>CAVSWA010000001.1:0-2454982 GCA_963731605.1 uncultured Chloroflexia bacterium
AGTAAATGGGTAGAACATTTCAGCCGAATTTGTAGTACCCTCGGCAGATCGACCTCTATGTATGCATCTGTGCTTTCCAGCATGCGAGAAGCCAGGAAAATATGCTTGCAGTAGCCTCAATCGGGGTGTTCCATTTATCCTTAGACGGTCCGCAGCTATACCTCGATATGGTATATTCCGTTTCCCTTAACCACATTTTTACCAACATGCAGTATTTCACCCCACAATAGAAGTTCGCGTAGATGAGTTAGATCGCCTGAATAAGAAGCTTTCCCAACGAAACCTCCAATAGGCGTTGTTTTCTTTTGTGCCCCGGAGTAGCTTTTAATGTCTTCCCAATGAGTTTCGTCATTGATGAGATGAACTGCACTGGAATAGGTGTCGATTTGTTTGTACCAGTCTCTATTATTCATCTGAGTCTCTGAATTTTCTGTTTCTTTATCCTTTACGGCGTCACTGTACGCATTTTGCAAAGCTATTGTACGTTCTGCCAGTCGTAGCGCGAGCACACGAAAACTGGGATGTTTAACAAGCTTTTCGTCGAAAATGAGTCGAGTGGGAGATAAGAAATGTATGGTAATATTATCCGTTGGAAGTTCTTGAGCATATTTTGCGATATCTATGGATGTGACGCATAATTGAGGTTTTTGTGGACGAATATCGTCTTTTTTCCATAAGACTTGTCGCTCTTTTGTGAGTGGGTGGTAAGCTCGAATTTCAAGTATACGAAATTGTCCTCGTCTTCCTCGTAATTCTGACAATGGATGACCAATGGTGGAATGTTCCATTTCTTGGAAGGAGCGAATGACATAGGGAAATAGCTTTGTACTTGTACCTACAAGGGATAAGCCGAAAATGAAACTTTCTCCTTGCTCATAGCTATTCGGCTCTTTACAGGGAGGTGAGATAATATAGGGGCGAGGTACATCATGTCCAGAGATTCCCTCATCTCGCAGTGGCGCGACAAGCGAAGCTACGGGGCAGGCCATGACAAGAGGACATTCTTTGCATGTTGGCGATTCACGGTTTGTACAGAAGCGCCCCCAGATAGCACGGAAGAATGCTCCGCGTAAGGCAGAGCCACAATATTTATCAAGTGCAATTGGAGTTCTGGCCTCGGCAACAATTTCCAGGCAATGGATGGTAAACATGGTGCTCTCTTTCTTTCGGTTTGTAGATGTTTAATCGCCGTCTGTAGTTCTCCAGTAGATGTATCGAAGAGCAAACCATGTTCTGAACTATACGGTTGCATGACTATCCACTTTTGTGTTTATCATCTTCTAACATAGCGAATTTTCCCTTGTCTTGCAAGCTGCTGGTATTTTTTCTGGCTAATGCTGACGAAGAGTCGTGATGCTTCAATAAACTCATCCTGAGCGATGAGATCTACATACTTGCGCTCAAAACAGTCCGGCAACACTTCTACGCCATCAAACAGTTTCTCAAATTCTTCCTCGCTCTTCTCTTTCGAGTTAAATGGACGTAAATCAAGCAAGAGTCGCGTCCACAAGTTGGTATTGATCGTATATTGCTTCCTCCAGGGATTGTATATCTCAGGATGTTTCATAAATTTCATCGAGCCATTTGCTGATAGCCGCTTCATCTATATCTCTGTCATTATGAGCTTCAAGGACTTCAGAGTTTTTTTTACAAGCTTGTCGTTATAGACATATTGCCCATCGGCTGGTTGCCTGAAAACATGTACAGGTACAATGTCTTTTTTGCGAGCGCGATTGACACGCCCGAAGCGCTGAACGAGTGCTTCAAGTGGAGCAGGATCGCTGTAGATGGTATCAAGATCGATATTCAGGCTGACTTCAACAACCTGGGTGGCAACTACTGCAAGCGCGGTATGTTCAGCGTCAAATTGCAGCGAGTAAAGATAGCCTTTTCGCGTTTAAGCCGGTCTCCAATGTGAAACGGCTATGAATTAGTTCTACCTGTTCAGGTGGAAGCTATGCAGAAGCAATTGTACATGGATTTCCTGCGCTCGTCGAACGGTGTTGCAACATACTAGAACTGATTTTCCTTGTTGAACATCGGCCACGATACGATCAATACCCTTTTCCAGCAAATCTCCATCCAGCAATCGCAAGTGATGTCCTCTGGAATTGCTTGAACAAGTCTCTGTTCGGCTAAAATTGGTTCTTTGATGCCGATAATATCTGACATGATATTTTGTAGAGTATTAGGAAACGTGGCTGACATGATGAAAAATCTGGCTCCAAAGTGTTCACGTAAATACTCACCAGACAAAGAATAATTGCTAGCCTGTCGGGATCATAAGCATGAATTTCATCAAAGATGAATGCTGCCTGTGCATAATCGGTGAGCATACCTTCAAATCCTTTGATCTGGTAGACCACCTTAAGCATCTGATATGGGCTGAATACCTTAATAGGGCAGGCATGAAGTCGAGTAAGGTTCTCTCGCCACTTCGCCTCTTGTAAAGCGGATCTGGGACCACGTTCGGCATTCATCAAGCGTTGGTAGAGAGCTTGTAACGCGCGCCCATGTTGGAGCCCGACGGCACGCATCTCCAAAGTAGCGAGGTGAGCGCAAGCGATCATACATGGCGTTCATACTGGCCTGATATGGCAGCGCATAAAAGATGCGTGGGGATGATTCGCTTCCATCTCCCACTGCCCAGAAAAGTGCAGCTTCCGTCTTACCACTGCCAGTCGGAGCAATCAGCATTCAGAAGTATGGTGTTTGCTGCACTCATTCGCTGATGTGTGATAGGTTCCCTTTATCTTCAAATCATCCTGGGCAAAACGTTCCCAAGAGCGCTGTATCCCCTGTGGTACATGTGGAAGGTGAGCTGATGCCATATGATCAGCAGTTGTTGTTAGTCCACGTAATGATAACCAACGTTGCGACTATACCTGTTGATCTCGTTCCGACGGCAACTTCCGATCATTATAATCTGATAAGTATTAAGCCATGCGCGTGTATGCTGTATCACCCTCAGCACAGATCATCTGTACTGCTGTATTCTTCATCCAAGGAACGAGTGAGCGCACTCCGAACGATGTAAATCCAAGAGCGTCAATCCACGAGTTGAACATTCATGTCAGCCATCGCCATAGTCCTCGAACATCTCTTCTCGTCAAGTTCGGCAAGCAATTCTGATAGCGGGTCAGGGTCCATACGTTCGTCATATTTGTGCAATTTCATGTTGCATCACGATGATGAGAAACAATTGCCGCCAGTACCCATTTCTGCTCGGTTTCGGATAAATGATGGTGCTAATCCAATCGAGAAATGCGAGTGAAAGGACTTCGTGTCGATGCTTTCCAACGTTCGCCCCCACGTAACATTGCCTGGAAACCACTGGCAGCCTTGCCAAAATCATGAAGGAAACAGGCCCAGAAAAGACAATGCCAAAATTGGGCGCGTTGAGATATGTAGCAAGACGTGGACGCAAATGGGCAAGCTCCGCGAAACGCTCAAGCACATCCACGTATGCATGGCAAGGCTCTCGCCTTGCTGTTTCCCTTCTTGTTTGCTTTTTGCCCAGCTATCTTCTAACCAGTCAGGCCAGCGAGATGGACTTCATGTTCTTCTCCTACAAATGTGTGGAAGACCAGACCCAGATAGTGCATCATCTTTACAATGTGAGAGGTTGGATCAATCCAAATACATTGCTGCGCTTTCAGGCTCGAGTTCCAGAATTCATTGCTATGAAGACGTCTCTCAGTAAGCAGCAAATAGCGGGCAAAAGTTGGCGTTCGTTTGCGTTCATAGTCAAGGTAGCGTGGAAGAAGCTCAACAATGCCGCTGCCCATCTGCACTGCCATATCATAAGGCAGAAGGGTATGTTCAAAGTAGGCGTGCTCAGCCTGTTGTAGCTCAATGGTTTGAATCGACGTGTAGATAAACAGGTCTTGCGAGCGACCCAGAACTACAGTATAATGCGGACTGCGAAATGCATCAATCCATTCAGGACGATTAAGATAAAGCGTAAGCCGAGGTTGGAAAAGGAACTCACGCTTAAAAGGATTAATACTTCCCTCCAATACCTTTGGATAGTTCGTCCCTTGTAGTTTCCCGCTGGACTCAGAGTACAAGATGCGTATGTTCGATGTCGCTAAAGCCGCATGTGAGGTAAAGTGATACGCAAAGGCTATCCCTTCAGGCGATACTACATCACCCAAGCGCACTGCATATATGTCCATAGATCGTGGCTGGTGGCGGCATTCGAAATGTCGGTTGTACTCCATGCATGAAATGTGGGCGGCGGAAGGATGTGGTCAGTCCTTCCGCAACAACTTTCAACACTCGCATAGCTATCTCTCCTATGCCAGCCAGAAAGCATTCTCGGGTCGTGCAAGGTCTGCTACAAACTCACGATATGCATCGCGCGGATGACGTATAACGAATGGTCGGTGGAGAATGTCTGCTATAAATTGTTCGAACTTCCGCTCGCTCCTCATCCAGGTAGCCTTGCACCCAGCCAATATAGACGGGTGACAAAATTTCGTCGCCCATCGTCGTGAGCGCTTCTCGCAAAGCCTCTAACTTGATCTCCGGTAGCCCTTTAGCATTCGCTCCAACGACATGACCAAAGATGTGATTTCCTCCGCGCGTGACCGCCAAAATACGAAAATGCAGGCGTAACATCGGTGTAATGGATTGCCTGCTTTGCCCCGCCTTCTAGAAGGCCAGACCTTCGAATAATCCCTGTATGCGCCTGATGCGTTCCGTTATAGGTAGCCTGATAGGCTTTTTCTTCCTGTAGGTGTTCCAGCTGTTGTTGTCTGCAAATTCTGTCCGGACTGTGTCGAGATTGCGATAGCCAGCCTTTTGCTTATAGGAGAACGTTCCGCAGGCATGAAGATCAAGTGAGAACATACCTTGTAACGTTGTACGGTAAAGTTGATGTTCAAATGGGACGGGATTTCCTTCCTGGCGAGCCATAACACCAAAATCGTTGGTAATCTTGTAGCGGGCGCAATCGATACCAAGGTGCTTACACGAAAAGGGGAGATGCGCGTAACCGGCTCAACCGTTTCTGTTTCACCCTGACGTGATGCTATCCGCTGATCTCTGTTCCTTTGCAGCAGCCTTCTTTGACGGCGCTCGCATATATCCAAGCAGGTCATCATCCCACCATATAATGGGGTTGCTGTCTGTATAGGCAATCTTTTCTTCGCGATAAATAGGCGCAGCCTTCCACGCCTTCAATTCGTGCCTGCGCAGTAGTGCGAAGCCAGTAACGGAATGCCTGTGCAGACACATACGGGAAATAGCCCCTTCACGCGTGCGAATGACTTTGACGCCGCTTGTATTCTCCACACGTTCTCCAGGAATATTTCCCAGATTGTTCAGCGCGGATGCCGGTGCATCAATCAGTAAAAGTCCTGTTACGAATGCCATGATAAACCTCCTTCGTTATTGTTCGTTCTCAGGGAGAGCGGTATCAATCTCCTTGTCATCTGGGAAAGCGTCGGGATGTTGCGTCAAACCAATGTCATCGTTGCGTGAAGCTATTCAATCATGCGGATGAGAACCAGGTCACGCGCAAATCTCCAGTCTGGCCTCATCACCTCATCACCTTCCTCAAAAACGGTGAGATAGGGGTCAAATTCAATCAATGGTGCTTTGCCAGCTTTGACATATTTAGTTTGCTCTCATGAGCAGGTACGAAAGTCATCATAGCGTTGCACCTTGTAGAAATTCATGAAGAAGCGCTTATCGTTCTTGTTCTTCACATAGGTTGCAAGCCGATCTCCAAGTTTGCGGATTTCGTCAATACGTTCCTTTTCCATGTGCATCACCTCTCGTAAAAATAGATCTGTCAATTTCCAGGAAACCAGATCAACTTCTTTCCGTGGGTTATAATTGCCGCGAGGGTCAATCTGCTGTGGCATTGCGTTTTGGGATGCGCAACAGATACATGCGAACAAAGCTACGTGCATTTTCTGGCAATCGAAAAATATCTTCATACAGGTAGTTTCCTGTCGTCCGCTGAGATGGTGATAGACACTATCACTTCAGCATTCGTTTTAGATGGTTTGGGTAGTTCCCACCCCCGCTACACCAGCTCTTTCCAGGCATCTCGATAATCAGGATGATTAAACATGAGCAGAAAGCGACGATATCCAGGGGAAGATGGTAAATCTTTACCGGGGGACTTTTCTCATCCAGTGGTGAGGTCTGTCCACTATTCGTCAGATGATATGCCGTGATAGAAAATGGCTGCAGACTCTTTCTGATTATCGCGTTGCTGACGATCCAATTTCAAAAGGGTATCAACCAACAAGGTTTGAGCGGTTGCTGGCGCATCAGGTAGTTTGGTTTCTCCCTGAGCTTTTGCAAGGGATAATTGCTCTTTCATTCTCATGTAGGGCTTCACGAGCGGCATCTAAAAGAATTTCAGAATTATCGGAATGAATCGCGAGTAGCCGTCCCCCACATTTGTGACAGCCCATCGGGAAAAATTGTAAGCATAAGAGAGCTTCACCCGAAACAGGTAAGCCGGGATCACCCCAGGGCGAAAAGTTAATGATTCCTTCACCTGTAATGAGCGGTATATGCTGGCGATAGGCTCTTCCAGGATGGTAAAGCATCTTTGCCCTCTTTGAGAGAAAGCGGCAGTCCCATCGCTGGTAGTCCTGTGAAAACGCAAACTTCTTCACTTTTAGGTGTATCGGGGCCAAAACTTCTTGCCACTCGATGGGCATATGCGCGTTTACGTTCAGGGTTATCCTTGTAGGCTGGTTGCGTAAAATCTGAGTTCATCAGCGAGACAGTCAAAAACGAGGAGAGTGGTTGCTCAGTATAATATGTTTCGATATAGTCAGCCACTTTGTTGAGATCATCTAATGTTAAATCTGCAGGATCGTCCTTGCGCGCAAATGCGGTAATTGCGGCAAGTCCCACATCAAACAGCGGATGACCTGTATAATGTAAAGATACCACTCTGAGTACCTCCTTTCATGAATTGGAAGAATTGCTCACATTATAGCGGGCAAGACTGCAAAATAGTTGCGTTTTACTGCGAATTGTCGTATTGTTGCAAACCTGCGCGAAATTCCGAAATAATAGATTGTGCTAGACTTTCTGGGTGCTAAGACACGAACATGACTGCCATAACTCATAATCCAACGTTGAACTTCTCCAATCGCGCCTGTATTAAAGCGCATGATAACGCTGCCGTCGGGCTGTTCTTCAATTCTTGTGACGATGACAGGCACGTTCACGGATATACCTGGCTTGATAGGCATCGAATAGAAGAGCTACTTCTACAAGATTCTCGCCATGTTCAGACTGGAAACTCTTCCCAAAGTAATGTTCCGGGGAGAATGCGGAATCGATCTCAAAAGTTTCCTCGGCCAGTATGTGCAGAGCGCGTATGCGAGGTAAGGCAAATTGACGTATTCCTTGACGAAACCGGTCAAATGCAATCAAGTGCCATTCTCCATGCATATTAAACAGGTGATATGGATGAACAATTCTTTCTGTCTCCTGGCCGCGCTGTGCTGTAAAGTACACCATGTTTACCGGATGTTGATCCTGTATTGCTTTTTGAAGAGTTATTAAAGTTTCTGGATTGGTTTCGGCAGTAGCGCCTGTTCGAACGGAATAGTGACTTGAAAGCTCACTGATGGATATTTGCACTTTATCGGGCAATATATTTGCAAGACGTTGCATAGAATCACGAAGTGGTTTCTCGAAAGGTGTCCCCAGGTAACGATGAGTGAGTTCGACGCTAAGAAAGAAAGCTAGCAGATCGCCTTCTGTCACAGGGAAAGTAGATAGCCTCCACGAAGAATCTGTATAAAAGTAACCTCTCTTAGTGCGGCTATATTGTATTGGTGCATTCAGACGATCTTTGAGAAATTGTATATCATTGAGTATAGAGCGCTCACTAACCTCAAAACGCTCCATAAATGTTTTGACGGATGGATAGCTACTATCATGAATAATAGCGTCAATATAGAAGAGTCGTTCGAGTTTAGTAGACATCTTGAAAAGCGCCTTTAGGCAATAGAAATAAAACTCGTGCGTAGAAAAAGATCGCCATGTGAGAATGTACCTCCAACACTACATAGGCCAGGCAAATGGAAAGCGGAAGGGTATGAAAGATGCAACTACGGAGGATTATAAACTCAAGAGGATTGATTTGCTAGAAATTAGGATAAATGGTTTATTCCAGTGGAACCGAATTGATTCAATCATACTCTACTTGGAATACAGTAGGGGAAGGAATACGTCTGATGGGGGCATATTATTCGCGTTGAAAGCAGGGAGAGGAAGCCAGATTGAATATAAACCTAGCTTGCCTCGTGCTGGCGTTTGAGGATGGCGCGCAGGGCGTCGGCCTGGCCGCGATTGTAGGCGGCGGAGTGGGTGCCCGCGCCGACGAGGGGGAGGGAGCTTTTTTCGCGAATGTGGGCGGCTCGTTCGCGCTGGGTGATTTCATGCACCAGTTGGCGGTCGCTTAGATGCCAGCCGCGTGAGTTGGCGTAGGTGGCGAAGGCCATGACGCGGCTATAGCCCTCGTCGTATTCTCTATCGGTCTCGTTGTCCTGGTCTGGTATGTGTTGCATGATGCTTTTCTCGTTCTGAACGCTACTGCGGGCGTTCGTGGTAGCTGATTGTTGCTATTGTGATTATGACAAAAAAAGGGTGTTGGTGTCAATAGAATAAGTCTTTTGTAACTTGCCGCCTGCGGCGGCAAGTTACAAAAGACTTATTCTATTGACACTCCATAGCCTGGCAATGGGCTGCGCCCTCTGCACTTTTGCTTATGACTGGAAGTGGGCGATGCGAGCAGGGGTCAGGCCATCAAGTTCGATGGTTGGTTGACCATTGATGAGATCGGCTACGGCGCGACCTACGGCGGGGGCGAGGGCGAAGCCGTGACCGGAAAATCCCAGCGCGAGGGTGAGACCGTCGAGGCCGGGCGCGTGGCCGATGAAGGGGATGTCGTCGATGCTTTGGGCTTCGAGGCCGCACCAGGAACGGGCGACGCGTTGGTGGGCGAGGGCTGGCAGTAGTTCGCTGGCGGTTGACCAGTTGCCTGATATGCTGGCGGGGCGCATGGTGTAGGAGCGGCGATCGGGAGATACGTCGCCGGGCCAGCCGCCGCCGATGAAGAATGAGCCGTCGTCGAGTTGTTTGAGCGAGAGTTGGCGGCTGAGCGCGCCGATGACGGGTTGCAGGATGCCTGGCTGCGCGGGTGTGGAGAGCAGCATTTGCAGGGCGACGGTGCGTATGGGCAGGCGCAGTCCGGCGCTGAGCGCGAGTTCGTCGCTCCACGCTCCGGCGGCGAGCACGATATGTTGGGCTGCGATGTCGCCCTGCGCGGTGCGTACTCCTGTGACGCGGCTGGCGTGGGTGAGTAGCGAGAGCGCGGCGGTGTTGGTGAAGTAGGTTGCGCCGAGACGTTGAGCGGCCAGCGCGAAGGCGCGTGTGGCGTGCGGCGGGCTGGCCTGACCGCCGGCGGGGCTGTAGCTGCCCGCGATGGCCTGCGGGTTGAGGCCGGGTACGAGCTGGTGGACATCGGCGCGGTTGAGGAGTTGCACGTCGCTGAAGCCCATGGTGTGCTGTTGCTGCACGTAGGCGGCAATCTGGGCGGCTTCGCTATCGCTTTCGGCGAGCAGGAGCTGACCGCCCTGGCGATAGTGCAGGTCGGCTGCGAGTTCTTCCGAGAGTGCGGGCCAGCGTTGGATGGCTTCGCTTGCCAGTTGCGCTTCGGCGGGATGGCGTCCCTGGCGGCGCACGCCGCCAGCGCTGGCCCAGGACGCGGCAGGCTCGCTGGCGATGTCCGCGCGTTCGATGACGAGGACGCGCTGGCCCTGGCGGGCGAGGTGATAGGCAATGGAGTTGCCGATGACGCCGCCGCCGATGATGGCGATTTCGGTCCGGGTTGCTGGCATGGGTTGCTCCTGCTTCTTCTACTTCTTGCACTTCTTGCATACTACCATATTACTCTATCATCGTCGCGAAAGCGTTACTTCAAATGTTCTCCACGAGTTGCGCAACGAGTTTTATCTCATCAGTTACGTGGCTTTTGCCCCTCCTCCATTGCTATCGTACCTGCTTTCCATATTGTGACTGAAGTGTGAGATACGGGGACGATGCCGTGATTTCTGTGTGAGAATGCATGATATGCTGTCTCTAAAAGGGAACCAACGTTCGCATCTCTGCGACATCTGGAGGCCCGAAGGAGAGATAGAAAGAAATGGAGAGCGATCCATCTGTTTCAAGGAAAGGACAAAATCATGACACTTTCAACGCTTGTGCTTGCTGACGTTAGTCTTACCCTGTCAAATGTACTCTGGTGGCTGGTTGTCGGGTTGGTGGCCGGCTTTCTCGCCAGCGTGGTGATGCGTGGGGGAGGCTATGGGTTGATAGGTGATATTGTGGTGGGCCTCATCGGAGCCTTCTTAGGAGGATGGCTGGCCGGTGTCCTGGGGATTGGAGTAGGCTCCTCTAGCCTGATCGTGAGTATTATAGTTGCCTTTATCGGGGCCTGTATTCTGCTTGCCATCTTACACGCTGTCTCACGCGGAGGAGCGTCGAGAGGATGGCGACGGCGGTAAAGGCGATATGGCAACTCCTGACGCTCGGTCTGAGGCGTGGCCGCAGCCGTAGCGTCTGACGTCGGGGAGGGTGATCCGCAGACGGAATAAGAGAGTGAGTAGCCTTATGCAAACGTACCTCACGTCAAATAAGCAGCCTTCGGATCTGGTGGATGACGTTCTGATCCGACAAGCCTGTGCCGGCGATCACAGCGCGTTTGAATTGCTGGTCAACCGCTACAGCACCGTACTCTTGCGGCTGATCTATCAATTGGTGCGGGACGAACACCTGGCTCACGATGTCTTGCAATTTGTCTTCCTCCAATTGTACTGTTCGTTGCCCACGCTACGGGCAGATGGGACGCTCAAAGCGTGGCTATACCAGGTAGCGCGCCACCGGTGTTTCGATGAATTGCGTCGCAAGCGGCCGGTCTACTTTTCTGAGGTCGCACAGGATCCGGAGGGGAGCGAATTGTCGCTCCTTATGACGCTTCCCGACCTGGATCTGATGCCAGAGGAACAGGTCGAACATGACGAGCTGCGCGAGCTGCTCATTGAGGCCATTAAGACATTGCCCTCGCGCTATCGCGCGGTCGTGTGGCTGCGCTATAGCGGCCAACTGAGCTTCCGCGAGATTGGGCAAGAGCTTGGCATCCCAGATTCAACGGCCAAAACATACTTTTACCGGGCGAAAAAGCCGCTGCGCGCCATGCTTGAGACGGAATTTGCGCATGAGAGAGGCAGGGAGAAACTGTGAGCAATGCACAGTTTCTTCACTTCCCATCTCGAAACTCTCACATTTTGCCTGATGCCATAGAGCTTGTTTGCTGCGATCTCGTTGCGCATCACGTGGGTTTTAGTGATTTTTTCTTTGGTTGTTGCTGGTAGGTCATGAAGGGACCGCTGTGGTTGTGGGGCATGGAGCCGCGCAGTCGGGTGCCGAGGGCTTCGTAGCTTTCTTCTTCGATGATGCCGTACTGGTGGAACTGGGCTACGAGGTCGCCCCGGTCGTAGGGAATGATGACGTTGAGGGGGACGAACTGGGAGCGCAGGTTGTCGCTGATGCAGCGCAGGAGGTCGTCAACGCCGGCGCCGGTGAGGGCGGAGACGCAGACGAAGGGCAGCGCGGATGATTTGCCTTCCAGTTTGATGGGCAATTCGAGGGATTTGCTTTCGAGCTGTAAGGCTGCGTCGTTGGGTAGCTTGTCGATCTTGTTGAGGGCGATGACGATGGGACGGTCGCCCGCGCCAATCTCCTGTAATACCTGCTCGACGGCTTCTACCTGGCGCAGCACGGTGGGACTGGAGGCATCGACGACGTGTACGAGCAGGTCGGCCTCGGCCACTTCTTCGAGCGTGGCGCGGAAGGCGGCTACCAGCGTGGTGGGCAGGTGCTGCACGAAGCCGACGGTGTCGGTGAGCAGCAGTTCCTGACCGCCGGTGAGACGAGCGCGGCGCGTGGTGGGGTCGAGCGTGGCGAAGAGTTTGTCTTCGGCCAGGGTTTTCGCGTTCGCGAGCTGGTTGAGCAGGGTGGATTTGCCGGCGTTGGTATAGCCAACCAGGGCGATGACGGGCGCGCCGGCGTACTTGCGGTGGTCGCGGTGCAACTGGCGGTGCGTGCGGACGTGCTCAAGTTCTTCCTCGATGGCGCTTTTCTGGCCGCGCAAGAGGCGGCGGTCAACTTCGATCTGTTTTTCACCCTGGCCGCGCTGCTGCACGCTGCCCTTCTGGCGCGAGAGGTGCGACCACTGGCGAGCCAGGCGCGGCAGGTCGTAGTCGATCTGGGCGAGTTCGACCTGCAGGCGTCCCTCGCGGGTGCGCGCTCGCTGTCCGAAGATGATGAGGATCAGGGCGGTGCGGTCGAGCACCTGGGTTTCGAGGGCGCGTTCGAGGTTGCGATGCTGGCCGGGCGAGAGTTCCAGGTCAAAGATGACGGCATCGCAGTTGTGGTAACGCGCCAGTTCGGCGATTTCTTGAATTTTGCCGGAGCCGAGCAGGGTGCCGGGGTGCGCTCTGGGCAGGCGTTGGACGACGCGGTCAGCGGTGGTGATGCCAGCGGTGCGCGCGAGTTGCGCCAGTTCGTTCGAGCGATTCTTCGACGGGCCAATCGTTGCCGGGAATGTCCACACCGACGATGATGGCGCGTTCGGGCGCGGTTGATAGCAAAGTGTCTGATAGTTGCCCATCTGCAATGTGATTTGAATTTTGTTCGAGCATCTATGTCTCCTGTTTTATGATTTTTGATGTGTGTGACGCGGGCCGGGCCGGTCTGTTAGTGATGTCAGGAGTGGTAAGTTGGGCGTCGCGCGTGGCATTGTTGTAAGTAAGATGGATGTGTTGCGGTGATCGTGTGGTTGCTTACATGGGCAACAACAATGCGAAATCCTTCCAGCCAGCCCTCTCCTGATGCGGTAGACACAGTGACAATGCATAGGGACGCCACGTGTAAGATGGCGCGGCGATGCGATGTTGTGTGGTACGCACGCGGTTAGGTCTTAGATGAAAGTCAACACTGTCGTTTGCTCCTGTTCGTTGTCTGGGCTGATTACAGGGTACAATGCCGGGGGGTAATTGTCAAGTTTTCGAAAAACCTTGACTTTTCTCGCTTGTGTTCGGTATACTTACTATACGATTGGTAGCACATATACAAAAGAATACGCGGCATTTACTGATCTCATCAAGAGAGGTGGAGGGATACGGCCCTTTGAAGCCCGACAACCCGCCCTGCGAAGTTGCAGGAGAGGGTGCCAATTCCGGCGGAAGATATCCGCGAGATGAGGGGAGAAAGCGAAGAAGCTATAGCCCCTGAGATGCAGGGGTTTTTTATTGCCCGCGTATTGAGAGAGAAAAACATTGACGAGGACGAGTAAGCGTCACGGACGGCTCCAGAGAGTTGGCGGAGATGAGATGCCAGCGCCGCACCAGCGTTGAATATGACCTCCAAGTTGCAGGTTGAAACTCTTAGAGAGGGAAGTAGACTGTGCCGGGTAGCCCCGTTAAAGGCTAGAGTGTGAGCGGCGAAATATGGCGCTGCTTCACACTTGTTAAGGTTGGTGTCGTGAGGCGCCGGCAAAACAGGGTGGTACCGCGAAGATGGCTTACCCCTCGCCCCTGCCAGGGTGAGGGTTTTTTTGTACTTATTTAGGGGCGGATCGAGCAAAGAAAGGAATGAAGGGAGTGACAATGGTGACATATATTGAACACGATGTGGTGACAAACGTGGAGACTAGACTTGCCAGTGCGGTGCAAACCTTCACTTTTGATGCTTTGCCTCTGCAACTGGGCGGTTCATTCGGTCCTGTGACGCTGGCATACGAGACGTGGGGAACGCTCAACGCGGCGGGTGATAACGTGGTGCTGATTACGCACGCGCTCACCGGCGATACGCACGCGCACGATGCTGAGCGACCGCACGATACCAAAGTGGCGTGGTGGAATCCATTGATCGGGCCGGGGCGGTTCTTTGATACTTCGCGCTACTTTGTGATCTGCTCGAACATTCTGGGCGGCTGTTATGGCAGCACGGGGCCGTCCTCGCTGGACCCGGAGACGGGGCAGCCGTATGGGATGCGTTTTCCGGTCGTGACTATTGGCGACATGGTGCGGGCGCAGCGCAGGCTGATTGAGCATCTGGGTGCGCGGCGCATCGCGATGGTGGCGGGCGGGTCGATTGGCGGGCAGCAGGCGCTGGAATGGGCGGTCGCTTACCCGGAACTGGTGGACAAGGTGGTGGTGGTGGCGGCGACGGCGGCGCTGACCGCGCAGGCTGTGGCGTTCAGCGAGGTGCAGAGGCAGGCCATCCTGAGCGATCCGCGCTGGCAGCAGGGCAACTACGCGCCTGGCGAGGGTCCGGAGGCGGGTCTGGCGATTGCGCGAATGCTGGCCATGATTACGTACCAGAGTGAGGAGTCGATGGAGATGCGTTTCGCGAGGCGCGAGGCGCGGCGGGTCGATATTGCCTCGCCGGGAGGCTATGGCGACCTGGGCAAGCGCTTTGATGTGGAGGGCTACCTGTTTTACCAGGGCAATGCGCTGGTGCAGCGCTTCGATGCCAACAGTTACCTGTACATCAGTCGCGCCATGGATTTGTATGATGTGAGCGAGGGTTATGCCTCGCTGGAGGCCGCGCTGCGCAGGGTGCGCAGCAAGGCGTTGTTTGTCGGTATCCGGTCGGATTTTCTCTTTCCGGCGGCGCGGGTGCGCTGGCTTGCCGAACAGGTGAGCGCGGTGGGAGGAGATGCGACCTATGTGGAACTCGATTCCCCGCACGGGCACGATGCTTTCCTGAAGGAGTGGGAGCAGATGAACGATGCGTTGAATACGATGAAGTAAATGAAGGAGTAAGAAAGCACGATGGCACTCAACAACAATCGCACGTATGGTTTTGAAACACTTTCGTTACACGCGGGCCAGGAGACTGCGGACAGCGCCACGAATGCGCGCGCGGTGCCGATCTACCAGACATCATCGTTTGTCTTCGATAGCCCGGAACATGCGGCAGACCTCTTTGGCCTGCGTCAATTCGGCAATATCTACACGCGCATTATGAACCCGACACAGGATGCTTTTGAGCGTCGCATTGCCGCGCTGGAAGGCGGCGTAGGCGCGCTGGCAACCTCTTCAGGGCAGGCGGCGGAGACGCTGGCAATTCTTAACATTGCTGGAACAGGGGATGAAATCGCTTCCTCGGCCAGTTTGTATGGCGGAACGTATAACTTGCTTCACTATACACTGCCCAAGCTTGGTATTACGACGCGCTTCTTTGACAGCCGCAACCCGGAGAACCTGCGAGCAGTCATTAACGAGCGCACCAAAGCGGTTTTCGCGGAAACGGTGGGCAATCCGCGCCTGGATACGCTGGACATTCGGGCGGTGGCCGATATCGCGCATGAATATGGCCTGCCGCTCATTCTCGACAATACGCTGCCCACGCCGTACCTGGTGCAGCCCTTCAAGCATGGCTGCGATATCATCATCCATTCCGCGACGAAATTCATCGGTGGGCATGGCACATCCATCGGTGGCGTGATCGTGGATAGCGGCAAATTCGACTGGACCAATGGAAAATTTCCGGGGTTGGTCGAGCCTGACCCGTCGTATCACGGTTTGCGCTTCGTGGAGGCGCTTGGCCCGCTGGCGTATATCATTAAGGCGCGCGTGCAACTGCTGCGCGATCTTGGCGCGGCTGTCTCGCCATTCAATTCCTTCCTCTTCCTGCAAGGTCTGGAGACGCTGCCCCTGCGTATGGAGCGGCATAGCCAGAACGCGCTGCGTATCGCGGAGTTCCTGGAAGGCCATTCCGCCGTTGACTGGGTGAGCTATCCGGGTTTGAAGAGCCACCCACAGCACGAGCAGGCGGCGAGATATCATACACACGGCTATGGGGCTATTATAGGCTTCGGCATCAAGGGCGGTCTGGAAGCGGGCAAGCAGTTGATTCGCCACGTTGAACTCTTCTCGCACCTGGCGAACGTGGGCGATGCCAAGTCGCTGATCATTCACCCGGCCAGCACCACGCACTCGCAGTTGTCGCCCGCGGAGCAGGAAGAGACGGGCGTGACGCCTGATTTCATCCGTCTTTCGGTCGGATTGGAGACCGTGGATGATCTGATCGATGATCTGGACCAGGCATTGAAGGCCGCGACGCTCAAGGTGGGCGAACCAGCAACGGTGTAATATATTGGGAGATGCAGAGGGCGAAGCCCTCTGCATCTCCCAATAAGGGAGTATTCTTATGGAACGCAGCGTACAGGTTTTGAAATTTGGGGGAACATCGGTCGGCAGTGGGGAGCGTATCAGGCGCGTGGCTACGATTATCGGGCACCAGTTGCGTGATAGCGAGGGGATGTTTCCGGTGGTGGTGGTGTCTGCCATGTCCGGTGTGACCGACCAGTTGTTGCGCATTGCGCGGTTCGCCTGTACCGGGGAGCATGAGTTGTGCCAGCAGGAGTTGGAGGCGCTCAAGCAGAAGCACCTGGAAGCGGCGGATAAGGCGGTGCATAAGCGCGAGGGGCGACAGGCTCTGCAACATGATTTGCAGGTCGCGTTTACTCTGCTTGAGCAGGATGTGAGTGTGGTAGAGACGGAGCGCAGCGCGGCGGCGAAAGAGCCAATGGGTGAGAGCCATGCAAGGGTGTGGGCGCTGCACGCCGCGCCGACGATTAGCGCGTGGGGCGAGCGTCTCTCGGTGCTGCTGGTGGCGGCTGCGGCGCGCGATCTGGGCGCGCAGGCGGCACCTGTGCGCGAAGAAGTGATTATTACCTCCGAACTACAGGCTGATACGCTGCCAGCTTTGGGGACGGTGGTAGGCGCTGATCCGCTGGCGCGGGAGACGCGAGTTAATGCGGCGCGGCTGATCCATCCCCTGATTGAAGGCGGTATTGTGCCGGTTGCGCCGGGCTTTATTGGTCGCACAGGCGGAGGGGATGTGACCACGCTGGGGCGCAATGGTTCGGATTATTCGGCGACTGTGATTGGCGAAGCGTTGGATTGCGCGGAAGTGACGATTTATACGGATGTTGATGGCGTGTTGAGCGCGGACCCGCGTATTGTGGCGAATACGCGGTTGATACCGCGCCTGACCTACGCGGAGGCGGCGCGGCTGTCCTGGTTTGGGGCGAAGGTGCTACACCCGCGCACGCTGATTCCCGTCGCGCATCGCAATATTCCGGTGCGCGTGCGCAACACGTTTCGACCGCATACACGCGGGACAGTTGTGGGGCCAGATCTGGGAGGGCGCAGCGCGGCGGCGGCTATAACGGTGCGCAGGCAACTGGCCTTGATTACGGTTGAAAATAGCGATCTGTTCGGCGCGCCGGAGAACGCGGGCCAGGTGTTTGAACTGGCGGCGCGGGCTGGCGCTGCGCCGGTTGCCATCTGTTCGTCATCGGGGCATCATCTCACCTTTATGGTGGAAGAACAGGCGGTTGATCCGGTAGTGGCGCTGTTGCAGCATGATATGGGGAGCTGGCGCGTCAGCCACCGGCGAGGGCTGGCGGCCTGTGCCTGCATTGGTTCGGGCTTTACGGCTGATCCGATGAGTCCGGCGCGCGCAATTACCGCGCTGGCTCGCGAGCGTATTCCGATTGTCACGCAGGGAGCGTCGGATACGGGCATCATCTTGATTGTGGAAGAGTCGGACAGCGAACGCGCCCTGCGCTGTTTGCATCGCGATTTGATTGCGCCTGTTATCCCTTTAGTGCGCCATGAAGCGCTTGAACAAGGACGAGAGGCCATCAGGTGATGGGCGAGGAGAGGAATATCTATGGCGACACATTGTAGTCAACTGGAAGCCAGGAGATAGCAATTATGGCAGACATACAAAAGCGTATTCCGGTGGCCGTACTGGGCGCTACAGGCATGGTTGGGCAGCGTTTCATTGAATTGTTGCAGGGGCATCCCTGGTTTGAACTGGTGGCGCTGGCGGCTTCAGAGCAGCGCGCGGGGAGGCCTTATGGCGAGGTGGCGCAGTGGCGGCTGGCCGGTGGCGATATGCCAGCTTCGGTGACTAATCTGCCTGTGACCGCCTGTAAGCCTGATGCGCTGCCGGGGGATGTGAAGATCGTTTTTTCCGCGCTGCCGGCAGAGGTGGCAGGCGAGGTTGAGGCGGATTTCGCGCGCGCTGGCGTGGCAGTTTTTAGCAATGCGAAGAATTACCGTATGGAGCCGGATGTGCCTCTGCTGATCCCGGAGGTCAATGCCGATCACGCGGCTGCCATTGTCGAGCAGCGCAAACGGCGCGGCTGGTCGGGGAGCATCGTGACGAACGCGAATTGTTCGGCAACGCCGCTGGTGATGGCGCTCAAACCGTTGCAAAAGGCCTTCGGCGTGCGCAAGGTGATGGTGACGACGTTGCAGGCCATATCGGGCGCGGGCTATCCCGGGCTGCCGTCCTATGATATCCTCGATAACGCTATCCCTTATATTGGGGGAGAAGAGGAGAAGTTGGAGAGCGAGACGCGCAAGATGCTGGGAAACTGGGCGGAGGGCAGCGGCTTCGCCGACGCGCCGCTGCTGGTCAGCGCGCAGTGTAACCGCGTGGCGACACGCGAGGGACACCTGGAATGCGCCAGCGTCGAACTGGAGCAGGAGGTGGATGCGCAGGAGATTATCGCGGCCTGGGAACAGTATGTGCCGCTTTCGCAGGAGCTGCACCTGCCGTCCGCGCCGCAACACGCGCTGCTCTATCGTTCTGAACAGAATCGCCCGCAGACGCTGCTGGATCGTGACGCGGGTCGCGGAATGACGGTGACGCTGGGACGGTTGCGGCGCTGCCCTATTCTGAGCTATAAATTTGTGCTGCTCGGACATAATACTATTCGCGGGGCGGCAGGCGGCTCAATTTTGAACGCGGAGCTATGCGCGCGGCAGGGATTGATTTAGCAAGGACCTGTCGATCTGGAATGCGCCCAGGCTGACGAGGGCGGGACCAACGTCGCCTAATGCCTGGATGATGAGTTTGTGCGCGTCTGTTTCTCCGACGAGGGGGGCGCAGAAATACTGGCAGATGGAGAAGAGGGCGGCAAAGCCTTCGAGCAATTCTCTCCGCGGCATACGATCAAATTTTGAGGTGTCGGTGACCTGCAGGTAGCCGGTGGGGGCGATCTGGAGCGAGGTGAAGGCCGGGAATGCGGCGGAACAGTCGTCGAGGATGTCGCGCAGCACGTTCATGGCTTCGATGGAGCCGATGAGGCGGGCAACGGCCATGGAGACGCGGCGCGTGCCTTCGACGAGCACGCGCCATTCTTGCGGGGTGATGAGTTGCTCCGCGCTGTGCGTTGAAACGACTCCACCTTCGACGACGTGGGGTGATAGTGGAGTAGCGGCGATGCCCCGTTTGAGAAGCAGTTGAATGAAGGCATCAAAATTGTTTTCTTGTTCCCCGGTAATGGCACCGCCGGTGGGAGGCATGCCGCGCACAAAACGCACCGTGGCGCGTGTCCAGGTCAGAACATCTTGCAAGGTGGCGTTGGCGTCTCCCCGGTTGCTGATGATGTGAACCAGTTTGCCGGCCTGGAAGTAGAAGTGGGCGACGCCGAGTCGTTCCTGGTTGCGCACGGTGAGGCGTCCAAACGCTTTTGAGCGGCGGATGATGGTGACGATATTCGCGAGGTCGCGCAGGGTACCTTGCCAGGAAGGGCCATAGAATTGAGATTGTGTCACAGCACTACACCGCCCATCTCTAAAAGCTATGAGGAGAAACCCCGGTTATGCTTCGATGCCATGTTCATGATACTAAGAAGATGAGTTGATTGTCAAGGACGAGGGGTGCGAAGTCGCTTTCCAGGCCGATTGCTTAGATATTCAGTGATTACCAAATAGTACTGTCTTAACCGACTGAAAAGGGTAGTAGTTCCGTGATTCAGAGGAAAGTAGTAGAATAGATGCAGGTATTTGTAATACATTAACAATAGCGTTTTGCGCAATCCGTGAGGGTGGGAGTTGTTTATGGAACGGACTTCAAATCAGCGTATGCATTCATCCCGGCCAGGGTTCCTGGCAGAAGTGACACTGGCATTATTATTTATTCGTGACAGGCGCGCTTCTGGTCGGCTTTCTCTACGCAATGCTGAACAATTTGGCATCGCGCACTTGTATTTTGATGAGGCCCGGCTGATTCATGTGACTGGCGATAAGTGTGATGCTGAGGATATTCTTACTGATTTATTGAACTGGACAAAGGGCAGTGTGCGCTTTGATAGCGGTACGCTGGTGACGTTTGAGAACCTGACATGGCAGCAGGCGCACATCTTCGGGCGCTGGCTTGCATTTTTGGAGATGCGCGGCATAATGCAAGGGATAGCGGAGGAGCGACTTGAGGGGCTTGCGCGCAGCATGATGTTGCATCTGCCGGGAGAACCAATCGCGCTTCCCGATGAGGTGAAGTATTATGAAGAGTATGAGGCGGAGGCACGAGCGCGCCAGTGGCAGCGCATCAATGAGGGCGCGCGCCAACTCGTCGAGCATACACTTTCGGATGAGCAACGCGAGCAGTTGAAACAGTTCGCGCGTGGTGTGCAAGAGGTGGTAATACAGGCTGGCGAGGCTACTCAAGACCTGGCGCGGCGCGCTTCGCGAGCTACCCAGGAGGTGGCCCGGCAGGGAACGCAGCGCGCCGAGGAACTGGTGAAGCAGGCGTTAAGCCGGGAGCAGCGCCAGACGTTGAGCCTGGAAAAACGCCAGCAAATCATCCAATCGATGCAGGAAACCGTAGAATCTGTAAAGCAATCAGTAGGTCAGAAAGTGGAGCAGGTCTTTGCACAGGGAGCATCTCCTTTGCCGCCAGAGTTAGAGGTCCGTTCGATTCGATATAGAAGCATGTTTCGCTCGGCTACAGGCCACCTGGGCGAAGGACAGTGAGTCGGTGCTGTATTTGCTGCGAAGCACAAAAGCGGTATAGAGGAATACATGATACAAAATGAAGTCTGGTGGAAAAGCGGGGTTATTTACCAGGTCTACCCGCGCAGCTTTAAGGATAGCAACAATGACGGCATCGGAGACCTTGCCGGTATCACGCAGCAGTTAGACTATTTGCGCTGGCTCGGTGTTGATGCGTTGTGGCTCTCTCCCATATATCCTTCGCCGATGGCGGATTTTGGCTATGATATCTCGAACTATATGGATGTTCACCCCATTTTTGGGACGCTGCATGACCTGGATAGTTTAGTGCAACAGGCTCATGAGCGGGACCTCAAAGTCATTCTAGACTTTGTACCCAACCATACTTCTGATGAACATCCCTGGTTTCAGCAGTCACGCGGTAGTCGCACCAACGAGAAGCGTGACTGGTATATCTGGCGCGATCCGGCCCCTGGCGGCGGCGCGCCCAATAACTGGACCAGCAATTTCGGCGGTTCAGCGTGGGAATTCGATGAGCAGACCGGGCAATATTACCTGCATTTGTTCGATGTGAAGCAGGCTGATTTGAACTGGCGCAATCCCCTGGTGCGCCAGGCGATGTATGACGTGCTGCGCTTCTGGCTGGAGCGTGGTGTTGATGGGTTCCGCGTGGATGTATTGTCGATGCTGATAAAGGATAGCCAGTTTCGCGATAACGAGATGAATCCTCTGTGGAAGCCGGGCGATCCTCCCTATTTACGTCAAAAGATGCACTTTACGGAAGACCAGCCGGAAATTCACGAGATTGTGCGCGAGATGCGCGAGGTGCTTGATAACTATAGTGAGCGCGTGCTTATCGGGGAGATTTATCTGCCAGTGGCGCGTCTCATGCACTATTACGGGCAGAATCTGGATGAAGCCCATTTGCCTTTCAATTTTCAACTGGTCACGATGCCGACCTGGGAAGCTCGCGTAATACGCGGGATGGTTGAAGAGTATGAGGCTGCTCTTCCTACGGGCGCGTGGCCGAACTGGGTGCTGGGCAACCACGATAGGCCGCGTATAGCTACCCGTGTTGGTCGCGAACAGGCTCGCCTGGCTCAGATGTTATTGTTGACGCTGCGTGGAACCCCTACCTGTTATTACGGGGACGAAATCGGGATGCTGGACGTGCCTGTCCCGCCTGAGCAAATGCATGATCCGCAGGGGAAGGAGAACCCTGAGCATAGTCGTGATCCCCAGCGCACTCCCATGCAATGGGATGAGAGCGCGAACGCCGGGTATTGCCGGCCCGAAGTGCGGCCCTGGCTGCCGCTCTCCGATGATTACCAACGGCTCAATGTCGCATCGGAGCAGCAAGACCCGCGTTCCTTTCTGATGTTGACACGCGCTTTGCTGCAACAGCGACGGACGCTCGCGGCCTTGACGCTTGGCGCATACCGGGCTGTCGATGCGGATAATCCCGCTTGCTTTGTTTACGAACGCCAGTATGATGACCAGCGCTACCTGGTCGCCCTCAATTTCTCAGAGCATGAAGAAGTGGTGAAACTGCCGGGGTATAGTTCTGGGAGTATCCTTCTTTCAACCTATATGGACATGGGAGGAGGCACGCTCGATCTGGCTGAACTGCGCCTGCGCGGCAACGAGGGGCTTCTCCTGGAAATTCGTTCGAACTGAGCGCCTGATACATTTTCCCACTCACAAGCGATCCTGTCTTGTCACCCTGAGCGCAGCGAAGGGTCTGACCGGGCGGGTGGCGAGATCCTTCGCTGCGCTCAGGATGACATGACTGGTCAGGGATGACACGATTGGTCAGGGTGACAATCACGCCTCGTGCAACAAATGCTTCGTGATCGTGTAGATTGTGCCTGATCCCATGATAATGGCCACGTCGCCGGAGCGCAGGTTTTCGCGCAGTAACTCTTCGACATTTGACAGCTCGCCGCCGTATATGACCTGTGCGGGCGATGTGGCGAAGTGAGGGCCTCGGGCGATGGCGGCAACGAGGTCGCGGGCGTGGACGAGGCCGGTATCCTGTTCGCGACCGGGGTTGATGTCGGTCAGGATGACTACGTCCGCGCCCTGAAAGGCGGTGACAAAGTCGTCGAACAAGGCTTTTGTGCGCGTGAACATGTCGGGCTGGTAGGCCAGCACGACGCGGCGACCGGGATAACGCTGGCGGGCGGCTGCCAGGGTGAGGGCGATGGCGGTTGGATGGTGGGCGTAATCGTCGATTAGCACCACGTCGCGCACTTCCCCGCGAACATCCAGTGTTCCCTGGTAACGCACCTCAAAACGACGTTTCACACCCTCGAATTCTTCCAACGTGTTGAGCGCGGAGTTGAGCGGGATACCGGCGGCATGGGCGGCAGCCAGGGCAGCCAGGGCGTTTTCTACGTTGTAGATGCCGGGCAAACTGTAGTGGAAGACGCGCTCGGCCGGGGTTGCTTCGCTATGTTTGGTGCGCAGGTGGAAGTGGGTGATGCCATCTTCCCGCACGTCATATGCCACATAGTTGGCCTCAATTTGCGAATCTGCCTCGTTCGTGGCGGGCGATGCGACGGCGTAGGTGATGATGCGACCGGGCCAGTCGCGCAGCCGTTCGAGCAAGAGGCGACAGCCAGTGTTGCCGGCGTTTATGACGAGGGTCGGTGGGAAGGGCCAGTTACCATCCATGTCCATGCGGCGAATCAGACCCTCGAAGGCGTAGAGCATGGCGTCCAGATCGGGAAAGAACTCCGGGTGTTCGTATTCAATGGAGGTTATGACGGCTATGCGCGGGTGGACGTGCCAGAAGTTGTGATTGTACTCGTCGGCCTCACTGATAAAATATGAACTCTGGCCCAGGCGAAAGCTGCTATTGAAGCGCGGCACGACCGCGCCCACAAAGCACGATGGGTCCAGTCCGGCATCCAGAAACATGTAGGAGAGCAAGGTGGTAGTGGTACCTTTGCCATGCACGCCGCTGACCGAAATGGCGCATTTGCCCTTAGCCCATTTGCCCAGCAGTTCTTGCCAGGTCATGTTGATGAGTCCTCTGGCCTGCGCTTCCGCCACTTCGGCGTTATCGGGTTCAAAGGTTGTGACTGCCGGAACGTATATCAGCGCGTCTGCATCTTTCAGATGAGAGGGGCTATGACCGATTTCGATGGGGATGCCTGCCTTTTGCAGCGCGGCGGTGGTGTAGGATGCGCCCTTGTCGCAGCCAGTTACCTGCGCGCCGAATTGTTGCGCGATCTGCGCCATCGCAGACATGCCGCGCCCGCCAATGCCAAGAAAATGCAGCCGTTTATATTGTAATTGCGCGTATTCAATATCACTCATATGAGTTTCTGTTTCCTTTCAGTATGACAACCATATGCTACCACTGATTTTTGTTGAGGGCAATGATGGTGTTATAAGTAATAACGATTGAAAGGCCACATGGCGCATGTGGTGAATTGATGACGCTGAAAATCGGGTGTGAGGAACGCTTGCGATCAAGACGTATACTGGTGATACCAGTTTCAGGTTTTGAGTGAGTCAGCATCGTTTGTGTGCGAAAACGATTCGCTGTCATGCACATCCTGTAAGGGGTTGAGCCAGCCGCCCAGGCCATAGCGGTGGGCACCGAGCAATTCCCAGGCACGGGTGAGACCCAGGACAAAGATGCCGAGTAACACAAAGAGCAGCCCATAGACGAAACCGACATGGGTGGGATCGGTGATGAGGCCTACCGCAGTCCACAGTTCTAACGCATAGAGGCCCAGACTCAAGCAGACCAGAATGGCTCGCCGCAGGAAACTCTGCCAGCCCTTGCGCGGCCTCAGAAGCGACCATGCCTGCATCAGA
This sequence comes from uncultured Chloroflexia bacterium, assembly GCA_963731605.1. Classification (GTDB taxonomy): domain Bacteria; phylum Chloroflexota; class Ktedonobacteria; order Ktedonobacterales; family Ktedonobacteraceae; genus CF-113. The sequence continues at coordinate 24,702 of CAVSWA010000001.1, forward strand.
CTGGTCAACAGGGATAGGCAGCTAACAGGCACGATGAGTGTGCCAGCGTTGAAGTGGGGGATCAAGGCGACCAGCGAGATGAAGAACGCATTGATCAAAGCGGTAAAGGCGCTGCCTGCGACAGCTCGTCGCTCCACTGGCGCCCGCAGAGTCACAATCTGCTCAGGCGCCAGAGAAACGGCCACAAAGAGCAGGCCAACGAGCGCGGCTCCTGCACCGGTACTTGCGATGAAGAAGTTGATGAATTCTGGAGGAACCACAAGATGAACTCCTTCCTGAAATTTTGTGAGTTTGAAGGTTGCTATAAGGAAGTGGATGCATTCTCCCTACCTGTTTCTATGCACGTCAGCGAGAGCAGGGGAAGGCCCAGATCACGTATTTTGATGAGTACTCCATGCAAAGCGGTCTGGTCAACAACCGGGCCAGAGAGGATAGTTTCTCCATTGTCTACCATAGTGATGGTCAATCCATCAAACCAATCCGACCATTCACTGTCAAGATGTCCCTTGACGATGATCTGATAGACCTTTTGTTGAGCGTGTTCGCTTTCCATTCCTGATTTCCCTTGCTTGCCTTCTCGCTCGCTCACCATCACGGGAACTTCCTGGTCAGTCTTTCTGCAATCGACTCACTCGTGAGTTGTAGCACGAACGAACCGACGGGCGCGGTGGTGAGAAAGGTGACGCTGTTGCTGCCAGGTCACCTTCCCGATAGCGTTGTTTAGCGACTGGATAGCTTTGTAAAACTGCCTCCGGCCAGCGGCAGGGCGCGCAGGGCGGTGCGGATGTCCCGGCCCACGAAGTTGCCCACCAGCGCGGCGATCAAGGCAGCGTTCAGCGCCGTCTTATCAAGTGCGCTGCCACTCCAGGTGAAGACGAACCGGATCAGCACCCGCGCCAGCAGCAAGACGATGAGGACGATCAGATAGCGCCAGCCACCATATTGAAAAATGATACCTGTCGCTTCATCGCGCCAGACCCGTACCACCTGACCGCTCACCAGACCCGTGCCAACGCCAAGCGCTGCGCCGATGGCCACAGCCGCGATCCCCTCTGGCGCCGGATGGCCTACCAGGAACACGCCACCAAGAGCCACACTCAGAATCAGCGGCAGCAGCAGGCTCATCTGCGTGACAGGCCGCTGGATGATCTGGCGCGCAAAGATGAAGACGACAATCACTAGAACCACTAACACGGTGATAATCACATTGCTATTCATGAGAACCCTCCTTTTGTATCGCCGTCATCCCGGCGGTCAATCGATTCACCAGCACGGTGTTCTGAGAAGCAGTGTAACTGGTGTGCGGGTGGGTTTGCACCCATCAAAGGGTGGGAAAAGGGGGTGGGTAGGGGGAACAGGTGAAAGAGGCAATCCGTACTGACGTTACATGAGGTTCAGTTCCCTTGCCCGCGCAACGGCCTTCGTCCGGCTCTCTACCTGGAGCTTGCCGTAGATCACGTTGACATACCATTTCACGGTACTCACTGCAATCACCAGCCGGTCCGCAATTTCTCGATTGGAGCAGCCTGTGATGATCAACCGCAGCACTTCCAACTCGCGTTCGCTCAACGGTTCACCGGGCGGGTACGTTCCAGGCCGAGGGGTGGCAGCAGCAGGGTGTGGCGTGCCCTCATCATGCGTCCCGTTCAGTAATGACAAGAGGTGTTCTCGATAGTGAGTGGAGCTGGAGCCTGGCTGACCGGTGGGCGGGCGACGGCGCAACTGTGCCAGCATGCGCGCTACTGGTTCCCCTTCATCCACAAAGCGACGGATGTAGCCCTCTGGCTCTGCAAGAGTGAGCGCTCGCGAGAGTTGCTCTAATGCCTGTTTCGTCTCACCAGAAGCGTGCAGGGCTTCGGCTTGCAGTATGAGAAGCTCAATTGCGCTTCCCGTGCGCTCCTGCGCCTCTGCCAGGCGCAGGAGGTTTGCCAGCCACTGTTTGGCTTCATCGAGCCTGCGCCGGGTGATGAGGACACGTACCAATGTTAAATACTCACGCTCGCGTAAATGTGAGATTTCCCGGTCAAGGCTGAGATCGCAGTGTTGGAGCCAGCGCGAGACGGCCGCCTCATCCCCTTGTATGAGAGACAACCATGCCCAAAATGCTTCTACCTGCGCGTTTCTATGCCAGGAGAGATGCTGACGTTCAGTGATCTGTGCCACTTGCTGCATGATGGCGCTCGCGCCACCTGTATCTCCCTGGGCCTGTTTGATGAAGGCCAGGGTAATGGATGCTTGTAGGATTGCCCGCCCATTCCCGGTCCGTTCGCAGAGCTTGATGCCCTCCTGGAGCAGGGATGTTGCGGCGTCCAGGTGGTTCCACTCGTACTCAAGATTGCCCCTGCCGACATAGGCCGGACCCATCGCCGGTAGGTCTCCACCTCGCTCTCGGGCCTGCTGAAGCGCCTGGCGATAGGTTTGATCTGCCTGATGCAGGTGTCCTTGCAGTGACTGCACATGAGCCAGGTCATGAGTCACCATAAAGACACTGTAGAGATGATCCACTTCCCAACTGACGCGAGAGGCTTCCGCAAGCGCAATGCTCGCTGCGCTCACATCTCCACTTAACCAGTAGGCCCTGCCCAGATACCAGGCTGCATAGGCTCGTGATATGTTTTCCTTCGGGAGATACTCAAGAGCCAGACGCGAAAGCGCGATGGTACGTGGAAGATCTCCCCGGGTGACAGCGATAGATGCACGGATGGCGGCTATGCGGCCCTTGATTTCGGCGTGGCTGGACGTTCCACCCGGCATTGCCTGTTGCTCTGAATGTTCATCCTCTACAGGGTTGATGCCGAATGCACGCTCGATGTTCTCAAGATGCAGGAGCGCCTCATCATGCTTCCCGCTGACGAACAGGAGCCACCCCTGCAAAACAGAGAGTTCGATGTTGGAGCGTACCAGTTCACCTGGGAGCGCGGCTGCCCAGCGTTGGAGTGTTGCGATCTCACCTCGCCTGACAAGAGAGTTAAATGCTTGCTCGATCAGGCGTGCCGCCTGCGCGAAATCGGAGGCTGCCAGCGCGTGGTGAACAGCTTCGCGGATCAGTTCGTGTTGCGCGTACCATGCGCTGGCCCTTTGATGGAGACGCGCGACTTGATGGGGCTGCACATGCTGCAAACGCTGGCGCAGCATCTCTGCGAACAACTGGTGATAGCGGTACCACCGCCGCTCATCGTCCAGGGGGAGCAGAAAGAGATTGGCCTCTTCCAGCCGCTCAAGCATCGCCTGCCCCTCAGGCTCGTCCGTCACGGCCTCGCAGAGCGACCCACAGAGACGCTCCAGAATAGCGGTCTGGAGCAGAAAGCTTTGCACGTCTGCGGGTTGACGTGCCAGCACCTCCTGGGTCAGGTAGTCGACGACGAAGCGGTGTGTGCCGGTGAACGCCTGCATAAACTGCGAGATATCCTGACGACCTTGCAGCGAGAGCGCGGCCAGCTGGAGTCCAGCAATCCAGCCTTCGGTGCGTGTTTCGAGAGCCGTGATGTCATCAGTCGAAAACTTAACTCCGATAGTTTGAGAGAGAAAGGAGGTCGCTTCCTCTCGCGAGAAGCGCAAGTCGGTTGAGCGAATCTCGACCAACTGACCCTTTGAGCGCAGCCGCGCCAGGGGCAAAGGCGGGTCTGCCCGCGTGGCGATGACAAGATGGAGGTGAGCTGGTAAGTGGTCGAGCAGGAATGTCACTGATGTGTGTATAGGGTGCGCTGTGATTACATGGTAGTCATCGAAGACCATTACCAAATCGCCTGGAAGAGTTGCCAGATGATTAATGACGGAGGTCAGGAGAATTTCAAGTTGTGGAGGCTGGGGGGACTGAAGAAGTGAAAGGCCGAGTGCGCCGAAACCTGAACGCACAGCGTCAAGCGCGGCGAGTGTATAGGACCAAAAGCGGGTGGGGTCATCATCCCCGCTATCCAACGAAACCCAGGCGGTTGACACGGGAGCATCTTGAAGCCAGGCGGAGAGCAGGGTGGTCTTGCCAAAGCCAGCAGGGGCTGCAATGAGTGTAAGCTGGCGTTCCATGGCCTGCCGGAGCCGCTCGACGAGGTGGGGACGGCGCACGAGCTGCAAGGGTGGTCGCGGCACGTGGAGCTTGGTTGCGAGCAGTGGATCAGCGGGTGTCGGAGACATGGCGCGCCGCTTCAGCACTTCATGCTCTTCACTCAAAGGTTGCATACTCCTTCCTTTCTCGCAGGTGATCGACCTTCTCTGCTATTCTATATACATGGGCATTAGAGCCGTTCGGGATGATTCTTTTTCCAGTAGCGCATGTAGCCCTGGACGGTCATGGGATAGTTGGTGGCGATTTCGTAGCGGGGCAGCACGTTGGTATTGCCGGCTGCGGCGCGCAAGAGTTCGGGTTTGGCGTGTTCTATGAGCATGGCGATGATTTCGGCTTCGGTTTTGCCGTCGCGCATGGCGGAAAGCACGAATTCGCCCCAGGTGTAGAGCTTTTCGCGCAGGCGTTCCAGTTGTAGAGAGACGGACTTGATGGCGCCGAAATGCCCGATGTAGAGGACATCGGGGCGCAGCCTTCTGAGAAGTTCGATGGTATTTGACCAGGCTTCGAGGTCGAGGTCGGGCGGCGGTGTGGGTGGGCGGACGTAATCTACGCCGGGCAGGCGCACACCGGCGGCGTCTCCGGCGAAGAGTTCGCCGGAATGCACATCGAAGAAGATGACGTGGTGGATGGCGTGGCCGGGCGCGTAGTGAACTTCCAGGCGGCGACCGGCTACATTGAGTTTGTCACCGTTTTCGATGACGTGGAGGCGATCGGCGGGCGTTGGTTCGATTTCGCCCCACAGCATCTTCATGCGCTCGCCGAAGATGCGCGACGCGCTGGCTACTACCTTTGTGGTGTCGAGCAGGTGAGGCGCGCCGAGGCCGTGAACGTAGACCTGGGCTTTGGGCATCTGCTTGACGAGCGAGCCGGTTGCGCCCGCGTGGTCCAGGTGAACGTGGGTTGCCAGGATATGGGTTACGTCACCCGGCTCAAAACCAGCCTCGCGAATGGAGGCCAGCAGTGAGTCGATGACGCTGCCCGGTCCGGGGTCAATGATGGCTAGTTCGTTTGCTCCGGCGATAAGGTAAGAGCCGACGATTTCGTTCTCGCCCTGGAACGTGTGCGAGATTTGCCACATTCCCGGACTGAGTTGTGTTACGTTCGACAAGTTTCGCTCCTTTTATACTGGTGACGGTGCTTACTTTCTGGCTGAGATGGCTTTGGCCTGGGTGAAGAGCAGCAGGTAGTCTTTGCCACCGGCTTTAGAGTCGGTGCCGGACATGTTGAAGCCGCCGAAAGGATGCACGCCTACCAGCGCGCCTGTGCATTTGCGATTGAAGTAGAGGTTGCCGACATGGAACTCTTCTTTGGCACGCTCAATGCGCTGCTGGTCACGCGAGTAGAGCGCGCCGGTCAGTCCATATTCGGTGTCGTTGGCGATGCGCAGGGCGTCGTCGAAGTCTTTGGCTTTGATAACGGCCAGCACGGGGCCGAAGATTTCTTCCTGGGCGATGCGCGCGTGTGGGTCAACATCGGCGATGATGGTTGGCTCAATGTAGTAGCCTGGGCCGTGATGGCTGCCGCCTGTTACGAGCAGCCCTTCGCCTTTGCCGATTTCGATGTAATCGGTGATCTTTTTGAAGGCGCTGGCATCGACGACGGGACCCATGTAGGTTTCAGGCCGGGTGACATCGCCGGTGGTCAATTTCTTCGTCTTCTCAATGACGCTCTGCAACACGTGGTCGTAGACGCTTGCGACGATGATGGCGCGCGAGCCTGCCGAGCATTTCTGCCCCTGGAAGCCGAAGGCGGAGGCGACGATGCCTGTGGCGGCGGATTCCAGATCGGCGGTTTCGTCGACAACTACCGCGTCTTTGCCGCCCATTTCAAGGATGGTGCGTTTTAGCCAGCGCTGTCCCTTGTAGGGTTTGGCGGCCAACTGGTTGATGCGCAGGCCGACATCACGCGAGCCGGTGAAGGCGATATAACGCACCTGGGGATGCTCGATCAGGGCGTCGCCAATGATTGCGCCCGAACCAGTCAGGAAGTTGACTACGCCTGCCGGGAGGCCAACGTCTTCGAGAATACGCATGAACTCCCAGGCGATTCTGGGCGAAGCGCTGGCGGGTTTGAGCACGACGGTGTTGCCAGCTACAAACGAGGCGCTGGTCATGCCGACGGTGATGGCGGCTGGGAAGTTCCAGGGGGGGATGACCGCGCCGACGCCCAGTGGGATGTAGACAAGCTGGTTATCTTCGCCCTCAATTTTTACAATGGGCTGTTCTTCTGCCAGGCGCAGCATTTCACGCGCGTAATAGTCCATGAAGTCGATGGCCTCGGCGGTATCGCCGTCGGCCTCGACCCAGCTTTTGCCCACTTCGTAGATCATCCAGGCGTTCATTTCGAAACGCCGCTGCCTGAGCAGGTCGGCTGCGGCGAAAAGATAGGCGGCGCGTTCTTCAGCCGGGACGTGTTTCCAGCTTTCAAAGGCGGTCGAGGCAGCCTGTACTGCTTCGTTGGCCTGCGCGACGGTGGCGCTGGCAAAGTGTCCAATGACCTGATCGGGTTGGGATGGATTCACAGAGGCGAAAGTAGCTTCGCCGCTTATTTTTTTGCCGTTAATGATCAATGGGTAGGTTTGTCCCAGTTCACTTTTCGCCTTTTCTAATGCCGCTAACTGCGACTGGCGATTTCCTGGCTGTGTGAAGTCTAAAATGTCTTCGTTTTTAAAGGGTGTACGCGCGCGAGACGCGGCGCTTTCAATCATTTTTGCCATAGAAATACTCCTTTGTACGTGGAAATGCGATGTGTTTTCATTGTATCTCATGGAGAGGATACATAGATAGGGGAGATTGGGTCAGGAAAAGCTTTACAAATCTCTGTAAATGCTGTAACTTAGTCACAATGGAATTATGGTATCCGTCACCTTATTTCGGTGTCATTACGCATAGCGCCTTATGGTAGGATAGGCTACACTGACAGTAGGGAATGAATAGTACGTTTTTCTCATGAACTGTTGGCGGTTACTAATCACTACCCGAGGAAAATTTGTTAATGATGGCTCTCAGGAGTTGTCAGAAGAAAAATTAGATTCTCATGGACTCATTATCAGATCTATGAGGAAAAGGAGACATCAATCATGAGTTGGAATCCGAACCAGGGTCAAGCCCCCAATCAGGGTCAGGACCCCAATCAGCCGGGCGCGTATCCCAATCAGCCGAGTCAGTATGGCGCACCTATGCCGCCACCAACCAACGATCCGTATAGCGCCCAGCAGGGCGGCTATCAGCAGCAGAGCGGATACCAGCAGCCTCCCGTCTACGGGCAGCAGCAACCGTATGGCGGCTATCAACAGCCGTATGGCGCGGCGGCTGGCGCGCAGGGACCTACTTCTATGGGGATGCAGGCTAACACCGCTGCAGGTTTGAGCTATATCGCGGGCTGGATCACCGGGCTGATCTTCTTCTTCGGCGAGAAGCAGAATCGCTTTGTACGGTTCAACGCAATGCAATCGATACTGCTTTACGCAGCCGTTACTGCGCTGTACATCATTCTGGATGTCCTGGTAACGGCTTTAGCTTTCTCCGGGCTTGGCGCTCTGCTCGTCCTATTCGGCTTTTTGATCTGGCTGGTGGGAATTGGAGCATTTGTCCTCTGGATCATTTTGATGATCAATGCGTTCCAGGGCAAGTACCTCAAGCTGCCAATCATTGGCGACTACGCTGAGAAGTTTTCGACTCCTACTATGTAGGGATTAGAAGTTAGTAGCGATGCCCTCTGTGGGTGTCTAGTTCGCAGGCGAACTAGACACCCGCAGAGGGCATCGCTACTAACTTCTTACGATCATGGTGCCGGCTCCCTGGTCGGTGAAGAGTTCGCGTAAGAGGACATGGGCTTCGCGTCCATCGACGATGTGGACACGCGGGACGCTGGTGAGGGCTTCGAGGCAGGCGGTGACTTTGGGTATCATGCCGCCGCTAACGACGCCGTCGGCTATCAGTTGTTTGGCCGCGGATTCGGTCAATTCGGAGATGAGCGAACCATCCTGGCGGCAGATGCCTGCTACGTTGCTGAGGAAGATGAGTTTTTCGGCGTTGAGCGCGCCTGCCAGGTGGGATGCTACGAGGTCCGCGTTGATGTTCAGGCAGGTACCATCTGGTCCCTGACCGAGCGGAGCGATGACGGGAATATATCCCTCCTCTATAAGGGTTTGCGGCAGGGCAGGATTGATATTTTCGATTTCTCCCACGAAGCCCAGGCGTTCGCTGATAAATTTCGCCTGCACCATGTTGCCGTCGGTGCCGCTCAGGCCGATGGCTTTGCCGCCCATCTCGGTTGCCATCAATACCAGTCCCTGGTTGACCTGGCCGAGCAGCACCATGCGCACGATTTCTAACGTGCGGGCATCGGTGACGCGCAGGCCATTTTCAAATTGGGCCGGTACATTGAGCTTTTCCAGCCAGGCGTTGATGTATGGGCCGCCGCCATGCACCAGCACGGGATTGGCCCCCAGGCTGCGCAGCCAGATGATGTCCTGCAAGACGCCGCGCTGGTGTTCTAGCGTGCTGCCTCCCAGCTTGATAACGAGGGTTTTGCCTTTCAAGTAGTTGATGTAGGGCAGAGCCTCGCGCAGAACTTCCGCGATTACGTGATGACTATTGATAATATCTCCGTCAGCATTAGTTTCAAATGTTATTGCCATAGCCTGTGTTCTCCTTATAGTATTCTATGGATAAAGCGCCATCAAGGGCAGTCCGGTTGTTTCCGGCAATCCGAAGAGTAGGTTTGCGTTTTGTAGGGCCTGGCCTGCGGCGCCTTTGACGAGATTATCCAGGCAAGCAATCACCAGGAGACGCCCGGTGCGCGTATCCACCATTGGATAGATGAGGCAGAGATTACTGCCATAGGTCCATTTCGTGTGGGGCGGCGAATCGACTATGCGAATGAACGGTTCGTTGGCATAGAATTCTTCATAGAGCGCGCGCGCCTCAGCCGTGGTGGAGATCGGGTGAGGGGCATCGCGCTTCACATCGGCGTAACAGGTTGCCAGGATGCCGCGAGTCATGGGCATCATGTGGGGTATGAAGGTGATGCGCAGCCCGTTGGCAAGCGGGTTGCCCGCTTCACGGGAGACCGCTTCGAGTTCCTGGGTGATTTCGGGCAGGTGGCGATGTCCTGTGACGCTATAGGCGCTGACATCTTCATTTATTTCTGTGTAGTGGGTTCCCTGCGTCGGGGTACGTCCCGCGCCGCTCGCGCCTGATTTGGCGTCGATGATGATGTCGCTCCCAATAATGCCGCTTGCCAGCGCGGGGATGAGAGCCAGGATGGCGGTGGTGGCATAACAGCCAGGATTGGCGACCAGCGAGGCTCTTTCGATGCGCGAGCGGTAGCGTTCGCACAGGCCGTAGATAGCGGTTTCCAGCAGGGCGGGCGCGGGATGCGTGTGCTTGTACCATGTTGAGTATTGTCCGGCGTCGCGCAGGCGAAAATCAGCCGAGAGGTCTACAACTTTTGTGCCGCGTTGCAGGAGTTTGACTGCCGATGCGGCGGCTGCCGCGTGGGGAAGGCAGACAAAGGCCAGTTCGGTCTGTTCCGGCTCCTCTGTAATGCTGAGCGAAGCAAACGCGCTGCCCTGCACTTGTGGGAAAACCTCGGCCACTGTTTTTCCGGCGGCGCTGCGCGCTGTGACGGAGGTTATGTTGAACGTCGGATGCTGCGAAAGCAGGCGCAGCAATTCCAGTCCGGTATAGCTGGTTACGTTAAGAATAGATGTTGAAATCATCGACGTATCCCTTCTGAAAACTCCAGGCAGTCCAAAAGACCATAAAAAAACTCTCGTCCCGAATCTCTAGTAGAAAGGGACGAGAGCGCTTATGCTACTCCCGTGGTACCACCCTGTTTGTCTTTTATTCGTCTCAGAAGAGAAGCCCTGGGGTCGCTCTTTGCCAGACCTTTGTATCGCGGGCGAAAAAGACCACTCATTTTATAGTTCGCGTGCTACGTGGGAACTCTCCACCCCTCCTACTTGTCTGCATGTCTGGGACATGAGAGACTTTCTTGGGAGGGCCGCTCACGAGGCGGTTCCGAGGTGGCTCATCCTTCCGATCTTGCACCAGTTATCGGATCGCTGCTGGCTGCCGTCCTCGTACTCATTCGGTCAACGCGGGTCAGACTCTATATAGTTGTTGATGTAAACAATAGCACCAGATGGACGAAATGTCAACTCGACTTTTACCAGGGCAGGGGCAAGCCCAGCCCGTACCCTATACGGAAGAAGCAATCCACTTCGTATAGGGTACGGGCTGGGCTTGCCCCTGCCCTGGTAAAAAGTAAAAAGTATAGGGTACGGGCTGGGCTCCCCGCCTTTGGCCCCTGCCCTGGTCAATGTAAAAAGCGGAGCAAACGCCGACTTTCGGCAGCAAGTACTGCCTCAGGGGAGCCGTGCTTCTGCCAGGTTGGGTTCGAGCGCCAGTATTGTGTAGCCGTTGTGCGGTCCTGGCGAGTTGAGGCTGCTATAATGCGCCGTAACGGGTACTTCGCGGCCATCTTTGAGCGTGATGGAGTAGCTAGCTGTTTGCTCGCCGAGCCTGTTGAGGGTGATGGCGTGCATCACGCACTGCTCGCGGCAAAGCATGGCGCCGTTGGCCTGGTGACAGGAGAGCAGGCTGTAGCATTTCGCCTGACCAACGACCTGGTCGGTCGGCCAGCCGCAGAGCCGCCTGGCCGCTTCGTTATAAAGAATAACTGTGCGATCAGCCGCGAGTACCAGAAGGGGTACAGGAATGCGTTCGAAGGCCGCCAGAGCCAGTTGCGCCGGTTCCTGGTTGGGCGACGCTGGTTGGGCGGCGCTTTCAGTGGCAGGCGCGCATAGACGATAGCCTACTCCCCGCACGGTTTCGATGAGTGTGTCCGTTTTCATGGCCTGGATCAGCTTGCGCCGCAGGTTGCTGATATGAATATCCACGGCGCGATCAAAGGGAGAGTGATGCTGGAAGCCGGGTATGAGTTCGAGCAATTGCGCGCGTGAGAAGGCGCGACCTGGATCGCGTAACATTACATACAACAGCTCGTATTCCAGGCTCGTCAGCCCGATGATTTCCTCCGCGACACGCACTTCCCGCTGTTCGGGATCGAGCGTGAGAGAACCGCACTGTAAGCGGCTATGCTGATTGGGAGCGTGTCGTTCAGTTCTACGCAAGACAGCCTTGATGCGCGCGAGAAATTCGCGTGGGTGGAAAGGCAGGGTAAAACAATCATCCGCGCCGGCGGCGAAGGCGAGCAGCTTTCCGAGTTCATCGGGATGGTTGTTGAGAATAAAGATCGCCGCGTTCTGATCCTCTTGTCGTATGGCGCGACAAAGTTCCAGGCCATCGATCAGGGGCAAGGACTGGTCGAGTAGCAAGAGGGTCGGGTGATGCTGGTGGGCATATTGTAAGGCGGAACGACCGTTGTAAGCGCATAACGTAGTAAAGCCTTCGCGTTCGAGCAAAGCTTTCAGTAACTCGACTGTGTCTCGCGCGTGGTGTGCCACAAGGACCAGGGGTAGCCATACATCCTCTGGCGTTGGCATGGTTGCAGCCTCTCTGTGCGCCTGACAGCGAACTTGACCGGCCTGAAAAACAAGCAGACAACCCCAGGTTTCAACGCTACAAAACTATGCCTGTGATGAACACTATAGCGTATTCCTGCCTGCGCGTCAAGAACAAGCAGACGAGCGACCAGGGCGGGGCAGCTATACGACGTGGCTTACCAGGGCAGGGGCAAGCCCAGCCCGTACCCTATACGGAAGAAGCAATCCACTTCCGTATAGGGTACGGGCTGGGCTTGCCCCCGCCCTGGTCGCTCATGCTTTACAAAAACCATACAATCCTTCGCGAACAATCTACACATAACAACGGTATCATCAACAATAGAACCTGCGTAAGGCGAGCGCCGGTTGGCTATCATCAGGAAGGGAGTGGCCCATGGGCGAACAGTACACAACGACTGCAAGCTTTCATCCTCATGATGTATCCATCCGCATGATGGAACTCGCGGACCTGGCAGTTGTCGTCGAACTGGATGCCCTTGTCTTTGGGGCGATGCGATCAGCGTATTTTGAGCGGCGGCTGGCCGCGCTCAACGAGCAGGATGCAGGTGCGCGCATGGTTTTTTTAGTAGCTGGCTATCACGGTACGGTCATCGGCTTTGTGATGGGTACGCTGGCATATGGAGAATTCGGCCTTACGCAGGTGACTGCTATCCTTGATTCCATCGCTGTACATCCGCGCTACCAGCAGCAGGGCATTGGCCGCCAGTTGATAGAAACTTTTATCGAGCGGAGCACGCGCCAGGGTGCGGCGGCGGTTTACACGCTGGTGAACTGGGACAACTGGACGCTGCTTAAAACGTTTCACGCGCTTGGTTTCATGCTGGCTTCGACCATCCCCCTGGAGCGCCGGATTGAGGATATCGATCATGGCGCGCGAAACCAGTAGCGGCGCTCTGAAGGATGGCGATGAGGACAGACAAATCACAACTGAGCGAGCAGGGCTGGACGCGGCGCTTCTCGGCCCTGGGACAGCGGCTCAACGAGGCGGTAGAGCTGTATAGCCAGCTTGGCTTCGAGATTTTGCTGGAGCCAGCGGACCTGGACGAAGAATTTGTACAGCGTGATAGGGGGTGTGAGAGTTGTATTGTCACTACCCTGGCGCGCACCATTTACACCCGGCCTTGTAGGTCAGTCGATGCTGACGAACAATCATGAGCGTATCGGATACTCTGAAGGAGGGAAGCATGTCGAATTTTAACGGGAAAGACCCTGAGAGTTTTGGGTTTGAGGAGATCGTGTATAGCAAGCGTGACTGGGTTGCAACCGTCACTATCAACCGCCCGGAGAGCTACAATGCCTACACCTGGCGCACGTTGCAAGAGATGACGCAGGCTTTCCGCGACGCTTCCTGGGATGACCATATCGCCGTCGTTGTGCTGACCGGCGCGGGTGACAAGGCATTCGGTACCGGGGGCGATGTCAAGGAGTATGCCTCCGAGTACACGCAGCGCCCGCACGATTACTGGAAGTGGATGGGACTCTTCACGGACTGTATTGATATCCTGCGCAACATTGGCAAGCCCACCATTGCCCGGCTCAACGGCATGGTTGTAGGGGGTGGGAACGAGTTCAATATGGCCTGTGACCTGGCTATTGCCGCCGATCACGTGCGCATTCGCCAGGTGGGTACCGAAGTGGGCAGCGTGGCCGCGGGCGGCGCGACGCAGTGGCTACCGATCATGGTTGGAGACCGGCGCGCGCGCGAGATTTTGATGCTGTGCGAATGGATCGACGCCCAGACCGCCCTCGGCTGGGGCCTGGTTAACCAGGTTGTTCCCTATGCCGGGCTTGACGACGCGGTTGCGACGATGGCTGCCAAGCTGGTAGACAAGTTCCCCGAATGTATGCGCTACACCAAACAGCAGACGAACTTCTGGAAGGATCTCTCATGGCACCAGACGGTCGGTCACGCGCGCGATTGGCTCGCCCTGCACTATACGTCATTGGAACCGTATGAAGGCATGAATGCCTTTGTTGAGAAGCGGCGGCCAGATCACCTGGGAGTGCGGCAGCGGGCGTTAACAGAAGAGTCAAGCGAGTTCCTGTGGGGTCCGTATACGCAGACCTGCCGGTCATGCGGCGCGAAGGGCATACCCGCGCAGTTCGCTTTCTGCGGTCGCTGTAGTGCCGAACTTTAGCGAATGGAGGAATGAGACGATGCGTGCTGCTGTCTTTTATGGGCCTGATATGCCACTGCGGATTGAAGATGTCCCTGTACCCACGTTAGACGCGGGCGAGGTGCTGGTGCAGGTGGCGGCGTGTGGCCTCTGCCACACCGACCTGCACTACATCGATCACGGTGTGCCAACCGTCAAAAAGCCGCCCATGATTCTTGGACACGAAGCTGCCGGTACCGTTGTATTGACCGGTTCCGGTGTGAGAACTATTCGTGAGGGGGATCGCGTGTTGCTGCCGGCCATCCTGACCTGCGGTCGATGCGCGGCCTGTCGTTATGGGCGCGAGAACATCTGCTCGAACATGCGCATGTTCGGCAATGATGTGGATGGGGCCTATGCCGAATATGTGAAAGCGCCAGCTAAAGACATCTTCATCCTGCCGCCTGAAATCCCACTGGTGGAGGGCTGTATCATCGCTGACGCGGTAACTACGCCCTATCACGCGGTCAAGAATCGCGCCGAAGTGCGGCCTGGCGATAGTGTCGTCGTCTTCGGCTGCGGCGGCGTGGGCCTTAATGTTGTCCAGTTTGCCAGCCTGGCCGGAGGCATCGTGATCGCGGTAGATATCGTGGAGGAACGCCTGGAATGGGCGCGCCGCCTGGGAGCCAGCGAGACCGTGAATCCCCGGCAGACGGAGGGCGGCGCGGCCCGCAAGATACGCAAGTTGACTGGCGGCGGCGCTGATATAGCCCTGGAGGCCATCGGCAATCCCAACACTATACAGGAAGCCTTCGCTTCGCTCCATCCGGGCGGGCGGCTGGTTATCGTGGGCTATAGCGATCACGAGGTCGCCTTGAACGCTGGTCGCATTATGTACCGCGAAATGGAGATCCGGGGAAGTCTCGGCTGTCGTCCGGTTGATTATCCGCGCGTGATCGAGCTGGCGCGCATTGGACGTATTCAGGTGGCTCCGCTGGTCACGGCCAGTTTTCTCCTGGAGAATATCAACGAGGGTCTTGACGCTCTGCGACACAGCCAGGGCATTCGCTCGGTAGTTGTGATGGATATGTAGGCGTTCCTTTCACGCACGGGATACTTTGGAGCAAGCTAATGGATATACTATTGCCGGAGGACGCGATGCCAGAGGACGCGAAGCCGGAGGACGCGATGAATCGCGTCCCTACACTGGAGATCAACGAAGGCGTTGCGAGACTGACGCTTAACAGGCCCCCGCTCAATATCCTGACGCTGGCAAGCATACGCGAGCTTGCCGGGGCGCTCGATAGGGTAGTCCGGCAGCCCCGGCTCAAGGCGCTGGTGCTGGCAGCGCACGGCAAGGCCTTCTGCGCGGGGGTGGATATCGCCGATCACACACCTGAGCGTACCGAGCCGATGATCCGTGAATTCTGCGCGCTTTTCACGCAACTGCGCACTCTCTGTGTGCCGACTATTGCTGTGGTGCAGGGAGCGGCGCTGGGCGGGGGAACCGAACTGGCGGTGGCCTGCGATATGGTACTGGCGGCGGCCTCGGCCCGTTTCGGTCAACCGGAGATCAAGCTGGGAGTTTTTCCTCCGATTGCCGCCGCGCTCTTCCCGCAATTGATCGGCTATCAACAGGCAGCGCGCCTGCTGTTTTGCGGCGAAACGATCACTGCTGGCGAGGCCGCGCAGTTGGGATTGGTAACGACTGTTGTGGAGGACGGCGAGCTAGAGGCAGCCCTGGAGCGACTGCTCGCGCAGCTTCGCGGGAAGAGCGCGGCGGCCTTACACATGACGAAACGCGCCCTGCTGTGTGGCGCTGACCTGGGAGTGACACGCGCGTTGCCCAGGATCGAAGATCTCTATCTGCACGGTTTGATGATAACGGCGGATGCGCGCGAGGGCGTGCAGTCTTTTATTGAGAAACGGCAACCCATCTGGCGCGATGCGTAGGGGGCCAGGAGGCGATTTATGATAAATGATGGTGAAGTTTCTACGGGCGGCAAAGATGGCGCGGATACCTCTTTGACACTGATGGCTGTGTTGGAGCGCTGCTTTGAGTTGGCGATGCGCAGCGATGTAGCGGATGATGAGCAGCCCGGCGTCATCGGGTACTTTCCCGTCTATTTCCCGGAGGAAATCGTCCATGCTGCCGGGCTGCGACCGCACGCGCTGCTTGGCGGTGGCAATAAGCTGGAAGTGCGCCTGGCGGATGCGCGCATTGGCTCCTTTGTCTGCTCGATCTGTCGCAGCACGACGGAGCAGGGGCTTAACGGGTCATTGCGCGGCATGAAGGGCTTTTTCACGCAGCCCATTTGCGATGCCGCCAAGCACATGGCCGGTATCTGGGGACGCAACTTTCCCGCTCAACTATCGCAAATACTGGCGCTGCCCCAGAATGTGAATTCTTCCGCTTCGGTACGCTATGTCTACGATGAATACCAGCGACTGCGCGGCGTCCTGGCCGACCAGGTGGGCCATGCTATTCTGGACGAGGCCATTCGCGCCAGCCTGCGCGTCTACAACGAGAATCGCCGCTTGCAGCGTGAGTTGTACCGCATCCGGCGCGATGATCCCGCGCGACTCTCAACGGTGGAGTCGTACTTGCTCGTGCGCGCCGGGACGCGCGTGCGCAGAGAAGAGCATAACCAGATACTGCGTGATGCGCTGCGCCTGTTAGCAGCGCGGCGGGTGCGCCCGCGAGATAAGCCCAGGGTAATCTTTCTGGGAGGTTTCTGCGAGCAGCCCCCGCTGGAGATGATCGAGGCCATTGAGGATGCCTGCTTCATCGTCGATGATGACCTGCTGATCGGCCAGCGCTGGATTACGGAAGATATCGTGGCGGATGATGGCGACCCCGTGTGGGCGCTGGCCGAGAGCTATGTTGAGCATTCAGCGTCCAGCCCGGTGCAGTACGATGCGCGCAAGCCGAAGGAAGAGATGCTGATGCGTATGCTCAGGGACGCGCGGGCCGAGGCAGCCATCGTCAGCGCCGCCAAGTTCTGCGAGCCGGGCCTCGACGATCAACTCGCGCTCTCGCACAGACTCGAACGCGGAGCGAGTGCCGTACCTTGTACTTGAGTTTGAAGAGAAGATGACAAGTTTTGAGCAGATGGCGATGCAGGTGGAGACCTTCGCCGAATCGCTCCTCTTCCACTAGACGAAAGGGGGTTGTTATGAGCGTGGTACATGAAGGTCTGGACGCGCGTACCGCCGGTCAGCGCCTGGTCAACCAGTGGCTGGCCTCGCTCGGCACGGCGCGCGAGCGCGGTCAGCCCGTCGCGTATGTCTTCGTGATGGGCAACGCCATCGAGATTTTGCGGGCGTTTGGCTTCGAGATGGCTTTCCCGGAAATTAATTCCTTGCAGACCGGTGTGCGTAAGGCGGCGCCGGATTTCATCGCGAAAGCGGAGGATTTCGGCTTCTCGCCGGACGTGTGCAGCTACGTCAAGGCGGATGTTGGCTTGATGTTGAGCAATATGCAGCATCCATCGGGCGTGCAGATGCCATTGCCCGATCTTGCCATTGCGTCAAGCCTGTGCAACGTCTACATCAAGTGGGCCGAGATCTGGGAGCGGCGCTTTGGCACGCCCGCGTTCGTGCTGGATATACCGGGCAAGCGTTTCGCGGCGTGGAAGTCGCCTCCCGGTAGTCCCCAGCACCTGTCTGATGCGCGCTGGGTGGAGGGCCAGTTCCGCGACCTGATCGCGCGTTGCGAGCAGATCACCGGCAAAAAATTCGATATTGACCGCCTGGCAGAGGTCGAGGCGCATGTGAACGAGATGATCCGCCTGTGGATCGAGATCCTCGCCTTCAATCAACATCGACCGGCTCCCTATAACTCGATGCTCGACGGCCTCACCTACATGGGTGTGCTGAACGCCTGGCGCGGCACTCCCGAAGGAGTCGACTACATGCGCCTGCTGCATGCCGAAATCGCGGGGAAGGTTGCGCGCGGAGAGGGTCGCGTTGCGAATGAACGCTTCCGCCTGGTCTTCAGTGGCACGCCCTGTTATGTGAATATGCGTCGCCTGATCGAACTTTTTGAGAGTCATGGCGGAGTCTTTGCCGCTTCTGACTACCTCACCTATGCGGCGGGCGGGCTGGATAGCGCGGGCCTCTTCTATGATACCTCGCGACCGCTGGAGAGCCTGGCCGAGGTCACGACCCTGGCCTCGCAGATGGGACTCTCAAATCACTTCTTCTCGCACCACGCGCTGGCGCAGCAGATGAAGGACTTCGCGGCGGACGGCATTGTCTATCACGGCATCAAGAGCTGCCGCACAGTGGCGACGAGCATGGCTGATAACCGCGAGTATGTCACAACGAAGCACGGTATGCCCACGCTGTATATCGAGTCCGACCTGATCGATGCACGCTACTGGTCGGACGCGCAGATCAAGAATCGCGTTGACGCTTTCTTCGAAGTGTTGGAGCAACGAGTGCGTCTGGAGGGCCGGTAAGATGATCTATGTAGCAGGTATTGATGTGGGCTCAACGCAGGCCAAGGGAGTGATTCTCGATGAGCGCGGCGCTGTGGTTGCCCAGGCTCTGCTGGACATGGAGACCAATATGGGCAGCGCCGCGCAGGTGGTTTTCCAGCGCGTGCTTGAGGAGGCGAAATTGAGCGCTGATGATATCGCGTTCACCGTTGCCACCGGCTATGGTCGCTACCGTGTCACCTTTGGCGATCTCCAGGTCACTGAAATCAGTTGCCACGCGCGCGGGGCAGTGTCGGAGTTTCCCGGCACGCGCACCGTGCTGGATATCGGGGGGCAGGACACCAAGGCTATTCGCATTGGAGATGCCGGGGAGGTCAATGACTTTGCCATGAACGACAAGTGCGCAGCCGGAACCGGGCGTTTTCTGGGCGCGGCGTCGTTCGCGCTGGAATTGCCGCTATCCGAGCTTGGGCCACTGGCGTTGAAGTCAACCAGGCCGGTGAAAATCACGACCACCTGCACGGTCTTCGCGGAGTCGGAGATCATCGGGCACCTGGCAAAGGGACACCGTCCCGAAGATGTGCTGATGGGGATGCATCACTCTATTGCGACGCGCTGTGCCTCGCTCGTGCGGCGTGTTGGGATAATTCCCGAAATCACATTCACCGGGGGTGTCTCGCGCAACGTGGCGATGGTCGTATTGCTGCAAGAGGTGCTAGGAACGCCGCTCAATGTGAGCGCGCAGGGGCAGTTCATGGGCGCTATCGGCGCTGGCCTTTACGCGCTCAATAATGCTCTTGCTGGTCGTCCGCCCCGGCACGCAGAGGAGGTAGCGCGATGATTCTCGTTGTTGGCATCGATATCGGCTCCACCTATACGAAGGCTGTCATGATGGACGAGACGAAGGGTGTGCGAGCAACTGCCATTTGTCGCAGCGGTTATAAACCGGCGGCGGCAGCGGCGGCGGTATATGAGGACCTGCTCGCGAACGCGGGTATCGCGAAGGAAGACGTGACGTATGTGGCTACTTCGGGCTACGGGCGCTACATGGTTCCTTTCCGCCATACGCAAATTACCGAGTTGACCTGTCACGCGCTCGCGACGGCCTACCATTTCCCGCAGGTACGCACCATTCTCAATATCGGCGGCCAGGATGTCAAGGCTATCCGCATTGATGAGCGTGGCCGCGTGCGAGCTTTCCGGCTGAACGATAAGTGCGCGGCAGGCACGGGAGCCTTTCTGGAGAAGACCGCGCGCTATCTCGGCCTGCAAACGGGCGATATCGGGCCATATGCTCTCCGCTCCACGAAGCCGGTGGAGATCAGTAGCGTGTGCGCGGTTTTCGCGGAGTCAGAAGTCATCAACCATCTCTCAACGGGGGTTGCGCCGGAAGACATTATGCAGGGCGCCATCGCGGCGCTGGCCGGGCGCGCTGTGCAACTGATGAAACGGGTCGGGCTTGAAAAGGAATTCGCGCTGGCCGGCGGTATGACGAAGAATGCGGCTATGGTGGCGGCCATCGAAGCGAAGCTGGGCGTTGCATTGAATCTACCTCCACAGGGGTTGGGCCAGCTTAACGGAGCCTTTGGGGCGGCCCTGCTTGGACTGCGGCGCGTGGAACGACTGCTGGCCGAGGGATGGAGCATTCCGGCTCCAGGCGGTGATGGCGCGGCGGAACATGGCGTACACGCTGTACATCGCTGGTCAGCGTATGTGCCCGCCACGCAGGAGCGGGTTGCCAGCGCTCATGGAACGACTGCCGGAGCGCCTGTAATCAACGTCTCGTTCAGCAAGAAGGAAGGTCAGCGTGGACGTATTAGCCAGGTTATCGAGTGAACACGATACTCTATTGCCGTTGATAGTGAATATCCAGGCGGCGGCAGAGGCAGGGGATCATGCTACTCTCGTAGCGAGACTCAAAGCAGGGCGAGCCGCGCTTACCGGCGAGCTGGACGCGCACATTGCTCTTGAAGAAAATGTGGCCTTCGCGCTCATCGAGCAGGCGATAGGTGAAGAGTTCGTCACACCATTTCGCTCCGAACATACGGAGATTCGCGCGCTACGCGATGAGGTATTGGCAGGCGCTGATGCCGGCGACGTGCCATTTGGTCGCTGTTTGCAACTCTGTGATCTGATCCAGGCGCATATGCAGCGCGAGGACGCCATGCTCTTTCCGTCGGCACGCGATGCAGTGGAAGCGGGATAAGATGGGCCAGGGCGGGGCAACTGATATTGGTAGGTTTTTTGAAACGCGCCGCTCGCGCCTGTCATTCTGAGCGCAGCGAAGAATTTACATGCGGCTCGGCGAGAGATTCTTCGCTGCGCTCAGAATGACAGCTCCCACCTCGTTGACGCCTTTCCCAAAATACCTACCAGTGTACGGCCTTATCTTGCCCGACATGCCACATACAACGCAACGATTACCTGGAAGCCGCTCAAGACGAGCGGCCTGACGCTCTTGCGGGTCTTTCTTCCAACGTAGCTTTTTTGATCTATCACGCTACTTCCTCTCAAACAAAAGCTAATGAGCATCAGGTATCTTCATGAAATCATTAAGGTCGCAAAACCCTATTTTTATTAAGATTTGTGGCGATTATCACTATATGGACTTTGAAACGCTGGCAAGCAGTAGAGCATACGCGCTACGACAGGTACGTTCGTTCCAAAAGGAGATTGCGAGATGTATCACAGGTTTTATTCTGCGCAGCCCCATACAGGCGCAGCCCGTTTGAAAAAAGGCCGGCCATCAGGCGTAAATCATCATAGACGCGGTTTTCTTATTTGCGCGCTATGCTGTCTGGTGATGATTACGATGACGCTGGCCTTCTCCCGTACCGGCGCGTTGGCGAAGGCGACGAGCGCGCCCGTGTATCAGGGAGTGGTTATGCAGGTGGACGCTACGAACCCTTCCAATGTGACTTTCTCCGTGCTGGACAGCCGGGGCAGAACGCTGACGTTTCAACTGACGGCCAGCACCCGCTTCGCGCCGCACCAGTCGGCTTCCAGGCTCAGCGTCAATACGCGCGTCGTTGTTCAGGCAAAATCTGGGAAGGCGGGAACGTTGAGCGCGACGTGGGTACAACTGCTGGGGAAAAATCAGGCGGCGTTGCCCCTGCAAGGCGTCGTCGTATCGGTTGATCAACATCAAAAGCAGGTCGCGCTCGCGCTCAGTGACGGTACGGTGCTGGCAATTAGCATGACCTCTAGCAGCATTGCTCATCTGCAGGCAGGCGCTTTGATTGCCCTGGCCGCGAAATTTACCTCGCCTGGCGGCAGTCTGGTTGCTTCAACGTATCGTGTGACCGCCTCCCACGCTGCCCTCTTCCAGGCGCGAGGTATTGTGAGCCACATCAATAAGCGCGTTCACCTTTTAACGCTCGTTTCCCCATCTGGTTCCTCTTTCTCCTTCGCTCTGGCGGCGAGTAGTTCTGGCAGTTTCCACATCGGGGAAAAGGTGAATGCCAGGGGCGGCAGCGACTCTCAGGGCGATTTGTCGCTGCAATCCGCCTCCGTTGAAAACAACGGCGAGCAGTATTTCACGGTGATAGGCATGGTCAGCGCAATCGATAGCGCCGCCGGCACATTCTCGCTGCTCGATAAAGATGGAAATAGCGCCACGTTGAGCGCAACACCCGATCTGCTGGCTTCCCTGACGGTGGGTGGATTCTACCAGTTGGAGGTACGTATCGCTTCAGATGGCAGCCTGATAGCCGTAAAAATCCTCTCCAACGAGGGGGATGATAACGGGGGCACGATCTCTGTGGAAGGTACTGCGCAAGCATACGACACGAACAGCGGCCTGATAACCATTGCTGTTGAGAGCGGCCAGACCTATACCGCCCTGGTCAATACCCAGACAGAGATCATTGGCTGCGATGGGACTGCTGGCAGCCTGGCTGCCGGCGAGGCTATCCATGCTGACCTGCAAGCGCAGCCTGATGGAAGCTATATAGCGCAGAAAATCAAGATCGAAGAGTGCAGCGACCCCGGTGGCGAGGCGCAGTTCGCCGGCTTCTTCCTGTCCTATGACAGCGCCAGCGGCCAACTCACCATCACTACCGAAGACCAGCGCCAGCTCTCGTTTGCCACCTCCAGCGCCACCACGGTAGAAGGAGTCCCGGACTTGACCAGCATCACGGATGGAGCCCCTGTCAAAGTGACTGCCCAGGTTCAGACCGGTGGCAGTTACCTTGCTACCCAGGTCCAGGTTGATACGGAGCAAGATAATCAGCGCGCAAAGAAATAAGCCGGATGGCTGTCACTTCGCTTGAAAGCGAACAAAAAGGGGCGCCAGCGACCTTGCGCAAGGTCGCTGGCGCCCCTTGCGCTCATCTTCTACAAGGTGAAGGTAGGCCGCAAGCTCGTGGTAATACTGGTCAACGGCCTTCTTGTGGGTAGCAGTAATCTGCATAATGTGCTAATACCTCTCCCTGGCTACGTTAGGCTGTGCTGTACAGGATGGGCCTAGAGTAGCGCATTTAAGGATAGATTGCAAGCGAATTGGACGGTGAATGATGCCTTACAGGGGAAAAAATGCCATGCTGTGGTATAGTGATGAAAACCTGTTCACCAGGAGAAGCATCACATGATTACACTTCCCAACGGAAAATCAATTGACGTGGACATGCTTGAAGCCGCAATGGAAGACTCAGACCTGACGAACAGGTATTTCTTGAATCTGGTCACGGGCGAAGTGGTCTTCTTTTCAGACTATCTTGGTCTGACTGAAGAGGATGAACGCTTGTTGGAAGAAATCGATGCGAGCAACGACTACGTTGCCATTGAGCGCATTCCCTCCCATGAAGCCTATCAGTGGATGGTCGATTTCGTGGACGAAATGGTGGCTCCCGCCGACGAACATGCCGCCGAAAAATTATCCATGGCATTACATGGCAAAGGGGCGTTTCGTCGCTTTAAAGATACGTTACACCGCGTCGATGATCTATGGCTGCAAGCATGGTATCAGTGGAGAGACAAGCGACTCAAAGCTGCGCTCAATGAGTGGGTCAAGAGCGTTCTCTAGCTTGCTGTATCATTGCTGTACAGGTTAAAACAGAACAGCTCAAGCGGCTTCTCACCTGGCTTGAGCTGTGGTTTGGTGCCGAAAGGGGGACTCGAACCCCCATGCCCTTACGAGCACAACGCCCTGAACGTTGCGTGTCTACCAATTTCACCATTTCGGCTGGTAGGGTTATATTACTGTATCCGTTGTGGTCTGTCAAGTAGTTTTGCGGTGATTTTGTTGTCTCCTCTTTCAGGCTCCGCTTTTAGTATTTCACCATTTCGACTACTATCAATTTGGCACAGGCTTTTATACTACAGGTGAGTATGTAAGCAAGCGTTGCTTCCACATCCTCGTTAATTTCGTGTTACGCATAACAGAAAGTGAGTAGTTTAGCACTATGGCGACAATTCATGTAAATACCGACCTGATGCGCCAACTCGGCCAGGTCTTCGTCCAGCTTAACGAGCAGATTAACAACCAGACCGAGCCGCAGATTCAGAACCAGATTGGTCAGCTCGAAGGCGACTGGCAGGGTGTGAGCCGCCAGCGTTTCGAGCAGATGTTTGGTGAATGGCGCTCGGCTGCCAACCAGGTTGTGAGTCAGGGCGAGCAAATCGGTCAGCACCTGCAAAACACCGCACAACAATTCGAGAACGTTGACACCCAGTCCTAACCCCTATCTGCATTGTGGTGGATAACGAGCCAGGGCGGGGATAGAGCCGCCGCTCTGGCTCGTATTCGATTACCGTAGCTTTTATGGCCGTGGCTTCAATTTTCCGTTGATGTTATAGAACACATTCCTCGCTTATTCCACATTTCACCGGCCTCAGCACGAGCTTGCTTTCACGCCCCGCTCGAAGCAAGAATTAACACAAGATTAAATTCGCGTGATATAATTGGGGCAGATATCCTGATGTTTGATTTTTTTCCTGGACTTGTTGTGCCTGAGAGGTGGGTGCGCATGTTTTCGGGGAGTGTTGGTTTAGTATTTGCTGGATGAAAGAGTTTCGCGCTATGCAAAATGGCTGGTCTCCGGTGCGGGCTGCAATTGATGTGGGTAGCAATACCATACATATTGTGGTGGCGCGTGCTGCCGCGCATACGCTGGATATTCTTGCCGATGAGGTGGAGATGGCGCGTATCGGGGAGAGTGTTACGGCGAGCGGGCAGATTTCGCAGGAGAAATGCGAGCTGGCTGTCGCGCTGCTTGCGCAGTACAAGGCGCTGGCAGAACAGCACGAGGCGCAGGAGATATTTGTGGTGGCGACCGAGGCCATTCGCCAGGCGAGCAATAGCGGGTGGTTTATTGAGACGGTGCGGCAGAGGACGGGTTTGCAGATACAGCTTATCAGCGGCGATGCCGAGGCGACGCTGACTTTCGCGGGTGCGTCTTACGAGGCACAGGCAAGTCCACATCCCCCGCAGGTTATCGGTGTGATGGACCTGGGAGGCGGAAGTATGGAACTGGTGACAGCCCGGCAGGGACAAATCATATGGAAGACCTCGGTGCCGGTTGGTTCGGGGTGGCTGCATGATCGCTATCTGGCCGCGAATCCGCCAGGGCATGATGAGATCGCGGTTGCTGAAACCTTTCTGGACACCTACTTTCGCGGGATGCGTATCAAACAGAGACCGCCGGCGTTGATCGTCACGGGCGGGAGCGCGAATTCTCTTTTGCATCTCACGCATCGGGCTTTTGGGCTGGAAATGAGCCAGATGCAGCTGACGCAAAATGAT
The DNA here is from genome assembly GCA_963731605.1 of uncultured Chloroflexia bacterium. Classification (GTDB taxonomy): domain Bacteria; phylum Chloroflexota; class Ktedonobacteria; order Ktedonobacterales; family Ktedonobacteraceae; genus CF-113. Next base: position 49,579 of record CAVSWA010000001.1, read on the forward strand.
TTGTTGCGCTGCCAGGGTTTGTTAAGCGCGCTCCCGGCGGAGGAGATCGCGCAGCGTTTTGAACAGCCGGTGGCGCGAACGCGCATCCTGCTGGCCGGAGCTATGATTATTGCGGCTATGATGGCGCGTCTGCAACTTAGCGAGATTTTGGTCAGTCCGCATGGTATTCGCGAGGGTGTGCTGCTGGCGCGGGAACGATATGGCCAGACCTGGCTGGATATTGTGAGCGGTGCTACGGCGTTGCAGAATGGTCACAGGCGAAATCTCTTACCCGATGCCGTTATTACTACAGCTACGCCCATTGGCCGGAACTGGGTAATTGAGGGGGTGGAGACCTTCGAGGAGGCCGGGCGGCGTATGCTGGGCCAGCGCCTGCAAAAATTCCTGGAGTATCCAGATGAAGTACTTAAGCATGAGGATGTTGAGGCTGTACACCGGATGCGTGTAGCGTCGCGCCGCCTACGCGCTACGCTGGATGCTTTTGAGTCGTGTTGCCGGCCAAAACCGTTCAGGCGCGTTTACCGTCGTGTCACGGAGGCTGCCGATGCGCTGGGGGCAGCGCGTGATGCCGATGTGATGTTGCAACACTTGCAAGAGAGCATGGAGCAGACGAACGGGGAGACGCGAGCCAGCGCGCAGTGGCTGCTGGATCACCTGCAAAAATTTCGCCAGGAGAAACAACGCGAGCTTGAACATTTCCTGAAGGGGCTGGATCGGGGCTGGCTCGAAAAACAGATCGAGGCGTGTATTCCGCAAGAAGAGGAGGCGCGGCATGGCGAAAGCTAGAGCGATTACCGGCCTTGACGCGAAGGCTCCCGTTGCTCTGAATGCGCGATTGATCGCGAAGGAGCGGCTGGCGGAGCTTTACCAGTGGGAGTGGGCAGTGGATGATGCTGATAATGTGCGTGGGTTGCACGATATGCGCATCGCAGCGAAACGCCTGCGTTATACGTTTGAAGTATTCGAGGAAGTGTTACCCGCGGACGGTCAGGCTATTGTGGGCGAGCTGACGCAATTACAGGATGAGCTTGGCGATCTGCATGATAGCGATGTGATGATTGCTTTGTTGCAGATGCGCCTGTCTTACGCGCATAGCGATATGGCAGAAGCAGGAGGAGGGGGAGAAGGTGCGGGCGCAAAGCTGTTATCCTCGAATGGAAAGACGCTCGTGTCCGCGGATATGGCTGCGTACCTGCTTGATCCTGATGCCTCGCCTACGGCGGAGCAGCGCCGCGGGCTGGAGGAGTTCTTAGGCCAGCAAGAATATCTGCGAGGGCAACGTTATAGCGCATTTCGCCAGCACTGGCGTCAATTGCAGGAGAGAGATTTTCGCCGTGAGGTGCTAAATGTGCTGGGTGAATAACCCGTTTTAGGGAGTGCGCGGTGCCGGCAGCGGGCGACGCAAGCGTCCCCTCCCCGCGTCCGCCCTACCCCCGCCCCTACGGATTGGTTATGAACGTTGTTATATTGATATTCGTCGAAATATGTAAAGGTGAGCACGGTTATGATGAATCCTATACCGGTTGGCGAGTTAGATTGGTGGCCATTATCTGAGCCAACGGCGGAAGAACTCCGTTTAAGCGGGGGGCTGCTGGTAGAAGATTGGCCTCATGCTCGCCAGGTAGCGCGGCTCTCTGCGCAGCTTTTTGAAGCGACTGAACCATTGCACTTGTTAGATGCTGGCGCGCTGCGCTTGCTTGATCGGGCCGCGCTTTTGCATAATACGGGCATGTTGATCGAGGCGCGCCGCCATCATAAACACTCGTATCGCCTGATTCGGGATACTACCCTGCCGGATTTTAATGACGAGGAACGGTATGAAATCGCCACCATTGCGCGTTACCATCGACGCGCTTTGCCCAGCGTGGCGCATGAAGAATATGCTCTATTGAGCAAGGCGGCGCGCAGACGAGTCTCTATATTGGCTGCTCTGCTACGCATTGCAGACGGACTGGACTATAGCCACGACGGGCGCGTGCTGCGAGTCGCGGCCAATACTGAACTGTGTGACGCGGAAAACTGGATACTTTCTATCTGGGTGCGCCCGCTGGCCGACCTGGATGATGAGCTGGAACATGTGAGTGAGAAGGCTGACCTGTTCGAGAAGGTATTTAAGCGCAAGGTGCGTTTCTTGATCCAGGATTAAGAAGAAAGAGTATGTAGTGTGATAGCTGCGCCGCAGGCGTAGTCGGGATGAATCCAGAGCGTCGGGTGCGTTTCGTCGCTGTAGGTGTAGGTGACGGATTGAGCATCGAGGTAGCGTTGAGCGTCGGGCAGGCTTTGCACTGCCATCGTCACGCGGCATACGCTTTCTCCGAATCGATCGAGATGCCTGGAGAGCGCGCCTGCTTCGGGCAGGTGTTCCATGTCGATTTCTGCATTTTCTTCGGCGGCGAGTGGCAGTGACGCGGCAAGCTCAAGATGCTGGCCGCCTGTTCCCAGTGGGAGCGATACGAGCATGGTATCCCAGCCGTCGGCGTCACCAGTAAAAGGCTCGGAGGGTGTTAGACCGTAGATATGTGAGAAACGCTGGCTGGCCTCTTGCAGGTCCGCGACGGCGATGGTTGCGCTGAGTATGCGAGTGACGCCGAGTGGATGCTCAGGGGGTGTTGTCCAGCCTGCCAGGCGGTGGCGCCGTTCTTCGCCCGCGCTGTCATGTTGGATGATAAATGGGTAATGCTGGGCGAGAACGGGCTGCTCCACATCGATACGCGACCAACTGCGCGAGCGTCCATCAGCCGAGCGCAACTGCCCCGACTTTGGACCAATGATGGTGACGCCGCGCTGGCGCATAGCCGCGCCTTCGGCCTGGATATCGTTGGAGGCCAGCACGACATTCAGATAACCCTCGCCTTTTGCCAGGCGATCCACCATGCTCTGCTGCGCCTCGCCGGGAGCGCGCACGGCAATTAGTTCAAGGTAGGTATCGCCAATGACGATGATGCGGTTGGCGGTACCGCCGATTGGGTGCATTCCGCCGCCACTTGCCAGCAAGCCGAGCTTTTGCCCAAACTGTGCCGCCGCCTTCTCCAAATCTTGCACACCGATAATGATATGGTCAATGGCTGTAAGCATTATAAAGACCCCTTCTTGTCCCGATGAATTTTGACGACCAAATGCAGTAATGTGTGGTTCCGTCCTGTAGGGACAAGGAGTGGAGTGGGGTAGATGCGGGGGCCTCGTGCTTGTCCTCGTTGGGGTACGATCAACCTGCCTCATGGAACCCCGACGAATTGCCCTGCCACGAGGACAAGCACAAGGCCCCCGCATCCACTCAACTCCGCCCCTTGTCCCTACAGGAAACGACGCCCCGCCCCTCTATTACCCGATTTGGTCGGCAAACATCATCAGGACGAAACCAGGCATCATTATCTTATTCGTTTGTCAAAAATCATCAGAACCAGGGCGGACGTTCCATTTTATACTGGTTGCTGTGTGTAATTATCCGCGAGTGCGGGTGAGTTCGCGTACTTCGCGTCCATTGGGTGTGCGAGCGGCGTTGGAACGGGTGAAGTACTTGAAAACGAATTCGCCGCGCTCCCACATCACGAGCAGCATACTGGCGTTGAAGATCGATGAGTAGGTACCACTCAGAATACCGATGAGCAAGGCCAGGGAGAAGACACGAATGGTTGTGCCGCCGAATAGTGTCAGCGCGCTCAAAGTGAAGAGCACGGTAAGGGATGTATTGAGCGAACGGGCCATTGTCTGGATGAGGCTGGCGTTCACTACCTGCTCGAAGGTCTCGGAGGTGCGGCGTGTCATGTTTTCGCGGATGCGGTCAAACACCACGATGGTGTCATGCACGGAGAAACCGACCACCGTCAGCAGCGCTGTAATGAACAGGGCGTCCACCTGTACATGCAGCGTCCAGCCGAGGATTGAGAAGATGCCCAGCACTACCAGCACGTCGTGCAGCAGGGCGATGATGGCGCAGGCGCCGTAACGCCAGGGCCTGTTCACCTTGCGGAAGGCGAACGAGATGTAAAGCAGGATGAAGAGCGAGGCGGCCAGCACCGCCAGGAAGGCGTTGCGCGTGGTCTCGGATGCTACCGAGGCCGAAACAGTAGCGTTATCCAGCACATACACGTAGTTGTTGTTGCTATTGGTAAAGATCGACTTGAGCTTCAACAGGTCAGTGGCATTGACAAACGAAAGCGTCAAGAAGGTAATGGTTTGTGTGGTCTGCCCCTGGTAGACCGAAGCGACCGACACGGGAATGTTGGACGGGTTGGTATCTACCACCGTAGGTGTTGGCGATACTGCCACAACTGGCGAAGATGCGGTTGTTGGCGTCGTTTTGGGAGTGGCAGTCGCGGTGGGCGTCGTTTTCGGCGTGGTTGTCGCGGTGGGCGTAACGGTAGCTGTCCCGGTCACCGCGGTTGTCGCCGTAGTGGTTGGGGTAGCGGTCACTGCTGGTGTTGGCGTCGAGGTGGGCGGCCCTTTGGCGGGATCAGAGGTACTGGGCAATTTTGCCAGTAAGGTCTGAATGTCGCTGATTTTGGGCGTGACATTGGTTGGGAATTTGGTGACGATGACGACCGTGACGGTAGTTGGCTTGCCTGTACCCGTCAAGGGATTGAGCGAGAGGTCATCGAACGTGATCGAAAGGGCAGTCGTATATTTAGCTTGCAGAGCGGTAGTGATGGCTGCTTGCACGTTGGAGTCGATGCGCGTATTCAGGCGCACCCAGATGTTCTGATTTCCGGGCAGGCTGGTGTTGTTGCCTGGAATGACCTGTAATGATTGCAGGTGCATTGGGCTGACCAGCGCATTGATCTGAGTGGTAGTGAGAGCCGCTCTGGGGCGCAGTTCGATATTGGTGCCCTGAGTGAAGTCGATGCCCAGGTTCAGGCCTCTGAAAATCAATGAGAGCGTGCCTGGGACAATGACGATCAGTGAAATGATCAAGAACAGGTAACGTTTTCCTACAAGATTGAACACAGCCATCTCCTCGTTAAACAGTGCTATTCCGCCGCGCCAGGGATGCCGTGGCAATCGAGCCAGGAGGAAGCCCAAAGAGAGCGGGGTGATTTACAAAGCCAGTAGGCACCAGCAAATTCAAGAAGGTGCGTGTGACTACAACGGCGGTAAACATACTTATCAGAACGCCCAGGAATAGCGTGGTGGCAAATCCAACGATGATGCTCGCGCCAAAGTTGCTGCCAAAGGCATACAGCACTGCGCACGTGATGAGTGTCGAGATGTTGGAGTCGCGAATGGAGGTCCAGGCGCGTTTCCACCCGACATCGATGGCCGAGGAGAGGAGTCTGCCTGCGCGTAGTTCTTCTTTGACGCGCTCAAATATGAGCACGTTGGCGTCAACCGCCATACCGATAGAGAGCACGAAGCCCGCGATACCCGCCAGGGAGAGTACGACGCCGATGAGCTTAAAGATGGCGAATGTGAAGAGCGCGTAGAGTAGCAGCGCGATGTCGGCCAGGAAACCCGGCAGGCGATAGTACAGCAGCATGAAGAGCATGACGATGCCCAGGCCGATGATGGCGGCAATAAAGCTTTTCGTGATGGAATCCTGGCCGAGCGTGGCGCCGATGGTTTGTTCACTGTCGATGACCAGCGAAACGGGCAACGCGCCGTATTTCAGCACGGTCACGATCTGATTGGCTTGATCGAGCGAAAATTGTCCGGTAATGACGCCGGGGCCGGTGATGGCGCTCTGGATGGTTGCTGATTCGATGACGGTTCTGTCAAGCGTCACGGTCAGTGTCTGGTTGATATTTTGGGAAGTGAAGGTGCCAAATTTACCAATCGCGTCGCCCTTCATTTCAAAACTGATCTGTGGCCGACCGGCAGAGTCGTAGCTGACGTAGACCTGGCTGGCATCGAGGTCTTTACCGGTGAACTCCGGCTTGTTGCCGGGGTTGTTCGCCGTAAACTGGGTGGGGTCGAATACCGTGCCGAGCTGCACCGGTGTGGCGCCAGTGTTCCAGAACTCGAGGGTACCGGTTTTCAGCAGCGAGTTAACGGCGTTGGTCTGGTTGCCGGTGAAGCCCGGCAGTTCAACCAGGATGGCCGGCTGGCCGTTGCTGCTTTGCAGGCGTATACTAGGTTCGTTGACGCCCAGGCCACCATTGACGCGCTGCTCAAGAGCGTTGCGCACGGCTGGCATTTCCTGAGCCAGGGTGGCGGGATCGTAGTGCTGCGCCGGGTCAGGTTTGAGCAACACACTGATGCCGCCCTGTAAGTCCAGGCCTTCTTTTACCGTGAGCGGGTTGTTAATGCCCAGGATATGGATGCCGGGAGTGTTGGGCAGGTCAACGTAAACGGCTGCCGCTGCCAGCAAAATAATGAACAGGAGGACTGTTAAGGTTCCTCGACGCATAGCTTTGGTTTCCCCTCGTTTGATCTATCTAGTGACGACGAATGACTATAGCTTTCTGATAATTGCTTGAGTTCCTTTTAAGTTTCTATGCAGTATAGCATAGTTGTTGCTGGTTGCATATCCTACAAAACTACCCAAAATCACCAGGGCTGGAACTGGCCTCCATAAGCGCGAACATAGCGAGCGATTACCAGGGCGGGGACAAGCCCCGCCCCTACCCTGCTACGAAATGCAACACCCGCCTGTACCCTGTCATCCTGAGCGCAGCGAAGGATCTCTCGCGGGGCCGAGCGCGGATCCTTCGCTGCGCTCAGGATGACAGATGGCGAAGGATGACAGATGGCGAAGGATGACAGCAGTGCTGAAGTCCACGCCTCCGGGGCTTGCCCCCACCCTGGTCATGTAACTTACTCATAGTATTAGAGAATGCGGTTTGTTATCTGATCGTTTCGGTCTGGCTCTTGTATTTGACATTTGTTGTGCGTTATTATTTCAATGTGTGTTGAAATGTCGAATTGGGGTCCGCTCTTTCGTTTTGAAACGAATTTGAAACATCGGATGTGGTAGCGTACTCTGTATATGTGGATACTAGCTGTTTATAATCAATTTAACAGGTAAGAGGAGTTCCTAAATTAGATGGATGAAATATTACAAACTGAAGAAGCTATGGCGCGACAGGGCGAGCGCACGGTGGTGATGGATGTGCGCGATATTACGAAGAGTCTACCACTTGGGCGAGAGCGCATCGAGATATTACGCGGGATCAGTTTTCAAATTTATAGCGGGGAATTTATCTCGATTATGGGTCCTTCCGGTTCGGGTAAGAGTACCCTGCTGGGTATTATAGCAGGGCTGGATAATCCAACGAGCGGGCAGGTGTTGATCGATGGGGTGGATATCACTTCGATGTCGGAGGGGAAGCTGGCCGAGGTGCGCAATGGTAAGATTGGGATGGTTTTCCAGGCGTTTAACCTGATTCCGACGCTGACGGCGCAGGAAAATGTGGAGATTCCCCTGTATGTGGGCAAACACAAAGGCTCACCTTCGGCTCGCGCTAAGGAGTTGCTCGCCCTGGTGGGTCTTTCGCACCGCTTGACGCACCGGCCCAACCAGCTTTCCGGCGGCGAGCAGCAGCGCGTGGCGATTGCGCGTTCGCTGGCGGCTGACCCGGCCTTTGTGATCGCGGACGAGCCGACGGGCAACCTGGACGCGACGAACGGGGAAAACGTGTTGCAATTGATTGCGAACCTGCGCGAGCAAACTGGCAAGACATTCATCATAGCAACGCACGATCCGGCGGTGGCCTCGCACGCTGATCGTTCGATTCGTATCGTTGATGGCAGAATTGCGTCCATTGATACGATTGCCGAGGGGATCAAGTAATGAAAACCTCGATGTACTTTAACTACACCACGCGCTCACTGGTGCGAGGCGGGCAGCGCACTGTGCTGGCGCTGTTCTGCGTGGCGGTGGGCGTGATGGCGATTGTGGCGTTGCAGCTGGTGGGCCTGATGATCAATAACGCGCTTACCAGCAATGTGCGCGATGCGAATGGCGGGGATATCAACGTCACCTCCAATACCAAGCCATTCACCACGAGCGATTTGAGCTTCTTCGATACGCTTAAAAACAATGGTACCATCACGAACTATACGGCGTTCGGTAGTTCGACGGGCGCGCTGGGGAACGCAGCTTCCGTGACCAGCAACTTTACGGTTGATGTTGTTGACCCCGCTACATATCCCTTGGTCACGCCGCCAACGTTCGTCAATCCTACTAACGGTAGTATTGCTAGCTTGCTTACAGATGGGAATGCTATTGTTGATAAAAGCTTCGCCGACCAGTTCAACAAAAAGGTAGGCGATAGTGTCACGGTGCATGGGAGTTCTAATTCTGATGGTAAGAGCCTGGTCTTGCAGGTCAAGATCGCCGGCATTGTGACGGATTCTGGCTCGCTGGCCCAGAGCAACGGGGTGATGCTGGTTGCGCGGTCATACTTCGCTACTGTTGCGCCGAATACGGCAAAGCTCTTTAGCACAGTGGATATCACCACAGCCGACCAGCAGCACACCGATAAAGCGGTGCAGGCGATAAATGCGCAGTTTCAGCTTGCCAATACGCAGACGGTGGCGGATGCCCTGAAATCGCAGCAAGGCCTGGTGGATAACATCAAGAAGTTTCTGGAAATCGCCGGGTTGCTGGCGCTGCTGATTGGCGGCGTGGGTATTGTCAATACCATGCAGGTCTTGCTGTCGCGGCGCAAAATCGAAATTGCCATGCTCAAGACCACTGGCTACAGGCGGATCGACCTCTACCTGCTCTTCGGACTTGAAGCGGGCTTGTTGGGATTAGCTGGCGGCGTGATTGGCGCGCTGGTGGCGACCGGCGTGAGTTACCTGGTACGCGGACTGGTGCAACAAACGTTTAGCATCACTATCCCATTTGTGCTTGATCCGTTGACGGTTGCAGGCGGCGTCTTGATTGGCCTGGTAACAGCCCTGATCTTTGGGCTGATGCCTATTGTGCAGGCTGCCAATATCCGCCCGTTGAATGTGATCCGCGAAATGCCGTCGGGCAATCGTACCGGCAGTGTCGCTTTGACCATCGGTTTGCTGTTACTGCTCTCGGTGCTTTTTTGTGCCCTGGCGGTGGTGATCCTGAACGATGTCATCCTGGGCATCGGCGCGGTGTACGGGGCATTTGTGTTCCTGGGTCTCTTGAGCCTCTTCTTCACGCTGGTGGTCTTGCTGGTGGGAAAACTGCCTGTGCCAGAGCGCTTTAATCTACGATACCTGGGCTTGCTCTTGTTGGGAGTGGTGCTTTCGGTGCTGATCGCGATAGTTCTGCCGACATTTGGCTATCTATTGCTAGCGCTGACACTGGTAGGTTTTGTGGTTGTACTGCTGCCGCGCACCTGGAAATTGAGCACGAAAATGGCCTTACGCAACATTGGTCGGCAACGGGCGCGCACGACGACGACCCTGCTGGCCCTGTTCGTGGGCATGTTTACCATCGGGTTGATTCTGGTGCTGGGGCAGAATTTGCGTGATACCGTCAATAACGCGCTGGCGAACAACCTGACGTATAATGTCGTGACGATTGCCTCGCAGGGCGATGTGAGCGCGCTGAAATCCGGGCAAAGTACCATTCCGGGTCTGAGCAAGTCATCACAGAACACGATTGCGACGACGGTGCCGGTCGCCATCAATTCTCAAGCCATTGGTGACGTGCTAAAGAATATACCCGCCGGCTTCTCGTTTAGCAGCCTGGGACGCCAGGGTGTATTAGGTGTGCTTAGCGGCGTCCAGGGCTTCGATGTTGCCAGTAATCAGGTGCCAGATACGACGAATTTAACCATCTCTGACGGGCGAAATTTGAACGCCACCGATGCTGGAAAGAACGATATATTGATTCCCTGGCCGCTTGTTCATCTCGATCCATTGAAGGGACATATCGGGGTGAATAGTACGATTACGCTTGCGAGTGTCGATGGGAAACAAACGGTGACGATGACGGTGGTGGGCGTGTACCGCTCCAGTGGCTTCGGTGGGACGTTTGAGCCATTGTTGACAACCACCGGCGCGGTTCAGTTGCTCAGCACCGGTGTGCCACAGACAATTTTCTACATGAAGATTGCTCCGGCCAGTGTTGGCAAGGCGCTGGCTGCTATCGGTAAGCTCGCGCCAACCGCGTTTGTGTTCAACCTGGCAAACCTGGGAGACTTCATCGATCAGTACCTGAACTACATGCTCCTGACGCTGAGTACGATTGCGGGTCTGTCGCTGCTGGCGGGTGTGATCATCATCGCGAACGCGGTGGCGCTGGCGATGCTGGAACGGCGGCGCGAGCTGGGTATTCTCAAGTCGGTCGGCTATACCAGCGGCACGGTGTTGAGCGAAGTGCTGATTGAAAATGGCGTGATTGGCGGGCTGGGGGCGACGTTAGCTATGTTGCTTGTGACCCTGGCAATGAATCTGCTGAACCGCTTCGCTTTCCATAGCAATTTCAGTGTCAACGGCCTGATCGTGCTGGCTCTGATTGTGGGAGCGGCGCTGCTCTCTATGGTTACGGCGGCGCTGGTGGCGTATGGCTCGGTGCGCGTGCGACCACTCGAGGTGCTGAGATATGAATAGGAGAGAATAAGAAAAGCGCCAGGCACATCACACGCGATGTGCCTGGCGCTTTTCTTATTCTCTCCTATTCACCTCTAAATCCGCCCGCTTCTCGCGTCTACTCAACAGATAGTTCTCACCTGGCACGCATATTTGTGGAGCAGATTGATGGTAACATGCTGTATTGGACATCACTTGAATAATGACGGGGCGTTATGGTGCGTTGTCTGTGGAAGTCTGGTGGAAGGGGCGATGGTCGGCGACTATCGCCTGCTCTCCTATGTTGGCAATGGGAGCGCTGCCGATGTATACCTGGCGGAACAGCCCGCACTGAATAAGCGGAAGGTAGTGATTAAAATACTGCACCGTTCGTGGAGCGAGGCGCGTGTGAGCAATTTCGAACGCGAGGCGGCTACGCTGGCTTTATTATCACACCCCTATATCCTACCGATTTTTGACTATGGCGTTCTCTACAGACAGGCAACAACAGGGACGCAGCAGAGCGAGAAAGAGGAACCATTGCCTTACCTGGTTTTGCCGTATGCCGAGCAGGGTTCGCTGGCTGAAATCCTGGACAAGCAGGGCAAACGGCCCTGGTCGCTGGCACGGGTTGTCACCATTGCGAAAGAGATAGGCGAGGCGCTGGACTATGCGCACGCGCGCGGGGTTTTGCATCGCGATATCAAGCCTGCCAATATCTTGCAAATGGGTTTCCATGCTGTGCTGTCTGATTTCAGCGTTGCCGCTTTGATTGACGCGGATATCTCGCATCTGAGCACGCCCTGGGCCGGTTCGCCGGGCTATATGGCACCGGAGGTATGGCAATTGCGACCTGGACGCTACTCTGACCAGTACGCGCTGGCGGTGACGTGCTATTACCTGCTGGCGGCTCAACTGCCCTGGCAGAGAAGCAAAAACGCGCACGCGCAAAGTTGGGCGGAACTGCATAATTTTGTGATACCGCGTTCAATCCTGGTAGTGCGCCCGAATTTGCCGTTGGCGGTCGATTTTGTGCTGAAACGCGCCCTGTCCAAAGACCCGCACGACCGTTACGCGACGGTGCAGGCGTTCGCCGATGATCTGTACGTGGCGTCTCAGGATATCACGCAAGAAGTTGGATCGCTGCCTATGCCTACCAGCCAGCGGAGCCGGAAAGTCGTCGCGCGGCCTACACTGGTTGGCACACTGCATGGCGAGGAGGAGCATGAGCAGGAGCATAAAGAACAGCAGCCTATTTTCGTTGGCGAACTGGATGGTCCGTCGCTGCAAACCGCGACAACCACGCCAGATGCGCAACGTGAATTACCTGTCACACCAGCGCCGGATGGGGCACAGCGCGGATATATAAGCGATGTGAGTACCGATATGATGAAAGTCTATAAAAATAACGACAGGTGGGTCTGGAGCGCGTTGGTTCTTAATCTGCTGATCTGCCTGGTGGTGGCGGCTGAGTACGCCTGGCAAGTGGGCAATGCTACTGTGGCGGCTGACATGCTGCTGGTCGTATGGCCTGGCCTGCTAACTGGTCCATTGCTGGCCTTTCTCTTCCGTCGTGTTAGCTACAGCACCCCGTTATGGAGCCTGTTCTGGGGCGTCTTCTTTGGCCTTACGGACGGGCTGGTCTCTATTGTGCTGTGCCTTTTATGGGCCGCACTCGCGTCTTTGCCCCGCCAGTACCAGTGTCCTAAGTGGTGTGTTTCGGGCGACGGTGTTGGTATCATGATTACAACGGTTGGTCAATTCGCTACCCAGGCCATCGTGCCGGCAGTGCTTACCCTGTGGATTGCGGTGATGGGCGGCGCGCTTATCGGGGTAATGCGCGCGCGCGCTACATGAGTTTCATATGCATTATTCGTAATAGGCTGGCGATTTCTTGAGGGTGCGCCACTGCTCGCCGTCGTGACCGAAGATAACCAGCGCTACGCGCTCGTGCTCAACTACGTCAAGCAGTTTGCGCGTGCTGGCGCGCAATTGCTCCTCGTTGTCGTCTATAGATGCGGCCTTACGTTCAGTTGTAAACAGGCGTCGCAAGGAAACAGCGTCGATAGCCAGCAGCACCGGGCCGGTTTGCGGCAGGCGTAGCAGGACTGACTGGTGGCCGGGTGTATGGCCGCTGGTTTCAAGCAGCGTCAGGCCGGGCAGGAGTTCGGTGTCGCCCTCAATGAGGCGGTAACGCAGGGCAGGATGATCCCAGTGCGAGCGCGCGCCGGCGAAACGCGGGTGTCCGCTGCGCGCCAGCTCATAGTGCTGGCGCTGTACGATGAGTTCTGCCCGTGTGAAGGCATCGTGGTATCCCGCGTGATCCACGTCGAAATGCGTACATACGAGTACGTCGATGTCGTCTGGATGCAGACCGAGTTCAGCGAGTTTTTCGATCACATTTTTTCCCCGCTCGAACTGTGGTGTTCCAGATGGCGATACGTAGTTCGCGGGGAATCCACTATCGATCAGGATGTTCTGCCCATCGCTCATCTGCACGAGATAGCAGCCTGCCGACATATCCAGCGTCTGGCCGTTTGGTAATGGTACGGTTACGGCGGCCAGTTGCATGAGGTAGAGTCGTATAGGGGTTGCGCTGGTTGTTGTCATATATTCATCCTTCCGATGTCGTAGCCTTTGTTCAAAAAATCACTTTTGAGAAGTGCAAAGACTTTCTCGTCATGAAAGCGGTTGTTCTCGAAGAGGCTTTCGCGCAGCAGACCTTCCTCTTGAAAGCCCAGCTTTTGAAGGACGCGTACCGAGGCGAGATTCGGTCGGGCAACATGGGCTTCGATGCGATGAAGCTGGTAGTGCTCAAAGCCAAATGCAACGATGGCCTCCAGCGCCTCGGTCATGAAGCCCTTGTTCCAAGAGGATTTGGCGAGCACATAGCTCAACGCAGCAGAAAAATTATCCTTGTCGCGGAAGAAGCCACAATTTCCCACTATGGTGTCTTCGTCCTTGATAGTGATACCCCAGCGTATGCCCTCGTTGTTTTCAAAGCGAGCGCGATGGCGTTCAATACTCCGTTGTGCCTGTTCAAGATGAGTCATGAGAGGGTCGTAATAGCGCACGACTTCGGCATCGGACAGAATTCGGAAGACGGCCTCGGCATCTTCCGGCCTCAATTCGCGCAATATGAGGCGCTCCGTTTCTAACAGAGGAAACGTTTCAAAGTGTAGGTCATTACCCATAGGTGTCCTGATACTTTCATTCGGATGATTTTTGGTGGTCTTTGGCCTGCACATCATATCACAAGGCAAATAAATAGCAAAGTGTGCCCTCGTAGGGGTCACTCTATTTTTGAGACCACTGGCTCGCTCCCTTGTGGTACTAATGTTCTCAGCAAAAAGTGCTTCGATGAAACGTCGCTCAGGGAGCGAGCCAGTGGTCTACTATTACAATCACCCCACGAACAGCAATACCTTCTTCTTTCAGATGTGGCTATCTGTAGGTGCAACAGCTGCGCACCAGAGAGCGATATATCAAAGGCATCTTGAGTGAAACGGAGCGCAAAAACGATGTGTTCTGCTCTCATATATTTTTAACACAGAACAAAGCTTTGATTCCACCATGTTTTTACGCATTGTAGGAAACTCACTCCTATCTCAATCACCATCAATCCTTCCATGAGTAACTCTTCATAGGGATAGTAGGTCTGCACTGCTTGATAGAAAGCGCGAATCGTCTGACCCAGGGGTGTACCAGGTGGGAGTAGTGCAATGGCCTGCGGTTTAGGCAAGCTCCAGATGATAAAAGGGTCGTGTCCTTGTAATATGAGTACTTGATAGACAGTAGGCCACACATCGGTACAGAGCAGGCGGATATTCCATGACAGGCGACCGATGCCAGATTCGAGAAGGCTGTCAACGAGATACTTTGGCATAGGATTCAATGCAGCTATGTGTTTTCTGGCCGATTCCTGCAACTGGCTTCGAGTTGCCTCAGCTACTGGTAGCCTGCCTGCAAGAATGTGAAAAGCACCCGGAACTGGGCCGACATGTTCTTCGGGCAGAATATTTGTGTAAGGATAACATTGGATGTAGCGAAATGGGTCCGGGTCTATCTGAGAAATTTCCCTTTGAATGGATAGGCATGTCTCAAGGGAGAGCGTATCATTCAGGTACAATTGGAAATCAATGTCGCTACAGTTGGGAATATAGCCCCCTTTCAAAGCGGAGCCATGTACGATAAGGCCGACAAACCAGGGCTGTGTGTGCCGTAAATAGATGGCGGCGGCAGCTTCTGCGATGGACCTTGCTTCTGGTGTAAGTCTAGACGTGTCAAACATAGAGAAACCTCCTTTGCACCCGTGTGTAGTCTTATATGTTCTCAGGGTATTGTCCAGGTATACTCAAGGCCATTGACGAACTTTCCTGTTCTCAAGTATATTCTATGCCGGTGAGAATTATGCAGAGGTAATGAATGATACCGAAACAATATAAAGTGAATGCCTGTCTAACTTTTGGGTTGGCTGTGTTGTTTTATCTGTTCTGGCAGATATGCAAACAACAGCCTGCTCTGGCGCAGGTGGCTACGTTTACTGAAGACCCCTACGACGCGGTCGGGTCGTTTGGCGCGCAGTTTGCCATATTTGCGGCCTTGCTTACTATGATCCGTGCCTTTCGCCCCTATCAACCGGACAGGGTGGGAAACGGTCAGCAAGTGCTTTTCGCGCGCGGGGCATATTTCACCGGTTTAGCAGTAGCTGTGACGCTGGGCGCGGATATCGTTGCTATGCTCCGGTATCCTGCTGTGTGGATAGGCTTTCCGGCGGGTTACGCGCTTGTTGCTTTAGTGGTTGGGATGGCACTTCTCACGGCGCTGGTGGAATGGCGTATTCACCGCACTGCTCTCAAAAGCGAGAGCATTATGCCATCCGCGCACCGGGGTTGGGTCAGGGCTATTGGTATTTCGCTGGTGGGTGCCATTATCTGTACCTTGTATGCAGAGAATTGGCGGCAATATGTTCCTGCAGGCGGCTCCGGGACGTTGTTCGTGCTCTTCACAGCTCTAGTGGGTATGGTGATATTTTTTGCCTCGGTCTGGGCATGGGGCACAGTAATCTCTCCGACTCTGGAAACAAGTGGTGAGGATTTCATCGATGATCTTGCCGCGCTGTATGGCTGGGTTAAGGAACACGTAGGCCGTTTGAGTGCAGATGCTGGTTCCTATTGAGAAGATACTCGGTTCGTCGTTACTGCGTCCAATCGTGAACTGGCTAAATCCACGTAAGAACAGGTGGTATGGTATCGCCCTGGTGGGAATATTGATAGGGGCAGTGCTGGCCTTTGGCGAGACAGGTCTGCATACACCGGTTGGCAGAATTGAAATATTCGCCGGGATAGAATGTCTCGGCGTATTGTTGGGTTATGCCATTTTTGTGAAGTCTCTGGGGCTTGCGCGAAGCGAGTAAGAAGCTACTCTCTTAACCGCAGCGCCAGCACCCCGCCCATCACCATACACACAAAACAAAACCCCACGGCCCAGAGCGGGCCAGGGCCGTTGAGCAGGAAGCCGAAGAACCAGCTACAGAAGACGGTGCTGATGCCGGAGGCGAAGAGCAGGATGCCGGCTACCGCGCCGGGGGAGCGGCCAGCGCGTTCGCTGCCGATGGCGAGGCAGGTGGCGAAGATGGGCGAGAGGCCGATGCTGGTCAGCGCGATGGCGAGGGTGGCGAGTGGCGCGTTGGGGCTGAAGGCTATGCCGATTAAGCCGGTGAGCGAGACGATTACGCCGAGCATGACCATGCGCCACGCGCCGATGCGCATAATGAGGATGCTGGCTCCCAGGCGGCTGCTCGCGGCCAGCAGCCATGAGACGCTGCTAAGGGCGGCGGCGATGGCGGGGGTTTGGCCGTAGACGACGTGCAGATAGGCGGGCGTCCAGGCGCGCGTGCTGGAACTGATGCCTGAGGTCAGCATCATTACGATGATAATGGGGGCGAGGATGGCTAGCAGCGATTGGGATTGACGCGGCTCTTCCATTATCTTCTGCTATTGGGTCTGTTTGTGCTTCGAGCAAATAACGGCGTGGGATGCCGGTCAGTGAAATCATGGCGACTATTGTGAAGCAGATGGTGAATACGAGGGGAGGGCGCGGGTCGTTGTGAAAGAGGGTGAGCAAGCCTGCATCGATGAGGGCGATACATACGCCGCCCAGGGGATAGAGCAGGTTGAACATGTTGAGCGCGCTGCCGCGTTTGTGCGCGTACAGGCTGCTAATCAAGCCGTTGGTGGTGGCGTCGATGACACCGCCGCCAATTCCCGCTAATCCCGCGACGACCAATAGCGCGGCAACAGATACGTAGGGGGCGAAAGGCTTCCAGGATACGGCGCTCACTCCCAGCAGGATAAGCAACATGCCGCACAGGATGATGAGGGCGGCGATGAACAAGACGCGCCTGGGGCCATAGCGGTCCAGCATAGCTCCGCCCACCAGCGCGCCCGGCAAATAGCCTGTAGACCAGATCACGTAAAATAGACCGGCGATGGAAAGCGGCGTGTGCAGTTGGATGGAGAGCGGCGTCAGGTCTGGCCCCCAGCCGCTATCGACGAACACAAATATCCAGAAGATCAGGCAGGCGGCCAGGGTAAGACGGAAGATAAAGGTTTTCTGAGGGGCATTTTGTTTGATGATTGGTTGGGGTGTGATGTTCATGGGCTAATTTGGCCTATCTGTGTTAGCGTTAAAAAAAATATTTTTCCGACAACTATTCCTGGTTTCCGTCTCTGTAGGGACGCGGGTGGTGTGGGGTGGATGGGTGGACCCTTGTGGGCGTCCTCGTCATTGCTCTGTCCCAACCACATGAATGTGTTAGAAAAGGATGACCCCACTCGGCCCCGGACGCCCACAAGGGTCCCCACGCATCCACTCAACCACCCGCGTCCCTACGAAGTTAGGATGGCAAAACGAACAAGGGAATCTCCATTTCGGCGGGGGTCAGGCCGCCGTGATGGCCGGAGAAGTTCATGGCGAATTTGCCGTGATCGTACCACCAGACGGTCTGGGATGGTTCGGGCAAGATCAGCACATTGCCAACTCGCGTCATAAAGGCTTGCGATGGCGAAGTGGTGCCGAAGTAGCCCTGATCGATGTAATCTTGCACGCGGTAGACCCTGGCTATGCCGTTCAGGTTGCGTTGCAGGAGCGCGATGGCCCCGTCGAGACGTTCTGGTTTGACGTGCAGGAACATATCGCGCGCCGACCCTGCCGGGACAAGCAATTGGCCGCGCCGGTTCGTCGAGAGGTAGGAAGCGATGCCGGGTATTTGCAGGTTGAGATAGCAGGTCTGGCTGGCATTTACGGCGATTTGGCCGTGATCGGCGGTCATCATGAACAAGGTATTTCCCTTTTTGGCGCGTAAGAGCGTGGAAAGATGCCTGTCGAGAGTTGTAAAAAAGAAATCGACGGCTTGCTCGAATTCTCTGGAATCTGGCCCATAGAGGTGACAGGCCGTGTCTATCAAATTATAGTAAAAAAAGCAGTAGTAGGGACGCGATTTATCGCGTCCTGGTGCCTGCTCGCGTCCTGGCGCATTCTTGCGTTCTTGCCTTTTGTCGCGTCCTTTTACGTCAGCGTTTTCCTGCCCATCCGTCTCGAGCGTGCGGGCGAGCCGGGTTAAGCCATCATCCAGATTTGTATAGGGGAAGACGGTCGCGCCCTGGTAGTAGACATTTGAAGGAGTGGAGGGTGTGAAGGCCGCGCTCTGGAAGATGTAAGAGGCGATGCCGCGCGCCTGTAGTTGCTGGTAGAAGGTGGGATGTGGAAAATAGGCTTGCGGCGGAATGCTGGCGCGTTTCAGGGTATCGCGCGCTTTATCACCGGCGAATGAGAACATCAGTGGGGTAATGATTTCGTCAACGAGCGGCTCGTAGTAGTTCCATTCATAGATCCCGCTTTGTCCCACGTTGAGGCCGGTGTGGATGCAGGTGACATGCGCGGCGGTGGTTGATGGAAATTGCGAGGTCAGTTTGGAGATGATGCCGTGCTGCGCGAAGGTCTTGAGCGAGGTATATTTATCAGCGTAACGTTCGAAGAAACGCCAACCGAAAGCGTCGATGAAGAACAGCACAACCCTGTCAAAGCGTGCCGGCAAACCCTCAAAAACGTCGATGGGTAACGCGCATTGGCCTTCGCCGGTCAACATGCAAGTGATGCTGGCGGGGATATTGGCGAAGCAGTACGACTCATAGAGAGGCCGCACAAGATGGGGGGATGTTCTTGCGCCATTGACGGTTTGAATGGAAGCCGCGTTGAGCATGATTATTCCTTATCCCGCGTAAGATTTTCGCTGCGCTCAGAATGACAATGTCGCTGTATTGAGCATGGGTATTCCTTATCCTGCGACGGCCAGCCACGCCCTTAATACTTCTGCTACGCTCCACGCCTGGGCGAAGCAGCCACCGGGCGCGAACGGCGTTTCGGGTTCGGCCACCTCGCAGATCGAGCCAACGCAATCATCCCAGAGGTGTTTCACCAGGGGTTGCAGGAGAGGTAGCAGTTTCATACAGTCATTGTACAGGCGCAAATGTACGTCAACGTAGGGACCTATCAGCCAGGGCCAGACAGTTCCCTGATGGTAGGCCGCGTCGCGTTCTTCGCGCTTACCGTTGAAGTGGTTGTGGTAGGCAGGGTCTCGCGGGCTGAGCGTGCGCAATCCCATCGGTGTAAGCAGGGCATCGGTCACTTTCTGAGAGCATGGCGCGGGTCTGTTCCTCGCTGAGCAAGTGCGATGTCAAAGAGGCGGCGAGCAACTGGTTGGGGCGTAGCGCGGTGTCGTTCTGACCCGCGACGCCGTCAACGTCAATCACGTCGTAGAGGTAGCCGCCTTCCTCGTACCAGAAACGCCGCGCGAAATTCTCGCGCACCTGGGTGAGGAGTTGCGCGTATTCCAGCGCATCGTATGAGAGATGGATGGCCCAACTTTCCATGCAGCGCAACGCGCAATACCATAGCGCGTTGACCTCAACCGGCTTGCCACGGCGCGGCGTGACGACCCAATCGTCCACTTTGGCATCCATCCAGGTCAACTGCACGCCCGGCGCGCCCGCGTGGAGCAGGCCGTCGGCGGGGTCTACACCGATGTTATAGAGCGTGCCGCGTTTGTGCCACTCGATGATGTCTGTGAAGGTGGGGTAGAGTTCCTTGACTAGCGACCAGTCGTGGGTGATGCTGGTATAGCTATTCAACGCCTGGAACATCCACAGGGTAGCGTCGGCGGTGTTGTATTCGGGAGCCTCGCCCTTGTCCGGGAAACGATTGGGGATCAGCCCCTGGTGGGTATAGGTGGCGAAGGCTTTGAGCAGGCCGCGCGCCTCGCTGTACCTGCCGGTGCAGAGCAATAGGCCGGGCAGAGAGATCATGCTGTCGCGCCCCCAGTCGGTGAACCAGGGATAGCCGGCGATCACGGTTTTGCGATCGGGGGTTAGTTTTAAGCTGTTACCCGTTGCGCCGGGTTCGGGACGCACAACGATGAATTGATCGGCGGCGATCACTAAGCGAGCGAAGACGGGGTCCTTGCGCGGCAGGTTGGTGGTGTTGCGATCCGCGATGTCGAGCAGTTGTTTGATGCGGCGCTGGTGGCGCTGGTAGGCCTGTGTGACAGCTTCTTCGTGCCTGGCCGCGCCAAATTGTTTGGGCAGTTCCTGTTCCGCGCTCAATACTAGCGTGACGGGTTTGCCAGGCGCGAGGGGGATATGAAATATGCCGGGCTGGTAGACATCTTCAACGGAGGGTAGGCCGCGTTCCCGGTCGCGGCGATGCAACACATGCCAGTACCACCAGCCTGTCTGGGAATAACTGGCGGCAGGATTAGCGATCAGGCGGCAGGTGGGCGCGTTGTTGTCAGCGCGCACGCGAATGCTGTTCTTCTCGTTATCGACCAGGAAACGCCAGTCATTTGAGCCTTGTGTGGTAGAGTGGTGATCACGGTAGAGGCAGAAGGGCAGGAGATGCAGCGTAATAGTGACTTTGCTGGCCTCTTCGTCGATAATGGGGCGCATTTCGTATTGCACGTAGGTTGTATTTTGCCCGTATTCCATCCAGACGCGCTTTTCCAGCGTGATATGTGGGGTAAGCTGGTAGATGAAAATGGGAATGTCGCCATCGAGGGCAAACCTTTCGAGATAGGTATAGCCCCGCGGGTCAAGGGTGCCGTCCTGGTATTCGTTGACACCCAGCTTATAGATGTGCGGCTGGCTGCGGTCGAGCGTGACTTCTACCTCTTCGTCAATCTTCGTGACCAGCACGCAGCGTTCGACGGGTGGACGCTGCGCGGCTACCAGCAGGCCATGATAGCTGCGGGTGGTGGCCCCGTTGATAGTTCCGGCGGCGTATCCACCCAGGCCATTGGTGGCAAGCCATTCATGGTTCAGCCCGGCCTCTGCATCGTTGCAGATATCTCGATTGAGCGAGAGGTGCCAGGCGTTGATCGGGGTAGCGATCATCGTAACGCTTCTTTCATACGTTGCAGGGCGGTCGCGATACGCTCTTCAGACGCGGTCATCGAGATTCGCACGTATCCTTCGCCCGCGTCGCCAAAGTTTGTGCCGGGGGTCAAGAATACGCCGGTTTTATCGAAGAGCCAGTTGGTGAAATCGCGCGCGCTGTAGCCCTCGGGTGTCGCTGCCCAGATGTATAGCCCGGCGGTGGTATTATGGGCGCGCATACCGAGCGCGTTGCAGCCTTCCACAAGCAGATCGCGGCGGCGGCGATAGATAGCGTTGCGCTCTGCGAGCCAGGAGGCGGGCAAATTAAGCGCCTCGATGGCCGCGTATTGCACTGGCCGGAACATGCCGCTATCGATATTGCTTTTAAGGCGTCCCACAGCGTTGACAAGCTCCGGGTTGCCAACCAGCATTCCCACGCGGAAACCTGCCATGTTATAGGTTTTGCTCAGCGAATGCAGTTCAACGGCCACCTCGCTGGCTCCCGGCACTTGCAGGATGCTCATGGGCCGCTCATCGTCAAAATAGACTTCGGCGTAGGCCATATCGTGAATAATGGTAAGGTTGTGGCGGCGCGCGAAAGCGACGGCGTGTTCAAAGAAGGCCGGGTCGGCGCAGGCCGCCGTCGGGTTATTGGGGTAGTTTAGCCAGAGCAGCCGCGCCTTCGCCAGCACATGCGCCGGGATGCTGTCCAGGTCGGGCAGGTAGCCGTTTTGCTCGCGTAGTGGCAGCATATACGGAACCGCGCCTACGCTCGTGCTGGCAGTGACGTAGACAGGGTAGTAGGGGTCGGGTACCAGTGAAATATCCCCGGCATTGAGGACAGCCGCGCCAACGTAGGCCAATCCCTCCTTTGAACCGAGCAGGGGCAAGATGTCGCGTTCAGGAGTAAGCTGCACGTCGAAGCGGCGCTTGAACCAGGCCGCGAACGCCTCGTGCAGGGCAAGCATACCAAAGTATTCGGGGTAGCGGTGGTTTTCCGTCTCCTGCATGGCCTGGCACAGGCGATCAATGACGTTGCGGGGCGCGGGCAGGTCGGGATCGCCCATGGAGAGGCTGATTACGTCAACTCCGGCAGCTTTGCGGTCGGCTATTTTCTTCTTCGCGTTCGCAAAGTGGTAGGGGGGCAGGTTGTTTATCAAATCGGACAGTTGCACCTTTGTACTCCTTGCAGGGATTTACCAGTTGTCGCGTCGCTCTTGCGGTTGCACGTAATTATACACCATATGGAGGGTGGATGCCCGACCACGTACCCCTGACGACCCGATAAATTTTGACGACCGAATGGGGTAATTGGGGGAAGGGGGTGGTCTTCTGTAGGGACAAGGAGCGGGGTTGGGTGGATGAGGGGGCCTTGTGCTTGTCCTCGTTGGGGTATGACCAACGCGGCTCACGGAACCCGGACGAATCATGCTGCCACGAGGACAAGCACAAGGCCCCCACCCTTCCCCGCATCCTCCCCTTGTCCCTACAAGAAGCCGGGAACGCAGGCGTCCCCGTTATTACCGCATTCGGTTGTCAAAGTTTATCAGGACGCAGGCAACCGATTTGTCTCATTCCCGTTTTTGGTTGGTAAACATCATCAGGACGGGAAAATCCATTACTGCATTCGGTTGTCAAAGTTTATCAGGACGGGAGACGGGCGTTTCTATGATTACCCGATTCGGTTGTCAAAAGTCATCAGGCTATGATGCAACGTTTCTGCGGAAGACGGGTTTGACGGAGCGATCAAGGAAGATGTAGCCGAGCGTGATGGCACTCAGGAGGATGCCAAAAAGAGGGCCAAATAGATGCAGGTTTCTATATTCTGGTTGTGTCAGCAAGTAGAGTTCGTAGGCAATCTCCATCGATTCGTACACTGCTGTGAACCAGAATGCCCAGAATTGGAGCGTCAACAGCCCGTACACCACCACGAAACCAAGCGCTGCCCCGATACTCAAGGCGATAAAGTCCCGCGAGCCGGGTTGGGTAAAGAAGAGCAAGCCAATACAAGAGAGTGTTCCCAAAAATTCAAAGAATGCCAGGGTGGTGATACCACGGGGGCGTTGATAGCGGAGTGTTTTCATATATATTCTCTTTTCATGGATTGTACATTCATTGAATGTATCAGGTCTGATTGCCCCTGCACTCAATCTCTACTTGCCAGTCTTCTCCTGCTTCGAGCAGCAGGGGCCAGAGTAGGGTCAGGCAGCTTCCCTGGTGGTTGCGCTCGAAGCCGGCTTCGGAACCGGTGACGGTGTCGATGGAGAAACGCCAGAGGGTGGCCGCTTCACTGAGGGTAAAGCCGATGTCCTGTGAAATCCAGTTGTTGCCGATGTGGAAGGAGCGTACCTCCGGCGTTTCGCCCGTACTGTCGAAATGGCCGTTCTCCAGCGTGTGTCCATCGATGTGATAGTATGCCTGCTCGTTCGCGCCGCCGCCCAGCAGGTGGAAGTTCCATTCGCAGCCGAAACGGGTTTGCAGGCGCGTTTGCCCTTTGTTTGCGATACGGTAGCGCACGATCAGCTTCTCTTCGTTGGCGGGGATACGAAGTGTTTTGGTGAGTTGCACGGGAATTGGGCCAAGCGCGCCTGCTCGCCGTACCAGGCCGTCGCGCTGTAACGTCACAGTGATGCCGTCGCTATCTTCTCTCGCGCTCACTTCGTAGGGCTGTTCGACGAAGGTACCGTATTCTTCAAATTGCGCCTGCGCGAAATGCTCAAGGGTGGCGCCTGCGTCGAAGAAATGATCGACCAGGCTGGTGCGGCGATAGCGGTCAACTACCAGGTAGCGGTCAAGATTCGGCTCCTTGGCTTTGACAGCGTTGTGCGGAGAAACTGGTTCCTGCGTTTTGTTGTCTGCTGCCTGTTGCGCGGCGGCGCGGCGTTCTCGCTCGAAATCGCGCAATACCTGGTGATAGCCCTCTTCGCGGCGCGTCATGACGCACAGCAGGTTGTGCATACTGCGCCGCATGTCCCATTCAAAAAGCGTGCCGCCGCGCTGCGGATCGATGTACAGGTTCTGGCGATTGCCTTCGATCAGCAATTCGTCCTGGCTATCGCGATCAAAGTCGGTGAACTCGAAACGCTGCCAGGGTTCCGTTCCCATGGTGAGGGCGTCGGCGGCGTTTTCGGCTTTGATGAGGTGATGGTAGATGGCGGAGCGCATATGGCCGGTGTATATTCCGCCGAAAAGGCCGTGCCAGTAGGTGTCGTTGGCCTGGGCCTTCCACAGGTCAACGATGCCGGCTTCCTGGCTCGCGCCTGCCTTATAGACGGAGCCATGGACGCGCAGCATTTTCTTATGCTGGTTATTGACCTCGCTATAGCGCACCAGGAAGTTGCGCCAGAAGCCGCCGCGCATAAATTGCAAGATATCGTCGCGATGTTCTTCTTTCGAGCTTGCGCAGCAGCTTATCAAACGCATACGATTTTTGAGGGGGCAAGGCCCACTCGGTCATCTCGATATAAGAGGAGGTGGGGATGTAGATACGACCCAGCGCCGGGTAGTGACGCGCATACTCACCGAGCGGCGTGGTGTGCAGCCAGTGGCTATTTTGCTCCAGCAGGGTAAAAAACTCCTCGATCCAGCCGGAATAGTCGCCCGATCCCCAGCAATGTGCCCGGGTATCAGGCCAGCTTCCGAATTTCTCGCCATCGTCGCCCATTACCAGGATACGCTTGCCATCGGGAGTTGCCAGCGAACGCAATGTTTCGATGGTTTCGGAGGCTGGTTTCCAGGGAATGGTGTAGCGCAGTGATCTGCTCGTCGCGAACACCTTGAGCACGCTGCTCTGATCTTCCGTGGCGTAGTAGCCGTACAGGTCGCTATCCTCCAACCCGACGTTCTTGAAATGCACATCGTCCAGGATGGTCCATTCGATACCCGCTTCGCGCAAAAGACGCGGCAGGCCCGGCTCCCAGACGCGCTCAGCGATCCACATGCCGCTGGCTGACGCGCCGAATTCGCGCGCAATGCGCTCCGAGAGGCGGCGTATCTGCGCCAGTTTGTCGCTATCGGGAATAGAGGGCAGGATAGGTTCGTAGTAGCCGCCGCTGACTATCTCAACCTGCTGGCGCTCAGCCAGGGCCGCGATGCGTTGCAAAAAAGCTGGCTGCGCTTCTTGCATCCAATCGAGCAGCGAGCCAGTGTAATGCAGCGAAAGACGCACGCCAGGATGGCGTTCCAGAGCCTCTATCATGGGAAGGTACGCTTCTTCGTACACCTGTTGAAATACCCAGGGAAAATTGCCTACCGGTTGGTGATTATGCAGCACCAATCCGAAATGGATGCTGTTGTGTTGTGTTGTTGTCATAGTTCTCACCTGAAAAATAAATTGTGTGCGCATTCACTATAGCCTAAATGCGAGGTCGGAGGCAAGCCCCAACTGAGCGACCAGGGCAGGGGCAAGCCCAGCCCGTACCCTACTACCGAAGAGGATACGCGCAACGAGGCGAGAGACCAGGGCAGGGGCAAGCCCAGCCCGTACCCTACTACGATGCGCAACGAGGCGAGAGACCAGGGCAGGGGCAAGCCCAGCCCGTACCCTACTACGAAACGGGAGGCTTGCGAAGCAAGCCAAACGTATAGGGTACGGGCTGGGCTTGCCCCTGCCCTGGTGAGGTACGGGTCAACGTTAAAGCTGGGTGAGCCATTGATCGCGCAGCAGGGCTTTGATTTCTGCGCTTCCGCGCAGGCGCAGCCAGATTGGTCCCAGGTCGGCTCGTAGTGCAGTTCGAAGGTAAAGAAGGGGCAGCACTGCCTTTCTTCGGCAATGAACTCTACCAGCCTTTGATATCCAGGCTGGCTCGCCTGGAAACTGGAAGGCGTAGCCGTCCTCAAGTTCCTGCATTTTTTGGTACGATGCCATGAGCGGGCGCACGATCTCGCCTCGCGCGGCCAGGTCATTTCCGGTGAGCGAGCAGGCCAGTACGAGTGGCTGCGCTTCCTGCTGGGTATCGGGCATAATAAACACCTCTTTCTTTTTTCGCGTCTCTACGCCTGGATGGGAGGGAACGCCACTTGCGCTCCCTCGAAAACGAGTGTACAATTTCAAGTACACTTGAAGTCAAGAGGGGAGAACGGCGAAATTGAACGAAATGAAATTGACGATTGGTGAAGTTGCGCGCCAGGCGGGCCTGCGCTCCTCTGCCATCCGTTATTATGAAGACATAGGGGTACTTCCAAGGCCGGAGAGGACGCATGGACACCGGCGCTATTCCTCGCGGGTCTTTCAGCAGTTGGCATTCATCCAACTTGCCCGGCAGGCGGGGTTTTCGATGGCGGAAATCCAGACGCTTGTTTCTGGTTTCGACGAAGACGCGCCGCTGGGCGTGCGCTGGCGCATACTGGCCGAGCAGAAGCTGAGCGAACTGGAAGTTTTGATTAGCAGGGCGCAGGGCATGAAACGATTGCTGGAAGAGGGCATACGCTGCCAGTGCCTTCATCTGGATGAGTGTATTCCCCTGGCAGCCGGGCCTTGTGTTTGAAACACGCCTGTTTGTGTCTCGGAGACTATGAGTGGGTGCCGAAAGCTGCTATACTGGAATGTACTTTCCGAAAAACTTATGAAGGATGCATACTATATTGCCTGGTGATTTTTGACAACCAAATGAAGTCATGGTGTGGAAAAGGACGAGGGCGACGCAAGCGTCCCCACCCATCATCCACGTCCACCCCCGCCCCTACGGATGTAACATCAGGTATTGCGTGTGATATGAATACAATGCATACGATGAAATTATTGCTGGTGGACGATCATGGGCCGCTGCGCAAGGCATTACGTGAAGGATTGCAGGCGACGGGAGCGGTGCAGGTGATGGGCGAGGCCGCGACGGGGCGCGAAGCCCTGGCGCGAGCGTTAGAGCTTGACGCCGATGTGATCTTAATGGACGTGCAATTGCAGGACCCGCAGGCCGGACGCAAAGCCTTGAGCGGCGTGGGCGCGGCCATTGCTATCCGGCGCGAACGTCCCCGTATGCCGGTGGTCTTTTATTCTATCCAGGATGACGACGACTATTACCGCGAGTTTCGCGCCTCCGGCATTCTGACGCACTACGCCTACGTGCGCAAAAGCAACTACTTGCTGCCTGGAATGCTGGTGCCACTGCTGCGCGATGCCATCAATGGGCGCAGCCTGGTCGATCCTGAAATTGAAGACCGCGTGCAGGAGGTGCGCGACCTCGACGAACAATCTCCGCGCGCTCTGCTGGAACCCAACGAACTGCGCGTAGCCGAACTGGTGGCCCAGGGCATGACCAACGAACAGATCGCAGCGCGTCTCAACCTGCACGATAAACGCGCTGTGAGCCGCACCAATGGGCGCATTTATGCCTCCTGGGGTCTCAGCGAAACAGCAGTTGATGATAAGGTAGCGCGGGCGCGAGCTACGCTGATTTATACGCTGAACAGGATGATTATGTGGGATGAGGATGGTGTGGCGCTGGTGCAGGACCGTAGGGGGGAGTGGGTGCCGTTGTATAGGGAGGAGTGATATGGGCATCGCATCCCTTCTACAGCCGTCATATATATTGCGCGCTTTTTTGCTTGCGCTATCCATTTTTAACCTGGTGGCCTTTCAGTGGCTGGCTTTTACGGTGTGGTTGAATGGGGATCGCAAGGCGGGTATTGCGCGGCTGGGAGTGGTGGGGCTGGGGTTGTCGGCGCTGTTTTTCTTTATTCACGCGCTGCTGATCTCCGGGTCGCCGATGCAGCAGGGGGGGCTGGTGAGCCAGGATTTTTTGTGGCATCTCATCTGGCTGCCCGCGCTGGGGGTGCCGTATATCTGGTTTGCCATCGGGCTGTATTATGCCGCGCTCATCAATCCGGTGTGGCGTAGACGCCGGCCTTATCTGCTGGTGTTCGGGGCGCTGCTGGGCGTGACGGTGCTGGTATGCCTGCTGCTCAACCCTTCGACGTTTACTTACGCGGGGGCGCTGCGGTTGATTGTATATAACGATGCCTTCATTGATATTCGCAATGGCGTATTTTCGCCACCGGTGCTGCTCTCGTTGCTCTTTCTCTGTTACGTCACCTTTTGCGCTATCGCGCCGTGGTTCACGATTGGGCGTATCGCGCGTTTGCTGCGCGCGTTCTGGCATTTCCTGAAACGGCGCACAAAACGCGCGCGGGGTTTGCGCTATGCCCTGATTGATGCCTTCTGGGATGATCCTCGCGATAAAGAGCTATTGGAAGAGCCGCATCTTTCCTGGCACCTGGCGCGTCCGGGGCTGCTGCTGGCGGCGCTGTTGATGGTGTTGCTGACGACGACGCTGGGCGTGCTGGTGATCCAGTCTATCATCAACTGGCTGCAACATCCCTATACGGCTGTCGCCCCTGAAGCGCCCATTAACGGCGGATTGATAAACAGTACTATCTTTCCTATGAACCTGCTAATCCTGGATTTGTGCGCGACGGGCGCGGTGGCGCTGGTGATCCTGTTGATAGGCTATTCCATTGTGCGACACGGCATCTTGATTGAGCGTTCGCTTTCGCGGCGCGGTTTCCTGGAACAATGGCGCGGTACCGTGATTGTCTCCACGGGCGTGTCTATTTTTATTGTCCTGCTGGTCAATCTGACGCATAGCAGTCCGGGGGGCCTGCTGATTATCACTTCGCTGGCTACAGGCGCGTATGCCCTGTTCACCTGGAGCAGCTATACGGCGCACGACCGCTATATCGCGCTGCTGGGGCCGTTCGTGCGCAGCACCAGCCTGCGCCACTGGCTGAATACTGATTTGCAGAAGACCGAGCAAGACCTGCAAGACCTGTTTTATCACCTCTGTCATACCGTGCTGGGGGTGCAGTGCGCCTACTTAGCAGTGCTGGCGGGCAGCGTGCGGCGGCGTTTCAGCTATCGCTGGCCCGTTTCATCGCTGGCAAACGGCGCGTTGTTCTCGCCGCTTGGGGACAAAAAGCTGCTGGAGAAGGGCGAAGAAGCGAGGAAGCGCAGCGGCGCGTCGGAAACGCCATCGCGCATCCAGCTTTTCGTGGATGAGGTGCCGATGATATGCTGGGTGTTGCCCATCTATGACGAGCGCGGGCTGGTCGCCACGCTCTATCTTGGCCCGCGCAAGGATGGGGGCGCGCTGACCGACGAGGATATGAACCTGGCGCACGCCTGCGGGCAGCGCATCCTCGACACGTTGGGCGATCATGAAGCAATGCAGGCAGTGGCGGGACTGCTGCGCCGCCGCATCGTCGATGTTAAGTTGCTGGGAGCGCAACAAAGGCGCGTGCTGCACGACGAAATCTTGCCGCAGATGCACCTGGCGCTTTTACAACTGGAAACGCTGCGTTCGCTCCCTGACAACGGCAATGCACCCTCGTCCGGCGACAGTGACGCGCGCGCGCAGGCTGTAGATGAAACTATTACGCTTATTTCAGATACGCATCGCCGCCTGGCCGCCATGATGCGTGTCACCGCGCCCAGCGCGCCCCACCGTCTTGAACAGGACGGCATGATTAGCGCCATACGCACCATGCTAGATCAGGATTTTCAATATGCTTTCGACGAGGTGGAATGGTGCGTGTCCGACGAGACAGCCGCCTCCATCGATGAAGTGATGCCGCCAGCCATCGCCGAACTGGTTTTTGCCGCCGTGCAAGAGGCGCTGCGCAACGCTGCCCGTCACGCGCGCGGCATGGACGAACACCGCCAGCTGCGCCTGCTCTTCAAAGCGATATGGAATAATGCAGATCATAGCCTGGAAGTGATCGTCACCGATGATGGGGTGGGTATTAGCGCCGCTAACAGCACGACCAGTGGCACGGGCGGCGGCTTGCTCACCCACAGCGCGCTGCTGGCTATCGCAGGTGGCAGTCTTACCATCAAAAGCTCTCCCGGAGCGGGCGTGACGGTGCGGATTCTGCTGCCTGCCGGGTCTCTGCGCTGATTGCGGAGGTCAGCCCGCCTTTCACTCATAGTTTGATTGGAAAGGAAGGGGTAAAGTGGGGTGTGTCATCCTGAGCGTAGCGAAGGATCTGCGTGTGCCCAGCGAGAGATCCTTCGCTGCGCTCAGGCTGACAGGGGGTGGACGGCGCGATAAGCAGTGAGCAGACACACCGTAATATTCGTGATGTGGCAGGGTCGCATTGTATGTGCTGGGCGTCTATAATGAAGAAGAGTAAACATGCAATAAAAAATAATGAGTGAGAAGGTGATGTATGATTTTAATAACTGGCGCTACGGGGTATATTGGCAGGCATGTGGTGGCGCGATTGGTGCAGAATGGCGAGCGCCCGCGCTGCCTGGTGCGGGATGTGAAACGCGCGGCGGCTCTCCTGCCTGCGGGTCAGGTTGAATTTGCGCAGGGCGACACGACGCAGGCTGCTACGCTGGCGGAGGCGTTGCAAGGGAGTGGATACGGTCGTCCATGCCGCTTTTATTACCGCCGATCATAAGCAATCGCACGGAAATACCTATTACGAAACGAATGTGCAGGGAACGGCCAATCTGATTAAAGCTGCCCAGGAGGCGGGCGTTACACGTATCATCGAGATAAGCGGGCTGGGAACGCGGCCCGATAAGCCCGGTACCTATATGCAGGGGCGTTACGAGGCTGAACGAATGCTTAAGGAGAGCGGCCTTAACTGGACGATCATTCAGCCTTCGGTGTTGTTCGGCAAAGATGCTCCATTTATCAAGGGCCTGGCGGATTTGATACGTACCTCGCCTGTCGTGCCGCTAATTGGCGGTGGCAAGATACAATTCCAGCCTATCTATGTTGAGGATGTTGTCACGGTTGTGCTTATGGTCTTACAAGAGGCGGAGCGCACTAATCACAAGACCTACATTATTGGAGGGCCGGAATATTATACTTTTACCCAGGTCATCGATGCGCTACTGCACACCATGCATAAAAGCCGTCTCAAGGCTCCGGCTCCCAATGCGCTGATTGCTATCGGCGCAGCCGTGATGGAGGCTGTATTGCCTAAACCGCCATTGACGAAAGCGGCGATGACGCTTTTTACCTTCGATAATATTACCGATATTCATTCGGTAGAGCGCGATTTTGGGTTTACGCCAATGGCATTCAGTAAATTTTTGGCGGAGCAGGGAGTGTAACCGCATTCTCTAAATTGCGCTTACCACGGCGGCCTGGCGACGCAGCGTCCACAGGGAGAGCAGTACCAGCACAAGGGTAACTCCAATTATTACGCTTATGTCCAGCATGGTGGCCGGGAGGGCGTTGGCGTTGGTGACGGCGTTTGAGGCTCCATCCGCGATATAGTAGGTCGGCAATATCCTGATCAGTTGTGTGACTGGACTGCTGCCCATGAGTTGCGCGAAGAGGCCGACGAAGAATATGGGCAGGACGTACAGGAGGGACATGGCTCCACCGCATGCTCCTGCAGCGGTGGTGGTATTGACAATGCTGCCGAACAGCAATCCAACTGAGATACTGAAAAGGGAGCCGAGCAGGGTAAAGAGCAGCAGCAAGGGAAGCTGAGCGCCGATACCGAAGCCACCTGTGATAGCGACCGCCACCAATGCTATCAGTAATTGATAGACCAGGCCCACCAGCAGTTTGGCAACGATTACATCGGCGAACGAAGCTGGCGAGACCATTAGCATACGCAGCGTCTTCTTCTCTTTTTCTTCAACAAGTAAATTGGGGACGAGCGAGGTACCGACCAGCAGGGAGCCGAGCAGCGCGGCCACCGTATAGATTTGCCCGATGTTCTGGAAAGGATTGATAGGCGCCGGAGGATTGATGATTGTCGAGGTAATCGCCGCTGGCGGCTGTGGATTTGCTATGCTGCGCGTGTAGTTATTCAGCGCGTTGATGAGCAACTGGCTCTGGTCGTTGCTCATGTCGCTGCCATTGATATAGATCGTCATCTGGGGATGCTGTGCGGCTCGCAGGTCTGCGTCAAAGTTAGCCGGGACAATCAGGCCCAATTCATAGGATGAATCTTTTTTTGACCCGTTCGCGCCAAAGGCTGTCGTTACCTGGTCGGGCGAGTTGACATAGGTCACTTTGATACCACTAGATTCGTTGTCAACAATCTGTTCAATATTCGATTTTCCCGGATTGTAAACCAGCACGTTCGTCGTATGGCTACTGAGCAACACATTAATCATCAGGAAAACCAGGGCCAGGAAAAATGGCGTCATGAGCATAACCAGCGTTGATTTGTTCAAAACGAGATCGAGCGCGTCCTTGCGCGCGATGGCGAAAATTGAGCGCATATGCATGTGAATAGCTCCTTTTATCATCATATTACGCAGGGTGGATGCCAGCGACTTCGATAAAAACTTCTTCCAATGTAGCCTCGCGTGAATGCATAGCCAGCACCTTGCCCTGCGACATCCACTGCGCCAGCTTTTGCTGGTCGGTGGGATTATCCAGACTGAGTATGGTTTCGTCGATGGAGCTTGCACCGTTGTGGGTCTGCGCATCGCTGGCAAGCGTGACGGAGATGGCGCGCCGACCGTGCGCCAGTTTCAAGTTGCGTGGCGTGTCGTCGGCTACGATTTTGCCATTGGCGATAAAGGCGACGTGCTCGCACAAGAGATCGGCTTCTTCCATTACGTGCGTTGTCAGCAGGATGGTGGTGCCTTCCTCGCTGAGTTGCTTGATGAGCGCGCGCACTTCACGCGCCGAAATTGGGTCGAGTCCGCGACCGGGTTCATCGAGAAAAAGCATGGGTGGCTTATGCAGTAGGGCGCGCGCGATCACCAGGCGCTGCCTCATGCCATTGGAATAGGTGCGCACAGGGTCTCTGGCGCGGTCGAGTAGATGCACGAGATCGAGAACTTTATCCGCGCGGCTGTCGGGCAGTCCGTATAGCCAGCAGGAAAACTCCAGGTTCAGACGCGCGGAGAGCCGCTCGTAGAGATTCTGCTCCTCGAAGACGACGCCGATGCGCTCTTTCAGTTGCGCCCGATCTTTGACCACGTCGCATCCCGCGACGATGGCTTTGCCGCCGCTGGGATCGATCTGGCCGGTGAGCATACGAATGGTAGTAGTTTTGCCTGCTCCATTCGGCCCAAGCAGGCCAAAGATTTCGCCGCGCCGCGCCTGAAAACTGATACCTGCTACGGCTATTTTGTCGCCAAACACGCGACGCAGGTCACGCGCTTCTATCATCGGGTCGGAAGATGGCATATGATGGGTGTCCTTTTCAGCGATTGATTTTCATCTTAATTTCGTTGCATTATCATCGTCCATATCTCTGACACAACTGTAACATGCCCCGATTTTGCGCGCCACATTTTCTGGCTGAATGGAGTAAAAAAGATGGCAACAGGCTATTTGTGAGAGTTGAATGATCGGTTCTCGCGACGAGTGGAGCAAAGCGATTTGCCATCCAACCTGCGCGGTGGTAGATTGTAAAAGTACATATGGAGATCAATAGAGGTTTCCCATGACCAATACAGTGTTGTAAATGCTTGATACCAAGCGCCGTATTTATTCTTGAGGAGAAAAGAGAATGCCACAAGCCGAACGTCGTGCCCAGGTAACCTGGGAAGGAAATCTTGTTCAAGGACGTGGTACCATTGTTCAGACAAGCAGCGGTGCTCTTACGAATTTACCAATTACATGGGCCTCGCGCACAGAGCGACCCGATGGCAAGACCAGTCCAGAAGAACTCATTGCTGCTGCTCATGCTGAGTGTTACGCGATGGGCCTTGCTCACGGGCTTGCTACAAGCGGAACTCCGGCTGAGAAACTGGATGTAGAGGCAGTGTGTACCCTGGATATGAGCGCCAGTGGACTCAAAATTCGGGCTATGGATCTCACGGTACGCGGCAGCGTGCCGGGACTTGACCAAACAGCGTTTGAAAAAGCCGCCCAGGTTGCCGAGCAGACATGTCCGGTTTCCAACGCGCTACGCAACAATGTCGAGATTCGCGTACACGCGCAATTGATAAGGGCATAAGTATCTTCTGGCCTGTGTTACAATACCCCTGGCACAATGAGTAATAAAAGAGCACATAGCAAAAATCAGCGAGGGGTGCGCGGCCATGTTACAGGTTCGGCGGCTGGAAAAGACCATCGAGAACCGCACAGCGCTTTCCATTGAGGAACTGGACATTCAAGCAGGTGACGTAGTGACGGTGGTGGGGCAGATTGGCAGCGGAAAAACGCTCTTGATTCGCCTGTTATGCGGAATGCTGGTTCCCAGTGGTGGCAAGGTTTTGCTCGATGGGAAGGACGTACATTGCTCGCCTGAAGCGCGGAATCGCATCGGGGTGATGTTCGAGGAAGACCTGCTCTACGATCGGATGAGCGCGCAAGGCAACCTTGAATTGTATTGCCGGCTGCATAATTTGCCCGCGAGTCGCGCCGGGGAAGTGCTGGCGCTGATTGGCATGAGCGACCAGGCATCAAAGCAGGCATCGAAGCTTTCTCCGGTTGCGCAGCGCCGCCTGGCCTTTGCGCGCGCTTTGATCGGGCGACCTTCTCTCTTGCTGCTCGATCAGCCT
This sequence comes from uncultured Chloroflexia bacterium, assembly GCA_963731605.1. Lineage (GTDB taxonomy): Bacteria > Chloroflexota > Ktedonobacteria > Ktedonobacterales > Ktedonobacteraceae > CF-113. The sequence goes on from CAVSWA010000001.1 coordinate 83,875, forward strand.
GATCTGCGCATCGACCTGGATACGCAGGCGCTTTTCTTGCGGCTGATAAAGGAGGTAGCGGGCGCGGGTACAGCTGTGTTGATTACCGCCGAAGACCTGGCATGGTCAGGCTCTTGCAGCGCGCAAATTGTGGAACTCGCGGATGGGCGCATGGTGAGCAAACGAGTACGCGAGCTGGCGCAGACTGAAGTGGCGGCTCCCGAACGCCTGATGCCCTTCAAGATTCCCGCTCGCAGGGAAGATCGCATTATGCTTTTTGATCCCGGCGAAGTGCTTTACGCCACCAGCCGCGATGGTAAAACCTACCTGCGCACCACCAACGAGGAGGCTACCACCAACCTGACCTTGCAGGAGTTGGAAATGCGCCTTGCAGGCCGGGGCTTCTTCAAGGCGCATCGCGCCTATCTCGTGAATCTTCAACACATCAAATCGGTCATTCAATACACCCGCAATAGCTACACCCTGCAACTCAACGATAAGCAGGAGACGATGATTCCGCTCAGCAAGCAAAGCGAAAAAGAATTGCAGGAGCTGCTGGGATATTAAATCGTCTCATGTGTGTTATAATAGGGCGGGAAAATGCCTCAGTTATCAGCTATGGAGGGCAGTGTGTCTGAAGCCCCTGAGAATCGCGATCCTGAATGGAAGTCAACGAGCGAACTGCGCGCGCTTGGCGACGCGTTGCTGCGTATTTCACGTATGTTGCATGACCATACGCGCAGGTTAGAAGTGGCCGTTGAAGGGACTTACGCGGGAGATAGCAGCGATCCGCGGGTGCGTTTGTTGAGCGATTCCCTGCGCATTTCGCGCACTGCTGATCTGGAACTGGGCCGGTTGAACCAGTCGGGTCAAAGGGTGCTGGCCACTATACATGAACAACTCGCGCAAGTTCGCGAAACCCAGGAGTTCCTGCGCCGCGCTTCCTCGCAACTCCCGCCGGTTGTGCAACCATCGACTACCCCCTCAGGTATACAGAGTCCAGGCGATGCCCTGAACTCCAGCATCAACAATTTGAAGCGCGACGAACTGGAGACCCTCTATGAAATTGCTCGCACGCTCAACTCTTCGCTCGTATTCGACGATGTGCTGCGCAAGGTAATGGACCACGTCATTCGCGTGGTTGACGCGGAACGCGGCTTCCTGGTGCTGGTGAATCCCGATACTAATGAACTGACCTTTCCCATTGCGCGCGATAAACAGGAGCGCACCATCGACCCCCGCGAGTTCAATTTCAGTCGCGGCACGGTAGAGCGCGTAGTACGCACGAAGCAGCCGGTGCTGACCGATGACGCGCAGGTGGAGATGAAGGAGCAGGAAAGCATAGTGGCCTATGGCATTCGCTCGATCATCTGCGCGCCGCTGGTGGTGCGCGGGGGTTCCATCGGAGCCGTTTACGTGGATAGCCGTATCAACGCTAACCTGTTTGGGCCTCGCCATCGCGACCTGTTGTTTGCCTTTTGCCACCAGGCGGCTATTGCTATTCATAATGCGCGTCTCTTTGATGATTTAACGAAGGCCATTCGCCAGGTTGAAGAAGACAAGCAGTACATGGATAACATCTTCGCCTCAATCGCCAATGGCGTGATTACGACCGATCCTTCCGGCATTATAACCAAGTTTAACGCGGCTGCCGGGTTGATCCTGCGTATTAATCCGCTTTCGGCTATTGGAAGACACTACCGGGATGTCTTTCAAGGCATTCCACAGGTTGGCCTGACCAAAATTCTGCAAAATGTGCCGGCGGAACACGATCATGGCACTATTGTGCCTGAGGCGGTGGATTGCGAAATTGATGGACGAACCGGGGTAGTGAACCTGACACTCTATGCTTCATCGCTGCGTGACGCGCGCGATACTCCGATTGGTATGGCTCTGGTGATTGATGACCGCACCGAGGTCAAACGTATGGAGGCTGATAAAAAGCGAGCCGAGGCCAGCGCGAAAGAGATTCGCCGCATCTTCGGACGCTTTGTGCATCCCAACGTGGTAGAGCAACTGATCAACAATCCCGCCGCGCTCAACCTGGGCGGCGAATCGAAAGAAATCTCGGTTATCAAGGCCGATATTCGCAGCTTCACGCGCCTGAGCGAGCGCATCCCGTCGAAAGAGGTCATGAACCTGCTCAATACCTATATGGAAATCATGGTCAACGCTATCTGGGAGGAAGGCGGCACCGTTACCGGCTTCTGGGGCGACGAACTGATGGCTATTTTCAACGCGCCATTGTCCCAGGACGATCACGCCTTACGCGCGGTGCGGGCGGCCTGGAAAATGCGCCTGGCGGTACTGGAATTCCAGCGCAAGCAGCCGCAGGATATTCCGCTCGCGTTTGGCTTTGGCGTCAATACCGGCGAGGCGATGGTTGGCAATATCGGCTCAAAAGAGCGCATCCAGAACTACACCGCTATTGGCGACACCGTCAACGTCGCAGCGCGTTTGCAGGGCGCGGCCAGCGATAATGATATCTTTTTGCACCATGCCACCTTCACTCGCGTGCGCCAGGCGGTGCGCGTGACCAAACTGGCTCCGCTCATCGTCAAAAACAAAACGGAGCCGCTCAATGTGTGGTGCCTGGTCGGCTGGTATTAGAGGTTCTTTCTCAGCACAAAACCAATTTGCGGCACGCGGATGAAGCCGAACCATTCGTAGAGGCGGTGTGCGTGGGTATTGTCTTCTTGCGTGTTGAGCATGATGCGCAGGACGTTGGCCTGCTTGAAGAAGTTGATGGCCTCGCTCATGAGGCGCACGCCAATGGCTTTGCCACTGGCCGAGGGATGGACGGCGATGCGCACGAGGTAGCCAAATTCGTCATCGAGCGCGTTGAATTGATAGCCGACGACTTTCCCCTGCCATTCGGCGACTACGAAATAGGGATGAGTGCTCATGATTTCTTCGAATGAGAGGGCGTCGTAGCGCCAGAAATCCTCGAAGCAGGCGTGCTCGATGGTTAATAGGGTGGGGATATCGCCCAATGCAACCGGGCGCACGAGTACCTGCTGGTTGCCCGGCGAGGGGGTCTTGAAATCAACTTTGTCGTAGGCATAGAGAAGGCGGTGGAGCTTGAAGTCTCGCGCCAGCAGGATGTTGCGCAGCCAGTCGTTATCCAGGTCGTTGCCGGAGTAATAGAGATGATGCGCGCGACGCTTCACCAGGTGGGGCGTAAGCTGCGCCAGCAGGGTATCCAGCATGGTAATATACGAGCGGCTTTCCGACCAGCTTACGCCATAGCCGCCAATCCAGGCCGAAGGCTCGCTTACTGTTTGTGAGATCAGAAAGCTTTGCAGTGAGTTACCATGAAATAGCCCTACCGCCGGATACTTTTTCAATAGCTGAGGCAGTTCTTCAAGGGTGAAGCGTTGGTAAATGTATTCGGACGTACTGAGAAGGCGCGTGACGGGCGCAATGTCGTCGATTGTCAAAAGGCGCGTATATTGCGTTGAAGCCATGCATTCTCCCCGAAGATTCAGGCATCCGGCCCTTTTACTTCTCGCCGCAGCCGCGCAATGTCGGGTTTGGGCGCGTTGCGCATACGATAGCCTGTCAGGTGATGCAGGCGGCGAAGTTCCGCGATGAGTACGTCGGTATTGATACGGTAGGGCATGTCTGGTGCCTGTCCCAGGCTATCGACGGCGGCGTCGTCGCCGAGCAACAGGTTGATACAGGTGGCGACGCAGGCCGCCATGGCGTCCAGACTATAGCCGCCCTCTTGCACCAGCACCAGCCGCCCATTGCACAGAAACCGGGCTTCTTCGATAACCACTTTCATTAACTGCGCAAAGCCAGCCGTTGAGAGATTGAGTTGGCCCAGTGGGTCATCCCAGTGCGCGTCAAAGCCTGCCGAGACCAGGATAAGCTGCGGGTCAAAGCGATCCGCTGCCGGAGCCATGACCTGCCGAAAGACTGGCTCAAAAACTTCATAACCACTCGAAGCTGGTAGCGGGACGTTGATGGTAGTTCCTTCGGCCTCGCCCCCGCCGCGTTCGTCGGACTGGCCGGTGCCGGGATAAAATGGCGCCTGGTGCGTGGAGAAGTAGAGCACACGCGGATCGTCGTAGAACATTTCTTGCGTGCCGTTGCCATGATGCACATCGAAATCGATAATCATGACCCGTTCGAGACCATACTGGTCGAGGGCGTAGCGAGCGGCCACCGCTACGTTATTGAAAAGGCAAAAGCCCATAGCGGCTTCGGCGACGGCGTGATGACCGGGTGGGCGCACCAGGCAGTAGGCGTTGTCGATCTCGCCCTTCATGATGGCGTCGATGGCTGTCAGCGGCGCGCCCGCGGCCCGAAGCGCGGCCTCGTAGGATTTAGGGGAGACGTAGGTATCGGTGGCGAAACGCTGCGTATTGCGCCCCCCTCCGGCATGTTTTTCAGCCGCTTTACGCGCCGCTTCCTCAACTTTGTGGATATAGCTGCGCTCATGCACGGCAGCCAGTTCGTCCTCGCTGGCCGCGCGCGGCGCAAGTAGCCTCAACCCGTCGCGTTCAAGCCAGTTCAGCGCCTCCAGCACGTTCATCACCATCATCAAACGCTCCGGCCTGTCGGGATGGTTTTCTGGCGTGATATGTTCTAAAAAAATCGGGTCGTATATCAGAGCCGTTGTCATATGTATTAATCCTTCGCAGCATCGGGGGAACGAGGGCGACCGCAAGGGTCTCCACCGACCGCTCAGCGTACTTCCGCCCTTACAATGAACGCCTCCGATCCCCTCATCGTAGTCATTGTAAGGGCGAGGGGAAGGGATTGGGTGGAGACCCTTGCGGTTGCCTTGGGCCTTACGTACCGCGAGCGAGCCAAATCCACCTATGCGATATTACGTTGTCAATATGTCCCTACATCATATTTTACGAGATGCGCGCCAGCGCCTCTTTGACCATGCCAGGAATGTCAAAAATGGTGTCTGCCACAGGAACCCTGGCCGCCTGCAACGCTGCTACTTTGCCCTGCGCTGTGCCGGTGTTGCCGGAGATGATGGCGCCCGCGTGACCCATGCGTTTGCCCGCAGGAGCTGTGCGCCCGGAGACGAAGGCCACGACCGGCTTGCTCATTCTTTTGATGTATTCGGCGGCATCCTCTTCGTCGCTACCGCCGATTTCGCCGCACATGACGACCGCTTTCGTCTGCGGGTCCAACTCGAACATTTTCAGGTAGTCCGCGAATGTTGAGCCAATGATGGGGTCGCCGCCGATACCGATGCAGGTGGATTGGCCAAGACCCGCCTCAGTTAGCAGGGCCACCACTTCATAGGTGAGGGTGCCTGAGCGCGAGATGAAGCCTACGGGACCGGGCGTGAAAATCTGGTAGGGAATAATGCCGATCTTGCCATGCCCTGGCGTACACATGCCGGGGCAATTGGGGCCGATCAGCAGCGCGTTGTGTTCGCGCACGGTCAGCATGGCGCGTGTCATATCGATGGTGGGGATGCCTTCGGTAATACACACGATCAGTTGGATGCCCGCGCTGGCAGCTTCCATGATGGCGTCAGCCGCGCCTGGCGGTGGCACGAAAATACAGCTTGCCGTCGCGCCGGTGGCTGCTCTGGCCTCGTTGACGGTATCAAAAACCGGCACTCCTTCGATGATCTCGCCGCCTTTGCCCGGCGTAACGCCGCCGACAATATGCGTGCCGGAAGCTATCATATTGCGTGTGTGAAATTGTCCCTCACGCCCGGTAATGCCCTGCACGATTACCGGCGTGCTCGAATCCATTAAAATACTCATAATGCTATTCCTCTATTCTCGCGCAGCGATGGCCGCGACAATCTTCTGGGCTGCTTCGCGCATATCTCTACCCCAGTCCAGGCCGGCGTCTTTCAAAATGGCTCTGCCCTCTTCCGCGCCCGTACCGGAGAGGCGCACCACGATAGGCATCCCTTTGGGCAATTCGGCCTGGGCCAGAATCACGCCCTTCGCCACTTCTTCGCCGCGTGTGATGCCGCCGAAGATGTTGACCAGAATACCCTTGACCTGTGGATCGCGCGCCACGAAGGTCAGCGCCTTGCGCATAATTTCGGCCTTCGCGCCGCCGCCAATGTCGAGGAAGTTGGCCGGTTTGCCGCCTACGCGGGCTACCATATCGAGCGTGGTCATGACCAGTCCCGCGCCATTGCCGATAATACCGACATTGCCATCCAGTTTGACATAGGTGAGTCCTGCCTGCTTCGCCTCAAATTCTAATGGGTTAGACTCTTCGGTCTCTGCCCACGCTGCATATTCTTTCTGGCGGAACAGACCGTTGTCATCGATCAAAATCTTGGCGTCGGCTGCCTGCACCTGTCCTTCAGCCGTCAGAGCGAGCGGGTTGATCTCTGCCAGGCTGGCATCGCTGTCGATAAAGGCTTTGGCCAGGGCTGTCAGGATTGCTCCGCCCCTGGCGATCACGTTATGCGGAAGGCCAGCACGCGCCAGGATATCGCGTGCCTCAAAGGGGCGCAAACCGTAGTGCATATCAATGGGCTGGCGGATGATCTTTTCAGGCGCGGTCGCGGCTACCTCTTCGATGTCAATACCGCCAGCTTTGGAGACCATCACCACCGGGGCCTGGGATTTGCGGTCAAGGATGATGCCCAGGTAGTATTCTTCTTTGATTTCCAGCTTTGAAACGACCAGTACCTTTTCAACGGTCAGCCCTTTGATGTCCATCCCCAGTACTTTAGCCGCTGCCGCGCGCGCTTGCGCGGGGGTGTCGCCAAACTGGATGCCTCCCGCTTTGCCGCGCCCGCCGACATAGACCTGGGCTTTAATGACAACTGGCCCGCCCAACTCGCGGGCAATCGCTTCGGCCTCATCCGGCGTATAGGCTACTCGTCCCGGCTGAATCGGGATGCCATAGCGCGCCAGAATATCTTTGGCCTGATATTCGTGAATTTTCACAGGACAAACGCTCCTTATGCAACGTCTTAGTGAGTAGAAAAATAAAAAACGCCTCTTGCAGGGCGACAAAAAACTAGCTGTTTACCCGTTTCATGCTAACACGCGCATACCAGCATGTCAAGAATTGCTATGTTTGGGTTGCACTGATAAAATAAGACTAATGATATAAGAAATGCTATAGGGGGATTATGCATGACCAGAAAATTACTGGTACCATCTTCTGTTTTAGATGCGAAACAAAAAACGCTGGAACAGAGTATTCTTAACACGCCCAAACCGAAACGACCATCAACGCGTCTCTGGCCGTGGCTGACTATTTTGCTCATTACGGGTATTCTTTTGTTGGGTGGGGTCAGTTTTTTTACCTGGAACTGGCTGCGAAGTGTGCCAATTACGCTGAATACAAATGCAAACCCGGCGCGGGTTCAAGCTACGATTTTACAGGTGAAGCGAACTGTATCGTATGCCGATCTGAACTTTACGGTAGTGAACGCCCAGTATGCTCCTTCGTTTAGCGATGATTTGATTCATACTGGCCCCGCTGTGGTGCGTCTGAATATGCAGGTGACGAATACGACACGCGGCTCGATTGCGCTGATTTACTATGATATCGCGCGACTGCTCATCCCCAAACAACAGCCTGTCGCGCCTACCAATATGCAGCTTGCCAGCACTACGCAGCAGGGCGCAACGGTGAACGGTTGGATTGACTTTCCCGTCGCGACAGGCACGCAGCTTGCGAATTTGAAGCTCCAATTGGGGTCAAAAATCTTGAATGAAACGCTGGTAGTCGTGCCATTTACGGGCGCATTTCAGCCTGAACGCTATCTGAACCATCTCTCGCCGCAATCGCTCACTATCTATTACAACTTCAAGGGCTATACGCTGGTCTACCATTTGATGAGCGTGGATGCGCGCTACTCGTATAACGGCGTTGAGGCCAGCGCCGGGCAGCAGTTCTACGTGCTCAACTGGTCTGTTGACAATGCCAACGGCGCGGATGTCTCGCCGGGATTTGGTTTTGACTACATTCGGCTGGTTATAAATGGCGCTAATCGCCCGCCTATCTATGATACGCTACCCTATACCTTTAAGGCAGGGTCAAAGTCTATTGGGGGACGAGTCGTGTACGGCGCACCCGCGGGTATGCATGAATTATCAATTGGCTTCTTGTATCAATTATCGCCGGGGCAAAACACGTATCAGACCAGTTTGTGACACTTACAATGACCAGGGCGGGGCTTGTCCCCGCCCTGGTAACGGCCTCTTAATAGAGTTGCTTAGTGGAATGATGGGGAAGCGGATGAAGCATCGGGCGACATTGACTCAACATCCGAGAGGTAGCGCTCTCCGAACTGGTTGATGGCTTCCATGATGTTTGCCAGCGCAAAACCTCGCTCCGTCAGGCGATACTCGACGCGGGGCGGAATCTCCGCGAAGGCTTGTCTCTGCACAAACTTGATCTCTTCAAGCATTTTGAGGCGGTTAGAGAGGGTTTTGGGACTAACGTTGCCCATGACCTCCAATATTTCGCCAAAACGCCGCGTGCCGGTCATTAACGTATAGATGATCTTGAGCGTCCATACGTCGCCGATCAGTTGCATGGCGCGTTCCATCGAATGTGACGCGCAGGTTATAGACTGTTCGTTTGGAAGTGAATGATCCATTGTACTCATGCCACAAGTATACCATATTTTTCTCTGCAAAGCATTAGTTCCTTGACAATATGAAGTTCCTGTAGTATTATTGTTTCCGTAAGGGAATTAATAATACTACAGGAACTATAGAGTTGTACATCTCTCAATTCCTGATAAGGAGAGAATCATGAATATTGTGCTCTGGGTTGTGCAAATTTTGCTGGCCCTTGCGTTTCTGATGGCCGGTATAATGAAATCCACTCAGCCGGTAGTTAAGCTGGCAGTGCGAATGACATGGGTAAACGCCATGAAGCCACCTCAGTTGGTGCGCTTGATCGGTATCCTGGAGGTTCTGGCAGCCATCGGGCTTATTCTGCCAGCCATTACGGGTATCTTGCCCTGGCTAACGCCGGTAGCGGCAATTGGTTTAGTATTGACGATGATTGGAGCCATTATAGTCCATGCACGACTGGGAGAGGGTTCCCATATCGCGCCAAATATCGTCCTGCTGCTGCTGGCCGCGTTCGTGGTCGTTGGTCGCTTCGCGGTTGTGCCGTTCTAGGCAGTTTCTATACAAATGAATAGTGCCAGGCGAAAATCTTCCCCACGGGGAGGATTTTCGATTGGCACCATTCATTTGTATAGAGTGTAACTAACTCCGAATGAAGGCCAGCACCTCGTCGCGTTTCTGATTCATCAACGCGGGGGTTTTCGCTTCGAGGTTCATGCGCAGCAGGGGTTCTGTATTGGAGGGGCGCACGTTGAACCACCAGTCGCCGAAATCGAGTGTGATGCCGTCGAGATGATCGGCGGATTGCGCCGATGCGCCGAAGTCTTCTTCCAGAGCCTTCAACTTGCCCTGTACATCCTTGACTTTGGTGTTGATCTCTCCGCTTCTCACCCATGTATCGAGTGGTTTGAGTAGCTCGGAGAGCGGCTTGTCCTCAACGGAGACGAGTTCCAGTGTGATGAGGAGGGCGATCAGGCCGGAGTCGGCGAACCAGTTGTCGCGGAAATAGAAGTGGCCGGAGTGCTCGCCGCCATAAATGGCGTTCAGGCGGCGCATCTCGGCTTTAATATACGAATGGCCCACCCGCGTGCGAATGGCTTGCCCACCCATTTTATCGACCAGTTCGGGTACGCTTTTGGAGACGATCAGGTTATACAGGATGGTGGAGCCGGGGTGTTTGCGCAGCAGGCTCTGCGACACTGCTGCTGTCACCATCGAGCCATCCACAACCTTTCCATGCTCATCGACCGGAAACATGCGGTCGGCGTCGCCATCGAAGGCTGCGCCGAGGTCAGCGCCAACTTCGAGCACCTTTTTTTGTAAATCTTCCATGTTCTCAGGCTCGATGGGACTGGCGGGATGATGGGGGAAGGTGCCGTCGAGTTCGAAATACAGTGGAACCAGCTCGCAGGGTAGATGCTTGAAGACACGCGGCATAATCATACCCGCCATGCCGTTTCCGGCATCGATCACCACTTTAAGCGGCTTGATTTTGCTTACATCGATGAATGAAAGCGCGTGCGAGATGAACGCATCCGCTACATCGCGCTGGGTGACCTGGCCCTTGCTGATTGGATCTGGAAACTCGCCGCGTATGGCGATGTCCCGGATTTCTCCCAGTCCTGTTTGCAGGCTGACGGGAGCGGCCTGGGCGCGACAGAACTTCATGCCGTTATATTGCTTTGGATTGTGCGAGGCGGTAATCATAATGCCGGCCGGGTAATTGAATTTGCCAACCGCGAAGTAGAGTTCGTCGGTGGTGGTCATGCCCAGTTCGACGGCATTGACGCCCTGGTCGGTGATACCGCGCAGTATGGCGGCTGCTAATGCGGGTGACGAGACGCGCATGTCGCGTCCGACGGCGATTTCTGGCACCTGTAAATGCAGGGCGGCTGCCCGTCCGATGCGATAGGCGATCTCGTCGGTGAGGTCTTTGCCATAAATCCCGCGAATATCGTATGCCGAGAAAATAGCGGGATCGATGTTGTCGTGTGAAGTACTCAAGAATTACTGTCCCCTTCTTTTTATTTCGAGCAGAACCCAGGGTTCGCCTGAACTGCGTGGATCGTAAATCGGGCCGACCTCGACAAAGTTGGCTTTGGCGAAAGCGCGCCGCGCCGGTTGGTTGGCGAGCGCGGTTTCCGCGTAGATACGCGCCAGTTTGACGGTGCCGAACAGGTATGCCACAAGTGCGCGTATGGCTTCGGGGCCATAGCCCCTGCCCCAGCGCGACTTGTCGCCCAGTCCCAGGCCGACCTCTGCCTGGGAGACGCGGTAATCGAGGTTGAAATAGGTGATGGTGCCGATTGGGATGTGTTGTTCATCCTCGATGATGTACCAGAATTGCCTGCCGTTGCCACGCACGTAGTTGCGCTCAAAAATGGGCAGAAATTCGGCCAGCGTCTGTGAATATGGGCGATGAGGGTCGTACCGCCATACTTCGTCGTCTCTTTCCCAGTTAAAGACGTAGTGCGCATCACTCACGGTTGGCGGACGCAGGTAGACCCGCTCGCCGTGTAACATACCGCTTGTATCACGGCGTTGTGTCTCGGTCATAGCAATCCCAACTCTCGCGCAAAACTCGTGCCAGCTGCGAGCGGCTCGACTCCGAAGGCATGTGTTAGCGATTGCCCCAGGTCAGCAAAGGTGCGGCGCACTCCCAGGTTGACACCCGCTCGCACAGGCCCGCCATAGGCCAGTAGAGGCACCATCTCGCGCGTGTGGTCGGTGCCATGATAGGTCGGGTCTACGCCGTGATCGGCGGTGAAGAAGATGGCGTCGCCCGCCAGCATCACCTCACGCACCTCCGAGAACCAGGCGTCTACCTCGCGCAAGGCCTGCGCGTACCCCTGGCTGTCGCGGCGGTGGCCCCACAACATGTCGAACTCGACCAGGTTGACGAAGAGCAGTCCCTCGAAGTCGCGCTCCAGCCAGCGCAGCGTGGCGGCCATGCCGCCGGCATTGGTCTCTGTGTGATCGCGCTGCGTCAGGCCGCGACCCGCGAACAGGTCTTCGATCTTGCCGATGCCAATCACCTCTTTGCCACTGGCTTTCAGAACATCCAGCAGTGTGGTTCCCAGTGGAGCGAGTGAGAAGTCGCGCCGGTGTTCGGTGCGTGTGAAATTTCCCGGCGTGCCGGTGAAGGGACGCGCGATAACACGTCCAACTGCGTTGTCTCCGGTCAGCATCTCTCTGGCAATGCGGCACATGTGATAAAGCTCTTTCGAGCGGAATAACATCCTGGTGCGCGGCAACTTGAAAGACGCTGTCCGCCGAGGTATACAGGATGGGTCTGCCGGTGCGAATATGCTCTTCGCCTAATTCTTTGATGATCTCGGTGCCGGAAGCTGGTTTGTTGCCGAGAACCTTGCGCCCGATAGACTGTTCGAAGTGCTGGACGACCTCCCTGGGGAAACCATGTGGGTAGGTTGGCAGGGGTTTTTGTAACACCACGCCGGTCATTTCCCAGTGGCCTGTTGTGCTATCTTTGCCCGCGCCCGACTCGGCCATGCGCCCGAATGACCCTCGAGCATGTTCGTTGGGCGGCGTGCCCATGATGGGGGTGATGTTGCCCAGGCCAATGCTGCCCAGGTTTGGCAGGCGCAGGCCGCCGACAGCCTGCGCGCAATGCTCAAGCGAACTGGCTCCATCATCGCCGTAGCTTTGCGCGTCAGGATTGGCGCCCGCGCCAACGCCATCCAGTACCACTAGAATGGCTCGTCGAATTTTGCTCATTGTCATATCCCTATCTCTTCAAGCACTGCATGTAATGGCAATGCTTCTCCAATTAACGGTAGTGCATAGTCGTAAAATGCCCGCGTGACCATCGTTTTGGCGCTGTTCAGGTAACTATCGGGCATCAAACGTTGCACGTTCGCTACCTCGCTGAGGGCTACCAGCCCGGTTGCGCAATGATATGCTGGTTCGTTGTGGCGAACCAATGTCACCATTTTATCGTGTTCGCCGTCAAGCAGGGCCTGCACGCCCATCTTTCCTACCAGGTAGGCTTCGTCGCGGTCGGTGATCGAGATACAATTCGAGGCCATGCGCTGTAAATCACCCGGTTTCTCAAAACGCGCCCGCAGCTTTAGTTCCCTCTTAACTAATTCTACCAGTTGTTGGGCCGCGCCGCTTAAAAGTGGATGCTGGAAGGCATTGAGTCCCACCTGTCCATCCGCGCCAAGCGCCTGTCCCTGTTCATCGCGCACCGATTCAGCAGTTACAATTATAACGTATCCGACCCTACGATAAGTTTCTTCGACCTGCTGCAAGAATCGCTGTTGGTTAAAAGGCTGTTCGGGGATGAGCAGAATATGCGGCGCGTCGTCCTCGTCGCGCTTCCCCAGCGCGGCTGAGGCGGTCAACCAGCCAGCGTCGCGTCCCATCGTCTCGATAACTTTGACGGGGTAATGCCAGGGGATTGATCTGGTGTTCATGGTCGAATCGATGGTGGCTAAGGCGATAAAACGTGCCGCGCTGCCATAACCGGGGCAGTGATCGGTCAGGGGCAGATCGTTATCGATGGTTTTCGGTACGCTGATTGCTCGCAGGTCGTAACCCATGTACTGCGCCGTTTCCGCTATACGATGTGTGGTGTCGGCTGAATCGTTGCCGCCAATATAGAGCAGCATATGAATATCATAACGGCGCAGTATCTCAATAACTCGCGCGGGGTCTTCGTCTTGCAGTTTGTAGCGACACGAACCGAGCGCAGCAGAAGGTGTATGTAAGAGGCGCGGCCACAGGTCAGCCGGTTGGCGCCGCAGGTCAATTAGTTCTTCGCGCAATAGCCCTTCCACGCCATACTTCATGCCATAGATACCGTCAATACGCGCATCCTGCATGGCGCGATTGACAGCTCCGACCAGGCTGGCATTGATGACGGCGGTCGCGCCGCCCGATTGCCCGATGATCAGGTTGTTATGTGATGCCATGTATTTGTTACCAATCGGATTTAATAGTTGCTTCTATTCACCATTATATCAATACTGAGGGGAAGCGTCGAGGTGTCTCTTTTCATCAAGTGTGCATTGACCAGGGCAGGGGCAAGCCCAGCCCTGGTCGCTCGTGAGCTTGCCAATAAAGCGATCCGCCGGGCGAGGGATGAACAACCGCAGAGCAGGGGCAAGCCCAGAGAAAAGAAGCTGAGAGCTTTTTGTGATTCAGCAGGCACATTTCGTGATAGAAATGCGAGAGGTAGACATTATGCTTGGAGTAAACAGAGGATGTACAAGGGAGCATGTCCTCTGAGGAGAAAAGTATCCTAAAAGGAGGGTACAAGCCATGTTGGATATTCTAATTGGTGTCCCACCGATCATTCATACGACAACGGCGACATCCGGCGACGTAGCCGTGTTGATCATCGGTCTGGTGATTGCGTTCGTCCTGTTGGCAACGGTCATTCTATTGGTCGCTGCCAGGCGCAGCGTACAGAAGCAGTCTCAGATGCAAGAGACCGAGCAGCCTTACGAGGCGTTAATACAGCCCAAAGGTGGCGAGCAACCACAGGTTCTCGCGCCAGAAGAAGAGAAGGTTCTCGTGCTGCGTTGACTTTCTCAATTGAAAGAGAAGCAGGCAGAGAGCAGGACGCAATGCCAACGTCCCGCTCTCTGCCTGCTTCTCTTTCAGTCTTGCGGGCAGGCACCCTCAACTGACTCCTGTCATGACAAGCTTCACCTTATCTGAAGTCAACTGACCTCGCTTGTAAGAGTGAGGAAATGCCCTTTCGTATTGGCAGATGCTCACTCCTATATTCGAAGCAGGCATCGCCAGCAATCATAAAAAGTGGCGTGATATAATCGTGGTACATGTGCCGCCTGACAGCCCACTTTAAGCGAGAAAGGAACGTATGCCCCATGCCCGTGTATAATGGACGGATCGTGATTGCCGGTGTCGCCGAGTCGGATTATGGGCGCGTTCCCAATATGACCGAGATGCAGTTGCACGCGCAGGCTTTGCAACGCGCGCTGGAAGATAGCGGGCTGCGCAAAGAGGAGATTGATGGCGTTTTTTGCAGCTCGCAGATGATGGGGATGCCGACGGTTATGCTGTGCGAATATTTGCGCATCTTTCCGCGTTATAGCGATAGCACTTCTATTGGCGGTTCCTCGTTTGAGGCGCACCTGAACCATGCCGTCGCTGCTATTCGCGCGGGCAAGTGTGAAGTCGCGCTCATTAGTTATGGCAGCACCCAGCTTTCCAGCCGGGGACGAATGCTCGGCACGGGCGGGCGACCGGCCAGCATTCCCGAAGACACGTATGAGAGTCCCTATGGCAATACGCTGGTGGGCGCGTATGCGATGGCGGCGCGGAGACACATGCACGAGTATGGCACCACCTCTGAGCAACTGGCCGAAATCGCGGTGGTGACGCGCCGCCATGCCGGACTTAATCCCCTGGCGATGTACCGCGAACCCATTACCGTGCAAGATGTGCTTCATTCGCGTGTGATCGCCGATCCACTGCACCTGCTCGATTGCTGCGTGGTGAGCGATGGCGGCGGCGCGGTGCTGGTGACGACTGAAGAACGCGCTCGCGACCTGAAACAATCTCCCGTATATGTGCTGGGAAGCAGCGAAAGCCATACGCACGCGCATATCTCGCAGATGCCCGATCTGACGGTGACAGCCGCCGCTATGACGGCTCCACGCGCATTCGCGGAAGCTGGAGTGCGGCCCGAAGACATCGATATGGCGATGATCTACGATTCGTTCACTATAACGGTGCTACTCCTGCTGGAAGACCTGGGTTTTTGCAAGAAGGGCGAAGGGGGCGCGTTCGTGCAAAGCGGAAGTATCGCGCTCGGAGGTCGCCTGCCTATCAATACGGACGGCGGAGGTCTCTCATCCAATCATCCCGGAATGCGTGGCATTTTTCTGATTATCGAGGCGGTGCGCCAGTTGCGCGGGCAATGCGGCCCTCGCCAGGTGGCGGGCGCGAAGCTGGCGGTAGCGCACGGCAGCGGGGGGTTGTTGTCGTCGCAGGCAACTACGATACTGGGAAGATGAACCCAGTAGGCGTGCTATGGATTTTCAAGTATACAAAAAAGGCCTACCCTCTCGTGCTTTCAAAAGCAGAGAGGATAGCCCACAAGCGCTGGAAACAGGGCAGGATTAGCGTTGCGCCGGTGTGTAAAGCGCGAGGCGGTTTCCGCTCGGTCGGTGAAAATGGCCCACCAGCCGACATGCGGAATCTCGGTTTTGGGGAGGACCGTTTTCCCGCCATGCGCCTCGATTGTCGCGAGCGTGGCATCGATATCATCGGTACCAAGATAGACCAGCAAGCTGTCGGGCTTGTACTGGACGTTGACGGGATTGTCTTTCCCTATCTCGACAAAGCCGCCGCCGGGGCCGCCCTCGGACTGGAACTGTACATAGCCGTACTCCTCGTCGGCCTGGATATTCCAGCTAAAAACCTCGTTGTAGAACTTGCCTGCCGCGCTGGTATTCGTGGCGGGAATCTCGATATGCACGATTGGATGGCCTGACACGAGTATTTCTCCTTTCGTAAGCGAAACTCGTCATAGTCAAACATAGTGGGAAAAATCCGTTGTTTTCATCCCACCATATTATAGTTCAAATGTTCTAAAAAATCAAGAACCAGGCTGTGTTAATAGACTATTGGGTATCGGGAAGTTCCGCCAGGGATGACTTGACCTCGATGTAGCGGGCCAGGATGAAGATGAGGTCGGAGAGGCGATTGAGGTAGCGCACGACCTCGCCATTCTGGATGACGCCGTCGTGCAGCAGTTTTACTGCCATGCGTTCGGCGCGGCGAATTATGGTACGGGCGAGGTCAAGCGCGGCCCCATCCAGCGAGTCGCCGGGGATGATAAATTTGTTGGGAATCTCTACCTCTTCTTTGAGGGTGTTTTCGACCTGTTCCAGTCGCTGCACATGCTCAATGGTCATGCGCAGTCCCATTTTTTCGTAGTTTTCGGGCGGCGTAGCCAGCTCACCCATTAAAAGATACAACTCTTGCTGTATCTGGTAAATGATTTGTTTGACTTCTGTATCGCCGGTCATGGCTCGCGCCAGGCCTAGCGCGGAGGTCGCTTCGTCAACCGTGCCGAATGTGTCGGGGCGCGGGTCATACTTGGGAACGCGCTGCTCGCCCAGCAGCCCCGTGTAGCCGGT
Source organism: uncultured Chloroflexia bacterium (assembly GCA_963731605.1). Lineage (GTDB taxonomy): Bacteria > Chloroflexota > Ktedonobacteria > Ktedonobacterales > Ktedonobacteraceae > CF-113. The sequence continues at coordinate 100,532 of CAVSWA010000001.1, forward strand.
ATCGCCTGTGCCTGTTGTTACTTTTGCCATGAAAAATATCCTCCATAGGTAGCGACACGCTTTGTGGATGGGTAGGACAGGACACTCACAAGGGGTGTCGCTACTGGTTTGTGTGGTAGCGATAGGCCTTGCTGACGCGCCGCCAGTCCAATTCTTTGCCGCGCACCGGGCGTTCCTCGTTCAGTGGTTCCAGGTGTTTTGAGGAGAGGAAACGCCGCCGCAGGTTCGACAGGTCGATCTGTTCGTCGGGCGGGAAGAAGGCGCGGTAGAGTAAGGCGGCTTCGGCCAAGGTGAGAATACCATCTCCGGCGGATGGCTCGCGCACAATGTTGATGGGGCGCGTATCTTTATTTGATCTGCCTGGCAGACTTAAGTTCCACCACTCGTCGCCGCTGGCCTGGCTCATGGAACCCATGTCGGACAGAAAGCCCAGCACGATTTCCGGGTTGCGCTGAATATGCGAGCGCAGGGTATGGAGAGCCGTTTCCAGCACTGAATGTATCTCGGCATCCAGTTCATGCTGGCCTGTTTCGATCTTCTCTACCGATTTCCAGCCGACGCGCAGACTTGGCACGGGGTGCGTATTCAGATTAGGACGCAATTCATCACGGTTGGCGCGCAGCAGAACGCTGTGGATCAGCGAGACGGACGCGCCTTGCTCGGCGCTGCCCCATACGTAGACCTGTTGTTCTTGCCAGCCTGCTTTCAACTGGAATAAGGCGGCTTCGTTCGGCCACATGAGTACTGCTTCGACGGTGCGATCAACGGCGTCCGTTACCGATTCCGAGCCTAAAACCAGCCGCATAGGCGGTCCCCAGGGAGTATCGCGCAATAATACCCATAAAGACCAATCACGAATAGCAAATATCACCACTCCCGCCGTTACAATCAGGCGGCGCGGTGTGGCATCGCGGGCCGGCTGTGCTGCAATTGTGGTCTTCGAACCAGAGACAGGTGAGTTCATAAAAATTAACTCTCGCTTCCACTTTGTGCTTATGAAGATAAATGAATTGTACCTATTCTAGCGCAAGTTCGCAAGCCCATTGCAAGCAATATGGTCCGGCAAGTACAGAGAATCAAAAAAGGCATCTCGCAAGAGATGCCCTTTGTATAATAACTGTCGCCTGGATGCTAGTGGATAAAGATGAGTCTTAATCCCCCGGCAAAAGCGGCAGTGAAAATGACTGCCATGAGTTGAAGTAAACGCATTTTAACCAGTTCCGCGTGGTTATCTATGGCGATGGCCTGCGCGCCGCTGGATTGTCGAACATATTTCTGGTTCTGCATAGCTTTTTTCCTTTGATACTAAGTGAGTACCAATGTTTTGTGTACCTACACTATACTATACGAAGGCACACGTCCTCTGGTTGCATATTCATACTATACACGAAAACTGAGTGAAATTACTATGATTTTGGTCACAAAATATGCAGCTAAATTGGCAACTCCGGCAAACCAGGTTCATCACCAACACTGCTAGCTTGCTTTTGTTCGGCCTGGGCTACAAACAAAGGGCTGGGAGTGGCGTTCTCGGCGCTTATATCATCGGGCAGCAGGTCGTCGTGTAGTTCCAGGATGCGGCGGGCTTTGAGGTATTCCTGGTCGAGCAGGACGCGGAATATTTGCTCGCAGGCGGAAAGGGACTCGGCGGCATCGGCGCGTCTGGTGGCGGTCAGGGAGCCGAGCATGTCGTGGCGTTTGGCTGTGCGGAAGAGCACATGCACCTTTTCTAGTACTTCGGCGAACTCGGCGTGGACTTGATCGTTCCAGCCCTGGCTCTCTACGACGGTCAAAGCCTTTGCCAGGAAGCGTTTGCAAACCTTGATCACGGTCAAATATTCGTTATTGCGCGCTTCGGTAACGACTTGCAGGATGCGTTTTTCGTCGGCGATATCCAGCGCTTCCACAGAGAAGATGCTTGCTTCGCCTCCCATTTCGCGAATATCCTGGACAAGTTGGCGGAATTGCTTCTCAACTTCTGCCGAAAATGGCAGGAGGTATACCGAGTTTTGCAGCGCGAATGCGCCCAGATTTTGTAGACGGCGCCAGACCCATACGCGTTTTTGTGAAGGCTCACTGGGTACCTTATACGTCAGTTGTAACCAACGCATAGCTTCCCGTTCGTGCATGAATTGAAACCCCCGATAATTTGAGGTATTGGCGGTAACAATCGTTACCAAGCGGTGTTATGGTACTCCAATAAGCAGGCAAAGTCAAGACTTCTTGGACGAGGGACTCCGTCATGCGGTGAACAATATTGATCAGTGCAGGGACGCGATAAATGCCCTGCCCCGTATCCTTGTCCACGGCAAACAAACAACCAGGGACGGGGCAAGCCCGGAGCCCATGGTTGTCTTTCTCCAACGATCGCGCGTATGGGACTTGCCCTGGTTCTACATTACAACAGGCTTTCGCCGTGCGCCACGAAGTCGTGTGTTGTGCCGGCGGGTTCCAGGTCGCCGCCGGGGGTCTGGATATACTGCGCGTGGATGTTGCCCTGAGCGATGGCAGTTAGCCCGGCAACCAGGCGATCAATATCTTCTCGCGTGTTGGCAAGGCCCAGGCTGGCGCGCACCATGCCCGGCAGATCAACGGGCAGGCCAGACATAAGCTGATCATATGTTTTTTCAGAGACGGCATCCGAAACACCCATCAGGAATGCAACATACTGGTGCGCGCAGAAACACCCGCTGCGCACACCGATGCCCCATTCATTTGCCAATATAGCAGCAATCTCGGAGTACGAATGTCCATCGAGCTTGAATGAGAACACACCCAGGCGATCCTCGCTGCCAGAAAGCATGGTTTCCCAGGATGGTCCGTACAAGCTAAGACCCGGAACAGTTTGTAAACGCTTGATAGCATAACGGGTCAGACCTCGCTCATGCTCGGCTACTTTATCCATACCGTAGCGCATCAACTCTTCCAGGGCCGCCGCCATTGCTACTACCCCTATCACATTAGGCGAACCTGCCTCTTCGAGGTCCGCGCCACTGGTCCATACGATATCGGAGCGCGTTACCAGACAGGCCGAGCCGCCACCAACCAGCATTGGTTGGCCGCTCGCAAAAAGCGTAGCAGGTACAACCAGCGCGCCCGCGCCATATGGAGCGTACAGTTTATGGCCGGAGAATGCCATGATATCGATGCGTTCCGTGTCATCTACAGTACCCATCGAGAGCGCGCGATGCGGCGCAAGCTGCGCTACATCCGCCGCGATAAGCGCGCCGTGCGTATGGGCCAGGTGTGCCATGTGGCGAATATCGGTTATTATCCCTGATACGTTGGAGGCTGCGCTGGCCGTCACGAGGCGCACCTTCCCCTGATGCGCTTTTAAGCGGCGTTCCAGGTCTTGCAGGTCAATACGGCCATCGGGGGTCAGTTCGACGAATTCGTGTGGAGTGCGATACCAGGGAAGCAGGTTGGAGTGATGTTCCATGCGCGTCGTTAAGACCAGTTCGCCCGGTTCCAGGATGATACGGTGCGCCAGCAGGTTCAAAGCCTCGGTGGTGTTGCGCACAAATACGACCTCGTGCGTTGCCGGACTGGCACCCGTGAAACGCATCACAACATCACGCGCATGTTCATACAGATGGGTCGAAAGGCGCGATTTGTAACCCGCGCCGCGATGCACGCTGGAATACCAGGGCGCGAAATGATCAACTGCCTGTTGCACCCGCACCAGGGGCGGTGTGCTGGCCGCGCTATCCAGGTTGACGTACCGCACATGTTTGCCATTATAGAGCGGCACCTCTGTTTTTATGCCCAGTACACGCGGTCGTGGATAGGCTGAACGCCGGGATGTTGATGATTGGGTAGTTGTCGTCATTGACTTGTTGCCTTTCTGAATTTGCCAGAGTACGCCCCCACTTCGTCCCGGACGCCCACAAGGGGCCGTCCATTCACCCTGCCCCTCCCGCGTCCCTATAGCTCATCATTACAATCATATAAACACGTGTCGCATTTGCTTGGTATTATACTCAGGTAAATGATCGCAATCAAGGTAACTGGCCTTTGAGGTGTAGGACTCTTCTCGTCAAAAAAGCCGATTCGCCAGGCTCACAACCTCTAACCGATGTCCGCAAAATCTTCATCGGGCGTTCAGGCGAACTGCTTTACTTCACCTGTCCTCCATCTATTCAAATTTGACTAGCGTTCAATACTCTGATATACTAGGCAGAAATGGATAGGAGGCCAGCGTGTCAGCAATACGGTTACTTGTTCTGGGAACGATTCGTCGGCGTGGAATCGCTCACGGTTATTGGGTATACCGCGACCTTACGTCGTGGCGAGTCGAGACCTGGACGAGTGTAAAACCAGGTTCAATCTACCATGCCATTGCACAGCTTGAGTCGCACGGTTTTATTCTGCCTACGGATTCAAGCCAGGGCGCCAAACTGGGTCCATCTCGCACGGAGTACGCACTCACTTCACAGGGTGAAGAGGAGTTCACCTCCCTTTTGGAGACAGCAATCAAAGCCATTGATATAGAGATCCTTGCTGCTGGCATCGCTTTCATGGAAATGCTGCCCCGCGATCGTGTGATCGCTCTCCTCAATGAGCGGCTCACCTCCTTACAAGCAATTCCTATTTTCCTGAAAACCCTTCCAACCGAGCCCATACCCTCTGAGCCCTCCAGGCATCCGGAGCTCATTGGACTATGGGTGGGATATGTTGAGTCTGCCATCACCAGCACTCAAAATCTGATCACATCGCTGGAAAATGGTAAGTACGCCTTCCTAAACGAAAAGGAGATGAATGAATGGAAAAAACACAATCCAAAGCCACGCTGAATGACGGAAGCACGATCGACATTGAGGTTCAAGGTAAAGGACCGGCGTTATTGATCTCGGTTAATCCTGTGCCTATCGAAGGGGCGCAGGCGGACGAAATGCGAAAGTGGGGTGTTGACCCGGCATTGGGCCGTTCGCTTATAGACGGGCTTTGCACTACGTTCCGGGTGGTCGCCTTCGACTATGAGGGCCACCTCATGAAAACACCCCAACCGGACACGTTAACCCCCGATCACATTGCCAATGACCTGCTCGCTGTAGCCGATGCGGCCAATGCCAGGCAGTTTGCCTACTATGGCTACTCCTGGTTGGCATTGTGCGGCATGCAGCTCGCCACACGAACTGATCGCCTTACGGCTCTCATTATGGGCGGCTTTCCGCCGATTGGTGGGCCGTACAAAGAAATGTTGATCGTGACTCGGGCCACGCATGAGATGACCAGCGCGCCAAAAGAGTCGTCAATTACAAGTCCTTCATCCGCAGAAGAATTTGACTGGAATTCGATAGAAATAACCTTGACGGAGGGTCAGACGCGTCAATTTGTGACGCTGTACCAGGCGCTGCAAGACTTCGATGACCGGGCAGCGCAAGCCAGGATCACCTGTCCCCGTCTCTGCTTTGCTGGCTCGGCCGATAAAATTGTCTACGGTGAGCGTTGGAAAAACGCTGTGGTACACATTGCCGCCCCACTAATTGAGCAGAAAGCGGAGATTGAAGCACTGGGTTGGGAGGTGAGAGTTCTCGATGGCCTTGATCACACCGGAGCGATGCAGACTGGCGCTGTTTTACCCGTCATCCTGCCCTGGCTGACATCCAGGTTGAATCCTTAATTGACGCGGGCATCGGTCGTTTCGCTTTGATAGAAGTGTTGCAAAAGGGAGCAGAAAGCCTGCGCTGCACGCGAGAGATGCTTGTCAGAGCGCTTCACTAGCGTCAACTGGGGACGTAAATCTATGCCTTCGATGGGAATGCGCACAAGTTCGTTGCTGGCCAGTTCGCGTCTCACCGCGAAAGCTGAGAGGATGGCCGCGCCAACGCCGCTCATCGCCATTTGCTTGATGACTTCGTTGTCTGGCAGCGTGAGAAGCGGGGTAATACGCACGTTGTGTTGCAATAAAGCGTTTTCGATGACCTCACGTATGCCGCTGCCTTGTTCGCGCAACAGCAGTTCTTTGTCTTGAAGCACCTCTGGCTGTAATACGCTCAAGCGACCCCAACGGTGCGCGGGCGCTACTACCAGCACGAGTTCATCCCGCGCAAAAGTCTGCGTCTCTATACCCGGCGGCAAGGTGGCCGGATCGCCTTCTACCAGTCCGAAATCAAGAATCCAATTCATAGTCTGTTCGATAATTTCGTGGGAATTAAGGATGGTGATGCGCAGGATTACCTGTGGATAACGCTCGCGGAATTGCGCTACCACAGGCGGCAGAAAATAAACGCCCGTCGTCGTGTTGGCGGCAAGCGTGATTTCGCCCATCTCCACATCTTGCATAACCGCCAGCGCATCTTCCATCTCTCGTTCAAGCGCGAACATGCGACGCGCATAGCCATGCAAAACCCTCCCTGCCTGCGTTAGCACTATGCGGCGGCCATGTCGCTCAATTAATTCCAGTCCTGTTTCCTTTTCCAGGTGCTGGATAATCTTTGTAACGGCAGGTTGACTTAAAATAAGTTCTTCTGAGGCGCGAGTGATATGTTCATATTCGGCAACTGTGAGAAAAACGCGCAGATGGTATAAGTTCATAGAAATCTCCCAACTAACGAGCAACACTCTAAAAGCATTGTATGACAAATACATATAAAGGAGATAATGCCACGGAATATTTTTTTGCCCGGTGTTGTTAAATTGGTAAGTGCCGGGTTAATCATGAACGGATTGCCTGTAGTAAAACGGGCATTTCCGCTATTTACTACATGTATAAGGAGCAGTTATGACGGAAAACAAAGGGTATGCCCATCCCGAAGTGCTGGTAAATGCCGACTGGGTAGAGGCTCACCTGCACGATCCAAAGGTACGCTTGATTGAGGTTGATGTTGATACTTCCGCCTATGAGCAGGGACACATCCCTGGCGCGGTTGGTTTCAACTGGCAGAAGGAGTTGCAAGACCAGGTGGTGCGCGCGCCCGTGAGCCAGGCGCAGCTTGAGGCGTTGTTGAGCCGTTCGGGCGTCAGCAACGATACGACCATTGTGCTCTATGGAGACAATAATAACTGGTTCGCGGCGTGGGCGTTGTGGATTCTCAAATACTATGGACACCAGGATGTACGCCTGCTGGATGGCGGGCGCGTTAAGTGGCTGGCCGATAAGCGCGAACTGACAACCTCGGTGCCATCTTACGCGCAAACTGACTATCACACCCAGGCGTCAAAAGAAGACATTCGCGCCTATCGTGACTACATTCTCACCCAACTGAACAGGCAGGGCTTTGCCATGGTCGATGTGCGTTCGCCCGGCGAATATAGCGGCGAGCTGCTGGCTCCCGCCAACCTGCCGCAGGAAGGCGCGCAGCGCGGCGGCCACATCCCCGGCGCGGCCAATATTCCCTGGTCGCAGGCCGTCAACGCGGACGGCACGTTCAAATCAGCCGTCGAACTGCGCGCCCTGTACGGCGGCAAGGGCGTCACGGAGGACAAAGAAGTGGTGGCCTATTGCCGTATCGGCGAGCGCAGTAGCCACACCTGGTATGTCCTGCATTTCCTGCTTGGTTATCCCAATGTGCGCAACTACGACGGCTCCTGGACCGAATGGGGCAGCCTGATCGGCGCGCCCATCGAGAAATAAGATAATTTCCCAACAAAACAGTAGCGACGCCCCTTGTGGGCGTCCCGTCCGTTCGATGATATGAACATTGCGAATAGACGGGACGCCACAAGGGGCGTCGCTACTGGTAATCACGGATTATGATATAGACAGAGCAATGTGCCGGACTGTTGCTTACATACGCAACGTGCTTTGGGAGAACATACAAAGGATAATGACTATGGACGATACTTCTCGCGCAACTATCAATGATTTTCTTGCGCACTATGAAACGCTTGTTATCGCCACTGAACACGAAGGGCAACCATTTGTTACACGCGCCTACTATGTGGAAAAACCAGTTGAGGCGGGCGATACATCCTTAACCCTGTACGGAACCTTTATCGTGACATCGCGCAAGCTGGCAAACCTGCGCGAGAATGAGAGAATCGGGCTGTTCATTGGCCCCAACGAGCCCAGTGCGTGGCTAGAGGCAACGGCACACGCTTACGCGCTCGAAGACGAGCAGGCCAGCGCGAGGGTGCGCGAGCGACTGGGACAGAAATCGCCTTCGGCGGCGGTTTTTATCGCGCGCGTTCCTATCGTGGCAGTCGAAATTCGTGTAGACTGGCTGCGCATTACCAACCTGGCGGCCAGCCCCATTTATACGGAAGTTACATTCGATGCAACACATGTTGGCAAGGAATAAAAGGTATGAGCAAGCTACAGCTTTTCCTGCAAACCACGCGCGCGCGCACCCTACCGGTGATGGTCTTCCCGGTCGTGATTGGCGCTGTACTTGCCTGGCAACAAGGCTCTATGTTTCAATGGGGCCTGTTCGCGCTGACGCTGGGCGGCGCGCTGGCGGCCCACCTGGGCGCGAACGTCGTCAACGATGTCTTCGACTTTGGCGCGGGAGCAGACCAGGCCGCGCGTGATATCGTGCCGCAAGGTGAAACGGTGGTGACGGGTTCGCAATTATTGCTCAACTCGCAACTGAGCATCAAGACCTATCGATTGATAGCCGTTGGCTGCTTTGCCGTGGCGCTATTGTGCGGCATCGTCCTGAGCTTCTTTCGTCCATTTGCGCTGGTCTTCGGCGCGCTCGGCTTTCTGCTGGCGTTCTTCTATGTCGCTCCACCACTGCGGCTGGCATACATCGGGCGCGGACTGGGCGAGCTGGACATCCTCATCTCCTTTGGCATTTTGCCCCTGGTCGGCTCATTTTATGTGCAATCGGGCGCGGTGACGCTCACCGCTCTGCTCGCCTCGCTGCCCATCGGCCTCTATACGCTGGCGGTGCTTTACTTTCACCACTTCCTGCACTGGCGGGGCGATAAAGAGGTCGGCAAAGTTACTCCCATCGTTGCCCTGGGTGAGCATGGCGCGCGTGTCGCAGGCGCAATCCTGCTGCTTTTGATCGCGGTTCTGTTCATCATCGACGCCGCGCTAGAAGTTTACCCCTGGTACAGTTTTATTGCTGCCCTGACCATTATTCCGGTGCAACTGGCCCTGCGCCAGGCCACGGGAGACCTCAAACATTACTTGCAATTGATGGCTGCCAACTTCAACGGCAATCTCCAGGCGGCGCTGCTGATTGTGCTGGCGTTGTTGATTTGGGGGTTTGCGCGAATATAGCGAATTATATGCGGTTTTTGATCATCTTTGTAGCTCGCTTTAGTGGGTAACAACGATGGGAAGTTTCATGCCGGCCTGGTAATGACCGCGCATCTGGCAGGCTATTTCGTAGCGACCTGCTTTGGATGGCAGGAATACAAAATTGATGTAGAGGGTGCTTCCTGGCGCGATTTGTTCAACCTCGATAAGCTTGTCGTTGTATTGCACATCGGGCGGCTCAGGCGAGCCGTCTGGTTTCACGGGCATAATCATGAACTCGTGTACCTGCTGGCCGCTATTGGTTACGACGAAGTAATAGGGGACGCCGGTACGAAAGACCGTTGCAGTAGATTTGACGGAAAACTCAGCCAGCGTCACTTTGACTTCTTTTGCGCCAGCGACGGGTGTTTCGTCAATTTGGGCGAAGTGTATGGTATCCGCTTCAGTGGGAGTTGGCGTATTTTGCGTTGTCGTCGTGCTGTGCGTTGGAAGAGCGGCGCGAAAACTTAGCCAGATAACAACGAGCAGAGCAAGCGCTACAATCAGTAGCTTACTCATAAGTAGCGTTGGAAATGGATTTTTTGTGTGTGAGGTTTCGCGTCTCTTCACTTGTTTCCCTGTTCTATAGTAGCGAGAGGGACACCCACAAGGGTCCACCCATCTTCCCGGCGTCCACCCGTGTCCCTACATGCAGGCGCGGGACGCGCCGCGATAGCTCTTCACTTGGAAGACATTGAATTATATACTACAAAAGGGGCCAGCGGTGTCCGGCTGACTGGTAGATGGCCTCAATGGTGCGCAGGTTATCCAGGGTTTCATCCAGGCTAAAGGTCGGTTGCGTGCCGGTGCGGATACAGAGTCCGAAGTGTTCGACTTCGAGACGGTAGTGGTCAATGGCGGTGATGCGCTGGTGGATGGTCTGTCCTTCCATGCTCAAAACTACTTCGGTATCGATTACTGGTGGCGTGAAGGGAAATGGTATAGTAATGCTGCCTGCATCGCCAATGATCTCGCATACCTGGCGCGTTGGCAGCGCAAAACTCGAATCGATCAGACCAAAGCGGCCATCGCCGAAATCAAGCACGGCGTTGGTGGCAATTTCGACTTCGCCTTCTGCTTGAGCGAAGACGCGACCGGCAACAACATAGGGCGCGTGCCCGAACACGGCGCGGCAGAAGTTGATGGGATAGCAGCCCACGTCCATGAGCGAACCGCCTGCCAGCGCTGCTTGCAGGCGAATATTGTGCGGGTGTGGTGGAACCATGATATTGAAGGAAAACGATGATCGCACCAGTTTGACGTTTCCGATGCGTCCCTCATGTACCTGTTCCAGCGCCCAGACGGTCTGCGGGTGAAAGCGGTACATAAAGGCTTCCATCAGCAGCTTGCCGCTCGATTGCGCCGCTTCGACCATCATTTGACCCTGTTCAGCGGTGACGGCCATGGGTTTTTCGCATAGGACGTGCTTACCAGCCTCAAGCGCCTTGATGGTCCACGCGGCGTGCAGGCTATTAGGTAACGGATTGTAGATTGCGTCAATCTCAGGATCGTTTAGCAGGCTATCATAATCGCCGTATAGGCGCAGGTTGGGCAGGTGCGCAAACTTCTCCCGCGCGCTCAGGATGTTGCGACTGGCTACCGCCACCAGTTGCTCGCTTGCTGACGCGAGTATGGCGGGAATAACACGCTTGACGCCAATATTGGCCGCGCCCAGTACTCCCCAACGGATAGGAGCAGTTTGAAGCGTTTGAGGATTCTGCATGTTCCGATTCCTTTGCTACGAATAGTATTGCTGGGTGTAGGGACGCGATTTATCGCGTCCGCTCGCGTCTGCTGATCCATGTGCGCGGACGCGGATGGGGCGGACGCGATAAATCGCGTCCCTACACCCAGCCGCCGCTTTTTGAACTGCGGATAACCGCGTCAATTACCTGCAAGTTGGCAACGGCATCTTCGATGGGTGTTGGAACAGCGGTGTTGTGCAGTATTGCTTGCGCAAACATATCGCCCTGCAAAGTATACTGGTTGCAGGTATCCAGCAAGATTTCCTCTATTTCGTCGCCGTGTTGAAACCAGATTTTACATGGCCGGTTCGTCGGAGCGTTGAAAGGAATCTCTATTTCGATTCTACCCTCTGTGCCAAAGATGTTGACCCGTTGATAGGATGTCAACTGGGTCGAGCAGGTAAATGTCGAGGTGCCCTGTCCAAAATCTAGTATGCCTGAGGCGATGCGGTCGGTTTTGAGTTGTGGGTCGTACTCTACGATGCCGGATACGCGCTGTGGTTCAGCACCGAAGATAAAACGCGCCACGGAGACGTTATAACAGCCGATGTCGAGCATACCGCCGCCACCGACTTCGGCTATGTTGCGGATGTTGCGCGGGTCATCATTAAAGTAGGAAAAAAACGATTGAACGGCGCGCAACGCGCCGATTTTGCCATCGCGCACCAACTGGCGCGCGAGCAGCCATTGCGGATGGAAACGATACATGAACGCTTCCATAACCTTCAGGTTTGGATGCTGTTTCGCTGCATCGACGAGTTTTTGCGCTTCGGCGGCGGTGGGAGCAATGGGCTTTTCGCACAATACGTGTTTGCCAGCTTCCAACGCCTTGATTGACCAGGGTACGTGCAGGTGGTTGGGCAGGGGATTATAAATAGCATCTATTTGTGGGTCGGCCAGTAGTTCTTCGTATGAGCCATAGGCCCTGGGAATACCCAGTTGCCGCGCCTCACTTTGCGACCTTGCCAGGTCGCGTGAGGCAATGGCTGTCACTTCACAATAGGCGCCTTGCTGCATGGCTGGAATAACGGTTGCGGTGCCGATGTGGGCGGTGCTAAGCACGCCAAAACGAATTTTGCTCATAAGAAACGATGCCTTTCTTGTAGAGAAAAGTAGCGACGCCCTTTGCGGGCGTCCTGAATGCATTTCTTGTTAAATGCCAGCGAACGGATAGTACGGAACACCCACAAGGGGTGTCGCTACTGGACAGTTGTCAGCCTGTGGGCGAAGCCCACGACGGTTATCATGCCAGGCGCAGCCGGTGGGCGAAGCGCAAGACGGCATGGGTCGGTTGACGCAGCCATCGACTGAGCAGTGTAATAAGCAGGGCTGCGATTAGCCCGTCCATAGCGCCGCCCAGGATATCGCCTGGATAATGCACTCCGACGTAAATACGCGCCACACCTATCGTACATGCTACCACAAAAGCGAGGATCAAAAGTAAGGTGGGAACAATTAGCAAGGGAAATGCGGGCTGATGGCTGTCTATTGAAGGCCTGCGCAGCGCAGTAAGCATAGCGGGGAATAAAACAAAGAGCAGCAAACCGAAGACTGCGAACGACCACGCGCTATGATCGCTGGGAAATGAGGCATCGGCAGGATGGGTTATCAATTGATGCACGGCATGGCCGACAAATGGGCGCGGCTCGAAAAATAAACTGTTCGAGCAACAGATTGAAGGCGTAGGCCAGCAAGCAGGCAAATGCCACCCATAGCACTACCGAGCGTCGTTGGTCGAGAAGTTCTGCCTGTGCGGGACTCAATGCCCGTTTGCGCCAGTTCAGCGGTACGCCCCACACTAGCAGCAGGAGCAGCGGCCAGCAGAAAATTAACAAATTGGCGCAGAAGATCATTAATGCATCAAAAAAGGGATGCGAGCCAGCAGGCGCATTGATCTTCTGGAATAGCAGGTAGTTCAGTTGTAGAATTGAAGACACCGGGATATGTTCCTCCTATCTTTTTGGATGGGCACATTATAAAGCTTGTTATGCTTTTCTGCAAAGTTGCGCCCGCGCTGATATTATGTAAACTTGCGATTCTATACTATCGTGCTTACAATATAAAAGTTACGTGAATTTGGTAACTAACGAAAGGAAAAATACATTGACACAATCATCTCCGGCACGTCGCATCCGCGTTGGTGTACAAATGCAGCCACAACACACCACCTATGCATCGTATGCCGAAGCTGTTCATCGTTTTGAAGATATGGGCGTGGATACCCTCTGGGACTGGGACCATTTCTTCCCGCTCTATGGTGATCCTCAGGGCAATCATTTTGAGGGTTGGACGTTGTTGTCAGCTATGGCTGCCATCACCCGGCGCGTCGAAGTAGGGTGTCTCGTAGCGTGCAATACCTATCGCAATGCGGCCCTCCTTTCAGATATGGCGAAGACGATCGATCATATCAGCAATGGGCGTCTCATTATGGGAATTGGGGCAGGCTGGTTTGAGCGTGACTATCAAGAGTATGGTTACGAATTTGGCACGGCGGGCAGTCGCCTGGCTGCGCTGGAAAGCTCGCTCGCAATCATCAAGCATCGTTGGGAAGTGGATGTACCCAGACCAACACGCGAGATTCCTATTCTGATCGGAGGAGGAGGCGAGAGGAAAACACTGCGTATTGCCGCGAAATACGCCAATATTACGCACTTTTTCGCAGATGTGCCCACTTTTGCTCACAAGATGGAAGTGCTTGATAACTGGTGCGCGGAGATTGGACGCGATCCGCGCGAAATCGAACGCGCGTGTGGCACCAGTAACTCTACCAGTAGTCAGGTGCGTGACGATTATGTCAAAGCGGGCGCGACGCACTTTATCCTGGGCATGAGTGGAACCTGGGACTATGCAGCCGTCGAAGAACTGGTACGCTGGCGCGATCAAAGGAACTCCGCATTGTGATGTCATACAGCGATGGGCGGGTATGCATGTGGCCGCAAGCATACCCGCCCATCGCTATGTGGAAGCTAGCCGGTCTGGGGGCAAGTCCAGGTAACCGTAGCATTACTGCCATCGCTGCCTGTGAAGAAGAAGCTGCCATTGGTGCAATCATTGGCCGGAATGGAGATATTTACCACCGTCTGTTGACCTGCGGATATGGTTCCACTGGTGGGATTCAAGCTGGTTCCGGGTAAATTGCTGGCAACAGATGAGGTCCATGACAATTGACCCTGCGAGCCTGAGGACAGGAATAGCGTCACGGTACACGTCCAGCCATTGGTGGAATCTCCGGGACAGGTGGGTGTATTGACTGTCACCCCTAACGATGGAGCAGAGCAGCTCCAACTCAAGGGGATGGTACTGGCGGTGCTGCTGATGGTGATGGTCGTGCTGGCGGGACAGAGCATGTCTGGTATAGTAGCGGTTGCTATAGCTGCTTGACCCGGAGAGAGAGAGCCGCTTGAAGGATTAATGCTGATACCGCTTACCCCGCTGCTGGTGGCATTCCAGGACCAGGAGACCTGGTTACTGGCGGTGGCGGTGATGGTAATCGGGCAGTTCCAGCCCGAACCGGCGGTATAGGAACAGGAGCCGAGGCTGGCTGTTCCCGTTGGTTGCTGGACGGTACAACTCCAATTGACGGTCGCGGTATGATTGTTTTGATCGGTGAAGGTAAAGCTAGTGCTTGCACAGGGGATCGAGGCGATCGTCACTTGCTGCGAAGTCAGTGTAGACGTGAATTGACCGCTTGAAGGACTGAATGTAATGGTGGTGCTGCCAATCCTCGTTGGCGCGAGCCAGTTGAGATTCCCCGGAGCGCTCTCGCTCAGCGTGACCGCGCAGGTATACGTGCCGTCGCTATTTTGCGAGCAACTGCTTGAAGTCTGGTCTAGAGCGCCCGGCGCTACCTGTATCACCGGCATTGGTGGTGGCGACACGGTAGGCGACGGCGTCAACGATATAGTCGGCGAAGGCGACGGTATTGATGTGGGCGATGGTGATACAGTTGGTGACGGGGATGACGAAGGCGTGGGTGTATTGCTGGAGAGCAATGTCAGCGTCACCGGAATAGTGACAGTGCCGCCATTCGAGTGAATAATGATGCTGGCCGTATTGCTGCCTGTTTGCAGGCTGCTGTTTCTCGTATCGACCGTTACCTGAACGCTTTGCGGTAGGCCTCCCGGCTGCACACTGCCGTTTGAGGGCCGCAACGAAAGCCAGCTCGTGCCGTTGATGCTGCCCTGCCATTGGAGGGCTAGCGTCCCCTGGTTGCCAACAGTCAGAGTATTGGTTACTTGCTGTCCCGACGTGAGTTGCCCGAAATCAAGATGCGCCGGGTTCACATGCAACTGTGCCTGTTTGGTCGTAAGCGGTGGCCCGGCGCGCAAATGCACGGCAATTTGCGCATTCCCCCCGTTTGAATGTATCGATATCACAGCGCTATATGTCCCTTGTTTGAGGTTTCCGGTATCGACGAGCGCATACAATGCATCTTGCGCGCCATCGGGTTGAAGAGCGCCGCTGTTACTTTGCAATGCCAGCCAGGGTGAACCGTCGGTTGTGGCGTTCCAATTGAGCGGAGAGCCGCCAGCATCGCCAATCAATACCGATTCCGCTACCCTGCTGCCCTGGGGGATAGCGCCAAAGTCGAGGGTTGCAGGATTGATTACGAGGTGCGCGGGTTGGGCGAGCAGGGTAAAGGTGACATCCGCGATGCGCGAACCGGTGTTCTCTTTCGCGTGCAGGATGTTTCTACCGGCGGGCCAGCTACTTTGCGCTACTACATTGGCGTCAAAGGTTCCCGTGAGGCTAACGACAATGGTGCCGCTGGCGTTTTGCGACTGGTTAGTATTCAGCAAGTCCGCCAGGTTTGCCGCTCCAGAGCCAGCGGACGCGTCCGGTATGGGGCGTGACTCGGCCAGAGTCGCGGGCAAGCCGTTATCGACGGTCAGTGTGATGGAACCTCCTGGCACAAAACCTCGCCCGTGTAATTGCAAAATGCCGCCAACAGAGACCGTGCCGCTACTGCTCAATGAGAGGGCCGGGGAACTCGCCAGCACAAAAATGATGCCGCCTGAAGCCATGACCACCACTGCCGCCAGTAATATGATCGCCCATTTCGCGGCAATGCCCATTGCCGCTTTCGAGGTCGTTGCCATCCCGGTTTGATGGGCGCGTCCAAGGTGAAATCTACGCGCCTGGTGTGTTTGCGCTTGTCCATGCTCCGCGCTCTCGTGTCCATGTCTCCCACGCGCCTTGTGCGCAAGATGATGTTGTTCCGGCGGCATTGAATGCTGCTGGTGATGGAGCGGTTGGTGTGGCATCTGGTGATGTGGGGGAGTCGTGGAGGGCGCGGGAGATGAAGGGGATGAAGGGGATGGAGCCTGGTGAGCCAGTTCATGTGGCGCCGGGGCATGGCCTGCCAGGCGCGGATTTCCCTGTACGGCTGGGACGCCGCCTATTTGCGGTGTTCCTGGCACGACTGGCACATTATTTGCCGGCATCTGCCCCAGGCCTCCGGCTGCCAGTGGGGCAATCACTTCAGGCCCAATGGTCTGAAACTCGTCGCTCTGGTGGTCGAGATAATGCCATGATTGCGGATTGAACCCATCCTCTTGTGACCAGGTTGTTTTTATCGTCATTTCGCCATCTTGCGGGCTGGATGGCGCGCTCTCAGTTGGCCAGTACAAAGAGTTGGTGAAAAGCGGTGGTGTTGCAGGTAGTGTCAGGTTCAATGGGGAAGGATTCATTATGCTGGTAACGCTTTTCGGTACCTCACCGGGTATACGCCCGCAAATGCCGCAGAAACGCGCATATTCGGGTATCTCGGCGCCGCAATGATCGCAATACCGCATGGTCTTTCCCCCGATACAGGCAGATCATGATAAACAAGGTGGCAGCATTAAAATTTTCAGTGGTGAATAAATTTCCTCATCTACAGTGTAACAAAGAATAGACGCTTATTCAATGGAAATTTTGTCGTAAATACTCACTTCTAATTTACAGTGCTTCGTTGTGGATGATCAGGATTGTAATGGAGGTTTTTGTGTTTAGTCAGCAAAACGGCAACTGTACAAACGCGCCCGGTGAGGAGGAAAATCAATTTAAATTGCGGCTCGCGATTCTCGAAAGGCGGCTAAAGCCTGCTCCGCGGTGAGCGAACGGCCGCGACGGTACGCATCTTTCCAGACCGTATCTTCTACGCGCGCGCGAATTTGCATAATTATCACTTGCGCCGTTGGATGGTTAGTGAGCCACGAGGCTGAACCGATTGCGCCGAGCAAGCCATTGGACGCGCCCCATAGTTGTACTGCCTGTACGCTGGCCGTAATCGGGTCCGGCTCTTCTCGTATGCCAACCGCGAAACCCAGCAATCCCATGCCTGTGCCAAGAAATTGTTGGTAGCCGAGTTCCTGGATCATTTCAATACTCTGCAACAAGTTGGCAACGGACTCTGCGTAGTTCCCTTCGAAAATCGCCATACCACCCTGATCTTTTAAGAGATCGGCTATCGCGCTTCTGTCGCCGATCTGTTCAAATATGGCTTTACTTTGCGCAAAGCAGGAATGCATCAGTTCGTAGTCACCGGTAAAACCTGCTAAGTCGCCCCGCAAAAAGATTATTTGAGCGCGTAGCCAGGGATCATCAGCAAGTGAGAGCAATTGGAGAGCCTGCTCGAAGAGAGATTTGGGCAGCTCATACTCGCCCAGGGCGATGGGAGGCCATGCCCGGTAAAACAGCGCCATGGCTAAAGCTCTGGGATCGTCCAGTTGTCGCCAGAGCGCGATGCTTTCATCAGCCAGCGTGACACACTTCGTTTGATCATTTTGCAAACAGTAGAGCCGGGCAAAGCAGCTCAACGCTTTGGCTCGCGCCGCCAGTGTCATCCTTCCAGCATTCTCTGGAAGCGGTATCTCCAGAGCCGCTTGCAGCCAGTTTCGTCCCTCAACCAGGTAGCCCTGCCATTCCCAGAATGGCCTGAGCGCGGCGGCGAGGCGCAGGGATACTTCATTAGCGCATATCTCTGCGCCGGTTGTGTGCATTTTCATGCTGGCTCCGCTCCTGGCTTGTGCGAGCGACCAGTGCAGAGCGGCGCGGAAATTATTTTGCTCGGCCCTTAGCCGTGCCAACCATGCCAGTTGTTGCGCGCCTCTCAATCCCAGTTCGGCTTCTTCTGCCAGGCCGAGATAGTAGCAGGCGTGCCAGTCTTGCACACGTTGGATTTCGCTCTGCTCTTTGAGCCGCGCCAGAGCATACTCACGCAGTGTTTCCAGCATGATAAAGCGCTCTTGCGTATCCTTTGTCGCTGGCTTTACCAGCAAGCTGTTATTCAACAGGTGATCGAGCAGATCGAGCGCTGAATCTGATAGAGCGAGGTCTTCTTCATCTCCGACCGGGGTGGCCGCTAGCGCTTGCATCATGGCTTCCACCGCATCGAGCGACCAGCCGCCATCAAATACGCCCAGGCGCGCGAACCAGGCTTGCGCGGTGGAAGTGAGCAGGTCGTAACTCCACTGAATGGTTTTGAGCAAGGTCTGGTGCCTGTCTGGTACATCCCTGTCCCCACTTTTCAGTATAGCGAATCGCGCTTTTGAGAGCCATTCCAGCAGCTTTGCTGGAGTCAACAATTTGATGCGTGCTGCTGCCAGTTCCAGCGCCAGGGGCAATCCATCCACCCTGGCGCAAATGCGGGCGATGGTCGGGGCGTTTTCATCGGTCAGCTCAAAGTTGGGGGCGACCAGTCGAGCGCGTTCCACAAAAAGTTGGACTGCGTCATACTGTGCAGCCGTCTCTTTATTCAACACGATGCCGGGATCGGGTATATTGAGCGGAGGCACTTCAAACTCGTGTTCTCCAGACAGGCGCAGTACGGCTCAACTGGTAACGAGTATTTTGAGTCCAGGCGCGGCTGCCAGCAGTTCGCCTATCTGCTTTGCGGCATCCGTGACTTGCTCGAAAATTGTCAAGGATGAGCAGCAGTTTCTTATGTCGAAGGTAGGCAATCAGGCTTTGCACTGGTGAGGAGTCGGGTGAGGATTGGATATACAGGGTTTGCATAATGCTCTGCAACACCAGGGCGGGATCGCGTACCGGGGCCAGCATTACGCTCCAAACGCCCTGGGCGAAGCTCGCGGTCAGTTCGCTGGCGACATGTTGCGCGAGCCGCGTCTTGCCGCTTCCGCCGGGTCCAACCAGAGTCACCAGGCGGGTATCATTCTGAGCGAGTAGCGCGCGGAGTCGCCTCACCTGCTCTTCTCGTCCGACGAAGCGGGTGAGCGGGGCGGACAGATTGTGCAGAGGTTCGCCTTCTTCAAGCTGTCCGAGGGGTGACGTGTGCCATTCCTCGTCACTGAAGATATCAGGCTTTAACTGGGCCAATTCGAGGAGATGGCAGGCTTCTGCTCGCGTATTGATGGCTCTCCATGTAGCCAAAATGCAGACAATTTGCGTCACTTCTTCATCGAACAAACGGGAATCGTTAGTGCCGTGTAATTTTCGGCTGAGGACTTTGGGGTCTATATTCATCTCTTCAGCAAGTTGCAGCTGGAAACGTCCTGCTGCGCGCAGACACGAGCGCAGATATTCCCTGAATACTCTTATATTACTGTAATTCAACTTGCGTCCTGTGGGACAGCGTGCTGTCCGTTACGATAAACGATAAATCAGTAGATATTCCGGTAGATTTTTAACTATAGCGTAAAACACTGCCTTTATTATACTCTTACTATTATGGGCATTTCAAGCAAAAACGAGACGGGGGAATATTTCATATGCACACGCTTCGCATTGATGCTCAGAGTTATGGCAGGTTCTCCGAGGTATTTCAGGATGAACCAGAGAATGTCGAACTCATGATAGAGGATGCCGTAAGTCTTGTCCTGGCGGACCTCTTCGATGAAGCCATCGTAGATGATATTTCGGTTCGCTTCTCTCTGCCCTCACAAACTGGCCACCGGGACGGAACGATCTACATTCAGGCGCAGTGTATCCTCGAATCCTTTACACTGGTTCCGCGCACAGAAACGTATATCCAACTCGCTGTAGAGGAGGGCATCTGCGCTATTCTGAAGGAGTTCCTGGGACCGGTAACAATTCAGGAGCTGGTAATGGAACCATCGGTTGCACAGGTTTACTAACAAATCGCGGGCAATAAAAAGGGTGACCGATGGGGCTTGAACCCACAACCACTGGAGCCACAATCCAGAGCTCTGCCGATTGAGCTACGGTCACCACGCATGTAACGTACCGCCAGTATAGACGACGTTATGCGCTTTGTCAAGCAGCAAAAAGCTGCGGGTACGCCTTTTTTAGAAGAGCTTTTCGGGCGCAGGCTCGTTTGTCCACGCTCCGGGCATCCTCCCTTGTAGAGAGGATGCCCCGCCATTCTCTAAAACGTTCCCGCATGATAGATCTCGGTCGAGAAGATCATTCCGGACAGAGCGCTCGCTGTGCAGCTATTTGAAGCTTCACTATTGTACATATCCATAAATGCCTGGGTGGGAGTGTTGGTATTGGGCACGAACTCGGATATAGTTCCTTTGAAGTACATGGGACCTCCTTCGTTGCTGCAGGCCCACATGTCTAAGGCCTCCCAGTCATATATGGCGTTCGCATTGTAAAAGATCTCTGGGAGAGGTAAATTGTCCGGCGCGCCATAGGCCACGTACCAGACCTGGTAGTTGGTCCACCATCCGGGCGAATCATCCCCGAAATCGAAGTAGACATGCCGGGTTACATTGTTGTAGCCGTTCACCATGCTGCTTGTCAGTGTGAAGTTCACCCACTCAACCTCGATATCGCCCGCTCCGTTTGCCCCAATAACGTTGTTATAGCGATTAGTGTTAAGGAAATTTTGCACGGTGTTGACCAGCATGCCCCATTGCTGTCCATCGGCATACCACGCCGCGGTCGTCAGTGGGATAGCATTGTCGGAGAAATAGTTACTTTCACCGATCCCCAGCGCGATGTTGGTGGAGGCTGTATGACAGTTCCATATGCCCTGCGCGAAGTTGGCTACGGCGTGTAAGATAGCCGTATCTGTATCGTCATTTCCGCCAAAATCGTACGTCCCATAAACATTGTTCCCAAAATAAACCGGTTGACCCCAATCAAGAATAATTAACCCGGGCGCTTGATGGGCAGCTTTACAACCTTGATTTTGCAATACGGCAGGGTTGGTCGTGGACTCATAGATTGATATGGTATTTGCGGGAACATTCGATGGAGATTGCAGCTTTCTGGGCAGGATCTGTATGGTATCTTTTGTTGGCTTGCGCGATGGTTTTGCGGCCGCGTGCGATATCATCGGTGTAAAAACACTGAAACCAGCCAACATACAGAGCGCGACCAGGATGGTTATTGGACCGGCAAACCGGCGTCGAATAGGCATAATGTAGTATCCTGTTTCTTACTAACACTCGTCCAGAGTATCCACGCCCATTTGTGCTGTTTCAGTGAGGGCATGTCCCTCGATCTAAGCACGCGGGTCGAATTCGGACGAGATAAGGTCTCTCTTGCGGTTCCTGAAGATCAGGTACCTTATTACTACATCGGCCAGTTTGTCCTGATAAATACAACTATTCTCGCATTTTTCCTCCATATGGACTATTGAGTACAGCTTGTCCATTACCTGCTTCGCTATTACGTGGTTAATCATATTTTAACCGCATATTGACAATGAGGCCTTCCTGACTTAACAAAGTTAGGGTACTATCATAGTATGAGCAAATCAGGAATACGGTGGCAATCCTCAATACGAGGCTAGCAAGAAGCGAGAGAGTAGATGGAGAGTTTAGAGCAAGAGCTAATGACGATGCTCCGAAATTTACCAATTCCGATCACGATCAACTGGCGGGGCGGGCAGTATTACTGGCAATGCGGCCAGGGTGCTGGCTCGTCGTCTCATCTGATTACTGCGATTGATGGGGCTTTACGCTATGTGCTGAGCGAGCAGAATAGTAATGCGGACGCTATCAGGGGTAAAAATTAGCTTGCCGGGACTGCCGGACGGGCAATGCGCGTCTGTGAATTGACATCATCTTCGCCAACCGCGTGACGCAGTAAGGCGGGGATGTCGTTGAAGTCGCTATCGAAGCGACGCGCCGCGATAATGCGATCAGGGCGAATCAGGTAGAGCGAACGCGGCCCTGCATTGTAGATGCTGGCCGCTTTTCTTTCGCTATCCAGCACGATGGAGATGCCGTCGCTGGCAGGCAGATCTGGAGTGGACGGGGTGATAATCAGAAAAGAGACCGGCACGCCAGACACCTGCATGGGTACCTGCTGCAAAACTGCAAACGCCATCTCCACATCGTTAGTAAAACATAGGGCCACGAAGCCTTCAGCGCAGCGTTCTAGAAGCTCAACGGGCGCGCCTGTATCAGCGTCGGGCAGTGACAGTGCGAGCGCGGGCATACCCACTACAGGTCCAGCCCGGAAACGTTTCAAGTTGGAGCTTTGCTCGGCTGACTGTTTCATAAACCGCCCGCCCAGGTAGAGGCGGTGGTCTTCAGAGAGTAGTGGCGATGTCGGATAGGCGCTCACGTCCGCTTTATCGCCAAGCTGAATGGAGTCGCGTAGGAATTTGAATGGCTGGCTTAATTTGAGCGAGGTGTTGCGCCGCCACGTTGCTATGCCCGGCGATGGAGATAGGGAGCCTATGATATCTGAGGCGCGTTGCTGAGAGCCTATCGCCGCGCTATAGCGTTCCTCGTGATAGGTATTGAGCAGCGTTTCCAGTGCCAGGCCAGCCCGCACCAGCGCCAGTTTCCACACCAGGTTCCAGGCATCATGCGCTCCCCCGTTGATTTCGCTGGTTCCAAACAGGGAGAGCGAGTGCGCGGCGTTGCCAAGAAACAAAAGCCGCCCCTGTTTGAAGCGCGGCATGACGCCATAGCGGTAGCCATGCGTGCTCAGGGCCACAACTTCAAATGGGCGATCTCCTAGCAGCGCTTTGAGACGTTGTTGCAGCGCATCCGGCTGGCAAATCTGCGCCAGGTCGTCGGTGGGCGCGAGTTGATAGATGACACGCGCCATTTCGTCGGGCAGTGGGTGCAGTTGCGCGATGCGGCCAGAGTTAAAGGGTGCGTTGAACCAGAACCAGCGTTCGGGGGCGGCTCCCAGCGCGGTCAGCACATCCAGGCTGAGAAAGCGTTGATCGTGGATGTATGCGACATCGGCCAGACCTGCCGCGCTGTGCGCTGGTGTCGGGGGAATATTGGTCATGAACAGGTAGGGAGCGCGTAAAAACTTCTGACTCCTGGTCGTCATGAGCGTGATATTCACGCCTTCAGAATCTGGCGTAACGCTCGTCACCTGGTGTTGCCATAATACCTGGAGAGTTCGAGCAGTTTGCAGCCTTTGCAACAACAGTTGTTCAAGCAGGGACTGGTGTATATTGACGAGGCGAGGATACCGCTCCCCCGCTTTGTAGGTGGCGAGGGGTGCGCGGTAGAGCTGTCCTTTGCGATAGAGTACCCGTTCTCCCGCCGGGACAATACCCTGAGCAACGATCTGCTGCGCCAACGCTGCGTCGCCCCAGGTTCCCAGGATTTCTAGCGTATATTGGTCAAGCAGCGCAATCTGATTGCTCTCCTGTGAAGTTCCTTCGCCCTCCTCGATCACAATGCAGGGAATATGATAGTATGCCAGCCCAAGCGCCGTAATCAGGCCAACGGGGTTAGCCCCCACGATAATGACGGGATCGCGCCAACTGGCTGAAGCAGTAAGTTGTGACAACGCTTGCGTTACCATACCTGTTTCCTGGTTACTCCCGGATTAAAGAACGTGCATGTTTCTATTATTGTAAAGAACGTCTCAAATCTACTGTATCAGACTGTATCGTAGTACACAAGTTTGGCGGTACTTTTTGATACTTCTGATGATTTTTGACAATCGAATAGGGGAATGTCGGTAAAAATCATTAGGGACATGATGAATCGCGTCCCCACACAGTGTTAGTCAATAACTGAGGATAGTGTCGATCACCATATCCCAGAAACGCTTCACGTCAAGGGCGTAGCCGACGCGCGCGTTTGGTTGTTTGTTAAATTTGCCGTAGACATCACAGACGGTGCGGCCCGTTGTCCATTGGCCGGTAGTTTCGATGGCAACATGCATGGTATGCGCGCGCATGATAGTGGGATCGATGATGGCGGCGACGGCGCAGGGATCGTGTACTGGCGCGGCTGGAAAACCAAAGACGTTGTGGTAGGTGTCGGCGAAGAAGACCAGCAGGTCTGCCGCGAAGGTGGCAACGGGGCGCTGCGCGGCCCGCAGGCGTGCCGTTATATCCACGGTCGCAAGCGCCTGGTGAGTCACTTCGAGAGGCACCATCGTGATAGGTCTGCCGCAGCCAAAGACGATTTCTGCTGCCTCCGGGTCGGTGTGAATGTTGAATTCTGCGGCAGGGGTAACATTGCCCAGCCCCATCGCGCCGCCCATCAGCGAGATCGCGGCGATTTTGGGAACAATGGCGGGTTCGCGGCGCATGGCGGCGGCGATGTTGGTGAGGGGGCCGGTTGGCACAAGCGTGATGTCTCCATCGGAGTTAAGCAACAGTTCGATGAGGAGGTCTACGCCATGACGGGGATCAAGTTCGATGTCGGGTTCGGGAATATGCGGCCCATCCATGCCCGACTCGCCGTGAATATCGGGCGCGTGATTGGCCGGGCGCAGCAGTGGGCGATCCATGCCCTTCGCGATAGGGACATGGCGGATGTTCGCCAGCGAACAGACTTTCAGCGCGTTGCGCGTGGTCTTCTCTACCGATTGGTTGCCAGCGACGGTTGTGATGGCGAGCAGGTCGATTTCAGGATGGCGGGCAGCCAGCAAGATGGCGATGGCATCGTCATGGCCGGGGTCGCAGTCAAGAATGATTTTGTGTTTCATAGTATCCCTTTCGCATGATCTTTATTTATGCACAACGCTGGTTTTTTCGCAAACTTCGCGAACGATTAAGAGGTGTGAGAAGAATCCAGATTGTCACCCTGAGCGCAGCGAAGGGTCTGTTTGCCCGGCGCAGAGATCCTTCGCTGCGCTCAGGATGACAGCTTGGACCTCCACTTGTCTGAGCTGTGAAGAAAATGGTGATATAATGAAAATCACTTTTGGCTAGCGGAATGGAGTACGCATAATGTTCGACACCAGTCGTCCGAAACCATTGCCAGTGATTACGGAAGAAAATCGCCCATTCTGGGAAGGTTGCCAGCGAGGGGTGTTGCTGCTGCAATATTGCGAGGAGTGCCAGCGCTACCAGTTTTATCCGCGCCTGTATTGTATGCAGTGCGGCGCTAACACGTTACGTTGGGAGCAGGCCAGCGGGCGCGGTGTGATTTATTCGTACACAGTCATTCACCAGAACAAATCGCCCGAATTTGGCAATGATACACCCTATAACGTTGCTATTGTCAAGTTGGAAGAAGGTCCGCGTCTGATGAGCAACATCGTTGAGGCTGCTCCTGGCGACTTGCGGGTTGATTTACCTGTGACAGTTGTATTTGATGCCGTTTCCGAGACGATCAGTGTACCACGTTTCAGACCCATTGAAACGCGGTCAAATGAGTCTTGACTCTAGTGGGCAATGTCTGCCGGTATAAAACGGCCAGTAAGAAGAGTAAAAATCGGAGATCAAGAAAATGAATAAATGGCAAGAGCGAAATGAGCCAATTATCAAAGAATTTCGTGAAAACGGTGGCAAAGTCAAGGGTTGGGCTCCTCTCATCCTTTTGACAACTAAAGGAGCCAAAACTGGTCTACCTCGCATTATTCCACTGATGTATGTTCCTTATGGCAATCAGATACTGGCGATAGCTTCCAAGGGCGGCTCGATAAACCATCCTGAGTGGTACCACAATGTGCTGGCTCATCCTGATGTGACGGTCGAGGTAGGTGACGAGAAATTTGTGACGACTGCCAGAATTCTCACCGGCGCAGAGCGGGAAAAAGCGTTTGAGAAAGCCGTGGAGGTATTTCCTCCCTATGGTAAGTATCAGCAGAAAGCTCCCCGCGAAATTCCTGTCATTGCTCTCAAACGACCTTCCAACAAGGGCTAATATACTTACAATAGTGTGTTCATCTTGCAAAATGTGAACTACTTCATAGTCTAAACGTGACGTTATACTCTATAATAAAAGGTGGGGTGTTCTTTCTCTTTATGACCGCCAACTGAATGATCGCCCATTGAAACGAAACTAAACTACAATTGTCTGCATTATCCCTCTTAAGAGGAATGAATTCAGCCTCAACTGAATACTGGGAGCCGTATGAACGTATTGGAAAACGAGCCCCAACTCACTCTTGAAGCGTGCAAAGGTTCGATGGAGTCCTTCGAGCTACTGGTTGTTTATTATGAGCCGCGCATCCGGCGTATGTTGTATAGCCTGACACAGGACAGCCAGTTGACGCAGGACCTTTGCCAGGATACCTTCCTGGCGGCGTATCGCGCATTGCCACGCATGAATGGAGAGGAGTTGCGCTTTGCTCCCTGGCTCTATCGAATCGCGCTAAATCAGGTTCGCAGCGAATGGAGAAGGCATAAGCATGTCACTGTGGTCCCGTTTTCATCGCCACCGGGATACGGAGAAGACGCCTTTGATGAAGCAGGCGAAGCGTGCCTGGTGAGCGATGAGTATTTCGAGGAACAGGTTGTGCAGCGTGATTTAATTGAACGTGTAATGCAGCAACTTCCGCCAACTTCGGTTATGTGTTTAATGCTTGATGCCGAAGGCTTCTCCTATCTTGAGATTGCGGAAACGCTGCAAGATACGCTTTCAGCTGTGCGCAGTCGGCTTTCGCGCGCTCGCCAGGCGTTCCAGCGGCTTTACAGGAAACTCGAGGAGGAAGGACGGTCATGACGTATTCTGATGCCAGGGCTTTGCCGCCATGCGAATTTAGCGCGCATTGTTTGCGTCTGCTGAATGATCTGGACGCGCCAGGAGAAGAACGCGCATTTCAGCAGGTTTTTTTAACAGATGCCAGGGACAAGCAAGACGAGTATTTGATAGAAAAATTGCGCGCGCATGTACCAGACTGTCCCGTCTGTTCCGCGAAGATTGCCGAAGCGCGTTCGCTGCGCCTGCAACAGCGTATAGCCATGCGCCGGTACCTGGTCGATGCTGAATCACGGGTTCCCTCAACAACTGATCGTATTTTGTCTCTGGCGCGTCAAATGTCCCCGGAGGAGATGGAACTTCCATCAACTAACCCCAAACGCCAGCGCTACATGCTGCCGGAAGTGTTTGTGCAGCTTATCCAGCCCAGAAGTGATGGATTGGATAACAGCAATGGCAACGGTCATTTCAACCAGGCAACAGATTCTCAACACCCATCCGCGAACCATTCAAGCCACTGGCTGCGCAACGGCTTTGCTCTGGCAACGGCTGCCGCGCTGATCTTTGCGGCTCTGGGTGTTTTCAATCATTTTATGATCCATAGCGGTACACCGGTATTACACGATGAGGCGAAAAACTGGCCTTCTGTAATTATTAGCGTCTCTCTCCTCTCAACTCTACCGGCAATAAGCAAGTTCTACAACGTCGATACCTCAAGTGGTGCGAGAGAGCAAATGACGCCAACTGACCAATCTGCTCAAGGGACGCAGTATGAAAGGGTGTCACCAGATGGTAAAGATGTGTTGTATCATTTCTCCTCTCAAGGTCAGATCATCTACACGACTCTGCGCATGGGACAACATGGAAGTTATGTTACTCGAGTAACTGCCGGTGGCGCGAATACTGCTATCTGGCTGGATAACGAGCATATTCTCCTTGCGTTTGCGCAAAGCGGCGTTGAGGAATTTGATATTCACACGGGCAGAGCGGTCAAACAATTCGCGTCGCTGAGGAATGTCTACCTGCTCTTCTATCATGCCCCCTACCTGTACTTCCAGAATGCGCAACAAACGGTGATCTATCGTAGCAATCTGGCGACGGGCGAAAAAGAGCAATTGATTGCTGATGCAGGCGGTCTTTATTTTACCCATTGTGTGTTGAATCCCGCCGATTCGAGCATCTATTGCGAGGGGCAAACCGACAAGTTATCGCGTTCTGGAAGCGCTTTGTATATGGTGAGCGGTGATGGTTCTGGAGCGCGGGCGCTCAGCCGGAGAGGCATCCTGCTCGGTTTTGCTCCCGATCACGCGCTTCTGTATCTACAGATTGCGCTGAATAATTATCAGGTAGTGAAGATGGGTTCAACGCCACAGCAAGACCTCGTAGTGATGAAAAATGCTGCTCCCGCGATGGCATTTGTAGGAGCGGGGGACGTGATGCTGGCTCCCGATGGACATGGGCTGGTTGTACAGGATGGCAACCGGGCCGATTCCCTGCGCGGGGTCTGGTATGACGATCTCACGACGCAGACATCACGAGAGCTATTCTCCTATCTGCCCGGTTCCTATGAGCAGTTAATCGGCTGGGATCAATTGCGCGTCACCAGCATAACGGCCACGCCGGGTGCCAGTGTATCAACGCTTCAGGCTGCGGCTTAGAATTGATAGGTTTCAGGCTCCATACGCCGCCAGATTCTGACTTCGCGGATGCCTGCCTCGCGCAAGATTTCTTCTGAAAGCTGGTGAGCTTGCGCGACTCGTGCCGGGTAATGCGCGTCTGAGCCTACGCTGACAGGCGTATGGTGCAACGCGCACGCCTGTGCAAGTCGGCGCACAAGGTTCGTATAGCGTAACACGTCAAAGCCGTTGATCTCTAATGCCACGTCACAGCGCGCGGCCTCTGCTGCCAGGTGTTCCAGTTCTTCGTCAAAAGTGGGTGGGAGAAAAGCGTTTTCGGTGCGCATGCGCACCGGGTGGCTGATCAGGCTGAACGCGCCGCAGGCGGCGGCCTCGCGCAGCAACGCGAAATAGCGCAGCCAGCGCGCCTCACCTTTTTCCCGGTTAGAGACACTATCATCCTCGAAGATTACGCCATCGACTTGATGCACCGATCCGATCAGGAAATCCCAGTCGCGGCCCGGCAAGAAGGCCTGGATTTGCTCGTTGAGACCCGGAATGAAGTCAACCTCCAGCCCCAGGCGCGTCTCGATGGAGACTTCGTGCGCGGCGGCGCGCACCGCGTCGCTGTAGGCTCCGAACGAGAGAAGTGGACCTTCGTCCGGCATGTGTTGTAAGGTGGGACGCGCCTCGCTCATCATGAAGATATGCTCTGATAGGCCGAGCATACGCAGTCCTTTTTCTCTGGCGGCCAGGGCCATCTGGCGGGCGGAACTGCGCGCGACGTGGCTGTGGAAGTCGGTGTCTATGGTCATGCTTGTAAAAACTCCTCAAAAGACAGATTGTGTGAAGCTACCTGGCTGTGCGGGAACGCTCGCAGCCAAACGCTTAGAATATAATATATACTTGCAAGTATGAACTGTCGGGCAGGTTTGTGCAACGGTTATTGAATCCAGGAAGGACGATCTTTTATGGCACTTTCCTCTTCCTCCGGGCGCGTGGTTATTATTGGTGGTGGTGCGACGAGCGCGCTTATCGCCGTTCGCCTGGCCGAGCGCGGTTTCCGTGTGACTGTACTGGAGAAGGCCCAACCGGGCAATGGCTCTTCCAGCCGTTCCGCGGCGGGTATTCGAGCGCAGTTCAGCACGGAGGAGACGGTGGTTGGGATGCAATACAGCGAGTGGTGGTATAGCCACTTCCATGAACTCTTGCGCAGCCCTGCCGATGTGCGCCAGCAAGCTGTTATGCGGCAGAATGGCTACCTGTTCCTCTATGAAGACCCAGATGTTATCCCCGCGTGGCAACCGCGCAAGCGACAGGAATTAGCCCGCGTCTGGCAACACGCGCAGGCGGCTGCCACTATGCAGCAGAGCCTCGGACTTCCTGTCGAAGTGATGACGCCGCAAAATGTCCATGAACGCTGGCCTCATCTTCTGCCTGACCAGTTGACGGGAGCCACCTGGTGTCCGACCGATGGCTTTCTCATTCCGCATATGATCTATAGCGAGGGGTTCCGGCGGGCAAAAGAACTGGGTGTGGAAGTGCAGCAGCACACCGAGGTGCTTGGCGCTGTGCTACATGCTGATCGTATAAGCGCCTTGGTGACAAATAAGGGAACGTTTGAGGCTGACTGGTTCATTAACGCAACCAATATCTGGGCATCTCGCCTCAGCCCGCGCATAGGTGGCATGGCACTGCCTGTTTCTCCACTCAAACGCTACCTATATTTCCTGAAACCCGCGCAGCCGGTCATGGATGCAACGGCCTGGCAGCAGCTTCCCATGACTATTTACGGGGTAGGAAGCCATCGCGGAGCGCACTCGCGACCAGAGCAAGAACTCTTGCTGCTGGCCTGGGCGCATGAGACCGAGCCGGAGACACGTTTCAACGATGCCGATCAGGACCGCATCGACCCTCCATTTCGCCATGATAACGGCATTGACAACTATGGATATGCAATCCTTGAACAGGTAGATGAATTCTCCCCGCTGCTTGCTAACGCGGGCGGCCTGGTTGCTACAACTACAGGATTTTATGGTGCCACGCCTGATGCCAACCCGTTGATCGGTCGCGATGCGTGCCAGCAGAACCTGGTCCACGCTGTAGGATTCTCTGGACACGGCCTGATGCACGCGCCAATTACCGCGCTACTGGTCGAGGCCATACTGTCGGGCGATGTTGAAAACGGGCAAGTGCGTATGCCTGCGCCATTCGATTACGCGACTATCGATCTCAATACGTTTGACCCAGGACGCGCTTTTGATAGCTCGCATCGTGAACAGTTGGTGTTGTAACGCGCTTTGCTGCTTGTATCAGTATTTGACTATAGCGATCGCAAAACCGTCGGTGTAGTCCTCGTCCATTGCTAGCAGCAGCGATGCCAGGCGTGGATCGCTGGCGATGCGGCGGTTTAGTTCCGCTACGCCCGTTATCACCTCATCCTGCGGGGAGAGAAAGGCTTTGCCGCCGCGAATGCAATTGTCGGCGACGATAATGCTGCCGGGGCGTGTGAGCCGCAATGCCCATTTGAGATATTGGGGGTAGGGTGGTTTGTCGGCGTCAATAAAGACGAGGTCGAAAGGGGCTTCGCTTGCCAGGTGTGGCAGCAGGTCGAGCGCCTTGCCTACACGCACCTCTGTGCGGTCTCCGACACCCGCCTTCTCAAAGGAGTTGCGCACAACTGCAGCGTGCTCCGGGCTGATCTCCAATGTTATCATGCGTCCACCCGCGGGCAGCGAGCGCGCCAGCCAGATGCCGCTGTAGCCGCCCAACGCGCCAATTTCCAGTATTTTATGGGCGTTGCAGGCGGCTGCAAGCACTTGTAACAGCTTGCCCTGAATGGGCGAAATTTGAATTTCGGGTAAACCGGCTGCACTGGCAGAGGTCAGAGCGTTGCGCAGTCCGTCGTCCTCTGGGGCGAAGGCGCGGGTGATGCTCTCTTCAATCTGGTGTCGCGTTTGCTGTTGTTGCTGTAGATACGTTAATTCTGCGTTGTCGTTTGCCATGAAATAGATACTCCTTTGAAATCTACTGCCAGTGCCAGGGCGGGGGCAAGCCCCGCCCGTACCCTGTACGTCTTTCGCTGGCAGGTTTTTTAGAAAGGCACTGGTCGCCAAAGAGTGCCATCTGTCACGGTGTCATCCTGAGCGAAGCGAAGGATCTGCGCACTGCCTGGCGAGAGATCCTTCGCTTCGCTCAGGATGACAGCGGTGCTTTCGTTCGCGCTTCTGGGGCTTGTCCCCGCCCTGGATCCATTGTTTATACACGGGCATTTTCGTATTCGGAATTAGCAAGAATGCGCTCGACCAGATTAAGGTCGATAGTGGCTTTGCATTTAGCGAAAATGGCGCGAGCTTCTTGCAGGTAAACTAGACCGCGCTGGAATGACGGCTCTTCTGCTGAATCCTGTTGCAGCAACGTTACACCGAAGGAGTGTAGTGTGCGGGCATAGTCCAGGCGCATCTCGTGTCGAGAAAAGATGTCGATGGCCTGCTCAAAATAGCCATCGGCTTCGACTGAATGCCCTTGAGCAGCTAATATCCTGCCAAGCAGGCGTTGTGAGCGCCCCAGGGCGCGCGTGAGTTCGTGTTCTTGAGCGTCGTTCATGCTTTGCATTGCTACCTGTTGCGCGCGTTCGACTTCACCCAGCAGGAAAAAGACGATTGCCAGGTTGAGGCGCGCCTCAATGTACACTTCCGCGTCCAGCCTTTCGAGTGTCAGAGCGCGCTCTAATGCTTTGCGCGCTCGCGCCAGCCTATCTACGCCGCCATTTTTTTGTAAGGCAACGAGCGTACCGGCATCAATGAAATTGATATTGCACACCTCTATGGCTCTGGTGATGCGCCAGTCACCCAGAGTAACGAGGGCAAAACCAGTGAAGCGCTCACTTTTGATGGCGCGTCCCAGGGCAATGCCGCGTCGAATGGATGCCAGCGCGCCTTGCATATCGCCCTGATCTTGCAGGATGGTCGCCAGGACGACATTATTCCAGCTCAACTGCTCCCTTTCGCTGATGCGTTCGGTAACGGCGATGCTGCGCCTCATCCATTCTTCTGCTTCAAGCAGATCGCCGCAGCGCGCCGCGACATCGCCCAGATTCCCCGTAACGAAGGCCACATTGGGTTGGTCGCTGTTGCGTTCGGCCATGCCCAGCGCCTGTTTGAAGTAGGTGCGCGCGATTTCGTTTTCTGCTCGCATGGCATGAACCGCGCCCAGATTGCCGTACACCATCGTTAAGGCGGAGACCTCGTCATGTTGCTCGAAGATGGATAGTTCGCGCTTCAAATGCGTAAGCGCCTCGCTATATTGGCCAAGTGTAGCGGCGAGGATGCCGAGTAATTCATAGCAGCGACCAAGATCAATGGCGCTGTCAACCATGGCGAGCGCGGTGTACGTCGGCAATTCGGAAGCGGTGATAGGCAGGTCGGGCTTGCCCTGTTGTTGATTGTGCATAGCCTCTTCAAGCACAGTGAGCGCTTTTTGCGCGTAGCGCTGCGCTTCGTCATAGTTGCCCCGGTGCCAGCAGATGTTGCCCTGTTGCATATGCAGACATGCCCAGGCAGAACCGGACGTGACCCCTGCCTCTTGCATGATCTGTTTCGCCTGTTCAAAGCATTGCCAGGCATGGTCAAAATCGGAGATTTCTGTCCAGGCGCGCCCGATTTCTCGCAAAATGAGGGCGCGCCGTTGCGCTTCCGTCTGACAATATTGCCGGGTCTCTTCCGGGTGGTACTGAGCGCGCAATTCTAGCACGCGTTCGTACAGATGGCGCATTTCCTCGTAGTTGCCGTGGATATTGTTGCATTCTCCCACACGCTCTAACAAACTGGCCAGGTGCAAGGGATCTTCAAATGTATGTGTTTTCGCGTGTTTTCCACGGGAGATGGCTTCGATAGCAATGCGATAGTAATGCTCTGCTTCGGAATAGGCGGAGAGCGCATAGGCGCGATTAGCTGCAAGTTCGGCATATCTGGCGATGGAGGCGGGATCGCTGCCTCCCTTACTCAGGTGGTGGGTGATAGCGGCGGCCACTTCTTCTTCGTTGCCGGGATGTGCCAGCATGAGCGCGTTAGCAGCGCGGCGATGTAATTGCGCGCGCCGAGCCGCGGAGAGGCGATTGTACAGGTGACTGACAATCAATGGGTGCCAGAAATTGTAGGTGATATGCGTGCCAGTTCCCTCTTCTGTCAGAAGTCCGGCTCGCAGGGCTTCTTCAAGCATATCGAGAATGGCATCCTCGTGGAAACCCTGATCTCCGACCATGTAGGCAAGCTGGCTGAACTCAAACGAACCACCGAGAACGGCAACCTTGCTTAATAGTTGCTGGCAATCGTTACTCAGCCTGCTCAGGCGGCGGTCGAGTACGGCAGTGATGGTTTCCGGCATCATCGAGGAATGGTGAGGGCCGCCAGGTTTTGCTTTCTCGACCTCTGGGGCCTGTATTGAAAGCGCGAGCGCGTTGCTCTCGAGTGGAGAGAGAAGAGGCAGACCGATTTCACTGACACGCGCCAGTTCTTCCGCGAAAAAAGGATTGCCTCCCGCTTGCGACTGGATACTCTGGATAATCATCTGCGGCAGGTGTGCCACGAGCGAGCCGATTTGTCCATCGTCCAGCGGATGCACAGGCAAGGTAATCAGCGCCTGTTCGCGCCGCAGGTCGTTGAGTAGGGTGCGCAGGTTTGAGGTAGGCGCGAGTTCGATATCCCGGCAGGTTGCCACAATGGCGATACGCTCATTCTGCATATGACGAACAACGTAGGCTAAGAGTTCAAGGCTGCTGTCGTCAGTCCAGTGCAGGTCATCCAATACAAGTAAGAGTGGTGTAGAACGGCTCATGACGCTGAGCAGCGCGGTTGTAGCCTCCCACAGGTGCAGGCGTTCCTGTTCGGGGGTAAGCGGCGAGGTGGTTTGGGATTGCGAATCGTCGATGGCCAGGCGCTCAGCCAGTTCGGGCGCAAGGGTGCGGAGCCGGGTGAGCCGGGTGAATGCTGGTGAGGATGCATTGGCGTTTCTGGATGAGGGAGCATCCGTTTCCGGTTTTTCGGGTGACTCCAGGCTTTCCAGCAAAAATTCCGCCGGTACATCTTTCAAAAGCGTGCGCAGGATTTCCGTCCAGGGTCGATAGGGAATAGTTCCCTCCTGTTCATAGGCGTGCGCCCAGACGACCGACCAGTTTCGCACATTGGCCTCGTAGCTGATTTCCTCGGCCAGGCGCGTTTTCCCTATGCCCGATTCGCCCATCAGAAGTAAGAAATGTGTGATCTTCTGCACTCGCCCGCGCCTGCTGGCATGATCATCTTTTGCTCCATCAATGCGCGCTTTACCGGATGTCAGAGTGTCGCGCGGCTCTTCTGGCGCAATCTTTTCCAGGGTCAGCAAGAACTGTTGTATGACGGCCAGTTCGCGTTCGCGCCCGACCAGTTTACTCTGATTATGCCGCCCCAACTGTAAGGCGGGACGCTGAAAGAAGACAGGTTTGGCTACGGCTCCGGTTGATTGGAGGGGAGCTGCAACGGGTTGCGCGGGTGTCGAAAGCGGGAGGGATGTTTCTACAGCAGATATTTCCGGGGAGCGCGGCATCTGGAATGTGCCGCTGCGCAGCGCTTCGTACAGTTCGCTAGTCTCTGGTAGAGGGTCGCTTTCATACTCGCGGGCGAGCGTGTCCGCCAGACGACGATAGATGCGCAGCGCTTCTCCCCGCCGGTCGAGTTGTGTGAGAATTACCATGAGACGACGCACCGCCGTTTCGTGCGTCGGGTCTGCGCCCAGTAGCCTGTCAAGCGGCTCGATGGCGCTGGTGAGTGCGCCGCGTGCTACACGTAATTCCGCCAGTTTGAGCAGCAAGCCCATCCAGCCACGACGCAGCGATTCGCGGCGCGGGGTGGCCCATTCAGAATAGAGTTCCTCGAGCAAATAATCCCCGGCATAGAGTTTAGATGCTTCTTCCAGAAGCTGTTCTACCTGTTCAACGTCGGTGGTAGCATTGGCTTTGTTGAGCAGGCTTTCAAACTCGTCCGCGTCTACCCATATGGAGTTGGCGTCGGCCAGGATTAAAATATCGCGTTCCAGGCGCAACATGCGTGAAGCGGCGGGGCGCGTGATCTGAGGCTCGAGCACCTGGCGCACCTCATGCACCGCCCCGTTTAAGCGGTTGGCGGCTGTCTCGATATCTAGATCGGGCCAGAGTGCCTCCATAACTTGCTCTCTGCCTGTTTTTCTGCCACTTGAACTGAGCAGACATCCCAGCAGGGCACGAGCGCGGCGGCGATGCCAGGTGCGACTGGAGACGGTTTCCCATTCGCTGCCATTCTCGCGCTCAATCCGTACCTGCCCAAGCAGGTAAATGCGCAAAACAGGGTTGTGATGGTTTCCTTCTACGCGAGGCGGCGCTATCTCTGATGTTTTTTGAGCGGGTGTTGTGTTTATGGCCTCAAGGGTTATTGCGCTGGCCCCGCTTATTGTATGCTTTGCGCCAGTAGCAATGGCTGTATCGGGTTCCATCGTCGATGGATGCGCGTGGCCGGGCATAGATGTTCCAGGCGTAGGCTCGATACCTGCGGGTGGGTGTATGCCAATATACTTACTGATAGTGCGACCGTTCTCACTCCAATAGGCATACCAATATGGCCCGTGACCCGTCCCTTCTTTGCATTTACGACAGCGTTGTTTGCCACAACGAGTAAATTGTTGACGATAGGTAACCTTGTTATTCATGAGTTTATATCCTATCCCCCCACAGAAGGTTGCGCGTGTGCCGGAACAGGCGAATATTCATTGCCTGCTTGAGAGAGTTTGACCTTTTTTGCTCTCACGTCTTACAGAAGACAGGTTCATTATAACCTATGATGTAGAAAATTCATAATTATTGTCCCTTGTTTCTTTGAAATTGTGAAAAGGTACCAGTTAATCCGAAGCGCAGGAGGCTATTGACAGAATGAGAGTAAAATCATATACTCAATATATGAGTACTTAACCGATAAGTGCAGGCATTGGAGCAAAGCAGAATTGCGCTTCATCGTCATACCAATGCCGGCATGGACGTACCTGATGCAGCGGGTATGGGGAAGTACTCAATTTTTCTGCCATTGAAAGAAAAGGGGTCAGATAGATTGTTCTTTTTCGGCGGCTCGGCTGGCGCTGATTTGTACTATGGGGTCAGCATCGCATTGCAGGCGTTGTAAGGCGGCTTGAGCATCCGCGTGGCCAATGCGGGCCAGAATGGTGGTGATGCGTTGACGGCGTTCGCTGTCCTGATGCCCGGCCCATTGCAGCGCGACGGGCAACAAATGCGCGGTGATTTCATCTTCGTCAAGCGTGGGTAGCTCGCTGAAAATGGCTACGAGCATACTTTGCGCATAGTCATCAGCATGAGAAAGCAGGGGGGCCAGCGCGTAAAAGACGCTGTTGGCAGGGAATACCTCCCACGTAAAAGCGGGATAGGGATAGCGGAACGGCCAGAAGCAATCGACAATCATTTTGAGATAAATCGCTCGTTCGTGTGTGTCGCTTAGATCGTTGCGGGTCGCTGCCGCAACAAATATTACGAATGATTGTTGAGGTTGCTGAAGATAGGCCGCCTGCGTAATCATACGCAGCCAGCCAGCAGCCTCGATACGCAAAGCGCGTTGCCTGGATTGCTGGATATGCGCTACCAGAATATTCGCCAGGCGTTCCCAGTGCAACGTTTGCTCCTGTTTGGGCAAATTCCAGATGTTGCTCTGAAGTATATTGATACGCTTATTTAGCTGCCGTGGAGTGGTAGTTGTCTCGATTTGCTGCAACAGTTCGGCGATTGATTTAGGGTTGGCATGGCGAAGTGATCGCAATAGGCTCTGGATTTTGCTTTGTATTGTATGATCAAGCCGTCTACTATAGGTCGTAGCAGGAAGACTTGCTGATTGAGATTGATTTAATGCTTGTTCATCCTTCATAGAGTTATTCACTACAACCCACTAATTGTACAGGTATAATTACAACAATCGTTTTGTCCAGTCTAAACGAAAGATTCTGGTTTGTCAAGCGTATTTCTATGCACCGATGTTTATTAGAGAGAACGTGATAAGTTTGTGACCTGCTCTTACCATTATAAAAATCTTTCAAAATGTTTTGCGGCCTTTCAGCAAGATGAAGTCGTTGGTAAAGCTTTCCAACTGCCCGTCTGCTGCGCGTTTGACCTCGAAGTACCGTTGGATATGTTGGTCGCTCTCCAGGATAAAGCGTTGGAGTTGCGCTTTTTCATGGGCTGGCAGCTGCGCGCGGGCTGTCCAATCATCATAGTCGTGTGATTTGCGAAAAAATTCTTGATGCGCAATAGTCAGGCCCGCTTGCTGGAAAAAGACCTGCCACTCTTCCGGCGTGCATGAGCGGCCATGTGAGGGGTCGCGCCACTTCTCGACGCGATTATCGAATACGTCAAGTTGGACATCGCCGGGAGCCATACAATCGATGAGCAGGAATACCCCTCCCGTTTTCATGACCCGCGCTACTTCGCGCACGAATTGCGCTATGTTGGGGAAGTGATGGGCCGCGATGCGACAGGTTACACGCTCGAATGTGGCATCCGCGAAGGGTAGTTGCTCGGCGTCGGCCACCTGGAATACGGCATTGGTGATGCCCTGCTGTAAGATAAATTCACGCGCCTTCTCAAGCATACGCGGGGTCAGGTCTGTCACCGTCACCTGCCCGACACGAGGCGCGACGGCCAGGGCGGTATGCCCGCCACCAGTAGCGATATCCAATGCCTGCTGGTTCGCGTCCAATTCGCCCAGTTCGATCAGTCGCAGCAGGTCGTCGCCAGCGCGATGTGAAAAACTGGCAACGTAGCTCTCGGCGGTGCGCGAAAAATAATCCTGCACCCGGGCTTTTTTATCGTTGTTGGTGGGTTGCGGTGAAGTTGTCATAGGTTGTTGTAATTCCTTCTTTTCTTAATCGAGACGCTTGCGTCCTACCCGCCATTGGCAAAGATCAATGGGCGCTCTGTCTTGTACTTCCATATCTCTCTACTGCATTAAGAAAGAGAGACAGGCATCCGCGAGGGCCTCTCCTGACGCATAGTGTCTCGACGCTTAATAGCTAACTGTGTTAAGATACAGCATGAAATATCATCTTTCTCTATCATATGACGGAATAGTTCAGAATGCCAAAGCTTGAAGGTTCGGTTGAAAGTATTGTCTTTCGCAACGACGAGAATCACTATACTGTGGCGCGTTTTCGGCCCAACGATAGCGGTCGGTTGTTTCGTGACGATCTGACAACTATCGTCGGCACGCTTCCCGGTGTGCAGGTGGGCGAGTTGTTGTCGGTGGATGGGGAATGGGAGAAAGACCCCAAATATGGGCGGCAACTGCATGTCACTACGTTTGTGCAGCGTTTGCCTGCTTCGCCCGAAGGCATCACGCGCTACCTCGGTTCCGGGCTGATTAAAGGCATCGGGCCAAAGAAGGCTGAACGTATCGTGGCACATTTTGGGGAGCAAACGCTGGCGATCATCGAGCAGCAGCCCGAACGCTTGAGCGAGGTTAAGGGCATTAGCGCGAAAGACCGCGAGCAGATCATTGCATCGTGGTCTGAGCAAAACGAGGTCAAAGAGCTGCACCTGTTCTTGCAATCGCACGATGTTTCTATGAACCTGGCGACGCGCATCTATAAGCAGTACGGGCAGGAGTCGATCAAGGTTATTCGCGAGAATCCCTATAAGCTGGCGCAGGATGTGAACGGCATCGGCTTCCGCACGGCTGATGAAATAGCCATCAAGCTGGGCTTGCCGCGAGATAGTATCCCCCGCCTGGCAACAGGCCTTAAATACGTGCTGGCGCAGGCGGCCAACGATGATGGGCATTGTTTTTTGCCGGAAAACGAATTGTTGCGCCGCTCCTCCGAGATTCTGGAAACCTCCGGCGACTTACTGGCAGAGGCGATGGAGCAACTGAAAAATGAACGCGATGTGTTCATCGAACCGCCCTTGCCGGCGACGCCAACATCATCAGCCCGGGCACAACATGCTCAGCCTTCGAGTGAGGATGAACCCCCGCTCGATTGGTCGGAAATCGAAGAGCCAGAACCGCAACAGCGCATCTATTTTGGTCCTTTCTGGCACGCTGAAAACGGTTCGGCGCGCATCCTGCGCGCATTGCTGCGCAGTGAGAGCAAACTGCCTGCGGTGAGCCAGAACTACTGGCAGGCGGTCTTTGATTACCTGGCGCAGAGCCGTAATATGACGCTGACCGAGAAGCAGCGCGAAGCTGTGCAGATGGCCTACAGCAAAAAGGTTAGCATTCTGACAGGGGGGCCGGGAACGGGCAAATCGACTTCTTTGCGCGCATTGCTGATGGTGTTGCGCAAACGTAATATCGATGTGGCACTGGCGGCGCCGACGGGCCGCGCCGCCAAGCGTCTCACCGAGGCGACGGGGGGAGCGGTGGGCTTCCAGGCCAGGACCCTGCACCGTTTGCTGGAATACGCCCCGCACGATAACAGCTTCCAGCGCAATGAGACTAATCCCTTACCCTATCAGTTCGTGATCGTCGATGAGGTCTCGATGGTCGATATCCTGCTTTTTTATCACTTGCTCAAGGCGCTGCCGCCCGACGCGCATCTCTTGCTGGTGGGAGACGCCGATCAATTGCCGCCGGTTGGACCCGGCAACGTGCTGCGCGACCTGCTGCGCAGCGAGACCATTCCCACCGTGCGCTTAACGGAACTCTTTCGCCAGGCGCAGCAGAGCCAGATTGTGGTCAACGCGCACCGTATCAATGCCGGGCAGATGCCGTCGCTGCAACGCGAGCAGAAGACCGATTTCTACTTCATCGCCGAGGATAATCCGGTGCGCGCCCAACGTCTGGTGCTCGATTTCGTGCAGAACCGCATACCGAAGCATTACGCGCTTAATCCCATGACCGATATCCAGGTGCTTACCCCTATGTATCGCGGCCCGCTGGGTGTAAACAGCTTAAATGAAGAGTTGCAGGCGCACCTTAATCCGAATGCCCAGGCAACCATAGAATGGGGGGGGCGCGTTTTCCGTGTGGGTGATAAGGTGATGCAACAACGGAACGATTACGATAAAGATGTTTTTAACGGAGATGTGGGTTGGATACGCGCCATCAACCGCGAAAATTCGACTGTCAAAGTCGAATTTCTGGAAGAAGCGGGGCCGCTTATCGTCAGCTACGAATTTCACGAACTGGACGAGTTGACACTGGCCTATGCCGTGACGGTGCATAAAAGCCAGGGCAGCGAATATCCCGCCATCGTCATGCCTCTCACGCGCGAACACTACATGCTGCTCCAGCGCAACCTGCTCTATACCGCTATCACACGCGCCAAACGCCTGTGCATACTCATCGGGCAACCGCGCGCGCTGGAAGTCGCGGTGAGAAATAATCGCGTGACGCAGCGCAATACAGGGCTGGCGGAGCGGCTAGCCTTGTTCGCAAAAGTGGGGCTGTGGGAATGACCGGGAAATTTAGTCGTCTTTTTTTTCCTGGGTATCAAAGACGAGAAAGCGTGGTTTTTGCGGCTTTTCCGCGCGTTTTCTGCTATCATACCAGATGCCAATGGCAAAGAATAGCATGACGACTATTACAAAAACTGACATAGTAGTACGCTCCTTCCACTGCAATAGAAAAACGATCTATGCAACGAGTATACCCAATCAATGCAGAAAATACAATGATAAATCTATTTTGGGTGTAATGCGTGTATTACGTGTTCAGACACAAAAGCATCTAATACGTTTCAATTTTCGAGTGAGATTCCACTGCCTATCGGGTGCCAGGGCGACCGCAAGGGTCGGCCCAATCTATGGTAGGGGCAACCGCAAGGGTCGCCCCTACCATACACGTAATCGATTCCCCAACACCCGTTAGGTGGTCGAAGGTTCGTAGGAATTTTGCTTGACTTTATGTTCTGTTGTACCTATACTCTCTACAGAAGCTGTTCGATTAGTAACAAGAAGGAGGGACACATGTCAATCTTCTCATTGAGCAAGACTGGGGTCTGCGAGTATACTGGTCAGGTAACAGGTATGGGTGACAATCGTTAAACGTTTTTGTTGTCGCATCGCACCTCGTATTGAGCTATTAAGCATCTGGCTTTAGCTTCATTTCCTCTCCCCGTACACTCCTGTCTCCTGTCTCGCTGCTCCAACCTTAGACTTTTTTTCCGTGTATGCTTTTGCCTGCGCTCAGTTCTGGCAATGCGCTTGTAAGGGCAAAGTATACATTCCCGCATGTTTTTGCTTCTGAGGAAGGAAGTTCACTTTGCGTTACGATAGCGAATTTGACGAAGATTTTAATGAACTGGAAGAAACCCAACGGTTCCGGCCTATGAGAATTAAGAAAAAGCCGAAGCCGACTCGCAAGACTAGCTACGAGGGTCATGCTGAGGTGCAGCGCTGGCTGCAAGAGCAGGCGTTAGAAGATGGCGGCGTTAAGCCGGAGTTCAGCCCCAGCTTTCTCGCATCCCGGCGCGATGGTCCCTGGATTCTCTCGTCACTGGCGCATTTTTACGAGGAAGACCTGATTACCGATGTGTTGCACGTTGTGAGAAGCGGTAAAGAAGCCAGTGTGTATTGCTGCGCCGGGCATCCCGCCACCGGCGCTGCCTTTCTGGCCGCGAAAGTCTATCGACCGCGCATGTTCCGCAGCCTGAAAAACGATGCCATTTACCGGCAGAGTCGCTTGCAGCACGATCGCGAGGGACGTATTGTGCGCAACATGCGCCGTTTTGACGCGGGCCACATGGGGCGCGCCTTGCAGGTCAAATCGTGGATTGAGTACGAGTTTGAGACACAGCGCCTGCTTCACGAGGGCGGCGCGAACGTGCCACGCCCATTGTCGCAGATCGGCAACGCTGTGCTGATGGAGTATATCGGCGACGTTGATGATCCCGCCCCGTTGCTGAAGGAGGTGAAGCTCAGGCGAGATGAAGCGAGGTCGCTCTTTGATTGCATTATGCGCAATATCGCGCTGTTCCTCGAACATGGCCGAATTCATGGCGACCTGTCTGAGTA
Source organism: uncultured Chloroflexia bacterium (assembly GCA_963731605.1). Classification (GTDB taxonomy): domain Bacteria; phylum Chloroflexota; class Ktedonobacteria; order Ktedonobacterales; family Ktedonobacteraceae; genus CF-113. The sequence goes on from CAVSWA010000001.1 coordinate 142,864, forward strand.
CAATATACTTTACTGGCGAGGAGCGGTCAATATCATCGATTTTGCGCAGGCGATCGATCCGCGCCAGAATCAGGCGGTGTTTCCTCTGCTGCTGCGCGATATTGAGTGTGTATGCAGCTTCTTCGCTCGTTACGGCGTGGTGGCCGACGCGCGCGAACTGGCATGGAGTATGTGGAACCAGCAGGTGGGAGCGCTCTTTTAGCGTTCCCATTGTTTTTACTAGAAAAATAACTTGCTTAATTCCGACCTGCGGGGTAGAATATACATCGGATACCATGTGTTCTAGTAAACGAGGCGGCCTATTATGTGCTGCTGGTGTTCTAGTTCTCCTGCCCGTCACAGCAGGACGGGCGTGTGAATACTATCAAACCTATTTATAGGGAGGAACTTGAGTATGTCATGGACAGATACCGCGACTTCGGCAGCCAATGCCGCGTCCGGGTACGCGCATCCTGATGCGCTGATTGAGACAAGTTGGGTTGCGGAGCATTTGAACGATCCCAATGTACGATTGATCGAGGCATCAGAAGATGTGCTTTTATACGAAATCGGTCATGTGCAGGGCGCGTTGAAACTCGACTGGCATGTCGATGTGCAGGACCCTGTTACGCGCGACTTCATCGATCAGCAGGGCTTTGAAAAGTTGATGAGCCGCTGGGGCATCAGCAACGATACCTTGATTGTGCTGTATGGTGATAAGAACAACTGGTATGCGTGTTATACCTACTGGCTGTTCAGCATGTACGGCCATGCCAACATGAAGATCATGAATGGTGGGCGTCTCAAGTGGGTGGCGGAGGGCCGACCTCTGACTAAAGAAATGCCGCATTTCACGGCCACCGCTTACCATGCTCCGGCTCGCAATGAGTCCAACCGCGCCTATCGCGACGACGTGTTGACTGGCCTGAGAGACGCTAATCGTCGCTTGATCGATGTGCGTTCCCCGCAGGAGTACACCGGCGAATTGCTGCACATGGTCAACTACCCGCAGGAGGGAGCGCAGCGCGGCGGGCATATCCCTACTGCCAAGAGTATTCCCTGGGCCACCGCAGCCAATCCCGACGGTACCTTCAAGTCTGCGGACGAATTGCGCCAGATTTACGGCGGCAGGGACATCAATCCTGCGAATGACGTGGTTACGTATTGCCGCATCGGAGAGCGTTCCGCGCACACCTGGTTCGTGCTAACGCGATTGCTCGGCTATCCGCAGGTGCGCAACTACGATGGCTCGTGGACCGAATGGGGCAACCTGGTACGCGCGCCTATTGAGAAGCCGTAATAGTACCTGTTGATTTTTGACAACCGAATGCAGCATTGATTAGAAAACGTCCGCCCCCGTCCTGTAGGGACAAGGGGCGGATGCGAGGAAGGGCGGGGGCCTTGTGCTTGTCCTTGTGGCAATACGATTCGTCGGGATTTCGTGAGGCCAGTTGGTCGCATCCCGACGAGGACAAGCACAAGGCCCCCGCATCCACCCAACCCCGCCCCTTGTCCCTACAGGACGAGGCCATGCATTCATCATTCCCGATTTTGGTTGTTACTATTCAACAGAACGGGATTTATCCATTTATCGGAGAAACTAATCTATGGATCGCCAAGAAGCCATCGAATTTTTAATAGACCATTATGAGAACCCGCGTAATAAGGGGCCGTTGGAAGACGCAGATGTCAGCCAGACGGGCGGCAATCCGGGCTGCGCCGATTCGATTTCTATGCAGGCGCGCTTTGGCAAAGACGGTAAAATCGAAGCGGTTCACTGGGATGGCGAGGGATGTACTATTAGCAGCGCCGCGGCCTCGTATGTGACGGAAATCACGCAGGGTTTGACGGCGGACGAGATCGAAAAGTTGAGCTTCGAGGATCTTATCGAGCAGTTGGGACGCGAACTGGTGATGACGCGCCCGACGTGCGCGACGCTGGCCCTGGGTACGCTGAAACAGGGCGTACACGAGTATGCTATGCGCAAGAAGGCGCAAGAATAATCTTGCATCCTGCGCCTTCTTCCCGCAACTGTCCAGGTTTTTCTCTTATAACCCCAAGTTTTCGCGCCTCTGTGACAGGATGGCCAGCGCCTGGTGAAGCAACTGCCGATGCGCGGGATCGAGCAGCCAGCGACTTACGCCGGACGGATGGGGGAGCGGAAGCAGCATCATGCCATTGCTTTCTTCAAAAGTGCCGATGCACTCTTCCAGTTTTCGCTTGCCCAGGAATGCTTCAATAGCCATCGCGCCCACCAGCAATACGACCTTCGGCTGTAATATGGCTAATTCGGCTTCCAGGTACGGGCGACAGAGGGCGACTTCGGATGTCGATGGTCGTCTATCACCGTCGCCGCGTGGATTGCGCCCCGGATCGCAGCGCGTCAACGAACTGAGATAAACGTGCGCGTGTAAATAACCGGGTGGAAAACCCGCCTGCTCCAACCACTTTTGCAGCACGCTGCCACCAGGCCCGCTGAAGGAGCGCCCCTTTGCCACCGAGCGATGCCCCGGAGCCTGCCCAATCACCATGATGCGGTCACTGGCTCGCCCGTTCACAAGCGGACGCGCCATTTTAATGTAGCCCTGTTCCTCGCATAAGCGGCACGTGAGAATGCGGCGGTGCAATAGTTCCAGGGCTGTATGACGGTCTTGCTCTACGGCAAGCAAATCAATCGAAATCTTCGTCATAGTAGGCTGCGAGGCTGGGGCGTTTGTAGTCACGCGCCAGGTGTCGATATTGTCCCTGGTAGTAGGCGAGCGGCCATTTGTCAGGCTGAGGCTCTTGCGAACTGCCCTGCTCTCCATCACTCCATTCGGTCAACGTGCTGCGTTCTTTAGCGGCGGGATTCAAGAATTGGACTTTGCCATTGCTGCCCATTGCTTCTACCTGGCCTATGAAGATAGCATGATCGCCGCCGGGATATTCAGCCACAATGTGGGCATCCACGAAAGCCAGCGCGCCATCCAGGATGGGCGAACCGGTCGCGGCGATGTGGTATGGCGCGTTACAGAAACGGTCGTAGTGTTCGGCTGAAGTGGTGGCGAAACAACGCGAAAGGGCCTCCTGCTCGTTCGTGAGGAAGCTGACCGCGAAGTGCCCGCTTGCGCGTAGAAACGGGAGGGTCTGACTGGTTAAATCGATGCAAACCAGTACCAGTGGCGGGTTGAGCGAGACAGAGGTAAACGAATTGACGGTTAGCCCTGACAATCCGGCGCCGGTCGCGGTGGCAACGACCGTCACGCCAGTGGCGAACTGGCCCATCACCTGCCGGAAAAACTCTTTTTCTATGGTCATCTACCGGAAAATCCTTTAAGTTATTACATCAGAATAGCATGATGCTGGCTTCTCTGTATTGAGCTGTATAGTGTGTAGTATCATCCTCTCCATGCGTCTTGTCAACTGTACGGAAGGTCAGTTGACACATTTCTGCCTGATATGAATATACTGCCGTATTATGAAAATGGCAACACGCACTACATTCATACAGTCATGGCGCGAACATAGCCGCCGCCTGCCGGCATCGCTTGTTTTGAGCGCGCTGGTAATAGCGCTGGTGGTGGCGATTTTCCTGGGCGTCAATTTTGGCGCGATTGCTATACCTACCAGCGTTATAGCGCGTATCCTGCTCAATAGCTCGAGGCTTTTTCATTTCGCCCGTCAATGGGACCCTACGATAGAAGTGATCGTGTTGCAGGCGCGTATGCCGGTGGTGATTGGCGCGGGACTGGTGGGGGCGGCACTCTCGATAGCGGGCGTGCTTTTTCAGGGGATGTTGCGCAACCCGCTGGCCGACCCGTACCTGATTGGCACGTCGTCCGGGGCGGCGCTGGGCGCAGCCATTGCTTTCGTTCTGCCATACGACACTATTATCAATGGCGCTTATTTTTCGCTCACGCCCATTCTAGCCTTCTTTGGCGCTTTGCTTTCAGTGCTGTTCGTGTATGCCATTGCGCGTGTTGGAGGTCAAACGCCCGTTGTGACTTTGTTATTAGCAGGCGTGGTTATTAACGCGGTGCTGGTTGCCATTCAGACGCTCATCTTGACGATCAGCCCGCACGCGCAGTTTACCCTGGAAAGCCTGTTTAGCTGGCTGGCTGGCGGCGTTTCGGTGACAACATGGACGCCAGACGTGATTGTAGGGGGCTTTGTTGTGGTGGGTTTTGCGCTGGCGTGGATGCTTTCGGGCGCGCTGGATGCCTTCGGGCTGGGCGAAGAGGGCGCGGCTCACCTGGGGTTACACGTCGAAAGGTACAAACTACTCATTATCGTGGTAGGTTCGTTATTGACGGCTGCTGCTGTGTCGATCAGTGGATTGATCGGCTTTGTCGGGCTGGTGGTGCCTCATACCATGCGCCTGCTGCTTGGTCCGCGCCATCGCCTTTTGCTGCCAGCCTCGGCGCTGGCCGGGGCGATTTTTCTTATCCTGGCTGACCTGCTGGCCCGCACAGTAATTGCGCCAACTACCCTACCCGTTGGCGTCTTCACCGCCCTGGTAGGCGCGCCATTCTTTCTCTTCCTGCTGCGAAACAATAAGCGAGCCTACCGATGGTAGACAACACTCCTCTTTTAGACATGCAGGGCATCACCTTTGGTTATAATCGCCAACCTTTGCTCTATGAAGTGCATTTCCAGGTGCGCGCCGGGGAGATGGTCGGCCTGTTGGGACCAAACGGCTCCGGCAAAACTACTCTGTTGCGGCTGATAAGCGGGGTTTTGCGCCCGCAACAGGGAGTGGTGATACTGGATGGGAGAGATACGCGCTTGTGGGGCAGGCGCGAGGTGGCGCGGCGCGTGGCCGTCGTTCCCCAGGAAATGCACGTGCCCTTTGCCTTTACCGTCGAAGAGCTGGTACGCCTGGGGCGCACCCCCTATGTGCGTTTGCTCGGCTCGCATACAAAAGAAGATCAGAGCATCGTGCGTGGGGCTTTGCAGGCGGCAGATATTGAAACGCTGGCCGGGCGCATTTTCAACGAATTGAGCGGGGGCGAACGGCAGCGGGTCACGGTCGCGATGGCGCTGGCGCAGCGGCCCGCCTTGCTGCTGCTCGACGAGCCGACTTCCCACCTGGATATCAAATACCAGATTGAGTTGTTGGAACTGGTGCAGAAACTGAATCGCGAGACGGGTGTCACGGTCATTGCTGCCATGCACGATCTGAACCTGGCTGCGCGTTATTTCCCGCGCCTGGTGCTCTTTCAACGCGGCATCGTGGCTGATGCGACGCCCGCCGAAGTGCTGGAGCCGCACCTGCTGCGGCGTGTCTACGGGATCAACGTGCAGGTTGGCATCCTGCGTGGCGCGGAGCATATCAGCATTTTGCCGCCTGGAAACGACGTTGTCGCCGATGATGAACAGCACGCGATACAGCCGCGCGTGCATGTCATGGCAGGCGGTGGTTCTGGCGAGCTGCTGATGCGCGCGCTGGCGGATGCGCGTATCCCTTTTAGCGCGGGAGCCTTGAATATCGGTGATAGCGATCATACGCTGGCCCTGCGCCTTGCCCAGGATGTTATTACCGAGCAGCCCTACTCGCCCATCTCCCAGGCTGTTTTGGAAGAGGTGCGCGTTCGCCTGACACAGGTGACAGTATTGATACTCTGTCCTGTGCCTGTCGGTCCCGGCAACCTGTTGCTGCTGCGCGAAGCTGTGGAAGCCGCGCAACGCGGCGTGATAACGCTATTGCTCGCTCCCGTTTCCACTACTGATGATAACGCTTCTGCCGAGACTCTGACTGATGAAGATGCCCTTTTGCAACACATCGGTATTGAGGCGCGTGATTATACCGGCGGCGAAGGAGTAAAGACAATACGCGCGCTTTTGCAATACGGCGCGCGCGTGGTCAATAGCGTTAAAGAAGCGGTAGAGGTTGCTATGATCCAGGGCGGGGGCAAGCCCAGCCCGTACCCTATACGATAGATGACGAAGCGCGACGCCAGGGCGGGGGCAAGCCCGCCCAAGTTTCTATATGTGTGCTATACTCTAGACTAGAAATTTGTTCCATTAAAAAATCTGGCTGCGAATGATGAATGAACAAGATAAGACATCGGTAATTATGCGTCTTCCTTCGACTCTCAGTGTCTTCAGTGGCGGCAAAAGCCAATTGCTCCTGAAAGCGGAGACGTTTGAGCAACTGCTGAGCGCGTTGGAGCAACAGTATCCTCTGGTGTGGGAGCAACTGTGCGATGCGCAGGGCCAGGTGCGTAAAAAAATACATATTTATGTCAGTAACCGCCTTATCACTACGCCCGATGATCTTGGCATGACGCTCAAGCCGGGGCAAGAGGTCATCGTTTTGCCTTCGAGTATAGAAGCGTAGCATGAAGATCGAACCATCTGATGGAACTGCTCCCGAAGTACCGTTAGTGCCATTTGTAGCTCCGCCGGTAGAAATCACTCCCGGTAAGCAATCGTTGGGTCCATGGGGGGTATTGCGCAATCGTAACTACGCGCTGCTCTTCTGGGGTCAACTCATATCATCAACAGGCACGCAGATGCAGGTGGTCGCGGTCGCATGGCAGGTGTTGCTGCTGACGCATAGCCCTGTCGCGCTGGGCTTGATCGGGCTGGTGCAGGCTATTCCGCGCTTGATCTTCTCGCTGGTGGGAGGCGTCTTCGCGGACACCTTTGATCGTCGCAAAATGCTGCTCATCATCGAGGTGACGCTGGCCATAACGTCCACTATACTCGCGCTCTGCACCATTTTTCAAGTCATCAACCTGTTCATTATCTATGGCGTGGTACTGGTCTCGGCCAGTGTTTCGGCTTTTGAATTTCCAACGCGCCAGGCCGTCATTCCCAGCCTGGTGAAACGCGAGGAAATGGCCAATGCCATTGCGCTCAATTCTGTGATGATGCAGTTTACGTTTATTGTTGGCCCGACTGCTGGCGGCTTTGCGATTGCCTGGCTGGGTGTTGCCAATACCTACTGGTTTGATGTCGTTTCGTACTTCGTGGTGATCGGCTCGTTGCTGGTGATGGTGGTGCCGCGCATTCCCATTGAAAAGCGCACGCAGGTAGGAAGAATGGCCTTTGTGGATAGTATGCGCTTCTTACGCGCCCATCCTGTGATCCTGGCGGTACTCTCGCTCGACTTTTTCGCCACTTTCTTCGGTTCGCCGCGCGCCTTGTTGCCCATTTACGCCAGCGAAATTTTGCATATCGGCCCGCAGGGACTGGGCATTCTCCAGGCTGCCACGCCCATAGGCGCGGTGATTCTGGCTCCCTTCACCGGTTTGATTGGGCGCATCAACCGGAAAGGGTTAGGTGTGGCCCTGGCTGTGATCGTGTGGGGCTTGAGCATCATCGCCTTTGGACTGTTCCCATCTCCGCTCTGGCTGGGCGTATTGTTCCTGGCCGGGGCAGGCGCGGCTGATATGGTGAGCATGGTGCTGCGCGGACTGGTGGTGCAACTCACCACGCCCGATGAACTGCGCGGGCGAATGAGCGGAGTGAATGCTATGTTCGTGATTGGCGGCCCCATGCTGGGGCAGTTTGAATCGGGCATGGTTGCAGGGATATTTTCGCCCGCGTTCTCGGTCATTAGCGGTGGCGCAGCTTGTATCGTGGCGGCTCTGTTGATCCTGGCGCTGGTGCCGAGCCTGGCGCGGGTCAGGGTAAAATAGAGATTCGGATGGGTCTGATTTGTTCTTCGATAAAATTCCAGTCCGCTTCTACCGGATTTTCCGTCATCTGCAATTCAGTATCGCTCACGGCATTGCTCTCCTTTTGCAAGTTCCACTATCTTAGCCTTCAGAGGCGTTGGTAGAGGCAAGATCAAATGCCATAGGTAGGGAAGTTCGCGCCCATTCCTCAAGATCGTCGTCTGTAGGTGAATATTTGTCGAAAAGCAATTTACGCGCCAGCGCATCCTCGCCTTCATCTTTCACCAGTCGGGCCTGTCCTTCAAACATGCTTTCACGTATTTTGACGCTTACACGCGGGTGCCGCAGGGAGTTTTTCACCCAATCGGCTCGATCTAATCCGCCTGAGAGTATGTAAAGTGTCGAATTATGCAGTGCAAACCAGATTTCAACTGTATGCGGATGACCCGTGACGCGGCCAGTGGTGGTCAGATAACAAAAATCTTCCCTCGCGAAATCCTGTAAATTGAACGTCATGACAAAGCCTTTCTTGCAGGCGTACTAGAATAATACGATTTTTGTTCATTCTACCATGTTGTCGGAATACTTGAATCGAATAGCTTGCATTTTTCGACCAATTCATGCATAATGCGCGTGAAATAAGATGAGGGGGTACATACTTATGCTGGCGAAAGTGCAAAGTTGCGCGGTTATCGGATTGGAAGGCGCGCTGGTCGAAGTCGAAATTGATCTCTCCAATGGTCTGCAAGCCTTTACCATCGTGGGGCTACCCGACGCGGCGGTCAACGAGTCGAAAGAGCGGGTGCGTTCTGCCATCAAGAACAGTGGTTGTCTCTTCCCATTCAAACGTATCACAGTCAATCTCGCTCCCGCCGACCTGCGCAAAGAAGGCCCGGCCTACGATCTTCCTATAGCCATTGGAATACTGGTAGCGTCAGGGCAAATCAATCCGGACGAGAAGATCGAGCAATGCCTGTTCCTGGGGGAATTGTCGCTGGATGGCACGGTTCGACATACCAACGGGATGCTGCCAATGGTGGCGTTAGCCAGTGAGAAGCATGTCAAAGAGGTGTTTGTGCCAGCCGCCGATGCGATGGAGGCGGCTCTCATTCGCGAGGTCAATATTTACCCGGTGGAGACGCTGGGCCAACTGGTGGGCCATCTCAATGGCGAGCGGCAAATCGAGCCGTATATCCCTGATCCTCGCCTGCTCGATGTGGCCGAGCCGGTGGTGTACGGGCAAGATATGGCTGCCGTGCGCGGGCAAGAACATGTGAAACGCGCCCTGGAGGTGGCTGCAAGTGGCGGACACAACATTCTGATGAGCGGCCCTCCCGGATCGGGCAAAACCCTGCTGGCGCGTTCGACGCCCTCTATTTTGCCGCGCATGACCATCGAGGAATCGCTGGATGTGACGAAGATTTACAGTGTGAGCGGCATGTTGCCATCCGATATGCCTCTGATGATGCAGCGCCCATTTCGCTCGCCGCACCATACCACCAGCCACGCCGGGCTGGTTGGCGGTGGCCGCATCCCGCGCCCAGGGGAGATCAGCCTGTCGCATCGCGGCGTGCTCTTCCTCGATGAACTCCCCGAATTTGGGCAGAACCTGCTCGAACGTTTTGCGCCAACCGCTCGAAGATAAAGTAGTCACCATCTCGCGCGCCCAGGGAACCATCACCTATCCCGCCAATTTCATGCTGGTGGCGGCGATGAACCCCTGCCCCTGTGGGTTTTACTCCGACCCGGTGAAAGAATGCACCTGCTCGGCCATGATGATAGCGCGTTACCAGAAAAAGATTAGCGGTCCGTTGCTGGACCGCATCGATATCCATGTTGAGGTGCCTCGCGTGGATTACGAGAAACTGTCGGACAAGACGGCAGGCCGAGACCTCCGAAACCATCGCAAACGGGTGCAGGCGGCGCGCGAGCGGCAGTTGGAGAGGTTCAAGGGCACAAGGTTGAAATGCAACGCCGAGATGGGGCCAAACGAGGTGAGGACATATTGCGAGACGGATGTATCGGGTGAACGGTTGTTGAAAGCGGCCACGCAGCAGTTGCACCTGTCGGCGCGGGCGTATCACCGCGTGCTGAAACTGGCGCGAACGATTGCGGACCTGGCGGGCAGCGATGCGATTATGGCGAATCATCTGGCGGAGGCGATACAGTACAGGCCGAGGGTGGGGGTGTAGGATTGCTGTTTTCGTGTAGAATGATTCGAGCATTACACTGTAGATGTTGGCCTAACGGTATGTGGAGTAGTCCTACTTAATACTTTGCACGACTCTATAAGGCAGCTATTTGCTGTACTGCTCATGAGTTTACGAGCGAAGTCTAGTCTGCAATAGGTTGGAGAGTTGGCCTACGAAGTGAACTCCTGTGCTATGCAGCACGTACATTGGGTTATTTCGACATCTTCAAAGTGTTCTTGACGACTTCGGCTACTTTTGTCCATACCTCTTCTCGCTTCCCTCGTGTCATCTTGCTTAATGGGGTGGAAGGAGCATTGATCGTCTGGAATTGAGCAAGTTCTGTATCTTTAAAAACGCAGGGTCTCAAGATAACCGGTAAAATGATGGTCCCCTCTTGCTTGGCAGCAGCTAGTAGTGGAGGTAACTCATTAGTCGCAATAAAGTCTGAAGCCAGGAAATCCGCGCTGATCAGCAAGACAGCAACCTTAGCATGATGAAGAGCCTTCTTGATCTCCTCGTGCCACTCTGACCCTGCTACTATATTCGTATCGTCCCAGAAATCTACGACACCCATACGTACATACTGTGCCAAATGGATATGAAGCTCCTCGAGGTACTTCCTATCTTTATGGCTGTAACTAATGAAAGCACTGGTTCGGGAGGATTTGGGAACTACTGTGGAACTGCTAGTCTGAGCCGAACCAGCGCTACTTTCTCCCGCCCTTAGCCTGGACACAGGATTCCTGGGGGTGGAGAGGGTTCCTTCGCTTCCCAAACTTATTGAAGAGCCAGGAGGTCTGTTAGAAGGAAGGATCCCAGCATCGAAGAATCTCCAGAGCAATTGGATTGCATTGCGCATCGCGTAACGGCGAAAAGCTCCATTTTCTATTGCATCTAGCTCTTTCTTGTGTTCATCCCCATCGTCAGATATACCCCGTATAACTAAGGTTCTTTTGGGGTCAGCTTGCTCGTAGACCGCAGCCATTACCCCCCCCGTTTCCATTTCCAACGCCAGATATTTGCGGGTCCCGAGCTTTTCAGCCAATCCTTGAAGGCTGGAGCTGCTCCCACGGTTGGCCCAGATGCTAGATGCCCATCGGCTATTATGGCCTGATCTCGGAGCCGTTTGTTAGCAATCAGTTGATTGAAACTCTCCCTTGGTACCAATTGCTGAAGCTCACGTCTGCAACTGGCTTGCCAATTCTGGAATATTTCAGGATGCACAAATTCGAAATTTTGTATATCATGGAGTAAAGCACTACTGCTGCGATATACTTCACCGCTAAGCGTAAATACATACCCCTCTCCATCTGTGCCTGGAACGGCCTTAGAGTTCTCTAAATAAGCATCCACTTGGCTGGCAATGACAATGTCTCCTATTCGGACATCTTTGCTCAGAGCCGCCGCTATTCCTATCATGACAAGAGTGCGAGGCTCCCACTGACTGATAAGCCTTTGCGTTGTCAAGCTAGCTTTTACCGCCCCCATTTCACCAACAAATGTAGCAATACATAGATATCGGTGATTCAAATCACACTAGAATGTTCGAACTGATAGTAGTATCTGCCAGTCTCTTCGTCACGAAGCGCTTTACAGCGCGTTTTAATCTCGTTATAAAACTCAGCGAATTCTTCTTTAAGAGCGATGACTATGCCTACATCTATTGATGAAGGAGCGAGAGATAGTTCATTGCTTTCCTGGGTTTTATGTTCATTGTTGTGCTTATTAGGCAGTTCTATATCTATAAGTTTGCTGTCATTCTCAGACAAGGGTAATATGGAACCTGCTTGCCATTGCTCGGCACGTATTGTAAGAACATCAAGAAGGGCTTGCATCTTCTGACCAAGAGGAGGTGTTTTTCCTACATGAAAAATAGCATTCTGGATGAATTGAAGTACTGGCCAGCTTCCCTGGTATGGCTCATCCCAGTTTTCGTCATCAACTGCATTTACCATAGTAATTAGGTCTGGCTTCGAGGCTCCAATAGATATGATCTGGGCTTTCAGATCTTGAGGAATGCCCGATAGAAGTTGATTGCGAACTGATGGATACACTATATTGGGTAACTTCACTAGCAAATCAGAAAGCGCATCGCGCTCTTCCCGTTGTAACAACCCCATACTAGTCTAATTCCTTTCATCTTCGGGAAAAGAGCCACATACCAGCGGCACAGAGCAATCTAGTACAGGTTATATTATATTTCAGGCTTTGAGGAAATTCAACTAGAACAGGTGATAAACTGCTTCATGTTCACGCCGTACTACATTCTCGCTCTTCAGCTCTGTGCAATAAGTCTTCCGCCTGTTGCACGGTCTGTTCACTGTACTGTATGAGAATGTCCAACTCGCGCACGATGACTTGTCGTTCCTCTGTAGGTTGGCTTAGCGCAGTTTTTCCTGCAATGCTTAGCTCAGTTAGCAACTCGGTTAATCTAATAATCTGGAAGTCTATATGTTTCAGAGTTAAGAGTAGATAAAGTCGTAGAGAAACAACAACAAGAGGGAGGTGAATAGAAGGTTCGATAAAAGCTTGGAACTTGCGACTATGCTCACTTATACTAGTTAAACTTGTTATTGCATCATCAGAGGTGGCAGGCCATACACGCTGTCCTGAAGTAAATAAACCCCTCAGGGCCTTCAACTCATCTTGAGCGTTCAAAATGGCCCACTCATAGCGACGTAACCGAGGAGCAAATAGTTCTAGTAACTGCCTCTCTGAGCAAACTCTTGTGGCATCCAAGTCATCAAATACAGGATATGTATGCTCACTCATAATGGCCCTTTCCAAACTAAATAGAACTTACGTTCCACATTATATCACAAAACTTCTTAGTTTGTCAAATTCTATTTTGAGTTCCCGATATCAAGCCAGAAGCCAAATTAAGGTAGTCTCGGCAATTATCAAGATATTGGGGGTACTTTATATTCCTTTTGCTTAATAGCACCAATGCTTGTGTCAGCGCTATATGGGCTTTTCTTACTGCTCCTATAACACTGCTTATATCCACATTTTTCTCTTTGCCTTCTCTTTCCATTTTTTCCAAAGCTTTAATAGTATCACGCAAAGTCGATTTTACGGTACTCAATAGCGGAGAGTCACTTTTAAGGCTATCCCAATCTTCATCAAGTAGCATTTGTGAAAGCCCATCAATAACCTCTTGATAAGTAAAAATTGTTTGCTGCTGAGGAGGACCAGTGCTCTTAGCAGGTTTCTTAGGCTCCATGACCTGACTCCGGCATAGTTCCATCACAATCAAATACTGCCAATTGCTCGCCAGAGCAGTTTATGGCTTACATAATTGATTATACAACCACTCAGCCGATTTTAAGACTGATTCGTGTCGCTGTGCAACGATATCTAATTGCCTCTGTATATCTTCTCTTGCGTCAACAGGTTGATTATCCCTTATCACTATGCCATATTTATCACAAAAGTGTCCCATGCTTTTCTCCGCCTCTTCCTCCTGTTTATTAAAGCCCAACAATGCGCTCTTGAGAGACCAGCCCATGCGCTTGAACTTTCACATCTTTAGATTGTTCTTCCTTTAGAAGAGAGAGAAACTCACGAATAGGTGTGCATATCCTATTAAGATGAACTTGTTCGGCATGGCAGTCTGGCTTAATGATGTAGCGGCTAAAGGCTTTGTGAATGTCGTCTAGTATAATTTTTAATGCGGGCATTATTTGGATGAAATGGTAAAGCTCTTGCACAAATCGACCCGATGAGTGCGGAGTTTCAGGACTTGGAGTTGAATTAAGGGGGAAGTCCAAGTCTCTCTCTTAGCACGCTCATAAGGTCCTGCAACTCAAATTCAACCTGAGATCCTCTGATCCAACTTATAGCAATTTTAATGACCTCCAATATTGGGTAGGAGTCGTTAGGTAAACGTGACCGTGACCAAACATCATCGCTTATCCTATCTACGATGCTCTCAATATCAGGTCTGATTGCGTTGATGTACACAATACTATTCTGCAAATCTTCGGGGAGAGTTACAACTAGCGAAGAGCGCACCGGGAAATACTTAATATCAGGCAATTGGCACAGCAGATCGATAAACTTTTGTCGCTCATCCAGGTTTAAAAGTCCCATATCGGCTCCTCTTGCTAACGCGACCAGAGTGAGACAAGCTTTGATTTGTAGCCACTAGCAATTATGTTTATACCGAGTTAGGTGCAAAATATGTCTTGTTGTATTCTCGAAAGTCCATCAATGAGACAACCAAATTGAGATATTCTTGGCAGCTAATGAGCTTATCAAAAGCCGTTAAACGATGTTGAACACTAACGACATCTGTTAAAATTGATGAGTCAGATAACTATCTTGCCTGAAATCTTACCTGTGATTGTATAGATATAGAGAGGATCTCGATGCTTTTTTAAAGGATTAAAAATATCCCTTGAAACATTTTTAACCCATAGTATTGTTGTCGAATAAATTGTAAGTTATGTTTTAACATGTTGTCAATAGTTCAGTTGACTCTTTGTCTACTTGAAGTATACTCTGAGAGTGTAGGTGTATACGATGGTGGGACTACAAAGGCTACCCGCACGGGTGCCCGTGCGGGTTTTACTCCGACCAGTGAAGGAATGCACCTGCTCAGCCATGATGATAGCGCGTTACCAGAAAAAGTTTAGCGGCCCGTTGCGAAGGTATCGGAACAGATCGTAATCCAATGGTAGCAGATGCCAGGGAGCCTGACCCGGCGCTTTTTTAGCGCACATAACCATCCTTTGGGGAGAGGCATATGGTACAATTCGAGACAGCAGGAAGGCCTGATGAACGTGAAAACACAACTGGTATCGCCGCCTTACATGCTCGCTTGCGCAAGTTCATATCCAACCCGGAAGCGATGTAGCTTTTCATCGCGTTTGCTGCTTAGATGCTCTGAATGGTTGGTTGGAAGGCAAACGAGTGAGGAAAGAGGTAAACGTCTATGGATATAACCAACCTGGTAGCAATCGATGTGCATACTCATGCGCATGTCTCACGCCATGTCTCTGAAGCCCCTGGGGATGCAGAGGTGCGGGAGGCGGCCCGGCGCTACTTCAAGCATGAGAGCGGCTCTCCCACTCTTCCTGAGATCGCCGCCTACTATCGAGAGCGCAAGATGGCCTGCGTAGTCTTTCCCGTCGATGCGGAGTCTACTACAGGTGAGGTGCGCGTTCCCAATGAAGATGTGGCAGAGGCGGCGGCTGAGAATCCCGATGTCCTTATTCCTTTCGCCAGCATTGATCCCGCGAAAGGGAAAATGGGAGCGCGCGAGGCTCGCCGCCTGATTGAACAGTTTGGGGTGCGCGGCTTCAAGTTTCACCCTACTATCCAGCAATTTTATCCCAATGATCCGAAGGCCTATGTGCTCTACGAGGTCATTGCCGAGGCGGGTTTGCCTGCGATCTTCCACACCGGGCACTCAGGCATTGGAACGGGAGCGCGTGGTGGTGGCGGCATACGACTCAAGTATTCTAACCCGATGTACCTGGATGACGTGGCGGTCGATTTTCCCGACATGCCTATCATCATGGCGCACCCTTCCTTCCCCTGGCAGGATGAAGCTCTTTCGGTATGCCTGCACAAGCCGCAGGTCTATATCGACCTGTCGGGGTGGTCTCCCAAATACTTTCCGCCTCAGCTTATCCAGTATGCCAATACGCTGCTCAAGCACAAAATGCTCTTTGGCTCCGATTTTCCTCTGATTACGCCTGATCGGTGGCTGGCGGACTTTGAGCAAATCGAGATCAGGCCGGAGGTACGTCCCTTGATTCTCAAAGAGAATGCCGTGAAGCTGCTCGGTCTTAACACTTCAGGTGAGGCATCATCTCCAGAGTAAACCGTTCTAAAACTGGAGCAAACAGAAACAAAGTTCATCAGGTGTGTTACCAGGGCCACAGTGTAAGGTTCTTGAACAAGGCAATAGTCTGTTCATAGCGGTCAGCGGTATCGGCATGGGCGCTCTCCTTGTCGGGGGGCCGATTGTGAAGAGCTTGGACGGCGCTCTGCTGCTCTGTTTCCCACTGATTCTCAGTAAATCCCTGTGATACCGCGTGCATGATCGACATCACGAGGGAATAGTCCGCGGGGCGGAGTTTATCAAATCTCATCGCCTCTTGAATGTGCGCAGAGTAGGCCGCTGTAGCAGTAATCCTGGCCATGGATTTAGGCTCATATGCTTCTGAGGATTGCTTATTCATTCCCTGGTTCCTTTTCTTGAGAGAAGTGCTATTGCTTCCATTGAGTATATTATGTCACATCCTTCGAGTAGTGATTTTCATTGCCTTGACAATCCCCTCGCCAATAAGTCAAGATACACATATGATCATGACCTTAAGTGCAGTGCAGCATTCTTTACAGGTATTCCCAAAGGATCAAGACCTATGACCACCACGAGAAAACGAACCGAAGCAGAAGAAATGCCCCCACATTCACATGTTACGCCACAGGCACATAGCGCGCGCAATGCGGGGATGCCGCTTGATATGGACTGGGTGAGACAGGCGCGGGTCAATCGCAGCGCGGTTGAGCGGAGGGCCGCTACCATCCCGGCGCGGCGTACCGTCAAGAAAGAGTGGCAGGCGGCATGGCTGCTGCGCGCTATTACCTGCCTTGATCTCACCACGTTGATGGGGGATGATACTCCGGGTAATGTGCTGCGCTTGTGCGCGAAGGCGCGTCGCCCGGTGCGGCAGGAATTGCTGGATGCGATGGGAGTCGGAGGGATAGGGGGGATGAACCTGCGCGTGGGAGCAGTCTGCGTTTATCATAACCTGGTGCCGGTGGCGGTCGAGGCGCTGCGCGGGTCGGGTATAGCCGGTGGCGGCAGTATCGACGGGCTTTCCGGCGGGGCAGAATCCTTTTGAGCAAAAGCTGCAAGAGATCGAAGCATCGGTCAAGGCGGGCGCGGCTGAGATAGATATCGTTATTTCGAGAGCGCATGTGCTGACGGGCAACTGGCAGGCATTGTACGACGAGGTGCGAGCGTTTCGCGCTGCCTGCGGGGACGCGCATATGAAGACCATCCTGGCGACCCATGAACTGGCGACGCTGCGCAACGTGGATATGGCGAGCCTGGTATGCATGATGGCCGGGGCCGATTTCATCAAAACCTCTACCGGCAAAGAGCCTGTCAATGCGACGCTGCCGGTTGGCGTGGTGATGACACGGGCTATACGCGAATATTTTGAGCGCACCGGCTATAAGGTGGGCTTCAAGCCTGCCGGGGGCATTCGCACCGCCAAACAGTCGCTTGACTGGCTGATTTTGATAAAAGAGGAACTGGGCAACGACTGGCTCAACAATACGCTTTTCCGCATCGGGGCCAGCAGCGTGCTTTCGGATATCGAGCGGCAACTTTCGTACTTTGTGACCGGCCATTACGCGGCGGCATACCACAATCCGATGGTCTAAGCTGGGAGGCTTGCAATGAGTATTCTGGAAATCTTCGATACAATGGAATATGGCCCGGCTCCAGAGGCCGCGAATGCGGGGCTGGCCTGGATTTCTGAGCGCCAGCCGTTTGGCCTGTTTATTAATAACAAGTGGGTCAAGCCTGCCAGCAAGCAGTATATTGAGAGCATCAATCCCGCGACGAGTAAACCGCTGGCTCGTGTCGCTGCCGCCAATAGCGAGGATGTAGACAAAGCGGTCAAAGCGGCTCGCAAAGCATTTGAAAGCTGGGGCAGGACGCCCGGACATGTGCGGGCGCGTTATATGTACGCCATTGCGCGTCACATCCAGAAACATGCGCGCTTGCTGGCAGTGTTGGAATCGCTGGATAACGGCAAGACCATCCGCGAGACACGCGATATCGACATCCCGCTCGTTGCTCGCCACTTCTACTATTACGCGGGCTGGGCGCAGTTGATGGAGCAGGAGATGCCGGGCTTCGCGCCCGTGGGCGTGGTAGGTCAGATCATCCCCTGGAACTTTCCCCTACTGATGCTGGCGTGGAAGATCGCTCCCGCGCTGGCGATGGGCAACACGGTTGTTTTGAAGCCGGCGCGCTACACGTCGCTTACCGCGCTCAAGTTCGCCGAAATCATGCAGGAAGTTGGCTTACCGCCGGGAGTCGTTAATATCTTGACGGGCGAAGCTTCGCAGGTGGGCGAGGCCCTGGTGCGCCATCCCGATGTCAACAAAATCGCTTTTACCGGTTCGACCGATGTTGGGCGCAGCATTCGACGCGCCACGGCAGGTTCTGGCAAAAAGCTCTCGCTCGAACTGGGCGGCAAATCGCCTTTCATCGTCTTCGATGATGCCGACCTGGACAGCGTGGTGGAGGGAGTGGTTGATGCCATCTGGTTCAACCAGGGGCAGGTATGCTGCGCCGGTTCGCGCCTATTGATGCAGGAGAATATAGCGGATCGCCTGATCGCCAAACTACGGGCGCGTATGGAACACCTGCGCATCGGCGATTCACTCGATAAAGCGGTGGATATTGGAGCCATCGTCTCGCCGGGGCAACTCAAAGAGATACAACGATTAGTGGATGCGGGCGTCGCGGAGGGCGCGGAGATGTGGCAGCCCGCGTGGGCTTCCTCGTGGGTCTGTCCAACCGAGGGCTGCTTCTTCCCGCCCACGCTCTTTACCAACGTTTCCCCGGCCACTACTATCGCGCAGGTCGAAATCTTTGGCCCCGTGCTGGTGGCGATGACTTTTAGAACTCCCGAAGAGGCCGTTGCGCTGGCGAATAACACGCGCTACGGACTGGCGGCCAGTGTGTGGAGCGACAATATCAACCTGGCGCTGGACATCGCTCCCAAAATCAAAGCAGGCAGTGTGTGGATAAACAGTACCAACCTGTTTGACGCCTCCAGCGGTTTTGGCGGCTACCGCGAAAGCGGCTTTGGTCGCGAGGGCGGCAAAGAGGGCTTGTTTGAGTATGCGCGCCCGGCCTGGGAGTCAAAAGCAGCTTCTGAGCTTCATATAGCCAGAGGCTCTGGAAATGGTGCTGCTTCCTCAAATGGCTCGATTAAGGGCGCGAACATGGCTGCGCAGCAGGAAGAAGTCGAAGAGGAGCATGAAGGCGTTAATGGAGGGATGAATGCGTATCATGCCGGGTTGCCAGCGATTGATCGCACGCCCAAGCTGTTCATCGGCGGCAAGCAGGTTCGGTCAGATTCAGGCTATAGCCGGGATGTCTTTGATAGCCAGGGGCGGGTGATCGGGCAGGTGGGCGAGGGCAACCGCAAAGATGTACGTAACGCGGTTGAGGCGGCTCACGCGGCCAGTGGCTGGGCGAACGGCGCGGCGCATACGCGCGCGCAAATTCTCTATTACATCGCTGAGAACCTGTCGGCGCGTGAGGATGAGTTTGCGCTGCGCATTGTTCAGCAGACGGGAGCGAGCCGTGCTGACGCGGCCAATGAGGTGCAGACCGCCATATCGCGCCTGTTCAGTTACGCGGCCTGGGCTGACAAATACGAGGGGGTTGTGCATCGCCCACCGATGCGCGGCGCGGTGCTGGCCCTGCCCGAAGCCATCGGCGTGATCGGCATAGCCTGCCCCGGTGAGCATCCGCTGCTCGGCTTCATCTCGCTGGTTGCCCCGGCTATCGCTATGGGTGATGCGGTAGTGGTCATTCCGTCGCAGCAGGCACCATTGAGCGCGACCGATTGCTATCAGGTGCTGGAGACATCCGATTTACCCTCTGGAGTGGTGAACATTGTAACGGGTGATCGCGACACGCTGAGCCAGGTGCTTGCCGAGCATGATGATGTAGACTCAATGTGGTACTTTGGCCCGCTCGAAGGCTGCCAGCGCGTTGAACTGGCCTCGGCAGGCAATATGAAGCGCACCTGGGTTGGCTATGGTCACAGGCGCGACTGGTTGGATACAATACAGGGCGAGGGCCAGGAATTCCTGCGCGAGTCTACACAGGTCAAGAATATCTGGATTCCGTATGGAGAATAGCTCAACATTGACACTCACATAAAAGAGCCAGGGCGGGGGCAAGCCCAGCCCGTACCCTATACGAATCTGTGCCGTCCTCTCGTATAGGGTACGGGCTGGGCTTGCCCCCGCCCTGGAACCTCAACATTGACACTCACCAACCTTGCGACGTAACATAAAGGTATACCCGTACAGGGTACGGGCGGGGCTTGCCTTTCACTAGTAGGTTTTTGGGAAAGGCGTCAGCGAGATGGGAGGTGTCATTCTGAGCGCAGCGAAGAATCTCTCGCCGAGCCGCACGCAGATTCTTCGCTGCGCTCAGAATGACAGGCGCGAGCGGCGCGTTTCAAAAAACCTCCCAGTGAAAGGCGGGGCTTGTCCCCGCCCTGGCTCTCAACAACGAGTGTTGGAGGACACAGTGTCATCAATTTATCAGTTGGCGCGTGCTGGATACGGCCTGGCGAAGTGGACGCCACAGAGCGCGCGGCATGGACTTGGCAAGGCAGTTGGTTCGGCCATTTACCTGGGTTGGAAATCGAAGCGTATTAACACGCAAGAAAATATGGCACATATCACCGGTCGTTCGGTACGCGACCCGTATACGAAACGCCTGGCGTCTGCCTCATGGAAGAACTACGGGCGCATCATCGCCGATTTCATGTATTTCCCGCACTTTGATTTTGAGCGGCTTGAGCATGAGATGCACGATCTTACCGAAGGGGCAGGCGGCTGGCGGGAGTACGTCGAACAGGCTCTTGCGCCTGGACGAGGCGCAATCGCTGCTTCTGCTCACTTTGGCAACTATGACATGGCGGCGGCCTATTTTGCTCGTCACTTCCCCTTTTCAATTGTGACGGAAAACTTCAATGATCCCCAGATGACCGATCTTGTGTTAGGACAGCGCAAGGAGAGAGGTATCGGGCTGATCCCGATGGAAGGCTCGGCCCGGCGTATCTTGCGGGCGCTGCAACAGCAACAAATGGTGGCTATCGCGGTTGACCGGCCTGTTGCGCAAGAAGAGGGAGTTGAAATCTGTTTCTTCGGGCAAAAGACGTATGTGCCGGGCGGCCCCGCGGCTCTGGCCTTAAAAAGTGGCGCGGCCATCATGCCCGGTTTTATGTGGTATGGTCCCCACGAGGAGTGTTTCATACGTGTCTTCCCGCCAATTTTCCCGCGAGCTGGCGCGAACAAAAAAGAGGAGATAGCGCGCCTGACGCAGTGTATGTTCGATGCCATCGAGGAGATTGTGCGCGCCTGGCCGACGCAGTGGTACATGTTCCGACAATTCTGGCCATCGGAGTGATGGAAACGTATGTATAGGCTGTATCAATTTGCGTCGATTGTGGTTCCGCGCCTGCCCCGGAGCTTTATCCGGGCGTTGAGCCTACTCATTGGTTTTCTGGCCTGGCTCTTCGCTCGCAGGGCTAGAAAACAGGCTACCAGCAATATGCAGCATGTGCTTGGTCCGCAGATACAATCGACGCCTGCGGGACGAAGAACGCTCCGTCGCACTGTGCGCAAGATGTTTCGCTATAGCGCGCGTAACTACCTGGAAGCGCTGTATCTTCCACACCTCACACGCGAGGAACTGTTGAGCAGATTAACGTATAGAGGAGGCCTTGAGCATCTTGACGCGGCGCTGGCTCAGGGGAAAGGCGTGGTGCTTTTATCGATACATTCCGGGCCATTCGAGTATATAGTGCAGTGGTTTGCGTTTCAGAACTATGCTCTCACTATTCCAGTGGAACATCTTAAAGATGAGCGAATGCTTGAACTTGCGCTAAAGTTACGGGGCAGGGAAGGCTTGCAATTTGTGCCATTAGGTGGCAGCGCGCCCTTGCGAAGCATGATGCAAGCATTGAAGAAGAACCAGATTGTGGTACTTGCCATCGATCGCGCTGTAGTGGGGGAAAAAGTTGAAAAGCCTTTCTTTGGCGAGCCGGCCGGTTTTCCCTCCGGGCCAATATCGCTGGCGTTGCGTACTGGCGCCACGCTGGTGATTGGATTTGGCTGGTACGATTCCCATAACCACATGGGGGGTCATTTAGCGCCGATATCGCTGGCTTTGAACGAAGACGAGCGCTGCAACCCGGATAAACTTCTGGAGAAAATCATAGAAGTGACAGAGGAGAACATTCGCGCTCGCCCTGAACAATGGGTGATGTTTTCGCCGATATGGACAGAAGAGAGAGTGCTGCAATAAAGATAGGGACGCTGCTCGGTAGCCCCTTTATTGCATCGCTCTCTCTGCTTGTTTTTCTCGCCTTCTGCGCATGATGCGGCGGGGAGGGTCAACGAACCAGCTCCACGCGCACTGGGCGACGTAGATGCCGGGTGATAGGCGCACTGATGGGAGTTCCTGGCCGCCGGAGCGCACGGTGCGTTCGAGGATGGCGCGGCGCAATGCTTCGGGGTCGTTGCCGGGAAACAGGGTGTAGGCTGAGCCGATATGCTGCCAGAAATGCGCGTCGCTTGAACCTGTTTCGGCCAGTTTCCACTCCTGGTTGGCGGCGAGTACCGCCGGGCGCATGGCTGAATTGGCAGGTGTGGGGTTAAAGACCTCGATGCCATCGATGGCGTAGCCTTTTGCCAGCAGCGTTTCGATTTTGGCGCGGTTCAAGCTGGGAACCAGGCGTCCAAAGGGATGAGGTACGATGACGAGGCCGCCTTGCTCTTTGATGGCGTCGATGCTTTCTTCAACCGGGCGCATGTGTTTGGGGGCTTTCTTTACGAATAAGCCAAGCAAATGCCCCTGGCGCGTCGAGACCTCGACTCCGGTAATCATGCGCAGAGGGTAATCGCCCTTTGCAAGCAGGTCGGCTACACGCTGAGCGCCCTCAATGTGGTCGTGGTCGGTAACGGCGATCAGATCGAGGCCGCGCGCGATAGCTACCTCAATGATCCTGGCAGGACTGGCCCAGCCGTCGCCCAGGTTTGTATGCATGTGGAGATCGGCGCGACTGTAGCCGGTGGGCGGGGTAAGCGTTTGCGAGATCGACGATTGTTGTCCGGTCTCAAGTGATGTATATTCCATGTGTATTTCATTTCTTCTCTAGTAACGCCCATTAGAGGGCGCGTGGATAGGAGCGCGCTGCTGTGGCACGCGCCTCCAGCAGTTCGCAATAATAGTCCATGACGCGACGCGCTACAAGCGTCCAGGCATACTCCCGCGCTTTGAGGAGACCAGCCTGGATAAAATGTTGGCGTGGCGCTTCATGTGTGAGCAGATAGCTGATGGCTCCGGCCAGTTCGTCTGGCTGGCGCGGAGTGGTCAATAAGCCATCAACACCCTGGGTAACGACGGTTGCATAGCCTTTGATATCGGATGCCACGATAGGGACGCCCGAGGCCATTGCTTCTAATAGTACGATGCCCAGACTTTCTCCGCCAATGGCGGGCGCGCAGAATACATGCGCGCTGGCAAAGTAGCGCGGTTTTTCTTCGTCCGAGACGTAGCCGGTAAAAACTACATCTTGCCAGCCCTGTCGCTCGAACATAGCGTTGGAATCCGGGTCTCAGGCGACCCTCCCCCACGAATATGAAGCGGGTATTGGGGTGGCGTTCGCGTATAGCAGGTATGGCGCGTAACAGGTATTTCGCGCCTTTGCGTTTCTCGAAACGTCCTACGAATAGAATATTCTTTTTCCCATCCATCAAATGTGGCAGGGGCAGTATACCAGGTCCAAAGCGTTCGAGGCTGATACCGTTGGGAATAATGCGGTAATCTGCGGGGAAATAGCGCGAGATGAACTGGCGCGCAGCCGTTGAAACCGCGATATACCCGGAGAGCTTGTAGAATAACGGGCGCAGCAAGGGATAAGCTGATGCGTAGGCGAGTTGCGAGGTGGAATAAATGTTTGAATATGAAGCGGTATGGAATGTTCCCACCGTTAATGTGCGTGAGCTGCGCAAAACCTGCTGAGAAAGGCCCGGCACGAGGGGTTCATGCACATGAATGACATCAAACCGCTCGCGTTGTAGGACCGCGCGCACACGCTGCGAGAGGGAAGGATCGAGGTTAATACGAGCGATCGAGCCATTTATGGGGATAGGAGTGGTTCTCCCCATTTTGAGTATGTATTTTTCAGGCTTCTTGCCCTGGATACCCGATGCGGGCGCAAGGATGCGTACATCATGCCCCATCGATATAAATTGTTCAGCCAGATGCCATACGTGATCCCGTACACCCCCAGGATAGCTCCAATCATACGGTGATACAAGGCCAATTTTCATCCGCAACTCCCTGCGCCCGTGGCGAGCGACACACTATTCATGTGGTTATTCTACCACGTTTTCCGAGCATGTGTAACACATCTTATACGAATTCTCCCTGGTGAGGGTTGTGATATCCATATGCCAGCATACCATACTATTGTTAATGCGAGGTTATGCTATGTGAAATACGTCAGAACGAGGACTTACCCTCGTTCTGACGCATTTCACATCAATGGGAGCGGGCAAACTCGATAAAGAATTGCATTACGTGGGGGTTGCTCATGGAGTCTATGCTGATGGCTTTCTCCAGGGGGATGCCCATGAAGAGCTTTTTGACGGGGACTTCCAGTTTTTTGCCGTTGAGCGTGCGCGGCACTTCGGGGATGGCGATGATCTCGTCGGGTACGTGATGAGGCGAAAGGTTGGCGCGAATGCGAGCGCGTATGCTGGCTTTGAGAGAGTCGTCAAGCTCGACACCGGGCTTGAGTACGACGAACAGGGGCATGTAGTAGGCACCTCCCGGACGCTCAACACCTATAATGAGGCTGTCCAGCACTTCTGGCGCATCTTCTACCACGCGGTAAATTTCGCTGCTGCCCATGCGGATACCCTTGCGGTTGATGGTCGAGTCGGAGCGGCCATAGATGATGGCGCTTCCTCGCGAGGTGATTTTGACCCAGTCGCCGTGCCGCCAGATGCCGGGATACATCTCAAAATAGCTCTCGCTGTAGCGTTTGCCCTGCGGGTCATTCCAGAAGAAAAGAGGCATGGAGGGCATAGGTTCGGTGATGACTAGCTCGCCAACTTCGTTAGTGAGAGAGGTGCTGTGATCGTCGAAGGCTTCAACTTTCGCGCCAGGCAGGCGACACTGGAGTTCTCCGGCATAGACGGGGAGGAGAACGCAGCCGCCCAGGAAGGCCGAACAGACATCTGTACCCCCGCTAATGGAAGCCAGCCAGATGTCGGGCTTAATCTGCTCGTAAATCCACTGGAAGCCTTCGGGCGGCAAGGGCGAGCCGGTCGAACCAAGTCCGCGCAGCTTGCTCAGATTGAACGTTTGGCCGGGTGTGATCTCGGCTTTCATGCACGAGAGAATGTAGCCCGCGCTGGTGCCAAAGAAGGTCATGCCGGATTGTTCGGCGTACTGCCACAGCTCGTTCATATCGGGATAGCCGGGGCTACCATCGTACAGCAGAATGGGGATGCCGAGGAGCAACCCGCCGATTAGCAAGTTCCACATCATCCAGCCAGTGGTGGTAAACCAGAAAAAGCGATCCTCCTGTTTGAGGTCCATGCCAATATGCAGGTTCTTCAAATGCTCAAGCAGGATACCACCCTGGCTCTGTACGATGGCTTTGGGCAGGCCGGTTGTACCCGAAGAATACAGTACCCAGAGTGGGTGATCGAAGGGAACCTGTTCGTAGATCAGGTCAGCTGCGCTGTCGGGGATGTCGCGCCAGGAGATAGCATCGCGGTATTTTGTTACATCGATCTCGCTAAAAGCGTAGGGAACTACGATGGTTTTTTGTAAGGTGGGCAATGCTTGCTGGAGTTCGCTGATAGTGGCGCGGCGGTCGATGATTTTGCCGCCGTACTGGTAGCCATCGACGGCAAACAAGACGGTAGGTTCGATCTGCTGGAAACGGTCGATGACGCTGCGCGTGCCGAAATCGGGCGAACAACTTGACCAGATCGCGCCAATGCTGGCGGTTGCCAGGAACGCGATGAGCGATTGTGGAATATTGGGCATGTAGCAGACTACGCGGTCTCCGCGCTTCAAGCCCATGTCGCGCAGGGCAGCCGCGATGTTGCGCACCTGGCGGTAGAGTTCATCCCACGAGATTTCTGTCAGCGGCTGCGCTTCAGATTGGAAAAGCGCGGCAGGTTGGCTGCTGGTGGCATTGCGGAAGACGTGTTCGGCGTAGTTGAGTTCCGCGCCTGGGAACCATTGCGCGCCCGGCATTTTCCTTTCAACCAGCACCGTCTCGTATGGTTTAGAGGCTTTAATTTGAAAATAGTCCCACAGCGAGGCCCAGAAATCCTCGATTTTGTCTACTGACCACGCCCATAGCTCATCGGGAGTCGTAAAATGCAGCCCTTTTTCACGGGCAAGCCACTGCATATAGAGCCGGATATTGGCCTGTTCTTTCATCTGCTCTGATGGTTCCCACAGGAGCATACCCTCGGTGACTGGAGTTGCCATATGCGCGCTACCTTCCTGGTTCTTATTTCGATCTGACGGTTTGATGTTAGCTATAGTTTAGTATCGCACATAGTAGGGGAATTTCAAGCTGGCCAATTGCGCTTTGCCTGTTTATTGGTGCAACAATACGCTGCGGGTGAAGATTATGAGGAGGGGCATAGCGATGGCGACGAATGATAAAGCAAGGAGACGCCAGCTACTATCGCGCATTTTCTCTGGCACCTGTAGAAATGTGGGTAAAGGCCAATTCATCTGACGCGCAAGGTAAATGAGCAGACAGAACAGGCCGCCGATGATGGACAGGCTTGCCAGGATGTTGACGTAGAGCGCTATAAAATCTTTATGCGGAGCAATGAACGCAATGAGTATGGCGACGACGAAGTAGAGCGCGAGCAAGCCCAATCCTTTCATTGCTCTCTGGTGAGGCATGGTCGGTTGAAATTGTTGATTGTTCATAGTTTTCTTCTCCTTTTATTACTACCAGTATGCGTATTCCCCCAAACAAACGGGTTGGAGATGTTTTCACAGGTAGCACGTGGTAGAAGAGGTTTAAGTTTCGGTTTAGAGAACGGGGACGAGGACGCCCACAAGGGTCCCCGCTCCACACCGCTCCGCCCGCGTCCCTACGAAGCGGGGGAGGTTTGGTGTCGGAGTTCCAATTTCTGGGTGATCCAGCGGTAGAGGAAGATGCACATGAGCAGCCAGAGGGCGCCGGAGAGGTAGCCGGCCAGCACGTCGGTCAGCCAGTGTTCGCCTTCGAGGACACGCGAGTAGCCGATGGTGAGGATGTCAAACACGCAATATATTTGAAAAGGGATGAGAATCCAACGATATTTCCACGCGCGTACTGGTGGTGTAAAGCTGAGGAAAAGCAAGAAACCATAGTAGGCGACATCGTGTTCGGTGTGACCGGATGGAAAGCTTTTTTCTGGACGGTGGAGAAGAATATGGATGTGTTCGTGAAAGCTTCCGGGACGCGGGCGATTGACCAGAATGTTGTAGAGGTAGTTGAGGCCGCTGGCTATGCCTACGGTGGTGATAATGCCAAGCGCGGACTCAATCCATTTTACGGGAGATTTGCCTCTCAGACGAACTATCAGGCCGATGATGATAAGGCCGACCAGCCACGCGCCGAGCGCAATAATAGAAGGAGTCGGGTCGTTGACGGAGCTGACGAAGTCGATAGCGCTCACGACAAATGAAGGCAGCGTCATTGACTGGGTCGCGTTGGTAGTTTGCAGGTCAATCGGGTAAGGTTGGGGATGAGCGTGTACCATGAAGGCGGAGAAGGTCAGGGCGATAACGCCGATCACAAATAGAGCGACCGGGAGAGGACGAAATCTCACACCAACGCGCTGAGTATTGGCTGCTGTGGTGTTGACAGGGAATTGTGTTCCCTGGGGATTGGAAGTACTATTCATTGATATCTCCTGAAAGTATTGATGAGAATTAGAACATGGCTGGCATTCTATCATAAAAATGGCCGGGCTAGATATATTTATCACGCGAGAAAGTGATTAAAGTTTCGTCTCCTCTGCCTGGTAGCGACGAGCGTTGCGGGATTGGTCCGCGAATGTGTGGACGGGAGGGACGGGACCTTTCACTGGTAGTTTTTTTGGAAAAACCCTACCAGGTGGGAAGTGTCATCCTGAGCGCAGCGAAGGATCTCTTGTCAGGCCAAACGCAGATCCTTCGCTGCGCTCAGGATGACAGGCGAGACCGGCGCGTTTCAAAAACCTACCAGTGAAAGAGGGACGGGACATCCACAAGGGGTGTCGCTACTGGGATGGGGCGAGGCGGTCGATGACTTCGCAGAGCAGTTGGGGTAGGATGCCGAAGGAGTAGGACATGAGGGCGCGCTCGCCAGTCTGGTGCGCGCCTTTGCCGTATGGTCCAAGGTTAATGACGGAGAGGTTTAGTTGCTGGATGGCGTACAGGGGCAGGTGATAGCCGCCTGTACGGGTTGCGGTGGGCTGTTCTTGCCATGTGGGTAAGTTGGCGGTCAGGGCTGTTGAATCGAAATCAGGGTCAAGGCGCAGGTAGCTCATGTCTGAGATGAATGGGAAGTATTCATGCACTTCTAGTTGCAGTTCGGGATGGATTTCAGCTAAGGCGTGGGCTGCGGAATGTAACGGGCCGGGGGTTCCGGCGACGTGCGGGATAAAGGGAGGAGAATAGTAGAGCAGGATGGCAGGTCCTTTTTTCCCGCTGAGTGTCCAGAGGTGGTGCGCGATATGCAGGCAGCGCTCGCGCGAGTCAAGGTTGGCAGGCATGGCGCGCCACGCCGCGCCGGTTTCGGCCTGCACGCGCTCGGAGCCAAATTGCTGTGTTACTTCTGCGTGGAGTTCCTGGTAGGTTAGCACGGTACCGGAGCGAGGCGGTCGCGCCTGGCTGCCTGTCCAACGCGCTTCGGTCTCGTCGATACGCTGCAATACTTTCTCAAGCGCTGTCCGGGCATAGGCGCGCAGGCGTTCGAGAAGTTGCGCGGGTGTGGTTGATAAGGTGAGCACGTTCAGGTAGAAATAGGCGGCAAAGGGTAGTTGCACGTCGTAGCTGGTTTTCAGGTCGCTGGCTTTGAGCGTGACGGGGGGCGGCGTTTGCTGGCCGCGCACAATGTCGCACAGGGCGTCGTTCATACTGAGATCGCGAATGAGTTCGGCGGAAAGCAGGTTGGCGTCCAGGCCGTCAAAGGGCTCGCCGACGTGGGTTGCGTGGCCGATTACCAGGAAGGTGGGCAGGAGTTTGCCGACGGAACCTGTATAGATATAGCGATGCTGGTCGCCGGGATAGAGCGCGGTGGTGTAGTCGGTATTGATGGCTCCGAGATAGCTCAGGTTATGGGTTTCGCGCAGGCGCAGGAGGTATTGAACGGCCTGTAAGACTCCGGCTGACTCGTTTTCTTCGTCGGGGGTGGCAATCAGGACGACCGATAGAGGGAGTTTACCTGTTTGCGCAAGCTTTGCCATGTGGCGCATGACGGCGATGTTGGCCGCGACGCCGCACTTCATATCGATGCTGCCGCGTCCAAACATCCAGTCGCCGGGTTGTTCTGTGAGGTCGTCTGCTAAACCTGGCGTCATGGCTGCCAGGGTGTGCTGGTGAAGCGCCAGCGCGTCGGGATCGAGCGCGAAGGGTTCAAGCGCGCCATAATCTTTTGTATCAACGGTGTCTATGTGGCCGAGCAGGATGATGGTATGAAGGCTCGAACCGCGCAAGAAGGCGCAGGCGTTTTGACGCCCCCAGGTATCGCCAACGAGAGGGTCAAGGCCGAGAGCGGTATAGGCTTGTTCCAGGCCATCTTCTTGCAGCATGTTCAGGACTGCTCGCGCTACCTGTATTTCTCCCTGGCCGGGGCTGACGCTGCGGATGTTGACAAGACGGGTGGTAAGGGATTTGACCTGGGCGTACCAATCGTCGTAGTGGGGCGTTTGCATGGTGTTTCTCCTTTTTATGTATTATAAAGCATGTGGGATGATGGCAGCAGGGACGATTGTGACACTTGGGATACCTGCTGCCGAGGAACCAGGGCGACCGCGAGGGTCGCCCGTACACTATACGGTTATATGTACTTGCCGGGGTTATTTCTAGAGTGTATAGTGGGGGGGCTACACAGCAGTAGAATTCCTGCGGTTGTTCTGGGCTTTGGTGATATTCCACGATTCAATGGAGAAGAGAGGAAGCAGACACGAGTATGAATATTCATTTGATTGGTGTTCCTTTGGACCTGGGCGCGAGTAAGCATGGCGCGGACCTTGGCCCGGCGGCCATTCGCTATGCAGGTATGAATCTCTCCCCGCGGATGGATGAGCAGTTGCGCAAGCTTGGTCATCCTCTGGTTGACGAGGGAGATATTAAAGTTCCAGCTTTCAAATTCAGGCCAGAGCATGTGAGTGGTAAGCAATTGCGCCACCTGGAGCCGGTTGTGGATGTATGCGAACAGCTGGCGGCGATGGTGGAACGTCATTGCGGGCCGGAGGACTTTCCCCTGGTGATTGGTGGAGATCACAGCATTGCGCTGGGATCGATCGCGGGGGTGGTCAGGGCGCGCGGGCCGGTTGGCGTAATCTGGATCGATGCCCATGCTGATTTCAACACGCCTGAATCGACGCCGAGCGGTAATATTCATGGAATGCCCCTGGCGGCTCTGGTGGGCATCGGCGAAAAGCGACTGGTGGAACTGGGCGGGATTGGCCGCAAGGTTGATCCGACGAGCGTGGTTATCGTTGGTTCGCGTGACCTCGATCCTGGCGAAAAGGCCTTCTTGCGAGAGGTTGGCGTGAACGTCTTTACGATGAAAGAGATTGACCGGCTGGGGCTGTCAGCCGTGATGGGGCAGGCTATCGAGCTTGCGACGCGAGGTACTAACGGCCTGCACGTCAGCTTCGATATGGACGCGGTCGATCCCGATTACGCGCCGGGCGTTGGCACCCGCGTGGCGGGCGGGTTGACCTATCGCGAGGCGCATCTTTCACTCGAACTGATCGCGGATTCGGGGAAGATGACCTCGCTCGAAATTGTGGAGGTCAACCCGACGCTCGATCACGAGAATCGCACGGCTATCATGGCGGCAGAATTGATTCTCAGCGCGTTTGGCAAGCGTATATTTTGAGGGATGCGGGGGTCCGTATCGTGTCATCCTGAGCGCAGCGAAGGATCTGACGCGCTGCCGACGAGAGATCCTTCGCTGCGCTCAGGATGACAGGGGGCGAAGGATGACACGATATGGCGTGTGACAGGGGGCGAAGGATGACACGATATGGCGTGTGACAGCAGGGCGAAGGATGATATGCTTCCTCGCCCTGGCTGATGCTGCGTTAGATGCGCTCCAGGGGGACGAAGCCGAGGAGGCGGAGGGCGTTGGCCATGGTTTGGACGGCGGCGCGCACCAGGTGGGCGCGGAAGGCTTTGATGTCTTCGTTTGACTCTTTGAGGATGGGTGGTGTGTGTTCGTAGAAGTCGCTGAAGTGGGCGGCCAGGTCGTAGACGTAGGCGGCCAGGACGTTGGGGGCGAGCTGGCGCGCGGTGTCGGCCAGGGTGCGCGGGTAGGCGTCGATGTGGCGCAGTAGCTCCCATTCGCTTTGTTCGAGCTGGCCTGGCAGGGTTTCAAGCTGGTCGGGTATAGAGTAGCCTGATTCGTCGAGTTTGCGCAGGATGCTGTTGGCGCGGGCGTAGGCGTATTGCAGGTAGACGCCGGTGTCGCCGTTGGCACGCAGGGCTTCGTCCATGTCCAGGGTGATGATCTGCTGCTGGTTGAAGCGGATCATGAAGTAGCGGATGGCGGAGGCGGCCAGCAGGGCCGCTGTTTCGTTGGAGAGGTCGGGTTTGGCTTCCTGCATTTTGGCGATGGCTTTGTTGATCAGGTCGTCGGCTTTGACTTCGATGCCTTTGCGACCGGACATGGCGTAGGACTCGTGTCCGTCGGAGGTATCAACGCCCAGGCTGGCAGCGGTGGTGGCGGAAAGCGTGACCACTTCGTAGGCAAAGTGAGTAGAGTTGTCGGCCTGCTCGACATAGCCCAGGCGGCGCAGGCTTTCGTATACTACCTGTTGCAGGTATGACTGGCGCACGTCGATAACGGTGATGACGCGCTTGCCGTGACCGAAGCGTTTGGGATCGGCTTCGGTCGCGCCTTCTTCCGGTTGAGAGGCGAGCATGGTCCAGAGCAGGCGTCCGTCGTGCTGGCGTCCCCAGGGGACGAAGTGAAAATCGACGCCGAGGCTATCGGCAAGGCCAAACTTCCAGAGCTGGTAGGCGATGTCTTTACCGGTATAGGTGGCGGTGCCATCGCTTTTGACGAGTATTTTGTCGCTCATACGCTCACCCTCGTCGGTCTGTGTGTCGCCCTCGCCGAATGGCACGATCCAGCAGCCGGCTGCCGGGCCATCCTCTGGATGTTCCAGCACGCCGCGATCGCGCAGCATCTCGAAGGTGCTCTTCCACAGGCCCGCGCCGATAATGGCGGATTCCCAGGTGAGCAGGTCGTAGGAGATGTTCAGGCGCGCCATGGTCGCCAGGTGCGCCCGCACGATTTTGTGCGAGAGGTCTGCCGCGAGCTGGACGTATGGCTCCTGGCCGTGTTCAATGGAGCGCATCATGGCTTTGCGCCGTTCCAACAAATCTGGTTCCTGTAAGGCGGCGAATTGTTCTTCACCCATCTGCTTGCGCAATTCCTGCTGCCGTTCGTAAGCCCTGCCAACGGCTACGTAGAGTCGCGAGCAGTAGTAGTCGAAGGATTCACCCGGCAATTGATCGTTGCCTTCGGGGAGTTCCAGCAGTCCTTCCTGCAAGAGGATAAGGGCGACTACTACGTCGGCGACTTGCACGCCGGTGTCGTCGATGTAGTTGTTGGCTTCGACGTTATAGCCTTGCGAACGCAACATGCGCACAACGGTATCGCCGAGGCAAGAGTTACGCAGGTGTCCGACATGGGCGGCTTTATTGCTGTTGATGGCAGTGTGTTCAACGACGACTTTGGTACCAGCGCCAACGTCGTTCTGGCCGAAATCGGCTCCGGCGTCCATTACTCGCTCGATTATGTTGCGTCCAACGGCAGGGCGGTTCAGGCTGAAATTGAGGTAGCCGGGTTTGGTGACGCTGATTTCGGCGATGCCGGGAGCCTGCATGTCGTGCATGATGGCGGCGATACTTTGCGCGATGACCATGGGGGCGCGTCCCAGTTTATTTTTACCCGCCCAGGACATAAGCGGAATGGAATAATCGCCGAAGCTGGCATTTGCTGAGAAATTCAGATTTATGGGCAGTTGCTCAAGTTCGATGGCGATGCCTTCTTGAGCA
Source organism: uncultured Chloroflexia bacterium (assembly GCA_963731605.1). Lineage (GTDB taxonomy): Bacteria > Chloroflexota > Ktedonobacteria > Ktedonobacterales > Ktedonobacteraceae > CF-113. The sequence continues at coordinate 175,740 of CAVSWA010000001.1, forward strand.
AGGTAGGTTGCAGTTGCCCGTCTGGTGAGCGAGACAAGGTAGTCGTAAAGATCACCGGGTATCATGTTGGCAGTTTCCTCCGCCTGGCTGGTAATTGACATTGTTCCTCCACATCAACTGTTGAAAAAGTTTCGCTATGAGTTCGCACCAACTATAACGTATGTTGCGCGACTGGTCAAGTAAAACAATGTGTTGGATGTTGCTGATGTTTCCTATGGCTTCCTAAGAGTGGCGAACGGAGAGCGGAACTTTGGGCGAATCAGCCGGTGACGAGGACGAGCACAAGGCCCCCTCATCCACCCCACCCCGCCCCTTGTCCCTACAGGAGATGACCCCCATTACCCGATTCGGTTGGCAAACATCATCAGGACGGGGGCGAGCGTTGCTCGTGATTACCCGATTCGGTTGGCAAAGTTCATCAGGTGACGACTGCCATCGGGTATGTCTTGTCACCCTGAGCGCAGCGAAGGGTCTGACTGGTCGGCGGCGGAGATTCTTCGCTACGCTCAGGATGACAAGAGCGGTTTTGGGTGTCAAAATGCATCAGGACGCCTGGGGTGCAGGTGTCCTGATGCATTTATTTCGCCGTTGAGTGTCAGACTTAGCCTGTTGTGATGGTGCCGTCGGCGTTGACGCGAATGGAGACGGTGGCTAGCGGGCCGTTGCCGGGACCGGATGTGTGGGCGAAGCCGTTGGCTGGGTCGAAGATGGCACCGTGCGCGGGGCAAACGATTTGACCATTGCTGAAATCGACGGGCACGCCGGCATGGGTGCAGGCTCGCTCACAGGCGACAAAATTGCCGTTGGACAGACGGATGAGCAGGCTGCCCTGACCATCGGCGGGGTTGGTAAAGTTGACCGAGCTGTTGTTGGACATGTTGGTTTGGCCGATGACGGTGCCGGTATGCGCTGGTGGCGTGGGTGTTGTAGGCGGCTGGGTGGGTTTGGGCGTTGGTTGTTGGGTTGGTTGCTGTGTGGGCTGCGCGGTTGGCGTGGTTTGCGCGCCTTTGGTCGGCGAAGGGTTGGCGGTCGGCGAATGCGAGGGCGTGGCGGTCTTCTGCGGACCGGTGCCCGTTGGCGCGGATGTAGGCGTGTTGCCCGGCGCGGTTCCGGTGGTGCCTTTGGAGGTGGTTGTGGTTGACGCGGTGCTAGTCAGTGATTGGGATTGCTTGAGGCTTTGCGCGAAATGGGCAAAGCTGATGCCACCAATTCCGATAACTCCGGCGACCACGCCGCCGGTGGCGATCAATTTTATTGCTTGCCTGCGGCTTTGCTGCGCGGGCGAGTAGCGCGACGACTTTGCCAGACGCACCGGCGGGCGCTGCGCGAATGTGCCGGGGATGGGCTGCCCGGCCTTTGCAGACCTGCCCGTCCACCAGGCGAAGGGATCGATGCCTGCCAGGGAGTCTGCAAGGCGATGCGACTGTGGTATGGCGGGTATTTTGGCGGAGGTTGTGCTGGCGGGCGAGTTGGAGAACGCGCCTGTTTGTGGTGGCCTGTTGACCGAGGCGTCTCGCGTGGTTTGATTGGTTGGTAATACGGCCGGTTGATGGCCGGTAACGACGGGCGGCATTAGCTGCCATTTGCCTGTGCTCAGGTGATCATCGTCGAACCAGTTGACGGTTGGAGGCAGGGTAATCTGGGGGTCTCGCGCTGTTGGTTGCCTGGAGGCGGTGGCCGTTGGACTAACGGAGTCCAGGATTTTGGTAACCCGGTCAAAGGAGGCGGAGACTTCGCCTGCATGTTGGTAGCGGCGGGCAGGGTCGCGCTCCAGGGCTTTGTTCATGAGTAGATCGAAGGCTTGCGGGATATCAGGAGCGATATCATGCAGGGATGGGACGGGCCTCTGGACGCGCATGAGGGCGGTTTCGAGCGAGGTTGTCGCCTGAAACGGCAGCTTGCCGCTCAACATTTCGAAGAGCATGATGCCGAGGGCATAGATGTCAGAGCGCGCATCGATGGGCAAACCCATGACGCGCTCGGGCGAGATATAGGCGGGATTGCCCAGGAAAGTGCCATTGGCGCTGAAAAGGTGCGCCTGGGGCTGACTGCTCTGCGTATTAGCCTGCATTTCCAGAATGTTGTTGAGGCCAAAACCGGCGATTTGTACGACAAGGTCGTTGCTCACCAGCACATTGGAGAGGCTTAAAATGCCGTGTGTGACTCCTTTGCTGTGGGCTTCGTCCAGGCCGGATGCTACTTGCTTAAGCAGGTTGAGAGTTTGATTGACGGTGAAATGCCCCTGTTGTTTGAGCGCCTGGGTCAGCGATGCGCCTCTGACGTAGGCTGTGACGAGGTAGGGGTGCCTGTCCTGCTCACCGTAGTCGTAGGTGGGGAGAATATGCGTATGTTGAAGTCTGATCAGCGCTGTGGCTTCCCTGGCAAAGAGGGCGGAATACTGCTTACGCAATGGCCCGTCATCGGGATAGTTGAAAACCGTGACCATGACTGGCCGTTCCTGCGATTTGTGGCGGGCAAGGTATACCGCGCTCAACTGCCCATGTCCGAGCAGGCGCTCTATTTGATACTCCCCCAGTGTTTTTCCTGTAAGCTGATCTTCTTGTAACATCTGCATAATGCACATCCCCTTCAGTGTTCGTAATAGTTGCAGGGTGAATCTGACATGACGCCCACGAGGAGCGTCCCTATATGTTGAGGGCCCCGTCCCTCGTTATCTGAAATAAACGCAAAGTGATAGGGTAATCCCTTGTCAATGGGGAGTTTACATAGATGAGTTGAACTGCGTCAATGAATCGTGCTTGCAATAGGACAAGTGGGGTAAGATGATTTATGGCGTCTTAACCGCAACCATGGTGCAGTATTGTCTGTTTTCATATTTCAAGTTGCTTATTTGTGGTTCGTAAGCAGCTTTCTTGTGGTTCATGTAGTACAAGAGTACCGATAAGTGGATTGAAATGTAGGGATGGGATACGCTACAGAAAAGAAGAAGGTTTATATGGGCAGGAGTAACGTGTGAGTATACAACCATCGTATGTAATTGTTGGAAATGGGATTGCGGGGATTACGGCTGCCGAATTGTTACGCGCTGAGGATGCTGCCTGCTCAATTACGGTTGTGGCGGATGACCCTTACCCGGTGTATTACCGGCCCGCGCTGAAGGATTATCTGGGCGGGCGTTTGCTGGAAGAGAAGTTGTGGGCGCGTCCCTCTTCGTATTACCGGGAGCAGCGTATTCGTTTTGTGCCGGGGCGTATCGTGGGAATTGATACGAGAGAGCATCTGGCGCATTTACACACTGGCAAGCGTATTGCCTATGATAGGATGCTGCTGGCTAATGGGGCACGTCCTCGCTCGCTCGCCTGTGCGGGTTTAGACCTGGCGGGTGTCTCAACGTTGCGCACGATTGCTGACTACCAGCAAATTTTGCGCCATTTGCAACAAGTCAATCGCGTGGTGGTGGTCGGCAGTGGCACGCTGGCGTTGGAAAGCGCCGAGACGCTGCGGCATCGTGGTTATGAAGTAACGCACCTGATACGCGGAAATACGCTGTGGTCGGAGGTGCTCGATGCCGTTGCTTCTGATATGGTGTTGCAGGAGGAGAGGCGCGATGGTATCGATGTGCGCGTGGGGGAAGAGATTCGGGAGATTGTGGGGAGGAACGGGCAGGTAAGCGCGGTGATTACGACCAGTGGCGAGCGTATAGCCTGCGAACTGGTGCTGGTCGCGGTTGGTATTGAGCCTCTGGTTGATTTTATTCGCGCCAGCGGCATCGCCTGCGGGCGCGGTGTCAAAGTGGATAGCGGGATGCGCAGCAGCGACCCGCACATCTACGCGGCGGGTGACGTGATCGAAACCAGCGATGAGTTTACCGGGCGCACGCGGGTACTGGGTCAGTGGTTGCCGGCTATCCAGCAGGCGCAGGTGGCGGCTTATAATATGCTGGGGCTGCTCAGTCCGCAGCATCCGTTTTATCCTGGTTCGCGGCACGCGGCGCGTTCAGCTTACATGAACTACTATAACGCCACGTTGCTCTACGGGTTAGATTTTGTCTCGGTGGGTATGACCACGCGCCCGCATACGCCCGGTTCTGGTTATAAAGAACTGGTCGCGGAAGCCGAGGCGCGAAACTACCGGAAGGTGATTCTGAAACAGGGTGTGATAGTGGGCGTGTTGTTGCTGGGCCAGAGGGAAGGCGCGCTGGCGTTCAAACGCGCCATTGACCATCGCGTCAATCTTGCTAGCGTTGCTGACCGCCTGTTTAATGAAGACTTCGATCTTGATACGTGGCTAGATCAACAACATATTCCCGCGCCCGTTTTGAACATCAGCAAGAATGTGAGTAGTGAAAGCTCTACACGGGCTGTGATAGAGACTCCGACACTGAGTAGTGAGGAGTACGCGAGTTCTGCTCTTGCGCGTGACTTTGATGCGTTTCTTGTGCCTGAGCTGCATCCCAAAGTTCCCCTGGCGGTCAGCGAGACGCGGTTGAACGGGGATGGACAGGGCGCAGTCGTGAGTATTGGCAGGCAAGCTGGGGTAAAACTCTTGTTGGAGCATAGCTCAGTTTCGCGGTTACACGCCGAGATTACCTGTGATGCCGGGATGTATACGCTGCGTGACGCGGGGAGTTCCAACGGCACCTTTGTGAATACTGTTGCCCTGGAAGCAGGGAAGACGCATGTACTGCGCCACCATGACCGGGTGCGTTTTGGAGATGCGCATTTTCGCTTTGAGTTGCGGCTTCGCCGGACAGCGTCCTCTCGAGAGACGCCAGCGCCGGACGAGCGTTTCATGCCTGTTGAGGAAAAAGAGCTTCATGGCGGCGTCTCGCGTATTCTCCCTGAAAGGTTCCTGCGGACATTGCCGCCTTCGCCTGTAGTGGTGTTGGTAGGGCAGGATGCGTCGCCACGGGTAATTGCGCTGGAAACCGGAGGGCGTTACAGCTTTGGACGGGACGCGAGCAACACGGTTGTGCTGGATGACGCCTCTGTGTCGCGTTACCATGCCGAAGTGTTCTCTGCTGCCGACGGCTTTTATGCGCGTGATGTAAACAGTCGCTATGGGGTGTTCGTCAATAAAGCGAAGATCAATAATGCTTATCATCTCGATCATGGCGACCGTATCACGCTGGGCGATACGCTGGTATATTTTTCGTGGCCTGCTGAGGTGAATTTGCAAGGTCCTTCGACTCCGGAGAGAGGTCCGGCGAGCAATGCACGAGTTCCATCCAACCTGAACCAAACCCCCGATCCTACATTGGCGTTAGGTAAGTCAGGGAATAAGGGATATCGGGGGCAAGCGTGAGCCGGTGGTGGTGGGGCTTGAGCATAGGCGGACGGTGCAGAGGATGAGTGAGGAGCAGGTTACGTTTGAGATTGATATGTGTATCGGGTGCGATCGCTGTATGGATGCCTGTCCGGTACCGGTGTCGTCGCTGGTGACGATTGCGCAATTGAACCGGGCCACGATTTCGGAGGAGATTGCGCCGGACGTGGCGCGTTTTACGCACGAGTGCATTATGTGCGGGTCGTGCGTGCCCGTTTGCCCGGTGGATAACCATCGCGATTTGCTGATGTTGTCGCTGAAAGAGCGGTTGGGCGTTTCGTGGCAGCAGCCTCCTGAAATGAAGCTGGTGGCAAGGGCGCTGCTTGCCGGGTGGACGATTCCGATGTTGATGGGTCGCCTGCGCGAACAGGCTGCGCTGCGCGATGCCGGGCAAGTCCTGGATACCTACCTGCTGCATATGATGGCGTCTTCTCAGTCGCTCCTGTTAGAGCCGGGCGAGGCGCTAATACGCGAGGGTGAATATGGACGCGACCTGTATTTCATTCTCGATGGCAAGCTGGAGATGACGGCCAGCGATTATGAGAATGTTGAGCTGCCGGTAGCCATTCTGCGGCGCGGCGAATTCGCGGGCGACGATGGGTTGCTAACGGGGCGGCCCTATACGGCAACGGTGCGGGCACAGACGCCCGTGGTGGCGTTGAAAACGCCGGAACAGGTGATACAGCGCCTGATGGAGCTGGTACCCGGCACGCGCGCTTTCTTTGAGCGAGCAAATTATGCGCGCTCGCTTCGCTCCATTTTGAAGCGCATGGCCTTATTTCAAGGGGTTGCCGATGCTGATCTGAAGGAGTTGATGCGCATGGCGTCTATTCAGCAGTATGAGCGCAACGAACGCCTTTTCGCGCAAGATGAAAAAGATGGACGTCCGGCGAGGGAAACGCTGCACATCTTGCTCGATGGGTTCGTCAAGGTGGTACGGCATGGTGCGCAGGGGCTTGATCAAAGTAAAGACAATGAACGCATTGTGGCGTATCGTCAGGGCGGGGATTACTTCGCTGGTGGGCTTGATCTGCTAGGCGATGGGCGCGCAGTCTCGGTGACGACCATCAATCGCTGCCGCGTGGCGGAGGTGCCGCGCCAGGCGATGCAGGGGCTTTTCTCGCGCTATCCAGAGGTGAATGCGCGTTTCGCGGCGCGGCTGCAAGAATACCTGGAGACATCGGTGTCAACGCAGGGGTACAGGCTGGCGAGCGGACCGTTGCAGCATGTTGCGCCCGCGAGCCGCGCCCTTGATGCGGTGGTACAGGATGGACTGCATTCGCTGTTGAACGATGGTGTGGTAGAGGGTACCGAGGTGCTGGTGATTGACCTCAACAAGTGCATTCATTGCGACGAGTGCGAAGATGCGTGCGAGCGGAGGCATGGGCATTCGCGCATGAATCGCAAGGGAATGGTAGTGGGTAATATCAGCATAGCCACGGCGTGCCGGCAGTGCCAGGACCCGGTGTGTATGTTGTGCAGCCGGGCGGGCATTGCGCGCCATCCCAATGGCGAGGTGTATATCACTGAAAGCTGTATCGGCTGCGGCATTTGCGCGGAACGCTGTCCCTATGGCGCGATTTCGATAGTTCACATTGAGGATGAAGCTGAGCCGGGTAATTCCTGGCAGCGTTTCAGCCAGTTCTTCGCGAAGGGGGCGGGCAAGGAACGCTCGCGGCGCAACTTGCCCGTACTTAGCATCGATGCTGCCGGAGGCAACTATGCCGCGCCTGGTCCGCTGGATAGCTTCCAGCCGCGCAACGCTGTCGAGGAGATGCGTAAGAAGGTGGCGATCAAGTGCGATCTGTGCGCGGGATATAAAGATCAGGCCTGCGTGCAGGCGTGTCCGACGGGCGCGGCGATACGCATTTCACCTACGAAGTTTTTCGGCTCAACGGAAGAGATTTTGCAGAGGCGCACGCGGTGAGTAGAAATGGAAAAAGGATAGAGATACATGGCATTGGTTAAGAAATCGCCTATGCAGGAGCGGGTAGTGAGGCGGATTTGGAAGACGCCTGGTTCAAAAATGAACTGGGTGTTTCTGGCGCTGTCGGTTTTTATGCTTGGTTGGGTGTATTTGCTGTATAAGAACGCGATTGCGACGCAATTGTATCCGGGCCCGTATAATGCTCCGTTCCGGCAGTTCGGGGTTGTCTCTTTGGCGCTGGTGTTGGTGGTGGCGGCTTATACGCTGCGCCGGCGTTTTGCGCGGGGCTTGCCGGGGAAGGTGCAGAGCTGGTTATGGCTGCATGTCTGGTTCGGTATTATCAGTGTGGCAATTGCCTGTATGCACGAGAACTTTCTGAATATTAACCACGACGTCGAGTGGACAAAGACGCGCTTCACGGAATATTATTTCGGCACGTCTGCTCTTTTTGCGTTGATCCTGCTGGTGGTGACGGGTGTGGTTGGGCGTTTGCTGGATATGTGGCAGGCGCGGGTGATCGCGGCAGAAGCGGATACGAATGGGGTGGGTATAAATCGTTCGGTGCAGGATCGCCTGTTTGAGCTGTCGTTGAAGGTTGAGCGGCTGAGCGCGGGCAAGTCGGCTCCGTTCCAGCAGTTTTGCTCTGAGGCGTTGGAGTTGCAGGCAGAGTTACCGGCATCGCTACCTTTGCTGCATCCGCGCGAGGTTGGTGATTTTGAGCGGGTCTACGAGGTGTTGGGAGAACGTGCGCGGCTGGGGCTTTCGTTGCAACGGCAGCAACGGGCGCGGCTGATTATTCGTGTGTGGCGTTACGTGCATATCCCGCTGGCCTGTCTCGCGGTGCTGGTGATTAGTTTTCACAGCGTAATTGAATTGTGGAAGTGGATTGTGTTGAAGTATTAGGGAGGGCGACCGTAAAGGTCTCCACCCGTCCGCGCAACCGCCCCCGCCCTTACAAAGATGGACGGAATCATATCCCAATGACGAGGCTGACGCAGGTGGTGGCGCTACCGCCAATGTTGAGGGTGGCGAAGTTTTTTGCGCCTTCGACCTGGTAGTTGCCGGCGGTGTTTGTGACTTGTTTGTGGGCGTCGAGGGCCATGCGAACGCCGGACGCGCCTACGGGATGGCCGCCGCCGATGAGGCCGCCGCTGGGATTGATGGGGAGTCGTCCGTTGCGTTCGATGGTGCCTTCTTCGATGGCTTGCCAGCTTGCGCCGGGTGGGGTGATGCCGAAGTGGTCTATGGCCATGTATTCGCTGATAGTGAAGCAGTCATGTGTTTCGATGCCGTCCACGGCCTGCACTCCCGGCATGGCGGCGCGGCGAAAGGCGTCCTGGATGGTCATACGAACGTGGGGGAAGATGTAGGGCTGTTCGCGGCTGATGGCGATTTTGTCGTCGAATAGCATGGGGGCGGTGCGATGTCCCCAGCCTTTAATATAGGGAATGTCGTCGATATGGAGGCCGCGCTTGCTGGCGTAGGCTTCGGCGTAGCGGCGCGAGGCAAGCAGCAGGGTGGCCGCGCCATCGGTGATCTGGCCGCAATCCTGTTTGCGCAGGCAGCCTTCTACGACGGGGTTGTATTCGTCATCTTGCGTGAAGCTGCGCTCTTGAAATGTCCAGGCGCGGGTCTGGGCGTTGGGATTGCGTGTGGCGTTGCCGAAGTTGATCTTCGCGATGTGCGCCAGGTGCTCGTACTTGAGGCCGTAGCGTTCGTCGTAGACTTCCATCAGGCGATTGAACATGTAGGGCCAGGGGAAACGGGCTTCCTGGGCCTCGCGACCTGTCCAGGCGGCTACGCCGAGGTAGTTGGCTCCCTGTTCGCCTGAAACGCTGCGCATCAGTTCGATGCCTGTGACGCAGGCCAATTCGTAGCGTTCGGCTTCGATGTCGGCGGCGGCTGCCAGCAGAGCAACGCCGCCGGAGGCGCAGGCTGCTTCGTGGCGCGATGCTGGAATGGCGGCAAAGGCGGGATCGATGGTAGCGAAAAGTCCGCCAAGCTGTCCCTGGGCGCAAAACAATTCGCCTACGAAGTTGCCAATGTGGGCGACTTCGACCTCCGCTGGTTCGATTTGCGTGGAGGCTAAGGCTCCTTCGACGCTGGACGCGAGCAGGTCGTAGATGGTGTGGCCGTTGCGTGTCCAGTTGATGGCAAAGTCGGTCTGGTAGCCGCCCAGGATGTAGACGTTTTGTTTTGACATAGAGAGCCTCCAATAACAGGGTACTTGTCGAGCGTGTAAAGGACGAGGGCGACCGCATGGGTCCCCGCCCATCTCTTCATCCACCCCCGCCCTTACCATGACGACGACGTAGATGTATCTTTCAGGCGGTCGCGAAGCAGTTGGGTCGAGGGCGACCGCAAGGGTCCCCGCCCATCCCTTCGTCCACCCCCGCCCTTACCATGATTACGATGTAGATGTATCTTTCAGGCGGTCGCGAAGCAGTTGGGTCGAGGGCGACCGCAAGGGTCCCCGCCCATCCCTTCGTCCACCCCCGCCCTTACCATGATTACGATGTATTTTTCAAATAGTCGCGAAGCTCGAATTTCAGGATTTTGCCGACGGCGTTGCGGGGCAGGGTTTCGAGCGTGACCAGTCGTTCGGGTAGTTTGTAGGCGGCGATTTTTTTGTCGCGCAGGTAGTTACAGATTTCTTCAAGGGCGATGCTTTCGCTGGGGCGCGGGACGATGAAGGCGCAGGCGCGCTCGCCCATGATGGGGTCGGGATAGCCGACGATGGCGACTTCCACGACTTTGGGATATCCCTGGATGAGCATTTCGATTTCTTCCGGGGAGATGTTGACGCCGCCACGGATGATGATGTCCTTCGAGCGGCCCACGAAGCGGTAGTAGCGCAGGTCGTCGCCCTGGCCTGCGATCTCGAACATATCGCCTGTGCGAAAATAGCCGCCGGAGTCGAAGGCTTTGGTGGTGATATGGTCGGCACGGTAAGTAGCCCGAGAAGACTGCTGCTCCCGCGATGTGCATTTCGCCGGGCTTGCCGGCTTCTGTGATCGTAGTGCCGGTCGAGATGTCTACTAGCTTTGTTTGCATACGGCTGGAAATACGGGCGGGCCATGTGTATTGCGGCACGCCGAAACGTGGGAAGAATAGGGCGCGTTGCTCCGGGTCGGGAATCTCGTTGGGGCCACTGATGAAGGTGGTACCTTCGTTGGAGCCGAAGAAGTTCACGATGTAGATGCCGTATTTCTCTTGCCACGCCTTGACCATCCAGGGTGAGAGGGGCGCGGAACCGGAGCCGAGCGTTTTGATGGAGGTGATATCAGCGTTCGCCAGCAGCGCTTCGTTTTGCAAAAGCATGTTGAGCAATGCGGGCGGCGCGACGGTGAAATTGACCTTTTCGGTGGCGATCTGGCGCAGAAAGACGGGCAGGCTGAGCGGGTGATGCTGGACAAAGGTGCCGCCCGTAAGCAGCCAGGACATGAACATACCACCAATGCCGGCCATGTTGACCAGGGGGAAGGGGTTGAGGATAACACAGCCTGGGTCGAGCGTAGCGGCTTCCATCATGGCTATGCCGATTACCAGCCATTCGTTGTGGCTGCGCGGCACACCTTTGGGGCGGCTCTCGGTTCCCGATGTCCAGCAGATGGTGAAGACATCGTTGGCGCTTATGGTGATGTTGCGCAAATAATCGGTGAGCAGGTGTGTATCGTGGGGCGCATCCATGAGCGCGTTCAGCGAGATAGTACCCTCTGGCACTTCTTCGCCCAGCACGAGAATTGACTTCAGGGTGGGCAATTGGGGGCGCAGGTCGGCGATCATGGAGGCGTGGGCGTGTTTGCCGATGCGCGAGGTGGTGATAAAGGTCTTTGCTTCGATGAAGTTGACAAGTTGTTCAAGCTCGTATTCGCGATACTGAGCAGGGAACGGGCTGACAATCGCGCCGATGCGGGCGGCTGCCAGGTAGAGCGTCACCAGTTCGACGATGTTGGGCAGTTGCGCGGCAATGATGTCATCCTTGCGGATACCCTGTTCCAGTAATATGGTTGCCAGTGTATCGGCGGCTGCCTGCACCTGCATATAGGTGAGGCGCAGGGGTTGTCCTCCGGTGATCTCGTCACGATTGGGCGGATCAACGACGGCCAGCGCCTGGGGGGAACGCTCAACGGTACGCTGGAAAATGTCGTTGATGGTCTCTATTCCCCACCAGCCCTTGTTTGTGAAATCTCTAATGCGTGCTTCTGATACCAAAATCATATTTGACTGGACCAACCTTTCATCAAATTTGTGGCGTTAGTTTGTCTCCTGGCACCCAGCAGGCGTGGAAGCCGATGGGAACGCGCTGGGGGATGCGCACGCGGGCGACAGGTTCGGCGGTGATGTCGCGGGCGTCGAGTATGAGCAGTTCGGATATGTCGTCGCGCTCATCGTAGACAAAGGTGAGCAGGTAGCCATCGTCCTCGGCGGTGGCGTTGGGACGCGGCGCGAAGGGGGCCTCGCTGCCGTAGCGACCAGGGCCGAACCAGTGGGTATCGGAGCGGCCATTGATGGTGTCGTACTTGACCAGGCCGTCGAAGAGCAGGGTTGGCTCCGAGGAGATATGCACGTTGAAGGAGTAGCGCGAGGGCAGGCCAAGCCGCCAGGTGTTGATGGTGGGAAACTCGGTGTTTTCGTCGTCTAAGCGGCCCCTCTTTGACGGCTCCGGTGCGCAGGTTGAAACGCCAGCGATAGATGCAGGCGTCCAGGCGCAGGTAGGAGAGCATTTTCTCAAGCTTGTTGCTACTGGTGTCCCCGGTCATGTCTGGACGTTTTACGCGGCAGGCGTCGAGGACAATTTCATCGCCTTCTTCCCAGGCGTTGATGGTGTGGTAGAGGTAGCAGGGTTTGGCCTCGAACCAGCGAATGTTGGCGTTATCGCCGTAACGAGGCAGGATGCCGAAACGGGCGGGTAATTCGCGATGAAAATCGATCTTGTGGCGGCCATGTCGCAGCGCTTCTTCGTTGGCGAAGAGGGGAAGGTCCATGAGGATGGAGTAGTGTTCGCTGATAGCCATGTCGTGGGGCATACGCGCTCCCGGCAGGTCGATAGGCGCGTAGTTGGTCAGGCGGCCATCGGCGGAGACGACGCCGTAGGTCAGGTAGGGCGGACGTGGGCCGTAGTCGAAGAACATCATTTCTCCGCTGCGCTCGTCAACTTTGGCGTGCGCGGACATATTATTGCGCAGCTTGCCGCCATAATCTTCCGCGCCAATTGTTTCAAGCGTGAGGGGGTCGATCTTGTAGGGTTTGCCTGCCAGGTACCAGAGGGCGAGTAACTGGCAGTTGTGAAAGACAACGTCGGTGTTGCCGGTGTCTTTGAGCGGCGCGCCTCTAGGATTGTTGGTAAGTGGTTCTATGACGCCGGTCCAGAGGGCCTGGTCGGCGGCGCGCTCGCGCTCGAAGGCTTCTGTGCGAATCCAGCGATTGCGATAGGTGACTTTGCCTTCGTGAATATGCACGGAGTGTAACATGCCGTCGCCGTCGAACCAGTGGTAGCGGCCCTTTGGCTGGAAACGCGGGTTGGGGCCGTTGCGCACGTAGACGCCGTTAAGGTCGTGGGGAATCTCGCCAATGACTTCCAGGCAATCCTGGGTGATTTCGGTGTCGATGGGCGAGTATTTGCCCATCAAATAGGGGTTTTGCTGCGTTTCCATGGCGAAGTTGACCATGTCGTTTCTGAGCGTCATTGCGGTGTTTCCTTTCGGTGCTGCGCGTTGCGTGCCAGGGTTGGGACAAGCCCGTGCCCGGTGTGTGCCAGGGCGGGGACAAGCCCGCGCCCGTACCCTATACGATGTGGGTTGATGCGAACTAAGGATGACCAGGGAGGCGACGGAGTCGCACTGGTTGTCCTCAGTTCGCATTGGCCCAGAGATTGTTTTCTTGTTCGTTGGTGATGGCTTGCGCGTATTCGTGACGCAGGTCGGCTACGAGTTCGGCTACGGTTTGGATGTGTTTGATGCTGCCCACGCTCTGGCCGGCGGACCAGATGTCCTTCCAGGGTTTGATGTGGGCGTGCGGGCTGTCGAAATCGATAGTGTGCCGGGGTTGAAGCTGGTCGGGATCGAGTCCGGCGTTGCGTATGCTGGGTCTGAGCATGTTGGCGTTGGCTCCGGTGAAGGAGCTGGTGGTGAGGATGTCCTCAACTGTTGACTCAACGAGCATTTGCTGGTAGGCATCGCTGGCGAGGCTTTCGCGGGTGGCGATGAAGCGGGTGCCGATGTAGGCGAGGTCCGCGTCCAATATCTGGGCGGCGCGTATGGCTCTGCCGTTGGCAATAGCGCCCGCCAGCACGATGGGGCCTTGCCAGAACTCGCGCACTGCTGCGACAAAGGTGAAGGCGGCGAGCGAGCCGGTGTGTCCGCCCGCGCCGGAGCAGACCAGGATCAGTCCATCAACTCCTACGTGCATACACTTGCGGGCGTAGGCGATAGAGTTGACATCGGCGAAGACCAGGCCACCGTATGCGTGTACGGCCTCGACGACGGGAGCGGGACTGCCCAGGGCGGTGATGACGATGGGCGGGCGGTATTTGACGATCAGGGCGAGGTCGGCCTGCAAGCGCGTGTAGGTGCGGTGGGTGACGATGTTGGCGGCCCAGGGCGCGATACGGCGATGGGGTTCTGCCTGGCGCGCGGCGGCTAATTCGGCGGTGATGCGCTGCATCCAGTCGTCAAGCTGTTCGCTGGTGCGGGTGTTGGGCGCAGGAAACGAGCCGATGACGCCTGCTTTGCACGCCGCCAGTACCAATTCCGGCCCTGAGACCAGGAACATGGGGGCTACAATCACAGGCAGGACTGTCTGCGAAGTAATTTCCAGGGGCAACCTTGCGGGCATAGCGGACTCTTCTTGCTTTCGAGCTAGCTGACTACACTAAATGCTGGTTTTTATAAGTATAGGCAAGAAGTAATGTAAATACAAGGGGTTGAGACAAAGTTGACAGGAAAGTATGACACAGCAAGTCGTGCCAGACTTTCCCGTCATCTTTGCTTTACGGACGTTGATCCTAAATTGCGCCGACGCGCCCGGCGAGTTGGGTGTGATCCTCCACGAAGTCGCTGGCGGTTTGCGCGTGGCCAATGGGGGAGACGCGCCAGAAGAGGCGGTGCATGCGGCTCCACTCGGCCAGCAACTGGGCGGCGCGCCAGCTATGGGTTTTCTTGCGGTGCCACTGGATGATGGTGCGCAGGCCCTCGAGTTCTTCGTCATCGTTGATACGCTGTAAATCAACCAGCTCGGTATTGGCTCTGGTGGGGAAGATGCCCTCCATATCCAGTACGTATGCTACGCCCGCCGACATGCCCGCGCCGAAGTTCTGGCCGGTTTCGCCGAGTACTACCACGATGCCGCCCGTCATGTATTCGCAGGCGTGCGCGCCCACTCCTTCCACGACGGCCAGCGCGCCGCTATTGCGCACCGCGAAACGCTCGCCAGCGCGTCCCGCCGCGAAGAACTGGCCGCCGGTTGCGCCATAGAGGGCGGTATTGCCCAGGATGGTGTTTTGATGGGCCGCAAAACTGGCATCCGCCGGGGGCGCGATGATAATCTGGCCGCCGGTCATACTTTTGCCGACGTAGTCGTTGGCTTCGCCGCTCAGGATCAGGCGCATACCGGAGACGCAGAAGGCTCCGAAGCTCTGACCTGCCGAGCCTGAATACGAGCAGGTGATGCTGACGCCGGGCAAGCCAGCGTTGCCATACCGGCGAGCAATCTCGCCGGCCAGGCTTGCGCCAACAGCGCGGTCGCTGTTGTGGATGGGGTGCTGGGTAAGGACGCTGCGCTCGCCGTTCAGAGCCTGTTCTGCTTCAACCAGCAATTGCCGGGCGAGGGGCGAGGTGTGTACATCTGTACTGAGCGCGGCTTCTGACGATTTGCCGGGGGTTGCAGCCAGTAGGCCGGAGAGGTCTAGCGAGGACGTTTCGGGTGCTTGTAGCAGGTCGGCTCGTCCGATCAGATCGTCCAGGCGTTCGATGCCCAGGCGCGCCAGCCACTGGCGAACCTCTTCGGCAAGTAGCGTGAGAAAGTTGACGAGGTGTTGCGATTGGCCGCTGAATTTAGCGCGCAGGTCTTCGCGCTGGGTGGCGATGCCGGTGGGGCAGGTGTTGAGATGGCACTGGCGCGCCATATCGCAGCCCAGCGTGACGAGGGCTGCCGTGCCGAAGCCAAATTCTTCCGCGCCGAGCATAGCGGCGACGATCACGTCGCGTCCTGTTTTGAAGCCGCCATCGACACGCACTTTGACGCGCCCGCGCAGACCGTTGCGCATGAGTACCTGTTGCGCTTCGGCCAGGCCGGTCTCCCAGGCCATGCCAGCGTGCTTGATGGATTGCAGGGGCGACGCGCCCGTGCCGCCATCGGAGCCGCTGATGAGCACGTAGTCGGCGTGAGCCTTTGCCACGCCGGCGGCGATGGTGCCTACGCCGATGGTAGAGACTAGCTTGACGCCTACACGCGCCTGCGGGTTGACCTGGTGCAGGTCGTAGATCAACTGGGCGAGGTCCTCGATGCTGTAAATGTCGTGGTGCGGAGGCGGCGAGATCAGCGAGACGCCGGGGGCGGTATGGCGCAGTTTCGCGATGAAAGACGTGACTTTGGATGGTGGAAGTTGGCCGCCCTCGCCAGGCTTGGAACCCTGGGCCATCTTGATTTCCAGTTCTTCAGCGCGCACGAGGTACTCGGTAGTGACGCCAAAACGGGCCGAGGCCACCTGCTTGATCTTGCTGCTGACGGGGATGCCGTTGACGGTTTCGTGATACCACGCGGGGTCTTCGCCGCCCTCGCCGGTATTATTGCGGCCGCCGATACTGTTCATGGCGACGGCAATGGCTTTGTGCGTCTCAGGACTTAAGGCCCCGAGCGACATGGCGGAGACGACGAAACGAGCGCGAATGGCTTCCATTGGCTCAACCTGTTCGACGGGAATGGGCATGCGTGGGACGAAGGATAGCGTGTCGCGCAGCGCGGTGGTTGGACGCTGGTAGACCAGACGGGTGTATTGCTCGTAATCCTCCTCGCTGCCACTGCGGGCCGCTTTTTGCAGAGCGCGAATGATGAGCGGATTGTAGGCGTGATATTCGGCGTCGCGGCGGAAACGGATGCGCCCGATGTCCGCCAGTTTGCGCCTCCTGCCGGCAACTTCGCCCGCGCCAGGCTGGGCGTCATCAAGTCCGGGCATGTGTGAGACGCGCGCGATGACCTGCGCGGCTATCAATGGAAGGGTGAGATTGCCGAAATGCGCGGGAGAACCGGCAAAACAGCGTTCAAACAGGTCAGGCGCGATGCCTACGACTTCGAATTGTCCCGCGCCAGTGATGTTGCGAATAGTGGAGATGCCCATGCGCGCCATTACTTTGTGCAGCCCGCCCTCAATGACGTGTATGTACATTTCTACGGCCTCGTCGCGAGTGAGGTGTTCGAGCCGCCGCTCGCCTGCCAGGGCGCGCACACTGGCGAGGGCCATGAAGGGCACAACGGCTTCTGCTCCATAGCCGAGCAAGAGGGAGAGTTGGTGGACATCCCAGGCGGAGCCGGTCTCGCAGATGAGGGATGTCTGGGTGCGCAGCCCGCCACGCGTGAGGGCCCGGTGGACAGATGCGACCGCCAGCAGCATCGGGACGGGAAGCTGAGTGGCGCTGGCCTGGCGGTCGCTCAAGATAAGGAGGGAAATACCATCATTGACGGCAGCAATTGCCTGCGCGTCGAGTGAGTTTAATGCCTGTTCGAGCGCATCAGGACCAGCCGCGCTATCGAAGGTGGCGCGCAGTGTGCGCGCGGGAAAGCCGTGATCCTTGAGGTTACGCACTGTTTCCAGTTGAGCCTCGGTGAGTACGGGGGTTTCCAGGTGCAGCAGGCTGGCGTGTAACGGGGTTTCGGTCAGCAAGCTCTGGCGGCGACCAAGATAGCAATCGAGAGACATGACAATTTGCTCGCGCAGGGGATCGATGGGCGGGTTTGTGACCTGGGCGAAACGCTGGCGAAAGTAATCTGAAAAGGCGCGGGACTGGCGCGAGAAGGCGGCTGGCGGTGTATCATCACCCATGCTCCATACTGGCTCTTTGTTCTCCAGCAGGATGGGGCGCAGAATGAGTTCGATATCTTCGTGGGTAAAGCCGTAGAGTTGCTGGCGTTGAAAGAGCATGTCGGCGTCAAAAGAGGTGTCGACGGGAGAGGGTGGCAGTTCTTGCAGGCGCACAAGGTGGGTGGTCAGCCAGTGCCGGTAGGGGTGACGCCACGCCAGGGCGGATTTGATTTCGGAGTTGCGCAGCATGACGCCGTATTTTAAATCGACGGCGATCATCTCACCCGGCCCCAGGCGACCTTTTTCAACCACTTCACGCGCATCGCAGGGAACGACGCCCGCTTCTGATGCCAGGATGAGCATACCGTGCGAGGTGAGGGTGTAGCGAGCGGGGCGCAGGCCATTGCGGTCAAGGGCAGCGCCGACAACCGAGCCGTCGCTGAAGATGAGGGCGGCCGGGCCGTCCCACGGCTCGATCAGTCCGGCATGGTACTCGCACCAGGCGCGATGTTCGGCGTCGAGGGCGGCGTTCTGTTCCCAGGCCGGGGGAATGAGCATCTGCATACTGTGCAGCAGGTCGCGCCCGGAGAGTGTGAGCAGTTCCAGCACGTTGTCAAGCTGGCCGGAGTCGCTGCTGCCTTCCTGGATGACGGGCAGGAGGTCGGGCAGTTTGTTGCCCCAGAGCGGGGAGAACATTGAACCTTCGCGCGCCTCCATCCAGTTGCGATTGCCGAGAAGGGTATTGATCTCGCCGTTGTGGGCGAGCAGGCGCATGGGCTGCGCCAGGGGCCAGGATGGGAGGGTGTTGGTGCTATACCTCTGGTGGAAGACGGCGAATGCGCTGGTGTAGCGCGGGTCTGCCAGGTCGAGGTAGAAACTCGCAAGTTCGTTGGGGGCCAATAGCCCTTTGTAGACGATGGTGGAGCGCGAGAAGGAGACGATATAGCAGTCGTCGATGCGGGAGTCGCGCAGGCGTTGTTCGATGAGGCGGCGCGTATGGTAGAGCGTTCTTTCGTATTGTTTGATGGTGAGATGCAGCGGGCGGGCGAGCAAAATTTGCTTGATAGTGGGGGCTGTAGCTCGCGCGCGCGCGCCGGGGATGCTGTAGTCGATGGGGGGATCTCTCCACCCCAGCAGGATCAGCCCGGACTCGATAGATGTTTGCTCGATGATGTTCCGGCTTAGCTCGTAGCTTTGCATAGCGGAAGGCGCGGGTAAGAAAATCATGCCTACGGCAAGATCATCGGGTTCAGGCGGGGTGACGTTTCGCGCCTGAAGTTCGGCGCAGAGAAGGGCGGTGGGAATCTGGGTCTGAATACCGGCGCCATCGCTGGTTTCGGCGTCCGCGTCCTGCGCGCCGCGATGTGTGAGGTTGACGAGGGCTTGCAAGGCGACCTCAATTAAGTGATGGCTGGCCTCGCCTGAGACCTGGGCGACGAAGCCGGTGCCGCAGGCGTCGTGTTCCCAACGCGGGTCATACAGTGGATAACGCTGGTGGTCGGTAGAGTTAGCGTGCATGAATGAGTCCTCCCGAAAAAAACAAGCCGGGTTTCAAGTCAGGAGGCACCTACTCTGGAGCCAGTTGGTATCCGACGATCAAACGCTGTTCGCCGGAAGTCATTTATTTTTTATTTGTAGCGACCTCGCATATCTATTGCGAATCATGGTCAGCTTTATGGAGCGCGAATTGAGGTCGCACTGTGTCACTGGATCACGGGGAGCGACATAACTCATAACGGAACAAACAGCGTTCCATTGAATGGAAGTGTAGCACAAAAATTTGTTATAGACAAGTGCAAAAAAATTGCCGTTGACATTTCATATTTGGGCTGGTATGCTTATTAAAGTAAATTCATAGACGACTGACCCGCGATGAGCGAAAGTAGTATGAGATGGGCGACCGACAGCGATCCGAAGCAGAGTGGAAGTTCGGAATGGGATAGCCTTCTCAGAACGCATTCGTGAGCGGCTGGCCGAAGAAAGCTTTTGTGCGTGACGAGCAATTGAGCGCACGAGGGCAAGTAGGAACAGGTGGGTGGTTCCCAGGCAGGAGAATAACCGCGAAAAGTGGTCTTTCCTCTAGAGAGATGGATGGGAAGACAAACAGGGTGGCACCACGGGAGTATTTGTATAATCGCTCTCGTCCCTTCTTCACTGTTTTGGGAAGGGGCGAGGGTTTTTTGTTGCCCGGCTCCTTCCTCGTTAGATCAGATTGAAGGAGTTTCACACTATGGCAATTAGCAGCCAGACCAACCCGGCATTCGCCACAACCGATGTTACCAGTAGCGCGCTCAAACTTGCATTGCACAAAGTCGCGTCCGTTGAGGTGCCACAGGGCAAGCATATCGCCCTGGCCTATTCGGGCGGGCTGGACTCAACGCTGTGCGTCAAGCTCTCGGCTGAGAAGTATTCCGCGCG
This sequence comes from uncultured Chloroflexia bacterium, assembly GCA_963731605.1. Classification (GTDB taxonomy): domain Bacteria; phylum Chloroflexota; class Ktedonobacteria; order Ktedonobacterales; family Ktedonobacteraceae; genus CF-113. The sequence continues at coordinate 195,389 of CAVSWA010000001.1, forward strand.
GCGCTTGACCGCTATCACGGTTGACGTTGGGCAGGGCGAGCAGGAAATGCAGGAGAGCGTCGAGCGCGCGGCCAAACTGGGCATTGAGCCGCTCGTGATTGACGCGAAGCAGGAATTTACCGAACAGTGGCTCAGTAAGGCAATACAGGCCAACTCGGATTATAACGGCTATCCCGTCTCTACCTCGATGACGCGCCAGTTGATCGCTTCCAAAATCGCGAAGAAGGCCCTTGAGCTGGGGTGCGATGCCCTGATGGAGGGTTCGACGGGCAAGGGCAACGACCAGTACCGCATGCACAATGTCTTCAGCCTGTTCGCGCCTGGAACGGATATATTCGTGCCGGTGCGTGACTTTGACCTGACACGCGGCGAAGAGCAGTTACTGATGGAGCATTTCGGTATCCCTGTCGAGGAACTGATTGCGGGGGGCGACGATAAAACTATGTGGTGTCGTTCGATTGCCAGTGGGGGCATCGATCTCAGCACGGAACTGCCTGATTCGATCTGGATGTGGCTGGTGCCTCCGTCTAAAGCGCCGGAAAAGCCTACGACGATTACGCTGCAATGGCAAAATGGGCTGCCAGTGGCGCTGAATGGTGAGAAACTGCCGCTGGACTCGATCATCGAGCAATTAAATGGAATTGGCGGGGCCAACGGCATCGGCAAGATTGATCTCTTCGAGGATGGCATCATGGGCTTGAAGTCGCGTGAGATTTATGAAGCGCCCGCTGCTACTATCCTGCTCAAAGTGCATCGCGACCTGGAGCAGTTTTGCCTGACGAAGGACGAGATACAATTGAAGCGGCAGATGGATGCGCACTGGGCCAGGATGGTCTATCACGGCGAGTGGTTCCACCCCTTGAAGAATGCCATCGATGCATTTATTGCCGCCACGCAGGGCGTTGTGAACGGAGAGTATACAATAGAGTTGTATAAAGGCAATATCGATATCGTCTCGCGTTCGTCGTCTAGCGGACTTTTCTTCCCGGATGTGCGTTCGATCAAGAGCGCGAGTTTCAACCAGAAGGAGAGCGCGCCCTCGGCTCACCTGCGCGGTATTCCTTACGAACTGATTGCGCGGCGCGATGCTCTCGCGGCGAGCGTGAATAAGGACTGAATGGTATGACAAAACTGTGGCAAAAAGGGTATCGTTTGCATGAGTTGGTGGAGAGCTACGAGGCGGCGCAAAATAGCGGGCTTGACCAGCGCTTGATACGGCATGACGTGTGGGGGTCGCTGGCTCACGTGGCTATGTTGACGAAGATTGGCGCGCTGACAGAGACGGAGCAGGGGGTGTTGAAAAATGCCCTGTGCGATGTTCTGACAATGGAAGCCATGCAGCAGTTCACTATCACTCAGGCTGACGAAGATGTGCATACGCGGGTTGAAAACTACCTGGCGGAGGCGGCGGGGCCGATTGGGAAGAAGATTCACCTGGCGCGCTCGCGCAATGACCAGGTGCTGGTAGACCTGCGATTGTACGGTAAAGAACAACTGCATGAGGTGGCGCAAAAGCTGTGCAGGCTGTGCGAGGCGTTACTGGAGTTTGCCGGGAAGCGCGAGTACATGCCCATGCCAGGCTATACGCACATGCAACGCGCCATGCTGTCTTCCGTGGGTATGTGGGCGGCCAGCTTCGCGGAAGCGCTGCTGGACGACGAACAGTTGCTGTCAACGGCCTACTTTCTGAATGATCGCTCGCCGCTGGGGTCGGCTGCTGGTTACGGAGTGCCGATCGCCATTGACCGCGAATATTGCGCCCAATTGCTGGGTTTTCGCTCGGCGCAGCATAACGTGGTCTACGCGCAGAATAGCCGGGGCAAGATTGAAGCGGCGATTGTGCAGGCGCTGGCGCAGATCATGCTCGATTTGAGCAAAATGGCGCAGGATATCCTGCTTTTCACCACGGTTGAATATGGATTTTTCGTTGTGCCACAGGAACTCAGCACGGGCAGCAGTATTATGCCGCAGAAGCGCAACCTGGGCGTGATGGAACTGGTACGAGCACGCGCGCAGACTATGCTGGCGCTGCAACAGCAAATTCTGGGTATCGTGAGCGGTTTGCCGACGGGATACAATATGGATTACCAGGAAACGAAACGGCCCTTTATGGAGGCGTTGGACCTGGCGCAGGAGAGTCTGGAAGTGTGCGCGCTGGTGGTGAGCAATCTGGATGTCAATAAAGAGCGCCTGCTAGCTGCCTGCACGTATGAGTTGTTCGCCGCCGACCGCGCTTATGAACTGACTACAACCGCGGGGCTGCCGTTCCGGGATGCCTACCGCATCGTGGCTGCTGAAGTGACGGCACAGTTAGAACGCAAGCAGGCCTTTCCGGTGGAGAGTGAGGAGCAGCTTGTGAAGCGTCTGGAGGCGCGCAGTCATGTTGGAGGCGCGGGCAATCTGGGACTGGATGGATTAGAGAGCAATTTGCATGAAGTTTCAGAGGCGTGGCACATGAAGGCGGAACACTTTAGGGCGGCAATTGAGGCGCTGGTGGAGAAATCAAATTCCGTATAATGTAGGGGCGAGACAACCAGGGCGGGGGCAAGCCCGGCCCGTACCCTGCTACGACGGGGCTCTACTCTCTCGTATAGGGTACGGGCCGGGCTTGCCCCCGCCCTGGTAATAGTATTTGTGGCAATTGAGGCGCTGGTGGGCAAGTATAAAGCTACACCGCGCAGGAAGGAACGATATAATGGCAAGCGTTGTGCTGGCATATTCTGGTGGGTTGGATACTTCGGTGGCTATTCGCTGGATCAAGGAACATTATGATCTGGATGTGATTACGCTGACGATTGATGTCGGCAATGATCGAGACTTACCGGCTATCGCGGCACGGGCCGAGCAGATTGGGGCGATCAAGGCGATGGTAGTGGATGCGCGGGCTGATTTTGTGCGCTACTTTGTGTGGCCTGCATTGCAGGCGGGAGCGATTTACGAAAACCAGTATCCCCTGGCGACGGCCCTGGCGCGTCCATTGATTGCGCGGCTGCTGGTAGAGGTGGCGCGAGCTGAAGGGGCGGTGGCGGTGGCGCATGGCTGCACGGGCAAGGGCAATGACCAGGTGCGTTTCGATGTCTCGATCAATACGCTGGCTCCTGATCTCAAGATCATTGCGCCCGTGCGCGAGTGGAGTATGACGCGCGATAATGAAATTGCATACGCGGCGGAACATAACATTCCGATTACTGCTACCAATGCCAATCCGTACTCGGTCGATCAAAACCTGTGGGGCAGAAGCGTTGAGACGGGCATTCTGGAAGATCCGTGGGAAGAGCCACCAGCGGATGTGTATGAATGGACGAGCGGGCCGGAGAACGCGCCTAAAGAGGCTGCGTATGTGGAAATCGCTTTCCAGCATGGTATACCCGTTGCGCTGAACGGTGAGGAAACCGAGAGCGTGACGCTGATCGAGACACTGAACACGCTGGCCGGGAGCTATGGCATCGGGCGTATTGATGCTATCGAGAACCGCCTGGTGGGCATCAAGTCGCGTGAGGTGTACGAGGCTCCAGCTTCGACGGTGCTGCACGCGGCGCATCACGCCCTGGAGAGCCTGACGTTGAGCCGCGACCAGACGCGCTTCAAAGAGATCGTGGCTGCTGAATATGCGCGGCTGGTGTATAACGGGCAGTGGTACAGCGCGCTGCACCAGGACCTGGCGACGTATGTGCAAAGCACGCAGCGTTTCGTGAGCGGTGTTGTGCGCGTGAAGCTGACGAACGGGCAATGCATGGTGGTGGGGCGCAAGTCGGAGCATTCGCTGTATAGTCACAGCCTGGCTACGTATGATACGGGCGATCAATTCGATCACAATGCCGCGCTGGGCTTCATCAAGCTGTGGGGGCTGCCGCTGACGACGCAGGCGCAGGCGCAGTTGTTGCCGACGCTGGGGATCGAGGGGAATTTGCTGGAGGGGAGTAAAAAATAAACATTTTATCTCACGACGTTGTGCAACACCTGCGCCAGCACTCCAATTGCGACAATGACCACGAGTATCGCGCCTGTGATGAGCAGGCCTAGGAGAATCTGGCGTCTGGTGGTGTCCATTTGCGGGGCGTCGGGTTTGTAGGGGATGGGTGTGACTTTTTCCAGGTGGGTGAGGTCGTCGAGCATGGCGCGCATGGATTTGTAGCGTTTGTCGCTGTCGCGGCGGATAGCGCGCATGACGACGGTTTCGAGGGCGGGGGAGACGTGTGGGTTGAACTGGCGAATAGAGGGCGGGTCCTGGGTGACATGCTGGTTAAGCACGGCGAAGACGTTTTCGCCTTCGAAGGGGACGCGCCCGCAGAGCATTTCGTAGAGCAAGACGCCGACGGAGTAGATGTCGGCACCAGCGTAGCCACGCCCGCCCTGCAACTGTTCGGGGGCCATGTAATCGGGCGTGCCGACGGTGCCGGAGAGGCCGCGCCAGGTGACGCGGCGCGCGCCTTCTAAGAGAGCCACGCCGAAATCGATAATTTTGACGTTGCCATCTTCGAGAAGCATGATATTTTCGGGTTTGATGTCGCGGTGGAATACTCCGTGTTCGTGGCAGTAGGCCAGCGCATCGCATATCTGTATGGCGATGCGCATAACCTCGTTGAGGGGCAGCAAGTCAGGGGAGGCTGCTTCCAATACTTCGCGCAGCGTGCGGCCCTGTATGAATTCCATGACCAGGTAATGTTGGCTGCGCGGCTCGTTATTGTTCAGCGCACGCTGGACATAGGGATGGTCGAGACGACTGCCGATCTCCGCTTCACGTTTGTAGCGTTCAAAGACACCAACGTTGCTGATTAAATCATCGTTGGGAAATTTGAGTACTACTTTTTCTTCGTTCAGCGTGTCCTGGGCCAGATAGACATTATTCATGCCGCCGTGTCCAAGCTGGCGAATAATCTCGTAGTGATCGATGCGAGTGCCGTTTGAATAGGTTGTCGTCATAACTCCTACATGGCGTTTCTTCGATGCGCATTCTGCTTCGACCTTCAGTATAGCATACTTTTGCAGTGGCGCAAAAGTCAGTAGCGACACCCCTTGTGGGTGTCCCGTCCCGTTTTGGTGTCCCGTTTCCCGTCAGACAAGACGATGAAAGGACGGGACACCCACAAGGGGTGTCGCTACTGATATGAAACGCAATGAATTATGCTAGTTATCGTTGAGGGTTCTGATTGCTCTACTCCTGCGCAGTCCTATTTCATGAAGAGCGCCTTGACGCTCTATTTCCCTCCATGTACATTGCCTTTAGAAGGTAGTGGAGGGGTGAATAGAGCGTTTTGATTTGCTCGCATCATCACACGGTGATGTAAGTGAGCAGTAGCAGTTGAATACTGAAAGGAGTTCTCGTAGTGCATTCGTCACACGAAGATCAATCGTTCCTAACAGCCCGCGACCGTTCTGAGGGCGGCCAGGCACAGTATCCGGGGGCAGGAGTATCCCCCAACGCACCCACAGAGATGTTCCCGTGGGAAGTCGCCAGCCTTGCTTCAGAGGGCGGGTATCCCGATGGCATCGAAGGTGTCAACCCGTTCGCCCGATTGGCTGGCGGAGCGACGCCAGGCGCGTCGGGTCAGCGTCCTCCCAGGCGCGTTGTGAAAGGGAAATCACGCTCCGATTCCGAACCTGGCGCTCCCCGCTTCGGTCGCAGAAAGCTCGTCACACTGCTGGTCGCGGGTACGGCAGGGGTAATGACGGTGGTTACGGTGGGGGGGATCAGTTTTGCCCGATCTCCTCAACATGCGGGCCATACCGGCGATGATGGCGCAGTCTCGACTATTCCGCAGAAAAAGCAGGACACGGACAGGGATGGAGACACAGGCGGGGATCGGGATAACGACGGCGACGGCAACGGCCAGCACAAAGGCAAAGCGCCGCACAAGCATCCGACGCACACCGGATCGCCCACGCCGACAAAGACCCCCTCTCCTACAAAGACGCCCGTGTCGCAGCCGACTCCTCCAACGACGACACCGACACCGGCGCCAGCAGGTAAAGTGATCGGTTCTTCCACTCAGACCACAAACACCGCCGTCGCCTTTACCAATCCCGCCGATGGTCAGGCGAGTTGGTTGGTGCGTATGAGCAATGGCAGCTTCGTTGCTGTTGAAGGGGCCTGCACGCACGCGGGCGTTGCCGTCAAGTACAATGCGTCCTTAGGGCAGTTCACGTGCCCGGCTCATGGCGCGATTTTTAATGCGGATGGAACCAATCCCCAGGCGCCGGCGACCCGGCCACTGCCGCCCGTGCATATTACGGTCAATGCCAACGGGACGATTACGACGCCATAACTGACGCCATACCCGTTTCCTCGTGCTGGGCGCGCTCTCGTGTGAGCGCGCGCCCTCACAGGGATAAGCAACGAGACCTGAGCGTTTCTGCGCTCAGTAGAAAGCGAGGATGACAGCATGAACAGGGGAGGAACCTTCCGCTCGCATCTCAATGACTGGAACAGTCTAGCCCCAGACTTACCAGGCCATCGCGAAGTAAGGCGCGGCGTGAAAGTTGAAATCCTGCTCGGCGGTTTTCGCATTCCTGGTATTGTTGATTACAATGCCAGAAGGGAGCAGGTGACTTTTAGGGTAGGTTCATCATCTGGGTTTTATCTGGATGGTGGCCCAAATTGAAAGCGCAGGAGGTGTACACCTCCTGCGCAAATCTTTGACAAGTTCGGGTGCCTTTACGCAGGCGACTCCACTTCTACCGGAACAGGCCGAACAATGTTATTCTTCTCTTTGTGGTCTTCGGGATGCAGGATGGGGATGCCGGTCATTAACTGGCGCACCCACAGGAAAGCAAAGCCGATTACCAGCCAGGCGATGCTGAATGCCCCTGCGATAATAGTATCAACCTGCGTACTGCCACCGCCCGCAATGGCGAAGTAGATTACTCCGATGAGCATCAGGACGTTTAAGATGCCGCCTAATCCAGGGGCCAGGACGGTGCTAAAAAGGCCGCGTGCCTTGACTCCAGCGAAGGCGACGATACAAACGAGGCAGGTCATGCCGTACAGCAGGAAGGTGCCAATGTTGGAGATCAGCGTCACCTGCGTCAGGTGATCGACGCTTAACACGCCATACGAGCCGAGGACGGCGGAGATAACGGTCAGGACGATTACACCTATATGCGGTGTGCGGAAGCGACCATGCAAGAAACCAAACACGGCGGGCAATTCGGTATCTTTACCCATAGCATGTGTGACGCGCACACCGGTATTCAGACAGGAGAGAGACGTTCCGATCAGCGCGATCACCACGGTAACAGCCAGAATGGTGGCGAACGCTACGCCGTTGCCACCCAGCATCTGGTTGCCGATGATCTGGGCCATGTCGCCGATGGGCGCGCCAGAACCGAAGGCGGCGGCAAAACCGGTGCCCGCGCTGGTGTGATAGCCCGTGTTGATGAAGAAGTTGGTGGCGAAGTATTCCAGGAGGTAGAAGATGACAGCCTGGATGATCAGTGACAAAACGACGGCGCGCGGGATATCGCGTCCGGGGTTTTTGGCCTCGGCTGCCAGCGCGGTGGCAGACTCAAAACCTACCACCAGCAGGATGGCGATAGTAGACTGGAAAATGAGTCCGCTCAGGTCATGCGGCGTGATGACGCTCAATGCGCTGGGATGCAGGTAATGAACGGCCGGATGAGTCAGGCGATAGGCAAAGGCCAGGATAGAGAACGTGACGAGGCCGACGATCTGGATGACGTTAATGACGACGTTGGCAACGGTAGAGCCGGTCACGCCAATGTAAGCGATCAAACCTACAACGCCGGCAAACACCACGCATACCAGCACTTCCTGCCAGGCTGCTCCGAAACTGGGATCAAAGGTCTGGATAATATAGGTGATGACCAGGCCCATAAAGGCGACCATCACACCGGGGTAGACCCAGTAATAGAGATGTGATGCCCAACCGACAATGAATTTAGCGATGCGGGCAAATTTGAAGTGGCGATGTTCCTCTTTGTGGAGAATGGCCGCTTCCGCGTAATAGTATGAGCTGCCCGTTCCGCCTTCGGGATAGCGTTTGGAGAGCGCGGCGTAGGCGATAGCCGTTAATAATGCGATGGCGGTTGCGATAAAGACCGAGGCCCACATGTTCAGGGCCGAGCCGGGGGCTGCCTGCAACTGGTAGGTGGTCCAGAGGAATGCGCCGGGCGCGATAAGCGCCATAGCGTTGATGGTGACTCCGGTCAAGCCCAATGAGGGCTTCATGCCGGTGTCTGTGGTAGCTTGAGAAGCCATGTTGCTGTTTCCCTTCTTGATTGTATAAGCTGCCCAAAATCCCTGGCATCATTACCAATCTAACAAGCCGCGCTGCTACACACAGAGTTCGAGAGGCAATCATTGCCATTCTCGTAGCTTCTCTCAATAAAAGTATAAATAGCTTACGTATCTAATGATAGTGGTAAAATAGAAGATGTCGAGCTTAGTATTTTGTGCATACTGCACAAAATCCAAGACGAAAGATTATTGTGGAGGGTGTTTTCATTGGTGAAATATGGTGATTTCCCTGATGAAGTTATAGGAATATTTGATGGATTTTTGAGGAAATTGTGAAAAGGGAGGATTAGAATAATTGTATATTTTACACAAGCTGCATAATGCATTCTATGAGCGGGTTCCTCTTCTTTTTGCGTATTTATTTTAATGGCGTTTTTCAGGGAGATGCCCAGGCTGCTGAGAGAGAGCAGGCACATGGTGGTCATGATGAGGGCGGCCAGGGGGTGCGATAGCAGGTACATAGCGAGAACCTGGACTTTGGAATAGCCCAGCAGCCCGTTAAAAACCAGGACGCCCACGAGTTCGTTGCTGCCTACCTGTCCTGGCGGAGTGGGCAGGATACTGAACATGTTGTAGGTGGTGTAGCCGAAGATGGCCATGCCGAAGCTCATGTTATTAACGCCGACGGTTAAGAAGGCAAACCAGGCGAACAGGCCGTCGCAGGTGATTGCCAGGCAGGTGAGCAGGATGGCGGGGATAAAGGTTTTGGGACGGCTCGCGCCTTCTAAAAGGGAATCGACAAAGCCCAGGGCGAAGCCTTCGATCTTTGCTCCGATACCTTTGGGGAGGATTTGGAGCATCACACGAATGAACTTCGTGGCGGCGGCGCGATTCCAGGCCATGAGCGCGACGGTGAAAATGATGCCAAGCAGAATGCCTCCGACCAGTCCCAGTATGGCCCACAGGGTGGCGCTCATGTGAATGCCGGGAATGAATGGGACAGCGGCCATGATGAAAAGCGCGGGCATCAGGTCGAGCGATTTGTCCATCGCGACGGTGGGAAGCGACTGGCTGATGGGGACGCGCCTGGTGCGTTTGAGGATCAGGCATTTGCCCAGTTCGCCTCCCTGCACAGGCAGCAAAAAGTTGAGAAAAACGGCCACCCAGAATATCTGGATGGATTTGAATGCGCTGATGTCGCAGATACGGCTCAGGAAGAGCCGCCAGCGCATGCCGCGGATGCTGAAGGCGGCGATGAAAGAGGCAGCGGCGAGCAGGGCGAATGTTACTCCTCGCGTGGTCGTTAGATGTTGTCTGAGTGTGGTGAAGGTGGAGGAAATATTGACAAATTTGGAGATGAGCAAGAGCATTCCCAGACCCAACAACAGGCCCAGGGCGGTCCTCACCAGTGGCATGCGCAGAAATGTTTTCTTGCTTTGCTGCTCTTGAGCCGGTTGTGTGCCGGGTGTTGCTGGCATCGGTGGAGGCGTCCATACTGTCCCCTGGTAGTTGTTGCCCATGATGAGGGGGCCAGCCTGTAGTGGGCGTTGGGGAATGGTGGGCTGCATGGCGATGGCGGCTACTGCCCCATGTTCGCCTGCCTGCGCGGGCGGGCGCACGGCGCGCATCATGCCGCTGATCGCCATCAGGCGCATGGTGCTCATCGAGCCAACGTCGAACATGTCAGAGGGAATGCCGGCGTCTGGATCGCTTTGAGGCGTAGTTTCCCACTTTTGCGGTCGAGGAGTGACCGGTAATAAGACGGTTGGCTGTGCCTCTATATCTCCCTCAGCCGCTTTACTCATTTGACGCAATTTATCGGTATGTATGAATGGATGGGGGTGTTTTATTAACCGTGTCGGTCGAATAACCTCACGTTCAGAAACTTTCTCGCCTGGTGGTCGCATGAATACCTCATTAAAGCATTTATATTTTTCATGAACGTATTGACCTGCCAGACGATAACATTTGGGTAGCAGACACCCAATTGGTACTGCATTAGGGTCAGGCTAACTGACTTCAATAGCTATGCGCTAGTAAGCAATGTGGCGCTTTCATTTTGCGTGAGACTACATGCACCTTCATCCCGGCGTAGAGTCCACAGATACTGTGGCCTGTCATGGCTGAAAAGTAGTCGCCATTGGTACTGTATTCGATGAAGCCAGGAATGCGAAAACCGCCCAGCAAGATTTCAACAGACTCGCCACGCTTTAGCTCGCGACCATCAGGCGAGCCAAGAGCGTAGTGGTTACGGTTAGTTATAGATGGGTAGATGATCCATTCGTTCATCTATCTTTCTCACTTTCATCTGAGATCTGATGCGCTCAGGAAAAAGGGTATGCAGCGAGAAGGTAAAAACTACCCGGTGGTAATCGTTCCATCGGCATTGACGCAAATCGTGACCCCCGGCAAGGGGCCATTGCCAGGGCCTGAGATATGGCTCCCATTCGTGGCGCTGAAGATTGCTCCGTGCGCGGGGCAGACGATTTGACCACTGCCAGGATCGTAATTAACAGGCACACCTGCATGGGTACAAGCTCGTTCACACGCTGCGAAGGAGCCATTGGACAGGCGAATCAGCAAGCTTCCCTGGCCATCGGCAGGATTAGTGAAAGTGACCGAGCTATTAGAAGCCATGTTAGTATGACCGATTACTGTCCCTGTATGTGATGGCGGGGTCGGAGTCGGCACTGGTGGTTGCGTCGGCTTCGAGGTTGGTTGCGTAGTGGGCTGTGTAGTCGGTGATGGCTGCGCTCCATTTGTTGCTGAAGGCGACGGTTTTGCCGTGGGAGATGCGGAAGGCGCTGGCGTTTTTTGTGTTCCCGTCGTCGATGCTACAGTAGGTGTATTCCCTTGCGTGGTGGTGGATGCGGTCGGCCCGTTAGTTGGGACATTGGCAGTTTGCGATTGCTTCATGCTTTGAACCAGATGAGCAAAACTGATACTCCCCACTGTGAGTACCCCGGCTGTGCCAGCTACCATCAGCATGACAAGCTTTCTGCGGTCTTGTTGCGCGGGTCGGCGCGAACGGGAATTGTGAAGCGGACTGCGACGGGCAAAGGTACCGGGTGTGGGTGGAGGCGATGCGGGCCTGTCCGAGGTAGCCGACCACCAGGCAAACGGGTCAGCGCCCGCTATAGAATTGGGATGGCCGGCTGCTTTTGTAGGAAGTAGTTCTGTCGAGGCGTCTGGCTCTGAGGTATGGCCCGGCAACACCACTTTTCTGTTCTCAGTACCACGCGGGTCTGTTTTTTGTAAGGAAGAAGAGGGTGTGACCGCGGGCATATGCCCTGTGACAATGGGCGGTACTAGCTGCCACTGGCTGTTTGAATTGCCTCCCTCGTCGAACCAGTTGACGGTAGGGGGGAGTGTGACCTGCGGGCTATTTACGACCTGCCGGGTGTTGGAGTCGTTGCCTTTGTGTGTTGCATCCAATATGATTAAGGTGCGCTCAAAGGCGTCTGCGATATCGCCAGCGTGTTGGTAGCGCCGCGCGGGGTCGCGTTCCAGGGCTTTGCCTATTATCAGATCAAACGCTTCCGGCACGTCCGGGCAGACGGTGTGGACTGAGGGAACAGGCTGTTGTATGCGCTGCATGGCGGTTTTCGAGTGGATTCGCTCCGCTAAAAGGTTGTGAGCCACTCAGGAGCTTAAAGAGCATAACGCCAAGCGCATAAATATCGGAGCGGGCGTCGGCACTCTCGCCAAGTATACATTCCGGGGAGGCATATGCGGGGCTTCCCAGCAGGGTGCCGTGTGCGTTAAAAAGCCTGTCTGTAGAGTGCGTATTCCCGGTATGCTCCTGTACTTCAAGCATCGTTCTCAGGCCGAAACCGGCTATTTGAATGGTAAGCTCATTGCTAAGGAGCACATTTGAAAGGCTCAGTATGCCATGTATAACGCCCTGACTATGCGCGTAGTCGAGGCCGACTCCCAACAGTTTAAGCACCTTTAGTACCTGGTCGGGGGTGAAACGTGATTGTTGTTTAAGCGCCTGGCCCAGTGTGACACCCTTGACGAAAGCTGTCGCCAGGTAAAGATAGCCGGATTGCTCTCCGAAATCGTAAATCGGAAGGATAAACGGGTGGCTAAGCCTGGTGAGCGCCGCTTTTTCAGTGGCAATGCGTGCGGTTAGCTGGTTGCGTTCGACGGTTGATAGGCCTTCCGGGAAGTTGAAGGTTGAAAGCATAACCGTGCGGCCCTGCGAGAGTTGTCGGGCCAGGTACGCCGCCCCCAGTTGAGCATGGCCGAGCAGACGCTCGATGCGGTATTCTCCCAATGTTCTCCCTATAAGCTGATCTTTATGTAACGTTTGCACTGTTTGATCTCCTTTCAGAGTTCGTTATTTTCTGCTCGTGTTAGAGCGGGTTATGATTTGGCAAGCAGATCTACATTCCTCCTACGTTGACATAGGGGAGTGTACCTAGAGGTTTGAAGCGCGTCAACGTTGCCTGTACGAAGTAGGACTGATAGAAGAATGAGTATGTATTGTGTCTCAACCCTTATTAGGATGTTTCATACTCATGCTTTAGTCGTCGGAAGAGCCGCCGGAATCTCTGGTGGGTTCAGGCGTGCCATATCTGAGATGGTTGTCGCTGGGTTGATCGTTGTCAGTATCTTTCCCATAGCTCATCTGGGCGGCGGTGCCATCAGGATTGAGTACACCGATTTCGTGTTCGCCAAATAACCCGGTTGCCTTGCCGATGGACGCGGTCAACTGTCCCTGAGTATTTCCGGTGATGGTTCCTTCTGGTTGCTCGTCTATGACTAACCGGACACCTGGGGCGAAGTTCGTGCCTGTGAGGGTGATCTGGAGTGTTCCGTTACTTTGAACGAGAGTAGTGACACCTGTTACGGTTGGTACCGGGTCGCCCAAAGCGCCCAATTGCCGGGTGAAAGCTAGCCGGATCGGCCAATTCACCTGATTCAGCAAGAAGCGCACTGTTTGATCTTCTTCGTGAAGAATGCTATTTAGATTTTGCTGCGCTACATCGCGACTTGTGCCTGCGGGCAGGGATGCGACTGCTGTGAGAGCGTTGTTTGTGTTATTCGAGACGGAATGGAGTGCTACACTGATGGCATTATCTCCACGATTGTTGTTGACGACGGTGTTCAGATCGGCAAGGGAGCTGCGCAACTGGTTGATCTGAGCGTTGACGCGGTCTTGCGGGCTGTTGGAAAAGTCGATTTGAAACTGTTCGGTGGCTTGTTTTAAGCCGTAAAGCGGATCGCCGGGCAGGCTTTGAGCGGAGACTGACAGGATGCCAAAACACGCCAGCACCAGGGCGGCGGCAATGCCCAACGCGGCAATCCATGACCGGCGTGGCTGGTACCTTTGTGAGTGTGTGGTGCGCGGAGAATGAGGGATACGTAACGGGCGTGTTGTGGTGGTGATCTTGCCGTTTTGACGGGAGAGATCACGGGCGCGCGAGCGAATGGATAGCTCAAGCTTTTGAGCAAAGTCGGGTGGAATATCGATCTTGTTAAGTTGTGAAAGCGCCTGGGCGGCAGCCAGACTGGCTGCGACTTCGTCATTGATGACAGGAAGCGGCTCAATTCCGTATTCGCGTCTCTCGATCAAGCGATCCAGATACTCTTCGGGTTTCATGCCTGGCCTCCTTTTCCCTTAAATTGTGGTTCATGCGCAAGCCCCAGTCGCCCGGCCAGTGTCTTTAATGCGCGAAATTGTGAGACTCGCACCGCTCCCGGCTGTTTGCCCAACGCCTGGGCGATATCTTCGATCTTCTGTCCAGCTAAAAAGCGGCCAATCACGATGACCTGCTGTTCGACACTCAAACTTCCTATTGCCAGTCCTAATTCTTCGAGCGTCTCGCGCCATTCGTGCAATGCAACCGGATTGCTCAATAAGTCGGTTGCCATGAGTTCCGCGCTGGGGTACGGGCCTGTGGCGTAGGTGAGTAGCGAGACCGATCTTCTTTCGCCTCGCGTCACCTGGCGCAGGGTGCGAGATATCTTGCCCTGGGCAATCTGAATGAGCCAGGCATAAAAGCCGGCTTCCTGCTCGGTGCGCAGCCCGTCGATAGATTCCACCATGACCAGGAAAACTTCTGAAACGACATCTTCAACCAGGTCCGGACGGCCCAGTCGCGCCAGCACATAGCGATAGATAACGGGGAGGGCGCGCTGATACAGGGCAACCAGCGCATCTTCATCATGGCGGCGTGCCTGCTTTATCACTTGCGCGAAAGTAGTTGTTGAGACAGGTCCCCGATTATCCGTGGCACTCCTCCTGGTGAGACGCGCTGAATGTTTTTAACGGTTCAATTCTTTACGACATAGAGAAGTGTATAGATGACTATTGAAAGATGTCAATCTATTCTGCTCGCAGTAGGATTTGTGGGGGAATATTTGCCTGCTGTCTTAACCGTAACTCAACTCTTTTGGCAGAGCTGAGTAGTCAAGCAGAGAGAAATCCTGGAAATTACAAAGGGATGTAACAAATTGCTCCTATTTGGCACTACTTATCTGTAACCTGTTATAGGGAGATGAGCATGAATTACTATTATACGGCCAGGGAGGCGCAGCAACGCCTGGGTGTGGGTGTGGGCGCTTTCTACTATCTTGTGGATACCGGGAAGATTAAAAAGCTAGCGCCGCCTGGGAAACAACGGGGGTTTTACTCGAAGCATCAGATCGAGACTCTGTTAAAAGAGAGAGCGACGGGTATGCAGGGCAAGCTGAAATCCGACATCACGTTTCTTAAAGCGACGCAGGATGATATTCATGAAGAGTATGAATTGGCTGCTCTCTTGCTCAATGGGAGTATAGGGTATGGCCTTCCTACCTACGAAGCCTGGTTACGTTACAATCCAGATAGCAATTTCATTGTGAGAGATCAGGGCAGGTTAGTAGCTTTCATGCAGGTGTTGCCGGTCAAACGAGAAACTATAAAGCGGTGGTTGAAAGGTGAAGTAAGAGAGTGGGAAATCGGGGCTGATGATGTGCTGCCGTATGAGAGGGGCAGTTCGGTAGAGTGTATGATTACGAGTATAGCGACAACCGCAGACGTTGATACAGGGGTACGGCGTAGATATGGGATGCGCCTTATGCGCGGCTTCCTGCGTTTTTTGGATGATCTGGCAATGCAGGGCGTAACGATTAGCAGGTTTTACGCGGCCAGCGCAGCGCCGGATGGGCTTGCTCTTTTACGAAAGGCTACATTTGAGGAACGAGGGTATATTGGGAAACGCCTGGCGTTCGAACTCGACCCTGTAGCTGCTGACATCCGTCTGGCAAAAGCGCAGGAGAAAGTTCTACGAGATTACTGCTGTAGCAGATGATGCTTGCCGGATATATTGAGGATGCGCGAAATGTGCAGGTATAGGGAGGAAGGAGACGGCGTGATTATTCTTCCTTCGGAAGTGAAGGCCGTTTGCGAGCAGGTATAGCCCAGAAAACAGCCATGAGTAGATTTAGAAGGAGGCTGGCTGGCACACTTATCCAGGTGAGGCCAAAGGTGATGAGGTAGGCTACCGGACCAAAACGATATTGCCGGAGCATGGCCTGGATCTCATGTAGGTCTACTTGCTTACCAAGTAAGCGATTTTCACGCACGGCGTATCGTAAAAGTAAGTTAAAACATATTGCCAACATCACATAGATACCATTAAATAACAGCGCTGCGATACGGGGATTGGGCGCTTTAAGATACTCTGCTACCAGTGCGGTAGGGAATGGAACAATGACGATAAAGAGCAAAAGCAGCAGGTTGAGCAACATCAAGGTAGCATCTGTATGTTTGATATGGGTGAACATGCGATGGTGATTCATCCACATCACGCCAATGGTGGCGAAACTGGTAATAAAAGCCAGATAATTCGGCAACTGTTCGCGAAACCAATTTAATAAATCTGGATCGGATAATTTTTGCGCTGGCGGCTGGAGACCCAATACAAGCAAAGTAATCGCAACGGCAATTACTCCATCACTAAATCCTTCAAGACGGCCAGTCTCCTTTTCTTCCATGCAGTTCTCCTTGTTTAATACTCCACGATTCAGAATATCAGTGTACACGGTGGCAGAAGCGATCACAATAGTAGTATTGACAGGGGGATACCTGTAAAGATAGGCAGGCATCCTGCATCTGGTATAATGCTGGCATGAAGAATGCAAATGATTTACTGATTCTGCCGTTTGAAAGCGCGCAAGACTGGGAAGCGTGGCTCAAAGAGCATCACGCCGATGTAAAAGAGGTCTGGCTCAAGTTAGCTAAAAAAGATGCGCGTCTGCCTTCGGTATCTTACGCTGAGGCTTTAGAGAGCGCCCTTTGTTATGGGTGGATTGATGGGCAAAAAGCTGCTTTTGACGAGCGGTACTGGTTGCAAAAATTCACACCACGCGGCCCAAGAAGTATGTGGTCGAAAATAAATTGCGCTAAGGTGGCGGAACTGTTGGCCAGGGGAAGAATGCAGCCAGCGGGGATACGACAGGTGGAACTGGCGAAGGCTGATGGTCGCTGGGACCTGGCGTATGATCCGCAAAGTAGGATCACCATACCCGAAGATTTTCAAAGCGAGCTGGATAAAAATTCGGAGGCTCACGATTTTTTTCAAACGTTGAATAGCGTCAATCGCTATGCGGTCCTGCGTAGAATCCAGATTGCTAAAAAGCCTGAAACGCGCGCTGCTCTTATTCAGAAGTATATCGAGATGTTAGCTCAACACCAGAAACTCCACCCGTGATTATTCGGGTGATTGCAAGGTGTGTGTGAGGAACTGCAAGGAGAGTATTAGATGGCTTTGATAAAATACGAGAAGCGCATTATTTTTAGACGAAGGATACGATACGAATATGAATTGGCGTCTGGCTTCCCGCCTTTCAGTTGTCACGCTGGCATTGCTGGTTGTAGTAACGGTGGCTGTGCTGGGTTTGCGCACTACTACAGGAGCGCCGGTAACTAGCCTGAACTCCACGGCTACTACATCGTCGGGTTTGCAGGGAACCGACCTGGGGGGTGTTCGCGCGCCGGCTTTCTCACTGCACGATCAGTTTGGCAAAGTGGTAACGCTTGCGCAGTTCGCGGGCAAACCGGTTGTGCTCACGTTTATGTACACACACTGTCCCGACGTGTGCCCCATTATGGCTGAGAGGCTGCATAGCGTGATGGTTGGTCTGGGAGCAGATGCGCAGCAGCGCGTAGCGGTGGTGGCGATTAGCGTAGACCCACGTGGAGATAGCGTAGCTGCCGCGCTCAACTTTTCGCAGGTTCACCACATGGTCGATTACTGGCATTTCCTGGTGGGAACGCAAGGTGAACTTGCTCCTGTGTGGACCGCGTATGCTATCGACGCGCAGTCAGCAGCCTCTACTGTCAGTATGCATACTGCTATCCTCTATGTCATTGATAAGCAGGGCCACGAACGCGCGCTTCTGGACCAGGATTTCACCACCGGTCAATTGACGGGGGATTTGAAGACGCTGTTGGGGGAGTAGCTGTTTTAGGACAGTCGTCTCACTTGCGATTGGACTGTATCAATGTAGCGAGTACCGAATTCAGGGTAGAGTGCCTGACCCGGTAAATCTCGCGTTTCCCACGATGAGGAAGTGTGACGGCTTCTAATACGCCGTCCTTAATCCAACGGCGCACGGTAGTCTCGTTGACACGCAGGCGCTCTGCGACCTCCCGCACGGTCAGTAACTCTTTTTTCTCTGGCATGAAAATACCTCACGAATGATATGAATACTAATAGTGGGAATAAGGCCTTAAAATGGAAAACTAGTTCTGTGTTTTTGCCTGAATGGCTGATTGCGCGCACAAAAACGCTATTGCGCGGCAGCGCCTTAACATGATAAATTCTACCTATCACATTGAACACGGCATTTACCCGGCAAGTTAAAGTGAAATATGCCTGAATTGCATACTTTGAACAAGAAAATGGATAGAACTGGTGAAAAAAGCTGAAAATTCTCTCCACAATGAGCTTTTGAGTTATGAGCGGGAACGACGGCACTGGACGCAGGAAGAAGTAGCGGAGCAGATTGGCGCCGCTGATTCGAATATGGTGGGGCGCTGGGAACGCGGTATTACATCTCCTACAACTCAATATCGCCAGAAGCTGGTTACGCTCTTTGGGAGGAGCGCTAGCGAACTTGGTTTTGTGCGTAAAGGGGAAATACCTTTCTGGAGCGTCCCTTTCAGACGAAATATGTTTTTCACGGGGCGTGAAGAACTTCTCCAGCAGCTTCATACTCGCCTATCTTCTCAAAAACGAGCTGCGTTGATTCCGCCTCAATCTATTAGTGGTCTTGGAGGCGTAGGCAAGACCCAGACAGCACTCGAGTATGCCTATCAGTACAGGCATGAATATCACACAGTAGCTTGGATTCGGGCTGATTCGCCAGAAGTACTAATGTCGGACTTTGCGGCGCTGGCAGATTTGTTGAACCTGCCAGAACGCGATCAGCCAGACCAGCAGTGCAGTGTTCAGGCAGTAAAGCGCTGGTTGTCAGCTATGACACGCTGGCTGCTCATTTTTGATAACACGGACGAACTGAATTACCTCTATGACTTCTTGCCGACATCATCTCGCGGTCATATGATATTCACGACTCGCACACAAATGACAGGAACACTGGCAGAAACACTCGCGGTTGAGACGTGGGACGCCCAGGAGGGAGCATCCTTCTTGTTGCGGCGCGCGAAAATCATTGCTATGGATACTCCCGCAGGCGATATTATTGAAGCTGATCGCCAACTTGCCATAGACATCTCTGAGATACTTGGAGGGTTGCCGCTGGCGCTTGATCAGGCAGGAGCTTATATTGAGGAAACTGGATGCGGCCTGTTGAATTATCTGGATGTGTTCCAGTCGCACCAGCAAGAACTGCTGAACTGGCGCGGAGATCTAGCTGTTTACCATCCTCAATCTGTTATGACAACCTGGTCGCTCCTCTTTGAAAAGCTCAGCCAGACAAATCCGGTTGCTGTTGAATTGCTCTCCCTTTTTGCCTTGCTGGACCCCGATGCCATACCCGAAGAACTATTTACGCAAGAGACAGCGGGGCCTGGAGCGCCGCTCGCATCTTTTGCGGGGAATCATCTCCAGCTAGATCGAGCCATCAAGGAACTGCGCAAATTCTCGTTAGTGAGCCGCCAGCCAGAGACGAACATGCTCACTATTCACCGTCTCGTGCAGGCAGTGCTGCTAGATAGAATGGATGATGATACACAGCGTTTATGCTCGGAGAGAATTGTCCTGGCAGTTAATCAAATGTTTGCCGAGGCAAGCTTTGAAACGCGGGCAGTGTGCGAACGCTTCCTCGCTCAAGCCCAGAGATGTGCCAGGTTGATCGAACGCTGGGATATGCGTTTTCCTGAAGTCACGCAGCTATTACACCGGTTGGGAAGCTACCTGGTTTTGCGGTCACAGATTACACAGGCAGAGCATATTCTTAAACTGGCGCTAACTATTCGAGCGGAGACGCTGGAGCCGACCCACCAATTGATTGCAGAAAGTCTGACCGATCTGGGGTTGCTGTATTTCTATCTGGCGAAATACGAGCAAGCCGAACCACTTATGCGGCGAGCATTAACGATCCGTGAGAGGGCGCTGGGATTAGAAGACCCACAGGTAGCAGAGAGCCTGGATAACCTGGCATTGATCTACTCGGTGCAGAAAAAATATGCTGAAGCGGAGCCGCTTTACCTGCAAGCTTTGCAACTTCGCAAGCAGATACTGGGTAATGAACATGCGAAGGTATCGGAAACCTTGAGCAACCTGGGGATGCTCTATTTCAAACAGGAAAAATTTGTCAAGGCAAAATCCCTGTTTCACCGTGCCCTGACGATTCGTGAAAAGAATCTGGGATCCGATCATCCTTTTGTTGGGGTTGTCCTGCTTAATCTTGCGGGAGCTAAGCGCGAACTGAAGAAGTACGATCAGGCAGAAGCACTCTTTCTAAAGGTGTTGTCAATGTGGGAACAGGCGATAGGGGCGGACGAAAGTGATGTAGCCTATGTGTTGAGCGGCCTCGCCAGGCTCTATTTTGCGCAAAGCGATTACACACGAGCCGAACCTTTGTTTCAACGGGCGCGAAATATTTTTGAAAAGACATTCGGTCCGCGGAACTCGCGGGTCGTTGAAAGACTAAAGGACCTGGCAAGAATTTATAGCGCAAAGGGTGAGTACGATCAGGCGGAGCACTATTACCGGCAGGTAATTGCAATCTTTGAAGAAATGTACGGTGCTGAAAGCCTTAAGGTGGCTGAAATGGTCAGCGAGCTAGCGCAATTGAGCGCGATCTGGGGCAACGCCGTGTAGAGTGAGTTGCCTGGATGGAGAACTGATGAGCATATGGTAGGTAGCTGGTCTGATGGGATGCGCTAGAGCGCATCCCATCAGACCAGCTATCACCACTCGCGTATGTCTACGAAGTGTCCGGCGATGGCGGCGGCGGCGGCCATGGCGGGGCTGACGAGGTGGGTGCGCCCGCCGCGTCCCTGGCGACCCTCGAAGTTGCGGTTGCTGGTGGAGGCGCAGCGCTCGCCTTCGGAGAGCTGGTCCCCGTTCATGGCGATGCACATACTGCACCCCGCCTCGCGCCACTCGAAGCCGGCGTCGCGGAAGATGTCGGCCAGTCCTTCCTCTTCGGCTACGCGGCGCACGTTGGCGGAGCCGGGTACTACCAGTGCTCGCACTGATGCCGCGACGTGTTTGCCCTTGACGTAGTGCGCGGCGAGGCGCAGGTCTTCAAGGCGGGAATTGGTGCAGGAGCCGATAAAGACGGTGTCTATGGCGATATCGGCGATCTTCTGTTGCGGCGCGAGACCCATGTATAGCAGTGCGCGTTCGATGGTCCTGCGCGTTTCTGGATCGTTTTGCTGCCGGGGGTCGGGAACGGAGCCGGTAATGTCGGCCACCATGCCGGGATTGGTTCCCCATGTTACCTGGGGTCCCAGAGACTCGATGTTGACTTCGTGAACGGAGTCGAATTGGGCGTCGGGATCGCTGGCGAGTTGTCGCCAGGCGGCTACGGCCTGCTCAAACAGCGCGCCTGATGGGGCGTAGGGACGGCCCTTGATGTAGGCGAAGGTGGTTTCGTCGGGCGCGACCATACCTGCTCTAGCGCCCGCCTCAATTGCCATATTGCAGAGGGTCATGCGTCCTTCCATGGAGAGATTTCGTATAGTCGAGCCGCTAAATTCGATGACGTGGCCCGTGCCGACGGCTGTTCCCAGTTTGCCGATGATGCCTAACGCGAGGTCTTTGGCGGTCACGCCGGGTGCAAGCTGGCCTTCGACGCGGATATTCATGGTTTTAGGTCGTTGCTGCAAGAGGCATTGGGTTGCCAGGACGTGTTCAATTTCGGTGGTGCCGATGCCAAAGGCTAGCGCGCCCATCGCGCCATGCGTTGAGGTGTGGGAGTCGCCGCACACGAGGGTCATACCGGGTAGGGTGATGCCAAGCTCAGGTCCGATGACATGCACGATGCCCTGTCTGGCATTCGCCATATCGAAAAAGGTGATGCCATACTCGCGCACGTTGTGCGCAAGCGTGGTGATGCTCTCGTGCAGCGCGGGATCGACGACGTCGAGCATACGCCGGCCTGGTACGGTTGGTATATTATGATCGAGTACGGCAATGGTTGCTTCAGGTTTGCGCACCGCGCGCCCGGTAGCTTTGAGGCTGGCGAAGGCTTGCGGTGATGTGACTTCATGGACAAGATGGCGGTCAATGTATAGCACGGCGGATTCGCCTGGCACATCGCGCACGATATGGGAATCCCATATTTTCTCAAACATGGTTTTTGGCATTGATTGGATCTCCATTCATAAAAATGGTCATCCCCCGTCCTGTAGGGACAAGGGGCGGGGTTGGGTGGATGAGGGGGCCTTGTGCTTGTCCTCGTCGGGCTATAACCATCCCGCTTCACAGAGAACCCCATCGGATTCATGATGCCACGAGGACAAGCACAAGGCCCCCACCCATCTCCACATCCGCCCCTTGTCCCTACAGGACGGGGGCGGGTATTGCGTATCAATAATTGTTATACATCGGCGAGTACTGCTCCGGTGTTGGCGGATGTTACTTGCGAGGCGTAGCGGCGCAGCCAGCGACTGTTGATGCGGTCGGTTGGCGGCGTGACATGTTGCAGGCGTTCGGCGATTTGCTCGGGGCTGAGATTCACGTCGAGGCGGCGCTCGATCAGATCGATGGAGATGATGTCGCCATCGATGAGGGCGGCGATGGGGCCTTTGGCGGCTGCTTCGGGCGAGACGTGGCCGATGCAGGCTCCACGCGTGCCGCCAGAGAAGCGCCCGTCGGTTATCAGCGCGACCTTTTCGCCCAGACCCATGCCCATGATGTTGGCGGTGGGGGCCAGCATTTCTTGCATACCGGGGCCGCCGCGCGGGCCTTCGTAGCGAATGACGACCACGTCGCCTTCGCGTACCAGGCCGTTCAAGATACCGGCGCAGGCGGCTTCTTGCGAGTCGAAGATACGCGCAGGGCCGTGATGATGCATCATGGAGGGGTCTACCGCGCCCACTTTGATGACCGCGCCGTCGGGGGCCAGGTTGCCGAAGAGGATAGCCAGGCCGCCGCGCTCGCTGTATGGATTGTCTATAGAATGAATGACTTCGGAGTCTTGAATTTCGGCTTCGGCGATGTTTTCGCCCAGCGTTTTGAGCGTGACGGTTGGACGGTCGAGAGTGAGCGAGCCGGGCTTTTTGGAGAGTTCGTGCAGGATGGCGCTGATGCCTCCGGCGCGGTCTACGTCTTCCATGTGCCACTTGCCGGAGGGGCTGACTTTGCACAGGTGCGGGGTACGCGAGGCCACCGCGTTGATGCGTTCGAGCGAGTAGTCGATACCGGCCTCGTGTGCCAGGGCCAGGGTGTGCAGGACGGTGTTGGTTGAGCCGCCCATAGCCATGTCGAGCGCAAAGGCGTTGTCGATGCTGTCGGCGTTGACGATCTGGCGCGGCGTGAGGTTGGTTTCGATCAACCTCATGATGGTCTGGCCGGCCAGGCGCACCAGTTCTTTGCGCTCTTCGCTGGTCGCCAGGCGCGAGCCGTTGCCCGGCAGCGCGAGTCCCAGAGCTTCCATCAGGCAGTTCATGGAGTTAGCGGTGAACATGCCCGAACATGAGCCACAGGTGGGGCAGGCCTGCTGTTCCAATTCGAGCAGTTGGCTGTCATTGATCTTGCCGGCCTGGTACGCGCCCACGCCTTCAAATACGCTGATGAGATCAACTGTACGCCCGTCGGCCAGTTTGCCTGCTGCCATAGGGCCGCCGCTTACAAAGATGGTGGGGATGTCGATACGCATGGCGGCCATGAGCATACCCGGCACGATCTTGTCACAGTTGGGGATGCATACCATGCCGTCGAAGCGGTGCGCCTCGACCATTGTTTCGACGCAATCTGCTATCAGTTCGCGGCTGGGCAGCGAGTATTTCATGCCGATATGCCCCATGGCGATACCATCGTCAACGCCGATAGTGTTAAACTCAAAGGGAACGCCGCCCGCCGCGCGAATGGCTTCTTTGACCAGCTTGCCAAAGGCTTGCAGGTGGACATGTCCCGGCACCACGTCTACGTAGGAGTTGCAGACGGCGATGAAGGGCTTGTTAAAATCATTTTCGCCGACGACTCCCGTTGCGCGCAGCAGTCCCCGGTGCGGTGCGCGCTCAAAGCCGAGCTTGATTTGATCTGAACGCATGATAACTCCTTATTCGTAGACTGGCGTTACCCAGTCTTTGTACTTGTCGTTTTCGCCGCGACAGGCGGAAAGATAGGCTTGCTGTAATTGCATGGTGAAGTCACCAGGTTTGCCCGAACGGATGGGGCGGTGGTCAACGCTGGTGACGGGCGAGACCTGCACGCCGGTGCCGCACATGAATATCTCGTCGGCGGCGTAGAGTTCGGTGCGATCGATGCGCCGCTCTTCGACGGTGATGTCGAATTCGCGCTTTACGAGGTCGATCAGGATGTTGCGCGTGATGCCTTCGAGGATATCATCAGAAAGGGCGGGGGTTGCCAGCCTGCCGTTGCGCAGCACGAAGAGGTTGCATGAACTGCCTTCGGAGACGATGCCTTCGTGTGTCAGCATGATGGCTTCGTCAAAGCCGGAGGAGGTGGCGTCATCGACTGCCAGGCAGCTATTGATGTAGGCTCCCGTTACTTTGGCGCGCACTGGCATGGCGTTGCTGTTGGCGCGTCGCCAGGACGAGGTGCAGACGCTGAGACCGGCGTTGATATCGACGTAGTTGCCCATGGCGAAGGCGTAGATGGCGATGGCATCGTCCAACGAACTGAGCGCTAATTTGATGGTGCGCGAGGATTTGTAGGTGAGAGGGCGCACATAGACATCCGAGCGATAACCGTGCATACGCACCAGTTCTACCGTTGTGCGGCACAGGTCGTCGATAGATTCTTTGGGGCGCATCCGCAGTACGTTCCATGAATTTGCCATTCGTTCGTAATGCTCGCGCAATTTGAGCAGGTATAATTGCTGCTGCGCTTCATTCCAGTAGGCGCGAATGCCTTCAAAGCAGGCGGTGCCATATTGCAAGGCGTGGGTAGCGATGCTGATTTTGGCGTCGCTCATGGGTACGATGTGGCCTTCGAAGTAGGCGTAGCCTTCTTCGAGGCTGAGGTTGGGTATTTTGGGAGCTACGGCCTTCGTTGGAAGGCCGTTTTGCTGATCTGTGCTTAGTTCGGTTTGGGTCACAATGTGCTCCTTTGGTTCCATGGTTACGTGCGTAGGGACGCGGGTGGGGCTGGGTGGATGAGGGGACCCTTGTGGGCGTCCTCGTCCCTTGCTGGAAGTTCCACCGGGGAGGACGCCCCACGGGGCCCTGCATCCACCCGCGTCCCTACGCATTGTTGTTACAGGGTGGGACGCCCAGGCCCGCGGCCCTGCATCCACCCGCGTCCCTACGCATATGTTGTTAAAACAGGGTGGAGGACGCCCACAAGGGTCCCCACGCGGCCCTGCATCCACCCGCGTCCCTACGCATATGTTGTTAAAACAGGGTGGAGGACGCCCACAAGGGTCCCCACGCGGCCCTGCATCCACCCGCGTCCCTACGCATTTGATCTTGTTAGATGGCGGCGGGTGTTTCTTTGCCGCTTTCGACGATGTAGACCAGATCGGCGTCTGTGATGTGCTTTTTCTGGTCGGCCAGGGTGATAAAGCGTTTGTAGGCGGTTTTGAGCTGTTCGGCGTCGAGGCGGTGGCCCAGTTGCCGCAGGCGGGCATCGAGTCCGTGACGGCCAGAATGCTTGCCAAGTACGAGTTTGGTGTCGTCCCAGCCGACTGACTGGGGGGTCATAATCTCGTAGGTGAGGCGATTCTTCAACATGCCGTCCTGGTGTATGCCGGCTTCGTGGGCGAAGGCGTTGGCTCCTACGACGGCCTTATTGGGTTGGACGGGGATGCCAGTCAGGCGGCTGACGAGCTGGCTGGCAACCAGGAATTCCTGGTTGTTGATGCGCGTAGTGATGTTGCCGTAGTAGTCGGGGCGCGTGCGCAGGGCCATGACGACTTCTTCCATGGCGGTATTGCCTGCGCGCTCGCCGAGTCCGTTGAGGGTGACTTCGACCTGGCGCGCTCCGGCTCGAATGGCGGCCATCGTGTTGGCGGTTGCCATACCGAGGTCGTTGTGGCAATGCGCGCTCATTACCACGTCTTCGATGCCGGGAACGCGCTCGCGCAGGTAGCGAAACAGGGCCTCGTACTCGTGGGGCATGGTGTAGCCGACGGTATCGGGGATATTTACGGTGGTTGCACCGCATTTGATGGCGGTCTCGAAGACGCGGCACAGGTAGTCCCAATCGC
Source organism: uncultured Chloroflexia bacterium (assembly GCA_963731605.1). Lineage (GTDB taxonomy): Bacteria > Chloroflexota > Ktedonobacteria > Ktedonobacterales > Ktedonobacteraceae > CF-113. The sequence goes on from CAVSWA010000001.1 coordinate 221,388, forward strand.
TGCGCGTGGCATCCTCGGCTGAAAATTCGACTGTCGGGCAGAGGTTTCGCGCATAGGATACCGTCGAGGCGATGCGCTGCAGGGCCTCTTCGGGCGAAAGATTCAATTTGTGCTTGAGATGAATGTCAGAGGTTGCCAGAAACACATGGATTACCGGGTTCTCCGCTTCGCTGACTGCTTCCCAGCAAGCGTCGATGTCGCTGATGGCGGCGCGGGCAAGTCCTGCTACGGCGACGCCTTTAGTCTGGCGCGCAATCTCTTTGACAGCGGCAAGATCGCCGGGAGATGCAGCGGGAAAGCCCGCTTCAATGATGTCCACATTAAGACGAACAAGACTTTCAGCCACCTGGAGCTTCTCTTGGGTTGTCAAAGTCGCGCCGGGAGACTGTTCACCGTCACGCAGGGTGGTGTCAAAAATCCGAATAACCGCAGGGTCTGCCATGATTTCATTTCCTCCTGGTAGGGACGCGATTCAGCGCGTCGATTGGATACCGCGTGGTATCTTTACTTCTTTGTTTCAGCAATTTCGGGTCGTTTGTCAACAGGTTTGAGCCAGGGCATCATGGCGCGCAGGTCGGCTCCGACATGCTCGATTTGATGCTGGGCGTTGGATTTGCGCATGGCGGTGAAGCTGGGGCGGCCGGCCTGGTTTTCCAGAATCCAGCGTGTGGCAAAGGTGCCATCCTGGATTTCGTGCAGGATATGGCGCATGGCGTCGCGCGCGCGCTCGTCAATGATGCGCGGGCCTGAGACGTAATCGCCAAATTCGGCGGTGTCGCTGATGGAGTAGCGCATGTAGCTCATGCCGCCCTGGTACATCAGGTCTACAATCAGTTTCATTTCGTGCATACATTCAAAGTAGGCGACTTCGGGCTGGTAGCCGGCATCGACCAGGGTCTCGAAGCCAGCGCGGATGAGCGAGGTGATACCGCCGCACAGGACGGCCTGCTCGCCGAACAGGTCGGTTTCGGTCTCTTCCGCAATGGTAGTGCGCAGGACACCGGCGCGAGTGCTGCCGATGGCGCGGGCATAGGCAAGGGTGAGAGCTTCGGCGTTGCCGGTGGCGTCCTGGTGGACTGCCCAGAGGGAAGGCACGCCGACACCCTCAGTAAAGAGGCGGCGCAGCATATGGCCGGGGCTTTTTGGCGCGACCATCGCCACGTCGATGTCTTCTGGTGGCACGATCTGCGAATAGTGCAGGCTGAAGCCGTGCGCGGTCATGAGCATTTTGCCGGGAGCCAGCCCCGGGCGGATGTCCCGCTCAAATACTTCTTTATGATTCTGGTCGGGGATGAGGATCATGATGACATCGGCCTGTTCTGCGGCCTCGGCGGGCGTGACTACGCGCACACCATCAGCCTCGGCTTTGGCGCGGCTCTTGCTGCTTTTGGGAAGTCCGACCACGACATCGCAGCCGGAATCCTGCATGTTGAGTGCATGGGCGTGTCCCTGACTGCCGTAGCCGATCACGGCTACGCGTTTTTGCTGGATAAGTTCGATGTTTGCATCGGCATCGTAATAAATGGTTGCCATGTGTAGGAGTTCTCCTTCTATTTAGTCGCGTGTCATTGCTACGGCACCGGTGCGGGCAATTTCGCGCACACCGAAGCGTTGCAAGAGAGCAACGAGTTTTTCGATTTTTTCTTCGCTGCCGGTCACTTCCAGGGTGACGGTTTCTGGCGCGAGGTCGATAATGTGCGCTCCGAAGAGATTGCCCATTTCGATGATCTCGGCGCGTGACTCCGCGGCGGCGTTGACTTTGACGAGCGCCAGTTCGCGCGCGACGGCTTGCTCTGCTGATAGATTGACAATATGTCGGACATCGACAATTTTGCGTAGTTGCTCAATCAACTGTTCGACTCCCACTTCGGAGTCATTCATCTGTATTGTGATGCGTGAAACGTCTGGTATCTCGCTCTGGCCGATGGAGATGGTTTGCGGTTGGGCGCGGCGACGGCGCAGCACCCCGACAACACGATCAACCATGCCTGGCGCGTTGTTGGCCAGAATGAGCAGGATATGCGAACGCTCAGTCCCTATTGGAGCTGCTACCTGGCCGGCTCTCTCGGTGGTGGAGGGAGCGGCCTTGCGATTGTCCGAGTGATCACTCATGATACCTTTAGTCCTCACTTTCCCAGGCAGTTTCTTCGATCATGTTGGTGATGGCTGAACCAGGCGCAACCATGGGATAGACATTGGCTTCCGACTCGATGACAAAATCAATGATGACCGTGCCATCGGTTTGCATGGCTTTGCGCACGGCTGCCTGCACGTCTGCGCGCCGCGTGATCTGCATGCCGGTCAGACCGTAGGCATCGGCCAGCTTGACGTAATCGGGTCCGGTAATCGGTGTTTCCGAGTAGTTGTGGTTGTGGAAAAAGTGCTGCCACTGGCGCACCATGCCGAGATAGCCGTTATTCATGATGGCTACTTTGACGGTGATGCCATGCTGTTTGAGGGTGGCCAGTTCCTGAATGTTCATCTGGATGCCGCCATCGCCCGCCACGACCCATACTGTGGCGTCGGGGATGCCCATTTTGACGCCCATAGCGGCTGGCAGCGCGAAGCCCATAGTGCCGAGTCCGCCTGATGTGATGTGGCTGTTGGGGCGTGTCCAGGTGTAGTGGCGCGCCGTCCACATCTGGTGCTGTCCCACGTCGGTGACGATGATGGCATCGCCGCCGGTTTCGGCTCGGATGGCTTCCAGAATGCAGGTGGGATCGGGATATTCCAGGTTGCGCTCAATGCTGGCTCCGCGTTCGGTAGCTTGATCTTCCCATGAACGAATTTCGTTCAGCCATTTGTCATGATGGCCTGTTGTGACTGCATCGGCCAGCGCGGTCAGGGCAGCTTTGGCGTCGGCCACGATGGGCACGGCGGCGCGTTTGACCTTATGCATTTCGGAGGCATCGATATCAATGTGGATGAAACGAGCATGTGGGGCAAATTCGCTCACTTTGCCCGTCACACGGTCGTCAAAGCGCAGGCCGACGCCGATAATCAGGTCGGCCTGTCCGATGGCGCGGTTGACGTGCGCGGGGCCGTGCATACCAGGCATTCCAATGGCGAGCGGGTGGGTTTCAGGGAATGCGCTTAGTCCCAGCAAGGTCGTGATTACCGGAATGCCAGTCTTTTCGGCAAACGCTTGCAGTTCCGCATAGGCGTTTGAGAGAATGACACCATGGCCGCACATAATCAATGGTTGTTTGGCTTCGCCGATCAGGTGAGCAGCCTTTTCGATGGCTGTGGCTGAGGGATGTGGCACGCGGGTGACGCGATACTGTTCGATGGAACTGATGGGCGCGGACGCTGAATAAAATGTTTTGGCGAACTGTACGTCTTTGGGAACGTCGATTAGTACGGGGCCGGGCCGCCCGCCACGCGCCAGTCGGAAGGCTTCGTGCATGATTTCGGCCAGGTCTTCGATGCGCTTCACGAGGAAATTATGTTTGGTGATGGGTTGTGTGACGCCCAGGATGTCGGTTTCTTGAAAGGCGTCGCGTCCGATGAAGGGTCGCGCCACCTGGCCGGTGATGGCGATGATGGGCGTGGAGTCCATGAAGGCGGTTGCCAGTCCGGTGACAAGGTTGGTTGCGCCTGGGCCGCTGGTGGCGACGCATACGCCGACTTTGCCGGTGGCGCGGGCGTAGCCATCGGCGGCGTGGGCGGCGGCCTGTTCGTGTCTGACCAGCACATGATGGAGCGCGGGATACGAGGTGAGCGCGTCGTAGAAGGGCATGATCGCGCCACCAGGGTAGCCATACATGAGATCGACGCCTTCGCGAATCAATGCTTCGCAAAGAATTTGACTGCCGGTGAGTTCGCGCGCGTCTCTTGCTTCATGCACATGATGCGCTGTAGCGTTGCGCGCTTCCTCCGCCATTTGAGAGATGGTTGCGGTACTTTGCATAATGCCTCCTTGAGATGAAAGGTAAAAAACAGGAATAAAGACAATAAAAAACGAGAACCATCCGACTGGGAGGTCCTCGTTGTAGGTTTCCTGCTCTGGTGTGGTTGCGTCGTTGCTTCCTTTAGTCTCCCTTCGTCGTTCCTGGGGCTAGCCCCTCTGTAAGCCCTACCAGACGAACAGGTCCGGTAAGGCCGCTAAGGACGAGGCTGATAAGCACCACAAGTAGCGCAAGAAGGACGAGGCTAAGCACGAGCACAAACAAAGAAACCGACGTTACGACGCCGGTTCCGATGAGTAGAATGCTTGCAATGGCAGCAGTTGCGGCGCACATCGCAAAAGCGTAATTGCGCGCAGGCATACGCCGGGTACGGTTTTCACCAGCGAACATTGCTGGCTGTGACATTGTACTCCGGGTTGCTGACATGCTGCTGCTCCCTCAAACTCTGAGAAAAATAAAAAACGCGTACAGAGATCAAACCAGCACCATCGCTGTGTTCTCAGTAACGCATCTTTGCTTATGAAAAGGATACACCAGCGTTCTACCTTTGTCAACCCCAATTTCCGCGAAATTCGCAGTTTTTGGGGGGGTAGGTGAAAATATTCGCAAGGATGGGAAGAGTGAGTTCATTTTATTTTATACACGCCAGCACATCTGCCAGCAGACCTTGCGCGGTTTCCATGCGCCCGGCTCCGGGGCCGATGATTGTGACCTCGGAGAGGGTATCGGATTGGATGGAGAGGGCGTTCATCGCGCCATCGACGCGCGCAAGTGGGTCACTTAAAGACAAGGCGAGCGGTTTAACGCTGGCTGTAAGTTCGTCGGAGCCGGGGGACTGGCGCAGAGAGGCGATGAGTTTGATGCGCTTCCCGGCGTCGAGGGCGGCCTGCATCTGTTCTCGCGTGATGGTGGTGATGCCCTGGCGTTCCACCTGTTCGACGCGCAGAGGGCGATTGAAGATGAGAGCAGCCAGGATCATGGTTTTGGCGACGGCGTCGTAGCCTTCAACGTCGGCAGTGGGGTCGGTTTCCGCGTAACCCTGGGCCTGGGCGTCGGCCAGCACTTCGGCATACTCGCGGCCGGAGGCCATAGCGCTCAGGATGTAGTTGGTGGTGCCGTTGAGGATGCCGCGCAGCGAGGTGATGCTGGCTCCCATCATGCCTTCGCGGATGGCGCTGATGACGGGTGTGCCGGCCATGACAGCTGATTCCATGCGGAACTGCACGCCGTGCTGTCGCGCCAGGTCGAATAGTTCGTGGGCGGCCAGCGCGCCTGGTCCTTTGTTGGCGGTGACAACGTGCATTTTATTTGAGAGCGCGGCATGTATATAGCTCAGGGCTGGTTGCGCGTCGCGCAGGTTGGTGGGCGATGCCTCGATGAGTATATCGGCGACGGTGGAATGTAATCCGTCTAGCGGATTTTGCCAGTGCTGCACAACGGGATGTTCTGTTAGTGGGCGACCCTCGCGCGCAAGTTGTTGCAAGAGGGGCATATCTAACCCGTCGGCGCGATAAATGAAGCCATGCCGGGCATTGGCGACGCCCACTAATGTTAGCCATGTACCATACTGTTGTTTGAGATATTGTCGTTTGTTGGCGAGCAGTTCGACAAAACCCTGCCCTACTACGCCAAAGCCAATGAGTGTGAGTCGAATGTGTTGCATATGAGTTGTCACCTTTTAGTCTTTACTGCTGGTCGCTGTTCTTCGCCTGTTCCTGCGCTTCCTGCCATGCGAGGCGTGCTTTCTGGGCCTGCGCGAAGACTTCGCCGAGGCTGGGGTCGCGCGTGGCGATGCGTTCGCGCAGGGTGCTAAGGACGGCGATGTAGTCGGCGAGCCAGCGCGTGATGGTTTCGCTGTTGGTCAGGCAGATGTCGCGGTACATTTCGGGGCTGCCGGCGGCGAGGCGCGTCATGTCGCGGAAACCGCTGCCAGCCAGTATCGAGGCGTCGTCCCAGGCCGGGTTTAAGGCGGTGGTCTGCATAAGAGCGATGGAGGCTATAAAGGGCAGGTGGCTTACGCCAGCCATCAAGCCATCGTGTTCGGGTGGCTCCAGAAAACGCACGCGCGCGCCGAGCGCGTCGATGAGCGCAGCGACTTTTTTCGAGCGCCGCGGGAGATGTGCGCTTCGTGGGGGTCAGGCAATAGACGCACTGCTTGAAGAGGGCGGCATCCGCGGCTTCTATGCCGCTTATTTCTTTTCCGGCGATAGGGTGGCCTCCGACAAAGGAGATGGTGGCGGGCAGGTATTCTTCGGCCCAGCTAATGACTTGCGCTTTGGTGCTGGCGACATCGGTGACGACCGCGCCGGGCGATGCCGACGTGGCGAGTTGTTGCAACAGGGGGCGCATAGCTCCGACGGGCGTTGCCAGGATAATCAGTTCAGAGCCGCGCACCGCGTCAGCGAGCGATGCGCAGGATTGGTCAATGGCTCCCAGTTTGCGAGCGCGGTCGCCGACCCCTTTAGTAATATCAAACCCGGCGACCTGCCGTGCTGCTTTGGCCTGGCGCAGGGCCAGTCCCAGGGAGCCACCAATTAAGCCCAGGCCGATAATTGCTACTCGATTGAACATGGGCAGCCTCCCACCAATATTATTAGAAATATGGAAGTTCTTCCAGCCAGGCTTCGCCACCGTCTCCGAGGGTGATGCCCAGCAGGTTCGTGACTTCGTCGCTTAGCCAGGTGACGCCTTCTTTACGGTAGAGTTCTATGAAGCGTGGCAGGATGGCGGCATCGTAACGTTCCAGCAGGTCATCGGCAAAGCGTTCGAGCAGGAGGGTGTATTCCAGGTAGTCCTGGGGCGTGGTGTCTTCGTACCAGTCGAAGCCGCGCACAGTAACGGGCGTTTTGCCGTCTGCTTCCGGCTCAAATATTTCCCTGTTTTGCATGTGCAGATCAAACATGACCGCTCCTGTGGTGTTGTATATCTGCTGGTAGAGCCAGAGGGCGGCGAATTGCAACTGCCACTCATCGGCCCAGAGGGGGCTTTCGAGCGGCCAGGGATGGGGGTCGCAGGCGAGAAAGGCGTGGGCTACTTCGTGGAAGAGCAGGAAGGCCAGTTTCTCTTGCGAATAGCTTCCCATGATGGGGTCAAGTTGCGTTGGCACGACCATTGTGGATGGCTCTGTTGCATCTGTCCAGTACGGGAGCAAGATGACGGTTTCTTCGGGTTCTTCTCTGGGCGCGTTTTGCCAGTCTTCGGGCGCGACAAGAAGTATCTCCATCTCTGGCGCGAGAGTGTCGAGCAGTTGCGCCAGCAGTTTACTTGCTTTGTCAACCGACTGATAGACCTGGCGGGCGAGCGCGTCATGACCGGCGGGATAGTAGACAGTGGTTGGCTCCGCGAGCGTTTCGTAGTGTTCATACGGAAAGGGCATGGATGCATCCCTGGGAGCCACCAGCGTGAGGGTAGCTCCTACCTTTCTTGTTCTTTTTCAGTCGTGGTATCGTTCGTTAAGCGGGGCATGTCGATTTCCAGGGGCGCGTCAACTCCATTCAGGGCGTAGCGCTTCCAATCTTCGGCGCTTCTTTGATTGCGGAAACGCCGGTAGAATGTGGAATAGAGGTCGCGCAGGCGGCTGGGGCTGATGCGTTTGCCGCCATCGTAGTATTCGAGGGCGACCTGTCCGATGGAGTAGGTGGCGGCTCCGGCGATGGCACCGGCTATAAAGTCGCCGCCGAATGGCACGGCTTTGGCGGCTTGTTCGGCCAGAAAGCGCATACCTGCGCCGCCAGCGATGGTGATAAGCAGTTCGCGCGCGTGCTTCATGGCGTCGGTTGAGTCCATCTCTTCGCCGTACAGGGCGGCCAGGCGCAGCACCAGGCGAATCTGGGTTCCGAGCAAAATGGGTATATCGATCAATGGGATGGGTTCCAGGCCGACGACCAGGCTAGCCAGCGTGGCATTGCGAATGATTCGCTGCGCGGCTGCGCGGCGATAGGCGGGCAGTTCGCGACCGATGACCAGCGCCGCCTCCGGGCTGGCCTCAATCATGGCGGGTAGCAGTTCTGAGTCGATGTTTGCGCCGGTACGCGCTGAGATGGGGATGATGCCTGGTGTCTCAAGCTGCACGGCGATCTCGTTGGCTAGCACATCACCTGCGTCGCGTCCCTGGAGGGTATCCACCTTGTTTACGGCGATGATAGTCGGCTTGTTCAGCTTTTTGATAGCGGCATATAAGTCGCGGTCTTTCTCCTGAAAACCTGTGGTGGCATCGATGAGGAACACGATTACCGTTGCTTCCTCCATGCCCTCTTCCATCCGTTCCGGCAAATGACCGGGGGTGTCTATGAGGGTGAAGGGACCGAAGTCGGCGCGCACCAGGGTGAGCGTCGTGCCAGCCTCTGGAGAAACTGGCGAGAGTTGCTCGCCTTTGAGCATGTTGAAGAGCGAGCTTTTGCCGGTATTGGCCTGACCGACAATGACGACTTTGTGTTTCAGTCCTTCAATTACTTCACTCTGGGCATGTTTCAGGTTCATGGCGTTCATGAAACTGCGCATCGATGAAATGCTGGTTGGCAGCGATTTGAGTGTCGCAAGACCTAGCTCACGCATGTTTTTAGGACGGGTGTTGCGCAATACACTTTCATATATCTTGATAATGAGGTTGCGCTTATCCTGCGCAGACTCGGATGATGTATGGATATTATTACTAGCCACGCTGCTTTTCCTTCCGTGTTGTGAACTTCTGCTGCAAGCGCTGATCTGTTCTTGATTGTACTACTTGTGAGAAATACGCACAAGGTGGTTGTAAGTTTCACTCGATGCGGATGCGAGGGTCAGCAAAGGCGTAGGCTACGTCAGCCAGAGAGTTGAAGACTACGACGGTGGCGCTGGTGAGAACGACCGAGGCCTGCAAGACGGGATAGTCGCGCTGGGAGATGGCGTTCAAGGCGATCTGGCTGACGCCTGGGATGTTGAAAAGCTGCTCTGTGATGAAGACACCAGTTACCAGAAAGCCCAGCGATGGACCGATGACGGTGATGAGTGGCAGGCAGGCGTTGCGCAGGGTATGGCGATACACGACGATGGTTTCGCGCAGTCCTTTGGAGCGCGCTGTACGCACGTAATCCTGGTTGAGGGCTTCCAGCATAGAGGTGCGCGTGAGACGAGCGAAGTAGCCATAGCCAGTGGTGGCGGTAATTAAGACGGGACCGATGCGCGCTTGCCAGGTATCCCAACCGGCTACAGGCAGAAAGGGCAGGCCATGCTGGAAGAGAAATACCATAAAGGTTTGAAAGGCGATGATAAGCGCGATATCGGGCATGGAGTAGAGAAAGATTGCTATAAATGTGAGTACTGTATCAGTGTTTGTATTTGTGTGTAGGGCTGAGATGATACCGGAAGGTACGCCAAGTACAATGGTGACAATCAGTACTTCCAGGCCAAGTTCGATCGAAGAGGAAAGTCCATCGCTCAACACATCCCAGGCCGGGCGGTTCTGGTAATAAAACGATAGGCCGAATGAACCGTGCAACAGGTTATTCACAAAGTGAAAGTATTGCTGGTACCAGGGCAGATCTAGGCCATAGTCATGTTTCAGCGCCAGGTATGTGACCTGGGAATAGTGATTGCCCAGTAAGGCCTGGATGGGGTCGCCGGGAGCGAAGTAGCCCATGAGAAATGTAATAAAGGTCACACTTACTAACACAAAAGCAAGCCCGATGATGCGGGTGACGAGAAAGCGAATCAAGTTGGCACTCCTTTGAAACGCGGCACAGGTTCAATTCATATAGCCATAGGTGGTGCGTGTTGAATGCTTGTTTGCTCTACAATGGCAAGGGTATTTTAACATATTTCTCAGATTTTACGATAGCTTTTGTTTTTGGAAAACTCATGCATTACAATATGTTTAGAGAGTTAATATGGAGTGGGCTTTAGACCTTTGAGTAGATTGAAAAGAGCGAAGAATTGAAGACAACACAGGATAATACTGTTGCAGAGAAACAGCAACAAGAAGAGACGATAACTTACGCAGGATATCATAGTATTATTACGGGGGTTGAACGCGCCTGGGTGTATGGCGGCTTCCCTCTGCCCGATGGCAGCTTCTGGCGCTATCGCGAGCCGAACTCAGTGGTAGTGGTGGAGGGCGAGCGTATGCGGGTCAGCGCGAAGTTGACGCGCGCCAACAATGATGTGCAGATACTCGATAATGCAAAGAATATGTTCTTTTCTACGCGGCGTTTCGAGGCGCCGGAAAAGGGCGAAATCTCGTTTGAATGGGATGGGCAGGCGCGCTGCGCGAATACGGTTCCGGGTGATCTGTACGATGGCTTCGTCTCGGTTAATCTGCTCGATTTTAGCACGGGCGTTGCGCTAGATTTTTTTACCAGTAATGATGTGATTGCCAGCGTGTATGCGCTGCTCCCTTTTCCGGGTGTGCCGGAACCCGCCGACGTGGAAGACGCGCAGAAGCCCAAATACTTTTGCGATTTCAACGAACTTGCGTTGCCTACAGCTCCCGGTCAGAAGCATCGCTATGGCATTCGCTATCACCGGGGCAAAGATGAAGTACGCTTCTTTGTCGATGGGCAGAATGTGGGTACTTATAGTGATGTGCCGGTCAAGATGAATGGCTTTATCATTGCGCTGGGCCTGATGACTGAAAAAACCATTGATCAGGGGAAAAGCATCTCGGTTCACGGCCAGGCGCTTACCGGCGTGTGGGGCAAGTTCACGATTACGACGCGCAGCGAGTAGTTTTTAAGTGAGCAATAACAGAAGGGCATCTGGCGCGCCAGATGCCCTTCTGTTATTGCTCTCCCTCTTAACCCAGTTGTTCCAGGCAGGTGAGCAGGCGGTCGATTTCGGCGGTGGTGTTGTAGTGGGCCATGCCCAGGCGTAGCGCGCCGCCCTGTTCTTCGAGTCCCAGGCGTTGCATGATGCCGAGGGCATAGTAGTTGCCGTCCCAGGCGAAGATGGCGTTTGCTGCCAGTAGTTCGGCCAGTTCGCGCGGCGTGTGGCCCGCGATGGAGCAAATCACGGTTGGGACGCGCTGCGCAAGTTGGCGGGGGTTTGTAATGCCGTAGACCTGGATGCCGCGAATTTCGCGCAGACCTGCCAGCAGGTAGGCCGAGAGTTCGCGCTCGTAGTCCATCATGGCCTGCATCGCTACTTTGAGGTCGCGTTGCCGACCAGTGTAGAGCGAATTCCCGGAGGCATCGCAGAAGGCGTGGCTGTACAGGGCGGACTGTTCGCGCCCGATCATTGCCAGGTAGTCTATCACGCCAACCAGCCCGGCTAGCCCTTCGTGGTTCTGGGTGCCTGTTTCCCAGCGATCGGGCGCGAGGTTGCTGGCGGGACGCACTTTATAGGCGGGGAAGGTGTCTAAATGTGCGGCCTTGCCGTACAAGATGCCCAGGTGCGGGCCAAAGAATTTATATGAGGAGCAGACAAGAAAATCGGCGTCGAGTTGCTGCACATCGATTGGACCGTGGGGGGCCAACTGTACGGCGTCGATCCAGGCCAGCGCGCCAACTTCGTGCGCCCAACCAATGATGGTTGCTACGTCGTTGATGGTGCCTGCCGCGTTTGATGCGTAACCTACCGCTACGAGTTTTGTGCGCACATTGATTTTGCTGCGCAGATCTTCCATGTCAAGAGTGATGTTCTCTGGATGCACGTCTACCGTGCGAATAACGACGCCGCGTTCTTGTAGCGCCAACCAGGGGGCGACGTTGGCGTCATGGTCAAGCACTGTTACGACAATTTCATCACCTTCGCGCAAGGTTTTGCCGATGGCGCGGCTGAAGGCAAAGGTGAGTGAAGTCATATTGGGGCCGAAGACGATTTCATGAGGGCTGCCGGCATGTAAAAAATCGGCCATAGCGCGGCGGGCATTGGCGATCACCTCGTCGGTGCGATGGCTGGTGAGAAAGGCCCCGCCCGTATTGGCATTGGCCGAGCGAAAGTAGGCGACCATGGCATCAATGACCTGTGAGGCTACCTGTGTGCCGCCGGGATTGTCAAAATAGACGACTTCTTTGCCGTCGATCTCCTGGGCAAGCGAAGGGAAATACGCGCGATAGGGACTTAAATCGAGTGGTGGCATGTGTTGGGAACCTTTCTTTGCTCAAAAAGCTTCTCTGCTTGATGTATTTGTTATTGTACACGATACGCGGTGCGCGCTGGTAGCTCGAACCTCTGCCGCTGCATCACGCTTCCTAATAACAAGAGTGGGTATCAACGTTGATACCCACTCTTGTTACCGGCTTGCTTTACCGGCTTGAAATTGTGTCCCTCTCGTGGAGAGAGGCCATCTCGACTTCGTCATGTTGAAACCAGATTGGTTCCTTCAAATGTGTTCCTTCAAGTTCGATGTGGTAGAAACAAAACGGTTCGTCAATGTCAGGATGGGGAATGGCATCGACGGTTCGGATTGTTCCTTTTAGCCCTCGGAAAGGGCTATAACTTACGATACGCACACGACTGCCTGCTGGAAATACATAGTTGCTCATCAAGAGAAGGGATGCTCCTGTGCCTAGCCCGTTGAGGGAAGTTAGCGACTACTTTTCTTCAATTATACAAGAAGCATACCTTGTGTATTCGCAAAAAGCAACAAAGGAGCGGTAATTCAGGAGCGAGTGGATGCGGGTAGTCCAGCCTGCGACCGGACTACCCGCATCCACTCACTCCTGAAATATTTACCCAAAGCTGCTTGACAGGCGGCGTGTCTGGTGGTAGTATCAGACTGGAAGTAAGCACTTTTTTTCGTTTGATTGGAATTCCTGGACATATGCAGATACTATTCATGATGGTAATATTACAAACAGTCTGCTCGCCCGTGTAGGTAGTTCCGCCGGACTTACACGGGTAGGAAGTGGCACATATTGATTGATGCATCCGTTTGCAGAACCTCTATTGACCTGTAAATGGGACTTGATTGTTGATCTTGATTGCATCTCCAACGTTCCTCTCCTCCCTCGATTTCCGTGATTCGGGTCGCCAGGCATTGCCGTTTTTCGTTGTTGCCTGTTCCGCGACAGTCTGTATGTTTCAACCGCAAATCAATTCAAAGGATAAATTTTTTATGTTGCAAGTTAATGGTATTCACCTGTCTTATGGCCCGCGTCTCATTCTGGATAACGTGTCGTTTACGGTGGCTCCGGGTGAAAAAGCCGGTTTGATTGGTGTGAATGGCGCGGGTAAAAGCTCGCTTTTGAAGATTATTGCCGGATTGCAGGAAGCCGATGGCGGCAGGGTTTTGCGACCACGCTCATACGGCTACCTCTCGCAGGATGTGGCGCACGAGACCTTTGTGGCGGAGGGAAGCACGGTACGAGACTATATGTTCAGTAGTATTGGGCTGGACGCGGCTATTCTAAGCTTTGAGGAACTTTCTCACCAGCTTGGAGATGCGACCAATGGTGATATGGCGCTGCTGCTGGAACGCTTTGAAGAGGCGCAAGAGACACTTGAACGTCTGGGGTATTACGAGGCTGATGCGCGGGCGGAGCAGTTGATTGCTGGTCTGAATCTGGGTGGAGTGACGCTGGAGCGTTTTGTCAGTACGCTTAGTGGCGGTCAAAAGACGAAACTGGCTCTGGCGCGGCTGCTTTTCCAGGGGCCAGATTTGCTGTTGCTCGACGAGCCGACCAACTTCCTTGATGTGGAGGCAACGGGCTGGTTGATGGACTTTCTGGAAGAGTATCGCGGGGCGCTGTTAATCATTTCTCACGATCTGGATTTGCTCGACCACAGCATCAACAAGGTGTTGCGCCTGAATGAGTTTACGCATAAGCTTGAAGAGTATCGCGGTACTTACTCCAACTACCTGACGTTGACGGGCGACGCGCTGGCCTTGATGGAGCGCACGAAGGCGCAGCAGGAACGTGAGATAGCACGACTGCGCAAAACATCTGAGAAGTTGCGCGGCTATGGAGCATCGCGTGTCAGCCAGCGTATCAACGTAGATAAACGCGTTGCGGTGCTGGAGCAGAGCAAGCCGCATATCCCGCAGATTAGCCGCCGCATTAAGATTGATTTTCCGGTGCGACATGTGAGCGCTCAGAGTGTGCTACGTGCCGACAAGTTGAGTAAAAGCTACGGGACGCGGGAAATTTTTCACAATATTAACTTTCAGGTCGAGCGCGGACAACGCCTGGTTGTGATCGGCTTGAACGGCGCGGGTAAAACTACGCTGCTCCGCGCGCTGCTCGATATGACGCCGGTCAATGCCGGGAAGGTGACGATGGGAGACCGGGTACGTCTGGGCTATTACGCGCAAGAAAATGAGGGGTTGGATTACGATAACACGGTGCTGAACGAGGCGCAGGTGGTTTTGCCAACCGATAGTAAGCGCGTGCGCGGTATACTCGGTCGCTTTCTTTTCAACGGCGATCGGGTTTTCCAGCAGGTGGGAACGCTTAGCGGAGGCGAGAAGACACGGCTGGCGCTGGCAAAGATGGTGCTTGACGGGCCAAACCTGCTGATCCTGGACGAGCCGACGACCCACCTGGATGTCATGTCGCGCAATATCATTGGCGAGGCGCTGGGCAATTACAATGGTACTATTATCGCGGTGACTCACGATGTCGAGTTCGTGCGCAATCTGCGGCCTGATACGTTGTTGTTGATGCCCGAGGGGAAAATGATGCCGTATGATGTGAAGCATGATGAACTGTTGAAACGCGCGTAGGAGCGCACCCTTGCGGTCGCCCTGGTCTTCCGAAAGTAATTCTCCTGGAAAAATCGCTTGACAAGTTTTGTGGGATGTGGCATACTCTGGGAGTCACGAAAAGTCAATCATCTGGTCGCTATTGATTGGGTGCGCCTGTCTGTCGTGTAGCTCGGTGCTAATCGGCCACGTTAACGTGGCTCCTCTCAAGGATTCCATTTCCTGGAGCATTACAACAAGCAATGGTTTGTTGCGCCCAATTGCATGTATGCGGAGGGCACTATCAGACCTGGTAGTTGGTTGTGCGCTTTCTTCTCTTGTAATGAGAGAGAGCAGGGAAGAGAAATGAGTTTTTTGATCGGCGAAAAACTGATCAATAAACGCTTGACAAGATGCTTGAGATGTGGCATACTACTTGAGCTACCGCAAGTGAACGAACTACTTGTTTTACGTCATTTGCGATGCGAGCGCCAGATGGCGAAGTCAGTACCTTGACAATTGAAAAGTGGAAGCAGAACAGTAACTGTAAAAGAACGGTAAGACACGAAAGAAACAGTTTCTGTCAATTTCTGAACAAGAAGAAATCTGCGAACAAGCTAAGTGTCACAACTTGGCCTGGATCGCTCAAGTGCAAGTCGCGTTCATCCCGCAGGGGGTGAGCACACATAAACTTGGATGGCGAGTTTGATCCTGGCTCAGGATAAACGCTGGCGGCGTGCCTAACACATGCAAGTCGAACGCGCTTTTCTCGCAAGAGGGGAGCGAGTGGCGGACGGGTGAGGAACACATGGGTACCTACCCTGAAGTGAGGGATACCGGCGAGAAATCGCCGACAATACCGCATAGGCTCTTTTTCGCGAGAGGGAGAGCAAAGCTTTCTGCAAAGGAGGCGCTTTGGGATGGGCCTGTGGCCGATTAGCTAGCTGGTGGGGTAATGGCTCACCAGGGCGACGATCGGTAGCTGGTCTGAGAGGACGATCAGCCACACTGGGATTGAGAACGGCCCAGACTCCTACGGGGGGCAGCAGTGAGGAATTTTCCGCAATGGAGGAAACTCTGACGGAGCAACGCCGCGTGCAGGAAGACGGCCTTCGGGTTGTAAACTGCTTTTCTGTGGGACGAGCAAGGACGGTACCACAGGAATCAGCCCCGGCTAACTACGTGCCAGCAGCCGCGGTAATACGTAGGGGGCAAGCGTTGTCCGGAATTATTGGGCGTAAAGCGCACGCAGGCGGTCGCGCGCGTTTCCGGTGCCAGCTCGTTGCTTAACGACGGGAGTGCCGGGAAGACGGTGTGACTTGAGGGCCTCAGAGGGACATAGAATTCCGGGTGGAGTGGTGAAATGCGTAGATATCCGGAGGAATACCAAAGGCGAAGGCAGTGTCCTGGGAGGTGACTGACGCTAAGGTGCGAAAGCCAGGGGAGCGAACGGGATTAGATACCCCGGTAGTCCTGGCCGTAAACGATGACCATTAGGCGTGTGGGGTATCGACCCCCTGCGTGCCGAAGTTAACACATGAAATGGTCCGCCTGGGGAGTACGGTCGCAAGATTAAAACTCAAAGGAATTGACGGGGACCCGCACAAGCAGCGGAGCGTGTGGTTTAATTCGATGCGACGCGAAGAACCTTACCAGGGTTTGACATGCGCGCGACTCCCCCAGAGATGGGGGTTCCTTCGGGACGCGCGCACAGGTGCTGCATGGCTGTCGTCAGCTCGTGCCGTGAGGTGTTGGGTTAAGTCCCGCAACGAGCGCAACCCCTGTGGTCGGTTGTATGTTTCCGACCAGACTGCCGCGATCAACGTGGAGGAAGGTGGGGATGACGTCAAGTCAGCACGGCCCTTACGTCCTGGGCGACACACACGCTACAATGGCTGGAACAATGGGGAGCCAACCCGCGAGGGGGAGCCAATCCTATCAAATCCAGTCTCAGTTCGGATGGGAGGCTGCAACTCGCCTCCCTGAAGTTGGAGTTGCTAGTAACCGTGGGTCAGCACACCACGGTGAATCCGTTCCCGGGTCTTGTACACACCGCCCGTCACACCACGAAAGTCGGCAACACCTGAAGCCGCCGGGCTAACCCGCAAGGGGGGCAGGCGTCGAGGGTGGGGTTGGTGATTGGGGTGAAGTCGTAACAAGGTAGCCGTACCGGAAGGTGCGGCTGGATCACCTCCTTTCTAGGGAGTCCGGTTCCTCCTCCTTCTTCGGAGCAGGAACCTATCCCAGGTCGATCTCCTGCACGTCTTCTCGTCACGAGGAGCGCACAGGAGTCACTGGACAGGGTTGAGAGAGACTGCGGTCACGCGGTTCCAGCAGAGTCACGGTTGTGTTTCCACTTTCCAGTTGTCAGGGCGACCTGACAAAGTACATTTACAACTGCAATGCAGAAATAATAAGAATAATTACTTCAATTTTGCCGAGGGCAGAAACGAGAACAAGAGAGAGACAGAGGAGCTTGGAGCGGGTGTTTGCAAGCGAGGCGACGCGAAGCGCGGTAAAAGCGTGTGTGGAGCAGTGAGCAAACAAACGTAGGAAGACAAGCGAGAGAGAGTACGAGGTGGATGCCTAGGCGCTGAAGGCCGATGAAGGACGCGGAGACCGGCGAAACGTTCAGGGGGAGCTGCATGCGAGCGATGAGCCCTGAGATTCCGAATGGGGCAACCCCACCAGAGTCATGTCTGGTGACCCTCGGTTGAATCTGATAGACCGAGTGGAGGGCAGCGGGCGAACTGAAACATCTCAGTAGCCCGACGAGAAGAAATCAAACGAGATTCCCGTAGTAGTGGCGAGCGAGGCGGGACGAGCCCAAACCTGACGCTCTTCGCAAGAGGAACGGCGGGGGTTGTAGGGTCCGACACACACAGCACGAGTCTGCCGACTCGAAGGCGTTGGAAAGCGCCACCAGAGCGGGTGACAGTCCCGTAGAGCAAGGCGGAGGAGCGCTGGCCGGATACCTGAGTACCACGAACCCCGGTGAGTTTGTGGGAAGCTGGGGGGACCACCCTCCAAGGCTCAACACCTTCAGCGACCGATAGTGAACAAGTACCGTGAGGGAAAGGTGAAAAGCGCCCCGCAAGGGGGATGAAAGAGACCCTGAAACCACGTACTCACCAGCAGTCAGAGGCCACTGTGGCATGAGCCACCTAGGGCTGATGGCGTGCCTTTTGTAGAATGATCCGGCGAGTGCATCGTCGTCGCGCCCCCCTTCCGCGCAAGTGGAAGGCAGGTTAACCGTCGCTAAAGACGGGCAGCCGTAGGGAAACCGAGTCTGAATAGGGCGACCAGTGGCGATGATGCGACCCGAAACCACGTGAGCTATCCATGGGCAGAGTGAAGCGGCTGTGAAAGGCCGTCGAGGCTCGAACTCACCAGTGTTGCAAAACTGGGGGATGACCTGTGGATAGGGGTGAAATGCCAACCGAACGTGGAGATAGCTGGTTCTCCCCGAAATGTATTGAGGTACAGCCACCGGACAAACGCGTCTTCTGGAGGTAGAGCACTGAGTGGGCTCGGGGCCAAACGCTGGTTACCAACCCCAACCAAACTGCGAATGCCAGAAGTCGAACCGGTGAGTGAGACGGCGGGGGCTAAGCTTCGTCGTCGAAAGGGAAACAGCCCAGACCACCAGCTAAGGTCTCTAAATCGATGCTCAGTGTCAAAGGAAGTCCATCCGCTATAACAGCCAGGATGTTGGCTTAGAAGCAGCCATCATTGAAAGAGTGCGTAATAGCTCACTGGTCGAGTGGATGGGCGCCGACAACGTAGCGAGGCTCAAGCATCGTACCGAAGCTGTGGATATCCTGTCTTGTCGCAAGACGAGACACTAAATGGGTATGGTAGGGGAGCGTTCTGCGGGCGGAGAAGCCTGAGCGCAAGCACAGGTGGAGCGCGCAGAAGAGCGAATGCCGGAATGAGTAGCGTCATGGGTGTGAGAACCACCCACACCGAACGCCTGAGGGTTCCTGGGCAACGTCAGTCGTCCCAGGGTGAGTCGGGACCTAAGCCGAGGACGTCAAGTCGTAGGCGATGGAAAGCAGGTAGGAAAGTCCTGCACCAGCGTGCGTCGTTACGAGTGAAGCGGGGACGCGATAGGGAGCGTGAGCCGATCAAATGGACAGGATCGGTTGCCAGCCGGAAGCGCGAGACATAGGCAAATCCGTGTCTCATACAGCGTGACCACTGGGACGAGCCTCCGCAAGGGGGCGGAAGTCATGTGCACCCAGGTCGCCTAGAAAAGCCGCTAGCCAGACGCGACTGCTGCCCGTACCGCACACCGACACTGGTAGGCAGGGGGACTTCCCCCCAGGTGGACGAGCGAACCTCTGTCAAGGAACTCGGCAAATTGACCCCGTACCTTCGGAAGAAGGGGTGCCCTGGTAGCTTCCTCGCTGCGCGCAGGGGGGTGAGAGGGCCGCAGTGAAAAGGCTCAAGCGACTGTTTACCAAAAACACAGGTCTCTGCTAACGCGCAAGCGGATGTATAGGGGCTGACTCCTGCCCAGTGCCGGAAGGTTAAGAGGAGCCGTGCGAGTAGCGGTGAATCGAAGCCCCGGTGAACGGCGGCCGTAACTATAACGGTCCTAAGGTAGCGAAATTCCTTGTCGGGTAAGTTCCGACCCGCACGAAAGGAGTAACGACTTGAGCACTGTCTCGACAGGGGGCTCGGCGAAATTGAAGTACCCGTGAAGATACGGGTTTCCCACGACAGGACAAAAAGACCCCGTGGAGCTTTACTACACCCTGGTCTGGAGACGAGGGGGTGCATGCGTAGCATAGGTGGGAGCCGGAGAACCGCTTTCTGTGGAGAGCGGGGAGGCGCCAATGAAATACCACTCTTGCACACTTTTGTGTCTCATGCCCCTTCCGTGATCCGGAGGGCAGACAGGGCCAGGCGGGTAGTTTGACTGGGGCGGTCGCCTCCCAAAGCGTAACGGAGGCGCCCAAGGGTTCCCTCAGGGTGAATGGACACCACCCGCATAGAGTGCAAAGGCAAAAGGGAGCTTGACTGCGAGGCGGACGGGCCGAGCAGGGACGAAAGTCGGGCTTAGTGATCCCACATTTCCGCGTGGAAGGAGTGTGGCTCAACGGATAAAAGCTACCCCGGGGATAACAGGCTGATCTTGCCCAAGAGTTCACATCGACGGCAAGGTTTGGCACCTCGATGTCGGCTCGGCGCATCCTGGGGCTGGAGTAGGTCCCAAGGGTTGGGCTGTTCGCCCATGAAAGCGTCACGCGAGCTGGGTTCAGAACGTCGCGAGACAGTTCGGTCTCTATCCGTCGTGGGCGTGGGAACATGGAGGGCTGTCATCTTCAGTACGAGAGGACCGAGATGGCTGGACCGCTGGTGAGCCAGTTGGGGTGCCTGCCCCAGTGCTGGATAGCTACGTCCAGAAGGGATAAGCGCTGAAAGCATCTAAGCGCGAAGCCGCTCCCGGGATGAGTGTTCCCATCTCTTTCACGAGATGAAGATCCCAGGTAGACCACCTGGTTGCTAGACCGCAGGTGCAAGATGGGTAACCGTCGTAGCTAAGCGGCACTAATGATCGAACGGCTTGTTTCAAAAACGCAAGCATATCTACCCATACACGTAAACGTATCTTCGCGAAGCAGCGCAGCACAACCGTTTCGAGCGAGCCTGTGTCTCTCGCTGTTCCACTTTCTGGTCCCGGCAAAATTGAGGTAATTATTCTTACTGCATGTGGTTGAAACCGCAACAATATTAAAAGCCAACTGATATTCAGTTGGCTTTTTTTGTTTTTGACAGCCAAATTCTAGAATAGCTATGAATTGTAAAATTGACATTTACTTGATAATATGTTACACTCGGTTAGAGTTAAGAATTTCATATTGCGTTCGTAAAGAAAATATTATTTGGTGATTGTAGTATTAAAGTTATACAAGATGATTGTCTGTGGCTAACAGGATTGTCTTGAAAAACACTGGTTAATCCTATCTGCCAACCGCAAATGCTTCGTTACAAAACTTCTCATTGACCATTCTTTTCGATGATCGTGTCGTAGTGTCGTAGCTTAATGCGTTCGTTTAAGTGCAATAAGTACATATTTAACACAGCAGCCTTAAAATCCCGCTTTTGCGGTAAGGGGACTGCTCTTATTAATCGAGAAAGGGGTGTCCTTTGCGAAAAAAAACGTTCTCCAGGCTAGCCGTCTTATTTGCTGTTGTTGCGTTAGTTGGGGTTGCGAGCTTCGGCTTTTTAAACGTCTCCAGCGCCAGGGCCGCGGTTACCTGCACTCCAACTGGTTTTGTGAGAGATTCTATTAATTTGACTGCTGCGGTAATCAACCCACCTGGGACCTTCAGCAGCACAATCAATGCCACCGGGTGCAACATCGGCATCTATTACGGCACGGGCACGACCGGAACCGTCAACAAAGCTGAAATCTTCGGAGCAAATTACTTCGGTGTGGTCAACAATGGTGGCAATGTGACCATTACGAAATCGCGTATTCACGATATTGGTGAGATTCCGTTTAACGGCACCCAACATGGTGTTGCGATTTACTTTGCTGACGGCAGTATGGCGAAAGGCTCGATAAAAAACAACGTGGTCTACAATTATCAAAAAGGTGGTATTGTAGTCAACGGTGTTGGCAGCTCAGCGCCGATCATTGGCAATACTGTTACTGGCTTTGGGCCGGTTAATTTCATTGCCCAAAATGGCATTGAAGTTGGTGATGGCGCGCAAGCTACTGTAAGCGGCAACAAGGTGACTGGCAACTCTTATACAGGTACCGCGGGTGCAGCCTCCGGGGGTATACTCATATTCGGAGGCGCATGTTTCGGATCTGTGTATACAACTGGAATACGTGTCACAGAGAACACCTTAATTGGGAATGATGTCGGCATCTACCTCGTCAACCTCGATGGTAGTTGTCTGCCACCGACTACCCCGACCAAAGATGTAGCGTCTCAAAACACTATTCGGAACAACGCTGTAAATAACACCAGCGGCAATGGTCCGGGCGCCGGGTATCAGGCGGGAATTTCAGAAGAGGGTGATAAAGATTCGATGATTAACAATGAGATTTGTGGGAAGGGCTATACTCCTGTGACCCCTCCACCTTATCTCTACAAGATCGATGTCACAGTGACCAACAATCCGATAGTACGTGGCAATACCGGGTGCTAAATTACTGAGAGCCTTAAAGTTAGCAAATTCGCGCCCCTATCTCTCTTATAATCAGGAGGATAGGGGCGCACTTATTACTCCAATTTAAGCGCAACCTCCAGGGGCGTTTAATGCTGGTTTCTGACGTGAAACCTGGAATTGTGCTACACTTTCAAAAGAGTTTGTGGTTCCTGGTGGAGTGTTAGTGCCATCAGATGGTGGCCCGGATTATATTTGCTTCAAGATACAGGCAGACTGACGATATTGAAATTTTAACTGGCTAGAATTGAGAAAATGCTATTATGGCTGATACTGATCTGCAACAGGAGAAAATCGCCCAGGCAATTCGGATATTGAACGAGCTTCAGCTTGATTGCTGGCTCACATTTGTGCGCGAAACCGATGAACAACCTGATCCCGCTCTCAAGCTCATATTTAATGCAGATGTGACCTGGCACGCGGCGTTTCTGCTTACGAAAACTGGCGAACGGCTGGCGGTGGCTGCCCGCTATGACGATGATCTTGTCCGGCAATCAGGCCTGTACAACCGTGTTTTTAGCTATACGCAGGATTTTGGCCCGGCGTTGCTCGACGCGCTGAAGACTGTCAATCCGACTTCGATAGCTATTAACTTCGCATTTGATGATGTGGCGGCGGATGGATTGACGCATGGCATGTATTTACAGTTGAGGGCGGCGTTAAAGCAAACGCGCTATACGCAGCGATTTATATCAGCCGGGCCGTTGATATCGCGTCTGCGCAGCCGAAAAACACCAGTTGAACTTAAACGTATGCGCCAGGCTATTGGGGAGACGGAAGAACTATTTACATTGGCGAACGAATTTATGCGACCCGGCGTGACTGAACACGCTACCTCTGAGATGTTGCACGAGGCTATGGCGCAACGGGGATTGGGCGCGGCCTGGTCGTATGCCAGTTGCCCCGGCGTGAAGTTTGGCCCCAATACGCTTTTTGGGCATGGCATACCTTCGGAAATCGCGCTTGAGCCAGGTTTTGTTGCCAGTCTCGATTTAGGCGTGCGCTCTCAAGCGTATTGCTCTGATTTGCAGCGTATCTGGTACGCGCTCCAGCCAGGAGAGACAGAGCCGCCAGAAGTGGTGCAGCGTGCCTTTGCCGCGGTGAAGGGCGCGATTGAGGCCGGGAAAGCTGTACTGAGACCGGGTGTCGCTGGCTGGCAGGTTGACGCGGCTGCTCGCGAATTCCTGGTTCATGCAGGTTACGAGGAATACCAGCACGCGCTTGGTCATAGTGTTGGCAGGCACGCGCACGATGGCGGCCCGGTGCTTGGTCCTCGCTGGCCGCGTTACGGTGAGATGCCGTATAACAAAATTGAAGAAGGCGCGGTCTACACGCTCGAATTAGGCGTGATGACGGAACGGGGCTATGTGAGCCAGGAAGATGAAGCGCTGGTGACATCCGACGGCTGCGAGTGGTTTTCGAGGCCGCAGGAGGCTATTTATCTTATTGGGTAGGCCTGACGCCCACAAGGGGCGTCACTACATTTGTGTTTTCCCCATTTCCCATCCCCCATTCCTTAAATGTGTGCTTCAAGGAGGGCTTGCAGTTGATGGCGACAGGGGATAAAATTAAGCACAACAAATTACAGACGGAAGGATTATTAATATATGACGACACCATCTTCGCTCCTGGCGGGCATTGCTCAGCATACCGTCAAAACGGATCGTTTGGAGATTGCGTATCTTGAGGCGGGTCAGGGAAGTACGACTATTGTAATGGTGCACGGGAACACTTCTTCCTCTCTTTTCTACCAGGATTTTATGCTGGAACTAGCTGCTACCGGACGCTATACGGTTTATGCGCCAGATATGCGTGGCTTTGGTGATACTCAAGTGTTGCCGATTGATGCAACGCGGGGTATGCGTGATTTCTCGGACGATCTGTTTTCCCTGGCGCAGGCATTGGGTTTGAACAAATTTCACCTGTTCGGCTGGTCAATGGGGAGTAACGTTGCCATGCAGTTCGCGATTGACCATGCTGGCGCGCTCCTTTCTTTGACCCTGGAGGCGCCAGGCTCACCGTTCGGTTTTGGCGGCACGAAGGGAGCGGAAGGTACACCGATCTGGCCTGACTTCGCTGGCAGCGGTGGTGGCACGGCAAATCCTGATTTTGTGCAGCGTTTAGGCCGGGGGGATCGTGGCAGCGAGCAGTTTTCGCCACGCACTGTAATGAACGCCTTTTATTTTAAGCCTCCTTTCCAGGCCGCTCCTGATCGCGAGGAGATATATGTTACCTCTATGCTCTCGTGCAAAGTGACGGAGGGCATCTATCCGGGTGATATGACTGCATCGGATAACTGGCCCACTGTCGCGCCAGGGACGCAGGGACCCAACAATGCTCTTTCACCCAAATACATGAACCAGGCGGACCTGGCTACCATCAATCCGAAGCCGTCCATCTTATGGATACGTGGAGCAGACGATCAGATTGTATCTGATACTTCGTTCTTCGACTTCGGCTTCCTCGGACAGCTGGGCGCCGTTCCTGGATGGCCGGGAGCAGATGTGTACCCGGCGCAGCCGATGATCGCGCAAATCCGTACCGTCTTCAATAACTACCGGGCCAATGGTGGCGAATATCGGGAAGTCGTCCTTTCTGACTGCGGGCATTCACCGCACATCGAAAAGCAGGAAGAAGTGTTCAGGCTCTTCACTGAATTTGTGAAGAGTCATACGTAGTATTTTACGGTTGCGACGGGCATTTGGCCGTTTTCTTAAACTGTAAGGAGAGGCACAGATTACTTTAGGGTGATGCGTGCCAGTAACGCTCTTTATGCAAGGAATGAGAAAACGTATGTCACACTATGACCCGTCGCAGCCACCGCAATCGCAATGGCGGCACCCGAATGCCCCGGTACAAACAGAGTGGCAACAGCCTCCATCGCAGTCTTTGCCGCAGCAACCCATATTTCAGCAATCATTTCCATCTCCACAGCCCCCGCAACCTCCAAAGAAGAAAGGGCGAAATAATCTCTGGATTACTATCGGGGCGATTGCCTCGATGCTTGCCCTGCTTGGAATTGCAATTGGCGCGCAGAACCGCTCACAACCTGCGACATCTACGCAATCTGCGCTATCCAGTTCTTCGACACACCAGCAACTGGTAACTCAAGTTGTACGTCAGCCGAGTCCTCAACCAACCCTGGTCAAACAAGCGATTGGCAAACCGATTGTGGTAGATAGCATCTGGACGATTACAGTGAACGGCGTTAAGACGAATGCTGGCGATCCGTTCTCGATGCCAGCGGCTGGCAATACCTTTCTGGTGGTAGATGTGACGGTGAAAAACACTTCAACGCACTATCAGGATATGTTGAGCGGCATTCAGTTGGTGCTAAAAGATGGCGCGGGTCAGCAGTACAGAGAATCAATCACGGATTTCGCCACGCCGCCGGATGGCCCGATCAAGTTTGGCACGTTCCTGCGCGGGCAACTGGCCTACGAAATACCTGCAACTGCGCACGCATTTTTCTACTATTTTCAGGCAGATTCAGGCGGGACTGATCTAACGGAATGGGCGTTGAACGTCTGATCTGAGCGGAATAAGAAAAAGGTCTACCGGCAATTTGATATGTATTTCAGTTCTTCCGCTCTTAATAATGAAGCTTGAGTGCTAAAAAGTGACTTTTTCTGCCGTGTCCCAATCAAAGTGCAATGTATCATTGAGAAGAGCGTGGAGCCATAGCTGAAATGAAGGAGCCTCAAGAGCGTAAACATCGGGGTCTCTGTTATTATCGTTTCTTAGCACACGATTTTCAGGATGTGTACAATCTAAGCACGAATAGATAGTGCAGCCCCAATCATAAATAATTAGCAAGTTCTCCGGCCATATTCTTTTCCCATTTTCGTCGCTTCCCTGCTCTGACCGAAGTTCGACATAACTGTCAATTAGAGGCATTTCACTCAGTCCATTAAAACTCTCCATATACAACGGCGAGAGGCCAAATGCTCCATTCCCCACTTCAAGATATATCCTCCTCAAAAGCGACGGCATTGGAAAGCTGAGTATTGATTCTGCTTGTGCCAGTTCTTCTTCAGGAAGACGTTCAACCCAGCTATATCCTTTTTTTGGAGCGAGCGCTCTCATCTGTATCAGGAGTCGCTCTTCGGCTTCGTCCATTTGTAATTTCCTTGAGTCAATTCTTTTTATCTTTTGCGTCGGCGCGCCAGCCATAGCCCGACTCCCACGCCGACGCCGAGACCGATCAGCAGTGTGCGCTGGCGTCGTTTTGCTGCCTCGATGTTGGGCAGGGGGAGATCGTAGAGGCCGCCCGCGCGGTAGGATTGGTCGAGCAGTTCTACGGGATGAACTACGTCGAGGTCAAGGCCGCGTTGGCGCGCGCCCAGGGCGATTTGCATCATGCAGCCGGGGTTGCCGGTGGCGATGATCTGCGCGCCGGTGGCGGCGATGTTGTTTATCTTGCGCTCTAAGAGTTGGGTAGCCATCTCCTGGTTGGTGATATTGTAGATACCCGCGCTTCCGCAGCACCATTCAGCCTCTTTGAGTGGCACGATTTTGAGGCCGGGAATGGCTTTGAGAAGTTCGCGTGGCTGTTGCTTCACCTTCTGGCCGTGAAAGAGGTGGCAGGCGTCATGGTAGGCGACGGTGTACTGCACGCTGCCCATGTCGCGGTTCAATTCGATGCTGGTCAGGAATTCGCTGACATCTTTGACCTTCGCGCTGAAGGCCTGGGCGCGCGCGGCGTAGGCGGGGTCGTCGCGCAGCAGGTGGCCGTATTCCTTGAGGTTGGAGCCGCAACCGGCGGAGTTGATGATAATCACGTCGCAGTCGAATGGCTCGAATATGTCGATGTTCTGGCGCGCAAGTTGCCTGCCGCGATCCGCCTCGCCCGCGTGGACGTGCAGCGCGCCGCAGCATTGTTGTTGCGTGGGAGTAACTACTTCGCAGCCGTTGGCGGTCAGCACGCGGATAGTGGCTTCGTTGATGGCGCGAAATACCTGGTCCATAATGCAGCCGCTTATGAAGCCGACGCGATAGTGTTTCTTGCCGAGCGCAGGCGTGATTTCTGGTAAAGGTTGGGGTAGCAGGTCGCCTTTTACGGCATACATGAGTTCTTCGGGTGTTTTGAGTTGTCCCTGGAATGGGGTGGGCAGCGCGTTTGCCAGGTTGAGCAAACCGGTGCGATGCGCCAGGATTTGCAGTCCGCTGCGCTGGTATGCTTTCAATCCGGCAAAGAGCAGCGAGGTTGCCAGCCTGGATGGCAGGATTACGTCAAAAAAGAGATATCGTAATAAGCGTTCTGCGGGCGATTCGAGATGGGGCGAGCGGCCTTCGTCTTTATGCAGGGGGTACTGTGAAGTGCCTTCTGGTTCGGGAAGCTGTTGTTGCGTTCCAATGAGCAGGGGGGTGTGCGCTACCTCCATCTGGATTTGCTCGCGCGCGGATTCGATCAGTTTGCCGAATTGCACGCCGGAGGGACAGGCAGTTTCGCAGGCGCGGCAGCCCAGGCAGCAGTACATGTGCTCTACAAATTCGGGAGAGATTGCCATGCGTCCCTCGGCGACCGCCTGCATCTGGTAAATACGCCCGCGCGGTGAGTCCATTTCGACGCCCAGCACGGCATATGTCGGGCAGGTGGGCAGACAAAAGCCACAGTGGATGCACTGGCGCATCAAATCGTAGGTGTGCGTGTGCCGGCGCAGTGGCCCTTCAGCCGGTGGACGAATCGCTGGCATTTGAGCATGCGTTTGTGATTGGCTTTCGAGTGACATGTCATCCTCCGATTAGAGCTGTGTCAAGAAATTATTGAGGGACGGGGGTTGCCGCGTGGCCCCGGACACCCACCTCTCAATTGACTATGGTTGCGGTTTGGCGGCGATAACGGTGACTTCCTGTCGATTATGAAACAATTGTTTGGCCTGCACGACGGCAAAATGCTTTTCGAGCAGACGTATCGCTTCTTTCAAGTTGCGCGATGGGTCGATATCGATGGCGGCGTGTGGCAGCTTGAGCGTGCTGATGATAAAGCCGTCGGGACGCAGGCATGACCGGGCCTGTACCAGCAAACGCGCCGCTTCACGCGCATCCATACGCATATCGTTGGCAATGATATCGAACTTTTTGCGCCGCGCCAGGGCCTCTTCAAGATAATCTTCGGCGTAACCGCGATAGTGTTCCACGCGCCCGCCCAGCCGATCATCGAGCCGGGCCGGGTCAACGGCGACAACGCGCATCCCGGCATCCCGTAACAGGCGCGTCCAGCCACCGGGAGCCGCGCCAAGGTCGAGCGCATCCCCACTGTCTGGCAGAGAAACCCCGAATGTCTCAAGCGCTTCGAGCAATTTCAATTCGGCGCGGCTGATTTGTTCAGGGAGTTGCGCGTAATGGCGCATCCCTCCGGGCCAATCGCTGAGGTTATCTCTGCTGAGTGAAATACCCGCGTAGGCTTTCAATTCCGCGCAGAGCAGCGAAATGATGACCTGCGGTTTCTTGATTGACTCTACCGCGCCTGTCTCTTCCGCGAAAGCCGCGGCCAATTGCTGGTTGAGCTGGCCGCTGCTATAGGCTCGTTTGACGCTGACGCTTTGATCGTTGCTCTGTGCGAAGCGCGTTTGTACCGCGAAACGCTGGCCGCGTTCCAGCATGGAGAAAGTTGGCAGTTCGGCGATTGCCACTGCCAGCGCGCCCGCGTCCTGTTCGCTATTGCTCAGGGGTATGACTGTTTGCACGGGAGCGAGATGGCGGACAAAGACGGGGCGTTCCCCGGCTGCCTTGCTCATCAAACGCGCAACGTCGGTTGATGTACAAAGGGCAATATCGGGCGCTAACAGGGTTTCGCATTTTAAATTATTGTCAAAGCGTCGAAGTTCATGTTGCGCCGCTTCCATGAACTCTGCCTGCGCGGTGACGAGTACGGTATTTTCCAGCTTCACAGCCCTCCCACGAAACGCCCTTTGACAAACGTTCCCTGCGCGTCAAACTGTTGTTTGAGACGCTGCATTAAATAAAAATCTGAACCCGGCTCGCCCCACACACTGATGCTGCGTTTGAGATCAACGGGGCAGCGTTCGACTACCAGGCTGCCACGGGCCTGCCGGGCGTGTTGCCGCAGTTCCGCGATGGCCTCTACCAGGCGTGGAGTAGCATCGCCGGGGCGTAATTCCACATATAAAATGCCGTTGCCCGCGTGGCCGATCACGGCGGCTTCCAGCCGGTGGTCGCGGCAGACGCGGCTGATAGTATCCAGGTAGGCGGCGATCTGCGTGACCAGGATAGTCACTTTGCAGGTGACGGTGCCGCGTGTATGCTCGCGCACGG
This sequence comes from uncultured Chloroflexia bacterium, assembly GCA_963731605.1. GTDB lineage: Bacteria > Chloroflexota > Ktedonobacteria > Ktedonobacterales > Ktedonobacteraceae > CF-113. The sequence goes on from CAVSWA010000001.1 coordinate 250,359, forward strand.
CCTGCCAGAGCTGCGCCTGCTCTTTCCCGGAAAGGTCATCGCCCATTAACGCGCCAGCTTTACGCGCAATCAGGCGCGTTTCGTCAAGCGAGCGGTCAATGGCCGAAGGACTGCCTTCAAAATTGACGGCCAGGGTATAGCCATCGGTTGGCAGGTTCAGGCCGAAGAAATCGCTCATGTCGCTGGCTGCTCCGGCGTCGATCAGTTCGATGGCGCTGGGTGTCAGCAGCGAACCCAGCAGCGCAATCACTGTCTGGGTAGCGTCTTGCGCGCTGGCGAAGGTGAGTAGCAGGGTGCGTTCGTCGGGTGGCAGCGGGTGCAGTTTCAAATTCGCTTCGACGATGATGCCGAGCGTTCCCAGCGAGCCGATGTAGAGTTTGTTCAGGTCGTAGCCTGCCACGTTCTTGACGACGCGCCCGCCGCTGCGCGCAATCTCGCCGCTGGCCTGGACGACGTGCAGGCCAATGACGAGATCGCGAGCCGTGCCGTAGCGCAGGCGTTTGGGGCCGCTGGCGTTGGAGGCCAGAATGCCGCCCAGCGTTGCTTGCTCGGAGTCGGGTGGATCAAGCGCGACCCATTGCCCTTTGCTCGCCAACTGCGCCTGCAACGTGGCTAAGGTGATACCGGCTTCCACGTGACAGGTCAAATCGGGGGCCTCGTATTCGAGCAGGCGCGTCATATGCTGTGTTTCGAGGACGACATCGACCTGTTCGGGAATGCCGCCCAGGTTCATACGCGATCCGCCTCCACGTGCAAGCAGTGTGAGGCCATGCTGGCTGACCAGCGTGGTAATTTGGGCGACCTGTTCTTTGTTGTTGGGTGTGACAACCAGGCGCGGCAAAATGCCATCGATGGTGTAATCGCGCAGAGCCTCCGGATCGTGGGTGATCTGCAACGAGGGCATATGTTTTTGAACGCCGGCTAGAAATGTTTCGATCTCTGCCATTACGATGTACGAGCCTCCTTCGGTAGAGGACGAGGACGCCCACAAGGGTCTTCGTCTTCAACAATTCGGTAGAGGACGAGGACGCCCACAAGGGTCTTCGTCTTCAACAATTCGGTAGAGGACGAGGACGCCCACAAGGGTCCCCGCCCTTCCACTCATCCACCCGCGTCCCTACGGATACGGTTTACGTTGATCAAGCTATTACAGTTGTTTCATGTCGGCGCAGCGGCCTGGCATGGGAAAGAGTTTGCCTGGATTGAAAAGCTGGTCAGGGTTCCAGGCCCCGCGCACTTGCTGCATGATACGCAGGTCAACTTCGTTGAAGATGAGCGCCATTTCTTCTTGCTTCTCGATGCCGACGCCGTGTTCTCCGGTGATGGTGCCGCCCACTTCGGCGCAGACCTCGAGTATTTCGTGGCCAGCTTTGCGCACGCGCTCCACTTCGCCGGGTATTTGCGAGTCGAAGAGGATGAGCGGGTGCAGGTTGCCGTCGCCGGCGTGGAAGACGTTGCCTACTCTCAGGCCGTAGCTATCGCAGATTTCGCTGACGCGGCGCAGCACGTAAGGGAGCCGGGTGCGCGGCACTACGCCGTCCTGCACGTAAAATTCGGGGCTGATGCGTCCGACCGCGCCGAAGGCGTTCTTGCGGCCTGCCCAGAAAAGCTGGCGTTCGGTTTCGTTGGCGGCCACGCGCACGACACGGGCGTGGTGCTTATCGCAAATGGCTACGACGGTGGCGGTTTGTTCCTCGACGCTCTGGCGCAGTCCCTCGGCCTCAATCAGCAGCACGGCAGCGGCATCCAGGGGGTAGCCCGCGTGTGTATCGGCCTCGACCGCCTGCAAGATCATTTGATCCATCATTTCGATGGCGGCGGGTATGACGCCGGAGGCGATGATTTCCGAAACGGTGTTGGAGGCATCGTCCATGGTGTTGAATACGGCCACCATTGTTTTTACATCTTCAGCCAGGTGGACGATGCGCGTGATAATTTTGGTGACGATGCACAGCGTGCCCTCGGAGCCGATGAGCAGTCCTGTCAGGTCATAGCCGGGCGTGTCGGGCGTCCAGTCGCCGATTTGTACGATGGTGCCCTCTGGTGTGACGATTTCCACGCCCAGCACATGATTGGTGGTGACGCCGTAGATAAGGGTGTGCGGACCGCCCGCGTTCTCGCCCACGTTGCCGCCGATGGTGCAGGAACGCTGGCTGCTGGGGTCCGGCACGTAGTAGTAGCCACGCGGGTTGAGGGCGTTGCTCAGGTGCAGGTTGACCAGTCCGGGCTGCACGACGGCGCGCAGGTTGTCATAATCAACTTCCAGAATGCGATTCATGCGGGCGAAGGCGACGACGATGCCGCCATACACGGGGATGGCGCCGCCGCTCAAGCCTGTACCCGCGCCTCTCGGCACGACAGGCACATGATGACGTGCGGCGATTTTCACGATTGCCGCCACTTCTTCGGCGCTGGCGGGTAAGACCACGATGTCCGGTGTGCTGCGGTCAATCGAGGCGTCGTACTCGTACATCATCAGGTCGTAGGGGGTAAACAAGACGTAACGCGCTCCAATTACATCGCTTAGTTCGCGCACAACCCCGGCCTTTTTCTCCGCGCTCATGCGTTCGTACAGGGGAGTGGTCGTTGATGGTGGTGGAAGTTCTGTGATGCTCATGTTTGTTCCTCTAGTCCGGTCGCCAGGTCAACACTATGGCGCAATTCCTGCGCGGTCAATCGCTTTCTATAAAGATAATACCATCTATTGGAGACTATGGAAAGTTCTAGCGTTCACGGAGATGAAAATAGTTTCCAGCACCAGAATAGCGACAGGGCAAGGGCGACGACCAGTACAGTCAGCAGGATGCGGCGTTGCGTATCCCAGGCGCTGCTGGTTGTTGAAGCAGCAGGTGATGCAACCAATGGGGAATTGGTGGTGGAGGTGGCCGAAGAGTTGGTGGCGGGTAGCTGGAGTTTAGTCCAGCCGGGCTGTTTTCCAGTGACGAGAGTTGTTGTGCCGCTATTGCCAGTATAGCCGGTACCGCTGCGGCCTGATCCTTTAGTAGAAACCGGGGTAGATGTGACCTGAGTTGATGATAGATTGCTGGCATCTGATAGTCGGGTTGGTGGTGATTTGCCAGTTCGCGGAGCCATCAGGGATGCGCGCATAGGAAGTGTCGCGGGCCAACGCAGGTAGGCTTACCAGGTCAATGATGGTAACACCGCCGAACAGGAGCCGTATTGTATTTCCAGCTAGTGAAGTATTAGACAAAGAGTAAGCTTCGGGAAAGACTACCAGATAGCCATGAGCAGCAATCGCCGCGCCAAAGGGAAAATGGAAAGCATTGTCCAGAGAGCCGGAATCAAGGCTGGCGCGTGCTTCGTAGAGGTTAAATGGCTGGTTTTGCGGGTTATAGAGTTCTACCCAGGTATCTGTCGAGAGTGAAGATGTTCCGGCTGGATCTGAACAATTCCAGGTTGAAGCTGGATTGTTTAGTACTTCGTTGATAAGCACAATGCCGGGTGTTGCGGGTGGAGGGCCTGGTGAGCCAGACATGAGAGGGGGAACTGGTTGCGCGCACCCATGAGGTTTTTTAGATGCGTAACCGGGCGCACTACTGACCAGACAGAGCAGCAGAATGGCAATGCTGATGGCAAAAACGCGCACGAACCGCACACTATCCTCCTGAGAGCGCCCGCGCGCTTTTCAGATGTTGATTTCAGGTATTACGCCAGGAATTCATAGGGTACTTTGCCGCGACCGGGGACTGGGATGCGTTTGCCGATGGCCTTGCGAACGGCTCCGATGCTGTTTTCACCGAGGGCGAAAGCAATGATAGAACCAATAATGACGCCGCAGATGCCACCGATCGCGATGCCCTCAAGGAACATACGGTTACGAAAAAATGTCATCGTCGATCACCTTTTCTGAAAAATTTATTGCAAGTAGACTACCGTTTTGGCTTCGCTCCAGAGGCGTTCCAGGCGGTAGTATTCTCGTTCTTTTGGTCCGAATATGTGTACGATTATATCCCCGTAGTCCAGAATCAACCAGCCGGATTCCGCGACGCCTTCGCGGTACAGCAACCTGGCTCCCTGTTTTCTCAATTCGTCTTCGATAGCGTCGGCAATGGCCGAAATCTGGCGGACGTTGTTGCCGTTGCAGATGACGAAGTAATCCGCAATGGATGTCAGGTCTTGAATGTCCAGTAAAAGCACATCCGATGCTTTTTTGTCGTAAGCGACATCCGCCGCCGCTCTTGCCAGTTGACCAGGATCGAGTAGAACGCCTTCCACAAATGCTCCCTGTAATGATTACATACTCCAGGCGGTTACAATAGAGATACGCCAGGATCGAACAGTAATATCATTGTAACCGCATTATAACACGACAGGGCAAGACTGTTAATGGGAGAGAAGTCCCAGCCATTCCTCTTTAGTAGTATGACGTTGCAGGCTCTCATTTTGGAGAATTTCCGCGCGCAGTTCGCCCAGCGTTCCCCAGCCCTCGGCTTCTACGTCGTACTTGTGGATGGTCTCCTCGTTGCGCTGGCGCGCCCATACGAAGCTATCATCGGAGAGGTCGGGATATTTCTCTACCACGGCGCGTAACATCTCGCGCGCGACATCTTCGACGAAGCGCGGGTTGGCGTGCGCTTTATTGACGATGTATAGCTCATCGGGCCGCTTGAGCAGTCCGTAGTTTTCAGAACTCATGGCGCTTTCGGCCAGGTCGATCAGGTCGCGAGCGTCCAGGCTGCGGTCGGCGCCAATCATGAGGGTGGCGCGCCCGCGCTGGTTATGCGTGGCGAGGGGTGTGACTGCCAGCATCTTGTCGATGATGGGGTCAGGAAATCCCTCTTCCTGGAGCCGCACTTTGGCGTAAGAATGCACCATGTCCTGGGCGCAGGGGCAGGCTACCATGCCCTGCACCTCGACGCCGATCATGCTGCGAGTGTGTTGTTTGGTGGCGACGGCGTGGGCGAGCATTCCGTAGATTTCCTGGGTGGGCCGCCCTGAAACAGGCGTCCATTTTTGCACGGGGAGATCGGTGCGGATATGCACTTCGGCGCGGTATGCCTTTTGTTTCTCAACGATGGCGCGAGCGACGTGTTCGGCCAGGGTCTCAATTCTTGCCCACGATTGGCTGCTGACCTCTTCCATCACCTCTTCCAGCGCGTCGCTGAAGCGCGACATATGCACGCCGGCCTGCGATGCGTCCAGGTCGCTGTACAGGTCAAAGGTGGCGTTGAACCAGCGCTGGTGGCCTTCGTCGCCTAACAGGATAGCTTTGGTGATGCTGACGACGCCAGCGCGTCCCAGTCGCACATGCACGGAAGGTTTGCCGCTTTGAATGTCGCGATCGAGGTTGATGCGCAGGTTTTTCGCTACATGTTGCACTCCCTCCTGTGGCACCTCTGCCAGCAGTTGTTGGGCGGTTTTGCCGCTTGCAGGGTCGATGCGGTTCGGGGCGATTTCCGCCAGTGGCACCAGCACAAAGGCGCGTTCGGCCATGCGCGAGTGCGGGATGATCAGGTCGTCATTCGTTATGCGCAGGTCGTCGTAGAAGATGATGTCGATGTCGATGGGGCGCGGCCCGTTGCGGAATGTGGCCTGCCTGCCAAGGGCCTTCTCGATTTGTTTGACGGCTAGTAGCAGCTCTTGCGGCGGAAGCGTGGTCTGGCCGCTCAGCACGATGTTCAAGAAACGCGGTTGCTCTGTATAGCCGACGGGTTCGGTCTCGTAAACGGAGGAGACGGTGGCGATCTCCATGAGTTCGCGCAGGCGTTGCAGCGCGGCGGCCAGGTTGCCCCGGCGGTCTCCCAGGTTGGAACCGAGTGCAAGGTATATGGTATGGGTAGCGACGGGCGTTTTTCCGTTCCCGTTATGCGAAATGTGTTGTGTTAATGATGTATCAATGTTCATGAAAATGTATATTCTCCTGTCGGGCGATGTATGTCTCATTATATGAGAACAGCAATTGGTGTGGGTTTCATTCCTATAGTACTGTGCTCATTATGAGATATAGCATATGAAGTCAAGGATGTTAGGGATTTTGTTGACCTATTATGGTTTGACAGACCACTAATAAGATATACGTGCAGGGTGTTTCGGGTGTGTACGTTGTGGGGGATGTACGGTCGTGAATAGGAAGAGGGCGACGCAGCGTTTCCCGTCACTAATGAATTTTGACGACCGAAATCGGTAGTGCGCGTGGCTCCATCCTGATGAATATTAACGACCGAAATCGGTAGTGCGCGTGGCTCCATCCTGTAGGGACAAGGGGCGGAGTTGGGTGGATGAGGGGCCTTGTGCTTGTCCTGGTGGCAACATGTTTCGCCTGGGTTGTGTGAGGTCTGATGGTCGCGCCCCCACGAGGACGCCCACAAGGGTCCACCCATCCGCTCCACACCACCCGCGTCCCTACGGGGCGGGGCGTCCTCATTTTTGGAAGACCCAGACGTTGCTAAACACGGCCTCCGTTCCTCCCTGGGTATCACCTCCCACTAAAAAGCCGATGAGGCCGGTGGGGTAGGTGGTGTCGGTGTAGGTAGTAACTACCAGCTGGCGGTTGATGTAGAAGCGGAACTGAGGGCCGATGGCTATGATGAGGAAGGTGTTGGTAGTGTTGTAGCCGCTGTGGATGGCGCTGGAGGAGGTCCAGTCGATGAGGGTGAGCCAGTTGAGGGGGTTGTCGCTGGTGGCGCGCACAAAGCGGTACTGGCCCTCGTTGTTGATTTCGAGGACGTAGAACTGGCGAGCGGAGGGGTTGAGACGAAAGACGAGGCCGTAGATGTCGCCGTGGAGCAGGCGCGCCTGGGCGGTGATGATGACGTTGGTGTATTGTTGCTGGTTGGAATAGCACCAGGCGACTTCGCGCGGGATGGAGGTGTGGACGTGGTAGCCTTCGGGCGAGAAGTAGCACTGGGAGCCGTCGTCGATCCAGCCGCCGCCGGGGGTGGTCAGGTCGTCGGAGTAGAGCACCTGGCCCGCGCCTATGGATGTGGTGATGCCGGCAGTGGCCTGGGCGCGCGCCTGGGCTGCCAACACTGCCTGTCCGGTAGCCAGGGCCTGCGCGGTGGCGGTTAGCCAGGGTTGGTTCGGGTTGATGGCTGTCTGGCCTCTCTGGATGGGAATGATGTGGTGGGGACGCTGGCCCAGCCGCGTGAGCAGGCCGAGCGGGAGGGCCAGCAGGATGACAACCATGCATGCTAAGGCGATGATTGCTTTGCGCGAGCGCAGGTGCAGGCGGCGGGTGCGTTGCATGGATTGCCGTTTAGGAAGTTGCGCGGATGGTAGTGAAGTTGGTGCCAACTCGCGCGAAACGACATCATTTTTCTCTGTGAGTGGTACGATCAGGGGCATGATGGGCGGGCGCTGGCGCGTTTCTTCCAGCACGCGGGTTATGGCCGGCGCTTGAAGTTGCGCTGCTAGCTCTAGAGGTGTCGCATTTGAAGTTTCATGGGATGAAATTTCACTGGTGTCTGACGCGATGGCTACGCTTTTCAAACGGGCGCGTTCTTGCTGTAGGGCTTTCCAGTAGGCGGTGGAAAGTTCCTGGGCTTGTTGGTAGCGTTGAGCGGGGTCTTTGGCCATGGCTTTGAGGATGACCTCTTCAATCATGGGGGGAATCTCGCTATTGAGTTTGCCGGGTGAGATGGGCGCGGTCTGGATATGTTTGAGGGAGATGGCGACGGGCGATTCGGCCATGAATGGGACGCGCCCGGTCAGCATCTGGTAGAGGATGACGCCCAGGGAGTAGATATCGCTGCGGTAGTCGCTTTCGCCGTTGGATTGTTCGGGGGCCATGTATTCGGGGGTGCCGACCATGGCGCCCTCGCTGGTGAGCGATTCGGCTCCCATGAGGGCTTTCGCCAGCCCGAAATCGACGAGGTAGGCGTAGCCGTCCTGGCGCAGCAGGATATTGGAGGGCTTGACATCGCGGTGAGCGACCTTGCTGTCGTGGGCGTACTGGAGGGCGGCGGCGATCTGGTCAACAAAGCTGGCGGCTTCTTCCAGCGTGAGCTGTTTGCGTTTCAGCAGGTAATCGCGCAGGGTGCCGCCATCAATGTAGGGCATGACCAGGTAGTACCAGGGGCTTTGTTCGCCGAAATCGTAGAGCGGGAGGATGTGGTTATGGGAGAGCGCGCCGACAGCCAGCGCTTCGCGCTCGAAGCGTCTCACGAAGGAGACATCGCGGCCATAGAGTACCTTGATGGCAACCTGGCGTCGTACCCGGCGATCATATGCCAGGTAGACTTCTGACATGCCGCCCTGGGCGATGCGACGCCGCAGTTCATAGCGTCCGAGCGTAAACCCTTCAATCCCCTTCATCTATCCTCTACCCTTTGCTCGTTTTTATGTTTTCACGCAGCTTATGCGCTTATGACATTGAGATACATCTTTTATGTTTTGGTATTGGTGTCGCGTCTTTCTTCTATAATACCATACCTTGTAAAATTGGTAATTGGAAATGAATGGTTGTGAACAGCACAACCATTCATTTCTAGATAAATCTTCTTAGCTCAGGGTCCAGTACCTTTCCAGGTGAACGGTATGGACTGGACGAATGCTGTAGGTGTATGTCTGCATGGCATTGAACATAGCTTCTTTGTTGACAAAGTTGGCATCTGTCTGCGAGGCATACATGGCGGCGGCTTCCTGGCGCAGGGGCAGCATTTCCGACATCTCCACAAGCGCTGGTTCGAGGGTACCTCCGAAGTCCTTGATGCGTTTTTCGCGCGCGCCATTGTCGAGGACGTAGGGGAAATCTTCATAGAGTTTGACGTTGGCCCCAAGCTCGGTCAGGCGGTCGGCGGCGGAACAGACGATCTGGTGATCGACATGGGGGCCAATTGCCAGTGGAGCATACCAGACGGCATCGGGCAGGCGCTCGTGCAGCGCGACGAGGTTTTGAGCCAGCTCGCGGTCGATCCACAAATCGCCAGGGTGGACATCGACTCCAACTACTCGATTGGGATAGTAGGGTGGTGTGCCGCGATACATGGCATCGGGATAATCGAGCCACAAATAGTCCGCGTGCAGGTAGTCGAGCGCGGCGGCGTCTTCGCGGCGGCGCGTGGCGATGGCGGCCTGCGCATCCTGGCGAAAACCCATCTTGCGATGCGTTTCGATGGCAAAAGGGCTAAACTCAACGGGAGTGGCAGGCGCGCCGCCAAAAACGGTGATGACCAGGGGGCGCAGACCCGCGCTTACCTGGACTCCAAGGGTGCCTCCACATGAGTAAACAACGTCATCGAAATGGGGTGAAAGAAAAATATGGCGGTGAACCCGCTGGATATCGTCAAAACTTTTGAGTTGCAACGCTGCGCTCCTCCAATATGTAGTTGGTATAGCGAAATATCGGCTTTAGTATACCATGCTTTATGATCTATTGTACATCATTCACATTTTCGTTATGGCAGTCGTATGCCGTCGGCTTGATAATCGAGCAGGCCATCTTTTGACAGAGCCTGTACCAGTTTGAGCAGCCAGGCGGAATCGGCTTCACTGTAGTCTGGTTTGAGAATTGGCCCCAGGTCTGCCAGCGTGATGCGCTGGTTGGTGGTGAGGGAGCGCAGGTGATCGATGATGCGCCCGCGAAAATAGCGACTGGTGCTGGTAAAGGGTTTTGTTTCGTAGGGCGTTTTTGGCTCCGCGACTTTGCGCAACTGGCGCAAGACGGTGCCGCCGGGAAAGAGGCTATACTGGCTCATGTCTTTGTATGCCTGGCATTGCTCTTGCAGGGGACAACGCGCGCACTGCGGGTTAGCGCTGGCGCAGATGGTTGCGCCGAGGTCCATCAACGCCTGGTTCCAGTTGAATGCTTCGCCGGGGGGTAGGACTTGCTCGGCGAAGGTGAACATGTGCTCGGTAGTTATGCGGGGTTCTGGATGTTCCAGGCCGAGAAAGATGCGGTGCAGCACGCGATAGATGTTGGTGTCAACGGTGGCGACCTGTTGGTGATAAGCGAAGCAGGCAATAGCGCCGGCTGTATAGCGGCCAATGCCTTTCAAACGCAATAGCTCATCAATTGAGGCGGGGATTTGGCCACCAAATTCGGTCAGGACCTGGCGCGCAATAGATTGCAGGCGCACGGCCCGCGAGTTATAGCCCAGGGAGGCCCACGCGGTGATTACATCGGCAGTTGGCGCGGCTGCAAGATCGACCAGGGTGGGAAACGCGGCCAGAAACTGATGATATTTGGGCAAGACGCGCTCAACCTGCGTCTGCTGAAGCATGATTTCTGAAACAAGAATGGCATAGGCGTCGGTAGTAGACCGCCAGGGCAGGTTACGTTGATGCGCGCGATACCACTGCAACAGGGCGGCATAAACCTGCTCTGTAAGTTCCGGCGTGGGTTGCGACAAAATAGGCGTGGGAAGAGATCGCTTACCCATGTATCCTCAGGACGATGCGCTTTGTGTTGCGACGCCCTGCTGGGATGCCTGCGCGTCGCTATTGGCCTGGTCTGCTGCCTCGTTGCGTTTCTTATACATCAACGAAAATAGAGTGTCTCCGCCCTCTTGCCAGCACTTTGAATCGGGCGATGGCAGGTTCTCGCACAGAATCCAGTCCTCAGCATCTTTCAAAACGTGACCTTTGATGCATTTGGCATACATGATATGCTCATTTAAGGCAAGATCGTCAGGTTTGATGCCCGGCGAGGCAATCTTTGGGACAAAAAACTTACACCACGGCACGATTGTGTACCTTCCTTCTGTTCCAAATTGTGTTCCCGGTGAACGCGAACTGTGCGGTCTGCGCTCATTGGCCCGGTTCCGATTGTAATATAGCACATTACCCGGTTTATAACCAGTGGGAACCTGGTAAGCGTCTTTTTATGCGTCGAGTATGCAGTGGCCAGAGGGCGGGGGCCAAGGGCAGCTTTCACTAGTAGGTTTTTGGGAAAGGCGTCAGCGAGGTGGGAGTTGTCATTCTGAGCGCAGCGAAGAATCTGCGTGCGGCTCGGCGAGAGATTCTTCGCTGCGCTCAGAATGACAGGGGCAAGCGGCGCGTTTCAAAAAACCTCCCAGTGAAACACCAGGGGCAGGGGCAAGCCCAGCCCTGTGAGCGTAAGGGTGTGGACTCTTGCGGTCGCACTTGTTCAACTATTCGCTGCTTGACTGTTGCCAACCGGTGCTTGTTGCGGTCCGCAAGATAATTTGGAAAGCGCATGGCACACTGCACTTTCAGGCATAATACGACGATATATGTAGAATAAGTTGCTATGCAATAACATTTTTGGAATAATATTAAGGGAATATGCCATCTCTCATTTTTATCACAATGCGTTAAATACAATGATTGGATTTGCCTTTTTTCATTACTTGTGTTATAATATGAGTGTCAAAGGTTACTTCTGACGATGCTTCTAACAAACTGTTGGGTGCAGGATGTTGGGGTTACTTAAAAATATGTAAAACTTTCTATAGTTCAAAGGAGCTTTTTATGGTTGCCCATTCGTGGCATTGGTTGACTAACTGGACTTCGGATCGGTTGTTCTATTGCTCAAAATGCAATAAGGAGATGCCTTTCAGGAAATCCATTGTTGACGGTGCCTGGGTTTGCCAGCGTTGCAGTCATCGGGCGTAAGCATTTTCTGCACCCATTACCTAAACGATTGGTTACACTCTCGTGAGTGAATTCTAACCCATACACAAACAACAGTCGCCGGAGAGAAAATTTCTCTCTGGCGACTGTTGCTTTTTGGATGCTTCTCAAATGCCGCGACTGATGGCGCGGCGAAACCACCACGTGCCTGATTTGAAGGCGATGAGCAGGTATAACCAGCCCAAGGGTTCCTGGATGACCCAGTAACTGGCGGACATAGCTAAGAAGAAGAGGCAGGCTACGGCGGATAGTTGCTTCAAACGCCAGTTGCGCAAGTGCCATTGAAAGCCGTTGAAATTGCTGGAGCGGTATCGCCACATGAGTATAGCGGTTGTTGCCAGCAGGCTGATCGTTCCTAACAGGCCAAGCGCGGCGAGAAAGGGCGATACATTGTGTATATTGAAGGGTGTGCCGCCCATACTGTCTTTCCTTTGGGCTAAATGCGGCTACTCTACTCCCCTAAATTATACCATGCTGAGGACAGAGTATTGTAATATTTATCCTTTAACTGCTCCGGCGGTCAGGCCACTGACGAGTTGTTTCTGGAAGATAGTAAACAGCGCGACGATAGGCAAAGAGACGACTGTGCTGGCTGCCATCAAATCGGGCCAGCGGTCCTGAAATTCACCGATATACGTCAGCACAAAACCTGGTGGAATGAGGCGCATATCGGGACTGCTCGTTAAGGTCAGGGCATAAAGCAACTCATTCCAGGAGTTGAGGAAGGCGAAGAAGCCGACCGCGACAACGCCTGGAATGATAATGGGCATGACTATTTTCCACAGCACTCCCAATCGTCCCAGACCATCCACACGCGCGGCATCCTCCAGGTCGGTTGGCATGGTGTCGCAAAAGCCTTTCATCATCCAGATACTGAACGGCAGCGAGAAGGTTGTAAATGATAATACCAGCGCCGGGTAGGTATTGAGCATTCCCAACTGGCGAAAGAGGGTATAGAGTGAGATCAGGATGGTGACGTAGGGAAACATCTGCGTTGCCAGGATGATCAGCAGCAGGGCGCGCGCGCCGCGGAAACGGAAGCGCGAGAGTACATAGCCCGCGGGAGTGGCCGCCAGAAGCGTCAAGAGAGTTGTGAAGACGCCGACGATCAGGCTGTTTTTGAAGTATGTCAGGAAGCCCTGCTGGTCGGCGAACAAAATTTGGTAGCTATTGAGAGTCGGGTTGTGGGGCCACCAGGTGGGTGGGTTCTGAAATGCTTCTAATTGCGGTTTGATTGAGGTCGAGAGCATCCAGAAGGTAGGGAAGAAGGCGTAGATGAGCAGCACAAATAGAATGAGATAGAGTACTACCCTCTTGAAGGATAACGGACGTTTGCCGTTTCGTCCGGGCTGCGAGGAGTCGGACGTTGAAATTGGCAGGTCTTTCTGGAAAAGTGGTTGAGATATATCTTTGCTCATCGTGTTGCCGTATTTCCTTCCATGATACGAATGTAGAAATAGGTGAAGACCAGCAAGATCAAGAGCCAGAGGACGCCTATGGTGGCAGCGGAACTGATACTTTCGTTGAGGAAGCCGGTGCGGTAGATATTGATAACGATGTTGTTGGTGGCGTTACCGGGGCCGCCATTTGTCATGGCCCAGATGATGGCGAACTCGTTGAGACTCCAGATGAATTGCAGGGTGGTGGTTATAACGATAATGCCGCGCAGTTGCGGTATGATTACGTTCCAGAGGCGGCTCCAGGCTCCCGCGCCATCTACAGTAGCGGCGTCAATCAATTCTTGCGGAACGGTTTGTAAGCCAGCCAGTAGCATTAAGGTGAAGAAGGGGAATTTATTCCAGATGGCCGCAAAGATGGTAGCGATGATGGCGAGATGTCCATCGCCGCCGAACCAGGGAAGTGGTTGTGGAATAGGATGCCAGCCGAAGAGATCGATGGATGTCAGGATGTTATTGATGATGCCGTACTGCGAATTGAACATGTAAAAGAACAGGTAGGCTACCACGACGTATGGTATAACCCAGGGAACCAGCGCCAGGCCGCGCCAGAGCAGTTGGAAGCGCAAACGTTGATTGAGCAGAAGCGCAAAGGCAAAGCCAATCAGGAAAGCAATAATCGTCGATAGAATGCTAAAGAGGGCGCTGAATTCGACCGAGTGCCAGAAGTCGAAGAGCGGATTGGTCAAGATTTTGCCGTAATTCGCCAGCCCGACGAAGTGGTTGAGAAATGGAATGGCTAAATTGAGCGATTGAAACGAGAGAAGGATGGTATTGAAAACTGGATAGAAAATAATACCGATCAGCAAAGCAAGCGAAGGCGCCAGCAAAATAACAATCAGCCAGGGGCCATTGATGCCCCGGTTAAAGCCGGGTTTGCGCTGAGGCGTATGGGCAGTACTGGTTTGTTTCGTATTTGTATCGAGGGTAGCCATGCGTTGAGTCTTTCCCCTCTATTTTAGAATGCCTGGAACACTATGGATAACCAGGACACACAAAAACGGAGCTGTGTACGTTTGAGAGGGGAACCAGGTTGATCGCCTGGTTCCCTTTCAAACCTTACTCGAACAGCGTTTGATAACCTTGATCGCTCCCATCATATCACGCCTGCCGTGGGATGATGGAACGCTAGGAATAGATCGTCTTGACTTCCGAGGTCAACTGCTGGAGACGCGCCTTGACGGGAACGCCACCGGCGATCTCCTGTAGGGCAGTTACCACAAAGCTGGCTGCCGTGTCAAAGAGCGGGCCATAGGCGGGCGGTCTCATGGTTGGAATGACGTTGTTGATGAAGGACAGGCTGATCGGGTCCGAGAAGAGAGTGGCGTAGGGTCCGCCGGGAACGACATCGCTCTTATGAGGGAAGACCCCTTCAGTGACCAGGTAGTTGGTAAGCACGCTCTTGTTCGAAGTCAGGTACTGGATGAACTTCCAGGCCAGGTCCTTGTTGCTGGCCTGAGCGGACATACCCAGGTTGTGGATATCGGCGGCAGTGACCGGAGTGCTCTGACCCGGCCCCACGGGAGTCGTCGTGACGCCGAAATGCTGGTTCACGGCGGCGACCGTATTAAGAGCAGGATTGGTGTTGCCGAGGATGCCTGTCAGGTAGGGGCCGTCAAGCTTAAAGGCGATCTTGCCGTTAGCCATGAGTTCGCGTTCGGCTTTGATGGCCTGGTCAGGTGGGGTCAGTTTATTCTTCACCAGGTCCTGCAACCATTGGAAAGCGGCGACCGTGCCATCATCAGCCCAGTTGATGGTGACATTGCCTTTACCGTCGTCTATCATGGGGTTGCCGCCGAAGGTCCAGATCCAGGGCCAGAAGCCGACAAGGGCATACTCGGTTTTGGAAACGTCAATACCGATGGGATAGGCGTCGGAAGGCATTTTAGAGCGCAAGGTCGTCATCATAGACATGAGCTGGTCCATGGTGGTAGGTGGCTTTGTGGCGTCCAGCCCTGCCTGGGTCATGAGGTCCTTGCTATACCAGAAGCCGTGAGGGGAGATGCTGAAAGGGACGGCGTAGACATTGCCCTTGTAGGTACCCACCTCGAAGCTGTTTGTGAAGGCGTCGTTGCGCCAACTGCCAATAAAGGAGTTGAGGGGTTGCAGCGCGCCGCTACCGCCCAGGGCATACGGCCAGTTGCCGCTCAGCTCCATCACGTCGGGCGGATTACCGCCGTTGGTCATGGTAGTCAATTGTTGCAGCATCTGATCGAAAGGAATGGGAATGTTGTTAATCTTGACGTTGTTCGCAGACTGGAATGCTTGAATGGCATTGTCAATTTGCGT
This sequence comes from uncultured Chloroflexia bacterium, assembly GCA_963731605.1. Lineage (GTDB taxonomy): Bacteria > Chloroflexota > Ktedonobacteria > Ktedonobacterales > Ktedonobacteraceae > CF-113. The sequence goes on from CAVSWA010000001.1 coordinate 265,658, forward strand.
TTTCGTAGCCGATTCGGCGGATGCCCAGTTGGCGTACTTGAGGGTAGTGCTGCCGCCGGTGCTGGGTCCCGGGCTGCTGCTGCCGCCGCATGATTTCAGGAAGGCGGCGATGCCGCTGAAAGAAACGCCTAACGCAAGCGAGCGTAAAATAAAATCACGACGGTTGATTCGACCAGCGAGTAGGTCTTGCTCCAGTTGGTTCATGTCGCTCATTGACAAAACTCCTATCTTTGAGGGGACAATGAAAGATAATCACCGAAAAACCGTGATTAAGCTACAATCGATGGCGGTATCTTGCTCCTTTCTTCTCTTCACATTAGTTGGCTAGTAAAACTTCGAGATCACGTTCGCGAAGGGCATTGAGTACCGCAGGGTCTGCGGAACTGTCGGTGATGAGCATATCAATCTCATCGATATTACAAAGTTTGGCTAGCTCAATGCCGCCTACTTTAGAGCCGTCCGCGATGATGACACGTCGCCTGGCGGCCTGTAACATGCGGCGTTTGATTTCCGCTTCCGGCAAGTTAATGTTCGTCACGCCTCCAATAGGATCGATGCCATTGCAGCCGAGAAAAACGGTATGCGCGTTGATGCGTTCAAGCATCAATCCTCCCAGGGGATCGACGAGCGAATGTTGCATCGGCCTGAGCGTACCCCCTGTAACAATGACGGTAAAGCGAGGAATGGCAGATTCAAGCTCAATGGCAATATTGAGCGCGTTGGTGAAGACGACCACGTTATACAGGTCATCCCGCCTGGCAAGCGCGCGAGCCAGAGCGGTGGTAGTCGTTCCAACATCTAAAATAACGGTCTCTCCGTTGGAGACGAGACTGGCAGCCGCTCTACCGATCCTGGCTTTTTCATCAACACGAGCGCCCTGCATTTCCTCAAAAGGGCGTTCTGGGTGTGGCAGCGACTGGGGCATCGCGCCACCGCGAATACGTCGTATATGCCCCCGATCTGCCAGAACATCCAGGTCGCCGCGCACGGTGACTTCCGAAACATGGAATCTCGTACTCAGATCGCTCACGCGTACAAAATCCCGAGTTCTTACAAAAGCCAGCATCTGATCTCGCCGCATCTCTGCAGGCATATCCCCATCAAATTTTGACTCTTCCATAACCTCACTGCCCCTATCTGATTTGAAGCGGCGAAAGCAATAAATACGCTGCATTGCGTTCGCAGACTGCTGATGGAAATTATCTCTTCATGAATACTATTTTACACAAACTTATATTCACTTGTCAATGGTTATGTTATCGAAAGTTATCAATAGCTGAAAATCTGGCATAAAAGCGCATTACCGTGCCTGTTTGCCATATATGCTATCTAAATCTGATTATTTGCTATTAAATCTGTGGAAATCATAAGCAATACAAAACTATTCCTTTGCCGGATGCTATGTAAAAGCTTGTTTTTGGTTGTGTTATCTTATACAATCGTAATAGAAAAAAGAAACTCTTCCATCTCAACTCAATGAAGTGGTGCAGGTCAGGCGAATAAGAATCGTCAAACGAGAGCGGGGCGTATAATATCGTGTAGAAAGTCATATTGATCTTGTGCGTTTAGTGATCGTAGCATACTTTGTATTTAGGGGAATTTATGGAACAGACGATCTGGAATCCTATCTTACGGCAATCTGTGGTGAGCGCGCCAAATCGCATGAATTGCCTCGAGGGAACCGACTCCTGCCCATTTTGCGAGGATATCAACCAGGGCAAAGTAGGCCCTGATACGCAGGTGTGGCTGCATCCCAATGACTTCCCGCCTTTGCACCCCCCTGTAGGAGAAGCTTATGTAGTGATATATAATCGCGATCATCACCGCTCGTTTGTGCAGTTGACTGTTGAAGAGGTACACGCGGTAACACGGATCTGGCAAAGCCTGTATAGCGATCTTGCCTCGCGCTATTCCACGGTGATGATCTTTGAGAATAGTGGAGAGTCCATCGGGCAAACGCAGCATCACCCGCACGGACAAGCTTTTGGAGTTTCGCTTATCCCCCCATTTTTAGAACGCGAGATGGAGACGGTTGAGCAGGATGCTGCTGCCGGGCGTGGCTGTCCATTTTGTCGCGTGCAAGCTGAATTGACGAATGGTGAGTACCAGGTAGCTGCGAATGATAGCTGGCAAGCATTTCTACCGCCTTACGTGCGCTACCCCTATGAAACACATTTGTATCCACGTCGTCATATAGCAAACCTCGGGCTGATGCATGACGAGGAGTTGCGCGATCTGGCAGCTTTATTACTGCATGTTATTCGCGGATATAATGCCTTATTTGATGGCGCGATGGCGCCTATGCCTTATTTGCTTGGACTGCACCAGCTCGCGGATGAGCGCTTTCACCTGCATGTTGAGATACTGGCTATCGGGCGCGCGCCTGGTAAGTTGAAATACGCCGCCTCTTCTGAATCAATCTGGTACCTGTGGACAAACGACTCAACCCCCTCACAAAAAGCCCTTGAGCTGCGTGAAGCGATTGCGAGGCTTGAAGTATGAGCGATATCGATACGCTGCCGCAACCTGTGATATCGGCGTTTGAACTGTTTGCGCCCTTATTTGTTGATGACGCGCCATACGTGGGAGGGTTAGGCGCGGCCTGGGCGCCCGGACGTGTCAATCTGATTGGCGAGCATACCGATTATAACGATGGTTTTGTGCTGCCTATCGCGGTTAATCGCGTGGTAGCTTTTGCCGGTCGGGCGCGCAAAGATACGCAGGTGCGGCTGTGGTCTAGCCATTTCGTGGAGTACGCCCTGATCGCGCTGGATGGATTGCCGGAAAGCTTTGACGAGCAGCGGGCGCAATTGCCGGGCTGGGCGCGTTACGCGCTGGGCGTGATTACCGAACTGGTGAGAGCGGGTGTGCGACTTTCGGGCTTCGATGCTGTTGTACATGGCGATGTGCCGGTCGGGGGTGGTATGTCTTCGTCGGCAGCAATCGAAGTAGCCACGGCGCAAGCTTGTATGCATTTTTCGCGAGGTAGTTTTACTATCGGCGCGCCGGATGCCACGTTTCAGCCGATAGAAGTCGCGGCGCTATGCCAGCGAGCGGAGCATATCGCATCGGGGGTGAGGAGCGGCATCCTTGACCAGGCGGCGTCTTGCCTGGGGCGACCCGGTCAGGCGGTTTTGCTGGATTGCCGGTCGCTGGAATACCGCTATTTGCCCTTTGACGCGCCGGGACTCTCGCTGGTGGTCATTGATACTGGCGTGCGGCGCGAACTGGCTGCCTCGGCCTATAACGAGCGGCGCAGCCAGTGCGAAGAAGCGGCGAGTATGCTGCGCGACATCATTACGCGCAACGAGCCGCGGAACTCGTCGGCCAGGGCTATACGCGCTTTGCGAGACATTACAGCGGGGGAGTTTGCGCGTTATGGTTCAGAATTGCCTGCCATTCTGCGCAGGCGCGCCGGTTACGTGATTGCCGAGGATGAGCGCGTAATGGAGACGGTTGCGTTACTTGAAAAGGGAGCGGTTGAGCAGTTTGGGCCATTGCTCTGGGTTTCTCATGCTGGTCTGCGCGATGAATATGAAGTCAGTTGTCTTGAGTTGGATACACTGGTCGAGATTGCGCGATCGGTTCCGGGCGTGCTGGGGGCGCGCATGATGGGTGGCGGCTTTGGTGGCTGCACCATCACTCTCGCGCGCGAGGATGCGGTTGACGTTTTGCGACAGGCGGTAGATGCGCAATACCTGGCGCGTACCGGATTGCAAGCAAGCATAGATGTGTGTAGAGCTGCGGGCGGGCCTGGAAGCGCGTGGGTAGGGTGAAGGGGAAGGGATCGTCCTTGTCCTTCATGAATTTTACCATCCAACATCGGTAATGTCGTGTCACCCTGAGCGCAGCGAAGGGTCTAATTGGCCAGGCGCCGAGATGAGATCCTTCGCTGCGCTCAGGATGACACGACCGGACAGGAAGTGAGTACACAATGGAAACTTCGGTTCGCGTATGGGAGGAAGATGTTGAAATCCCGACATACGGGGTTGGCAAGCCAGACAGGAACCCGATGTTTTTGGAGAAGCGCGTCTATCAGGGCAGCACAGGAAAAGTATATCCATATCCGGTGATTGACAAAATCCTGGATGAGAAGAGACTTCAATCGTATCACCTCGTTCTGCTCGAGAATGAATATCTCCATATAGAGATTCTGCCTGAGTTCGGTGGGCGCGTCTATCGCGCGCTTGATAAGACTAATGGCTACGATTTTATTTATTACAATCGTGTCATCAAGCCGGCGCTGGTCGGGCTTGCCGGTCCCTGGATTTCTGGCGGGATCGAGTTCAACTGGCCGCAGCATCATCGTCCCAATACGTTCGGGCCGGTTGAGTATGCGATGCGGCAAAATGTTGATGGCAGCGCGACGGTGTGGGTAAGTGAAATAGACCGCATGTATGGGACGAAAATGACAGCGGGTTTCACGCTCTATGCCGGGAAAGCCTACCTGGAAATCCAGGTGCAGTTGTACAATGGCACGCCGGAACCGCAGACGTTCCTGTGGTGGGCGAATCCGGCGGTTTTCGCGGGAGACGCGACGCAGTCAATCTTTCCGCCCGATGTTCATGCGGTCTTCGATCATGGCAGGCGAGATGTTTCGCGGTTTCCCATTGCGACGGGCACGTATTATAAAACGGACTATTCCGCCGGGGTAGATATCTCGTGGTACAAAAACATTCCGGTGCCGACTTCCTATATGGCATATCAATCGAACTATAACTTTATTGGCGGTTATGACCATGCTGTACAGGCGGGTATGCTGCATGTCGCTAACTATCACGTGTCGCCGGGGAAAAAGCAGTGGACGTGGGGCGGTAGCGGTTTTGGGAGGGCCTGGGAGCGTAATTTGACCGACGAGGACGGGCCGTATATCGAGATCATGACGGGGGTCTATGCCGATAACCAGCCGGATTTCTCCTGGCTGCAGCCATATGAGGAGAAATCGTTCAAGCAGTATTTCATGCCCTATAAAAACATCGGGGTTGTCAAGAACGCATCGATCGATGCCGCCGTGAATCTGGAGGTTGACAGCGAGAAATGCATGGCGAGCGTGCAGGTCTACGCGACGAGTATATTTGATAACGCTGTGATCGAACTGCGGGGCAAGCGTGAGATGTATATTTACGAAAGTGTGACCATTTCACCTGTCCAAACTTTTACTCGAGCTGTGCCATTAGACGCCGATGACGAGGTCCACGATCTGATTGTCAGAGTGAAGGACGCGAAGGGTAATACACTTGTTGAGTATCGACCGGAACAGCCGCAGATCGCGCAGATGCCAGAGGCGGCGCAGCCTCTGCCCGCGCCGGAAGAGATAAGCAGCAACGAGGCGCTTTACCTGGCAGGGTTACACCTGGAACAGTATCGTCACGCGACATTTGAGCCTGAACTTTACTATATCGAAGGGCTTAAACGCGACCCGCACGATATGCGCATCAATGTGGCTTATGGGACTCTTCTGCTGAGACGAGGGTTGCTAAGGGAAAGCGAGGCATATTTCCGCACGGCTATCGCAACCGCGACGCGGCATAACGCTAACCCTTATGACAGCGAGGCGTACTACCAGCTTGGCGTTGCATTGAAATTGCAGGGGAGGCTCGACGAGGCATTCTCCGCGTTTTACAAGGCGGTCTGGTCTGCGGCCTGGCAGGATAGTGGGTATTTTGCGCTCGCGCAGATCGCGTGTGAAAAGAAGGCGTATGCAGAGGCATTGGAGCTGGTTGAGAGGTCGCTCGCGCGCAATGCGCGGAATTACAAGGCGCGGAATCTTAAAACGGCGCTGCTGCGCAAATTGGGGCGCGTAGAGAAGGCATTACACATTACCGGGGAAACGACCCGGCTTGATTTTGCCGATTTCGGCGCGTATAACGAGCGGTATTTGCTTCACATATGCAGGGGAGAAGATGAACGGGCCGCAGGGGTACGCGGCGAATTGCTGCGCTTGATGAGAAACGATGCGCATAACTACATTACGCTGGCAAGCGATTATGCCCATTGTGGATTGTACGAAGAGGCGAGCGACGTTCTCAAGTGGCTGATGGAGGATGAAAATCAGAATGTCTATCCAATGGTGTATTACTACCTGGGCTATTTTTATGAAAAGCTGGGTAGCGCAGACCTTGCCAGAGAGTTTAGACAGGCGGGGAGCGTTGCCAGCGTGGATTACTGTTTCCCGAACAGTCTGGACGACCTGGTTGTGCTGGAAAGCGCTATTGCCGCCAACGCGGGCGATGCTAAAGCGCACTATTATCTCGGAAATTTGTTGTATGACAAAAAACGTCGCGTCGATGCTATCAGGCACTGGGAAGCGTCACGAGAGGCCGATGATACGTTCGCGACTGTCCATCGCAACCTGGCGCTGGCGTATTACAATGCGCTGGGTAATGCGGAGCAAGCGAGAGTTTCACTTGAAAAAGCCTTTGCCTGCAATCCGCTCGATGCGCGGGTATTGTACGAACTGGATCAACTCTATAAGAAAGCAGGAATCGCCCCCGCGAACAGACTGGCGAAGCTCGAAAGTCACCGGGAGTTAGTTGGGGCGCGGGACGATTTGTACCTGGAATATGTCACGCTGCTCAATACGTTGAGGCAGCATAAAAAAGCGATTGCGCTTCTTACAGCGCATATATTCCATCCATGGGAAGGCGGAGAAGGTAAGGTGACGGGCCAATATGTCTTCGCATATGTTGAATTGGGGAAACACTGTCTTGCTGCGGGACAGGGTAAAGAGGCTATAGAGATGCTCTCGAAGGCGCTGACCTATCCAGGAAACCTTGGAGAAGGCAAGTTGGCAGGCGCTCAGGAGAATAATATACATTACTATCTCGGTTGTTGCTATGCAAGTCTGGGGATGATTGAGGAGGCGGCTCATTATTTTCAGATGGCATCGCACGGGCTGGAAGATCCGACCAGCGCCATGTTTTACAACGACCAGCCACCGGATATGATCTTCTATCAGGGATTGGCATGGCTCAAGCTTGATGACGCTAAACAGGCCAACCGCCGCTTCAATAAGTTAATTGATTACGGGGAACGGCACCTGTTCGATACGGTGAAGATCGACTATTTTGCTGTTTCGCTGCCCGATTTCCTGGTATTCGAGGACGATTTGAACCTGCGCAACGCGGTGCATTGTCACTATATGCTGGGCCTGGGTTATTTTGGCCGTCAGGAACGGGAAAAGGCTCGAACGCACTTCTCTGAAGTTCTGAAGATGGATGTTAATCATCAAGGCGCGAGAGTTCATCTCGAAATGCTTCGCTAAATATGGAATGTGGCGTGGTGATGTGCAGCTACAGGCTGCACATCACCACGCCACATTCCATATTTAGCTTAATTATCGGCCTGAGAACGGGTGCGGGTTTCTTCCTCGATGTTGAAATGGTTGGCGCGCGTGTTTTCGATGCGGTCAACCATTTCGGTCATGCCGCGCAGGCGTTGTTCGAGTTCCCATGCTTGCTGGTGAAGCGAGCGCAGTTCAGACGAGAACTCGCGAAATTGCCCGTTGAGCGCGGGTAACATTTGTTCATCTGTATCGACGAGCGCGTTTTTTTGCGTTGTGGCGGACGATGCCGGGAAGGCGGGCGTATTGTTTGCAACCACTTTGCCCGTCTCTGCCGGTAATGCTGTGACCGGGGCGGATTCAGGCAACGCTGTGGCGTTATATGCGCGCGCTTTCTCGGCTTGCTGTTCGCTCATGCCTAACAAGACCGCAACCAGTACCGCGACAAGGGCGAGACCGAGCAAACCGGCGATTATCAGTAAGTTCATAAAGGCTCCTTAAAGTTCCAACAGCCTGAATGTATCACCTGTTGGGGTGATAGGCATTTAGTGCAGGTGGATGGTTACTTCAGCGCTCATGCCTGGATAGATGGCCTTGCCGCTGGTCGCGTCGAGCGTAATGATGACCGGGATGCGCTGCCCAACTTTGGTAAAGTTGCCGCTTGTCGGGTCCTGGTTAGGCAGGAGCGAGAACTGACCCGCCGCCGCCGAAACAATGGTTTTCACATGGCCGGTGAAGCTGGTGTCGGAATAGGCATCGATGTGAATATCGACCGCCTGGCCCACGCTGATATTGTTGATGGCATTTTCGTCGATGTAGGCGGTAATGGCAATGGAACTCAGGTCTGTCACCGAGGCGATTTGCAGGCCGGGGACGACTATTTGATTGGGAACTGCGGGAACCAGTAGCACGGTGCCGTTCATCGGGCTGGTCAGGGAAACGGTGGTTGGAGCAGCATTGGCGCTGCTTGGGATCGCGCTGGGTGGCAGCGTAATCGTGCCGATTTGTTCGTTAGCCGTGACGGTATCGCCCGGTTTGATGGTCAGGCTGCTGAGGGTGCCTGCTGCTGGCGCGCTGATGCTCACGGTTGGTCCGCTGACCTGGGCATCATCAGTGCCATAGTAGTTGTAATTGTTGTACACCCAGTAAGCAACGGCACCGCCAATTGCGAATAGAGCCAGGACGATCAGAATGGGGATAAAAATCATGCGACGCATAGTGTGACTCTCCTTTGTTTCATTTTCGGTTGGCGGGGCGTAGATTAAGCACGCCCCCATGAATACTGTATTGGTCCCGTTGTGATTTAGATTTCAACGGCCACGAAATGTTCGGCTTCGTCGGGTTCGCCTTCAGTTTTAGCTTCGGCGGGTATATTGCCGTGCTTTTCTTGCGGTCCGCTTTGCTGTGGAACGTTACGTTGCCTGCGCGTGCCGCGCACAAAAAACGTGGCGATGAGCGCGACGGCGATGATGACAATGGTGAGCCGGAACGCATCCTGGATGGCGAGCACGAATGCTGTCCTTTGAATGAAATGCCCAATGAGTTGCAAGGCTGCTTGATGCGCTGAGAACAGGTCTGAACCTTGCGAAACGAAAAATGCCTGGATGGCTGGTATGAACTGCGCGACCGGGGAACTGGCTGTTACTCTTTCAGCGAGATGGCCGAAATGCACCTGCGTTTGTGTCTGTACCAGTGTCGCCAGTATCGCTATACCCAGAGAACTGGCAACCGCCCTGTTGACGGTGCTGAGCGCCGAGGCCTGTGCGAGATCACGCGGCTTGATCTCCGAAAGTGTGGCGACGGTCAGTGGTTGTACGGTCAAGCCCAGCGCCAGTCCGCGTAGCACCAGCATGAACTGGAGCCAGCCGAAGGACGAGTAGATGCTGATGTTGGTAAGTTGCCAGGTTGCCAGGGCCAGGATAAGCAAGCCAGGGATCATGACGGCTCGCACACTAAAGCGGTCCACCAGTCGCCCGCCCACAATCACACTGAACATGGAAGCCAGCGCCTGGGGCAGCAGTATCAGGCCTGCCTGAAATGGGCTTAACCCGCGAATGTTTTGCAGGTAAATGGGGAAGAGAAAAAGACCCCCGAATAAACCGAAGATGACGAACAGGTTGGCTATCACCCCCGCTCGAAAGGGACCATTGGCAAAGAGGCGCAAATCCAGTAAGGGTTGTCCTCCACGCCTGGCTAAGGTCAGTTCTGTTGCGACGAACAGCGCCAGGAACAGTACGCCCGCTGACATGAAACCGAGCACTGTCGCCGATCCCCAGCCATCTGTGCTGGCGGAAGAGAGCGCGTAAAGCAGGGCGATAAGTCCGAGCGAGACGAAGATGAAGCCGAATACATCGAAACGCCTGCGTCCCTCCGGGCGATACTCGCGTATGAAGATCAGCGAGAGAATGATGGCGATGATGCCGATGGGGACGTTAATGTAGAAGATGGTTTGCCAGCCGGCGTAGGTGACGAGGTAGCCGCCCAGCGTCGGGCCGAGCGCGGGGGCCAGCAGCGCGGGTACGCCGAAGAAACCCATGGCCATGCCGCGCTCCTGCGGCGGAAATTCACGGAAGAGCAGGGTGATGGAGAGTGGAAAGAGCGCCGCGCCGCCCAGGCCTTGCAACACCCGGAAAGTAATCAGGATGGGCAGGCTCCAGGCGATACCACAGAGGGCCGAGCCAGCCGTGAATGCTGCCAGCGAGATAATGTAAAATCGTTTGATGCCCAGTGTATCGGCGAAGAATGCAGCGGTTGGTGTGGCGACGCCCTGGGCCAGGATGTAGGCTGTGAGCACCCACTGCACGCTGTGTATATCCGCGCCAAAGGCGGTTTGCAAGCGCGGAATGGCGATGTTGACGATGGTCTGGTCGAGGATGCTCATAAAGACACCCAGGATAATGACCATTGCCAGTATCCATTTGTAGTCCAGTCCTCCGCCGCGCCGTGCTGCCTGTGGGTTAACTTGCATAACTTGCACGCGCTAAGGCTCCTTTCGTCGGGTTGAATAAAACTATAAATAGCTGCGCATAACCGCAGTGACGTTAGCCGGTTGTGGTAGTGGTTTTCTCCTCGGTACCTGGTTGCGCGTGGGGCGCGATGCCAAACAACAAGAGGGAAACGACCTGATCGATCATTTCCTCGCGTGAAAGCTGCTCGTAGGGCAGGAGATCATGCAGACCCTGACCGATGGCGCGCATGGCGAAGGTCATTGACAGCATATGCAAGAACAGGCCCGCGTCTATTTGCCCATTCAAGCGACCCTCTTGCTGGCGTTTCCTGACGTATTCAATGATGGTTTTGCGTCCCGCGGTAATCTTGTTGGCGAGCAGGTGGGCCGCCTCCGGGTGTGTATGCACCAGCAAGATTGCCAGGCGCGCCTGGTCGCTCTGCTCTGTGTAGCCATCATAGAAGGCTCCAGCGAGGCGGCGGAAGAGCGTTTCGTCATCAGGAGGGCTACCTGCGCGAATCTCTTGTTCTATTTGCTCGACCACCGGGCGCACCGTTGAATGCGGTCCAAAGCGTTTGATAATGCCCGTCAGCAAGTCTTCTTTGCTGTGGAAATGCCAGGTGAGCGTGCCGCGTGTCACCCCGGCTTCACTGGCGATGTCGTCGAGCGTCGCGGCAGTTATGCCAGAACGCGCAAAGACGCGCAGGGCCGCCTCCAAAATGGTTCGCGGTGTATCCTGTACAGGAGCATCGCTCAGAAATCCACGCTTGACTAGTAGCAAGCGCAGTTCTTCTTTGCCACCCGCGAAATGATAGTAGAAGGCCGGGCGCGATAATTCCGCCGCTTTGATAATCTCATCGATGGTGATGTCATCAAAGGGGCGTTCTTGAGCTAGCTGCTGCGCCACCTGGACGATACGCACTTTGGCGGGACTTTTGCAACGGTCTTCGGTGTTGTCTGTCATGAATTAGTATTGATCTTGAGCAAAGTTAGTGTTGGTACTATACAGAATTATAAACTGTATAGTACAGGATATAAATAGAGTATAGTTAAGCATAGAGAGTTTGTCAAGAGAAAGTTTCAAATGGTTATGGCTTGCGCAGATGAAAAGGAGGAGGGAGTTGCTCTTTGAGGTCGGTTTTTCCTACGAGGCAATCGCGAAATGGCCCTCTAAAGAATGGAGCGGTGATATTCGTTGTTATGCCGTGATCGAGCGCAAGACGCTTGCTGAATGGCTCGTGCGCTGAAAGTACGCCGTCAACGTCGAATAGCACCGCTTTAATCATGTTGAGAGAAGGCCTCCCTGCTTTGGTCGGATGAAACTGGCAGTGAGAGCTACACCAGTTGAGTTAGTTCGTAGCCTGCGCGAGGCGTCAACTGGTCCGCTGTTGCTTCGCTCTCCCTGCTGGATGCGCCTGAGCGAAAGATCATTTCGTAGTTGCCGATACTGATATGGTCGCCATCAAGCAATTCATACTCACTTTCGACCATGATCTTTTGTCCATTGACAAAAACGCCGTTCGCGCTGCGCAAATCGAAGAGCAGGTAACGGTTGCCTTCTTGTTTCAAGAGAGCGTGGTGGCGCGAGGTCAAGTTATCCTGATCGAGCAGGATAGAACTGGAACCTGCGCGGCCAATGGAAAACTCTTCGCTCTCGAGATTCACTTCGTATGGTTCCTCTTCGTAAGGGGAAGTGATGATAACCCACGCGACGCGGGTTGGAGTTGGGGTTTGCGTTTCACCGGTGTGAAGTGGCAGATCGGTGTTTGTTTCGACGCGCTGGTAGTCCGGCAAGCTCTCTTGAATATCCGGTGAGATGTAATGTCCATTTCCTACTGTATCTTCGCTGCTGATCTGCGCGGGCTGAACCTCATGCAGTTCGAGCGTTGACGGCTCATCTCCAGTAGATGCGGGCTGCTCCATAGGACTCTCTAGCACAAGTTCGGGTTCGCCAGGCGCTTGTTCTGCCTCAACGGTTTCTAATATGTGATGCTGATCGCTTGCTTCCTCAAAGGGTGTTGCCACTTCAGCGGGTTCAGTGTCGGAGTTGCTTTCCATCTCGAAGGCGATGGCAGGATCGGTTTCGGGGATGGGTCTAAATGGCGTTACCTGCACGGCTTCTTCTATAGGTAATGGTGCTGCTGCCGGAGATGTTTCGCTACCGGTGGTGAAAACGGGCGTGACATATGGTTCCCGGTCGGTATCGAGGGCGGTTTGTTGTAGCTTCTGGCTGACAGGAGATGCGACCATTACCGTTTCTTGCTCGCGTTCGGCGGGGGTTGGAACAGGGGATGGTGTGATGTGTCCGTCAAACTGCGCCGGTTCGGATTTGGGAATGGTTGGTATGCTGGGTGGCAAGGTTTTTAGGAGAGCATCGGCGAAGGCAAGCACCGAGGGATAGCGGTCCTCCGGGTAGACCGAGAGGGCGCGCAGCAGGATGCCACTCTGCTCGAGAGTAATGTGTGGGTTCAAAGATGAGAGGGGCGTAACTGCTTCGGTGAGCTTCAGTTGCTCGATCTCTTCAGGCGTGCCTAAAAATGGTGGGCGACCAGCAAGCCAGAAGTAGAGCATTACGGCCAGGGCGAATTGATCGCTGGCGGGTGTGATGCGCTTGCCGAATTGTTCAGGCGCGGCAGTAATGGGAAGCGGCGATCTTGACTCCTGACCGAAGCGACGCGCGAAGTTCGCCAGTCCCACATCGGCGAGCAGGAATGGCGCGTAATCAAGTTCATTATTCAAGTTCGGGCCGCGCAGGAGCAGGATGTTGGAGAAGGTGATAGCCCCATGTAAATATCCACGAGAATGAATGTAGTTGAGTACTTGAGCGAGTTGATGGGCATAATGGATGGCATCGGTTTCGTTGAGTGGGGGACGAAACCACAGCCGTCCCTCAGTGCCAAGCAGGGAACCACTGCTCACAAATTTACGCGCTATATAGAGACGGCCATTTAGCTCACCATAATCCAGGATGGGTGCCAGGTAAGGATGATTGAGGGCGCTGGTTCCCTGCAATTCGCGGAAGAACTGGCGGCGAGCGGAATCCGGCAGCGTCGCTTGTGGTTGAATAAGCTTGAGTGTGACCTTGCGCATAAGCATGGCGTCTTCGGCTTCATAACTTTCGCCGGATACTCCACTGCCCAACCAGCGTATGACGCGGTATCGTTCAAATGCATGTCCTGGTTCTAATGTTGGCATAATGATAACCTCTACTTTTGTAGTAACCCGGCGCTATCCGGCGTGGGTTCAGATTCGACGTTGTTTTGCGCGAACTCAGTGTTGTAGGGCGCGGGTGTATCACTGGTTTGCTGCGAGATAGCCTGCTCTTCTTCGTCTGGCGCGTCGGCCTGGATTTCCCTTTCAATGGCGACGAGTATTTGTTTGCGACGGCGCAGGTGAAGCAAGATAAACGTTGTGACGGCGAATGCGACAACGATACCCGCGCCGATCCAGCCTAGCGTACTGGCGATGCGTTCAACCGAGGCGAAATTGTCATGAAAAAAGCGACCTGCAACATATCCCAATGTTCCGTAGACGATGGCCCAAACGATGCCCCCGGCTGCATTGTAAATCAGGAATTTGCGCCATGGCATATGGTTGATGCCGGCCAGGAACGCGGACCAGGCGCGCAGAACGGCCACGAAGCGACCAAAAAAAACGGTTTTGTCTCCATGTTTTTCAAAGAATTTTCCGGCATAATCTAAGTGATGCGGCTTCAAAAAGATATATTTTCCATAGCGGACAGCCAGGGCGCGACCGCCTGTGCGTCCCGCGAGATAGCCCAGATTGTCGCCTATGATCGCGCCGACGGCGGCGCAGGCGATAACGATTGGTATTGCAAGCTGGTGGCTGGTGGCGGCGAAAAAGGATGCCAATAATAACATTGTTTCGCCTGGGAAAGGGATGCCAGAGCTTTCAATCATAATGAAAAGTGTCACGGCTGGATAGCCGATGACGCTCAGGATGTTTTGCAACGCCTGTAGGGAGATGAGCGCGGCCAATACGCTGCTATGAGCGGTTAGTATATGTATGAGAACGTTGGTCAGGCCGCGCATGGTGTATTCCCTTCGCGCTAATTCCAGTGTATATGAAAAGTTGCAATATCACTGTTGTCATGCGCAATTATAAGCATATTCGAGCCATGACGCAACCATTTTGCGCATGGTACTATTCTAATGTACGATCTGGGAACCAGAAAGATGCATATCTTTTGCGGGCTGCCAGAAGAGATAGGTAATAAAGAATGCCAGCAACGGTGGGGTAATGGTGGTGAGACAGACCAGTCCCGTCCAGATGCCAAAGGGTGGGTAGCCCGACAAAAACAGGTACGTCATGAAGGCCGAGGCGGAAAAAGCCAGCGTGGAGACCAGCAAGGCGCATCCGATACGGCTCTGTCTGACAGGTAGGGATACGGCGGCCAGACCAACCAGCCAGGTGACATACCAGGAGAAGAACCAGGGCGTCACAATTAACAGGACGCCCAATGCAGCCAACGCCGAGAGGGTGAAGGCGCGTGTTGTTGGAGAACGCCACATCCAGAGCGCGCCCCACACGCCGACGATAGCCAGCAGCACAATAGTGAGAGCGTCCCATACTTTGCGATTGCTGAAGATGTAGAGAAGCTTGCTTTGCAGGGTATGCGCCGGGACGCTGTGATCGCGATTCCAGGTCAGAATAGAGCGCAGGATGGAGTTTTCCGAACCAACGGCTGAAGGCGGTGAGGTGAAACTATTGCGTATCGCCGATACGCTATGTCCGATCCAGAATGACCCGTAGAAGGCGAGGGCCAACGCGCCCGCCACTGCGCCTGCGATGATAAGCGCGATGATGGTTTTTTTCCATTGAAGCGTTCCCTGCGCGCGCGCTTCGGCGTTCGTCGCGGCGCTTCCGCGCAGGGTATTCCAGGCCAGGAAGACAAGGAAGAGCGCGATGAGCGGCAGCGCGGTGAACTTCACCAGCACGGCCAGGGTGAATGCCACGACCGGGGGAAGGTAGCCGCGAGGTGATGTGAGGGTGTGGCGTTGTTGGGCGCGAGCGATGAAGTAGATAGCGAGTAAGATAAAGGTCAACATGAAGACATCGTTATGGCCGCCGAGTCCGCTTTCCAGCACTACCAGTGGATTCCAGGCGTAGAGCAACGCCCCAAGGGTGATGGTGCGTGGCGATGCTCCCATAGCGCGCAGGGTGCGCGTGACCAGCCAGATATTGAGCAGGTGGACAGCCAGGGCGAAGAGGCGAAATGCCAGCACATAAGCGGCTACCTGCGGTCCTACCACCAGACCGACGAGCCAGCATACGCCGAGCCAGAGCGGGCCGTAGGCGGAAACCGAGCCTGACCAGTAATTTAACGGCACGTAGGGATCATGCGGAAAAGAGGCTAAAGGCACAAAATAGGGGTTGACGTGATAAATTGCCAGCAGGCGGCTGTAGCTGGCGTAGACCAGGATGTCATGCGAGAGCATGGCGGGAGTGAAGATGAAGAAAAGACCCGCCAGGGTCGCGCCAGCCCACAGTATTATGCGTGTGTGCTGGTGTCTTGTGCTTTCTGCCGGTAAGCGGGAGATGTACAGGGCGCACAGTCCGTAGATGACGAATACCAGCGCGATCAGTCCCAGAAATTGCAGTATGGAGGTATTTGTCTGCGCGTGTCGCGGGATGGGACCCAGGCCCCAGTTAGCAGGCAGCCACGCGCCCACCTGTGTGATCCAGTTCCCAAATGGGACTTGCAGGCGCAGGACGGAGTCGTAGGCGCGGTTGAGGGGAGCGGCCATCAACAGCACGCACAACGCGTAGGCGATGGCGCAGAGTAGAGGCGGGATCAGAGATAGCGTTGTCCTATTTGTGTCAGGAGTCGTGGAATCTCTATTTGTTGCTCGTATGACTTCGTCTCTCTTCTCAATCATGGTGTTACATCCTCTATACCATCCAGCGGTTCAATACAAATAGCAGGGCTAACGTTGCCTGCAAGAAGGGGAAGGCAATCATAAGCGCCTGGTGCAGGCGTGGATGCTTGATGCCCAGGACGGCCAGCGTGATGAAGCCGGGAACATTTCCAGCACGAAACGCTGAGTGGATACCAGGGCGTCGGCCTGGTGGATGGCTGGACTGGCGAGTGTGAAGAAGAGCAGCAGCGCTATCCAGAGTGTGTAACTGCTGCGCAATGTACGCCACCCCAGTATAGCCAGTAGAATGAAGCCAAGGGTGGCGGCGAGATCAATCAGGATATGTACTTCAAAGAATGAGCCAAAGGGCTGTATGAAGAATAGTTCGCCAAGGGCGTGAACGATGCCCACTCCTGGCACCGTCAATTGTCGATCCCAGTGGCTTTGCACAGTCGAAAACGCCAGGGGGTCGTGGAATACTCTCCAGCAATACATTGCGTAGATGAGCGTGCCGAGAGGGATCAGCGCAACGGGCACTAGTTTTGGCAGGGTCTGCCATATCTTGTGAAATGTGCTCGGCTGGTCACTTTCCGTGCCTTTGCTGGCGATCCATAGTTCGTAGAGGTAGGGAAATACGAGCAGCAGACCGGCGGAGCGTGTGAGCGCGGCAAAGAGACCTAGCGCTCCCGCCAGCCACCATTTTTGACGACGCAGGGCAAGAAATGCGCTGGCGGTCAGCAGTAGGAAGAGGGATTCGTTATAGGGGGCAAAGAAAAAGAATGCTGTGGGAAAGATGCACAGGTAGAGGATGGTGCGCCGTCCCACATGCTCTCCAAGCATGTCGGTGGCAATCTGATACAGCACGAACATTGCTCCGAGCAGGGCCAGGTTGCTGAGAATCATGCCGATGGCAATATATCCCTGGTTGCCGATCAGCAAGGCTCCCCCTTTGATGAGCAGGGGAAAGAGGGGGAAGAAGGCTGTGTCGAAGATGTTCTGGTAGCCGGATTGCGCGATCTGGGTGTAGTGAACGGCGTCCCAGTGATTCCAGGAGGTGAGCAAGCCCATGATGTCTACTGGCTGTACCGGGTAGACATGCGGCGGCACCGGAAACAAAATATAGCCAATATAGGTAACGGCAACCAGTAACAGGCGGGTTGCAAAAAAGAGCCAGAGTATATCAGTAATTGGAGCGCGTTTCATAAGGGATTTTACCTGTCAAAATAGATTTGTAGTCATGTCCTTTAATAGTAACGTATTGATGCAACTTTCAGGCACATTTTGGGGAGTGTGAGATACTATAGGGTAGTGGTGATGTGAGGATTACCAGGGCGACCGCGAGGGTCGCCCGTACAATATCCGGGGGGATGCCAGGGCGACCGCGAGGGTCGCCCGTACCCTACTACGAAGTGGCTCGCGAAGCTCGTAGAGGGTAGAGGCAATATTCGTGGTTGTTTTGGTTTATTGGTTTTTCACTCATCCAGAAGTTGCTCAATGCGCTTTTCGATAGTTTGCGCGGTTGGGAAGAATGCCGTTTCTTCTGGAGCGTTGTAGGGCGCGGCAGGGGCTGGCAGGGCTGCGATGAAGGCGGGTGCGCAATCGAGATCGTAGAAGCAGTTTTGCGTGATCCACGAGTGGATGTGGCGACCGAAGCTGGTCAGGTCGGATTCTTCTGTGACGACGAGGACGCGGTTGGTCTCGCGGACAGCGCTGGCTATGGCTTCTTCGTCAAAAGGCGACAGGGTGCGTAAATCGACGATGTCGATGGCGCCGCCAAGACGGTTGACGATATTCGCGGCAGCCGTGCAGGATTCGAGTACCATGGTTCCCCAGCAGATGATGGCAAGCTGGCTGGCTCCGCTGCCGATGCGCACGCGCCGCGCCTTGCCGATGGGCAGTGTGTAGTAGGAATCTGGCACGTTCCAGTAAGTAGACAGGGCCTCGATGTTCTTGCCCGAGCTGTCTTTGGGCGGTTCAGAGCGATAGAGGCGACCGCGTTCCAGGAAGACGACGGGTGATTGGGCGCGCGCGGCTTCGAGCAGGAGACCTTTGGCGTCGAAGGGCGTTGATGGGCAGATGGTTATCAAGCCTGGTATGCTGGTAAACCATTGCTCACCGGCGTTGGAGTGTCCAAACGCGCCGCCGCCGGCGCCACCACTGGAGATGGGGCCGCCGCCGCCGCTGCCGGACTTGGTGCGAATAAGCAGAGGGACGGTCCAGTAGCCAAAATTCTGGTAGCAAATGCGGGCGGCCAGACGAATGGTTTGCGAGGCTGACTGGTGATAGTCCACAAATTGAATTTCTGCGCAGCGTGCCTTGCCATCATGCATACCCGCGCCCGCTACGATGCCGGTGATGACCTGTTCATTTAACGGGCTGTTGATGGCGCGTCCGGGGAATTGCGTCACAAGTTGGGCGGTTGCGCCGAAGACGCCGCCTTTGGGGCTGCCCACGTCCTGGCCGTAGACGAAGAAATTTTCGTCGCGTTTTGCCAGTTCCACCAGCGCCTCGTTGATAGCTCCCAGCATGGGCAACTGTCTCTGTGTGCCGCGTGGGGTATTCTCCACCCACGTTGGGATGTTTACGATGTGCTGCATGATGCGTTCCGCCGTCGGTTCTGGCTCCTGTAGCACGATGTTTTCGGCGCGTTCAAGTTCAGCGCGTATTTCTTTGCGCATATGCTCGCTATCGCCTTCCTGAAGATAGCCTTGCTCGATGAGCCAGCGAGCAAAGTTTTTGACCGGGTCTTTCGTGGCGGATGTGGCTTCTATCTCTTCTTTTGTGCGATAGGATTTGATATCCGTGCTGCTGGAATGCGCGTCGAGCAGGCCCAGGCGCAGGTGCATCAAAACGGGGCCTTTGCCCGAACGTATATGTTCGATCAGCCGGGCGCTGGTCTGAAAGGTGGTGATGGGGTCGGTGCCATCGACTTCTTCGGCGTAGACGCCGCCGCCTCTGGCCCATTCGACCAGCGAACCGCCCCATTGGATAGATGATGCAGTGGTGATGGCCCAGCCATTATCCTCAACGACCATCAGGATAGGCAGTTGATGTACCGCCGCCTGGCGGAAGAGCGCGTTGAAATCGTTGGTGGCCGTGCCACCATCGCCGACGGTGAACAGAATAATTTCGTCGCGCTTCTCTCTCTTTAAGGCAAAAGCTATGCCGCCCGCGAATGGAGCCAGGCCGCCCACTTCGCTGACGGTGGGCAGGATATGTTGCTGTTTGCTGCTGTAGTGTGAGGGCATGTTGCGGCCAGCGCCCATAGGCCCGGTGGTGCGCGAGTAGGCTTCACGCAGTGGCCCGATGATATCGCCGGTGCGCTGGAGCCACGCGGCCAGGTCGCGATAGTAAAGGGACATCCAATCGTCGGGGTTGAGGGCGGCAGTTACGGCTGCCATACTTTCATGTCCGGCGCATCCAATATAAAAGGGAAATTTTCCCTGTGTTTTGCGTATTTTCAGAAGATCGTTCATGACCCGCGCCGTTAGCATCGTGCGGTACAGCGCGAGTATATCCAGCGGCTCTGCTGAAGTGGTCTGTTCGGTAGCTCTGATATTGACTGTCATGCTTACAACTGCCTTTCCGAATTGTCTCCATTGACATTTCTGGCGCGACTAATTTGTCTCAATTCGAGATTATTATAGTATCCCATGCGGTGAAAAGCAATGTATGCCAGTTGGTTTGGGCATGTTATAATGCAGCAAGAATGGCACAGGCATAATCATTAGAGGGAGGCCGCGCGATGGGAAATCTTATCCTCAATTCACTGGAAATCCGCAATTTTCGGGGATTTGAACATCTTACGAGTGCAGATAGAATTTCCAAGGTGATAGCATAGTCATGCAACCTTCCTTCCCATCAACCATTCTCTATGGAGCCGACTATAACCCGGAGCAGTGGCCGGAATCGGTCTGGCGAGAGGATATGCGCCTCATGAAAGTGGCGCGTGTCAATATGGTTACGATCAATGTTTTCTCGTGGGCGTTATTGGAACCCGCGCCGGATGAGTATACGTTTGGGCAGCTTGACCGCATGATGGATATGCTGGCGGAGCATGGCATCGCGGCGGACCTGGCGACGGCGACGGCGACTCCGCCCACCTGGATGAGCCGTATGTACCCTGATATGTGGCCGGTGACATACGACGGCAAGCGTCTGAGCTATGGATCGCGCCAGCATTATTGTCCCAATAGTCATGAGTATCGTCGCAAAGCGGGGGCGCTGGCGCGCAGGCTGGCGGAGCGATACCGCGAGCATCCCGCGCTGGCCATGTGGCATGTCAATAATGAGTATGGGGATCATATCAAGGCTTGTTATTGTGACCGGTGCGCGGTCGCTTTTCGACGCTGGTTGATGGTGCGCTACAAATTGCTGCCTGAGCTGAATCGCGCGTGGTCAACGAGTTTCTGGAGCCAACATTATTACGATTGGGAAGATATTATCCCGCCGCGCCTCACGCCTGCCGGCAATAATCCGGGTCAAATGTTGGATTACCAGTGTTTTATGTCCGATGCATTTCTGGAGTGTTACCGGTTGGAGGCGAATGTCCTGCGCGAAGTCACACCTGCCATTCCCATTACCACGAATTTTATTGTCGGGTTTAAGCCGGTGGACTATTTTTCCTGGGCGCGGTATGTGGATATTATCTCGTTTGACATATATCCCAAGAATACAACGCCGCCCTGGGAGAATGCTTTTCGGCATGATCTGATGCGCTCATTCAAGCATGGACAGCCGCACCTGGTGATGGAGCAGACGCCGGGCCAGTTGAACTGGATGGCGCAGAATCCCCACAAGCGGCCTGGACGGATTCGCTTGCAAAGCTTGCAAGCGCTGGCGCACGGCGCGGACGGAGTGTTGTATTTCCAGTGGCGTCAGTCGCAGGGAGGCGCGGAAAAGTTCCATAGCGCCATTGTGCCACACGAGGGTAGCGAGCACGGGCGTATTTTCCGGCAGGCGGCACAGCTTGGCGCGGAACTTGAGCGCATCGCGCCTGATGTAGCTGGCTCGCGCATTCGAGCGGAGGTCGCCATCGTGATGGACTGGCAAAACTGGTGGGCTGTCGAGTACCTGCCGGGGCCGAGCGACCGCCTGCGCTACCTGGAACAGGTGAAGCACTGGTATGCTGCCCTGCACAGGCTGAACGTGGCGATTGATATTGTATCGTCGAAGCATGATCTGAGCCAGTACCGTGTGGTGATCGCGCCTTTGCTTTATATGCTCAAAGCGGGAGTCGCGCAAAACCTGGAACGCTATGTCACTGGCGGGGGAACCCTGCTCACAACGTTCTTCAGTGGCATTGTCGATGAGCATGACCGGGTTACATTGGGCGGTTATCCTGGCGAACTGCGCAGACTGCTCGGAATCTATGTGGAGGAGTTTGATCCCTGGACGGAAGAGATGAGCAACGAGGTTATTATCCCTGATGGAGCGTTGCAGGGCAATTATGCCTGCTCTCTGTGGGGTGAAGTGGTACATCTGGAGGGAGCGCGCGCGCTGGGAACCTTTGGCAGCGATTATTACGCGCATGGCCCGGCTTTGACGGTCAATCGCTTTGGCGATGGTAGGGCGTATTACCTTGCAACACTGGCAAGCGATGACCTGACCAGTAAGCTAGCACAGACGCTTTGCCAGCAGGCCGGAGTTGAGCAATTGATGGAGTCCGTCGAAGGGCTGGAAGTGACGCGCCGCACACGCAGCGATGGGCGGAACGTGTATTTTATATTGAACCATAACGACTCGGCAATGCAAGTTACGTTGCCGCCTGGAAATTTTACGTCGCTGTTAGATGGGTCAGAGCCAGGGAGACAGGTGGAGATTGCGGAGCGAGAGGTACTGATTCTACTGGAGAAATGAGGACGAGCGTTGATGCAGCAATTTGATTGGGCGGAGTTTTATAAACATACACGGGAACGACCGCCCTGGCCGAGGATGATACGGGCAGCGTCGTTTGTTACGCACCGGGAAGGCGCGCTTGACCTGGGTTGCGGAGCGGGACGCGATACGCGCTATTTGCTTGATCAAGGCTTTCGGGTAACGGCAGTCGATGCGGATGCCAACGCTATGGCTATCCTGGCGACTTTTCCACAGGAGAGACTTCGCGCCGTACAATCCTCGTTCGGAGATTTCGCGTTTGAGAGTTACGATCTCATCAATGCGCATTTTTGCCTGCCATTCCTGGCGCGAGAGCAATTCTATGCTGTTTTTGGCAAAGTTCGGGAAGCTCTCAATCCGGATGGCATCTTTGTTGGTCAGTTTTTCGGCATTCACGACCAGTGGAATACGCCTGAACGCGCCGAAGCGATGACCTTTTTGACCAGGGAAGAGGCGTTGCAGGCATTAAACGGGTTGGACGTTATAGAGTTCGATGAAGAAGATATCGATAGCGTGGTCGCTGATGGATCGCCGAAACACTGGCATGTGTTTCACATTATCGCGCGCAAACTATAAGTTCATGTGTCTTTTGTGCCGCACGAAAAATATGAATATATGAGTTGTATGAATTTACTGAACTTCACCAATTTGCTGATCTTCTACCGAACTGGCGCGTTGCGCGCGTAATACCGCAGATTGCTGGTTAAGTAGAGCATCTATGACGCGCTCTCGATGTTTGGGGAGCGTGTTGCGCGGCAGGGCATCGGGCGAGAAATATTCACATGCGCGGCTCTCTTCGGTGGCCTGTAACTCGCCTCCGATTACTTTGCAGCGAAACGTGAGCACGACTTCTTGTTTTTGCGGTTTAGAGTACACGCCTATAAGTTGTTCAACCTGTATCTCCAGGCCTGTCTCTTCCCTCACTTCGCGGCAGGTCGCCTCTTCGACCGTTTCGCCGATTTCCATACCACCGCCGGGCAGGTTCCACCAGTCGATATCGCGGCGGTGCGCCAGCAGCACGCGCTCGTTGTCGAAGATCAGGGCATTTACTCCGATGCGAAAGTGGTTCAAATTATCCGGCATATGTACTCTCCTTTACTGGACGAATGCGTGTCAGAGATCCTTCGCTGCGCTCAGGATGACAACATCCCTGGTTGTCATCCTGAGCGCAGCGAAGGATCTCTGACGGACTTACCAGGAATCAGCAGTTATAATTCATAGACAGAATACGCTGTGTCGCGTAAAATGAGTTGACCCAGGTGATAGCCTTGTTGCTCGTCGATTTCGTCGGCATCGATCATTTCGCTCAGTACTTGCGCGATGACGCTGCGCCCGCGTATGGCGGCGGCCCAGTGCATCTCGGGTATGTTGGTGCCGTCTGAACTATACATGAGCTTGCTGGCGGGCGCGACGCTCAAAGCCTGGCGGGTGAAGGCCAGCATATCCAGGCGGTCAACAAAAGGGATGGTGTAGGACAGGTCGAAATAGACATGCGGGTAGATGGCGGCAAGGTAGGCTCCTGGCTGCGTGTAAGGGTAGCTTTCGTGCAAGAGAATCACTTTCATAGCGTGAAAGTCGCTGCGCTCCAGCAAATCGCGCAGGTGAAGCGGATTGCCCAGGCGCATATCGGTATCGCTATCGCCGTAACCCGTGTGAAACTGGATGGGCAGGCCCTGCTCTGCCGCGTGGCGAAACGCGATATAGAGCA
Organism: uncultured Chloroflexia bacterium; assembly: GCA_963731605.1. Classification (GTDB taxonomy): domain Bacteria; phylum Chloroflexota; class Ktedonobacteria; order Ktedonobacterales; family Ktedonobacteraceae; genus CF-113. The sequence goes on from CAVSWA010000001.1 coordinate 289,351, forward strand.
GGTAATCGATGAGCGGCTTCTGGGTGATGCGCAGTTTGTCGTTTCGTATAGCCGAACGCGCTTCTTCAAAAGATGCGGCGGCTTCGTCTTTGTCGCGCTCGATGACCTGTAATCCGCCGCGATAGGCTACGATGCTTTTCAGTCCAGCAAAGCCGCGCCCGCGTATATCGCTCAGTTCCATGGCAAAGCGTTCCACCAGTTCATCGAAGTCGCTGTACTCCACAACAAGTTGCTGCATGAGCACTTCCAGGCGTAACAGCTTGATGGCGCGGCAGTGACCGGATTGTCCCATCTGCTCTGGTGTTAGACACTCAATAGGCGGCGGGAAACCTGTGTCAAGCACCAGCGTATCGATATTGGCGGCGCGGAAAAGGCGTTCGGTCAGCGAAATACTGTCGAGTTTATTGCGCGTTGCCAGGATGGCATCTTCCGTATTCGCGCAACCATAAAACGAGGCCATCTGGCGCAGCATCCAGAGATAGTAAACTGTGTTCTGGATGTGGCTCTCCGCGAAAATAGGATCATAGCTTTCGGTAAAAAAGCGGCGGAAGCGCAGCGTATTCATGGTCTGGTTGAGCAAGACGGTGTGGCAATGATTGTCAACAACGGGTACGGCAGATAGGTCGAGCATGTGATCTCCTCACTGAAAAGCGACCAGGGCGAGTGCCTCGGGCGGCTGGTCGGCGAGTGTCATCCTGAGCGCGGCGAAGGATCGCGGTCTCCGGCGCATCAGATCCTTCGCTGCGCTCAGGATGACAGGCTCAATTGGCAGAGGTACCCGAAGCTGGCTTCTGGACTGGCATCCTGGATAGGAAGCGAACGCTTCTGGGGACAGGCCCCGCCCTGGTCAAAGCGCCTGATTATTATTCTATTCTAGCACATCCTCTGCGCCGGGCATTATAATTTGTTGTATAGAACAGGTTTGCCAACAGTGAAGGGATTTGAAGAGGGTAGATTATGCTGGTCGCGTATGGTCCAGGAGATAGAGTGGTGATTGCCGGTGAGACGCCGCTTGAACAGGCGCAGACGTGGTCGCGCGAGCAGGCGTTGCGCTGTCCCAATTGTCGTGGCGTTGTATACGCGCGCGGCGGGCCGGAGAAGCAGACGCAGCTTCATTTCGCGCACCAGAAGGGCGAATGCGTGTGGAGTACCGAGGCGGAATCGGTGCGACATATGCGCGGCAAGGTTGTGCTTGCGCGGTGGCTGCGCGAGCAGTTTCCCGGCGCTCGTGTCACGCTTGAAGAGCGTTTGCCTGAACCTAACCGTATCGCGGACATTTTGGTGACACATGCCGGCGGTCAATTGCAGGCAATAGAGTTTCAATGCGCCCCGCTTGACCTGGAAGAGTGGAAACACCGCCACGAGGCATATCGCAAAGCGGGCATCATCGATACCTGGATTATTGGCGGTAATCGTCGCGAGAAGCAGGAAGCCTTTATCGAAGGTATTATGGCGACAGCGCGTGAAATATTGTTCCTCGACCCGCTCGCGAGTCCGCCGCGTGGCTGGTTGCGCTGGCCTGTGACACGCGAAATGATGCGTGTTTGGCAGGCTGAAGCGAGTTTGAAGCCTTTGTTTGAAGGGTGGGTAGGGCATCTGGGTATGGGGGTCACTCTCACAGGTAATTTGCGGGATGTAGGTTTGAATGAGCAAGGACTGTTGCGACACGAGGTGCGCTCGGCGCTTGAAACGCGGGCGCACTTGCTTGAATACATGCGTATGGCGGCTGTTGTGGATGAGGCGATGCTGAGGGCGTATTTACAGCCTGCCCTCGATGAAGCTGCGCTGCGCGACGTGATTCTACCTCTGATGCGGGCGTATTTGCGCGATCCCGAACTGTTGCGTCGTTACAACTACGGTCGCGGCCAGTGGAATGCGCCTGTCACTGAACAGGACGGGGAACGAGTGAAGCAAGCGCGTTTCTGGCTTGAGAAAATAGCGAGGCAAGGATATACGGTTGCGCGTTTGCAGGAACTGGCGAATGAAATTCCCCTGGTTGGGGCTTATGCAGCTTTTGCGGGATATATGCGCTTAGTAGTTATGTTGGCATGAAATGATATGAAAAATGAAACCTGAAGGCAGGCTCAAGCGTATATTTGAAGAGAGTAATGTATTCAGTAAAGGCGACGTGAAAGCCAAATATATTGTGTCGCCAGAGAAAGGGAGTTTGATAATGAAAGGTTTTGTTAAAGGGATACTGGTTGGCGTTGGCGTTGGCCTGCTTGTCGCGCCTGTGACAGGCGAAGAGATGCGCAGACGGTTGGGGGAGCGTATCGTGGCAATGCGTAGCTATTTGCCAGAGGATGCCAATGTGCAGCTTAACCAGTACACTCAGCAGGTTTCTGAGCGTGTAGCGCAGACGGGAAGCAACTTGAAAGACTACGCGCAGCAGGCTGCTTCAAAGGTCAAAGAGACGGGCAGCACGCTGGGTGACCTGGCTCAAAAAGCTACCGCTGATGTGAAGCAGACAGCGCAGGACGCGGTTGATACCGCGAAGCAAAAAGTAGTGGCCGCGAGGCAGGGTTCAGGAACAGCAGCTGTGCAAGAGCCTGGATTGTAGTAAAACCATCGTTGATGGCAGAAGCAAGGCGACCGCATGGTCGCCTTTTTTTATTTAGCTCCTGATTGCCCTGTTTATTTTCCTAAACATGCCTCTGCGAACATCCTGAGAGGTGTCAAATCTCTGGAATCGGGCATGAACATGATCAGTTCTTGCGCCCCGGCCTGCTCGATCTCCTGCACGCGCTTGCGAATGGTGTCGGGTGTGCCAACCAGGGCCTGCTCGCGAATGCGTCCCGATGGGATGTTGCGCTGGAATGGGACGCTTTTGGCCCAGGCTTCCTCATCCGTCTCGGCGATGGCGCAGTTAAACAGAACGGTGCGGTGGATGGTATTGTAGTCGCGTCCCACTGTATCGCAGTGCTGCTTGATGATGGCGAACTTGCGTTGCAGCCCTTCGGGATCAAGATGGCCGATGTTGCAGGCGTCGGCGTATTGCGCTACAAGTTTGAGCGTTACTTTCTCACCACCGCCGCCGATTAGCAGAGGGATATGCGGCTTCTGCACGCCTTTGGGCTGGTTGATCGCGCCATGCACCGAGTGATACTGCCCTTCATATGCGGCGTTTTCGTCAGACCACATCTTCAGGATGATCTGCACGGCATCGCGTAGCTGTTTCAGGCGCGTGGGGCCATCGGGATAGTCGTAGCCATACGCTTGAAATTCCTGCTCGTACCAGCCCGCGCCGATGCCGAAATCCAGGCGACCATGACTTAAGACATCGACTGTGCTTGCCATTTTTGCCAGCAGAGTCGGGTTGCGGTAGCCGTTGCAGGTAACTAACTGTCCGATACGGACTCTTTTGGTGTCGCGGGCAAGCGCGGCGGTACTTGTCCAGGCCTCGAAGGTCACTTCCTGCGTGGGTGTTGGCACGGTATGAAAGTGGTCGAATAGCCAGATCGAGTCGAAGCCGAGCGTTTCGGCTTCGACTGCAACGCGTGTCATCGTTTCGTATGCCTCAACGGGATCGGTGATGCCGGCGAGGTCCATGCGCCAGCCCTGTGGCACAAGGATACCGAATTTCATTGCCATATGATTGTACTGCTCTTTCTATATGGACGAAGATACCAGCAAGGCTTCGGAATCTTCGATGATGTAGCGGTAGCCCTGTTCGGTCAGGAAAAGCTGGCGATTGGCGGAAAATTCCTGGTCGCGGGTATCGCGAGTGACGATAGAATAGAAGTAGGCCAGGCCGCCATCGGCCTTTGGTCGCAGGATACGTCCCAGGCGCTGTGCTTCTTCCTGGCGGGAGCCGAAGGTGCCGGAAACCTGGATGGCGACGTTGGCGTCGGGCAGGTCGATGGCGAAGTTGGCAACTTTGCTGACGACCATATGTTTTATTTCGCCCTGGCGGAATTGCTCATAGAGTTGTTCGCGTTGTTTATTGGGAGTTTTTCCTGTAATCATGGGGGCATGCAACTCTTCTGCCAGGATGTTCAACTGATCGAGGTATTGGCCGATGACGAGTATCTGGTCGTCGCGGTGGCGGTTGACCAGGAAGCGCACGATATCCATCTTGGCCGGGCTTTCGGCGGCCAGGCGGTATTTTTCGCGATCCTCGGCGACGGCGTAGTTCAATTGCTCGTCTTCGCTCATGCTGACGCGAATCTCGTGACATTCAGCGGTGGCGATCCAGCCCTGGCGTTCGAGTTCGCGCCAGGGTACGTCGTATTTTTTGGGGCCAATCAAACTGAATACGTCGGCTTCGCGTCCATCTTCGCGCACGAGGGTGGCGGTCAGACCAAGGCGGCGACGCGCCTGAATCTCGGCGGTGATGCGGAACACCGGCGCGGGCAGCAGGTGTACTTCGTCGTAGATAATCAACCCCCAATCGTAGCTACCGAACAGTGAAAAGTGGGGGTAGTCGTCTTCTGTCGGCTCGGTGCCGTTGGTGTTCTTCTGCTTTTTCTTGCGATAGGTGAGTATCTGGTAGGTGCTGACAGTGATGGGGCAGATTTCCTTGCGGTCTCCGGTGTATTCGCCGATCATCTCTGGCGGAATATCGGTCTTATCGAGGATTTCCTGAATCCACTGGCGCACGGCGATGGTGTTGGGAGTCAAGATCAGGGTGGCGCGTTGAATATCGGCCATGGTAGCCAGGCCCACAATGGTCTTACCTGCGCCGCAGGGCAAGACAACCACGCCGCTGCCGCCGCTGGGCGCGCCCCCGGCATAAAATGCTGCCGCTGCCGCGAACTGGTAGGCGCGCGGCTCAAAAGCTTTCCCCCCGACTGTTTCTTCGCGCAATTGGATGGGCAGGGGCGAGCCGTCGGTGTAGCCGGCCAGGTCTTCGGCGGGGAAGCCAACGTGAATGAGGGCCTGTTTGATATGGCCGCGCCGCGAGGCGTCTACCTGGATGGTATGGGAATCTAATTGCTGCAACAGGTAGGGCTGCGTGCGCTTGTGATGCATGATTTCCGCGATCAACGCCACGTCGGTCGAAGTCAGGAGCAGCAGATCGCCGTTACGCACTAGCTTGACACGCCCGTAGCGGCTGATGTATTCGCGAATTTCGACGACGATATTGGATGGGATATCGTATTTGCTATAACGTGTCAGCAATTCGAGGATCATTGGCGCGTCCATACCACCGGCGGCAGCGTTCCACAGGGAAAGCGGCGAGAGACGGTAGGTATGGATATGTTCAGGGGACTTTTCCAGCTCTGCGAACTGGGCCAGCGCATCACGCGCCTCGGCGTGCAGCGGGTGATCGACTTCTAGCAAGATGGTGCGATCACTCTGGACAATCAGGGGATTATTTGGATTCATGCTTCCCTACACTCCGGGCATTTCTACCCATGTTTTGATATATTTCATGATGGTGGTCAGAGCGGCTTCTTCATAATCGCGCATAAGGTGGCGCGCTCCGACAATCACTTTAATGCCCTTTGGGCCTTTCAGTTGCTCAACAAATGGTTCTAGCTTGAACAGAGGACAAATTTCGTCAAATTCGCCCGTCACAAAGAGTTTTGGACGTTCAAACGCTTTGGGTAGCCCACTGTTTACACGATACATGGGCAGGCTGATGGCTACAACGGTGCGAATACGCGCGTCATAGGGCGCGTATAGCAGCGCGATATAGGCACCGAAGCCATGCCCGACGACGCAGACTTTGGTCGTGTCCGCTCCGGGTTGTGCCAGGGCGTAGTCGATGGCTCCCGCCAGGTCGAGCGGTTCCATGCGTCCATCGCTCTGCTGTCCCTGGCTTTTCCCGACGCCGCGAAAATTGAAACGCAGTGCGATCAATCCTGCCTCTGCCAGCCGCCGGGCAAGCAGGGCGGTCAGAGAGTCGCGCATATCGCTGCTGGCAGGCTGTGGATGACACAAAATTACCACTGGCGCATGTTCCACCCTGGCAGGCATGTGCGCAATACCCTCCATACGAAAGGAAGGTTGCCCGCGACTGGGAAACAACACTGATTGTTCGGTAGATGTTGGTGATTGTGACATGTCCACGCCTTTTGCTTGTAACCTGCTCATCCGCTACTCTCTTCATCTTATCGCAGTACTGCCCGTGCGTCAACTACCTGGGGCGTAACAGGACGAGGACAAGCTTTGCCCTGATATGCAAAACGTGAGATTTCGATAAAACGCTTGTAATTTGTGATGAATTCTTACACATTACCCTTTTCATATGCGTGTAGGGATGTTATACTGATTAGAGGAAATGTAAAACATACGTATTTATGCGTAAGGTTATTATGTTTTATTTGTTTCCATTGGCGTGAGAGTGGTGTTTCTGATATTTTTCATTGTCTCTCACCCTCATAGGACAGAATTTTTGCCTGCGCGCATTCTTCGGGGGAAGGGTTTCGCCAGGTTCCTTGCTGATCGAGCGTTTGGATGTGGGAGGGTGGAGTGGGAGAATGCGGCAATCACAATTCCCGCACCATTAGAGCGAGCAATCGCCGGGATTGGTTAGCAAGAGCGGATCAGACCGTTCTTTCTGCCGTGTATTTGTTGTAGTCGCAAACAATTGTAGGGTTGATGGCTCATTTAAATTGTGAGGTGTTCTTAAATGGGGATGGGCAGGTAAGCCCTACAAACCAGGAAGCAGGAGAATTTATGGCCAACATTTTAGTCGTCGAGGACGAGCGAGTAATTGCAAAATTACTGAAGGAAACACTACAGATCGAAGGGTATCAGGTTGTTACTGTCCTTAACGGCGAAGATGCTGTACAATATGCGCTACGAGAAACACCGCATTTGATTGTTCTCGATTTAATGCTCCCCGGTATTGATGGATACGAAGTATCCCGCTGCTTACGCAGCCACCCGAAGACCATGCACATTCCCATTATCGCGTTGAGCGCCTATGGCGAGCTTAGCGACAAGGTACGGGCTTTTGAGATAGGGGTCGATGATTATATCACCAAGCCATTTCAAACCGATGAGCTGGTGGCGCGTATTCGCACCCAGATTCGTCGCATCCAGCAAAGCTGTCTTTCACCCTTAATTGGTCTGCCTGGCGGTTTGCAGGTGGAGTTAGCTATCAAACAAAAGCTAAACGTGGTAGAACCCTGGAGCATCCTCTATCTTGACCTGGATAATTTCAAAGCGTTCAACGATGTCTACGGATTCTTGACTGGCAATGATATCATTCGCCTGGTTGGGAGCATTTGCCAACGCGTTGTGCGCGAATATGGCAATCCTGATGATTTCGTCGGGCATATTGGAGGCGACGACTTTGTAGTAGTGACGACTCCTGACCGCTGCAGTCGTCTCTGTCATCAGATCAGCGCGGCTTTCAAAGAGGAAAGCGCGGTCTTTTATCGCGTGGAGGACCTCAGACGCGGGTGGATCAACGGGGTAGATCGTAAGGGGCATCCCTATCAATTTCCCCTGGTCTCTCTATCAATCGGGGTGGTCAATAATCATGTGCGTCGCCCGCAGAGCATTCAGGAAATTAGCTCCCTGGCGGCACAGGCAAAGTCATATGCCAAGCAATCGACCGGAAATGTGTACCATATTTCCCCTCGTCGCACCTTGATGAACCAGGAAAATGCTTACTCTCCATTTTACAATGCCGCTTCTATTTTATCACCCACGTTGGCGCAATATGCGGCGGATAATCCGCGCCGCTACCCTGATTTATTAGCCGTTGTTGAATTGAAGACGGAATACGAGCAAAGAGTGCATTAGAGGAGTCAATCATTACAAGTCAGGATGACATACGCCCGGAATATATATTGAGCGAGGAGGCAGATGAGGCGCGGCGCGCGGCTGAAAAAGAGAATGCGCGGCGAATTATGCGGGAGAGTGGCCTGGCGGAGATGCTTAAAACCCTCAATACGAATGCCCTGAAAGGGCGCGCGACCTTTTCCGAATACGATACGATGGTGCTTATGCGTTGGGGAACGAGCTATACGCGCCGTCACCTCTGGATCGAAGTCAAAGGGAATACCGTTCGCTTCCGCTTGTCTCCCCATCGCCAGTGCAGCGCGCCTGTTCCGCTGTGTGATGGCGAATATCATACCTTCACCGGCGAAATGTGGGCCAACCACGCCCTGCTCCTCAATGAGTTGAATAAATATTATGCAAAGCCGGTGGCTGAATCATCTTCTGATTAGGTGTGTTAAAGTTGGGGTTCGAGCATGATGATGCGCTCCATGCCTACCTGGTTGAGATATCCTCGAAAGGTTTTATACTGCGGATCGGCGTAAAAGTCTTTTTGTTGCGTCTCGCCCGGCCAACTCAGGAGATTGAGGAAGGTAGAGCGATTGGTGTTTTCGTGCGCTGAGGCGCTGCCATTTATTCCATACGAAGCAGTATCTACGTTTCTGCCCCGCGTGAGAAAGGCGAACGCCAGTGCCGGTTGGGTGGCCTGGCGCTGCAAGTTCTCGATCCAGGCGCGTTGAATGCGCTCGGTTGCATCGGGTCGCACGGTTGCCAGGTGCGCTGCTGCGATGGTGGGCTGCGCGGATGGTCGGCTATAGCCCCACAGGTATTGCATCTGCCATTGCTCAGGCGCGGCGGTCAGGAGTTCGCTACTGGAGTTGAGCAAGAGGTCACGCGGATTCTGGCGTTCCTGCGCTTTGAGCCAGAATTCCTCGTCTTCCCACGATGTGAGGATAAAATAACAGGTTTCGCCATCTCTGCCTGCATACAACCGCGCATTTATCATACCCGTCACGTTTTTCATGGTATCTACTACCAGGCGCATCCGTGCCAGTGCTTCCTCGTTCGCTCCCCTCGCGGTGTGTATCAGCGTCGCAACCAGTAATTCCATAGGTACGTTATTCCCTGCCGTCAAAATTGTTTTTCGATGTGTAGCATGACATAGGTGGGGTGAGGTTGTCAATGGCCAGGGCGACCGCAAGGGTCGCCCCTACCATACACGTATCTTGCCCTCAACCCTCGATAGTTATAGGAACCAGATTAGATTTTTATTGCAGTAAAGCTAACTCTATGATATGCTCCTACTTGAGAGCATTTGTAAAATCCTGTTAAAAGCTTCTCAAGAAGAGCATGGAGAATTCAATGCAGCTGGAAGAATACTTTGATTTCTTGTCCGAGGACGATATTCGGCTCAAGGGTACCAGGGTTGGTATAGAAACTGTGCTGTATGATTATATTCATCGCCAACGTTCTCCTGAAGCTATTGTCCAGACATACCCCTCGTTAACTCTGGAACAGGTCTACGCAACAATTCTTTATTACCTGCGAAATAAAGAAACGGTTTCAAAATATCTCGCGGACTGGTTGGAGTGGGGGAGAGAGATGCGCAAGCAACAGAGCTTAAATCCTTCGCCTGAAAGCCAGAGGCTCAGAAAGATTAAAGAAGAGAGGCAGTCTTATAAAGAAACTGCATGACAATACGATATCTTATTGACGAGAATCTTGATCCTCTCTACAAAGCGCAACTTTTGATTAAAAAGTCAGACCTGGTAGTGTATTCTATTGGAGATCCAGGAACTCCTCCTAAGGGAACGCTTGATCCAGAGATATTGTGCTGGTGTGAGGAGAATGATTTTATTCTCATTACTAACAACCGTAAATCTATGCCTGCTCATCTGGCAAAACATTTATCAGAGAAACATCATATGCCGGGTATTATTACGCTCAATTTAGAAATGGGTATTGGGGACGCTGTAGAAGAACTGATTTTGATTGCTGAGGTAGGTAATCCCGGTGAGTACCAGGACCGCATTGTGTATCTACCTGTAACTTAATCTTGAAATAGCAGTCTTTGCCCTCTCTACCTGTATACAACCGCGCATTCATCATACCCGGCACGTTTTTCATGGTATCTACCATCAGGCGCACCTGCACCTACGTCTCTTCGTTCGCTCTTTGCGTGGTGTGCGCCAGAGTTGCAACAAATGATGCCATAAGCATATACACACGCATATGCTTATGCATGTATATCAATGAAAACGAAAATCTCTCTCTCTCATCTTAGCTAGACTTTGTTTCCAATTAAAGCCGTGATAGAATTGAGCGAAAGATATTTTAAATTCTTTCACTATGCAATCAATGTGTGATTCTCCCCTGGTATGTCTATTGTAAGCAGAATGGTCTTGGTTTCAGGAAAGAGAAGAGTACATGGCAGACCGTGTCGGACAGCAAATTGGGAACTATCGCATTGTTCGGTTGCTGGGAGAAGGAGGGTTTGCCGAGGTCTACCTGGGAGAGCATTTGCATCTAGGTACTGAGGCGGCCATTAAAATTCTGCACGCGCAGCTTGCACATGATGATATGGATGAGTTCCGTGCCGAGGCTCGTATTATTGCGCGGTTGGAACACCCCAATATTGTGCGAGTGCTGGATTTTGGGCTGGACGGAAAGACACCCTACCTGGTTATGGGCTATGCGCCGAATGGCACCTTACGAAGGCTCTTTGCCAGGGGAAAGCAAGTTCCACTTGCAGCGGTCATCTCTTCTGTTAAGCAGGTTGCCGGTGCGCTGCACTATGCTCATGGCCAGAAACTAATTCATCGTGATGTGAAGCCGGAGAACATGTTGGTTCGCGCATCGTCTCAGGCAGCAGAGATGCGACAGTTCAAGTATGGAATCCCGATACGGGGCAAACCCTGCTGATATATAGAGGACATGCTTCTACCGTTTTTGATGCACAGTGGTCCCAGGATGACTCGCTTATTGCTTCGTGCAGTACTGATACTACCGTGCAAATATGGCAAGCTAGTTGAGGCGATTACACCTTTGTCCCATCATTATCGCACATGCGGCATCACCTCACTTGCAAACCGCTCGATCTGCTCCATCCGGTCGGGCCAGCGCGGCGACATGAATTGGAGGGCAACATGCTCGACGCCGATGTTACGGTATGTGCTGAGAGCTTCGATCAGTTGTGCAGGTGTGCCGCGGAAGTAGCGTTCGTCTTGAGGTACGGGTTGAGGGGTTAGCTCGATAGGGCGGCAGCAGGTTAGTTTGATGGGTTGGGGGTCGCGTCCGGCCTGCTCTGCCAGGCGCAGCACGTTGTCGAAGCCAGCGCGCAGTTGGGAGGGAGTGATTTCCACGTAGTAGGGGAACCAGGCGTCGCCGTATCTGGCGGTGCGCTTCTGGGCGGCGCTGCCTTCGCCGCCGATCCAGATGGGGATGCGCGGCTGTTGCAGTGGTTTGGGATAAAAGGCCAGGTCACGCAGGTGATAGTACTGGCCCTCGTAGGTGATGTGGTCTTGCGACCAGAGATGCTCTATCACTTCCAGTTGTTCGTCGGTGATGCGGCCTCGCTCCTTGAATGGCACGTTCAGGGCGGCGAACTCCTCCTCCATCCAGCCGACTCCGACACCCATGATCAGGCGGCCTCGCGAGAGTTGTTCGATGGAGGCTGCCACGCGCGTCCAGTACAGGGGGTGACGATAGGGTAGCACCAGCACGCTGATGCCGAGCGTGATCTTCTGGGTGCAGCCTGCCAGGAAAGCCAGGCAGGTGAACGAGTCCAGGAAGGGCCGGTCGGGAGGGACGATGAACTCGTGGTTTTCGCTATAGGGATATGATGTTGCGATCTTCCAGGGCGTGACGACGCGGTCAGCCGACCAGATGGCGTCGAAGCCCTGCTTTTCCGCGCTTTGCGCCGCCGTTATCAGGGTGTCCGGGCCGGTGGCGCGGCCAGAGATGGGCAAAAATACGCCAAATTTCATCGTTTCCCTCCCTTATGTTGAGAAGCGTCACCCGACAATTTGCAGGCTGCCATCATCTTGAACACCCAGAATGACAGGCGATACCTGCGTGCTAGTCACCAGTATACCCGCTATAACGTGCAGTCGGATAGGACTGCTGACGCCGGCAAAACGTTCATTGCTGATGAGTTGTACCAGCGCGGCTCGTGTGGGAAGGGTGGTAACAGGCGTGGCGACGCTTTTTCCTATAGCCGGAGTGAGGGCGCGCGCTACGATCTCGACTCCATCGGCGAAGAGCAGGCCGCCTTGATCTAGAATGCCAGCGCCACTGCAATGGGTGCCAGGGGCGGCGAACGATGTGCAGAAGCTGGCATAGAACTGTTTGGGCCAGTCGTTGTTATCGGGCGGGCGCACGGCAGAAATGAGCGAGACGTAGATACGCGGCAGGGTTAGTTGCTGCTGCCTGGCCCACTGCACCAGTTCTTGCAGCGCGGCAGGATGCACAAATTCACCGCCGATCATCAGGACGGGTTGTTGAAAGGCAGGCAATTTCGCGATGTCTTGCGCCAGCGTAATCACGTCGTTGGTAAGCAGCGGCGCGAAGATCAAATCCGGGCGCGGTTTGGACTGCAATGCATCTTTTAGTCCGGTTAATAGATCCTCCGGCGACGCCTGCGGTCGCCCGCTGGCATCGAGCAGTCCGCTTGCTACGGCAGTCTCACGCGCTACAATTTGCGCGCCCCGTTGCCTTGAGAAGTTAGCGGAGAAGCTATCAGCAGATCCGACGGAAGATGGGTTGCTGGGGTCGTAGAAAATGGCGGCGCGGCGCACATGCAACTGGCTGTAGGCATAATTTGCCGCCTGCCAGCTCTGGTTGGCGTCGTCGGGCGAGAAGCGCACGAAGGCGAAGCCGGGCGCGCAGTGTCGATAGAGCGATGTTTGCTCCATCAGATTGATGATAAATAGGCCGGTGGCTGTTGGGGCGATCAGGGGTACTCCCGCGCTGCACAGGGCGGGCAAGACTAGTTGCACCAGGCTGCTCGGCGCGAGTCCCAGCACGCCCAGGATAGAAAGCGGGCTGCTTGCCAGCAGGCCGAATTGTTGCTGGTCGGGCGAGGTAGCGAGCGTTGCGATGTTATGCGCGATTTGTAACGCGCCCTGCGCGATGCCGGTTGTATTTGCCAGGACGAGGTAGAGCAAGGGCGTACCGGGCGTTTGCATGGCGGTGTTGTTGTATTCTTGCTGCGCGATATAGGCTCCAATCAGCTCCTGCGTGTAGGCGGCGTAGAGGATATGGCGGTCGGTGCCACCTTGCGGGCTGGCGACGCCGGGGCCACTGTCGAAGGCTACCACGAGCGCGCCGTAGGGATGACCCGATTGGCGTACCTGTAAGTCTTCGTTGTAGATGGCGGCCTCCGCGCCGTTGCAGCCTGTCGTATCGGCGCTGGCCGCGTTGCTGGCTGATGCCAGCAACGCGCCAGCTTTTGTGGGATTTTGGGCTTGAAGGGCCTGGGCTGCCGCTCGTTTGTCCTGGTAGCTGCTGGTGTTGCAGGCGTCGAATACTTTCAAGCCGTCACTTAATCCGATGCCGTCAGGAGTAGGGATTATGACTTTGTGAACAGGAGGATGATAATAACGCGCGTCGTCCCAACGGACGGCGAGAAAGACGCTGAAGGTGGAGACGAGCAGCAAAAGTATCAACGTGCCGTAGGCAAGGGCCATCGGCGACATGGGAACCTGGCCGCCTCGAAAAAAGCCCGTCAATTCCCAGCCGATAGCGCTGAAGGGGTCGCGCACTTTGCGCCGCCGGTTTTTGCGACTGAATTTGGCCTCCTCACGAAAGATATTGAGGAGCACGAGACAGCCCGATTCGCATGTCACCAGGTGTTCTTGCACTTCGGGGAAGAGCATGGCGACGTTTTGGCCGCTATCCATGGCTTCAGCGTATTCTTGCAGCCTCTGCCGACATTGAGCGCAATTAAGCGGCCCTTCGATGATGGCAGGAAGAGTAGATGGCGCGGTAGGTATAGGAGTCGCGGCAACCGGCCCGGCGGTTTTGGGCGCGATGACTGGCAGGTGAGATTCCAGGCGTGGCGCTGGCGTTGCCGGCACTGTATAGGCCGGAGATAATGGGTATGGCGATGCAGCTTCTTTCGAGTGGTAGAGGGGTGTTGTATGTCTCGAAGGAGGCATCGGGTTCTACTGCGCGGCGGGGCCGCTTTTTCTTGCGCGGTGGACTGATAACGGGGGGAGAAGAAAGACAGCGCACGCAGGTGACTAAATGATGTTGCGCCGCCTCTACAGCTTCTTCGGGTACGGCATCGGGGTCCATGTCGCGTTCGACTAGCACGGAAATCGCGAAAGCGCACGCTGGCGGCAAGTGTTGGTCGATTGCCATCAGCATCCTCCATTAACTACAGAGTTGATTAATCACGGGCAAAGGAGCGCAAGGCAAAGGTGATTTGCTCTTCGAGTGTCATTGGTCGATCTTGTGGAATCCTGGCCAGCGCTGCCTGGGCTTCGGCAGCCGAGTACCCCAGACCCATAAGGGCCTCCAGTACTTCGGTCTGTAATTTGCCTGATGGAGTCCCTGATGCCGCGCCCCCCGTAGCTGTCATCGCTGGAAGCTTTCCTTTTAGCTCGAACACTAACTTGCCTGCAAGCTTTTTGCCAACACCCGGAGCCAGTGATAAGCGAGTAATGTCTTCGTCCGCGATGGCGCGGTAGAACGTGCTGGCGTCCATCGTGGAGAGCAGGGCTAAAGCGATCTTTGGCCCGACCCCGCTGATCGTTATCAATTGCTCGAAGGCGTCCCGTTCTTCCGCGCTGGCAAAGCCAAAAAGAGCCATGCCATCCTCGCGCACCTGAAAATGGGTGTGGAGTGTGACCTCCGCGCCCACTTCGCCCAGGCGGCTCAAGGTGGAAGATGGGGTGAAAATGCGCAGGCTGAAGCCGCCAACGCGAATAATCGCGTGATCCGCTCGCCGCGCCTCTAGAACGCCGTGAATGCTGGCAATCATAATTCTGCCTTCCCTCTGCTATAGATTACCATTTAGCACGAAATAACGCACCTGTTATAGGAGATTTGGCTACAGGTTTTCTCGATTTTCTCGTTTTGCATAGGATGGGCCGTCAGGGCCAATGGTGATGGTCGGCATCTCTTCGAGCCAGGAGGATGAGAGGGTACGCAGCGCAAGCCAGGCGACGAGTACGAGCGCCTGGTCAGCCGTGGACAGGGTACGAAAGATTTCCTGGAGATTTATCTCCCAGCGGGGATAATCGTCGGGGAGCCGATCCCGGTAGTATCTGCTATTTCCCAGACGCATCAGCCAGGTACACAGATCATCGCGCGCCTGGAGTACCTCAAAATCGTCCGCGTGTTCCAGCAGTTCTTCCCAGTGGACTTCTTGCGGCCAGCGAAAGAACCAGTGCAGTTGTGGGATGAGGAACTGGACAAGATAATCTTTCGAGGAAATCTTTCTTGGACACAAAACGTTTTTCCAGTCCCAGGCCACGGGCGAGAATGCGCAAATCAAGCTGCCGCTCGTGTTCATCAACAGCGCTGCCTATCTCGCCGCTGTCCTCCACCACCGCCAGCTCAAGTAGACGAGAGAGAAAGGTGGAGAAATCCTCGCGCCCGATCCGCTTGCGAATGCGGCGTAAAGGTTGCGAGCGCAGGGGTCCTTCGGCAAAGTGCTCGATCAGGTTCAGCGCCTGTTCAGTATCCTGCTGGTAAATGGCTTGCTTGAAGCCAGCGAACCACTGTATCCAGTGGGAGATACGCACGGTTGCCAGTTGCAACTGTGTGCGAATGATCCTGTATTCCACGCGATAGCCTGCCAGCCACAACTGCCAGGCCAGATGAGAGAGGCGGCGTTCGCGCGCGCGCAAAGAGCAGAGCAGCAGCAATTGTTCGCCGGTACCGGGCGGATAGAACGAGCAGGTACCCCTGGCTTCTTTGAGCGGTTGCTGCTGGGGACGCGGCAGCAAACCAGCGCGATGCCAGCGGACCAATTGGAGTGCGCTGATGGGATATCCCTGTTGCCGTGCCAGAGTCAACAACTCCACGCTTTTCTCATAGGACGCATCAATGTTCATGAGCAAAGTATACCAGAACTTCCCTTCGTAATCAGCCTGACGTGAACGCCCTTGGGAAGTGCAGGGAGACGTATGCTACACTGAGCGTAGCAAAGCAATGAGGGAGAATATCTATGCACTTGCTTCATTCGCGCAATTCCTGGCTCTATCGCCAGGGGTCTGATCCGACGGTTGATTTCTGCCTCTGGGTTTTACAGGTTGATGGGTTGCACGTGCCACCATTCGATCAGCATCCAAATGGCGATGGCTCATTACGCGCTCTCGGACTGACCGAGGATTCCTGGCAGACCTGGTTCTTGCGTGTGCTTGACTCCACACAAAGAAAACGCGATGTGGAGCATCTGCGGCAACTTCACCTGGCAGAGTATCTCAAAATCTCAAATGAACCGGACTTGGAACATCTCAAGCGGCGCTATCAGGCAGAGAGTCTCAAAATCTCAACAGACCCTCCTCTGCCTCCTCCTCCCGAGTTTTACCACTATCAGGCCTCCTGGCGCGGCAGCAGCGCTGTCAAAAACAGATTGATTGAGCTAGAAGAGCAATATAAACAGGCTGCGAGCCAGCGCCAGGGGTGGAGTGGAGATATGGAAAGAGCATTGGACAGAGAGGAGCAGAAAGCTGCAACGCGGCTGTATGATGAGTTAAAACCCTATCACAACCGTATTCCTCCGCTGAATATCTGCTTTGCCATCTATGAGCATCCACTCGATTATCTCGTTTCCCCAGCGACCCTTCTCATAACGATTTAAGAAGGTCAACCCGGACTCCAGGAGTTCCGTGAGCGCGTAGTCGCAGCAGTGGCGGAACTCGCCACACGGCCAAAGCAGCGGCGGAGGCAATCTGCGTATACCAGGAGAGTGGGGAGCGCCGGTCAGTTCGTTGCGTATCGCGGCTACGTGCGCAAACCGGTTCCGCCCCCGCTTCCAAGGCCAGAGATACCTGGACTCGAAGATCCACTCAGGCAGATGGTTTTAGAGGAACTGGGGGACGAGCGCATGTTCTACGGGATCGTAGATCTCGCGACGGTCCAATTTCTGCGGGAGAAGCAGAGGCCTGGCTGGAGATTGTATGAGGTCACGTTTCAAGAAACCGATGGCGAGCAGCATCGTATGGTCTCTATCCTCCAACAAAACGACGATGGCTCCTGGCGTTGGAACGGTGGTGGAACCAGTTCAGATATGCGAAATCAGTGGTCCACGATGTTCGCACCTGTGCGCGATCATCCTCTCATTTTTCTCGATACTCAGGGAATAAACTTCGGCGACCAACAGTATTTGCAAATCGCCCACGGCAACGTCATCGACAATGGCTTTCAAGTTGAGCGAGTTCGCCTGGTCAATGACGCAGGACAGGCACTTGAGGATGCGGTTGAAGATGGCTATGTGTTCTTTGCCTGTAAGCCAGAGGAGCAGGTACAACTGCCCATGCAGGCGGAACTCTATGACCGCCAGGGCAAGCTGGTATGGCGGCAGAAGATCCCCGACTATGGGTTGCCACCCTGGCTGAAGTTCAGGCACCAGCGCTAGCAGACCTGGGGCATAGGTGCTTGAGGGGCAGCAGTACATTGCCCACGGTCATGCTAATACTACTGTGTCCTAGCACCTCCTGAACAATCTTAAGGTGTACTTTCAACTTGGCAAGCAGGCTTGCCGTCGTATGTCGCAAGTCATGAGAGCGGATGTTGGGTAACTTGGTCTCTTGAAGTAACCCCTTGAAGTTCTGGCTAAGTACCGACACGTACATGTACCCGCCGAAATTATTGGAAAACACTACATCCTGTTCTTTCCACTGAGTGCCTGCATGTTCGCGCATAGTAGGAGATTTGGATAGGGTATGGTTAAAGTGTTTATGTGGATTGCTGGCCATCGGCCAGCAATCCACATAAACACTTTAACCATTTAGAGGCAGAGTGAGTGACGGGGTTGGCATGGCGTGATCGGTCGCCATGGGGATGACGGCTGTGCCGATGGTGAAGAATTCGATGACGTGCGATTCCCATTCGTAGTTGTCCTGGCTGATGCTGACGCCGACGATGTTGGTGGCCTGGAGCGCGGTGGCTTCGGCCTGCATACGTTCCATCGCCAGTTCGCGGGCTTCATAGACGCCCTGGGTGTAGATGGACATTTCGACGTTGCGCCCGATCTGTTTGTACCACTGGCCCATGCCCATGTGGGCGATGTGGTAGACGCAGTTTCCCATGACCATGCCAACTGGGAGATAGCCGCCCTGGAGCAGGGTCCAGAAATCCTGGCCGGAGAGATCTGAGGTAAAGGGGCGTCCCTGCGCGTTGCGATACGATTTGCCATTGCGGGCGCGGATGGCGGTGCCGACGGCTACGAACTCGGCAAGCTCGGTTTCCCATTCCTGGTTGTTGATCGCCAGGTGTACGCCGACGATACCATCGGCTCCGAGGATATTGGCCTCTTCTATCATACGTTCCATCGCCAGTTCGCGCGCGTTAAACATGGCCTGCGTCAGTATAGTAACTTCCTGGCTCGAATTCCATTTCATGGCCTGCCAGCCGACATGGTATATTGAGCTTCCCATGACGAGGCCAAGCGGTTCAAATCCGGCTTCGCGAGTCAGGATAAACTCATTGATGCTGAGGTCGCTTGTAGATAGGCCGCGATGGCGGGCGTCGCCGCGCATGGAGTTCAGGCGAGCCTGGGCGCGTTGCGGTAATGGACCGCCTTGAACGCCCTGTGAAGGCGCTGGTTGTCCATAAGGACCTTGAGGAGGCATTTGTTGCGACATACGGTTACTCTTTCTTAAAAATCTGATCGACTATAAAATACTCTGGTTGGTTTATGGCTACTATACCATACGAGACCAATAGTATCTGCTCCAAACTTTCATTTGAGTTCGACAGTAGTTGACGTTTTATTGCGAGCGCACTATGTTATAGGTAGCAAATGTGATAAGGAAGAAACGTTGGACGATATGCAAACACAAGCAGGAGAGAAAACTTCGCCTGCGGCCTGGAAAATCTGGTTGAAAACGGCGCGGCCTTTTTCATTGACGGCTGCCGTCAGTCCTGTGCTGGTTGGCACGGCTGTGGCGGCTTATGATGGCATTTTTCATCCTGTGAGCTTGCTGGCGGCGCTATTGTCGGGCCTGTTTCTACAGGTGGGGGCCAATTTTTTCAACGAGTACTTTGATTACCGCTACGGGCTGGATCATGCTGAATCGCTGGGTTCCTCTACGGTCATTTTTCGACACGAGATGACGGCGGCTCAGGTGCTGGCGGGTGGTATTGGCAGCTTCGGCTTCGCTGCTATTTTCGGCTTGTTGCTGATCCTGGTAAGCGGCCCTGCCATCATACTGTTTGGCCTGGCCGGAATGAGTATAGCGTACTTCTACAGCGCCCGGCCATTCAAATTTGCTACTCGTGGGCTTGGTGATATTCTGGTGTATATTGCTATGGGCTTCTTGATGACGTGGGGGGCGTACTACGTGCAGATTCCGCGCTGGTCGTGGCTGGCTTTCGCGGCCAGCGTTCCTGTTGGTTTGCTGGTGACAGCGATCCTGAACATGAATAATGTGCGCGACTACCAGGACGACCTGGCGGTGCAAAAGCTAACGCTGCCTGTGCGCTTCGGTCAGGTTTTCGGCAGGCGTTTCCATGCAATTTTGTTGCTGGGGAGTTATATTGCGGTGACGCTGTTTGTTTTGTTCAGATTGCTGCCGCTTTATAGCCTGGTTGTCTGGCTGACCTTTCCCCTGGCCTTTAGCAATGTGCGTTCGGTATTGATGGCAACTGAGCGCAAAGCGTTTGTGATTGGCATTAAGCGCACGGCGGCGCTCCATTTTCAATTTGGGGTGATGCTGGCTTTAGGAATTGCCGTGGCAGCGCTATTGAAATCGTTTGGGTTTGGACTATAAATGGCTGAAAGTGTTCCAGGGTTAAAAAATGACTGCTAAGATAACATTAGAAGAAAAATTCCGTGAGACGGGTGGCAAACGCCCGTATGTGCAGCGACTTTTCGGGCGTATTGCGCGCGTCTACGATCCCATGAATTGTTTGATGAGTCTGGGCTTGGACCGGCGTTGGCGGGCTTTTGCCGCTCGTTACCTGGCGCTGGGAACGGGTGAGCTGGGACTCGATCTTGGCGCGGGTACGGCGGACCTCTCCATCGCCGTAATTCGCCGGAGCGGGCCGGGAACGCGCATGATCGGTCTAGATATTACGTCGCAGATGCTAGAAGTAGGACGTGTTAAGGTTGCGCGGCTGGGCCTGCAAGATGCTATCGAATTGCGAGTGGGAGACGCGGAACATATTGATTTGCCAGATAACAGCGTAGATGGCTGCTGCTCAGCGTTTACGGTGCGCAACCTGACCGATATTAGGCAGGGGTTTCGTGAAATGTTGCGCGTGGTGCGGCCAGGTGGGCGCGTGGTCTGCCTGGAAATCAGCCACCCGCCGGGCAAAATATTCGGCTCTCTCTTCCATTTCTACTTCTACAAACTGGCGCCCTTATTCGGCACAATTCTCGGCAAAGCATTTGAGGAATATAACTACCTGCCCAATTCCCTCACAACTTTCCCCGATGCGCCCACGCTGAAAACCATGATGGAAGAAGTCGGCTGGCGCGATGTGCGTTTTTACCGGCTCAGCGGGGGTATAGTCGCTGTGCATGTAGGGACGAAGGCGTAGCGTAGAGTAGAGTAGAAAGGCTTTAAGGGACGAGCGAACTGGCGCTCAGCAATGGCGAGGTGTGCAGGTGGCAGATGGCGACGGCGGCTGCATCTGCGGCATCGTCGGGCCTCGGAATGGCTTTTAGTTTGAGCAGGATGCGCACCATCTCGCCAACCTGTTCTTTCTTCGCGCTGCCATAGCCGCTGACAGCCTGTTTGACCTGCATAGGGGTATATTCGGCGATGGAGAGACCTCCGTTTGCCAGCGCCAGCATTGCTACCCCACGCGCCTGCCCGACCGTTAAGGCAGTGCGGGCGTTTTTGGCAAAAAAGAGTTCTTCCATCGCTGATTCGCCGGGGTGATAGGTGGCGATGATCTCACTCAGGCGCGTGTAGATTACTTGCAACCGTTGAGGGAGCGGCATGTGCGCGGGTGTGGTGATGACATCACAGACGATCATGCTCAGCTCGCTGCCTTGCGCGGCTACGATAGCGTACCCGACGATGGCGGTGCCAGGGTCAATGCCCAGGGCAACGCGGGTAGCTCGCCGGTTGCCTTGTTCGGGTAGCATATCCATGCTCCCTATCCTTCAAACGAAGCGGCAAACTCTTCCGGGATGTCGGCATTGGTATAGACGTTTTGCACGTCATCCAGGTCTTCCAGCTTCTCGACCAGGCGCATGACCTGGTAGGCGACCTTCTCTTCGGTCAGCGTGATTTTGGATTTGGGCGTCAGCGAGCTTTCCGCTTTCAGGACATGGTATTTGCGGGCTTCTAAGGCCTGGCGCACTTTTTCGAGATCGGATGGGTCGGTATAGATAATGAGGGTTTCGTCATCCGGCCCGACGGGTTCTACGTCGTCCGCGCCCATGTCGATGGCTTCGAGGGAGAGTTCGTCGGGGTCGAGTCCCTTGAGTTCTACTTCGATGACGCCTTTGTTCTCAAAGAGCCAGTCAACGCTGCCGTTTTCGCCCATGTTCCCGGCGTTGCGGTTAAAGGCGTTGCGCACTTCGGCGACGGTGCGGTTGCGGTTCTCGGTCAGCGTTTGCACCAGCATGGCGGTGCCGCCTGGCCCGTATCCTTCGTAGGTAATCTCTTCCAACTGCATACCTTCGCCGCTGCCCAGAGCGCGTTTGATGGTGCGATCGATGTTATCCATCGGCATGTTGGCATCGCGCGCGTGCTGCACCGCCATACGCAGGCGGAAGTTGGCGTTGGGGTCGCCGCCGCCGCCTTCGCGCACTGCGACGACGATTTCGCGTCCCAACCGTGTGAAAAGTTGTCCTCTGCGCGCGTCGTTCACTCCTTTGGAACGACGAATCTGTGCCCATTTAGAATGACCTGACATAGTTATACTCCTGTTTCATCTTCAAGCTGCACCCGTTACGAGAAAATAGATATGCGTGCATGTCATGCGCCTGTGAAAATTATCGTTGACTGCATTTTAACATGAACTGGCGTTGACCGTCGAGGGGGGAATCATTCATGCGCCAACCATTCCTCGATGGCCTGGTTGACTTGCTGGGGCTGTTCGCGCATGACATAATGGCCGGCATCGGAGATAAGGCGCAGGCTCGATCCGGCGATATGCTCATGCAGGTACTGGCTATACTTGACGGGAGTCAGGCGGTCTTCTGTGCCGCAGATAATGAGGGTGGGCAGGTGAATTTCCGAGAGATGCGCCATACAATCGAAGACGTTGCAGGCCGCCAGGTCGCGATGTAGCATATATGGCGCGGGTTTGACCTGTTCCTCAATCATGTCGTCAGCCATAGCCTCCGCGTGGGCGGGGGCGAATGCGAGGCCCTTTAATTGGCGTGTGGCGGCTGCGGGCGCGCTGCGGGTCGCTTCAAGCAGGTCGGGATGCACGCGCAGGCGCGCGCCTGTGCCGATTAAAATCAATCCGCCCATTTCTTCGCCATATTCCAGACCTAAGGTCAAAGCTACTGCTCCTCCGAGCGAATGTCCGGCGATAATAGGGTGTTGCAGACCGAGTTCGTTCCAGATAATATCACGCGCTGCCCTGGCGTAGTCCAGCACGCTTGCCTCTGACGGCAGCGTATCGGCTCGTTGTCCATGTCCCGGCAGATCAATGGCGAAGGCGCGTTCGGGGCCAAAATAGTCCACCTGGGGAAACCAGACGCGCCCCGTATCACCTGAACCGTGAATGAATACCAGTGGTTTATTGCGTGTGTTATTCAGCATGATTTGTTCGCTACCTCTCACTGATGTACATACCTGAAACTGCGTTTGTTTTACTGATTCCTCAGACCTCTGGGCTATCAATGTTGCCTGTAGTGTGTAGCATTATACAACGAAATGCCGGAGCCACATGTTGGGGCTGCATACAATTGAATTCGTACAATTGTTAGCGGACTGTGAGGATATACCCTGCTTCAGTGAGCGCTTTGTGATACAGATAGCTTATGTTTGGGTATACAGAGAATAGCAAAGATTGAGCATATGTACAAGCCAGGGAAGGAGTAATGAAGATGTTAACCGATGAATATGATTTTCGCCAGCCTGTTTCAGTTGACGATGCACCAGAGGGAAGTGTCTGTGAATGGTGTGGAAAACCTGCCATTTATCAACTCGTTGCCCTGGGCGGGATTCATCACAACGACGGTGGATTTTTTTGTGCCCGGTGTAGCGAAGCATTTGTGCGCGCGGTCGCCAGTTCTCTGTATCGTGAGGTGAAAACAGAGACAGCGGCTACTGTGTAGTTGGAAGAGTGGTGTTATTCTCGCAGTAACTATGATCCAGACCCGGACGCCATGAGAAAACCTGTCCAGTTTCCATGTCCATTACTGTAATCACACACTACAGTGGAAGTATCCAGGCTGCAATAGGTTCCCGACAGGCAGGCTGCCGAGAGTTTTTCAAGGAGTCCGTCTTTTTCTCAATGACCAGCCATACAAGCACCAGCCCCTTGTCCCTAATGAATTTTTCCAACCGAATGCGGTAATACGTACCTCCGTCCTGATGATGTTTGACAACCGAATCGGGTAATGGGGAGAAGGGGGGCGTCTTCTGTAGGGACAAGGGGCGGGGTGGAGCGGATGTGGGGGCCTTGTGCTTGTCCTCCCTGGGGTATGTCCACTGCGCCACACGGAACCTGGACGAATCATGATGCAACGAGGACAAGCACAAGGCCCCCACCCTACCCCGCATCCTCCCCTTGTCCCTACAAGAAGCCGGGGACGCAGGCGTCCCCGTTATTACCGCATTCGTTCGTCTAAATTTATCAGGATGGGGCCATGCCATTACCGCGTTTGGTTGTTAAAATTCATCAGGACGTTGGACGCTTTTATCACTCAGTTTGAGAGTTAAATACCATCAGAATGGAGCAGCGCGCAATGCTGCATTCGGTCGTCAATGTTTATGCTGACAAGGACGACCCCTTCCTACTTGCAAGCCTATAACATATGGTATATGCTTGCGTAAAGGATGTTGTGATATATTGCAAGAGGATACAACTCAACAGTCGATATACCGTATATTATGATGAAATGAAAGCAGGAGTGAGTGCCAAAAGATATGAGCCAGACTGGTGAGCGCAAAAATAATGCGCGGCAGTTGCTGGGACGCAAGGGCGAGCAGATGGCTGCTGATGCTTTGCGCGAGCGGGGCTATCGTATCGTGGGGCATAACTTTCGCTGCCGCTATGGAGAAATCGATCTTATCGCGGAAGAGAAAGACGACCTGGTGTTTGTTGAGGTGAAGACGCGCCGGGGAACGGCCTTCGGGCATCCTGAAGAAGCGGTGACACTGACCAAACGGCGCAAATTGGTGGAGGTTGCTTCCTATTATCTCGATTTGCACGCTGAGGGCGACCGCTCGTGGAGGATTGATGTGGTGGCGATAGATTTTAACCAGGACGGGAAATTCCGGGAAATTCGGGTTTATCAACACGCGGTAAGTGAAGAATAAGATAAAATCAATTATGAGGTCAGGGCGGCTACATAGCGGCTCGCGAAGCGCGTATATGGTAGGGGCGACCCTTGCGGTCGTCCTGGTCTCCCACCAGGGATATATAGAGAAACGCACGGGAAAGGCAGGCTAGATATGTCAGATTTTGTGGAAAACGCGAAAAATATGGTGAGTGCGGCTGTCAGTCGCACGAGCTGGCAGGCGCAGAAACAACTGCGGGTGCGCGGCAAGCAGGGTGAGATTGATCAACTGAACGAGCAGCGGCAGCAGTTGCTGGATGATCTGGCAAAGGTGGCGATGGACCTGTATCAACAGAGCAGGCTGACCGATGCGCAGCTTTCGCGTTTATGCGCCAGTATTCAAGAGCTCGACCATGATATGCAGAATCGCCAGACGCAGTTAGCAGAGATCAAGAATGAGATGTATGTGGCGAATCAGTTTGCGCCTTCCGCGACGACCAATTACGCGCCGCCCCCAGTAACGCCGAATGCCGGTATGAATTCCAACCCCTCTCCAACCTATACATCGCCAACATATGCTTCGCCCTCGTCCACTGTTCAAGCGAAGGCGCTGGCATGTCCGAATTGTGGCAATCCTATACGACCAAATGCGCTCTATTGCCGTAGTTGCGGCGCAAAATTACGCTAAACAAAGAGCAGGCACACATTGCCAGGCCGGAGTTCTCCGGCCTGGCAATGTGTGCCTGCTCTTTGTTTCCAATTTTAGCATGAACTATGTTATAATGGTACGTGCCTCCAGGTAGCGGGAATTGCCTTGCTGTACGCGGGCTGTGCCTCTCGTCTGCCGTGTGGAGCGGTGAGGGTCGGAAAACCATGTGAAGGATGCGCCTTTGTTAAAGCAAAGTCAGGAAGGGATGAGTTGCACACTCGATAGTATCAGTCACAGCGCGGCGCAAACACAGCGCCTGGGAATGCGGCTGGGCGAATTGCTGCGCGGGGAGGAACTCATTTTGCTCAATGGGCAGCTGGGCACAGGCAAGACCACGTTTACGCAGGGACTGGCGCAGGGTATGGGTATCAGCGTGAATATCAATAGCCCCACGTTTACATTGTTGAAGGAGTACGCCGGACAACTTGCGGCGCAACCGGGCAATGGTAAAACGCCCCGCAGAGGACCCGCGCTGTATCATTTCGATCTGTACCGGCTGGACAATCCTGAAGAAATCTTTGATCTTGGTTTTGAGGAGTATTTTGCCAGCGACGGTGTTTGCGTGGTGGAATGGGCTGAGAAAGCCGATCTGTACTGGCCGACCGACCATCTCGACATCCGTTTGAAAATGCTCAGTGATACGAAGCGCGGTCTGTTTTTCGTGGCGGTGGGCCCGCGCTATTGCGAATTGCTGCGACAGTTCCAGAAAAACGCATATGCTACTACTAGCTCTTGATACATCCACGCGCCAGGCCAGCGTTGCGCTCTGCACAGAGGAAACGCTGGCCGGTGAATATGCGTGGCAGGTGGGAAACAACCATAGCATTGAGTTGCTTGAACGCATACGGCGTCTGGTGACTGAATGCGGCCACACTATGCATTCTCTTGAGGCTATCGCGGTTGCTACCGGGCCGGGTTCGTTCAATGGTTTGCGAGTCGCGCTAGCTACTGCAAAAACGTTGTCATTTGCCCTGAGTATTCCTCTCGTTGGAGTCAGCACCCTGGATGTCATCGCGGCGCAACAGCAGCAATGGCGCGGCCCCATTTGCGCCGTGATGGAGGCGGGGCGCGGCGAATTATACGCGGCCTGTTACCAGTTTGATGAAGTTTGGAAGGCAGGTCAATTGAGCTACGAGATACGGCGGCTCAGTGATTATCTGCTGGAAGCTCCGGCGCAATTGATAGATTTTATGCTGGCGCATGTGAATGAATGGGCGGGTGTGCCTGGCGAGCGCTCATTGCCGCATGTGCTCTTTTGCGGTGAGATGAGCGAAGCATCGCGCGCGGCTCTTTCCGAGCAACTGCCGGAAGGACTTTTCCTTACCGCCCTGCAATCCACGCGCCATGCAGTTACCCTGGCAACCCTGGCGTTCTCCCGTTTTAATCGTGGCATCGTAGATGATCCTTTGTTGCTTGAGCCGCTGTATTTGCGGCGACCTTCCATCACCACCAGCGCTCGCAAGCAGCCTCTGCTTGGGAGCGGGGGCAAAACACACCGGTCGGGTGATGTGGCGCAGACAGAAAGGGAAGATGGTGCGTTACACTATTGACCGTATGACGATGGCCGACGTGCCACGCGTCGTCGAAATCGAACGTCTGGCCTATCCGTCTACCTGGCCTCCCAGCGCCTACCGCAAGGAACTCCAGGATAATCGCTGGGCGCATTACATTGTCTTGCGCGATAAAAAAATTGCTGAGGAGCATTTTATGATGGCCGCGCAAGAGCCTGAAAAGCCGCGGCGGCTGTTTCCACTCTCGCTGCTGCCGGGGCGTCAATCGATGACGTTGCCGCCACCTAACCTGGCGTCCATCATCGGTTTTGCCGGATTGTGGTTGATGGTTGACGAAGCCCACATTACGACTATTGCCAATCATCCCGGTTTTCGACGCCTGGGTCTTGGAGAGTATATGCTTGCCAGCCTGATCGATATTGCCTATAGCATTAACGCAAAATGGGTCACGCTGGAAGTGCGTGTCACCAACTATAACGCGCAAAACCTGTATCGTAAATATGGCTTTCACGAGGCGGGCATTCGCCATCGCTATTATAGTGACAACAATGAAGATGCGTTGATTATGTGGACGGATGAAATTAATTCCCCCGCTTACAGGCAAAAATTTCAAGAACTCAAGGTCGCGCTCATGAGTAAATTGGAAAATCAGTAACAAAAGCGAGAGACCGGGGAGAGAGGCCAGGGCGGGGGCTTGTCCCCGCCCTGGATAGGTCAGAACTAAGCTATGCTCATATTAAGTATTGAAAGTTCGTGCGACGAAACGGGGGCGGCCATCGTGAAGGATGGGCGTTATTTGCTCTCGAACGTAGTCGCCTCGCAAATTGAAATCCATAACCGTTATGGCGGTGTGGTGCCGGAAGTTGCTTCGCGCCAGCAACTGGCTTCCATCATTCCGGTGATTGAGACCGCCATGGAGCAGGCGCAGTGCAACTGGGAGCACATCGACGCCGTGGCGGCGACCTATGGCCCCGGCCTGGCTGGTTCGCTGCTGGTTGGATTAACGGCGGGGAAGGCCATCGCACTGGCGCATGAATTGCCTTTTCTGGGCGTCAATCACCTGGAAGCGCATATCTACGCCAACTGGCTGCGCGATTCGACGTATGCTCGGCAAACGCGGGAAGATGATGCTGACTGGGAGTACCAGGAGGGCGATCCTACGTTTCCACTGATGTGCCTGGTGATCTCTGGGGCGCACAGCGAGCTGGTGCTGGTGCGCGGCCACGGTCAATATGAACTACTGGGCCGCACACGCGATGATGCCGCCGGAGAAGCCTTTGATAAGGTGGGTCGCATCCTGGGTCTGGGCTATCCTGGTGGTCCTGCCATTCAACAGGCGGCGCAGCGCGTCGAAGAGGAACTCATGCAGCAGGGCAAGGCAGTTTCGCTGGCTCGCGGGGCCTATCGCCTGCCGCGAGCATGGCTGCGCGGCACCCACGATTTTAGTTTTAGCGGACTGAAAACAGCGGTTTTGCACCTGGCTGAAGGCGCGTCTGAACAACAAGCGGGTATAGCGAGTGGCGAGAAGGGGCGCGGGCAGGTCAGCCAGTACACACGAATGGGAGCGCAGGCAGCCACACAAAAGGGCGGCGCGAACGTGGCTTTGCTCGCGTCCAGCTTTCAGGAGGCTGTTGTTGATGTGCTGGCGGTCAAGACGCGCCTGGCGGCTCAGGAATATCATGTGAAACATGTCTTGCTGGCGGGCGGAGTGGCGGCCAATGCCAGCCTGCGGGCGCGGCTGGAACAGGAATTGCGTCCACTGCGCATCCGGCTGAGTTACCCGCCGGTTGCTTATTGTACCGACAATGCCGCTATGATTGGCAGCGCGGCTTTCTTTCACCTGCTCAGGGGCGAACAGCATGGCCTGGACCTGGATGTTGATCCAGGTTTGAGCCTGCCTTTTGTAAAAGCGTGACGTCTGGTGTTCACCGTTCTTAACGGGTGAAAGTCAGTAGCGCATTGTATTTGTAATGGCGTGTTGTAGCGCGTCCGGAGGTTGTATGGCTAAACAGAAAATGTATGCTCTGGGGATAGACCTGGGTGGGACCAAGACGCTGGCGGCGGTGGTGGATATTACGACTGGCGAGGTGGTGGCGTCGGCTCGCAAGCGCACACGCGCTGAGAAGGGGCAGGAGTTTGTTTCACAGCGTATTCTGACGCTGTCGGCGTTGGCTATTGAGGATGCGAAGCTGCCAGCAGATGCCGGTATCGTGGCGGTTGGCGTGGGAGCCGCCGGTCAGATCGACCGCCAGGCGGGGGTTGTTGTGGACGCGCCTAACCTTGGTGTAAAAGATATGCAACTGGGCGATCTGCTCAACAAGCAATTTGGCAAGCCGGTGGCGGTTGGTAATGATGTGGAAGTGGCCGCGCTGGGCGAGTATTTGTATGGGTCGGGCCAGGGCTTTAATACGTTCATGTGCGTCTTTGTAGGCACTGGCATTGGGGGTGGAATTGTGCAGAATGGGCGCCTGTATACCGGAGTGAGCGGTACTGCGGGCGAGATTGGTCATATGACCATTGACGCGGGTGGCCGCCTGTGTCCGTGTGGCAGTCGCGGCTGTCTCGAAGCCTACGCTTCGCGCACGGCTATTACGAAAGCAATCATGTCCGAGATTTATCATGGACGCTCGTCTATTCTGACCGATGATGCTGAACACCAGTTAAAAGAGGGCGAGACAATTATTCGTTCCGGTACGCTTGCCAATGCCCTGGGTCATAAAGATGCGCTGGTGATCGAGTGTGTGACGGAAGCGGCTGATTATCTTGGTTATGGGCTGGCATCGGTCATGAACCTGTTTAACCCGGAAAGTATTATCCTGGGTGGAGGCGTAATTGAGGCTATCGACCTGCTTTTTGAACGCGCGATACACCGGGCGCGCATCACTGCCCTTGCGCATCCTTCTCGTGACACAAAAATCGTGCGCGCCAAACTGGGGGACTTTTCAGGTGTGGTGGGCGCGGCATGTTTAGGGGCGCAGAAAGCAGGCTATACCTTCCCCATCGTATAGCGGTGTGAATACAATAGTGGGAAGTCAGATCATGGATGGAGCAGATCCACGAGTCGGCGCGCAGGTTGAGGTGCGGGCGGTAGAGATGTCAGACGCGCCCGCGCTGCACGCGCTGGACTATAGTTTTGAGACGGATCGCATCTTTACGCTGCATGTGCATGGCTATTTTGAACAGGGCGACGGGCAGACGCCAATTGCTGGTCAACCCGCGCTCGCCTTTGAGCTGCGCGAGACGCCCATTGATCTGCCCCTTTACAAGGATTTACGGGCTTACAAGCGCACGCTCGAAGCGGTGGAGGCCAGGCTTGCCAACGCGCAAGGTGGCTATGTGGCGCTGGCTAATGGACAGGTGGCAGGAGTGATCTTGCTGAATGTCGAAGAGTGGCGCTCTGTGGCGCGTATCGAGGATATTATCGTAGGGCGACTGTTCCGTCGCTATGGTATCGGCTCGCTGCTGCTCAATTGTGCCGCGGATTGGGCGCGCAATCGTGGATGTCACGCTATTCTGCTTGAGACGCAAAACATCAATTACCCCGCTATCCGCTTCTACCTGCGCAATGGCCTGGAGGTATGGAGTATTAGCCAGCATCATTACTCGCCCGGTTCCGATGAACACGAGGTGGCGATTTTCATGGGCAAGATGTTGCGCTAAATAGAGAAGAGAAAAATAATGAAGGTGAAGCAGCGCCTCGAAAGTCTATGGAATCAGCAGTACAGCTCTCCAAGTGGAATGATGGGATGGTTAGCTAGTGAGCGGATGGTGCGCCAGCACAGGCCAGAGACTGCCTGGACTATTAACATGCTGGAGATACAGCCAACCGATACTGTCCTGGAGGTTGGTTTCGGCGCAGGCCAGGGCATCAAGCTGGCTACCGAGAGAGCCAGTGACGGGCGCGTCATGGGAATTGATCTTTCAGAGGTGATGGTGCGGGTAGCTAGCAGGCGAAATGCACAGGCTGTGAAGGCAGGACGTGTTGCGTTAGCGCAGGGAAACATGACGGCTCTACCCTTTGAGAATCAGCACTTCGACAAGATCATGACCATCCATACCTTCTATTTCTGGTCAGAGCCTTCCCTGGCACTGAGTGAACTGTACCGCGTCCTGAAACCAGGTGGCAGGCTCGTCATTACGCTTTCTACAGGAAAAATCAATGCACGGGGAGAGGTGGAGGTGTGGCCGCCACTTCAGTCAGCCCTGGAAGAGCAGGTGATGCCTGGTATGCAGCGGGAAGGCTTTAAGGTCGTGCGTTTAGAGCGTGGTCCAAACTCCCGGCAGTACACGAGCGTGGCAGTCATTGGCGAGAAGTAGCTCTCAGCCCTCTTACTATCAAGAACGTAGGCTTATCAGAGCGATGATGCCGAAGACGATGATAGCCGCGCCCGATACGCGGTTGAGCCAACGTAACCAGGAAGTGGTGAAGCGCTTGCGTAACAGGCTGATGCCTCCGGTCAGGATGCACCACCATGCAGCGGAACCGCTGAAGACCCCGGCAACGACTAACGCTGCCGCGAGGTAATTGCCTCCTGTTGCGCCTACGCCAAGGCCGGCGAAGATGACGGCGAATGAGAGTATGGTGAGCGGGTTGGTCAGCGTGAGAAGCAGGGTGGAGACGTAGGCCCCCGCGAAGTTGTGCGCTTGCGCGTTGGCTGCTTTTTCTGCCGGTTTGGTCAGGATGGTGCGGATGCCGAGGTAGATGAGGAACAGCCCGCCGATAAGGCGAATCCAGGTTTGTTCGCTGACCAGGAAGCTGGTAATTACCGTCAGGCCGAATGCGGCGATGCTGCCGTAGATGGCGTCAGCGGTGGCGATGCCCATACCCGATACCAGGCCGTAGAGGTAGCCTTTGTGAAACGTGCGTTGAATGCATAAAATGGACATAGGGCCAACCGTTGCCGCGATGGTGAAACCGAGCAATAAGCCGCGTAGATAGAAACTGGCGTTCATTTCGTTCTCCTTGAGCATTGATGATGTTATTTTCAAACAAAAAAGTCGCCAGACCTTCAAAAGGTCTGGCGACTTTTTTTGTCTTTTTCTTAGCTGCTGGAGGGCAAGCAAAGCGAACCAAACCTCTCTGATGGGCCTGGCTGCTGGCTCTGATTTGAGTTGATCGCGCCTGAATTAAACGCGCTCATGTGCTTGCGCTCCTGAATGTTGTTAGTTGCTCTCCGATTGGTTGAGTATAGCAGAGAGTAGAAATGAATGCAAGAAAACAGTTGGGTTATGAAACTACGGCCGCTTCTTCCAGCTTGGGGAAGAGGGGCGTTGGCGACGGAAGATGCACACCTGCTGGCACGCTGGTGGGTCGCCAATGGGCGGTGGTGACATCGCCCTCGAAGCCGAGGTAGTGATGCAGTTTCTCTGATGAGAAGGGCAGGTAGGGCCAGAGCATGATGTGCAGACCGCTGAGCACCTGCAACATTACGTAGATGCTGGTGCCTGCTTCTGCGCGATCGAGCTTGATTTGTTTCCAGGGGGCCTGCTCGTCCAGGTAGCGGTTGGCAGCGCGCGCTACAGACATGGCGACGTTGATGCCTTCTTTGAAGTGGCAGTTGGCGATGTTGTGGCCGACCAGGGTGAAGCCGCGCTCAACTTCGGCCAGGATTTCGCGGTCTGCCTCGCGCAGGGCCAGTGGTTCCGGCACGATGCCGTTGAATTTGCTTTGCAAAAAGGTCAGGGTGCGATGCACGGCGTTGCCATAGGTGGCGACCAGTTCGTCGTTATTGCGGCGTATCAGTTCCTCGTAGGTGAAGTCGGTGTCGCGTCCTTCGGGAGCCGTTACGGACAGGTAGTAGCGCAGGGCATCGGCGCTGTACTGATCGAGCACATCCTTTGTCCAGATCACGTTACCCCGGCTGCTGGATGCTTTTTGGCCGCTCATGGTCATAAATTCGTTGGCGGGTACATCGTAGGGCAGGTTGCGATTGCCATAGCCCATCAGCATGGCGGGCCAGATGATGGCGTGAAACGGGATATTATCTTTGCCGATGAAGTAGTAGGACTTGACCGGGGGGGTGGTCTGGTCAGGAACCCACCAGGTCTTCCAGGCTTCGGGCGTTCCCTGTCGCTCGGCCCATTCGACGGAGGCCGAGAAGTAGCCAATCACGGCATCGAACCAGACGTAGATGCGCTTGCTTTCGTAGCCTTCGATTGGAATGGGCACGCCCCAGTCCAGATCGCGTGTGATGGCGCGGGCGCGCAGGCCTTCTTTCAGCCAGTTCATGACGAAGCCCATGGTATTCGGTCGCCAGAAGTCTTTGCCTTCTGAGAGCCATTGTTGTAATGGCTCCTGCAATTTGGGCAGGTCCAGGAAGAAATGCTCGGTTAGACGAATCTCCAATGCGCTGTCCTTGCTTCCGCACAGGCGGCAGCGCGGCGATATAAGGTCTACCGGGTCGAGGGTGCGCCCGCAATTATCGCACTGGTCGCCACGTGCCTGCGTGTAGGCGCAGTGAGGGCAGGTGCCTTCGACATAGCGGTCGGGCAGAAAGCGGTGGTCGGTCGGGCAATAGGGAGACTCCATGGTGTCTTTGAAGATATAGCCTTTATCATGCAGTGTTAAGAAGAAATCTTGCGTGATGCGATAGTGGTTTTCTGTGCCTGTCTCGGTAAATAAATCCCAGGACATGCCCAGACGATCCCATACTTCACAGATCTGGCGATGATAACGCGCTACGAATTCGCGTGGGTCGATGCCTTCGCGTTCGGAGTCAACCAGGATGGGTGTGCCGTGTTCGTCGCTACCGGACACCATCAGGACGTTGTTGCCGGCCAGGCGGTGATAACGAGCAAAGGTATCAGCAGGGAGATATGCCCCTACAATCTGACCAACATGCGTTGAGCTTTTCGCATAGGGCCATGCCACACACACGAGAATATGTTCGTTCATTTGTATTTGTCTCCCTCGGAAAAATGAGGTTAAAAAAAGAGTGAGCAATCACCTTGCGTATTATAACACGGGTAGCAAGATTGCCCTGCGCCCACCCGCTCTGGCTCAGACTCTTGTTATCAGGTCATTCATAGAGTATAATCAATAACTACCGGAGTGCCTCATATATTCAAAAACGCGATGTACGAGGAGGGATTTTGCCCATGTCAACGTATGCTAAAGTCATCAGTGCCAATCCGAGCTACAGCGCAAAACGCTATGCCAGGCGTCTGCCGTATGCTATTATTGCTCCCGCAATTGGTGGTCTGGCTATTATTCTGCTCTTCTTTTTCGCCCCCTGGTTTTCAACGGGAGAACCAGCTACGCTGGCTTCCGCTGTCAATTTGAAAGGCCCGACGAACGTATCTGCTCTCACGCTGGGGACGAGTACGTTGAATTTTTCGCAGCTTATTACGACGAATGATGGCAGCGCCACTCATAATGTGAGTGACAGCTACTCTTATCCTTTGATCTGGGCGATACCGGTAGTGGGTCTGATTCAAATTGTGCTGGCGCTGCTCGTCTTGAAGGAGCGCGTGCTAACCAGATTCCTGGGTCTGGCTATCCGTTTGAGCTTCCTGGCTGCAGCAGTGTTTGAGCTTATTTTCTTCGGCAGTAGCTACTTTCTGGCTTTCGGGCAGATTAAGAACGCAGGAGGGCAAATCGCCACTTTTCCTGTTACGGGCTTCTGGCTGAGTTTACTGATAACAATCGTCACGGCTGCAATGGCTCTGGTTGTTATGCCGGATCTGAGGTGGTGTTGGACGCTGTCGGTGAATGATATGGCGCGCGAGGTCAGAATGGTTGAATTAAGGGCGAGCAACGCTCGTTAAGGTCTCGGCGGGGAATATGGGACCGTACCAGCCATGACCGGGTAGCGGTTTAATTGCCGATATACCGGGCGTAGATCGAACGAGCGACCATCTCGTTGTCTGTCCCTTTGATGATGGCGCGTGCATCCGGGAAGACTGTTACGTCATAGCCATCAACGAGCAAACGCAGCAGGTAGGCGTTAAAGGAAACTTGCCCGACCGGGCGTAAACGTTCGGCAAGTTCGGACAGGTTGATGCTGTTTCCCCGTTTGCCACCGCGCACCTGTACCGCGTCGCGCCCGCACAGGCTGGCGCTGTCTGTGCCACTCAGCATATCGAGGAATTCGTAGTGATGCTGTCCGCAGGTAGGACAATCAGGGTAGCGCGGCAGTTCGATGCGCTCGCTTGTATTTTCCCACACGTCCATCCAGACCATATCCCGACTGACTTTGTCGCTCTTGAGAAGGATTTTGAGGGCTTCGGTGGAGGCGATGCCGGTGATAGCACCCACGATGCCGTTAAGGATGCCAGCGGTATCGCAGGTTGCAGTTGTGCCGGGCAGCGGCATCTCAGGGTAAATGCAGCGCAGGCAGGGCGTTTCGCCGGGAATAATATTCAATGTGACGCCATACGAAGCGATCACGCCGCTATAAATCCAGGGGCGTCCATATTTGACGCAGGCATCGTTGAGCAGGTAGCGGGTCGCAAAATTGTCTGTTGCATCTAAAACCAGATCTACGCTCTGAACCAGTGATTTAATACCATCGGCGTTGATGTCTTCGACCAGCGCCTCAACCGTGACTCCGCTATTGATGCGGCGCAGTTTTTCGGCGGCTGCCACTGCTTTGGGAAGCCTGCGCGCGATGTCGTCTTCATCGAAAAGTATCTGGCGTTGCAGGTTGTTGATTTCAATGTAGTCGCGGTCAGCAATCACCAGTCGTCCGATGCCAGCGCGGCAGAGGTTGTTCGCCAGGGTGCTGCCCAGCGCGCCGCATCCGATGATGGCGACCGAGGCGGCTTGCAGGCGTTCCTGCCCCTCTTTTCCGATGGGTTTGAACAACGTCTGTCTTGAATAGCGATCCGGTGCTGGTGTAGATGACATCGCGACTTCTCCATGCGCGTATTGTAACGGTTTTCCTGATGTTATTGTAGCACAATCGATGCCTGGCGGGTTGCCTTTTTTCAGGGGAGTATGCTAAAAGAGGAAATATGCCGATAGTAAGAAGTATGGAGAAGCCCTGGCAAATGGTCATAGTTTAGTTGGCAGTCAGGCGCAACTGTGCTACAATGCAGAAAAGGAGCGGGTACTTTTGAATAACAATGAACTGGGTGGAGCAACCTACCGGCGCGGAGATACGATGAAAAAGGTTATGGTGATTGACGATAATCCAACCATTGTTGAGCTAATCAAGTACGCTGTGAACCTACAAGGGAGATATGATGTAGTTGTTGCCTATGACGGCATGGAGGGTCTGGAGCGCATTTATTTGGAGCAACCTGATTGCGTCATTATCGATGTAAAGATGCCCAAAATGGATGGCTATCAGCTGGCGCGTTATTTGCGCGGCGACCCGCGTACTCTGAATATACCCTTAATCATTCTAAGCGCAATGACCCGCGAGCAGGATCAAATGACGGGCTATCTCTCCGGGGTAGATGAATACATCACCAAGCCTTTTAAGCCGAGCGCCTTGAATGCTGCTATTGAGCGGGTGTTACTTCTGACTCCGGCAGACAGGCAGCGGCGTATCGATCAACTGGTCCAGGCGCAGTCCGAGCGGGAATGAAGTTTAATGGTGAGTAGCTTACTGTGCAGACATTACATAGATTACATGCGCTTCTGGTAGACGCTGATCTAGAAGCCTGTTTGAGAATGCAGCAAGCCCTGGATGATAGCATTATGCTGCGCATCGCAACTACTGTTGCTGAGGCTCGCAGTTGCCTGGCTGAAAGTGTCCCTGATATCTTTATTTGTGAAGTGAGGATTGGCCAGGAAAGCGGGTTGGAACTGTGCCGGTTCATTCGCGCTTCCCCTTCTCTCTTCAACCTTCCCATCATGCTATTGACTTCATTCGCTACGCTTCAAGATAAAATAGCTGGATTTGAAGCGTGGAGCTGACGATTATGTGGTAAAACCATTTGATGCGCACCATTTAGTGGCGCGCATCCGTTTTCTTTCGCGTATCAAACGCCTGGAACAAAAATAGAGCTGCTATTAGCCAGGGCGGAAGCGAGAGAACCAGGGCGCGAACACGAGGGAGAACCAGGGCGGGGCTTGCCCCGCCCTGGTAATCGTTCGTTATCCTGGGAAGTGACAGGCAGCGTAGTGATTGGGACTCTTCTCCTCCAGTGGAGGAATGATTTCGCGGCAAATGTCCTGCGCTTTCCAGCAGCGCGGGTTGAAATTGCAACCGGGGGGTGGATTGACCGGGCTGGGTACGTCGCCTTCCAGGATGATACGCTTGCGCTTGAGTTCCAGTTCGGGGTCGGGTACTGGAATAGCAGAGAGCAGCGCCTGGGTATAGGGATGGAGGGGGCTTTCGTACAGGTCTTCGCTGTCGGCCAGTTCTGCTACGCGTCCCAGATACATGACTGCTACGCGGTCACTGATATGTTTCACGACCGAGAGGTTATGCGCGACAAACAGGTAGGTCAGGCCGAAATTATGCTGTAAGTCTTCCAGCAGGTTAAGAACCTGGGCCTGTATGGATACGTCTAGCGCGGATACAGGCTCGTCGGCGACGATAAACGAAGGGCGCAGGGCCAGGGCGCGCGCAATACCAATGCGCTGCCTCTGACCGCCGCTGAACTCATGCGCGAAACGGTTCATAAAG
Organism: uncultured Chloroflexia bacterium; assembly: GCA_963731605.1. Classification (GTDB taxonomy): domain Bacteria; phylum Chloroflexota; class Ktedonobacteria; order Ktedonobacterales; family Ktedonobacteraceae; genus CF-113. The sequence goes on from CAVSWA010000001.1 coordinate 326,416, forward strand.
AACGGGTTGAGACCTACCGTTTCCAGCAAGCTCGCGACCTGCTCCTGAATCTCCTTTTTGTTGCCCCTGTTAAAATTCTCAAGTGGTTCGGCCACAGTTTGTCCGATGGTGAAGCGGGGATTGAGCGAACCGTAGGGGTCCTGGAAGACCATCTGCATTTCCGCGCGTTTCAAACGTGTCTGGTTCGAGTCAAGCGAGGTCAACTCTACCCCGTCCAGTTTGACGCTGCCTTCCGTTGGTTTGATCAACTGTAAAATCGCGCGCCCGGTCGTCGATTTGCCGCAGCCGCTTTCGCCTACCAGGCCTAGTGTTTCGCCGCGTTTTACGAACAGGTCAACACCGTCAACGGCTTTGACGTGCGCCACCGTGCGATTTAAAACTCCCCCCTTGATGGGGAAATACACTTTCAGGCCCTTGACATCGACCAGCGTCGTGCCTGTTTCTCGCGCTGTCGCTTGAATTTCTTGCGCCATATGATCCTCTTTTCCCCTTAGTCCATGTTCACTTGACCTGTAGGGTTTGGTGTGTATACTTCCTTCCGGGGGGCGCCAGGAGCCACTGTCCATTCACGACCCGCCTGAGGGTACTGCAATTAGTCTGGATAGAAACAGGCCGCTACCTGGTCCCCACGACCTACGAGTGTCAATTCTGGGCGTTCCTGCCGGCACCTGCTCTGGACTTTCGGGCAGCGTGGAGCATAGGGACAACCCGCAGGCGGGTTGAGCAGGTCGGGTGGTTGGCCGGCAATAGGATTGAGTCTAACGCCGCGTTGGTCATTCAGCCGTGGAATGGAATGCAGCAAACCGACAGTATAGGGGTGAGCAGGTTTCTCGAAGAGTTGCTTGACCGGGGCAGATTCTATTACGTGTCCGGCGTACATCACATTGACGTATTCGCAGGTGCCTGCCACTACTCCCAGGTCATGGGTAATGAGCATGACGGCGGTATCAAATTCTTTTGAGAGACCCTTCATCAATTCCAGGATTTGAGCCTGGATGGTCACATTGAGCGCGGTAGTCGGCTCATCGGCGATCAGCAGTCGGGGATTACAGGCCAGAGCGATGGCAATCATGACGCGCTGGCGCATCCCGCCGCTAAATTCATGGGGATAATTTTTGGCGCGTCTTTTAGCATCGGGAATACGCACCAGGTTGAGCATTTCGATGGCGCGTTTCCAGGCCTGGTCTTTGCTCATATCTTTGCGGTGGCGGATGACGGTCTCAGCGATCTGGTAGCCGACGGTAAATACCGGGTTGAGCGAGGTCATGGGGTCCTGGAAGATCATAGAGATGCTGCTACCGCGCAGGTTGGTCAACTCTTCGCGGTTTTTCTCAAGGATGTTTTCGCCGTTAAAGTTGATTTCGCCCCCGACGATTTTCCCTGGAGGGCTTGCTACCAGGCGCATGACGGAGAGCGCGGTGACGCTTTTGCCGCAGCCGCTCTCGCCCACAATGCCTAACGTCTCGCCCCGTTTAATTTTGAAGGAGATATCATCGACCGCCTTGACCACCCCGCCGCGTGTGAAGAAGTAGGTCTTGAGATGATTGACCTCAAGTAGATTTTCTGTCATTTGAGTCACTCCACTTACTAATCTTTTGATCGAGGATCAAAGGCGTCACGCAGGCCATCGCCGAGGAACGAGAAGGCCAGCACGAGGATAGTCAGCACGATTGAAGGCAGCAGCACCTCCCAGGGGTGAACCTGCAAATTGCCGCCGGAAGAGGCATCCGAAATCATCAGTCCGATGCTTGATCCTGGAGCCTGTACGCCCAGTCCAAGCAGGCTCAGTCCAGCTTCACCGATAATGGTGCCGGAGATATCCAGGGTGGCGGCCACGACTACGATGCTGGACAGGTTAGGAATGATGTGACGAGTAATGATTTTATAGTCGCTTGTGCCGGAAGTACGGGCGGCTTCGACGAATTGTTGCTCTTTGAGTTGTAGCGTTTGTCCGCGCACGTAGCGTGCCATTAATGGCCAGGCGGTGAAAGCCAGAGCCAGCGAAACCAGTATGAGACGGGCGTTACCGTTTGCCCCGATCAGTGGAATGCTCGCGAAAGCTGTATCGGCAGTCGTGCCGAAAATACCGGTCAGGAGGATGGCGAAGAGCAGGCCGGGGAAGGCGAACATGATATCGGTGAAACGTGCCAGCAACTGGTCGATCCACCCGCCATAGAAACCGGCCAGTACTCCAACGGTGACTCCCAGTACCACATCTACGATTTCTACCAGCAGGGCAACCATGATCGAGACGAGCATTCCCTGCATGAGGCGGGCGAGCAGGTCGCGTCCAATGGCGTCGGTGCCGAGCCAGTACTGGCTGGAGAACAGCTCATCCTGGCGGTCCAATTCCTGGTGGAACGGGTTATGGTACAAGCTCGGTCCGATACTTCCGCTTAATGGGCTATTGTACGTGCCGCCAATATGCTGGTAGATGAGCGGACCGAAAATAGGGATGAGAATGAAGAGGATAATCACGCCCAGGCTGACCATAGCGCGTTTGTCTCGTCGCACTCGCCGCAGTGATTCCTGAAGCGGAGTTGGCGCTTTCTTTGGTTTTTGACCTGGAAGAATGACCAGCCCATCACCGGCTTCCACCTCATATGTGGCATTGCCGTTGAGCGTTTCATTTTCGATCAGCTGAGGCGACATGGTGCTGTCGGGCATCATAACTCCCGGAGAGGCAAGCTCAAAATCTTTATCCTTCGTATCCATGCGTTTACCTCCTCCTATTCGGCTTTGATGCGCGGGTCTACGACGCTATACAGAAGGTCTGAAATCAGGTTTCCCGCTACCACCGCCACCGCCAGCAGCACCACCGTTGCCTGGATGACGGGATAGTCACGATTGTTGATCGAGCTGATGGTAATCGTTCCGATACCAGGAATATTGAAGATATTCTCGATGAAGAAAGCGCCAGTCACGAGCAAGCCAATGGAGAGTCCGAAGACTGTGACCAACGGGATCATAGCGTTGCGAAAGGCATGGCGGTACACGACGACGCGCTCGCGCAGCCCTTTGGCGCGGGCGGTGCGCACGTAGTCCTGGCGCAGCACTTCCAGCATACTGGTGCGGGCGAGACGGGCGAAGAGGGCGGTGCCGACCGCGGCATACACGAGAATGGGGGCGATCATGAACTGGATATCGCTCCATCCGAAGTGCCAGCTTGTGCCCCAGCCTGCGACCGGCCAGGTGCCGCCTGTCGAGGTGTCGAGCCAGACGATAATGAGCTGGGCAAAAATAGCGAGTACGAACGACGGAAGCGCGAACAAGATGAGCATGATACCCATGTTGACGGTATCAACCCAGGTATTGGCTTTGAGCGCTGAGAGGATGCCGATGGGGATGCCGACCAGCAGTTGGAGGATGAGCGCGAAGAAGCCGAGTTCCGCTGAAACCGGCACGCCATCTCTGAGAATGTTCCAGACAGGATAGTTTTGTTGGTGGAACGACTGCCCCAGATTGAAGCGAGCTAAATTAGTGAGAAAGTTCCAGTACTGCTGGTACCAGGGGAGGTCCAGCCCATAGGAGTGCTTTAGCGAAACATATACCGTGTGGGAAAAGTGATTGCCCAGAAGTTGCTGGATGGGGTCGCCAGGGGCATTATACCCCAGGATGAATGTGATGAAGGTTACACCGATGATGACGAAGATCAGACCGATTAACCTCTTGACCAGAAATTGAACCATAGTGTACCCTCTACTCTCTTGTTCGCTTTGGCAGTGATATAAGAGAATACTTCAATTGTCTTCTCTTTCCAGTGGTCCATTTTTCGCTCTTGATGCCCCGCTTTCGAGAACATCTATGAATTGGCACTATGCTCATAGATAGCTCTTCTCCTATGTGAAGGCAGGCACTACGGGGATAGACTAATCTTATTGTATTTGACCATATCACGCTTGTCAAGCATTTGTAGCCGGGGCGCGGCTTTGCCGACTAATTGCGAGAAAAGGGGACAGCGACTATCATAGTCGCTGTCCCCCGTGTATCCTGCGCGCATGCTCGGAAGAAAACGCGCGTCGTAGCTTGCTACACTATGATGTCAAAGTGGCGCAAGGGGTGTCGGTTGAGATGTAGACGTTGGCCCAGTCATCTGGCGGGGTGATGGACAAGGCGTTGTAATCTCTCCCCTGGACGCAGGGTTTCACCAGTTCGGAGGTGATGCTCTGGTAGGTCGGGAGCCAGGCCACGTAGTTGACCAGTTGCTGCTCGGCGGCATAGTAAGCTTGTAAGCGCGAGTTGGCATCAAGATTCACATCAGCCTGTTCCAACTGCAGTTGCACGGCCTGCTGCGCGGCAGCGTCGGGGCCTTTATTCTGGCCGAAGCTCATGGGGTTCGAGGCTCCATTGGAGTTCTTGTCAAACTGGAGAGTGGTCCAGTCTTGCGGATCGGGGTAATCGGCGATCCAGCCTGGGCCAGAGAAAAACTGCAAGGGGTTGTTGGCGCCGAGGTTTTCATCACCAACGAGCTTGTTGAAGTCGACGTCGTTAATCTTCACGCTGATACCCAGCACGTTCTGCCACATCTGCTGCTCGGCTGCCACTTCGTTGCGGGCATCCTGGACGCCAGAACTGGCATAGGTCAGGGTAATGGGCGGGAAGTTGGCGATGCTTGCATAGCCCTGAGCTTGCATACACGCTTGCAGGTCCTGCTTGGCCTTCGTCGGATTGCCGGCGGTGCTGGTCGTGCCGTCAGGGCCGGTCAGGTTCGCGTTGTACCCAGGCTGGCCTTTGGGTACGATATGGTTGGTCGCTACGACCGTGTTTTTGTAGACATCCTTGGCGATCAAGTCTTTGTCGATGGCTAGCGCGAAAGCCTGGCGACAGGAAGTGACATCGAAAGGCTTCTGCAGGTAGTTCATGGAGAAGTAGAAGATGGCCAGTTGCGGCGTTGCATGGTAGTCCGGTCTGGACCGGTCGGTCGTGACGTGGGTGGACGGAACACCCGTCGTGTCGATACCGTTGACCTGGTATACCTGGTAGGTGGTATCGGCTGATTTGAAGAACGGATACACAATTTTGGCGAGCTGCGGTTTCGGGCCGTAGTAGTTCGCATTCGGCACCACGACGACCTGTTTATTGGGGGTGTATTCCAGCACTTTCCAGGGGCCGGCACCGCCCTGTCCGCCGTTGTCGGCCAGGTGATGTGTCCAGTTTGTGCCGTACTGCTGGATAACGCTCTTCTCAACGACGTAGGAGGTTGGGTAGGTGAGCGTTTGCAGGAAGTAAGCGGCTGGTTTTCTCGCCACGATGACGACGGTGCTGGCGTCCGGGGCCGTGACGCCCGTAAGGGTCTTGGCTTTGCCCGAATTGAAGTCGCTCGCGCCCTGGATAATGTTCAGATAGTACAGGCCAAGAGGCGACTGGGTAGCGGGAGAAAGGGCACGGTCGATACTGTAGACCACGTCTGCCGAAGTAAGCGGTGTGCCATCGCTAAACATCAGGTTGGGTTTCAGTTTGAATGTCCAGGTGACGTTGTCGGAGGCGACGCTATAACTCGCGGCCAACTGAGGCTTTACCTGCAGGTTAGCGTCGAGTTGTACGAGGCCAGTAAATACATCCTGGATAACGATATTATCCGAAGCAGACGCCAGCAGCGCGGGATCGAATGTTCCCAGGTCGGTGATGCCGGCCAGCCCTGCCGAGATATAGACCTGCTTATCTGCTGATGCTTTGGTATGCGTTGTTGTGGCGGTTGGGGTTGTGCCGCCTGTATTGCCGGTGCCGCCGCAAGCTACCACCAGCATGGCTACCAGCATAAGAAGCGTCGGGAGAAACCCTATCTTGAGTTTCTTGTTTCGCATGTGTAACTTCTCTCCTTATAGTGTCTCAAGGCTACATTAGTTGTGACGTTGGGTGTGATATGACGCTTTAGATGTGTCTCAAACCTCCTTTCACAGAGCCAATCGTGTTCAGGATGGTAGCCTGGCATGTAGAGTATGGTGGCGCTCAACGCCGTGCCAGGGTTCCTCCATTTCAGGCTTTGCTAATTCGGCGCAGATGCGTTAGAAGGTTCTCGCACCTGCACTTCCCTCGATACATGATAAGGCACTGGCGACGATACTCGCGGGCGCAATAATGTACGGAAGGCGCACGCGCTGCTACAGACTTGTAGCGATGTGTATCGCATCGTCGTACAGCGATGAACCGCCTGCATGTACGCCAGATTGCAAACGGTGGCATACTCTTACTACGTCGATGCCGTTTGAAATCTCACATGGTGGAAAAGCATTTTGCGAGATACAAGAGACCAGGGCTTGCCCCCGCCCTGGTTTCCCGTCAATGTTGGGCGATGAAGATTTTAGCCCAATCGTCGGGTGGAAACTGGCCCTGGGGGTTGTTTACCATGCCAATCACATACGGCTTGAGCAGGTAAACCTGCGTGACCTGCTCCATGGGCAGCCAGGCTACGTCGTTGACTAGCTGCTGTTCGGCTTTCTGGTAGGCTTGCAGACGCGGTTGCGCAGAGAAATTGGCGTCGGCGGCTTCCAGCAATTGCTGGGTGTTCTGCTGATGGGCGGCGTCGTTGCTATAATTCTGCCCGTAGTTCATGTTGTTGTTGGGAACACTGGCGTCGAACTGGCGCGTTAGCCAGTCCTGGGGGTCGGGATATTCGCCGACCCAGGCCAGTCCCCACATTTGCAGGCCCTGCGGATTATTGGTGGCTGCCGTCACATCGGCCAGCAGGGTATTGTAATCGACGGGGTTCGCCGTTACGGTGATGCCCAGCGTTTTCTGCCACATGCCAATCATGGCGGTGACTTCCTGGCCGAAGCTGCTGACGCCGCTTGCATAGGTCAATTTAATGGGTGGCATTTGTGACACGCTTGACCATTTTTCAGCCTGCAATCCCTGCATAAGCAGCGTTTTCGCAAGGGTGCTGTTGCCTTTCAGGTTTTGCGTGCCATCGGGACCGGTCAGCGCGGGGTTATAGCCATTCATGCCTACCGGTACGATATGGTTGGTGGGGAGCACTGTTCCATGCCAGACCGTGCTGGCGATGATCGTTTTATCGATTGCCAGGGCGAAGGCCTGGCGTATCTGGATGTTATCGAAGGGCTTTGTCAGGTAGTTCATGGTGTAGTAGTTGATCCAGAGTTGTGGTACCTGGTGGAAATCCGGGTGTTTCCGGTCATTGGCGAAGGTGGAAATTGGCACTCCGGTAGCATCGGCCTTCCCTGCCTGGTAAGCGTTATAGGCGGCCGCGTCCTGGGGGTAGAAGGGGAAGATGACCTTTTGCAGTTGCGGATGGGCGTTATAGTAAAACTGGTTGGGCGCGAAGTCGATCTCTTTGCCATGTGTGTATTTTGTGACGTGGAATGGCCCCGCGCCGCCGCCATCGATCAGGTGATCGGTGAAGTTCGCGCCATAGAGCGAGAGCATATGTTTTTCAATGACGTAAGAGCAGGGGTGCGTGAGCATGGCCAGGAAATAGGCCGACTTTGTTTTCGTTTGGATGATAATGGTGTTGGCGTCGGGTGTCAGCAGGCTGTCATTGATAAGGGTGGAGACGTTTCCGGCCAGCAGCTTATCGGAATCGCGAATCTGGCTGAGATAAATGGGCGCGACGGTTGATTTCGTGGTTGGCTGCAAAGCCCGGTCGATGCTGTAGGCCACGTCAGCCGAGGTGAGGGGCGAGCCATCGCTAAATTTCAGGTTCTTTTTCAGATGAAATGTCCAGCTCAGACCATCGGGACTGACGCTCCAGTTTTGCGCTAGCTGTCCGACCACCTGCTGCTGGTCGTTGAGTTGCACAAGCCCGGTAAATACCATCTGGATGGCGGTGATCGATTGCGCGTCAAAGGCCAGGGCGGGGTCGAAGGTGGTGATATCAGAAATGCCGGTCATAGGATAGGTGAATATTTGTTGATTCAGCGGCGCTTTGACAACGGGGGTGAGTTGAGGGGCGGGGTTGCCGCCAAATAAGGTACACGATGATAAAACGAACATCACTATACCCATAATGATAACGATACGTTTGCGCATAAGTCCTCTTCCCTGATACAAAAATAGATCTTTCAGGCATTCTTAGAAACACGATGCAGTTAATTATAGCTTAATAGACGATTCAAATGAACAAAAAATTGCAGTTGAACACAGATGGATATGAGCCGGTGTAACGACTCTGTCGTTACACCGGCTCATATCCATCTGTGGCTTATTTTTGAATAACGGCGCGCACGGCGACGTGTAGCAAACTGTCGATGGTGGTGTCGCGCAGGGCGGTGGGCCATGCCATGTATTCTTCTCCTGCTGCCTGGGTGATTTGCAGGGTGTGGCCTGCATCGGCGGTAGCATCGGCTTGCGCGGCGGCAAGGGCAATGATGGCGAACATGGCGCGGGCGTCGTGACCGAGCAGAAGATAGCGACGCGCTGTGGCAAGCGCTCCGTTAATGTCCTGCGCCTGAAGCTGTTCGCCCAGTGTTTCGAGCAAGGAGGGGGCGATTAAGCCGCCGCCCATGATGGTAGAGCGAGTTGCGCTGACTTGCGCGGTGGCTGCCTGTGCTGGAAGTTCGGTATGGAGCGCGTGCAGGTAACAGGCGGCCATGAATATGAGAGGCAGCGCTTCAACTTCCTGCACCTGAGTGAAGGCGAGACGCACGGCGGAGGCGAAGAGCAGCCCATGCGCGATATGTATGAATGCGTCGCGATCGGCGTCGCCGACGCGCTGGAGCAAATCACTGGCGGTCAGGGAGAGGACAGAGCCGATGCCACGAGAAGAGGCTCCGTTCTTGATAAGCGCGTCGAACACGCCCTGGCAAATTTGTGGCATGGTGGCGTCGCTGAGGATCAGGCGGCGCAGTGGTAGCGCGTTTTCATCTCTGGGCGCGGACAGGCGGGTGCGATAGCTTGCCAGGCTGTGCGACGGCTCGGCGAGGAAGCTGCGTACCGTCTCAACCCAGGCCGGTTCTTCGGTACGTACGGGGATGTGCGGCGCGAGCCAGTGCAGGATGTTGGGCATGCGCGTGCCCCATTCGACGGAGTCGAGCAACTGGAAACCGCGCGCGGCAAACATAAAGGGGTGTCCTGCCTGTTGGAAGGTGGTGGAAATAGAGTCGTAGAGCCGGATACAGATCGTGCGATAGTCCGCGCCGGTGCCGTACAGACCTGATAACAGGCGATCCACCATGAGCGCATCGCCCTTAAATATGGCGCCGGTCAGCATGGTGTTGACGGTCTGCCCTTCCGGTAGGCCGCTGGGGAAAAGCGGCTCAGGATAGCTGTCCTGGGCTTTGCTGCCCGCCTGTATTGCGGGTCTAGCTGCGGTCGCGGCCTGTATGAGCAAGGGCAGTTCGGGTCTGTGATCCATGGGGTCTTCGCCTTGCAGATGTTGCAGGGAGATAAACCAGCGCGACATCATGCTGGCGGCCGCGAGGGTCAGGATGGCATGACCCTCGCTATCGCCATGGGCGGCAATCATGCCTATGCGTCCGATCAGCTCGCTGGCCCCCGCGCCTCCTGTTACCAGTTCGCGCGCGATACCCGTTATTTGCTCTGTGTTGCCTGCGAGTATGGCATTGACAAGTGGTGTGATATCCGTATTCATTCCTACAGTTGGCATAGCGTTTTCAATCCTCTGTCCGGCCCTGATGGGCGGTTGTAACTAATTTTGTAATTCTCGAATGGTACGCTCAATGCTGGGAATGTCCGCGTATTCCTCATTGAGCAATTTATATCCACGTTCAAGGTACAATTGCGCCAGCCGCGAACCACGCTCGCTGGTGTCTGTTGCAGCCGAGATCAATTCGGGGCCATGGTACTTTTCAGGCATGAGTCTGGCGATGTTCGACATGCGTTTGCGGGTGTCTTGCAGCAAGTTGGTATCATGCCCTTCGATGGCGTAACGGGCAACTCCCACCAACTTGCCCAGTTCAGCCAGGCGTTGGCCGTCGTTCATGGTCTGTAGGAGCAGTTCTTCGGTATCCAGGTCATCGAGGGGAACCATTTCCTCCTGTGGCGACTCTATGTAGCCTTGTTTGGGGAAAGTTGACGCATAGCTGACGTAATATTGCCCGTATTCCTGGCATCCCTGGGCGACCAGTTGCATGCGAGCGCTATCATCTTTGGGGTTGATGGTGCCCAGATCAACCAGGTCATCATCGCGCCGATCTGCCAGTACCTGGAGATGTTCCAGCGTGCTTCCTTCTTCCAGCATAGGCGGGATGGGCATCACAGGCACATTCGTGGCATCCTGCAAATCTTCCTGTGATAACTGCGATGCTAGAAATGAAGGAAGGTATTTTGCAAGCGATAACGGGGTTGGTGGGACAACACAATAGGTCGCCAGCACATTGCGCGAATTGGCGGTGCTGCGCGCGATGAAGATGGCGTGTCCTTTGGGCGCCTGCGAATCACCGCGTAAGAAATGTATGGTCATGATAGAATCCTCTCTGCTGTAGCGGTTCTTTCGTCAAGATTCAGTTCTGGTAGTATCATCATAATAAGCTTTCAAAGTGTTAAGAGCAAGATGTTTCATACTATTGTGATATAGAGGAGGGCGACCGCAAGGGTCCCCTCTCCACATCAACCCTGCCCCCGCCCTTAGAATGATTACGAATAAGAGGCGGCCCGGTTATATTAAAGCATATTACGTAATTGCTTCAAGCGTTTCACCAGGTTTTTGTTTGCTGGCATCTCTGTTTCACTTATATCTTCGCCCGCCACGGGTATCTGGGTTTCGTAGGCTTTGATGTAGTCTATCACGGCGCGCGACCCCGCGATGCGCGTGAAGGAAGCCAGCGTTTGTTTGGCCGGGGCATCCTGGTCGCGTCTCACCTGAGTAATGGCGGTGAGCGCGTAGAGTTCGGCGTATTGTTGTAAGAAGGCCCGTCGCTGGTCGGGCTGGGAGAGAGTGTTCATGACCCGCTCTACCAGCGTAATAGTTTCTGTCAGGGCACGCTGAGCCTGTTCCATATGACCCTGCTCCAGGGAGATTCCCGCCAGTTCAAAGTGTGCGTCAGCTTCACCCAACGGTTGCTGCTGCTGGTGGTACAGTGTCAACGCCTGTTCAAAGTGGCTGAAGGCTTCTTGTGTCTCGCCGCTGCCGCGTTGCGCCAGTCCCAGGGCGAATTGCGCGTCGGCCTGTCCTGGCTGGTCGTCGCTTTGTTGGAAGCGCGTCAATGCTCCGTCGCACTGTTCTCTGGCCTGTTCCCACGCTTGCTGCCCGATGAGGGTTTGCGCGAGACCCAGCATGGCCTGCCCGTCGCCTCTCGTGCTTTCTAGCTGCTGGAACTGGCGTCCAGCAGCGCGGAAAGTGTCGGCGGCGGCATCCAGTTCGCCGCGAGACAGGCGCGTTTGCGCTAAGGCCAGCACACTTTCGGCGGCTAGCATTGGCTCTTGTTGGGCTTCGGCCTGGCTGCGCGCCTGATTGAAATGTGTTTCGGCCTGCGCAAAATTTCCCAGCATCATGTGCCATTGCCCTTGCATTAGCGCGGTCAGTGGGTGGGCCTGCGATGGCGGCTCGATAGCTGGAAGCAGGGGCTTGACGGCGTCCAGGTATGTGAACGACTCGCCCAGCCGCCCGTTGAACAGGGCCAGGCGGGCGCTGCGCAGGATGATGTTTGCCGTCTCCCGTTCTTTGATGGGAGATGATAGCGCCTGGGCCAGTTGTCGCGCTGCCTGGTAGCGGTCTTCCGCCTGCGCGGTGTGTCCCTGGCGGCTGTACGCATCGCCTTGCCCGCGTAAAACAGCACATTCGATGTGGGAGTTACGAAGGGAATGCGCCAGTTTCTGTGCCTCTTCAAAACTCTTAAGGCTGCTTGCCAGGAAACCGCGCAACAATTGCGCTTCGCCCTGCGCCGCAGCCGATTCTGCCTGGCCGACACGATAGGCGATGGCTTTATAGGTGCGCAGGGAGCGTTCCAACATGCCGCTGGCATACGAGAGTTGGCCCCGGCGCAGGTTGATTTCGCCCAATAGCTGGTTTGCATGGGCTGTGCCCAAGGCATTATGCACGGCGGTGTATTTTTGTTGCGCTGATTGCGCGCCGTTTAAGGCCTGGTCAACGCGGTTGCGCACCATGGACAGTTCGGCCAACCCTAGTTCAGCGTCGGCCTCGCCCAGCTCGTATTCCAGGCCGCGTGCCATCTGAAGCGCTTCTGTGTAGGATGAAGCGGCGTCATCGAGGAGCAGTTGGTCGAGATAGATGCGCCCCAGGCCGAGCAGCGCGTCCACTACGCCGAAGTTATCCCTGCCGGCGCGGTACACCTGCAGGGCGCGCTGGTATTCGGCGCTGGCTTCGTCAAAACGTCCTGTGAGTCGCTGCACATCGGCAAGGCTGCGCCGCGCATCGGCCTCGTTGGTGCTATCACGCGCGCCGGCATAGTAGGCTGCGGCTTTCTGGTAATGCTCTGCGGCAGCGTCCATGCGACCGCGCTGCATTTCGATATGACCCATTGCCAGGGTGGCGTTGCCCAATCCCTGCTCTTGATCGAGCGGCGCATAGAGTCGCCAGGCCTGCTGGTACGCTTCTTGCGCGTTATCGAGGTGCGCCTGTTGCCGTTCAACGTGGCCCAGGGCCAGCGTCGCGCCTGCTTCATTCAAGGGCTGGTTGGCTTGCTGGTACAGCTTGATGGCCTTTTGATAGCTATTCGTGGCCTGTTCCAGCATAGTATTTTGACGCTGCGCGTCAGCGATCAAGACACGGCTATCACCAGCCCGCTTGAAATCACCGGCTAATCTGAAACGTATTTCCGCATCGCCGAAAGCCTCAACTGCTCTATCCAGCCTGCCTTCCTGGGTGGCCTCAATGCCATCCTGAAAGCGCTGTTCCGCCGCTTTAACGTCCTGTACTGCCATGATACCCACATTCTACTCTATAAGTGCGTTGTTTCTCTGTTCTATATGTAATGACGCGATTTTGCTCGTGAGAGTTTCTTTGCGTTTATTGTAGTTCGTAGGCAGCAGAAAGTCAAAGAGAGGCGCTGCTCTCAGGAGGGAGAGATTCTTCGCTGCGCTCAGAATGACAACCCTCGCACCTGTCATTCTGAGCGCAGCGAAGAATCTCAGGTGCGCTTACGGGGAATCATTGGTGGCGCAAGGCTTGACAGTGTGGATGTGATAAGATAAGCTCTGAGACACAAAATGGCATCATGGTCTGGTCAATAACATCACAATTGGTGCAAAGGAGTGAACCCCATGCATGAAGACACCCTGGCGCGCGTTGACCTCTTTTCCAGCCTGGATAAAAAAGAACTCCAGGCGCTCTCCAAAAGTTGCCAGGAGCGCAAATATAGCGCAGGCTCTACGTTGATTACGCAGGGCGATTCGGGCGTAGGATTATACATCATTATCAGTGGGCACGTTAAAACGACGCTGGCAAAGAATCCTGATCGGGCGGAAACAGACCTGGGAACCTACGGTCCCGGCAACGTGCTGGGCGAAATGGCCTTGTTGGATGATTTACCACGGTCGGCCACGGTGACTGCCGTTGATGATGTAACGGCCCTCCTGCTGCCGGTCTGGGATTTTCGCGCAGTGGTGCGCGAGCATCCTGAAATTGGTTTGAAGCTCCTGTCGGTGCTCAGCAAACGGCTGCGCAAGATTGAGAGCAAAAGCGAATAATGAGAGAGAGAGGCAGCCGGCGGCTGCCTCTTCTCTCTCATTATTCGCTTTTTTCGCGGTTCAACAGGTTTTGGATTTCCTCAAACATGGTTTCGACATCGCCGAAGGAGCGATAGACGCTGGCGAAGCGAATATAGGCGATCTTATCCATTTTGCGCAGGTGGTCCATAACCAGTTCGCCGATGACGCTGCCAGGAACTTCCTGTTTGCCCTGGCGATAGACTTCCTGCTCGATTTCTTCAACGGCGTTTTCGATATCGTTTACCGAGAGAGGCCGTTTCTCGCAGGCTTTGCTGATGCCGATGAAGAGTTTCTGGCGGTCAAAAGGTTCGCGTCGCAGGTCACGTTTAATGACCATGAGTTGGGTTTTCTCGACTCGTTCGTAGGTGCTAAAGCGCCCTTTACATTGCTCGCATTCGCGGCGGCGGTGCACGGCGTCGCCCACATCCCGCGAGTCTTTTACGCGTGATTCGCTGCTTCCACAGAACGGACATTTCATCCTGTTGCGCTCTCCAGTCTCCAGAGAAGTATGATGATGAATCTCATTCTATCACAGGTGGGATAGGTCTTTTACAAGAGTGATGAGAAAGAACAACCAGATAGCACAACGTATCAGGTGCGTCGTGCTATCTGGTTGTGCATTTTGTTGGTATGGAGGCAGAAGCAGTTAGCGCGCGCCTGCTGTTTGCGCGTAGCCAGCCTCTTCGGGAGAAATCTTGCCAATATAGCCGGAGCGCAAACGCGAACCTTCGCGCCAGTAGGCATACCAATAAGGGCCGTGTCCCTGACCTTCACGGCAAGTGCTGCATGATGCTTTGCCACATTTGCGAAACTGAAATTGATACGTTATGTGCTGATCATTTGGTAACTGTGTCATGTTCCTCTGGCCCTCCCACTGGTATATTGTAACATATGTTTGCATTTTATCATATACATCATATCACTGAAAAGTGAACATTGTATTAAAATCACTGTCAGAAAAATGACGAAATGTTCATGGCACAACGGAAACGTATGATGCAAGGTCGCACATTTGTTTACAGGATATTCATGTGTATGTAGTATTCGTTACATGTGACGAATTTGAGAGGACTGCAAGGGGGAAATGAGGGTGATTTTCCTCTCATTTCTTCGCATGGGTGGTATAATTAGAGGTGGGAAGTCTCATTTCTCGCGGTGTTGGAATCTCCCGTTCCCTGGTTTTGTCATGTTGTTGGATTGGAAAGAGAAGGCAAATCATGCAAATCATTATCAAAGGGAAACAGATGGATGTCTCGCCTCGTTTACGCCAGCATATCGAACAGAAGGTACGACGACTTTCCCGCTTTGCAGGAGAGGATGCTCGCGTTGAGGTGACTGTTTCGGAGGAACAGACGCGCAGCGCGCGCGACCGCTACTGCGTACAACTTGCGCTTACTAACAGCGCTCGCCCAGTTCATAGCGAAGTAAGCGCGGTCAACGCGAACATGGCTTTAGATATGGCGTTGGATAAAATCACGGCTCAACTGGGCCATCAGAAAGGCCGCCAGACCGCGCGCCGCCACCAGGCACTTCCTATGAAAGTACTCTCCCTTTCGCGCTCTGGCGATCTTACCGCACTGGTAGAGGACGATGAGCAGCAAACTTTGCCTGTTGAAGATGCAATCGAGGAGGAGCGCAACGAAGAAATCTGGTCGAAGGTCATGGAAATTCGACGGATCGCAACGCGCCCGATGACCGATCACGAGGTAATCGCGCAGATGGAGGCGTACCACCTGGATTTCTATCCCTTCTATAACGAGGAGGCCGGCAGCGTCAATGTCATCTACCGCCTGGAAAAGGGCGGTTATGGATTGCTTGTGCCGGCGCTCGAGGGCGTAACTGAATAGCAGAAAGGGCAGTACCAGTGGACCAGGGCGGGGGCAAGCCCGGCCCGTACCCTATACGGCAAAGCAATAAAACGCAAAAGGCTTTCGTATAGGGTACGGGCCGGGCTTGCCCCCGCCCTGGAAAATTACAGTGTCACTTCAAACTGCCAGGGGTGTAGCGGCGGTTGCTCGAATTGGCCGAGGGGGTCGATGGCGTGAATTGTTAAACGGCGCGTATCGAGTGGGGGTAGGGGGCTGAAACGCGCATAGCCCTGGTAGACGGCCAGGTCCGGGCCATTGCTCAGTTCTGGACGCGCTAACAACATGCCTCCACGATCGCCTGCCCACAGATTACCGAGGTTATCGGAAACCTGGAAGATGATACGCGGCACAAAGGCAAAGCCTGCTCGAAATGGTGGCCGAATCCACAGGTAATGCAGTTCGAAGTGTTCCTGATAGATTTGTAACTCGCGCAGCATCATGGTGCGATCCTGTTGTTTCTGTTCCAGTTCAATGACGATGGCGCGTAGTGGCTCTCTCTTCGCGCCTGTGATGGAGGGCGCGGGTAGTTCTTGTGGCGCGGGAATGACAACCGGCGGTCGCGATGCCAGCTCCAGCGCTTTGGGGGAGAATGGCGCTAGATCGTGTGAAATCTCAAGGCATAACTCCAGGCACACATCGCAAATGTAGGCGGCGCCGGGGCCAGCTACCATATGTTTGACTTCGGGCGAGCGTTTTCCGCAGAATGAACAGCGAGCTAAAGACCTGTCAGTACTCATGTGACCTTCCTGGTCATCAGAAGGGACCATCCTGGCCCCTACCGGTGACGTAGCGCGGCGCCTGCCGCAGAGCGCAATCCAAGACGTTCAAGCATTGAGGCATGGGCCTCCCACTCCAGGGTATCGTTGAGATCGATGGGCGCGGGTATGATGCCGTTGACCGCGCCGCCCGCGCCATGCTTTTTCGCGGCGCGTCCCCGCGTCACCTGCGCTGATCGTTCCTCAAGCGAGAGATACCTGGGGAAAATTTTCTTCAGGTCGTCATCGTTCAATTCAAAGGAACGGCGTAAGGCTAATGCCAGCAAGTGATCGGCAAAGTGCGGGTTTTTGGGGAGCAGCGAGCCGTGCAAATAGGTGCCAAAGGCATTGCGATACATGGCCCCTTCGCTATGATCTTCGGAATTGTTGCCGTGGCCTTTCAGCACTTTGCCCAGGGGCTTTGCGGTGCCGAGGTAGGTACGCCCGCCATGATTTTCAAAGCCTACAAGTGTGCTGCCATTCCACTCGATAGCGATGTCGCCAATACAGCGTGGGACGCTGGCTCCTTTGTTGATAGTCCAGGCGTCGAAGATGCCCAGGCCGCGCATATCGGGGCCGCTGGCAGGCCGGTAATAGTGGGCGAGCAATTGATAGCCACCACAGACGGCCAGCACAGGCATGTCGTCTTCCACGGCAGCCCACAGGCCGATACCCTTCATCTCGAAGATATCTTGCGCGACGGGCGCCTGTTCTCTATCCTGTCCTCCTCCGATGAAGAGCAGGTCGTATTCGTCGGGAGCGAGAGCATCGCCGATGCCCAGTTGCACGACGCGCAACGCGATGCCGCGCATCTGGCAGCGGCGTTGCAGCGTGATGATATTGCCGCGATCTCCGTACAGGTTCAACTGGGCGGGGTACAGGTGTCCCAGGGTCAGCGTGAAAAGTGGTTTGTTGCTGGCGTTCACGGGCCTTTCTCCTCCCAATAGTGGGGTGTTAATCCACGACGTTCAAGTTCGCGGTGAATATCTAATAATCCAGTGTACGTTGGAATGACAAATAATGTTTCACCCACCGGGGTTTGTTGCAGCGCGGAATCCAGCGCGTAGGCCAGCCCATGCGTTTGAGCAAGCTTTGCCCTGGGTCGAGTTCTACGCGCTCCGGTCACGCTGCCATTTGATGCGGCGTGGGCGGTTTCTTTTTCCTGGGGCCGGACTCCCGCTTCCTTGCCGGCGGCGCGTATGGGTGTAAGCGGGACGATGTTCATGGCTTGCGCATCGATGCCCGCGTATTTCAGGCGCAGGCCGAGATCGAGGGCGCGCGTACCAGTAATGGTCAGCGTGGTTGTTTGCTGCGCTATTCGCTCGAAATCAACGTCCCAGATCCAGGAAATGTCGCGGCCATCGGCGATGTTGTCGTTGAGCGCCAGCAGGATATGCCGTTTTTCGCCCTCGCTAAAGAGGGTGCGCAGTACTTCGTTGAAGCCGGTCGGATTTTTTGCCAGCAAGATACGGATGGTACGTCCGGCGACCTGCACTCGTTCTCCGCGCCCAAAGGCGGGTTTGAATTGTTGGATGCCGGAGACGATGGGTTCCCAGTTGATCTGTAGCGCCTGGGTTGCCGCGATGGCTGCCAGGGCGTTGTAGATGTTATAGAAGCCCGGCAGGGGGATCACGATTTCGCCCTGCCGCGTGGGTGTCTCAACGGTGATGCGGAGTTGATCGAAGGCATTCATGGTGACGCTGGTGGCGCGCACGTGCGGTTGTGGGCGAGCGCTGCCGCAGTTGGGACACAGATAGTGGCCGAGGTGGCTATAGAAACGCAGGGAGTAGATGAGTTCCGCGCCGCATTTTGCGCACGCGCGCGTATCAATGGTCTGGTGACGCTCTGGTGGGATTCCTTGTGCGGCAAGGTCGAGTGTGGCATCATCGATGCCGAAGTAGACGACGTTGTCCTGGCGAGACTCGGCAAGCAGAGCTACCGCAGGGTCGTCGGCGTTCAGTACCATAGTAGTGCTTGCGGGCAGCGCGTTGACGGCCTTTTGCCAGCGAGTGGAAACACTGTCCACTTCTCCATAGCGGTCGAGTTGATCGCGAAACAGGTTGGTAAAGACGGCTACGCGCAGGGGAACGGCCTCTACCATATGCGGCACAACGGCTTCATCGACTTCAAAGATCGAGATAGCCTGGCCAGTCCGGCGCAGGTTTCCGCCTGGACGCGCGCGAATAACCAGCGCGCCCGCGATGCCGCGCATCAAATTAGAACCCTCGCGGTTGCGCCAGACGCGCAGACCGGCGTCGCTCAGGATGGCCGCGATGAAGCCGCTGGTGGTTGTTTTGCCGTTGGTGCCCGTCACCAACACGCTGCCATAAGCCAGCTGCGAGGAAAGATGGTTGACAATATCGGGATAAATGCGTTGCGCCACTTCTCCCGCGATACTGGTGCCGCCGCCCAGGTGCAAGCGGCGACTGATGGCGCCGGCAGCGCGGCCTCCCATTACGGCAAGCCCTGCTTGCAGCGAACGAGTCCGGCGTTTAGAGGAACGCTTGTTGTTGGTTGCCCGGCGAACTTTAGAAGAAGGTAAAGTTACCTTTTCACTCTTGTGCTGTTGCGCGCGCTTCTCTTGTTTTCCTGGTAGAGAAGGCTTTTTCTCAGGCATAATGGTTCCTCCAACAAGCTCCTATATCACTATTGTACCAGTTGCAGTATAGCTTGCAGCCGCCAAAGGGTCAAGTGTAAATGTTTGCAAATGATTGCCATAGAGAGGACTTGCCCCCGCCCTGGGATCGAATGTTTGGAATAGATACTAGACAGAGTGTGTTATTCTATGCTGGAAATCGGGTGTAGTCATGAAATAATTGCAACCCTCTTGTCAACATGTGCTATCCTATGCTGTGAGATGGCTTGCGAGTGTATTGATTGAGGGTGAGGCTGTAGCTAATGGTAGTGTGTTGCTGCGGTACATCCATAAATAAGAAGGTATCAGGGTAAAAGTGAATGGCAAAAAAATTAGTAATTGTTGAATCCCCTGCGAAAGCAAAAACGATAGAAAAATTTCTGGGGCGGGATTATGAAGTGCGAGCTTCGATGGGGCATATCATCGATTTGCCGAAAAAAGGGCTGGGCGTGAATACGCGCAAAGATTTTGCGCCGCAATATGAGATCATCGAGAAAAAAGATAAGTTGATCGATGAACTGAGAGCAGCTTCCCAGCGCGCTGAGGAGGTCTACCTGGCCCCTGACCCTGACCGCGAGGGTGAATTTATCGCCTGGTCGCTGAAAGAAACGCTGGGGTTACAGCATCCACACCGCGCCGTCTTCAATGAAATTACCAAAGGGGCTGTGCAGCAAGCCATTCGGAAGCCGCGTGAGATCGATGAAGACCTTTTTAACGCACAGCAGGCGCGGCGCGTGCTGGACCGGCTGGTGGGATATAAAATCAGCCCGCTGCTGTGGCGGCGCATACAATCCGGTACGAGCGCCGGGCGCGTGCAGTCGGTGGCGCTTAAACTCATCTGTGATCGCGAAAGTGAGGTTCGCGCTTTTGTACCAGAAGAATATTGGAGCATAACCGCGCTGCTGAGTAAACTGGGAGAAGTCGAGCGTTTTGAAGCCAGCTTGATAACACGTTTCAAAGATATTGCCGAGTTTAATCGAGCGGAAAACGCGCCCGAAGGTGAAGAGCAGGGAGAGGCGAACGCGCAACTCGCCCTGGCGAACGGCACCGGTGGCAATGGGCTAAATGGCGCTAAGACTGTCCAGGTGTCTAAGGGGCGTATCAAGATTACTTCTAAAGAGGAGGCAGATGCCATTCTCGGTGACTTGAAAGGCGCGACTTACACGGTTCTGAAGGTTGAGGAGAAAGAACAACGCCGCCAGCCAAATCTGCCCTATACAACCAGCACTATGCAGCAGGATGCATCGTCGCGGTTGTACTTCAAGCCCAAGAAAACGATGAGCATTGCGCAACAATTGTACGAGGGCATCGAACTGGGCGAGCGCGGTCACCAGGGTTTGATAACCTATATGCGCACAGACTCCACGCGCATCTCTGATGAGGCGCAGAAGAGTGTCAAAGGCTACATCGGTCAGGAATTTGGGGAACAGTATGTTGGGGCAGGACGCACGGGCAAGATGAAGGCTACCACGCAGGACGCGCATGAAGCTATTCGCCCGACGGATGCCGCGTTGACTCCGCAGCTAGTCAGATCGCACCTGTCGGCAGATCAGTTCAAGCTGTACAACTTGATCTGGCGGCGTTTTGTGGCCAGCTTCATGACGCCAGCGGTGTTTGATACGGTACGCGCTGATATCGTCGCGGCCCAGTATGTTTTTCGCGCCAGTGGTTCGCATCTCAAATTCCAGGGCTTTTACGCGGTCTGGCCGCACGAGGACGATGAGAAAACGCTGCCGGCGCTGGCCGCTAGTGAGGCCTTACACCTGCATGATTTGCAATCGGCCCAGCATTTTACGCAGCCGCCCCCCCGCTTTACCGAGGCCAGTTTGATTAAAGAACTGGAAGAGCAGGGTATTGGACGCCCAAGTACCTATGTTCCTATTATCAGCACTATTCAGGATCGCGGCTATGTTGAGCAGGAGCAGCGGCGCTTTATGCCGACCTGGCTGGGTGAGACCGTCAATGAGGTTATGAACAAGCACTTCCCGAATATTGTGGATGTTGGTTTTACGGCTGATATGGAGCGCCGGCTGGATGATGTGGAAGGAGGCAGGCAATCCTGGATAGAGTTCCTGCGCCACTTCTACGGCGATTTTAAGGTGTCGATGGAAAAGGCCGAGGCTGAGATGAACCGCGTGCAGAAGCCAGTCGAAGAACTGGACGAGGCTTGTCCAGACTGCGGGCGCAACCTGGTGATTCGCACCGGACGCTTTGGACGTTTCATTTCCTGTTCGGGCTTCCCAGAGTGCCGCTACGGCCGCTCGGTGGTGATTAAGACGGGCGCGCTCTGCCCGAATTGCGGCGGAGACCTGGTAGAACGCAAAACGAAGCAGAAGAAGCGCATCTTCTATGGTTGCAACAATTATCCAACCTGCAACTTCGCCATCTGGGAAAAGCCTGTGCCTGAGCTGTGCCCCAACTGTAACGGCCTGATGGTTGTGGCGCGTGTAGGCGCAGATCCCGTGTGCTACACGGAAGTCATCGTGCCGCGGCGCAGCGCTGATGAAAAGCCCCATCAAATTGGCGCGGCCACCCGTCGCGCGACACGCAAGCAATCGACTGGTGAGGGTGAGGCGTCGCAAGATGCCCTGGAAAAACCTGCGACAAAGACGAGAGCCAGGGTTACGCGCCGCGTTACTGCGACAACAGCTTCGAGAGGGGTAGCTAAAAAGACGACAACGCGAACTGCAACAAAAAAAACTACAGCTTCCACCGCGAAGAGGAAAACGACGGTGAAGACGAAAAGAAGCGTCAGTGGCAAAAGCACATCGACGAGCAAAAAGTAAATTTCCTACCCTATACGAAATAGTGAGTGCGTGTGCTATAATTCAGTGCTGGCAATAGCGTTCATATCGGAAGCTCTGCTGGTTTGGAGGAATTGATGCAATATGCAGTGACGCTTATTCCTGGGGATGGAACGGGGCCGGAGATAACGGAGGCGACTCGTCGCGTGCTGGAGGCGACGGGGGTGCAGTTCGACTGGCATGTACAAAAGGCGGGATTAGAGGTATTTGAAAAGTATGGTACTGTTTTACCCGATGAAGTTATTGAATCGATAAAACTGACAAAGGTGGGTTTGAAAGGGCCGATTACTACGCCGGTGGGGCGTGGGTCGCGCAGCGCGAATGCCGCGCTCAGGAAAAAGCTTGACCTGTACGCCAACCTGCGACCGGCCAAAACCTATCAAGGCTTGCGCTCGCGTTACGATCATATTGATCTGATTATCGTGCGTGAGAATACCGAAGACCTCTATTCTGGCATCGAGTTCCAGCGCGGGACTCCGGCGCAAGAAGAGATGCTCGAAACCATCGCGCGCACCACAGGCAGCCGCCTCGATGCAAATTCCGCTATCAGCATTAAGTATATATCGGTTCTGGCGACTCGTCGCATTGTCAAATTTGCTTTTGAATATGCGCGAACCAACGGAAGGCGCAAGGTTACGGCGGTTCACAAAGCTAATATCATGAAATTTTCTGATGGTTTGTTTCTTTCGGTCGCGCAAGAAGTTGCCAAAGAGTATTCTGATATCCAGTTCGAGGATCGCATCGTGGATAACATGTGTATGCAACTGGTGCAGAAACCCGAGGTCTACGATGTGCTGGTGCTGCCCAATCTGTATGGCGATATCATCTCCGATTTATCAGCCGGATTGATCGGAGGTTTGGGGGTTGCGCCGGGCGCGAATATTGGCGGTCAGTACGCGGTGTTTGAGCCGGTGCATGGCAGCGCGCCCAAGTATGCCGGTCAGAACAAGGTCAATCCGATGGCTATGATGTTTTCGGGGGTCATGATGCTGCGTCACCTGGGCGAGAAGGATGCGGCCGTTCGTCTTGAAAAAGCCCTGGCGCAGGTGATTGCCGAGGGGAAGAATGTGACCTACGATCTCAAACCGCGATCAGACGACCATACGGCTGTGGGAACGTCGCAGGTAGCCGACGCGGTAATTGAGAAATTGGAGAAGTTATAAAAATGGGAGAAATACATGGCATCCATCGCGATGGATGCCGTGTATTTCTCCCATTTTTATTTTCTGGATTTGCCCAGACTATCGGGAGAAGTGTGCCACTTGTGGCGGGCCTGAATGTAACGCACGGTGCCTGAACGGGAGCGCATCATGATGGACGAGGTGCGCGCGCCCCAGCCAAAATATTTCACGCCATCGACCAGTTCTCCGGTGGTGATGCCGGTGGCGGCAAATGCTACATCATTGCCTTTCACCAGGTCATCGGTCATATATATTTTATCGAGATCAATGCCGTCGGCTTTTAGCTTGTCGCGTTCCTCGTTGCTGCGCGGCCAAATTTTGCACTGGATGGCGCCACCGATGCATTTGATGGCTGCGGCTGCCAGCACTGCTTCTGGCGCGCCGCCTATGCCAAACAGGACATCCACGCCCCGGTAATCTTCCATTGCGGCCTGAATCGCTGCTGACACGTCGCCATCCATGATAAGCCGGATACGCGCGCCGGCCTCGCGCACCTGCTTGATAATCTCGGCGTGGCGCGGGCGTTCCAGTATCACAACCGTCAAATCATCGATACGCGCGTCGCGTGCGCGGGCGATGCGTTCGAGGTTGGTGGAGATAGGGGCGTTGATGTCGATCACGTCACGGGCAAAGGGGCCAACCGCGATCTTCTCCATATAGTAGACGCCGGGAGGCGCGGAATACATAGTGCCGCGTTCAGCCGTAGCGACTACGGCGATGGCTCCTGACATGCCGAGCGCGGTCAGGCGCGTGCCATCCACCGGGTCAACGGCGACATCGACTTCGGGAGGAGTGCCATTGCCAATTTCCTCGCCGATATAGAGCATAGGGGCTTCGTCCTTTTCGCCCTCGCCGATCACTACGACTCCATGCATGTCAACGCCGTCCAGGGCCTGGCGCATGGCATCGACGGCCGCCTGGTCAACTTTAATCTTGTCGCCCTTGCCCATAAAACGTCCCGCGCTCAAGGCAGCGGCCTCGGTAACACGCACAAGTTCCATGCCCAGGTTGCGCTCCCTGGTGCCTGACTGCATAAAACGTTCATCTGACATACGTGCTTAATCCTCTCTGCTGTGATTAAATCGTTACTTGACGAGGGTGAACCCGACTATGTTCTGCTATCATGATGGCATGTAACTGCTCGGCGGCTTCTGCTGCGTGTCCCTGGCGGTTTGTAATCACATAATCGTACCAATCTTGCTCGGCTAGCTCGTGGTGGGCGTCTTCCAGTCTGCGTTTGAGTTCTTCTTCCGTCTCGGTGTTGCGATTGACGAGCCTGGCTGCCAATTCCTCCATTGACTCAGGCACAAGAAATATGAAGATAGCTTGCGGCACTTTCTTGCGTACAGTGGCCGCGCCTTTGACATCGATTTTGAGCAGAACATCGCGGCCCGCGCTCAAATTATCGCGGATAGGCTGGCGCGGTTGGCCGTACCAGTTGCCATGCACATTGGCAAATTCGAGCAACTCGTCCTTTCCGACGAGATCTTCGAACGTTTCTTTGCTGACAAATCTGTAGGGGTTGCCTTCGCTTTCGCCAGGGCGTGGCGGGCGGGTTGTGACTGAAGGAACTACGAAAAAGTCAATTCCTTGCGCTCTGGCCGTGTTGATGACGGTATCTTTGCCGGTGCCGGACGGGGCTGAGAGCACGAAGAGAAGTCCATGGTGAGGTGATGGTGGGGATGTCCCCTGCTTTTGGGACATTTGACGCTCCATCTCAAGTTGCATACTGTTTGTCCTACGCTCCCTGAATATCCAGAGTGTCGGGTTCAACCAGGGCGGGTGGCCGCGAGAGCGGCGAAGACCCGCCCTGGTCGCTATACACCATGTCCACTCTTTGTTATACTGACGATCAAGAGAAAACGTTGCGGAACTGTTTGTTATCTTTATTGTACAACATGCAGTTGTATGCTGTAGGGATGCGGGAGCAGAATCGAATAGGATAAGGTTATGTTTGTTGATGCCATAACGCTGGCCGCTATCGCTGATGAGTGGCGCACTTTGTTGACCGGAGCGCGTATTGATACGGTGATTCAGCCGACCGAACATACGGTAGCTATGCAGTGCTATACGCCTGGTGGGGGTGGGCAGGGTGGGCAGAACCGCTGGCTCTATTTTTCGGCGCATCCGCAGTTGGCGCGGGCGCATCTGACGGCGCGTAAGCCTGCTAAAATTGCCAGTGAGCCGCCCGCGTTTATTATGCTGCTGCGCAAGTACCTGGAAGGAACGCGCATCGAGGCCATTGAGCAGCCGCGCTGGGAACGGGTAATCGAGATCATCGCTAGCTCGCGCAGGGATGTTGATAGCGATGAACGGGTGCGTTACCGGCTGATTATCGAGATCATGGGACGCCTGAGCAATGTGATCTTCTGCGATGAACAGGGCATGATTTTGGGTTGTCTCAAGCATGTTGGGGCTGACGTTAATCGGTACCGCGTCATTGCGCCCAATGTGCCATACGTCGCGCCGCCGCCACAAATGCGCGTGGTTGGCGAGCAATCCCTGCCGCGTTTAGACCCTACCACGCTCACCGCTTCACAACTGGTGGCGGCGTCTTTGGAAGAGGCTGCGCGGCCAGCGCCGGTGAAGAAAGGGCGCTCGCGTGCCTCGGAACAATCAACCCTCTGGCAACTTCTGAGTAGAAATCTGCTCGGCTTCAGTCAGTTGCTGGCTCGCGAGGTGGTGTATCGCGCTACTGGCGATTGCGATGCGCTTCCTTTACAGGACGAAAACACCTGGGAAGAAGTGGCCTGGAACGCGCGCGAGATAGCAGCGTTGTACAATGCTCATGCCTGGAAGCCACAACTGGTTGAGCGCGTTGAGCAACCGGAGAGCGCGCAAGGAAATGGAGGAGACGCCCCAATCCCCTCCCCAGGGCGACCGCAAGGGTACGCCCGTACAATACAACGGTATGTCGCTTTCGCGCCTTATGTGCTTGAGCAATATGCGGATATGGCGGGGGTGAGCATACAGGCGGCAGCGTCAATCAACACGTGTATTGATGAGTTTTACGCGGGCGCGGAATGGCGCGATGCTATGGAGAGTGTGCGCGCGCCTGTTCGCAAGGTGTTACACACTCATTTGGAGCGGTGCAGGCGCAAGGCTGAGTTGCTGCAAATGGAACTGGCGGTTTCTGAGGAGGCTAATCAGTATCGTTTGTGGGCGGATCTTCTGCTGGCTCATCAAAATGATGTCAAACAGGGGCCGCAGAGCGTGACGTTACAAAATTTCTTCGAGGGTCAGGAGACGCCAGCGCTGGTGACGGTTCCGCTTGATCCGCGCCTGGACGCTGTGGGTAATGCCAATCGCATATTTCATAAGTATCACAAGTTGCGCCGCGCCCTGGCGCTGGTTCCCCCGCAGATCGAACAAAACGCTGTTGAGATTGCCACGATCGAGCAGTTGTTGGCCGATCTGATGCTGGCCGATACACCCCCAGAAGTGGCGTTGGTGAAGGCGGAGACGCAAACAGCCGGTTATATGCGAGGCGCGAAGGGGGCGGCGAAGCCGGTTCAGAAACAAAAAAAGCCGCTGTATAAGGGGAAAGGTAAGGGCGGCAAGTCGGCTAAGGGAAAGCCGGTGCCGCCTGGCGGTGGTGTGCCACTACACGCGCTGAGCCACGAGGGGTTTACCCTCTTAATTGGCAAGAACAGCCGCCAGAACGAGGATGTGACTTTCCACCAGGCTTCGTCGAATGATATGTGGCTGCACGCGCGCGGTGTTCCTGGCTCGCATGTGATTATCAAGGCGGGTGGGCGCGACATTCCGCGCAGCGCTATTGAGCAGGCCGCTGCCCTGGCGGCGTGGTACAGCCAGGCGCGGGGTAGCACCAGCGTTCCTGTCGATTATACGCTGCAGCGTTATGTGCGCCATATGAAAGGTGGTGGTCCTGGCATGGTGATTTATGATCACGAACGCACGGTATACGCAGAACCACGTAATGGAGTGTAAGCGGATTTTTCGGCGAAGAGTGTGAGAAGAATTTTTCGGCGAAGAGCGCTGTAACAGGAAAGCCGAATACGACTTTGCTTACCTGTCAATATCTGGCTTCCCCCCCTGCCACAGCGCTCCGTATCGCCTTGCGGAGTATACAACCAGACAAAAGTGAGAAAAAGCGCTAAGGTGATTTAAAAGTGATTTAAAAGTGATTCAATAAGTCCTGTGTGTGTCCCAAAAATCTGGACTTCCCCTATTTATAAGATATAATAGGGGGCGGCTACGGGGTACGCGCAGACTTGTTAGAATTATGGAGGAGCGGATTTTTATGGCTACTGAATCTCACACCCATTCTCATACTACCCAACACTCCTATCTATGGTATCCCCAATATCCTCATGATTTTCCAATCAACTTCGATCTTTTTCGCGAGAAAGTTGCTGAGGCGCGCCGCCAGGTGGGGCGGCTTCAGAAGGAACTGGCTATCGCGCTGGGCATCGATTTAAGGGTATTGAGCCGCAAACTGCATGGCGCGAAGCAGACTTTTCTAACTTATGAGGAAGTCAAGAATGTGATCAAAACGCTAGCGAGTTGGGAGGCAATCACCACTCAGGTCGAGGCTATCGAATTTCTGGCGTTGATGGGTTTGCGCAAGGAAAGCTTTTCCGATGAAGAGTGGAACGCTACTCCGTTGAACAGACTTGAGTCAGCGTCCCGGAGCAACCTGGCGAATTTAGCGGCGCTTTCAGCTTACGCGCACTTGCCCGTGGCATCTACTTCGCTTATCGGACGTGAAGCGCTGGTGCAGGCGCTACTGGATCGTATTCGACAGCCAGCGGTGCGCCTGCTGACGCTGTTTGGAACGGGTGGGGTTGGCAAAACGCGCCTGGCGTTGAAAGCGGCGCACGCGGTGCGGCATGATTTCGCCGATGGGGTATTTTTTGTGTCGCTGGCAACCATTCACGATGCTATGCTTGTGCCCTCGACGATTGTACAGGCGCTGGGTCTGTCGGAGCCGGTTACGCGGGGCGATCTCGGCACGCAGCGTATGTCATCACGCGAAGATTTGCTCAAGGGTTTTTTGCGAGAAAAGTCGCTCTTGCTGGTACTGGATAATGTGGAGCAAATCCCTGATATCGCGTCTTTTGTCGGCGATTTGTTGAGCACTGCCCCGCTGCTCAAGATTATGGTGACAAGCCGGTCTGTGCTGCGGCTGTATGGAGAGCATGAATTCGAGGTACCACCGCTCGAAGTTTGCGCGCCAGATGATATGTCCACTGTAGAGTATGTTGCACAATTTCCGGCTATTCGTCTTTTCGTCGAACGCGCTCAGGCTGTTAATCCTGCTTTTCACATTACTGAAGACAATGTAGCGACTATTGCGAACATATGCGCGAGACTGGATGGGCTGCCCCTGGCGCTTGAACTGGCTGCAGCGCGAACTAAAGTATATTCTTTACCGATGATCCTGGAAAAGCTGACAGATAAAACGGGTCAGAGTTTGACTTTTTTGCGTTCTACTGCGCGTGATGTGCTCCAGCGCCACCAAACTTTACAGAATACGTTGGATTGGAGCTATGGACTGCTCGATACACACCTGCAATGCCTTTTTCGCCGCCTCAGCGTCTTTCTGGGCGGGTGGACAATAGATGCAGTTGCGGCAATCGGCATGGGAGACGGCGGGACGGTTACCCAGGATGACGCGCTTGATTTGATTGAAGCGCTGATTGATCACAGCCTGGTGAAACGGATGCTGCTTGTAATTAACTCACTGGAGGAGCATAAGGAACCGCGCTTTTATTTCTTAGAGACAATTCGTGAATATGCCCTGGGACGGTTAGAGGCATGTGGAGAGCGCGAGGATGCGCAACGGCAGCACGCGAGATATTATCTGTCGATGGTGGAACGCATTGAGCCGAAATTGTATGGACGCAAGCAATCTGTAGCTGCGTCGGTGCTGGCCCGCGAACAGGATAACCTGCGAGCAGCGCTAGAGTGGGCTATTGAGCGCAATGAAGCGGAGTTCGTACAAAGTATGTGCGGCGCGCTGGGCATATTCTGGGAGGCGCGCACGGCATTTCAGGAGGCTCATCGCTGGATCGATGTAGCGCTCAATATGACACAGGAGACATCACCGGCCATGCGCGCCAAGTTGTTGATGGCCGCGTCACGGCTTGCACTCTGGGAGGTGGCTTGCAACCGTTCGCGAGAACTGGCCGAGGAAGCTCTGGCACTCTATGAAGCTATTGGAGACAATGTTGGGAGAACCTCGGCTATTTTCCAGATAGGCGATAGCTGGCATATGCAGGGTGAATATACACTGGCAAGCAAGTATCTCGAGGAGAGCGTGCATCAATTGCGCGAGCAGGGAAACTGGCGTTCCTACGCCTTTGCTCTGAGCAGGTTGGGAGCGATGGCGATCCTCCAGAACGACTTCACTCAAGCATGGATACGGTTGAATGAAGCGTTGCCACTGCTACGCGAGTATAGCGAGCCGGGTTTGCTGAATGTCACGCTGGTTTATCTTGGTGTGCTGGCTATCGTTCAGGCGGACCTTCCACAAAGCGCCATCTATTTACGCGAGGGGCTGCTGCTGGCGCAAAAAACCGGTAATCGCTACATGCTGGCCTCCGATTTGATCGCTTTTGGCTGCCTATTAGGGACGACGCGAGGCCCATCCTACGCGGCAAAGGTATGCAGTGCTGCCGAAACGATCTTTGCGAGCTTGAATACCGCCGTTCCGGTTGCATACCTTCCCCTCTATAGCGCCTATCTTGGCGGTCTCAAGTCGCTGATTGACGTGGCAACGTGGGAAGCATGGTGGGCGGAAGGCAAGGCTCTCTCGCAGGAAGAGGTGACGCAGCTGGCGCTTGAGGCGAGCGAGGAGTCGTTGTAAGTAGGGCCTTATAATTCTATCCCCGTTCCCTCGACGACCCTATGCCCATCTCCTCTCTATACTTCGTCACGGTGCGGCGCGCCATGGGGAGGCCGCGCATGGTGAGCAGGCGGGCCAGTTCGTCGTCGCTGAGGCGGTGCCTGGTGTCTTCGGTGGTGATGAGTTCGCGCAGGATATCTTTGACGCCGAGGGAGCCGTCGAAGAAGTCGGACAGGGGGATCAGGCGGCCATTGGGGAGCAGGGCGTATTTATTGGCGGTGGCGCGGCTGACGGTGCTTTCGTCGAGGTTGAGGCGCGTGGCGACTTCGGCGCGGGTGAAGGGGCGCAGGTAGCGGATGCCCTTGTCTAGAAATTCGCGCTGGTAATCTACGATTAGCTCTGAGACTTGTTTGAGGGTGCGCCAGCGACGCTGGATGCAGTCGATGAAGAATTTGGCGCGGTCGCTCTGGTGGCGAATGTAGCGTTGTATCTCTTCGTAGCCGCTATCGTTTTCCAGGCGCAGGGGCTGGGTGCCATAGCCTGAGCCGATGTGGAAGCCGTAGCGTTTCTCCTCGATTAATTCGACCTCGAAGCCTGATTCGCCCCTGCGAATGAGGATGTCGGGGCGCGTGTAGGCGGCGGTTGCGCCGTTGCTGGTGTCGGCCTGGTAAGCGTGCGCGGGAAAGGGGTTGAGGTTGCCGCGAATATACTGCGCGGCCTGGCGCACTTCCTGTTCAGGTACTTTGAGTTCGCGCGCGATCTCATGGAAATGGCTTTTGCCCAGGTGATCTAAATGGCGGTCGATCAAGGCATAGGCCAGGGGATGCTGTGGTTCTTGTTCGGCCAAAGCTTCCAACTGGATGAGCAGGCATTCGCGCAAGTCGCGGGCGCCGATGCCCACTGGTTCCAATGTTTGAAGCTGGCGCAATACAAATTCGACGCGTTCTATGGGCGCTTGCAGGTAGTCCGCAATTTCCTGCGCGCTGATTTCCAGGTAGCCACGCTCATTGAGGTTGCCCACGAGTTGTTCAGCGATGAGAGAATCTTCGGGCAAGATGAGGGCATCAAGTTGTTGCAAGAGTAAATCGGCCAGTGATTGATCTACCGAAATATGCGCCAGAAGGTCAAGCTCATCGTCGTCGTCGTATTCGTTGAAGCGGTAATCGTAAATGTCATAGGAATGGTATTCGCTCCACTGTTGCTCGGCGGGTTGTTCATCCTGCTGCGTTTCGCCCGCGCTAAAGCTGGGCAGCGTGGGTTGCTCGAAATGCCCACAATTTGCGCAGAATGGACCTTGTAGAGGCGAGCCGCAGAAGAGACACACGCGCTTTTCGCTCACGTCCAGCGCGGGATTTTCCATCTGTTCCTGCGTGACAGCGCGTTCAAGTTCATCCGAAGAGAGGTGTAAAATCGTGCTTGAGGTGATAAGCCTCGCGCTGACTCGTAATGTATGATCTGGTCGAGGTGTTGGTTCCAATCGCATGTGTTTGTTCCCCCCTGCCTTTCTCCCTGTCCTATCTACTTAATCCGATTCTTCGATCCATCCCCTGTTTTGCAACGCCGCAAACGCAGCTTCTTGTTCTGCTGTTTGTTTGTTGCGGCCCTGCCCGCGCCCAGCTACTTCATCTCCCAGCATGGCCTCCACGATGAACTCTCGATTGTGCGATGGCCCCTCCTGGCTGACCAGGCGATAGGCGGGCGTGATGCTGGTATGCGCCTGGGCCAGCTCTTGAAAGCGCGATTTGTGATCTTTGAATAAGCGTTTCTTGACGATATGATACGCCATCGGCTTCAAGCGCGGCAATAAGAATTGTTGCGCCGCTTCAAGTCCCTGATCGAGATAGATCGCGCCCAGTACGGCTTCGAAGGTGGCTGCCAGCACACGCTGCCCCTTGATATTGTTCGCTTCGCCTTTGCCCATAATCAGGAAATCGTCCAGGTAGAGATCACGAGCGAACAGCGCAAGCGTTTCCCCTTTCACCAGCATGGATCGTATGTTGCTCATGTCGCCTTCGCTCAATTCGGGGAAAGCGCGATAGAGATAGTCCGTGCTGATACAGGCTAAAACCGAGTCGCCCAGGAACTCCAGGCGTTCGTTTGAGTTGAGTGCTTCATTGGAGGTCTCGAATATGTAGGATTTATGGGTGAGAGCTAATTTTAATAACGATTCATCCTGAAAATGGAGACCGAGCGAGTCTTGCAGCGCCTCGAACATTAATACACCTCCAACCTGACATGAGTCTCGTCGCTCATTCGCTCCGTTACCTCGCCGATATGCCAGAATGGAACACCGGGCGCGAGCGCGGCCAACGCGGGCCATAAGCGCCGGGTTGATGGCGGCGAAAAGGCCGCCGGATGTCTGCGGGTCCCACAGGATTTCCCTGTCGAACCTGTCCAGTTCGCGCTGTATGGACACATGGGGCATGAGATACTTTTCGTTGCGTCGCGCTCCACCCGTCATGTGTCCCTGTTCGGCGTAGCGACGCGCATGGGGCAACTGTGGCAGTGTGTCAAAACGGAAACGCATCCCGGCGCGACTCTGCGAAGCCATTTCCCAGGCGTGACCGAGCAGGCCGAAGCCGGTGATGTCTGTAACTGCATGGACGCCGGGACGCTGCAAAGCTGCGCTGGCTTTGTCGTTCAGTTCCATCATTGATTGCAGGGCTGCCTCAAGATCGGCCTTTTCTACCGCGTCATTTTTGTGCGCGGTGGTAAGCAAGCCGGTGCCGAGCGGTTTGCTGAGGACGAGATAATCGCCCGGCTGCGCTCCGCCCTTGGTCAGGATATGTTGCGGGTGAACCATGCCCGTTACGGCAAGGCCATATTTGGGTTCCTGGTCGGTAACGGTATGCCCCCCGGCGATGACGGTTCCGGCTCTGGCGACGGCATCAGCCCCGCCACGCAAGATTTCGCTGAGGATGCCGGGGTCCAGGTCCGCGGGCCAGGCAACCAGGTTTATAGCCATGAGGACTGTGCCCCCCATCGCGTAGATATCGCTCATGGCGTTGGCGGCGGCAATCGCGCC
This sequence comes from uncultured Chloroflexia bacterium, assembly GCA_963731605.1. GTDB lineage: Bacteria > Chloroflexota > Ktedonobacteria > Ktedonobacterales > Ktedonobacteraceae > CF-113. The sequence continues at coordinate 359,079 of CAVSWA010000001.1, forward strand.
AAAGGCATAGGGATCATCGACGACAGGCGGAAAGAAGTCTGCCGTACTTATGATGGCCTGATGCTCGTTCACCTGGTAAACGGCGGCATCATCGGCGGCGCTCAGCCCGACCAGCAAGGCAGGCGGCGCGCTATGGAAGGTAAGCGGTCGCAGAACCTGCGCCAGGGCCTCCGGCCCCATTTTAGCCGCTCAGCCAGCGCAACTTGCCAGGGATGTCAGGCGGATTTGCCGACCTGTGCTCATGGGAAACCCCTCTGTTTTCTGTTTACAGTATTTGTACCGCCATTGTAGCGCGTTTATATTGCAGGCGTCAAATTGACTGGACGCGCTTTGCATAGTATGTTACTCTTAGGGACGTGGGTTTGAGCAAAACAGGCAATCGCGGGCTGTATTCTTTATGGTCCGAGGAAAGTCCGAACTCCGTAGAGCAGAATGCTGGATAACGTCCAGTGAGGGCGACCTCAAGGAAAGTGCCACAGAAACATACCGCCTGGCGTGCTAGAAATACTATGCGCCAGGTAAGGGCGAAATGGTGAGGTAAGAGCTCACCGGCAGCCGGGCGATCGGCTGGCCGGGTAAACCCCATTTGGAGCAAGACCGAACAGAGGGAAGAGCGCGTCCACGCGGCGCGTTCGCAGGTTGCTCGCCTGTCAACCTTCGGGTTGGTCGCTTGAGGCGCGAGGTAACTTGCGTCCCAGATAGATGATTGCCACCCGCCGGTTCGCGAGGACTGGCAGGCACAGAATTCGGCTTATCGTTTGCTCACACCCACGACCCACCATGATTACGTTTTCCCTGGATACATTACAAGGCGGCGGCGCGAATTCGCGCCGCCGCCTTGTAATGTATCCAGGGAAAACGTTTATCTTTCAAGCCGATCGTGTTCGACCAGCCAGCGAATGAAATCGAGGCGATGCTGCTCGGCGACCATTTCGCGGTATTCGACCTGATCTGCGACGTGATTTTTCATATAGACGAGACGTGCGGCTTCTTCTTCTGAAAACCCCAGGGAGAGTAGTAATGCAGAGTCTGCATTTTCGGTAGCAAACAGGTATTCTCTCATGAGCGCTAACTCCTTGCAACAACCTTCATTAAAAACGCTATGTGTACAAATCCAACGGTTGTGGACCACTCTTCACTCTACTTACCAATATATACGTTAGATAGTACGCCGATGGCTCAAAATTCACTGCCAAAATGCTGCCTCTTTGCAAATACATTATGTTACAGATAACTTCTTTTTCTCAAAAGTTATTCCGGGCGACACTGCTACCTATCTGACGTATAGACGCAGGAGGTATGAAATTTGGGGGTATAAACTTTGTTCGTGTTTTCTGATGATCTTTGACAACCGAATGTGGGAAAAATGGGAACGCCTATGTCCCTACAGATTTATACGTATCAGGCGTAAGGCGCGTTCGGTGGCGTCTGCCGCTAGTTGGGCGGCGTGTTCCATGGCGTAGGCCAGGGTCATGGGTTTTGAGGGGAGTACGGTGATAGCATCGACGCCGAGGTCGTAGACGGTCTGGTAGTCGTCGCCGAGGCTGCCGGCGAGGGCCAGTACAGGCAAGGCATAGCGTTTCGCCAGGGCTGCGACGGCTCCTACGCTTTTGCCATAGGCGGTTTGGGAGTCAAGTTGTCCTTCGGCGGTAATAACCAGGTCTGCTACTCTCAGGTGTTCTTCCAGTTTGACGGCTTCAAGGACGATTTGCGCGCCGGGGCGCAATGTGGCGTGTAGGAATGCCAGCAGTGCTGCTCCCAGGCCGCCAGCCGCGCCAGCTCCGGGTATATCGCGTACTGAGAGGCCGAGATCGCGTTCGATTACGTCGGCGTAATGGGCCAGGGCGTTATCGAGTTGCGTGACCATTGCTGGCGTGGCTCCTTTTTGCGGGCCGTAGACGGCGGATGCGCCGGTGGGGCCGGTCAGGGGATTGTTCACGTCGCAGGCCACCTCGAATGTACAGCCTTGCAGCCGCGCATCTATGATTGCTGTTGAGATGTGTTGCAGCGTGCTGAGGGCAGCGCCGCCTCGCGCAACTGGCATTTCCTGGGTGTTTGTGAGTGACGCGCCGAGCGCCTGCGCCATACCCGCGCCGCCGTCGTTGGTGGCGCTGCCCCCGATGCCGATGATAAAGTGGCGGCTGCCCTGTTCCAGCGCGGCCAGGATCAATTCGCCCACACCGTAGGTGGTTGTGATGCGCGGGTCTCGTCGTTCAGGTGGAACCAGGGGCAAGCCAGCACAGGCCGCCATCTCGATAGCGGCGGTGCGTCCATCGCCGAGTATGCCATAGAAGGCTGTCACAGGTTCGCCAAGCGGCCCGGTAACGCTTTGCTGGATGATTATGCCGCCGGTAGCATCAACGAGAGCCTGCACCGTGCCTTCACCACCGTCAGCTACCGGAACGATAATAATCTCCGCGTGAGGGTAAACAACACGCGCTCCCTGCGCGATGGCGCGACCTGCTTGAGCGGCAGTGAGACTGCCTTTGAGCGATTGGGGGGCAATAACGATACGCATATGCTCTTCTCCCTGTATTTTCGGTTATTGTAGTTTCATTATATCCGTTTTTCGCGGACATGTTTGCATCCTTCGACGCTCTGCTCTATACTAGCAATGATAATTTTTTTGCGCTATTTGCATGGAGATAATTTATGTTCTATGGACTGAATATTGTATGGCACTGGAGTCCGATCACGCTGGGTGGCCTGGTTTTTCTTTGCTTGCTTTATATTTTTGGCATTCGGCTGGTGCGTCGGAATAAGCCGGAGGATAAGCCGCTTCAAATGCGGCGCGTGGTTTCGTTTATTGTGGCGGTCATGGTAACTGCCTCGCTGCTGCTTACGCCAATTGATACGATTGCTCGGACGCAGCTTTTTTCTTTTCACATGTTGCAGGCGGTGGCGTTAACTACCGTGTGCGCTCCATTATTGCTGTATGCTTGTCCCGCGTGGCTGGTACAGCCGTTTTTTGCAAACCCGTTCACGCGGCCTGTCGCGGGAGTTCTGACTCAGCCGGTGATTGCTTCGCTGCTTTTTAACCTGAACTTCCTGTTGTGGCACGCGCCCCTGTTTTTCAACTTCGCATTAATAAACGGCACCTTTTATCATGTGATGATGGTGAGCTTTCTACTCACGGCCCTGCTCAACTGGTGGCCTTTGATTGGCCCGGTGCGCGAACTGCACAAAATGACCTACCCGCTTCAGATGTTGTACGCCTTCCTGGACGGGCAGCCGGTAGATATTTTCGCTTTTTTGCTGGTCTTCTCCTTTGTGGTGTTTTATCATCATTACGCTGTGCCGCCGCAGCTTGGCATATCCGCCTTCGCCGATCAGGCCGTTGGCGGCGCGTTGCTGCTGCTTCCCGGCCTGGTAGACCTGGGAGTGATGTCGCCCCTGTTCTTCCGCTGGCTCGGCCAACAGGAAGCAAAAGCGAAAATTGCCGATCAGCAACGCCAGGAAGAGGAAGATGCTTTTAGGGAAGAAGAGGACATTGAGCAGCATTTGCAAGCGTAATTGATGCCTATTTTGCTGACAAGCGCAGGCATGGTATAATCGCGTTATGCCTGAATTTCCGCATTCATCGATGTGATATTTTATCAGGGAGGGTAATCGTAACCTGGATGGGGATGCAACAGCAAGGACAGCAACTTAAAGACCCGCTGAAATTACCCAATCAGAATAAGCGTGGTAACGATAAACGCTGGCTGATTGCTATAACTGCGTTGGTGTTGATAGCAGGTGGGGCGGTCTTCTGGGTGAGGGATACGCAGGGGTCGGTGTATACGATTTTGCCGATTGTTATTTTTACCGTGCTGGGCATAGTAGTAAGTCTATTCCAGTGGCTATTTCCCGTCTCATCGGGCGGGTCGAGCCAGCAGATGACCGTAATTCACCCATCACTGTTGTCGCAACTGATGCAACCGGCACAGGTTGCGCCACAACCACCTCAGCAGATTATTGTACATGTTCCATCTGTCGATCCACCGTCTGTCCAACAATTGGCGCAGACGGGGCCGCTCGATAAGGCTACCTATCGCGGTATCATGGGCGTGCCGCCGCCAACCGACCCGCGTACCATCCAGCAGCGCGACAAGACGGTGCAGGCAACCTATACGAAGTTGTGCGGTTCTGACGTGTCGGCTCTGGTGCTGACGGGCATCGGCGGCGTAGGTAAATCGACGCTGGCGGCGTTGATCTATCGTTACGCGGAGGCGCAGCGACAGGCGGACAAGGGGCCATTTGTGGCTGAGGCTATCTGGCTGAACATTGATCCCTCCGTTACGCTGGCAGACCTGGCCGGAAACCTTTTTCAACTTTTTGAGAAGCCTCTGCCCGATTTTACGCGCCTTTCACTACAACACCAGGCGATGGCGCTGTTCAAAGTTTTGAACACGACGGAGCAGCCGCGCCTGATTGTGCTCGACCAGTTTGAAAACTTGCTGGATTGGCGCACCGGTCACGCGCTGGCGGATCGTCCCGGCGTGGGTGAATGGCTCGATGCCATCAATGGCCAGCCGTGCGCCTGTCGTATCTTGATGACCAGCCGCCCCTGGCCGTTGGGGACGCGCGAATATCCACCGACGTATATGTATGAATACGCGGTGCAGGGGTTGGATGATGTGGAAGGCATGGATCTGCTGCGCAAAATGCACATCGAGGGAAGTGATGCCGAATTACGCGCCGTCGTCGAACGCTGCCAGGGACATGCCTACGCGCTGACCTTGCTGGCTTCGCTTTTACGCACGCGCAATTTGAGCCTGGCGACGTTTCTTAAAGACGCCATGTTCTCGCAGGTCTGGACGGGCAACGTGACGCGCAACCTGCTGGATTACATCTTTCACGAGCAATTACTCGAAGATCAGCAGCGCCTGTTGCTGGCGTTCTCCGTGTACCGGGAACCAGTACCCATCGAGGCGGCGCATATGGTAGTGGACGCGGACAACAGCGCCTCGAAGACGCACTGGCACAGCGCGTTGGATGTCTTGCTGAACCAGCGCCTGCTCTCGGCGACGGGTGATGGTAGCTACCAGTTACACACGTTGGTGACAAACTACGCGCACAGCCACTTTGATGAGACGGATGAACAACAGAACCACCAGTTGGAGTGCGAGGCGCACGCAAAGGCTGCTAGCTACTACGCGCAGCAGGCGACTTTGCTCTGCCCACCGCGTGAGAAGCGCCGCAAGATTCGCCATGTGTTGCCATTAATCGAAGAGATCTGGCAGCTTTGCCAGGCCGAGCGCTGGCCGGATGCCTTTAGCTTGATGGAACACGAAGGGTTGTTTGGCACGCTTAAACGCGCTGGCGGCAATGCCATCTTGCTCGAACTGTACCAGCAGCTCGCGCCTGAGAAGTGGCAGCCGACGCCGGTGCAGCGCGCGCGCGTGGCGGATACGCTGGGCGTGGTCTATCGGATGCTTGGCCGCCTTGATAAGGCCAGGGAACAGCTTGAGATTTCGCTAGAACTCTACCACGCCCAGGGCAAACTCGGTGGAGAAGCGCGAGTGTTGAATGATCTTGGCCGCGTCTATGCCGATATGGGCAACAGGGAGAAGGCGCAAAGCGATTACCACGCCGCTCTACACATTAGCCAGGAGCAGGGAGACGCGCAGGGCATAGGCGTAGCTTTCAATAACCTGGGTTTTGTTTATACCGCTATGGGGCAGGGAAAACAGGCGCAGGATTACTACGCGCAAGCGCTCATTATTTTCCGCGATTTGGGAGATAAGACGGGTGAAGCGGCCACGCTCAACAACATTGGGCGCGTCTACGAAGACCTGGGACAGCGCGAGAAGGGGCAGGAGCATTACCAGCAGGCGCTGGATATTTTCAGCGAAGAGGGCGACCGCCGGGGAGAAGCGTGGTCGTTAAATAATCTGGGCAAGGCCTGCCGCAAGCTGGGGGAGTATGAACAGGCGCTCGGCTACCTGCAACAGGCGCTTGTCATTCGACGCGAGATTGATCGCAAGGGCGAAGGCCGTACCTATAGAAACATTGGCACTGTCTACGAAGTGATGGGCAAGGCCGCTACCGCGCTTGAGTATTACAAACAGGCCCTGGCAATCGGGCAAGAAGTGGAAGATCAGGAGGGCCAGGGCAAGACTATGCGCAATCTAGGCAAGCTCTACCTCGATATGCAGCGCTACGATGTCGCGCTGGCTTTCCTCGTGCTTGCCCGAAACATCCTGCAGGCCATAGACAGCACCTACTACCAGGAATCGCTGCGCGGTATCGAAACTCTATCTAAAACTGTTGGCGATGAGCAGTTTGCTACGTTGCTGGAAAGCGTTGAAGCACGTGCGCAACACATCACCGAGCAGGCGCTAGCCGGAAATGTAGTAGCATAAAAAAGCGAATAAGACTTATTGCTGGTTCGGGTCCAGGCCTTAGCCCGTCTTTTCCTCTGCGCTTGTAGAAGCAGGTGCGCTTTCTGTTTTGAGTAGTTGCGCGGCAACCGCCTGCGCGCGAGTGCGCAACTGGCGAATCTCGCCTACAGTGGCCTGCACGCTTTCTAAGACGGAGCGATTGGCTTCGATGCCCGCGTGGATGAGCCAGGAGGCGGCATCGCTGCGTGTTGTGCGGATACCCACTTCCACAAGCATATCGATGGCATCGAGATCGTTTCCATCGACGCGACAGGCCACCACGTTGTTTTTATTTTTGGCTGTTTCTTTCAGCGGCTCAACAGAGACGTTTTGATTGAGAAGGACCTGGAGAACCCTGGCGCGAACCTGCTCAAGCGAAGTCCCCACTCTTTCGATGATGGCCGCGCCAATGCCCTCACCCTCGCGAATGATGCCGAGCAGCAGTTGCTCGGTATCGATGTGGTGGCCGGGAGTGCGCCACCCTTCGCTGACGGCCAGGGCAATGACCACCTGGGAGCGCGGCGTCAATCCCGGTTCTCCCTCGACAGATTCTTTTCCTCGACCGACAATAAACTCTACCGCCTTACGCACTTTTTGCAGCTCAACTCCGCACTCGTTTAAAATCCGCGCTGCCGTGCCGGTTCCCTCGTGCAGCAATCCTAACAAGAGGTGTTCGGTGCCAATAAAGTTGTGGTTGAAAAGTTGTGCCTCCTCACTGGCAAACAATAACGCCTGCTGCGCTTTCTCGCTAAACTTGTCGGCGAATTTTGCGAATGATGATGCCTCTTGCGAGAGCATCCGCTGCACAAAGCCTTCGAGTTCCTGGTCGCTCATGGGAGCCTCCTTAGCTGATTCTTCCGTAATTTGTAAATCAATTACAAATTACTATGAATATTGTAATCGGTAGAGGCAGCTTTGTCAAGGAATTTCTCACATTACTAATGAATTTTACCGAACAAACCGAATCAGCGCGACTGGTGGGAGCCTGCTTCACGCCGACAAATTGCTAGGCATGACGTATCACGTAGCGCCGCTTGATGCGCTGGCTCATCTCGGCAAAAGGACCCGCTCCTGCCATGTGGAGTTCGATGCGCAGTTGGCCGACGCTGTTATCTTCGTGCATGGCCTGGCGGAAGTCTGCGCTCAGTTCGGAAAGCTTGTTGCGCACCATCTGTTGGAGCGCCTTCGCCATTTCGTCCGAGGGAAGTCCTTCTGTCACCTCAACGTGTACGCAGGGGCGCACCTCGCCCGTGGACTTCTCTTCCACCAACTCCATGCAAAACGCGCCTAACCGGCTGGCAAGGTCGTGGTTGCTGAGCAATCCAGCCTCAACATCTTCTGGGTAGATATTCGCCCCCATGTACGAAAGCGTCGAGTCGCGGCGTCCAAACACGTAGACGAAGGGCAGGTGAGGCCTGGTTGCTCCTTTTGGAAGCAGCGCGTGCATATCTACGCCAACATCGAGCAATTTCCTGGACATCTCTTCGTAGGAGATGATCCCTCCCTCGTCTTTGATGTTGTAGCGGATGCGTGGCGATAGGAGAGGTCGATTGATCGTCACAAGCAATTCGGAGTCAGTATTGGTTTCAATAAAGTGATCAAGCGGGTTGTACTGGAACAACATGGGAGCGCGCTGCTCGTCACCTAGCAGCGTGTGGCGGACATCGTCGCGTTGCTCCATCAAGCGGCGAATGCTGATCGACAGGTCGGACTCAGCGGCCACGCCGATCTCCAGATCGGAGGCTCCGTATCCACTGAGTACCTTGTCAAAGCGGCTCAGCAGGTAAGCGCGCAGGCATTCGCTCATCCCTTCGCCGCCAACCATTGCGACCAGCCGGTATTTACTCAAGTCAAAGCCCTGAACCTCGGCATAATCGAGCAGGTGTTTGAGGAATGGTGGATAGCCGGTGATGAGGTACTGGTAGTGCGGTCCGAAGAAACGCAGGGTGTGCAAAATTTTCTCCACGTCGGGGCCGGTGGATTTGACAATCCCATTTTGTTCCAGCGCCGCGCTCATTGTGATGCCAGTCGCCCAGGCTCCCATCGAGAAGGCGTTGATGACGAAAAGCGGCTCGCCGCTCAAGGCGTGACGAAGAAAGTAGCTACAAACCCGGCGCGTATACTCCACCTCAGTCTTCGATCGCACCCAGTTGTAAGGCAGGCCTGTTGAGCCCGAGGACTCATCGACGATCACCTGTGCAGCCGGGATACACCCGTCAACACAGCGCTCGGCAGTGGAGAAGAGGCGGACATAGTTGTTTTTGTCTGTTGCCGGAATGCTCGCGAACTGTTCAGCGAATGATACGTGCCCGGCATCAACAAAGCCCTGCTCGGCCAAAAAGCGGCGATAGGCCGGAATCTGTTTGCGCGCCCGCTCAAAGGCCTGCCATGCCATGCGTTTCCCAATCTCCATACTGGCATTGGGAAGGTGAGAGATCGTCCAGTGATACAATGAATAATGGCGATACGCGAACTTTTTATACTGATCTACAGCCTTGAGCGGCAAGTGAGGTGTAAACATAGCTTGATCTCCTTATTCCTGCTACTTTGGGATGTTCTCCACGAGAACCAGAGAAGCTCTACTCGCTGTGTAAAACAAATTCTGTAGGGAGTATAGCCTGACAGGCGCAAGGAAAATCAGTGTCAAATGTCCCATTTCTTGGGTCAGTTCTCACTTGTGGTCGCCGTGTTTCATAAAAGCAGCTATTGAATGATGCGCGGATAGAGCCGGGCGCAAATCACTGCCAGTACCAGCGTGATAACGAGCAGGACGCTGATATCGGTTCCCAGGCCAGATATATCTGTATTTCCCGCCAGCATCATCGAACGCACTCCATCGACGACGTATGTTAAGCGGGTTGATATGGGCGATCACTTGCAGCCAGCCGGGCATGATGGCGATGGGGTAGATGGCATTGCTGGCGAAAAACAGTGGCATCGTCAGAACCTGACCAATGCCCATGACGCGGTCGCGTGTTTTCAATATGCAGGCGATAATCATCGAAAAGGTAGAGAAACAGGCTGCTCCCAGTATTACAATGAGAATGACACTTAACAGTGCAAGTGGATTGAAATTTAACTTGACGCCCAGAATGGCCGACAGGATATAAATGATGAGCGCCTGTGGGAGAGCGCGCGCGCCAGCGGAAAGCGATTTCCCCAAAACCAGAGCTAAGCGAGGCGTCGGGCTGACGAGGAACTTGTTGATGACGCCCAGATCGCGCTCCCAGATGATGGCGATGCCATAGAAGATGGAGATGAACAGCACGCTCTGCGACAGGATACCCGGCGCGAGAAAATCGAGGTAAGGGGTCTTTCCGGTGGGAATGGCGTGGATGCGTGAAAACACCTCGCCAAATATCAACAACCACAAAGCGGGCTGCACCGTGCGTGTGAACACGTCGGTCGGGTCGTGACGAAGCTTGCGCACCTCCCACTCAGCGATAATCAGGGTCTTTTTGAAGAAGTTGCCCATAACAGCTATTGGCGAAGTTGAGTGTGGATGCGCTAAAGCTATGGTATTACCCAAGTCTTCGAGCGGCGCGTCGGGCTTTTGCAGTTTCACGGTAGCTTCCTCCAGTTTCCAGGGCATCGCCTGCGTAGTGGACAAACACGTCGTTGAGCGTTGTATGCTCTCCCCCAACTCCCCCTACAATAGCCTTGAGATTATCCGGCGTATCAAGCGCAACGATGTCGCCCCTGTGCATAATGCCTACACGGTCACACAGGCTATCTGCCTCTTCCATCGAATGGGTGGTCAAGAATATGGTCATATCGGTCTCGTCGCGCAGCCGCGTAAGATGATCCCAGATGGCCTGCCGCGCCACAGGGTCCAGTCCCACGGTTGGCTCATCAAGAAACAGCACTCGCGGCTCGTGCAACAACGATTGTGCCACTTCCAGCCGCCGGATCATGCCGCCGGAATAATGCTGCACCAGTTTGTTGCTTGCTTCGCTGAGTCCAACAAATGCGAGCGCATCCTGTACGCGCGCTGCCTGTAGTTTACGAGGTATATCATAGAGCTTGGCAAAAAGTAGCAGATTTTCGTACCCCGTCAGATTGCCATCGGCGGAAAGCGCCTGCGGTACATAGCCGATGCTGCGGCGCACATCCGCTTTCTGCCGTAGGATATCAAACCCGTTTACATAGGCCCCACCAGAGGTTGGTGGCAGCAACGTTGTCAACATCTTAATGGTTGTGCTTTTGCCAGCGCCGTTTGGACCAAGCAGGCCAAACACTTCTTTTCTTTCGACAGTAAAACTAACATTGTTGACGGCTGTTTGCGCGCCAAAACGTTTGGTGAGATTGCGTACTTCAATGATTGCTGTCATTGTCTTTTATATCCTCAAATGCGCGTGCGTCCGCGCTTTCCAATACGCGCTCGATCATGCTTTGCAATGCCTGTTGTTCCTGTGGGTCAAGTACGTTCAGCATGTGGGTAAGCGCTTCGCGTTTGCGCTGCCTCCAGGCATCGATCTGGGCAAGCCCTGACGCGGTCAGGGTTACGCGCACAACGCGTTCGTCATCCGACTGGCGTTCGCGTGTGAGCAATCTAGCCCTCTCCAGGCGCTTACACGATATAGTGGCTGAACTTATGGCGATGCCAAGTTCGTTAGCCAGTTCGCTTATGCTCAGCGACCCGCTCCGGTGGAGCAGACGCAGTAACCAGTACTGCTCCGGTGTCATCTCAGCGCGTCGTACCGGGTGCGAGAGATTGCGCAAAAGCCGCCACAACGCAAGCAAGTCTTCCGCTAATTGTTCGGTAGCCACAACACACTTCCTTCGGTCATCAAGTATTTAGATGATCTAAGTAAATTATAACAGATGTGGGTTGGGTTGAGCAAGTCCTGGCTATTTTTGCTCGTTCTGCTGCAACTGTGTGTATATGCTATAATCACTGCAATGGTATTATGTTGTCTGGCGAAGGATGGCAACATGACAAAGCGACACCCATTTCATAATGAGACTCAGAGTTACAATATGATCACATTCGACAGGGGGAATCTACGCTTCTCTTATCGCGTAGCAGGTGTAGCGATTCGTGACGAAAAAGTTCTGGTGCAGGAGCCTCTGGATCGTAGCTTTTGTTTTCTGCCGGGTGGACGAGCCGAATTGCAGGAAACCGCAGGTGAGACGCTCAAAAGGGAGATGCAGGAAGAGTTGCGCGTTGATGTGACTGTTGGGAGGCTGTTATGGGTGGTTGAGAATTTTTTTGAGCATGGCGGCAAGACGTTTCACGAGTTGGGATTGTATTTCTTGATGACTTTTCCCGACGATTCGCCTGTGATTGATACCAGTAAGACCTTCTCTCTACAAGAAGGCCTTCATGACTATGTCTTTCGATGGCGGGCGCTGGATAGCCTTGACAGTATCCAAATCTACCCGTCGTTTTTACAGACGGCTTTGCAATCGCTTCCTGCTGGGACGGAACATTTTGTGCATGTTGATGATTAATAGGAGAGTATTTGAGCTTATTTCCTCCTCGCAAACCACCTCAGGTATTTTACCACTTCCGGTTTAAATTCCGCGATCCTCGATAAATCGTCCGCGCTCAAAGGTTTGATGAGCGTGAGGAGCGCGATTGATAGAGCAAGAAAAACGATGCCAGATGCGACTAGCATGGTGCGACCGGCGGGATGCCAGACGAGGGCGGGGAGGGCAGCGATGGTCAACGCCAGCAACATGCGCAACGTGAAGGAGAGGGGATATTTTTCTGGCAGGTCGCGCCAGATGAAAATGAGCATCAGACCCGCGGTAATGATTTTCGAGATGCCATCGGCGATGAGCGCGCCTGCCGGGCCGTAATGAGGGATGAGCAGGATACCGAACCCAATGAGGGAGGCTAAACCCAGCAGCCATGCCAGTAACACCATTTGCGGCTTTTGTAGAACGTAGAGGGTGGCTTGATGGATGGTAGAGCCGAGTACGCGCACAATAATATTGAAGAAGAGGAAGATGCCCAGCAGTTGCCCGACGATGCTGTATTCTGACGGATAAAGGGCGAGCGCGATAGCCTGCGAGTTAAAAAGAGAAAAGATCAGCACCGGCGCGGCCAGCAGCGTCTCAAATTTTATGAGCGTTTGCCAGGTACGCGCCAGGCGCTGGTGATTTTTGCCCACGAAGGCGGCGGCCAGCGCCGCGATGCCGATGCCGCCGAAACCCGATACGAGTAACTGGTTGGCGGCGTCGGCGAGTTGGAAAGAGAGCGTGAAGAAGGCGATTTGTGGCACCGAGACCGAGAAAAAGATCAGCAGGTTGATCGAGACCTGTTTGAGCAAAGCGCCCATTACCAGGTTGGGAACCCAGGCGGAAATGCCGAGTCGTAGCACCGGGCGCAGCGGCTGCTTATAGATGGCGCCGCGTGTGAATATGAGCGGCCATTGCCACAGGGCGAAGGCGGCGGCGCTGAGCAGCGTGGCGATGGCTTGCAGCCATAAAACGCTATCGATGCCCCAGCCCAGGCGCAGGGTAATAAAGCTGAGAACCAGGAGAAAGAGCTGCGCCAGGCTGCCCACAATGAAGACGATGCGCATACGCATGATTGAGGCATACACGGCGATGAGCAGGCTGGTGATGCCGTTGCCCAGTACCCAGAAGGCGATAGGCGCGCTATGGCTGAGTAGAGCAGGCGAGCGTAGTTGTTGCGCGATGCCTACGAAAGTGGGCAACGGGATGGCGGCGAAGATTCCCGCTATTAAGGGTAGAGCGAAGAGCATGACGGTCAGGGCGACGGCTAAAATAGCGATGCGCAACGCGAACATGCGCCGGATCAAGTGAGCCGCGCTGGCCTGTCCATGTTCGGCCAGCACACGCGGCACGAAGGTATTGGTGGTATCCTCAAATCCAAATGCAACGATGTAAGCGATGGTGTTATAGGCGGTAGCGGCTATGGCATATACGCCGTAATCGACCACCGATACTCTGCGTGTCATAATCAGCGAGAGTATGAAGAGCGAGGCGAAGACCCATAAACCATATAGCTGATTGAGCAGGTAGCTGATGGGCGTGCGCTTCAGCAGTTGTTGCGCGCCCGCTTCTCCGAGCGGAACTGTTGTTGACGGTGAGTGAGTTGATAAGGGCAGCATATCGTCCGAAATGGTATCGCTCGGGTCACTGACACTATTAACTACGATTTGATCTTCCTTCACTATACCACCCTCATCCTTTTGCCATTCCGAAGCGTCAAGCTCCTCGACGCTAAAACGTAGCAGTCGCGTTGGACGCGGCCGTGATTTCCCGGTTCCTGTATTCATTATATTGCCATTGTGAAATTGCTTGCAAACGGGTTAAAATTTCAGTTTGAAAAGGTGGCGCGCCAGCCAGCCGATGCCGCCCAGGGCCGCGAAAAGTTCTAACACGCTGGCATTGGATGTAACCTGCGCAGTCGAAACCAGGTAAAACGCGCCAACTTTGGTGGCGGCGGCAATCACGAAAAGCCCCAGCCCGATACACGCGGGTAAAGTGGCAAAGAGCAGCGCTCGTTGCCAACTGCGACTGAGGAAACCAATTAGGGCTGGTACCAGATAAAGCAGGGCTGCGATGATGGGTGCGATTGACGTGGGAAATGGCCCATCAAGAGATGCGCTGGTCGAGCCGGGCAGCAGGCGCGTCCAGAGCTGGGGGGGAACCAGCGCCAGCGTGACCAGAATCGTTTCAAAGGCCGACAAACCAATAACTGTGTAGTAAACCCGCTTATCCAGTTGCGTACTCGCAACGCCTGATTAAATCATCTTCTTATCCTTTGTCTGGGACGGAATTAGAGTTCATTGCGTCCTTGCTTAAAGAACGATTAATTGGTGGGTAATGTTAATAACCCCAGTTCATATTTCATAGTCAAGAGGCGGCGCACCGAATCGTCGATGCGCTGCATACTAATTGCGCCTGATGCCATGGCCTGCTTGATGCCCTGGATCATGCTGGCGACATCCTGGGGGGTGGAGGCTCCCATCAGGAGATCACAGCCGGCCTCAACCGCCAACGCCGCGGCCTGGGATTCAGTGTAGAAGGCGGTAAGACCCTGCATGGTCAGGCTGTCGGTCATTACTACGCCCTGAAAACCCATTTCGTCGCGCAGAATACCCGTTACTACTTTGTACGATAGGGTAGATGGCGCGGAACTGTCGATAGCATGTAAGACATCGTGTGTCACCATGATGGCATGGATGTTGCCCTGCTGGATTATGGCGCGATAGGGCGCCCAGTCGATGGCTTCCAACTGGCTTTTTGAGCGGTAAACATTAGCCACACCAAGATGCGGGTCTGTGGCAACGTCGCCCAGGCCAGGAAAGTGTTTCAGTGTGCCAAAAACCTTGCCGCTCTGTTGCAACCCTTGCAAGTAGGCTTCCGCCATACGTGTAACGATGTCGGGAGTGGTGCCGAAGGTGCGTCCGTACATTTGTGGGTTGTAGACAGTATTCACATCGACGACGGGCGCGAGATTGAGGTTAAAGCCGTAAGATGCCAGGTCTCTGGCATCAAGAACGCCCTCGGCCAGCGCTTTGCTCGGGTCGTTGGTTGCGCCTATCGAGCTGGCAGAAGGGCGCGCCCCGTCCAGGGCGACAAGGCGGTCAACATAGCCGCCCTCCTGATCGATAGCTACTGCCAGGGGAATGCCGTTATGGGTGCTATCATGCTGCATCTGTTGGATTAGACCCGTGAGTTGTGTGCGGTCAATGATATTGTTATTGGCGGTGAAGAGCAGCACTGCTCCTACATTGTACTGGTTAATCATGGCGCTGATGTCGGGCAGGTAGGTTGAGCCGACAAACTGCACAATCATCATCTGTCCCAGTTTCTGGTCGAGCGTCATGCTCTGGATAATATCGTTGATGTATTGCGCGGGGGTAAGCGCCGGAGTCGCGGTGGCGTATACGCCGGGCGTCGGGTGTTGCTCTAGTTTTTTCTTGACAACATCGAGCGGGTTCGTAGCGTTAGCATTAGTAGAGCCATTCAGCACAATAGCCCAACCCTGAGGACCGATGAACCCGGCATTACCGGCAATGATGGCGTTGAAGACTACGATGGCTAGAATAAGAATGCCGATCAAGGCTTTGCCCCGTGAAATAGCTGTCTTCGGCTCTGTAACCGGGCGCGGAGGTTGGGCAGCTGCTGCGAGAGGCCGTGTTGGAAGTTCGATCTCCGGTTGTTGCATGGCGGCTACCAGGGCTGTATCCTGATCCTCGATGAGCGCTGGCGCTACGGCTATCACCCGGGCTGTATCTTGATCTTCGATAGCCTCGAACCCTTCATTTTCCCATACAGGAGTTATTTTATTGTCTATAACGCCAGTAGATGAGCGCGCGGCAGCCAGCGGCAGCGTATCCTCTCCATCAATGGCCGTGTTGACCTGCTCATTAGAATGATCAGGGTTGTTTGATTTCATTCCATACCTCGGTTCATAGAGTAATGAGAACATGCATATTGTCGGGTGATTAAAAAATAATAGATGTGTGTATAGCGAGGAGTATAAAATCCCCTATTATTGTAACGTTGAAAGTGCCAAAAAAAAGCGATCTAGTTCACAAAATCAGGACAATTGGCTTTTATTATACACCACGTTGACCAGGGCGGGGCTTGCCCCCGCACTGGTCAACACACACTTGATGCAAAAAAGACTTTCACGCTATCAGTATACAGGTGCTTGTGAGAGATGTATATGTGCGATATACTGTGGCTACCCTGAACTGCAATTCCAGTAAGAAATGGTGTTAGATGCATGGCAAAGGATGCGCGTCCATTAGAACCACAACAGATGAAGCAAGATAGAAGCTATCGCCCGCCGTATCAGCATGTGGCGTCAACGGGCGCTTTACGCGCTGTGTTGATTGGCGCGGGCATTGCTCTCGCGCTGACCGGGGTCGAGAGCCTGGTCTGGATTATTGTTGCTCACGGGTTGCCCGCGTTCTGGTGGGTATTACTTGCTGCGCAGGTGGTGATAGTAGCGCTGCTGGCGCTGGCGATGAACAGGCCATTGGCGCTCTCTCGTTATGCGCGGGATGTGGGGCGGGCAACAGAACGATATCGCGCAGTCTATACACCCCTTCCAGACTGGCTGACGCTCTATACGACCAGCATTACGTGCTACCAGCATTCGCCCGATCCCGCCATACCTGAGCGAGCGCAGGAGTTGTCGTTGCTCGATCTTGTGCGACCTGGCAACCAATTTCTGGTAGACCCACAGGAACACCTGGCGCTGTTAGGGGCAACGGGCGCGGGTAAGACAACGATCCTGTATTTTTTTCAGTTTATGGCGTTGTTGCGCCGCCGTTCGGTGATCTTCGGGCGTCAGAAAATTCCTGTTTATATACCTTTGCGCAATTATAACCTCTTTCTAAGAACACATGCTGGCTGGTATGCTCAGGAGGCCGCGCTTCAGCCCGGCATAGCGCGCCTGCTGGATTTCCTGGCTGCCAGCGATATGCCGGGCATTCAACATGTACGTCCCTATTTGCGACGACTGGCGGATCAGGGGCGACTCTTGCTGCTGTATGACGGTTTGCATGAAATTGAAGAGACGTATCTACCGGATGTGATCGCGGAAGTGGTGGAGCTGATGAGCCAGTCGCGCAGCCGTGTGATCGTGGCGTGCCGGCAAGAGGACTATCTGCGCCAGCCACAACTGGCGCAGGCGATGGAAGCCAACCTGGTAGCGCGCGCGGTAGTTGAGCCGTTGGAGGAAGAACAGATACGCAGCCTGGTGGAGCGCTACATCGAAAGCGAAAATTCCGGCAAGAAGTGGCGTCATACCGCTGGTCAGATTATGGATATGATCGCCAATACGCGCCTGCGTGTCATTTGTTCCACACCCTTGATGATGCTGGCGTTGTTGAGCGTGATTGATAGCATCGGTATCGAACGCGGCAAACGTCTCGATACACGCGGTCGCCTGATGCGCGCCTCCACTGCTCATCTCATCTCACAGGCGCAGAAACGTCCAGCGTGGCATAAACGCGCCCCGTTGGAGAAGGATGTACTGCTCTTCCTGGGTGAAATCGCCACCGCTGCGCGCTGGTCAAATACGCCGCTGGCGATCCAGTTGCACGAGCATGAACACCTGCTGCGGATTGGACAACCTTCGCTCGAAGAACACGCGGGCGCATTGCAGGGCTGGCTCGGTGAGCATATTGATGATATGTTTCTCTCTGATAGCCAGCATGAGACTTACAGCCGCTCCGAGATGAGCGAACTTCTGGCATTCGCGCTGGATGCAGCGCTGCTCGAAATCAGCCCGCACGGTATTTTGAGCTTCCGCCACGAGATGCTGGCTGCCTACGCGGTGGCGGAATATTTTGTGACATTGCAGGCTAGCTACGATACACCATTGCAGCCTACCTCGTTTGCCGGGTTGCTGGCGCAGGCAATGAAGCGCGAGGACACGACCGATGCCTATACGCGCTGGAGCCTGCCTCTGGCGCTGTGGGCGGGACTGCTGGAGGACCCGCTTGCTCAAGCGCAGCGCTCCGTTGAGTATGGGCAGAAACACCCCGCTGCGACATTAGATACGCTGGTACTGGGCCTGCTTTGTATGGGAGTAGCCAGCGCGCCACCCTATGTTGCTCACGACCAGGTGATAGCCATGCCTTCCGGGTTTGAAGAGATGCTGCGAGAGGCCTTGCAAGACGGGTCGCAGCGCGTGGCCCTGGCGCGGGCGATCACGCGCTACGCCGAGGAGGATGCGCAGGAGATTTATTCAACGTTGTTTTTGCTGTTGATGTTGCCCGATATCGACGAGCTCATCATTCTGCTTGATATGGAAGTGGTGCCGCCACTGCTTTTCAACCGGTTGCGCGACATTGTGGATGATAGCGCGTTTGACGCGCAGGTCAAACGCCTCGCGCGCGTTATCGGACATCTAGGAGCGGTGGCGGTGCCTCAAGCTACCGTGTTGAGCAGGGCTGACGCGGGTGGAAGCCCGCGCCTGCGTTCAGCCGCCATTAACATTCTTGGCGGCACCGGGGAGCAGAGCGCGGTCAATGCCTTAAACGCCTGCCTGTATGACTCGGACTCTCTGATTGTGGGCAGAGCTATCAATGCTATGATCCGGCTTGGCCCGGAACTGACGTTGCCATCGCTGGTGGAAGAACTGGAAAACCGCGCCTCAACCTCTGCCACTCCGCAAATTCACGCTGCGGCGCTGCGTATTCTCGATCATTTTCTGAAAGAGACGAACCCCGACCGTGAGTTGACGGATGAACAACGACAACTGGTGATCAGCGTGCTGTCCTTTATTTTGCAGGGTGGCTATGCGCCTGATGTGCAGCAGAAGGCCAGCGAGATGCTGGTGCAGCAGGGACGCGCCGCTGAAGAGAGCGCGGGTGGCGAAATGGCGGTGGATGTGTTCATTGCGAACCTGGCTGCACATGATGAGCAGGTAGCGAGCGGCGCGGCGCGCGCTTTACGCGAGATCGGTATGGCTGCCACCCCGGCTCTCCTAAAAGAACTGCGCGAGTCGCCGCCGCCGGGCGTGACCTGGCGTATCGTTCAGACGCTGGGCAGGGTGCGCGACCCGCGCTCAATGTCGGCTCTGTTGCGGTTGCTGGCCGATCCTGCGCCGGTGGTGCAGGATCAAGTTAGTAAGGCCCTGCAGCTTTTTGCGCCCGAAAGTATTCCCGGCCTGATCTACCAGGTCTTGCAGGGGGAAGATGATCTGGTTGCCACCAGCGCGGAGCAGGTACTTATCGAAATTGGCAAAGCCGCTGTAGAGCCGGTTATCGAAGCGCTGATTCCCGTGACACCGGGACGCACTGCCATGCTGGTCCATATGTTGGCGCGTGTACATGATATGGAGGCTGTGCCGGTTCTGATTGCCCTGCTGGAAACAGAAGCGCCAGCAGGGCAATCAGAACCGGCACAGGTAGATCAGCAACTGGTGCAGGCCTTGATCGAGGCGCTTGGGCAATTCTCGGACGAGCAGGTGGTTGCCCCGTTGATAGATATGCTTGCAAACGCCAATCCCCTGTTCTATGAAGGAGCGGTGAATGCCCTGAGCAACCTGGGAAATATGGCGTGCAGGTCACTGCTCAACGCGCTGGATGTTGAATATGAGAGCGCGGTCACTTCGCGTATTGAACGCGCCCTGCTGGGCATGACGCCATTCCCCGGCGAGCGCTTACTCGCGGTGTATGGATGGGGCAGCGATGCGCAGGCGCAACACGTCAGCAACGTTTTTGTCGCTTCGGGTCAAGATGCGGCGCACTTGCTGGTGAGTCACCTGGTTGACCAGAATTTGCGCTTGCAGGGTTATGTGCGAGAGGCCGTCGGGCGTATGCCGGGCCAGGTGATTGTACCTGCATTGCTGGAGATCATCGATCATCCCGGTCCTGATTGGCGAGACGTGGTAACGGAGTTCTTGCTGCAACACCCAGCGGAGGCCATTCCTCCGCTGGTGAGCCTGTTGGATGACCCCGCGCGCGGCGCGGAGGCGCAATCGCTTTTGCTTGCATTTGGATTGGCTATCCTGCCCGCGCTGATTAGCGGCCTGGATGCTCTCAGTAGCATGGCGCACGAACGCTCGCGCTGGCTAGTGGCGGAACTGGCGCGTCAATCGCCGCAAGGGCTGGCACGAGTTGTGCAGCTCTTCGCGCATATGCCGCCGCCGCCGCAACGCGCCCGCCAGACGCTGATCAGTGTGCTGTCGCGCGACCTGGCCGACATTAGCGTGCCGATCTTGTTGGAGGGTTTGGAGGACGCGCACCTGGTTGGCGATGTTTCGGAGACGCTGATAGACATGGTGAGGCAAGATACTGCCCGAAGCGATCTGGTGCTGGATGCCCTGCTGGATGCGTTGCGCGTTCCCACGCGGCGGCATGGCGCGGAGATCACGCTGGTAGAGATAGGGGCGCGGGCCGTACCCGGCGTCGGTATGCTGGTGACTGATGATGATCCAACCATTGCGAAATCCGCTCAGAATATCCTGTGCGAAATGGGTACTCCGGCCTTCTCTTTTATCTGGGCTGCGCACAGTGATATCAATCATCCTGCGCGCCGCGAGGCCGCGCGCGCCATATTCCGCCGTATGCCAACTGTGGTCATCAAGGATGAACTGGCGCAGCTATTGTCCAGCGATGACCCTGATGATATTGCAATGGCATTGACGCTATTGTTAGAGCGCATTCACGATGAGAATGCTCAGAATGAGCGTGAGCCTGAGATGATTCCTGTGTTGCTCGAACATGCTCAACTGCACAACGACCAGCGCGCCAGCCTGCGCATTCTGACGCTGTTGCTTTTGCTGGGCGGGCGAGCGGTGGCGGATTCGCTGGCGCATGTGCTGTACGATTTCCCCAATCATAACAGGAATTTCCTCTACGCCTTCTTATTGCTTGGTGAGGTTGCTGAAGAGACGCTGCTTGAGATGTTGCACGACCCGGATGCGCCGCCCTTGCTGCGCGCCGAAAGCGCGGGTATTCTCGGTATCATCACCCCGCGTATGGATATTCGCGAATACGCGAAGATGCTGGCGGAGTATGGTATGTGGGCCGGTCACTCACAGGGCTATACGGATGTGTTGCAGGTTGACCATCTCAATATTGCCCTGCGCGCGCT
Source organism: uncultured Chloroflexia bacterium (assembly GCA_963731605.1). Lineage (GTDB taxonomy): Bacteria > Chloroflexota > Ktedonobacteria > Ktedonobacterales > Ktedonobacteraceae > CF-113. Next base: position 379,988 of record CAVSWA010000001.1, read on the forward strand.
CGGCGGCCTCCTGGCAGGAGGACACTGGAACGCTGTTGAACTGCAACAACTCCGTATGCAGAGCAAGGAGAACAGTTCCGAACGCGAACTCTACGATATCTTGCTTGGCTGGCGCTATGGTCCGCATATTGTCTCGCTCGAAAGGGAAATCGAGCGAGAGCGCCAGGAGCATAAGAAACATATAAATATCTTTAGCGCGGAAATCCTGGCTTTGCGCACCGCCAACCACGACATGGAAGAGGAATTGCAGGGCCTGCACCATGAACACGGCAGACGCGGCAAAGAACTGGAAGAAGCGACGCAGGCCGCCGGAAAATTGAGCGATTCGCTCGAACGCGCCGCGCAGGATAGACAGGCCCTGCGCATCGAAATTGAGCAGTTGATAGAAGCGCGAGATTACCTGGCCAAGCGTAATGCCTACCTGGAACACGTGATTAGCGAAATGCAAGAATAGCCAATTACCAGGGCGGGGGCAAGCCCCCTTTCACTGGTAGGTTTTTTGAAACGCGCCGCTCGCGCCTGTCATTCTGAGCGCAGCGAAGAATCTGCGTGCGGCTCGGCGAGAGATTCTTCGCTGCGCTCAGAATGACAGCTCCCACCTCGCTGACGCCTTTCCCAAAAAACCTACTAGTACACGGAGGCAGAAAAGGCTCCATGATTAAGTCAGCCCCGTGTAGGTCCACTTGATGGGTTTGGCCATCGTGCGATTGTAATAGGCGATGAATGCCAGGATGTGGTCGCGCAAGTCGTTCAGCGAGCAGAAATTGCCGCGCTTGAGCAACTTGCGCACCAGAATACTCAGCCAGATTTCGACCTGATTTATCCAGGAAGCATGCTTGGGGGTGTAGTAGAACACCACCCGGTGGGCTGGGTCATGCAGAAAGGCGGCTCGGCTTTCCATCGACTGCAGGATGCCGCTTTTGCCCTTGACGCCTAGCGTCTCCTCTGCCATCCCTTCGCGCTCAGCTACCCAGCGGACCAGTGATGCGGACTGATGGATGTTCAAATTATCCAGGATCACGTGCCACTTCTTCGCTTGGGGATCGCTGGTCATCAACCGTTGGAGATGCGCCAGGGCATCCTCCTCCGTGCGGGTCGGTCCCCAGGAGGGTTCGATGACGTGCCCGCTGACGACATCGAAATTGATGAACCAGGACAGCGTGCCATGCCGGATGTACTCGAATTCGCGTCGCAGCACATGACCGGGTTGCATGGGCAGGTCGGGATGTTTGCGCTGGATGGCTTGCACTCCGGTCAACTCATCCATGCTGATGGTGCGTTCGCCGTCCGTGGCCCGCTCTTTGGCCTTGGCATAGACCTCGCACCCTTCGACGATCTTTTCGTCTCGATGGACATCGGGCACCTCGGTTAACCAGTAGCGGAAGCGGTGCGCTTGGAGGCCCCCTTTTTGAGCAGTCGCGCCGCATGCCGGGGCGAAATCTGCTCGACGATGCCTCGCGCCTGCAGTTCGTCAGCGATCTCCCGCCCCGTCCATTGGCTGATCGGGCGTCCTGCTTGGGCTGGAGCCTCACACGCCAGCGCCTCCATTTGACAGCGTTGCTCACTGCTGTACTTCGGCTTCACCCCAGGACGCGGAGCATCTTGCAGTCGCTCGAGCAGGCTCAACGTCTCCAGATCAATCCCTTGCCATCCCACCCAGCGATCCCGCCACAGACGTACCGTGTCTACATTGACACTCAGCTCGCGGGCAATGTGTGCATTGGAGAACCTTTGGGCCGCCAGTAAGACGATGCGCGCTCGCAACGCCACTTGCTGCTCACTTCGATGGCGCTTGGTGATCTGGGTTAATCCCTCCTGCTCTTTCTCGCTGAGGATGACTGCTGTCGCTCGCTTGGGCATCGATAAGTTCCTCCCTTTTGCTTATTCCTCCTATTCTATCATGGATGTTTCTAGCCTCAATGTACTAGTGAAAGGCAAGCCCCGCCCCTACCCTATACGCTGTGCCCTCCAGCTTCGTAGCAGGGTAGGGGCGGGGCTTGCCCCCGCCCTGGTTCGCATTGTCCTGTTAATGAGGTTGTTTGTTATCAAGAATTGCTGTATGATGCCTTCAGTGATTTATCAATATGTATGCCGTCTGGAGGGCGAAAGATATGCAGATGCAGGCTCGTTCTGGTAATCCCGCGCTACAAAATGGACTGCTTTTTGGCGTGATCCTCGGCGTAATTGAGGTGGCGTTCTCCCTGACACTGGGGAACGTAGGCTTCCTTATCTGTTTAGTAGTCTACCTGGGTATTATTGGGTTCGCGGGCTATCGCGCTTCTGCTCGCACTGGCAAAGTAAGTACGGGTCTGGTGGCGGGTTTGCTGGCCGGTTTGTTCAGTTCTATTATCGGGTCTCTCGGCTTGTTTCTCTACCTTCTGCCGAATCTTGATACGCTGCGCCAGCAGTTGCAGCAGAACGCCACAACCTTCAATCAGGGTTTCGCCATCAATTATACTAACAATGTAGTGATCGGATTAGTGGTGCTACTGCTGGTCATGATGATCCTGGGAAGCAGCTTGCTGGCACTGGGCATAGGCGCGATTGGCGGCGCCATTGGCAAAGGGAAGGCCCCGGTTCCTCCAGCTCCTCCGTATTCCTATCCGGGACCCTATCCAGATCCGAGGTATATGCCCCCTCCGGCGTATCCGCCGCAGGAATATATTCCGCCGCAGTCGTATCCGCCATCGCCGCAGAACTATCCGCCGTTGCCACAGGATTACATGTCTCCTCCCCCGGAAAAATAGCAGGGAGGGTTGTTTCCAGACAAAAATAGGAGTATGATGCACCGTAGCGAGCGCGCGTGTGACAGGTGTGCGCGGCAATAATTTAGGAGAAATATAATGAATCTGCGGAATATTCGTCTGGGTAATAGACCACTGACAATTGGACTTATCTTTGGCGTCATTTTTGCGCTTGCGCTGATACTATATGGCTATATCCTGGCTCCAGTTCTAGGTCAGTTTGACAGTTATATTCAGTTAGCTCTTCCTGTCATCTTTGGGCTGCTGGCGGGTCGGCGCGCGTCTATTCGAACAGGTAAAATTAGCTCAGGTTTGATAGCGGGCTTATTAACTGGCGCAGTTGGCTCATTACTAACAGCTATCATAACAATGATAACGGTTTTTATAAGTCTAGATACGATTCGCCAACAGGCCCAACTAAGCGCGAATAAACAACATCCCATTGTACTTGTTACTAATGGGGACATCATTCAGTATTATATTCAAGCACTGGCCTTTACTCTTATATTTACTATCTTACTCTCTATAGCAGGCGGGACGCTTGGAGGTTTTCTGGGTAAAGGACGGGCGCGCCTGGCCCCTGCGGTAGAAGAATACCGGAAGAGGTTATTACTACGACTGCGACGCCGGTGCAAGAAGATGATGAGACGCCGTCGCCCTCGTACAGCAGCAATGGAGTGCGGCGCAGCGCTGCTTCGCGACGCAGTCGCAATGCGCGTCGCAATCGGAGTATGAACTAAATTGCTCTATCGTCCCGCGTGTTGAGAAGAGCTACATAGCGTCCTTGAAATGACATGACCAGCACATCATGTTCGTGAATGGTGGCTTGCAACTCCAGTCTTGCGCGACCTTTTTCGCGCAATGTGTGAGCAAACTGGTTCACTTGTTCAGAGTTGGGCCGGCGACAGATGGCGGTGAAATCTTGAGTGACCGGCCTTCTGTAGTGGCTCGCGCTGTCCTGAATCACAATCGTCCCCGCGATATCCAGTTCTTTCAGTAGAAGCCAGATCATGCCCCATCCCGCTAGCGTGACTACCGAGTTGAGGCTGCCCGCGAAGGCGGTGGCTTTGTGGTTGATATTGCGCTCGATGGGCGCGGCCAGCCCAAGTCGCTCGCCATCGTAATGCGCCACCCTGATGCCGATTTCGCGCGTGATGGGAATTTCGTGAAGCGAATGTGATAGAGGTAAAGATTGAGATAGATGAGAAGGGTCGAAGGTTGCCTGCAAAGGCACGTATATATACGATGTGTAATCGTTCATGATTTTTCCTGTCTTATTCTTCTCTTCTATAATATTACCATTTTTAATAACTTCCGTACGCGTTTTTTTTTGAGGCAAGCTGTGAAACTGCTTACGGGTCTGTCGGGGGCGGAACCGGATGGAATATATGTTGCTCTCTGGCTCTGGAATCAGCTCTCCCGTGTGATAGGTGGCGAGACAGAGCGCATCGATGATGTGCGTTTTCAACAAGCTTTTCGATTTGCGATATGCGGCAGTTTGATAGCAGAAGAGAGTATACAGGGGCATTTGAGCACCCAGCGTGGCATACAGATAGCTTTACCTGCATCGTCCGTTGCGCAATCTGATCCTGGTGTCGCTTATCCCGGTCACCTTCAAGGTGATCTTCCCCTCATGGAGCTTGTGGTGACAGGCTTCACACAACGTCAACAAGTTCGCCAGCGTATCCTTTCCACCATGTTCCCGATACGTGACATGATGGGATTGCAGGTGACAGTGCAGTTTTCCACACTGCTGGCACCGATAGCCGTCCCGCATCAGGCAGGCGATGCGCGGTTGTTTCGTCAAAAGAGTCGGATCTTGGTACTCACTACCTTTCAATTCAGGGTTGTTTAACCGAGCAACATCGACCTGGACATCCTCGATCACAAGCAAAGAAATGGGTAAAGGGATCTGCTAACCCGCACATTTCTTCTCCCATTTTTTTGATTGAGGGGGCAGTCGCTCACGGCGTTTGCTTGAAGCCCGATTGTCGAATAGCGCAGGGCGGTACCACTTCGTGCGCGGCTGCTCTTGCGGCGATCTCGGCGAGCAGTCATTTTTTCTTTCACATCTTTGCGGTGATGAAATTTGGCTGAAAAGAGCACCTGCCTCCTACGCAAGCAATCCCGTGATAGAACTGCCTTGTCAATACCGCTGCACTTCCTGCATGTGCCCTTCACACTGCCAGTTCAGTTGAATGGTAAAGGGGCAGCGTCTCACACCTGGCCTTCCCTGCCTGCAAAGTTTGCGCGCTTTTGTAGGCGTACAGGGCATCAAGGGATGCCATCCTGATTTCGTACATACACAAACATGGTGGCTCTAAGCTCTCCTTTCGGAGTGAAATGCTCCGCGACGTTATCAGGCTTGTTATGCTCTGATCACCTTCCTTTTGGGTACCCTTAAACCAGAGCCACAGAGCCTGGGACTGGACCGCATCCCAGGGTGTGCTGACCAGACGAACTGCTGCTTGCCGTGCAAGCCCGCTGGTAATTCCATGAACCCGGCGCTAGAAAACGCTAGATTTTTAGGTACTATTTCGTGATCGAAGGTTGCCTGCAAGGCATGCATACGATAAAGCGACGATTGTTCTTCATAACTCAAGTATACCAGCGGTGTCGCACACTGTCAAAATTTTTGTAAGTCTTCCACCTTTTTTGGCAATTGAACCCGCAGTGCCTTTGCGGTAGCATACCCATGCCTGGGCCACATGGTTGCTCGAATGTGTTGGAAGTGGCAGGGGATATTGTGGGAACTCTGCTAGCTTATACTTTGCACAGATGCGTTGCTTTGTTAGTGCCGGTCGCGTTTGTCTCAATGCACCCCGAACAGGTGTGAGCGGTTAGCAATGCATCTTAGCGTGACGGGCGATATTGATCCCCTCCCCTGTCCGTCACGCATATCTTCTACTACCTGGATTGTAGTGTAGGGAAAAATAATGTATTCGAGTAGGATGAACTGGCCGCGAGCGGCTGAACGGCAACCAGAGGCGAGGCAGAGCTATGAACAAAGTAGTCATCATCGATGATTCGATGGTAGTGCGCAAGGTTGTGGAAACTACGTTCCGGCGTGCTGGCATTGATTGCACCGGTTACTCGGATGGTGTTGAAGCTCTTCAAGCTTTGAAGGAATGGCAGGACGACTTGCCAGACCTGATCTTCCTCGACATTGGCTTGCCCAATCTGGATGGTTACGATGTATTACGCCTTCTGAAGACCAGTCCTCATTTCGACCAGACTGCGGTTATCATGCTCTCCGCTCGCAATGGCATTCTTGATCGTCTGAAGAGCCGCCTGGCGGGGGCGCGCGGTCATATCACCAAGCCATTCAAAATACAGGAATTGCTGTCGCTGCCATATTGAAGCGAAATGGAAGCGCAATCATAAGACAAATAGAAAGACAGGTATAAGACATTTGAAAGCTTATACAAGAACAGAGAGTATACATTATGCATAAGAGTGAGGTAGCTCGCTTGCGCGAAGAAATCGAATTGCAATTGGAGGCTATGCAACGGGGCATGTATGGCTTTGCGAGCGGAACGGCGCGCCACGCCTTTATTCACGCGCGTATGGACCGCATAAGTGAATACCAGCATACACTCACCGATTACATTGGTGAGCAGGATGCCGACCAACTGGTATGCAGCCTGTATAGCGAAATTGTGGGATGAAAAGTACGAGAAGGAAAACGTATGCGAACATATCACCCTCGCCTGTCACGTTCCAGGCGACTATCGCCGCGCGCCGTCAGGATTGGCCTGGCTGCGCTTGGCCTGATCCTGCTACTTGATATTTTTACGGCGCGCTTTTCAGCGCAGGTGCAGTCTGCGCTGACCCTGCCCCGTGCCGTGTTCGACACTGGCGGTTTGCAGGTACCTGCCATGAAGCCTGTGGCTACTACGGGCGCGTCATCCACTGGCAAAACCGCCGCGCCCGCGTCTACACATGTAGTAACGGTAACGACGGTCGCCACTACTACAACCTCTCTACCGCCTGCCAATGTGCTGGCGCTGGATACTTTCCAGCGTCCTGACCAGCAGTTCTGGGGCGTGGCCTCGGATGGACAGAGCTGGGTGGGAGATGCTGCGAAAGCGCCGGCATTCGCCATTGTCAATCATACCGGGCAAGTAACAGGCGCTGGCAGCGCGATCTATGATAGCGTGCTTGGAAAGCCCATGACGGATAGCGAGGTGCTGTTTAGCGGATCGATCAATCATTTTGCTGCCGCGAATATGGGCGCGTTGTTGCGCTGGACTGATGGCAATAACCTGTACAAAGTGTTCATCGATGGCACGAACCTGACCGCGATTAAAAAAGTCAATGGTGTGGTTAGTAGTTTGCAATCGGTGCCTTTTACAGCGAAGGACGGCATATCTTATAGCCTGCGGGTGCGCGTAATGGGTACTGGCATTATGGCACGTGTGTGGCAGACGGGGCAGGCCGAGCCGCCCAACTGGATGCTGATTGCTAGTGATAACGCGCTGACATCAGGCTATGACGGCCTGCGCCTGATTACGCAAACGGGCATCACTATCAGCATCACGTCATATACGGAATCGAAAGTCTGACATGTTACAGCAAGTTAAAATAGCCTGCGCATTTCACCTGTGGGCGAGAGCGCTTGCCGGGCTGGGCCTGGTCAGCGTGGCAACGCTGTTGCTGGCGCTATCGGGCGGCTTTCCCCCGCTGGCATGGATAATACTGGCGCAGTCGTTGCCGCTTATGGGGCGTTTGCTGGTTGCGCATGGTTTGTCCGCGCTGGCATCGTTCACGGGCGTCTCGCTCTTGTCGCTGACGTGGGGGATGGCGTGGGCTATGCTATTATGGGCTGGCATCGGGCTGCTGCGCACTGGCGAACAGGCGAAGGGCGCGCCTGCGAAAACGCAATGGCAACGCAACTCCGCCGATAATTTGCTCGATCATGGTTTCGATGAGCCACAGGCGTCGCTGGCCTACGCCGCGCTTGCCAGAACTGCTTCGCCAGCTCCAACGCACCGCCAGCAAGCCAGCAAGCCGTCAAAAAAGCGGCCGGTTGAGGCCACATCTCCTGAGACGCGGACCGGGCCGATTGCGCCAGCTATGACCACTGGAGAATATGAGCGCGTGGAAACGTCCGGCCAGCGCATATGCGAGCCGATCAACGCGGGTGTGGGCATAGGCTGGGACGCCGGTATCACGCGCAAGCATAAGCCCAACGAGGACGCGGTGTTGGCGATGCGCAGTGTCTGTGATGCGCGCGGACGCCTCTATCCAATGGCGCTCTACGTGGTGGCTGACGGTATGGGCGGCCATGCCAGCGGGCGCGTCGCCAGCCATCTCGCCACGCATAGTATGATGCAAAGCGTCTTGCCGGCCGTTCAGCAAGGCGAAGAACTGAACGATACCTTCCTGATGGATACGCTGACAGATTGCGTCCACCTGGCGAACTCGGTGATTCACGAGTATAAGGAAGAGCACGGCGTCGATCTGGGAACCACCCTCACTGCCGCGCTGCTGGTAGAGTCCACGGCCTATATCGTCAACGTGGGCGACAGTCGCACCTATATCTATCGGCAGGACGGGCTGACGCAAATCACGCGCGATCATTCGCTGGTGGCGCGCCTGGTCTCCGCGGGAGCCATCGCTGCCGAGGATGTCTATACCCATCCCGACCGCAACAAAATCTATCGCGGCATGGGCGAGAAAGACAACGTGCAGGTGGACTGGTTCATTGAGCCTGTCAGGGCGGGGGACTATGTGCTGCTGTGTTCCGATGGTCTGTGGGAGATGGTGCGAGACCACGAAATCGAGAAAATCCTCAATCGCTGCCTGCCCGACGTTTCGCAGGCCAGCGAAGCCCTCATCAAAGCCGCACTCCATCGCGGCGGCTCCGACAATGTGAGCGTGATCGTCGCGCCGGTTTAAGATCACACCATGAACAACATAAGCAGGATTTGCCAGGACATGGCGGAGCCATATCCTGGCAAATCCTGCTTATGTTGTTCATTCATTCATTCATCATCGTCAAAATGGCTCATGCTAGAAATTCTTCCAACTTTCTGTCGCGGCTCAACGGGTCAAGCTTACGCAGAGCGCGGCACTCCACCTGGCGTACGGCCTCATGACTCAACCCCAGTTTGCGACCCACCTCGTGCAGGGTGAGTTCGCGATCTCCATCCAATCCGTAACGAAAGCGGATTACCTGGCGTTCGCGTGGGGTCAAGCTTTGCAACAGGTCACGGATTTGCGCCTCCAATGTTTGAGTGATGACGATTTGTTCGGGCGAGTTGGTCTGGTCATCCTCCAACAGGTCGCTTAGTGGCAGGTCATCATCGCCGACTTTGCGGCGAATATCCAGGCTGAGCGGCTCTTGCGATTTGGTGATGACCAACAGGTCAATGATCTGTTGCACGCTCAAATCCATCTGTTCCGCCAGCTCTTCCACCGTTGGTTCCACCTCCAAACCTTGCCACATGCGTTGCTGGATACGCGCCAACTGCTTCATCTTCTCCATTTTGTGCAGCGGTACGCGGATCATGCGCGTCTGTTCGGTCAGGGCGCGTGTGATGGCCTGGCGAATCCACCAGATTGCATAGGTGCTAAACCTGTATCCCTTCGTATAGTCATACTTTTCAACGGCGTGCATCAGGCCCAGATTGCCTTCTTGAATCAGATCCATCATATCCAGGTCAAGCCCCTTGTACTTACGCGCTACATAAATAACCAGGCGTAAGTTAGCCTCGATCAGTTTGCGTTTGGCCTTTTCGCCCTCCTCGATCAATTCTTGATGCCCCGGTTGCCGGGGGCGTTCGGCAGCGGCCCGACCGCGGGCGATGCGTTGCGCCAGGCAAATAACTTCCTCGCTGCTGATCAAATCGACGCGGCCAATTTCGTCACGATACATGCGGCTGGCATCATTGAGCGAGTTTCTATCAGGCGCATCCGCTAAATTCACCAGCGCAAATAGTTTCTCAAACTGATCTGTGCGCTTTTCGGGTCGCTTTTCGGCTATGCGTGCCTCAATCATCGTTCCCTCTTTCTCCATAGTGTTCTGCATGAGAATTTCCCTTTAGCAAATCTCGTCCTATGCAGGAAGTGTACGCTGAGGCGCTTCTAGTGATGTCCCATGTGTCTTCCTTTGTTTTATTCCCACCAATAAGAGACACAGACCACTACCTACCCACATGTGGGTAGGTAGTGGTCTGTGTCTCTTATTGGAATTACCTTTCTTATACCGATTTTTTCAATGGCTTATAATGTGTTAAATTGTTTCAAAACCATTCTTCTCGTTTGTTCCTGCAATTCCTAAAGTTTGTGTAACGGAGGCGTTCTATTCCTTGTGGGGTACGAAAAAGGCGACCATGTCCCAAAACGACCAGAATATTGAAAAATGCGCAATATAGACGCATTCTGATATAATGATGCAGTCTCATGACTGGATGCTCGCTTTGCGCGCGTTCGATGCGGAGGTTTTTTTCTCCCGCCAATACTCGTCAAGGGCACACAAAGGAGACGGTGACGAGATGGATAGCAAGATCACCTACCACCAGCAGGTTAGCTATTGTGGCAAACCGCGCTGTCGCCGGTGCCGCGAAGGTACTGGACACGGCCCCTACTGGTATGCGTACCAGACGGTCAATGGGCGCACCGTGCGTACTTACGTGGGCAAAGAACTTCCCATAGCGTTGCAGGCACAGGCAACAGGTGTTACTGAAGAGAGCAGCGAAGTTCTCTCACCTGAAACTGAGAGCGCGGTTGTGCGTCTCTATGTGCTGGGACAGTTCACGCTTGAGCGACACAACGGGCAACGCTGGCAGGCGGTGGCCGATGCTTCCATGCAGCATCAACGGGTGCGTTCGCTGCTAACTTGCCTCATCAGCAACCCCGGACGCAAACTGGGCCGCGAACAGGTGATTGAACTGTTGTGGCCTGACCTCGATTTTGATACAGCCTCGCATCGTCTCGACAAGGCTGTGCATAGCCTGCGCCAGCTTTTCGAACCGGCGCGCAGCCGACCGGCTACGACCAGTCTCTTGCTTACTGAACACGCTACCATGCTGCTCGCCGATCAATCGCAGGTATGGGTGGATGCTGATGCCTTTGAAGGATTGTTGGCGCGAGCGCGGGCCAGCGATGATCCCGGCCAGGCTGAACAACTGCTCGAGGAGGCAATGTTGCTGTATGCCGGTGATTATTTGCCTGAAGAGAGGCATGTCGAATGGACGCAAACGCGGCGCGAATCGCTGCTACGGGGCTGGATCGGGCTGCTGCTCGAACTGGCCGATCTGCGTATCGCGCGCGAAGCCATCGCCAGCGCCATCGATACGCTGGATCGCCTGCTAGCCATCGACTCTACCAATGAAGCCGCCGTGCAACGCCTGATTCTTTTGCTGGCGCAGGCTGGCAGGCGCGGCGAAGCGCTGCGCATTTACCAGCGTTTTGCCGCAACATTGAAACAAGAATATAAGATGGTTCCCTTGCAGGAGACACGCGCCCTCTACGAAGCGGCCCAGCGCGGCAACTCAGCCGCCTTAACGCTGGCGACGGGCCACACACTACCGGCGTCCTCCGCTTCGCACGAGGCGCAATCGCTAGAACCGGAGGCGCGTCCCGCGATGCAGGTGGGTCGCAGCAACCAGAGCCGTCTGGTTGGGCGCGAGGTGGAACTGGCAGCTTTGCGGCAAATATTGCATGATACAGAACAATCCAGGCGCATGAAGCTGGCGGGACAGAAGAAAAACGCGAGCTCGTCTCCGCTCGAAAGCGGGCATCGCGTGCAGTGCGTCCTGTTGATGGGCGATGTCGGCATCGGCAAAACGCGCCTCGCAGAAGAGATGGGCCGCGAAGCCTCGCGGCGCGGCTGGACTGTCACCTGGACGCGGGCGTACATCCAGGAGACCAGCATTCCTTATCGCATGTGGACGGAGACGCTGCGCAAGGCCATGGCGCGCGGGCTGTGGCAGCGCCAGGAAATTGCGCGCCACCCGCTTATCTATCAAGCCTTACGCGCCCTGCTGCCCGAACTGGAAAACCTGTTGCCGCCGTCTGACCCCTCCGCCATTTCGCCGGAACAGGAACAATTGCGCCTGTGGGAGGCCGCTCGCGCCCTGCTCGCTACTATCAGCGAAAGCGCGCCGCTTTTGATTGTGCTGGATGATCTGCAATGGGCCGACAGCAGCAGTTGTGAGTTGCTGGCCTACCTGGTGCGCCAGTTGCGCCATCAACCCGTGCTGATCGTTGGCACGTGTCGCGATATTGAGCTGTCTCCCACACACCCATTGCGTTCGGTAATGAACGACTTGCAGCGCGAGCAGTCTGTTGAAATGTTCACGGTGCAGCCGCTCACGAATGAGCAGATTCGCGTCCTGATCTCTCCCCTGCCCGAACCCGTGGCGGTGCGCATTCAGGCTCGCGCCGCAGGCAATCCGTTCTTCGCGGAAGAACTGGCCCGCAACGTGTCCGATACTCCAGCGTTCGCGTCCAATGCTTCTGCCGCGCTCGATCTGCCAGGCACCCTGCCCGATACCATCGCCGCCGTGCTTGACCTGCGCCTGGGACGCATCAGCAGTGATTGCCAGCGTTTGTTAGTGCGGGCCGCCGTGCTGGGAGGCTCCTTTGAATTTGGCGCGTTACGCGCCCTGGAAAGCGGCCCCAACGCCAGCGACGAAGACACTCTGCTCGACCTGCTGGAAGAAGCATTGCAGGCCGGGATGCTCAGCGAAGAAGGCAGCGGCACGCGCATTACCTATCACTTCTGGCACCCATTGCTGGTAAGTCACCTCTACGACGGTCTCTCAGCAGGTCGCCGCGCCAGCCTGCACCGCCGCGCCGCCGACGCCCTCGTGCGCCTCTACGGCGACCGCGCCCAGGAGTCAGCCGCCGCTATCGCGTATCACCTCGTCAACGGCGGCGCAGAAGCGGCTACTATTGCACATTATGCAGAACTGGCCGGAGACCGCGCCTATGCTCTGTCGGCGTATCCTGAGGCCGTGCGACACTATAGATTGGCGCTGGAAAATATTGGCACGCTTTTGGCTAGTGCTAGCGCGGATGAGCATTTGAAGTTGGCGAATTTGTTGGAGAGGTTGGGGGAGTGTGCCAGAGTTCTGGGGAATTATGTAGAAGCTTGCGTGTATTTTGAGCGTGTAATAGAAGCGCGTAAGACATATTTTCAAGTTGCTAGTCAACGTGACTCGCGATTTGAGGCGCAAATTGATGCTTTACTGCTGGTTGAGGTTGGCAAGACGTGGTTTGATCGTGGTGATAATGAGCGTGCAATAGAAAGCTACAACCACGCGGAACAGATATTGCAAGAAGCAGGTATTGAGACGGGACCAGCCTGGGCTAGCTTATTCTTACATAAAAGTTATATTCTCTGGCAGGCGGGAAGTTTTCGAGCAAGCATGGCAGTCAGCACAACAGGCATTAGTGGTCTTTGAAAAAATACTTGAAAAGCAAAATCATCTAGCAATAAATAAATTTCATTTAACTGCTATTCGCCGTAGACTGGCAGGTGATCCCGTTGATCTTGGGCGCACTCACTTAATTCTTGGAAATCTAACTGCTGTTATGGGTGATAACACACGTGCTTTGTATCATCTACAAAATGCATTGACAATATTTGAGCAGTTTGAACGTCAGCGAGAGATAGCAATGGTTTGTTGCAATATAGGTGATGTTTATTTACGGAGAACTGAGTATGCACTTGCCCAAGCTACTCTACGACGCTCTTTAAGCATAGCTGAGAAGATAGGCGAAGTTTCTATCGTATCGGGTGTTTTTGGTAATCTTGGCATCGTATCTGCGCGTTTTGGCGATCTTCACGATGCTGAAATCTTTTTTCGTCAAGGCCTCTCAGTCAGCAACTAAGATGAATGACCTTGTCTATATTAGTCTTTTGCAAAGTTACTTATCGACAATCCTTCTTGATCAAGGGAATATTGAAACATCTAAGAATTCATTAAGTCGAGCATTGGCTGTAGGCCGGGCATTGAAATTTATTCCCTCTATTGGAGTTGCGCTCGTTGTTCTGGGGCAGCTACGTATTGCACAGGCACAGGTTTCAAACGAAAATAACACTAATTTATTGGAAATTAATAAACATCGATCTTCTGTACAAATGCTTCAAAAGGCGAAAAAGTCACTAAAGCGTGCGTTGGCTTTGGATGGATTGGAAGCTGAAACGCGAACTGAAGGACAATTGGCCCTGGCACAGGTCACATTTCTGCTTGGTGAGATCGAAGCTGCTTGGCAACAAACTCTTTTAGTGATAGAGGAAACAAATCGATTCGAGCAGACCTGGTTACTTGCTTGCGCACAGCGTCTGTTGGGCTGTATTCTAGCAGCACAGAATAGACATGAGGACGCAGCAGCGAATTTCGAAAAATCCTTAGAAATTTTGAAGCTATGCGGCATGCGTTTGGAATAGGCGCGTACTTTGCGTGATTATAATGAGACCATCTTGAGAAGTATTCACTCAGGTGGAGATGATTGTGAACAAGCAATAGCACATTTGCAGGAAGCTCGACAGGTATTTCAGGAATGCGGCGCGGCTTTTGATCTCAAAATGGTAGATCGAATATTGGCAGCTTATATTTCTCCTGTTGAAGTGATAGCGCGCAAGCGTGACACGAAGTAACACACGAGCTACCCTGCCCTACCCCGGACGCCCACAAGGGTCCCCACACCACATTTATGCCTCCCGCGTCCCTACTTCTGGAAGCGAGGCGGTTGTTCGATCTGTATTGCTTTTCCCCAAATTTGAGTGACGAATATCCATAATTTTTGGTATGTGCGTCCTTTTTTGCGCTCACATCTATCTGCGCGCTATGCTCTCCCACACTCCTGATTTCGAGTGCTTCAACACTGCAAAATTGATGCCGGCAAGCCGCATTTTACATTGAAATACGCTAAACTTTACACAAGAAGAAGAATAACGAGAGGCCGGATGGATACGGACTCTCGCTACAACACAAAGGAGCGTACCGCATGAACCTGGTTTCTCGCCTATCTCGAACTCAACTTCTTTTCATCGTCTTGCTGATCGTATCTTGCTCGTTGCCACATTGTTCGTAATTCATGCTGCCATGCCAGATATTGGCATATTGTGCATGGGCCAAACATGTTATATTGGCATCCCTGACCTCGTTCATGCACCCCAATACTCCTTTAGCGGCTGCAATTGACCGCGTTGGCCTGGAAAGGGCGCTGGATTGTTCGGTTTTGATGGTTGGGGCCATCGTGAAAGCAGGTTTTTGCGGTATTGTAGATGTTCGCTGTAATTGGATGAAAGGAACGCGGCATATGTCACATTATGATTAGGGTTTGAGGATATACAGAGACGCTCGTCTGTTGGGATGAGCGTCTTTTGTTTGGAGAAAAGGAGTTATTCGCGCATTCAGATGCTAAAGAGACTATTCAGGCGCAACTGAACCGTTGACGAATGAAAGGTATCTCTGCTATGATAGCATTGGTAAAGCTATGCAGACAGTTATGCCTATTATTCGATAAATAAGACGTATGGAGAGTAGCCATACCGAGGTGGGGAACTATGCCTGACGTATCCTCATGGCGCGACCTTTTACGGATCATGATTAGCTCTGCTAAAGAGCGAGAACGGCTCGCCAACGAGGTTGGCGTCAGTTCTGTTACTATTTCGCGTTGGGTGACCGGGAACTTCGAGCCGCGCCCGCAGAGCCTGCAACGACTGATACATGCTGTTCCCAGCGAGTATCGCGAAGAGTTCCACGAGCTGGTTGCGCGCGCCTATCCCCATATGGCGAATCCCGCCACTTTGTATGAGCCTTCCGAGCTGCCTTCGGAGTTTTTCCGGCGGGTGCTTGAGACACGGGGAACAACCTCTGATAAGCAGATGTACTGGACGATTACGCAACAGATTCTGGAGCATGGTGTGCGCCAGCTCGATCCTGAGCGCGTTGGTATCTCTATCACGGTAGTGCGTTGTACGCCCCCTGGCGCTGATGGAAAGGTGCATAGTTTACGAGAAAACGTAGGCATTGGCACGCCGCCCTGGGAGGGTGATGTAACTGCCAGAGCATTGTTCCTGGGGGCAGAGTCACTGGCAGGTCATGTAGTGAGTTCGTTTCATTACGAGAACGTCGATGATCTGCGGCTAAGAAGGACATTTGTGCCTGCTTATCAGGGGGAACATGAAATAAGCTCTATTGCATGGCCACTTCTTATGGGTGGCCGCACGGCAGGCTGCCTGCTGCTTTCAAGCACATTGCCGAATTATTACAGGTCGGACGCGCGCCGTTTGCTGGTTGCGGATTACGCGCGCCTGCTGTCACTGGCATTTCTTCCCGAACAGTTTTACCCATACGAGATGATTGAACTGCGCCAGATGCCTCCTGCAGATGTGCAGCGCACGTTCTTAGGACATTTTCAAAATCGCGTGACCGAGCTGATGGTAGAAAAGATTAACGCTGGACAGCGCATCGGGCGCGAGGAAGCGGAACTGGCGATCTGGCAAGAGATTGAAGCTGACTTAATCAAATATATGTACGCTCCAAAAAAAAATTAGCAATGAAAGAAAAGAGAAAATCACCTTATGCCTGCTGAACCACAACCTGACAATACTTATGTGCTCGATACCGAAAGCGCAACTGAGCAGGTACGCATCCTGCATCAGGACCGTATGATCACGAAGTGTATGGGTGGTCCGCTGCGCGAAATAGAGCCGACTACTATTGAGCAGATGCATAATATACTTGACCTGGCCTGTGGTCCCGGCGCCTGGGTACTCGATATGGCTTACGAGTATCCACGAGTGCAGGTGACTGGTGTTGATATCAGTCGCCGGATGATTGAGTACGCGCAGGCATTGGCACGCGAACAACATGCGCATAACGCAACCTTTCACGTAGCAAGCGTGCTGGAGCCTTTAGCGTTTCCAGACAACTCCTTTGATCTGGTGAATGCGCGCGCCATGTTCGGCTTTATGTCGCGCGGGGATTGGCCCAAACTGGTCAAGGAGTGTATGCGCATTCTTAAACCCGGCGGTATCCTGCGGCTGACGGAAATCGAATTTGGTATCACGAATAGTCGGGCGACCGAGAAATTGACCGGCCTATTCCTCAAGGCGCTTTCGATGACGGGCAGAAGTTTTTCCCCGGATGGACGCCATCTTGGGATCACTCCCATGCTCAAGGCTTTCATGCGCGAGGCGGGTTTCGAGCATATGCGCAGCGTGCCACACCTGCTCGATGCTTCGTTCGGCTCGGAAAATCATGGGGCGCAGGTTCAAAATAACGCGCAGGCAAATCGGGGTCTGAAACCATTTCTGGTCAACCTGCATATGATAAACGATGAAGATTTTGAGGAAGCCTACCAGCAATCTCTGAACGAGATGCAGGCAAAGGATTTCTGCTCGCTCTGGTATTTTCTGACGGTACTGGGACGAAAACCTGTTTAGGTGGGAGTTTTATTGTATAAAAGCGGTGGCTATGGCAGGGTTTAGCCCTGTCATAGCCACCGCTTTTATACAATAGTGTGAAATTCTCTCTAAAACATGAAAAATATTGATTCTTGCGATATAATGACAGTCAGGTTATATCCCTATTGTCCGGTCGATAGACGCAACTCCTGTATGGCGTTTGGGGAGAGACATACATCCAGGGAGATGGTGAGCAGATGGACGATTTCGTTACCTATCGCCAACAGGTGAATTTCTGTGGGAAGTCACGCTGTCGCAAGTGCCGCGATGGAATCGGTCATGGTCCTTATTGGTATGCTTTCCGTGTTACTGCTGATGGGCATAAAGAACGTGTTTATATTGGGAAGAACCTTCCTCCTGAAGTAATGAACTCTGGCAATCAGGATAATCAGGACGCGATGAGCCAGGGCGGGGGCAAGCTTGTTCGTGATCTCCAGGACGGGGGCAAGTTTGTTCGTGATAACCAGGACGGGGGCAAGCCAGTTCGTGATCTCCAGGGCGGGGGCAAGCCAGTTCGGGATAACCAGGGCGAGGGCAAGCCTGTTCGGGAAAGCCAGGGCGGGGGCAAGCCAGTTCGGGATAACCAGGGCGGGGGCAAGCCTGTTCGGGATAACCAGGGCGGGGGCAAGCCCCGCCCCTACCCTACTACGAATACGATGCTTCCCCCCGACCCCGGACAGGGCGACCGTGAAAGTCGCGCTGGTTTGTTGCATTCCGAGAAACCAGTAGAACCGTATGGCGAGATAGATGCGCTGGATCGCTTGCTGGCGGCTGATCCGGGCAATGAGGCTGTTTTGCAACGATTGGCGTTGGCGCTGGCGCTGGCGAAACGGCGCGGCGAGGCTTTGCGCGCCTGCCAGCGTTTCTTCACTACACTGCGCGTGATGCGTCGTGTTCCTTCTCAGGAGACACAGGCGTTGTACGAGGCTGTGCAGCGAGGAGGCGACCTCTCTCCATTCACCCGCTTTGACGATGATACATCGCTGCAATTACGTAGAGGTGGAGGTGGTGTTGACGAGGGAAGTGGGTTTATGCGGTTGCACCCCGGCACAATGCGCTCACCATCAGGCGAAACGGATAGCGCGCGCCCACTCGCTTCTCTTGATGCAGAGCGGACGTATTTCGGGCGCGGCAATCAGAGTCCGCTGGTGGGGCGCGACAGGGAACGGGAGACGCTGCGACAGCTACTGCGCATGACGGAGACGGCGCTGCGGCAGAGCAGAAATGGCGGCGCGGAGCAAGAGCAGAGTATGGTAAGCGCGGCTATAACGTTTGAAAGACCGCGCCCGCAATGCATTGCGCTGATGGGAGAATCAGGTATAGGCAAGACGCGCCTGGCCGAGGAAACGGCGCGCTCCGCGCTGCATAAAGGCTGGATGGTTGTCTGGAGCCATGCCTATGCGCAGGAAAGCGGCATCCCGTATCGAATGTGGAGCGAGGCGTTGCGTGGACTGCTGGAACAGGGGGTATGGCGACCTGACGAGATGATGGTGGAACAGCAAACACTCGGCCACATCTATCCACCACTCAAGACGCTGCTGCCAGAACTACAAGAATGGTGGACGCAGGATGAAGGGCGCGATAGCCCGTCATCCTATACCCATAATTCGCTTTCACCTGAACAGGAACAGGCACGGTTGCGCGAGGCAGTGTATGAACTCTTGACGAATCTCAGTTCAACTATGCCATTGCTGATTGTGCTAGATGATGTGCAATGGGCGGATGGCAGTAGCTGTGAAATGTTGGGGTACCTGGCGCGCCGCTTGCAGGGGCATCCAATCGCTTTGCTCGCCACCTGTCGCGAGACCGAACTGGCCGCGAACACCGTGCTGCATTCCTTGCTGTCGCACATGCAGCGCGAACATGCTGTTGAGTACGTGCGTGTCGAGCCGCTTACCGACGCGCAGATTGCTACGCTGGTAGCGCACCTGCCTGGCAAGTTAGTGCAGGATATCCAGCTAAAGGCGGCGGGCAACCCGTTCTTCGCGGAAGAGTTGGCCTTTTCACTGCGCGCCGGGCGGAGCGAACGTGGCACGCCGGGCGAAGAAACGCCCGAACTGCCTAAGACCATTACCGCCGCGCTCAACCAGCGCGTGCAGCGTTTGAGTGCGCCTTGCCAGCACTTGTTAGGGCGGGCAGCCGTGCTGGGCGGTTCCTTCGGTTTATCCCTCGTTAGCGCAATGGAGACGGGCGCCAGCGCAATCGATGAAGATACCATGTTTGATTTGTTGGACGAGGCTCTGCGCCTGGGTGTGCTGACGGAAGAGGGGACGGGGACGCGCATTACCTATCGTTTCTGGCATCCCCTGTTAGCCAATCACCTTTATACTACGCAGTCTGCTGCCCGACGCGCGCGCCTGCATCGCCGCGCCGCCGAGGTGTTGCAACAAGTCTATACCGGGCGCGAGGATGAGCAGGCGGCAGCTATCACCGGGCACCTGCTCAAGGGTGGTGGAGAGGCGACGCAGATCGCGCATTTCGCGCAAATGGCGGCCAATTTCGCCTACGCGCTCTCAGCCTATCCCGAAGCAGAATATTACTATCATGTGACTGTAGAGCATGTGGAGGCTGCTAATCCGCAGTATGGGCGTCCACAGACGGGGCAAACATTCCCGCAGGAAGTACGGTCGCGACTGGCTTTTGTGCTCGAACGTATGGCGGAATGTATGCGTATCGAGGGCAAATTTCGGGAGGCGCGACAATTGTTTGAACGCGTGCTGGAGGTGCGCAACCAGCAGACAGAGTCCACACTCGGCGCACTCAATACGCAGGAGGCCCAGGTACAGGCTTTGCTGTGGGGCGAAATAGGCTGGACATGGCGCTACACGGGTGATAGCTTGCGCGCCTGGCAGTGCTGCGAACGCGGCGAGCAGGTATTGCGCGAGGCCGGGATTACATCGGGTCCCGCGCCCGCCCGCCTGCGTTTCCAGCAGGGTAGCTTGCGCTGGCAAGAGGGTAAATACGAGGAAGCGTATCATATCGCGAGTGAAGCGTTGCAGCTTTTTGAGGAGGTGCAACCACAAGCGACTAGCGATGTCGGGAGCCTGACGCGCATTCGCAGCACGTTGCTGGGCGACCCTGTGGATGTTGGTCGAGCGCGCGCGTTGTTGGGAGCGCTTGCCTACAACCTGGGACGGCACGACGAGTCTTTTCGTCATTTGAATACGGCATTAGGAATCTACGAGAAGTATGATAGCCAGCGCGAAATTGCCCACGTGTGTTGCAATATAGGCTATACACATATGAAATTGGGGCAGTATAGCCAGGCCAACACTTTTTTGCAGCGTTCGTTCGAGCTTGCCGAGCGTATCGGTGATGTGCCGCTGACATCAGTAGTGCTGCATATCTTCGGTTTGCTGGCGGAATCATCGGGCGAAGGCGGTAACGAAGAAGCCGA
Organism: uncultured Chloroflexia bacterium; assembly: GCA_963731605.1. GTDB lineage: Bacteria > Chloroflexota > Ktedonobacteria > Ktedonobacterales > Ktedonobacteraceae > CF-113. Next base: position 400,560 of record CAVSWA010000001.1, read on the forward strand.
GCGTTATTTCAGGCGTGCCCTGGCACTTGCTGAGCAGATCAACGATCGCGAATACCTCAGTACATGGCGCGCCGACCTCGGTGGCGCGTTGATGAAACAGGGCAAACTTGAGGACGCGGCTGTCGCTATTCAACATGCCTTGCGAATCGCGCGCGCCATACGCAATATCCCGTGTATCGCTCATGCTCTTGTCGCTTTAGGCAATCTTAAAATCGCGCAGGCCACAACGATCGGTGATGCGCGCTACCTCAAACGAGCCGGTGCAACCCTGCGCCGTGCCCTCGCCCTGCCCGGCCTGGATAGCGAGAATCACAGCAGCGGCCAGGCGGCTCTTGCCGAAGTCGAACACCTCTCCTCCAAAAACATATCATAAATTTTGGACGTACCTGACAAATTTGCATTGTAAAACATACAGAGAACCGTGATAAAAACATCCCTCTTTACATCCCCTATTCCGATATACTTCTTCTAAAGCAAGTTGTTGCATGTATCTTGTGCAACCGTTACCGAAGGAATTGGTAGCGATGCCCATTTAGAGTGTTTTGTCTGCTCGTTTCTCGATGTATTAGGAAGACGGGACACCCGCAAGGGGTGTCGCTACTGGCTGGTTGTAACTCGGCGATGCAAGGAGAGCTACCTATGCGACATGTGATGCTGGACCTTTATGGGTGTAATGCCCGGTTGCTGGCGGATGAAGCGCACTTGCGGCGGGTGCTTGACGAGTATCCGGCGCGTATCGGCATGGAGAAGGTTAGTCCCGTCGAATTGCGCTATATCAAAACCTCTAATCTGCTGGACGATGGCTATTCTGGTTTTGTGATTATCGCTACAAGCCATATCAGCCTCCATGCATGGCCGCCTTACGGCATGATTAACATGGATATCTTCTCGTGCAACGAATTTGATGAGGCCGATGTGGTGAGCTTTGCCCGCGCTATGTTCAATCCCGCCGATATCGAAGTGCAAAATGTACTACGCGCCACGCGCTCTCCGCGCCCATCTACAATGCGTGAGGCCAGGGCGGGGGCAAGCTCTATTGACGCGAACTTAGGGGCGAGGCAACCAGGGCAGGGGCAAGCCCCGCCCGTACCCTGCTACGCCCTGGCTTGCTTCGCAAGCGTAGTAGGGTACGGGCGGGGCTTGCCCCCGCCATGGTTTCGTTGCCCTGGTCCCGTAGCTTCAGGAGTAGCGTGCATGACAAAGATGAAAATGGTCGCGATTCTGGCATTTTTTCTCAACGTGCTGTGTTTTGCCACGTATTACGCGGTGGCGAAGGAGGCACTGAAGCGCATCGACCCCATCATCTTTACCTATTTTGAAATGATGACGCTCGTTCCAGCCGCTCTTATCATACTCATTTGTTCGTGGAGACAGATTACTCGCGCTATTGTTAAGCGCGGCATGTTGCTTGGTAGCTCTCTTTGCCTGGCCCTGTTCACCATTGCCATTGCGCTTAAATACACCACTGCCACCAGTGTCGCCTTTTATCCCGCGCTGAATGGCTTGCTGGCGGCGGTTTTTGCCTGGTTTTTCTTGCGCCAGCCCATCCGAAAAAGCACCTGGTTGGCGGGTCTGTTCTCCGTTACGGGTGTGTGTTTGCTGGTATTCAATTCGAGCGCGGGCGGCTGGCGCGGCTCCTTGATCGCTTTTCTGGGTGGATTGTTCTTTACCGTGTATGTGTTTTTGAGTGATGCGGAAGTATCAAGCGAGGGCAAACACGCGCACTGGCCGTTGTTTGGCATTGAGCTGCTGACGATGGCGCTGTGGGGCAACCTGGTCGTGCTGCTCTTTGGCGACTGGCACGCGGTGCATCCAGCGCTGCCGAAAGATATCTGGGTTGTGCTGTACGTGGCGGGAGCCTGTACGTTCGTGCCGACGCTGATTGCAGCCGCGATGCAGCGGTATATTACGCCCGTCACTGTCTCATTTATCTACATTCTAGAGCCAGTATTTGGCGCGTTCATCGCGGCCTACTACCTGCATGAAATGCTGCCCCTGGCTGGCTATATAGGTGGTTTGCTGGTCGTAGTGGGCGCGGTTACGCACAGTTGCGGAACGGCTCTGGCGGCGCGTCCTGACCTGGACATGGAAGTCTTTGTAGTGGAAGATGTAGGAGATATAGAGATGGTATGGTTTGCTGGTTCGCAACACCAGGAGAAAAATGCGCCGGATACCTCCTATGTCCTACCGTATGCCCTGTCGCGGCGGGGTGAAAAGGTACTATTGCAGCGGCGGCGCAGGCAGCGCGTGCTGCGTCTGGGTTTTGTTGACCAGGCAGGAGGTTCATTATGAAGCGCAGCGATTCGGGTGATTTTTGCGTACTTTATATTGAGCCAGAGGACGATAGATCCGCCGTCTTTGCGCTACTGGGCGAGCAAAACAAACCGGTGGTGATCCTGTTATCACCATCCGGGGCGCAAACGCGAGCAAGGGTCTTTCAACGACCGGAAGATTTTAGCGACCTCAAACACCTGCGGCGGCAATGCAATCTCACCCTCTTTTTCGTGATTTCGGGCAACGAATACCTGCGCCAACTGGCGACGCGCAACGGCTTCCCAACCTATAGTTCAATCGATGCGCTCGGAGAAGCATTAGAGGAGGGCCGTTCGTCACTGACGCACCAGCGCGTCATGGCGAAAAACGCGCCAGTGCTTGCGCCGGGCTACTCGTTGCCTCCATCTCCCCGGTACTCCCCGGCGCTGGCGGCGAAACCAGCGCTCAATATCAGCGCGAAAAAGACCGCGCCGCTCGCGCCTGCTTCCTTCCCCATTCCAACTCACGCGCCGCATACGCCTACTCCCGTACCCGCGTCGCGGCATACTCCCGCTCCATCGGGTACTTTCGCGGCTCCGACGCTTCCTTTAGCGCCGCCGCCTGTTGCGCGCCGGAAAAGGCAGCGCGGCTCGCGAGGAGTGTTGGTCGCTCTGGTGGTTTTGTCGCTCATCGTGCTGGGAGGCGGCGCTCTGGGGTATTTCGTTTTTTATGTTCGTGCAACTACCCCGGCCAGCGCGGTGGTAGCTACGGCGAGAATTCTGGGGCGGGTCAACTTCTTGAGCAGCGAGCAGGTCAGCGAAACGAGCAACGTGGGGCTGAATGACGAAGTAGAACTCGATATGCGCGGTATCCAGCCGCCCGCGCCGGGCAATAGTTTTTATGCCTGGCTGCTCGGCGACCAGAATGCGGGCGACTCGATCGTGGTCTTGCTGGGCAAATTGACGCTCGTTGCAGGTAATGCCCATTTGCTCTATACAGGCGATGCGCAGCATACCAACCTGCTTGATATTGCCAGCCGTTTTCTTGTGACAGAAGAGAGCGCGACTATTACGCCAGTGTCGCCCTCGCCGGACTATAATGCCTGGCGCTATTATGGAGAAATTCCGCAGACGCCCGACCCGCAAGACGCAAATCACTTTAGCTATCTTGACCACCTGCGCCATTTGCTCTCGTCTGATCCACTCTTAAATTCTTTGGAGCTGCCAGGCGGGTTATGCAACTGGTTTTATCGCAACACAGATAAGTTGCTAGAGTGGACGGTCAGCGCGCGCGATCGTTGGGATGAGGTGCGGGATACCGGCTTCGCGGTTCGCCAGATTCTACGCGCGCTGGCCTATCTGGATGGGCTGTCATTTGTTGCGCAGGATTTACCGCCCGGTCTGTCGCTGCCCGATACTCCCCATATTGCCAGTGTCGGGTTAATCAACACGCAGAGCGGCAACCAGACACCACCCGGCTATATCGCGCACATCCTACATCACCTCAACGGACTGATTAACGCGCCCGGTTCGACGCTGGCGACGCGCCAGCAGGCCGCGCAGATTATAGATGCCCTGAGTAACGCGCAACAATGGCTGCAAAAGCTGCGCAACGATGCCCGGCAGTTTGTCTCTATGACGAACGCGCAATTGATGCAGCCTGCCGCCCTCGCGCTGCTCAATGATATGGTACAGCAGGCTAACTACGCCTATTCAGGTCAGATCGATCCTGTGAGCGGCGCGATGCATCAAGGCGTGATCTGGATACACGCGCAGGCGCAGATGCTGGCCGCGTTGGACGTGTTCCAGTACGTCCAGCGTCCGCAAACGCCGGAAGTTGTGCCTGGAACGTCGCCAATTACAGTGTTGCCAGGGCCGGGGCAAGGCTTATGAACGCGGAGATTGGCAGGGCTGGGGCAAGGATTATAAACGCGGAGATTACCAGGGCGGAGGCAAGGCTTATGAAATTTGAATGCGGAGATTACCGGGGCGTTCTACCAGGGCGGGGGCAAGCCCCGCCTTTCACTAGTAGGTTTTTTGGGAAAGGCGTCAGCGTGGTGGGAGTTGTCATTCTGAGCGCAGCGAAGAATCTCTCGCCGAGCCGCACGCAAATTCTTCGCTGCGCTCAGAATGACAGGCGCGAGCGGCGCGTTTCAAAAACCCTACCAGTGAAAGCAGCCCTTGGCCCCCGCCCTGGTAGAACGCTGTCGCATTATCATTTTGCAATAGTTAGCCATATATGAAAAGAGGTGAAAAATGCGTATTAGATCTCTCTTTTTTGCTGTTGTTAGCCTGTGTATGATTGGGGGACTGGTAGCGGGGTTTTTCACGCGTTCTATTGAAGCTGCGTTGACCGTTCAGGGCGTTACTGTTGCGGGACATACGCCGCGTCCTACGGCAACCCAGGGGGGTGCGACGCCGGGAGCGTCTGTCACCCCTACGACTGTTGTGAACGGCGCGAATGTGCTGGCAAAAGATACGTTCAAGCGAGCGACGCAGACATTCTGGGGAAGCGCTTCGGACGGACGTTTATGGGCGGGAGACGCGAATAGTATCGAGGTCTTTTCAATCGTGGCTGGCGCGGGCCAGATTGACCATGCCCAGGGAGCGTTTAACGCTGTCCTTGGCCCGTTAAACACGAATGCTGAGGTACTCACCAGCGCGAGCGTCAATCAATTCGCTGCCGGTGGCAAGGTGAATGTGGGGGCCGCGCTGCGCTGGATGGATGGCAATAACTGGTATAAGGCGCTTATTGATGGGACACAGTTGCAAATACTCAGCCGCGTCAACGGCGTTACCACATCACTGGCCTCTGTGCCGTTTCAGGCCAAAGGTGGGGTTATGTATACCCTGCGCTTCCGCGTCCTGGGCGCGAACCTGTTTGCGAAGGCCTGGCAAAGCGGGCAGCCCGAACCGGCTGCGTGGATGTTGACCGTCGCAAATACCGCGCTCACTCAGGGTATGGGAGGCGTGCGCGTGCTGGTACAGAACGCCACGGTAATCCGCGTGACATCGTTTCTTGAAACGAGCATCGCGCCAGTGGCATAGAGAATTCTGAGTGTAGTGGCAAGCGAGCCAGGGCGGGGGCTTGCCCCCGCCCTGGTACACCAAAGGAGACATAATAACATGCTAAGTCGATTCGAAGCTTCGTACACGGCGCATCGCTGGGTCAGGCGAGTTTCTGGTGTGGCTATGGGTGTCTCCGCCATTTTGCTGGTTGTTTTGACGGGCGGTTTTCCTCCCTGGGCGTGGCGTCTCTTTTTTCATACGTTGCCACAACTGGCGCTGCTGTGGGGGCAGCGCGGTATGGGCATTGTTGCGCCGTTCGCCGGTTTGGGGTTACTCTCGCTGTCTATCTTTGTATTGTGGGGGGCGCTGCTTATGGCTGCTGGATGGATGGCGCTGCATTGGTGGCGCGCTCGTGGCGCGGGAGATTCTTTGCAAGAGGAAGGCAGTGATCCGGCTTCCTATGCCTTGCCGGAAGAAGATGGTTTGTACGAGAGAGCGCGATCCGCATCTCGTCCGCGTGGTGTCGCAGAGGTATTGTCAGGAGTTCCGGCCGCATCCGGCGCTACTTTCAATGGTCGCCAGCAAGGGCCTGTTCTGCCCAGAACAACGCGCAATGTGCGCTTCGATGTTCCCATTGATAACGGATATAGGGGAACGCCAACTGCCCCGATGGCTCCTGCGGCGCGTGTTGCGCTGGTGGATACACGACAAATCGGTTCTGGCGGCAGTTCGGTCTACCTGGATATAAGTACCGCGCTGGATACCGGTATTAAACGGCGGGGAAAACCCAACGAAGATAGCTTGCTGGCGTTGCCTGCCATCTCTAATGCCTGCGGCGGTGTGCAGCCTGTCGGGTTATTCGTGGTTGCAGATGGCATGGGCGGGCATGGCAACGGGCAGGAGGCCAGCCGCCTGGCGATCTCCGCCCTGCGCGACGCGCTCAAACTGGCCCTGGTTGGTAGCCCGCAGGATGATAACTACGAACAGGTGCTGGCCGAGGGAGCGCATACTGCTAACCTGGCTGTCTACAGGCGCAATCGCCAGCAGCAGTCGGATATGGGTACCACGCTCGCCGTAGCCCTGGTGATCGGCAATACGGCCTATATCGCCAATGTAGGAGATAGCCGCGTCTACCTGTACCGCGAGAGCGAGGGGTTAGAGCAGATTACGCGAGATCACTCGTCGGTGGCGCGCCTGGTTGAGGCTGGAGCCATTACGCCTGACGAAGTGTATTCGCACCCCAAACGGAATGAGATTTACCGCAGCCTGGGCCACCAATCAACTGTCAAAGTAGATACGTTCTGCGTGCCTTTACAGGTAGGCGACTTGCTTTTACTCTGTTCCGATGGTCTGTGGGAGATGGTGCGCGATTCCGCGATCGAGCGTATCATGGAGTCTACGCTGCCCTATGTCTCGCAGGCGTGTGACGAACTGCGGCAGGCTGCGCTTGAAGGTGGCGGCAAGGACAATATTAGCCTGATTGCCGTATGCGTGCGAAATGCTCATACTATAGGATAAGGTATGAGAAACAGTAAAAAGGCAACCGCAAGGAGTGAAATCCTTGCGGTTGCCTTCGTCCATCCCATCCTCTCCCCTATGCCAGTTCCCACCACATTATCACTACTCGTTCGTAATGGCATTTCTCAGCGAGTGCAATGGTGGCGGCAATGGGTCGGTGTTTTGTAGCGCGGGAGAGTGTTGCAGCGGACCGGACATGGGCGATGGACGTAATGAGCCGGACGCCGGAAAGGGGCGCGAACTCGAACTGGTAGACCCCATGACCGTCCTGAGCGCGGGGACCGGTATAGAGCGCTGGGCTGGTGGCAACGGCTGTGTGCTGGCGTCGAAATGCCCGGCCGCCGGTTGGCCCGTCACCGGGCTGTATACCGGCATCACGTTTTTGTTATTGATGCGCAGGGCTACCAGCAGGCGATTGATCTCCATAAATTCATTGCAGGATGGTGGCACTACGAATGGCGCGCCCGCGGCGGCCCGTTCCAGGGCTATACTCAACTCGGCTAGCGAACGCATCAGGCGTTGGGTGTAGATGCTGCTCTGGCCCAGGCGCATCAAGCGTTCCGCCATCAGGTTCAGGCTGCCCGCGAGCGGAAGCAAGGCTCCGCCGGTCAATTCGGCTCGCGCTTTGAGGTTGCCATTCGCTAATTGCGCCTGAACTGCTTTGAGGTGGACGATGCCGCGTTCAAGCTCGGCGTTATGGTTGGATATCGCATTTGCTTGCTCCTCGATGCGGTGATTGGCACGCGCCAGGTCTTCTAGAGCCTCTGCCTGCCGGGCTGCCAGGTGCGCGTTTTCCCACAGGGTGAGCAATTGCCGCGCTACCACCAGCGCTACCACGCCGATTGTCGCGAAGAGCAGCACCGGGCGAATGGCGACCTGGCTGCTATCCTTAGAAAGCACGTTGAAGGTCAACGCAATGAAGAGTAGCGAAAGCAGTATGTAGGGAACAAAGCGCGAAAAGCCGAAAACGATGCGCTCGTCGGCGCGTTCAATGCGTTCTTCGATTACTTCAAGCGGCGTGACGGGCAGGAAGCGGCGCAGGTAGGCGCCTATTCCTATAGTCATAAGACCCAGCGGCCAGCCCAGGTCGAGCCAGGTGGCTTCAACGTAGGTTCCGGCGTTGTTCTGCACGTTGAAGATGAAATCAGAGAAGACGAAGAAGCACAATCCCAGTCCGATAACCAGCAAGCCGGCGCGTCGCGCAGTTGCCGCATATGTGCGTCCCTGGCCGCGCAGCACCAGGAATAGCACGCAGCTCAACAGGGCGGTATCGGCGACAGGGTAGTATAGCCCCAGGAATTTGGCGAGATTGGCCTCGCCGGGAGCCTGGGCCAGCGTACCTAGAAGCAAAAACCATGCCAGCGCCAGCATTGAACCCATCGAAATGAGGCTGTCCATGAGCAATAACAGGCGGCGGCTGCCCGAACCGGGCGATGGTTGTAGTAAGAGTCCCGCGAAGACGAGCAGGGGAAAGGTAGAATAACCTATATCGGCGCTGGATGGAAAAGGCGTCTGACCCATCGAGATGTAATAGCGCCAGAAGCTTTCACCAAATCCCCACATTACCACTCCCAGTCCGATGAGCAGCCAGGCGACCTGCTCAAACTTGATCCAGGGTTCGGCCTTTTCGCGCCTGCCCCGTGGATAGAGTACACTGCCGAGCGTGAGCGCGCCGCCGATAAACGCGCCGGTCAGTGGCGCAAATTGCCCGACGCGCAATGCGATGGTTCCTCCCAGGTGAAAAACCACAATGATGATCATCGCCGCCGCAACCCACATCACCGCTTTGATGATCGTTGGCACGCTTGTCACGCTTGTACGGAATTGCATGTGAACCTCCCAATTTTTTAAGCATGTTGCCTGCATCTGTTGGGAGTATACCGCTTTGCTCTTTGAATCATCTCCTATATTGCTTCTGCACTTCTTATACTACTCTTTGTTGCTTGCGGGCTGGTTGATTTATAAGGACGTAGCCTGTTTCAAGGATGGAGGCGATCTCTACGCCGAAACTGCGCATCTTGAGGCGCGTGCGAGAGAGCACATTGCGCACGGGGCGCATTTCCTGATCCCACACTCCTTCGTCCTGCGCTTCCTGGAGACGTTTGCGACTGCGTTCGATGGTCGCTTCCGTAATCATGCGGTGGTTGAAGCTGGCGAGCAACACCTCATAGGGACAATAATGCGGGTGCGAATTGAGCAGGGGCAATAATAAGCTCAGCTCGCTCAAGGTGAATTGTTGCTCGGCAACCATACGTGGATAGGGGAGGTTAGAGTCATTGGCGATGAGTGAGAGCGTGCCTAAGAGGACGTTCATTGCCAGCGTGTGACCGGCGGGCAACAATTCGTCCATGGTGTAGTGCAGGATTTCTTCATCGCTCTGTGGCATTTCATACATCGCGGAGGCGATTTTCCGGTACGAGATTCCTTGCATAGCGCGACTCCTTCACTTCGATTGCGCGTTAATAGACGAGTGCATCAATTGTAGTTTAATCCGAAATGCTGTCCAAACTCCGTTTATCTAGCTACAGGTGCAATGACGCGCTAACCGCTGTAAATGGTATTCGTGCATATATTTCTCGCCGGAAATATATCTACCAGTAACACTACACAAGATCGTGTGAAAAAACAAGGTTTTTTTGGTTGTCTTTTCTCGTCGTGGTATAAGACATAATGGACCCAATGAAAACGCAAAACCTCGGTTTTGCGGTAGGGAGGCATGTTGCGCAATGTTCACAGGAGCGCCAGGAGGATACAGTAAGCTAACCCGCCACGTTAGCTTACTGTATCCTCCTGACTCTTCTGATTAGGAACGTTTACGAGCGGGCTTTCGATCGGGTAGTGATCATGAGGATGTAGCCGGTTTCGAGGATGGAGACGATGTCAAGACCGAAGCCGCGCAGTTTGAAGCGGATACGTGACAGGACGTTACGCACCGGGCGTAGTTGCTGATCCCAGCAACCGTCCTCCAGGGCATCCTGTAACTGGATACGGCAGTGTTCGATGGTGTCCTCGGTGATGACGCCATTGTAGAAACTGGCAAACATTACTTCGTAAGGGCAATAGTGGGGGAATTGTTCGAGCAAGGGCAGCAGAAGACTTAGCTCGCTGGCTGTAAATTGTTGTTGGATGAGCAGGCGGGGTAACATATCGCCGTTGGAGAGCAGCGAAAGCGTTCCCAGCGCGGTATTCATCACCAATGTCTGCCCTTCGGGTAATGTGCCTTGCAGGGGGAAGTAGCGAATGATTTCAGCATCCTGCGTTGTTGTTACAAATGCCGTCGCGGTTTTTCCCCTGGGAGGGCTAACAACCTGCATAGCGCTTCTCCTGACTCCTGCCTGTGAGGGGCTTGTGCTATTCCCTGTTTGTAAAAAGTAGACTACACTTATTAAGTAAATTATGCCGTATTGACCTATCAAAATGTAAGTACATATGTTATCATTACTTTTATCAGATTTATCATTTTCAGGTTTGTCCGAAGGAATGATGAAGATGGACGCGCCAGGGGTTCAACTTAGAACCAAACTCATCGAGGCTCGCTTACAACGCAGGCTCTCGCAACAGCAGCTAGCCGAGCGAATTGGCACGAACTACGTCAACGTCAGTCGCTGGGAGCGTGGTATCACACGCCCCGGACCCTACTTCCGGCGCAAGTTATCTCACCTCTTTGGCAAAACGGAAGAAGAGCTTGGCCTGGCTTTGACCGGCGACGCGATCCTACCTCTTCCAGGTACATTCGCTCCTGTAACTGCGGCCCTGAATGCCGGTACATCTTCTCAGAGCATCGAGAGTGTGCCAGCGCCAGCGCTTGTTGCGGATGCTCATGAAGCGATCTATGACGCTACAATCCCATTGCCGCCACCGGTCCAACTGGTGGGGCGTGAGAGTGAATTGGCGGACCTGCGACAGCGTTTGCGAGCAAGCGATAGTGTAGCGATGACCGCTTTGCACGGCCTGCCTGGCGTTGGAAAAACCACACTTGCCGTAACGCTGGCGCGTGATGAAGAGATGCACGCGCACTTTCGAGATGGCATCTTGTGGGCAGGACTGGGACCAACCCCCGACGTATCCAGTATTTTGAGCCACTGGAGCCAGGCGCTTGGTATTGTGGCACCCGACCTGGCGGGAGAGAGCGACCACGAGGCATTGGCTTTGCAGGTGCGGCGCGCCATTGGGACGCGGCGCATGTTACTGGTGATCGATGATGCATGGAAGCTGGAAGACGCGCTTCAGTTTAAAGTGGGTGGGCCACGTTGCGCTCACCTGGTGACGACGCGCTTCCCCGGCATCGCCAGCGCCTTTGCTCCAAACGCGACCAGCGTGATACGCGAATTGGGCAAAGACGAGAGCATGGTCTTGCTGCGAATGCTGGCCCCGCAGGTAGTGGAGCGCGAAATGCAGAGGGCGCAAGAACTCGCCGTGGCGGCGGGTGGATTGCCGCTCGCGCTGACCCTGCTGGGCAACTACCTGCGCCTGCAATCGTATAGCGGGCCAGCGCGGCGCGTCGATGCTGCTCTGGCGCGGTTGAACGATGCTGAAGAACGACTGCATATTGGCGAGCCACGCGGCCCGACGGAACGCCATACCAGCCTGCGCAACGATATGCCGCTCTCGTTGCATTCGGTGATCGATGTGACCGTCCAGCAACTTTCGCCACAGGAGAAGGCCGCTCTTTATGCGCTCTCCGTCTTCCCACCCAAACCCAATAACTTTTCCGAGGAGGCCGCGTTGTCTGTTGCAGACTGCGACGTTGCTACGCTCGATATGCTCATGGATAGAGGGCTACTAGAAAGCGCCGATGCCAGCCACTACACGCTGCACCAGACCATTGCTGACTACGCGCGCATGGCCCTGCGAGAGGATACTACTCCTTACGAACGCCTGATAACCTACGCCACATCCCTTGTGGAGCAGCACAAAAAAGATTACGAAGTCCTCGAACCAGAATACACGAGCATCATCGCCGCGCTCGAATCGGCCTATGAATTTGGCAAGACAGCGCAATTGATGCACTGTATTTATGCCTTCATTCCCTACCTGCGTTCGCGCGGCCTCTACGAACTGGCAGAGAAACAGTTGCAGCGAGCCTATGAAGGCGCGATTAGTCTGGATGATAGTGATGGAAAATCGCACGCGCTGCTCTATCTCGGCGAAATCGCGCAGAAACGCGGCAACTACGAACAGGCTAATGCCTACTTGCAAGATGGGTTGAGTATTGCTCGCAAGTTAGGCGAAAACGGAACTAATAAGTGAATTTCTTAAGACTATCTGGTTCAGTTATTAGCTAGTAAAGGAGATCATATAAAGTCTGAAACATATCTTCGGGAAGGGCTAGATCCTCGCTCGTTTAATCGGAAATCGTGAATCTAATGTGTGCATTACTCATGAATTTGGGCGTAACACTAGGCGAGCAGGGAAATTATGTATTTGCTGAAGAGTATTTTTCAAGAAGGACTGGTTTTAGCTCGTCAGATCGAAGACTCTGAACAAATGTGTGTTTTATTGATAAATTTGGGCGCAATAGAGGGCTTAGCAAGGAAATTATGCTAAAGCTGAAACATATTATCGGGAAGGGTTGTTACAAGCTCGTCGTATCGGACATCTAGAACGAATTAGTAATTTACTTAGCAACCTGGGAGATGCTGTAAGCGAGCAGGAAAACTATATCCAGGCAGAAAACCACTTTCAGGAAGGGTTAGTACTAGCCCGCCAAATAGGGCATCGGGAATTGATTAGTCTGATACTTCTAAACATGGGAGTAACATTGACGGAAGCAAGGAAAATATACTCAGGCAGAAAAGTACTTTCAAGAAGGTCTAATTTTGGCCCGTCAAATTGGTATTCCTCAAATTATTAGTAGCGGCTTATATGAATATGGCAACCTGTTCTTATGAACAACATAGATTAGAAGCGGCTATGTCTGTTTTTCGTGAGATACTCGTGATAAATCCTGAAGGAGAACAGGATTTAGTTGCTCTGGCATATTATGGCATGGCTCGCATAGCTAATAGTCAAGGCGATATTAATGAGGCACGCAGACTTGGAGAATTAAGTGTTTTGGTGTTAGAATCGATTGGAAACCGGAAAGCGAAAGAGGTAAGAAACTGGCTGGACTCCATTGATGTATAAAGCTTATGCTTACTAAGGAAGTTCACGTAGTAGATAATATTTTGTCATCTACGCGAACTTCCTATACTTCCTAATAAGAAACCACTATCTTATCTGCCAAATCTGAGTTATATTTGGTCCCGCTACTGTGTGCGACTGAATGTGCGCGGAGCTACTGGCGTGATTGATGCGGCGTGGCTGCTGAGGATGGGCGAGAATGCCAGGCAGGCGGCCACCATCAGTAGCGCGATCAACGGCATGAGCCAGCGTAGTGTGCGTTTGAACATAGGTTTTCCTTCCTTTATTCTTCAACGAGGGAGACCGCGAAGGGTTCTCACCTCACCAATGGTCAGGGTACGAGGGCGACGCAAGCGTCCCCTCCCCACGTCCTCGTCAACCCCCGCCCCTACAGAGTTTGCGAGTATGGACGGACAGTGCTGGAGCGCGGCTTGGCGATTGTCGAATTGCGGGACTGATGCAGGTTGTTGTCCCGTGGGTCCGCGCGCCAGCATGTCCTGTCCAGTGCGCTGTGACAGGTGGCTCGCGCCATTGCGGGCCAGTTTTCTTTCAATGTTTAGAGAGATGTATCGATACTTCCCGTTCCAGGAAAAGATAGTATAAGAACTTTGGGATTTTTTCAGGTTTGTGTCTTATACCAACCAAAAGGTACTACGGAGTTTTCTGGTAAAGATATATAAGCAAATTAGTACTTTTTGTCTTTGCTGGCACAAAATGTTGAAGAAATGGCAAAAGTGACTATATTCCCCGGTAGAAGAGAGATGCATCTACTCCCACGCGGTAATTTCGATTTTGTCAGGTGAGTACCGTCTAATTATTGAGAGCGCAAACCATGCGAATGCTGGTGAGCGTCGAAAGCGAGGAAAACTGTGGGTTGGCTTTTTAGCAAACACGAGACCTGCCCGATTGACGAGGATGATGCCATTTTGCTGGTGGACCCTGAAACGGAGAGTATTCCCTATACCGACGAGGATGGCAATCCCCTTTACTATTGTTTTGAAGGTGAACATACCTTTTCGCTTGAAACGGATGATGATTGGGGAAGTAGCAAGAAGCGGCGATAGACACTATGAGGCAAGCGCCAGGACAGCAAGCCACGGCTTGCTATCCTGGCGCTTGCCTGTTATAGGGAAGCCATACTATGTACAGCGTGCTTTCAAGTTCATGCTTTTTTCTTGCGTGTTTTTGCCGCGGCCTTAGTGAGATTCTCGGTCACTCTAAATTGTACAATTTTGCTAATCAGTTCCAACGGCAAGGGCTGACTGAAGGGGAATTTTACAGAGCCTTTTGTAAACTCATACCTGGATAATTCATCCTTAAACGCCTCAATCCCACTTGAAGTTGGATATAATCCTATGTGATTCTTAAGCGCAGCAAAATAGACTAAATTCCCGTGCAGAGCAAACGTGGGCATTTGATAGCTTATGCGCTCCTCTGCATCAGGTGCAGAGGCCTTGATGGTGGCTCGTACAGCTTCAAGGAGTGCCTGTATGTCTTCAGGGAAGGTGGCAATATACTCGTCAATTGAACGGAAGCCACCATTGTGGTGTTCCATGGCGTTCTCTTTCCTCCTATGTTATGTGTTCTGGAAGAAACCGTCCGACATACTCGTCGATCAGCACACGGATGGTTCACACTGTGTACCAGCCGTGTGTTATGAAAACATCCTCAGTGCGTTTTTATTGTATATCCGACACTGCACTATGGTCAAGAGGTTCTCTGCCTCGAACTTTCATCTGCTGGCACCGCTTGCTTTTGCACTGCTGCGAGGAGTTGTCCGACCGATGTGTGTTCTTGTTGTAACTCATCTTGCATGTCTTGCACGGCTTTCAGATAGCTCAGGAGTTTCTGTTCTTGTTGTGTGAGCTGGCGAACCGACTCGGTTGTTTCCGTTTCATGTAACAGCATGTGTCGTTGGTTGGTGACTTCTGTAAGCTGGTGGTTCAGGTGAAGGCGGTGCATGTGTAAGTTGTGTTGCTTCTGTTCCAGCGCTCGTAACGAGTGCTCTAACTCATCGTGATTGGATTGGTAAGGCACGAGTTTCTCCAGTCTTGCTTTGAAAAGCCAGGTCATGATAGAAAGTATAGAGCAAACGCAGAAGCAAGCAAAGGGTAATTGTACTGGTTATGTGTGCGGTAATTGTACTGATCGCTTTGTCACAGAGGCTACGCAGAGCTCATCGGCTACGGCCAGACCAATGACGCCCATGGGCCGCTCTCACCCACTTCACCCCGCCCCTTGTCCCTACAGGACGGAGGTACGTTTTTCTGCATTCGGTTGGAAAAATTCATCAGGGTGCTGCTTTGGTGATGCCAACGCTGTTCTGGCTATTAAGAAGGGGCCTGTAGGGGCCGGTTACGGTGGTTCACAATTCAGCGCTCATTGCCGCGATGACAGCTTGCTTCTATGTAAGCTCATGTTATATCATAAGCGTGTATTTGCGTAACAAGCGTTTACCCAGGCATGCTCAACCTATAGCTTGCCGCAGGAACGGGGAGGGGTGAGGAAGAGCGGTGGGAGCCTTGCGTCTATCCTGGTATGGGCATTCATATCTCGCGCTTACCGGTTATTTCACTGTCGGACCCAGGAGTTTTAGCACGTGGAAGCGAAGAAGAAACGCAGTGTAGGTGATTTGGTTGTCGGCTTTTGGAAGCTCGGCCATGTAGAACCTATCATACTCATTCTAACGGTGGTCGCGTTGTTTGCGGTGCGGGCCACATGGCCGCGTCCTCCCTGGACGCTCATTCTTCTCCTGCTTGCCGGGCAGGCTGTTATGCAATTTTCTATCGGCATTCTCAACGATTACTGCGATCGCCGTCTAGACGCGCTCGCCGGGAAAAACAAACCTATCGTCCTTGGACTGATCCGCCCGCACGAGGCCCTCGTGGCCGGTCTCTTGATGATCGCCATCATGTTCGTCATTTTATTGCCGCTCAACCTCATCGTCTTGCTCGCCGCGCTCGGCTACCTGGTGCTTGGGCAGATCTACAACCTGGGGCTGAAATCAACCCCCTTGAGCGGCATCCTCTTTGCGCTGGCCATGCCCCTCCTACCCCTGTATGCCTTTGCCGGCGTAGGGCGTATCCCGTCGATGGTCATCTGGTTTATTCCAATCGGCGCTATACTGGGCGTAGCAATCAACCTCGCCAACTCCTTGCCAGATATCGAGGAGGACGCGGCAGGCAACGCGCAAACGCTCGCCGTGACACTAGGCGTGAAAGGTTCGTTTATTGCCTGTCCTTTGCTCATAGTACTCGCCGCTCTGCTGATCAGTGCGCTGACCATCTTCCAGCTTGTCCCCGCGCAACTCTGGTTGATGCTGCCCATACTTGTACTCACCGTTCTGGGCGTAGTGATAATGCTTGTCTTCTTCGGACCGGAGAACCCTAGAGGGACACGAAAAGCCTACTTTTACCTGGCTGCACTGCTCAGTCTTATACTCGCGGGCGGCTGGTTTATCGCACTCAAACTGTAGGAGATAATTCATGAATGACGAGAATATACCACCAGGCTCAATATCGATCAGATTCCTGAGCGGGCCGCTTGCAGAACAATCCTTCCCCATTCGTAAGCCAATCGTCACAATAGGCCGGGGTGATAACAATGATATTGTTATAAGAAGCGACCAGAAGGTATCGAGAACTCATGCCCGCCTGCGGTGGAACGGCGCTTCCTGGAGCATTGAGAAACTTGCTCCACAAAATACCCTCAGCGTCAACCAGCAAGAGGTTGAGCAAGCCGCGATCGGCAACAATACCACCATTGGTTTAGGCTCCGATACGACTTTCCTCTTTCTCATTGAGCCCAGCATAGTAGAACCCCGATTTATCGCGGGTACACCACCGCCGCCAGTACAAACAATACCTGGATCAACTCCGCCGCCGCACTATCAGACTCCGACTCCTGATCCTGCTCGGCCCGTGCCGCCATCTAAAGTGGACAACCCGCCTTCTGCTGGACGCCCCAATGAAACGCAGATCGCATTCAACCTGCCCTCGATCGAGGTGAGCAGCAATATTCATGCCACCAGGCAGTCGTATCTACTTACGAAAGATGTCATGAACATTGGACGAGATGCCAGTAACGACATCCCCGTCGAAGATGGCGGGATCGTTTCTAGCCAGCACCTCCAGATCATTCGCCAGAACGACCAATTCGTGCTTATTCACCCCCATCCAGCCAGACCGCGCACACTCAATGGCCTCCTCTATCAGGGCCATACAATTCGTGGCGACGAGCCATTCCGCAAAACCCTGGCCAGAGGTGACATATTTCGCATCGGGGACGAGAACGGCACCCTCGTCACGCTCACCTACAATGATGGGACAGGCACGCAGCAAGAAGAACTGTTGCCTCAACCCATTCGCCTGGGCAAACGAGAGGTCACTATTGGACGCATGCCCGACAACACAGTGGTCCTTGCTCACCCACAGGTATCCGCGCACCATGCCAGCATGGTGCAGGAGGGAGGTACCTATCGCATCATCGACCTGAACAGCAAGAATCACACCTACGTCAACGCCGAACCGTCCACAAATAAGCTCCTCAAGCTCGGTGACGAGATACGCATCGGGCCATACAGACTCGTCTACGAGGCGAACCAGCTGACACAGTATGACGAGACGAACTTCATTCGCATTGATGCCGTTGGCCTCAAAAAGGCCGGGAACAAGGGCGTCCCACTGCTCAGCGACATCTCCCTCAGCATCCCCCCGCGTAAATTCGTCGCGCTGGTGGGTGGCTCTGGCGCGGGCAAGTCAACGCTCATGGATGCCCTTAATGGCCTGAGACCGGCCCAGCAGGGCAAGGTGCTCTACAATGGACAGGATTATTACCACAACCTGGCGGCCTTTAGCAGCCAGCTCGGCTATGTTCCCCAGGACGACATCGTTCACCGCGATCTGACCGTCGAACGCGCCCTTTATTACGCCGCAAAGATGCGGCTACCGGGCGACTTCACCGATGCGCAGATCAAGCAGCGTATCGACGAAGTGCTTGAAGATGTCGAGATGACGGGACGCCGCAAGCTGCTGGTCAGCAGGCTTTCCGGCGGCCAGCGCAAGCGCGTATCGATTGCCCTGGAGTTGCTCGCCAATCCCAGCCTCTTTTTCCTGGATGAACCTACCTCAGGGCTTGATCCCGGCCTGGATCGCAAGATGATGTTCCTGCTGCGCAAACTGGCCGATAAAGGGCACACCGTGATCCTGGTGACACATGCCACCAATAACATCAATACCTGCGACTATGTCTGCTTTCTGGTCAAAGACGGGCGCATGGCTTACTTCGGGCCTCCTGAAGAGGCTAAGAAGTTTTTCGGGAAAACTGATTTTGCCGAGATCTACACCAGCCTGGAGCCAACAGACGAAAATCCGCGCACCCCGGAGGAGGCAGAAGTTCGCTTTAAGGCTTCCGAAGACTACAGGAAGTATGTAGTCGAACCCTCGCTCGCAGCCAGAAGGCAGATAAAAGACAGCGATGGACACCTGACCGCCAGGGCGATCAATCAGAGCAGAGCCAGGAAGCGCGCCAACCCGCTGAAACAGTTCCTGCTGCTCTCCATGCGCTACCTGGAACTGCTCCGCAACGATAAGCTCACCCTCACGCTTCTGTTGTTGCAGGCGCCTATCATCGGCCTGCTCATCATGTCTGTTGCCAGATTCGAGCTTGGTTACGGATCCAATGTCTTCGCGCCCAACAACGTCGTCCAATGCGCTCCGCAGATCTTCACCTCCTCTGCCGTTCATCTGCCCGATAACCCGTCAGGCGCATTAGGCATTGTTACGCAGGGGAAAAGCGGCCCGGTTGGCTGTAGCCAGATCGTGACATTTCTGAAGGACGACCCCGCTGGTCAGCAGTTTGTCACAACACAACACCGCGGCAACGTTAATGAGGCTTTACAAGACTTTATTCTCCCTGGCTCTGGCTCCGGCGCGCAGATCGTGCTCTTCATGCTCTCGTTCGCCGCGGTCCTGTTCGGAACCATCAATGGCTACCGGGAGTTCGTCAAAGAGGCGCCCATTTACCGGCGCGAACGCACCGTCAACCTCGGTATCATGCCGTATATGTTTTCAAAACTGGGCGTGTTGGGCTTACTCAGCGTCATGCAGGGCGGCATTCTACTCCTCGTCACAGTCTTCATGGAACCGCTGCACCAGGGAGTCTTTATGCCCGTCGGTCTAGAAGTGCTGATCACCTTCGCGCTCTCGTCACTGGCAGGTCTGGCACTGGGGTTAGCCATCTCGGCAATCTCTTCCAATAGCGACAGCGCCACAAGCGTCATTCCCATGATCCTTCTGCCCATGGTCATCTTCGCCGGCGTCATCATCCCGCTCAAAGACTGGCCCCTGCAAGTGCCGGGGATGCTCTTCCCAACACGCTGGGCCATGATCGCCTTAAGCTCATCGCTTGGCGTGCATAGCGAGACCACTGGCAAGGATAGCTTGATTGGCAGCGTTCCCAGCTACCACGGCACGCTTTTCTCAATCTACAGCCAGTCGGATGCCACCCAGCGTATCTTACTCGCCTGGGCCTGCCTGGGCGGCATCATCCTGCTGCTGCTGATTACGATTGGGTTGGCGTTGAAAGCAAAGGATGTCCGCAAATAACCATCATGCAGGATGAATTCATCCCCGTCGTCGTTGTGGGAGCCGGCCCGACGGGACTGGCAGTAGCGAATTTGCTAGGTAAGGCGGGCATTGCGACGCTAGTGATCGAGCGCAGAGCTGGAGTGAGTGATATTCCGAAAGCGATAGCGCTCGATGATGAAGGGCTGCGCATCTGTCAGGCCATGGGTCGAGGCCTGGCTCTGCGCGACTGCATCCTATCAGACCTCTCTGTTGAGTGTGTATCGGAGGGTCAGCTCCTGGCAAAAGTGGTACCGCAGAGAAGGAGCAACGGCTACCCCCTCATCTCAACATTCTACCAGCCAGAATTTGAAGCAATCCTGCTGGATGGACTGCGGCAATTTCCCTGTGTCGAAGTACGCTTTCAACATACGGTCGAGTCAATCAAGCAAGAAGCGGATGGCGTGATCGTTGCTATACGCACGCCTGCGGGAACGCTCCAGCAAGTGCGATGCTCCTACCTGCTTGCCTGCGACGGTGGGAAAAGCACAGTACGCCACTCGCTCAACATTCCCTTGCAAGGCATGACCTTTGAGCAACGATGGCTGGTGATCGACGCCCTTAATGGCGAAACCCCGCAGAACAGGTGCGTGACCATTTTCTGCCATCCCCAACGCCCGGCGGTCGCCATCCCGGGGCCCAACCATCGTAGGCGCTGGGAATTTATGCTCCTGCCCGGCGAAACGACACAGGCCATGCTGGAACCGGCAGCAATTTCCGCATTGCTTCAACAGGTGGGTGCATCGCCTTCGACGCAAATTGTTCGCCAGGCCGTCTATACATTCCACGCGGCACAGGCTAAAGCGTTCTCGCAAGGACGCGTGTTCCTTTTAGGAGATGCCGCCCACGTGATGCCCCCTTTCGGCGGCCAGGGATTGAATAGCGGGCTGCGCGACGCCCACAACCTGGCCTGGAAAGTGGCCATGGTTCTGCAGGACCGCGCGGCTGCGTCACTCCTCGAAACGTATCACCATGAACGCTCCAGGCAGGTCGCTCGCATGGTGGCCTTCGCATCGATATTAGGCACACTCTTCATGTCAACAGCGCGCCCACTGGCTTATTGCCGCAATCTCCTCATACGCCTGTTCTATGTGCTACCACTGACGCGCGCGTATTTGATGGAGATGCGCATCAAGCCCCAGGCGAAATATAAAGCGGGTTTCTTCGTATTCAGGGGGAGCAAACCCGGCACGGTTGGATCGCTCCTGCCACAGCCGGAGGTCATTACCCGGCAGGGCCAGCGTGTTCTGCTCGACGAGGTGCTGGGGGCTGGTTTTACCGTGCTGCGTCGCCATCGCGATCCAGAAGAAGCCTTTGCAAACGTGAAAACCGACTTCTGGGAACACCTGGGGGCGCGCTTCGTCTGCATCCAGACCGATGACGCGCCTCCCAAAAGCCGCACAACAAAGCGTTCCCACCACGACGCTCACCGTCAACAAAACGAGCCGTACAGTTTTCAGCCACTTCCTCTGGTAGCTGTCCGTTCAACAGACCCGGATTTGCTCAGCACGTGCCAGGATCGCTTCGTCGTCGTGCGCCCTGACCGCTTCATCCTGGGCACCTTCAAAGAGGAAAGGGCCGATGAGTTCGTCGCGGCTTTGCAACACTTGCTGCTTCGTAAGGATGGACGGTGGCGGCAAGCGGCGCCGCGACGATAAGGGATAAGGTAAACTGCGCCTCTCTAAATACATTCTCTCTTATCTCGTTTAAGAGATGATGACGGAGAGATATTGTACTATTTTCAACATTAGGTCATGCAGGTGAAAAGGCTTTTCGAGAAAATCATCGGCATGACTCTCTCTTATTGCCTCTTGTGCCCTTAAATAGGCTGAATAAAGAATAACAGGAATGTGTCTGGTCCGCTCATCTTGCTTCAGATGGCGACAAAGCTTACGTCCATCCTCTCTCTTCAGGAACACATCGAGAATGATGAGGTCGGGAGGGTCGCTCAAAAGCTGTTGCAATTCTGTACCATTGCTACATGTTTGGACAGAGTAGCCTTCCAGTTCCAGGATATCCTGCATGAGTTGTAAGACAACTTCATCATCGTCAACGATGATTATCCTCTTCATAGCTCCACCATTTCTTCTGCAATATGGCTAGCGGTTTAACCTGGTCGTTCTACACTTTTCTCAACGATACTTTTCTTCTCACTGTGGGTGTTTCTTTATATACACCCTGGATTTTCATAGCTTAATGTACGTTTATCACATTTCTATCACGATACGCGTCTTCTGCGTCACGAAATACTCTCACATCTTTAAATGCAACTTCCTTTTTTGGGGAATTGGTCTTTCATCGCTCGAAAGATCGCTTTGGCTGCTACTGGCAGTACGTTTTTCCCTGTAGAACGGCTACGAGGGATTTGGAGATGCTGGTGGAACGTGGGCGCTTGAAGAGCGTGGGCAGAAAAGGAGCGCGGCGCTACACGCTGCCGTGATCGGATTCTACCTCTCAGAGGGTGTTGCTGTAACATTGCTGTACTGCGCGGTTGTGCTAAAAAATAAAGAACGTCTCAAGCGGCTTCTTTACTGGCCTGAGACGTTTCATAGTGGTTAGTAGGTGCCGGTGGAGGGATTCGAACCCTCAACCCCTCACGGGGACTTGTTTTTGAGACAAGCGCGTATACCGTTCCGCCACGCCGGCTGGTTACAGAGGGATAATATCACAGGTGCGAAGGCGCGTCAATAGGCTTTTTGACTGAACAGTGGCATCACTTTATCAAATGCATAGCGCAAAAAGAGGTGGTTGGTTTCGCGTTTGACGCTGATCAGCGATCCCCACAGGGGAAATTCGGGCGCGAAGAGCTTGCCGGCGACTAATCCGGGCCGCTCGATGGTATCATCGCGTCCGGCAACTTGCGGGGCAAGTGTCAGGAATAATTCATCAAGGCAGCGCTCCGCGAAGAAGCTGGCAAGCAATCGCGGGCCGCCTTCGCTGAGGATCAGGTTGCCGGGACGCGCCTGCCGAACAACTTTCAGTATGGCTAGCGCGCTCAATTCGCCCTCATCGCTTTGTTTGAGCGCGACTATTTCCGTTGAAGGCGGGATAGCCTGTTGGCGCAAGCGTTGCTCGCCCCGCGTGGTGGTGATAAGCAATACAGGAACTTCACCAGATTGGAACAGGGGCTGGTTCAGGTTGACATTGCCCTCCAGGGTGACGATCACATTCAAGGGGGGTGTAGTCTTACCCATAGCGTGACGAATCTGCTGATAGAAAGCGGAGCATGGTGGGTAAATATGATCGGCAGTCCAGATATGGTTGGGGGATTTGCGCAGCGTGCCAGCCCCGACAATGATGGCGTCGGCAACGGCTCGCAGAATGCCCATTACCATGTGATCGTGCTTATTGTTGCCGCTAATATCGCCCCCGCCTGTGCGCCCTGGCGCTTCCAGCGATACCACTCCATCCAGCGATGTGACGAAGTTGGCGAAGATATAGGGCTGGTCAGATTGTAACGGAAACCGCAGTTGACCGTATATCGCTGCCAGTTCAGGCGGAAGCGGGATATCGATCCCGCGTTGCGCGTCAAATAGCGATTCGAGTGGTGTCAGGATACTCACATACATCCTTATTATCGATAAAATTACCACGCCATATAGCCCTATTATAGGCACGTCGAAGCAAAATGCGAAACATTTCGCTATCGTTGGGGTAAATAAGACACACATTTGTAGGGATGCGCATAATGGCGATCCTACAAATCACCTTCGATTCTGATGATCTGCTCCAATAGTACGTACCTTGTCAGACCTTTATAACCAGCGTCAAGGCTTTCAATCCACACCAGGTCTGCGCTGCCTGCTGTACCGATATCCGTTTTTATAATTTTCCCGTGCCACACCATTTCTTCAGGGTGGGAGAGCATTTCCCCGGGGCGCATTTTGTAAGCTATGATTGTTCCTACCTGTAATTGGCTGCAGTCGATGTCTAAATCCATATCCCACCCCTCGGATTAAGTTTATGTATGATTTGCCGATAGGACATCTATGTCTACTAGTCAATTAAATAGTATCACTACTTGTCTAGATGTTGCCAGGGGGCGATGTCTGGTACAATTCCATCTAAACAGTAAGAGGGATGTTATGGTTCGATTAAGGGTTAAGGAAATTGCAAAGCAAAGGGGTATCAGTATGGGCAAGCTCTCAAGGGCCTCTGATATTTCCTATCGGACTATTCAACGTATCTATAATGACCCCGCCTATATACCTACCATCCCTACTCTTGAGAAGATCGCAAAAGTACTCAGTGTCTCAACCGGCGAGTTGCTAGTAGATACATTAGATATTTCCACAACATAAAAAGCCCCTATCCAACAAAATGCGTAGGGGCTTCTCGTTGCTGAAAGGTCATTCGTAGCGCAGCACCTCAGCCGCCGGAACTCGCGCAGCCCAGCGCGCGGGCAGGTACGCTCCAAGCGCTGCAACCAGCACTGTGATAGGAATGAGCAGCGCCAGCCCTGGCCAGCTTATGCTTAATTGGATATTAGGAGGACCGCCTACGCTGCTGGAAAGTGCTTGCGCTACGAGGTTGTTTAGCCAGAGACCGAGCGGAATACCAATGAGAACCGCCAGTATCCCCAGTGCGATCGCGCCGTTGATGACCGAGATGAGTACCTGGCGTGGCGTGAGTCCGATTGCCTTCAAGCTGGCAAGCTCTCGGAAGCGTTCGCGGGTTGAGAGTAACATCGCGTTCAGTATACCTACTCCCGCTATAAGCATCAGAGCGATACTCAGGAAGAGCATAATGGAAGATGCTTGTTCAACACCTCCCTGTGGCGTAAGATTGTAGACATTCATTCCGATGCGGTCTGACGTGGCTATTTGCAGGGACTGCTGAAATGCCTGTGGCGAGACACCGGGGCGCAACGTTATTTCGTAGTTGGTATTTACCAGAAGTTGAGCTGGTACGGCGCTCGCTGGAAGACTGCTGAGTGGGACGTATCCTTGCATGGGGCGTTGTGTCATATACAAAGTGCCGATTATCGTGTAGTTGATCGTTACCTGTTGGCCTCCACTCAAGTTGAAAACGAGTGGAATCTGTTCACCGAGGCGCAAACCGCTGTGTTGGAGTGCGTACTCGCTCACGACCAGTTCATTTGCGCCCGCGTTGAACCAGCGCCCGGAAGAAATCGTAGGGATAATGCGACGTGTATCTCCCCCGGTAAAAAGAACACTCAGTGTATTTCCACCGGGGAGTTGGGCAGCAAGCCCTGCTGTGGTGTAGGAATAGGCGATTTCCGAGCGAGAGGTAAGAAGCTGCGGAACTGCTTTGGGATCGTAGAGAGACGGGTACACATCTACATCTGAGAAAATACCGTTCAGGGCAGGATCATGGCTATAGCGATCGAGAGTGGCACCCAATCCCAGACCAAACACCGCCGTCATAACGCCCAGCAGCAAGGTCAGTGAAACCAGAATTGTGCGCAATGGGCGTGCTGTAATGCCACGAGCGCTCAGAGCCAGAACCACCGGGAGTCCTCTGGCGAATATAAAACCCGCCAGGCGGGCGTGACCCTGTTGTGCTATCGTCCCTCCTGGTCGGATAGCGTCTACGATGTGCGTGCGCCCGGCTCGCCATGCTGGAAGGATGGTACATACAGCGATCACCAGCAGAATCGCTGCCAGCAGAATCGCTCCCGTACCGAGATTATATTGTGGTGGCACAGGCACACCCAACGACGCGCCGAGGGCCGCCAGCATTGTAGGCGCGATCAGCGAGACAAGCAATAGGCCCACTACGGCCCCCAGGAGACCGAGAAAAAGGTATTCCATGAGCAGGGTAAGTACAAGTTGTCGAGGAGTAAATCCTATCGCTTTAAGGATACCGAGGTCCCGTTGCTGCGCCAGCACCTGACCAATTACCAGGTTGGCAACGATCACGCCTGATGCAACCAGCCCGATGATACCAAATGTCAGCAGGAGAATGGCAGTTAGCCGCGAGCTTGAGCCGAAAGCGCTGCGATAGCTCAACCAGTCATCGTACCAGAGATTTTTTCCTGTATACCCTTGTGCATGGAGCCTCTGCAACATAGTATCGGCCGTTTGCCCAATGGCATAGGGATCAACCAGGCGCAACCCGACCACCCGGCGATCTGGTTGGGGGTAGAAGCGATCAAAAGTAGCGCGTAAGAGATAGACGTTGGTAGTCACACCCTGGCTCACCTGGTTTACATCAAGAGAAATACCTCGTACATGAACCTGGGCCAATCCTTGTGGCGTCACGAGAGTTATCGCGCTCCCTGCTTGCAGATTTTGGGCATCGGCGAATTGCTGGCTGAGAACTACACCGTTGGGATCATTATCGACCACACCATGCCCCTGAGTAATGAGCAGCTGACCAATGGCTGGCTGTTGAGTAGGATAGGTCTGGATGTACGCGCCAAATTTCTGCGAGGAGATCAGGATTGGGGCGCCTGTTGCCTCTTCCAGCTCGGTGCTTGCTGCGACGTTAGGAGCGCGCACGACGGCATCGAGTTGGCCCTGCGTCGGAGATGAAGGGTAATATACCCAGAGATGCGCGCCGTTCAGTTGTGTGAAAAGGCGGTCAAAGGGCGCTTGCACGCTGCCGAACACAGTCAGCGCCAGTCCGATAAGTATGGTAGCCAGCGCAACGACCAGCACAACGCTTCCTGCCGGTAATCGTCGCCCGCGCAAGTCGGCGCGCACGCGATAGCGTATTGCCGGACCGCTCCGCGCAGAAAAATTTATCAGAAGATCAGCCATCGTATCCCCTTGCTCTCTGACTTTTAGCCTATATCAAGACCAGACATGTCAGCCAGTAAAGTGAGCGAGGTTGGAAGCGCACCCTGGCCGTTTGTCTCATCGATAATTTTTCCATCGCGCATAATGATGATGCGCTCAGCCTGCGAGGCGATCTGGGCATCATGCGTCACAAGGATGAGGGTCTGTCCTTGCGCGTGCAAACGCTTCAATAGCCGCAAAATCTCGTGGCCGGTCTGGGCATCGAGGTTGCCGGTTGGCTCATCGGCGAAGAGTACCGCAGGCTCATTGACGAGCGCTCGCGCAATCGCAACGCGCTGCTGTTGCCCACCTGAAAGCTGACCAGGCAGCATTGGCAGGCGATTGCCCAGGCCGAGTTCATCGAGCAGCATAGTCGCCATCTTGCGCGCTTCGCTGGCAGGGCGACCAGCCAGGAGCGCTGGGAGCATGACGTTCTCCAGCGCGCTCATATTGTTGAGCAGATTGAACGCCTGGAAGATCAGTCCGATATGCCGCCGTCTTAATATTGCGAATGCGGCCTCGCTCAAGGTATCTAGACGTTGTTCGTCCAGCCAGACCTCTCCGGCTGTCGCGCGATCCACTCCGGTAAGCACATTGAGCAGGGTAGTTTTTCCACTGCCAGATTGACCCATAATTGCTGTAAAGGTTCCAGGCGCAATATCCAGGAAAATGCCAGCCAGCGCCAGAATCGGCTCGTCGCCGCGCTGGTAAACTTTAGTAAGATTGCGGACACGGATGCGCGGCAACGCTTCCACCGGGAGTGTAGTAGATTGCGCGCTTTTCGATGTCATATCCATGTGTTTCTCCTTATTGGTAGAGCTAATGTGAATATGAAGTGTCTTGTGATTCCAGCGATGCTAGCCATTCAATCCATTTGAGGTCGGCTTCAGTATGAAAGAGAGTCAATTCACGTAAAGCGCGTGTTGACAGGTCTTCGCTACCCTCGTGCTTGGAGCGGTCGGCTACGAGTTGCCCGATAAATTCAAGCAGGCGGTGGCGCTGCTCTTTGAGGTAATCGGCCCGTCCCTCTGGCCGCACGAGCGTCAGCACGACGAAGCGCAGAAACAGTGCGGGTCGCCCAACCGACAGCGATACCGGTTCATCGAACCAGGCAGACAACTCACGCGCTCCGGTCTCGGTCAGCGTGAAGACGCGCTTATCGGGCCGGTCTTCCTGCTCAACACGCTCGCCATCAAGCAATTGCTGTTCAGCGAGCTTGCGCAGTAGAGGGTAGAGCTGACCAGGATTGAGTTCGGCCCCGTTTCCCAGAAGCTGCTCGGCCTCGCGTTTGAGTTCATAGCCATATCTAGAATGTTGGCTCAATAAGCCGAGCAGAACATATTTAAGGCTCATTCTTAAACATCCTTACCATCTATCTATTTACATAGTAAATAGTTACAATCAAAGAATAGCATGAGAAATTATGAAAGTCAAGAGGGTTTTGCGTTCAGATGGAGAAAATACGGCTTGAAGTACTCACGAATCGAAAGAAATCAAAATCGCGTCTGGACACTCTATTGATCTGGTACTCATGTCCAGGTTTGTAGAATGAAAAACTTGTATCCTTACACCTCGTCGAATACACCGATCTTCCGAAATTTCTGGTAGCGCAACTCTACCAACTCACCGGCAGGAAGGGGTTTGAGCTGCGCGAGGTGCTTCAGCAGGGCAGCCTTCAGATTGTCGGCTGTGAGGCGGTAGTTGTGGTGCGCGCCGCCCAGGGGTTCGGGGATCAATTCGTCCACCAGGTTGAGATGCTTGAGTTCTTTGGCGCTGATACGCATGGCCTCGGCTGCCTGGGGAGCGTATTTGTTGTCGCGCCACAGGATGGAGGCAGATGCTTCGGGCATGGCGACCGTGTAGATGCTGTGTTCGAGCATCAAGATGCGGTCTGCTATGCTAATGGCTAACGCGCCGCCGCTGCCGCCTTCGCCAATCACAACGGCGATGATGGGCACACGCAACCGCGCCATGAGGTACAGGTTAGCGGCGATGGCCTCTGATTGGCCGCGCTCCTCGTCTCCCAGGGCCAGAAATGCGCCAGGGGTGTCGATCAGGGTGATGATGGGGAAGCCGAATTTTTCAGCTTGCAACATCAAGCGACTGGCCTTGCGATAGCCTTCGGGGTGCGGCATTCCCAGGTTGCGGAACTGTTTCTCCTTCATGTCGCGGCCTTTTTGATGGCAGACAAACATGATCGTCTGCCCATCCAGTTTGGCTGCGCCTGCCATAATGGCGTGATCGTCGCTGAAAGAGCGATCTCCGTGCAACTCGAAGAAATCGTCACAGATCAAATGCAGGTAATCGCTGGAATAGGGGCGGTCTTTGTGACGCGCCACCTGCACTGTTTCCCAGGAGGTGAGGTTTGTGTAAATTTCTTCGCTGCGCCGCCGCAGGTCATGCTCTGCGTCGTGCAACTGCCGGAGTTCATCGGGTTTCAGACGATCCCCTTTGCGCTGCAAGGCGACAATCTTTTTTTCTAGATCGGCCAGCGGCTTCTCAAATTCCAGATCGTAGGCCATCATTTCCTCCCGTTTAACGCTTGAACTGCGCGTTGTCCTGGCCGTTGCCGGGTGGGTACAGGCTGATGATACGCGCCAGAGTGTGTCGCAGGTCCCGCCGGTGAACAACCGCGTCAATCATGCCGTGTTGCAGCACAAACTCTGAATTGACGGTTCCTTCCGGTAATTTGACGTGCATGAATTGCTCGATCACACGTGGCCCGGTGAAGCAGATCAGGGCACCCGGTTCTGCCAGGCTCACGTCACCTTGCATGGCGAAACTGGCAGTTACGCCGCCGGTGGTCGGGTCCGTCAGCAGACTGATGTATGGGATGCCGATTTCTCCCAGTTTTGCCAGGGCCGCTGAGATTTTTGCCATCTGCATCAGGGAATACAACCCTTCCTGCATACGCGCTCCACCGGAGGCGCAGGAGATCAGCACTGGTATGCGCCGCTCGATGCCAAGTTCAATCGCGCGCGTGATTTTTTCGCCTACCGCAGACCCCATACTGCCGCCGATAAAGCGAAAATCCATGATCGCCAGCGCGAGTGGCATACCATCTATGGTGGCATGACCGGTCACGACGCCTTCGTTCATGTTGACCTTTTTGCGCTCTTCGCTCAGTTTTTTGGCGTACTCCTGTACCTCGTCTTTGGTGCGAGCCACAAAATGGAGCGGGTCGCTTGAAATAATGTTGGCATCGATTTCTACAAAACTGTCCCGGTCGGTCAGCAGTTCGATACGTTCGTAGGCGGAAAGCTTGAAGTGATAATTGCAGCGCGGGCATACCTTCAGGTTCTTTTCCCATTCACGGGAAATCAATATTTCTTTGCAGCGATTGCATTTGACCACCAGATTGCCTGAAGGTAAGCCTGACCCCGGCTGGTTACTTGAAGTTGAAGATGTCGGTGGATCGGCAGCTTCTTTCGCCATCTCATACCTCCTTGTCAGTCTTGCGCCAGGAGCGCAGCTACAAAGTCCTGCGGGTTAAAGGGAGTAAGATTTTCGACTTTCTCTCCGGTGCCGATGAATTTAATGGGAACACCTAAATCATCAGCGACGGCAAAGGCGAAGCCACCTTTGGCAGTGCTATCCAGCTTGGTGATGATAACACCGGTCAGGCCGATGTCTTCCGCGAATTTACGCGCCTGTAACAGGGCGTTCTGGCCGGTTGTGGCATCGATCACCATGATTAACTCCTGTGGACCATCGGGTAGCAACTTCTGAATGATTTTGTTGATTTTCTTCAACTCTTCCATCAGGTTGTACTTCGTGTGCAGTCGCCCGGCAGTGTCCACCAGCAGAACGTCGCATCCGCGTGTGCCAGCGGCCTGGATGGCGTCGTAGACAACAGCGCCGGGGTCGGAACCGGGATTCTGGCTAATGACGGGTACGCCGATACGCTCGCCCCATACTTTGAGCTGGTCGATAGCGGCGGCGCGGAAGGTATCGGCTGCTGCCAGGATCACATGATGGCCCTCTCGCTTGAGACGGTGGGCCATTTTCGCTATGCTGGTAGTTTTGCCCGATCCGTTGACGCCGATGACGAGAATCACGGTCAGCGGTGATTTGGTGGAAAAGCGCAAATCGGAAGGTTTCCCAAGCAGCCTGGTGAGTTCTTCGCGCATGGCGACTTGCACCTGGGAGGTGTTGCGCATTTGCTCGTTGATGACGCGTTTGCGTAAATGATCAATGAGCCATGTGGTAGTGCTGGGGCCGACATCCGCGCTGAGCAGAGCCTCTTCCAGGTCGTCCCACAACTCATCGGTAATGGGAGTTGATTTGACAAAAGACTCGCTGATTCGGCCAAATAATTTGCGGGTGCGGCTCAAACTGCTCTTAAAAGGGTTCGAGTCAGGGTCAGACATGGAGTCCCCTCCAACGCGCTCCTGTGTAACAGCAGACTCTCTTTTCGGCTCTTCCTGCGGTTTTTGCCCAAAAAATCGATTGAGCACGCTTGTAATGACTCCTTACGTGTTCTCGCTTAGAAAATTAAATGAAAGAAGGCAAAAGGAAAAGGATTCACCTCTTGCCTTCCATCCGACCCACGCACACCGTGACAACCAACCTTACTGGCGGCTGCCGCGATACTGGTGGAGCGACCCATCGCTGATGGGTTCGTTGATGATGATATCGCCGTTACGGATCTTGATGTTGTACAGGCACGACGGGTTAGTGCAAACCCAGGCCTTATACTCGATAGAAGCTCCCTGGCTACCGAAATCCGACAACGGAACCAGATCACCTTCACTACACTTGCGACACCGGGGAAAAGCGTTCTCCACGAAATCGCCTCCTTCCTTCTAAAGAGAGGATAGTATTCACCACCTGACCACGTAATACCTGGCAAGGTTAGGCGAAGAAGTAAGCCGAGGGGGAGCCTCCGCCGCTGCATCCGCATCCCCACAGCAGTTAAACAGTGTCATTCCACCGCTATCATACCATAAATCGCGTCCCGTGTCAGCATCCTTATGAAGATTTTTTCATCTTTATCTGGACACCTTGCACTGATTTAATCCAGGGTACTTTACGACAGCAATTGAAACGAATGGCACAAGCCTCTCTGCTTCTAACGCTAGCATAACACCTGCTAACGAATTCGTCAACATCGATGAACTTTCATACAGGGCTACATAGCGCCCGCCAGGGTCGCTATGTTCATCTGCGGTCGCCATATCTGGTTGCTCTCACCTCTGGTACTGTGGAAAATCCCCCATTTCTGGAAATCTGTTCATCAAGTTAAGCCGCATGTGAAGAGGTTGCGCTCTGATTTTGACTTCCCTTGAATCCAATTTTTTGCCTGCTCAAACTCTAAAGAATCTGGATAATGTGCCGATTAGGATAGTCTTCTAAGGTCGAAATGGCCATGGAACACTTTGACATATGATGCGCTTCATGCGCTTTGGCATGATTGTTGCAATAACAAATAGTAGGAGAGCATAACCAGGAAAAATTCATTCCCGCATGATTTTGGGAATATTTGTTGATTGCAATTTCACCGCATTGTCATAAGTGAAGAAGGAGTACCACTAATGGTTGCAAAAGTGTCTAGAGCGTATAGTGTTGATCGTGGAACCGTGTACACATATCGTGATGAGACGGCTTCTCCCAGGAAAGTGCAAATGCGAGAGCGCACTGCTCGTGTCGCAAGCAGTTTCGACCTGGATAGAGAATTGCTGGATGAGGTAGATGATGAGGAAGAAGAGGAAATAATCGAGGGGGAGGAGCAATCTGATGGAAGTGGCTCCGGGGCAATTGATGACTCGGTGAAACAGTATTTGAAAGAAATTGGAACATACCCCTTGTTGACTGCCGAGCAAGAGTTGCAACTGGCTGAGCGCGTGTCGAATGGAGACCTGCGGGCGCGGCAGAAGCTGATTGAGGCGAACCTGCGCCTGGTGGTAAGTGTTGCCAAGCGTTATTCTAATCAGGGATTGCCTCTGCTCGATATGGTGCAAGAAGGCAATATTGGCTTGATGCGGGCGGCGCAGAAGTTCGATTACCGGCGCGGCTTTCGCTTTAGCACATACGCAACGTGGTGGATTCGCCAGGCCATCAGCCGCTCGATTGCTGAACATTCGCGCACCATTCATATTCCGGTGCAT
The DNA here is from genome assembly GCA_963731605.1 of uncultured Chloroflexia bacterium. Lineage (GTDB taxonomy): Bacteria > Chloroflexota > Ktedonobacteria > Ktedonobacterales > Ktedonobacteraceae > CF-113. The sequence goes on from CAVSWA010000001.1 coordinate 432,935, forward strand.
GTGGTGGAGTTTATTTATAAGATCAAGCGCGTGGCCCGCCGCATTTACCAGGAGCAGGGCGTCGAGGCTCTACCGGAGCAGATCGCCGCTGAGGTGGGTCTGTCCAAAGAGCGCATCGTAGAATTATTGAGTGTTTCTGAACAGCCCATTTCGCTCGACGCACCGGTGGCTGATGATGAGCAATATCACCTGGCCGATGCCATCGAAGATATCAGTATGACCGCGCCTGTAGACGAGGTATCGCAAAAGGTGTTGCGCGATCATATCGAGGAAGCCATGACTATCTTGAATCCCCGCGAACGCACCATCCTTGAGATGCGCTACGGCCTGCAGGACGGCCACTTCCATACCCTCGATGAGGTCAGCGTGGAGTTCAAACTAACCCGCGAGCGCATTCGCCAGATCGAGGTGAAGGCGCTGCGCAAGTTGCGCTACCCCGACAAGTACTATGGATTGCACGATTTCGTGAAGGTGTAATGAGTTACTCATCCATTGACACGCCGCTGGCTTTCATGCGCAGGTACGCGAAGATGAATGGGTCTACGTTGCCGTTCAGATAGCCTTCGGTATCGCTGGTCTCGAAGTTGGTGCGGTGATCTTTCACGATAGTATAGGGGTGAACCGTGACTGTGCGAATCTGCGCGCCGAAATCGGACTGCACAAAATCACCTTTGAGGCGGGCCGTCTCCTCCTCGCGTCGCCGCACTTCGCGTTCGTATAGACGCGCTTTGAGCAGTTTCATGGCTACTTCACGGTTCTGAATCTGCGAGCGTTCGTTCTGGCAGGTGACGACGATGCCGCTGGGGACGTGCTTCATGCGCACGGCAGAGTCGGTTTTGTTGACGTGCTGGCCGCCCGCGCCGGTTGAGCGGTAGGTGTCGATCTCCAGGTCTTCCGGGCGAACGATGATCTCGATGCTACCCTCGATGTCGGGCAGCACTTCGACTTTGGCGAACGAGGTATGGCGGCGGTGCGCGGCGTCATAAGGCGACAGGCGGATGAGGCGTTGAGTGCCGATCTCCGAGCGCAGGTAGCCATAGGCATAACGCCCTGTGACCTCAATGGTGACGCTTTTGAGGCCAGCTTCTTCACCCTCGCTATAGTCGTAGACCTCGGTGCGGAACTTGTGGCCCTCGGTCCAGCGCATATACATACGGAAGAGCATTTCGGCCCAGTCCTGCGCATCGACGCCGCCGCTGCCCGCGTGAATGCTCAGGATGGCGTTGCTCTGGTCGTGTTCGCCGTTGAGCATCAGCGAGAAGAGCAGTTGTTCGACCTGTTGTTCAAGCGTGGTGAGCGATGCGACAATCTCGGCCTGCAAGCCTACATCCGGTTCCTCCTCCAAAAGCCCGGCTAATCCTTGCAGGTCGGTGAGTTGCGCCTCGATGCTTTCCCAGGTGGTGACTTCGTCGCGCAGGGCCGTCATTTGTTGCATATGCGCCTGCGCCTTGCGGTTATCTGACCAGAAGTCCTCGGCCAGCGTCTCCGCTTCCATTGCTTCTATCTGTGTTTTTTTGGTAGCCAGGTCAAAGACGCACCATAGTTTCGTGGACGCGCCCTTGCAGGCGATCGATCTGGTTGGTTAATTCATTCATAGCCCGCATTGTACCATGTTTCGGGGCAGTTTGCACCTGCCTTGCGTAGATTTCGTACTTTGATTATAATCAAACCATGAAAAGTGGATATGTATGAACAATGAAAAGCATATAACCAGATTCTTTCAACGTCGTCTTGTTTTTATACCACTCTCTGTGTTGCTGATATTGCTTGTTATAGGGGGAGTGGTAGTGGTTAATGGAATCACGACGGGCAAGCAGACTAAAATCCCTCCTCAGCCAACCGCAGTGCCAACTCAGAATAGATCGGCAAGCAGTACTCCAACGACGCAGGCGCAGACTTCGCCGCTGCTTTTGGCACCAACCTGGGTTTGTTTACTGCCAATGACCAGGTGGTTACGTCCGCGACCACGCGCACTTTAATGCAACAAATCCATATTCGTATTGTGCGCATACCTATGCGCCGCAACCTTCCAGATGCGCTCGAAGTGCAGGCGGAGCAGGCGGTCAAAAGCATTGGCGCGATACCCCTGGTCGTGTTGAACGGCCTGCGCGATCCCAACGCGCTTGCCGACGATACGCGCATGATTTCAGAATAGCAATAGCGTCTTTGGCGATAGCCTGGTCTACTATGAGTTTGGCAATGAAGATGATTGGAACGGCATAACCATCTCGCGCTATACCGGAGGGTGGAATACGCTCATTCCGCAGTTCAAACGTCTGGCGCGCAATGGCAAGTTTATCGGCCCGGTCAGTTACCAGTATGACCACGACAATCTGACGACCTTTCTGCAAGGCGCGAACCCGCGCCCGGACGCGATTAGCTGGCATGAATATACATGCAGCTATAAAGACCCGGCAACAGATTGCCTCGCGCATTTGAGCGGGTGGACAGCGCATGTCAGCGATGCGCGCGCTGTCATGCAAACGACTCTGGGGACTACGCTGCCCATTATGATTACGGAATGGAATTATGCCGCCGACCAGTCCACCCAGAATAACGGCCTGCCGATCGACGATGGGAAGTACAACAATTCCAGTTTCATGACGACGTGGACGACAGAGGCGCTGCATACGCTGGCGGCCAACCGGGTCTTTGCCTCTATGCAATATTCTGTTACCGATACCGCTCTGCCTTTGATTACCTTTAACAATACGCTGACTACGCAGGGAACGGCCTTCCAATCGCTTTACCAGGCGATGATAACATGAGTGAAAGAATAGTAAGCAGCATACTATGGCCGTGGCCTTCCTGTCCCTCTACTGGTCGGCGTTTAACAGCTATGCCCAGGAGAAAAGGGACCGGCTTGTGACCCTGTCGCTGGTGCATGACGCCCACAAAGCGGTCATCGGCGTTATCCTGCCCTTCTTCAAAACGGCTGCCGTCAAAGAGGCCATCGAGACCATCCAGAACGATATCCAGAGCGCCTTACAACCGAAACTGCCATCTTTCGTATAATGTATGTGTGGAGTGAAATAGCGTATTGTTATGAGACAATACTCCAAACAGCATCATACATAAAAAGCAAAGGAGTACATATATGACAATAGGCCCGCTTGAATTTGTGGTAATCGGTTGTAAAGGTCATACTTTTAACAGAGAGATTTTGCCTGAATTGAACTCTATTCAGCAGAAAGGTCTCATCAGGGTGGTCGATCTCTCTTTTGTGAGGAAAGATAGCAACGGTGCGGTCTCTGTACTGGAGGTTCACGACCTTCAAGATGAAGAACTGGCATTGTTCGACCCTATCAAGGAAGACTTGATGGGTTTTCTTACGCCGGAAGATATTGCGCGCCTTACCGTTGTGATTCCACCCGATACGTCAGCGGTCATTGTGGTATTGGAGCACGCCTGGATCGTCAAGTTGTCAGAAGGTCTAAACAGGGCTAACGCGGTACTCCTCGCGGGAGGGATGGTACCTCCGGCTGCGGTTGAGCAGCTTGAAGCAGAATTGAAAGCTGCTCATGAGCAAAGCTCGGGTAGTTAAACCCGGCGAATAAACAAGAAAGGCAGCATTACTATGTATAGAAGAGGTCCATTTTGGGGCGGTCCGTTTATGGGTGGGCCGTTCATGAGAAGACGCGGCTTTCCATTATTACCTATGGGAGGTTTTGGGATGGGTATGGGCGGTATGGGCGGTGGCTCTTTACTGGGGGATTTGATGGCAGGAGGGATAGGCTACATGATGGGTAGGCAATCCGGGCAGCAAGCTGCTCCGCCACAATACCAGACGCCCCAATATCAGCCCCCACCTCAACAGTACCAGACGCCCCAGTATCAACCTCCACAAGCGCCGCAATACCAGGCACCACCTCAACAGTACCAGATGCCCCAATATCAACCTCCACAAGCGCCGCAGTACCAGGCGCCGGCAGCCGGTGGTGGAAACGAGACTCTTGCGCAAATTAAACTGCTTGGACACTTGCGAGACTCTGGTCTGCTCACCAATGACGAATTTGAGGCAGAAAAGCAGAAGATTCTGCATGGGCACTAAAAACGGGCGGCTTTGAAATCACCTTACTGCTAAAAGAGGCTACTTGACAATGTACGAGCATCAACGACTACAATGATAAGATAAACTAGCAAACCCTTTTTGTCACATCATTGGAGCCTGTTGCATGCGTCGTCCTTCCATCAACCCGAAGGTTAGTGTTAGTATTGTTTTTGTCGCTGCCATGTTCATGAGCATCATGGATACGACAATCGTGAATGTGGCGCTTCCCACGTTGAGTCGCCAGTTCGGGGCAAAAGGCACCTCAATCGACGCGGTTGTAGTGGGGTACCTTGTCAGTCTTGCCATTATTATCCCCGCTTCGGGCTGGCTGGGTGATCGCCTGGGTACCAAACGAGTTTTTCTGTGGGCGTTGGCGCTTTTCACTGGCGCATCGGCCTTATGCGGGCTGGCAAACAGTCTACCCATGCTCATCGGGTTTCGCGTCTTGCAAGGCATAGGAGGCGGCGCGCTGACGCCCGTAGGAACGGCGATCCTGTATCGCACGTTTCCTCCGGCGGAACGAGTGCAGGTTTCGCGCATCCTCAATATACCAACGGTGTTTGCGCCCGCCACAGGCCCGGTAATTGGCGGTTTGCTCATCGACAGGTTATCGTGGCACTGGGTATTCTATGTCAACGTGCCTATCGGTATTGCTGCTTTCTTGTTTGGTCTTCTCTATCTGCAAGAGTACCAAAGGGTAAGGGACGCCAGCGGGGACTTCGACCTGGCTGGCTTCTTGCTGGGAGGCATTGGCCTGGCTCTGACGATGTACGCCTTGAGTGAAGGGCCGAGCTACGGTTGGACATCTGCTGGCATTCTCGGCAGTGGTATCGCCGGTCTGACTGCTCTGATTATTTTTGTCTTCGTCGAATTGCGCTCAACGCATCCGATATTGAATCTGGGCCTGTTGAGCAATCGAGCATTTCGAACCGGTAACTGTATCGCATTTTTCTCCGCCGCCGGTTTTCTAAGCCTTCTTTTTGCTGCGCCGCTTTTCCTGCAACAAGCTCGCGGGGTGTCGGCGCTTACCTCTGGCCTGACGACGTTCCCGGAGGCGGTTGGTGTGCTGATCTCCACCCAGATTGTTACGCGCATGTATCCCTTCGTGGGGCCGCGTCGTCTTATCGTTGGCGGACTCACCAGCGCTGCGATTATCATGGCGTTGATGTCTCTGATAGGGCAGGATACGAGCCTCTGGTTAATGCGAGCCTTGATGTTCCTCACGGGAGCAGGGATGGCTTTCTCGTTTACGACGGTGCAAGCAGCTTCCTTTGCGACCATCACATCGGCGGAGACGGGTCACGCATCGGCGCTCTTCAGCGCGCAACGGCAGATCGGCTCCTCGCTCGGTGTGGCGTTAATCAGCAGCGTCATCAGTATCGCGGGTCTGACGAAACTGAGTGCGAGTGGCGCGGTTGTTCCCAACCTGGCGGCGTATCATGCAGCTTTCATTGCTTCTGCTGTGCTGGCGCTCGGTGGGGCCTGCTTTGGACTGATGGTGCGCGATAGCGACGCGGCACCCACTATGAAGCGCAGTGTGAAAGCGGCCAGTATTCGAAAGGAGTTGCCAGTATAAACACAGAAGCAGCAGACAAAAGCTATCGTCGTGACCTGGGAGATGGACTTCTCCTGCGCTGGTCTACACCTGATGACACAGAGGGTATCGCGCAGTTGGTCAGCTTCGTTTTTCGCGACCGGGCTGACGAGCCTCTAAATACACCTTTGGGGCACATGATGCGAGAGCTTATGAGCGGGACGCACCCCGTAATGGGAGCAGGTGATTTCGCGCTCGTCGAGGATACGCGCAAGCCGGGGAACTCCCTGGTCGCCTGTACCTGCCTGTGGCGTCATACCTGGGAATATGAGGGCATTCCTTTCGGGATTGGTCGCCCGGAAATTGTCGCTACTGACCCTGCCTACCGGAATCGAAGATTGATTCGCGCCATCTTCGACCTGATTCATGCTCGTAGCGAGGCCGAAGGCCATCTTGCGCAGGCCATCACCGGTATTCCCTACTTCTATCGACTGTTCGGCTACGAATATGCGCTTGACCTGGGAGGAAGGTACTCTGCTTCTATCTCACTCATTCCCACGGCCAGCGAAGGAGCGACTGAACCATTCAAGCTGCGAGATGCCACTCTGGGTGACATCCCGCTGGTGCAGCAACTCTACGATCAACGACGGGCATCCAGCATCGTCTCCAGTTCGATTGACGAGGCATGGTGGCGCTATCAGCTTGCGACCTGGCACGCATTACTATCAGGCGAAAGCTGGCATATTCAGATGATACTGGATGCTGGTGATAAGCCACAGGGATACCTGATTACCCCGACCATGCGCTGGAAGGATAGTTTTCGGGTTATCGATCTGGCAGTTGCGAGCGGGACGAATGTCCAGGCGATGATGCCGTCATTACTACGCGCGTTAGCCAGGCAGGGAGCGCAAATACCGGCGAGAGAAAGCGACGCGGAACCCTTTAGCCGGATCAGCTTTAACCTGGGACGCTCCCACCCGGCCATAGACGTGCTGGAAAAAAGTATGCCAACTACGAAAGTGGCTCCTTATGCCTGGTATGTCCGCGTCCCCCACCTGCCGCGATTTATGCAACGGATCGCGCCTGCCCTGGAGCGGCGGCTCGCTGATTCTGTAGTGGCGGGATACAGCGGCGCGCTCACGTTTGATTTTTATCGTGACGGTTTGCGCATAGTCTTCGAGCAGGGAAAATTAGTAACGGCGGAGCATTGGCGACGCCCCATCTGGAACGCGAATGAAGATGGTGGTTTCCCGCCGCTGGTTTTCTTACAATTGCTGTTTGGCTATCGAAGCCTGGATGCGTTACGTTCAGCTTTTCCCGATGTATGGGTAAATGATAATGTGGAGGTGCTGGTAAAAGCCCTGTTTCCATGCAGGCCCTCGTGGGTGCTGCCACTGGGGTAACGTGTCAAACTGCTGCATAAGATATACTGAAGACATGCCGGGAAAAAGTATAGGGGGCCTTCAGAGCGCAAGGATTCAGGATTCAGGATTTGCCAGTTAACAATCCGGAGAGATGGAGGAATAGACGAATGCAGATGCAACAACGTTTTAGCAACAAAGTCGTGATCGTGACGGGGGCCGCGCATGGTATTGGACGTGCCATCGCCATGCGTTTTGGAAGCGAGGGCGCGCAAGTCATTGTCAATGATGTCAACGCCGCCGGAGTCGAGAGTACTGTTCAGGAAATTATTGCTCTGGGAGGGCTGGCCGTTGCTGGCATAGCTGATGTGTCGCAAAAGAGCGAGGTTGATGGCTTATTTGATACCGTGCTTGAACGTTTCGGAACAGTGGATGTGCTGGTCAATAATGCCGGGTTAATTAACGTCGAACGGCATTTTCTGCAAGGGGATGAAGATTGGTGGGACCGTGTGCTGACGGTAAACCTCAAAAGCGTTTTCCTCTGTTCGCTGCGCGCAGCGCACGTGATGGCCCGCAATCATACGGGCGTGATTATCAACATGTCCAGCGGGGGAGCCACGCATTCACACCGGGGCATGGCGGCTTATGATGCATCGAAAGGCGGCATTGAGGCGCTAACGCGTGCTATGGCGCTCGATCTTGCGCCGTATGGTATTCGCGTGAACGCGCTCATTCCCGGCTCGATTGATACGCAGGGCATGAACCCGGAGATCAAGCGAGAGCGGGGCCAGTCCATACCGCTCGGACGTATGGGAGAGCCAGAGGAGATGGCCGGGCCAGCCGCTTTTCTCGCCTCTGATGATGCCAGCTATATTACGGGCCATATCTATGCCGTTGATGGCGGCCTCCTCTCGCAACAGCGCTCGCCGCAGGTAGATATTTTTCCGTTGAGCCGCTTCCCTAAACTGGAGGATGAGTGATGACAGGTTCCTCCCATCATCACAGGATAGGGGTGGATATTGGAGGCACGTTCACAGACCTGGTGGTGTTCGACGACGTTACCGGCAGCTTCGCGGTCGGTAAGACGCTTACCACCCCTGGCGATCCCTCCCAGGCAGTTGAGGCACTGGTGATTGAAACGTTGAAGCGCGAGGGCATCGCGGCAAGCGAAGCTCGGCAGCTTATACACGGCACCACACTGGTGACGAATGCCATTATCGAGCGCACAGGCTCGCGTACCGCGCTATTGGCGACGCAGGGCTTTCGCGACTCCATTGAAATTGGGCGGGAGAACCGCTACGAACTCTACGACCTGATGCTGGAAATGCCGCAACCACTGGTGCCGCGTTACCTGCGTTTTGGCGTGCCGCAGCGCACGCTGTCCGATGGTACGACGCTCCAGGAACTGGATGGGACATTCGTCGAACAATTGACCCGCGAGCTGGTGACGAACAGGATTGAGGCCGTCGCGATTGCCTTTCTGCATAGTTTTACCAATCCCACCGCCGAACGGGAAGCGCGTGCCATCGTGCAGCGTAGCGCGCCGGATATGCGCGTCTCCATTTCCTCAGAGGTGGTGCCTGAGATACGCGAATTTGAACGCACGTCTACCACGATTGCCAATGTTTACGTGCAGGAGCGCGTTGAGAAGTACCTGCGCGAGTTGCAGGTACGCCTGGAACGCTTCGGATTTTCGGGCAGCCTCTTTCTGATGATTTCCAGTGGCGGCATTGTGACGGTGGATACAGCGGTGCGCTTTCCGGTGCGCCTGCTCGAATCCGGCCCGGCGGGCGGCGCGCTGGCTGCTGCCAGCTATGGCGCGGCCTGTGGCTATAGCGACCTGCTCTCGTTCGATATGGGGGGTACCACCGCCAAGTTCTGCATCATCGACCAGGGCCAACCGCTCATCGCCCATGAATTTGAAGTTGACCGCCGCTATCGCCTGAAAAAAGGGTCGGGACTGCCCATCAAACTACCGGTGATCGAGATGATCGAGATCGGCGCGGGTGGTGGCTCGATAGCCCGGATAGACGCGCTGGGGCTATTGAAAGTGGGGCCGGAATCGGCGGGCGCTGAACCAGGCCCGGTCTGCTATGGCAATGGCGGAAGCGAGCCGACGGTGACGGACGCTGACCTGGTATTGGGCTATTTGGACCCGGACTATTTCCTGGGCGGCCAGCTCAAGATTGACCTGGCTGCCGCGCGCCGCGCCATTTTGGAACGCATCGCTAAGCCATCCGGTCTCTCACTTGAAGAGGCGGCCTGGGGCATTCACCAGGTTGTGAACGAAAGTATGGCGAATGCTGCGCGCATCCATACCCTGGAACGCGGCAAAGACCCGCACCGTTTCCCCGTGTTTGCCTTCGGAGGAGCCGGGCCGGTGCATGGCTTTCGCATCGCGAAGGCGCTGGGTTCGCCCGCCTTAATTGTGCCGTTTGGAGCAGGCGTCATGAGCGCGGTTGGCTTTCTCACCGCGCCGCTCGCCTTTGATTTCGTGCGCTCCTGGCCGGGTCGTATCGACGCGATGGACTGGCAGAGGGCCAATGCGCTGCTGGGTGAAATGGAGGCAGAAGGTCAGGCGCTGTTGGAGCAATCGGGCGCATTACCAACGCATATTCGTCACCGGCGGGTGGCGGATATTCGCTATGTCGGTCAGGGCCACGAGATACAGGTGCCATTACCAGAAGGTCGGCTTGATAGCGACAGAATCCCCGCCATACTGCGCTCGTTTGAAGAGACGTACCGGCGTCTCTACGAACGGCTCAGCGAGTCGGTGCCGGTGGAGATCATCAACTGGCGCGTTATCTCGTCCAGCCCGGCTCCCCAGGTACGTTTGCAAGTATCCCAGGGTGAGACGGCAGTTGCTTCCGCCGCTCGCAAGGGAAGCCGCAGGGCCTATTTTCCGGAGTTGGGAGGCTACTCCGAAACACCGGTTTATGACCGCTATGGGCTGCTGCCCGGCGCAGATTTGAACGGGCCGGCCATTATTGAAGAACGCGAATCGACCGTGATCGTGGGGCCAGATTGCCGTTTCCATATAGACGAGCAGTTGAACTTGATAGTCGAACTATAACTTCGGTCGCGAGGATGCTTTGCCATGACGGATACACTTGACCCGATAACCCTGGAAGTGCTGTGGAACCGTTTGCTCTCGGTGGTGAATGAGCAGCAGGTAACGTTGATGCGCACCGCCTTCAGTACCGTTGTACGCGAGTCGCAGGATTTGGCCTGCGGCGTCTTCGATACACGCGGCTCCATGATCGCGCAGTCACTCACCGGCACCCCCGGTCATATCAACGCCATGGCGACCGGCGTGCGTCATTTTTTGCGCGCCTATCCGGCGGAAACATTGCAGCCGGGCGACGTGTTGATTACCAACGATCCCTGGCAAACCGCCGGGCAGATCAATGATATGACCATCCTGACGCCAGTTTTCAAAGATACGCGACTGGTTGCCTATTTTGCCAGCACCTGCCACGCCCCCGATATCGGTGGGCGTATTTTCTCCGGCGAGGCGCGCGAGGTTTACGAAGAGGGCCTGCGCATTCCCATCACGAAATTGTTCATCCGCGACGAGCCGAACGCCGAGCTTTTTAAGATCATCCGCGCCAATGTGCGCACTCCCAACGAAACCATCGGCGATCTGTACGCCCAGACTTCGTCAAACGCGGTTGGGGCGCGCGAACTGCTGCACTTTATGGGTGAATTCGCGCTGGACTCGATTGACCCGCTGGCTGATGAAATCATTATGCGTTCGGAACGCGCCATGCGCGAAGCCATCCGCGCCCTGCCCAACGGACGCTACGAGAACGAGTCCTGGAGCGACGGCTATGACGAGCCGATCCATATCAAGGTAGCCGTGACCGTCGAGGATGAAGATCTGTTCATCGATTTCGCCGGTTCGTCGCCCCAGAGTTCGCGCGGCATCAACGTGGTGCTGAACTACACGCACGCCTACGCCTCGTTCGCTATCAAGGCGGCGGTGAGTCCCGACGTGCCGCATAACGAGGGGGCCTTTCGCCCGGTGCATGTGACCGCGCCTCCGGGTTCGATTCTGAATTGCCTGGAACCTGCGGCGGTGGCTTCGCGTCACCTGATCGGGCATTTCCTGCCCGGCGTAATCTTTGGGGCGTTAGCGCCTGCCATGCCGGGAAAGCTCATTGCCTGCGGGGCCGACCCCATCTGGATTTCCGTCTTACATGGGAAATGGCCGGGATCACAGGAATCCTTTACCTTCAGCCTGTTTCAATGTGGCGGCACCGGGGCGCGCGCTATTAAAGATGGCCTGAATAGCACGGGTTTCCCCAGTGGGGTCGCGGGGGTGCCAGCCGAAATAGTGGAAAGCCTGACCCCGCTGGTGCAATACAGGCGCGAGTTGCGTACCGATTCGGGTGGCGCAGGCGCCTTTCGCGGCGGGTTGGGGCAATGGACGGAGATCGGTTCTCCGGGGAATGCAGCGTGGGGCATTTCGGCGCTGGTTGACCGCACGCGCTTCCCGGCCAACGGACTAGCAGGCGGCGGCTACGGCGCGGCGGGCGAATATCTCGTGAACAAGAGCATTCGCCCGCAGCCGAAGGCGCTTTATTCCGTTGCGCCTGGCGATCGCGTCCAACTTAACCCTGCCGGTGGCGGTGGCTATGGCAACCCGTTTCAACGCGCTACGGAGATGGTGCTGCGCGATGTTGTCAACGGCTATGTATCGCTTGAGGCGGCTGAACGCGAATATGGCGTGGTCATCCGTTACCTGGGGAGCGCCGATCAGCTAGTGCGACCACCGGAACTATACGTGGTTGATGAAGCGACAACGCGAGCGTTGCGGGGCCAACGTTCTTAATGATCTTTGACAACCCAATAGGGGAATTACGAGAAACGTTTGCCCTCGTCCTGTAGGGACAAGGGGTAGATGCGGGGACGGGTGGGGGCCTTGTGCTTGTCCTCGTGACGACGCGATTCGTTGGGGTTCCGTGAGGCGTGATGGTCGCACTTCGACGAGGACAAGCACAAGGCCCCCTCATCCACCCAACCCTTCCCCTTGTCCCTACAGGACGTGGCAACGCTATAACCCCATTCGGTCGTTAATATTCATCAAGACGTGGCAACGTTATTACCACACAGGGTCGTCTAAAATCACTTCATCGGAAAAGGCGGACAGGTATGTCTATGACAACAAAAGCTGATGTGTTGATAATTGGCGCAGGAATTATGGGCGCATCCTGCGCGTTCCGCCTGAGCGAGCGAGGATTAAAAGTAGTGGTGTTGGAGGCGCAAATAGCCCCGGCTATGGGTTCAACAGGTCGCAGCGCCGCCGGAGTGCGCGTTCAGTACACCGAAGAGGTCAACACGCGCCTGTCGTGGGAGAGCATTCAGGAATACCAGCATTTTCAGGATTTGTATGGAGACGATGCCGGTTATCGCCCTATCGGCTATCTTTTCCTGGTGCCACCAGAACGATGGGGCGAGCACCTGGAAAGCGTCGCATTGCAGGAACGCCTGGGCGCGCCGGTGAAAGTGCTCACCGTTGAGGAGGCGCAGAGCCTGGTTGTCTTTGATACTACTGGTATTGCTGGCACAACGCACGGACCTGCCGACGGGATAGTAGACCCGCACAGCGTGACTTTTACCTATCTGAGGCTGGCAAAGGAGAGGGGCGCTTCGGTACACGTGCAGGCTCCCCTTAGCAGCGCGAAACGGACCGGAAATACCTGGCAGGTGGAGACGCCAAAAGGTACTTTTGAGGCTGAGTACCTGGTGAACGCTGGCGGGTCATGGGCTGGTGAAATCGCAAGGCGGGCTGGATTGGAGACAGAAGTACCGGTCCAACCGGTGAGACGCATGGTGTATGTGACAGCTCCTATTCCCTGGCAGCATGTCTACCCTTTGACTATCGACCTGGTGAGTGGTTTCTATTTACGCAGCGAGGGACAGCGTATCCTGTTTGGAAAGTCGAACCCTGACGAGCCACCTGGATTTTCGGAAGGGATGGATTGGGATTGGTTTGAGCCGACGATCAGCGTAGGACTGGAACGTTTCCCCTGGTTGGGGGAAACGAGGCTGGATAGACAGGCCTGCTGGTGGGGCTATTATGAAGTCACGCCCGACCATAACCCAATTCTGGGACGGCTTCCCGGCAACGAAAATTGGATTAATGTGGCCGGGTTTTCGGGACACGGCGTGCAGCAAGCGCCAGCCGTAGGGCGCATGATGGCTGAAGAAGTCGTGCTGGGGAGGGCACAGTCGATCAATATCGATCCCCTGCGCATTACACGCTTTGCTGCTGCTCAGCACGGCCGGGAACGCAATATTATTTGAGCCTGCTTGATTTCTATTGACAGCAACAAATCTGATCGATACAATGCGGCGAGATAGTTGCGCTTAAAGGATAGGTATATGCAGACAGGCTCGCGTTCCGGTACTTCTTCTCTTTCGAGCGTGAGCGTGCAGAAGGCTATTACTATCCTGGGCAGCGGCTTTCTGACTCATCCTGCCAATGCCGATTTGCAACAGAAATTGCGCTCCGGGGCGTTAAGCGTACAGGACTACTACGCCCAGGTATTGCGCTTTGTCTATCGTCTGATGGCGCTGTTTGTGGCGGAAGAACGCGACATTCTTTTTCATGCTCAGGCCGCACAAGCTGCGCGAAATCGCTACACCGCCCGTTATGCCACGGCTCGTTTGCGCCGCCTGGCGGTACAGCGTGCCGGAACAAACCGTTCCAACCTCTATCGTGACCTCTGGCTGGTTATGGAAAAACTGGCCTGCGATGCCGGTTATCCCGAACTGGGATTATCCTCGCTTAGCGGTCTGTTTTTATCAAGCGCAACGATGCCCGACCTCGCGGGATGCGAACTGACCAACCGCGAACTGCTCAAATCTGTGAGCTACCTGGCCTTCACCTCTGAGGGTGTGATACGTCGCGCAATTGATTATAAGAACCTGGGCGCGACAGAACTGGGCAGTATCTATGAATCGCTGCTGGAAATGCGGCCAGAAGTCAATATTGATAGCGCTATCTTTGAACTCAAGTTCGCCAGTGGCAATGCGCGTAAAACCTCTGGCAGCTACTACACGCCGGGCAGCCTGATCGATTGCTTGCTCAACGCTGCCCTGGAACCGGCGCTGGCTGCAGCCTGTGCCAACGTCGATCCACAGCGGGCTATCCTTCAACTTACTGTATGCGACCCGGCCTGTGGCAGTGGTCTATTTCTTATAGCCGCAGCCTCTCGCATTGCGAAACGCCTGGCTGTCGCGCGCGCGAGAAGTGAGGAGCCGGGACCGGAGGCGTACCGCGCTGCCCTGCGCGATGTCGTGAGTCACTGTATCTATGGCGTGGATATCAATCCAATGGCGGTAGAACTGTGCCGGGTTAACCTGTGGTTGGAGGCGGTTGAACCTGGCAAGCCGCTTTCCATCTTCGACTTGCATATCCAGTGCGGAAATAGCCTGCTCGGCGCGACTCCCGCGTTGCTGGCGCAGGGCATTCCCGCCGATTCCTTGCAAAACCAGTTCTTTCTACTGGCACCAGGCTTTTCCCGATGTATTTCGCCTTCCCGACAATGGCGAGCGGCCCAACAATGAGCAGACCGGCTGGAACGGGGGATTTGATGTGGTGTTGGGGAACCCGCCCTATATTTTTGGAGAGAACCTTCAACAAGACGTAAAGCAAACATTTACGGCGATATTTTCTCTTGCTCGCGGTCAATATGATACCTACTGGCTCTTTATCGAAGAGAGTCTGAAACTGGTCAACTCTACAGGAAGATGCGCCCTGGTCGTACCAGATACATTGTTAGCCCGGGATGAGACTCGCACTGTGCGCGAGTTGCTGTTAAGAGAAGGGCTGGAACGTTTATATTATTGTGGGACAGCGTTTAAGGCCAATGTTTCTACCATTATCTTTGCGGTGGCTAAGGGAAGTGTGGCGCGTGAAGTCCTGTGTGAAGCAATCGATGGGTCAGCGGCACCGGCGCGCTATTCGTGCAGCAAGGAGCGTTTTTTGTCAGATCCAAAACGCCGCTTTCTTATGCACCTTTCTGATGAAGAAGCTTTGCTGCTCGCTCGCGTTGAAAAGGAATGCGAACCTTTGCAAAATCTGGTGAAGATTTCGCGGGGCGAAGAGCTTGGGAAAAAGGCTGTTCTATCTCAGGGGCCTGTGCCTATCCTGGTCGGCGAAGATATTGCGCGTTATTTTGTGCAACCGCCCTCCCGTTTCCTCCAGACTTTCAAGAAAGATGCCCGAAGGTATGTGTCTCCAAAGATCATCATGCTGAAAACGGGGTATAAATGTATCGCAGCCCTGGATAGCGAGGGCTATGTGACGATGCAGTCGGTCTATAATCTGCATGTCACCCGAACTGAAATAACGTATGAGGCGATCCTCGCTTTGCTGAACAGTCGCTTTGCGCACTGGTTCGTCTACAAAATATTTACTTCATATAAAGGACTTTTCCCACAGCTCAATCAATCCACCATCCAGGCGATTCCAGTTCCGCTCATTATTGGTAGCAGGCAGCATGAACTGGTGAGTTTAGTGCAAGAAATACTGCGCTTAAAGGCGGAAAAAAAGTACACAAAGACAGATCACGAACAGAACTTTTATGAAGTTCAGATCGAACGAATAGACCGAGAGTTAGATCGTGTGATTTATGCGCTCTATGGACTATGTGATGATGAAATCACCATGATCGAGCAGGGTAAGCGGTGAGATATTTCTGAAATAATGTTTTGTCACCCTGAGCAAAGCGAAGGGTCTGATCCTCCAGGTACCGAGATTCTTCGCTTTCGCTCAGGATGATAAAAACTGGCTGTAGTTGTTCAAATTCAGTATGGTATAATTTCAAGCCAGGAAGGACGCCTATGTACGAATCATCCGAAGATATGCAAAATCTCCAGACACTGCTTGATAGAAGTATTGAGCAGGCAGGAGCTTTTTTACGCGCATCGTTTGAGATGCCCGCTCATTCCTTGTCGGCGCGGCAACTGGCGCATCTCTGGCAGGGATTGCAGACGGTTGCGTTTGCAACGGCGACAAAAAAAGGCGATCCCCTGGCGGCTCCCATCGGCGCCTTGCTCTTGCACGGGCGTTTTTACATTCCAACCGTAGCGTCAGCTTTGCGTACCAGACATGTTATGCAGCGTTCTGCTATCAGCTTCACCTTCTACCAGGGGAATGATGTGGCTGTCATTGTACACGGAGAGGCTACTGTCGTGCGGTCCGCTGACGCGGATTTTTCCGCTTTAGAAACGTTCCAGCGCGAGGTGAGCGGAAGTAGTGTGCTGGATTGGGGCGAGGGCGTGTTTTTGCATATCGTTCCTAGAGTCATTTACACGTATGTTCGTTTCCCTGATATTCATCTTGAAAGCTAAACGCTGCCATCGAAACTGTGAGCAAAATTGTGTTAACATGCATAACGGATTAAAAGCTGTTGATCTGTTTATGCAGAAGAGCGGATGCTCTGTGCCTGAGATAATTCATTTGGAGAAAGTAGAACATACAACATGGCATTTCAACTTCCAGACCCGGCGACGCCTTTTGGCGAGCGGGTGGCCCGCCGGCTGCGGGACGAGCGTCTCATCTGGTTGACAACTGTTGATGCGAAGGGAACGCCACAGCCCGCGCCGGTCTGGTTCTGGTGGGATGAGGCTACGTCAACTATTCTCGTATATAGCCGGGCCGATGCGAAACGCCAGGGGCATATCTCGCGCAACCCTCGAGTGGCTTTCAATCTGGATGGCAATGGAAATGGGGGAGATATTATCGTTATTATTGGCGAGGCACAATTGAGTCCGAACGATCCTCCGGCGGATCGATTGCCCGTTTACGTGGAAAAGTATCGTGATTTCATCACCAGGAGCTTTCAAACGCCTGAAAGATTCGCAGAGATGTATCCGGTGGCGCTGCGTGTTCGCCCCATTGCCATTCGCGGGCATTGAAGATTTAAGAAAAGCTTTTTTTCAGGGCTGTAGTGGCGGCGTAGTAGCCGCATAATCCATGTACGCCGCCTCCGGGGGGTGTCGATGAGGAGCAAAGATAGACACCTTCAAGAGGAGTGGCATAGGGATTGACCTGGATGGTCGGGCGGGTGAAGAGTTGCCCGATATCCTGCACGCCGCCGTTGATGTCGCCGCCGATGTAGTTAGCGTTGTAATGTTCAAGCTGTGCCGCTGTGAAGGTATGGCGGGCCAGGATGCGGTCGCGAAAGCCGGGGGCGAAACGTTCGATCTGGGCTTCGATGCGCTCGCTCATGTCGAGGGTTGAGCCAGCCGGGACGTGACAATAGGCCCAGGCGGTGTGTTTTCCCTCTGGGGCGCGTGTCGTGTCAAACAGGCTTTGTTGCGCCAGCAGCACGAAGGGCTTTTCGGGATGTTCGCCGCGCCAGACCGCAGCTTCGGCGGAGGCGATTTCTGGCAGCGTGCCGCCGATGTGGACTGTTCCGGCGCGCTCACAGGCTGTCGCTCGCCAGGGGATGGGGCCATCCAGCGCCAGGTCGAGTTTGAAGACGCCAGGACCATAGCGGTAATGGCGCAATTTGCGCTGGTAACCAGATGGCAGGCGCGTTCCCGCTATTCGCAGCAATTGCCGGGGGGTGATGTCGCATAACACGGCGCGAGCAGGAGGAAGTATATTCGAGCGATTTGACTTCCGCGCCTGTGACGATTTCTCCTCCAAGCGAGCGCAAATAGGCTGCCATGGCATCCACAATGTTTTGAGAGCCGCCGCGTGGCAGAGGCCAACCAATGGCGTGTCCCATCGTTCCTAACGCCAGCCCCGCCGCCGCGCTAATAGAGCGGTCAAGAGGCAACATCCAGTGACCGCACATACCGGCGAAGAGGGCGCGCGCTTGCGGCTCCTTGAAGTGGCTTTCGGCGAAACCACGCGCTGAACGAAGCGCTTTGAGTCCGAATGAGGCCAGCGCGAATGGGTGAGGAAGCAGTGGTTGCAGGCGCAAGGGGCCAAAAAAGGCGTTGGAGATGGCATCCCAGCGAGCGACCAGAGGCTCCATCAGCTTCTGGTATGCGCGCGCATCTCTGCCCAGTGTTGCCCCGGTCGCTTCAATAGAGCGTTCAAGTACCGCGACAGTATCGTTATCAAGTGGGTGCGCCAGGGGAGCAGGCGGTTGAATCCATTCCAGGCCATAGTGTTCAAGCGGCAATGAGCGAAAGAATGTTGAACCCAGCCCGAGTGGGTGAATTGCTGAGCAGACATCGTGTACAAAACCGGGCAAGGTGAGTTCCATCGAGCGCGAACCGCCCCCAATGGTCTCTTTGGCCTCGTATACTATGACCGATTTGCCCGCGCGCGCCATTGTGATAGCCGCCGCCAGGCCATTTGGACCGGCGCCAACAACGATTGCGTCGTACTTATCATGTGTTGACATGCTTTGCCCAGACTGGACACCCACAAGAGGTATCCCTACTTCAGATTGACTTACTAAGCCAATCGCTTTTGCAGATAGTGAACGGCGCTTTCTTCCCAGCGCGTCTCGATGTAGGCGTACAACTTTGTTTTAGCTTCCGCGTGAGACAGTTGCGCTTTCACGATCCCATGTCGTGCCATCCAATTGTCAGCCAGCATATAGCAGGTGCTGTTCCAGCCATTTTTATTGCCCTGCAAGTTGAGCCTTTCAGAGATGCCCGCTATGACGACTTCGGCTGTATTTTGCAGTTCGTTCAAAGAGCGATCGAACGCGCTTTTGTCGGAAGGGTGCTGCATACCTGTGAGCGTTCGAAGCGTCCTGACATCGATATCGTCGTTCTCCCGGATGCAGTTGTACATGCGCAAGGTAGCTTTCGCCACTAAACCCGCCGCGTAGCGTTCTTCCACCGTCTCCGTTTGAGCAAGCAGACAACTTATGACTGGAAAGATTGCCCTGGAGATGAGAAGTGGTTTGTCGCCAAGAAATCTGCCGTAGGCGGCGATGCCTTCGCTGGCAAAGCGATCTCGCCAGAGCCAGGGGTCGGTGTCGGCTCCTGTGTGCCAGGCTTCGGGCCGCGTGATAGAAGCGAGGGAGGGATGACCGGGAACGAAACTCGATAGAGGCAAGATGCCGAGGTGTTCCACAACATCACTGGCCTCCTCATACGTGATAATGGTTGGATGCGCCAAGAGCATACTCCTTTCAATTTACTATTTCTTATAGTCTAGTGGAATACAAGTGGATATATATTTTTAATGTGTACCTTTTCCCCAAGTGACGTGGGTACAAGCCTCAGTATAGCATAGCTTGGTGAAACGCGATAAAAAGTTGCGCGTTTTTCTCAATAGGCGTAAAATGAGCGTGAAGCAAGGGTATTGTTTCATTGTAGTGTAAAGAGGACAGCTGGTTATGGCGAAGAAAAAAACCGGGCAAGTTCCTATCTCGCAGGATGCGCAGGCGCAGTCACAACAGGTATTTGAGCAATATCATGAGGTGGTGAATAAAGTGCGCGCAAGCACGGAGCGACAGGTGGCTGCAGCGGCGCTTGCCGAGATCAACGATTTATCTGAAGCTGCCCAGTTTGCTTTACTTAAATCACTGGCGCGAGAAAAGTCCATCGATTCCGCCGATCTGCTTCTGGCTATCAATGAGTTGAGTTCCCTGAAAAGTGTGCGCAAGGAAGCCAAACGCGCTTTGATACAACTGGCGGGGGCGAGGGTTTATCCGCAGTGGAAACCGCCCGTTGAACAGTCACTTGTCTCTCATACGCAGTTTACGAATATTCCCCGCCGCTTCTGGAAGGGAATCATTACCGATACTCGCGTGACAGGTTCGATGCAACTAATACTGGCCTGGGAGCAGGGAGAAAATTATAAAGAGGTGCAGATGCTCGGCTTCATGCTAGACTTTTGGGATGATGGCGTCAAAGAATTCTTTAGCCAGGTAATGAGTAAACGCAGCTATGAGAACACTGCTGCGCGCATAGAAATGACTATGCCAGGAATCAAATGGAAGAGTAGCTCGTTAGCTCGCAGTCGCCGTCTTCTGTTGGATGCGCTCGCTGTCAATAGAAAAAAAGGGACGCAGCCGCACATTGAATACCGCAGGCATCTTTCGCTCATCAATCAATTGATTTTAGAAAATCCAGATATCGATGAGGATGTATTGGATGGTGAAGAAGAGGAAGAAGAGTATCAGGAGGGACAGATTCGGGATTTTGATGATGATGACGATCTGGATGACGACTTCGAGGAAGATGATATAGAGTACGAGACACAGGATTTAACTCCGGAAGTCGTAGTCAGCACTTTTGTTCAGGCGTATTTTGAAGGAAAGTTTGAAACGTCCTATACATTACTCGCTGCTGACAGCCCCTTGCGCGATGGTCTTATTGAAGAAGCCTGGGCTGAAGGTCGTGACGTCTGGTTCAACGCGGCCAATCCTGATTACCTGGAAACCTATATTCTGTGGGAACGCACGGTGCAGAAATCTGTCCTGTGGTTGCCCAATATTGTAAGCGCCAATCGCAAGGGTGCAGAAAAAGTGATTGAGGCGAGCTGGTCTGTTGAAATGGATGAAACCAGCGAGGGTGAAGAGTTTCCGGAGTTGCCCCGACCAAGCACCATATATAGCGAGACTGGTCGGCATTGGTTCTGGACAAGTTATATCCTGGTTAAAGAGAAAGGCCAATGGCGCATCCACTATATGGTCGATGAAGCAACCCAGGCCCTCAACCTGCCCAGTGAAGAATTATTTAACAAGATTAAAGAACACACGGTCACCATCAACGAAATTTCAAACAAGCATAAACCGACCGATGCCGATTTTCCCAGGTACGCGATCGAGTTGCAGCGTTACTTGTTCCAGTCGGCGAGTTATATCGATGCGTTTCTAGCGCGGGCGTATGATGATCGCGCGTTGTACCGGGAAGCTGCTTCGAGAATGAAGATCTTTGGATTTTGGGAGCGTAGCCTTGTCTACCTGGAGGAACTGACGCAGCGCTTTGAAGAGGGTCGTGCCGCCGACCTGCGAACGAAGGCCGCGGTACAGCAGTCGCTTGGCCGGATTTTCTTAGAGAAGAGAGGTGACGAAGAACGCTCGAACCGCTTCCTGGAACTGGCCGAGGAAGCGTTGCGCGAATCTCTAAACCTGGAGGATCAATTCGAGACACGTATCTCTCTGGCAGAGGTTCTTATTCACCGCACTGTCAATCTCAACGAGGCAGAAGATCACCTGTTGCAAGCGAAGACCATGATAGCCAGTACTGCTTTTGCTGAAGAAGCTCATATTGAGATGCATTTGGGCGAGATCGCTATGGAGCAGGATAGAGACGAGGAGGCGTTGCGTCATTATCTGCGCGTAGCTGAACTCGAGCCAGATTTCGTCGATACCTGGGCTGATCTGGGCGTTATCTATGGAAAGCTCAATAATCTTGAAGAGGCTGATGCCAGCTTCAGGCGCGCTATCGCAATACAGCCGCAAAATATTGATCTCTACTTCGATCTTCACCTCATATACAGCGAGCATGGCCGGGGTGATGACGGTATTGAAATCCTGGAAGAAGGTCTGCGCGCCAATCCTACTGCTGGTCTGCTGAACATGTACCTGGTAACTGCATATATAGAGAACGGTAACTATCGTCAGGCTGAAATCAATCTTGATAAAGCAGAACGGCTTGGTGTAGAGATACCTTTGATTGAGATGATTCGAGAGATGTTGAAAGAGAGAAAGAATACTTTGCCGACGCCTATTAGCCTCAGACCTGGAAAAGCGAAGAAAAAGCACAGGTAAAATAGATGATATTACACACAGAGATGTTGTGTAATATCATCTATTAGAAAGTGCGTAATGCCCTCTTGATAGGCCCACATGGCTTTCTCTTTCATCACGGCAACCAGGGGCGCGAAGATTTCGGGCAGTGTGTCAAGCAATGCCAGGTCGGTGGCGGAAGCCGGAATGCCGCCCTGCCGCAGGATGGAGCTATAGGTATCGCGGTCGAAACGCCAGAGGTGACAGCGACCAGGGTATCGCGCCAGCATGTAGGCGGCAATTTGCAGTCCCTTGATGTCGAAGTCTCCACTGTAACACAGGGTGTAGGTGGGAGACGCGCTTAACAACAGGTTGAGCAGGGTCAGGGCCGCGACGCTGGGCCAACCGGATGTACAAACGAGCGTCGGAGGCTCATTCTCTGCTTGCGCGCTGGCGATGATTTCTTCAAATACCTGGGGATTTTCCACGATATAGATGACCGTGCTGCTCGATGTCACACTTTTCCATGCCTGTAGCTGCCGCAAAGGAAGCAACATGACACGCGCGCCCGCCGCGTGTGGCATAGGGTCAGGGGTGCCATCGAGATAGAGTGCGCTGGCCAGGTTGTACGCGGCAACGTTGGTTGAGATGGTGTCAACCAGTAGCCCGGCATTCCTGTACAGCAAGAGTTCATGTTCCCGGTCTCCCATTACGTTTTCGAGTGCGACAGTCGCGTATTCGAGAGTATCCGTTATGTTTTCGAGTGCGACCGCGAGGGTCGCCCCTACAATATTCGAATCGGCCAGGGCGAGTAAGAAGAGACGCCCTGCGGCTCTCCCCGTATTGAGCATATGGGGGTCGCCGCTGGTGCGCTGGGCGAAAAGGGCCAGGCGTTCGGGCGTATCGGGCCGGGGCAGTTGATCGAGCAAACCTGCGATGTAGGCGACCAGTTTCAGTTGTCTTTGCTGCTCTTCCAGAGGGGCATTTTTATAACGCGCGTAAAGCCATAGTTCTCCGTGCGAGCCATGCTCTAACCAGTGTCGCCCATGCGCGTTAGGTGGTAGGTGCGCGATGAGCGATGCCAGCGCCGCGCGAAAATCTGACTGGCGTTGTGAATGTTGCGCCTGTCGTTCTACCCGTGTCACTAATGCGCGGTCGGGATAGTAAGCGCGTAACAGATCTGGCAAAGTGCAGTTGAAGCTGTGGAGTAAAGCCTTTTCGACATCTCCCAGTTTTACCCTGATGTTGATATCAGCGTAGAGGGGTTTGCCGAGAAAGCTGGCGATTTCGCGCCGTTCGTCAGAGGTGCAGTCTGGTAGGGTGATCTGACCGCGCACCTGGCTTTCTTCTATGTATTTCTCGTAAAGTTTCATTCCCAGGCGCGATAAACCGGGCCGGTGGAAAAACATGGCGGCCTTGTGCGCGTTCTGATGTGCCGGGTCTGGCAGGTTGCTCACTCTTACTTCCGTCCTTTGATTAGAGCGCTTTGCTATCGCTCCAGAACGAAGCTGATGCAGTTGCGATGGGTGAACCTTTTTCGTGGATCATCAGGTAGCGGGCGCAGGCGGGAATTTTCGCGCCGGTGCCGCTGATTTGCGGCCCGGTCATGATCCACTGGAAGTCTTGCGAGACGAGAAATTCCATGATGCGTTGCGTATTGGCTACGCTGACTTTATCAAAGGCCTCGTCAAGGGCGAGCAGGCGGGGCGCGCCGGGAGCTGCGCTGCGATAGAGCGCGCCGAGGGCGGCGAAAAGCGGGACATAGAGCGCGAAAAGCTGCTCCGCGCCACTGCGCGTACCGGCCACGCGATCCGTCAGACGCTGGCGCTGCCCGCCGGGCTGGGAGACCAGCACTTCGAATTGGAACCACTCGCGATAGTCAAAGACCTGTTCCAGGGCATCCAGGAAGTTCATATCGGCACGCTCCTGCTGCCGCAGGCGCACAGCATCGATTTCCTGGCGGAAAGCGTTCATCAAGGTTTCGGTCTCTTCCGCGGTTAAAGCCTGGGTTGGTTTGCGCAGCAGGCGGTAGTGCTGCGCAAGATGGCTGCCCGGCTTGTTCAGGTCGTATTCGGTTTGTGGTTTCCATTGTAGCGCGTAGTGTTCGCCGATCATGGGCAGGCCGCTCAACACCTTGTTAATTTGCTGCACCCATTCTTCTGCCTCGAAGATAGCGCTGCGGATGGCTTCGGCGATTTCGTGCAGCAGGAAATCCTCAAACAGCTTCGTCTCTTCCTGATTGAGCAGCATTTGTTGCATCTTAATGCGTTCGCTCAACAGTTCAAGCAGTTCGATAGCCCGGCTTTTGTTTTCGTTCAGGAAAAGCGCCAGTCCCTGCTCGTCCAGGTCTGGCCCGTATTCCAAAAGTAGAGGCTGCTCGCGATTGAAAACGCGCATAACGGTATTAAATGCCTCGCGATAGGCTTCATTCAACTGTTCCCTGCGCGCCGGAATATCCGCCTCGCGCAGTGTTTCTCCCAGCACTCGCCGTGCGGCACCGAGATAGTGGCCCTCCAACATGTGCTGGTGCGCGGCGATTAGTTCTTCGACTGGATATGCGGCCAGTAAATTCGCAAATTGCGTTCTCTTTTCGCCTGCTAACTGCATAGCACCTTGCAGGCGTTCATCTACTTCGACTAATTGCTCTGTGATAGTTTCGGCACGCTGGTTTGCCAGGCTGTAGGTGACGCGCGCGTTGTTCAATTCTTTGTTGACCGTCTCGCTGCGCTGGCGTAAGGTCAGTAATCGCTCGCTTAGCTCGCTGGCGTCGGTTGTTTCCGCGATATGTTGTAGTTCGTTTTCCTCGGCGCGTGCTGAAATGGCCTGCGAGCGCAAACGCTCGTACAAGTTTGCCACGTTTGCCTCGTTGGCGGTTGCCTGTTGCTGCGCTTCGCGAGCGCTATGACACTCGTCCCAGGTGTGATTGAGGCTGCTTAGTTGCGTTTGTAGCGAACGGGCCGAGTTTTGTAACTGGATTACTCCCAGTAATGCACCCTGGACGCGCTGCCGCTCGCTGGCAAATGCGGCGTTGCCGTTGCTTTCTCGCTCTAGTTGGACCACCAGCGAATTGAAACGCTGCCACGCCGCCTGTGTCTGGAGGCGCGCTTTTTGATAGGTGTTCTGGATGCTTTCCAACGTGACCCTGATCTGCGCCAGTTCGGCAAACACAGGCTCGATGCCACTGGCTGCCAACGCCTTGCGTACATGCGCGGTTTGCTCCTCTATGCTGGCGAGCTGCCCTTCGTGGAGTTCAATCTGCCGGGCCAGCACAGTCAGCGTTTCAGCAAGTTGCGCTTGACTTTGCTGGATCGCTGCGAGTTCGCGTTGTTGCGCGCGCAGGCGGGTGGTTTTGCCGATGCAGCGGGCTGTGCCGCCGCTCGCATATCCGCTCAATATACCATGCGTCCAGGCGCCATCTTGTTCAAACAGCACACCGGCATAGTCATTGTAAGGGCGTGGGTGTGGGTGTGGGTGTGGGTGTGGGCTGGGGTAGATGCGGGGCGGGGACCCTTGCGGTCGCCCTCTCGCCATCTAACGCGTTATCACTCGCCGGGGCCATTAGCAGCGCGTTGATAACCGGTTCCCAATTCACATTGCCTGCTTCAGGCAGAGCATTGATCGACTCATCAAAGCGCAATCCGTAGAAACTGGGTGTAGTCTGTTGCGCGGGGTTCGATCCAGCTTGATCGAAAATTGCTTTGATGCTTTCGAAATCTACACGGCGGTCGCTTAAACCCTCGCTTGCCAGCAGCGCATCGGCACGGTCGGCCTGAGCAGGCGAGACAACCAGCGCGTCCAGTAAGCCGGCATCTTCCAGCATATGTTCTATGCGGCCAGCCTCCGCGCTTTCGCAATCGATTTCAGGAATGAAATCGAGCAGCATGTAGAGTGGCAGCGCGGTAATGCCATGTTCTGCCAGTTTTGCGCGAGCAAGCGTGTGGCGTGCTTGACGCGCTGGTGTGAACTCGGGTTCTGCGCGTTTCTGTTCAAAAAGCGCTGTGACTTCATCAAAGGCGCGTTGCACTCCGCCGCGCTCAACCTGAAAATCGTTGAGACGCGCCTGCGCCTCTTGCGCCGATTGGTGTAGTAGGCGTTCGATGCTTTCGATTGTCTGGCGATACTGCTCCAGCGAGCGGGCGCATTGTTCGATGACGCGAGCGGGTTGAGCTTCATCTTCTGCCAAATCATCTTGTAGCAGCAACGATGTATGCATTGGCTGGACAACTTCCGGCGGCGCGAATTGTTCCAGCGTGCTGTTGAGCGAGGCAAGGGCATCATAAAAGCGATCGCGAGCGGATTGGAAACGGCGGCGCGTCTCGTCCAATTCCTGAAAGCGCGTTGTCTCATATTCGCGCGCGTTTTGCACCTGCGCGTCCAGTTTTTCGCGCTCTTGATGTAACGTCTCAAGCCGCTGTAACCAGGCGATGCGCTCCTCTGACAACATGCCAGACAGGGCGGCGATGTTCTGGTGAACAGATGCCGGGTAGGGTGATGTTAATGAAATGGAGGCGAGCAAACGCTGCGTCTCTTGTAGTTGGAGGGCGGCTACTTCCCACTGGCTTTCCTCTATAGCGATGCGGCCCAGTTCTCGTGTATGCGCCCCGCTCTCGGTTTTGATGTTTTCAAAGCGCGCCAGTTGGCGTTGCAGGCTTTCCGTGCTGGCCTGTTTTGATCGACGGGCGGCAGCGAGGCTTTGTTCTTGCAGTTGCGCCTGCTCATGCGCTTCGCGAGCGCGTTCGCGCGCGGCAGCCAGTTGTTTTGCGGCTTGCAGCCCCTCGCTTGATTCCAGCGTGGTAATCTGTTTGCTCACCTCGTATTGTTCCACCTGCAACGTTTGCGTCAGAGATTCTGCAAGTGAACGTTCCTGTTCTGCGGCTTGCAGTTCTTTGCGCAGCTTCGTGACGCGATGTTGCGCGCTATCTTCGCTCGCTTGCGCGCCGGTATACTCGCAGGCTGCCAGTTGCGCCCTGCTCATCGCCAATCGCTGCTGGGCGCGATGCAGGCGGTCAGCAGCGCCGTAGGCCTCCTGGCTGCGCTCTTTCTCGATCTGGATAGCGTCGATGCGTTCTATGGTACCGATCACATGCGAGGTGGTTTCCCCGGAAATTTTGCGCAGCGATTGTTTGAGGTAGTCATGCACACGCGAAAAGCTTAACTCGCTGCTCAGGTTCGGGCGGCGCAGCACCAGTAAGAGGTTGATGAGTTTCTGGAATTCTTTCACATCGTTGAAGCCGAACAGGTAGCGCGCCACCTGGCGTTCGTACTCGGCCTGGGTTTCACAGATAATGCCATGCCCCTCCATCTGTTGCTTGAAGCGTGGGTGATCGAAAGCATGTTTTTCGTGCCTGCTGCCCACTTCATAGATGGTGTGCATCTCGTGACCGAAGCGCGAGCCATCGGTAATCAGGAAGCGTAGCGGGCGGATGCGCTCGCTGGCATTGATATTGCCCGCCAGGCTGACGCCGATGGTCAGGAAACGCGCCTTCTCTCGCTCGCCGTTTTCCCAGAGGCGCCGTAGTTCGGGGGTGAAAGGCGGGGTATCCGCGTCGCACCACTCGAACTCCAGCGCGATGTAGGAGGTGCGCCGCTCGTGGTTATAGGGCGTGGCGGATTCGCTGCCACCCAGGATATAGTACTCAATGTGGCGTTCGCGCCCGCCAAAGGTATCGAGGCGATGCGGGCGGATGTCGCCGTCCAGAGCCAGGGGCAGCGCCGCCGTCAGGACGGTAGATTTGCCACTGGCATTTTCGCCTGCCAGGAAGAGTCGCCCGTGTGGTATCTCAAATTCTTGCGTGCCGTAAAGCCAGAAGTTGGTCAACAGGATGCGGCGCAGGCGGTAGCCGTGTGGCCCTCCGGCCTCGCCCTGTAACACTTCGACAAACATTTCAAGCTGGCGCGCCAGTCGCTCCTCAGCCGTTAGCCCATCTTGCGCTTCAGGCCATTGCGTCAAACTATCGAGTGTGTACTGCATGAATATTTCCCTTTTTCAGCCGCGCATCTTCTGGCCGGCTATGCCTGCTCTTCCTCGTTCCAACCCGGCAAGGCTGCGGTTGTGGCTTTACGCGTTTCTTTTTTCTTCGCTTTCGACTCCTGGGCTGCGAGATCGTAGGCGACACGATAGCGCGCGGCGGTCGGCAAGATCAGTATGTTGCCCTTGCTATCGGGTCCGCGTAGCAGCCCGATCTGGCGCATCTTTTTGTACACTTCGTTCAGCAGGCTGCGCACGCTGCGGGTGCGCGCATCGCTGCCCCAGTTGTCGCCGTAGCGCTCGCGCAATGAATAGAAGAGCGCGTTCATGTCCTGGGTGGTAGCGTGCAGGCAGCCATAGCTATCGGGTGCAGGCCACGCGCCTGCCTGCACCTGTTCTCGCATGGCGGTACAGAGCAACATAGCAATCTGGTCAATCGCGCCGAAAGGGGTGAGGCTGGTAACAGGGCCGGAAGACATGCCGCTGGCGCGTGTCACACAGGCGTAATCGCGTTTGACATCCAGTTGCCAGCCAAAGGTTTCGAGTAGTTCGTTGGCTATTACTTCAGCGTGTATGACCAGTTCAGCGAAAGCTTCGGCGTCGTCAAACCGAAATAATGCCGGGCCGAGCAGTAATGCGCGCCACGCTCGCGATAATGGGCGGATATGCGCGGCGTATAAGCTTTCCCCTGCCTGTAATAACGTGGGCTGGAGCGCTTGCTCTTTCTCGCTATTGTTGAGGCGATCTGCAACGACGGCCAGCAACTGGGGATTGAAGGCGGAAACAAGCGAGCGGATCACATCTGTAAATTCGTACAACACATCAGCGCCGGAAGCCTGCTCGACCCATTGGCGCGTTTGCCCATCGACGAGGCGCAGGCCGCCCAGTTCTTCGAGATAAAGCAGGGCGCGCTGGATGCTATAGCGGTCGGCCTGCCTGCGAAAATCGAAGGCCGCTTCTTCGTCAAGTGCTGCGAGCGATTGTTCCTGTATCTGTTCCGCCAGTTGGGAGAGCAGAAACTGCTGGTCGTTGCCGCGCCCGCTCAACTGGCGCGTCTCGGCATACCAGAGAATCCAGGTCAGACAGGCGAAGTCTCCCGGCTCTTTCAGGCGATCGTAGAGATAGCCCGGCGTGACCGCGCTGAGCTGGCGCACCAGGCGAATCACCGTTGCGCTGCGCTGAATGCGCCAGCCGGTATGCAGGTCATGCCAGTTCTGTAAGGCGAAATAGTGGCGATTCACCAGCCGGAATAGCTCGGACTGCTGCGACAGGATGATTTCGCGTTCCATCAGGCCGGTGTGCGCTTTCAACAACTCGGCTGTGCTGGTGCGCTGGCGGGCGAGCGCGGCGCGATTGACGTATCCATTGTTCGATGCCTGCGACGCATCCGCAATGTCTGAAGATATGGCTGTTTCGGGCAAATATGCCATCTCAGCATTGCCTGAAGATGACTTCGCCAGCATTTCATGCTCTTCGATCATGCCTGTTCCTCCTCTCCACTGTCACGCTGCAAGCGGTAGCGTGGTAAAAGCAGTATTCCATCGGGCGCGCGCAGGATGGTGTAGCTCTGCTCGTCATAGTTGAGTAATGTAATTGTGGAGCCATCGGGTGCGCGGTACTGGTGGCGTGTATCGCCCAGGCATCCATCGATGACGGTCAACAAAATCGCGCGCTCGTCAGCCGTGATGTGTTTGAGCCCGCCAAGATCGAGCAGCGCCGTAGCGAAGAGGTTGGCGAAACGCAAGGTTTCTTGTTGCAGTTTTTCCTCGTACTGTTTGATGAGTTCGCGCGCGCCATCGTTGCGCACAATCACCGGGTCTTCCAGGCTGTGTTCCCCGCGATAGGAACGACTGACCGGGCGCAAACGCAGGCTGGCGGTAGGCGGTTGCTGCCATACGTTGGCTTCGGCGACATCATGGCGGGCGCTGGCTCTGCCCGCCAGGCTCTCCGGCAGATGCACGGGAAGCATGTTGGCAAAGGCCAGGCTGAAAAGCTGTTGGGCGGTATCGCCGTCTCTCGCCTGGAGCAATTGCATGGCCAGGGTATGCAGGTTGGCGGCATAGTTGGCGTTGGGACGCGCCGAGGCTGCCAGCACGGAGGCGCGGCGCACAACTTTATCTACCTCAGCCAGGGCGTTGCGGCGGAAGGAATTGGCATTTTTTCCCAGCGCAAACCAGTTCATCAGCGCGTTCAACTGGTTATCGGCCTCCTGAAGCAGCTCCTCCTGGGATGATCTATTTTCCAGGGTTGGCGATGGCGGCTCAAGGTGTTCTGCCACGATCTTGATGAGGCGATCTTTCTTGCCTGTCTCGATCCATTCTGCCAGCAATGCGCGTATGCGGCGGCTGTAAAGTGTGAGCGATTGCGCGAAACCGTGTACGTAAGCCACAACTGCCGCTTTATAGGCCTGGTAGGCGTCGAAATCGGGTCGTCCCTGTTGCGCGGCCTGCATCATATTGGCCAGGTATTGCGCGGCCTCGCGCGCCATGGTATTCCATATTTCGAAAGCGCGCTGCCATTGCTCGGTCATGGCGCGCCCGTGCTCGGGGGAGTATTCTTCCGGTAGGTTACGTAAATCTTCGTCCAGCGATTGCAGGGAATTCCACAGGTGCGGCAAGTCTCCCTGGCGCAGCGCGCCTTTGCCGGTGTTGGCTCTCATCTGTTCATCGAGGAAAGTTTCGATGGCGATGGCTTCCGGCGTGGCCTGGTAGAGCAGGGCCGGGGCAAGGAAACTGGTGATGGATGTGGCGCGGCTGGAATCGTAAATGGTAGTTATATTGCCCCATTCTTTGAGGGCTGCCAGGTCGTTCTGGCATTGTTCCAGCGTGTATTCTGCTTCTAATGTGTCGCGTATCTCGTCGCGCACTTCTTGCGCGGTCAACTGGTAGCGATACAACTCACGATGGGAGTGGAAAAAGTAGCGCATAATGACGCGATACCAGCGAATGCGATTGGAAGCGACCAGGTAGCTGAAAATCGGCAGGCGGTCGGTGAGTTGGAAGACAGCAGATGTTGAGATGGGTTCGGGCATTAGGTCCGCGCCGATCATGCGCGTTTCTGGCATGTTAAATGCGCGATGCTGGTCTTCATTTACTACAGCCGAATTATCTGGCCGGTATCCATTGTGCATCAACTGGCGCTCTCCGAGGCTTTTCATTGCTTTTGCTTGAACATACGTGGTAGACGAATGTTATTGTAACACGCACAGTCCACCCAGAGTACCAGCATGGTACTGATTGACTGCTTAAACTCTCTCTCGAAGCAGTTATTCTTTATGACAATGTGGAAAACGGATTCAATCTTACGATTTTTTCGTAAACTTGGTCATAGCCCTCGGCAAGAAGTTTCCGATCAGCGGCCGGTGACGGCATTGGCATGGGCCGGGAAGCCTTCGAAATCTGCCAGGGCGCGCGTCGTTTTGCTCAAGGAGGGGTAGCCCTCTGCTGTGACGTAGGCAATGCCGGTGCGTTTCAGGAAGTCGAAAACCGACGTGCAGGAGAAGGTATGGGCGAAGCCGCCGGTGGGCAGCACAGCGTTGGTTCCGACACAGTAGTTGCCGAGGCAGAAGGGCGTGTGCGGCCCGATCAGTATCTCGCCCGCGTTTTTCAGATGCGACAACAGGGCGAAGGGTTCGCGCACCTGCACTTCAAGATGTTCGGGCGCGTATTCGTTGACGAAGTCGATGGCGTCTTGCATATTATCGGCCAGCACGATGCCGCCGGTTCCCTGGGGCGATTCAAAGACGGTCTGGACGAACTCGCGCCGCCACTCTGGCAGCGCGGCGATTTTCTCCGGCAGGGCTGCTACGACCGCTTCGGCCAGCTTGCGATCGTCTGTTACCAGCAGGCTTGAGGAATCGGGGCCATGTTCGGCTTCGATAAGCAGGTCGCGGGCTAACAATTCGACGCTGGCGCTGCCATCGGCCAGGGTAATCGATTCGCTGGGTCCGGCTGGTAATCCGACATCCACGACGCCGTACAGGATGCGTTTAGCGGCGGCTACGTAGCCACTGCCGGGGCCGGTGATCTTGTACACGCGGCGAATGGTGTCCGTGCCATAGGCCAGCGCGGCGATGGCTTGCGCGCCGCCAAGGCGATAGATTTCATGCACGCCGCACAAATCGGCTGCTACCAGCGAGGCCGGGTCAACACTGCCGTCGGGCGCGGGCGGAGTGCAGACGACGATGCGTGGCACACCCGCGATACTGGCAGGGGTGCTGAGCATGTACATTACCGATGGGAAGGCGCCCTTGCCGCGTGGCACGTAGAGGCCAACCGAACTGATGGGAGTAATTTTCTCCCCGGCCATCACGCCCGGCTCTACCTCTGTGAACCACAGTTCTTGCGGCATCTGGCGTTGGTGAAAGGCGCGCACGTTAGAGATGGCGTGTTGAATAGCGGCATAGACATCTTTATCGAGTTTGCGGTGCGCCTCTTCGATTTCGGTGGGGCTGACGCGCAGTTGGGCAGGCGTCAGTTGCACGCGGTCGAAACGAGCGGTCAATTCGATGAGCGCTTCATCGCCGCGTTCGCGCACCGCCCGCACGATGGGGGAGACGCGCTCGAACGAGTTCATCGATTTGCAGTTCCGCGCGGCGTATGAGGCGCGCGCGACGGGCCGCGTCCAGATGTGTAAGCTCGTAGAAATGTATCATGGTGTAATTACGCTAAACCTTTCCGTTTCATCTGTTCCAGGTCAAATTCTGCCGGAGCAAGAGGGCTGATCTGCGCGTCGGCGCAGGCCCAACCGATCAGTTGAAATCCAATCTCCAGCCCCTGGACGACGTGGAGTGGATCGTAGGTGGTGAGCAGGTTCAGACAGCGTTGGCGCAATTCCATCGATTGCTCGGCGCTGACGTGTTCCGCATAGCCTTGCAAAAGAGGCTTGTGCGGCAGAAATTCCGCATATTGTAGCTTATATGTAGATGCCAGCAAGAGCAGCCAGTAACCTACCTGGCTGCTTTCCAATGTGGTGTCCGATTGGCGGTCGCTATGCGCGTGCTCGCCGGTCTGCACCTCGGCCAGTTCTTGCAGCTCGTCGGCCAGGCGCGCGGTGAGGTACGCGGGACTGTGTTCCTGTAAGAGGCGCGAGGTATTGGACTCCTCGCTCATATCGTGTTCGCGCAGGTAGATGTAGACGCCGTACAACTGGCGCATGGCCTTTTCGAGCGGAGCGGCCAGTTGCGCGCTGTATACCTCATCGGGGTCAAAGACACGCTCCGCTATGGTCTCGTATGAGCCGTCGGGGAGCAGGCGTCGGTAGTAGCAACTGCGATAGCCAGTGTGGCAGGCCGCGCCGCCGTGCTGGGTGACGCGAATGAGCAGGCTGTTCTCTTCGCAATTGACGTAGATCGAGCGCACTTCCTGCGTATTGCCGGACTGTTCCCCTTTGCGCCAGAGCGCGTTTCTTGAGCGGCTATAGAAGTGGGTATAGCCGGTAGCGCGTGTGCGGTCAAAGGCGGCCCGGTTCATAAAGGCGACCATCAACACTTCGTGTGTAGTATCGTCCTGGATGACGGCGGGAATCAACCCTTCGCGATCAAAGTTCAGCATGGCGTATCGTTACTCCTTTCGCGGCTAAAAACGCTTTGGCCTCGGAAATACGAATCTGTCCAAAGTGGAAAATCGAGGCTGCCAGGACTGCGTCGGCCTCGCCGGATGTCAGGCCCTCGTAGAGATGCTCCAGCGTTCCCACGCCGCCTGACGCGATGACCGGCACGGAGACGGCCTGGGCAATGCGAGCGGTGAGCGTGAGTTCGTAGCCTTGCCGCGTGCCGTCGCGATCCATGCTGGTGAGCAGAATTTCGCCCGCGCCCAGTTCTACGCCGCGCCGCGCCCACTCAACGGCGTCTTTGCCGGTGGGAGTGCGCCCGCCGTGAATGAAGACTTCGTAGCCGCACGGCATGGCCGCATTGGAACGGGCGTCGATAGCCAGGATGATGCACTGCGCCCCAAATTGTTCGGCTCCAGCGCGCAGCACGTCGGGATGCTGGACGGCGGCGGTATTCAACGATGTCTTGTCCGCCCCTGCGGCCAGGGTTGCGCGGATGTCTTCCACGCTGCGTATGCCACCGCCCACCGTCACGGGAATAAACACCTGTTCGGTGGTGCGGCGCACCACATCGAGCATGGTGGCTCGATTTTCGACCGAGGCGGTGATGTCCAGAAAAACGAGTTCATCCGCGCCTTCATCATTATAAAACTTCGCAAGCTCAACCGGGTCCCCCGCGTCGCGCAGGTTGACGAAGTTGATGCCCTTGACGACGCGCCCGGCGGTAACATCGAGGCAGGGGATGATACGTTTAGTCAGCATAATCTTCCCTTTCTGTCATTCTGAGCGAAGCGAAGAATCTCACTTTCGCCGCGATGCAGAGATTCTTCGCTTCGCTCAGAATGACAATTAGAACTCCAGTTCACAGGTTTGAATTGCTTCCGCCAGGTCGATAGCGCCGGTATACAAAGCCTTGCCAACGATGGCTCCCTCAATGCCTAATTTCGCGATTGCTTGCAGGTCGTCGATGGCGCTGATGCCGCCAGATGCGATCAACGCGCCGCGGGGAGAAATGTTGGTGATGGTTGCCTGCATGGCTTGCAGAGCGGGCAGATTTGGCCCGCGCAACGCGCCATCACGCGCGATGTCGGTGTATATAAAGCGCTGCACGCCGCTGGCACACAGTTCGCTTGCCAGCGTGGTCGCTTGCGCCTGTGAGGTTTCGCGCCATCCCGCGATGGCGACGCGACCATCTCGCGCATCCAGGCCAACGACGATGCGCTCAGGCCAGCGTTGTA
This sequence comes from uncultured Chloroflexia bacterium, assembly GCA_963731605.1. Classification (GTDB taxonomy): domain Bacteria; phylum Chloroflexota; class Ktedonobacteria; order Ktedonobacterales; family Ktedonobacteraceae; genus CF-113. The sequence continues at coordinate 467,300 of CAVSWA010000001.1, forward strand.
ACGCCTCTAGCAAAAGGTCGCGGTCGGTGATGGCGATGGTACCGAGTACGATGCGATCGATGCCCATATCGAGCATACGTTGCATAGAAGCCAGCGTTCGCATACCGCCGCCGCACTCGATGTGGAGCGACACTGCCCTGCGTATACGGTGGATAACCTCGAAATTCGCGGGGTGGCCGTTGAGCGCGCCGTCCAGGTCAACCACGTGCAGCCAGCTCGCGCCTGCATCTTGCCAGCGCCGTGCGACCTGCGCGGGGTCGGCGTCATAGGTGGTGAGCCTGTCAAAATCGCCCTGGTAGAGACGCACGCATTTACCATCTTTGATATCGATGGCCGGGAGTATTTTCATCCTTTTTTCCCTTCCTGCGTCCACTTCACAAAATTATCGAGCAGGCGCAGGCCTGCCGCGCCGCTTTTCTCCGGGTGAAACTGCGTTCCCCAGACGCGCTCGGTGACGATGACACTACAAAAGGGCGAGCCATACTCGGTGACGGCGGCTACTCCTCTGGTGTCCTGTGGCTCGACATAGTAAGAGTGCGCGAAATAGAAATACTCCTGCGGCGAGATACCAGCGAAGATGGGTAGATTGTCGCGCAGTGGCGCTACCGAATTCCATCCCATATGCGGTATTTTGGGGCCATGGGGGATGCGCCGCACCTCGCCGCGAAACAGGCCCAATCCAGCAACTTCGCCCTCGGAGTGGTGATCTGCCAGCAGTTGCATTCCCAGGCAGATGCCCAGAAAGGGCTTGCCCTGCTGCGTGGCCAGGCGTATGGCGTCGTCTAATCCGCGCTCGATCATACGCGCCATAGCAGCGCCGCCCGAACCGACGCCCGGTAAGACAATGGCACGCGCCTCTGCCACGACCTGTGGGTCGTCGGTGACTTGCGCGCGCGCGCCGAGGTAGGCTAAGGCTTTGGCGATGCTGCGTATATTGCCCGCACCGTAGTCAATGATGGCAATCATGAGATAGCCCCCCATATACCTGGTCCGCTATTGCCCATTTGTAGCGCGTGCGCCAGGCCCAGCCAGGTTATGGCGGGTGAATAGCGCGTCTCGTCTAGCAAATTGATGGTGAGTAACGGACAACACATCAATGCCAGTTGCATAATTTCCTGCCAGTTTCCGGGTAACGCATGTTGTTTGCGCAGTTCAGCTAGCAAGGGTTGTAGTAAGTGTTCCAGCTTGGTGGCTACAATTGCCTGACGCACAGGCGCGAGCGTGTAGTCATGTTCAATGATGATGGTCGCGTCGCGTACTGTCACTGTGAGATGCAGGTCGCGCGCGATTTCATGCGGAAAGTACATCCAGGTCGCGTATACATTGTGATACAGGGGCTTCACTACGTCAAGTAGTGGAGAGTGCTTACCGGCGAAGGCCGGGTCAAAGTAGAGGTAATCGCGCTGGTTCTCGAGGAAGATATTGCCGAAATGGGCGTCGCCATGTCCGATTACCGTCATGGTCGCTTGAGCGGGATGAAGTGCTGTCTTACCGCGCTCGATCAGTTCGCCCAGCGTATGTGGTTGTTGCTTCCCCTGGATGATCCAGCGATAGCGCAACAGGTCATCGAATGCGATGGTTTGCTGCTCGCCTGTGTTGATAGCGTTACCCGGCAAAGGAACCGGTTTGCCAGCATAGAAGCTGTTGAGGCGGCTTCCGGCCAGGCGGTGCCAGAATAGCTGGTGAATGGGCGCCTGGGCGTGCTCTTCTGCTGTCGCTGGCGCGAGGGTTGCGCGATAGATGGCGAGCAAACGCTCGCATTCTCTGCGCTCGGCAGAAACGAGCATATCGATGGTAGCGTTGCTGGTCTGACCTGTCTCAAGCTCGCGCATCAGGTCAAACATGACAGGCCATTTTACGACGGGGTAAATAACCATCTGCTGCTCTTTTTTCTGCACGAGACGCAGCGGATTGACGATAGTATACCCGGCCTGTTGCAGTAAAGCGGCATGGTAGTATTCTTCCAGGATGCCCTTGTCTTCAACGTGCGTTTTGAAGAAGTAATCCTGCCCGTCGCTGCGGTAGATGCCGTTGAAGGAATTGAGCGAGACGGCTTTGGGCGTCAGGCTTACCTGTTGCGTTGACAGGCTCATGTGACGCGCAAACCAGAGGCGTAGGAGGCGTTCGGCCTTTTCGCGATCTTGAAATTGCAGATGCTGGATGGTCAAAAGACTATCCATGTGTGAAAGAAGCTCTGGAAGATGTGTTATGTCATCGATGGTGAAATCGGGCTGGCTGCGGGCGAGTAACTGACGCGCTTCATCTGTGCGCGTTCCGGTCAGCACGGCAACGGTTAAAGCCCCGGCTGCGCGTCCTCCCAGCATATCACTGGTGGAATCGCCGATCACAATACAGGGTGCGGCCGGTTGAGGGGTGTTGCCCTGTACGATGGCCTCTTCGTAGCTATGATCTAGCGCGTAGAGAAATGGGAAGGCATGGGGTTTGCTCAGTAATGTCTGGTCGCCGCGCGCGCGTAGCTGTGCCTCGGCGCGTTCGACCGCGTCGTAGGTGGAGATATGGCGCTCGTCGAAGTAAGCCAGCAGGCCGCACACGCGCAACGGGTAGGCCGCTTCCAGGAAGTCGCGGCCTGTGGCAATACCCAGGGTGTACTGTTGTTGATTCAATGTCTCAAGGATCGCGCTTATCTGTGCGATGGGTAGCAGAGGCTGTTCAAAGTGGATGCAACCGGGCTTGCCAGGTTGCGCCGGGGCGCGTCGATAGCTTTGTTCATAGAGTTCGTCACCCAGGAACCATTCCTGGAATATGGAGCGACAAAATTCCCAGAAGGGGCTGTAGCGCGTGAATACATCTTCGATGGGGTAGCCTAATTGGTCGCTGGCATAAGCATCGAGGCGGTTAATCAATTGCAATCCGACGGCATCGCGAAAAACGGGCTGCGCGAAAATCCGCGCCATGTCCAATTGCTCCGCGCGTCCCGTCACATGCTGCCGGAAGTTCGCCAGCCAACCAGCATCCCAGGGCAACAGAGGAAAGATGTTGGTATCTGCTCGCTCAAGTTGTGTTTTGTCGCTTTGCCACGCGCTCAAAATCGAGATCAAGTGCAGGCATACCGCAGCGTAGCAGGTGTCCCAGTTTGAGTTGATGGCGCGGCCCTTGAGCGCCAGGATTTGCGCCTCTGGCATGGTGGCGCGGCTGATATGGCGGCTCTCTGCTGCGGTTTGGGCGGGATGATAATGAATCTCATGTAACCCCCAATAGCGAAAACTATACAACATCTCGTGCAGGGTGAGACCGGCGGCGTCCCAGTAGGCTTCTTCGCTGGTAATTACGCCATCGAGGTCAAAGATAATCAGGTTGTTCAATGGGACCTCTTTAATCGTTCGCGCAGGGCACGGACACTGGAGGACTCTTCCGCGAAGCGGTAGGTCAGCGGCGTGACGTGGATGTGTGTCGCTCCGGCGGCGCGTAAGAGGGCGATGATGGCGAGCAAGTCCGAGGCCGAATCCCTGGCGTTGATCACGCCCGATATGGTGTGTGTGGATGCGGATACGGATGCCGGATGTTCCCCGGTTATACTGCTGCTGACCAGGCGGAACTCAGCGCCGGGCTGAAGCTCCTGGATGTGCTGGTTGAGGTGGGAACAGGCAAGCTGGATGGTGGATTGTTCGCCCTGCAACTGGGCTGTGAGCAGCGAGCAGTTACGCGCCTGCATGCGCGCTTCGATCAGTTCAAGCATGGTCGATACCATACTCAAGGCTGCTTCGCTCTCGCGTACCAAACGAGCGTTGGCTATCAAGCAGGCTTGCGAGCGCAAAACCACGCCATCGTCCAGCAGTTTGAGGTGGTTTTCGCGCAGGGTGGTGCCTGTCTCGGTGAGGTCAACGATCAAATCGGCGGTATCGGTCAGAGGAGCGGCTTCCAACGCGCCGTGCGGCGAGACGAGTTTGTAGTGCGTGATGCCGCGCTGCCGCAGGAAGTGCGTGGTCAGGCGCGGGTATTTGGTGGCGATGCGCAGGTTTTGTCCCTTGCGCGAGCGATAGTAACCGGCCAGGTGCCAGAGGTCGGCGGGCGTGCTGATATCGACCCATGTTTCGGGCACGGCAACCACCAGGCGACATTGACCATAGCCCAGATTGCGTTCCAGCATCAGCAGTTCGTCGCTGCTGTCTTCTTCGCCCTGGTCGTCGTCGCCGTAGCCCCGGTGTTCGGCCAGGATGTCGTAGCCGGTGATGCCAAGCGTGGCGTCGCCATCCTGCACCAGCGTGGGAATATCGGCGGCGCGTTGAAATACGACTTCTATGCCGGGCATACTGTGCATATGCGCCAGGTACTGACGTGGATTGCTGCGATTGACTTTCAATCCGCATTCGGCCAGAAAGGCCAGGGTGGCGGATTCTAATGCGCCCTTGCCGGGCAGAGCCAGGCGAATTTCGCGGGTGGGGTTCATCGGTTGGTCTCCTGTGCGAGTAGATAGCGGATGGCTGTGTCTTGAGCGAGATGCTGCTCTTCACCGCTGTCCAGGTTGCGCAGGGTGACACGCTGTTCGCGCGTTTCATTCTCGCCGACGATCAAGGCGCGAGAGATGCGCTTTTTCCCTGCCAGTTTCAGGCCCGCGCTCAATCCGTGCCCACTTATATCGACTTCGCTGCGGATGCCCTGCGAACGGGCGGCGCGGGCGACTTGCAGGGCGTATGGCATATCCTGCGAGCTGATGGGGATGATGATGACCGAAGTCGTGCCAGCAGTAGCTTCCTCTTTTCCCGGCATAAGAGCGAGCAGGCGTTCGACGCCAAAGGCGAAGCCACAGGCTTTGACGGCGCGCGTTCCACCGATGACCTGCACCAGGGAGTCGTAACGGCCACCGCCGCAGATCTGCGTTTGGTTTCCATCAACATCTTGCGCGTGGATTTCAAAGACCAGGCCGGTATAGTAGCTAACGCCGCGCCCCAGCGCAAGGTTCAAGCTGATGCATTCGCGTGGAACGCCGCTTTGCTCAACCACTGCGACCAGTTGTTCCAGTTCGGCGAGAGGCGCGGCGTCGATCTGGTAGCGGGCCAGGATGTCGCGTAGGGCTTCAAACGCTTGAGGAGGCGAACCGGCGGCGCTATGCAGTTCGCGCAGCAGGTCGAGGGCGCGCAAAATCTGGCGACGTTGCTCGCCGCGTCCCATTTTCCACAGGAAACGAGCGATGATTTCCTGGCGGCTTTCATCGTTGCTGTTCAGGGCGGTCATGCCGTTTAACAGCGATGTGAGGAAGCGTTCGTCGGTTTTTTGCGCTGAAGAAGAGCTACTTTGCGCTTCGGCTATTTCAGCAGGGTAGAGCATCTCCAGCCGGGAATGGGCCGCCTGTTCGCCTTCCGGCGAGCGGCTGATTTGTTCCATGAGGCTGAGCAAGAGGTGAGCAGCCTGTTCGTCCAGGCGCAGGCGCTGGATAAAGCCACTGGCAACTCCTACATGGCCCAGTTCTAATCGATAGGAGGGGATGTTTAGATCGTTGAGCGCGTCACAGGCCAGTTGCAATATTTCGCAATCGGCGCTGACGGCGTGGCCTCCCAGGAGCTCGATGCCAAGCTGGGTATGCTGGCGGTAGCGTCCGCGTCCGGGCGTTTCGTAGCGAAAGACCGGTCCGGCGTACTGAAAGCGCAGCGGCAAGGGGTTATGCTGGTAATGGTCAAGATAGAGGCGGCAGATAGAAGCGGTATATTCGGGTCGCAAGCACAAATCCCGATTATGCAGGCGAAAGGTATAGAGGTTTTGCCAGAGTTCCTGCCCGAAGCTGGCTAAAAAGAGGTCGCTGTTTTCCAGCAATGGCGCGTCTACCCGGTCATATCCAGCCCGCGCTAAAAATGCGCCCAGGCGTTCTATTATATGTTGCTGGTTCAGGTAGGCATCTGGTAAGAGGTCGTGCATCCCACGCAACCGCTCAACACGTTTCTTCATAAGTAAGTGCTCCCGTGGTGTTTTTCCGATTTTCTGCAACGATACAAGGGCGGGGCAAGCCCGGCCCGTACCCTGTACGATTTGACACGGCTACTAGTGTGCCACATGGGAACTACCACGGTGTAGTAATGTGATAACCAGGGCAGGGGCCAGCCCTGGTCGTGTAGCTGTCATTCTTAATATTTAGGATATCAGTGTGGGTTTGAAAAGTCAATCTTAATTTGTGAAGCAGTTCACAGAAAAACATCTTCGTATCTGCTAAAGTGCCTGTGGAAAGCCTTCTCTTATCTCGATTTCTTCGATTCTGCGAAAAACCACTAATTGCTCCGAGTAGCCATAAGGGAGTGACTATGCAGCACAATTCGCGGCGCGTACATTGCTTTTGCGTTCTTTTCTGCTTTCTCATCATGCTCAGTGCCTGTAGTTCATCACCGGGAAATGATACAGCAGCTACGCCTTCTCCTGCTAAAACGTCCGCGCTAATTTCTGCGACTCCTACTGCCACGATTGGACAAATTGTGGCCGCACAGACCTGTCCGGCTGCGGGAAGCGCGCGGGCCGCCATCATGCCGCCTATGACAGTAGAGAATCATGCAAATGTGGTGTTTCTTGCTCAGCAAGGCGAGAACACCCTGTTGCAACGCTATGATGTTACTACCGGCGCGATACATACTATTCTTCAGTTACAGGCTGGACCGGATCTAGGGACGAATGTTTCGCCAGATGGTCAATGGGTGCTTTTTGAAGCATCGATCCAGAGCCAATCGGCCATCCAGCTTGTGCGGATGGATGGCCTGCAGTTGCAGACGCTTTACTGCGCCCCTCCACAGACTGGTGCTAGCAACCTGGTGCTATCGCCCGATCAGCATTACCTCGTGTTTAGCCAGGGGAATACCGATGAGACCGAGAGCAGCGTGTACCTGCTTAATATGAGGACTGGCAAGCTGCAAACCGAGATGTCGTCGCTACAGCCAGGCTATCCAGTGTTCGGGCAATATGCCGCGCAAAGCTCGTCCCTGTCGTTACTTTCGTCTCCTTTTTCTCATAGGAATGAGGCAAGCGACGGTTTACCGGCGCAGCCCTCGTCTCCTTTGGGATCGAAGCACTATCCAATCTATGTTCCCATGAAATGGGCGACGAACAGCAGCGTGTATCTACTTGGGGGGGTAATTGCTACTCCCTCTCCGCCGCCTCAGCTCGTTCTTTTGCGCGACATTGCTAAGGATGTGACGCAGCAGGGAAGCAATGTGCAGCCCATGGTTGTTACGCCTGAGACGAACAATTGCCAGGACGTTGACGTGACGCCTGATAACAGGCAGGTGGTGTGCAGTTCTTATGCACAATTCGGACCGGGCAACCCCAGTTCGATTTTGCTGCAATCCACTACTGGCGGCGCGTTTCACTCGATATACCGCGACGAGGCGAGGGGATCGCTTACGGCTCGCGCGTTCTCCAACTCGGCCATCATCTTTATCCGGTACGGGCCCAACGCGCCACCCGCGCTATTCAAGGTCAATACCGATGGCAGTGGGTTGAGCCAACTGATGGTTGTTGCGACGACAGAAATATTGCTTAACCCTGCTGCCAGCTATCTCCCCTGGTCAAGCGCTTCGCGAGATGGTTCGCTCTATGCTTTTCAGCTTTACAACCTGACGACGAATAAGCAAACGCTCGTTTTCGGTCATATGATCGGTGGTATGCCCGTGACCTTTGCTTCAAGCTCCGACGCATTAGAGGTCGTGGGTTGGACGGAGCTTTGAGTCTATTGTGTCGGATGTTGCTGATGTTGCTGATGTTGCAATGTAGTTTTGTTCAGAAGTTGCAGAAGTTGCAGAAGTTGCAGATGTTTCATGCGTTATACTGGTTGTATTGTATACTAAGGGGTGAGCCGTGATAGATGTAGCAAGCAAGCAGACTATGTAGATAGTATAGCTTCTTGCGGATGAAAATGCAATGGTTAGAAAGAATGGTTTTTTGTGGAGCTCAAAAGAGAGCAATGGAGCGGAAGAGTAACATTGAGCTCATCAAAGCTAAATGCAGAAGGAGGAGAACATGTCACGCTTGTTTTCACATGTCACAGATACCTGGTTTAAGCTTTGCGCGATTGGCATAGGTGCAGCACTTGCAGGGATCTTGACGGCGTTGATAGCCCTCAACGCTCCCTTTGGCTACACTTTGCTTCGTGATAAGCCGTTATTCTATTTTGGTGCCACGCTTGCCTCTCTGCTAATCGGTCCTCTCTTCTGGTGGTTTTTCATTCTCAAGCCAGATCGCACTACTTTGCGCCGTGGGATTGTCATAGGAATGCTTGGCAGTTTCGCGGCGCATCCCTTCGCCTGGTTTATAGCTGATCTAACGGCTTACCTGATGGGAAGACAACTGTGGATGGGATCTACTTTTGTGGATAGTCCTCTTGTGGCCATTCTGGGAAGCCCGATCTATGCTGTATTCAGCCTGATTTATGTAGGCTGGATTACAACGCTTGCCGGCGGTGTAGTCGGAGGGACGTTCATCTATGCCCAACGCTTCTGTCTGCGCTGTCAAAGGGTTTCTCTCTCAATTCCAGAACACTAACTAAAGGTGTAGAGGAGCGTGACCCCACCCTGCCCCGGTCGCCCACAAGGGGCCACCCGCCCGCTCCTCACCACCCGCGTCCCTACCTTATTTCTTGCCCAGTCCGCGTTCGGGCGCGCCAACCAGAATGGCGGTGTTTCCGGCGGCGTGGGTGCCTTCGCCCATGTTCTGGTGAACCTGGGGGATGTCTTCAAAGCGGCCTACGTGTGTGAGGCAGGGGTCGATGACGCCGTCGCACACGAGCTGGTTGTAGGCGTAGGCTTGCTGGTCGTTGGTGCCGTGCGAGCCTTGCAGGCGTTTCTGGCGCGTCCAGAGGTAGCGCAGATCGACCATGGCCGAGTAGCCCGTGGTGCCGGCGCAGATGACGACCATACCGCCCTGCTCGCAGACGAAAATGGAGGTGGGGATGGTTTCTTCGCCGGGGTGTTCAAAGACGATGGCGGGGCTGCGGCGCTCGCCCAGGATATCCCAGATTTTTTTGCCGAAGGCTCGCGCGCTTTTCGACCATTTTTTCTGGCCTTCGGTATCTGTCCAGTGCGGCGGGATGCCCCAGTGATCGAACTCTTTGCGGTTGATGTAACCGGCTGCTCCTAACTTTTTACAGTATTCGCCGCGCTCGTCGCTTGAGACGACGGCGATAGGCAGTCCGCCTTGCGATCGTACAAGCTGGATGGCAATGGAGCCAAGCCCGCCGGAGCCGCCCCAGACCAATACCACATCGTTTTTCTGGAGCGTGTTGCCCTGCCAGCCGAAGAGCATACGGTAGGCGGTTGTGCCGACCAGCGTGCTGGCGGCGGCCGCTTCCCAGGTGAGGTGCGCGGCTTTGGGCATACACTGGTGGGCCTGCGCGATGGTGAATTGACCGAAGGAGCCGTAATTGGTTTCGTATCCCCAGATTTTGGCGGAAGGCGCGATGATGGGGTCTTTGCCAGCCAGCACCCAGGGGTCGTTTTTATCCCACCAGCCGTGATGGATGACGACCTCGTCGCCGATCTTGACGTTAGTGACTTCGCTGCCGGTGGCATAGACGATGCCGGAGGCGTCGCTGCCGCCAATGTGGAAGTTGCGCGTATCGCCTGCGCCCTGGCGAGCGGCGATGACATCGATGGGCACGCCGCGCGCGGCCCAGACGTTATTATAGTTGATGCCAGCCGCCATTACCGCTACCAAAACCTGATCCGGCGCGACTTCTGGCACCTCCATTTCTTCGATCTGAAACGCATCGCGCGGCTCGCCGAGCCTGTCCTGGCGTATGACCTGCGCGTACATGTATTGCGGCACTTCGCCGAGCGGCGGCAAAGCGCCAATGGGAAAAATATTCTTGCTTGCCATAACTACTCCTTGTTTGAACGTTATGGCATTATTTTATCACAGCGTCTAACCTAGCATATCGGCTAACTGGTCGATTTGATCGAGGTCGGCAGTGGTTGTCCAGAGGATCAGTTCGTCAGTTCCGATGTCAGCATAGGCTTGTATGACTTCCTTGATGGCTTCGAGGGTGGTGGGCAGAGATTTGGCGATCATCTCGCCCCAGGCTCCGTAATAGTGACGGATGTAGTTGCTGCCGCGTGTCTGGGCGTCTGGCCCCAGGGCGATGTATGTGCATCCGACCAGGCGCGGTTGGCCTGCTCTGCCAGCCTCGCGCCAGACTTTTTCGGCCATTCTAAAACCCTGGTTGGCTCCCTGGGGGCCACCGCCGCCGGAAATGAAGCCATGACCCCACGTTCCCAGGCGCTGGATAGCGGCGGGGGCGCGTCCGCCAATCAGTATTTCAGGCCCGCCAGCCTGCGCGGGCGCGGGTCCGACGGGGCCTACGGCGTCGCTCAGGCGCTCGCCAGACCAGAGGCGCTGCATGGTTGCCAGCTGCTCGTCAAAGATTTTGCCCCGGCTGTGGAAGGGTACTGATACCGCTTGATAGTCGTCCTCGCGCGAGCCGATACCCAGGCCGAGCGTGAAGCGGCCTCCCGAAAGGGCATCCAGGCTGGCGGCTTGCTTGGCGAGTTGGGCAGCGCTGCGCAGCGGGGCCAGTAAGACGGTGGTCATCAGGTGAATGCGTTGCGTCGCCCCTGCGGCGGCTGCGAAGGCAATGAGCGGGTCGTAGTTATCGTAGACCAGGCGGTCGATGAGGCCCAGGCTTGAGAACGGCCCCGCGTCGGCCTTCTTTGCCCAATTGAGCAGGTGCTGGCCCTGAACGCCGGGAATGTTGGCAGGGAAGCCGATACCAATTTTCATGCTAAAGCTCCTTGTTATTTTACTTTTTGCTGGCAGAAAGTGCTAAGTTGATGTAAGTATCATATCATATAGTTAGTAGTGGTTTTATAAAAAAATCCTGGTAAGTCAATTTGGGCGCAACTTCCTTTGCCATGATAGAATTACACATAATAGACTACTATTCGATAAATCTTTTCTGGCCCCTTTATTATGGCTTAAGAAAGGTCAATGAGTGTTGGGTACGCCGGTTGAACGAATCAAATTGGGCTTGCTCTGCCTGCTCTTGCTCCTCATGCTGGGGATCGTGTGCTTCACTGCTGTAGATACATACCAGGCAGTGCGAAGTTTCCAGCAGCAGAATAACGCGCTCGAAAAAGGGTGATGTGAGCACAATTAGCGGCTGGATGACAATTCATGTGATCGCGCGCCTCTATCATATACCTGAAGAGTACCTCTCCCAAACGCTAGCGGTCGGCAATCCTGAGCAGCTTCGTCATTTTACACTCAACCAGATCGCGAGCAATAAACGACAGCCTGTTAACAAGCTTATCCATACCTTGCAACATGCTATTCTGGATTACCGTAAAGTTCATCACGTGAAAACACCTGCGCTGAAACCGAAGCAGCAAAGTATGTCTAAAAAGTCTCGATCCGTAAAGCCTGTGTCGGAGCGTATGTTGAGTAGCGGCACGAAATCTCATGTAGCTACGACAGGGAGAACGTAATAATTGAGCGCTTTCTTTGTCGATGCAATGCAGCAATATGGGTATCCGGTTCTCTGGTTAGTCGTTTTCTTAGCTGCCGCCGGAGTTCCCATTTCTGGTTCATTGTTGCTCTTTGCTGCCGGTGCGTTTGCCGCGCTGGACGATTTCAGTATCTTCATTCTGTTCCCCGTCGCTTTAAGCGCAGCCGTACTGGGGGATAATCTTGGCTATTTTATTGGCAGGCGCGTGGGATTGGCGCTCATAGGCTGGCTTGAGGGACAAAAGCGTTTTCGTTTCATTACGCCGCAAGCTATGGAGCGAGGGCGCATGTATTTCAGGCGCAGAGCCGGTTGGACGATCTTTATTACGCGCTTTCTCATCGTTGTGCTTGGCGGCCCGGTCAATATCGTAGCAGGGTTGGAACTCTACCCATATCCTAACTTTTTGTTCTGGGATATCAGTGGACAGATATTGAGTGTCATCATTTCGCTGGGTCTGGGCTTTATCTTTGCGAGAAGCTGGGAAGAAGTTGCGGCTGTCTTTGGCTCTCTATCAAGCTTCGCGCTTGCGCTGCTGGTCGTGCTATTCCTCTTTACCAGGCTGATGCGAAGTATACGTCAGAGAAGGCTTGCCCGGCGCGCCAAAGTTGTTCAGTTAGAGGTGATCGAGATGCCACAATCCCAGGACGCTATAGCAAGACATACTACTGGCCCCATGCTTATCCCTGAGTAGAAGGTGATAGTGTAACAATGAAATCCACTATTCTTATACTGACAACTCATACCGGTGGCGGGCATTTGAACCTCGCGAAGTCTCTCAAAGAGATGCTCGGAACTCAATATGAAGTGGTGATTGATGATCCACAGTCCAGGCTCGTTGAGAAGGGGTATACGTTGACGAGCCGACATTTTTTGCAGTATTTAAGCTGGCTATATACCTTCACAGACAATGTACGAGCCTCGTTATGGTTGCAACGGGCGCTTACCCTTGTGGGCCACAGGCGATTGCTCGCTATCATAAAGCATATCCGTCCGCAGCTTATCATTACAACCCATGCGATGATTGCCTATACGACGGCGCGGGCTATTGAACACCTGGCAGACCCAGTCCCGTTGGTCTTTCAGCTTACCGACCTGGGGCAGGTGCATATGAGCTGGTTTAGCGAGAAACGAGCTGATGCCTACCTCGCTCCAACACGCGAAATCTTCGACCAGGCCCTGGCCGAGGGTATCGATAAGCATCGCCTCTATCTTACCGGAAGGCCGGTGCGGCGTCAGTTTTCAGAAATCTCTACCGGCGGCAAAAGCGAAACGCTGGCTGCTCTGGGGTTGGATCCCTCAGTTTTCACCATCTTTCTCCAGGGAGGCGCGAAAGGGTCGGCTGGAGTTGATGGGACTATTGAGAGCCTGTTAAACGCGGGTATACCGGCGCAAATATTGCTGGCGACAGGCAATAATAAGAGCATGGCCGCGCGTTTTGCCGGCAACAAACAGGTATACACTCTTCCTTTTACTGAAAGCATTGCACCTTACATGGCCGCAGCCGATGTGATAGCCGGAAAAGCCGGGGCAAGCTTCATATCCGAAGCGTTCACGTTGGAAAAACCGTTCCTCGTCACTTCCTATATTCCAGGCCAGGAGCTCGCCAATCTGCAATTCATCGAGCGACATAAGCTTGGTTGGGTGTGCCTGGAACCGACCTCCGTGCAAGAACTGCTGGTGCAGGTAGCACGCAGCCCGGAGCTGATTGCCGAAAAGTTGAGCAGCATTCGGGCTTATAAAGCCTGGAATAGGCAGGCGAACGCGGCTATTTGTCCAATTATCGACCGCTTACTTTCTCAATAAGATGAGCTAACTATGGCCCTGGTAATCAAGGGCATTTTTCGTCACGCGCCAGTTGACGGTGGGTAAAATCAGGTTCTCGTCGATGTGTTCGCGGTGTTGGATAGCAAGATCGATCAGCGATGCGAGTACTGTTCCGTTCAGCAGATGCGGCTCGAGTCCCAGTTCGATAAGACGGGTATGAGAAGCATGATAATAGTGCTGTTCGGCTTCAACACGCGGATTCGGGTGGAAGCGAATCTGAGCCTCTAGCCCGAAGCGTTTGCTTTGATCGACGACCATCTCTGCCAGTTGAATGAGCGAGAATTGTTCGGTGAACTGGTTGAAAACGCGGTACTCTCCTTCTGCAGGCGGCGCGGTGATTGCCAGTTCGATGCACCTGATGGTATCGCGCAAATTGATGTAGCCGCGAGTTTGCTGGCCTTCGCCATAGACGCTGAGAGGGTAGCCGGCGGCGGCCTGGACGCAGAAGCGGTTGAGCGCGGTGCCGTAGATCTGGTCGTAGTCGAAGCGGGTCGCCAGGCGTACATCTTGCTGGGTCTGCTCGGTCTCTACGCCATAGACGATGCCCTGATTCAGGTCGGTAGCGCGCAGCCCCCAGATTTTGCAACAAAACATGATGTTATGGCTATCATGCACTTTGGAGTTGCCGCACCATACAGGCTTGCCGTTGCGTCGTACCAGAATAATGCCATCGCCTGGAACTTCACAGCAATAAACCATGCCAGCGTAATCTTCTATCCAGTCATTAGGATCATCTGGTAGTTGGTTAACCTGTAAAACGGTAGTTTTTGTGATATTTACACGATACTCTCTATGTTTTGTCCAGGCTGCACTATCGATCCGATCAAGGTGAGAGACGTTGGCAGAAAGCCCCAGTTTTAATGCCATTTCCTGCACATCGTCGGCGAGTTGCTTCGATGATGTATAGTAGCGACCATACTGGCGATCGCGATTCATCCATATTCCGTCACCTGACATCATAGCCTTGAAAAGAATGCCTAACTGTCGCTGCGATAGGCCTAGTAGTTCACGGGGTATATGTTTGGTGATGCTATGGCCGAGCTGGGCGAGATAAACAGCTAGCTGAGTGCAGAACAGGTAATGGCATTCCTGATCGCGATCTTTAAATAAATAGATGCTATGTGTGCATCCCAGGGCAGCGGCTATATTATCGAAGACAGCATTTACCTCCTCGGAGTTAGCGCCAATTTTTTGGGTAATATAGATGCGGTTTGGCGCTTTTTTGCGCCACTCTCCATCGACACTTCCTTCTGCGAGATACCATCCCAGAAACCGGAGCCAATCATCCATCGGTAATTCGATTGCCGGTATTGGAACCTGATATTTCCATAGAGAATAATAAGCAGGCAAGGTAAATGTTTCACGCTCCTCACCCTCCCACTCTGAGGTAATGTGGTAGCGGTTATACTTACCGAGAATGTCTCTTGCCTCTTCAAATCGTAGTGCCTCAGTGCCGTCGCGACGTTTATATGAAGTCAGCATGCGATGGTTGGGTGTTACGCAAAGATCAATGCGGCGTTGCTCAAGGCAGTACATGGGGCCCTCGTAGAGATATGTTGTGCGTGCTGTTGGTTTAGCATAAACAATATGAGGATCGTCAAGCTGTCTTGTGGCTAACTCATCTTCATCTGTTAGTTCATTGAAGAGTTTCCAGCCGACTCGTGTCAACACTTCGGTTTGGTCATCATAACATAAATGATAGAACGATCCTGGTTGTTTTGGATAGGGAAGTGTATCAGTGCGGCCTTTGTGGTGGATTTCGATAAAGCCTTCTTCGATGTCGATATTGGGCGTACCGTATTCGCCCATAGTGCCGAGTTTCACCAGGTGGCAGTGCGGTGCGAACTCTTTGATGGCGTAGAGGACGTTAAGCGTGCCAATGACGTTGTTTGTTTGCGTGTAGACGGCGTGTTGGCGATCAATCATGGAATAGGGCGCGGAACGCTGTTCGGCGAAGTGTACGACTGCTTCGGGTTGGAAAGCTTGAAAGACAGAAGCGAGTGTTTCGTATTCCAGCGTGTCACCGGTATAGACCTGTATGTTGTGCCCAGAGATTTCATGCCATGCCGCGACCCGTTCGTATATGCTCTCGATGGGTGTCAGGCTGTTGAAGCCGCGTTCGAGGTCGAAGTGCCTGCGCGATAGATTATCGAATATGGCGACATCGTGTCCTTTGCTGGAAAGGTAGAGCGATTGCGGCCAGCCCAGGTAGCCGTCACCCCCCAGTACGAGAATACGCATAGTTCCTCCATGATTGACCTTACAGTCATGAGATGTTTATTTGTTGCGGACCGCTTATGAGAGCGATGCTTTAGCTAAGCCCCGCGGGGACATTGCTATTAGTAATAAATCATACAGCACATATTTGGTTACGGGCAAATGTATACAGATACGTGACCTTTGGGATGATGTGTAGGGCGCGGGATTTCTTCTTGATTACTATCTCACCGGCAATGTTATACTGAGGATGCTTCAATACAGGCCTGAATTCAAGCAACCTGCTGGCGGTTATTTACAAAGGGGATTGATAAAGAGCGGGCGAAAAGTGAAGATCGTAACGCTGTGCTAGAACATGCTCGAAGGTTGCAATCAGCGTTTCGGCGGGAATCACTTTTCTGGCAAGAGTGTCCAGCCCGATGGCTCGCTGGAGCAGACCATCGCGCAGGATGGTTTGTTCCTGTGGGGTGTGGCCGAGGGTGGCGGCCAGCTTTTCGGTGTCCCAGTGGAGCAGGAGGCCGGCCTGGAGCAGGGTGCCTGCGCGGCGGCGAATCATGTTGAGTCCAACTATTTTGAGGTTTTCATGTGTGGTGATTACTTCGTAGGGGGAGAGAGAGCCATAGCAGGCGCGGCGGAGGATGGATTCGCGCTCGCGAGTTGCCGGGTGCTTGAGGCGGTCGCGCTGAGCGTGGGCTTCGGTGGGCGTGATTGCGCGGGTTTCGATGTCCAGTTCGCGTAAGGCGGCGACCCAGGTTTCGCCCAGCCAGCGATAGCTTTCTACCAGGTCGGGCAAGGCTAAGGGATGACCGGCGGGCAGCAGTACATCCAGGCTGAGCAGGTGCGGCCCGACCAGCACGGCTGTGCCGCCCGCGCGCCGGTGGTAAATGGGTAGTGGTTGATACGCGAGAGTCTGGGCGTTGAGGATGGCGGGCTGCTGAGAAAAGCCCAGCACAAGGCCCTCCGGCTCTGCCTGTGACCAGTAGAGTGTTGGAGGGTCGCCGGGTTGCGTTGTGGCGAGCAGTTGCTCACTGAAATCGATGTGTGTTTGCTGGTCGCCGATGGCGAGCGGCAGTACCAGCCAGTTGTTAATCGAGACTGGTTGCAAGGTCTTTCTCCGCGGATGAGCGTTTGATCCAGCCTACGATGGCGGCAATGAGGGCCAGGCTGGCTCCCACGAGCAGCGATACGGGCGCGCCGTAGAGGTGCGCGAGGCCACCGGCGAACAGGTTGCCCAGTGGAACACTGCCCGCGAAAACCATCATATAGACGCTCATGACCCTGCCGCGCAGGTGGTTGGGCGCGATGCTCTGGATGATGGTGTTGGCAACGGCGGACAGGGCGATTTGGGCGAAGCCGACGCTGGCGATCAATAGCAGCGAGAGCGGGTAGATAGGCGAGAGGGCAAACAGGATTTCCAACGCGCCAAAGGCCAACGCTCCCAGGAGCATGAAGCGGATACTCGGCTTATTGTTGCCCCAGGCGATCCACAGCGCCGAGAAGAGCGAACCCAGTCCGAAAGCGGCGGAGAGGAAGCCGAACCCTGCCGGGCCTGAATGCAGCACATCGGTGGCGAAGAGCGGCAACATGACGTTGAAGTTGATGCCGAACAGGGAAACCACGCCGATGACGGCGATTACCAGAAACAAGGCGGGCGTGCGTTTGACGTAGGAAAGTCCCTCGCCCAGGCTCTGCCAGGTGCTTTGCTTTGGCATGTCTCCGAGTTTGTTTTTCAGGTAGGATATGCCATGCAGGCTTTTCATGTCGATCAGGGCCAGTCCGATAATGACGGCGATGAAGCTGATGGCGTTCATCAAGAAGAGCGGCGCGACGCCCAGCCAGGCGATGATAAGCCCGCCCAGTCCGGGGCCAAGCACGCGCGCCATGTTGAAAAGCGATGAGTTGAGCGCGATGGCGTTGGTCAGGTCTTCACGCCCTACCATCTCACCTACGAAGGCCTGGCGCGTGGGCATATCGATAGAGTTGGTGAGGCCCAGCAGGCTTGCCAGTACCAACACATGCCAGATTTGCACATGTCCTGTGGCAACCAGCACCCACAATATGGTGGCCTGGATCATGGCAGAAGTCTGTGTAAAAAGCAGCACTTTGCGTTTGGGCAGGCGGTCGGCCAGCACGCCGCCGAAAAGTGAGAGAAACATGACGGGTAAGAATTGCAGCGCGCCTACAATTCCCAGCATCCAGGCGCTGTGGGTCAATGATAATACCAGCCACGCCTGTCCGATGCTTTGCATCCAGGTGCCGATGAGAGAAATCATCTGGCCGAACCAGAAAAGGCGGAAGTTGCGATGTCGCAGGGCAATAAATGTGCGCAAGAAGCTATGCACCTGGTGCGGTTTGGCGATGATTTCGGGAAGCGAACTCTTTTTGTCTCCCGAAGTGATAGTTTGCATAAAAGTCCAATCTAGTTATGGCATGTTTGATGATACGTTATCCGATAATTGCTGGCGAATACGCTCGTGTCGCTCGATAGTGGCCTGCAGCGTGGTGCGCATCTGCTCGAGGCCCGCCATTTTTTGCTCGATCATTTGCAGTTGACGGCGGATAAGTTCGTCGCCTCTATCTAACTGGGCAATTTTAGCGTCAGCTTCGGTTTCGTGCTGGTAGGCTACTTTCAGCATCCCCCGTTCGTCGTCTACGTCTAACATGGCGCGGATGTCCGCCAGGGAAAAGCCCAGCAGGTCACGCAGCTTTTTAATATGATCTATGCGGTGAATGTCTTCATCGCTATAACGCCGGTAGTTTCCTCCGGTGCGATCAGTGGGCGGCAGCAGGCCCATTTCTTCGTAGTAGCGCAGGGTGCGTTTCGTCAACCCGGTCTGCGCCGCAACCTGGTCGATAGAATAAGCATGTATTTCATCTATATTTTCTGAAGGAAAGTGTTCATTTGTGGCAATCATCAATGCGATATCCTCTCCAAAAATAGTTAGAGACAGCGCTAACGCGGGGGTCTATTAGTAGTATACACCAGGATTACCGTTTACGTCAATGTGAGGGTGAGCATAATTGCTGAGTTATGCTGTGGTCTATTGTCTATGGCTTGATGGTAATGGTTGTGGTAGCCATGCTATAGTTCAACGCGCCATCCACCGCGAAGACCAGGATTGTGTGCGTGCCGGGTGAGAGATGCTTCGTATCAAGCGTCAGGTCAGGGCCGATATGTGGTTGGCTGCCGACGTGATCAAGGAACCAGGTTATGCGCACTACACCCACGTTATCAGTAGCCAGCGCGCGGAAGGTGAGGATCGGATTATCCGGGGAAGATTGCTCCATGACCACGTGGGGAGAGATAGTATCGGGGGAAGGGTGAGTATAGGGATTCGAGAAGGCAGGCGCCAGAAATTCCTGCGCTGAAATACTGCCGTATACTTTGTCACGTACCCAGTTGATACCCACCAGTGTCAGTTCATGATCGAGGATGTTCATGCGGTGTCCGCAGTTCTCTGACGAGTCATCGTACATATATTCATAGATTGGCCCGGCGCCCGCAACAGGATTGCCCGCGAGGTTTTCCGCGGCCAGGGTGTAATGATTGGCTGTAGCCGGATTATTCTCAATGCGATCTGCGAAAGTGCCGCTAATGGGGCTGGTATGTGAGAAGAAGTGTAAATTAGCCATTTGTCTGCTATATCCCAGGGCCATTTGTGAAAGCGATGCATCCATTGTCAGGGGCGGCAGTTTGCGATCGGTGCGCTCAAGGTTGATCAAAATAAATTGCTGTTGCGCGGGTCCGAGATGATAATAATTTGCTGGAAGGCGTAGCGAAGGCAGGTTTTCCTGCGCGCGGGCATTATCAATGGCAGCGATTGCATCGCTCTCGCTATTTGAACTCAGATAATCAGGAGAAGCCGGGATGTCCACACACGCGCCTCTCGCTGCAACACCGGGTTGCCTGTGGCCGATCAACCAGGCTCCAGCTGCCAGCATTAAAAGTATGCATAACAATACTGTTATTTTGCGCATCGCCACTTTCCCTTTTAGATACTTGTATTTACACTTCTCTATCGGCATAAGCGGGTGCGGTGTGTAACAAGCAAGTCCCCAGGCGCGGGGCCACGCGGTTTGGAGATGAGGGCTATACTACTGGTAACACAAACGTCACGCGCATGGAAGTTGCTGGTAAACAAGGACGAGATGTTGAAAGTGCGGCGAAGTACGCAGTGGCGCGTCGCGTGTCTTCGTGGGAAGCGGCAGCGACCGAGAAAAGGAGAAGCGAGAGAATGAAGCCTAAACTGGTTATTGTCGATGATGAGGCAGACATCCGTCGCCTGATCGTCTTTTTGTTGCGTTCCTACGAACTTTATGAGGCCCAGAACGGCAAGCGCGCCCTGGAATTAATTCGCGAGGTGCAGCCGGACCTGGTGCTGCTTGATGTCATGATGCCGGAAATGTCGGGGCTGGAGGTGCTCGAGGCGATGCGCGCGGATGTACCAATCGCGTCCATTCCCGTTATCCTGCTCTCCGCCAAGGGCCAGGCAGCCGAAATCGAACAGGGTTTGCGCAGTGGCGCTACCCAATATCTGGTCAAACCTTTCGAGTCCCAGTCATTGCGCACCTGTATAGCAGAAGTGTTGCAATAGCTCGCCAGCTTTCCAGTGAAAGTGTAACGTTTATGCACTCGATTGTTCGCAAGCAAAGCCACACGCGCGTCGTGGATTGGCTCAACACGCGACTTACCGTCATATTTCTCCTGATCCTGGTCGTGTTTCTCCTCGCTATCGGGGCAAGTTTGTACGCTTTTAATACCCAGCGCCACCTGGATGACCAGAAAGTGTTGCTACGCGAGGATGCGGATGGCATTCTACAGGCGATGATTGACCAGCAGAGTGGCTTGCGGGACTATATCAGCAACAATAACCCGGCGTACCTGGCGCTTTTTCACCAGGGGCGATCAACCTATAGGGCTTCAGTGCAGGATCTTATCACTCAGCTGCAGCCCAGCCCCTTTCGCCATACCCTTGTCGGGTTGACGGTAGTGCAGGAAGCAGCCGATAACTGGTACAGCGATTATGCTCTGACCCAGGAGAATGAAATGCAGGCCGGCAATCTGACTGGCCCGCGCTCCCAGGCGAGCATTCTGCGAGGCAGCGCCCTCTTCGACCTGTTCCGCGCGTCGATTACCCATGTCGAACAGACCATCGAGCTAGACCTGGCTGGATACCAGAGCCAGGTGGATACCATCAACCTCATCTTGTTGTTCGGGGGTCTGGCGATCGCCTTCGCCGCGAACGCCGCCTTCCTGTTGTTGCTGCGCAGCTTTACGAAGACGCTGCAGGGGCAGATCGCGAGCTTGACGAGCACGACCGAGCGGTTGGCTCAAGGGGAGAAAACTGCCCGGGTTGTTGCCCTGCCCTTTGCCGATCTAGACCAGGTCGGCCAATCACTCAATCACATGGCCGGAGCGATCGAGCTGCACGAGCGCGCCATCGAAGAGTCTATGCGCGCTCTAGAAACCCAGTATGCCCTGGTAGAGCGCGCTCAGAGCGAGAGCCGGGCCATTTTCGATGCTTCCAGCGAGGCGTATATTTTCATCTCTGCCAGCGGGCAGGTGAATGCCATCAATCGTCCATTTCGCGAGTTTTTTGCCATGTCTGCTAATGAAGTCGTGGGAAAGTCCTTTGCCGACCTGCGACCCCGGTGGGAGGCGCTTTTCATCAATATGTCTGCTTTTCAAGCGGAGCTGGGGCAGGATGTCACAAATCAGGAGCGCCGCTATATGACGGTGGTGATCCAGAAGGAACCGCAGTATCGAGAACTGGCCGTCACTTCGACGCCGGTACCCAGTTCCACCAATGCCTACCTGGGTCGCCTGTACGTCCTGCGCGATATCACGCGGGAGCGGGAGGCGGAGCGCCTCAAAGCCGATTTTAATGCCCTGGTCTCGCATGGGCTGCGCTCTCCGCTGACCTCCATCATGGGCTATACGGACCTGCTGGTGCAACAGGAAGAGACCGGGCCGCTGACCGACCTGCAGAAGGAGTTTCTGGAGATCGTCCAGAGTAATACGCGTCGGCTGCTGGCGCTCGTCAACGACTTGCTCGATATGGCGCGGCTGGAAGCACAGACTATGGTGGTGCGCGCGGTTCCGCTCAACCTGCACGCTCTCATCAACGATGTTATGCGGAGCATGCGCCCGCAGGTCGAGGAGCGGCGCCAGCGCCTCTCCCTGCACCTGGCAGCTTTGCCGATCACAGTGCTGGGTGACGAGAATCGCGTGGGGCAAATCTTAACCAATCTCCTGACCTTTGCTGCCAATCATACGCCAGTGGGAGGACACATAGACTGGCAAACGCAGCAGGAAGACGGCATGGCCCGCATTGCCTGCACCAGCGGTGGCAACCTTTCCGCCGAGGATCTGGCGGCCTTTACCCATCCCTTCTTTCAGGATTTCGCCCTTGCTCCGTCAGCAACGGTGGGAAGCGTGCTGGGGCCATCCATTACGCGTTCGTTGGTGGAACTGCAAGGCGGCACACTGCAGGTGAGCACCGAGGGGGAAGAGGGCTGCATCTTTACGTTTACGCTGCCGCTTACTCCGTCCCAGGCACCCGAGCGCGAGGCAATCGCTCAGTTGTTGTGACGGGGGAGGGTGAAGAGAAAGGTGGACCCGTGGCCAGGCTCACTTGTCACCTGGACCTTTCCTCCCTGCATTTCCACCAGGGAACGGACAATCGAGAGGCCCAGGCCAGTCCCACTGACAGTCTCGGTCAGTTTGTTGTGCGCCCGGTAGAAGCGGTTGAAGAGTTGAGCCTGTTCCTCTATAGACAACCCAATGCCGTTATCGGTGATCGACACACGCGCAACGGGTCCATCCGCCTCGAACAGAGAGGTCGATGTGACCTCCTTCGGGGGTATATTTGTGGGCGTTGGAGAGCAAGTTGGTGAGGATTTGCGTCACGAGACCTGCATCACCGAGCACGATGGTAGCTTCAGCAGGCATGCGCAGGGCGAACGTCTGGCGTTTTGCCTCCCAGCCAGGTTGAAAGGAGGGTACCAATTCAGCAATGAGCAGATTGATATTGAGAGGTTCGCTGTGCCACTCGATCTTGCCGGACTCCAGGCACGAGAGGTCTAACATGTTATTGATGAGGCTCGCCAGGCGGTGAACATTGTTGCGGGAAATTTCCAGAAATTCGCGCTGTAACTCGTTCAGATCACCTACGGTGTCATCGGTTAAGACGAGATCGATATACCCTTTGATGGAGGTCAACGGGGTGCGTAATTCGTGCGAGACGAGGGAGACAAATTCGGATTTCATCCGATCCACGGCATGAATTTGTGTTACGTCATGCCAGACATAGAGCCTGCCAATGTAGGTATGGTCTGCATTCATGACGGGCAGGGATGAGAGATCGAACTCTCGGCCCGCTGCTATCGCGAACGCATGGTGTTCTCGAAAGATGTGTTCCTCGTCTCGAGTGCTCCAGGCCAGCCATTGGTCTAGCGAGTCGGAGGCTTCGAACAATCCTTTCAGCAAGGCAATTAGCTGACTGGGAGACTGTGAAAGCACAGTTGTGTCGTCAAGCCCAAAGAAGTCGGTAAAGCGCTTGTTCACCCGTATGGGGCGTCCACCAGGGGTGAGCAAGAGCATAGCTTCTTGAGAGGCATCGATGATGGCACGCAGTTGACTTTGCGTCCGTTCGAGCTGGGCATAATTGGTTTCCGCGCGACGCAAAGCCTCCTGCAAACGGTCTTCGCTGAAACGAAACATTTCTTCAGAAGCGCTTAGACGCCCATCCATATTTTCTGTCTTCCTTGTTTGTTCGAAGCTCTGTGATTGTTTTAACTCACTGGCACTCTGCTGTGATGTGTGTTTCCTGGCCATGCACTCTATTTCCCGTCTATTAACAGGTCAGCTATACGTTGTAACAAGACTTTGCCACTGAACGGTTTGCCGATATGAGCAGTACAACCAACAGCCATGGCGCGCTCTTCATCAAAGGGAGCAATATGAGCGGTGACGGCAATGATGGGGGTGGCGCGAAACTCACTCATTTTGCGCAAGTGTCCTACGGCTTCCCACCCGTCGATATCCGGTAATGATAGGTCCATCAGGATGAGGTCCGGGTGGTGTAGTTTGGCCTGGGTCAGGGAAGCTTGTCCGTCTTCGGCAAGCACCACCCGGTAACCGGACCTTTCCAGAAGCTTTTTCAGCAACACGCGAATATCCTCGCTATCATCTACCACCAGGATTTGTTTTTTCTGTTCGGCGCTGGTCTGTTGGTCCATACTGCTCCTTGTCTTCGTATCTGTCGATATTATTGATACTGTCTCTCTCGTCTCTATGCTGGCCAGGTCTCAGGCCTGGCTGGTGGCTTGAAATGAACTTTGCCTGGATGCCACAAGGCGATGCAAGGTACTGACCAGAGTATCCCGATTAAAAGGCTTGATCAAGTAATCGTCTGCACCCAACACATAGCCTGTTGTAGGTTCGGAGAGCACCGAAAGCACGATGATCGGTATGGAAGCAACTACCGGGTTGTTCTTCAAGCGATGGAGAATTTGCCAGCCATTTAATTTCGGCATCATCACATCAAGTGTGATGGCACAGGGTCGCAACTTTTGTATGCTTGGCATTACTTTTGAGGGATCTGTCACTCCAACGATCTTGTAGGGCGTATTCTTGAAGGCCGCTTTGATGAGGTCGATGACGTCCGGGTTGTCGTCCACGGCCAGCACCAGGTTGATCTGTCCATCGTTGGCTTCTGGATTGGCGGAAGCTGTCAATGACTCAAGGAGCAAGGCAGGTTCGAAATCCGCAGAATTGGGAGTGGTCGTGGGGACTTCGAATAGCTGTGGTGGATACAAACGCGGGAAAGGCTGCTCAACTTGTAGCTGAGTTGCCTTGAGGGGCAGAAACACCGTAAAGGTGCTGCCCTGGCCTAATGAGCTTTTGACCTGGACAGTGCCACCCAGGAGCGTCGTCAACTGCATGACAATGGCAAGACCGAGTCCCGTTCCACCGATTTTGCGCGTGTGACTTCCATCAGCCTGGAAAAAAGCTTCAAAGACACGTTCTTGAAGGTCCTCAGGGATGCCGATCCCGGTATCTGCCACGGCAATGGCAATATGCTCTCCCTCCGTATGTGAGGATTCCACCCGCCTTGCCGATAGCGTGACTTCCCCATTCTTCGCGAACTTGAGGGCATTGGAGACAAGGTTGAGCAGGATCTGGTGTAACTTTAGCTCGTTGGTTTCCAGGAGATCAAGCCTTTCTTCCACTTCAACTCCCAGGGTGATGTTTTGCGCAAGAGCAATTGATTGGGTTTCCTCGACAACCGAGGTCAGCAGTTTTCTCACGTTCACCTGGATAAAGGTGATATCCATACGACCAGCCTGAATTTTCGAAAGGTCCAGTACATCGTTAATCAGACAAAGCAAGTGTTGAGCGTTTTTGAGGATGCGCCTCTGATTGTCTAACAGTGCTGAGTTCATGTCGGCTTGTGTTATATCATCCAACTGCATTTCGCTGAAGCCAATAATCGAAGTCAGCGGTGTGCGCAATTCGTGTGACATGGTGGCAAGGAACTGGTCGCGAGTTTTATTCGCCTCTACCAGGGCTGCATTTAAGGTAATGAGTTCTTCGATCATGCGTTTCTGCTCGGTAATGTCATGGACAATCGTCGAAGCTGCGATGATTTTCCCTGTGGGGTCTCGGATGGGGGAGACCGTGACTGACACCTCTATGAGGGTGCCATCCTTGCTCATCCGCGTCGTTTCATAATTCTTAACTACTTCACCCTCCATGAGCCGTTTGGATATTTCCACCACCTCTTTTGGCGGTCAGGCGGTATCATGAAAGAGACAGATTTTCCGATAACCTCATCAGCAGTAAATCCAAAAAGTTTCTCTGCAGCGCTATTCCAACTGGTAATCACGCCTTGCGGGGTATCGCCAATAATAGCGGCTCCTGAGGACTCTACTATAGATGCCAGCCGGTGCAGTTCCTCTTCTATGCGCTTCTGTTCGGTCATATCACGAACGGCCGCAATGACGTGGAGCGCGTCATCGACCAGCAGGGGCCTCAGACTGATGTCCGCTGGAAACTCCGAACCATCCTTACGCTTTCCAGATAACTGGAGTCCTGTACCCAACTGGCGTGTGCGCGGCGCAGAGAAAAAGTAC
Organism: uncultured Chloroflexia bacterium; assembly: GCA_963731605.1. Lineage (GTDB taxonomy): Bacteria > Chloroflexota > Ktedonobacteria > Ktedonobacterales > Ktedonobacteraceae > CF-113. The sequence goes on from CAVSWA010000001.1 coordinate 492,909, forward strand.
TCCCGGTAGGCAAAATGGGCATCGCGAAAGCGCTCGGGCAGGAGGATTTCGATCTGTTGGCCCGGCAATTCCTGGGGCGCAAATCCAAAGAGTGCTTCCATCTGCTCATTGACAGCTGTGATAGTTCCAGCCTGATCGATCACCAGTAGAGCATCTGGTGAAATTTGCAGTAACGGGAACAAGCCCATAGACGTAACTCTTACTGGTGCAGGGGAGGTACGAGGCTGTTGTTCGTTGAATACCAAGAAATCCTCCATTTGACTACTGTCATCTGTCTATCTTCTAGTATACTCAGCCAGACAAACAGCCATTCAGCGCTGCCTCTTACTTCAAAACCAACCAGGGACAACGCTGCGCTGCCGTACAAAATTTGTTACAGTACGAGGAGTTAGAGGTTCAAACGCGCATGACGAATGCCGTCGATATGTCATAATAAAGCTACGTTTGAATCCATTCTTGACAGAGAAAGGGAAATTGGTTACACTGTTCTTATGAATGAACAATCAGTTCAATATAGCGAACAAAGCGAAGCAGGTGAAGCGACCATTCCGGCGCAGGTAGCGCCAGCGCCGATGGTAGAGCGCGCTTTTCGCCTACTCGACCTTTTGAGCGTGACGGAAGAGGGTTTGACGTTGTCGGACCTGGCGCGCGCGCTCGGTATGAGCAAAGGCAGTATTCATGGGCTGCTCAAAACGATGGAGAATAGTGGGGCCATAGAGCAGGTGGAGGACAGGCGCTTTGTGCTGGGGCCGCGCATCTATGATCTGGCGCAGACCTATATCCAGCGCGCGGGGCTGCGCCATTTTGCGCTGCCGTCCATGCGTCGTCTGGCGAGCAGCACAGGCGAGACTGTGTGCCTGGGCAGGGTTGAGCAGAAGGGCGTGCGTATCATTGAGTGCGTGGAAGGTGAAGGTGAGCAGGGAGGATTTCATATAGCCGCGAGACGAGGAATGCGTATACCGTTGCTGGCTGGCGCCTGCGGTGTGGTCGTGCTGGCATCATGGCCGGTGGCGCAGCGCGAGCAGTATTTGCGCGCGCACCCGTTACCGCGTTTCACAGTGCATTCGATTACAGATGCGCAGCAGTTCCTGGCGCGTGTGGAAGAGGTCGCGCGCACTGGCGTCAGCATTGATTCCGAGGAATATCTGGATGGCGTCAATGCGGTATCGACGCCGGTATATGGCGCGGGAGGTGTACTGGTGGCCCTGCTGTGGATCGTCGGCTTTGCTTCGCGTTTTAAGGATGAGGTACTGGAGCGTGCTGCCGGGCAATTGCGGGAGGAAGCGATAGCGATTTCGCGGTCGCTGGGAGCGAAGTCGGAATAAGATGGTTTCGTGAGAGGAGGCTGCGATGCGCGAGCTTATTACCCTGCGTGTCAATGGTGAAAGCCACGAAATAGCGGTGTTAGCGCATCATACCTTGCTGGAGGTGCTGCGTGAAGACCTGGGATTGATAGGAACCAAGCATGGCTGCGAACTGGGCGAGTGCGGAGCCTGCACCGTGCTGATCGATGGTTTGCCGTCGCTTTCGTGCCTGGTCTTGCCAGTCGAAATGCAGGAGAGCGAGATTACGACTATCGAGGGAGCGGAAGCAAATGGTAAACTGCACCCCTTGCAGGAGACCTTTGCCGAACTGGGAGCGGCTCAATGCGGTTATTGCACACCAGGGATTTTGCTGTCCGGCATCGCGCTCTTACGCGACCATCCCCAGCCGACGCGAGCGGAGATGCAGGAAGCCCTATCTGGCAACCTGTGTCGCTGTACCGGGTATACTAAAATCTACGAAGCGGTGGAAGCCGCTGCGCAACGCATGGCCCGGAATGGAGGCGCGCCATGAGCAAGCAACAATCTTTGAGCGAACCAGCGGTTCCCATCTCCCACGCGGCCTACAAGGTGATTGGCACGCCGCGTCCTAAAGTTGACGCCTATGCCAAAGTGACTGGACGCGCCCTCTACGCTGACGATATTATGTTGCCGCGCATGGCCTATGGACGCCTGTTGCGCTCTCCCCACGCGCACGCGCGCATCCTCTCTATCGATATAAGCCGGGCGCTAGCGCTGCCGGGCGTGCTGGCGGTGATTACTGGCGAGGATTTGCCGCGCAGGTATGGTATTTTGCCTTCGAGCCAGGATGAATACGCGCTGGCGGTTGAGAAAGTGCGCTATGTTGGCGATCCGGTGGCGGCGGTCGCCGCGCTCGATCCCGATATTCTGGACGAGGCATTGAAGCTGGTATATGTCGAGTACGAGATATTACCGGCGTTGATGAGTATCGACGAGGCGCTGGCGCACCCGGAGAATAAGATCAACGACGAGGCGCGCACCGGTAACATCCATAAGGCCGTCTCGTATGAATTTGGCGAAGTTGAGGCGGGTTTTGCTGCGGCTGATTATGTGCGCGAAGACTGGTTTTATTACGAGGGGAACAATCACGCGCCGATGGAAGAGCACGCCTGCGTCGCCAGTTGGGAACCGAATCCAGCCGATCCGGTGGGCGGCAAGCTCACCCTGTGGTCTTCGACGCAGACGCCGCACTATGTGCATCGCGAGGTGAGCAAGGTATTGAACCTGCCGCGCTCGCACGTGCGTGTGATTGCTCCCAATGTCGGCGGCGGTTTTGGCGGGAAGAGCGACCCGTTCTCGCACGAAATCTGCGCCTGCGAATTGTCGCGCCGCACCGCGCGTCCCGTCAAGATTACCTGCACGCGCGAGGAGGTCTTTTTGAATCACCGGGGACGCCATCCCGTCAAGATGTGGATTAAGACCGGAGTGAAGCGGGATGGCACGCTCACGGCCATGCATTTCCGCTCGTTTCTGGATGGCGGCGCGTATGGTTCGTATGGCATTGCCAGCACCTATTACACAGGCGCGTTGCAAACCGTGACGTATACGCTGCCTGCGTATAAGTTCGAGGGGATGCGCTTGTTTACCAATAAGCCGCCCTGCGGTCCCAAACGCGGGCATGGCACCACGCAGCCGCGCTACGCTGTGGAGGCGCACCTCGACAAAATCGCGCAGGATCTCGGCATCGATCCCGTTGAACTGCGGCGGCGCAACCTGATCGAACCGTATACGCGCACAGTGAATGGCCTGCGCGTCACCAGTTGCGCGCTGAGCGAATGTCTCGATGCGGTTGTTGAACGCTCTGGCTGGTATGCATTCCATGCCATGTCGCGTAATGGGAAGAGCGCCGTGAATGGAAATGCTGCTATCCGGCGCGGTATGGGTATTGCCGCGTCGTCGTATATTTGCGGCGCGGGCAAGCCAATCTACTGGAACGACCTGCCGCATTCAGCCGTGCAGATCCGGCTTGACCGGGGCGGCGGTGTGATCGTCTATTGTGGGGCGACCGATATTGGCCAGGGATCAACTTCCGTGCTGGCCTATATTGTGGCGGAGGAGCTTGGCATAGAGCCTGAAGAAATACACCTGGAAACGGCGGATACCACGCTGACACCCGTTGATCTCGGCTCGTATTCCAGCCGCGTGACCTTTATGGCAGGCAACGCTGCTATTGCCGCGGCGCAGAAACTGAGAGGGCACCTCTTTGAAGTGGCAGCCGAGCATTTGCGCGTGCCTGGCGAGCGGCTGCAGGCTGCCGGGGGCGTGATTTATGACGAAAGCGATCCAGGGGCGACGCTGCCATTCGCGCAGGCTATTGAACTGGCGGAGGCGCGTTTTGGGGCGTTAGTCTCGACGGGTTCGTATGCCCCGCCGGATGATATTCACGGCGATTATAAGGGTGCAGGAGTGGGACCGTCGCCAGCCTATTCTTACTCGACGTGCGTGGCCCAGGTGGCGGTGGATGTAGAGACGGGCGAGGTGGTGGTTGAAAAACTGTGGATGGCGCATGACGTGGGGCAATCCATTAACCCTCTGCTGGTGGCCGGACAGGTCGAAGGGGGCGCGTACATGGGCTATGGCGAGGCGGTAATGGAGCAGCAGGTATTTCGTAAGGGGCGGCATAAGATTCCGTCGCTGCTGGATTATAAACTACCTACTACGCTCGATACGCCTGACATCGAAACCATCCTGATCGAGATTCCCGACCGCGAAGGGCCTTTTGGGGCCAAGGAGGCCGGACAGGGACCGCTTAATCCGGCCATTCCAGCCATTGCTAACGCTGTCTACGACGCGATTGGCGCGCGCATTGACGAGGTTCCCATCACGCCGGATAAAGTGCTGAAGGCGTTGAAGGCTGCATCAACGACGGCTGGCGCGACGACTCGCCCGCAGATTGCGGCGGTGCAAGCGCCTTCTCCCTGGCCCACGCGCCTTATCCGGTGGAAGCCAGAAGCGACGGCACAAGGAGGGCAAGCCTGATGCTGCGTCTGCCGCCATTTCGCTACCTGGCCCCGCGCACGGTGGAGCAGGCTGTACATATGCTGGCCGGTGAAGGAGAAGGGGCTATGCTGGTCGCGGGCGGCACCGACCTGTACCCCAATATGAAGCGGCGGCAATTTACGCCCGTGGCGCTGATCGGGTTGCGCGGCATTGCATCCTTGCAGGGGCATTGCAGGCTCACCTGAGCAGGGGATGCGCATAGGCGCCGCTGTGACGCTTTCTACCCTGGCAGAGCATCCTGTCATACAACGCCATTATGCCGCGCTCGCTACGGCTGCCGGGGTGGTATCGACGCCTCAATTGCGCAATATGGGCACGATTGGCGGGAATGTGCTGCTGGATACGCGCTGCAACTACTACAATCAAACCGAGTTCTGGCGTCAATCCATCGGCTATTGCATGAAGAAGGATGGGGATGTGTGCCTGGTTGCGCCGGGGAGTCCGCGTTGCTGGGCTATTGCCTCGGCGGATAGTGCGCCCGTGCTGGTGAGCCTGGGGGCGCAGGTGCGTCTGGTGAGCGAGCGTGGCGAGCGCGTGCTGCCCGCGCGCGAGCTATTCCGCGATGATGGCATGAACCCCTATACGATGGAGAGGGATGAACTGCTGACAGAAATTCTCTTGCCGCCGGCAGATGGCTGGCGAAGTTCGTATATGAAGCTGAGGCGGCGCGGCTCTTTTGATTTCCCTATCCTGGGGGTAGCGGCGGCGCTGCGTTTTAACGATGATGGCACGGTGGCGAATGCGCGTTTGACGCTGGGCGCGGTAGCCTCGCACCCGGTTGAGGCAAACGAAGCTGCCGCGTTATTGCTGCGCCAGCCACTCAGCCGCGAACTGATCGACGCGGTTGCGGTAGCAGCCGCTAAACGCGCCAAACCGTTAGACAACGCGGACCTGACCATCAATTATCGCAAACAGGTGACACCCGTTTTTGTGCGCCGCGCACTGGAACAATTGATGCCATAAAATAGAACGAGCCAGAAGGAGGCGAAAATTTTTATGTCTCAACTGGAAACTGCTGATCGCTCGCGCATAGAGGCTCACCAACTTGCGCGATTGCAGAAGGGATTAGAGCGCATTCTTCCGCACAATCGTTTTTACCAGCAGAAACTCTTACATGGTGAAGAGGCCCTTGCAATTGAGCGGCTGGAAGACCTGGCGCGTTTGCCATTTACCACGAAGCGAGAACTGGTTCAGGACCAGGAAGAGCATCCATTATTTGGCACGAATTTGACATATCCACTGAGCGAGTATGTGCGTTTCCATCAAACGTCGGGTACTTCTGGTCGTCCGCTGAACATACTTGATACGCAGGAAAGTTGGGACTGGTGGGCCGCTTGTTGGACGAGCGTCTATAGAGCAGCAGGTGTGGGCAGGGATGATATCGTGTACCTGGCCTTTGGTTTTGGGCCGTTCATCGGTTTCTGGTCGGCTTATGAGGGAGCGAAGCGGGTGGGTGCGCTGACTGTGCCAGGTGGCGGCATGGATTCGCTGCAACGGCTGCGCGCCATACAGGAAATAGGGGCGACTGCGCTAGTTTGCACGCCGAGCTACGCCTTACGATTAGCGGAGGTTGCGCGGGAACATGGGATCGACCTGCAAGAATTGAGCGTGCGCGTTACCATACACGCGGGCGAACCGGGGGCCTCTATTCCGGCCACGCGCGAGCGCATTGAGCAGGCGTGGGGCGCGAGGACTTTCGATCATACGGGCATGACGGAGATGGGCGCGTTTGGATTCGCCTGCTCCGAACAGCAAGGGGTGCATGTCAACGAAGGCGAATTTATCGCGGAGATTCTTGACCCGACGAGCGGCCAACCGGCGCTAGAAGGCCAGGCGGGCGAACTGGTATTAACCAACCTGGGCCGCTGGGGAAGTCCCGTCGTGCGCTATCGTACCGGCGATCTTGTGCGACACGGTGGCTATTCCTGCGATTGTGGCCGCTCTTTTCTGATGCTGCCCGGCGGCGTGCTGGGGCGGGCGGACGATATGTTGATTGTGCGCGGCGTTAATGTCTACCCCTCGGCGCTGGCGAACATCCTGCATCGTTTCCCCGAAGTTACCGAGTATCGCGTGATCGTCACGAAAAATGGCTCTTTAGATGAAATTGCTTTGCAGGTGGAATGCCCGGCAGCGCTGGTTGCGAGCATTATGGAAGAAATGCACGTTGCTCTGAATTTGCGGGTTCCAATTGAAGCAGTTGAGTTGGGGACGTTGCCGCGTTTTGAGTTGAAAGCGAAGAGGGTAATCGACCGCAGGACACGCACTTGATGTAGGCGCGTGTCTTTTATGGTAAATACTTGACACCTTGATCTCAACCAATTATACTGTTCACAAGAAAGAACAGCTTGTTCGATATGAAGAACTTGCTGTAGATTAGGAGGTGAAACGGGCAGCGTTCTATTCTTCTTCTTCCTGAATGGACAGGAGAAAAATTACCCCATCGTACACCAGGCATGATACGCGATTCCACCAGTATTACGGCTTTTCTTTAACGAAACAGGCGTATGAAAGGAGTATCTCATGGCGTCCGAAACAGAATCTGGCGCGCGCAGCACAGGCGCAAGCGTGATTGCTCGCCAGGATCGTATCCCCATCTGGTCGCTTTCCTACTTGTTCATTGGTATCATCGGCATCGGCTTTCTCTTCACGTTCTTCGACATCTTCGACATCAACGTGTCGTTCATTCAAACTTGCACGCAGATTGTGACAGGGTGTTTGCCTGGACCGCCTCCGGGTCTGACATCCGCACCTCCGGGATTGGTACTGGCTTCAGACAAGCTAGGCCTGGCGGTGCTGTTGAACCTGGTCGGTTATGTCATCGGGGCGCTCATCCTCAGCCCGCTCGCTGACCGCTTTGGGCGGCGAGATATCTTGCTGCTCACCCTCGTCATTACCGGAGTTGGTTCGCTCTTTAACGCCTTTGTGCAGGACTACACCACTTTCATCATCGCCCGCGTCATCACCGGCATTGGCGTGGGTGCTGACCTGGCGCTGGTTGCCACCTATATCAACGAGGTGGCTCCAAGTAACGGGCGCGCCAAATACACCTCGCTCGTCTTTATTATGTCGTCGCTTGGCGCTTTCCTGGGCATCTGGCTGGGTTTATGGCTGACCACTCCGGCGGCCAATTTCCCCGAAGGCTTGTCGTTTGCGCAGGCGACGGTGCAAATCGTGCATGGGCTGCCGCAGTTTGCCGGTAATGGCTGGCGCTGGATGTATGGCATCGGCGCGCTGCTGGCCCTTGTCGGTATTGTGCTGCGCTTCCGCCTGCCGGAATCACCGCGCTGGCTGATATCCCAGGGACGCATTGAGGAGGCCGACCAGATCGTGACCGACATGGAGCAGCGGGCTATGAAGAAGCTGGTCAATCTGCCGCCGGTCGGCTCGGAACTGCATCTCCACACTACTGAGAAGCGCGCGACCTACATGGAAGTGCTGGGCAATCCCATGTACCTGCGCCGCACGCTTTTGCTATTCAGTATGTGGTTCATCGCTTTTATTACGGTCTACACGATTGGTTCAGGATTGACGACTATCCTGGCGGGCCTGGGTTATCCGGCGCCCGAAGCGGGACTGATCGCCGCCTTCGGCACCTTTGGCTTTATCGCGGTGGCGCTGTTTGATTACGGTTTTGGCGAGGCGCTGGAGCGCAAGTACTGGTTGCCTATATCGGCGGTGCTTACCATTATCGGAGGGTTGATTATCGCGGTGAGCGGGTCGGGCAATTTCTGGGTGACGGCCATCGGATCGATTATCCTGTTCATCGGCTTCAATCTGTTTGTGCCGATGGCCTGGGCATGGTCGGCTGAGAACTATCCGACGCGGGCGCGCGCGACGGGCTTTGCGCTGGTAGATGGTATCGGGCATATCGGTGGAGGCGTGGGTATTATCCTGATCGCGGGCAACATCTCGACGCTTGGCACTGTTGGGACTTTCCTGGTGATTGGCGGGTGCCTGGTGGTGGCCGCGATCATTGCCCAGTTTGGCACCTCGACCAAGGCGTTGCGCCTGGACGAAGTTTCACCGTAGAGGCGGTTTGCGCCATGTAAAGAATATGAGTGAGCGGATTTACTCGCGTAAATCCGCTCACTCATATTCTTTACATGGCGTTGTTGACACTTTTAGGACGAGGGCGACCGCTATCTCATACGGGCAGCTTCTGGCCGACGCTGTTGCGATGTGCTCGTAACTGGCATACCGCGCGCGGGAACGGGAGCAGGGGGTCGGGCGGGAACGTGATTGTTCTTCTGTTTGGAGAAGAACATTCTCCTGTAGAGGAGTACGCTTACCAGGGTGATGCTGACGAGGTAGATAGCCAGCGCCCAGGGGGTCTGTGTATCGCTGCCGGTGCCGATGCCATGGATGGCCGTGAGCGCGAAGATGGCTAGTGTCAATACGTGCAGTTTCCTCCACCATTTGTAGCCGATCTGTTTGCGCAGCAGGGTGCTGATGCCGATGGCGATGCCCAGGTAGAAGCCGACGATGCCGAGCGCCATCCATTCCGGGCGATAGTGGCTGGCGAGCGGGATGAGGATTTCGTTCAATCCGAAATGGGTAAATGGATCGAGAATGACGGCTAGCACATGCACGCCGAGAAAAATTGTGCTGAGCAGGGTCAGAAAGTTGTGTAGTTCGCTATTGATTATACGCGGCCAGAAGCTGGGCGATTGGATTTGCGTTGAGAGCGCGAGGCCCACGACGACTGCCAGGGTGAGTAATATATATGCGGTAAAGCCGCCCGCCCGCGCAACATCCCAGGTGACAGTTTGCCAGATGGTATTCATATGTTTTCTTTTTCTTTCATAATATGTGTAGGCCAGGGTTCGACAGTTTCCCAGGCGCCATCTTCATGTACCAGTAGTCCGGCGATGCGGTGTTCCCGCAGAAAATTGGCTCCCTGACGAGAACCCAGAATAAAGGCGACCTTTGCCGCTACTTCGGCCTGTTCGCAGCGGTCGGCCACGACCGTTACTGACCAGAGATCGCTCTGTGCCGGTAAGCCTGTGCGCGTGTCAAGCAGGTGGTGCCGTAGTATATTGCCTTGCCGCCAGTGACGATGAGCAACGCCGGAGGTGGCGACGGCTCCGTGATGCAGCGGGAGCGACCAGTGGCGCTCTTGCCCTGGCACGGCGATAAGCCATGTATCATCAGCAGGAGGAAGTCCCGATACGGCCAGATCGCCTCCGGCGTTGACCATAGCCGGGCTTATGCCGTTTTGACGCAGGCGTTCGAGGGCGGTATCGACCGCCATACCTTTCGCGATCCCTCCGAAATCGAGCTTGACGCCAGTAGGGAGGGTGACTTCTCGATATATTGGGTTGACTTTGATGCCGCGCCAGCGTCCTCCCGGCTCACCAGGGATAATGGGGTCAAAATCGACTGCCGCGATAGTGTCGAAGGTGCGGTCGTAGCCGATCTTCACCAACTGGTCCAGCATGGCCGGGTCATAGACGCCTGCGGTAGCCTGGGCCGCTGTGAGGGCGGTTGCCAGGACGGTATAGAGCAGGTCGCTTACAGCAACGGGTGTGCCCGCCTGTTGGTTGAGTCGTGAAAGCTCGCTCTCCGGTATGAAACGGCTCAGGGTCTGTTCCCACTCGGCAAAAAGGTCGCGCACGATTTGTGCTCCTGCCTCTGCCTGGTCTGCGGGAAGCAGCATGGAAATGGTTGTTCCCATGGCCCTGAATTCCTCGCGGCGCATTCCGGCAGGAGTGTTATAATCAGGAGGTTCTGGTTCGGGTGACGGTTGATGATGAACTGCTGCTGGTTCCATTGGTGTTTCCTCCTTGCTGATTTAAGAAAGTATTGCTATTTTGAGAAGATGAGCTTGAAGTGTTCGTCGAGTTCGATGAAGAAGACCCGGTAGACGTAGTACCGACCTGGTGCAGGGCAACCAGCCCGCCGAAGGCGCCGAAGCCTATAAACGAGGCAATGGCAAGTCCTCTCTTAATTTTGTTCGCCAGGTTCATCGCTTGCGCCTTTGGCATCTTCTCTGGTGCCTTTGGCCTCTGATTCACAGGACGCTGCGCTTGATTGTGTTGTTGTGGAAGCGGCTGTCTGCCATCATACGGATACGGGGTGGCAAACTGGCTGTTATAAGGCTGGTTCTGTGGTGGTATCCACGAAGGGTGTGTATCGTAATCGTTTCGATTGGTTGGCATTCTATTCTTGACTCCATTCTAAAAAAAACATTTTTGAAGAGGAGAACTTTCTCCTCGTTTTACGTGGGCGAAACCCATTCGGTTTGGGATATTTATCATATCCTGTGATAAGCATACGACAAGTCTATTGGCATTATATTGGAAACATATGAGAAATTTCTCATTTCAGTAGTCACCCTGCTACCTGACCTCTTGGCACCGCAGGCGTTTCGCAAAGATTTGGGTGTAAGATGTGGGTGCGCAAAGCCTCCGGCTTTGCGCGCCCACATCTTACATGGAGGTGAGTGACCATAGGATGGGCGCAGATTGCTTTATGGCTGGAGAATCTGCTGCAGGGCCGTTTCAACGAGATTGGATGGGATGGCGAAGCTGACGCCGCTGGCAGCTGTGTTGGATTCGGTGTTGACGGCGGTCAATGTGGGGATACCGACGAGTTGGCCTTGCAGGTTGATTAAGGCTCCGCCGCTATTGCCGGGGTTGATGGCGGCATCGGTCTGGATGGCGTTGGAGATGGTAGTTCCCGTTGACTCCGTCACGCTGCGGTTCAGCGCGCTTACTATCCCTTTGGTGGCTGTTTCGGTGATACCGAGTGGATTGCCAATCGCCAGCACCTCTTGTCCCACGACGAGGCTGGAAGAGTTGCCGATCTGGGCGACGGTCATGTTCGCAAAGGGTTGGATGCGCACGACGGCCAGGTCATTGGCGGGGGATGTGCCTATTAATTGGCCCTGTTCTGTGCTGCCATTGGAGAGTACGACTTCGATGGTCTGTTGACCGTTGACGACGTGGTTATTGGTCACGATGTCGCCTTTTGCGTCGATGATGACCCCTGAGCCTAGTTGTTGGCCCTGGGCTGTCGTTACCATGAGTTCGACGACGGACGGCTCTATTTTTGCTATAGCAGCTTCTTGCGCGGCCTCCAGGGTTGTGCTACTCGATGAGGTAGCCGCGGAGGTGCTTGTGGCCGTCGCATTGGAGGTAGTGGCCGAGCTACTTCTGTTGTTTGAAAACTGCCAGCCAGAAAACAATCCTACGCCAAAGATGAGGGTGAGCATGATAGTCAGGAGGAGTATGGCTCCTGTGCGACCGGGGCGTTTGCGCGGCGGTGTTGGGGGTCCGGCTACCGGCTCTGGCGGATAGGTGGGTGGCTGGAATGCGATGTGTTCTCCAGTCGTGCGCGTGGCCACGTCATTGTCCAGGACGCCAACGGGCGCTGATGTTGTGTAGTACTGTGGATAGGGATAGGATGTATAGACACTAAATTCTTCTTGTTGCATCTTCGTTTTCTCCTGCTTTATTTCATACGATCTGCTATTGGTTCATTCGCTTTACGAGAATCCATTACACGTTGCTTACCTGCGCCACGATAGCGCTTATATTGTCTACTCCGCCACCGACCAGCGCCGCCTGGATGAGTGCCCGGGCTGTTTGTGATGGGCTGGACATAGATGTAGTCAAAATGGCGGCGATCTGCTGGTCGCGTACCATTTCCCACAACCCATCGGAACACAATAGTATAGTATCCCCGGCGGTGAGCGGTACGACAGAAGTGTCTACTTCCACGCGCATTACATCGCCCAGGCTGCGGTAGATCTGGTTGCGTCTGGGATGGGTGTATATGTCGTCAGGCGCGATGGTTCCCTCCGCCACGAGCATAGCTACAACCGAGTGATCGCGGGTTACCTGAATAAGCCCCGCGGGTTCGTGGTAGAGATAGAGACGACTGTCGCCTACATGCGCCACGTAGGCTGTGGTTTCGCTTACCAGGACCGCGGTCATCGTCGTACCCATAGCGGTTCGCTGTTGCTCATTACGCTCATAAATGGCCTGGTTAGCATGTTGGACGCCTGCCTGGAGCAGGGAGAGCCAGTCCTCATGTGCTGTTTGTCCAGCGCATAAGGAGTGAGACACATGCTCGACCAGGTCCTTGACGGCGAGCTGGCTTGCTTCCTGTCCATGTCCTTGTCCACCCATGCCATCTGCCACAGCGAGAAGGACATACGGTCCCGGCACGCCGGTGGCTGAATGTTCGACGCCATGCGTGACGAGAACCGTATCTTCGTTTGGCCTGTGTATGCGTCGAATGCCCGGGTCCAGTTGCGCCCCGATGCTGAGCGCAAGGCAGGACTGCCCGGCATGGGCTTTCTCTATGCCTGCTGTGGTGAGCGCGTAGGCATGATAAGAGGTGTCAGCATAGTTGTTATCTTGTTGTAGTAACATCGTTATAGGCTCCCTATGTATTTTCGGGCTTCGCACTTTGAGCAATGTTCTGCTCTCGATGTTCGTTGACATTTGATGTGCAAGCGTTTCGTTTCTTGCGCTAGTTCAATAGTAAAGGAAAATTGTGTGAGAAGTATTAGAAAAAGATGGGAAGATTCACACGGCGCCTTTACAATTATTTTACAGTTTTCTGTGATTATGTTTTGATAACCGTCGTCTCTAATGGTGTGATAAGAAACACCGAACGGAAAAGCGATGCAGGAACAAAACAACTTGACGAACGAGGAACACCATCAGGAAAAGCGGACATTCGGCAATTATGACCTGATCCGGCGCATTGATATGGGTGGTATGGGCGAGGTGTATCTTGCGCAGCAGCGTACTGCTTTTAATCGAGAGGTGGCGGTTAAAATTATTCGTGACGATGTGTCGCGTGACCCGCTGGCACGGGCGCGCTTTTTTCGCGAGGCCGAGGTCAGTTCGAAGCTGAAACACGACCATATATTGCCCCTGTTTGAATTTGGCGAGGTCGAAGGCAGGCTTTTTCTGGTGACGCCGTACATCTCTGGTGGCACGTTGGCGCAGCGCCTGCAAGCTGATTCTCTGTCGCTAACGGAGGTGCAGCAACTCTTCACGGCGCTGGCGCAGGCGGTAGCATACATCCATCGCCGGGGCGTTGTGCATCGCGACCTCAAGCCGGGTAATATCTTGCTCGACGACGAGGAAGCATCAGGGCAGGTCTACGTGCGCCTGATCGATTTTGGGATAGCCGCGAAGCAGGGAGAGGAAGCCAGTCCACCATTGACGCCATCGGGTCTCGAGATGGGAACGCTGACCTATATGGCTCCTGAACGCCTCAATGGTATTGCGGCACCGAGCAACGACATTTACTCGCTGGGCGTCATTTTGTATCAGATGTTGGCCAGGTATCTGCCGTTAGGAGAAGGACTCGTCACCAACTCGCTTCCGGCTCCTCTTGTAGCTGTTGCCCGGCGCTGTATGGCGACGCATCCAGAAGACCGCTATGCCAGCGTAACCGACATCCTGCTGGCCTTTGAGCAGTCCTGCCAGGCGTTTTCTGCCTCTACACAGATCTTACGGTCGGCGGTAGTATCTCCTCAAGCGGGCGAGCCTTCTGAACCCGTGTACGTAGAGTACGCTCCTGGAGGGTATGTGCCGGGGGAAAACAAAGATTTGCCTGCGCTCTGGTCTGAGGGAAGTGAGACATTCAGTAAAGCGGATTATGCCGCGCCTACGACGAATATAGCGTATGCTCGTACTGGTAGAAACGCGCACGCGAATTTACCGGGCAGCTTTGCTGCTTCCGCAGTTATTTCCGCATCCGTCCCTGAGAGCAAGAAACCTGCCCGCAGAAAGCCCCGCCGCCCTAAACCAGTGTTCGCGATTGTCTCGCTCTTGATGGTCGTTGTTGCGGTAGGTATGGCTGGCGTGGTCTTTTTCGCATTTCCATTGTTTGCCTCGGCCAGCGTTACGATTGGGCCGCAGGTGCATGCACTTCAACAGGTGTACACGATCACGGCTCAGCCGTCGTTGAGCGGTATTGATCTTGCTACTACGTCGATACCCGCTTTTGAGAAGGTGACAGCTTTAAGCGGTTCGCTGAGCGGGCAGACGACGGGCCAACAGTGTAATGGTTTTTTCTTCCAGTGCCAGCAGGTGGTCACATCCGACGACGTGCTGAACGTGTCTTCGCAGCTGAGGCAATCGCTCAGTTCGCAACTTTCGGCTCAATTGGATAGCCAGCTTCAGGCTGCCGGCGCCAGCGCAATCGGGTCAATACAATTTACCGATCTTTCAGTAGTAAATACTCCAGATATTGGCGCGGTCAGCAATACGGTTAGTGTGACGCTGACGGAGCAGGGGAGCGTGGAATACGTCAGCAGCGTGGATGTGCAGCGCTTGACGCGCCTGCTGCTGGAGCGGGAACTGGGGCCAAATAGCAGCCTGGTGAACTCTACGGTACGGATCGGGCAGCCGGTAGTGGAAGGAGTGAGCGATCCGGGCGTGGTGATGTTGAAGGTTGCGGTGGCTGGCGTGGAGGAATATAGCTATACGCCCGCACAGTTACAGGCCATGCAGAATCACATCAAAGGCATGACGCTGGCAGATGCGCGCCTCTATCTGCGGCAGCAACCGGGCGTGGATGCCAATTCGATCTCGATCTCTATTCACAACGTGATTGGCGAGGGGAATACGCTGCCATACAGCGTCTCGCAGATCAAGATTATTTCCATCGATCCCACGGTTCTACCTCCTGCCACGCTGCCGGTCGTATCCACACCTACGGACACAGCAGGCAGCCTGACGCCCACCTTATAGACTGCCAAGTGTTAACAGGCTCTCTCACTTACCACATTCTACACCGGTTGAGAGAACTACCAGCAAAACCTGGTCTGAAGTAATCGCGCCGCTTTCACCCGAACAGCTTGTGTTACCCGCCTCATCACATCACTGGTCGGAGAAGTATTCTTTGATCACATATGCTATACTAGCGACGCTTTCAAAATATCTCTCACGAGATCAGAATCAAAGGAGGAATCATTATGAGAAAAGTCGTCGCAGGTTTGTTTATGACACTCGATGGTGTCGTGGAATCGCCTGGTACATGGCAAGAGCACTTCGATGAGGATATGGGGGAGGCCATGATGGAACAGCTCACCTCCCAGGACGCTGTCCTGCTGGGGCGAGTGACCTATCAGGAGTGGGCACCATACTGGCCAACCGCCACTGATGAACCGTTTGCAAGCTTCATTAACTCCACGCCCAAGTACGTCTTCTCGACCACCCTGGACAGCGTCGAAGCATGGAAGAACTCGACACTGGTCAAGGGGGATCTCGCCCAGGAAATCGCGAAACTGAAGCAGCTACCAGGAAAGAACATTGGCACTGCCGGAAGTCCCACTCTCGTCTCCTCCCTCCTCGAACAAGGCCTTCTGGATGAGCTGATACTGCTGGTCCACCCGGTTGTGGCAGGCAACGGAAAGCGTCTCTTCCAAGGTGAGGGCAGCCTTAAGAGACTGAACCTCATCTCTGCAAAAACGACTCGGACGGGGACCGTAATCCTCACCTATCAGCCGATCCAGCAATAGGGACCGGGCAAAGAAGAAACTTTGGAGCATGATGATTTTATATGGAAGTGGCCCCGCGCGTCTGGTGTGACGGCGGAGCCACTGGGGGAGGGGGAGAAGAGAAGGGGAGGCACGCTAGCGACCGATGTCAATGCTGGTAGCAGTGATGCTCCCATCGCTGTTATGCGTTCCCATGACGCTGATGCGGGTGCCGGCAGTGATGGCGCTGGCGGCGACAGTTTTACCCGCCTGGGTGTAGCGGGTGCTTGCTGTCGTATGGATCGTGACAGAACTGCCACTTGACGTTTTTGCCACGATCGTATTGCCCTTCACGCTCGAGACGGTCATTGCTTCACAAGGGCCGTTTGCTCCCGGTGTCGCATCCGATGCCCGCGGGCCATTGAAGTTGCCCGGAGCATTGTTCACCGTTTGGGAGCTATTGGTGTCTCCCTGCGTGAAGGTCAAAGCCTGGGCGTTACTGGCGCTCGACTGCGTAAGGGCCGAAGCCTGGGTCGTGCCAGTCATCGAACCGATGATCGTGCCGATGCCCAGGGCGAGCATAAGGGCAAGTGCCAGGCCCCCGATCACGAGCCATCTGCGCCCGCGCCTGCGCGATGCGGATGGCTGATCTAACGGGGTCCAGGCCAACTCTTCATTATTTTCCATTGATATACTTTACCTCCTTTCTTTTGCATAAATTGATGCGGCCACTTTGTTTGCCGCAATTGAAGTATAGAATGGATAGATGTGATGACCGTTGGAATTAGTATGTGATTTCTCTCATAATGTGGCTCTATTCATTCTCCGGGTGAGTTGAGCAGACGTGATGATGAAGTTTCACAAAAGCAAGAGAGGAATCGCAAGGGTACAAAGCGCCTCCTTCCGCATATTTACGGAAGGAGGCGCTTTGATAAAATCAAATGGCTCACCAGTCTGTACTTTTACGAACCTGACGTGATTTCGTACAATTGGCCTGCGCCGCCAAATCCGCCGCTTGTTGAGGAGGAGGATTGCCACTGGCTGGATGGGACTGCGGTGGCGTGCTGGGTGATCCAGGTGGTCAATGCGCTCTGGCCGCCGCCTGGGCCGCCTCCGCCGCTGCCGTTGAGCAAGAAGTAGCGGATTGTGCCATTCTTGACCAGCGCGGCAAGCTGGGTTGTGGTCAGGATGGGGTCGCTACCGGTGAAGCCGCCCAGCGCCATGACGGGCTGATTGGTGGCCAGAATGATAGCGTCCGCTTCGTTCGCACTGGCTACGGCAACCAGGTACTTCGCGCTGCCTTTGTGCGCTTCCAGGTATGTGATGAGCGCGGTATCGGCGGTGCTATTGCCTCCTCCAAAACCAGCGCCGGATTGTCCGCTCGGACCTGCCACTGGAAGGTTTGACGCCTGATTTGCCAGCACGGGGATGGCAGACCACACCGCCGAGGTGAGCATGAGCGCCAGCAAAGCGACACAGAGCGCCGGGGCCAGCACACGCGCGCTAAGCCGCAGGCGCGGCATCAAACGAGCCACGACGAGGACGGCGGCCGCGATTGCGCAGGGGATGGCGATCAGGGGGATCAGCCACGTTCCCCAGGACGGATTGCTCGCGATAATGTGAATTTGCTCAAGGGCGGTTAGCAGGAGCGCGAGGGGCAGCAGCCAGCCGCGCCAGCCGGAGCGCCGGTAATCCTGCCACATGACGACTGCGCCGATGCCGAAGAGAGCGCAAATGGCAGGGGCGAGCGTTGACAGGTAGTACTGGTGGAAGAAACTGGCGATGCTGAAGAATACCGCCATAGTCAGCAGCCACACGCCCCATAAAATCATTGAGCGCTGCTGCGGGCTGAAGTCGGGTATGCCCCGGAAGCGCGGGCGGCGTTGCCAGGCCAGGGCGAGTATGCCTAGCAGTGCGAAGGGTAAGAGCCAGACAATCTGCCCGCCTAATGGCTCGTTAAAGAGACGCAGCAGGCCGGGATTGCCTGTGTTGAACTGGCCGCCACCACCGCCGCCATTCCCACCACCAAAACCCTGCGGTGGCTGGCCGCCTGTTGTGGGGCGTGGGAAGTTCCCACCATTAAATGTGCCGGAAGGGGGGAATTGTCCGGGGGTGAAGTTTCCACTCGTGTTGCCCGTGTTCGTAGTGCCAGCATTGCCTCCAAAGACTTGTCCAATGAGGCGTTGAATGCCGTTGTAGCCGAGCGCCAGGCTGAGTTCAGAGTTATTCTGGCTCGAACCGACGTAGGGGCGGCTCGAAGCCGGGGTCAGGTCTACCGCGACGGCCCAGGAGAGCGAGATGGTGAGCATGAGTAATGCTGCCAGGGCCAGGTGCGCGATGCGTATCCAGATGCGGCGGGGCGCGGCCAGCAGGTAGAGCAGGCCATAGGCGGGTACGACGAGGTAGGCTTCCAGCATTTTGATGTTGAAGCCGAGGCCGACGAAGACTGCGCAGAGCAGCAGCCAGCGCAGCTTGCCATTCTCCGCCGCTTTTAATACTGCCCAGGCTCCCAGCAACATGACGAGTACCAGCGTGCTATCGATGGTATTATTGCGGTTGGTCAGCACGCTGATGGGGCTGATGGCCAGCGCCAACGCCGCCAGCAGCCCGGCTACAACGCCGAAGTGACGCCGCACCAGGGAATAGAGTAGTAAGACCGAGAGCACTCCGGCCAGCGCCTGGGGTAGAAAGATGCTGAAAGGCGTGAAGCCGAAGATTTTGGCGCTGGCCGCCTGCAACCAGAAGCCCAGGGGCGGCTTGTCTACGGTGACGAAGCCACCGGGATCGAATGCCACGAAAAAGAAATTTCTCCAGTTGTCCAGCATACTTCTGATGGCGGCGGCATAGTAGAGATTAGCGAAGCCATTTTGCCCTAACTGAAAAAAGTTCATGAAGATCGAGATGAGCATCACTCCGCCAAGGCCTATGCGTTGCCATAACCGGGACGGTGACGTGTGCGGGCGGTCTTCAACATACTGGGATGGGGCAGGAGCGATCGCTTCTTCTAATGTATCAGACATAGTTCCCCTCATTTGCGTAATAAGTTGTGGTTATTCAAGAGAATATTTCCCTTTGCGTTCAATCTTACAGCCCTGCTATTGGAGTTTCGTTGGAAACACATGTGAGATTTCTCATCTCCGATTTCTTGCTGACAAAGACCCACAGGCGCATTCCCAGGTAGGAGATGAGCGCGGTACCGGCGATGGCTAGCAGCTTCGAGACGTTGGCCCACAGCGTCGCATTGAACAGGAAGGGATGGAGGGCGCGGCTTGCGAGCCAGAGAATGGCGCTGCTCCAGGCGATACCACCCATCGTGATGAGAGTGAAGCGCGCCAGTTCCGCGCGTGTGGTGCGCTGTTTTTGTCCGAAGGTCCAATACTTATTGAAGAGAAAGCTGTTGATGGCACCTACGCTGTAAGCGAGTGAATTGTATGCCAGGAGCGTACTTGAGCTGTTGGTAGGGAAAAGCCATAACAGGCTATTCAAGATCAACAGGTCTAGCAGGGTATTCAATCCACCTGCCAGGGCAAAGCGCAGTATTTGCCTGGAAGTATGGAAGCGACCGTGTATGGGTGCGTGATGTGCCAACTGGTCGCGCGTATCTGGCGCTACGGGGCGGTTTTGGTCGGGATTGACTATGTCAACCGCTGGTTTCTCATCGTAAGTTATAGTTTCGATCAAGATGCTATTCCTTTCAAAGAGGGTTTTTCATCAGCATAGCAACTATTGATGAGAAGGGTATTGGAAGAAGATGAGGAAATTCTCATGTGGGCATTGATTCTATAGCTTGCGGTGCTGGCGCTAAGCAGAAAGGGTTCCTACATTGCTGGAAGAATGCAAGAACGGGAATACGTGTGCTATGATGTCACATTGGAATTTTCACATCTGCTTCCAATCTCGTTTCAATAAATTGATGGTATTCTTCCAAGTGTCGGGAGCGAGAATCCTTGCCGATAGAAGAGAAACAAGGGAAAAAGCAATGCATATTCTTGTTGTAGAAGACGAGCAGCGCCTGGCGCATCTGCTGCGCCGCGTTCTTTTGGAGGAGCGCCATACGGTTGACCTGGCCTATGATGGGAACGCGGGTCTGAACCTTGCTCTCTCCGATACTTATGATGTGGTGGTTCTGGATGTGATGCTGCCGGGGATGGACGGGCTTGAGATTTGCCGCCAGTTACGCGCTGAGCGTATGGTGACACCGGTATTGATGTTGACTGCGCGTGGGTCCGTCGAGGATCGTGTAACGGGTCTCAACGTGGGCGCGGATGACTATCTGACCAAGCCTTTTGCGATGGAGGAGTTGCTGGCGCGCATCAATGCCTTGCTGCGGCGGCGCGATCGTCATTTCGAGGAGTCTCCCCAGCTTGCGGTAGGCGATCTGATGCTTGACCTGGTACGACACGAGGCGCGCCGGGCGGGGCGAGTGATCGAGTTGACGGCTAAAGAGTTTGCCCTACTGGAATACCTGATGCGTCACCCTGGCAGGGTGCTCACACGCACGCAGATTGTTGATTCCGTCTGGCGATATGATCTTGAGGCGCTCTCGAATGTGGTGGATATCTACATTCACTACCTGCGCGACAAGATAGATCAGGGTTTCTCGCATTCATTGATTAAGACAGTGCGTGGCGTTGGTTATAAGATCGAAGCATAACAAAGAAGTTATAAGGAAGAAAGCGTATGAGCTGGAATAGACCTGCCTCGTGGTTTCAACTCAGAAGGGGCCGCCTATCGCGCGAACCGGGCGCGGCTCTATTCCAGGGGCTGCGTTTGCGCCTGACGCTCTGGTATTGCCTGGTGCTGGGCGCGGCGCTGGTGCTATTTAGCGTGGCGCTCTACTTTTCAGTGCAGCATTTTCTGCTTCAGCCTGTTGCCGATGCAGCGGCGGCGAGCGCGAACGGACATGCGCGTCAATGGTTCGCGGACCCGTTTGATCATGGGTGTAAGCCGCCAGGTGTTTCATCAAACACTTCAGGCCAGCCGGGTCAATTTGGCGCTCCTTTTTCTAATTCGGGACAATCAATGTACGAAATTATTGCTTGCTTTGATCAGAATGGTTCATTGATAGCGCAAAGCGGATATACAACATTGCTCCCGTCCGACTTTCTCGACAACAATCTCGCGCAGACGGCCTTGCGGTCGCCGTCGGGCCAGGCCAACGATATTGTAGATGGAGGTTCGGTTGGGCAGATTTATCGCACTGCTCAGGTGATTTCAGGCCCGTCAGGGAATGTGGGAGTTATAGTGATTGGCGAATATATTCAGGCACAGGAAAACGAACTCTCCTTGTTGCTCACGCTCTTGCTCGTTGTTGGTGGAGTGGCGCTACTGGGAGCGGGAGCAGGCGGGTTGTTCCTGTCGAACCGCGCATTAGCCCCGGCGCGCCTGTCCTGGGCCAACCAGCAGCGCTTCATTGCTGATGCGGCGCACGAATTGCGCACCCCTTTGACACTGCTGCGCGCCGACGCCGAGGTGCTGCTGCGCGGGCGCGAGCGCCTGGATGAAGAGGACGCGGCACTGTTGGAGGATATCGTAGCCGAAGCGCATCATATGTCGAACCTGGCAACCAACTTGCTGACACTGGCCCGGCTGGATACGGGGAGTATCCATCGAGAACACGAGGTGGTCAACCTTGCAGCGCTGATCAGGGAGGGAGCGCGTCGGGTGCAGGCCTTTGCCGAACAACGCGGCGTGACAGTCGAAGTTGAAAGTAGCGGCGATGCCTATGTAATTGGCGACCCGGTACTTTTGGAGCAGGCCATGCTCGTGCTGCTCAACAATGCAATCAAATATAACCGACAGGGTGGTCATGTGATCGCGCGTACCGGAGAGCAAGATGGGAAAGCGTTCCTGGAGGTGCGCGACACCGGCATCGGCATCGCAGCCGAACACTTGCCGCACCTGGGCGAGCGTTTCTATCGCGTGGACAAGGCCCGCTCGCGTGAAGCAGGAGGCACTGGCCTCGGCATTTCAATTGCGCAAAGAATCGCGCTCGCTCATGAAGGTCAGCTCACTCTCTCCAGTATTCCTGAGCAGGGAACGATAGTAAAGCTCTCCTTGCCCCCGGCACATGGAGATTTCCCGGACAGTTTAGAGATAAGCAAGGAAGGATCATGAAATTACGACATTTTTTGCTGGCTGGAACCGGCATTGTGATTGTTATCATCGTCGCTGGTATGATTTACACGGCGCATTTTGCCAGTGCCGTTACTTCGACGCAGGCTCATATTGCGCCGGGGGCGGCTACTGCTACCGGAACGCCCATCCCGTCAACGGGATTGACCACTTTTCAGATTGTGCCTGCCCAGACCACAGCAGCGTATAGCGTCTATGAAAACCTGGTTTTTCAAAATAAGCCGAATAACGACGCGATTGGCAAGACCAGTTCTGTGCAAGGGAGCTTCAAGATACGATCCGGCGCATCGCCACTCGTCGCGGGCATGAGCATTCAAGTAGATCTGAGGACGCTGCAATCGGATTCGTCGAGGCGTGATGGCTACATACAGCAGAATACGCTGCAAACCGATACCTATCCATATGCAACCTTCGTCTCTGTCAGCACGCAGGGCTTACCGGCGAGCTATACCGACGGGCAGACCATACATTTTCAACTGACCGGCAACCTGACCATGCACGGCAAGACCAATAAAGAGGTCTTCGATGTGCAGGGCAATGTGGTGGGCAATACGATAACCGGTACGGCAACCAGCACCATTTACATGACGGATTTCGGCATCCAGCCGCCGAACCTGGCGAACATCGCCATCGCGCAAAATAAGGTGGTTATCACGTTGACCTTCACAGCAAAGTCGGCGTGAGATAATCTTTCGTTGTATGACATGCGCCGAACGAATGGGGACGCCTGCGCCGCAGGCATCCCCATTCGTTCGGCGCATTTCATACGACCGGATATGATACAATCAGGTAATGGAGGTTACTAATAAGGAAGTGCAGCTATGGATGACACACTGTCACCCCTGATTTTACGCGCGTTGCAGGATAACCCGCGACCCCTTGAATTTTTCTTGCGCGAGCAGAGTCATCTGCCGGGAGCGCGCGCGAATTTGAAGCTGGTGGATGATGTCAGTAACTTGCTGGCGGAGGTGGTTAGCACGCGGGAGGATGATGTTCGGCGTGTAATCGAGCACCTGATGCGCGAAGAAAAAACGTTGGAGGTCAATACACCCGGTGAATTTGTTGTCCTGTGTGGTGTCGTGGCCTGCGGGATGTGCGCTGCGGTACACACGGCGTGGCGTTCCACGATGATTGCGCGTTTGAGCGAGTTTGCTTGTAACGCTTCCTGGCGGGTTCGCGAAGGAACGGCCATAGCTTTTCAACGGCTGCTGGAAGCGGCGCCGGAAGAAACGAGCGTCTGTTTACGCATGTGGGCCAGCGAGGGCAATTTCTGGCAGCAGCGCGCCAGTATCGCGGCCATCGCTGAACCGTCTCTCATGTATGATGCAGCGATGAGAGTAGCGGCCTTTGATATGCAGCAAGTTATCTTGAGGCGTTTTCACGCTATTCCCCTGTCTGAACGCAAACGTGAGGATGTGCGGGTATTACGCCAGGCAACGGGTTATACCCTCAGCGTGATTACAGCCGCTTTGCCTGAGCAGGGTTTTGCTTTGATGCGCGAGTGCGCTTTGTGGGATGATGCCGATATCAACTGGATTTTACGCGAAAACTTGAAGAAGAAACGCCTGGCGAAGTTCTCCGACCAGGTGGAGCAGCTCGTGAAAAATCTTTGACAGCGCCGGCCTTTTTCATCTATAATCTGATGGTTCAAAAAACCAGATAATGCGATGAGCATGTTACCTTATCGCCTGCGGCGGCGATGAAACAAAGGGGGTGTCTGCGGGCTGTTCGCCTGCGGCGAATAGCCCGCAGACACCCCCTTTGTTTCTATAAGACGAGTTTGAAATAAGGAAAGGGGTTCACTCCATTGGGTGCAACATCTACGGCAGATTTTTTTAATGGCATGGTTATTCGCTATAACGGCGAATTGTATACAGTAACCGAGTTTCATCATGTCAGTCCAGGCAACTGGCGCGCTTTTGTGCGCGTGAACTTGAAGAGCCTGCGTACCGGGCGTGTAATCGAGCAGCGTTTCCGCGCTGGCGAAGAGATTGACTCGGTGCGCGTTGAGCATCAGAACTGGCAGTTCCTGTACGTCGATGGCGAAGACTATGTTTTCATGAATACCGAGACCTTCGACCAGCAGCCCATCTCGAAGTCGATGCTGGGAGACGCGGTGCGCTTCCTCAAAGAGCAGGACATTGTGGAGTTACTGGTTGATGGCGAGACGATTATTGCCGTCGAACTGCCGAACTTTGTAGAGGTGCTTGTAGAAAGCGCAGAGCCGGGCGTGCGCGGCGATACCGCGAACAACGTGACCAAGCCCGCTATCCTGGAAACGGGCGCGAGTATCAATGTTCCTCTGTTTGTTAATCCTGGCGATAGGATTCGCGTGGATACTCGTACCGGCCAGTATGTTGCGCGAGTGAAATAAATTTCTTCTAGCGGTGTATCAATGCCCACAGGTGCGGCCCGAAGACGAATAGCGCGATGATGATAGCCATTATGGCGCTGAGTAGCACGGCTCCGGCTGCGACATCTTTGGCTGTTTTTGCCAGAGGATGGTAGGAGGGCGAGGCCAGGTCTACGCAGAGTTCGATGACCGTATTGAACATTTCCGCCATCAGCACTCCCGCGATTGCCACGAAGATGAGCGCAAATTCGATCGTCGAGATATGAAGAACGATGCCGAGCGCAATGGCAATGAAGGCGATGGTGATATGCACTTTCATGTTGATCTGGGTGCGAATGACGTGCCACAGGCCGCTGAAAGCAAAGCCAAATCCGGCCATAAATTTTGCCAGGCCTTTTCTCTGTGGCAGGGTGGGTGGGGTACTCATGGTGAAAGTGTCTTCCAATCGACTTCTCGCATGATGGATGCTTGCAAACGCACCATGGCCTGGTAGCCCTCTTCGGTCTGATCGTCGTAGCCAACCAGGTGCAAAGTGCCATGTGAGAGCAGGTAAAGCAGTTCGTAGGAGGGTGAATGGCCAGCTTGCTCTGCCTGTCGAGTGACTGTTGGCCAGGAGATAACGATATCGCCCAGATTGGTGGGCATGTCGGATGGCGTGATGAAAGCCGGATGCGCCTTTTTCCCTGTATGCTCCTCGCCTGATTCTTCTTCCCCTTCAACTTCTTCAACCTGCCAGAGCTGGTTGGCGGGGGCATCAACGAGCGGTTCGTCGAGCAGGGGAAACGAAAGCACATCGGTGGTTTTGTCCTGCTGGCGATACTGGTGATTAAGTGTTTGCATCTCGCTATCGTCTGTAATTACCAGCGAGAGCGTAACGATTTGTGAGATATGCACCGCCTGCAATGTGCGACTCACGGTTAGCTCCAACAGCTCGGATGCCAGTATGCGCTGGAGGGCTGTATCGATTTCCGCGCCGGTCAGATTGATATTACAATCTAGTTGTACAGTATATTCTTGCATATCACCTTATGAAGATGAAGAACGCTTTTCAGACTGTTTTCTGTTTCAGGGAGGCTTTACGGGCATCGCGCCCGAAGGCGATCATAAAGACAATGAAGCCGAATACAAGGATGCTGAAGAGGCTGATGGTGCGGTCCATCAAGATAGCGGCTGCGGCCTGGCTGGTATTGGTGGTGAAGAGAGCGATCATAGCAAACATGCCGCCTTCAACGAGGCCAACGCCGCCGCCCGTGAACGGCACGACTGTGAGCAATGCTTCGCCAAGCGCGATGAAGAGTGAGGCGGCTACAATATGTAATAAGTTCCCACTAATCAGCCCAAAGGCCAGGGCTACAAAGAAGAAGCGCAAGGACTCGCAGGCCCAAACTCCCACGGTTAATGCGCCCAGGCGGGGAACGCGGCGAAATGAGCCGAGCGTGCCTTCCTGGAATTGGTTGTAATGAGCGCGGAAACGGGTGGGCACGAGGCGAGCAACCTGCCTGGGATAGGCACGCAGGACGAATAGCGCGACAGCGCCAGCAACAACCAGTGCAAGTGTCACAATCAGACCCGCATGAAGCTGGCTCGGCAGGTTTTCGTGCAGGCTGATAATGACTGCGGGGATGAAGAGCATTAAAAGCACGAGCAGATCAAGCAAACGTTCCGCCAGTACGGTACCGAATGTGCGAGAAGCGGGCAGGCCCGTTTCTGTGCGTAACAGGTAGGCGCGATAGAGGTCGCCCAGTTTAGCGGGAACGATGACATTGGCGAACCAGGAGATATAGAGAATTTCGAGCAGTTTTGGAAATTTGGGAAGATGCACGCCATTGGTTTTCGTATAGCCTATATTTTCAAGTAAGATACGCCAGCGTAGAGTGCGAATTGGGAATGAAAGGTAATAGATGAGAAAGGCAGCGAGCAAGAACCAGATTTTCGCGGCCTTGATTGCAGCCCATGTTTGTTGCGGGTTGATATGGGCCTGCTTCGCAAAGTATACCAGCGCCACTACGACGATGACCAGGGGGACGATGGTGCGCCAGTTGAGCAGGCGTTTGCCGATGGAAAGCTGATCGCGGGTAATCTCCGGTTCCTGATTGCTCTCCTGTTGTAATAATTCCGCTTTCTTTTTCTCTATATCCTCGGCAGGTACACTGGCTTCCATGATCGTATTGTCAGTGGACACGCTACTCGTACTCGTATTTTGGGTTATCAATTTATCCTCCGGGAACTTGCTAGTATTATGCATTGGGCGTTACTCTCTCTAAACGGATAAGCGCGATGAGTAGTAACGCGATGAGACTGGTCAAACTATGTACATACACGTCATCGACAAAATTATGCACGCTTACGGTGATCAGCGCGGCGATCAATCCGATGGCTAGCGCGCGGTCGTTGGTAAGCATTCCGACGGTTTCAACCGGCCACTGTTGACGGTAATGGCGAACCAGGCTGAGAGGGCGAAAGAGCAATGCCACTTTGTGCCTGGTACCCAGGGGCGCCTGGATGGGTGGTTGAGACTCCACAGGCAACGCTTTTGCACACTTGTACCTACTATTTATACGTTGCAAGATGCGCATTCCGGCGAAAAAGATGGCGAATAGGAAGAACAGGTAGACGATCAGGCCAATAGTTCCCATTTCGGCTGCAATGTTGATGTAGTAATTATGCGCGTGTCCCAGCGGATCTAAGAATATCGAGATGTGGTAGGGTGGGTAGGCGTCGGGGTAGTTGCCGATCCCTACGCCGAGAATGGGATGATCGAAGTACATGTGGAGTCCGGCGATCCAGTGAGCGAGGCGTTCGGCTGTCGAGAAGTCGGCGTTATTTGGTTCAACCAGCGAGATGCCCGAAAGCCCCAGGAATTTTAGCGCGGGACTGAAAAGAGACTGTGGTACCAGGCCTGCCAGCAAGGCCGCCAGAAATCCCAGCAAGGCGATACCCACGACGCGGAAAATTTTACGGATAGCGGGCATCCCGGCCAGCACAATAAAGACGAATGCCGCCGCGAGCGCGATTTCGGCGCCACGCGATTGCGACAGGAATTCGGCCAGCGCCAGCGCGATGGTGGCGATGCCTGCCAGAGTGCGGGTTAGCCAGTCGCGCCCCAGCAGGGTCAGGGCAAGGGTGATGCTCAACGGCAGGTTGATGTATGCCGCGAAAGGGTTAGGCTGGCCGAATGTGCCGTATACGCGCAGGACATCGCTGCGTATGAATGACACGGGGCCGAGATTGAGATACGCCTGGCTGTAGCCGTAAAAAGCCTGCGTCACTCCAGCAATGCACACCAGAGCTATAATTGTCCATATCTGGCGACGCGTGCGCAGGTACTGGCTACCCAGCAGGAGAATGACCAGCACTTCCAGCCATTTGCTGATCTCTTTCAGGCTATCCTTGACGTTGAGCGCTACCTTCATTGAAAGCGCCATCGCGCCCAGCAAGGCCAGCATAGAGAGTATCAAGTAGAATGGTACCTGGGCAGCTTCGCGGTCGCGTAGCCTGGTATGCGCTGGCAGTCCGCAATTAATGAGCCAGCCCAGGGCGAGAAAGACGACCAGCATATCCGCGCTGTCGAGGCGCAAGGCACTGATGTCGATGTAGTCAAGCGATCCCCAGGGAATAGCGAATGGCAGCAGGTAGAGCGCTGTGCGCGGGCGCAAAACGGTCCATACCAGGACTGCGCAATAGAGAGGCAGGCGGATATTCCAGGGCAATGGCGGGACGAGCAGCAAAAAAAGCAGCGCAGCACAGGCGAACACGCCCACCACATTTGGCGCGGTGATGATCCCCTGGCCTCTGCTCCATAAAGATAACAGCCATAAATCGCGGCGGGATTGCGGGAACTCACCCGCTTCGGGAAATTGCATACGAATACATCACATTCTCAGGAAGTGCGCGAACACTTCTATGAAACTGTCGTCAGGTGAGGAAGCTGCTTGCTAAACCACTCGATGGTGCGGCGCAGTCCTTCTTCTTTGCTCACCTGTAGCTGCCAGCCCAGGATTTGTTGCGCTTTGGTGATATCGGGGCGGCGGCGCTCAGGATCGTCGATGCGGCCTGGTTCAAACAGTATGGAAGAAGTGGCGTTGCATAAGCCAATAATCGTCTCCGCGAATTCAAACACGGTGTGTTCATCGGTATTGCCGAGATTGATTACTTCGCCTGCCGTGGAGGGTTTGAACATGGCGAGCATAAGCCCCTCTACAAGGTCGCTCACATAACAGATACTGCGTGTTTTGCTGCCATCTCCATAGATGGTCAGGGGTTTGTTTTGCAGAGCCTGGGTGATGAAATTAGGAATCATGCGACCGTCATCAGCCTGGCTATTGGGGCCATAGGTATTGAAGATGCGCACGATACGTGCATTGAGCTGGTATTGTCGATAGAACTCCATCGTCAACGTTTCGCCCAGACGTTTGCTTTCGTCATAGCAGGCGCGCGGCCCGATAGGGTTTACGTTGCCCCAATAGTCCTCGCGCTGTGGATGCACCAGGGGATCGCCGTAAGCCTCTGATGTCGAGGTGAACAGGAACATGGCGTGCTGCTGGCGCGCCTGTTGGAGCATCATATACGTACCCAGGCTGTTGACTAAAATCGTTTCAATGGGGTTTTCCATGTAGCCGACCGGACTGGCAGGGCTAGCCATATGATAGATGGCATCTGCCTCAAAGGTGAAAGGTTTGGTCACATCGTGTTCTAAGAATGTAAAATGGGGATGAGGGCGTAAGGATTCAATGTTGCGCTCTGAACCTGTGAGCAGATTATCCACGCATAGTACGCTGTGTCCATCTTGCAATAAACGGGCGCACAGGTGAGAACCGATAAAGCCAGCCCCGCCGGTAACAACAATTTTCAAAGAAGTAATCCTCCAGGTAACGATGAAGTAAGTAATACTAAAACACTATACTTGCAAGCTGCCAATGATTGATTAATTATACTTACTTGCCAGACAAATCGGTATAAGAAAGGTAACAAGACTAGGATAGCTGGTAAAGCCATGGGAGCTTGCATTCTCCTACTATTATGACGTAGAGGAAAAGAAAAAGTCATTATGCCTTCACATGGTTTACGAAGAGGGTGTCCGACGTTGTTTGTGTTTCCAGCGGCGATACATAAACTCGTCGCCCAGGCTGAGGAAGCCCCAGGTGGTTAAGCCATGCACAATTACTACTGCCAATAATGAGCGTGGAGTTGGCTGGAGCAGGTAGAGAAAGCTGAAGACGAGGCCCGCCAGTCCTACACCGCCCACACTGCGCCAGCTCCACTTGCCCAGGCGATGGTAGAGCGTGTATACGGTTGTGCTGACCAGCCAGCCCCAGCCGATCCAGCCCGTCCACTGGGTGACAGCGGCCAGCAGGAAGCCGCGAAAAAAGAGTTCTTCGATCGGGCCATTGATGAACAGGTAGTAGAAGCTTTGCAGCGCGTGATCGCCGGGTGTCGGCCAGCGAAACCAGGGGCCGACGACGGTCACGCGATAGAAAATGGCAAACGCGGCCATTGCCAGCCCGAAGCCGCAGCCTAAAGCGAGTTGTAGTGGCCAGTCGCGCAACGTTACTCCCAGGAAGGAAAGAGGCAGGTGGAAGAGTACGATATACAGAAAAGGGATGGCGCCAAGTGGAATAATGCGCATCAGCACATCGGGCCAAAGCCAGCGCCAGGTGTCGGCTACTGTCGAACGCGCCACCTGCGTCGATTTGATGGAGGACACTCGTTTACCTCTTCTGGGTAGAAAAACTTCTTGCGTGCGACTTGCAGCCATGAATTCTCGCTTACGTAACCATGGCAGGAATGTTAATCAAATGTTAAGCCATGGTTAAGTACGTATTATACACGAGAAAGTAAGTTCGTGCCATGCCGCCTTAGAAGCCATTGACAGGGTGACAAATAAAAGCTCACTAGTGCAAATTCACGAAAGATAATAGGGAATGTGGTAGAATAGAAGGGATGAGAAGACCTCTCTTTCTGTTGATCTCCTAATCGAAAACAAATGAGACACGAGAAAACCCACGAGTGAAGCATTCCTCATAAGGAGAAAGTCTGCGAGCCACACTCTGGGAGAGAGTGGGAGAGCAACAAGCTAACCAATGGAGAATGTTCGCGATGGCAAAAACGACAAACAAAACGGTATCCAAGCCTCGTTGTGGCTTGTGTGGGAAAACCAGGAAATTAACCAAAACGCTTTGTTGTGACCACTGGATATGCGATGATAGCGACACGTATGTGATGTTTTCTTATGCCCGCAATAGCTGTTGGCGCAATCACGATCGCTACACGCTCTGTGCCTATCACTATCATGAGGGTCATACTGGTACCTGGCAAACCTGCAAAACGTGCCGTGAAAGCTTCGACACCGAGGACTATGTGGATATGGCAACAAATGAGTACAATTTCGAGAAGCTCCAAAACCCACCGAGCTATCAGCCGACGAAATGTGCGGAATGCGGGAAGGTGATTATTCGTGCTCATGGCGGCTACAGCATTGTGCCAATAAGGGATATGTCTGCGGGGCCTGTTCTTTAAAGGGATTCTGTAACACACTTGCTTCTCCCAGCGGAGTGTGACTGTACCAGATGAGGCCCCTTGCTTCCACTTCTTCTAAAATCTGCAAAGAGAGAGCATCGATCTTGTTCTCCAACTCTCTTCATCCTTATCTCCAATTGAGGAAGAACTACGGTTGTAGTACGAATCGAAGGTAAACCAGCAATGAGAAAACCCATCTTTATCCGATGCCTAACTGACGACGAACGAGAGAAAATCCAAGCGGGGTTGCGTTCGTCAGATGCCTTTGTGCTGCGGCGCTGCCAGATCTTGCTCGCCTCATCTCGCGGGCAACGAGCTCCCGCAATAGCCTCCCAACTTGGTTGCAACGATCAGACGGTTCGCAATGTGCTCCATGGCTTCAACGCTTCCGGTCTCGCCGTGCTCCAAGAAGTCTCATCGCGTCCACACCAACTGCGAACGACCTTCTCCGAGGAGGGTTGTCAGCAATTGAAAGACCTCTTACATCGCAGTCCGCGTGACTTTGGTTGAGATCGCGGGACGTGGACATTGGAACTGGCGGCCCAAGTCAGTTTTGAGCAGGGGAATCATTGATTACGAGGTTTCCACAGAAACCATACGCCGAGCGTTCAAACGGCTGAAAACGAACTGGAAACGTGCAAAACATTGGATTACGAGTCCTGATCCGCAATACCTCTTAAAAAAAAACGCTCGTGACCGGCTGATTGCTTGGGCGAGTTCGCAGCCAACCTGGGCTATCGGATTTCAAGATGAAGTCTGGTGGAGCCGCTTTGCCCTTCCCCATATGCATACATGGCAAGAGAAGGAACATCCTCTCCACTTGGTGGAACAAACTTGGCAAAAGGATGATCCTGACCCCAAGGCACTTGCCTGCTATGGCGTTCTGTGGCAAGAGGGAACAGTTTCAGAGCCAGTCCGTGAAGAGATGTCCCTGCGTTTTGTGGATGGTAGACCCGTTAGCGATATGACGAGCAATTTTGGAGTGGTGCTGTACGAAGTTGCAAAAACAAGGCAAGACCTCATGGTTGCTGATTTGGGATAATGCCTCCTGGCATGTGAGCAAAATGGTGCGTTCCTGGATTCGTCTGCATAATATTGAAGTGAGGAAAGAAAAGAAAGACGTGCGTATCCTGCCCTTGTATCTTCCTACAAAAAGTCCCTGGCTCAACCCCATTGAGCCCAAGTGGGTCCACGGCAAGCGTAACGTTGTCGAGCCCAATACCTTGCTCACTGCTAAACAGTTGGCTCAGAGAGTCTGCGCTTATTATTGAGCGGCGTATGAACCTCATCTGGTTATTCCCGAAAAGGTCGCGTGATTTTGCACTAGCCTATAATCTAGACAAATGAGCTTGAAAAATCGATTGCCCTTACTTAACCACAAAAAGCTAACAAATTGCAATCGCCTAAAGCCACTCCAGAACTAAGCGCGGGTATGGCTATTTTCACTTTTTCATAAGCCTGCTGACTTACTGATCTTCCAGACACCGTTCTCGTCTGTCAATGTTAATAGTGTCCGCAAAGATGTGCCATTACCAAAGCTCTGAGTAGCTATGCCAGTAGCAGAAGAACCGGTCTGACTCACATCACTAACAACACAGTTACTCAAGCCACCGCGAGTTTGGTTGCTATACTGGACTTCGGCAGCGTATTGCTGCTCAGTTAGCTGTCTAAATGGATGGCTACTACTAAATTGGTTATAGGCAGTTTGGTAATCATCACGAAGGAGGGCATTACATATCGTATCAAGGGTCTTCTGAGGTGTAGAACTGGTCGAAACAGAATAATAGATTAAGCCTGCTACGGCAATCAGAACTAGAGCACTAATGATACTCAGAATTATCCAGAGTTTTCGGCGGTTCTTTTGGCGTGGAGTTGGAGTAAAAAGAGGGGGCTTTTGCTCATATGGATTTAGCAAACCACCATAGGGTGTGTCAAGAGGCGGTGGAGGAGGAGTGCCAGGTTCCGATGCTCCGTAATCCGTATAAGGGAAACTTCCATAGGGTTGTGAAGGAGGAGCAGCATATTGCGTTGGGTCAACTTGGGATTGTTCCGCTTGACCCGATTTCATAAGTTGCTTGCCACA
Source organism: uncultured Chloroflexia bacterium (assembly GCA_963731605.1). Taxonomy (GTDB): domain Bacteria; phylum Chloroflexota; class Ktedonobacteria; order Ktedonobacterales; family Ktedonobacteraceae; genus CF-113. The sequence continues at coordinate 525,785 of CAVSWA010000001.1, forward strand.
TTTCTGACAGAAGACAGCTTCATCGTGATTATTAGCTCCACAGTAGATACAATGCATTGTCCACTCCTTTCTCAGCTTTCATTCTTGCCATTCTAAACACTTAGAAAACTAATTTGAGCTAGATATGAAAGATTATATCCTATAATCACTATTAATGATAGAGAAAAGATGCAGAAGTTTTGTGACGAATGAGTTTATCTTCTATCTTAGTACAGGCTACCAAACGCGGCAATGACTTGTGATAGCCTGTACTGAGTGTTCTTCTCAAAGAACTTTCATACATATGATTGTTATCTAACACCCACTTTTAGGAGCGAGTTCCATATTTATTAATTCTTCTCTTTGCTAGCTCGCTTTATAGCGTTGCGCCATTCCCGCGCCTGTTCCCGCTTGCCCTTTGTAGAACGATGCAACTCAAGAGTATCGACAGGCCTCTAGCATTGAGGGCGTGACTTATTGTGACATGATCTTTTCATCCTACATTATGAGCTACAGCGGTACGAATGAGATCTTTCAAGGCAGACTCATCAACCGTATCGCCCTCGTGGAAATCTATGGCTCGCGTTTTTTTAGCATCAAGGCCTGCATTGAAGAGCGTGTGTGCATCTTCCAGGGAAGCGCCTGAAAAAAAGTTCATTTTGACTGTTTGCTTGAAAGCGCCGACAGCACAAACAAGTCCCTGGTGAGCCCATACGGCGGTCTCCCACTTCCATTCCTCACTGATGTCGGGGTCGGCCTCGAGGATGAGTTTGCGCAATCGGGCGATCATTTGGCCGCGCCAATCGGTAAGTTCTGCGATTTGTTGGTCGATACGTTCAGATGCTTTCATGATTATAGATGCTCCTTTCACATGATTTACATAGTGCCAGTCAATTTAGACAATCCCTCTTCTACTTCTTCTCTGCTCAGATTTCCGCTTAGCAGCATAGTGTCGCTTTTCTGCTGGAGGCGGTGGTAAAAGGCAATGCCTCTGGTAACGATGCCACGGTTGCCGGGGTCGGCTACGAGTAGTTCCGAGAGTGTGTCTTCGGCCAGAGAGAAACGGCCTGTGCGTTCAAAGTAGCGGAAGAGCATTTCCTGCGTATGTTGTGGCAGGTCATAATCCGCCAGTTTGTAGGTGAGTCCCTCGATTTCGGCTACCGGGTCGATATGGTCGTAGGAGGTGTCGGTTGAGAGAACCTCAAGATACAGGTTCATGGCTTTCAAAAAGCAATAGTAGCTCTCGTTTTCGTTTTCCTGCAACTGGTGGATTTCGCCTTCGGCTTTCAGCAGCGTGGCAAGCAGCCAGCATTTTTCTGTATCTAGCTCTCCTACCGAGGTCAGAAAGGCCAGCAGGGTTTCTTCGGAGGCGCTATGAATGAAGCCCGCGCCCATGCCAAGCATCTGCTTATACTGCTCATCGATAAAAGTGAGCGCGCCCTGGTAGTCTTGACGCTCCTGGTGATAGAGAATTTGAGCCAGCGCGCGGCCTATTTGTTCGGCTATTCTCAGAATATAATCGTTTTGTGGCATGTTAATCCGTTAACCGGGCGATGGCGTGTTCGATGCGCCGCATGGTGCGTTCGCGTCCAAGTACTTCCATCATGGTGAATAGCGGCGGCGTGTGCGGGCGACCACTGACGGCGGCGCGGATGGAGCCGAGCAACTGCCCGGCCTTCAAGCCGGTCTCGGTTATCAGGTCGCGGATGGGCGGTTCCATTCCCTCGTGATGCCAGGTTGCGAGACTTGCCAGCACGTCGCGCGCGCGCGCTAAGGCGGCGCGTGTCTTCTCGGTATCCATGCCTTTCTGGATCAGCAGGGACGTGTCGAACTCCTCGTCGCTATAGAAGAAGGAGACGGCAGCCGCCGCCTCGCCCAGGGTGCGCAGTCGCTCCTGTTCGAGACTGAGGACGCGCGAGGTGTAGTCGAAGTCGAGCGGGCGCGAGATACTATCGGGCAAGCCGCCTTCGACCTCTGGTCGCTCCATGTAGGGCAGTGCGCGGCGCGTGAACTCTTCAAGGGAGAGTTTGCGAATGTAGACGCCGTTCATCCAGGCCAGCTTTTCGGCGTCGTAGATGCCGCCTGATACGCCGATGCGCTCCAACGAGAAGACCTGTATTAACTCTTCGCGTGTGAATAGCTCGGTTTTGTCGTCAAATGACCAGCCAATCAAGGCCAGGAAGTTAAAGACGGCTTCGGGCAAGAAGCCCTGCTGCTGAAAGGTCTTCCAGGAAGGAGCGTTGTGTCGCTTGCTGAGTTTCTTCTTATCCTGGCCCAGTACATCCGGCACATGATAGATCAAGGGCGGTTGCCAGCCCAGAGCTCTCCATATCTGGATGTGACGCGGCGCGCTGGAAATCCACTCCTCGGCGCGCAGCAAGGTGGGTGATCTCCATCAGGTGATCGTCAACGACATGGGCGAGATGATAGGTTGGCAGTCCGTCCGACTTGAGGATAATGAAATCATCGTTATCGGTATTCTTGAAGGATATATCGCCGTGTAACTCGTCATGCACGACCGTTTCACCGTCCAGCGGCATGGCGAAGCGTACCGTCCAGGGAAGGCCAGCGGCTTCGTTGGCGGCGCGTTCCTCGGCGCTCAGGTAGCGGCAGCGGCGATCGTAGCGCGGCGGCAATTTTTGCGCCATCTGCTCTTTGCGCATCGAGTCGAGCCGTTCGGACGTGCAATAACAGCGATAGGCGTGTCCAGACGCGATCAACTGATGAGCGTACTGCTGGTAGAGCGCCCGGCGTTGTGTCTGATAGTATGGTCCAAATGGTCCGCCAACCAGCGGGCCTTCGTCATAATCTATGCCAAGCCAGTGGAAGCCATCTATCAGAAATTCAACGGCCCCTTCGACGGTGCGGGCCGTATCGGTATCTTCGACGCGCAAAACAAAGGCGCCTCCGGTGTGGCGCGCATAGAGCCAGCTAAACAGCGCGGTGCGGAAGCCGCCGATATGCTGAAAGCCCGTGGGACTGGGCGCAAAGCGCAGGCGCGGCGTTTTGCCAGCGGGAATAGGAGGCTGCTCCTCGAGACGATCATCGGTCTGGGTCATATTCAACAAGTTCTCCTCTTCGACACTCTACAGAATATTGTCCTATTTTAACATAGTCCACCAACTATCGGGTAGAATTTCATGGCTGATATGACTGAAATCATTGTGAATCGGTTAAATTTGTCTTATTATGTATCAACGTTGTTCGATGGAAAGAAAGGACGCAACAGCATGTCCGACGAAATTGAAGTTCTCCGCCAGGGGCCGATAACGATTATGCGGCTTAATCGCCCGCAGGTCAGGAATGCTATCAACCGGGCTACCGCGGTCGCGCTGTATAAGGCCTGGATGGCATTTGAGGCGGATGAAGAGGCGCGAGTGGGAATTTTGACAGGCGGAGACGAGGTATTTTGCGCCGGGGCAGATTTGCGCGATTTGCAAGGGCTGGAAGCAGGGATGCAGGACGAGCGCGGCCCGCTGGGCTTTACGCGAACTTCTGTCAGCAAACCCACTATCGCGGCTGTGGCCGGGTACTGTGTAGCGGGCGGAATAGAGCTTGCCTGCTGGTGTGACCTGCGCATCGCGGATGAAACGGCTGTCTTCGGCTGTTTTGAACGGCGTTTCGGCGTACCCCTGGTTGATGGCGGAACCCAGCGTCTTCCGCGTATTGTCGGACTGGGACGCGCATTGGAACTGATTCTGACGGGGCGGCCGGTGCCTGCTGTGGAGGCGCTGGCGATGGGGCTGGCCAATGAAGTAGTGCCACGCGGGCAGAGCCTGCAACGCGCCAGTGAGTTGGGGCGACAACTGGCGAATTTCCCCCAGGTGGCGATGCGCAACGACCGCCAGGCCGTCTACGATGGATTGGGCCGCGAACTGGCCGAAGGCTTGCGCATCGAGGCCGCGCTTGGCGCGCAGACGCTGCGCAGTGGCGAGAGCCTGGCTGGTGCCGGGGCATTTCAAGCGGGTAAAGGACGCAAGGGGGAATTTGCATGAGTTTGCATCCACTCGCGCATCTCTTGCCTGATAGCGCGACCTTTTCAGCGCAAGGCGTGCTTCATATTGCCAACCACTCTGTGCCTGATCTGGCGCGAGAGTTTGGCACGCCGCTGTATATGTTTGACCGCGCCACTATTGTAAATGCTTGCAGGGGGTATCAGCGGGCTTTCGCAGAGCATTACACGGCATCGCCGGTGCGTTTTCTCTACGCGTCGAAAGCCTATGTGTCGCCGCTGATGGCGCGTTTGATGGCGGAGCAGGGGATGGGGTTGGATGTGGTTTCGGGCGGCGAGTTGCAGGTTGCGCGGCGAGTGAATTTCCCGGTGGAGCGCATTTCCTTTCATGGCAACAACAAGTCGTCGGAAGAACTGCGGCTGGCAATGCTGGCTGGCGTGGGGCGTATTGTGCTGGATAACGAGAGCGAGCTGGAAGTACTGACGGGTCTGGCTCGTGACGCAGGTTTGCGCCCGGCGGTGCTGGTGCGGGTCGCGCCCGATGTGCAGACTGAGACGCATCGCTATCTGCAAACCGGTCACGCTGCCTCGAAGTTTGGCTTCGCGCTGGCCAATGGCGAGGCGAAAGCTGCTCTCACGCGCATCCTGGCCGAGGGCCAATTGCGCCTGGTAGGGTTACATGCTCATATGGGGACGATGTTGCGCGAGACGCGCCCGTATGAAGTGTGTATCGAACGGCTTTTTGCACTGGCTTTTGAGATGTATGAAGAGACGCGCTGGTGGCCGCGAGAGATCAGTCCGGGAGGCGGTTGGGATGTTGATGCGCCGGGAATCGAATCGCTGGCGCGGGCGTTGCAGGGAAGTATCGAACGACAACTGGGCAACTGTGATGGCGGGTTGGCGGCTCCAACGCTGGTGATTGAGCCGGGCCGGTCGATTATTGCGCGAGCCGGCGTAGCAGTCTATCGGATCGGGACGCGCAAGCAGACGGCGGGTGATGTCACCTATGTGTTTGTGGATGGCGGTATGGGAGATAACATTCGTCCCGCGCTGTACGGGGCGCAGCTATAATGCGCTGGCCGTTGAGCGAGCGTTCGCGCCGCCTGAAGAAGCTGTGTGTGTGGCGGGTCGCTATTGTGAGTCTGGCGATGTCTTAATCGAGCAGGTTATGCTGCCGATTATGCATGATGGAGAACTGCTGGCGTTACCTGCCGCGGGGGCATACTCGCTGCCTATGAGCAGTAATTACAACCTGGTGCCGCGTCCTGCTGTCATACTGCTGGATGAAGGCGGGGCGCAATTGATGGAACGGCGCGAGACGGTCGAGGATGTACTGCGGCGGTACCCGAATTTTGACGAATGATGGGGGAGTGCGTCATAGTAGTATAGATACACCTGTATATGTCCAGTGAATTGCGGAGTATGGCCTAATGCGCAAACTTTCTGAACCTCAATTTGAAGATTTCGACGATCATAATTCACCGACCGAGCCAATGTCGGCCATTATCCTGTCGCCGCATTCTGTTCCCGCCTCTTCGATGGGAGGATATTCTTCATACACAATTCCTGCGCCACTGCCGCCGGAGCTGCCCTTTCCCCAAAATGGGCAACCCGACGCGCCCTATTCCTCCCTGATTGAAAAGCCGGGTGTCTACCCGGTGCTGCCGCAAGCGCCCATAGGGCATGGCAAGAGTCGCCCGCCAGGCGGAGCAGGGTTCTCAGGCGCGCGGGCGATACCTCTGCGCGAGCCGCATTCCAGCGCGTTTCCGTCGTTTGTGGGGATGTTGTTCGTGTTGGCGCAACTCATCTTACTGGCGCGCGTCATACTATTACTGTTTGGGGTTCCGGCCAGTAATATGCTAGTTGAACTGGTATACGCCGCGGGTGCATTACTGGCGTGGCCGTTGCGCCTGCTCGTGGAGCATATAAATTTTCTAGCGCAATTTGGGGGAGATTTGATAGGCTACCTGTCAGCCTTGATCGCGATTCTGGCGTATGGAGTGCTGGCACGGATTCTGGTGCGCTTCCTCAAAGCACTGCTGAACTCGCGGTAATGTGCGTCTGCGCGCTTCCCCGCTTCCCTGCTAATTACTCCTTGCCGAATTCGTCCAACACGTCCAGGCTATTGATAAAGTCTCTATATGCGTCCAGGTTGTCGTTCTCTCCATCACGTTCTTTGCGGGATTCAGCAGTTGGAGCAATGGCATCTTCGCTGTTTTCTAAGGCCACACCGGCTCGTTCGAGTACGCTTTCTTCCACGAAAATGGGAGATTTAGCGCGCACTGCCAGCGCGATGGCATCACTTGGACGCGCATCTACCTCAACATGCCTGCCAGCCACATCCAAAATGATGCGAGCATAGAATATATCGTCGATCAGATCGGATATAACGATGCTGACGATTTTTGCCCCCAGGTCGTTGATGACATTTCTCAGCAGATCATGCGTGAGTGGTCGCGGTGAGTTTGTGCCTTGCAATTCGATGGCAATGGCATAAGCTTCTGCCTGCGCGATCCAGATGAGTAGATAGCGATCCTGCTTTGTTGCTTTCAAGATGACTACTCGCTGCGTTGTCTGTAAATTAATACGCACGCTTTCCACTGTCATCTCAATCATTGTCTGACTCCCTCTATAGCGGTTGGGTTCCTCAACGTCCGACGCCCCTATTGTACACCCATTCGAAGGCTCTACGCAATCGTCTCCTTTATTATCCTATGTCAATGAGTATAGCAAAAGAAAGCTTCTATTCCAAGTACTAAAACTGTGAAAAAAGTCACACTCCATCCAAAAAGCGGATAAGAGAAAATATTTTCCGAAAATTCGTTCAAAATCTATTGACATCTTGCTATGTCCCTGTTATGCTTTGAATGGCTGTTCTACAACCAGAAAATAGAACCAGAATGATCTGGTCTGATCTGGTATGCCTACGTAGAAAGGCAGGAGTGTAAGAATGGGTAAGGAAAATACCAGCGAGATTCAGCAAAGAATTTACGATTTCATTGTTAATTATATCAGGGAAGAGGGAATGCCGCCAACCAATCGCGAGATTGGGACTGCCATGAAAATTGCCAGTACTGGTCATGTGGATTATCACCTGACGATGCTGGAAAAGAAGAACATGATTGAGCGCGAGGCGAAAAAAAGTCGCGGTATCAAGCTCAAGCAGCAGATATGGGGCATTCACGTACTCGGCAGTATTGCCGCAGGTGAGCCGCTTGAGATCTTCAATGAGTCTGAAGAAGTCATCGAAGCCGGGCGCGACCTTGAGCAACAGGGAGCATATGCCCTGGTTGTACGCGGGCAATCGATGATCGAGGATCACATTTGCGACAAGGACTATGTGGTCATCAAGCCACAGGCGACCTGCGAAAATGGCGATATTGTGGTGGCGGTTCACTTGCAGGGCAATGGCCAGGCTACGCTGAAGCGTTTCTACCAGGAAAAAGAACAAAACCGCGTGCGCCTGCAACCCGCGAATTCCACCATGAATCCCATTTTTATTCCCAAAACGCAATGGGATCAGGAGTGGCAGATTCAGGGCAAAGTCGTGGCCATATTCCGAAAGTGCTATGCTGCGTAAACTACGGCGCGCCGGCACCCTGCTCGATGCTGCCGAACAATAATTCAGGACATTGTACACCGGGGAAGAGAATCGCGTGAATTTCTTCTCATCTCCGGTGTATTTGTATTGTAGAGAATCTTTTACCCCTTACAATTCAAATACCTCTTGTAGAAATTGCCATGATCTGCTATACTCTAGACTAAGATTTGTAGTAAAAAATGTCACGGTATTCCAAACCCTCAGTATGGTGTGGAAAAGAAGAAAGGGAACGGTGTTCATGAGAGTTGCAGCGCTGGCATTAGTGCTCATTGTTGCGTCTGCTGTTGTCCTTATCTTCGCAAATACATTGAACTCCTGGGTGTTAGGTGGCCTGATTGGTGGTCTGGCTGCTCTCCTGATTAGTATTCCAATCTCGCTGATTATCTTTGCGACCCTGGCTCGTCGCCAGGATGAACGTTTGTATGCCCAGATGCTGTTACGACAGGAAGAGGATGATCTGGCGTATAACGAGGAGCTACAGGAATACGAAGAGCGCGCTGACTACGATGAAGAGGATGAGTATAGCCGGGTCTATGATGCGGATGCTTACTATTTACCCGCCGAAGAAGAGGAATACGAACTCCCACGCGGGCGCAGACAGTCTGAAATACGCAGTTTGCCTGCTGCCGGGCAAAGCTATGCGTCATCCTCTGCGCACTCAACAGCGAAACTACGCGCTGCGAACACTCCTCCCCATGCGCCTTCATCCCAGACTTCGCGCAGGTCAACGCGAGAGCTTGCATATGACCAGGAGAGAGGCGGAAGTAGCCGCGAGTCCGCAACGTCACGCCAAAATCAGCAGACGGGGCATCAACGCGCTGCGCGCTTGCCGTATACAACCGGGTCATTACGCTCACAACAGCAGGCAGCGGCGCGCAAAGTTGCCCGGCAGGAGGCCGCGCAAGGGCAAGGTTCGTATGGAACTGAGCAGATTTCGACTGGCCCGGTACGGCGGCCCGCCACAACGAGACATTTGCCTCCCCGGTCGATCCAGTTGAATCGCTCACGCGCGCAAGAGGAAACCTCCAAAAAGAATACGCTGGATGAAAACCGGTCTCGGACGGAAACCAATCCTGGCGCGAAACGACCTTCAAATGCAGAACGTCACCAGGAGACACGAACGGACCAGTTACGCGATCGCTATGCTTATCCAACCACCGGGCCGATCCGCTTAAATCCTGAGACGGGTCAGATTGCGCGCAACCGGCAGATGGACGAGCAATCTAGCGGAGACGAAGCCACCACCGGAAATTTGTATTATCCACTGGTGCGCCGCGCCCCTTACCTCTACGAGGATGATGCACTGCGTGAGGAATTGTCGCAGCAGATAGATAAGCCGATCACACGCCGCGCTTCTCGTCACCTTCCCCTCAATGAAGAGCAATAAACATCAGTCCTATTGGCACTAGCCCCTTTGCACTGAATATGCTACTATAGGTAGGCGATGCGTATATGTTTGAAGGAGGCTTTTTCGTGTATCTGGCTGATATTACTACGTCAATCACAAATTTTGTGACCAGTTTATATGTGCATGCTGGCCTGGTGGGCATTTTGCTGGCTATGGCGATTGAAAGTTGTTGTATTCCTCTCCCCAGCGAAATTGTTATGCCGCTCGCCGGTGTCATGCTTGTTACGGGGAAGATTTTAAGCGGGATCGGCCTGCTGCCTGGTTTAATCCTGGTGGCTCTGGCTGGCTCGTTGGGGTGTGTTATTGGTTCGATTGCCGCGTATGGCATTGGCTATGCGGGCGGGCGACCCTTGATGCTCAAGTATGGCCGCTATGTACTGATTTCCCACCATGATGCTGATAAGGCCGATGCGTTTTTCAAGAAGTATGGAAGCGCAACCGCTTTCTTCTCGCGCCTGCTGCCGGTGGTGCGCACCTACATTTCACTGCCTGCCGGTATCACCAAAATGCCGTTTGTCAAGTTCGTTGTGTATAGCTTTCTTGGCTCTTTCCCCTGGTGCCTGCTGCTAGCGTATGTCGGGACGTTGATTGGGAACAATCTGGCAAAACTCAGTCCCATTTTCCACAGCCTGGATATTGTTATTATTGTGGTGGTGGTGGTGCTAGTTGCTCTCTACATCTGGCGGCATATCCGCAACGACCGCGCTGCGCGGGCTATGTATGCTGCTGGCGTGGCTGAAAAGGCGGCATCTCAGCAAGCCATGAACCAGAATGGTTGGGGGCGTCAGCCCTCGCCGCAGCAAGGTTGGGGCCAACAGCCGCCCACCCAGCCCCAGCCGCCACAGTCCCAGCAACCCCTACAACAGCCGTTCCAGCAACAAGGGTGGGGCCAGGCGGTTCCGCCGCAGCCGAATAGTTGGGGGCAGCCTCAGCAGTTACCGCAACAACAGGGATGGGATGGTCAGCCAATCGCGCCACCGCAGCAAGGGTGGGGACAGCCGGTTCCGCCACAACCTCCCCAGTTTCCACATCCCCAGCAACCTCCGAAATCCCAGCAACCCCAGCAACCCCAACAGCAGGGATGGGGGCGCGCGCAGTCTCCCTCTCAGGAGCAATGGCCGTCTCCCAATGGTCATAACGGCCAGAATGGACAATGGAAGTAATCAAAAGAGGGCGACCGTGAAAGGCCGCCCTTGATTATGGACGTGGTAAATCCGATCTATCCATGATGCTGATATCGTTGGAGTGGCCGGGTGTTATTGGGTCTCCAAAAAAGCTAGAGGAAGGACTCTCTTCGTTTGACTGCCCAGGCACGAGATCAACAGTTTCCGCTTCCGTGCTGGTAAGAGTCCCATGAACAAGTTTCATACCGGCAGGAATATCAGCGTTATTCGCTCCGTGCTGAGCCATAATGCCAACGGCTTCTTGTTCTCTTCCAGGAGATTTAACATGCACGATGATACGCTTGTTAGAAGGCTGTAAGGATGGGCTGGAGCTGAGCGTCTCTACTGCGCCTTGAAGTTCGAACTCGGTCAACTGTATCTCATCAGTGGAGAAACCGGCCTGCTTGAGTTCGTCAACCGCTTGATCTGCCTGGGAGCGGTCTCTGAAGACGCCTACTATATCAGAATAATCTGTTGTACTCATAGGTAACTCTTCCTAATCTGAGAGGATCTCTCTCGCCTGTCTGATGTTGATGCGTTCTCGCACGTCAAGCACATGGGAACTCTATAGTAATACGTGGTAGCAGTATGATAGGTATACATCATGTGATACGGCAACGAATATAATGTAAGTGGATGAGCAGTACCGCGACAGGAGAGTGAATCGTCCTGTAGAAAGTCGCTCCGGTTGACAACACCCTTCAAAAAGTGACTAAATAAAGGAAGCGAAAAGATTAGATCAGAGGTTTCCCCTCTCTCGAAACTCTGGTGTGACGCATTTCTTCTCACTTTTTTCACGGAATGGTTGATCAAGAAGAGGGCAGGCTCAACAACTGCTTCAAGAGGAGTTACCCATCATGAACTTATCACGCCGAAATGTTGCTGATGAGCAAAAAGAGGCATGTCAGAAAGCCGAGCAGATCACAGCGATATGCGAACAATTCAATATCACGCTTGATCCTATTGACTGGCAACAGTTCGGATTGCTGGCGCCGGTGAAAGTGAACAATATCGATATAGCTTCACTTCTCGACCTCGGGCGACGCGATAGTGATGATATACTCCGTCAAGTTCAAATTACCCTCTTCGCGCATGCTGCTCTCGAAACCCTTCAATCCCGCTCAGGTCTCAAAGTCTTAACGTGGAGTCCTGTCGATGTGGTGCAGCCACAAGCGTTTTTGAGCCTCTGGATCATCATACTCCAGACTGATGAACGCATCCCAATCATTGAATCCATAAAAAATGGACAGCGAGTCTATGAGCTTTTTCAGTTTGATGGAGACGATGAGCAGGAGCTTGCCGGACTCTTCGGACCAGTGAATGAAGGGGAGTATCATATTGGTGATACTGTCACAATAAAGGAGCGTGACCGTCAATATACCGGGGAGATTGTTTACATCATCCCGGCAGGCAAGTTGTTCGCAAGCCGCAAATCTTCAACACGAATGTATCATACCAGTGCTGGGACAGCATATACGAATGATAAAGTAGCAAGATATATTGTCGATTGCAACGATGGTTTCCCCCATATTGTGCATCAGTCGCAAGTTATCCAGGAGTTAAAAACCGAGCCTGCATGAATGCACAATGAAGTCTCGGAAGGTATAAAACAAGGCGAGAAGCCGCTTCACGCGAATGCTTCCAGCCTTGTTTCGTGGTGGAGATGAGGGGGAGTCGAATACCTTCATGCGCTAAATTGGGGTTGCCTCTCACCTGGTTTCATCGGCTTGTGAAGCCAGGTGGCGGTACATTTTTGTCTAAACGTGTCTATGATATATCGCCCTTGTTCGCCGTGTAAGCTGTCAATGAAGCTGTCAAAAGTGATGGCTCTATTTGACGATAAATGGTGTCGCATACGGGATACGGCTGGGGCTGTCTATGGTCTTTCGCTGGTGTCCTTCTCATGCTCAATTCCTCGTGTTTTGTTCGCTGGGTATTGTCTTTTTCGCTGCTGTTGTCGACGGCGTGTTGCTGTACAGCAGTATTAGTCTATTCAAGATGTCCAAGATAACTGAAACGTCTCCTTGTTTGGTGAACATTGCTCAATTGATAGGGAATGATATACTTCGACCAGAGAAGCGGGCGATACTTTTCAATCTTAGTAAGTTACAAACTACTTTGGGAGGAAACGGCATGAAGAAGTATGAGATAGAAAAATTAACAGTAAATGCGACCAGCTTTATGTTTGGTGGGCTTATTGTTATCAGCTTAGTTATCTTACAGGACTTAATCTCAACAGAAGTACATGATATCACTGTACTCATCTCGTTATCATGTTTAGGTCTAGCTCTCCCAGTTTTAGCCGGTGGTTTAGTTGTCAACTATGTAGGCAAAGAACTGGCTCCCGAAGGCAAAACCTCAGGCTGGGTAGCAGTACTAATATGGTTTGCCATGAGCATTGATATTATTGGTATCACGGCAGCAACCTGGCATGCATCATGGGTATCTGCCATACTATTCCTTGCTGCTTCAATAATCTCATTCGGGATTTATTACCCGTCTTGTCGCAAGATGATACAAAAAGCCTATACTAGAGCTATAGATGCCCATAAAATATGATATATCACATGGAATGGACTTTCTTCAAAAGAAAAAGGCATCTTCAGAGCAAGTCTTATAGCTTTGCCCGAAAATAACAAGTGTCAAAGGACGGATTAGGTTCGGCGTGTTCGTTTGTATTTGCCAGCGTCCATCTCACGCTCAATTAGTCGCCTTGTTGTTCGTCTCATAGTGTCAATTCCCGTTGTTTATCGTCGGCGTTGCTACATGTAGCAACCGGTGCCTTTCGTTCTTAGGAATGGCTTCTTATAGCAAGGTATATAGACAGATAATATGAACGAGTTAAGATATGATTACACAAGAACAAAGTGAGTCTGTTATTAAACACTTTTTGAATGGGAATAAAAAGACCTCCAGGGTTATTCACGCAAAATAAACCAGGAATATCTTTTTACTCTTCAATTTGAATATGTTAATAGAACCTTTTCGGCATCAACCTAAGAAGTTCAGTTCTTAAACGTCGTATTACAATAAGGATGAGTTAATTGTCCATTATCTATTGTGGCTAATCCGCCATCTTCTCTTCGTATTATATGGTCAACTGAAATTGAATTGAAGTGGATAAGGCCATGGCAGATTTTGCACCTGAGAGGATTCTTGAGAGCCTCCCGGAGGAAAACTGTTGATTTTGCCTCTGTATCAAAGTCACGTCTATGCCTAGCAGCCCCACTATCAGATTTTGTTAATTTCAAAAATGAAAATCTACTATCATCAAACAAATCCTCTAAAATATCTTTTTCAGTTTTATCTTGAGTAAGGGAGTCTAAAATGGCTTGATAAAGATTTTGCAGTAACCCAAAACCTTTGACACCACTCCCCAACTTCCAGGTTACTTGATTTCGCGAAGCTTTTATGTTCCAGCAGAAAATCTTCAAATTTGTTACGATACATTGTAAATATATCAAAGTAGCTTCGTTTTTCAAATCCCATGATTAGCCCAACAATCGCCAGGAATGCAGTTGGCTGATATCGCCCAGTTGCACTATAAAAATACACAGCAGGGTGAAGACCAAGCGAAGATGGATGAGTTCCCGAAATCCGGTATACGATCTTCCTGGTTTCCTTTAAGAATTGTATTGTTTCACTCCCATCATTGTCCGGTGACAGCTTTTCTTGCTTTTCTGACCGAACATTGTTAGTCAAATTTACAAGTTCAAAAACTAAAGGTAATGTTTGTGCAGAATATCCCCTTCCTGCAACTGGCAGATCTAAAGTTTTAATCGGAGTATGTAATGCTGGCGTAAAAAGAATAGCATTGATCTCTTTAGCCATTTGCTCAATGATTTGTTGCTTATCTTCCTGAAACTTAGACCAATACTTGTGTCCAGTTCCAGAACGAATAATCGCCCGAGCGCTCATCGCATTGGGCTTTTTCCTTGATTTGAGCAATTTTAATTCAGTCTGATCAATCGGTGCAGCCTGTTGATTTATTTTAAAGAATGACGCTTGAGCCTGACTGGCATTACCCCTGACCCATTGTAACTGTAACGATAGTGAAGCCAGCCGTTTTGCTACTTCTACCCGCTCCAATTTGGATTTCTCCGGATACCGAATAGCAAATTTATGATCGCCGTAACTTCCGATATTTCGTTGTATTAGTCGGCGCGTTCTCTCAGCGACTTCGAGCTGCTCCTCTGGAATTCTCTGATCAAAGAATGATTTGGAGAGAAGTCCATCACCATAATCATCATGTACCCATGCAATCAATGCACTTAGCCGATGTGCCCCATCTATAACAAATATATAGCTTCCAGAATGTTGCCAAAGGATCACAGCCGGAATCAAATCTCCATCTAAAAAACTTTGAATTAGTTCACAAATCTTTTCGGGAGTCCAATCAGTGGTCTCGCGCTGGAAGTCTGGCTTTCTTAAGACACTATAAAAAAACGCCTCCGATTCAAGATTTCGAATCTGAAGTGTTTGCACCGGCTGGTGTTGAATTGCTTCATCTGCTACTTCAAAATCCTCACGGGGAATTAACGCATCGAGGTTGACCTTTGCGGACATTTATTAATCCAACTTTCTACTTAGCAACAAATTCCTCACATTATTCTTAGGCCTATATTACTCTTTAATGTGGAAATTGGCAATAACTACCATTATTCGCCGATTCGAGTGAAATGAAATAACTTGCAATATACTACTTCAAGAAATTCAATGCCCCAAGCTTGAATACTTTTGAGATCACATAAAGCAAAGCAGTCAATAGAGCCAAATAAGTGTTTTGAAGATCTTGAAACCCTGGAAACGGAAAAACAGATGGCTAGCTAACACCAATCTACTATGCTACAAGCGGAAGAATAACCAAATTCAAATAGCTTGCCATTGACTAAAGGACGCTCAGAGAAGGAAACGGCCAGGCTCGTTCGCTGAGGGTTTCATTAAAAAGGTATGTTACAATATTCTTGGTTGGGAGTGGGGTTATGGAAAAGCTTAAAGTTTATCAGGAGCAAGCCTTGATCGATAGTTCGTCTTCGTCCGATGCCGTATCTTCCAAACAGGTGCGTTTTCAGGAACGAGCGTTTCCTATGGGAAACATTATTGGAGTCAATGCCTATCGCGTCAATCGTGAATCATTGAAGCGACGGTTTACTGACGGTGGCTATGAAGTTCGTGAAACACCTCATTTTCTAGTGTGTCAGCAGTCTGGTACTCCAACAATCATCGTCCATTGGTTTTCCCCGCAAGCGATTGATAGCGATCTGGGGCAGCATTTTCATGGAAGAGTTGAAACCGCTTGGTGTACTGGCGAATCCGCAGTCCTTTGGTGATGTGTTTGGTGCGGTGGTTGGCTCGGTATTTCCTCAGAATCCAGAGCGCGCCTGGCACCTCTTTGGCATCAATACCTTACATCGTTTGCATCAGCTTCTAGCGGCAAAAATACGTTCTTCTCACTATGACTCACCTGTTGAGGTCTTCGCAACATTATATCGTCGCGTCTATGAACTGCATGTTGGTGAAAGCCTTCTTGATGCGGGATGTTCCTTTGGTTTCTTGCCACTGGTGATTGCTGAACAGATACCTGCGCTCACGAAAGTTGTTGGGGTTGATATGCATACTGAACCGTTCTCCGTCACACGAGCGATAGCTGAGGAACGGCACCTGAAGTCTGTCCAGTTTGCGCAAGCTGATTTGCTGGCTGATGAGATAGGCGCGATGAGTTCGTTTGATATGGTGACAGTTCTGCATGTGCTGGAACACTTCACTGAGACAGATATGTATCGTGTGCTGACGAACCTTTTGAAAATTACCTCTCGTCGCCTCATTCTGGCTGTTCCCTATGAGCCTGGCGAACCGGAAGCGGCCTATGGTCATGAACAGCTTTTCACACGCGAAAAACTTGAAGCAGTAGGGCAATGGTGCATCGAGCAATGGGGCGGCGGTACGATGCATTGTGAGGATTGCGCCGGTGGGCTGCTCTATGTTGATCGAAAAGGAACATAACCTCTCATCAAGAATTGTATGAGCCAGCAATCGAGATCGCCTGCGTTGGTAACAGTCGCTGGTGTGTATCAGCAACGAATATTTCAATATAAAGAGAGCGATGAACAAGCGCGGTAAGAGTAGCTGTCGGTGGGTACTCTGATCCCTTTGGAGGTGGTCGCATGAACATTGCGAGCAGTTCAGGTAGAGTACGGTCTCACGAAAAACACCAGGTATTTGTCTATAACCAGGAAACCAACGCCGGAATGGATGCACGCTTTCTCGTCGTGAGAACATTGTGAGATTGTAAGCTGCTGACGTGATACGGTTATGATACCAATGTGGTATCACTCTTATGCGAGAAGAGTTTCTTCTCGCAACACCAATCAACTCCTGAGAGGAGGAAAATAACATGATACCGCAAAAGGAAGCCAGCGAATTAATACACGAGCATACAGGCCCAACCTATGAGAGTTACCAGGGAGGTCAGCAAGACGCTCGCCAATACGGTGCGATTTCCTACGAGCAACCATTAAGAGAGGGACCAGGGGGAAAAGTGTATCCGGAACTTCGTGACAACAAAAATATGCTGCGTCTCCTCTGGTTCGGGGTATCGATGGTGGCGCTGCTCGCCTTTGCTGTTGTCTGCCTGGTGATCGTCGGAGGGACACCAGGATGGATTAGTTTCTGTGCTGCGAGTTTTACCATCATGGTTATAGCTTCCACCGCAATCTCCTCAATTAAATAAGCGAGAGCCGCGAGAAGAAGGAAGTGCAGGACTTGCTTCTTCTCGAGTGCGCATTACAAAGGGACGCGAACCTGACGATGTCTTGTAGCTGTCAGTTAAGGGTTCTCCATCAAGTTAAGTGAATCAGGCGGAAGATAAAACGCGCAGACGTAACAGATCAAATTTGGCTCGACCATACATACTACGTTTGATCAACTTGAGCCGATTTACATGCCCTTCCAGCAATCCGTTTGAACGAACTGTCAACTACACCTGATAACACGAATGGTGAGCATCGCTTTACCATCACTCACCCCTTTCATCCTCTGTATGGCCACACCTTTCCCCTGTTGTCCCAGCGCTTTGCCTGGGGCGAAGAGCGGGTGTTCTTTCCCGATCAAGAGACCCACGAGGTACGCTCACTACCCCTGGCCTGGACGAATCTCGCTTTCCCTGATCCTTTCCTGGTTGTGGCTGGTGGGCAAGCTGTGCTACGTTGGAAAGACTTGCAACAGCTCGTACAGTTCCTCAAGCAGCAACAGTCTCACAGTCAGGAGGGCCACTGATATGCTTCAGCACGTGACCGCTCATCACCTCACTCGTCTGGCATGTTTGTATGTGCGTCAAAGTACTCTGCAACAAGTGATGGAGAATACGGAAAGTACCTCCCGCCAGTATGCGTTACGTGAGCGAGCTCGCGCCTTGGGATGGGCCGACGAGCGTATCATCGTGATTGACCAGGATCTAGGTCACTCGGGTGCTTCAACGGCTGACCGTCTTGGGTTCCAACGACTCGTGGCTGAGGTCGGACTCGGTCATGTGGGGCTGGTCTTGGGTCTAGAGGTCTCTCGCCTGGCACGTAACTCCAGTGATTGGCATCATCTGCTGGAAATCTGTGCGCTCACCCACACCTTGATTTTGGATGAAGAGGGACTCTATGATCCCTCGACGTTCAATGACCGTCTGTTGCTCGGCTTGAAGGGGACCATGTCGGAGGCTGAGTTGTTTGTGCTGCGTGCCCGTCTGCAAGGCGGTATTCTTAACAAAGCACGGCGTGGAGCCCTCAAACTTGCCTTGCCGATTGGATTATGTTACACCGACAGCGACACGATTGTGCTTGATCCCAATGTGCAGGTGCAAGCCACCATTCAGGAGGTCTTTCACAGTTTTGAGCATGCCGGATCTGCTAGTGCGACGGTTCGCCACTTTCGCCAAGAGCATCTCCTCTTTCCGAGGCGCGTCCGGTGTGGACCACATCACGGAGAGATTGTGTGGGGGGAGATAGAGCATCATGACGTGTTGCGGGTGCTGCACCACCCAGCCTATGCAGGAGCTTACGTCTTTGGACGCACACGCACAACAAAGACCGCCGATGGCAAGGTACATATTGCCGATGTGCCTCGCTCAGAATGGTTTGCTCTTGTGAAGGATGCCCATGTGGGGTACATTACCTGGGAGGACTATGAGAGAAATGAGGCGCAACTTGAATTGAATAGTCAAGCCTATGCTCCCCAACGCTTCTCTCCGCCACGGGAAGGTCCCGCACTCTTACAAGGGCTCATCATCTGCGGGAAGTGCGGAGAACGCATGACCGTGCGTTATCATCAGCGCGGAGGTCAGCGCATCGTGCCCGATTATCTCTGCGCGCGCAAGAGCATTCAACGGGGAGAGAATCCCTGTCAACGCATTCCTGGTTCCGGCCTGGATCGGGCCATTGGAGAGCTTCTGGTAGAGCGCGTGACTCCAGAAGTCTTAGTGCTGACACTTGCTGTGCAAGATGAGATAGTGAGCCGAGCGGCAGAAGCACAGCGCTTGCGCCATCTGCAAGTCGAACGTGCACAATATGAAGCCGACCTGGCGCAACGCCGCTACTTGAAAGTGGATCCCGACAACCGCCTGGTAGCAATCGTGTTAGAAGCGGAATGGAACACCAAACTGCATGAACTGGAAGAGGCGCGAGCTATTGAAGAGCAATACAATCGAGACGATCAGCACCAGGTGAGCGCACAGGAGCGTGAGGAGACAGGCGAGGTTCCTGAACGCTTTTGTCAGTTCTGGACTGATCCCAAGACTACCGTGCGCGAGCGAAAACGCGCGGTGCGCTTTCTGATCGAAGATGTGGCCGTTCACAAAACAGATCAGATTGTCGCCCATATTCGCTTCAAGGGAGGTGCAACGCAGACTATCAACGTGCCCTTGCCTCCACCGTTTGCCCAATCGCGCTTGACCGCTCCCGAGACGCTGGCAGCCATCGATCGCTTGCTGGATGAGTATACCGATGCGCAGGTTGCTGAGCAGTTAAATCAGCAAGGCTACCGCACTTTTGATGGGTTGCTGTTTCACAGCATGCATGTCTCTCAGCTTCGTCGGCATCATGGGCTGGCAGACCGGTATGCACGCTTGCGAGCTCAGGGCCTGGTAACAGCGGAAGAACTGGCGCACGCCTATGGTGTCTCAGCTCAAGTCATTTGGCGAAGATACCATCAGGGACGTATTGCTGGGACGTGCTACAATGATCGTGGATCGTGTCTCTTTTCTCCTCCTCAGGAGAACCAACCACTACCGGCTGAATTGAATTGATAGTGATCCGAGTGACGAGGTGCATTATGCAACGTGATCGTTGCTATAGGGTAGAGTTAAGCCAGCTTGAACAGCAGCCTTGTCACGTTGGATGCCTGCGGCGAAGGTTTGCACCTCTGGAATGGCACTTGCTTCTCCCTTCTTGAGCCACTCATCAAGTCTTTCCCCTTGACGCAGACGCACCATTTGCCCAAAGTCTTGCACCAGATGATAGACCACTTCGGCGGTGGCGCTGGCTTGCCTGAGTGTAGAGAGAGCCTGTTGCTCTTCTTCATCTAACTCAGAGGGCTCTTTTACCAGAAGCCAGGTCGTCCTCTTACTCGAAGAGGCAGGCAAGAGCGCCTTTGGCAATTCAAGAGGCACCGACTGCATTTTTAAGAAGGAGAGGTAGCGATACACCGCACGTTCTGAGCCACGATAGCCTTGCGCTTTGAGTTCGCGGCAGAGCACCGACCCTTTGCGGCATCCCTCTTGCCATCGCTTCAGCAGGTAGGCTTGGTAGGGATCAATCACGCTGCTGGAGCGAGCGTGATAATGCCATGACGGGGCATGGGCTTGGCTCAGCCACCGATACACGGTTCGTTCGCTCAGCCCCACCACTGGGGCAATCTGCTCTGGACTCAATCCTTGCTCAGAGAGAGTGAGCAGTTCTTGATACTGAAGCTGGCGCGCCAGGTGAGCCGATGATGGCTCTTTCCCCGTGCTGGTTGCCCCAGGCGGGTTCAGTTCGGCACGAATGCGAGGAAACAGAGCCGAGACACTCTCCGTCAAGTTGTGCAACACATGCCATCGATCAGCCACTTGCCTTGCTTGAGGTGCCCCTTTTTGTGCCGCTGTCGCATATTCACTCCAACGGTCACGACTGATGATCTCGATCTCTGGATGTGCTTGCAACCAAGTGCTCACGGTCTGAACCGTGCGATCGGGGAGCATATCCAGCGGCTTGCCCGTGTCCAGATCACAGATCAACGTGCCATAGCGTCTGTGGCGTTTATACGCCCAGTCGTCCAGGCCAATATGTCGGGCGGGTGAAGAGGATGCTGGCAGTTTGACGCGACGCAGCAAGCGTAACAGACTGGATGGACTGGCGGCAAGTCCAAGTCGAGCTCCCAGACGCGCTCCCGCCTCTGCGCCCAGAGCCAGCCCCAGGTGTTGCAGTGCGGTCTGCAATCGATTGGTTCGTTGGGCAAAGCGCTTCGTCAAAGGCAGAAACGCTTCGGCAAACGTCTTGCGAGGGCAAGAGGAGTTGCGGCAAAAGAAGCGTCGTACTTCTACGAGGAGCTTGACGGGATATCCGCTCACGGGTACGTCGCTGAGCTGTCGTTGATAGTGGCTATGAAGATGGGTGGCCGTCGTGCCACAATACGTACAGATGGCGCTTGTTTCGGTTGAGCTGATCACGACTGTGAGGATCTCATCCAGGGTGAGTTGCTCAACCTGCAGGTGGGTGTTTTCTGGGAAAATGATCATGGATGTCTTTAGGCCTTTTGAAATGTTTGTGGAGATAGAACGTATGGTCTTTTTATTATACCACATCCTGCTTTCACTTAACTTGACGGAGAACCCCTGATTGACAGCCCATCTCTTCGAAAAGCACTTTTCCGCGCAAAGTGGCATTGCCGGCTCCCTCTACCTGCTTGGAAGCATCGCCTGGATAAGAGGCAAGGCCGCTGAGGCCCTGGCGCTCAATGAGGAGCAGGTGTGACTAATGCCGCAGATAGGTGAGCCAGGAGAAGTTGCCAATGCCCTCTTCTTTTTAGCTGATCAGCTTGGTAACTAACTACAACCAACCTTTCTTCGCCTTGGCGACCTTGGGTGGGTGAACCGGCTCAACATCGTAGAACGTACCTAGACCCTCATACTCGATGAGATAGTCATATTCATAGACCACCCGCGTTCTTCCGTGCGGACGAGTCACGGTGATCTGCCGACGGATAGTGTTACCTGTGTCGTCAATAAGGAAGTGACCGGCTAACAACTTGACCTGTTCAACATCGCACAGCTCTACGGCCAGGTCTTTCAGTACGCTTAAATAGGTAACATCATCGGAAGGATTGCTAGCACAGCGATTTCGCTGCAACGAAATCTGTTGGGTTTCACTGCCCAGGAATCCGCCAGTAGTGTACGTGTATTGATGGGTATGCAGGTGGCTCTCACCTGCCAAAAGTGACAGGGCGTTGATGATCGCTGTCTTGCGCCGACCTCCTATGTTATCGAAACGCGGTGTTGTTTCGCACATTGTTAAAAACTCGTACAAAACGTGCTGAGCATGCGCTTCAACCTTGGTACGAAGGGGGCCGGACAGGACCAGAGCTCTGGAGGGTGTTTGTAGCAGAGCGTGTACGAACGGCTCATTCCAGCGCTTAATATGCCCACCGATTTCCTTCTTCTTCAGCCCCCAGTAGTAAGAAATGAGATGGCTGACGATGATGACCTGGAAAGGATAGAGGACGATGCTATCGGCAGGATACGTGAAAACGAAATCTGGCCGATAATCAGGAATCGCCTCTAGTGCCTCTCGATCACTTTCATGGGCTATGACGAAGGAGGTAGCGACGCGCGGACCTATCTCACTGGGAGATTTTAACGCTCGTGCGTTAAAAAACGACCAACTAGGTGGCGGAGCATTATGTCCAAGGATAGAGCCGAGTGTGTGGCGCGTGCGCCGTTTCATATGAGCATACTTGCCATGTTGGAATTGGAAGAAGTGCCATCCCGCGAACATCTCCTGGATCATCTCTGCTGCTTTATGGGCTTGCTCTTCGGGAACGCCGTCTAGATACCCCGTGTAGACAAAATCAAAATTACCACCGATGAGTTCATCGGACATGTGCTCAATTTCGCCAGCCAGAGCCGTATTGCCGACAATCTGCTCGGCAACTTCGGGCAGGCGAGCTAATTCGCCGTAAATTTGAGTCGCATATGCTGAAGAGATATCGCCTCGTACTTCGCCAAGATACGTGTACAAGGCGATTTGCCACTGAAGAGAGGCCATGGCCGCAAAAGTGGAACCCACGCATTCTTCCTCAGGCAGATTGGTAATACCCGCGCCAGCTGCTGATCGAACCGCGGGATCCAATCCTCTGCCTACGTTACCCAGCGCGCTGGCCTCGATGTTTGTGATCACATAGACCCAGGGTGTTTTTTGGGCGAGAAAATCGCGTTGTTGTTGCGCCAGATCTTCCCATGCGGTACCCGCTTTAAGCGCAGCTCGGATTTCAGATAGCAGCGATAGCGTTTCTTGAACTTCAGGTATGTCAGCGCTGCGTCGTAGTGTTTCGACCTCGATTCGAGAAAGTACCCCCTGTAGGCTGGCCATTTGATGAGTGAGCTTGATGGTATCCGAGGTACCCCCGGAGTTCGAGTTCGCCAGGAATAGCGTATGTTCTCCGACATAGGGCGGAATGGTGTCGGAGCCAGTAAAACCATCAAGATTGACGACTGGTAAAGTGTTCAGCCCCAATTTACGGGCCACGTTCGCGGTGATGGTATTGATCAGAAAAGAGGTACCAGCAGCACCTGTAATCATGTGGGTTAGCCGCTTAATCCGCTCATGTCGCAAGATCGCATCGTCTGTGCCCATTGTGAGACCTATCCCCTCAGCTCCAGTGCGTAGCCGAACTGTACCATCCGATGAGATTGTGAATAATTTCTCAGTATTCCTTCGGAGTGCCAATGGCTGAATGACGATGATCTCTTCACCGTACTTGTTGTAAGGGCAAAGAACAGGTTGATCTTCTACATTACGGTAGTCGATTTTAAAAACCTTGAGTGGTGCCAGCCGTTCGCGACGGCTATTATGTCTCTGAAGCTCATCGGCTCCATTGCCAGCGTCCAAATCACACCCATCAAGGGCGAGCAGCGAAATGGCATGGCCCCGGTAGATATCGAACATCTTCACTCGCCCGTCGGCTGTCACTTCGACAATCTCACCGGGCAGTACATCAAAGATTGGCAGCATTCCCTCGGTAATGTAAGCGGTGGCTCGTATGTTGGGCAGCGCGGTGATCTCCAAAGCTTCTGTCGGGGCCAGTCGCATCTGGCCCTGGCTCAGGGCCAGGGGATCTAACAGAGCGACCTGCTCTTTTAGCGCGTTTTCTTCTGAGGCTGACATGAACGCAACACGCTTGTAGTTTCGCTGATCATATGGTTTGGGAATGTGGAAGATGATTTCTCCACCTTCTTCTCCCCCTTTCTCCGTGCCACCCCGAACTGAAGTGTACGTACCACCTCCAAGAAAACCGTCGCCTGGTTTACCGAGCGGCGTGAAGGACTGGAAAACAAATTTGTTTTTCGGGTGTGAGTATTCCAGGATACGCGCGACAACTGCCGCTGCGATCGTGACCTTTTTGGCCCCCTGTTCGGCCATTGTGCGAGCCAATACCAGCAGGTCTGCGATCTTGTCGCTGGCGAGCGATTGTTCATCGTCACGTAAGAATCCCCGCTGAACGAAGTCGCCCACTGGTTGTCCTTCGTTCCGAAAAGAAATGCGGTTCCCTTCAATGACAACAGCCAATGTTTTACCGGCCCACGCCAGGTCAACAGGATAACGGTGTGTTCCAACATATCCGTCTTTGTCTACCACAGTAGCAGGATCGTTGATAAAATCGGGGTCCGTGTAGGCGAGCCGGTGCAATGCGCCTGCCAATTCGCCGACACGCAAGTGTTCGTAAATAAAGCGCTTGAGGGCTGGCTCGAACGCACGAATCGGAATTGGAAATGAAGCTAAAGCCCTCGTTAGCGAGAAATCGTTTGTAGCGAGTGGCATCATTGATGTCCCCGTTGTGCGTATCAGAGAAGAGGCTCTGGCCCCACGTGCGTTCGTGCTCGGAACAGGTGATTTCTCCTGATGGCTTCAGCTGGTAGATGCGTACATTGCCATTTACCAGCATTTCCTGGTGGGGGTGGGCGTTGCTCTCCGTGTACATGTCGCCCTGCGATGCCTGGCGAACATGAGTTTCCCAGTTGGTAATGAACTCTACACCGCGTAAGCCAAGGCGACCCTCCAGAGAATCCCAGATTTTTAGCAAATCACCCCCGTCGCGGGCGACTTTCACACAGGTAAGCAGATGGTCCCGAAAACCGGCAGTCATCTCGGCAACCTCTTTCGATGAAAGCGCCTCATGCCGCTTACAACTTTCATCCAGGAACGTCAAGATGGAGTCCAGGGGGATGAAGCCTACGGCCATACCACCGGCATCATATCCGGCCTTGGTGCTCTTTTTAGAACAATCCTCCGCTATGGTACGAGCGAGTTCAATCCGGTTTTGTAAGTCTAACAGGATCGCTTCGCGCGGGCGCGCGAAGTACTGGTTGGTCTCGGCTCCTTTCTCGAAGAAGAGGTCCTGGCTTTTGATGGGACTTAAAAAAACATCGAAGTTCCGGCACATAATAACCTCCTACTTGCACTATGGCATAGCTGATATGACTGTTACCCATTTTTATAGAGTCTCAGGTAAGAGACATACATCTTCTGGGGAAAAACGGTGGTGGAATCCGGACTTCCAGGCCATACGCCGCCAACCGGGGCATTCAGAATAATGCTGAAGGGATGGTCGTAAACCCAGTATGCCTTGTTTGTCAGAGTAGTCCTGTCAACAGTGTAATAGTTTATACCATCTATAAAGAAGTACAGGTGGCTGGGATCCCATTGCAAGGCAAAAACGTGGAAGTTATCAGAGAAGGCGCCATGCTGCAGCTTGTAAGTACCGCCAAAGGATCCTGGACCATGCGCCGTTCCATAAATAAGGTCAGGCACATTGCCAACATTCTCCATAACGTCAATTTCGCCACATGTGGGCCAGCCAACCGTCGCACAATTGTTGCCAAGCAGCCAGAAAGCCGACCAGATTCCCTGGCCGGAGGGGATTTTGATGCTGGCTTCGAGAAGTCCGTAGGTAAAGTTAAAATGGCTGCTGGTAGTTATAAAAGCGGAAGTATACTGACAGGTCCCATACCAGCATTGATACTTCTCGGCATCGTTTTTGCGAGCTTCGAGCACCAGGTGCCCCTGGCCGTCCTGGTAAGCGTTCTTGTTGTTGGTATCGTATTCTAGCTGTTGATTACCCCAACCCTCACCCCCAATTTCAGGGGTCCACTTGTTCGGATCTGGAGGGGCTCCTTGAGAGCCATTAAATTCATCGCTCCAAACAAGCTTCCACGAGGAAGTCTGACTGTGGTGAAGTGTTGTTGTTACGGGCGTTGCCAATTCTGTTGTCGGTGTCGTAGCTATAGGCGGCCTTATCACTGGCATTGTCCCCGCGCCAGACAAGCCTCCTAAACTGGCGCAACCCGTCAAAGGATAAATGGCAATTAGCCCCACTATCCCGATCAGAATTATGGTGGATAATCGTCTTTTCAGACGAGGCTGACCACCTGGCAGACTTACATTCATAGTCTATACCTCTTACCATCTGATGCTTTAGCCAAGATGGCAGAATCTTTATTTAAAGTTGGCGCTGTCAACAAATTCAAGTTTTCCTTGTTCCGCCGGTTCCTGGGGGGGCATTGGTATCTTCACAAACCGGATGGCGTTGTATACTTTGCCGGACATGCACACTGCTTCAATAGACATTGCTGCGAACCAGCCAAGGCATAACCCTTGTAAACCGCCAAGGCGCGCACCTGCTGCTGCTCCCCCCAATTCAAGAAAGCAGGTAACTATTGTGATCGGTATGGTACGCGAGACTTGAGAGGTAATGCGTGATAGGGCTATGTAGTGATTCTTGATAATAAAGGGGAAAGATTCGATTGAGAGAATATAAAGACTTAAGGTCGCTTGTTGAGAGTAGCTATGGCCGAACAGTTCCAATATCTGCCTCCCGCCAAACAGCAACACGCAATTTGCCAGCACACATGCCGCAAATGCAAGGCCCAAAGTCAGCCGCATTTTGCGTGCGAGTATAGAGGGTTGCGCAGAACTCACCGCAAAGAGCGTAGTCGCGAGAGCGGCTGAAATTGTATTTGCCACACCTGACAGGCTCCAGGCAACGAAAAACCAGGCGTTTACTGTCGCCGAGAGCGAGATGGTGACTAGCACGGGTAGGATAAGAGTGGGAGCTTCGAGCGTTAGATTGAGTGCATGATGCTTTAGAGCCTCAGGTCCCATTTTCCGTAGCAATCCCCACTGGGGCAAAGTAATGCTCCTCGGTTTCGCCCGTTTCGTCAGCGCAAATCCGCCTAAAACCGCCAATGAGAAGCCTATACCGATTATCCATGTTGTGTAAATTGCCAGTCCTGTTACATGTGTTAGCCAGATACCCGCTGCAAAAAGCGCGGCAAGTTTTGCTCCTGCAAAAAGCGCATTGCGCCAGAATTGCAACTCGCCTCGCAATAGCCCGATAAACGCTTGATCAAGTACCAGCGTCATCGCGGTGAGACTGACGCCAACTGCGAAAATCGCTATATTTTCGATGTTTGCTCCTAGTGACTGGAACGCAGTCGAGAGATATGGAGCAACTATTGCATAGCAAATACCCAAAAATATTCCCACCGCACCAACCAGGATCAGCGCCGCGCTGATGAGCGAGAATTCTTTGCCTCGTTGTTTCGATAACTCCCCAATCAATAGGGTACCAAACCCCAAAACTGCGAAACTTCCAAGAAGTGTCATGGTTGAGATAGTAGCGGAGGCAAGACCCACCGCTTCTGTCGAGAATATCCGTGCCGCTAACCACCAGAAGGCAAAACCAAGACCCGATGTTACGGCTGTTGTACCTATTAATGATCCAGCATTGAGTAACAAAATATTATTCGCTTTATCCCACCGAAAAATTTTATTCATTATATGTAGTCCCCACAAAGATCCGCTTCAAACAGTGAGAGATTGGGGCATTTCGCGACTCCCATGAGTCACATCTTCAAATGCCATAGTCAATTCAGGCTTTGCTTTGCGTAACAAAACGCTATTGAGGCAGTAGCTAACCGCTGTCAATGCAAGTCCGCAGATAATGGCTCCAACGCGCCCCAATCCACTGAGGTCATGATGAAATAAAGCATCAATCAGCCCGTGGCCTATTCCTTGGGGTAAAACCCGTAACGTGTATGTACGTTCAGACGCAAGGCCATCTTTTGCACCGACATACCGCGATACTACTGCTTTCGATATCCCTTCAAAGTAGCAGCGGGTGCAAAAGTAGCGCCAACTGGTTCGGACGTGAGTCACCCGGTGAAAGACTTTCGCCTGCGGTTGGTAGAGAAATCCTCTCAGGGGCCAGTGTTGACAGGCTCGAATACACAACTCCGTCTCTTCACAACCAAGGGCCCGCGTGCCTATACGCCCAATCTCACTATGGAAACCGCCAACAGCATCAAACACCTCTCGTCTGAATGACATATTGGCGCCAATTGGGTTACGCACCATAGCAGCCATAGTGGGCATACCTCAATAAGTACAGCCCACAACCCAGTAAAATTCCTCTGGTAACCAGAGCGGTTTGTGACTCAGCCAGAGCGGTAGAACCGCGCCGCCAACACCAAGTACCTGTGGATCAGAGAAACCCTCGTTGAGCAACATTAACCAGTCCGAAGGTGCGACCGCATCGTCATCAAGGAAGGCAATGATGTCGCTCCTGGCTGCCACAATACCACTGTTTCGTGCGCCTGATAGCCCAGGAGTTCCTGTATTCTCTACTGTAATTACATTCAGATCCTGAACCCGCTGCAGTAACTCTGAATTGTGATCGACAACGACGATGATTTCTTCAGGTGGCAGGGTCTGACCTTGTATTGACTCTACGGCGGCAACCAGATCATCCCAACGCTTCACGGTGTAAGCGCAAATGATTATAGAGATTTCAGACATGATTTGTTTCTCCTTTAGAGTGCGCTCTATCTACTCGTATCGGTACCTACGAGTCTTTTTTTTGAGGAAGCAGAATGGGACTTTTTCTGGGGGAACCGCTCTCGCACAATCGTTTTCACGATCCGCCACCCGTCATGAATAGCCCTCAACTTACTTTCACCAGAGAAACGAATTGCCTCAAAGCTCGGCACTTCTTTCACTTTGAGGTGCGCTTTGCAGGCGCGGATATTCATGAGTGTCTCAACTTCAAAGCCCGTGCTATCAATTTGAAGGAGGGGAAGGCAGTAGCGCCAGAAAGCATTGTAACCATAGCAGAGATCGGTAAACTGAACCTTGAAACACATATTAGCCAGGAGATTGATGCAACTATTGCCAAACCGCCGTATCAGTGTAAAATCTTCACTGGCGCCATCATGGATAAAGCGCGATCCTTTCGCAAAATCTGCACCCTTCATTAGAGCATCAACGAAAAGCGGTATCTCCTGCGGATCATGGGATCCATCGGCATCCATCATAACAATGATATCGCCCGTAGCTGCTGCAAAACCTTCTGTAAGCGCATTGCCTTTACCTCTAGCAGACTGTCTAAGAATGTGGATATCAGGTCGTAATTCTTTTGCCACCTGGATCGTATTATCTGTAGACCCGCCGTCCACGAGGATTACTTCGCTCACTATATCCGGCATCTTAGAAAGGACAAGATGAAGATTCTTTGCCTCATTCAAAGTTGGAACGACGATACTGACTGTGGCTAATTGTTGCATCTTATCCATTTTAGACTCCTGGCTCAGGTAACGTTTTTTCTCGTTCAATTAGCGAGAATCGATCGTATTGCTTTCAACTTTTTCTGCTGGAATGGCATCCATTTCTGGTGCGCTGGAGTTCAATAGCTTTAACTGGCTAAGCAGTGTTTCCGATGTGCCAGACTTAAAAAGACTGAAAATTGGCGGGATGTCTGTCCTCGCACTACTGGATTTGATGGCCTCAACCTTTTCATCAAACGTCCGGAGGCAAATGCTCCTGAGATCCTGCACGGTAGTGACTGTCGCCTCTTCGTTGTCAGTTGTTTTTTGCTCTTTCGCCAGGTCCTGGAGCATGCGCACATCCGTCATAAACACCTCTTTGATTGGCAACTGCCGCGTGATCAGCCGCTTCAATGGGATAGAAGCCTGCTCAAAAGATGTAAAGGGCATAAGGGCCAGCAGGAAGCCAGTAGAACTGCGTAGAACGATATCGGACTTTCGGAAAAGACGCGCTACAACATGTAATGACATTCGCTTTTTACCGTAAATGGCAGCGATAACTAACGGTGAGCGATAGCGCAGCGAATTTTCTAACAAATACTCTATAATCTGGTTTCGCTCCTGTTCTTGCTTCTTCCTGTTCATTGTACCGACAACGGGACCGATCCAATCTAACAATACCCACATGCGTTCGGCACAAATCACTACAATGGGGAGAGTTATTATAACTGGGAGTTGTACTGATTGATGAAAAAGGAAGGCCACGATTAGATAGAACAACGAGATTATGATGAGTACGATAGCGTAACGGATACTATAATGAATTGCGCGCATGGTGACCACCTCTTTTAAACAAATTTATGTGCAGGCACAGGTAATATTCACACTTCAAAAGCGCAAACAGACGAATGTGTAAGCCTGTAGATATATATCGGCTACATAAAGCCATACTTGAGCCAGCTATTTTCCGGACGAGCAAAGCCTGGAATTGACTCAAAAAAGAGGGAGGCTTCAATAATTTCTCTTCGTTCCTCGCCCACGCGCCCTTCATCAGAGAGTAGTAGCTTCTAGAAAGGGGCGACAGGTTAGCAGGGGTAGGTCAATGGCTGTTTGCTGCAGTGCGGCGGGCTACGGCGCTTGCTACGCGGGGAGCCACTGCTTTGGCCCCCGCCACAAAACGATAAAGCGGGCCAAAACTACTGATCGATGTGATCCCGGTAAAGTACAGGCCGGGTACGCTGCTTTCAAACCAGGGATTGAGGAGAGGAACATTCTGACGTGTCTGTATCTTGGACAGCAGCGTTGGAGAAAGCATGGGCAAGCGATTGATATCCACGCGGTAGCCAGTTGCCAGCAGAACGTGATCTGCTCGTAGTGTCGTATTGTCCGAAAGCTCCAATACCGCGCCGTTATCGGTTTCGCGTATCTTCTCTACAACCTGCTTCTCGTGCAGCGCTACCTTGCCAAGAATACGGTCTCGTAACCAGTCTGAGGCCGAGGCTGTGTAGATGGCTACGGAACGATCCTTTCTGGCCTGCGGTAAACGTTGAAAGAGGTAGGGCATGTACTCCAGCCCCCAGTTCTTCCATCCCGGCCCAATAGCTGCTGTAGGAACGCGCAGTTGATCGAGGTAACTGCGCGGATCATCGTTATCGGGCGCAAGCCAGAAAATGGGATGGCGGGCTACCTGGTGAACCGAAGCCCCAACCTCGTGCAGCAGCGCCGCGTACTCCACAGCACTTTGTCCTGCGCCGATCACCACAACCTGTTTCCCGGCAAAACGGCTGAAATCGTTATGCGCGAGGGAGTGTGTCACCAATTCGGCAGGCATATGATCATATTCACGAGGGCGATTGGCGTAGTAATAGAGACCTACGGCCATAACCACAGCTGAAGCCTGGATTATGCGACCATCTTCTAATTCGAGCGAAAATTGCTCGCCGATTTTCTCAATTGAGGAAACGTAGGTGGTATCGATAGTTGGAGCGGCCTGCTTTTGGAACCAGAGGGCATAATCAATGAACGTCTCAATGGGTACTGGATAGCACCTGTCGTATGCCGAAATCCGAAAAAATTGCTCGAAACTATATTTTTTGTGTGGGTCAGAGAGATTGGTGGCCCACCAGTGAGAACGCAAGAGCATACCCCTGGGCATATGGTCGCGCCAAAGTTTTAATGGCTTTCCAAAAACTGCTACTTTCAATCCTTTTCCTTGCAGGTGGGCAGCTATTGAAAGCCCGTAAGGGCCGGCGCCTACGACGACGGCATCATATTGAACGCGACCAGGAGTATCTTGCAACCGTTCCATGCCCACTCTGATACTCATGAAAATTGTCCTCGTTTCTCTTCTTTATCAGCTAGTTGATGCCATTCAAATAGTCTCCAGGAAAATATTGTACCCTTCATTCCACTATATTCGGCGCATCCACCGACAATCATCAATAAGGATTCACGAACGGGAAGGGCAACAGAAAAAAGAGAGCCAGAACCCACCTTGAGAGAAATCTGAAATAGCCGATGAGTAGAGTAACATTCAAATATGTTTATATTAGAGAGGCAAAAGCATGAGCAAAATAGATAGTTCTCAAATGATTGACGATGATGCGCCTGGGGTAGACAGTGCATATCTATCTCAGGATGCCCCGTTGGCGAGGCGTACACCCCTCTTTGACGTGCTGATGCTGGATGCCGGGGCGCGCCAGTCTCTAGTGGCCGTGCGTTCACTGGGCAAGCGAGGACGCCGGGTCGCTGCCCTGGGAACCCGTGATAGCGTGCCCGCCTTCTCGTCGCGTTGGTGCCGGCACAAAATCGTCAGCCGGGCGGATGAAGGCAGCGATGACTACCTGGCCTCCCTCGAGCAGGCGCTGGATGCCAGCGGAGCGCGCGTACTCATTCCCGCTGCCGATGGCACGATCGAGCTACTGCGCCGCCATCGCGAGCGGCTTGAACGGCGGGTGAGCATCGCGCTGGCCAAAGAACCCGGCCTGGGTATCGCCATCGATAAAGAACAAACGCTGGCTATCGCCACTCGTCTCGGGTTAGGCATCCCCCTTGGTGTGACGGTGCGGGACGTGGGTGACGTGTCGATGGCACTGCGCGAGATCGGCGTACCGGCGGTCGTCAAGCCGACGGAGTCGTGGATTGCCGGTGAAGATCAAGGGAAACGTGTTGCCTGTCAGTTAGTCACCACCCCGGACGAGGCTGCTCGCGCCGTCGAGGAGTTGACCGCTTCCGGCGGCTCGGTCCTCTTTCAGCAATTTCTGACCGGTCGGCGCGAGGCGCTCAGTTTCCTGTATGCTGGTGGAGAGTTCTATGCTCGCTTCGCCCAGTGGGCGAAGCATACTGATCCCCCGCTGGGCGGCACATCCGTCCTGCGGCAGAGCATTGCCATCCCAGAAGACATCGGTGAGCAGGCCGAGCGACTGATCCGCGCCATCGATTTAGAGGGGTACTCCGAAGTCGAGTTCCGGCGCGATAGCGCGGGCACGCCCTACCTGATGGAGATCAATCCCCGCCTGTCAGCCTCAGTAGAGATCGCCGTGCGGGCCGGAGTTGATTTCCCGTGGTTGCTCTACCAGTGGGCCAATGGCGAGCGCATCGATCTGGTGGAAGGCTACCGCACTGGCTTGTGGATGCGCTATCTCTGGGGCGATATTGCCGCGACCGCCGCTGCAGTGCGCGAGCGTGCGCGGCCAGGAGTGATGCCGCCGGGGCAAGCTCTGCTCGATTTCTGGACGTTCTTCCTGGTACCGGTCAAGTATGACTATCTTGATTGGCACGACCTCCTGCCCATGTGGACCGCTATCGTTGGCCGAGGCCGAGGCGGGGTGACACGCCTGCATAATGCTTTGGCGAGGAAGAAGTAGTCTATGTTGAAACGACTAGAGCTTGTGATAGCAGCCTGCTTCTACTATTGTGGGTTGGTGAGACTGGCTCGCTGGTGGACGAGGCGAGCAGGATCACGATTGATTATCCTCTGTTACCATCACGGCAGCGGAGCGAATTTCCGGCAGCAGCTGCGCTATCTCAACCGTCACTACCGGGTCTTGCACCTGGAAGATGCGCTGCAAGAACTCTACCACTCACAGCCAGAGGGTTCGCGCAAGCGCGATCGCCGGACACTGGTGGCGCTGACCTTCGACGACGGCTATCACGATAACTATACCGATGGCTTCGCAGTCGCCCGCGAGACGAAGACGCCCATGACCATTTTCCTGATTCCAGGGTATATGGAAAGCGGCAATCGCTACTGGTGGGAGGAGCCCGACCGGCTGGTGGAGTACAGCAGGGTGCGTGAAGCCACCATCGATGGAAGTACCTATCACCTGAATACTGTCGAGGAACGCAGCACCTTGAAGGATGCCATCGAGGCGCGTGTACGGCTCGCGTCTTCTGTTGCAGAACGAGAAACGTTTCTATACACGGTGCGCAAGGCGCTGGATGAGCCTGTATCCCTGTATGCTGAAGAGAAGCCGTCCTTACCACTCACCTGGCCAGAAGTGCATGAAATGGAGGCAAGTGGGTGGATATCGTTCGGGGGTCACACGATGTACCACCCGATCCTGGGCTACCTGGCCGATCCTGCCGAGGCCGAGTATGAAGTCTGTGAGAGCCGCGTGGTGCTGGAAAAAGCCCTGAACCACCCCGTGAGAATGTTCGCGTATCCCTATGGCCGCCTGAAACATATCGGCGACCAGGGGCTCAGCGCGGTGCGAGCCGCCGGCTACGAGTGGGCAGTCACGACCATTCATGGTGTCAATACGCCCCACACGGAGCCGTATCTGCTGCGCCGTATCCTGGTCGGAGCGGACCAACATTGGCTTGTGGTAGCTGCCAAGACATCCGGGTTCTGGGAGTTCTTCTTACGCCGGGCTGCGCGCCAGGAGGTTCGCTATGGCTGATGATCGAAGCACACTCGATAGTATGCCGCTGCGTGTACTAGAAATAGAGTTGGGCAGACCATTACCCACGCTGTCAGCGATTAACGAAAAGACAGGTCAGGTATATCGGCGCGCGCGTTGCCTGGTGCGCCTGCATGATCAACCGCTTGGGATGGTTGATGTGGAATTTGAGACGGACGAACTGGGGGCAGATGGCTACGCGCCGCACATCTGGCGCCTGCTTCACGAGCAGATCAACGAGCACCTGCGCCAGGATGGCTTACCCGTCACGACCGGCCTTGATGCGGAGGGCTTGACCTGCCCGGAGACCCCCACGTGTATAGAGGAACGCGAGGCGTTCTTCGCTGCTGCTCCATGTGCGAGCGTGATTGTTTCGACGCATGACCGCCCTGACCGGCTGGCCATGTGTTTGCCCGCGTTACTGGCCCAGCATTATCCCGATTATGAAGTCATCATCGTGGATAATGCCCCCGCTACCAGCGCAACCTTCGATCTCGTCCAGCAGGTGGCCCATGACCATCCCCGGCTGCGTTATGTTCTTGAGGACGCCCCCGGTCTTTCGCGAGGCCTTAATCTAGGCATACGATCTGCCAGAGGAGCAATTCTAGCCTTTACCGATGACGATGTCGTCGTGGATGTCTACTGGCTACTCAACCTTGCCAGGGCTTTCAGCGTTACCGGCGATGTGACCTGTGTGACCGGCCTGGTCTTGCCTCTGGAGTTGGAGACTCCGGCCCAGACCTTGTTCGAGGAATACGGGGGATTTACTAAGGGATTTAGCCGACGGGTGTACGATATGGCAGCAAATCACCCGCACGAGCCATTGTTCCCGTATACCGCGGGGCGTCTTGGGACAGGTGCGAGTATGGCCTTCCGAGCCGACTTCCTGCGCTCGGTCGGTGGATTTGATCCCGATTTGCAGTGCGGGATGGATATCGCGGTGTTCTTCCAGGTTATCAAGCGAGGCCATGCATTGGTGTACGAGCCCGCGGCGCTGGCATATCACAATCATCGCCGTGGATACCTTGAGCTGCAAAAACAAATCTACACCTATGGAGTTGGTTTAACCGCCTATCTGACAAAAAGCTTGCTTGAGCATCCTCGCTACCTGCTCGAACTGGTCACGAAGGTTCCCGGTGGCCTCCATTTCATATTGAGTACGCGCTCGCCTAAGAACCGGAAGAAACAGGTTCACTATCCAAGGGATTTGACGAAGTTGGAGTTCAAAGGGATGCTTCATGGGCCATTTATCTACTTACATAGAAGAAGCATGAGGAAAAAGAAAGTAAGCAGATGAGTTTACAACAACAGCAAAGGCTCAAAGAGCCGTATGAGATAGAGAAGAAACTGGCGCTCAGGCTGCGGGAGTCCTCACGCGAGGAGAGGAAAACGTTGTATGGGTCGCTGTATGACGAATTTAACCGGCGCGTACCCATTTATACCGCAGCCGTTGGAGATCAAGATGCCCAGGTTGCCAGTGTCATGGTTTCGCCCCAATGGCGCTTTCTGCGCCGCTTCTTACGCCAGGACACCGCCTTCTTAGAGGTTGGAGCCGGAACGTGCGCCACCTCGCTGGCTGCTGCCAGAGTGGTAAAAAAAGTCTATGCGCTGGAAGTCTCCGAAGAAGTGACCAGACAGGTGCGCGTGCCAAAGCATTTTGAACTGATCCTCTTTGATGGCTTCAATCTGCCCGTGCCGGACAGGAGCGTCACGGTGGCGTATAGCGACCAGGTTATGGAGCATATCCACCCGGATGATGCGCGCGAGCAACTGGCGAATATTCATCACGCGTTGGCTAGTGGGGGTATCTACATCTGTATCACGCCCAACCGGCTCAATGGGCCACATGACATTTCACGACACTTTGACGCTGTGGCTACCGGGTTTCACTTGAAAGAATATACCAACACTGATTTGAGCGATCTGATGAAACAGGCGGGCTTCTCGAAGATCAGAGCCTACACCGGTGTTCCGGCTCGCTATGTGCGGTTTCCCCTGGTTGTACTGAAACTCCAGGAAGCTGTGTTGAGCCGCCTGCCGCAAGGGCTGCGCAGAATGCTCGCTCGCCTGACTCTGTCCTGGTGCGTGCGGCTGGTTGGAGTCAAAGGATAACAGAGGAGAAAATCATGCGTATCTTGATGCTGACCCAATTCTTCTATCCACCGACGGTCGGCGGGGAAGAGCGTCATGTGACCGATCTTAGCAGGGAACTGGCGGCCCGTGGACACAACGTGTCCGTGGTGACACTCCGGCAGAATGGATACCCGGAGTTTGAAGTGAGCCAGAGCGTATGCATTCATCGCGTGCGTAGCACCATGCAGCGCCTGAGCCTGCTCTTTAGCGAGGGCGATCGTCCCTATGCCCCGCCATTTCCTGATCCGGGAATCACCCGCGCCTTGCGCCGTATTCTACTCGAAGAGCAGCCAGATATTGTGCATGCGCATAACTGGATGGTGCACTCGTTTACGCCCCTGAAAGCATGGAGTCAGGCCAAATTGGTGGTCTCGCTGCATGATTATAGCCTGGTGTGCGTGCAGAAGCGGCTCATGCGCCACGGGGTAGGCTGCACTGGCCCAGGACTGATGAAGTGCCTGGAGTGTGGGACGCGGTTTTATGGGGTGGTCAAGGGACCAGCATCGACCCTGGCAAATTTCTATTGGGGAAAGCAAGAGCGACGGGCCGTCGATATGTTTTTGCCGGTGAGCCAGGCGGTGGTCGAAGGCGATCAACTGGACACGTATGGCGTTCCCTACAGGATTATGCCAAATTTCATACCCGAGGTGAAAGAGACGGCGCATGATGAGACGGGTCCGTTCCTCGCGCAGTTGCCGGAGGGGGGCTTTATGCTGTTCGTGGGCGATGTGACGGCTGACAAAGGAGCTGAGGTTTTGCTTGAGGCGTATACTGAAATGGATACACGGGTGCCGCTGGTGTTCATTGGACGTCCGTTTCTCACAGGCAGTGCTGAGCATCTTCCTCCAAATGTCTTCATGCTGGGAAGATGGCCACATGATGCGGTTATGGAAGCCTGGGAGCGTTGCTTATTTGGGCTGGTTCCTTCCATTGTAGCCGAGACGTTCGGCATCGTGGCGTTGGAAGCGATGTCCATGGGGAAACCCGTGATTGCCGCACGCAGCGGCGGACTGCCCGATGTGGTTATTGATGGTGAAACAGGTATTCTGGTGCCTCCTGGAAATGCCCTGGCGTTGCGGCAGGCCATGCTACGCTTGTTGGACAATCTTGAGCAGCGTGAGCTTATGGGAAAGAAAGCCAGAGAGCGGGCGGCAGAATTTCAGGCAACCACAGTCGTTTCGCACATTGAAGAAGTCTACCAAGATCTCCTGGGAGTACGTCCAACAGAGACGCGCCCATTGGCTGGAACTGGAAGCAGGTAGAATGATCTTTTCACCATTACCCACAAGAGAGCAGGGTACTATGGCCTTTGCTACTTTGATTAGAGCTGTTACCAGGCATACACGCCAAAGGGGCATGCAGTCGATGGTGGGAAGAGGACTGGCCGTTACATCGGCGATTGCTTTGGGCGCATTTCCACGGCTGATGCTGACTAATGCTCTGGGCTTGCTTGTGGTATCTTTCTCATACTATATTTCTGATCTGGGATATGGGAACTATGCATTAGAAGGCTTTTTCTTGCTGGGCCTGCTGCTCATGTACGTGCCGAACCTGCTGCGTTTCCTCTCATCTGCTCCCTCACGATTGGAACGAATCTACTCTCTCTGTACTCTTGGATCGTGTTTTTATCTGGTTGAATTCATGGTCAGTCCCCTCCATTATGCCTCGTTCGATGACTTTTTGCACTGGCGTACCGCCAGTGATATTCTCAGAACCGCCCATCTATTCAGTCCCAATTCGATGCTCCCTGTCAGCCCCTATTACCCTGGACTCGAAATTGTGACCAACGCCGTCGGGACGATGACCGGCTTGAGTACGTTTTATGCCGGTGTACTGGTCATCAATGCTGCGCGCCTGTTGATGATTTTATCGCTTTTCCTGCTCTTCGAACAAATAACCAACTCCAGCCGTATAGCAGGCATTGGCGTACTCATTTACATGGCAAATCCACATTTCCTTTTTTTTGATGCGATCTATAACTATGAGACCCTGGCGCTGCCCTTAGCTACTTTTATGCTCTACATCCTGGCCCGCTATGACATTATGGATAAAGATCATCGATTGGTCGTATTCATGGCCTGGATCGTGCTGGCGGCGCTGACCATTACGCACCATATGACAGACTATACCCTTATTGGCTTGCTTACTCTGTGGGCCGTGGTAAATGTATTCCGGCCTGCTTCCCGTCAGTCCCGCGTACACCTGGTGGCGTTAGTTCTTTTTGGATTGGCGCTGGCGCTGGCCTACGCGTTTCTCCTGCCGGGAAATCCTGTCTGGATGTATCTTTCCCGCTATTTTGCGGGTGCGTTTAGCGAACTCCAGCACATCGTTACGCGTACAGGCTCCGCCCGCTCATTGTTCGCCAGCGCGGCTCAGCCTTCTCCTCTATGGGACAGAGCATTGATAACCGGATCTGTCGCTCTTATCACGCTTAGCCTGCCATTTGGCCTGTTTACCCTTTGGAGATACTATCGTCACACTAACCTGGCTGTGACTCTGGGTATTTTTTCACTCTCCTATCCGGCTACCCAGTTATTTCGCTTCACACAATATGGCTCGGAGATTACCGATCGCGCTGCCGCTTTTCTTTTTTTAGCTATTGCCTGCATTTTCGCTCTTTTGATCGCGCATGTCTGGCCCACACCAAAACTCAACCGGAGGATGATTTCCTTGATTACGCTGGCTCTCGCGTCGGTTTTCCTTGGAGGAGTATTGGTGGCACTCGGTGCGGATTACGAAGACCTGCCGGGACCGTATCTGGTGAGTGCCGATATGCGCTCTATTGAGCCGGAAGGTATTCAGGCCGCGACATGGAGCCTTGCCTATCTTGGTGCGAATAACCGCATTGGCACCGACCGCATTAATCAGATGCTTTTGAGTACCTATGGCGACCAGCGTGTCGTGACGCGCCTGTACGACAATGTAGATATTTCACCCATTTTCTATGCGTCGCAACTGAGTCCCGACGAAGTACGTCTCTTGCGCTATGCCGGGTTAAGCTACCTGGTGGTCGATATGCGTTTAAGCCAATCACTTCCATTAGTGGGATTGTATTTTGAGAATGATAATCCTACAAAACCCATGAACAAGGAGGCTCTGACGAAATTCGATACTGTTTCAAAGCTCAATCGCATATTTGACAGCGGCAACCTTGTGATTTACGATGCAGGAGCATATTTCAATGGGTCAGGTTGATAAAAAGACAAATGCGGGAGAATGCGATACTGGCAGGAGTAGAGATGAGCAGCGTTCGTATGATCCTACTCGCTGGTGGTCGCTCTATAAGCAAGATATTGCCCGGTATAAGAAACATAGAAGCCATACGCCGGTAGCGATCCTTTTTCTCACAGAACAGGGGTTGTGGGCGCTGCTCCCCTATCGCATGGCGTCCGCGCTGTACCGGCCTCGTGTACCTTTCGTCATGAAAATCCCCCTGTTAGCGCTGGCGGCCGTGCAGAAGGTCATCGAGATTGCGGTTGGCATCACCATTCCCTATCAGGCGTCCATTGGCCCGGGGCTGTATATTGGTCACTTCGGCAACATCGTTTTGAGCCCGGAGGCAGTCTTAGGGCATACATGCAATCTATCGCAAGGGGTGACGATTGGAGTGTCAGGCCGGGGAGAGAGGCGCGGCGTACCTAAAATTGGCAATCGTGTCTATATTGCCGCGAACGCAGTGGTGGCGGGGAAAATCGTCATCGGTGATGATGTAGTCATAGCAGCCAATTCACTGGTCATTGCCGATGTGCCGGCGCATACAACGGTTATGGGTGTACCGGCGCAGGTCGTCAATGCACATGGTTCAGAGGACTATCTTGATCCGTGACGACTCCCCACGGCTCCCGCACCGGGGGCTTCTGGATTGACACTGGTGTGTCGTCCCACACCGATAGTTCGTTTCATGCACACCAGCGAGACAAGCTCAAGCAACTGGTGTATCGCATGGCACATCGAACGTTGGGTACGTTACTGCTTTTACCCACGGGAACGATTTACCGTGGAACGCCTAAACAGTATTAAATTGTTCGTGTACAAAAGAACTATTCATCTCTTCTTTTTCTGCATGCGGAAAGTGGAAATGTTCTGCTTGAATAGGCCATAGAAGAGGGATCATCAATGCGTATAAAAAATCTTGATCTTATAGTGGTCATAGGTGTTGTTGTGATCAATGTGGTGTGGACGCTCATTCCCCATCGTCCTGCGCTTCCCGGCATTCTCCTTGTTCTGCCTTTAACATTCATTGTACCAGGTTACGCACTTACTCAGGTGGTAATGCGCAGGCGTTCGCCTGATTCATCACTCAATGCTTCGAGCGAACGCACGCCACAGCCAGGATTACAACTGAGACAACCTGTAGGCATTGCCGATCAAATTGTATTGAGCCTGGGATTGAGTCTGGCAATTGACGTGCTCGTAGGTTTTGGACTCAACTTTTTGCCGGTAGGGTTACAGGCGTCCTCGTGGGCGCTGGCGCTGGGACTCATCACAACGGCATTGACGCTGCTCGCAGTATTTTTGCGACAAAAGAATAGGGCGAGAACCGCGATGGCCTCAAGGTTTCGTGTAACCATCTATGATGGTTTGTTGCTGGGGCTGTCAATAGTAGTGGTAATCGCTGCTGTCTGGCTGGCTATCATCAGACCGCTCGATCCCCAACCCAGTTTTACGCAATTCTGGATGGTACCGGCCAGGAACAATGGCTGCTCTGTTTCTATTGGCGTGCAAAACTTTGAAACAACGTCCGTCGCGTATCGTGTTGTGATGACGATCAATCACGCACAAACAGATAGCTGGTCATCCATCGTCCTGTTTCCGCAACAAACGTGGTCCCGCTCCGTGGCAGTAACGCCGGGAAAGGCCAGCAGCTTGTATGTCGAGACGCTGCTTTATCGAACAGATGAACCGGGCAAGGTATACCGGAATGACCACGTAACTTTGTATATTTCGACGGTCAGTACCAACGGACAGCTCCAATACCAGTGTAATATCTTACCGTTCGCTTAAATCTGGACGCTATACAAAGATTCTGGTGAATGTGCAAGGGCTGTTGCAATTGGGGCATAGCAAAGATCACCGTCCTGATCTGCGTCAACTCAAGCTCGCGCTTGCTAGTCTGGACCCGCTGGGCATGCCGCTAGCGACCGAGGTGCTCTCGGGGGAACAGGCCGATGATCCGGGCGTTGCTGTATCTATGCACCCGGTGGCTCCGGGCAGCCTCTCAAGCGTATATGGAACCTCACCATATGGCCTTCGGGTAGTTTCGTTGACCCTCCCGGCGTGGCTGTGTATGATACATAGTAACACAGCTTTCCACCTCCTTAGTGCGGCTTTCTAAGCCGCACTAGACGCTGCACCGACTGGCGATGACAGCCAGATTGACAGCCGATCGCTTCAAAATCACCTTACTTTCACTTATTCTCAACGGTATGCGAGAGGGTGAACTGCTCGCACTGCACTGGAGCGATATCAATTTTGAGCAGAAATGCCTCCAGGTGCGCCGAAACCTAGTCCATCTGCCCGGGAAAAGGCTGGTTGAGAGCGAGCCAAAGACCGCATCGGGGAATCGAAAGATTGTGCTTTCTTCACTACTCATCGATGTGCTCAAACAGCTACGAATCCGCCAATTAGAGCTCCGCTTTCAGGCGGGGAAGGCGTGGGAAAACTGTTGGGGCATAGCGATATTATGATCACACTAAACATTTACAGCCATGTACTGCCATCTCTGCAAGAGGATGCCATGAACAGGTTGAGCGAGCTCTTCTGTAATTCCGATGGTCATGAGAAGGAGGATGAGGGCTAGTGGATCGATGGTTCAGAGCGTTCAATAGCTTCGAGAACCTGGTCGTTCGCAGTCGGTGTGTCGCCGCCCACTGCACGAGCGAATGCAGCAGCACACAGGCTCAACACGACGACAAAGCCGAGGGCGATGCGCAGGCTCAGGACATCCGCGACGAACCCAATGACAGGTGGTCCGACAAGAAAGCCAACATATCCGCAGGTCGCGACCGCTGCAATCGCACTACCAGCAGCCTGCTTGGAGGTGCGGCCAGCAGCGCTCAGCGTGAGGGGGAACACCACAGAAAACCCTGCGCCAACCAGGCCAAAACCCAACAGAGCAATGGGAATCCAGTTGACAACAAGAGCGAGCGTGAGTCCCAGGGCAGCCACGAGTCCTCCCAGTCGCACCATGGTCCTTGGTCCAAGACGAGCCGTGAGTGGATCTCCCACTCCCCTACCCACAGCCATCACCACGGAGAAGGCAGCATACCCAGCTGCGGCGAGTCCTGCTCCTGTGCGAAGTGTTCCGTTGAGATAGATGGCGCTCCAGTCGGCTATGGCTCCTTCACCAAGCACCACACAGAAAGCCACCAGACCCAGAGCAAGTATGGCACGCGTGGGACGGGCAAACGCGACTCCCGTTCTCTGTGCATCTGTATGTGTTGGCAACAGGGAACGAGCAGCGGAGAGTGTCAGGATGGTGCAGAGGAGGGCGATGCCAAGAAAGTGCGGCAAGGGAGCAATGCCATGAGAGGCCACAAACCCACCGACAAGCGCACCGACGAGGCCGCCGAAGCTATAGCAAGCGTGAAACGAATTGAGGATAGGTCGGCCGTACTGTCGCTCGACAGCTACCGCTTGCGTATTCATCGCCACATCCATCGATCCGTTGCTCGCGCCAAAGAGCACAAGTGTTGTTACGAGGGCCGGAAGGGTGGGTGCGAGCGCGAGCAGGGGAAGCATCAGACAGAGACTCAAGGCCGCAATGGTGGTCACAGACCGACTGCCGAAGCGAGCGGCGAGATAGCCAGACAGATTCATCGCGACAAGCGCACCAGCAGCCGTTCCAAACAGAGCGAGTCCGAGCTCGCCTGGGGTAAGCGCAAGTCTGGCTTGCACGGCCGGAATGCGTGTCGCCCACGAGGCAAAACTCACCCCATTGAGAAAAAAAAGGATGGCCACGCCAACCCGGGCTGATTGTGGCACCAGTGCCTCTGCCTGAATATGGTCTTTCGACATAGGAGTTCTCCATCATGGCTGCATTTGACATTTCGAGAAAACGCGCGTAAACTTGCATTACATACAGAGAATATACGCAAAGACACGCAAAGTCAAGCCAGAGAAATGCGCGTTTGTGCAGGATAAGGAGGACTATGCTGAAAGAGGAACGTCAACAAGCGATCATTGAGCTGCTGCGCCGGGATGGCAAGGTTCTGGCTGCCGATCTGATCACCCGCCTGAATGTCTCGGAGGATACGATCCGGCGCGATCTGAACGATCTGGCCGAGGCTGGACTACTCCAACGGGTCCATGGGGGAGCCTTTCCTCGTTCCCCATCTCTTCCCTATGAGCAGCGAGTGCGAGAAACGGATGCAGCCAAGAGGGCGATGGCTGAGACGGCGGCTCGGCTCATTCATGAGAAACAGGTGGTCTTCATGGATAGTGGGAGTACCGTCCTTGAGGTGGTGGCCTATCTGCCCACGAGTTTACGTGCGACTATCGTGACCAATAGCCTGCCAGTGGCTGCAGCCCTCATCCATCACACAGAGATCGAGGTGCAGGTCCTTGGAGGGCGACTCAAAAAAGATGCCCAGGCCATGGTAGGCGTTCCCGTGGTAGAAGCGTTGCGACATCTGCGTGCCGATCTGTGTGTGCTCGGCGTCTGCAGCCTGCACCCTGACATTGGGATCAGCATGCTGGACGCAGAGGAGGCCTATGTCAAGCGGGCGATGATCGAGCAAGCAGCGGAGGTGGTTGCGGTGGCTGGGGCGGCAAAGCTGGGAACGGCCGCCCCTTACGTGATTGGCCCAATAACAGCGCTGACGTATTTAGTGACGGATGCTTCTCTTGAGCAACGAGTGCTTGTGCCTTATCAGGAACGGGGAGTTATCGTGGTGCGCAGTGAGACCTGAAGGCTCATCCTCAAAAAGGTATCGGTGGCAAATCGGTTTCCCACAAAGCAGCTGTAAACCTCGGGCGTCAAGTGGCTCTGTCACACTTTACATGGCCAGCACGAAGGTGCACTGGACGAGATGGATTGAGTCGGTTTTGGGCACGTTCCTAAGAAGAATGATACTCTGTATCTCAGCTTTCTATGCTACTCAAACGGCCTGGGAAGGCTCTTGAGTAGCATAGAAAGCTGACAATGACAGCCTGATTGACAGCCAATCTCTTCAAAAACACTTTCCCTGCAAAAAATAACTTTCGATCGAAATATAGCCGTAGGCTGCGAGATAGCAGATTTTGAGTGAAGTTCGACGTAAACGATAAAGTTACTGACTCATAGTTAACCTACTCTGTCAGCGTGTAAACGTCAAGAGCAGAGTGAGTCACTCGGAGCCCACGACGAAAGGCACAGGTGCAGATGGAGTGAAAGTGGCTAGTCGCGGTGTGTGAGGCATGCGGAGTATGCATGATATGATCCTCTCTTTCAGCATACCTCTCATCAACAGCATTGTAATCCATGCGTGATGCCATAGGTCGAATGTGTGACAAATACGTGACGCCCATGGTGGATAGTAATCATGAGAGAGCGAAGCGCTCCGAGAATCACGGCGGAGTATGTCCCATACGGGGAGGAACACCAATGAGTACACCAGCAACTATCTCAGAGCGGAAAGCAGTGGCGCAGCTTGACCTGAGAAAGCAGTTCAAATCACTCTACCATCCTTCGGCCAAAGAAGTTGCCATCGTAGATGTCCCGGCCATGCAGTTTCTGATGGTCGATGGCACAGGCGACCCGAACACCGCGCAAGCCTATACGGATGCTATCGCAGCGTTGTACGGCGTGGCCTTTCCCCTGAAATTTCTGATAAAAAAGGAAAAGGCCGTCGATTACCCGGTCATGGCCCTTGAAGGGCTGTGGTGGGCGCCCGATATGCAAGCATTCGGGACCGGCCACAAAGAGAGCTGGCTGTGGACGATGATGTTCATGCAGCCAGCAGTGGTGACGCAGGACCTGTTCGAGCAGGTGCGTAAACAGGTGA
Source organism: uncultured Chloroflexia bacterium (assembly GCA_963731605.1). Lineage (GTDB taxonomy): Bacteria > Chloroflexota > Ktedonobacteria > Ktedonobacterales > Ktedonobacteraceae > CF-113. Next base: position 570,741 of record CAVSWA010000001.1, read on the forward strand.
AGCACAAGAAGCCTTCCCCTGCCCTGGCGAAGATGCGCCTGGAAGGGTTCCACGAAGGCCTGTCAGCGCAAATTCTGCACATCGGCCCGTTTTCCGCGGAAGCTCCAACCATCGCGAAAGTGCATGCCTTCATCGAGGACCATGGCTACACATTTCATGGCACAGAACAGAAACACCACGAGATCTACCTGAGCGATCCACGCCGGGCGGCACCCGAAAAGTGGCGGACAGTTATCAGGCAACCCATAATACGTTTGCCGTAATCGAGGGGAACACCATGGTGGAGCGAGAACAGTTACGCTGCTAGCTCAAGGGCCAGATCGCCTCTGTTCTCCATGCAGACGGATTCGGCACCATCTCATGGTCGGTCCAGCACGATCCCCACGGAGATCCACTTGACTCTCCTCCTGGCCCTTGATCCGGAACTGGAGCGCAGTAGTGGCAGGGCCTGGCATGTTATACGAGCCGAAATACCAGGTCGTAGCATTCTGTGGGTGAATATACTCATATCTGTGTATTCCTCTCTCTCCACATATACTGCCCAACTCATTTTGACAGCCAAACTGGTTCTCCGTCAAGTTAAGTGATTCTAAATTGCTCAGATAAACCTTTAGATGTGCGAAATAGCTGATGAAGCCAACTCGCTTATCATCTTCATCAAGTTATGCTAGAGCTTTCACTTAACTTGACGGAGAACCCCAAACTGACAGCCTAACAGACACATAATAACGAACGAACATGGATACGGACGAACAAGTCCGTTTCGCCAGACAAGGCCTGGGGCGGCTCGACACCGGCACTCACGCCGTTCCCTTGTGTAAGTCCACATATTTCGGGTATACTCTAGACGTACCTTGTTTTAAATGCTCCTGATGAAGCCACTTGCAACAGACATATCTCGATTATCGCTCCATAGAATAACACAGAAATTTGGACGAAGGGTGCTCCCGCTCGATGATGGAATTCAATCGACCGCCTAAGTCCGCAAAATCAATCCGAGGACAGGGTAGCATCTACAACTATTGTCCTTGCTACCCTTTCGACTACGTGAAGGGTGCGAAACTCTTGAGGGCCCAGGCTTTCATCGTCGCTACCACTACCCTTTGGCAGGGCATCCTGCTGTTGTATGCTTTACATCACATGGTATAAGTAGATGGAGAAACGCGGTTTACCTGCCGTGCATCAGGTAGTAGAGTGTAGAGAAAGGTGTCAGGTTTGACAGTCAAACTGACAGTTAATCAGACGGATAAGAGGGATTACAGACGGATACAGACGGACGTTCTAACACAGCTGAATTGGCCTGTGCAGCCCGTCGTAGAAAGGAAGAACTAGCATGGCAATGTCGAAGCGGTGCATCCCCTATACACCGCGTTCTCGTGATTTGAATGAAACAGTCTTTGCCCTCGTCACAACGGCGGGCGTTCACCTGCGCGACCAGGAACCATTCAACCTGGCGGGTGATAATAGCTGGCGACTCATTCCCGGAGATGTCGAAACGGGGCAATTGATGGTGACGCACGAACACTACGATCACCGCGACGCAGACGAGGACATCAATGTGGTTTTTCCCATAGATCGCCTGCGCGAACTGGCGGCAGAGGGCATCATTGGCGGAGTCAGCGATAAACACCTGGGATTCATGGGGTATACCCAGCTATTTCGAGATTTGTACGAACGCGCCGCGCCCGAAATTGCCAGAATTATATCGCGCTCGAAAGCGGATGGCGTCATAGTCACGGCTGGCTGCCCGTTATGTCACAGGGTGAGCGCCATTCTCCAGCGCGAAATAGAGATGACCGGCATTCCGACCGTCTTGATTACCGTCGCCCCCGAACAATCCAGGCAGGCAGGACCGCCGCGGGCTATCGCGCCCTACCACTTCAAAATGGGCAACAGTTTAGGCGGCCCACATCAATTTGATCTCCAACGCAAGGTGCTAATGGACGCGCTGCGACGCTGGGAAGCGCGCGAAGAACCCGGCAATGCCTGGGAAATCGCCTATCCCGAGTATGATAGCAGCAACTGGCAGCCTATTGACTTGCAGGAAGGGTAAAAAAACAGCTACAGCTTGCGCAACGCCTCGAACAAGTCCTCGTTATCGGGCATATCGCCGGGGCTGTTCAAGACTTCGATGTAGCGAATGACGCCCTCTTTGTCGATGGCAAATAAGGCACGTTCAGCGAAGCCACCAGCATGACGCACGCCATACAGGTCAACAACTTTGCCCTGGGGATAAAAATCCGATAAGTTGCTTAGCGTTGTACCCATCGATTTAGCCCAGGCATTGAGCGCGTAATGACTATCCTCGCTGACGCTAACAATCTCAGTATCGTAGCTATTGAAGCGATCCAGTTCCGCCTCATACGAGGGAATCTGCGCGGAACACACGCCGCTAAATGCAAAAGGCACAAAGGCCAGTACTACATTTTTCTTGCCACGAAAATCCGCCAGGTGCCAGCTTTCCCGTTTGCCAGTATTGAGGGTAAAATCAGGAGCAGTGTCGCCAACTTTCAAGGTCTTCGATTCAGAACGACTCGTGCTTGTCATAAAGTATCCTTCCTTTCTCAGGCCAATCATGGTTTACCTACACAATAGAAAGGACATAGGCCTTTCTATATAGTTTAATACATGTGGGCGTTACTGGTTGTGATAACCATACGTCTAGCAAGGTGTATCATTTGCGCGCCAGGGGAAGATTTTCAGAGACGGCACCCACCCGATAAAATTTTAGCACCCCCTGAAAGAACATGTCAACTACTAGCAGTGAAGGAAACGCACATGCGCACAGAAAGCGCAGCGCGATAGAGTATGTTGCAAGAAGAACTGGCTCAAAAACAACCATCAGGAGAAACGAACCCTCCACGCCCGACGCTCTGGGGCAGGTTACTGGCACGAGAAGGCGTCATCGCTTACCTGCCGATCATTGTGGTGGTCATCTTGATGTTTATGGGGGCATCGTGGCAATTTATCTGGTTGCACACCGACGCGGCTCGCTACCAGTGCTACTCGCTCACCTTCTGGCTGGGCGGCGGCGCGGCTAAACTACTCCCCGGCGTGCAATGCGCGTATCTGCCCCATTCCTCGCTCATAGCGCCGCCGTTCCACGCGCTACCGCTCGAATATCCGCCACTTACGCTTCTCATCTTTACGCCCGCACTGCTTGCGCCCCTGGTCTACTACCAAATGACTTTTGCCATTTTGATGGCGCTGACGGCTGTTTTTATATACTGGCTGCTGCTGCGGTACGCCCCACGCGGCGCGGGGCTGGCATTTGCCGGGTACGTACTAATCGGGGCGTGGGCCACTGCCGAGGCGCGCTTTGACCTCGTGCCAGCCGCCCTCACCCTCATCTGCGTTATCGCAGTCGGGCGCAGGCGCTGGACCATCGCCTATATCGCGCTGGCTATCGCGTTCTTACTAAAAATCTACCCGCTGCTCTTCCTGCCCGCCCTTTTCATCGCGGAACAACAGGACGCCCGGCGTTTCTATTCACCGTCGCAACCTTTCTCCATGGCATCTTTACCGGCGGAAATCTGGCGCACTCTACGCGAGTTTAGACAATGGCGCTGGAAAAATACTCTGATCTTTTTCGCCATCCTGTTCTGCGTGACCGGCTTTTTCGCGTTGTTGGACTTCCGGGGAGCCGTGTTGAGCCAGCTCAGCTACTTCGCCAATCGCCCGGTGCAGGTCGAATCAACCGCCAGCCCCATCCTCTTTCTGGCAACCCGCTTTGGCATCGAAGGCCACACCGTCTATACCTTCGGCTCGATCAACATCGTCAGCGCGTTGGGTGGGCCAGTAGCGCTGTTCTTCGATGCGTTCCTGGTTCTGGGTTATCTCTACACCATCTACTTGCAGTGGCGCGGCAAGTTGGAAATCACACAGGCCTTTATCGCTATCTTACTGGTCTTCATCGTAACCGGCAAGGTGTTCAGCCCGCAATACCTCATGTGGCTGATTCCCTTACTGGCGTATAGCGGCGCATATACTCGCTTCTGGCTCATAACATGGAGCTTGATGTCGCTGCTCACTACCATCATTTACCCCTATTTATACACACGCACGCTCAATGGCCTGCTCGCGCCATACCTGCCCGGCTTCATCGAGAGCGTAACCGCTCGCGATGCGCTGCTGGTGTTCCTGACGCTGGCCTACCTCTTCAACTGGTGGCAGATTCGTATATTGAGAGACACAACCGGCATAGCCAGCGCCTAATCTACGTAAGATGCACGCGGGCGCGCTCTACAATAGCCGTAAAATCCGTCCCCACTGGCAGCGTGCCGAATGCTCGTCCCCAGTCTCCCGCCAGTCGCGATGCGCAGAATGCATCGGCAACGGCTTGCTGCCCATATTGAACGAGCAACGCTCCCTGCCAGACCAGCGCCATCTGCTCGACCAAACGCCGGGCGCGTACCTCGATAGTGGAAAAATCGGTCAATTCGCGCTTGAGCTGGCCAATGGCAGCATCAAGCCGCGCGTCCATGCCCTGAGCGCGTGTCACCTCAGCCAGGAACGCCTGCATCGACGCCGGTTCTTTCTGCATAGCGCGTAAGACATCCAGGCAGTTGACGTTGCCCGATCCTTCCCAGATCGAATTGAGCGGAGCTTCCCGGTACAGGCGTGGCATAATGCTTTCCTCAACGTAGCCATTACCCCCCAGGCATTCGAGCGCCTCCGCCGCGTGCGCCGGGCCGCGTTTCGCTACCCAGTATTTCCCCACTGCCGTGCCAATACGCCGTATCATCGCCTCGTGCGCGTCATCATCTACGCGGTCACAGGCTCTTGCCAGGCGCATCGCCAGTAGCGTAGCCGCCTCCGATTCTATCGTCAAATCAGCCAGCACGTTCTGCATAAGTGGTTGTTCGATAAGCAGCCGACCGAATGCTTTGCGGTGCGCGGCGTGATGAACGGCGGCTACCACCGCCTGGCGCATACCAGCCGCCGAGCCGATCACACAATCCAGCCGCGTGAAATTTACCATATCGATGATGGTACGCACCCCACGTCCTTCTTCCCCCACACGAACCGCCCACGTCTGGTCAAATTCAACCTCGCATGAAGCGTTCGAGCGGTTTCCCAGCTTGTCTTTGAGTCGCTGGATGAGAAAGCGGTTGCGCGTTCCGTCTGGCAACATGCGCGGCAACAGGAAACAGGTCAGACCTCGCGGAGCCTGCGCCAGCACCAGGAACATATCGCACATGGGAGCGGAACAGAACCATTTATGCCCGGTGAGCAGGTAAACATTCTCGCCTTCACTACTGCACGGTACGGCCTGTGTGGTGTTTGCGCGCACATCAGAGCCGCCCTGCTTCTCCGTCATACCCATGCCGCAAAGGATGCCCTGCTTCTCTTGCAGAGGCCGCAAACCGGGTTCGTAGACCAGCGAAGTGAGAAGCGGTTCCCATGTGGCGGCCAGATGCGGCAGTCCGCGCAAGACTGATATAACGGCATGGGTCATTGAAACCGGGCAGCAATGGCCGCCCTCCATCTGCGAGCTTACATAAAACACCGCTGAGCGGGCAACATGCCTGCCCGTTCGCTCTTCACGCCACGATAGCGAGTGCGCGCCAGCGTTGATCGATGTGCGCATCAAATTATGCCACGCCGGGTGAAATGTAACTTCATCGATGCGCTGACCGGTTCGATCAAAGGTATGCAGCACAGGCGTGACCGTATTGGCCTCGAAGCTCCACGCTATGGCCTCCTCGCTTCCCGCCACCTTTCCCAGCGCGGCTGCATGATCCGTTACCCACCCGGCCCCTTCGCGCTGCACGCTCTCGACAAGCGTTGCGTCCTGCTCAAAAATGTTATAGTTGACGAGCGGCGGAACTTGATTGAACACCTCGTGAGTAACATGACCGTGAGCAGTTTTTATATCGAGTGACATAGTTGTTGCAGCCTTTCGTTCAATGGCGCGCACTCACTACAAGAAGATGTGTTTCTACGATCACAGCATACCACAATTTTGCCGCTTTACAGGAGGTAACAAATTGTGTAAAGTATGGTCATACACATACACATGGACAGATTGATGAGTGGGAGAGACTTATGCCACTTGAAGGAATGCAAATCGGTCGCTATCGCCTGCTGCGCATGGTGGGGAGCGGAGGAATGGGAGAAGTCTATCTTGCTGAAGACCCTACTATTCGCCGACAGGTGGCAATCAAGATAATTCGCGTCGAGACACCCTCTTCCACTGAGCGCGGTTCTGATTCTGGTGGCATTCATCTTTTTTTGCGCGAAGCAAGAGCGATTGCTCAGCTTGATCACCCACATATTCTACCGCTTTTCGATTATGGTGAGGAGCGCGTGCAAGGGATGACACTTGCCTTCCTGGTAATGCCATTTCGCCCTACAGGCTCTCTGACACAGTGGATGGAACAGCGAGGCGATACCTCGCTGCTTTCTCTCGAGGAACTGATGTCCATTGTGAATCAGGCTGCTGATGCCCTCCAATATGCCCACAATCACGACATTATTCATCAAGATGTCAAGCCTTCCAACTTCCTCATCCGTAACACAGCCGATATCGCAGGAAATACTCCAGCAGGGCTAGATGTCATACTGGCCGATTTTGGTGTAGCGAAGATCAGTACGGCGACCACAACCAACAGTCAGGGAACACGGGGAACACCCAGATATATGGCTCCCGAACAGTGGAACGGTGATGCGGTACCTGCCAGCGATCAATACGCGCTTGCTGTCATGACCTACGAATTACTCACTGGACGTTCTCCTTTCACGGGGACCGCCCTGCAGCTGATGTACCAGCATTTACATACGCCTCCTTCTCCACCCAGCATCCTGAACCCTCGTCTCTCCTCAACTATCGACCAGGTGATACTGCGCGCCCTGGCAAAGCATCCGGCAGACCGTTTCCCGTCAATCACAGCATTTGCTCAGGCCTTGCGTCAGGCGCTGCAAGATGCATCCGCGGAAGAGACGCCTGCCGCCAATTTGGAGGCTACGCTTTCCATCAGCAAGGAAGAGGCTCAAAAAGGAACCACGCGCACCCTGACACTTCCTGGAGGACGCCGGATAACCATCTCAATTCCTGCGAATGCCAGGGATGGGCAAGTATTACTACTCGATGGCCCGGCAGACCCGACCTCCCATGAGGAACAGGGATTATTGCGGCTCACGCTTTCCATCCAGGAGACACAGGCTCTCCCCCTTACTCCTGGCGAGAGCAATCTGATAAAGACTACCCTGGTACATTCCACAGAAGCAGAAGTGAATACACCCGCTCAGAATAGAGACGAAAGCACCTTCATTCAACCAGGTGCTGAACCAGATTCGGTAAGTGACGTGAGTACCAGGGTGATTTCCAACTCTACTCCAGTATCCATAAGCAACATGAGTACGATCGTGTCATCCAATCCCCCTCCTGTAACTCCAGTAGCAAATGCTGTTCCTGCCAGCGTTCCTCAACCCCCCCGGCGCAATCAAAGAAAAACGATCTGGTTGATTGCTAGCGTTCTGGTTGTAGTCATAGTGGGCGCAAGTATCCTGGCTTTTTCATTGATCAAGCCGAGAACCCAACAGCATCCAGGTGCAGCATCGACTCCTTCGCATGGAAAATCTACGGCTATTGCGCATTCAACTCCTTCACCTACTCCTACTCCCAACCTAACTGCGACTATCGCAGCAGCGAATCCAAATCCGTACCCGCCATATACTGGAAGCCTGACGCTCCTTGAACCGTTAACGAACAATCTGATCGACTGGGATAACTCTCCAATGAATACCAGCGGAAGTGCCTGTCAGTTTAGTAGCGATGGTTATCATATTCTGCAGGTGCAGCAAAACATCGACTCCTGTTTGAATATGCTTCAGCCCGCGAATTTTGCCTTCGAGGTGCAGATGCATATTACTCGCGGAGACTGCGGCGGCATTATCTTTCGCGGTGACATCAGTAGCAGCAAAGACTATACCTTTGAGGTTTGCCAGGATGGTTCTTATAACCTCTATCTCAACCTGGGTAGCTCAACAACTACCCTTTTGAGTCAGTCCTCGGCGTCTATTCACCTCGGATATAGCACAACCAATACTATTGCCGTTGTTGCCATTGGGAATTCGCTCAAGTTCTATGTGAATCATACCAATATAGCAAGCATTACCGATAGTACCTACGGTAAGGGCTATTTTGGTATGATTGCCGAGGACATGAACACAGCTACCGAGGTGATCTACAACAATGCAAGGCTCTGGACAATCTGAACAAAAGGTGTTTCCTACTTCTTCGCCCCTGCCACTTCTGGCATAACCTGTGATCCACCCATACCCTTTTTCTGGTCCAGATACCACTTCACGCCCTCAGAGAGGCCGCGAATGTAGTCGTATTGCGGCTCGTAGCCCAGTTCGCGGCGCGCGCGGTCAATCGAGAACTCCTGGTTTCCACCCAGCAGGGTAATACCATAGGTGGTCACTGGAGGTGGCGAGGACTTGCGGCGGCCAAGCGCCTGCCAGAGCAGTTCTGCTACGCGACCGGCGGAAAACATGGCGGTGTAGGGATAATAGCGCCCAATGTGCGGAACTTCCAGAAAGTCGGCGATCATGTTGAGATATTCCGATTGTGTCACACGCCGGTCATCGGCAAGCGTATAGGCGCGGCCAACGGCGGAATTGCCCGCATCACCCGCCTTGATAAGCCCCTGCGCCACGTCGCGCACATACACAACCGGAACAACATTTTTGCCTGAACCGATGATAAAACCTTTACCGGTATCGACCAGCGAGACAAACCGCCCGAAGCTGGCATTGTCGCGCGGGCCATAAATCCACGCCGGACGCACGATCACAACGGGCGCGCCACGCTCTTTTACCATCTCGGTTATCAGCTTCTCGCTGGCAATTTTTGTGCGGCTATAGGGATTATCCTCGGCGTGAAACGGGTGATCCTCAGTCACGATACCATGCAGGTGATGGCCGTAAACTGTGATGGAACTGGTATGCACGATGCGCTGCGCACCGGCATCCATCGCGGCAGTAATCAGATCAGCCACACCCCAGACGTTGACGGCGTTGTAATCTTTTTCCAGACCCCAGGGGCCGGTGCGGGCCGCAACGTTATACACGCGCTGCACGCCCTTAACCGCGCTTTTTAATGATTGCGCGTCGGTCAAATCACCATGCACAACTTCAACACCTGCCAGCGATATCAGGCGGGTTGCGTCTTCGACGGGTCGCACCATAGCGCGCACTTCATCGCCGCGTTCCAACAACATATCAACAAGATGGCCGCCCAGAAAACCCGCGGCCCCGGTAACTAATACCTTCACTTCTCAGCTCCTTCTTTGCCTCAAATATTTTTCCACTCCCCACATCTAATGCGAGTATAGCAACTGAGCAAAATAATGGCAAGCAAATGAGAGTGTTGGTACAATTTCCCTCCCTACACTTTCGGGGTCATCTTCCGATTATCTAATGCAGAAGGGGCGCAAACAACTTCGCCTCTACTATAAACGCTGTTTTATAGGTAGGAGTGCTAGCCATGACACAATCTCGTTTCTGGCGTTCCATTGGAACCATTTCATATGTCTTATCAGGAATTTTTCTGGCTGTTCTGGCTTTTCAGGCACTCAGAGCGCGTTTTTCATCAGATAAACATCAATCCACCTCTGAAGAGCATCCTCAAAGCGTTATTATCATGGGCATAGGGTCACGCTTTATCGCGCCTACTCGCATTGAATTGCGTGACATTGAAGCCGTGATCAATCGCGCTCCAACGCTTTTTTCTCACATTCCGCGCCTATTTGGTAATAGGTCGAGCAATTCAACCCCACAAGAACAAACTCCGCCTGCCGCAATCACACTGCCTTTCATTGATTTACAACCAGTTGCACCAGCAGTGCAGCCTCCGGCATCAAGCTCAGCAACTCGCGCGACAAAGCATGGGTCAGGCAGGCGCGCACTCGTGCTGGTTTCATCGCTGTTACTGACAGGCATCATAGCGACGAGCTTTTTATTTTCGGTGCGCATCTTCTCAGCATCATTAGGACAACCGGCTAAAGCTCAGGCTGATGCGGCTCAACCTACGAAACCGGCGCAACCAACACTGGTACGTCCAGCATTTGAGCGCGGCATCATCTATCCGCAGTGGAACAGCGATGGATACGGAGTCAACGACACTGCCTGGCAGCAAGGTATAGCCACCATTCAAACACAGACGGGCACGCAGTGGATTGAAATTCCTGTGCTATTTTCGCAAGCCACATCTCATTCAACAAACATTCAACCTTCAGCGAGCGCGCCTTCCGTGCAAAGTTTTAGCGAAGGTATTGCGAGGGCGCACATTCTTGGCTACAAAGTATTCTTCGTGCCACTTATGCAAGTGCGCGAGCCAGGCGGCTGGTCTGGCGGCATCACATTAGCTACCCTGGCGCTACAACAGGCGTGGTTTGATGGGTACTGGAACGCTATCCTGCCCTACGTATCTGCCGCCGCTAGCCTGCATGTGGAGCAAATGGCTATAGGAACAGAGTTGCAGGCGCTGCAACAGACTCGTCCCAGATGCCTCTGTGGAACCAGTTGATTAGTCGCATACGCGGCGTATTTCAACATACACTGACCTACGATATGAACTGGTCATCGCTGACTCTTCTACCAATGCCCGCGTGGTTACGCAACACCAGTCTCACTTACATCGGCGTATCAACCTACATTCCACTGCTCAACAAAAGCGGGCGCGTAGACCCACAGGCAATGCCTGCACTGTGGCGAGACAAAATCAAGACGCAACTTGACGCGCTAGCTGTTCAAATTGGTAAACAGGTGCTCATTTCTGAAATTGGCTATCGCAATAGCAGCGATGCCCTCTATCACACCTGGGAATCCACCACCACGGCTAAAGCTGATCCACAGGAACAGGCAGGCGCATTTGATGCCGCGCTTTTCAATGTGCTTTCAGACGCGCATATCGCAGGCACATTTTTCTGGGGATGGGACGACGTGGGACGCTTTGCTATTAGCGGTCAACCTGCAACACAAGTGTTGCTTAAATGGTATACGTTGAAACAGGTATAACGAAGGGGTGGAAACGATGTCAACTTTTGTGAAAGATGAACACACTACTCAGCACATTCATGCTCAGCCGGTGACAGGTGGGGATGCACATTTTATCGGTCAGGTCGCCAGCTATAAACACTGGCTAACAACTCAAACTCAGCAACATCAGAGCCAGGGGTACCACGAAATAAACGAGTATGCTGAACGTGCTATGAAGATTGTCGAAGTAGACAACAAGCGCATCCAGACCTTCACGCCATTCCGCTACAAATATTCCGCGCTACAAACCATCACCCATAAACAGGTCGTCTTCGTAATAGCTCTCGCGCTCATCTGGATTACGCTGATGATTGTGAACTGGAAGATCACACTGGCATGGACCATATCCCTGATAACGCTGGGCTACATGACCCATCTCGTGCTAGATGTCACAGTCGCCATTGGCGCGATACGCAATCCGGGCGAAGAACATATCGACGAAAACATGATCGAAGCACTGAAAGATGCAGACTGGCCGCCTTATACTATTCTTTGCCCGTTGTATAAGGAAGCGCAAGTGGTACCGCAATTTGTAAAGTCCATGCGCTCCATTGATTACCCGGCGGACAAACTGCAAATCCTCTTTCTCACCGAAGAGGACGATATGGAAACACGTAAGGCCATCCTTTCGCTGCATCTACCGCCGCACTTCAAAGTCTTGACCGTACCAGATGGCACACCGCGCACAAAGCCCCGCGCCTGCAATTACGGATTGGTCGAGGCAACAGGCCAATACGTGGTTATTTATGACGCCGAAGATGCCCCTGATCCCTTACAACTAAAAAAGGCCGTGTTGACATTCGCCAATCATGGCCCCGAATTAGCCTGTGTGCAAGCCAAGCTGAACTTCTACAATCCGCAGCAAAACCTCTTAACGCGCTGGTTTACCGCCGAATACTCGCTCTGGTTTGACCTGATCCTGCCCGGATTGCAGAAAATTAAGCTGGCTATCCCTCTCGGCGGCACCTCAAATCACTTTCCCGCGCAGACACTGCGCGCCCTGGGCGGCTGGGATGCCTTCAACGTGACCGAAGACTGCGACCTCGGCCTGCGTCTCTCGTGGTTCCACTTGAAAACCATTGTGGTTGACTCGACGACCTACGAGGAAGCCAACTCCAATGTGAAAAACTGGATTCGCCAACGCTCGCGCTGGATTAAAGGCTATATGCAGACCTACCTGGTGCATATGCGCGAACCACTGCATTATATTCGCTACAAGCGACTGCGCGAACTCTTCTCACTGCAAGTCGTCGTGGGCGGAAAAACAGCGATCTTGCTCATAAACCCTTTCATGTGGCTATTGCTCGCGCTCTCCCTGGTTTTCCGCCAGCAGGTTGCCAGCGCATTCGGCACGCTTTTCCCTGCTCCTATCCTTTTCATTGGAGTAATCACCCTGTTCCTGGGTAACTTCTTCTATGGCTTCATTTACCTGCTTGGCTGCATGAAACGCGAGCAATTTAGCCTGGTGAAATGGATGCTACTCATTCCTGTTTACTGGTTCCTGGCAAGCGTCGCCGCCAGCATGGCGCTCTACGAACTCTTTACAAGGCCGCACTACTGGCAAAAAACGGTGCATGGATTACACTTGAATACTACCGCCGAAACAACCAACAATGACTCCGAATGGGAAGAACTGGCGCAGTTAGCCGAAACGCTTACGCCTCTGGCTACACAAAATGGGCCGTCCCTATCACACGGCCCCGGCATGGCTTCCCGCGTGCAAAAGTACGAAAAGCTGGAGTACGTACCCGTCGCCTCGGTACAGGACAGCGTGGAGACAATGATCGCGCCACGCAAACCCGCGCTACTCCCATCCGAACGCGCCTTTTTAGAGGGTGCAAAACGCGCCAAACACGATAAATGGACCCTCATTACTGTTCTAACCGCTCTCAGTCTGAGTATAGCCGCGTGTGTCTTCTTTTATGAACAAGGCCAGTTATTGCTTCTTCACGATGCAATTGTGCATCTAAATATCGCGCGTAAGTTTGTCGAAGGGCCACCAAGATTCGATTTCACCCAGCTTGGCGGCTACTGGTTGCCCCTGCCACACCTGGCGATGGCTCCTTTCATCTGGGATGATTTCCTGTGGCACAGCGGCCTGGCCGGAAGCATTCCATCCATGCTCGGCTACATACTTGCCTCGCTGTACGTCTTTCGCGCAGCGCACGCGCTGACGCGCAATAGTCTACTGAGCTACCTGGGTACGCTCATTTTCATGCTCAATCCCAGCATCCTCTACCTGCAAAGCACTCCGGCCAGCGCCATGCTCAACATTGCCATGCTGATCATAACGTGTTACTACCTGCTCGCGTGGTCGCAAACCGGCAAGCCAGGGCACCTGCTTTCAACGGCGGCCAGTATCTGTCTGGCAACGCTGGTCAGCTACGATGCCTGGGTCTACTTCGCCGCGCTGCTTGTGCTTGTGCCGGTAATCGGCCTGGTTCGACGCCAGAAACGCGAACAGATTGCCAGCAACCTGCTCATTTTCAGCATACTAGGGGGCTTAGGTATGCTGTTGTGGGTTCTCTGGTGCTGGAACCAATTTGGCGACGCGCTCTACTTCTTCCATGCGCGCTTAGTGACAGACACACACTTCGCGCAACTGGTTGTGAAATACCACCTGTCCACCTATCATAATGTGACACAGACACTGCTCTACGCCGGTCAAACCGCCCTCGGTGTGCTGGGGATTGCGCTGGCAGCCCTGGCCACGCTGTCCCTGCTCTTCTTCTTCGCGCGCAGGTTCGGCAAGCCTGAAATGTTCGCGGCGCTCATGCTCCTTGCGCCCATCGTCCTCTACCTGGCAGCCATCTATAGCGGTCAGATACTGCTGATTGGCCCGGCAACGCTGCCCATCAACATCACAGATCGCCTCTTTCAAGTACGCCTGGGTGCATCGCTTGTCGCGCCCGCCGCCATTTTCATAACTGCGCTGGCGGGTAGCCTGCCCGTTCAACATATGTTTAGAGGGAAGTAGACACAGGGCGACGAGATACCAGGGCAGGGGCAAGCCCAGCCCGTACCCTGCTACGATGCGCAACAAGGCGAGATACCAGGGCAGGGGCAAGCCCAGCCCGTACCCTATACGGGATATCAGGCTGCTTCGTCTAGGGTACGGGCTGGGCTTGCCCCTGCCCTGGTCAACGCACGCTTGTTGCAAATAAATGACGGCCACACGTCGTCCCTGGACCGCTTGTCACGTTAGATCATCCGTGCTATACTCGCGCTATGGAAAGTATAAGCATCTCGAAAGTCACGGCGCGCCGCTTTGTGCTGGGGCGACAGGGGTTGTGGCCGGGACGCCGCTGGAGCGGGAAAGACGGCACGGCAGAGGCTATGCGCGTCGCTGAAGCGATACAAATGGACCCGCTGACCGTCATTGCGCGCAGCCATGATATCGCGCTGTGGGGGCGCGTTCACGATTATCAACCTGCGCACCTGGACCAGCTTCTCTACCAGGATCGCGCCTTCTTCGACTATGGCGGTGGCCTGTTCATTTACCCCATGTCCGAATTACCGTACTGGCGCGTTCCCATGCGCCGGCGCGTAGAAAGGGGCCGTTGGGGCGAGTTTGGCGCAGCGAACCAGATGTTGCTCGAAAGAAGTACGCGCAGAACTACGCTCACGCGGTCCTCTGGGTAATCGTAATTTCAATGGACGCGCGCGCGTCAACGACTATCGCGGGCGCAAGGACTCGGCGCTTGGCTTGTTCTACCTGTGGCTGACTGGCGAACTCATGATTCACCATCGCGAGAACTTCCAGCGTATGTATGACTTTCGCGACAACATCGCGCCATCACACCTGAATGAAGCCGCCAGTGAGGAGGAAGCAGATGATTTCTTTGCTCGCAAAGCTACCGCCTTCTTTGGCCTTGTACGCGAGGCCAAATGGGGAGGTGGTTTTTCCGGCTTCATCGAACGCCCGGTCAGCCGCGCCGAAGCGCAAGTGTGGCTGACCAAACTCACCGAACAGGGTACATTGACATCTTTGAAAGTCGAAGGCTCAAAGGAACGCTGGTATGCACTCACAAGCGATATTCCCCTGCTAACAACCATCGAAGCAGGCGTCATACCTGCTGAATGGCAACCGCTCACTACCACAACCAGAGAAGAGGCAGTTTTCCTGGCCCCGCTTGAAATCGTCAGCGCCAGAGGGCGCGCCAACTGGTTATTCGACTTCGAATACATCTGGGAAGTCTACAAACCTGCTGAACAGCGGCGTTGGGGCTATTATACCCTGCCTATCCTGTACGACGACCTGCTGGTAGCGCGGCTTGACCCCAAACTTGATCGCAAAACCTCAACCCTGGTAATCAATGGTTTCTGGCTGAAAGATCAGGCGTTAGCTGGCAACTCCGATTTCGCGGCAGCCCTTGCGCGCGCACTCGCCCACTTTATGACCTTTCTCAAGGCACAAAAGTTAGACATTTCTACGATTAAACCCGTTGTACTACAAACGTGCGTACAGGATCACCTGAAATTATTATCTTCTTCTCTCATGAACGGGTGACCTCTGAGAAATTGTGCGCAAGGACATAGGGCGATGAAGGAGGCTTCATCGCCCTATGTCCTTGCGCACAAAGCGCGCTGAGGCAATAACCAGCGCCACCATGCCAACAGCCAGGACGCCCAGCATATCACCCAGGGGCAAACCATGCAGTAGCGGCGTGCCATAATAGTAGAAGGCGGATAGCCGCAACGTCGCATCCGGCCAGTTCAACTCTGGACCAACAAAACTGATGAAGAACCAGATCACCAGCAAGAAGCTCAAGAGGCCGGTATCCACTGCCGCGCGTAGCCAACCTGAGAACAGGTAGCCTATGGCTGCGATTAGCAATCCCATGGGAATTATACTCAGCGTTGCTGCGGCAAGATTGCCCCCGTCAAGCTTCAAGCCCGTAGCTGCCGAAGCCAACGCCGTAATAGCCAGAGTCAACACGCCGATGATTATCGTCGAGGTGGTAAGCGCAGCAAAGCGCCCCAACAGCACCTGCAAGCGTGATTGCGGCGTGGACAGCACCAACTCCAGCCGTCCCTCATCTTCGTCGGCGGACCAGCGGCTAGCCTGGGTAACAGCAAAGGCCATCAACAGGAGCGGCAGGAAGACGAAGAGAAAACTCAAGATGGTGGCATTGGTCGTGAGGTCACTCCCGCCAACCTTAGTGATCACATCTTTCAGGAGCGGTGAGCCCTGGAATAGGTCGGCTAGCCTCGTCTCAGTTTGCTTGACGACGATGACCATCCATCCGGCAAACCCCGCGATGCCCAGCGTCCACCAGAACGTGGGTGCCGCAATCATCCCCAGGCTGCGCGTATAGACCGAACGTAGCGACCAGGCCCCCTCTGGCAAGGCGCGCTCAGGCCGTGTAGCTCTCTCAGGCAGGCGCAACCAGCGAGGCCAGACTATCACCCCACCAACATCTCGCCGGACAAAGAGCCAGATGGCTGCTCCAGTCAAGAGGATATTCAAGGCCAGCAGAACCAGCATGGCACCAGAGTTGGCAGCGTAACCCGGCACCAGGGGTTTGCTTAAATTGTAGTAGTAGACTGGAGAGAGGCGCGACAGCCATTCGGCATCGGGAAAGACCCGGTGGACCATATCCAGCACAATGAATATCAGCAGCAATCCGCCTGTCCATCCTGCCGCTGTGCCGCGCTCCTGCATAAACTGAGTAAGCAGCAGCGCAATAGACCCGAAGACGCCGCAGATGAGCGCCACATTCAGTCCAAAGAGCAAGGCATCGCCCAGGCCAAAGGCCGCGCTGACGCGCTGACCACCTGCAAAGGTTAGCAGCGCGATGAGCAGGCCCATCCCCAGCAGCGCAGTCCAAACAGCAGCCAGCTTTTCCAGTACGACGCGCACGCGCCCACGCGGCAGCGAGAGCAGCATATCCAGTGAGCCACGCTCCTCCTCGCCGCGCAGCAGGCGGCTGCACGCCAACAGCGGCCAGATGGCAATAAGCAAGATGGTAAAGCCATATTTGAAGGTTGCGTAGCCGCCGGGTGTGTCCACCGCGATTGGCTCAGCAAGCCAGGCGAACGAGCCAGACAGACTGACGAGCGAGTTCCGCGCCTCTGGCGTTGCTACCAGCGAAGGGAAGGCAGCCAGGACAGCATACAGTAGCAAGCCCATGCCTGCACCCCAGCCCAGAATGGCAATGCGAAAATCGCGCAAGCTTTTGAGGTAGATGCTCTTAAACCACATGTCTGGCCTCCTTGACCGCCAGGCCGTCGCCCTCGTAGTAGCGCAGGAAGATATCTTCAAGACTGGGTTCATGGCTGGTCAGGGTAACGACAGGATACTGTGCTGCTGCCTTGATCACCGCGTCCGCCTCACCCACTATCGCCAGGCGCAGGATATGCCCATCGGCCAGTGTCTCCACTTGTGTCACCCCGTCCAGTCCCTTGAACGCCTCGGCAGGCACAGCATTGGCGAACGTAATCGTGATTTCGTGGCGTTTGATGTCTTTCAATTCTGCCACACTCCCGATACGCGCCAGTTGCCCTTCACGAATGATTCCCACGCGGGTGCAGGTTTGTTCCACCTCGCTTAAGATATGCGAAGACAGAAAGACGGTACGCCCTTCATCACGCACTTCTTTGACCATGCGACCGAATTCTTGCTGGTTCAGCGGGTCCAGTCCGTTGGTCGGCTCATCCAGGATGAGCACACGCGGGCGATGCATAAAGGCTTGAATCAGCACTACCTTGCGCTTATTGCCACTTGAATACTGGCGAAACTTACGGCCAGGATCCAGGTCCAGTCGTTGTATCAGTTGCTTGAGATAGGCTTGATCGACGCCTCCGCGCAAATGCCCGAAGTATTCCAGAATCTGCCCGCCGGTCAGTCCAGGATCCAACGAGGGTTCGCCGGGCAAGTAGCCTATCAGCCGCTTGATCTCCACCGAGTGCTGCCAGCAGTCCAGCCCGGCGATGCGCGCTGTGCCCGCGTCTGCGTGCAACAGCGCCATGAGCAGGCGAATCGTGGTGGTTTTGCCCGCGCCGTTAGGGCCAAGGAAGCCAAACACCTCTCCCTCTTCCACCTTGAAGGAGACAGTAATAATGCCTCGTTTGCTGCCGTAACTCTTGGTCAGACCCTCTACTTCGATGATTGCCGTCATGTTGCTGTCCTCCTTTAATTGAGGTATTTACTCAGGTGCTTCGATTTTATCCAGAAGCTCGATGAAGAATTGCTTGCCCACCTCGCTCTGGCTCGGAAGTTGCTCTGGTTCCAGCCAGCGACGTATCAGGTCGCTGAGCGTGTCGGTCAGTTGCTCCATGGATGGCATATGTTCCTGGTCGATAAGATCAGGCGCATTGATGACGCCAATCTTCAGAGCGGTCAGTAGAAACGTAATGGCAGGAATAGGCAGGTCTTTGCGGATCAGCCCCGCCTGTTGAAGCTGGAGAATATAAGCATCAGTATCGACCAGGAGTTGATTGAGCATGTCCCGGTTAAAAGACCCGAGAAATCCATTGAAGATGTCTGGCTTACTTTTGATCATAGCCGCCATGAGTGGATTGGAAAGGGCAGCAAGCATGGAGTGAGTGGTCACGCGATGTAGTAACCCGCCCTCTGGGTCGGTGGCAATACGTCGCTTAATATCTTCGCTGAAGCGGTGTTGCTCGCGCCAGATGGCCGCTCGAAACAGCTCGTTTTTGTCCTTCCAGTGCAGATAGATGGTACCTTTGCCCACGCCTGCCTCGCGGGCGACATCATCAATCGTAGTCTTGCGATACCCCCAGCGCACCAGCAGCATAGAGGCAGTATCAAGTATGCGCTCCTCGCGCTGCTGGCGCTCGTCAGACTCTGGTTGGCCGGGCGGTACGTTGTTGGTTGGTGCGCGACGGGTAGAACCCTGGGTGGTTTCCATTCGTGTCCTCTCTCAACTTGTGCTTGCTGTGACTGAGTGACCAGATGACTAAACTAATGATACTAGTCATAGTGTATCCAGAAACAGACAAGATGTCAAGAAGAAGAACCCTTAGTTTCGAGGAAACGTAGCGTACAGAAAGCAGGTTTTGATCTGCCAATGCTTACGTGCTGCGCGTGTGCGCCCAGAACTCCAGCAAGTCGCTTTTGGTAACAATGCCTTCCAGTTGATCGTCGCGCATGACCGCTACTGCCGACTGCCCGGAACTGAAAAGCGTATAGGCTTCATGCGCCAGGGCATCGCCCTGCAAATCCCGGAAAGGTGGGCCTTGCAGGTCTCCCACCACCATCGCTGTCAATGGCTCTCCACTGGCAAGATGGCGCAATAGCAGGTTCTCGGTCAGACTGCCAACCATGTGTCCGCGTTCCATGACCGGAGTCTGGCTAATACCATATCTGCGCAACAGTTCGACCGCGTCGGCTATAGAATCGGTTGGCGCGACGCTGACCACCATTGGCATAGTGCGCGAGTGGGTACGGCGATAAGTAAGCACGTCATGCAGTGTAGGCTGAGTGGTTTCAGCCTGCACCAGCAAGTTGTTTTCTCGCATCCACGTATCGTTGAACTGCTTGCTCAGATAGCCGCGTCCCGTATCAGGGATCAACACGACTACCACATCGTTCGCCGTCAGGCGACGCGCATACACCAGGGCCGCGCCAAGCGCAGTGCCAGCCGAGCCGCCCGCCAGGATACCCTCCTCGCGCGCGAGGCGACGCGCCCAGTAGAACGAGGTGCGATCATCAATACGAATAACCTCATCAACCAGCGACGGGTCGTAGTTTTTGGGGAAGAGTTCCATACCAATGCCCTCGACCATATACGGGCCGGGAGTATCACCCGAAAAGACCGAACCAGGCGGATCAGCCCCAATGATTTTTATGTTGGGATTCTGCTCCTTTAGATAACGAGCGGTACCTGTGATAGTGCCGCCGGTACCAATACCCGCTACGAACGCGGTGATGCGTCCAGCGGTATCGCTCCAGATTTCCGGGCCGGTCGTGGCATAGTGTGTGGCGGGGTTTGCAGGATTGGAGTATTGATCGGGACAACAGGCTCCAGGAATCTCATCGGCCAGCCTGTGTGCTACTTTTTTGTAATGCTCGGGTGAATCGTATGTGACGCTGCTGGGACAAATCACCACTTCCGCGCCATAGGCTCGCAGCAGACTGCGTTTCTCTTCGCTCACCTTATCGGTCATCACGAAGATACAGTGATAGCCCTTGATGGCAGCGGCAATCGCTATGCCATGTCCTGTATTGCCGCTGGTGGGTTCCACAATCGTCCCGCCTGGACGTAGCAAACCAAGCTGCTCGCAATACTCAATCATGGCCGGCCCGATGCGATCTTTCACACTGCCTCCAGGATTGAACATTTCCATTTTTGCCAGCATCAAGGGCTGTACATCGCTGGCAACCCGATTGAGGCGCATCAACGGCGTATTGCCTATAGCATCAAGCATATTGTTCAAGTAACGCATTTCCCCGCCAGAAGCCTTCGGTGTATCCATATGTAGTCTATCCCTTTTATTACGTTTATTTGCGCGCAGCCACACTGCCACACACTTTAACGGCATAAGTATAGCACATGTAGTACCAGGGCGACCTCAAGGGTCCCCTTGGCCCCTGCCCTGGCCACGCGCGCAAAACGAAGACGGTCGCACTGGTCTATCAAGCGCTGACCAGCACAATTTGAATCTGGTCTATCGTGACGGGGAGATGATCGGTGCCAAACGGGAGTTGTATATGCACGAATGCCACGCCGGGTTGCTGGTTGATGAACGCTTGCGCTAACTGAGTCGTTGCCCCTTTGATTGATTGTTGCCATAGCCTGGTTTGTTGCTGCGTAATCTGGTAGAACCACAGGCCGCGCACGGCAATACTGAGATAGATTACGCCATTTTTCTCTTGCGCCGTGATAACGGGATTAGCCACAACAAGAGGATTTTTCAACTGGTAGTTACCGCCCAGGCTTTTTACTGCCTTGTCATCCAACAACTGCTGAGCCACCTGGCGCGCCGATTGCAAATTGTACACCATTACGGTCGCGGTGACGCTCACCTGTACATTCACCGTATCCGAACGCGCCCCAACAGGTTGATCCGACGAGAGTTCGGAAACAAGCTCTGGCGACGCGGCTTTTACCTCATTTGCTGCCATTTGACTCTGAATTTTTTGCAGCGCCTGCTTCTCCAGGCCAGAGGTCAGGGCATCGCGAGCTACATTCAAGTCTGCCTGCGCCACAATATGCACAGCATGAGGGTCTGTGCCACCGCTGAACGCCTGCGAATTGCTGACCACCACCTGGTTATTGCAACAGGTAGTGGTCAGCGCGCCAGCGGCAATATTGCCGGCAGCGCCCGGAGTGGTGGCAATCGCCGGAGCAAAGATAGTGCCATCCGCGCCCTCTTTTCTAGGCGGGATAGTCACTGACTGTGTCAGCACAACCTGCACACCATCGCTTGCCATAAATGGCGTGCCATCTGGCTCAACAAAGCTCTGCTGGCTACTGTTATCAAATAAAAGTCTTCCGGTGGCCTGCGTGCCAGGTATAGACAGCGTGCCAGTCGTGAATTCAGCGCGGCTACCGCTCGCGCTGGTGGTTAGCAAACGATCAGGAATGGCGCGGGTAGTAAGATCAGGCTGCGCAATGTGCGGCGAGGCCATCAAGAGATAGGTATCTTGCACAGCCTGACTTTTCACAGTAACCGTCACCGTCGCCAGAGGCGATGCGCCCACCAGAGGGAAACCCACCGGAAATAGACTAACCCCCAGCACACGCGGCACAACCAGCACGAGCAGCAGAATTACTGGCACCAGGGTAGCCCCCACAACCGCCAGCGTGAATCGTCGATTTTTCGCTCGTCCTGGTCTACCACGACGGGGACGCGGCTGGAGCGTATTGCGTATAAGGCGTCATGGCTCGCGCTCGCTGTCGCATGGTAGCAGGCAAGGGCCGATTTTGGGGTTCCGATGCTGGTAACTGAATAGACTTGCGGCGCGGCGTCGAGAGAGGTGGAGGCGGGGGTAATTCGATATCGATCTCAGGGTCATCTTCTGTGATGCGCGCCAGCGGACCCTCAACCGCTGCTGTAAAAGCGGCGCGCATATCCGCAACACTGGCAAAACGCTGTTCAGGGCGTTTCGCCATCGCTTTGCGCGCCACTTCTCCCAATTCAAACGGCACCGACGCATCGCGCTCGCAGGGAGACGGGACCGGCGCGGATAGATGCATTTTGACGACCTTCACATCATCGGGATCGTCATAGGGCAATTCGCCCGTCAACACCTGGTAGAGCAACACACCCAGGGCATAGATATCAGTAGCGGGCGTCACGATGCCTCGTGTCTGCTCCGGGGCCATATAATGCGGCGTGCCAGGCACCTGGTCGAGCGGAATAGGCTTGCCCGTCTCTTCCAGTTCAAGGTTCTTCGAGGTGCGCACAAGGCCAAAATCGGCTAAATAGACATAGGGAACGCCGCCCCTGCGCGCATCCAGCAGCACATTGGAAGACTTGATATCGCGATGGATCAACCCCTCGTCGTGCGCGTACTCAACGGCGTCCAATAATTGCAGGTAGATGGTCGCGATATCTTGCAGCGTGGGCAGTTCGCGCCGCAGGTAACTGGTTAAAGTGCCACCCTCGATAAAGGGCATCACCAGGAAGAGCATCCCGTCCTGCTCGCCGAACTCGATCAATTGCAAGATATGCGGATGCTGCAAACGGGCGATCGTGCGCGCCTCGCGCGCGAAACGCCGGCGCATCTCGCGGTCCGTGGCATAATTGCCGAGTATCACCTTGATCGCCACGCGCCGTCCGAACGCTGTGCGCTGCCTGCCTTCGTAGACCGCCCCCATGCCGCCTACGCGAATGCGCCGGATAACATCATAGTTGCCAAGTTGCGTACCCTCTAAGGTCTGCATTATGCGCGTCAATCCTTCTCTAACTGCCGCCCAATACTACACTTGGGGTTGTCGTCGGCCCATTTCCTAAACCCGTTGTGGGAGTAATAGATGGCGAGCCAGTTGGAGTCGTACTCGATGTGGGAGTCCCCGGCGTGGTCGTGGGCGAGCCACTTCCAGGCGTTGGCGATCCATTTATACCCGGAATATTCACAACTTTGATGGTAATGTTAGACGCATCCGGCATTGTCGTGCCACTGGAAATGCTTATAGTTGCGCTCAAAACTCCTGGCGTCTTTAACAGATCAGCCTGCGCCGCGCTTTGAGACTCTTTGGCAAGCTTATTCTTAATCCCGGTTTGTATCGCATCCGTGAATTGATAGACCCATTCGCCCTGCGCAAGGATCACCAACGACACCGTATTCTTCACATCGATAACCGTAGCCGACGTGATACTCGTCACCACAGCACCAACCAGCGCATACCCCGCGCCAGGATTCTTGACCGCCTCCGCCTTCAGCGCAGTGGATGCGATATCCAGCGCCGCCTTCTGGTCATACGCTTCCTCCGTGCATGTCACCCTTCCCGTCACCGTCACTGTCTTCGCCTGATCGCCCACACGGTGGTCAGCAGTTACATTAGGAGTACACTTAATCGAACCGTTTACCACCTGTTCGTTCGCCTGTATCTTCTGCTGCAACGCTGTCTGAGCTGAAGGTTTGAGCGTGGAGATCAGGTTATTGCTGGCGGAGTTGATATCATTCTGTGTGATAACAGAGTTGGGTATTGGGTCGCGTCCACCACTGAAAGAGGTTGTGTTCCTCACAAGAATATTGCTACTTCCACAGCAAGTACCATGCAATATCAAATTGCTGGTATATTGCCACCTACTCCTTGCATTAACAGCCACTCCACGTACTGAAACAGAACCAACGGGTATAAAAAGAGCGACCATTAAAAGAAATCTGATACGCCATCGCCCCGGTAAGTGTCCCACCATTGATAGATACACCGCCGAATTCCAGTATTAATAAACGTAAGTGTACCCGTCGCATTCGCGCCTGCAATCGACCCCGTCGCGTTCGCTGAAGCTGATTGTGACGGAGATGTATAGCTCACAATACGCGCCTGCACCTGGTGGGCCGTCGGGTCAGGCGTGCCCGTCACGGCGGTAACCACGAAGCTGTCAGAGACTGGCTGGTGATTGGGCGTAATAGTGACAGTCGCAGTGAGCGTTGTGCCGGTGATGTTGCCGATGAGGCCCTTGCCCATTGGCGAGGCGAAGGCGATACCGGCCAGCAGCAACAGGGTGAGAATCACTAACAGAATGGCGAGTAACTGGCGCGTTGAGCGACGGCGGGACCTCCCGCCACCTCTGCCAGAGCCACTCGCATTGCCCCTGATGGGAGGCTGCCCTCCGCTTGCTACAGGCGCGCGGTTAGTCGCCGCGAATGCCGCGCCCACTCCCACTGCTCCCGCGCCAACAGCCGCCTGCTTGCCAGTATTTCCACTTCTTGCGCCAGAAGCCAGGGGTTTCGTAGTTGCCCCCGTTTGTGGCAATGATAGCGGAATTGGGATTGGAATAGGGCCAGTTTTAGACCGGGGACGAACGGGCTTCTCTTCCTCATCTTCCGGGAAAGGAACGACCGGGGCAACATAAGGGCCGGCGTCTTGCTGTGACGCTGGTGAGGGCTTCGCCCACTCGTCACCGGCGACCAGGCTCGAATTTACCACATCCGCTCCGCCTGGAGCGAGAAACGGCACAATTGGCGTAGGCTCGTCCCATTTTATATCTTCATCATCGTCGAATGGCACAGAAGCGATTGGAGGAGGCGCGCTCATAGATACAATTGGGGCTACTAAAGGCAGCGGGGGTGGCGATGCAGGCTCGTCAAAACGTTCCAGTGGAGCGGGCGCGTTAGCGTTAGGAACTAGCTTTGGTTTGCGATTAAACGGCAGCAGCCCTTTTTTCGCGTTACCATTGTCGGGCGACTCCGCCCGCAGCGCGGATTTATAGCTATCCAACGAGGTATAGACGGTAAAACGTCGCTGGCGCGCAAATTCCGCCGGGCCAGGCACACCGGGCGCCACAAAAATAATCTCCGTTTTCAGGCCGCGCCGCATATTTTTCAAGCCGTCGAAATCCACCGGGCGTTGAAAAGCCCGGCTATTCTCCGGCAAGACCACGGCAACCTGTTTGCGACCGAGCTTATCCTGCATTAAAATAGCTTCCAGCACACTCGGCCTGTCATCGCCTGGAGCCACATAAATGATACCGATGGATGCGTTGCGGGCGTCATTCGCGCCCAGTAAATCCGAGCCGTCTGCCTGTCTCATCACTTATTCCCTCTTTAACCCTGATAATACACAGATTATTCATGATAGTGGCGTATAGATGGTGTTGCTGACATTTTACACTATACGAGAGATTTGGCAAGAGGATATTTGGCCCTTCATCAAGAAATAAACGGGAATCAGGCGCAATTTGTGTAAAACTTATTTCCCAGTAAAGAACCACCGCTTTTTCTTTTTCACAGGCAGTTCGCTAACTGGCGACTCGCTCGATGGTCTGCTGACAGTATACGTATCGGGTGAGGCTACCGGCATCGACAGCGTTCCCGACGCTGGTTGTGGAGACGGGGGCTTGGGTGGCTGTGACGGCTGAGGTGACGGTTTGTAATCGG
Source organism: uncultured Chloroflexia bacterium (assembly GCA_963731605.1). Taxonomy (GTDB): domain Bacteria; phylum Chloroflexota; class Ktedonobacteria; order Ktedonobacterales; family Ktedonobacteraceae; genus CF-113. The sequence goes on from CAVSWA010000001.1 coordinate 596,305, forward strand.
TAACGGGGGGCAACGCTGTTGACGCGGGCCGTTGCGCTGGCGCCTGCTGGACAGGTTTCATTTCGAGTGGCGCTGCGGGCATGGGCGGTATACTAACCGGATTATAAAGGACGGGCGCGGGTGGCAGAGAGAAAAGATAGGCCTGTTCCAGGGCATTGGCGAAGGCGCGCATGTTGGTGAAACGGTGGCGCGGGTCTTTAGCCAGGGCGGTCATGACCACCTCTTCGACGGAGGCAGGTAGAGTAGGCACATGGACGCGCAGAGAGGGTGGAGAAGCGGCAAGATGCTGACCGTGAATCTCGGTGAATGTGCCTTGAAAGGGACGACTGCCGCATATCCACTCGTAGACTACGATGCCCAGCGAATATTGGTCGCTGGCCGGGCGCGGCTTACCCTGCAATTGCTCCGGGGCCATATAGCTAACAGTGCCAGCCTGGTCGCGCAAATTCAGCGATGTGACGGTCTGCGCAATACTGGCAATGCCGAAGTCCGAAAGCAAGACCTGGTCGTTCTGTCCCAGCAACATGTTATCCGGTTTAATATCACGATGAATAACACCTTCGTCATGCGCGTACTGCAGCGCATCCCCTATCTGCCGGACATAGGTGACAATGGTTGAGAGTGGAACCTGGCTTCCCTTCGGGTGTCGCTGTCGCAGCGAACCGTCAGGAGCATACTCCATCACGAGATAGCCCGAATCGTCTTCCAGGCCAAAATCGAGGATCTGAATGATATGCGCGTGTTTGAGCCTGAACGAACGCGCCTCATTAAGAAAGCTCTTGAGGTTATCTTGCGCCAATCGCGCGTGTAGCACTTTGACGGCGGTCAGCGTCTTGCGGCGAACGTGTTCGCCAAGGTACACATCGGCAAAACCGCCCGTACCGATCAAGCGCACGAGGCGATAATCCCCAAATTGCCGCCCTATACGATCAGTCATACCCTGTTCCTTTGTTGCAGGCCGAGATTACCGGGGGCCAGCGTTGCGCACATCATCGCCCGGCAATTCAAATTGCTTAAAGTTCTTCTTGAAACGCCCGGCCAGGTCTGCCGCCATGCGATCAAATTCGTCTTTATTCGCCCAGGTGTTGCGCGGAATAAGCAGCTCGTCCGGCACATTGGGACAGCTTGTTGGAACGTGCAGGCCAAAGACGGGATCAGTAATCGTACCCACGTTGTCCAGCGCCCCGCTGATAGTGGCCCGCACCATCGCGCGCGTATAGTTGATATTGATGCGCGAGCCAACCCCATAAGGTCCGCCAGTCCAGCCCGTATTCAACAGGTAGCAACGCACGTTGTGCTTCTCGATACGTTCGCGCAGCAGGTTGGCATATTCGCCCGGACGCAGTGGCAGGAACGGCGCGCCAAAACACGAACTGAAGGTCGCTTCTGGCGTTGTTACCCCCTTCTCGGTTCCCGCCAGCTTGCTGGTATACCCGGAAAGGAAGTAGTACATAGCCTGCTCTGTCGTCAACAACGAGATGGGCGGCAGCACCCCAAAGCTATCAGCCGAGAGGAAAATGACCGCCTTCGGTTGACCCCCCTGGCCTGACTCGATCACATCATCGATGAAATCAATGGGATAGGCAGCGCGCGTATTCTCGGTCAAAGAGTCATCGGCATAATCGGGTTCGCGCGTTTGTGGGTCAAGCACCACGTTCTCATACACTGCCCCGAAGCGAATAGCATTCCAGATCTGCGGCTCGTACTTTTGCGACAGGTTGATACACTTGGCATAACAGCCGCCCTCGAAGTTGAAGACGCCATTATCGCTCCATCCATGCTCATCGTCGCCGATCAAACGGCGTTCCGGGTCGGCTGACAAACTGGTCTTGCCGGTACCAGAAAGCCCGAAGAACAGCGCCACATCGCCATCCGCGCCAACATTGGCCGAGCAGTGCATGGGCAACACGCCTTCCGCCGGTAATATAAAGTTCAGCACCGTGAAAACAGCCTTCTTCATCTCGCCAGCGTACTGCGTCCCGGCGATCAGCACCAGCCGTTCCTCAAAATCAATGATAATCGACGTTTCTGAGCGTGTGCCATGCGTGCGCGGGTCGGTATGGAAGTTCGGCACGCACAATACCGTGAAGCCCGGCCGCTCGCTGCTCAAGTCGCCCTCGTTGGCGCGCAGGAAGAGCTGGCGAGCAAAGAGGTTATGCCAGGCGTACTCGGTAATCACCTGGATGGGCATCCGATAGTCGGGATCGGCCCCGGCAGCGGCATCCAGCACGTAGACATCGCGCCCCTGCAAATATGCAGCCAGGTTCTGGCGCACATTCTCAAAGGTCTCCGGCGACATCGGATGGTTTATGTCGCCCCACCAGATTTTGGCGGAGTATTCCTCATTTGAAACGATAAACTTATCTTTAGGAGAACGTCCGGTATGCACGCCCGTCGTCGCGGCAAAGGCTCCGTTGGCAGCCAATATGCCCTCTTTACGCGCTATCGCATGTTCCGCCAGCGCCGCGGGTGAAAGATTCCAGTTGATGTTCCCCAGATTGACCAGCCCGTACTCCTCAAGAGCTTTGCGGCTCATCATTATTGTCATTATTTTCTCTCCTTCGGGGGCGCGTTGGTAACAGCACTGTTTCCATGTCTACGTCATTGCCGCGCACACAGCAACGCCTGAAGCCCCTGACTTTTTAAGTCTACCAGCTTTGAATGAGCCATGCAAGTTGACGAAAACTCAATGATGTGCGAAATATCAGGTAAAATGGAGATTTCAGTTTCTACGAAATTGCTACAGGGTGTTGTATATACATGCCAACAAAAATACGTAGGAAGCCGCCATCATCATCGGGGTAACTGCTTGCGTGGTTGTTACACGCATTACACTCGTAGCTGGTAACGGGGGCGGGGTTGGTGACGCCGTCATGCATAGCATCGATATTCATAGTGCCGCCGTTGCCGGGGCCAAAGAGCACGGCGATCACTCCGGCAGTCGCGAAGCTCGACACGTTGCCCAGGATGTATTCGGCGCGATTATCCTGGTAATGGCCGGGCGTATTGTTCATGGTATCGAAGTATTGATTGCCCATCGGCACCTGCCACATTACGATGCGGCGATGGGTCTGCTGGCTAATATCACCGATAAAGGTCAGGTAACGCGCAAAATTGGGAAAGGTTCGATTGTAGCGATCCCACCAGGAACGCCCATTAGGTTGCGCCGAGTCGAAATCCGCCACGTCGCTGGAGATCAGATCCCAGGTGGAGACACCAGCGGGATTGCCGACCAGTCCCGCGCTGTTCAGGAAAGTAGCCTCCAGGCGAGCCATACCGGCTACATCAAGCCCGGCATCTGCGCTGGTAGCGATATCGTTGCCCGACGCCCATGTCGAGGCGTGCAGGGTGAGTATGGCGTTGGGCGCGTACTTATCGCGCATGTGCAACAAGGCCCACGCGAAGCCCTGCGCGTTATTAGGAAAACCGGCGGCATCCGCGAAGCCCGAAGAGGCAACGCTGGCGGGCACATTGGCGGCGTTATCGGTGCCGTTTGCAGCATTTTGCAAAAATCCCCACAGGTCAGGTTCGACGATCACCAGCACCGGTTTGCCAAATGCTCGAATTTTCTGCAACATCAAAACCCAGTTGCCAAAATAGGCCTTCATAGCAAACGCGCTGGCAAGGTTCCCCGTATCCTGATCCACGTTGTGTCCGCCACAATAATCGGAGGGATGCGGGCCATTGGTCAGGCAAATTTCATAGAACACAAACGTGGGCATATAGCCATGCTGGTCGCTTTCTTGCATATAGTAGGTGGCGAACTGACCCGCAGGCTGCTGCCACGTCTCCCACCCACGCCCCGTATTTGCGCCCCCGGTCAGGTATTGATAGCGAAACGTAAACGCGGCCCCATTATTGCTGCGCATACCGTCAAGCGCCGAAACCGTCGCCGGTGGATTCATCACGCCGAAACTGAAATAGCGCGGGAATGCGGCGGGAATCGGCCCGTTTCCTGTAGGCACCGGTCCGGGAGGCGTGCCAGAGTTATAGGTACCCGTGGCACCGTTCGTTGGCGTAGCAGGATGCCCATTATGCGGAGATATTTGCAGCGCGATAGGGCTGGAGTTTGCCGATGGACTTCCATTTTGTATCTGCGACGGATTTTGCAGGGTAGGATTTTTGCTTCCCGGTCCTGTGTTCGTCTGACAGGCGGCGAGAACCAGGAGCAGAGCACCACAAATACACGCCAATAGCTTCTCGTGAGGCTTCACATTCCGCGAAATCCTCATGGCATTCCCCCTTATGTATTTTATCCCGGCTGCATTATAAACAATCGATCTCTACCGTTGCATCAATATAGGAGATTTGGGGGAATTACCGCTTCCCCAAAGCGCGGTACTTCTTGGTAAATTTTGTGGTTACTTCTTCATAGTAAGCACATAGGCCACAAATCTATCGCCGCGATCAAACTCGTTGAGAAACATACCAAAACTGGTAAAGCCCGGCGAAAAGAGCAGCGTATCGCCCGGACGACTCAGCTCTACCGCGCAGTCCATAGCCGCGGGAAAGGTATCGAAGACGCCGCGCACGGGATCGGGTACTCCAAGCTGTTGCGCTTCTTCTCGCAAAACTGGCAGCAATTCGTCTGTGCCTGTTCCTTTTAACAGCACGACATCGCGGCAGCGCTGTGCGATCATGCGAGGCCATTCACCCAGAGGTAGATGCTTGGTATTGCCCCCCGCCACCAGCACCAGGGGATCTCGAAAGGTCTGGAGCGCGACCTGACCGGCGACCGGCATCGTGCTGGCGGAATCATTGATATAGCGCACCCCGTTACGCATGGCAACTTCTTGCAGGCGATGAGGCACGCCGCGAAAACTTCTCACGGTAGAGGCGATTATATCATCGTGTATGCCAAGCAGCCGCGCCGTAGTAGTTGCCAGCAGGATATTCTCAAGATTGTGCCGACCCGGTAAGAGTGTGTCTGTGAAGATAAAAGGGATGATGTCGGAAGAGTCACGCGCAAAGCTGCCGCCGCGTTCCAGGCTGGTAAACCATGTCACAGAATGAGATTCTTCCCCCAGGCGGCGCGTTATGGGGTTATCATAATTAAAAATTGCCAGGTCGCTCGCGCGCTGGTGACGGAAGATATTGGCCTTCGCCGCAATGTAATCATCCATTCCCTCGTATGTGTCGAGATGATCGGCGTATACGTTGGTCATAACCGCGACGGAAGGACTTACTTTGAAAGGTTCTAGCCCGCTCAACTGCCAGCACGAAAGCTCCAATACGACCTGCGTTGCAGGCGTGATAGCAGGCAACAGGGAAAGTGTTTCCACTCCCGACACATTTCCGCCCAGCACGGCGTGCTGTCCGGCGGCACGTATCATTTCATACACCAGCGTCGTGGTGGTGGTCTTCCCTCGCGTACCGGTTATGCCAATAGTGCGCCCCACGCAAGACTCGAAAAATAACGCAATCTCCTGCACGACATACGCGCCATGTTCGCGAGCCAGCCGCAGGTACGGCGAGTTACGTTTCACTCCCGGCACGGGGATCACTATTTCCGCCCACAGAAAATCTTCCTCGCGATGCCGTCCCAGCACATACTCGATGGGTAGTCCTGCCAGCGAGCGTATACTGGGCGCCAGCAATTCCGCAGAGCGTACATCAGTAACCCGCACAATCGCGCCATGCTGTGCCGCGTACCGCGCCGATGCCATACCCGAACCATTCACACCCAGACCCATAATCAGTGTGCGTTTCCCTTGAAAATCCATGTGTTTGCTTTCTCTATATTCATCTCAAGGCATCTCGCCCGTAACCTGGCACAATGATAACACATTTCATACAGAAATCCTCTCAAAAAAGAGGTATAATAGTAGCGAGAGAATACTTCCTGGCCGAAATCGGAAAAGCAGGAGCATAGGTGTAAGACCATCTATTACTATACATGTTAGCGCATCTAGAAACTAGATAAAAATGGAGTCTGAGCTTTCCGCGCCACTTGAATTTATCCTGGCACATACGCCGGTCGGTCTAGTCGTTCTCGACGCGGCCACCATGCGAGTATGGTATGCCAACTCGTATTTCCTCTCATTGCTAGATGAACCCTGGCGGTCTCAAAGTGTGGCGGGCCATGTTCTCGCGGATTTCCTGCCAACCAACACGCTCACCGTAATTGAAGGACAATTGCGTGAGGCCAGCGAAAATCGGAAAGCGCTGCATTTCAACGATATTCCCTACGAAGGCATTCTTGAAACACGCGGGCGCACGTACTGGAATGTGTCAATCGAACCAGACTGGCAAGGCTCGCTCTCTCCACTTTGCGACAACCAGCCGCCCGCCGAGTCCGGCAAAGCCGCGCAACTCCTGCTGATTACTATCGAAGACGTGACGGATAAGATGCGATCCCGTATGCACATCAATGCCATACACTACATTTCCTCAGCAATTGCCGGGCCATTTGCGCTGCCCCAGGTACTTGATCGTATTCTCCAGGCCGTGCAGGAATTAGTAGGTTCGACGCGCTGCGCCATTCTGCTACTCAACGATTCAATCTCAGGCAGGACAGATGGTCAGGACAACCACTTACTAACATTTGCCTATCAGGAAGATGCTCCACCCAGAGTAACCATCGCGGCCCAGAAAGGGTTGCACCTCAGTTCGCAAAACTGGTGGCCGCATGTGAGCGAGCAATTGCTGCTTGGTCGGGTGATGCAAACGCGCCTTTCGCTTGTCATCCCGAACACCAATCTTCAGCCCGAAATTGAGTTTCCTCTCCTGGACGATAATGGTACGCCGCGCCGTCCGGGATCGGTGCTCTGCGTTCCCATTTTTGAACCTGTTCCCGGCAAAGCCACACGCTCAGGGGCTATTCTGGGGTCAATCGAGGTCTATCATCGCCGCGTGCGTGGACTGCCAGCCGAGGAAGTCGAACTACTGGAACAGTTCGCGCAGCAGGTCGGGCTGGCTATCCAGAATGCGCGTTTCTTCTTAAGCATCGACAGCCATGCTCGCGATGCCAGGCGCCAGGCTCGCCAGCGTGAAAATGTCATGCGCGCCATTCCCGACGGGGTGATCCTCTATGATGCGCGATGGCGCGTTGCCGACATCAACAGTGCTATTCGCCAGTTGCTCGGTTGGTCCGATGATGTCATCGGTCTGCATTTCAACGAGGCCCTGGCTCGCAGCACCGCCATCTTTCTTGATAGTTCACCTTCTTTTCAAGACATGGTCGCAGATCTGCAGCAACATCCCAATCAAAACCGGGTGGACGAATTTAAATTGATCAGCGCTGACAGAAAACTCTACACTATACGCCGCTCGAAAGCGCCCATCTCGGACGACCAGGGGAACATCTTCGCCTACGTGGTGCTTTATCACGATGTCACCGAGCAAGCCACGGCGCGCGAGCAAATCGAGGCCGAGGTGATTGCTCGCACTACCGAACTGGCCCAGCGCAACCAGGCGTTAGAAGAGGCGCAGAATGCGCTGGAAGTAGAACATGGTCGACTCGAGCTGCTCTTATCTCGCCTGCCATCGGGCGTGCTGCTCGTTTCCGCCAATCATAACCGGGTTATTATAAGCAATCGCCAGACAGCACAATTATTGCAGCGCATGGGCTGGAAACCCACCAACGGCGCGTTCAACCCCTACGATGATCTCGATACTGTATCGGAGCGCATGATAGGGATGAACATCGAAGAGCTGTTCAGAAGTATGGAAATCTTCGGGCCATCGGGCGAAGAAATGCCCTATGAAGAGCAACCGCTCTATCGCGCCCTGCATAGGGGTGAAGCCAGCGAAGCCGAACTCTCTATCACCCAGCCCGACGGACAATCACTCTACTTGCTGGTCAATGCTGCTCCCTTGCGCGTCAGCGATAGAGCCATTACCGATGCAGTACTGGTTATTCAGGATATCACACGCATCAAAGCATTGGAGCGCGCGCGCGAAGATTTCTTTACCAGCATGGCACACGAGTTGAAAACGCCGCTCGCCAATATTCGCGCCCACTTGAGCGCGTTGCAGGCCAGCGATTACGAATGGCCAGTCGGAGAGCAAATGGCGTTTATACAAACTGCCGACGAACAGGTCGAACGACTGGTTGGCATGATTAACCACTTCCTCGACGCCTCGCGCGTTGAAGCCGGGGCATTACGGCTGGACCTGGAGCCTGTTTTGCTGCCAGAACTCTTCGAGGATGTGGGAGAACGTCTGGAAGCGCTGATTGCTTTCTCTATGCGCACCCTGACAATTTCTATCGACCCTGGAACGCCCGCAGTGCTGGCCGATTATGAATTGATCGTCAGCGTCCTCACCAATCTGCTCAGCAATGCTTTTCGCTACGCGCCCGAAGGGGATTCCGTGCGCTTAGAAGCTGTGCTACTATATAATACAGGTGAGGACAAACCAGCAGGCGTCGAATTGCGCGTCATTGATCGCGGCATCGGCATCACACCTGAGCGGCAAGCGGAGTTGTTTACGCGCTTTAGCACCTTCGCAGCCATGCGACGCCCCGAGGCACATCGCCCCGGACAACCAGAAATTGCGCAGCGTGGCAGCGGGCGTTGGAGTCCGGGCACGGGCCTGGGATTATATATCAGTCGCGGCATTATCGAAGCCCATAATAGTAAACTCACATTGCAGAGCGAGCCAGGCGAAGGCACGACTTTCACTTTCGCGCTTGGCATTGCCAGTCCGGTAATTCAAGAAGTCTCATGAGGTATATATGACCACTACTGATCGCAAGCTTCGCATTCTTTGCGTAGAGGATGATCCGCAGATGCGCTCGTTCTTACTGGCGCAACTAAGAGCTAGAGGTCACCAGGTACAAACTGTGCGCGATGGAGCGCAGGCCATCGACCAGGCCGCCATCTTTGAGCCAGAGCTGGTGTTACTCGACCTCGCCCTGCCCACACTGGATGGGCTGGCCTTCTTGCGTCGCCTGCGTGAATGGAGCAAAGCCCCTGTCATTGTGCTTTCAGCCCGTGATGAGGAATCTGTAAAGATTCGAGCGCTTGACTCAGGCGCGGACGATTATCTGACCAAACCGTTTAGCCTGAATGAACTGCTGGCGCGTGTGCGCGCTGCCATGCGCCGCGCAGACGAGGCCTCGCGACTGCGCAGCGGTGTGGCCGGCGGTGATCAACCGCGTCCCCTCTATCGTCGCGGTGGTCCCGACGGACTCGTCGTCGATTTCGCCCACCGCCAGGTACGCTCCGGCGGCAAAGAGGTTCACCTCACACCAACCGAATACGAACTGCTCAGTGAACTTTCCCGCAACGCCGGCAAAGTGCTGACGCACCGCGAATTACTCCAACGCGTCTGGGGGCCGGATTATAGCGCAGAAAACACCTACCTCCGCACATTCATCCGCCACCTGCGTCGCAAACTAGAACCAGACCCGACCCAGCCGCGCTTCCTGCTCAATGAACTGGGCGTCGGCTATTACGTGCCACTTCCTGATAGCGAAGAGGCATAGCAAGTTTGACCTGGTTACTCCTTAATTATGAAATAGTCTTCATTTTCCTTCCATCTCTTTTCACATAATTTTCACAATGCTCAGGAATTCTTCACGTCTTTATCACCAACCCTCATGTACACTTCCTTCTAAGGGAGGGATACTCTCTACATCGCACCGGCGGTGGTACCGCAACGCAATTCTAAGTCTGTGCGGAAGCAGGATGTCGGTCATGCCAGATGACGCTGCAACAAACACTCAGCCGGGTGGCGGTCATAGTTCATTTAAAAAGATCAGGTTGGGCAGCGCGCCCGGCATTGCTCAATCGTTACACGCCCACGTTAAGGAGTCAGGTACACTGCAACGTATACTCCTGGTTGAGGATGATGTTTCACTGGCTAACCTTGAAGCCGATATGCTGAACTCGCGTGGGTATGCAGTATCAATAGCAACCAGTGGGGAGATGGCGATCATGGCGCTCCATCAGGATATTCCTGACCTGGTATTACTTGATCTCGATCTTTCCGGCGCAACCACTGGTTGGGACGTATTCAAGGTTTTACGCAGGTATTCAAGCGCGCCGGTATTGCTTACTAGTGCGGAATCGGCCATTCGTAGTTCCATCCGCATGCAGGGAGAACCCAGATCAATGCTGGATCATCTTCCAAAACCGTATCCTTTGCAGGCACTTCTCAAGCGCATTGAACGCATGTTGGCGATTACGCCCCAGTAGCTGTTTTACAGCCAAAGTAAGGAGAATGACATGGACCGCAAGGAAGAACGAGAAATTCTGCGTAAGGGAGGATTTGCCGAGAGCGAAATGAAACAATTGAGCCAGCTTCGCAAATTGCACAGCGAGCGCGAGCGGCTCAGGGTTCTCGCGGAAAGTCGTCGGCTGGAATTTGTGCGCTGGCTGTATCATACCGGAAAACTCACTGACCAGATAGCCTCATAATAAAAAGAGGGTTCCACAACATTTCTATATTGTGGAACCCTCTTTTTGTTACTCTCACGACAATGACGAATTAGTCTTTATCTTCCCTGGCCAGGAATGGTGTGCGATAGACCACAAAGTCGTTGTCAGTGCTCACAGCCTGGTATGTGTATCTATTCCCATTTACCGGGCTAAGATAACCCGCGGCGGCCAGCACGCCCACCGCATCTCCAACAGACTCCACCAGGGCAGGCGCATAGGCATGATTGTTCGGAACTGTGACAGTCGAAGGAATAGAAATGCCCAGCGTGCGATGCTCTCCCTCGATGATCGCAATCTGCGCCGCTATCTGAGCTAAACGCGGCTGACCATATTGCGCGAATTCGCTCACTGCCGCCAGATAAGCTGCTTCAAATGCTGTTTCCAGTTGATCCAGGGTGTGAATAAACGTCTGGATATTCTGGAAGGTCGAGGCCCCATTCGGGAAACTGAACGTGCTGGTAAGCGCTGTGCCACCCGCTGCAACCAGGAAATCGTGATGAATTTGCTCTTCAACCATCGCCGCCTTGAGGTAAGCGAGATTGACGCCAGAAATGCCTAACGCATTGGCATTGGCAATGGCCTGGCCGTAGAACACTACCGCCAACTCCTCGGCGGTCGCAGCAATACTGAGAATCTGAACAATCGTGTCTTCGGGTCCCTCACCGCCGCCACTCGCGTGAGCAATGCCGGTTTTCGGCCATAAGAGCGCACCTGCGCCTATCGCAGCAACACCTGCCGCGCCTGCTACTGCCGCGCCGCGAAGGAGAGAACGGCGCGACTTGTGCGCCGTAAAAGATTGGAACAAGTCTGCTGAAGCTTTCTCAACAGTGGTCTCATCAGGTTTCTGCATGGATTAAAAACTACCCTTTCTTCAACTCAGGCGTACTGAGCCTTTGTATTGAAGCGTTTGCATGTCTGGATAGATAATTTCCAGAACACCTGGCTGATCTCTGCTCGCGGGATACCACGGTGGGCGCATAACAAGCAGCCAGTAATTATCGCTTCCACATACTACTACGCCAGAGTTTGCAGATTGGATTGCTTTACAACCGGGAAAGGTTAGACGAACTCAGCAGGCGGTTCAAGAATTGACTGGCGACGCGCGGGTCTACACGTTTGCCTATGCGTGCCAGCAGAATATTGGCAGGCTCCAGACTAACGTTCGGCTCGGTGGTAGGATATTCGGCGAAACCCTGTGAGGCAAACAGCCGCGCAATCATCTCACGATACTGGTAGATGCTGATTCCCAGACCTTCGGCATCCCAGTGCCACGATAGCCCCAGCGCGAACAGGATAATATCCTCAAGGGCATCCAGTTCGAGCGCGAACGACAATAGATGACGCGCCACACCGAAGCCGCGCCAGTTAGAACTCACCTCGATGGCCACTTCATAGACATTCTCCAATCCCTCCCACCACTCATCACCAGGAGCCAGCGTCACCTCGCCAACGATTACGCCTTCAGAGGTGTGAGCAAGCGTTAGAGCGCAATCGGGTCGCCGGGAGATGCCCAAAAACAATTGCAACTCGCGCTCTGGCAAACGCGCAAAGGCTCGCAACCCCTTATCGGCTGTCAGCCGCTCAACAAGCGAAGGCGGGCAGAAATCACGCAAGAGCAACGTCCCTGCTGGCGTTTCAATCGATTTACTGCGCGAAGGAGTAGCCGTTCCCTGCAAGTGTAACAGATCGAATAACCCGGCAAGCGGCGAATGGTGGCGCGCCGCCGGAAACGCCTGGCGCACCGGAGGAGGTACCAGCAAATGACGCGCCAGCGCAACAGTATGGCGATTGGCATTGCTGATTGACCAACGCCGGGGCTGCGCGGGAAAATCTTCCGGGCGATCCTGAAACAAGAGCGGGAAAACCGACGCAGTGGTAGATTTGCCCATCACCTGCTGCTCTACCTGTTCTTGTTGTTCAACGCTCTGCCATATGGGTCGCCAATGCTCAACCCAGGCACCGGGCAGCGCTTCTGGCAACCTTTGCTCAGACATTTCCGCCCACACCATGCTCCAGGCGCGTGGTACCACACGATACAAATCGTACCCACCGCCGCCCAGGGCAAGCCAGCGCCCCTGGCAGTAGGTATGCGCGAGACTGTGCGCCAGTGTAATCTGGGCGAGGATGCCGCGCATAGTCAGGCTGAGATGCGTCAGCGGATCCCAGGCGTGCGTATCGCATCCGTGCTGCGTGACGATGACATCGGGCGCGAAAGAAATAACCAGTGGCGTTAGTAGCGATTCGATCACTTCAATATAGGAATCGTCCTCGGTAAACGGTTCCAGTGGTACATTGACTGAGTAACCCCGTCCCAGGCCGTTGCCAAGTTCAAGCACATCTCCTGTGCCAGGGAAGAGGTAGCGTCCCGTTTCATGCAGCGAAACAGTCATGACGCGTGGCTCATCGTAGAAGGCGCGCTGCACCCCATCTCCATGATGCGCATCAAAGTCGATGTAGAGAATCTTGGCCTCGCTTGAGCGCAGCGCGTGGGCAATTGCTACGGCACTATCGTTATACACGCAAAAGCCCGAAGCCCGGTCTACCCAGGCATGATGCAGCCCTCCGGCAGGATGAAAGACGTGCAAGGGCCGTTGGTCTTCTGTAGCGAACTCTCCCCCTTCGGGCAATCCCATCACCGCGCTTAATGCCACCAGGGAGCCACCCGCGATACACGCTGTGACTTCGTGCATACCGGCCAGCACAGGCGTATCTCCATCAGCAAAACCGTATGTAAGCGCGAGCTGTGAGCGTCGCTGCTGTTCATCTTTGGCCTCGACTTGCGCTCCTCCCTTGCTCAGTTCCTGCACTGCCGCTATATAGTCGGCGGAATGCGCCAGGTTCAGTTCTTCTATCGTCGCCGCACGCAATGGGAGTCCCTGGTCTGCATTGGCAGAATGCCAGAGATTACATTTCTCAAGTAAATCCATCAAGGCCGCGATACGAGCGGGCTGTAATGGATGCTCTGCCCCGAAATTATAGCCCAACTCATCTGGATGAAAAATCAAACGCGCTCTCGCCGCGGCTTTCCCTATCGTACTGTTCATTTCACTGCGCCTCCCCGGCGGCATAGTCAATATGCTCCTCCTGTAAACGCACCAGCAAGGGCGCTGGATGTATCGTCCCCAGACGCACCGTTGCAGTGAGTGGTATTTTCCCTTCCAGTGGAGCCGCCAACACACTTCGCACCTGTATATGTAGCTCGGCAGCCAGGGCCAGCGTTTTTGCCAGAGGCGTTACATCCCCCATGGGAAGCGAAATACTCAACTGCATACCCGGCTCAAATGCTCCCAGCGAGCGCGCCAGGGCCATCAACAGATCGCTGCGAGTGAGCAACCCTACCAGCAATGGCCGGGTTAATGCTTGGTCCACCTGCTCGCCAGAAAGCTGTTCCGCGCGCTCGTATTCCACCACAGGCAGGCAATTAAGGCCGCGCTCGACAAGAATTTGAGCGGCAGCCGCCACACTGGTGGTCGGTGTCACTCGCATGGTAGCACGGTGCATCACCTCAAGCACGCGCCGCTCTCCCCAGGGTTGATGCAAAATATCGCTCGAACTGATTCCCGCTGCCGCCGCCATGTCGATATCCTGCGAGGTAAGCAAACCTTCCAGTTCAAGATGCTTGCTCTGTGACGTGTACGCGCTTCCAAAAGCTGGCGCTGTTCTCACAACGGGGAGGTGATGAAATTGATACTGGCGCAGCAAGTTGGCCGCGTGACTCAGTGTGTCATCCGGCACGATCGTGATAAGTTTGGTGGTCATAACATCGCTTACTATCATAACGCTCAAATCCTCAACCGTATAGCTCAGTTCTTCTATGGTTCTGCTGTAATGATAGCACAAACACACGCCTGTGGGCGTCGTTTGCAACAACTAGAGCTGCCTTTTCGTACAGTTGTTTGTAGGGTATAGTGAAGAAAAACATAGTAGTTTCAACACTTTTTTTCAGATTCGATTGGAGCGCGAACATGATTGAAAATGATGATTCGTCCACACAACCACAGCCGATATCCGATGAGGAGGAAGGAGCAGTCGCAGCTGCTACTATCCAGATACCAGTAACCCCGGTACCTGCACTGGCAGCCACAACACCCACTATGAAAAGCGTACCTGACGCCAACCCTCATACCCTCCCCTACATGTCGGTAGATGATCTACTGGCGCTGCGTATCTTGAGCGCGCCCCAGCTTTCGCCTGACGGTTTGCAGATCGCCTTCGCCGCGCAGCAAAGCGATGCCGGGAAGAACGCCACCAGCAGCGCCATCTGGCTGGTCAACGCCAGAGGCAGCAGGGGCGAGCGGCAACTGACCAATCTCGATAATACGGTGCATGATACACAGCCCTGCTGGTCGCCCGATGGAAAAACACTGGCCTTCTTGAGCGACCGCAGCGGCTCGGCGCAGATTCACCTGTTATCCATGGCAGGCGGCGAAGCGCGACAAATTAGCCGCTTGAGCCAGGCAGTATCCGCATACAACTGGCGACCCGATGGAACCGCTCTGCTGGCGCACAGTCCCTGGAAGGTTGCAGACGACCAGCACCAACCCGACACCAGCGCCACATCGGTCGAATACACCCGCCTGGATGAGCAATGGGATGGTCTGGGTTTCAAGCATGGACGGCATCAACAACTATGGCGAATCTCGCTCGACGGCCAGGCAGCGCGTCTCACTTCTGAGCCAGTCGATATAATCAGTTCGTGCTGGTCGCCCGACGGGACAGAAATCGCTTTCTGCGCCAACCGGCAGCCTGACCCAGACCTCAGCGTGAGTGTTGCCCTCTGGGTAATGAATGTGGCAAGCAGCCAGATGCGCCGCCTGAGTCCAGAAACTGGCCTGGCTCAAATGCCCGCGTGGTCTCCCGATGGGCAAAACATCGCCTACTATTACAGTGAAGATCAGACCGAGGCAAGTAACATTTCCCCATGGCTCGTTAATGCTCACGGCCAGAGCGCGCCGCGTCCTGCAACATCAAGCTCTCAGGAATTGACCTGCCTGGAAACGCTCGTTGACGAAATACACGATATCATGCTCAGCCGCCCTCAATGGTATCATGACAATGCATCTTTGCTCGTCACTGTTCAGCAGCGCGGTCAGGTTCACCTGTACCGCATCGATACGCGGGACGATAAGGTGACACAGCTTACTAGCGGCAATGGGTGCTACCTCAATCCGCACTTGAGTAAAGATGGACAGACTATCACCGCTATACGCGCTGACTGGTTCACGCCGGGTGATGTATGGGCAATGGACGGCGATGGGGCGAACCGGCGCAAGCTGACAGGTGTCAACGACACCTTCTTACGCGGACGCCAGCTTGTGCGTCCCAGGCGCATCACCTGGAAGAGTCCCGATGCCCTGGAGATCGAAGGATGGCTCTACCTGCCCACCGTACCCGCCGATGCTCAGATCCCGTTGATCTTAGAAGTGCATGGCGGCCCCACGCTGGCCTGGGGTGATAGCTACGTCCACGAGTTTCAGGTACTGGCAGGCAAAGGCTACGCAGTGCTGGCCGCCAATCCACGCGGCAGCACCGGGTATGGCGAAGCATTTACCCGGAAAATCTTGAACGATTGGGGCGGCGATGACTTTCGCGACCTGATGGCCGGTATTGACCACGTTATCGCCACCGAACCGGTCGATGAGAACCGCCTGGCCATCGGTGGATTGAGCTACGGCGGCTACATGACCAACTGGGCCATTACCCAGACGAATCGTTTCAAAGCGGCGGTGAGTCGCAACAGCATCAGCTTTCTTCCCAGCGCGTCGATACTCAGCGACCAGACCGTCTGGTTCGATCTGGGCATGGGAGGTGACGACAGGGACGCCGATACGCTGCGGCGCAGTTGCTCCGCCCTGACCTTCGCTGACAATATCGCGACACCTTTGTTGCTGTTGCACGCCGAAAATGATCTTCGCTGCCCATTCAGCGAGTCGCTACAACTCTTCGTAACGCTGCGCAAACGCAAACAAACGGTCGAGCTTGTGCGTTATCCGCGTGTCAGTCACCTGATCGACTGGCCTGAATATGGCACCCCTCACCAGCGTGTCGATCGCTTGCGCCGCACAATCGAATGGTTCGGGCGGTTTGTCTAGCATTCTTCAGGACTACATGAACATCAGCACAATCGCATACACTGCCAATCCCAGGACGAGTAGATAATAGCTTCCGGCCAGGATACCTGAGAGATGAACTACTTCCCTTGTGTACCCAGGCCGGAAACACCGGTAGCCTATGCGCGCGACTACAATCACGATTCCCAGCAAGAGGATGACATCGAAGATGCGTACAGCCAGCGTGCTGTTGAAGAAAGCGAAAATAATTCCAACAGGAGCAAAGGCCAGCAGACTACCAATGATGATGGCAGCCGCCAGCCCCATGAAAAAGACATCATCAAACCGGCGTTTTAGCAACAAGGGTGTTACTCTGTGCAGCGCCACCAACCCGCCGCCATAGCAAATCAGGCAGAGTACGGTTAAGAGAAATCCTGACATCGGTCATCCCCATACGAAGTCTCGCGTATTCGTCAATAAGAGTTGTCCCTGGCTAGTGTTTGTAGTAAACAGATAAATTTGCCCGGCACTGGTCACGTCAGCCATATCTGTACTCTGCAACGCAAATGCGGAACTATCCGTCTTCCAGGTCACAAGACCTGCCGCTCCCGGTACGTAGGACTCTGTACTGGCGGGATTCGCCAGCGTAGCGCTGTACGGCCCGTCCTGGCTGAACATATGAGCCTCAGTCGCCACCAGAGATTGGTTATCAGGCCCCCACGTCAATACCAGGTCATGCGCAAGCATGGCGGATGGCAACTGCGCCAGCAATCCCGTCGTCGTGTTGTCAAGTATATTGAGCGTCTCAATGCTGCTGATGGGCGAGTTAGCATTGCCAGTTTGTACCACCTGTGCCGCCAGTTGTTGACCATCAGGCGAGACATCCCACCCCGGACTCATAAAAGCGCTCCCAGTCTGCGAGCCGCACCACGCCTCGCTCCCCATATCCAGCACCTTTACGCTTGCCTGCGCGGAAGGATCAATAGCGTGACGATAGATGGTCAATTGACTGTGCTGCTCAAATGGATGCGCAACCACCTGGTAAAAAAGTTGTCCACTGCTGTAGCGCATCGACAACAATAAAGGCGCGTTCTGCCGGGCATTGAACAGCGTAGATACCCCCAGTTGCTGAAGGCTAATGACCTGAGACAGCGTATTAGCTCCCAGATCGTAACGGTACAACCCCGCCGTATTGCTCGTTTTACCGACCACGCCATTATACCATGCAAGTAAATGTGTCGCATCTTGCCAGAAAACATATTGCCAGTACCCATTGTGCGTACTGCTCGCCAGCGCATCACCTTTGTCGGCGAGCACCATCACCTGGTTCAACCGCATCGTGCTGGTGTTCAGCACGTATAATGCCCCATTCGCGCCATAATCCGGCGCGGGACAACCGCCACCACCCTGACCCGCCGGCCTCGCATTCATTATAAAAGCCAGATAGCCATCCCCTGGCGACCATACAGGTTGATGCCACGATACATCCGGTACATTGGTAAAATCAAATGAGGTACCCTGCGCCGCTTTCGCTCCATGCAGAGCCAACCAGAGTTGGTTATTACGCACAAATGCATAAATTCCACTCAGCGCCGCGGGCGAAGCCGAGGGGATCGCCTGTTTTGTCGGACTGGGCGAAGGTAGAACCGCCAACGTGCCATTGCCCAGGCTTGGCGTACCACTGGGTATCGCGCCAACCCCGAACGACCCGCATGATGCAAGCATCCCAGTAGCAAGTAGCATCGCCAGTATAATCAGTAGTTTGGGAAAGCGGTTGCTCATTCTTTTTCTCTATCCCTCCCAATAAATAAGCGCGTTGAACGCGCGCCAATAGCAGCCAGTCTGTATATGTACCAGCATATACCAACGTGACTCATATACGAAATTTGCATGGGTCATTCGGGCTACCCGCTAAAAACATTGACAGGGGTATGCTTCTCGCATATGATGCAAGCCGATGAGAAGTAGCAATGTGATGACCATTTTTGCTGTACGTAATACTAGCATCCTGATTGAGCAATAATTATGGCTGAAATTCTATGGTTCAATAAATCTAAACCCGAATGCGCAGAATTCTCCAACGCTGAAAATAATTCTGACGGGATTGGATTAAAGTCTAAGGTACTCGTTATCACCGAGTCCATCAGCCCTCAAACCGACAATCAACAATCAGATGTTGCACCTACCTCAAGCTCTGCCTGGCACAACCGCTTGATTCTTGGAGATAAGCAGTATGTCTTGCCAGCTTTACTGCCGGAATTTGCAGGAAAGGTCAACCTCATTTACATCGATCCTCCCTTTATGACCGGGCGCGACTTCAAAAGCGGCGAGCGGCTGGTTTACAGCGATAAATGGCATAACAATCTCAATTCCTATCTTCAATGGCTATACGAAACATTAGTGCTGCTTCACCATTTGCTGGCACCCACCGGCAGCTTCTATCTTCATCTTGACTGGCGCGTGACCCATTATGCCAAAGTGCTGCTCGATGAAGTCTTCGGCTTCAGCGGGAATGCCGGGGGGCCAGGTTTTAAAAATGAGATTATCTGGCATTACCAGTCGGGCGGACGCGCCCACAAACGGTATGCTCGCAAGCACGATACCATCCTATTTTACACAAAGTCTTCGCGCTATTGCTTTCACCCTGAACGCATCAGCGAACGGCGCGGGGTTGCTAAACGCAACCATATGCGTAAAGAGGTGGATAGCGACGGGCGTGTAACTTGGACGATTTCATCGAATGGACGCATTTATAGCTATGGCGAAGACTCGCTCATGACGCCATCAGACGTGTGGAACGATATCAGCCACCTGCACCAGAAAGACCCGGAGCGCAACGGCTATGCGACACAAAAACCTACCGCGCTTATCGAACGCATCCTCTTAGCTTCCTCGGAAGAACACGACCTCATTCTCGACTGTTTTTGTGGCAGCGGAGTAACGCCCGGCATAGCTCAACACCTTGGGCGACGCTGGATTGCCTGCGACCAGGGCGAACTGGCAATTTCTACGACCCGCACGCGGCTCCTGGCGGCTGCGCGTGTTGATCCATTCGTCATCCAATGCCTTGCAGATGACGCAGTTGAAGCAAATGCAAGCATGTCCTATGATATAGCCGGACGTACTAAAGGAGAAACGAATATTCACGATGCTTCGTAATCTTGGTAGACAGCGTGAAATGTGGCCGAGGCTTGGGAAACCCCTGGCTCGCATACACGACAGAATAGAGGGAAAAATGAAGATAGTGCAAATATGTTAGAATTATTACAACAGGTATTTCAGCAGGTGCGTGGCTACATGCACTCCGACTCATTCGGGCGCCAGGCAGTATTCTCTACCTCATCCGAGCATATTACCATGCAGTTTGACCGCGAGGCGGAAGATATCATCATTAGCGGGCTAATCGAGAGCAAGCATGGTTTCGAGGTGATTACTGAGGAGAGACCTTCGTTTACAACCAGTCAAAATCCACCCTATCGCATTGTGATTGATCCGGTGGATGGCTCAACCAATGCGCAACGCGGCATCATGACTGCTTCGGTCGCCCTCTCAGTACTCTCAATAGACGCGCCCATCACGCCCCAAAATGTACAATGGGCCTTAGTTGGAGAAATTTTCAGCGGCACCGTATTCGAAGCCAGTCGAGGTGGTGGAGCATTCTACAATGGGAAACGCTGTCAGTTGAGCGAAACGAAACATCTGAAAGAATGCCTTATGGGCATTAACCTGGATGGTCGAGATCGAAATGCATTGCGCCACCTGCTCATTGACGGGCAACCCCCGGCCTACGTTAGACGGACGGGCAGCTCCGCGATGGATATCGTCTACGTGGCAAGTGGCGCATACGATGCCTATGTAGACGTAGGAGACGTAATTACCGCCGAGTCATTCTTAGCTTCTGCCAGTATTGTCCTCGAAGCCGGCGGCATCGTCAGCGATCACGAAGGTAAGCCTCTGCGCCCCGTGCAAAATCTTAAAGAAGGCTATTCGCTGGTAGTATCCAACACCAGGACCCTGCACGCGGAGATTTTGTCCCGGCTGAAAGCATAATTTAGAGGCCGGGTCTAAGCTGGAACCAGTACGACTGTGAAACCGCTCCACCACGCGAGGAATTGCGCGTGCGTCATGACGGTACGGTTGGCGGGAGAAGAGTCTGCAATATAGATGGAGGTGTTGTCCGCTCCACGCACCACCATAATATGACCTGGACCGCCAATGATCACAGGATAACCCTTGTTCACCGTATAGATCAGGTCCTGCAGCGTTCTGGGAGGGTTGGGCAGGGCCTTGAAGCCGAAATAAGCGGCTGTTTGAGCAATGGCTGGCTCTCCTCCGGTCAGCCCATTGGACACATTCCACACGCCAAGCTCAACTTCTTTTTGCAAAAAGTCGGCTGCTATATAGTGATGCCCATACGCATTGATAACCATCTCCATCGAAATGCCCGAACACGAGGAGTAAGACCAGACTTGCCACTGATAATCAGTATAGTACTGGTTGCGGGCAGCAGAATCGACACGCACCACGTTAGTGGTTGCAGAAAATGGGATGGGAGGTAGTGAGGTGTTAATATCAAAACTTGCCAGGTGTTGGGATGGGTTAATCCCGATACCATTTGCCAGCTTCTGTAACGCTCCATCGGCCAGGCCGCTCTGCACAAACAGCGTAAGGACGGCCATCACCAGCAATGCTGTAGAGATCAGCGTGCGACTGCGTCTAAACCAGGAAGCCGGCAGGGGCGGAGCTACAATCGGTTGTTGCGTATTGGGAAACGAACAATTTAGAGCCGCTAAAGTGGGAGTGATTACAAGCGCAGAGGTTTGAGCTTGAGCGTGTAAGCTACGCTTATGGCTTCTATGCAGGCGCACCGCGCTCACTATTAAACCGGCGATGATCGACAGCATCACACAAACGAGAAAGACGGTGATTATAGTCGAAAGCATACAACTCCTCACTACAGTAACTGAAATATGTGGTCATCCACGAACAAGTATAGCTCAGCTCAAGCCCAAAACACGCATAAATAGCCAGATTCGGCCAGATTGTGCTATCCTTGCTTTCACAATCTTAACCGGCTCCTCTACGTGTTTGTTAAACACGACTGTTCATTGTAATGAAACGAACAACAATGAAACATTCTGGCATAGGATAGAGAAGATGTGAGAAAAGTACTATCTGTCAGACTACGCGCATATCATAGATTTCCACGCCCTTGCTTATGTAACGGCGATAGATATGCACATAGTTCACATCATAGGTGAGGGGAAGCGTAAGATATTCGACAGCATCTCCCGTCGTAGGGTTATACGGGCGCGTGCTGATCGATCCGTGTTTGTGAATATGAAAGACCAGTAGCTCATCAACATCGATGATCCCCAGGCAGTGATAATTGTGATATATCATCCACCGCATAGTAGTCAGGTTCTCGAGTATCAGCAAATCCTCATCGCTGCCCAGATCAAGCCCAACACGCGGTTGCGGGCGCAATGACCAGCCGCCGCGCTCTCTCAGCGTCTCTGTCTCTGTTGTGGGAGCGTCAATCTCCTCGATGCGCTCAATTTCTGGAGCCGTGATGACCGCCATAGTTACCACAAATCCTTTGTGTAACCAGATTGACCGCCTACAAGAAGAACTAACCAGTAGAAATTGCTCGAAGAAAACCTTGTGTATCAATGCCATGCAATTATACCATTTTGGGGTCAGCTTGTGTATAAATAGAAGGAAGACTTTTCGTGTTTGCAGGCGGCGCACTTACACTTCAAACGGTATAAATAGACAGGAGGAACGCGCATGTTCTATATTGGTTGCCCGATGTGGGGGTACAAAGAGTGGGTTGGCCCCTTATTCCCACCGCGCACCCCACAAAGTGAGTTTTTGCGACTCTATAGCCGCCACTTGACCACCGTCGAGGGCAACACCACTTTCTATGCCACGCCCTCCGCAAAAACGGTCGATCATTGGCGCGCCGAGACGCCCGACACCTTCCGGTTCTGTTTCAAAATTCCTCGCGCCATCAGCCATGCCGCGCACCTGGAGAGCAGCAACACCGGCTTACCCGCATTTATCGAGCGTATGCGACCCATTCAGGAACGCCTGGGACCATTTTTTCTCCAACTTCCGCCCACATTCGCGCCCGAGCATTACAAGCAACTTCAGACATTTCTGGCAGACTGGCCGGCGGATTTGCTTTTAGCAGTCGAAGTGCGCCACCCACTGTTTTACCAGCAGCCACATTCAGCAGCATTAAACAAACTGCTTGAAGACTACAAAGCGGCCCGCGTCATCATGGACACCCGCCCGATTCGCAATGGGCCAGCCAGAGAGCAGCAAATCCTCCAGGCTCGCGAACGCAAGCCCGACCTTCCCGTAGAGATAGCCACCACCTCGAATTTCGCGTTCGTGCGCTACATTGGGCATCCACGCATGGAAATGAACGACAGCTTTCTGGATAGTTGGGCATCGCAATGCGAGTTGTGGCTTCAGCAGGGTTTAACGGTGTACGTCTTTTGTCATTGTCCCTTTGAGGTGCATTCTCCCGAAATTTGCCGAAATCTCTACCATCGTGTGCAAAAACAGGTAGATTTACCACCCCTTGGGGAAACGTCAGATCAAGCTGGAGACATAGAACAAGGAAAGTTGTTTTAATCGCTGGTCACGCGACCATACACGCACCAAACCCAGAATGAAAGCCCCGCCCTATACCCCCATAGTATGGACAGAGCTTTTAAGGAACCAGAGCAGGAGACGAATAAATACGGATATATAATGAATCTCGCTCCATAAGCTACAATGGACGGCAAATCCGCGGTATGGAGCGATCACCGCTTTTGCCGGATCGACCGCCATTCCCCCCTTTGTAGCCCGATACACCTGTTACTACGCTAATTGAAGCAAAGCGGATTACTTTTTGAATAGATATTTTTCACTTCTTCAAAAACATTGTCTTAAGGGGGCCTGTTCTGTTACTATTACGTACAAAGAAAATATCTGACATGAGGAAAGGGCAATACCCCTATGAGCGACGATTTTCCCTGCTGGTACCCATTACAAATTCGTTTTCGTGATCTTGATCCACTGGCGCACGTAAATAATACTATCTATTTTACCTATTTCGAGGAGGCCCGAAGCTACTATTTCGATCAACTTGATAAATGGCTCCAGGAGTGGCCGTCACATGAGGAACATCAGGAAGTAGAAGGTATCGTTTCACATCCCCCACATAACCCACGCATCCAGACGAACCCCAACGGAAGGCATTATGGCATGTTGGTCAAAGAGATTTCATGTACCTACGAACTACCCCTGGTGCGCGGCGATCAAGCCGAAGTAGGCGTCCGTATAACCCGTGTCGGTCGCACCAGCTTCATTATGGAACACCAGATACGCGATACACATGAACATGAGCGCATCTATGCAACTGGAAAGTCGGTCATGGTATGGTGCAATTATCTAACTGGCCGCCCACACCCCATTCCGCCTTCTCTACGTTTTGCCTTTGAACAGATGGAGGGCAAAGACTTTCCTGCTCCTAAAAGCTGATACAGCAGCCGCTTATATCAAACATACTAATTGGCAGTCGGCATAATAAGATCGCGCTTCTTGACTTTGTGGATGCTCACCAGAAGCAGAAATTGCAGCTACGCTTTTATTCCGTATGGGGATACGCCATACATAATCCATGAGTTACTACTATCTACCTACCTACCTACCTACCTACTTGCCTTTCGATTGATGTCTCTATTATGTAAGTAAATTCATTACATTGTTTTCACATATATAAAAATAAAACTGATCTGATTGCATTGCTATGGCGTAGTCTAGTATGAACCATTTGATTAAGAAGGGTATAATGCAAACAATTGAGGACGGGAATTCCCCCGACGAACCCAGTGATGAAGCCCTCCTACACGCCATTGCAGGCGGCGCAGTCTGGGCGATGGATTCGCTCTACCAACGATACAGTCGTATCCTCTACTCGCTGGCATATCGCATGGTAGCCGATCACCAGATCGCGGAGGATCTGCTGCAAGATGCTTTTCTCTCGGTATGGAGACGTTCCACATCCTATTCCCCGCAGGCAGGGGCAGCGCGTAGCTGGCTTATTTCTATCATTCACCACCGCGCCATCGATCATTTGCGCCGCGTGCGCAGGCGTTCCAACATACAGGAAGCGCCCTTAGAAGAACTAGAATTCGATGAAACGACCGCTGTGGCTGATGTTTGGGACGAGGCGTGGCGTTCCGTCCAAAGTTCGCAGGTGCGGGCCGCCCTCATGAAAATACCTACCGAGCAGCGCATGGTAATCGAACTCGCCTATTTCCAGGGGTGGACACACACTGAAATCGCCGAGGGAACGCAAACACCCCTTGGAACCGTTAAAGCGCGTATGCGCCTGGGCCTGAACCATCTCAAACGCGCCCTCCTCGAAGCAGGCATTGACGAGATTTAAACCTTCAAAACTCTCCCCGTTTTGCCAGAATGCTGAGCATTTCTCCCCTTGAAACAATCAGGCGCGAACAACAGTAAAAGATTCTTGCTTCATAAGCGGTATCTATGCTATTATCACCAGGACAAATGCGAAACTTCTAAAGGGGGAAATGAAGCAGGCATGCAATCTACCACGCCCGTCCAACAACTCACTACCTGTCCGCAATGCGATAATGTTGTGCGCATCGATGCGGAATTTTGCAATATTTGCGGCAAACGACTCCGCCCGGCATCTCCACCACCCTATCTCTCGCCCGCGCAACAGGAAGAGGCTGATGACGAAGATGAATATGAAGACGACGAAGACTATCTTGATGATGAAGACGAAGGGGAATTCAGCGCACCCGCGTTAGCTGCTCATCATACAGCCCAGTCTCCATCGCTACTGCCTTCGACCGGCGAAATACTAAGCCAACTGCGTCGCTTGCAAGCGCAGACCGGCCAGATGGAACGCTACTTCCCTGCCGACTTGCCGGATAAAGCTCGCAAGCTGGCCGCGTGGAAAAAACAGATTTCGCGCGCCCTGGCCTGTATCGAGTTATGCGAACGACCGCAGCTTCAGCAAACCAACTCACAACAGCCGCTCAAGTTGCGCCATCACATCACTGAAGCGGCCCGCGCCCTCGATTTTACTCGCGAATATAGCGTCAAGCTGATTGGTCACGCCGGGGCGGGCAAAAGCACACTACTGGCGGCTTTCATCGGGCAAGATATTTTTCCGCGCCTGGCAGGGGGAGCCGTCACGGGCGTTTGCACCCGCGTCCGTCTATGCAGCGAACAAGAGCCGGAAGAGATGCGCGTTCATTTTCTAACGCGCTCCACCTTCGATACGCTGTTGAAAAAGACGCAGAAAAGTATCAAAGAAGCCTCGGATTCGCAGACACGCGAGGCGTTAGCGCGCGAACTCGCTATTTTGCTCAAAGCAGGGGAAGCCTTCGGCGAACAGTATCTTCGCGATGGAGCTGCCTATATCGAGCGTATTCCACGCGCGCGTTGGAAAGAGGAAAGTAGTCGCTATATCGAAGAACCTTCACGCGATAGCGAAGAACCACGCCTGGTTCGCCTGATCGATTATGTTGAATACAGCGTGCGCGGTGGCACCCACGCCCTGTTGCCACCCGGCAGTGTGCTGGTTGATTTACCAGGCGGCTCAGCAGGCCAGTTGCATCATGACGCCATCCTGCGCGAGGAACTGAACACGGTGGATGCCGTGATCCTGGTAGTCGGCAACAACCGCTTCGGCGACGATGACCGCACGCAGCGCATCTTTGACATGGCGCGACGCAAAGTGGTGCAGGGCCGCGCGCCAGAAGTGGCCGCGCGCATGGTTTTCCTCGCGGTAACGCACTGGGATGAGATCAATTCCGCCGCCAGCCTGGAAAAGGCCCTGGGCAGCCTGCGTCCTTTGCTGCGTGACCTGCCCCCCAACTACAGCAGTTACCACCATCATGGCGACAGCAACGGCTATTTCTTTTACCCGCTACGCGCCCTCGATGGCCTGATGGCAACACTCGGTCTTGAAAAACAAAAGCTCGACCCAGACCGCCAGCAGGAAGGACGCGACTATGCCGGGCGTATCTTGAGTGTCTATCCCGAATTGCTCAAGATAGACGCAAGCCTGCCTACCTCAGCATCCGCTCAGGAATACCAGAAGGTCAGCGCGAAACAACACGAAGCCATGCTGCGTTACAGCGGAATGCCAGAGCTTAGCCGCGATATGCAGGTCCTCCTGACCAACAGCCGCTACGATGTGCAACTGCGTCAGGCCGAAACACAACTGGCGCTGGCCTTACAGCAACTGGAAGATTTTTGTTGGGAGCAGCTCAACCAGCAGGGCATTCAAAGTCGCGACTTGCAAGAACTGCAACAAGAAATCGTCCAGCGCCAGAGCAAACGCGGCGCAACCCGCTTTGAACAGATACAGCGGCGCACCAGCGCTATGCGCGTTGCCTGGCGGGACGCGCTCAAAGCCTTCGATACGGTCATCCTCACCGACAACAACGCCTTTCATCAGGCTCTGCTGACCGCGCACGACCGCGCGTCGCGGCGCATCAAGATTCGCATCTTGCAGGGCCACTTTGACCACTATATCAAGGTGGACACAAGCGCGCCAGAAGACTCTCCAGCCCTGGAGATCGGCAATCGCTGGGTTGATATCGACGGGTGGAATCTGATTAAAGAACTGCGTATCAGCTTTACCGCCGCGCTCGAACGCGAGATGCAAGAACCATCACGCACGTTGGCCGAAGCATTCCTTATCTCTATCGCCCATAAAGAGGAAATCGACGGTTCGCTCAACATCTACACGGTCGCGCTGGGCGAATTCGGCGGGGAACTGGACGAGATTCAGAAAGCCTACGGCAAACTGAAACGCGCCATTCGTGATAAAGCGCGTGATGTCTGCCTCTATGTCACGCTGGGTGAGCTTCTCAACGAAGAGAAATACGCGCCCACCAAAGATGACCCCGCCGTTGGCGCGCTTTATCGACTGGCAGCAACGCCTGGGAAGTCAGAAGACATTATCCAGCAAGCACGCCAGTTACTGGGACCTATCCTCAACGTCATTTGCGGACACCTGGCTCAAAGCACCGAACAGCGCATTGCTCGCCTCTTCCGCTATGAAATGGACAAGCTTGAGCAACGGCTGGTCTTCGACAGTGATCGCCTGGATGTCCCGCCAGGGACGCAGCCTGGCGCATTCACCGACCTGATAAACCGCCTCTACAGCCTGTTAGCCGAGCGCGTCCTGACTTCAAATGCGCTACGAGAACAACTCAACTCCATACAGGCTCAACGCGAGGCGCAGGTTGATCGCTGGATCGAACTGATCCACGATGTCGAAGCGCTGAAAACCATGCACCGGCAGCCATAAAAGAAAGAAGCGCCGGAAAGCGATTTCAAAATCTACTTTCCGGCGCTTGAACGGCAGGGAAAAGAAAATCAATATCTCTGCCGTCCCCCAGTTCAATGACCCTTGTGCTGAGCCATAACATGTCCCCCCCAGGACATCCCCCATATGGCTTTCCCCCCTGCAAATAATATTACTTCCGACCGGTTGCGCTGCGGTTGACAAGTCGTTAAGAATAGATGAAGATTTATCAGTCACCGGTTGAGAAATACACATGAGCATATGCAAGTCTCATAAAGCTCCGATGTTTCTATGTAGAATCGTGCGCGCCTAAGTGGCGGAGTTGGATCCTTTCGTGTAGTATTTACTGTAACATTCGTTTCAAGTGTCATCCTCTTGCCACGAGCCGCTTTTTTCGCATACGTAGAGTTAAATATATTCAGGTTGAGAAATATCAACCTGAAACTACCAAATTTCAACCATATTACTCTTGACCGCGGCTCAGGTGTATGGTATCCTTTCGTCAGAAATTGAAACGACAGTTACATTTTCTTTGAGAGTATTGCCTGCTAAAGAACAGTTTACAGGGGGCCAGCTTGGATTATCGCGTATCGCTCATCGGCTTGTTTATCGGTTTTCTGGTTGGTCTCACCGGCATGGGCGGCGGAGCTTTACTCGCCCCCATCATGATCCTCGTCCTCAAGGTTCCACCTATCTGGGCCGTAGGCACCGATAACGCCTATTCAGCCATCACGAAAGCTCTAGGTTCCATTGTGCATTTCCGTCAGAAAAGCGTGAATATCAAAATCGCGCTCTGGCTGGCCTGCGGCAGTGTTCCCGCCACGGTTGTAGGCGTGAGCATCGTCCAATACATGCACAAACATCTTGGCAACGCCATAAACGACGTGATCATCCATACCATTGGTTTCACACTTGTGCTCGTGGCAATCTTGCTGGTTGCCAAACCAATCGTCATGCGGCGCGTCGAACGCAAGCAATTTGAGGAGGCTAAACAAGCCGCAGTATCAGGGAAGCCCGCGCCTGACGAAAATGTTTCGCGTTGGCATACCCGCTATCGTCCCCTGGTAACAGCCCTGGTTGGCGCCGTCGTCGGCTTACTGGTCGGCCTCACCTCGGTAGGCAGCGGCACGCTCATCATTGTTGCACTGGCTTTCCTATTTCCGCGCCTGGCCTCGAAAGAACTGGTAGGCACCGACATTTCGCACGCTGTCATGCTGCATATCGCTGCCACCCTGGTCTATTTCAACGCGGGTACCATCGACTGGCGACTGGTTGGCCTCTTATTGCTCGGTTCCCTACCCGGCGTATTTTTCGGCAGCAAGCTCAGTAAGTACATCCCCGACCGCGTAATGCGCCCCATCCTGGCGGTAGTTCTGGCGCTCTCTGGCTGGAAACTCATTTAACTCCAGTTAAGAAAGTAAGTCATCTCTCACATAGCCATATTTACCCATGTTGATATCCTTCCACGAGCCGATTTCTGATAGCAGAGTAGGATGTAGCGCGTCCTCATATCAGAAACAACTGACCGGGCGAACGCGGTACACCACACGTCTGCCTATCGGCTGGAGGGAAGGACAAGAATTTGTTGAGAAGTTCGTATAGGTCACGATCCGCCATGCTGCTGTGCTGCGCATTTAGCGTTGTAATCCTTTCAACGTTCGTTTTTATGGGGCAGCAGGCGGGACAAGTGAGGACATTGAGCTCTCTTACCGTGCCAAAAAGCTGAACCCCGCAACTGTGATGGGGGTTGCGCTGAACGGGACAACGCCATTGGCGGGCATATCCTGGGTGAAGCTGGGCTATCCTACCTGCGGCGTGGGCAATCAAAGCGGCGCAGCTTTACAAAACACTATTACGAAACTTCATAGCCAGGGTATCAGCGTATTGCTGATCTATTGCCAGCCGGTTCCTTCACAGCTTTTCAATACCTCGTGGCTCAACGATGCAGCGCAGGCAAGACCCGACGCCGCGCAGTGCGGCAACGAGCAGATGAAATACGGCAAATATAACAATTATGTCCCACCCGACAAATTCGCCAGATTCTTTGATCTCTGCCAGAACGCCATGCGCGCAGTCAACTCCTCGATCCCCGTCATACTCGGCTCGCTTGATCCACACGTGTACCCTTACGACCGTGCTATTCTCATGGGGCAGGTGAGTTACCTGAATGCCATGCAAAACGCCATGAACACCCAGGTGCATAAAAACAACCACTCGCAATGGCAATGGCGCTCGCAAATTCTGGGCCTCATCAATAGCTGGCACGATGGCTTCCCCAGTCTTGCCATCAATAACCTTTCCGGTCTCTTCGGTTTCTGGGCCAGCCAGTTGGGTGTGAAGTTGAATAGTGGAGCGCTGGGGCAGCATTTGTGGGTTGTTGAAGACACCGGCTGTTTTAGAGGCTGTGATAACGACATCAACTCTAACGCGAAAATAGCCATCGCGCACATTATGACACTGATTCTTGACGCGCAGACCGCCATCACTTTCCGCGTGCCGTTCTTCTTCTTCAGCGCGAGTGATTTCCTCTCTCAGGGAATGTACTGGCCTATCGGCTTGCAGGACATCAATGGCCACGCCAAACCCCTGCGCCAGGACCTGCGTATGGGCAGCCGCTCGCTCACCCTTTCCTGCCCGCGTGGACGCATAACCGTGTTTGACCAGGTGACGTTACTGTCGTCCCTGTATCAAGGATGCGCGTTACAGCAAAACTGGTTCTACAGGCTAATATAAGCCGCGCATATCTACACCTTACAGGTTTCCGCTTCTACCTACCTGTGAGGTGTAGGTGTAGTAAAAACGCTGAGTTCCTGATTCTGTACGATTGCCGCCGGGTGCATTTCTATCATGTGCGCGGCTTGAAGCCGACCCAGGATGCGCTCGGCTACCTGCATTCCCTGCAATATAGCCGGCGGTCGCCTACCCGGCCCATGCGCATCCGACGCAATACAATGGATAAGTCCACGTTTTAAGAGCGTTTCGGCGCATTTGCGCACCGTATTACCCTGCATTCCAACCAGGCTCCCGGCGGTCAACTGCGCCAGCACGCCCTGTTCAAGCAAGGCTTTCAAGCGGTTGCTATCCTGTTGAATGACATGGTAGCGTTCCGGGTGAGCCAGTACCGGCACGACACCCAGCGCCCGCAGTTGAAAAATCACCTGTTCGGTTTCCGGCAGCCAGCTTGAATTCCACAATTCAAACAGGAGATAACGGCTCCCATTGAGCGTTGCAAGGCGTCCGCTCGAAATATCTTCAGCCAGGCCAGGTTGAATCAGGGCCTCGTGCCCGGCCAGCAGGCGCAAGGGAATAGCGCATCGATCCAGCTCCCGTTGCAGGTCCTGAACACGCTCGAATATCTCGCGGGCAGGAAGTTGCGGGTACTCATCGTTATAATGTGGAGTCGCAACAGCCATCTGCACGCCTTCCTCGAACGAGGGACCGCGCCAGCGATAACGCATCACTCAAGTTTGCCGGCCCATCATCAACACCGGGTAAAATATGCAGGTGTATATCTATCATGCTAGTGTCTCTTTGCCAACGGTAGCATACGCTGGAACTTTGTGCGCTACTACTCGCTTATGGACGACAGCTCGCATGTGTCGTGTAATGACGTGTGTCAGAACCATATGCGCGTCCTCCTCTTGTTCGATATTCTGCCCCGGCGCAAGTAGGTACACATCTACCATATCTTTGATCTTCCCACCCACTGCTCCCAGTAATCCGATGCTTACACCACCTAGCTGCTTTGTTAATCGGAGCGCATTAAACACATTGGGCGAGTTCCCACTTGTACTTATGCCAATAGACACATCACCTGGCTCGATCAGATTGGCAAGTTGTTCTGCGAAGATATGTTCATAGGCGATATCATTGCTCCAGGCAGTGATTAATGGAACATTGTCTGTTAGTGCAATAACCTTTAAGCGTGGTACACCTGGCATTATGGTATTCTTGGCGAGATCAAGGGCAAAGTGCGAAGATGTAGCCGCGCTGCCACCGTTCCCCATGATGAAAATGCGATGCTCTTTGCGATAGGCATCTTCGAGCACATGCAAAATCGCCTCAAGGTGCGTAAGCGAGATAGAGCGCATCATTTGTTCTACGTCTGCAAAGTAAGCATTGATCATATTCAAAAGCTCGTATTCCCTTCCCTTCCCTGCTTATTGGACATTCAATCCTATCTGCTCAGCTGTACTTACGTTGTTATCCTACAGATTCTTTCTACTCATCCTGAGCAGGTATAATCCACATTCGCAGCTGTATCCCGGCTCAACACCTGCGCCATATGCGCCTGACGTTTGCTATCCACCGTTACTCCCGCGGATACATGGTAAATCGCAGCGCACGACGGAAGCGTCACTTGCAGATTCATCGCCTCCAGCGCGCCCGCCTGATGTTGCATAGAGTAGACATAGTGCCAACCATGCCCATCCTTCAGCGCGGTTGCCGAGTCACTCCATGTCAAAGTAATTGAGCCAGCAAGCGGATAATTGAGCAAGAAGTATCCTCCCCAGTATGCGCGCCCGGAGGTGATGCCCCTGTCATATGGCCCATTCCATCCATTTCGCGTGTATAAAACGCCTCCCGCAGGTACATAGACTCTCACATACGATTTATAGTGAGTTGTGCCATGAAAGTCTTGATCCGTCAATCCAGCCTTTGTCCAGGTAAAGCTAATCACGGTTCGATGATAGGCAGTACCCTGCGGGTTGATAGCCACCTGGTCGTTCACCGTTGTCAGGAGAAATCTATTCGCTTTATCTTGAGCAAGGTTTGCATCCACCACAAAGATGCCATCGCCCGCAAGTTTCGCCACAGCATCGTCAACGGCATAAAATTGCAGGACTTTTTCCGCCGGAACAGCATTAAAATAGAGCTGCACATCTTTGGTATGCAGTGAGTTTATCAGTATCCCAACCAATTTGGGGAGCGCTGAAACTGGGAGAGTGCGAACGCGCGCCAGCATATACTGCCCCAATAACGCGGTGAAATGTTTACGAACCGACGATTGCCCATCGGCTGAGGGAACATTTCCAACCTGAGACGCCTCTATCAACTGGTAGTAATGTATGCGATCGATAAGATTTTGCGCCGTCACCGTCTCATGATATTCCGGCACAGCGACAGGGCCAGTGAGTGTGAGCATCTGTTCGATCAGTGCAGGCGTAATGGCAATCACTCCTGATAAGTGGAAAGGTTCCTCCCTCCATGGTATACAGCATCTCGCCGTTGCGCGCCGATGTTGGGAAGTCTGCATCAAGATTAGAATCGCGCAATCCCCAGCCAGATTTATAGGCCAGAGTGAACCATCCATAGGGACGATGAATGAAGTGTGTGCGATCATAGGTGTAGTCAAGCAGATACGTATCTGTCACATGAACCGACGTTATCTGCCCTTTCGCCAGTGTGACGATCCCATAATTGCCAATGAACCCTCCTCCTGGCCTCAATTCAGTCGAGTCCAGAATCTCAATCAAGTAGTTTGCCGGTGTTCCTATGCCAAGCAATTCAGGCATCACGGTGAATAACGACGTAACCTGACCGATCCCTTGCTGGATGAGAGGAATAGAGGCGCGAAACTCACCGATCATCTTGCCCAGGCCCGGTTCAAGTTGCAGGTCTGCGGGCTGTACCTGAGTCAACTGTCCAATCGCCTCGTTCAACGCCGTCTTGATGACCTGAAGATTGCGGCCCAGCCCCGCCATATCTGACATGCTCAACCCCGCATTCTTGTTCAAAGGATCGTGCAATCGCCCGGCAAGACTACTTATCACCATACACCCCGCAAGACCAGCCTGAGCCGCGTCCAGCGCTAACGGCAGGAGATGTTTTGCAGCGCTCAAGCGCGCACCCGCTCCTGGAACCACAGTAAGCACATCCGGGACACGGTTGAGATCATCACTCAAGCGCGAAAAGATAACGAGCGCATCTCCAAAATCTCGTTGAGCCGTACTCACCGACTTTGTATCAAAAGGATGCGAGGGAAGCGTTCGCAGCAGGGCAATGCCCTCCTTCAGTTCCTGCGCCCCCGTTTGCGCCTGCGCCATATCCTCTCGATACCGGCCAGCAAGCGCCGGGTATCCAATCACACCTGATACTATACTAAAGACAAGCAAGCACAATCCAGCGACAAGCAAAGCCTTGCGCTTCTTTTTCCGCCAGGGTCGCCTGTCCTGCTTAACGAGAACACTTGTCTTCAGCCCAACGAGCCGCTTTTGGGATATCATCCGTTACAACCTTCTTCTTAATTATCATTTAGAAATAGTTACCCGTATGCTCCTTTTAAACATTTGTTTCCTTACCAGCCAGGAGAACCAGGGCTTCCTGCTGCACCGGCGCGAGCGCAATTTCATCATAGAGCCTTCTCAGGTTCTCGGTTGCACCTGTCCAACTGTAGCAATCAATGACGAATTGCCGACCGGCTCTGCCCAGTTGGCTGGCATACTCAGCGTCGCTCAGCAGTCTCACAACAGCCTCCGCAAACGCCTGAGGTTCGTCGGCCACCACCAAATGCACCCCATCCTCTGCGCCCAGCGCGCGCGCGCACCGGGGAGTCGTGACCATCGGCGCGCCCATCGACAGTGCTTCCAACACTTTGAACTGCGTGCCTGCGGCAACTAGCAAGGGAGCAAGCGCGACAGAAGCCGCGCCCAGGTACGGGCGTATATCCGCCACATAGCCCGTTACCGTAATACGTCCATCCACCGCTAATGCGCGAACTGCCTTCGGCGGGTTATTCCCCACTATGGTCAAGCGTGCCTGCGGGCATTTCTGCCAGATCAGAGGTAAGATGTATTCACAAAAATGCACTATAGCCTGCGTGTTCGGAAAGTAGTCCAATTTCGCGCAGAAGACCAGCGAATCGGCCACTCGCGTATCCGACTGCGCTGTAAAAAAGTCGGTATCCACGCCATTACTCACAACCTCGATAGTGCGTGTTGAACCAATCAGTTCCCCCAGACGATCCCGGTCATAGGGGCTTGAAATAATCAACTGATCAAAATCGGCCAGCGCCGCTTGCTCATACCGGCGCATCTTTTGGAGCTCGCTGTAGATAAAAATCTTCTTCAACGGATTGCGCGCCGTGTCGAACATTTGCCGCAGAAACCACGAAATACAATCGACCGAGTCAAAGAGTACCGGCATATCTTCGTCTTCAATCGCGCTTTTTAAGGCGGGGACAACCTTGATCAATTCCCCGTGTACCACATCGATCTTCTGCCTGGAGATCACCTCTTTGATACGCCGCGCAAACGCGGGCGAACGATAGTATGCTACGCGCAGTGGCATAGTTGTCGGCAGCGCCAGCAGACAACGTGTATACGCTTGCCATTTAGGTAGTTCAACCAGGTCAACCGAAACACAGTATTGCTCAATATCTCTGACCAACGCTCGCTCATAGTCATCTACAACCAGTGAGACAAGCGCAATTTCATGCGTTTTTGAGAGCAATTTGATCAGATTGAATGGCCGCACGCGAATACGTGACGGCACATATGGAGTGACGAATACAATTCGCATGAATTGCGAACTCCTATTCCGGTACTACTACTGGCTTACCAACTTTGAGTAGAGCCATTGGCCCCTACCGCTGCAAGTTACCGGAGTGTTGGGGTTATGCGTGCTCTTGCTCTCACCATCAGAGCGATAGTAATAGTAGGA
Organism: uncultured Chloroflexia bacterium; assembly: GCA_963731605.1. Classification (GTDB taxonomy): domain Bacteria; phylum Chloroflexota; class Ktedonobacteria; order Ktedonobacterales; family Ktedonobacteraceae; genus CF-113. The sequence continues at coordinate 631,758 of CAVSWA010000001.1, forward strand.
ATAGTAGGACGAATCATTGCGATTCCTGCGCTGCTTATTCACAATACAGCCCAATACCCGCGTTCCCGCCTGCGTGAAATGAGCCTTCATTAGTTCGATTTGCTTCTTATTCGCGCGCTCAATGTTGACGACCACAAGAACGCCATCAACCTTGGAGGCCAGAATGCTCGCGTCTGACAGACCTAACAGCGGGGGCGCATCGAAAATAATTACCTCGGCTCCACTACTCGCAAGTGAGACCTGGAAGCTTTCCATCGCCCTCGAATCAAGCAGGTCTGGCGGATTTGGAGGTAGCGGACCCGCGGGCATCACCTTCAAATTGGGAACATTGACAGCATGTGTATACGCGTTGAGAGAAAAGTCGCCAACAGGGAAAGGTGTACTCGGCTTCCACATAGACCCCGAAGCAGCCGACAGCGATTGAGCGCAAGCCACAATGGCATTACTCAGACCCAACCTATCCTTGGGAAGATGCAATCTTTCTGCGATGGTCGGTCTCCGCATGTCCGCGTCAATAAGCAGCGTTTTCTTACCCGCCTTCGCCATGAATATCGCCAGGTTGGCCGCAGTGGTACTTTTCCCCTCCGCCGGCACGGCGCTCGTTACCATAATGGTATGCACTGGCTTATCCAGCAGCGCAAATCCCAGATTCGTGCGCAGAATGCGATAGGCTTCAACGTTCGGACTGTGCGTTGGCGGATTCACCAGGTCTTCTTGTTTATCTTTGTCGGTATCAGGCCGAAAGACCGTCGCCAACACGGGCCATTCAACCAGCCTGGTTAGCTCTTCAACTGAGCGGACGCGAGTATCCAATTGCTCAAGCAATATCGCCAGGAAGACGCCGTCGAGCAAACCGATTACAAACCCGATAGCCGTATTGACGCGCACATTCGGGCGTGCGGGGTTGAAAGCCGGTTGCGCATTCTGGGCAATGAACAGGAAATTACCCGCTTGAGCCTGTGTCAGCTCAAGCTGGGCTAAGAGCGACTGCCACTGGGTATAGTGTTGCTGCAAACCGTTAAGCTCTACTTGCAGCGTACCGATCTGCGTTCCGTTGCCATTCTTTGCCTTCAGCGCAGCTATCTGGCCGGAAGTACTCTCGATTTGCACTTGCGTATTATTGAGCTCCTGCTGAATCTGTTGCCGCGACTGGGTATTATGCTGCTGGGAAGCCAGGGTTTGCTGCTTAATCAATGTCGCGGCAATATCGTTGGCAAGAGCAGCCGCCCTCTGCGGACTCGCATCAAGCACATCGATTTGAAATAACTGGGTACTGGCTTTGACCGATGTGCTCGTATTTATCGCCAATTGGCTCACCGACAGCCCCGCAAAGTGTGAAGCAACCTCACGCAGCACCGGATCGCTGACAGCCAGTTGCGACTCCGTCTGCACAAGCTGGTCGCTCGCTTGCAAAGCACTGAGGTCAGCCTGACCGTTGTTTGAACTAACAGCAACTTGAACCAGGGCCGTCGATTGATACAGGGGAGTCGTTAGCGCGCTGCCGGCGAATACGGCCAGCCCTGTTACCACGAAGCAGATGACCATCAGTTGCCATCGTTTTAGTAGTATCTTCCAATAGTGGTCAATCATTGTTCTTTAAAAATACCTCTCTTCATCCACAACTTCCTCAGACACAGGGGTCTCTCGATACATTTTACTCGCAAGAAAAAATGCCACGTTGTTATCAAATCGTAACAGCGCTTGCTTGTTTCTCAACCATAGCTCCCTCTCTTCTCAATGGATACTCCACCCGCGCCTGCTAGACTGCTTTACATAGACCTATTCAAATGTGTTAGTACGCCATTCCCATGAAGCAGTTCGCGCCTCGTCTGCCTACTACTGCCTTTGTGGAAATGGAGAAAGACAACCATGCCAGCAATCGCATCCCTACCTCAAGACTATAGGCACATTCGACACTTTTCGATCTTACAGCTAGCTCTCTTAATTCTCGCGAGTAGTCTCCCTATTGTCCTGTCGATCAGCCCTACATTCGCGCATTCTCCCTCGTCGCAGCAAGTTCCTCACTCAACACTACAAAACGTCACACCATTCAGATCGGTATGTCACTATGCCGGCATGTCTAAAGATTTTAACGGCGTCTATCATTTCTCCTGGCTGCACGTGGATAGCTCCACAGGCTTTATCATGGATGCTCACAATTGCATCGTAGACTTACGGGGATTTAACACAGCAGGAACCGAGTTTGGCGATGGAGTGGGCGGCTTTCCAGGTTTAAGCACGCAGAGGTTGATCTGGTATAAGAGCCAGTTCAAAATGAACTATGTTCGCCTCAACCTCAATGTGGGATGGTGGAATAGTAATGTGTATGTACCAAACGCGCAGATGTACTACCGGGCCTGGATTCAACAAACGATTTTATGGGCCGAACAGAATGGGGATTACGTCTTACTCAACAGGACAAATGAGTATCAACTTCCCCCGTGTGGAGGCACTATTACATATTGTCCTGCGCAAGGAGAATTATCAGACCTCGCTGATGTTTATCCACAACAACAATTCAATGCCGGTCATTTGCTCGATCAAACGCTGGCATTTTGGAATAGTATTGTTTCCCTCTACAAGAATGATCCCGCCATTTTGTATAACGATTGGAATGAACTGCACGACATCAATGCCACTTCGTGGCTGAGCGTGCAAAAAACTTTGATCACCGCCATTCGTTCCATCAATCCTCGCTCGCTGATTGTGCTTGGCAGCAACGACTGGAATAACTCGATGAGCCCTCTCACCAACGGACAGGAACCTGATCTCAGTTACCCAAACCTGGTATACGACTGGCATATCTACGATGGTAAGTCCGGGCCGGGATGCTCACAGGGTGCCAGTTATATGTGGTCGTATTGGGGAGCCGAATCCAATAGACAGTTTACCTTTGCTCACCAGCATGGGCATGGTGCTATGATAAACGAGTGGGGAGGGTGCATTGATGATCCAGCATACAACGCTGCACTCTCAAGCTATGCCGCCAGCCACCACGTCGGCATGGCGTACTATATGGCTGGTAATGTGGTTAATGGCTACTGGACCGCTTTGAATGGCAATGGCGTACTCGCGCAGGCTGCTTATGCCAAGTTCAGCAATTAAATACTAGCGCACATTTTTCAGCGCTTCTCCTCCAGTGCTCCAGGTTCTTTGAAAGAACCTGGAGCACTCACTCGTTTACTCCTCACAATTTTTCCCTCCGTGTAGAATGTACTTTGAGTGTTCCATTGTACAGAAATTAGGCGAACGGAGAAGGTTTTTGCGTCCATCGCATAAAGATTTAGAATCAAAAAGGGAATGTGCTCATTATTCCACCAGGCTTTCCTTACCGTCCAGACAAAACCTACCCAACCAGAATGCACTCCTGGAACCACCTACCGAAGAGCTGATTTCAAATCTTGATACTGAGATCATGTTGGCTGTCAACTGGGATAAAAGCTCTCGACAACAGGATGTGTTCTTCAACGCGATGGTAGAGGACATTGCGCTCCAGGCCACCTTGAAACTCCCCATCATTAAAATTGTACCCGCGGAGAAATCGGAGACAGACCAGTATCAAGTTATAGGTAGTACAGCCAGCGGCGCTGCTGTTGCCGGAATTGGAGACCTCATCTTCGCGGTCCTGCGCTATACAACAAACGTTGTCATGACCAATATCGTCTCACAGAGCATCTACGGAACCTACATGACCGCATACACTTCCGCTATGCTTATCGGTTCAATGGCGGCATTAGGGCTTGACAGCACCATGGTACGCTTCCTCTCCACCTACCGCGCCAAAGGCGAACATGGTCACGCTGCTGGTCTGATTGGTTTCGTTATGTGGATGACGCTCATTTCGGGCCTGCTCTGTGGCATGTTGTTCTTCCTATCTTCGACATTTCTGGCACACGTGATCTTCCTTAACGATAAATATGCTCTTTCGCTCAAAGAAGTAGCGCTTCTTGTTCCACTGATAGCAATGCAACTCGATCATTGCCAGTCGTCTGCAAGCATTAAAAGCCATCAAGTGGAAGGTGTATGTTGACCGCCTGATCCAGCCCATGTTATCGCTTGTCCTCATTGGAGTGTTCTATCTTCTCGGTTTGCGACTAGAAGCTTTAATTCTCGCTACAATTTGTGGTTTTCTGGCATCTGTTATCACAGGCCATATGCTCCTCCGCAAAGCCGCCAGACAAATTGTCTTTAGTACCGCACCCAGCATTGAACCGAAGACCTGGCTGCGTTTTGCTATCCCAATGTCTCTCTATGCACTCATCCAAAATGTGCTAAATTCCACTGATGTGTTGTTTCTTACTATTTTCTCTACTGCTGCCCAGGTTGGATTGTATGGTGCGGCTGATCGCACCAGTACATTTGTTGTTATGCCACTCTTTGCGCTCAATACCATCTTCTCGCCGCTAATTGCCGAGTATTATGCTCGTGGTGAGCAGGAGCAACTCGAAAAGCCTGGCGAAGATAGTCACGAAATGGTCGTTTTCTCTCAGCCTGCCCGTATTCCTTTGCTTCTGCGTTTTTCATGAGGCCATCCTCAGCATCTTTTCCAGGGGGTATACTGCTGCTGGTGCGGTGCTGATAATTCTCTCCTTTGGCAATCTTGTAAATGCAGGAGCAGGAATTACGGGCAGTCTTCTGGTCATGACGGGCCATGCACGTGTGATTTTAGCGAATACTGCGGTGACTATTATTCTTAATATTGGGTTGGCTTTCTTCTTGATACCCCGTTTTAACGTAATTGGTGCGGCACTAGCAGCAGCAATGGCGCTTATTATTCTTGATATTGCCTATTTTGTTGAGGCATATTGCATCTTGAAGATGCTTACATTCCGATGGGATATGCTAAAGTCTTAGCTGCAGGCGGAGTCGCAAGTATGGTGGGACTCTTGTTACTACATTTCATTCACGTCGGATATGGTTATTGAGCCATTATGGGAACGCTAGGTCTGATCATTCCCTTCATGCTCGTATACCTGTTGACGTTGGCATTGTTACGCTTCAGTAAGGAGGATATGATGGTGTTTGATGCCGTACTCGCCCGGATTGGCAAGAAGCGGCGCGCATAATTGGTGAAAACATGCCGCAATCGGCGAGTTACTCGTGTGGGTTGATGATGAAAAAAGTAGGAAAGGTTCCTCACCTTGCCTTTCTGTGGAGGGAGAAAGTATGCCACGCGCATTAATCACCGGCATTACCGGTCAGGATGGTAGTTACTTAGCTGAATTTCTGTTAGCAAAAGGGTATCGAGTCTATGGTACCATACGCCGGGCCAGCACATTTAGCGGGGAACGCATTCGCCACCTGTTAAATGACATCGAACTGATCGATGCTGATTTGCTCGATCAGTTATCTCTTGTACGAGCCCTTCGCTGCTCGCGAGCTGATGAAGTCTATAACCTCGCAGCTATGTCGTTTGTAGGCAACTCGTTTCAACAACCGGTCGCTACCGGCGAGTACACCGGGATCAGTGTTACACGCATGTTAGAAGCCATTCAACTCTGCGACTGGCCGGTTCGCTTCTACCAGGCATCTACCAGTGAAATGTTCGGCCAGGTACAAGCGGTTCCTCAAAACGAGCATACGCCATTTTATCCACGTAGCCCTTATGGAGTCGCAAAGCTCTATGGACACTGGTCACCGTAAATTTTCGCGAAAGTTATAATATGTTCGCGTGTTCTGGCATCCTCTTTAATCACGAATCTCCCCGGCGAGGACATGAATTCGTCACACGTAAGATTTCTTATGGCGTCGCGCGCATTAAGTTGGGCTTGCAGAAAAATTTGGTGCTGGGAAATCTCGAAGCGCAACGAGATTGGGGCTTTGCAGGGGATTATGTAGAAGCTATGTGGCGCATCTTGCAACAAGATAGCCCCGAAGATTTCGTGATCGCCTCCGGTGTGACTCATAGCGTGCGTGACTTTGTTGTAGCCGCCTTTGAATATGTAGGTATCAGCAACTGGCAAAATTATATTGAAATAGATACCCAACTCTTCAGACCTGCTGAAGTGGATCTATTAATCGGAGATGCGTCTAAAGCACAAAAAAACTGGGTGGAGTCCCAGAGTCACCTTCGAAGAACTGGTAGCCATGATGGTAGAAAGTGACTTGCAAAGCGCCTCATTGGAAGCCAAACGCTTCGTTGATGTTAAAGCTTATGCGGAAATCAAATCCCGATCCTATAAACTGAGTGAAGAAAGGCAAGCCGATGGAAGTAACTACCCCATCACATATTCTCATTACCGGCTTCTCAGGCTTTATGGGTGGCTACATCATTGAACAATGTCGAGCCAAATATCCTGATGCCAGGTTATTTGGAATATGCAAGTCTCCTCTATCTCGTTCTCGTCGCTTTTGACATACACAACGTAACACCGATTATAGCTGATATCACACATACAGAACAAATGCGCCATGCCATTGCGCAATCTCAACCGGATTGCGTATTCCACCTCGCCGCACAATCATCGGTTGCGTCATCGTGGGCCGATCCGGCATCCACCCTGCACATAAACACAGGCGGCGTGGTGCAACTGCTCGAAGCCCTGCGAGCAGAACACTTAACCCCCCGTATCATACTCATGGGTTCAGGAGAACAGTATGGCCTGGTACGTCCAGAGGAAAATCCTATCCGCGAAGAATGTCCTTTCCGTCCCATTAGCCCGTATGGCGTCTCTAAGTCGGCTCAAGATCTTTTTGGGTACCAGTACTACGTCGCGTATGGCTTGCCTGTCCTGAGAGTTCGCTTATTTAACACCTTCGGGCCCCGGCAGAGCGCGACCTTTGTCGTCGCCGATTTCGCCCGGCAGATCGCCCTGATCGAACAGGGCAAAATTGAACCAGTACTGACAGTCGGCAACCTGCAAGCTCGGAGAGACTTTTTGCCAGTAGAAGATGCCGCGCAAGCATTGCTCGCACTTGCACAACGCGGGCAGCCCGGACAGGCCTACAACGTAGGATCGGGGCGAGCTTACTCAATTGGACAAATCCTGGATATCCTTTTAGGGTATGCCAACATGGCCATTCAAGTGTGTGAGGACCCCGCTCGCTTGCGTCCCTCAGATATACCGCTGCTCGTTGCCAATGTATCCCATCTATATGAGCACACTGGCTGGGCACCAGCAATTGATATGGAGTATGCTCTCGCACAAACATTGAACTACTGGCGTACAGCAATCGCCCAAAGCGGCGTCTAGTCATAACAGATTACCCAGGAGGAAACAGCAGCATTATGAATATTGCCATGGCCCATTCAAACTTCAGCTTTGCTGGAGGAGTTGAACGGTATGTGCTTGAAGTGAGCCAAAGACTCGCAGCCAGGCATCACGTGACTCTCTACACCAGCAAATATGTCCCTGCTGCCACCTATCCGGGTCTCTCCGAGTGGCCCATTGTCACTATCCCTGAATGGAAATGGGCCACTACACATCTCAAAGAAGATGTCATTATTACGCATAATCATGGCCCTAATCTACTCGCTTACAGGAATACGAATGTTGCATATTTTGCTCACTCGTTCATGAACGATTCTGCAACCATCCGGCCCGACATAATTCTACGACGGCGCCTGGATAGGGAGGCCATGAAACGCAACCAACGCATTCTTGCAAACAGCAAATTTACCGCCGCCAGATTTCAGTCTTTGTATCACCGGCCTGTTACCGACGTAATCTACGGAGGTATCGATCCAGGTTTCTTCAACCTGTACCCCCAAACAGGAGACTATGCCCTTTACGTTGGCAGGTTTGACCCTACCAAAGGACTTGACCGGCTCGTAGCATGGTGGCAATCTATTGATTACGATCTGGTAATGGTTGGCGGTGGAGATCCAGCCTATATTCGCTCACTCATGCGATACAATAACCCACACATCACCCTCGTAGAACCGAAATTTGGCGAGGAGTTGGCAAAGATCTATCAGAACTGCCGCTTTTTCGTCTTCCTGCCCTTTGCTGAAACATTGGGACTCGTGGTACTTGAGGCCATGGCGGCATCCAAACCAGTCATCGGTGCGAAAGCAGGTGCTCTCATGGAAACGATTATTCATGGTACCACGGGGTTTCTCATAAATTCCGAAGAAGAATTCTGCCGGGCAGTCACTCATCTCATCACCTCCAAACAGGCATGTCTAGACATGGGGGCAGCCGCCAGGCAGCACGCTCAACAATATACCTGGGAAAACATCACCCAACATATAGAACAGATCTGCCAGGAAATGGTTGAATGCCAGGACCGGAAATAGCTGCCTGTCTATTGGGATCGTAAGACAAGAAGATCAATCTCTCGCGCCTGTTGGGACAATGAAACAAGACACAAGATTTGCACCCTGCATCTACCATTTGCAGTAACCAGTATCATATATGAAGATGCAGGCAGGATGCCTTTTATCGTCGATTTTATCGACAACACATCACAAGGAGGAAATGTAATATGGGCATTGCATACGCTATAGGAAATGTGGTCATTGCACCTCGCGTATATGATAACTGGTCCGAGGTGATCACTACCACAGTCAAAAGGCAAGAACCCTCTCACTTAATTCTCAAGAATGGGTTGAAAATCGAGGCTGAGGTAGACCTCCGTTATGTAGTGCGTGAAATCTTCTTCAAAAAGGTTTATACCCCCACTTACCTTCCTATCGAACAGAACGATGTCGTTGTCGATATAGGAGCTAATAACGGGGTTTTTACACTCTTTGCATCGTCTAAGACGCGCAATGCGATCCACGCCGTTGAACCATCGCCTCGAAATCTTGAAATTCTAAGACGCAATATTGCAGTTAATGGACTACACAACGTTACTGTTCATGACTATGCCGTCTCAGATAAGATTGGATTTGAGAAACTTTTCCTCAATACTACCAATGGTCAGCAAAATCTGCTGTCCCAACATGTTATGCCCGACAGAATTAAGCAATACACAGATCGCACCGATCTCCACCACATTCTTTCCTATAATGACGAAGCCGAAACTTTTATTCAGGTACCAACTACGACACTGCAAGCAATTATGGACAGCAATAAACTGGAGCAGATTGACTTTCTCAAGCTCGATTGCGAAGGAGCCGAATCCTCGATACTCCGATCAACTCCAGCAGAATACCTGAATAGGATCAAGAAAATAGCTATGGAGTTTCACGATCACCTTACTGACATCGATCATGAAGGTCTTCAAACCATTCTAAAGAGCGCAGGTTTCAGCACCAGATTGAAATGGGATAACAAGTCACCATTGGGTTATTTGTATGCGTGGCGTAACTAACAGTCCCATTCACCTGGTAGTTTTTGTTATAGTTTTTTGGAGAGGGGTTGTAATGGAGAAGACAGGCAAGTACAACACACATCTACCACACGTCTCATCTACGCGCAAATTCATAGAAGTACAGGCGGCTTTCGCAAGAAAAATGCGTAAGAAGCGCATTGCGCTCTTTGAATCTCTTATCTCAACACTTCCCAGACCATTAAACATTCTTGATGTAGGGGGAGAACAAAGATTTTGGGAGATAGTCGGGTTAATTAAAGAAGATACAAAAATCCTCCTGTTCAATGTGTCAGCCTCCGATGTATCGTATCCTAATCTGGTTGCGATGGTGGGTGATGCGCGAAATATGCGCGAATTCTCCGACAAACAGTTCCAGATTGTCTTCTCTAACTCAGTCATTGAGCACGTTGGCACCTACGCTCACCAACGACAAATGGCACAAGAAGTGCAACGAGTGGGAGAGAGATATTATGTTCAGACACCTAATCGATTCTTTCCTCAGGAACCGCACTTCCTTTTCCCCTTTTTTCAGTTCCTCCCGGTGAGTTTCAGAGTATTCCTCGTAACACATTTTAATCTAGGATGGCGCGGTAAAATTCGACAGAGGCAAGATGCGTTACAAGCGGTAAAAGAGATCAGGCTCCTTACTGAAAAAGAGTTAAAGGTGCTCTTTCCTGGAGCGAAAATCTACAAAGAGAAGCTCCTGGGCTTGACTAAATCCTTCATTGTTTACAAGGGTTGGGAATTGCAGTAGGGTAATTCATAGAGGCGGTAATGAAACTTCTTCAAGTTGTCTGGAACTTCCCAGATACAGTAATGCATCCTTTTGACATGTATTATTTTTACTGGCCGGTACGAGAGGCCGTCTTGCGCGGATGGGAGGCCGAAGTGTTGACCTTCCAGGTAGACAAACTCCAACCTGCTGAAGAAATCATTGATGGTATTCGTGTGCGCCGTTGCCCGGCAGGAGTTCGCAAGGGGCGGCCACTTTCCTGGTCTTTTCTTCACGCGCTGCTCACTACTGACGCCGATATTATCCATTGTCATGGCTATGGAGAAAAACGCAGCGAACTGGCGATCTTGATAGCAAAATTGCGTGGTCGTAAAGTTATTTTTTCTCCTCACCTGACCATTTATCCTTATAGTCGCCCTTTGCGTGAATTCTATGACAAGACTCTCGGACGTTTCTTCTTTAACCTTAGCGATCGCATCATCGTCTTCACAGACTTTACCCGTCAGAAGTTGCTCGATCTGGGAGTACACGATCACAGGCTGAGTGTTATTCCTCATGTGTCGCGTCCAGAAATATTCGCGGACATTACGCAAGGCGAAGAAACAGGGAGGTTACTACTTGAGTCAGAAGTGACTGGCAATCCACTTATCCTCGGCGTTGGAAGACTCAGTAGTAAAAAAGGTTGGCAATACACGGTGCAATGCTTGCCATCCATTGTTGAACGTTTTCCAGAAGCAACATTGCTCATCCTTGCCCCTCCTTTTCTGGAAGAACCAGATTTTCCCCGCCATCTGTTCCAGTTAGCAACAGAACTTGGCGTTGGAGATCATCTCAAATTTTTGTTGAACAATTCTTCAGAGCGTATCCGAGATGCTTATCGCTCTGCAACCATTTTAACCCATCCGTCGATTGTCGAAAGTTTTGGCATGGTAATACTGGAAGCGATGACCGCTGGCATACCAGTCGTGGCGAATAACGGCACCGGCCTTCCTTGCATAATTGATGACGGCGTCACAGGCTATGTAGTTGATGTCAGCAATATTCCAAAGTATACAGAAACCCTCATCTCGCTCCTGGAAAATGCCGTATTGCGTCAACGCATGGGAACCGAAGGGCACAGACAAGCGGAAACGCGCTTCAGTCAGGCTGAAATAGCATCGCAACTATTTGGTGTCTATGAAGAAGTTCTTGGCTGTGCAGCCTGCAACATCGCACCTCAAACTGATGGAGTATGTGTAGAAAACAATGTGACTTCACAGGCTATCAAGAGATGAGCTGTGCTCGTTTTCAGAAAGTTTGATATAATGGCACAACCAAGATTTTCTTTTCTGCTCGTGCTCCCTCCAACTCTCATTGGCTACAATGAGTATAACATTTATCATCAGCATCATAGTAGGTTTGTCCCTGACCTACCTCATTTCGCTCAATCTCATCCTGGGATTGAGCATTGTGGTGTCAATCATTCTGATTGTACTGCTTTTCATACGATTCGAATTTGCTCTTCCTTACCTATATTTTATTGGCAGGCCCCACTATTGTCTTTGCGGCAGGTAGTTCGGGCATCCTGTCGCGTTTCTACCTTGGAGACCTGCTATTTGTGCTAATCATAAGCATCTGGTTACTAAAAGAGTTGTCATCAAAAAGCAAAATAAGTCGGTCGAATAAAAGCGTCCTAATTCCATTTACCTGCATTGCTCTGCTCGGTTTGGTATCCATCATTTCTTCTCGGCTATCCCCAGACCCCCACGTCACCTATGCGTTTACACACTCTGATGTTTCGCTTTTACTAATCAATGTCGTCGAAATGTTTCTGCTCATCAGTCTACCTCTGTTTATCTTGGTTGTTCCCGCATTGGTACATACCTTAAAGGATGCCCGCAGGCTGATCGGAGCTTACATGGTGGTCGGTTTGCCCTATGCCCTGGGAACGATTTTCGCAGGGCCGCTTCATCTCTATTCACAGGATGTAATTCTTGGCGTCCAACGTCCGGCGGTTTTTGGGTCAAGTTCCAGTAACCTGGGGATACTTAATGTGCTTTTCGCCTGTCTCGCTCTCGGTCAAATGGTCTACGCAAAGAAGGATTCATCACGCCTGGGTTTTGGATTGCTGACCTGTATCTTCGCCGGAGGTGTGGTGATGGCTTTTGGCCGCGAGTCGTGGATTGGACTTTTTATAGCTGTCTGGCTCATCTTGTTGTTCCGCTTCAAGAACCCGCTTGCGCTACTCCTTCCGCTCGTCATCCTGCCACTTTTGCTCCTCTTCATACCAGGCATAATTAACTTCTTCGATCCTACAAAAGTATACGGTGCTGATCGCATTAATATATGGCAGGATGCTATTGCTATCTGGCAGCACAGTCCATATTGGGGAGTTGGTGCAGGAAACTTCCAGTTTTTTGATATTGCCTATGGAACAGAGGTTGCAGGCGTAGCCCATAACCAGTTCCTTGAAGTACTGGCCGAAATGGGTGTGCAAGGTCTTGTCTGCTTAATACTGGCAATCATTATGATTGGACGAATGGCTCTCGGTCGTTTCAATTCGGCGAGATCAGACACAGGAAAAGCGGTTTCCCTGGCATACCTGGGATATTTTGCAGCATTGCTGTTCGCTACCTTCTTCGCCGACTCTTTTGTTCCATCCACCGCCGCTGCTGGTGGAACAGGACCGTTCATTTATATATCCTATCTCTGGATTTTCCTGGGGTTGGTGCTGAGCATCCCTAACTGGGATAGCGAGGCAGCAATGTCGAATGTATTTGTTCGTCAAGGCGTATAGGAGTGTCAAATAACCATGAAACCACTACGAATAGGCGTTGACCTCACAGGCATCTGGCGCCGTCCAACCGGTATTTTCCGCTATACAGCAGAAATGGCGAAGCATCTCTTCATGTTGCCAGAAACCAAAACTGCTCTACGCTACGTATTGTTCTTCTCGCGAGAAGTGCATCCCGATTTTTTGCCGTTTCAACAGTCATTTCGAAGCCGTGATCTGCCCGACGAGCAATGAGTTGCTCAGCAAACAGTTCTGGTTCCCGTGGATTCTGCCGCGACTGCACCTGGATGTCATGCACTATCCGGCTTTTCCGCCGCCTTATTTGCAGGCTCTCGGCCCGCGCACGGTCATGACCTTCCACGATGCCGGTCCATGGCGCTTTCCACTGCCACAAACGTTGCACGGCACGCCTCTACTTTCGTACATTACTTTCACGCGGAGTACGTACTTGCGCGCGTGTAGTGACCGTTTCAAAACATGCAAAGTCGGAGATAGGGCATTTCCTGGGCAATCGCTATCTACCCGAAAATTTCCGTTGCGCCTGGTGCTGTGCGGTCGGAATTCGGCCAGGTCACCAGTGACGCATTGAAACAAGAGGTCGCGCGAACTCACCACCTGCCTGATTCCTATTTTCTTGACCGTTGCCACGGTCGAGCCGCGCAAGAACCTGCCAACATTGCTCAATGCCTACTCGCAACTGAGACAACAGCTCGGCCAGGCATGTCCTGCGCTGGTAGTCGTCGGGCGCAAAGGATGGAATTGCGATGATATCCTGCGCTACATGGCGACTCTCGAGGAGAACGTGTACTTTCTGGGGCACATTCCCGATCAAGACCTCATCGCACTTTACCAGATGGCAACATGCTTTGTCTTCCCATCGATGTACGAGGGCTTTCGGCCTACCCGTCGTAGAAGCAATGACAGCGGGATGCCCGGTAATTACCACCACCAGTTCCTCGCTACCAGAGGTCGCAGGAGACGCGGCCTTACTTGTTGACCCGCTCAATAGCTGGGGAGATGGCCCGCGCCATGCAGCAGGTTCTGCAAGATACGCGCTTCAACAAAGCATGATCGCAGCCGGGCGCGTTCAGGCCGCTCGTTTTTCATGGGGGAAGAGACTGCCCGTATCTTATAGAGATACCTACATAACGGCAGCAACCTCTCACAATCAATAAAAAGAAGAGATGTGGGGACGTTGAACTCCTAGCAGAGGACCCGTCCCCGACATCTCTTTTCTCTCCAATTGCCGCCTGAGCGGCAAGATAACTTGCACGTTGGGTGAATTAGCTACCCGTCTGCAAAAAACAAATACCTGACCGTTTTGAGGAGCAATTACACAAGATCAAGAAGAATAGTGCGTGTGTCAATATATTGCATATCCAGCGCGATGCGCATTTCTAAGAGTCTTGCCTCCGCCCGTATAATTGCCACAAGCCGGTAATACCAGGTTTTACCGAGAGCCGCTCTGCGCGTACTTACCGTAACGAGATAACTCCATCGGATGAATCATGCGAGGGCCAACAAGCGTCATTTGTCCGATCAATACATTGAACAATTGTGGAAGTTCATCCAGACTCGTCCTACGAGAAATCCGCCAATTTGAGTTATACGCGGATTTCCTCTAACTTCATATTCAGCCTGTACTCCTGCAAAAGCTTAGGATGATTCGCCAGGTAGCTATCTGCATCGGGAATCATCGTGCGAAACTTGAGAGCGAAAAAGCGCCGGTTATGCATTCCAATGATTTCTCTAAAATGTAAAATATTACCTCCATCATCAAGCTTAATACAAACTGCAATAATTAAGAAAACCGGGGTCAGCACAATTATACCAGTAAGAGAACAAAATATCAATAAAACGTTTTAAGAAGCGAAACAATCTGAAAGATTCTTCATTTATAATAGTTTTTACAGTACTAAAATGAACAACTGCAGTTTCAATTAAGCCAGTGCCTCGATCTACTTCTTTATCTTCAAATATGGTTTGCGCTTTTTTTTGTTCCATACAATAGTCTCTCCCTACGCACTTGCTACCTATATACTTGCACGTGGTCCCAACCATATCTTTATTCGCAAGTTAAGTACGCGAATTGGTCCCTACAATGTGGCGAATTCCAGCAAAACGGGAATCACGGCTTTTAAGTAGTGAATTGCCTTCAGTACCGAGGACGTATCCGGGTAATCGTGCCAGAGAATAGTCCCCTTTCCATCACGGAGTAATGTAATTGCATTACGAGCATCAACTCAACACATACTCATATGCATGTGAGCCATCAATAAATACAAAGTCAATTTTGCCCTGGTAGGGTGAATAATCAAAAGTGGCAGAATCTCCATATAACTGCTGAATTTTACGCTCCCACTTTGTGTCACGATAACGGTTCCCCGATGTTTCTTTCATTACCGCAAATCGTTCGAATGGATCAAGCAAGAATTTCGTATTCTAACTTGTTCACGGGGCAAATCCAGGTAGACATTATGCATCATCGGGCGTATTCGCCGCCATATTGAGCGTAGTCGTCTCATTAAACGTTCCTATTTCAAAGCACGCCGTCGGTTGGTTTATCTGAAGGAATTCTGACGAGGACAAATAGCTCCTCGAAATTAATATTTGCCGTGAACTTAGCCTGCTCATAAAGACGTAATAACACCTCATTAGGGACAAGAGAAGTGATCTCAACTTGTGGGACATACTTCTTTGCGAATATCTTAGGATGAACCATCATCCAGATAGCATAGATCAATTCACGGTGCCTCTTCCGAAATATTCCGATTGTGAATAGATACAGACAAGAACCTACCGTCGGAATCAAAAAACCTCAGGATATTCCAGATTTTTTTGTACATTGCTTGCTTGTGATATTCGTCTGATGCATAGCTCATTAGCTGATCTTCTGTAGATATTTCTGTACATTTTGCGAACCATTTTTTACCTCCAAATTTACTGTACATCACAAACCTGAACACCATCATGCACTCTTAATGTGCAGTTGGTGGGTGCTATATGCCAAAAACTACACCAGCCTCCACACCTTTTACTGGCATAGCTCAAGCACCTCCAGCACAATCGTGGCAAGATCATCTTCACTCAATGCTGGATGCACCGGAAGCGACAACACCTGCCGCGCCGCTTTTTCAGCTTCGGAAGGCGCGGATACGCCGCTTCAGCTGGCCGGGTCGCCATAAGCGTAGCCGCGCCACTCCCATTGCTACTCTTCAGGGGGCCGGTAGGCGTCTTCACAATGTTTGCAAGTTGCTCTTCATCCAGGGGACGAGCCGCTATACGGTAGAGGTCATGAGCTTCCTGGTAAAACGGCTGCTGGTAAATAAGGCAGGGGTAATGTATAGCCGTGCCGATACCCCGTTTGAGCAAGTGCGCAGCCCATGCATCGCGACTGCTCTCATCGGGTACGCGAATGGTGTACTGGGAATACACATGGCGATACCCATCACGCTCTTCCGGCGTCTTCACGACTTCGCCGAGATGTTTGCTCAAAAAGGCTGCGTTCGCGCGACGCTGTTCGGTGAACCGCTCTAACTTTTTCGAGCTGAACCAGCCCTATAGCGGCCTGTAGTTCCGTCATGCGCTGGTTAAAGCCCAGCGCAACATGCAGGTTTCCTTCCTTCTGCCCGTGGCTTCTCAACAGGCGCGCGCGCGCGGCAATAACGGGATCGCTGGTTGTTATCATGCCGCCTTCACCCGTCGTCATAGCGCTGGTAGCGGAAAAGGAAAAGCAGCCCGTGCCAAAACTGCCCACAGGCTTGCCATGGATACTGGCCGCGAGCGCCTGGCACGCATCCTCGATAATAACCAGGTGATGCTCGTCTGCGATGGCTTGCAGCCGCTCCATATCGCACGGGTTGCCAAAGAGATGCACCGGCGATATGGCTCTTGTGCGCGGCGTAATAGCCGCCTCCACCAGCAACGGGTCAATAGTGTAGGTCTCTGGATCGATATCAACAAAAACAGGTTGCGCGCCCACCAGCACAATCACATTGGCGGTGGCGGCAAAACTAAAGGGTGTCGTGATTACTTCGTCGCCGTAACCGATTTCGTGCGCAATAAGCGCGAGATGCAGCGCCGCTGTCCCCGTTGAAACAGCAACAGCTTCCTGCGTCTGGCAGAGTTCAGCAAAACGTTTCTCAAAAACCGCAACCCGTTCTCCCTGCTCCAACTGACCTGATTTCAGCACTTCCAGAACAGCTTCTTCCTCCTCGATTCCAAATTGAAGCCTCGCAATAGCAATCATATGAACACTTCACCCACTTTATTCACCACTTACCTCCAAATTCTACTTCTAAGTAGATGAGATGCCGGAATAACCGTAGAAGTTTACCTATTGACAGTATACAAATCTCTTCAATTGAATACCCTCAATGTGAAAAGACAGGAGTTACCATTCACGCAAATGTAACGTTCCGCCTTTGCGCAACGTTGTATTACGTAGCAATCACCTAAACTTAAACAGAGCTTCTGTCGTATTACTTGATAAAGCAACTATCAAATCAATGTCATGGGCAACAGATATGTGGGAAGATACAGTCAGAACCTGATTTCGATCTCAGGTAATTACCTGATGTGGTAGGTTTCATTAGTCTATACAATAGAAGCAGCATACTTATGTTCAGCACCCATACAACACGATGAATGCTGACCACGGGGCCAAACGGAGGAGTCCGGCAGCTGATTTTGTCGGGGAGTATCCCGAAGGGAGCGTGGAAAAATGGCAATAGATTATCCCGTGAGGGAGGCGTATAGCGCAGTATTAGATGCGCCACGTAAAAGGCTCACCTCACACAGTACAGAGGATAACGACTCATTCTTAGATCAAAGAATCGCGCGGCGAAATACTGAGCCGCTGGTGGCGATTGAATCACCATTGGACGATACGGAAAGTGAAGCTTTTCTTGACGCTTCGGATAGTGTTGAAGAAACGCTTGATGGCATGGCGCTTGACGACCTGCCTACACGCATCCGCCGCAGCCGCGCGTCTGCGACGCGCTCGGCCACCGGCTCTGAAGATGCTTTTCAGAGCTACCTGCACGATATTCGCAGCCTCGGCCTGCTGACCCACGACGAAGAAGTTGACCTCGCGCAACGAGCCGCCGCCGGTGACTCACTGGCTCGTCGCACGCTGATCGAGTCAAATTTACGCCTGGTCATCGCCATTGCGCGTCGCTACACCAGTACAGGCGTCCCCCTGATTGACCTCATCCAGGAGGGCAATCTGGGCCTGATGCGCGCCGCCGAGAAGTTCGATTACCGGCGCGGCTGCCACTTCGGCACCTATGCCACCTGGTGGATTCGCCAGGCTGTCAGCCGGGCGGCAGGCGAGCAATCCCGCTTGATCCACCTGCCCGAACACGTCGCGACTCGCCTGCGCAAAGTAAGACGTATCGCGGCGCAGCTCTCGCAGGAAAACGGACTCGATCCACTTCCAGAGCAGATAGCCGATGCCTGCAATATCGAACTCGCCGAAGTCATCGACCTGCTCGGCATCATCGAACAACCCGTCTCGCTCGACGCCCCCGTTGATGACGAAGCCCGCTACTCGCTGGGTGATACCCTGGAGGACAGCGCCGCGCCCGCGCCCGCCGAAACCGCCTCGCAACACCTGCTGGGCGAGGAACTGCATCGCGCCCTGGCCCTGCTTACCCCCCGCGAACGCAGCGTCATTACCCTGCGCTACGGCATCGGCGACGGTCGCAGCCGCACCTTGCTGGAAGTTGGCAAAGAACTGGGCATCTCCCGCGAACGTGTGCGCCAGCTCGAAGTCGTCGCTCTCATGAAACTGCGCGGCATCAACGGCGCCAACTCCCTCAAAGAATGCGTCTAGAGGGCACTAGAGTTCCTGGCGTTGAAACACAAAACACGCAATCATAACAAGCGCAAGTGTCAGCCCGAAACCAGTTACTAGCGGCGGCAGAATGTCTCCCAGGGAAACTGTTCCCGCTAGCAACTGTGCCACTCGCTGCGGGCTGAAGAGCGCCGACGGCAGCGCCTGAGCTATTGTAGAGTTCAATCCAGGCAAAATGCTGAGCGCCAGAAAACCTGCGAAGGCCACTCCTCCAGCCGCGACAGCATTGCGGAAAAGTATGCTCGCCAGCAGTGTCAGTGCCAGCGTTAGCCAGTAGAAGATCAGCAATGCCAGGTTCAGCAGCACAAAAGGCCCAAGCGGGAGCGCACTGAATAATTGGTAGGTATAAAAGTAGTCGCCGGCAGCAGCAAGCGTGGTAGCGGTGAGAAACAGCGCTGCATACGAGACAAACTTCGCGAGGACAAAAACTGCGCGTGGCACTGGTTTTGTCAACACTGTAATCGCCGTGCCATGAACCCTTTCATCAGCCACGCAGCCCATCGCCAGCAGTATCAGTATCAGCGCCGGTAACTGGGTCATATTTTTGAGATACGCATTCAAGGCATCCGTCGAAGTCTGAGGAGGCAAAATAACCGTAATTCCTCCTCCCAAACTCTTTAGCAGCTCTGGCGTAAGCTTCGTTATAATTGGAGCAGACAGACCCAGCAACAAAAGTATGATCGCGGCAATCAACGTGCGATACGTGCGGTATTGCTCATAGAACTCTTTCTTGAGCATTGGCCAGAACGTGTGTATAGTCATGATTTATCCCTTTACCTCCGTTTCCGTTGGCTCCTCTTTAACCAGCCGGACAAAAACATCTTCCAGCGTGGGGAGCGTCACCTCATAGCGCAACAGAGGAAGTTGAGCCTGCGCCAGCAGCATAGGCAGGTGTTTTTTGGCGAGAGCCAGGTCGCCAACCAGTACGCTGGCCTGGTTTTCCTTGATTTCAATGTGCAGAACATACGGTTCCCGGCTCAAGAGATCGGAGAGACGGCTCGCGTCGCTTTCCAGCTCGATAGTAATCACGGGTTGAGCGTACTGTTCTTTTAACGCCTGAGTAGGAGCCTGCACTAGCAATCTGCCATGGTGAAGCACAGCGATCTCATCACAAATGCGATCAACATCTGTCAGAATATGTGACGAAAAGAAAACAGTGCTCTTCCCTTTGAGATGGGCCAGCATTTCCAGAACTTCCTTGCGCCCAATTGGATCAAGCGCCGACACCGGCTCATCCAGGAAAAGCACCTCTGGCTGGTTCATCAGGGCCTGCGCGATACCCAGGCGCTGGCGCATCCCATGGGAATATGCGCCGATCTTTTTCCTGGCCGCACCGGCCAGGCCAACTAATTCCAGAAGTTCGCCACAGCGCTTGCGCCGGACGACTGAAGCCAGCCCGAACAATTCACCAACGAAGCTGAGAAATTCAAAGCCGCTCATCCAGTTATAAAAGGCAGGCTGCTCGCTGAGGTAGCCGATGCGACTCCGCACGTCAATGGTCTGTCCCGTAATCGGGACACCTGCAACCCAGGCCTGCCCCCCGCTGGGGGCAATCTGGCGCGTCAACAGTTTCATCGTCGTGCTTTTGCCAGCGCCGTTGGGGCCAAGCAAACCAAAAATGCTATTCGTGGATACGGTGAGGTCAAGCCCGATCAGCGCTTCCGCCGCGCCATAACGCTTGCTCAGACCGCTGCAGCGAATTGCGTATGGTTCTAAAACAGCCATCTTCCTACTCCTTCCGTCCCAGAATAAAGTAGCAAATCGGCCCTATAGTCCCAATCAGCACGATGATAAGCGCCCATACGACCTTGCTTCCATTTACCCGGCCTGGCTCCCTGCGAATAAGGTCGATGAGCGCGACTATAAGCAAGATCAGCTCCAGAGCTGCAAGAGGCAGCACCAAACTGAGTATTGCTCCAGTAGAGAGGTTTATATGCATTGTTACGTCTCCTTCTATACCCTGCTATGGAGATGAATTCTCCATCAACACGGCCAGATCACTCTCCGTTCATTGTTATAAAGAGAGTTTTCAGCATTTCAATATCTACTGAAATATTAACGTAAGAGACGACAATTTGTCAAGCCAATTACAGCATCTGAAATTTCAGCAACTCATGACACAAAGCGCCTTCCTTCGATTTTCGTAGCGCTGCGGAATTGTGAAATTACGCACTCAACGAAACAACCAATCTATGCTACACTTCTGATAAGCGATAGAGGGCCTAGACTAACGATTCGAGAAGAAATAGTACCGATAAAGGAGTATTCAAATCCATGGCAACGTGTACATCCTGTGGCAATGATGTCACCGGCAAGAAATTTTGCCCGGAGTGCGGCACGCCTGTACAGGCAGTCGTCGCGCCCACAATGGAAGCAGCAACCAGCGTCTGTCCTCGTTGTAACGGCGCCATCAAAGCAGGCGCGTCATTTTGTATGCACTGCGGATCGTCACTCGTAGCGCAAACCAGCGTTGCAACTGCCCAATCACAACAGGCGCTGCCACAGACACACCAGTGTATCGCCTGCCATACCGAAGTTCCGTCCAGTATCGCCTTCTGCACCAATTGCGGGCAACCAATGCAAGCGGCCACGGCCCAGCCCGCCCCGGCAGCCACCGCGCCAGCCTACTGCAACAATTGCGGGCGACAGAACGCGCCCGGTGTGCGCTTCTGCGGCGGGTGCGGCAGCCCGCTTGGCGCAGGAACTCCGGCACCCGCCCCCCAGACGTACCCACAGACCGGCTCATATGGACAGCCATCACAGCCCTATGCATCCCAGTATGATCAGTCACAATACGGCGGTCAACCGGCGTATCAACAGCCCGGCACCGGGTATGGGCAACAGCCGCAGATGTATCCGCAGCAGGGGCAGGCGTACCCTCAGCAGTACGGGCAGATGGGATACCAGCAACAACCGATGGTAGGCCAGCAGCCCATGGTTCTACGTTGCCCCGTGTGTATGGCAATGTCGCCCATCGGCACTGTCAACTGCGCCGGATGCCGCACCAACCTCGCGGGCGTCGTTCCCACTCCTGCCGCCATGCCCATGCAAGGCCAGCAACAAGGCGGCGGCCTGGGAGGAATGTTCCAGGGACAGGGAGGCGGCCTGGCGATGGGCGCGCTGGGAGGCGCAGCCGCAGTCATCGGCGGCGAAATGCTCTTGCATGGCCTCGAGGGAAATCATGAACGCCGCTATGACTATGATCGAGGCGATGACGGCGGCATGTTGGGTGGTCTCGGTGGCCTCGCCAACGACATCGGCCTGTTCTAGCCAGCATCCTTGATATGAAAACGCGAGCAAAACCAGCCTCAGAGCATATACCGGCACTGGTTTTGCTCCTTTCTTCTTCTTAAAGCATTTTCGTATTACCCAAAAGGGCTATGTTCTCCCTCATTATCCGTTGCCTACCACGCTCAAACCGTCTATAATGATGTGACATGTTCAAATGATGCACGTCACACAAGAAAGTACCTTATAATCAATGCAATACCAACGAACAACGCTGAGCAATGGGCTGCGCTTACTAACCGCGCCTATGAATGGAATGCGTTCAGCGAGCATCGCCCTGATTTTTACCGTCGGCTCGCGGTACGAAACCCGGTCACTTGCGGGCATCTCTCATTTTATTGAACATATGGTGTTCAAGGGTTCGCAACACTATCCTACAGCACGGCATATATCTGAAACTATTGAAGGGGTTGGCGGTGTATTTAACGGCAGCACCGATAAAGAACTGACCATGTACACGGCGCGCGTTCCCGGCGAACAACTGCCGACCGTCATGGAAGTACTGGCCGACATGGTGCGCAGGCCCATCCTTGACCCGGACGAACTGGAAAAGGAACGCAGCGTTATCATTGAAGAACTGAGTTCTACTCGCGACGATCCACAGGAATGGGTAGGACTGCTCATCGATGAGGTTATGTGGCCCGGTTTACCGTTAGGACGCGACGATGCAGGCTTTATCGAAACCGTATCCCGTCTGCAACAGCACGACTTACAGGACTATCTTAATGAATATTATCGTCCCAATTCGTTAATTATTAGCGTGGCAGGCAATATCGATACCGATCAGGTCATCGCACTCGCCGAACGACTCTTCGGGGATTGGGAAGCCGGGCAGCACAAAAGTTGGGTGGAGAGCCTTCCCCCCAGGGATGCAGTCCCTGTCTCAGTCATCCAGAAAGATACGGAACAGGCCAATATTTGCCTGGGGACGCTGGGTATCGCTTACACGTCACCCGATTATTATGAATTTATGCTAACCAATGCTATTCTAGGTGAAGGCATGAGTTCTCGCCTCTTCCAGACTATTCGGGAAGAGCAGGGACTGGCCTATGATATCGGAAGTTATTTTAATAGCTACGCTGAAACGGGCAATTTCGTTGTCAGCGCCGGTGTAGACCCGGCTCAAATCGAGCCTGCTTTACGGGCTATCATCGGCGAATTGACCCGCATCAGCCAGCAACCCGTGCCAGAAGATGAACTGAATCGCATCAAGGCATATATACGAGGCAGTATTATTCTAGGATTAGAGGGAACTGCGCAGGTCGCTTCCTGGCTGGGCAGTCAGGAGTATTCTCGCGGCAGAATTATTCCTGTTGATGATCTTGTAGCGAAAATAGATGCCGTGACAGCCGACGACATTCAACGTATCGCGCAACACTGTTTTGCGACGGAATGGCGGCGGCTGGCGGTAATAGGACCCTACAAATCTGGGAGCGCGGAACATTTCGCAAAGTTGCTCAAGGGCGGGAACTAAACGCCTCTAACGCGAGGATCGGGGTAACGGAAGTGTTGCCCTCTTCCATGAGGCGGAAGACAGGAGATCGATTTTTATGGCGCAAACAACGCTTCGTGATCGTATTCAAAGTATTGAGGATGCCATCAGCGCCGGTCACATCGACGCCGCGATGGCCGACTGCCAGGAGATTCTCGCGCGTTATCCTGATGCGCTTGAAATCCAACGGCTTCTAGGCGAGGTCTACCTGGCCCAGGGCCGCTTAGAAGAGGCACAGCAAACCTTCGACTGGATTCTGATCAACGATCCAGAAAACGTGATCGCCTATTGCGACCGCGCGCTTATCTGTGAGCATCAATCCGACATCGACACAGCTTTAGACTGCTATCAGCAGGCCTACGAGTTGAGCCGGGGCAACAGCCAGATTCGCCAGGAGTTTAACCACTTGAGCCAGAAGGCAGGGCAGCAGGAATTTATGTTGTCACGCGCTGGTCTGGCCCGACTGTACATGCGAGGCGATCTGCTCACACAAGCCATGCAAGAATGGGAAGCCGTACTTGCCGCCGCGCCAGATCGCATTGATGCTCGCCTGGGGTTGATGGAAACGTACTGGCGCGAAGGTATTCATGATCAGGTCGAACAGATAGCTTCACGTATCCTCGAAGATATCCCCAACTGCGAAAAAGCCCTGTTACTGCTGGCGCACGTCATTTCCGCCTTTAATATGCAACGCGCGCGCGAACTTGTACAGCGCGCGGAATTGCTCGACCCCGAGTTGGTGATGGCGCAGGAACTATTCGGCGACCTCGCCGCTAGCCAGTCGCACGACCCCTTCCTGGCAATACTTAGACGCGACTCTATTGTCCTGAATGGGCAAACCAATGGCAACGGGAAACAGGTCGAAGCCATTAGCACCCTCCAATACGCCGCCATTGAAGTTGCAGACACGTCAAAAGCTGGACAGGGCGCAACAGCAGATCGCCTGTACAACTGGAATTCGCAAGACTCCTTAGCCGAACTGGATACCAGAGCGATGGCGCAAGCAAACGCGCTTCCCGCCTCAGAAGTTCCCACCCACGCCACCTGGGCGAATGCTCCTATTCAACAGGCACAGCAGTCCGACCAGCAGCAAACCCCGGATGATTTCGACGCCTGGGCTTCTCAGCAAGAAATTGACGACGACTACGATCCCGCCCTGTTGGAGCAACAGCCCTGGTTCAAGGCCGAAATTGCAGCCACTTCACCCACGAATGATAAAGCAAACATCGACTCCCAGCCTGGACTCCTGGAGGTGAGCGACCCAGGGCATGTTCCCGCTCTACCCCGCGAAGAAGAGGTTCCACCTCCACCAGCATGGCTTGATATGCTCACCAGGAACGAGCGCCGCCAACCTGAGCAAACGGCACCCGCGCCACAGACGCCCGAGCCCCCATCAAAATCTGCGTACCCTGCTCATCAACTTCAACCGGAAGCCAGGCCCGTTCCCAGTCAATCCTGGGAAGAAAAAGTACCAGCAATTTCATCTCAACCGCAAACCGATGATGCGACGCCGCCTTTCTTCTTTGGATCGGATGACAAAGAAGAAGATATGGGCTGGCCAGAATGGCTCAAATCGCTTGGCGCGGAGACTATCGAACCCGAACCCGAGGTCCAACCAACGTATAGCGCGTGGAGCGATCTACAGCAATCAGTACCCTCCACCAACTCGATCTCATCGCCTTTTGACAATTGGCTCGATGTACCCCAGGCCGTGCCTGCTGCTCCGCAACCCGACGCGCCAGTAGCCTACGACCCCTGGGCCGACCTGCCCGAACAAGAACCTGCCCACTACGGCACATGGGAAGACCAAATAGATGCAACCATGTCCGAAGATGAAAAAGCACACCTGGCTACCCTGGAATCAGTGGAAAAGAACCTGCACTCGCAAGGCTTTGTTCCATTGCAACCAGGCGCGCTCTCAACTATCGCGCAGGAATCCGGCTATGCCTCTTCCGCGCTAAATCCAGAGAGCTACGACAATGCCCCGACCGGGAATACGCCTGAAGCAGCCCCAACCCAGGTCGCTGCCCAACCGTCCGTATCGACAGCGCCAACCGAACAACCCTGGTGGGCCAACGTACCTTTCCAGGACCCCGCGCCAGAGATGCCAGTGAACGTTCCTGGCGAGCCAGTTGCTGACCCTGTTGCGCAAACTCCAACGCCTGTGCTGGCAACCAACCGCGTCGAGCAGCCAGCAATCACACTCGCGCCCGCTTATCGCGCCGATGCCCTGCTTGAAAACGAACTGGAAACCACCATGAAACGCCCGGCTGTGCGCTTACAGCCCATGCAAACAGCCGCAGGCCGCGCCAATGCAGCCAGCTCTACTGGCAAAGGACGCTCCGAAGATCGCAAGCAGGGAGCAGGCGAAAACACGCTCAGCAATAAAGAGCAGTTGCTACGGGGCTACCAATACCAGCTCTCAGGCGCATATGACGATGCTATGCAGGAGTATCGCATCACTATACGCAACGCACCCGAACTGCTTGACGAAGTCATCAGCAATCTACGCGCCCTGCTCAAACTGGCCCCCAGGTATACCGTCGGCTATCGCGTGCTGGGGGATGCCTACATGCGCCAGGGTGAGTACCTGCAAGCAATGGAAGCATACAACAAAGCTCTGACCATGGCGAAGAAAGCGAAAAGCCAGAGTCATTAATGAAACACAGGAGACGAAGGTGGACACAATACTACAACGATTAACCGACCTTGATGAGATTGCCGGCGCTTTGATTATTGGCAAGGATGGTCTGATCGTTTCCGGCGCGCTGCCAGGTGATGATGAGGATATGTTGGGGGCTATGTCAGCAGCTGTCTTCGGCTCCATTGCCAATTTCACTTTGCAGGCCGTGCATGGCGAAACGCAGCACGTCATCATCGAAACACACACCGGCACCGTTCAGTTTGCTGGCGTGGGCGATCTCATTCTCGTCATCACCACTGGCCCTGGCAGCAATGCCGGGCGTGTGCGCATCGAAATGAAGAAAGCCTGTCAACAACTCGCCGCGCTGGTCGCAGCCTACTAACTCCCACCAATAATGATGCGAATGGGACGCAAGCTCCCCAATACGTTTATAATAACCTGATGGTGGTGAAT
This sequence comes from uncultured Chloroflexia bacterium, assembly GCA_963731605.1. Lineage (GTDB taxonomy): Bacteria > Chloroflexota > Ktedonobacteria > Ktedonobacterales > Ktedonobacteraceae > CF-113. The sequence continues at coordinate 658,256 of CAVSWA010000001.1, forward strand.
AGATGGCAGATAACTTGCTTTAATGCGCAGGTGTAGGAGCTTCTTCTGAAGAGGTTTGCCGAGATTCGGTCTTCTTTTTCGTTCGTGTATCGTCATTTGCCAGGCGCCAGCAGCACGTCTTGCTATGTAAACAGCGATCTTGTTCCTCATGCGTAATGGGCGGCGTTCCTTTCATACAGAACACCTGGTACATAGGCTCGCCAGCCACCACATCATTGCAAGGGAACCAGCGTTCCCGGTAAAATGGACACGCATTTCTATGCTTTCGCCAATTTGAATTTTCAGATGGATTTGTCTCGATAGTGCCAGCCAACAAAGATTCCTTCCTCGCTAATAATTCCTGGGAGTGATTTTGCGTTGAGAGTAGTATACCATATTTTAACCTGAATCTCCCTCTTACAACAAACACATTTTACCCTTTATTCCGTCCGCTCTACCCACCTGTGATAAGATATGAATAACCCGAATACCCAATTAAAACAAACAAAAGAGGATACTCCTTTGCTAGACTCATCACCCGATAATAAACAGACGCAGCCCCAGGTCATAGAAGCTAACGCTCCCTGGACACTACGCCAGACCCTGGCAGGCATTCTACTGACGATGGTTCCCTGGATGGCTCTGGCAATCGCCCTCGCCAACATCGGAAGCACACCCAAATCTACCGCGCCCCTCTCATTCAATCTAGATCTGAGCGCGGCCATCATTACCATTATCATCTCAGCCATGATCGAAGGAGCCTTCCTGATTGCCCCTTTCTACTACGCCAACAAAGCGTTCAGCGAGATGAAACCGCGAGCGCGTAAGGTATTCGACGCGCTCGGCTTCCGCAAAGTTTCTCTCCGCCATGCCGCATATTGGATTTTTGGCTTACTGCTGGCTATTTTTGCCGTAAACTTCCTCTACTCGGCCATCATAACGTTTTTTCATCTCAACCTGCAAACCAACGACCAGGTTATTCTGGCGCATAGCAAACAAGAGCCAATCACTACCTATGCCACACTTTTCGCAGCCGTATTTATCGCGCCATTCTGTGAAGAAATATTCTTTCGCAGCTTCGTCTTTCCGGGTCTGCGCCTCCGTATGCCCGTTGGCGCGGCCATCATAGGAAGTTCGCTACTCTTCGCCATTGCCCACGTCGACCCCGGTTCGTTTCCCGTGCTGCTGATTATTGGCCTGGCGCTCGCCGTCATTCGCTGGCGCACCGCCTCCATCTGGCCCAGCATGTTCTTGCACATGCTAAATAACGGCATCGGAGCCGTGAGCATCCTGCTCGTGATGTGGGGGGTAATCAAACCTTGAAAGTCCTGTAGCGCTAGGCTGCTACATACTGACGAATATCTACCTGTACTCCCAGCCTGATCGCCTCTTCCGCCATTTGTAAAAGGCGATCAGTTGTATCCTCATCCATATACCCTTCACCGCAATTCTGACAGACATCGGCGGGTACATTTTTGAAAACAAGCGTTGTTTTATCTCGTTCAAGTAAGATCGAGGTCGTACCTGGCACAGTTTCCCCATTTTTGCAAATTACACACTTCACAGTTTTCTTCTCCTCAAATTGGGTTCCCACTGATCCAGACCAGGATCATAAACAGTTACAATATATAATTTTTGCGCTTTTACATCCATCGCAATAACTACATGCAATGGCCGTTTCAATGACCATCCCAGTATCAACTGGCTAGCGTAAGGCTTATCTTCTGGATAATCATTGATTACTTCACCATTTACTAACACCCGGCGTATATCTGTTTTGGTAATGCTGCGTTCAAACATCCTTTTGATAGCATGTGTGCTGAATACTAGTTAGTAAATAGGTATTCCAGCCATCTACACGAACTCTACTTACTGTCCTATTTTAATTTACTCGTAGCTAAAATCGGTCGCCACTTGAACCAGGTATAAGCGCGTCAGAGACGCGCTTATACCACTAACATTACTTCTTTCGACGGTCTTCGACGCGAGCGCTGGCTGTCTTCGACTCACCGCCACTGGCGCGCGGCAGGCTATCCGCAGCTACCAATTCGACGTGTGGAGAGTTGCCGGTAATGGTCTTGACCGCTTCGGCCATCTCTCGAGACACCGCAGCATTACGCGCGCTATCACTCAGGATAGAAGCGTCCTTCACCTCAACCTTCAGGTCGAAGGTGTCGAGATCATTCTTTCTGTCCACAATGATGCGGAAGTTCGCGCCCGTTTCGGGGAACTTCACCAGCGCGGCCTCAACCTGGCTGGGGAAGACGATCAGACCGCGAATGGAAACGGCATCGTCACTGCGCCCCTTGATAGCGGCAATCTTGGGATGCGTGCGACCACAGGCGCAGCGATCTTCCCACCACACCCGCGAAAGGTCACGGCTGCGATAGCGGATCATAGCGGTGCCATCTGCCGTGAGCCAGGACCACACCAACTCGCCATCCTTACCCTCTGGCATCCACTCGCCCGTGTCGGGATTGATACACTCGACCAGGAAGGCATCCGCCCAGGCATGCATACCGTCACGAGTCTCGCATTCACACGTCATGCCCGGTCCCAGAAATTCGGTCATGCCGAACTCGTCGTAGGCAGTGATATTAAAGAGTTCTTCCAGCTTCATACGCGTCTCCCAGGGCCAGGGTTCCGCGCCGAACAGCCCAAACTTGAGTTTGGTATCCCTGAAATCAACGCCGCGCTCGCGCGCCTTGCCGCCCACATACAGGCCGACCGAGGGCGTCATACACATGGAGGTAACACCGAAATCGACGATGAAATCGATCATGCGATCATACTGGCGCGCATCAGAACCCATCGGGATCGCCATAGCATCCATAGCCATCGCGCCATAGTGAAAGCCGAAGCCCCCCGTCGCCATGCCATAGCCATAGCAGTTCATCAAAATATCACCGGGTCGCATACCGGTCATCCACAGTTCGCGCGCGTTGAGATCGGCCCAGTAGTCAATATCCTTCTTGGTCGCGAACACCGGGACACTCTTACCCGTCGTGCCACTGGTAGCATGAACCTCAACCGGGCCATCCTTATCTCCCGGTTTCTTGAAAGCCATGCCATAGGGGTAGGCAGCACGCACCGTCTTCTTTTCGAGGAACGGCAATTTCTGCATGTCCTCTAACGCCCGAATATCCGAGGGCTTGACACCAGCTTCATCGTAGAGGTCACGATAAAACTGGTTTTGCGAATACGCGCGTTCGACAATCGCCTTGAGACGCTCCAGCTGCATCGCTTTCAGCTTGTCCTTAGGAAGCGTTTCCATTTCTTCGTTGAAGAACTTTCGATCGCTCATTAGAAATATGCCTCCAGGTTCTAAAAATCCCACTCCAGTTCGCATCCCAACGCGGCAGCAATGCGCTCCATGTGGGTCATGACATCATCGAGATACAGATCTTTGTTTACCAGATCAACCGTGCCATCAGGGTTGAAATAGGTGGGCGGAAAGGCAAGATCGTGAGGAATGAGACGCAGGCCGCGCGGCCCCAGGTCCAGCCATTGACCGAAATCCAGGGGTTCTAATGTGCTGCGTAGTAACGCTTTATCCCTGCTCACTTCAAGAGGGAGAAGCGCGCAAGTCACAGTTGTAAATCCATAATCCATGCCATACTGGACGTAGCCAGCGCTACGCCGTACCTCCCTCCATTTATAAAATAGGCTTCGTTACCCGTGACAAACGGTGTACATGGTCAGGGACTTTGACTGCATCTATTGTATCATCCCAATGTCACAGCGTCTATACAAATTCTTAATCCATTTCTCGGTTTACTACAAGGGGAGAAGGGTGTGTGGGCTGGTCGTCGCGACGACCAGCCCACACACCCTTCTCCCCTCTCTCGCCGGAGGCGGCAGGAATATGCTAAGATGAGATAAAAAGAAATTGGAGCTTCCACTTTATGGTAAATTCAATTCAGGCGGTCATCTGGGACCTGGACGGCGTCATTATCGACAGCGCAGACGAGCACCGCCGCGCCTGGCAACGACTGGCGCGAGAAGAGGGCATAACTTTCACCGATGCCGATTTCTGGGCCACCTTCGGCAAACGCAATGACGATATCATCCCACTCCACTGGAATAATCTTTCAAAAGACCAGTCACAGGCGCTGGCAGACCGCAAAGAGTTCTTTTTTCGCGAATTTATCCGTGAAGCAGCCGCGCCCTTACCCGGTTCCATGGAACTCATGCGCGGTCTGCACGAAGCAGGCTTCCCCCAGGCGCTAGCAACCTCCACACCACGAGAAAACATTCAACTCATCAAGGAATTGCTTCATCTCGATCTCTACCTCTCGGCCCTGGTAACAGGCAAATCGGTAGCACGCGGTAAACCTGCCCCCGACATCTTCCTCAAAGCCGCCAGTGAATTGCGCATATCGCCCCCCGTGTGCCTGGTCATAGAAGATGCCGTGGCAGGCGTACAGGCAGCTCTTGCCGCCGGAATGCGCTGTATCTCCGTCGCAGGCAACCGAGACCTGCCCGGATTACGTGCCGCCGACGTGATGGTCAAAGATTTGACCGAGGTAGATGTGGAGCGTGTGCGTACCATCCCGGCTCGTGGTTAAGTACGTATATCTATCAATAAAAAAGTACATGTCTGAAACTTCAAAGTCGGTTCGGCAAATAAAGCCGCGCTGGCTCATCGCGATTGAAGTCCTGGCTTGACAACCCCGGAAGTCAATGGCACAATACACCCTGTAAACCACAACATGGAGGTGTAGGGGCCCCGGTGGGTCTCACCGTCTTCAAAACGGCTGGGGGGCCGCTCGGCGCGGTCCCTGATGGGTTCGACTCCCATACGCCTCTGCCAGATCACGAGCGGCTATCTATTGAGAATTCCAGCATCTCTCCGAAATTAAGTGAGATTCCACTGTAACTCCGAAAAAAGTAAGAAAAGAGGTCTAAAACTTTCCACTGTCTGCTTGATGTGCATGGGCTTCTGCTGGCCGACTCTGGCTGCCAGTTTCGGAGCTCGGTCCAAAGTGCTCTCCTGGTAGAAAATGTGATCTATTCTGGACGCTTCTCTTTTTATCGCACTAAAATTAGGCGAGCAATTTAAATACTTTGGAGAATTCAAATAGTATAAAGGTACTCTTTCCTATATACTCACTTGCTCGTAGTTTATAATAAAATTGTTATGCTAAGGCAGAAGCTATCAGCAGTTGGATAGGTATCCTTGTTTGATTCGATACTGTAGGTTGATACATAGGGATGGCAAGAGATTTCTTAAGATGGGGGGGATACTTGAAAAATCTATTCAAGATTATACACTGGTTGATGAGGACGAAGCATTCGGCGTATCGAGTTTTTACAGAGCCTAACCGCGCAGTCGAGACGATGCTCCTCTGTCATTATCTCCAATCTGTAAACTTTTGTATCCCTCCAGAAAATTGAGAGAAACAAATGGGCCAATCGGGTAGTGTTGATCAACTTAATAATAGTCTGTATATCTTGCGCAGTAAATGGGAGTCCACCAAAGCGGAATGGAATGATGCGGTAAGCACATCATTCGAGATGAATTATCTATTACCCATTAACCAGCAAGGTAGCAGGACACTAGCTAAAATGCAAGAACTAGCGAAGGTGCTTTTAGAAGCACAAAGAAGAGTAGAGTAATGCATAGGAGTGAGCAAGAAATATGTATAAGCCTGCGATATCTCTTGTCCAGGAGCAGAGTGAACTGTTTCACAGACTGCAACAAATCTTTGAAGTTGATAGAGCTGCACGTGAAGCAATCGAGAAACAGCGGCAGGAAGAGATAAAGAGAAACCAGGAAGAAGAGAGGAATGAAGCGAGGGAGCTGGATCTAGCAAAATATAAGTTTAGTGGAGTCACCGAGTTTTTTAAGGCTGCAGCGGGTTATGTCGGATTTGGCGTTCTTGGCGTATTTGTTCTGCTTTTGTGTAATATAGTATCTGGTTCAGGTGGTTCCACATTTTTATTCCTTCTTATCTTCGTTGCTCTGTTCTGCCTGGTTGCGGGTTTGTGGGGGGATGCTCCATGGAAGCTGTCTCAGGAGCATCAACACGAGGAGCGTTTGGCAAAGTTACAGGAGCAGCATAATCAGAAGCTTGACAGTTTGAACAGGGCTATTGCAAGACTGGATCAGAATTTGTCGCAGAAGCTGACGACGTTACAACCCGATTTTGCCAGGTTCATTCAGGACGCGAGTATATGGGGAATGGGTTGGCAAGATGCTATATGGTCACAGTGGAAGCCAGCTACTGCGATTTAGCTTGCAACACGCATAGGTACTTTTTTGCCGAGAAACAGGTTGTTACTACCAGCGCCTGCATTTATCAACTGTCCAGGGCGTGAAAATCTATTATTGAGGGTAAATAGTCATGAGGCTAAAATGGCAGCATACAATGCCGTTCAGTCGATCATACTCAGGCTACTTGCCCTGCAACCGCCGGGAAAAGTGCGTTTCACCTTGATCGATCCGACGGGACTGGGGCAAAATGTGGCTATATTTATGAAGCTTGCTGATTATAATGAAAAGCTGGTAGGGAACCGGGCATGGAGCGAGACGAGGCATATTGAGAAGGAGCTAACCGATTTAACAGAGCATATGGCGTCTGTCATCCAGAAGTATCTTCAGGGTCAGTATCCTACGATTGAGGAGTATAATATGCAGGCAGGCGAGGTGGCGGAACCCTATCGTGTGCTTGTGGTAACCGAATTTCCGACCAAGTTTTCAGAGGATGCAGTACGTCGCGTGATAGAGATTGCGACAAATGGCCCACGCTGTGGCGTTTTCACAATCATCATTCATGATATAAATCGAGGTTATGAGTTTTTGGAAATGATGTTTCCACTTACGAACTTGCACGAACATCCTGTGTGCTAACCCTCAATGGACAGAGCGCGACATGGGAGGACCCCGATTATAGAGAATGTACGCTACTACTAGATGCACCACCCGCGCTGGCGTTATTTAACGTACATTTTGCAAGAAGTGGGGCAGGCTGCCACTGAGGCGGATGAGGTCAGAGGTGCCTTTTGAGCGCGTGATGCCCCTCGAGTAGCTGGTGGAAAGCTTCTACACGGGATGGCATCCGCGTTCCATTGGGACGGGCGGGAGCCAGCAAATTGCAGTACTTGGAACTGGGGAAGGAAACATCACAGCATGTCCTGGTTGCAGGCAAAACGGGCGCAGGAAAAACAAATCTTTTGCATGTGCTTCTCACAAATCTGGCCCTGACATATAGCCCTTATGAGTTGGAACTCTACCTGATTGATTTTAAGACGGTTGGTTTTACTCCCTATGCAACATATCAGTTGCCTCACGCGCGTGTTGTCGCGGTACAGAGCGAGCGCGAATTCGCTCAGAGCGTGCTAAAAGGGCTGGATACGGTTCTGGAGGAACGTAAGTTACTCTTCAGTAATGCGCAAGTGCAAGATATCATCCAATACCGGATGAAGAATCCAGATGCAAGGATGCCACGTATCTTGCTCCTCGTTGACGAATTCCAGGAGTTCTTTACGTTTGATGATAAAGTTGCAGAAGAAGCAAAGCTTTTGCTTGACCGGTTGGTGCGGCAGGGAAGAGCCTTTGGAATACATGTCATGCTTGGCTCGCAAACACTGGCCGGAACCTACACGCTGGCTCGTTCTACGATTAGTCAAATGGCGGTACGTATTGCTCTGCAATGCGAAGAGGCGGATTTGCGTATTATTCTTAGCGACGATAACCCGGCAGGGCGTCTCCTTTCACGCTCAGGCGAGGCTATTTATAATTCCAGTAATGGCACGCTAGCGGGGAATAATCCGTTCCAGTGCGCCTTCCTACCAGAGGATGAGTTGGGGAATCACCTGAAACGCATCAATGCTTATGCTCAGCAGATGCGGATCCACGTCCCTGGCAGCAAATTCTCTTTCAGGGAGATGCTAACGCAAGCGTTGAAAAGAATGCAGCTTTTGAAAAGGTGCTAGCTACTCCCTATTCGTTAACTTCACCCCCAAGGGTTACTGCCTGGATCGGCGACCCTATTGCTATCAAAGATGCAGTCACTGTTCAGTTTGTACCACAGGCGGGGAACAACCTCGTCATGGTTGGACAGCAAGATGAGGCTGCGTTGGGAATGCAGATTACCACACTGCTCAGCCTGGCCGCACATTATGATCGAACACGAGCTCGTTTCTACATCTTTGACTTTGCGCCCCACGATGCTTCTTTCGCTGGTTATCTGCAAAAGGTAGGAGAGGTTTTGCCTCACCAGACACAGGTCGTGACACGGCATATTCTGGTTTGAGCTATTGGCGATATTAATGATGAACTCACAAGGCGTCTTGAGGCAAACACCGCCAGCAGCATACCCATTTACCTATTTATCTATGGCCTGCAGCGTATTCGTGATTTACGACCAGATGAAGCTATGAGTTTTTCTTCGTTTGGCGATGAATTTAGCTCTCCCAGCCTCTCTAAACAGTTCGCCACCATTTTACGGAATGGGCCTGATTGCGGCATCCATACAATTGTCTGGTGCGACACCTATAACAACCTTAAGCGTTCTCTTGAACCTGGGGCGATGAAAGAGTTCGATTTACGCCTGGTGTTTCAGATGTCAGTGGATGACTCGACAAGCCTGATTGATGTGACAGCAGCCAATACGCTAGGAGGACATCGTGCCCTGCTTTACAATGAAGATACCGGGCGATTAGAAAAGTTCCGTCCCTATAGTGTTCCATCAATACCATGGTTGCAGAGGGTATTATCCTGGATACAACAAAAATCTACACCACCGCAGGTTACTAACAGATAAGGAGTAGTCACTATGCCACAGGCACAAGCAGACCCGGAGGAAATGGAGCGTTTTGCGCGCACTTTGAAGCAGTTCACTAACGACCTGGGTAATCGGACATCGGCGTTGAAACAGCAATTTGCGCAACTGGGAAGTACCTGGCGCGATCAAGAGTATGCGCGCTACGCACAGGAGTTCCAGCAGACGACGACGATGCTGGAGCGTATCATGCGTAAAACAGAAGCGGAGGCCACTTTTCTGCAGAAGAAAGCAAACGTTTTGCGGCAATTTTTGAATCAAAGGTGAACGCATGGGTTCAGCAAATGTCAAGGCTATAGAAGCCTTGCAGGCGATGCGTTCCACGCTCCTGAAATTTAAGAGCGAGGCCACAAGCTCATTGTATGCTATGCAGGCTGAGAGCAGGCGTATAATAGAATGGCTCGAAGAACGCCAGCGACACTGGCAGAGGACGCTGCATCACTGGATAGGGGTGTTACAGCAAGCTCAGGCAGCGCTGGCAAGTTGCGCGAGTCAGGGTGGAGACTGTTCTCAGGAAGTTGCGATGGTACAGCTCGCGCGGCGAAAGGTTGATGAAGCGGAAGAACGATTACGTACCGTCCAGTTACATCTCAAGCGAGTCCGTACCATGTACGAGGAGTTTGAGCGAGAGGCGCGGCGTCTTAATGCTATGCTTGGGCAGGAGCTGATGCAGGGAGCGGCGCTGCTTGAGAAAAGCCATGCAACGCTATTGACCTACCAGAAGGGAGGCGGTATTGAATTACAAGTCGCTCCCAATACTACCGTCCACCTGAAGGATGCAAGGGGCCAGGACGTGTTGATCGTCGGAGACCCCGAAGAATACGCGGACTTCAATCACGCGCAAGGCGAACGCACTGGCTATCTGGGGACGTGCGGCCTTGTCTCCTGCCAGGATATTCTCCTGCAGTTTGGGCGAGATGTAAGCGAAATAGAGGTTGTGGATTATGCTATCAAGCATGGCTTGTGCTATACCAAGGGGGACCCAGATAAGAGAGGCGGCACAAATATCTTACAGCAAGTGCAGATACTCATGGATTATGGTATTCCGGCTCACTACGAGGTCTGGGCTACATTGTCGGAGCTATCGTTTTACCTTCAACAAGGATGTGGCGTGATCGTTGCAGTAAATTCAGAAATTTTATGGTCGGACAACATCAAATTTTCGTTAGGCGAAGTTGACCACTCAATCGTCGTAACAGGAGTGAAGCTAGATAGCACCAACGGCGCGGTTGAGGGATTTTATATTAATGATAGTGGCAAAAACGAAACGAAATTTATTGACGCGAATATGATGCGAGCTACATGGGAGAACATTGGCGGATTAATCGTTGTGACGGATATTGGACACACGAGCTAACCATCGTAGGGGGTGGTAGCCAGGAAAATAGTTCAATCACCTTGCGAAGTGAGGAAAACATATGTCAGATCCAGGAAGAATATATCTTAGCTATATAGATATGCGAAAGAACCAGCGAGTACACCTGTTACGCCAGACAGAAATTCCTGTAGAACACGCTATTTCACTGCCACTGCCCACGAAACGCCTGCCTGATCCTGGCTACGTATTCTTTGCCAGTCCCGCAATTCGCAGACCAAAGGAGCCAATGGAGCAGGGAGCGCCCGACCGCTGGTGGATTGTGGATGCGCATAATGGGCAACTTATGATTTACGTGCTTTGGGAGGTCATGCCTTTTACTCGAGGTGGTTCCTGGACAACTCAGACGCTGCCAGCGCGGATACAAACACTTGAGGAGCAGCAAGCCGCGCTTGAGTCCATCGAGTCGCTGATCGACACACTGACTGTGGCTTTTTTTACCAATGAAGCAGGGGAACAGGCAACCTGCAAGGCATTGTTAGAGGCGCTTGAAACCTTTTTACCCGCGCCATTGCTTCCACAGTATCGTACATTCGCGTCGGACTTCTTTGCCTGGCTGGAGGTCTAGACCTAATCGTAACACTTTCAACGTAAACGGACTTCGACTGGCTTTTGAAGTTACACGCCACCTTACAGTAGATTAGCTTAGAAGGCTGTTTCAACTGAACTAGCACCTACTTTTTTCGGACTTAGCCTGGAATTGCTAACTTTTTTCGGAGTTAGCATGGAATATTTCGGGACTTTCCAGGTTCAATATGGCAATTTGCGCTTATTTCATTTCGGAGTTACAATGAAATTCTCAATTTAATGTGCCTGCCGTCTGTTGTATAACTAAGTTCGACCATTTTGGGTACTCAACACAGCACAGAGCTACCTCCCCCTCACATTTCTGTGCTCTCTTTGTTATCTTCTTTACTCATTTTGTGATGGTATCGTGATATCACCCTGCTATTCTTTAGTAAAGCTGCTAAAATAGATCTAACCAGGACTTGATTTTGAACGGATGGTCCGCATAGCTGGTACAGGAGAAAATACATGAATATCATCCTCATCGGTGCACAAGGGTCTGGGAAGGGGACGCAGGCGGAACTACTTTCTCAGGTATTTGGAGTGCGTCACATTGCTACTGGTGACCTCTTCCGAAAAGCGCTGCAGGAGAAAACGAAGTTCGGTCTACAAGCCCAGGTCTATATTGATCGAGGGGAACTGGTTCCTGACGAGATTACAGTAGCGATGGTGCTTCATTGCATCGAAGAGCCAGAGAGTTCACACGGTGTTGTGCTGGATGGATTTCCACGCACGCTTGCCCAGGCTCAGGCACTCGATAACGAACTGCAGCAGATTGGTCGCCAGATCGATGCTACGGTCTATCTCAATGTTTCACGTGATGAGCTTCTGAGTCGACTAGCAGGACGGTATATCTGTCGCGCACATCAGCATGTATACCATGAGAAATTTCGTCCGCCCAGAGTGGCCGGTGTGTGTGACCTGGATGGAAGCGAGCTCTATCAACGTTCAGATGATAGAGGAGAGGCCATAGAGAGAAGACTGAACATCTTTTTCCATGAAACCATGCAAGTGCTTGACTATTATGGAAAACAGCAAAAACTCAAAGAGGTGGATGCTGACCCCAGTGTGAAGCAGGTACAAGCAGCTCTCTTGAGCCAACTCGCCAGTCATATGGAAAGTGCAAAAAATAGGGCATGATCGAGGGCAACTTCTTTACTGGCTAGTTTGATCTTCCGTTCTCAAAAAACCATAGTTGTCTACCTGGCAACTATGGTTTTTTTGATTTCTCGCGCTGATCTCTCTAAACTTTACCTCACCCTTCATTTAACGAGCAGTGGCAAAGCACGCATAAAACACAGAGTGTGACGGACCTGTGAGAGTTCAAGCCTTTGTTGTGATTGTATGGTGAGGTGTAAGCAGTATAGTACATAGTGGATACCGAATATACGAATTTCTGAATAAAGGAGAAAATTATGGCAGAGGTCATGACAGCGCGAGCGGTACTGGAAGCAGCCATGCGTTTCGATGCAGAGAGCGGGTCCGGCCATCACGTCATACTGGATGCTGCCGAGCACGGTGGCGGCGAGAATCTGGGCTTTCGCCCGATGGAATTGCTGTTGGTCGGCCTGGCTGGCTGTACAGGGATGGACGTTATCTCGATTCTGCGCAAGAAGCGCCAGGATGTGACCGGCTACGAGGTACAGGTCCGGGGCACGCGCGCCGAAGATCAACCGATGGTGTTTGTCGAGATCACCGTCGAGCATATTGTCACTGGCCGCCGTATTCAGCCCGAAGCGGTTGCCCGCGCAATTTCGCTTTCTGAAGAACGCTACTGTGGCGCGGGTGCCATGCTTGGCAAGGTGGCTCACCTCACCCATATCTACCGCATTATTGAGTTAGCGGAGACACCTGTTGTCTCCACATCCCTTACTTGATATCAGTCCTTCGTGGAGATGCCACGAGGCAGATACCAGTTGGAAAGACCCTGACCTGGAGACAGACAGGGTCAGAGCAGATAAAGGAGCAAAACAATGGAAGAACGTATGTCGATCATCGTCTTTTCGGGTACCGTTGACAAACTGATGGCAGCGTCCATCCTTGCAACCGGTGGGGCCGCCATGGGCCTGGAAGTGGAAGTCTTCCTGACCACCTGGGGCCTGCAAGCGTTCCGCAAAGATGATTACAAGACCAATATGAAAGTCAGCAAGGATTTCGAGGAGTACGGTCCGGTCATGATGGAGCAGATGATGGCGAAGAAGGTTCCCTCCTGGATGGAGAACCTCAAGAGTGCCATGGAGGTTGGGGATGTGAAGATCTATGCGTGCAGCATGACCATGGAATTGTTTGACATGAAAATGACCGACCTTGAGCCGATCGTGACCGAAGTCACCGGCGTCGCCACTTTCGTCGAACGCGCCAAAGAGGGCCGTTTCACCCTGTTCATCTAGCTTTGAGAGGACGACCCTCTCACAAGAGTGCGGTCGCCCGACTCACCCGTTTATCTCACTTTGTGAAAGGAGTTAATACTCATGTCAGAACTTAAAGAGATCACCATTGATAAAGAAATCGATGCGCGTGGCAGTTTTTGCCCCGGACCGCTCATGGAGCTTATACGGGGCATGAAATCGCTGCAAGTGGGCGGTGTGCTGGCTGTACTATCCAGCGATCCCGGTTCAGCCAAGGACATCCCGGCCTGGATACAGAAAGCCAGGCATGAATTTATCGGCACGTTCCCGGAGCAGGGATATACCCGCTTCGTCGCGCGCAAAGCCCATTAGCTTTGAGGAATGAGGAAGCGTTATGCCACAACATGTCATAATCGTGGGTGGAGGAGTTGGCGGCACCATCGTCGCCAATCTCCTGGCGCGCCACCTGGACCCAAAGGACGCCAAAGTCACGCTCATCGAGAGCACAGGCAAGCACGCCTATATGCCCGGCTGGCTGTACATGCCGTTTAACAATGAGGGTCTGGATAGCGACCAGGTTATCCGAGACGAGCGTAGTCTGCTCAACCGGCACGTTCAGCACATCAAGGGTACGGTGACCGGCATCGATACTGATAACCGCGAATTGCACGTGCATTACAGTCCGGGTTTTGACGAAATCTCCGGCACTGGCGGCGCGGTAGAGGCCACCTACAGCTACGATTACCTGGTGCTGGCAACGGGTGCGCGCCTGGCACCTGAAGACCTGAGCGGGTTAAGCGAGGCGGACGGCAACGGCGACTGGCACCACTTCTACAGCGCTGAGGCCGCGCTGCGCCTGCGTCACGAGCTGAACCACTTCGAGGGTGGGCGCATCGTCATCACCGTCGGTGGCATCCCCTACCGCTGCCCGCCAGCGCCGCTGGAGTTCACTTTCTTGCTCGACGAGTGGTTGACCAAACACGACCTGCGCAGTAAGACCGAGATCCAATACCTCTTCCCTTTGCCGCGCGTCTTCCCGATTGAGAGTGTGGCGGAAGCCGTTACACCGCTCCTGGACGAGCGCCACATCGGCTACACGGTGTTCTTTAATGCTGAGACGGTCGATACAGAGAAGAAGGTCATTTCCTCGCTGGAAGGGGAAGATATTCCCTATGACTTGCTCGTGCTGGTGCCTCCCCACAGGGGAACCAGGTTGATCGAGGACTCTGGACTGGGAGACGAGCAGGGCTGGATACCGACTGACCGCAACACCCTGGAGGTGAAGGGGAAGCCTCATGTCTATGCGCTAGGTGATGCCACCGACCTGCCGGTCTCCAAGAGCGGTTCAGCCGCGCACTTCGAGGCCAAGATTGTCGCCGCGCGTATTCTCGCCGCCATACGTGGCGAAGAGCCGAAGTCGGGCGAGGGAACCTATGATGGCGAAGTGATGTGCTTCCTGGAGACGGGGTACAATAAGGCAACCCAACTGGTCTTTAACTATGAGCACCCGCCGCGCCCACCGCGGCCCAGCCTGTACTACCACATGGAGAAACAACTCTTCAACCGCGCCTACTGGCACATTGTGCCGCAGGGCCTTGTGTAAGCCGTAAGATTGAACTGTATATGGGCGGCCTTTGTAAGGCCGCCCAGCGTGTTCTCCAGACACATTCAGATGCACTACCCGTACTCGTTACGCTCCAATCATCACCTTCTGCATAGCCGTCGTCGCGATAGAGCCAGTCGCCTGGCTATACATGTACACGACGACAATACCCTCCTGAGTTCCACCCTGGAAACTGGAAGTGTAGGGCAGCGTGACTATGTAGGTGGTTATGCCGTTGCCGCCTCCCTTCACCTGGGCCTGGCCGATGGTGGTGTACAGGTGATCGAGGACAAACGCCTGGCCGATCACACCTTCAAAGGCGCTTCCGGAACCCGTGATAGTGGTTGGACTGGTCAGACGATCCCCTTTCACGGGAGTGTTGATGGTCAGCAATCCGTTCCCCGACGTGACACCGATCACCACCCACATGTTGGAGACATTCCCTTCCAGCCGCGAGAGCGTCACATTGACGGACATGCCACCCGGGTTAGGACCCTTCACCTGCACAACCGCGTCAACATCCTGCGACCCACCGCCGCTCACGATACTCGCCGCAGCATTCGCAGGCCACTGTAGCAGTTGCGCGGCCATGCGCTGTGCCACCTGCGTAGCATTTGTTTTCCAGGTATCCTGCCCGGCGTTCACATTGAGCTGGTCAGCTTCGGCCTGCCAGCGCGTCAAATCAGGGAAGAGGCCGGGGAAGGCTGTGGGCACGAAGGTACCCGCCCCATCAGACCACTTCAATTCGCGGAAGAGATCGGTCGTCAAGGCGGTGTCCAGTTTGCCTGTATTGATGGACGAATGAACGTCCACCTGCGCCGTCATAACCGTACTGTAGCCACTGATCTGCGCATTGCCATGCAGGAGATGGTTGACCTGGAAGAGCAACTGCGGTTTGGGATCGGTGATCTTGTCGAAGACAAAGATGTCACGGTACACGGGACCACCACCCAGGATGTCCGTCGCAACAACCACCGCCTGCAAAGAAGGATTGCCCAGCAGATGCCCGAAACTGACGCTGTAGGCATTGCGGATGGCAGGGGGCGACGAGACGAAGGGAGTCCAATAGGACGCGTACTTGACCTTATCAGGACCCGGAACTGGACCCAGTGATACCCCTGGCTCCTGGCTAAGCAGGACTTTTATCATCACTGCCGAGGCGTTCTCAGCACTGAAACCACCGTTATTTGCATATACCGTCACCATGCCTTCCTGGACGCCATTAAAACTGGTGCTGTAGTTCACTTTCGTGGTGTAGGACCCCAGGCCCATACCATTGCTGCCAGTAATCTGTGCATGGCCGATATCAGTGTAGAGATGATCGTACACGACCGCCTGCCCGATCACGGCCTCGAAGGCAGCCCCCGTTCCTTCCAGCGTCACAGGACTCGTGAGCAGTTGCCTCGCTTCGATATTCTTCAGCGTCAGCGACATTCCATCAGCAACGCCAGTAGCGACCCACATGTTGTGGATATTCCCCTCCAGACGGCTGAGCGTGACGACGATCGATAGAGTTGATCCTCCGATAGAAGCTTCCTGCACCTGTACTCTGGCATACACATCATTGGGGCCACCGCCACTGAGCAGCTTCGTCGTTATCGTGCGATGCCATCCAAAGAAGCGGGCTTCCAGAGCCTTTGCCACTTGCGCAGGGTCATTCTTCCAGGTCTCGTGTCCTTTATTCACCTGTGCCTGGTCTGCCTCGGCCTGGTAGCGTGTCAGGTCAGGAAAGATGCCGGGGAATGCCACCTGGGACAGCGAGCCAGCGTTCCACGCAAATTCGCGGAAGAGGTCAGGTGTCCACTGCGACACAGATTTGCCCGCGTTGAGCGCGGAGCTCTTATCCACCTGAGCGGTCATAATGCTGTTATAGTAGCTGATCTTCGCATCACCCTTGATCAGCCCGCTCAGCCTGAAGAGTTGCATGGGTTTAGCGCTGGTGATCTTGTCGAACACATAAACATCCAACGTGCTGCTCGCATCACTATGACGCACCGCCACCAGTGCCTGTAAGGTGGGAGTTCCCAGCACATTAGCAAAACTCACGCTCTCGACTTTCCTGTTGGTACCCTGCGTGCTGAGGAAGGTGTCCCAGTAAGCCGGATTACTCACGGCTGGCGGGCCGTTCTGTGGCCCCTGGGTGACACCGGGTGTGGGAGAGGGCGTCGTGTCGCTCCCTGGCGGCGTGGTAACGGTGCTTCCCGGAGCCGTGGGGGTCGGCGTGATCTGGGTGCCGGGGTGCTGCCCTTGTTGTGAAACGACGAGGGCGAAGACGCTGAAAATCAACGCCACAACAACAAGCACCGCAGCAACCGCGTACCAGTAACTTCTCCTGCTGCGAGGAGGCCGGTTCGGCGGCTGTGGCAAGTTCTCCACAGGGGATACCTTCTCTTGCTGCACAGTATTTGCCGTGTAGACTGACTGGGAATCCCGAGGAGCCTCTTGATCCTTATCAAAATCCGTACTTCGTATACTCATGAGTTTCCTCTTTCTAAGGACCTGCCACATTGCAGATCCTCTATTACTCCATATTTAGTGTACCTACATGAATTCACAAACCGGTCGCGATTTATAGTCGGAGTGTCACAAGAAGATCACTATTCCTTCGATTTGAAAGTCCTGGCAGTCTCTTCCCTTTGTGATAACAGCGTGAGACAAGACAGTAACCTGGTGAGTGCGTTGTGATACGCTCATCGTATAGTATCAGGGAGGCTACAAAAGAAGGCATCTCAACACTACGGAAGAGATGACGTTTTGCTCATTTATGCTCATTAGAGAACGAGTAGATTTCAATCAGCAAGAAGAGCGTAAGTGCTTCCATTAGAAAGGTTTGGTGAATAATGAAAGATACTTTTAAGCAACCACAAGCTCAAAGCTATGAAGAGCAAGGCTACGCTCCACAACAGCCGCCAGAGTACTACGAGGGCCAGGGCTCACAAAGTAACTTCCAGCAACCAGAATATGGAACGGGTCAATCCTATCCTCCCTACAAACAGGGCCAGCAGCAGCAATACTGGTCACAGCGACCGTATTACGCGCCAGGGCCGGGAGATGTTAGCCCTTTTGAGATGACCTCGATAGGAATGCGCGCGAGAACAGCCGGCCTGCTGTGCTACCTCTTTGGTTGGGTTGGAGGCCTGGTCTTCTTCCTGCTTGAGCGGGAAAATCGCTTTGTCCGCTTCCATGCCATTCAGTCCATACTCTTCTTCGGCACCATGAGCATTCTGGGGTGGGTGAGCAGCTTCTTCCCCTTCGCGCTCTTCGGCCTGGGCGGAGTTGTGGGTCTGATTGGCTTTATCGGCTGGATCGTATTGATGGTAGCAGCGCACCGTGGCAGATACTACAAGCTCCCCCTGTTCGGTGACTATGCGGAAAAACTGGCGAATCAGATCAGGATATAACAAGATGAACACCTTGATTATGTACGATTCAACTTTTGGCAATACCGAACATCTCGCAAGGGTCATAGCCGATAGGCTGGCGGAGTACGGAATCGTCACACTCTTCCGCGTACCTGAAGATGGCGAGTTTGACGAACACGATGCGGACGTGCTAATCGTAGGTGGCCCAACGCAGCGCCACGGAACAAGCCCGACCATGCACGCCTTCCTCGAAAGGTCTTCCTCGTCACATCTTCCGAGGACAGAAAGTGGCAGCTTTCGACACGCGCTACGATATGTCCGCCTGGAAATCTGGCTCAGCGGCCCACAGCATCGCCAGCAGACTCAAGAGGGCCGGAGCTTCGCTCCTGGTACCGCCCGAGAGCTTTTTTGTCGCCGGGCGGGAAGGACCTTTAGAAGCGGGCGAACGCGAGCGCGCAGAGCAGTGGGCCGAGCAGATCTTTGCGACGTTCGAGGCAACGAGGAGCGCACAGCAGGATCATGAAAGCATCCGTTAGAGAAGTCAGGCACACCTATGATCCGGAAATTGGTGATGGCTCTCACCGGGTTGGCAGATATAGGAGTTGCTGCCAACCCGGTGAGAGCCATCCTGCTGGTACGCCATCCCCAATAACATGAATTTTTCCACAAAACTATGGTATTATGAATTTGCAAAACCATGAGTTATGCGACAGTACCTGAGCAATCAGTGCCAGCAGTGGAGGAACATCATGGGAAACAAGGTGCAGGTCTGCGTGATCGGGGCGGGTCCAAGCGGCATCGCGGCGGCAAAAAATGCAGTGCAATTCGGCTTTGATGTCGTCGTCTTCGAGAAGAACGACAAGGTCGGCGGCAACTGGGTCTTCAATGCCAGCACCGGACACTCCAGTGTCTACGAAAACACCCATATCATTAGTTCGAAGACCTGGTCGGAATATGAAGACTTTCCGATGCCGGACAACTATCCAGATTACCCGAATCATCGTCAATTACAGGCCTATTTTGAATCCTATGCCAGGCATTTCCACGTGTATGAACGCATCCGCTTCAAACACACCGTTACCAGAGTAACGCGAACCGATGAGAGCAAATGGTCTGTAGAGTATATCGATGATGGCGGTGAATCGCACACCGCTCTATTCGACCAACTAATGGTTGCCAATGGCCACCACTGGAACCCGAAATATCCTGAGTACCCCGGCTGAGTTCACCGGCACCTATATGCACTCGCACGACTTCAAGCGGATCGGCGAAGACTGGCGTGGCAAAAGCGTACTGGTGATTGGCGCCGGTAATTCAGCCTGTGACATCGCGGTGGAAGCTGCGCGCCTGGCAGATAAAGTGTGCATGTCGATGCGCAGCCCGCAGTGGTTTATCCCAAAATTCTTCTTTGGAGTGCCCTCGGACGTTTTCGCCGCCCGCACCAACTGGATGCCAACGAAACTTAAACAGTTTGCGCTGACCAGATTACTCACTATAATAGAGGGGCCGTATAGCAAATACGGCCTGCCTACCAATACGCATCCGGCCCTGAGTCACCACCCGACACTCAACTCCGACCTCCTCGACTTCATCCGACATGGTCGCATCCTCCCTCGCCCTGCCGTCAAGCGATTTGCCGGAGACAGCGTCGAATTTGTGAATGGGGAAGTCGAAGCATTCGATATCGTGTGTGCCTGTACTGGTTTCTGGATCACTTTTCCCTTTTTCGATGAGTCGTTTATCAACTTTCAGCACGCTGAAAAAGTGCCATTATACCGCAGGATGATGCACCCGGACTACAAAAACCTGTATTTCATCGGCTTATTCCAACCGGTGGGCTGCATCTGGCCCATGGCGGATTATCAGGCTCAACTGGCGTGCGCCGAAATCGCCGGCAAGTACCATCGCCCGGCCAATCTCAGGGCAGCAATCCGGGAGGAGATCGAGCATCCCCACATCGCCTTTAGCGGTGGCACCCGCCACTCAACCGAGGTTGACTATCATGGCTTCCGCAAAGATCTCGCCCGCGAATTGAAAAAGGCCGGAATCGACATTGGCAAACCGCCACAGGGGATAAAGTCACGGTACAAGAGCACAGTCGAACTGCAAGTTCGCTGAACATGATGTATTGCCGGTAGCGTAGCATCAAAGATTCGAGCAGCGCATTCACCTGCTCGATCACTCGCATTGTGGCGGCGGCGTTCCAACGGCGATATGCTTCGATAGTGTTCGACATCGTCTCCATCTCGTCGGAGTTATGTACGAGTGAGGACAGCAACGAAAGCTGTTCTTGCGGTCGAAGCGCGATCCAGCCCAGGCCATGCTGCTGGATAAACGATAGATTTTCTTGCTCCTGGCCTGGTATGTAGGACGTAGCAATAAAGGGCTTGTTCAGCGTGACTGACTCAAAAAGCGCATTCGGCCCGGCTTTACCCATGATAACGTCGGCAGCAGCCATGAATGGCGCAATTTCGTTCGTATAGGGTAAGGCGACAAGGTTGGGTAGGTCTTTGTAGCGTTTGAGCAGGCCGGTATTGGTACCAGCCGCCAGGATTATCTGCAATTCACGCGCAAGTTCGCCTTTGACCAGTAAGGTATCGATAGCGCTCTCAATACGCGCTGCTCCTTCACCACCGCCTTGAAGGAAGAGGGTAAAGCGATTATGCGCGAGACCCATGCGCGTAAGCGATCTTTTTGCGCGTCCTTTCCCGCC
Source organism: uncultured Chloroflexia bacterium (assembly GCA_963731605.1). Lineage (GTDB taxonomy): Bacteria > Chloroflexota > Ktedonobacteria > Ktedonobacterales > Ktedonobacteraceae > CF-113. Next base: position 678,989 of record CAVSWA010000001.1, read on the forward strand.
AGGTACGCCTGGAAGAATTGAGCACGCACCGGCCAGCCAACCAGGTGCAGGCGATGCGGGTCAAAGCCAGCCGCAAGCGCCTGCTCGTATGTCTCTCGTGTAGTGGCAAATGTCGCATCCGCCTGTCGTTCGGTGAGCCACGCGGCATGGACGCTGTTCGCATCGGAAAAGAGCATAATCAGGGGTATGAATGGCGAACGTCGCTCCAACACACGCTTGACTTCATAGGAAAGGAACGGATAGGTCGTGATGATGAGGTCTGGCCGCACTTTATCCAGTAAGTCAGAAAGCTGCTGGCGCACAATGCGCGTGAATACCCGGTGCGCCAGCATCGCCCGCCAGGGTGCATCGAAGAAGTTGAACTCCGCCGCCCACAGCCAGAGCGCTTTGCGACTCACAAAACGATAGTGCAGGTGAAAAAACCCCGGTTGTGGGTCAACGATAGTAATGGCTGGAGCTTCCGCATCTGCCGCGTCGTGCTCGTACACGCTCTCCGCGGTCGCTTCGCCTCTTTCGAGCAGGTCGCGCAGAGCCTCGGCCAGGCTTACATGTCCCCCGCCAGTTTTCGAGGTGAGAATGAGTATGCTCTTCCGTTTCGGCATCAACAATCCTTAATATAGCTTACTTGATAACTATATGCTACAATGTGGTTAAGATCAATCACTCAGAAACTCGAATTGGCCTACGCAGGTAAATCAGCAGAGAGAGATCAATCAGAGGTATGCTACCTTATCAACTTGAAGGACACGGCCACCCGCTACTCCTCATCCACGGGTGGGGTGTGACTTATACGGTGTGGCGTAATCTGGTTCCACTGCTTGCACCACATTTCCAACTCATTCTCGTCGAGCTTCCCGGCCTGGGAGCAGCGTGCGAAATTATACCCGGCAAGCCGTATTATTCAGCGTGCGCCGAGGGCCTGGAGGAGCTTCGCATAGCTCTGGGCATCGAGCAATGGGCCATCCTGGCCTATTCGACAGGAACGCGGGCCGGCGAGGCCTATATTCAGCGCTATCCTCAATATGTCGATCGAGCCGTTTTCCTCTGTCCACTCTACCTGCGCAGGGCGTGGAAAATGGCGCTCGAAGTCGAACAATGGATCAACTTGAGATCTTCAGGGTTGGCAAGTTGGATTGTATCAGGCTGGCGGCTCTATAACTTGCTAATAGTACTCGGATTTAACCTGCAATGCCGTGATTGTGCTGACGAGTGGATGAGCGAGATAGCTTTGCAACCCCCGGCCAATCTCATGCGTATGCTGCTGGAATTGCCCGGCAAGGGCCGCGCCCCTTTTTCGTTGCCAGACACACCACCGGTCCCCATCCTCTTCGTCTGGGGACACAGGGATGCCCTGGCTCCTCCACCATCTCGCCTGCAACCGCATGACATAATCATCGTAGCGACCCATAGCGCTCCCGTGCTTAGCCCAAAAGATGTGGCAGCAGTCGCATTGCCTTTCCTGAAATCTGTAGAACATCATCTCGTAGCCCTGAGGAAATGAGCATGTCCCGAATTTTTGCGAGCAGAAAAAGCCACCAGGCACATCAAGACGAACGCCGCATACTTCTTTCAGATGAAACACCTAATAGTCAATCGCCTATCAAACATGTGCATGTGGCAATTCTGGGAGCAGGATTCTCCGGTTTGGGCATGGCAATTCGACTTAAGCAACACGGCCAGCATGATTTTGTAGTAATTGAGCAAGCGACAGACATTGGAGGAACATGGCGCGACAACACCTACCCCGGCTGCGCCTGCGATGTGCCCTCGCACCTGTACTCCTTCTCCTTCGCGCTCAATCCAGAGTGGAGCCACTCGTACTCCTCACAGCGCGAAATCTGGGAGTATTTACGCCACTGCGCGAGGCGTTTTGGCATCCTTCCCTACATTCGTTGGAACAACGAATTGCGAGATGCCACCTGGAACAGCGACCAACAGCACTGGCACATTACTACCACACAGGCTCAGTTTACTGCCAACTTCCTTATTCTTGGCAACGGCCCGCTCAGCGAGCCATCGCTTCCTTCTATCCCCGGTATCGAGCGATTTGAGGGAGTATTATTCCACTCCGCGCAATGGAACCACGACTACGATTTTACGGGCAAACGCGTCGCAGTGATCGGAACAGGCGCGTCTGCTATTCAGTTCGTTCCACACATCCAGCCGAGTGTAAAGCGCCTGACACTATTCCAGCGCACCGCACCCTGGATTCTCCCTCGCCTGGATCACGCCATCCCCAGCTGGCAGCACACCATGTTTCGCATTCTCCCTCTCACCCAGCGATTCACGCGCACAGCGATCTACTGGCAACGTGAATTGTTCGTCATCGGGCTGGTCTACCAGCCACAAAGGCTGGAGGACGGCATGAAGATTGGCCGGAAGCACCTGGCGAAGCAGGTAGCAGACCCTGAATTACGCGCAAAGCTCACTCCTCACTATAACCTGGGCTGCAAGCGTGTTCTGCTTTCCGACGACTTTTACCCGGCTATTTGCCAACCCAATGTTGAGGTCATCACCGACCGTATCCGCGAAGTGCGAGCCAACAGCATAATCACAGAGGATGATAGAGAACACGAGATCGACGCCATTATCTGTGGAACCGGCTTTCATGTTACCGACGCGCAACTCCCCCATTATGTGCATGGACGTAGCGGCCGATCACTCGCTGAAAACTGGCAGAATGGTCCCCACGCCTATCTGGGCACATCGGTAGCGGATTTTCCCAATCTATTCTTACTTATAGGCCCAAACACTGGACTGGGACATACCAGCATGGTGTTTATGATTAAATCACAGGTCAGGTATATCCTGGACTGCTTGCGCACCGTGCGCAGGCGCAACCTGCAAACCGTCGAAGTGCGGCCCGAAATTCAGGCAGCATTCAACAAGGAGATACAAAAGCGCATGCAAGGAACGGTCTGGACCTCCGGCTGCGCCAGTTGGTACCTCGATGCCAGGGGACACAATACCACCATCTGGCCCGGTTTCACATTCGAGTTCCGGCATAGGACTCGCCACTTCGATGCCCACCACTACAAAATGACCCCTCAGATAGCGCCAGTTCAAAGCGGTACGTAAATTTGATAGTTATCAAAAGCAAAGTGCTGATAGCGCACGCCACTGTGGCGCAATCTGCCCTGCGAACGTGGTAGCTAAAAGTGAAAACGAACCCATATAGTTTTGACCATAAAAGAAGGTGGGATGTTCCCCTCGATACGCAATATGTAAGGCCATCAACCCCATCGTACTCTCATCGCTGTTGGTGGCAAGATAGCCCTTGCCAATAAGCAAGACACGCAGCAATGACGCGAAAGCTATGATAACTATCGCCACTCTTCCATATTTACCTGTGATTAAAGGGATGCGAATAGTAGAATGATTGATCGAAACCATAATGCTTCCAGGTACTCTTCTTCGCGGTACCAGCAAGTTGCGAACACTCTTCACAATATTGTAACGTATAACTTGAACTGATTTCTTTATTGCAATCTCAAATATCCATGGTATAGTATGGAAGGGTTTTTACTCAACCTGAGATCAATATTTTGCATCACATTTGACAGAGCCGAGGTGATTCATGGTCCTTGATAATCTCCAGAATGGTCGGTACCACCATTTGCGTTTGCTTGGCAGCGGAGGTATGGGCGAAGTTTACCTCATGGAAGATACACGAGTAAGCCGGCAAGTTGCGATTAAAGTCATTCGCACCGAGGGCGAACCATATCCCGATAAAAAGACGGAAAATGACCCCGCGACTCGCCTTTTCCAACGTGAGGCAAAGGCTATTGCCGCGCTCGAACATCCCAATATTCTGCCCCTGTACGACTTCGGAGAAGAGGTCCGTGATAACGCGACGATTACCTATATGGTCATGCCGTATAGCGCTGACGGATCGTTGGAAGACTGGCTCCGGCAACGTCCAGATCGCGTACTATCACCCCAGGACGTAGCTTATCTGGTAGAGCAAGCGGCTGAAGCTCTCCAGTACGCGCACGAGCACGAAGTCATCCACCTGGATGTCAAACCATCGAATTTTCTGGTACGCAGTAACAAGAAGAACTCGGACCATCCGACGTTGTTGCTGGCTGACTTCGGAATTGCGCGCAACTTTACTACGATTTCCAGTTCCAGTCAGACCATTCGTGGAACCCCTACCTCGATGGCACCCGAACAATGGACAAGTACACCCGTTTTCGCTACAGACCAGTATGCCCTGGCTGTGATGGCCTATGAATTACTGGCAGGGCGTCCTCCCTTTGTAGGGAGGATGGAACAATTGATGTACCAGCACTTCAATGCCCAGCCCAGCGCACCTAGCGCGTATAATCCTCGATTGCCGGCGGCTCTAGATGCCGTAATCCTGCGCGCGCTGGCGAAGAAACCGGAGGAGCGTTTCTCTTCTGTAGCAGACTTTGCCAGCGCATTGACGCAAGCCGCGCAAGAGTCGCCAACCGCTCCTGCTACGAGACAGGAAGCGAGTATTGAAGACCCACTAGCCATTGCAGCGACCCTGGCCATAAGCCAGGCGGACGCAGTCTCAGGTGTCAGTCGTATGATCACCCTTCCTGGCGGACGACAAATGGTTGTGCCAATACCCGCAGGCGTTCAGGAAGGCCAGATTCTACGACTGGCACACCCCGACAACCCTTCGAGCCAGCAAGACGGGGTAATTCTTACTATTGCCATTAGAAATACAGGAATACCTCATGCCCCAACTGATAGAGTAAGCAGCGGACAGGCACTGGAAACCCCGCGTTCTGGCATACTGGTACCATCTGAAGCTGGAATTGACCATAACCTCCCTACGATAGCCGCTTCTAATTCAAACGCACATAACTTCCCTACGATAGCCGCTTCTAATTCAAGCGCACAATCGTTTGCTAAACAGGTCCCGGTTGTAAAGAAAACCTCCACGATGCGACCGGGAGGCATAGCTACGCTTTCGATTGTTGTCGTAATACTCCTACTCGCGGGTACCGTATTCTTTTACGTCAACCACCAGTCCGCTAATCAACCAATTAACTCCAATGCCCTTAACCATACTCATACGCCAACGGTCGTTGCGAAGCTCACACCGTCTCTAACAGCCACCAGGAAGGTGCAGAACGGTCTCTATCTTGCCGGCACGTACAACGGCACTATGTTTGATGAGACGATCAGCCAGACAAGTACCATTTCTATAGCGATAGTACAAACCCAGGGTGATGCCACTTTAAGCGGCACGTTCACATTCAAATCTCCCACGCAGGGAGTATATATGTTGAATGGAACCGATGATACACAGGGGAATTTTTCTTTTACAGTACAGCAGCCCGCGGGACAAACACCACTCTACTTTTTTGGTACGTTTCAACAAGCTACCTATTTGCATGGATACTTTTGTAGTAGCGCTACAGGCTCATGCCCCACGAGTACGGGTACAGGCTATTTTACTGCCGGGCCGAGATTTTAACTACTCAACCAGAATGGTCCAAAATAAGTGATGAGGTGAAACTTGACATCATCAACTGATTCCGAATACACCGCAAAGCCACTACGAGTTGCAGTCATCGGCTACGGACTGGCAGGCACGGTATTTCACGCTCCGCTTATCGCGGCCACAGATGGTATGATCGTGTCTGCCATTGTGACGAGCAATCCCGAACGCCAGCAGCGCGCACATGTGGATTTTCCAGATGCCACCATCTTCGCATCAGCCGAACACATCTGGCAGAACGCTTCCAACTTTGACCTGATAGTTATCGCGTCGCCAAACCGCACCCATGTACCGCTTGGCATAGCCGCGATGCAGGCGGGTCTGCCTGTCGTGATTGACAAGCCCCTTGCGCCATCGGTAGCAGAAGCCGAACGCCTGATATCCACCAGCAAGAGTACAGGCAAGCTATTGACGGTCTTCCAGAACCGGCGCTGGGATAACGATTTCCTCACCGTCCGTCAACTGCTGGCGAGCGAGTCGGATTTGTTGGGCCAGATTATACGCTTCGAGTCATGGTTCCAACGCTATCGTCCGCTCCCACGTGCCGGTGGGTGGCGCGAACTACCAGACCCCGGCGAAGCTGGCGGCCTGCTTTTCGACCTGGGCAGCCACCTGATCGACCAGGCAATGCTGCTCTTCGGGCAACCATTGCGCGTCTACGCCGAAGTCGAGTCGCGACGCCCCGGCGCGCAGGTGGACGACGACACATTTGTCGCGCTTGAATTCGCTAACGGCACGCGCGCGCACCTCTGGATGGGCGTACTCACCCGCATCCCTGGCCCCCGGTTGCGCATTACCGGACTGCGCGGCATGTATGAGAAGTGGGGACTTGACCCGCAGGAGGACGCCCTGAGCGCTGGGAAGCGTCCGGGAGACGCTGGCTGGGGACAGGAGCCAAACGAACGCTGGGGCCGACTTTCAACGGACGTGGGCAAACTGCATATCGACGGCCCAGTCGAAACGCTGCCAGGCGCGTATGAAACCTTCTACGCACTGCTACGTGACGCGCTTGTCTCCGGTGGCAAACCGCCTGTCGATCCCGCCGATGCCGTGGCTACGCTGCGCGTCATAGAAGCGGCGCGAGAGAGCGCGCGCAAACATATAGTCATAGAACTGGCACACCATCAAGAAAATGTCTCTGGACTCCATGCGTAAGTGCTAAAAGTGCAATACTCTCGAAAACCACTACGGCGGTAACTATTGAATCCTATGGGCTATTCGCTCAACTGAAAGCGATAGCCAATTTTGGGTTCGTTGTGGATAAAGCGACATTTAGCCGGGATCTCGATTTTTTTGCGCAGGCGATTGATGTAGACATGGATATTTTTGCGCTCAGATATTTCCTCATCTTCCCACACTTTTGAATAGATTATTTCATAGGTGACTGTCCTGCCCGCGTTGGTCACTAGCACGTACAACAATTCATACTCCGTATATGTCAGATTTATCTCTTCTTCATTGACTTTTACTTGCCGGTTTACGAAATTCACTTCCAATGGTCCAGCTTTGAAGCTGCGACGGTCCGCACCTGCGCGCATACGGGCAGCAAGACGGAATTGATTCTTAATCCGTTGCAACAATTCGCTCATATAAAATGGCTTGGCGACATAATCATCGGCACATTGTTCGAGCGCACTCACCTTTTCGCGCTCACCTGTTTTGACCGAAACAATAATAATGGGCAAAGTTGGATAGGCCGAGCGAAACTCATTACATACACACAACCCGCTCATATCTGGCAAATTGAGGTCGAGCAATACAAGGTCAACATGATGATGAGCAATGATGTCTAATGCCTCCCGACCCTGTTGAGCAGTGTACACCTCATAGCGCTCACGTTCCAGATTTTGCTTTAACTGCCGCATTGTTGTAGCACGGTCTTCGACCACCAGAATCTTTTTCATGCTTTAGCGCTCCTATGAGTGGATTGGCAACGTAAATTGAAAAATGGCTCCTCCATTTTCGCGATTTTCAACCCAGATTCGCCCTCCATGCGCTTTCACAAATCCACGGCATACTGCCAGGCCCAGACCCGACCCCTGATTTGTTACTGCTTCTTGACTCTCAACAGGCCGCTTCACTCGATAGAAAGGCTCGAAAATACGCTCCATTTCTGATTGCGGAATACCCGGCCCGCGATCGGCAACACAGATGATTAGTTCCTTCTCTGTAGCCCGAGCGCTGACCTCAATCGGCGAACCCGGCGGCGTATGGCGAATTGCGTTTTCGATCAAATTCGACAATACCTGGGCAACAAGAGACGGGTCTAGCTCAACGGCAGGCACATCGTCAGGAATATTTCTCTCAATACAACGCCCCTGCTTCAGCGAACGCAAGTGTCCCTCATCTAAAGCTAATAGAATGACTTCCTCAATTGGGTACAATTCCCGCTCAGGAGTAAGTGCATCATGATCAATGCGCGACAGTGCTAGCATCCTATCAACAATGCGCTCCAACCATTCGGATTCACTTACAATATCTTGCAAAATAATGCGATACGATAAATCATTCCAGGGATGAGCCTGATTCAGCAGGCCGCTAGCAGCGCCCTTTATCACAGTGAGTGGAGTGTTAAAGTCATGCGAAACAGAGGAGATAAAAGCCGTATGCAACTCTTCGGCACGCCTTTGTAGCTCCTGACGCAGATTTAAAGCGCGCTCAATTAAAGATTGCTCTATCATATTGACGGTTTGATCTCGTAATTTTGAGAAAAGTTCTGAATGGACGCCCAGAGGAACCGTTTCACCTCGAAGAATGCTCTTTATGGCCGCCAGTTCGTCATGGGCGTTTTCTTGCACATAGAGACGCATAACCGCCAATGTTTTCTCACCCGAAATGAGAGGAACCATGTAGTTACACTTATTTACACACGGCTCGCCATTAGTATTGTTGACGACAACCCTTCGTAGATAAATACTTTGAGCGCGTGACACAATCGGGAGGTCTGATAGCGTTACTTGTTGACCATGTTGAATCACCCACATAACGCTTGCTTCATCGTCATGCGAAAGAACTGGCATCTCGCTTCCTCGTGAGGATAACATCCACAAAGAAGCATCCCCTTCCGGGTCGAACAAATAGAACGCGCAACCTCGCACACCACAGAAGTAAAATGCATCTTCGATAGTCTGCGCCATCCGTTTCAACTGTGACTTCAGGTCCTTCTGGTCTCTGCTAAGATACATCACTTCATAGATGGCACGTAATTCATTGCCGCGCCGGATGACTTCGGTTCGTTGTTCTTCTAGACGCGCTTCAAAACGCATGTTTTCCAACTCGTTGAGACATTTTGCCTGTTCGGCTATCTTTCGATGCTGCGCGAAGAGCCAGCTTACCAGTATTACCACAACCAGGAACATGCTCAAGTCTACAGCATCTTGCCCATCCGTTAACAACAGGGAAAATGGGGGTTTCAACAGAAAAAAGTCACAGGTGACGCAGAAAAGTACAGCAGACAGGATAGCCCCTCTCGGGCCAACTTTTTGCGCCAGAAAGAGCAAAATAACGAGGCAAAGTAGTAGCAAAGTAGCGGTGGCGATACGCTGTCTTGGTTGCAGGAAGTAAGCCGGGATGGTGATAACCACAACGAAGGTTATGGATACTGCGATATCGATCAAAAGAAGTTTCCACCACTCTCTTTGTCGTATTCGCGGTGCCAGCGCAAATCTTAACCAGTACATGGGCTATACTCCTGTTCTTTCCACCAGGGAGAACCAAAATGATACAGCATAAGCATAAATGCTACAAATTGCACTGTCAATAGAGAAGAATCAGAAAAACACCTTGCACATTATTCCTCATTCATCTGCTGATTGATTATGACGAGCAATTGCCGCCGCGCCAGGCTGATATAGGTTCCAACACTTGTCACGTTGATACCGACCATGCAGGCGATTTCGCAGGGAAGATACCCACATACAAGACGCAAAACCAGGCAGTAGCGCAATTTAGGGGAGAGTTCAGCCAGCGCCAGGCGCATCAATTCAGCATCCGCAGTATGCTCTTCTGGGCCTCGCGAACTCACATCAACCGCATCTACGATCAGTTCCTCCCAGGATACACATGAAAGCTTCTTCGCTCTCCAGTGGTCGCGCATCAAATTCCTGGCAATCGCATACAGCCAGACTTTGAAACAGGCCATATTTTGAAGGCTGGCCAGGTTGAGCCACGCTTTCAAAAATACTTGCTGGGCATAATCAGAGGCATCCTCATGATTTCTCAGCGAGCGCATCAGGTACCGGTAAACCTCGCTTTCGTAGCGTTCTACCAGCAGACCGAAAGCCTCAATACTGCCTGTTTGCGCGCGTTGCACCAGTAGCGGAATATCCGCGTCGCCTCTCGTGTCAACAAATGCTGCCATACTGCACATCCTTTCGTATCGAGAGCGTTTTTCTCAACAGACGGACACATCGAATAGCGTGTGACATGCTCTATGCATAGCATATGCGAAGATTATTTACAGACACTAAATAGGAGATGATATTTTCTCAATTTTTTCTCAATTCAGATACATGTATCACAAATTTCTCACAGTCCCAACACCGATAGAAACAGGTTTATTCAAAACGTAATAACCCTTGACGCCTGCTTCCTTTGAAAGATACAATACACGGCACAACTTGCCTTTTGTCAGGAAAGATAGGTGACATTTTGCCGCATCACATACAAACACCGGGGGTCGCAAAAGCCAGAATTGTCGAGCAAATCCGCGCCAGAGAACTGCAGGGGATGCTGCTTTGTTCGCCAGAACATGTTTACTACACATCGGGCTTGCCCGCCGTGCAGGGAAGTGGCAACCCCATCCTTTTCGCCCTCAACAATCAACTCCCCTCTTTCGTCTACATAGGAGCCGACGGCAGACTGACCCTGCTATGCTGGATAGGCGCAACATTGGGCTTCACATTCGACGCGGACGAAACACGCACTTTCTTTAACCGTGAAAGCGCCATCGATGAGCTACAGGATTTTTTGCATTCAACACTGCAAAGCGATGCGCGTATCGCCATTGAACAAAGCTGTCCCTTCTATGTCTATTCAGCGTTGCAAAATATCGTTGACCCATCCCAGATTGTAGCGGAAGCGGACGACCTGCTGTTACCCTTGCGATTGGTAAAAACCGAACGCGAAATCGCCTTGATACGCAAGGCTACCGCAATCGTCGAGGCCAGTGTTGCCGACCTGCGCGGTCAGATCAAACCGGGTATGTCGCGCCTGGAGCTCATCAACGCCGCCAAGCGCCGCATGCTCGAACACGGCGCGAGCGGCATCGGCCATACCACCATCGCCTTCGGCACGTCCAACCCCGAGATAGCTTACGACGAAACGCTCGAAATGAACAACGTGGTCACACTTGATCTGGGCGCGGTCGTCGATGGCTACGCCTCCGATAACCGCAGATTGTTCTATACCGGTTCTATTCCAGACAATTTACGCCACCTGCACAACACTATGTGCGAAATCGTGGAGCAAGTTGGCAACGCGCTGCATCCTGGTGTGACCTTTGCCGGCATCTACACCCTGGCAGCGCAGCTTTATGAGGCGCGCGACCTGCCGCCATTCTTCATCAGCGCCGGACACAGCATCGGCCTGCAAACCGAAGAAGCCGAAATTTCGCCCGACAGTAACCTGACTGTACAGGCAGGCATGGTACTCAATATCGAACTCTACGCGCCCTACAGTGATGGCTCGTACATCGGCAACGAAGAAACTTTCCTGGTGACAGAAAGCGGCAGCATACGCTTAACACAGACCGACCCTGCCATGCTGAGCGTATAATATCCGGGAGGCTTGCCCTCCTCCTGGTCAATCATGAAAGGAACTCCATGAGCGAAAATAAGGTGCGCGTCGGCATGATCGGCATGGGCGGCATTGCCTATATGCACGAGGCCGGATACACCGACCCGGGCGACTTCTCAGAGATCGTAGCAGTCTGCGACGTGGACGAAGCGCTGGCAAGAGATCGCGCTATTCCGTATGCAGCAAAAGTATACACCGATTATCACGCGCTGATTGCCGACCCCGATGTTGATCTTGTCGATATCACGGTGCCGCATCGCCTGCACTATCCCATTGCCCTGGCCGCCCTGCAGCAGCGCAAACACGTGCTTGTCGAAAAGCCCATGGCGATGAAGGCCGAACAGGCTCTACATCTCATCAACACGGCGCGCGCGATGGGAGTCAAGTTTACCGTCGCTGAAAACACGCACTTCGTCGAGGCATACCGCGAGGCCGAACGTATGCTTCAGTCTAACGCGCTGGGCCATATCCGCTTCGTGCGCACATGCATTGCTGGTTCCGAAGCGGTACGCATAAAAAGTTCGGCAAGCTGGGTGGGCAGCCCGGAAAATTCAGGCGTGCTGCTCGATTCGGGCGTACATTCCTTTTATCTCCTGCGCTGGCTGTTTGGGGGTGTGCGTGATGTACAGGCCTTTGCCTCCAAAATCATTCCCGAAAGCCTGGTGGACGACAATACCATCACTTTTGGACACCTGTCAAACGGCGCGGTATTTGAATCCGTCTTGAGCTGTGTCGTTGAAGCGCCCTGGACCGAACGACTTGAGATACATGGCAGCAAAGGCTCCCTTATCATCGACCAGTTGACCAATCCACCCGTTATACATTTTCAAGGCATCGATGATGTGGAAGGCACCCCGGTAGAGAGCGTCCCCTATGAGCCGCTGGCCTGGAAATATCTCTCCGTCGTGGCGGAAGTGCAGGACTTCGCGCGCGCTATCATCGAAGACCGCCAGCCCCTGATCGACCCCATGTACGGCTACCACGCCATTCAAGTCGCCGAAGCCGCCTATCAGTCAATCACTACGGGAAGCCTGGTTGCCATAAATGAACCACCTCAGCAATAACTACGATTGCACCTTTCCCACTTGCACCTCTATGCTTGTAGATTGACGATGCAAATAGACTTTTTTTGCTTTTGCCACATGTGCTATACTTTCCCAATGAAGCTTAAACCCTTCAATACAAACAATGCTTCGACATTATGGCTATACGAAAGGAGCTACCCTTTGGCCGACATTCTTCCCTACCTGCAACGCATCCAGGATCGTTTCTCCGAACCTTCACTGCAGGCCTCTTTCCAGGATTTTACGAAAACGCTGCTTTTCGATTTTCCCGATACGAAACAAAGCTACGTCCTGTCAGTTGTGAATGGTAATGCGACCATCGAGGAGAAAAGCATCGCCAATCCCGATATCAAGGTAACGGCCAATACTGATGTACTGGCAGGGATTATGGATAAGAAGGTGAATCCTATCACTGCCTATATGACGCGCAAAATCAAAGCTCAGGGAGCGCAGGAAGACCTGTTGCGCCTGCAAAAATTGATGTTTTAAGGAGGCGCAATGGCTGCTGTTCCCGACGCGACCCCCATGAAACGTCTATCGACACCCGCTCTCGTCATGACGAGCATTTACACACTGGGAGTCAATGCGGTCTGGCTCTCGTATAACCTGTTCATTTTACCCATTCAGGTGCAGGCGGTTTCAACGGAAGCAACCAAGGGCATCGTGTTGGGCGCGCTGGTCGGTAGTGCCATTGGCATTGCGGTAATCGTCAACATCATCGCTGGCATTATTAGCGACCACTCGAACAGCCGTTTCGGACGAAGACGGCCCTTGCTGACCTGGGGAATGCTCTTGACCTTGCCCTTCATCCTGATGCCGCTCTTCTTTCCGCTCACACTATTCACGGTGTGCCTGGCCTACCTGGGCATACAAATATTCACCAACATCTCGTCCGGCGCATTTCAGCCCACACTGGCCGACTTCGTGCCAGAGGAGCAGCGCGGTATCAGCGCCGGCTATAAGGGCGTCTTCACCTTGATTGGTTCCGCCATTGGCGTCGGCGCAATTACCGGACTCTTCGCGGCCAACTTGCACAGTGTGGCCTACATCCTGATCGCGGCAGTCTTCCTGGCGATGACGCTACTCAATGTATTTGCCATGCGGCCGTATGATAAGCCGTTGCTGGAAGCAAAGCCGCTCAAGTTGCGCGAAGTGTTGATCGACATGTTTCGCATCCAGAAGCGGTCGGGCGGTTTTTTCTGGTTTGTCCTGGGCAGCTTCCTGATTTATATGGGCGTGTCGGGCTTCCAGTTCTTCGGCGTTTACTACATCGAAGGTATCCTGCGCATCACGCGACCCGACGACGTGGATAGAGCCGTGCAGATTTCCGGCCTGCTCAGCTTGCTACTTGGTATGATCTTTGCCGTAGGAGCCGGATTGCTCTCCGATAAGCTGGGACGCAGGAACATCATTATTTTCTCTGTGCTCATCGCCAGTGTTGTTGGCTTGCTTTTTCCTTTCGCCAGAACCTTTGCCATTTTCCTGTTCTTCTCAGCATTTTACGCCGCCTCCAATGGGGTAATTCTCAGCGTAGATACCGCGCTGACCAGCGATCTGGTACCACTGGAGGAAGCGGGTAAATACATGGCCTACGCTAACCTGGCGGTGGGAGTTGCCAACGGTGTTGCGCCGCCCATTTTTGGACTGATTCTCAACTTTCACGGCGCGCCAACGCCGGGCAGTTTCATTGCTTTTTTCGTTGTCTCATCCGCGTTCTTCATCATCAGCGCTATTGTGATGCTGCTTAAAGTCCCAAACAAATAAAGGATAACCACAACGTGAACCCGCTCATTATCACCGCAACACCCAACATTTGCTGGCTTCAGCCCGACGTTGCCTACCCGCGCAGCGTTGAAGAAATAGCCGCCGAAGCGCGCCGCTGCGAACAGGCAGGGGCGCGTATCTTCCATATCCACGCCGAGGGCCAATGGGCCGAAGTGATTGCAGCAGTACGCCAGCAGACCGCGCTGGTCATCCAGTGCGGCATGTTGAGCCTGCCCATTCCCGACCGCAACGATGTCTGGACGCACCATGCCGACATGATATCTATGATCGTCAGCCACCATGACGAGGCCTTCACGGGTCTGGATGTGCATGTGCTGCACCCGCGTGAGGAGCTTGAGGAATACATGCGCCTGTGCAACCAGTACCGCGTCAAGCCCGAACTAGAGGTATGGCACGCCGGTTCCATCTGGAATATGCGCTACCTGATAGATAAGGAACTCTTGCCCGCGCCCTACTTCACGACGCTCTTCTTTGGCTGGCCCGGCGGCTCCTGGTCTCCTCCCACGCTGGAAGAGTACCTGTACCGCAGGCGCTTGATGCCGCCCGGCAGCATCATCAATGTCAGCATCATGGGGCCGGAGCAGAAAACGATCCTGGCGGCGGCCATCCTGAACGGCGATCACATTCGTGTTGGCACGGAAGATTATCCCTACATCAACGGCAAAGTTGTCGCCACACGCGAACTTGTAGCGGAGGCGGTTGAACTGGCGCATCGCCTGGATCGCAACATCGCCAGCGCGGAAGAAACACGGGCGCTGCTTGGTATTGCAACGGGCGGAGGTCAGCAATGAGAATGAGCGAAACAGCATCTCAACAACGGGTAGTCGTGCTTACCGGCGCGGCGCGTGGCATTGGCGAAGCTATGGTTCGACTTTTCAGCGAACGAGGCTACGCCATCGCCGCGCTGGATGTGCTCGAAAGCGGGCGCGCCGTATGCGAAGAGATTACGAGTGCGGGCGGCGTTTGCCAGTTTTACCTGTGCGATGTCACCGGCGAATCCCAGGTCAAGGCAACGGTGGACGCGGTTTTCAGCCGCTTCGGGCGCGTCGATGTCCTGCTCAACAATGCTGGTATCGTGCTGGTCAAGCCGCTGGTCGAGACTGGCTGGGACGAATTTCAGCGCGTGACCAACGTGAACCTGGGCGGAACCTTTCTCATGTGCAAGCATGTCTTACCCATCATGCGCAATCAACACAGCGGCAGCATCGTCAATATGGCCTCGGTTTCAGGACACGTGGGACAGACCGAACACGCCCTGTACGGCGCGACAAAGGGGGCGGTGCTCTCATTTACACGCGCCCTGGCCTGGGAAGTCGCCAGCGATGGTATCCGCGTCAACTCGATCAGCCCTGGTTCGGTCGATACGCCCATGCTGCGCTCGGATGTGATGCTGGAATCGCAGCGCACCGGCCGCTCGTTCGAGGAACTGAAACGCCTGCGCGAAGCCGAGCAGGCCTTCAATCGCTGGGCCGATCCACGCGAAATCGCTGAGGCCGCCTTCTTCCTGGCAAGCGACGCCGCGTCATTCATGACGGGCAGCGATATGCTCGTTGATGGCGGCTGGGTCGCGAAGTAGCAACCACGGACTTGTCTACCTCAATGGGAACCGGAACAGGGTTGTCTACTGGCAGCAGATGAAAAGTGCGTATACCAATAGAAGATACTTGAATATCTCGGTAAAAAACGAAACAGGTCTTAATTCTGTATCAGAGGATCGATCATCTGCCACACATCGCCGGGTTCCCAGGTAGCGCGATACCAGACGGCAATCTGAAGATGGCTATTGCCAAACTGGGCTGTCTGCCGTAACATCTTGTCGAAATTGGAGATGAGGTAGTAGAGATTTTTGGCGGTAGGATACCACAAGGAGTGTTCAACGCCGGATGCATCGGTATAGACAAGATGCGCTGAGGTGGCGTCATTGAGATTGCTCAGGCTGTTATTGACCTCAGACGCGGGTATTTGCGACACTAATGTCTGTGCATCCTGGTAAAGCACGCCGCTATCAAACACCCACTGCCCTCCGCTATAGCGCCAGGTTGCGCCGTACAGGGGAAATTCCCATATAACACGCGGCAACATCTGCGGCATAGTTTGCAAGGCGTAATCCAGCAGTTGCTTGAGATATGGAAGGCTTACGGTAGGGCCTGGGCTAAAGTAGGACTGGTCGATGGCCTGGATGATGATAAAATCGGCGCTATGCGCCAGTAAGGACCAGTTGGTAAAGCCATTGATATTGTAGTAGTCATCGTGATCGCTGACTTTGTGAACCAGCGATATGCCGTAATACTTGTTCAGTGGTTTCAGAGCATCCCATATCCTCTGGTTATAGGTGGCGTAAAGTTGCTGGATATGGGGGTAATTAGCATCGCCCCCCTCAAGGTCCATAATCACGCCATCATAGTTGACGCGCTTCACTTCATTCACGATGGTATCGATATAGCCCGCGTCGGTGGTGGCCTTCGCGATATAGTCCGATTGCTGCTGCGATGTCCAGGCAGTCGCCGAGCCACTCGTCTCCATAGCGATCGTCAGATAGGCCATGCCGCCCTTGCTATGCACCAGTTGCACCACATTGTCCATACTCAAGCTGCCAGGCATACAAATATTATGCTCGCCGTTGATCAGTTTACCCGTCGTTGGATCAACCCAGCCTGTGCCGACCAGGGCGGCATCCGGGTTAACGTCGGCTGTCTTCAAATAGGCCTGCATTCCGCGCTGGCAATCGCGTCCGACGATCCAGCCCAGCGAAGCCACTTTGCCGTTAAAAACATGAAAAGACCGGGCGGACGCTGTCTGAGTTTGAGCGGGCGCCATCTGCGACGGAATGTTATTCTCAAACACGATTTCCGGCGTCTGGGGCGCATTGGCCTTTAGCCATCCTACCAGAAGCAGCGCAGGAATGGCGACAGCCACCATAATAATTACTCTTGCTTTGCTAAAGAGACGTTCAGGCGAGCGCATTTCATTTTCTCGACAATATGGTCATCACAATGAATATCTTCTCTCTCTATCGTAACACACAGTTATACATTTTGATACACATTAGGCCAGATTGGGGATGATCAAGTTGGAATAAGCAAGCTTCCATCCGCTTGTCCAACCAGTCTCAGGCAATTGAATTCGGAGGGATGCTCTGAGCGAAATGAAACAGGTTGGCGGGATCATAGGTCGCTTTAATGCGCTGTAGCCTTGACAGGTTTGCGCCATAATAGGCGTGTTGCCAGTCAGCCAGGTTTGGGTCGATGTAGTTCTGGTAGGCGGCCCCACTGGCATATGGACGCATAACCTGCCAGGTGTCAGCCAGCCAGGAGTAGTTGGCTGTGACGACAGAGGCCGGGTCGCTTGAATTCCAGTGCGCCAGGTATTGAGCGGAAAACAGAGCGTCGCGATGAACAAAGGCCGTGGCATCCGCCGCCACGCGATTAATCGCGCCGCCGGATGCATCGAGCAGGATGCCACCTCCCGCAATCGTAGAGGACGCCTGGCGGCGGTCGATCGCGTTGACCAGGTTATCAATACCCTGGCGCGGCAACGGGCGAGTGTAAAAGTCGGACTTCGCGCTGTAGGTGTCCCTTTGCTCCTGGCCGTCAGGTGTCTGGCCGGCCAGGTGGCACTCACTCACGGTCTTGCCATAACAGCCCGCCTCAATCAGCATTGTCTCCAGAATACCCGATTCTGAGACGTAGCTGGTGGCTGGCGCGACACTCATAGAACTGGTAAGCTGGCGCAGCAAGGGATTCAGCGCTGCCGTATCGCCTACGTAGACGCCATTTACACGCGCAATCGGGTCAGAATTTTTGTCGCCAGTACCCAGAAGCAGGCAGTTAGACCACAGTTCGTCCGGGGTATGGGGTGCCCAGTTTTGCCAGGCATCGACCATATTTGCGGCGCTGCTCCAGGGCCAGTCCAACGTGAAAAGCGACAACGTGGCGACCGGGTGCGTCTGGAAGGTGAACGAGGTGACCACGCCGAAGTTGCCGCCGCCGCCGCCGCGCAGCGCCCAGAAGAGGTCGGTATTGGTATTCGCATCGCAGGTGAGCATCCGACCATCGGCCACCACCACTTGAGCCGCGAGCAGGTTATCGCAGGTCAGACCAAACTTGCGACCCAGGACGCCAATGCCACCACCCAGCGTCACGCCGGCAATGCCCACAGTCGGGCAGGACCCGGCGGGAATGACCATACCGTGCTGCGCGACCGCCGCGTAGACATCAATCAGCCGCGCCCCCGCTCCTATGATTGCATTCCCGGCGCTCGCGTTTACCTGCACCGCGTTCATACGGGTCACGTCTACAACAAGGCCGGTAGTAGTAGAATAGCCAGCATAGGAGTGTCCACCGCCCCGCGCTGCGAGCGGCAGGCCAAACTTGCGCGCAAAAGAGAGGCAAGCCTGCACATCCGAGGGGGAAGCGCAGTACGCAATCGCCTCTGGCCGTATACCATCGAAGCGCGGGCTGTACAGTTTGTACGCAGCCTGGTACTGTGAACTACCTGGCCGCACCAACGTTCCCTGCAAGCTGCTTGCAAGGGCGGCCCAATCGGCCTCAACAGGCGATGGCTGTCCCGTCGGGTTGGTGGTAGGACTGGGACGCGGCGACACATGGCTGGGACTGGGCGTTACACTGACAGGACCCGGCGTTCCACTCTGGCAAGCGGCCAGTACGCCCGGCAAAGTCCACACCCCCAGGGTACTGAGCGCGAGAAACTTTCTGCGGCTCAACTTTTCCAGTAGCAGCGTATCCTCTGTTGTCATAACTCACCATTTCTACTGATCGGCATGGTTTAAAAAGTCAGACTCAAACGCCAGAAATCTTGCGTTGGCGTGTTGGCATTATTGCTTGCCCCACGCACAAGGTAGACATTCCCCGCTCCATCATACGTTGCAGCTCCCAGGCGAGAGCCTCCCGGTAGGGTCGCAAGCGGTGTAGAATGCAGGGTGATCAGGTCGATAAGCCATGTATTATCCAGGGTAATATTTTGCGCGGGATCATATCCACCCACTACCACGACCTTCCCATTGCCGAGATCGCAACCTGCAGCACCATTAAAAGCCTGTGGAGCAGGGGTTTGCTGCTTCGTCCAGGCATCGGATGCTAGAGAGTAGCGATAGATGTCTGTTATGCCCTGCTTCTCCTCCGTATCAAGTGTGCCGCCCATCATCACGATGCCGCCACGCCTATCGGGAGCAAGCACGGTATAACCGGCACCCACAGGCAACGGGGCGAGAATCTTCCACTGATCCAGGGCGATGTCGTAGCGGTACCAGCCTGTGCCCGCGAATGTATGCGTACCAAATACCTGCATAAATCCCTGGGTGATATAGAGATGACCCTGTTGATCCGCGATCATGGAGCCACCATACCCAAATACAATCGTATTGGGAGGCGCAATCTTTAGTAAGGCTCCGGTATCGGGTTGGTATTTGTATAAAAGTGGCGTGATAACCTGGCTATCAGAAGAGAATCCCCCGCTAAAAAAGAGGTTGTTTTGCTCGTCCAGAACGACACTATTATTGAACATGCCAGGAAAATTACTCGTAACGATTTCCCATTGTGACGCCGCAATATCATAGCGATAAAGGTGATCATCGTTGCGCGGGGAATACTGTGTCCCACGAAATCCGCCGCTCATATAGATATAACCGCGCTGTTGCACGCGCGCGTAGATTGCCACGTTATCCGCTTCCGGCGATGGCAAGGTAGGCAAGCTTGACCATGAACTGATAACAGGCGGCGCAGTCGGTGTGGCTGCCAGTTTCGTGCCTGTGCCAGTCGGGCCTGCCGTTGGCGTGGACGCAGGTCCCGTACCAGCACCGAATGGGTGAGCGAGCGCGAGCGCGGCAAGACCTCCGCCAACCGCTACCAGCCCTACCAGGCCACCTAGCACGACACGACGCGAGAAGACACCCTGACGTTGCACGGGTCCAGGCATTGGCGTTGCGCCGGGCGTCGGGGTGGATATTATAGGGGGAGTCATTGGGATGAAGGCGGCAGCAGGCGCTGGCTGGGGAGGAGTGATAGATTGCCGCGGAATAGGCGTGTTGATAGGGGTGGAACTTCCCGTAAATACCGGAATGGTCGGGCCGGTCGTGACCACTTCTTCAACGACAGGCGGCGGCGAAACATCGCGGGGCGATGCAGGAATGGGCGTAGGCATTGAGCGAAACGATGGCCCTGTAGCGCTGGCCTGTTCAAAAGCATTGGAAAAACTCTGCATGTTGGCAAAGCGCTTATGCGGTTCCTTTGCCAGCGCAATCATGATGACTTCTTCAAGTTGCGGCGGGATACCTGGAATTTTCTCTCGCAAGGGCCTGGGAGAAGCCATCACTTGTTGAATAGCAATCTCGGTAAATGACCCCTGAAAGGGACGCTCGCCCGTCAGCCATTCGTAGATGACTATACCCAGAGAATATTGATCGCTGGCCGGCTGAGGCTTCCCCTGAAGCTGCTCCGGCGACATGTAAGCTACCGTGCCCACGATATCTCGTGTCAACTGGCTACGCGAACTCTGCTGGGTCTGGGTAACAGTCGCAATGCCGAAATCACTTAGCAAGACCTCATTGTTGCGTCCCAACAACATGTTCTCAGGCTTAATATCGCGATGGATCACTTTTTCATTATGAGCATAGTGGAGAGCGCCGGCCACCTGCTTGACGTAGGATGCGACTTGAGGGATTGGCACTCGCGTACCCTTTGGGTGCGCATTGCATACAGTGCCGTTTGGCGCGTAATCCATGATCAAAAAAGGTGCGCCCTCAGCTATATCATAATCGAAAACCCTGATAATGTGCGGATGTAACAACCTGGCAATAGTATGCGCCTCGCGTTGGAACCCTTCCGCGTCACTACCCGCTAACTGAGCATTCAGCACTTTCGCAGCAGCATAACTGTTGAGCCGTACATGTTGCCCCAGGTAAACCTCAGCAAAGCCTCCCTGTCCCAGCAAACGGATGAGCCGGTAACTGCCAAGTTGTTGTCCTACGCGGTCTACCATCTTTACACCTCTCTTAAAGAGCAGGTAAGAGTTTTATATCAAATGGATGCGCATGTTTGAATTATTGGAGGGTGACAACTTCTCCACCTGTCATGCTCTGCAAATCACCCGGCGACAGTCGAAACACCGCGTGCGGGCTGCCAGCCGCCGCCCAGATCTCATCATACTGCAATAAATCCCTGTCGATGAAGGTTGCAAGGCGTTCAACATGACCAACCGGCGGTACGCCGCCAACAGCAAATCCGGTATGTTGCCGCACAAAATCCGCGTCAGCTTTCTCGATTTCTTCACCAAACAGCAAACCGAGCCGCTTTTCATTCACCCGGTTAGCCCCGCTGACAAGAGCCAGCACCGGCTTATGCGACTGCGCCCCGCGAAAAACCAAGGACTTCACAATCTGGCCTATTGAGCAACCAACGGCCTGAGCCGCTTCAAGCGCGGTGCGCGTCGAATTTGGGAACACCACTATCTCATCCGAAAAGCCCAGCGACTTGAGGGTTTGTTGAACTTTTTTAACGCTCGATCCTGGTTCTTTTGACATTATGTAATCCTTCACTCAGATGGGGGCCAGGGCGGGGGCAAGCCCCGCCCTGGCACGTACCCCTCTCATGGTCGCTAAAACATAGTAAGTAGATCACTCAGACATTCGATGATAACATCAGGTCTAATAGTATCAGGCGTCTGGCGTCCTCGTTTTTCTATTTGCCGCGTGTAGCTCAGCAAGTAATCATCCGTCAACACATTTTGTTGTGCTTGCCCGGAAGCTCGCATGGCTGCCAGCGCCTCTGCTCGCAGAGATACTTTGGGCATCCAGATTGCCAGGATATCCAGCCTTTTTGCGCCAGTAATGTCGCCCCGCAGCGAATCGCCAACCATGACCGCCTCTTCTGTTGAGACATTCAGACTGTTAAGCGTGTGTAAGAAGATGTCGGGGTTGGGTTTGCGTATGCCCAGATCGGCTGAAATCGCCATGTGTTGCAATTCAAAATAGTTGAGCAGGCCCATTGCGCGCAGGTCCTCGTGAAATGGCACGCCCCCGTAATGGCGGTTCGACACGACACCAAGCAGGTAGCCCCGCTCTTTCAGGGCTGCCAGGGTTGAAAGCGTATCGTCGAAAAGCACGCGAATATCGGGAGTGCGCACGCGCAACGCTTCATAGATAGCTTCACCGCATTCGTGAGTGATAGCCGGAATACCGATTTGTTGCAGGGCATCCATTGCCGACTGCACAAAGTCAGGCTCATATTCGACTAGCTGGCGCGTTTTGACGCGAATCTGCTTCTCGAAACTTTTACGCAATAATCTTCCAAGCTCATCCACATCCATGTCGGCGTACACCCCGGTACCAGTAAAGCGAAAAAGCTCTAAAACTGCTCGCATATTCGCGATTCTCTCGCTCACAAGCATCAATCTTTCATCTTTGCTCGTCCAGAGCGTGCTGCCGAGGTCAAACAATATGCAGCGAACGTTACGTCCAAATTTCATCAAGTGACACCTTATCGAAGTAGTTACACGTTAAGAACTTGCGTGTTTGCCTATCCACACCGCGATATCGCTGTCCATGCGCGAGTGTTCTTCCTCAAACTCACTATCGTGAGAAAATTCCTCGTAGCCTTTCCAGGTTTTATCACTACCAGCAAATGCTTCGTAAAGCTTGCGCGAGCCAGAAGCGAGAATAGCTTTATCCTGTCCGGCCTGCATAACCAGCACGGGCAGCGTGATCTGTTTCGCCAGCTTGAGCACGGCCATACGCATGAGCAGTATCTGGAAGAGGAACGATGCTGTCTGTTTGCGCCGCCAGTACGTGTCTGCATTCAGCATCTCGATAGCCTCCTGGCGCGTGGTCATAGTTTCTGTGCCACCCGAAACTTGAAAGTACCGTTTGGATTTGAATAGACCGCCTACCAGGATTGAAAGTGTTGTGCCGGGCGAAAGGCGCGAAGAATCTTCCACCCAGGGATTCAAATACAGGATGCCGGCCAGAGATTGACCATATTTCGCGGCAAGATGGGTGGTAAAAATACCACCCATGCTATGCCCCAGCACGTAAATTTTTCTGCCAGGATGTCGCCTGTGAATTTCAGAGACCAGCGCGTGGCAATCTTCTACATACGTGGCATACTTATCAATATGGCCAGGCAGACTCTCAGAATGCCCGAAGCCGCGATGATCGTCAGCATACACGGTCAAGCCGCGCGCCGCCAGCGTATCGCCCATGTTGATGTACCAGCCTGAATGCCCACCCAGACCATGCAGGATCAGCAATACATCGGTACTGTCTGTAACCCAACTGCGCACGAACAGTTTGCAGCCATCCGCCATTGCCAGCATTTCCGTCGCCACATTGATGCCGCTGGTCGCCTCCATCTGTCCCCAATCGCCTGGTGCCTCTTTTTGATACCGCATTGCAACCCTCCTGTTGGCCATCTACAAATTAGTTCAATTGCTCAGAAAAATATGTGATGTTACTATAACATGGAAGATACCTCTGGTCTAGTCTGGTTGAGGCTGGTCATGTTTATGATAGAATACACAGGAATTATTTTCTTCAGGACGGTGTTGTAGCGCGTATACATCGTTGCAGAACGTTCGTCCTCAAACAATAAACGGGGTATACATGGAAGAAACCATAAGAATTCTAGCTGTCATTTTCGGGATTATTTTAATTATTGCTATCTTGCAAGATAGTTTCGAGTCAATCGTCCTACCACGCCGTGTTACCCGGCGTTTTCGTCTCTCGCGCATGTTCTATCTGGCGACGTGGGCTTTGTGGTCGGCCATAGCGAGGAAGATGCGCCAGGGCAACCGGCGCGAGTTTTATTTAAGCTACTATGGCCCGCTCTCGCTCATTCTTTTACTTATCATCTGGGCAGGAGTCCTGATGCTGTCTTTCGCAATGGTTCAATGGGGGCTGAGGTTGCCCATGAATCCCCCGGAAAGAGTTACTTCGTTTGGAACGTACCTCTACATGAGTGGAACGACATTTATCACCCTGGGATTAGGGGATGTTACGCCGCTTAGTGGCATGGGACGCTTCCTGGCGGTGGTAGAGGCTGGGGGAGGCTTTGGCTTTCTGGCGTTGATTATTGGATACGTCCCGATCATTTACCAGGCATTTTCGCGGCGCGAGATCAATATTTCTCTGCTGGATGCGCGGGCAGGCTCACCACCCAGCGCGACAGAAATGCTGCGCAGGCATTACCGCGCCCAGCGAATCGAGGAACTGGTGCAATTTATGCGTGAGTGGGAAAGGTGGAGCGCGGAGTTACTGGAAAGCCATCTTTCTTATCCTGTCCTGACCTATTATCGCTCGCAACACCAACGCCAGTCCTGGCTCGCCGCCCTCACCACCGTCCTGGATACCTGCGCCTTGCTCATCGTTGGTTTTGAAAATATTACAACACCCACCATACGGAACACCTTCGCTATAGCTCGTCACGCGGCGGTTGACCTGGCCCAGGTGTACGGTACACCGCCTGTGAATCCCACATTTAATCGTCTTCCACCAGAAGATTTCGCGCGTATGCGCGACTCCCTGGCCGAGGTAGGGCTGCATTTCTCGCATGGGGAGAACACTGAAAAGCATCTCACCGACTTACGACGGATGTACGAGCCATTTGTCAATGCGCTTTCAGACCACCTGTTAGCGAGCCTGCCTCCCTGGATGTCTGAAGAGAGAACCGTTGATGACTGGCAAACAAGCGCCTGGGATCATTTTGCCCAGTTGTCTCCCGAAAGGCTGGCTGAGATCACGCATATCATCGTCGATCATAAGAAAAAGATAGTCGTCCCTCATGAACATCCACATGCGCACGCGCATACTGAGAATAGCGAGAATCATTCCTCGGACGAGCGGAGCCGCGCAACAGAAGCATCCTGACATAGCGTGATGCCAGGGCGAGGGCAAGCCTCGCCCCTACCCTATACGGGATACGCAGCTTGATGCCAGGGCGAGGGCAAGCCTCGCCCCTACCCTATACGGGATACGCAGGCCACTTGTGTTATACTAAAGCCAGGAAACTATTTTCTGGCACGACCCTTTAGACTTTACGCTACCTGGAGGATCTTATGCCTGTCTCAGCCACTAATTCCCGGCTGATCTACGATGCGCTCAAGGCCTGCGATATTCAGATCATGTCGGCGCTTCCCGAAACATGGCTCGTCCACCTGATTCGTTTGGCCGACGAAGACCCCGATATGACGCTGGTTCGCCTCGCAAAAGAGGAGGAGGGCATCGGTATCTCGGCGGGGGCGCACCTGGCCGGAGTCAACTCGGCCCTGCTGATGCAGAGTGCTAGCTTGATTGTCTTCTATGGGTATCTCCTGTGAGCGCCAGACGCCAGCCACATGATAGCCCTTATCATTGCGCGGTGTGCCGTCCTGATTGATCTTCTCTTGCTGCATAAGCAGCACATCGGCATAGGAGAGATTTTCAGGAATGTCCGATGTATTCAGGCGTGCGCGGCGCGGTAAACCGGCAATATTGGCTTGCTGAATAATCGCTTCCCATGACCGCATTGGAATGGCTTTCAGTACGTCCGCCCTGTCAGCAATGGGATAGAGCCGCTGTAGCGCGTCGGTTTCTTCTGGTGTCCAGGGGGCGCGGCTGCCACGTGCGCGATACAGAAAGCCCGTCAAGATGCGATAAAACGGTGTCCCTATCACGATGTCCAGGCGCAAGAAGTGAGGGCTGGCAGCTGTCATATTGGCCTGTGCTACCAGGAGACGAACAAAGCGCAGTTTAGTTGAAAACTTCATGCTATCCCACTGGTGTAGCGCCAGTTCTGAAAGGGACTGGCATTCCGCCAGGTCCGCTTGTTCTTTCTCTGAACGCGCCAGCTTTGCTTCTAACGCTTCACGGTCTGCATGAAGCCGCTTTAGTCGGCGCGTGGCGTTCCTGACACCATCAGGCATATTCTTCTTCCAGGGCGATCTGCTTGTCCAGTTCTGCCTGCCTGATGCCTTTCAGCACTTTCTGTAATTCACCTGCTAGGGTATCACCCTCCTGTGCAACTTTCTCTTGTGCTTCTTGCAAGAGGTCATACAGGCTATAGGCAAAGCCCTGTTCATGTCGCTGTTCCAGTTCTAGCAGCATCAGGCGCAAGGCAGTGCTAAATTCCTGATCTATCAGGGAGACGGGTGCTACCAGTTCTGTCGTTTTCCAGCCGTCTGCATTGGTTTTTGCCGTGTACGTTTGATTGCCAGCCATGACATAAACAGGGTTACTGTCACTTTACCAGGATGTTTCCTAGCCGCCATCAAGGCCACGCCATCGTCTTCAGCTTTGGCTTTCCGTGTTTTCCTGGCCGTCCAGAGTAACAGGAGACAGGTGGCTGTAGGCGTACAGAAAATCATCCATATCAACGATGGCATCATGTGGCTTTCTTGCTAATCAGCACGCCATCGTAAGAGGTAATAGCCGATATAGGCGGGGTTGGTAAGAATGCTTATCAGGCCGCCGCGTGTGCGCAGCGCATAACCGTTGCCTGTCCAGCGCAGTGCCACATGGGGTATGGTTTCCAGACCAGCGAAGGGCGGAAACGTCAGGTTTCTGGCGCGTATTTCCCGCCCCAACTCGCCAAGGTTGCCGTTCAGTTCACGATACCGCTTAAACAGCCAACGGATGATTTTGGCGTGCGGTTCGTAGACTATATAGTATTTTCTCTCTTCCAGATCGTCTTCTTCTACATAAAATCCCATTGCTGAACACAGTGGCCGCCGTAGCTTTGCGCGTCTTCTATGGCTTGCATCTTGGCTGGTATCAGCTTGCCGTGTACCACTTCATCGATGAAGCGCGCCGCCTCCGCAAACTTGTCTATGAGCGCGTCTATATCGCGCCTGATGTGAGGCCAGTAAATCGTATCGTAGGTAACGACAACGATGTTATGGGTTTCGCGAGACAATCATATGGGTATTGCCAAGAACCGCTACCAGTTGACCCTCTGGCGTAGCATAGAAGATGGTTTTACACAGTTGCCTACGGGTGACAGCGGTAGGGGCCGGTGCGATCTGCATGTCTGGTATGTCCTTTCTGTACATCAGAAAACATTGTCCAGGTGTCTTTTCTTTTGTAAGGGAATGCATTTCTGTGATAAGTATATCATGCTATTGTAAGTAAAATCAAGTATATTCACTGTTAACATAGAGAAAGATAGGTTATGATGAGGACAGTAGCGCCGTTGACGAAAATGGTATACTGAACGCAACTAACTACTGTAAAGCGGGGTAACTATGCAAGAAGACGTACAGTATCTAACCGTGCAAGACATAGTAAAGCGGTTACGGGTAACAGATCAGACCGTCAGGAGATGGATAGAGCGAGGGGAATTAAAAGCTGTAAAGTTGTCAGGGAGTCGCTACCGCATACATCCCAAAGACTTTGAAGACTTCTTAGCCCGCCAGCAATCCTAGCGACCCTGCTGCTTATTTGGCCTTCTGTTTTTGTTCATCTGCGCTATCAACTGTAGATGAGGTTATTCCCGCAAAATTGGACTTCGCCAGAGGTGAGATGTTGAATGTAAGGCTTCGTTCCTGGTGGCAGAAAATAAGGCAACATCGGGTTGCTGCTGTAATCACTACTTTCATTATTGCGGTATCCATCGTATTGATTATCGTAGGCATCAAGTTTAATGTAACTGGCTTCAATGGATATTCCCAGGTATCCACCATGAGTATTCTTAATGGGCCTACGGCTGGTACAGTTACCAGAACTGAAACGTACCAACCAGGAAAAACTCTTTGGGACTGGATGCAACTTCTATTAGTCCCTTTTATGCTCGCCATTGGTGGATTTTGGCTAAACAGAATACAAAAAAACAGGGAAGAAAGGGCCATAGAGCAACGCGACAAAACTGAACGTGAGATTGCAAAAGACAATCAGCAAGAAACGGCGTTACAAACATACATCGATAAAATGTCCGAACTTCTCCTTTCGAGGCGATTACATGAGTCACAATCAGAGTATGAGGAGGCATGCAAGATCGCACGAGTACGAACGCTCACTATACTGTATCAATCAAACACAAGACGAGCAAACTACGTGCTTACATTCTTACGTGAGTCAGGACTAGTCGCATCTGATGACGCCCATACAGGCATTATCACCTTCAGTAACACCAATCTAAGAAGCGTTGACCTTCACGAAGACAACCTTTATAAAATTGATCTTCATAAAATTGACTTCAGCGGAGCAGACCTCACAGAAGCCAACCTCAGTGGAGCCATACTCAGCGAGGCCAATTTCAGAGAAGCTATTCTCATTAAAGCTAACCTCTGCAATGCTCACCTCAAAGAGGCCAATCTTGGTGGAGCCAACCTTGGTGGAGCCAAACTTAAAGATGCTAACCTCCGCAATACCAATCTTAGTGGGGTAGATTTCTATCAAACCGATCTCACGGGAGCTAACCTTAGTGGAGCTAACCCTACCGAAGAACAACTGAAAGGAGCCAAATCACTTAAAGGCGCAATCATGCCAGATGGGTCAATACATCCCTAATGGTTACTTTGCTGTTGGTAGCAGCTAACATAGTTCTGAACCTAGCAGGGAGACGGAAGCGCCAGCCGCCGCGTCGGGATAAACTATGCCAGACAAGACAACCATCCACCAGTGCCGCTTTTCTTTTCACCATTGGTTATTCTTCCCACATCACTTCACGATGCAGTAAGACGGCAACTGGATGTAAGGACGCATGAGCCAGCGTATACGCATCTTTGATACGGCGCTGAATATCGCCGACGTTATTGAGATGCCAAAACGGGATATTCAGCGCACGCAAAACTGGTTCTGTAACCAGGCCCCCTTGCGTTTGCCAGGGGTCTTTCTCTCCGAAATGCCCTCTGTAAGAGATAAATAATGTTAATGGTATCTTGTAGAGCAGTGCCAGTGAGACGATGCCATTGATTGATGCCAGAAAACCATGATTTTGCATGAGCATCGCAGAGTTGACGCCTGCTAGATGCGCCCCTGCTGAGATTTCAACGCCCTCTTCCTCTTTCGCAAGACGTACAAGCGTCATGTCAGGGTCTTCCTCAGCCATACGGATTAAATGAACAAGCCAGGTTTCAGGTAGCGCGGAAATAATCTTAACGTCGCACGCTTTAAGAGACTCATAGATCAATCTGGAATTGTTTACCGAAACAGGCATAGCAGCCCCCCCCAAAAAAATATAGAAGCCAACCTATGATAGTCTTTAGTATAGCATGTTATTTAGAAGCTTGATAATACTTGATCACCTCTGCTTGCCTTTGCATTAGTGCCTCCTATGGTGAAATTTGATCTTATAGACGGGGCTTTCGTCCAGTTCTAGCTTCCAGTTCTAGCTTCCTGGTGTAGTAACCGGCTGTGGTATCGGGGCTTCCATGCCCTACCACACGCTGGACTTTCACCTAAGCGGGGCATTCTGTACTTTCGCGGTATAAATCTGCTAAAATGTCTTTGAGTTCTAAAATCACTACAGAAAGCGGGGTACATCCTGATAGTGGAAAAATATAAGGAAAATTCTATCAGTTATCGCGGGCATTTTGGCGAAAAAGACCCCTGGCAGACCCAGGGTGGCGCTGTAACTGAGCCAATCTTGCGCGCTATGAACATTCCCACCTGGCATCTCAACAACGCCGGTGATATCCCGCGCCGCATCAAAGACGCGCAAACACTCGCGCAGGCAGCATTGCACCCGGTAGCCATCTTGCTGCCCCGCGAACTGATGTGGGAGGACTAAGAAATGCTGCGCATCGATGCCTTAACCGCTATTTACTCCGACTTGCAGGACAAGATCGTCGTCACCATCATGGGCGCGGTAGCCGCCGAGCTCTATACCATCGGCCATCGCCCCAACTTCTTTTATCTTGAACACGCGATGGGGCTGGCCTCCTCAATGGGGCTGGGCATCGCCCTGTCAATGCCACAACACAAAGTAATCGTCCTCGATGGCGACGGCTCGCTGCTCATGAACCTGGGAACCCTCAGCACGATGGCGCGTTACAAGCCGGGCAACCTCTTACACATCGTCTTCGATAACGAAAGCCTGCTCTCCGTGGGAGGCTTCCCTACTGCTACCGCCACAGGCACCGACCTGGCCGGCATTGCCAGAGCTTCGGGCATCCCATCGGTCATGGAAGCCAACACACTCGAAAGCCTCTCGAAAAGCGTGCGCGAAGCCCTGGCAAGCGATACCCTGACAACAATCACCTCTAAAGTGGAGGCCATCGGCCCAAAAACGTTCCACATGGATTTACCACTGCTTGAAAACCGCTTCCAGTTCAAACGCGCGCTGGAAGCCATGAAAAAACTGAAGGAGGGGTGATACGATGGCAAAATGGGAATATCTGACGGTGCAATTAGGCGCCTTTGGTTTAGGCAGCTACAAGACTGCCCCACAATATGTGAACGGGCAAGAACTGACAGATTGGAAGAATGTTCCACTCAACGATTATCTTAACCAGCTCGGAAGTGAGGGTTGGGAAATGTCAGGAACGACAACGCTATGGTTTAGTGATCATTCTACGCTCATATTCTTCAAACGCTCCATATCATAAAAGTAGGTAGCGGGTAAAGAAAGGACACCAACATGGCAGCCACTTCCCAGAACGTTTTAACGCAACTGATCGGCGAACTCAATTCAGGCCAACTCAAAGTGGTAGACTTGACCTCACCGTTGGGGCCAGATACTCCCGTCATTGATCTCCCGCCCATGTTTGCGCCCTCGCCTGGACTGACGCTCAGTGAAATTTCGCGTTACGATAGTCGCGGCCCGGCCTGGTACTGGAACGTGTTGAACCTGGGCGAGCATACAG
Organism: uncultured Chloroflexia bacterium; assembly: GCA_963731605.1. Classification (GTDB taxonomy): domain Bacteria; phylum Chloroflexota; class Ktedonobacteria; order Ktedonobacterales; family Ktedonobacteraceae; genus CF-113. Next base: position 709,898 of record CAVSWA010000001.1, read on the forward strand.
GGACGCACTTTGACGCGCCTATCCACTGGATTACGGGCAAAGATTTACCCAACAATGCCACCGATACCATTCCGGTGCGCAAGTTTGTAGGTCCGGCCTGCGTCATCGACGTAACCACCGACGTAGCACAGAACCCCGACTTCCTGCTGACCATCGAGCGCGTTGAGCAGTGGGAGAGCGAACATGGCCGCTTGCCGACGGGCGCGTGGCTACTGGTACGCACGGGTTGGAGCAAACGCCAGGGACGCGAGGAATTTCTGGGCATCGGCGCCGATGGTTCATCGCATTCACCCGGTTTCCATCCATCCTGTTCAGCATTCCTGGCGCATGAACGCGACATTCTGGGCGTAGGCGTCGAAACCGTCGGCACCGATGCCGGACAAGCGGGCGGCTTCGATCCGGCTTTTCCCAGCCATACGTTCATGCATGGCGCAGGCAGATTTGGCCTGACAAGCTTGATGAACCTGCATCTGTTGCCTCCCACCGGAGCAATCGTGATAGCTGCCCCGCTTAAGATCGTCAACGGTTCAGGCAGCCCTTTGCGCGTCATCGCTATTACACCGTAGTACCAGAGCGGGGACAAGCCCCGCCCCTACCCTATACGGTAAGGAGTCGAGCGGAAGTCACCTGGGAGAGATCAACATGGAGACACTTGAGCTTGAGACGATGCGCTGCGAAGTAAACGGACACCTGGCGCGACTGCGGCTCAATCGCCCTGACGCGCTCAATGCCGCCAACTGGGCATGGGTACAGGACCTTGTGACCGCTACAACCTACCTGGCGCGGAGCAGCGAAACGCATGTAGTGATTGTGAGCGGCGAGGGACGCGCCTTTTGCAGCGGACTCGATACCAAAGAATTGGCAAAAGGCAACTTGACCCGCGATTGGTTTGCCACCTGGGAAAAAGGCGTCAGCACGCTGGCAACCCTCGACGCCATCACCGTTGCCGCCATCCAGGGCTATTGTCTGGGAGGCGGCCTGCAAGTCGCACTGGCCTGCGACCTGCGCATAGCCAGCAACGACGCTATCCTCAGCATTCCAGCCGTGCGCGAAGGGCTGGTAGCCGCGCTGGGTCCCATGCGCCTCGCGCGCATCATAGGCATCGGGCCAGCCAAACAACTCTGCCTCCTCGGTCGGCGCTTCTCGGCCTCTGAGGGACTCCATATGGGTCTGCTGGCCGAAGTCTGCCAACTCGATCATCTGGAGCAACGCGCGCAGGCCCTGGCTGACGAGCTGCTGTCGATACCATTCACCGCCCTGAAGCACACCAAACGCCAGATCGACCGCGCCTTCGACGCGGATTTTGACACGCTGCTGAACGATATGGTAGACGCGGAAGAAGACTGCCTCAACTCGCCCGAACATAAGGCGGTGATGGCCGATTACCTGGAAGAGTTAGCGCGTCGCGGCAAAATCATTTGAACCGCCTGTATTCCTCTTCACAATCAAGACACCGGTGTAGGCTAACAGGCGGCTTGCATGGCGCAAACAAAGCCGGTGGGCTAGCAGATTGTAGATGCACAATGTTTGTGCGTTAATACGTATCAGTACTCACTGGAAATAGCAAAATAAATAGCATCATAGCATCAAGGAGCGAAATATATGGCAGTTACTGGATTTAGTCTGGCTTTACTGTTACTTTTTGGCATTATCTTTGTTATTGGCATTCTTGGCTCCATCTTCTGGATATGGATGTTGATCGACTGCCTGGTGAAAGAACCCGACCAGGGTAACTCCAAATTGGTATGGGTCATTGTCATCTTCTTCCTGCATTTTGTAGGCGCTGCCATTTACTTCTTTGTGCGGCGTCCCGAACGCATAAGCATGTATGGACGCTAGCGGGTATACTATGGAAAAACAATGAAGAAGAAAAGAAGACCAGTTGAACGAAAAACAGACACGTTTAAAAGTCATTGAGCGGCAAATTCAGCGATTGCAGCGTCGTTTGCACTTACTGGATGGCCGAAGTAATCGTCTCGGTTGGACGCGCGTGAGCATTTTCTTTGGCGGCGCTCTCTTGAGTGTCCTGGCCTTTTTGCTGGTAGGCTGGTGGCTCCTCATAACATGCGCGGCAGTGACGATCGTTGTCTTCAGCATCGCGGTCTATTTTCACCAGCGCCTTGATCGGAGCATCAAGCGGCACAGCATCTTACTGCGCATCAAGTTGACGCAGGTGGCGCGTATACGCCTCGACTGGGAAGGTATCCCGCCAGCCCGTTTCCATGATGCTCGCCAGGAGCATCCCTTTGAAATCGATCTCGATATCACAGGCAGGCATTCCCTGCACCAGTTGCTCGATACCGCCAGTTCTGCCGAAGGAAGTCAGCGCCTGCGCGAATGGCTGCTGGCAACTACACCGGATGCTCAGGTCATACAAAGAAGACAGGCGCTCATTTCCGAGTTGGCCCCGCTTGTCCTTTTCCGTGACAGGGTATCGATGAAATCTCTGGTAGCTGCGCGCAACCAGGGCCAATTATGGGAGGGGAAACGACTCCTCAACTGGCTGAGTGAACGTCACTCAACCCCGGCGCTCCTGCCACTGCTCTTACTATCGCTGGCCCTGTCGATCAGCACAGTCACACTGTTCGTGCTCAATCTGTTCGCGCTCATTCCCCAATACTGGGTTCTCGCGCTGTTATTGACCATCATCTACCTGTTCGTCACCAAAAACCAGCGCGGCGACACATTTGAAGATGCCAATTTCATCGCTGACAGCTTCGTACACCTCAGCGCGATTTTTGAGTACCTGGAATCTTATCGCTACGGTGGACACACTCAGCTTAAAGCGTTATGCCAGCCTTTTTTCGCTGAACCGGCTTTGAAACCATCAACGCTTCTGAACAAAGTAGCACGGGTGGCGGCAGCATCAAGTCTGCAAAAGAATATGCTGTTGTGGGTCGTCGTCAACGCGCTGGTTCCCTGGGACTTCTATTTCGCCTATCGCTTCAACCAGTACAGGGATCAAATAGCCGGTCGCCTGCCGCTCTGGCTGGATACCTGGTTCGAGCTTGAGGCGTTACATTCGCTGGCAACCTTTGCCTATCTCAACCCCGAATATACCTTGCCGCAAGTAACGGAGCATCCCACTCACGATGAACAGCCCGATTTGGTAGTAAAAGGATTGGGACATCCACTGCTTCCGCTAGAGCAAAAAGTGGTGAACGACTTCTCTATACCGAACACGGGAGAAATCGCCATTATTACCGGTTCCAACATGTCGGGCAAAAGCACTTTTTTGCGCACGCTGGGCATCAATCTCTGCCTGGCTTACGCGGGTGGCCCCGTCAATGCCAGCATCTTCCAAACTTGCCTGTTCCGGCTATTCACCTGCATTAAAATCAGCGACTCTGTTACCGATGGCTATTCCTATTTCTACGCCGAGGTCAGGCGCTTGAAAGCCTTGTTGGATGCCATCGAATTGGGCGAGCAGCGACAGGAAATGCCACTGTTCTTCCTGATCGACGAGATTTTCAAGGGAACCAATAACCGCGAACGTCTGATCGGCAGCGAGGCGTATATATCCGCACTGGCCGGGCGCAACTGTCTGGGTGTAATCACCACCCACGATTTGGAGTTGGTGAAGCTGGAGACCCGGCTACCAGCCGTTAAAAATTACCACTTCCGCGAGGATGTCATCGATGGACACATGGAATTCGATTACACGCTGCGCGACGGGCCATGCCCGACTACAAACGCGCTTAAAATCATGCAATTAGAGGGGCTGCCCATCAATTTGTCTACCGGTGACTGAAAATAATTTCCTGGCTTGCGCACGCGCAAAGCATTGGATAGAATAGCAGAGGAAACGAAAGTAACGACCCATTTAGGGATAAAACATAAGGAGCCAGATATGACCGATACAGAACTCTTTCAACACATCGAGAAGTTGGTGCAGGAAGAACACCAACTTATGCAACACGCGGAAGGCGTCGGGCTGGATGACGAGCAACATGCGCGTATGAAGCAGCTCGAGGTCAGCCTGGACCAATGCTGGGATTTGCTGCGCCAACGACGGGCGCGCCGCCACGCGGGACTCAGCCCTGACGATGCAAAGGAGCGCGATCCTGAGATCGTTGAGCATTACCAGCAGTAGCTACGAGGGCATTCCCGGCAGTTCGTCCTAAAAATTCAACCACCTACGGAACGACCGTCACTACAGCAATCGCTTCCAGCGCACCGTAAGCAGGAGCGGGTATGGGAAATGCGCCTACAGGTTTACCATCGGAGGACTGCCAGACATCTATCTGACCGTCGGAATTGTTCGCATAGAGGAAGCTCTTGCCGATGGTGATTTGCGTTGCGATACCTGCACCCGGCCCAGCAGGCTCTGGATGAGTCCAGAGGATATCACCGCTATTTATACCGAGCGCCACAACACTTTGTGGTGATGCAGCATCCATCCGCGAGACGCTGACGAATACCGTGCCGTTCTGCGCCAGCGGAGAAAATACTCCTCCCTGCGCGTGGTATCGCCAGAGCTGCTTGCCATCACTTGCACGCACGGCATATAGACTGCCACTTGATTCATAGACAGAATTATCTGGCCTCACCTGGTCATGGGTCGTCGCCACATACACAACACTATTCAACGAGGTAAAACTGTCATAGACCCTTCCATCAAGTGGAACGCTCCATTTCGGCTCCCCGGTGGACGCATCAAATCCATAGAGGTGAGGAGATGCGGAGAGACAGAAAACTCCATCAATCACGAGTCCGCCAATCTCATCCGGCATATCGCCATTGGTCGAGACTTTCTTTTGCCAGAGTACAGAACCATTACTGGCGCTGATGGCATAGAGCGTCGTTGTCACCTTACTGCCCATACCTGTAAACGTCGTTCCGTAGAGCGTCGTGCTGCTCGCAGCCTGCAAGAACATCCCGGCGGAATTCATCGACCGGATGAGATAGAATTCATGGTGCCCGTGCCATTGTAGCGGTGCTGCCACAGGATGGTCCCTCGCGAAGCATCAAGCGCTGTCAGAATGCTATAGCCATTAAAGGCAGATACCTCTGAAAAATACACGGCGCCATTGGATACGAGTTGATCGCCTAAAAGGCTGAGATCACGGGTCTGATACTGTACCTTATACCGCCAACGCAACGAGCCATCGGACGTATTTAGCGCGTAGGAGTAGTATCCATCACTTCCAGTGCCGAGCATATACAATACACTTCCCACCACCTGCCCGCGAGAACCGATATTTTGGGCCTGATTGGGGACAGACATTTGAAAGCTCCAGAGAGGCTTGTGCGTTCTAGCATCGTAGCGATAGAGAATGTTATTCACAATGGCATAGATCTGATCCGTGCCGGCGGTTGGATGATTTGTTGGGCGATTTGTCGGAGTCGCGTGAAATCCACCTGTCTCATGACCCGGTCGAGTCAGGTGAAAAACGGCAAAGGTGGCTCCCACCAACAGAGTAATAAAGACGATCGCTGCGGTCAATGCGAGACGGCTGGCAAACGAAGCGTGTGGCCGCGAACTCCTGAAGGCGCGTTGCGGTTGATTGCTCCGCGATGGTTGCTCTGCGCTATACAGTGGCAAACCATTGCGGCTGGCTCCTTCATCGTGGGAGGGTTGTAGGGAAGCGCGATGTTGTTCAAGGCGGTTCCAGACGCGCGCCAGAGGTTGGCCGTAATCATCAACAAGCGCGTAATGACGCTGAAGCAATTGAACGACCTGCGTACCGGGAGGGTCAAGAGTCGCTCGCTCCTCGTCCAGAGAAAAAGCTATCTGCTCGTCTACTTTGTCCGGCGTGAAATACTCGCTCTCGTGATAAGCCATGTCGATGCTCCTCTCGCCTATTGACCATACATGCCGCGTAGTGTATTAAGCGCGCGCGAAATCATGGTGCGGATAGCGCCCTCTTTCTTGTTCAGCACCACGGCAATCTCAGCGCAGCGCAAACCGGCTGTGAAGCGCAATTCCAACACTTCCCGCTGCGACGGGAGTAATTGATTCAAATGGGTATGAAGGCGCGCGTATTCTTCGTTAAGCATTGCCACTTCATCAGGGGTGGCCTCGTCGCCGATCATCTCTGCCAGGTCCTCCAGTGGGATCACGCGCCGATGACTTAGCCGCCTGTGATAGTCGATAAGCTTGTTACGCGCAATCGTCCATAGCCATGCCCTCTGCTCATCCTCAAGCATTGTCTCGAGTCCCTGTTCGTGTTCAAGGACAACAAGAAAGACCTCGAAAAGCATATCCTCGGCGTCACTCGCTGATGATATGTGCATACAAAGATAGCTAAACAGACTGGGCGCGTACAGCCGGTAGCATTCAGCGGTAACCAAATCATCTACAGAAGGAACGTATGCCTGTTTATCTTTGCCGTCCCGTTTGGGTGAGCGCATCTATTCCCCCATCCTCATTGATTATTTTTTTATAGAAGAGACATCTCGTACACAACAACGTCTGACAGGGAAAAATGTTACATAGGTGACAGCTACTTACCACCTGCACTATCAAACCATTGCAAATCATTGTAGACTGTAAGAATTGGCGAATGTTGGGGGTTGCCCGATAGCCATATGTTATCTAAAGGAGTACAAGACAACAAGCTGGAAAGATAGGACAAACGCACGATGATCGATACATCTGCTCTGGCATTCATCGCCGTGTCATCGAGCATTACGCTCATTTGTTTCCTCTTCTCTCTCCTTCGCTTATAGAGAGAAACGCTATTTCTGGCAGCATCCTGCCCGTTATGGAAAATGGACAGCTACGGGCTTACTTCTAATGATACTCCTTTCTGCCTGTGGTGGCAGCACCACATCCACACCGTCCATTACGCCTCTGGCGCTGACAGCACAGCCAGCGCAACCTGGCGCAACATCTACTGTTCCGGTTGCAAACAACACCGATTGGACTACTTATCATCGTAATAACCAGCGCACCGGATATATCCCAAATACTCCCGATCCACACAACCTGACCAAAACCTGGGGAACGCAACTGGATGGAGCGGTCTACGCGGAACCGCTAGTGGTCGGTAATCGTGTCATTGTAGCGACGGAGGGAAATACGCTCTACGCGCTCGATCCCGCGACAGGCCACGTATTGTGGCATACCAACGTAGGTACGCCTGTGCCGCAATCCTCGCTCCCCTGCGGAAATATTGACCCGCTGGGCATTACCGGCACGCCCGTGTATGATCCCGCGACCGGCCTGGTGTTCGCTGTCGCGGAGGTGAGCGGACCGGCGCACATCCTGGTGGGAGTGGATGTCACGAATGGACAGGTGAAAGTGCGCCGCCTGGTCGATACCGATGGTATGGACCCAGTGGCGCACCAGCAGCGCGGCGCGCTTACCCTTGCGAACGGCAGGGTCTATATCCCCTATGGCGGTCTGGATGGCGACTGTTCGGACTATATTGGTCGAGTCGTTGCTTCAAGAACCGATGGTCAGGGGCCACTGCTTGTCTACCGTGTGCCAACGCCGCGCGAGGGGGGCATCTGGGCCACACCGGGCGCCAGCGCGGACGCGGAAGGCAACCTCTACGTCTCGGTTGGCAACGGCGAGATCACTTCGGGCCAGTGGGATCACAGCGATTCAATCCTGAAGCTCTCCCCTACGCTGAAACTATTAGATGGGTTCGCGCCTACAACCTGGGGACAGGAAAATGCGGATGACGCTGATATGGGATCGCAAGGTGCCGTATTGCTTCCCGGCAATTTCGTCTTCGCGGCGGGCAAATCCGGCAAGGGATATACCCTGCGCGCCAATTCGCTCGGCGGCATCGGTGGGCAGATCGACGCGCAGGATGTGTGTCAATCCTTTGGTGGCGCGGCCACGGTCGGCTCGATCATCTTTATCCCCTGCACGGATGGAGTGCTCCAGATTACTGTAGACGCAAATGGGAAAATGCAACTGGGCTGGCAAGCTTCGGGGAACATCACCGGCTCGCCAGTCGTCGGCGGTCATACGGTGTATAGTCTCACCAATGATATGCTCTACGCGCTCAATAGAGATAGCGGACAGGTTCTCACTTCGTTGAACGTTGGACAGGTGAATCGTTTCGCGACCCCAACCATTGCTGGCACCAGCATCTTCATCGGCACCATGTCGGGCATTACCGCCGTGAAGATCGTGTAAACTATAAAAACTTGCATTGCATCTATCACCAGATAAACTTTTCTATACAGGGATAGCAGAATAGGTAAGCAATATCCCGGTGGGTTGTGTGCTGGCGCTAGTAGCGCAATATTGAAAGCCCTGGGGCAAGCTGGTAGGTTTTTGTTGAAACTGCTGGTTGACGCTCGCCTCGAAGGTGGAGACAAAACTGGTTACGGGTATTGAACTCAGATCAGCGTGGGTGACGTGAATTTGGAGTGAACAATTGCTGACGTAGGGCTGCACAATGACGGTAAAATGTTTGGTAAAGCCTAAGCCCATTATGTTAAAGCCATCGTCGCCGTTAATGGTCAACTGGTCGCCACTGGCAAGGTCTACCTGTACATTTTGCACTGTGCCGGGCAAGCCTGATTGGCGCAATTTTACTGTAATGAGCGAGGTAATAAATGCTTTATCGGCCACCACGCTGATATCAGTCTTGCCCGGTCCCGGTACTGGCAGTGCTTGCCCTTCGCCCGACAGTCCAAAGAGGAGCAGTGAAATGATGCCAATAGCAATGCCAAGCAGGAGCGTGATAATCGGGACGATGATACGAAGAACACGCCCGGAACGGCGTTTGCGCGCAGGCTTTAGTGGTCGCGATAGCTTATCCGAAGATGGAGGCAGTGGCGATGAAGACAACGGGCTGGACGGGTCGCTCATAACAATGGTTTCTCCTCTGGCGTTTGCCTCTATCTTAACTATTTGCGCGGGTAGATGCAAGCTTTTGGGAGGAAGAAACACAATATTGGGGTTCGGGTAGTAATCGAACACCCCTAACTCCTTATGAACGGACTGCGACAAGCCGTTCGATCAAATGAACCGCCTCAGCAGGGCCCGGCATGGCCGCGATTTCGCGCTGCAAACGGCGAGCGCCCACCCAGCGATCAGGTTGGCTCAGGAGAGCGAGCACACTTGCCCGCACGCTCGATGGATTGACATCGGGAGGAGCAAGAAGAAGTCCCGCTCCAGCCGCTACGACGAGGTTGCCGATGATGTACTGGTCAGCCCCTTGAGGGAGGATCAACAGCGGCAAGCCTTGCGCCAACGCAGCTGAGCGTGCTGCCCGCGCCGCCGTGACAGATCACCGCTGAGCAATGGGGCAGGAGCAGCGATTGTGGGACGTAGTTTTCCACATGCATATTGCTTGCCAGTGGCCCAATCGAGGCGGGGTACTTGTCGAACCCAATAGTGATAAGCACATCGATATCCAGGTCGCCCAGCCCCTCGATCACACTGCGGAACATCGAAATGTCGGTGTTGGTACTGATGTTCGTCCCGAGTGTCGTATGTACTAGCGGTACGTCTCGTCTACTCTCGATCCACTGCGGCAGCTCCTCACCGGGAACCGGCGGCTGAGCGATAGGGCGCAGCGGGTGCATGGTGCCTGCGGTGACACGCTGAATCGTAGGGCTGTAAGCCGGGTGGCGTGATATCCAGGCAAAGATGGCGATAAAGACCCGCCTCCGGGTCAGGCTCAAGGCCGCGCTGCCGCCACAGTGGGGCGACAGCGCCGCGACGGCATCGAGTATCCGGTCATCGAAGCGCAGGCCGAGTGTTTGACTGACGCTGGGAATGCCCGCGCTCGCTGCCGCGATTGGAGCGGCGAACTCCCAGATATCATGCAGGATGACATCCGGCCGCCATTTTCGCACGAGAGGCTCCAGATCGCCAAGCATTATCGGAGCCATCACTTCCCCGAACAGGTGAGGCACGTACCAGTCGAGGATTTCGGACGGTTCGAGCCGATTATATTCCTGGTCAGGAAAACGCGCAGCCAGCTGTCCGAAAGCGACATCGGCGGTAATCCCCGCGTTAAACGTTGCAAAACCGGCGGCTTCGGCTCGCAGGCACATATCAGGGCCGGAGGCTATAGCCACCTCATGCCCGGCATCAACAAGGGCCTGCGCGAGCGGTAAAAGCGGCTGGAGATGGCCATAGGCAGAGATGGTTGCAATGAGTACGCGCATTGTTTCATTCCTCAGTTTCAGTGAAACTTCCATGAAGGTCTCGTGGATTCACTCACCCTTTTGCTTAGACATTCCTGCTCGCGTCCTGGAAGTCGAAGAGAACGCATGGCTCATCGCCTACAACCCAGGCATCATGTCCCGGTGGAGTAATCGCGATATCACCCGGTCCCAAATCGTCCACCGTGCCATCATCCAGCACTGTGCGAAAGTGTCCAGAAATGATGTAGGTAAAATGGGGTCTCTGGCAACTGTGCGTCCCAGCAATGGGTCTCATATGCTCGGACCACTTCCAGCCTGGCTCACAGGTCATTCTGACGATGGTCATATCACCAAAATTGACGAATTCCATCTTTGCTTGTGGGGGTGTGCGCGTCTCGTCTGGCGCATTGAAGCTCTTCTTCTGAGATGTTGACATGATGTTTTTTCCCTTTCTTGTTTGGCTTTTCTGTGGAAGCACCGCTTCTGAAGGGAGTATAGCTGGAAAATAATCACTTGCCATTGTGGAAAGTACCATGAAGCGGGAGAAAGCGGTACGTATCTTTTTGTGAAGAGGAAGGAAAGTACGTAGCTAGTGAGTAGAGGTCAGCCCTTTTTCGACGGCCCAGGCTGCTATCTGCGCTCGCGTGGTAAAACCCAATTTCCCCAGAATATTACTTACATGCGCTTCGGCTGTCCGTTCGCTCACTACCAGGGAGTCGGCAATCTCCCGGTTAGTACGCCCGCGGACAACGAGCGCCGCCACTTCGCGTTCGCGCGCGGAAAGGCCGCCATACTTTGCTGCTGATCAGAGCCTCTGATGAGAGCGGCTTTTCCGGTGGGAGAGAAGACAGAGCTGTGCGTAAGAAATGCTCTCGCAACGCGGTTTCATCGATGGTCGCGGCCAGTCTGGCGATGATATCGCGGGCGGCGCTCCATTCACGCTGCGCCTGCATCCTCTCGCTTGAGCAGGTGATAGACGCGCCCCAAGGAGCGATGGATACGCCAGAGGATTGATGGAGCCTGACGCTGCTCTGCGCCCAGTTTGGCGTCTTCTAAGACTTCGACTGCTTCCTCCAGGCGTTTCAGGGCGATGAGAGCTTCGCCTTTCAAGGCCAGCAGATGAGGGATGGGTTGCTGCATATCGCCCGGAGCGGATACAATCAATTGCTCTGCAATGGCTAATGCGCGAGCCGCCTCTCCCTGCGCCAGCGCCAGTTCGCCCCAGGCGCGGGCCGCCTGTCGTTCAAAAAAGTTGCCCGGCTGCTGATCTCGCGGCACGACGGTCTTGAGCGTTGCTTCTGCGCGAGGAAACTCTCGCTTGAGGAGGTAGGCCAGCGCCAGGTACGGAGTCAGATATCCGATCCAGATCATCGAGCCAAGCGCCTGCGCTCCTGCTACTCCGGCTTCCAAACAGGAAACCGCCCGGTCAGGTTCAAGCAGCAAGAGATACAGTTGTCCCAACGCGCCGTTGGTGGCGGCGATCCACTCCTGGTGCTCGATGGCTGGTGGCGAGGCGCTAGCGCCTCCTGTGCATGGGCCAGTGATGGACCGAATTCGCCGAAGGAGGACAGGACCAGTGAGGTTGCCATTTCTACAAAGGCCTGCCCTGATGGTGAGTTCGTCTGACGTGCCAGGCAGCAAAGCCTCTTCAGCATCTTGCACGCACTCATCACGTGTTAGGAGCGCGCTGAAGGTCGTTTCAATCGTCTCTGGAGCTGCGTCTATGGCTCGCGCAGCCAGGACGGAGAACAGGCTTTGACGGTCGCCCAGGCTACGGAACAGCTCAATCACTCGTCCAAAAAAATCCTTCACCGCCCTGGCCGGGTCTCCGGTAAAAAAATAGGCCATGCCAAGCTCTTCAAGCGTTTCAGCCATACCCTGTCTGTCGGCTCGCATTTCAAACAGACGAAGCGCCTCCTGATGGGCCTCAAGTCGCCTCCTGGATGCGGCCTGTGTTCTGCAGCCAGTTGCCCAGACGATTGAGGCTGTGGGCGCGCAGAGTGAGATCATCAAGTTCTCTCGGCCAGCGCTAGCGCCTGGCGAAACCACGTACCCGCGCGTTCGTAATCGTGTCCAGTCCACAAAAACCCGAGGGCTGTCATGCTCTGCCATTCCATCTGGCGATCATGCGCGGCACGCGCTATCTCCAACGCGCGTTCATAATCGCCGCGCGCGCGCTCAAAGTCGCCGAGCGTTTCATAGGCTTGACCACGCAGGCGATAGACTGGCGAAGGCTGCGCCCCTGGAAGGTGTTGGAGAGCGAAGAGCGCGTGTGTGAAGTGATCAACAGCCGCATGTGGCGCGTACAGGGCCAGGGCCTTTTCCCCTACGCGCTGTGCGTATTCCAGGGCTTTTGACCAGGACTCGGCCTCATAATAGTGATAGGCCAGATCTTCCAGGTGGGCATCGAGCACAGGTGTTGGAGTGTAAAGCTGCTCTATGGATTGCGCGAGCGCGTAATGCAACGAACGGCGCTCACGCGCAAACAAACCTGTATACACGGCCTGTTGAGTGAGCGCGTGGCGGAAGGCAAATTGTTCTGCCGATACTTCAACCACGAGTTGGGCGGCCACCAATTCCTTCATCAGCATGCAGCAATTGTTCTTCATCACAGCGCATAACCTGTTGGAGTACGGTAAAATCAAAGCGCCTACCTGCAACGGCGGCAAAGGTGACAACTTGCATGGCATCCGCACTCAGTTGCTGTGTGCGCTGCTGCACGGCGTCCTGCACGCTGCGTGGAACGGGCAGGGATTCGCTTTTATGGTCTGGATGGGGCTTGCGCTGCCAGTTGCCATCATCGGACAACACCTCTCTATGTGAGACGAGCGAGGTAAGCACCTCCTCAACGAAGAATGGGTTGCCCTCGGTGAGCGGGTAGATAAGCTCTAACAGGTGAGCCTGTTCAGCTTCATCGAGAGGAAGCATGGAACCGAGCATAGCATCAACGTCGCCGAGCGAGAACGGCTTCAGTTGTAGCTCCTGGGACAGACGCGCGCGATCCAGTTGCGCGAGAAAACGTTGTAGCACCGGTTGAATCTCGTCACTGCGGTAGGTCATCAAGAGCAGAAGTGGGTGAGTGGCACAGAGACGGGCCAGGGTCTGGAGAAATTCCAGGCTGATATCGTCGCACCAGTGCAGGTCTTCGATAACGAGCAGCACGGGTCGTTGGCTGGCCTGTTCTTTGAAAAAGCGCGTCAGGGCCGCAAAAAGGCGGCGTTTCTCCTGCTCTGGGTCTGACAAAGAGATCGGGATAGGACCGGTCAGATCCTGCGCCATTTCGGGTAGAAGCCGGGCAAATTCCAACACAAGAGAACCTTCACTGGTGGCGAGTGGATAGCGCGAGACAAAGGCTCGCAACAGGTCGAGCAGAGGCGCATAGGGGTACGAGCTATCCATCTGGAAGCAGTTGCCCTGGAGCAGGAGAAAATCTTGAGCAGCCGCGCGGGCTTTTGCCTCGGCAAGCAGGCGTGATTTACCAATACCGGCCTCACCCGACACGAGGGCGACCTGTCCCTGCCCGCTCTGAGTTCGATCAATGAGCCGGTAGAGCGCGTCGCGTTCGGATGCGCGGCCAATGAAGATCTGACATAGGACTGGTGCCGAGAATGATGCCACGATGCGCGTTCACTGCCTTTCTGCTGTTAGCGGTCACCACCAACCGGAACTTCCTCAAGCTTCATGGAGAGCAGGCGCGAGACGCTATCGCCGCCCATCGAGACGCCGTAAATAACCTGGGCCGCCATCATGGTAACGCGGTTATGCGTAATCACGATAAATTGCGTGCGCTGCGCCAGGCGTTTCAAGATTTCACAGAAGCGAGCGACATTCGATTCGTCGAGGGCGGCGTCCACTTCGTCGAGCAGGCAAAACGGCGGCGGGTTGATCTCCAACAGGGCGAATAAAAGCGCAGCCGAAACCAGCGCGCGTTCCCCACCTGAGAGCAGCGAGAGGTCCTGCACCTTCTTGCCGGGAGGTTGTACGATGACCTCGACTCCGGCTGGCATGGCCGAGACTTCAGAGCGTGACTCGCCATCATCCTCATTTTTAGCAGCAAGCAATTCGAGCCGGGCATGACCTCCATTAAAGAGCGTGGTGAAATGCTCGCGGAAACGCGCATTGACCGCCTCGAACGTGGACTCGAACTGGCGCGCCATGGTCGCGTCCAACTGGCCGATGATGGTGCGCAGGTGCAGGGCCGCCGAGTCCATATCGGCTATTTGCGTGGTGAGAAACTCGAAGCGCGTGCGCGTTTCCTCGTACTGGCGTGGAGCATCAGGGTCGCTGCCTCCCAGCGCCTTGAGACGACCGCGCAGGCTATCGACGCGGCGGCGTAGTTTGCGAAGATGTGTTTCCTCTTCTTCCGAAAGCACCGTATTCTCACCAGAAGCAGCTATTTGAACCTGTGCGCTCGTTCCCCTTTCCTCGTCTCCCTCTTCCCCGTCTTTCTCAAGATAGTTGCGGGCGGCATAAAGGGCCAGCTCGGCGGGGTCAGCCACGCCCATTTCCTCCTGTAATTGTTGCAGCAGGGTATCAACGGCGTCGCGCGCTTTCTGGCTATCGAGCAAACAGCGGCGGTAGGCGACTTCCAGTTCGTTCAGGTGCTGGCGAAGTCGCAAAGTTTCCTGTTCGATAGCAAGTATTTGCAGATCGAGGGCGCTGGCCTTTTCTTCGGATTGGTGCAATTCCCTGGTGAGCGCCTGCTCGCGCGCCTGCGCCTGTTCGAGTTGCGCTTGATGCGAGTCGATGGCGGTACGTAACGCCGAAAATTGCGCCTGCGCCTCCTGCATACGAGTGGCGCGCTGCTCGATTTGCGCCTTCAAGTCCTGCGCCGCCAACTGCTGTGTTGCAAGTTGCTGGCGCAGCGACTTCGCCTCCTGGCGTTTGACGGCCAGGGCGGTGCGTGATCTGCCCAGTTCGTCCTGCTGGCGTCGAAATACCAGCGCGCGTTCCTCGACCTCACGCTGGAGTTCCTCGACCAGCCCGGTCATTTCGCGCTGCGACTTTTCATGGGCACGCACTCGTTCAAGCGCGGCCTGCACTTCCTGCTCCAACCCGGCCAGTTCTGCTGCCAGTTGTTGTTCGACCGATTGCGCCGCTAGTAGCTCGGTCTGGACGCGATCAAGCTCGCGTTGGGTCGCGTTCAATGCTCTATTGTATTCGCTAACAGCGCTGGCGTTTTTCTGGAGTTCTTTGTCTACCGCGCTCTGCTCGACGCGCCGCGCCTCGATACCGCGCTGCACCTCGCTAATTCTGCCGTTCAACGTGTTAATCAGGGCTACGTGTTCGTCCAGTTGGCGCGGCAATTCGCGCAATTCGCGTTCGTATGCCAGCAATCCTTGCTGTCCGCCATCTTTATTGCCGCCCCCGGTCAGCCAGCCATGCGCGTGCAAGACTTCGCCGCCCAGGGTAACGAGCGAATGAAGGCTGTACTCACTACCGTGCTGTTGTTCCAGGCGATGCAGTACAGTGCGCGCCGTTTCCAGATCATCGGCGATCACAATGCCGCGCAGTATACGTTGAAAGAGGGGAACGTAGCGCGGCTCGCACTGCATAAAGCGCCATGCCAGTCCCTTGACGCTGGCTCTCAATTCCGGCATTTCCGCGAGCAGCGCATCGAGCGCGGCTGCTTCCGCCGTGGCGCGCCTGCTATGCTGCGTCCGGTGCGCTTTCCAACCAGACGAGCATGGCTTTGCCAGCTTTGTTCTGCCGTAAATAATCCAGGCAGAGGCGCGCTTCTTCGAAGGTTTGTGTCACAACGGCTTGCAGGTAGGGACCAAGCGCCGCTTCTAAGGCGCTTTCGAGTCCAGCGGGTGCAACACCTAATTGCGGGACAGGACCGAGCAAACCGCTCAGCTTGCCAGACGGGGCGCGCAACAGGGCGCGTACCCCGTCGCTATATCCGCTCAGGCTGGTGCGCCAGTTATTGAGCATGTTCAGGCGATCAGAGACGGTGCGCCTCAGTCGCTCTGCCTCGCTCAAGCTCTGTTTATAGCGTTCCATCTCCTGCTGGGCATCGCTGATGGCGCGGTTAATGGTCTGGCGACGCTGCGTGATTTGCTGCTCCTCATTTCGCGCAGTGTCCAGGCGGGCGCGCTCTTCGAGCAGACGTGTTTCCAGGGCGCGGATGGTCTGCTGCGATTGGGAAATGGTGTCGCGGCGCGCCGCCAGGATGCGGTTGCGCTCGCCCAGGTGCTTCTGTTGGCGGCCCAGGTCGCTCTGGCTGGCTCCCAGGCGCGCCTGAACCTGAATGAGTTCGCTTTGCGACGAACGCAGGCGTCGCTCGTCCATCTCAAATTCTTTTTGCGCCTTCGCCACCTGGCTCTCACGCGCAGCCAGAACGGCAGCATCGTTGTCGATGGCTTCATCGGCCAGATCGCATTGCTCTTCCAGATCGATCACATTGCGTTGCGCGGCAATCAGGCGTTCGCGCAGGCGCATCTCTTCCTGGCGCTGTTCTTCCTGCTGGCGTTCCAAACCCACGATGCGTTCCTGGCTGACAGCAATCTCGCGCTCAATACGCTGCGCGGCGGCGTTGGCTTCGTTATTGGCCTCACGCGCCTGCGCAATGGCGCTTTGCGCCTGCTGTCTCTTGAGGCGCAGCGTTTCCCGGCGTTGTTCGGTTGCCTGCACCGACTCTTCCACGTCTCGCACTTTGCGCGCCATGGCCTGCTCGGCTTCATCACTTTGTTCCTTCGCGGAACGCAGGCGTCTCCATTGCAGGGCGTACCAGGTCAGCAGGACTTCTTGCAGTTCGCTATTGAGTTGCCGGGACTCAACGGCGCGGTGAGCTTGCTCGGCCAGTGGTTCCAGTCGCGGCTCGATCTCGCTCACAATGTCGCGCAGGCGTTCCAGATTTTGTTCGGTCTGGCGCAGGCGATTTTCGGCCTCGGTTCGCTGCACCTGGTACGGGCGAATACCGGCGGCATCCTCAAACAGGCCGCGCCGCTCCTCGGCGCGCAGGCTCAGCGCGGCATCGATCTGTCCCTGGCCGACGACGGTATACGAATCGTGGCCGATACGGGCCTGGGCCAGCAGCAAAACAACATCCTTGAGGCGCACTTTCTGCTTATTGATGAGATATTCGTTCTCGCCCGAACGGTAACTGCGCCGCGTCACCGTGATTTCGCTGTATTCTGAGGGAACCCAACCCGTGCTGTTGTCGAGGGTCAAAGAGACTTCCGCCATGCCGAGCGCGGCTTTGCCGTGTCCACCGGAAAAGATGATATCTTCGCTCTTTTTGCCGCGCAACTGGCGCATACTCTGTTCGCCCAGCACCCAGCGCACGGCATCGGCTACGTTGGACTTGCCCGCGCCATTTGGCCCGACTACCGCCGTGATGCCCGTGCTATACTCCAACTGGGTGCGCGTGGCAAAGCTTTTAAATCCCAGCATTTCCAGGCGTTTTAGATACACTCTCTTGCTTATCCTTTATTGTCGTATCGTATGATGTGGTTAGGATGATAACATAGCGCGGTCAATCCGTCGAGTAGCACATGGTGCAGAAGTTTCAGTTGTTGCAAAGGAGAATACCATGAGAAGTAGACTTGAGCTGGAGGCAAAACGGGATGTGTAGAAACATTCGGACGCTTTTCAACTTTGACCCGGCGGCCACGGAGGAAGAGATTCGCGCTGCATCGCTACAGTTCGTCAGGAAGCTCAGTGGCTTCAACACACCTTCGAAGATGAACGAGGCCGCTTTCTATGCGGCAGTCGATGACATCGCCAGAATCTCAAGTCAGTTGCTCGGCTCGCTCGAAACTCCCGCAGCGCCGAAAAACCGGCAGGAAGAAGCGGTTAAAGCCAGGGCGCGCTCTGCTCAAAGATTCGGCAAGTGACACGTTTTCGGCCAGTGAAGAGTGTAGATAGCAAGTGGATTTGCAGAGTTTCATAATCATGAAACCATAGGGTCACATGTTCTTATTCTTTCCCTTGCCCGCGCTCGCCAGCACGCTGCTTATAGTATGTATCACTATCTTTACTCTGGCTGGCATTATGATTCGCCCGTTCAAGCTTGACGAGGCGCGTTTCGCGCTGGCCGGAGCCGGGCTGCTGCTCATTGCGGGGTTGATTAATCCTCTGGACGCGCTGAGGACACTGCTACAGGACTGGAATATCTTTTTCTTTTTCCTGGGTATGATGACGCTCTCCGCGCTTGTCGATGCGGCCGGTCTCTTTGACTGGCTGGCAGCACAGGCAGCCCGGCTATCCGGTGGCAGCGCGCGGCGTTTATTTTTCAACGTGTTCATCCTGGGCAGCCTGATCTCGATGGTACTCTCCAACGATGCCACCGCGCTGATTCTGACACCCATCGTTTATACACTGGTGACACGACTGCGCCTGCCCGCGCTGCCGTTCCTGTTCGCCTGCACCTTCATAGCAGACACTGCCTCATTCCTGCTGCCAGTTAGCAATCCTATCAATATTATTGTGCTTTCGACGTTCAAGCTCGACCTGTGGACATTCCTGCGCCTGCTGTTCATCCCGGCGCTGGTGGTTATCAGCATCAATATGCTGGTCTTCTTTATCCTGTATCGAAACAAATTGCGGGGCAAGTTCGACATCAAACGCCTGGCAACGGCAGCAGAGGCGATTTGCCACCCGGCTTATTTCCGTTATACCTGTGGAGTTTTGCTATGTGTTGTTATGGCGTATATCGCAGCCTCAGCAGCGCAATTTCCGCTCTCGATTGTAGCACTGGCAGGCGCGGCGCTCTTATTGATAGGAGCTTTGCGTTGGAAGCAATCAACAGTGCGGGAGGTAGGCAAACATATTTCCTGGTCGATTTTCGGTTTTATCGCCGGCATGTTCATCCTGGTACGCGCCGTTGAGAATACGCACCTGACGGCTCTATTTGGGCAATTGCTGCTATCTTTGTCGGGCGGTCATAGTTTCGGAGCGGTGATGATCGGCACGGCAGGCGCCACGCTCGGTACCAATCTCATCAACAATGTGCCGATGGCGGTAGTGCTGACCTCAGCATTGCAAAGCGCCCAACATGCCGCGCTCACGACGCGACTTGGGTTCATTGCTGCTACCATTTTCGGCTGCGACCTGGGGCCAAATTTGACCACCGTTGGCTCGCTGGCAACCGTTTTATGGCTATTGATCCTGCGGCGGCGTAATATAGAGGTATCGGGGCTGGACTATTTCAAAGTTGGCATTATCGTAACACCTGTAATGTTAGCGGCAGGCGCGTTGACAATCTGGCTCTTGCTGCGCTAAATACCTCGATATCCACTGTTTGCTACATGCTCGCCGCTTCGCAGTGAGAAAAAGAGAGAAAGTGCCTGCGGGCTATACTCCTGCGGCACATAGCCCGCAGGCACTTTCTCTCTCAAATCGCCGCCGCAGGCGGTGAGAAAAGGCGGGAGGCAAAACGATGAAAGTGCTATGTTGCCTGGATGGCACAAATATTGAACAAATCAGCAGCGCCGTGAAACGTATGCTGATTGCCAATCAACTTACTGTGGGCTTGATCTATGTGATCGATAGCGGCCCGCACGGCGAGCTTGAACGGCAACGCGAACGCTTCCTGCGCACACCCGCGCTCAATCCCCGGCGCAACGAACAGATGCAGAATGCCGAGAGCAGCGCGGCGCAAGACATTCTGGAAGAAGGCACGCTCTCTCTTCCCGGCGCGGAGCGTACCCAGAAAACAGGAAGACCAGAGCGCGAAATCGTGAACTACGCGCTAGAATGGCACGCTGATCTGATCGTCATTTGCCCGCGCTCACCACTGGGTGGAGGTCCGACTATGGGGCCAAAGTCGGTCGGGCACGTGGCGCGTTTTGTGCTTGACCACGCGCCCTGCCCGGTGCTGCTAGTACGACCGGCTTCTATTCCTCCAACCCGCTTCGCTCCTTGATTGCCGCAACTAATTTGCCGAGGTTCTGGTAATAGCTGGAGAGGGTGATTGGCATACCATTGCGGCAGGCAATATAATACGCTTTACCGTTAACTCTTTTGGTTTCCAGGACAAACTTCCAGCGACTACTTCGACGCGATCGCTCTTAATCTTCTTTGGCACATGGAGCAGACCTTGTTCGCAGATGATTATACGTACACTCCTAGCTCGCTTGATTTCAATGCGGTAAAACACGGCTCCCTTAAAAATGGCATATAATGCAGGAAGCAAAGCGAGTATGAGCAATTCAAACTGATTGTTAGGCTTTACTTGAAAGATGCCAACAATAGCTAACGCGATATGCAAATTTTTTCTTGAGGGTAAATTTGGCAAGTTTTTGAGAGGATTTCGCCCTCACCAAGACGACATTGAGCGTGATCTCAAAAAAACTTGCACATCGCAACACCAGACAACAACGCCTGTAAAGAAAATAAACAGGCCAGCCCTCTAAAGGAAGCGAATATACTCGGATTTAGTCGATAGATACATAGTGCTGTATCAAGCTCATTGGTATTGATAAGCAAGTAATCTTCATGGGAAAGCTGGTTCTCAACTGTTGTCATTCTGTATATATCTGATATTGAATATCCTTTCTGATATCTCTATAATGTGGTTCGGATAATAGCACGGTGTGGTTAATTTGTTGAAGAAGATACAGTAGGAGATAAACGTGACGAATTTAAAAGAAATCTTTCTAGTGCAGCTTGATTCCGTTCTAAATCTTTACGAAAAGATCAAAGTAAGAACAAAATATTCAGACTTTTCAGATCAAAATTTGGAGACTTTCGGTCAGTTTACCTTGGCAGCGCTGGCAGTAATTGAGCGAGTGGCAGGAAATGATAGTACTCACGCTAATCAAGCACGCTTGGTCATTGAAAGGTTGCCATTTCCTCAAACTCAAATTATACCGTACTTAGCAGGAATTGTTCGAACCTTACGGGATGAGGTGGAGGCAGATTTTCTGAAATCTGCCAGGGAATTTATTCAAGGTGAGTTGTTCGGCGACTTTTTAGAGATGGCTTCATTTCTTCTAAATGAAGGGTATAAAGATGCTGCTGCTGTCATAGTAGGTGGAGTTATCGAAGTACATCTGCGAAAGTTGTGTGTAAAAAATAGTATAGCTGTAGAAATTACGGAAAATGGACAGACGAAAGCGAAAAAGGCTGATCGGCTTAACTCCGAACTTGCTGTTGCAAAGATTTATTCTAAATTAGATCAAAAGAACCTTACAGCGTGGCTCGATCTTCGTAATAGGGCTGCCCATGCCCAATATAATGAATATACGAAAGATCAAGTTTCTTTGCTACTGCAAGGTGTTAGAGATTTCATTGCTCGTTGCTCCGCATAAGGTCTCATAATATTTTAATGAAAAGATGAATTTGAATTTGCTCCACAAATTATTCATGAAGAGATAAATAATAAATTCAATTTAATGAAAGGGGCAAAGTACGAATCTTTTTTTGAAAACGTGAATCATTTCGTAGTTCGAGCCAAGCTATATCATGGCGTGCCCATTGTCTTGCTTGTCCTTCAATTGATACTGCTTGCTCAAGGTAGTCTAGTGCTTTGTCGTTATTTCCCGTAAGTGCTTCTGATCCACGAGACATAGAGTGCGGGACCTCTGGCACTCGTATGCATTACTGCGTTCAGCTGTATATGCTTTTTCTATATGTGCTTTAGCCTCTTGAAGACCTTTCCACCGAGCAGAGGCTGCAATATTGTAGAGAAAACCATATCGATCAGATCCCTCATTTAATCCTTGCTCATAGCTTTCAATTGCTTCAGAATACCTGCCAAGATAACTTAGTACTAAACCACGCTCATTGCTCCAACTATGAATTACTGTGTACTTTCGAGTGCTATAGCACGATCGAAGTCCTCCAAAGCTTTGTCATAATGTCCCAATTCACAATAAACTTGACTTCTTAATCCAATCGCCCAAGGATCATCCGGTCTCAATTGGATGGCTCTGTTAAAGTCTGCCAATGCTTCATTATAACGTTCTAGTTCACAATAAACTTGACCTCGCATAGTAATTGCCCCTGCGACATCTGGCATCAGTTCGATAACTCTGTCGAAATCTTCTAATGCCTCGTCGTAATACTTTAATTCCCAGTAGACCTGACCGCGTAATTTAATGGCTCCTGCTATATTAGGCATCAGTTCAATAGCTCTTGTAAAATCGGCTGCTGCATCTTCATAACATTCTAATTTCTGAAAGACTAAGCCTCGAAAGAAGATGACACCAGCGACAGCCGGTTTGAGTTCGATAGCTTTGGTGAAATCTCTCAGGTTGCGCGGGTAATATCCCCTCCGACAGTAAGTCCAACCTCGCTACCCAATATCATCGTTGCTCAGGAGCAGAGTTCTATGCTTTGGTCAAACCGTCAGCGCTTGCGAAAAATTAGCCGCTGGCAAGCAAAGATATCCACCCAGCCAGAGCTCCTGGATGCCAGGAGCCTCAATATTCGTATTCCCTAACAAAGCAGTAAACATATTAGCAGATGCATCGTAGCAATCTTCGTCATAAGCTTTCATTCCCTGTACCAGCAATTCACCTAATCCTTGTATTTCCATATCTTCAGTGTCCTCTCCAGCCTGTTTAACTGTTTCTGCCCAACGCCGCGCGAAAGTTCCTGGAACATTGAAAGCAGATATAAAACCATTGAGAGCTGAAGAAATATACTTATGTGGGGCTTGGCAAATACTATGATATAGTATTTCTAGGGTGTAATGTTGCCAAGTAGCATAACGTTGTCCTTGATCTTCATTTAATCCCAAAATTGCTCTACACTTAATATAATAGTCTATTAAAAGGTTGTGCAGAGTATACCAATCTTCAGGAGACTCACGGTGTTTGTAATGTAACATTTGAGCACGTACAATGTTGTGGTAGATCCAACGACCTATACGCTCTTCTACAAATGGCTTCCGTTGAAGCCATGAGAAGAGTACAGCGCTATCTTTCTCTCCCACGAGTTCGGCGAGTACATCTCGATTTAAGTACCGAGGTAGAGCCGCATTTAGAGTCAACTGCCGTCGCTTCTGATCTTTCTCCCACTTCAAAAACCGCTCAATGGCAGTACCACTAGGATCCCCAATCTGTTCTGGATCATCAGGACTTTCTGCTGCTAACGTCGCCATTAGCAATGGAAGACGTTTAGAAAGGCGTAAGATAATTTCCCGAATTCGTTTATCAGTGATTCCTTTGCGGTCCAAATACTCATTAGCCTCTTTATGAGTGAATGGCTCTAGTGGAAGGCGAACTAATAACCTCTCATATGTTTCCCAGAGATTTATGTCTAGCTCATCTTGGCCTACAATAACTAAGATAATGTTGACTGGCAAATCTCCATAAATTCCTTCCAGTAAATTTCTAAGCCAATCATCAAGATATTTACTAGTTTGCTCATACGTATTGAGAAACAATGCAATACATTTTTCCTCAGCCATGCTACGTAATTCTTCTAAAAAAATAGGCGTGAGGACTTCACTTGGACTCTGCACTAAATGAACTTCCTCTAGGTTAGTTAGTTTACGTGCAAGATAAGTTACTAATACACTCTCATCCTTGGTAATTGTGTTCCCATCCATAAACTGAAGCATCTCATTAACTCGTGTCCGACGGTTAATGTGCGAGTTCGTTTTAGCCAAATCACCGATAAAGACAGATAAACCTTGAGGTGCCTCTGAGTCCGCGATCAGATCTTGGCATAGACGACGATAGATTTGAAAGGATTTGCTAAATCGTTTGAGGAAGTAGCCTTGCTTCTCAAATTGTACTGCAATTTGTTGCAATACCGAAGGCACATCCTCTTGAACTTCATTGCAACAAGCGGTAATAAAGTTATCCTTACTGGCTAATTGGCGGAAACGATGCATAAGAGTAGACTTACCTACTCCTCCTTGACCAAAGATACTGAAAATAAATCGTCGCCGTTCATCTTCTACGTCGAATGGCAGTTTTTGAAAAAGCAGAGCTTCCTTCTCTTCAAGACCGACAATCATCTCTTGTTGACGTTGTTTAAGGATAGTTTGTAGAGTAGTTCGCGGGTTCATTAGTATTCTCCCTCCTTTTTGAGGGTTACTGGCTTTGTTGATGAAACTGCGATAATCGTGATCCTATGAAATAATCTTATAAAACTTAGCTAGTTTCTTTTACTTGATGGTATGCCTTTTGTTTATTTCACTATTTCCACCTACTTCAGATACTAAAATCAGATAGGCATGCCAACTGGAAGTACAGTATATGGTTTCTACTTTTGTAAGGATTTTGCATAATTTTTATGCTTTTCAAACTTATTAATGGATTATTGGTCCCGTTCCTAGCCCAGCGGGAATCCCATGTCGATGAGAAGCAGGAATGGTTACACCCAATACACGTTGTGTTGCCATAGTATGGGAGCAATCACCCCAATCATGATAGAAACTACAGGTACATTTCCATTCACCATTATCAAAACTAACAGTGTGGATGTCATTTTCGCCCCGAAAACTTAACCTGAATTGCTCAAACTGTATTCGCTCAGGTTCTTCTGCAAAACGCTTAGCCTTTGCAATCTTGCTTATCATGCTTGAGTTCATTGTCAATACTCTCCTTGAAATAGGGCCAATACTTTATAGTTGCCTGCAACATTTGAGGGTACATACAAACCGGGCAAATTACTAGACGTAGTTGCACTTCTGTACTCCTCTATATTGTACTGTATTAACCTGATTTTGTACATATTTGATTATTGACTCTCAATTGGCAAAATGGCCTTGTTGCTCTCTTCACCTGTGGTTGTGGTGACTTTGATTGTGATGGCTTCTATGTAAATATCACCAGATTGACACGGCTTTGACCTGCAAAATAGCTTCATCCTTCAATCGCTCTCTACAATAACATCGAATAGCACCTACATGGCAGACTTGAGAAAGAAAGGACAACACAGAAGTTTCGTCCTCAAGTTCTTTTATGTTCCTTAGCGCCCCGCCGCAGAAATTGATTTGTCGAATCCCCAACTATCAACTGAGCCGGACTGGTATTAAGCACAAATACCATCCTCTTTGCATGTCACCCCAATCGGATCGCTTATGCTTCAATCGTACCGGTGTCATCAATTAGCATGATCGTGGCTATACGAAATCGCACCCATCACTCGAATAGATTGACCCTCCGCAAGAAGCGTAACCGGCTGGCTTTGGAAGCAATCCCGCGAATAAAGTTATAGACGCGCCGAGCCTCCCATTCAGCCGCAAAGACCTCGTAATCTTTTTCAGTTGGCATAGGCAGATAACTACTTTTTGTTTCATCTTGAGGGGTGAGTGTAGCGGTTCCCTGGTAGAGTTGCCAGAGCGAGCGCGCCAGCAGTTTGCCGCCCAGCGCGGCGCACTCAGCTTCGAGCAGCCCGTAAGGAATGCCATCTGGAACTGGTATCTTTTCCTGGGCTATGATGGGGCCAGTATCCAGGCCTTCGTCCATTCTGTGAATGGTGATGCCGGTTTCGTGGTGGCCTTCATAGAATGTCCAGAAGAGCGGGTCGGGGCCTCGATTGGCGGGCAAAAGCGATGGGTGAACGTTGAGACAGCCCAGGCGCGGGATATTGAGAATAGCGCGCGGGATGTAGAGCGAGAAGCAGGCGACGCACATGATGTCGGGCTGGTATTGTGAGAAGAGGTCTATGGTTTCAGGGGCAGACATGCTGGCTACTTCCCATACAGGTATACGCTGCTTCCAGGCAATGTTGGCAATGGAGTTATGCAGCGAAGATTGCGCCATGGGCAACATTGGACGCGCCTTTAGAGGCGGTTCCACCAATCGCAGGGCTGGTTGTCCTGGTTGATGATTCCGCGCGGGAAGCACGACCGCGCATACATCAACGCCGCCGTTTAACAGGGCCAGCAGCGCCGGAGGCGAAAAATTGCCAGTCATCCCCAGAAAAAGCGCGCGCGGCACGGGTGTAGAAACGATTTTATTTGACATAGCCTACCCAATCCTGTACTATCTTAGAGAGAAGATTATATCATCCTTGAGGAGATTTTGTTATGGCACGAATGGTTCAATGCGTCAAACTGGGGCGCGAGCTTCCTGGTCTGGATAAGCCGCCGTTTCCGGGCGAACTGGGACAGCGCATCTACGATAACGTCTCAAAGCAGGCGTGGGATATGTGGCCCGCGCAAAGCACGTTGATTATCAACCACTATGGGTTGAATATGGGCGACCCGGAGGCGCGTAAGGTGTTGCGCGAGCAAATGGAAGAATTTTTCTTCGGCGCGCAGCCCAAAATGCCCGAAGGCTGGGCACCAGAAGCCGATGACGACGAGGCTGTCGGCGTGGGACCGAGCGCGAAGGGTGGAGGCGCACCGTCAAGCAAGAAATGAGAAAGCCAGGCGACACCCTGCTCGTCTCCTGCTACGAGCTGGGACATCAACCGTTCCAGCTTGCTTCACTTTATGCTTTGTTACGGCAGGTGGGGTATAATCCGGCGGTCGTCGATACGGCGGTAGAGCCATTAAGCGACGAGACCATACTGCAAGCGCGTTTTGTGGCTATCTCCGTTCCTATGCACACTGCCCTACGCCTGGGAGAGCAGATAGCAAGGCGTATTCGCTCGCTCAATACAGTAGCGCACATCTGCTTCTACGGCCTGTATGCCTCGTTGAATGAAGATTACCTGCTGCAAGGGCTAATCGATTCCGCCATTGGCGGCGAATTTGAAGAACCACTTTTAAAGCTCCTGGCGGCTCTGGAAGATGGCGCGAGCGCATCTATTCCCGGCGTAAGTACCCCCCGGCACAGCAGCCAGCCCTGGCTACAGCGCGCCCCGCTGGTTCTGCCGCAGCGCGCTATACTTCCTGCGCTCGACCGCTATGCGCGGCTAGAGTTGAACGGAGCCACGCGCATCGCGGGATACACGGAAACGACACGCGGATGCAAGCATACCTGCCAGCACTGCCCCATCACACCGGTCTACCATGGCCGTTTCTTCGCCATTCCAGCCGACCTGGTGCTGGCCGATATTCGCGCACAGGTGACGCAGGGTGCGCAGCACATCACTTTTGGCGATCCCGATTTCTTCAACGGCCCGACTCATGCCATGCGCATAACGAGCGCGCTGCACCGCGAGTTTCCCGGCATTAGCTTCGACGCCACGATCAAGATCGAACACCTGCTAAAGTATCGCCGCCTGCTACCCGAACTGCAAGCGAATGGCTGCGCGTTCGTTGTTTCAGCCGTCGAATCGTTGAATGACGGTGTACTTCAGCGACTGGATAAGGGTCATACGAGCGCCGATATTGTTGAAGCGTTCGCATTGATGGAGGAAGTAGGCATTGCATTGCGCCCTTCGTTAATGCCGTTTTCGCCCTGGGAAACGCTGCAAAGCTATTTGCAATTACTCGCGTTCTTTGAGGAACAGCACCTCATTGAACATGTCGATCCCGTTCACTTCTCGATACGCCTGCTCATACCACCCGGTTCGGCTCTGCTCAATGCGTCCGATGTGCGGCAATGGCTGGGAGAACTTGATCCCTCTGCCTATAGCTATCGCTGGCAACACCCAGACCCGCGCATGGATGATTTGCAGCAGGCCATCAGCGCACTGGTGGAAACAGCCCAGCGGGCGCAGGCGGACCCCATCGAGACCTTCTTCCACATCAAAGCGCTGGCACTAGCGAGTGCTGGCCGCGAAATGTGCCTCTCCTGCTCCATCAATGACTACGGCAAGCGCAAGGTGATACCTCACCTGACCGAAACGTGGTTCTGCTGAGCAGAGCCGGTAACGGGTCAGTTTGACTCGACGCGTAGGAAATAATCCTGAAAGTTTTAACATCTGCGGTGCAACCATCGATTTTATGTAGTTGCCAATCGGCATCAATCGCGTGGATTCAAGTGAGGGCGGATGCTTGACAGGTTGCTGATGTTCATGTTAAGCTTTCATCGTGCATTAGTAGAAGACACAACATTCCAGTATCAGTTTAGAGTGAAAGAGGTAATCCTTTATGGGTATCGCTTACAGGGCGCGAGTGCGTGGGCAGAGATTCTGCTCTCGCGGATACGTTCACAGCCCTCTGCGACGTTTGCCCATGGGGATCATATGTCCTTTTTCAATTCATGATGGCACCTGAACCGGACATAGGATATCGAGAACCAGCCGTGGGCAGTTATTAAAGCCCACGGTTTTTTTGTGCTTTCAAGTACGGGAAATAGAAGAAAACAGTCAACAGGAGAGCGGCATGATTTCGCAACGCTCAAGTAAAAAGAAAACAAGCGGCAGTTATCGCGCATTATTGAAAACCTATTTGCGACCGCAGTGGACGAAGGTGGCGCTGATGGGGATTTTGCTCTTAATCAGTATTGCATTGCAACTGATTAATCCGCAATTGCTGGGTTCCTTTATTGATATCGCCATCCATGGTGGTTCTTACCATACCTTGCTCGCGATTGGGGGACTTTTCGTGGGCATCGCGCTGGCGAACCAGGCTATCACGGTTGGCGCAACCTATATGAGCGAACTGGTGGCATGGACGGCCACCAACTGGCTGCGCAGAGACCTGGTCGCCCATTGCCTGAACCTGGACATGACCTTTCACCAGGCATATACGCCCGGAGCGCTGATCGAACGTATTGACGGGGACGCGGATACCCTGGCAAACTTCTTCTCGCAAATCATCATTTACCTGGTGGGCAACATGCTGCTTTTGCTGGGTATCGTCGCGTTCCTGTTTCGTATAGATTGGCGACTGGGCGCGACCATGGTTCTCTTTATCTGCCTGGCAATGGGCATTCTGGTCGTTATTCACAAGTACGCCGTGCCGCGCTGGGTAGCCAACCGCCAGAAGAGCGCCGAATTCTTTGGTTTCCTGGGAGAGCATCTCGAAGGAACCGAAGAGATACGCGCTAATGGGGCCAATAGCTATGTGATGTCCCGCTTCTTCCTGTTTTTGCGCAAATGGCTGCCCATCACACGCGCATCCGCCGTTGCCGGGTTCTCCACATGGACGACTATCGTAACGATTTTTGCGCTTGGCAATGCCGTCGCATTTATCATCGGCGCATACTTGCTGAGCATTCACTCCATTAGCCTGGGAACCGTCTATCTGATCTTTTACTACACCAATCTTATCGTGCAGCCCATCGAACAGATACGCGATCAGCTCCAGGAGTTACAGGCGGCGGCGGCCGGCATCGAGCGCATACAGCAGCTATTACACATCCAGTCTGCTCTGGCAGACGGAATAGGAGAACAGGTGCCATCAGGCCCTCTAGCTGTCGCTTTCCAGCATGTGACATTCGCATACCCGTCAACCGACCCGGTACTGCGTGATATCACCTTGCACCTGGCCCCCGGGCGCGTGCTCGGTCTTTTGGGACGCACCGGCAGCGGCAAAACGACACTGGTACGCTTACTGCTGCGCTTCTACGATCCGCAGGAGGGAGAAATTTCGATGGGAAATGTGCCGCTCAAAGCAGCGCACCTGCGAGATATACGGCAGCGCGTTGGCATGGTCTCACAGGATGTACAGCTTTTTCGCGGCAGCGTGCGCGACAATTTGACCTTCTTCGACCCTTCCGTGGCGGATACAGACATCATCGCAGCGCTTAAAGAAGTGGGGTTGACGCGCTGGTTCGAGGCCCTGCCACAGGGACTCAACTCAGAGGTTGGCGCAGGTGGCGCAGGGTTGTCCGCTGGAGAATCGCAGCTACTGGCCTGCGCGCGTGTCTTTCTCACCAATCCCGGACTGGTAATACTGGACGAGGCCTCGTCGCGTCTTGACCTCAAGACAGAACAAATCATGGAACAGGCCATGCGAAAGTTGTTGTTGGGCAGAACGGCTATTATCATCGCGCACCGCCTGTCAACAGTGCAATATGCTGATGAGATTCTGGTCTTGCAGGATGGACACATCCTTGAACACGGCTTGCAAGCGGCTTTGCGCTCTGACCCCACTTCACATTATGCTCATTTACTGGAAATGGGATTACAGGAGGTGCTGCCATGAAAACATTTGTCTTCATGTGGCGTTTGATTCGGTACCGGCCATTACGTTATTCAAGCATATCTGCGCTCTGGATTCTCGTATCCGTCGCCCCGGTGATTCCCGGTTTGCTCATCCAGCAATTCTTTAACGCGCTGGCGAAAAGAGGCTATCTCACGCCTGAGATTTGGGGTCTGATCGCCCTGTTTGTAGCTACAGCGCTGGTGAAAGCCATCTTGATCCTGTCGAGCGGCATCATGAGCAATCGCTTGCGTTTCTCGGTCACGAACCTCTTGCGGCACAATATGCTCACGCGCATCTTAGAGCAGCCGGGCGCGCAGGCTGTACCCGGCTCTACCGGCGAAGCCATCACCCGTTTTCGCGAAGATGTTGATCAGGTAGATCACGCTGTTGACTGGACGATTGATTTAATGGGCATGGGCCTGTTCGCGATTATAGCGTTGCTCATCTTGCTCAGAATCAGTGTCATCGTCACATTCAGCATCTTTCTGCCCCTGGTAGCTGTAGTGGCGCTGGTGCAGGCCATGCGCAAACGATTGGAAAAGTATAGAATCGCCAGCCGCCAGGCCACCGGCTCCGTCACCAGTTTCCTGGGAGAAATTTTCGGCTCAGTGCAGGCTATTCAGATCGCGGGAGCGGAAGGGCGCGTGGTTACGCGCTTCCACATCCTCAACGAAAAACGACGGGCGGCCATGCTTAAAGATAGAGTGCTCGAACAACTTCTGAATTCGACTTTCAGCAATATCGTGGGACTGGGGACTGGTTTCATCCTGCTGCTGGTGGCGCAATCCATGCGCGCGTTGCAACTTGGCGTGGGCGACCTTGCCATATTCCTGTACTACCTGGCCTTCGTGACCGACTTCACCCATTTCTTCGGCACATTTCTGGCCCACTACACACAAACAGGCGTGGCCTTCCGCCGCATGGTGGAGCTGCTGCAAGGCGCACCCGCCGCCAGCCTGGTAACTCATCACCCGCTCTTCCTCTCAGGCAAGCTGCCAGAGACCTCTTCTTCTCTTCAATCGCCTGAGCAACGCTTTGATCTGTTGGAAGCTACGGGACTGGGCTATTCCTACCCTACAACTGGACGTGGGATAGCAGGTATCGACCTGCGCATAGAACGCGGAACGGTGACGGTAGTTACGGGTCAGGTAGCCTCCGGCAAAACGACCCTGTTGAGAGTAGTCTTAGGGTTGCTCCTCAAAGATGCGGGCGACATCCGTTGGAACGGAGAGGTAGTGTCAGACCCTGCGTCATTTTTTGTGCCGCCGCGCAGCGCGTATACCGCCCAGGTGCCACGCCTGTTCAGCGACACGCTCAAAGAAAATGTGCTTTCTGGCGTCACGGAAGACGAAGGCGCGCTGGCAACAGCGCTTCACACCGCCGTGCTGGAACACGATATAACACAATTGGAACAGGGCCTGGAAACTACCATTGGGGCGCGCGGCGTCAAACTTTCCGGCGGGCAGGCGCAGCGAGTGGCGGCGGCGCGTATGTTCATACGCGAGGCGGAATTGCTCGTCTTTGATGACCTCTCCAGCGCGCTCGACCTAGAAACGGAAAGCCTGCTCTGGGAGCGCCTGTTCGCGCATCGCAAGGAGATCACCTGCCTGGTCGTGTCACACCGCCGCGCGGTTCTGCAACGAGCCGACTGCATTTTGTTATTGAAAGAAGGGAGACTCGAAGCCACAGGAACTGCCGAACAACTACTGAGCTATTCAGAGGAATTTCGACAACTCTGGTCGAACGAATCGGTATAATAACGGCGGTTTGATACAGCAGGTATGAAGATATCTGCTTTTTTGCCGTTTACTTGTAGCAGTAGACAAATATCACCATTGATCATGCTGTATCTTTGTGAACTATAAAGGATTGTGCTACATGCTACGTTTGTTCAAACCAGTTATTTTGAGTATGTGCATTCTTACAATCATTGCGCTGGGAGTATATAAGTTCAATCCGCCGCCTGTGGCGGGCGCGAATGCTGCCAGCCACTCACTTGTTTCGGCACCGCGGACACTGTCCGCGCGTGTCACAGCAACAAAACACGCGACAGGTAACGCTTTTACTGGAAGCCAGGGACCGCGGCGAAATAGTCATCCACTGGTGGCAAAAAAGCTCGCAACCGGCGCTGCATTTGCCAACGGCCCCTATACGGTGCAAGGTAACGCTATTGTAGGAGCGGATGGCAAACGCTATTTGTTTCATGGCGTCGGGCGCGATAGCCTGGAATATAACTGTTGGGGCGATGGGCATTTTGACGCGCAGGAACTGGCTTATATGGGATCGGGAAGCGGGAAATATGCCGTGACCTACTGGGGCGCGAACACGGTGCGCTTGCCACTCTCCGAGGGCATCTGGCTGAATGGGCAATCCTCAGAGGGGTGCAGCGCGGCGCAATACCAGGCGCTCATCAGCTCGACGGTGAATACGCTGACTACGCTCAAATTGAACGTCATACTCGATTTACAATGGTCGGACGCTGGCGGACAATCGCTGCAAGCTGGAGGTCCCTGGGCAGTGCCTGATGCTGATAGTGTGATCTTCTGGCAACAAGTAGCTACCCTATACAAATCCTACCCCAACGTGTTGTTCGAGCTTTTCAATGAGCCGCATCCCGGCACCTGGCCCTGCTGGCTCTCAGCCTGCGTCACCAGCGATACCTCGTATTCGCAGGATTGCAATTGCAACAAATCCATCACATTTAACAGCGTTGGTATGCAGGCGCTGGTCAATGCGGTGCGCGGTACAGGCGCGACCAACCTGGTGCTTGTGGCGGGTATGGACTGGGGGTACGACTTAAGCCAGATAACCAAATACCCTGTACATGGAACAAATATAGTCTATGATACTCACCCCTATCCCTACGTGGAAAAGCAGCCCAACACCTGGAATACCGCTTTCGGAGACATTAGCAAAACATACCCCGTCATATCGGCTGAAAGCGGTCAATACGACTGCGGAACTGGATATATGAGCCAGTTGCTGGCCTACTTCGACGCTCATCAAGTAAGCTGGACAGCCTGGGCGTGGGTTGTGCAAGGCTCACAGTGCGGCTATCCCCTGCTGATCCGCGACTATCGCGGCACTCCCGCAGCCGGTATGGGCCAATTGATCTACCAGCACCTCCAAAGCTATATAAAATAATCCGACATGCAAGTTTTCTTGCCGCCTGCGGTGGCAATTGAAGAGAAGGGTGTAGCCTGGTCGCCATCGGTGACCAGGCTACACCCTTCTCTCTCTTGAACCCTTGTGATATGCTCTTCTCTAGGGAAAAATGATACGGAGAAAAAAATGCTAACAAAACTATCAAAACCTGTGCGCGCGCTTGGCGTCCTGACGGGCGGGGGCGACGTGCCAGGGCTGAATGCCGCCATCAAGGCGCTTGTTTACCGCGCCGCATCAATGAACATTACCATCACCGGACTGCGCGCCGGGTGGGAAGGGATTACCTTCCTTGATCGCTCGCGCAGCCGCGATGAACTTATTTTCGACGCCGATGACCCGCAGACCTGGGAAAATAACTACCTCATGCCGCTTAACCGTCTGAACACGCGCTCCATCGACAGAACGGGCGGCACGGTATTGCAATCAACGCGCACCAATCCAGCGAAAATGCGCGTGGGGGATTTACCGCTGCACCTGGCGCATTACGGCCAGGGTCACGCTGAGGATGAGCGTGTCGATCTGACTCGCGAGGTGCTGGCAAACCTGGATTTTCTAGGATTGGACGGGCTGGTTGTGATTGGAGGCGATGACACGCTGAGCTACGGAGCAGTGCTCGCAACTCATGACGTGCCAGTGTGGGGCATCCCCAAGACAATGGATAACGATGTGCATGGCACAGACTACTGCATTGGTTTTCAAACAGCTATCAGCAGGGCGGCGGAGTTCATCAACCGCATCCGCTCGACCGCGGGATCGCACAGCGAAACAGTGCTCTTTCGCATGTTCGGGCGTGATGCCGGATTTACCGCCCTCGAAACAGCAATTGTCACCTGGTCCGACCGCTGCCTGATCCCGGAGGTTCCTTCCGACATCGATGCGCTGGCAAAACTGGTACTCGAGGATAGGCAAAATCCAAACAATTATTCGACCATTGTGATGTCCGAAGGGGCGAACCTGGGCGTACCAGTGCCAGAGACGGGCGAGCCAGATGCTTACGGCCATCGCAAAAAGGCCAACATCGCCGAGTTCCTGGCTGATCAACTTTCCACACGTTTGCCAGGCATCCGCTTTTTGCCCATCGACTTAACATACTTCCTGCGCAGTGGCGAACCAGAGGTGTACGACAAGCACATGGCGATTTTTTATGCTAACGTTGTGATGAACGCGGTAGAAAAGGGAAAACACGGGGTGATCGCCGCGCACCGCAACGACGCTTTCATCTTGACCGATATTCCTGGCAAAAACTGGCCTGCGCGCCGTGTAAATCCCGACGATTACCACTCCACGCGCTATCGCCCGCGCTTCGAGCATATCAACGGAGAGTACCGCCCGCAAGAGTAATGATGGCAGGACGACAGATCATGTGACCGTGGCGGGACGTCGTCTTGCCACGGTCACATGATTTTCTAGCTCACGTTGATGACAGCGACTTCGACGCTGGACCAACTCGATTGCGAAGCGGTCCCCTGTATGGCATAGTTAGCCGTCACGCCACTTTTTACGTTCTCCACCATGTGAGTCGCAGTGCCAACAACATGACCGGATGTATCGAGTAAAATAATCTTCAAAGTAATATTATGCTGAGAAGTAGCGACATTTTTGATCTGTCCATCTGCCTCGAATGTGGTACCTGAAACGATTTTGACCGTAGGCTGGCCGACAATCTTTACCAGCTTCATATACGCAACAGCAGTAGCTGCCGCAGCCGCATTCGCGCCGGTATTGCTCGTGGAAACACTTGAAGAGGAGGCAGGCGCGGTATGTGTTGGCGTTAGAAAGTCGCGAACCACCATCAAAAATACCAGCAAGACACCCACTACGAGCAAGATGAGTGTGAGAAAAATGACCTTTCGGGCCGGGGTACGCATTACTACCATGTATTCGATTTCTCCTTGTATATTGACAAGAGTTTTTTGAACCCTATGCAAATAAACAGGCAGAGAGTGATTGATTAGGTGAAACAAAGGGCCGGTTTCAGCGTATGCTACGCTATCTTTTCAGATTTGATGAGCCGCATGATACCCAGTAGGAGACACAACAATAGCGCCTGCGAAAAAAAGAAGACCGTTTGTCTGGTGCCAAAGGTGGCAGAGGCGTTCAGTGTCACATGCACGGGGAAAAAATTGAAGGAACCATTGCCGACGTAGACAACATCAAGCATGAGCAAGAGTATGGGAACAAAACCAAATAGAAAGGTAGGGCCGGGTGCGTTCCTCCAGCATGTTGGACGCATCCACCAGAGAAGCGTACTGAGAACAAGTGCGACAACCGAGATACTATTTTCCAGCCCCGCTAACGAGCGGTCAGACCTCAAGAAGTATACAGGAACGAGCAGAACAATCCCTAGAATAGGGGTTAGGCCAAGTAACCAGGCATCCCAGCGACCCATGGGCAGACGATCCAGGGTAAGACAGATATAACAAGCAGGCAGCGCAAGAAAAGTAACAACGTTGACATGCGCCAGCAGATAACTTGAAGGTTGAATTAGTATCGCTTGAATAATGGTATTGAGCGCGATAAACAACGCGCAGATTAAGCCAAATATGGCCCCTAAACGCATCCAGCGCGAGCGCGAAGTCAACAGCAAGGTTATCCAGCTCGCGCTCACCAGCGCAATATGTACCAGAAATACCCATGTCCCCGTAAACCAGCGAATTGCCCAGGCCTGTGTAATGAGGCTTTCCAGGCTTAACCCAAGCGCCAGCGTCACAGCAAACAAGACGATGAAACGCGGCGTCCAGATCACCGGCGTTTCCTCCGGCAAAACAACCGCGACTTGCTCATCGACCTGCACAAGTAGGAATGCTGGCGTTTCAGTTGCATTGTTTTCTGGTTGCGCGGCCTGCCCTATAAGAGGAAGGGTCGGATCGGTACTGGCCTGTTCTGAGTTCATGCAAAATTTCCACTTGATATTGTACGTATCGGGTTTAGCATGTTCCACATCATACACTATCGCGAAAATTTGAGCAATCGCATCAACGCACACGAGTACGCGTAGAATTGGATTACCTGAGAGGATAGAGGTGTATTATACCCAGTTTTTTCCAAACAGGTATTCGTTTGTTATTCCCAGCGATTGCATAGCTTGCTTGCGCAATGCTTGTAATGCTTCACTGAAGCGAACGGGATACACTTCATCGGGGGTGAGGGCGTGATATCTTTCGGGCAAGGCTTGCAGGTTCTGCTGCGCCAGTTCGCGAATCTCTGAAAGCGGCGGGAGGCTGCCAGGGATGATTTCGCCGTTGCGCATGACGGGGCGCAACATCCGATGGTAGTTATCCGGGCGCGGCTCCGAGGCCAGTTGCAGAATATCTTCCTGCCAGTTCGGGTGGCGATAGACTTCTTTTTTCCCTGGCCAGGTTGATTTCACGCCCGCGATCTTGACCTTCGGGAATTCGCTACCTTCCTCATCCACATGCCACACTTCTTTGTAGACCGCACCAAGCGCGCCACCCTCAATGCCGCGTTCAGCCGATCCCGCGCCACTGCCCAGGGCCGTGCCGACTCCAAACGAGTCGATGGCCGCGCCGGCTTTTAGCAGGGCATCGATCTTCCACTCGTCAAGGTCTCCACTGGCAAGGATGCGCACCTGTCGCAGATCAGCTTTATCCAGTTGCTCCCGAATATAAAGGCTATCCGTAACGAAATCACCGCTATCAAGGCGCACGCCCGCCAGCGTATGGCCGAGCGATTCCTGCGAACGCAGCGCGACATCGATTGCAGTATGGATGGCCTGGCGCGGATCATACGTATCGAGCAGCAGCGTATAGCGATTGTAAGCGTCCGCGATGGCTTCAAACGCCTCTCTTTCGGTGGGAAAGAGTTCAATCAAGGCATGGGGAACGGTGCCTGTCGCGGGGAGTCGATACTCGTAGGCCGCATTCAACAATGAAGTGCTGGCGCACCCTCCGATATAGGCCGCGCGCGCCACAGTCAGCGGTTCCTGAGCGCGACGAAAGGCAAATTCAGCTACACGCCGTTTTACTCCACCCTGTTCGGCGGCAAAGACGATACGCGAAGCTTTGGTGGCAATCAAAGTTGACAGGTTGATGGCGCTGAGCAGACCAGCCTCTAACAGGATCGCCTCGCGAAACGGCGCGGTAACACGCAGTATTGGCTCATTCGGGAAGGCAATCGACCCTTCTGGAAAAGCAAGAATCTCGCCCGTAAAACGCAAGCCGGCCAGTTCATCCAGAAAAGCCGCATCATAATCGCGAATTTGTGCCAGGAAACGCAGGTCTTCAGGAGTATAACGGAAAGATTGCGCGAATTCCAGGGCATTCTCAATACCCGCTACCAGCAAATATGCGCCGCCGAAGGGGGCTACGCGGGTATAGAGATCAAACGTCGTCAAACCGTTTCGTCCTGCGCGCCACGAGACAAAGGCCGAGTCCGGGTGATATAAGTCGGTCATTAACCCCGGATGAATAGCGGGCGATCTGCGATGCATAATCCCTCCTCGATTACAGGCACATTAGTTAGTGTATATTGTACGATATCTGTAAGAAATTTACCAGTTTGTAAATTAATTTGAACTGGTTAGCAGTGCAATTGACATGCTTGATTACGTATGATACGCTTTATTTCGTTAGCCACCTTTTGTAAGGAGAATAGTATCGCCAGGCGCCAGGAGTAGCAAAGAAGCTATACTTACCCGAAAATGGCATCCTGGTGTATCTATCCAGCGTATCTTTCTAATAAGGATAAGCGTTTTTCAGGATTCTTATTATGAAGATGAAGTATAGTCTTTCACTTTAGTAAAGAAGGAGGCGTATAGAGGAAATAGACCGCGCTGGCGGCGCGATGTGCTGGAAGGTCTTTGCAGGGAGCAAGGTTCCTGAAGCATACCTGTAGAGATGGTACGGTACAGAAACGACGATGTTTGCACATTTTTAAAGGAAGGCAGGTACCATTTTGACGATGAAGCGCGAAATCACCGTAACGGTGAATGGAGAGCAACACCATTCACACGTAGAACCTCGAATGTTGCTGGTTCACTATTTACGCGAGGAATTAGACCTCACCGGTACCCACATTGGCTGTGATACTTCCCAGTGCGGAGCGTGTGTTGTTCATGTCAATGGCGAAGCTGTCAAAGCTTGCACCGTCCTGGCAGTGCAGGCCGATGGAAGCAGCATCACCACTATTGAAGGAATGGCGACCGACGGCAACCTGCATCCCCTACAGGAAGGCTTCTGGGAGAAGCATGGCCTGCAATGCGGCTTCTGCACGCCCGGCATGATTATGGCCTCCGCCCAACTTCTGAAGAACAACCCCAACCCCACTGAAACCGAGATTCGCAAGGCCATCGAAGGCAACATCTGCCGCTGCACCGGCTACCAAAATATTGTGCGCGCCGTGCAGTATGCCGCGGAGCAGATGCGAACCAAGGCTTCAGAACCGGTCGGAGCAGGTGAATAGTATGCGGGACAACGCACTGTGGCGGGAACCTTAGGTGATTCCGTTCAAGCGCGTTGAGAAAGGGTAAGCTGACACTATGGGTATAGCAGCCTCAATTGGCACGCCGATCAAGCGGCGTGAAGACCCTCGACTGATTACCGGTCAGGCGACCTATGTTGATGATATCAAACTGTCAGGTATGCTGCATATGGCGATCCTGCGCAGCCCCTACGGGCACGCCCGCATCAACAGCATCAACACCGAAGCAGCGAAGAAACATCCTGGCGTTAAAGCTGTCTACACAGCCGCCGATTTTACTGATATTGGTACCGTAGCGATTGCCGTCCCGCTGGGAGAGATCGCGAATGGCATGGGTCTGCATGGCCCACTCGCCAGTGGGAAAGTACGCTTCTTTGGCGATCCAGTCGCTGTTGTCATCGCACAAGATCGCTATGTTGCCCGCGATGCGCGTGATCTGATCGAAGTTGATTACGAACCACTGCCAGCCGCCATTGACATCGAAGCGGCTATGCAGCCCGGCGCGCCTTTGTTGTACGAAGAGTTCGGCACCAACGTTGCATTCGGTATGCATCCGCCTACAGATGAGATTGATAAGGTCTTCGCGCAAACTGTAGCAGATGGCGGTATCGTCATCAAGCAGCGTATGTACAACCAGCGACTCGCGCCTAACTCGATGGAAACACGCGGCGTTGTAGCCGACTACAACAAGTCCAGCAAAACTCTCACAGTGTGGGCTTCTTCTCAGAATCCGCATATCCTGCGCAATATCCTGGCGGCGCTGATTGGACACCCGCAGCACCAGGTACACGTTATTGTGCCTGAGGTAGGAGGCGGCTTCGGCAGCAAAATCGATGTCTATCCTGAAGAAATGATTGCTTCCGTTGCCGCGAGGAAACTCGGCAAGCCCGTGAAATGGATCGAAGACCGCAGTGAAAACATTGCTGTGACTGTACATGGGCGCGACCAGGTAGACTATGTCGAGGTTGCTGCCACCAGAGAAGGCAAAATTACCGGTCTGAAAGTGCATGGCATCTCTGATCTTGGAGCCTATTGCCAGCTCTTTACCGACGTGATTATGATCGCCTTCGGCTTCCCGGTTTCAGGCGGGGCCTACGACATTAAGAATATTCACCTCAGCGCCGATATCGTTTTCACCAACAAGGCTCCCACCGACGCCTATCGAGGCGCTGGTCGCCCGGAAGCGACCTACATCACGGAGCGATCTATCGACCTGGTGGCGCGAGAACTGGGCAAGGACCCGGCTGAGGTGCGCAGGTTGAACTTCATCCAGCCCGATCAGTTCCCTTACAAATCTGCCGCGGGCGCGGTCTACGATACCGGCAACTATGAAGTGGCCCTGGACAAGGCGCTAAGTCTGGCAGGCTACCAGTCCCTACGCGCAGAGCAGGCGCAGAAACGCGCCGAGGGCAAGCTGATGGGCATTGGTCTCTCTTCCTATATCGAGATATGCGGCTTCGGACCAAAGGGCAGCGCGCCCATCGGTCTCTATGAAAGCGCGCGTATCCGCGTTGAGCAGAGCGGCACTGTGATGCTCTATACTGGCTCCTCGCCGCATGGACAGGGAGAAGAAACCACTTTCGCGCAAATCGTGGCCGACGAATTCAGCATTTCACCCGACCAGGTCATGGTCATGCACGGCGATACCGACTCAACTCCTGAAGGTCGTGGCACCTATGGCAGCCGCACCACCGCCGTTGGTGGCGCAGCAGCATATACCGCCGCCGTGAGGCTGAAGGAGAAGATGAAGCAAATCGCCTCATTCATGCTGGAAGCCAGCCCCTCCGATGTGACGCTCGAGGACAGTAAATTCTCGGTCGCCGGTTCGCCCCAGAAATCCGTGTCGTTTGCCGATGTAGCGGCCACCGCCAACACTTCGAATACGCTGCACCCCAGCATTGAGCCGGGGCTTGAGACGACCGTCTTCTGGGAACCCGAAGCTTGCACCTTCCCATTCGGCACGCATATCAGCGTAGTTGAAATCGACAAAGAGACCGGCCATGTTGAACTCACTCGTATGATAGCAGTTGATGATTGCGGTCGCCAGATCAATCCCATGATTGTCCAGGGGCAGGTTCACGGTGGCCTTGCGCAAGGCATCGGACAGGCGATGTTCGAGGGCGTGATCTACGGTGATGATGGGCAGCTTCTGACAGCGACCTTGATGGACTACGCCATGCCGCTGGCTTCCGAGCTGCCACACTTCGAACTCGATTCCACCGTCACACCCACAACGGTCAATCCAATCGGTGTGAAGGGCGTGGGCGAGGCTGGCACTATCGGTTCAACGCCAGCAGTGTCAAACGCGGTTATCGATGCGCTCGGTATAGCTCACCTCAATATGCCGTATACTTCGGAAAAAATATGGAAGGTCATCCATCAGAAGTAGGGGCGACATGCATGACGCCCTGGGCGCGCTACCCCGCGCCCAAAAGGAGAACGTAGTATGATACCAGCAGAATTCGATTATCATGTCGCGCAATCGGTGGATGACGCCATCGCGCTTATGAAACAATACGGCGACGACGCCAAATTCCTGGCCGGCGGTCATAGCCTGCTCCCGACCATGAAGATGCGCCTGGCGCAGCCCGCGCACCTTATCGACCTTGGACGCATCACGGGATTGTCCTACATTCGCGAAGTGGGCGATACCGTGACAGTTGGCGCGATGACCACCTATGTCGCGCTCCAGAGGTCGGATATTATCGCGAAAAACTTCGCCCTGTTGCCGGAAGGCATTGCTGAGATCGGCGACCAGCAGGTGCGCAATCGCGGCACCATCGGCGGCAGCGTTGCGCACTCTGACCCGGCGGCAGATGCCCCTGGCATAGTGCTTGCGCTCAGGGCAACTATCGTCACGCGAGGGCCGGACGGGGCGCGCACTATCAGCGCGGACAACTTCTTCAAGGACCTCTTTGAGACCGACCTGAAACCGGGCGAAGTGATTACTGAGATTCGCTTCGCCAAACCCGCAACGCGCACCGGCAGCGCTTATGAGAAGCTGGCGAACAAAGCCTCTCATTACGCTGTTGTAGGCTGCGCCGCCGTCATCACACAGGATGGCAGTGGCACCTGCTCAGCAGCCAGCGTGGTGATTACCGGCGCGTCGGTCAAACCCACCCGCGCCAGCGCAGTCGAAGCCGCGCTGGTCGGCAAAAAGCTGGACGCGGCAACTATCGCGGCAGCTGCAAGCCATGCCGCCGATGGTCTTGAGATGGTTGCGGACATTCACGGCTCGAAAGAGTACCGCGCACAAATGGCAACCGTGATGGCGAAACGCGCTATCACGCGAGCCGCCGAACGCGCGTAGCCTGAGATTTTGTCGAACAAAAAAGTACTCAGGCCAGCCGGTGGCTGGCCTGAGTACTTTTTTGTTCGACTGGCATGATTTACGTCTTTGTAAGAATCAGTGGTAAATGCCCTCCCAAGTGAGCGGATTTTGCCCTCCAATGTAAGCATTTGCCCTCCGACATGAGCACTCATGCGCGTTACTTTGAGTAAAACGCTTCACATCAGGGATATCAGGAGAGAAAAGTGTAAATCACGATGAGATCTACACCCCTTTGATGCTGGTCATAAGCGCGAAGAGTGAGTATCTCAACCATTGAATGCGTAAGAAATCGCTCCCCATCTCGCTTCGCCCATCAATACGTTGTCAAAAGGTGCTGTTCCTGTACGTCATGTGGCTGAGCAATAGAACGATCCGTCCGATAACGGGAAAGCATCTCTCCAAGCAATGTCCACGGACTAGGGATCATCGTAGTTCCCACCCCAGCCAAGTATGCTCCTTCTAGCAACAGTTCGGCAAAGCGCGGCAT
Source organism: uncultured Chloroflexia bacterium (assembly GCA_963731605.1). Taxonomy (GTDB): domain Bacteria; phylum Chloroflexota; class Ktedonobacteria; order Ktedonobacterales; family Ktedonobacteraceae; genus CF-113. The sequence continues at coordinate 752,273 of CAVSWA010000001.1, forward strand.
AACACTATTCCAATCCATCCAATGCAAGCTTGCCCCTGCTGTCACAAGCGCATAGGGGGCTGGAGTTGCACTTCTTCGATACGACCGGCGCTCCTTCAGGATACCGCGCTCAAGGATGCTGGGTAAGAGACAAGTCGACGCCGGAGACCTTGACGACGGCCTGCCACGCGGCTTCCTGACTGGCGCGATCGTGGAGGTGTGGGTGGCGCTGCGCCTCAATTGGGCCTGTGAACTTCCCTTGAGCCGAGGCGAAGAATTGCCCTGAGACGTCGGTTCCGAAATCCGACGCCTGGAGGTACCGACGGGCCGCGGTCTCCGGCGTCTGATTCATGCCGGGAATGAGGTTCACGATTGGGATAAACAGATACTTCAACGCCGGGCCAGCGTTTCGCACCACCTTGGTGTCGGTCGCCCCACCGGGCGAGACAGCGTACACGGCCATGCCGGAGGGTAGCCGGCGCGCCAGCGCCGCGACCCACCAAGCGATAATGAGCTTCGCGTCGGCATACGCATTGTTGGGCACGTACCTCACGTTCGGCCCGTTGCGAATCAGTGCTTCAACAGCGGCGGTTTGGTCATCGCGGTAGTACTTGGCCGCGAAGGCTGGCACGTCGGTGTAGCTGAACAGGGGCACGCCCCCTCGGGCAGGTTCCGCCCCGGCGATAACAATCCGCGCGTTGGGGCTCAGAAGGTTGGCGCGGAGCAACCCGACAGTCAGTTGATGATGGCCGATTAGCGGGGCCTGAGTCGCCTCGATGCCCGCCGCAGTGAGCACGCGCTTCTTACCTCCGACCATCCCTGCATTGAGTAGTAGGAAATCGATCGGCCGACCTAGCCTGACCAGCTCGGCGAGGGCGGATTGAATGCTGGTCGGCGCGTCCAGATCCAGCTCCAGCGGCGTGAAAACCTGTGTCTTGGTCTCAGCCGCGAGTTGAGCGGCCGTTTCTTGAACCCGGGCCAGGCTGCGCCCGGTGACGATGACCTGGCGGTAGCCCTCGATGGCGAGCATGCGGGCTGCCGCATAACCGAGCCCGGAGGTGGTGCCGGTGACGAGTGCGATCGAATGTTCCATGTGTATTTTCCTTGCTGATTTTGAACTCTTTTGTATTCTACTCCGGTTGTGAAAATGTTTTGTTGAGGATGAAGGTTTCTTTTTTTCCTGTTCCTCGATTAGACGGCTGTGCGTCCCCCATCAACGTGAAGAGTGATGCCATGCACAAAATTGGATTCGGGGCTGGCGAGGTAGACAGCGGCGTCAGCAATCTCCGAGGGCGAGGCCGCTCTTCCGGCGGGCAGGGTACTGGTCATTTGATCCATGACAGCCGCTCCCACCGTTTCGTTGGCAGGGGTGATGGTTGGTCCAGGGGCAATGGCATTCACATTGACGCCGCTGTGCGCAAACTCCGCCGCCCAGGATTTGGTGAGCAGGGTCAAAGCCGCCTTTGTGGCTCCAAAGAGAGCCAGTCCAGGCATGCCTATATGAGCGGCCATAGACGTGATGTTGATGATTTTTCCGGCCCCTCGCTCGGCCATTTGAGGAGCGAGAGCGGCGGTAAGATAATAAGGAGCTTTCACATTGGTGTTGAGCAGAGCATCGAAGGTTGGCTCACCCACCTGCGCGGTGGGGCCAAATGTAGCCATGCCAGCATTATTGACGAGGATATCGATCTGGCCGAACACCTTGACGGCCTCGCCCGCTAAACGATCCACCTCCGCTTTTGAGGACAGGTCAGCGAACACGAACGCCGCTGATCCACCGGTCGCGCGAATCGTCTCGACGACCGCTTTCCCACGTTGCTCGTCACGTCCAGAAACGACGATGTTCGCGCCCTCGCGTGCGAAGGCTTCCGCAATGGCCTGACCGATGCCCGAGGTAGATCCGGTCACGAGTGCCGTTTTTCCCTGTAAACGCATATTGATTGCCTCTTTCTATCCCTGGAAATACTTGATAATGGACTATATGGTTCAAATATTTGAACCATATAGTCCATTATAGCAGATGTGGACTAGAAAGTCCAGCGTATGGTATACTCAGAGGCAAGAATACTCTCTTTTCGTCCCTTGTGACGACGAAATGGGAGCACATGAGAGGAAGGAGGATCAACCATGCCGAGGGAGTTCCTTACCCCACGAGGGTATAGGAGTCGTGAGCGTATTCTCACGCAGGCCGCGCGGCTGGTCTATGAGAAGGGTGTTCAGGGCACCAGCCTGGACGACATTCGCGCGGCGACGGCTGTCAGTAAAAGCCAGTTGTACCATTACTTTGCCAATAAAGAGGACCTCGTGTTGGCGATCATTGAACGGCAGACGAGCATGGCTCTGGCCGGACAACAGCCCTTGCTCGATCATCTCGACAGTTGGGAGAATCTCGAACGCTGGGGGGCATTGCTGGTTGCCTCAACAGAAAAACGGCAATGTATCGGGGGGTGCCCAGTCGGCTCACTGGCCAGTGAGCTGGCCGATCACGACGAGGCAAGTCGTGTGGCCCTGGTCTCGTCATTCGATCAATGGGAAGGATACCTGATCGAGGGATTGACCGCGATGCAGACGCGTGGCGAACTGCGGAAGGATGCCGATCCGGCAGAACTCGCGGTCGCAGTGATGACCAGTTTGCAGGGAGGATTGCTTTTAGCGAAGACTCGCAAGACGACACAGCCACTACAGATTGCGCTGCGCACGGCATTCAGCTATGTGCGCTCGTTCGCGTCCTCAGTAGAATAGCATCGTAAGTGACGGCTGAGCATTGTTGCGCTGAAAAGGGATTTTGAAATGAGCGAAGTAATTGAAATAGTCGCTTACAATCCCGACTGGCCGCGTATGTTTGAAGATGAAAATGGATCAGAATGGTCATCATTTCGCTTAGGCACAGGTGTCCTGCTCTCTCGCGTTGCTTCCCTGTGGCAAGCTGCACAACTTTCCATTGAGGAGCAAATTGCAACCAAAAATCATCGACAGCACAAAACAATTCGAGTACAATGTAAATCCCAAAATTCAACGGGAGATTTTTGTATCTATCAGAGGGACAAAAAGGGCTTCGCACCCCTCTGATCCGCCCGCAGAATTGTGCAGAAATCTCCCGTTGAATGGGTCTTCCGCGGATTTGGTGAATCTGCTCGCTTGATAAGATAAACATTGACATGTAATGATAGAGTCCTCATGAACAATCACCTTTGTTGCTACTTCATGAGGAGTATGGTGTTGATGGAAGCGTCATCCCTTTTCTCTCTTCCCCAAGGATTGCGCGTTGAGGGGATAGAGCTGCAAGGAGACCTCTTGGTCATTGCTGTTGTCTCGGTGAGCCTTTCTTCGTGTTGCCCGCTGTGCGCCCAGGAGTTATCACAGATCCACAGCCAGTATCAGCGAACGCTGCGTGATGTCCCTTGTGGAGGCCGCAAGGTCGTTTTTCATCTCGCTGTCCGCAAGTTTTTCTGCCGCAACCTTGACTGCGCTCGAAAAATCTTCACCGAGCGCCTCCCAACCTTTGTTCAGCCTTGGGCGCAGGTCACCATCCGGCTGTTTGAGGCAGTGCAAGTCGTTGGTCTTGCCACAGGTGGAGAGCTTGGAACACGATTGGCAGACCGCATTGGCGTGCACACGTCTCCCAGCACCATCCTTCGCCGCATCATGGCTCTACCTCCATTGGCATCACAACTGGTTTCCTTGCTCGGAATAGATGACTGGTCCTTTCGTTGAGGTCGCACCTTCGGCACGATTCTGGTGGATTTAACCAGTCGGACAGTCCTCGATTTGCTGCCTGATCGCAAGGCAGAAACGGCTGCGGCCTGGATGAGTAAGCATCCAGAAATTGAAGTCGTGAGTTGAGACCGGGGAGGAGAGTATGCTTCTGCGGCTGCTACAGGCGCTCCCCAGGCTATCCAGTGCGCAGACCGATTCCATATCCTCAAAAATTTGGGAGAGGCATTGGAAGGACTGCTCGCTCGTCATCTGGCAGCCAGGCGCAAAGAGCACACCCAAAAGACCCTTGATGAACACAACCCTCTTGGGCGAGCAACTCAATCAGTCAGACGGTCTCCCAGGCTTGAGCATCTGCAACAAGCTCGGCGAGAAGAGCGCCTGGCCGCGTATTCGCAGGTCGTCGCTTTGAGCAAGCTCGGCATGAGTCAAGCGGCCATTGCGAGCCGGGTGGGAGTTGGTCACAGCACTGTCGGTAGATGGTTGGCCGCCGGGACGTTTCCTGAGAAAAAGCCGCGTGAGCAGACCTGCCAACTTGATCGCTATCTGCCTTACATTTTTGAGCGTTGGGAGTCGGGCTGCCACAATATAGCGAGCCTGTTCCGAGAACTGGTGGCTCTCGGTTTTCAGGGGTCGTATGAGAGTGTGCGAGATCACATTGTTCGCCGACTCCCGGAAGGGAAGAAGAACGCTGCAGGAGGAGGCGTACTCTCCCCGGCCCCTCTGGCCTCACGGCAAGCGAGTTTCCTCTTCCTCCGTCGGCCTGAAGAATTGGACGCTCAAGAGCAAACGACCATTCTCCAGCTTCGCCAGAGCCATCCAGAAGCGGACCGAACCTATGACCTGGTTCAGCGGTTTGCGCAGATGCTGCGCACCCGCACAGGAGAACTCCTCGATGCTTGGCTGGCCGAGGTCTCTCAAAGTCAGATCCCCGAATTACAGAGCTTTGCCCTTGGAATTGAACGAGACAAAGCAGCTGTCTCCGCTGGTCTCACCTTGCCTCACAGCAATGGCATCGTTGAGGGAAAGGTCAACAAGTTAAAACTTATCAAACGCATGGGCTTCGGCAGGGCAGGTTTTCCCCTGCTCCGTCAGCGGGTGCTTCATGCTTTGTAAAGGAGAACGCCCATTTTCAAGGGGTACCCGCTGCTTGGAGCTGTGCGAGTATTTCTCTCGCATATTTCTGAAGCGCCTTATTTTCATCATGGAGCAGTTCTCTGACTGCTGGGATGGCTTGAGGAAGGGCATGGACCCTTGCCAACGAGCCAATCCCGTAGAGCAGCGCTTCCTGGCGCACAGCAGGGCTCGCATCCCTCAATCGTTCGAGGAAATAAGGCACATCTTCTAAGGATCGGCGTCGCCCCAGTAAAAGACAGCACCATTTTCTTGTCCCGGCATGCGGACTCCTGCAAGCTTGTTGAATGAGACGGTACAAGGTTTGCTCATCTGGGTAGGTTTCGATGAGATGCAAAGTGGACCAATAGACTTCCCCGCCATCCCCTACCCCAAACGAGTCCAGGAGCAGAGGAATGGTTTCGGCTGGAAATGTTGTTTGAACTTTTTGCCTGATCGCTTCAATCAGTTGAGCATAGGTCTCTAAGCGATGGGCTCCTTCTTCTAGCTGCTCTTCAAGTTCTTCATCGCTCGGCATCGGAGAAATTGCTTGTAATGCGATCAGTAAATCAGCTAATCGCTGCACGTCTCTTTCCTCTCTGGGTGAACAACTCTGCCGTTTTCCTTACGGGAAGAGCCCGGAACCGCTTATCAGACTGTCCTTTAGGGAGGAACATACCACAGGTGTCAAGAAATCTCTCAAAAGCAACCAAACAGATTCACCAAACCCGCGGAAGACCCAGAATTTTGGGATTTACAGTATCCCTCCTGCACGAGTGGGAAATGAAGCAGATTTCCAACTTCAAGAAGAGTATACCAGACGGGGAGCGGTTTCTCCAGGAACCTTTGTCCCAGCGCTCATGTCGGAGGGCAAATGCTTACATTGGAGGGCAAAATCCGCTCACTTGGGAGGGCATTTACCAATCAGGTCTCGCACAAAGTCCACAAAGCGCTTTGTTTCCGGGAAGGTGGCTATGGGATCTCCTTGCTCATTATGCTGGTTCTCGCGCCAGAGAAAAGCATTCCGAATCAACTGGGACCACTGGGGCAATGTTTGCTGCACCCAGAGGCCTGCCTGTTTCTTTGAAACTTGCTCGCCATTGGTACAGGTGTAGAGCGCGCGACACATGGTTAAAATTGCGTATGCATGACCTTTCCATGTATGCATGTCATGTATCCACTCGCCCCATGCTCTGGCGTGCGCTTTAATGGCCTGGATAAATTCTTCTTTTGAAATTGGCTCGATGATTTCCTTTGGCGAAGGGCCAAAGAGCGTAACGCCTCTTTCGCGCACCAGGTACCAGTCGCTCAGCCATTCTCTGCTTGACTCTCGCATATGGAATGATTCGCCCGGACTAATATTGGCAATGGTGCTTGTCCGTGACCTCACTGTATTCAGGGCCGCCAGAGAGATATAACATACTTCAATTCTGCCATCCCATGCCCTGTGTTGCTGAGCGAAATCGGCGTGCATTTTTTGCAATGCTTCAAATTCACTTCCATCGATATCTGAGGACAGAGCCGCTACCAGATCAATGTCGCTGATATCAGCGTCAAAATCGCCCAGCACAAGAGAACCATACAGGTAGAAGCCAACCAGGTTTGTGCCGAGGATACTTTGATGGCTCGCCAGAAGAAGCTCAAGTATTTCATTGATGTTTGCGTATGGGGTCACTTGCATATATCCAGTATACATCAGAAGCCTGGAAGCTGGAGAATATGGTATAACAGATATGGTTGGGTCATTGAGCATTACCCTATCTTATTTCTGTTGACTTTGCAGTCCCAGACGCCACAAAGGAGTAATACATGATTAAACCCTACACCGCCGTCGGACTCATCCCCACCGTGCGCGGCATTCGCAAACGCGCCGACATCAAGCGCAACCTCGAACACCTTTCGCATCTCGTCAAGGCGGCTTCCTGGCTTTCCAGCCTCGATCTTCCCGTGAGATTGATTGCCTTCCCTGAAGGCGCGCTGCAAGGCTTTAACGACGAGGTGCTTGACCTCGACCATGTCCAGTTCGCCAGAGAAGGGGCCATTGATATTCCCGGTGAGGAGACCGAGGAACTGGGAAACATTGCTCGCACGTACAATGCCTTTATCATGGCCCAGGCGAAAGCGCGCCATCCCGAAATTAAAGATCGTTTCTTCAATGTCGGTTTCATCATCAACCCGCAGGGCGAAGTCATCTTGCAGCACTACAAAGTATCGCCACTTTTCCCGGTGGAACACTCGGTTTGCCCGCATGATATTTATGACTGGTGGGTTGAAAGATATGGCCGCAACCTGAATGCTTTCTGGCCGGTCGTCGATACAGAAATCGGGCGTCTCGGCATCATGATGGCCAACGAAGGCTCCTATCCCGAAAATGCGCGCGCCCTGGCAATGAACGGCGCGGAAGTCGTCTATCGCGCCTCGTATCCGCATCCCGCTACGGGCAACGACATCTTTGAAATCCAGAGCCGCGCCCGCGCGCTTGACAATAACATGTATCTCGTGGCCCCCAACATGGGAACCTATTATCTCTTCCCCGAAGAGGACACACCCATCGATACTTTCGGTGGGCGCTCGTTCATCATCAATTACAAAGGCCAGATCGTCGGTCGCCAGGATTACGGCGCAGGCTCAACCTATGTGGGAGGAGTCATCGATATTGAGGCCATGCGCGACCACCGCGCCCGCGCTCAGTGGGATAACTGGATGAAAGACCTGCGCACCGAACTCTACCAGCTACTCTACGAGCAGCCCATTTATCCCAAAAACCTGTACCTTGATCGCGAGCCGATGAAGCACGCTGAATATCGCGAACAGGTCATCCAGAAACAAATCGAACTGATGCACGAACGCGGCATCTGGGTCAAACCGGAGAGGTGATTGCTTAGCGTTCCACGGGTAAATCCTGGCGCGATCCCCACTCGTTCCAGGAGCCGTCGTAGTTGGTCAGCGAGGAATAGCCAAGCATAGCGAGACTGAAAAGGACGGTGGTAGCGGCCACGCCGCCGTTACAGTACGCAACGATATGTTCCGAAGGCGATAGATGTGCCTGTGAGAAAACCTGTGAAAGTTCCTCATTGCTGCGAAACGTGCCTGCCGCAGCGTCGAGCAGTTCTTCGCGCGGGATATTGAGCGCGCCGGGGATGCGGCCTGCCCGTCCATGTTCGCGCGCAATGGCTCCAGTATACTGGCCTTTATCACGCGCATCGATGAGCGCGACACCCGGTTGATGCAGTAGAGACAGCACGTCGTCAGCCGTTGCGCGCAGTTGCGGCTGTACTCTGGATGTGAAAGTGGCAGGCGGGTAGCTGGCAATGGCAGTCGTCATGGGCAGATTTTCGCGCTGCCACTTGCGCAGACCGCCATTGAGAATTACCACGCGGCTATGCCCATAGTAGTTAAGCGCCCACCACAGGCGCGTGGCGAACTGCGAGGCTGGATGCGCGTCATAGGCTACAATAAGGTGTTCGTCGCCAATGCCCAGGCGCTCCATGGCTTCCGCGAAACGCCGGGGCGGGGCAACCTGGGCCTCGACGGGATCGGTCAGGTCCACAATATCTCGCGTCCAGTCGATATAGACCGCGCCCGGAATGTGCGACTGCTCGTACTCCTCACGCGCGCCAACATACTCGGCGTGCTGAACACCAGCGCGCTCAGTGGTGCGCACATAACCGCGCATATCAACGATGCGCAACGCCGGGTCGTTAAGACGCGCGGCCAACGCGGACGTTTCGATTAAAAAGTTGCTGCGATCCATTGCTTGCATTCCTCTCTATAGAAAGGTCTGAAGTCACGCTCTTAGTGGGCCTCTTTCACTGGTAGGTTTATTGAAACGCGCCGATTGCCAGAGGCTGTCATCCTGAGCGCAGCGAAGGATCTCTTATCAGCAGCACACAGATCCTTCGCTGCGCTCAGGATGACACATCATATCTCTCTGCCTCTTTCCTAAAAGTGAAGGACATCCGCAAGGGGCGTCGCTACTGGTGTTTTATGAGAATAGGCCTGACGCTTCGGGGTTATCGGTGCTGACGAAGTGAGCAGGCGACCCGAAAAGATTCATGGCCTTGACACCCAAAATGGTCATGGATGCATTGGGCGTCTGCGTGGTCACATGACGTTGCACAGTTAAGCCCAATGGGCGCGAGAGAATGAGAGCGGCGGTAGTAGCCAACACAACATTATTGAACGAGCCATAGGGGCGACGCAATCTGGAAACCGTCATGGCGGAGAACGCCGTCAGCAAACCGGTGACGGCCAGGTTCGTGCCGCAGCGCTCGTGGATAGCCAGTTCCGGCGATGTTGTGCGCAGCAGGTTCAGGGCTTCCTGGGCGGTAGGATAGATGGCCTCGGTTGGCAAATCGCCAAAGACAAAGAAACCTGCCGCGAACGAGATACCTGCCAGGCGCACTTCGGGGTACTTCTTGCTGAGCAGGACGATAGTGGCGTGTTCAAGCGCGTGGTTTTGCTTGACCGCGCCTCCCAACGTAAACTGTTGCGCCAACTGTACAATGGGGTTTATGGAACTCATAAGAGTGATCCTTCCTGGATAGTACGAAAAGAAAACCGTCTCTAGTAGACGATATTGAACGTCACAATTTCATCGCCGAAGTTGATAATGTCGCCATCATTTAACGGAATGGCTTGATTCGGCTGTATGCGCAGATTATTGACCAGCGTGCCATTCGCGCTTTGCATATCGGCTATATACCAACGATTGGTATCGAACCAGAATCGGGCGTGACGCCGCGACACTGTGCGGCCTGAGATAATCAGGTCGTTGCCATTGGTACGGCCTATAGTCGTCACATCCTGGTGAAAGAGGTAAGCGCGACCGGCCAGTTGGCCGTTCTGGAAAGTGAGTCGCGCCAGGATTGGCCGCCCATTGGGCGCGCCCACGCGATCAGCCGCTGCTTTTCTATCCGATAGCTCATAGCCGCACGATGTGCAGAACAGGCGATCGCTTTGATTAGCCGCGCCGCAGCGAAAACATGAGACAGTAATCAAGGACGATCTGCTGCCGCTTATAGCGAGAGGCTGCGATACCGGCAACGGCTGTGATTGCAGCGGTTGAGATACGGGCAAGGGTTGTGATTGCGGCGCATTGTATATCATGCCTGCTGCCGGATTGGACAAAGGCCCAGATGACGGGAACGCCGGTGGAATAGGGGTGACGGGCGGCAACGGCATGGATGGTTGCAGGCCAGAACGCCAGCGCGGCAGGGACAGATGCGATGCAACTACGGCTGACGTGAGGGCCTCAATCAGCGCGTCGGTCGTCTGATAGCGGTCGGCGGCTGATTTAGCTGTCATTTTGAGCACAACCTGCTCAATGGGCAGAGGTACACCCGCCTCGCGCAATTTTTCAATCGGCAGAGGCTCGTTCAAATGTTTGACAGTGATGGAGATGGGGCTATCTGCATTAAAAGGTACCTTACCAGTCAGCGCGTGAAAAAGCACTATGCCCAGTGAATAAATATCGCTGCGGCGATCCACGGCCTGACCAGTGCCCTGTTCGGGCGACATATACTGCGGTGTGCCAATGCCCGTGCCTGCGCGGGTTAAATTAGATGTCCCTTCCAGAATTTTCGCGATACCAAAGTCTGAAAGCAGCAGGTGCCCGTCTTTGCGCACCAGCATATTCGCCGGCTTTACGTCTCTATGCACGATGCCGTGTCCATGGGCGCAACCCAATCCTTCAGCCGCCTGGATCACGAAATCTACCGACTCCGCCACTGAAATCGAGCGTTTCAGACGATCCTTAAGCGTGCCGCCATCCACGTACTCCATGACGATAAACGTGATGCCATCCTGCTCGCCAAATTCATGGATAGGCACGATATTGGCATGTTGGAGCTTGGCAACCGAGCGCGCCTCCTGTTGAAAGCGTTTCAGGAAGATGGGATCGCGAGCATGATAAGCAGGCAGCACTTTGACAGCCACGTATCGATCGAGGTTTGGCTGATAGGCTTTGAAGACTGTCGCCATACCCCCCGCGCCAATACGATCGACTATACGAAACTGTCCGAGCGATTTCCCAATGAGAGAATTTAGCTCGTCACTATTTGCCGATTGAACCATGTTGAGACAAACCCCTCTATTCCTGTCCTGCTGCCCGCGCTCTCTTTGTTAGCATAAAGTCTCGCTGAAAGGTGAAGCAGGGTTATCTTTACCGCCTAATTATACAGGCTTACCCCTTCTTTGTCGAGTACAACTTTCTCTGACTTATCCTTCTAAAAGAAGCGACTCCGGGTCTTCAACCAGTTCTTTGACTCGCACGAGGAACTGCACAGCTTCCCGACCATCCACGATACGGTGATCGTAGGAAACCGCGACATACATCATCGGGCGAATGACGATTTGACCATTGACCACGACCGGGCGCTGCTCGATCTTGTGCATTCCCAGTATACCCACCTGCGGCGCGTTAAGGATAGGCGTTGACAACATTGAGCCGAAGACGCCGCCATTCGTAATAGTAAACGTACCACCCTGCAATTCTTCAAGTTTCAGAGTGTTATCCCGCGCTTTTTTAGCCAGTTCGGCTATTGCCTGCTCTATCTCGGCGAAACTCTTACGATCTGCGTCGCGCAATACAGGCACGACCAGTCCTTCTGCCGCGCCCACGGCGATGCCTATATCGTAGTAATGCTTGAGGATCATGTCGTTGCCCTGGATTTCGGCATTCATGCGCGGGAAAGATTTCAACGCGCCGACTACTGCTTTTGTGAAGAACGACATGAAACCGAGCGACACGTTATGCCGCTCTTTGAAGGCTTCTTTGCGCCGGCTGCGCACCTCCATCACCGCGCTCATGTCGATCTCATTGAAGGTGGTGAGCATAGCAGCGTTGTGTTGCGCTTCCACAAGACGCTGCGCAATAGTCTGACGCCGCCGCGACAGGCGCACGCGCTCCTCTCGCCCACCCGCTTCGGGTTGCGCCAGAGGTTTCGGAGATGGCAGCGGAGCGGAAGTTGGTTGAGCCGACGCTACGGGAGCGACGTTAATGGTCTGGGGTACAGGTGTAGCGGCAACCGGGGCAGCTGTGGAGGACTTAGAAGATTGTTCAATATAATTGATAACATCTTCCCTGGTCACGCGACCATGCGGACTATTGCCCTGAATCTGCGCGAGATCAACATTATTATCAGCAGCGATGCGACGCGCCAGGGGCGAAGCCGGACGCTGCCCATCACTATTGGCAGGCGCTTCTGTTACACTGGCTACCGGTTGCGCCACATTGGCAGACACCGGAGCAGTTGCAGCAGGTTGTGATTGCGCCTGTTGCGCGCTTTCGCCGATCATACCAATGATATCCCCAACAGCAACTTCATCACCTTCTTTTTTCACAATCTTTTGCAGTACGCCGCTTTGTTCCGCGCTCACCTCCACATTGACCTTATCTGTTTCAAGCTCCACCAGCGCATCACCCACGCTAACGGCATCACCCTCGCGCTTGAACCAGGTGGCTATTACCGCATCAACGATGGATTCGCCCAATGCCGGGACACGTATTTCAACAGACATATATAACCTGCCTTTCAGAGAACAATCTCTCTTCCCAATATGTGGGGTACGAGGGCGACCGCAAGGGTCCCCACCACCCTTCAGCACTGCCAGTTTAGCTATTAGCCGCCGAGGGCGACCGCAAGGGTCCCCACCCCACATCCACTCCTCCCCCGCCCTTACAATGACTACGACGGATTTGCTTCCGTAATCATTGTAAGGGCGGGGGCGGTTGTGCGGAGAGGTGGGGACCCTTGCGGTCGCCCTGGAGCCTCTCTACACATGCTGGTCAAATTCAAACGCTGCCAAGTACTTGTTCGCGTTGTCTATTGTGATCGTCACGCCCTTACCCACATGCTGGTCATATTCACACGCTGCTCGTTTTGACAGTTGTATGCAGCGTCTGCGCGATAATCTGCTCCTGCTCAAGCTGGAAGAGATCAGAAAAGCCGGTTGCCGGACTGGAACGGGCCGGGCGCGACACGTGGCGCAGATCGATCTTTGACCCCAACAGGGCTGACAGGCGCGGCGCTATATATCCCCACGCGCCCATGTTCTCCGGTTCTTCCTGTACCCAGACGACTTCACGCGCATTGGGATAGCTGGCTAACATGTGTCGCAACTGGTTTTCGGGGAACGGGTAGAGCATTTCTACACGCACAATCGCCACGTCCTCGGCCTGAGCGCGGTTCGCGTTGGTTAGCAGGTCGATGGCAATTTTTCCGGCGCAGAGCGCAACGCGCCTGACGGCACCCGCGTGTTGCAGGGAGTCAGGGTCATTCAACACTGGTTGGAACGTTCCCTCGGATAGTTGGCGCAGGTTGGCCGCCGCCAACGGATGACGCAAGAGGCTTTTGGGCGTCATTACCACCAATGGGCGCGGATAGTGTTGCAGGTAGAAGGCTTGCAGCCGTAACAGGTGGAAGTACTGGGCGGCAGTTGTCACGTTGGCCACGCGCCAGTTATCCTGGGCGGATAGCTCCAGGTACCGTTCAAGGCGCGCGCTCGAATGCTCTGGCCCCTGTCCTTCGTAGCCGTGAGGCAGCAAGAGCACCAGCGATGACAACTGCTTCCACTTGGCGCGAGCCGAGGCGATGAACTGGTCTATAATCACCTGGGCCACGTTCGCGAAGTCGCCGAACTGCGCTTCCCACAGGGTCAACACGCCGGGCGCGTGGACGCTGTAGCCATACTCAAAGCCCAGAGATGCGCTTTCGTTCAACGGGCTGTTGAAGATGGAAAAGTTGGCGTTGGACTGCGTAAGATGCTGTAACGGAATATACAACGCGCCGCTCTGCTGGTCGTGCAACACGGCGTGGCGATGGCTGAATGTGCCGCGCTCGCTATCCTGGCCCGTCAGACGAATAGAGGTACCATCGGCCAGAATCGAGGCAAAAGCTAATGCCTCGGCCTGTCCCCAGTCAATGCCGCCCTCTGCTCCCAGCGTGGTAGCGCGGCGCTGCAACAGGCGCGTTAGCTTGCTATTGGGCGAAAAACCTTCAGGCCACTGCAACAGTTCGCTATTATACTGCGTCAAGGCATCTACCGGTACAGGTGGCGGGAGTTCATCGCCCTCGTAATGGCCATTGAGTCCGTTGTTTTCGTCCTGCTCTACTGGTTGCACGCTTTCATCGGCTGCGCGGCGCGCCTGTTCTAATGCCTCAATTGCCTGTTGCTGCACAGTGTCAACATCCTGTGCAGACAGACTGCCCTGCTCTTGCAGGCGTTGCGCGTACAGTTCGCGGGCGCTGGGATGCGAGCGTATCAGCTCGTACATTTGCGGCTGCGTGAACGCGGGTTCATCGCCCTCGTTGTGTCCCCAGCGCCGGTAGCCCACCAGGTCAACCAGTATATCTTTATGGAAGCGATTCCGGTAGGCGTAAGCCATGCGCACAGCCATGAGCGCCGCTTCGGGATCATCGGCGTTGACGTGGATGATGGGGATCTCAAAGCCTTTCGCCAGGTCGCTGGCAAAGTGTGTCGAGCGGGAGTCACGCGGCTCTGTCGTAAAGCCAAGCTGGTTATTAAGAATGATGTGAATAGTTCCACCGATTCTATAACCTTGCAGGTTCCACAGGTTGAGGGTTTCGGCCACGATGCCTTCGCCGGGGAAAGCCGCGTCGCCATGAATCACGATGGGTAGCGCGCGTTTCACGTCCTGACCGGGCCTGCCGGTAGGTGTGTGTATCTCCTGAGAGGCACGCGCCATGCCTTCCACGACGGGATTGACGAATTCCAGGTGGCTTGGGTTAGGCGAGAGTATGATTTTAAGATCAACCGAAGCGCCTTCCTCTTCGTCCAGGACGTGTTCAGCGCCCAGGTGATATTTGACATCGCCGGTATAGCCAAAACCGAAGGTATCCGTGAGTGGCACGCCCTCTTCATGTTTCATGTGGCGAAACTCGCTCAGGATGGTTGCGTAGGGTTTTTCCAGTACATGCGCCAGCACGTTCAAGCGCCCTCGATGCGCCATGCCGATGATAACCTCGTGCGTACCATCTGCAACGGCATTTTTGATTATCTCGTCGAGCATGGGAACCAGCACATCGGTTCCCTCGAGCGAGAAGCGTTTCTGGCCGGGGAAAGTGGTATGCAGGAAGCGTTCAAAGGCTTCGACCTGGGTCAGGCGTTGCAGCAGTGTATAGCGCGCATCCCGCCCAGGCGCGAGGCGATATTGTTGCAGGCCAACCGCGTCGCGCAGCCATCTCCGCTCGTCCGGGCTTTTCACCTGGTCCAACTCGTAGCTGATAGTGCCGGAATACATGGCCCGCAGCGCGATAATGGCTGCGAGCGCGTCACTCGCACCCTCAGCCGAGTGCCCGCCGACGACCTCCGGCGGCAGTTGCGCCAGGTCTGCATCGCTCAGTCCATGATATTCGACCTGCAAGGCCGGGTCGCCCAACGGCTCGCTTCCCAGAGGGTCAAGGTGCGCCCCCAGGTGTCCCCGCGACCGGATGGCGTGCGCAAGGTTGGAGGCAGCCACAATCTTCTCCACCGGCGCGGCTGAAGTTTGCGCGGCAGGTTGGGCAGTCGGCATAGCAGGTGCGAGAGTTTCGACAGGTAAAGGTGACCAGTTATCAAAAATGGCGCGTGTATCGGGGTCAACCGACGCTGGATTCTGGCGATAGCGCTCATACAGTTCGAGCACATACCCGGCATTGGGTCCATAAAACATAGCTAAATCGTACATAATCTATGAATATTCCTTGATTGTTTTGCGCTTTGAAAGAGAAAGCTTGTATATGTGTATTTTATCACCTGGAGACAGGATTTAGAAAATCGGGTAAGTAAAGCTCTTGCCAGATATGATAAGATAGTATAGCAGAAGCAAAGAAGGAACGAGTAAGCTGCCCGACCTGATTGAAGAGAGTCCGCGTGTGGTGCAAGCGGATACAGGGGGCGCGCTGAAGATCACTCCACAGCTTCCCGGTTGAACCAGGATAAAGAGTAGGCCGGGCCGGAACCTTCCCGTTACCAAGAAGGAATATATTCAATGAGCGAGCCGGTTTATCTTATAGGGATAGATGGCTAATTGGGGTGGTACCACGGGAGATTCTCTCGTCCCTATAGGAAGTCTATGGGTGGCGAGATTTTTTATTGTTTGTTTAGTTCAGGAGCGGGCCAATGAAGACGAAGCTGCTCTACCATGAGAATAGTTTCACTTTTGAATGCAGCGCCAGGGTTGTCGCGGTCGAAGGTGATGAGATAGCACTCGATGCCACGGTGTTTTATCCGGGCGGCGGCGGGCAGATGCCAGATCGGGGCATCATTACGTGGGATAATCGCGAGCAAGAAGGCAGCGTGATCGCTTTAAATAAGCGTGACGATGATGTGTGGCATACGCTTGATCGCCTTCCCCCGGCGGTGGGAACAGAAGTGGTTTGCGCCATCGACTGGGATTTTCGCTACCAGATGATGCGGACGCATACCGCGCTGCATATCCTGTGTGGCATTATTTGGAAAGAATTTGGCGTGCAGGTAACGGGTGGGCAGATGTACCCGGATAAGGCCCGCATGGACTTCGCCATGGAAAACTTGAACAAGGAACGCATCACGTATATAGAAGAGAGGGTGAACGACGCAATCGAGGCCGATTACCCCATTCGCGTCTACACGCTCCCGCGTGAAAAAGCCTTTGCTATTCCTGACCTGGTGCGTACCCGCATTAACCTGTTGCCGGCGGGCATCGAGGAAGTGCGTATCGTAGAAATAGTAGGGTTGGACTTGCAGGCCGATGGCGGCACGCATGTCAACCACACCAAAGAAGTGCGCGGCATAAAGATAACGAAAACCGAGAACAAAGGGAAAATCAACAAACGTATCGAGATCAGGCTTACGGATTGATCGAGGAGGCCGAATTGTCAGTGAAATCCAGCGTATTCAAACCGGTCACGGCAGCAGACCGGGTAGACTATCCCGCCCTTGAACAGAGCATCCAGAAGTGGTGGGACGAACAGGGCGTCTTGCAACAGTATATTCATCGCAACGAACACAGCGATAAGCAATTTTCGTTTCTGGATGGTCCGATTACCGCGAATAACCCGATGGGCGTGCATCACGCCTGGGGACGCACCTATAAAGACCTGTACCAGCGTTTCAAGACCATGCAGGGATTCAAGCAGCGCTACCAGAACGGCTTCGACTGCCAGGGATTGTGGGTCGAGGTCGAGGTGGAGAAAGAGCTTGGCTTCACCTCTAAACTGGACATCGAGGCGTTCGGCATCGCCGAATTTGTGCAGTTGTGCAAGGAGCGCGTTTTCAAGTTCGCCAACCGCATGATCGATCAGTCGGTGCGCCTGGGCTACTGGATGGATTGGGGCAACGACTACTACACGCTCACCGACGAAAACAACTACACCATCTGGATGTTCCTGAAGAAGTGCTACGAGCAGCATCTGATCTATAAGGGACACGATGTGATGACGTGGTGCCCGCGCTGCGCCACCGGCATCTCCAACATGGAGACGCTTTCCGAGGATTACCAGGAGAAAAAACACCTCAGCCTGTACGTGCGCCTGCCGCTGGTGGATCGTCCCGGCGAATACTTGCTGGTGTGGACGACCACACCCTGGACGCTGGCCGCCAACGTGGCGGCAGCCGTACACCCGGATCTCGCCTACGCGAAGGTTGAGCAGGATGGCGAGTTCTACTACCTCGCGGAAGAACTGTTGCCACTGTTGAAGGCGCTCAAGGGACGCGACAAGGGCGATTCTCATGTGGTGGAAACGCTCAAGGGCAGCGACATGGTGGGCTGGCAGTATCGCGGGCCGTTCGATGAACTCCCGGCGCAGCAAGGCGTGGAACATCGCGTCGTCCCCTGGAAAGATGTGAGCGC
Organism: uncultured Chloroflexia bacterium; assembly: GCA_963731605.1. Taxonomy (GTDB): domain Bacteria; phylum Chloroflexota; class Ktedonobacteria; order Ktedonobacterales; family Ktedonobacteraceae; genus CF-113. Next base: position 769,914 of record CAVSWA010000001.1, read on the forward strand.
GAGCGAGGGCACCGGCATTGTACATATCGCCCCCGGTTGTGGCCGCGAAGACTTCGGCCTTTCAAAAGAGTTCGGCCTGGCCGTCATCGCGCCAATAGACGAGTTCGGCGTCTATCTCAATGGCTACGACTGGCTCAGCGGGCAAAAGGCGTCCGATGTGCCAGACGAGGTCGCGGCGAATCTGACGCAAAAGGGTTTGCTCTATCGACCGCAGACCTACGCGCACCGCTACCCCGTCTGCTGGCGCTGCAAGACAGAACTGATCTTCCGCCTGGTGGACGAGTGGTACATCTCGATGGATCAACTGCGCTACGAGATCATGAACAGCGTGAAGCAGGCCAACTGGATACCATCGTTCGGCTTTGACCGCGAGATGGACTGGTTAAAGAACATGGACGACTGGATGATCTCCAAGAAACGCTACTGGGGATTGGCCTTGCCCATCTACGACTGCGAAAAGTGCGGCACCTTCGAGGTCATCGGCAGCGAACACGAACTAAAAGAACGCGCCGTTGAGGGCTGGGAAGAGTTCGATGGTCACTCGCCGCACCGGCCTTACGTGGACGCCGTCAAAATCCGCTGCAAAAGCTGCGGCGAGGTGGTGTCGCGTGTCAAAGACGTGGGCAATCCCTGGCTTGACGCGGGTATCGTCTCGTTCTCGACGCTCAACTATCGCACCGATCGCGCATACTGGCAGCAGTGGTTCCCGGCAGATTTTGTGACCGAGTCCTTCCCCGGCCAGTTCAAGAACTGGTTCTACTCGCTGCTGGTGATGAGTACGGTGCTGGAAGAAACCACGCCCTTCAAGACGCTTTTCGGTTATGGCACGCTGATGGGCGAGGATGGCACGCCCATGCACAAATCAAAGGGCAACCTGGTCGTTTTCGACGACGCCGCCGAACGAGTGGGTTCCGATACCATGCGCTGGCTCTTCGCCAACCACGTGCCGGAACAGAATCTCAACTTCCCGCGCATCCCCACAGATGAAGATATGGCGAAGGCAACCCGAACGGGGCAGCCGGTGCGCCTGAGCGAGAAGTGGATGCTGGTGCGCAGGATGCTCGATAAAATCTGGAACGTCTATGGCTTCCTGGTGACGTATGCCAATATCGACGGCTTTGACCCGACGCGCTATGCCCAGCCAGCCGCGCAGCGCAGCGAACTTGATCGCTGGATACTCTCCGAACTGCAACAAACTGTCAGCGCCGTCACCAATGGGCTGGAAGAGTACGACAGCTCGAAACCGGCGTCAGCCGTGCAGGATTTTCTGGAAGACCTGTCCAACTGGTACCTGCGGCGCAGCCGCGAGCGTTTCTGGAAAAGCGGCATGGACGATGATAAGGTCGCGGCGTATCTCACGCTCTACGAGTGTCTGACCACGCTTGTTACCTTGCTTGCGCCATTCGTGCCTTTTGTAACGGAAGAGTTGTACCAGAACCTGGTGCGCAACGTCAACCCGCAGGCTCCGGCCAGCGTCCACCTGTGCGATTGGCCGCAGGTCAATCAAGATCTGCTCGACGAAATGCTGACACGCGAGACACACCTTGTAATGCGCGTGGTCGGCCTGGGACGCTCGGCGCGCGAGAAAGCGCAGATCAAAGTGCGCCAGCCCTTGAACGCGCTTTATGTCCGCGTCACTGATGCCGGCGAAGAAGAGGCGCTGCAACGCCTGCAAGGCCAGGTGCTTGAAGAACTGAATATCAAGCAACTGCGCCTGATGAGAGGCGATAGCGATATGCTGGACTACACGCTCAAACCCCAGGTGAAGGTACTTGGGCCCAAATACGGCCCGCTGGTGCAAAAAATCCTGGCAAAGTTCAAGGCGTTGGACGCGCACGGAGCGCAACAGGCTGCTCGCGAACTGGGTGAGAGCGGGTCGCTGCAATTCACCCTCGACGGTCAGCAGGTCGTCCTGACCTCGGACGAGGTAGAGGTGATCGCTACGGCGCGGCCCGGCTTCGTAGCGGCGGAAGAACACGGCTATGTGGTGGCGCTTGAGACCGTTATCACGCCGGAACTGCGCGAAGAGGGGCTGGTGCGCGACCTGACGCACTATGTGCAGGACATGCGCAAGAAAGCGGGTCTCAAGATCGAGGATCACATCGCGCTGACGCTCTACACCGGTGCTGAGCTGGCCGCAATGCTCAATCGCAATAGCGCCACTGTGCAGGCAGAGACGCTGGCCGATAGACTCGCCATCGAGACTGCGCAGCCACCAGCCCACGTCTCGGACGAGTTTTACCGGGAAGCCATCTCGCCAACGGCGCTGAAAAAGCTGGAGAATTACAGCGTAGAAGTGGTGATTGGGAAGATATAAAAAGGCACCCATGCAAGATCGTCGTATAGCCTGGAAAGAGGCGGCCTGGGTTTTCATACTGAGCCGCCTGTTAATACTGCTGATTAGCACACTGGCTATCGTATTCTTTCCCCAACAGGGACAGATTGCTTCCACCAATTGCTTCGCCAACCCTGATGCCTGTCTGCGAGCGTGGTTCCATCTTGACGCGGTCGCTTACGTGAATATCGCGCATCATGGCTATAGCTATGTTCCTGACACGGCATTTTTCCCATTCTGGCCTGCGTTGGAACACTTCGGTGGACTGCTGCTGGGTGGATTTTTTCCTGATTCTTACTATTTCGCGGGCCTGTTATTATCGAATATTTGCTTCTATTTCGCGCTTGTGCTGCTCTACAAGCTGCTGGCGGAGGATTTTGAAGAAAGCATGGCTCGCCGCTCCCTGCTCTACCTGGCCTTTTCTCCCTATGCACTGTTCTTTTTCGCGGGCTACACGGAGTCACTCTTCCTGTTATTAACGCTGGCGCTCTTCCTCGTCTTGCGGCGGGGACAGCCGCTCGAACTGGTGGTTAGCCGGACTGTTTGGGCTGCTGGCTAGCGCGACCCGTTCAACCGGTCTCATACTGGCCATTCCGTTTCTGGCGCTCTACATCCAGCGTTTCTGGTTGCCCGGAAAGCGCGCTTCGTCTTCCTGGTGGCAGAAGATCAACGCCCTGCTCCCGGTCGCCTTGATTCCAATGGGCATCGTTGCCTATATGATTTTCCTCTACTACACAAAAGGCAACCCGCTTTTGTTCGCCTCGCAGGAAGCATCATTTGGTTGGCACCGGCGCCTCTCGTTGCCATGGGCGGGCATCTTCTCTAGCATCGGTTCGCTTTTCAACGGACACGGCGCGAGTTCAGCATACGTACAAAACGCGCTCGATCTGACGTTCACCTTACTCTCGTTGGCTATCTTAGCTATAGGGTGGAGACGTTTGCCGCTCCATTACGCGCTCTTCGCGCTGGGCGTTGCCCTGTTCACGCTCGCTTTCCCACAGAGCATCGAACCTCTGGCCTCCCTGCCACGCTATATGATGATCCTGTTTCCGGTTACGGCTCTCCTCGCGCTGTGGGGCAAACGCGAACGTTTTCACCAATTGGTGCTGGTATTTTTGCTACCGTTGCTGGCATTCAACAGTGTGCTATTTATTTTGCATTACTGGGTGGCATAGCCAGAAGGCACATGCGCGCCGGAAATGCTTGCTCTATGAACCAACATTGCTTACAATAGGTGAAGTTGTATTGACAAATACGGCCTGCTACGCCTGGTTGCCTGGTTGATTAAAAGGTTGAGATTGCATACATGTTGACTCTGAAAGAAGTTCAGCGCCAGAAGAAAATGGTGGCCCTATCGTCCGTGGGAGCGGCCATAGGACTGACGACCATCAAGATCGTGGTTGCCTTGCTGACGGGCAGCCTGGGCATACTGGCGGAAGCGGCCCATTCCGGCCTGGACCTGGTCGCCTCTCTGCTGACCTACTTCGCGGTGCGCGTGGCTGACCGTCCGCCCGACGCGACCCATCACTATGGACATGGCAAAGTCGAAAACCTCTCAGCCTTTCTCGAAGCCGGCCTGCTCATTGCGACCGCCGTGTGGGTCATTTACGAAGCGATACGCCGCCTGCTTTTTCACGAGGGACATGTTGATGCCAGCATCTGGGCATTTCTGGTAATGGCGATCGCTATCGCCGTCGATTTCACGCGATCGCGCGCTATGATGCGCGTGGCGAACAGACTGGGTAGCCAGGCTCTGGAAGCCGACGCGCTGCATTTCAGCACCGATATCTGGAGTTCCGTGGTCGTCATTGCTGGCTTGCTGGTGGTGCGCCTGACACAAAGTTTCGCATTACCGGCGTGGTTTGGACAGGCCGATGCTATTGCCGCGCTGGGCGTTTCGGCCATCGTGATCTGGGTCAGCGTGCGATTGCTCAAGGTAACGGTAGACGCGCTGCTTGACCGCGCCCCCGATACGATGGCGAAGCAGGTCGAGTCGTCCATCGCGCAGGTGGAGGGCGTGACCGAGGTACGCAGGATACGCGAGCGGCGCGCCGGCAATAAGCTCTTTGCCGACGTAGTGATTGGCGCGCCGCGTACCTATACCTTTGAACAGATACACAGCCTCAGCGAACAGGTTGAGCAAGCCGCCATTTCTGGCGCGCATGCCATCTCGCCACAAAGCGACGTTGATGTGATGGTTCACGTTGAACCAACCGCCTCGCCGGGCGAAACGCTAATCGATCAAATCCATTACCTGGCGGAATTACAGGGCGTTCACGCGCACGATATTCACGCGCGCGAAGTCAACGGGCGACTGGAAGCCGATTTTGACATCGAGGTGCATGCCGATATCGATTTGCTGGATGCGCACGCCATAGCCAGTCGCCTGGAGCAGGCCATCCTGCAAAACAATCCCCTCGTTGGGCGCGTAACCACCCATTTAGAAGCGCCCGTCGAGGCAGTTGTGCGGCGCAAGGATGTCACACCTTATTATGAAGATATGGCAGAACATATCATTGAACTTGCCGATGTAGTGGCTGGTAAAGGCAGCGCGCATGATGTTCATCTCTATCAACCGGCAACGGCCCAATTAGAACATACGAATGGCGCGAATGGCAGTACGAACCAGGAACTTGATCTTGTTCTGCATACCTTTTTTGACCCGCACACCCCCTTGAGCCAGGCGCACATCCAGGCCGAGGAAATCAAACGTTCCCTGCGCAAGGAATACCCCAACCTGGGATCGATAGCTATCCATACTGAGCCGCCGGAATAGCCACGGATCATTACTACACGGGTTTATGTTGGTTAGCGAGAAAAAAAACATTGATACCATCGATGACTGATCCATCAGGGAGAAGTCGCGCTGGAGATGGAACTTCGATAGGCCATCCAAAAGAGACGAGAGCCGCTTTTGCCAGATTGCGTACTTCATCCCACCTTGAATCAATGAAAATAGCCTCATCTGTCCAAAAGTCAGCATTGTGAGGTTGACTCATCTCGTTCAATAATTCATCGAGCGCGGTGAGCCTGATTTTCTGCTCCTGCGAGAGTTCCCAGTAGGTCGAAACACACCCTGCCCATTGGTCGATATCAAGAGCCATCTCATCGGCAGGCGAAATCCAATCGACAGGAAAATGACTGATCTGAGCTTGAGCCGTTGATGAAAGCAGTTGTAACGAGCGACAAAGCTGCTTTAAGACCCGTTCAGCCGTCTCGGAGTCCTCATCAAGAATCCTCTCCATCTCTCATCTCCTCGCAGAATCGTTAAAGACACGCTGAAGCAACAAAGCCAGACAACGTCCTTTTCATAAAGAGCAATAAAGCATCTCTGGCAAGCGAGCTGTATGCCCTCGAAGTGGTCAAAAGCCACCTGGTTGTCAAAAACATTATGACAGAGAAACATTACTCTATATCATTCTCTACTAGCGCAATCTTAGGGAATAATATACTACCTGGCTGCACCCTCGTCCCGGCTGGATAGCGTCCCCAACTCGATTCCTCAGCTTCTTGAGAAACGAATAGCGAAACTCCACCAGTGTAGATGCTGACACCCAGTTGTTGCGCGATGCCTTCAGCAGTTGCCGGAAGAAATGGGGCGCAGTGATACGCCACCAGGCGTAGCGTTTCCACGAGATTATACAATACGGTACGTAATCGCTCTCCGGCCGGGCTACCTTCTCCCTCGCTTTTACGCTGCTTTGCCAGCGTCCAGGGTTCTACATCGGCCACATACTTGTTCGCAGCGCCTATAAGGTTCCAGATGGCATCCAACGCCTCGTCGAGAGCGAAGCGCGCCAGGGCTGCATCCACCCGTCCGGGCAGGCTTTGAGCCGTCTCAACCACGCCACGGTCAACCTCCTCCAGAGAGCCGGGAGCAGGCACAATACTCGCGTAATAGCGACCAACCATGCTGACGACGCGATTGAGCAGGTTGCCGAGTTGATCGGCAAGGTCGCTATTATAGGAGTGGATGAAGCGTTCCAGGGTAAAATCGCCATCTTCGGTGGATGGTATCTCGCGCAGCAGGTAGTAACGCAGCGCCTCCGTGCCATAGCGTTCAACCAGCTCGACCGGATCAACCGCATTGCCCAGTGACTTACCAATCTTGCCTCCATTGATCGTCACGTAATCATGCACAAGGATGGTCGTGGGCAATGGCACGTTGGCGGAGAGCAGCATAGCAGGCCAGTAGACAGTATGGAAGCGGATAACACCCTTGCCGATCACATGCACCCTGCGCGGGTTATTTGCCCAGTAGCGCTGGTAGGCAGGAGCGTCATCGGCGTAGCCGAGGGCAGTGATGTAGTTGCCAAGGGCATCATACCAGACGTAGATCACCTGCTCCGCGTCACCGGGTACGGGAATGCCCCAGCCATGAGCGCGCTTCTGCGAGCGCGAAATGCTGAAATCCTTCAGGCCACCGCGAATAAAACTGAGTACCTCGTTCTTGCGTTTTTGCGGGAAGATTTGCAACTGGTCAGATTCTATGAGTTCTTGCAAACGATCAGCGTAACGCGAAAGGCGAAAAAAGTAGTTTTCTTCTTCTATCAAGGTAGGCGCGGTCAAGTGTTCGGGACACAGGCCATTAACTAACTCGCTTTCGGTATAGAACTGTTCGCAGCCGACGCAATACAACCCGCTATAGGGGCGTTTATAGATGTCGCCGCTCTCGTAGCAGGCTCTCCACAGCTTCTCTACACCCGCCCGGTGTCGCGGCTGGGCGCTGGTGCGGATGAAATCGTTAAAAGACAGGTTCAGTATGGCACGCAGGTTATAGAAATGCGCGGCGTTTCTGTCCACCAGTTCGCGGGTTGGAATGCCTTCTTGCTCGGCGGATTGCACATTTTTGAAAGCATTTTCGTCGGTGCCGGTCAAAAACCAGACATCATCCCCCTTGATCCGGTGATAGCGGGCCAGCGCATCGGTCAGAATGATTTCCTGCGCGAAGCCAATATGTGGTTTCCCGTTGACGTATGGAATGGCCGTTGTCACATACCAGGGCGGTCGGGTGTTAGAGATGTCAGGCGGCTTCGCATTTGTCATTGGTATAGCTCCTTTATCACGGACGGTTATAAATGCTCAACAAACATAAAAAATGGAGGGCCGCCCCATTTGGGGTGGCCCTCCATGTTCTTGCTGGATCGTATCAGGTGGCAGAAGACACAGGCAACACTCCGCATGGGTTAGTGCGGCTTCGCATTGCCAAAGACATGAAGTGTATAGATATTGTAGTCATGCTGTCACCTTTTTTCTTTCTCCGCCCATTATAGCAGAAATAGTAGCTACGTCAATGGACGACGCGATCCAGTACCATGATAGCGAAGATGGCGGCCAGGTACATGTTCGAGTACCAGAAAAGCGTGCGCGCCCACTTTTTGGTTTGATCGAGCCACAGGCGTATCGCGAGGTAGACCAGCCCGCCGCCGAGCAGCAAAGCTCCGACCAGGTAGAAGTAACCCATAATACCCAGAATGAAGAGCGAGAAGGTGAGCGCTAGCAAAAGCACCGAATAAAGCAGGATTTGCTGCCGCGTCACTGCCTCGCCCTTAACCACCGGCAGCATGGGGATGCCTGCCTTCTCATAATCTTTCTGAATCAGCAGCGATAGCGCCCAGAAGTGTGGCGGCGTCCAGAAGAAGATGATGGCGAAGAACATGACAGGCGGCAGGCTCAGGCTATTGGTGATGGCGGCCCAGCCCACCAGCACCGGGACAGCGCCGGCAGCGCCGCCGATGACGATATTCTGCGTCGAAGTGCGCTTGAGACCAAGCGTGTACACGAAGACGTAGAAGAGAATGGCGGAAAAGGCCAGCACCGCGCTGAGCAGGTTGACGAAGGCAAACAGCACGATAAACGAGACGATGCCCAGGATGATGCCAAAAATCAGGGCCTGTCGCGGTTCCACGCGTCCGGAGGGCAGCGAGCGGCGCTGCGTGCGCCCCATGATCTGGTCGATGTCGCGGTCGATATAGCAGTTGATGCAGTTCGCGCTGCCCGCTGCCATCGCGCCGCCCAGCAGCGTGGGGATGATCAGCGCCAACGGGGGCAAACCCTGTTCGGCAATTGCCATAGCTGCCAGCGTCACTCCGAGCAGCAGCACCGTTACATGTGGCTTCATCAAATCAATGTAGTTGGAGATGGTCTGACGCACCACGCCGACCTCTTTTGTAGCATCGGCTTCGGCCTGCTCCATCTTCTCGATCTCTTGCTGTGCAGGAGCAGCGCGTAGCTGCCGGGTGGAGAGCGCGGCCAGTAACACCAGCGTTCCCCAGACGGCGGCGGCGAGGGCGAGATGCAAGCCAGCGACAAAGGCCGGTTCTTTGAGCAGCACGATCAAGCCACCCACAATCGCCTGCCAGATAAAGAGGATGCCGCCTACCAGCCCGACGATGGCCTGCCCGCGCGCGATATGCCAGCGGCGTAGCGCCGCGATGACGGTCCAGAGCGTCACCAGGCCGACGAATACGGCAAATACGCGGTGCAGGACATTGATGCTCGCGAGATGATTGCTCACGGCCCACGAGGCCGGTGTGCAGAACGGCCAGCCGGGGCAGGCCAGCGCGGCGCTGCTGCCGGTTACATACGAACCGAATAGCATCAGGATATAGACGAGCAGCGCATTGGTGATCGCCAGTTGCGCGAACTTGCGCGTTTTCGCGGGAAGCTCTTTACTTTGCGCGGGCTGGCCGCTCAGCACAGCAATGGTGATTACGACCGCAAGAATGGCAAGTGCCGTGCCAAGGTGAGCCGTAATGATCTGCGGCGGCAACTTCCAGAGAACCGTCAGCCCTCCCAGCACAATCTGGACGGCCAGCAGCACGGGAGCAGCAATCGCCAGCATGAGCAGCGCGCGGTCTTTACGCGCCCACACGATAATACCGATAACCAGCAGCACGATCAAGATGCTGACAGTAGCGGCGGTGAAACGATGGAACTGCTCAAGAAAGACATGATATGTGCCTGAGTAATAGGCCTGGCCGTAGCAAAACGGCCAATCGGGACAACTCAGGCCCGAACCGGTGGCAAGCACTGTGCCACCGAGCGCGATCAGAAAATAGGTAACGACCGTGGCTACCCATGCTACGCGGCGAATGAAGGTCATAGAATGACTCCTGACTATTACTGAATAATTACGATTGGGGCAACCACTGCCGCATTCCAATGACCAGCCCGCTTTCTTCGCTGTTGAGATCGGGCTGACTATTGGAGCTAAGAGTCTCGAATAAGAGCCGCTCATGTCCCTGGGCGTCTATGACATACATGGACGCGTCGTGTATATCATTTCCGCTCGCATCAACTTGCACATATACACCGTACTGGTGATAGACAGCTTGCAGTTGTTGAGCTGTACCCGTGAGAAATAGCCACTGGTGCAACATGCCGTGATTGATGGACCAGGCCTGTACCGTGGCAATGCTGGTAGCCGTGGGATTGGCATTGATAGCGACGAGCGTAACCTGGTTGGCGGCGGGCGTACCCAGTTGCGTCTTCGCGTTATACATGATATTCGCCGTCAGCGGGCAGAGACTGGCACAGCGCGAGTCGATAAAAGCCAGTACGACTTCGTGGCCGCGCAGGGAGGATAAGGACACGGGATGACCAAACTGGTCCACCAGGTTGAAATCGGGAGCCAGGTCGCCCTTCATGGGAAAACCAAGAAGCGCGCTGTTTGCTTCCGACGGAGGGATGGCCGCCGGGGTATTTCGCTGCGCAAACAACCGTGAGACCCAGAAAGAGCCGACGATAACTACCAGCAGAGTGGTGGCGATCAATGCAGCGAGTGCCAGTTTGTGTATTTCTTCTGGATGCCGCATAGTCAATTCCTTTCACCTATGATATGGCGAATATATTGCTGCTAGGGTAATACCTGCTCTTTAGGAGCCGCGATTACCGTATCAGTTCGTGGCGCAGGCTGGTCGCTATCCGACTGAGTAGAGAGCCATAGCACAATTTGAACTCCAAAGGCAAGTAAAAACGGTACATCGCCAAAAGTCCACATGATGCCCGCTCCCAGTTGCTGGTCCTGCAGGGCGGTGAAACCACCGGGCGCCATTACAAGATGGGCATATGGAGCGTAAAGCGCCCCCTGTGAAAATGCAAGCAGTATTGCCAGTACAACATTTTGTATAATGGCAAAGCCCAGGTATCCCAGTCGCCCGATGTATCCCATGCGCGGGGCGAGTGGAGGCGACGGGATCACCTGCGTCCAGAACAGGACACTGACCGCGATAAACGTCAGATGCTCGCACCAGTCATGAATGGTCTCGTTGGTTAAGGCAAGATCATAGAGCGTGGGCCAGTGCCACACCCACATGCCGAACATCAAGAGCAGGCACGAGATGGCAGGATACCGCAACCAATGACCGACGTAGTAGAGTACTTTGGCAACTTTCGACCTGCCCAGCGCGCTGAGCAACCTTCTACCCCACCCCGGCAATCCATGCCACCAGGGAAGCAGCGGAGCAGATGCCACGAGCAGTGGCGCGATGATGACCATCAAGAAGAGGTGCTGGACCATATGCACCCAGAAGAGCCGACCTGAGAAAAAGTCAACGACAGCAGAATCTCCGACAAGGGCCAGCAAGATGGCGGTAAAAAAATAGACGCCTCGCAAGAGCCAGCTATCCCAGACAATTGTACCGAATTCGGAATCCTCAAAAGATAACGCAGCTTTAGTCGCGGTAGCTTCTCTGGCCCGCTCTTCTTTTACAAGTACATACCATCCACGGAAGTACAGGATTTCCGCAACAAGGCATCCAAGCAGGACGATGGGGGGCACAGGCCACCCATCGGCATTCACCCAGATGCTCATGAGAGCACCTCCATCCAGCGACTCATTTTACAGAACCAGGCTAACTACCCACAGCAACAGGGCGCTGAGCACTGTATAATACCACCAGTACCCTGTTACCTCGGCCATGAATCCAAACCCGGCTAATCTGCCGCGCAGTACTCTCCCCAGGACGAGGATGCCGATTATTATCGCCAGCAGAAAGTGGACCCAGGTAAACCAGGTAATCAGCATGAGCACGCTTTCATAGGCGTGGAAGGGGAGGGTCGCATATCCCAGGCTCAGGTTTACCCAGGTTTGACCAACCAGTGCCAGGACCATGAACAGCAAGGCAAGCATGAAGAACGCCGTAGGACCAGTTTCCCCGTAGCGGGAGGCTCTTCGCGCCCACCAGAAGTAGATGAGACCACTCAGCACAAGTGCGATGGCCACTAACAGTCCCGGCAGGAGTACGGGAGGATGATCTCCCGCATTCATGTACTGGTTCTCTGTGTTGAGTGCTCTCAGGTAGCCACCTGCCGCCATGATGCCGAACACGGACAAAACATCCGATACAATGAACATGATCACGGCTGCCCGCGCTCGCCCAATGCGAATATGCGGCTCGAGTTCATGTTCGTGTGCGTGGGCTGATACAGTTGAACTCATCGTCTATCTCCTCTGGTGCTATCAACTCTCAGGTTGTGCTTGCGGTGGTGTTTGTGGTTGCAGCGAGAGATGTTCTTCCAGACTACCCTTCACATCAGACGGATGTGGAGCAGGAGTTCCGAAGTCATACGGTGTAGATGTTACCACGGGCAACTCGCCAACAAAATTCTCAAGAGGTACCGGCGTTGGCAACGTCCACTCGAGCGTCTTGCCTCCCCACTGGTTAGCAACCGCAGGCTCACCGCTTCTGAACGTGATAATCACGTTGTAGACCATCACAAACACGGATGCCGCGATCAGAATGGCAAACAGGCTGGCAATCGTGTTGGGAGTAACATATGGGGGCGCGATATTCGCCGACCAGCGCGGTTCTCCAATCAGGCCCGCGTAAAACAGCGACAGGAACGTCCCATTAAAACCGACCATAAACAGCCAGAAATGGAGCTGCCCCAGGGACTGGTTGAGCTGCTTCCCCACCATTTTGGGATACCAGTAGTAGACGCCGGCGAAAAAGCCAAAGACCGCTGTTCCCACGAGCGTGAAATGGAAGTGCGCCGTAACAAACATGCCGCCATGCAAGATTTCATCGGTAGGCAAGTCTGCCAGGTAGACGCCGGTGATTCCTCCGATGACGAAGTTTACCAGCGTGCCTACCACAAACAATATGGGAACCGTGACCCAGATCCTCCCGCGCCAGAATGTGCCTATCATGGCCAGGAAGAAGAAACCGGTAGGAATCGAGATCAACTCTGTATCCAGCATGTATGCGGGATCCAGTGGAGTGTTCGAGCCGCTGAAATACAGGTGATGTCCCCACACGATGGCGCTCAGGACACAAATCGTAGCCAGGCTGCCGATCAACATGCGCCGACCAAAGATGCCCTTACGGGAAAACACGGCGGTTACCTCGGCAAGGATGGCCAGAGACGGCAGGAGAATCACATACACTTCGGGGTGTCCAAAGAACCAGAACAGGTGCTCGTACACCCAGTTATTTCCACCGTAGGCGGCTTCAAAGAAGGAGGTCTGGAAGATGCGGTCCATCACAACCATGATCTGAGCTAGCATAAAAAAAGGAAATGCCATTAAACTCAACAATACTGAGAACACCACACCCCATACGAGGATGGGCAGCCTTCCCCAGGTCATGCCCCGAGTGCGCAGCACCAGCACGGTGGTGATGATATTCATGGCTCCCACAGTGGTTGAGACAGCAAAGATGATGATGAAAAAGCAGTACGCTTCCATGCCAGGCGTTAACTGCTGAACCGAAAGTGGCGCGTAGCCAGTCCATCCGGTCTGGAATCCGCCCAGGAAGAGCGTGCTAATAATGATAGGGATATCGAGGAACAGCAACCAGTAGCTCAGTGCGTTGAGACGTGGAAAAGCCATGTCACGCGCGCCAACCATAATGGGGACGACGAAGTTGCCAAACGGGCCGGCGACCATAATGACCGCCGCGACAATCATGATGATCCCGTGCATACCCACAATGGTGTTGTACGTGGAGGGAGTGAAGAAAATCGCTCCTGTCCTTGACTGCTCCAGCCGGATCATGAAGGCTCCCATTGAGCCTACGAAAAAGAGGAACAGCGTAGTGAACAGGTACTGCATGCCGACCACTTTGTGGTCGGTAGTCCAGCGGAAGTAGCGCCAAAGCCCCCGGTCTTTGCCTGCCAGGTCTAGTTCTTCCTCATGCGTCGGTTCCCGGCGCCCAAAACCCCACTTCAGCACATCATTGTAGGTCCCCATGCCAGCTAAAAAGGAGAAAGCCCAACCTACATAGATAGCCGCGATGACCGCATCCTGGTTAGTGCCATGCGTCGCAAGGCCCACAATGATGCCAAGTATGGCAGCCCCTATAACGCCAACTATAATCCCGGAAACCACGCTCGGGAACATCTGTCGTCTGAGAGTCGGATGCCCGACTTCGGCGGTGGTTTCGGTTATTGCTTCCTGGCTCATGGGTGTCCTCCCTGACTAGTTATCCATGAATTGAACGTCGATTGATCGACCACGTTTACTGCCTCCCACATGTATGAATGTAAGAGGCCGCACAATTCCACACAGTTTACCGTGTAGCTTCCTATCTCGTCTGGCCTGACAACCCGCGTGGAGGTCCATTCCCCCGGGTTTGCATCGATCCGAACCCCCAGTGCGCGGATGGCAAACCCATGCAGCACGTCTTCCGAAGTAACCAGGAACTGCACGGGACAATTCACCGGCAGTTCAATTACCTGGCTCTGATTGGATATGCCATAATTTGTGTAGTCAAAGGTCCACAACCACTGTTGGGCAGTTACCCAAATCGTCAAAGTGTTCGAGGGAGTGGCAGCCGATGCCTCCTGAAAGAAGGCAACCAACCCCCAGAAGAAAAGGAAGAGACACAGAACGCTTGTGATCGCCAACCATGTGATTTGAAGCCCCGGTCTGGGCTTCAAGGGGACGGCGTCCTCCGTGGGCCTCTCCTTTGTCCTGAAGAAGATCAGGCTGTAGGCCAGGAAGACAAACACGAACGCGGCCACCGGAACGGCCAGGGCTGTTAGAATAACAATAGTGAGGTCATCGACAGCCTCAAGATCGCTCGCTCCCTTCGGGAGAATAACCGGAGCCAGGAGAAGCCAAACTATAATCCCGACAATGGAGACCACAACCCAGCTAATCATCACGCGAGTAAAATGGTTAGGTTCTCGCTCCACCGGTGCTGGAACGCCGGTGTTTCCTGCAATGTTCGCTTCAGACATCTTGCCCCCTTTAATAATTGCCGACAGTGATAGTACCTGCCATGTATCCGAGGGTCCACATTGGCCCGCTAAACCCAAATGGAGGATTGCGACCATACTGCGTGTCTCCACAGGGGTCATAGCAATGCCACAGGTAGACCATGCCAGCCGGTCCGGTGCGGAACTGGAAAGAGATGACGTTAGGCGTCGGATAGCTGTTGCCGTTAATGTTGACCGGCGTAGGAGCGCCACTTTTCGTGCCCTGGAGGGGAACACTCACGAAGATCGGGGCTGGTGAGTTGGGTTCGGATTGGATGGTGAACGTGTGACCTGGCTGGTCTGGGGCAATCTGGTTAAAAGATTTCCCATTGAGCGTCGCACCATTCTCTGTACCCCTTACCTGGCTGAAGTAACTGTTAATCAAAGGGGTGGAAGAGTCGTATTGCTTAATGTTGACGGTAATAAGGCTGTTTGGCGGCAGTTCGATTTGTGTAGCCACACCGTTATCGCTATTCCCTGAGCAGTAGGTCACCCAGCTCACTTGCTGTGAGTTTGCGTCGGCATGACATACATGAGAGTCGGGATATACAGCCAGGTTAAGCGTCGCAGCGTTTGGTCCTGTTATCGTTGCCTTTAATACACCAGAGGCGCCACCTCCCACATCTGTTTGTAGTGCCAGCGCAATAAGGGCCACGATGCCAAAACCCACAATAATCGACACGATGATGCCGATATAAATACCCGAAGAACGTTGTTTCAATGCAGTTCTCCTTAGTCTGTAGTTTGAAAGCGGGAAAACCAGAAGATGCGCTCAACTACCTTCTGTCAGCTAATGAGTTGGGTTTCGTGCATTGTTCAGGTTGGATGTCTTACTATTTTATTTTCAAAATATGGACATCCATTGTATTCGATTTGTTTGAGAGAAAGACCAGGCATGTCTGAAGAATTTCCTTGTTGGCTTCCATCTCTCGTGTATTTGCGGTAGTCTCCTTTCTCGTGCAGGCTATTATCTCACAGGTCGTTTGGACTTGCGCTGCCCCATTGTAGTGATCTTGATGGATAGGTAAACCTATTGTTCCGATCTTCCAGGGTTTTTCTGAAGATCTCCACAAGCACTGTTTACACTGTAAAATACTTTTGAAAATTTTTCAAGGGTTTTTGCGGTTTTTACCCAAAATTCTCATTAAATACATTAAAGTTGATTCATTAAATCAAGCAAGAAATCAAACGAGCAAGACGGACAGAAAATGAAGAGCGCGGCCAGAAGGTAGGGTTGGGAATTGTTTTATCTGGGAACCGCGAATAGAATGACAAAGATGAACAGGTGAAATAGAGTAAATAAGACCACCGCCCACACGAACCAGCTGAATTCCCGCTCGAAGGCTTGCTGTTGGGACACACGATATGTATTTGGTGAGCGTTCGGCAGCGATAAGACCAATAGCAACGCGCAGGCGTACGGGCGAGGACAGGGGTGAACGCCGCATTTCGTTGAGCAGCGCTTTATGACAGTATGAGCAGAGTAACCATTCATGGCGTGGTTCTGGAGCCTCAATCGGTTCCTGCAGCACAATGGGACGCCAGATAAAGTATGCGCAGATCGCGCAGCGTTTGGGTTTGAACCGCTGCCATCCCTGTCTTGTCATTCGCGTGGCGACGACCGTTTCATCATCTCCTGGTATCATCATTCGTCCGCTTATTGGGCTTTTCGGTCGCATTGCCGGGTTTTGTAGGAAAGAAGTCTCTATGCTAGCTTTACATATCGCCGTCCGTTGTGTTATTGTACCATACGCCGGTAATCCGGGAAACGTTTCAGGGAGAACATAATTGTGATCTCGATCTTACGCAGATACTGGTATCGTTTCTATCTTCTCGCATTGCTGTTCTTGCCTGGGGGCCTGTTCTCCGAGACGGCTCAAGCTGATGGTGGCGCGCCTCAACTCGCCTATGTAGCGGGCGCGGCGCGGGGCATCAGCATCATCGATATTGCGCAGAGACGCGTGACCGGAACAATCCCTGTGGCTGGCAACCCGCGCACTGTCCTGTTGAGCCTTGATGGACACGCGCTGTACGTCACACAGCCGGCGCTCGGACGAGTGGGGGTAATCGCCGCTAAAACGGGAAAGACGCTCTGTACGGCGATGATCCCCGGCCAACCGTCTCTGCTGGCGCTCAGTCTCAATGCAACAGTCCTGTACGTCGCGGGTCAGGGGGATACAAGTGTGCGCGCACTGAATCCCGCGACCTGCGCGGTGCAACGAACATTCGAGACTCATCAACCCGTTTATGGTCTGGCGGTGACGGCATCGACTGCGGTTGATGCCACTCCCCTGACGCCCAATCAGCTCTGGATTACTGGAACCACCTCGCTGACGGTGTACGAAGTGAATGGGCATTTACTTGGCACCGTGCCTGTTGCCGGTGGGCCGCAGTATATCAGCATTCCCGGCGGCTTTACTGCCTATGTCACGACGCGTCAGGGCACCGTCGTCGCCGTTGATCTGAATTCACGACGAGTTACAGGTACCCTGCTCAGTGGGGGACAATTCGGCCCTATGGATTATAATGCGACCACCGGCGAGGTCTATGTACCTGACCAGAAGCCCAACCAGCTAGACGTACTCACGCCCGTCGCGGTTGGCACACAGCCGCTGCCCCAGGAACCAGCGAGGGTTATCCCTTTGAACAGCTCCCCGCAATCCATCGCCATCACCAGCGATGGGCAATTCGGCTTCGTGGCGCTCTCCAACGGCCAGGTACTGATGCTCAACGTTCCCGGACGAAGCACTGTCGCCAGCGTCGCAGTTGGTGGAACGCCGCAATTCATCATCACCGGCCTCTATCCGCCTGCCAGTGGTTCTCCGTCAAACTCACAGCAAACAACCTCGCCGCCACCAGTAACACCCGCTAATAATCTCTTGCTCATTGGCTTGCTGGCGCTGGCAGGAATGATTTTAGTGGGCATCCTCTCTTTCTGTCTGGAGATACTTCCAGCAGTGGCTGGTTGATCAACGTTCGCATCATAAGCGCCTTTAGTGCCTGCTTTCGCAATGTGGCATCACTACGTGCCAATCGGTCTTGACACTATCAGGCATACGCATAATAATAACGCTATTATTACATTCTCTGAAAAACGGTATATCCAAAGGAATGGACTGCCACATGCTTGAACCCACGGCAAATGTACTTGTTTCAGGGCCAGTACGTAAGAATCGCAGCAAGCGCAGAATCCTCATATTTTGTGTAGTGAGCCTGTTAAATGTGGGATTGCTGGCGTTTCTCCTGATACAACTGTTGACGCCAGCGCCAAAATCTTCTGTGTCAGACCCGCTTATCGGTCATCCCGCGCCGGGTTTTTCGCTGGCAATGCTGGGTCCATCAAACGGAAAGAGCGCTCTTTCGCTTTCGGATTTTCAGGGGAAATCGGTTGTGTTGAATTTCTGGGCCTCGTGGTGCGCGCCATGTAAGGATGAGTTGCCGCTTCTGGAAAGTACCTGGAAGCAAATGCAGGCACAGGGAAAAGATATAGTCTTCCTGGGAATTGACTTTCAGGAAACACGCGGTACAGCTTCTAGTTTTTTACAGCAAAACGGTATCACCTATCCGGCGGTGTTGGATGCCAACGGGTCGGTCTCTCTCAAATACGGCATAACATCTTTGCCGGACACCATTTTCATCGACCGCAATGGGACGGTCAAAAGCAAGGTCTTGCAGCAGCTTACTGCCCAGGCATTAGCGAACAACCTGCAATTGATAGTATAAGCTTGCTGTCAGGTGCGGAAAGCGGCGCGCACATTGCGGTCCAGCAGCAGGTACAACAGGATAATCAGCGAAATGATTAAATCGCCGATGTGCCGCGAGCCGCTATTTGACAACCCAAAAATGTCATTGATGATGCTGAGCGCTTCCAATATCACTGCTGTCCAGAACGCCCAGGGTCTCAGATTCCACAGGCCCCAGGCCAGTATTAGCGAGAGAATGCCGAAAATGAGAGGAAACCAGCCGACGAAGAAGATAAAGCCGGCTCCTGTCACGCCTCCCGCGAGAACTGCTGTTAGCCCGACAATTATCAACAAGACGCCATTAATACCCAGCAGGATAGAGATAATGGTGACGCCAAGCGGTCGTGACATGTTGCCCTCCATTTAACACCAAATAGGAGACAATGTTTCAAGCAAAAGATCATTTCTGCCTTCATGATACATTACGGCTGAGTCGGTTTCAAATATCAAACACCTCATGGTGTTCGCCGACCGAGTGAAGGGAATGCGTACACAGTGGGACACGTGGGACTTTGGGACAAGGACCGGTTAAAGCCTGGCGGTGGAGATCCTTCGCTTCGCTCAGGATGACAGACAAAGCGAAGGATGACAGAACACCACTCAGGGCAACTCGGCGTTGGTATAGGCTTGCGAAACGTCCGCTACGGGCGGGATGATCTTCATGGCAACCAGGAATTGCGTCATCGATTGCCAGGTCGCGCTATCGTTAAAACCTGCCGCGTTCTGTCCGCTTCCCTGCCAGATAGGGATGGTGGCCTGCAACACCACCGTTGCGTTCGCCACGTTCAATCCAGGGATATAGCTCTGGCTGGTCGAAATGGCGGCGGCGGGATCGGCGATCACATCGCGCAAACCTTGCAGCGTGGCCTTCACAAAGGCTTTGACCACCTGCGGAGAGTTATGCAGGGTATCCTCGGTGGTAATCAAACCATTGGAGACCAGCGGCTGATAGTCTGACACGTTGAAGGTGCGCACGGCCAACCCTTGCTTTTGCAATTGCAGAGGCTCGTTGTTGGAGTAGCCGACCACGGCGTCGAAGCGGTGCGCCAGCAAAGCCGTTACCTGGGTGAAACCGATGGACGAGACATGCACGTCGGAAAATGAGAGGTGCGCGGAGTTCAGCAGGGCCAGCAGCCCGACATAGGTTGCGCCAAACTGTCCAGGCTCCCCGATGGTGTGACCTTTGAGGTCAGCCAGGGTGTGAATAGGTGAGTTAGCCGGCACAATCAGGCTGACGGGGTAGCGTTGATAGATGGTAGCCACGTTGACCACCGGCAGGTTCTTGCTGCGCGCTACCAGTTCTTCATCACCGGTGGCGAAAACGAAGGTATCATGACCAAGCACCAGCGAACCGATCAGGTCGTTCACAAAACCATGATGGAAGGTCACATGTAGCCCGGCTGCTTTGTAATAGCCCTTGCTCTGCGCGACATAAAAGGGCGAGAATTGAATATCCGGGATGTAGCCAAAAGCGATGGATACATCGGTCAACTTGCCTGCCGTGGGCGTCGGAGTACTCCCCCCGGTCGTTGTTGTAGTCGAACTCCCGCAGGCGGCCAGCGTGAATGACAACAGGGCCACCAGCATGAAAAGGGACGCGAAAAAGGGTAAACGATGTCTGGTATGCATCGGTATTTCTCTCCATATCATAAATGTGTGTGTGAGTTAGTAAATGCTGTTGGCCAGTTTTGTCAGCGACCACGCAAAACCGTAGTACAGGATTGCCATGAGAGCCATCACAAACAGGGTCGCGAACAGCAACGCGCTATCGAACTGGTTACGCGCTGATAGTACCAGCGAGCCAAGCCCCTGATCTCCCTGGTTGACAAATTCGCCAACAATGGCTCCCACAATCGAAAGTGTGAGGCCGGTGCGAATAGCAGCCAGAATGGCGGGCAGGGCCAGCGGGAACTCAATATGCGCTAGCATCGACCAGCCCGACGCGCCCTCTACACGGGCCGCATCAACCATGGTGTGATCGATGGTCTGGAAACCCAGCGCGATGGTTATCACCATCGGGAACAGGACCACCAGCGTACACAGGATGAAGATGGGAACCAGGCCATAGCCGAACCACAAGTTCAGCAGTGGGAAGATTACAATGGCCGGGATAGCCTGTCCCGCGGCCAGGTACGGTTGCGCGGTGGCGGCGAAGAGGCGCGATTTGGCGATGCCGTATCCCAGGGGCAAGGCGATCACCAGCGCCAGCGCAAATCCCAGCAAGCTTTCTTCGATTGTGACCAGCGCATTGCTGAGAAACAACCCCGATCCCATACCGGCGGTTAATGTGGAAAAAACATCGCCGGGCGCGGGTAAGTACAGGCTATTGATATGCCCCACAGTGGTGCTCGCATACCAGCTTGCCAGCAGGAATAGTGCGAGCAGGATGGGTGGAACAATCAACAGCACGCGCTGCATGATGTCCTGCGTTGCCCGCCCGCGTGCTACGGTGGGCGCGCGCGAGCCGCCCGACCCGTCAACTGGCGCTGCCAAATCGTTGTCCAGCACCAGTTCTTCTTGAATAGTCGTCTTTACACTCATTAACTTCCCTCGGTTTTAGCTACTGACAGTCCTTCTCACCCGCATGGGATAAAAGGAACCGCCAAATTTACCGATCCTGGGAGGCGTTGAGGGAGACAAAAGGAGAGCAATACGGAGTAGCCTACCCCATTCGAGGAATAGACCTGATTACCCTGGCGCTTCGGCGCGACAGGGTATAAGGAAATCCGCCTGTATGCTAAACCTTCTCCCATCCGGACTGTACCGTCGGCTTCGGCTTTGCACCGAATCTGTCGCACAGTTGCCAATCGCTATAACATGGCAACAAAGCGGCTCGCGGGCTTGGTGAACGTAAACGTAGACGCACCTTACCGCCGGTCGGGAATTGCACCCTGCCCCGAAGGTCTCTATGCATAGTATGTCATATAGTGCGGGCCAAAAGCAAGAGGAATCAGGTTTAAATCAACCAGGGCGAGGGCAAGCCTCGCCCCTACCCTGTTACGCAATAGGAGAGAAATCGTATATGGTAGGGGCGAGGCTTGCCCTCGCCCTGGCGCTACTAACGGTTTTCGGTGCGATGAAACTCCTCGGCGTACTCGACCCAGTATTTCTTGCCGAGATCGGAAATGCGGGAGCGCATCATTTTCGCCAGTTCCCCGGTGCGGCCAATAAACTGGCTCTCGTGGCACATCAGGGCCTCGATCTTCTTGTCCATAGTGTCGCTGATATCGACGAAGAAGTTCACATGCGGCGCGCCGGAGATGTAGACTTCTTTCACCTTGTGCGGTTTCAGCCCTTCATCCAACAGTTCGGGAAAGTCCCAGGGATTTTGCGAGGCCGGGTAGAGCGCCATCAGCGTCGCCGCACCCGCCGCCATGTGATCGGGATGATAGCGCCCAATTGCCATAAATGGTTCCCACGTTCGCTCCGGCGACTGGCAGATGACGCGCGCCGGGCGATATTTGCGCAACACGCGCACAATATCGCGTCGCAATTCGATGGTCGGCTGCAACAGCCCATCGGGATAGTCGAGAAAGATGACATCTTTCAGACCCAGTACTGCGCCTGCTGCTCGCTGCTCGCGTTTGCGCGTCTCGGTCATCTTCTGCCGCGCCGCGGGGCCTACGTCGGTGGCTTCATCGGGGCCGCCGCCCGCCGCGTCTGTGCATATCACGTAGTAGGCGTCCCAACCTTCTTCAACCCATTTAGCCACCGTTCCGGCGGCGGCAAATTCCGCGTCGTCGGGATGCGCTACAATAATCACTGCTACCTTGTTCTGTTCTTGCTGCTGTTCGCTCACGTTCGATCTTCTTTCCAATTTGATATACGCGTTGGTAACTTGAAACAAGCTCTATCCTAGTTAATCACGATTTTCCCGCCAGCACAAGTTCTATTCATTTAGAGTGACATACTCCATTGGGCCATCCATTGGCTCTCTCTATGATTACGAAGTCGCACGATCACATAGTTTCGATAGATAATGAGGGCGAGGCCGAATACACTCCCAGGGGGTAGTGTACATAGCCTGCCCGTCTCCCTCGTTCGTCGGATACGGTAGTCACGCCCGTAATTTCGAGGTCGGGCCACTTCAAAATTATTAACCATCAGCTTTGCTTTTCGATGATAAACTGTATAGAATTATATAGATTATACTAATCGCTCATGAAACAACATTGGAAAGTTAAACATGTAGAACATGACATAAGCGCAACAATGGAGATTGATGCAAGATGAAAATTCTCCTGGTGATTCACGGTTATCCCATGCGCTATAACGCCGGTTCTGAAGTGTATACACAGGGATTAGCGCAGGCTCTCGCTGACCAGCATGAGGTACATGTTTTCACGCGCCAGCAGAACAAATTCTTAGCAGATTATACTCTCTCGGAAGAAACCGATCCTTCCGATTCTCGCATCAAGTTGCATGTGATCAATATTACTCAGACACTCGACCAGTATCGCCATGCTGGTGTAGATCAGCAATTTGAGACATTACTCAACGCGCTGAAACCCGATATTGTGCATATTGGGCATCTCAATCATGTCTCAACATCATTGGTGCTGGAAGCCGCCAGACGAAACATTCCTATCGTCTTTACCTTGCACGATTTCTGGTTAATGTGCCCGCGAGGGCAGTTTATCCAAATCCGTTCAAAAAAGCAAAACGACCTCTGGCCTTTGTGTGACGGGCAGGATGACCGCAAATGTGCAGAGCAGTGCTATGCACGCTACTTCTCAGGAGCACCCGGTGAAATGGAAACGGATGTTGCTTACTGGACAGACTGGGTACACAGACGTATGGCACATATACGTGAGGTCTGCGAAGCTATAGACCTCTTCATTGCTCCATCTCACTACTTACTCCAACGCTTCAGGAATGAATTCCGTTTGCCAGATGAAAAGCTCGTTTATGTGGATTATGGCTTTCATCGAAATCGCTTCCAGGGACGTTATCGTACTCCTGGCGAACCATTTACTTTTGGTTACATTGGCACACATGTACCTGCGAAAGGCATCAATCATCTACTTGAAGCATTCGGACTGCTTTCAGAAAATACTCTTTTGCGCATTTGGGGAAGGCCGCTAGGCGTAGAGACTGAGGGACTGTATGCGTTGGTCCATATGCTATCCGAACAGGTACAAGAGCGTATCGAATGGATGGGGGAATATCGCAATCAAGATATCGTTCGAGACGTATTCAACCATTGTGACGCGATTATTGTGCCATCCATCTGGGTAGAAAACTCTCCATTAGTGATCCACGAGGCGCTTCAGGCACGCATTCCAGTGATCACCGCCAACACCGGGGGAATGGCAGAGTACGTTCACCATGAGCAAAATGGATTACTTTTCACTCATCGTAGCCCTCAATCGCTAGCCGAGCAGATGCAGCGTTTCATCGCTAACCCGATTGAAGCCTCTCAGTTAGGCCAGCGTGGTTATCTTTATGCTGATGACGGGAATATTCCTGAGATGGGTTATCATGTTCAGGAACTTGAAACGTACTATGCTCAATTGATTGCCAGAAAACGAAGTCAGAACATTACGTCTTCGCAAATAGTTCGGCCAGGCCCATGGCGGATTACTTTCGATACCAACCCTGACGACTGCAACATCCACTGCATTATGTGCGAAGAGCATTCTCCATATAGCACCCTCCAACGAGAGCGCATTACCACAGGACGACCTAAACGACGTATGGATATCGCTCTTATTCGCCGGATACTGGAAGAATCAGTAGGGACACCTCTTCGCGAGATCATTCCTTCCACTATGGGCGAGCCACTGGTTTACAAGCATATGGATGAGATTATCGATTTATGCTATCAGTTTGATGTAAAGCTGAATCTCACAACCAATGGTACCTTTCCTGGGCGTGGTGCCAGAGCGTGGGCCGAAAGGATTGTTCCAGTAGCATCGGATGTAAAGATATCCTGGAATGGCGCTCGCAAAGAGACACATGAACAAATCATGCTGGGGACACGCTGGGAAAACGTTTTGCAAAACGTAAAGGTATTTCTACAAGTACGGGATGCTCATGCTGCTAAAAACGGCAATAGGTGCCGTGTCACCTTTCAATTAACCTTTCTGGAAACAAATGTAGATGAACTTGCGGAACGTCGTGAAGTTGGCAGCTTCACTGGGCGTTGATCGCGTTAAAGGCCATCATCTATGGGATCACTTTGATGAGATCAAACCGCTATCTATGCGACGCAATCCAGAGTCTATCAGGCGATGGAATCGAGCAGTGCAGCTTGCTTATGAAGTAGATGAGCAATACCGCCTCCCCGACGGGAACAAAGTGCTGCTTGAAAATATCTTTCCATTGGAGCAAGGATCGAACGAAATCACGCCAGGGGCAACCTGCCCCTTTCTGGGCAAAGAGGCATGGGTCAGCACTGAAGGACGCTTTAACCCATGTTGCGCTCCAGATGTTTTACGGCGCACATTGGGTGAGTTCGGAAATCTAGCAGAACAGGGTTTATATGATATCTGGCAAGGTTCAGCTTATCATCGCTTGCAAGAGACCTACCTCAGCCATCCTCTTTGTCATGGATGCAACATGCGCCGCCCGGAGCAAATATGACTTACTGGAAACGTTTAACTATTGCAAGTGAGGGAACGCATCATCTTGTGAATGACCGTCCAGCTTATGAAGAACGCTTTTTTGAAGTACTCAAGTTCCATGGGCCAGGTTTGGCCTCAGTACGAGATGCATCCGGGGCTTATCACATCAAACCTTCTGGTCAAGCTAGCTATCCAGAACGGTACATTCGCACCTTTGGTTTTTACGAACGACGGGCAGCGGTACAGGCAGAAGATGGCTGGTTGCATATCCAAATCACTGGTAAACCTCTCTATAGTAATCTGTATGCCTGGTGCGGCAATTTTCAGAACAATCGCTGTACCGTCCGCCGTTTCGATGGATTTTACTTTCATCTACGCCCTGACGGCAAATCGGCTTACCAGCCATACTATAGATATGCCGGTGATTACCGTGATGGAATAGCTGTTGTGCAAGGAGAAAACGGACTGCATACTCATATCAATATGTTGGGTGAGCCAGTGCATGGAAGCTGGTTGGTCGATCTTGACGTTTTCCACAAAGGCTATGCACGCGCACGCGATACAGGAGGATGGCACCATATAGACTTGAGTGGTCATCCAATTTACACTCAACGCTTTGCTGTTATTGAGCCATTCTACAACGGGCAAGCACGAGTTGAGAGCTTTGATGGATCACTTTTTGTGATTGATGAGAGTGGGGCGACCATGGTACATCTGCGGAATGCTCTTTGAATGGCTTTCCAATTGGGAGGCAGTACGTTGGGTGTTTCCAATACTTCACTAAATACAGTATTGGACATTGTAGCCACCAGAACGTATAATACCTTTGTCGGCAAAGGAGAGATATGAACGGCGAGATACGAATAGTGCCCATACAGGGAATAGGCGAAATTCCCCCAGGCAGCGACCTGGGGCTTCTGCTATTCCGGGCAATGCAAGCGCAGCAACTGAAGCTCCAGCGGGGTGATATACTCGTTGTGACGCAGAAGATCGTCTCTAAAGCCGAGGGGCGTGTGGTTGATCTCGACGAGGTGCAGCCTTCGCAGTTCGCACGCGCTTTCGCGCTGGAGTTCAATAAGGATGCCGCGCATGTCGAGGTGGTGCTGCGCGAAAGCAGGCGTATCGTGCGCATGGATCACGGCGTGCTGATTAGCGAGACGCGGCATGGTTTTATCTGCGCTAACGCGGGC
This sequence comes from uncultured Chloroflexia bacterium, assembly GCA_963731605.1. Classification (GTDB taxonomy): domain Bacteria; phylum Chloroflexota; class Ktedonobacteria; order Ktedonobacterales; family Ktedonobacteraceae; genus CF-113. Next base: position 795,951 of record CAVSWA010000001.1, read on the forward strand.
GTCGATGAGTCCAACGTCGGTGGGGCGCGCGCGCTAACCCTTTTGCCGCTTGACCCTGATCGTTCGGCGAGAGAGATACGGGCGCGGGTGCAAGAACTGGCGGGCGCGGATTTTGACATCGCGCTCATCATTTCTGATACGTGGGGACGACCCTGGCGCGAGGGACAGGTCAATGTGGCGATAGGCGTGGCCGGTATGGCGGCGCTGACCGATTATCGCGGCCAATCCGATCCCTACGGGTACCAGATGCACGCCAGCATGATCGCGGTAGCGGACGAACTGGCAGGCGCGGCAGAACTGGCAATGGGCAAGATTGATGGAATCCCTGCCGCGCTTCTACGCGGCTATGCATACCAACCCGATACTGGCAGCGGGAAAACGCTTATACGCAATCCCGCAACCGATATGTTCCGATAAACTCTCTATCTCCAGTAGCGACGCCCCTTGCGGGCGTCCTGTGACAATTACGGACGGGACGCCCGCAAGGGGCGTCGCTACTGGGAAAAGGCAATTTATAATACTATGGCAATACATTCTAAGCAGCGAGCGGTGACGCTACCTGCACGCGCAAATACGCTAGCTGCCTTGTTACAGGGGCGGCGCAGCGTGCGCCAGTTTCAAGATCGAGCAGTTGACCGCGCGCTCATCGAGCAAATCCTGGAGGCGGCGCGCTGGGCACCTTCACCGCATGGCCGGCAGCCCTGGCGTTTCGCGGTGTTGACGCGCCCCGAACTGAAAACGCTGCTGGCTGACCGCATGGGCGAAACGTGGCAGCGCAACCTGGAAATGGACGGGCAGGAGAGCGAGATCGTCAAGATACGCCTGGAAAAGTCGCGCCAGCGCATCTTGAAGGCTCCAGTGATTATCATTCCCTGTTTGTACCTGGAAGAACTGGATCGCTACCCCGACGAGCGACGGCAGGCCGATGAAACTACGATGGCCATCCAGAGCATCGGCGCGGCCATTCAAAATATGCTGCTGATGGCCTATGATCTGGGATTAGACGCGGGCTGGATGTGCGCGCCGCTCTTCTGCCCGGAAGTCGTCGTCGATGCGCTTGAGCTGGATACGCACTTGATACCCCAGGCCATGATTACGGTAGGGTACGCGGCGGCTGACCCGAAGCGGCGTGATAGACTACCTTTGAGCAGCCTGATTGCGCGTTTTGACTAAACCCGCCTGTCATCCTGAGCGCAGCGAAGGATCTGATGCGCCGCAGACGGAGATCCTTCGCTGCGCTCAGGATGACAGGCAAAGCTGCCCGAGATGGGAAGTGAATGCTTACAGGGGCGACCCTTGCGGACGCCCCGGTTCCCTAATACATTGATCGAGGTAGGAATTAACATATGATTGTTGTGCTTGCGGGCGGCGTGGGCGCTGCGCGTTTCTTACAGGGATTGGTGCAGGTGGTGCCACAGGAACGCCTGACCGTCATCGTAAATACGGGAGATGACCGTGATTTTTACGGACTGCGCGTCTCACCCGACCTGGATATCGTGATGTATACGCTGTCTGGCGCGGTTGACGAGGCGCATGGATGGGGCATACGCGGCGATACGTACAATACCATGCAGCAATTGGTGACTTATGGAGAAGATGACTGGTTCATGCTGGGTGATCGCGATCTCGCCACGCATATTCACCGCACGAAGTTGCTGCGTGAAGGCAAGACGCTCAGCGAAGTCACAGACGAGATGCGCCGGCATTTCGGCCTGGGTATGCGCATCCTGCCTATGAGCGACCAGCCGGTACAGACACACATTAAGACCCCGGCTGGTTTGTTGCATTTTCAGGAATACATGGTCAAGCGGCGCTGCGCTGATACAGTGCAGGACGTTGTGTTTGTTGGCGCGAGCGAGGCTAAGCCCGCGCCGGGCGTGCTCGACGCGCTGAAAGACGCGGAAGCCATTCTGCTCGCGCCCAGCAACCCTATCGTCAGCATTGGCAGCATTTTAGCAGTGCCGGGGGTGCATGATATACTACACGAGGCGAGCGGCATGGTGGTAGCGGTCAGTCCCATTGTGGGCGGCGCGCCTATCAAGGGACCAGCCGATAAACTGATGAGCGGGCTAGGCATGGAAGTTTCGGCGGTGGGCGTGGCTCGCTGTTATCGCGATTTCCTGGATGTGATGGTGATCGACGAACAGGACGCGAGCTTGCTGGAACGGGTCGAAGACCTGGGCATACCGGCCATCGCCACCAATACTATTATGCGTGACGCAGCCAGTAAAGCCGCCTTAGCTCGTACAGTATTGGACGCGGCGGGCATAGAGTATTAGCATGAGCACTATGGAAACCATTGCATACCGGGCAATCATTCCCGTCAAATCGCTGAGCGAGGCGAAGAGCCGTCTCGCGCCGCATCTGACACAACGCCAGCGCGAAACGCTGGCGTTAGATATGTTGCGCCACGTTGTGCAAACATTGTGCGCCAGCCAGGAATTTGAGCTTGTAACGGTTGTCAGTCCCGATATGCGCGTGCTGGAGAAAGCGCGTACCTGGGGAGCCAGAGCGTCGTTTGAGGAGCGCAGCGGGCATAATCCCGCGCTGCATATGGCCGCCTTGCGCGAGATGGCCGAGGGAGCAAGCGCGCTTTTAACCATTTCCGCCGATTTGCCACTTCTCACCGCAGGTGATATCGACGTGATGGTTGAACGCTCTACCCGCTTTGACGTGGTACTCGCACCCTCGGTGGATGGAACGGGTACCAACGCAATGCTGGCGCGACCACCGCTGGTAGTGCCGTACCTGTTCGGCGTCAACAGCCTGGAAAAACACCTGCGCGCAGCCCGGCGGCGCGGATTGAGTACCAACCTCTATGCGAGTCGCGGTCTGTCACTAGATATCGATACCATCGAAGACCTGCAAGAGCTTGAAAGGGCAGCCAGGGCAGGGGCAGAGCCACCAGCCCGTACCCTGTACGGCTCTGTGAGGGTCGCTTCGTAGCAGGGTAGAGCATACAGCAATGACGGGAAACGCCCGCCTCCATTCTTTCAATTTCTATCAAAGGAGTATATCAATGCCAGTACTTGGTTATTCTGCGGCCCTGGAGCAATTTGGCCCGACGGAGTTGATTCGCTGGTGCCAGGAAGCGGAAGAGGCGGGTTTCGGCGGCGTGATGGCTGCCGATCATTTTCATCCCTGGGTACCGCAGCAGGGACAAAGCCCGCAGGTGTGGCCCTGGATGGGCGCGCTCGGCATGGCGACGCAACATGCGACCTTCGGCCCCGGCGTCACATGCGCCTCGTATCGCTATCACCCGGCCATCATCGCGCAGTCTGCCGCCACGCTGGCCGCTATGTATCCCGGTCGTTTCTGGCTGGGCATCGGCACAGGCGAGGCGCTCAACGAGCATATCGTCGGCGGAGAATGGCCTGACGCGCCGGTACGCCTGGAACGTATGGTAGAGTCCATCGAAGTTATCAAGCAACTCTTTACCGGCAAAAAGACGCGCTACTCCGGCAAGCACATCAAAATGGAGAGCGCGCGTCTGTATACACGCCCGGAGAAGCCCTGTCCTATCTACATAGCTGCCTCCGGCCCTAAAACCGCAGAGACCGCCGGACGGCTGTGTGACGGCCTGATTACTCCGGCAGCGCCGCATGAAAAGCTCAAAATGTTGATCGAGAGCTTCGAGAAAGGCGCGCGCGAAGCTGGCAAAGACCCGGCAGCCATGCCCAAACTGCTGCAACTGCACGTCTCCTGGGGAGCGACCTACGAACAGTGCGTGGAACAGGCTATGAAAGAGTGGCCCAACGGCGGCATCAAAGCACCCAAACAGGACATTCGCTCGCCAGAGGATTTCGCCGGGTTTGCCCAGATGGTGCGCCCGGAGGATTTCAAGGGGCGCGTCTTCATTTCGACCAATCTGGACGAGCATCGCCAGCACATTCAAACATTCCTCAACCTGGGCTTTGACGAAGTGCATGTGCATAATGTGGGGCGTAACCAGAGCGAGTTTATTCGCGCCTACGGCGAAACCGTAATCCCCGCGCTGCATTAGCAGTGGAAGGGGTCTACGGGTGATGCGCCGCAAGCTAAACACCCGTAGACCCCTTCCACTCAACCCGCCACAGGCGGCAAAGGTATAAAGATAAAAGGAGACATGTATTTATGGCCGTTGAACTTTCAGAGAAGGCGCGCGCATACCTGCGTGAAAAGCGTTTCGCTGTGCTTGCCACACTCAATAAGGATGGCACACCACAATTGACTACCATGTGGTACCTGTTAGAGAACGATGGTACCATCATGATGAATACCAGAGTCGGACGCGCTAAAGAGCGCAACCTGCGTCGCGACCAGCGGATATCTATATGCATTGAAGATGGTTATAGATATTTGACCATCAAGGGCCGGGTTGAAATGATCGACGATCCAAAGGTGAGCCAGCGTGACATCTACCGACTGTCTGCTCGCTACCATGGTGAGGAAGCAGCGAAGAAGCAGATGGAAACACAATTTTCCAAAGAACAGCGTGTCACGCTGCGCCTCAAACCCGTAAGTATTGTTGAATACTTTTAGTTTTACGCTATAACTGCTCGTATTGCCTGGATGACGCCGCGCTTGCTTTTTTTGCCTTCGACCACTACTTCCGCGCCTTCTGGCAACTGTCGTACTTCGTCAACGCTCGCAGGCTGGCCTGTCCGCTTGAGCAGTGCGGTATCCTTATCAATGACGATAGCCACAGGTTTAATGTCGCCAGTAGCCGCCTGCGTCGTATTTCCCGCTATTACGTAGCGGTGTTTCTTTTCGGAAAGCGTCGCGGTTCCCACGACAGTAATTTTGCGCCCCTTTTCGAGTAGCTTTTTCACCTGCTCCGGGTCGCCAGGCGCTTGCTGTTCGCGGTTGGCGGATGCGCCATTTTGCTGTGATGTATCCGCGCCAGCGGTGGAAGCTTGTGGCTCTAAAGTTTGCGGCAGTATATAGTCGCTCGAACTCTCAAAAAGGGTATTATTATATGTTGGTGGAAAGGCAATATCCAGCACGCGCGGCAACGCCTCAAACTCATACGTGACCATTACATGCTCTTTATCTTGAGCGTGTTGCAATTTTTCGCGCTCCGCTTTGCCGAGATAATCGGCGAGCTTAACCGCGCTCCCATCAAGTTGTAAGTCAATCGAGGCTGGCGCGCGCAGCGTAATATGCGTTCCGCGGAAGAACTCGCTGGTTTGATTATCAGGTTTGCGGCGCAACAGCAGCGATGAAATCTGCCCCAGAGTCGAGATGGGTTCGCCAGCCGTTATCACACACACATCGAGCAAGCCATCGTCAATAAGGGCGTCAGGCGTCATTTCTACCACGGCAGCGTAGCGGCGCGTATTCCCAAGAACGATCTGCAAAGCATTCCCCTGCCAGTTTTTCTTTTCGCTGCTCCCTTTCTCGGTGATGGATAGCTCAAGCGGGAAGGTATGCTGCGCGGGCAGCTTTTCAGCTACCACCAGACCGACGGCGGCAACTCCAATACGCTCTTTTAGTGATTTGTTGACACCACTCATCACAGCAGCATCAACGCCCAGTCCGGCCATCAGCAAAAAATGTTGCCGCGCTTTAGCCGTTGGCTTCACCTTGCTCACCTGCGCGCCTGCCGCGGGGGTTCCCTCACCCGCGATTTGCTCACCATTTCCCTGTGTTGTTGGAAGGAAGGTGAGTGATTTGACGTTGACGCGCCCGATATCCACCCGGCGATTTTCGCTGCTGACCAGTGTGAGCGCTGCTTTCAGAGGGTCGCCGGGAAAACCTACCTCGGTCGCCCACACGTTGGCGGTGCCGCCGGGAATAATGCCGACCAGGCTCTTGTGTGATTTACCCTTCATAGCGCCGTTGACGACCTGGTTGAGAGTGCCATCGCCGCCATAAGCGATCACAACATCATACCCTTCTCTGGCGGCGGCGGTCGCCAGTTCCATCGAATGACCGCCGTACTGCTTGAGAGCAATATCGGTTTCCCAGCCTGCCGCCGCTAAAACGGCCAGGATGGCGTTCAGTTTTGCCAGATTTTGCCCATCTTTGGGATTTATTACCAGGCACGCTCTTCGTGTACGCATAGCATAGCTCCTTCTCTGGTTATAGACACTTCCATAGAGTGATATTTGGTACTTCCTAAAAAAACTCTACCTCTTAGCACTGGCAAACTGGAAAAAAAGTTTCAGGGAGATATGCTATGCTATACTCATCTTCAAAGTTGTTCTACCACCAATGGAGGTATATGCATGACCAGACGATATGGCTGCCAGGACATGGTATCGCCGCTGCGCACCGTGCTTGTGAAACGCCCCGACGCGGCCTTTGGCTCCGCAGATGCGCATGAATGGCACTACGCGGCAAGCCCAAACCTGTCGATTGCGCAAGAGGAACATGATGGTCTTACCGATACGTTGCGCAAAAGTGGCGCGGAGGTGCTCTATCATGACGAATACCAGCCCGATCACGCCGACGCCATTTTTGCCTTTGACCCCTCGCTCGTCACCGATGCCGGCGCCATTATTTTGAGCATGGGCAAAGAGAAACGGCGCGGCGAAGAGGCAGCCATGGCGCGCACTTACGAGAAGCTGGGTATTCCCATCCTGGCAACCCTGCATGGAGATGCGCGCGCCGAGGGCGGCGATCTGCTGTGGGTCGATCATGATACGCTGGCCGTCGGGCTGGGATTTCGCACCAACGCCGGGGGGCTGCGCCAACTGCGCGAGGCCCTGGCCGGCATCGGCGTCAAGGTAATCGCGGTCGAACTGCCCTACTACACCGGACCGGAGGCGTGCCTGCACCTGCTTTCGATGATCAGCATCATCGATTACCGCGTCGCTGTTGTCCACCTACCGTTGATGGCAGTCCCTTTCTGGCAAGAATTGAGGCGGCGCGACTTCAAGCTAATCGAGATTCCGGCGTCAGAATACGACACGATGGCGACCAATGTGCTGGCGCTGGCCCCGCGCAAGTGCCTGATGCTGGAAGGTAACCCCCTGACGAAACGCCTGCTGGAGGACGCGGGCTGCGAGGTGCTGACCTATCGCGGCAACGATATTTCGCTCAAAGCCGAGGGCGGACCAACATGTTTGACCCGCCCCATCTGGCGAGAATATCCATGAGGCAGGGAATTACCCTAAAACACCGGTCCCGGCAAATGGCTTTGCACAATCGCACTATCAACCATACCCACTGGCACCGCGCCGAAATGGGAGAACAGGCTCATCTCTTGCGAACTGGTGGCAAACTGGATGTAGGCTTGCACTTGAGACGTTCCATTTCCCAGGGTATAGAGGTGTTCAATGCTCCAGAATGTGTAGGTTCCTGCCAGTAACGATTGGGAAGTTGCGTAAGCTCCATCGATGGCGAGTGTCTGTACGGGGGTAGCTGCGCTGGCGGCTGCTGCCAGTGGCACAAAACCGAGCGCGCCGGGAATTTGTGAAACGAGTTGGGCGACACGGACGGGCTGATCTTTCTTCATGACGAACGCGCGGGCTGAAATGGGCGAGCCATGTAGCGCGAAGGCGTGGAATATGGAGGAAATCGCCGAAGTGGAAGGAGGCAAGATGAGGGTGATAGCTTCGTTGGGACCGCCAAGCTGCGACCAGTTGGTTACTTGCCCTGAATATATCGCCTGTAATTGCGGAGTACTTAGCCCTGAGAGGGTAATACCGGGGCTGGCAATCAGCGTATAGAGGAGAGCAGCCAGGGGATGATCGGTCAGATTGCGCGCTGATTGGGCGGTTACATCGGTATCCGCTATATCAATGTGACCATGCTGCACTGCATTAAGGGCGCGGCTGCCATCAGCCCGCAGCCCGATTTGCAGTCCGGCGCACTGGGCGTTGTAATCGTTATTGATCTGCTGTATAGCTGGTTGCAGGTAAGGCGACCCATCGATAGATAACGTTCCAGACACGCATACTACAGGAGTAGATATTGACGTGGCAGTGGGATCGGGAACCACGGTTGGCGAGGTTCCTGGTAAAGGCGTCACCCCGGCTACAGGAGTCATGTGACCACGCGAAGGCGGCACAGTGCCACTCGTTACGGTTGAGTGAGAAATTGGAGTAGTTACTGGAGTTGAGCCGGTGGTGGGGGTTGTTTTGTTGCCGGGGTTAATGTGGAAGCCGCCCGTCTGGCCCAGATTCTGCAAAGGCAGAAACGGCAGGCTCTCAAGATGAAAAGGCGTAGCGGCGAAAAAGAACACGATACCTGTCAGGCCGCTTAACATGAGCAGCACGGAAAGCAGGGTAAAAATGCGCGACCACGTCATAGCGGTGCGCCGCGCCCGCACGGGAACACGGCGGATCGGTGTCGTCGAAACCACCACAGGCGGCGCATCGTTTCTGATGGCGGCCATCAGCGCATCCACAAAAGCCGCGACGGTGGGAAAACGCGCGGCAGGACTTTTCGCCAGCGCAACCCGCGTCACCAGTTCTACCGCTTCTGGTACATCAGGACGCCATTCGCGCACAGAAGGAATGGGTTCATTGGCGTGTTTTAAGGCTATTTCACCTCCGCTATCACCATCGTAAGGCAGGCGACCGGTCAGCAGGCGAAAAAGCAATACGCCCATCGCGTAAACATCACAGGCGGGCGAAAGTAGACCAACCACCTGTTCAGGCGCGATATAGGCGGCGTCGCCCTCTTGCACCTGCGCCACCACAGCATCGTTCTCGCTGCGCGGATGCTTCATGCCGAAATCGGTGAGCAGGAAACGCGCCTCTTGCTCTACTAACACACTCGACGGTTGAATGTTGCCATGCACAATATGCTGTTTGTGGGCATAGTGCAGGGCCGCACCCACCTGGGTAATCATACGCGCCACCATTGGCAATGGCAGGGATGTTGGTAATAGCGCGTCCTGCTGCTCTGTCTCCCAACGCTCCAGAAAGCGCTCCAATGTTTCCGCTTCTGTCACTTGCGTCACGCTATAAAGCAGGTCGTCACCCGCGCCATACTCGATCAAAGGTTGGATGTGTTCGTGGTGACAACGCCAGACCTTCTCCACCTCTGCGGCAAAGTGTTCCTGAAAGCCGGTCGGGTCGGGAAAAGCAGGCCGGAATATGCGCAAAATGACATCGTACCCACCGCGCGTTGTAGGACGCGCGCGATACGTCTCCACCATCCCTTTACGCTCCAGGCATTCTAACAAGAAATAGTTACCCACCATTACCCCGGCGAGTTCAGCCATATCTCCCCTCTTTCATCTACACGAGCCAGAGCGGGGGCCAGGGGCTGGGTGCCCCGCCCTGGTCGCGCCACGCCTTCGCGCCTCCGGCGATTGCCCCACGTTACGCTCAACATACTACACCGTCGGCGCTGGCAGGTGGCTTCGAAGGGCCGATGCCGACATAATCGTGTAGGGTACTGCGCCGCTAGTAGCAAGATCGGTCTCTCCAGCGCTGGTCAGGCAGAAGCTAATGAACGAGAGGGCTGCTCCCTGCGCCGCGTGATTGGTATAAAGATGCTCAATAGACCAGAATGGATACGAGCCGCTGGCTACCGAGGACGCGGACGGGGTTACACCATTGATAGCGATGCTCTGCGCCCCGTTTCCGTTTCCCGTCACATCCGCCAGGGGCATATAGGTGATGCCACCCGTCACATTATTTATACTAGGACCCGCGCTTGCGCCACTTACCGATTGCGTCACCCCATGCAGCACAAACGTCTCGAATATGGCGCGTATCGTCGAACCGGCTGGTTGTGTGAGAATGACGATCTGCTCATTTGATCCACCCACCTGCGACCAGTTTGTTACTTGACCGGTATAAATGGCCCGCAACTGCGCGGTTGTCAACGTAGTTATCCCGGTATCCGAGTTGACGACCACCGCGAATGTCAGGGCCGCCACCTGGTAGTCCACCAGGCCGGTGCGCCCACTTGAGGGCAGGTCGGAATAGGCCATGTCCACACTTCCATTCATCAAGGAGTTCAAACCGGTCGAACTATCACCAGCATTGTAGGAGAAATTGACGCTGCTGGAACACTGGTTGCCATAATCGGTAGTGAGTTGAGCCACAGCTGGCACAAAGTTTGACGAGCCATCCAGATTCAGCGATCCTGTGGCGCAGGCAAATGCAGGAATGGCCGGGTTGGCCGGTATTGGCACGGGCGTCGGGCCCGGCGTAGGCTGCGTCGTCGGAGTAGCGCGAACCACAGAAGGTGTTGGTGTCAGCGTGCCAATCGGTGTAGCGGAAGCCGCCACTGTGGGAGTCGTGCCGGTTCCAACCGTAGCGCTCGCGCCAGTTTGTGCCTGCTGACTCGTGCCGGTCTTTGCCGATGGCCCCTGGAAAAGAAAAGACGAAAGCAAAGCGCCAACCAGGCCCATCAAAAGCACTATAACCACCAGTACAGGCAACACCTTTTTCCGCCACGACTTCTGCTGACTCTTGTCGTTGCTATCCCCGGATGATTGCGCAGGCGCAACGAGTGACTCCTTTTCAGGAGAGGCCGCAGGGGTAGTGGCGGGAGTAGGAACTGGAGCAGCAGGAGCAGGTGGAACCTGAGGCGTAAATGGCTCACTGCGCAGGTAATCGCCGGCAGTCAGTGGTACAGATACCGAGGCCGTCTGCTCGTTTCCAATGGGAGACCATTCGACGGGACCTGCTGGCCAGAATAAATGGGTGCCCGCGTCATCGTCGTCTTGCAAAAAGTGCCGGGCGCCAGAACCTGAGCCAGGTGAGGTTCTATTCACGTTGGTGTCAGGCGTTGCTGGCAGCGATGGCATGAAGTTGCTCGTAGGCGCTGCCAACTGTTCAGGAGGCGCGGGAATGGTAGTCGGCGGCGTCATCATAGTGACGTTTGATGGCGTAGGAGTGTGCGGGTCAGAGGACGCGAACGTCTGACTATGCGTCAACTGGCGCGTCACCGAGGGCACAGATCGAGCAACGGGCGAGGCCACGGGCGAGAATGTCACCGCGGCCTGCAACGCATCGCTCATCTCTTGCGCGGTGGCAAAACGGTCATCCGAACGCTTGCGCATGGCCATTTGCAAGACGCCGTCCACAGCATCCGAAATGCCAGGGTCGATGGAACGCGCCGATGGCGTTTGCTGGCGCACGTGTTTGAGCAGCACTTCAACCGGCGATTGCCCCACAAAGGGCGGGTAGCCGGTGAGTATACGGAAAAGCAACACGCCCAGAGCGTAAATATCGCTGGCGCGTCTCAAAACGCCCAGCGATTGCTCCGGGGCGGCATATTCCGCCGAACCCCAGCCAACGCGCGTCAAGGATTGCTGGCTATCATCATATCCGCGCACTATGCCAAAATCGGCCAGCAACATCCGCCCATCGGTAGCGACAAACACATTCGACGGTTTAATGTTGCCATGTATGACATCATGGTCATGCGCGTACTGAATTGCGTTGCATAACTGTTGCAGAATCGGCAGCGCCTGCATGGCGGAAAACTTGCCGCCCACCTGCTTGAGCAAATCATCCAATGTGCCACTCGCGATGAATGGAGTCACGGTATAGAGCAATCCTTCACCCTCGCCAAATTCCAGGAATGGCAGGATATTCGGATGCTCAAACTGACCGATTTTTTCAGCCTCGGTCATAAAATATTCACGAAAGGCTTCGCGTTGCGCGTAACCTGGGCGAAACACCTTCACAGCTACTTCATAATTGCCCTCGCCAACCTGGCGACCGCGATATACATCGGCCACCCCTCCTCGATTGATACATTCGATCAGGAGAAAGTCACTTAATTGCACGCCTTCAAGAAGATCAGACATTTGACACCCCACAATACGTCGGAATTAGTATCTAGTTCATCGAAACTAAACGCGAAACGCGCACTATTTGGGAGAATGGGCACTGGTAGAGGGAAGAAGAAGAGGTTTATAAGCTGAAAGTACTATAAGTGAAGATGTGTCTGGAATCTGTTATACTTCACCAGGAAGATGTTATGGTTTTAACTACTCGAGGGTATTGAGAGGTTTTTCATTGCATGAAAACACAGAATAAATCTCTTTTGGCTCCCAAACGCCCGCGAAAACGCCTGGTATTAATCGCGGTTATTGTGCTGGTGGTACTGGTTCTGCTTGGATCGGGCACGCTCCTTGGAGCCAGTATTTACTTCTCAAACATGATTCTCATAGTCCCTGATTACACAACTCCCACGTATACCATGCCCGTGCTGGCGGTGAGCGAGACTACCGTGACGCTGAAGCGCATGGGTGATGACATGCATCCTGGTGAGTTTGAAATTGAATGGTCTGCCGGACAGGCTCTAGTTGGCCCGGTCCTTTCCTTTGACCACAATGCGGTCAAGCGCCAGCTTCTCGATAAGACGGGTCCACTTTCAACGGGCACATTCGTCTTCTGGACACGCTATGTATACACAGGCCAGATTAAAAATAGCCTGGGGCTGGCAATTAGCGATGTGCAGGTACCAGATCCGTTGGGGGCGATGCCAGCCTGGTATGTGACTGGCAGGCTCAGCACATGGGTCATTCTGGTACATGGCCGGGGAGCCTCGCGCGACGAAACTCTGCGTGCCTATGCGCCGCTGGCCAAGCTGGGTCTGCCCTTGCTCTCTATCTCTTATCGCAATGATATAGGCGCCCCGCATAGTTCCGATAACGCGAATCATCTGGGGGATAGCGAGTGGCAGGACCTGGAGGCCGCCGTCAAGTATGCGCTCGCTCAGGGCGCGCAGCATCTTGTGCTTTATGGCTGGTCGCAGGGAGGGGCCGTGATCGAAGTCTTTATGCATCATTCAAGCCTGGCCCACGTGGTGCAGGCGCTGGTGTTTGATGCTCCTATTCTCGACTGGCCCGCCACGCTGGTCTACCAGGCGCAGAGGATGTCAGTGCCTGGCTTCCTGGTCAACGCCGCCGAACTTGTGACGAGCATTCGTAGTGGCATCAACTTCGACGACCTGGATCAGTCGAACCAGCCACAACCAGCTGTCCCCATTTTGCTCTTTCACGGTACCAGCGACACTAGCACGCCTGTCGCAGTCAGCGATGCCTTCGCCAAAGCCCACCCTGATCTTGTCACATACTTGCGCGTGCCTGGTGTCGAACACACCGAAGCCTGGAATGCCAATCCGCAGGTGTATGATAACGAACTGACGGCGTTTGTAAAGCAGAAGTTGTCATTATAGACTTCTTAGTCAGTCCGTTTAGCTTTTGAATTGGCGCAACATCCAATCGAAAAATCTTGTATTACATAAAATGATGCGGACATCGTCACGATTGTGCTGTCTTTACAAGTGCAGCAGTAGGATAAGCGCAATCGTAACGATGTGCAGCAGTTGATCGAGCCAGATGGGGCCAATGACTTTGTAACGCGCTTTGAGGGCATCGACTACGAAGTGCGTGCCAAATAGAATAGCGGTAGCAAAATATGTTGGGTGCGCGAAGAGAATGAAGACAGCTGTATAGGTAGCGCAATGGTAAAATAGCACATCCCAGCTTTTGCCTTTTTCCATGCTCATCCAGGTGCTTTGAAAGGCAAAATCCCCCACGAAATGACAGGCCAGCCAGATCAGCAACGTGGTCAAGTTGATGGTGAACAGCATTGGCTTACCCCCCTCATCATCTTATATTACAGCGAGTATAACGCGGTGGCTGCCGGATGACAATGAGGTAGGTCGCCTAAAAACTGTGTGCTATCTCACACTTCAGGTTCTGGTTTGCGTTTTGCGCCAGGATGTACCCGACAGCACGCGCAAAAGCAGGAGAGCGCCAACTAGCGTCCAGAAGCAGAAGGCCATATCCTGCGCCAGGAAGGAGCTATCGACCTGTCCCTGGATCATACCCGCCAGCATTGCCGCGCCCACACCCACCGTCATCCAACGCAGGTGGTCGCGCATTTCGCCTCCCACTGAGCGCAGCGTTTTGAGGATACGGGTGAAGAGCCAGGTGAAAAGAGCAAGTACGGCTACGAAGGCCATCAGCCCAAAGATACCTATACTGACCCACACATGCAGAAAGATGTTATGCGGATGCGAAAGGGTCGGCTCATCGGAGAGGCCCGTAAAGGTATGGGTGCCGGGGATATAGAGCACCCAGTAATGATGAAGGTTCATGGCAGGATTGACGCACACAGTGTTGGCGCTATAATAACACAACCAGTTATCCAGGCCAAAACCGAACAGGGGGCGGTCGCGAATCATCTTGAGCGCGCTCTCCCACAAATATAGTCGCTTGGTAAACGTGCTGACGCCATTGACGCTCAGGTGACGATTTAGGAAATCGATGATGTGATGGCGCAACACGAAACCGCCTGCCAGCAGCGCAAGCAACAATGCCAGGCTGCTTAACCAGAAGATCCTGCGGCTCGGCATAGGCAGCGATAGCAGCACAATGAACAGCGTTGCGCACGCAATAGCGACCCAGGCTCCCCCGGACTGGCTGAGATAGAGCACAAGCAGCATGGGTATCAACGCGATGCCAACGGCGATACGCACCCCCCATGTATTTAAAAAGCCAAAAACTTCGCGATGCCCGCTAATGAGCAGGGCTATACCTATGGGGAGAGAGTAGTCGAAGAAGAGACCAACATTATTGGCGCTACCAAACAGGGCGTGGACGCGCCGCACACCATCTGGATCAGGCGCAATGGTGTATCGAAACAGGAAATACTGCACCAGCCCCTGCACTGTGACGAGAAAGGCTGAAGCGAAAAGCGCGAGCAGCAAACGCGCCACGTCCTGCCGCGCTCGCAAGCAGTAGAAGGCCAGCAACAGGTAAAGCATGGGTGAAACGATTTCTTCGCGGAACGCCCGCAGCGCATCCCTACGCGCAAAAGCAATGCCAACCGAAATGGCGGCGGCCAGCACAAAAACGAGCAGTGGGATTGCAAATGGGCCGAGCCGGTCGCGCACTTCGCGCCACGAAAGGCGATAGCGCCAGGTGTCTTGCTGGAAAAATAGCTGGATGAGCGCAATAGCGACGCACACGCCCAGCGCTATTTCGGCCAGCTCAAATTGATAATGGCTGTAGACAGGTTTCTCAAGATAATAATAGGGGATGCTAATAGGCAACAAGGCTACCGCGAATGGCAGACGATACCACGCCAGCAGAGCAAAAACCAAAAGAAATGGCAGGGAAAGCAGGGGATTGAGGGTAAATATCCTGCTCGCACCAAGGTTGCTATTACCTACTACATAATAGCAGCCCAGCGAGAGAATCATGCCGACTTCCACCAGTCGATTCTGCCAGAATGGTGAAAGTCTTTGCCAGACACGTTTTTGATCTACCGGCGGATACTCTACATGATCCGCTTGCTCGTCGCTGGTAAGAGCATCCTGTGGGTCCTGATCCTGGGAATTATCGGATGTTGAAATAACGTCCCGACTACTCATAACACCGTTCACAATTCCGCGCAATTGCGCGCTTTACCCGAAGGTTTATTTGCAGTTAGTTTGATATATGTAACGACGTAGGTATTGATTGCGTGGTAACTATAGCAAAATAATACCTTCGTGTCTACTGTCTGCTTGCTTGCTTTCCCATCGACAATAGCTATCGCCATTTATTTGACAGCGCTGGCAGGCCACACGGTGAGCCGTAGCCCAAATTCCTCGGTGAACCAGACACGATCGCTGCTATCCACCAGCAGTCCATCGTATGGGTGTGAGTTGCTTGACTGGATTGTACGCGCCACAACCTGGCCCGTCGCCGGGACAAGATACCCAACGCGCTGGCTGAGTGAGTCAGTAAACCAGACGTTGCCCTTGTTATCGACATCGATGCCAGAAATATGTGTGCCGGTGCAGTTTGCCGGGGATAAGCAAACGCCTTGAAAGACAACAAAAATTGTATTTTGTGCGGTTCGAGGATTGAATTCACCTATATCGCCATTGAACCCGCCACTAAACCAGATATTTCCCGCCTGATCTGAAGTGATCAGGTGCGGGCGGACCGCGCCGACAGCATGTTCTGTAATCTTAATTATCCCGGACGGGGTCGGTGTAAAGCGCCCAATCTGGTCTACGCCTGGCGCGTTCTCAGAGAACCAGATGGCACCGCCGGGATCAACTGTGATGCCGTATGGATTGCTATTTGGTGTGGGGATAGGATTTTCCACCACCTGACCAGTTTGAGGGTTAAAAAATCCTATTTTGTTGGTGTTCCACTCCGTGAACCAGAGGTTTCCTGATGTATCAAAGGTCAAATCGTAAGGCGCGCTCCCTTTCTGCAAGGGCCATTGATTCCAATTCTGGCTCTGGATATCAAACTCGCCAATCGCATCGGTTTCGGGTTGAGTAAACCAGACATTGCCATTCTTATCAACCGCCACAAAAAGTGGGCTTGAGTATCCGATCGGTTCAATAAAATTTTGGATGAAGTTGCTATCTGAGTAGGCATATTGACCAAGTATACCCTGTGTCGTTGCCGGACATTTTGGTTTCAGTTCGCATCCCGGCTCGGCGACCCACATAAACCCGCGCGCGTTATCAAGAGCAATACCCCAGGGTAATAATGCCGTTGTTTCCTGGCTTTCCACATCGGATTGTTCGCGGTGTGAAGAAAATGGTACTTCTTCCGAGCGATGAACGGTATAAGGCGGCTGGAGAACCACTTTCGGTGGCGCGTGGCGCGCGAACGGAGAGGCTGAGTTTGAAAGCAAAAAAGCGGTTATGCCGGCCATGATAATTGCGAAGAGCACTAACAGGATGCCAATTGTAGCCCATTTTTTCTTAGCCATATAGCATTCTATGTCCTCTCTATACCATTAAGATTATACAATAACAGAAATGCTTCCCTGCCCAACCAACGGGTAGCTACCCTCTTACCAGAAAAATAAAACGTCGCAAACCTTTACCAAAGGTAATACGAATTGGACGTCCTGGTAGTACATGATATAGTATAAATAGGGTTGGCACATAGTAATATACCATGTAGAGTCACCTGTGGAAAGAGGAAGAGTGTATGTCCGCGTTTTATCAAGGAAAGCTCCCGGCAGTTTGTCCTCGTTGCAAGATAAAACTTCCACCGGGTGAGACTTCCTGCTACAACTGCGGTTTTCGGTATGTTACTGTTCGATCAGAAAAACAAAAACGCAGGACATTGATCTACTTCATATGCCTTTTTCTCTTCTTCATTTTAGCAGCGACCTATTTCGTGCGTTCCGCCGGGATATCGCTCTCGGCCCTTTTCCCTAAAGGACCTGCTTCCCCTACTCCAGTAGCCTATCCGTTGCCCAAAGGAACTCCCCTCTTCTCAGATAGCTTCTCTACCGATGCGAACGGGTGGAATCTCCAGAGTTCTCCTGGCAATTACGCGGTTTCTTTAAGCAGTGGAACGCTGACTATGGAGATTGACAAGAATCAGTTACTCTGGGAACTTTTGCCGGGCGAGAGAACCTACGGCGACTTTACATTGACAGTCAACGCCGTGCTTGATCGAGGCGATCAGAACAACGGGTATGGCATCTATATTCGAGGCGCTGCAAATGCGACGAGCGACCTGGCCACGTATTATCGTTTCGAATTGTACGGTGATGGCTCATACGCGATATTCAAGGGGGCCACAGATGCGAATGGCACATCCACCACCACAAAAATTGTGGATTACACTCTGAACGCTGCTATTAAAAAACAAGGCGGCACCAACCAGATCATGATTATCGCGAAAGGCGCGGCTCTATCCTTTATTGTCAACGGTCAGCTTCTCAAGACCATCACAGATCATAGTTATACAAGTGGTTCCGTTGCTCTCTTTATCTCAAATCTTCCACAAGCGAAACCTGGTATCCAGGTACAGTTTTCCAGGTTTGCCATTTACCCGCTGCACGTTTGAGAGCTTATAGCAAAGAAGGGAGGGCCAGGGTGATGTTGACATCACCCTGGCCCTCCCTTCTTTGCTACGCGGTTAGCGAACCAACTCTCTTACAAACTGCTGGAAGACATGCGCGTGATGGTCGATGTTATCCTGCGTATGCTGGATCGAGACGGTCCACTGGTCGTCGAAGCCGGGCGGGAAAAGGATACCGCGATTAGCGAGGAAGAGCCAGTAGGCATACGAAACATCCATATCGATGTCAAACCAGGCGCGATAGTTGCGGGCGCGTTCATAACGGAACATGGCACAGCCCTTCGCGCCAATCTGGGCAACGTGCATGGGCAGATCAAACTCCTCGATGATGGCCTCGTACTCTTTGCCCAGTTGCTGAGAGAGTCCGTTGGCGTGGGCATGAGCTTCCGGCGTGAAGATTTGCGTTAGCGTGACCAGGCCAGCGCGCATCGACATAGGATTGCCGTTGAAGGTGCCGAGGTGCAGCACTTCGCTGTGATTGATGCGGCGCATGATCTCCTCGCGCCCACCAAACGCGCCAATGGGCATACCCCCGCCGATGGATTTGGCGAGGCAGATCAGGTCAGGTTCCACCGGGTATATTTCCGTAACGCCGCCCGGAGCGACAGTTACGCCCGTTTTCACTTCGTCGAAGATCAACAGCACTCCATGCCTGCGCGTGACCTCGCGCACGCTCTGGAGGTAGCCCTCAAGCGGTAATATGACGCCAACGTTCATGATGACCGCTTCCATGATGACCGCCGCCACTTCGCCTTCGTGCTCGCTCAGAATGCGGTCAAGCGCTTCAGCATCGTTGTAAGGCGCAATGATGGTGTTGGCCTTGAAATTGGAGGGAATGCCCTTTGAGGCCGGCACCGTGTTGGGACGCTCAATAGGACCGGCATCCTCAAGATACGGCTTGGTACTCATCAAAACTGCATCATGATGCCCGTGATAACTGCCCTCAATTTTGACGATCTTTTCGCGGCCAACATGCGCGCGCGCCAGGCGCAGCGCATCCATGGTGGCTTCTGTGCCTGAGTTGCAGAAACGCACCTGTTCAATGGGCGCGAAACGCCGCACCAGCTCTTCCGCCAGGTACACCACATCAGCACAGGGCAACGAGTACAGGCTGCCTTTGCCAAGCTGGTCGCGCAGAGCTTCTACCAGCACAGGATGCGAATGGCCGACCAGCAGACTGCCAAAAGCCAGGTGAAAGTCGGTGTACTGGTTGCCATCGAGGTCCCAGATCTGACTGCCCTCGGCGCGACTGATAAATAACGGATAGGGAGGAACAGCCTGAAACGAGCTTGAAACACCCATTGGCA
The DNA here is from genome assembly GCA_963731605.1 of uncultured Chloroflexia bacterium. Lineage (GTDB taxonomy): Bacteria > Chloroflexota > Ktedonobacteria > Ktedonobacterales > Ktedonobacteraceae > CF-113. Next base: position 814,998 of record CAVSWA010000001.1, read on the forward strand.
GCGACGATTTGGCGCGCTCGTGTATTTCGTGCGAGCGCGGAGTTCGTTTGCGAAACTGCGCTTCCTCGCGATTTACGATCTCCTGCACATGGGTAGGATTAATCGTGATTGGTTCCCGAAGCATAGAAATTACCTTTCATGGGAAAACAATGCGCTAACACAGGGTCAGCTTTCTATTACCATTGTACCCTATAACTCATAGGTTTAGCAATGCTATTAGTGGTAATTTGGGTATTTTAATACGAATATTTTGCAATATTGGCATATATTGTGCGAATTTCGTATTTTTGTTTGAAGGGAGGCGATATATCGCCTCCCTTCAAATTATTCAACGTCAATATTTGGCAGTCGTTCCATGTGATCGAAGACCCATCGGAGCCAGACGGTGCATTCAACAGTCCAGCTGGAGAGCTGCGTCCATCCCTCTGGCGTGCTCCAACGAACTCCCTCAGTAGTAAGCAGCCCGCCCACCGAAAGGTGAACGCCGTCCCATATGCGCGCCACCGCTTCCCAGTTCGGCATAACCGAGCCATCAGGCGCGTAGAGGGGGGATGCCAGACAGAGTGTGTGCCACGCCTCCGGCCCGTGGATTTCGTACACGCGGGCGGCCGGTGAGACTTCCAACCGCCAGGGATGATAGGGCGGCGGCCGGTGATCCTCGCCCATACGCAGATAGTGAATCCAGTGGCCGGGGTAGTCGTCGTTGCTCGTGGAGGTCCACAGTGCCCTGTGTGGCTTAGGCACATCATGCCCGAACGGTCGCAGGTCAAGGCGAAAGGCGGCCTGGGCAAGTGGGCGGCCATCAGGGGAGATCCAGACCTGCTGCTTTCGATCCAGATCGGTAAACCAGTTCGCGGTGCCGGGCGCATCGAGCAATTGTTCAGTTGCGCGTTGCAGGGAAGGACCGCATGACAGCAGCGCGTTCACGCGTTGCTGATAATCAGGGGCATAGGGAGAGAGATCAATCACACATTCAACCACCAGTTCAATGAGACGCGCGGCAGAAAGGGCAAAGAAGCGAAGATCATCGCTCTCATCAATGACAAATTCGGAGAGGTCCTCAGCTAAGAGTGCGCGGGGACGGTTCCTATTCATCTCCTCAATACACCTGATCACAATTAAAATACCGAGTGGCGCATGAAGGAGCGCCGATACATCCTTGTCTCTTCTATTGTCTGCCATGAAATCTCCCTTTTCACTGGCTCTAACGTAGGAGTTAAGAAATGGGACCGATGGTGATACAAAACACATAATGGATGCACTCAAAGCAATGGCAGCTTGTAAGATCATCTATATATCTTTTGAGCAAAGCAATTACAATCAAGCCCGGCCCTGTACTTGTTCATTAGCAGAAGGTTTGATCGAGGAGGCGCAGAGGCTGGCCCGCCCGGTTTGCGTGTCAAGCGGGCAAACAGGCTACCAGCGACAAGTAGATAGGCCGCGTAGAAGATGCCTTGCAGGATGGTGGGAGCCTCAGCGTAGCCCAGGAAGGCGTGCAGGATATCGCCAAGTGTGCTGCTTTCGGAGAGGATGTGGGCGGTATTCCACATGGGAGTGGTGGCAAATGGCAGCCAGCCGAGTTGTTGCATATTCTGCACGGCATCGCCAAGCAGTCCGGCGGCAAAGAACAGCAGGAGAATACCCATGACGCGGAAGAAGATACGAAAGTCAAGTTTGTAGCCCAGTTTATATACCAGGAAACTCAGGCCAATCGAGGTGAGCAATCCCAGGCTCGCGCCCAGTAAGAGCAACGCGCCGTTGGTCTGGAAAGCGAAGGCCAGCGTGAAAACCGCCGTCTCCAGCCCTTCACGCCCGACAGTAGAAAAGGCCAGTATAGCAAGCGCGAGTCCTGAACCGGCCAGTCCCGCCTTCGCCATTATGTCGCGTTTCAAGTAACGGCTGTGCTTCTGCATCCAGAAGGTCATGGTGGTCAACAGCACGACCGCCAGAAGATAGGTGAAGGTCTCAAATACGGCCTGGAAAGTTGAACCGGCATAGTTGTGAATTGTGATATAGAGGGCAACGCCGCCAACCAGTGAAATGAAAATCGCTAGCCCTACTCCGGCCCATACCGCGCGCGCTTTCTCCATTTGACCAAGCTGGCGCAGGGCGGCAAAGAGAATGCTCACAATTAGACTGGCTTCCAGTCCTTCACGCAGGAAAAGCACGAAAGTTGCTATCATAACTGACCTTCTTTACTAGTTGTGGGGTGTGCCTGGCTCTATTAATCCCTAGTGGCACACTCAGATATTAGCATGACCTAATACAGAAAGTCAAGAGCAGTCGTGAAGGATTCCTCAAAATGCCATCACAAAACCGTGACCCAGATTTTCGCGGCCACAGCCTCGCTGATGCGCACATCGCGCCCATCCACGCGCAGACAAAAATTCTCTTCCTCATCCGGGACATCGTTTGTGATGACGGTCAAGCGGGTCTCAGGGGTCAGACCCTTTTCATGCAGGTGGAGAATCAACGCTTCTTCATCCTCTACTACTTCTGATATGCAGAGAATGGTAGCCTGCTGCCCCACTTCAATGGAAGAGAGACGCAGCGCGCCCTGGTCTTTAAGGTATGTACGCGCGCTCGGCACCAGGCCAGGGATGGGATTGCCATGCGGGCAGGTCGTGGGATGATGCAGGCTGGCAACCACGCGAGCTTCCACCGCGCCCGATATAAAATGTTCCAGGCGATGGGCCTCTTCATGCACCTGGTGCCATTGCATACCCAGCATATCCACCAGAAAACGTTCGGTGAGCCGGTGCCGGCGCAACACCGCTTCAGCCGCCGCATAGCCAGCCTCGGTCAGCGTGACCACGCGCTTCGAGTCCATCGTGATGTAGCCATCTCGCACGAGGCGTTTCAACATTTCCGTCACGGTAGGAGCAGAGACACGAAATTTTTCAGCCAGCCGCGCCCCGATCACGACTTCATCTTCCGCGCCCATGTTATAAACGGTTTCCAGGTATTCTTCACCCGTCGCGCTCAGAGATTCTTCTGTTTTCAAGCCGGTACACCTCGCCAGTTTGCCTGCGTTATTGTCACCTGGATTGTAGCACCCCCTCATGCTAAATAGCAACTCACTATGTTTTTCAGTAGCGACGCCCCTTGTGGGTGTCGCTACTGGCTTATATAGACATTCATAGATTTTATGGGCCGATATAGTGAGGGAAGAGAGGAGCAAGCAAGCGAATGGAGTATGTACCTATGAAAGACAGAAAACCTGAAATGACACGCCAGACTGGAATTCGTGGCAAACAAAATCGGCGAGGGTTCGCCCTGCGATTTCTGTTTTCAAAAAATGTGATCTTACTTGTTTGTAGTGCGGTACTGTTATTCAGTTCCTTTGTAGTTTCTCAAGATCAACGCAGCGCCCAGGCTGCCAATCCGGGACCCGGCAACGGGTGCAACTGGTATACAGTTCACGGGGGAGATACATTAAGCGCCATCGCCTGGCGCTTTAACACCAACTATTGGACGCTGGCGCAAGTCAACGGCATCAGGAATGTCAACCTGATTTTCGTCAACCAGCAGTTGTGTATTCCCTATCGTGTCGGCAGTGGTGGTAATTCGGGCGGCGGTCGCAGCTCCAACGGGCTGCTGGCAAACGGCACCGTCCTCTGGTATGCTTATGGCGCTTTGCAATGGTCTTCACGCGGCCAGGTTGAAGCATTATTGCGCCGCGCCGCAGCTATCTATGGACTACCCGCCAAACTGGTGCTGGCCATTGCCTGGCAGGAAAGCGGTTGGAACCAGCATGTCGTCGCCTGGGATGGTGGCATCGGTGTCATGCAGTTGATGCCATATACCGCTATGGGTCTCAATATCCAGACCGGCATTCGACGTGACCCCTATCACTTATGGGACAACATTTTGCTCGGTACCACTTACTTGCGCTCCTTATGGAACGGCTTTCACGGCAATCTGGTGGACATTATAAGTGGTTATAACGAGGGCGGCTGGGCTGTCATCCACCGGGGCATTTTCAACTGGCGTTACGTAAACAACGTGCTTAGCCTGATGAGATCGTTCCGCTAACTGATAAGCAAACCCACTCAATCGTCCTTCGTTTCCGTCCACTGTCGGTAACACGAGAGCCATCCCGCTGTTTGGGATGGCTCTCGTGTTATGGTTCTTATCCAGGGCGACCGCAAGTGTGGGCCATCTGTCATCCTGGCACTTATTCATCAACTCTGAATTGTAGCTACATATGCTTTGAAATTCGCTAGCGTCTCAGGCATACTATCACCGCCGAATTTCTCCAACCACGCCTCGGTTAGCGCGATTGCCAGCATGGCCTCGCCAACCACGCCGGCAGCCGGAACAACACACACGTCGCTGCGTTCATAGCGACCCTCATTGACGTTTTCACGCGCGCGAATATCAACGGTAGGCAGGGGATGCGCCAGCGTGGAAATGGGCTTGACCGCCGCTCGCGCCACGATACGTTCGCCGTTACTGATGCCACCTTCGATGCCGCCAGCGTGATTGGTCCGGTGTTGCCAGCCCTGTTTTTCATCGTACTGGATGACATCATGCACCTGCGAACCGGGCAATCTGCTCTGCTCGAAGCCATTGCCGATCTCAACGCCCTTGATCGAGGGAATGCTCATCAGAGCGGCAGAGATGCGCGTGCTCAAGCGCCGGTCCCACTGGCTATAACTGCCAAGACCAATCGGCACGCCGCTTGCCACGACCTCAAAAATGCCGCCGCAAGTATCGGCCCGCGTTTTTGAGTCCTGAATATAGGCAATCATCTGGTCGGAGAGCGCGGCATCGCCACAGCGCACGGGCGATTGTTCGACCTGTTGCCAGTATGCTTCGTCGAAGTTGTGAGCAATAGCGCTGTTGGACGCATCACCGGCCGGCCCGATTGCCAGCACGTGGCTGTGTATCTCTACGCCAAATTGCCGCAAAAAGATCATGCACAACGCGCCCACCGCAACCCGCGTGGCCGTTTCGCGCGCGCTCGAACGCTCGATCACATTGCGAATATCATCATGCCCATATTTGATGCTGCCAGCAAAATCGGCGTGTCCGGGCCGCGCCAGCGTCACAGGTTCGACTTGCTCTTCAACTTCCGCTACACTCATCTTGACCTGCCAGTTTTGCCAGTCGCGATTCTCAACCTCCAGCGTGATGGGCGAACCGAGGGTCTGACCATGACGCACGCCCGAACGAAACGTCACGCGGTCGCGCTCAATCTTCATCCTGCCGCCGCGACCGTACCCGCCCTGGCGTCGCTGCAAATGGATATCGATATCCTCTGCCAGCACTTTCAACCCGGCAGGTATGCCCTCAATGATGGCCGTTAGCCCCGGTCCATGTGATTCGCCCGATGTAAGAAATCTGAACATGTATATCTTTTCCTAAGCGAGAAATTCGTAGGGACGCGATAAATCGCGTCCGCCAATGTGCATCACCCCGACTATGCGAACGCGATTTATCGCGTCCCTACGATTCGTCTTTTTGTAATCCCAGCGCGTTACGCATCACCTCAACGGGCGCGTCTCTGCCCGTCCATAGTTCGAAGGCCAGCGTCCCTTGATACAATAGCATAGAAAGCCCATGCATGACAAAGCAACCATGCGCCTGCGCTGCCTGCAAGAGTGGAGTAAGCCCCGCGTTAAAGACCATATCCATCACCAACGACCCCACAGGAAGCTGGTTCACATCGATCAAGAGAGGGTCGTCATTTTTTGTGAGTCCAACCGGGGTAGCATTCACTACGAGGTCTGCCCTTTGTAGGAGAGAATTGGCCCTGAATGTGTTGAATAATGCCCCATCGATGCGCGTTTGCGGCGCTTGCAATTTGGATGATACTACAAGCAGATGGCGCAGCAACGCCTCGAAACGCTCCTTATCGCGCCCGATTATACAGACGGACTTTGCTCCCGCATCAATAAGCGCAATGGCAGCGCCTCGCGCCGCGCCGCCAGTACCCAGGATAACAGTTTCTTTGCCGCGAGCGTCGAATGGAGAGCCGGGACACTCGGCCAGCGCGCGAAGCATACCCGGCGCGTCGGTGTTGTATCCGACCAGTTTCCCATTGCGATGGACAATGGTATTGACCGCGCCAATGCGCCCGGCCAGCGCGTCGCATTCGTCCAGCAAAGGCACAACATCCTCTTTGTACGGAATGGTGACATTCGCCCCCAGCATGGCAGGGGCGCGCATCGATGCGACACGCTCTGCCAGCGTTCCAGGGGGCGTTTCCCACAACGCGTACTTCGCATCAAAACCAATCTCGCGAAACGCCGCGTTGTGCATCTGCGGCGAGCGCGAGTGCGCCACGGGATAGCCGATCAGACCAACCTGCTTCACTGGTTCGCTCCCTGCCCGCTCACGAGACCTGGGGCGCAGACCGCCGCGATTGCATCACGCGCAATGCCTGCATCGATGTTGCTAAAAACATCAGCGTGTCCGATGCCCGTTACCAGCACCCAGCGCGTGTTGCCTGCTCGCACTTTTTTATCACGCTGCATAGCCGATATCGCAGCATCTCTATCCACCCCCGCGCATTGCACGGGCAGCCCAAATGCCTGTAACAAATTGCGCTGCCGCTTCGCATCTTCCTGTGACAACAGGCCGCTTGCCACCGCGATCCGCGCCGCCACCTCCATACCGATAGACACCGCCTCGCCGTGCAGCCACGTTCCATACTCGGTGATGGCCTCAAGCGCGTGGCCGAAGGTATGCCCATAATTCAGGATATTGCGCAGCCCGCCGTCGCGTTCGTCGCGCTGCACGATGTCCATTTTCATGCGCATGCAACGTGCGATAATGGCCGAAAGCAAGCCTGCATCCCGCGCCAGCAACGCGCTAACCTGCTCTTCGAGGATGAGAGAACAGTTCAGCGTCTAAAATCATGGCGTATTTGATGATCTCGGCCCATCCCTCGCGATACACACGCTCCGGCAACGTCAAGAGAAAAGCAGGATCGGCGTAGATCAGCTTTGACTGGTAGAATGCGCCGATCAAGTTCTTCCCCAGCGCGTGGTTGATGCCGGTTTTACCGCCAATCGCCGAATCCACCTGCGCCAGCAGCGTGGTCGGTACCTGGACGAGTGGCACTCCGCGCTGGTAGCACGCGGCCACAAATCCTGCCAGGTCCCCAACGACACCGCCTCCCAGGGCAATAATTGCCTCTTTCTGTTCGGCTTTCTGCTGCACCAGCCAGTCTATAATCTGCTGGAAACAGGCAAACGACTTGCTTGCTTCACCCGCCGGAATGGTAAAGACGTGTGGTTGAAAACCATGCTCTTCAAGCACATCCTGTAGCGGTCGGGCATACAACGCGCCCACCGCGCTATCGCTCACGATAAACAGGCGTTTGGGCAGTTCATACGAACGCAGCGTGTCTGGCAAGTGGCGCAAACCACCCCATTCAACAACACCCTGTGAGGTTGAAGTAAGCAATTGCTGTGTAATGACTTCGCGTGGCGCGCCCGGTGATGCCAGCAAACCAGAGGTGAGCGCATACGCCACCAGCCGTTGAGCCAGCAGTTCGGGAGTATACTTCTCCGTATCAATATGCGCCGGGGCCTCTTCATACCAGCCTTTGCGCGTTTCATACAGTTTGCGCAGGCGCTGCGGCCCATCTTCGCCAACAACCAGCGGGCGCAACACGGACTCACCACTTTGTTCTACATGCTGCTGGATACGCTGCCACGCTGTCTCGACGGAGACCTGTAGATAGATGGTCAGGCCGCGCTCGCGCATGAATTCGCGATTGGCGGCTGAAATCACCACGCCGCCGCCGGTGGCAATCACAACCTTTTCAGAGTCGGCGGCGCTTCGTAACAACTCGCTTTCGAGCTGGCGAAAGCGTTCCTCTCCCAGTTCCGTCAATACCTGTCCAACAGGCATACCATTTTGCCCGGCGAGCAGATCATCCGTATCGATAAAATTCCAGCCTAACAGAGAGGCCATGCTGCTGCCTACGCTCGACTTGCCTGAACCGGGCAGTCCGGTGAGAAATATGCGCTGCATCGTTATATCCATTCAATCTTTGCTCCGAGCAAACTGAGATCAGCAAAAAAGCGCGGGTAGCTTTTGGCGATATGTTCCGCGTGCGTTATGGTAACGGGTTGTTTGCTCCCCAGCCCGGCAATGCTTAACGCCTGTATCAGACGATGATCGGAATGCGCGTCCACAGTCACCCCGCCATGCACTCCACTGGCTCCTACAGGCAGAATCTCCAGCGCATCGTCGGAGGGATTGACCCGGCATCCCAACGCGTTCAGTTCCATCGCCAGGTCATAAATGCGATCGCTCTCCTTCAGGCGCAGGTTTGCTATAGTATGTATGCGGCTCGGCTGGTCAGCAAAGCAGGCCGCCGCCGCAATCACCGGGACGCTATCAATAATCGCGTCGCCCGCGCAGGTAACGCCACGCAGAGGTCCGCGCGCCTGTGCTATCAGAGTACTACCATTATGGATAATGCGAAGGCCCATACTTGAAAATATTTCCAGCAAAGCTCTCCCCTGCTCATCACCTGGTTGCAGGTTTGGAATGGTAATCTCGCCCTTCGCAACGGCTACGGCAGCTAACAGGGCGGCAGCAGACGGATAATCACCAGGGATGGTGTAGTCCATTGGCAGGTAGTGCTGTCCGCCCGGAACCACGTAATGACTGTGCTGTTGATTCGCAATAACCGTGATTCCTGCCTGTCGTAGCACCTCTATAGTCAGATCAACGAAAGCAGCCGACGCCAGACCTTCGATAATCTCAATCTCCAATCCCTCATCAAGCAAGGGCGCGAGGAAGAGCAGCGAACTGATATACTGCGAGCTTTTCTTTCCAGAGATGCGCACGCTGCCACCGCGCAAGCTTCCGCGCTGGATGCGGATGGGCAGCTTACCTTCAGCAGAATTCACATTCGATGGTAGCTCCAAGTTCTCTCAATGCCTGCAACAAATCGGCATTGGGACGCCGTCCCAGCGACTCGGCATACGGCGTTGTCAGCGTAATTGGCTGCGGTGAAAGCGCGCATATACCCAGTAAGAGACGCAACACCGCGCCAGCGTTGCCAACATCCAGCACGCCACCGGGCGGAGCTGAAATGCGCCCACCGGTTCCTTGCACCAGAAGCGTTTGGGTTTCATTCGCCAGGAGCGGCGCTTCACTGAAATGTAGCGAACCACCCAGTTGACGGCAAGCATGAACCAGCACATCGGTATCATCGCTCTCAGCAGGGTCACGAATCACACTCGAGCCAGTCGCGAGCAGCGCCGCTACGATGTAGCGCAAGGTGTGATACTTTGAAGATGGCGGGCGCAGCGTACCATAGAATGGCTCAGAAGGATATACACGCACAGTTTTAGTTGTCTCTTTCATAATATTTCCCTGCTAACTTCCAACCGATTCACCACCATCCTGCTTTGCGAGCGCATGGCCTTGCGTCTCTCAATGAACGCGCATCTTTCAGCAGCGCTGAAACGTTCAGTTGCCGCGCTAAAGGCGATACCGCGCAAATCCGCCAGGTGTTGCTCAATAAATGCGCTAATCTCGGCATGATAGACGTAATTGGCCTCACGCAGCACCCAACCAATCGCTTTCTGCACGTAAGGCCGTTCGTCCTCCAGGCAGTTCTCAAGCATGGGCAACACTTTATCCAGCGGCAAGAACACGGCTTTCTTCCCCGAATAATGAATCAGGCTCACCATCGATAGTCGCCGCAACCATTGATTCTCGGCAGTGTTCCACTTCTGCAAAACGCCGTACACTTCGTCGAAGTTTTGCGCCAGCAAGTAGGAGTAAATCGAAGCAAGGCTATCGCTATGCGCCCAGTTCTCGACATGCCCGCTCCAGGTTGAAAGCGTATCCCAGGTCGCTGGCGAGATTTTCCTGCCCTGCCGGTCATAGTAGAAGAGCGGCATACACATCACTTCAAAACACGAACTGGAAAACCAGATGGCATTCCAGATCGCCAGCACCTCTTCAGGTGAGCGATCATAAAATGAAAATCTCTCCCGCGCAACCTGCCGCATCACAGGCACCTTGATCGCCAGAAACTCCAAGTTGCGACTTCATGTAGTTTTTTATGAAAGCGATGCGCGTCGGGTCTCCTAATGGCTGAAGTTTCGCGAATATTTCGGCTTCGTATTGGGAATAGTCCATGAAACGTTACATCCTCAATAACTTCATAACCTGCTTACGGGAAATTCGACCCGCAGGTCATAGCAACAGTCCTGTCATGCTGAGCGAAGCGAAGCATCTCAGTGCCTGTGGCGAAAGACTCTTCGCTTCGCTCAGAGTAACACGGCAGACTGGTCACACAACCTAGGATTTTTCTTAACAAGTACACCTTGCCTAAGCATTTTACCAGATAGACGCAAACTTGTTTCCTCACCCTGCAAAGAACATCATAATTTTTCCCCAAAATGCTTGACAACCCGCATGAGTCCCCGTTATACTCTTCACAGAAAAACAAAACATATACAAAGCGCTGAACAGGAAGAGTATACGACATCGCTTCCGTTATAGAGAGTCGGGACTGGTGCAATCCGGCACGTAAGCAATCGTAGAATGGGCCTGGGAGCAAATGAGCGAACGTTCTAGCAAGAACTAGTAGGACTCATTCGGAACGTCCCCCGTTACTGAGGACAGGATATCATAGCGTATCCGGCAAAAAGGGATCACCAGCACCTGTTTTTTGAGACAGGCGCGCGGTCGATCTGAATCAGGGTGGCACCACGAAAGCTTTACGCCTCTCGTCCCTTGCAAGGGAAGAGTGGCGTTTTTTATTGTCTAGCATTACCGTTATGTGAGGAGGTATTCCATATGGCCGTCAACATGAACAACGATGTCAAGCCAGAAGCAGCCATGCCCGCTGCAGCGCCTGTGAAGAAACGGGTCTTTTCCGGCATTCAACCGACGGGCAACCTGCACCTGGGCAACTACCTGGGCGCGCTGCGCAACTGGACACAAACCCAGGCGCAATACGACAACATCTTCTGTATCGTCGATCTGCACGCCATTACCATGCCCATTGACCCGAAAGAGTTGCACCGCAGCACCCGCCAGCTCGCGGCACTCTACCTGGCCTGCCGGGCTGGACACTGCGCTACTGCAAACTATTCGTGCAATCGCATGTGCATGAACACGCCGAGGCCAGTTGGATCATGGATTGCTTTACACCTCTCGGTTGGTTGAACCGCATGACGCAGTTCAAATCGAAAGCGGGCGAGAACATGGATTCCGTTGAGCACCGGCCTGCTACTGCTATCCCGTTTTGATGGCCTGCGACATCCTGCTTTACCAGGCTCATTACGTGCCGGTGGGCGACGATCAGCGACAGCATATCGAATTCACCCGCGACCTGGCGCAGCGCTTCAACTCGCACTACGGTCAGCAGGTCTTTATCGTTCCGCAGGACCAGATTCGCGAGGTGGGCGCGCGTATCATGGCGCTGGACGATCCAACGAAGAAGATGAGCAAGAGCGACCCGAATCCCGCTTCGCGCATCAATTTGCTGGATGATGCTAAAACAATCAAACAGAAGATTGGACGCGCCACTACGGACTCGGAGCGACTGGTGACATTCGACTCGACATCGCCCCGGCATCTACAACCTGCTAAGCATCTACCAGTTGCTGACGGAGCAGACGCCACAGCAGATCGAAGACGAGTTCGCGGGTAAGGGCTACGGCGATTTCAAAGCCGCGCTCATCGACCAGTTGGTAGCCACCCTGTCACCTATCCAGGCTCGCTACCACGAACTAATGAACGACCTGCCCGTCCTTGAGAACATCCTCAAGCAAGGAGCCGACGCGGTACGCCCCACTGCCGCCGCCACGCTCCAAAGTATCAAGAATGTCGTGGGTCTGGGCTAAATTAAAAACAAAATGACAGGCAGGTGTTACGATGGACTATCCAACGCTCGATGATATTCGGCAAACACGCGAAGCGGACTATGCCAGCAATAGAGACGACCCGCGCAAACCACTTTTGCCCATATGCGTCGATGTACTCGCGGACATGGATACACCCGTGTCGGCCTATTGCAAAACCGCGCTCGGCCCCTATAGTTTCCTGTTAGAAAGTGTGGCGGGGGGCGAGCGCATCGCGCGTTACTCGTTCATCGGCATCAACCCCTACCTTGTCATGACACAGCAGGGCGAAGCGGCCACACTGCGCCGCGCCCGCGTGTCAGACATCGAGGAAGACAGCATCAACCGCTCTTTTTCGCTTGAGCAAATTACCTGCCACGATCCGCTTGACTTCATTCAGGCTGAATTGGGACAGTATCGCCTGGTTCGACCGACCGGCATGACACGCGATGAACTGCCGGTCTTTCATGGCGGCGCAGTCGGCTACCTGTCCTACGAAGTGGCGGCGCGCTTCGAGCGATTACCGGTTCCCGCACACGATGAACTGAAGTTGCCCCAGTCCATTTTCTGCTTCACCGAAACCGTACTCGTTTTTGACCATCTCAAGCACCGCGTGCGCGTCGTCACCCATCTTCATCTCGATGCCGCGGACCTGGAAGCCGAATACCGGCGCGTTCTTACCATCATCGAAGATGTGCAGCAGCGTTTGCGCCAGTCTCCGCGCCTGCCGGAGGAACCCGCTTTACACTATGACAGTGATGCGGCGCGGGTGCGTTCCAACCGCACCCAACCAGAATTTGAGGCTATGGTTGAGCAGGCCCAGGAATATATTCGGGCGGGCGATATCTTCCAGGTAGTGCTTTCGCAGCGTTTGAGCCGCCACGTCAACGCCGCGCCATTCACCGTCTATCGCGCCCTGCGCGCCATCAATCCCTCGCCCTACATGTTCTTCCTCGACCTGGATGACATACACATCATCGGCGCATCCCCCGAACTGCTCGTGCGCGTCGAAGATGGTGAAGTGACCATTCATCCCATCGCGGGCACGCGCAAACGGGGAAGCGACCCCCAGAGCGACCAGCAGTTGGCCGACGAATTGCAAAGCGATCCCAAAGAACGCGCCGAACATGTCATGCTGGTAGACCTGGGACGCAACGACGTGGGACGAGTGAGCGTGCCAGGCAGCGTGCAGGTGACACAACTGATGGAAGTCGAACGCTATTCACACGTGATGCACCTGGTTTCCAACGTCACAGGGCAATTGCGACCCGAAATCACGCCCTATGACGCGCTGCGAGCAGGCTTCCCGGCTGGCACCGTATCGGGCGCGCCCAAAATCCGCGCCATGCAGATCATCAGCGAACTAGAAGGAACGCAGCGTGGCGTCTATGCCGGCGCGGTCGGCTACTTCAGCCATTCCGGCAACCTGGACACGGCCATCGCCCTGCGCACAATGGTGATGCGCGACGGCATCGCCTACATCCAGGCGGGAGGCGGCATCGTCGCCGACTCGCAGCCGGACGAGGAATACCAGGAAAGCCTGAACAAAGCCCGCGCGTTGTTACGCGCCCTCGACGATGCCGAAGTAATCGCCAATCTCAGCTAAGAATTCGTCACCCGTTGCAGCGCTCCAGGGCGACCGCGAGGGTCGCCCCTACCATACCACCAAAGCGCAACCATAAACCGTATATTGTACGGGCGACCCTCGCGGTCGCCCTGGCACAGGTGGAGATATCATGCTCTTATTGATCGACAACTACGATAGCTTTACCTACAATCTCTACCAGTATCTTTCCGAACTGGGCGCAGAGGTGCAGGTGAAGCGCAATGACTCGCTAACACTGGCTGACATCGAAGACATGCAGCCCGCTCATATCGTCGTCTCACCCGGCCCATGCACACCGGACGAGGCCGGTATGTCCTGCGCCATCATCGCAACCTTTGGGCCGCGCATCCCTACATTGGGCGTATGCCTGGGACACCAGGCCATCGGGCAGGTCTACGGCGGCCAGGTCGTGCGCGCTCCCGAACCCATGCACGGCAAAACATCGATGATCTACCACCAGGGACAGGGCATTCTAAACGACCTGCCGCGACCTTTTGAAGCCAACCGCTACCACAGCCTCATCGTTGAGCGCGCTACTCTCCCGGCTGAACTGGAGATCACCGCAGAAACAGCGGACGGATTGATCATGGGATTGCGTCACCGCACCCACCCGGTGCAAGGCGTGCAATTTCATCCCGAATCAATCATGACGCCCGTTGGCAAAGACTTATTGCGTAATTTTCTATCGTCGTAGTCATTTGAGAGGAGCAAGCCATGATTCGCGAGGCAATCGCACACGTCGCAGGCGGCGCGACGCTCACCGAGAGCGAAGCGGTGGCAGTGATGGAAGAGATTATGACGGGTGAGGCTACCCAGGCACAGATGGGCGCGTTTCTCACCGCCCTGCGCCTGCGTCCAGGCGGCGAAACCGTCGAAGAAATTGCAGGACTTGCCAGGGTCATGCGCGCAAAGGCCGTGCAGGTTCATTTAAGCGATAAGCAGGCAGCGCAGGCAATGGACACCTGCGGCACAGGCGGCGATGGATCGGGTACATTCAACGTTTCAACCGGCGCGGGTATCCTCGCCGCCGCCGCGGGCGCATTCGTCGCCAAACATGGCAATCGCTCGGCGACCAGTCGCTGCGGCAGCGCCGATGTGCTGGAAGCACTGGGAGCGCGTATCGATCTTGGCCCCGAACAGGTGGCAAGCTGCGTGCAGGAAGTCGGTTTCGGCTTCATGTTCGCCCCCGCCTACCATCCCGCCATGAAGCATGTTGGCCCGACGCGCCGCGAAATCGGCATTCGCACCGTCTTTAACATCCTCGGCCCGCTCACCAATCCCGCGCATACCCGTTACCAGGCGCTCGGCGTGGCCGATGGCTCGCTATTGCGCAAAATGGGCGAAGTCCTGCTTCTGCTGGGCTGCCAGCACGCGCTGATAATCCACGGCGAAGACGGCATCGACGAGTGCTCGCTGGGCGCGCCAACCAGGATTTGCGAAGTGCGTCGCGGCCAGGAACTGCGCGAATACACCATCACACCGGAAGAGGTAGGACTCACGCGCATCAGCAACCGCGCCGCGATCCAGGGTGGCGATCCCGCCTTTAACGCCGCGCTGCTCAAAGATTTATTGAACGGGCAAACCAATGGCGCGGCCAGCGATATGCTCTGCCTCAATACTGGCGCGGCGCTGCTGGCAAGCGAACAGGTTGCCACGCTGGGCGAAGGCGTTAAGCTGGCGCGAGCCACCCTGCAAGAGGGCAAAGCGCGGCGCAAACTGGAAGATGTCGTTGCCTGTTCACATGCACAGGCGCGGTGAAACATGTTTCTCGAAAAAATCGTCGCCCAAACCAAATTCGACCTGGCAGAACGCAAACTCGAACTCCCTTTAGAGGAAGTTCAACGCCTCGCGGCAGCGCAACCCGCGCCGAGGGATTTGTATGCGGCACTGCGCAAAGGCTCAGATATCAAGCTGATAGCCGAAGTCAAACGCGCCTCGCCTTCAAAGGGCTTGCTCGCGCCTCAGCTTGATCCGGTGGAAGTTGCGCGCACCTACGAATCACATGGAGCAGTAGCCATCTCGGTGCTGACCGAACCGCATTTCTTTCTCGGCTCGCCCGGCTATCTAACAGCCATCAAACAAACCGTGCAAGTGCCGGTGCTGCGCAAAGATTTCATCTTTGATACATACCAGGTCTACGAAGCGCGGGCGTGGGGCGCGGATGCCATCCTGTTAATCTGCGCCATTCTCGACGAAATACAGTTACGCCATTTACTGGGCCTCGCCAGCAGCCTGCATATGCATTGCCTTGTGGAAGTGCATAGCGCGGCAGAAGCGCAACGAGCAGTCGCGGCTGGCGCGCGCATCATCGGCGTCAACAGCCGCGACCTTGTCACGTTTAAGATGAACCCGCATCTCATGCGAGAACTGCGCCCGCTCATCCCGGCTGACCGCGTCGTCGTAGCTGAAAGCGGCATCCACACGCGGGCAGACGCCAGGCGGCTGGCCCGTTATGATGCGCAGGCCATGCTGGTAGGCGAATCGCTGGTAGTCTCGCACGATATTCCAGCCCAGATGCGCTCGCTGCTACAGGGAGCAAACACGAGCACGCAGGTCAAAATCTGCGGACTGCGCGTTCCCGAACATGCTCAAGCTGCCATCAACGCGGGAGCGGATATGCTGGGGCTGATCTTCTACGAACCCAGCCACCGCTACATCTCGCCGCGAGAGGCACGCGAGTTGGTCAATGCTATACAAAGCGAACATATATCAGCCGATTTCGCCGGCGTTTTCGTCAATTGCGAAGCAGATTTTATCAACGACATCTCCGAGCAAGTGGGTTTGCACTTTGTGCAGTTGCACGGTGACGAACCGCCAGAGTTCTGCCACACCATCCATCGTCCGGTTATCAAATCTCTGAGCCTGAACAACCAGGACGATATTCAGCGGGTGCAGGCCTACAAGGAGACAAGCTGGCGCATCTTGCTTGACACGCCGACGACGCAATGGGGCGGCAGCGGCCAGACCTCCGATTGGACGCTCGCCCAATCAGTCGCGCAGGCTCTACCCATCCTGTTAGCCGGTGGACTGACGCCGGAGAACGTCAACGAAGCCATTCGCCAGGTGCAACCCTGGGGAGTCGATGTCAGCAGCGGCGTTGAAACCAACCGAGTGAAGGATGTTGAGAAGATTCGGACGTTTATTCAAAATGTCCGTGATTTTGAAAGAAGTCGTCCACTTTAACAATCAAAAACTGTAATGATGCGGCCTTGTCCCGGTAATCTTTTACAACCGAATAGGGGATTGACCGGAAACGTTCGCCTGCGTCCTGATGCACTTTGACAACCGCATGGGGCAATGGGGGTCATCCCGTCCTCATGCACTTTGACAACCGCATGGGGTAATGGGGGTCATCCCGTCCTGATGCACTTTGACAACCGCATGGGGTAATGGGGGTCGTCTTCTGTAGGGACAAGGGGAGGATGTGGGGAAGGGTGGGGGCCTTGTGCTTGTCCTCGTGGCAACATGATTCTGTTGGGTTTACGTGAGCTGCATTGGTCGTAACCCACCGAGGACAAGCACAAGGCCCCCTCATCCACTCCACCCCGCCCCTTGTCCCTACAGGACGCAGGTTCGCATTTCTGCAATCGGTTGGCAAAATTCATCAGGACGCAGGCGGACATTTTCAGGCATTGCACATGAAATCACATCAAAAAGAAAGAACACCACTATGCAAACACAATCTACATCGGAAACCTACCAGCACAACCGCTATCCCGACGCGCGCGGGCGTTTCGGGACGTTCGGCGGCAAGTTCGTGCCAGAAAGCTTGATGGAGCCGCTTGCCGAGTTAGAAGCCGCCTACAATCAAGCTTTACGTGATGAGCAATTCCAGGCTGAGTTACGAGCGCAACTACGCAGCTTTGTCGGGCGGCCAACAACTCTGCACTACGTGCCGCGTTTTTCACAGTTGGTTGCGCCAGGTGTTGAAGTCTATCTCAAACGCGAAGACCTGGCGCATACGGGGGCGCATAAGATCAATAACGCGCTGGGACAGGGACTGCTGGCAAAACGTATGGGCAAGCGGCGCATCATCGCAGAAACGGGCGCGGGACAGCACGGCGTTGCTACGGCGACGGTGTGCGCCATGCTTGGCCTTGAGTGCATCGTCTACATGGGCGAAGAAGACATTCAGCGTCAATCGCTGAACGTTTTCCGCATGAAGTTGCTGGGAGCGGAAGTGCGTCCCGTCACTAGCGGCAGTCGCACTCTCAAAGACGCCATTAACGAGGCTATCCGCGACTGGGTAACGAACGTCGAAACAACCTTTTACCTCATCGGCTCTGTAGTGGGGCCGCATCCCTATCCACGCATAGTGCGCGATTTCCAATCGGTCATCGGCATCGAAGCGCGCGCGCAAATCGTCGAGCAAGCAGGACGCCTGCCCGACCTGGTGATAGCTTGCGTGGGCGGCGGCAGTAACGCTATCGGCATCTTCTATCCCTTCGCGGACGCACCCGGCGTGCAACTGCTCGGTGTTGAAGCAGGCGGGGCCAGCCTGCAACAGGGGCAACACGCGGCCACCCTTGTAGCAGGGAGGCCCGGCGTCCTGCACGGTGCGTATAGCTACCTGCTGCAAGACGCCGATGGGCAGGTACTGAACACGCAAAGTATCTCCGCCGGACTGGACTATCCAGGAGTAGGGCCAGAGCACAGCTACCTGAAAGTTAGCGGGCGCGCCACCTATGTCTCAGCCGGCGATGCCAGCGCCTTACGCGGATTACAGGCGTTAAGTCAATACGAGGGCATCATCCCGGCCCTGGAACCCTCCCATGCCCTGGGCTACCTGCTCGAAATGGGTGAAGCTGGCAAACTCGCGCCCGGCACCCTGGTTATCTTGAACCTATCGGGACGCGGCGATAAAGACATGCTCACCGTTGCAAAAGCCCTGAACGTTACTTTATATGACATGGTAGTGCGGAGGTAAGCCTCAGGAGTGAATTTCACCATTGCTGTCATCCTTCGCCATCTGTCATCCTGAGCGCAGCGAAGGATCTCTCGCGGGGCCGGTTGCAGATCCTTCGCTGCGCTCAGGATGACAGATGCGCGAGCGAGCTTGCCATCGCCTTGTTAATCCGCTCAGACACTAGAATAGGGGCCAACCATGATTGCTTTTCAATACGATCCAGAAATTATCAACCGCTTCCCATCGATTATGGGCGGCGTGATTTATGCGCGTAACATGACTAACAGCCCAACACCGCCGCCATTGCAAGCCGCATTTTCGGTGGAACAACAGGCAACGCTACAGCGCACTCGGCGATACACCGCTTAGCCAGATTCCATCGCTGGCAGCGTGGCGCGGCGCGTTCCGCGCTTTTGGCGTGGAGCCGACGCAATACCGCTCCGCCGCCGAAAGCCTTCTGCGTCGCCTCACGAAAAAAGGCGACATTCCATCTATCAACACGCTGGTCGATCTATGCAACCTGGTCAGCATCCGCTACGCTTTACCAGCCGCCGTTTTCGATACTCGCGCCGTCAATGGTACATTGACCGTGCATTTCGCCAACGGTAGCGAACGCTACACCACGCTCGGTCAAATCGAAACCGACCATCCAGAAGTGGGCGAAGTCGTTTTCAGCGACGACACCGGGCTGGTCATGGCCCGTCGCTGGTGCTGGCGGCAAAGCGAACAAAGCGCGGCCCAGCCCGACACCACCAGCGCCATCATCACCATCGAAGCACACCATGCTAACGCACATTACGACATTGAATCCGCCCTGCAAGACCTGCTGATGCTGCTCAAAGAATATGCGGGTGGCATGTATCTAGCAGATATTCTTGATGCAAGGAAATCGGCCTTTAGTGTACAAACGGAAATGATAGAGAAACTTGTATAGTATTGACATGAGGGCGACCTCAAGGGTCCCCATTGTAGTCATTGTAGGGGCGGGAGTGGTTGGGATGTGGAGTGGGGACCCTTGCGGTCGCCCTCGTAGCAATTGTAATTACTTCCCGACAAATACTTTACCAACAGAATCGGAGAACACCATGCCATCAACAACGAATAACACCATTCCGGCCTTGAAAATTAGCCAGGCGTTCGAGCAGGCGAAGCGTGAAGGGCGCGGCGCTCTTATGCCCTATTTCATGTGCGGCTTTCCTTCGGCTGCGCAAAGCGTCGAAGTCGTGCTCGCAGCCATCGAGGGCGGAGCCGATATCATCGAACTGGGTATGCCGTTTAGCGACCCGCTCGCTGATGGCGCGACTGTCCAGCACGCCGGACATGTAGCATTAGAGCGCGGCATGACCATTCGCGGCTGCATGGAAGTTGCGCGGCAAGTTTCGGCGCGCAGCCATGCCCCGCTCATCTTGATGGGCTACTACAATCCCGTGCTGGCTTTCGGCATCGAGCAATTTTGCCAGTCAGCCGCAGCCAGTGGCGTATGCGGCCTGATCATTCCCGACCTGCCACTGGAAGAGGCTGCCCCGCTACAACAGACTGCCCAGGACAACGGACTCAGCCTCATCTACCTGGTACCACCCACCACGCCCGGCGAGCGCGTCGCGAGCATCGTACATATGGCCGCCAGTCAAAGAGGAAGCTTCATCTATTGCGTCTCGCTCAGCGGCGTAACCGGCGAGCGCGCCGAATTGCCTCCCCATTTGCGCGATTTCATCCAGAGAGTCTATGGCTATACGAAAGAACTTAGCCTGCCACTGGCGGTTGGTTTCGGACTGTCCACGCCCTCACACATCGCCGAAGTGACCAGTTATGCCGATGGCGCGGTGGTTGGAAGCGCCCTGGTCAGGCTGATCGAGCAAAATCCGCTCGAAAAGCAGGTTGAAGCCATTAAATCCTATATTCAGAGCCTGCGAGCGGGTAGAAGGGAAGTATAAAACAAGTTGTAGGGGCGGGGGTGGATGATGCATGGTGGTGGGGACGCTTGCGTCGCCCGTTTGTCCAAATGCTTGCCAGTATCCCTTACAATAAGCATATTACCTGCGCAATACTGTAGGGGCGGGGGCGAACAAAAAGGTGGGGAGATGGAATCCTGGACGGTTGCGTCGCTCGCGTGCTTATCACGCGGGAGGCCTATATCGCTCTCTCGACAGATGCGCTACTCATTGATACGAAAGGGATCAGCATGTATTGTAGAGGCATCCGGGGAGCCACCACCGTTGAGCGCAACGAGCGCGAAGAGATACTGGCGGCGACTACAGAGCTATTAGAATTGCTCATTTCGCGTAACGACCTGAAAGCAGAAGATGTCGCCAGCGCGGTTTTTACCATGACCGACGACCTGGATGCGGAATTTCCTGCGGTAGCCGCCCGTATGCTAGGCTGGTCAGAAGTTGCCTTGATGTGCATGCGCGAGATACCGGTACCCGGTAGCCTGCCTATGTGTATTCGCATCTTGCTGCACGTCAACACAGAGCGCGGCGCAAGTAAAATGAGTCACGTATATATACGTGGGGCGGTCAATTTGCGTCCAACGTCCAACATGCATTAAACTAAACTGGTAACATGTTACTAAACGGCAGGCAATCATGACGAAGCTGTCACGATCAGCCGGAGAACTGGCAAAGATAGCCAGCAAGGGGTAGGGTAAGGCATTTGCCATTCATCCGACTAAGCAGGCACAAAGGAGCACATTTCATGATTGTCGTAATGCAGGCGCATAGTAACGACGAAACTATCGAACACGTCTTAACTTTCCTCAAGGACCACGGGTTAAGTGGTCATCTCTCCCAGGGTGTGGAACGCACCGTCATTGGCGTGCTTGGCGCGGTCGGCCCTTCGGGAACGCATTCGACCGCCGGAGGCCTCAACCCATCCATCAGCGAGGCGCTGGAGGGCTTACCAGGCGTTCGAGCAGGTCCTGATTGTCAGCAAGCCCTTCAAACTCGCCAGCCGCGAATTTCATCCCTCAAACACCATCGTCGAGGTGCCAGTCCCCTGTATGTCAGACGGGGTAGCGCGTATCGGCGGCAGTTCTGTAATCATGATGGCGGGTCCATGCACCGTAGAAAGCGAAAAGCAGTTGATGACCACCGCCGAAGCGGTGCGCAAAGAGGGCGCGGTCATCCTGCGCGGCGGGGCCTTCAAGCCCTCCACATCACCCTACGGTTTTCGCGGCATGGGCGAGGATGGTTTGAAATTGCTGGCGAAAGCGCGCGACGCCTTTGGTATGGCGATCATTACCGAGGTCATGACGCCCACCGATGTTGACATGGTTTGCGAGTACGCCGACATTTTGCAGATTGGCACGCGCAACATGCAAAACTATTTCTTGCTGGATGAGGTCGGGCGTGTCGATAAACCCGTCGTCCTCAAACGCGGCATGTCGGCCACCATCGAAGAGTGGCTGCTGGCGGCGGAATATATTCTCGCGCAGGGCAACCCCAACGTCATCCTGTGCGAGCGCGGCATCCGCACCTTTGAGAAAATGACGCGCAACACCATGGACATCAGCGCCATTCCCCTCGTGAAAAAGCTCTCTCACCTGCCCATCATCTCCGACCCCAGCCAGGGTACCGGACGCCGCGATCTCGTTTCCGCCATGTCGCTGGCCTCGGTCGCAGCCGGAACCGACGGCTTGCTCATAGAGGTACACCCCAATCCCGACGAAGCCCTGAAGGACGGAGCGCAGTCGCTGACCATCCCCCAGTTTCGCAGCCTGATGCCACAGGTGAATGCTGTAGCGCGGGCAATCGGCAGAGATGTGATTACAGGCTAAACCATCCATCCGGTTTTCAGAAAAGAAAAGGAGGCACGTGATGTACTCTCTTGCTCAAGTAAACATAGCGCGTATGCTGGCTCCCCTGAGCGACCCGCTTATGGCCGGATTCGTGGCGCGTCTGGACACTGTAAACGCCCTCGCGGATGCCAGTCCAGGTTTTATCTGGCGTTTACAATCGCCGGAGGGCAACGCCACCGGCGTTCGCGCCTACGAAGATGAAATGATTCTTGTCAACATGTCGATGTGGGCCTCGTTAGAAGACCTGACGCGCTATGTCTACGCGAGCGAGAGTCAGCACCGCGATGTGATGAAGCAGCGCCGCCGCTGGTTTCAACGCTTCGATGGCCCATACGTGGCGCTCTGGTGGGTTCCACAGGGCCATATTCCCACCGTTGAGGAGGCCAAAGAGCGCCTGGAGCATTTACGCACGCATGGCGAATCGCCACATGCCTTCACCTTTAAGAAGCCTTTTCCCGCGCCAGATGCCAGCAGCGAACAGCCAGCCCCGGTTTTCGAGGACTGTTTAGCTTAGCCTGGGGTCATCCCCATCGCGCCTGTCATCCTGAGCGTAGCGAAAGATCTCAGTAGCCAACGAGTCAGATCCTTCGCTGCGCTCAGGATGACAGGCGCGGCTGCTATGAACAGGAGGTGAACGCCTGTGGGGTCATCACCCCCTGCGCTAAACATCGTATACTTAGTACACAGAAACGTGAGGGAACAACGAGATGGACATCCTTATGCTTAACGATGAGGAGGTTCAAAACCTCCTCGACTCCGATTCCCTCCTCGACGCGCTCGCCGGAGGGTTCAAGTCGTTGAGCGAGGGAAAGGTGGTCGCTCCCCCGCGAAATGAGCTGAAGATGGCCGAGGCTGGATTCGTGCTGGGAATGCCCGCCTGGCAGCCTCACAGCGACGCAGCTATCAAACTGGTTTCCGTCTTTCACGCGAACCATCAATTGGGCCTTCCCGCTCACCAGGCTCTGATTTGCCTCTTTGACGAGAAAACAGGAACGCCGATTTCCATTATGGACGGAAACTCGATCACCGCTGCCAGAACAGCGGGTGCAGCGGCTCTCTCTACACAGCTTTTAGCGCGCAGCGATGCTTCTGTATTGGCGATCCTCGGCGCTGGCGTCCAGGGCAGCGCGCACTTACAGTTGCTTTCTCGCGCGCGCGATTTTCGCGACATTCGCATTGCCTCGCGCAGCTTTTCTCACGCGCAACAACTGGCGGCAACGCTTCCCCAGGCTCACGCGGTCGCGTCATTTGAAGAAGCCGTGCGCGGAGCAGACGTTATTTGCCTGTGTACTTCATCCAGTACCCCCATCATCTCTGCGAACTGGCTCTCACCCGGCGCGCACGTAACCTCTGTCGGCTACGCGCCCCCCGGTGGGGAACTGGACCGCGGCGTGATAGCGCAGGGGAAGCTATTTGTTGAGACGCGCCTGGCTTTCGAGCCGCCGCCAGTCGGCTGCAGCGAACTGGCGGGACTCGATCCCACTACTGGAACAGAGCTTGGGGAAGTTCTCCTCGCCCGGCGTCCCGCACGCCAATCGGACCAGGACATCACCGTCTACAAGGCTATGGGACACGCTATGGAAGACATGGTAACGGCTAACCTGGTCTACCAGCGCGCCAGGCAGCAGGGCGTTGGACAACTGGTGAGGCTATAACGCTACGCTTTACGTAACGACGTGAATAGCACCACAATGCTGCTCAACGCGAGTCCTCCCGCGATCAAAAGCAGCACGGTTTGCCCTCCTAGCGACACGAGCAGCAGCCCGCCTACAGCCGCGCCCAGTGGCTCGCTGCCGTAGGATAAGAAGCGGAACGCGCTGTTTACCCGCCCTTGCAGGTGTTCAGGCGTTATGGAGAGACGATAGGTAACGAGTGTCACTCCGTAAATCGGCCAGAGCAAACCTAAGACACCACAGCCCACAATCAACAGCGGCGCGGAAGGAGCAAGCGCGAGCAGCAGCGCCGCGCCTGCCCAGATAATCACTGAGCCGATTATAATCAGACCGAAGCGCAGGCGCGCTCTAAGCAAGGGAGCTATGACGCCACCGAGGACGCCGCCCACCCCTTCCGCGCTCAGCACAAACCCCAGTGTCTGCACAGTGATATGCAGCGCGCCGCGCGACAGCACGATGATGATGAGCGTGATTGGACTTTGCAGGAAGTTCACCACCGTCGTGAGCAAGGCCATGATTCGTAACAGGCGCTGACGCCACAGGAAACGCAGCCCTTCCGCGATCTCTTTGTACAGGGCGCGTCGTTTTTCTGTTGCGCGTTCCATCTGAAACGACACGCGGATAAACAACAGCGAAATGACCGAGACCAGGTACGAGATGCTATCCACGGCATACGCCAGAACCGCTCCCGTCGTAATCTGGGAAGCGAGAGTAATGATAAAAGCTCCCAGGCTGGGACCAAAAAGAGTACCGACATATTCGGTGATGTTATCAAACGCATAGGCGCGCGGCAGATGAGCAGGTTCTACCACCTGGGGAAGAGCTGCAATCTGGGCGATGCTGAAAAACACGTAGCCGGTACCCTCGATGAAGGCCACGATATACAGGTGGATGAGCGTTACATGTCCCAGCGCGAAGGCCACAGGCACGGAACCCAGCGCCAGCCAGCGCACACCATCACAACAGATCATGGTTATTTTGCGGTTCCAGCGGTCGAGTAACGCTCCCGCTGGTAAGCTGAACAGGAGATAGGGCGCTTGCCGTACCGCCGCCATAAAGCCTGCCTGCGCTGGCGAATGGGTCAATGCCAGCACAAGCAGGGGCATAGCCAGCCGGGAAACGCTCGAGCCGAGTACCGACACGTTCTGGCCGCTCCACAGCAAGAAAAAGTCCCGGTTTCGCCAGAGGGAGCTTTTTTGTCCCTGCTCCTCTTGAGGATTCTCTATCTGATTCAAGATGAACGCTTTCTTCACAACTTAGCGTATCAGAAAGCGGGACAGCGCCATATGAGCCTGCTGGTTATGCGCGGCCAACTGCGCCAACGCTTCAGCGACTTCCTCAATCCATTGCTCAACCGCTACTTGCTGCGAATTCAGCACAATGCCGCGCACAAAATGCGAACGCTGCGCCAGCAACGGCCCCTGGCGCTCTTTGCCTATGCGATATTGAAACTCGCCCAACGTCACCGCAATTTCTTTAATCGGACGCTCGCGCGAAAACAGGCTCGTATGGCGAGTAACTTTAGTATGGGTAGGCAACGCACCCTCAAACTTCACCGCCAGCGCCTCTAAAAACGCGCTCACATCGGTGTAATCGGCGCGTAATGACGCCGCATATAACTCCACCTGCATCGACTGAGAGGGTTCATACTGCATATCATTTTGCCTCGTAAGAAATATTTGTCTACCTTGCAGTGCTATTATAACACGACTCTTTAGCCCTGCGATATTCGCAACGGATTACTGGTACTGGACAAACGCACAATTTCAGGGTATAGTATCTCATAGAGCAAGCAAGCTTTATTAAATCCCCTGTAAAGCCTGCCACTCCACTGACCATCCTCAAGTATTCCTCGTAATTGTTCCAATTCCCACAACGGAACAACGCCACACCCTCAAGGAGGTACCACTATGCCAGAACTTTCCCCGACGGGCGAAATCGCCAGCTTTCTCAATGTCAACCAGTTTCAACCGGGCAGGACACAGTTCGCCTGCGGATTTTTCGCCTGCGCGGTTGTAAAATCAATGTCGCCGGTTGGTCAACACCCCACTCAAACGGCTCAGGAGATGATTGCCGAGGCCGAGCAATGGTACGCGCAGTTTGACGGCGACAACTCCACGCGCAACATGGACGGTATGAGCCTGCAACAGCTTTACGACCTGCTGGCGCAAATTGGCCTGCGTTACCGGGCAAGCGCCACGAATAGCGACATATTACGCGCGTGGCTGCGGCTGGGCTATCCTGTCATCGTGGCGTGCGCGGAAAGCAGCATCCATGATCTCGCGCTGGGCGATGCTATCCCCTATCCCTGGCATCCTTCCGGCAACCACATCATCACGCTGACAGGCATCGCGCCCGGTGACAACTTCCTTGTTCGTGATACCGCTAACGTCACCGACCTCTACAACCCGGATAGCCTGCGACCCGGTCCGCGCCGCTACGATGCCGCCGCACTGCAACTGGTGAGCGCAACTGTGATCATTCCCGCCTGGCTCCCCGTGCCGCCAGACAACTTTGACCCGCTCAAAGAAACGTTTGTGCCGCTCGTCCCGCCCGGCTGGCATGACGACGGCGCGACCTTGACCGCGCCCAACGGCCACAGGATCGTAAGAGGTTTCCGCGAATACGTCCTTGCCAACCACTGGCACCCGGCCAATATGCCCTTGCAAGAAGAGCTGGGGCACAACCCACTGGAGGAATCAAATCCCGCGCTGGGCGCTGGCACGCAACAGGTATTCAACTGGACAGCCCTCGAATGGACACCCGCGCGCGGCGTCTTCGTGGCCTGGATAGGACAGGAACTATTGCGCCTGCGCGCCGACAAAGCCGCTCTCCAAACACAAATAGCCACGCTTGAAACGCAGATAAACAGGTGAAATTTGTGAAACTTGTGAAACATCTGAAACTTGTGAAACGTCTCAGGGAAGCGACAGTAGCGTATATTCAACCCATGCGCAAAATCAGGGAGATTCAATCGTACAAACTACACAAGGGTTTTGAAGCTAACCGTTCCTGTAGAAGGATACAGGAAGGAGGTTCTGATATGAGTAATGGAGATTCGCCCGGCAACGCCACACAATTACGGGCTGATGTTGTGCTCGAAGGCGGCGGTGTGCGCGGCATCGGCCACGTGGGCGCGCTCAGCATCATGGAAGAAAAAGGCTACGCGTGGGGCAATATCGCCGGGACATCAGCAGGCGCGTTTGTTGCGGCCATGCTTGCAGCCGGTTATAAAGCCAGCGAGATGTATAGCATCATGAAAAACGAGGTGCAATTTTCTCGTTTCGCGAGCGATTCTGGTCTGGACGGGCTAATGCCGGTGGAAGCTTTCCATATGCTGCAACGCGGTGGTATGCATACCGGAAACTTCATCGAGACGTTTATGCGGCAAAAGCTGAGCGCGAAAGGCATTGTTACATTCGGAGACCTGATTTTGAATGCGCGGGAGCCGAAACACTCCAATTTCCGCTACCGGCTGACGGTCATCGCCTCGGATATCAGCACCGGAACGATGTTGCGCTTGCCACAGGATATGGAACTCTTCGGCCTTGATCCCGATGAACTGGATATCGCGCAGGCCGTGCGTATGAGCGCCAGCATCCCGTTCTTTTTCATGCCCATACAGCAGAAGCACGCGGACGGCAAAGCCAGCCTGATCGTTGACGGTGGCCTGCTCAGCAACTTTCCAGTCTACCTTTTCGATGTGCCCGGTATCCCGCGCCGTCCCACCTTTGGCCTGCGCCTGGTGGACGCTCCGCCCACAATAGAGGAACCGTGGCCGCCCAATCCTACCGGCAATGCGCTGGAAATTGGCCGCGCCTTGCTCAATACCCTGCTGCGAGCGCACGACAGACTCTACATGGACGATCATACCTATGTCCGTACAATAGCCATACCGGTCAATGGCATCAGTGGCACAAAGTTTGATCTAAGCCCGCAGGAAGCCGAGACGCTCTACCAGAATGGCAGAAACGCCGCCGAACAATTCTTCTCAACCTGGGACTTCGAGGCATACAAGGCCACCTATCGCACTGGTCATCCTCCCAGAAGCCGCCGCGCACAATTGCATGAACATATGAAACACGCCGGATAGCCTGCCTACAGGCGAATGGCAGCCAGCAACTCGGCGCAGGTGATAGCAAACACTGCCAGCTCGCCGGAATCTTCCATGCTCCACCATGCCGAGAGCATGGCCTGCGCCAATCCCCAATCACGTATGCGCGCGCGATCAAATCCTAGCTCCTCAGCCAATTGATCCACGCGGCGCGCCAGAATCCTTCCAGGTTGGGGCATGTCCAGCAATTGCGGCATGGGATTACGCAGCCACGCGCCCGTTTCATAGGCTGGCTCGCCTACCAGCCCCTTGGGATCAATTGCCAGCCATGGTTCGCGCTCAGCAGCCAGGATATTCTCATGATGGAGGTCTCCATGCAGCAAAACCGGCTCGGCCATCGACGCGCTCAACTCCCGGTACAGCGTCTCGGCCTGTTCAACCAGGGCTTTAGGGAAAGGACCAGTACCACCATCATAACATTGCCGCAATCGATCAAAACCTTTGCCCCAATCCTGGACAGTCTTAAAGGGATGGTTCTCCGGCACTGGCCGCCATATTTTTCGCATAACGCTGGCCGCGCAAGACGTGGACACTTCGTCATTTTCCACATCCTTGAGCATGGTGCCGGGCAGAAGACGTTCCAGCAGCATAATCTCTTCAGTCGTATCAATTTCCAGCAGCCGCACCATCCCATGCCCGTCAACGAGCCTCAACGCCTCGGGTTGGTGAGGAAACTCATCCGTCAGCGAACACACCTTCACTACCACCTGCGTACCATCGGCCCGCACAGCCGGGGCCACATAGTTGAACGACAAATTGAATGGAGTGCCAATGGTGATATCCCAGCGCCGCTCGCAATTCGCCAGTACGCCCGGCAAGCGGGCGAGCCACGCGATACCTTCCTCCCCGTTCATGGCAATCATGTCACGCTTAAAATTATCAGGAATCTCAAACATTTTACACGAATGCAATTCGATAATACGCCATCTGCGTAGGAGCCTCCTCGACTCCTACCATGATGCTTTGCACATTACCAATAGCATATTTGGCGAGCGCGTTGCGCAATTCGCCGCACATGTATTCGGCCAACCGTTCAGCCGTCGAGTTATCGATGGGCAGTTCCACCACATCGTCTCGCGGGAAAATGTAGCGTTTCTCGCCAAAACGCACCTCCCATTCGTCAGGAAGTTCTTTCAGTTCGAGGTGCGGGTTCAGCATGGGCAACAGGAAACGGTGGTTGAGTCGCTGGCAAATCTCCCTGGTCAGCTTTTTGATGATAGTGAAGTCGAAGACCAGCTTATCCTCGTTCAATGTGCCTTCCATCTCAACCAGCACGCCGTAGTTATGTCCATGCAGCCGCTCGCACTTCCCACCAAATGTAATAAAGTGGGCCGCGCTAAACTTGAGATTGCCACCTTCCACTTTTACCTTGCGCGAAACAATTCCTTCTGTCATATATGCTCTCTTTTCCTGTTTCATCCAATCCCCACGAAAAAGTATTGTATCACAAGTTAAGAAAGAACCAATCCGTCTCTTCGTCTACGTTGGAGTGGCTAACCAGACCTGCACTGAACCATCATTAGCGGTCGAGGCGATACGTTTCCCATCCGGCGACCACGAGGTGGTAAAGATCGCTCCCATATTTCCGGTCACTCCTAGATACGTGAGCAATAGCGTCCCATTAGTCACATCCCAGACTTGTACCCCTTGATCGTTGGTGAAAGCAAGACGTTTGCTATCGGATGCCCACATCAGCTCAATCGTAGTATTTTGCGAATCCTGGCAGGAAAACGTGATATTACCTGTCGCGGCATCCCACACCTGTATTACTCCCCCATCAGCCGAAGCAAGTTGCCTGCCACTGGGTGACCAGGCGAGCGCAGTCACCCCACGCAGGTTGAGCAGCGAAGGCGAAAGAATAAATTCGTTCAAAGCATCCAGGATGTGCGCTCGACCATCCTGATCTACGATTGCAAGACGCTTCTCGTCTGGCGACCAGGCAGCGGTAGATACGCTCATATCCTGCTTTTGATATTTCTTAAGAACATGTCCCGTAGTGGCATCCCATACCTGTGTCACACCTTTTCCATCGATGAGAGCTACATTTTTACTCCCCGATAACCAGGTAACATATACCATGCTCGAAGCCTGCACTGTGGGAATGAGCAGAGTCGCGCCGGTATGAGTACTCCAGATCAGCACGGTTCCATCGTCGCTTGCGGAAATCATCTTATCGCCATCAGGCGACCAGGCTAAACACGTGATAGTACTGCTGCTCGGATGCTTTTTATAGGTAACGTTAGCCGTTGCTGCCGCGGCATCCCAGATCTCCACAACGTTCTTCCCCACAATGGAGGCGATACTTTTGCCATCGGGCGACCAATCCGCGCTCGCGAAATTATGCTGATAGGTGATCTGAGTATTCCCCACAAACGTATCCCAAATCTGAATAGTCGAATCGATCCCCGCAGAAACAGCATGACGGTTATCGGGCGACCAGCCAACGGCATGTACTTCCCCATTATGCCCCAGACACAACAGGAGGAAAGGCGCAGTAGAGACACCGCCACCTCCCGACAAGAAAGCATCTCCTGCATATTTTATGTCGCTCTTCCCAGAGGATGAGAGGACAGTAGTGTTTTGTGATTGAAAAGAAGTCCAGATATAAACCGACCCGTCAGTCTGACCCGTAATAAAGCGCTTCCCGTTGGGAGACCAGGCAACGCGCACTATATCGCTGTTCATATCTTGATAAAGAAAGAGCTGCGTGCCATTCGAGGCATCCCAGATAGAAAGCGTGCTTCTTGCCGTTGCAATGTATGTACCATCAGGCGACCAAACTACATCAGTCAGTGTTACCCTGCGCATCATCGACTTGAAATGCGGTAATGTGAGTGGCCGTTGCAATGTCCCACACGAGCGCATTCCCCTTGACACTTGCCGAGGCGAGGCGTGTGCTATCGGGCGACCAGGCAAGCGCGCTTACCGCTTCGGTATGCTCACGATAGATTAAGATGTTTGCGCCTGTCGCGGCATTCCATAGTTGTACCGTTTTATCCTCACCTGCTGAGGCAAGCTGATTGCCAGAGGGCGACCAGGCGACGGCAAAAACACGACCTGTATGGCCCCGGTAAGTGAGAAACGTGATTCCTGTAGAGACGTGCCAAACCTGGGCGGTGCCATCTTCGCTCGCTGATGCGATGTATTTCCCATCTGGCGACCAGGCCAGGTCGGTCGCCGCCTTACTATGTTTGCGATAAGTAAAAAGTGCGACCCCTTCTCCCATAGTGCCTGGTTTGCCGGTCGCCGACCAGATTTGTACTGTCCCATCACTATTGGCCGCCGCAATCAATTTCCCATCTGGCGACCAGGTAGCGCTATTCACAGCATTGCCAGCCTGGTACAGGAAATCAGGAACGTTGACTATCGCCTGTGAGCTAGAAGCGTAGAAGATTGTTGGCCCCCCGGATACCTCGGGAAATCCAGTGCCGGGTATGCCGGAACGATGCAATAGCAGATCGCCTGCCGCGACCAGGCCACCCGCTGCCAGGCCCAACCCGGCCAGTCCAACCAGCACCCGCCGTCGAGTCAATTGAAAGGATGTGAGGAATGACGGTACCGGCTTTGCCCCATTCCTGAGCGGCGGGACAAATAAATAGCTGAGTAAAAGACCGGTAATGCCCGACATGAAAATTGATCCTGACCAGATAGTAAGGGGCCACCAGACATTTTTGAACAGCCTGAGATCGAGAAAATAGAGCAGGAATAGGCAAACTGGCACGACAAAGACAAACAGGCGCAGCGCCCCCACACGCTCTACCGATGGCCGTAAGAGCCGGCAAAATACATCCGCAGCCAGACCGCTCAGAATTGCCACAGGGATCAGGTTATAGTTACCCAGCAGTATACAGGACATTAAGAGGCTGATACTCAACATGATGGTGAACGTTCCCAGTGGCACCCGTTGTCGTTGTATGATGAGCAGCATTGTTCCAACCAGCAGCCCCGATTGTAGCAAAATGCTCAACACTCCCCAGGACTCGACGAGATCTTTCAGGTAAATACTATAGTAAGAAGTCCCCACCGGCTGAAATGCAGACGTTGCCGCGAGTGAGACAAAAGGATGAGCGAACGAGGTCATAAAAGCCAGCGCGCCAAGCAAGAAAGTGAGCGAGAAGATCAGAGGCAGTTGTGAGAACCAGCGAGGTTTTGCGCTACCCTCTGGACGCAACCAGGCTGCGCGTAGCGGCCCGCTTACGATGAGAAGACCGCCAGCCGCAAGCATGAGATGCGTTGGACTGAGTAACGTTGCCAGTTCTACATCGAAGCCGAAAAGAGTATGCCAGAAGAAGTCGCCCACGCCGCCAATTCCAAAAACCACGATACCCAGAAGCGAGAGGCCATAGCCCGGCGGAACAGCAGCCCACCAGACGTACCCTTTCTTGATGTTACGCGCGAGCGTTATTGACAGGAAGATCACAATGGACAGGAAACCGGAGTAGAGAACAGCGTGCCAGGGCGTAAAAAAGGTATCTATGATGGTAAAATGGTTGTGCGCCCACCCATCAATATACACACCGGCCAGCAACCAGCCACACAGGACAATCATGACCCAATCAAATCGCGTACTTCCGGCAGCTTGTTTGAGGGCCGCTGGCGCTGGCCGTTCAACCTGATCCTCTTGTAGATCTGCGTCCATCGTTCATTCTCCCGGCGTCGTTTTCTAAAGAGCAGTTGACACACGATGAAACACTACTGGTACAGTATAAGCGAGGATGCGGTTAAAATGTAACCTCTGAAAAGCGAGATATCACCTCTCTAATACATGACGTATCTTGAGGGCGATTTGCAAAGATAATCTCAATTCGGGGTCTTCCAGCGAATGACCCAGCAGTTCTTCGAGGCGACCCAGACGGTAGAGGAGCGAATTGCGGTGCAGGTGCATGGAGCGGGCAGTCTCGCTGAGATTGCCGTTGTAGCGAAAGAAGTTTTCGAGTGTGCCAATGGGATCGATGCTGCTTCGAGTATCGGCATCGAGCAAGGGGCCGAGCGTCTCTTCGTAAAAATCCGTCAGTTCATGATGTCCATGCAGGTGAAAGAGCAACCGGTAGATGCCCAGTTGCGCGAACGAGTGCAGTTTCCCGTTGCCGAAAAGTCGCCGCCCGATTTCCAGCGCCTGCCCGGCCTGCTGATAGGACTGCGGGATGGAGGTAATGGTGCGGGAAAGATAGCCAACACCGCCGGAATAGGCGGGTGATGCGCTTTGCCCCTGCTGCGCGCGCACCAACGCTCGTTCCAGGTGTGTCAGGGCGGCCTGTTCATTTTCAGCTACCGGCTCTTTATCGTCCTCCGTCCCCGCTACGGGCAACAACGCGATCAGGCGACGCGCTTCGCTGGATACCCAGGCGGCAGGACAGGCGCGTAATACCTCTTCACGCAACCTTCTTTGCCACTGCGACTGAAAGCCGTTTTGCGCGAAATCGGATTCATCCGGCGCTAACTCAAAAATAGCGACGACTTGCATAGAGGATAGGTCATAGCCCAGGAGACGCGCGCGCGCTATCATCTCTTCGGCCTGCGCGTAGTTTCCCTGTAGCACATCCATGAGGGCCTCGGACTGGTAGCGGCTCTCCACCTCGCTGCGTTCGCGTTCGCGCGCAAACTCCAGGGCCAGGATCGGCGCGACAAGTCCGAGAATAAGACGTTCCAGATAATCAAATTCGCCCTCGTGTCCGATCATCGACAACCAGCCAACCACGTCATGTCGCGCCGAAATGGGCATCATGTTACGCGCCAGACCCACCAGCCTGAGCAATTCCTCGTTCAAGGGTTCATTCAAGTAAGCCCGGTAGTCGGGTGGCGCAGCCTGGTAGCGAATGCGCATAGCAGCGTCCTGCACCACGATCCACTTATCGCTGATGCGCGAAAGCTGTTCGCAGATGCCATGAATACCCGCGCCATGCGCGCTCAATTGCATCAATTGGTGCGAAATTTCGGTCGCTCTCCGCTCGTTTTCGCCGCGAAATCCTACCACAAAGGTAATCACTTCGCGCTCAATTTCCTCAAGCATCAACGCGGCGGGGAGCAGAAATAAGGGAAAACGTAACGAGTTCGCCAGGGAAATGGCTTCCTGTTCGAGTGATTCGAGCGAAGGAGCGGAGACCGCTACGGCTGCAACGCCTGCTTTATAGAGGCTGTCCAGCAGATGTGGCAGCGTCTCATCCAGGCGGCGCAACTGTGAGAGTGAAAGAAGGGCCAGCTCCCCACCGCGCACGCTTTCAAAGGCTGGAAGACGCGCGCGCATGCGGGAGGCCCAGGTTACGCGGCGATGCAATCCCTCGTTTCCCGCCACCAGTTGCGCCCCCTGCGGAGCCAGCAGGTTCAGGATATGACGGACCGACGCCGATGATAGTGGAGAAGGAGCAGTGCTCATCGTCTACATCTTATCAAAAAAGGGAAAGCGCGGCGTTTATCGCCGCGCTGTCGATGTGGCTGGCACGCCGCTGGCTTTTTGGGCCGCCTTGCGCTTCAACTCGTACTTCTTAGCCTTGATACGATGTTTGTGGCTCGCGACTCGTTTTGTTTTGTTCATGCTAGATTTCCTTTCATATACATTCTATCGTACAGGGACATTATTCTTCGCCCTCCATACCGCCTTCAAATTCGATCTCGGTCAGTTCTTCGGGTTCGTCGCCTCCATCAAAGTATTCATCGTCGCTGGTGATATCGTCATCATCATCACGATCATAACGCAACATGCTGTCTTTGGTGTAAGCGCGAATGACATCGCCGCCGCCCTGAGATGGGAAGCTCACCTTGCCAAACATGCCCGGATGCTGGTACTCTTCGCGGATCATCAGCCGCACCTGCCCGGTTTCCATCACCAGGATAGCGGCGGCGTAGCGGTTGCCACCTTCCATGAAGTTAATCAAGCGATTCGCCAAACGCGGCTCGACCTGTCCGATATCCTCTCCGGCGGCGTTGCGCACCAGCAGCGTATGGCCGGTGACGTACAGTTGTACGCGGTCGCCCACGCCTACTTTCGCAAGCGCATTACCCGAGGCGATATTGATCAGGTCGGTTAAACCGGTCTTGCCCGTTTCTTCAATGAAGAGGCGCGGATCGATGCGCTCGGTTCCCGTATGCAGGTGCGCGGGTTCTTCCTGAAGCTGCGCGAGCCGTTCCAGGTTCTTTTTGGCGATGGTGTTTTTCGGGCTATATTTCAATGTCTGCGAATAGGCCTGGCGCGCCTCAACAAAATGCCCCAGCTCGCTATGGGCCTTTCCCAGGCGATTGTACGCATCTGGTTCAAAAGGGAAAAGGTTCAAGATATTCTTGTTGGTGACGACTGCGTCTTCCCACTGACCTTCCTGCGCCTGCTGAATAGCCAGGTCAGTCCATTGCTTTTTCAATCGGGCCTTTTCTTCAGCCGATTGGGTCTGTGTCATGTAGCTCCTCCTCTATCCTTCTGGGATGTATCAAGAATGTGTGCATATTATAACGCAACCGCGCAACCCTGCAATGACCAGGATGTGGCGCGTTCGATCTGTACCTTTACCAGGTCGCCGGGCTGGATAGGACGCCCCACCGTTTCGCTCTCTGCTGTAGGCTGCGGGAAGTATACCAGCTTGTTGGTGCGGTTGCGCCCCTTCCACTGCTGGCGACCGTGCGCGTCGTTAGCCTCTTCGACCAGCACTTCTTCCACGCTGCCCAGCAACGGCTGGTTCAATTCAAAGGCGATACGCGCCTGCGCCTCTTCCACCGCGTGGAGGCGACGTTTCTTCTCCGCCAATGGTATATCGTCTTCCCAACGCGCCGCCACGGTGCCGGGGCGCACGGAATAAGCGGCCACATGCACTACGTCGAAGCGAATCTCTTCGAGCAGGTCGAGCGTATGCTGGAACTCTTCTTCGGTCTCGCCGCAGAAGCCCACGATAATGTCGGTGGAAAGCGAGACGCCCGGCCACAGGGCACGCAGTCGCGTGATGCGGTCGCGGTACTCTTCCAGCGTGTAGCCGCGTTTCATGCGCCGCAGCAGTTCGTCATCGCCCGCCTGCACGGGAATATTGACGTGCTCGCACACTTTGGGCAGCGCGGCCATGCGCTCGATCATGCTGTCGTTCATGTGACGCGGGTACGAAGTCATGAAGCGGATACGCTCCAACCCGTCGATCTCGCTAAGGTGCGTCATCAACCCGGCCAGGTCGGGCTTGCCCGGCAAATCCAGCCCGTAGGCCTCAACGGTCTGACCCAACAACGTCAGTTCTTTCGCGCCCTTGCCCACCAGCGCGGCGGCTTCCGTGACCAGTTCATCCACCGGGCGGCTGCGCTCGCGCCCCCGTCGATACGGCACGATACAATAGGTACAGACCTTATTACAGCCCAGCACGACGGGCAACCACGCGGTAGGGCTGCTCTGCGCCGGTTCAATCTTTGTAGGATAGTGGGCGGTGCGCTCGCCCATCTTAGGCGTAATCGCCATGGGCAGCACGGTGCGTTTGCCGATGGTCTCGGTAGAGATGGCGAAAGTAGGCAGGATGCGCTCGATAGGCTCAACCGGAATGGGTTCGTCGGGCGGCATAAATTCAATATCGAGGCAGCCCGCGCCAGAGATAGGCGTCCAGCGTTCTTCGAGGAAGCGCGGCAGGATATCGGCCTGCTCGACCTTCATGAACAGGTCGATATGCGGGTAGCGTTTGCCCAATTCGTCGATGGTCTTCTGACTACCAATCATACAGCCCATGAGGGCCACCAGCAAATCGCTGCGTTTGGCTTTGGCGTGTTTCAACATGGCAAGCTGGTTGTGCGCCTTCTCCTCCGGCGCTTTACGCACGCTGCACGTATTGAGTATAACCAGATTGGCCTGCTCCATACTGGCCTCTTCCCAGCCCATTTCGTCGAGGAGCGTCTGAATACGCTGCGAGTCGGCCTGGTTCATCTGGCACCCCACCGTCCAGATATGATACTTCCCTCGCGCAATGCTGGTAGTCGCTGTGGTCATCGCGATGCCTCTCTAAAGCCGTTTTGGTAATGAAAGTGATTTTATCGTTATGCAGATTGGTGTACAAAGGATTACCTGTTCTAAGGACGGCATTATAGCACACTTCTGAAAAGTTTCATAGCGTCTTTTTTTACGTGGGGTAAGCGTCTTTTTTTGCATCAAGTGTGCGTTGACCAGTGAAAGCCGCCCTTGGCCCCTGCCCTGGTCGCTCTCGCAAAAAGATACGTGAAGATGGGTGCGCGGGAGCAGACAAAAAGTGTGAGTGTGCGTTCATCACTTGAGGAGAGCAATAATCGGTTTGACTTTTCGGGCGGTTGTACGTTCTATCATCAGGTAAGATTCAGTGTGAGCTTATTGTTACCTCTACGACGAGGAAGGAGAACAAATGATGGCTGGTATTCGCAATGTGATTTCTACGATGGGTCCCAATGGGGAAGAGATGCTGGGGCCGGACCTGTTGCTCTGGCATTACCCCGATAGCAGTATCATGAACGGGTCGCTGCTGACAGTCGAGAGCAACCACTTCTGTGTGCTGAAGTCGCGGGGCGCGATTCTCAATGTGTATGAGACAGGGCAATACACGGTGCAGACGCCTGACCGACCGCTGTTCGGCTCAATGCAGCAAGCGTTCTACGGAGGGCAGAGTCCCTGGCAGTATGAGGCCTTGTACATTAACAGGGCCAAGTTGGTGCTGAAGACCAATGGCATGGCTCTATCGCGCGAGATGGCCGAGATGGTCTACAGCGTTGATTATTACATCCACGTGGAGACACGCGAGAACGCGTTGCTGCTGGTACAGCACATGCCGTACAAGGGGCACGGGCTGACTATCGATGAGATTAACCACTATGCCGGGCCAGTGATTGAGCAGGCAGTGAACCAGCTTGTGCAGATTACGCCGCTCGAATCGGTTAACGAAAAGATTCACGACCTCTCCCAGATTGTGTTCCAGCATCTGCAACAATTCCTGGCCAGCTACGGCATTGCGCTGGATACCGTCAAGGTGCTGGTCTTCCCACGCGACGAGCGCATGAAGGCGTTGATCTCGCTGAAAGCCTTTGGCCTGAGCGAAATAGATGCAGTGCGCTACTATACGGCGATGCTAATGGCCGAGCGTGGCGTGGTTTCGGCTCCGAATATGGCCATCGGGCAGCCATTTACTATCGGTGGCGTCCAGGCGACCGGCAGCGTTGATCGCTATGTAAATAACGCTCCAGCGACACTCCCGGCTCCTGCGCCTGGCAGATAAGGGAGGAAACGCCATGAGTTCCCAGCCTTCGATTGATCCTGTCATCCAGCAACTACAACTGCTGCTGACAGGGTACGGCTACAACTTCTATAACGCGACGAACCAGGCGCGGGCCGATGATCTGCTGGTGCGGGAACGCGCAAGCTATCACCTGGGGCAGGCGATCGACTGGCTCGCCCGGTTGCAGGGGGAATACCAGCGCCGCTTCATTCCGCCACTGACACGCGCCAATCCCGATCCGCCCGCAGAGGCAATGGCGCAGGCTAGCGAAATTGGGGCCACGCGCCAGGCGTTGTCGGATATCGAGTCGCACATTCGTGGCATGTCGGTACCGACGCAGGATCGCACATGGTGGCGTATGCGCCAGGAGCAGGCACTGCTCGGTCAACTTCTCAACTTTGACCTCGCTCTGGTGCGGGCCTGCGAAGAGGTGTACGGGTACGTGGCGCAGTTGACGCCGGAGGGCTGGAATAGCCAGGGAAGCGCTTCCCTGCGCCAGTTAATGCAGCGGGTCTCAAGCATTGCGCGCGAGCGCGAGCGGTTTTTGCTGATCCCGATGTGACCTCTACGAGGGGACGCTTGCGTCATCAACTGTCACCCGCTGGTCAGACATTCAAATCCCGTAGGTGGGAGGATGACACAAGCGTTCCCTCCCCTACGGGATTTGAATGTCGATTTGAGGCCATTTCCCGGCACGAGTTTTCATCAGAGGCTTAATAGAGCAGCCCAGGCATCTTGTCACCAATGCCTGGGCCACGCATACATCCTATCAAGAAATCAGCTTACGGAACTTACCGCTTCAGCATCTTGAATGCCAGGTGACGCCCCTTGCCCTGGCCGATAGCCAGCGCGAACCACAAACCCAAAAGAGAGTCTATCACGCCGACCTGTTCGACGCCGCCCAGGTAGACTGGTTGGAGGCCGATATCTGAAATCAACTGTTCGACGATGGCGCGAGATTCGCCGTCGGTGCCGCAGAAGAAGAGGTCGGCGGGTGTGCCGTCGTAGAGGGGATTGGCGAAGTTCTCCCAACCCAGGGAATTGAAGGCACGGTAGATGCGCGTGTGAGGTGTGTGCTGCTGCAGGGCGGCGAAGCTGTTATGCGTGCTGGCTCCCATTTTATTGGCCGTATCGATGATGATCTTCCCGTCGAGCTGATCGGCGTATTGCGCGATGGTGGCATCCATGGCCGCACCAGGGATTGCCAGCACCACTACATCTGGATCAGTGGCCAAAGCTCGGGCGGGTGTATGAATCGCCGCGCTGTCGCCAAGATCGCCGCGCAGCTTCCGCGCTTTCTCTCCATTGGGGTTGTTCACTCCAAAGACAACCTGGTGTCCGGTGGCGACCCACTTGCGCCCAAGTGTGCCTCCGATATTGCCCGCGCCAAGAACTACAATTTTTATCGTTGACATGCTTTTCCTCCCGAAATAGCTGTAATTGAAATGAACCTCTGGTCCATCCATGTATTGCAACATCTGGAACCTGGCATTTATTCTCTAAATTCAAGAGAGAGGGCAAGAGGCGATGATCAGTACAGTTTGTAGCGAAACGAGTCTAAGCACTAATGTCTATGCCATGCTGCCGGTCGTCGGTCAATATCTCAAAAGCGGCGCGGTTCGGGCTGGCCAGCGTCTCTTCCATACGTGATTTTTTATGCGTGATGTGAAGTGTGCAGGAGGCGATTTTTGTGTTGAGGCAGTGTTTACTACCGCCAGGGGGGTTAGCGTAACTTAATCCGACAAATGCCTCGCGTGAAGCCGAAATCGTCCCATCTATGATAATCTCTGGCGTTTCTGATCGGAATTTCCAGAGAAAGTATCCAAATGACCCTTTAGCCCGGATTGATTGAAAAAGCGAGTTCAGCGCGAATTCTCGGCCCTGGTGTCGCAGCACGAGCAGGGTCATGGCAGGCGTCCAGAGCAGTCCGATCTTCAGGCGAGCCGTAGCCACTTCGAGAAAGCTCTCCGGGTAGTTCTCGAAGCCAGCAACCTGTCCCCAGGCATAGAGATCCGTATGCTTTGAACCCCAGTTGTGGTTTTGACTGCCAGGCCAACCGGTTACGTCGATGCGCTCATCATCGACGATCAAATAGCCATTAAACATGGCAAGCGGGGAGGCAACCAGGCTTTTAGCTGCCGGAAGTTTTGTTGTGTAGAGAGACAATGGCAAAAGTAGGAGCGGTTGTGCATCCGTATAGAAGGCGAGGTTCCACGCCATGTTGTGATGTTGGCCGTGTATGCTCCCCTCAAATTGCCCAGGTTTGAGATATGCCTTGTCTATCTCAACGAAAAACTCAGAGGAATGAAAGGCGCATTGTTGCAATGGAACCACTTTTTTTAGCGCGATATGATGGCCTGTTTCTCCGTTAAAATAAATGGCCCACAGTTCACCCACAGCCTCTTCTGGATGACCTTTGGGGCTAAATATCGTGTAGCGAATCCAGAAAGCGAGCGGGCGTGTGGGATGGTTGGCTCGCTGAAAAAAACTCTCGTAGTGACCGCCAGGCTGACTGTGGTAGCGTGTCCAATTGATCTGTTGAGTGAAGGTTTCCAATGAAACGGGCATACAAGTACCTCCTTATGATGGTAGAGGTAGTACTGATTAGTACTGTA
Source organism: uncultured Chloroflexia bacterium (assembly GCA_963731605.1). Lineage (GTDB taxonomy): Bacteria > Chloroflexota > Ktedonobacteria > Ktedonobacterales > Ktedonobacteraceae > CF-113. The sequence continues at coordinate 855,729 of CAVSWA010000001.1, forward strand.
TTGTAAAGTATCATATCATACGAAGCATAAGCCTATTTGTTTCTCACCACAGATAATTTCTTTGCCAGAGGAGTCAAATGATCGACGTACAGGATATTCAAGCTGCGCAGGCGCGCATTCGCAACTTCATCCGGCATACTCCAATGATGGAGGCGAGGCCCGTTAAGCAACCAGTATGCCAGGCCGAAACACTGTATCTCAAGCTGGAGTGCTTGCAGATTTGCGGGTCTTTCAAGGCGCGAGGGGCGGTAAATAAACTGCTCAGCATACCCCCGGAACAGCTTCAACGCGGGCTTGTCACCGCTTCGGGCGGCAATCATGGTTTGGGAGTCGCCTATGCCGGGTGGATTGCGAAGGTACCAGTAACGATTTACCTGCCGCAGAGTACCCCCCTCGCCAAAGCACGGATGCTGGAAAGCTGGGGCGCGAGGATAATCTACGAGGGGGCTGTATGGGACGAGGCAAACCGGGCGGCATTGCTAGCATCCGAACAGCAAGGATTGAACTATATTCATCCTTTCGCCGACCCGGTCGTGATTGCCGGGCAGGGAACGCTGGGCCTGGAAATTCTGGAAGATGCGCCGGAGACCGATACGCTGCTGGTAGCTATTGGGGGCGGCGGCCTGATTAGCGGGGTGAGTATCGCGGCGCGAAGTATAAAACCGGAGATGAAGATCATAGGAATCGAGCCGGTGGGAGCGCCGACACTTTACGAGAGCGTGCGAGCGGGCAAAGTCGTGGAATTGTCCCAGATTGCCACCACAGCCGGTACGCTGGCTCCTCGCCGCAGCTCTGCTCTCAACCTGGAGATCATCTCGCTGAACGTGGATGATATCGTGCTGGTGACGGACGCGGAGATGCGCGAGGCGGCGCGCTGGCTCTGGCATGAGATGGGCGTGGCAGCCGAACTGAGTGGAGCGGCAGCCGTTGCCGCACTTTTGTCGGGCAAAGTATCCCCCGCGCCATCGGAAAAGGTGTGCGCGCTGGTATGCGGTGCGGGAACCGATGGAATACAGTGAGGAGATGCCTGGCTCGTTCAAAAAGTCGTTGGGCTACTGACATACTGCTGTCACTCGCATCGGGTAGACTGTTGGTATGAAAGAAATTAAGAGCTGCCACTAAGCTAGCTCTTCAGCGTTGAAAGGAAAGAATACTCATGGCAAAACTGCTCGGACCCGATTTTATCAGCTTACAGGTGCGTGACCTCTCCGCCTCGCGCGCATTCTATATTGAAACGCTGGGATTGACAGAAGATACGCGCTTCAGCGCTCCCGATTTTATCCTCTTCGATACCAACTCGATTCCCTTTGCTCTCCGCGAAGCAAAAGCGAACATGGATGTTGCTCAGCAGCCGGGATGGGGTATGACGCTCTGGATCGACTGCGATCATGTCAACGAGTTGCATGCCAAATTGGACGCGGCTGGAGCAGCCATCATTACGCCGCCTTATGATGGCCCGTTTGGGCGCACCTTCGTCTTTGCCGACCCTGATGGGTACCGCATCACAGCCAACGAGAACCCCTGGGATCGCTTTCCCTTAGGCGGCAGGCACCAGGGGTAGCTGGTACGTTCACTCACCGTTTTTGGGGAGCGGACGCATTACTCAATTAGCTGTACTTGATGCTGTGCGGGCAGGCAGCGGCGGGACGTAGTAGTGAAATGGTTGAACATTAGACGACCATTTCACTACAAACCTATCTAAAAAGAAAATCCTGCAGAAGGGCCCTGAATTCTTTACGGCGGTCACGATGGACTGCGTGACCGGCACCCTCGATCGTCACCAATTGACAATTCGGGATCAGCCGGGCGACTTCTGCCAGTTCCTCCTGTGGGATATGGCTGGTTGATCCCCCGCCAACGATGAGAGTCGGTGCGGTAATTGCAGACAGGTCATTCCACCAGGCAGGATCAGGGCTGCATAGCTGGCGCACGATGGGTTTGACCAGCTGCCAGTCGAAAGGAACGGGCCCTGGCGCTTCATCAGGAGGATCAATGTATTCACTATTTCCATGAGGTGGAGATGTGTCTTCGATGACCAACTTCTCCACTCGCTCTGGCCACCGTTCGGCGAAGAGGAAGGCGACCGTACCGCCCATCGAGTGGCCGATCAGCGTGAAACGATCCAGAGAGAGCGCATCGGCGAACGCTTTGAGATCGTCGCGCATCAACTCAAAGGAGTAGACGCCGGGCCGGGCGCTTTCGCCATGACCGCGCTGGTCGAGAGCCAGGACGTAATAGCGATCTGCTAATGCGAGTGCTGCTGTCCCATTCCAATCCTGCGCATCGGTACCAAGCGCATGAAGCAGGATAAGTGGTGGCGCGCCTGGATCACCCGCTTCACGATAATGAAAGGTTAGATCCGCAAGCGAGATTGTATGATCGGTAAGTTTTGTCATAATGCTTAGCTCTCCTTGTACATTCGCGTGGTTAATTACGCATGCTCCGCCTCAGTCAGTGGAGGCGCATTGCGCACATGACGATTTAAAGTTGCCATTACCGCTATGGCAAGTAAGCCGCGAACCTCCTATATGATATGCGAACATCCCTTAATTAGCTGTACGCGCTTCCTCTTCGCCAGTGACAACTTTTACAGGCGCGTCCGCGTCGAACAATGCTCGCAGGTAGTCATTGAGAAACATGCCGTCGGGATCGAGCGCGGCGCGGATACGCCGGAAATCGTGCCAGTGGGGATAGAGCGCGGCCAGTTCTGGCGCTGTGCGAGTGTGCAGCTTGCCCCAGTGGGGACGGCCAGAGTAGCGTTTGAAGATTTCTTCGATGTGGGAAAAATAGGATTGGTAGGGCATCCCCCTGTACATATGTACGGCGATATAGGCCGATTCGCGCTGGTAGGCGGGACTGAGCCAGATATCGTCGCTATGCACGAAGCGGCATTCCAGCGGGAAGTTTACCGCGAACTGGTGCTGCTCGATACAATGCTGTATCTCGGTGATCACGGCTCGCGTATGTTCAGCCGGGATGTTGTATTCCATTTCCTGAAAACGCACCATGCGCGGCGTAGAGAAAAGGCGGTGGCTGTAGTTGATCTCATCCACGTTGGCAATCGAGTTGCCTGAGATTTTGCAGACGCTTTTAGCCAGGCCCGGTATGGCGCGAGACATGGCGCATAGCGACCCGTAGACCCAGTTCTCCAGCACGATCTTGTTGAGCGTGCCCCACAGCGTATTTTTACCCGGTGGTTCTGCGGTAGGATTGATGAACTTGGCCTGCACCCATTCGGTATAGGGGAACCAGAAAAACTCGAAGTGCGCGTTCTCTTGCTTATATTGTTCCAGGTGGTCAAGGCATTCGCTCAGTTTTTTACGCTGCCCCTGATAGTGCAGAACTTTAGCGGGCACCACGCGCAATTTGACACTGGCGATCACCCCCAGCGTTCCAAGCGAGACCTGCGCCGCCTTGAAAATATCGGGATGCTGTTCGGGCGAGCATTCCAGCAGTTCCCCGGCGGCTGTCACCAGGGTGATACCCTCAATCTGGGTGGCAAGCGAGCCAAACGAAATGCCGGTGCCGTGCGTACCTGTGCTGATGGCTCCCGCGATGCTCTGCACGTCGATATCGCCAAGATTTTCCTGGGCCAGACCATGTGTCAACAATGTATCACCCAGCAGCTTGAGTTTTGTGCCACCCAGCACAGTTACGGTTCCATGTTCAGCATCAATCGACTGGATGCCCTGTAAATTATCCAGTGACAGTAATACGTCGTCGCTCTGTACGAGCGGGGTGAACGAGTGTCCCGAACCTACGACGCGCACATGTCGCCCATCGCGCGCAAAGACACCGACGCGCTGTTTCAGTTCGTTGATACTACCCGGCATCACAACCTGTCGCGGTTGTCCCTTGACAGAACCAGACCAGTTCTGCCAGCTCGTTCCTGGTATTACAGCCATATCTAAATCCTGAACTCCTTATACGTATTACTGGTAGATATTACTGTTTGACACGTCATCAGTGTATGCAGGGCTTCGTGGAATGTCAAGTTCTCATGCGGTTTTCTAAGGGTTGAAACAGCAAATTGTATTGAGAAAGGGGTAGCACATGACCACTCAACATACTATCCGCCGGCTGGCGATTGTGACGGGGGCAAGTCGCCGACGGGGCATTGGTGCAGCCGTTTGCCTGGCGCTGGCCCAGGCAGGCGTTGATATCTTTTTCACCCATTGGAGTCCCTATGATCGCCTCATGCCCTGGGGAGCAGAGGAAGAGGAACCAGACCTGCTGCAAAAGCTGGTAAGAGCGCGGGGCGTGCGTTGTGAGCATATGATGGTCAATCTGGCAGAGATAGACGCTCCACAACGCATTATACAAACCGTACAGGCGCAACTGGGGGCTGCTTCCATTCTTGTCAATAACGCTACGCATGATGATTCACAGGCTCCTTTTGACCAGTTGGACGCTCCGACCCTGGATGCTTATTACGCCGTGAATATGCGCGGTACCATGCTGTTGAGCATTGAGTTTGCGAGAGGTTTTGACTTGCTTGCCGGTGGGCGAATTATCAACCTGACATCGGGGCAAGGGCGCGGCGCGATGCCAGGGAAGCTAGCCTATGTCGCCACAAAGGGAGCTATAGAAGCTTTCACCGTCACGCTGGCAGTAGAAGTTGCGCCGCGCGGCATCACGGTAAACGCCGTCGATCCCGGCCCCACCGATACGGGATGGATGAGCGAAGAAATAAAGCAAGAACTTCTGCCACGCTTCCCCAAGGGACGGATAGGACAGCCCGAAGATGCTGCCCGCATCATCACCTTTCTGGCAAGCGAAGATGCTGCATGGGTAACGGGTCAAATCATTCGCTCGACCGGCGGGTTCTAAAGTGCGCTCGAATTCAGCCTTTTTGAGCCATGCCTGAAAATTCATAAGAGCAAGTCAATTTGTAGAACATCAAGCGAGCGAGTTCTCAGTAGAACGAAGCATTTGGCTATATGAAAGAACATCCATCCCCCCGATAGGTTGTCACCGTATCAACGACGGCTCCATCGGAAACGAGATAGAGGTGCGTAAAGCGTTCGCACAGTTCGCCCGCCTTGCTGTGGCGCAGGAAGATAGGATCACCCACTTGAAGCGCTAGCGGACCAGTGTAGCGGATGGGTGTTTGCACTTCGCCCGCGCCTTCGAGTGATAGCAGTTTCGCTCCCGGCGGCAGATAGGGCGCTGGCTGTTTTTCCGGGCCAACCGAGCCAGAGGCGATGTAGCCGCCGCCCAGGCAGGTGTAGAGCGATGGCCGCGGGCGGCGCACAATCTCGATAGCGTAAGCGGCGGCGGGTGCATAGCGGAAGTCGCGGTAGTTATCGAAAAGCGCGGGGGCGTAGAAACCCGAACCGACCGTGATTTCTGTCACAACGGCCTCGTCGCGTGTGGAGTCGATGCTGCCAGTGCCGCCACCGTTGACGAAGCGCGGCGTAATGCCGGATGAGCGCGCTAACGCAACGATGGCGGCGCGGCGTTCGGTTATTTCGTGGATTGAGCGTTGTTTGAGGCGACGGACCAGGGCATTCTTCGCTTTTTGTCCGGGAAAGTTATCACCCAGACCCGCGATCTGCGCCTCGTAGCCCATCAGCCCATCCAGAAAGACATGGGAAAAGGTTTTAATGCGTTCGATGATGGGTCGCGCCTGCTCCACTGTACGGACGGGGGAGCGCCAGACGCCGAAATGCAGGCCGGGCACATCCATCGACATATCGATTTCGAGACACAGGGGCAAGCGGGTGTCATACCGGGAGGCTAGAGCTTCGATGCGCTCAATGTGTTCAAGGCTGTCGATCATCAACGTGATGTGCGCTCCATCCGCCGTGGCGCGCGCGATGGCAGCGATATCATGCTCGTTCCAGGCGGGATAGCCAATCAGCAAGTCTTTGAAACCTTGAGAGGCCAGGTAAACGGCTTCAAGCGCGGTATAGCACATGACGCCCTGAAAGCAGGCGTCCGCCGCGAAGATGTGCCGCAGTATGGCAAGGCTGCGGATGGATTTAGAGGCAAGACGTATGCGCTTGTCACGAGCGCGCGTGGTAATCTGGCGGATATTCCGGTCAAGCAGGTTGAGATCGACAAAAGCGAACGGCATTGAGTAGCCGTCGAAAATCTTTTTGTAATACTCATAATTCCGTTCGCGCTCGTCTTTTATATCAGAGGCAGATGAAGTTACGGTTGCGCTGGCAACTTCGACCAGTGGCTGCTCTTGTTGTTCGTTCTCCAACTGCTGATCCTGCATGATGGCTACTCCTTGCTTATGTGAGGCGGTTGCATAAGATATATCTTATCATACAGCAAAAAGCACTTGCCGATCTGATGAATTTTCCGACCGAGTAGGGTAATGGGGGTCATCTACCGTAGGGACGCGGGCGGTGCGGGGTGGACGAGGGAACCCTTGTGGGCGTCCTCGTGGGGTGCTGAGATCCTTCGCTGCGCCCAGGATGACAGTGCCGAATTTGGTTGTAAATATGCATCAGGAAACGACGCTTTGCCCCTCTATTTCCCGATTCGGTTGGCAAAATTCATCAGATCGTCTGAACTACAGCCTTCATATTCATAGTACTGGCATCTCTCTACTAAGATATAAAGAGAGTAGATTTCAAATAAAAAAAGGAAATAATGACAATGACACAACCGCTTGATATTACGCTGGTGGTGAATGGGCAGCCGTACCAGAGTTCGGTCGGTTCGCAGGAAATATTTCACGAGGCGCTTGAACACGCGCTGCCGGATGGATTGCTGGTCGGACATCGCATTCGTATCAAAACGCCGGATGGAAACGAGGTGTTTCCTGATATGTTCATCGGGGAAAGTGTGGCGCACTTTCAGACGCATACATTCCATGTCGAGGCGACGCCGTTAAAGGACTCGACAGCAGGCGCGGAGGAATCCAGTTGGACAAACTTCGGTTTCGATCATCTCGCGATTACGGTGGCGGATCGCGAAGACGCGAAGGCGTTTTTTAGCGAGGTACTGGGCATGAGGATCGTGCGGGATGATCGCCACCAGACGGTTTTGACCACGGGCAATACCGCGTTGTTCATATTCGGAACAGAGAAAGCGCCGCTTTCGGATGGTTTACCCAGTCGCTGGCATCATATCGGCTTTGTGGTTGATAATCTCAACGCCGCTTATCGTCACCTGGCGCATCACGCGCGTTTGCGGCGCGAACGAGTGGGCGACGGCTCCGGTTCCATCTCCTCGGACTTCACCTTGCTGGAGCGTAACGAACGCTGGTCGCTGTACTGCCATTATCGCAACGGCGATACGCGCCTGATGATCCAACTCTCGGAGATCAAACCCGAAAACCGCGGGTTCGCCAACCCGCACTACTTCGCCGATACGATGTACGATTACCTCAGCGGGCGTTACGGTGTGCGCTTCGAGGAAGAAGAACTCTAAACGATGGGCAAATTAGCGAGAAACCGCGCCGGATACAAAGAAGGCCATGATAACCAGCCAGCTAATCACAAAGGCGATCAACAGGCGCAGGGCCAGGCCGGAGAGCTGAAAAGAGCGGCGACGAGATGAGATTTGCGTTTCAATTTCTGTGGTAGATGTAGACATAGCATTGCTCCGTAAATAATGATAACTTCCTCAACTTCCCTGCGGAGGAAAAATACGCTTTCGCGCCTTTCATCAGTATTAACGTAAAGAGCACCCGTACTTAACATAGAAAGTGGCGGCATTGCCCGGATGGGTTAGCCGCCACTTTCTTTTTGAGCGCGTAGCCGCTACTTGCCAAAATAGCGTTTATCCTGGCACTCCTGGCATTCGCAACTGGCGCGCAGTTTTTCGTAGGTGAAGATGCCGGTATGGTGTCCGTCTTCCCAGATGGGGGTCAGGCCATAGCGCCCTACTGGTTCAATATTCACCAGCGTGGTCTCTTCGACGCTCAGGCTCGTTTTATTCTGCAACATACCGGGCTGGCCGCCTTCGCCCGCGCACCAGGCGCAGGGGCAGGCCCAGCGCACTGTTTCCCAACTATGTATACTTTCGTGTTCATCGCTCCAGATCAAGGTAAGCTGCCGCTTGTCTTCATCCAGTACGAATGACATTGGCGTCGGATGTTTGTATTGACTCATCTATTTCCTTTAAGGATGTTGTTTTTCTAGTGACATAATAACCGCCCCTACATTATATGTCTTTCCCATGCCACCGTCTATACTGTTTGAAGCAGGGCTTTTACTTGTAGATAAGATGGATAAGGTTTGTGCAGGCTTGCAGCCTGCACAAACCTTATCCATCTTATCCTGAATAAATCACCCTTAATCTCAGGCTACACGCGCCACGACGGCAGTGATATTATCTTTGCCGCCCATTTCATTGGCGCGTTCAATGAGGCGCTGCACGCTCTCCTGCGGCTCGTATTGTTGCACGATGCCTGTTACTTCATCTTCTGGCACCAGTTCTGAAAGGCCATCGGTACACAACAGGAGCAGATCGCCTGCCTGCACCTTTTCTGAGAAGGTATCCACTTCCTCAACCTCGTGAACGCCCAGGCAGCGATAGATCTTATTGCGATCTGGATGATCTTTGGCCTGCTCTTTAGAGATCAAACCTTCGCGCAACTGCCTTGCCACAACCGAGTGATCGAGCGAGATCTGGTGTGACTGCCCGTTGCGCACGATGTACGCGCGGCTATCACCCGCGTTCGCTACGTAGAGAGTATCACCCTGCACGACGGCAGCAACACAGGTCGTTGCCATCATTTGATCAGGTTCCGGTTTGGGAGACATCGACATGTTCTCATTGTACAGGCGGGTATTGGCCTGTTCCAGGGCCAGCCGTAACGACGTTTCCAGGTCGTCGCTCTCCTGCTGGTAATAGACATCGCGGATAACAGTAACGGCCAGTTGGCTGGCCACCTCACCACGAGAGTGACCCCCCATACCATCGGCCACAACGAATAGTATGCCTTTACTTTCCATGACCTGCTGGTCTTCGGGCCGAATAGAGATGACGCTATCTTCGTTTAACTCGCGCTTTAGACCAATATCGCTGCGCTGCGCGAAAACGATGTTTGTGACGCTCATATAGTTTTTACTCTGCCTTTCTTCGATTGGATGTAGCAATGCTTTGAACGCGCTCCGGTATTCGATAAAAAGGGAAACTCCCAGATCATAGAGAACGACGCCCCATAAGCGCAGCACACCGCTTCTGCCATGCTGCTGCATGGACTCGCGGTAACTGTCGCGAAAGGTGCGGATCATCTCACGAGCGTACATGCGGCGAAATCGCGCGGGATAGCAGTGCAACAGCAGGCCATAGAGCCGGCACGAAAAGCTCCTTTGACGGTTTGTCGATGAAGCGCTCATGATAGACCTCCTATGGCCTCTGAACCGCCTATGACCTGTTTTGACTGGGCCAGTAGTACAATTTGATGGAGGCGCAGCACCTCTACCTGCATGACACGCAAGCCGAAACTGGTGAGGCGATAGTAGCGTCGTCTTTCATCGTCCAGCGCGGGATCGGGCCGCTCGCCCGTCTCTTCAATCAGGCCATCGGCCAGCATACGTTTGATCGATCCATACAGCGTACCCGGCCCCATTTTCACGTGACCTCCAGCGCGCCTCGTCACCTCTTGCATGATGCTGTAGCCATGACGCTCGCCATCCGCCAGTGCCAGCAGGATATGCAGTACGGCGGGTGTGAGAGGGATCATTTCCTCCGCTTTACGTGATTCGTTTTTCATGTGTATCTCCCGGCTTTGAAAAGTGTAACTCTGTCATATACGAATATATCATACATGGATATATCCGTTATCGTTATAGTACCTTGTGATTCGTTTTTTGTCAAGAGACTAAACGAACGCAGCGATTGTTACTCATGCTCACGACTTCCGTCTTACGAAATAGACCAACTTATATGCTTGCTTTCTATTTTCGGCTTCTGCAAATACAACGTAAAACAGGGATGGGACATTATGATGCTATTTGTAATTGTTGGGGGAATTGTCAGTCTGCTAACGGCAGCCATCGGCGTATTACTTGCTTTGCGCATTCAATTGGGCGCGTTGGATGAAAAGACGGTTGAACGTGAGGCGTGGGAAAATGCTCAGGAGGGCCATCAGTATGCATGGCAAATGCAAGAAAGAAAAGCCTCACTCCTCTTTCGAGCAACAAATCACTGGCCAGGTACAGCAAATGAAGGAAGAGTGGCAGCAGTGGGAAGCTCGCTTCAATGACCATTCCAAAAAATTAAGCCAGGAATACGCGCTTAACACGCTGCCCAGGGTTGAGGAAACGCCACTTGCGCTAGATGGGCATCATCATGTTACCTACGCGCCGCCAAACTGGCAACCACCAACCTTTTACGAAGCGGATTTGCGCGAGCGCGATTTCTCTCGCAGGTACCTGGGAGAAGCCGATTTCCGCAAAGCCCAGCTCAGCGGGGCCAATTTCTATATGGCTGATTTGCGCGGCGCGTGTCTGGCCGGGGCAAATCTGGCCGGGGCAAGCCTGGTTGGAGCTAACCTGACCGGCGCTGATTTGCGCGGAGCCAACCTGTCAGGAGCGAACATGCTGGTCGCTGACCTGCATGATGCCATTTTATACGGGGCACATTTACCCGGTGTGCGTAACTTGACGCCGCAGCAACTGTACCACACCAGCTACGATCATACAACGCAGCTCGATGCGGAAATCGATATTACCCTCACGCGAGTACCCGCTACTCCTACGAAAAACACGGACCCCTCTATACCTCCTCAGAAGTTGGAGTCGTCAATTTTGTCGCCACAAGCATCAGGTGATAACCCGCAGGACCGGGAGGCAGCAGGTCTTCCAACAAATAAACCAGAAAATACGCGTACTGGAGCGTTTGATACAGCCATTCCCAGGATAGGGCAAAACGGCAGAAAACGAGCAAGGGTAAGTTAATCAGTTCCCGGAAATAGGCTACCATTCCTTCACTACCTATAGTGGAGGTTTACAAAATATCATGTCAGCAATCACCAGGATATCATCAAACTGAGTGTGCCTGAGCCAAAACTGACTACGGTGATAAGCAAGAGATCATGCTGAGATGGCATGTTTTCTTTCATACCATTATTCCTCTAAATTGACTGCAACCATTTTTGTTTGCTGATTCCTTTCGTAACTGGCCAGCTTTTTCTCACAATTCACCATCCTGGTACAAGGGAGGCCGTTTTGTGAAATTGTGCTATACTACACGCAATGTGGCGGAGTGGGCGATGGAAAAAGCAACGCGGAGGGAGAGAAATGAGCATGGCAGAACAGCATTTGCCATTGGCGGGCAAAATCGCGCTTGTGACGGGCAGTAGTCAGGGTATCGGGCGAGCAACCGCCCTGCGACTGGCACAGTCTGGCGCTGATATTATTGTCAATTATCGAAATAACGCTGGCGCGGCAGCAGAGGTTAAAGAGCAGATTGAGGCGTCGGGGAGACGTTGTATTGCGGTTCAGGCTGACGTGAGCCAGGAAGAAGATGTCAATCACCTCTTCGCAGAGGCCACTAGCGCGATTGGCGGGGTGACGATCCTGGTCAACAACGCGGGTACTACACGCGATAAGCTTATTTTGCAAATGACTCCAGCCGACTTTGACCACGTGATCTCGACCAATTTACGTTCGGCTTTTCTTTGCACGAAAGCCGCGCTGCGCAGCATGATGAGAGCGCGCTGGGGACGCATCGTGAATATTTCATCGCCAGCGGGTCTGTTAGGCAATGCAGGGCAGGCCAATTACAGCGCATCTAAGGCAGGCGTTATCGCGCTCACCATCAGCACGGCACGCGAGATGGCGAGTCGCAACATTACGGCCAATGCCATCGCGCCGGGCTTCATTCCTACCGAACTCACCTCTATCGTAACGGACCAGCAGCGCAAATTTATGCTCGATGTCACCCCGCTGGGTCGTTTTGGCACGCCGGAAGAAATAGCGACAGCCATCAACTTCCTGTGCTTGCCGGAAGCGGGCTATATCACCGGCCAGATTCTGGCTGTGGATGGCGGGATGTCTATGCATATTTGATGATGCAGATTATATTCGTGAAACTTTTTGAGCGCAGTTTCCATCTAAGAGTTAAATGTGGGTTCATTTGAAGGAGACTGCCCTATGAGTATGATTGAAACAGAAGAAACGAACCAGTTTACATTCGAGGCTTTTGCCGCGCAACCCTTTTACACCGAAATCAACCGCTCGCTTGTGCGCCAGGCCCTCACCTCCCTGGCGGCGCGTCCGGCTAACGCCACGCTGACCGTCGTCGATATGGCCTGTGGCACGGGAGCCGTCACTCGTTTGATCGCGCAAGAGATGCAACGCCAGCGCAAACAGGTGCGCATTATAGGCGTTGACCCCTCGGCGGAGGCGCTGCGACGAGCGCAAACAGGCATGGAAATAATCGGCGCAAAAGCAGAATTTATTCAAGGCGAGGCGAGCGACCTTCCGCGCATTGTGCAGAATGCCGACGCTGCCTTCTTCTGCAACGCTATCCACCTGTTGCCCGACAAGCTCGCCGCCTTCCAATTGATGACAAGCATCCTGGCTCCCGACGGCATTTTTGCATGCAATAGCGGTTTTTACGATGGCACCTATGTCGAGGGAACGGAACGTTTCTATCGACAGTGGACGAGCCGCGCCGTGCGCTGGCTGCGCAAGGAACATCCCGAAGTGCGCCTGTCACGCGAGGCGAAGGCTATGGCAATGCAATGGCTCAATGCTGACGAGTACATCAGCCAGCTTAAACTGGGTGGGTTCGCGCATGTGCAGGCGTACCATGAAATTGGCTTTATCTCGCTGGATGCCTGGCGCGATCTCGGCCAGTACTGGCTCTTCATCGAGGGAGCGTTGCCGGGCGTGCCATTGTCGCTGGGCGCTGCTGCGTTAGAAGTCGCTGTCTACGAGGCGGGCAAGGAACTGGGCATTACCGGGACGCCGCGCAACTGGCTGCAATTGATCGCTTCTAAAAAATAATTGCGAACTCCATTTTGTGTTACAATTAAGGGAGAACATTGCTATGCTGGGCGCCTGCATGGGGCGTCACTACATATAGTTCCCCTGACACAGGTGAAAGGAGTTCATCCCTATGGAGTGGGCTATTGCTTCGGCTGCATTTCTGGCCTCGGCGGTCGAATTTGTCGAAGCTTTTACTATAGTGCTTGTTGTGGGCATTACTATAAACTGGCGCAGTTCGCTGATTGGAGCGTTGGCAGCCGCAGCCACGCTTGCGGTAATCGTTGGCACGCTCGGCGTCGCGCTGGTTAAGTGGGTTCCCCTCAACGATTTACGAGTATTTGTTGGCATCATTCTTATACTTTTCGGTCTAAAATGGCTGAAAAAAGCCATCCTGCGCTATAGCGGGTTGAAATCGCTGCACGACGAAGAGGCCATTTTTGAAGAGACGATGGCAGAGGTGCGCGCGCGCGGAGAAACTATCGCGCCCCGTATTCATCCCTTTGGCGTCGCGCTTTCTTATAAAGCGGTTTTGCTCGAGGGGCTGGAAGTTGCGTTTATCGTAATTACTTTTGGCAGTAGCATTCAAACGACTACCGGGAATGGCATCGGCTCCGCGGCCATTGGCGCAGCCATCGCGGGTATCCTGGTGATTACGGCTGGTGTACTTGTCAAGGCTCCATTGACAAGGGTTCCTGAAAATACGCTCAAGTTTGTCGTTGGTGTTATGCTCACCTCTTTCGGCACCTACTGGGCAGCCGAGGGCTTTAACTACAACTGGCCCCTGTCGGATGCGTTTATTCCCATTCTAGCCGCCATTTTCTTGCTGGCATCGTACCTGCTGGTAACATTCCTGAAGCAGCAGAAAGGGCGCCAACTGGCGGCAAGTAAAGCGCAAGCGATGGAGGAGGCGCGTACATGAAGACCCTGAAAGCCATCTACAATTTTATCGTGGGAGACGTAATTATCCTGATCGGCATTCTCATCATCGCCATCGCGCTTGGGCTAATCGCCAACATCGGGGCATTGGCTCCTTTGCGCGTCGCTATCGGCCCCATTTTGATCGTTGCCGCGCTGGTCGTCCTATCGGCAACGCTCTATCGCGAAGCCAGGGGGAAACGCTAATCTATAGTCGCACCTGGTATGGAGACCGCAAGGGTCGCCGTGCCTGGTGCGATTTTGACATCACTTCTGTTGACTTCTGGCAGTAAAATTGCTATCATGAAGCGTATAAGGGTATTTTAGATGTGATTACAGGCGAAGGGAGGATCGGTATGCCATACAATGATGTGACAGACTGGCGTGAACTGCTGAAGTTGATTATTCAGGAACCTGAGATCAGGAAGCGTATTGACAACGAAATCGGTAAACATGCAGTCAATATCAAACGCTGGATCAACGGCAAAGCCGAACCCCGAGTGCAGAACCTCAAGCAACTATTAAATGTGATCCCTGAGTATCGCGAGCAATTTATTGAGCTGCTTGGCGATGACTACGCCGATGCGTTTTACACCAATTCTGTTGATGCCACAAAAGATATTCCAGCGCTGTTTATTGCGAGCGTCTTATCGGCCCGCGCCAAAACCCACAAAGAAATACGCTACTGGTCACTGTGCAGGCTCATCATCGAACAAGCTATCGGGCAACTGGACCCTGACCGGTTAGGCTTAGCGATCACCGTTGTGCGCTGTATGAAGACAGACAAACATCCTTACATTCGTTCTTTGCGCGAAACCGCCGCATTCGGCACATCTCCCTGGCCGGGAAATCTCGATCAGCAGGCCATGTTCCTGGGCGCGGAATCTCTGGCCGGACTTTGTGTGAGTAGCTGTAGAGAGGTTCAAAACAACGATATTCACAGCAACTCTAGCCTGCTTCCCGCTCACCAGGTGGATTTTGAACTGAGCGCGGCAGCGGCACCCATTTTACTTTCTGGTAGATGCGCTGGCTGTATGCTGGTTTCCAGCACGCAGCCGAATTTTTTCCTGTCTCAATACCGGCTCGCGTTCATTCGCAATTATGCCAATATGCTCGCGATTGCCTTCGAACCCCGCGATTTTTACGAATCGCGTGATATCCAGCTTGAAGTCATGCCAAAGCATACCATACAGCGCAATTACTTCAGCAATTTCCACAGCCGCGCGCTAGAAATTGTAGCGGAAACAAAGCAAACGTCTCAAGAAGCGGAACAGAAGGTATGGGAAGAACTGGAAGAGACTCTTCTCGATGTACAGAGAAAGTAACAGGCAATACCGACATAAAGTAGAGGCCGGTGATAAAGGGTTGCAATGTTCGACGACTTCGCAGAAACGCTCGATACGCGCTGGGTACAGACCTGCACCGGCGGTGGCTCTCTTACTATTGCGGATTTCGAGCCTGCGTATGTCCTTCGATGCCGCGCAGCAGGGCCAATATTGTGACGCGCAAATCGACGATTATGGACGTTTGCCGCGCTCAAAGTTTCCCTGGAAACCTCCTGTGCGCATGGAAGTGCGCGCTCGTTCGTCATTACAGGCAGCTACCCACAACAGCGCTATAGAGCAGACAAACGTTTTGCGCGGTACAGCAGGTTTCGGCTTCTGGAACTACCCGTTTTCCGTGCGCGGCGATGTTCTGATGTTGCCAGAAGCGGTGTGGTTTTTCTATGCCTCGCCGCCCTCCAACATGGCGCTGGTTCCCGGTATGCCTGGTTGGGGCTGGAAAGCCCAGGTTGTGCATAGTATGCGCCCTGGCGCGCTACTCTCTACTTTCCCACTGGCTGTTACTGCCGCGCTTGGCAGGATAAGCGGCGAAACGCGCCCCGCTGCGCGCTGGATGCAGCGCCTGACGGGGGCGCAAGAAACGGTGCTGGATGTAGAGATGGCCGACTGGCACACTTATTCGCTGGATTGGTTTCCTGACGAGGCTACTTTCAGTATCGATGGCAAACTGGCGCTACGCGCTCCCCGGCCACCCACGCGACCGCTCGGTTTCGTAGCATGGCTCGACAACCAGTTTGCCATCGCAACCCCACGCGGCGACTTCCGTTTTGGCACGCTCAATAGTGGCCCTCAGTGGTTGGAAATGGACTCGGTCAGAATTGAAACCCGGTAAGTTATTTCTCGGCTAACTTCAACACCTCGTCAATAATACCATATTCGATCGCTTCAGCCGCGCTCATGTAGTAGTCGCGTTCCGTATCATGCTTGATACGCTCCATTGGTTGTCCAGTATGTTCGTGAATGATTTCGTTCAACACGTCGCGGGTGTGCAGGATTTCGCGCGCGTGAATATCGATATCCGTGGCCTGCCCGGCCAATCCACCCTGAATGAGAGGCTGGTGTATGTGAATGCGGGCGTGTGGCAAGGCGCGCCGCAAACCATGATCGCCGGCCATCAGCAGGATGGTACCAAAGCTGGCGGCGTATCCCACGCAGGTGGTGACAATCGGGCAGGGCAGGTGTCGCATGGTGTCGTAAATCGCCAGACCCGCCTGCACCGAGCCACCGGGCGAGCTAATGTAGAGATGAATCTCGCGTTCGGTGCTTTCAGACGCCAGAAAAAGCAACTGGGCCACTACCAGGCTCGCCATCGACTCCTCAACGGGGCCATTAATCATGATGATGCGCTCGCGTAGCAAGCGCGAAAAAATGTCATAAGCGCGTTCCCCGCGTCCCGTTGTTTCGATCACGGTTGGAACCAGTAAACTCGAAGACATGTAAGTGCTTCCTTTCTCTTCTGTGAATTTCGCTCCCAAATTAGACCCTTTGTTGGCGCACGAAGTAGTAGTGGACTGGCTCCCGCTCACTCGCCTTAACAACACTCACCAGCAACCAACCAGCGCTACCCAGTTCGTTCAATTCAGCAAGGCCCGGCAATTGCTTTTCACGTGTATCGATGCTCAACACGCGATATTCCCAGGTTACAGCCTGCTCAGGCACCTGTTCATACACTATTGGTACAGGCGGAAACATACGCATGTCCTTTTGTTCGGACATACGAACGCCAAAGTACATTGAGGCATGGCTATGCATGTTTCTGTTCCTTTCGCTTCTCTTAAAACTTCCCTTGAATAAACTGAAAGATGATCCCCCTCCCTGTCATCCTGAGCGCAGCGAAGGATCTCTCCCTCCGCCATGAGCAAGACCCCCCTCCCTGTCATCCTGAGCGCAGCGAAGGATCTGCAATCGGCCCAGACAGAGATCCTTCGCTGCGCTCAGGATGACAGTAGAGCGCGAGGGGTGACTGCCAGCATCTCCAAGGGTCTACCAATTTCATCTGTATCTTGAATATATCATGCTAATAGCCTATAATAACAGAGATGATGTATGCTCTCAGCATGTATTACTAGCAAGCTATGCCATCAGCATAGGGAGAAATGAAGTTATGGCAGATTTACAGGAAATTATGGGGCGTGTAATCCGGCGCGAAAGGCAGGAGCGCCAACTGACCATAAAAGAACTGGGGGAGAAGGCGGGTCTTTCAGAAATATATGTCGGTGAAATCGAGCGCGGGCAGAAATATCCCTCTTCAAAGGTACTGGAGAGCATCGGTGATGCGCTTGACCTGGATATGGCAGACCTGCTGGAATTGATGGCCGAGGAGATTCGCATCGAACGTATGCCCCAGACCAACGCCATCGGCTTTGTGCTGCCTGCTGCTCCGGGTCAGCCTCACCGTATTACCGTCAAGAAAATCGTCAATATGCTGCCCGAAGGGGAGGTGGAGAGCGTTGCCAATTTTAGCGCGTTCCTGCTCTCCAAACACTTTCATCCTTGATTATTATCTCTATTCGCAAAAATAGAGAAAAGAAATCTGAGGTTGTGGGCAATTTGCCCACAACCTCAGATTTCTTTTCTCCAGATAAGCTGCCGTAGGCAGCGAAGGGATTGTGTCAATCGTTCAAGCTGTGCGAAACCCACTGGTTGCCGGGTCCCTGATAGTTGGGAGCTTCGCCGAAGACCATCTGGGTCTGGTTATTCATGTCTACCACCATTGAGAAATAATCTCCGTAGGGCGATCCATAACCATTCGGGTGCAAATAGGGGTAGCCAGAAACAAAGCTGGAAATCTGCACGATGCTGCTAAAGTTTTCCCCTCCATCGGTACTCTGGCGGAAGAAGAGATTCCATCGACCGGTGCGTTTATCCATCCAACCGATGCGTACATCACCTGCCCGCTGACCAACGGCAATAGCCGGGAAGCAGTGTTCTACTCCCTGTGGCGCATCGGAGATGTTCACCCGCTCTGAATAACTGTTCCCGTCGTCTGTAGAACGGGCGAAAAAGATACGCTCCGGCGCGAAGTTCGTCCGATCGACGGTGCTGTTCCAGAGCAAATAGATGGTATCATCGCTGCCAATGCGTAAAGCCATTTGCGAGCTAAGATAGGCATAGCCGCAGTTATTACATGTGGGCGGCGCGCCGCTCACATTAATTACGGCGCGCGTCCAGCTTTTGCCGAAATCGGTTGATTTCGAGACCCACACGGTAGCCGGTCCGTTGCCGAGGTTGCTGTGCGCTTTATCAAAGCTGTCCCAACTGATGAAGATATTGCCATGCGAATCGATGGCCGCGCTGGCCGAAAGCGAAATGCTAAAGCGGTCGCTGGTGGGAAAAACTTCGCGCGTCGTCCAGGTTTTGCCGCCATCGCGTGAGATGGTCGCCCAGGTATTCAAATTGTCGTCGTAGGCTACCACAATTTCGTTGCCACGCACTGCCAACTCGTCCTTATCCAATCCCGGCGGGCGGGTCGAAACCAGCATCGGCGCGCCCCATGTTTGACCAAAGTCCGTCGATTTCATGACTGCAATAACTGAATTGCTGTTTTGCAGGAATGACGCCCATAGGGTACGGCCATCCACCGGATCAACCATAATTTGAGGATCATACTGACCGCCATTGACACTGAGAGTCGGAGTAAGAGCGCGCGGCGCGCTCCAACTATTGCCGCCATCATCAGAACGCTGCAAGAGCAGGTGGAGATCACAGGCTTTACAGGTGCCGCCGCCAGGAACATCGTAGTGCTTGAACAGGGTGTAGATATGTCCATAGCGGTCAGCAGCAATCGATGGTTCCCAGTCGTCGCCTGATTGGAAACCGATTCGTGCCTGTTGGGTAAAGTGCAGGTCATTGGCTGCTTTAGTAGATATGGATTGTGCGATTGCCGCGCCGCCTGCGCCGGTATACAACACAATACACATGACAATCAAGCCAATAAGGGTAACAAATAATCGTCTGACACGCCGGATGGTTAAGGTAAGCATGGATGGCCTCCTTATGGGAAAAATAATGTGGCACGGACAAGGATTGGATTGGATTGGATACTTCCCTGGCGTCACAATACAACTAAGCTGATGGATTGTCAATGAAACATTGCTTGCTTTGCGCAAGCATGGTACTTTGACCATCCAGTGTTTGTTTCCAGGAGGATCAATCGTTATACTCAACAAGAGAATGCGCAGGCTGGCACAGGTTTGCGCCTTCACCGGGAAGAGATCGTCATTCCGCTGCCATTGAGCGGAAATCCGCGTATCCTGAACGTTTCATCAAATATGATCTTGTTCACACTGAAGCAGTGAATTGATCGACTGTTCAGTATTTTTGCCTGTGGTAAAATAGCCAGGAAATGAAACCAGTGGAATGATGTAGGCGTTGTCAGTATCGAAATGAAGAATCTCCCACCGGGAGGATTAAGCAATGTTTTATTGTACATATTGTGGAACGGCGATTCCCGAAGACGCTAGCTTCTGTGGAAATTGCGGACAGGTACCCAGTCCTGCGCCAGAGGGCCAGACAAGAATTAGCAGTTTTCACCGGGTGGAACTGCTACGGGCGCCGGGTAATTCTGGGCTGCCCGCCAATGCGCCCGCGCCTGCTGCATCGTCCCATTGGGAATACGACCAGTCTCAAGGTAACGATGATGCGTCCACCATACCTTTGGCCGGTGATGACGAAGAGCGACGAAGACGAGCCGCGATGCTCGGCATAGGTTTGGTTTTGGGCGCGGATGCGATACCCGGCGGCGGTGTGCCAACGGTGCAGGGAACCCCCCAGATAGGAGGAGTTCCATCGGTATCAAATCCACCCATGGTGCAGGGCGGTTTAGCAGGCGGGCATATGCCTCCTGGCTGGCACTCCAACCCGACAAATTATATACCACAGGCACCCGGTCCTGGTTACACTCCCCCTGTGTCAACTGGAAGCTTTCCAACGCACACCTTGCACCATCCCCCTCACCCACCAGTTAAACCGGCGCCGAAAGGCGGATGCGCTCCTCTGCTTATTATCGCTATTCTTATACCACTCGTTCTTATCGGCAGCATTACTACACTTGGACTCACGGTGTTTGCGCCCGACTTATCATTAAGCGGCAGTAGCAGCGTAGCAAGTGGTGGAACGCTCGCGCTGCACGGCAATCATTTCCTTCCCGGAAGCAGCATCACGCTTACCCTGGATGACACGACCCCACTGTTTGTAGAAGCGCGTCCGGCAGGTATCCAAACAGCCCGCGCGCTCTATACCACCAGCGCCTTAAATATGACAGCCGCACAGCTATTACAGCCAGCAGCAAGCAACGCTATCAATGCCGACGGCAATGGCACTTTCAATGTCAACATTACTATTGATCCAGTCTGGTCTCTTGGACAACATACCATTCAGGCCAGCGAAGCTATCACACATCGAGGCGCGCAATTACCTTTCACTGTCGTTTCCGGCGGCGCTACCCCGACACCTTCTCCTACGAGTACAGATACGCCTACTGTCACTCCATCGCCAACTCTCAGCCCAACGGTGACTCCTTCACCTACGGGAACCGCGGCAACGGGGATGTTAAATTGCGTCAATCCTTCATCGGTCACACTTGGCCCGGTCAGTGAAAATTACGCACAGCCAGTTTCAAGTTCTGTCGCGTTGTGTACTACGGGTACGGGTAGCGTCAACTGGACGGCCACCTGGGACCAGGGAAAAGCTCCCTGGCTGACACTCGATCATAGCGCGGGAACGATTACTGCGCCTGGACAGGCCAATCTCAGCGTATTTGCCAACGCTGCGCGGCTCGTGGCAGGCAGCTATAGCGCGACAGTGACATTCTCCAGCCTGTCCAGCAACGTCACAGAGTCGCTAAATGTCACCTTCACTGTGCAAGCCGGCTGCATCACTGGATCGACGAACGCTCTCAAATTCAATGCCATTTTGCATGTCAGCGAGGCTCCGTCGCAAACGGTCTCCCTGTCTAATTGTGGCGCAATCGGTAGCTGGTCGGCCAGCGCAAAAACATCTGACGGCGCGAACTGGTTGTCAGCCAGTCCGACCAGTGGCACATTGAGCGCGAATACCTCCCTTGTTGTCACCATCAGCGCCTCAACCCTCAATTCGACGCTGGTAGCGGGTATCTACAGCGGGGCAGTTACATTCGCGATAGGGTCTGGCACCTTCAGCGTCAACGTCACCTTTGACGTACAGTCTGGACCGCTCCTCTACGTTTCGCCAACCAGTCTGATAGGTCGGCAACAATGCGGAGCCATTACTTCCGTTCCCACCTACTATACCTGTTATGTGTCGCTGCTCAACACCTCTAAGACATTGAACCTTGACTGGATATCCACGCCCAACTCCTTGCCCGGCGTTATTATCAAGCCAGCGAGCGGCTCATTGCTTCCCGGACAAACTACTCGCGTGGTGATCTACATCCCTATCGCCGATTGCAAAGCCGGGGCCAACATCGTCTTTTCAGGACCGGGGAATAGTGTTACAGTATCATGGGCATGTTAGCGAAACGAATAGAAACAACGAGGGGAAGCTGGCGTAATGGAAAACGATGCATTAATCGGGCAGCAAATCGGGGCATACTACGTCCAGTCCAAACTGGGCGAAGGCGGCATGGCGCTTGTCTACAAGGCCTATCATGCGCGTTTGCGCCGCGAAGTAGCCATCAAGGTTATTCTTTCACAGATCGCGCAGCAAACGGACTTCAAGGCGCGCTTTGAACGCGAAGCACAGTTGGTGGCCAGCTTACAACACCCTAACATTGTGGCGGTGTACGACTTTGGAGATTTTGGCAATCAGACCTACCTGGTAATGCAATACGTAGGCGGAGGAACCCTGCGCGACAAGCTGCGCGGCGGTCACGCGCTCGATCCGCGCCAGGCCACCCTGTACGCTGTCCAGATGGGCAAAGCGCTGCACCACGCGCATATGCGGGGCATCGTTCACCGCGACGTGAAGCCGCAGAACATGCTGGTTTCGTCCAATGATCCCAACCAACTGCTGCTCTCCGATTTTGGCATTGCCAAGTTGTACGATAACCGTCACGAACCAACCATGCCTGACATCGCAGGCAATCCAATGGCGCAGGACCCGTCGCTCACCAGCGTCGATCAAATCGTGGGAACCGCCGACTACATGGCCCCGGAACAGATCAACGGCGAACCCGTGGATGCGCGCACCGATGTCTACGCGCTGGGCGTGGTACTCTTCCAGATGCTCAGCGGAGAAGCCCCTTTTCACTCGACCACGGTACAGGGCCTGTTATTTCAGCACGTTCATACACCTCCCCGGCCCCTGCGCGAGATCAACCCGTATGTCTCAGATACATTGGCCTCTATCGTTGCGAAAGCCATGGCCAAAGCGCCTGCCGCCCGCTTCCAATCGGCGGAAGAGATGGCGCAGGCATTAGAGGCAGCTAACGTCAACGCAACTTATCGCCTGGCCTCCTCACAGCCGATTTCTCCCGCTTTCCAGGGAGCGCCGCCTGCACAGGTAGACTCTCCGACTTCGCCCTCACTCAATCGTCAATCGTTGTATAACCAGCCGTCGCAGTTCAACACGCCTGGCGTGGCCTCAGTCTATGGCCCACAGCCCTCATTCGGCAATACACCCGCTTACGGGTCATCCGCCAGAGTGACCAATCCAAGCGGCGCTGGTATGGCGGCACCTCCACTGCGACAACCGGCGCGACGCCAACCCATCAGTTATATCATGGCCGCCGTAGTGCTCATTCTAGCTCTCGTGCTCATTCTGGCAAAGACTGGTATATTGCCCATTTTTAACGGCAATTCCAATCCCTCGTCAAACACTACTCAGTCATTCACGGAAAACTTTCAAGGACAATAGCCGCAACTGGCCGCAAGGAAATATCAATGGCTTAACAGCGAGCCTCGTTACTGACGGCTATTCGTTAAACACTGACAATACGCAACAAACCTTTTTCCCTCATCCCAACGTGGGAACACTGTCAGACAACTTCACTTTGACGGTAACTTTGCAACAACAAAGCGGTACTATACATAACACGTTTGGGCTAGCGTTCCATCTACGCGAGAATGGCTCCAACGTCTATTGTTATGCGTTTATAATCAATGCAAGCGGCCAATATGAATTACTCAAGTACGACCCCAACTCTTCACAGAAGGAGTTTCAAATCTGGCAGGGTACCCAGTCGGCCATTCATCAGGGCTTGAACAGCTCGAATGTATTAGTGGTAACTGCTCAGGGCAACCAGTACTCCTTCAAAATCAACGGCCACCCTGTACAGATAGGAGCCGCCAATAGCACCAGCTATACCGACCCCAATAGTCCATATAGCGGCGGCGAGTTAGCCATAACGCTTGCTGGTCCGAGTACGGGCGTCCTGGTACAATCGGTACAACTTGCTATTGCATAGAAAATGTTCGTTACTATGATTAGCTGCAAGCACAGTCAACTGCACCGGCGTTCCACCTGATACCCTGGAAGGACGAGATTCACTGAAATTGTCAATGCGAAGCTTTGAAGAACAGCTACAAGACGCCATTGAATTGATACAACCGTCGCGGCGTGTGGTGGTGCTGACCGGCGCTGGTATCAGCACCGAATCGGGCATTCCAGACTTTCGCAGCCCCGGCTCGATCTGGCAGCAACAACCCCCCGTAAGTTACCAGGATTTTATTTCTAAACCCGAAGCTCGCCAGCACTACTGGCAATCACGCCGCGCCCTGGCGGAACAGGTGGCCGAGGCGAAACCCAACGCGGCGCATCACGCGCTGGCAGAATTGGAACGCCTGGGTATAGTGCTCGGTATCATCACGCAAAATTTTGACGGATTGCACCAGGACGCCGGTAATACGCCAGAGCGTATCGTCGAATTGCACGGCACTTCACGCGAGGCTGCCTGCACGCTGTGTGGCGCGCGTTCATCTATGCAGGAACTCCAGCGGCGCATCGACGCGGGTGAAATCGATCCCACCTGTTCTCTTTGTAGTGGCTATATGAAAACAGCGACCATCCTTTTCGGCCAACGAGTGCCAGAGGCCGTGCTGACCCGCGCGCGCGCAATGGCGGACGAGTGCGATCTGTTTCTGGTGGTTGGTTCTTCGCTGCAAGTCACCCCTGCCGCCGCTTTACCACGCCTGGCGCTCGCAAAAGATGTCCCACTCATTATTATCAACCTGCAACCAACGCCGCTGGACGACTACGCCGACGTGATTTTGCGCGAAAAGGCCGGGGTTGCGCTACCACCCATCGTTGCCGCCCTCTTGTAGGTCTGGATACCCTCTTAAGGAGACGGTGAGTCAGGCTATTGCTACTGACTTCTGCTTGAGCAGATTCAAAATCTCTTTTTTATGGATACATAGCGGGGCTAAAGAGTGAGTGTGTACCCACGAAAACGCTGGAAGGCTCGTAATATCTCACCTACATACTCATGTGCGCCATCCTGCCCGGCAGCCTCCTCCGCAAGGTGATAGCGAATTTCCTCGCGCAGACGCCAGCGAATGAAGGGCATGAGCGCTGCATATTCTTCTTCTTTGCAGGGGCCACCTGCATCACGATAGGCTTGCAAATAGGCTCGCACACGTTCTGGATGCCAGTTATCCCGAGAGGAAGCTTTACAAAATTCCCAGGCCGACCAGGCTACTTCCTGCATCAGGAAATCAGTATGCGCATCATCCCAGTCGAGGAGCGCCGCGATTTTACCATCCCTGACAAGCAAATTCCTGCGGTAGTAATCCCCATGAATTGGACCGCATGTATAAGATGCAGGCTGCTGCATAAGGGCCACGTTCCATGCATCAAGCTCCGGGTCTTTCAGGAAGTGCGGGTCTTCAATACGCGGCAAATGGGAAACCTG
This sequence comes from uncultured Chloroflexia bacterium, assembly GCA_963731605.1. Classification (GTDB taxonomy): domain Bacteria; phylum Chloroflexota; class Ktedonobacteria; order Ktedonobacterales; family Ktedonobacteraceae; genus CF-113. The sequence goes on from CAVSWA010000001.1 coordinate 880,718, forward strand.
CACCACATGCCGCGTAATGTGGTGACTGGCAGCAACGACAGTCTGCATGGCGCTATGCAGGTGCGCCAGAATCTGGGCTGCAGCAAGACGTTGAGAGGGTTGTTCACGGTCGAGGTGGTGACCCTCCACAAAAGGAAAGAGGGCGATGGGATGCTCGTCGTAGAGAAAAAGCGTAGAACCATCAATTGCTCTGAGCGGCGCGATGACGGTGGGAAGCAAGGGTCGAAGGGAGAGCATAAGTTGATGGGTCCATATGAGCTGGGCCAGAGATCGCCTGGGCGGATTGATGCGAACGACGAAGGGGCCATCATCAGAGATAGTTAGCCAGACCTCGGATTCCTCACCCCCGGAAAGCTGACGAACTGGATGCAAGGCGAGATGGTACTGACTGGCGATAGCCGAGCAGAGTACGGGAGTCATTCTCTTTTCTTCATCCATGTGAAAGTGCCTCAGCCAGTTGTGTATAAACACTCTGTCTATCTATTTCTGTAGACAACCACATTTCCATCCTGCACAACCATACGAATGCACTCTTTCCTCGTCACAATGTCGATCATATCTGCGCGGGGCGCGCTTCCAGTACCATCGATGACCGTCACATGCTGGAAAAGCAGGAATTTCATGCGGTCTCACCTTCAAGCGAAAAGTTTTTCTCTCCCGCGCGTATCGCCACGCGCAGGCGGTTCTCAGGGGGCGATAGGGGACACACCCACTTCGAGTTATAGGCGCAGGATGGATTGTAGGCATAGTTAAAGTCCAGCAGGACGCGCTCTTTTGTCGTCGAGCCGGAGACGGGCAGAAAGTCGCTCCCCTTGATAGTATCAAAGAGATAACGCCCGCCTCCATAGCTTTCCTCCGGGCAAGTGGAGTCGCGAAACGGCAGGAACAGTCCGCCGCCATACACGTTAAGCCAGTACACTGACAGCGATACGGTTTGTCCCTCGATCTCAAAATACAGGCGGGCCGCTCGCGTCATAGTCATTGGCTCTTGCGCATTCATGGCAACGGTGAAGGTGGCCGCCTCGATATCTGTGTCCACCCTGGCTTTGACGCACATGGCCGGGTTGTATGGGAAGTAAGACAACGACCGGAACTGCCCACGCTGTTCATCGTCCAGAGCGGATTGAGGATGAGCTGCGAACAGTTCATCCCGCCCGGCGCGGAAACGCTGCCAGGTCTCCACCGTATCCTCACCGGCCAGCACGGCTCTTGCGCGCTCGCGATAAAGAGATATGTTACGGAGGCGATAATCATACAGATCGAGGAAATCAGACATGGCATAGCTCCTAAAATGTTCCCTGTCAGTTCAAGAGCTTGAGTATATCACCTTCATCAAACAACAAACAAGCAAATACATGTTTTCATTCCTCCGTACCGAGAAACACTTGCAAGAAGTAGAACGCGGAATCCCAGCGCATCCAACGTAATTCAGGTTCAAGCTGCGCCAGGTAGTTGTACCAGAAAAGCGCTCTGTACAGGCTGCCCAGGCGGTGGGCAAGCTCGAGCGCCCGTTGCAAATGTTCCATGGGTTCGTAGCGCGTCCAGGGTGCCAGGTATGCCTGGCGCAAGCGTTCAAGCGCAGGTTCATCGTACTTCAGGATATACCTGGCGACGCGCAATGTAATAAACATCGAGCAGAAAGGATGGGTCAGGCAGCATTCCGCCAGATCGATGAAAACGTATCGCTCGCCATTGAAGAGGATGTTGCCAGTATGCAGATCATCGTGATGCAGTGACTCAGGCACGCGGTAGCTTGCCAGTTCGTCGCACATCTCCTGAAGTCGTGGAGCAAGGGCCAGCAATTGCTCATACTGAGCGCGCGGCAATCCCCCCGGTTCGTCTATGTGCAAGAAAGGCGTCGCAGCGAGTACCTCTTGATAAAGATGAGGCAAAAGATGTAAACGCCGGTCGGGGCAACCGATGGCCTTAGCGTCTTCACATGTGCTGCCAGGCGTATCTGCATCTCGGCATACTGGCGCAGCGCCTCCTCTAATCGCGTGGGATCATGGGCATCGTCTCGGATTTCCGTTCCCCCGTCTTGCATCAGCATCCAGTGCCGCTGCTCGTCAATAACGAGCACTTGTGGAACCTGCCCAGGAAGAAGCTGATAAAGCTTCGCTGTCAAAGCAGGCTCAAATGCAAAAGCCGGGGCTGGTGCCTTAAAGTACAGGTTGCCTTGTGCAGTTGGAACTCGCAGTACGGTGGACCAGCTTTTGACAACGAGCTGTTCGGGGAGAGCGCTTCGCGTAAAGCCCAAAAGCGCAAGCTGCTCATCTATCCAGGCTATGGTACTGGCAAACCAGCCCGGCCGCATCCAGGGCAAGCGCTTCTGAAGTAGTTCGCCGCCCCCGGCTTCGGCGAACCACGCTTCGAGAACGCCGCGATGATCCGCTACAACAAGTGGTAGCTTCGCCAGTTCGGCCCGGTCGATCAATCGCCCATGTACTGGAAGCGGCACGTCCGGGCTGTGATTTTCTAATGCGTAGACGCGATGCTGCTCCTCGCGCTCCTGGCCCTGATAGCGATCATAGACGCAGAAAAGCACGGTGGTTGTAAGGCCCAACTGCTCCTGCATCGCGGCGTTAATCTCTTCGGGATCATCCGCGTGATGGCGCGGCAGCGTCCAGCCAGTATCCTCGCGCAAGAGGAGTAGCCGTGCCAGGTCGTTGAAAGGAATGATGCTATAGTTATCGTTGTGCTGATCGGCCACAGATTTCTTGCCTCCTGATGCTCTTTCTGTACCGTTTGGCTATCCATCCCTACATCTCCTTTACGCAGCCTGCCATAGTCTGATGATATTTCCCTCGCAAGATGCGATGACGGGGCGGTTGGGCGACCAGGCGAGAGCCTGAACGTCCGTGTTCGTATGACTGGTATAGCTGGTAGCAGTCGTCTGCGCGTTCCATATCTGGATGGGGCCATCGTAGCCGCCTGCCGCGAGGTACTTGCCATCGCGCGACCAGTCAAGGCACAACCACTGCTTTTGAAGAGCAGTGAGTCCTTGCGACGGGTAGGCGATCAGATGCTGTCCCAACGGAATCTCCCAGGATTGCACCAGGCCGGTGGTTCCTGCGAAGGCGAGGCGATTGCTATCAGGCGACCAGACAACAGCAGAACGGCGGCTATTGGGAAGATCGGTCGAGAAGACAACACTCTGTGTAGCAACATCCCAGATTTGCAAAGTCGGTACCTTTTTCGCATCGTCGATGCCAGACGCGGCAATGAATTTACCATTCGGCGACCATTCGGGACAACAGGTGATAACGGAACTAAACGCGGTTAGCTGCTTGCCTGATGCCACATCCCATATTTGGAAACTGCTTCCATTGCCGAATGCAAGCCGCGTACTATCAGGCGACCATGTGGTACCATAGACCTGATTGGCATTTTTGAGGAGAAGCCTCCCCGTTGTTGCGTCCCATACCTGCACCGTTCCATCACCCGAAGACGCAATGGACTTCCCATCTGGCGACCAGTTCACACTGTTTACCTGGTCGGTATGGCCGCGATAGACCAGCCGAGTTTCACCGGTCAGGACGCTCCAGACACGCACCGTTTTATCGAAGCCGCCAGAGGCAATGAACGCGCCATCCGGCGACCACGAGACGGCAAACGTGTCCAGGGTATGCCCGCGATATTCATACAGGGTAGCGCCGATAGGACCAGATGCAGGTATGGTGGTTGGCGATTGAGCAGACGCAGGTGAAGGAGTTGGCGATTGAGCCAGATGTGTTGGAGATGAACTCGCGATAGTGGGTGTAGCTGTAACTCCAACAGGGTTTCCGCTCTCGGAACTACACGCGGCCAGCAGCGCGCTTAAACTGGTGAATCCAGCTAATCCCACGAGCATAGAGCGCCGCGAGACTCGATAGGCCAACATTTGCTGAGACGCATTTTGTGCAATCATGATCTTCCACCTTTCAAAAGAGCAAGGGCGATAGAAATCTCATCCGCACACCTTATTCGATAGCTAACAACTGACAAGGACAAGTGTCATTTATCAGGTAAAATTTTGAGTTGCCGCTGTTTTGCAACTTGTAACGCTTCGTATTCTATTCGTCTCTGTAAGTGAGGGATGTCACATTTCTCAGAAACTGTTAGTTCATCCGTACCAGTTTCAGCAGTTGACCCAGGCCAGGGCGTTGCCCGTACATCAGCACGCCGTAGCGATACAGGCGCGCGGCAAACCAGGTGCTGGCGAGAATGGCCACCAGCATCAAGGCGACTGTCACCACGATCTCCCACCAGGCCACCGTACCCGCAGCAAGACGCAGCAGCATGAATATCGGGGTCCAGAACGGAATGTAGGACAGCACCTTCGTCACGGTCGCATCGGGAGTAGCGACCACGAAAAAGAACAGCACATAGCCACTGCTGAGCAGCAGCAGGGGAAGCATGATCGTGCTTTGCACCTCCTCCTGCCGTTTGACCAGTGAGGCCAGTCCGGCAAACAGGGTGGCATACAGGAAGAACGCCAGCAGAAAGTAGAGCAGGAACAGCAGGTAGAACGGGATGGACACGCCGGTGAGGTACTGGCTCAAGCCTCCCGCGTGTGTCCCGAACAGCGCGGCCTGCACAGGGGTTTGCAGCAGCAGCCCGGCGATGCCGACCACCACTACGCCCCCCATCTGCGTCAGGCACGCCGCGCCGATGCCCACGATCTTGCCGGCCAGCAGTTGGAAGGGGGTCGCGGCGTTCACCAGGATTTCCATCATGCGGCTGCTTTTCTCTTCCGCCACTCCCGTCGCCACAATCCCGGCATAGATCTGGATAGAGATGAAGATCAGGATCACCCCGGCAAGGGCGAGGACATAGCCGGCAGCACTTTCACTCGTCAGCTGAGTCGTCTGGCTAGGCTGTGTCTGCACGACGACCAGGTCAGGTGCAGCGGCGAGGCGCTGAGTTTGAGACGAGGTGAGGCCCAGGCGATGAGCGGTATCGAAAAAGGTGAGCTGCAAGGTCAAACCCTGGACCGTGGACAGGTTGGGATCGTTGGTCGAACTGTTGGTGGTGTAATAGGTAAAGCGCACATCCTGGCTCGTCGCACGCTCAAGCACCAGCAGCATATCCAGCTGGCCATCCTTGACCTGGCTTTGCAGGCTGGGAAGGCGCGTCTGTGGCTGGATGCTCAACACATAGGGAGCGGAGCTTCCAGTGCTTGTTCCATTCAATGCACTAGTGATGTCAGCGGTCAACTCCGCCTCATTCCAGCCCGCGATGGAGCCGGCCTCGTTCACCACCACGATACTCGTTTGCCCACTGGAACTGGAACCGGAGCGAATAAGCTGGATCACCGTCGGGATAAAAGCAGCAAGAAACACGATCACCAGCAGGAGCACGCTGGTGATGATGAAACTACGCCTTTTCACAAGGTTTCTGTACTCGCGCCCGAGAATTAAGCCAATATTGCGCAGGTTGTTCCGGGCAGCAGCGCCCGAACTCACCGCGACGGCCCCTTGCTGTTGTCCCGCCGCGTTCTTTTCTGGTGTTTCCACGGTGTTTTTTGACATCGGATCATTCCCCTTGTTCTAGGCAGACAACTCAGAAGATGGAGCATCTGGGAGTGCGATGGCACCCACCTGCTCAATAAAGATGTCGGTCAGCGACGGCTCAGTGAGCTCAAAGCGGCTGATGATGCCGCCGTGTTGCAGCGCCGCCTCTACAATCACATTGGGATTGAGATTGGCCTGGATGTGCAGTTCGATGTAATCTTCCCGGCGCTTCGTGACCTGCACGCCCGCAAGCTGCTCAAGCCAGCTCGCCTCTGGATCGTTATCGAGTTTGAGCCGGGCCACATTGCGCCCCTGCTGGCGTTTGATCTCGCGCACGCTGCCCTGCACCACGCTCTGCCCTTTGTTGATAATCACGATCTCCTGGCACAGTTCCTCGGCTTGCTCCAACTGGTGCGTGGAGAAGAGAATGGTTTTGCCCCGGCGATGCAGCTCCACAAACGCCTCTTTCAGCACATTGGCGTTGACCGGGTCCAATCCGCTAAATGGTTCATCCATGATCAGGATGGTCGGGTCATGCAGGATGGTCGCCAGGAACTGCACCTTCTGCTGGTTGCCTTTGGAGAGCTCTTCGATCTTCTTTGTGCGATTGGCGCTGATCTGAAAGCGGTCGAGCCACTCCGTCAGTTCTTTCTCGGCAGCCTGCTTCGACAAGCCGTTCAGTCGCGCCAGGAACAGCACCTGCTCATCCACGCGCATTTTCGGATAGAGTCCGCGCTCTTCGGGCAGGTAGCCCCAGTTCCGGCGCGGCACTTCGCGCACATCCCTGCCGTTCCAGGTGATGGAGCCGCTATCGGGGCGCAGGATATCCAGAATCATGCGCATGGTCGTGGTTTTGCCCGCGCCATTGGCCCCCAGGAACCCAAAAATCGCTCCCTCTGGCACTTCCATCGACAGGTCTTTGATCGCCTGAACTGATCCAAAAGATTTTGAAACGCCTCTCAGTATGAGTCCCATGAGTTTAGCTCCTTTCGCGAAACTACCATCAAGCTACCGCTCGACGCAGCAGCGGATACGAGGTCGAGCCTGAGTATGCGCCTTTCATTGGGAAGGCTCCCCTTCCCGTTTCCTTTCTACATGTGAGAAGAGCCACATCCAACCCTGAAAACGGTGAGCTTCGGGTTTGAATTCGCTAACCCCTACATTGCCTGTTCAATATTGCTATATGTTATATATAACATATAGCAATATTTTTGTCAAGGGATGAACGAGGGAAAATGGGCCAGAAGGTCGCTTGCTTGCTTCAGCAACTCCTTAACCATTTCAAAATGCGATGGATTCGCTGCGAAAGGGCTTAATGATGTGCTACAATAAATATGTAGTTTTTTTAGGTGCTCCCCATCAATGGAGACTGCGTGCCCGAAGAGAAGCGATCATCTACGACACCTGTGCGGCTGGCCTATGGCTCTGAATATTTGCAATTCGGTGAATTGTACCTGCCTGAACGCGCCGGGCCATACGCGATCATTCCGCTCATTCATGGCGGCTACTGGCGCGCGCGTTACGATCTCACGCTTATGCAGGGGCTGGCGGAAGATCTCGCGCGCCGGGGGTACGCGGCATGGAACATCGAGTACCGGCGCGTGGGAGACAGGGGCGGCGCGTGGCCCGGCACTTTTCATGATGTGGCGCGTGCGGTTGATTACCTGCGCGTGCTCGCCCCACGTTATCAGCTTGACCTGCTACGAGTCGTGCCGATTGGACATTCCGCCGGTGGACACCTGGCTTTCTGGCTGGCTGCGCGTCCGCGCATTGCCGCAGACAGTCCAATAGCAGGCTCAAGCGTTGCAGCGCGAGAGGGTGAGCAGGCAACGCCGTTGCCCCTGGCGGGGGCGATCAGTCTTGCCGGGGTGCTTGATCTGGAAACGGCGTGGAGACTGCACCTCAGCAACGATGCGGTGGTTGAACTGCTGGGTGCGACGTTTCCAAACGCAAATGAGCGGTACGCGGTGGCTTCTCCGGAGGCTATGCTGCCACTTGGAGTCCCGCAGATACTTATTCACGGTACCAAAGACAGTAGTGTTCCTATCGAGATCAGCCGCGACTATGCCGCGAAAGCAAAGTCGCTCGGCGATCCCATCACCTACCTGGAGCTTGAAGATACCGACCATTTTGATGTGATTGACCCGCGCTCAACCGCATGGAAGAGGACGGTCGAAGCGTTACACCTACTGCTGCAAGAGGCAGGAAATAGTCACCAGAGTCATTGAAAGGATAAAACATGGCAGAAGAATTTGAGTATATCTCTCATGCTCGTCTTGTCTACCACGAGGGCTACCGCTATGCCTATCTGGGCGAGGTCGTACAGCCGGTGGTATATGGGGTGCAGGGAGCATTGCGCCAGTATTACGGAGCCAAAGAGGGCCCTCCCGTTGCCTCGACGCTCGACCAGATCGTCGCCGCCGTTACTGGCTGAATGTACGGCACACTTGCCGGCGCCCTGTCAGGGCGCAAGATTCGTTTCAACCGCGAGACCTATTCCGCTACTGTCGATGGTCGTATCGCTGGGTCCGGAAAGACCATCCGCATAGAATCTATCGCTATCCATTACGATATTACGCTCCCTCCTGAAGCGCGTGAGGCTGCGATACGTGCCATAAAAGTACATCCGCAGGGATGTCCTGCCCATGAAAGTGTCAAAGCTGCCATCGCCGTCACCTGGGACGCGACGGTACACCTGGGCGACGAGATACTTACACTTACCAGCAACGAAGAAGCAGAGAGCTAACCCACGGTGCATGATTGTGTGCGACAGAATGCATAGTACTTATCTCACCACTTCGCAGTTCGCAATATGAATTAGAAGAAGTGCGCGTCAGGCCGCCATGGCACCCTGCCGCGCACTTCTTCTCCACTTCCAACCCTCTTCCGCATGTTGAAAAAAGAATGATAATTCGTTATGTTCTTTATTTGTGACTAAAGGTTTGATATTGGCATAAAAATTGCTACGCTGCGGATAATGGAACCGAACAAGATGCGCAAAACGTGTAGGTAGCAGGGCGGTTTCATCTGACCCCCAAATAAGGAGATAACGATGCATATACCTTTTCAGTTTGGTTTCCCTCAGGTCCTTCTGATTATTATCGGGATTGTGGGACTCTGGTTGTTTATTACGGCAGCCCTGTCGTTAATACGAGGCCATGAGATACACGAACGCAAAGAAGAAGAAGCGAAAGCAGGATATGGGTTTGTGCGCAGGAAGTTTCAGCGCCGCTTACGCTGGGGACGAGGGCTGGGCGGTATTCTGATGATTGCGATTGCCATATCACTGCTGTGGTTGACATTTCTGGTGCAAAGCTACCTGGGGTTAACAGGAGAAATAAAAGTAGCTCAGGTTCGAGCGGCAACATTCGCCAATGCCCCTCATGAAATGACCGTTGAGCTAATCTTGTACGACGATAATGGAAATATAGCCTCAGATAACCATTATCTTGTGATGGGTGATGAATGGATGGTGCAAGGAGATATTGTGAAGTTTCCGACATGGGCCAATATTCTTGGGCTGCATACCGGGTATAAACTGACTCGCTTTGAGGGTCGCTATGACAGCATTACCATGGAACGCACCGCGCAACACTTCGCCATAGAACTCAATGGTGGTGACGACGGTTTCTTCCAGGCCGTCAACAACCACCCAACATGGTATGGATGGTTGGCAGAAGCTTCCTATGGTAACGCAGTGTTTCAAGGTGCTGGAAACTATACTGTCTTTGCCACTCAGGATGCGCTGATAGCCCGGCCAGCTTGATGTCTTCCGGGAAAAGTGAACAAACCAGAGAACTTTACAGTCTGTTGTGAGGCTCTCTGGTTTGTTCCGACTTCAATGCTCTAAACAATTCCGCTCCACATGCCGAATAGGACTGGTGATAGATGTTATTCGGATGAAGGAGCGGAACTGTGTCAATTCAAACAGCAGAAGAACCAGCAATTTCGCCTGCAAGCAGCGCGCCAGGCACCTCTGCCACGCTTTTTTATAGTGTCGGGGTGATGGCCTACAACGAAGAGATGAACATCCGGCGCACATTGCACGCGGTGCTGGAACAGGAAACCAGGCGCACCCGCGTGTCGGAAGTGATCGTGGTTGCCAGCGGCTGCACCGACAATACAGTGGCGATTGTTCGGGAGCTTATGCAAAGCGATGCGCGCGTGCAATTGATCGTGCAGGAGAAGCGCGAAGGCAAAGCCTCGGCCATCAACCTGTTTTTGCAGAGGGCGAGCAGTCCGATTCTGGCGCTGGTAGGCGCGGACATCATTCCCGAAAAAGACGCACTCGAACGACTCTGCGCAAGTTTCACCGATGAGACAGTGGGCATGGTCGGCGCGCGCCCGGTGCCGGTCAACGACCAGGATACCTTTACCGGTCACGCCGCGCACCTGCTGTGGAGGTTGCACGATACGCTGGCGCGCCGTTCTCCCAAACTGGGCGAGGTCGTGGCATTTCGCAATGTGGTATCTTCTATTCCTACCGATACCGCCGTTGACGAACTCTCGCTGCAAGCCGCCATTGCCAGGTCAGGACTGCGCATGGTCTATGTGCCGGAGGCGGTAGTATATAACAAAGGGCCAATGACCGTGCGCGATTTTCTCAAGCAGCGCCGGCGTATCTACGCGGGTCATCTCTTGATTCGCTCGCAGGAAAAGTATGAAGCATCTACCATGAGCGCCGGGGCCGTGCTTGGCGCGTTAAAGGTCAACGCGCCAGAGTTCGCAGGCTCGCCTCGCCAGGCGCTGTGGACAGCGGGCACAGTGGCGTTAGAGGTGCTGGCACGTTTCCAGGGAGGCTACGACGTGAAGCGCAAGCGCTCGCACCATGTCTGGCAAGCGGTCGCTTCAACCAAAATCATCGAGGATGAGCAGCGCAAACTGCGGCGCATTTGCAACACCCAGAGCGTCATCGTCTTCCGCATCAGCCGCTCGAACGTTGACCAGTCGAACTACCTGCCAGCGCGCGAACAGCAGCTTACACGCCAGATGTTAAGCTCACTGATCCCACTTTTGCGTAAATATATTCGCAAAAATGACCTGCTGAGCATCCATGGCAATGATACACTGGTGGTTTTATTGAACTCAGAAAAACATGAGGCGGAATTGATCGGGCTTCGGTTGCAACAAATCATCGAGAACCAGCCTATTCCAATGAAGAAACACGCGATTGCGCATTCCGAGGCAAAGTATCACGCTGTTTCCTTCGCCGAATAAATGCTTTTATCAGGCAGCGTACCAGACGCGGGCCGTTCTATCCGCACTGGCCGTTGCCAGGCGTTTACCATCGGGCGACCACCGGACGACGCTGACGCCATCCTTGTGCCCTTTGTATGTCAAAATGGTTGTGCCTTTGTTGGCGTCCCAGACATGTACGATGCCATCGCGCCCTCCCGTAGCGATGCGAGTTCCATCGGGCGACCAGGCCACGCTCTGGATGCGCTCGATATGGTTGCGATAGGTAGTGAGCGACGTGCCAGTGACAGCATTCCAGATCTGAGCAGTTTTATCATAACTGATGGAAACGATGCGTTGCCCATTGGGGGACCAGGCTACGCCTGATACGATGCTAGAATGCTTGAAATAGGTAGACACATTCTTGCCGTTCATGGCATCCCAGAGATGCATAGCGTCATCGGCTCCCGTTGAGATAATCTGCCTGCCATCGGGCGACCACGCCAGGGCGGAAATGGCGCTATTATGGCCTTTATACGTGATGTGTTGTCTCCACAGCCGCGTATCAAAAATATCGATTTTATATTCACCACCACCACAAGCCAGTCGCGTACCATCGGGCGACCACGCCAACGCGGAGATGGTCTTATCCGCCTGGGTGTTCCAGAAACTGGCGTTACTGACATAGGCAAATACCTGTTCTCCCGATAATGCCGAGATAACCTGTAGTGTTTCAGGATTGCGTTTATCTCCGGCAAATCCGAAGGCGAGCATCGAGCCGTTTGGCGACCACGCCAGCGCCATCGCGCGTTTTCGGGCATCTCAATACGTCTGGACAATAGCTCCTGTTCCCGCGTTCCAAATATGCGTGGTCTTGTCTTCGCTGATGGTGGCGATGAGCGCGCCGTCTGGAGACCAGCACAGGTCTTCAATAGCTCCCAAATGCCCCTCAAAGACGCAAAACTCGGTACCGGCAGGTGGAGCAATCAAATTTCCGCTCGATACAGGGCCGCCGCGAGGCGTCTGTGGAACTGCTTGACGGGGCAAAGCCCCTGATAGCCCACTCGAAAAGAGGCCTGGATGGACTTCTGGAAAGATCGCGAGAGGTGAAGGAACTCCCTGATGTTAATGGCACAGGAGGTTGTTTGTTTGCCTGTTGGGCGGCGCCCTTGCTGGCCTCCCTTACCTGGTTAGCGATACGGTGTAACTCACGCGTAACTACCAACATATTCTCTGGCCGCCGATCAGGATTCATCTCCAGCATACGCATAATCAGACCACCCAGGCTAGCCAGGGATGACATGGGAGGAAAACGGATTGGAGCAAACTCAAAGGGTCGCAGAGGCGGATAGTCGCCGGTCAACAATTGGTGCAGGGTGGCGCCGAGGCTATAGATATCGGCTCGCACAGTCGTCTGCGGGCTATCGTATTGTTCCGGGGCCGCGTAACCGGGAGAGCCGAAGGGACTGGAATTTTTTGACTGCGCGGGATCAAAGAGGCGCGCCAGGCCAAAATCAATCAAATAGATGCGCCCCTGCGGCGATACAATGATGTTGGCCGGTTTAAGGTCGCGAAAGATCACCGGTGGCTGGCAATTGTGCAAGTAACCAAGCACTTCGCAAAGCTGCATCCCGACCAGCAAAACGTCTTCCACTCGCAAACGTCCCAATCTATCAAAACGCGCCTCCAGCGTTTCGCCTTCGATATAATCCATCACGAGGTACCAGCGTCCCGCCTCGGTAAAGTGATCGTAGATACCGGGCAGACTGGGATGCTTTAGTTTTGCCAACAGCAAAGCTTCACGCTTAAAGGCATCTGCGGCTCCGGCTATCTCAAGCTGGGTGAGGCCGCCCCGGTTCATCTCTTTGACGGCCACAGGGCGATTACCAGACTGTTCATCCCCTGCTTTATACACCGCTCCAAAACCACCATTGCCCAGGCGAGCGATGATGCGGTAGCGTTGCTTGAGCAAATACCTGGGCGCGAGCTGGCCTGAATGGCTACGATACCCACCGGAGCCGCTATTATCTGTAGAGGGGGCTGACGATGCTGTTGCCATATTTTGTAAGGGCTGCCCGCAGGCATAACAAAAAGCAAATTGGGCGCGATTGGCCGTGCCGCAACGAGTGCAATAAACGTTTGGCCGAATCATGAATCTGCTCCTCTAACCTCGACGCAATTTTTTGCGTGGCCAGCGCCTCGCCAAAATAAGTTGAAAGTTCCATTCGAGCAACCCTTACCCAATTAACCAACCTGCGAAATTATAGCATACTTTCAAGCAGAGTGAAAAAGAGAGTCATCCAGTCTGGTACCTTTTTATTGTACAATGCGTATCACTATTACAACGCCGTCCAGGGCAATCTTTGCCTGCCGCCTGCGGCGGCAGATTGACGAAGAAGAGTTCTTCATATCTTGCGAACCGCCTGGCGGTAAGGACTCATAAAAACAGGCATAGCTTGTTAGCAAGGAGCAGGCCGTATATGTCCCATTCGCGTCCAGATATTTCTGAAGCGGCAATCAGGTCCGAAGCGCGACCACTGCGCAGACCTTCCAGCATCCCACTGCGCATATTCGCGGCCTGTATCACCTCGGTGGTAGTGGCGGTCAACTACACCAACTATGGCCCACTTATCCCTTTGTTAAGTAAGGAATTGCATATCAATGGGGGGCAGGCCGGTCTTCTCTCGACCTTTCTCTTTCTGGGGCTGGCGTTTATGTATATACCGGCGGGCGCGCTTACTGACCGTTTCGGGCCGCGCCCGGTGCTGGTTGGCTTTAGCTTTGTGCTAGTACTGGGCGGAGTCTTGCTGCCCCTCGTTCCCAATCTTACCTGGATACTGGCCTGTCGTATGCTCATCGGATTTGGATCGGGCGGCACCTTTGTGGCAGGAGCGGGTGTTGCAGCCAGCCTGGGGAAATACGCGCCGCTGGGTCAGGGACTCTATGGCGGCTCGGTGCAGATCGGTTCAGGTCTTGGACTGCTGCTAACCCCTCTGCTGGCAACGCGGTTCAACTGGCAAGGCGCGTTCTTATGCTGGGGTTTGCTGGGCATCGCCTCGATAATAGTGTGGCTGCTGGTAGATGACGGTTTTCAGCCGCACGAGCGTCAAAAAATTGATGTGCGAGCCGGATTGCGTTCTCCAGCGGTCTGGTCGCTCGGCCTTTCGCATATGGGAACCTTTGGCCTGGGCAACGCTATCGCCGCCTGGATAGCAGTGTATCTTGCTCACCAGTATGGTCTGTCGCTTGGCCTGGCGGCTACGCTCGGTTCCATTGCGCTGCTCTCCGGCGTGTTCTTCCGTCCCCTGGGCGGCATCTTGATCGCGCGGCGCGTAATCGGAGCTATCCCATTGCTGCGCGTTGGCACGATACTGGGCGGCGCAGGAGTGCTTTTGCTCGCGCTGCCGCTTAGTTTCGCCCCGCTTACCGCGCTCGGCATAGCGATGATTGCCTTAGGCTCCACTATCCCCTACACCTCGGTATTCAACGAAGCCGCGCGCCTGAAAGGCGTGGGCAAAGGCATTGCGCAGGGGCTGGCAAGCATGTATTCAACACCAACTATATTGGTAGGGCCACCATTAATCGGCCTGCTGTTCAGTCATAGCGGCAGTATCACGCTGGCTTTCTCGGTGATCCTGCCATTTGCGGCGGTCGCCATCGTCGCCTCTTTTCTGGCCGGGCCAGCGGTGCAGCGCGAAACGCTGAACGGTTAGCAAGCAGAGCAAAAATGCTATTGACAAAAACGATGCCACCCGTTATGATAATGGCACATCAAACAAGGCGCATTCGTCTAGTGGTCCAGGACGCCGCCCTCTCAAGGCGGAGATCACGGGTTCGACTCCCGTATGCGCTATTACGCAGTTTTTATGAATGTCTCAGGCCAGAAAGTATGCGGCCTGGGATATTTTTTTGAAAGCCAGTTTCCTCTCATCTGGTAGCACTCCCGCTTTTTTGATATGATACTAAAGTGGATTACTACATGATCCTCTATCATCAGGCTCGCAGGTGAGCTTGCCGCAAAATACTCATTTGTGCATTTTGAAAGGAACAGTTTATGTATAAAAAAGTCCTTGTAGGGTTAGTCCTGTTAGGCATTTTGACGACGACCATTGCCGCGTGCGGCATCTATGACCAGAGCAATGTGCCAACGGGACCAACCGTGCATATGGCGGGATCGAACTTCCTTCAGTCTTCCATCACCATAAGCAAGGGACAGTCCGTCAATCTTATCGACGATGTTGCCGTGCTACACACCATTATGAATGGCACGTGGAACGGGAACAACCAGGTTCTGAAAGCAGAGTCGGGCGCGCCAACCGTAAATGTGACGCTCAACGGCAATGACAGCAGTATGGTGGGGCCATTCAATACCAGCGGCACCTTCAAACTGCTCTGTACAATTCATCCCAACATGAACCTGACCGTGATCGTATCCTGATAAAATTGTCTTCCGCAAAGCCAGTAGCGACGCCCCTTGCGGGCGTCTCGTCCGTATTCTCCTATGCTTTCCCTGATAAGTTACATGGACGGGACGCCCGCAAGGGGCGTCGCTACTGGTTATGGATCATTCGCTTTATGACACACAGAACCGGGCATGTTTTATGAAACAATTGGCTGGTGCGCGTTCGTTCATTGAGAAAGAACGACTATTTTGAACATGAATAGCTAGTACTTTTATGGTAGGAAAGCGCGCTTCAGACGAGACAATCGGCGGGTCATGCTATACTATTCCATGAATATGCAAAGTTCCAAGGTAATCAGGTAGATAAGGGTCATTGTACATACATGCAATCTCAACCAGACAGAAATAAAACATCACGTTCGATGCTATTAAAAAGCGCGGGTATTTTCTTACTTGTAGTGTTGACAGTAATTGTAGTGGCGTGCAGCAGCGGCAGCACACAGGCTGTTCCTGGCACGCCGGTTGCGACACTCACCGTCGTGTTCGGTCAATTTAATGGATCGCCCACTCCGGGGCTGGCTCCGTATTATTGTGGCGGTTGGGCAACCGATACCACGCCAGTCTACAGCCCAAATAGTGTTGTCAATGTCTATGGTAAATACACGCACACGGTTGATGGCAATCCTGTCGGGGTGAGTGGCGCTTCGGCAATCGCTGTAGTATTCTGGCCTGATGGCACCAGTGTAACCGAAAAAACTACCACCACTAGCGATGGACTGGCCGTTTTCTCCGTAACCATTCAGGCAAGCGCCATTAACCATGTGGTACTTATCCAGATAACCTTTAGCATTCCCAATGTCACACCGTGCTCGCTCACATCGGACGCCTTCTTTACGGCTATTGTGGCGTCGCCGACGCCAACCAATACAGCCATGCCATCTCCAACTAATTCGGCAACGCCATCGGGCACACCATCCGGCTCGCCTACTCCGGGCGGCACAGGCACGCCTATCGGGCTACCAACGCTAACCATTACTCCAATAGGAACTCCTAAACACTGATAAAAGGTATGCTGGTTGTAATGAATTAGGTTGTAGGGCCAGGTTGCCATTCGTGACACTTTATGCGTTTCAAATTGATCTAATCTAGTATCGAACGTAGTCAAAAGCATAGAAAGGCGCCCCACGAATTGAACAAACGTCACTGGATTGTGAGCCTGGCAGCCGGTGGAAGTGTTATGGGCGTCGCCGCAACCACCGGCCTGGTTATACTGGCGCGCCTTTTTGTAGAAGAATTTTCCCGGCCACATTTCGCAATTGATGAAACACAGCTACCCTGGAAAATGCCCGATCCACTGCCAGACCCACCCGTAGCACTTCAGCGCACACTTCTTTTCCATACTAACGATGGGAAACTGCTATATGGTGAGTTCTGGGCGCAGCCTCAAGCCGCCCCCACCGTCATTATCTGTCATGGATACCGGGTCTCAGGCGCGGCCCTGCGCACGGTGGCAACCCTCGAATATCATAGCGGCTACAATATTCTGCTCTTCGATTTTCGCGGTCATGGGAACAGCGAAAGCGTCAACACGTCCGGCGGCAACGCGGAAGTACGCGATCTGCAAGCTGCTATTGCCGTCGCTCTACAGCAGGAAGAAACCCTGCCCGGCAAAATCGTCCTGCATGGCTTCTCGATGGGCGCGGCCATCACCCTGCTGATGCCACCGCATCCTGATGTAGTCGCTATAGTGGCCGACAGCCCCTATGCCCACCTGGATACCATCTTACACAGTTTCGTCCACTGGCAATTGTTGGAGATAAGCCACTCCTGGTCCCCTTCCCTGCGCTGGTTGAAAAGCATGTTTTCCGCGATCTCCTGGGGCACGGTCGCGTTCAGCAGGCCTGTGTTTCGCCTGCGCTTTGGTCACGGACTCATCGCGCACCCGGCTGGTAGCATGAAAAGATGGCGCACGGGCCTGCGGAAATCGCGCGATTTCCACATTCCGCCGGTCCTGCTTATACATGGAACGGATGACAAGTTCATACCCTTCACCCATGCTCGTCAAATCGTCGAGCAAGCACGAAGGCATAACATTCCGCTGCAAACCTACTTTGCCGAGGGGTCGAATCACTGCGCGGCTTACGGCGATAATCCGCAAAAGTATATAGAAATCTTGCAGGGTTTTGTGGCGCAATATCTTGGCGACGCTTACCCTGATGTCTCTGCTTCCTGAAAATCTCTTACATCGGGTAAGAAAATCTCACCCGACACGGGCATTTATCATATTTTAGAAAAAAACCTCTTGCAAAATTCCTTTATACTGTGCATAATTGAGAAAGAGAGAGTATATCATTTCGTCTATCAACGGGCGCATAACGTGCGAAACAATCATTTTCTGCGCGCAACGCAGGATTTGAGGGAGAAACCGATGTCAACCTATGATACGAACGGCAATATTGCCAAAGAATCATACGACCGCTATGCGCGACATCTGAGCCGTCAGGTCATCCTCAGCGAAAAACGCAACCGCACAACTGATGTCTTACCGATCATCCCCAGCGATGCGTCCAATGGAAAACTGAGCGCGCGCCAGCTGGCCCAGGTGCGCGATGAAAATCGCCGTTTGCATCATGAAATAGAAGAATTACAAAGCCGTATCGCTCAATATAGCGAGGCAGAGGCGCAATTTGATCAGGAAGTCGAGACCATCCACCACGCTCACCAGTTGGAGATCGAGCAGTATCAAAGCCATCTGCGTGAAATGATGGACGAACTCAACCAGAAACAACAAATAGTGCAGGAGATGGAGCAGCGCTACCAGGAACTCTATCACTCATTCCAGGATGCTGTTGAGGAGGAGGCCGGTAAACTGGTGACGGAAGCTGCGCAAACAATGGTACTTTCTCCCGAACATACGCCGCCTATTTTACACGACGTGATCAAAACGCTAGAGTTTCAGGTCAAACAAACGGAAGATCAGCACGTGGCTGAACTGGTGGCGCTCATGCGGCAGGCGCAGCGCAAAAACGAGATGCTGGAACAAGCGCTGGCGCAGGAACGCGAGAATCTCTTCAACGAACGACAGAAGGTTTTTGATGAGCAAAAGCGAATGAGCGAGCAAAGCAAATTGCGACATAAAATGATCGATGCGCATTTGCGCACGCGCTTCGCCACGGTGGTCACCGCCTTGACCACTGTGCTTCTCCTGGTGTACGGAATTACAGCGCTGGGATTGTATACCGTAATGAAGTTGTCCATCTACTGGTCAGTCATATCCCCCCTCGCGATATGCGCAGTGCTCGCCTTTATCATTACGCGCCTGAACACACATGCTCGCTATTTCCGCCCACCTGCTCCTAAAAAAAAGTAAGGATAGTGGAATGAAAAGTGCCAGGAAGCTCGCTCCTGGCACTTTTCATTCCACTACCCTTACTTTTGCCCGCGAAAACTGCTAATGGCTCGTATGATCTTGCGGTTGCCGGCGATAGAGGAACCTTCGAGATACGCCTCAAAGACGGTCTGCTGGATACCAGTGTTCAGGGTGGGGTAGGCGTGGATGGTATCGAGAATATCGTTGAGGGTCAGATTGTGCTGCATGGCAAGCGACAACTCGCCCAGCATCTCGCCCGCCCGCGCGCCTACCATATGCGCTCCTACGATTTCATCTTTCTTACCAGCCAGCACCAGCTTGATGAAGCCAACTGTTTCGCCCTCTGCCTGGGCGCGATCGATTTCGGCCCATGGGAACTTCACGACACGCATCTGATTGTACTGCTTCTCGGCTTCGCCGGGTGTCAGCCCGACGCGCGCCGCTTCGGGGTCGGTGAAGGTACACCAGGGAACGACACGATAATCGACCCTCTTCTTTGCCACCGGAACAAGCGCATTGCGCACTGCCACACCCGCCTGGTACGCCGCCACATGCGTAAAGAGGTAGCCACCGATGACATCGCCAATTGCCAGCACGTTACTCGCTGTCGTTTGGAGATAGTCATCAACCTTGATACCTCTGGCATCGTACTTGATACCTGCCGCTTCGAGGTTTAGACCATCCACATTTGGCTGCCGTCCCAGAGCCAGCACAATCTCATCCGCTTCATATGAGAGTAGATCGTTGCCTTGCTTCGCCGTTACGACTTTCTTGTCACCGTTGCGGCTGGCTTTAATGAAACGGGCATTGGTGACAATCTCGATGCCCTCGGATTTGAGGACACTCGCGACCGCTTCCGAAACCTCCGCATCCTCTCTGGGCAAGATGCGCGCCGATCCCTGGATAAGCGTGACCTGCGCGCCCAGTCGTCGAAAAGCCTGGCCCAGTTCAACGCCGATAGGACCGCCGCCAACTACCACAAGTGAAGCAGGCAGGCGAGTCAGGTCAAATACGCCTTCGTTGGTCAGGTAGCCTGTTTCGGCCAACCCCTCGAACTCTGGGAACGACGGGGCGCGAACCAGTGGCGATAATGGTATTTCGACTGTGGACGCTCTCGCCATTCAAATCCAACTCGGTCGGAGACTTAAAGGCTACATGACCGAACTTGACAGTGACGCCTTCGGTATAGACATGCTCGGCTTCTCCCACGCGGCTAATCACCCCCTGCACGTAGGCCGACACTTTCGCCATATCTACGTCAAGACTGACCGGCATGAGTCCCAGTTTAGCCGCATCCCTGGCCTGCTGCACCACCCTGGCGACATGGATCAGGCTTTTACTCGGCACGCAACCATAATTCAAGCAGTCGCCGCCCAGTTTTTCTTTGTCCACCAGCAAAACATTCGCACCCAACGCAGTCGCGATGCGGGCCGCCGTCAACCCACCAGATCCCCCACCAATAATGGTCATGTCATACCGTTCCATAACATCCTCGTCAGTTCCCTCATCCATAACAGAAGGGATTATATTCAAGCTCCACCGCAATCAGGCATAGCGCGCAAAGGGTGCTGCTTTGATTTCCTCATTCGACACATCAGGTTACTAGTATAGTGCGCATACAACTTAATGACAAGAGAACCTGGCCTACGTCGGCTTTGGTATAGTTTTTAGTTGCACAGATGGCAGATTGCTCGCATCGATCGGTACAATCGTAATGCGCTTGTTATCGCCGGGCAGTGTGTTCCCACCACCTTGCTTAAAATGAATAACGAGTTGGCTATACAGAATCTATTCCCGTGCGGTATACTCACTATAGCAAATTTTTTATCCATGAGGAGTTTTTCAATGGAACAAGTAGTTCATCCCCAAATGGCCTTGAAACAACATACAATCTGGCAAAATGGTCAAACGCCGGAGCCGTGCGTGGTAGTTATATTTGGCGCGACAGGCGATCTGACACAGCGCAAGCTGCTGCCTACGCTGGCACATATAATGCATGATCACCCGCTGCCCCAGAGTTTTTGTATCGTAGCATTCGCGCGCCGCCCCATGACCGATGAGCAATGGCGAGCAATGGCGTTGGATTCGGCCAACAAATATATGGACCCCGACGATAAATTAGACGAAAAGGGGCAAAAAGATTTCGCGCAAAACCTCTTTTATTGCCAGTCAGACTTTAATGACCGCGAGGGATACCAGAAGCTGGCCGACCTGCTCGAACGGCTGGACGAGGAAAAAGGCACTATGGGTAATCGCCTCTTTTACCTGGCAACGCCACCGACGACCGATTCCGAGATTATTCACCAGCTTGGCGGCGCGGGCCTGGCGCGCCAGCAGCACAATAACGGCGACGAAGAATCCTGGACGCGCCTCATCATTGAGAAACCCTTCGGGCGCGATTTGATCTCCGCGCAAAAGCTCAATCGCGAGCTGGCGCGCGTCTTCCGTGAGAATCAAACCTACCGCATCGACCACTACATGGGCAAGGAAACGGTGCAGAACCTGTTGGCATTGCGCTTCGCCAACGGCATCTTTGAGCCGCTGTGGAACCAGAAGTATATCGATCATGTGCAGATTGTGGTGGCTGAAAGCCTGGGTATCGGCACGCGCGCTGAATATTACGAGGAGTCCGGCGCGATCCGCGATATGGTGCAGAACCACATCATGCAGGTGCTCTGCCTGACAGCCATGGAACCCCCTGTAGCATTTGACGCGGACGCCATTCGCGACGAAAAGGTAAAAGTCATGCGGGCCATTCCCGCGCTCACTCCAGAGCAGGTAGCCACCAATACGGTGCGCGCCCAGTACACGGCTGGCGTGATCGATGGCGCGTCCGTTCCAGGATACAAAGAGGAAAAAGGGGTTGCTCCCAATTCAACGACAGAAACCTTTGTGGCGTTAAAACTGTTCATCGAAAACTGGCGTTGGGCCGATGTGCCATTCTACATTCGCACTGGCAAATGCCTGCCCGCGCGCAGTACCGAAGTGACCATCCAGTTCAAGCGCGTGCCTCACCAGCTCTACAAACCCTCGGAGACAAAGGGCCTGGTACCCAACCGCCTGACCATCCGCATTCAACCCGACGAAGGTATTACGCTGAAATTTGGCGCGAAGATTCCCGGCGCAGCCCGCCAGCTCGAATCGGTCGATATGGACTTTTCGTATGCCAAAGCCTTTGGTATCGTTTCGCCCGAAGCCTACGAACGCCTGCTGGCAGATGCAATGATGGGTGATTCGACTCTCTTTATTCGCCGCGACGAAGTAGAGGCATCCTGGCGCATCGTGGACAGCATCATCAACGGCTGGAAGAATATGCCCGCCGACTCAGTGCATACGTACCCGGCAGGAACCTGGGGGCCAGAGGAAGCCGAGGAGTTGATCGAGAGAGATGGCAGAGAGTGGGATAACCCCTAGCGCTTGAGAGAATCCGATGGACATGTTAGATAACCCGGAAGGGCCAAAGGCAAACATCGCCGACCTGTATAACCGCGTAGCCACAATCTATGGCAGTGTGGGGCCAGACCCCTTTTCCTATGCGGGAAAGGGTCTGGTTGAGCGTATGGGTATTAGCGAGGGTTCCAGGGTGCTGGATGTGGGCGCAGGCAGGGGCGCGAACCTTTTTCCGGCAACAGAAAAAGTTGGGCCTCACGGCCAGGTCACTGGGATCGACCTGGCCGAACAAATGCTCCAGGAAACGAGGGCCGAGATCGAGCGGCGGGGCCTCCTGAACGCATCCGTCCTCGCGATGGATGCGGAACACCTGACGTTTGAAACGGCTTCCTTCGACTACGTGCTGTGTGGATTCGCTATCTTCCTTTTCCCACATTTTGAACAGGCGTTGGCCGAATTTTTCCGTGTCCTGCGCGCTAGCGGTACACTCGGAGTGACTGTGCGAGTCCCCGGCAAGCTGGGCATAACGGTTGCGCATGATGGTGCGCTATCGCAGTGGTACAGCAAACGCATCAGTGCATACCACGAACAGTACCATTTCCCTCTTAGCGCTGGCGGAGCGAGTCTCGATCTCTCCGAACTGCCTACTTACCTCGCAGCCACCGGTTTTGTGGATGTACAGGTATTACACGAGCAGACCGAGTTTATCTATGCCGACGCGCAGCAGTGGTGGGACGCCAAATGGACCCATGGCACACGTTACTCCCTGGAACATATGGAACCAGCAGTCTTAGAGCAGTTCAAAACAGAGGTCTTCACCAGGCTAGAAGAGGAAAAAAGGCTGGATGGTATTCATGAAGAATGGAATTTGCGGTTCGTGCTAGGAACCAGGAGAGTCGAAAGCGGATAAGGAAGACAAAATGGCAACGAAAACAGCAACATCGGCAGGTGGCATCATTCTTCGGGAGATCGACGGTCAACTAAAGGTCGCGCTTGCCCAACACGCGCAGATAAGCAACTCCTGGGTATTGCCCAAGGGCCATGTTGAAGCGGGAGAGACTATCGAGCAAGCCGCCTTACGCGAGATTTACGAGGAGACGGGCCTGGAGAATGTCCAGTTACTTACGCACCTCGGTACGATTATGCGGGAATCTACGAAGAGCAATGGAGATGTGGAAGAGAAGACGATACACTTTTTCCTGGCATACGCGCCGGGCAATAGTCATTCCCAGCTCCCTACCGACCCGCGTTTCGTTGAAGTGAGCTGGTTCTCTCCCCAGGATGCGCTTAAGTTGCTCCCTTACGAAAGCGAACGGGCCTTTTTCTGGGAGCATCTGGGTGTGCTGATCGAATAACATAGTTTAGAGCGACCAGAGCCTGCTAGTCATTCTGAGCGCAGGCGAAGATCTCTCGTGGGACGGCGTTCAGATGTTTCGCTGCGCTCAGAATGACAGCAGGCGGGCAGGGTGAACGCCTTTGAGGACAAACTCCTGATGACAACTACCCGTCTTTACCCATCTCTGCGTTCCAGCGCAATCACTGGAATCTGGCGCGTTATTTTTGCCTGATGCTCGGCGAAAAAGGGATGCTGTTCTACTATTATGGTCCATAGCCGTTGCCGTTCCTCGCCTTCCGTCACAATGGCGGTGGCATCGTAGGTGTCTCTCCCGACTTCGACGGTGACTTGCGGGTGGGCCACCAGGTTGTAGTACCAGGCAGGATGGGATGGCGCGCCCGCGTTGGAGGCGATGACGAGCAAGCGTTCCCCGTCGGGTACATACATCATCGGCGTCGCGCGACGTTGACCGCTCCTGGCACCAGTGGTTGTAAGCAGGAGCAACGGTCTGCCTTTGAACGCTTCGCCATTGTTGCTCCGGTCGGCGCGGAACTCCTCGATCAATCGTTGGTTGTAGTCGCTTCTGATTATGCTCCAAGCAAATCCTCCATCTGTTTCAGGTACAATTCAAACTGCTGGCAGGCCTGGCGCACGGGTTCGGGCGAAGCCATATCGACGCCAGCTTTCTTGAGAAGTTCGATGCTGTAATCTGACGAACCTGACGAGAGGAACTTCAGATAGCGATCAACGGCGGGCTGGCCTTCGCGCAAAATCTGTTGCGACAGGGCGATGGAGGCGGAAATGCCCGTCGCGTACTGGTAGACGTAGAAACTGCTGTAGAAATGCGGGATACGCGCCCATTCGATGCCGATCAATTCGTCAACTTTAGCAACTCCGCCGTAATATTTTTGATTGAGTTGATGATACATTTCGCTCAGGCTATCCGCCGTCAGGGGTTCGCCCTCTTCGGCGCTGCTATGCACGCGCTGCTCAAACTCGGCAAACATAGTCTGGCGGAAGAGCGTGCCGCGAATGTCTTCGAGCGTTTGATTCAGAAGAGCCAGGCGCACGGCTGGATCGCTGTTGGTGCGCAGCAGGTAGTCTGTGAGCAGGTTTTCGTTGAGGGTCGAGGCGACTTCGGCGACAAATATGCTATAGTCACCATAGTGAAAAGGCTGGTTGCTGCGCGAGAAAAACGAGTGCATCGAGTGTCCAAGCTCGTGCGCCAGCGTGTACATGCTGTCACGCTTATTCTGGTAATTGAGCAGGATAAACGGATGGGTAGCGTAGCCGCCGCCGCTATAGGCGCCACCGCGCTTGCCGGGCGTCTCGTACACGTCAATCCAGCGTTGTTGAAATGCGGTCTTTAAGATAGTGACGTAGTTCTCACCCAGTGGTGCCAGGCCTCTTACAACGGTATCGCAGGACTGCTGGTAGCTAATCTCGTCATCCGTATCATTCACAATTGGAACGTACAGGTCGTACATGTGCAATTCGTCAAGGCCCAGGATGCGCTTGCGCAATTCCATATAGCGATTGAGTACCGGAATATGCTCGCTGACCGTATTGATCAGGTTATCATACACGCTCACCGGTATGTTATAGTGCGACAGGGCAAGTTCGCGGCACGAGCCATAACCGCGCTGGCGAGTATGGAAGATATCCGCTTTTATCTTGGCGGAGAGGGTCGCGGCAATCGTGTTGCGCTGCTTGAAGAAGGTGCTATGCATCCCATCAAAAGCCTCCTTACGCACGCGCTGGTCTGTGCTGCGAATATAGGTCAGGTAATTGCCTTTGGTAAGCTGCACTTCTGCGCCTGCCTCATCTCTGATGAGCGGCAGGCGCAGATCAGCGTTATCAATCATAGAGAAGATGGAATCGGGCCCCTCGGAAATCTCGCCCGCGGCTGCCAGCACCGCCTCAACCTCGGCAGAACGCACATGCGGGCGTTTGCGGCTCATATCATCTAACTCGTGCCGGTATTCCTGCAAGCCCGCGGTTTCCTGCACAAAGCCATTCAGCGTGGATTGTGGGATGGCCAGGATTTCTGGTTCGAGAAATGAAAAAGCCGTCGAAACGCGCACAAACAATTGCATGGCGCGATCATGCATACCCTGGTACTTGCTATTAGTGGTGTCTTCATCTTTGCGCATGGAGGCATAGACAAAGAGCGTTTCCAGTTGCTCGTACACCTTGTCGCGCACGTGCAGCACGTTTAAGAGGGCCTGCCCGCTCTGAGCCAGCGTTCCCTGTTGCGCCTCAAGCTCTGGCAAGCGACGCGCCAGTGACTGAAACGATTGTTCCCAGTCATCATGAGTGGAGTATATACTCTCCAGGTCCCAGGTATAATCTGCGGGGATATCACTTCGCTTTGTCATTGTTACCAATTCACAACTCCTTAGAGAATAAAATCACGCCAGGTCGCTACGCAAGCGGGCGTGTAGAGCAAATTGAGCGTATGGCTAGCGCCTATGCTGCACAGAAGATGATTAGCTTACGAGCGTCTAATCCTGGCAGTATTGTATCACGAATTCATGCAAATTTTACTCTTCTTGCGCAAGTAATAAGTCGTCCCGGTGCCCCCATTTGTCGAGGAAGCGGTAGAAATTTCTCTTTGTCAGGCGGGTGCGCTCAGCGTCTGACATCTTCGCGTTAAATTCCTGCTGCGGGTAGCTGCGCGCGGGTAAGCCCGGTATGACCAGAGCGCTTCTCCCGCAATCTCGCACCGCAAAGTTGAAATCGATATCCATATAAAATGGGAAACGGAAGCGTTCGTCAAAAAGTCCGGCGCGTTTGAGCAAACTTCTGGGAAATGCCATACACGTTCCAGTAATGGCTTCGACTTCAAGCTCGCTTGTTTCTTCAAAGTGGCGCATATCTTCTGAACGCAGGCCGCGCAGACCTGTAATACCCACTTCAGAATTTGAAAGGGTCTCGGCGAGCGGTGTGAACACGTCTCCGGTTAGTTCAATCGAACTATCGAGAATCAAAATGAACTGGCCGAGACTGCGATTCAAGCCGACGTTACGCGCTTCTGCCTCACCCACCGGGCGGGTAATGCGCAAGATATGCAGGCGCGTGTCTTGTTGTTGCATCGTTTTAGCCCAGGCGTGCAATTCATCCTGCGACCCATTGTCAACCAGTATGATTTCGATAGTGTGTCCAATAGCGAAACGCTCGATGCTTTCGATACAGCGCCGCGTTGCTTCAAAGGTGTTTTGCGCCAGGATATTCACCGAAAACGCGCAGGTATCGGCATGGTCCAACTCCGATGGGACGTGGCGCGACGTGCGGTAGTTCACGCCATCGATCTCAACGCCCGGCAAAACGATCAGGTGTGCTCCATGCGGGTTATCTTTAATGCCATAACCGGCCTCTTCTAGTTGTCGTTTGAGATCATCCGCTTTCTCATATTTGCCTTTTCTGCGTAATTCATCACGTTCGTGCGATAACGCCAGTATTTCTGGCGGGATACTTATGCGAGATGGTTGAACTGTCATGGCTTTACCCTTCTTCCTTACGGAAAGCATCTATCCACATCCATTATATCTATTGTATTGCTACCAGCCCAGGGCGAGTCCATCGCAGCGAGGGTCGGCGGCTCCCTCGAAGAGATGGGTAGCAGGGTTGATGCGAATGGCTTGCGCGTGACCCATGCCGTCGCCCCACGACTCTTCAAGCTGTATGCGATGTCCGAGCATCTCTAGTAGTAAAGGCGCGCCGTTCGTGAAACGTTTCTCCATAAGCACCACTTCGGCCACATCGCGGTCTGTGAGTTCATCTAGCCCGCGCTGTCCCGGTATGTGATCATTGTGGCGAACGGGCGGGTACAATCTCATGCGGCCACTGCGCCAGCGTGGCGCGCTGATGGCCTGCTGCGGATTCATGCCAAAATCGAGCATGGCCGTCAGAAGTTGAACGTGTACCTGCGGCTGCGCGTCGCCGCCCATCGTTCCCAGCGCCATATATGGTTTCTCATCGCGCAACACCATGGCGGGTGTCAGCGTATGCATGGTGCGCTTGCCCGGCTGCAAGTAATTGACGTGCCGCTTATCAAGCGAAAAGTATGCCCCCCGGTTATGCAGCAGCACGCCCGTATCGCCGCCGACCACGCCACTGCCAAAGCCCATGTACAGGCTTTGAATGAGCGAGACGACGTTGCCCTCGCCATCTGCCACGCACATGTACATCGTATCGCCCTCTTTCTCAAGCCCGGACGTGACGCTCGCCGATGCTTTCCTCGGATTAATACGTGTGCGCTGCTCTTCCGCGTAGGATTTACTGAGTAAGCGTTCAACCGGCACATCGACAAAGGCGGGATCGGAGACATAGGTATCTCTATCGGCAAAAGCCAGCTTCTTCGCTTCGAGCAGGACATGCAGGTATTCGCCCGAATGATAGCCAAAAGATTTGAGGTCATAGCCCTCAATAATATTGAGCATTTCAAGCGCGGTGATGCCCTGCGTATTCGGCGGGAACTCGTAGACATCGTAGCCGCGATAACTGGTGGAAATCGGCTCTACCCAGTCGGAATGATGCTGCCGCATATCTTCCATGCTCAAAACGCCGCCGACCTTCTGCACGTAATCCGTGATGCTCTGCGCCAGCGGGCCAGTATAAAAGGCGTCGCGCCCTTCTTTTGCCAGCGTGCGATAGGTGCGCGCCAGTTGGGGCTGGCGCAACAGTTCTCCCGTTCTCGGCGGTCGCTTGTCGGCCAGGAAGACACTGGCGCTGCTGTCCCAGCGTTTGAGCAATAGTTCAGCCTTTGCCAGCCAGCCGCCAAGTTTGGCCGTAACTGGCACGCCATCTTGCGCGTACTCGATAGCAGGGGCGAGCACGGTTTCCGCTGGAAGCGACCCGAAACGCTCCAATGCCGCGAACCAGCCGTCAACGGCTCCAGGCACATTGATGGCAAGCGGGCCGCGTTCGGGGATACTCTGCATCCCGTGCGCCGCAAAGTACTCTGGCCGCATTCCCTGCGGAGCGCGTCCGCTGCCATTCAGCGCGTACAACTTCTGCGATTTCTCATGCCAGATGAGCATGAAGATATCACCGCCTGCTGAACAGGTGGACGGATACACCACTGTCATTGTCGCATTAGCAGCAATTGCCGCATCTATAGCATTTCCTCCCTGCATCAGTATGCGTAAACCAGCCTGAGTAGCAAAGTAATTGGCGCAGGCAACCATACCGCGAGAGGCATATACTGGCTGTTCGGAGAGCATGATAGAAGACTCCGTTCCTTTTAGATGGAGGGACAAACCATTCAATCGTTGTGTATTACGAAATATTATAGCATAAAGGGAACATCAGGACATTGATCTCCAGGGCGACCGCGAGGGTCGCCCGTACAATATACGCATAAACCGGCCCTTTCGTGGTATTGTACGGGCGACCCTCGCGGTCGCCCTGGAGACCTCTACAATTTTTTAATCTGGCTTTCGGCCACTTCTTTGACACGCTGCACAGCGTCTTTATGGCAGATGAGCGTTTTATCTTCCATCTCCACTACAATTACGTCTTCGAGACCGATGGTGAAGACCTGGCGATCCGTATTATTGTAGACAAAGACGTTCTGGCTGCCCAGGCTCAGATGATGTCCTACGCTGCGCACGCGATCATGGTCAGCATCGAACAACGAAGCGTATTGCTCCCAGTTGCCTACATCGTTCCAATCGATATCGACGGGAATGACAATCAGGTTGCTGGTCTTCTCTAACACGCCATAATCGATGGAGATACTTTGCAGCGTGGGCCAGAGTTCATCGAGAACAGAGCGCGCCTGGGCGGTTCCCATGGCATCCACGATGGTGTCGATCTTACGGGCTAATTCGGGGAGATGCTGGCGCAGTTCAGCCAGGATAGTCTCAACCTTCCAGATGAACATGCCACTATTCCAGACATAATGCCCGTCCTGTACGTAGCCTGTAGCAGTGGCGAGATTGGGTTTCTCTACGAAACGCTCGCCACGAAACGCCTGGTGATCGAAGCCTTGCGCCAGAGGTTCCGCGTAGCGAATGTAGCCAAAGCCTGTTTCGGGGGCGGTCGGCTTGATACCAAGGGTGACAAGGTGGCCCTGTTCGGCCAGTTTGCTTGCCAGCCGCAACGCCTGGTTGAACGCCTCGATATTGCGAATAACGTGGTCCGCCGTGACCACCATCATAATCGCCTGCGCATCTTCGCGTGCGATGGTGGTGGCGGCCCAGGCAATGGCCGCCGAGGTGTTGCGCCCCACCGGCTCTCCCAGAATATGGGCTGCTGGCACCGACGGCAAATGCTCACGCGCCAGTTCGGCCATACTGCGGCCAGTCACGACCCAGGCGTGTTCCGGCGACACCACCGGCTCCATACGCGCCAACGACTCCTGTATCATACTGCGTCCATTGGGAAGTGGCAAAAACTGCTTGGGAAAAGCGGGCGTGCTGAGCGGCCAGAGGCGCGTCCCACTGCCCCCCGCCAGGATAACGGCGTTAAGATGTTCCATTTCTATCTTCCTAAAACCTCACTGTCATTGTATTTTCATGTAGATGCTACATTATTATGATAGACAGATTGTAAAGGGCATAGGCCGTTGTGTCAATCAATGGAAAATCCTTGCATTTCCCTCTCAATACACAGTATACTCTCAATATAGTCTGCTTGCTTATGCAACTCTACAAAGCAAAGCTCCTGTTTATCACCATAGTTATAACCATCAAATCTCTGTCTCATGTGTCCATGTGTCCCATCTGATCTAATGAATGCTAACTCCACTGCAACTACTGAAACTTCTGCAACCTTTGACACAATAGCCCCGCGACTGTCGGCGATTGCACTCAGGGTCTTGTCGGCGAGTACACAAAACGGTACAATGCAGCAGATGTTTCGCAGATAATGAGATCGAAGTACTTTCTTCAAAGGTAAGGCATGTTTCGCAGATTAACGGCTATTGAGATAGCGGAGGGCGCGCTGCTGGCGGATATTGGCGTCATTTTTCAACTTCTCGCGCTTTACTTGCCCATCGGCAAGTCGATTTTTCAGGTACTTTCGCCCATCGTGTTTGCCATCATCGTGCTGCGGCGAGGCTTCTACGTGGGGGTGATGAGCCTGTGCGTAGCTGTCTTTACCATCGGCATTATGAGCGGCCCGGCAGCGTGGCCCGCTATGTTGCTGCAATGCGGCGCGGGACTGTTTCTTGGCCTGACCATGAAGTATCGCGTGAGCGATTTCTGGATCATTCTACTGGGAACGACCGCCGGCTCGTTAGCATTTTATTTCCTGCTGCTACTCACCGATATCCTGGCGGGCATTCCACTGAGCGACTTAATCAGGAGTCTTCATACTGTCTTTAACAGGGCTGTCAACATTATTGGCGTCGTTGCCGCGAGTAGTGGTCTGGGTCACTGGTGGCATTTCAGCATACTGCCAGTTGTAAACGCCGTTGCCCAGGTTGCGTTTACCTACTGGTGGATCGCGTTTTACCTTGTTTCATGGTTAGCGCTTTTGCCGGTGGTGATCGTGGTCTACTACGTGACCAATTTCATTATGCTCCGACTGGGATACAAGGTGCGCCCATTTCCGAGCGGCATTATCGAGCGTTTTCTTTACTGGACGCTGCGCGCGCTGGTGGGACTCATCCCTGCGCGTGGGAGCATTGGCCGGCACTGGATGACGCAAAATTTGAGAAAAGAAGTGCGCCGGCTGGGGATTGCGAGGCAGAAAGCGAAATAATGCAACAGACACCTCTGATTGATTTACAATCCATTAGCTATGCCTATCCGAGCCAGTCGAAGGAAAGCGCACTTTCCGCGCTGGCCTTAAACAATGTGAGCCTCCAGGCGCGACAGGGAGAATATATTGCTTTGCTCGGGCATAATGGGAGCGGCAAGTCTACGCTGGCGCGCCACTGTAACGCCCTGCTCATCCCTGCGAGCGGGCGGGCGTTGATCGCGGGACTCGCTAGCGCCGAACAGGGAAACTGGCGCGCCATTCGCGAAACGGTGGGTATGATCTTCCAGAATCCCGATAACCAGATCATCGCAACGGTGGTTGAAGACGATGTCGCCTGGGCGCTGACGGTGCGCGGCATTCCCGCGCAGGAGATCAGGGAGCGCGTGGCGTGGGCGATGCAGGCTGTCGGCATTGCGCACCTGCGCGGGATGCCGCCAGGCAAGCTTTCGGGCGGGCAAAAACAGCGCCTGGCAATCGCGGGTGTGCTGGCGCTGCGCCCGCAGTGCATCATCGCCGACGAAGCTACCGCGCAGCTCGACCCCTTAGCGCGACAGGAAATCGTGGCCTTGCTGCACCTGCTCAACAAAGATTTTGGGTTGACCATCATCCAGGTCACGCACCTGCTCGAAGAGGCTGCCCTGGCGCGGCGAATCGTCGTCATGGAACGGGGAAAAATCGTGATGGAAGGGACACCCCCACAGGTATTCGCCGATCTGGAGCGACTTAGAGCATTGAAGCTGGCAATTCCTGAACCTCTGACGCTGGCGGCGCGACTGCGTATAGCAGGTTTCCGCATCTCGCCAGACGCGCTGACAGTGGAAGCCATTGCGCAGGAGTTGTTGCAATGAATGACCCCATCATTATTACACGGCATCTTACCCATACATACCAATCCAAAAATGCCGGGCCGTTGCAAAAAACCGCGCTCAACGATATCAGCCTGGAAATCGAGCGCGGTTGCTGCGTTGCCATTATAGGCGTGACCGGCTCTGGCAAATCGACGCTGGTGCAGCATTTCAACGGGCTGCTGCGCCCCACGTCGGGCAGCGTGATGGTAGACGGCATCGATGTTGACGGCAAAAGCGCGGACAGGACGACTTTGCGCCAACGCGCCGGGATGCTCTTTCAATTTCCAGAGGCGCAATTGTTCGAGCGCAGCGTATACGCGGATGTGGCCTTTGGGCCGCGCCGCATGAGACTCAGGCGCAAAGATATACGGAAGCGCGTGTTGAACGCGCTCGACCTGGTGGGTTTGCCGCATGAAGAGTTCGCCATGCGCAACCCGTTCGAGTTAAGCGGCGGGCAGAAAAGGCGCGTGGCCCTGGCGGGTGTGCTGGCGATGTCGCCTTCGATCCTGATTCTCGATGAACCTACCGTCGGGCTGGATGCCGAGGGGCGCGAAGAATTTTACGCCTATCTCACACAAATCAAGGAGCAACAGGGCGTTACGGTTGTGCTGGTGTCGCACGACATGGCTGAAGTGGCAACATTGGCGGACAGGCTCTTCGTGCTGCATGATGGGCGGCTGGCGATGCAGGGCGAGCCGCGCAGCATCTTCGCGCAGGGCGAGAAACTGCGCGCCTGGGGACTGGCCGCGCCGCCGCTCAACGAACTGCTCTCACTGTTGCGCAAAGGTGGTTTGGCGCTTCCCGACGAGGTCAGCACGCTCGATGAAGCATTTGGCGCGCTCCAGGGAATGCGCGCGATTACAGAGAAGGGCCAGGCATAAATGTTTCAAAACATCCCGTTAGGCACCTATTATCCTGGGAAAAGCCTGCTACACCGCCTGCGCGCCAGGACGAAGTTACTGCTGATGCTCTGGTTGACCATCTTTTTCACCATTGCCAACCAGCATTTCTGGGATTTTACGCCTCATATCGTGGCAGTATTGTTGTTGTTCGCGGGCATCGCGTTTTCTGGCATCTCTCCCGGCGTCATGTGGCAACGGATGCGCTGGTTGGTGCTGCTCGCGCTGATAGGCATCATACCCAATGTGCTTTTTTTCAGCGATTCGAGTATGAAAGTTTTACGCACACTCGGCCCCTGGCCGCTTTCATATGCGCTACTACGAGGAGGCATTATCGTATACGGTGTGGCCCTCGCGCTTTTTATCTTGCTCTGCTTGCTGCCTCTTCCGCGTATTCGCTCTATGAAACGCCAGCGCTGGTTCAAACGCATCCGAGGATTGGTGATTGTATTAACGCTCGGAGCGGTAATCCTGTGGTGGGTCACACGCGACAATCTCACAAGCTCTGCGCTGCCAATCGGTCCTATCGTCCTGACGTATGACGGAGTGTGGGTGGAAGTAACCCTCTTCGTAGTCTTCCTCACACTCTTTGCCTGTTCACTACTCCTTACTATGACCACCAGCCCCATCGCTCTGATCGAGGGTCTGACGCGACTGTTGACGCCGTTGCGCTGGCTGCGGCTGCCGGTCGATGATTTCGCGTTGATGCTGCTCATCGCGCTGCGCTTTATCCCTACACTTATCGAAGAGGTTGAACTGCTTATCAAAGCGCAAACATCACGCGGCGCGGATTATACGCACGGCAGGCTGCGCGAGCGCCTGCAAAGTCTGATCGCGCTTTTCGTCCCGTTCATTTCCAGCACGCTGCGCCGCGCTTCCGAGCTGGCTACGGCCCTGGATGCGCGCGGCTACGAAGTGCAGGGACGACAAACTGTAGTGCATGATACTGCATTGCAGGTGGCAGACTACGTGGTAATGGGCATTGTAGCCGTTGTCACCATTGGTGTATTGCTCATCTAATCTTTGATTTATTCTTTCAGGTGCATCTATTTTGTGTTTGCTTACGTGCTTAAGATAGAATTTATCTTAAAATAGAGGTATACACATGGATACAATTGTCCGTTCGCGTACAGACCACAACTCAGATTCAACGTCAATAATAGCTAAATGGACCCGGCGATGCGGTCTTCCGCTGGCTATTCTCGCCTGGTCCGCCGTCGCACTGCTCATTTTGTGGTTCGCCGGGCATATCACCCAGACGCTGTTCTTACTTATTATAGCGGCTCTACTCGCCTATGCCCTGGCGGGCGTAGTGAAGTTGTTTGAGCGCGTGATGCCGCGTTACCTCGCTATCTTGATTGTGTACTTGCTCGTGCTGGGAGCGATTGCCGCACTCCTGTACCTGGTTGTAAGCACGGCCATCCAGCAGTTCATCTCACTCTCGGCATATGTGCAGCATTTACTGACGCCCAGAGGTGGTCAGCCTTCGCAACTGGAACAGATATTGGGGAGATTCGGCATAACGCAGAACCAGCTTAATACGGTGCTCAACCAGGCCATTGCCTATTTAGAGGGCTTCGCGGGGAACCTGGTACCACTGCTAACAGGGCTTTTCAGCGGCATCCTGGATTTCATCCTGGTGGCGGTGCTAAGCATCTACCTCCTCACGAGCGGCTCGCAGGTGACCGGATGGTTGCGACGCAACATGCCCGATCAACAGCAGGGGCGTGTGCGGTTTTTGTTGGACACCTTGCAGCGCGTGGTCGGCGGTTATATTCGCGGCCAATTGATTATGTGCGGGCTGATTGGAGTGCTGGTTGGGGTGGGCATGTATGTGATTGGCGTGCCATTTGCCCTCCTACTGGGTGTGCTGGCGTTCGTGTTAGAGTTCATCCCGGTGCTGGGAACGCTTACTTCAGGAGCGATCTGTGTGTTGCTCGCCCTGACCAGGGGGTGGCTCGTCGCTGTCATTGTGCTGGCCTACTTCATCATCGTGCATGTGATTGAGGGCGATGTAGTGGGGCCGCGCATCGTGGGCAAAACCATTGGCCTGCATCCCGTCGTCTCTATGGCCGCGCTGATCGCGGGAGCCGAGCTTTTCGGGATACCCGGCGCGCTGCTGGCTTCGCCCGTTGCCGGGGTAATACAGGCACTTCTAGTTGCGATCTGGACAGAATGGCGAGAAACACATCCCAAAGAATTCAAATTAGCGCAAGAGCTAGGGTCTGAAAAAGCGGAGGGGCTCGCTAAGAAGATGTCCGACGATCCAGAAGCTGCGCCTAAGTTGCTTACTTAGGTTGGATTAAACGGGCACATAAAAAATACGTTGTCAGAATTGCTCAATTATGTTATGCTGGACTGGCGAATAAGAGACATCCTGATAACTGAGCGAGAATTTGGGAAACGAAGGACAACAACCGCCCTTGCCCCCGCAGGGAACACCGGGCCAACAACAACAACCCTATTATGGATGGCAATACGACCAGGATCAACAGAATCCTCCGGCACAGTATTCGCCTGCCAATCCCTACCCTCAGCAAGCACCCAACCCGCAGCAACCACCCAACCCACAACAGCCGCCAGCGTATCCAGCGCCGGGCTACAATCAGAATGAGCCGGCGCAACCTATTTCGCCGCGACATCAGCAGCCTGTGAAAGATATGGGCGCGTCGCTGGGCTATGGTCAGGGCATGGAATTCCAGTATTTCAACGCACCCCAGCCATCTCAGCCCTTGCCACAGCTCCGTCAGGAGCGATTACAGCAACTGCGTGAGGATCGAATGCGCCGGGGACAGCGTCGCATGAGTTCCAACTTATCAGGCTTGATTTCACGTAAAGGCAGTCAGTCGGGAAAAATCGTGCTCCCGCCGCCTCCGGGAGTCGGGGCATTCTCCCCAGCGCAGGACCCGCAAGTGGGGCAACTCCCTGTGGAGATGTCGCCTTCGCTGGTCAAACCCATAATCGAAGCCTCACCCGGACGCGCGCCTGTGCTGCCGCCTGTCGCTCAGCATAGCCATGCCGCTTTGCCTGGGCGCGTTGATAATCGACTCCAGCCCGCAGCGCAGCCTTCGCAGGATACCGGGATGATCCAGAAAGCGCGTATCGGCAGGGCAACCATGATCCTGTCGGGCGCGTTCATCGCCAGTCGCATCCTCGGTCTGCTGCGCACGAGCATGTTTGCGTATGTCTTTGGCACGGGTCTCGCTTCTGACGCCTTCTTGCAAGCATTTCTGGTGCCCGATCTGATCTTTAACATTGTGGCGGGGGGAGCGCTCAGTTCGGCTTTCATCCCCGTCTTTACTCATTACATGATAGGCGAGCGCGATGAGAAAACAGCGTGGCATATAGCTAGTTCCGCGTTAAACCTGGCCATTGCTATCATGATGGCGCTGGCATTCCTGGCGATTATTTTTGCCTCCTGGCTGGTACCGCTTTATAACCCGGGCGTGCCTCAAGCCGAACTCAGCCTGATTATCTCGCTCTCGCGCATTATGTTTTTGCAATCCATTGTGCTTGGTGGAGGCGTGATAATTACCTCTATCCTCAACGCAAAACAGAATTTCTTGCAGCCTGCCATCGGCACAGTAGTTTACAACGTGGGTCTGATCCTGGGCCTCATTCCCGGTCTCTTTATTATGGCTCATATCCCCCTCGCGCATTTGACCGCTACTCAGGTTTCGGCCACCATTCTGGCTCACCAGATACCAGCGGCCTTTATCGCGACATGGGGCGTTGTATTTGGGGCGTTGTTGCAGATAGCGGTGCAGATTCCTGCTATCATCAAAGTAGGTATGCGCTATCAGTTTTCGTTCGACTACCATCACCCCGGCGTGATACAGATTGGCCGCCAGATGGTACCGCGTGTCGTCAACGCTGCCATGCTCTACGTCTCTACCTTCGTTGATCGCGGCTTGATTTTGGTGATGGTGGCCGCTCTTCCGCCTGTCGCTCAGAACGGACACATCACACAGTATTACCAGGCGCTGCAACTGATCTTGCTGCCACTTGGCATTTTTGGTATGGCTCTCTCGACGGCAGCATTCCCCACGCTGGCTGAAAATGTGACGCGGGGGCGTTTTGATCGGGTGCGTACCATCATCCAGGATACGCTGCGCAGCATTCTCTTCATGTCCATCCCTTCGAGTGTAGGGTTGATTGTGCTTGGTTTGCCCATCATCCAGGTATTATTGCAACATGGTTCGTATTCGTTAGACAGCGCCGAGAACACATCTGTGCCACTGGCATTTTTCGCGATCGGCCTGGTCGGGCTGGCTTCTGTCGAAATATTGACGCGCTCGTTCTATGCCATGCGCGACAGTAGGACACCAGTCATCGTAAGCGTTGCTCAATTTATTTTGAAGATCGCGTTAAGCATTCTCTTTTTAAGTATCATCTTTTTGAATCCAGTCTCGGTAACGTCAATCTCGTGGGGTCTGGGAGCGCTGGCGTTTTCAACCTCGCTGGCCGGCCTGCTCGAAGCTTTTGTGCTGCTCTGGCTGCTGCAACAACGCATCGGAGGGTTGGAGATTCGCGTATTGGGAAGGTTTGCCGGACGGGTATTGCTGGCATCCGGGGCCATGGGCATAGCGCTGCTCATTCTGCGCTTCATACTCGATCACGTGCTTGTTACAACCAATCCCGGTCAAACGCTGGGACTTATAGGCACAGCGATGGCCTTGATTAAACTACTGCTTGAACTGGGTGTTGGCCTTTTCGTCTATATCCGCGCCACTCGTATGCTCGGTATCGAAGAGTTCTGGAATCAAGGGCCGATCAAGCGCGTGCTTGAGCGCCTCAAGTTGTCGTGGATTTAAGTGTTACAACTGCGCTTACCTGGCGACGGTCGTATTTTTAACTCCAGCCACCCTGAATATCATACGAACTGAGCCGAAATGCACTACATCTCCATCTTGCAACAATTCCGCCTGTAAGGGTGTTAATGTCACCTCTTTCAGGCGTGTCTTATTGCGGCTCTTCAAATCCTCGATGGTGAAGGACGATCTCTCATGGCGAATGCGCGCGTGCTGGCGCGACACGGTCATCAGGGAGTCAACGGCGCTCAGGTCGATTTCCGGGGTCACGCCGCGTTTGGGGTCTACCCGTCCCACGACGACATAATTACTTTTAATCACAAAACGCCGGGCTACGCCACCCTCCTCCGCAGGTTCAAAATACAGGTAAGCAAGCGCCCCCACTTCTTCTGTATCGAATGAGGGTTTCCGGGGAGGTAAACGAAGAATGGTGCCTTCTTCATCGACTGGGCCACCATCCTGAGCCGTTTCTGCATCGTCGGGCAAATCACCGGCTTCATCACCATTGCTTGCCAGGGTGAGAGGCGATTTGCCGGCGAGAGGCAGGCTCTCTAATGCTTGCAGCAGAGCAGCAGCATCCGGGAAACGCTGCGCAGGATTTTTCGCCAGAGCGCGGTCTAGTATGTCTTGCAAAACCTGGGGTGTATCAAGCTTGAATTGTGACATAGGTGGCACCAGGTTTGTACACTGCATCGCCTCGGTTTCGGCAGGAGTGCGCCCCACGAACGGCAGCCGCCCGGTAATTGTTTCATAGATAAGCAGCCCAAGCTGATATACGTCGCTCCACGCGCCGATCGACCCGTTTTGAAGGCTTTCGGGCGCGGCGTAACGCGGATCAAGGTATCCGACATCATCTCCACGCTGGCTATTCATATACCCCAACTGCTTGAGCAAGAGACGCAGGCCAATATCGTCGAGTTGCGCGCGGTAATTTTCTCCCACCATATCGATCGTTACCAGTTGCGGACGCATATCGATAGCAACCACACCTTGTGCCTGTAAAGCGACTAACCCTCGCGCCATCTGGCAAGCCAGATCGAGCGCGCGTCCGATTTCCAGGTTTTCCGTATCCAGCACATGGCGCAGTGTCAGGCCGCGTGGCGGATCAGTCGCAATAAACACGCTCGCGCTATCGACTCCCCAATCGTATACGTGAATGACATGCGGAGAATTCACCTGGCGGCGCTGTTCGAAGACGTGCAGCAGGCGCTCGGCTGACTCTTCATCCATGGTAGGCGGCAGTTCGACCACGTACAACCCTACCACATCGCTGCTATAGCGATTGTACGCGGTATAGATCGTCAAGAGCGGACCAGTGGAAATCACCTGTCCCACCTGGTAATATCCGCCAAACATACGAGGGCTTTGCTGCTGCATCGTCTCTTCCCTTTACACTCAGATCGTCATATTCAGTTGTATAACCCCTGCTTCACGTAATCTATAATAGCCTGCCAGTCATTATTCCTGGGAGCAAGAATATATTGGCCATTTGCAGACGAATCAACCAGCACATTATTGTTGGTTAGACCCAGCTTATGAGCCCCATTCAAATCCATTTTGAGGGCGAACGAGGCCAGGTCCGCCAGCGACAGGTTGGAATAGAGGGTGCCTTTCAACGCATCCAGCGAGCTGTAGAGGCTGGGCCAGGTATGCCAGTCCTTCAATTTGGACAGCGCGGCCTGCATGATCAACTGCTGACGTCGTGAGCGCCCGAAATCGGTCAACTCGTATTGATTTATGGAGGTACCCATGCCACACGACTCCACTGGCTCACGCGCGCGGGCATACTCGATTGCTGTCGCCCCATTCATGTGTTGCAGCCCTTTGTTGAATTGGATTTTGATCCAACTGGCGTTGATCGAAGCATCATCGTTCTTAGGATAGCAGGCATTAAACGAGTCGGGTACGTTCACATCAACGCCGCCAATGGCATCGATGAACTTGCGGAAACCGGCGAAGTTGATGGTCATCCAGTAGTTGATAGTCAGCCCCGTGACAAGGGATACCTTCTGTGTGAGGGCCGCGCCACCCGCGACAGGGTCGGCATTTCCATTCGAGGCCATCGTATAGATGGCATTGATCTTCGTATAGTTCCCCGAATTGGCAGGGTACTGCACCCACAGGTCACGCGGCACGGAGATCAGCGTCGTGTGATGGGTGCTGGGGATAATGCTCATCACCACCAGAGAATCGGTAAGGTACGCGCCATCGTGACCCGCCCCGCCATATCCCATCAGCAGGATGTTGACGCGGTCGCTGGTATTCATGTAGCCCGCTTGCGTAGAGAGCGGAGACTGTGTCGAAATGGCCGAGCCAAAGGCCAGTACCTTTTGTCCTGTCACGATAGTTAGCGTTCCCAGTATGACCAGCAAAACCAGCGCGCTCAGACATCCGATCATGCAGCCCCTGCGCCGCCGTGGACGCCTGGGAGCGCCCGCCCGTGGAGTAGCGCTGGTAGAACCCACATACAACGGAGGCTGGGCAGGGTACGATGGAGCGTCAGGTGGCTGAGGTGGATATGATGAACCCTGCTGCCAGGAGGAGGAACGCGCATTCTGCTGTGGGTTATATACATTGGAAGGTTCTGCATCTGACCCGCGAAATGGTGGGTCAGGCGTGACGGGCGGATAGTTATACTCTACCTCGGCGCTGCTATTGATGCCGCCGGGCTGTGGTCTCACATTCGGCGTGACGGGAGGATATTGATACGGCCTGCGGGTAGAATTTTTTATGGGATATGATGCGTTTGATGATCCATTCGATTGTGGCGCAGGGTCATTTGGAGAAGCATAGCGTACCGTTGATTGAACATTAGTGGGAACGCGCCCGCATACT
Source organism: uncultured Chloroflexia bacterium (assembly GCA_963731605.1). Taxonomy (GTDB): domain Bacteria; phylum Chloroflexota; class Ktedonobacteria; order Ktedonobacterales; family Ktedonobacteraceae; genus CF-113. The sequence goes on from CAVSWA010000001.1 coordinate 920,986, forward strand.
CCACAGAACTTCGCGCCATCGGGTATTTCCGCGCCACAATATGCACAGATACTCATAAGTTATTTCCTCACGTAGTATTATCATTTAGACGATCAACATACATCTTATAAGAAAGTTATCACAATTCTGCATTATACATCATTCTAAAACGAATTTACAGGCACCAAAGTTGCTCTTCCATCACTTCTTATTCCAGTTCAGGATTGACGCGGCATCCTTGCCATGCCGTTTGGCAACGATCTCAGCCATGATGGCAAGGGCCGTCTCTTCAGGATTGTTTGCGCCAATATTCAACCCGATTGGGCCATGTATTTGCGCCAGTTGCTCACCGGTCAAGCCCTGCCTTTTCAGGCGTTCGTCACGTTCGGCCTTCGTTTTGCGGCTGCCAATGGCGCCAACATAGCCGACCGTGCGCGCCAAAACCACTTTTAGCGTTGGTTCGTCAAACTTGGGATCATGGGTCAAAACGGCGACCGAAGTTGATGGGTTGAGGTCCATTTTCTCTAATACCTCGTCAGGCCATTCCACAATAAGCTCGTCGGCCAGGGGAAAACGCTCGCGTGTGGCAAAGGCGGCGCGGGCATCGACGATCACCACGCGATAATTGAGCGTTTTGGCAAAGATGGTCAGGGGAATAGCAATATGCCCGGCTCCTACGATAATGAGTGTAGGAGGCGGCGGATACCCCTCAATGAAGACATCAAAGGCCAGCGCGCCCGCTTCGCTCTCGACGGAATACGTTCGTGTGAGTGCCTGGCCCGTCCAGATGGCCTGTTGGGCATCTTTTATAACCAGCGCATCGAGCGCGGCATTACCCAGCGTGCTGCGCACGCTTTTGTTCGGATACACCAGCATATTCGCGCCCACCTGCATTTCATCCCCACCTTCCCCTTCTCCTCCAACGCCCACAACCGTTGCCAGGGCGACGCCCTTTTCCTGCTTTAGTAGTTCTTTAAGTTCTTCATAGAGTTCGTTCATGGTCTAATCCCTAATTTGTTGTTGACAACATGCCAGGGCGGGGCTTGCCCCCGCCCTGGCTCCCCGCACGACCAGTAATCACCAATCGAGCCTCTGGACGAAGACGCGGATGGTGCCACCGCAGGCCAGGCCGATCTTCTCAAAGTTCTCTTCTTCGCTGATGCCGAATTCGAGCATTTCGGGTTTGCCTGTTTTTATGACTTGCATGGCGGAATGCACGACTGCCGGTTCGACACAACCGCCACTGACGGAACCGGATAGCTCGCCACTTTCACTGACGGCCAGTTTTGCGCCAGGGCCACGCGGCGCGGAACCAGCCATGCTTACCACTGTTGCAATCGCGACTTTTTCGCCGCGTTCGCGCCAACGTTCTACATCGGGCAGAATGTCACGCATGAGTTGCCTCCTTATGTTGTACCTTTGCTCCACGCAGCTACCGCTTTGCGACGGGCGGCGGTGCTGCGCGAAGGCCGACTATCGTCTATGGTTCCCAACAGATTACCCAGGCGAATCAGGCTATCCAGGTTATGCGCTGGCAAGAAATTATCGATATAGGGCAGAGCCGTCTTCATGCCAATGGTCAGCGGACGATACTCCGGCGAACCCAGCAGCGGGTTTAACCAGATCAGGCGATGGCAACTGTGCTGCAAACGATCCATCTCAACTTCCAGTACGTTGGCCTCTCCGCGATCCCAACCATCGCTGATAACCAGCACGACCGCGCCCCGACCCAGCACGCGCCTGGCCCATTTCTGGTTAAAGAAGTGCAGCGCATCGCCTATGCGTGTTCCGCCCGACCAGTCTTGCACGTTTTTGGAGACATCGCGCACAGCATCATCAACATCGCGTTTCTTCAACTGGCGCGTGATGCGGGTCAGTCGCGTGCCGAAAACAAAGGCTTCCACGTTCAATAAGCCATTTGAGATGGTATGGATGAAATGGAGGAGCAGCCGCGAATACAGGCTCATAGAACCGCTGATGTCGCAGATGATGACGAGCGGGCGCGGCTTATGCTTCGTCTTGCGCCACGTCAACTCGATCAGTTCCGCTCCATACTTCAGGTTGCGGCGCACGATGCGGCGCATGTCGGGATAGGTCCCGCGACGAGAAGGCCTCTTGCGGCGCGTGGGGCGCATCCCCAGGTGCCAGCGCATCTCAGCCATGAGCCGCTTCGCTTCCTGCACTTCGTCCCACGTGAATGACTCGAAATCCTTCTTGCGTAAGGCTTCGAGCGCGCTGTAAGCCAATCCCTGGGGCGTCGCGGTATCGTCGTCATCGGGATCGTTGAACTTTTCGTCGGCGTTTCGCTTGCGTTCGCTCTCGCGCATCTCGGGACGCAAATCTTTGCGCTGCTCCTGCGGCGTATTGAGATGTTCCGCCAGGCGTTTGAGCTCCGATGGCGGCAGGCGCATGTGCTTATCATCGCGTTTGGCCGCGCCCGGCGTTTCGCCCTTTTTCTTATTCTGCGCATCGCGGATGTGCCAGTAGTACATGTACATCTGGTCGAAGACCGCTTCCTGCTCGTGTTTTGCCAGCAGGGAGCATTTGAGCGTATTGTAGAAATCCTCTTTGTTGGTCAGGTCAACATAATTGAGGGTTTCGGCCAGGTCGAGCATCTTGCGCGGCCCCACGTCGATGCCGACCTCCCACAGGATACGCCCGAATTCCGTGAGGCGGTAGAGCAGGCGCTCGCCCCGCTCGATCTCGATTGGCGTGAGCGGTTCAAACGCGCGATAATCGCGGTTTTCCTGTGGCTGCGTACTCATCAGGAAACTCCCGTGGCCTTCTTAATCATGCGCGTAAATTCGCTGCCGCCCACCTTGAGTACGTCATCCTGGTATTTGAGCAGCGCGCCCAGCGTGTCGCGCACCGGACCCTCGACCAGTTCCATCTGGTTGAGCGCGAGCAGCGAACTGATCCAGTCGAGCGTTTCCGCGATGCCGGGAACCTTGAAGAGGTCGGCGCTGCGCAGTTCGCGCACAAAAGCGCACACCTGCCGCGCCAGGCGTTCTGGCACACCGGGCATACGCGCCAGCACAATCTGGTACTCCTTCTCCAGTGTGGGGAAGTCGATCCAGTAGTACAGGCAGCGCCGCCGCAGCGCGTCGTGAATTTCGCGCGTGCGGTTAGAGGTGATAATCACGATGGGCGTCTGCACAGCGGAAATGGTGCCAATTTCGGGAATGGTGATCTGGAAATCGGACAACAGTTCGAGCAGGTAGGCCTCAAACTCTTCGTCGCTGCGATCAAGCTCATCGATCAGCAAGCACGGGCGCCTGGGTATTGGCCGGGTCGATGGCCTGCAACAGCGGGCGCTGAATGAGGAAGTCGGGGCCGAAAATCTCCTTGAGTTCTTCCAGGCGACCGGCGTCACCTGCCTCCATCAAACGAATATGCAGCATCTGGCGCGTGTAATTCCATTCATACACGGCAGTACTGACATCGATGCCTTCATAGCACTGCAAACGGATCAAGCGCGTGTTGAGGATAGCAGCCAGCACCTTCGCGATTTCGGTCTTGCCTACGCCTGGCTCGCCTTCCAGCAAAAGCGGCTTGCGTCTCTTGAGCGCCAGGTACACCGTCGTTGCCAGACTCCGATCGGCTATATAGTTCTGGGCAAACATCGCCCGTTGCACGTCTTCAATCGTATTCAAAGAATCCTGGTCCAACGAGGGCCTCCAATAAAAAACTAGCGCCTTGCAGCACAAAAGTAAGGATATGTATATTCTATGCTATAGGTAGGGAAGTTAGCAACCTACTTTTGCGCTCTATTCTGCTTTCGTTGGTTGGTTCTTTTGAAACGAGAAGCGGTGCAGATAAGGCAATCTGGTCGAGCAGGTTGTATAATAGGCGTTACGAGCCGCGTTTTTATCATTCACACCACCATCATACATACAGGAGATAGGCAACATGACCATCGACATCAAACATGGTTCCCCCCAGTTCCCGACTGCTTCGAGTAGTATTTCGACATCCTCGCGGGAGGAAATGGACGCTGCATTGCAGGAATTGCAGGCACATAAAAACGCCTGGGTTGCGCTGCCTGTGAGCGAGCGCATCGTCATTCTCGACAGGCTCATGCGGGATTTTCATGCTATTGCGCAACGCTGGGTTGATGCATCGGTCAAAGCTAAAGGTATTCCCGCCTGATGGTCCTGCTGTCGCTGAAGAATGGGGCGCGGGCGTCTGGCCTGTGATGAAGAGCCTGCGCCAGTTTCGCCAGGCGCTGGGCGAGATCGCGGAAGTGGGGCATCCCACAATTCCGGGGCCTGTCACGACGCGGCCCGATGGGCAGGTGGTGGCGCAGGTTTTTCCACTCACCACCTATGATCGTATCTTCTTTATGGGCGTGACCGCCGAAATGTGGATGGAGCCGGGCGTGACTGCTGATAGCATGAGACAGACACAGGCCGAAATATATCACGATAAAAACCACGAGGGCAAAGTGGCGCTGGTGCTGGGAGCGGGTAACGTTTCGAGCATCGCGCCACTGGATATTCTCTACAAGCTGTTCGAGGAAGACCAGGTAGTGATCATCAAAATGAACCCGGTCAACGCTTATATCGGCCCATTGCTGAATGAATGTTTCCGGGCGTTGATCGAACCCGGCTTCCTGCGCGTGGTGTACGGTGGAGCGTCGGAGGGCGCGTACCTGTGCAATTCCGAACTGGTGGACGAGATACATATTACTGGTTCAGACAAAACCTTCGACGCCATCGTCTTTGGCAGCGGAGCGGAAGGGGCCGCGCATAAAGCCAGCCATGAACCATTGCTTCACAAGCGTATCACCGGCGAACTGGGCAATGTCAGCCCGGTTATCGTCGTTCCCGGCCCCTGGAGTAACGCTGATCTGAACTACCAGGCCGAACACCTGGTGACGATGCTGACGAATAATGCCGGTTTCAACTGCAACGCCACGCGCGTAATTATCCAGCACGGCGGGTGGCAGCAGCGCGAACAACTCTTGCAACAGATGCGCGAAGTGTTGAAACAGGTGCCACCGCGCAACGCCTACTACCCCGGCGCGCAGGATCGCCAACGAACCTTCGTCGCTGACCATCCCGAGGCCGAGCAATACGGCGTGGCCGCGCCCGACCAGCTTCCCTGGACACTGATATCCGGAGTAGACCCGCAGAACAGCGATGATGTCTGCTTCACCACCGAAGCTTTTTGCGGGCTTTTTGCCGAGTCACCAATTGAAGCAGGCAGCGTGGTTGAGTACATCGACCGCGCCGTCGCCTTTTGCAACAATGAGTTGTGGGGAACGCTCAACGCGACCATCCTGGTACACCCGAAATCGCTGAAAGACCCACAGATCAAAGAGGCCGTCGAACGAGCCGTTGCTAACCTGCGCTACGGCAGCATCGGCGTCAACTACTGGGCCGGCACAGGCTTTGCCTTTGGCACAACCACCTGGGGCGCGTTCCCCGGCCATCCACTGCACGATATCCAGTCCGGCACGGGCGTGGTGCATAACACGCTGATGTTCGCGCACCCGCAAAAATCTGTATTGCGCGGCCCATTCCGCGCCACTCCCAAACCTACGTGGTTCGTCACGCAGGGCAAAACCGCGCGCAAGGTCTTCCCGAAACTCGTGGCATTCGATGCCGCGCCATCGCCCTTGAAAGTGCCGGGCATCATGTGGACAGCCATTACGGGATAAAAAGCATGAGCGAGGAGAAGTGTGGGGGCGGGTCGCCTGCAGGCGACCCGCCCCCACACTTCTCCTCGCTCAACCCATCCCTACACGTAGCTGTTATAATAGCTATATGAATTTCAGGAGAGGGAAGACGCGATGATCTCGTTCCCGGTTATCTTGCTCAGGCTGATGGTAGCTATCGTGCTGGGTTCGCTGGTGGGTCTAGAGCGCGAAATTCATGAACACTCGGCTGGAATGCGCACGATTGCGCTGATTACGCTAGGGTGCGCTCTCTTTACTATCGTTTCGGCCTATGGATTCTTAGACCTTCTCGGCACTCTTCGCCTGACGCTGGACCCAACGCGGATAGCTTCCTATATTGTGGCTGGCATTGGTTTCCTGGGTGCGGGAACTATCTTCATGAGCCGCGAAGGCGAGAGGATCAAGGGATTAACTACGGCGGCCACGATCTGGGTGATGGCGGCTATCGGCATTGCCTGTGGTGCAGGACTGTTGGTGGAAGCTATCGTTACTACCACTTTGGTGATGCTTGTGCTGGTTGTGTTTCTCTCCGTGGAGCGACTGGTATTACCAAAGACTCAGAAAAATCGCCAGCATATTCAGGTCGAAATTGAAAAGGTGACGGGTCAGTTGATCGCCGATATTTACGAAACCTGCGCCGCCTCCCATGTGGCTATCGAGAAGTTGAGCATTCATTCGACGCCGGATGGTTCATCCATCGAAATGCTTTTCCAGGCTGATTCTCCATCATCACTTGGCAACGCGATAGGCTCACTGCACTCAGTTGCCGGAGTGCGCGTTGTTCATGCGAATTTGCGCTTAGAAGGTAACGATCTTGCCATAAAGATCAATCGAGAGCGTAAAGGAAGTTAGTTCACAAGGATGTCAGCACCAGGGCGGGGGCAAGCCCCGCCTTTCACTGGTTGTTTTTTGGAAAAGCGTCAGCGAGGTGGGAGCTGTCATTCTGAGCGCAGCGAAGAATCTCTCGCCGAGCCGCACGCAGATTCTTCGCTGCGCTCAGAATGACAGGCGCAAGCGGCGCGTTTCAAAAACCCTACTAGTGAAAGGCAAGCCCCGCCCCTACCATACCCCCCCCGCCACTATGCGGGTGCTTGCTAACAGGTTACAGCTTACCGCATTCCGGCTATCTCGTGGAGGCGCGCGGCGGCCTCGTCACGCGAAAGCTTGCCGGAGAGCAATTCATCCAACACTTCCTCAATCGTAAGGTGATCCACCGGCGGTGTAACTACTGGCGCAGGGACGACAGGTGGCTCGACCGGCGCGGCGCTTTTAGCCGTTCTCACGAGGAGTTTTTCGCGATTCGCCAGCACGAAGTAGACGATCAGGATGGCCAGGCCGACTGCGACGGCTGCCGCGCCCGAACGCGCCAGGTGTTGCCAGTTATCGAGCGGCGAGCCGAGCGCGTTGGAGATCACCGTGTAGAGGGCAAAGGCGCCACCGATGGCTGTAGCCAGCACACCACCGCCCAGCAGGGCAAAGACAAAGCCGCGCCTCGCATCCACCGCGCCGGGAACATCCTGTTGCCTGCGGCGATAGAGGTGAATGTCGAAGGCGATGTAGCCAATACCGGTAATCAGTGACGCCCATGGGCCAGACCAGGTATTTATGCTTACAGGTGATTCAAAGAGGTTAAGCAACACCAGCGCGAGGCCAGTGTAGAAGGCAAGCGCCATCAATCCGGCCACAATAGCCTCCTCGATGGATAGGGCCGTCTGCCATGCTACAGATGATACCGGTTGCTGGCTGGTTGCGCTTCTCTGCCAGAGTGTATAGACAGCGATAACCAGCAGACCGACAACCAGAGACGACGTGAAGTTATACATTTGCACAACATCACTTGTCGCAACATGCGTGCCGGAGAAGTTCAGGATACCCAGCGCGATGGCCTGGCCAACACCATAGAGCGTAAAAATTACGCCGATGGCGAAACTGATAAAGTAGGCGATGCGTTGCAATAACGAACCGGCGGTCTTGCGCCCGGCAAACCCATACGCTACCCAGAAAAGCGCAACCCACAATGCTGCCGCCATATAGATGAGCGTGTTCGGACCATGACAACCCGTAGCAAGAGGATCGCCGCAGGTAAAATTGCGATAGGTGATACCTCCGAAAAACAGCGCATCCACCAGCATGTTTAGAGCCTGGATGCTATTGACGATCAATTCGATCAAAAGAATAAACTGTATACCGTACAGGCTGAAACGCTGAAAGAATACGCCTACCGCCGTGCCTGCGGTGGCGCGTCTGCGTTCCAATTCCAGCACGCCAACCAGCGCCAGCGTGGCCAAAGTGATGGCTAGACCATACGTTACATCATTACTCTGTCCAAGCTGGCTGATCGTGGATGCGCCGGTGCCAATGGCGACGGGCGCGGCGATCAATTCATTCACGTTCAGAAAGAAGGAACGGATGGCATTGCTGCCACCGGTGGCGGGATCGCTGCGCATGTCGCGGCGAATCAGCCAGTAATGCAGGCCGCCAATGAGCGCCGCGATGAACCAGGAGACGCCAAAAAACACGCCGGCCTGGGTGATAGCCGCGCTTGATGGGGCGCTGCTATAGGAACCACGCAACCCCGTCAACGAGAACAAAGACTGCAAAAACATAGACAGGCCAACGGTTGCAAAAACGAGCATCGCCACGAAAACGGCGTACAGGTAAAAGCGATAAAGATTGCGAGCCATTATAATACCTCCTCTGGAAGCGATTCTACAACGCTTCACAAAAACATCTTATGCTATAGACGCACGTATGGCATGGGTCAAATGTCACATCTTGTTACCAGTTTTTGATTCTCACACTATTTCCCTTTCCCACATTGCGGCGGACTGATTAGTCTAACAGATCGCGAACCTCTTTTTCAAACAGCAAAAAACTGAGCCACATTGCGTATAATTACCGACTCATAAACTTTCTTTCTCATTAAAGCTGTGTTATATTATATTTAATATGTTATTAACAATCACAACATTTGTATACATGTATAATTCAATTCCATAATTATTTTCTGTGTGTCAAGTTGTACAACTCTGGCGGTTGTCAGTCAAAATAGCGGCGCGCCATGCTACTCAACTCAGCCAGCAAAGAGGGACTGGCGAGATGAAGGAAACACTTTTTTCAGCCAGCAAAGAGGGTCGAAGACTCAAACAGGTGTAACGTTACTCTGTATAACCTGTTAATGGGGTTTTTGCGCCCGGCTAACCTATCCAAACGGCATAGGAATCAGGAGGGAAAGATGCGCTTTTGTTTTATTGTTGAAGCTCAATACCGGAATGAACCAATGCCGGTAGTCGTTGCGCATCAACTCGTGCAGTGGGGACATGATGTTGACATACTTGAGCCACAGCAAAGTATCACCAGCTTATCGGGGATAAGCAGGGCAGGCTATGATGCCTACGTGCTGAAGACGGTGTCGGACGGCCCCGGTTTAAGCATCCTGGAAGCTGCCGAATCTGCGGGCATGGCGGCTATTAATCGTCCGCAGGCCATTCGCCAGGTGCGTGATAAAGCTGTCGCCATCACCCGCGCTCAAGCTCACGGGCTTCCAGTACCGCACACCTACTTTGTGGCGCATTCTGGCTTACTCCACCAGGTGCCAGAGGAGGACTATCCGCTGGTCATAAAACCGACTAACGGGAGTTCCTGTCGCGGCATCTACAAAGTAAAAGAGGGCAATCGGCCTGTGCTGCGCATTTTGCGGTACAACGCCCATGTCGCGGGATAACCCGAAACGGAACGGTGCGTGAGAGCGCATCGAATTGCGCCCTCACTTATTGTTCGTCTGCTACGCCGTGAACTTGAACGACTGGAGCATGGGTTGGAAGTTGTTTGAATTGAAGCTTGCAAAAGCTGCATCCGGGCCACTCAGGAGTATTGAGTAACTCATGCTTGAAGCACTTTGAGCTGGATGCACATCTACCAGTATGTAAATTCGCCCTGGCACGTCTTGACCACCAACGGAGACCTTACCCGCCATAGCTTTTTGTGACCATTTATCCCCACCAACTGTAACGGGTGACGGAACAATAACTGCTTGAGAGTTCTTGACATTGACTTTTATGGCATTATACTCTGCCGTCATTAACGTATCGGGACTAACCAGACCACTGGGATCAGGAGCAAAGACCACTGTAAAGGCGTAATTCCCCGTAGGATCAACGAAATCCACCTCACTTTTTTTACCAGTTGTGGTTTGCCATCCTTGCGGAACGCTGACACTAAAGCCATTGCCCGTATAGGTATTTGAACTGGTCTTTGGCGTCGTTGTGGCCGGTATAGTCGGCGATAGTTTAGCCGCTGTTGTCGGGGTCGGCGTCGGGTTTGATGTCGTGCTGCTTCCTCCACCCCCACAGGCAGCCAGCAAAACCGTGAAGATGATAGCGCATGAAAACAGCGCTATCCGAAGAGGGATGCTTTTGTATCCCGATTGACGCATGAAATCTTCCTCCAATAGACGTATTTCTCGCGGACGCTTCCCTGAAAGCGCCACAATATTAGAACGATAGGCGCGCATCTGCAGACATTTTTCCCGCAATTGTGCAACTATCGTCCTACACCCTGCCCCACTTCCTTGTCCCTACGTGAGGGCCAGGGCGTCAACCGCCTCTAATACTTCTTCGGCGTGTCCCTCAGCCGTGACTTTGTGCCAGGCTTTGCGAACGATGCCGTCTTTGTCGATCAGGAATGTTTCGCGGTTGACGCCGATGAACTTCTTGCCGTAGAAGTTTTTCTCTTTCCAGACGCCGTACAACTGGCTCACGCTGGTTGCGGTATCAGCGAGCAGGGGGAAAGACAGGCCGTATTTGCCGGCGAATTTGCGGTGCGAGTCTATATCGTCGGCGCTGACGCCCAGTACGACGATGCCGCGTTTCTGCATTTCGCGGTTGGCGTCGCGGAAACTACAGGCTTCTTTGGTGCAGCCAGGGGTGTCGTCTTTGGGGTAAAAGTAGAGCACGACTGTTTTGCCGCGCAGGTCCGCCAGGTGTACCTGGCCGTTTTTCACAACGTCTTCGCTACCCACAGCGGGAAGCGTAAAATCTGGAGCGGGTTCTTGCTCTTTGATCAGTGTATCGCTCATGAGATGTCCCTTCTATAATAGTGGTGTTGGGTATCGTTGTCACATTATAATGCCAACATGCGTTCGAGGGCTACTTTTGCCCAGTAGACGGTATCTTCGTCCACCCTGACCTGATTGATCACCTCGCCGTTGACCAGTCCTTCCAGTACCCAGGCCAGGTAGGCAGGGTGAATGCGGTACATGGTTGAGCAGGGACAGATGACGGGGTCGAGGCAGAAGATGAATTGATCGGGATGTTCCTGCGCCAGGCGATGCACGAGGTTGATTTCGGTGGCGATGGCCCATTGACTGCCAGCCGGCGCTTTCTCGATTTGCGCGATGATGTATTCGGTCGAGCCGTAGAGGTCTGCCGCTTCGACCACCTCGCGGCGGCATTCGGGGTGTACCAGTACCTTGATGCCGGGATAGTCGGCGCGCGCTTTTTCGATTTGCTGCACGTTGAAACGCATGTGCGTGGTGCAGTAGCCTTTCCAGAGGATGATCTGCGCCTGTTCTATCTCTTCGTCGGCGGTGTTGGAGGCCATGGGGTCTTTGGGGTTCCATACGAACATGCGCGATGCGGGAATGCCGTATTTGAGGGCGGTATTGCGTCCCAGGTGTTCATCGGGGAAGAACAGCACTCGTTTGCCCTGGCTAAAGGCCCATTTGACGACGGCTGGCGCGTTCGACGAGGTGCAGACGATACCGCCGTTGCGCCCGCAGAAGGCTTTGAGGTTGGCGGCGGAGTTCATATAGGTGACGGGGATGATGCCCGCGTCTTCGCCCAGGATGTCCAGCAGCATCTCCCAACATTCTTCGACTTCGGCAATATTCGCCATGTCGGCCATGGAGCAGCCAGCAGCAGGGTTGGGCAGAATGACCTGCTGGTGCGGCCCGCTGAGAATGTCGGCGCTTTCCGCCATGAAATGCACGCCGCAGAAGACGATGTAATCCGCCTGGGGGCGCGCCGCCGCCAACTGGGCCAGCTTGAAGGAGTCGCCGCGAAAATCGGCATACTTGATGATCTCGTCGCGCTGGTAATGATGCCCCAGGATCACCAACCGTTCGCCGAGGGCTGCCCTGGCGGCGCTGATACGCTGGTCCAGTTCCTCGCCGGACATCTCCGCGTAGTATTGGGGGATGCTATCTATGCGCTGCGGCTGGTGCCGGACGCGCCCGGTGGGCGAGAGCAGTGGCAAGATGCGTTCTTCTTTACTTGACGCACATGCAGTTTGAAGAGCCATTGTTTTTCTCCTACACATTATTCGAATTCGAGCGATACGTCGAAATTGGGCGCGGAATGGGTCAATGCGCCCAGCGAGATGAAGTCTACGCCGGTTGAGGCTACTGGCTTGCAGCCTGGCGGGGTTGACGCCGATGTTGCCGGACGCTTCGATCAGCACGTTGGGCGAGATACGGCGCGTGAGTTCTACGGCGCTGCGCATGGTGTCGGTGTCCATATTGTTCGAGCAAGATTACGTCCGCGCCCGCCTGCACTGCTTCGCGCACCTCGGAGAGAGTTTCGCACTCCACTTCGATCTTGAGCAGGTGCGGGGCATGGGCGCGCGCGGCTCGTATCGACTGCGTGATGCCTCCGGCGGCCTTGATGTGGTTATCTTTAATCAAGACGCCGTCGTTCAGGCCGAAGCGGTGATTGTGACCTCCGCCCAGGCGCACGGCTTCTTTCTCGAGGCCGCGCAGTCCGGGGGTGGTCTTGCGCGTATTGAGAATACGGGCGCGCGATCCTTCAACGGCCTGGACACATTGCGCCGTGAGCGTGGCTATGCCGGAGAGCCGCCCCAGGAAGTTGAGAGCGACCCGTTCCGCGCTCAATACGGCGCGGGCAGGGCCGCGCAGGGTGGCGATGAGCTGGCCGGGCTGCACAGTCGCGCCATCTTCTACCAGCAATGTCACGACAACACGCGGGTCAAGTTCATGGAAGGTGGCAGCCACTACCGCTAACCCGGCGATAACCCCGGCGTGGCGCGTGATGATACTGCCCCGCGCCTGTTGTTCAAGCGGCACGGTACTCAGGGTGGTGATATCGGCAAAGGCGCCGTCTTCTTCCAGCGCGGCACGGATGAGCGCAAAGGGGATGTTAGACATGGTTGGCCACCTCCATTGTGGACTGGATATAATCCAATCTGGTTGAAAAGTTGGAATATAAATGTAGGGACGCGGGTGGATGAGTGGATGTGGGGTGGACCCTTGTGGGCGTCCCCCGATTTAGGCGATTCTTCGGGGGACAAAACGCTCCATTCACGGGGATAAGGACGCCCACAAGGGTCCCCACTTCCTCTCCGCTTCCACCCGCGTCCCTACGCGGGAGAGCGACGATTTCTCGGGTAGTATATAGTGCGCTGTTTACTTGCATGAAGTTATTCCTACGGATTGAAGGCTTTGCTCCGTCACCGCCATCCTCACAGGTTGCAGCACATAGTGGCATCCTTCCAGCGATGAATCCAGGGAGGTGTGGTCGCTGCGCCAGTGGCTGCCGCGACTCTCGCGGCGGTGCAGGGCGGCGGCAATGACCAGTTCGGCTACTTTGAACATGTTGACGGTTTCGTGCCAGGCGGGAGGGGTGATGGAGGCATCCCGCGTGGCGGCGTGGGTTGTTAGCAGGCGAGCTTCGAGTGTGTTGACTCGCGCTCGCGCTTCCAGCAGGCCCTCTTCGTCACGGCGCAAGGAGACGTATTGCCACATAACCTGGCGCAGTTCGCGCCGCGCCGCTGCGATACTTGCGCGGTCGGGCGAGATGCGCAGGAGAGCGGTGTAGCGTTGCAGGTCGTCGTAGACAGGGACGGGGATGGCGCGGCGCGAGGGCTGCGTCTCTTCTGCAAGGTTTCCGGCCAGGCTGTCGGCCAGGCGCAGTCCGAAGACCAGGCCCTCTAACAGCGAGTTGCTGGCGAGCCTGTTCGCGCCATGCACGCCGGTACAGGCTACTTCACCAACGGCATACAGACCCGGCAGCGAGGTTTGCCCCTGCGCGCCGGTCATGACGCCACCCATGCAATAATGCGCGGCGGGGGCGATGGGCAGCAGGTCGCTCGCCAGATCGAGGCCATAGCTGCCACAAATGGTTGAGATGGTGGGGAAACGCTCATGCACGCGCGCGGCGGGCAGGTGGCGCAGGTCAAGGTACTGGTGATCGACGCCCTCCGCCAGCATTTCGCTGAGAATGGCACGCGCTACGATATCGCGGGGGGCCAGTTCGGCCAGTTCGGAGTAGCGCAGCATGAAACGCTCGCCCGCGTGGTTGCGCAGGTAGGCACCCTCGCCGCGCACGGCCTCCGAGATGAGATGCGAGGCTCCTCCGGCAACCAGCACCGTCGGGTGAAACTGCATAAACTCCAGGTCGGTCAGGGAGGCGCCTGCCTGCCATGCCAGGGCTAACCCGTCAGCCGTTGCGCCAGCAGGGTTAGAGGTATGCAGCCACAGGCCACCCGCGCCGCCATTGGCCAGCACGGTCGCGCCTGCCTCGATGGTGAATGGACGACCAGCGCGGTCAAGGGCAACCAGGCCGGTACACGCGCCCTGCTCGACCAGCAAACGCTCTACGTAGCTTTCTTCGTAGAGTGTGATGGACGGACATTGGCGCACTGCCGCGGTGAGGGCGCGCTCGATCTCGGCTCCGGTGGCGTCGCCGCCGGCGTGCAGGACGCGCCAGCGACTATGGGCGGCTTCACGACCCAGCAAGAGACCAGCGGCGGTGGCGTGTTCGTCGCTGCCGGGACGCGCCCGATCAAAGCGCGCGCCCATCTCGATCAGCCAATGCACAGCAGAGGGGGCCTGTTCGGTCAGTATGCGCACAGCCGTTTCATCGCAGAGTCCGGCCCCGGCGACCAGGGTATCCTGCGTATGCAATTGCGGGCTATCGTCCTCACCCAGCGCGACGGTCAAACCTCCCTGGGCGTAGCGCGTATTGCTTTCTCCGAGCTGGCCCTTGGTCAAGAGGGCAACCCGCAAGGTGGCAGGCAGGCGCAGCGCAGTCGATAATCCGGCGATGCCGCCGCCCACGATCACGACATCGTATGCCTGGTGACTTGCCATGTGCTCTACTCCTTCGTGGCATAGTGTACAATGTACACTAATATAAGTGTAAAAAAAACACTTTGTCCGCAGACAAATAAAAAATCAGTGTGCAATGTACACTAACTATTGTAACGGAAAGCATACCATAGAAAATTCCCAAAAACAAGGGCGATTTGGGAATAAATTTCCCGCCTCTTCTTAACTGAAGAGGCGGGAAACTCAAAACTTCCTCATTTATGGTGCGTCGTCTCAAGCAAGCCAGGGGAAGCGGCGTACCAGGGTGGTCTGCGCCCACCATCTGCCAAATCCAAGTGTTTTGCCAGCGCCAACGAGGGCCAGTC
The DNA here is from genome assembly GCA_963731605.1 of uncultured Chloroflexia bacterium. Taxonomy (GTDB): domain Bacteria; phylum Chloroflexota; class Ktedonobacteria; order Ktedonobacterales; family Ktedonobacteraceae; genus CF-113. The sequence goes on from CAVSWA010000001.1 coordinate 936,074, forward strand.
CGATCAGCACCAGGGCGTAGATGATGTGGTCGTCCATGAATATGTCGTTCTGGGGCGGCAGCGACGCGCTCCACATCAAGACGACCAAAATTGCCCCGGAGACGGCGGCAATACGCACTCCTATGCCGAGCAGCAGAGCTACGGCGATGCCAAGCAGGCCAATCATGAACAGCCAGTTCACCAGGCCAGCGCCTGCGATGGACTGGTAGAAGCCCGCGAACGGTCCGGCAGAGCCACTGAGGAAACCAAAGGTGGGCGATCCTCCGTTGATCCAGGCATGGGCGGCGGTCGTCTCGTGTCCTAACCCGAATAATTTATCCAGGAAAGGCCACAGGAATACCCAACCCATACATAAGCGGGTCACGGCCCACAGGTAACGGGCAGCCTTTGCCGAGGTCGTCTCAACAGTTGTTTCTACGGTTGAGGATTTAGTTGAGTATACTGAAGCGCTCATTAGATACCAGGTCTTTCTGATGGACTGTTCTGTATCTCATTCTCTAGTAGTTCGATGTGCTTTCGATACGTACTTTTCTTCCATCAAACGCAGTATACTTCTCCGCAGTCACAACAATGTTACAGCGGTGTAAGTTCATATCACTAATATATCCCAATAAATGCCGGGGTGATTGGCTCCCTCCCAAATACGTACCTCCGTCCTGATGAATTTATTTCAACCGATTGCAGAAATACGTACCTCCGTCCTGATGAATTTTTCCAACCGATTGCAGTAATACGTACCCCCGTCCTGTAGGGACAAGGGGCGGGGTGGGGAGGATGAGGGGGCCTTGTGCTTGTCCTCGTGGGAGTGCGACCATCACGCCTCACGCAACCCCAACCAAATCGCGCCGCCACGAGGACAAGCACAAGGCCCCCACCCGTCCCCGCATCCTCCCCTTGTCCCTACAGGACGGAGGCACACATCATTACCGAGTTTGATTGTTATTAATCATCAGGACGGGGCGACGCTGGTTGCTGCTTTCGGTCGTTAATATTCATCAGGACGGGGAGAGGCGCTTTACCGGGTTTAATTGTTAAAAACAATCAGGGATATTGCTACGACTTAAAATCGTCGTTGAACGTTTCGCCGGCTTGATAGGTCGTGGCGTGGCCGCCGCGATAGAGCGTGACTGATCCCTGGCCGTAGACGCGCCAGCCGCGTTTGCGGCCCGCGTCGCCGTCGTCGAGCATACCGGTGCGCTCGTCGATGCCGAGCAGGACGGCGTTGGGAAGCAGTTCTGACAGGAGAGGGGCCCAGCGTTTGCCGAAGGTGTTGTGGTGCGGCAGGACGCAGCTATTGGGAACAAGGCCCAGTCCCTCGACTACCTGGCCCTTGCCGGGATCGGAGTAGTACTGGCACATGACCATAGCGCCCGCGCTGCTGCCCGCGATTACCGCGCCTGCATCGTAGGCTTTGAGCATGGCCTGGAAGCTGGCGCTGCCTTTGAGCGTTTCGCCGAGGTAGCCGGTGAAGCCGCCGAGCATGTAGAGCAGGCGCGAATGTGCGATTATGCCGGCAATGCTGGCGTCGTTGGCTGAGGCTTTGTCGATGAGCGGCAGCCAGGCGACGTTGGTGGCGCCCAGGCTCTGAAACCAGGCGACGGCGTTGTTGCCAGCGCGTCGATGGTTGTTATCCGGCGCGGCTGCCGTGGGGATGATGCTGATTTGCGCGTGATTGCCACCCGCGAGGGCGATGGCGCGGAGGTCTGGCTCGGCCATCTGGCCGCCAAATTCCGCGCCTCCTTCTAATAAGAGATAGCCTGCCATGTCTGTTCATTCTCCTGGCGCTTCTAAAGAGACGACTTAGGAAGGGACGAGAGCGACCGCCAACGCTTGTTTTATTATCTCATGCAGATCAATAGCAGGGCGCTTTCATAGCAGGTTTTCTGAGGCATAACGAGCGTTTTACTAGATTTTATTATAAGCTTAGCTATAAATAATTTCATATCTATATTTTTTATGCATTGACTATATTGCAATAATATGTTACTATAGAAGAGAAACGAGAGCATCGACACCGCTCTCGCTTCCACCAGAAGCGGCTTTGGCGCTTCCCTACTTCTGCGCTTCCCCTGAAAAGGCCACGAAACATTCCCTACTTGATACTGCGTTCGCGCGTGTCAGGCTGTATGTGAGAAGTCAATTGAAAGCAGAGCTGTCCTTCAACGAAGAACGGCAGAAAGAGTCAAGACTATGTCCATCTCTTTTGCAGAGATTACCATGACACGAGAAGTTACCAAGTTTTTAGACCAGCCTCACAAGCTGCTCATCGGCGGGCAGTGGCTCGAAGCCGCTTCTGGCAAGGTCTTCCCGGTCTACAATCCAGCGACGGGCAAGATCATCGCCCAGGTGGCAGAGGGCGACAAAGAAGACATTGATCGGGCTGTTAAGGCGGCACGCAAAGCTTTTGACGGTGGCCCCTGGCGCACCATGACCCCGTCGAAGCGGGGACAATACATCTGGAAGGTGGCTGAACTGCTTGAGCAGCATGCTGAGGAGTTTGCCCAACTCGAATCGCTTGATAATGGCAAGCCCATCACGGAATCCCGCGCGGCGGATGTGCCCCTGGCGGTGGACCTGTTCCGCTACATGGCGGGCTGGGCCAGCAAGATTGAAGGCAACACCATTCCCATCTCCATGCCTGGCAAGTACTTCGCCTATACGCTACGAGAGCCAGTCGGCGTGGTTGGTCAGATCATTCCGTGGAATTTCCCCCTGCTGATGGCCGCCTGGAAACTGGGTCCGGCACTGGCAGCAGGATGTACGGTCGTGCTAAAACCGGCGTCGCTGACGCCACTGACAGCCTTGAGGCTGGGAGATCTGTTCATCGAGGCAGGCTTCCCGGCAGGTGTGGTGAACATCGTGACAGGACCTGGTCAAACAGCAGGAGCAGCGCTGGCCGCTCATCCTGATGTCGATAAGATCGCCATTACCGGGTCAACGGAAGTGGGCAAGCAGATTGTGCATGCCGCGACAGGCAACCTCAAGAAGGTCTCGCTTGAACTGGGTGGAAAGTCGCCTAACATTGTCCTGAAAGACGCTGACATGAAAGTCGCCATTCAAGGCGCTGCCAATGCCATCTTTTTCAATCAGGGGCAGGTATGCTGCGCTGGTTCGCGTCTCTACATTGAGGAAGCGGTGTTTGAGCAGGTTGTTGAGGGCGTCGCCAAGCACGCCAAGAAGATCAAGGTCGGCCCAGGCCTCGACCCATCGACACAGATGGGGCCGCTGGTCTCCGAGCATCAGTTGAGCCTTGTCTCTGACTACGTGGCATCTGGCCTCGCCAGTGGAGCGACTGCGCTCAGCGGTGGTCACAGGTACGGAGACCAGGGGTACTTTCTCGAGCCGACGGTGCTGGCTCATGTGAAGCAGGACATGCAGGTTGTGCAGGAAGAGATCTTTGGACCAGTGGTGGTCGCCCTGCCGTTCAAGGGATTCGATGAGATTCTTCCCCTTGCCAATGATTCGATGTACGGGTTGGCAGCAGGGATTTGGACAAAAGATCTGAGCAAGGCCCACGCGCTCGCCGCGCAACTGCATGCCGGGACGGTGTGGATCAACTGCTACAACGTGTTTGACGCGGCCATGCCCTTTGGTGGCTACAAGCAGTCTGGATGGGGTCGGGAAATGGGTCACGAGGTGCTTGAAAACTACACCGAGGTCAAATCGGTCTGCATCAAATTGTAAAGCTTCATGTATGAAGTCTGACATGAAGTACGTCGGTGAAACCGGCCTCGGATGAGGCCGGTTTCACCGACTTTTTTTAGAGTTAGCTGATTAGCTTTTGCTTGCCCTGACAAAGCCTGCTCCTGGGAAAGCAGAGAAGCGTGGGGGCAGTATCTCCTCCGTTTCCACCTCCGAGAAACCGGCGTCCTTGAGGAGGGCAGCCAGATCTTGCATGCTGCTCCCCCCGGCGTGAAATCGCGCAGCCCGGCCCTGGCGTTCCTGCTTGCGCTTGAAATCGGCAATGACCAGGCGTCCCCCTGGTTTGAGCACACGAGCGATTTCAGCGAGTCCCTGACGTTTGAGGGGAGCAGGCAAATGATGCATCATCAAGGTAGAGAGCACCACATCGAAGGTCAGATCGGGGAAGGCGAGCTGCTCGATCACCCCGATCTGGAACTCAACGGGCACCTTGCGCCGAGCAGCTTTCGAGCGGGCACGGGCGATCTGCTCTGTCCCAGGGTCAACGCCCACGACGCGCCCCGCACGGCCCACGCGGCGTGCCACTTCCATCGCCAGCGTTCCCGTGCCGCAGCCCACATCCAGCACCTGCTCTCCGGGTTGAATGCGGGCCAGGTTGGCGGTCCGCAGCCTCAGCTTCCGCCACTGGCCGCGGAACATGAAGGTATCGATGAACCATTCCATCAGATCGTAGCGCCAGCCCCCGTTGAGGATCAGCCCTTTTGTCCCTGTGGCCGACGCCTTGCCCGCTTTGCGGTGACGGTGACGCGCGAACGAATGCATTGATAGTGCTCCTTTCAGAGAAAACCTCTCTTTTGTAAGAGGGTGTAGTGTCCCGCCTGTCATCCTGAGCGCGGCGAAGGATCTAGCGCCCGGCCAGGTAGATCCTTCGCCGCGCTCAGGATGACAGGCACTATCTCCAAATGTCTGAGCATCGAAGGATAGAGACCCTTCAGAGATGTCTGTTGACAAGATGACCAGATTGAGACATACTGTCTCAAATGGACTGATACTGTCTATCACAAGTGTAGCCGGACCCGTCGTAGAGAAACAAGGATCAATCGAGAAGATCTGTCCCAAATGAGACATGGAGCGCAAAATGACTCAATCGGTGAGCAATGTACGCGTGAGACGCACGCAGAAGCTGCTGCGGGAGGCATTGATCGATTTGATCGAAGAGCGGGGGTTCGAGGCGCTCACCATTGGCGAATTGACCGAGCGCGCGATGGTGAGCCGGGCCGCGTTCTATCGCAATTATCAGGATAAATACGACCTGGTGGAGCAGATCTTTGAGGAAGCCATGAGCGCCCTGTTGAACGCGGTCGGAGATCTGGGGCGTGAACATCCTCCAGAGATCTGGGTGACGTTCTTCGAGCATATCGCCGAGTACGAACAGCTCTATCGAGCGCTACTTGGCAGAAAAGGAAGCCCCTGGTTTGTGATGAAGATGCGCGCGTCTCTGGCTGGCCTGATCAAAGAGCGTGGGCACCTTCCTCACGGACCGGACGCGAGCTTGCGGGCCGCCCACACCTTCTCAGATGGGTTTGTGCCAGACCTCGTGTCCGCGATGTTTGTGGAGGCCATTACCTGGTGGCTTGAACAGGGCAAGCCGTACACCCCCAGAGAGATCGCCACACGTTGCGCCCTGCTTGCCGCTGCGTTCTTCAAGGAAGCGAGTACCTGGCAATGTCGGTGAAAGCACAGGGGACGGCTGGGCGGTTTAGGGAGTTTTTATAGCGGGTTTAACCGGAGAACACGAGATGACGCTGACCCTTTCGCGCGCCGAAGCCCGGCGCTTTCTGGCCGCCTATCACTTTACGCCAACCGATGTGCCTGGCGTGTTTGAGCGCCTGGGCACGGTGCAATATGACCCGCTCAACCCGGTGGGGCGCAACCCTGATCTTGTCTTGCAGGCGCGGGTGCCGGGCTACCAGGTAGATGACTGGCAACAGACCGCGTACACCGACCGGCTGGTCTATGACGCCTGGGACAAAATGGCGTGTCTGGTGCCGATGAGCGACTGGCCAATGCGCGCCCGGCTGCGCGCCCGCACCTATAACCTGCACCCGCTACTGCTGGAAGAACAGGCCGAGCGCGGTGGCGGCGGCGCTGGCCGAACTGGATGCGCGCGGGCCGCTTTCCTCGCTGGAGTTTGAAGATCAATCGCACTTCACCGACCGCAGCGCCTGGTATGGTCCCAAGCGCATCAAACATATCTTGCGGGCACTGTGGGATCGTGGGCTGATTGTGACCCATCACCGCCAGGGTGGTCGCCATTACTATGACCGGGCCGAGCGCGTCATCCCCCCCGCATACTTTAACGCGCCGCCAGTGGAGGATGAGGATGAGTCGACACGCTGGATGCTGGCCCGGCGCAGCCAGACCATGGGCCTCATCCGACCTACCGGGGAGTACAGCATCTGGTTTGGCTGTGGCGCGACTCTCCGACGCGCGCCGGCGTTCAAAGAACTGGTCGAGATGGGCACGCTGACGCGGGTGCAGATAGGCGAAAACGGCGCGAAGGGCTGGCCCGCCTATCTGCCAACGAGCGCGCTGCCGTTGCTGGAAGCGCCCGCGCCCGCGCCGCGTGTCATCTTTCTGGGTCCGCTGGATAGCCTGCTGTGGGACCGGCGCGGCGTGATGCAGCTGTTCGATTTTGATTACGTCTGGGAAGTCTACAAGCCCGAACCACAGCGCCGCTGGGGCTATTATGTGCTGCCAGTTTTCTACGGCGATCGCTTTGTGGCCCGGCTGGATGGTCGCCTGGAGGGCGGGGTCTGGACGATTACACGCTGGTGGTGGGAGCCAGATGTGACGCCCACGCCTGACTTGCTGGACGCGCTGCGCGTGGCCGCCGAAAACTTCGCCCATTACCTGCGCGCCAACCTCGTGCGCGTTGAGGCAGGCGTGGCGCCTTCCGTCCGCCAGGCCATGACTATCGAGTAGATAGCTACCAATCCGGAGAGTAGCAAAGCGGGTAGGGTCATCATTAGCAAAAGCAGCTAGACGCCCTGCGCGAGAAGCATGCGGGAGTTGGACGCGCGATGGCGAATGCCGACGATGGCCGTGTATTCGGGCGAGGAATACCAGGTTCGAGCTTGCTCAACGCCGGGAAATTCGAGGATGACGAAGCGCCCCGGCTGCCAGTCTCCCTCTATTGCTTCGGTCTGACCGCCGCGCACGATGAATTTGCCGCCGTACTTCTCGATGGTTGGCAGCACCTGCTGCGTGTATGTACGATACTCTTCCGGGTTGGTAATTTCGACATCGACTACGATATATGCTGCCATGGGAATCTCCTATTTTTCTGTTACGCCTCGCAGGTACCGCTCGAAGAGCCAGTCCAGCAAGACCTTGCTAAATTCCGGGTCGTCGTTGACCTGCTTGTAGAACTTGAAATGCCCATCGATCATGTCTTGTAAGAGATCATTGACCACGAGATTAAAGGTTAGCCGGGCATTCTCTGGTGGATTGACGCGCACGCTGGCCTGTAGCGAAGGATCGACCGCCAGGCGCTGCTCCAACTCCCGTATGCATAGTTTATCATCTTCGCTGAAGTCGGTGCCAAAATGCTCGTTTAGTTCCTGGATGATTTGTGAAAGCGGCTCCAATTCGTCGATTGGCAGGTTATATATCTCTTTGGGGCCAATGGGAGAGACCTCGCCTACACCCCGCGACAGGCTGATCTTGCCTTTGCTCGTTTGCTGTACACGGTAGGATTTAATATCGATATTTTCCTGGATTTCAACGGGCAAGCGCTCGTAGGTATTGGGTAAGCGGCGCAGCAACAGGCGACCGAAGATATACAGCTTTTCCAGGTCGCTATCTACGAAGGTTAGTATCTGCGAGAGGAAGGCGTAGAGGCGCACATAATCGGTGAGCTGGCCGCGAAAATCGGCTTTATCCGCTTCTGTGGCTTCTTTATAACGATCAACCACAGGCGCGAGCGCGGCATAGAGCCTGAACTGCATCTCTTTCGCGTCGAAGTGGAGCGCGGCAAAGCGGTTGATCTCATCTTCGCTATAAAGGTGAAAATTCGCCAGCCTGTTTTGTAGATCATAGAGCAGGTTAGGGTCGGTGCCTTCCAAAAGCTGCGTTTTCTCGTAATAGGGTTCAAAAGCTGCTTGAATCTCTTGCGCGTCGTTGGCAAAGTCAAGCACCAGCGTTTCATGTTTGCCTGGATAGATGCGGTTGAGGCGCGACAGCGTCTGCACAGCGCCCACGCCGCCCAGCTTCTTATCAACGTACATGGTATGTAAAAGCGGCTGATCGAAGCCCGTCTGGAACTTGTTCGCCACGATCAGAATACGATAGGGTTCCTGCTTAAAGATTTCGGAGGTTTGCGTGTCGGGATAGCCGTTCATGTTGGCTTCGGTATGCTCGAATACCGCCATCTATCACCGTCCCGGAGAAAGCCACCAAAGCTCTATACGGCATAGCCATGTTCTTTCAGGTAGCTATCGACCGCCTGCTTGTAGCGTATAGCTTGCAGGCGCGAACGGGTGACAATCATGGCCCTGGCTCTGGCATCGATGAGGTGCGCACACCTGCCCGGCGAAATGCTCGAGCATGATGGCGGCTTTTTGGCGATGGTCTGTTCGTGATGATCCACGAAAGACTTCAAGAGCAGCGCGGCTTTGCTGCGGTCGTAGTGGGGATCGCTTGCGATCTTTCTTGAGCAGGCTCCAATAGGTCTTGTAGGTGGTATAGTTCTCAAGCACATCCAGGATAAAGTGTTCTTCGATGGCCTGGCGCATGGTATAGAGGCTAAAGGCTCAAATGGGCCGTCAGCCCGTTTCGTGCCGAACAGTTCAAGCGTTTTGGGCTTAGGGGTAGCGGTGAAGGCGAAAAAGCTGACGTTCTTCAAGGGGCCGCGCTTTTTCATCTCGTCGGCTATGCGGTCTTCAAGATCATCGCCATCTTCATTTTCCTCGATGTCCGTATCATCCAGGGTACCCAGCGTAAGTACAAACTTCATGCTGCGCGTGCTCTCGCCGCTTTGTGAAGAATGCGCTTCATCGATGATCACGGCGAAACGTTTGCCCGGCATGGTCCGATGATCTTCGACGATATGGGGAAACTTTTGCAGCGTGGTGACGATGATTGTTTTGCCGTCTTCCAACGCTTCCTGGAGCTTGTGAGAGGTGGTGTCGATATTTTCAACCACGCCCAGCGTCTGCTGGAACTGCGCACGGTTTGCTGGAGCTGCGATCGAGCACGCGGCGGTCGGTGACGACGATGATGGAGTCGAAAACGCGCTCGTCGCGGCGTTGTGCAGCACCGATAGCTGGTGAGCGAGCCAGGAGATCGAATTGCTTTTACCGCTCCCCGCGCTGTGTTCGATAAGATAGCGCTTGCCCGCGCCTTGCATGAAGGCATCGGCCACCAGGCGGCGCACGGCGTCAAGCTGGTGGTAGCGCGGAAAATCAGGTGCGCTTGCCCGTCTTATGGCCGTCTCGTCAACATCATCGACATGTGCGCGAAATGTTGATCAAGTTGAGCACGCTGTCACGCGCCCAGATGCGCTCCCAGAGATAGGCGGTGGCGAAGCCGTCGTGGCGGGGTGGCGGGGGGTTGCCCGCGCCGCCATTTCTCCCCTGGTTGAACGGCAGAAAACGGGTAGTCGGCCCTTCGAGAGCGGGGCCATGTAGACGAGTCGGGGTCAACGGCGAAGTGCGCCAGGCAGCGGCCAAAGGCGAAGAGGGCTCGTGGGGGTCGCGGTCAAAACGATACTGGTCACGGCGTCACTGCACATTCTGGCCCGTGAAGGGATTCTTGAGTTCAGCGGTGAAGATGGGCAGGCCATTGAGGAACAAGCGCAAGATCCAGGCTGTTATTGTTCCGCTCGCTATAATGCAGTTGGCGCACTATCGCTGAAGATGTTGCCAGCGTAGAACTTGAGGTGATCGTAGTTCAGCCCGCTGGCCGGGCGGAAGTAGGCCAAGCTGGAAGTTGCAGCCATCGGCCTTGATGCCCTTGCGCAAGACATCAGCGTGCCGTGAGCGCGAACCTCGCCGCTCAGACGCTGGAAGAAGCGTGACTTGGCGTCGGACCCGTGCTGCTTGCGAAACTTCTCCCACTCTTTGGGCTGCGTGGCATAGATGAAGTCGAGCACATCACCGGGAAGCAGGCAATGCGCCTTATCATAGTCCTCCGATTTGCGCCTGTAATATCCTCCCGGCACAACATCGCCGCTAGCCAGGTTGGCGGTCAAGCGCACCATACAGCGGCGCTGGCTGGCCTATTTCTGAGACGGGCTAGTATTCAGTTCAACAGGTGGAACAGTAGCCAGTAATGCCTGTTCAATGGTCTCTTCAAGGTTTTTTTCGGAGATGTCCACGAGGTGTACTCCTTTCCTTTCGCCTGTCATTCTGAGCGCAGCGAAGAATCTCCGTCTGGCGAGTGAGATTCTTCGCTGCGCTCAGAATGACAGGCGAAAAAACACTCCCTTGCACATTAGCGAGAGTTTACGTAGCGATGGATCTATCTACACATCCTCATATTCCAGCAAGACCTCCTTCTCGAAGAGGTGACTGAGCCGTTCCGCTTCGGCTTCAATCCCTTTGCGGATCGCGTCGGTGGATGAGGAGAACAGCTTCACCTTGACGACGGTGTGCGAGCGTCGGATTGTATAGTTCCAGATTCCCTGAATGGAACCGTTGACCAGAATGACCGCAAAGGCCCACCCCTGCAGGTTGAAGACCTGGCGCTTGTAGGCTTGAGCGAGCAGGGGTTCGAGATCGCGCTGTATTCCGATCGTATAGGCATCGAATAATGGGAGCAGGTGGATCTGCTCTGCTGGTTCAAAGCTTTGGATGAGCGGAAGTGTTGCACGCAAGGCGAAAGCTCGCCACCCTTCTACCTCGACTTCTTCCAACTCCTCTGCTATCGATTGGAAGAGCTTTTTTGCGAGGGTTTTCCCGACACCCCCACCAGAAAGCAAAATCGTCCGGGGTCGCCGGGCCATACGCCTGCAGATAGCGGCGGGCTATTTCCTGAAGCGCCCGCTCTGGCTCGATGGACTGCCATTTCCCAATCCATACTCTGGGGTTCATGAAGGTGGCACGTCTGACCCTGGCCTGGCCCGAAACAGAGTTCCCCGCGATAGGCCGATGGTTTCAAGGGAGAACCCCAGCTCGAAGAGACGATGAAGTCGCGCAGTGAGCCACCCCCGTGTGCTTCGCTACCGCGTCAGCCAGTTGCAGGCGAGTCAGTGGTCCCTGCTCCAAAACGTGCGGGATAGCCAGGAGATAGGCTTCCTGTTGCGCTGTTGAGAGGCCGAACTCAGCGAAATAGTTAGACCAGCTCGCAGTATTCTGCCAGTCACGCGCCGCTACATACAGAGGGAGTTCGCTTGCAGCGAGTACAGTGTAAGGTGCCACGCATGGCCCAGGTCCTCACCAGGGTGCGATCCTGCCAGAGAGCAGCTTTGACATCGTGTGGAGAGAGTCCTTCCACACGGGTACACAACGCCAGCTCGGCAGCAGACATCACCTGTGCCTGAATCCCAGCGGTGCGCGTCACAGCCTGAACGAAATCCTGCGAGGAGAAACGCGGGGAGAGCCATGTTGCGACAAACGCCAGGCATGCACCTGATGCCATTTCAATGCTGTCATCGCGAGTTCCTTTCAATACACTCAACGTTTGTACATGAGGTTTACTCCTCAAACTAACTCTCTATCAAAGCGTTGCGGACTCCAAATTTCTTCACAAAGGAGCTGGTAGAGCTTTTGCCGATCATCAAGATCAGCCTTCATAAAAGTTGGATGTGATTTGAATGGGAGATTCGCATCTCTCATGTAAGATAAAAAAGATGGATGGTGATGATAACACTGCTCTTCAAGAGACTTCGCCAATATATTTTGCCCGCGATAAACCGGAAGTTTCTTTTCATAAGTATAATCGCTAATGCTTCTGTTAATATCCCTTGGAAGCAGGATGAGATTTCCTATCCGATTACGGTAATAGGCAAAGTCCTCTTCAGTAGGAAATTTATCAGTGTGTCTTTCGTAATGATTAGCCCAGATATGTTCAATCTCAAAGGCATTCTTTCTTTCTCGTGAAATGTAGGTAACGAAATTTGGAGCATAACCACAATTTTCCTCAATGTGACTTGTGATTTTAGCAAGGATATGATGAATATAGCGTTTGCTCCACAGATTCAGGTAGAAGCGAGATACGCCGTCAAAAGTTTCTTCCATCGCTTCAACCTTTGCCCGCAGCAGTTTCGCTAACACCGGCACATCTAACCCACGGATCTCTTTCATCAGGTTGAACATAGTATAAACAATTGACGAGTAATCCAGCGTGTGGAAGTTGACGGCACGGCGCGCGATAAAGATATCAAGGTATCCTGCAACTAGCCTGATTTTTCGATCAACGATATCCCGGTTATCGCTCAAGCGCAAAGGAGCCAGCAACAGAGGATATTGGAGGGTAAAATTATTATTCGCATTGTAGTAAATGTACTCAAGCCCAGGCGTCAGTTGCCTGGCAGCCTGGCGAAGACGAATATAATGCCCTGAGAAGCTGCGAAATTCGTGCATGACAAAATCGATAAAATCCGCGCTGCTCACTAGGTCGATACGTCTATTTTCGTCATGAATCCATTTGTGATAGGTCGTACCAATAATATCGAAATCCTTCTTCTCAGCGTCTTTTTTGCGGTCGCGAATAGTGTCCGCGTATTTGGCGCGCAGCCATGCTTTAAAGAAATCGGCGTCTTCCTCCTTGCCAAGCCGAGCCAGTTCTTGTAAGCGATTTTTCCAGAGGTCATTTGCTTGCGCCCGTTCCTCCACATTAGCAATGTTTGCCAGCAGGTAGCCTTTGAGCATATCTGTTGGACTGAGATTGAGGCCGCGATCATTCATCGTCTCGAAAATAGTATATGCTTCGTCATCCGAATAAGTGGTGATCTCGATTAAGTCCACGTTATTCAGTAACCAGAGAATGAAATGAATGAGCGCATTTCCCCGCAGAGACTCAGGAAACTTCGCCTTGATATCATCATAACGGGCGAGAATATTATGAACGGATTCCGAATGACCATTAGGCTCGAATGGCTGATCATCAAGGAGTGCTCTCAAACAGTCCGTTCGTTCAGCGACCGCAAGGTTAAATGACTTCTGACCGAAGGTTTTTGAATAAATTAGCGATTCAACATTTTCGCGCTCATCTGTATTTAGTTTTTTTTGCAGATTATGCAGGAAAATCAACAGCAGAGTAAGCGAGGTTAAACGCTGCTGGCCATCGATAATAAATTTTTTATCATCGTGATTGCTGATGATGATCGGCCCAAGAAAATAATGTCGGTAATGCTGCACCTGGATATACGGATGATCCTCTTCATAATTGTCGAGAAATTTCGCCTCCAGGTCTTCGAGCAGTTCAATAATCTGTTTCGTTTCCCACTTGTATTCGCGTTGGTAGTAGTCAATTGCATACTTTTTGTTACTAAGCAGTTCGCTAACCGACTTCGCCTGCGCATCAATCTTGTTCATAATAATTACTCCCTACAACGTTCGTTAAGTTTTTTTTGTTAGTGAATTGTAATCCCGTCCCTAATCTTGAAGATTCATTTTGTGTGGAATTGCTACCTCACCTCTCACATCGATTTTCTCCGTCAGCCTCGCCGAGATCAGCCCAGAAAGGCGACCGCAAGGGTCCCCACCCATCGTCCCCTCATCCCCCGCCTCTACTATGACTACGACGGTAGGCCGCGAGTCGTTCATAGTAGAGGCGGGAGTGGATGTGGAGAAGGGCGGGGACCCTTGCGGTCGCCTTTCTCGTCATCCTCAGACCGTGCCAACTATTATTCACAGGCTTTGCTCCTCAATCCAGTTTGGGTCTCCGTCTTTTCGGGTGGTCTGTAGGGACGCGATAAATCGCGTCCGCCCACAGAGGCAGTCCATCGGGGCGGACGCGATTTATCGCGTCCCTACAATCGACCATGTTTCTCACCCGGAAGGATATAGACCCTCCAGTTTCTTACTCCGAAAAATCTGCATCCTCTATAATCGCCACCACACCCCTCACATCGATCTTCCCCGTCACCGCCGCCGAGATCAGCGCGGTGCTATACTCCTTTAACTTCTCAATGGCCTCGCCAATTTTGGAAATAAGCGCGTCAATTTTGGCGGTTTCTTCGTTGAGATAGGCTGCAATAGCTTGTTGTTCAGCAAAGGGCAGAGTAATAGCACAGATTTCCGTATAATCAGCTCTGAGAAAGATTATGCATCCAATTACCGCCCTGTTGCATCACGCTCTAGCTGAAATCGAACCTGGATATGATCCCATTGCAAGAAACGAAGTACGTAGAAATACATAATCTCATCCTATCAACGCAATCGATACAATATTCGCAGTAGCAATAAGCGAGGTCAACTTGCATTACCAGATATGCGTATACCTAAAGTTCGCATCCGTATTTCGCGTAAATCAGAACATCTCCAGTCTCAATATCGAATTCAGGAGATCAAGTTCACATTCTGCTGTGATAGAGCTTTGCTTTATCAGAGTTAAAATCTTATGCCGTTTACATATTCACCTTTAAGAGAACCCCATATACTCAATCCAGCATTACCGATATTCATCGGCTAGATTACCACCCTTTCCAGTTGAGCCACGCTCTGACAACAACTTCAACCGACTCACTTCCCAATGCGCCGGTATCTCCCCCAACCATTCCACGCCCAAATCCTTCATCTTCACATCAGGATCAAGTCCCTTCGTCACTGCATGGCTGATGAGAGCGGCGCGTTTCTCCTGCAAAAGCTCGATCAGGCGTTGTTTTTTGGCTATCAGGGTATTGATTTTGTGGTTTCGCGGTTGAGGAAAGCGGCGATGGTTTGTTGTTCAGCAATAAGAGGAAAGGTAACTTAATATCACCGATAGTACTGTATTTAAATTCTAATTGAGTCCCAATGTTTGCCCGAAACCCTTATAAAGTTCACCATCCAGAGAATACATAGAAAAGATATGTCTCTTATCCTTGTAAAGACTGGTAAAATAGACAAAGCCGTCATGAATACAGCATTTAATATGTGTAATAATTGGTTTGCCAATCCGTTCCAGCAATACTGAGTGAATATTTCACCAGGCTCCAAGCTAGAACACTCCTACTCTGAGCCCAATTACGATAACCTTTGCTCGAGTATAATAAATATTCGAGAGCATCTAGCCGTAAATCAGAAATACTGAACCCAAGCATAATCCCCATTTTATCAAAATAAATCGGATCATCGATCGGTCAAGGTGATGCTCCATCGTATTTACCTGACAAGTGCTTTTCGATCTTTCACTTCCCAATGCTCCGGTATCTCTCCCAACCATTCCACCCCCAAATCCTTATAAGCCGGATACGCTTTCCACTTCCCAATACTTGACGGAATTTGTAGTCTGCTCTACCTCGTACAATTTCTGTCATCCGGCCACCTCGCGCAACATTTCCAGGATATCGCGTTCGATGGCTTTGATGTCGGCTTCGATGGCTGCCAGGGGGCGCGGGGGCTGGTACTTGTAGAAGTAGCGGTTGAAGTTGATTTCGTAGCCGATTTTGCCGACATGGTTATCTTTGTGGTCGCGGATGGCTGTATTGACCCAGGCATCCGCAACGTAGGGTTGAACTTCACGCTCAAAGTAGGTCTGGATACTTTCTTTCAGTGGCACACGTTCGGTACTCATGGGATCGTCGTATGCACTGTCATCTACTGACCATTTCAGGGGGACGTTCTCGGTATCGCGCAGTTCGGAGTCGGGTTCGGGATTGCCTTCTTTATCGAGGCAAATGGCGGCGTTTTCATCGCGTTCGGCGAGCGCGGCCAGGATGGCTTTGCGCATGGGCGGGGCAAGTTTGATGGAGGCGCTTCTGGCGGCTTTGTCCAGTTCTTGCTCAAAGGTGGGGCGATGCTGGAATAATTGGGAGGGCAGGGTTGCCAGCATTGCAAGGATGGCTTCCTGTTGTTTGCGCCCTTCGGCTTCTTCGGCGGCTTTTTCCGCGGGATTTTTCTTTTTGCTGGCGATGAGATCGCTGAAGGCTTTCTGCTCTTTCAGTTTTTCGACGCGCTGCGGGCTGGCCTGGAAGTTCAGGCGCAGGGGGCGTTCGATGGTGATCTTGCGGTAGCCGAAGTCGAGGGTATCAAATATTTTGGAGTGCTGCTTCTTCGCTGAAGGAGAGGAACGCTTCGATGATCTGCCGGATGTGCTGCGGGGAGATTTCGCGGCGTTTGTCACCGAGGCTCTTGCGCATGGGCAGCCAGAAGTCTGTGGCGTTGATAAGCTGTACCTTGCCGCGTCGCTTCTCCTCTTTGCGGTTGGTGAGCACCCAGATATAGGTGGCGATGCCGGTGTTATAAAATAGCTGTTCGGGCAGGGCGACGATGGCTTCGAGCCAGTCGTTCTCCAGTATCCAGCGGCGGATCTCGCTTTCGCCGCTGGCGGCGTCGCCAGTGAAGAGCGGGGAGCCGTTCATGACGATGGCGACGCGGCTGCCGCCCTGGTCGGGGTCCTGCATGCGGGCGAGCAGGTGTTGCAGGAAGAGTAGCTGCCCGTCGCTGATGCGCGGCGTGCCTGCCCCAAAGCGGCCTAGCGTAGCCACGCGCCGCCTCGGCCTCGACAGCCGCCTGGTCCATTTTCCACTCTTTGCCATAGGGGGGATTGGTGAGCAGGTAGTCAAAGTGCTTGCCGGCGTGCTGGTCTCTGGAAAGCGTGCTGCCGAATTTGATATTATCGGCGTCGCTGGTATCCAGGCTTTTCATGTACAGGTCGGATTTGCAGATGGCGAAGGTTTCGCCGTTCAACTCCTGACCAAAAAGATGCACCTCGACCTGTGGGTTGATTTCAAGCATGCGTTCTTTGGCGATGGTCAACATGCCGCCGGAGCCGCAGCAGGGGTCGTAGACGGTGCGCACGATATGGCTGCGATGCAGCGCGGCCTCGTCCTGCGCTAATAGCAGATTGACCATCAGGCGAATGACTTCGCGCGGCGTAAAGTGTTCGCCAGGGTTTTCATTGAGGGCTTCGTTGAATTTGCGGATAAGCTCCTCAAAGATATAGCCCATATCGTGGTTCGATACTTTGTCGGGGTGCAGGTCGATGTTTTTGAATTTTTCCATGACCAGGAAGAGCAGCCCGGCCTCGTCGAGTTTATTGATGGTATTGTTGAAGTCGAATTTTTCCAGCACTTCACGCATATTGTCGCTAAAGCCGTTGATGTAGGCGCGCAGGTTGGCGGCGAGATTGGGCGCGTCGTTCAGCAGGCGTTCAATGTCGTACAGCGAGGTGTTATAAAAGGAGTAGCCGGAAGCCTTGCGCAGCTGCGGCGCGAGATTTTCAAGTTTTCCCTTGAGGCTGGCGTTGACCTCCAGCACCCTGGCTTTGGTGGGCTGCAAGACGCAATCGATGCGGCGCAGCACGGTGAGCGGCAGGATGACATCCTGGTACTTGCTGCGCTTGAAGGTATCGCGGATCAGGTCGGCGACGCTCCAGATGAAGTTGACCTTGTCGCTATGATTGTTCATAAACCCTTATTCTCCAGCACTTCCAGCATTGTGGTAATGGCGAGGTGACAGGGGCAAGGGTAACAAAAAGTAGAGGCATTGTCAAGAATTTACTCCTGGCTTTTTTCGGAGTTCCCGGTGGTCGCCTCCTCCGACCGGTGAGGCTTGACGGTTTTACCGAGCAAATAGCCCAGGGCGAGTAAAACTAATCCGGTGGCAAGGCCTGGCCAGAGAATACTCTCGCTGCCGTCCCACGTAACAATGTCTCCCAGGAAAGTTACGGCAAGTAAGACGGTGATCACGCCGAGCAGCTTTCCCTTCAGATCGTCGAGGTCGGCAATCACGAGCCAGTGCGGCATGACGATCCGTTCATCAATGAAGAGTTCGTAGAGGCCCAGAGAGACGATGTAGAGCACGGTGCCCAGCAGGAGCAGGTCTATTATCTCAATAAATTCGACCGAAAAATGCTTTGCCTCGGTTGTCGTAAACTGCCTGGATGCAAACATTTCAAAAATAACGTGAATGACCGTTACGCTGCCATACACGAGTAGCGCAAGGGCAGCCAGGAAGGTTGCGAGTACAGCTATGACTATCAGGTAACGGCTACTGGCCAAAATACGTCTAAGCATGGGAGTACGCTCCTTCAAGAGTTTTCTAGATTATTATAGTATATAATGCCATCACGCATCTTCTGAAAATAGCTCATTTGCCGTCTCGCTGTTCCTGCCGCCGGAAAAAAGCGCGTGGTTTGAACGTCAGTCTGTCCCGGCCAGAGAAGAAACCGGTCAATGACGGACTGGAGAGGTGCTGTTTCCTCCTCTGCTCCTCTTGCGTCAGGTCGAATTCTCTGACTATAATCAGAGAATGAGAAGTCACAGATGAAGCAAGTCTGGAGGTTTTCATGGAGATGCCTTTGATTGAACAGGAAGGAGGTTCGCATTGATTACCTTGTTAGAGGACGTACAAGCTGTGCTCTCCACCACCCCGGAACGCTGGCAGCGCCTGGTCAGCACTCTTCCCATTGATCTGCTGACTCGTCCGCCAGTGGCAGGGGAGTGGTCAGCGCTCAATTGTTTACAGCATTTACTGGACGCGGAACGCCTGAACTTTCCTGTCCGGTTCCACGCTTTTTTAGCAGGACAGGACTTCGTCGCTTTCGATCCAAACCAACCACATTCAGACCCTGAATCACGAACTCCTGAGCAGCTTGCTGCTGCGTTCGCACGCTCTCGTCGAGAAAGCCTTGTCCTGCTCAGCCGGGTGAAGGATGACGACCTGAGACGGACCGCACAGCATCCTGAATTGGGTACAGTTACCCTGGCAGAGTTGCTGCATACGTGGGCCGCTCACGATTTGATGCACACCGTCCAGGCCGAACGAGCGCTCATGCAACCCTTCATGCTCGGCTGCGGTCCCTGGCGTTCCTTCTTTCGGGATCACGAGATCGGTGTTCCTAAGGAATACGTGTAACTACCACCATATCCTGGCCAATGGGAATATTGAGCCGCGCAGAGCGTAATAGCAACGCTGCCTCTGATCTTGCTTTTCCCATTACTTGTCGTGGCCTGTCGAGGAACCGTCGGGCCGGGACCAACCCAAAATGATTTGAACGGTGTCGTTGCACTCTCTGCAAACGACGTTTGGGCAGCCGGGGGCATGACTACATCGAAACACTTCGGTGCAAGCAGTCCCCTGCCCCAATCCCGGGCACCCCTGCTCCCCCGATGGGCCAGGCATAGAATCAAAACAGGTAATGACGTGTGTCCTCGTCCTGATGAATTTTTCCAACCGAATAGGGTAATGGGGAGAGGTGGGGCGTCTTCTGTAGGGACAAGGGGCGGGGTGGAGTGGATGAGGGGGCCTTGTGCTTGTCCTCCCTGGGGTATGTCCACTGCGCCTCACGAAACCCGGGCGAATCGTGTTGTGACGAGGACAAGCACAAGGCCCCCACCCAGCCCCACATCCGCCCCTTGTCCCTACAGAACGGGGGCGAACGGTTCGAGTAATTACCAGATTCGGTTGGCAAAGTTCATCAGGACGGAGCACTTCCATTACCCCATTCGGTCGGCATAATTCATCAGAGTGAATGATGTAGCTGTTGATTATTCCTACTGGTGTATAGCTACCCATTGTGTGAAGTATACGCTACATCTATGCGTAGCGGGGGTGTCATATGACCTATTTCTTCTTTTTTATCTTGAAATGAGGCGGGCGATCAGGAAGACTGCTATTGCGGCAAGACCGTCAATACGGGCCTGATTTTCTTAGCTGGCTTGACATGCTAACTACTTTCTTCTACAATTACTCAGGCACAGTTTTAGGGTAAAACAGGTTTTTATGTTTATTTTGTGGCGTTGTAAGTAGAAGGGTAGCTGGCATGGATATTTCCCGCACGACAACCTTGCAATCACCTGCTCAGAACGGTGAAGATAGCGGGCGCGGCGTGACTGAGCAAACGCAACAAGGCTCAACCATTTCTTCAGACAGAACCCCTGGCATAGCAGATGCGAAACAGGCCGGAGAACAACTCCAGTTTCAGGCAGCTATTTTACGGTACGTCACTGATAGTGTGATTGTTACCGATATGCACGGAATCATTACGTACTGGAACGAAGGCGCTTGCACTGTCTTCGGGTATACGGCCACGGAGATGATCGGGAAAACCCTGGTATTATTGTCCCCTGATCTGAATGTTGCCCAACATGTGGATAATCTTGAGCGCATTATGGCGGGCCAGGACTATGCCGGCGAATGGCAGGGCAGGCGCAAAGACGGCACGACGGTGTGGATAGATGTTAAAACGACGGTCTTGCGCGATATGCAGGGAACAGCGATGGGCTTGATCGGCATCTCCAAAGATATTACCGCGCGTAAAGAGGCCCAGGAGTGCCTGCGCCAGAGCGAGAAGCGGTTCCGCGCTCTGGTTGAAAATATGGATGGCGGGATTACCCTGACAGATGCCAATGGCATCATGACCTATGTCAGCCCATCGACGACACGCATGGAAGGCTTTTTGCCTGAGGAGTTGATGGGTCACCGCGTCTTTACGCGCATGGTTTATCCGGCCGATCAGGAGGCAACGGCGAGCCTTTGGACCAGGGTGATAGAGGAACCGGGGAAAAGCCACACGCTCGAATACCGCAGCAAGCGTAAGGATGGCAGTTTACTGTGGATAGAAGTCGTGGGACTCAATTTACTGCACGAGCCGGGCATCGAGGCTATCGTCTGGAATTACCGCGATGTGACGGAACGCAAAGAGCTGGAGCAGCGCAAAGATCACTTCATCAGTATGGCGAGTCACGAGTTAAGAACGCCGCTGACGGTGCTGAGCGTTTACACGCAATTGCTGCACGAGCGGTTCATGGAAGAGGGCCAACCAGACGCGGTACTCTATCTGTCCAAAATGAATGACCAGATCACAAAACTCACTAAGCTGGTGGTTGACCTGCTCGATATCTCCAAAATGCAGGCTGGCCATATCGAAATGGCACGTGAAGCGGTTGATATGGATGCACTGGCGCGCGAGGTGGTCGAGAGCCTGCAACCAACCACGGGCCACCATTTGCTGATCGAAGGAGAAGCACGGGGGACCATCACCGGGGATCGGGAACGCCTGGGGCAGGTGTTGATGATCTTGCTGAACAATGCCATCAAATACTCACCACAGGCGGACACGGTAGCGGTGAAAATCGCGCGTGTGGGGAATATGCTGACGGTGGCTGTGCAGGATTGCGGGATCGGCGTTGGGATAGAACACCAGGGGAGGCTCTTCGAGCGGTTCTATCGCGCCCTGAGCAAGAAAGATAAAACGTATCCGGGCCTGGGTATCGGCCTTTACATTGCGCATGAAATCATCCAGCGTCACGGCGGGAAGATGTGGGTGGAGAGTAATGAGGGAAGCGGATCAACCTTTTTCTTTTCACTTCCCGCGTAAGAATAACAAGCAAGCGCACTATTGACGTGGAACGAGGGAGATACAGATATGAAGAAGAGTATACTGGTCGTAGACGACAGCCAGGCCATTCTCAATGTGATAGCATTGGCCCTGGAGGCGGAAGGCTACGAGGTCTCAACCAGCCTGACGGGCGCGTGTTTGCGGCAGATGGGGCGCAACCCGCCGGACCTGATCCTGCTGGATGTGCTGTTATCAGGAGAAGATGGCGGCGAAATTTGCCAGCGCTTAAAGAGTGATGAGCAAACCCGGCACATCCCTGTGATCTTAATTTCGGCCCACACTGGTTTGCGAGAGACAGCCGAAGGTTGCGGCGCCGATGGTTTTCTTGTCAAGCCATTTCATCTGACCGATCTGAGGGATATTGTACTCAAGAACCTGGCTTGACTCCATGCAAAGCGTGGCTTATAATCGCCAAAACTGAACAGTGTCGCAATAAAGCGGAGGTCACTATGACAGAAGTCAAGGGAACAAAAGAACAGCCATGGGAGCTTTCCACTCCACCGGGGACATCAGAGTACACGATGTATAAGGATGAGGCGCACAATCCGCCTATCCTGGTGTGTACAGTGGGAAAAACGGTGTTACAGTATGATCTGCGTTGCATTCACGACCTGCATGAAATGCTCAAACAGCACGGCGACTGGATGGAGCTTGGCAGCGCGGATGAACAGAAACCGGCGAAGGAAGGCACGGTTGAGGCGTGGGGGCGCTCCCCCAACAATCCTGTTGGGGGTTGGTACGGATTAAAAAAGGGTCTGAGAGGACGTTTCGGCATGTACCTGCCGCCTCTCATGGAAGAACTGGGGCTGGTCGAGTTGGAGCATAACCCTAAGAACAACCGGATGCGCGCAAAGTAGCGCACCCGGTTACTGCCAGCATCAGAACCGGCCTGTAGCTTCGACTTGATTGAGCCGCTTGAAAAGTCTGGTCAGGCGCAGCTCGCCCGCGACCATTCCCAGCAGGATAAAGCCGCAGCCGATCCAGCCATAGAGGCTGAGTTGATCGCCCGCCACATAGCCGAGCATTCCCACCCACACCAATTCAAGGGCGTAGATGAGGGTGGCCTGGGTGCTGCTGACGAATTGCTGCACTCGATTCATGACGGCCAGGGCGAAGGCCGTGGCGGCGACCCCCATGAAGAGGGCTGATCCCCACACGGGCAGGGGCGGCATGACGAATGGTTCTCTGGCGATGGGCATGGCGATTAAACTCAGCAGAGCGGTAAAGGCGATCTGGACAATTGCCAGGTTGATGGCATCTACCCTGGGAGAAAACTTGCTGATGAAGATGACATGCAGCGCGCTGGCTACGGCGCACCCCAGCACCAGCAACTCGCCCAGACCGAAGGTGAGCTGGAACGATGTGTTGACCGAGATGAGTAGTATACCTGTTAGTGAAAGCGCGACGCCCAGCATACTGCCCAGGGTTGGTTTCTGATGCAGGAGTGGCACGGCCAGGATGGCGACCAGCGGCACATAGAGGCCGGTGATGAAGCCTGCTTTGCTTGACGAGATGTGCTGCAAACCGGTGGTCTGGAGCGCGTAGGCGGCAAAAAGGAAGACGCCGATGATGGAACCCATGACGATCTCGGCGCTGGTGATGCGCGCCAGGCGTTTATGGAAGATTGCCGCCAGCACAATGGCTCCAATGCTAAAGCGCAGGGCCAGAAAGGTGAAGGGACCTGTAAGCGTGAGAGTATGCTGCACAATCAGGAACGTGCTGCCCCAGATCATCGTGACCAGCACAAGCAGGGCGTTGACCTTGACCTTGCGCCAGCGTTCCAATTGCGGTAGCTGGGAGCGCAGGCTAGTAGTAGTCTGAGTTGGTTTTACTTCTAATTCGGTCATGGTTCATGCCTCCTCTCGTCTGGTTCTATTGGCTGCCGGTCGGACGGTTCCCTCCTCTTTAAGTGTTTCCAGTGCGATGGTGGTGACGGTGCGCGTGATGCCCGGAAAGTTGCGAATGGCGGAAAGCAGTTTCTGGAGCGATTGCGTGGAGGCGGTGCGGACTTTGAGGATGTAGCAATCCTCGCCGTCGATGTCATGGCATTCCACGATCTGTTCTTCCTGCTGGATAAAGCGCTCGAAGACTTCGCTGTCATAGCCGGGCGTCTGCGTGCGAATACGGACGAAGGCGGCCAGGGCGCGTCCGACCTTTTCAGGGGCGAGCAGAGCGGTGTAGCCCTTGATGATGCCCTCGCGTTCCAGGCGTTGCACGCGGGCATAGACGGAAGGGCCGCTGAGGTCGGTTTCTTTGCCGATGGCGGTATGCGACATGCGCCCGTCCGAGAGCAGCAAGTCAAGAATTTTCAAATCGATGTCATCTAAGGTCATTTATTTAGGCTTTCTAGTTAATATTACTATTTTTCTTTATTATATTGTATTATATCATATTTTTGCCTAGAAATCAAATGTTTGTATACGCTCTCGGCGTATCATACGTGTCTACAGAGTGAGGCGCGGTTTTCGCTGCTTCGCGATGATTGTGACCTATAGCCAACTCAAACAGGAGGTATACAGTTATGACAACGGATAAAAACACCCGGAACACAGGCACAGACCTGGGTACGCAGGGACAGGTGGATACGGCCAAAGGGAAACTGAACCAGGCGGCAGGCAAGATCCAGAAAAAGGTGGGTCATGTAACGGGGAACAAGACAACCGAGGCCAGGGGGAAAGCCCGGGAAATGGGAGGCAAAGTACAATCAAAGGTTGGCAAGGCCGAGCAAAAGGTAGATCGGTCGCTGGATTCGTAGGTCTGGCCCATATCCTTTTCTCTACAGTAGAGACGCCCGCGAGAAATTTTCGCGGGCGTGTTTAGTTTATGATGAGATTTGCCAGCCATGTTATGGCTTCAGGATATGCGGCGCAGTCTAACACAAACTCCTGGCCGCGTCCCGCGCTTCTAAGTAAAACGTGGTCTGCTTTTGTTTCCCAGCTTAGCGGATTTGGGTGGTAGGTGAGGGACGACCGGCCATACGCGGGAGCCATCCAGCGCGGCAAACGCCAATTGCGCCTGGAATTATTCGACTCTTGCGAGGTCAGGCACAACGAGGGGTGATAGCGCGGGAAGAGACCGGCTCCTGGCTTGTTGAGCGTGATGCCCGGCAGTGTGAGGCGATCACTTGAGAGGTAGAGAGATTCGAGCGCGAGCGGGTTTGCGCGCCGGCAGTGAGCGTGATCGCCTGCCCACGCTGGTAAGCTCGACCATTGAGCCGCGGGGACGCGCTGTTCGATTTGCAACCAGCCGAAGATGATGTGCAGGTCGGGCGCTCCCGGCGCGTAACGGTAGGTACCGGCGCATTGTTCGACGCGCCTGAACCAGCCGTAGAAGAGGAACACGTCGCCCGCGCCAATGTTCTGATGCTGGAGATGGCTTTCTGCCGCGCCTGCCTGTCCAAATAGAGGTTTCCAGCCCGGCAGCCTTGGGATGCTGGCATGGTTGAGATCGGGATCGAGATGCGCGGGCGTGCCGGGCGAGATTTTGCCGCGTGTCATGTCATGCACGGGCCTGCCGAGTGATTGACCGTCAAAGAGAATATCCTGATAGCGCAGTGGATGCGCGCAGACCAGCGTTTCTGGGATGGGCAGAGAACACAGTTTGCCAGATGGCAAGATAGGGCTGGCTACTTTGCCTGTGCTGGAATCGAAGCCTTTGCGGCTAAATATGATCTTCATGTATATTTCAACGTTTCACATCGCGTTTACGCTCAGAAAAAAAATAATACCGCTCAAAATGAGCGGTATATGATCTGTATCGTGAATTATTACCTTTCTTGTGAGCTACTCCCCATTATGAATTTTACCAACCCAATTCGGGACCGTCATCCTGAGCGCAGCGAAGGATCTCGCCGGGCGAGTGAGATCCTTCGCTGCGCTCAGGATGACAAGACATAACTCATTTTGAAAGGTAAAAACCATTATGGCGCAACGGCTCGCGCTGATTTGAGGGCGCGCGCACGCCACAGGCGGCGCGCAAGCCAGATGATAAGCGCGATGGGTATGATGTAGACGCTGAATAGCAGTAGCCAGATGGCTACGGTGGCGAGGGCCTGGGCAACTGCTTTAATGGCGTCGAGGGCGCCCTGCCAGATGGCGCTAAAGCTCCAGCCGCCCGATGGCGGGGGAGTAACGACTACTTCGGCGGGTTGCAGGGCGACTGTTATGTTGTAGAAGGTGGTCTGGCTCTGCAGGTCGTTGAGGTGCGCGTCGATTTGCTCGATCTGTCCCTCGACATCGGTGAGGCGCTGGTCGATGGCAAGCACGTCGGTCAACGCCTGCGCGTGGCTTACGAGCGTGAGCAGGCGCAGTTGCTCGGCCTTGAGGTTTGTGAGCCGCGATTGCGAGTCAATGTAGTCGCTCGATACATCCTGGGTGTTCATGGCGACGTTCAGCAGTTTGCCACCATGCTGGGAAGGATAGGTATTGAGGTAGCTCTCGATGCCGGGAAAGAGTGAAGCCTGCACGGAAAATGCCAGCGTAACGCTGTAGAGGTTGTTATCAACTTGCTGAAAATTCACATTAGTTACCAGCGATTGGGGGTCCGTGGCGCTGATCCACGCCTGTAAATCGGCGGCCACGCGCCGCGTATCCTTAACCTCCATGTTGATGTTGAATGATTTGATGAGGTACTGCTGCGTCGTACCGGCGCTGGATTTGGAGGTTGAAGACGAAGAGGAGGGTAAAGCGGAATGGTTTACATTATTTGCTAATTGCGCCTGTCCGGCTGATGGCACAGAAGCGCCATTCAAGCTGGCGGACTCCGCGCCGCAAGCGGCGACCAGCATTGCCAACAATACGATAGCAAAGAGTGAGAGAAGCGGCCATTTGCGCTTTTGCATAATCTGGAACATTAGCTTTCTCCTGAGACATATATGGTTGTTGGTTTCATAGCTGAAACTCTAGTAATGAGTAGACGATGGAAGCGAGCTAGAGGTTCCCGCGTGTTACCGATGATGATGTTTGACAACTGTATGGAGTAATGCGTGTTGCCCCGTCCTGATGAATTTTGACGACCAAAACCGGTAATCATGTGGGTTGGTTGCCTTTGTCCTGATGATGTTTGACAACCGAATCGGGTAATAGAGGGGCAGGGCGTCGTTTCCTGTAGGGACAAGGAGCGGGGTGGAGCGGATGAGGGGGCCTTGTGCTTGTCCTCGTCGGGGGAAGACCAATGCGGGTCACGGAAACCCAACAGAATCATGCTGCCACGAGGACAAGCACAAGGCCCCCACACTTCCCTACATCCGCCCCTTGTCCCTACAGGACGGGGCCACGCCATTACCGCAGTTTGGTTGTTAAACATCATCAGGACGGCGCGAACGGTTCGCATGATTACTGCATTCGGTCGGCAAAATTCTTTAGGGACAAGGGGCGGACGTTTCAATGGAGAGGAGTGGTTGGGGACGCCTGCGCCGCCCTTGTCGTTTTATCCGCCGAAGATGTGAGGGAACAGGGTGGTCAAGATAATCATGCCTGTCAAGCCGGTCATCACGATGGTGGTGATCCAGGCAACGGTGTTGAAGACCGGGCCGTTGACGTAGCGACCCAACAGGCGGCGATCGTTGCACAACAGGATCATCAAGACCAGGATGAGCGGCAGCAACATGCCACCGACCACGTTGGGCAGGTTCAAGAAGAAGACCAGGCGATCTTGCGGCACAAACATGGTGATGCCCGCGCCGAGGGCGATAATGAAGGTATAGAGGGTGAGGAACTGCGGCGCTTCCTTGAAGGAGAGACCGACGCCGCGCTCCCAGCCGAAGGCTTCCGCCACCGAGTAGGCGGTGGAGAGCGGCAGCACGCTGGCAGCCATGAGCGAGGCATTGAGCAGGCCAATGCCGAACAGGATTTTGGCGAGCTGACCGTTGTTGCCTACAAGCGGGGCCAGGGCCAGGGCGGCATCCTTCGCCTGTATAATCTGGATATGATGCACAAAGAGAGTCGCGCCCGTGCAAATGACGATGAAAAAGGCGATGAAGTCGGTGAGAAATGCGCCGACGTAGGTATCGATGCGCTCGTAGTTGAGATGAGCGATTTTGATATGCTTATCGGCGATGGCTGATTGCTGGTAGAATTGCATCCACGGCGCGATGGTGGTGCCAATCACCGCCACCAGTGTGAGCAGGTAGCCCTGATTCAACTGGATGGGCGGCACGACGGTTTGATGGAAGACTTCACCCCAGTTTGGATGCACCAGAAAGCCGCTGACGACGTAGGTGACGTAGATGAGGCATAAGACGAGCAGGATGCGCTCGAACATAGCGGTAACTGCCGCGTGTCACCAGTACCCAGACGAGGATGGCAGCGACTGGAATGGCGATATACTGGCTGACGCCGAAGATGTACATGGCCCCGGAAATGCCGGCAAACTCGGCGACAGTCGTGGCGGTGTTGGCGATCATGAGCAACAGCATACTCCAGAAGGTGATGCGCACGCCAAATTTTTCGCGAATCAGGTCGGCCAATCCTTTGCCTGTTACCACGCCCATACGCGCTACCATCTCCTGCACGACGGCCAGGCTGATGGTGATCAGCACGACGGCCCACAGCAATCCATAGCCATATTGCGCTCCGGCCAGGGAGTAACCGGTGATGCCGGTGGCGTCGTTATCCACGTTGGCGGTAATCAGTCCGGGGCCGATGACGGAGAGTAGCAAGAGCAACTGGCGCACCCAGACGCGGCGCACCTTCTTCTGCCGCACGCTTTTCTCGCGATTGAGCAAAGACTTGTTCATAGAACACCTCCCTGGCAGGGGCATTGCTATAAAAATGCCCCCTGACATGAGGGGGTACATGAAAAGCAATATGTGTTGCTCTGTTCCCCCTCTAGTTGAGCTTTGGCACTGTACGACGTAAGATAGCGTTGAGACTACCCAGCCACTTCGGGTCCCGCCTTATGCCGACGAGACCTGGCCTGATCGTTGGCGTCTCTCGACGTTTCTGATCAGTGGCCTGTGTTCATACAGCCGCCTCACCTAACGAGGTAAGACAGTGATTTTTACCTGCTGTGTGTACTATAACGCGCATCTTCCGGTTTGTCAATTACTCTATACGCGAATAATTTCCCCTAAAAAGGTCTGCGCTTATCGATGCCGCGTTTGAGCAGGCCAAGTAGAGCAATGGTGCCAAACCAGAAGGCAACCAGCGCCCAGGGGCGTTTCTCGTTCATGTGATCCATTTTGTTGGTCCTTTCATTTCTTGACGCCGCTTGCGGTTTACTATTCTTTCCCCTTACGTCTTGATTATATCAAATGCATACAGATTGTGGTCATACGAGCCGACATAGACATACCCATTGGCAACTACTGGCGAGGAAACTACTTTGCCATTTATATAGTGTGACCAGATAGACGAACACGACAACCTTCCACATCCGGCGGCATTGTAGGCATACAAACTACCATCATCTGAACCGATGAATAGCACGCCGTTGGCAATAGTTGGAGAAGACTGGATGGGACCTCCTGTAATTGCAGTCCAGCGCAGGTTGCCATTGGCGGCGTTGAAGGCATACAATTTTCCGTCTGTTGAGCCAACGTAGACAACGTTGTTGTAAACAGCCGGCGATGAGTCGATACCCTTTCCGGTAGGCCTGGCCCATTGTGGCGGGCAGGTGGGCTGTCCGCAGCCAGAGGCACTAAAGGCATACAGCTCGCCGTCATCCGAGCCGACATAGACGATACCATGGTAAACAGCTGGCGATGAGCGGATAGCTTTTCCGATTGTATACTGCCAGCGCAGCTTGCCCGTCGAGGCATCGATAGCGTAGAGGTTGCCGTCATCCGAGCCGACATAGACGATACCATTGGCTACGGCTGGCGATGAGCGGATGGCTTTTCCGGTTGGATACTGCCAGAGCCGCCTGCTCAATGTGGCATCGATAGCGTAGAGATTACCGTCATCTGAGCCGACATAGATCACACCTTTCGCCAGTGTCGGAGACGAGCCGATGCTCCCGCCAGTAGGCGCTCTCCAGAGAATTATCCCTGTGTTGGCGTTGAAGGCATAGAGATTGTGGTCAGGCGCGCCCATGTAGACAACGTTGTTGGCGAAGGTTGGCGCGTTGCCGAAATCACGGCTGCCAATGGGATAAGACCATACTTTCACACCCGTCCTGGCGGGAAGAGCAAGCATTTGGCCGCCACTCAAACTGATATAGACGATGTCATTGGCGACAGTTGCTGCTGATTCGATTTCTCCTCCGGTAGGCATTTGCCAGGCCGGAAGCAACCGAGAAACAGTGGTAGTAGTAATGATTGTTTCATAAAGGTTGACGTGGGTGTGTTGCGCGTCAAAACCATCCATGACCCCGTTTGCGACAGCGGCTGTGTTGTAAGGATTGACGGAGGCTGTCACTGTCGTATGGGTATAGGTACTGACTGGAGTGGTAGCCACTGTTGCCTGGGCATGGTTGCGCACTAGAGCGGTAGCAAAAGCAAGACTTCCCGCGATAAGTACGCTTGCAAATGCAAGGTACAGCATGATCCGGTGCGGCGATGGTGCATGACGCTTCTGAGCCAGACCTATGCTTTTCGCTGGCGCAGGCCGGGGACGCGCACGAATTGCTGAAGGGCTTTTCGGCTGGAAGACTATTGGCTGAGGCGGCGCTGCCGCAATCAGCGGAGGCGGCAAGGATACATTTGGTAGAGGTCGGAGAAATGTCAGGCCTACATCCATTTGAACAGCTTCTTCGAGCGCCTTCGCAAAATCCAGTATCCTGCCATATCGTTGCTGCGGGTCTTTCGCTAACGCTTTGAGGATGACCTGTTCTATCCCCGGCGCAATAGTTGGTAATGTTTCTCGTAAAGATGGCGGCTGAGTATGCACATGCTGGTACATGACAGCAAGCACGTCTCCTGAAAAAGGACGTGCCCCACACATCCACTCGTAGACGATAACTGCCAGCGCATATTGGTCGCTGGCAAAATGAGGATGGCCGTGAATTTGCTCAGGAGCCATGTAGATAGGAGTTCCGGCCCGTCCCGTGCTGGCCTGTTTCAAAGTGGGCAGGGAGCTGGTCGTGGGTTCGATAGCGGAAATACCAAAGTCACTGAGCAAAACTTGATCGTTTACGTCCAGCAGCATATTTTCCGGCTTCACATCGCGATGAGTGATCTTGTGGTCATGCGCGTACTGTAATGCCTCAGCAATTTGATTCGTATAGGAGACAATGGTTAAGAGGGGCAGAATTGTTCCTTGAGGATAGCGCTGGCGCAGCGTTCCGTTCGGCACATAGTCCATGACGAGGAATGGTAGATTGCTCTCGACTCCAAAATCGAGCACGCGCACAATATGCGGATGGCGCAGGCGAGCAATGATTTGCGCCTCGCCGCGGAAGTCATCTGATCGGTAGCCCTCGACCAGGCCTGAGAGCACTTTGATGGCTGCGAAAGTTCCCAGATGGACATGTTCGCCCAGGTAGACCTCTGCCGAAGCACCGCGCCCCAACGAACGAAACAAACGATAATTACCCAATTGTTTACCGGTGTAATCAGCCATCGTGAAAGCCTTCTCGAACCCGGATTATATGAACTGGAAATCACAATGTTTAGCTAATGAAAACAGACTAAAGTATATCACATAATCGTATCGTGTAGTAACACTTATTGCGTTGATTATGTACACCATCCTCTATGGAGGGTGTACATTTGACAATTAAATGGGCGTTATCACCACATCTCACTTTGGGGAGTATTGTGAATATTCTCTGGGAATCTTAATCAGAGCTTGAGCCTTTCTTGAATTCTATCAAGTAGAATGGAAGCAGTGATGTGTTCTTTAAGCATCTCGATAAGAAGGTGGGTATGTTCAAACATAAAACGCAAAGAGGGACTCGAAATTTGGCGGGTGTTCTGCTGGCGATAGCGTTTGCTACGGCATCCCTGGCTGCCTGTAGTAGTTCTTCGTCACCTACGACTACGACTAATCAGAGTAGTGGCATCAACAAGATCCAGCACGTTATCGTGATTATGCAGGAGAATCGCTCGTTCGACTCCTACTTCGGAACCTATCCGGGGGCGGACGGCATTCCTATGCAAAATGGCGTTCCGACGGTGTGCGTCAATGATCCGCACACGGGCCAGTGCGTAAAACCCTATCACGATGCGCAGAACTTGAATCATGGGGGACCGCACGGCGCGACGAATGCCACCGCCGATATCAATGCAGGGAAGATGAATGGTTTCATCGCCCAGGCTGAAAAAGGCAAGGGAAGCTGCACCTCGGTGAATGACCCGGCGTGCAGCGGAAATGGGCAAACGGACGTGATGGGGTATCATGATGCGCGAGAGATTCCCAACTACTGGTCATACGCTCAGAACTTTGTGTTGCAAGACCACATGTTTGAGCCGGACGCTTCCTGGAGCCTGCCTTCCCACCTGTTCATGGTGTCGGCGTGGTCGGCCAATTGCGCTACAAAAGGAGACCCGCAGAGTTGTGTGAACAACATTTCGGGGCCGGTGAGCCTGAAAACGGCCAATGCGTATAAAGCGGATTATGCCTGGACAGACCTGACCTACCTGCTGTATAAGAACAAGGTGAGCTGGGCTTATTATGTGGCTCCGGGAACACAGCCGGATTGCGCAGATAATGCGGCATCATGCGCTCCGGTGAAGCAAGGAGCAAAGACGCCGGGCATCTGGAATCCGTTGCCAAATTTTGATACCGTGCAGCAGGACGGGCAGCTTTCCAACATCCAATCCTTGAACAACTACTATACGGCTACTAAAAATGGTTCACTGCCCGCCGTTTCGTGGATTACGCCCAATGGAGCAAATAGCGAGCATCCACCTGCCCTTGTCAGCACCGGGCAGTCATATGTCACGGGGTTGATTAACGCTGCTATGCAGGGTCCAGAGTGGAGCAGCACGGCCATCTTCCTGGCATGGGATGACTGGGGTGGTTTCTACGACCATGTAGTGCCGCCAAACGTCGATCAAAACGGCTATGGGTTGCGCGTGCCCGGCATTGTGATCAGTCCCTACGCGAAGAAGGGCTATATCGATCACCAGACCTTGAGTTTCGATGCCTACCTGAAGTTCATCGAGGATGATTTCCTGAACAGCCAGCGTCTCGATCCGAAGACCGATGGGCGGCCCGATCCACGCCCGACGGTGCGTGAAAATGTGTCGATACTCGGTAACTTGCTGGCGGATTTCGACTTCTCGCAATCGCCACGAGCGCCTGTGATTTTATCGACGAATCCGTCTCCGGGACCGGCTTCGACGTAGGAACTGACGTGGTTCCCATATTGCTGCGTTCGGGGAGATATACAAAACGCACATAACTGTCTTTCCTTTTTTTCTGTCCATGTGCGCATGATGCGGTCACCTCAGCGACAAGGTCGCCCCTGTCGCTGAAGCGACCGCATCATGCGCGCCATATCCACCCGTGAGAGAGGGGAACTGAAGATGTTCCTGTTATTAATCCAACTCGACGACTGGCAGGCCATGAACGCCGAGAATGGTGGAGATTTCGCTGCCGTGATGGATGTCATGTTCGAGCACACCCCAGATGATCTGCTGGCGCGAAACTGCGGGTCTCACTTCTCCAGAACGAGCCGCCGCATCCAACCACATCTGGGCGAATGGCTGGAGCGCAGGCTCGACCAGTTTCGCGTGACGCACACGTTCCGCCTGATCTAGAGGCGGGAAGACCTCGAAAAAGATCAGCAGGGGTCAGACGGGCAAGCGCCTGCTCGATCATCTGCCAGGTCTTCTCAAGTCCGGCAACCAGTTCTGCCGCCGGGTGGAAGGGATCCACGTCCCCCTCACAGACTCCCAGAGCCCATAATTCGAGGGAAGTCAGATCGTCGCTCCCCTCGCCCATCCGCGCGTGGAACCACCAGGCGCGATTGGCGACAATATGCGTCGCGTACATGCCAATCGACCAGTGTTGCGACGTGTTGCGCAAGGCAAGCTGCTCTGCTGTAAGGGGCGCGATGGCCGCGACAAGACGCTGGTTGTAGATTCCCCAACCCGCGTAGAAGGGGAGGAGTGAAAGCTGATGTTCTGTCATGATAGGTATTCCTTGCTCGTTGTCTTCGAGAAAAAACAGCACGATCGTATCAACATGCATGAGGAAACGATGGGGCAGAAAGAGGGAAGAGAGAGCAGGTCATCGCTTGCACAATGATCGAATATGCACATGCCACGACAGGGGGAAAGATGGCATCCATCCACCAGTGGTGTGGTGGATGGGGAACTTCTTCGCCCGATTCAGGCGTGAAACGCAGATTCGTGGAGGCAGTTACTTTCTGCTTCACCAGTTCCTGTGCTGCCAGGTTGGTTGCCATTGTTCTCTCCTTTGCTGTTGCGAGACAAGTTTCGCTTATATTCCTCTACGTAGATTACGTTCAGATTAAGAAAAGAGAGACACGGACATGAAACAAGCTATGATTATTGTGTTCGCGCCATAAATTCCACGATATGCTGCGCGATCTCTTCGCCTTTGTCTTCCTGGAGAAAATGACCAGCGTTCTCGATGACTATGTCGGGTTGATCTTGCGTACCGGGAATTAAGGCGCGGAAGAAGCGATCGCCGCCGCGCGTAATGGGGTCTTTGTCGGAGAACATGACCAGCGCCGGTTTCTCCCAGTGCGATAGAACGGCGCGGGCGCGTCGCATGTCGCTCGCGCCGGGGTCGTGCGGCTGGATGGGAACGAGTAGAGGGAAAACCATCGCGCCCGCTTTATAGGTCACGTCGGGGAATGGGCTATCGTAGGCCAGCAGCACGTCGGTGGTCATGTTCTCCTTCTGCGCCACGCCGTTGAAGATGACCGCGCTCACGGGCATGTCGGTCTGGCTGGAGGCAAATTCGCGCCAGCGCATGAAGCCCTTGCCCATCGGCTCATCGCCTGTTGGCAGGCCCGTATTCATGATGACCAGGCGTTTGAAGCGGTCGGGCTTTTCGCTGGCAACGGTCAGTCCCAGCAAGCCGCCCCAGTCCTGCACGACCAGGGTGATACCGGTCAGGGCGGTGGCTTCGATAAAAGCGACCAGTGAGTCGTGGTGCATTTTGAACGAATACTCATCGCGTTCGGTGAACTTGTCCGAACGGCCAAAGCCGATGAAGTCGGGGGCCACGACGCGGTAGTCGCGGGATAGGACGGGGATCATCTTGCGATAGAGATAGGACCAGGAGGGTTCGCCGTGCAAACACAGGATGACTTCTCCCTGGCCCTCGTCAACGTAGTGCATGCGCAGGCCGTTGACTTCGGCGTAATGGGGCTGGAATGGATAGCCGGGCAAATTGGCGAAACGCTCATCCGGCGTGCGAATAATAGGCATGATGTTCTCCTTATATGTCAAACAAACCGATCGGGATAGGAGTGAAGACGAGGGCGACCGCAAGGGTCCCCACCCATCATCCTCTCCACTCCCGCCCTTACAATGACTACGTAAGCGACTCGGCGTGTTGGGAAACTTTTTCGCGGAAGTGGGGCATGACTTCGTTTGCCATCATTTCCTGGAATTTCAGGACGAGGTAATCGGGTATCTCGCCGACGTGGCCGCCTGTTACGAGCATGTTGGCGTGCAGTACGTCGGTATAGTAGGAGAGCTTTTCGATGACGGTGTCTACGCTGCCCGCGATGACCACGCCGGTATCGACCAGTTCTTTGAAGGTGCGTTTCTGGCCGAATCCGCCGCCTTCGATAGCGGCTTTGAGGCTGCGCTCGCTCATGTAGCCGGGAGGGACGAAGAATTCGGGGCGCACTTTTAAGCCTTTATCGAAGAGCCACATGGTGTATTTTTCGCCTTCTTTCATGGCGATATCGTCGGTCTCGCCGATGATGACGGGGGTGCAAAAGGCCAGCTGGTCGGGCTGCGCCTCGTAACCGTACTTTTCCTCGGCCACGCGGCGGTACATTTCGTAGGCGCGTTTGCGCTGGTTCATGGGCATGAAGACGGTCATATAGGGATATTTATGCTTCGCGGCGAAGTCGATGGTTTCCATGCTGGCGGTACCGGGCAGCCAGATGGGCGGATGCGGTTGCTGGATGGGGCGCGGCCAGGTGTTGACGTAGCGGTAGTTGTAATGCTCGCCCTCGAAGGCGAAGGGGCCGGGGCGCGTCCAGGCCTGGATAATGAGGTCGTGAGCCTCGTCCATACGCTCGCGGCTGACGGTGGGGTTGATGTTATAGCTGAAGTACTCCATGCCGGTGCCGCGCACAAAGCCGGAGATGATGCGCCCGCCACTGAGAACGTCGAGCATGGCGATTTCTTCGGCTACACGCAGGGGATCATCGTGCAGGGGCAGCGCGTTGCCCACGATGCCGATTCTGGCGCGTTTCACGCGCTGGGTCAGGGCAGCGGCCATGATATTTGGCGAAGGCATGGTGCCATAGGCGTTCTGGTGGTGTTCGTTGACGATGACGCTGTCCCAGCCAAGCTTGTCGGCGCGCTCGATTTCGTCGAGGTAGCGATTGTAGAGGGCGTGGCCCTTGATGGGATCGTAGAATGTATTGGGCAGCGTCACCCAGGCCGAGTCGTAGTTTTCATCGAAATCGGGCGGCAAATGCGGCCAGGGCATCAGGTGGAAGTAATGGAAGGTCAATTTGTTCATAGCATCTCTCCCGTTTGTATGCAAGGTTGGACGACAGGCATGTGGGTATCACTCGCGTATAAAATCGGCAATGACCTTGCTCCACTCTTGCGGCTTCTCGAACATGGGCATGTGGCCGGTGCCGCTCAACATGGCAACCCGCGAACCGGCAATGGCGCGATGGAAGGCTTCGGCGTAGATAGGCGGGATGAGACGGTCGTTTTCGCCCCATACGATCAGAGTGGGACAGGTGATGCGCGCAAGGCGGCGTTCGAGTTTGGGGTCGTATGACGGGTTCCAGGCCAGCGATGCCAGCGTGGTCAACTGGCGGTACTGGCCGATCAGATATTCGGCATTAAATTCGGCAGGAATGAGGGGAGCCGCCGCCGCGAAATCATCGAAGCAGGCCATTAACACTTCTTGCGCGTTCATGGCGAAGAGATCGGCGATGGGCGAACCTTTGACGCGCATACCCGCCGCGTTGGAAAGGACCAGTTTTTCGACGCGCTCAGGATACCAGACGGCCAGTTCGGCAGCCATCCAGCCGCCGAGCGAATGTCCGACCAGGATTGCCTTCTCAAGGCCAAGCGTATCGAGCAGGTCTCGGAAATAGAGTACATAATCGCTCATGTCGCGCATCCAGTCGGGACGTTCGGACAGGCCAAAGCCGGGGGTATCGGGCGCGAATACGTGAAAATGCTGCGTCAAGGCCAGGTGAAAGTCCAGCCACAGGTTACCGAGGCTGGTGCCATGCAGGTAAAGCAAAGGAGGCGCGGAAGAGGCTCCTGCCTCGAATAGATGGGTAGAGATGCCGCGCACGGAGATTGTGCGCTCCGGCCTTTCAAGCGCTACACCAGAAGCTTCGTCTGTTGTCATGGTTCATCCTTTTCATTGCATAGGGGAATAACAATAGGTTGTAAACCATCAAACAGAAGTATACCATTTTTTTTACCGGTAAGCGTAAGGGACGAGGGCGACGCAAGCGTCCAATTCAGGACTGTTGTCATCCTGAGCGCAGCGAAGGATCTCTGGCCGGGCAAGAAGCAGATCCTTCGCTGCGCTCAGGATGACAGCAGGCGGGCGAGGCGCTCAGGATGACAGCGGACGGGCGAGGCGCTCAGGATGACAGCAGGCGGGCGGTACGTCATGAACTCTCTATGCCAGGCGCGAGGCATCATATTGCAGCACGACGTTGAGTATGCCTGTGAAGGCTTGCAGGCTTTCGCCGCCGCTGACGCGGATGCGCGGCAACTGGTAAGGAGTGCGGGCGTTCTGAATGGTGCCGTTGAACGAGAAGGGGTCGAGGGTTGCGCCAATGTAGCCATCGGCCAACAGGTCTGCCAGTACCAGTTGCCGCTCATAATAGGTGTCGTGATGAAATGGTTCGCCGGTGGGGTAACAGAAGAACTGAACCGGCTTGCCTAACAGCTTTTGCAAGGTATTTTTCGAGTGAAGCAACTCTTTCTGCGTGCTTGTGAAGGCGGGAGGCTGACCGATATTGATATGGTGAACCGTGTGCGAAGCGATTTGCATTCCATATTGATCAAGAGCGCGCACCTGGCTCCAGGTCATGTAACGACCACCGATCATGCCGGTGATGATATAGAAGACGCCGCGATAGTGATGGGCCAGCAGGGAAGGTACGGCATCGGTATACATATCTTCGTAGCCGTCGTCGAAGGTCAGTATCATGGGGTGCGATGGTAAGGCTTTGCCGAAGTAAAGGGTGTCGAATAATTCGGTCATGTTGATACTGTGATAGCCCCGTGCTTGCAACCAGTTCAGTTGCGCGTTAAATTCGGTGGTTGTGACGGTCAGGTTATAGTCCAGCAGATTACGGGTTGGCATGTTCGATACGTGGTGATACATGAAGACTGGCACCTGCAAACGAGTTTGTGGTGGCGAGGCGGGCACCAGCGTGGGCGCGTCGAGGTCGGCTGGCCCGGCAATCACTACCTGCCATTGCCCATTACGGGGAACCAGAGATAGCATGGTAGTATGAAACAGGCCGTTGTTGAGTTCAGCCAGCGAAGCGCTGGTCAGCAATCCTCGAGGGGCGGTTGCTTCGAGCGATACTTGCAGGAGAGCGGCGATGGGATAGATGACGGTGGTATCGGGATCGAGCCAGGGCTGCTGCAACTGGGCCGCGCTCGCTTTGAAAGTGATCAGTGTGATAGCTCCAAATTTGGCCTGCTCGAAGCGCGCGAAATCTGATTCGTCCTGGAATAAGCGCTGCGCATCGGGTGACAGCATCGACCACATGGACGGCCAATCTTTGCTCATCATGGCTTGCATGAATTTGCTAGCCGCGCTATCGATGGCCGACGAATGCGCGATGGTATGACGCACATGCAAAACGACGGGTGTAGTTTGTGGAGTCGCATTCAGTGTAGCGAGCCAGTTGACGGCAGCAACCCGCCCTGTTAGCCCGCCGCCAATCAGCAAGAGATAAAGAGGCACGAGAACCAGCCAGCGCCGCCTGGATTTGGAGGAGCGAAGAGAAGGCGGTATGGCAATCTGTTGTGCTGAAAAATTCCCTTTGAGAGGTAATGCCAGAGTTGTTTGCTCTTCAAGCTTTTCGTTTCGTGGATCAATGGGTAAGGCTAACGTGGGCTGCTCTTGATTGGCAACGCTTTGCGGTTCTATGGGCTGCGTAGGCTGTAGTTCAATTTCTACCACAGGCAATTCGTTCAAAGTTTGCATAATCATGGCGGTCTGCCCACTCCCAACAGTAGTGTAGATACCAGTATATTTAAGTATTTCTACCTATCTATTTTAACGCTATTAAACCCAAAAAATCACGTAATTGTTGAGATGTTTTCGATGAAAACGGACAAAGTAGGAGAAATGGGTGAGGTTTTCGGAGCGACCAGCGGCCATTTCCGCATTATTTAATGGCATTTGAGAGGATCGGCTGTCATCCTGAGCGCAGCGAAGGATCTGACTGGCCGGGCACCGAGATCCTTCGCTGCGCTCAGGATGACAGGACTGACTCTGGTTGGTAATGTTTATCAGGACAGAAGCAGATGTTTCCAGCCACTCCCCTATAATGGATGGCTGAGAATTGGCTTTAAGGCCGGGTACAGGGCGCGATATTGTTCATACATGTGGGTATAGACGGGTGCGTTTTGCTGCTGCGGTTCGGTGCGCTCAACTACGCGCACGGTTGCGTCACAGGCCTGCTGGATTGAGGGGTAGACGCCACTGGCAACGCCGGCCAGCAGGGCCGCGCCGAAGGCCGGGCCTTCCCCGGCGTTGGTTGTCACCAATTCAACTTCCAGGATGTCGGCGATGATTTGACGCCAGAGGAGACTTTTCGCCCCTCCGCCGGTAGCGCGTACCTGTTCGAGGGTGAGGCCCTGTTCCTGGATGATGGCGAAGCAATCTTTCAGGCTGAAGGCGACACCTTCCAGTACGGAACGCACAAGATGGCGGCGGGTATGGCTGGCGGTCAGGCCAATCCAGCCGCCGCGCGCGTAGGCGTCCAGGTGGGGAGTGCGCTCGCCCTGCAAATAGGGCAGGAAGAGCAGGCCATCGCTGCCTGCCGGGACATGTTCGGCTTCCTTTGCCAGGGTGATGTAGGCATCCACCGCGGCCCAGCGTTCCACTGCCATTTCTGGCAGCCCGATGTTATCGCGCACCCAACGCAGAGAGAGGCCAGCTCCCTGCGTGACGCCCATCAGGTACCAGGCATGTGGCACGGCGTGGTTGAAGGT
This sequence comes from uncultured Chloroflexia bacterium, assembly GCA_963731605.1. Taxonomy (GTDB): domain Bacteria; phylum Chloroflexota; class Ktedonobacteria; order Ktedonobacterales; family Ktedonobacteraceae; genus CF-113. The sequence continues at coordinate 975,465 of CAVSWA010000001.1, forward strand.
ATGCACGCGAGGCACCGGCCCCGAACGATCTACCTGGGGAGAGCCGGTATGGGCCAGTACGACGCCGCTGGTGCCAATCGAGACGAGCGCCAGCCCTGAGCGCACGACGCCATTACCGACAGCGCCGCAAGCGTTATCCGCGCCGCCGCCTGCCACGGGCGTACCTTCGATGAGACCTGTCAATTGCGCAACGTCCGCCGTAATGGTTCCGCAAATCTTGTCGGCAGGCACAACTTGAGGCAGCAATGAAGGGTCGAACCCGATGGCATCGAGTACCTCGCGAGACCATGCGCCGCGCCTGACATCGAGCAGGCAGGTGCCAGCGGCATCCGAAATCTCCATCGCTTTGATACCTGTGAGCAGGAAGCGAATATAGTCTTTGGGTAGAAGCAGGGTGCGGGCGCGGGCGAAAATTTCGGGTTCGTTGTCGCGCACCCATAAGGCTTTTGGAGCGGAGAAGCCGGGCAGCGCGGGATTGCTCACATAATCGATCAAGCGCGCCGCGCCCACGCGTTCGGTCATCCAGCGACACTGCGCTTCTGAGCGTTGATCGGCCCAGATGATGCATGGTCGCAAAACCATTGACTGTTCATCGAGCAAAACCACGCCATGCATTTGACCAGACAGGCCCACGCCGCGCACATCGGCAGGCATGACGCCTTGAGGTTTTGCGCTTTCGAGACAGGCGCGGATGGCGGCAAGCGTGGCTCGCCACCAATCCTGCGGGTTTTGTTCCGCCCAGCCCGGCTGTGGATGGTACAGGGGATAGTCGAAAAAAGCCGAGGTGATGGTCTGTCCGTCGTCCGCGTTAAAAAGCGCGGCCTTGACGCCAGTTGTGCCAAGATCGATGCCGAGCAATGTGTGCATGTGTGCCCCCCTGGATTATCGTTTGCGTTGCGCTATGATGCGATCCGTGTAGGCTTTATCGAGGCCCATCGCTTCGTAGACGATGCGGTAGCCTTCGACGGCGTCGGCGGTGGCGCGGGACTGGGCAAGGGCGGTGCGGTCGAGCTTGCGGGCGAGGTCGTCGATGAAAGCCCATTGCAGGACGGAACGGCGCACGGCGGCGACCTGGTCTTCGGTATAGGGATAGAGGTCGTAGCCGATGCGCTCGCCCTTCGAACCGTAGTTCACATCCTGCAAGGTCATGGCGAGTTCGAGGGTTTGCATGAAGAAGGCCGCGCCGACCATGTTATCGTCGTCGAAGGTACCCCAGCCAGAATTGGCGTGCTGGTGTCCCAGTTTGCCCTCGGTGTGCAGCAGGGCGGCGTATTCTGCCAGGTTTTCGCCATTCATGATGAGGTGCTGCCAGTCCATGTTGACCTGGAGGCGCGAGACATCGACGCCCAGGCGGCGCACGCGGTCGATGGTGTAGAGGCAGGCGGAGATGTTGCGCATCAAGATATTCATAGCCGGTTCGCTGTTTTTGTGTTCCAGGAAGACGGTGACGCCCTTTTCTACCGCGTGCGCTACAACTTCACCCACGCCATTGATAAACAGGTCCCAGGTCAGGGCGTAGTCGCGCTGGAAGTTGTAGTTATAGCCTTCAGCGCCGGGCCAGATAATGAAATGCGCTCCCAGAGCGGCGGCGAGATCGACGCCGCGTTTGAGGGTTTCGATGCCTTGACGGCGCAAGCTGGCATCGGGATTGATGAATGCGCCCAACTTATAGGTCGGGTCGGGATGCAGTCCTGCCGCCAGGCAATAAATATCCATGGGGCCAAGCGCGGCCTTGATGGCATCAACGTTATCTTCGTTGATTTCGCCCGGATAGTGATATTCCAGCCCGTCCATGAGGTCGGCCAGTCCATCGACTACACGCTTTGTGCGCGATACCATATCTTCGTTGATGGTCTCTGGATGGTAGCCAATGGGCACAAAGCGGGTGGCATTGGGACCAAAGGCCCAGATACCTATACTGTTCTTTACCGGCATGTGATGCTTCTCCTTCTTCGTGAAAATACTGTTCCTGGTAAAAGTATATCATAGAGGAATGAGATGAGTGTTGCAAAAGGTTCAGGTGCGCACGAGCGCATTAGATGTTGACACTATTCACGAATCTCTTCGCGGTAGAAGCACACACGAGACGCTCAGGGTGGTCACGATTGCGCCGGAAGCGTCGAGAATTTCGACCTGGACGGTCACGCGGGCGCGGCCTCGCTCTTTCCAGCTCGCCCGCAGTTGCTCGCGCTGATCATGAAGGACGTTGGCGCGTCCTATCAACGCTCCTTGAGATGGACGTGAATAGGTGATGGTTGATGCCGCAGTGAGCACAAGCAGGTGGTCCAGAGGCACACCCAGGGAGAGACCGGCGGCGGTAAGACCCGTCGCCTCGCCCAGGGCAAACTGCGCGCCGCCGTGTATCGCTCCGGTATGGTTGGTAATTTCCCTGCGCACAGGTAAACGTAAGATCGCCTGGTCGGGTCCCAGGGTCTCTGCTTCGATACCGATATGACGAAGAAATGGCTCAAGCTCGAGCATTTGCTGCCAGATGTCCACGAGCATACCTTTCTTTGTAGTTCAACTTTCTACGCCCAGTGAACCACTGCCCAGCGCATCTGGTTCATGTTCATTCCCGCCGGCTGTAGTCTCATGTTCATTATTCACTTGAGTCTGCTCATCATCTGTCTCCTGTGCATCTATGGATGCTTGCGCCGCGGTTTTAGACCTGTGGCGCAGCATGAGCAATGTGGCGCAGGTCAGGATAGTGACGGCGGAGATCAGGTGTACAAGGTCGAAATGCGTGCCTGGAAAGAACCAGGAGTCGGAGCGCAGGAACTCGATCCAGAAGCGCCCGAAAGGGAACCAGATCAAGTAAAGTAAGAGGAGATCACCGTTACGCAGGCTTTGGCTAAAACGACGCGAAATGTAGAAGAGTACGGCAAAACCGGCCAGGTCCCACAGGAGTTCATAGAGAAAAAGCGGGTGAAAGCGCACACTGGTCGGATAGAGAAGCAGGTTGTTATACGGCGCAAGGCGGAACTGCGGGTCGATGCGCAGTCCCCATGGCAGTGTTGTGGGCGGTCCATACAGTTCCTGGTTGATAAAGTTGCCCAGGCGACCTATGGCTTGCCCTAATAGCAGGCCCAGGCCAACGCCGTCCAGGTAAATCAAGAATGGCAATTTGCGCAGGCGCAAATAGAGCAGCAGCGCGATGCCACCGAAAATAATTGCGCCGTAAATGTGGATGCCTCCATGCCATATGGCGAGAATTTCGGCGGGATGACTCAAGAAGAAAGACACGTTTCCCGACTGGATAAAGACGAAATAGAGCCGCGCCCCGATCAGGGCCGGGACAAGTACGACGAAGAGCATCTCCCAGACAGTGTTGGGGTCTTGCTTCTTGTGCGCGACGTAGCGACTGGCAACCAACGTTCCCAGAAAGATAGCAGTCGTCATAATCAGGCCATACCAGCGCACGGTAAAAGGGCCGAAATGAGCTAGAATGGGACTCACAGGTGGATACATATGGACTTCCTTTCTACTTACTCTATATACCCAAGCTCGCGCAGGCGGCGGTTGATCTCCGGGTCATCGTCATAATCGTCATTGACGACGACCGGTTCTACAGGATCAGAGCGGTGCCTGTACGTTTTCAGCGCAGCTTTCAGCGAGGCAACCTGTTCGGGAAGGTGATCGCGCAAATCGGTAGACTCGCCCGGATCGTCTCTGGTGTTATAGAGTTCCAAACGCTCTTCGCCCGTTTGCACCAGTTTGTACTGGCCGCCCCAGACAGCGTAACGTGGTTGGTCAAGCAGACGGCTGGCTACCAGCGCCGGGCGGCGGCGCTGTAAGAGAGTCAGCGCGTTCTGCGGCGTGATGCCTTCGGCAAAAACCGTCTCGTCACGCGCTTCGCTCGTGGCGCTCGTTGCCAGCGTTAGTGACTCTTCATGGGGATGGGCGAGGCCGGCAGCCGTCAGCGCTGTATGGAAGATGCGTCTTGTGGAGACGGTACACTCGACGGCGGTTCCGCGAGACAGGTTCCCGTCTGGGTCGCGAATGATGAGAGGCACGTGTACCAGCTCATTATACAGCGAGATGCTGTGACCCATGAGTTGTTTTTCACCCAGATGCTCGCCATGATCCGCGCAGATTATTAAGAGCGCGCCATCCAGCCTGCCGCTTGCGCGCAACTTTTCAAGAAAGTCTCCCACCAGTTCATCCTGGGATGCGACCTCCGCGTCGTACATACCATCAAGCACGCGCTTTTGTTGTTCATCGAGGTTGCCGGACAGTGGAGCAAGCCAGCCAAACACGTCGCTGTTGAAATGATTTAGGTAATGGCGAGCCGATTTTTCCCGCAGCACGCCGGGGGCGAACCGTTCGATTAGCTGGCGAGAAGGATGATAGGGCATGTGCGTCCCCATGAGATTGATGAAGCTGAAAATAGGACGATCCCGGTCGATATTTTTACGTTCGACAAGTTGCCGTGCCGCGTCATTGAGCGTTTTCCTGCTATTGCCCTTGAAACTCAGCGCCGTCTGCCAGAGGGGAACCATGAGGGGAGAGAATGAAAAGTTGAGGAGCGTATCCGAACGGGCAAATGCATCTTGCGCGGCAGAAAGTATACTCGCCAGCACATGCTTAAAACGCTGGCGAGAACGGTCAAAGAGGCGTTTCTGGTCTCCTAGCTGATTAGGGCGCGAGGTTATCAGTCCCCCATAATTGAGGAAGCTATGAAAGCCACGCCGCAGGCCATTATTGACGACTCCTAGCAACGGATTATTACAATAGGCCGAAGTAAAATAGCCGCCCGCGCCAAGTCTTTCCGCCAGTGTTTCCACGCTTGCGGAAAGCACAGAGGAGGCATGATACATATTATGGTCGGATGGGTAAAGACCCGTGAACATTGAGGAGTGGGAGGGTATCGTCCATTGCGCGGTTGACACCGCGTGTGTAAATACTGTGGCATCCACGGCCAATCTATCTACTTGAGGAGTTGTTTCGCGCGGATATCCATAGCACGAAAGACGATCACGACGCTGCGTATTGAGTATGAGCAAAATAATATCGGGGCGAGCGACCATGTGTTATCTCCTGAAAAACCATGCCAATGCCTGTTGTTACCGACACTAGCATATCGCTCGCCTGTTATGTGAGTATTATCCACTGTTATAGTTGCATTAAGAGAATGAAAAAAGATGCTACCCGTATTTTCATAGCTTCCTGAGATCAATCTCAACCAACTGTCCTTTGTGGCAACATTTGAAGGCCAGGCGCGTCCAGCCGTCGGGCCAGTGAGGATGTGTGGTATAGCCGCCGGAGGTGAAACGCAGACCGGCAAAGCCCATGATGGCAGCCTGCCAGACGGCCCCGGCGCAGGCGTCGTGAATGCCCTCGTCTGAGTTGCCGCGCTGATCTTCCAGATCAACGAGCGCGCCCTTCATGAAGAGTTGGTAGGCTGGTTCTGTCAGGCCGAGTTCACAGGCCAGGATGACGTGCAGGGCGGGTGTGAGTGACGAGCCGTAGTCGTGGTCGGTGACGGGGAAGTAGTAATCCCAGTTGACGCGCTTCGTCTCCAGGTCGTAGTGTTGTCGAAGTACTGTGAGCAACATGAGGACATCAGCCTGTTTGATAGTCAGGTAGCGGCCAACCTCTCTCACACCCAGGATACCCTGGTAGGATGTCTTGCGCCCGCGATACTTGTCCTGGTCCAGAGGTTCAAGCTGGAAGAAATCATCAAATTGCTCGAAAGAGGCCGCTCTGCTTATCCTGTGGAATGCGTATCCGAGCGACAACATCGCGCCAGTGCTGCAGTTTCTGCTGGTCGATGCGCAGCATTTGCAGCAGTTCTTGCGCCCTGGCAGCGTCCACGCTGGTGAGCCACGCGAGCGTATCCAGCGCAGTCGAGATATTCCAACGCGCCATGACATTGGTAAAAGCGTTGTTATTGACATGCTCGTGCCACTCGTCAGGGCCGATCACGTCGTTGATTTCGTACTCGCCACTTCCAGCGTTATAGGTGACGCGGGTGGCCCAGAACATGGCAGTACTCAGCAGGAGTTCCGCGCCATAACGCCGCATAAACTCGTCATCGCCCGTCACATCCCAGTAATGCCAGAAGGCGTAAGCGATACTCGCGGTGATATGCAGTTCGAGAGAGCCGTTGATAACAGCGATCAGTTCCCCACTTTCGGGATGAACGATGGCACCGGGCGTAGCTTCGCTGCCGTCCATGGTGCTTTCCCAGGGGAATTGCGCGCCCTCGTAGCCGTTGGCGCGAGCCTTTGCGCGCGCGCCTGGCAGCAAGTGATAGCGGTAGAGCAAGAGATTGCGCGCCAGGTCGGGATGCACAAAGGTGAAATAGGGCAGCATGAATATCTCGGTATCGTGGAAAACATGCCCGCGATAGCCAAAACCGGTCAAGCCCTTGGCGGCAATGCTGTAATGGCTATCATGCGCAGGATCGCTGATGCGCAGTTGGTAGAGGTTGTAACGAATGGCAAGCTGCGCCTTTTCGTCGCCCTCGATAATCACGTCCGAAATGTTCCAATACTGTTCCCAGGCTTTTTGATGGTCGGCGAGCAGCATTTCGTACATATGCGACTGTTCACAGGACTGCTCGCTGGTGATACCTTCAATGTGCAGGATATACTGGCCGCCATTCTCGATTAGTGACTCGTTGGCCTCCCGACTGGCCTGCATGATGCGATGATGATGCTCAAGGGCGGCTGCCAGGGGGTCCTCTACGTCACGCGACGAATACATCACCACTACTTTTTCAGCGGAAAGGGTCTCTCCCGGAGCCAGCGCACCATAAAAGCGAAGCATGGGTGATATATCTGAGCGTATTAATTCCTTGTGGAAATCGCAACGCGCGCTCGAAAAGGACATGGTCTGGGCAAGTTGTACCGATGATGTGCGCGTTTGTGAATGCAACCAGGCAATCTCGCCATCGTGATATTGCGCGACAGATTCCCAGTGCATCAAATCATAGTTGCCAACCGCCAGGTTAAGCGAAGCTGATAAGACGATCTCGACAGGTCCAGTTGTAGCTGGTTGATCTTTGTCCAGGGTCACGCTATAGCGAATTGCGCCCACATGCTCGTCATGCAGGCTGGCGAAACGTTCAGTCACCACGCGCAGACCCACGCCCGCGGGACTCTGCCAGTGCACCTCGCGCCGCAGCACTGCGCGCTGCAAATCCAGCGCGCGATGATAGCTAAGAACTTTTCCCTCACTGAGCCGGAAACGCTCGCCATTCACAAATAACTTGATCGGCAGCCAGTCAGGGGCATTCGCCAGTTCCTCTTTGCCGATCTCAATTTTGTCAAAAACACCGGCTATCAGGGTAGCAGGAGTTGCCTTTGGATACCCCTCCTCAAAAGCGCCGCGCGAGCCAAAATAGCCGTTACCGATGGTATACAAGGTTTCTAAGCTACGAAGTTTGTTAGCATCAAATGCATCTTCGTCAATCTGCCAGAGATTCACAGAATATATTACCCCTTCTTAAATGAGAATACCTTTATTTGTTCAGTATATCTTCTAAGCTGACATTTGCTAGCGTAGGAAGAACTTTATCAGCCCGGTGGAAACGGTCTTGAGGCCCGATGCCCAGGGCTTGCATCCCGGCATTTTTGATGGCCTCTATACCGGCGTCGGCGTCCTCAACTCCCAGGCAGGCGCTGGTTGGCGTTTTTGTCAAGCCTGCTGCGAAGATGAACAGGTCGGGGGCGGGCTTGGTATTGGCAACGCTGTTGCCATCGGCGATACCATCGAAGGCATCTAAAATGTCCAGGCGCTCCAGTACGGTGCGGCAATTCTTGCTGGCCGAGGCGACAGCCATTTTGATGCCTGCATCACGTATCGACTGCAAGAGCTGCTTGCCGCCTGGAACCAGGTCGGCGGGGGACATGTCTTTTATCATCTCAGTATAATAACGGTTCTTGCGATCCATCATCTCCTGAATCTGTGCTTCCGTGACTTTTCGGTCTTTGAGAATGTACATCAGCGATTCGCGGCGGCTAACACCGCGCAAATGGGCGTCATTTTCTTCACGAGTAAAAGGGATACCTTCTTCATCGGCGAGACGTTTCCAGGTGCGATAGTGGTATTCCGACGTATCGGTTAAAACGCCATCCAGGTCGAAGAGTATGGCCTGTGGTTTTTGCATATGGGTTTTACGCTCCATTCTTCATTAGTGTTTTGGAGTGAGATGTGGAGGTGCGCAGCCTGCGGCTGCGCACCTCCACATCTCACTCTACACTCTATGGCTACTATTAACTCTAGTACGATTCAGTAAGCATAGAAGTAGCTTTGAGGCACGATCTGGTTAGCGGAAGTACTCTAACGAGATGTTTGCGCTTTCCAGGGATGGCAGGGTTGGATGATCGTGTTCGACAACTGCCCACAGGTTGTGCAGCTGCGCGAAGGCGGTCATGCCTTGCATGTCCAGTATGCCCTTGCCTACTTCGGTCATCGAGCGGTCGGGGGCCATATCTTTGAAATGAATGAGAACTATGCGCTGGCCCAGCCTGTTCAGTAGAGCAAGCGGGTCATGACCGGCATAGGCTGCCCAGTACATGTCAAGCTCGATCTTGACAAGGGCGGGATCGGTAATTTCCAGCAGGTGATCGAGTAAGGTGCGGCCTTCGATGCTGGTAAATTCAAAGTCGTGGTTGTGATACCCAAAGTCGATGCCCTGAGCGCGGCACCGCTGGCCGATGCTATTCAGTTGCGGCCCCAGAGCGCGTATGCCATCGAGGGTGCGCAATGCCTGCGGGAGCGAAGGCAAGACCATTACCGGACAGTTTATTGCGCGGCAATAGGTAATCGAAACATCAAGTTGTTCTCCGGTCAGCAAGTCAAGTCCTACATGAGTACCAGCCACCTTCAGGCCGGTTTCAGCCAGAAGCGCGTTCATGGCTTGCGTGGAGAGGTTGCCGTAGCCGGCAAATTCTACTCCCGCGTAGCCCATGAGCGCTACACGCCGCAGGGTACCCTCAAAATCGCGTTTCGTCTCGTCACGCACGGTATAGAGTTCAAGCGCCACCTGTGAATAATGCATTGCGTTGGTTCTCCTTTTTACTAAAATAGCGACAGCCCATGCCGTTTGTGGGTGTCTCGTCAGGCTCCATCCTGATAAGACACCCAAGGGGCGTCGCTACTGGTCTTTCTTTACGATAGCACATACAAGAGGGCATTGTATGCGATACAATAGAGCTATCCGCCAGTAATTTCGCGGCTAGAAATTACGATGAAAGTAGAGATTAATCCACACATGAACACTAAAACCGCGCTGGGCATCGTTGGATGCGGCAATATCAGTTCGACGTATCTGCAAGCGCCACTGTTATTCGAGAATTTGTATGTCGCGGCCTGTGCCGATATGGATGTGAAGCGAGCGCAAAGCCAGGCTGAAAAATATGGCGTTCCGAAAGTATGCGGCGTTGAGGAGTTGTTGATTGACCCGGAGATTGACATCGTGGTCAATTTAACGGTGCCAGCCGCGCACGCGGAGATTTCGCTGGCCGCGCTGGCGGCTGGCAAATCGGTGTATGGCGAGAAGCCGCTGGCGATCAACCGTGAAGATGGGCAGGCCATTTTACAGGCAGCGCGCGCGAAACTCCTGCGTGTTGGCTGCGCGCCGGATACGTTCCTGGGCGGGGGCCTGCAAACGTGCATCAAGCTGATAAACGATGGGGAGATCGGCACACCGATCGCGGCAACGGCGTTCATGGTAAATCATGGCATGGAACACTGGCATCCCGACCCTTATTTTTTCTACCAGCCCGGCGCGGGTCCCCTGTACGACGTTGGCCCCTATTATCTCACCGCCCTGGTTGCTATGATGGGTCCTATCGAGCGTGTGACCTCTTCGATGAAGATTACTTTTCCTGAGCGCACGGTGAGCAGCGCGCCCAATGCTGGTAAGAAGATTCCCGTCAATACGCCGACGCATATTACGGGCATCATGGATTTTGCGAACGGCGCAACCGGCACGCTTATAACGAGCTTTGATGTCTGGCATCATCGTCTTCCCTATATTGAGATATACGGCACCGAAGGCTCCCTCAGCGTTCCCGACCCCAATACGTTTCGCGGACCCGTCTACCTGCGCCGCGCGAAAGATGAGCAATGGCGCGAGATAGCATTGACACACGGCTATACGAAGAATAGTCGCGGGTTGGGGCTGGCTGATATGGTGCAGGCGATGCGTTCGGGACGAATGCATCGCGCAAACGGCGAAATGGCGTACCATGTTGTCGATGTTATAGAATCTTTCATGCAATCTTCCAGGGAAGGCAGGCATGTCGCTGTGAGCAGCGTCTGCACTCGTCCTGAGCCGTTCGCGCCGGGCGATCATAGCTGGGACGATGAATAGTAGGAAAGGCAGCAAAAGCGTGTCACCGATTAAAGGACCGGCGCTCTTTTTAGCGCAGTTCGCGCAAGATGTCCCCCCGTATGATACGCTGGAACATATCAGCGCGTGGGCGAAAGAGATGGGCTTCATTGGCGTGCAGATTCCAGCCGGGGATAGCCGTTTGATTGATCTGAAGAAAGCGGCGGAGTCTAAACAGTATTGCGATGATCTCAAGGGACAGTGTAACGGGCTGGTTATCACCGAGCTGGCAACGCACTTGATAGGGCAGCTTGTAGCGGTACACCCGGCCTACGATACGATGTTCGATAGCTTTGCTCCGGCATGTCTGCAGGGGCAGCCGAAGGCGCGAACTGAGTGGGCTGTTCAGCAGATGATACTGGCTATCAAGGCCTCCAGCAACCTGGGGCTGCGCGTTATCCCGACGTTTTCAGGTTCTTTGCTGTGGCCGACTATGTATCCGTGGCCGCAGCGCCCGGCGGGATTGGTGGAACTGGGCTTTAGCGAACTGGCGAAACGCTGGCAACCGATCTTGAATGCGGCGGACGAATATGGCATCGACCTGGCTTATGAAATTCATCCAAACGAGGATTTACACGACGGCGTGACGTTTGAGCGTTTCCTGGCGGCGACGGGCAACCACCCACGCGCCAATATCCTGTATGACCCGTCGCATTTTGTGCTGCAATGCCTGGACTATATCGGCTACCTGGATGTCTACAAAGACTACATCAAGGCCTTCCACGTCAAAGATGCCGAATATCAAGTCTCGCCGCGTTCAGGCGTCTATGGCGGCTACCAGGACTGGAAGGATCGTGCGGGGCGTTTTCGCAGCACGGGCGACGGGCAGGTCGATTTCAAGCGCATCTTTTCCAAATTGACGCAAAACGGCTTTGACGGCTGGGCTGTGCTAGAATGGGAGTGCTGCATCAAGGATTCCGTGCAGGGAGCGCGCGAGGGCGCGGCATTTATTCGCAGCATGTTGATCGACGTGGCTACACGCGCCTTCGACGATTTCGCCGGGGTCGCATCGGATGAGCAGGCTAATTATCGCATATTGGGGTTAGAAAAATGAAACAGGATATTTCACAAAGAAAACTACGGGCCGGTATCGTGGGCGGCGGACAGGGATCGTTCATTGGAGCGGTGCATCGTATCGCCTGCGAACTGGACGGACAGGCCGAGGTAGTGGCGGGGGCGATGTCCGCTGATCCGCAGCGCGCCGCCGACTCTGCTAAAGCATGGTACTTGCAACGTTCGTATGCCAGCTACGAGGAGATGGCCGAGGTCGAAGCTAGTCGGCCAGATGGCATCGATTTTGTGATGGTGACGACGCCCAACCACCTGCATTACCCGGTTGCGCGCGCATTTTTGGAGCATGGCATCCACGTGGTGTGCGATAAGCCCATGACATTTAACATGGCGGAGGCGCAGGAACTGGCGCAACTGGTAGAGCGAACAAAGCTGGTGTTCGCGCTGACGCACAACTATACCGGCTATCCCGCCGTGCGACACGCGCGTTCGCTTGTGCAGCATGGAGCCATTGGCACTGTACGCAAAGCGCTGGTTGTATACGTGCAGGACTGGCTGATGGAAGCCCAGGAGAGCAAGGGTAATAAGCAGGCCGAATGGCGCACCGATCCGGCGAGATCGGGCATCGCGGGCAGCATCGGTGATATCGGCACACACGCAGAGAACCTGCTGAACTATATCACCGGGCTGAATATCGCAGCATTATGCGCTGATCTTACCAGCTTCATCGAGGGCAGACGCTTAGACGACGACGCCAATATGCTGCTGCGCCTGGAAAATGGCGGCAAGGGCGTCCTCACCTGCTCGCAGATCGCGGCGGGCGAGGAGAACGCGCTGAGTATTCGCATCTATGGCACGAAGGCGGGGCTGGAGTGGCACCAGATGGAGCCTAACACGCTGATCTTCATGCAGCCGGGCCAGCCGCGCCAGTTGCTGCGCACCAACATGCCCTACATGAGCGACGAGTCAAAAGCGCTGTCGCATGTTCCCGCCGGTCATCCCGAAGGCTACCTGGAAGCCTTTGCCAACATTTATAAGCTGGCGATTGCCGATATTCGCAGGGTTGAAACGGGCGAGCAGGCCCAGGGCGGCTATCCGACGGTATACGATGGGCTGCGCGGTATGCGATTTATCACGAAAGTAGTTGAGAGTTCGCAAAAGGGCGCGGTGTGGGTCGATTTTTAGCGAATGCGGTTTAAATATAAGCTTCTTCGCTCAAACGTTTGAGATCAACGCCCATACCCGCAACCATCAGATACACCCTGTCAGCAGCTTGCGCGAATCGCTGGTTGAGGTAGCCAAGCGAGTCACGGTAGAGGCGTCCTAGAGGATAGGCCGGCACGATGCCAAGCCCTACCTCGTTTGTGACTATAAGAAGGGTTTTGCCTGGAGCGAGCGCGCGCGCAGTCGCGAGCAGCTTTTCGATTTCCTGTAAGGCGGTTTCATCGAACAATGTGCTTGTAGCGTAGTGTCCTGCTTCGCTCTCGTGGTGCATGGCCGTTTGAGCGAAGAGATTGTTTAGCCAGAGCGTTATGCAATCCAGTAACAGCACATCTGCCAGTTTACTGGCCTGTAAGACGGCTCCGGCAAGATCGAGCGGTTCCTCGATGGTGTGCCACGCGGCAGGACGAGCGGCGCGATGACGTGCTATGCGCTCGCGCATCTCTTCGTCGCCAGCAGTCGCGGTGGCAATAAAGGCCACGGAACGACCGCTCTTGCTCGCCAGTTGCTCAGCAAAAGTACTCTTGCCGCTGCGCGCTCCGCCTAAGATCAGGATGAGACGCGGGGGGATTGTATGGGTTGCGTTCACCGGATTCGCTCCTTCTTTATGCTCATACATGCAACATAACCAGCACCAACAATATTGCAACTTCGACGGTTTCGTTGATCGCGCCGCAGCTATCGCCTGTTATGCCTCCTATGTTTTTGGTGATGAACAGGCCGATCACGAGGGAGACAAGGCTGCCTGTGATCCAGGCGATGAGGCCGGTGAGTTGCCCTATGAGTAGAGCGATCACCAGGGCGACGAGGCCGGTTATGAGCAGCCGTTTAGTTGTGATGGCGTGATGATAGGCCGCGCCTAAGCCGGTAGCTCGCGCCGGGGGAAAGACGTGTAGAGCCAGTGCCATCGACCAGCGCGCGGCGGGGAATGCCAGCAGCAGGGCCAGTGGTAACGAGTGCGTGGGGATACTGGCGAGCAGGGCGAATTTGAGCAAGAGGATGCAGAGCGCGCCAAGCACGCCGAAACTCCCGACGCGGCTATCACGCATGATTTCCAGTTTGCGCTCGCGCGTCCTGCCGCCAAACAGCCCATCGCAGGTGTCCATCAAGCCGTCGAGATGTAGTCCGCCGGTGAGGATTACCAGCGCGACTACAATGAGCGCGGAGAGAGCGAGTTGGGGAAGCAGCCGGGAAAAGAGTAGCGCAAGCAGCCAGAGCACTATTGCCAGCAGCAAACCCACGAGTGGAAAGTATTCGCAGCCTATGATGAGTCGCGGGTCGGTTTCATCTTTATCAAAGAGCAGCGCGTTCCCTGGCGCGGGCAGCACCGAGAGGAAGCGGAGAGCCGCGATGAGTTCGCGATACTGGTTCAACAGGGTTTGCTTCACATCCACGCGGGTGTTCCTTCCATTACAATTTAATAGTGGACTGGTGCGCGTTGAGCAAAACCAGTGTTACCTGCAATGTATGCGTTTCTTGCTCCAACGAAACATTGAGAGCGCTGAGTGAGCCGGCATTCAGATGCAATTGCCACTGGCGCGCTAAAGGAATATGCAGCAAGTCGCATAACAACATACGCAGCACGCCCGAATGACTTACAATCACGACATCGCCCTGAGCCGTCCAGTCCTGGCTTTGAGCGACTGTCACCAGTTCCGCTCGCACGCGCTGCAACAGATGGGCAGTGGATTCTCCGCCAGTGGGCGCGTTGTGTTCGGGGTCGCTAAAAAAGTCCAACTGGTCTGGATATTGCGCGGCGATCTGGGCATAGGTCAGGCCTTGCCATTGTCCGAAGTTCAATTCGCGCCACGCCTGCGAGACGTTTACGGACAGGGGCGACGTTCTTTGCGCGGCGATGATGCGGGCTGTTTCGTGTGTCCGAGCCAGGTCGCTGGCATAGATGGCGGCTATCTCCCTGGAGCGCAGTTGCCGCGCTACCCAGCGTGCCTGAACACGTCCCTTTGCTGAAAGTGGGATGTCGCTCTGGCCCATGATACGTTTTTGGGCATTCCACTGCGTCATGCCGTGACGCACTAACCAGAAACGCTTAGTGCTATTTGCCAAGATGTTCCCCCTGTGTGTATCTCTTACCCCATTTGATCGTCAACATTCATTAGACGTGTCATAATAGAGTGTATTACGAGACATATGTATGTCAAACAGATGTCCTTGCTTTTGATTTTCGTACAGTACGTTTTTGTTACAAAAAGGATAGCCACATGCAGAAGATACTAGATTTGCTTGCCAGCATTACGCCTCTGGATAGCAGTGCGATGGAGGCGGCACGAACGCGCCAGCAAGAATTGACGAAACCGGCAGGCAGCCTGGGGAGGCTAGAGGAAATCGCCATTCAAATCGCGGGCATCACGGGTAAGTCGCGACCGCAGATTGCGCGCAAGGCGGTGATTGTGATGGCAGGCGATCATGGCGTCACGGCTGAAGGGGTGAGCGCCTACCCTTCCGAGGTGACGCCGCAAATGGTGTATAATTTTTTGCGCGGCGGGGCGGCTATCAACGCGCTCGCGCATTATGCCGGGGCAAAAGTTATCATCGTTGATGTTGGCGTGGCAGCTGATATCGCTCATCCTGACTTGATTGCGCGCAAGGTAGCATATGGTACAGCTAACATGGTGAAGGGAACAGCCATGACGCGGGCGCAAATGGTTGAGGCCATCTCGGTTGGCATAGATGTCTTTGAGGCGCAATACGAGCAGGGGATTGATCTGGTGGCAACAGGGGATATGGGCATCGGCAATACCACATCATCGAGCGCCATCGCTGCCGCAATCTTGAGGAAGCCGGTGCCGGTTGTTACCGGGCGCGGTACGGGTATCGACGATACGCAACTGGCGCATAAAATTGAGGTTATTGAAGCCGCGCTTGAGTATAATCGGCCTGACCCGCTAGACCCTTTTGATGTGCTGATGAAAAGTTGGAGGGTTCGAGATCGCCGGGCTGGTGGGGGTGATCGTTGCGGCGGCTGCGCGCCGGGTTCCAGTGGTGATCGACGGTCTCATCTCAGGCGCGGCGGCTCTGCTAGCGGTCGAAATGAAGCCGGCAATTCGAGATTACCTGATTGCCGGGCATAGCTCGGTCGAACAGGGGCACCGGTTGATGCTTGAGCATATGAAACTCGCGCCGCTGCTCGACTTGAACCTGCGACTCGGCGAAGGCACGGGCGCGGCGCTTGCCATAAGTATTATCGAGGCGGCGCTGCGGGCGCACAACGAGATGGCAACGTTCGGAGAGGCGGGAGTGAGCGAAAAAGAAGAGTAAATAGTGAAGTGAATTGCAGAGCCGGGGCTTACTCCGGCTCTGCAATTCACTTCACTATTTGACATTTCATGCAGATGGTGGGTATAGTATTTTCGTCACTATATATTGTTTTCATCGGGTGGCCTGTTAGTGCAGGCAGAATAGGGAAGCCGGTGCGATTCCGGCGCAGTCTCACGCGCTACTGTAACTGGTGAGCGGCTCATCCTCTTTTGAATGAAGAGTTTATGCCACTGTTCGCGAACGAATGGGAAGGCACGATGGGCGGCGTTCGTAGCCAGAAGTCAGGAGACCTGCCCGGTGAAGTATGCTCACAATCCTTCGCGTAAGAGGGGCGGGCTGCCGGAACATCGCCGACCTGTGAAAGACGCATCTTTGCGTTTGACCCATCGCGTCTGTACCTGTTTCAGGTTGACCTCCATTGCACGCAAGGAGACAACGAGCGTTGTAATACCATGGAGGTTACAACTCAATGCTCTCCCGTGTCACATTCCATTCCGTTCATCGACTTTCACTCGTGTTGCTGCTGGCGCTGTTTGCGTTGCTGGCGGCCTGCGGGCAAAGCTCGCCCACTACGACGGGCGGAGGTTCGAAGTTGACGCCAACTCCGCCGGTTGTCAATGACTACTATGGCACGCCAGTGGTTTTTCCAGCAAGCGCGCCGCAACGTATCGTTTCACTGGTTCCCAGTTCGAGCGAAATTCTGGGAGCGTTGAACCTGCAAAGCCGCGTGGTGGGGGTAGATTATTACACGGCGTATCCAGCCGCACTGGCAAAGTTGCCAAAGGTGTCCGATGTTAATGGCAAATATAACATCGAGCAGATTACGGTTTTGAAGCCCGACCTGGTGCTAAGCTATGGAGGTCTGACCAAACAGTACGACCGCCAACTGCAAAGCCTGGGGTTGCGCGTCGTTGATCTGCCCATAGCCAACCTTGAGCAGGTGCTCTCACAAATTCTGGTAGTTGGGCGTCTAACATTTACACAAAGCGCGGCCCAGACGCTAGTCAATTCATTACAACAGCAGATTGATGAGATCAAGAAGGCTGTGGCAGGCACAACGGCGCCCAGCGCGATGATGGAAATCGACGACAGCGCGCCCGGCAAGCCGTATGTGTTCGGCGGCGGCTCCTATGGCGATGAACTGTTGCAGGATGCCAACGGGGTCAACATTTTCCACAGCGATACCAATAACGGGGGCTATCCACAGGTGACGGACGAGGCAGTCATCGCCGCCAATCCGCAGTTCGTGATCTTGACGGAAGACCCGTCATACGGCGGTGATCCCGCGCAGGTGTATAAGCGTGCCAACTGGGGCAGCATTGCCGCGCTCAAATTACGCCAGGTGTATCGCATCAATGTGAACATCACGCAGCAGGCGGGTCCGCGCCTGGTCGAGGGGCTGCGATGCGTGGCGCAGATGATTCATCCTACCAGCTTTACGGGGGCGTTACCAGCGTATTGCACGGGAACGATGTAGAATCTAGAAGCGCTCTGGCCTTCTTATAAGAAGGCCCCCTTCCAGGCGATTCAGTTGATAAAAAAGGGACCGGGATTTTGCATCCTGGTCCGTAACTATTTACATGCTAAAGCCTACACAAGTGTAGCTCCTTTATGGGAGTGAGCGCTCCGTAACTGTTCATGGTGAACTTGCGCTCCATGAAGGCTAGCTCCACTCAAGTCTGCTCCAGCGAGCAATGCGTCTTTCAAATCGGCACCACGCAGATCAGCGCCGATGAGATTCGCGCCACGCAAATCAGCGTCAGACAGATCAGCGGCATGGAGGTCCGCTTCTATCAAGTATGCACCGGAAAAAATGGCGCCTCTTAAGTTGGCTTCGCTCAAGTTGGCCCTGTTCAGACAGCTCTCATGCATCTTCGCCTTATCCATATTTGTTCCAGCCAGGTTGATCCCACGCAGGTCTGCTCCGTTCAGATTGATACTGCTCAGGTCAGCAGTGGACAGGTCGATCACCGGGTGGTCTACTTGAACGAGACTTGAATCATACAGGAACTGCAACAGAATTACCTTTCTGTTCGGATCCAGCTCGCGCAGCACAGCAATGGTCTGTGCTTGCGCGCCAGCCCGTACCTCGATGCCTTGTAGAGATGCATCAAAGAAGAGATCATTCGCAAGGAGGTCTGACATGCTGTGCATGTACTCTTGCAGAATCACTTCATGCTCCTCGTCCATCGTCACTCCTGTTTGTTTCACGGCAATCTGCTGTTCGGTTTCCTGCTGTTGTTTGGCAATCGCCCACTCTGTTGCCTCTTGCAGCGCCTCAATCTTCAAAGCGGTTTCTTGCTGCTTCTCAGCAATCTCTTTATCCTGTATCAACTGCGCGTCCGCGCGCTTTGCACTCTTAACCGTATCAACGATCAACGTCGCAGTAACAATGATCAGGATCACTACCCCTACTACTCCTAGCCCTACAAGTAGAACTTCCATTTTCTCTCTCACTTTCTGTTTTAGGAACACATTTGGGGCTGTCCCATCTAGCCTCTTATTTCTACGAATGCATTATATATTAGTAAAATCACTGAATTATCACAAAATACGCTGAATTATCACTATAGTATCCCATTTCTTGCTGAGATTATTCATTTTTAAATCGTAGAGAATATAAAATAACCCGAGTTTGTATTTCGTTGGGCTACCTTGTAAATAATTTCCCTACTATCACGTGATAGTATAAGGAAGTAATATATGTCCTGCCAGGTCGATGTGTTACTAACCACGAAATACGTAGAGGAGTTACACTTGTAGATAATGATCGAAAATATTGCTATCGTCATTCCGGCCCTCAATGAAGAAGATGCGCTCCGCCACTTGCTCCCTGAGATTCCACAGACATATGCTCAATGGGTGATTGTTGTTGATAATGGCAGCACGGACAAGACGGCCAGTGTCGCTCTGAACGAGGGAGCCGTTGTGGTGACGGAAGCACAGCGCGGCTATGGGCGCGCCTGCCTGAGCGGTTTCAAAAAGGCTTGCGAGCTGGGGGCTGAACTAGTTATTTTTATGGATGGCGATGGAAGCGACGATCCCGCGGACCTGGCGTTGATGCTGAAACCAATCTGGGAAGGACGGGCGGATTTTGTGATCGGTTCGCGTGTGAGCAAAAACGCCGAACCAGGGGCGGTGCCGCCGCAGGCTCGACTGGGAAACTGGCTGGTGAGCGGGCTGATTCGTTTGCGCTTTGGAGCGCGTATACATGATATCGGGTCATTTCGCGCGCTCCCATGCTCTGTATTAGAGTCATTGGAGATGCGTGAAATGACGTATGGCTGGCCCGTCGAAATGGTGGTCAAGGCAGCGCGAGCGGGGTTTCGCATCGTAGAAGTCCCACTGCACTACCGGCTGCGCAGTCACGGGCGCTCAAAGGTGGCTGGCACGATTTCGGGCAGCGTAAAGGCGGCTTACTCTATGGTAAAGACAACGTTGCGCTACACCAGTACGAGGAGGACGCATGGCTGATACCGCGCTTGTCATCGTAGCTCGCTATCCACAGGTTGGGACAACCAAAACGCGGTTAGCGCGCGCGCTTGGTAACGAGGAAACGGCGCAACTCTATCGCGCCTTTCTGACCGACCTGGCGCAAAGGTTTGCCGACTGGCCTGAATATGACCTGCACTGGGCATATACGCCTGCCGGGGGTGACTACGCAGAGTTTATGGCAGAGCTTGCGCCGGCGCTTGTCCGGCATATGCGCTTCTTCCCCCAACAGGGAGAGGGTCTTGGCGAGCGGTTGCATAATGCCTTTCGCTGGACGTTTGAACACGGCTACGGGCGCACCGTGCTGATCGGGTCTGATTCGCCGCATATCGGCAGAGACGTTGTGGCGGGGGCAAGAGACGCGCTTGATGCTGCCGATGTTGTGCTGGGGCCTGCGGAGGATGGCGGCTATTATATGATTGCCATGCGCAAGCCGCATGATGTCTTTCGGGATATTCCCATGAGCACCAGTGCGGTTTTGCGCATGACTATCGAGCTGGCGCAACGTCAGGGCTTAGAGGTGAACAGCGTAGAAACATTATTTGATATTGACGAATTGCCAGACCTGGCGCGTTTAGCACACCTGTTGAGAACAGACGCTTCTCTTGCGCCCACAACAGCCGCCTGTATAGAACAGTTGAAGGAGTTTGCATGACTACCACCACCGTTTCAACGCTGCCACGCTCAATTTACATCGAACCGACCAGCCGGTGCAATGAATTTTGCCAGCAATGCCCGCGCACGCTGCTCTCGCGAGAAGACGACCGCGACTTGAGCTTTGACAACTTTCGCTACATCGTCGATCAGTTTCCTGTGCTGGAGCGCGTGGTGCTGCACGGACTGGGCGAGCCGCTGCTCAACAAAGAACTGCCGCTCATGGTTCGGTATCTCAAAGAGCGGGGAACGTATGTGCTCTTTAACTCCAATGGCATTGCGCTTACCGCGAAGAAGGGCCAGGAACTGATCGATGCCGGACTGGATGAATATCGCCTCTCGATGGATGGCGCGACACGCGAGACATATGCCCATGTGCGCGGCGTGGATGCATTTGATAAAATCTGGCGCAACATTGGCGCGTTCGTGAAGCGGCAGAAAGAACAGGATGCCAGCAAACCAGCCGTTTCGCTGTGGTTCACAGCGATGAAGGAGAATCTGCACGAATTGCCGGGTTTGATTGACCTGGCATATGAGCATGGCATTCGCGAGGTCTACTTACAGCGGTTGGTCTTCTTCGAGCAAGGGTTGGCTTTGTCGAAACAGGCCCTGTTCCGCCGCTCCACGCAGGAAGAATTGGATCTGGTAGAGAGCTGCGCTCAGACGTGTAAGGAGCGCGGCATCTTCTTCAACGCGGCTGGTTCCGCGACACCCGTAGAGAGCCTGGTACGCGATTTTGGCGAGCGGCCCTGGTCGGGTTGCCGGCGACCCTACACGCTGACCTATATTACATCGAGCGGCAATGTGCTCTCGTGTTGTTTTGCTCCTTTCGGACATAGAAGCGCGCGCGAGTACCAGGAGGAGCGGGTGATCGGCAACATTTTCAAGGAACCCATTGAGGCTATCTGGCATGGCGAGCGCTACGAAGCGTTTCGCCGCGCCTTCGAGAGCGATCACCCCGCCCGTCACTGCTCGCAATGCGGGTTGAACTGGAGCTATTAAAAGAAAATATGGTATAATCTGGGTTGAAGGCAGAAGATCAATAAGTTTTGTTCTCCAGATGAGAACAAAGGAGAACAACTTTTATGTATCCCGACCCCGATATGATGGATAGGCACAGGATGATGGGTGAACATGGCATGATGGGCGGCCACGGAATGTATCCTATGATGTCATGGATACCGGGAGGATTGTTGCTCTGTTTACTCGTGGTAGTGGGAATTTCATGGCTCGTTATGCTCTGGATGACCTATCAAAATCATGCGCCGATGATGCGATACAAGGCGCAGCCTCAAGACTCGTTCCAATCTTACGAGCAGGGATATCGATCCCGCCAACCTGTGACAGAAATATACAAGGAAGGTGAACGAGAATTTCACTATCCTCAGCAGGAGCGCAGTTCTGCGCTGATCGAGTTAGAGTATCCAGAACAGGAGTTGCCCTGGCAGCAGTAAACCACCGTCTTCCTCTACCATCGAATCAAAGGATCTTCTCCTATTTCTTGCCATGAGAATCGTACTGTGAGGCGCGGGGAGCGATATATTAGTCGCTCCAGCGGCGCACTCGATTGGAAAATGGTGTGGGTTTGCGCGGACACCGCCAGCGCAAACCCACACCATTTTCCACATACACCTGCAAGATCGCGGACTGATCGCAGTTCACTTGCTGTTACGCGCTCGGAACCAGTTGTAGGGTTGCCATTAACTGACCATGATTATAGGCGGTAATGGCTCCTGCTTCTCCGGGAACCGGGTCAACGTGTTCGTCGCCGTTAATATCAACGCCGTGATTGATGTGGTCGGAGAGCGTGACTATTTCCTGGATTACTGATGTGTTGCCGGGTGCGGCACGCAATGTAAGAGCGTCTTGCTCGACCTGGGATGCCCAGCCTTTGATGTTGGTCATAGCAATTTCCACATGCCCGGCGTGCAGGCGAATGAGGTCGGTTGAATCGGTTTGCGTGGCCGCCAGGGATGCGTGCGAGGCAGCAAGAGCGTCGTAGCCATTATTGCCCAGAATGCCGAATCCATCGCCGGTCGCGCTGATATTTTGGGAGAGGCATGACGATGTAAGTGGCTGAAATGCTGATCCCTGCGCGCCTTCGATGATGTCGATGATGCTCTGCGAAGCGCATTGGATTGCCGGGGTGTTGTGGTTGGCAGAGGCATTTTGCAGGAGTAATGCCTGCGCATCCAATAGCTGCGCCTGGGCGAGCAGACCGACCAGCAGGCCGACTTTGTTTGGAGTAATGGGAAAACTGAACAGCAGGTGCCTGATATGGATAAAGGCTTTGGGCGGAAAGGTCGCGCTAAGGATTATCTTGCCGGTTGGCGCACTAACGCTGCCCTGTTCCAGGGTAACTTTTACCTCATCTCCCGCGCCGATCAGATTGGTACCTGCCTGCCCGCTGTTGCCATCTCCGGCATAGTTGAGAGCAAATGTCTGGCCGCTGGTTGAGAGGCTACCCAATGCAATGATCTGTTCGGTAGCATTGTTGACGAGCCACACATCATACTGGAAACCGGCGGGAGGAGCTTCCAGGTTCTGGATACTCAAATTGAGGGCGTCGGTATGACCGGGTATGCCGTTTGGGTTATCAACAAAAGCGATCTGCCCGGTGGCATGGGTGCCTAAAACCGTGTTTGGACCACCGCCATTGTTCTTCAAAGCCGCGAACAGGCCCAGCGCGCCGCCCACAAGTACAATCAGCGCCAGGGCGATAATGACCCTGGCGCGCGCGCTGGCCAGCGGGGAACCGCCGCGACTGGGAGCTGGCGGAGTATTGCTTAGAGCAGGGGTATTAGACGCCGGGACATAGGGCGCGGCGGGCGGTGAAAATCGTTGTATGGCGGGAGGCGGCTGTCTATTCCCAACGGGGTTTGATCTCGCCATGAGTGTTTGTTCATCATCGATTGAAACTGCCATTGTTTCGCCTTGCGCCTGCAACGGCGCGATTTGCGCGCCACAGTTGCCGCAGAAGGCGGTTTCATCATCAAGAACGGTATTGCATCTTGGACATTGCATACTATATTTCTCCTTTATGCCCTTTATGGATGTAGTACATGCAGTATATTGGTAAGCGTCTCCATCACGGCGTGAAATGTGATAACCAGCAAGGCAAGACACGCCAGGGTGATGTGAATGTAACGCCAGACGCGAATAATAAGGCGGGCGCGCTGCTGGCGTTGTAGCGAGAGCACAAACTGCTGGCGAGTTTGCAGCGTCACAGCAGCGCGTTGAAAATCGGCTATCTCGCGCGCGTCAAGTTGTGGCACGGGCGCGTTAAAGCTAGTTCCTGCATTGATGGCCTGCAAGCAATATGCCTTGAATGGCTCTGATTTACCCGCGCTCAGGCGCTCAACATCGTACTCAAGTTCGAGAATGCGTTCCTCGATGGCTCGCGCAATGCCGACACCATTGGCGTTGGCATCACTGGCGATGGTATGCGCCTGCCATGTATCGAGCAGGCGACCAGCAACGCCTGTCAGCACCAGGAGTGCCAGGGCGAGCAGGGCGGTGGTTCCCCAGTATGCGTAGGTGAAGCAACTCAGGTTCTGGCAATAGTTGTTCAGGACATGCTTAAAATTTTCGTGCAACAAGACTATCGCCAGGGCCGCGAGGCCTAACCAGGTGTGCATCCAGAGCCACGCCTGGGCCTTCCCCGGCAGGCTGCGCGCAAAACGACGGCGCAGGGAGTAGGCGGCAGTGGCGAGAACCAGCACAAAGGCCACGCTGCCGAAACTCAATAATGGCTGGTTAAATGGTACTGGAAAGGCCTGTGTCTTGATAGCAACCAGGTAGAGAGCGAAGATTATGGCGTAAAGTAGCAGCGAGAGGGACAGCCACAACCAGCGCGCCCCGCTCGTGGGGGTCTTCCAGATGCGGCGCAGGGACGAGTCCTGCGCGGGCTGCGGCGAAGATGTTTTTGTTGAGATTGACATGGCATTCTCCCCTTCCAGAGCGGCTACTGCGCCCGCCGTCGTAGAATATCCTCGGTTGAACCAAAGAAGGTGGTTGGCTGCACGCGAATGGCCGCGCCGGTCGGACAGGCCTGCACGCACGCCTGGTTGTCATACCCCGCGCACAGATCGCACTTGATAGCCAGCTTCTTGCGCATCTCGTCGTAGCCATTGAGCGGTTGATGAGTAGTGAGCGGGCCTGGCGCGGTGGCCTGTAATGTGGGCAGCGACTTGCGCCCGCGCTCCTTGCCGGTGCCTTTGGTGAAGAAATTGCTGAGACGCTGCCAGGTAGGAGGCGCGTTGACTTCTTCTTCGAGCGTCATGATGGAAATGTTGTCGTAGGGGCAACGTTCGGCGCAAATGCCGCAGCCGATGCAGCTTTCCGTGATATACACCTCGCCGCTCGGTAGTCTTGCGATACCGGCGCGGCTACACAGCATACAGACCGGGTCCTGACACTGACGACAGGCGGTAGCGATGCTGATGTTGCCAACGACCATGCCTTTGCGGTTCATGCGTGAATGGCCATGACGCCGGGCGCATGCTTCCTCGCACTCGTTGCAGTGAATGCACTTATTGAGATCGATTACCAGCACCTCGGTGCCTTCGACTACGCCGCCGCCGACCAGAGAACGCAGTCCTGCTCGCGCTTCGGCGTCTGAGCGTGAATTGGCCACCTCGGTATGCGAGAAGACCAGTGGATCGAAGATGCCAGTCGAGGCGGCGCTGGCGGCATCGCGGTATTGTTGCAAGCGCATGGTAAAACGCTGGTTGACTTCGGGAAAGCGTTCAAAGAGCGCGAGCAGGGTGCGGCGCGGTATTTCAGCCACGCGCGCCCGTGTGATGGTGGTGACGGTAACGGCTCGACCATCGCCCAGCAGATCGAGTCCACCCGCGAAGTAATCGCCGCCCTGACGATAGGCGATGATGCGTTCATCGCCTTTAGCCTGGCCGGTACCAGAGGTTGTGCGACGCGCCACTTTGACAAAGCCTTCCAGGATAATATGCATCGATTCGCGTACTGGTCCGCCTACACCATCTTCGTTAAAGAGGCGTTCGTCGCGATCGTGCTGCCTGACCTGAGTCTCTTCGGCGATGCGTCGAATATCGGCTGCCGGGATGCCCTGAAAGAGCGCCATGCGCCCCAGCAGCGATTCGATGGAACGGGCATTATTCAGTTGTTCAAAAAAGCGGCGCACTGGCGGCACGATTTCCATCAGGCGCTGCATAACCTGCTCAGGCACTTCCAGCACCAGGCAGGCGGTCTGGGCGCGCGCGGTGGCGTTGCGTTGCTGGCCTGTGAGCATCCCCCGCTCGCCAAGATATTCGCCGCGCTGCAAGAGGGCGACGAGTAAAGCGGTTCCGTCTGCTCCTGCCGAGGTCAGCTCGCAGCGCCCTTCTAAGAGAAAGTAGATGCTGCGGCCATACTCGCCCTCGCGTATCAGTACCGAACCTGGCAATAACGAGAGCATCTTCGAGGTTGCTAGCATGTGCAGCAGGTAGTTCTCCGGCACGATTTGGGGATCGCTGAACATGGGCTGCTCGCGCAAACGGCTGATGAGCAGAGGCAGTGTCCAGCCGGGAGGGAGGTAATTGAGCAGGCGATTCATGTCAACCTTGCCATCCCAGGGGACGCCCAGGCGCTGCTTGAGCGAAAGCATCAAGAGGTCGCGATGGTTATCTACCGGGCAGACCGGCACGCAGGAGCCGCACATAACGCATTCATCGGTGAAACGCGCCACCAGGGGGGTGATCTCATCTGAAATGGTGGCGCGGTTGAGATCGGCGATATTGACCATCGAGGACATGGGAACCGGGCAGGCGCGCATACAGCGGTCGCAGCCGATGCACATGTCGATTTCGAAACGTACCTCGTTCTCAGCGAGCGGGCGCAGGTTGGCGCGGTGTTCGATGCCCACCACCGGGGCATCTTTCTTAGATGATGATCTCTGCATGACCTCTATTCTCCTGACTGCTGCTTTATGCTCGCGCCGCTTGTGCCTGCCCTACAGGCGCGCCACAATTGGCGCAGAAGCGCGCTATATGCGCATTGACCGCGCCACAATTGTCACATTGAACGCCTGCCGGGGAAGGCGATGCGGACGGCGTGTCGGGTTGGCTCTCCACGCTGATGAAGTAGAGCGTGATACTGCCGATGGTGACGCAATCGCCGTGCGCGAGGCGATAGGGGTTATCGATCCTGGTGGCGTTGACAATCACCCCGTTGATGCTTTGCATGTCGCGTATATAATAGCCATCGGTGCCATGGAAAACTTCGGCGTGCAGGCGCGAAGCTGCTACATCGGCCAGCACGATATCATTGGATTTATCGCGTCCAATCATGAGGCGCTTGCCCTGTTTCAAGCGATAGACAGCCGGTTTATCACGCCCGACCATGATAAGCACAGGCGCGGCTTTGAAGGAAGCCACTATGGAAGCGGGGATGGATTCTGTTGCGCCGGGAAGCAGGAGCGAACCATCGGCATTGAGAAGGGGCTGGCCCTGCGGCGGTGGAGCTTGACCCGCGCTGGCGGGGTCGTAGAAACCAGTTGCCATCTGGTGGAATGCTGTGGGGCCGGGCAACACAGGCAGAGTGGCGGTTCGTGCTGCCTGTTTGCCTGCGCTGCGGGCGATAAATAGAAATGATACATTGCCAAAACGGATGCGATCATTGTGCTTGAGTAGATGCGTGCTGCCGGATTCCAGGCGTGTATCATTCACACGTGTGCCATTGGCGCTGCCGAGGTCGCGCAGCACGTATTGCCCGTTGGCGTAGCTGATCTCGGCGTGGCGGCGTGAGACCGAGCCATTATCGATCAGGAAGTAGGCTCCCATCTGACGCCCGATGCTGATAACTTTCGTCTGGCTGAGAGGCGTTTCCCCGCTTAGATCAGCCTTTTCCGCGTTGGGAGCGTCTGGAATAAGAAACGCTTCAATAAGCGGTTGCGCTTTCGCGAGGGTGGCTTCAATCGTCCCACCGGCATAGGCGGCCTGTCGAACGGCGGCGTTGCCCTCGCGGCTGACGCCCAGCAGTGCCGGTGGCACACTCTGCTGATCGAGCCAGTCGTTGAGTTTGAAATCGCTGGCGAAGAGGCGCGAAAGAACGGAGGTGAGGTTTACTTTGTGATCGATGGCGCGTTTGAAGGCGAGAGTGCCTCTGCGGTCTCCCAGCGAGAGCGCGCCAACTGGTATGCCATCCTTGAGCAAAACTTTGCGATACACGCGAGCCTGTGGGTCGGCTACAAATTCCTGGTATTGTTTGCTGTCCTTCGGCGTTTGCGTCAACCCTACCGAAGCGAAGTCAAGGCCGTATAAGAACGTGGCATTATAGAACGCAGTGGAACGGAACGGTTGACTGGTATCGAGCAGATTGAGCATACTATAGGCGGCGGCGCGTCCCTGTTGCACGGCGGGATACCATTGGCCGATGACACGCGCGCGGCCCGTGAGAGGGTCGGTTGTCTCAAGCACATCACCGGCGGCGTAAACATCGGGCGCGCTGGTACGCATGGCTTCATCGACTTTTACGCCACGCCCGCAGGGAATGCCGCTGGCCTTGATGAAGTCGATGATGGGGTCGATGCCGATGGCGACAATTACGATATCACAGGCGATATGCGCCCCGCTGGTGGTTACGATGCCTGAGACGCGCCCGTTTTTGCCGGTGATCTCGGCGATTTCATCTGCAAGGCGCACATCAACGCCATCGCGCCGTTCTTGTTGCAACACGAGGTCGGAAGAGGTGGCATCGAGCACTTCGGACCAGAGCGTGTTGCGACGCAACAGGTGGGTGACGTTATAACCGCGATGGCGCAGCGTTTCAATGGTTTCAAGGGCCAGGGTACCACTGCCGCTTACGACAACATGACGCACTGTGCCAAGTCTTGCTACTACTTCCTGGTAATCGGCAACGGTGCGCAGGGTCAACACGCCTGGCAGGTCGGCCCCCGGACAGGTGAGACGGTTGGCGCGCGCGCCATTGGCAAGCAGCAGGCGGGCGTATGCGAGCTGCTGACCATTGTGCAGGCGCACGCTGTGCTGGCCAGCCTGGATGCCTACCACGCGCGCGGCCAGGAAGCGAATGCGCTGCGTCTGATAGAAACTGTTTGGACGCGCCCACAGTTTATCTTCGCGCACCCGCCCGGCAAGATAGTCTTTGAGGGCAGGGCGATAGTAGACTGGAAAAGGATCATCAGCAACGACGGTAATATCCGCTGCTGAGTCCTCGGCGCGCAAGATTTCCGCGGCGGTGACTCCGGCAATGCCATTCCCGATGATAACGTAGGATGCTTTTTCCTGCATTGTTTCCCTCCGCGTCTTTTCTCTATGATGCGTTTGTGGTAATCGAGCCGTCTGCATTGACCGAAATTGGTATGGCAGCCAGTGGAGTTGTAGCGGGTCCCTGCAATACAGCAGCGTTTTTGGCGGGATCGAAGACCGCATTGTGGCAGGGACATTCCAGTAATTTGTCTTGTGGATTGTAAACGACCGCGCAGCCAGCATGGGTGCAGGTGGAGTCGAAAGCCACAAATCTGTTATCGGGCAAATGAATGAGCAAACCGGGATTGTTGCTGCTGCTAAGCGGGAACTGCTTATCGCTATTGAGCGGTATGTCGGCAACATGCGCGAGCACTTTTCCTTGCTGTGTTGTGGTAGTTGAGCCGCCCGTCGAACCGGGAGTGGAACCACCCGTTGTTGTGGTTACGCCAGTAGTAGTATTGCCTTGCAGGAAGTGTATGCCGACGATGGAGACAACAGTAATAGCGGCAGCCGCACCGCCGCCCGCGACAAGGAAGGTAAGCACTTTCCTGCGCGGAATGGGGGCTTGCCTACCCGTTGTGAAAGTGGGTTGCGCGTTGCTAAGCGGGGCAAGGGCGGGCGCAGACGGGGCGACAAATGGCCGGCGCTTGCCATCGGATGGAGCGATTATTTGATGGTAGGCGTTGGCAAGTTCTCCGGGACGCGCGTAACGCTGGCGAGGGTCTTTTGACATGGCCCTGGCAATCACGCTATCAAGCGCGGATGGCAGGTCGCGCCGCCAGTTGCTCAGTGCTGGAACGGGAGCGCTCAGGTTCTGCTGCGCGATTTCCTGGAGTGTGTTGCCGCGAAAGACGCGATGGCCGGTCAGCATACGATAGAGGGTCGCTCCCAGGGCATACACGTCAGTAGTGGTTTCGACGTGGTTGCCCGATACCTGTTCTGGCGCGGGCGAACTTGCTTCGTTCATGCCGAACAAAGGATTCTGCCTTGCCGCGGATGAAGAGTCGCGTTGGGCCGTGTTTTGTTGGTATCCACCGCCCTGTTGGAGCATGTGAAGCACAGCAAAGTCCGCTACGACCAGGTTGCCATCCTGTTTAACAAAGATGTTGTCGGTGTTGAGGTTGCGGTGCAATATGCCTTGCTGATGCCCGCATTCAAGCGCCGCCGCAAGCTGATCCAGGTACGAGCCAGCGCGCTGCGGATTGAGGGGGCCACGTTGGGCAAGTTGTTTGCTGAGAGACTCCATTGGATACTGCTGGTAGGCCAGGTAGGGCATACCCTGATTCGTTCCGTAGGAAAGCAGTGGCAGGATATGCGCGTGTTGCAGGGCAGTTAGCTGATTGGCCTGCTTCTGTGCATACCCTAGATACATCATACGCGCCTGCGCGTCGAGATGCGCTGGCACGGCCAGAATACGCAGGCGAAAATGTACACCTGTTATCGTATTGCGCGCTCGAAAGACCTTCCCCGCTTCACTGGTCTCAAGCAGTTCTTCCAGAAGATACTCTCCCAGCGCCGACCCGGCGCGGAGTTCGACTTGATTACGCCCCCCGGCAGAGGATGAAGAATTTACCATATTTCCACTCCTATGCTTTATGCGCACTCTATCAGACTGGTGCTTTATGCGCAGTATATCAGACTGGTGCCAATCTGAACAGTATTTTTTACATAAATATAATCTTTCTTGAAGGGAGTGTACCTGAAAGAAAACTTCGGGGTATGCGTAAAATTACCCATATTTGGAGGAGTCTTCATCTGGCTAAAAGTACAGCACAAAAAGCTTTTTTCCGAGCTATACTCAAGACATACGTTGCAATGATTTTACTGGCTTCTGTGTGAAAACTGAACTGAAAGCAAGGATACTGATGGAAAAATGGATTTGCAAAACCTGCGGAACGCAGTTTGCAGCAAGCGATCAACAACCGGAGGGGTGCCCGATTTGCCTGGATGAACGTCAATATGTGGGGTATAACGGGCAAGAATGGACGACGCTTGCTCAGATGCGGGAAGACGGCTTTCATAACGAATTTCGGGAACACGAGCCGCACCTGATTGGCGTTGGAACCACTCCCACCTTTGCCATTGGCGAGCGCGCCTTGCTGGTACAAAGCGCGCAGGGCAATATATTATGGGACTGCATGAGCTTCCTCGATAGTAGAACTGTTGCGGAAATCGACCGGCTGGGTGGTCTCACAGCTATTGCTATTTCGCACCCGCACTATTATTCGACGATGGTGGAATGGGCTGATCGTTTCGATATTCCCATCTATTTACACGAGGCGGATCGTCAATGGGTCATGCGACCGAGCGAGCGTATCCGCTTCTGGTCTGGGGATAGCTATAAGCTGGCCGATGGCATGACCTTGATACGGCTGGGAGGCCATTTTTCCGGCGGTACTGTCTTGCACTGGAAGGCAGGAGCCGACGGTAAGGGCGCGTTGTTATCGGGCGACATTATCCAGGTGGTATCTGATCGCCGCTGGGTCAGCTTCATGTACAGTTATCCTAACCTGATACCGCTTCCGACTGCCGAGGTAGAGCGCATTCGGGATATGATAGAGCCATATTCGTTTGAGCGTCTGTATGGAGCGTGGTTCGAGCGGGTGGTGATGCATGACGCGCATGATGTTGTGATGCGTTCTGCTGATCGGTATATACGGGCGTTGGAGAGGGTTCGTCAATGATAGATAACATGCATCCATGCCTGTTCTTCAACACTTATACCTGGCAAGGCTCCCCATAGAATACAGCCCAGAATTTCGGCGGACTCTACCAGGCGCGGGCCGGAACGGTTAATGTAGGCGTTGCCATCGATAGCATAGACGCGACCATTTTTTACGGCGCACAACGATTGCCAGGAGGGGTGATGTTGTAAGAGCGGCATGTCCTGTATAGTGCGATCGAGCGTGAAGCCGCAGGGGGCGAGTACCAGTACGTCGGGGTCTGCCGCCAGTAGTTCTTCCCAGGTGAGCCAGGGGGCATGTTGACCCGTTTCGCCGAAGACATTTTCTCCACCAGCCATTGCTACCAGTTCAGGTGTCCAGTTTCCCGCACCCATAAGGGGGTCGAGCCATTCAAGTACGGCGACACGCGGCTTTTCTCTGTGATGCATGGTAAGTTCACGCAGGCGCGCTAAACGTTGTTGATAGTCTTGCACCAGACACTCTGCCTGTTCGCGCCTGCCAAGAGCCTCGCCTACTCGAGTGATGTCTTCCCATACGTCATCCAGGCGATAGGGAGCCAGAGAGACGATGCGCGGCTGTAAACCGATTAGCTGCTCGACGGCCCGCGTTACATCACGCTCGCTGACAGCGCATACCTCGCATTGTGTTTGCGTAAAGATCACATCTGGTCGAAGTTCCTGAAGCAAAGCAACGTCAATGGCGTAAATGCTTAACGCTTTTATGGCGGCATCGCGCGGTGCGGGCGTGCTCTGCGCCAATTGTTTAATCTGAGCGTCGATGCGGGCGCTGCTGGCTTCGGTATCAATTTGCACTCTACTTACGACTGGCAAGGAGAGGATAGCCGGTGGATAGTCGCATTCATGAGAGCGCGCGACCAGTTGATCGAGACAGCCCAGGGCGGCGACCATCTCTGTGGCGCTGGCTAATAAAGATACGAGACGCACTTACGCTCCTATGATTGGTTGAAACACTTTTATAGCGCACATTGTACCATACTGTTTACAGGCATGTGGAGATAGTGCCTATCATCCTGAGCGCAGCGAAGGATCTCAGTACCCGGCGAGCCAGATCCTTCGCTGCGCTCAGGATGACAGGTAGGACACTTCTCAAGCCCGCTCACCGGAAGCTTTATCTCCAAATGTCTATATTGTTCACGATTCGCTTGACACGTATGGGGTGGATGAGTATTATCAAGTTCCAACACATATGTTCAAAGGAAAGAAAATATGGATGCGGAAGATACGTATACGCGACTGATTAGCTTGCTCAATATGCATGGGGCGCGCTACCGGTTGATCGATCATGAGCCGGAGGGACGCACGGAAGTGGTTAGCCCGATGCGCGGGAATGCGCTGGGGCAGGCGGCGAAGTGCATTGTGCTGATGGTCAAGATAGGCAAGAAGGTTACAAAATATGTTCTCGCGGTTGTTCCCGGTGATACGAGGGTAGATTTGAACGCTGTCAAGGCGCTGATGAGCGGCACCTATGTCGCGTTCGCTTCACCAGAGATCGCCGAACGGCTGGCGGGCAGCGCGACGGGTACGGTTTTGCCGTTTTCGTTCAATGCAGAACTTGAACTGGTGGTTGACCCGTCGCTGCTTGAGAACGACGAGATCTACTTCAACGCGGCGCGGTTGGATCGCTCGATGGCACTCAAAACGAGCGATTACTTCGAGATTGCCGGGCCGCGCATGGGACGGATCGCTATACGTTAAAAAGCAAAGAAGCTGTCCACATGCGTCTGTTATGGAGCGACATACTGGTTTGACCAGGCTATAGCAGCCGCAAACCAGAGAGACGCGGCCCTGTGCAAGTTGAGATCATGGCCTACGTTCGGGATAACCGCCACATGGAGATGAGCTTGAGGAGCGTAGTACGGCATCTCAGCGCGCTGGACGGTTGCCGCGCTGCTGCAATCTGTCCCAGGCGAGCCACACACAATACTATCTTGCTGGCCGACTACCAGCAGCACCGGCACCTTGATTAACGCTGAGATGCCATCTATGAGCACAGGAGCGAAAGTCGTAACCTCCCCGTCTGGCGTAGTCTCCTTCGTCGCTTCATCGGTTGCAATGACGTTGGGGTCTGTGCCAGGCTGGTAGTAGAAATCGATCGCGCGGGTTCCCGGCTCAGTTGTCAGATATTCTGCTCCATAGCCATGGCCGAAGAAACGTGGATCTAGAAAGGCGGGATAGAACGTACTAAAAACTCCTAACAGTTTAAGGGTGTTGAGATGATGTACCAGCCCTGTAATGATGACGCCATTCACATCGTAGTATGTTCCGGCTTCGATCCAGACGACGGCTGAACCCAGGGAATGACCTACAATGAGCACACGCCCAAACGGCTGGCTACCAATCGACCCATTGCGCAGGTCTTGCACAATCTCATGGGTGACATAGGCGTCGGTCTCCATGGTCACATCCACCACATTGAGCAGCGGGTGCGAGCTTTGACCTGAGCCGATGCGGTCGATGTTAAAAGTGCTGTACCCCGCCGCGTTGAGAGCGCGGACGTAAGAATACATCTGCGGTTCGTAGGGGAAGTCCCAGTACACATGACCGTATGTTGCTCCTGGTATCAACAGTTGGACAGTGTGGGATGGCCCGGTTAGCGGATTGCAGAGTTCACCGTAAATCGTATACTGAAGGGATTGCCCCACACCGAGAGCGACCGGCACGTTGAAGGACTGGCACGTCCCGGTGTTTGTCGAAGCGCGCGTCTGGTGAGGAACAAAAGGTACAAAGATCAGCGCTACTAGAGTAAGCAAAATGAATGGGGAACATTTACAAGCTCGAAGCATCATGGCATGTTTCATCAAATAATCCCTCTTTCCACGTATCACCATATGCACATGTATTGATGTCAGAAGAACCACTTACGATTTTTCTTCCATTCCAATACTATATTATACTAAATTCTCCAAAATGAACAGTATATAAACATACAAAAAAGATTGAAAAAGCGCATCTTGCTGAAAGATACAAGCCGTGTTATGATGCTTTAGAAATCAGAAGAGGTAAAAATATGCAAGAAATGAGGAGACAGAGAATGCCAGTAAGCGACGAAAACAGCGAGAATACGTATATTATAGACACTGAAAGCGCGGCTGAAATGGCGCGGCTGATTGATCAGAGCCGCTGCATGAACGAGGCCATGGGCAGTCTCTTCCCCGACACGATCGATCTTTCCGGCATTCATACGGTACTCGATGTGGCATGTGGACCTGGCGAATGGGTGCAAGAGGTGGCCTCGATGTACCCTCACATCACGCTGTTGGGTATCGATATTAGTAACCTGATGATCAAGTTTGCCGCGCAGCGAACGCGGGTACAAAAGCTTACCAATGCCAGCTTTCAGGTTATGGATGCGCGTACTCCTCTCGCGCTTGAAAACGGGGCTTTCGATCTTGTCAATGCGCGTTTCATGGCTGCTTTTCTTCCGAGAAATGATTGGCAGAGGGTGGTGCAGGAATTTGCGCGGCTCACTCAAACAGGCGGAACGATTGTGCTTACCGAGACAGATATCTTCGACAAGGGTAGCACAAACAGCCCGGCAATAGAGGAGTTGAATGACCTGTGCCGCGAGGCGGTCTACAAAGCGGGCCTCTATTCAAGCACGGGAACGTTTGTGACATCAGTGATGGAGCAGTTCTTACAAGAGGCGGGATGCCGGGATATCCAGAAGAAATGGCATACGCTTGATTTCTCGGCGGGAACGGCTGCTCTTCCGGTAATTTATTCCAACCTCAGCTTCGCGCTGAAACTTGTGCAACCGTTTCTCCTCAAGATGGTGAAAACCACGCCAGAGCATCTTGACGAACTGTATGAACAGGGAATGCAAGCGATGATGCGTGATGATTTCCGCGCCGACACGAAGTTTTTGACGGTCTGGGGCACTAAGAGCGGCTGGATTCTCTCACAATGAGTTCGGGTTGGTACGTAATGTGCTTGTGCTGGTGCGTGGTAGGATTATTTGCCTCGTCGAGAAGAAGTTCAGCGGCGGCGCGTCCGAGTTCGTATTTTGGCTGCCGAATTGAGGTGAGCGGTATGGCAAGGACGCTCGCAAACTCAACGTCGTCATAGCCTACCAGGGCCATGTCCCCAGGAATGGAGATGCCATGTTTGATCAAACCGCGCATCAGGCCAAGCGCAAGGAGATCATTAGCGCAAAAAACAGCAGTGGGCATTGGCCCGGCGCTTAGTAGTTTCGCGACACACTCCTCACCCTCTCTAGCGCTTTGAGCATGGGTAGGAATATCAACAATGGCGCGATCAGGGTCAAAGCCAGCCGTTTTCAAAGCGCGTATCATGCCGCGTCGCCGGTCTGCGACCTGGCGAATACTGATCGGCCCATGCACGAACCCGATGCGCTGGTGCCCACCTTCAAGAAGATGGGCGGTGGCCAGTTCGCCCCCTCGCACATCATCGACCGCGACTGAACAGAGATCCTTGATACGGCTGGGGCGGTCGAGCAGCACGACAGCGATGCCCCGCTGGCGGAAGCGTTGCAGGTAGCTGACATCGCTCTGCACTGGCGTAATCAGGACTCCCTGGGCGCGCTGTTCCTCAAGCACTTGAAGATAGTGATTCTCCTTATCCACGGAATCGTCCGAATTGCACAGAATAACCACGTATCCGGCCTGGTTAGCCAGGTCCTCGACGCCTCTTGCGACTTCTGTAAAAAAGGGATTGGCAACATCAAGCACAACGAGGCCGATGTGCTGGCTGGTGCCTGCGCGCAACTGGCGCGCCGAACCGTTGCGCACAAAGCCGATTTCCTCGATGGCAGATTTCACACGTTCCCGCGTCTCGTCGGCAACGATCTCTGGCCGGTTCAGCACATTGGATACGGTTCCAAGCGAAACGCCGGCGCGCTTTGCGACATCCCGAATATTTGATTTTGAACTCATGCGTGTATATTACCTCATCTGCTCGATGGATATCCAGAACCTCATGCATATAGTATGTCACAACGAACCCAATTTTCAGACGCAAAACCCTTGACAAGGTGCCAATTTATATTTATACTTGCTCTTATTGAAACGTTTCAACCCGGCGATATTTAATTGAATGTGAGAGGAAGTCGGACGTAGCGCGCTTATCTGGCAACCGACTTTTTATGATCTTGACTTTCCTCTGACAATGCGGCGGCTATTTTTCGCGTTTCATTGAAACGATTCAATACACCAATAATTGTACTGTACAGGATATGGCCCGTCAAGTTTGTTTATGAGGAGTGGAAAGCACGTGACGAAACCTGCTGACCCAATCATTGAACTGCGTGAGATTGCCAAACATTTTGGCGGTGTGCAGGCCCTGCGTGGTGTAGACATTAGCCTGTTCCCTGGAGAAGTCCATGCGCTGGTAGGCGAGAATGGCGCGGGCAAAAGCACGCTGGTAAAAATTCTGGCAGGCATCTACAGGCCGGACGCGGGGGTCATGAAAATGGGGGGCGAACTGGTAGAACTGCGTTCGCCTACCCAGGCTCAGGCGCTGGGCATCGCGGTTGTCCACCAGGAACCGATGCTTTTCCCCGACCTCAATATTGCCGAAAATATCTTCATGGGTCGTCATCCACGCGATCGCTTCGGGCGCGTTAATTGGAAGCGCATGTATCGCGAGGTCGATCAGCTGCTGGAATCGCTGGATGTTGCGCTCAGTTCCCGTATGCCGGTACAGGGACTCTCGGTGGCAGAACAGCAGATGGTAGAGATTGCCAAGGCTCTTTCCCTGCAAGCGCGCGTGCTGGTATTAGACGAACCAACTGCAGCGCTCTCATCGCACGAGGTTGAAGAATTATTTGCCATTGTGAAACAACTACGCGAGCGCGGTGTAGCGATACTCTTCGTTAGCCACCGCCTGGAAGAAGTTTTCAGGATCGCCGACCGCGTCACGGTCTTTCGCGATGGCACACATATTATTACAGCGCCCATTCGCGAGATGAATACCGAAGAGATGATTAAGCACATGGTGGGGCGCGAACTCTCTCATCTTTTCCCCAAAGGTGAAGCTGAGATCGGGGAAGTGGCCCTGGAAGTGCGCCATCTCACGCGGGCAGGAGTCTTTGCCGATGTGAACTTCCAGCTTCGCCGGGGCGAGATTCTGGGTTTCGCGGGACTGGTAGGAGCCGGGCGCACCGAGGTGGCGCGTGTGCTCTTTGGCATCGACAGGGCTGAGAGCGGAGAAATCTGGCTCAAAGGCAAGAAAGTGCGCATCCGCTCGCCGCAGGAAGCGATGGATTACGGCATCGCCTATGTTCCTGAAGATCGCCACTTGCAGGGGCTGGTCATGAACTTCAGTATTGCCGCTAATATCACACTGCCTATCCTGCAACAGGTTTCGCGCCTGGGACTGGTAGACCCGCGAAGGGAACAGAAAATCGCGGCTGAGTATTCTCGCCAGTTGAGCATTCGCTCCACGGGGGTAGAGCAGTTAGTCAACGCACTTTCCGGCGGGAATCAGCAGAAAGTGGTGTTGAGCAAGTGGCTGGCGACCAATCCATCGGTGCTGATCCTGGATGAGCCAACGCGGGGTATTGATGTGGGAGCCAAGGCCGAAGTACACCGCATTATTTCAGAGCTGGCCAGCAGGGGCCTGGCGATTATTTTGATTTCTAGCGAACTGCCTGAGGTACTTGCTATGGCCGACCAGGTTCTTGTTCTACACGAGGGACGTGTTACTGGCACATTCGCGCGCTCCGAAGCGACTCAGGAGCGTGTAATGTTCGCCGCTACTGGACAGGATAGGCAATGAAAATGACCACCACGAGCCATGATGTGGAATCCGCAAAGCAGCGCAACCACGTGGGCCAGGCGCGTTTGCTTGGACTGGTCAGTCGCGTGCGCGAACT
The DNA here is from genome assembly GCA_963731605.1 of uncultured Chloroflexia bacterium. Lineage (GTDB taxonomy): Bacteria > Chloroflexota > Ktedonobacteria > Ktedonobacterales > Ktedonobacteraceae > CF-113. The sequence goes on from CAVSWA010000001.1 coordinate 1,013,216, forward strand.
GGGCCTGCTGGCAGTATTGTTTTTTATCATTCTCGTCGTCAGCATTCAAGCCCCGCGCTTTCTGAGCATCGATAATTTCGTGCAGATTTTGCTCTCGGTTGCCATTATTGCGATTGTTGCCGTGGGTGAGACGCTGGTGGTATTGACACGCAACGTAGATCTGTCGGTAGGCTCAATGGTGGGTGTCACCGCCTTTGTCACGGCCTACTTCTTTAAGGAGCAGCCCCATACCAATATCCTGGTGGGTATTCTCCTGGGCTGCGTTCTAGGGCTGGCGCTGGGTAGTATCAACGGGTTGATCGTCTCGCTGGGGCGTGTCCCGGCGATTGTGGCTACGCTGGGTACGCTTTACGTCTACCGGGGCCTGATTTTTGTAATTGGCTCTCATACTACCACGCAGGTCAACGCCTCTGATGTACCACCGGGCTACCTGGCCCTGGCAACGACTCAAATACTTGGTATCCCGGCCTTAATTCTGATTGCCGCAGTAATTGCGATCATCGTCGGCTATTTTCTCCATGCTTCGCAGAGCGGTCGCCAGCTTTACGCGGTGGGCAGCAATCCCGAAGCGGCGGATATGATCGGCATTCGCCGGAACCGGCTGGTTTTCGCGGCCTTCGCGGCATCGGGGCTGCTATGCGGGCTGGCGGGAGTACTGTGGGGCGCGCGCTTCGCCACCGTGGACGCGACCGCTGCAACTGGTCTGGAATTGCAGGTTATCGCAGCAGTGGTGGTGGGCGGAGTCAATATCTTTGGTGGATCGGGCACCATTCTGGGCGCGGTATTGGGCGCGATTGTACTGGGTACGTTGCAAAACGCCTTAAATATCCTGAACATTTCGCAGTTCTGGTTACAGGCAAGCTATGGCGCGGCTATCATCGGCGCGGTGGTACTCGATGCCATTATTACGCGCTGGGTGCAGCGGACCATCCTCGCTCGGAGGAAAAAAACATGAAAAGACTTCGATCACTGCTGATTACCTGGGAAGCGCTGCTTGTGTTATTGCTTCTGATCAGCATTGGACTTGGCGGCATGCTCTCGCCTTATTTCCTGAGTGGCTTCAACTTCTACGCGCTCACCAGTAACATCATGGAAATAGCTATCATGGCTCTACCGATGACGCTGATCATCATCGCTGGCGAAATTGACCTGTCGGTTGCTTCGACGCTGGGTCTCGCGAGCGTTGTGCTGGGTCTGTTATGGGCGAGGGGATATCCCATGTGGCTTGCGATAGGAGCGGCGCTTCTGGTTGGGATAGTGGCGGGCTGTTTCAACGGCTTCCTCGTCACGAAGCTTGCCCTGCCGTCACTGGTCGTCACGATTGGCACGCTCGCGCTGTATCGCGGCCTGGCTTATGTCGTGCTGGGCGACCAGGCTGTCAGCAGCTTTCCCACCGCGTTCACCAATTTCGGATTTGGCACGATCGGTGGCAGCGAGATTCCCTGGTCTGGTGTGGTCTTTGCTATCCTGGTGATACTTTTTGTGGTGGTACTGCATTTCAGCCGACTGGGCAGGCAACTCTACGCCATAGGGAATAACAAAGAGGCGGCGCGCTTTTCTGGCATCAATGTGAGCCGTGTGAAACTTATGCTGTTTATTCTTTCCGGCGCGATCGCGGCACTGGCCGCAGTGATTTTTACCGCGCGTTTTTCCAGCGCTCGTCCAGACAACGCGGTGGGGTTTGAACTGGATGTAGTGACGGTTGTCTTATTGGGCGGCGTCAATATCTTTGGCGGACGTGGCTCGCTACTGGGGGTGGCGCTGGCTATTTTCATTGTCGCCATTTTACAGAATGTGCTTGGTTTGTTGAATATCAGTGGAGATATTCAGAGTCTCGCAATAGGATTGTTGTTGATTCTCTCTGTGCTGGGACCCAACGTTGCCCGGCGCATTCAGGTCGTTATAACCCGCCGGCGTCTTGTCGCGGGAAGTTCTTAACGAACGTAAAGGAGGGAGACAGTGAAAAAACTGTTTCAAACACTCGGTCCCAGTTTTCTTGTTTTTGTGCTGTTGATGCTGGCAGCCTGCGGGGGCACGACCACTGGAGGAAGTACGCCAACCCCCACAACCAGTACCGGGGGCAGCCTCAACATCGCGTTCCTGCCCAAGCAGATCAACAACCCGTACTTCGACACGGCGGCCAAAGGGGGTCAGGCGGCTGCTACGGACTTGAATGGACAATTCAAGCAGGTCGGCCCATCGACGGCCAACGCAGCGGCGCAGGTACCATTTATTACGACCCTCACCGAGCAGCACGTCGGCGCTATCGTCATCTCGGGCGATGATCCCAATGCCGTCGCGCCTGCCCTGAAGCAGGCTATGTCGCAGGGGGTCAAGGTCGTGAGTTATGATGCAGACGTAGCCCCCGATGCGCGCAATGTGTTTATCAACCAGGCCAACAGCGAGCAGATTGGCCGCAGCGAAGTGGATTTGTTGGCCCAGCAAATCAATAGCACCGGCCAGATTGCGGTCCTTTCGGCAGCGAGCACAGCTGCCAACCAGAACACCTGGATCGGTTTCATGAAGGACGAGCTGGCAACGAAGTACCCGAATATGCAACTGGTCAAAGTCGTTTATGGCAACGACGATGACCAGACCAGCTTTAATGATACGCTGGCCCTGTTGCAGCAGTACCCCAACCTCAAGGGAATCATTTCTCCCACCACGGTCGGAATCGCTGCCGCGGCGCGCGCGCTCGAATCGGTGAAAAAGGGCGGTCAGGTAGCGCTGACAGGCCTGGGGACGCCGAACCAGTTGCGCCAGTATGTGAAGGATGGCACGATCAAGGGCTTTGAGTTGTGGGATCCCGGCAACCTGGGCTATCTGGCCTATTATGTCGCGGCCCTGCTGATCGAAGGCAAGATCAAGGGGACTGTCGGCGAGACGTTCATGGCTGGCAAACTGGGCAGCTACACCATCGGCGCTAATAACGTCGTGCTGCTTGGCCCACCAACTGTTTTCAACGCTGCAAACATCGATAATTTCAACTTCTAGCTGGTTCGTCAAGAAGCGGGGAGGCATGTAGAGATACCCATTTCTCTGCATGTCTTCTCGCAATGACTCAAGAAGGCAGAGCATATCTATGCAGCGCATTGCTTTTGTGATGAAGATTCAGCCTGGCAGCGAGGAGGAATACCGGCGGCGTCACCGGCAGGTCTGGCCGGAGCTACTGGCAGATCTCAAGCGCGCCGGGTGCCAGAACTACTCCATCTACCTGCGCGGCACGGAGCTTTTCGCGTATATGGAAGTCGATAATTTCCAGCGCTACCTGGAGATTATGGCAACCAGCCAGGCCAGCGCGCGCTGGGAGACACAGATGGGTGATATTTTACTTCGTGAAACCGAAGAGAAGACAGGTTTTCCTACTGTGCTTGAGGAAGTTTTTCATCTCGATTAATATAGGTGAGTACGTGAGTTCAGAAATAGAAAATCGCTTGCAAGAGCGAGGTGTCACTATCGACAACATCTTCACCGCTTTGCAACAATTCAGCATTGAGACGCCCTCGTGGGGCTATGGAGATTCGGGAACGCGCTTCAAGGTTTTTCACTGGCCGGGGGCAGCCAGTAGCCTGCGCGAGAAACTGGCAGACGCGGCCCAGGTTCAGCGTGTCACGGGCATCTGTCCGGGAGTTGCCATTCATATTCCCTGGGACAGAGAAGACGACTGGCGGGCGGTGAAGGAGTATGCAGGGCAACTCGGCCTGCATATTGGCGCGGTGAATCCGAACCTTTTTCAAGAGGACGTATACCGCTTCGGCAGTTTGTGCCATTTCGACAGGGCGGTCCGGCAACGTGCGGTTGAGCACGTGATCGAATGCATCCAGATTGCGCAAGAGGTTGACTCGCATGTGATCAGCCTGTGGCTGGCGGACGGCACTAATTATCCCGGACAGGATGACCTGCGCCACCGTCGCCATCGCTTGCTGGAATCCTTGCAGTCCATCTACGCAGCTTTACCTGCTGATATGCGCCTGCTGATCGAGTATAAATTCTTCGAGCCATCGTTTTATTCCACCGACTTGCCGGACTGGGGCACGTCGCTGCTGATGGCGCAAAAACTGGGGCCGCAGGCGGAGGTACTGGTAGATACCGGCCATCATCCCCAGGGGACGAATATTGCCCAGATTGTGGCGCAGTTGCTCGATGAAGGGAGGCTCGGCGGCTTCCATTTCAACGATCGCAGATATGCCGACGATGATTTGATCGTGGGTTCGCAGAACCCATTTGAGCTTTTCTGCATCTTCAACGAGATTGTTGGCGCGGGGGCCGAGGGGAACGCCAATGTCGGGCGCATCGCGTATATGATAGACCAGTCGCACAACATCGAACCGAAGATCGAGGCAATGATTCAGAGCATCCTCAACGCTCAAAGCGCTTATACGAAAGCGCTGCTGGTGGACCGGGTTGCGCTGCGTGAAGCCCAGGAAGTTGGCGATGTGCTGGGGGCGTATCGGGTACTCCAGGCGGCGTTTGAGACGGATGTGCGCCCGCTGCTTCCGAGTTTCGCGAGCGCCAGGGGGCCGATCCCAACCCGATCGCGGCTTTCCGCGCCAGTGGGTACGCCGAGCGCGTGGCACGCGAACGGACAGCCAGCGCAATGACAAGCGGCTATCCCGGAGTATAAAGGTTTGATGGATTACGAAGGATTTCATGCCATGACAAACACATTAAGGCCTACGACGCTGGCGCAATTGGTTGCGCGCTCGCGCAAGCTAGGAGCAGATCGCGCGGTCTGCAATTGGGGAGGGGGCAACACCTCGGCCAAGTCGGACGAGATCGATTTTCGCGGTCGTCCGGCGCGCATTCTGTGGGTCAAAGGCTCCGGATCAGACCTGGCGACAGTTTCGGAGGCCTCGTTTACCGGATTGTACCTGGAAGATGTGCTGCCCCTGCTGGAACGCGCGCGCATGAGCGATAGCGAAATGGTAGAATACCTGGCGCACTGCTTCTACGAGCCGGGCCGCCCGCGTCCCTCCATCGAGACGCTTTTGCATGGATTCCTGCCGTTCACTCATATCGATCATACACACGCGGATGCCACCAATTACTTCGCCTGCGCAGCCGATGGCGAGAAGCTGGCGCGGGACTGCTTCGGTGACAGGCTGATCTGGATTCCGTATCGCCGTCCTGGCTTTGGGCTGGCACGCGAGGTCGCGCTGGCGGTACGGGCCAGGCCTGAAGCTGAGCTTGTGATTCTGGCTAAACACGGACTCATCACCTGGGGAGACACCGACGAAGAATGCTACACTGAGACGCTGAAGGCCGTTGCCCAGGCCCGTGATTACGTAGCAGCGCGTATCGCTCGCGCGGAGCGATCCTCCTTTGGCGGGCCTCGCGTTAGTCCGCTTACACACGAGGAGCGGCACAGCGTCGCCGCGCAGGTTGCGCCCGTCTTACGCGGGCTGGTTTCCGGGGAAAAACGGCAGATTTTGCGCTTCGAAGATAGCGAGGATGTGTTGACCTTTGCGAGCAGCCAGGATGCGCCACGATTGACGGGAATCGGCGCGGCCTGCCCGGATCACCTGGTTCACACCAAACCCTGGCCGCTCCTGGTGAATTGGACGCCCGGCCAGGAAGTTACCGCGCTGGCGGAGAGCTTGCGCTCCGGCGTTGCCGGGTATGTGGAGAAATATCGTCGCTACCTGGAAGCAAACGCGCCGCAGAATCTTGATCCAGACGCCTCTACGCCTGTTCACCGGGCCACCGACGCGGCGAGCGATCCACATCCTCGCGTGATTCTGCTACCCGGCGTAGGCATGTTCACGACTGGCAAAGATGCTGTGATGGCCGATGTCTCGGCCCAACTCTACCACCGGGCCATCGCTGTTATGCGCGGCGCGGAGGCCTGTGGTGGCTTCATCTCTTTGAGCGATGCCGAGAGCTACGCGGTGGAATACTGGCCGCTGGAGCAATATAAACTCAAGCTGGCTCCGCCTGAGCGCGAATTCGCGCGCCACGTAGCGCTTGTGACTGGCGCGGCGGGGGGTATCGGCTCGGCAATTTGCAGGCGCATGGCGCAGGATGGCGCGCATATCGTCGCCACCGATATCGACCTGGACGGGGCAGAACACCTGGCAGCATACATCAACCAGCAGTATGGCTCCGGGCGAGCTATAGCGCTGAAGATGGATGTGACTTCCGAGGAGAGTGTGGGCGCGGCCTTCGAGCAGGCGGCGCTGGCCTTCGGCGGCATTGATATAATTGTCAACAACGCGGGATTGGCCTCCAGCGCGCCGATTACCGGTACAAGCCTGGCCGAGTGGAACAAGAACTGGAACGTGCTGGCAACCGGCTATTTCCTGGTAGCGCGTGAAGGTTTCCGGCTCTTGCAGGCTCAAGGGAGGGGCGGCAATCTGGTATTCGTCGCCAGCAAGAACGCGCTGGTCGCGGGCAAGAACGCGGCCGCGTATTCGACGGCCAAGGCTGCCGAAGCGCACCTGGCGCGCTGCCTGGCGGAAGAAGGCGGCCAGTTCGGCATTCGCGTCAATACTGTGAATCCAGATGCAGTGCTGGCAGGGTCGCGTATCTGGGATAGCGCCTGGCGGCAAGAACGCGCCGCGACCTACGGTGTCGCTCCCGATCAACTGGAAGAGGTCTATCGCAAACGGACAACGCTGGGGGTCAATATCCTGCCGGAAGATATCGCGGAAGCGGTTGCGTTCTTCGCTTCGCCAGTGCGATCTATCAAGAGTACCGGCAACATGCTCAATGTCGATGGTGGCGTGGCGGCGGCGTATCCACGTTGAGAAAGGGGAAAGGTCTTTGGCGAAGCGCAACGTGGCAGCTATCGATCTAGGCGCGGAGAGCGGACGTGTCATCCTGGTACGCTTTGATGGGCAGCAACTCAACCTGCAAGAGGTGTATCGGTTCCCTAACCGACCGTTGGTGCTGCATGGACACCGCTTCTGGAATATGGCGGAACTGTGGAAAGAAACGCTGGCTGGCCTTCGCAAAACGCGTCAGATGGCGGGAACCATCGACAGCATTGGCGTCGATACGTGGGGAGTCGATTACGGTCTGGTAGATAACCTCGGCTCACTTTTCGGCAACGTTTACCAGTATCGCGATCACCGCACGGATGGCGTGATGGAGCAGGTCTTCGCGCGCATTCCCCGCGATGCGCTGTACCAGCGCACAGGCATCCAATTCCTACCCATCAATACGATCTTCCAGCTCTACGCGCATGAACAGATGCAGCCGGGTGAATTAGCCCGCGCCCAGCGCCTGCTGCTGATTCCCGATCTGCTGCACGGTTGGCTGTGCGGGTCCCAGGTCTCCGAGCGCACCAACGCTTCTACGACACAATGCTGGGACCCCATCGCGGGAGTGTGGGCGACGGATATACTCGAACGGCTCTCACTACCCACGGCTATGCTGCCGCCGGTGGTCGAGCCGGGCACAGCGCTGGGCGAGATTCTCCCGCAATGGCGGAATGATCTCGGCACAGCGCAAGTAATTGCGCCCGCGACGCACGATACCGGCTCGGCGATTGTAGCGACGCCGGCGCAGCTGGCGAGCGGCTGGGGATATATCAGTTCTGGCACATGGTCGCTGGTGGGTGTCGAACTGCCACAACCCGTCATGACTGCCGGCGCGCTCGCCGCGAATTTTACCAATGAAGGCGGCGTCTTTGGAACGACGCGCTTCCTCAAGAACGTGATGGGATTATGGCTCCTGCAAGAGTGCCAGCGCAGCTTCGCGCGCAAGGGGCAATCTCTCGATTATGATGCGCTGCTGGCAAACGTGGATGATGCCCCAACCTTCGCAGCCGTGATCGATCCCGATGACCCGCGCTTTCTGGCCCCGTCAGATATGCCAGATGCAATCAATGCTTATCTGCTGGAACACGGGCAAGCGCCGCTTGCAGACCCGGCGGAGTTCGCGCGCTGCATCATGGAAAGCCTCGTGCTGCGTTACTGTGAAGTGTTTCAACAAATCAAGCGGCTCACAGGCACAGAAATTACGGTTGTCCATATTTTAGGAGGGGGAGCGCGCAATGCCCATCTCAACCAGTGGCTGGCCGATGCCCTCAACGCGCCAGTACTGGCGGGGCCATTCGAGGCAACGGCACGGGGAAACGCGCTGATGCAACTGGTAGGATTGGGAGAGTTGCACTCGCTGCAAGAAGTGCGCGCCATCGCACAACGCGCACCCACGCAGATTTTTTTACCGGACAGCGCGCACCGCGCAGCCTGGAACGAGGCGAGGCAACGTTTCAGCACTTTTCCACGAGGGTCTGATATGTGAAGCCGTCATACTTGCTTCCCACAGCCCAGACGTGATTCGTGGGGGAAATAGCAGCGGCGGCTACCAGGTCGCTATCGATAGAGCCTGGACTGGGGCTGTTGACAACGCTCCAGCGCGTACCGTTCCAGTGTTCTACCAGGGTAAAGTAGGGACCCTGTGAATCGATACTACTCCGATAGTCTCCGACGATCGTGATGTTGTGTAATGTGATCGCAGCCAAACCGTTCAAGAAGTCGGATGTTCCCTGGAGCGGGCTATTGACGATGCTCCAACTGGCGCCATTCCAATGTTCAATGAGCGGGGTGTACTCGGCAGAAGGAGCGGGACTATTGGTATAGTCGCCTGCTGCCCAGACGTTGTTCTGCGAGATCGTGACGACCGAGTTCAGTATATTGATCGGATTGATTGGATTAGGGCTGCTGACAATGCTCCATCGCGTGCCATTCCAATGTTCAATCAGAGTGCTGGTGAAGTTTGGCACATTATACGAGCCGACTGCCCAGACATCGTTTGGCCCGACTGCTGAAACGCTATGCAGTTGACCCGCAATAGCAGGGACGGTGACGATGCTCCATGCGACACCATTCCAGTGCTCAATCAGGGGTTGATTGCCGCTCGCGCTTGAAGTGACGCCGACTGCCCAGATGTCCTGCGCCGCAACAATGGCGATAGCACTGAGGGTACTCCCCATTGATCCGCTGTTTGGACTTGATACGATACTCCATTGCGTGCCGTTCCAGCGCTCGACCAATGTTTGCTGCACAGTAGAACTATCGTTTTCCCCCACCGCCCAGATAGTATTCGCTGCTATTGCCGCGACACCGGCAAGCGAACCCGAGATAGCGGGGCCAGGCGTGACCGTCCACTGGGAATTGCTCCAGTGTTCAATGAGTGGAATGCTGCCATTGCCATTGCTATACGATCCGACGGCCCAGGCATTGCCGGTACCGATGGTAGCGACGGCATTCAGAAAGTTTCGAGCTTGAACCAGGATTTGGACTGGATAGCACCGTCCAGGTCCCACATAGAGTATCGCGATGGCGCATGGGAAGAATTCCAGCCAGGGAGATCGTCAAAGAGTGAGGAAATAGCCCAGGGAGTAGAATAGAGATGAGAAAGATGAGAATGAAAATGCGCTTCATGGATAATTCCTCCTTTTTGCCTCTAGAGTCAGTATATGCTAAGGCCAATGAGGATACAAATAAAGCTTTGCGCGCATTATAAATCGACTCTCTTGCGCATTATAATTCGACTCTCTAATGACTATTACCAATCAAAGTCGGGCTTGTCATCCCTTCACTTCGTTCAGGGCAGGCTCTGAGCGAAGCGAAGGATCTGGGTACCCGGCCAGTCAGACCCTTCGCTTCGCTCAGGGTGACAAGACATGACCGATCCTGGTTGGTAATGTTTATTAGGGGTTTTATGAATGACCCGCCCGCGCCAGTTTCCAACAATCCTGCGCAATGGCCCAGTCCTCCTGAGTCTGGACAATCAGCACTCGGACGTGTGAATCCATGGCGGCGATATCTTCATCGGCAGGGGATCTGGCATTTTTCTGCTCATCGAGTTTGAGATTGAGAAAGCCGAAGGCATCGCAGGCGGCGGTGCGCACTTCGGCGGCATTTTCGCCGATGCCGCCAGCGAATACCAGCGCGTCCAGTCCCCCCAGCGAGGAGAGCATGGCGCCAATGGAGGAACGGAGGCGATGCGTAAACATGTCAAAGGCCAGGCGAGCGAGCGCGTCGCCATCGCGCATCTTTTGCAAGATCTGGCGCATGTCGCCTGAACCAGCGATGCCTTTGAGACCGGATGCCTTATTGAGGGTCATGTTTAGGTGAGCGGCGGTATAGCCTTTTTCGCGTTGCATGTAGAACAGGATACCGGGATCGATGGAGCCTGAGCGACTGCCCATCATCACGCCTTCCAGGGGAGTGAAGCCCATGGTGGTGTCGATACTGCGTCCTTCTCGAATGGCGGCCAGCGAGCAGCCGTTGCCCAGGTGACAGGTAATGAGGCGCAGTGAAGGCAGGTCTTTGCCGAGGATTTGCGCGGCACGGCGGGAGCAGTAACCGTGACTGATGCCATGAAAACCGTAGCGGCGAATGCCCTCTTTTTCAAACCAGTCGTAGGGCAGAGGGTACACGACTACTTCGTCGGGCATGGAGCGATGAAAGGCGGTATCGAACACGGCGACCTGGGGCATGGCGGGCGCGAGACGCTCGATGGCCTCGATGCCCGCCAGATTGGCAGGATTATGTTCCGGGGCCAGCACTGCCAACCGGCGAATGGCCGCTTTCACCTGCGGCGTGACGAAGACGCTATCCTCGAACTCGATGCCGCCATGTACCACGCGATGACCGGCAATGTCGATAGCTGAAAGCTGATCGATGACGCGCGTTTCGCCGCTCCATAGAGTCGAGAGCATTCGCTCAATCACGGCTGATCGTTCATCTGTGGGCAGGCTTTCTTCTTTTGTTGCACCGCCGGAAGTAGTGACTTTGAGATCGGTCGTGCCGGGATGGTGTGTCCAGTCGGCGTCAGCCTGCCACACTGGAACAGGGGGAAGGTCGGAGACAAGGTTATCTATTTCGTACAGGCGGCTCTTCTGGCTGCTTGAACCCGCGTTAAGTACCAGGATGCGCATAAGAGATGCTTTCCTTTCTTCGCTCTGCCAGGCGTAGCTTTTTATTGACAGAGAAACCGGGATGTATTGTATCACGTTAATATGATGATAACAGGATTGTGGTATTCTGATCTTTGGAAATGGCTCAGAGGCTGCTACCTCACACATTATAAACGCTAATCACAGAATGGAGCATTACAATGGCAACTATCGATCAGAAGCGGTTGGAGCTTATAAATCGCTACTGGAACGCGGCCAACTATTTAACGGTGGGGCAGATCTATTTACAGGCGAACCCCATGCTAAGAGAGCCGCTGCGGCCCGAACATATCAAGCCGCGTTTGCTGGGACACTGGGGAACGTCGCCCGGCCTCAGTTTCATCTACGCGCATTTGAACAGGCTGATCCAGGATCATGACGTGGATATGATCTACCTGGCGGGGCCTGGACATGGCGGACCGGCGATCCTTGCCAATGTCTATCTCGAAGGAACCTACTCGGAAATCTATCCAAAGGTTTCACAGGATAGTGAGGGCATGAAACGACTCTTCAGGCAGTTTTCGACGCCGGGAGGAGTACCCAGCCACGTCAGCGTACCTACCCCCGGCTCTATTCACGAAGGTGGCGAACTGGGATACGTGCTCGTCCACGCTTTTGGGGCTGCGTTCGATAATCCCGAATTGATCGTGGTGGCGGTCGTCGGAGATGGAGAAGCAGAGACGGGGCCGTTGGAGGGATCGTGGAAAGGCATCAAGTTTTTAAATCCCGCGCGAGATGGGGCCGTATTGCCCATTTTGCATTTGAACGGATACAAGATTTCTGGCCCCACCGTGCTGGGTCGCGATACTGATGCGAATGTGCGTAAAATGCTCTCCGGTCATGGCTATGATGTTCACTACGTGGAGGGCGACGATCCGATGACCATGCACAAGGCTTTCGCCGAGACATTGGAGACCTGCTACGGGAAAATCCGCGCGTACCAGGAAGAGGCACGCTTGCAGGGATTCGCGCGAGAAACAGCATGGCCGGCCATTGTGCTGCGCAGCCCGAAAGGATGGACAGGGCCTAAAGTGGTCGATGGACTACAGATTGAGGGTACATTCCGCTCGCACCAGGTGCCGGTGGCGGATGTGAAGGAAAAGCCGGAACATTTGCAGATACTTGAGCAATGGATGCGCAGTTATCACCCCGAAGAACTCTTCGATGAAAATGCTCGCCTGATACCCGAACTGGCAGCCCTCGCGCCGGATGGTGAGCGTCGTATGGGGGCTAATCCCCATGCCAACGGTGGCAAGATCATGGTGGAACTGGATATCCCCAACTTTACCGATTACGCGGTTGAAGTTCAAAAGCCCGCCACCGTGCATAAGGAGTCAACCCGCCAGCTTGGAATGATGCTGCGCGATATCTTTACAAGAAATGCTGAACAGCGCAACTTCCGCCTCTTCTGTCCCGATGAAACCAATTCGAATCGCCTGGGCAACGTCTTTGAAGTGGAGAACCGCACGTTTGAGGAACCTGTTCTGCCGGAGGACGATCATCTGTCGCCCGATGGGCGCGTGATGGAGGTGCTAAGCGAACATCTCTGTCATGGCTGGTTAGAGGGATATTTACTCACGGGCCGGCACGGCATCTTCGCGACGTATGAGAGTTTCGCGCTGGTCTCGGCTTCGATGACGGTGCAGCATACCAAGTGGCTCGAAGAGGGCATCAAACTGCCGTGGCGCGCTCCCATCTCATCCCTGAACATCCTGCTGACATCGACGTGCTGGCGCAACGATCATAACGGGTTTAGCCACCAGGGGCCTGGCCTGATCGATACGGTGCTGTCGAAGAAAGGGACGGTGGCGCGTATCTACCTGCCGCCGGATGCCAACTGCCTGCTCTCGGTTGCCGATCACTGCCTGCGCAGCCACGACTACGTCAACCTGATCGTCATTGATAAACAGCCCCAACTGCAATGGCTCTCCATGCCGGATGCCGTCGCACACTGCACGCGGGGCCTTTCCACCTGGCAGTGGGCCAGCAATGACGAACGCGTGGAGCCTGATGTTGTGCTGGCCTGCGCGGGCGATATTCCCACGCTGGAGACGGTGGCGGCGGCGTGGTGGTTGCGGCATCACCTGCCCGAATTGAAGGTGCGCGTGGTCAACGTGGTGGACTTGATGAAGCTGTACCCGCCTTACCTGCACCCGCATGGCATGGATGACGCCGCCTTCATCGAGAATTTTACAGAAGACAAACCGGTCGTTTTCGCGTTTCACGGCTATGCGCGGGCTATGCATGAGATTGTGCATGGACGCCCCAATACGCCGCGTTTCCATGTGCGCGGGTTCATCGAGGAAGGGACGACTACCACACCTTTTGATATGGTTGTATTGAACCATATGAGCCGCTACCACCTGTGCATCGAGGCGATGCGACGGGCGACGCGCGTGCGCGGTCTCACCGCGCCCTTGATAGCCGAATGCAACGACATACTTGCGCGGCATACAGAATACGTGCGGGCGAACCTGGAGGACATGCCCGAAATACGCGACTGGGTATGGACAGATTAGGTCGAGTGAAGAAAGCGAAAGAGCGGCTGCATATTTGCAGCCGCTCTTTCGCTTTCTTCACTCAACCTAATCTCCCCTGTGATTCTTCTGTGATTTTAACTGACTTGTGTGTGACAGAACTGTGATTAGCAGACATTACGATATAAGCATAGAGTGAAATCCATGAAACTTTTTCTTGTATCACATGGGAGAGGATTTCATCGATGGGCAGTTTGATTACACTGATCGAATATGCAAAATAGTAGCGCGATGGCGGCGCTCGCAGCCGCCAATGCAAACCAAACCCTCGATGTTGAGGGAAGCCGGACCGGCCCTATGTGTGGCAGCCCGACCTGAAATTACAAGGAGGTTCGTCATGTTTAAGCGGATACTTATACCACTAGATGGGTCGGCGCGCGCAGAGAACGCCATTCCTGTTGCGGCTCGCATCGCACGAGCCTATGGCGCGTCGATTACCTTGCTCAGAGTTGAAGAGACACCGGTCGAGTATGGTTCCTTTGTGGCTCCCCCGGCTAGCTTTACGAAGGAGGCGATCAAGGCCAATCTCGCAGAGGCGACAAGCTACCTGGAGACGGTGGCAAAAACGGAGGCGCTGGCGGGTATCGAGGTAGAAACCAAAGCGTTGTTCGGTGCGGTTGCTCCCACCATCATAGGGGCGGCACAGGTGTACCATAGCAGCCTGGTGGTGATGTGCAGTCACGGCTTTACCGGCTTCAAGCGCTGGCTATTGGGCAGCGTTGCTGACCATATTGCGCGTCATATCACGACGCCCGTGTTGATCTTGCGCGAAGGCGCGCCGCTGCTGACTACAACGGCAAAGCAGCCTGTACGCGCCCTGGTGGCCCTGGATGGCTCGCCACTCTCCGAGGCGGTGTTTGAGCCAGTTGCCTACCTGGTGGCGGCCCTGGCAACGGCTACCTCTCAGCAGGGCGAGCTTCACCTGTTGCGCGTGGTTGACTTGCCGTTTGACAGTGGCAAGTTGAAAAGCCAGGCCTATGTTGATAGCAAGAGCAGGGACGAAGCGGTAATAGCTGCACAGGACTACTTGAATACGCTGACAACACGCCTGGAAAAGGACGAGCTGGCGGAGCTGGACATCACGGTGAAAACAAAAGTTGCGTCCGATCCAGACGTGGCGGAGGCGATAATTCAGCAAACCAGGGATGAACCTGTAGACTTGATAGCGATGGCTACGCATGGTCGCGGTGGCATGCAGCATTTTATGCTGGGGAGTGTGACCGAACGAGTGCTACATCACAGCAACCTGCCTCTGCTGATCGCGCGCCCGCCCAAAGAGCAGAAGAGCGGCAAGAAGGAAAAGGATGAACAGGATGTTGAGAACGAAGTGACGAAAGTCGAAGAACAATCCTGGGTCGGGCTGCTCTAGTGTTTTTCAAAGGAGAAAGACCATGTTCAAACGAATTCTTATTCCGTTGGACGGTTCTACGCGGGCTGAAAAGGCCATTCCAGTAGCAGCCCGTCTTGCGCGGGCTTCAGGTGGGAAGATTTTACTGGCGCAAGTCGCTACTATACACGTCATGTACGAGAGTTATGGCGTGGCGTCGTACATCCAGGAAATGGTGGACACCGAGGTACAGAACGCGGAAGACTACCTTAAAGTGATGAAGGAGTCCGAAAAGCTGGCGGGCATCGAGGTTGAAACCAGCGTACTGGTGGGTGCGCCCGCACAGACACTACTCTCAATGGCATCGATGTTCAAGGCAGACCTGATTGTGATAACAAGCCAGGGTAAAACAGGGGTAAAACGCTGGGTACTGGGAAGCGTGGCGCAAAAGATCGCGCGTCATAGTCCAATTCCGGTGCTTGTGCTGCACGAAACGGGCGCGACGCCGGTGGGGACGCGCCGGGATAGCAGCCCTGCGCGCGCGCTGGTGACGCTGGATGGTTCTGTGCTGGCGAAAACCGCTCTTGAACCAGCGGCCCAACTGATCGCAGCGCTGTCCGCGCCTATACCGGGAGCCTTGCACCTGTTGCGCGTGGTGAAGCCACTGGCGTTCGACGAGAAAAAAGTCGATGCTGAGTATATCAAGCACGCGCAGGAACAGGGGATGCTCAAAGCCAAAACCTACATGCAGTCCGTCGTTGAGCATCTGCGCGAAGGGCCACTTGGCAAGCTCAATCTGACGATCACCTGGTCGGTCGCGCTCGGCGACGATGTAGCAGACACGATCATTCAGGCCGGAGAAATTGGTGAAGATGCCGGGAGCGGGGGTATACCTGGACGCTGTGACATGATTGCGATGGCAACACATGGGCGAGCGGGCTTACAACACTGGGTACTGGGCAGTGTCACCGAACGTGTGCTGAGCGCTACTCGTCTGCCCTTGCTGATTGTGCGGCCAGAGGAAACTGCTTTCCAGAAGGGCACCGAGGAGAAAGTTCTCGGTAGAACGACACTGGCAGGTCATGCTCTGTCGTGATGGTGGACCAGGGCGGGGACTTGCTCTACTGGTGGACCAGGGCGGGGGCAAGCCCCGCCCCTACCCTGCTACGAAGGACGCAAGAAGCCGCCCTTACCCCGGATGGCTTCATGCGTCCTTCGCCTCGTTTGCCTGGCCTATCCCAGCCAAGGCCGAAAATGATCACGGCGGCGGCCAAACCAGATAGTACTTGCTGCCCCCATATCCAGGCAGAAGTTGGTAGTCAGTCCATATTCTCTATTACGGTAAATAGCTGTGTCCTGTGTACGAAACGTGACATCAATGGCATAGTTCGTGACTGATTTGAGATACCCCAATTGTATGCTTTTCTCATGAGGATTTCCATGAATTCCATTTAAGAGGAAAGTATGCAACAGAGACTACGTACACAGAAATCTGCTGGATTCATCTTCATTATTATCTCAGCGATTTCGTTTGGCGCGATGCCAATTTTCGCGCGCCTTGCTTACGCAGCGAAGGCCGATCCTCTTACGGTGCTGTTTTTGCGCTTTAGCATTGCTGGCGTAAGCATGTTCGTCATACTTTACGTCAGCAAGACCCCATTCCCACGCGGCATCACGCTCTTTGAACTGATTTTGCTGGGCGCGATTGGGTATGTGGGTGAGTCGCTGGCCTATTTTACCGCGCTTACGATGGCTTCGGCAGGGCTGGTCGCGCTACTGCTCTATATTTACCCGGCGCTGGTGACAACGATTTCAGCCATATTTTTGAAAGAACATCTCACCACTATAAAAATAGTGGCGCTCTTTCTGGCTCTTTCGGGTACCGCGCTGACCATTCAGATCACCAGCGGCGGCAGCATTGTGGGCATTCTGCTGGGTATTGCGGCAGCGGTGGACTACGCCATATACATTGTGCTGGGCAGCCGCATCGTGCGGCGTTCTGGCTCAATTGGCTCGACTACCGTCATCATCGCTTCGACGGCTGTCGTGTTCGCTATTATCGCCCCCATTCACGGGTTGTCATTCCCTTCCAGTACACTGGGCTGGATCGCTATCCTCGCTATTGCACTCATCTCAACGGTACTGGCGTTTACGACATTTTTTGCCGGACTTCAGCGTATTGGCCCGACAACAGCTTCTACACTTTCCACCTTCGAGCCAATTGTAGCAGTGGGGCTGGCAGCCATTGTGCTGGGCGAGACCATCACGGCGGTGCAAGCGCTGGGAGGGGCATTGATTTTAACGGCGGTCATCATCCTTTCCAGAAACGAGATGCGCCGCGACAGGCAGGAAAAACTACAGGAAGAGGTAAAAGACAACGAAGAAACCGTGGATGAGAGAGCGACTACAGGGGTCGTTCATACTGAAACTACAACACATTCAATTCATAGCTAGTTGGAGGCAAACATGAAAAATACATCGGTGACGGTTGAAGGCAACGAGGCAGTTGCCGCTATAGCGCATATGTTAAGCGAAGTTATCGCAATTTATCCGATCACGCCCTCAACGCCAATGGGCGAGCTGTCCGATACATGGTCGGCGGCGGGCCGCGCCAACCTGTGGGGAACGGTTCCCCTGGTGGTCGAGATGCAGTCGGAGGGCGGCGCAGCCGGCGCGTTGCATGGCGCGTTGCAAACGGGTTCGTTAGTGACAACCTTCACGGCTTCGCAGGGCCTGATGCTGATGCTGCCCAACATGTACAAGATCGCGGGTGAACTCACGCCCGCCGTCTTTCACGTGGCGGCGCGCTCGCTGGCGGCACAGGCGCTTTCTATCTTTGGCGACCACGCGGACGTGATGGCGGCACGCGCCACGGGCTTTGCGCTGCTGGCATCGAACTCGGTACAGGAGGCACAGGATATGGCCCTGATCGCTCACGCAGCAACGCTGCAAGCGCGCGTGCCTTTTTTGCACTTCTTCGATGGTTTTCGCACGTCGCACGAAATCGATAAAATCGAATTATTGAGCCGCGAAGATATACGCAGCATGATCGACGATAGCTTTGTGCAGGCGCATCGAAGCCGCGCGCTTACGCCCGACCATCCCTTCATTCGCGGCACCGCGCAGAATCCCGATGTTTACTTCCAGGCCCGCGAAAGCGTGAACCCGTACTATCAGGCCTGCCCTGCCATCGTGCAGATGACGATGGACAAATTCGCGCTATTGAGCGGGCGGCATTACCACTTGTTTGATTACGCGGGCGCGCCCGACGCGGAGCGCGTCATCGTGATTATGGGTTCTGGCGCTGAAACGGCACAGGCAACAGTTGACTACCTGGTGGCTCGCGGCGAAAAGGTGGGCGTGCTCAAAACGCGCCTGTTCCTCCCATTTGCAGTTGAGCATTTCTTGCAGGCGCTGCCGCCCACCGTCAAGACCATCGCCGCGCTCGATCGCACCAAGGAGCCGGGCAGCGTGGGCGAACCGCTCTACCTGAATGTCATTGCCGCTCTCAGTGAGGGCTGGCGCGCCATGTCCGGGCAGGCAGCGCCTCGCGTTACCGGCGGGCGTTACGGCCTATCGTCGAAGGAATTCACCCCGGCTATGGTCAAGGGCATTTTCGACGAGATGAGCAAGGCCGAACCCCGGCAGCACTTCACAGTCGGCATCAATGACGACGTGATGCACAGCAGCCTGGATTACGATGCAGCGTTCTCTATCGAGTCGGAGGAAACGGTGCAATGTATCTTCTGGGGACTCGGTTCCGATGGCACGGTAGGAGCCAACAAGAACTCGATCAAGATCATCGGGGAGGAAACAGAGAACTACGCGCAGGGTTACTTTGTGTACGACTCTAAGAAAGCAGGCTCGGTGACGATCTCGCACCTGCGCTTCGGGCCGCATCCCATCCACGCGCCCTACCAGATTGGCGCGGGCGAGGCGCAATTCGTAGCCTGCCACCAGTTCTCTTTCCTCGAACGCTACGATGTGCTCAAGTATGCCCATCCGGGCGGCGTTTTCCTGCTCGATAGCATCTACGGGCCGGACGAGGTGTGGGAAAGCCTGCCTGTTGAAACGCGAGCCGCCATTCATGACAAGAATCTGCGCTTCTACGTGATTAACGCGCACAAAGTTGCGAACGATATCGGCATGGGAGGGCGCATCAACACGATCATGCAAACGTGCTTCTTCGCCATCAGCGGCATCTTGCCACGCGAGGAGGCCATCGAGCAGATCAAAAAGAGCATCAAGAAGTCGTATAGCAAACGGGGCGAGGCGGTTGTGCAACTCAACTACCAGGCAGTCGATGCGACACTGCAAAATCTGCACGAGGTGCAAGTGCCTGTCGAGGTGAAAGTGGCCGTCGGGGTCAATGGACATGAGATTGAGTACGCCGGGGAACACAATGGAGCGAGTACGCACACGTCGATGAAGCACGCACCTGTGATGCTGCCTATGTTGACGCGCCGCCCACCGGTTGCGGCTGAAGCGCCCGCGTTTGTGCGGGATGTACTCGGCCCGATGATCGCGGGTGATGGAGATATGCTGCCGGTGAGCGCGTTGCCCGTTGATGGCACGTATCCATCCGGCACAGCGCAGTGGGAGAAGCGCAACATCGCGCTTGAGATACCCGTGTGGGAGCCTGACCTGTGCATTCAGTGCGGCAAATGCGTGATGGTCTGCCCGCACTCCGTGATCCGCGAGAAGGTGTACGACGCCGACAAGCTGAGCGGCGCGCCGGAGATGTTCCTTTCGATGGATGCCCATTTCAAAGAATTTCCGGGAATGAAATATTCGCTGCAGGTCTCGCCGGAGGACTGTACGGGTTGTACGTTGTGCGTAGAAGTCTGCCCGGTGAAGGATAAGCGGCAGATGGGACGCAAGGCTATCAACATGGCTGAACAGCCGCCCTTACGCGAACGCGAAAAAGCCAACTGGGAGTTTTTCCAGACGTTGCCGGAAGTTGATGCCACGCGACTGAACGTAGCGGCGATCAAAGATGTGCAGTTGTTGCAACCGCTATTCGAGTTTTCGGGGGCGTGTTCAGGCTGCGGCGAGACGCCTTATATCAAGCTGGCAACGCAGCTTTTCGGAGAGCGCATGTTGGTCGCCAACGCCACGGGATGCTCGTCCATCTACGGGGGCAACCTGCCCACCACGCCCTGGACGTTCAATGCCGAGGGGCGCGGCCCGGCCTGGTCTAACTCACTCTTCGAGGATAACGCGGAGTTTGGCCTGGGGATGCGCCTGACGCAGGATAAACAGAACGAATTTGCGCGCGAGTTACTGGCGCGCTGCGCGTCCCTGGTGGGCGAAGAACTGGCAAACAAGCTGCTGAATGCGGATCAATCCCGCGAGGCGGGCATACGCGAACAGCGCGCGCGCGTAGCCCTGCTCAAGGAACGCTTACTGGAGGCGCATAGTTCGGACGCTGACGTGAAAAATCTGCTGCAAATGGCGGACGCGCTGGTGAAGAAAAGCGTGTGGATCATCGGCGGCGACGGCTGGGCCTACGATATCGGCTTCGGCGGCCTCGATCACGTGCTGGCGTCGGGGCGCAATGTCAACATCCTGGTGCTGGATACCGAGGTGTACTCTAATACGGGCGGGCAGGCCTCGAAGTCAACTCCGCGCGGCGCGGTCGCCAAATTCGCGGCGCGTGGGAAGGCCACGCCCAAGAAAGACCTGGGGATGCTGGCGATGGCCTATGGCAATGTCTATGTAGCGCGTGTAGCGATGGGGGCGAACGATCAACAGACGCTGAGGGCGTTCATCGACGCCGAGGCTTACGATGGGCCGTCGCTCATCATCGCCTATAGCCACTGTATCGCGCACGGCATCGATATGAGCAAGGGACTTGAACAGCAAAAACTGGCAGTTCAATCGGGCTACTGGCCGTTGTATCGCTACAATCCGGCGCTGCACGCTGAAGGCAAAAACCCGCTCATACTCGACTCCAAAGAACCGACTATACCGCTCGAAAAATACGCGTACAATGAGACGCGCTATCGTATGCTGCTGCAAAGCAATGAGCAGCAAGCCGAGTCGCTGATGCAGCTTGCCAAACAAGATGTAAAGGATCGCTGGCATCAATACCAGCAATTGGCGGCTGAAGACGGCGCTGTGTAGGATTTAAAAAGCCGAAATTGAGAGGAGAAATATCATGCCAGATCTCACTACAACCTACCTGGGGTTATCGCTGAAAAATCCGTTGGTGGCTTCAGCGTCGCCGCTCTCGCGCAAGCTGGACACGGTGCGGCATCTTGAGGACGCGGGAGCCGCGGCCATCGTGATGTACTCGCTGTTCGAGGAGCAAATCACGCACGAAAGCCAGGAACTGGATCACTACCTGGAGCGCGGCACGCACTCTTACGCCGAATCGATCAATTACTTTCCCGACCTGGATCACTACAACCTGGGGCCGGAAAAGTACCTTGAGCATTTGCGGCGCGTCAAGGCGGCTGTTTCCATACCAGTGATCGGCAGTTTGAACGGTATCTCGTCGGGTGGCTGGGTCGATTACGCGCACAAAATCGAGCAGGCCGGGGCCGACGCGCTCGAATTGAATATCTACTACTTGCCAACCGATGTTGACCTGGGCGGCGCTGAACTGGAAGATACCTATGTCCAGCTTGTGCGCGACGTGCGCGCCAGGGTCTCGCTGCCCATTGCGCTCAAACTCAGCCCGTTTTTCACTTCGCTGCCACATATGGCGAAGCGCTTTGTGGAGGCAGGCGCGAACGGCCTGGTGCTGTTCAACCGCTTCTACCAGCCCGATTTCGACCTGGAAGGCTTAGATGTGGTACCCAACCTGGTATTGAGCACGCCGCACGATTTGCGCCTGCCCCTGCGCTGGATCGCCATCCTGTACGGGCGCGTCGCCGCCGACCTCGCGCTGACCAGCGGCATCCATAGCGCGCCGGACATCCTCAAGGCGATGATGGCGGGCGCAAGCGTTGCCATGACGGCCTCAACGCTGCTGATGCACGGTATTGATCGCCTGACCTACCTGCTGCATACACTCAACGAGTGGATGGAGCTGCATGAATACGAGTCCATCACGCAGATGCGCGGCAGTATGAGCCAGCAAGCAGTGGCAGACCCGGCAGCCTTCGAGCGCGCCAATTATATGAAGGAGCTGAACTCGTTTAATATGTATGTGGTGTAGGCATGTGTGGAGGTTTGGCCGCAATTGTTTACCGATAGTAGCGCAAGTACATGCTATTGAGTGACATGGGGAGAAGAACAATACCCTGGTTGATGTTCTCAACCAGGGTATTGTTAAGTGTATGTGCTGTTTATCTTATCTGCATGAACAAATATGTTAAATGTGGGCTGCCTTTTTCTGGTTACACTGCCTACATAATAATTGTACGTTGTTTAGAGAACTTGCTCCACCTCTACTAAAAGGGATGATATGGTCAAATTCAAGATATTGCTGCGCTCCACATTGCCGACATTTTCCCCCGTCTCTTTGCCACACAGCAGCTTTGACATCCTGTGGAATCTGGCGAACAGGTGTACCACTACTTGAACTAACCATCTGCCGCTTAGCAATTCGCGTTAGAGTATCCAATACAGTTGCTGCATATTCTCCATCCAGCCCAGTATAGTGACCAGTACCGCCCTGTCGAGTTAGCTCTAAATACAATCCTCCTTGTTGTGTAGAGTTTACTCTCAAAACATTATTCCAGCCAATGGTATAGGTGTTGGTAGGCGCTAAGAAATGGAGTTTCTTACTCGTAGCGATAAGTCGGCCTTGTACCATATTCACGGATTTAGAGTTCTGTTTAAGATAGGTAACAGGCATCTCCAGGTGACATACTTCTTCAGTTTCTAAATGAATACTGGGTTGCACATGGGGGAGATTGCCATTGCGTATATTAGTCAGTGTTTGAATTCGAATCTCTTGCCGTTGGATTTGCTGTTGAATTTGTACCTCTTGCAGGCATTTTTTACATAATCCAGTTTGCTTATCAACACCACCTGCCCAAAAACCAACATTGTTAGTACAACGTGTACAAATTGCCATTTCTTAATAACTCCTACGTTTATTCTAATCCTCTATAAAAAATTGGGTTAAGAATGTTATCGGCATCATTTATGAGGCTGATAAGTAAGCTATACTCATTGCTTATTCATAAAATGTCCTTGATCCTTTATTATGGCATGATTCAGAGCAAGCTTAAACGAATGTGACACTTTGAACAGGAAAAATTAATTCATGTTAAGCTCCAAAGGCTTTTTTATAGCTCTGCGCTATTGTTCAAAGTGTCACAATAATTTGAACCATGCCTAAACTATAAAAATTATGACATGAAAGTATTATTGAATGATGCGCGGTGCGTTGAGTGTTGTTATGGTTACGATTCGGTTAAATTGCAGAAGTATTTAAACCAATTCCTTAACAAACATGCCATGGCGGGAGGGACTGAATAGAGATACAGCAGAAACCGTCAACAGCTATTCGCTACTATTTTCTTCCTTTGTGCCGCATATCGAGCCAACGAATGGTGACGTCACTAATATTATCCATGTTAGTGTCTAATAACATAGTACCAGGATATTTTCTTCCTCAAAGTATGGTATAATCCATACAAGAAATACAGGGTACCTGGCCGGAAAGGGGGGTCTATGCCGACTCAAGAAGAGAGGCTTTCTGCTTTAGAGCAAACGCAAGTGGGGGTTAACGATTTAATCAAGGACCTAAATCACTATGTAACGATGTTAATTGGCATCGTGCAAAGAGAAGAATGGGAGATCAGGGAGATGAAGGGCAGCCTTCGCTCCATTGATAAACGTTTAGCTTCCTTTGAACAGGGAGTCAACACTCGCTTCGGCACCTTAGAGGCCCGCATGGGGGCTTTAGATGGCCGCATGGGAACTTTGGAAGGTCGTTTGGCTTCCTTTGAAAAGAGTGTCAACACTCGCTTTGAGGCGCAAGATAAAAAACTAGATCAAATCTTGCTTTCGCTTGCCGGTCTTACGTCGAAACCTAATCAAGAAGCATAGTGAATTAAAGTTAGAAAGAGAATACCCTGGTTGATGTTCTCAACCAGGGTATTCTCTTTCTTTCCCATTCTGTTATGCCAGCAGGTGCAATTCGTGGGCGGCGCGCTCAAGGCCTTCGCGGAACTGGGGGGCTGCGATGTCAATCAGGCTGCGAGCGCGCTCGGAGAGGGTGCGGCTATGCAGTTCGGCCACTCCGTATTCGGTCGCTACGTAGTGGACATGGGCGCGTGAGGTGGTGACAGCCGCGCCGCGCGCCAGCACCGGCACGATACGCGAGATGAGGGCGTCGATTGGGGGTAGCATTTCGCACTCGTCAGGTTCGGCGCTACGCGGCATGTGAGCCGTGGCAGGCAGGGCAATGACCGGGCGGCCACGTTTTGAGAGGGCGGCTCCGCGCATGAAATCCATCTGACCGCCGACGCCGCTATATAAGCGGGTGCCGATGGATTCGGCGCAGACCTGCCCGGTTAAATCAACCTGAATGGCACTATTCACGGCGACCATGTGATCGAAGCGGCGAATATTCACGGTATTGTTTGTGTAGTCGGTAGGGCGCATTTCAACGGTGGGATTATCGTGAATAAAGTCCATCAGGCGGCGGCTGCCAACCACGAAGCTGGCGACGATCTTCCCTTTGTCCAACTCTTTGCGCTCACCGGTAATCACGCCAAGTTCAACCAGATCAAGCACCCCATCAGAGAACATTTCTGTGTGGACGCCCAGGTCACGCCGATCTCCCAGCGATTGCAGGACAGCATCGGGAATAGCGCCAATGCCGAGTTGCAGTGTCGCTCCATCCTCAATAAGGGTAGCCACGTTGCGTCCAATCTGCATCTGCGTCTCGTCGGGCTTGCGACGATCTACTTCATAAAGTGGCCCATCGTAGTTCACCGCGCATTCGATCTGGGAGATGTGGATAAAACTGTCGCCATGCGTCCTGGGTACATGAGGGTTTACCAGGGCGATAGTATGCTGCGCGTAATCAACCGCGGCGCGCGTCACATCGACAGACGGACCAAGCGAGCAATATCCATGAGCATCGGGGGGCGAGACCTGCACCATCGCTACGTCGATAGGTAGAGGACCATCAGGGAGAAATAGCGCGGGAATGTCGGAAAGGAAGACTGGCGCATAGCTGGCCCGCCCGGCATTGACGGCTTCGCGTATATTTTCCCCGACGAAAAGGGCGCGTGTAGAAAAATGCCCGCGCCAGCGTTCATCGGTATAGGGCGTCGGCCCATAGGTGTGCATATGGGTCAATTCAACATTATGTAGCTCTTCCCCACGAGCAATAAGCGCTTCAAGCAGCGGCGTTGGTGTCGCGCACGCCCCCTGCACAAAGACACGGTACCCGGATTCCACGATTTGAACAGCTATGTTGGCATCACACCAGATAGTCATATACGTCCTCCCAAACAATACTCTTTGCGCCTGGCGCGGCAGAAAGCCTACCAGCGACCGGAATTCGGCTATACGAAAATGCTTGCTTCCTCTGCGGAAACCTTCATACAATCATTATAGCAATATTTTGTGTAGGTGGTCCTGCATTTTCGTTTTTTATATTCATACAATGAGCCTAACAGCCGCATGTCACAAACCAGTCTCGATTAGCGCATAGCGCTTCACAAACGGCACACAGCCTTGCAACGGCAGGCCCACTACACAGGATTTTGCGTTTCGATTTCGCGTTGTGATTGCTCTTTGATACTGTATAGCATAACCGTGATGCCTTCGTGATGCGACAAAGCTACAATTGAGACAAACGAGGAGATAGATACTCTCGTATATATAAGGAGGTCAGCTATGTTTAAGCGAATACTTGTTCCTTTAGATGGTTCACCACGCGCAGAGCGGGCGCTTGCAGTGGCGGCACGGCTGGCCCGGGCGGCAGACGGAACAGTTCTCCTGTTACAGGCTGTTGGTATTCCGCCTGAGTATAGCGCCTACCTGTACGGGCCTTATCTCGCTCAGCCATATATACTGGGGGAAGAGGTATTGGGGGCAAAAGAGGATGAGGCAAAATCGTATATTGAGACGGTACGCACATCCAGCAAACTGGCGGGGGTCAAAGTCGAAGCAAAGGTGGTAGTGGGAGCGGCAGCCCTGACTATTCAGGATATCGCCAGAGAAGAAAATATTGATTTGATTGCGATGTGCAGCCATGGTGATACAGGGTTCAAGCGCTGGGTGCTGGGAAGCGTGGCGCAAAGTGTATCACGCGCCTGCCAGGTACCCGTGCTGGTGCTGCGCGCGGATGGCACGACACCCGACAGCTCGTTTCCCGATCCTCTACGCCCACTGCGTTCGATCATAGCGCTGGTGGCGTTGGACGGCTCGCAGTTCGCGGAAACCGCTATTCTCCCAACGGCAACGCTCGTATCCGCGCTGGCCGCTCCCGCGTGGGGAACACTGCTGCTAACGCGCGTCGTGTCTCTTGCCGCGCAGGGCCACACGCCTACCACCAAAGAGTTGGCGCTCGACGAAGCGAAAACCTACCTGCGGCAGGCAGAACAGAAATACATGGATGAAGCGGCAAAGCTCAAAGTCTCGCTCAAAACAGCTGTCGTCACCGGCAAAGATGTAGCAGACACGCTTATCCGCTCTGCCGAACACGGCGAGGATATCGAAGGGAACCGTCTGACAGGAGGCTGCGATCTGATCGCCATCACCACTCATGCGCGTGGAGGTCTGCAACGCCTGGCGCTGGGCAGCGTGACGGAGCATATACTCGGCGCAACAAAACTTCCTTTGCTGGTACTTCATTCATGCGCCAACCGGTAAACGCCGGGGTGCTATAATGGAGCGAGAGATTTGGCATGAACCCGCGATGTCGAGCCTGTAGCACGCTGGTTCATGCAGTCTGAGATGTCGGAGGTTTTCATGGATATCCCTGGCTATGTTACCAATGCGAAGTTGCGTTCCTGGGTCGAAGAAATGGTTGCGCTGTGCAAACCCGACCATGTCCACTGGTGCGATGGATCGCAAGATGAATACGACCGCCTGTGCGAGCAGATGGTCGAGTCCGGCACGTTCATGCGGCTCAATGCCGAGAAGCGACCTAACAGTTTCCTGGCCCGCTCTGACCCCAGCGATGTAGCGCGAGTTGAAGACCGCACGTTTATCTGCTCGCGGAGCAAGATTGACGCTGGCCCGACCAACAACTGGGTACCCCCAAGGGAGATGAAAGAGACGCTGACTGGCCTGTTTAACGGCTGTATGCGCGGGCGGACGATGTATGTAATCCCATTCAGCATGGGGCCGCTCGGTTCGCCTATCGCGCATATCGGTGTCGAGCTGACCGATTCGCCATATGTAGCCGTGAGTATGCGCATCATGACTCGTATGGGCCGCGCAGTATATGACGTGCTGGGACACGATGGCGAATTCATCCCGTGTATGCATTCGGTCGGGATGCCGCTCGAGCGTGGTCAGCAGGATGTCTCGTGGCCGTGTAACAAAGAGAACAAATACATAGTACATTTCCCTGAGGAGCGGGCGATCTGGTCGTATGGCTCCGGTTATGGTGGCAACGCGCTGCTCGGTAAGAAGTGCTTTGCGCTACGCATCGCATCGGTACTGGCGCGTGACGAGGGCTGGTTGGCCGAGCATATGCTGATCCTGGGGGTGGAGAATCCAGAGGGTGAGAAAACCTACGTCGCCGCGGCCTTTCCGAGCGCGTGCGGTAAAACGAACTTCGCCATGCTCATCCCGCCCGCAGATTTCCAGGAGGAGGGTTGGAAGGTGACAACCGTTGGCGATGATATCGCCTGGATTAAGCCTGGGCCGGATGGCAAAATTTACGCGATCAACCCCGAGAGTGGCTTTTTCGGCGTCGCGCCCGG
Source organism: uncultured Chloroflexia bacterium (assembly GCA_963731605.1). Lineage (GTDB taxonomy): Bacteria > Chloroflexota > Ktedonobacteria > Ktedonobacterales > Ktedonobacteraceae > CF-113. The sequence continues at coordinate 1,040,840 of CAVSWA010000001.1, forward strand.
TACGAGCGTGGCCTCCAACCCGAACGCGATGGCATCGATACGCGCCAACACTATTTTCACAAACGTTGCCCTGACCGACGATGGCGACGTGTGGTGGGAAGGCATGACCGAAAAAGCCCCGGCCCATCTCATCGATTGGACGGGGCAGGACTGGACGCCCGGCAGCAATCGCAAGGCCGCGCACGCGAACGCGCGCTTCACCGCGCCGATTTCCCAGTGCCCCGTCATTGACGCGGCAGCCGATGACCCGCAGGGTGTGCCCATCACGGCGTTTATCTTCGGTGGTCGTCGCGCAAGCGCTGTGCCATTAGTCTACCAGGCGTTCAACTGGAACTATGGCGTCTATGCGGCAGCTACCATGGGTTCCGAGACGACCGCCGCTGCCGCGGGCAAGCTCGGCGAAGTGCGTCGCGACCCATTCGCCATGCTGCCGTTCATCGGCTACCACATGGCCGATTACTTTAATCACTGGCTCAATTTTGGGCGGAACCTGCCGAATCCGCCGCGCATCTTCTGCGTCAACTGGTTTCGACGCGATGCCAACGGCCAATTCCTCTGGCCCGGCTTTGGTGACAATATGCGTATTCTAAAGTGGATCGTCGAGCGGGCACGCGGGCGCGCGGTAAGTATCGAAAGTCCCATCGGTTGGATGCCGCGCTACGAAGACCTGGATTGGCGCGGGATGACAGGCTTCTCGCGCCAGCAGTTCAATGAGTTGATGTCGGTTGATCGCAACGCCTGGCAGCAGGAACTCCTTGCGCACGAGGAACTGTTTATGAAGCTGTATGATCGGCTGCCGAAAGAACTCGTGTTCATTCGCGAGCTGATCCTCTCCAGCCTGTGGCGTTCCCCGGAACGCTGGGGCCTCGCGCCTGAATAAAGAGAAGCGACTTGCCGTGTGGCCAGGACGGGACTTGCCCCGTCCTGGCCATTTATTTTGTGTGAAATCTACAGACTCCCCGATTTGCAAGCAAGCTGGCAATGCACTTGACAGACAGTGTACAATGGCCTTGTCAATGAAGATAAACACTAACAAACGGCCCGGCGAACAACATACACTCAAGGAGACCCAAATGCCGCTTTACCGGACCAACATCTACTTCGAAACTCTTCCAAACAACCGGTGGACTCGTAACTATGCATTAAAGGGATGCGTAGTGCATCAACGCGAAACCAGGTCTTTCTGACTCTTTCCTTCGCAAATGTGAAACTGTCACTGTTTCCCGCGCACTGAACGCAGTGTCATCTATCCGTCTTTGATCTACTGGTAAACCCAATCCAGGTACAGATGCCTACAAATTCGTTGCGTGTCCTGTGTAATTCCCACTAGATGAGCCAGGAACGCCGCATGAAAGGATTTGAGGCATCCGGTGCTTAACGCGCAAAATTCATGCTGTGAAATCCTTCCCCCCACTTTAGGAGGTCGTATGCTCAAAGATATGAAAGTGTGTACCATCAGTAAGTATCCCCCCTACATGTCCGGTCACTCATTTGAAGCCCTCTACCAGGGAAAGGCTTTGCTCGAAATGACAGGCGAGAAACATTATGAAGTCACCTACGACCAATCCGTCTATGATAAAGCCACGAATTACAATAATTCGCCTGAACTCATGTCGGAAGCTGAACAATACTCAAACGTCTACAGAATGTTTGCCGATGAGCGTGGGAATGTAAAAGTTCTGGATGGCGCATTAGTAAAAGCCTTCGTAGGTCAGGTGATAAACCTCATCATCGAGAAAGATATCAACGTGCTTTCAACGTTTTATCTTGATCCACACGCCTACATTGCGAACCAGGCCAAATTATACGCGCAGGTTGTGTTGGGGAAAAAAGTCATAACGGCACATAAAGCCGTGGGGTCCGATGTGCTGAATTCCATTGCGAACCATCGCACAGATGGCGAAGGAAAATTTATTTTACTCCAGTTGCTCGGCGGAGATATCATGCTGGCCGTCTCGTTGTTCACGAAAGAAAAGATCATCGAGTACGCGCAAGATTTATTGCCGCCGCACCTCGTCGAGAAGATTGCTTCCGAAATGAAGGTGTTATACGCGCCGTTCAATAACACATATTTTCTTGAGAGAGATGAAGAGCAGCTCCATTCTTTCAAAAAGAAATTCAAGATACCCGAGGATAGAAAAATAATCTCTTACATCGGCAGACTTTTTCCCGAAAAAGGAGTGGAAGACTTGCTGGCAGCCTTTGCTATTATGAAGCTATACCACCCTGACACCTTGTTAGTTATTGGGGGTCACGGGATTTCTTTAGATGGTCTGCAAGAGTACGTCCAGGCACAGAACATCCCGGATGTCATATTTACTGGTACTATTAGTAATAGCGAAAAACGGGCGCTTATGCAATTGTCATATGTGGGAGTTATCCCTACGAAACCTGTTCTTAACTTTGTGGAAACGCTGTGCATTAGCGCTTTAGAATATCAAGCAGCGGCGGTTCCGCTTATCACTACGCGTGTAGGTGGAGTTCCCGAAGCGGCGGGTTCCCATAGCCTCTATGCAAAACACAGTTCGCCAGTTGAACTGGCGGAGAAAATCTCCCTGGTGTTTGATCATAAGGTTGATAGACAGGCAATGATCCAAAATGGCATTGAGCATGTCAAGAAGTTTAATTACTATAATATAACGCAGACATTTGTTCAGTATTTGGAGGAATGCAATCCTTAATTATAAGGAAAGGGCGCACTGCTGTGGCGTGCGCCCGGAGAGTGCTCTTTTTAACAGATGCGCGGTAACGGATCGCCAACCAGCATATCCAGCACGCGCATTCCTCCAATGTCGGTGCGCAAGAAAACCATGCCTGCCGGTTCGGCCTGGACGGTGCCGATAATGGCGGCTTCACGGCCCACGGGGTGACTGCGCATAGCGGCCAGGGCTTGATCGGCCTTTTCCGGCGCGACGATTGCCAGGAGCTTGCCTTCGTTGGCGATGGTCAGTGGGTCAAGGCCGAGAATTTCGCAGGCTCCTCGTACTTCGGCATGGACGGGAATAGCGCGTTCGTCTAGTCCGATTGAAACCTCTGAGCCTAGCGCCATCTCGTTGAGAGAAGTTGCCACGCCGCCGCGTGTCGGGTCTTTCATACAATGCACAGCATCGCCTGCCGCTTCGAGCAGTGAGGCTACCAGTGAATTGAGCGGCGCGGTATCGCTCTGCACGTCGGTTTCGATTTCGAGCGCTTCGCGGGCGAGCATGATGGCGATGCCGTGATCGCCGACTGGGCCGCTTAACAGCACTTTGTCGCCGGGTTGCAGGCGGGTTTGCCCCAGCGGCCAGGTAGCGCGCACCATGCCTACGCCGGCTGTGTTGATAAACAGGCCATCGGCTTTGCCGCGCTGCACCACCTTCGTATCTCCCGTGACGATGGAGACACCAGCATCGGCTGCGGCCTTCGCCATCGATGCCACGATCTTACGCAGGTCAGCGATGAGAAACCCTTCTTCCAGAATAAAGCCGACTGAGAGGTATAAGGGTTCGGCTCCCGCCATTGACAGGTCGTTGATGGTGCCATGCACGGCCAATTTCCCGATATCACCGCCAGGGAAGAAAAGCGGGCTGACCACGTAGGTATCGGTGGTGAAGGCCAGGCGCTGGTCCGTTCCGTTGACGGTAAAGGTGGCCGCGTCGTCCATGGGGTCAAGCATGGGATTCGAGAAAGCAGGAGCAATGACGCCCTCGATCAGGTTGTGGGTGGATTTACCGCCGCTACCATGACTGAGGGTGATCTTCTCATCGCGTAAGTAGAATTTGTGACGGCGAGCCTGCTTGGTGCGCTCGATCTTCTTCAAAATGTCATCAATGCGCTCTGCATTGCCTGGCAGTACTGTGTCCATATCAACCTCCCGCTAACTTTATTTGGACGATGGACGCCCACAAGGGTCCCCACGATTTTGCCGGATGATGGGCGCCCACAAGGGTCCCCACCCAACCTCTCTTCCACCCGCGTCCCTACGGTTTTGCCATGGGTAGAATATTGAGGCGGCTGCGCTCGGATGCCATGGAGAAGCGCCCGTAGTTGTAGTAAGCGGCGCAGGCTCCCTCTGGCGACACCATGCAGGTGCCGATGGGTGTTTCCGGGGTGCAGGCGGTGCCGAATACCTTGCACTCCCAGGGCTTGATGACACCTTTGAGCACCTCGCCGCACTGGCAGGCTTTGGGGTCTGCCACCCGCAGACCGGGCACTTCGTAGCGCAATTCGGCATCCCAGTCGGCATACTCCGGGCGCAGCTTCAAGGCGCTATGTGTGATGAAACCCAGGCCGCGCCACTCGAAGAATGGACGCAGTTCCATGGTGGCTGCCATGGCCTGCAACGCTTTCACGTTGCCCTCCGGTCGCACGACGCGCGCATATTGGTTCTCGACCTCGGCGCGGCCCTCGTCCAGTTGTTTCACGATCATGTAGATGGACTGGATGATGTCGAGTGGCTCGAAGCCGGCCACGACGACGGGCTTATGATGGTCGCGCGCTACAAAGTTGTAGGGGCGCAAACCGATGACCATGCTAACGTGGCCCGCGCCAATGAAGGCGTCCAGGCGCAGGTCTGGCGAGTCAAGAATGGCCTTCATGGCGGGAATAATGGTGACATGATTGCAGAAGACGGAGAAATTCTTGATGCCTTCGGCCTTCGCGCGCAAGAGCGTCACGGCGGTCGAGGGAGCGGTGGTCTCAAAGCCAATGGCGAAGAAGACCACCTGGCGGTCGGGATGCTGGCGAGCAAGCTTGAGCGCATCGAGGGGAGAATAGACAAAACGCACATCGGCACCATCGGCTTTAGCGTCCAGCAGGCTGCCATGCGAGCCTGGCACGCGCATCATATCGCCAAAAGTGGTGAAGATCACATCGTCCATGCGAGCGATGGCGATGGCGTCATCGATGCGGCCCATGGGCAATACGCAGACAGGGCAACCAGGCCCATGCACAAGGTCGATATTGGGTGGCAGCACATCCTCAATGCCATGCTTGTAAATGGTGTGCGTATGCCCGCCGCAGACTTCCATAAACTTGAGCGGTCGGGAACCTGACAACCTGGCAATTTCGTCAGAAATGCGCTTTGCCAGTTCAGGATCGCGGTACTCATCAACATATTTCATATTCATGCCGGTTCTCCTTGTATTGTGCCTACGGTCCCTTACAGTCCGTCGCAGGCTGTCTTTACACTACTGTTGGCCTCATCAATGCCTGGATTACCTCGAGAAGCGCGTGGTAGGCCGTGGCTTGCGCTTCCTGGATACGCGGAATATGATCGCCGGGCGAGGTGATGCAGTAGTCTACGGCGGCAGAACGCGCCATCTTTCCACCGTCATAGCCGGCCAGCCCTATTGTCAATAAGCCCTGTTTTTTGGCCTGTTCAAGCGCTACCTGGATGTTGGTTGAATTGCCACTTGTTGAAATACCCAGAGCGATATCGCCGCGCTGACCGAAGGCAATCACCTGGCGGGCATAGATATTGTCGAAGCCGACATCGTTGCCAACCGCTGTGACTACCGCGATATCGTTGGTCAGGGCAATTGCCGGAAGTGGTATCCAGTTTGGGAACGGCGGAGTGAGCAAATCAGCCACGAGGTCCTGCGCATCTGTGGTACTCCCCCCGTTGCCAAAGGCTAACAGCGTTGCGCCATGCGCGAAGGCGCGTGCCATGGCCCGACCAACAATGGCGATCTGTTCACCGGCGTGTTCGAGCATGGCGCGGCGCAGGGCAATCACCTCGCGGCACTTTTCGAGGGTCGAGTGCCGTACCTGCGCCAGCACATCCTCTACACTGGATTTGCCTCCATCAAAAAGATAGGGATAAAAGAGCCGGTCGTATTCAGACCCTTCGGGATCATGCATCGTGGGCCTCGCTTGCAGTGTTGGTTGCCAGGGCGGGGGCAAGGTCGGTTCCTGATAGAGCCGGTGTCGATTCCGCTTTGGCAATTGCCACGCCGCCATGCACCAGTATTACATCACCTTCAATAACGTCGTCTATTAAGGTTATGTCGATTTCTTCGGTTGCATCTTCGATGGTGACGAATGCTACTCCGGTGTCCTGGTCGATGCGCAGCACTCTGGCAGGTAATGCTTCATCGGAACATGTTGTGCAGTGTCCCTCTGCGTCAAGATCGCATTTCATGATAGCAGCCCTTCGTGTTCAAAGAATATATGCACTGTCTCCCATAAGATATGGTAAAGCGTTTCGTGCGTTTCCTGGATGACCAGGGGATCGCTGGTATGTACGATGAAACAGAAATCGAGGGCGGTCATTCTAAATAGCCCGCCATCGCCTCCCGCCAGGCCCAGGGTCAGTAAACCTTTCTGCTGCGCGGCCTCCAATGCTGCTACGACGTTTGCGCTGTACCCATCTAATGAAAAGCCCAGGGCGATGTCCTGCGGCCGGGCGAGCGCTTTGATCTGGCGCACAAAGGGAGAAGCGGCCTCGCCTTCGTTCTGGCTGCTGAGCATGGCGCTGTCGTTGGTGAGCGCCAGGGCCGGTAACGCGCGTTTGCCGACGATCACGGGGTGTACGAATTCGACGGAAACGTGTTGAGCGTCGGTCGCCAGAGGGCCATTGCCGAACGCCAGCAAGCGTCCACCCTTGTGGAAGCAGCGCGCCATGGCCCAGCAGGCCTGGGCAATCTGGTCCGCCTCCACTGAGAAGAATGTCTCAGGGATGATCATGCTTTGCTCGAAGCGGGCGGCAACGAGCGCTTTCAGTTCCGGCAAATCCATCTCAGCCGTCATTGATCTTCCTTCTAGTGAGCCAGGGCGGGGGCAAGCCCCGCCCCTACCCTATACGGCTTTGCCCCACTCCCTGGCTCAATCGCTGAACGTAGTGGTTATTCAATCTGGCTGGAGTGCAGCATTTCGAGTTCATCGGCATAGGCCTGACCCAACATTTGCAGCGCTTGCATGGTCTCTCGCGCCTCATTTTCGTCGATTTTGCTCATGGCAAAGCCGACGTGGATCAAGACCCAGTCGCCCGGCGCGATGCCTTCTGGACGCACCAGCGCGACGCTTACATTGCGTTTCACGCCAGAAACATCCACTTTCGCAATGGAATTGGCGTCGTCCACAATGTCTACAATCTGACCAGGTATTCCAAGGCACATATGAACCTCCTTTTAGGGGTCGTAACGGACGCGATTAGTCGGACGCGATAAATCGCGTCCCTACATTGTTTGTATCCGCGCTGCTGCGATCGCGAGCTGACCGAGGCTGAGGCCTCCGTCATTGGGCGGCACACGCCGGTTGATATAGACTTGAAAACTTTTTTCCTCCAAACGCGCTATCATTGTTTCGAGCAGGAGACGGTTCTGAAATACGCCGCCGCTCAGGGCGACGCTGTTCAATTGCGTCCGTGCGCGCGCTTCACAGGCCGCCGCCACCAGTAGTTCAGCGATGGTGAGATGAAAGCGGTTGGCGATATGCGAGGGCGGCACACCGTGTTGGATATCGATTACGATGGCGCGTATCATGGGAGATACGTCCAGTGTGGCAGGAGTTTGCTGCCCAATTACAAATGGATATGCTTCCCTGGCATGGTTGTATAGAGCATGGTCGCTATTTTCGGATAATGCCAGCGTTTCGAGTTCGATGGCGGCCTGACCTTCGTAGAGGGCTTCACCGCGCAGGCCGATGAGCGCGGCGATGGCGTCGAAGAGTCTGCCCAGGCTGGATGTTGGCGGGCAATTGACGCCGCGCGCGATCATTTGCGAGAGCGTATGCCATTTGGAGCGGTCTAACTGGCGCACAAATGGAATGTCCAGGTTCAGGAAAGCATCACCATAGGCTGCCGCAAGATAGGCTGCGGCCATGCGCCAGGGCTGGCGCACTGCGCGTTCGCCCCCCGGCAGGGGTATGTATGTGAGATGCGCGAGGCGTTCAAAGTCGGTGAGGTCTGCGGCCAGAATTTCGCAGCCCCAGACCGCGCCGTCGGTACCAAATCCGGTGCCATCGGCGGCAATTCCGATGACCGGTCCGCTCAACCCATGCTCAGCCAGTACGCTGGCAATGTGAGCATGGTGATGCTGGACGCCGATTTTCTGCGGTATGTCGGCGTCAAGAGCGTACTTTGTGGCCAGGTATTCGGGATGCAGGTCATAGGCGATGGCCTGCGGGTAGATATCGAAAAGACGCTGGTAGTGTTCAATACCTTCGCGAAAGGAGGTCAGGGTTTCGACGTTCTCTAAATCGCCGATATGAGAACTGATGAAAGCCTGGCGGCCTTTGCCCAGGCAAAAGGTGTTTTTGAGATGACCACCGCAGGCAAGCACTGGTGTTGGGAGATCGCTAGAGAGCGCAATCGGCTCTGGCGCGTATCCACGCGAACGGCGGAAAAATTGCTCGCCGCCCGCGGCGATGCGCACGACGGAATCATCACAGCGCATATGAATATGGCGATTATGCGTGAGCATAGCTCCGGCGATAGTTGCCAGTCGTTGCAGCGCATCTGCGTCGTGATAGGCGATTGGTTCATCGCTGCGGTTGCCGCTGGTCATGACCAAAGCTGCCGGTTGTCCCGCTTCTATGGCGGAAGCGAAATCGCGCAGCAGTAGATGGTGTAGAGGGGTGTAGGGCAGCATCAGACCCAGCGAATTACAGGATGGCGCAACGCCCGGAGCTACGGAGCAATGCGCGCGCTGTTCTAGCAGCACGATGGGTCTGCGGCGCGATTGGAGCAGCGCCGCTTCAGCATCGTTTACTTCGCATAGCAGGCGAGCTGTCGCTACATCGGGCACCATGAGCGCGAAGGGTCTGGCCTCGCGGTGTTTTCTTGCGCGCAATTGCTGCACTGCTTCCATATTGAGGGCATCACATGCCAGGTGATAGCCGCCTAATCCTTTAATGGCGAGGATGGCGCCCTGCGCGAGTTGTTGCGCGGCTGCGGTGATGGGGGCGTACCCATTCTGTAGGGGCGGGAGTGGAGTGGAGAGGGGACGCTTGCGTCGCCCTTCGTCATTACCATCCAACCAATCAACCAGGAGAACCTGGGGGCCGCAGGCGGGGCAGGCGTTGGGTTGGGCGTGAAAGCGACGGTTGAGCGGGTCGTCGTATTCTGATTGGCAGGCCGGGCACATGGGGAAGACCTGCATGGTGGTTTTTTCGCGATCATAGGGAACATCTTGCACGATAGTAAAGCGGGGGCCGCAGTTGGTGCAGTTGATGAAGGGGTAGCGATAGCGCCGGTCGGCAGGGTCGAACACTTCGCGCAGGCAGTCGTCACACGTTGCGCTGTCGGGCGAGATGAGGGCTTGCCGCTCAGATCCCTGCTGGCTGTGTGTAATGCTGAAGCCGTTTTCATGGCAAAGAGGCAGCAGTTCGGCGGTGACAGAGTCGATGCGCGCCAGCGGTGGGACCTGCTCGCGCAAGGCTTGCTGGAAGCCATCGAGAGATTCTACGCTGCCCTCGATTTCGATGGTGACGCCCTGGCTATCGTTGAGTACGAAACCAACCAGACGCCAGCGCAGCGCCTGCCCATAGACGAATGGCCGAAAGCCCACGCCCTGCACAATGCCCTGCACACTAATGCGTCGCCGTTGAATTGTCGAACTCATGACGGATGACATATCCGCTTCCTTCTTCCTACCAGTCTATTAAGTTTCATTGAGCCGCTTTAGCTGTCATTCTGAGCGAAGCGAAGATCTCCTGCCGGGTGAGATTCTTCGCTTCGCTCAGAATGACAGCAGGGATGGATTCGCCTTTGACAGACTACTATACGCCGCGCGAAAATGTAACAAGCCAATCACACCAGGCTTCGAGTCCTTCTCCCGTCCGGCAGCTTACTTCAAAGATATGCAGGTTGGGATTGATAGCCAGCGCTTGCCGCCTGACCTTTTGCAGGTCGTAGTTGACGTAAGGGAGCAAGTCGAGCTTGTTCACGACCATTACCTGCGAAATGGCGAACATTTGCGGGTATTTGGCGGGTTTATCATCGCCTTCGGTGGTACTGACAACCACAACGCGCAGATCTTCTCCCAGGTCCCAGGCAGCGGGGCAGACCAGGTTGCCGACGTTCTCGATCACGAGCAGGTCCATGCCGGCCAGATCAATATGCGAGAGCGCGTCGCGGATCATGTGAGCTTCAAGGTGACAGGCTCCCCGCGTGTTGATCTGGACGGTCTCCGCGCCTGCCGCTTCGATGCGTTCCGCGTCGGCGCTTGTCTCGACATCGCCTTCGATCACGCCGATGCCGAGCCGCCCGCGCAGTCGCTCAATGGTGCGCTCCAGCAGGGTCGTTTTGCCAGCCCCCGGTGAACTCATCATGTTGATTGCGCAAATGCCGCGCGCGCTCAACGACTGGCGAATTTCCTGAGCGACATGCTCGTTGACGGCCAGGATGTTCTGAGCGATGGTCACTTTAGGCATAGTTGTCGATTTCCATTTCCATAATTTGGAGTTCGGTACCGGACACAACGTCGGTGGACCACTCCTGGCAGGTTGGACATTGAGCGATATAGTTGGCGACGGCGAACTCGCTGTCACAGCGATGACAACGCGCGCGGTGTGGCACGCTATCGATCAGCAAATGCGCGCCCGCTAAAATCGGGACCATGCTGGTAAGCATTTCAAAGCTAAACGCCAGCAAATCGCCTACAATGCCACTGGCCTCGCCGACTTTGAGACGCACGCTTTTGACGCGCGCGGCGTTGCATTCGACCGCTTTGGCCTCAACAGCATCGGCGATACTCTGGGCAATCGCGAGTTCATGCATGATCGGGTTGGCCTCCTGCTCTACCCGCCCGCGTTACATCGACTTGATACGACGATAACGCATGATATCAGGCAGGTTCACCAGAAAGACAACCAGTCCAACGAGAAGCAACGCAAGAACCACAATAAGGACGACAATCAAAGCTACCATGGCCCTGTTCCTTTCCCTGCACGCGGTGCAGTCAACCTCTGGCTTGCGCCTCCGGTTTGCGGTTACATTGAACTCATTTTCAGATAGCGTTGCATATCAGGAAGTAGCTGGCTGATAAACCAAACGGCAAAACCAATGACGCCAACGGCGAGAAGTAATTTCCACATCTTTCAGTGCCTTTCTTTATATCGTCCAAACTTACCCGGTAGACCTCCCCATCCGCCAGGGCGGGGCATAGGACGCGATAAATCGCGTCCCTACAAATTTTCTGATACCAATTGTTCAACAAGAGAGTCGATCATTTTGACCGCCCCATCGACGGCGGCCAGTACCGGTTCGCTCAACCCCATCCGCATCTCTTCAAATTCTGCGCCGCCGCCAGGTGTGGCCGGTTCACATCCTACAAGCAAGGTGCGGATGGGGCGCGCGCCTAGCGTCCTGGCAAAGGCAAGCACTTTCAGAGGGTCCATGCTATGACTATCCACTGCTACCCTGCCAGCCTCCACGCCTTGCGCCGGGCCAATGCCCGAAAGGTCGGGTTCGATCAAATAGACGGTGCCAGGCGCGCCCCCGCGTGGAACCGCGTCGACCAGCACAAGTGTATCATACTCATCTAGCAAAGTGTAGGCCAGTTCCATACCGCGAATGCCGAAATCAACTACTTGAACGCCTTCGGGGTATGGCCGGGTTTTTCTGCTCATCAGGCGCTGTGCCACTTCAACGCCGAAGCCGTCATCGCCAAAAAAGATGTTGCCGATGCACGCGATCAGGATGCGTTTCAGACCGGGTTTGACTGGCGATACCTGGCTCATAGCGTATCCTCCAGGGCATCAATCTCTTCCGGGAAGAAGAAGAAACGATGGCCGGGCAGCACCCGCTCGTCCCACTGCTCCCTGCCAGGGTCTATATCCAGGGTTACGACCAGATAGATGCGATTCTCGAAATCCTGCTGGATGACCTCAACGCGCGCGGTCTGGCCTTCCAACATCATATCCATGGCGTCTGTCAATGTTCCCGGTCGGCCCCGGCCCGGTCGCAGACACACTTTATCTCCGGCTTTCACTTCTTTCCCCGCAATACGTACAGATGTTGGTGGCGGATAATCTTCGCCTGGAAATTGGAAATCCATGGATGCGCCGTTCATACCTCTTCCTCCTCTATGAGCGGCTTCATGCTGCGAATTGTGCCGTGTAACTTCATAAACTGTTCGGGAGTTAGGGCCTCGGTGCGTTCCAGGATTTCACGCGCGCGCGCATCTCCCTGGCGCATCTCTTCTTTTTCCTGGTCGGTCAGCGTCAGGATACGCAGCGTCAGAATCTCGTCGATCTCGGTGCCGTCGAAAAGGCTGCCGGGGCTTTCGGGCGCAATCTGCGGGTAGTCGTAGAGGATAATGGGCGACGAGAGCAGCGCATCTGTTTCGCCCTGGCTGCCCACCAGTACAGGCCAGGTGCGCACGTTCTGGCATTGCCCGGCGACAGCTTGCAACGTTTCGGGCGGCTCCAACAGCGAAATAAACTCGCCCTGTTGAACCTGTAAAATGGTGTGGGTGGAGACAAACGATTGCAGCAATACCTCGTTATGGCGGTTCGTGAGAGACCTGGTCGCGGGCGTCACATTTTCGATTTGCGCGCAGAATTTGAAAAGATCGTTGGCGATTTGTTCGGCTGAGAGACGAATGACCCCGGCAATGGGACGCTGCACTCGCACAATGGCATCATCCGCCATACGCTGACCTGGAAAATAGATTTCTACGACGCGGGGGTTTACTACCAGGTCGCGCAGTGAAATATCGGCTATACTTATTTCTCGCTCGATGCCCTCTTCGTATGGCTCGCGAGCCAGTCGGCTTGCCAGGCTCCACTCGCTACCCGGAAGCGCATCTACTTGAGTTTGCGCATACACGGCGGGCACCGGCTGCGCGACTGAACGCTGCAGCAGGTGCAAGAATCTGACGTGTATATCGAGCGCGGTATCTTCGTTGCCCCGTCCTGTCACCAGGCACTCGGTTTGCATCATGCAGGATTCGATACCCCCGTTCGCCTCGCTGTACTCCTGGGGATACACCACGCCGATTGTCCAGCGCTGGCGATTCTTGATGGCCGAGTGACGGTATGGGTAGAGGAGATAGCCTTCGAAAAGCACTGCGTTGGCGATTTCCTTCACTTGCTCTATATTCATGAAGATACCTCCGCATCATTTACCTGCAAAAGACGAGTTATGACATCCTCCCAGGTGGGAAGGCCATGCGTGGCTTTGTAGCGGTATAACTGATCAAAGACATCCTTGTGGAGACGAATATAGGCGCTGTTGGGAAAGTAATGCGCGATCATGTCCTGCCAGACCGCGACCGGGAAACGATAGAATGCCTCCTTCGACCAGGAGATTTGCGCGACCTGCAAATTTTCTTCTTCGCCCTCGTAGAAAATGGTGCCGCTGAACAGAAATGTAAGCGGAATATCGCCATCTCCCAGCGCGCTGAAGTATTTGACGCTGGCAACCTCAAAGTCATAGGTGCAGACAACGGGCATATCGATGGTAACGCTGCCAGCGAACTGCGAAATCGTCACGTTCGTGTGTGTCCATAATAGAGGGCGCAACGTCTCGCCCCAGCGCGATGGTTCCCCAAACACCTCCAACAATTGGGCCTGGGCTTCGGGACTGTAGCGGCGGCGATTGACCGAAAGCTGAATCTGGCTGCGCAAGAGGACGCTATGGATGCGCTCTTCTCCATCGCCATTGTCGATGCGTAATTTGAAGATCAGCGTCGGAACCGCGGCATGATGGCGAGCCTCGGCGCCGGTAACCTCAAAGCTCAGATCAGGCATCTTGATCTCCCCTCACAGGCCGAGATTTCGCCCGGATCGTTTCAAAAAAGTCGCCGATCGCTTCCCAGGTCTCCGTTCCACCGCTCAGTCCTTTCCAGGAGAGGCGAATGAGGCCCACAAGCTGGTAGCAGGCATCGATAGGAACAACGTAATGCTCGCGCGCGTTCTTGACGCGATAGATGAGAAGCGCCTCGACATCAGGCTCCAGGCCATGCAAAATGGGGTTGCTACTCGTCAGCGTCTCCCATCCTTCCAGGTCGAGCAAGGATTCTGTGGCTCCTGCCGGGCTGGGATAAAAGGCCATAACGTGCTTTGAGCCTGAGCTGCGAAAGATGAAGGCCATGTTGACCGGAATCATCAGTTCATCCCACTGTTGATCTGTCATCTGGAAATCGAGCAGCGACATATAGCGGCGGGATACCAGTTTATATTTGCCAGCTCCAGATCCTTCTTCGCTAAAAAGCAATGCGCAGGCCTGGCACGCGCAGATCAAGGCGCGGCTGGAAAGCTCCAGCAAGTGACGATGATCCGAGGGTATGACCTCGCTGCATAGTTCGCAGTGTTCTACCGGGGCGCGTTCAGGCTCGCGCTTCCGGGCGAAACGTCGTAACGCGCTGACAGGCGCGCCAGAACGATCGCTGTGATCATCCAAAGATGCTGACATAGTTGCTTCCCTTTTATCCTACAGAGGCAGACACTACCGCCGAATGGTCTTCTGTTAAAGCTGACAGGATCACTTTCACCCTGTCTCCTTCTAAAAGAAGGGGAACCGGCTTCAGGAAGTAGCCAGAAGCATCGACACTTCTACCGGCATGACGCAGGTCGTATTGCTGCCCGCAGGAAAAGCAGATAAGCGTGGTGTCCTCTAACCTGCTGCTCTCGAGTGGACTCTGACAACTGCTGCACCGGTTATAGTAGGCGTAGTAGGTACCTGCAATCTGGCAGAAAACAAGGGGTTCCTCAGCAATAGTGATAGCCTTGAGGGTTCCGGCGGAGAGCGATGCCAGCCCATCGACGGTATTCCATCCACCGCTCTGCTCTTTTGGGCTTGAGCCATCCTTTTTGCGGCGAGGTGCAACAAAAGTAACGGGCGTCCCAACGCGCGCTGGCAGGCGGGGCGGCTCGGTGACGCCTTCTACTTCGAGCCTATCCAGGTCGGGAGCGGCTTTGAAAATGGCCTCTTCGATAGTCAGCTTGAGGGTCATGGTTGAGGAAGGACAACCGTGACAACTGCCTTCGAGGCGCAGGCGCGCTACGCCATCTTCGACGCTGACTAACTCAACATTGCCACCATGCGATTTGAGGTAGGGACGCACCTCGTCCAGCGCCTCAACGACGCGCGTCTCAATGTCTCTGGGATGCAGTTCATGCAGGAGTAGCAAGGAGCCGACCAGGTCGTCACCTGCCAGTGACTCAATTATTTTATAGCCCGGCGCTCCGGCCTCAACGGTAAGTTCAAGGATGCGCGCCAGTCCTTCGCCATACAAGTCCAACAGGGCCTGGACAAGTTCCTCGGCAATGTCACGCGCATGGGGATCAGAGAATTCGCTCACTTCCTCGATCAGCGCTTCGATACGCCCGGCACGACGCTGACGCGCTTGCATATCTTCTTGCATGGACGCCTCCTCGTTTCCGCGAATTGGGAGCGGGCAGTGGCAGTGGTGGAGGCAAGGGCAACCGCAAGGGTCCCTCCACCTCCACCCGACCACCCCTACAATAATGCTACAATGACTTCAACATTATACACCGAACGTGGGTGAATGAAGAACCTGTAGTTCTTTCCCTTCGCCCAGGTACATATGGACACCACAGGGCAGGCAGGGATCGAAGCTGCGCACGGCGCGCATGATGTCGATGCCCTTAAATTTATCCGGGCCGTTCTCCTCGAAGATGGGGGTGTTTTGCACGGCATCTTCGTATGGGCCTGGCGTCCCGTAGATGTCGCGCACACTGCCATTCCAGGGGGTCGGCGGATAGGGATGGTAGTTGGCAATTTTGCCGTTCTCGATGACCATGTGGTGAGACAGCACACCGCGTACAGCCTCGTGGAAGCCGCAGCCGATGGCATCCTTCGGCACCGTGAATTCGTTCCATGTCCTGGTATGTCCGGCATTTAACTCGGCCAGCGCCTTGTCGATACAATGGAGGGCGACGGCGGCGGAGTAGGCCTGGAAGTAGGTGCGCGCGCGGTTGCGCTCAATGGCGTTACTCCACTGTGGCACCTTCCACTCAAATTCTACCTCGGGCTTGGTGGCGGACTTGGGCAGCCGAATCTTGACGCTGCGACCGGTGGCTTTGATGTAGCCACCCAGGTCAACGATGCCGGCCAGGGCGGTCGTCCACAGGCGTGCGAGCGCGCCGCCGCCGGTATCCAGCGCCAGGTGCTTGCCGGTGCGTTTATCAAACCAGCGCGGCGACATAGTCCAGCTATAATTGCCGTTGAAGTCGCGTTTCTGTGGCTTCGGGATGGTGGTCTGGTTCCAGGGATGGTGTTTGTCAACCGGATTGCCGAGTGGGTCGCGATCGACGAAGGTCCTCTCGCTCTGCCAGTCATCGTAGTAGGAACTGCCCAGCAGGATACGGATGCCCAGGTTGATGTCTACCAGGTTGGTCGTGACCAGTTCGTTGTCCACCACCACGCCTGGCGTGACGAACATGGCCTTGCCCCATTTGTCCATGGTGCGGTAATCATAATCGCACACGTCGGGGTCCTGGAACGAGCCCCAGCAGCCGAGCAGGGTTTGCCGGTAGCCAACCATCTCGTAGCCGGGCATGGCCTGGTAGAAGAAGTCGAACAGATCATCGTGCAGAGGCACAATCTTCTTCATGAATTCGACATACTTCATCAGTCGAACGAGGTAGTCGGTGAAAAGCTGGATGGTGGCAACGGTGCCGACGCCTCCGGGGTAGAGGGTCGAAGGATGAACGTGTCTCCCTTCCATCAGGCAGAACTTCTCGCGAGTATAGCGGCTCACCTGCAACCCTTCGAGGTAGAGTTCTCCTGTGAAGGGGTTGAAGGCGCGCATGATGTCGCCGATCGTGCGGTAGCCATGCTCGCGCGCATGAGGAGACTCGGTTTTATTGGCAAGTTCGAGCACGCCCGGATTGGTCTCCCTGACCATTTGCTCGCAGTAGTCAACAGCAACCAGGTTCTCCTGGAAGATGTTGTGGTCGAACATATACTCGGCTGCTTCACCCAGATTCAGCACCCACTCGCCCAGTGGCGGGGGCTTGACACCGTAGGCCATATTCTGCGTATAGACCGAGCAGGTGGCATGGTTATCACCGCAGATACCGCAGATGCGGCTGGTGATAAAGTGGGCATCGCGCGGGTCCTTGCCCTGCATAAAAAGGCTGTAGCCTCGGAAGATAGAAGAAGTGCTGTGGCATTCCGCAATTCTCCGATTCTTGAAGTCGATCTTGGTATAAATGCCCAGGCTGCCAACGATACGTGTAATGGGGTCCCACGACATTTCTACAAGTTGTGATGGTGGTGTCGTGGTATCATCTCTTCGGACCTGTGTCGTCATGACGTTAACTCCTTTGGTAGAGCCACTTTACATCGACGTTGTAAATACGGGATCACCATTTCCCGTGATAGCCTGTCGTCAGTTCTTTGCCTTTATGCCGCCAGGCTGGTTCTTTGTTGGCAGTACGCTGCGTAATCTTGCGCAGTCTCCTGACGACGCCGCCATAGATACCAATGACGCTCGACGAGGCTTTACTGCCGGGAGGCGGGTCCATGAACGGCATAAATTTGTCGGGGAAGCCTGGCATGGTACAACCGATACAGATGCCGCCCACGTTGGGGCAACCACCAATGCCGGCCATCCACCCGCGCTTGGGCACATTACACTGCACCACGGGTCCCCAGCAGCCCAGCTTGACAAGGCATTTGGGAGAATCATATGTGGTGGCGAAATCGCCTACTTCGTAGTAGCCAGCGCGGTCGCATCCCTCGTGTACTGTTTTGCCGAAGAGCCAGGTTGGCCGGTGGGCATCATCGAGGGGAATCATGGGTGAGAGACCCGCCACCTGGTAGAGGAGGTAGAGAACGGTCTCCATGAAATTGTCAGGCTGCACCGGGCAGCCGGGAACGCAGACGATGGGGATACCTGCCGGAGTTTTCCAGTTCCAGCCAAGATAATCGAGCAAACCCATTGCGCCGGTAGGGTTGCCAGACATGGCATGGATGCCGCCATACGTCGCGCAGGTGCCGATGGCGACAACCGCCAGGGCCTTTGGGCGCAAGACGGTCAATCCACTCATTGGTAGTAATGGGTTGACCGGTGGCCGGGTCGGTGCCGAGAGCTGCCCAGTAGCCCTCTTTCTTGATCTTCTCGTTGGGTATGGAGCCTTCCACGACAAGCACAAACGGGTCGATGAGACCTTGCTCAGCTTGATAGAACCACGTCATAAAACTTTCGCCGCCTAGCTCATAGGCGAGAACGGGGTTATGAAGATGTACTTTGGGGAGACCGGGGATAGCCCCCAACAATACGTCCTCGATGCTGGGCTGGGTAGCTGCGGTGATTGAAACTGTATCTCCATCACAGCCTAACCCAGCCGTAATCCAGACGATATGGACATCCTCCACGCGCGATCTGGTTGCCATGCTGTACCTCCTCGAGCATGATCTGCTCGTGGTCTGCCATGAAACCGCACTAATACGTCATTGCAACTGTATATGAATCAATTGCAATCAACGACGATACGCTACAATAACGACAAACGGAGATTGTGATGAGGCAACGCAACGGTTGCCTCGAGTTTTGGTAAGCCGACAACGGTTCAGGAATGGATACAGAATATAAAGAGTATATATGAATGACAACTCGGAAGCATCTGCTAGATGACCAGGGGAACATAGGCCAGGTGGCCTATTTTTATGGTCTTACTTTCTACCTTTCACCTCCTAATATTCACTCGTAAAGCTTTTTTTGTCCCGGATACAATTGTAACTTGCATACGTGTGTTTCCTAACCTGCAATCGTGGGTAAATTGAACTTACGTTTGCAGGCGTAGCGGGGTAGAATTGTGACCATTATTCAGATCTGACACGAGGAGTCGATTTGCTTGCATGAGCCTGCTCCGTTCGGGTTTGCAGGTCGCGCAGCACTTTGAGTTCTGTCATGGTGGGGAGTGGAGTGTGTTCCAGCGTTTCGGCAAAGCGAACTGGCCACCCGGTATGCTGTGCGATATCCTCGCGGGTCACGCCCCGGTGAATCGAAGTGACCAGCAGTTCTTTCGTCCGAGGGTCGGGTTGCATCAGGCAGAGATCGGTGACAACCAGCGTGGGGCCGAGCGTGCGGATGCCCAGGCGCTGGCGGTGATCGCCGCCGCTACCATAGCCAAAGGAGGTGATGAAATCAACGCGCTCAACGAAGGTGCGGCGAGTCTGATGCATGACAACGTAGGTCTGGCGGCACAGGCTGGCAATCTCTGGCGCACCTCCGCCGCCTGGCAAGCGCACTTTGGGATGCTCATAGCTGCCAATGACGCTGGAGTTGATGTTGCCGAAGCGGTCAAGTTGCGCGCCGCCAAGGAAGCCAATCGAGATGCGTCCCCCTTGCAGCCAGTACTGGAACATTTCTGGCACCGACACAGTGGTCAGGGCAGTCTCGCAAAGTTCCGGGTCGCCAATTGAGAGCGGCAGCACGTCCGGTTTCGTCCCAATGGTGCCGGACTCGTAGATGAGCGTGATGTCGGGGGCATGGGTAAGCCGCGCCAGGTTACAGGCCAGCGAAGGCGCGCCGATACCCACGAAACAGACATCATCGTTTTTCAGCACGCGCGCAGCGGCAACGGCCATCATTTCAGCAGTGGTATAGTCCATAGATTACCCTCTCGTTACTATGCCATGGCGGGGACAAGCCCCGCCCTGGTCAGTCGGCATGGTCTACCAGTACATACTCGCGCATCCAGGCAAGAAACGTTTCACGGTCTCGAGCAATGGCGTCCCAGGCAATGTAGAAGGCATTATCGCGCCCATAGTAGCCATAGGCATAGGATGGATGCGCGCCACGCGGTACCTCGGAGATGGCGCTCACCGTCCAATAGGGCAATATCGCGGCGTTTGGACCGGGAGCGCGCAGGTCGTTCAACGATTTCTTCTACGGTTACGAGCGTGGAAGCGGCTGCCAGGGCGGCTTCTTTCTGCACGCCGGTGATGCCCTCGATGAGCACATTTCCGGCGCGATCGGCGCGCTGGGCATGGATGATAGTGAGGTCTGGTCGAATGGCTGGTACGGCGGCAAGTTGCTCGCCGGTGAAGGGGCATTCGATAAAGCGAATACGCGGGTTGACTCCCACGAGGTCAGAGCCTTGATAGCCCCGGAAGATGGCGCATGGCAAGCCTGCCGCGCCGGCGGCGTAGGCGTTGGCCATAGCAGCGTGGCTGTGTTCTTCGATTTCCAGGGGATGCGGCCACCCGCTTTCAACCGCGTCGCGCAGGCGGTGCAGCGTGCCAACGCCAGGGTTGCCTCCCCAGGAAAAGATGAGCTTGCGCGCGCAACCCATGCCGATGAGCTGGTCATAGATCAGATCGGGCGTCATGCGGATGAGGCACAGGTCGCGCTTCTGCTGGCGGATGATCTCGTGACCGGCGGCGAAGGGAATAAGGTGGGTGAAGCCCTCCATAGCAACAGTGATGCCATCGCGGACATATTGCGCGATGGCATCGCGCAGTGAAAGGAATGCGGTCATGCGTCTTGCTGCCTTTCAGATAGTGTTGGTCATTGTCGTTCGCGTCTATGGATTCTGGCTACCTATCAAAAGGTAAGCCGACGTAGTTT
Organism: uncultured Chloroflexia bacterium; assembly: GCA_963731605.1. GTDB lineage: Bacteria > Chloroflexota > Ktedonobacteria > Ktedonobacterales > Ktedonobacteraceae > CF-113. Next base: position 1,061,308 of record CAVSWA010000001.1, read on the forward strand.
TCCGCGAGAGTGGTGGCGGCGACCCGCGAATTGACGATATAGTCAAGGAAACTATCAAATTGAAAATCGCGGATCAAAAGAACATGAAACTTATACTCTGTACTGTATCATATGTTCATCCCGCGAACCATATTCTCAAACATAGCGGCGATTTGCTGTGGAGAATACTGGCCTTCTGGCCGGTACCACTGGGAAAGCCAGTTACACATGCCCAGCAGACCGTAGGTAGCAATTTTGGGATCGATAGAGGGTTGAAATACGCCCGATGCCTGCCCCTCTTCGATGATTTGCTCGAAGTAGCGTTCGTAGGCTTTCTTGCGCAAGATGATTTCTCTGGCGAAGGGGCCGGTCAGATAGTGCTGCTCGCGATAGAAGACAGTCATGGCCGGGGAGCGATCAGCGGCTACGGATGTCTGATGCTCTATTGCTCGTCGCAGCTTCTCAGACGGAAGCAGATCGGCTTCAACGATACGGCGCAGGGGTTCTTCGCTGACCGTCAAGACGGTCAAGTAGATGAGACGCAGGATTTCCTCTTTGTTTTTCACATGATAGTAGAGCGCGCCCTTGGTTGCGCCCAGGCTCTCGGCGATGTCGTCCAGGCTGGTCGCGCCGAACCCTTTGCGCGCGAACAGTTCGGACGCGACAAGCTCGATGGCCTTTTGCGTGATGCGCGCGCGTTTAAGCTTCTCAGTTTTGCCCGCGCCGTTTTGTTTTCCTTGAAGGGAATCCCTTTTCAGAGCCATGGATGCTTTCTCGTTTCTTAGAAATTGCCAGCCTATTCTACCACTAAGTAGAATATGAAGACAAGAGGTTCTTGATTTTTCAGCGTATTTCGTGTATAAACATACCAGATGTTCAAATTTTGTATGAGCGTGTTGGGGGCATTATGTCCCGCCGTAGCCGCAAGGTCGCTTACAGAACACGCGTTTTGGACAAGGAGCAACGCCGATGGCCTTTCCTGTAGCACCTGCCTTACAGAGTGAAGAGGCTCTACTTGGTCGCATTCGCAAGCAGCAGCTTATCGAGACTATAGATCACATGAGTCCCATTTACCTTGAGGGTATGAAGCGTATCCTGACCGTCTCCGCCGATACGGAATTGATTAGCGCGCCCGCGTATTACCGCGCCGCCGTTCACGCTCCAAATCTGAACAATTTCGGTTCGGCGATCTCCATTATTCAGGACGAACTGGGACATGCTCATATCGCTTACCGCCTGCTGCGCGATCTGGGCGTTGATACAGAGAAATTAATCTTCGAACGCGAGCCGCGCAACTTCAAGTACCCATATTCTTTTGATATCCCGCTGGATAGTTGGGTTGAACTGGTGGTTGCCAACGCATTTTATGACCGGGCGGGCTATACGTTGCTGGGCGATATCTACCAGAGCACCACCTTTGGCCCCTGGAAACGCGCGCTGGTCAAAGTAGATAAGGAAGAGACCTTCCACCTGCGACACGGCGAGCAGCACATGCGCAAGATCAACCTGGACAATAGCGGCCACGAGGCGTTGCAAAAAGCGGTGGACTGGATGTTCCTGCTGACCGTCGAATGGTTTGGGTTGCCCGATGATCTGAAGCAGCACGGCGAGCAGCTTGAGTACGGTTTCAAGGGCCATAGCAACGACGAACTGCGCCAGATCTGGATGACCACAGCCGTGCCTCTTTGCCAGGAACTGCATCTCAACGTTCCGGCTCATTTCGATGAGGCGCAGAAGAAGTACGTGGTGGACTGCGCGTTCCCGGCGCATTTCGATGCCAAAGCCAAGCATTGGCTGCTCGAAGACGGCCCCTGCACGTGGAACGATGTTATGAAGCGCTGGAAAGCGCGCGGCCCCATGAACGAGGAGTTTGTCGGCATGGTACAACGCGGCAAAAAAGAAATGCTGCGCCTGTTGGAGCAAGATGCATGAGCGCCACCTATCCATCTGTACACGACCAATCCTCGCAAAATGCGGCGTGCGCGGCTTTGTGGGACGCCCTGCGCGACGTGACCGATCCAGAAATACCTATCAGCGTGGTTGATATGGGGCTGATCATCGATCTCGCTCAACATGAAGGCACCGTGTATATCAAGCTGACCTTTACGGCGATGGGCTGTCCTGCCACCGAGTTCATCATGGATGATATACGCGCGCGCCTGTCGCGAGAGCCGGGCGTCGAAGAGGTGCGTATCGAGGTTGTGTGGGACCCTGTCTGGACGAAAGCCCGGCTCAGTGAGGAGGGTATCGAAATTATGCGCAGTTGGGGGATATCAACATGAACAACACAGGTACTACAGGTACTACAGGCACGCCCGCGCCACGGCGCGATGCGCTCAATGAGAGCCACGTGTGGCAGGTCTACGCGAGGCGCAAGTACGAAGAACCGCTGCACGAGATTGGTAATGTGATGGCGGACGATGTTGAACTGGCGCAGGTCTACGCGCGCACCATTTTTGATGAATTTAGCTGGGTCGAGATGGTGATCGTTCCGCGTGAGACGATCGTGACCGTCATCGCCTCGTAAGGAAGAACTATGACGACCGGGACACACATCGATAACGCGGCGCTTTTTGGCGTCCTTTCATCGCTGGCTGACAACAAGCAGGCTATCGGGCGGCGCTATGCGTACTGGTGCAACGGCGCTCCGGCCCTGGAAGCGGCAGTGGCGGCAGCAGCCATGACACAGGATGAGCTGGGACACGCGCGCACGCTTTATCCACTGCTGGAAGACTTTACGCAGGCCGAGGCCGATCCCCGGCAGGTCGATCCGACCTCGCGCACCCTGCGCTATTCTGTGACTGCCCTGGATGCCGATTTCGCGGGCTGGTCAGACTTTGTGGCCACCAATTTTCTGCTGGATACCGCCCTGACTACCTTCTTTGAGGCAGCCATGGATTCGAGTTACGAACCGCTGCGCCAGCGAGCGCGCAAGGTTGTGCAGGAGGAGCGCATCCATTTCCTGCACGCCGAGGGCTGGGTGCGCAGGTTGGCGAAAGCGGGAGGCGCGGTACGCGCAGCGCTGATCGCGGCGTTGGGACGCATTTGGGATGAGACGCTATGCTGGTTCGGCCCCAGGGACGACGCTGCGATGATACAATTAGAGAAAGAGGGTGTGATTGATGCCACGCCCGATCAACTGCGCAGCCGCTATTTGAGCAAGATTATGCCTACCTTGAATGAACTGGATATTGCCATGCCGACTGCCTTCAACGCCACAACTCGCGAATGGGAGTTGACACAAGCGCCTGACTGGTCGGCGTGGGATGCGCAGGGAAGGAGATTGGGATAATCGCTACGTTAAATCGCCCGGACGCGCTTAAGGTAGAGGTTGTCTGCCCTTATTGCGCGTCACATAACACCGAGTTTTTTTCGCTGTTCGGCCAGCAACTTTTGACCGTGCAGTATTATTGTAATGCCTGTCATACGCCGTTTGAATATGTCAAAGACGACGACATGTTGAACACCTTCACGACACGAAAGGAAAACCAGGAATGACTACCACGACCGAACGTATTCTCGTAAATTACACCACGACCGAAGGCATCGCCATTATCGAACTTACCAATGCCCCGGCGAACACGTATAGCTATGAGATGATGCGCCAGCTTGATGAAGCGATTCTACAGGCGCGTTTCGATGAGAACGTGCATGTGCTGCTGCTACGAGGCGCGGGCGAGAAGTTCTTTAGCGCCGGGGCCGAGATCAGTATGCTTAATGCCGTTACCCCGACCTTCAAATACTATTTCTGCCTGCACGCCAACGAGACGCTCATACGGCTGGAACAAACACCCAAGCTGGTGATCGCGGCGCTCAATGGTCACACGGTAGGCGGCGGCCTGGAGATCGCGCTGGCCTGCGATATCCGCATTGCCAAACGCAATGGCGGCAAGGTTGGTCTGCCGGAAGTCACCCTGGGCGTGCTGCCAGGCACAGGCGGAACGCAGCGCCTGGCGCGCGCGCTGCCCAAGAACAAGGCCATCGAGCTGATGATCGAGGGCAAACTAATGAGTTTTGAAGAGGCGCTTGAACTTGGCCTCATCAACTACATCTACGAGCCTGAGAACTACTGGGACGAGGTCATGCAGTTCGCGAAGTCGTTCTGCCCGCCCAACAAAGCCTCCAAAGCTGTCGGGCGCATCAAACGCGCCGTGCAATCGGGCGCCGAAGTCCCGTTCTCTGAAAGCCTGGCGATTGAGCGCGAGCTGCAACAATTGCTGTTCCAGAGTGAGGACGCCAAAGAGGGTATCGCCGCCTATACCGAGAAGCGCAAAGCTGAATTCAAGGGACGTTAAGCCGCGTTAAGAAGGAGGGTGGGCACTGCCAATGCTATATGGGGGTATTGAAGTAGGCGGTACCAAGATCATCTGCGCGGTCGGCGCTGGTCCAGCGGATGTGCAGGCAGAGAGCCGTTTTCCCACTACGACACCCGGAGAGGCGTTTGAGCAGATTATCGCCTTCTTCCAGCAGTATTCGCTCGCCGCGATTGGCATCGGGTCGTTCGGTCCCATCTCTTTAAATCGCGATGCTTCCGACTACGGTTTTATCACCTCGACACCCAAGCGAGGCTGGGCGAACACCGACCTGGTTGGCACCATTGGGCGGGCGCTGGGTGTGCCTGTCGGTTTTGATACCGATGTCAATGCCGCCGCACTGGGAGAGTGGCAATGGGGGGCAGGAAAGGACCTGGATACCTGCCTCTACCTGACTATAGGAACAGGAGTTGGCGGCGGCGGCGTTTGTAATGGGCGGTTGATGCACGGTCTGCTCCATCCTGAAATGGGTCATATTCGCCTGCCACGCGATGCGCGAGTTGACCCATTCGCGGGCATCTGCCCCTATCACGGGGATTGCCTGGAAGGATTGGCGAGCGGGCCTGCCCTGCAAGCGCGCTGGGGAGCGCCAGCCGAAAGCCTGCCTGTCGATCACCCGGCCTGGGAGTTGGAGGCGCACTACCTGGCGCTGGCATGTGTCAGCTTCATGTGTATTCTTTCACCGCAGCAAATCATCCTGGGCGGTGGTGTCATGAGCCAGCCCCACCTCTTTCCACTGATTCAACGAGAGGTAGTGACCTTGCTCAACGGGTACATCCAGGTTCCGGTGGTTCTCCAACACATCGATACCTACATCGTGCCGCCAAAGTTGGGCAGCCAGGTAGGCGTACTGGGCGCGCTGGCTCTTGCCGAGCAGGCTGCTCTTGAACAACAGGAGATCAAGCAGTAGCATCATTGGCAGGCTGACTACCAGTTGCTTACACGTCTGGCAGTGTGAATTTTTGAGCCTGCAAGCGTTTGATGAAGGCGGGACGGCGCAGGTGAGACCCAATCGCGTTTGCTTTTTTCACAAATATTGCATTTTTATAAAAAATAGTGTATAATTGATTTATCCTCTACTTCTTCTCGGAACCTTATCCTTCTTGTGAAGCAACGCTTCAAGAGTATCTCTATTGCGAGAATGTTACAACTCACTCGTTCTGGCAAATATCCGTTCCTTAACTCGATTGAACGGGAGTGGACAGCGATTGAGCAACCATGTTTTCGCCTGCGGGAACCAGAGGAACAGTCGGAGATATCTGGCATTGCAAGAAGAGGGTATGAAATGTTTGCCAGATCACTATTCCATGTCCATTGAAAGCAAGATGTGTATCTGACACATACACCAGTAAGTAAAGGATAACTGTATGCCGCCATTCGTCCTCTTGATCCTCGTACTCGTGATCTTTGCCTGCGCATTTGGATACATGATCAATCGTGATGCCGCGAGGCGCGCGCATGAAAAGAAACGGAACCAATACCACGATCGAGTCTAATTGAAACTGCAGCGGTGAGTAGCTAAACGCCTCCGCTTGCACCTGTATCGCTACCAAAGAGTAAAGAAAGTGAACCTCATGGCAAATCAAAAAGAGCTTGCTCTTCTCTCAGCAGGGAAGACGATCTGGAATACGTGGAGACGTGAACATGCTGAGATACAGGCTTTAGAGCCAGACCTGCACGACGCCGACCTGCACGGCACTGATCTTCAGGGGTTTGATCTGCTCCACGCCGATCTTACGGGGGCCAACCTGAGCGAGGCAGACCTGCGAGGAACAGATTTGCGCGAGGCAGACCTGCGCAATGCTGATCTGAGAGGGGCCAATCTGAGCGATGCCAATCTCCTGAAGGCCCACCTCCGTTATGCGGATTTGCGTGGCGCCAATCTGTGCCGCTCGATCCTGAGGGAGGCAGATCTGAGCAAAGCAGACCTTCGTGGAGCAGACATGGAGGGAGCCATGCTTGGCAAGGCCAACTTCGACGGCACCCGCTTGATCCAGAAAGAGATCGATGAAGCAAATCAGGAGGGGGCCATGCTTGCTAAGGCTAACTTCGAAAAAGCGAAGCTCAAAGAGGTATTGAGATGATAGAAGACCGCTACTATGTCCAACGCCTCACTGAGCAGGTGTTTTTGATCCGCGAGCGTGCCTCTCCAGAGGGAGAGGCGGGACCCGATGACCGCATTGTGCGATCATTCGACATGCGCCACGACGCCAGCATGTTCGCTGAGAGCATGAACGAGAAGCAGAGAAAGCTTGATGAACAATTCGGCCACTGGGCGCAGCACGCTCTTTGAGAAAGGTAGCAAGAGTTATGGAAACCAATGCAGACGGAACGTACTTTCAGGAAGGCGATCGCGTGCGAATCAAGCGCACAGGTGAGCTAGGGAGAATCAACGCCACCGACGGAGGAGTTGTCTACGTGCGAATGGATGGAACCAATGAGACAAGGCTCTTTTCAGCACGTCTCGACGAGGATACTTACATCGAGTTTGCCGGGGAAACACTCCCCCACGAGCAGGGTGCAAAGTCTCCCACTTCATAGTTGACTTCGTTTTTCGACGCGCCGACATAACTCAATGCTTCCCCATACCTCACCAATTGGCAACTTCCGGTTTAAGTAAGGCGCGCAGAGGCTCTTTCGCCCGGTGAAAGTACGTCTTGGCTGTGGCTTCCGGGATGCCGAGCGCCTGCCCAATCTCGCGGAAGCTCGATTGATTGGTGTAGCGCATCATCACGACGGCGCGGGAACGTGAAGGCAACTTCCGGATCGCCTTAAGGAGCAGATCACGCAAATCACGCAGTTCGACCTGCTCCTCCGGTTGAGGATTCGGGTCGGGGAGCAGGAGAAGGGGCGAATGTTCCACACCATCGGAAACCAGCGCGATCTCAGAAAAGAAGACCGGACGCTTGCGGCGCAGTTCATCGAAACTGCGGTTACGCGCTACCTGGCATAACCACCCTTTGAGCGTTCCGCCCGTTCGTAGTGTGGGCAGCGAGCGGTACAATTGGAGAAAGACATGTTGCAAGACATCGTGAGCGAGATGTTCGTCTCGCACCAGGTGGGTGATCTGCCGCAGGAGCAAGGCGCTGTAACGGTCGACCAGCAATTCGAACGCGTGGTGATCGCCGAGGCGCGCTTGTTGAACCAGGACTTCATCCAACAGGTCCGAGTGTTGTTTGTTTAACTTACGACGCATTTGCTGCATACGATTCCTCCAATCCCTATTCCTCTCCAAGCCTCAAATAATGAGGATGTCTCACGGTCGCTACCCATGTTCCGAATAGACTTACGAGTCCCCCACCAATGCTCCACAGACAGAGCAGCAGCAATGAGATCACCAGACTCCCAGTCGTTACGGTAGAAGCTTTCACGGTGAGGTTGCCTGGATAACTGGAGATGAGGCTCACTAAGAAGGTTATCAGGTAGAAGATGGCTCCAGCGAGAGCGCCTGCCAGGAATCCGAGACGACGACGGACGGCGATTCTGCCAACGATCACACCGACAACAAAGCCGATGAGCAAGCTCAATGAAAAATTGAGAAGTTCCAATGCTGCCAGGGCGAGCGCCGTTTTGACAGTCAACTTATCCACTGCAATTTGCTGGCTGGCCGCATGAAAGGTTCCTGCAAACACGAGGGTAATCACAATCGTCAGTAGGGCAGTGAACACCCCAGCAATGACCCCCGCAATCGTGGTATAGTACAACCCCCTCTGAGGAAGGGACGAGCGTGGCTGAGCGCGTGGGCCATTCGGTTGTTGAGGATATTGCGTACTCGCTACCGGAGGTTCGGCCTCACTCGTCTCGGTTGGTTGAGCCTGTTCCGGCGGTTCATGGCCGCCTGGCCCTGCTGGCTCACCAGTGGTGGGTGGAAGTTCTCCCTCACTGTGAAGAGTGCGCAGTTCGCTCTGCGCATTCGTGTCTTGCATGCTAGTCCTCCTTCAATTGATGCATCTCCGTTTGGGATGTGCCTGTTTCACCAGGCACATCCCAAATGATACGCCTCCGCGAGGAGGCCGCGTTCCCGATTCACACTCCCCGGCGTCAGGCCCTACGGCTGCGGCCACGCGAAAGCCCGACCGTCAGGAGTTGCCATATGGCCACCAGGATGATCGCTCCGACCAGCGCTCTGAAAATGGGGACATTATACACGTAGACATCACCGATCCCGCTGATGACGATGACTTTTGTGAGCAACCAGACCCCAACGAGCGCCGCAATGATGGCCCCAACGAAGCCGAATGGCAGCCGCCTGCCAACAAGAAACTCTGCGACTAAGCCGACGACCGCTGCCACGATCAGGTAAATGATAAAGTTGAGACCGAATGTCCAGACATTGTCACCAAGTTTGATAGTGACGCCATCTGCCAGGATAAACTGTAAAGCGAACATCTTGTTCTCCTCCTTCTTCTAGAACAATCGGCGACGACGAGGGCGGCGAGCGTAGCTGCCTCGCCGGTAGTAACGCGCATAGTGAGGCTGGATACGGCGGTAGGCAAACCCGCTCCAGATGGCCACGAGAATGGCGGCAACGATGATCGAGCTAATTAAAGGGACATTCTCCAGCTTTGGCTCACCAGTAATTTGAAAGTGGAAGACCCCCACAATCAGAAAAATGGCGATCAGCCCTACAATGATGGCGCCCACGATGCCGTCCGGCGCACGACGGTGAGCGAGTAATTCACCAATGACACCCACCACAGCTGCAATCAGAATCCAGATGATCACCTGTGTGAACGAGATTGACATTGATACCTCCCTGTTGAAAAACAGAATAGTCGGCGTAGTATGCACTCAGGCCACGCGAGCCTGCACATCGATTCGCCTTTAGCGCCGCCTCCATCCTCTTGATCTCGATGATCCTCCACGAGAGACAGCATGTAAGATGGCTATAAGAATGCAGGCTCCAATAAAGGCAATGATAATACTCACGATCAGGCTATTGGAAGAAGTGCCTCCCAGTCCGAGGAGGCCAGCTAACCATCCACCGATGAAAGCCCCAATCAGACCAACGATAATATCGCCGATCAGTCCATAGCCTCCCCCGCGCATCACACGGCTGGCGAGAAAGCCAGCAACCAGCCCAACAACCAGCCACCAGAGTACAGTGGACGCACTAAGATTTACATCGGCTAGAATAAGTGTTGCAAGTACCATGATCGAGTCCTTTCGTTGATACCGAGATACCAGAGTATCGTTCTCTACGTTTTGTGCCGCTCCTTTGGCTCGCCTGGCCTGGAGAGGAAAGCTATATGCTACTTTGAGTGTATCCAGTGCGCGTTATAAAAAGCGTTAAACGAGCGTTAAATGCAGTTGCATCCTGCTCAACTGCCTGCTTGTTGGCTCGTCTCGACAAACCAGAGCCATTTGTCAATGCCCCTGGCGATCTCGGTGAAGATGGCAGCCGTATCGGCGTCTTTCAGTTCGATCGCCTGCTCGCTGGCGTAGCGTACATGCTTGCCGAACTCGGTGAGCGTCGTAGCAAGAGCTTCGATGTGGCCGTTCCCAAGAGCAGACGAAAGCGAGTACCCATCGAGCGCAGAGCGCCCGGCGACCGCGTGCGCCGTTCCCTCAGCCGTGCCGCCAAGCTGCACGATGCGCTCGGCTATCAGGCTCGCATACTCTTCCACCCCCTCGGCAACCTTGTCGAATAGCTGACGCAGAGCCATGAAGTTAGGCCCTTTGACGTTCCAGAAGGCTTGCCTGCTTTGTAGCTGCAGATCGATGGTGTCGGCTAAGCGGCGGTTCAACATCTCGATAAGCCTGGCCTGCTGCTCCTCGGGTAGGGCATTATTTTTCCTGGACATTGGAGAGTCCCTTTCATTCAAGTAGCTCTTTGTGCGATAATAGAGAGGGCATACAATGTGGTCAACCCGAAACTCTTTAACATCCTTCTGCTCCTTAAAATGTGAATTATTTTTTAAGGTGAGTAAGTTCTCTTTTCTTCTATACATCTCTGATTTCATAGTAGCAGCAAAGCGTTATAAGGAACGTTAAATGAGCGACTTATACTTTACATTACTGGGTCCGCCGGAAGTGCGGCACGCTGATCAGGCGCTGCTGTTCACCACGCGCAAGGAATTCGCGTTGCTCATTTATCTGGCGGTGGAAGGCCGCGTCCTTTCGCGTAAGGCCCTTTCCGAACAGTTCTGGCCAGAGGGTGACGCGATGCATGGACGGGCAGCCCTGCGTATTAGCTTGCTCCACCTGCGCCATCTACTGGATGAGGGCACAGGCGCTGAACCTCACCTGCTCATCACACGCGATACCCTCGGCCTGAATCTCACCTCTGAGATCGAACTCGACCTCCATATCCTCCACGAAGCCTGGAAGCTGGCGCGCGCATCGGCCCACACAGCTCAAACCATGCCCGAAGCCGAACGTCGCAGTTTGCTTGTCCAGCTCCAACGCGCGGCCAGCCTCCCTCGTGGGGAGTTCCTGGAGGGTTTTACGCTGCGCGACGCCCCGGCCTTCGACGACTGGGTGCGCTTCCAACGAGAATACTGGCACCTGCACATCAACGAGATCTTCGACCGGCTCTCCTACCTTCAATTTGAAGCGGGAGAGCTTGCGCCTGCCATTGCAACGGTCAACCTCTGGCTGGCCCTCGCCCCGCTGCACGAGGACGCCTACCAGCGTCTGATGCGCTTGCACTTCGCGGCAGGGGAGCGGGCCGCCGCCTTGCAGGTTTATGACACATGCCGGGCGAGGCTTGCAACAGACATGCATACCGAGCCGACCCCAGAAACCGTGGCGCTGGCCAGCCGTATGCGGGCTATGGCCCCTCCTCCTCGCAAGCAAACGCCTATGCAGCCGACAGCGCTTTCGCTGGCGATGCTTCTCGAAGGCCCTCTGCTAGGGCGGACAGCGGAATTGAGTACTTTGATCAGGGTCTATCACAGCGCGCAACATGGCCGGACGCAGGTCGTACTGTTGGAAGGGGAGGTTGGTATTGGCAAGACGCGACTGGCGACCGAGTTTCTGGCCTGGGCGGAGATAGAGGGTGCAGATGTATTGCAGGGACAGGCCTTTGAAACCGGGGGTCAGTTGCCCTATCGGCCCGTGATCGAAGCCCTGCGCCCGCGCATCGAGCGGGAGAATGCCCCGGACGACCTGCTTTCAGACCTGTGGTTGGCGGAGCTTGCGCGCCTGCTCCCCGAACTAGGCGACCGCTATCCAGACCTGCCACTTCCAACAGGGGACAAATCAGTAGCACGCACCCGGCTATTCGAAGCGCTGACCCGCCTGGGACAGGCCCTGGCAGCGCGGACACCACTGGTCTTGTTTATCGATGATGTCCAGTGGGCGGATGCCGCCTCGCTCGAACGTGTTGCATTACCTGGCGCGGCGATTCGCGGAGAGCAGGACACCGGCGCTCCTGCTCCTGACGTTGCGTATGGGAGAGAGAGAGATGCAGCCAGGACTTGCCGAGTGGCGCACTGGTATGGAACGGGCTGTGCCACTGACACGCTTGCAGCTTGGCCCTCTCGCTAGCGAAGACATCATGCAGTTGCTCCAGACATTCACGGGGGCAGGAGGTAAAGATGGGAGGGAGGAGGCGAGCCTGGAACGCTTTAGCCAGTGGCTGTTTGCCGAAACTGAGGGACAACCGTTTTATATGATAGAAACGCTCAAGGTTTTGCTCGAGCGCGGGGCGCTCGCCTCGCGCCCAAACGAAGAGGGGGGATTGACGATCGACTTTACAGCAGCCATGGAACACGAGGTGGTGGTGCGTGGGTTCTTCCCGCCGAGCGTGCGTGAAGTCATCGTGGCCCGGTTGGAGCGACTTCCACCTAACGCTCTGACGCTGTTGATGGCAGGAGCCGTTCTCGACCAGGGAATCACCTTTGAGCGTCTATGTCAGGTGGCTGATCTCGCAGAACAGGACGCGCTGCCAGCCCTGGACGAAGTGCTGCGCAGCCATCTACTGCTTGAATCGGAGCGCGAAGGGGGAGGAAGAGGAGGACACATGATGGGTGGGCGCTACGCATTCGCTCATGCAAAAATACGAGCGGTGGCCTATACTGAGGCGGGTGAGGCTCGCCGGTCCATCTTTCACCGCCGCGCATTGGAAGCGTTGCAAGCGGCGGGTGCGCCTCCAGCTGAACTGGCATACCATGCCCTGGCCGCGGGGCTGGCAGAACCGGCCTTCCACTGGAGCCTCGCTGCAGGCGATGAGGCGATGCGAGTGGTAGCCGTGAGTGGCGCCATCTCCTTCTACGAGCAAGCACAGCATCTGATGACCGAGCGCTTGCACGGGATTGAACTGGGAGCCATGCTCCCTACGCCTGAGATCGAGCGTCTCTACATCAATCTAGGGCGAGCGTATGAAGCGAACGCGGAGTGGGGAAAGGCTCGGACGGTTTATACTGCAATGCTAAAATACGCTCAGGATGCACGCCAGCCCGTAATAGAGAGCGCCGCCCTCACTCGTTTGGCGACCCTATCCGCAAAGTAGTCTTTCGACCTGGCATGCCCACTATACACTCTATCGCCATACTTCCCATTCTGCGGCAACAATCACCCTCTGGTACTTCTGCCGCTTATTCAGCAGCGCTATTTTGGCGATGATTTCGAATATGGTATAGTAATGTTGACACTCTTTGTTCTCAAAAGCTGTTTTGTAGAGATGAGAACAGGGGTGAAGATATTACATTTGAGGGATGAGGGAAACTGTGCCACAAACACCACACATCGAGCGACATTTTACCGCCGGAGAGACTGTGCGAGATATCGTGATCGGCATGTCAGACGGATTGACTGTTCCATTTGCACTGGCAGCTGGACTTTCCGGCGCTGTGAGTTCTACCTCGATCATTCTCACGGCTGGACTTGCTGAGATTGCTGCGGGATCGATAGCGATGGGGCTTGGTGGATATCTCGCTGCTCGTAGCGACGCAGAACATTATGCCAGTGAGCGCATCCGCGAACAACAAGAAATCAAAGAAAAGACCGAAGCAGAAAAAGCGGAGGTGAGGGATGTCTTCACCTCCTACGGTCTGACCGAGGGAGAGAGCGCTCCCATTGTGGAGGCATTAAGCAAGCGACCACAGGCCTGGATTGATTTTATGATGCGCTTTGAGCTTGGACTTGAGGCACCAGACCCCAAACGGGCGCTCACGAGCGCCCTGACCATAGCAGTATCCTACATTGTTGGGGGACTGATCCCATTGAGTCCCTACTTCTTTTTTTCCCCGGCAACAAAAGCTTTGATCATTTCGGTCATTGCAACTCTGTTTGCATTACTGGTGTTTGGTTATATCAAGGGTCGGTTTACCGGCACGCGACCATTTCGGAGCGCACTGCAAACAGCGCTGATTGGCGGACTCGCCGCAGCAGCAGCCTTCCTGATCGCCCGCCTCATTTCAAGATGAGGCGGAAGAGGTCAGCGCAGCTTATTCCTCCTGGTATCAGTATCCTTACGACGGAGTTATGCCTGGATTCGCATCATCCTTCCAAAGCATTAGATCTTATTCGCATTTTTTAACGTTTTATTTAACACTCTGCGAGTACTATGCAGGTAGATAGTACTCAGTTTTTTACTGATTGCGCAGAAAAAATATTATGATCCGTACACAAAACAAACTCCGAAGTATATGTCTTATAAAGCCCGGCTCGAACAGAGGCAAGCAAGAAGATGTTCGAGGAACGAGGCCTTCATGTTAATGCCATACAATCAGGCGATACGCCTGCCGGGCGTTATCGCTGCGCAGTCCGAGCAGGGTGATACTCAACTCGTGAAAGCCAGTCAGGAGGGGGACCAGGATGCCTTTGCGCTTCTGGTGCAAAGACACCAGCGCCGCGTCTTCAATTTGAGTTTGGGCATGTTGCAGGATGAGGAAGATGCCAGTGAGGTTACCCAGGAGGCTTTTTTGGCGGCCTGGCAGGGGCTACCATCATTCCGAGGTGAGGCGTGCTTTGCTACGTGGCTCTATCGTATCGCCTACCACTGTTGTTTGCGACAGATTGAACGGTGCAAGCGAGAGCGAGCCTTACAAGCGGTCATGGAAGCGGAACAGGCACTAGAAGGGATGTGCAAGGAGAAGCAGGTTGAAGATTTCCTGGAGCAGCGCGACCGGCAGGCCATTGTGCGCGAGCAGATAGAGAATTTGCCTGCTAAATATCGCATGGTGTTGATCTTGCGCCACCTCCACGAGAAGACGTATGAAGAGATGGCTGACATCCTCATTATGCCCATAGGCACTATCAAGACTCATCTCTACCGGGCCAGGAATCTTCTGAAGGAACGCTTGCTGGCTCAACATCTTTGCGTCCCGGAGTCATGAGTGCAACTCATCTCCGGGCGAATACTCAAAGAAAAATATCCAAATGGGAGAATGAGCAATGAGCAGAAAAGACTATGAACAGCTATGCTCCGAATTAGACAATACGAGACAGAAAGACCATCCTCACGCATATGATGCTCTTTCCCAGGAAGAAAGAGAGACCTTACAGTACTGGATAGAACGTGCCATACAGCCTGCTCAAAAAGCCGATGAGCGTCATAGCAGCTACGGACTCAAATATGAGTACACTCGTGAGACGAAAGTATATGTCTCGCACGCGCAATTTAAGGGAGCAATGCTGGTTGCGGGATACCTGCCTACAGAGAAAAGCGAGCAGAACTGGCATTTTAAGATCAAGCCGACCTACGATGAAAAAAGCTTCACACAGAACGTCGCGAGTCAAAACAAAAGCACACGCCTGCCAGCATACAGAAGCACCCCTCAAGGTGAGCAGGATCCACAATTACAGGCCCTTGTTCAAAAGGCTCTTGCTTCCCATAGGGATGATGGTACATACGCTGTAATGATTTAGGCACCTATCAATTTTTTGCTTACCAGGCTGTGATTAACGCTTTTTATAACGCTTCGAGGATACACTAGTAAAATAGAGGGCATTTTTCTCGTACAGAAAGGAGACCATGCATATGAATGGTACTGCCCAATATCTACAATTCGGATTTATCCAGATCTCACTGGCAAACTTACTGGTGATTGTTCTCCTGATAGTTGTCTTCATACTAGCAGTTACGCTCAGACGACCAGGAAAGCAGCGCCTCTCAACCCTCGAAGCTCTACCGGCGCCTGCCGGGGGCCAGGGAGCCGACGAGGGAGTAACGACAAAGGGAGAGGGAATAGCATGAACATTACGACTGGAATTCGCGAACGGGTGCGCCGCTGGATGCCCTTGGAAGACTTGCTTCCCGATAAGCTGCCAGCATTCGTGCGCTCACCGGCCTATTTCTTTGGAGTCATCTCCCTTTCCAGCCTTGTCCTCTTGATTTTTGGGGATTCTGCTAGCTGCCTATGGGCCGCAGTGGTGGCATGACAATGGCTTCGGTCATTTTGTGAACAGCCTCCATTTCTGGAGCGCCGAGTTGTTCTTCTTTTCAATGACGCTGCACCTGTGGCTCGCATTTTTCAAGGGGGCCTGGCGTCATGGACGTGGATTGACCTGGGTAACTGGCATGTTGGCCTTTCTGGCAGCTATTAGCACTGCCTTTACCGGCTACCTGTCGATGACGAATTTTAGCGCGCAATGGATCGCTGCCCAGGGCAAAGATGCGCTCAACTCTATTGGCATCGGTGCCTTCTTCAACCTGCTGAACTTCGGGCAGATGTATGGCTTTCATATCGTACTCATGCCACTCATAATCGTGATCCTGATTGGGATACATCTCCTTCAAGTCCGTATTCGTGGCATCGTGCGTCCCTATGCTCCGACGGTGGCAGAGGAACGGGCCAGAGAAACGCTCTGGAGAGGCGGGAAGCGCAAAAAGACCCAAACAGCTTCAGCCACGCCGCGTCCGCTTGCCTCTGATCAAGTCAGCTACTATCGCGGACTGCGCTTGATGCCCTATGATCTCATTCGCGAGGGACTGATCGCGTTGCTGGCGATCTTCGTGCTGGTGGTCGCCTTTGCCGGATTCTTGTCATCGCCAGATGATCCTCCGCTGACGATTCAGCAGTACGCCCAGCAGAATCCGGTCGGCTTCGTCACCACCGCCATGAATGAACTGAGCGGCACGAGCCTGATTGCCCAGTATGGGCCGCCTTACAACCAGGGAACTGGCTCTGTGCAGTTCATCGGGCCGGTTTCACTCCAACAAATGGCAGGCGTGACCATTCCGATCGATGTAGCGCACGTCTATGTTCTCGATCCCTTAGCCGTCGCTGCACAGTCAGACCCGCCGACAGCAGCGGCACTCCAGACGTTTACGCAAGCCAGCACAGCGCAGCAATCGGCCTGGGAAGATGCCTATACCAAAGCGTTGGCGAAGGCGACAGGAAGCAACGGTCATGTAGTCGTCGCGCAGGGCAACGATGGCCCACTGCCCGCGATGATGGACCATTTGCTCGCGTTAGGAACCAGTGGCGCGTTAGATGGCTTGCTTTTGCGCAGTGGCGGCTTCTACCAGAATGACTTTACCAAACCACTGCTCTTTTTGTCTGAGGATGCGCTGCCGACGAAGGCGGCAGAATTCAACCTGCTGGGTTCGCAATGGGGAGTGATGAATGAGACTGGCAACTATCCCGGGCAGGCGTGGCTCTGGCTCTACACCCTCGGGTACCAGATCCCACCGTACAACACCTCGACAAACGCCGATGCGCTGGTGCTGCTCACAATGGGCTTACTCACCGCCCTGGTCGTGTTGTTCCCCTTCCTGCCCTATCTCAATCGCCTGCCGTATTACCTCGGCGTCCACCGCCTGATCTGGCGCGAGTACTATCGCGACGCGCGGGATAGAGGGGCTGTGCATACAGGAAGCCCTCCTGATGCAGCTACTGTGAGCTAATGAGCTGAATAGGGCCGGGCTTGCTCATGCATTGCAAGCAAGCCCGGAGAAAGGGCTTACTTGCCCCCGGTCTGTTCGAGCAACTTCGCCACTAATGCCGTCCAGCCCGTCTGGTGGCTGGCCCCGACGCCTCTGCCCGTATCACCGTGGAAGTACTCGTAAAACAATGGGTAGTCGCGCCAGTACGGGTTGTGTTGGAGTGTTTCGTTGGCTCCGAAAACCGGACGCCGTCCATCCTCTCCACGCAGGAAGATGCGCGTGAGACGGATTGAAAGTTCGCTCGCAATCTGCCACAGCGTGAGCCTGTTGCCGGAGCCAGTTGGGCACTCCATCAGGAACTCGTCGCCATAGTAGTGATGGAACTTTTGCAGCGTTTCAATGAGCAGGAAGTTGATGGGAAACCAGATGGGGCCGCGCCAGTTGGAATTGCCTCCGAACAGGCCGCTGCTCGATTCGCCCGGATCATAACTGACCGAGTACTCTGCTCCATTGACGCCGTAGACGTAGGGGTGTTGCGCGTGGTATTTGCTGATGCCCCGGATGCCGTAATCGCCTAAAAACTCGCCAGGGTCAAGCATTCGTGCGAGGAGACGCTTCATGCGATGGCCGCGCACGAGGGCCAGCAGGCGGCGCTCGCCCATACCTGGTTCTTGCCAGTGTGACACCAGCCTGGCCAGGTGGGGTCGGTGCTCCAGGAACCATTCGAGACGGGCCTTGAAATCGGGAAGGGCATCCAGCAGGTCCGTCTCCAATGTTTCGACTGCCAGCAGGGGAATAAAACCGACCAGCGAGCGCACTTTGAGCGGGATATGCGCATCATCGGGCGTATGCAGCACATCGAAGAAGAACTGATCCTCCTCGTCCCAGAGCGAGATGCCCTCGCCGGCGATGTTGTTGAGGGCCTCGGCGATGTAGAGAAAGTGTTCGAAGAACTTGGTGGCAACATCCTCGTAGGCGTGGTTCTCACGCGCCAATTCGAGGGCGATGGCCAGCATATTGACGCAGTACATGCCCATCCAGGCGGTTCCGTCGGATTGTTCAAGGTGTCCGCCCGTTGGCAGGGGAGAACTGCGGTCAAAGACGCCAATGTTATCCAGACCGAGGAAGCCGCCCTGAAACACGTTGTGCCCCTCGCTGTCTTTGCGGTTCACCCACCAGGTGAAGTTGAGCAGGAGTTTGTGGAAGATGCGCTCAAGAAAGTCGCGGTCGGCTTTGCCCGTCGTGCGCTTTTCGATCTTGTAGACGCGCCAGGCCGCCCAGGCGTGGACAGGCGGATTCACATCCCCGAAGGCCCATTCGTAGGCCGGCAGTTGTCCGTTGGGATGCATGTACCATTCGCGCAACAGCAGGAGAAGCTGCTTTTTGGCGAAGTCCGCGTCCACCAATGCGAGCGGAATGCAGTGAAAGGCCAGGTCCCACGCGGCATACCAGGGATATTCCCAGGTATCGGGCATCGAGATGACATCGGCGTTGTTGAGGTGCCGCCATTCGTTGTTGCGCCCGAACGCACGCGAGTCGGGCGGCGGTGGCCCGGCGGGGTCGCCACGCAGCCACTCATTCACATCGTAGAAATAAAACTGCTTGCTCCACAAAAGCCCCGCGAAAGCTTGCCGCTGCACAGAACGGGCATCCTCCGACAAATTTTTCGCGCCACACGTCAGATAGAAACGATCGGCTTCCTGCTGCCGCATGGCGAAGACCTGTGTGGCATCCGCGAAGGGATTGTCCCACCGGTTGGCGGAGAGGCGCAGCAAAACCGTTTCAGACGCGCCAGGGGCAAGCGAGAGTTTGTAATGAAAGGCAGCCTTCGTGCCGAAACTTTGCGGGTTGACTGTCCCCTGCGCGTTAGAGACGACCGCGTTATTTATACCGTCCTTCACGAAAGGGGTAGCGTTCGGCCCACCCCATAGACGCTGCGCATTACTCTCGTTTTCGGTGAAGAGAGCCTGGGCTTCACTTCCTGTATATTGGCCTGCCAGCCAGTATGCACCCAGCGTTGCATGGCTGGCATGGATCAGGGGAAGGACCTGCGAACCATTTTGCACCGCATAGGTCTTGGCCAGGCGCAGTTCAGGACGGAGGTTCGCTTCATCATGGTCGTAGCCCCAGGCCCAGGTATTGCGGAACCAGAGTGTGGGAAGTACATGCAGCGGAGCAGCGTCGGGTCCGCGATTGACCGCAGTGATACGTATCAAGATATCTTCTGCATCGACCTTGGCGTACTCAATGGTGATGTCGAAGTAGCGATCCTCGGCAAATATGCCTGTGTCGAGCAGTTCGTATTCGGGTTCGAGCTTGCCCCGACGACGATTCTCTGCGACCAATTCGGCATAGGGGAAGGCGCGCTGCGGGTACTTGTAGAGGGCCTTCATGTAGGAGTGAGTCGGAGTACTGTCAAGATAGTAATAATACTCTTTCACATCTTCGCCGTGATTGCCCTCCGGGCCAGCCAGACCAAAGAGACGTTCCTTGAGAATCGGGTCGGCCTCGTTCCACAGGCTGAGCGCGAAGCAGAGTTGACCTTGCTCGTCACTGATACCGAGCAGGCCATCTTCGCCCCAACGGTAGGCGCGGGAACGGGCGTGATCATGCGGGAATGAGTCCCAGGCCGCGCCGCCGGGGGAGTAGTCTTCGCGCACGGTTCCCCACTGGCGCTCGCTGAGATATGGCCCCCAGCGATACCAGGGCCGCGTCTGCGCTTTCGCCTCGGCGAGCCTCTGTCGCTCTTCATTCAGTTCCAGAGTCGGGGGCGTGTCAATCGATGGATTGTTTGCCATAATGGTTCGTCCTTTCTTCCAGGCAAGACCGCGCAGGGCATTACTCAAGCACAAAGTCCTGGTTCATTATATCAGTATTCGCTTCGGCTTTCTTCTCTTCACCTGGTTACATTCAACACCTTGAATGTATATGTGTTGAATCAGGTCGCCCTCCGGTTGCTCTGGAGAATCTTGTACCCAGCAAGAATCACCAGAAATGCGATTGCTAGCCCCAGCGCAATGCGCGGATCTAGCATGGCGCTAAATAGGACAAGCAACGCGGCAAGGAAACTGATGACAGCTTCTGTTCTCTCGCTCATATTCGTCTCCCTCTTATCCATTCGTCTCTCTTCACGATGGTTTTTGACCCTGAACATAGAACCGCGAAGAAGCCAGGCAAGATGCCTGGAAAGCATCCCACCTGGCTTGCCGTGGACACAGTTCTGATGTCTTCTTCATGCGTAACGTCAGGCGTGACTGATATGCCCGCTATGGAGGTGATGGCCACGATACTCCATCATCCAGAGGTAGGAGGCCAGTCCGATGACCAGCAGCCCGATGGCTGTGAAAAGCACCTCAAACCACGAGAATTGTTGGACCATCGCGACCTCTACGACTTCCCAGGCGATCATAATGATGCCTGCCACCGCCGAGACGAACACGGCCCATTCGCGGCGGATGAACACCGTGGCTGCGGCCAGCAGCGCACTTCCTCCGACGACAATCGCCAGCAGGAGCATGGGAACGGTGAAGTCACTAAAAGGCGTGCCTTGCAGCAATCCAGACGACAGTTGCACCGCTCCCGTCAGGACAGCCACGCTGTAGACAATGTCAAACAGCGCAACCAACGCCAGCGGGATAGCTAGTGCAACACGCACCCCTTGATTTTTCATGATCTTTCTCCTTTATTCTAGCGGAATGGAATACCCATCCCAAACACCATTTCCAGGTGGAGCACATTGTGCTCCACCTGGAAGTATAGTCTGTCAACCTCACCCTGGCGTCACAACGAATTGTTTGCCGGGCACAGAATAATCACAACTGCATTACCCGTGCTCTTGATCTTCGATTATACTTCTTTCCAGTCCAGTTGCAGGAAGCGTTCGAGAAGGCGCGTTCGCCAGATGAAGCGTAAGATCACAGCCCAGGCCAGGGCCGCCAGCCCAATCAAGAGATAGCTGCGGCCGTCCAGGGCTGTCAGTTCGAAGAAGGCGCGCAGGGGCGAGATGGCCAGCAGCAGCACATACCCGGCCAGCAGTCCGAGTGAGAGCAGAGTGGGTCGCCAATCACCTGCCAGGCTGCTCCCCCCCGTCCAGAGTCTGGACGGGGGTTCGACGAAGGGGATGAGCAAGAGTCCACCCACGATTGTAAAGGTAGTCAGGGCGCTCTGGGCTACCGGGAGTTGCTCGCGCGTTAAGAAAGCCGCCATATAGACACCGATGGCCGCCAGGCAGAGCGTCGCCGCCGCCGGAATCGCGAAGTGCAGCAGGGAGGAATGCGCGCGGCGCTGATCGAACGCGTGGGGACGAGCCCACGATGCCAGCGCCAGGGCCGGGATGCCCTCGGTCAAGAGGGTCAGGACCGCGTTCTGCCTGGGAACAAAGGGAAAGCCATCAACGATCATGATGGCTACCAACAGGCCCACCATGTACAAGACACGCGTCAGGAAGAGCTTGATGATATTGTGCATGCCGTGGCGGATGCGCTGTCCCTCGCGGAAGATCTGGGGAAGCGCCGCGAACGAGTCTTGCAGCAGCACAATATCAGCCACACCGCGTGCTGCCGCGCTGCCGCTCTGCATGGCGATGCCCAGATTGGCTTGCTTGAGCGAGAGTACATCGTTGACGCCATCGCCTATCATCGCTACGGTATGACCGCGCTCGCGCAACGCCTGGATGAGCTGCGCTTTCTGCTGCGGGGTGATGCGACCAAAGACGCTATGCTCTTCCACAGCTTGCCCCAGTTGCACTGCATCCATCCCGATCAGAGACTCCCCGGAAATAGCTTTCCCGCCTTCTGCGAATCCGGCCTGTTGTGCCAGGGCCGCGACGGTCGCCGGATGATCGCCGGAGATCACCTTCAACTGGATACCAGCTTCGGCAAAGCCAGTCAGGGTCTTGCGCGCTTCGGGGCGCAACTGGTCGCGCAGGCTGACAAAGCCGAGCGGGATCAGGTCTCGCGGCAAGACGGGATCATCGTGGCCGTTGTACAGGGACGCGCTCGTCGGGCTGGAAGCAAACAAAAGGACGCGCCATCCACGGGCGATGTCTGCTTGTACGGCTATTTCCGCATCTCCCTCCCCTTCCCCTTCCGGCTCCTGGCGTAGGAATGGTTGAAGGATGTCCGGCGCTCCCAGTACATAGGTACCCGTAAGTTCCGAGTCATCGAAGGAGAGCGCGCTCCACTTGCGATCCGAGGAGAACGCCACTTCTTCACGCGAGTGGCGAGGCTCTCCCGGACAGGCCGCTCCTACGGCGGCGCTGGTAAGATTGCCAGCCGTGACGCTCGCGACGTAGTCACCCAGGAGTTTCCGCAATTGACTCTCTTCGACTGTAAGAGAATGGACACCCGCGAGCGCCAGCGCGTTAGCCGTCAGCGTGCCCGTCTTATCGAGACAGAGCACGTCCACGTTGCTCAGCGCTTCAATGGCGTTCGCCTGCTGTACCAGGATACCCTTACCGACCATGCGCATAGCCCCTAATGCATACGCTACACTGGTAGCCAGCAGCAGGCCCTTTGGCACGATGCCGATGATGACTACCGCCATCTTCACGCTGTCCACCAGCGTGATACGGTTGTCTTGCACGGCGAGAGCCAGCAGGATTTCTAGAAAGATGGCAACCAGCAGCATAGTTTGAAGAATCACGTTGATCTGCCGTTGCAGGGGTGTATAGACACGGCGGAATGCCCGCGCTCCCGCCGCCAGCTGGTTGGCCAGGCTTTGGGGACCGACCTTCTCGGCCAGGTAATGCGCGCTGCCACTGACACAGAAACTGCCGGAATAGAGCCAGTCGCCCCGCTGTTTCTGTACTGGTTCTGACTCACCGGACAACAGGGATTCGTCCACTTCCAGGCGCGCATCACTTACCAGAGGACCATCGACAACTACCTGATCGCCCGGACGAACCACCAGCAGGTCCCCTACGACGAGTTCGGCGGGATCGACGAGTTGTTCCTGTCCATCCCGTATGACAGTGCTATGGGGGCGAGCGAGTAAGGTGATGCGGTCGAGGACGCGTTTGGCTCGGACTTCCTGCACCGTGCCGACCAGCACGTTAAAGAATGCCACCCCGACCGAGATCAACGCATCGGGAACCTGTCCCAACAGGATCAAGGCCAGTCCCAGGGCGAACATAATAATGTTGACGGGCACCAGGACATTCTCGCGCAGGATCTGCGCGTAGGAGCGGCTGCTCTTCAGGCGCGACGAGTTACCCAGGCCGCGTCGGCGCAGATCGGCAACCTCGCTTTGCAAGAGTCCTTGCAGAGTAACGCTTCGTTCCCTCTCTTGTATCTCCTGATTCGTTGTATTCCCTGACATACTCACTCCATGATGTTGCTCAACGGTGTTTGTCA
Source organism: uncultured Chloroflexia bacterium (assembly GCA_963731605.1). Lineage (GTDB taxonomy): Bacteria > Chloroflexota > Ktedonobacteria > Ktedonobacterales > Ktedonobacteraceae > CF-113. Next base: position 1,084,728 of record CAVSWA010000001.1, read on the forward strand.
ACCGATACCTAAACGTATAACCTGGTTATCACACTCGGCTCACAATCGTCGCTGCACCATCACAGACGGGTCTCACTCGATCACAATAGACTGCGAAGTGCGAAGAGTCAATACGATCTCTTGATGGACTCCACTTACCTCTGGAACAGGTTGATTGAACCGGTATTCGTCTTCAAACTGAGCGTGGCTTGTGGAGCGGCACCTACATCGCTCTGGGCATCCGCGCCCACAAATTGGCGATGCTGCACCGTCACCCCCGGAAAATTGGTGTTGATCGAGCCGGTATCGGTTGAGGCATCGAGGTGGAACACACTCGCACCCGGCAGCGTCACGTTGACCGAGCCGGTGTTGGTCTGAAACCGGTAAGTTCCACTCGAGCCAATAGAGCCAGTGAAGGTGATTGACCCGGTATTGGTACCAAACTCGCTGGTGCCGCCAAGCGCCCCGCCGCTGGCTTGAACAGACCCGGTATTGCTCGTGAGTACCATTTGCCCGCTTACCCCGCTGACATCAATGCTGCCGGTGTTGGTCTTGAGCTGTAGGGTCGCTGTGCTGGGGACGGTGATAGCAAAGTCTACACTCCCCGATCCGAAAAAGCTCGCGTTGTTGAGCCGCTCTACATTGACCGTCACGGTATTACTTCCCGTATTCTGCGCGTAGTTGATGTGGATGTCGTTCAAGTTCCCCCCGGAGCCGCTATGCTTTGTGGCCTGGATGCTCACGTCGAGGCCTGTGCCACCTGCGCGCACCTGGATTGACCCTGTATCGTTGGTGAGTACGAGCGTTGGATTGGCGCTCACGGAGAAGTGCTGCGTCTCGCTCACACTGCTACCGAGGTTGTATCCCAGGTTGCTCGCCAGGAAAATGGCTCCGCCGGTGAGGAGCATGAACAGCAGGACGAGGATCAGCACAATCCAGGGCCATCCGCTCCGCCTGCGCGGAGGAGAGGGCGGGACGAACTGGCTTCCGCTCCTCCATGGCTGCCAGGTTCCAGGGGTGTACGCCGGCCATGTATGAGGAGACTGCATATACGGGATAGAAGACGGAGGTGTCGCCGGTCTGGCCAGCTCATACGGTGGAGAGCTGGACGGCGACGGCTTCTCCTCTTGATGCGGTTTCTCAGCATCAAGAGGGTACTCTTCTGTCGCAAATGGTTCTTGCCCTGCGACAGGTTTCTCTTGAATGTTCATGGACTTGCTCCCTATTGAACCCTCTCGCATCCCTGCTTTGCGAAAGGGTTCGCGCAATGCGCTTACTTCTTGGCGTTAAACAGCATGTAGTTGTACAGGACGTTGATCAGCACCACCACTACCCCGATTACACTGAACCCGATCAATGCTGCGGTGATGCCCCCACCCAATGTGGACACCGTGCCGAGTACAATCGCCGTCAGTGGGACCAGCAGCACAATCGAGACGATAGCCAGCGCCAGGCTCATACCCATGGCCTTGCTGCGCGCGTTGGCTGGCTCTTCGTTTCGCACATAGTACAGGATTTCGGGCATCAGGCGGGGGATAAGCCGCTGAGCCAGCGTTTCGATGTACTGCTCGTTGTACTCGGAGGCTGCCTGTCGCTGTGCGACGGGTGGCGCAGGCGTGTAGGGCCTGTCCTCAAGTGGTGGTGATGTATATGGGGTCTGCTGTGATAACATGGGTTTTTCCTTTCTTGTTTTTCATTCGTGTATGTGCCTGGCGATCGAACGCATTCGGTCGCCGGGACACCTTTTCGTGTCCATCTTCTATCTTAGAGTATTTCCTTCACGAAGCGGTCTCAAATCTGCTGTAGGTTTACACAGTTTGGTCTCAATCACAAATCATTCCTTTTAATTATGATTTTAATAGAAATTATGTATTGGAATAATAACAAATAATAGGTTACACTTACTGGTAGACCAACGTTGTTTCATGGCCACCCATGTAGCAGCGAGTATAAGGATATAAAAAACGTGTCATTGTAGATATCCTTCGAGGAGGCAAGACGTTGAGATCGTCGCGTTTCCTCTCTCATTTAAGAAGTAGAGCACATGCAGACCAGGCTTTTTTCTCACGGAGAGCGCAAAGGAGAGGCACAACAGGTAGAGCCTCCTTCCCAACCTCCAGAGGGACAACAACCAGCAAAGACAGTCAATTCTACCTACAACATGATTGGATTGATCCTGCAAGGCGGCGTCATCATCAGCGCCGTGGTCATTCTGGTTGGATTGCTGCTGGAGTCGCTGAGACCCGATAAGTTCGCGCCGCAAAAGCTCCAGACCTTTCCGCAGACCTTCGGGCAGGTGTGGACAGGATTGTTGACGAATCACCCACAGGCGGTAATTACGCTGGGACTGCTATTGCTGATTGCGACGCCGGTCGTGCGCGTGGCGGTCTCGATCATCGCGTTCGCGGTCGAGCGCGACCGGCGGTATGTGGTAATTACGACGCTGGTGCTGCTGATCCTGCTGTTCAGCATCTTTTATGTCGGCGCGATGGTGGTGGCCGGGCAACATTCGAGCTTCCACCATAGCCAATACTCCTGGGTCTATCCCGTGCTGATCTTTGGAGCCTCGATCATCGCCGGTCTATTGGGATCGCTTGTCGGCCTGGGCGGCGGGATACTAATTGTGCCACTGCTGACGCTAGTCTTCGGGTTCCCGATAAACTATGCTATCGGCGCGAGCATCATCTCGGTGATCGCCACATCAAGCGGAGCCGCCGCAGCCTACGTAAAGGATCACATGACAAACCTGCGCGCGGGCATGTTCCTGGAACTGGCAACGACGATCGGAGCTATTTGCGGGGCCTTCCTGGCGGGACTGCTGGCACCCGCCCTGCTCTCGGTCATCTTCGGCATCATCTTGCTCTTTTCCGCTGCTCCGCTGGTCTTCAAGATCGGCGAGGAACTGCCGATGGGAGTGAAGAACGACCGCTGGGCGAACTGGCTACACCTGAACAGTACGTATCCTGACCATCACCTGCGCCGCGACGTGTCTTACGAAGTAACGCGCACGCCGCTCGGACTGGCGATGATGTACGTCGCGGGCCTTATCTCGGGACTGCTGGGCATCGGCAGCGGCACATTTAAGGTACTGGCGCTCGAACGTGGCGATGCGCTTGCCGATGAAGGTGTCTACCACCACCAGCAATTTCATGATCGGCGTCACGGCGGCGGCCAGCGCGGGTATCTACTTCTCGCGTGGCGATATTCCGCCATTGATCGCGGCGCCCGTGGCCCTGGGCGTCCTGATCGGGGCGCTGCTCGGAGCGCGCCTGCTGGCCCACTTGAGCAACAAGCTCTTGCGCATCATCTTCCTGGTGGTGATTGTGGTTGCTTCGGTCGAAATGGTGCTACACGGGCTAGGCATCACGTAAGAGGGAGCAGGGACATAAAGGCACACAAATACGAGGGACGATGCGCATCGTCCCTCGTATTTGTGTGCCTCAGCGCTTCGTGGAAAAGGCGCTTGTCGCTGGGCGATAGGGGCGTATCATCCAGAGCGGGCGGCGCAGACCATCAGGTCGCCCCATCTGGGGGCGCGTCATGGCGAGCCACTCCTCGTAGACTGCCTGGGCTTTGCCCCTGTCAACGGAAACATCACCATAGCGGTCGTCTGGATGCGCGGGTTCCACCGTCACCTTCTGGTGCCAGCAGTGCATACCACTGATGGGGTCCGGGTGGACGCCAAAGGTCAGATTTTGATGCACACCCGACTCGCGCCAGAAGATGCGGGCTGAATCGGGATCATCGCTTTCGTAAGGGTGGACGCCTTCGACCTGGCGCATGTGCCAGGCTCCATCCTCCTCCCGTCCGAGCGACACGAGCGCCGATGTCCACCGGTCTGCTCCCCGGTTGGTTTCCAGCCGCCAGCGTCCCAGGTGGTGCGAGCAGGCCACAACACCAGGGCGTATGCCCTCTGTGACCCAGGCGCGGTTGACGTAGTAGCCGATTTCGGTGCTGACACGGATCAGATCGCCCGACTCGACGCCGATGCGCTGCGCGTCACCGGGATAAATCCAGACGGGATTGGCGTTGGAGATTTCGTTGAGCCACTTGGCATTGCCCGAGCGCGTATGGATGAGGGTCGGCAGTCGGAAGGTGGGGATAAGCAGGTACTCGCCGCGTTGGGTGTCAAAAGCGGTCGGGTGGACGTGGCTGTGGATATAGCCCGGCACAGTATATTCCGGCCAACCCCACTCTTTGAGCGTGGCCGAGTAGAATTCGAGCTTGCGTGAAGGTGTGGGAAAGCCTTCGTAGGCCTTGCCATCCACCATGACACCGACCTTGACGCCGTTGCGCGCGATGGTGCTGTTGCGTTCGTCAACCTGCGAGCCCTCCAACTCGGCGGGTTTCAATTCGCGCTCGTTGATAGTGAAGACCGGCGCTTTCTCCTGGGGAATTTCAAATGCCCCGTACTTCTGCATGTACTGAAGTGGTGTCAGGTGCTCCTGAGCGGCGGCCTCCGGTAGACCGGGGACGCTGTTCTCGAAGATCCAGCGGTAGTATTCTTCGACGGTGAGCTTTTCGCCGGAGCAGTAAGGCGACTCGAAGTATTTGCGAATGCCCAGGCTGCCATCGGGGTCGATGCGCCATGACAGTTCAATCCAGAACTCGTCTTCTTCCCACACCTCGCCGGGGTTGGCCTGGTAGGTGTACTGCACAGGCTCGCCGTGCCGCTCTTTGTACACGCGCAGCACAGGCTGGCGAAAGCCGATCCAGCGGGCGGCGTGCGTCTCCTGACTCATAAGATCGTGACGCTCGCTGCCCACGCCCATTGGCAGCACGTAATCGGCGTACCAGGCCGTTTCGTTCCAGGTGGGGGTCAGAGCGGCGTGCAGTTCCACCTGCTGCTCGTTGGTCAGGGCCTCGATCCAGCTTGTGCCATCGGGGTTCGTCCATACGGGGTTGTAGACGCGCGTGAAGTAGGCGGACAGTTTGCCGCGCCCCTCTTTTAAGAAGTAGGGCAGCAAGATACTCATCTCGTAGTTGGCCAGCGGGTATTCTTCCGGATAAAGAAGCTCGCTCCACACGTCGGGCAGGCCAGGTTTGAGGAAGGGCGCAGGCACGAATTTGTTCCAGCTATGGGGGGCCGTTCCGCCAGGCGTACCGATGCTGCCGGTGAGGACGGAGAGGAACCAGAGCGCGCGCGAGACCTGCCACCCGCCCAGGTTTCCCGCGCTGGCGGCGCGCCAGGTGTGGGCGGCGAAGGCTGTTCCGGCGTGTCCGATCTGCCGGGCGATGTCGATGACCGTTTCTTCTGTAAGCCCGCTTTCACTGGCGGCAAAGGCCGGAGTGTACCCGGCATACAGGTCGATAAGCAGTGCCACAAAGCGATCAAAGGTCTGCGGTTCCTGGGGATGCTCAGACGCCATGTACTCTTGCCAGTTGACCCAGCGCCGCATGTACTCGCGGTTGTACAGTCCCTCGACCAGTATAATGCGCGCCATCGCCAGTAGCACCGCCGCCTCCGAACCGGGCCAGGTGGGCAGCCAGTAGTCGGCCATGCTGGCGGTATTGGAGAGGCGCGGGTCCATAACAGCCAGCTTCGCGCCTTTCATTTTGCCTTCGATGATGCGCTGCGCCTGCGGGTTGAAATAGTGACCTGTTTCCAGGTGCGAACTGATGAGCAGGATGAAGCGAGCGTTGGCGTGATCAGGGGAGGGCCGGTCGATACCGCACCAGATGTGATAGCCGAAGCGTCCCGACGACGAGCAGACGTTGGTGTGGCTGTTGTGTCCATCGACGCCCCACGCGCCAAGCACGCGCTCCATATAGCCATCGTGGCCTGGACGACCGACATGATACATCACCTCGTCGCGCCGGTCCTCCACAATGGCGGCGCGTATTTTAGCCGCGAAGGTGTCCAGTACTTCATCCCAGGTGGTGCGCTCCCACTTGCCCTCGCCGCGCTTGCCAGCGCGCTTAAGCGGATAGAGGATGCGTTCGGGATCGTGAACCTGGTTGATAGTAGCAGGCCCTTTGGCGCAGTTACGCCCGCGACTGCCGGGGTGATAAGGATTGCCCTCGAAGCGTTTGACACGCCCGGTCTCTTTGTCCACGTAAGCCATCAGACCGCAGGCGGCCTCGCAGTTGAAGCAAATGGTGGGTATGATCTCGTAATGTTTCTCCACCTTGCGCGGCCATGCCTGCGCGTCGTATTCGACCCAGTCGCGCCATTTTTCCGGCGGGGGACATGAAGCCAGGTCACGCACCGTCATTTGCTCTCCGCCCGGCGCGATATGCTGTTGTAAGGGTATCTCGGTCATGGAACTTCCCTTTCAGAAATGGTAGGTTAGCTGAGTGGCACGATCTGACCAGCTACGACAAAACAGTGTTCGTAGGCGAAGAGGCCGGCCAGGGCCAGGATGCCCGCGATGGTAATCAGCGCTGGCTGAGCGGCGGGTACTGCCAGGGCAATGCAGAGCATAAGCAGAGGGAGCAGGGAACCGGGGGCAAAAAATTGTCCCCAGAAAATATCCTTTAGCCCGCCCTTCGTCATATAGTGAGCCGCGGCGGCAACGTGACTGTTGCTATGGGAGCCGAAGACTTCGAGCATGACCAGGAGCAGATGCACCGCGATAGCAGCGAGCAAGACTACGGTGAAGAACTGGTTCATTGCGCTCCCGGCATGAAGTATCCAGGAGAACAAGCCGAGCACCGCCGCGCCCGCGAGCGTTGCCTGCACTAGGAGAATTGGCAGCAGCAGGGGGCTTTGCCAGAAGTCGCGTCCCTCGGCCTGCCCGAAGAGGAAAGCGGTGTAGCCAGCCGAGGCTGCCCCGAAGAGGGCGGCGGGAATGAGCAAGACGCGCAGGACAATGGAGAAGCCGAACACTGCGGCCAGGAACCATACCGCTTCGATCAGCCCGAAGATGGCGAGAATGATGCCGCCCCAGACCAGCCACGAGGTTGGATTGGCCTTCGTAACGAGGTACAGCGCGCGATCGGGACGTTTCAAGTCCGCGACGAGCAGCACCAGAGTTACGGCAATGAAGAGACCGCCAATCACCGGAGCCGCGATACCGAGTAGAGCGTTCATCGCCCCACCGATGGGCGCATTTAGCCCATAGAGCGCCAGCGCCAGAGCCGCCACCAACATCACGCCAGCGCCCAGCGATTTTGTGCCGAGGTACGTAGAGACTTTCCAGCCCCACGGCGCGCTATTCTTCGGCGTATCGTAGACGATTTGCGCGTCTCTGGAGTCGCGCCGCACTGGTTGGAGTGGTTTATAGGGCTTGAGCGGGTTGATGGTCGTTGGAGAAGTGGAAGCGCGCAGCGATTTGCTCCCGGCTAATAGTATCCTCGTTCATGGCATGTGGCTTGAGCACGGTACTCCACATCGTCATATGTGGGAGTTCCGCCGTCGCCACTTCGGGATTAATGGCCGCCTCCTCTGCCCCCAGGTAATAGACATTAGGCCCCGTCCCCTGCTCTGGCTTGCGCACCCGCACGGGCTGGCGAGCGATCAACTGCGCGATCTCGGTAGTAGGATTGTGCATGTCACCGGCGATAATGGCGCGTTCGGGACAGACCACGACACAGGCTGGTTCCAATCCCACTTCGGTGCGGTGGGCGCAGTAGTTGCACTTGGCGGCGGTATGGCTGTTGGGGTCGATGTAGAGCGCGTCGTAGGGGCACGCCTGCATACACGACTTGCAGCCGATGCAGCGCGTGTTGTCGAAGTCGACGATGCCATCCGCTCGCTTATAGAGCGCCCTGGTGGGACAGATGGCCACACAGGGAGCATCGTCACAGTGGTTGCAGCGGTTGACCAGGAAATAGCGGCGCGAGTTGGGGAACTCGCCCTTCTCGATGTATTTCACCCACGTGCGGTATACCCCTATGGGAACATCGTGCTCGGCTTTACATGCCACAGTGCAGGCGTGGCAGCCGATGCACTTGCGCTGGTCAATGACAAATGCATACTTCGTCAAACGTGCTTCCCTTTCATTTATCAGGAAAAGCCTGGCTAAATACATTACAGAACCTGCTGGAATAAGTATATGCCTGCTTGCGCAATAACTCCAATACATGTTATATATAGATTCAATAGCTACAAGTTATTGAGAAAGCTGTGCGAGGAGATTGCAATGAACTTCAACCAGTTGCTAATCTTTCACAAGGTGGCCGAGCTACGACATTTTACGCGCGCGGCGGAGGCGCTCTTCATCAGCCAACCGGCTGTCTCCAAACAGGTACAGCAGTTGGAGAAGGCGTTGAAACAGCCGTTGTTTACGCAAGTCGGGCAGAAGGTATATTTGACCGAAGCGGGTAAATTGCTCTACGAGTACGCTGGTCGCATCTTCGCGCTGGCTGATGAGGCGGAATTAGCGCTTAATGAAATGCAGCGATTGGAGCGCGGTCGCCTGGCGCTCGGAGCGAGCACGACGATCGGGACGTACTTACTGCCGGAGCTATTGGGACGCTATAAGGCGCTGTACCCGGCTATGGACCTCGTTGTTGAGATTGCCAATACCGAGGAAATCCAGAGCAAGCTGCTGGCGCACCGGCTGGAGGTGGGATTGGTTGAGGGCGGTGTCACGCATAGCGAGTTGCTTGAAAGCGTGTGGCGACAGGATGAACTGGTGCTGATTACCTCCGTCCACTTTGAGCAAGTGGACGGAGAGGAGTTGACGATTTCAGCAGTTTCTCGCGCAACGCCCGCCGTTTATCTTACGGGAGCAGGGATCGGGAACACGGTCGGTACTGGAGAAAGCGCTGGCCGATCAAGGTGTGGAAGCACTCCACCCGATTATGGAGTTGGGCAGCACCGAAGCGATCAAGCGGGTGGTGGCAGCCGACCTGGGAGTTTCATTTGTGTCAGAGCATACCATTCAAATGGAAGTCGCAGCCGGGCATCTCAAGCGCGTTGCACTGCGAGATTTCGTCGTGCAAAGGCCGCTCTCCATCGTGCGCATGAAGGGGAAGCGGCTCTCGAAGGCGGCGCAGGCCTTTCTCCAACTGATCGAAACGATGGCCTGAGCCTCGGCCACGGCACTGACACAAAAAGCAAAGATGCTCTTACAGCGCGGTCTCCTGCGTCTCGAACACTGGCCGGAACTCGTCGATTGTGGAATTCCCCCCTGCCTCGTCATGTCGCCGCAGCATAACGCGATATTGCACACGGTCAGGCCGGTAGTAGCGATCCTGCACATAGACCGGTTCGTCTCTGGCCGTATATGAGATGCGTCGAATAACTAAGAGCGCGGCTCCGGCAGGCACATCCAGCAGGTCAGCTTGCTGGTGTGTGGCAGTGACAGCGGTAATGGAGAAAGCGCCGGATACCACCGGAATAGCATAGCGCGTCTCCAATATATGGTAAATGGTTTCTTGCGTCAGGTCCATCCCCACCAGCAATTCGCCAAAGCGGAGGGGCAGCCAGGTAATATCGAACGCCATTGGCCGGTCGTCGGCCAGCCGCAACCGATTCACGCGCACCACCTCTGTCCCATCCTTCAGATGCAGCGCTCGCGCGACGGCCAGGCTTGCTGGTTCATGAGCGAGCGCCAGGACGCGCGAGGAGGGATTTTGCCCCGCCTGCTGCATGTCTTCCATAAAGTCGGTCAGGCGAACCAGCTCTTGCTCGATGCGGCGCTCGGCTACATAGGTCCCTTTGCCGTGACGACGCACGATCAACCCCTCGGCATCCAACTCGTTCGAGCGCCTGGCGCACGGTGATGCGGCTGATGCCGTACAGGCGAATAAGTTCTGGCTCCGAGGGCAAGCGATCTCCCGGTTTATAGACCCCGCGCTCGATCTCGCTTCGCAGGGCCTGCTTCAACTGGTGGTATAAAGGTATGGGGCCAGCGTTCAGACGTTGCATAGCCATCAAATCTCTCTTTCACGCATGTTCTTCATTTCACAGCAACATCACCAACGAATCACAACGCTTAACTCGTTATAACTTGTTATGTCGTCATGTTGACATTTACCAATTAGTAATATTATACTCTAATCAATGCTTCCGAAACAATGTTGCCAGTGATCAGTAGACAAGTGATTTGTAGAAAGAATGCCGGATGTTTCCCGCTGCATCCAGGTGTCGTTTACGAAGCGGATAGGAGATTATACATGAAGATCGAGCAATTTTTTCTCGAGGGATTAGGACATCAATCCTACTTTGTCGCTGAAGAGGAGAGCAGCGTGGCTGCTATCGTCGATCCGCGGCGTGATATCGATGTCTACCTGGAAGCGGCCAGACGAGCGGGTACGCAGATTGCGCTTGTTCTGGAGACGCACATACACAATGACTACGTAAGCGGCGGGCGCGAACTGGCCGCGAGGACCGGCGCGAAGATTATCGCCAGCGATGGCGATCCCCTGGTGTACGCGGACCGCTCCGTCCGCGAGGGAGACCGCATCAATGTGGGGAAAGCGGCGTTTCAGGTACTGAACACGCCGGGCCACACGCCGGAACATGTCAGCTACATGCTCTACGAGCCTGACAGCGAAACGCCCTCATCGCTCTTCAGCGGCGGCAGTATGCTGGTTGGCAATGCCGGGCGCACCGACCTGCTGGGACCGGCGCACACGCTCACCCTGACCAGGCAGCAATACGCGACGCTGCGGCGCCTGCTCGATACCCTGCCTGGTCAGGTGCGGGTATACCCGACGCACGGCGCGGGTTCGTTCTGCATGTCTACCTCATCTTCGCCAGCGCGTTCGACGACGATTGCGCAGGAGCGCCTGGTGAGTCCGGCAGCTGTTGCAAAGGACGAAGAAGACTTTATCCAGAGGCAACTTGCGGGGTATATTGCGTGGCCCGCGTACTACAGCCATATGCACGACGCCAACAAGTACGGTCGGGCTGTCCTGGGGTCGATGCCCATTCCGCCTGCACTCTCCACACCAGCGGTACAGCAGCAGATGGCGCAGGGTATGCGCCTGGTTGATGGCCGGTCTCGCGCCGCCTTTGCCCGCGAGCATATTCCCGGCTCGTACAATATCGAGCTTGATAGCCAGTTCGGCACCTATATCGGCTGGATTCTGCCCTACAATACCCCGATCATGATCCTGGTAGAGGATGAAGAGGGTCGCCGCGAAGCGGTGGTGCAGTTGATCCGCATCGGCTGGGAAGATATCAACGGCTTTGTAGACGGAGGCGTTTCTTCGTGGAAGGCCGCCGCCCTGCCGCTCAACTCATACGAGATGATCGACGTTGACGAATTGTATAAACGCTGGTCACAGCGCACAAACCTGACTGTGATCGATGTGCGCCGGGATGACGAGTGGAAAGAGGGACACATTCCAGGCGCTTTGCACCTGCACATCGGCGACCTGCCGCAGCACCTGGACGAAGTGCCGCGCAACCAGCCAGTCGCGCTCATCTGCCGCTCAGGACACCGGGCCGAGATGGCAGCCAGCATCGTCGCCGCAACCGGCTGTGAGGTGGTCGTGGTCGGGCAGGGAGGCGTACCCGACTGGGCGGAACGCGGCTTCCCGTTGACGACGGAGGAGACTGCTAGCCAGCCTGGGCATCACGACCACACGGCGCACGCCCACCTGTAATCGTTCCAATACCCGTTCTGTAGCGGCGTGAATGCGGGGTGGAGTGCAACGAAAGCTCCTCTACCCCGTTCATCAGATGAATAACACTTCACAGGAGAAGAGGCCTTGAGTACAACAGGAACAGAGCATCATCGTATTGTTATCGTAGGCGGCGGCAGTGGCGGTATATCGGTAGCGGCGCGGCTATCACGGTCGCTCAAGCAGCCGGACATCGCCATCATCGAGCCATCCGACGTTCACTATTACCAGCCACTCTGGACGCTCGTCGGTGGCGGCGTCTTCAAGAAAGAGGCCACAAAGCGGAGCGAGCGAGGCCTGATTCCACGTGGTGCGACCTGGATTCAGGAGAGCGTAGTGGAGCTTTGCCCACAGGATAAAAAAGTGGTCACGGATAAGGGGCGCACCATCGAGTACGACTATCTCGTGCTGGCGCCGGGTATCCAGCTCGACTGGCAGAAGATCAAGGGGCTGGAGGGCAACCTGGGCAAAGACGGGCTATGCAGTAACTATGCCTACGAGCAGTGCGAGCAAACCTGGCAGACCATTCGCGCCTTCTCCAGCGGGCAGGCTATCTTCACGCAGCCATCCACGCCGATCAAATGTGCTGGCGCGCCGCAAAAGATCATGTACCTGGCGGATGAGACCTTCCGTAAAAATGGCGCGCGCGACAAGGCCAACATCCGCTTCGTGAGCGGCACGGGAGCCATTTTCTCGGTCAAAGAATACGGCAACACGCTGCTCAAGGTCATCGCACGCAAGGGGATCGAGACGACTTTTAAGCACGAGCTGGTTGAAGTGCGGCCAGCCTCAAAGGAAGCCGTGTTTATCAACCTGGAAGATAACAGCGAAGTGGTGATGCACTACGACATGATGCATATTACTCCGCCGATGAGCGCGCCGGATTTCGTCAAGCGCAGCGCGCTGGCCAATACGGAGGGGCCGCTTAAGGGATGGGTCAAGGCGGACAAGCACACCCTCCAGAATCCCGACTACCCCGAAGTGTTCGCGCTCGGTGACGCCGCAGGCTTACCCACGTCCAAGACGGGTGCGGCGGTGCGTAAACAGGCCCCGGTGGTTGCCCACAACTTGCTCCAGGTAATGCGCGTGGCGGAGGGTCCCCGTTTTGAGTCCTACGATGGCTATACCTCCTGCCCGCTGGTCACGGGCTATGGCAGGCTGGTGCTGGCGGAGTTTGACTACAACCTGAAGCTGAAGGAATCTTTCCCGTTCAATCAGAACAAGGAGCGGTTAAGCATGTACCTGCTCAAAGCCTATGGCTTACCTCTGATGTACTGGCACGGCATGCTCAAAGGGCGCATGTGATGGGATCGTTGACTGTACTCCAACAGGTATTGGCCGTTTTCTCCGGCGTGCTCGTGGGCTTTACCCTGGGCCTGATCGGGGGAGGCGGCTCCATTCTCGCGGTGCCGCTGCTGCTCTATGTGGTGGGGTACCACAACCCGCACGTGGTGATCGGGACAACAGCCCTGGCGGTGGCATTGACAGCCTACATCAACCTGATTCCGCACTGGAGAATAGGCAATGTGCGCTGGCTGCCCGCGATCGCCTTTGCCATTCCGGGGGTGTTGGGCGCAGCGCTGGGCGCGCAAATCGGCAAAATCGTCCCAGGCAAGCAGTTGCTTTTTTTCTTCGCCTTGCTGATGATCGGCGTTGCCATTACCATGCTGCGCCCGGCAAAGTCCACTACTCCCAAACCTATCCATACAGGCAAGAAGATGCTCGCCAGAACCACGCCGGTCGGCTTTTTGGTCGGCGCACTCTCGGGCTTCTTTGGCATCGGAGGGGGCTTCCTGATCGTGCCTGGCCTGATGTTTGCCACAGGTATGCCGCTCTTGAACGCCATTGGCACTTCGCTGTTCTCAGTCGGCATGTTCGGCACGACAACGGCCTTCACCTATGCCCTCTCCGGCCTTATCAACTGGGCTATTGCGCTCGAATATATCGCGGGCGGCGTACTCGGAGGACTGGCGGGTGCGCGCCTGGCAACGCGCCTGGGGAAACAGAAGAAGACGCTGGCACGCATCTTCGCCGGGGTGATCCTGGTGGTTGCCGTATATATGCTCTACGTCAATATTACCGTGCTGCACCTGTGACTAGCTGGAAAGGGCTGGCTGTTGCTGAAGTGTGAAAGGAGATTATTCTATGAGTTACGATGCCCTGGTCATCTCCGCCCATCCTGACGATGCTGAGTCCCAGATGGGCGGCACGTTAGCTAAACTGTCCGATCAAGGACTGCGTATCCTGCTGGTTGATCTGACAGATGGCGAACCAACCGAATTTGCTGAACCGGGCGTGCGAGCGAAGCAGGCTGACGAGGCTGCTCGCATCCTTGGCGTAGAGCGGCTGACGCTCGGTCTGCAAGACCGCTTCCTGGCCGACACTATGAGTGCGCGCCTCCAGCTCGCCCGGTTGATCCGCGAGCATCGCCCGCGCCAGGTGTACGGCACAGGGGAGGCGTGCGTGCATCCCGATCACGCCGCCATGGTTGGGTTGACTCGCGCGGCGGTATTCCTGGCTCGCCTGGGCCAGTGGGAACGAGTACCGGGGGGCGAACTGCTAGCCGAGCAGGAACCCTGGATCGTTGAGCGTCTTTTTTTTCCGCACTGCAAAATGGAGCCGCCCTGGAGCGAGTTCGCCTTCGCCGTCGATGTGAGTGATGTGTACGAGCGCAAGCGCCGCGCACTCGCCGCCTACCAGTCGATCTTCCGCGTCAAAGATGACAGCTTGCTGGCTTTGTACGAAGCAGAGGATCACTACTACGGACGAATGCTCGGCGTGGCCTATGCCGAGATTTATCGCAGCGCGGCTCCTTTGCTGATCGATACGCCCGCGATTTTTCGCCCCGCTCCACATGGATAAACATTCGACAAAACGGGTGGGCGCATAGCTTATGCGCCCACCCGTACAAAAAGTGCAAGCCGGTTATTATGTCCGGCTGACCGGGAAACGATGCCTCGTCCAGCTTATCATACCCCCACTCATACTGCTCACCCGCGTAAATCCCGCTCTCTGCAAGATCGCTGCGGCGCTGAGACTGCGACTTCCGCTGCGGCAGACAGCAATGACCTCTTTTGATGGGTCCAGTTCCTGCGCGCGTTTGGTAAGACTGCCGAGCGAAATGAGCTTTGCTCCAGGAATATACCCCTCGCGCCACTCAGACGGCTCGCGCACATCGACGATCACCGCCCCGGTTTTTTGTTTCGCTTTCGCCTCCTCCGCTGACACTTCCTCAATTGAAGGCTTGTTAAACAAACGCTGAAAGACCATAACAACTCCTGATCTGCTACTAGTGTGTGCGACTGCCTCGCTTCTACAGCAGCAGGCAGTCACACATCATTACGCTTTTTAAACCTGGCTACCGAGCGCAGCTACTACGCGCAACAAGCGCTGCCTGGCTTCATCGGCGACAACATTAAGTTTTTCGTTGCCGACAATGCCGAGCATGGCCTGTGGATCGGCAACGTCTACACGGCTCGCCGCGCCCTCGGCTCGCACAACTACGTTACAGGGAAGCAGCAGGCCGATATCCAGGTCCTGCTCTAGCGCGCGATGCGCCAGGGGCGGATTGCAGGCGCCCAGGATGACGTAAGATTCCATCTCGACACCGAGTTTCTCGCGCAAAGTCTGGCGCACATCGATCTCGGTAAGCACTCCGAACCCCTCAGTTTTGAGGGCCGCCTTCACACGCTGGACGGCTTCATCGTAAGGAAACTTCAAACTCGTGCCAAAGCCGTAGGTTGTTTTCATCATAGATTTTTTCTCCAATTGTTGTTCTGTGGATATCCCAATCAGGACTATCACCTGTTCTCATCAGTAGAAGCGACCGCTCCTCTAGCGAAGGCTTCAGCCACCGGTCGGAGCGCATGCAGCCTGGTTGGTTGATACCCCTTTCTCAAGGGTTGCAAAGGTCGAAATTTGCTTGCGCGCTTCGCCTGCGCCACATTTTGGGCAGGGAGAAGTTGCGCTGTTGGCGCTCATTGGAATTAGTCGCTCAAAGCGTTCCTCGCAGCGCTCACAACGATAGACATAGATGGGCATACTTAGCTCTCTCTCGTTCCAGCCATCATCGTGGCCAACGTTCCCTGCTGCGTGAGTTGCTGAAGCAAAATCTCACGAGTGATGTGGCAGGCATCCAGAATGCGGGCGTCTACCAGCGAGTAGTGCATCTCGTTGCCTACGCGCTCAGCGCGCACAATTCCACGCTGGCGCAGCAGGGCAAGATGCTGGCTCACCTTCGCCTGTCGCTGACCGAGCAGAGCGACCAGGTCTTTGACGGCTTTCTGCCCATCGCCAAGCAGAGAAAGCATTTCTAGCCGCGTTGGATCGGCGAGCGTCTGACAGAGATCAGCCTGCAGGCGATACAGATGTTGTTCTTGCTCTCGTTCCATTTTTTGACGTGCCTCGAATATTTATTCAAACTATCGAATAATCGAATATTAGCACGTAAATATGCGATTGTCAAGAGGCAAAAACTGGGGATATCTCACCTGAACTACGCTCAATCCTCGAGATTCGCAGCGAACTCGCGGCGCAGTTCTCCTTCGCGGGCCATTTGTCCGAGCATGACATCGGTGATTAAATCGAATGCCTGCATAATGCGGGGGTCAGAGATGCGATAGTAGATGCTGACACCTTCCCTGCGTGTTACCACGATATCCGTTCGAGCGCATGACCGCGAGATGCTGCGACAGATTTGCCATGCGCACACCTGTCGCTTCGGCAAGATCGCCCACGGTGCATTCACCGCGTTCGTGCAACAACTGAAGGAGTTCCAGACGCAAGGGATGAGCGAAAACGCCGCAGATTTGTGCGTGGCGTCGATAAAATTCTTTGTCCATAAGTAATGCTGATCAACCTTTGTGCGAAGCAAATGCCGGCTAACTGTCTTAGCCGTTAAATCCTACCTTCTCATTACAAAGTATACAAGAAGTAACAGGGAGAAGCAACTGCTTAACCGCCTCGTTGCCTAAGACAGCCCTCCTTTCGTTTGAAACACACGCGCCCACTCAGGGGTTTGCGGCTAACTGTTCAACGACTTCGCGCCAATGTTTCAGGGGCACACCGATCAGCCTGTTTTCTATCAGCCTGTTTTCTAAAAGATGCCTGTTTTCCTCTGCTAAGTCACCTGTTAAGAGAGCCTGCTCGATCACGTCATTGCGAGCGAAAAACGTGCCGCCGATGACTGTTCCGTTCACGCAGGCTTTTTCAGCATGGACAAAAGCATCGAGCGAAATTTTTAATTTCCGCATGGGTTCGTCTGTATCCTGCGCATGGAGATGAAGCCATTCTTCGGAGAGAAGCCGCTCTTCCATTTCAGAGGCTTTCGCCTCTTCCGCCTCCGTCAGCGACCCGGCTACGACCGGGCGATGCAGCGCGAAGGGATATGCTTCGGCAAGAAGCGCCTGGATCTCGTCGGCGGAAATGGGGGATGCAGGCTGCGGGATCAAGCTCCACAGTGTGGTGATACGGCGGCGCATGGCTTCGTAAGCGAGGCGGCGGAAGTCTTCCGATGGGACATGCCAGACACGCGCCATTATTTCGTAATCAAAATCGAGCAGGATATTGCCAACCACGACCACAGCTTCGCCGATCCGCCCGCCGCCCACTCCGGCGATTTTCCGGCCATCGACTTCGATTTCGTTCCCGTCGCATATATCAGCTTGCAGGCCCAGCTTCCGCAGGACGGCCACAGGCGCGCTCAGAAGTTGGGCGTATACGCCGTCAACCCCGTAAGGCAGGCGTTTGTGGTGGAAAATACACTGGTAAAACTGTTGATTTTCGTCCAGGTAGGTGGTGCCGCCGCCCACTCGTCGCCGGACGATGGGCAGGCCCGCGGCATGGCAGGCTGCCCGGTCGAGTACGGCGTCCAGGGGTTGATGATAGCCGACACAAAGATAGGGTTCTCTGGGGCGCGTCAGAATGATAGTGTCGGGGGTGTCTTCTGTCATCAACTCAGCCAGGGCGTGATACAGGGCCTGGGTGCGAATCCAGGAAACTGCGCCCAGCGTTAGTAGTCGTACAGGTTCGTTCACCGAGGCTCTCCTTTCTGTAAGCATGGCATAGTTATGGACGACAATCAGGCGGTACCACTCTGAAACTGCCAGACCTCCTCCAGGCGCATCTGCTGCCGGATTTGCGCCAGGTCATGCGCCATGGGGAGGAAGGGATAATCGCGGAATTCCTCGCCGGGGCGATACGAACCATAGGGGCGGTTGCAGGCAACCTTGCCTTGCTTATCGGGACAGCCATTGGTCATGAAAGGCAATCCGGTGTTGATCGCCACCTCTACCAACATGTCCGGCGCATCGATGCGAGCCAGGTTCCCGGCTTCGTCAAACTCGATCAAACTACGATCAAGACTGCTATTTTCGATCAGGTACTTCGTCAGTTGGATGCGCCGCCAGCGATGGAGCGGAGCGCGTGGCACATGCTGCATAGCGGTGCCGGGTTCGGGATTGAAGCTAAACAGGTATACGGCGATTTGTTCATCCTTCGCCGAATAAAACAGGTCGATCAAGTTCCGATCCGTCTCGCCAAGCCCAACCACAACATGACAGTTGACTTTCAGGGGGCCATAGATGCGGCGGGCTTCGCGCACGATGTACCAGTGGTAGTCCCAGTCATGCGGGCCACGCGCCTTTTTGCCGCGGGTCTGTTCAAACACTTCTCTACTGGCGCCGTCCAGGCCGACGCCGATAATATCGGCTCCAGCCTCCTGGATGTGGTAGAGGCGCTCGACGTTGAGGGTTGTAGCGGAAACCAGCGCGGAGATGGGGACATCACTCAAGTTACGCACGCGGCGAGTCATATCTACCAGGTCATTGTACGCGCGGTGATCCTGCACCTGGGAAATGCACACACGTCCGACTTCGTCCGCATGTTCGGCGATTTTCTCAGCGACCAGGTCGGTAGTGTACAGGGGCCACGCCACACGGATGAAGGTGTTGTCTTCCGGGGTGCCGGGGCGTTCGCGCGCCAAACCGCAGTAAGAACAGTTCGCATAACAGCCTTCGGGATAATTTTGCAAGAGATTGATGCAGCCGCAGGTTGCGCCCCGTAACATGCGCCCTGGCTTCAAGCCCAGTTGAATGGCGGCAGCCATCGAAATACGAACGTAGTCGGGGGAAATGTGGAACTGCTCTGCCTGCTCTTTAACGGGAACGGTTACTTTTGCCATTGAGGTTCTCCTTGCACGTTTTCTCTGGATTACCACTGCACGCCGCAGCACGCATTGATCAGTTTTGTTTGAAGGCCGCGCTGCCGGGCATAGGTAATGATGCCCTCGGCGGGGTAGGCGATACCGTTGAGGCCAGCATCAACGGCGGCGCGGTCGGTTTGTAGTTTACTCTGCCCGGCCGGACGGGCGCAGCCCAGCATCAGAGGGGACTGCGGCAGGGTCACGCGAGCGCGGGCAAAAAAATCCATGATTTCCTCAACGGGCGGGGGCGTTACTCGGGCCATCGGCGCGTCGGAAAGGGGCATCAAAATCACCAGCACCACTGTTTTGTGCTGGTGGCGAGCGATGATCTCCAGCGCTGTGTGCTCGCCGCGCATTTGCCCGTAGTGCAGCCCCAGGATGATATGGGGGATGGATGGCACGCCGTAGCGATCAAGCAGAGCAAGGGCCTGCTCGTAATCTTCGGTGGTGGTACCGGCGAGATGGTACACGTCGCGGATGGTGTCGTT
Organism: uncultured Chloroflexia bacterium; assembly: GCA_963731605.1. Classification (GTDB taxonomy): domain Bacteria; phylum Chloroflexota; class Ktedonobacteria; order Ktedonobacterales; family Ktedonobacteraceae; genus CF-113. The sequence goes on from CAVSWA010000001.1 coordinate 1,103,916, forward strand.
ATCCCCGATAATGTCCATCATGGCACCGTCAATGCCGACTTCCGCCAGCGCCGCGATGGTTTCCTCGTCGGGGATGCCCGGATGGATGCGGATCGTCATGCCAAGCTCAGTCCGGACGCGCACCAGGTCGGGGATATGCTTGAGGAGCGGCACACGTCCTTTTTTATTGCTGCCGCCGGAGATCAGCACCCCGCCCGCGCCCTGGCGCGCCAGCTCGCTGCACATATCAAACAGCGACCCGCCGAATCTGGGCAGCGGAGCCATGCTCTTGAGAATGCTCATGTTGCAGTGATCGCAGGCCAGCGCGCATTCCGCCCCTGTCAGGCTGATGGACACGAAGCTCCGGTGATCCTGGTCGGGATATTCGACTGTTTTATAGCGCCGCAGGCCGGGCGCGTGAAACGTAATCTCATCTGGGAAATGCTGCCGGCGCAGCGCGAACGCGCTGTCCATCGCCTGTTGCATATGCGGGGTGTAGGCCTGTTCCAGGCTGCCGGGCAAAGGGATGGCGCGCATCGCATCCAGCGGAACAAAGACGGTTTCGCTCATGGCATTACCTTTTCCTGGGGATTGACAAAACAGCCATAGGGATCGGCGCGCGCGGCGGATTCAGCTTTTTGAGCATCACGAACCGCCTGCCGGATCGCCTCTTGCAAGGCATCGAGGGGAAGGTGGTTCAACTGATCGGCATGTTCAGCATACCCTGCCGCCAGGGATACCCGCACGCTTTCCGGGCTGGCGGGATGCCAGCGCAATCGCGCTTCGAGATCGGCAACAGCCCCTTCCGCCGCGAAAAAATCGCCGCCAATGAAAATGGCTTTGATGGTATTACCTGCCAGCGTAGCGCGTACATCGAGCAGCCCGGCGGGAGTTTTGATCTTCGCCGAGCCGAAGGTATCGGGAATAGCGGTGGTCTGGTACACCCATGCGGATGTCAGGTACTTACTTTTTTCCAGCGCGTCGATGGCTTGTAGCTCATCCGGCGTAAAATCGCCCGGTACCAGCGAGACGCCAAAAGTCTTTTGATACCCGGCGGCGATATACGCGCGGATTTCATCCAGGGTCAGAGGTGAACTACTTTCGCGCCGGATGGTTGTGACGCGCTCGGCGACGGTAGCGATGGCTTTATCGGTGATTTTTTCAAAGGGGGTTTTGAGAACGCTAAGCATAAAGGCGATATCAAGATCGACCAGCACCGAGGCGTGAAACAGCAATCCCCCTTCGGGAGCGCGGTACACTCCCAGTCCGGCCACTTTGCGGTTCTGGACTTCTACGTCATTCTTGCCCTGGAAAGTTGCCTGGATACCGGGCGTTTCTAAACCGCTGATGATGCCTGCCGAAAAATGCGCCATCAACTCGCGGGCGTGGCGGTACGAATCTTCCTCACGGCCTGGAATGCACAGCGCGATGCCGAGCTGATCTTTACCCATGATGATGGCTCCGCCACCTGTGGGGCGCCTGTTGAGGGGGATATCGTGCGTCTCGCAGTACGCCAGGTTGATTTCGTTGGCGGTATTCTGGAATCGACCGACCAGCGCGCAGGAAGAGCAGTAGGTATATAAGCGCAGGGTTGGCTGGCTAGTGCCTGCCCCGACGCGGTGTGCCAGGCACTCATCGGCAGCCAATCCAAAGGAGGCGCTTACGCCATCATCTATAATCAAGCGCCATTCATTCATTGCCCAAACCCTCCCGGATGTTCCTTGATCCAGGCTTCAAGCGCCGGGCCATGAAGCAAGGCTTCTGCATCCCGTTCCCATGCCGAGGGTTTGACTTTGATCAACCAGCCAGCGTAGGGATCGGCATTGATTAACGCGGGATTGCGCTGTATCTCTTCGTTACAAGCCATAATTTCGCCACTAATGGGAGCCACCAGGTCGTCAACCATCTTTGCGGCTTCGACCGACCCGATCACCTGGCCGGTTTCGACGTACTTACCTGTCTTGATGGTGGAAATATAGACAATATCGCCGAAGGTTTCCAGGGCAAGCTCAGTCAGCCCAATGGTAGCCGTGTCCCCCTCGACATGCACCCAGAGACGGGCCTGGCCTTCATAATATAGTTCGGATGGAAAATGATACTGCTGTTTTTCTAGTGTCACATTGACCTCGCTTTCTCACGGCTCACTTTGGGTCGGCAGCGCTGAGCGATAGCGCGGTTGGCCTCTAGCGAACGGGCGGCGCACCTATTGCGGTTCCGGGGCGTTGTCAGGCGCTGGCCCGTTTTGCTGGTTTTCGCGCAGGCGTTGTATGATTATCGCCCGCATCTGGCGACTGATGTACCCCAGTTCTTCCCAGCGATTGAGCAGGCGCGCAGACTCTTCGCGCGACATCTGCGGATTGCTCAGCAACATGGCGACGCAGCTTGAAATCACGGATTCGATTTCCATACTCATAGTTCTGACCCCTTTGTCTCAGGCGCGGCTGAGCGGTAGTACCTGCGCAGGTAAGCGTAGGCGCGATTCAGCGCCGCCATCTGCCCGGTCGATTCCGCTCCCCGCCGGTCGGGATGCAGCGCTTTTGCGCGCGCGCGATAAGCGTGGCGGATTTTCGCAAACGAGGCCCCCTGCGAAAGTCCCAGGACGCGCAGCGCATCTTCGAGCCGAGTAGTCACGGGTTCGCCTTCGCTGGCATTTCCGAGATTCTCCCACCAGTCCGCCTGTTTCTGCCAGGCGCGTTCTCGCTGGCGTTGTTCTTCCAGGTCAAGAAAAGCCTGTTCAAACACCTGCATATGCGCTTCTGGATCGGCCAGAAAGCGCTCAATGACCGCTTTTCGTCCCCAGGTGGGTGATACGGTAATAGTCGTACAAGCCGTAGCGCCGCTGCCAGGCGCGCAGGCGCTCGCTGTACACCTCGGGCAGCGCGCTATGTTGGCGGTCGAGCCACTGGTGATAGGCGCGGTGAAAGCGATCGACACGCTCGCGCTGGCGCTGCATTGCGGCGTTGTAGGCGCGCAGTTCTTCAAGCAACGCGCCGCGATCGCCCCGGTCAAATCCATCCAGCAGGCCGAGGTTAAGGTCTTCAAAGCGGCCCCAGTGGAGCGTGTGAAGAAACTGCTGGAACTCCGCAACCGGAACCCAGAGGGTCTGCTCGCGCATATAGCGGTCAAGGATAGCGGCTGCTTGCGCTGAGATACCTCGTAGGACGCTCAAGCAGGCACGCTCGTTCGACATGGCGCGAACTCCTTTTCTTTTATAGTCGTTCCTTCTCCGGCGCTTCCGCTCGATGATCTGTGCCTGTTAGATAAACAGTGAGACATCGGCATCTTTGGCAAAGCCGAGGAAATGCGTCGCCCCGCATATCTCCTGAATGCCCTCGATGAAATCGGTCGGCTTGTAGCCGAACACGTCCATGGTCATACCGCAGGGCCACAACTTGACGCCCGACTCGATAGCCATTTCCATCAGTTCGTCGATGGTGGAGACGTGGTGGCTCTTAAACATGCCCTTCATGACCATCGTACCCATGGCGGTCATGCCCGGAATGGCGCCGATGATATTGGGAACCGGCATGGGCATGGCGGGATTCGCCAGGGGCGCCACCTTCAAGTGCTTGCTCTTTTCCTTGTGAATGATGTTCAAGCCGTAGAAGGTGAAGAAGATGCCCACGTCCCAGCCCAGGGCTGCCGCCGTTGTTGCCAGGATGAGCGGGGGATAGGCCCAGTCGAGCGTTCCCTTGGTGGCGATCATCGCCAGCCGGGGCGTGCGTGTCTCCTTCTCGGCCTCTTTCTCCTGCAAGTAGGCATCGACTTGTTCGCGTACCAGGCGAGCGATTTCGCTGGAAAGTCCCTGTACCTGGCTTTCCGTCTGCATATCCATAGCGCGTCACTCTTTCTGCAGGCACGCGGCCTGCGCGCGAGGGATGCTCTTGTGGAGCATCCCAACCATAGGCAGGGCGACCGACGCGGTCGCCCTGGTTATATTTACGCCGCCTGTTCTCCGGCTGCCTGCATGACAACCAATGCCACGTCGGCGGGAGCCAGCCCTGGCGACTGAATCTTCTGGTCCTGCCAGTACTTTAGAGAGCGTTCGTGTAGCTCTTGCCCGGTGAGAGATGATCCGGTGAGCGCTGTTTCCAGGCCAGGAAGGCTGTTGTCTGGAAAGATGAAGAAATCGCCGCTGAGCGTCAGGTCATCAAGCATCTGCTCTTTTGCGACGATGGTAGCGCGAATCAGCCCGCCCGGGGCCTTGTGCGCGGCTTCGCGCACATGCACGCCCTCGGCGATTTTCAGACCCTTGTGGCGCAGCCCGCCAGCCTGGGCGAGCCACTCGTTGCTCGCCAGCGTCTCACGCCAAATGCCCATCTCAGCCTGTTCGCGCTCGCTCAGTTGGTCCAGGTACACGTCCTGCGAGAGCGATTTGGCGATTTCCTCGATCAGGATGTGTTTGCCCTGCTCCCAGGTCGGAGCGCGCGACCCCAGTTCGCGCTTGATAGTCGTCAGGTACTCGCGCATACTGTGATAGACCTTATCGCGGAACTTCTCAGAGGGAACCTTGAGCACACGCGCCATCAGCTCGTAATTGAAGTCGAAGATGAGGCTGCCAACAATTACTACCGCATCGCCGATGGTGGCTGCGCCGGTGCCGCCAATCTTACGGCCTTCGACCTGAATATCATTCACAGGGCGATGCACGGCGGGAATACCCATCCTGCGCAGCGCGTTGACGGGGCCTGCCAGGTAACGCGTATAGATATCCTCGATGCGATAGGGGGCCTGCGAGCGTGGTACGATGAGATGCCAGAAGAGCTGGTTCTCGTCGAGATAGACCGCACCGCCGCCTACCTGCCGCCGCGTGATGGGCAGCCCGTTCTCGCGGCAATAGGCGACATCCACTTCTTTCTCCAACTCCTGGTGATACCCGATGCAAATATAGGGTTTGGATGGATGTACGAGCGTCACGGTCGGCTCACTGGCGCCGTTCATGGCCGAGGCGACGGCATGGTAGATGACCTGGCTATCCAGCCAGGGGACCATGCCTCCATCAATGACACGAAAACTCATAGCACATGCCTCTCCATTTTTCTAGCGTTCCATTGCTTAGTCCGCGCAGCGGTAGCAGCGCATATCCCGTTCAACAATCTTCTCCCTGTAGCGTTCAAAGGCCAGGTCAGACGACAGTAAAAGCGGCCACTCTTCCTCGATATGGGCTGGTTTCAAGCGCACGAGCCAGCCCGCGCCATACGGGTCCTTGTTTGCCAGCAGGATATCATGTTTATACGCCGCCTCGTTGGTAGCAACAATTTCACCGCTCAGTGGCGTCGGGAACGGACCAACCCACTTGGCACTCTCGATGGTCGCCGCGCTCTGCCCGCGCTGCAACACGCGGCCAGCCGCCTTGAAGCGAATATGCACGAATTTACCGCACTGCGCCTGCGCCGGATCGGTCATGCCCATTGTGACAAAGCCATCTTCATCGCGTTGTACCCAGACATCGCGCTCGACGTCGTAGTACCGATCCGCCGGGAATTCACAGCCGCGATAGAAGTGCGAAGTCACCTTACGTCTTCCCTTCTTTGAATATAGGAATTCTAGAGAATCTATTGACAGGCAATGCCCTTATCGTCCAGCGCCTGCTGGTAGACAGCTACACCCTGATCTCCCGTAACAAGGTCTTTGCTGTCTTCGTCCCAGTTTATGGGTTTCAGTTTGACAATCCAGCCAGCCCCATACGGGTCCGAATTGATCAGACCGGGTTTGCCCTTAAGGGTATCGTTAATGGCGACCAGTTCACCCCCTACGGGAAGCGGCACAGGTCCTACCCATTTGCCGCTCTCGACTGTACCCGCGCTCTGTCCTTTTGCGAGTACCTTGCCCACTTTCTTTGGACTGACGGCGATGACTTTGCCGGCCAGGTGCTGCGCGACATCCGTAATGCCTACTGTCACCAGCGCATCGGACTCGCGGCGCACCCAGATATGTTTCTCGATCAGATAATAAAGATCATCCGGGATGTTACACCCGTTCGCTGTTCCCACGATTTCCTCCAACTTACGCGAACGCTCTACACTGCGCGTTACGTATGCATATCTTCGATATGGTATAACAATAGATCGAATGCGACCAGCCGTATCTCGCGTTCAAATGCTTGCAGAAAGGTCGGGTCGCGCCCGCGTGGATTGACCTCCCGCTCGCTGTATTCATCGCATCGCGGACAGTCCAGCCGGTAGTAGAGCTTGCCCGTTTGCTCGTCACGGCGCGCTATGACCTTATCGCCATGTGCATCGGTCAGGTGCGCGTGAATCACCTGGCGCGAACCATTTACGTCACAATACGGACAGCGCATAACTCACTCCTCTTGCAGGGCACGATTATGAACTTGAACGACCAAAGCCGGTCTTGTCATCCTGAGCGAAGCGAAGGATCTCAGTGTCCGGCAAGTCAGATCCTTCGCTTCGCTCAGGATGACATTCTCTTGCCGATCTTAGTCGTGAAACATCATTATCGCGTCCCTACGTGCCTTGCGCAGTTGTTGGGCTGCTTGCTGCTACGGCAGACTGGGCTTCCAGGGCTTCATGAACGAGTTCAATGATGTCCTTGACGGCAATCTGGCCCTCATAGCCGGATGTTTTCACGGCATCCGTGTACATGGTGACATCTTTGGGACAGGCGACGACAAAATAATCAACGTTGCCCAGTGCCACCGCTTCGCGAATGCGGTTGACGCTTGGTCGCTCCTGGGTGCTTGTCTCGGTCATCCAGATGCGCCCGCCGCCGGCCCCGCAGCAGAAACTATTCTCGCGGCAGCGTCCCATATCCGTAAAGTGCAATCCCAGCGTTTTCAGGATGTTGCGCGGGGCATCGAAAACGCGATTGTATCGCCCAAGATAGCAGGGGTCGTGATAGGTGACGTGATAGCCAAGCGCGTGTTCAATCCGTAATTGCCCGCTCTCAATCATGCGGTAGAGAAGCTCGGTATAATGAATTACTTCGTAGTTGCCTCCTAGTTGCCCGTATTCATTGCGCAGAGCGTTCAGGCTATGGGGGTCGGTTGTTACGATGGTTTTGAAAGTAGCCTTGCCCAGAGACTTCATGTTCTGCTCGGCCAGCATCTGGAAGAGGCCCTCTTCTCCGACGCGCCGCACATCGTTGCCAGAATTGCGCTCGCCTTCATACAGGATGCCGAAATCCAGCCCGACCTGCTGGAAGACTTGCGCCACCTTGCGCGTGATGTCCTGCACCCGTTGGTCGTAGGAAGCAAAATCGCCCACGAACCAGAGATATTCTACAGGCTCCTTACGCGCATCTTTGATCTTGAAAGACAAGTTTTTGGTCCACTTTGCCCGCAGACGATCCGAGAGGCCAAACGAATTACCGTATTTCGACAGGTTCGTGAGAGCTTCCTGGAGTTTGGGGTCCATATCGCCCTCATCGAGCAGGCTGCGCCTCATCTCTACAATGATCGGCACATGTTCGATGCCAACGGGGCAGGCTTCCACGCAGGCGCGGCAGGTGGTGCAGGCCCAGAGCGTTTCCGCTTTGATTACTCCACCGGCTACCAGCTTAGGATTGGCAGACGCGCCATTGAGTCCATTGCCTCCATGATCTGCCGGGAGAACAGGAAGATTGCGCTGGCTCAACAATGCCTTGAAACTGAGTTGTTCGTCGGCATGATCTCGTAAATCCAGAATCAGGTCGCGTGGCGAGAGGGGCGCGCCCGAAGCGCGAGCGGGACAGGCCTCGTGGCAACGCCCGCACTTGGTGCAGGAATCCAGGTCCAGCAGGTGCTTCCAGCTAAAGTCGCGAATCTCGCGATAGCCGGGATGCGCCGGGGCAGGTTCCTCCGCTATGGGCGGCAGCGCTACACCGGCTTTTTCGTCACGGAAGGTGAGATTGACGAAATCCGCGAGCATATGCACCGCTTTGGAAAAGGGGATGCAGGCGACAAAGATCAGAGCTAACGACACATGAATCCACCACAGTATGACCCGGCTGGAGACCAGTTGAGGAGCTGTCAAACCGACCTTGAGAAAGCCCTGCGAGATGATTGAGCCAACAGGCGACCAGACCATCGACGCCGGTTGATCGTGCGCGATGCGCGAGCCTTCCAGTAAATAGCCCGTCAGTCCAATGAGGAAGAGTCCTCCCACGAAGATGGCATCCCCTACTTTAAAAGTGCGGCGATCGTAGGTTTCCGGGGGACGATCTACGCGCTTATAGTTGAGCTGCGGCAGGCGGAAGAAGCCGCGGCGAATCATCATAGCCAGCAAGCCGATGAGAAAGGCGCTGCCGAGCGTATCCAGGACAAGTTTATAGATGTAGTAGAAATCGCCGTGATAGAATTGCCAGTCGGGGTGAATGGGACGGATGAGGTCGTAATCGAGCGCGAGGATGACCGTTCCCAGGAAGAGGGTGATAAACCCCCACATAATCATGAAATGCCCGATGCCGGCATAGCGGTCGCGTTTGCCAACGGTGGCATTTTGCGCGACCAGCCGGATAGCCTGGCTTAAACGCCTGGGCAGGTGATCCAGCCGCATGTCTGGTTTCCCCCGCCAGTATTTGCGCACTTTCAAAAAGACGCCCAGCACGAAAACCAGGGTGGAGATGGCCGCCAGCACATAGAAGGTCACCTCCATGATCGGCGTGAAAAATTCAAAGATTGGCCGGCCCGGCCCGATTGGGCCGCTGGCAAGGATGAATGACAATGAACTCGCCCACGTCATAGCGCTTCTCCGCAGGAGCCGGGACGACCACGAGGATCGTCCCTTACATTTTACCAGGGCGACCGCAAGGGTCGCCCCTACAATACTCCATCCGTGTTATTTTGCGCGAACCTCGGCCAGCCGCTCTGAAAGGGCTGGCACAATATCGAACAGGTCGCCAACGATGCCATAATGCGCCACCTCGAAGATGGGCGCGCCCGCATCGCTGTTAATGGCAATGATCAGTTCAGCGTCCTTCATGCCCTGTAAATGTTCAGGCGCGCCGCTGATGCCCACTGCCACGTACAGTTTGGGTTTCACGGTCAGGCCCGATTTGCCTACCTGCCGCTGTTTGGGGAGCCAGCCGCTATCGATAATAGGGCGAGAAGCTGCAAGAGAAGCGCCCAGGCTATTTGCCAGCTCTTCGACCAGCTCGATATTGTCTTTTGTGCCGATACCCCGTCCAACGCTGACCAGCAATGTTTCGCGGGTAATATCCACGTCTCCCGCTTCGGGAACGGTCAATCCCTTAAAGCGCACGCGCCCCTCGTTCGCGGCCCCGAAAATAGTGTGGATAGAGGCGGCTTTGCTGGCGTGTCCCTCCGCGGTTGGGAAGACACCCGCGAGGACGGATACCAGCGTGTGGTCGCTCTCGCTGAGGGTTTCCACGGCGATCTTGCCGCCATAAATCTGGCTGGTGGCGACGATTTTGCCGTCTTCCGCCCGCGCATCGCTGCAATACGCGATCAGAGGCCAGTCCAGCCCGGCGGACAGCGCGGCTGCCAGGTCCATACCCATAGAGGTATTGGCGATCATGGTCAGCGTGGGTTTTTCATCCTGGAGCAGCGATCTAAGCGCTTGCTCGGCTCGTTCCGGGATGAAATAACGCAGCCCGGCATCTTCGAGATACAACACCTGGTCAGCGGCTCCCAGTTGTTCAGCCAGCGCGGACACCTGGTGACCGAGCAGAACCGCCACCGCGCGGCCCCCCAGCGTTGCAGCAATGCTGCGCGCTTTGCCAAGCATCTCGAACGTTACATCGCTCAGTTTGCCCTCAAGGTGTTCGGCAATGACAAAGACATCATGTTCAGCCATACGTATTACCTCATAATTCCGCGTTCGCGGAGAATTTCTATGACGCGGTCAACGATTTCATCGGTGTCACCTTCGAGCATCTCAGCATGTTCGGTCGATTCCGGCTTGAACATGCGTCGCACGGAAATGCCAGCCCCGGCAGGGGTGGTGGACTCGATCTCTTCGATGCGCGCGGTCTTCATGGCCTGGCGCACGCGGCTCACCGGGGCATAACGCGGGATGGCGCGGGAGGCCTGGACGCCCAGCACGGCGGGCAGGTCTAGCTCAAAGGTTGCCATGATGCCGCCTGCATATTCCTGGTGAACGGTGGCAGTACGAGTCATGGGTTCAGCTTCGATGCCGCTCACCACGCTGATATGGGGTATGCCCAGGTAGGTAGCCAGCAATACTCCCACCTGCCCATCCAGGTCATCGGCAGCCTGCACGCCGGTAAGGATCAGATCGTAGGGTTGTTCGCGAATAGCTACCGCCAGCGCTCGCGCAGCAGTATGGCTATCGTGTTGCTCTTCAAAATCGCCGTTTATTTTGACTACGCGATCCGCGCCCCTGGCGACGCACGTAAAAAGCATTTCGTCCACGTCGCCGCTTGCCACCGTCAACACCGTCACAGTGCCGCCGTGCAACTCTTTGAGTTGGAGCGCCTCTTCCAACGCGCTTTCGTCCCATTCGTTCATCTTGAACTTGAGCGCATCCCGTTCGAGGTCCGTCCCATCGTTGTTGATCTCCAATTCTTCAACGAGGTCCGGGACCAGCTTGACCGGAACTATGATGTTCATACTACAGTACTCCTTCTATTGGGCGTATCTAGCCGCGCATCGATTTATCGATCAATTCAATGATGTCGCGTACAATCAGTTTGCCTTCGTTGCCCGTGGACTTCACCGCATCCTCGAAACGCGAGATTTCATAGGGGCAGCAGACCGCCAGCACATCCGCGCCCGTGCTGACCGCTTCACGCACGCGCCGTTCGGAAAGACGCTCGGAGACATGGGGACGCGCGAAACTGTCGAGCCACATGCCGCCGCCGCCGCCGCCGCAGCAATAGCCGTTCGATTTGCAGCGCTTCATCTCGGTCAATTCAATGCCAGGGATCGCCTCCAGCAGGCGACGGGGCGCTTCATACTCGCCGTTGTGCCGCCCCAGGTAGCAGGGATCGTGGAAGGTGACACGGTACGGTAAGCTTTTCTTAAAGGGAATGCGATCCAGCAGGGGGGCCAGGAATTGTGTGTAGTGCAGGACGTTATACTCGCCGCCATATTTCGGATATTCATGCTTGAAAGCGTTGAGGGCATGTGGATCAGCCGTCACGAGGGTATTGAACTGGTATTTGCTGAACATCTTGATGTTGTGTTCGGCAAACATCTCGAAGAGGCCCTTCTCACCGGCCAGGCGTTGTGAATCGCAACTGCATTTCTCTTCAACACCCAGGATGCCGTAGTCCACGCCAAGCGCGTTGAAGATGCGCGCCAGGCCGCGAGCGGCATCTTTGCCTCGCGGGTGATAGGCGGGATAGCACTCGACAAACCAGAGGATATCGACAGGCCGGGAAATCTGCGCCAGAATGGGAACTGGCACACCAGCATCCTTCGCCCAGTCGGCGCGTTTGCGCGCTGGTTCACCCAGTGGATTGCCGTAGCGAAAGGTGTTCTCGAATGCTTGCGAAAGTTCGGTCGGGGCATTGCCCAGCAGCACGGCCTGTTCGCGCGCGGCAGGCATGATCTTAATCATGTTGACTTCTTTGGGACACACGCGCAGGCAGTTGGCGCAGGTGGTGCAGAGCCACAGGTCTGGACTTGTGAGCAGGCTGGTACCCATTTGCGTTTTGCGGAAGATTTTTCGCGGGCTATAATCCCCAACATGATCTACCGGGCAGACGGGCGTGCATTTGCCGCATTGATAGCAAGCGCCCAGAGACTCCGCGCCTTCGATCTGCGTGATCTCATCGAGTTTGGAGGTATCATAGTCCCAGATCACGCGTTCTTCGAACATGCGGTTCCATTGACCGGAGATGTCTACCCCCTGTACGATGGCGACTTCTTTCTGGCGGATGCGTTCGGGTTCGACGGCAGTCATGCGTTTATACCTCCATTTTATAAATACCAAGTAATCGGCGGGTGAGTTCTGGAAACTGGGGAATTACTTGATTAAATTCCTTTGTCATGCGCATGCGTGTCACCGTATACAGGTACACGACATAGACACAGGCAAGATAGACATCGGTGCCGAGCAGCCCCCGACCGCCGTGCTGGAAGCCGGCTGCCTCACCCACGGTATTGACGTATGCGACCGCTTCTCCAACCTTCATGTAGGTAAGCCCTGGAGTCTCGCCATGCAAATTGAATTCTTGAATAGTTACCAGAGGCAACGCGCCTGTGAGTCGCGCCGGGTCCCAGAGCCACCTGGTCCAGAGCCAGTAGCGCTCGAAATCCCAGTAGTGCAGGCATTCGCCCGCGAGATCACAGCGCATGGAGAGGTCGAGCGGCTCCAATGCTGCGCAAAAGGTATCGAAGCGCTCTGCCATGGGCAGTGTCCCATGCAGAAGTTTGCCTACGGCGTCGCGGAAGGTCACGGCGTCAACCGCGGACAAGACCTCTGCGACGCGGCGGCGGGTCGAGAACACCGAGCGAAGCATTGACCGGAACACATGCTCATCCAGGGTTGGCAGCGCATCCGGCGCGAGTAGAGCGCGAAAACGCTGGCTTTTGTAGCGCAGTTCCGCCACAATAGCCGTGAGTTCTTCATCGGTGATCTTTTCGAGCGCCTCGCGCATAAACTCGAGCGCGCTGGGCGTGTCAACGATCTGGCCTACTGTTTCGCTCTGGTTGGATGCTGGAGCTGGCATAGCTACTCCCCTCCGCCACCCGTTGACGAAGCTATAGCGGCCTGTTTCAGATGACGCCGCACGGTACTCACCGCTTTCATGGCAGCCGTTCCCGCCATTGAGATACTATCCTCGATGTCTTTAGGGCCGGCAGCCGCGCCAGCGACGAAGATGCCCGGCACAGGCGTGGTGACGGTATCCAGTGGCGCGCCGACGGTTTCGAGAAAGCCGTGCCGCTCGCGTGGCAGGTTCAATACTTTAGCCATCTCGATGGTTCCGGCGCTTGGCACCATACCTACGGAGAGAATAACCACATCCATCGGGACTTCCATAGGACGGCCCATGGTGGTATCTTCACCTTTAACCACCAGGGAATCGCCGCGCCGCAGCACCTCGGTTACGATGCCGCGAATGTAGTTAACTTTGTGCTCTTCCTGGGCTTTCCAGTACAGCTGATCTTCCCAGAAGCCGTACATGCGCATATCGATGTAGAAGATAAAGACTTTGGCATCGGGCAGCAGTTCTTTGATCTCTATGGCTTCCTTAGAAGCGACGCCGCAGCAGACCTTTGAGCAATACTCATTGCCCAGGCGGCGATCGCGCGATCCGACGCATTGAATGAAGCATATACGTTTGGGAGGGAGGCCGGTAGAAGGACGCACGAAGTTTTTCGCCTTCAGCATCTTCTCAGCATCAACGAGCGTAAGCACGTCCTCGTACTCGTAATAGCCGTACATCTGTGTTTCGCGGCCCGGATCGAAGTGATCGAAGCCGGTGGCTACGATGATCGAGCCAACGTTTAACGAGCGCGTTTCGCCGCTTCTGGTGGCTAAAGTGACTTGAAAGTCACCGGGGCCGCCCTCGCTGGCCGTCACGCGAGTTTGCAGCAGTATCTCTATCAGGGGATCATCGCTCACATCGTTCACCATACGCTGCATAGCCGTTTCGGCGTCCTCCAGGTGCGGCGTGAACGAGGCGTAGTTGGCGGTCACGGGCGTACCGCCCAGGTGTTCGCGTTTCTCCACCAGCACCACGGGCGTGCCTAAATCGGCGACACTGCGCGCGGCATACAACCCGGCGGGGCCTCCGCCGATAATCAGGACAGCATTACCTGGCATCTGCATCCTCCCATGTTAAAAATTGTTTTTCGCCCGAGCGTAACCGCTCGATATCTTGCTGGAATTCAGCCCAGCGAGCCTGCCAGTCGATGCCCATCTTTTCGAGCAGCGGCCGGTAATCCACGCTGTGCCAGTGCAACTGACAGACGCGATAGGGGTGCGCTCCCATTGCCAGAGCAGAGAACTGCGCCTCGGAAAGGACGGGAATGCCCACATTGCGCCCATGGGCGCGGGCGGCAAACTGGCTTTTATCGAGGGTGGTCACGCAGCCGGTATCGTGGGTGAGCGTCACATCGGGGTTGGCCTCTTCTTTCATGCGCTCGATTTTGCGCAGGGTGGCAAATGAGCGCGTGAAATCGCGCTGCACCAGGATATGGCGGAAACCGAAACCGCAACAGTCAAACCAGGTGGAGTAATCGGCAACCTTTGCTCCCAGCGTCTCAACGACGGCGGTGATAACGGCGGTGCGCTGTCCACCATAGAGATCGGGGTCATAAATGGCATCTTCGGCCACGAGTTTGTAATAATGACAGGCCGGATGAACGGTGACTGTAATGTTGCTCACGTCGAAGACCCTGCGCTTCGCAATCTCAAAGCGCATGGCATGTATCCACTCGCTGTAGTGGACAATCTCCTCCGGGATGATCAGCGGCTTGCCCAGCTTCGCCATGATATCGCGTACCTGCTTGCGCAACTCGGGATGATGCACCAGTTGCTCGCGAGTCTCTTTGTAGTGACCATAGCTGGTGCCACAGTGAATCATGGGGAAATAGCCGGTTTCGTAGGCCGCGGCAAAGTTGCGCACGGCTACAGCCGCCTGCGCCGCGGCGTTAGATGTGGCGGATGCATAATAGTTCCAGGCCGTGCAGGAAGTCTGGTCGGTGGGGTCGTTATATTCCATCCCAAGCTGGCGGTGCAGCCAGAAGATGGAAGTCGAATAGCCTGGAATATGCCCGCACTGCCCGCAGCTCTTATGGTGCCAGGTAAACTGGCGCGGAATGCGCTTGGTGCGACCATACTTAGTCATGACTTCGATGTTATCATCGGGGACGCGCTGCACGATCCACTCGCCCTGGGCTTCGATTTCGAAGAGCTTTTCTCGAATGTCTTCAGTGGGCGCATTGGCCGGATCGCGCTGGAAGACACGTTGCGGAATGGTGCCACGCGTGATAGCGGTTACGGGAATGGAAACTTCGCCAGACATATTACCTCCCGACCGGCCTCAACCGGTCAGCATAGCAACCGCCCAACCGTTACAGGCGGTCAAGAGACACTGAAACCTTTTTCTTCAAGAGCTTCTTCCATCACGTCCTGCAAGATCATATGCAGTCCTTCGTCAATTTCCTTAATCATGTCGAGCACGCCGGTCATATGCCAGATCAGGTAGAGTTCTGTGAGCGTCTTTTCATCGACAACCCAGGCAGATTCGGTGGTGTGATGCGTCTCCGGTGGGATAGCGCGTCGCCAGAGGTCGAGATTGTCTGATACATCGCGCACTTCTGGCCCCCAATCGGGGAAAGCGTCCGGCTGCAGCATGTCGGGCGAGACCTGCGTGCCAGTTGACATGATCTTGTAGACGATGCGGCTATAGCCTTCAAGCGCCTCTTTCGCGGAATGCAGGCCGTTTTTGACAGCCACTTCGCGCAAGATAGTGATGAGTCCGCCGGGAGAATTGCCACGCGGGCAGCGGTCGCACGAGAAGCACTGCGAGCAGTTCCAGACATCCTCGTTCATCTGCTTGTAGACAAGCTCGATATCTTCGCGGGCCACCGCCTGGGTGATTTTACGCGGGCTGAAATCATAGAAGCGCGCAGAGGGGCAGGCCGCCACACAGATGCCGCACTCATAACACCCCTTCAGGTAGTCATGAAAGCGCATATCCTGTGTGACCTGTATGAAGAGCCGCTCTTTCTCCTCATAGGGGACATCAACGTGTTCGTGTTTCGTCGTTACCTGGGCCAATGGAACACCTCCATGTGGGCCTAAAGCGCTAATTTAGAGATGACGGCGTTGTTAGAAGGAGATGACGGCATCAGCTTCGAGCGCCATGTCGTTAAAGGCAGCGCCGCCAATCATTTCGACGCCGTCGATCAAATCTTCATACTGTAGATTGCTCAGGTCCAGGCTGGGCTGGCAGACGTAGAACTTGACGCCGAGGTCGGCAGCCTGGTCGATGAAACGGCGCAGTGGCGCGCCTTTTCCGTCTTTCTTGGGGATCAGTTCTTCGGCCACGCCTTTGACAAGCAGTGTGGGGCCATTGACAGTGAAATAAATGCCAACCTCAATATCCATCGCGGCAGCAGAAGCGGCGAGGTAGAACGGGGTAGCCGCGCGTTCAGGAGCTTCAACGCCATTGGTCTGGACGTACAGCAACCGCTTGTTTTCTTCATCCATTCGGCTTCACCTTTCCCAGGGGAATAGAGCATGGCATAGCCTTTGCTGGTCTCACCAGCCTCTCCCATGCTGATACGCTACAGGGACGTTACTTTTTTTTGCGGATGTAAAACTTGAAGGTCTTGCCTTCTTCTTCGATGCCCAGCAGTTCGTTGCCGGTTTGCCTGGCCCAGGCAACCATATCGGCCTTCGAGCCGGGATCATCGGCGAGCAGCAGTAAGACCTGGCCCACCTGCATTTCCTTCACAGTTTTACTGGTTTTGATGACGGGTACGGGACAGAGGAGTTTCAAACAATCGAGGGTGCGATCAACGTTGTCAACTGGTGGCATTGGTACCTCCCGGTGTGTACTACAATGTACGAAGGTTTATTTTATGCAATACTCCTGCTCGCGTAGTTGCGAACAAGAGCGAGGATGAGCCGCCCAATTACGTTCATATTTTAGAAATAAAGAAAGTATGCAAGTATTGTAAACGCTGTATGCGGAAAAGTCAAGTGGCAAATTTATCAATGCTTATGCATTATATTTTAGGCGCGGATAGTGTGGGGTCCACATCTGTGCTGTGATGCGCCGTTCCAACTCTTCGGAGGAGGTTTGCTCGGCTACGCCCGCCTGCTGGGCCGCCAACCCAACAGCCAGGGCCACCAGCCGCGACACTTCACGCACATCCTCGACCCTGGGATAGAGTGGCGCAGTCAACACCGTGCGCGCGGGCTGCGGCGATAAACATCTCGTTTGTCACTCGCCGGGCCTGAACGGCAATCACGCCAAGCCCCATGCCTGGGAAGATGAACATGTTGTTACATTGCCCAACGGTGATCGTTTGCCCACCGTACACGACCTCGGGGAAGGGGCTGCCGGTAGCAATCAAGGCGCGCCCTTCTGTCCAGGCAATCAGATCTGCCGGCGTAGCCTCGCTCCTGGAGGTGGGGTTGGACAGCGGGAAGATAATTGGCCGTTGGACGTGCCCGGCCATCTCGCGCACGATGGCCTCGGTGAAAGCTCCTGCCCTGGCCGCCGTACCGATCAAAATCGTCGGATGGACCCGCGTCACCACCTCTTGCAGCCCAATCTGCCCTGAATGCGATGTGTTCCAACCGGCGAGAGATAATTCTAAAACGTCCCTATCAATGTGATCATCATGAACCTCAGCTTGCATTACGTTTCTATTCCTTTCGTTTATCTATCTCAGGCGTGTTCACTTCTCCCTCCATGAGTCCCTTCGTTCATTCGGTCTATTGAGGTGGCTGCTGTTAGGGGAATGCCTCGCATTTCTCTTCTCATTGGCCATTACTACAGGCGGTGAGTGAACACCGACGATCGGGATACCGCTCAACAATGCAGTCTGGGCGGTAGGTCGCCTTCAGATGGGATGGTATCCAGAAAGGTTTGGGCAAACTGCACCAGGCGGAACACGTCGGCAAAGTTCGTGACCATCCCGAGTGAGACCCGCACTGCCCCCCCATTTTGCATCCCGAGGTCGGCGAGGAAGGTATCCCAACTGATCCCTGCGCCATCTTCGCCATCCTGGAAGAGTCGCGGCAGAGTATCCCTTGACTCCTCACTGAAGATGTGCCGCAGCTTTTCTTGCGACAAATGGAAGGCCACTTCACCAGCACCGGGATTGCAAAAACATCCCGTGCGCAATGACAGGTGAGACGCGCTGGCTCTCAGCTCGACTACCCGTTCATCGATGAGAGCCCCGTGAGGATCAAGAAAATTGAGCGCAATCGTTCCACCGCGTCTGTCAGCGGTATGAGGGCCGTATATGTGTACGAGAGGCGTCCCATTCATATGGCGCAATGACAGGAGTGCATTGAGCAGCCAACCCGTCAAACACATCACGCGTTGGTGAATGGTCTCGATGCCAACGGTCGAAAGGTGCTTGAGACCAATCTCCACTGCGGGAAGACTGAGATAGTTGATCGTGCCGTCTTCAAAGGCATCTCCCCCGTGAAGAAGCACATACCCATCACCTTGCACTGAGATACCCCACACGGTGCCACCAGAAAACCAGGGACGCTTGAGTTTGGCAAGAGCCGCTTTGCGTGCCAGGAGACAGCCGATGCCCGTGGGATAGCCGAACATTTTGTAGAACGAAATGGGAACAAAGTCAGGATGCCAGACAGAGAGGTCCAGGCGATTGGTGGGCGCGAAAGCTGCCGCATCGAGCAGCACATCCCAGCCTCGTGCCTGAGCCTCTGCGATCCATTCGAGCGGATGCTGAACGCCAGTGAAGTTAGATTGGGCCGGATAGGCAAACAGGTGAGGGTGATGGTCATTCCTCCCCTGTTCTAGCAACGAAAGCAGAAGAGACTCGTCTCCGCGCAGTTCGGGAGATATGATAGGGAAATAGGTGATAGTAGCGCCTTTCGCCCGCGCGAACTCTCGAATACCATTCACCGAATTGTGGTTATCGAAAAGCAGTAAAAACTGCCCACCTGGCTGAAAGGGATAGGCTTCTCCGACCAACTTGAGTGCCTGCGTGGCATTGGCCGTGAAAATCACTGCGTATTCGTCAGGTGAAGCGCGAAAATACTCGAGCACGAAAGCACGAGCTTGTTCGTCCAGTTCAGTCATGGCTTTAGAAGTGGGATTGAGCGAGTGAGGGTTGCCGAACACATGATGGCGCAGCATATCAAAGTGTTCGCGCAGTTGTGACTCAGCATACAGACCGCCACCGGTATAGTCGAGGTAAATTTGCTCCAATTGGTCCAACATGGCATACTCTGTCGCCCGCAATTCATCCAGGGAGGCGGTGTTTGCGAAGGCAGGGTTGGACTGGCGGAATGCTTCTTCCGCCATGCGCATCGACGCTCCATTGAAATGCGGAGACATACCGGCGAGGTCCTGGGATTCGCGTATCATTGGTTTAGCCTTTGTATTGAGAGGGAGAAGGTGCCTTCTCCTACATATAAACTACGCCTGATTACCGTCTAGCAAATCAACTGACGGAATATTGCAAAGCAAAAATATCTCCCGTATTGGTAGTGTAGCCACATACTGTGATAAATACTAGTTCTCCCGCTCTCAACCAGGTCACAACTGTGTCCTCTATCCTTACAAGTATGCGGATACCTGGAAACCATACGCAAGGAATAGGCCCTTCCCTCGCTTGATTGAGCGCAAGGGAGAGGCCGCTCCGGGAAAGTTTATGCAGCATGAGACTTTGCTAGCCCCTGGCTTCCTGTTGCGGTCGCGCGGGCGCGTCGTATCGTGGCAGGGTGCGCGGACCCCGTCTAGCCTGTACCGTCAGTTCTGGTTGGGCCGACTTAGCTTCTGCCGACCCGACCATGCCTGCATGGTAGAGAAAGCGGATGCACAGACTCAGGAAGAAACAGGCATACGGACATACAGGCATATCGACACCCCTTGACAATAGTGATGCTTTGGGATATACTCTTATCGTAAGATTACGATGAAAGAGAGCAAAAGCATGATCGACTGTTGCCAGCAAGAAGAAAGCGTACACATTGCCCAGGGGATCGAGGAGCGACGCGAGCAACTCGCTCGTTTCTGCAAGGCACTGGCTCATCCCGCGCGGGTTCACATACTTGAATTTCTTGGGACGGTAGACGCCTGCATTTGCGGCGACATTGTGGAACAACTGCCACTCGCCCAGTCTACCGTGAGCCAGCATCTCAAGGTGCTCAAGGAAGCAGGATTGGTTCAGGGGACGATCGATGGTCCGCGCACCTGTTACTGCCTGAATCGCCAGACGCTGGTTACTTTTAAAGAGCTTGTGGCGCGGCTTTAGTCATCAGGCCTTTTTTCTTCCATCTTTATCGTACATCGTCGATAGGCAATGAATAGAAGTTGAAACAGGAGGGTTTCCTATGTTACCTATGTACACGGCCCAAACGGCCACCATCAGCGTCTACGATCCCGCCATGTGTTGCTCGACCGGCCTATGCGGAGCGAGCGTTGACCAGCAGCTCTTGCAAGTCGCGCGCGATCTGCGCCGCTTTGAGGCGGAAGGGGTGAAAGTGGAGCGCTTTAACCTGGCGCAGCAGCCTGATGTCTTTGTGCAGAATGCCAGGATTGCGGGTCTGATGCAGGCATTTGGCGACAAAGCGCTGCCCGTCACCATGATTAACGGTGACATTTTTGTGTACGGTCGGTATCCATCTCGCGATGAGGTGGTGACTGCACTCACACAGCAACGCGAACAGGCACAAGCGGCTGCGCAAAGTTCAGACGGCGGCTGTGAGTGCGGAAGTGGCGGCTGCTGCTAACCGGAGTGAGAACTCCGTCCAGAGAAAAGATGACAATCATGATGATAGATAATCGCATTGCAACACTCACACCGATAGATTGGCTTGGCTGGCAGACGCCTTTCTTGTTCTTTACTGGCAAAGGAGGAGTCGGGAAGACGACTGTCGCGAGTACGGTCGCGCTCCGTCTGGCAGAACTGGGACGCCGCGTCCTCCTGGTCAGCACCGACCCGGCTTCCAACCTGGATGATGTGTTTGAAATAACTGCCGGACAGACGGCGACCCCCGTCCCGGACGTGCCCGGCCTGTTTCTGATGAATATCGACCCTGAATCCGCCGCCGCGTCCTATCGCAAGCGGGTTATCACTCCTTATTACGGTGTGCTGCCCGCATCCGCGCTGCAGAGCATGGAAGAGCAATTGTCGGGGGCTTGTACCGTTGAGATCGCGGCATTCAATGAATTCACCGGCCTGCTGGCCGATCCCCTGGTGGTGTCGCGCTTTCGAGCATATCATCTTCGATACGGCTCCCACCGGACATACCCTGCGGCTGTTGAGCCTACCGAAAGCCTGGAGCGGCTTTATTGAAACGAACAGTCACGGGGCCAGTTGTCTTGGCCCGCTGGCCGGGCTGGAGGCCCAGCATGATCAGTATGCGGCAACCGTGCGCACCCTGGGTGATGCGGCACGTACCACCATCGTGCTGGTGAGCCGCCCGGAAGGCAGCGCCCTTCAGGAGGCGGCTCGCGCCGGGGGAGAATTCCGCGCGCTGGGGATTACGAACCAGCAGCTTGTCCTCAACGGGGTGTTTAGCGTCTCTGCTGGAGATGATGTCATTGCCCAGGCGATGGTCGCCCGGCAACTGGAAGCGTTGCAGACCATGCCAGAGGTCTTGCGCGCTACGCCCACAGTCGCTGTGCCGCTGATGGCCCATGAACTGACTGGCGTGGCTGCGCTGCGTACACTGGCGCATACGACGGAACAGTTGGCTCCCGCAGGCACAACAAGGGATATGGGCGACTCATTCGATGCCAGTTCCATCCCCGGACTCGATGCGCTTGTCCGCCAACTGGAAGCTGATGGGCAGGGCGTCATCATGATGATGGGGAAAGGCGGCGTCGGCAAAACGACGCTGGCGGCGGCAATCGCAGTCGCGCTGGCACATGCCGGCCATCCTGTGCATCTTTCTACGACCGATCCGGCGGCGCACTTGAAGTATGCGTTGGGAACGGCTATCCCAGCTGGCTTGCAGGTCGGTCGCATCGACCCCGAAGCTGAAACGCGGCGCTATAGCGAAGAGGTTCTCGCGGCGGCTGGCCCGCTGGACGAGGAGGAACGAGCGCTACTGAAAGAAGACCTGCGCTCTCCCTGCACGGAAGAAATCGCCGTTTTTCGGGCCTTCGCGCGCACCGTCCAGGAGGCCGAGCGAGGTTTTGTGGTGTTGGATACCGCGCCAACCGGGCATACCCTTTTGCTGCTGGACGCGGCGCAGAGCTATCACCGCGAAGTTGAACGGACGATAGGCGATGTGCCAGAGGCCGTGCGGCGCTTACTGCCGCGCCTGCGCGATCCGCGCTTCACGAAAATCCTGCTGGTGACACTCGCCGAGTCAACGCCGGTGCAGGAGGCGGAACGGTTGCAAACCGACTTACGCCGCGCCGCCATCGAACCGTTTGGCTGGGTAATCAATGCGAGCTTGCTCATGAGCGGGACGAAGAATCCTACGCTGGGGCAGCGCGCTCAAGGGGAAGTACCCCATGTCCTGCGGGTGAGAGAGGAACTGGCAGCTCGCAGTTGGCTTGTACCGTGGTATGCATCGATACCAACCGGGGAACAGGCGCTCCTCGCTATGGCTGGCCGGTAAGCCGCAGAAAGCAGGTGAATGTCCTCGAAAAAGGGATTACAACGCCTTCCTCAACCGCCAGAAACTCAGGAACAGGAGCGGAAAGGCCAGGACATACAGGATGAGCAGGTAGTTGAGGAGGTCGATATGGAAGAAGAAATAGAGAGCGATGGCGGCGTAGAGCAGCATACGACTGGGGCGAACCAGACCTGCAGAAGAGATGTGCAGCATCCTATGCAGCACCAGGAAAGTGACCAGGGCGGTATAGACGTAAACGAAGAGAATCGCCAGGACGGGATGGATCAGACCTGTCCAGGCCAATCCAGCGACACTGAAGGCCACCACGGCTTGATCGCAGAACATATCGGTAAAGGCGCCGCGCGCGGTATTGGTTTTCGTCAGCCGCGCCTCGACGCCGTCCAGTCCATCACAGATAATCGAGGCTACCAGCAGCCAGAAGGCGACCGTGAATTGAAAGGGGGCCAGCAGGAAAAAGCCAAGGCCGAAGATAACGGAGGCATAGGAGAGCATATCGGCGCTCAACCCAAGACGCGCGAGCACGAATGCAATAGGACTGAGCAAGCGCTGGCGAATCTGCTGCCAGGGACCCAGCACACGTATCTCCTCCTCGCTATAGATACTGCCTGGGGGGAGGGTTGGCTTATATTCTACATGCTGGTTGCAATCTACGCGTTCCCTGGTAAGCATAGCGACCTCTCTTTCGCAGTGATGGGACCCAATCGCCCGTTGCTTTTATTGAAATATACAACAGGCGCATCACAAAGCGCTCACTACGTTACTATTCTATCTCACATTATTGTTACAAAGAGAGAAAACCGGCACTGGCAGGCGAGCTTATCACGATCAAATCGATGCTAAGCAGAAAGACTGTGTGCTATCCGTGATGTTCTCTGGCAAAAACGAGAGAGATATGTGAGAAAAACGCTCTAAAATAGAGGTATAGGTGACGTACGGATCACCCAGGCAGAAGCAAACACGGCACTTCTGCCATTGAGAGCGAGGGTCAGTGAGAGGATCGATGATGTTCCTGGTAGATGATCCTCGCCCTTCTATTTACTGGAGATACGAGTATGCCAGGCACAAATACACTGCAACAAAGCGTTGAAACTGATCTTGAGAACTATACAGAAACGATACTTCCTCCTCTCCGACACCAGTGGCCTCTGTTAGGCAAAGAGTTGTTCGCCCTGGAACATACGCTCACTGACACGCCGGGAACGAACCAGCAGCCCCTGACAGAAGCGGAAAAAAGTGAAAAGCGCGTAGCCATTCGTGATGCTGTAGTCGCCCAGTTGTTTAGCGAAGAAGGGACCTATAGCCGAGACACGCGGTATCTGGCTTTCCTCCTGATCAAAGCGGGAAGAGGTGGCGTAATCGTAGGGAATCCCTATACACTAGACAAAGGCGGTATGAGGCAAGACCTACCTTATACAGGGTTGGAGGGATACTATGCCGGCTCGGAAAGAACGACAGAACGCGGCGGGATGACCCCGCAAGAGATTATTCAAGAGGAAGCGAATATCGGAGCGCAAACGCTCAAAGGCATCAAAAAACACGCCATAGCGCAGAACTCCTGGGTCACCTACTCACGCTTGAAACACGCACTTGAAGAAGAGAAACCCGGTCTGGAAGAGCTACGGGCTTTCCGGGTCTTGTGGAGCACGATCGTTAGACAACTACACGTCAGAGTCTTTCACAATGCAGAGTTTGAATTGACGCTCGCCGAGAGGATTGAACAACTTGAGCTGTTATTGAGCGGCCTGCCTGGAAGAACAGCAGAGGAAAAACAAGCGAGACAGGATATTCGTTCGGAATGCGATCGGCTCAAACGCGAACGTGAGCATCTAGGCGAGGCAGAGAGAGAAAATGAGAGGCGGGAAAAAAGAACCAGGGAAAGAATCCGCTCAGAGCGGTTAGCAGAATTTCGGCGTTTTCGCGAGGAGACCTATCAGGAGCTGACAGAGCCAGAGCAGGAACGCTATCTCATTGGGGTCCAGGATGCTTCCCTGAAGGAGGCGACCATCATGGAGACCATCACTTTGCCGAAAACACCTGGCAGAAATACGTATCCCCCGACGCCTGTCCACCTCACACAAGAACAACTTGAGGGATACCTCTTTCTGGCCAGGCTGGGAGAAATCGGGGGCGATCCACTGGCGAGAAGCGTTCTGGTCTCTCGATAAAGTTCCATGAGCAGGAAATACCAGGGATAAATGTTGAGAACCACTGCTGGATAAAAGGAAGAGTATACGTGTCGGCTCGGTCTAGATGCCCTTCGTCCCTTGCAAGGTGTGCTATAGTGGTTTACAATGACATCGGAAGATGAAAATAATTCATACCAGTGTGTAGAGGAGCACATCGATGTCTGACGTACCAGAACCTCAAAGCATGTCTGCTTCCTCACATCCCGCACCTGCACACATCTCTTCCTTCAACCTCCAGCAATTCCTGGATATATCACCTGATGCCCTGGTCATCGTCAATCAAGCGGGGATCATCGTATTAGTGAACGAGCAAACACAAGCGGTTTTTGGCTATACACGCTCAGAGTTGCAAGGGCAGATGCTCGAATTACTTCTTCCTGATCGCTTTCGCGAGGACCACATCACCCACCGGGAGGACTATTTCTCCGCGCCGCGTACTCGCCCTATGGGGGCAGGACTGCAACTTCTCGCGCGGCGCAAGGATGGCACGGAATTCCCGGTGGAGATCAGCCTGAGTCCCTTGCTGCTCGATAACGCACCCCATACGATTGGAGCCATTCGAGATATGACCGCGCAACGGGCAGCCGAGAATGAGCGTCTCCAGCAAGTAGAGCACATTCGTCTACAAACCGAACTGATCAATCTGGCGCACGATGCCATTCTGGTGCGCGATCCCGTCAATCGTGTGATCTCCTGGAACAGGGGAGCCGAGGAACTGTACGGTTGGACGGCACGCGAGGCTCAGGGCCGCGTCGCATATACCCTGCTCAAGACACGCTTCCCTACCAGCCGCGCCGACGTTGAAGCATGTCTCGATCAGCAGGGGCAGTGGGAAGGGGAGCTTACACATACGCGACGGGATAGAAGCAGCGTGATCGTGGAAAGCCGCCAGGTGCTCCTTCGCGATGCAGTAGGGCAGCCTACTGCTATCATTGAGATCAATCGTGACGTCACGCAGCGCCGCCACCTGGAGCAATCCGAACGAGCAGTCCAGACCCAGACCGCAGCACGGCTGACGTTCTTACAGGAAGTACTCGATGAAATGCCCAGTGGCGTCTACCTGGTCTATGGCCCAGACGCTCGCCTCCTGCTGGCGAATCGAGCTGCCAGCAGCGTGTGGGGGGCCGAGTGGCAAGCCGACCAGCCAATGATCGAATTCCTCACAAGCAACAAGATTAGCCTCTTCGATGCGCAGGGTATTTCCTTGACACCTGAGAGGTACGCCACCTTGCGCGCGGTTCAGCATGGGGAAACGGTTCTGCAACAGCAAGAACTGATTCGGCGTCCTGACGGTTCCAGTTTACCCGTCCAGGTCAACGCCGTGGCGCTGCCCTCGCAGCAACGATGGAGCGGCCCCTTGCATGAGTCAGGGCAGCAGGCAGTTGTGAGCGGAGTAATAGCACTGGTCATACATCAAGATGTGTCTGCGCTCAAAGAGGCCGAATACCTCAAAGATGAGTTCGTAGGCGTCGTCGCCCACGAGTTGCGCACTCCTCTGGCCGTCCTGATGGGCTTTGCCGATATGCTGCTGGTGCAAACGGCGCGCAAGCGCGGACCGGCTATGGCCCAGTGGCAAAACGAGGCGCTGGCAGGAGATTAAGCTGGCAACAACACGCCTGGTCGACCTCACGGAGGAATTGCTGGATGTGACTCGTTTACAGACCGGACGATTGCTCCTGCAACGCATCCCAATCAATGTGATCTCGCTCGCGCAGCGCGTCGCCACTCTTATGCAACGCACAACGAGCCGGCACCAGATAGCGGTATCCACGATGCAGGACGAGCTTCTTGCAGATATTGACCCGGGGCGCATCGAGCAAGTGTTGATCAACCTGGTTGGCAATGCCATAAAGTACAGTCCGCAAGGGGGTCCCATAACCATCGCCCTCCACGAGGAGACTGCCACCCAGGTGATTGAGATTAGCGTGCAGGATCAGGGCATCGGTATCCCCCAGCATCAACAGGCGCAGATTTTCGGGCGCTTCATGCGCGCCGACAACGCTCAAGCGTGGGGGATTAGCGGGACAGGGCTGGGTCTCTACATCTGTCGCGAGCTGGTTGTGCGACACGAGGGACATCTCTGGTTCGAGTCGGAGGAAGGTACAGGTTCCACCTTCTTCTTAACCCTCCCCGCCATTACCGACGTAGAGGGGGGGAAGGCTACCAACTCGTGACCCTGAACGACCCGATTTCAGACACTCTCTTAGAGTGGATCACGCCCGAAGAGTGGCTCTACCATCGGACGCATGCGAATCTCTGAAATGCGCGCGCGCGCTGGCTGTGTGGCGATGAGCAGAGCGGCGGCAGCGACATCCTCGGCCTCCAGCATACCCGAGGCTGCCACTCCTTCCTCCGTTCGGCCCGTCCCAATCGCAAATTCCGTCTTCACGCCACCGGGACAGACGACACCGACCTTGATGCCATGCGGTCGCAACTCGCGATCGAGCGCCTGGGTGAAGCCCACCTGCGCGAATTTGGTCGCGCAATAGACCGCTTCACCCGCAAACCCCATTACACCGGCCATGGATGCGATGGTAATTATGGAACCTTTCCTCCGCTCGAGTAAGACAGGCACAACATGACGAGTAAACAAGAAGGTACTGCGCATATTCGTATCCATCATGGCGTCATAATCGTCCGCGCTGGTCCCAATGAGGTCGGCATACCGGCCAATCCCGGCGTTATTGACCAGGATATCCAGCTGGCCCAGGTTTTGGAGGGCCGTCTGAACGGCACGCCTGGCGGTCTCCTCCTCACGCGCGTCGCCAACGACCAACATGCACTTCCTGCCGCGTTTCTTTGCCTCGTCAGCTACTTCCTGTAACCGTTCTGAACGACGGGCCACGACAACGAGGTCTGCGCCCTCAGCGAGGAATGCGCGCGCTATCGCCCAACCTATGCCCGCACTGGCTCCTGTGATCAACGCCACCTGTCCGGCCAGTTTTCCCTCTGTCATTGTTGCCATAGGTTTTCTTTCCTTTCGAAATGGGTCGCTTCGCCTGCTCGACCCTGCTACATGTGACTAAAAGAGAGGACATTTCCTCACCTTTTTGAAATGACGTGCCCGTAAATGAGACCTGCACCCCCTGAAGGGTGGCGGCCCGTTGTTGCTATCTCCATAAGGGAAAGTATACCACGCAGCGCTTTCTTTCTCCTTCCCTAAAACCACTTGCTTACAAAAAGACGACAGAGACCGAGGCCAATTTGCCCTTTCCTTGAGGTTGCGCAGCGTATACAAAATGCAGGAAAGTAGTGGATGTTGCCCAGCAGGTTGTACACTACAAGATGCATGAGGATGGTAGCCGGGCGTCCAGGAGAGATTGTGAGACACCTTGTGTGGTGTCTGTGATGTGGACAGCATAAGGCTGTGAGACGTTTGTGATGCGTATCGGATATGCTTGATCTGTGCGGATCTTCCATGCATTCGAGAGAGACGCACATGTCTGCTGTTCCACGGAATACGACCCATTCGTCTCACAGCAGACATCCCGCAGGAAGTACCAGCACTTCAAGCAGATGAACCTTTCGTGCAATAGGTACGAGTCGTCAGACAACGCGTAACCTGTTACAGCACCTATTTTCACTACACGTCTAAAGCTGGATGATACGAACTATACGACGAAGCATCACGGAGAAAAAAGGAGATACACAATGCTCAATATACATGACGAACAGAAAACTAGAACTGCCGCGTCCGCTCTACCCAATGAAGAGCGGAGGCAGACACCCGCTAGCACGCCGGTCGCACCCGGCCTGCGATGGTTGGGCGTTGTGAAAAGCTACCCCGTTCCTCTCGTGGTGGTGACGCTGATGCTGGCGAGTCTCGTGTTATGGCTTGCCAGGCGTGGAGATTTAGCTAATTGGACGCTGCTGGCGGTTGCGCTGCTAGGGGGGATTCCGCTGCTGTGGGAAACCTTGAAACAGTTGTTCCGCAAGGAATTTGGGGTCGATGTAATCGCTATCCTTGCCATCGCGGGATCCATTTTCCTGCATCAATACCTGGCTGGCGCGCTCGTCGTGCTGATGATGTCGGGCGGCGAGGCCCTGGAAGCCTACGCTCTGCGGCGCGCGCGCTCATCCCTTTCGGCGCTTGCCGAGCGGGCCCCGCGTAGCGCGCATATCTGGCGAGGTGAGGAACTGATCAATATTCCAGCGGAGCAGGTCGAAGTCGGCATGGTAATCGTCGTCAAGCCCGGAGAGTTGATCCCTGTCGATGGCGTTGTGACATCTGGCTCCTCTAGCTTGAGCGAGGCGGACCTGACGGGCGAGCCTGTTCCGGTGCGCAAAGCGCCTGGTATGCTCGTTCTCTCTGGCAGTGTGAACCTGGACGGTGTGCTGGAGGTACGCGCCAGTAAGCGCAGCGCCGAGAGTAAATATGCGCAGATCGTGCGCCTGGTCGAAGAAGCCCAGACACAAAAAGCCCCTATCCACCGTCTGGCCGACCGCTATAGCGTCTGGTTCACCATCGCGGCAGTTTCCCTGGCCGGACTGGCCTGGGCCATCTCGGGTGATAGCGTTTACGCGCTGGCGGTGATGGTCTGCGCTTCGCCCTGCCCGCTGATCCTGGCCACTCCGATCGCCATTATGTCAGGCATCGACCTGGCGGCGCGTAACGGCATCATCGCCAAGAGCGGCGGGGCCATCGAGCAATTGGGGGAAGTAGATATCGCCGTCTTTGACAAAACGGGCACGCTGACACTTGGCATGCCTAAAGTGACCGCCATTGTCCGTGTGGAGCAGGAGAAGCCAGACACGGAAGCGGAAGGCGAAAGCGGAGCGCCTCACCTCCTCTTCGAGGGCGACGAGGGGACGCTGCTGCGCCTGGCAGCCTCGGTTGAGCAGCTTTCAACGCACATCTTGTCGCGCGCCGTGGTGGAGGCGGCGCAGGAACACGCCTTCCCCCTCAGCTCGGCGGACGAATTTGAGGAGATCTTTGGCAAAGGCGTGCGCGGGCGCGTGCCCCTGATCGCCGCGGACCGGCAAGAGGCGTGGAAGAGCGCGAGCGATCACGTAGAGGTAGCGGTGGGCAACCGCAGCTTCATGAAGCACCTCGACATCCCGGTACCGTCCTCGCTGCTCGCCGAGCGCGAGCGGCGGGTCGAGAGCGGGCAAATCTGTAGCTTCGTCGCTGTGGAGAAACGCGTTGAGGGACTGCTGGTGCTTGAAGATATACCGCGCCCGGAACTTTCACACCTCTCGTCGGATTTGCGCGCGGCGGGCATCAAAGAAACCATCCTGCTGACGGGCGATAGCGAGGTGGTGGCGCAACAGATCGGCAAAATCGCGCAGGTGGATCGCGTGATCTCGCGCTGTCTGCCGGAGGATAAGGTGCGCATCGTCAAGGAACTCGAGCAGCAGGGGCATCACGTGCTGATGGTGGGCGACGGCATTAACGACGCTCCCGCCCTGGCAAGCGCAACGGTTGGCATGGCGCTCGGCACGCAAGGCTTAACCGCCGCCGCCTCTGCCGCCGATACGGTGCTGCTCTCGACGGATATCCTGCGCGTGGTGCGCGCGGTGCGCCTGGGTCGGCGGGTTATGCGCGTGGCTGTGCAGGGTATCTGGGTTGGCATGGGCCTCTCAGCTATCGCCATGGTCTTCGCTGCCTTCGGCCTCATTAGCCCGGCGGCAGGCGCGCTCATACAGGAAGGCTTTGATGTGATCGTGATCCTGAATGCCCTGCGAGCAGGAAAGGCCACGTTCTGAGATCGTGTTTCCTTCCGTTATCCCTGCACTGTAACAGAATGATGTTTACTCCTACTGGTGGGGCATTTTTGGTACTGGCGTATTCATCATGCGAAGCATCGGGATTCCACCGGTGCGGATAAATCGAATCACCAGTATGGCAGCCAGGAGCAGAAAAACGATATTGAGGATGCTGGTGTAGTTCCACTGTATCCCCTCGGTGATCGCAACCACATTGCGATTCTGTGGAATGAGACCCAGCGCCTGGAAAAGGAACTCGACAACATAGCCTGCTGCGGCCATGGTCACGTAGAACGTCAGCAGAATATACCCCATGACTTTCCAGCCATAATATTTGCGGTAGATGTCAAGAATGGGGAGTATTATCAGGTCGGCAAAAATAAAGCTGACCACGCCGCCAAAACTTATTCCTCCTCTCCAAAGAACAGGCTGCTAGAGGGGACGTTGCCGACGGAACACACAAAACTGACAATAGAAACCAATGGGCCAACCAGCGGGTTATCCCTGTACCTTATATGCGGTTACGAGACATGCAGTTGGGCTATTTCGCGACCGTATATCCGGTATCGTCGAGGACTTCCTCGATCTTCGTCAGCGTGATTTTCTGCGGGTCGTAGTTGACATGAACCGTTTTGGTCGGGATGTCAACGTTGACCGTACTTACGCCATCCAGTTTGCCAACAGCCCCTTCAATGGCGTGCTGACAATGCTCGCACGAAATGTCGGGGGCCACAAGTGTCGTCGATTCCATAATACCTATTCTCCTTTGATTCACCTGAATCACTTTGAACGCACACACTACAATTCATCCCTTCAACGCTGCAAGAGCAGCGAGCTACACTCGAAAAGGATGAACGGTTCTATTGAACTCCCCTCCTCCACTCCGTATGTCGAGCTGACTACGGACGGAAAAAAAGGGAGGGTAGCTGCCTACGGGTTGCCAGCAATCGCGTAGAGCTGGATCAACTCCTGGATAACTTGCTCTTCGCGATCGCCCTTGATCCCCTCCGGCACGCAGGTACGCAAATGCCCTTCCAGGATAATCGCTTCTAGCTTCTCCAGGGCCTTGCGCACGGCGTAGGTTTGACGCAGGATATCCACACAGTACTTATCCTCCTCCACCATCTTGCGTATACCGGCCACATGCCCCTCGATGTACGAGAGTCGTTTCAGCACATCCGGTTTGCGTTCTGCTTGCATCTTACGTCTTCCTTTCTTTCAATTCAACGAACTTTCTCTCGCCCAAAGCGCCGCAACCGCAGCGAATTGCTGACGACCGTCACCGATGAAAGCGCCATGGCTGCCGCCGCGAAGATGGGGGCATTCTCTCTCAAGAAGGGGATCAAGGGCGACAGGATGGCGGTCGGCACCAGGATGACGTTGTAGGCAAAGGCCCAGAAGAGGTTCTGCTTGATAGTGCCAAGTGTGGCCCGCGACAGGGCCAGCGCGGTGGCGACGCTTTTCAGATTGCCTTTGACCAGGGTGATGTCCGAGGCCTCCATAGCGATATCCGTACCCGTCCCCATGGCGATGCCGGCGTCTGCCTGCACCAGGGCGGGCGCGTCGTTGATGCCGTCTCCGGCGAAGGCCACGATCAGACCCTGCTCCTGCAGGCGTTTGACCTGGTTGGCTTTGTCTTCCGGCAAGACCTCTGCCAGCACATGCTCGGCGGCAATACCCACCTGCGCGGCAATGGCCTGCGCCGCCCGGCGGTTGTCCCCGGTAATCATCCAGACAGCAAGCCCCTGCGCCTGCGAGCTGCCTGACAGCCTCGGCTGAACCAACTTTGACGGTATCGGCCACGGCTACCAGTCCCGCGACGCGCGCATCGATGGCGACGAGCATGGTGGTCTTGCCAGCCTGTTCCAGAAGCGGTGAGCTGCTCCTCTAGCGCATCAAACGCGAGCGCGCGCTCGCTGAACAGGCGACGGGTCCCAACGAGCACGAGATGTCCCTCGACGGTCGCTTCCAGGCCGCGCCCGGTGATGGAGGTAAAGTGTTCGGGGGATGCGCCGAGCGTCAATCCTCGCGCCTTCGCCCCTTCGACAATGGCCGAGGCCAGGGGATGTTCGGAGCCTTGTTCCGCCTCTGCCACCAGACGCAGCATTTCGTCGGCTTGCCTGTCACCAACTGGTATGACATCGGTGAGTTCCGGCTTGCCTTTGGTGATGGTGCCTGTTTTGTCGAGCAGTACGGCGCGCACCGCGTGGATGCGTTCCAGGCTCTCTCCGCCCTTGATGAGGATACCCTGTTCAGCGCCTTTACCCGTGCCGACCATGATGGCGGTTGGTGTGGCTAATCCCAACGCGCACGGACAGGCGACGACCAGTACGGCAACGGCGGCCACAATGGCCACAATCCAGGGATTGCTGGCACCCGCCATACCCGCGGTACTCGCGCCAGTGACATTGCCTACAATGGCCCAGGCTGTGAAGGTGAGGGCCGCGATGAGTAGCACCACCGGCACAAAAATGCTGGAAATGGTGTCGGCCAATCGTTGGATGGGGGCCTTGGAGCCTTGCGCCTGCTCCACCATACGAATGATGCTGGCAAGCACGGTATCGGCTCCCACTTTGGTGGCTTGCATGCGCAGAAGTCCGCGCTGGTTGATGGTCGCGCCGATCAAAGACTCTCCCGCAGCTTTTTCAACGGGTATGCTCTCACCCGTAATCATCGATTCATCCACAGAGGAGAGGCCGGATAGCACCACGCCATCGACGGGAATCTTCTCGCCAGGGCGCACTACAAGTTCATCGCCCGCCTGCACTTGCTCAATCGGAAGCTCTATCTCTTGCCCGGCGCGCATGACGTGGGCGGTTCGCGCTTGCAGCCCGATCAGCTTCTTGATGGCCTCGTTGGTCTGTCCTTTGGCGCGGGCCTCCAGGTACTTGCCCAGAAAGATCAGCGTCACGATGAGGGCGGTGGTATCATAGAAGGTGATGCCGCCAACCACTCGCGGAAAGAATGTCGCGACCACACTCATGATATAGGCTGCGGTTGAGCCAACCGAGACGAGGGTATCCATATTGGCGCTGGCGTGGCGCAAGGTCTTGATGGCTCCCCGGTGAAACTCCCAGCCGACGATGGCCCAGACAGGCGTGGTGAGCGCCAGCAGGAGAAAGTTCTCGCCAGGGAACCGGTTCATGAAAAACATGCTGAGGATCACGACTGGCAACGAGAAGACGATACCCAGTATAAGCAGGTTGCGCTTGCGGATAATTTCGGCGGCTTTGCGTTTGCTCTGTTCGTCCTGCTGGAATAGGCCGCTGGCAGGTATCACAGATGCTCCAGAGAAACTGTCTGCATTCCCAACTGGCATCGTTTCTGGTCTGGATGCGATTTGCAGTGTCGCTTTGTAACCGACGGCATCGACTTTCTGCACCATCTGTTCCACGTTTGTCTGAGCCGGATCGTAGGTGACGGTGGCCTGCTCGGTGGCAAGGTTTACGGATGCTACCCTTACTCCTGACACCTTATTGAGACCTTTCTCGATGCGCATAGCGCAAGAGGCGCACGTCATCCCTTCGAGGTCGAGGACAATGTGAGACTCTGTTTCAGGTTCCTTCAGAACAGGTTTCGGTACTGCTACGACCAGCGGTGTTGCCTTATATCCAACAGCATCGACTTTCTGCACCATCTGTTCCACACTCGTCTGAGCCGGATCATACATGATGGTGGCCTGCTCAGTGGCAAGATTGACATTGGCATCCTTGACGCCGGGGATCTTTTTGAGTCCTTTCTCGATACGCATGGCGCAGGAGGCACAGGTCATGCCCTCAAGAGCCAGCAAAGCGCGGCTCTCTTCCAGCGCATCCAATGGAGGTCGGGATTCATCTATTTTTTGATCTATAGAAGACGTACTATTCGAAGCCATAATGCTCACCTTTAGCTGTAACCATTCTCAAACCCATACCCCCCTGATAGGGGTATAGTAAGTATACAGCGCGTTTAAGCGATGTGTCAAGGGCTGAACGGGTGCAGCTATTCCTGTCTGGTTTATTTTTGATGCCTACCCTGCCAGAAGATAAGCTACAGTATTAGAGAATTGACCTCATACTTTGCTTCTGATGATAGTCAATACGGGTTACTTCCCCAACGGAGAGGGCGGAATTACGAGAGGCTGTGTAGTTCGATGTGATGGTGTATCATATACTACAGGATGAGAGGGTATGCCCTTGTGTCTCACCTCACCTCAGGCGCTGTGACTGTCAGGTCTGCGGCAAACCAGGGGGAGCAGCAGCCTCTCGCATCTGCCGGTTGAGCTACGGAGGGAGCTACACCCTTGTGACGCGCATATTAATAGTAGACGATGAAACAGCGCTGGTGGAACTGGTGCGCCGCTATCTCGAACGCGAGCAGTACGAGGTGCTGACGGCGGGTGACGGGCTGACCGCGCTCGATCTCGCCCGCTCGGCTCAGCCCGACCTCGTTGTGCTCGATGTCATGCTGCCCATGCTGGACGGCATCGAGGTCTGTCGCCAGTTGCGACAGTTTTCCGATGCCTATGTGATCATGCTGACCGCGCGGGCCGAAGAGATCGACAAAATCCTCGGCCTGACCGTTGGCGCAGACGACTACCTCACCAAGCCATTCAGCCCGCGCGAGCTGGTGGCCCGCGTCAAGGCGCTGCTACGACGCCCTCGCCTGGCGGCATCCGCGCATCAGGCGGGTACAGAACTGCTCGATGATAGTCCCGCGCCGCAGCGCTGGGACGACCTGACGATCGATGAGGCACAGCACGAGGTGACGCTGCATGGGCAGCCGGTCGAATTGACCGCGCGTGAGTTTGCCCTCCTGCTGGCGCTTGCCCACCATCCCGGTCGCGTCTTTACACGCGCTCAACTGCTGGAACGCGTGTGGGGAGATGCCTACTATGATGATCACGTGGTAGATGTCCACGTTGGGAACCTGCGCAAGAAGCTGGAGGCAGACCTGGCGCATCCCCAGTACATCGAGACGGTGCGCGGGGTCGGCTATCGCTTCCGGCGCAGACGGGAGTAGCGCTATGCGTTGGCGCAAGGCATTCAAAACGTCGCTCGGCGGGAAATTCTTGCTGTCCTACCTGCTGATTGTGCTGGTCGGCATGGGCACACTGCTGGTGGTCGTCTTCGCGCTTGCTCCGACGCTGTTCCAGGCCCAGTTATTGCCGATCTTGCAGACCCATCCAGCCCAATTGACGACGAGCAAGGCGAGCCAGGACATCCTGGGAGCCTTCCTCGCCACTCTCTTAAGCGCGCTGGCCGTGGCCGCCGTGGTCGCCACCGTGACCTCCCTGGCGACCAGCCTTTTCGTGGCCCGGCGCATCACGATTCCCTTACAACAGATGACACAGGTCTCAGAGCGCATCAGCGCGGGCCACTATGCCGAGCGCATTGAAGTCGCACCAGTGCACGCGAGCGACGAGCTTGGACAACTGGCAAGCAGCATCAACATTTTGGCGGTGGCCTTAGAGCAGACGGAGCGCCGCCGCCTGGAGGTCATCGGCAACGTAGCGCACGAACTGCGCACCCCCATTGCCACGCTCGAGGGCTATCTCGAAGGCCTGCTCGATGGCGTGATTGAGCCAACGCCTCGAACCTGGGCCATGCTGCATACCGAAGCGGGTCGTTTGCGTCGCCTGGTGGACGACTTGCAGGAACTGTCGCGGGCCGAGGCGCGCCAAATCCCCATCGCCTTGCAGCCAGTTGCTCCGCAGCGCCTCGTCCAGGATGCGCTTGAGCCTCTGGCAGGGCAGTTCGCCGAGAAGGGGCTTGATCTGCGCGTCCAGGTACCCGAGGATCTTCCCCAGGTGATGGCCGACCCGACCCGCGCCGTGCAAATCCTCACAAACCTGCTGGTCAACGCGCTGCGCTACACGCCTGCTCCCGGTCGCGTGGAGGTGGCCGTGAGCCGCGAGGATGATATGATAGTTTTCCGCGTCAGCGATACCGGCATCGGCCTGACGCCAGATCACATGGCACATCTCTTCGAGCGCTTCTATCGCGTTGACCGCTCGCGGTCGCGCGCCTTTGGCGGCTCCGGCATCGGTCTGACCATCGCCCAGTCGCTGGCGCAGGCTATGGGCGGCGAGATCCGCGTGGAGAGCGCCGGCCCTGGACAGGGGAGCAGCTTTACCCTCACACTTCCTCACACCAACACGTAACAGAGCATTCCACCACCTTTTCTTGATCGTATCTTGATGAAAACGCGCATCTGCTCTTGAAGTCAGCATTCTATACTCTCAATAGAAGCCGGGGGAGACGAGAGCGAGCAACGCGACCTTCTCCCAGTGGCAACGATGAGTAAGAAGACACATGGTTCATAAAAAGACCAGAGAAGCAAGAGGAGATACGACTATGATGTACGGATTTGGCATGTATAGCGGTTGGTGGATCCTGGGAATGGGCATGATGGTGCTCTTCCTGATCGCCATTATACTACTGGTGGTCTGGGTCATGCGCGGCATGTACCCGCGCCAGAAGCTTTCGGGGCACGACCAGGCGCTTGAGACCTTGCAGCGGCGCTATGCCGCCGGGGAAATCAACGTGGCAGAGTACGAACAGGCGCGAGCCAGGTTGGAGGAAATCCCGGTCGCGTAACGCTAGCGGAGTGGTCGTCGCTGCAAAGCGCCAGGTGTCACTCGCGCTGGCAAACGGAAGAGAAAGCGCCTGGCATGAGGCAAAGAAAGCATCAATCAAGAAAAGGAGAAAGCAATGCGAAATAGAAGAACAACGCTGCTTATCGTAGCGGTCGTAGTGTTAGCGCTGCTGGCAGTGGGCGGCACGGTCGGCACCATGGCGCTGACACGCAGCGGATTTATGGGAAACAACGGCAATGGCTATAGGACAATGAATGGGCAGCAAGGGTATCCAGGGATGATGGGTGGGTATCAGCAAAGTCCCGTCCAACAGGGAACGCCGATTGCCGCCAGTACGCACCTGACCATGGATATTGTCATCAATCAACCCGGCATGCAAAAGGATTGGCCGGCCTTTTCACAGTCGAACCTGGTCGTGCCAGCCAATAGTCTGATAACCGTCACTATGCGGGATTATGACCTGGGCAATACCGCCATGCCCCAGAATTCCCCCTTTACCAACGTGCAGGGAACGGTAGGCACTAGCGCCACTGCTGATGGTCGGGCGTATACTTCCCTGGCTTCGGATAAGATCGCGCACACCTTCACCATTCCGCAACTTAATGTGAATGTGCCTATGCCAGGCGATGGAATGAATGGCAAGAATTTCAATACCGTGACCTTTTCCTTCCATACCGGAGCAGCGGGTACCTACACCTTCCGGTGCCTTGACCCGTGCGGCACTGGCCCCATGGGCATGATGGGACCAATGATGACCCAGGGGTACATGATGGGAACCCTGACCGTTCAATGACCGGCATCCGCAAGGAAGCAGCCTGCTAAAAAGGATGAGGCTCCCTATGACGATCCACCAATAATCTGCGAACAGACCGCCGAGGCACAGCCCGCACAGTTTGGAGACGCGGATGCTGGTAATGTGTAGTGACGCTTGCATCCCCCTATCATTGTAGATCCTCGGTCAGGGTCACGAGCTGGTAGCCCTTCCCTTGTAAAAAGGTGATCACGCTGTCGAGGGCCTGTGCTTCCGACGCGCTTCCCGCGTGCATCAGGATAATGGCCCCAGGTGTCAGGTTAGCCGAGATGATCTGGAGAATCCTTGCAGGTGTGGAGTCGGTCTGCCAGTCCAGCGTATCGATCGTCCAGAGCACGGTGCGGTAGCCCAGGGTGGCTGCTTCCTGGCGTATCTGGGCGTTGCGCGAGCCATAGGGCGGGCGGAAGTACGGGCGCGTGGTCGGTCTCCCTGTCATGCTGGAAATGACGGCATCCGCCTGGTTGAGTTGCTTGCACTCCTCGACGCCCGCGATCGTTGCCAGGTCTGGATGGGTCATCGTGTGGTTGCCGATGTCGTACCCACTGTCTGCGACCTGCCTTACCAGAACTGGATTCTGCTGTGCCCACACGCCGGTAAAGAACCAGGAGGCATGAACGCCCCGGTTATTGAGGATGCTGAGAATGGTGGAGGATGGTGCCACATCCCCACCGGCGTCGAATGAGAGCGCCACCTGCATCTTACTGGTGTTGCCAATGGTAATTTCAGTGGGAGAAACTGGCTGCACTCCTGGAGGGGTTGCGCACGGGTCGATGCCGGTGGAAGGGTCGCCGGTGAAGCCGATGATATCCGTCCCACCCGTGATAGCGCCCACGACAAAGTACATAGGCCGCTCCGCCACGATGACCCCACTCGTCGCCTCTACCGTCATGGCAACCTCATATCGCCACGATTTGGGCGAGCCAATTGGCCCGACCAGCTTATTAATGTCAACCGTGGTCCGGCTGTAGGGAGGGAGCGCGCGAGTCGCTTTGATGATGGTCTTGTTGACGGACAGGGTAATGGATGCGGTTTCCGGCGTAGCAGTTGGATTCTGGATGGTCAGGAACTCGCTGAAATTGGGAATCACGAAGCCTTCCGCGAAATTGTAAAGCGAGTGACTGGCTGGTCCCGGCTCACCGATCACATCGGTCCCTCCCGAAAGTTGGCTGCCGGAGTGGAAGTACATCAGCCGCTCAACCACGATGGATGGCGTGCTGGCCGTGACCTCCGCCGAAACCTCCGGTGTCGGGGTCGTTCCTGGCAATGGATGGGCGAAGGCGTTGTTGACATCGAAGAAGGTCTGACTGAGGGCCTTCACCGTGACGGGTACGGACTGTGTTCGAGCCATTCTGGTACTCCAGTTTCACAGTAGCGCTGGTATCAGTATAGGCGAAGTTGGCGAGTATCAGGTATTCCTGGAATCTGCCACCGGTATAGCCTTCGGCGAAAAGCCAGTCGTTGCCGGGGCTGGTTGCGCCGACGAGCGATGCGGCACCTGTTGTCATACCCCCGGCTGTGGGAACATTTGCGTTAAAGTACATGGGACGCTCGACCACAATACCGATACTCGACTCCACCTGAATGGCTACCGACTGGGTCAAACCAATCGAGTTAGGCGAGCCGGTGGCGCGCTTCATGGGTCCGACATCTATCAGTTGGTAGCCGACGCGGCTGCCGCCGCTAAAGTAGCGAATTATGACGTGGGCCGTATCGGTAGAACTGGGATTGAGGATGGAAACCCAGGTGTAATAGCCGGGGCGGGCGTCGCCTTCTGCGAAGTAGTAAGTTGAGCTATTCGTGTTGGTTGCACCGAGCACGTCCGATCCGCTGGTAATGCCGGCGACCGTAAAGTACATAGGGCGCTCCGCTACAATGGGAATATTTGAGCGCACAATCGTGGCGATGGACTGCTGAGGGCCAGTAGATGGCACGCCGACATCCAGGTTCACATTCACCGTAAAACGCGAAAAAGCATTAACGGTGTGAGTCACAACCTGTGATGGTCGGCTGCTCTGAAAAAGGTAGGTGAGGCTGGCGGTGGCCTGGGTCGAGTTCGGATTGTACAGCGTAATGTATTCCTGGAAGCTATTGCCTGCGCTGCCCTCGGCAAAGTACCAGATGGGGCTGGTCGCGGCTTGTTGCGAGCCGGCAGACGCGCTAGTGCGGCGGCTCTGCTGTTCGGAGCTGGCAAGCGCGGGCTGCCCCGGAAAAACAGCCAGGAGCATTCCCAGCACGAATACAGAAACAATGGCCAATGCCGCACCTGTGGAAAGACCAGATCGCACTCTTGCCTTACGTTGGGATAGTGGCTTCTTAAAGGCACTCTCACATTCTCTCAAACCAGGTGCCATACGCCATTTTTGCGTAAACATAATAGATGCCTCCTTTACCAGACTGCCCCTGGCGTCGAAAAAACAGGACCGGTCATACCAGGGTCGTCCGCGTGATCGAATAGAGCGTGAATACGCGGCACAAGAGATTCGTTTGCCAGCGTATTGGCGCGCTGGTAGACCTGTACCCTTGCCCTCATAGAGGTGAGCATTGAGCGTTCGGATGAAAAATCGCTCGCCAGGTCCTGGACCAATGCGCGCAATCGCGCGCTCTCAAGTGCCACCCAGCCCAACCCATGTTGTTCGATGAAGCGCAAGTTGTCCTCCTCCTGACCGGGCATAGCGGACGTGGCGATCAGCGGTTTACCCAGGGCAAGCGATTCGAAGAGGATATTGGGGCTACACCGGCCCATTGTCACATGTGCTGCCGCCATGAATGGAGCCATCTCGCTGGTGAAGGGAAAAGCGTAGAGGCGCTTCACCCCCTGACAGCGGCGATAGAGAGACCAGTTAGAACCGGCTGCCAGGATCACCTGCACGTCCTCGCTTTGAGCCAGGACGAAGCGGGCCGTGCGTTCGAGGTGTGTTGCTCCCTCCGCGCCACTAGCGGCGAAGATGGTCAGGCGGGTCGGGTCAAGATCCCACTGCTGGCGGCGATTGAGTTCCTCGATCACCTGCTCGCGTGGAACATTGAGCAAAGATGCGAACTGGTGGCGCACAGGCCATCCGACGTAATGCAGGCGAGTAGGGTCAAGGCCTTTGGCTTGCGCCTGGGCATACATCTCTAGCGTGGGAGCAAAGGTAGCCGCCGCGTCGCGTTCGGTATACCAGGTCGCGTGGGTGCTGGCAGGATCGCACAGGAGCATCGCGAAGGGGATATGCGGAGCGTAACGATCTAACACGCGCTTCACGGCATGTGTCAGTAGCGGGTGTACCGAGAGCACCAGGTCAGGCTGAAAGCTTTCTAGGAGCGGCAAAAGACGAGGCGTGACGAATGGGAGCATCACACGGTGCGCGAGCCGTGCCAGTCCTGGCGTATCTGACAGGTGAAACATGTAAGACCACAACCAGGGAGCCTTTTGCGCGATAGAGCGGTACATGTCGGGAATGAGTTCGGGAAGCAGACTTTCGACGCGAATGGTATAGTCTGGTTGCAGCCGCTCGCGCAGTGCCTCGGCCAGACTGACGTGGCCTCCGCCCGTTTCGGACATCAAGATAAGAATGTTATGTTGCTGGACCATATGACCCTCCTTGCACGCACGCTACCATTTGAGGGCAGGCGCCTTAAGATTGGAGCAGCGCGAGAACGCATAAATTCCCGATATTACATGCATAGCACGTTGATCTCACTACTACATCAAAAAATGTAGACATAGAATAACAAACGCATCTCAATTATGAAGTACCTGCCTCAATAGCCAGAAAAGCTCGTCAGTTTCTGCAAGGAATACCCTCCTCGTATTTTGTGACGTTTTCGAGTGTTACTATCGCGAGAATGTGACGCGGCAGTGAGGTTGAGAGGTTACACTTCAAACTGGTTCACTGGCTTTAATTCGTATGACCGATGACAGTCAAAGCAACGGGAGGTGAATTATGATACCCGTCACCCACATTGGCGCGGGAAGAAAGCGCAGCTTTATCACATACTCGTTGCCCTTGTATGCGACAGCTCTGATTGGCGCAGTGTTGACGGGCGTCTCTGGATCGTTTTCGGATATCAACAGGCCGTTCTACGGGGCTGTGCCTGATGCCCTGTTGATCTATGCTGTGGTGGCCTTCGCCGTGCTGTTCTATGAAAAGAGGCCCGGCTGGTTGTGGCTGGCTGCCGGTTTGGCGGCGTGGGGGACAGCGCTCGCCGTACAGTTGACTCCCATGTACGTCCCGTTGATCGGCGCGGGCGCGGCGGTAGCCGGTGTGCTCGCGGGCCGCATCATCAAATCCGCGGCTGAGTACGCAACTGCACCTGTTGCTCTTCAGAGAGAGAGCTTGCGCCAATTCACCTGGAGCTGGCCGGCGTACCTGCTGGTCTTGATGGCTGCTCTTCTCAGCGGCTCCAGGGCAGCGCTGCCGGTTGAGCAAGCGTCAGGTAACTTCATCGCCTATAGTCTACTAGCGTTCAGCGCCGTCGCGCTGGGCATCGTCACGCGCCTGCGCATCTTTGTCCTGAGCAGCGCCGCCCTGGTGGTGATAGGGGCTTTGCGAGCGCTCTTCCTGTCAACGCCTCCTTCGCTAGCGTTGATGCTGCTGGGTGGCATACTCCTGGCTATCGCGACCGCCCTGATCCTGGCTCGCCGCCAGTTGCGCGCGGCATGGAGTACGTGGGAATAGCAGAGCCGCACGAGGAGGGAAACGATGACGAAACACAAAAGAGTTCGCCTCACACTTATCATACTCGAAGCATTTGTGGCACTGACATCCATCGCGTGCGGCCTCGGCCTGGCGGTCGGAGCGGTTCAGTTGCCACTCGCATGGCTGGCTGGCACACCGTTCAGCGACTACACATGGCCGGGCCTGGTCATGGCCGTGGTAGTGGGCGGCAGCTCGTTCCTGGCCGCAGAACTGACCCGCGCCGGACGCTCAGGGGACGTCGTCGCATCTGCCCTGGCCGGGTTGCTCTTGATGGGCTGCGAGGTCGCAGAAGTAGCCGTGATTGACCGCAACCTGGGAAACTGGCTTCCCTTTGCGGTGGGATTTCAGGCCATCTATTCGACGTTCAGCCTGGCCATCTTAGGATTGGCAGCTTTCCTGTGGAGAACCGAATATTATCGTCACTTCCAAAACAGGCATATCAGTCAGGCCTAAAGGAGAACAGCAGGCCACAAGCTCTCCATTTTGTCAGGAGGATATAGCATGTCACACACTCTCTCTGCTGCCGCTCACAGGAGCATGTTCAAGTTTCACCTTCCTTTTCAGACGCTCCGCCACGGGTTGCTAGCAAAAAAAGCGAGGCAAGGTATCTATGCTCTTGCCATTGGCAAAGAAGGCTACCCCTTTGTTTTCAGACGGGTGGAAGAGGGTGAAGACTTCTCCGTCTACAGCAGCCCGCATCTCTATATCCACATCCCCTTTTGTCGCAGTATTTGTCCTCATTGTCCTTACAACAAAGTAATCTTTCGACAGGCTAGCTATGAAGCTTATGCGAAAGCATTGGAGCGAGAAGTGCAGTGCTACCTGGCGCAAAAAGATACCCCGCCGATAGAGACCTTGTACTTTGGCGGTGGCACACCGAGTATGGTGCCTGAATTGATCCAGCGGATTATCACGCTAACAAAGGCTAAATGTACAGAGCATGTCGAAATCGGCGTGGAGGTGCATCCAGTAGATGCCACCGTTCAACGTTTGGAGCAACTCAAGCAGTACGGGGTGAATCGCATCAGCCTCGGTATCGAGACCTTTCAAGAAAGCTTGTTGAAAACATTGGGAAGAGGCTACACTGGCGAGCAAGCAAAACAAGCCATCCTCAATGCGAAGCGCGTCGGATTTGCCTGTGTGGATGTTAACCTGATGTACGGGATTCCCGGGCAAGCAGGACAGGATTCCATCGCCGATATCAAACAATGTATTGCGCTGGGTGTGGACCACCTCTCTGCATACCCGCTGATTACCTTTGAGCATACTCGTTTGGGAAAACTCGCGCGCGACGGAATGTTTAATGAGGTGAGTGACAAAAGCCGTTCGAGGACCCAAAAAGCCGTCGCCAGGGTTTGCCTGGCGCATGGCTTTTCACGCACTTCCGTCTGGAGTTTCACCAAAGATCGCGCATCAGCCTATACTACTGTGACCAGAGAAAGTTATCGCGGTTTTGGAGCGGGGGCGGGATCAAAGGTCGATGGAGAATTCTGGTTCAATACCTTTTCTATCCCCGAATACAATAAACTCACCCGGCCCAGACCAGCCATCAGGCTAAACACAAGCGAGAAATTCAGGAGGTTGCACTGGCTCTACTGGCAAATCTATACGACCCGGATTGACCTGCAAAAGTACGAAGAGGTCTTTCATCGTGATGCGGTGAAAGATTTCAGACTGCTCCTGTTCATTATGAAACTGCTTGGATGGACCAACAAAGATGAGACAGCTTATATCTTGACTGAAACAGGTTCGAGATGGGGGCACCGCTTCCAGATGTTGTTTTCACTCACCTTTATTGATGATGTCTGGACCCAATGTCAAAGGGAACCCTGGCCGAAGGAGATTATTCTTTCGTAAGCTAAAGGCACGCTGAAACCAATCGGCGTGCCCTTTTGTAAGCCTTACGATCATTTCGAACGTCTCAGCACTACCACAACTTCGTACCAACTGTTCGTTATCAGAACGACTATGGTGTGGGCTGCGCATAGGTCGGTACCGGAACCGGTTGAGCAGGATTGGTGTTTGACCCCAGTATCTGTACCGGATGGTAGAACAGGTTCATGGGAATCTGCGTCAGCAGCCACTTGTTGAAATCCGTCTGCGTGCTGATGAGCTGGCTTCGCGCATATTCGATGCGGTTGAAAGACCCCTCGATCTGCACCA
The DNA here is from genome assembly GCA_963731605.1 of uncultured Chloroflexia bacterium. Classification (GTDB taxonomy): domain Bacteria; phylum Chloroflexota; class Ktedonobacteria; order Ktedonobacterales; family Ktedonobacteraceae; genus CF-113. The sequence continues at coordinate 1,148,201 of CAVSWA010000001.1, forward strand.
GTACCGAATGCGTGTTGCTCCCCACGCCGTAATCAGGGTAGCTCTCGACAAAGGCCCGGATTCCCGCGCTCATCAGGTTCGCCGCGGAGAGAGCCGCATTGGTGTCGCCTGTTCCCTGACTGGCTTTAATTGTTACCACATTGCTGCGCGCCTGGGCGATCTTGGTGATAGCGTCATTCTGGGCGGCAATCGTCGTGTTGAGCAGCGCTGCATCCTGCTGGAGTAATTGCGAGGTCCGGTCAACCTCGTTCCAAACACCACCGATCTTGCCCTGTATATCGTATTGCCGCTGCTGGATGGTAATATTCTGGTAAATGCAGACAATGCCCCCGAGCAAGAGAATGGCGATAACCACTGCTGAGAGAATCTCGGGGCGCGTCCAAAAACGCCTCGGCGGGGTCATCTTTTCTCCCATAGACGAGCCTGGCATTTCGCCATATGCGGGCCTCCTATTATACGTTGAGTATTGTTCATTATCGAGCATACAAGTACCCTTCCTTTCCATTGACTCAATTGACACTCAAGTTACACATCGCCGCCTGAGGAGGGTGAGCTGCCACCGCCTCCCCATGGCCCTGAACTACGCCTGCCAGAGCCAGACCCTCCCCCCGTGAATCTACTCACTATCATAAGCAAGAACAAAAAGCGCCCCAGCAAACGGAGAGCCGTATAAAAGAAATTCTCTCGCCGCCGAGCGGCGACAACAGCGCTTATCAACAGCCAGGCAATGAAAGCGAAACACACTAAGATGACTATGGCAATCGTGTTGAAGCTGTTGGCGTTACCAGGCGAGCTTGCTCCAGTGGGTGATTGAGATTGCTGACTCTGCCACTCCTGCGCTATCGTTGGATCTTGCTCAGCCGCGTAAACCTTGTCGTAGAAAGCCAGCAGGCCATCCTGCCAGTTTCCTTGCGCGCGGGTGGGGACAAAAGTGGTCTGGGCGTAGTCGTCCATCAGCGTATCAGGAAGCGACCCGGATATGCCGCCGCCGGTAATGTAGCTCAGCCAGGGACTATGCCCATCGGTGCCTGGCTTCTGCAGGTAGAGGACAAAGAGAACACCATTATTGGTGTCTTTATATCCGATCCCATTGTTATTAAAGACCTGCGTGGCGAACTGATGCGGATCGCTCGCCAGGTTATTGAAGAACACCACAGCGATCTGAAAGCCGTGGGCTTGCACATCGTCCGAGCGTGACCGCAGTTGCTCCAGATAGTTTTGTGGAACTGTCCCCGTCGTATCCAGGATACCGCGCGTCGCCTGGGTGAGTTGTGGTACCGGTGGGTCCTGGTTGGCAGTCCCTGCCGGTTCCTGTGTGTTTTGCATACCGGTACAGGCCGCGAGCAGAGCGACCAGGACGAGAGCAACAAGCGCCACGGCGAAGGTATATCTTCTAATATGCATAGTATTTGGTCGTATCATGGAACACCCCTCGTTTCGTTCCCTCCAACAAGGTTTTTTCGATTCTGTGTGAGACCTGCCTTCTTCGACAAATCTACCTGCTCCCGGTGAAGAAGACCTCCACTGTAAGCATAGCGTGGGCGTATCACAACGTACTCACCATGTCAGTGTTAAATCTCACGATGTCCTCACAGGCTCAGGGACCGAAGACGGGTGGTTTTTCAGTGTGTTCCCTTGCAATCAATCCTTGCTGCTACGAATCGCCACTTGCAAACCAAATGTGATATTGTCGGACGATATCGTGACCGTTTTGTGAGTCCATCCATGTAAGCTCTGAAAGACGATGTGTAACTGATTATTTAGGGCAGTTTTTTCCTGCCTCTTCAGGGGAAAGAGCTATGCGGCAATCAGCATTGAAAGGCGATCGGTCAGTGGATCAGCAGGAGGCTACGGCGTCCGCCCAGGCGAGCGTATCTGCACTCTCGCTTGATGCGCTCTATCAACGCGTGCAAAGCTCGCCCGGTGGGCTGACTACCGAGGAAGCACGCAAACGTCTCAGCAAGTATGGGCCGAACGAGCCGACAACGATACGGCGTGGGGCGACTCTCCAACAAATGCTGGTCTTTCTGGCGAATCCCCTTGTGCTCATCTTGCTCGTCGCCAGCATCATCACGGCGATCCTGGGTGAGGTACTCAATGCCTCCATTATCATCACGATGATCATCTTGAGTGTCGCGCTGAACTTCTTTCAGACCTTCCGCTCGCAGCGTGCCGTTGAACGACTCCGCGCGGGGGTTGCCTTGACTGCCACCGTTTTGCGCGATGGAGCGTGGGCTGAGTTGCCTCGCAGTGCCCTGGTACCTGGCGATGTGATCCGTCTGAGCGCGGGTGATCTGGTACCCGCCGATGCGCGGCTGATCGAAACCAACGCGCTGCATGTGCAGCAAGCAGCCCTTACAGGCGAATCGATGCCTGTGGAGAAACGCGCGCATGAGCTTGCCACCACACCGTCGAATGCGGCCGATGCTGAGAACCAGGTACTCCTCGGCACCTCGGTCGTGAGCGGCACGGCTACCGCGCTCATTGTCGTGACAGGCCGCGCCACCGCCTTTGGCGACATTGCGGCGCGTCTGGCGACTCGCCCGCCGGAGACAGAGTTCGAGCACGGTATTCACAGATTTGGCATGTTCATTATGCGTACCGTCTTCTTCCTGGTGTTGTTTGTCTTTGCCGTCAGCCTGCCCTTTCACCGCCAATCCCCACTCGAATCGCTCCTGTTTGCCATCTCGCTGGCGGTCGGCTTAACGCCCGAATTTCTACCCATGATTACGACAGTTACCCTGGCCCAGGGGGCCTCGCACATGGCAAAACAAAAGGTTATCGTAAAAAATCTGGCTGCCATCCAGAACTTTGGCAGTATGGATATCCTATGCAGCGATAAAACTGGCACCCTGACCAGCGGGAATACGGTACTGCACGAATACCTTGATCCGCTGGGGCATACTTCACAGCTCGTCCTTCTTTATGCCTACATCAATAGCTTCAGCGAAACGGGCATCAAAAGCCCGCTCGACGCGGCGATTTTGCAGTATACGCAACTGGATATGCAGGCCTATCGCAAAGCGCGCGAGATTCCCTTTGACTTCGAGCGCCGGCGACTCTCCGTAGTCGTTGAGCATGACCACGAGTCAATCCTGATCGCCAAGGGCGCACCGGAAAGTGTGATGGATATTTGCACGGAGTATGAGCTGGATGGACAGCGCAAACCAATGGACGCCGGCGCCAGGACACGCTGTGATAGCACGTACCAGCAACTCAGCGCGCAGGGGTTTCGCGTGCTAGCGGTGGCGTATCGACGTTTACCAGCGCAAGAGAACTACACGGTAGATGATGAGCAAAACATGACCCTACTCGGATTTCTCACCTTTTTTGACCCGCCACTGGAAGATGTCGGAGAGGTGTTGAAGGCGTTGCACCGCGATGGGGTCGAGGTAAAAATAATCACGGGCGATAATGAACTGGTAGCGCGTCACGTCTGCGAACAGGTTGGCCTGGATGTCGGGCGCATTGTGCTGGGCGCAGAACTTGAGAAAATGAGCGATACAGCGCTCGCGCATATCGCCGAGCAGACCAGTGTGTTTGCGCGCGTCTCACCAGCGCAGAAGAACCGCATCATCCTGGCGCTCAAGCACCGCAGCCACGTGGTCGGCTTTATGGGCGACGGCATCAACGACGCTCCCTCGCTACATGCCGCCGATGTCGGCATCTCTGTCTCGAGCGCCGTGGACGTGGCAAAAGATGCCGCCGATATTATCCTGCTTGAAAAGGGTCTGCGCGTCGTGCATAGCGGGATTATCGAGGGGCGCAAGGCCTTTGGCAACGTGATGAAGTACCTGTTGATGGGGACGAGTTCCAACTTCGGCAATATGTTCAGCATGGCCGCCGCCTCCGTTTTCCTGCCGTATTTGCCTATGCTGCCGACACAAATTCTTCTGAATAACTTCCTGTACGATCTCTCGCAGGTCACGATTCCCACCGATCATGTCGATGAGTCGTATATCATCAAGCCGCGCCGCTGGGATATCAAGCTGATCCGCGATTTCATGCTCTTCATCGGCCCGGTCAGTTCGATTTTCGATTTTCTGACCTTCTTCATCATGTTGCAGGTGTTCCACGCCCCGGCGGCGCTCTTCCACACCGGTTGGTTCGTGGAATCGCTGGCGACACAGACGCTGGTGCTCTTTATTATTCGCACAGCGGGCAACCCACTGCGCAGCCGACCCAGCCTGCCGCTCACCGTTACGGTGCTGCTTGTTGTCGCCAGTGGGATGTTGCTCCCGTTCACCCCACTGGCCGCGCCGCTCGGCTTTACGCCACTACCCGCCCTGTACTTCCTCTTCCTGGCCGGTATGATCGTCACGTACTTACTGCTGGTCGAAGTAGTCAAGCGCTGGCTGATGCGACGGCTAGCCTGATTAAATGGCGAGGGAAGCATAAGTTTAAGCATAGGTTATTTGGGGATGCCAAAGCGTCGCTCATCAAGCTGGTGGTGGCGGTCAAGGCAGTGTAACATCCGGTCATCTCTTCCTCGCCAAAGGGCGCGAAAGTTCCCTTGTGAGTGATTTGTGAGCATGATGTTCTCTGACGTGATATGCCTGTGATGGGCAAAGCATACGCTACCAATAGGAAATACCTGAATAGATTGCCGACGCATTACTACCATTCGTAAATGGGGCAAATCTGGACAGGTGCAATGCAGCTGATCGCGGTATGAGCCTGGCAGTGGTGGAGGTTGTTGAGGACGGTGCCGACGATTCACAAAGGAGTGTTACGATGTTTAAGCGAATACTGGTTCCTCTGGATGGTTCAGATCGGGCAGAGCACGCCTTGCCATTTGCGGCGCGCATCGCGCGGGCCTCGGGCGGCTCCGTTCATCTCCTGGAGGTAGTCAGCCCCCTGATTGACTACGGCGGTGGATTTGCCATGGTGCCCCAGTATACGGAGCAATTGATTGAAGCCGAGACGACCGCAGCGACCGGCTACCTCCAGGCGGTGGTCGCATCACCGAAGCTTGCGGGAATCGAAACGACGACCGAGGTCACTTTTGGGATACCTGCCCGGCATATCCTGGCAAGTGCCAGGTCAGGGGAGACTGATCTCATCGTGCTGTGCAGCCACGGTAGGACAGGCTTGACGCAATGGGTGTTGGGCAGCGTCGCACACACCCTGGCCCACGAAAGCACCGTGCCCACTTTCATCCTGCGGGAGAGCGAACCTGCTTCTCTGCTGGCAGGCCCAGACGCCACGCGACCACTTTGCGCTCTCGTCCCTCTTGATGGGTCCGAACTTGCCGAAGCCGCGCTCGCCCCGGCTGCCTCCCTGATCGCAGCCCTGGCGGCCCCTGCACGAGGCGCATTGCACCTGGTACAGGTGGTCAAGCTCTTCTCGGAAACATCTGAGGAAGGTTTTGTCCACCAACTCAATGAGGAGGCCAGAGAGCGTGCCATGACCTACCTGGCACAGGTGACTGAGCGCTTGCAGACGACAGCTCAACGCCTCGGGATCTCTCTGACTTCCTCTGTCGCGCTTGAGAAAGACGTTGCCAGCGCGCTGGTGAAAATGGCGGAACACGGGATCGAAGGGCAAGAAACCGGGGATGCTGGCTGCGACTTGATTGCCATCTCCACCCACGGCCGACATGGACTGGAACGCTGGGTGATGGGCAGTGTCACAGATCGTCTCCTCAATACCACGAAACTACCTATGTTGATCGTGCGGCCACAATAACAAGGGTGAGAGGAGAAACATGATGCCTGGATCATTCCGCATCGGCAAAATTGCCGGCATTGAGGTTTCTATCCACGTAAGCTGGCTCCTCATTGTGGTGCTACTCACCTGGTCATTCGCGACGGGCTGGTTTCCCGCCCTCTCGCCAGGCTGGACACCATTCGCCTACTGGAGCATCGGCTTGCTGGCAACCCTGCTGCTGTTCGTCTCGGTGCTAGCGCATGAACTGGCGCACTCGCTGGTTGCCCGCGCGCGTGGCCTACCGGTCAAAAATATTACTCTGTTCATCTTTGGTGGCGTTTCCAACATTGAGCAAGAACCAAAGAGTCCGGGAGTAGAATTCCAAATGGCTTTTGTCGGTCCGCTGACGAGTCTGTTAATTGGCGGGCTGGCCTATCTGCTCCTGTTCCTCATCAAAGGAGGAACCTCACCGTTGGCGGCCATCCTGGGAACTCTTGCGGTATTGAATGTGCTGCTGGGGATTTTCAATCTCGTGCCGGCTTTCCCTCTGGATGGCGGGCGCGTTTTGCGCTCGATTGTCTGGAAGATCAGCGGCAATGTGCGGACCGCTACTCGTGTAGCTACGCTATCGGGCCAGGGGATCGCCTATCTCTTGATCCTGGCAGGCTTCTATCTGATCTTCGGCGGGGATATCTTAAATGGTATCTGGTTCGGCTTGATCGGCTGGTTCTTGCTTAGTGGAGCACAGTCCGCCAACTCCCAGTCCATGCTCGAGACGATGCTAAAGGGGATCAAAGTGGGTGAGGTGATGAACACCAACCCGGCCACAACGCCCGCCAACATTTCTCTGCAAAAGTTGGTGGATGAGCTTTTGTTGCCCCATGGCTGGCGCAATGCGATCGTTATACAGGGCGAGCAGCCCGCCGGCCTCATTACACTGGCCGATATTCGACATATAGCGCGTGATGAGTGGGGGCAGACACCGGTTGGTCACGCGATGATTCCTGTGGCACGATTGCACATCGTTTCCTCGCAGCAGAGCCTGAACGAGGTACTACCGCTTATGGTAGAGCGGGATGTCAATCAGCTACCGGTCGTAGAGGATGGGCGACTGGTCGGCGTCTTGAGCCGTGAGGACATCGTGCGTTTCCTGGAGATCAGGCGGAGCCTGGGACTGGGATTGGATATGGGAAGGAGCAGGTAATCTTTGCCAGTCGAGGCAGATCCGTCTGATTGCCTGCCCCTGCCGTCAGGGTTTTGTGAAAGGTAGTTCTGATGCACCTGCTGCCTTTTGGCATTCCATACTCGCACCTTCATAGGCCGGTCCTTCCTCACTCTCCATCTGCCACAGAGCCTTGATGATTTCACTTTGAGTGAAACCTTGCGCGCGCAACGCCCGTATCAGCGGCACTCTTTCCCTTGGCGTGAGGCCCAGTTTGTACACTGTGGCGAGAATGGGGGCGCACATCTCCTTAGAGGAACATTGGCGCAAGACGATTATCGCGGCCGCTATCTTCGCGCGACGCGCAATTTCCGCCTCTCTGGAGAGTTTGTCAGAGAGCTTCCGCTCCTTTACATCTCCTCCGCCGATGAATCCTGTCGGCCCCCCTCGGCGAGCAACGTCATGCTCTGAGTCGTGTTGTACTCTCAAGCGCCAGATCGATTCGTTTTCCATCTGGACCTCCTTCCCCTATTGCTTTAGTCCGCTACTTATGTCTAAGGCAACTCATACGGTAACTCGACCAGGGTATGCACCGAAACTTCTGTCACCTCAACTAGCGCGGTATCACCTCGTTCTTCAGCTTCACCGCTGGTTTCAGCGACATGCTGCAAGCGCACGATCAACAGTGGAAGTTTCGTCGTCTTCAGGACGTGTTCTGTCACACTGCCCATAAACAACTTGCGCAGCGCCCCTTTGCCATGCGTTGCCATGGCGATCATATCGTAGCCGGTAGCGCTTCCGGTATCCCTGGCTTGCTCTGCCTCTTTGACGATGATTTCAGCCACATGTTCATTGACCGCCACGGACGAGGTGAATTTGAGGTTAGTCCCTGCAAACATTTTTTCACAGCGCTCTTGTAGGGACTTGACGTACTTTTCCGCCTCTTGCAGCGCCTTTTGCCTGGCTTCTTCCTGCGCTATGTCGGTAATATGCACATGGCTCTTCATTTTTCCGTACACCGATGGCAGATCCACCACATCGAAAATGTGTATCTCGCCCTGGAATGGCGCGGCAATCGCTGCAATGAGCTGCGCGGCTGGCAGAACCGCCATTTCGGAGGTATCCGACCCGTCTAGCGGCAGCAATACACGGAAGGGATGTGTAGCATCGGGAACCGGAGGGAACGATCCACGTTCATTAAGCACCAGAACCGGTACGGGACTGTGGCGCAATGCCTCCTGGGCGACGCTTCCAAAGACCCAGCGTTTCAGCCCTCCCTCTTCGTGACTGCACAGGACGATCAGATCAACATTTTCTAAGTGTGCCGCGGAGTAAATCGTCGGAGAGGCCGCACCAGCAGCTATATCTATTTCCGTGTCGATACCCGCCAGGTCGCTCGCGTAGGTCTCCTTAATCCCTGCCAGATAGTCGGCTGCTTCAGCCAGACGTTGCTTGAACGCGCCCGGCTTTAATGGGACTGTACGCTCCGCTGTATACGTTCCAAACTCAACCTGCGCAACGACGACGCTTATCAAGACGATCGTTGCGTCGCTGGCGCGCGCAATTCTCGCCGCCACCGGTATTGCCCTCTCGGAGCCTTTGGACCCATCGAGGGGCACTAATATTCGCTCAAACATGGCTCTACTCCTTTCGACATCTTTTGGTGTCGTTACCCGTATTCATCACAGGTTCTTTCCTATATAAAACATACCCCGACTCACTCACGGAAGCATCACAGGAAAGAGAACGCATTACTCAAACGCATCACAGAGCCGCTCGCGCTGAAGCGCATCTGTTTATCCAGGAGTGGTTCTCAACTTTTACCCCCTGGCATTTCCTGCTCATGGAGCGTTCTATTGATGGGCGAGGGTCGTCCTTGATCAGTACCGCAACACCGCTGCGAGCGGCTCTTTTCCGGGCATATCTCCGCGCTCAACCACGTAGACCGACCCGCCGTGTAGAAGTGTCTGCGTTGCGGCTATATCGAGCAGATCGTCATCGTTGAACCTGGCTTTCGGGTGGATATGCAGCATCCTGGCCTCTGGATTAAAGCTCCCCCACTGCTCCTGGTCAGCTTCGAGGAACAGGCTCTCGACGCGTCCATCAGAGGCATCCAGAACGACCTCCCTCACCGAATGGGAAGTTCTGCCGGTCGCGGCGTACTCCCGGTAGCGTGCGGCCTCTTCTTGACGCTTCTGTAAGAAGAAGGGTTCTACCAGTGTCCAGGCCTGCTTCCGCAACGACTCCAGGCTCGTCCGGTCAGGGTTCCCAGGGATTCCCTCATCCAGCAGGTGAGCATACGTGTTGGCCTCGCGATAAAGCGGGAAGAGGTATGCGACGCCGGCCAGTACCAGAGGTGCCCGCTCTTCTGCGAACTTCGCGTGCAGACCGCGATCGATCTGTTGGAAGAAACGCAGGAGTTGCTCCTTCTCATCATCAATGCCAACCCCTTGCCCGTGGAACACAGTCGCGCGTCGCCCCCCCTTCCCTACCACCACGCCAGACGAACTGCTGTGGTATTGCAGCTCGTTGTCGGATTCGTCGTATCGCATTGCCTCGGCGAGGCTGCGCGGCACGCCTTCTGGTAAGGCGACCTCGCTGGCGCTGAAGCGTGTCCCTTCAATCAGCCTGATGTGGTTGTGGGAGAGAGCCAGTAGATAGAAACGCCCATCGTTGGTAAGGTAGGGAAGCAGCGGTTTGAGGTAGAAGTGGCGCGAGACAACGACCCGTTCCTTGAAACTGTCAGGTAGCCAATATGATCTGAAGAGGTCAGGAGAGCGGAGGACCGCCAGCCCATCATCCGGATTCAGCCAGAAGAACTCGGTGTCTAAAAGCGCCCGCACTGGTTCCAACAAGGATTCCACCTGTGGAACTGAGAGATTGTTTAGCAACAGATGGAACTGCGCCTCTCAAACTAAATTCCTGAGTCTCATTGGATTCTGTTGCATGTCCACTGCTGCCCGGTATGTGGGCAGAAACAGCGAGATACAGGGGCCGATTTGTCGCTCCATCAAGGCCCTAAACTCACTTTTAGTTGGTATGTTCGTCATGATTCATTCCCTCCTGTTCAACATTTGTAGTCCATGCAGAGCATATACCCGCCACGTCACAACATGCTCACTCTTGCGGGACTATTTCCTCACAAAGAGTTCACAAAGTGAAATCTGCTGCAGGATATACCACCTGGCTGGTGTCCAGGCAGTTAGCGCCATCCTGTTCGGCCACCTGGCGATGCTCAACCTCTCAAAGGTGGACTCAGAGAATGGCGAATCTCTAGTCTTGCTTTCTAAAGGAGAGCGCCGCCCAGCTCACGAATATCGCACCCAGCGTTCCAATGATCAGCAATTCGACTGCTGCAGAGAGTGTGACGTTGAAGACCCGCACACCGAGGCCAAGCTGATTAGCCACAGAAGCTGGCAGGTTGAGTCCGCCCATAACGGCTTGCCGCAGCGCATCGACCCCGTAGGTGACCGGGTCGATGCGGCTGAGAAAAGCCAACCAACCGGGAATGTTCTCGAGCGGGTAGAAGGCCCCGCTTAAGAAGAACAGAGGCATCAGCACGAATTGCATCACTACCTCAAAGCTCTGCAACGATTGCATCCGAGATGCAATGAGCATTCCCAGTGAGGACGTGCTAAACGCCAGCAGCAGCATCTCCAGCATCAGCGTTATCACCAGCCCTGCATTCGAGCCGAACCCCGATCAGGGGTGCAAAGATCAGCATAATGGTGCCCTGCCCCATGGCTATGGTGCTGCCGCCAAGAACCTTGCCCATTACCAGCGATGTACGCGAGACCGGAGCCACCAGCATCTCACGCAGGAATCCGAATTCACGATCCCACACGATCGAACTGGCCGATGAGAGCGCGGTGAAGAGCACCGCCATACTGATTGCGCCCGGAAAGATGAAGGTTTGATAGCTTACGCCGTATGTACCAGCCAGAATGCTGCCTTCTGCCAGATTAAAGCTTTTCGCCAGGCCCGAGCCGAAGACGAACAGCAGCACTAGCGGCAGCATGAGCGAGGAAATGAAGCGAACCCAATCCCGCACATAGCGCAAGATTTCGCGATACCAGACGATTTCAATCGCCTTCAGATTGCGCCAGAGAGCGCTGCTTTTTGAGCCGGGAGGTGTCGCCATAGTGTTGATTGTACTCATTGCATCCCCTTTTGCATCATCCCACGCATTTGCTCTTGCACATCTGCTTCTTCCTCGCGCATCTCGCGCCCGGTAAGTTTGATAAACACATCATCCAGGGTTGGGCGGCGCACGCTGATCGAGGCAATGCGGGCGGTGACTTGTTCGACGATGCGCGGCACAAGTTCCTCTCCACTCGCGATCTCAAACACCACTTCATCTTGCTCCAGGTGCGGTTCAACACCAAAATACACTTTGATCTGCCGGGCGGAAGTCGTGTTATCGCTTGTGATGAGACGGATTACATCGCCCCCAACCATACCTTTCAAATGGTTGGGTGTATCCAGTGCTACAATCTTTCCGTGATCGATGATGGCGATGCGATCACAGTATTCGGCCTCGTCCATGTACTGTGTAGTCAGGAAGGTTGTGATCTGTTTTTGCTGCCGCAAGAGAAGAAGGTACGTCCACAGATGCAGGCGCGTTTGTGGATCGAGGCCAACAGTCGGTTCATCCAGGAAGAGTACACGTGGAGAGTGCAGCAAGCCTCGCGCAACCTCCAGCCGTCGCTTCATACCTCCTGAGAAGGTGCGCACCTGCTGATCTTTGTGCTCGTACAGATCAACCATCTTGAGCAATTCCTCGCGCCGCTGCCGGCTAAGCGAGGCAGACATGCCATAAATGGCCGCGTGAAAGCGCAGGTTCTCGTCGGCGGTCAGGCGGTCATCCAGGCTGGCTTCCTGGAAGACCAGGCCGATTGATGCGCGAACCTGGCCCGGCTCCCGGTTGATATCATAACCCGCAATCGTGGCTGTGCCTGCGGTGGACTTGAGGAGCGTACAGAGCATATTGATCGTCGTGCTTTTCCCTGCGCCGTTCGGACCGAGGAAACCGAAGACCTCGCCAGGGTAGACATCAAATGAGATCCCCTTCACGGCTTGAACTTTCCCGAAGGTCCGCTTGAGTCTCTCAACACGAATCACCGGCGCCCCCTCCGCCCGAGGTTTGGTAATTGCCGCTGCTTCCGCCAGTTCTGCTGATGAGAGTGGCAGATTGAGGGTGGGTGTGATTTGCTGTATTCGTTCTTCGGTGCTCATCTCACCTTCCTTTCAGCAACAAGCAAGCACCAGGGATGTACTCATGAGAAAAGCATAGCCCCGCCACATCACAAAACTCTCACTTGATCCGGCGTATCCATCACGAGGCCGTCACAGAAAGTGCTGAGGTCTGAAATTTCTGCCAGTTCATTTTTTATCCTGTTGCTTAGAAAGTCGAGCTGAGAGGAAACTGTGATTTTTTGAGGGCTGTTTGTGATTCACCGGAGAGCATATTGTGGTAACCTGAATGATGGTCTACAAGGAGTGTTTGTCTATACAATGAGGAGGGTACAGCAATATGACAATGCAACAGAAACAGAGTATTGCGCAGCTTTTTGATCTTACCGGGAAGGTAGCTATCGTTACCGGCGGCGCGATGGGAATTGGCCAGGGCATCGCCTTTCGTCTGGCGGAGGCAGGCGCGGCAGTCATGATTGTCGATGTGAATCTGGAAGCCGCAGAAGACACCGTCAGCCAAATTCGTGTCGAGGGAGGGAAGGCGAAAGCAATCAAGGCAGATGCGTCCAGTGTGGCCGATGCCAAACGAACGGTTCAGGCCGCGGTAGACGCTTATGGACGCCTGGATATCCTGGTGAACAACGCCGGTATCTACCCCCTTGCACCCGCACTAGAGGTGACGGAGGCTCTTTGGGACAAGGTACTGGACATCAACCTCAAGGGTCTCTTCTTCTACACCCAGGCAGCCGCTCAGGAGATGGTGAAAGAGGACCATGCTGGCAAGATCATCAACATTGCCTCGATTGATGCCTTGCATCCAACAGGCAACCTGGTGCATTACGACGCCTCGAAGGGTGGCGTGGTGATGGTAACAAAAGCGCTGGCCCTGGAGTTCGGCCCGCGTGGCATCAGCATCAATGCTATCGCTCCCGGCGGTATTCGGACTCCCGGTGCGAGCAGCCCCTCCGCCACGGATGAGATGATTCAGGCGTTCGCTGCACGCATTCCCATGCGCCGCATGGGTGTGCCGGATGATATTGCAAAAGTCGCTCTCTTCCTCGCCAGCAACGCTTCGGATTACATGACCGGGAGTATCGTAGTGGTGGATGGCGGTTTTCTGCAGGCGTAGGAGCCGGAGGGAACGGCTCTTCGACAAGCGACCAGTGAAACATTAAGCATACGTGCGTGTCTATTACCCAGGGGCCGTCTGCGTGTAGTTCGACTTCAAGCTCGTCCCTGGGTCCCGCTGTCATATCGCGTTCACCGACAAAGGCAAGTGTAAACGCCCTTTCAGAATTACCTGGCGGGTAGGACGACCTGGATCAGCAATGCGGTTCAGGAGCAGTTCGGTGGCCGTTTTACCAATTTCATAAGTCGGCTGAGCGATCAGCGTGACCGGCGGCTGCACCAGCGAGGCCCAGGTGGTTTCATCGAAGGTAACGAGCGCGATATCGCCGGGAATGGTGAGGCCGCGCTCGCGAATGGCCTGCAACGCGCCCGCGGCCAGCAAACTGTTCGTTGTCAACAGCGCGTCGGGCGGTTGAGACGCATCGAGCAATTTCCTTATTCTTTACGGATCTCTCCCGATCCACGCGGACATAAGGTTGTTTGCAGAATGATGCCACGGTGGTGGTCCTGCGACCCATCCAGACGTGCGAGCAACATCTTGGCCACGAGCGTGCCGATCTGCTTGAGATCTTGTACGACCGTGGTAATCCCCGGATTGAACAAGTCAGCCATGGGGATGTCGTCGAAACCAACCAGCGCGATCGAGGATTGCACTCCCAGGGTTTTGAGCGCAGAGACCGCACCAATCGTAATGGTATTGCGGGCAGTGAATAGAGCGGTCGGGGGATCAGAAGATGCGAAGAGTTTCAGCACTGTTGCTGTCGCGGCTTGCTCAGTGCGGGCGACATGAATCAGAGATTCATCGATCGCGATCCCTGATGCGCGCAACATCTCAAGGTAGCCATCTCGTCGATCGCGGGCGGTCTGGATAGACAGATCATCGCAGATCAACGCGATGCGCCGATGGCCATGAGCGATGAGTTGCGCAGTTGCTTTGCGCGCGCCATCAATGTTATCGACGACCACATAATCGGCGGAGAGATCGCGTGGAACGCGATCGACGACGACGACCGCAAAGCCAGCCGCCATCTCGAGTTGCAGGTAGGCCTGGCTCGATGTAGCGGGCATCAAGAGCAAGCCGTCCACGCGCCGCGCGATGAAGTTGTCGACAAGTTGTCGCTCCCGTTCAGCTTCTTCGTCGAGGCTGGCCGCGAACATGACAACCCCATGTTCGCGCATCGCGTCATCGAGCGTGCGCAGCAATGTGGCAGAATAGTCGTTGCCACGCTCGTCATGCTTGGCGCGGCTGGTGGCTTGTCAATCGTCCTCACTGGTGGCGCGCCGATCGGTGATGGTCCAGTCAACGCCATTCTTTTGACCGTTCCCATCCTTGGACCCTTCTCGATTCCTGTTATCATCGTCGTGGTGATCACCGTCTATCTCGGTCTGGTGCTGCATCTCTCACGTTTCGGCAGATATACCTATGCGATTGGCTCCAACTCGTTTGCAGCCCTGGTAGCAGGCATCAACGTCAATCGACACCTCATAAAAATTTATATGCTTTCTGGCTTGCTCGCAGGTCTGGCCGGCATGTTCTTTTATATCCGTTTAGCATCAGGCGCGCCCACGTCTGGTTTGAATAGCGAACTCAATGCCATCGCGGCGGTCGTCATCGGTGGGGCCGCGCTCTCTGGTGGCGTGGGTGTGCTCTCCGGGACGGTCCTCGGCGCGCTTATCCTCACGACCATCACCAGTGGCCTCATTATCATTGGTGTAGCACCCGATTGGAAGCAAGTCGTGGTCGCTCTCTTGATCGCTTTCGCTGTCCTGGCTCAAAGTGTGCGCCTCACGAATAGGAGGGCCTCATGACCACTGTGACTCAACCAACGCTCGCAACTCCACTCTATGAAGTTCGCAACGTCTCAAAATCCTACGGATCGGTTGTCGCGCTCAACCACGCCAACCTTGCAATTCATGCAGGTGAAGTCGTGGGGCTTGTCGGCGATAATGGCGCTGGCAAATCAACGCTCGTGAAGATACTCTCTGGCGCCTTGCAACCCCAGAGTGGGAGCATTTTTCTGGAAGGCGTCGAACGCTCGTGGCGCTCTCCCCATGAAGCGATCGAGGCGGGCATCGAGACGCTCTACCAGGACTCTGGTCTGGCTCCGCATTTATCCGTCAGCGCCAATGTCTTTCTCGGTCGCGAAGTCATGCGTCCTGGCATTCTCGGTTGGCTGGGCTTTCTCGCACAGAAAACCATGAACGAGAAAGCCCACGCTGATCTCGAACGAGTCGGGATCGCCGTCCCGAACTCGAACCGATCCGTGTCACAACTCTCCGGCGGACAACGCCAGGCGGTAGCGATCGGGCGGGCGGTCTCGTGGGCACGCAAAGTCATCATACTCGATGAGCCGACCAACCACCTCGGCGCTCGCCAGTCGGGTGAAGTCCTCGAAGTAATCAAAGCGGCGAAGAGCAAAGGGCTAGGGGTCATCTTTATCTCACATACGCTGCCACATGTGTTGCAGGTGACGGACCGTATCGTCGTGCTGCGCCTGGGCCGAGTCGTCAGCGATGCGCCCACTTCCACCTTTAACGCGGATACCTTGCTCGGAACCATCACAGGCCTGATCAAATCACAAGCATAACCGACAGCCTCACTCCCTCAGAGATGACTGAACATCAGCGCAGGCATGTCTGGGCGATTGTGAGCGTTTTATCACGAATGCTCAACTGGCCTTACAGGCCAATTCATCTGCTTCACGTACACTTTTCCGGTTTCGATATGCTGACCCATTATTGGCAAAACGGCCCAATAAGCTGCTCACCCCTCAATGATATGGAATGAGTGCGTCAGTTTCGCCGTTTTGCCCAGCGTCGCGCTCGCGCCGCAGTAACGCTCTTCGGTCAAATCAATAGCGCGTTGCACCGCGTCGGGTTGAATAGCATGACCAGTAAAGACGTGTTCCACGACGATTTCTACAAACACCTTCGGGTGTTCTTCCGCGCGCTCACCATGCACGCGCACCTCGTAAGCCTTGATATCCTGGCGTTTCTTCCTGAGAATCGAAACGATATCCATACCCGCGCAACTTGCCAGCGCCACCAGCAGCATCTCCATTGGGCGCGGCCCTCTATCCTGGCCTCCATTCTGCTCGGCTGCATCAAGTAGAATATGATGCCCGGAAGCGGTCGTCACATCAAAGCACATGCCAGTCTCTAGCACTGCTCGCACCGACATATCATTCGCCATAGTGTTTCCATCCTTCTAGAAAAATAACTCCAATGCATCCGACAAACAGGATGTATTCCCAATTATATCCCCAGTACAGCTCGACCATCAGCAACTACCGCTCCATGCGAGCCGACGATGACCGGGTTCAAGTCGAGTTCACTCATTTCGGGGAAAGCTTCCAGCAGCCACGCCGCGGACTGCAACGTCCTCGTAAGAGATGCTAGATCGACGGGGGCCTGGCCACGCACGCCCACCGGAGTTTGTGAAAGATCTGGAGATGGCCAGCGCCTCATTGATGAGTCCGCTGTTATGTCGATGTGCGGCGGATATGCGCGCACCGGGGCATATGGTACAATAGCATAAGAGTGGCCAGTCCACCACCTGGCGGATGTGCAAGGAGCAGAGACTATGGTAGCCAACCGATCACACGTAAGCGATGGGATCTATATGACAGAGGAGCAGTACCTTGTCCTGGACGAGGCAACGGACGGCAAGTATGAGCGCCTGAACGGCATGGTCACGATGCTGCGTCCTCCCTCCAGGCTGGAGGGGGGCGATGAGGCCTTACTTGATATGGCGGGCGGCTCCGATGCCCACGCGGCCCTCTGCATTCGCCTTGGCGTGCTCCTGAGCAACCAATTGGAGGACGCGCCGTGTCTGGTCTATTCCAGTGATCGGCGACTGAAACTCCCGCAGGGGAATCACCTCTTTCCCGACCTGACTGTTGCCTGTGGTGAGGAATCCAGCTCCCTGCCGGCGGATCCGACCGTAATTATTGAGGTCCTCTCCCCGGCGACCGAGAAGCGCGACCGGGGTGCGAAGCTGGCGGTCTATAAGACGCTACCCTCAGTGCAGGAATACCTGTTGATCGGCAGCGAGGTTCAAGAGATCATCATCTACCGGCGCGAGAGTAACTGGCGACCGTACCACTATCGCGAGGGCGACCGGGTCGAACTCAAAAGCATCGGGGTGAGCTTTCCTTTTGATGCGGTGTACCGGCGCATCCCTATGTAGTCCCTCTTATGCCCACCGGTTGCCTCGGACCTCCCTTCTGTCCTAGACGCAGCGCAGGTGAGCGAGGAGGCCAATGTTTTGGGGAGGGAGGAGGTCTACCCTCTTAATTACTGTCCCAGTGTCTCACCAGGGCTCTTACTCTACTTGCCCCTCTGCGCCATGCCGTTGATCTTTTCTACGGAAAACGAGATTCGGCGAGGTACTGCGAAGTAGAAAGCAATCTACAGACGGGCAGGTTGATCAGAGCGCGACTCGACATCCGTGGCGGCCTCAACGGAACCTGTGAGATTTTTCAGGGCAAACTGCTCAATAGCGGCAATCACCTCCCCAAATTCCTGCCCTTTGTCGGTGAGATGATATTCAACGCGCGGCGGGATCTCCAAGAAAGCTCTCCTCTGCACAAATCCCAGCGCTTCCAGCGCCCTAAGCCGTTGGATGAGCGTCTTCGAACTGATATGTCCCATCAGCTCTAGCAGTTCGTTAAAGCGTTTTGGACCGCGCAACAGGTTAATGATAATCAGCAAAATCCACACATCGCCAATCAAGCGAATGGCACGTCCCATGGGAGCCGTTGCGCATGCCTCGGGCATTTCAACTGGTTGTTCCTGGTCAGATGTCTTCATAGCGAAAGTATAGCATACTGTAGTAAGAAAAACAACTTTCTTGACAACTTTAACTTTCTGTGATAGTCTTATTTCCATATCGGAAGTTAAAGATGAGAAAAGGAACGAGCAAACCGAGGTTCCTTTTCTACACAATACTCTAAAAAGGAACAGCATTCATGACAGTGACGATGAGTATCGCACTCCTTATACTCCGCCTGGGGATTGGCTTGACGCTGGTCGGGCATGGCGCGCAAAAACTCTTTGGATGGTTCGGCGGTCCTGGCCTCACCCGCTTGCGTCAGGGCTTCGAGAAACAGGGCTTTAGACCAGTCTGGACCTGGGTCGCTCTGGCCATTGTGGGAGAAGTTGGCGGGGGCCTCTCCATCGCACTGGGCTTTTTAACTCCTCTGGGTGCCGCTGGCATCCTCGGCGCCATGGCGATGGCGACATTCAAAAGCCATTGGAAAAACGGGTTCTGGCTGAACAAAGGCGGCTATGAGTATTCACTGGTGCTCATGATTGTGAGTATCGCCATCGGTTTGATCGGGCCAGGAAGGTACGCACTGGATACTCTTTTTGGGATCGCCCTGCCGCAGGCGCTGTTGTTCGGTGTGCTGGCAGTCGCCGCGCTGCTTGTCGTTGCTATAGGTATCTTGAGCTCCCGCAAGACCCAGGCTACCGCTCACGAAAACCTCTCCAGAGCTTCTTAACGACAACCGGCTTACGAAAGAGGACAACAGAAAGCGAATAATCCATGAACGTAGAAATCTGGTCGGATGTGGTCTGTCCCTGGTGCTATATCGGCAAGCGCCGCTTTGAATCGGCTCTGGCAGACTTTGCGCACCGGAGTGAAGTGAAGATCACGTGGCGCAGTTACCAGCTCGATCCAGAAGCTCCCAGTGATTCTGATAAAATGGTCAACGAAGTTCTTGCGCAGAAATACGGCGTGAGCCTCTCGCAAGCCGCGGCGATGAATGCGAGGGTAAGCATCATTGCTGCGCAGGAGGGGCTGGAGTATCACCTGGAACACGCCCGATATAGTAATACCTTCGATGCGCACCGCCTGATCCACCTGGCTGCTACTCATGGTCTCCAGCAAGAAGCGGAAGAGCGCTTCTTCCACGCCTACTTTACCGAAGGGAAAGCGCTGAACGATGCAGAGGCGCTCGTGCAGCTTGCCACTGAGATTGGACTCGACGCAGAGGAAGCACGCGCTGTGCTGATCAGCAATGCCTATGCCGATGAGGTGCGGGCGGACGAGCAGCGAGCGAGAGCCTACGGAATACGGGGCGTTCCCTTCTTTGCCATCGACGAGAAGTACGGGGTCTCAGGAGCGCAACCCTCAGAAGTGCTCAAAGAAGCGCTTGAGCGGTCCTGGGCCGAATCCCATCCGTTGATCCAGATCGGCGGCGCCACACAAGTAGAGGCTGGGTCCTGCGATGGCGAAAGTTGCGACATCGCGTGAAAGGCAACCCCAATTGGAAGGAGGGGCTGAGTCGTTCAGCGTCACCCTTGACAAGTTGCAGAAGCAGAGCTATAGTTACCGGTAGCTTACTAATCGATAAGTAAGATAATTATCAGCCAATAGGAACCGGGGAGTGATCGCCATGAAGAAAACTATAGATGAGCAGAGTCGTTCACTTGTCAGCGATCGCGCAACCCGGCAACAGATACTCGAAGCTGCCCGGGAACTCTTCCTCGCCAGGGGCTACAAGGGCGTGTCGATGAAAGAGGTCGCCGAGGAGGTGCAGGTCACCTCGGCAGCCCTGTACTATCATTTCCCTGCTGGCAAGCAGGACCTCTTCTTCAGCATCGTCCAGATGATGCTCGAGGACTGGACGCGGGGAGCGCTCCTGGCGACCGCACAATCACAGAGCTTGCAGGAAAGACTGACCAGGCTGACCCGATATCTGCTCACGCTGCCCATTGACCGCTTTTCGGTCCTGGCGCGGGATATTCACGAAAATGTACTCGACCGTGAAACGCAGCGCGTGGCGCTGGTACAACTGCAGCGGGTGTTTGTTCAGCATGTATCCGACCTGTTCCAGCAAGCCATCGATGCCGGTGAAATCTCGCAGGAGATTCCGGCCACTGTGTTGGCGACCATGTACGAGGGTATGAGTATTTCACTCCTGCGCAGTCAGCACCTGGCGATTGGAGAGACCAGACACTACGATGCCGACCAGTTAGCGGGCTTTGTCGTCTCTGTCCTGCTCAGAGGCATTACCATTCAAAGCACATCCTGAACGTGTTTCCGGCAAGAGTACATTGATCATTCGTGTAATATAGGTCTCGGATTTGACTTATTAAACGATGAATAAGTTTTTTGAGCATGTAATTGGCAATAGATTCAATGGTCATATATATAGGAGTTTGTTATGTCCTTTCTCGCAACGCTCAGTCTCAAGAATCGGAGTCTCATCGCGTTAGCCACGATCGCTATTTTACTCATCGGCGCCTTCGCGATCCCAACGCTCAAACAGGAGCTGTTCCCCTCGCTGGATTTTCCAGCCGTATCAGTGGTCACGGTGGATGCCGGGGCATCGCCCACCATCGTCGAGCATGATATCACCACTCCGCTGGAACAGAGCATTCAGGGCATCGCCGGTATTCAGCAGATGACCTCCTACTCGAACCAGGGGGTCTCCATTATTGTAATCGAGTACAACTTCGGTACTGATATCAACCAGGCCAGTCAGACGCTGGCGCAGCATCTCAACCAGGCACAGACGAGCCTGCCCTCCGGCATCACACCGCAGGTCCAGACTTTCAGCGTCAACTCTCTGCCGGTCATTCAACTGGCCGTCACCTCATCCGAGGACTCTGTCGCTCTCGCCACACAGGTCAAACAGCAGGTGGTGCCCGTTCTGCAAGGCATCGACGGAGTGGCCGACGCCAGTGTGACCGGCGTGCAGCAGCAGATCGTGACGGTGACATTGGACCTGAAAAAGGTGCAGTCCGCCGGGCTAACAGTGAGCCAGATCGAAGGCGTACTGCAGGCCAATAACCTCACCCTGCCAGCCGGTCAGATCACCTCCAACGGACAGACGCTGCCGGTCCAGGTCGGCAACACGTTCACCTCCCTGGATGATCTCAAAAACCTGGTGGTAGGCGTGTCTGTGCCGCGCACTGCGACTACAACAGGCAGCAGCGGCATCTCGCCGCTTCCCACCGCGACACAGACGCCAACCGTCAAGCCCACACCCATCACGCTCGGTGAAGTCGCGACGGTCGAGCAGACCCTTGCCTCTTCGGCTTCCATCACGCGCACCAACGGCCAACCCAGTATCGGCATCGCCATCACCAAAACCAATGACGGCAACACCGTCTCCATCTCGAAGGCAATCCAGAACAAGCTCACCTCACTCCAGTTCACGCTGGGACATGGTGCCAGGATCTTTGTGGTCTTTGACCAGTCCCCGTTTGTGAAAAGCTCGGTGGATGGGCTATTCTCGGAGGGATTGATCGGGGCGGGTTTCGCCATCCTGGTGATCCTCGTCTTCCTCCTCTCGCTGCGTTCGACCCTGGTCACAGCGGTCTCGATCCCACTGTCCATCGTGATCGCCCTTATCGGATTGTGGGTAGGCAAGTTCTCGCTCAACATTCTGACGCTAGGGGGATTGACGATTGCCATCGGGCGCGTGGTTGACGACTCCATCGTGGTGTTGGAAAACATCCAGCGCCACCTGCGCCAAGATAGCGGAGCGGAGAAGCGCTCGACCATCATCGACGCGGTACGCGAGGTAGCCGGCGCCGTCACCGCCTCCACCCTGACGACGGTATCCGTCTTCTTGCCCATCGCCTTCACCGGGGGCTTCGTGGGCGAGCTATTCAGCTCGTTCGCCGTCACGGTGACGATTGCTCTGCTGGCATCGCTCTTCGTGGCGCTCACCATCATCCCTGTGCTGGCCTACTGGTTCCTGAAAGTGCCAAATGCGCAACAGGCCGCGGTATTACAGTCGCAGCAGAAGATGACCCTGCTAGAACGAGGGTATGTGCCGGTGGTGCGCTGGGTAACAACCCATCGTCTCTTTAGTGTGATGGGCGCGCTGGTCATCTTTTTCGGTTCAATCGCCCTGGTGCCGCGCCTGGGAACCAACTTTTTCGACCAATCCAGCCAGAACACCTTCTCGATCACGCAAACCCTGCCGGCGAGCACCAGCCTGCAGCAAACCGACCAGGCGGCCCGCAAGATCGAAGCGGTACTCGCCAGCGTGCAAGGCGTACAAACCTACCAGGTAACGATCGGTTCAAGCGGGTCGGTCGCCAGTTCGTTCAGTGGGGGGAGTGGTTCGAACAGCGCCAGCTTTGCCGTGACGACCGATCCGAATGCGGACCAGGTCGCCTTGCAGCAGACCGTTCAGGACCGCCTGCATCAGCTTGCGGGTGCGGGAACCGTCACGCTCAGCGCCGCCAGTCAAGGGTTTAATAGCTCTGACCTGGCGGTGAACGTGCAGGCCTCGGACGATCAAACGCTAAGAACGGCGACACAGATGGTATTGAACGCCGTCAAACAGGCGCCCAACACGGCCGATGTGACCAGCAATCTCGCCGACGCATCCCCGCTCATCAATGTGCAAGTCGATCCGGCGAAGGCGCTGGTGCATGGCTTGACGACCGTGCAGGTCGGCCAGGGGTTGCGCGCGGTCTACAGCGGAACAACCGTGACCAAAGTCACGCTCGGTGGGACGCAGGAAGATGTGGTGGTACTGCTTGGCACGCCCGCTACCACCGTGCAGGGGATACAAGATCTGCTCATTCCAGGTCCCACCGGCAACGTCAGGCTGGGCGACATCGCTGCTATCACACAGGCGTATGGTCCGCCCCAGATCACCCACCTGGGCGGGGTGCGTACCGCAACGGTGAGCGCGACGATTACCAGTTCCAATATCGGGGCTATCAGCCAGGATGTCCAGCAGCGCATCAATAAGCTGAGCCTGCCTGCCGGGGCCAGCGTCTCGCTGGGCGGCGTGACCGCCAGCCAGTCGCAGGCATTCTCAGGTCTGCTCCTTGCGCTGCTCATCGCCATCCTGCTGGTCTACCTGGTGATGGTGGCCACCTTCCGCAGCATCATCCAGCCGCTCATCCTGCTGGTATCGATCCCGTTCGCGGCCACCGGCTCGATCTTGCTACTGCTGCTCACCCATACGACACTGGGCGTGCCATCCTTGATCGGCCTGCTGATGCTGGTGGGCATTGTGGTCACCAACGCCATAGTGCTGCTCGACCTGGTGAATCAATACCGGGTAAAAGGACTGGATGCCAGAGCCGCCGTGATCGAGGGCGGTCGGCGCCGCCTGCGACCCATACTGATGACGGCTATCGCGACGATTCTCGCGCTGCTGCCGATGGCGTTGGGGCTGAGTAAGGCGGGCGTCTTCATCGCCGGGCCTCTCGCCATTGTCGTCATTGGCGGGCTGACTACCTCGACTATCCTGACGCTGCTCCTGGTGCCAACCCTCTACGTAATCGTCGAGGATATCCGGGAACGCTTCGGCAGGAGGCGCGCGATACCGCCTGCACCATCCACGCCAGCTGCACCGGGGAAAGTTCTGGAATCCAGGAGTACAGGCGAACAGGTGCAAGAGTCGCAAGAGCAGCACACTCCTTCACTTGTCGAAGAGCAAGCAGAGCCAGTTCTGCCTGCTGCTCCATTCGTGAGCAAGCAAGTCTAATCAGTTCCCAAGCGGAGAAAGGTGAGAAGGTAACATGCTTTTTGAGAATGACATCCATCAAATGTTTAACGAGCGCTATCGTGCAGGAGAAACACCCTGGGATACGGGGGTCAGCCCGCCTGAGTTGCTGGAAGCGATAGAGAATCCACCCGCAGAGCTTCCCAGGCGCATGCTGGACATTGGCTGCGGAACCGGTACGAATTGTCTTACGCTGGCGCGACGTGGCTGGCACACGGTCGGCGTCGATTTCGCCCCTCTCGCCATTGACGCTGCCA
This sequence comes from uncultured Chloroflexia bacterium, assembly GCA_963731605.1. Lineage (GTDB taxonomy): Bacteria > Chloroflexota > Ktedonobacteria > Ktedonobacterales > Ktedonobacteraceae > CF-113. Next base: position 1,172,077 of record CAVSWA010000001.1, read on the forward strand.
GGCAGAAAACGCAGCTACTCGCAGATGACATCGCGCGTGCTGGTGGCAGCGCCCGCTTTCTGGTCGCAGATGTCACCCGGCTTGCCCCTCCTGCTCCTGACGAACGCTATTCCTTGCTGCTCGATCTGGGTTGCTTAAACGGCATTTCACCAGCCCTGCATGCCGATTATGCGAGGATGGTGGCTGAGCAGGCTCTGCCAGGGGCGTTGTTCCTGCTCTATACTCACCTGCCTGTCGCCGGAAGAGAACGACCCCGCGGCGTCACGCCGGAAGAACTCGATCAGCTTCTTGCTATGGAGTTCCGGCTCGAAAAGCGCGAGATGGGCAGTGCGCCGCAAGGCGGGCAATCGATGTGGAACTGGCTGCGGCGCGTGTCCTGATACGGCGAGCACTCTAGTGATTTCCTGGCTCTGGTCAGGAATCCCGGCCGCTCGTTAGCCATACATGTGCTCCTTTCGGTCTTGCAAGCAGTGCCGGTGAATGTGCATACAGTGTACTCGAAAAGAGGCCAAAGGCAAAGTTTAAGTCCTCTCTCTTCACGGTGCCTTTGTACAGTCCTTTCAGGCCGTTTCCGACCTCCCTGCTCCAGAAGGGGCTGAGGTCGGCGGACGGGTGTGCTCGACCGCAGTACCGGGCTTCGGTGATGTGCAGGAACAATTCACCTATTTCGACGAAGCATCCATGCACTTCGCGTACCAGGCAGAGGAATTGAAGTACTATGTTGAACGTGGTCAACCTCATCCGCGAAAGCTGAAAGCGCAGCAAAAACACGTGCAGTAGGAATTGTCATACGCTTTCACTCTTCTGGCTGGCTGGCGACGCCGTCGCGCTTCATCAACTCCACGCATTGAAACAGGTGTGTCTGTCTCTCCTACCATGAAAGAACCTCGGCTTATTCCCATGCTCTGAACAGCGCAACGTGCTTGCCAGTTCTCGCCTTTTTTCGCCAGTTTGATGCATCCAGAGCAAATGTAGCCCAGGCTACAGAACTTCACCCGGCCCTGGACTATACTTTGGGCAGAACGGTTTGAGCAGATAGCTCAACTACTAGCACTCTCTCAACGGGGAGAGGGTGAACGCTACAGGAGGATTTGCATGAATATCACGAAAAACCAACCCCGCTTCCTCGGCTTCCTCATCGCCGGGGCTATCGCAGGCATGCTCGGAGGGGCCATGATGGCCATGTTTACTATGCTTGCCACCGCCACGTACTTACACATGGGCTTTTTCACGCCTCTGTACGTCATCGCGTCGCCGCTCACCGGACCGCAGTCGATGATGACCGCCATGATGACCACCATGCATGGAGGGGCGCTCTACTTCGCCTTCGGCCCGGCGATCCTGGGACTGATCGTCCACATGATGTGGTCGGCCCTCTGGGGCATCATCTTTGGCCTGATCGCCGCCGCGCTGCACCTGCGAGGCGCGGCAGCCGTCATGGGAGGCATGGTCTACGGGGGGCTGGTTATGCTGGCCATGAACTTCATCGTGCTGCCCATTGTAGGGGCTCCCAATCTCCTGGCCCTGTTGGGAGGCACCACCTTCATCATCGGGCACCTGCTCTTTGGCATGGGCGTGGGCCTCTGGCCCGTGCTGAGACCGCAGGACTTCACCGGACTGCTGGGTCGGCAAGCCCGCCAGGCCGCGTAGCAAAGGCACACCTGTTGTCAAGACCAGGCATTCTGCCTGAGCATGAACGGGGAGCAAGGGCGCTCCCCGTTCATGCGGTATTTGTTGTCTTAGATCTATCCTCTCCGAAAAGAGAGCGTCACCCTTACCATGAGAGCAGGGAAGGCGGTATAATGCACCTGGAGATCTACATCACCGACCAGTGCGCCAACTGCCAGGAGGCAGTGTTGATCGCGGAGCAGGCAGGGGGCATCGCAGGCCTTGAAGTAACGGTCGTGAACCTCGATACGCCGGGACAACCCATCCCTCCGCAGGTGTTCGCCACCCCGACGTATATCTTGAATGGTCTGGTGGTGTCTCTGGGCAACCCAGATCGCGACGCATTCCTGGCCGGACTCCGTGCTGAACTGGCGCGCGGGAGTGAGGAGAAAGCAAGATGAATACTCGACATGGCTTCCCGTTCTTACCGAAGAGGCGAACGCAGCCGAGGTGGCAGCCGGGGTCGGCTTCCCCGCCGAAGGAATGTATGCTTGCCATGGACATATTTTGTGACCTGGAGCCCGCGGCTATGGCGGCATTCGAGCAGCAGACCGAGATGCGGACGTGCCGCAAGAGCCAGATCCTCTACTCGCAGGAGGACCGCGCTGAGGTGCTGTTCCTGCTCAAACGCGGGCGCGTCCAGCTCTACCGCCTGACACCGTCCGGCAAACGGCTGGACCTGGCGGCGGTCGAACCGGGCGCCTTCTTCGGCGAAATGCCGCTCGTCGGCGAATCGCTGCGGCACACCTTCGCCGAAGCGGCCGAAGACTCGCTGATCTGCGTGATGAGCCGCAGCGACATCGAACGACTCATGCGCGAACGGTCAGCGGTGGCCCTGCGTATGATCGAGGTACTGAGCCGGCGGCTGGCCCTCTGCGAGGCGCGGCTGGAAGAGATGGCCTATCGCAGCGTTCCGGCGCGCATCGCCGCCGTGCTCCTACGGCTCAGTCAGGGACGAAGCGGCGAGGCGGTGCCGATCACCCACCAGGAGTTGGGCGATATGATCGGGGCGCTGCGGGAATCGGTCACGAAGGTGCTTGATGACTTCCAGCGGGCGGAACTGGTAGAACTCTCCCGTGGGCGCGTCATTTTGCGCGACGTGGTAGGACTACAAGCCCGACTTGAGGAATGAGGCTTCTTCTTCTGATAGTTCAGCTCTACCATCGCCTGGGGACATTAACGCCACAGTTCAGACTGACTGTTCTCTCCCTTTCACGCGCATCGCCGCGAAATCATGTCAATAAGCATGGTTTATACCCACATGGAACTTCCAGACAAAAGGAGAGAGAGCGCTCCCGACCGTACCTAACCCAAACTGTCAGTGTTCTGTAGTCCAGGCTACAGACGGTGACAGGCGCAATGAGGTACACTTGAACAACACGTTGCATCCATCACTGCACACAAGGAGAACTCATGGAGACACAACCCGGTCTATCTACATCTGCCATTTCTGCATCCGTACCCACTCCATCGGCGTCGATACCGCCATACCCGCGTCAGAAGAAAGATGCCGATTACGTCTTTTTTGAATTAACGCGCAGTATTTGCCCGGAGTGCCGTCGCGTCATCGATGCACATATTCTCTTGCGTCACAATAAGGTGTATATGCGCAAGCGTTGTCCTGAGCATGGCCTGTTTGAAGGACTGGTCTATGGTGACGCTCAGGCCTATACGTCAGCAGCACGATTTAACAAGCCAGGCACTATTCCGCTGGCCTACACCACCGACATACAACAGGGCTGCCCGCACGACTGCGGCCTGTGCCCTGAGCATCAGCAACACGCCTGCCTGGGTATCATTGAAGTCAATAGCGCCTGTAATATGGAGTGTCCGCTCTGCTTTGCCAATGCCGGTGCCGGCTTCAACCTGACCCTCGAAGAAGTGGAAGGTATCCTGGATCATCTGGTGGAAACGGAGGGCAATCCCGAGGTGGTACAGTTCTCCGGGGGAGAGCCCTCCATTCATCCCCAGATTATCGAGATGATGAAGGCGGCGAAACAGCGCAATATTCGTCATGTGATGCTCAACACCAACGGCAAACGCATCGCCGATGATGATGCGTTCCTGCAGCAATTAGCCGAACTGCGCCCCTCGATTTATTTTCAGTTTGACGGCTTTGAAGCGGAGACCTATCGCCTGCTGCGCGGCGAACCCGATCTTCTGCCGCAGAAACTGCGGGCTTTGGATCGCCTGGCGGAGATCGGGGCCAACGTCGTACTGGTTCCGGCAATTGATCGCCTGATCAATCTGCACGAAGTGGGAGCGATTGTCTCGTTCGGCATGAAGCACCCGGCGGTGCGCGGCATCAATTTCCAGCCGGCCTTCCAGTCCGGGCGGCACGGGGAAAGCGACCCCATGCAACGCCTGACCATCCCCGACATCCTCGCCGCGCTGGAAGAGCAGACCGGCGGCACGCTCCTGGTTTCGGACTTCGTGCCGGTACCCTGTTGCTTCCCCACCTGTAACTCCGTCACCTATGTGCTCAACGATGGGGAGACGGTCTTGCCTCTGACCCGCGTCCTCAATGTGGAGGATTACCTGGATTACATCACGAACCGCGCCGTACCCGATCTGTCAACGGAGATCAAGTCGGCGCTTGAAGGCCTGTGGTCGTCCTCTGCTGTCCCCGGTTCTGACAAAGCCGCGCAGCAATTCGCTCTTTCGTGCGCGGCCTGTGGCCTCCCGGATGGATTGGACCTGGGGGCCTTTGCCAAAAATATCTTCATGATCATGCTGCAAGATTTTATGGACCCCTGGACCTTTAATCAAAAGAACCTGATGAAGTGCTGCAAAGAGATTCTCTTACCCGACGGCAAACAGATTCCCTTCTGCGCCTACAACAACGTGGGCTATCGCGAGCAGGCGCGCACGCAATTGCAGGCACGCGAGCGCCAGCGACACCAGGCCAGGCGCGCGGGTGTTCCCTTTGTGCCAGACCCGTTGACCTTCTCTTTTGCGCCGGTAGCGCAAAACGGCTTGCTCCAGGTAGCTCCCACTGTGAAAGGACCGGCGTATGAATAGCAGGCGTGAGACCGGCAATGTGCATGACGACCAGGCCTTAAAGTCCTGTTGCGCGAACGTGTACCAGAGCGAGTGGGCCAGGCTCTTGCTCGGAGATTCCTTCCATCCAGGGGGAACGGCTCTTACCGCGTATCTCGGAACTGCGCTGCGCCTGGGTCCTGGCCAGCGCGTGCTGGATGTGGCTGCCGGGCAAGGGACGAGCGCAATCCACCTGGCACAGTGTTTTGGCTGTAGTGTCGTGGGCATCGAGTATAGTCACGTCGCCGTGGAGCGCGCGATTCTGGCAGCACAGGAAGCGGGCGTCGCCCACCTGGTGACGTTTGAGCAGGGAGATGCCGAACGACTGCCCGTACCTGCGGCCAGCTTCGATGTGGTGGTATGCGAGTGCGCGTTCTGTACCTTCCCCAACAAAGCTACGGCGGCGTCTGAGTTTGCGCGCGTACTCTCGCCTGGGGGGCGGGTCGGGCTGAGCGATCTGACGCGCATGGGAGAGATTCCAGCGGAATTGCAAGGGCTGCTGGCATGGATTGCCTGTATCGCCGACGCGCAGCCTCTTGAGAACTATGTGCGCTATCTGACCGAAGTAGGACTGGCGATCCAACTTGTAGAGCAGCACGACGAGGCGTTGTCCGAAATGGTACGGGCTATCCAGGCAAAGCTCCTGGGGACTGAGTTACTGCTAAAACTCAACAAGATCACACTACCTGGTGAGGTTGACCTTGAGCAGGCCAAAACAATGGCGAAAGCGGCAGCGACAGCCATCCAGGCGCGGCAGTTCGGCTATGCAGTGATCACCGCAGCGAAGTGACACGGGATGCGCCTTTCTTTCCCACCGCTCTCCTCGATTTTTCTTTCAAGCATAGCGGATTTCGTGGGAAAGTGGCTCACTTTTCCTGAATCATATTCACCAGACCAACGCGCCTATCGTTTATTCCAGTGCCAGAAGTTGCCCATATGCTTTCCCCAGATCGCTCCTCCTGTTGCAATCGAAATTACGAGCGGCAACAAGAACAGCAGATCGAGCACGTGCGATTCCAGTCCCGCCGCTATGTCCGGTGTCAGGATCGTTGTCTGCGCCAGAACAAGAGCAATACCCATCGGTACAGTAATAGCGAGGATTGCTACCCCTATTCCGATAAGCAGCATACCTCGTTTTGCCGCAATGGAGAGGGTCTGCTTCTGGTTGAAGCCGTCTATCACCAACGCGGTGAGAACAAAGAGCAGTGAGAGTAGCAAGTTCATACTATTCATCGCCGGCACCTGCTCAAAGCGATATCTCAACCCCATCTGTGCAACCAGCAGGCGCGTTGCCCACGGCACAAACGTTTCGATTACTCCCGTGTGAATGGACAGGAGAATCGCCGTCACGGTTGCCGCAAACGGTTTGCGTACAAAACAGACCGCGCTCACAAGGCAAAATGCTCCACTCAATGCCAGGGGAAGCGGATAGGTCAGCACCTCCAGCGGGCCAATCGTCAGTGGCGTGAACTGAGTCAAGGCTAGCATGGTCAGTTCCATGAGGCTGGAGATGATGGCGAGTACACCCCATTCGAGCGCGGTCAATCGAAGAAACCGGCGCGTTGTACAATTCCCCCGACTGTATTGGCGTTCAAGCGCGGCTTCAGTCGCGAAGATGCAGCCGATGCCGAAAACGCCAAGCAGCCCACCAGCAGCGCCCATCAAGTGAAAGGGCGACCAGAGTACGGCATCGATGCCAAACAACTGATGCCACCAGTTATCGAAGGGTGCAGCGACCAGGGCAATGAGCGGGCCAAATCCCGTGACGATATATCCCAGTGGCGCGTGAAAAACGCCCAAAATGCGTACGGTTGAACGATCATTGACGCCTGGGAAGCCGTGATGATAGCGCAGCGTATCTATGAGAACCATCGCGAGGGCGACCAGGCCCACCGCGCCCACCGCGCTATACAGCATCAGATGCGGCGGTATCCAGAAGCTATTGCGTCCCAGCCAAAGGTGCCAGCGAATATCCCACGCCAGCCCAAGCTCACCTTGCAAAAGAGAGCAGAGAAGCAGCCACGCACCTGTACGGCGAAGGGTACGCTCTGGGAGGTGTCGTATCTTCGATATCCAACTACCGCGGGCATGATGGGCCTGCGCGGGTGGAGATGTTCTACCGGTCTCTCTTAGTGCCATGGAAATATTCCCTCTTTTCTCGAAAGTGCACTAATGTGTGATTGCTTATCGAACCGCCGCGTAAAACCCCCGGCTTTAGCCATGGGGATATGAGCGGCGTTCCTTGTTTTGGGGCATGGGTGGGGTGGACCCCCTTCCCAGGCCAGCTCGCTTGACTTTTTGCACGGAGTGTAGTAAAATTGTTCTAGAGCATTTGACTCAGAACACACGAAAAGAGGCAGGAACCCGTGAGCACGCAGAAGCAACGCGCCTATCGCTACCGATTCTACCCGACGGAGGAGCAAGCCGGACAGTTGGCCCGCACCTTCGGATGCCGCCGCTTCGTCTACAACTGGGGCCTGTCCACTCGCAAGCACGCCTATTTCCAGCAAGGCCGGAGCCTGTCCTACAACGACCTGGCAGCCATGCTTCCCGCGTTGAAGCAGGACTATCCCTTCCTCTCGCAGGTCTCCTCCGTTCCCTTGCAGCAAGCCTTGCGCCACCTGGAACGGGCCTTCGTCAACTTCTTCCAGGGGCGTGCCGACTCCCCCGTCTTCAAGAAGAAACGGGGCGACCAATCCGCTACCTACGCCGCCAATGCCTTTACCTGGGACGGCAAGAGCCTCACCCTCGCCAAGCAACGCGCGCCGCTCGCCATCGTGTGGCACCGTCCGCTTCCAGAGGGCGCGACGCCATCGAGCGTCACCGTCACCAGGGACAGCGCCGGGCGCTATTTCATCTCCATCCTGATCAGGCAGACGATCGCACCTCTGCCGATCACGCCCAAGATGGTCGGGCTGGACCTGGGCTTGAAGTCGTTTGTGGTGACAAGCGACGGGGAGGACATCGCCAACCCCAAGTACTACGCGAGGGACGAGAAGAAGTTGGCGAGGGTGCAACCCACCCATGCCCGCAAGAAGAAGGGGAGCCAGAACCGCAAACGGGCGCAACGCAAAGTCGCCCGGCTCCATGCCCGCATTGCCGACCGCCGACGGGACTACCAGCAGAAACTGAGCACGCGCATCACGTTTGAGAACCAAGTGGTCTGCGTGGAGAGTCTGGCTGTGAAGAACATGGTCAAGAACCACTCCCTCGCCAAAGCCATTAGCGATGTGGGCTGGGGCGGCTTCGTGCGCCAGTTGGAGTACAAGGCGAGGTGGTATGGACGCACGCTGGTCAAGATCGACCGGTGGTACCCGTCTTCCAAAACGTGCCATGTGTGCAAGCATGTCCTTTCCGATCTTGACCTCTCCGTGCGGGAGTGGGTCTGTCCTGCCTGCGGCACCCGTCACCATCGTGACTACAACGCCGCCAAGAATGTGTTGACCGAGGGACTCTCGGCACTCAATGCCTGTGGAGGCAACAGAAGACGTGGCGAGGTGAGAGTCTCCCACGCGGTGGCCGTTGAAGCAGGAACCTCTGGTCGTGAGGCCAGAAGCCCCCGCCTTTAGGCGTGGGGAGATGTCACGACGCCAGTGTAATGCAAGAGCGAGAGACGAGATGCCATCCCGAAAGTTGTGTAATGATGGGTTGTGAAGTCAGGCAGGTATAAGCAACAATTACAGGTGTAGAACGTCCTGTTGACGTTCTTGGTTCGGTTCTAAAAAGAGGACGCTATGCCTGTTCATCGTCACAAGAAGGATACCACACTTCCCCCGATTGGCTCAACACCGGAGCAACCGGACAGGACAGCAGAAGACGGCCTGTTGCAACTGCTCTACTTGTTGGAACAGGCCTATGGGGTCGAGCGATTGTGCTGCCTAAGTCAGTTCTTGCTGCTACAGAACCGGCAGGACTCCTGAAAGGAGCAAACGTTGTAGTGGTGTCTGGCCGAATCGTAGAGACCATTGCATTTCGGATGCTGGATAGACCGCCTTCTCCTCTCATCCTTCCTCAGCATTGCGAGCAGGAGAGCGTGTCTGCACCCAAAATGCAATGGTCTCCACATGCCCCACTTAGCACTGGTAGTGTTCGGTCAGGGTGTTGCTCTCAGCGTTCCCCACGGCCCAGACGGAGCTTGCTGAGATGGCTGCCACTCCGTTCAGGGAGGTGTTCGTTGAGCCAGGGCCGGGACTCGTCACCACACTCCAGCGCGAGCCGTTCCACTGCTCTGTGAGCGTCTGGAACCCCTGGTTGCCGTTAGCAGCGTCCCCCACGGCCCAGACATCTGTGGCTGAGACGGCTCCCACAGCCCAGAAAGTAGAGCTTGTCCCAACGCTGGGGATTGGGACGACCTGCCAGCTCGTGCCGTTCCAGTGTTCGACGAAGGCCTGCTGGGAGCCGCTGTTCATGAAGTCGCCCACGGCCCAGATGGAGCTTGCTGAAACCACCGCCACCCCGGCAAGGGAGCTGCCCTTTGAGCCAGGGCTGGGGCTTGTCACCACACTCCAACGCGAGCCGTTCCAGTGTTCAATCAGGGTCTGACCAACGGTGGTGCTGCTGGTTCCCACGGCCCAGACGGAGCTTTCGGAGACTGCCGCCACACCGAACAGCTCGTTGTTCAGGGATGGAAGGCTGGGGCTTGTCACCACACTCCACTGGGAGCCGTTCCAGTGTTCGACCAGTGGCTGCTCGGACGTGCTGGTGGTTATCCCCACGGCCCAGACGGAGCTTGCTGAGACGGCTGCCACCCCGAAAAGGGTGTTCCCCCCTGAGCCAGGGTTGGGACTCGTCACCACACTCCAACGCGAACCGTCCCAGTGCTCGGTCAGCGTCTGTGCGACCCCGCCAGTGTTGCTGTCGTATCCGACAGCCCAGACGTCGCTTTCCGAGACCGCCGTGACTCCATCCAGGATGTCGTAGATCGAGCCAGGGTTGGGACTCGTCACCACACTCCAGCGCGCGCCATCCCAGTGCTCGATCAGCGTCTTGCTACCACCTAATTGGCCGCCGCCGACCGCCCAGACATCAGTGGCTGAGACCGTCGCCACCGCTCTCAGGACACTGCTCCCGTTCCCATTGGGGCTGGGCACGACGTTCCACGTTCCACAGGAAGAAGAGACCTGCACCCAGGTCTGGCCGCCATCCATCGTCTTGAGCAGCAATGGAGCAGCAGGAGTAGCCATGCTGATCGCCCACCCCTCTTGCGCCGACACAAAATCCAGCTGGGAGATGTTCCGGAAATTCGCACTGGGGTTGATGAGTAACCAGTGCTGACCTCCATCGCTCGTCTCATCCAGGGTGGTACCGTTGGCTCCGACTACCCATCCCTGCTGCGCCGTGAGAAAGTCCCAGACGCTGCCAGCTGCGGAAAGCAGCGTGGAGTGGCTCCAGGTGGCGCCTCCGTCATGCGTGGCATAGACGGCGAGGATCGTACTCCCTCCGTTGAAGAAGGTGACTGGCAACAGCCCCTCGGCCGCACTGAAAAACACCGGCGGTTGGGTGGTGATAACAGCTTGCAAGGAGGGCAAAGGCAGGGATTGCGACCGCCAACTCACGCCCCCATCCTGCGTCCGGGGCAGCAAGACGGTGTTCTCGGCTGCGCAGACACAGCCGGTGACCCAGCCCGTGGTGGCGGAGGCCCAGCCCATGCCCGACTTGTCGCCACCCAATGGTAAGGAGCCTGGGGCACGAGCCACGGTACTCCAGGTCCGCCCCCCATCCGTGGAGCGGAAGAGATCCACGGCCTGCGAACCAGCGGCCACTCCACCAAAACCGGCCAGAACCCAGCCGTCCTGGGCATTGACAAACTGCACCTGGCTGACTCCCAGCCCGCTACGGGGCAGCATCGCCTCCTGCCAGGTGTGCCCCCCATCGCTGGTGCGAAAGAGCACGTTCGGAATGGTCCCATCCGGCTGTTGTTTCTCGAAGACAGCGACCCAGGCCACGCTCCCACTGAGAGACGTGAAGACCGGCGGTAATTGCACCGTGCTCCCGGCAGGATACGGTGGCGTCACGTCCTGCCAGCCCTTCCCCCCATCGGTGGTGTGCAAGATCCGGTGGGTCGTCGTGCGGGCCCAGCCGGTGGTCGCATCGCTCATCCAGAGCGCGTTGATCGGGGGGGTCGGGCCAGGAGACGGTGGCGTGGCACTTGCTGTTCCACTCGCGGTCGCTGTCGCTTGAACTGTTGGGGTGCGTGTGCCGACGGGAGTGGTTCCTTGCTGCCCGGAGTCGCACCCGGCGAGCAAAAACACACTGATCAGTACAACTAAGCTCACCATAATTTTTTTCATGACGAACCTATCTTACTTTGTTATAGAAGTGTTCATTTTCAATAAATTTTATAATACAAAACATATTTTATAAATATAGTATATCCTATATTCTTAATGAATACTGTGAACCTGGTCACACTTCCCTCTGAATGCGCGAACTATAATGGCCCTAGAAATTAGGCTCACCCGCACTTTACGTGAAAAGACTGAGCCGAAGTGAGTAACGGAGGAGAGGGTGCCCGATAGAGGACCCGCTGACGCAGCAAATCGAATTTGGCGCGCCCGTACATCATCCGCATGAGGCATTTGAGCCGATTGACGTGCCCCTCGACAACACCATTGTTCCAAGTCAGAGTCAAACCCCGCTTGCACCGCTTGCTGGTCTTTGCGCAATTTCTCCACGAAGTTCTGCATTTCTCGAATATTGCTCTGCTGAGCAGCCTCCATCCAGTCCTCAAGCTGCTCACCTTGAAGGGTATGCAGCATCGTCAAGAAGTGGTCAACAACTTCCATCACCCGTTCGATCTCCTGGTGCGCTTGACGCATCTGTACCAGAGCCGTCCGCTGTTCCTCCGTCAGGTTCTCCGGACGGCGCATGAACAGGCTCACCGCAGCACGAGGAGTCAATCCTTGCGGCTGAGTTGAGAAGTCAGTGATCCCCGCTTTGAGTTGTTTGCGCAAATGCGCGAGCCATTGACATGCAGAAATGTCTAAGGGTATGATGTACATGTACTCAACTCATCACCGTTCCCAATCTCTTCTCGTAATGTAACGTCTGATTATTTTCTTTCTTGAAGAGCCACGTCCGTTCTAGTGCATAGTGTCCACTCACGTATAGCGTTCTGGAGTAGTATGAGACGTTCAGGTACGGTCCCAATCGAGTAGTGAAAGGAGTGCATTCCCATGAAAACAATGGACAGCGACATCAAGGACGAGGTCTTTGTAGACGAGTATACCGGCGGGTTGGTGGGCCCCAGCCTGGGGTTCGCGGCAACAATCAGGGACGGTGGTCGTATCCGCTGTGTCGTGCCGCCCGGCTGCTGGGGGCCGATGATTACGCCGGAGTTTCACGGGGGGCACGAAGTCACGCGCCCGGTGGCCGTTGAGGGCGCGCGAGTCGGCGATGCCCTGGCCATCACCATCGAGTCGATGCGCGTCCTCTCGCTGGCGACCTCCTCCGGCACCATGCTGACGAACAGCGCCGCCTTTGGCGACGACCCTTTCGTCGATAAGAAATGCCCGGGGTGCGGCACGCCGTGGCCTGCCAGCCGCGTCGAGGGAACGGGGGCGAACAGTATTCGCTGCGCCAACTGCGGCACGGTCGTCAATCCATTCGGCTTTGAAGAGGGCTATACCATCGTCTTCGACCACGACCACCAGGTCGGCCTTACGGTGGATGCCGCCACCGCCCACGATTTTGCCCAACGCGCCCGCGAGGTGGCGGCCCTGCCGCCCCATGCGCGCCAGCATCCCATCCTGCTCTACGAGCCGCACACCATGCCCGGCACGCTGGCCCGCCTGCGCCCGTTCATCGGCAACATCGGCACGACACCCAGCGCCGATCTGCCCGACTCGCACAACGCCGGAGACTTCGGCAACTTCCTGGTGGGCGCGCGTCACCGCTACGGCATGACGCTGGAAACGCTCAATCGCGTCAAGACCGATGCGCACCTGGACACCAACGAAGTGCGCCCCGGCGCTGTGCTGATCTGCCCGGTCAAAATCGAGGGCGGGGGCGTCTACATTGGCGATTGCCACGCCAACCAGGGCGACGGCGAACTGGCGCTGCATACCACGGACATCACGGCCCAAGCGAGTGTGCGCGTCAACGTCATCAAGGGTCTGGCGCTGGATGGCCCCATGCTGCTGCCCGTGGCAGAGGATTTGCCGTTTATCACCCGCCCCTTTTCGAAAGAAGAACTGGAAGCTGGCGAGCGTCTTGGACAGCGCTACCAGGTGAGCGTGCAGCGCAGCGTCGGCCCGGTGCAGTTCATTGGGACGGGGCCAACCCTCAACGAGGCGGCGGATAATGCCATGCAGCGAGCCTGCGACGTGTTGCAATTGACGCTGGCGGAAGTGCGCAATCGCTGCACGATCACCGGAGGGGTAGAGATCGGTCGCCTGCCGGGCGTCGTGCAATTGAACATGCTCGTTCCGATGAAGAAACTCGACGCGCTCGGCATCGGCTCCTATGTGCGCCAGCAATACGGCCTATGACGGGCCATAAGTCCTTGTGGTTGTCTGGTTGTGTTGCTCTTGCTTCTGCCTGCATTGCCGTTGCGAGGACAGCACCGCCTCTATATTCTTTGGGGTGAAAGCTATGCGCGTTGCTGTGGCGCTCTATGGCGCGGCACGAGTCGTCATCGGCCAGCCCGTGGTGGAGGTGACATTCAATACCACCACCACTACGCTGGGGCAGGTGCTGCAGCAACTGATCGCTCTCTATCCGCGCGCGCGACCCTATCTCCTGGACGAAGCGGGCAGGCCGCCATCCTTCGTGCGCGTGCTGATCAACAATGTGCGCCCTGAGCCAGATGTGACGACGGCGACCGTCCTCCACGACGAAGACCGGGTGGCCTTGCTGGTGGCGGTAGCGGGTGGAGGGCGATAGCAGAAGCGATGCACTACCTCAAAAAACTGCGAAAGACGGCGACACCCAGGGTCTAAGTGGGAATTTCATGAGCGGAAATATGATCGTTCTGTGGGCGGTTTGCTCTTCTTTGAGGAAACAGCCGATCACAGAAGTCTCCTCGTTTCGCTTACGAAATTCTCACAGAGTAGAACGGATCGCCATACACATGCGCAATCGCCGAGCAGGTTTGCGACGGACAAGGCAACTTTTACCACCTACCCGCACCTCTTCCTCCGCTTTCCAGAGCAGGTGCATGAGGAGATCAAGATTTCAGACGCCCAGATCCATTGCTATGCATATCGACTGTGAGCCCATCAGGTGGTTGCTGGAGAGAGCCGCTCGGCGAGATACTTCAGGCTCAAGGGATAGCGATACTCGATATCGAAATGACTGGCCTCGAACAGTTCGAAGAAGACGTCGGTCACTCCAATACCTGAAAGTGCGCGACGGAAGGCGTCTGCCCCCAGGTCGAGGAAAAATTCATCGCGCCTGCCCGCGTCGATGTAGATGGCCCGCAGACTCTGAAGAGCCTGCGCGTGGGCCGGCACCATGCGCACCGGGTCCCAGGCCAGCCACCTGGCCCACACATCCGGGTTCAGTTCCCCGGTTGCCACATCGTACGGCAGGTGGACGCTGCCATCCTTGTCGGCCGAGTAGCAGGCGGCCATGCACCAGTCATTCAACAGGTGGCCGTCGCTCTGCTTCGAGAAGGCCGGGCGACCGCGAAAGTCTTCCCAGAACGCGTCGAACGAGCCGAGATAGTCGTCTCGCAGGATGCGGACGGACTGCGGGAAATGGGGGAGATAACTGACCTCGAACAAGGCATCACCAGCGTGCGTGGCCAGGCCACCCCACAGATCTGGCCGCAGCATGGGCGTGACCATCGCCCCGTAACCGCCGCTCAACTTGCCCGCGATGCCCCGGTGCTCGCGCCTGGCGAGCGTGCGGTAGTGGGAGTCGACCCAGGGTACGACCTCGTCGCACAGGTAGGTGTGGTAGCGCCCGGTAGCGGGAGAGTCCAGAAACTGGCTGCCACCGAGCGAGGTCCAGCAGTCCACCCACACGACGATGCAGGGTGGGGTTCCACCACTGGCGAACAGCTCGTCAGCCAGTTCCGGAAATGTCTTGCGAAACGGCGAGCGGTTGCGCCACATATCAAGCTGGCCCGTCAGGCCCTGGACCTGGTAGATGGCCGGGTAGCGCCGCGTCGGCTCCGTATCGTAGCCGGGCGGTAGGTAGACCCAGAGCGGGCGCTGATACGGGTCTCCCAGAGGGTTGTGCCTGAGCGCTTCGCTCGCGAACGTGCTCTCCTCAAAGCGTCCAGCAGTATCGATCGACCAGGGAAACATAGGGTACCTGCCTTTCCTTTCAAAACGCTTCCACCAGGCAATGCTCACTCCTCACAGAGCACAAAGGCCCTCACGGGGAACGAAGTGCCTCCCCGTATGGCCGGAGGAACCGCGAAAAATCTAAAGGGGTGCGCCGGAATGCGGTCGAGCGCGCAGAGATGTTCCACGACGGGAATGGCGGCTTGCAACAAGATGGTATGGGCAGGCCGGGCCGGATCGGTCATATCGTCGATATTGGCGCAGTCAATGCCCACGAGCGCAGCTCCCGCCTGCACCAGGAGGTGGCAGACATCGGCGGTGAGGTACGGACCAGAGCGAAAGTAATCGCCGCCCCAGCGCTTCGACCAGTCGGTGCGCACGAGCACGGCTTTGCCTCGCAGGTCACGTCCGCTTAAGGCCGCGCGCTCAATGGGACCCTCACCAGGCACGCTCACGAGCAAGCCAGGGAGATTGGCCAGCTTCTCCAGAGATACGTGGGCCAGGTCCTGCCCCTGGGGATGGCGGTGAAAGGGGGCATCCAGATAGGTCCCCGTGTTCCCGCCAAGAGTGTAGGTCGCCATCTGGAACGTCGTGCCTTGAGCGTAGGTTCCGTGTTGGGGAGCCTCCTCATGCGTCAGAAGGGTACCAAACTGCATGGGTGGAATACCCGGATAGGTCGGCATCCCCGCTTCGAGTAGGTGGCTAATATCGATAAGCATAGCTGCTGCTCCTTTGGCCCGGTTCAGTTTCTCGCCTGCACTCACTTGAACAGGCACAGACTGATCCTTTATTCCAGAGTGGAGCATTTCGCTCCGCTTCCTTCCACACCTCGCCTGTGCGGACAATGACAATCAGGTTCATGAAGGCCCGGTCAACGACCACACGGCTGAATCAGGAAGGGCGAGACGGAGACATCAGAACCACTCCCTGAGGCGTCTACCCCCGTGAGAGGACACGCAGTCTCAGTAAGTCGAAGTTGGCTCTGCCGTATACGATCCGTTTCTGAAGCTTCAAGCAGTTGACAGCAGATGGTCGATGGGTTATCTTTACCTCAGAAGTTGATGGTTCCCCGGCCATCCAGATGGTACGAATGGATGGGCAAGGTTTGCATGTTATCGCCTGACCAAAAAGGTGCATGAGCCAAATTTACACAGGCGTTGATAGTGGGTCTTGGCGTTCTCAGTTCTGACAGAACCCCGGCGGAAAATCGGCGACCAGGTTTGATCTACCGTGGTTATGCGAGGGCGGTCAGCCTGGATTGTTTTAGCTCTGACCACACTTGCTGGAACTTTCCACTCTTCGGATGCAACTGCGGCGGCTCGGCAACTTTTTCGATAGTGATGTCGGCTGCCCCTTGCTCCGCAAGGTAGGCCACCAAACGGACCCGCAGCGCTTCCCACACGACCCGCTCTTCTCCCGCGTCCCTGGCGGCAAGGCGCACCGTGAGCTTGAGCGGCTCGGTCTGAATGAGCTGGCAACTGTAGACGCCCGGCGTCTCCTCTGCAACCGTCACGATGGCGAGCGGCAGGATCTGAACTGTTCCCCCCTGGCGCGCCGGGAAGGTCAGGACCTCGTCGGTCCGCCCGATGACGCTTATCACCGGGAATGGACTTCCGCACGGGCAGAGATCGGGGCTGAGCGTGACGCGATCTCCCATTTTGTAGCGGATGAGGGGCTGGACGCGGTTGGCCAGGTTCGTCACCAGCACGGCGCAGGAAAGCTGCCCCGTCGGCACGGGCCGGTCCTCCTCGTCAACCGGCTCCAGCAGATACCAGTCGCTGTTCACGTGGAGTTGGCGGCGCTTACACTCGAAGGTCAACCCCACTGCCTCGGAGGAGCCGTAGTAGTTGCTCACCGGGCAGTCGAAGGACGTAACTATCTGTCGGCGCGCTGCATCTGTGAGGGTTTCGCCCGCGGCATTGATCACTATCGGGTGGATGTGGAGCCTGCCCGCCTGCTGTTCCTGTGCCAGCACCTCCAACGCACTCGGATACCCGCTCAGCATCACCGGCTGGAAGGAATTGAGTTCACGCACCAGCTCGGTTGTGGGAGCCAGCGCCGAGAAGAGGCGCTGTGTCTTTGCCCGCCAGGGCATCGTGCGGCTGCGCCTGGCCATCATGGTGTTGCCCAGGAAATGGCCCCCGGTGACGAAGACCGAGGCCAGGTGGCCCCTGCCGCGCAGCAGCGCCCCGATGTTTCGCAACGTAGGCAAGAAGACGGGCAGGGAGCGGATGTATCCCAGCACATTGTACACAGTGAGCGCACCGTGGTCATGCACGAGCATGGCCGGAGTGCCTGTCGAACCGGAGGTGGTACAGACGACGTAGTGGCCCAGGTAATCGTGCCCAATCATAGAGGGATCGGCGATGAAAGCCTCCACTCCTTGCCGGGTTATTGCCGGGTCGGTCACCCAGTCATCGAAGTGGCTCATCATTTCCGTCTTGGTCACGACTGGCAGTTGCCCGGCATCTGTACAAGGCTCGGGTACTTCGCGATACAGATGCACGAAGTACCGGGAGTGCGTGCGGGCGTAGGAGACCAGCGCGGCCAGGCGCTCTTGCTGGTGCCGGGCGATGCCCGGCTTCCCTGTCCGGGCTGTTTTCCAGGCATCCCAGGAAGCTGTCATAAAACCGAGTTGCAGGCTTGTGTTGTGCTTCTGATCGTTCATGTTCATTTCTCTTTCCGCGCACTCAGCGCATAAGTGAGAGAGAGTCGATGCGTCTTCCCGCTCGTTCATCATGCACCAGTGCGCAGTTGCCTCATACACGCCGCAAGGTCAACACGGTAGGCAGGCGGTTGAGCATCATCACGCCGACGGGCATCAGGACGCCAGCGGTCACCGCAAGGTTGTTCTGGGCAACCAGGTCAGCATTCACACTGGTGATCTGGATTCCCATGACGGCCCGTCCCGTGTGCGTCACCCTCCCCGTCTGGATGAGCTGGGGCGCGATCAGGCGCACGCGGTTGGAGGGGATGGCGAAGCCGACGCCGTTGGCAGGAGTCTGAAACTGCGGGTCAATGGCCGAGAGCGTGGGGATGCCCACCAGTTCGCCTTGCAAGTTCACCAGTGCTCCCCCGCTGTTACCGGGGTTGATGGCGGCATCGGTCTGGATGGCGTCGGGGATGGTCGAGACGGTGCGGTCCAGCGCGCTGACGATGCCGCTGGTCACGGTCTGCGTGATGCCGAGCGGATTGCCAATCGCCAGCACCTCCTGCCCCACTTGCAGTTTCGAGGAGTCGCCCAGCGTGACCGCGGTGAGCTTCTCACTTGTGGAGACCTTCAGCAGAGCCAGATCATCCAGTGGGTCGGACCCCACCAGTTGCCCCGCAAGCGAGGTGCCATCGTACAGCGTCACCTGGATGCTCTGGGCGCCCGAAATGACGTGGTTATTGGTGACGATATAGCCCCGGCTATCGATGATGACGCCAGACCCCAGCCCCCCACCGCTGGAGGTGACCACGTTCACCTGCACGACTGCCGGGCGCACTCTGGCTATCGCTGCTTCGCGTTGAGTCTCGATACTAGTGCCCGATACCGTTACTGGTGGGGTGGTGGTTCCCGGGGTGGAACCCGGCTGGACTGTCCCGCTGCTGCGCGTGCCAAAGACCCAGCCCGCAAACAGGCCGGTGCCGAAGACGACTGCCAGGAGCGCGATGAGCACGGCGATAGCGGCAGTACGTATGCTCCTCGCGGGTTGCCCAGGATGCGTCCCGGCCGGGCTGGAGGGCATTGCGGACACTTCTGGTCGCTTGTAAAGATCATGTTCGTTCAACTGCTGCATGAGGCGTTCCTCCCTTCATGCATCTTGCTTCAGGTTGTCTCAAATTCTGCTCATAGGGTAGCGCACCTTCATCAAGAAGCCATCACAAGGCAAGGGATCTTTGTCACGGGGGTGTCACACTTTGGCCGGCGCTGCTTCATGTTTTCAGGCAGGCAGAGATACTCGGCAAATGAGCCAAAATCGTGCCCTTTATATCCATGTCTGATGTCTACTTCTTTGAGCTGGAGCACTTCCGGCGGTCCGTATTGTGTGCAGACAATAGCTTTCATCTGGGTCTCCTTCCTTCTGGATACTGCTGGCGAATTCAAAAACAACGCTCGTTCTGATCTCTGGTTTGCAACATTTCAAGCATGAAATTCGAATTCGCCAGCAGTATCCTTCTGTTGGATATATTCATGCACTTTCTGCTGCATGACGGTTATGTCGCCATTCCCGATGGCTACGAAGACTACTGGAAAGATGGGTAGAGTGGCAACGATCGCAACCTTGCGTGGCACCGCCCAGAAGCTCAACCGGGTTCTGGAGGCGCTCGGAGTCATAAAGAGAATTGGGAGCATTTTGAGACCTTTCCAGGGAAAAATGAGAGCGCGTCTAGAGGTCTGGCGGGCATACTATCATAGTAGGACTCTGCCTGCGAGTTGGCAAGATCATCTCCTTTGCGAGCCAACGGGAAGGGCATCCTGACCGTGAAGTGATACGCGCGGAGGAATCGATCCTATTCCGGGTGAAAACCATCCATCTGAAACGAGGAGGAGCACATGAAACATGACGAGTTTATTGGACAGGTCCAGCACTCTGCCCGGTTGAGTTCACGCGGCGATGCTGAAATAGCAACGCGAGCTACTCTCACAACGCTCGCCGAGCGGCTCGCGGGTGGCGAGGCCAACGACCTGGCCTCCCAGTTGCCACGCGGGATTGCAGAGTACCTGCGCACCGAGTTTGCAGGAGAAGGGATGCGTTTCCCGGTCGAGGAGTTCTTTGAGCGCGTTAGCCAGCGAGAAGGGGTGGCTTTGCCGAAGGCGATCTATCACGCACGAGCCATCATCGCCGTGCTCTACGAAGCCGTTTCTCCGGGGGAGATGGCTGATGTGCGCGCGCAATTACCCGCCGACTACGCGCGGCTCTTCGAGCCAGACCGGGAAGAAGCCTGCTAGGTATGTAGGAGGGAGACGCGCAAGAACCACACTCAGCCTCAACTGCTCCTGGAGCGGTTGAAAGACGAGCGCAGCCAAGCGGGTGATCTTCGTGTCCCGCTGAAGGTGTCACCAGCGTCATAACGACCCGCGTGGCCATCGCTGAAGGGGCGCGCGCCCCGCAGGCTGGGTGGGTCGCGGCCCCGCCTGGACGAGTGGGAGAGGCCGGACAACCGCGCTCTCCGCAGACAGCAGGATTTCCTCTCCGTGATGGCGTAGTGCGAGTGGCGGGCCAGCGAGCAGACGGTAGACTGCCTCCGTCGCGCTCACCTCGACGCGCAGGCGCCTGCCGCGAAACACGAGGTGGAAGACGAGCCGGCTAAGCGCGCCGGGCAGCCGCGGCGCGAAGCAGAGCGAGCCATGTTGCACGCGCATGCCCCCGAACCCGGCGACCAGCGCCGACCAGGCCCCAGCCAGCGAGGCGATGTGAAGGCCGTCCCGCACGTTGTGATGCAGGTCGTGCAGGTCGATGAGCGCCGCTTCTCCGAGATAGTCGTAGGCGAGATCCAGCTGGCCGACTTCCGCGGCCAGCACGGCCTGGGTCGAAGCCGACAGCGAGGAGTCGCGTACCGTGAGCGGCTCGTAGTAGGCGAAGTTGCGCGCCTTCTGCCCCGGCGTGAACGCATCGCCGCGCAGGTGCATGGCCAGGACCAGGTCGGCCTGCTTGATGACCTGCTTGCGATAGAGATCAAAGTACGGCACGTGCAGGAGCAGGGGGTACTGGTCCGCTGCGGTGCCGGCGAAATCCCACACCTCGTAGGCGGTAAAGGCCTCGTCCTGAGCCGTCACGCCCAGGCGCTCGTCGTAGGGGATGAGCATCTTCTCGGCGGCCTCACGCCAGCTGGCGACCTCCGCTGCCTCTACGCCGAGGGCTGCCGCCTGCTCGGGATGGCGCTGCACCGCCTCCGCCGCCCGGCGCAGGTTGTGCTGGGCCATGAGGTTGGTGTAGGCGTTATTGTTCGCGAGGGCCTTGTACTCGTCGGGCCCGGTGACGCCATCGATGCGGAAGCGGTCGGAGGCCTCGTTGAGGTAGCCGAGGGAGCGCCAAAGCCGCGCCGTCTCCACGAGCAGTTCGAGGCCCACCTGCTCCTCGAACGCGCTGTCCCCGGTGGCCTCGATGTAGTAGGCCACGGCGTAGGCGATGTCCGCGTTGATGTGGAAGGCGGCGGTGCCCGCAGGCCAGTACCCGGAGGACTCTGCCCCACGGATGGTGCGCCACGGGAAAGCGGCTCCCTGTAGCCCCAGCTGGCGCGCGCGCTCCTTCGCCTTGTCGAGAATCAAGTGGCGCCAGCGCAAGGCGTTGGCGGCGGCGCGAGGCACGGTCAGTGTCAGTAGGGGCAAAACAAAGATCTCGGTGTCCCAGAAGGCGTGCCCGTCATAGCCGGGGCCGGTCAGCCCTTTGGCCGGGATGGGGCGTCCCTCGGCGCGCGCCCCCGCTTGCAGCACGTGGAAGAGGGCGAAGCGCAGCGCCTGCTGGAGTTCCGGGTCGCCTTCCAGTTCGATGTCCGCCGAGTCCCAGAAGTCGTCCAGGTAGGCCCGCTGCTCGGCGAGCAGGCCCTCCCAGCCGAGCAGGCGCGCGGCGGAGAGGGCGGCCATGACCTGGTCTTTGATCGCAGGCCGCGAGCGCAGGCTCGACCAGCCATAGGCGATGAACTTGACGAGGCGCAGCTTTTCACCCGGCTTCAGCCGACCGGTGATGGTCACACGGGCCACATCGGGGGAGCTTTCCGAGGCGACGACCATTCCGGACGGCCCCTCGACCTGGTGGTCCATCGCCGCCGCCATGCGCAGGCCGCTCACACGGGTGTGATGGATCAGCAGCCCTGCGCAGCCCTGCGCCAGGTGTTCCTCGCTCTCGAGCGCGGAATCAAGCGCGGTACCCACCCGGGGGTCATTACTCTGGGGTGGCAGCGCCTCGTTAGCGACCAGTTCCGACTGCACCACGACCAGCGCCGGAGCCTCTAGCGGCTCGACCTCGTAGCAAATAGCCGCGATGGCCCGCCGGGTGAAGGACACCAGGCGCACGGAGGAGACCTTGACCGTGCGCCCGGCAGGGGATCGCCAGCGAACGCTGCGGCGCAGCACACCATTGCGCAGGTCGAGTTCCCGCTCGTGGTGCTGGACCTCGCCATAGCGCAGGTCAAAGGGGTCGTCGTCCACGAGCAGGCGGATGAGCTTGCCGTTGGTGACGTTGATGACCGTCTGCCCGGACTCGGGGTAACCATATCCCCCCTCGGCATAGGGCAGCGGGCGTAGCTCGTAGAAGGAGTTCAGGTAGGTGCCGGGTAGTCCGTGTGGCTCACCACCCTCATCGAGGTTCCCCCGCAGGCCGATGTGTCCGTTGGAGAGGGCGAAAATGGCCTCGGTCTGTGCCAGGGTCTCAAGGTGAAGCCCCATCTCGCGGACGCTCCACTCCTCGACGGGGAAAGTTGGCTGCTCACTCATCGCGTCTGCCTCTAGAGCCCCTGTGAGGCAGGAACCTTCTCCTCACCGGTCTTGAGGAATTCGGCTTCTGCTGGGCGCACGATCAGTAGAGGCAAGCGAGTCGCACCGAGCACCCGTTCGGTTGTGCTGCCCAGTGCCCGGTGCTGGAACCCGGCGCGACCGTGCGTAGCCATGGCAATCATGTCACAGTGGCCGTACACCCCTGCGCCTGCTGCATCTTCTCCATATTCCGCGGCCTGGATGATCGCCCCGGCCACCTCATCACTGAGCGCCACCGCGAGGTAATCGCTGGCGTTCCTCATTTCGTTCTCTACCATCTCCGCCATATATGAGTTCTCGCTATAGGTTCCGTAGACAGTGGGGATCGTGGCTGCTCGCGCCAGTAATATCGATCCACCTGAGGCGCGCGCGATGCGTGCGGCAACGGGAATGGCCTGTGCTGCCCTGTCCGACCCATCCAGCGGAACGAGAATTCTTCTGAACATCTCTCTCCCCTTCCTTTCGTATTTGCCCTGCCTGGCCGATCCCTTGACAGGTCAGCCTATGCGGCCACTCTCACTCCATGACTCCAGGGATATCTCTATCTCTCTTTAGCATAGTGCAAGGGCATCACAGAGCTGTCACAGGAAGGAGAGTTGGACTCACGGGAGACTCACACTCGTGTTATGCGATCTCTGTGCTATCGCAGCTCGTTTTCGGTATCACCTGTTTCTCGTTCTCTCTCAAAGTAGCGCAACAGCAGGCCTTTCTCGTCATCTTGCCGATCCCTTCCGTGGAAGACGGCGGCGACAGTCGATTCTTGTGAGGTGGCTGAGAGCCGGACAATGTATGCTCATCATCCGGCTCCTGGCGCGCTCCATCTCGCGCGTATTGTGGTGCTGCCGGATGGAGTTTCCGTGAGATTGCCCGGTTGCTCGATATCCCGGAATCGACCGCCAAAACCCGTTACCACCGCGCGAAGCGAATGCTACACACGATACTGTCGGCGGAGGTGGAAGCGCCCCTCACCTCACCGCGCTGAACGCGCCCTGCGCTTATGAGCACAGGAGGACTTCCGCGACACTCCATCGCGGAGTAGGCGGCACTTGCGGCCCGTATCCCAGGCGCAGCACGAGCTGGGGACAGCCTCGCTGTCCTGGCAGAGCTTGAAGTTCAGTGCGCAATGTGGGAACTTCGATGGGCTGATTGAAGAACGAGGCCGATACTCCTTCGGCGCTGGCCCGCAGCAGGATGCGCTCCAGCGACCGTCCGGCCACCAGCCAGTCGAACCTGCTATCGGCGAAAGTCGAGAAGACCGCCAGTACCGGAGAGCCAGGGGCTGCATGATGAACAGCGCGTTCATGCTCCCGGACCAAGGTGTGTAAAACGGGGCGGTCGAGCGACGCAGCCAGTTCCTCGCCGCCCAGCGCCTGTTCTGGCACGCCCTCGTGAGACGCACCCTGATCGCGGCTCACCCATGCGGCCAGTTCCTGGCGGTAGGCGGGATTCTGCCAGAGCGAGCGGTCCGCCAGGGCGACCAGGTTCACCACAGCGGGGCGAAGCTCCTCAGACACTATCTGGAAGTAGGTTCCTTGCTCTCGTCCGATCTCCTCCAGCGCCTGAAGAAGCGCAGCGGCTACCTTGCGGGCTGCGAACAGGTGCCGGTTCGTCCTTCTTCTCTGAATGGCGTGGAAGAGGAGCCGTTCCTCCTCACTCGCCTCTACTCCCCTGCCGATGCTGACGCGGGCCAGCAAGTCAGCTTGTGCGGGATGCGAGTCGACCTCCACGTCGGGCGCGTAGCCGAAGAAGCGCATGGCGATGAGCAGATTCTCCAGGGCAGCGCCGCAGCCGATGGTCAATTCCCGGTCTCCGGCGTCGACTGCTGGGAGTCGTCTCGAACTGTTCGCATAGAGTGCCACCGTCTGCCCCTCGATGGCGAAGAGCCAGGGCTGCGTGTTCAACCGGGAGGGAGCCAACACTGCATAATTGAGCAGGAAACGCAACTGTGCTGCCGGACTGCCCTGTGTTGGGAAATCTGTCTCCGCGACCTCCCACGGATTCGAAGTGTATTCTGGCATGGCGAACTCCTTATCCTTCAGCTACCGACTATGCTCTTCGCGCCAGCTTGACCAGTTGCCGCAGCCCCGGCTTCTGCCCATACATCAGGACCCCGAAACGGTAGATGCGCGCCGAGATCACTGCGCAGAGATAGATGGCCGCGAGCATCAGTCCGACCGTCAGCGCAATTTCCCACCAGGCCACGGAGCCCATGCCAATGCGCATGAGCATGGTGGTCGGCGTCCAGAAGGGGATGTAGGAAATCACTTTGACCCATGCTGCATCAGGGTTCGAGAAACCCACGAAGCTCACCAGATAGCCGATCAAAAACAGCCACATGACCGGCTGTATGATGTTCTGCAGCTCTTCCTGCCGTTTGATCAGCGCGCCCATGGCGGCGAACAGGGTCGCGTAGAGCAAGAAGCCCAGCAGAAAGTAGACGAGCAGCAGGAGCAGCAACGTGACGGAAGCGCCCGTAATGTTCAGGGTCAGCCCGCCAGCACTGCTGCCGAACAGCAGCGCCTGCAAGGGTGTTTGCAGTAGCAGGGCACCGATCCCCACCACCACAAAAGTCGCCATCTGCGCCAGCCCCGCCGCGCCGATCCCCACAACCTTGCCCACCATGAGTTGGAATGGGGTCGCGGCATTCACCAGAATCTCCATGATGCGGCTGCTCTTCTCTTCGGCGACTCCTGTCGCCACGGCGTACCCGTACATATAGACCGACATGAAGATCAGGAGAATCCCCACGTAGGCGAGGATATATCCGGTGACGGTCTCGGCTACCGGACGACTGCTTTGGCCGGTATTGACCACGCTAAACGCCGGTGGCGCGAACAGGCTGGCGGTTTGCGCGGGAGTCAAGCCCAGGCGCGATGCCCTGTCCAGGACGTTCAGTTGACTGCTCAGGGCCTGGGTTCCAGAAAGATGGGGATCGCCGTTGAGGCCGGAGTTGCTCGTATTCGTATAATAGGTAAAGCGCATCTCTCCGTTCGCTGCCCGGTCAAACACGAGCAGAATCGAGATGGTGCCATCTTTCACCTGCTGTTGCAGGTCGCCAACACTGCTGCCTGTGGGTGCCACGCTAACGGCATAGGCGGGCTTGCCGGGCGCATTCGAGCCAGGTGTGCCAGGCGCTGATCCATTGAGCGCCGCATCGATGTAGCGCGACAGCCCATCATTGTTCATACCGGCGATGGCACCCGCATTATTCACTATTACCACCTTCGTCTGCGAACTCGAGATGGACGTGAAGTACTGAACAGCAGTGGGGACGCACGCGCCCAGGATCACCAGCACCAGCATGAGGACGGTCACGATGATGAAGCTGCGCTGTTTGACGCGCTTCCTGAATTCATAGCTGGCGATCAGGCCGATATTGCGCAGTGTCTGCTGGTGGGCAACGCCACCCCGGCCGATGGTGAGAGCGCTCTGTTGTGCCGCCGGCGTTTCTTTTTCCAGCACGGCTCCACTCTTCTTTGACATCATATCACTCCTCCTTTTCACGAGACAGGGAAGCTATGCCGACAGCATCGCCGGGCGCTCGGCCTGGCTGACGTGTTCGATGAAGATATCCGTGAGCGATGGCTCGGTCAGCTCGAAACGGCTGATGATGCCGCCGCGGCGCAGCGCCTCTTCCACGATCAGGTTGGGATTGAGGTTCGCCGGGATTTGCATCTCAATGTAGTCCTGCCTGCGCCTGGTTACCTGCACACCCGGAAGCCCATCCAACCAACTCACCTCCGGGTCGTTGTCCAGCTTGAGAAGCGCTCTGTTGCGCCCATGCTGGCGTTTGACCTCGCGCACGCTGCCCTGCACCACCATCTGCCCTTTATTGATGATCACCACATCCTGGCACAGCTCCTCAACCTGCTCCAACTGGTGCGTCGAGAAGATGATGGTCTTGCCCCGGCGGTGCATCTCCTCGAAGGCTTCCTTGAGGATCGTCGCGTTAATGGGGTCCAGGCCACTGAACGGCTCATCCATAATCAGGATCAGCGGGTCGTGCAGGATAGTAGCCAGGAACTGAATCTTTTGCTGGTTGCCCTTGGAGAGTTCTTCGACCTTCCTCTTACGATACTCGGTGATCTGAAAGCGCTCGAGCCACTCGTCCAGGTGGTGCTGCGCGGCAGACTTCGATAATCCGTGCAGGCGAGCCAGGAAGAGCAATTGCTCTTCGATCTGTACTTTGGGGTACAGCCCGCGCTCTTCCGGCAGATAGCCGAAGGACCGGCGCGGTACTTCGCGCACATCCTGGCCATTCCAGGTGATGCGCCCACTGTCGGGCCGGAGAATGTCGAGGATCATGCGCATGGTGGTGGTTTTACCCGCACCGTTTGGTCCGAGGAAGCCGAAGATGGAACCTTCGTGTACCTCCATCGACAGGTCCGTGATAACCTGCGCTCCGGCAAATGACTTGTTTGTGTGTTCTACTAGCAGCCCCATACTGTAATCTCCTCGCTGCTGTTGGCAGCATTACGATTGGAAGCAATACACTCACTACAGTGCATACTACTATCTCGTTTTCACAACGCAGTCACATCCGGGGGCATCATCCTCCCTAACCCGTCACATCTTCCAATTTGCCTGTACATTGGGTCGTAGATATATGGCTTTCCCTCAGCGTGACAACCGGGACCGGGAGACGTGTGATCGTTTTGTGCGAAGAGCGGCAGTGGAAGTGACGGCCATGTGAGTTCAACATGCTACCCTTTAAAGGGACCGGAAGGCCCTGCCGCCTGCCTGCTTTCACAACTAAAAGGCGATGATGATTGATACTGATGGAAACGGGTACTATGAGCGAGAGGACGAACAGACAGAACAATGCGAACATCATGCGGGCACCACACCAGCGGCTCTGGTGGATGGTGGTTGGGGTAGCGCTGCTGGCCACAACTGTTATGGGCCGGGACGCGCAAGTACTCAACAGCAGTGTGATATAATCAAAGCAACGCCGAGAGGGATGAGTAATATACTCCCTCTGGAGGAGAACAACGCATGGCTTTGGAACATCCGCAAATGATGACCGTCGAGGAATACTTTCACCTCGAAGAAACCGACACTGAGAATCGCTACGAGTATATTGATGGTCATGTGTACATGATGGCCGGGGGCACGTTCGACCACAGCACGATTAGCGGCAACATTTACAGCCTTCTGCGGGACCTCCTTCGCGGAAAACCATGCCGTGTTTACAATTCTGATATAAAAGTGCAAATTTCTCAAAAACGCTACTTTCATCCTGATATTACCGTCACATGCGATCCACGCGACAGAGGGACAGGTGATCTTCTCCAATCTCCACGAGTGATTTTTGAAGTACTCTCTCCAAGCACCGAAATCTCAGATAGAACCTGGAAACTCCAAAATTATCTCGCACTCCCAACTATGGAAGAATACATCCTTGTCACTACCAAATCGTTAAAAATGGAGATGTACCGCAAAGAGAATGGGAAATGGATTTACGATATCTATAAGGCGCAGGAAATGGTCAGGTTGTCGAGCCTGGGCGTCCACTTCCCTCTCGCAGACGCCTATCTAGACGTAGAGATTGAGCAAACTTCCCTGGAAGAAGAGAGCGACCACGAAACAAACTGATACTGGCCAACGCACAACAGGAAGAAGCCGCTTAACTATCTTGAATTCCCTACAGATGTCGTCCTGCTTGCGGTCTTGTGGCGGCTACGCTACAAACTGAGTCTGCGTGACGTGGCTGAGATGTTTTTGGCGCGAGGTTTTACATTCACACATGAAGCCATCCGAGACTGGGAAGCACGTTTCGCTCCGTTGATAACGGATCAATTGCGAACCCGCACAACGTGGACAAACCGGGGCATCCTGCTCTGTCGATGAAACCTACCGGCACCCGTGCATGGGAAGTGGTGTTATGTGTATCGGGCGATCGATCAGGATGGCAATTTGGTGGATTCCATGCTCTCGCGAGAAGCGGAATATGGAGGCAGCTCAGGGATTTATCCAGCAAGCCGTTGATGTGGTAGTCCATACTCCAGAGCAGGTGAGAACGGATGGGCATACGTCCTATCCACGAGCGATTCGCGAGACAATGGGCAGCATCGAACGAACAACTACCTCCATAATCGCCTGGAGCCGGGATCACCGTGGCATCAAACAGCGGTACTATCCCATGCGTGGCTTTGGAACAGTTGAGGCGGCGGCGCGCTTTTGTTGTGACGCGCGACGAGTTGTGCAACTCTCTCCGTCCTCGCCGCGCCATAGGCGACGTGGTCTCTCTCCTGGAACAACGGCAGGCTTTTCTCCAGCGTCTTGCAGCCCGGCAGACATTGATACAAGCAGCCTCATAGGTCAATGAGTGAGAAGGTGAGCATTCCATGCATCCGAGAAGCTTTTCTGTGATCTCAGTTCTGACTGAACCGTGCTGAAAAACTAAGCCACCTCCTTATTTTAGCTCCCCGCTCATCTCAACGATCAGAGGATCTCCATCATAGGTGATTTCTTTGGTGCCTATACTAGAGCTATCCACGCCTGTCCCCTGTTGCTCAGAGACCAGGAGAAGAGAAAACGTTCTCGTCACGGGCATACCTGCATAGGCCCCTTGCCTTTTCCCAATATGCAGACGTTTCTTCGCGTCATCCCAGTACAATTCTATCATCGAAAAAGCTCCGTTTTCGTAGTTATACGTATCCCCCTCATCCTCATAGAGCGTAAAGGTAGCATCTTGCCCCTGGTAGATACGCAACTGGAGAGAGGAGTTCCTGCTGGCTTCCGCGCTCGATTGGATAGCCGGGCCAAAGGGTACGATAGACCCCGCGCGCACGAACAGTGGGAGAATCTCTAA
Organism: uncultured Chloroflexia bacterium; assembly: GCA_963731605.1. Classification (GTDB taxonomy): domain Bacteria; phylum Chloroflexota; class Ktedonobacteria; order Ktedonobacterales; family Ktedonobacteraceae; genus CF-113. Next base: position 1,201,289 of record CAVSWA010000001.1, read on the forward strand.
TGGAGCGTCCGCTTCCACCGTTTGCGCGCCTGAAAAGCGTCTGCCCGTCCAGAAATCATACCAATCGCTGCTCGCCGGGAGATAAACCTGGCGTGTCTGGGAGCTCGGAGGGAGTGGCTGCGACCCGGGAAGATAATACATGGGCTGCGTGACCGGATTGACGAGAAAGGCCGGTCCAAAGAGGTATTGATCGGCAATGTTGTAGACCTGGGGATCCTGCCGGAAATCGAAAGCCAGGGCGCGCAGCATCGTATAATCTTCCTGCGTCACACGACCGGCCAGTGAGTAGAGATAGGGCAAGAGATGGTAGCGTAAGCGAATGAAGGTCACGAGTGTATCATAGAAACGCGAACCGGGTTCCCCGAAGCGCCACACTTCACGCGGTGTGTCCGTTCCGTGAGAACGGAAGAGCGGGAGAAAGGTCCCGTACTGGATAAAGCGCACATAAAATTCGCGGTAGCCGAGATCCTCGCATCCCCCTGGAAAGTCTCCATCCCAGAACCACAGGTTTTTTCTGGCGACAAAAAAGGCGCCAATATCTGCCGTCCAGTAGGGCAATCCGGTCACGCAAAAATTGATGCCCGCCGGGATTTGCTGTTTGAGGATCTGCCACTTCGCCGAAATATCGCCTGACCAGGTGATGGTCCCGTAGCGCTGCTGCCCAGCGTATGCGGAACGAGTCAGATTAACGACTCGCTTGCTACTGGTGGTCAGGCGTTGACCCTCATAGATGCCCCGGCTGTGCTGCAGCGAGTAGGCGTTTATATACTGGGGATCAAGGTACTTTTTTGCCTCTTCGGTATTGATTCTCAGGCGTTCTTCTAGTTCTGGTCTGGTCTCGCCCGTCCAATCCGCTTCAAAGGGTTCGGTACAATCGCACCACCAGGCATCCACTCCCACGGAGAAGAGTCCTTCGTTCGCCTGCTTCCAGTAGAGCGCTCTGGCTCTGCTCATCAAAGGCATTGTACGTGACCTGGTCTCCCAGCAGAAAGCCGTACTCGAGCATTTCTCGATGGTTGGGGCCATGATTATTCATCGTTGGCCAGATGGAGACCATCAGCCTGGCCTGCAAGCGGTGCAATTCTTCTGTCATAGCTGTCGGTTGGGGAAAACGTGCTGGATCGAGGGATTTTTGCCCCCAGAAGTCTCCCGGCCAGGAACGCCAGTCGAGCACGATGCCGTCAAGTGGTACCTGGCGCTGTCGATATTCCTTAACCACCGCGAGGAGTTCTTCCTGCGACGTGTAGCGTTCTTTTGATTGGAGATAACCAAAGACCCACCGCGGCAACATGGGAACCTTGCCGGTCAGGAAGCGGTAGCCCTGGATAATCTGATCAAATTCCGGCCCGTAGAGAAAATAAAAATCGAGTTCGTCCTGGACATCGCTCCAGAGGAAAGACCCCTGCTCGTCGTCATGAAACGTCATCAGGGAATAACAATCGAGCAAGATGCCGTAGCCGTTGGTCGAGACGAGCATGGGGACGACGGCTTTCAAATTTTCCTGGTAGAGATCCTGGTGTGTCCCCCGCAGATTTAAGAAGCCTTCTTCATGCGACCCCAGGCCGTAAAGCGCTTCCCCCTCGCTCCACACGAATTCCAGCCTGGTGTGATAGGCTTGCCGGTCAAGAACCTGCTTGACGCCTTCAACCTTCACACGCGCCCCATCAGCACCCTGGTCAACTGCTTGTAGAGTTGTTTCGTCGAAAATAGAACGGAATACTGGCGTCGGGGTAAGTGTTTTCCCTCCTCGTTCAGGCTCTCTGGTCAGTACCCGGCCCTGCCGATCACGGTAGACGAACGCCGCAGTCTCTTTCTGGACCTGGATTTCAATGGCGGAGGTGGTAAAGGTGAGCATGTGCGGCATCTCTTGCACCTCGTATGCGATTCCTGGCAGCGGCTGGGCCACAATCATCAGGCTTTCACGGGCAGATGGAAACGGTTCCGGGGCGTAACGAACGCGAACGATGTTGGGAGCATAGGGAATGAGTTGCAGTGTCCCTTCGGTTGTTTCAATGCATAGACCGTTCGGCTGTGTAGAATATGAGGTCACTTTCAAAATGGCATCTCCCGTTTCATCTTTCCCCCGCTACGCGCTTCCGGGCACCGGAGGAAGCCGTTTTCAGATTTGTTCTGCCAGGGCACTCTTGCTCTGTTGTTGCCAGAGGTGCTCGAATCCCAACCCCACGGTCTGTGGCGCATGGACAAGCCCGTGAGCATCGACACAGTCCTCTCGCACGACCGGATTGCTCGTCACCAGCGACTCATAATAGGTGTTATTTGAAATGGCCATGCACAGGTGTTGATGGATAAGCCCCGGCCCGTGAACTTCGGCGCGTATGCGAAACGCGTCGGCCAGGTGGGCAATGCGCATGGCGCCGGTAATGCCTCCGCGCAGGTTCCAGCTCGTTCGGACATAGACTGCACAGCCCGCTGCAATAAAATCTGCGGTATTCATATGCGCTCCGTCCGACGTTTCCGCAACGTTCAACGGCACCTTCACTGCCTGTGCGAGCTGCTTGTAGGCCGAGATACTGAATTCGCGCATCGGTTCTTCATACCAGAGGTAATCTGCCTCAGCAAGCGCATGGCCCAGGTAGATTGCGTTAGGAAGATCGAATCCAGCGGAGCCGTCATACATCAAGGGGAGGTCTGGGCCAACATGCGCGCGTAACGCCTGGCAGAGTTTGGCATCCTGGCGAGCATCCCCCCAGGCGTGCAGTTTGATCGCCTGGTAGCCCAACGCCAGGCATTGATCGGCGACATCGAGATACTCTTCGATCGATGCAAAGGTCACGGTACTGGCATAGGCCGGAATGCTTTCCCGAAATGCGCCAAGCAGCCGGTAGAGAGGCAAACCGGCGGCTTTGCCCGCGATGTCCCAGAGGGCGGCGTCGATGAGGCCATGGATGTAAATGGGGAATTCCTCCACTCTATCGAGTTCCCACAGGCGATGCCAGATCCATTCCCGCTGCAACGGGTCCTGCCCTACTAATTCATCGCGCAGCCGGCGTTCAACCAGGTCAGCGACGATCGGCCCGCGCAGCGCCGGAACAACGCCCTCGATACCCTCATCGGTCAGCACGCGCAAGACGGCATGAATGGTTGGGCCATCTGACCCTGGCAGACCATTGCGCCAGCGAAAAGCAGGCTCAACAGCTCCGGCCGGACGAAGGTCTACCTGGATACCTCTAATACGCATCATGTGTTCCCTTCTTCAGTAAATAAGCCCCCCTGCGGCTTCGACAAACCGGAGACAGCGCCTATGTTCGTGGTTTGTAGGGGCCGGTACTTTGCCGAATGGTTAAAGGAACTTGCAGTAAGGTCTGGGCCGACAGGGTATCTGGCTCATCGAGTCGTCGAATGAGCATCTCCGCAGCAAGCCGCCCGAGGTCCTGATAGGGAAAATCGATGGAGGTCATCGCGGGATGCATCATTTCGGCCAGGTGCGAGGGGAGCATTGTTACCAGAGAAAAATCCTCAGGGATACGCAGGCCGCGTTCTTGAACCGCCCGCAAAATACTGCCAACCACCCAGGAATTGATGGCGATGATGCCGGTGAGAGCGGGCCGTTTCTCCAGAATGCTGCGCACCAGCTCATAACCTTTCTGGGGATCGGGCGGGCAGGGATAGGTTTGCCCGCGCAAATCGAGCCGGGCCAGACTCTGTTCAAAGCTTTGCGTGGATCTGATCGCGTAGGCTGCTCCCCGGCTCATGGCCGGACCGATGTTCAGAAAGGCAATATCTTGATGCCCAAGACCTGCCAGGTGCTCAACGCTGGTCCGTATGGCCGCAGGAAAATCCAGATCGACAAAACTCGTGCCATCGTTTTCGGGAGAATTGTCGTGGCCATGGCCAATCATGACAAAAGGGTAATCGCGTTCCTTCATGAAGGCGATACGTGGGTCCTTTGTACGGATTTCCATCACGATCACACCTTCAATGAAGCCTCGCTTCATCATTTGCATCACACCCTGATCTTCATCCTGGCCTGACCAGAGGTAGAGTCCATAGTTGCGCTCCGTCGTCACTATGGACGCGCCTTCGATAAATTCCAACTGCAAAGCAGAAAGACCGGTGCCCAGGGCAGGGTAGAGGATGCCGATGGTATGCGTGCGCTTACTGCGCAAGGCTTGCCCCAGAGCATGTGGCGCGTAATTCAACTCTTCGATAGCCTGTAAGACCCTGGCGCGGGCGTGCTCGGAGACGGGCCGTTTCCCGCTGAGGGTGTAGGAAACCGTACTGACTGTTACTCCTGCTCGCCTGGCAACATCAACGATAGTAATACCCACCGGACAACTTCCTTCTTTGTATCAAGGCTGGTGTAAGCGAAACGTTTCTCTTTGTGTATTGTAAAGTGTTTCCAATTCGGTTGTCAAGACTTGACTTTCTTGTTCGCTTTGACTATACTCTTTTCTATGAGTGATGCGAAACGTTTCGCATGGAAAAGAGGCAACAGAGGTTTTTACTCTTCCGGCTTGCAGACAGGCATTTATGAAAGGAGGTTGATCTTTTCACGGTTGACATATCATCCGTACTTACGGACATTGGCATCTTCCGGGGTTCATGCGTCGAATCAGGCGATGTTGTCGCCGTTCCTGAATCGAGAAGTACATCCTCCAGGAGGGAGTCAGGAGGTTACTCATGCACCTGTTAATTCTTCGCGCCAGAGGTCACCATGCGTTCTACGTATCGGTTTTGATGCCCGTGGTCAGTTGCGTTTTTTGTTGGCCGCCTGTGGTGGCGTTCATTCCTGGCTAAATCGGCCATGGCAGTTGGCGCTGTGGCTGGTGCTGGCATGCTGGCCGACGTCTGCCCATGCTCGTCTCATGTGAAGCGTTGTTGCTTATTTCGCGTTGAGTGTTTCCCACTCATCGCCCCAGAGTTAGGAGTTTCTACGATGCAACGCCTCTTTCGCGCACCCCAGCGCCTCGAGAAGCGCACGACGATCGCGCTTCTGCTCGCGCTCTTTTCGCTCTTGTCCCTATTGCTCGCTGGCTGCGGCGGATCTTCACCCAGCGGCGGATCTTCATCCAAAATCACCTTGACGGTGCTTGAGAGCCAGGGCTGGGTCTATCCTGCCGAGCAGGATCTCGCCAGGCAGTTCGAGGCCAAGACCGGCATCCACATCGACTACCAGATCATCCCGTCTGCCAACTACTTCCAGGTACTCGACACCAAGCTCAACTCGGGCCAGGGGCCGGACATCTTCGGCGGTCAGAGCGGCAAGTCAGACCTGGAGGTCCAGTACAACGTGACGCAGAATGCCGTCGATCTGTCGAACCAGGGGTGGGTGAAGCGGGAAGATCCGGCCGCTCTTGACCAGGCGACCCTCAACGGCAAGGTGTATGGCCAGGAGATCTGGGACATCTACAGCGGGTACTGGGTCATCGTCTACAACAAGAACATCTTCCAGCAGGCGGGGATCACCAGCGTCCCGGCGACGTACAACGATTTCGTGGCCGATTCCGCCAAGATCAAGGCCCTCGGCATCAACCCGATCTACGAACCGATCAGCGACGGATGGCACCAGGTGCTGTGGTACCCTGAGATCGGCGCCCGTATGCAACAGCTCGAGCCTGGCATCTACGACAAGTTCAACTCTAACCAGGCGACCCTCGCCAGCGACTCGGCCTCCAACACGGCTATGGACCAGATCAACGAGCTGTACCAGAAGGGGTACTTCGGTCCTACCGCGCTCTCCGACCAGTACGCCAACACCGAGAAGGAGATGGCCAGCGGGAAGTACGCGATGACGATCGACGGTCTGACCGAACCGCAGGCCATCAATGCCGCCGACCCGAGCGTCTCGGCGTTGAGCTTCGGCTACTTCCCCATTCCGATCCTTAACAACCAGTTGCTCCCTACGCACCCGGCGGCCCCGACCAAGTTCGTCTACGCCAAGGGGTCGCACATCGCGCAGGCCGAGCAGTACCTCGACTTCCTGGCTGATCCGACGAACCTGCAGTACCTGGTCGACCACACTGTGCAGTTCGAGACGGTGGACTTCAGCGGCGTCAAGCCTAAGTGGACGGCGGAGCAGCAGGCGTTCCTCAACCAGTACCAGGCTGCAACTGACCTCGTCCTTCAGGATGCTGTCAAGTACGTGAACCCGCAGTGGATCCAGATCGGCAAGGACATGGTCGCTATGTTTACGCGCCAGGAGACGCCCCACCAGGCGTTGGTGAACACTGACATGCGGCGGACGCAGGAGGCTCAAGCTGCCCATGACTCAGCCTGGCAGAGTTAACCATTGCTTGACCGACGAGCGCTCTGCGAGACCGACCGGCCATCACCCCGGCCGGTCTCGCAGAGCCAGCAGGACAGAACAGCAGATATTATGAATAGATCGACTGAAGTAGTCCATGACGGCGCAGTGCGGACGGGACGGGATGTTACCCTGGCTGGCAGTTTAGGCCGGCCGGGCCGTTCCTCCCGTCTGAGAAACAACTATCCCACGTGGTTCGCCGGGGGGGCGCTCCTTCTATATGGGTTGTTCGTCCTGCTGCCCAGCCTGGTGGGCCTTGGCTACGCGTTCACGGACTGGAGTGCCTACTCGACTGACCTGCACTGGGTCGGCCTCGCCAACTTCGCGGCCATTTTCCAACCGAACTCGGAATACGCGGGGGCGATAGTCAATACGGTGATCTTCACGATCGCGACGATCATCCTCAAGACCGTCATCGCGCTCGCGCTCGCCGTGCTGCTCACGAGCGGCGTCCGCCGGCTTGCGTACCTGTATCGTCTGCTCATCTACCTGCCAGCCTTGCTCCCGATGGTGGCAGTCGGCATCGTGTTCAAGTCGATCCTCGATCCCAATGTAGGTCTGCTCAACACGACGCTCCGGTTGGTGGGGCTTGGCGCCCTGACTCAACAATGGCTCACCGACGTCAGACTTGCCCTCTGGAGCGTGATCGGCGTTGACACCTGGAAGGGCGTTGGCTACATCATGGTGATCATCATCGCCGGTCTCGTGGCGATTCCGCGCGAGTACTACGAAGTGGCGCAGATCGACGGCGCCTCCGGTTGGCAGGCTTTCCGTTACATTACCCTGCCGCTGCTCAGACCGGTGCTCGCCGTGACGACCGTACTCAACCTGCTGTACGCCCTGCGCGTGTTCGATATCGTCTACGTGCTGACCAACGGAGGACCCGGCTACGCGACTGATACAGTCTATACCGCAATCTTCAATGCCTTCTCGCTCGGCCAATGGGGCGTCGCCACTGCCCTTTCCACCGTGTTCTTTATCGTGTCGGTCGCTCTGGGATTCGTGGTGCTGCGGGTCTTTCGCCGATCGGAGGAGGCCTACTCATGAATCCGGTACGCGCGATCCGAACTACCGTCAACAACCTGATTGCCAGCGGTGCCGGGCTGATTGCGCTCGCGCCGATCTACCTCGTCTTCGCCAACGCACTGAAGACCGTGACCGATGCGAGCGCCATGAGCGCCCAACCTCCACTCAACCCGCAGTGGGACAACTTCGGCGCCGTCGTTAACCAGGGCAACCTGGCGACCGCTTTCTCCAACAGCGCCCTGTATTCCTTCGCATCCACGCTCCTCGCCGTGCTGCTGGCGGCGCTGGCGGCCTACGTGCTGGCTCGCCGCCGCACTCGGAGCCACGAGCTCATCTACTTGCTGCTCATCATGGGCATCGCCATTCCGACGAACTACGTCACGCTCACCAAGGTGATGCAGTTGACGCATCTGATCGACACCCAGATCGGGATCATCCTGGTCTACGCGGCAACGCAGATCCCCTTCGACGTCTTCCTGATCTACGCCTTCGTCGACTCGGTGCCCAGGGACCTCGATGACGCGGCCTTCATCGACGGCTGCTCGCCGATGCGAACCTTCTTTTCGATCATCCTTCCGATGTTGACGCCGGTGCTGGTGACTTGCGGGGTTCTCAACATCCTCAACGTCTGGAACGACTTCCTGACGCCGCTGTACCTGCTGGGCAACAGCAACAACTGGCCGATGACGCTTTCGGTCTACAACTTCTTCGGCCTGTACGAATCGAACTGGGCGTACATCTCCGCGGATGTCGTGCTGACAATCCTGCCCGTCATTCTCATCTACGTCGTCGCCCAGCGCTGGATCCTCTCCGGCCTGTCCGCTGGCGCGGTAAAGGGGTAAACACTATGAACACCGAAGCTCTGGAACAGACCATGCAGCGCGTCATCGCCTCCGGCCCCTTCGCGGCGACCTGGGAGTCGCTTAAGGGTTTTTCGGTTCCCGCATGGTATGAAGATGGGAAGTTTGGCATTTTTATCCACTGGGGCCTTTATGCGGTGCCGACATTCGACAACGAGTGGTATCCACGCAACATGTACCTCAAGGACTCGGTTGCCTACACACACCACCTGGAAACGTATGGCCCCCAGACGACCTTTGGCTATAAAGATTTTCTGCCCCGCTTCAAGGCGCAACGCTTTGATCCCGACGCCTGGGCGACCCTGTTTAAGCAGGCAGGAGCGAAATATGTCGTGCCCGTCGCCGAACATCACGACGGCTTTGCCATGTACGATTGTTCCTTCACGCGCTGGAACGCGGTCAAGATGGGACCACAGCGCGATGTGCTTGGCGAACTGGCTGCTGCTACCAGGCGCCAGGGTTTGACCTTCGGGCTTTCGTATCACCGGGCTGAGCACTGGTGGTTTCTCAATGGTGGCAAGGACATTCCCTCTGATGTGCAGGATCTACGCTACGCGGATTTCTATGGGCCGGCCCAGAGCGACCCCACAAACCATCCCCCGGATGCAGCCTTTCTGGATGACTGGATGGCCCGTTTATGCGAGCTGGTTGAGCAGTACCAGCCACAACTGGTCTACTTCGACTGGTGGATCGAGCAGCCCGCCTTTCAGCCCTATCTGTCGCGCTTCGCTGCGTACTACTACAACCGGGCAGCGGCACGGAACCAGGGAGTGGTCATCAATTACAAACAGGGCGATTTCAAGGATCGGCACGCCTTTGCCGAAGGCTCAGCCGTGTATGACATCGAGCGCGGGCAAATGAGCGAGATTTATCAACGCTTCTGGCAATCTGATACTAGCATTTTGCGTAATTCCTGGTGTCATGTGGACTCCCCAGACTACAAAACCGTACCACAGTTGATCGGAGATCTGGTGGACATTGTCAGCAAGAATGGCGCGATGCTGTTGAACATTGGGCCGCGCGCCGATGGCACCATTCCTGAGCAGGACGCTGAGATGCTGCGCTCCATTGGGCGCTGGCTGGCAGTCAATGGCGAGGCCATCTACGCGAGCAGGCCGTGGAAAGTGTCTGGCGAAGGTCCCACCCGGCTAGCGAGCGGCAGCATGACCGACGCCAGGGAGCATAATTTTACCAGCCAGGATATTCGCTTTACGACGAGAGGTGAGACGCTCTATGCTACCTTCCTGGCCCGGCCGGAAAAGGGCAGCATGGTCATCACGTCGCTGGGTGAGCAGACAGGTCTGTTCCCGGCTTCGATCGTAAAAGTGGAATTGTTGGGTTCAGACAAGCCGCTCTCCTGGGTGCGTGACGGGGCCGGCTTGCGGGTGGAACTGCCTGTGGACGAGCCCTGTGAGCATGCGGGCGTACTCAAAATTACGGCGTAAAACGGCGCTCCATCCGACCACCAGCACCAATATCCTGATCCATAAAGCCGAGCTGGCGTTAGCCGGGGTGCTGTGCTGCCTGTCGCCATCGTCTTCCTCTTTTCACAACGCTTCGTAACCAGTGGTGCATTAACCGGCAGTATCAAAGACTAAGTACAGGCCATTTGAAAGCCTTGACACAAAACCCTGCGATAATCAGTTCATCCAGGTTCATCGCCGTCCTCCCTCCGCAGAAGTTTGTTTCTTCTGAAGAGAGAAGATGGATGAACCTGGATCTATTTTCTGAACAACCTGATGTTGAGTCATTTAGACCGGAGCGTTAGCACAGTTCGGGTTGAGCAATGACTGCGTCGCCGGATCGTTAAAGTTCGCCTTGGTGACGAGAGTGACGCCTGTGTCCTCGTTCTGAGCCTTCACCCCGTTGCGGAGTTGATTCACCATCGCTTTGAGGCTATCAAAACCCATCTTGAACGGATTCTGAACCACCAGAGCGTCAACGATCCCACTCTGCAGGTCCGAGATCAAGGGAGTTGACGCATCGAACGAAATGAGGTGAACCTTCCCCCCCAGGGAGGCAGCACTGAGAGCCTGCGCCGCGCCTTCACCACCCTGCTGGTTGGCGGCGTAGATGCCCTTGATGTCAGGATGCGCGCTCAAGATATTCTGTGTCTGGCTCAATGCCTTGGCTGAATCACTGCCATTCGCCTGGTCTGCAACGATCTGAATGCCGGGAAACTTGGCTGCCAGTTCTGTCTTGAAGCCGTTCACCCGCTGGTCGTTGGTGGCAGAACCAGGAACGAATTCCAGGACAGCGATCTTGCCGGTTCCATTCAACAATGTCCCCATTTCATCAGCCGCTTTGGCTGCAGCGGCCGAATTATCGGTTGCAAAGAGCGGAACCGCTTGTGGCGTCGTTCCCGAATCAAAATTGAAGACCGGAATGTTTGCGGACTGGGCCGCCTGTGTTACCGGGTAAAGCGCTTTAGCATCGGTCGCAGCGTAGAGAATACCGTCAGGAGACTGGGTGATATAGTTCTGGAGGAGCGAAATCTGGTCCGAGATCTGGGTATCGGTTTGCACGCCATTCCAGACAACATTCACATTCGGCACCTTGGATGCATAGCACTTGATGCCGTTTTCCACGATGGTCCAATAACTGCTGGCGACCGATTTGGGAACGGCGATGATTTTCAACGCCTTTGGCCCGCTCGAACTCGGAGTGCCTGAGCCACTCGAAGTCGGGTTAGAGCCACCACAGGCCGCAACGAACAAAGTCAGGAAAACGACCAGGATCGGGACGAATGCCCGATAAGACCACTTTTGCTTGAACATGTTGTCCTCACCCTTTCTATAGATGCTAACAACGATTGGTACGAACGACTGGCGCGTAACAAGAGCGGGAGAACCACTCACGACGAGAAATGAGAATAGGCGCTGCTGGATCACCTCCTTTCAAAAAGAGTGCAATGTACTCCCAATGCGTATTGGATGTACTCGCCATCCCCCGATTCCCACCGGCTCACTGACTGACTGACTGACTGGCGTGTTTGCGCTAAGAAGAAAGCGATGAAATTCGCCGGCGCCGGAATTGATCCCAGAAGACGGCAAGCCAGATGACGAAGCCGATAATAACATTTTGCCAGAAGGAGTTCACATTGAGCAGCACCGAGCCATCGCGGATCAATCCGATGAGAAACACCCCGAGGAGAGTGCCGACAATGGTTCCCTGCCCACCAAAGAGGCTGGCCCCGCCAACCACCGTTGCGGCGATGACATCCAGTTCCAGCCCGATGCCAAAATTGGGTTCGCCTATGCCCAGGCGCGAAACCGCGATCATGCCCGCCAGACCGGTCAGCAGACCCAGGATCACATAGACCGCTACCAGGTATTTTTTAATGGGAATACCGGAGAGGCGCGCTGCTTCCTTATTGGAGCCAATGGCATAGGTATAGCGGCCCAGGCGGGTGTGGCTCAAGAGAAAATACGCGAGAACAGACAGAACCACCAGGATCATCAGCGCGACAGGGATACCGGCCACTTTTCCTAAGCCGATGACCCCGAAGTTGTCTGGCCCCAGCACGCTCGCCGGCCCAACAACCACGACAGCATTGGTGTATACATCTAAGAGGCCGCGCACGACGGTCATCATACCAAGCGTGGCAATGAAAGGATTCAGCCTGGCAACGCTGATGAGCAGGCCGTTACCCAGACCGACGACGCCGCCCGCGAGTATGGCAACGAGCATAGCCAGCGGCCAGTTCCATCCTTGCGCAATAAGGGCCACTCCCAGCACGCCAGTCATGGCAGCGGTTGAGCCTACCGACAGATCAATGCCGGCAGTGATGATGACAAAGGTCATGCCGAGCGCAATGGTGGCCGTGACAGCATTTTGCTCGATGATATTGATTAAGTTATTCGTAGTCAAGAAGACCGGCGAGGCAAATGAGAGAAAGATGAACACCACGATCAACGCGGCCCCTGCCGTCATCTGCGCAACAAAGTCATTCAGCCGTCCTCTCACCCTCAGCAGCGCCGTCCACCGACTCGCCGGCTGCACTCCGGGTACTGGAGCTTCTTCGTCGCCGATAGCCTCGTTTGTCGAACCGATGGTATCTTTCATAGCGTAACTCCTTCAGTGGCTCCCGTAGCCAGGGCCATAATGCGCTCCTCTGTGAATTCACTGCGCTGAAGTTCGCCGGTGATACGTCCTTCGTGCAGGACGACCAGGCGATCACACATATTTATCAGTTCCGGCAAATACGAGGAAATGAGGACGATGGCGCGTCCCTCACCGGCCAGCGTGCCAATGATTTCAAAGAGTTCTGACTTGGCATTCACATCGATGCCGCGCGAAGGTTCGTCGAAAAAGAGCACGCGCGCGCGCGTTTCCAGCCAGCGCGCGACGATGACTTTTTGCTGGTTGCCGCCAGATAAGACGTTCACTTTTCGATGAACCGAGGTGGTGCGTATTTTGAGACGGTCACAGGCGCGTAGAGCGATGCGCTCTTCCTTGCGCAAGTCGATCCACGAGGCATGGGTAGGTAAATTGGTGAGGGTGATATTCTGCGCGATATCTAAGGTCATCGCCAGGCCATCTCTTTTGCGGTCCTCGGTCAGGTAGCCGATGCCGGCGGTTATGGCGTTGACAGGGGATTTGATGGAGAGGCGTTTTCCTTCCAGCCAGACGCTTCCTGCGTCGATGGGGTCGGCTCCAAAGACAGCGCGCGCAAGCTCCGTGCGCCCCGACCCGATAAGCCCGGCAAACCCAAGAATTTCTCCGGCGCGGACTTCGAATGAACACCGGTGCAGAATCCCGCGCCGGGTGATCCCCTCGGCGCGCAACATCACCTGGCCGATTTTGGGATCTGGTTTAGGATACAGACGTTGGATGTCGCGCCCCACCATCAACCGGATGAGCTTCTGCTGGTCAATGTCGCTGCGCGGTAGTGTGGCAACTATCTTCCCGTCTCGCATCACGGTGACGCGGTCGGCGACCTGGAAAATCTCATCCAGGCGGTGGGAGATGTAGAAAACGCCGATACCCTGGGCTGTAAGGCCGCGAATAACGGAAAAGAGTCGGACGATTTCCTGGTCCGTGAGGGTGGCTGTTGGTTCATCCATGATGACCAATTTCGCCTCAATATCCAACGCCTTGGCAATTTCGACCAGTTGCTGTTCGGCAACCGACAGGGTTGAGACGATGCGCTTTGGATCGATGTGCAATCCCACGCGCTGCACGAGCCGGCGCGCCTGCTCAACCTCAGCGCGTTTATCGAGGACCCCCAACCGGGTACTTTCGCGACCGAGGACGATATTTTGCGCCACCGTGAGGTGCGGCGCCAGGGCAAATTCTTGATACACCATCGAAATGCCCAGTCGTTGGGCATGCTGCGGGTTGACGAACGCCACTTCCCGCCCGTTCAGCAACACCGTCCCAGAGGTGGGCCGCTCAACCTGGGAAAGCAACTTCATCAGTGTGGATTTGCCCGCGCCATTCTCCCCGGCGACGACATGCACCTCGCCAGGAAAGATATTGAGCGAAACGGTATCGACGGCCAGCACACCCGGGAACTGCTTTGAAATGTTGACCAGTTGGACCAGGGGCGTTTGCTGCGCTACTGCCATGTCTGCTCTCCCATTGTCTACTCTGACGTTCCTGCTCTGATGAAGGTATGGAGTACAAGAGAACTATTACTCAGGCGTTATTGGAAGATATATAACATAAAGAGTATCACTCTGTCAATAGTAATGAGTATGATTTTTAGGACCATATGATACAAAAATATGGGACGCTTTAGCTTTTTCTCTCCGTAAAATTCTGTCTCCCAAAACTCCCGACTCTCTTCAAAAGGGGAACGAAGTACTCCTGGCGTTAGATAACTCTCGTTAGAGAACTCTTTGCGAGAGGACTTGAAAAATTCTGATAAGTATGCTAAAGTATCACACAACGACTTTCGCTTTTCGGGTGAATGAGTATGCGAGAATTCACAATGAATAATACTTTTAGAGAACGCAGGCGGGGCAAGGAAGCGAACACATCAGCCAGGGGGAATATCTTCATGGAAAAACACGAGTTGCCGGGCTATCGTCCACAATACGAGCAAATCGTTGAATTAATTGTGGAGTTTATTGCCGAGCAACGGCTCCGCCCCGGTGATCGCTTACCGACGGAGCAGGAGTTTGCTGAGCGGTTTGGAGTCAGCCGCACTATCGTACGTGATGCGATCAAAATGCTGACACCCTCCGGGTTAGTACGCCCTCGCAGAGGAAGTGGCATCTTTGTTGGTGAAGAAGAGCAGCACCCACCCCAAATTTCGCGCCTGCACCTGGCTTCCCCCGCTGCGCCAGAGCGCATTAGCGATTTATTCGAGTTTCGCCGCTTCCAGGAGATGCAAACGGCCAGCCTTGCGGCGCAACACATCACCGTTGCGGAATTACGCACCGTCGAACATTTTTTATCGATCAATAAAGAAGCGGCGAAATCAGAAGACCGGGAAACGTTTCTCAGAAGCGATGATGAATTCCATCGCAGTATTGCCGTTGCCTCGCACAATGTCTTTTTTGTGGAAGCAGTGACTTCCATCCTTCAGCTCCAAAGATGGGCGGTCAATATCTTAACCGGGGGCGCGCCAGGTTCATCCTTATTAGCGGTGGAGCAGCACACGAGGCTGTTTGAAGCGATACGGGATGGAAAGCCAGATCTAGCCGCCGAGGCAGCTCGCGTCCATGTCGAATCCGTCTATACCGCTTATCAACGGGAGGTCAGGCGCCGACTGATGGGCGACGAGGATTCTTTGTCCTGAACCATGCCTGCTGATAAGATACGGGGTACCACTTTGTACTCATCCTATCAAGCTCCTGGATGGCATCCGTGGAGTGAGAGTTTTTTTGCGTCCATAAGGAGCGTGCATCTGATGCTAAAACCGCTATCTCTTCATCCTCTGGGAGCAACCAATTTACAGGTACCTTCCCTGTGTGTTGGCTGCGCAGCGCTTGGCGACATGCCAGGGACATTTGCGTATTCGGTTGCAGAAGAGCAGGCACTCGCAACCATCCGGGCCATCTTCGAAGGCCCGATCTCGTTTGCCGACACGGCAGCCTCCTATGGTGATGGCGAGAGCGAACGACGCATTGGTATTGTGGTGCGGGAGCGCGGCGGGCTTCCACCCGGATTTGTCCTGTCAACCAAGGCTGATCGCAATGTATTGACAGATGATTTTAGCGGCGACCAGATGCGCCGTAGTGTCGAGCGCAGCCTGAAGTTGCTCGGAGTTGATCGCCTGCAGATATGTTATCTCCATGATCCAGAACATATCGGTTTCTCGGCAGCAATGGCGCCGGGTGGCCCAGTAGAGGCTCTCCAGCACCTCCATGAGACTGGGGTCATACGACACCTCGGGATTGCCGGTGGGCCTATCGACCTGATGACCCAATTCGTAGAAACCGGTCAGTTCAATGTGGCCATCTCCCACAACCGCTACACGTTGCTGAACCAGGAAGCCGATCCGTTTTGGGACGTATGCCGACACCATGGGGTAGCGGCGATCAATGCTGCCCCCTATGGATCTGGCATCCTTGCCAAGGGCCCCGGAACCTATCCGAGATATATGTATGGCCAGGCATCCGATGCCTTTCTCCAGCGAGCCTTTTCTCTCGAAGTTCTCTGTCTACGCTATCGCGTGCCATTGGCAGCAGTGGCCTTGCAGTTCTCATTGCGCGATCCCCGTATCGCCTCTACCATCGTTGGTATCAGCAAGCCGGAGCGCTTACAGGAAACAGTGGAGCTGGCTCAACAAGTCCTCCCAGAGGATATTTGGGAGGAAATTGGAGAGTTTCCCTTGAATTGATGAGTCTATCATTGGAGGTACTATCCATCTCAAGATCAGCTAGAACAATTGCAGCAAACAGCAGAATTTCTTGTAAAGAACTCTACACGAATAAAGAAAGGACCTCAGATGCGCGCGCTTAGCCTTGGTGCTCCTGGTAAGATACACATGGTTTCTCTTGCTGATCCATCTGTGCCTGGACCAACAGAGGCACTGATTCGCATCAGGCAGGTAGGCATCTGCGGGACGGACTACCACGCCTTTCACGGCAATCAGCCATTCTTTACATATCCAAGAATTCTCGGTCACGAACTCGGAGTTGAAATAGAGGCTAGCGGAGCAGACGTGCATCATCTCGCGCAAGGCAATCACTGCGCTGTGCGCCCCTATCTCTCTTGCGGTAGATGTCCAGCCTGTCTGCGGGGCAAGCCGAATTGCTGCGTCTACCTGCAGGTTTTTGGGGTCCATGTTGACGGGGGATTGCGCGAATTTGCGGTGCTGCCCGCTGCCTATTTGCATCCTGCCGGGACACTCACTTTTGAGCAGCTTGCCCTGGTCGAGCCACTTGCTATCGGTGCTCACGCGGTCGCAGGAGCAGAAATTGCAAAAGAGGAGCGAGTACTCGTGGTAGGGGTAGGCCCTATCGGCCTGGCCGTCACACAATTTGCGCTTCAGATGGGCGCGCGGGTGATCGTGACAGATATTAGCCAGCAACGGCTGGCCTTCTGCCAGAACCTGTGGCCTACGGTCACGTGCATCGATGGGAGCGAGCCGGTGGTTGAGTCACTTGCGCGCCTGCTGGGCGATGATTTCCCCACAGCGATCTTCGATGCCACAGGGAATACGCAATCGATGCAGGCCACCTTCACCTACGTCGGCTACGGGGGGCGAGTGATCTTTGTTGGACTCTCCCAGGGGAATATTACCTTCTCTGACCCGCTTTTTCACAGTCGTGAAGTGGCATTGCTGGCTAGCCGCAATGCCCTGGCCGCCGACTTTGACCGCATCATCGCTGCGCTCCAGGCAGACGAGTTCAACCTGGCCCCCTGGATTACCCACCGTGCCACGCTCGAAAACGGCTGCGGATGCCTTTACTCAATGGAGCGGCGCGAATAGCGCCATGATTAAAGGACTGATTAGTATTTAAATATAGCGAAGTGCGGATTTGGGTGCCATATATAAGAGCGCGGATTTGGGTCTGAAGAAAATAGTGAGGAAAAATGGAGATGCACTTGAGCGATAACACTCGCCAGATATTTACAGAGTTGGGCGTCTACTCGTCCTCAGTCACACAACAGGGAGAGTTGACTTATGCGCTTGGTGAGCCGAAGCCGGGGCAACGCAGACTGGTTATTGTTGCGCCATCTGCATCCAGGGTGTTAGAGCAGTTCGTGGGAGAAGTGAGCGAGAGCGGCGGCGGGACGGTGCGGGTTGGAGCACTCGACAGTCACAATGCGGCGGCACTGCGCAGCCATCTTTCCTGGTTGAATCCAGTTACACTGGGACTCGGAACAAGCGCCGGTTTGGGGGATCGTCTGGGGATAGCCACTCCTGGACATCTGCGCGCCCTCAGGGAAGCGGGCGGGCATATCGCGCCGATTCCGGCACAGCAATCGATACGCGAGATGGCGCGCACCGGGCGCAGCCCGCAGCAAGTCATGGATGATGCCATGTGGGGCGTCTTTGCCGAGGGCTGGCGTTCCGGCTTTGCTGCTGATGCAGATCACCTGAAGTCCACTGAAGATATTGATCGTTGCGTGGCCGCTGGCTACACATTCTATACCTTTGATCCTGGAGAGCATGTCGATAACACAGCAGATACAGCGCCTGTGGCCGTCCTGCATCAAAAATTCGAAGCGCTCCCCTGGGCCGCGCTAGAAGATTCCCCTGAGGGTCTGCTGGCACGCTATCTGGCTCCTCAGCATGTTGAGGGACGGGTTCTCCAGTTCGATGGAGAAATCCTCATGCGTGCCAGTGTCAAGTACGGGCGCGCGATTGCTCATGTGGCCCGGCTCTATCGTCATCTTGCTACCGTCGCCTCCGGGCGTGCCTGGGAGGTCGAGGTCTCAGTAGATGAGACCGAGACGCCGACGACCCACGCCGAACACGTGTATTTCGCAACCGAATTGCGCCGGCTGGGGGTCAGGTGGGTGAGCCTGGCGCCGCGTTATATCGGGCGCTTCGAGAAGGGCGTGGACTACATTGGCGATCTCGCCGCATTCACGGCAAACTTTGCCATCCACGCAGCTATTGCGCGCACCCTGGGGCCGTATAAGCTGAGCCTGCACTCAGGGTCGGATAAATTCAGCATTTATGAGATTGCAGCGCGGGAAACGCGGGGCCTCGTACACTTGAAGACGGCGGGAACCAGCTACCTTGAAGCGTTACGGACGGTTGCTCAAGTGCAGCCCGATTTACTGCGAGACATCTATGCCTTTTCGCTTGAGCGGTATGCAACAGATCGCGCCAGCTATCATGTCTCGGCAGAGCTTCATCGCGCCCCCTCTCCTACGGGCATGCCAGATACAGCAGTTCCCATGCTGCTTGACCAGTTCGATGCACGCCAGATATTGCATGTCACCTTTGGCTCAGTCCTGACGGCGCAAGATCCCAATGGGCACAGGCGTTTCTCTGACCGGATGATGGAGGCCTTGAATACCCATCCTGAAGCCTATGCCGCCAATCTCAAGTCGCATTTCCTTCGCCACCTGCGCCCTTTCGCGGGTTACAGTAAAGAAGCAAAGGGGTAGATATCGAAAATATCTTTTCCTTCTTCCCTTGAGGGATATCATTGAAGAACTGAATGGAGCCTTATCATGAATATCAGCGAACGTTTCGATCTACATGGGAGGGCCGTACTCATTACTGGCGGCAGCGGCGTGTTGGGCAGAGTCATGGCGAGTGGGCTTGCTCAGGCAGGTGCCCGTGTCGCCGTCCTGGGACGACGAGAGGGCCCCGCCCTGGCTGTCGCAGCCACAATTCGATCGGCAGGAGGAGAGGCGATAGGTGTGGCTGCCGATGTCCTCGACCGCACTGCACTGGAAAGAGCCAACGAAACCATCACCGCAACACTGGGACCTGTCGATATTCTCGTAAACGGAGCGGGGGGCAATTCACCCCAAGCTACTTCAGGAGCCGGCCGCACTTTCTTTCACCTCGAACTGGGGGCGGTCAGGCAAGTCTTCGATGCGAATGTCACCTGTGCCATTGTGTGCAGCCAGATTTTTGGGCGTGTCATGGCCGAGCGGCGACAAGGGTGCATTATCAACGTCGCTTCGATGGCCGGTCTGCGCCCGCCTCGGCCTTTGTCACGGGCGTCGTCATCCCGGTGGATGGGGGCTTCGCCTTCTGTAACGGTGCATAGAAGGGAGGAGTGAACTGGCGCTTACCATTCTCGACTTCCAGGCATATGATATCCGCTTCCCAACATCCCGCACGAAGGACGGTTCTGATGCCATGAATAACGACCCGGATTATTCCGCCGCCTACGTGATCCTGCGAACGGATCACGCGGCAGGTCTGGAAGGCCATGGCCTGACCTTTACCATCGGGCGCGGGAACGAGATTTGCGTGGCCGCCATCCGGGCGCTGGCTCCGCTCGTCATCGGGCATACGCTGGAGTCGTTCACGGCTGATATGCGCGGCTTCTGGCGGCATATTACCGGCGACAGCCAGTTGCGCTGGCTCGGGCCGGAGAAGGGCGTCATTCACATGGCGACCGCCGCCATCGTCAACGCGGTATGGGACCTGTGGGCCAAAGTCGAGGGCAAGCCACTGTGGAAGTTGCTCACCGATATGACGCCTGAACAGCTTGTCTCTTGCATCGATTTCCGTTACATCTCCGATGTCCTGGCGCCTGACGACGCCCTTGATTGGCTGCACCGCCAGGCCCCGGCACGGCCGCAGCGCGAGGCGGAGATGCTGCGCGACGGCTTTCCTGCCTATACAACCGGGGCGGGCTGGGCGGGCTACAGCGACGAGCAGATGCGCCAGCTGTGCCGCGAAGCGCTGGCGAAGGGCTGGCGGCACTTCAAATTGAAGGTGGGCCTGGGACTGAAAGACGACCTGCACCGCGCGCGTATCATGCGCGAAGTGATCGGGCCGGAGAGTACCCTCATGATGGATGCCAACCAGGTGTGGGGGGTGAACGAAGCCATCACCGCCATGCAGTCCCTGGCGGATTTCGACCCGCTCTGGATCGAAGAGCCCACCAGTCCAGATGATATTCTCGGGCACGCCGCCATCTCGCGCGCCGTTGCGCCGGTTCGCGTTGCGACCGGCGAGCACGTGCAGAATCGCATCATCTTCAAGCAGCTCTTTCAGGCCGACGCTATCGGCATCTGCCAGATCGATGCCTGTCGTGTCGGTGGTGTCAACGAGGTGCTGGCGATTCTCCTGATGGCCGCGCGATTCGGCATCCCGGTCTGCCCCCACGCGGGCGGCGTTGGTCTGTGTGAATACGCGCAGCACCTCTCGATCTTCGACTATATTGCCATTAGCGGCTCGCTCGAGAACCGCATGATCGAGTATGCCCCCCACCTGCATGAGCCATTTGTTCACCCTGTCACCATCAAGCAGAGTCGTTATGTCCCACCGGAAGCTCCCGGCTATAGCATCACGATGTACCCCGCGTCGATAGCTGCCTATTCCTATCCAGATGGGTCGGAATGGGCGAATGAAAGGAGATAGCCCCTTGCGCAGGTTTGGACAGCTTATCGGGCTTCAGCCCGACCAGATCGAGGCATACGAACGCCTGCACGTCGCCGTCTGGCCCGAAGTGCTGGCGACGATTTCAGTCTGCAATATGCGTAACTACAGCATTTTTCGTCACGGCGAGCAGCTCTTCGCCTATTTTGAATACGTCGGTGACGATTTCGAGGCTGCTATGGCGAAGATGGCTGCTGACCCGAAAACGCGCCAGTGGTGGACCTTGACCGAGCCGATGCAAGTGCCGCTGGAGACGCGCGCGCCCGGCGAGTGGTGGGCCACGATGAAGGAAGTGTTCCATAGTGACTGATGGAAGAAAGGAAGGTGACTGCTGTGTTTCGCCTGGAGAAGAAAATCGCCTTTGTGACGGGAGCCGGATCGGGCATCGGAGCATCTATCGCGCGGCTCTTCGCGCAGCAGGGCGCGCATGTCGTGCTTGCTGACGTGCGAGAAGATGCAGCGCGGCGAGTTGCCGGTGAGATTCAGGAAACGGGAGGGAGCGCGAGGGTACAATCGCTTGACGTTGCCGAAGAGTCCCAGGTGAAGGCTGCCGTAGAGCAGGTCGCCGCTCTCGAAGCAAGGCTCGATATCCTGGTTAATAATGCAGGCATCAGCCACGTTGGCTCTCTCCTGGAAACCAGTCTCGAGGACTGGGAGCGTCTTATGCGAGTGAATGCGTGCGGCGTCTTTCTTTGCGCGCGCGAGGGGGTGCGGCAGATGCTGGCACAATCGCCACATGGAGGCACGATCATCAACATGGCCTCTGTCGCGGCTATGATCGGTATCGAGCGGCGTTTGCCTTATTGTGCTAGTAAGGGTGCGGTGCTGGCGCTCACACGCTCGATTGCCATCGATTTCGCCACGCAAGGCATACGCTGCAACGCCATCTGCCCCGGCACGGTTCAGACGCCTTTTGTCGAGGGCTATCTCGCCCGCAACTTCGCCGGACACGAGGACGAGGTGCGCCAGCAGTTGCATGCACGCCAGCCCATCGGGCGTATGGGCCAAGCGGATGAGATCGCTTATGCCGCGCTGTACCTGGCTTCGGACGAGGCGGCCTTCGTAACAGGTTCAGCCATCGTCATCGATGGCGGCTGGACAGCGAAATAAGCCTTTCAACATAGATGGAGAAAATAACCTGTGCCTTCTCAACCAGATGCTTCCGGTTCGCTCGCGCTACGTCCGCTTGGTTCGACCAGTTTGCACGTAACCCCCATCTGTATTGGCGCGGCCCCACTGGGGAATATGCCGGAGGATTTCGCCTACGAGGTTTCCGAAGAGCGCGCCCTGGCGACAGTTCGCGCGGTTCTTGCTGGTCCTTTCAACTTCCTGGATACGGCAGCTTCCTACGGCGACGGTGAGAGCGAGCGACGCATCGGCATCGTCCTGAGAGAGATGGGAGGTCTTCCCGGAGGCTTCGTGCTGGCAACGAAGGCCGACCGCGATTTGCAGACTGGAGCATTTACCGGCGCGCAGATGCGGCGCAGCATTGAGCGCAGCCTGCGCCTGCTGGGGTTGGAACAATTGCAACTGGTGTATCTCCACGACCCGGAGCACATCCCTTTTGAAGCGGCCATGCAGCCGGGTGGACCGGTCGAGGCGCTGCGGCAATGTCAAGATGAGGGCTTGATTGCACACCTGGGAGTTGCCGGTGGTCCCATTGACTTGATGATGAGCTTAGTTGAAACTGGTCTCTTTGAGGCGGCTATTTCGCATAACCGCTTCACGCTCCTCAACCGGGAGGCTGAACCACTGTGGGAGCTGTGCGTGCGCCGGGGAGTCGCGGCTGTGAACGCTGCCCCCTATGGGAGCGGTTTGCTGGCAAAGGGGCCAGGCGCGTACCCGCGCTATATGTATGGCTCAGCCCCGCCCGATCTGCTACGGCGCGCCGGGCAGATGGAGGAGGCATGCCGGCGCTATGATTTGCCACTGGCGGCGGCGGCGCTGCAATTCTCGCTGCGAGATGTGCGTATCGCTTCGACGATTGTGGGCATCTCGCGCCCTGAACGCCTCTCTGAGACACTGAGGCTGGCTCAGCTTTCTGTTCCTGAGGAACTGTGGGCTGAACTTGATACCATTTACCGGGCATAAACAAAGAGAGAGGGTGTCTCATGATCGAACAGATCTCCATTATTGATTCTCACGTGCATCTCTGGTATCCCGATATATTCAATATGCCCTGGCTGGAGGACGTTCCTACCTTACGCCGGACCTTTGGCTTGCAGCAGTATCGCGAGCAAACCCGGCGTCTTCCCATCGTCGGGATGGTCTATGTCGAGGTGGGGGTTGATCCACGGCAGGCCTTTCGCGAGGCGTACCACGTCGTGGAGCTTGCCCAAGAGGAGACACGTTTACAGGCCATTGTTGCCGCGGCGCCGGTTGAGCTAGGAACATCAGTACGCGGGCACCTGGAAGCGCTGGTCGCCCTTTCGCCGCTCGTGAAAGGAGTGAGGCGCAATATTCAGGACGAAGCTGAACCCGATTTCTGCCTTCGTCCTGATTTTGTCGAGGGTGTGCGCCTGCTGGCGGAGTATAGTCTATCGTTTGACCTGTGCATCCGGCACTGGCAATTGCACTCCGTCGTTGAACTGGTGCGCAAGTGTCCTGATACCCGGTTTATTCTCGATCACCTGGGAAAGCCAGATATAAAACAGCATGTACTCGATCCCTGGCGCGAACACCTGGCTCAACTTGCCGCATTGCCAAACGTCTGGTGTAAGGTCAGCGGTCTCGTCACAGAAGCCGACCCTCGGCGCTGGACTCCAGACGATCTTGCTCCTTACGTCGCCTACACGCTGGAGGTTTTTGGGGAAGATCGGGTCGTGTTTGGAGGCGATTGGCCTGTCCTCTTGCTTGCCTCCTCCTATGACCGATGGATTGAGACGCTCGATTCACTCACCCGGCATCTCTCCCCTGGGGAAAAGCACAAGCTGTGGGCAGATAACGCGCGTCATTTTTATCGCTTCTGAAGCGTAGGGCTGAAAAAGATTCAACCGGAAGCTGGAGGTGTCTCGCTATGGCTCTGCGATTGATGTGACACCAGCGCTCCCTATTCAGACAGGTGCAGAGCGTCTCTGTGAAAGCCCTTGAAAATGCTGTGAGCCTCCCCCGATTTGGTAGAGTCCCCAAAGCTGAGATATACTCTAGCAAATCGGGAAAGGAATTAGCATGGCAAAGGTCCAAAAAGTTTACACGCGAGAATTCAAAGAGCAGGCAGTGCAGCTGGTGCAGACCAGCGGCAAGTCGATTGCACAGATAGCCAGAGAGCTGGGCATCTCAGACACGTCCATTCACCAATGGCGCAAGGAACAGGCTCAGCACGGCAAAGAAGCCTTTCCAGGCAGCGGACACCAAACACCAGTAGAGGAGGAAAACCGCCGCCTCAAACGCGAGCTCGAAAGAGTCCAGCAGGAGCGCGATATATTAAAAAAAGTTGTGGGCATCTTTTCACGGGAATCCAAATGAAATACCAGTTTATCGAACAACACCAGCAGGAATTCCCCATTGTCGTCATGTGCCGAGTGCTTGGTGTCTCGGAAAGTGGCTTGTACGCCTGGCGCAAGCGCTCCACCTGTCAACGCAAACGAGAAGATGCCCAACTCACAGAAGAGATTCGACAGGAGTTTCACACACATCGTGGCAGATACGGTAGCCCACGCCTGCATGCCGAGTTGCGCGATCAGGGACGAAGCATCTCCCGCAAACGGGTGGCGAGGCTGATGCGTGAGGCAGACCTGAGCGCCCAGCGCAAACGACGTCGGGTGCTGACCACAAAACGAGACGCTACCCATCCGGTCGCTCCCAATGTCTTAAATCGGGAATTCACGGCAACAGAACCGAACACGAAATGGGTGACAGATTTCACGTATATTCCAACTACTGCGGGATGGCTCTATCTCGCGGTGATCCTGGACTTGTATTCGCGGGTGGTGGTGGGATGGTCCATGTCAGCCTGCTGCGATGAAGCATTAGCAGAAAACGCTTTGAAGATGGCCATGTTTCGTCGCCGTCCCAAAGCAGGGCTGCTGCATCACAGTGATCGTGGCTGTCAATACACCAGCCGAGCCTATCGAAAACGGCTTGAACAAGTGGGTGCAGTGGTCAGTATGTCTCGCAAAGGCAATTGTTGGGACAACGCTGCGATGGAGAGTTTCTTCGGGTCCCTCAAAGAGGAGTGCGTAGGCAACCAGGTCTACTCATCCTATGAGCAGGCCAGGCAGGCGCTTTTTGAGTATCTCGAAATTTACTATAATCGCCAGAGAAGGCATTCGACGCTCGGATACGTCAGTCCGCTCGTCTATGAACAACTTGGGAAGCAATCGGCTGAAAGAAACGTTTGTCGTATAACATTTACTATATTATAATAAAAGCATAAACGTTACATGACGTAAAAACGTTTCCATCGTCCTCAGCTCCAACCTCTGGGGACTCTACTAAAACGGGCAAGCTCATCCTGGTTGGTGATCCTGTGGTGAGTGCTACGTTGCAGGATCAGCGAGAGGCTGTGCCAGAGCGTACAGTGCGGCACCATTTCAGGCGCGCTACTGGCCTGACACAGAAATGTATTCAGCAGGTGCAGCGCGCCCAGCAGGCCCAGGCACTTTTGCGTCAGGGAACTTCAGTGCTTGATACAGCCTATGAGGCAGGCTATTTTGATCAGGCACATTTGACGCGCTCGCTTAAACATTTCCTGGGCTATACACCAGCGCAAATTGCGCGCCTGAAGTAAGGCGCAGAAAGGCTTGCCGTTTTTTACAATACTGTTTCCTTGACCTGTGTTAAGATAGTTGTGTTCTCGCGACACTGATGCAAAAAAGTAGGAAAAAGGAGCACAGCAATGGGAAAAATTACCA
This sequence comes from uncultured Chloroflexia bacterium, assembly GCA_963731605.1. Taxonomy (GTDB): domain Bacteria; phylum Chloroflexota; class Ktedonobacteria; order Ktedonobacterales; family Ktedonobacteraceae; genus CF-113. Next base: position 1,226,771 of record CAVSWA010000001.1, read on the forward strand.
CCGGGTTTTCAATGTCGTTAGATGGCTATGTGGCGGGGCCCAACGAGGATGTTTCGCAGGTTTTCAAGTGGATGATGACTGGCAATGCGGATGTGACGGTGCCAATGGGCGAGGGGGAGATGGAGCTTAAGATTCCAGAGGAGAGCGCGGGGATGTTTGAGGGACAGAAGCAGAATGGGGCGCTGGTCTGCGGGCGGAGATTGTTTGAACTGACTCAGGGCTGGGGTGGCAGGCATCCTGTGGATGTGCCGATTGTGGTGGTGACGCATTGAGCAGCGCCTGAATGGGTGAAGCAGGATTGGCCTGTGACTTTTGTAGATAATCTGGAAGATGCGCTGGAAAAAGCCAGAGTGCTCGCCGGCGATAAGAATATAGTGGTGGCCTCCACAACGCTGGTACAGCAGTGCTTGAGGGCAGGACTGCTTGATGAGATTCACATCGATCTGACGCCTTTCCTCTTGGGTGCAGGCGTGAAATTGTTTGGGACGCTCGATGCTCCGATTGAGTTGGAGCGTAGAGAGGTGATCAATTCTACAGGGGTCATTCATCTGACCTATCGCGTCATGAAATAGCAGGTCGTCGATGTTTGATCTGTTGTGTTAATGCGGAGAAGACTATGCAGTCTACGGGGGCATTTCCCAACTCAGAAAACCCATGTGTTTGAGGGTTTTCTGAGTTGGGAAATGCCCTCTTTAATCCTCAGTCTCTTGATGCAGGCGATGTCAAACTTGACGAGGCTTATCTTGGGGGGGCTGATTTGAAACAGGCATGGATACCAGAAGCCTTCTTGCGGGAGGCCACTCTGTCCGGTGCCGATCTCAGCGGGGCCAATCTCAATAGGGCCAATCTCAAAGGTGCCAGCATCCTGGATACTTGTCTTGCGGGAGCCCGACTTATCCAAGCTACGCTCACAAAGGCCCATCTCTATGGAGCTGACCTTAGTAAGGCTAGTCTTTTCGGTGCTAATCTCTTTGGAGCTTCGCTTAACGCGACCAAGCTCAATGGAGCCGATCTGAGCAGAGCCTATCTCGCTGCGGCCAAATTCTGTAAGGCTGATCCCCAAGAATTTCTCAATAGGGCTGATCTCAGGGAAAGTAATCTCAGTGGAGCTAAATTCACTGAGCTCGATCTCGGCAAGTTCCTCGGCAATCCTGATTTTGAAGGCAAATTCAATAAAGTCAGCGTCTATAGGGCCGATCTCAGCGGGGCCAAAAATCTGAGTAAGGCCGACCTCAGTGGCATAAGAGACCTTGAAGATGTTCGATCTTTGCAAGGAACCGACTTACGCGGAGTCACCGGACTGACCCAGGAGCAGTTAGAATCCTGTAAAGCAAGAGGTGCCATTATTGATGAGGATACCACGACCAGACCACTCAAATCACCCGTTTCACCTCCTACGCCTGAGCCTCGCAACGACGCACAAGCCCCATCGGCTCCATATGCACAAGTGAAGACTTCATTTCCTGATACAGAGGGAAACGGTGCTGCTTCCTCAAAACACGGGCCAGAGTCATGAAAAAGGACTTGAGAAGGGGAATAAATTTTACGGGTGGAAATGGCCCTTCAATTTACAGATATGTGTCAGCGGGGAGATGACACATATGGGCTCATGGCTGCATTTGGTAAATCCGCCCGCTTGCTAGTCGCTAAACACGTGTGTTTTTGGGAATAGAAGATCCTGCTACTTGTTACGATACAATGAGGCCAGTCGCCTCTTCAGACTCCTGGCTGTTCCTGTAAAAACCCTGCCATTTGTTCAGAACACATCTCGCCATGTTCTCCCTGTCCGCGCTCTGGCGTGACGGACAGCGGGAGAGGCAGCATTGAACCATCCGAAACTGCCCCGCGCACTTAGGGCGTAAACCGTTTCCAATGGCCTTCGGAGACCACTGAGACTTCGCCATCGATCACGGTGATGGCGGTCTGATCGTCAATCGCGTACGTCGGCACCGACCCCTTGGCGGCCCATCTTGCTGCGTTGGTCATGGAGTTGGCCGGACTCTCTGGGTGATCCAGGTGCGGAAACACCGAAAAATCAACCAGTCCCAGCGCTCTATCGTCGCCTGCGGGCAGATTACTTGCCGGAGGCTCGCGACAGAACCAGTCGTCGTAGGCCTCTCCGAAATTGGGGGTCACCACCATGCTCCCGGCGCTCACCCCCACGTAGACCGTCTCGCGCGCTAGCTCCGGCAAGAGGTCTGCCAGTCCCGATTGCCGCATCCAGTAGCACAGATACAGGGAATCGCCGCCGTACACCAGCAGGGCGTCAGTCTCCTGGACCAGGGGGACCCACTGTTCGCGCGTGATACTGGGGAGAGCGGTCAGCTCCAGCACTCCCAACGACTTCCAACCCACTTCGCACAAGGGGCTGGCGGCTGATCCGCTGATGAACCGGTAGGCCATGGCAGCACCATCAGGGCAGGCGTACGCCGCGGTGGGAATGCAGAGGGCGCTGGACTCGGCGATCGGTTTGCCCAGCATCTCTTTCAGGGCTTTGCGAATGCTGGAGTTAGCGATGCCAGACGAGGTGAGCAGAAATTTCATGATGCCTCTCGCTTTCCGATTGAATGGGAACAGATCAGGCTCCTCCAGCCCCTCTCGCGTGAGACTGGAGCAGAACGACCACAGAACGCAACGACGGCGTTTCTCCTATGGTAAATGACCGACCACCATGTGAGCGACTTTTGCCTTCAAACATGAGCAGTTGCCCTCAATCGCTGCCGCGGCACACCCATTGATTGGTCGGGAAACTGCCGTCTTTCGCCGTTGACGATGAATCATTTTTGGTAATTCCAGGCGCTCTGGATGTGGGCAAGAATGGCCTGAATGTGTGGATGCTTTTCCATACCTGGCTCCTCTCCGAACATTCGGCTTGAAACTGGCCGGTTCGCAGGGGCAAGACATGTCTTGCCCTCTTATGAAACCATAACACTCCCACTTCCCATAGAACCATTACCCCTTTCTCGATCGGTACTCCGAACCGGGAAAAGGGTGCTTGCATCCTCACTCGTAATACTCCGGCAGCTTTTTCAGCCCTTCCCACTGCTCCTTGTCATGACCGAAAATCACAAGCCCGATATGCTCCCGTTCGACCAGATCAAGCAGTTTCATCCGACTTCCGCGGATCGCTTCGGCGTCCGGGTTGCTCCCGTCGTCCTGCTCGTCACGGGTAAAGCCCTCGCCGAAGGGGACAGCGTCAATCGGCAAGACAATCGCCCCCGTTTTGGGCAGCCGCACCAGCACCGATTGATGTCCCGGCACATGCCCGCTCGTCTCAATCAGAGAGAGCCCCGGCAGCAGTTCCGTGTCCCCGTCCACCAGCCGAATGCGCTCCATTGGCTGATCCCATTGGGGTCGATTGGCAGCAAAACGTGGGTTGCTCGCCGCATCCACATGATGCGCACGCTGCACAACATAGTGCGCCTTCGTGAATGCCGCGTGTCTTCCGGCATGGTCGATATCATAATGCGTCGAAATGACGGTATCAATATCGTCCGGTTGTAGGCCAATGCTCGCCAACTGCTCGATCACGTCCTGCCCATTCTCGAACTCAGATTCTCCTTCAGGCATCATCTCCGGGAGACCACTGTCAATCAGAATATGCTTGCCGTCACCCGTTTGCACCAGATAGCACACAATCGGAATCTGGTAGTGCGGCATGGACCCAACCTGCATCAGATACAGACGCTTCATGGCATTCTGGCTCATAAGCTCCTCCTCGGAATTGAAACATATAGTCTATTATATCACTCGTGTTGGCGGGCGTCACGGCCCGGCGTTCGCTTTCTGCTCACACAATCTCACAGCTCACGTTGGCCCGCTCTATGAACGGGCCGAAGTTGATCGCCTCTTCTGGGCGCGTGCTGCGAGAATCGGCCCCGATGGGCTTTGCAAAGGAGAGCGGCAAAGCCTGAATTGATGCGGCCCCGATCATAGCATGCTTGCGAGTTATCGGGTACATGAGATGCGCGAACGCCGGGCCTGTCAGTCTTGCGCACAAAGGCCTTCCGCTCCCTCATTGCATGCAAGACATTCTACCATCTTACAAAGCACAAAACTTCTCCTATCTTGCTCTTCTTGCCACGCAGGGCTGCCGCCGCGCATTCCAAAACAGGCCCTTCGTTGGACCACGTATGAAATTGACCCATATCATGTCCAACTTTTTTTGAACCATAGTGTGTCCGAGGCGGCTAAAACGTTTGGCAAATCACAAACTATCCGAAAACGAAGGATACGTTTTGCCGTGATTCCCAAAACGAACGGAAAGCTTTGCCTTCGTTTTTCTCTGTTTCTCACCTTTTGTTCGTCTCCAGTTTTCACACGAAATGAGTACTATCAAAGGGGTACGTGCTCTAGTATGCCAGCTTGCTTACCTGGTTGGAGAGCTATTCCCGATGGATTCGCGTTCTCTCGCTTCACGCGAAGCTTCTTCTGCGCTGCCACATTCATCTCTGCCGCCACCTGGGAACGCGCCCGGGGAACTTTTCATCGCCCAGCCGGTGGCAGACCTCGTAGAGCCGCGCGTCTGCGCCCTGCCACTCCAGATCGGCCAGCGTTTCCTGGAGTGGCACATCCTCGCGCAGGGTCGCCAGTCGGCGGAACAGCAGCGCCTCAGCCCTATGCTGCGCCAGGCTCTCGGCCAGCCGCACGGCACGGCTGGCCGAGAGACCCCAGGTATGCGGATCGGCGGGGATGGCCTCGAGGTGCTCGTATTTGGCCAGCACGGCTGCCGCGGATTTTTCCCCCCAGCCCGGAATGCCGGGGAGGCCGTCGGCCGCATCGCCCACCAGGGCCAGCCAGTCGGGGATCGACGGCGGGCGCACGCCAAATTTCTCCACCACGCCTGCTTCATCGATGAGAATAGCGCGGCGTCGATCCCAGCCCACGATGCGGCTTCCCGAGACCAGCTGGGCCAGATCCTTATCCGGGGAGCAGAGCACGATCTGTTCGACCCCCGCTTCGTGCTTGAAACGGGCGGTCGCGCTGGCGAGGGCATCGTCGGCCTCGAACTCTACCATCGGCCAGACCACCAGCCCAAGCGCGGAAACGGCCTCTTCGGAAAGCTCGAACTGGGCGAGAAGAGAGGGGTCAACGCCCGCGCCGGTCTTGTAGCCGGGGTACAAGCCATTACGGAAGGACTCGATCACATGATCGAACGCGCAGGCCACGTGGGTGATGCCCGGCGTGGCGAGCAGCATCAGCAGGCTGCGTAACAGACCCAGCGTTGCGCCGACCTCGCGCCCATCCGGTGCCTTGCGCGGCGGCGCGCCGAAGTGGTTGCGAAACAGCTCGTAGGTCCCATCCACCAGGTAGATCTTCATAGTAGAACCGGTGCTCCTCTCATCATTTCAGAAGTGTCCAGTCTCCATTGTAGCAGGGACTGGACACTTTCGTAAGTGTAGCTCTTCGTAGGCAGCAGAAGATGGATCGCTCGCAATGATAGAAACTAGACAGTATCCAATGGTGAATGGAGTAGGGCTACCATTCACAACGAAAGTTGTGCCTTGCTCAAAACGAAAGCAAGGTGTGCCATAACGGCACACCTTCTGTTGAATTTGCAAGGAAGCTTCTCTTAAAAGAGTCTGGCACGCTTTTGGTGAAGCTGTTCGCTTGGATCGGCCTTATTCTCTTTTCGCCTCTGACTTCTGTAAACTGTCTTCTAGCCAGGTGTCATACCATGTGAAGAAATCTCCTCCCCAAGGAGTAATGCCATAATCGCTGGCGCGATCATCAATCCAGATGTTTCCCCGTTCTGGTCCGCTAACGACCAGCAAGAAATAGACCCCACACCCGAAGTGACAAATTCTCATGGTTCCCTGAGTCCAATAGTTCCCAAAGTAGGTGTACTATTCATCGAGAGCTGCTTTCTCAATGGTATTGGGATCTGGCTGCCAGGGTTCTTGATGGGGAAAAGCGCGAGATAAAAAATCGTCCTGGAGATCAGTAAGTTCCCAGCCATACCTGTGCATTGGGAAGAGCCCATAATAGGGCCTAGCTCCTCCATTTCCTATGAAGAGCAGGAAGTTCCGATAGGCTTCTGGCAGCGCAATAGTATGTTTTTGTTCAAAGATAGATACTTCTTGAGGTGTTAAAGCAGGATTTAGGAAATACTTATGCTGGCTTGCTCCAAACGTTTGAAAATGCCTATCTCGGTGCTTCAAAGAGTTCAGCTTGACTTGTATGAGATGCACTTGGTCGAAAGAGGTCATCAGTTTATTCCCTGTCGTAACTTTGTTGTGGCTCAATTGATGAGAGCAATGGCTTTTGAGCAGAGTCTACCACTGCTTTGAGAACTGGGCAAGTCGAGTAGCTGTTGTCTGTCTATCCAGAAAATCCTCTGATTACAAGGCGTGAAGAACGCGCTGGCGCAGTAAGGGAAATCCAGCCCTACCGTAACCCATCCGTTTAATCAACTTCAGCTTGTTCACTTTTCCCTCGACAAGACCGTTGTTTTGGGGAAGCGTGAGTCCTGCGACCACTGCTGCTTTGTCGCGTTCAATGCCTAGAACAAAGCTTTGCAATTCGCGGATCTGGCTGGCTCTGACTTTTTCCAGCCAGGCGTCGAGCTGTTCTCCTGTGCGAGTACGCAGCATCTGTGCAAACTGCTGAACAAGGGTGTAGGCCAGCTCTACTTCTGGATGGCTTTGACGAAGCTGGCGAACCGTCTCTTGCTCTTCCTCGTCCAATTTTTCAGGCCGAGACAGGAAAAGGAAGGTCGCCTGCCGGGAGGGCAGAGGAACTGGAGAGAGTTAGCTCCTTGGGATGCGTTCTTCTTCCCTTCTGGAAGACGGCGAACAAGGTGATCACGCACACTTGCATAGGACCCCTTGTAGCCTTGCGTCACGAGTTCTTGATGGAGGCGAACCATATTGTGGCAACCCGACTCCCAGCGTTGAAAAAGGTAGGGCAGATAAGGGTCGAGGCGACTCACATAAGGGCCACGCGTCGTCTCAGGATACGTGCCAGCAGCAAGCCAGTTGCTGACGGTGCTGGCACCAATGCCTACTCGTTCAGCGATAGCGGCCTGACTCATGCCGAGCTTGCGCAAAGCCATCACCTGCTCATAACGGGTCAGACGTTCCTCTCGATACGCCTGCTGAAGGCGCTCCACCTTCGGAGAACGCCTGGTAGATCGGGATGCTTCCCCGATGGGGTTATGTTCCTCAAGCATTTCCTGAGTTTGCTTCTGGCGCTTAGCTGCCAATGACGCGAAAGACACCCTTCCAACGCCTCCCCCAAATTTTTCAAAATGTGGAAGCGATCTGCGCACTGAACCGCCTGGGGAGCACCGGTAGCCGCGGCAGAAGCATAGTCTCCTCCACGATCCCGACTCACCAGCTTGATTTCCGGGTGAGAGGCCATCCAGGTGGCTGAGGTTTCTGCTTTTCGGTCAGCAAGCACATCTATGACCTGGCGCGTTTGCAGGTTGACGAGGATGGTCCCGAACTTGCGCCCGCGCCTGAACGAAAAATCATCGATGCCAAGCTCAACAACTTGTCCAACTGGCACTGTCGGCAGGGCCATGATACGCCGAAGAATGGTTGGCGTGTGGTTTGGATACCTAAACGATCAGTCACACGAACTCCCAGTCTGCCGCCGGTCGCCAACCCAATCACCTGCACAATCTGAAACAACCGCTGGGTGACACGCGCCTTGGGAGCGACAAAGGGGGCCAACCGCTCCGTGAAGATTTTTCGTGGACAGGTGGGGACATCGCAGAAAAATTTCCGCACCGAGAGCGAAAAGCGCACAGGTTGCCCCGCACTGGGGAGATCAGCCAGTCTGCGTTGATAGCGACTATGAATACGCGTAGCAGGAGAGCCACACAAGGGACAACAAGACGAGGGCTGTGTGGAAAGCAGAGACACACACAGCATTCCTTCTTGGTGAGAGTATGCGATCATCTCAAGGCCAGAAGGTAAGGCAAGTAAGGAAATGATGGACATCTGGGTAGGGAAAAGCTCCATGGGAAGAAAAGGTGAAAGAACGGTTACTTTTTATTCTATCACATATTATCTGATCACCAAAAGCGTGCCAGACCCGCTTCATTCCAACATTTACAACAAATACGAGCACGACCCTGCTCGAAACCTTCAGGACATTTTCCGTTTGAATGAGCGCAGAACGCGACACTCAAGCTCTCCGAATTGACCATGACCGAACGGAGCCATCCGCTTCTGGAGCGGCAAACTTCCCTGGCGCATTCCTTCTGCTCATCCTTGGGGGCAACTGCTCATCCTTGGGGGCAACTGCTCATCCTTCAAGGCAAAAGTTGCTTGCTCTTTAGGGCATTTACTAGTACCACCCGGCGATAGTGACAATGGATCGACGATGACGGTTCAGCACACAGCGGACAACATGACATGGAAGATGTGGCACGAACCTCAACGACCAAGCCGTCTTCGGTAATCTGGATCTCGTCAACCAACATCCCTTCAGGCAAGGAGAAAAGCGCCGTCCCTTCCATCACACCCTCTTTCTTGGCAGGACAACAACCCGTCTTTCGGGTCCTTCTGGAAGAGACTATATCATGCTCTGTCAATCTATTCTGACAAGCGGGCAGTAAGCCCCCGAAGTGGCCATGAGCCACTTAATCTCAAAATTTACAGCTTCCAGGAGCAACACTCTCTCCATTTTTGAGCAGCCCGTAGCTCCATCCGTTGTATGTCTGTGAGCGCATCTCTTCCCTGTGATCCAGCCTTAGCGCAAATAATGTCGAGTTGCCACGTCTACGCGCCGGTGGCCAAGTGCCTCACTCACACGTTCCGCGGCCTCCCGGTCATAGTCTGATCGTTTCAACCGCCCTGTCGCCGGCGGCAGTGATCGACCAGGCGCATACTGGAGGTACAAGGCCTGCGCAAATTCGCGCCGATAACTATGCACGTCGAAGTGTTTCGGGAATGCGCGCAAATACCAGCGCCTCCGGATCGCGGCCCTCACTCATGGCCAGCACATCCGCTTCACGCCCGGCCAGCACTGGCACATCGCGCTCGAGCCCTCCCTTGCCACTCGCCACATGCACCAGCAGTTGACCATCCCGCGTAGAAGATGTCGCGGCAGCGCAGCGCGCGCAGCTCATGGCGGCGCAGTCCTGTCGCCTGTGCGAATCGGATCAGCTCGGGCCAGTTGGCCGGCTTGAAATGTCGATCATGCTGTTTCGGCCCACGCGAGCGGGTGATGTTGGCGCGTTCGCGGCGCGGGATCGCGACGGTGGAGGCCAGGGCGCGGTTATCGAAGAACAGGCGCAGCGCTGCGCGTTCGGTCTGCAGGGTGTAGGGACTTTTGCCCTCGGCGAGCTGCTGCTGGAGATAGGCCGTGGCCAGTTCATCGGCGCGCGGGTCCAGCTGCGCCAGGCTGGTGACGTGGTAGGTCTGCGCGCGCCCATTTCACAAACCGGATGCTTTGTTCCTGGTAGGTCGATCTCGTCTTAAAGGAGTGAATCCGACCAGTGCTGAACCGACCAGGTTGTTCCCTGCTCTTCACGCATGCGCCCGCTTGGCATCACGGCGACTCTCCCCAATGGCCATCTTGGTATCGAATCGCTCGATGGTTTCTCGGACAATGCTCTTGCGGTGTGCTGCTCCCATGTGCGCTCTTCATCTGTGTTCTTTATACGATGAACGAGTCAGTTGCAGTTTAATCTTGTTCGCTATGCATTGCCGGGTGGTACGACGAGCTGCATACGGGACCTCACTGCTCTCTTTTTTTCTTTCATCCACCTGCATTCTGCTGTTTAGAACTCCCTGGCGGGTCGTTCTAACCGCAGACATTCCCTCGACTACATGAAAAGAGAGACCAACCTACAAGGGATGCACTCCGGGGCCACACTACCAGGATCGCACTACAGAGGACGCTTTCCGACCCTGCCCGTGGGACTCTCACCCAGGGCAGGCCTGCACGACCAGGCCGTTCTAAGAAGAGATGCTACAGGAACGATCTACCGCGCCGCGCTACGAGGATGCGCTACCAGGTCGCTTTACGAGGGACGATAGGAGCTTGCCACGTTTAGGCTGCCAGAGGAGCAAAACTCAACCGCCAAGCAGCCAGGGAAGACGTTCCCGGTTGATTACATCCAGGCGATAACTCAGCACCAGATGCAGGAAACCACTCCTCGTCGTTAGATGCCAGCGAGCAACTCAGCACATGCATCCAGGTGACCATTCCTAGTCGTCGAACCCAGCGAGTAACTCAGCACATGGTTCAGGTGACCACTCCTTGACTCCATAATGGAGGAGCCGTGCCATAAAAACACTAGTAGCATAACATGGCTTGTAGGCGGCGTCAAACATACTTGGATATCCTGAATCATCTCATATATCCAATTCCTGCCAGGGATATCAAGGAACAATGCAGAACATCATGGGGTATCCTGGAAGAGCGATGAGAGAGCACACGATTTCCATAATTTCCAAGAATCAAACAAGCGGCGGGCGCAACCTACAACGAAGATCAACGTATTACTAGCAGATTCGTGAATATCCCTTGATTATTCAGGACTTTCAACGGATGTCCTGAATACCCTAGAATGAAAGAGGAAGATGAGCCGCCGGTATACCTTTACGCAGAGCATACGGTTGTTGGGGACCAACTCCAAAACATTTCTCAAATGGCTTGCGGAGGATGGCATTGACGCATCGAAGCTGCGAGATCCCGCCGATCCGCGGCGGAAGTATATCACGGAAGAGCAACTCATCGCGATCGCGAAAAAGCGCCAGATCGAGCTGCATTTGCCCGATCCAGAGCGGAAACCAGAATCGTCCACCGCCAGGATTCTTGCCGCTGTAGATCAACGCTTCGCGGCGCTGGAGCAGAACATGGCCGGACGCTTCGATCAGCTCGCCGATGAGATACGCGCCGTACTCACCGACTTGCAACACGGTCTGGAGCAGCCAACACGTCACATTGACCAGCTCGCCGCGCACCTGGAACAGCTGCTGGCCGAACTCCAACGAGCGCGCGCGTCAGCCCCGCCACAGGCACGCCCACCCGCCCCGGCCCCCCGGGCGAGGAATGCCGCCCCCTCCGCTTCCGCTTCCGCCTCCACCCCCTCAACTCCCACCACCACCCCGCCCCGGCTTACGCGCCAAGTCCGTCCTAAACGCAAGACAAAAGCCAGGAAGAACCTGCCAGGCACACTGACGCCGCTTGCGACATTCCGCCAGCTCCACAACGTCACAGAGAAAGCCGTTGAAAACGCTGTGCAGCGGGGAAGACTCACGGTGGTGCGCGGCGCGTGGCTCTACCAGCATCGCTCTATCACCGTCGCGCTGGACAGGCAAGGGCAGCAGCAGTTCTATGCGCTGTTCAACGAGCGCGAGGGTTTTCAGGAATGTAAGGGGTGCTCCCACGCAATTTGTGGTAGTTGACATAAATCTTCGAACATTTTTCGAGCTTGAGACGCTGTCGTGTTCGAAAATTCATGTCGAAAATTTTGACATGAATCTTCGAACGAACTTCTACAGTTCAGCTTATTATGTATGTATCAAATCACTCCTGGTACATGATCGACGCGCGTGAGCAGCTTTTGCCCGTCTTCGCGGGTATTTTGCCCCCACTCATAAGTAGGAGCCATGGACTCAGACGCTCAATGGCTCCTGAAGCGGCTTCTCGTATTTCGCAGGTGTCCATTCACCGTGGAAGAGACAAGAGGCCGCTTTCCGTCTGAACCGACCAGCTCATTCGTCGTGAAGCACCGCTAGATCAAACTGGCGCAGGCGCGCTGGGATCGGCGACCGCCTCGATCTCAGCGATCTTGCCGTTCCTGATGGTGAGAGTGAGGACGAGGAACAGGTGCCCACGCGGTGCCACGATGAGCGCCACGGCTCCGTTCACGAGAGCCGTGCGGAAGCCCTGAGCACGTCCTGAGAACTGCCTGGCCACAGCCTGCGCACCGCGGACCTCTCGTGACAGACCCTTCGGCGAGGTCGCGCCATCGATGCGGAACACAATCTCCGGGTCGAGTACGGTGAGCAGCGCGTTGAAGTCACCGCCTCGCGCTGCGGCGAGAAAGGCATCGACCACCTGTCGGCTGGCGGGAAGATCGGCGTCCTTCACCATGGCTCCTCCTCGCACCCGACGGCGCGCGCGGCTCGCGAGCTGCCTGGTCGCTGGGACTTCCCGCTCCACGATGGGAGCAATCTCCTCGAAAGGCATGGCGAAGATGTCGTGCAGCACGAACGCAAGGCGCTCGGCAGGAGAGAGCGTGTCGAGTACCACGAGCAGGGCCAGACCAACCGAGTCGGCAAGCAGCGCTTCCTGCTCGGGGTCGATCCCGCCAGCGCTGTGCGTTGCTGTATCGGATGCGGACACTTCCAGGGACTCCTCGCGCCGTGCGTTGCGCTGTACGCAGCATGTCAAGGCAAATGCGCGCGACCACCGTGGTCAGCCATCCGCCCAGGTTTGCAATGTCGCTCGAACGCGGCCCGGCTGAGGCGAAGCCACGCCTCCTGGACGGCGTCGTCTGCCTCGTCAAGCCGTCCGAGCATCCGGTAGGCCACCGCTTGCAGGTGGGTCCGGTTGGCCTCGAATTGTTCTGCCAGCCAGTCGTGTTCGTCCATCTCGTCATCCTTTCGGTTCGTTCTCTCAGAGGAGCCAACATGTGCCTGCGTCATCAGTGTGACGCATGTCCTCATCCACCAGTCACATATGTGCGTTTCGTTTCGTCATAGGAGTGACGAACCATTCCAAACGAATGTGACAGGAGAAAAGCATGATGAACATCAAAGCAAGTCAAGATGAGGAGATTTTTATGAGCCAACCTGAAAAGAAGAGCACGCAGGAGTCCGCCAAGGGCACCGCCGTGATCAACAAGAAGTCATCGGGATTCACGAACGAGGAAAAAGCCGCGATGAGAAATCGCGCCCAAGAGCTGAAGGCGGAAGCGCGCGCGGACAAGGAGAAGGTGGACGGGGAAAGCGCCGTGCTGGCGGCAATCGCTGCGATGGAGGAACCGGATCGCGCCATGGCCAGGCGGCTCCATGAGATCATCACAGCCAGCGCGCCAGCCCTCTCGCCGAAAACCTGGTACGGGATGCCCGCGTATGCTAATAAGGACGGCAAGGTCGTCTGCTTCTTCCAGGCCGCGCAGAAGTTCAAGACGAGGTATGCGACGCTCGGCTTCAGCGACGCGGCGAACCTCGACGAAGGCGGCATGTGGCCGAACTCCTTCGCGCTCTAAGGAGTTGACTGCCGTCGAAGAGGCGAGGATCAGCGCGCTGGTGAAGAAAGCGGTGAGCTCTGAGGACGAGCTCGCAACGAGGCTCCCCGCCTCTGGTCTTCCGTAGCTCGACAAACCAGTACTTGAGTAAGAGTAGACTGGATTACAACCCTCACATTGTAATTCAGTCTACTCTTACTCAAGTGCCTGAAGATTGAGATGCTCATGCGGGTGGCGCTGCCCCGACCACGGAACCGGAGTTCCACACGATGGCGGGCAGCATCGAGGCGCAGAATGGCAAAGGGGCTCTTCGGGTGTCAATTCCTGTCACGGCCTGGCCCATGGGTCTGCCTCTGGGATCTCTCTGATGCCCGGAGACGAGTCGTTCTCCTTGCAGCGCGTCTTCATCCTCATCAGTCTCCCACTTGCCACCCGCATTGACAAAAACGGCGTGCAGACGGTCGCTGGGGAAGCGGCTTTTCAGGGTGTCAATGGGTGTGCTGCTCATGAGTGGGGGCAACGTGTCCGCGAAGACGGGCAAAAGCTGCTCACGCGCGTCGGTCATGTACCAACTCCTTCAGCCAAAAAGTGTGAAAGGCATGAAAGCGAAAGAGAGAGTACTGCTATATTTCTGTCTACACCAGTAGGTATTTTTATGCTGATTTTTCTGGTTGTTCGAAGATTGGTGTAAATTGTTCGAAGGTTCATGTCAAAACGTTCGTAGATTGATGTGAACTACCAATTTGATGGTACTTTGGCCGAATGTTTGAACGGATACTGAGCGTGAGCTGGCGCCATATTCAAACATTCAGTCAATAAACCTTGATCGAATGTTATAACGAATATTACTGTTGCGTTTATTGAGAGATGTAAAAAGAACTTATTCATGCTGAGTTGACTATCAGCGGTAAAAGCGAAAGATAGCTTTTTATCGCACTGCCGTTGGCATCCGTGTACGAGGTTAGCCTAAGATCCTGACGAAAATGTGCAGAAAGCTCGCACGCCGCTCAAAGTGTGAACTGAAATATAAATCACTTCACAGAATTGTCTGCATCTGGTTGATTGTCCTGCTCAGATTTCACGCTCGTCTTAAGAAATGAGCTTGAAAAACTGTGAACTGAAAAGATCCGATAGGCAATACTTTTAGAACAAAGGTGTGCTAATGCACAATTTGGCCAGGATCTTAGTCCTACCTGCAATACGCGTCCTGAACCTTCTGGATACGTCACGATCAAGCTCTTCGGTATCCCAGAACGCATAGCGACCTCGCTCGGACTAGCCAGAGCCGAGCACGTGCTCGGCTTCTGGATTCTCCTTATATGTTAATATTTTTCCAGACCCCTTTAATCAGGGTCAGCAGGGATGATCCCTGCTTGATCAGACTGCCGGGGAAAGACTTCGTTCTCCACACGGCTCGACCGATAGAGGAAGATCGTGCTTCCCTTGGCAGCTTTCCTGGGCCAATCGATGATTGGAGGGACGTGCTTCGAGCACCCGTTATATAAGGACCCGACACCCCCAGGAGCGTACGCAGAAAGGAAGCGCACATATGTGGTATGTTGGTTTGGATTGGGCAGATACCCATCATGACGTGGAGGTGCTGGATGAAGCGGGCAAGCGCGTGGGTGCGCGACGCTTTTCTCACAGCCACGACGGTTTGAACGAGTTGAAACAGTTTGTGTTGAGTATTGCTGCTCAGCCCGATCACCTTGCTTGCATCGTAGAAACGAACCACGGATTGCTCATCACTTTTCTGCTGGAAGCGGGCATCCCCGTCTATCCCGTCAACCCCAAGACCACCAATCAATTGCGCAAATCCGCCGGAGCCAAAACTGACCAAATCGACGCCCATTTGCTGGCGAAGATAGGCCGTCTTGACTTGGCCGAACTGCGCAGACTGGATCCGGATAGTCCCACCGTGCAGGAGTTGAAAACGCTGACTCGCGATCAGGATGCCTTGATCCAGATGCAAACGCGCCTGGTGAACCAGTTGACGGCCTGCCTCAAAGACTATTATCCCGCGGCCTTGAACCTGTTTGCCAAGCTGCAGCAGCGCTCCACCCTGGTCTTCCTGCAAACCTATCCCACCCCCCAGGCAGCCCAGGTCGCATCGCTTGAAGAGATCACGGCCACCTTGCGTCTGGGCAAGCATACCAGGCCAACGCGCGTTGCCCCCAAGATTGTCGCGGAACTGCATCGTCCCCAGCTGGTCGCCAGCACGGCCATCATACGTGCTAAGTCGCGCCTGATGCTGTCGCTGGTCAAACAACTGCTGGTGGTGATCGAGGATATTGCCAGCTACGACAAGGCCATCGCCCCCCTTTTTTTGACCCATAAGGACCAGGAGATCTGGAGTTCGCTTCCCCGTGCGGGCAAGCGCCTGGCCCCGCGTCTGCTGGCCGAATGGGGCGAGGATCGCACCCGCTACGCCGATGCTGGCAGTGTCCAGGCCCTGGCCGGAACCGCGCCGGTGCCATTTCAAAGCGGCAACTATGCCAAAGCGCACAAACGCTTCGCCTGCTCGAAGCCGCTGCGCAACGCTCTGCACCAGTTCGCCTGGCAATCGACGCTGCAAGAGGGGTGGGCGCGGGACTATTACCAGCGCAAGCGGGCGGAGGGCAAGACCCACTCTATGGCGGTTCGCGCCCTGGCCAACGTCTGGGCACGCATCATTTATCGCATGTGGGTGAGCAAGACCGCTTATCAGACCGCGACGTTTGAAGCGGCGAAGCTGGCTCACGCGCCCCGCCAACGTGTCGCCTGAGTCCAGGCTGCCCTTTGCCGCCACGCTTCGTTGGACATGCTCAGCACTGCGAAGTCCTTTGCCAGTGCAGGGATCGTGTGCTCCAACGGAGTCGCCCAAACGGTTCCCGCCGTATCCTTTCTGCCGACCGTGAGCCGTTCCCGCGCACCTGCCTGCCGCTCCAACGTCTGCCGCAGCCCTCCACCGCGTTCCCGACTCCCGGTGTGGGTTGAGAGCCTCAGACCACGCCGAGTCAAGGCCGCGCAGGAGGTGGCAAGGTCGGGTGTGGGCGCGCTCGTCTTGGCCTTGACCGGTGTGGTAGACTTGCTTTCCCACACGGGAGGCAGCTTCACCTACGCTCACTTTGCTTTTCCCTTTCCCGTTTTTGGCTCTTGACATAGAGGGTCTTCCTCGGACCAGCTTGCTTCTCCGAGCAAAACCTCATGCTCGTTTTTTCTGGTCGCCCCTGCTTCCTCTCGTGGGGATCGCTTACTGAATCTTCTCGATGCTGATAGCCGCTATGGTGAGGATCGCTAAACACGCGGCTGCGAAACTAATCCATCCCGCTGTTCCGCCGATTACCGCAACAAAGAGAAGGCCAAACAGGAGAAGCAACCCCAGGGAGACCACAGCCAGGACAAAACGGAGCACGTTTGCATTGTTGCGGGGGAGTGGATAGATTTTGCCGGATTGTTCTTCTCTCCATAGGTGCTCAGAGGAGGTTTCAGAGGGTTGGTAGGCAGACGAGGGGTGATTTCCTTCGTATCCTCCATAAGCAGGGTCAGCTTGCTGCTGGATCGTTTGATGGACTTCCTTTTGTGGCATCATCTGGCTTTTTCCTTTCGTTCAAACGCTCTGGAATATGGTGTTTTCTTCTGGAATCTACGCTTGAACACGTCCAGAGTTGGACACTGCAAACCAGCAGATCACGGGCAAATCGGGGATAGGATGAAGATCGTTCACAAAGCCGCATAATCCTGCTGAGTGTTGGCTCGTTGCGCATCCCGTGGGATTTTCACTCCAATTCAAAGATTGGGCCAAAAATACAAAGGTTCATCCCAAAAACATTCAAAGATTGAGCCAAAATACCATTTGAAAATGGTGGTTCACTTGACAAGATGCTGCTGGCGAACCCCTTCAAACAGATATACAGGGAAAGAAAGTATCTGGTAGGATAGAGAGTAGTTCTTCAAGAAGTGAAGCAAGCCAATCAGCTGAGGAGGAAATCGATGTCACTCAAACCGCAAGGAGTTGGCCCTATTCCTGAAGCAACCACCCGAGTCGCTCATGCCGCCTTTCCGAAAGGCAATGCCATTATGCGTCTGCGTGATGCTTTAGGTCCTATCTATACCGATGAGCAATTTACGGCCCTGTTTCCTGATGATGGTCAACCGGCGCTCTCCCCAGGGTTGCTGGCTCTGGTAACCGTGCTGCAATTTGCGCGATCAGCCTTTCCGATCGACAAGCCGCCGATGCGGTGCGTGCTCGCATCGACTGGAAATATGGGCTGGCCCTGGAACTGGATGATCCGGGTTTTGATGCCTCGGTGCTCTCGGAGTTTCGCAGTCGCCTGAGTGCAGGAGGAGCCGAAATGCTGTTATTCGAGAGTGTGCTCTCGCTCTTGCGCGAGCAGGGATTGCTCAAAGCACGCGGCAAACAACGCACCGACTCAACGCATGTGCTGGCGGCCATTGTGATGCTCAACCGCCTGGAATGTGTTGGGGAGACGGTGCGCCACGCGCTGAATGTGCTCGCGACGGTGGCGCCTGACTGGCTGAATGAGCGGGTTCCTGCAGTGTGGTTTGAGCGCTACGGCCGCCGCTTTGAGGAGTATCGTTTGCCCACCAAAAAGAGGAGCGGTATGCGTTGGCCGAACAGATCGGGGCCGATGGCCGTCAGCTCTTGCAGATGATCCATGCCGAAAGCGAATGGGCATGGCTGCGCGAGGTTCCCGCCGTTCAGATCCTGCGGCGGATCTGGATCCAGCAGTTTTACGCTTCCGCCTCCGCTGAGCCGGTGCGCTGGCGGGTGGCGGAGGATCTGCCTCCAGCCCCGCAGTTGATCAGCTTCGCCCTATGATCCTGATGCGCGCTGGAGCAAGAAGCGGGAAACGAGTTGGGTGGGATATAAAGTGCATCTCACCGAAACCGCTGAGGACGATCTTCCTCATCTGGTGACCAATGTGGAAACCACCGCAGCGACCACCGCTGACAACTCGATGACCGATGTCATTCATACCCATCTGGCTGAGCGCGATCTGCTCCCGGGCGAGCATATCGTCGATATGGGGTATGTGACTTCCGATCATCTGGTCAGCAGTCAAGAGCGTGAGATAGATTTGGTGGGTCCGGTACGCGAGGATTCGAGTTGGCAGACGCGGGCAGCAGCGGGCTTTGGCGTGGCCTGTTTTGAGATCGATTGGGAGGCTCAACACGCGACCTGTCCTCTGGGAAAAACCAGCGTCATTTGGTATCCCACCCGAAATACCTGGGCGACTCCTGTCATCAACATCCGTTTTGCCCGCACTGATTGTGCTGTGTGTCCACAGCGCTCGCAGTGTGTCAGTTCTTCCCGTTCGCGCGCGCTCACCATTCGGGATCGTGCGGCGTATGAAGCCGGTGTGCAGGCACGCCAGCGCCAAAAGACGGACAATTTCAAGCAGGCGTATGCAAAGCGAGCAGGCATTGAGGGAACGCTTTCACAGGGAGTCCGGTTGGGGTATCTCAGGCGCACGCGTTATATTGGTCTGCCTAAGACGCGGCTCCTTCATCTTCTGATTGCCACCGCTCTCAATGTGGTGAGGACAGCTGCCTGGCTTGCGGAGACTCCTCTCGCTCGGACTCGTACTTCACCATTTGTGGCACTCAGAAAGCCGGCTGCTTGATCTTTGGGGTTCGCCAGCAGCATCTTGACAAATATTGTATACTGGCGGTACCGCCAGCCGCCTTGATAGGAATGCCCCGAAATGAAGCACGTACCCCTCTTTCCCACTCAATCGTGATCGACCTGGTTGTCACGTTTGCCACGTGGGCAAAGGGTGTCCCACGGATTTTTGCAAACCACTGGAGAGGTAAGCGTCAAGCTTTGCCAGACAGTTTCCCGGTACACTCGTACAGACTGATGTCCGCTCAGATATCTACTCGCTCTGTTCCAGCGTATAGACTTCCATTTGCCTATGGAATGGCTTCACGAGCCACAGCAACACGAAATACCTTCGCCAGCATTAGTATATAGATTCCGGCCAGTTTGAAGTTCACATTCATAGCAAACGCTCAACCTGAGTATCTACAACGCCATAGCAAAACACATATGGCATAGTATAGGTGTCCCAATGATTGGGCTTAAAAAAGCCTATACCAGCTTACAAAGTATTTAGGGCAGGATAGACAACAACCATGATACACAATCAGCAGCACACCCAGGAACCTGAACCACCGACATTCAGACGAATGCAATGGTTCACCCTCATCGCCACTACAATCAGCTTTCTCGGCTCCATCGCTGCCAGTATTATCATCAAAAGCCCACTTCCCTTAAGCATAGGACTGCTCTGGCGTCCGATTATCGCTCACCTTTTCCCCAAAGACCCAAAACCTAATTAGCCCATCGATCACGGCTCAAATCCCTCGAACGTCAAAGGGTATGTCACCGCTTTTTGCAAGCGATGAGCACATGAGCGTAGCGGGAAAACTGTCTGGCAAAGCTTGACGCTTACCTCTCCAGTGGTTTGCAAAAATCCGTGGGACACCCAGAAGCAACGGGTGTCCCATACATTTTTGCAAACAGTGAGCACGAAGCTTAACAAGGATACAACCTGACGGAGTCTCACGCTCACCTCTCCCGAACTTTGCAAAAAAGTAGGGATCACCCGTCCTCTGAGAACCTCCAGCAATTCTCAATTGGTTGTGCTATACTTACTTCATCTACTTCACTACTCGGTTCTGGTTTTATTTGTGTACTTTGCATCAAGGGGGTTGCGCGCATGTCACTTGAAGGAGAGCGCCTGGGTCACTATCGCCTGCTGCGCCTGCTGGGCAGCGGTGGCATGGGCGAAGTCTACCTCGCCGAAGATGGACGCATCGGGCAACAGGTCGCCATCAAAGTCATTCGCAGTGAAGTCATGGCCTACCCGGAGCGAAAAGTACCAACGATGCTGCCCGCCTCTTCGAGCGCGAGGCTAGGGCGATTGCCCGGCTCGATCATCCCAACATCTTGCCCCTGTACACCTACGGAGATGAAACGCTCCACGGCCAGCGGCTCAACTACCTGGTGATGCCTTATCGCAAAGATGGCACCCTCGCGGACTGGCTGCGGCAGCGAGGCGGCACGGCATTGCTCTCGCCTGTCGAGGTGGCACCCTTGTTGCAGCAGGCCGCCGATGCGCTGCAACACGCCCATGACCAGCAGGTCATTCACCAGGATATCAAGCCCACCAACTTCCTCGTCCGCCTGCGACCAGATCAACCCGACTCGTCCCGACCTGCTCTTAGCCGACTTTGGCATCGCTAAACTCACCAGCGCAACATCCAGCGCTAGCCAGAGCATTCGAGGCACGCCGACCTACATGGCTCCCGAACTGTGGGATGGGCATCCGCTCCCGGCCACCGACCAGTACGCGCTGGCGATCATGGCCTATGAGCTGCTGGTGGGCCGGCCTCCTTTCCAGGGCGGGCCGGGCCAAGTGATGCGCCAGCACTACCTGGCGCTGCCGCCGGCTCCGAGCGCGCTCAACCCGCGCCTGTCTCCTGCCATTGACGCGGTGCTGCTGCGCGCGCTCTCCAAACAGCCCGACGAGCGCTTCCCCTCGGTGGCCGCCTTTGCGTGTGCCTTCCAGGAGGCGGCACAGAGTAGCGCTGAACTGCACGCGACCCTGGCCATCAGCAGGGCAGAGGCGCAGGGCGGCACCACCCGCCGCCTGACCCTGCCAGGAGGACGACAGGTGAGCGTCACCGTTCCCGCGGGGGTAGGTGATGGGACAATGTTGCGCCTGGAAGGGCAAGGGATGCCTTACTACACGGGGGGACCAGCAGGCGCGCTGGCACTGATGATCACTATCCTATCGACAGAACCCTCCCTATCGCTTTCGCAGAACAGCGAGAAACTTACCGCTCCCGTGTCGAAGCCTCCCATGCAGATACCTTCAGTCGAGGGCACCAGAACACTGCCAGTCCATTCATCGACTCAACTACCGCTAACAGTACGACCCGATGTGAAAGCTCCAGCGCCGCTAGCGAAACGCAGCAGATCACGGCGTTTCGTCCTGATAGGGCTGGTAGGACTGGTGATAGTAGCTCTCGCCAGTGGCATGACCTGGCTCACCCGTCCACATACTGCCGGGGTCATCACCGAGTTCCCCCTTCCCACCTCCCAGAGCTGGCCAGTCGGCATCACAGCAGGACCCGATGGCAACCTCTGGTTCACCGAATCCAATAGCAACAATATTGGGCGTATCACTCCCAATGGGGTCATCACCGAGTTTCCCATTCCCACCTCCGCGAACTCTCCGGATGGGATCACAGCAGGACCCGATGGCAACGTCTGGTTTACCGGGGAGGGTAGCAACAATATCGGGCGTATCACTCCCAATGGAGCCATCACCGAGTTCCCCCTTCCCACCTCCCAGGACGGGTCAAACGGGATCGCAGCAGGACCCGATGGCAACCTCTGGTTTACCGAGGGCAATAGGGGCAATAGCGGCAAGATCGGACGTATCACCAGTGGCAAGTGATGCAAGTAGAGAGTGTAGACCATCTCGAAGCATGAGGAGTAACAATACCGTTCTCTGACGAAGTGCTGCTCCGCCAGGAGCACCAGACCCTCCGGTAATGTATCATCATCGATATCGAGCAGCTTGCGTAATTCGTTATACTCTAATGCGTTGGTCGCCAAGTCGTTTTAGTAGATTTACGATCTCATAAGAATGAGTCCAGCGTTCCAACAAACAGGTGTTGATGAAAATTGGCGCGTCCCTCACCATTTGCAAAAAGTTGTCGCGCACCCTTTGCCCACGGGTGCCCCATAACTTTTTGCAAACAGTAAGCATGAGCTTGTTGGGAAGGAACCCAGGTAAAAGGAAAGTAGTAAGATACATCCATCTTGAAGAAGCTTGCCAGATCCACTCCACTAGTAGTGGTGTGGTTTACTGTGGTGTTCGTCCTTGCGCACCCACAGCGAGACATGCGCCGGCTGCATCGTCTCCTCAACGACCGCCACCAGGTGCTCGCTCAAGTGCTGTCAGATCCACCTCATTGCGCAGCGTGCGCTAAAGGCGGCCAGCGTGCGAGTCGCATCATACTTGCGGCGATAGAAGCGGCGATCGATGAGGGCCTGGATGCGATGGCGCAAGGGCTGGAAGAGCGCCGCAATGACGAGGGTCGAGACCACGATAGCGACCGCGTTATTCTGGTGGAACAGCCCCTGGAACAGCGCTTGCAACGCAACAATGAGGCCAAAGTACAGCAGGGCGAGCAGAGCCGTCAGGCTGCCATACACCAGCGTACGGTTGATCAGCACGTCGATATCGTAGAGTCGATAGCGCAAAATCGAGAACCCAATGGAGAGCGGGATCAGGAGAAAGGCGACGGGGAAGATGATAATACCAACACTATAGTCAATCGCTTCCCCCAAAGAATTATTGTTGTCGATGGATGGGATGAGTACGGCTATGACGAGTATGCCCTATGAGAATTCCGACTGCCGCCGTTACTCCTAAGACAATCCACTTCGTCTGTTGGCGCTGGACAGGAGTGGACACGCGTCTGTAGCGGTAGATTTGCGAAAAGATGATGGCCCCACGAGAAAACGAGAGAAACCAGGAGGTAGAGCCACAGCTGGCCAATTCGCATCGAAAGGTGACGTAGGGGAAGGAAAGCTGCTTAAGAATGCATAGATGATGCCGAGCAGCAGGATCAGTCCCATCCAGCGCGGGACAAGCCGTCCATTGGGGAAGAGCAGAAAGAACACGACGAGGGAGACTTTCCCAAGAAAGCTCACCAGACTGAAAGGCAAAGCGAGGACGGGATAGGCGAGTGCCAGCGCATAGGCGGGATTGCCTGATTAGGGGTGATATTAAACATCACGAGAAAAAAGGCGGCCAGCAGCGCCAGCCAGTCATCCGACCTGCGCCAGAAAATGAGGAAGCCGACCGCACACCAGATTGCTGCGATGATCAGCGAAGAAGATGGTGAG
Source organism: uncultured Chloroflexia bacterium (assembly GCA_963731605.1). Taxonomy (GTDB): domain Bacteria; phylum Chloroflexota; class Ktedonobacteria; order Ktedonobacterales; family Ktedonobacteraceae; genus CF-113. Next base: position 1,249,858 of record CAVSWA010000001.1, read on the forward strand.
CAGAGCGGCATACCCACTGACAGAAAAGCCAATGGTAGAGAGCGCCTGGAGTTCCTTTGCAGGAAGTGCCCCGGCGAGGTTATTACACATCACGGGACCAACACACGCCCTTTGAAGTTGCTGATAGTACACTGGGAGGCTGATCACAAAGAGTCCCAGGCTGGGGACGACCAGCGCCAGCCACACGACGCGGGCCACGATGAGCCAGGGGCCAGATAAGCGCGTATTCGCAGTGTTGGAGACAACCGCTCCACTGGCGCTCTTTTCTTCAGTATCTGATAGGTTCATACATCTTACCCTCTCCACACGAGAGAAAAACTCAACGACTCAGAGGTAGCTTGCTGCTATCTTCTGCCATATCATATCATACTCCCGTCTCGCAATGAGTGCGCCACGCCTTTTTGCAGAGGGAAAAGCTGAGAAAGCAGGTCCCACATGCCCCCTCTCCTCTTGATTTCTCTCTGGAAGTTAGGTAATCTGTTCTGGTGAAGGACCTCACAAGAGTAGGCCAGGCAGACCCCTCGCCAGATGATGCCGAGACTCAGCTCAGGGGTGTGCAGTCGCATGAGGCAAAACATGTGACTCTGGAAGAGGAAGCCGTCGAGATGAGGGGAGGTTCTGACCGCTTGTAATGGGAACATGTTGAGCAAAGAAGCAAAAAGGAGCACACGTTGTGGCTGAACACCCGATGGAGACGACCTTGCGCACGGCTGTGTGGCAGCAGTGCGGTGCGGCTATCGATATGCTGGAAAACGCCCTGCTGGCCTGCCCTGAGACGCTCTGGCAGGGACGCCTCTGGGGCGATCCCTCAGATCCTCTCTGCCACCAGGATTCGCAGCATTCTGGTATATCACCTATCACACCCTCTTCTGGCTCGACCTATATCTCACAGGCTCACTTGAAGGATTCGCCCCTCCTGCGCCCTTCACCCTCGCGGAGCTTGACCCGGCAGGTGTTCTTCCCGAACGGCCCTATACCAGGGATGAACTCCACGCCTATCTGGTGCATCTGCGCCAGAAGTGCCAGACAACCATCACCGAGTTGTCAGACGAGCAAGCGCATCAACAGGTCGATCTCCCCTGGCGCAGAAAGCCGAGCTATTTCGAACTGCTCTTGTACACTATGCGCCACGTGCAGGAACACGCAGCCCAACTGAGCCTCTTTCTCGGCCAGCACGGCATCCCGGACGAAGCGCTCGGCTGGGTCGGGCGAGCTCGCGGATGAAACGGGCCGGCTTTAGCGCGAGTGAGCGTGGTCTCCACGTTTCGCAGTGCCGGCTTTATGGAAGTGTTCCAGCACTCGCGCGTCGCAACCAGTCATGCGCTCTGCTGTGTGAACAGGTGTCTCCGCAAGGGAAGAGCACATCGAGCTGGCGTTGCTTGAAGTTGCCTTGCTCGGGTGAGGGAGGCTCTCTGCCTGCAGGTGTCGCTCACGATGCGCTCGTTGGCGGCAGCGATCTGAACAGTACTCTCGGGGTCGGTGTCCGATCACGCGCACCAGGGGCGTACCACATGGGCACGTCTGTGCATCTTGCCTCACGAAGGGGTGACGGGAACGCTGCACATGTATGTGCGTCTGCTTCCGATGAGCCTCTGGTGTGAGCCGGTGAGGAGAACACGGAGAAAAGATCGTCGCCTGTCGCTTCCGATGTGCTCGTTGGCGACAGCGATCCGAACAATACTGTTTGGGTCGATGGCCCTTGAACCGCACCAGGGGCCTTCCGCACAGGCAAACGTTTGCGTGTCCTTCAGATGATTTTTGATGGGAACAGTTCACCCGCTTGCGTGCGGTCTGCCGTATGCGCCGACTGGAAAGACGACGGAAACCGGGCAGCGAGGCTTCTGGCACAGGAGGCAGAGGAGAAACAGGAGGGGCCTCTGCCTCCGAGACAAATTGGGAAGGAGCCAGAGGCGAGAGGCGCTCAGACACCGCAGCAGATGGAGAAGCAGGGGACTCTTGAGAGGAGGCATCACCACCAGCAAGGCAAGCCTGTACCCGCGGCTTTGCCCGCGTGGCCCTGTGGAGCGCTTGAAGCTTTCGATGGTGTGTGAGCGCCGTTTTCCACATCTCTCGCCAACGATCATTGCAGATGGCATTGCGTAAGGCAAGCATGGGATTGACATTTTTACGCCCCCAATGCATGCCCGTTCCCTTGAGGCGAGCTTCGACGACGTTTTTGTTGGCGCTCTCCACCATACCAGAACCAATCGGCCAGCCTGAGTTCTGGAACTGAGGGTACCGCATCAACGCCTCTCGTTTGCGCAAGTACTCCAGATGCTCTTGAACCCCTTTGTGTTGGGCCAGATCGCTTTCGAGACGATCAGCCATGCGCGACAGGAGACGGGGACCTCGATGTTTGAGGATATGCAAACACCGATCAAGCATGTGAGGGGGAAAATGCATCTCCGTCTTCCCCAGGGCTTCCAGCAGTTGGGTGAGATGTTCTGCCGCATGAGGAAAATCCAGGATACGCACCGCGTCAGGTCGATGCGTGTCGGTAAAGAATTGCAACCAGTCTGCCCCATCCATGACGGCACAGACCTCCTTCGCTTGCGCCACGCTGCGCCGTTGCATCTCCCCTTGCGCCAGATGCGTAAAGGTGAAGGCATCCGCCAGCCGCGAAAAATACGAGAGCTGCCCACATGGATCTCTCGTTCTCCGTCGGCGTTGAGCTTCTCTTGTGGCTCACCAATGGCAACGGTGCGCGTTTCTGCGCCAACAGTGTGTGGATCAAAGAGATCATGGCGCCATCAGCGCTGATGACACACCGTTGCAGCGGTTCCGCGTCTTCTGACTCCGGTTCACCACCCGCCTCAACTTCCGCTGTTTGCGCGGCTTCCATCCAGCTCCCCACCTGCTCGGTGAGTCGGCGCACCATTTCCTCGTTGGTCTGCACAGAGACGATCTCTTCCATCATCTGAGCGACTTTGTCGAAGGGCATGAAGCAGGCCAGGTGAACCAGATGCTCCTGTTGGCGCGGGGCGAGATGGCCCGGCAGTAGCCCTAACTCCTCATCCAGGGGGAAAAAGACCTTCCCCACACGTGGGGCACGTCCCGTAGGTCCTGCTCAACGTCACACTTTGTCCTCCGTTTCCTTGCAACGTTCGCTTGTGTGTGCCTCGTGCCTGCAAGGGGACTGCACATGTGGGACACAGTGCCGCATCAACCGCCGACCCTCTTCCCCACTCCCGGCTCGGGCTTTCCTGAACTGCGCCTTCGATGATCTGCGCTTCCAATTGCATCATCCGCTTATGAACCTCATCCTCTATCTGCACATACGTCGCTCTGGGATTGGCTCTCCGCCACTCTTTGATATCGGTCAGGATCTCTGTGCTCAGTTGCCGCAAGGCGAGTTCATCCATCGGTTTTCTGCTCCCTTCTTCTTCCAGACGGATGTATCTTATCACTTTCCTTTTCCCTGGGTTCCTCTCTAATAAGCTCATGCTTACTGTTTGCAACAAGGTGTGGGGCACCCCTTGCATGGGGGTGTCCCACAGCTTGTTGCAAAGAGTGAGTACGTGAGCAGAGCAAGGAGACCATCCGGAGTCTCACGCTTCCCTCTCCCCACTTTCAAAGCACGAAACAGAGGGATAGCTCAGGTCCTGGCGAAAAGGTGCGAGGTGCGCTCGCGCTCCGCTCAACGTGTGAACTGAAACATCTTGCTTCGCCGCTGCCGGGAGGTCCGCCGACGTACCCTCTCGTTCATCGAACGCCATCTCCCGCTTACGGGCTGAGCCGAAAGGGCGGGTAGCGGTCGGTGACCAGGATGAAGGCGTAGCCGAGCACCCGGTTGTGCCAGCGGATGACGCCCTCCACGAAGTCGAACATGCCCCTGGGGTAGTGCCCGGTGAACAGGATGGCGAACCAGGCGACGATCACGGCCACGACCGCGCCATGTGCAGGAAGAACAGCACGATGTAGTGGGGGATGGCCAGGAACCACTTCACCAGGGGCAGCCACCGGTTGAGTTCGCGCTCGGCGTCGGGGTAGGCGTAGTCCAGGTGGACGGACTGGTGATCGTCGGTGGACGGGGTACCGATCGTCCATCAGGGCCAGGTAGACGCCCACCCGGTTGCTGAAGCGCAGCAGTTCCAGGTTCCAGTCGAACCACCAGCGGGGATACTTCTGGCGGAACACGATCATCAGCAGGGGAGCGAAGAACAGCAGGCCGCCGGCCCCGGCCGCGACCGCCGTGGTCTTGCCACTCGATGCCCACTGCCAGGTTCCTCCGATCACGCCCCCAGCACGATCAGCGATGGGGATGGCCAGGAAGAGGCGGAAGAATGTGGTCAGCCGGTTGAGCGGTCGATCTGGATAGTCCACCGAGAACTGAACCGGATGCGTCGCCTGTTGGAGGGTCGGACCTATTCTCTGAGTAGAAGTCGCCTATTGATGGATTGCACTCGCTGAATGGCCTTTGCATTAATGATGAGATAGATGAGCGTGTTCAAGTGATAAACCGAGCGTGCATTGCGGACTTTGGGTCGTTCGATGCCCAGCGCTTGTGCTTGACTGTTGATGCGTTCACAACTGGTGCGTTGCCGATAGATGGCTCGATAGAGCGGCCCACAGCGATCTAAAGTGACCCGCATCTGGCCTCCTGCCTCGATGTTGACATCTTTGACGCAGCCTCGACCTTTGGCAAACTGAGCATGAGAGCAGGTGAAGTCGAACGGCTCAGGAAAGAGGAGGGGACACCGGAAGCGCTGGGCGGTGTAGCCGTTGGTGTGAGCAAACGAGAACTGCGGCTTCATACGAAGGCCAATGGGACAGCATGGCACGCCATCGGGGTCGCGGGTGAAGGGAGGATGACCATGCTCATTGAGCGGGATGGCTGCAATGCCTCCATGTCGGGCGGCCTTCTCATAGACATACCAGGCATCATACGCGGCATCAGCGGTCACATGGGTGGGAAACTGTTCAAGCGCAACGACGGCTTGCAGGTAAAGCGGGTCAAAGTAGGTCACATCGTTCTCATTAAATGGTTGGGTGTATTCGGCCAGCACCACATCACCATAGTCCGCAGTAGTGGCGGCAACGATGCCGGAGCCGTAGCCCCACAGGTACTCTTTCTGTACTTTGGTCGAGCCGTCGGCTTGTTCCTGGTTGGTGGAGCGTTTGACACCGAGCTTGCAATCGGGGTCGCCTGATGGTTGGTGCTGCGGATCGAAGCGTTGCGAGACATATTGGCGGGCGTTGTTCTCTCTGACCCAGGCGTACAGATGCTTGACATCGACAGCAATGGTCTCCCCCAGGCCAGGAATCTCGGCGGTCAGGACGGTCACCGTAGCATGTAACAAGTTGGAGAGCAGGGTAGGGTCAAGGGTCTGCAGTTTGCGTCGGAAGTGTCGTGCCGAGGGAACCGTGCTCTGAACACAAAAGCCATACGGCAGCGATGGGTCCAGGTCGGGATGAAAGCCGAGTTCGAGGACGAGCAAAGGATGGTCGAGTAGGAAGGTCCGCAGGTGAGTCTGGTACAGCTTGCCTTCGCATATTTTCACCAGCAAGGCTTTAAGGTAGGCAGATTGTGGATGAGGACAGGGACCAGGAAGCGGACGGGCTGGGTCACGTTCAGGGATGCAAGACCAGTCAAACAGGGCCAAGAAGCCACGATAGCGTTGCACAACAGGATCGTGGTCGAGCAAAAGGGCGAGGGTGGACTGGTCAAAGAGGGGAGATGTTGGTATCATGAGAACGGCTCCTTACAGTCAGAGTAGGATGAGGTTGAATACATCTACTTTGTCTGTAAGTGACCCCTATGTCAAGTGGCAAGAGCCGCTCGCTTGCTAGAACGCATGTTTTGTCCGACCCTCCTGTTGCATACTGAAACCTCCTTCGGTGCTCTCGCTTCCAGCGAGTGGCATTATTTCACGTTGGGATTTACAATGAGGTGTTGTGGTTCTATTCCAAAGGTATGGCTACTTTTCCTTTTTGGTTTCGCCGTCTCCATTTGGCCGATTTTCTTCCTCCCGGTCCTTGATTCCCACGATCCCAGAACGAGAACCTGGAACACATGAGGCCGGGTGGTAAACCCGGCGGCGGCTATGCGTGGTACGTCTCCACGGTTCGGCGGGTCCTCAGTCGTCATGAGGTCCCACCCTTCCGAGCCTTCCCGCCGCGGTCACCGACCCAGGCCACCATCCTCAGCCGAGTCGCTTCTGACGGCCCCGGCCTCAGAGCGCCCACTGACTCGCCCCGGCGCGGCCAGCTGGTCAAGCTGGCAACACCGACGGCGAAGGCGAGCTATGGCCGACCAGAAGCGGAAGGAGTGGTGGCGGCGGCCGCGCTGGCATCTCGCGTCTCGCTGGAGAGGATCGGAGAGGGCTTAAAGCCTTTGACGACCAGCCAGACGCCCAGCGAAAACTCAAATAGCGCGACCGGAAGTGCGGACAGCCCTGCCAAGGGGGCATGTTGCCCGATAAGACCGAACAGCACAGCGAAGTAGCCAGCGAGGAGGATGGGGCCTCCGACGATTCCGATCAGGGAAAGGCCTCGAGGCACCAGGCGCGACTGGTACAGCAGGAAGCCCAGCAACAGGTCGTTTACAGCCGGCATGAAGCTTTGCCCAAGGAGGAAGATGCGGTCATACAGGGCGGCAAGCGCATGGCTGGTGACCAACGCATCTGCTCCAGCTCCGGCCTGCCGCAAGGTCACGATCGACAGAAGGAACGCCACGCCGACGAAGATGGTGCTGGCTTCCAGAACTCGGGAGGCGACGAGGCCCAGCGCGGCCACTTCGTTCTGCTTCTTGAGCACCGGGAACAGCACGACGGCGGTGCCGATGCCGGCGAGGGCCACGATGATCTCCAGGATACCGCCGATGATGGCGGCAGTGTCCGGGCCAGCGCCGAGGATGTAATTCGCACCCTTTACCTGGCCGTAGAGAACGAGGGTCGGGATCGAGACAAAGGTGAGCAGGTAGAGCACGCCCGCGACAAGGGCGGTCTTTCTAAGTGGACTCATCTCAAACTCCTTTTGCTTGATGAGGTCATCGACATGATGACCACCAACTGATACTCACAACATAGGGTGTCTTCCTCACTCAGTGATCACACAGGAGAGGGGAGGACATCGAGGAACAAAGCCCTCGTTCCACTAGAACTGTCTCAAAGGCAGATCTCCTTTCTCAGCCGCTGGCCTCAACTCCGTCTTTGACGCCTTACGCAGTGGCCTCCCTCGAGTTGAGGCGGGTTCCCGATGAGACAAGCGGCCGTGTGGACGCTTGTCCATTCCCTGCCGTTTCCAGCGAACTTACTCGGCTCCGGTTAGGTGGACCTGGGGGCTTAGCCTGTCAGATGAGGGTTCCGAGGCTTGCTCTCGCCGTTCTGACAAGAGCGCATAGCCCAGCCAGGCCACAGCTATCCCCACCGGCATCGCCGCTAAATGCTGGATATTGGGCGGGATCAGCACAGCAACGGAGGGCAGTACTAACGCGACGGGCAGCGCGGACCCGACGGCAAGCAGACCGGCGGCCCCGCGCGACAGGATGCCGGCGCGCAGCGTCGCGATGCCAAAGAGGAGGCCGCCGAGGATAAACGAGATCCCGACGAGCGTATAGAGCGCTGGGAGGGCTCCGAGGTTCACGACGCTCACGGTCCCGGAGGCGCTCCTCAGGAGGCCATCCACAAATCTGGGTGCCGTGGTCGCCAACAGCGGCAGGATAAAGGCGGTGGCGAAGATAAAGGCAAACTGGAGCGCCCAACTGAGGCTCAACAGGAGAAAGCCTACCAGACCAAGCCACCCGGCCTCTTTCACTTGCCTGGCGTAGAGCCCTGTCCAGCTCAGCAGGAAGAGGAGGCACATGGCCGTCTTCAAGGGGGTGATGATGGCCCAGGCGCTGGTCGTGACGGACGAAAGCACTTCAGGTGGCTGGATCGGCTGATATGCTGCGAAAATGAGCCCTGCCAGGATCGCTGCTACGCCGCTCCACCGGATGAGCTTCGAGGGTGTTATCTTCATGTTGCTCTCACGTATGACTGAGGTCTCGCGATTGGTCTTCACGTGTTTGTCTCCTTTCAAGGGTGCAGTCTGCTTGATTACGCTCGTTCGTTCGGTGGTAGCCATCGTTTTTTCTTCTTTCTGACTCTTTCTGATACTGACACGCTCAATGCCATTGAACGTGGCCTCGAACTGTGGTCGCCGATCCTGTCACAGGGTGTGAATAAGACGAGTATTGTATCAAGGGCAGATCTCCTTTCTCAGCCGCTTGCCTCAACTCAGTGTTTGACATCTTACACATCGGCCTGGTCGGGTCTGACGCGGGTTACCGAGAGTAATGGCACTCCTAAATCACGCACTTTCCTGAGCAAGCCATGCAACGCAGCCTGATCGACTACCGGGCCTGAGATGGCGGTGGTCCCATTGGGCAACGGAGTGATGGTCAATCCATCGAACCAGTCGGCCCAGTTCGGGTTCAGGTGGCCCTTGACGGTAATCTGGTAGAACTCCTGTGGCATGCTCGTTTTCTTCTCCATGTACGTATCGGTGATGATCTCTCTCCTGGTTGCCAACGATGTCTTTCTCACGCGCATCGTTGTTGGAGGAAGTGTACCAGGACAGGAGGGAGGTTCGGAACCATCAAAAGGTGGTAAGGGGGGTGGAAGTTTTTCCGTGCTGGTGAGGAGGGGGTGGATGCAGGGAGGATGGCTACTCGGAGAGCAGGTGGAGTGCTCTGGCGCGTGCCACCGCCTGGGTGCGGCTCTCCACCTGGAGCTTACCGTAGATGGTATTGACATACGATTTGACGGTGCTCAGTGCCAGGACGAGCCGGGTTGCAATCGCACGATTGGAGAGGCCAGCCGCAATGAGGCGCAGGACTTCCAATTCGCGCTCGGTCAGCGGGTCGAGCAGCGACTGGGCAGGCGCTGGTGCAGAGGCTGAGGAGGTGGCAGCAGGGGAGATACCTTCCTGAACCCGTTCTGGGCGCAGCAGTGCGAGGAGCCGTTCGATGTAGGCCAGGGGAACGTTCGTCAAGACGGCACGGGATCGTTTCCGCGCATGTTCGTGGAGACGCGCGAGCAGAACCGCCATGGGTGGGCCTTCATCTACAAAGATGCGAACGTAGCCCTCCGGCTCAGCCAGCGAGAGTGCGCGTTCCAGCGGTACCAGAGCAGCAGAGAGGTCGCCTTGCATCTGGTGGGCGAGGGCCTGTAGCAGCAGGATTTCGATGATGCTTCCCGTCCTCTCCCCTTCTTCCGCCGCGTGCAGGAGGCGCTCTAAGAGATCCATTGCCTCAAGCATGGAGTGTTCTGTACGGTCGCTCTTAGACCGGGCCAGGAGCACCCTGGCCAGGGTGATGTGCTCGAACTCGCGCAGGTAGCTGAGGTCGAGCGCCCCGGAGAGGCCGTGCTCACGCGCCCAGTCGAAGGCTTCACCCAACTTCCCCTGGGCGACCCACATTCGCGTTTTCCACGCCGCGATAGGACGCACATTGGGGAAGAAGTCACCCATATACAGGCGTTCTGCCTCGTGGAGCAGGTCGAGCGCGCCGTCCAGATCTTCCTGGGCCGCCCGTATGCGAGCCATGGCAACGCACCAGCGATAGCGGTTTTGTGGTAACCCGGCAAGCTCACCCAGCTCCTTGCTTCGCAGCAGGTGCTGCGTGGCGGCAGGCAGATCGTCACGCTCACGGTGGAGCTCGCTCATGCCCACGTGCATATCTGCCGCTCCCCGCAGCGGAAGCGCGCTCTGCTCTGTCGCAAGCTGCAATCCCCGCTCATAGGTGCGCATTGCCTCGCGAAGACGACCTTGTGAAATCCGTATATCAGCCAGGGCGATAGAGCAACCGAGTGCGTCAGAGATGTGCCCGGACCTCTGCACCAGAGCCATGCATTCGGCATATGACCGGTGTGCTGCCTCGAGATCCCCACTCGTCCAATAGGCGAGTCCCAGGAACCCCTCTGCCGATCCGCGCCGGTGATGGTCATCCTCAGGAACGAGGTCAAGCGCCCGTCGGGCGTATGTCATGGTGTCGGCCACATTGCCCAAAGCCAGGGCAATTGCAGCACGGTACACGGCGATCATGCCCGGTAGACCGCGAAATTCCGCTTCATCCACGACGACCATCTCAGCCGATGAGGCGAGTACATGCTCATCCCTGTCTGTCTTGGTGTCCAACCACTGTTCGGCGTCCCGCAGTCGGGCCTCAACGCCCTCGAGCTCGCCGTGAAGCAGTAACGCCCCGGCATAGTGAACGCTCAGTACGGGCCTGCCGCGCACCACCTCGCCAGGGAGCGCCCGGAGCCAGCCAAGCACCGTGGCCTCCTGTCGATTCCGGGCCATAGCTGGCACTGCCAGTTCGACCAGGCCTGCCGCTCGCTCGAAATCCTCGGCTGCCAGCGCGTGGCGGATCGCATCGGCCACTGAGCCATTCTGCTCGTACCACGCGCTCGCGCGCCGATGCAGCGTCGAGACCTGATCGGGCTGCTCCGCCAGCAATTGCGCGGAGAGCACTTCGGCAAAGAGGTGATGATAACGATACCAGTGGCGCCTGTCATCGAGCGGAACGACAAAGAAGTTGCCGCGCTCCAGAGCCTCCAGGCGCGCGTTGCCCTCTTCCTGGCCGGTGACGGCATCGCAAAGCGGGCCATGCAACCGATCGAGAATGGAGGTCTGAAGTAAAAAGCTGCGGACAGGCTCGGGCTGACGCTCGAGGACCTCTTCGACCAGATAGTCCACGATGTAGCGGTGGTCTCCCGCGAAGGCCCGGATGAACCCGGAAACATCCTGGTGGCCTTGCATGGAAAGCGCGGCTAATTGCAGGCCGGCAATCCAACCTTCGGTGCGGGCTTCTAGCGCGGCGATATCTTCCGTCGAGAGATTGAGACCCATCACCTGAGTGAGAAATCCGGCAGCTTCGGAGGCGGTAAAACGTAAGTCGGTGGCACGCAGTTCGGTCAAGTGACCCCGGGCGCGCAACCGGGCCAATGGCAGCGGTGGATCTTCGCGGGTGGCAATGACCAGGTGCATCTGCGGCGGCAGATGCTCGACGAGATACGTGAGGGCAATGTCAACCGGTTTGGCATCAATCACATGATAGTCGTCAAGGACGAAGACGAAAGGGTCCGGGAGCGTGGTGATCTCATTGAGCAGGGCCGTCAGGATCGCTTCGCTTGGCGGTGGCTGAGAGGATTGGAGCATCGCCAATACCCCTTCTCCAATATGCGGCGCAATCGTCTGTAAAGCAGCGACCAGGTAAGCCAGAAAGCGTGCGGGGTCGTTCTCCCCTTCGTCCAGCGACAGCCAGGCGGTCGGTCGCCCGATGAAGGCGACCCATTCACTGATCAGCGTGGTTTTCCCAAAGCCAGCAGGGGCAGCGATGAGGGTCAGTTTGCGGTGCAGACCCTCGTTCAGCCGCTCGATCAGGCGGGGGCGACTGACCACGTTCGGTCGAAGCCGAGGGAGATACAGTTTCGTGGCGAGAATGGACGTAGGCATGTCGGCTTATTTTCCTTACACATTGAAGAGACATCCCTGGACTCAACAAGCAGGAGGAGAAGAACGAAGAGTCTCGCATGGCAGTCGGAAGCTGAAGCCGATCACACCACTGCTCGAACCCGGCGGTTTTCATGCGTCACTTCTTCCCATATGCCTTGACCAGATAGGGTGCTAGACACTTCTGCGTAAAGCATACCCAATTCTTGAACCAAAGACAAGGTGTTGATGCATTTTATAGTCTTTCCGACAACATTTTCGTCGCTTGCTTGGTTACAACTCGCTACACATCACGCGAGTTATGTCCGTAGTGGCAGGCCATCGGGTAGATGAACCAGCTCGGCGCTCACCTCCCATAATTTCCTGGCAACCGCCATATCGGTGGCTTGTGGTGCTGTTGGGGTCACATGCGAGTCGTAGAAATACTTTCCCGTCATGCCCTCCACGCCGGGTGAAGAGGCCAGGTAGATCGACGTTTCCGCGCCTTTTGCCGGGGAACGCGCCACCAGTGGCGCCACTATGCTGACGAGGGCGGCCATGACCTTGCCATTGTTCTTCCCGAAACCCGTTGCCGTAAAGCCCGGATGCAGCGCATTGACGGTGACTCCGCTTCCTTCTAAGCGGCGGGCCAGTTCCATCGTAAACAGGATGGTCGCTAGTTTTGCGTTGGGATACGCCCCAAATCCATAGGCTCGTTCGCCTTGCAGGTTGTCGAACTCGATTTTCCCGGAGGTATGCGCACCCGACGACACATTGATGATCCGGGCAGGGGCGCTGGCTTTCAGGGTATCCAGCAGGACATTCGTGAGCAGGAAAGAAGCCAGGTGATTGAGGGCAAAGGTCATTTCAATGCCATCAACGCTGAGTTGGCGTTTTAGGAACGCAGCGCCAGCGTTGTTGAGCAAGACATGCAGGTGTGGGTATGTGCTCGTGAACTCGTCTGCTAACCGCCGGACTTCTTGCTGTGATGATAAATCGGCCAGCAAGAAGTCCACGTTTTTGTTCCCACTGGCGGCGCGGATTGCTTCGACAACCTGAGCGGTCTTAGTGGCGTTGCGTCCTACAATGACGACCGTCGCGCCCATCTTGGCGAGGCCCAGAGCGGTACTTTTGCCTATCCCATTGGTGCCGCCGGTAATCAGACAAATCTTTCCTTCCATGGTTGTCTGTATCATCGTTTTCTCCACTTCTTCTGTCGGTGCGCTTTGAAAATCTTCTCTTTCCAGCCATCAGGCGCACCTGCCGCCGACTTCGCACAGGGGAATAGCGACAGGTGCACCGCTCAGGCAGGGTTTGTGACGGATACTCATTCAATCGGTCTCACGCATCCTGACCGTAGGCCTCGGGCCGGAAACCCTTGATGATGAGCCAGAATGGCAGCACCAGCTCAAAGAAGAAACCGGGGATCGTGAGAGGCGGGAGTCCGGCGATGAGGCCGATGTGGATCCCGAGGATATCAGCGATGCTCCCCGCCATGAGAAACGCGTAGCCGATCAAGCCCGAAACCGCCAGCCATCCGGGGATCAGCCGGGTCCGGAACAGCAGCGCACACAGGAAGAGGGCCCCGAATCCGAGCACTGCCTCGCCAATCTGGTAAGCCATGGCGTTCGTCTGGACCAGCAGTGATCCGAGGCCTTTGGCCCAACCCTCCCCAGCGTGCTGGCTCAAGGGAACGATCATCAGAAGAGCGAGCGCTCCGAGGCTCAGAAAGACCACCTCAACAATCATCGTGGCCAGGTAGGCCAGTGCGGTTCTCTTGCCGTGCTTCTCCAGGATTGGGAAGAACAGAACCGCCTTCGCCACATCCACTGGGGTGTTCAACAACATCAGAAAGGCTCCGAGGACCAGGATGGTCTGATGTGAGGAAATCGTCGAGAGAAAGTCAGGGGCGCCGGCAACGGAAGTCACCAGTACGCCGCCCACTCCGTAGAGGAGAAACCCCGCCAGAAACAGCCCTCCGATCAGCCTCGAAAACGTCATGCGAGACCCCGTCAGACACACGCCTTTTCAACAATTCCCCAGCACCGACCAGTTCGGGGCTGCTTGAACTGCGAGATGAGATGACTTGGTTCATTAAATCCTCCTTCAATTCTAGACATACCGTGTACATTTTGGAATTCCAACGTTGGGATTTACAGTGAGGTGGGGTTGTTCTGTTCCATCGTGATGACGACTTTTCCTCGAGCGTGTCCTTCTTCAAGATAGCGGAGAGCTTCAGCCGTCTCACCTAACGGGTAACGTCTATCGATCACCGGAACGACTTTTCCGGCTTCAAGCAGATCTTTCATAAACACCAAATCTTCTGGTTTGGTTGCGCCACCCCCATGGACCCATTTTCTGTCTCCCGGTCATGGATAACGAGTGGCCCCAGGAGCATGGCCTGGAACATTGCAGCAATGGAACCTCCGATGATGACATACACTCCATTGGGATTTAATGCACGCTTATAGTCTGCAAGCGAATGATATCCGTTCACCGCCAAAATCGAGATCATACTGCTGCCCATTTTTGAGTGAAATCTTCTTGCGTGTAATCAATGACATGGTCTGCGCCAATCGAGCGTATCATGTCCACATTCCTCGTGCTGCACACGGCCGTGACGCGAGCCCCGAACGCTTTGGCAATCTGCACCGCAAACGTCCCCACACCACCAGCCGCACCATAAATCAACACCTGTTGTCCTGCCTGAATGTGTCCTTTCGCGCGCAAGCCCTGCAGGGCGGTGATGCCCCCAAGAGGGACGGCCGCGGCTTCCTCGAAGGTCACATTGGCTGGTTTCAACGCCAAGGCATCTTCACTCGCACACACATACTCGGCAAAACCGCCCCAGACCACACCGGTCAAGTCGCCGAATACCTCATCACCTGGCTGAAACTGCGTGACGTTCCTGCCAACCGCTTCCACCTGCCCCGCTATGGCAGCTCCGAGGATGGTGATGTTTTGGTTTGAGAAGCCCAAAGCCCATGAAGCGCATCAAGAACGGGTCGCTCTCAGGAAATGCAATTCGGCGGCATTGACGGATGCCGCATGAACTTGTACCAGGACTTCATGGTCCTGGGGAGTCGGTTTCTGCGACCTCTTTGAACTGAAGCACATCCGGTGATCCGTATGTTGTCGTTTACAATTGCTTTCATGACGTATTCCTCCGGCAACTGGTCTGCTTGTGAGGATTTTAATCGGTCTGCGTCACAACAATGCTCCGCTTTCTCATGTGTAGGTAACTTTACCTGTCCAGCAATATTTCCAAACGACGTGAGTATGATGCGAGAATCACAATTTGACATCTGACGCCTCTGCCTCGCCGGGTTTCACACGATTGACCGAGAGCAATGGCACTCCCAGATCACGCACTTTTCGGAGTAATCTATGCAGCGCGGCCTGATCGACCACCGGACCGGTTAACAGCGTTTCGCCGTTGTCTGAGAGGTGATGGCTCAGGCCCTCAAACCAGTCTGTCCACTCGCGGCCCAGATGGCCCTTGATCCTGATCTGATAGACCAGTGGTTGAGCCTTTTCACTTTCTCGAGTTGAGTTCGTTTGACATGACCCTGTTCCTGTTGTGGCCGGTCATCTTGCGTCTGTGCCACTTGCTTAATCTAGAAGTCGTGTCTCTTCTCAGCAAGCGAGTATAGCTGCTCTCTGGGAGGAACTAGGGAGATACTAAAGGAGTGTTTGGGGTATGGTTTTTCTTCTCTATGGGAGGAACAGAGAGATTCTGAAAGGAGTGTTGTGGGAGGACTGAGGCGTTGAGATACCCGCGTGTGCGGGCAAGACTACACCAGACCCAACTCGCGGGCACGTGCGACTGCTTCGGTGCGCCGTTGGACGCCGAGCTTGCCAAAGATCGTCCGATTATGCCCTTTCACCGTACTCAAGGCGAGGAACAGCCGCTCGCACATCTCCTGATTGGAGAGTCCGGCAGCCATGAGGTGGAGGACTTCCAACTCGCGTGGGCTGAGTGGCTCGAACATTCGCTGGGCAGGTGGGGGCAGAGATGATGTGTGTTCGCGCTTCTGCGCGTCCGCTTTAAGTAGAGCCAGCAACTTCCCTACATAGTCCGGCATCATTCCTCGAGCCTCTACTTCGGACAAGAGGTGCGCCATCGGGGGACCTTCGTCGACAAAGAGACGGATGAAGCCGCCCGGCGCGGCGAGCGCCAGCGCGTCATAGAGCAGATGTACCGCCTGGTCCTTGTTCGCCATGCATACGGAGAGCGACCGCCTGTAAAACCATCACCTTGAGCCGTTCATCCTCCCAACTCTTTGCCTCCACTTGCCGACGCCATGGCAAAAGCACCGCCAGATGCTGCGGACGGGTCGCCCTGGGCCAGGTGGACCCGGGCCTGACTGAGGGGGAGGTCGTGCGTCTGCGCCAGATGAGCGGCTGCTGCCAGGTGGCCCTGGTGAAGCAACAGAAGCACTTGTGCGGCAGCAACATCAGGCATCCGAAACACGAAGTGATGCCGGCGCACGAACGCTTCGGCCTCATCCAAAGCAGCGGCCGCGCCGGACACATCGCCCAGGGCCAGTTTCAGGCGGGCGACAAACACCCCGTACGCAGCGAAGGTGTCGACGAGTATCTGTCGCGCCAGTTGGGCACTCTGTTCTCCGTGCTGCGAGGCTTCCTCCAGGTCATTCCATTCGTAGAAGATACGGGCCAGGCCAAGATGCGCTTCGCAAGCCATCCGCTGCGGCGGATCACCGGCCAGTTGCAGGCTGCGCCGGTAGGTCTCGACCGCCAGAGACAGTTGGGTGTCGGCTTCCTGTAATTGACCGAGATTGATGGTAGCCGCCAGGGTGTAGATGGAATCCCCAAACGACTTCCCGATAGATATAACTTCGGTATAGGCCCCTCTCGCCGCGGCACGGTCTCCCTGGAGCTGATAGGCATACCCCAGCGTCCAGGTCGTGGCCGTGCGGACGGGCAGGTTGTCGGGGTCCAGGTACTCCAGGGCGCGGCGCGATTGGGCAATGATGGTTGCTCCATCGTGCTGAATAACAGCCAACGTAGCCCGCATGGAGGCAATACGTCCGACCAGGTCTCGGGTTCTGTCGTCTGGTTCGGTGCCCTTGCAGGGCTGCTTCAGCCGCTTGTAGTTTCTCTTCGACGGCGGTATGTTGCCCGCCAAACAATAACGTCGAGGCATACGTCACCCACAACGAGGGCCTGGCATCCAATGCTGTCCTGGGCAGCGACTCGAGCCAGTTGAGTACCGGGGCACCCGCGCCACGAAAGTGCAGGGGCATCCCCTCGCCTTCAATCAGTCGCTCGGCGCGCGCAACATCATGGGCGGCAGCAGCATGGTGAAACGCTTCAATCGAGAGGCCATGGTCTTCATACCAGAGGCTGGCACGACTGTGCAATTCGGTCACATCCCCCAACTCATCTCCAGTAGAGGAGGCGCTTCTCTGCTGTAGTCGCTGTCGCAGCAAATCAGCGAAGAGATGGTGATAGCGGTACCAACGCCGCTCGTTGTCCAGGGGGACGAGGAACAGGTTGGCATGTTCGAGATATTCCAGGGTTGCTTGCCCGGATGCAGAGGGGTTCGAGCAGAACGGCATCACAAAGCGAGCCCGTCATTCGGTCCAGGATAGATGTACGCAGCAAGAACGTCTGGAGGCGAGCGTCCTGCTGCCCGAGGACTTCTTCCACCAGATAATCCAGCACGAAATGGTGGCTGCCGGTGAAAGAGGTGATGAAGCCGGTGGCGTCTTGCTGTCCCTGCAAGGAAAGCGCGGCTAATTGCAGCCCGGCAATCCAGCCTTCAGTGCGCCTTTCCAATGCGGCAATATCTGCCGCCGAGAGGTTGAGGCCCATCCCCTGGTTGAGAAATTCAGCCGCTTCGGAGGGGGTAAAGCGTAAGTCAGTGGCACGCAGTTCGGTCAAGTGACCCCGGGCCCGTAAGCGGGCGAGAGGGAGCTGCGGATCCTCACGGGTGGCGATGATCAGGTGCATCTGGGGTGGCAGGTGCTCGACGAGATAGGTGAAGGCCTGGTCAATCGGTTTGGCATCAATCAGGTGGTAGTCGTCCAGGACGAAGGCGAAATCTCCTCCGTCACGCCCATGGCTGGCCACGTCGTTGGTGAGCAGCGTGAGCACGGTCTCTGCGCGAGCCTGTTGTGGCATCTGCAGCAGGGTCAAGGCCACAGCCCCGAGATGTGGGTCAAGCGTCTGGAGGGCGGCAATGAGATACGAAAGGAAGCGCACCGGCTCGTTGTCCCCCGCTTCGAGTGAGAGCCAGGCGACAGGCATGCCGCTTTCGGCGAGCCACTGCGCGAGCAGGGTCGTTTTCCCAAAGCCCGCCGGTGCCGAGACGAGCGTGAGCGGCCCCATCACGCCCTGCGTGAGTCGTGCCGCCAGCTGGGGGCGGCGCACGAGGTGCGCGCGTGGCAGGGGTCGATGGAGCTTGGTTGCCAGCAGTGGGGTGAGTGCACCGCTCCGCATCCCAGGTGCTGCGGCTTGCGCCGAGGGGAGAGCAGCGTCCGCATCGGTGTCAGGCGCGGTCTCGACGAGAGCATCAGCCAGTGCCTGGGCCACCGTCTGGAGACGCGCCAGGGTGATGGTCTCGGACTTGCCCAGGTAGCGAGAGGTGAGCTTGCCGTGCTGTTTGCGGTAGGCCTTCCAGTACCAGCCCCCGCGCTTGTGACCTGCCTGCTCACGGCGCGCGGTGAAGCGGCCCGTCTCACTGACGAAGGAGAACGTGGAGGCTGTCTCCAACCAGGCAAACCAGGCCGCGGTGTCCACGGGCAGGATCTGCTCCTGCCCGTCCTGCCGATAGACCAGGGTCTCGCCCTGGATGGTGGGAGTCATGGCTGACTCCTCTCTGCTTGTCGCACAGCTGCTCATCGATCCGGTTACCGGACATGCTCACGGTGACACTCCAGTATAGCACAGCCTGCGTGATGTTCGGTAACTGTACTCCTTAGAGAGGAGAGGATCTGGGGCAGTCCGAGAGGGAAAAGAGAGCAATGGGCTTTTCTATACATGTTCGTCAGGATCTTCTCTTCGACTCACCTCTAGAAGCACTCATAGAGATGGTAGCGGGACCAATGGCCGTCTCAGTGTACATTGGGGAATGAAACGCCATATATGTGGGTGACTGGTGCCTCAAAAAGAAAGCGGATCACTCGGAGCAGCAGCAAGATTCCAACCATTTCATTCCAAACGAACACAAAGGGAAGCTGCCACCGTTGCACCTGGTTCTGCAGTTCGGCAAGTTCTTTCTCGCAGTATACCCTCTGTTCCGGCAAGCGGTCGCTTCTTGATGGCGCGTGCGCTCGACTCAACCCGTCACCGGTATCTGGATCTTCGATGAAGAAGCTTTCCATACGTGAAGCTGACAAAGCTCGCACGGTCATTCCTGGGAGGATGAACCTGCAATATTGCCCATAGTCGTTCCTCGCTTGCTTGCGACTTGCTGAATTCCGGCCCTTTTCAATGCCCGTGCTGTACTACAAGGGTATCCAGGGGTCTTCCCGTTCTTTCAGGGAGTAACAACGATCTTTCCTGATGTGAAAGAGGGCCAACGGTGTTTACTCTAAAGAAGACAGTCTCACGAGTCTTTCAGGGTCCTCCCCGTGTCAATGGTTGAGTTATAAGGTCACTTGCGCTGTCATTGGCGCTACACGTCATAGCATTGACGAATGTTCTATAGAGCTCGTCAAGAGAAGGAAGCTCTGTCTCTCACTCACAATTCAAAGACCTTGCTCGTTTTGTTAAGAAAAAGTACCAGATGAGTAATATGGCTGTTTTCCTTACAGATGAAAAGAGTTCTAAGGAATAGGAGCATGAAAAACCAGGCGTGGAACGTTTGTGAGTGAGAGAACCTGAACGAATGTGGAGTCTATTCGAAAGAGGAAGACCATGGCGAGAAGGAAAAAATCAAAGACACCAGTGGTAACATCACCCAACTAACAGAACGCCCTAACTGCATCCCCTGTCGCCCTCCTCATTGATGGGGAGAACGTCATTGCGCCAGATATGATTGCGCATATTTTAGTTGAAGCAGGCAAGATGGGGGGTGTCGTGATCCGCCAGGTCTACGGCAATTGGGCAACTCCTTCCATGCATCCCTGGAAAGAGATAACGACCCACTATGCCTTAGAACACATGGGGAATGTCCCGGCAAACGCCGGTCGCAATGCCGCTGATATCGCGCTGGTGATCGGGGCCATGGATCTGTTATACCGTGGGGTGAGACACTTTTGCCTGGTCGCAGGAGATAGTGATTATGTGCCCCTGGTGCTCCGTCTGCGGCAGGAGGGATGTACGGTGCTTGGGATTGGCATGCCAAACGCCTCGCACGCCTTGAAAGAAGCCTGTAGCAGGTTTCTCACGACAGAGCAACTGATACCTCAACCAGCAGTGCCCAGGTCACCGAAAGCGGCACACCCATCTCCGCCTTCTCTGCCGGTAACAGCTACCCCCTCTCTGGAAGAACTATCGGCCTTGCTGACCGATGCCTATCTTCAGGCGACGAAGGGCGGTGAGACGGAATGGATCCTTCTTGCTCTGGTAGGCAAAGCACTGAAGGACCGCAACCCCACTTTCCAAGAAACCTACGGGAAGAAGAAGCTCTCAGCCTTGATCGAGCGGTATCCAGATCTCTTTGAGCAACGCCTGCGCACCGTAGGAAAAGGGCAAACTGCTGAGATACGTCTGCGCGAACAGAAGAGCTGATGAGAATGAGCTTCCATCAATGGCGACTGCGACCTGATCCGGCGCGTAGCTGGTACATGGCCCGAAATGTGAGGCTGGCACCCATGTGGTGATGCAACTTTCCCAACGCTCTCCTCTTTCAGGCCAGCGGATGCAAGATCACCACGGGAATCGTGCGGGTGGTGCGTCTGGCATACGCTTCCCACGGGGGATTCTGGGCAATCAGTCGCGGCCACAGCTGGGCGTACTCCTGCGGCCCGGCCACGGTGGCCATCGCGGCCTGCCGGCGGCGTCCAATCTGGATGCGCACGTGAGGATTGCTGAGGACGTTGTAATACCAGCCTGGATGATGATCTTGACCGTTATTACTGGCCACGATGACATACCCGGCTCCATCAGGCAGATACTGCAAGGTGTGACTGCGCTTCACGCCGCTTTTGCGCCCGGTGGTATGGAGGACCAACATGCCCATGTTCCCCAGGCGACTTCCGAGCCGCCCGTCGCTCTTTTCATAGACCCAGGTCATCGCGCGATCAACCAGGGTCACCACAAAGTGAGAGAAAGCCATCAGCATGAACACCTTCCTTCCCAGTCGAAACTCAGGCTTACTGTCAGAAAGACCATATATTCACCAGTTCTGCACATAAAATTATCTGTCAAACGACACTTACTATAGCACATGGCTTCTCATTTCAGCATGGGACCCTGGCCAGGGACTGCGGAGATCATTTTCAGAGCCCTGGATCGAATCCCCACATATGTGCCAGACTCGAAATCTGAGCAGCTTTTGCCCTCAACCATGGTTCTGGCTCACATTTCGGGTCATTTACCAGTAGTGCTCTGTCCACGAGTATTTGATGGCAGGAGGAGGGATGAGAAGCATTGAGAAGAAACATGGCAAG
Source organism: uncultured Chloroflexia bacterium (assembly GCA_963731605.1). Taxonomy (GTDB): domain Bacteria; phylum Chloroflexota; class Ktedonobacteria; order Ktedonobacterales; family Ktedonobacteraceae; genus CF-113. The sequence goes on from CAVSWA010000001.1 coordinate 1,270,851, forward strand.
AGGGGAAGCAATGGAAAGCAGCAAGATCTCTTTCTCTGATGGAGCTGGCTGCACGCGCTACTTTTGTGCCAGAGTTTCATCAGGCATCGGTGTGCTCCCCAACGAAGCAAAGTACTCCAGCAGCAAACGATGGACAAAGATGTAGCCGCCTCCCACCTTGCGTAAGAGGATGTGTTCCGTGGTATAGTCGAGGAAGCGAGCATAGTTCGGGGGAATAGATCCAACGTGGCAGAGAAAAACCCGCAAGACCACGTGTTGAATACAAACAATACCGCCAAGGAGGTATCCAGCAATCAGTCCAACGACCACCCCAACGCCCAATTCAAAGGGAAGCCCTTGGAGCAGCAAATCGATAACCAGCTTCATTTCATGAGCACGTAAAAGGGGGCTCATTTTTCCTGCATAGGGGACAATCAATATTAATCCAGCAATGATACTGCCACTGAGTCCGCTTACTAGTCCAACACGTAGACTATTGCGTGCTGAACGTCGTATTCCCTCGTTCGGTAAAACACGAATATGCTCGGGCAGCATTTCACTTGACCATCCTCCGAACAATCCACCAAATATTACACCAGGGGGTCCGACGATGAGTCCGGCGTAGAGTCCGGCTTGTAAACTGTACACGGCCGAATGAGTGTAGAGATCAACAATGAGCCCGATACCCAGGCCGAAAATGAGTCCTGTGCTCAAAAAGGTGATTACGTTACGCCATATGTTTCTCCATGACCATACAACTATCTCCACAGGTTTTATCTCTGTTCCCATTTTGCTAATCCGTCCACCGATCAGCCCACTTACCAATCCGAGGACCACTCCACACATCAATACGCCCAGAAGTCCATCAGCTAACCAACCGAATGCCCCACATATGAGCCCGAAGGGTAGCCCGTAGATCAATCGTAGAACAATACGACGATACAATTCATACAACCGTTCATTTGGAAGCCAATCTGGTTGCAGATGCTCAAGATAGAAGACCGTCTGGTTCCGCTGTTTCATCTGCCGTGCCAGCCACGAGAGCCAGTGCCTGGTCTGTTCTAGTACTACAGTGACACTTAGGTCAAGCTGAGGAGGAGAGGGGAACATCCTGGATCTGCAAAGCGCGCTGGATGCTCGTCCATCGCCCATCCCCTTTCCATTGCCGGTAGTAGTAAAGCACCTTCGACCAGGCTCCGAAGCGGGCAGGCAGACTGCGCCAGGCTGATCCGGTCTGCATCACCCAGAGAATGCCCTCGATGATCAGCCGAGAGTCCACCTCGCCGCGCCCAGCAGCGTGCCGTGGTGGGAAGAACAAGCCTTGCAACTCCTTCCCGTGCGCATCACTGAGCGGTGCCAGCCCCATCACCTGCCGTGCAGACGGCAGCACTGGGGAAACCAGCGGCAGTTGCGCGGCTCGTCGCGCCACATGAGCGCGTTTGGCCATCGCCTGATGCATCCGCCGGAAACGCGACCACCATAGCCGCCTGGTCTGCTGTTCTGGAGGCTCACCCAGCACCTGGAGCAGGCGGCGCACTTCGGGCACACTCAGCTCGATGCCTTCGTCGTCTTTTCCCGTTTTTTTTCCTGCGCCCGCGTGACCACCAGCACGGCATGGGCCAGCAACGCCAGCGTGATGTGGCGATACCAGGCCCGATAGCCGCGCACTTCATACTGATCCAGCCCCACCTCGCCTTTGGCCTCTTCCAGGCCTTCTTCGATACGGAAGCTCCGGCCTGCCACCTGCACCGCCTCGCCCAGCGTCGTTGCGGCTGGCCCGCTGACCCGGTAATAGGCGCGCTTGCTTGAATCAGAGAGGTTCCGCCGGATCAAAAGCCACGAGCCACGGCTCCGCGTTTCTCCTGCTGGTCCCATCGACAGCGAGAGCCAGGCCCACTCGTAGAGCCGTGGACCTTGACTGCCCTCTCCTGCCGAGAGCACCGTCCAGGCCTCCGGTGGCAAGAGGGCCGCCACCAGACCGACCGGCTGGGACTCTCCGGCGATCCAGACCGCATGCGTCTCGGGGACGGCCAGCACGAAATTGCGCCCGTGCTCCTGCAACCAACTGCGCATCTCGTCGTAGCCGTAGACCGTGTCGCCGATCACCCACTTGGCTGGCACACCAGCGGCAAAGGCCCGTGCGAGCATGCGCTGAGCCAGGTCCCCTTTCGTCGCAAACTCCACCTCGTCGACAATCCCCGCTTCCCGGCAGCGCACCCGGTCGACAGTCCATTCTTCTGGCAGATACAACTCTCGATCCACGAAGGCGGCTCCTTGGGAGGAGGCATACAGCAGAAAGACACCGACCTGACTGTTCTCCCGTCGCCCGGCGGTCCCGCTGTATTGCCGCGCCACCCCCGCCGACTTCTTGCCTTTCTTGATGAACCCCGTCTCATCGATCACCAACATCCCATCGGTTTCTGCCAGGTGCTCGGTGACGTAGGCCCGCAGGTCATCGCGCACCGCGTCCTCATCCCACTCGGCGTCCCCCAGCAACCGCTGCACCCCGCGGGGTCCATGCTCTCCCAATTCCTCGGCCAGTTGCCAGCCGTTCTTGCGCTCGACGGGGGCCAGCAATCCTTGCAGGAAGTGGCGCGCCCGCGTCCTCACCTCGGCTCGTCGAAAACGCGGCGCAATGCGCCCATGCAGCTCAGACAACGCCTCGCCTCCCGTTCTCATCGCCCTCGCTTCACGCTTGATCAGTTCTTCGTTTCGTTCTTCTGTGGTCATGTGCTTCATCCCTCTGAAGCATTCTACCACGTTTTGGCCTTAAGTGTCACTGTAGTACTAGGTGCTGCCGACAAAGAAACCATTCGGCTGCTGGCAGAACTAGTGGTGCCAGCAATCAGGAAACGAGATGGTCAAGCGAACGCGGAGGGAAGTACAATCGATCTGGAGAATGATCCATGAGGAGCAGGTTGCCCTCAAAGGCGAATACCCTGGGTTGGGCAGTGGGATCATCCAGGTCGCCATCGTCTTCCTCCTTCATCTAGCATAGGCAGGGAGTGCTCTTTCACCAGCGGTTTGCCCGCTTTCGGCTAGCTCTGCTCGTGCCCCAACCCCGCCTCGCGCGCACGCAGGATGGCCTGCGCCCGGTCGGCGACCTGGAGCTTACCGAAGATGTTGGAGACATGGTTGCGCACCGTTTTCAGCGAGAGATCCAGGTGATCCGCAATCTCCTGATTGCTCTTGCCCTGCGCCATCAGCGCCAGGAGTTCTGTCTCCCGCTCGGAGAGGTCCGGGAAGACCCGTTGGGGAGCTTGCGGCCTGATGGTGGAGAAGAAGCGCAGTAAGCGCCTGGCAATACCTGGGCCGAAGATGACCTCGCCGCGGGCCACGGCGCGGATCGCCAGCAAGATATCGGCCTGGTTGGCGCCCTTGAGCACGTAGCCCCGCGCCCCGGCCCGCATGGCGGCAAAGACCGATTCATCGTCTTCGAGCATCGTCACCATCAGGATGCCGATGTGCGGGCTGGCCGCCAGGATCTCGCGGGTGGCCGCGATGCCATTGATGCCCGGCATTTTGATATCCATCAGGATCACATCGGGCTGCAGGGTGGCGGCCTGAATCACAGCCTCTTCTCCGCTCGTCGCCTCACCGACGACCTCGGTATCGGGCACCGAGTCCAGCAGCCCGTGCATGCCATCCCGAAAGAGGGGATGATCATCGGCAATGAGGATGCGGATGTCGTTCATGATGCCTCTTCTCCCTGCTCTGTCATGTCTGATTCTCGCTCTGGCGTCTCGGAAAGCTGAGGCAGCAGGCAGGGCAGGCGGACTCGCACACACGTTCCGCCTGTAGGCCCCTGCTTTACTTCACATGTTCCACCCAGCTCTTCCGCGCGTTCACGCATCGAGGCGAAACCCACGCCCATGTTCCGTGGCGGCGCGAACCCGCAGCCATTGTCCTCTATCTTGAGTTCCAGCAGCCGCTCGTGCTCGTGCAGCACCAGGCGTACGATGCACCGGCTGGCCTGGGAGTGACGCACGACATTGGTGAGCGCTTCCTGAACAATGCGGAAAATTGCCACCTCCACCGCGGCAGGCAGAGGCGGCAGGTACTCCGGCGCCTCCAGACCGATGTGGATCTCGTGGGAACCCTGGTCGCTGTACAGTAGGACCTGTTCCTGCAGCGCCGGGATCAGACCGAGTTCGTCGAGGGCGGGTGGCCGCAGCGCGTACACCAGGCGGCGAATATCTGCCACTGCATCCTGGGTGCGCGCGATCAGGTCGGACAGCAGGGTGTCGGCCAGAGGGTCATATGCCAGGCGGTTGCGCGCCGTCTCAAGTTTGAGCGTCAGGCCGGCGAGCCGGGGACCCAGCCCATCGTGCAGATCGCGGCGCAGGCGGCGGTGCTCCTCTTCGCGCGCCAGGACAAGCTGTTCGCGCGAGCGCTGCAAATCACCGGTCAAGCGCTGCAGGTCAGCGGTGAGACGCACGGCATGCACAGCGACTCCTACCTGGCGCGCCAGGTCATGCAGGAGTCGCTGATCAGCAGGCGTCAGGCCCTCGGAAGGTCCGCGCGGCGCAAGCCACAGCTCCCCCACCCGCTCCTGCCGGTAGACGAGCGGGACGCGCACGAGCGCCTGGTGCTCGCCTGCTCTGCCATAGGACGCGGCAACTCTAGGTTCGCAGGGAGCCGCTTCTTGCTCCCAACTGATCGCTGCGTAGGGGAGCTTGAGGGCCTGGGCGACCGTCTCAACAATAGCCGGCAGGACCGAGTCCGCGGAGAGCGTCGCCTCCAGGCGACTCCCCAGGCGCGAGAGGAGACGGTAGGGGTCGTCGCGCTCCCCGAACATCAGGCGGTTGACAGCCTGTTGGAGCCGCTCGCGCAGGGGGTGAAAGAGCACCGCGACCAGGCCGGTGGCCAGCAGCGAAATGAACAGGTTGCCCAGCTGCGAGAGCAGCGTGCCGAGCAGGGCGACCACCAGGATGTACAGGCCGATGACGCAGGCCGTGAGCAGGCCGTAGACCAGCGTGCGGTTGATGAGCACGTCGATGTCCCACAATCGGTAGTGCAGCACGGCGAAGCCGATGGCGAGCGGGACGAGCAGAAACAAGATGAGTGTTCCCTCACTGAACACGGTGTAGAGGACATGCGGGGGTCCGGGCTGGCGCAGCGCGGGAATGACGAACGCCGGCAGGAGATTGGCCAGATCCGCCAGGAATCCGAGCGTCATGCCAAAGACGATCCATTTGGTCTGCTGACGCTCGAGTGCCGTGGACACCGACCGATAGCGGTAGAGTTGGGCGAACACGAGGGGGAGGGTCAAGCCCAGGATGACGGAGGCGAAGAGCAGGGGCGGCCACCGCACCATGGAGAACGGCCAGTTCGACGGCACACTGAACGGCAGTTGACACGCCAGGAACGCCAGGGTCACCCAGCGCGTCCAGCCGGGGACAAAGCGTCCAGTGGGGAAGAGCGCGAAGAACAGGGCAACGCAACTAAAGACCAGCGCCTGCACAAAGGTGCTCAGAATCCCCACGGGCGAGGTCAGGCCCAGCACGATGGGGAGCACATAGCTCGTGGGAGAGAAGTTCGTCCCCAACAGCACTAAGAAGAGCGCGACGAAGAGCGCCATCCAGTCATCGGACCGGCGCCAGAAGATGACGAGGCCGACCGCGATCCACAGGGGCGCCAGGACGGCCAGCAGCGCGATGTTGAACGTGGCTGACGTCCCGGTGAAGGGGGAGTAGTGAAACACCATGGCGCTATAGCCACTGATGGGCGCACTCGTGGAGATGAGGTGCTCATAGACGCCATCGCGCAAGCCGTGGAGTCCGAGATAATAGACCAGGATGGAGGTGATGTACAGCCCGACCGAAAGGCTCGCCAGTGACACCCAGACGCTTCTGGCAACGAGGAGCCAGGAGCCGGATATACGCGTCTCTCCTGCACGGGATACGGAACCATGCGCCGGTGCCACGGCTTGCATCGATAGGTGCTTCACAGGCCTCCTCCTTGCCCTTCCTTACAAATGCCTCAAGGGAGACAGGTCCTGTCTCCCAGCCATGTCTTCCTTGCCTTCATCTTATCATACTCGCGGCGAGCGTTTCCGATCTTTGGAGCCTGGAGCGCGCCCCCTCAGTCTTGCCGGACGTGTCCTGCCCCGGTGAAAGCTGCCCTCTCCTTGACGCGGCTCTGCACACTATAGACCCCGCGAGCGTGCGTCCGCCACCAGAAGATCAGCAGGCCCAGCACCGCAAACCCTCCAAACCAGGCCAGCGAGAGGCCGACAGTTTCCCAGGGAAACAGGTGGGTGAAGCCGCCTGCGACCTCTAGCTGCATCGCTCCAAAGGAGGGAAATTCCCTGAGCACCGGCTGATTGCCCAGCGGATTGCCGAGGGGATTTTGCAAGCTGGTATCGATCAGGCTCACCATAATGACCAGGAAGAAGCCCGCCAGTTCGCTGGTCACCAGGACCCCCAGCAGCAGACCAAACCCTCCATAGATCAGAGCCGCGCACCAGAAGCCCAACCAGATGAGCGGCAACTGCGTGGGATGGCCATGTCGCCAGAAGGCAAAGAGGATCAGGGTAGCGTACAGGGCGACCAGGGCCGTCACGACGAGCAGGGCGATCAGCTTGCCCAGCACGAGCACCGCCTGCGGATAGCCGCTGAGCACCAGCCGGCGATCAAAGGGCATGCCTCTCTCCGTTGAGGCAAAGAACATGAAGCCGATGATGAGGGTGATCGCGTTGAGCCCGGCGGTCAGCAACGTCAGGTTGCCTCCATCGACCGACAAGAGCTGGCCTGTACTCCAGTCTTTGATCGCCAGCGTTGTCCCCTGTGTCAACAGCAGGAAGAGATAGTACCAGAGCGGGACAAAAACGATCAACAGCCCCAGGGCCAGCCGGTTGCGCCCCTGCTCGAAGAGCGCGTAGCGCGTGGCCGTGAGTAAGCGTCGAGAGAAGGAAGCGGTCATCTGGCTCCTCCTTTCGGGAAGGTAGCCGCGGCGCGCACGAGCTGACCCTGCTGCAGCTGATAGAGCACGTCAAAGCGCTGCTGTTCAAAGAAGAGGTGCGAGATCACCAGCACGGCGCAACCTTGTGCCCGCAGCTCGCCGGCCATCGCCCAGAAGCGCAGATAGGTCTCCCAATCGAAGCCCTGATAAGGTTCATCCAGCAGCAGCACCTGCGGGCGGTGCATGAGCGCCAGCGTGAGGTTCAGTTTCTGTTTGGTGCCCCCGGAGAGCGTGCCCACGACCGAGGTGCGGTAGGAGGTGTATCCCAACTGCTCAATCAACTCATCGGCGCGGCGCAGGTCGCCGAGGCCATAGGCGGCACGAAAATAATCGAGATGCTGGTTGACGGTCAGAGCGTCATGCAAGATCACCTGCTGCGGGCAATAGCCCTGCCTGCCGCGCCGCAAGATCTGGCCCCGGTTGGGGCGCAGGTCGCCCGCGAGAATTTTCAACAGGGTGGATTTGCCCGCGCCATTCTCACCCACAATGCCCACCAGCGTGCCAGGGCCGACCTCGAACGAGACCCCCCGCAGCACCTTGTGTCGCCCGTAAGACTTCTCAATGTCCCGCGCGCTCAATACAAATTCATCCATGTGCAATCACTCCTTGCTCTCCAAATTCCTGGATACTCTGAGCGTTCTGTGCCATGCACATGGCACATCGCTTATCTTGAGTGTAGCCGGTGAGGGGTTCCCGTGTCATGAGACGCATTCCCAATCGGACGGGAAGTTCTTCCCAACGAGATCGGGATTGCTCGCTTGCTTTGTGGGATGATCGGCCTCTTCAGGCGACAGGCGCGCGGCTGCACATCCCTGATCCTGCCAGGCTTGATGCCCTCCTTCTCTGTGAGTCACATGTGGTTCAATAATACGAGGAACAGAACGGTCAAATTTTTCTTGCTCCTCTTCACTAGTTCCTTGTGAGCAAGCGGCCACTCGTCTTATCGTGTCCGGTAGACTGCTCCGAGTCTACACCTGCTCAGAGAGCAAGGCAACGCTATAGGCTTTGAAAATATCATCCCGGCCGACTATCCCGATGGGCTGGCTGGAGTTGCCACGAGCCACCACAGGTAACAGCGGTTGATCATGCACCCCCATCCGGCGAATCGCCTCGTCAAGATGTTCGTCGGCAAAGATCGTTTCAGGAGGAGTACCCGCGCTCACGAGCTGCCCCAGGGTCTCCTCTCCTTGCTCAGCTAACACAGCCTCCTCGAGATCGCGGGCCATCAGGACGCCAACGAGCGCCCCTGCTTCATCCACGACCAGCAGCCCCCAGTGATTGCGCTGCTTCAGTTCCAGAATCGCCCCGGCAACCGTGAGCGTCCGTGGCAGCTTGAGGATGGATGTCACCATCGCTTCACTCACCGGGATACGTCGCATCAGATCATCGGGCTTCCCGGCGCGCAGATCGATGCCGCGCCGTTTCAGCTTGAGCGTATAAATGGTCTCTTTGCCGAAGACCTCGGCCACGATGGTGCTGATGACGACCGCGATCATCAGCGGAAGGATCACGGAGTAATCGCCGGTCAGCTCAAACAGAATAATCACGGCAGTAATGGGGGCGCGAGCGGCCCCGGCAAACACCGCCGCCATGCCAACCAGGCCGTAATTGCCCGGATGCGTGATGATCGCTGGGAAGACCCTCTGCAAGAAGGTCCCGTAGGCTTCGCCAAGCATAGCGCCAATGAAGAGGGAGGGAGCAAACACCCCACCGGAACCGCCCGAGCCGATGGTCAGTGAGACGGCGAGAATCTTGGCGACGACGAGCAGAGCCAGGACACCCAAAGCATACTTGCCCGCTAAGGCCACGCTCATCGCCGGATAGCCCACCCCGAAGATTTGCGGCAGGAAGAACCCAAGCGCGCCGAGCAATAACCCGCCCAGAACAGGTTTGAGATACTCCGGCATCTTAATGGCGTCAAAGCGATCCTCAAACCAGTACAGAATGCGCGTGAACGCGACACCGGCGAGCGCGCCCAGGCCCCCTAACAGCACGTAGAAAGGAAATTCCGAGACATGCAGGACCTGATACGCTGGCAAGGGAAACGCCGGCACATTGCCAAAGAAAGCGCGTCCAATCACCGAGGCCGTGACGCTGGCGATGACCACAATCCCGAAGGAACGGGTCGAGAACTCGCCGAGAATGATCTCCAGCGCGAAGAAGACCCCGGCAATCGGGGCGTTGAAGGTAGCGGCGATGCCACCGGCGGCACCACAGGCCACCAGGGTGCGGATGCGTGCATCCGACATGCGAAAGAGCTGTCCCCAGGTAGAGCCGAGAGCTGAACCGATCTGCACGATGGGTCCCTCGCGTCCCACCGAGCCGCCAGAGCCGATACAGACCGCAGAAGCGACCGATTTGACGGCCGCCACGATGGGGCGGATCCGCCCACCCTTCTGCGCAACCGCCAGCATGACTTCGGGCACCCCGTGTCCTTTCGCCTCACGAGCAAAAAAGTAAATAAGGGGGCCAAAAATGAGTCCGCCGATCGCCGGGAGAACAATAATGGCATAAGGACCGAGAAACGTGCTCAGTGCCGGGCGAAGCACTTGAAAAAAGAGGAAGGTGAACCCACTGATCAGCTCGCGAAACGCAACGGCACCAAGTCCTGCCCCTACCCCAACCACCAGGCCGGAGAGGAGCAGCACCTGCGTTTCGTGCATCTTCACATGCAGGAGACGATGCAGCGTGTTCCTGACGGAGGGAAACGTGTTCAGCATATCGCCTCTGTTCTGAACACGGTGTCGTAAGCATGCGAGAAGGTGAGCACGTTTCATACAATTCCTTCTAGAGTACATGGGCGTACCCTAATGGGTGGGCAGTTATTCAATAAAAAAGACGAAAAAAAAGATGTCTGCGAGCAACCCTATCCTGCTCCGATGCCATGCAAGAGCAGCTGGGCAACGTTTCCTGCTTGCAGGACAAGCTCGCGCTCCGATTGTCCAAGCACTTTGGCGGAGAGGATGTACGACTCCGTGAGGGACAGGACCATCAGCGCAGTAGCCTCCACCTGCTGCGTGCGGATCTCTCCCCGCGCCTGGCTCTGTTCCAGCAGCAAGGCGATCACGGCCACGTAATCGCGCAGCAGTTTGGTGGCTTCCGCCTGGAAGGCCCGGTTGACCCCGTAGAGCGCGCTCATGTACACATTGAAGGTATCGCTTTCCTCCTCAGCGAGGTGGGCGAAGGCGCGGAAGAGCCGTTCCAGGCGTTGCCGCAGCGTCCCCTCGGCGGCCAGGGCCGCGCGGATCACCGTCAGTTGCGCCTGGGCGATGAAGCGCAGCATCTCCAGGAACAGCTCGCGTTTATTCTCGAAGTACAGGTAGATCGTTCCCTTGCCGATCCCGGCCTGTTCGGCAATCACATTGATGTTGGCCTGGTCGAAGCCCAGGCGAGCGAACTCGCTGGCCGCTACACGCATAATGCGATGGCGAGTTGCTTCGCGCATCTGTTCATCAACGATCTTGGGCATATAGCCTCCTCTAACACGCGAACTGTAATGGCCATCTGCTTGGCAATTCCTCACCTTATAGTGGGCATTTGGTCATTTATCTACCTTCAGTATACGCAAGGATCGACGCTTTGTCAAGCAGTGGGAATCTGATGTCAGAGACATGGATTTGACATTCTTGCTACTATGGTCTATACTTGAATTGAGAGTGGGCAGTCAGTCATAAAATACAAATGGCCACTGATTACGTCGCGAGGCGAACTTATCTTCACCCCCATACATGCAATCTCTGACCTCTAAAGGAGCGTGTATGATGATGTTATTCAATCCTTTCAACAAAACAAAGGCAACACAAACGTATGAGAGCACACCCCCTGAGCCATCTCCTGACGACGTTGCACCCCCTATAGGCATCACCCCACCACAGGTCCTGGCCCAGGAAGCGGCTGCCGGTCGGCGTGGCGCCGCCTGGCGACTGCTGCACCGGCTGATGGAAGATGACCCGCGAGCCATCATTGCCATCGCCTCGTTTGACGGTGACCTCCTGGCCCAACACCTGCTGGAGTTCATCGCCCAGGGTACGTGGGCTGGTCAACCTTTCGTCGTTCCTGCGCCGCTGCGTTCGCCCCATGTCAGGATGCGCCTGAAAACGCTCTTTCTGCCAGGTAGGGGCATCGAGTCGCCGCGAGCCGAGCGTGTGCTCACTGCGGCCCTGCACGACAGTCAGCCTGCCGTGCGTAAGACCGCGGCAAGCATTCTGGGCAGCATGGGAAGCTCAACGGCGACTCCAGCGCTCATCGAGGCCCTCCACGATCCGGTCCCCGCCGTGCAGCAAGAGTCCGCCAAAGCCCTTGGGCATACCCGGAATCCAGCAGCGGTTCCGGCCCTGCTCAGCATACTCCAGCACGCCGACGAACAATTGGGCAACCAGATTTTCTCCTCACTGGTGCGGCTCGGCCCTGCGGCAGTTCCGGCACTCGTCGAGAGCAACACGAGCCGTTCGCCCTGGATGCGCTGGCATTGCATCCGCACTCTGGGGAAAATTCGCGATCTGCGCGCGCTGCCTGTGCTGGTGCGTGCATTATCCGATACGGACCAATCCGTCGCCTGGATGGCTGCCAAGGGACTCGTCCCGTTCGGCAGGCAGAGCGTTGGGCCGGTGCTGCGTTTACTCATGTCTGCCCCAGTGACCCCGTGGCTCATTGAGACTTCCTCCTATGTGTTGAGTAACCAGCGCGACCCCAACTTGAAACCCTATCTAGAGCCGTTGCTACAGCATATGCACGAGGCTGGTTTTCAGGTGGGCACGATTCTGTATGCGCAAAGGGCTCTGTCACGACTGAGCGCTGATGGTTTGGTAGCAGCAGGCAACTAGAGAGTCCAGGTCAGAGATCGCCGGAGCTTAGAGAGTGAGACGTTCTCTGATCCGAAGGCGTTAGCTACCTTTGAAAGTTCAGGGACCTACGAGAGTGAAGTAAGGAACGTCTCCCACGTGATTGGTGAGAAAAGGGAAATCTGATGGAACTTCTGCTTTTTGTCGTCGTTCTGCTTGCATTGGATGTAGCAGCGGTGCGCTGGGGAGTCAACTATACTGAAGCGATAAACAGCCCTGAATGGAATCACAGGCGGGAGCGGGGCGGCATTCTCTAGGGCATGGAGACCCTTGTCGGGGTGAGTGCCTATGTGCCTGCGCGAGATAGCGCGAGCCTCGTGCCCCGGGAAAGATGTCAACACCAGTGCCATGCTAACTATCAGAGGGGTGCCGCAGATTTCTGGAGAAGGTCCGGCTGCGACATTCGCGACATCAGGAGCAGGTGCTCTCGCGCACAGCAGGGGCATGTGCCCAACTGAGCAGGGCATCGATCCCCACGTCACCCACCGACCCGCGGGAGACGGCTGAGGCGCTCTACCAGACCCTGATGCTGTCGGCGGAAGAACGGTGCCTCAAGGCGAGGCTGGCACGACGCATCGTGGAACACGGTAACCTCGATGACTGGATGGCCCGGCAGGTCAGGGACATCAAGCAGGTCATCGAGGGGCGCTCGCATTGAAGGAAGCAATGACAGATTGTACCCCTGGGTGAGGGTGATTATTCACCTCTAGCAAGGAAGTAAGGAGTAAAAAGATGAGTATTGTTCTGGTTCGCAACTGGTGGGCACTGGCTCTGCGTGGTCTGATCGCGGTCCTGCTGGGCCTGGTCGCCTTTTTCTGGCCGGGTGGCATTGGCCCGCAAGCCCTGGCCGTCCTCGTGCCAGTCTTTGGCGCATTTGCCTTGATCCAGGGCCTGTTTGCCATAGGCATAGCGTTCATGGAACGCGGACAGTACGACCGCTGGTGGGGACTGGAGCACTGGTGGCTGCTCCTGGGTGAAGGAGTCGTCGGTATTGCAGCGGGCATCATCGCCTTCGCCTGGTCATCCATTTCAATTGGCGCGCTGCTCTACGTGATCGCCATCTGGGTGATCGTCACTGGCCTGCTCGAACTGGGCGCCGCCGTGTGGCTGCGCCATGTGTTCAGGGATGAAGTGCTGTTGATGGTCGGCGGCATCCTCTCCCTCATCATCGGCCTGGTGCTCGTCTTTCGCCCGCAGGCTCCCCCTCTGGCGGTGCTCTGGCTCTTTGGAGCCTTTGCCGTTTCCCTCGGCGTGCTGCTCACGATGTTCGCCCTGCGGCTGAGGGAGTTGATTGAGGTGCGGGCTGGTGCTCCACATCATGTGGGAGCAGGCAACGCCCAGGAGCAGAGAGAGCAGCCATAGCATCCCTCGCCACATCTGGTTTCACTCTTTGGACGCAGGAGACTTAATCAGCCTAATTATTCATCTCTGTCAGATGCGCACTCGGCAGCCTCTCAGGTTCGACGAATGGAATGTCTCCGGTCATCAAGTGTTCCATTCTGCTTACGTTCGCTTTGAAACCGTGTGTGGCGGCAATCCGTGTACTATACTGACGTATGGATATCGTATTCCTCTATAATTTCTCTTGGGAAGAGTTATAAGCTCACTCAAGCCTTATATGTACTATGCGTTGACGTATCGTAGCGCCATAGGAATAGTTCTACTAGATAGAGTCACTCTAAGATGATGCACGTTGTGCTCGCGTCACTCTCATTTCCATTGTGGTTGCGACTCACCCATTTCGTCAATTTGCTTTTCATCGGCTTGTTGATTCGGAGTGGCATCCAGATTTTAGCAGCGCATCCCCGGTTGTATTGGAATAATAGCTCCAACCCGGCCCACCAATGGCTCAAGTTTACCACGACGAAGGTGCCAAAGGACAAGCCCTATACCTCGATGGATGATGAGAATGCGGTATCGTCAATCATAGCATTGCCGGGAGGCGATAACCTCGGCCTGGGTCGCCTGTGGCATTTCTTCTCGATTATGTTCTGGGTGCTGAATGGCGTGGTATATGTGGTCTTGCTCTTTGCAACAGGTGAGTGGTCGCGTTTGATTCCCACATCCTGGTCGATCATTCCCGATGCCTGGCATACGCTGCTCACCTATTTGAGCTTTCATATTCCGTCGGCCAGCGTCTTTCGTCCCTATGATCCATTGCAACAACTGGCATACGCCGGCGTTGTATTCATCCTGGGGCCTTTTATGCTCCTTACGGGGGCGGCCATGTCGCCCTCCATTGAAGGACGCTTTCCCTGGTACGTCAAAATTTTTGGCGGCAAACAAGCCGCGCGCAGCCTGCATTTTCTGAGCCTGATAGCCTTTATCCTCTTTATTATCGTCCATACCGCGCTCGTCCTCATCGTGCATTTCCAGGACAACATTCGCCATATTGTGCTGGGAACCGTCAACTCCAGCTTCGGGGTAGCTCTGACCATCGCCATCATTGCACTGGGAATTGTGGCAGCTATTTACGCGTGGGCTTCGTGGCATAGCTTGCGTAAAAAACGGCAGACGCAGCGCGTGCTTCGCAGCTTTTCGGACCCTGTCGAAAGACTAATGCTACAAAAAAAGAAGTCAAAGCAGCACTATGAGGAATCCGACATTTCCCCCTACTTCTGGGTCAATGGCGCTCCGCCAGAAACAGAGGAGTACAAAGGATTGGCGCAACATAACTTCGAGAATTATACGCTTGAAGTATCCGGCCTTGTCAGCAAACCAACAAAATTCTCGCTCGAGGATTTGCGTAAGCTGCCAAAGCAAACGCAAATCACCCTGCATAATTGCATCCAGGGCTGGTCGGGCGTTGCCGAATGGGGCGGAGTTCCTTTGACGGAGATTCTGAATCTGTGCGGAACAAAGCCTGGAGCGAAATACGTGGTTTTCACGTCCTATCAACTGGGGAAGCAATCGGTCAAGCCTGATCTTACCGAAGCGCTCGATAAGACCTTTTATGAGGTCCTCAATATGGAACTGGCAACGCACCCGCAGACCATCCTTGCGTATGAAATGAATGGCGAGCCGTTGCCCATTCCACATGGCGCTCCCCTACGTTTGCGCGTGGAGACCCTGCTTGGCTACAAGATGGTGAAGTACCTGCGCTCGATTGAGTTGGTCGCGGATTACACCCATATCGGTGAAGGACAGGGTGGCTTCCGCGAAGATTTCCAGTATTACGGCAAAAAGGCCGAGGTGTAGCGAGAAAGGGTAATTTCAATGGGATTCGATCAGTATCATGAGCCGGCGTCCGACCTGTCGCAGGAGACGCGCACCTTCGCCCGTATGATTGCTTCTTTGCAGGAGGAGTGCGAGGCCATTGGCTGGTACCAGCAGCGCATTTCGATTGAGCAGGACGCGGAGGCGAAAAGCATCATGGAGGACACGCAGAAGGAGGAGTTCCTGCACTTTGCCATGGACCTCGAGTTCCTCATGCGCCGCACGCCTAAGTGGCGCGTAGCGGCACAAAAAGTGCTCTTCCAGAGCGGTAATATTATAGACAACAAGGAACGCGGCGAAGACGCAGAGGACAAAATGTAGTTCCAAATTACTAGCATAGATACCCGCGAGGGCATCTTCACACAGAGAAAGGGTACAGTAATCATGGGAGATAAAGTGAGCGATTTTATGTTGAAACGACTGTCGCAATGGGGGGTCAAGCGTATTTTTGGCTACCCCGGCGATGGCATCAACGGCATTCTGGGAGGATTGGAGCGTCACCAGGACCTCTTTGAGTTTGTCCAGGTACGGCATGAGGAGATGGCGGCATTTATGGCCTGCGCGCACGCCAAGTTCACGGACGAGGTTGGCGTCTGCCTGGCAACCTCTGGCCCAGGCGCTATCCACCTGCTGAATGGTCTCTATGATGCGAAGATGGATCACCGTCCAGTTGTCGCGATTGTCGGGCAAGCGGCCACGACTGCTATGGGAGGGAACTACCAACAAGAAGTGGACCTGGTCTCGTTGTTCAAAGATGTGGCAGGTGAATATGTTTACATGGCTTCCAGCCCGGTCCAGATTCGCCACCTCGTTGACCGCGCCATGCGTATCGCCACCGCAGAACGCACCGTGACCTGTATCATCATTCCAAAGGATGTGCAGGAGATGGATGCGGTTGAGCAGCCACCTCACACCGCAAATACGGTCCATACAGGTCTTGGCTACTCAATGCCTCGTGTGATACCTACCGAGGCTGATCTCAAGCGCGCGGCAGATATTCTCAATGCGGGCAAGAAGGTCGCCATACTCGTGGGTATCGGGGCCAAACATGCCGCCGATGAAGTTATTCAGGTGGCCGATTTACTTGGCTGTGGCGTAGCAAAAGCCTTGCTTGGCAAACAAGTGCTCCCCGATGATCTGCCCTTTGTGACGGGGACGATTGGACTGCTTGGCACGAAGCCGAGCTATGATATGATGATGGGCTGTGATACGTTGCTCATGATCGGTTCTACCTTTCCCTACGGACAATTCCTGCCAAAAGAGGGACAGGCGCGGGGTGTCCAGATCGACATTGATGGGCGCAACTTGAGCCTGCGCTACCCCATGGAATTGAACCTGATCGGCGATAGCACGGAGACACTGCGCGCGCTCATTCCTTACTTAAAGCGTAAAACAGATCGCTCCTGGCGGGAAAAGATCGAAGCAGGCTACCACGACTGGTGGAAAGTGATCGAAGCTCGTTCGATGGAAAGCGCCGATCCCCTCAATCCCCAGCGTGTCTTCTGGGAGCTTTCTCAGCGGCTGCATGAGAACATCATTTTGAGCGGTGACGCGGGAACCGCCACAAACTGGTATGGCAATACCATCAAAATGCGCCGTGGCATGATGGGTTCCCTTTCAGGCAGCCTTGCCACGATGGGACCAGCCGTGCCGTATGCCATTGCCGCGAAGTTCGCCTATCCAGACCGCATCCCGATAGCTCTGACGGGCGATGGAGCCATGCAGATGAATGGCCTCGCGGCCCTGATCACCGTCAAAAAGTACTGGAAAAAGTGGAGCGATCCGCGACTCATCTTCATGGTCCTCAACAACCGCGACCTGAATCAAGTGACCTGGGAGATGCGTATCGAAGCGGGCAATCCAAAGCTGCCAGCCACACAGGACCTGCCTGATTTCCCCTATGCCAGTTACGCTGAATTCGCTGGGACTCAAAGGTATTCGTGTGGACAGGCCAGAGGATGTTGGAGCAGCGTGGGACGCCGCTCTTTCTGCTGACCGCCCGGTGCATCTTCGAGGCGTATGTTTCTGGAGATATTACCACAATTCCGCCGCACATCAGCTTTGAGGAAGCGAAAAACTATGCTTCTGCTTTGTTGAAGGGCGATCCAGATGAAGGCGGCATTATCAAAGAGTCTATCAAGAGTGTTTTTGAGGGTATCATACCTCACAAACATGAGTAGAGAAGGAAGTAGAGTCATGGCAGGCACACGCTTTGGCGACAAAGGCGTTGCCATCGAGCGGCTTGACGTTTCAGCATATACGGTGCCAACCGACTTTCCAGAGTCGGACGGCACCTATAGCTGGGATAAAACCACCATAGTGATTGTCGAAGCGACTGCTGGCGGAAAACAGGGGCTTGGTTACACCTATGCCGACCTGGCTACAGCGAAGCTTATTACAGAAATGCTGGTTCATATCGTGCAGGGACGAGATGCTCTGAATGTGCCGGGCTGCTGGCTAGATATGGTGAAAGCCATTCGCAATCTAGGTCGTCCGGGCATCGCTTCGATGGCGATCTCAGCGGTTGACGCAGCGCTATGGGATTTGAAAGCGCGGCTGCTCAATGTGGCGTTGGTCACGTTGCTGGGGGCGGCGCGCAAGGGCGCTCCTATCTATGGCAGCGGCGGCTTCACTTCGTATTCGCGCGAGCGGCTGCAAAAGCAATTAGGCGGCTGGGTAGCGAATGGCATTCCGCGCGTCAAAATGAAGATTGGCAGCCAGCCATCGAAAGACCCTGCGCGCGTCTCACAAGCGCGCGAGGCTATCGGTCAAGATACAGAATTGTTTGTCGATGCTAACGGCGCGTACAGCCGAAAAGATGCTCTGGCTCTCGCCGAGATTTTTGCTGCCGAATCGGGAGTCACCTGGTTTGAGGAGCCTGTCTCATCCGATGATCTGGATGGTTTGCGGCTGATTCGCGACCGCGCCCCGGTCGGTATGGATATCGCTGCTGGCGAGTACGGCTATGATCTGTGGTACTTCCGCCACATGTTAGAGGCGGGTGCGGTGGATGTGCTGCAAGCGGATGCGACGCGCTGCGCGGGTATCACCGGCTTTATGCGCGTGGGCGCGCTGGTCGAAGCTCGCTCCATGCAGTTATCGTCGCACTGCGGTCCATCGCTGCACGTCCACCCCTGTTGCGCGGTCACTAACTTCCGTCATATGGAGTATTTCCACGATCATGTGCGTATCGAGCGCATGTTCTTTGATGGTGCGCTGACCCCCATACATGGAGAACTACGCCCCGACCTCACGCGGCCGGGTATGGGTCTGGAGTTCAAACGGCAGGACGCGGCGAAGTACGCTGTATAACCGTTGTGTTAATTTGCATCTCATGAGACCTGGATGGTATCGGATCTCAATACGAATAGACAAATCTAACAAACTTTTGATGAGAAAGGAAGGTCATAATGGCTCTCAAAACTCCCGCCATACAGGGAAGTGAGAAGCGAAGCGCAAGCAGCGCAAAGGGCGCCAGAAGTAATCAAGCTCGCAATGGACACGCGCCGGGCGCTTTACTCCAAAATCTGTTATCACCAGCGCTTGTCCACGATGAAAAGACGGTGCTTCAACATATTCGCGAAGGACGCTTCCAGCGCAGTCTCTCGCTCATAACGGCCTTCTCAAGCTTGTTGAGCGGTCTTGAGGTGACATATGAACATTACGTGGGCAGCTATAGCCAGCAGATTATGTATACGCCGGTATTTCTCAGCCTTGTGTTGTGTATTGCCGCTGTGGGGGCAGTGTTTAATCGTTGGGCGGCGCATATCCTCTTGCCCATTGTTTCGCTCGTTACCGTCATCGATGGCGTTGTTGGTTTCATTATGCATGTGCGCGGCATTGCTCGCAAGCCGGGTGGGTGGCGCATTCCTGTCTTCAATATCGTGATGGGACCGCCAGTTTTAGCCCCTTTGCTTTTTGCGACGAGCGGCTTTCTGGGCCTGGTCTCGACATTTTTGCGTCGCGAGGATGATCTGCCACAGACAGCCCGCAGGCAGGTACGATCTACCGGGGCAAAGCGACCGCTCTGGATGGATATACTGCCGCGTGGCATTGCAAAGGATATGCGCGTGGCCGAACATGAAATCCGCGAAGGGCGTTTTCAGCGCATTATGGGCGTGGCGACAGCAATCTCGGCGTTTTTCAGTGGCTTCGAGTCGCTTTACTCCCACTACAAGAATAATTTCACCTATCGCATCGAATGGGTTCCCATCCTTTTAACGCCCGCCGTGATGATTGCGGGTATCTGCACTGTATGGAGCCGCACGGTGGCGCGTACACTGCTACCCCTGACATCGGCCTTAGCTTTGATTAGTGGAGCAGTTGGCTTTTTTTATCATGTACGTGGCGTCCTGCGGCGTCCGGGTGGAACTACAAAACCATTGTACAACGTACTCTATGGCCCACCCATTTTCGCGCCGCTGCTGTTTGCCGCTACCGGCTTTCTTGGACTGCTGGCAAGCTTGCTACGGAGGGCAAAATAATGAAAGTACGCAATAAAAATGGCGTTTCTCCTGTGTTAAGCGGCACGAAGCCACAAGTAGACACTGACCGCCTGCCGGTTGACGCCCTTACAGGGCAACCGTTGCCGCCACGCGCCCAACCAGGGTACTATCCTGGTTTCTCGACCTTGAGCCAGCAAGCCTACTGGGATGAGGCTACGCGCAAAGTGGTGCGAGATCGCGTGGAGCAGGTGCCGCCTATTCGCTTCTTCTCAGCCGAACAGGCGCGGCTAATGCAGGCCGTATGTGATCGCTTGCTGCCGCAGGATGATCGCGACGAGGCGCATACGATTCCCATCGTAAACTACATCGATGATCGGCTGTATAATCGGCGCATTGATGGCTATCGCTTCGAAGATATGCCCGACGATCATGAAGCACACCTCCTCGGTCTGCAAGCCATTGAAGCCATAGCTCAACATATGTTTTCCCACTCCTTCATCCAGCTTGAGCCGCGCGAACAAGATCAGGTACTTCAAAGCATTCACGACGGCAACCCACCTGCAGGTGAGGATATCTGGAAAAGGATGCCCGTGACGCGCTTCTGGATGCTGTTAATGCAGGATGCAATTGAAGGGTATTATGCTCATCCTTATGCCTGGGATGAGGTAGGCTTTGGCGGCCCAGCCTATCCACGCGGCTATATGCGCCTCGAAAACGGCAAGCCGGAACCCTGGGAGGTCGAAGAACAACGTTACGAGTGGAAAGCGCCGCCCACCTCGCTCTCCGACGCGTACAAACCCATCGGTGGACCTGGAGGTCATAAACAGCAGACGTCCGGGCAAGAAGGTTCGCATTGAGCAAAACAAGTGAGGAGAGCACGATATGACAACCCCACTTTTGGGAAGTTTTAAGGCACCAAAAACCGATGCGCATATGCTAGGGCCGATTCAGAAAATCGATTTTCCGATGCACCGCTTTTCCCCGGACGAAGAGGTCGATTTCTGTATTGTGGGCGTCGGCTCTGCGGGTGGAGTGCTGTTACAGCGACTGGCGCGCGCAGGATTTCGCGTGGTAGGGATAGAAGCAGGTCCATTTTGGGATACTGAACGCGATTGGGTCAGCGATGAGGCGGGTTCGTCCAAGCTGTACTGGAACCAGTTGCGTATCACGGGTGGCGAGGACCCCATCACGCTTGGCGCGAACAACAGCGGGCGTGGCGTTGGCGGCGGTTCAGTTCACTGGGCCGGATTTACGCCGCGCTTTCACCCCTCAGATTTTCGCGTCTATTCCCAGGACGGCGTGGGCGTCGATTGGCCCATCGCGTATGCAGATATCAAACCCTATTATGAACTGCTCGAAAAAGAAATCCCTGTCTCCGGTCCCGCCTATTTCCCCTGGGGCGACCCCCATGGCTACGCCTACGCGCCACATGCCATGGGGGGCGTGGGCGACGTGCTGATAAAAGGCTGCACCAGCCTGGGTATTCGCGTAAGCGCAGGGGGACCAGTCGCCATCCTCGAAGGTTCGCATGGCGACCGCCCACACTGCATTTACCGCGGTTTCTGCATCCAGGGCTGCAAGGTGGGAGCGAAGCAAAGCACGCTGATCAGCCACGTGCCCGACGCGCTCCGGCATGGCGCGGAGATCCGCGACAACTGCATGGTCTCGCGCATCAATATGGGCACGCATGGGCACGCGACGGGAGTCACCTATTTCGATCCCGATGGAAACGAGCGGGAACTGAGAGCCAGAGTCGTCATCGTGTCTGGATATGCCATCGAGACGCCGCGCCTGCTCTTGAATTCCGCCTGCGCGGGCTTCGAGAACGGGTTGGCGAACTCCAGTGGCACTGTGGGCAAGTATCTGATGGTGCAGGTCGGCAATGTCGTGGCAGGGCGCTTCGAGGAGCCTATTCGCATGTACAAGGCCCCACCGGCGCACGCGCTGACTGAGGAGTTCTATGAAACCGATCCCAGGCGCGATTTCGCGCGCGGCTTTGCCATTCAGACCGTGGGGCCGCTTCCCATCGCCTTCGCGAAACAGATGATGGTAGCCAGGGGAGCCTGGGGCTGGGGCATGCGCCGCGTCATGATGGACTACAATCACTGGGCAGCTCTGGGCGTGCTGGGCGAGATTCTGCCGTGGGAAGATAATCGCGTGCAGTTGGCGGAAGAGACGGATCGCTTCGGCCTGCCCGTCGCAAAAGTGACTTTCAAGATGCACGACAACGACAAGAAGCTCGCCGCGTTCGGTGTCGAGAAAACGACGGAGGTGCTGTACGCGGCGGGCGCGCAAGAAGTGGTGCAGGAGTCGCGCTACGCCCACCTTGTGGGGGGAGCGCGCATGGGCAAGGACCCGCACACGTCCGTCACCAATAGCTTTGGTCGGACACACGATATCCCGAACCTATTCGTCTGCGATGGCAGCATCCTCCCCACACAGGGGTCAGCCAATCCCGGGCTGACAATTCAGGCGCTCGCGGCACGTACCGCTGACTATCTCATATCGAATGGGGCCGACCTGCTCTCGCAGCATCCTGAACGTGTCTCAGCAGCAAATCCACCCATTCGCCATCAACTCTCGCCCGCTGGTACGTCGGGGCACGGCGTGCCTCGGCTGAAGTAAGTGAACGGAAAGGGATATTACTCATGAACCTGCTCGCCGCTCGCGCCCAGATGGGCAATTCACTGGCATTCCACATCGTCTTCTCCGTCTTGGGTGTGGGTCTGCCCCTGATGCTCTGTATCGCCGAGGGGCTGGCCCTCCGGCAGAAGGATGCGGTCTGGATGGCGCTCTCGCGCAGATGGGCGAAGGCGTTTGCCATCGTCTTCGCCATAGGCGCGGTTTCAGGGGCCATTGTTGAGTTTGAAATCACCTTGCTGTGGCCGACCTTCACCAGGTATTCCGGGGCCATCATCGGGCTGCCTTTCGCCCTGGAGGGCTTCGCCTTCTTTCTGGAAGCCATCTTCCTGGGCATCTACCTCTTCGGGGCCGATCGCCTCTCGCCGCTGGTGCACTGGCTCTGCTCCTTTCCGGTCTGGATCAGCGGCGCCTTCTCCGCCTGGTTTATCGTCAGCGCCAACTCCTGGATGAATTCGCCCGCCGGCTTCAAGATCGTCCACGGGCAGGTGACCGGGATCGATCCCTTTCAGGCGATCCTCAACCCCAGCACGCCCTACGAGACGACGCACATGATCCTGGCCTGCTACGTCGCGGCGGGCTTCGGGACCGCCGCCGTCTATGCCGTGGGGATGCTGCGCGGCAAACGCGATGATTACCATCGCAAGGGGTTGCTCCTGGCGATGGCGGTGGGGGCCGTCGCCATTCCGCTCCAGATCGTCAGCGGCGACTTCAACGCGCGCTTCCTGGAGACGGCCCAACCCACAAAGTACGCGGCCATGGAGGGACTTCTCCAGTCCGGGCGAGGCGAACCGCTCTATATCGGCGGTCTCGTCGATCCCCAGACGGGCACGGTCTACTACGCCATCGAGATTCCGCACGGCGAGAGCCTGCTGGCGCATTTCGATCTCAACTCGTATTCAAAGGGGCTACTGGCCTTTCCCGCGAATGATCGCCCCGACGCAGCGCTCGTCCATCTCGCGTTCGATGGTATGGTAGGCTGCGGCTTCTTCATCTTCTTCGTTGGCGCGCTCTTCTGGCTGTTCTACTTCCGGCGCAAGCGGCGGATCGTGCCTGAAAAGAAGTGGCTACTGTGGGGAGCGGCGATCGCGGGACCCGCCGCCTTCGTCGCCGTCGAACTCGGTTGGATCACCACGGAGGAAGGACGCCAGCCCTGGGTCATCTACGGGTTCCTGCGCGTCAAAGACGCGGTCACTCCCGCCCAGTGGATAGGGGTCAGCTTCTTGATCTTCTCCGTCATCTACCTCCTGCTGGGAACGACCCTGGTCGTGCTGCTGCTGCGCCTCGCGCGTACACCCCAACCCCGATTGGAGTGGGAAGAGTTCGTAAAAAACGCGCCGCCGGGCGAGAGCGAGCAGAAAGTGGGTGTGTGATGATCCTGGATTATCTGGCGGCGATCGCGCTCTGGTTGTCCATTATAGCGTATGCCGCCCTTGGCGGAGCCGACTTCGGGGGGGAATCTGGGACCTTCTCACCTTTGGCTCCCGCTCACAAGACGAACGGCGCTTGATCGCCCGGGCGATAGGGCCCGTGTGGGAAGCAAACAACGTCTGGATCATTTTCCTGATCGTGGGCCTTTACACAGCCTTTCCATCCGTCTCTGCAATCCTGGCGGTCGCGCTCTTTATCCCTTTCAGCCTGGCGCTGATCGGCATTGTGATGCGCGGAGCCTCCTTCGCCTTTCAGTCCCATTTCAGCAACGCCGTCGTTGTGCGCGAGGTGTGGGGACGGGCATTTAGCGCCGCCAGTACGATTACCCCATTTCTGTTCGGTGCCTGCGCGGCAGCGGTGGCCAGCGGCCAGATTCGCGTTCAGCACGGCGCCATACCGGTCGCCTTAGTCGGGGCGTGGCTCACGCCCTTCGCGCTGACGGTGGGAGCGATGGCGGTCGCTCTCTGCTCGACCATCGCGGCGGTGTACCTCACCGTGGAGGCGGAAAGGGGCGGAGATGTCAGGCTCGTTGCCTACTTTCGCAAGCGCGCCCTCATTGCGGGTGCGGTGACAGCGGCATGTGGCCTCCTGGGCCTCGCGCTCGCGCCATCCGCAGCGCCCTTGCTCTGGCAGGGCATGCTCGATCACGCCATCTGGGCCGTCATCGTGACGATGCTGATCGGAGTGGGCGTGGCGGCGGCTTTGTTTTACAGGCATTACACAGTAGCACGCCTGCTGATCGCTCTGGAAACTGGGGCCTTGCTCGGAACGTGGGGCCTCGCGCAGATCCCCTACATCATCCCGCCGGATGTGACGGTATCCGGCGCTGCCAGCCCGCCCACGACACTTGGAGAATTCCTCATCAGCGCAAGCGTGGGGATGGTGGTGCTTCTGCCATCGCTCTGGTTGCTCTTCCATGTCTTTAAGGGCCAGAATCCCGTCCCGCGCGTGCACGAAAAAAAGGTGGAGGATGTTTAACGCACCTGGTCACATCGCCATGTGTACAGTCATGCCCTATGCGTCCTTCGCTTAGGATGCAGAAAGAGAGAGGAGCAGAAAGATGCTGGCGCTTATCGATTATGGGTTCATTATTGTATTTTTCGTGGGTCTGTTTGTCCTGGTGCTCGTGATTGCGCGACCGCGTCCAGAGGCAGTGGCTGCGCAAGGAACTGTCACCTCTCACATAGCCGCGTCTCCCGGGACGAAGAAGATATCATTCGCTTTGATTGCCGCTCTCTTTGTGCTGTTTCTTATCGTAACGGTTCTCAGCCAGAGAGAGCATGCACAGGACGAGAGGCTTTCGTAATTGACAACTTTTACAGAGCATAAATGGAGGAAAGAATACGTATGAACACAACACGGGCCAAACGCATCGTCGAGATGTTCAAACAAAGAGGCGCAGATTTTCATGCGCTCGTATGCCGGACGCCGCAAAACGTGGTCATGCTGACCGGCTACCAACCAATCCTGGGCAATTCATTTTGTGTTGTCTCACTCAATAATGCCCGGGAGGTCGAAATTCGCCTTGTCGTGCCGAAGGACGAAGAGGACCTCGTGCCACAGGGTATAGCGGTCGAGGTGAAAACGTTCTCAGAGGAGACGATGAAGC
Source organism: uncultured Chloroflexia bacterium (assembly GCA_963731605.1). GTDB lineage: Bacteria > Chloroflexota > Ktedonobacteria > Ktedonobacterales > Ktedonobacteraceae > CF-113. Next base: position 1,295,975 of record CAVSWA010000001.1, read on the forward strand.
ATATCGGCAATACCATCCAAGCCGTGCGCGAACCGTTAGCGGAATTGCTACGCTCGGCAAAATTGAATGAAAACGCGGTTATTGGCTACGAAGGTGGACACTCGCCCATCGCCCCCGCGTACACGCAGGTAGGCGTACCGGGGCCGGCGACGCTTGATCTCCTCCACCAGTTGTTTCTCGGCGGCTACCTGCGCGATGCCACCTCTATGCTTGATGAGCTTGCTGCGATCAAAACTGAGGAGGAACTGGGCGCTATTCGGCGTTGCGAGGAGGTGGCACACCAGGGGTTTCTGGCGGCGCGCGCTGCGATCCGGGTGGGAGCAAGCGAGGCAGAGGTGGCTGCCGCCACATGCGCGGCTTTGCTGCGTGCAGGCTACGCGGCCCAGGGAGCCCGCCATGTGCTGCCCCACGTTCATGTCATGGCGGGCGCTCGCGCCGCCCTGGCCTACAAGGCGTTTAACCTGACCTCGAACACGCCCATTGTGCGAGGAGATAGCGTGACGGTTCAGATGGAGGTCGGCATCAACGGCTACTGGGCCGAGCTGACGCGCACCTTCTTCGCCAACACAGTCAGCGATGAGTGGCGACGAGCGCATGAGGCGTGCGTGGTGGCGCAGGATGCCGCCTTGCGCGTCATCCGCGACGGGGCGCAGGCGCGCTCAGCGGATGGCGCGGCACGCAGCGTCATGGCAAAGGCCGGCTTTGGTGCCGCTTTCAAGCACGGGCTGGGACACGGCTTCGGTTTCCAGGCCATCAATCACGCGGCCGCTCCTGTCTTGCACCCGGCCTCAGACGCGGTACTGCAGAGCGGCATGGTACACAACATGGAGCCGGCGGTCTACCTGGAAGGAATGGGCGGCATCCGCCTGAACGACAATGTGGTTGTGAAACAGGACGGGAACGAGGTGCTTTCAAAAGGCATCCCGCGCGACCTCGATTGGCTGGTGGTACAAGAGTAAAGAAGCGGCACACGCTCTACGGAGTGTCTTCGTAACAAGAAAGGAAAGAGTCATGAAAACACAGCAAAAGAAACCGGAAGTGGTGGTCGTCACAGGGGCGTCCGCAGGCGTTGGACGCGCAACCGCTCGCGCATTTGCCAGGCGTGGCGCGCGCATTGGACTGCTTGCTCGTGGGCACGAAGGGCTGGAAGGAGCGCGTAAGGACATCGAAGAGGCGGGCGGTGAAGCCCTGGTGATAGCAACCGATGTCGCTGACGCCGACCAGGTAGAAGCCGCCGCCGAGAAGGTTGAACAGACCTTTGGCCCCATTGATATCTGGATTAATGTCGCGATGGCATCGGTCTTCTCGCCCTTCAAGGAAATGGACGCGGTTGATTTCAAACGTGTCACCGAGGTAACGTATCTCGGTCAAGTCTATGGAACGATGGCGGCACTTCACCGCATGCTCCCGCGGAACCAGGGAAGGATTATCCAGGTCGGGTCTGCCCTCGCATATCGAGGCATTCCGCTGCAATCAGCCTATTGTGGTGCTAAGCATGCCATACAGGGCTTTACCGAGGCTGTGCGTTGCGAACTGATTCACGACCACAGTAACGTCAAGATCTCAATGGTGCAGCTTCCGGCGGTCAACACCCCTCAATTCGGTTGGGTGAAGAGCCGCCTCCCTGATAAGGCGCAACCGGTACCGCCCATTTATCAGCCCGAGGTGATTGCGGACGCAATCACCTATGTTGCCGATCATTACCGTCGCGAGCTATTTATTGGTTTATCCACTGTTATTGTAATCCAGGGCAATAAGATTGCCCCAGGCTTCGGCGACTGGTACCTGGGCAAGACGGGCTTCAAGTCGCAACAGACGAGCCAACCTGAGAATCCGCAGCGGCCCAATAACCTCTGGAAACCTGTCGACGACGACAAAGATTATGGAGCGCGTGGCACTTTTGATGCCAGAGCGACCGGTAAGAGCCGCCAGGTATGGGCGGATACCCATCGTGGCTTGCTCGGACTGGTGGGCGCGAGCGTCGCGGGAGCGCTTACCGCGGCTGTCATCTGGAGGAGCAAATGAAAGCAGAAGTAGTAAGTCGGGAATTACGTACAGGGACAGGGAATTTTCTTAGACTGCGACGCGGCATCGTGGGTTTAGCGATGGTGGCTTCTGGCTCGATGGGCCTGATTACGCTGTATCAGATGGGGATCATCAAACACTTGCCCGAGCCTCCATTACCAGGTTTAGACGCGGACAGAGTGGATGCCTCGGCGGAAGCCTATTCCCGCTTCTCAACCCCCGATGGCATCCTGGGACTCGGCAATTATGCCGTGACTATGGGCCTGGCCGCGATGGGGGGACAAGATCGGGCACAGAAGCAGCCCTGGATTCCATTGATGCTGGCAGCAAAAGTAGCATTCGATCTCTCTCAGGGCATTCGACTGTTCGTTGATCAAAAGTCAAAATACCATGCATTCTGTTCCTGGTGCCTTCTGGCTGCTGGCACAACGCTTGCCACCGTACCTCTGGTCATTCCAGAAACGTATGCCGCCATTCGTCAACTGATGCGCAGGACAAAAGTAGTTTCATAGGGAAGAACCTCACAAAGAAAGATATTTCATGCACCGGAAAGGACATTTTCATGGGACAATTCGACTCGAAAGTCGCCATTGTGACTGGCTCCGATAGCGGCATTGGCCGCGCTATCGCTCTCCAACTTGCCGGGCAGGGGGCTAGCGTCGTGGTGAACTATGCCCATGCCAGGGAGAAAGCTGAGGAAGTGCTACATATCATCGAGAAAAACAAGGGAAAGGCCATCGTCATCCAGGCGGACGTGTCGCAGTATCAACAGGCGATGGGGCTCATTCAGCAGACGGTCGAGTACTTTCACCGCCTGGATATCCTGGTCAACAATGCCGGTATGGAGATGCACAGCCCGTTTCTGGATGTCACCGAGGAGCAGTTCGATCGCGTGCTGAACGTTGACCTGAAGGGAGCCTTTTTCTGCGCCCAGGCCGCTGCGCGCGCGATGGTTACGCAGAAGAGAGCCGGACGGATTATCAACATCTCATCGGTGCATGAAGACATCCCCATGCCCCAAAATGTGCCCTACTGCTGCGCCAAGGGTGGCCTGCGCATGTTGACCCGCACGATCTGCCTCGAGCTTGCTCCGCACAACGTTACCGTGAATAACATCGCTCCTGGCGCGGTCCATACGCCGATTGACGCGGATGTGGAGGCAGACCCGCAGAAGATGGCGGCCCTGCTCAAGGAGATTCCCTTGCATCGCATGGGGCAGCCGGAAGAGATCGCCAAACTGGCAGCCTTCCTGGCCTCCGATGCCGCCGCTTACATTACCGGCGCGACGTATATCATCGACGGCGGCTTATCGGTCAATACGGGAGCGCTCTAGGAGATATCGTATGCCAGAAGCAAAAACGCACCAGACTCACCATCCAGCGACAGCCTACCTCCCGATCGAGGACTACGCGCCCATTGGCGATCTCCACACGGTTGCGCTCGTTGGGAAGAATGGTTCCATCGACTGGTGCTGCCTGCCCTGCTTTGATTCACCCAGTGTCTTTGGCGCGTTACTCGACGCTGACAAGGGCGGTTCTTTCCGCATCGCGCCTGTGGACGAAGTGGAGATAAAGCGCAAACAGATGTATCTGCCGGAAACCAACGTCTTACTTACGCGCTTTTTGAGCGCTAATAGCGCCGGTGAGCTGACCGACTTTATGCCCATGAAGCGCGCAGGCACTGCTGAACAGCACCATCGCCTCATTCGTTCCGTAACGGTTGTGCATGGTTCGATGACCTTCGTCCTCGTCTGTCAACCTGGCTTTAATTATGCGCGCGACTCTCATCGAGTCGAGGTGTCGGATACGGGCGCCCTTTTTCAAAGTACGAGTCTCCGTTTGAGCCTGTCGTCTCCTCTGCCACTGGAGCAGAACAAGCAAGGAGGTGTGCAGGCGACCTTTACTTTGCGCAAGGGCCAATCCGTTCACTTTGTTCTGGAAAGCGCGAAGGAGCGTGACCATGTGCCTTCGCCTCTTTCAGAAGGTCACTACCAGGCAGCATTTCAGGAGACGCTGCACTACTGGCGCGGTTGGCTTGCGCAGTGTACCTATCAGGGACGCTGGCGAGGCATGGTCCAACGTTCAGCCCTGGTCTTGAAACTGTTGACCTATGCGCCAACAGGAGCGATTGTGGCTGCTGCGACCACCAGTCTGCCCGAAACCATGGGCGGAGCGCGCAATTGGGATTACCGTTTTACCTGGGTGCGTGATGCCTCGTTCACCCTCGACAGTTTACTGAAACTTGGTTTTACCCAGGAAGCTGAAGCGTTCATGGGCTGGCTGGATGCCCGTTGTCATGAATTAAAAAAGGATGGCGCGTTACAGCCCATGTATGGAATCAATGGCGAACATGAGCTGACGGAGCAGACCCTCGACCACCTGGAGGGATATCGCCAGAGTAAGCCTGCACGCATTGGGAATGGAGCCTATAGTCAAATGCAAATTGGCATTTATGGGGAGATGTTGGATGCTATCGCCATCTATAATCGCTATGATGCCATCACCTATGATTTGTGGGAGAACGTCCTGCGCCTGCTCGATTGGCTGAGTCAGCATTGGCAAGACTCCGACGAGGGCATTTGGGAGGTCCGCGGAGGACCAAAAGCCTTTGTCAATTCGCGTGTGATGAGCTGGGTGGCGTTTGATCGCGCGTTGCGCATAGCGCGAGAGCGAGGATGGCCAGCGCCAGAAGAGCAGTGGAGGAAGATACGAACGCAGATCTACGAGCAGGTCATGACCCAGGGATGGGATGAAAAAAAGAACAGTTTTGTGCAGTTTTATGGCAGTGATGCGCTCGATGCAAGCGCCCTCTTAATGATGAGTGTCAAATTCATTGGCTCAAAGGAACCACGTATGCTTGCGACCATTGAGCGCATTCAGCAGGATTTGACCAGCGGAGCTTTAGTGCATCGCTATAACCCCGAGGTGGCAGCAAGCACCGGCACAGGGAAGAGTCAAGAAGGGACCTTTGGTGCATGCAGCTTCTGGCTTGTGGAGAACCTGGCGCGTACAGGTCGCCTGGACGAGGCTCGTTTGCTGTTGGAGAAGCTGTTGTCTTATAGCAATCACGTCGGTCTTTACTCTGAGGAGATTAGCCCGACTGGTGAAGCCCTCGGCAACTTTCCTCAAGCCTTCACCCATCTTGCGCTGATTGCCGCTTGCTCTACGTTGGATCAAGCGCTCAATAAACATCAGGCAAGTGGGGGAAAGACCTCTGAGACACACTTTGATTGAAACAGAGCTTGCTTTTTCACATTCAGGAGAATGCAATGACAATTGAAATTAAAGTTGGTCCACCAGTCATCACCATTAGTCAGGGTCGCACCTTCATGGTTACTGACCAACGCGGTTATGTCAATACAGACAGTGATGAAGGCGTCTACACGCTCGATACGCGCTTCATTAGCTTCTATCAACTCTATATCAACCGCGTTCCCTGGAAAGTAATCAATGCCAGCCAATTGACCTTCTACGCTTCTCGGATGCACCTGACCAATCCCACAATCAAGACAGAGGGCGGTGTGCTTGAAAAGCATACGCTGGGATTGACCCTCAACCGCACAGTGAGCGAGGGTGTCCACGAAGAATTTGAAATCGTAAACTACAGTGGGGAGAAGGTTCTATTCGTGCTTGAAGTGGCCATGCGCTCCGATTTCGCCGATATCTTCGAGGTGAAAACAAACGATCTCGTCCAGCGCGGCCAACAAGAAACCCTGTGGCATGAAAAGAAGCAACAACTCCGCACCACCTACGATCACAAAGATTTCCACCGCGCGGTCACCTACGAGGTATCAAACTCCAAGATTCCCGCCGGCTACGCCAATGGGCGGCTCTTCTTCGCAATCGAACTAGAACCGAGCCAGCGGTGGCAAGCATGCGCGGATATGATCCTGGAACACGGACAACACCGCAAAAAATCCGGCCCTGACTCGTGCAGTTTTGGGCAGAAAGGCACACCCTCGGCGGGCGCAATACCATCATCAAAACAAGAGCCGAAAATCGACTTTGATGAACGGCAGGCCCACTGGCAGGCAAATTGCACCACTATTAGCACTCCGAACAATGACCTGTATCGGACGTATCGCCAGGCGATCGAGGACATGGGCGCTCTGCGTATCTATGATATGGACGTTTCGGACGAGGCGTGGGTGCCTGCTGCTGGTGTGCCGTGGTTTGTGACGCTCTTTGGGCGCGATAGTCTCACGGTCTCTTTCCAGAACATGGCCGTTTCAACGGGTTTCGCCCGTGGCGCGCTCAAACGGCTGGCAGGCTACCAGGCGACCAAACGCGATGACTGGCGCGATGCTCAACCAGGCAAGATCATGCATGAGATACGCTTTGGCGAACTGGCCCATTTCCACAAAGTTCCTTTCACGCCCTACTACGGCGCAGCCGATGCCACGATCCTGTTCCTGATTGTGCTCTCTGAGGCCTATCGCTGGACTGGCGACATCAATCTGCTCAAAGAGTACCGCAAGGTTGCTGAAGGGTGCCTGGACTGGATTGACCACTATGGCGACCTGGATGGCGATGGCTTCCAGGAATATAAAACGTTCTCGACGCCCGGTTACGAGAACATGGCGTGGAAAGATGCGAGCAATGCTGTCGTGTACGCCGATGGAAGCCAGGTAAAGCAGCCCAAGGGAACGTGCGAACTGCAAGGCTACGTCTACGACGCGAAGACCCGTATGGCAGAAGCCTTTCAGGCGCTGGGTGATGAGGCACGCGCAAAAGCGTTGCTGCTCCAGGCCAAAACGTTGAAACGCAACTTCAACAAGGACTTCTGGATGGAGGATGAGGGGTGCTTTGCGTTTGGACTTGACCCTGATAAAAAGCAGATTACATCCGTTGCCTCCAATGCAGGGCAGTGTCTCTGGGGCGGAATTGCGGACCAGGACAAGGCGGAACGCACCGCAAAGCGGCTGTTGCGAGCAGATATGTGGAGCGGCTGGGGCATTCGTACCCTTTCGAGCCATAATCCGGCGTACAATCCCTACTTGTACCAACTCGGTTCCGTCTGGCCGCAGGACAACGGTATTATTGCGGCAGGTTTCAAACGCTATGGCCTGGTAGATGAAGCCAATCAGGTGATCAAGGGCATCTACGACGCCATCAACCGCTTTGACTCCTATCGGCCCCCGGAAGTGTTTGCAGGTGTGAAACGGAGGGGAGACGTAGATTTTCCCGTGCTCTATCCTGCCGGGGCCAATATTCCACAGGCCTGGGCTACGGGGAGTATCTTTCATATGATACGGACGATACTTGGCCTACGAGCCGATGCGCCCGGAAAACACCTCTATGTCAACCCCACGCTGCCCGATTGGCTCTCTGAGATTGAGCTACAACGCCTGCAGGTGGGCCCTTACTCAATCACACTCCGCTTCTGGCGTGAGGGAGATGCCTCACGATGGGAAGTGGGAAAGATCACAGCAGAGAAAGGCGTGGCCAGGGACGACATGATCCAGGTTGTGAGTGAGGGTGAGCCTTCCTTCTGGCATCTTTGAAACGGTTTCTTCCACGCTCCGTCATCTCATCTCAGTACTATTCTCATGCCTCTCTTGTTCCACCAGGTTCGATTGGCCCACCTCATCCTCCACCATGGGTGTTCCCCCACGTGGATGATGCGCTCCTACGAAATTGTTGGAGGGAGGAGGCTTAAAAATATTAACGCCGATGTATAATTGGCTCTTCCCACGAATTGCGCAACGAGATGGAGCTTTCAAGCGAAGTAGCTCTGGACCGTCCTTCGTCGCATTCATGCTTTCTCTACTGAGATGGAACTTCTACAAGATCGAAAGTCGGGCTGACGATGTGACTACTATTACTTGTTAAGTCGTTTCGTACTATGCTGCCTATTTGCTTGTATCTCGTTGCGCATCCCGAGGGTCGTTCATCGAGCTCTACGGCTTCTCCATCCCTGCCTGGCGATACGCCTGGGCCTGTCCTTGTAGGGCCTGAGCGTGCCCTGGATCGACCACCAAAATCCGAGCATAAACCTCAATGGCTTTCTGATAGTGCCGCTGCTCAACGCATTGCTCGGCCTCTTGCTGCCACTGCTGCACGAACCGTGCCGCAAGAGCCTGACGTTGGGCAGGATCAGTTCCAAGCAAGGCGTGTATTGCCGACTCACGGTCATACCCCTGCTCTTGCTGTCGAGGAATTGAGTCTGGATTCTGTTGATTTCATCTTGGACGCCCCCTCCATGTGTCATCCGATATGCCTGTTATTGGTCACCCCCGGACCTCCTCCCCACTCGCTCCCATCGGGATGTGTACCGAGAGTGGAGGACCGAGTAGGGAGAGTATACCTGTTCGCCGTCGGTTTGTCATGTCTCGGAATGAGAAAAGACCTCTTCCCCTCCCTCCTCTCTCCTTCAGTCATTGAAACACTGCCAGCTTCCCTTGACCTGTTGGCAGATGAGCATCCCCTGGTCGGCCAACTGCTGCAAGGCCTTCGTGGCGGCCGTGACCTCCTTGCGGCGCAGTCGCGTGCGAGGCTGGGGTGCAAAGCGAGAAGCCACTTCCTCTGGGGTAAAGATGCACAACCCGCAGGCGTGTTCGGACAGCTGGCGGGTGATCGCCGCTTCATACCAGGCGTCCAGGCGCGATGCCCCCTTGCACCACGGCGGCCCACGCGCGTTGCAAGGTGCATCGGGCCTGCGTTCGTTGCACGAACGTGGCAGCCAGGGAAGGCACCTGCCCGCGGAAGCGCCCCAGCGAGGAGGGCGTCTCAAAGGGCACCGGGATGACGGTCAAAAGCCTCGCCTGACTCTGGGGAGCCAGTTCCAGAAGGAAGTTCCTGGCCATCTGCAACATCGCCTGAGTGGCTGGTGAGAGATCCATATCCACGCCGAGCAGGACCTGCTGGTTCATGGGCCTTCCCTCCTTCTTGTGATGCGTCTATTGGCCTCTTTTGGGTTGGATACCGCTTCATCACGGGCGTGCGCATCGAATGGGGCTTTCCTGCCCATGGCCCACATCCCATAGTACCGATAGGTCTGGAGCATCCACACGGCAATGGCGACCGCCATCAGGGAGGCACCCATCCGACACAGGCTGTACCAGAGCGGGAACAGGGCTGGCAGGATCCCCGTCAACTGTAAGATCGTAGCGGGAATATCGAGGATCATCCCGCCAAAAGCCGCCAGCACGAGCCAGAACACCCAACGCCAACGGCGCAGGACGCCTACCATCACGAGGGCGAGACCCCCCCCAACGCCAACCAGCACGAGCGTTGCGGCCGCGGGGTAGTGCTCTGCCGGAGAGAAGGTGAGCAAGAGCATGTTCGCATAGATCGACGGTGCCGCAACAGACACCACCACCAGAAACAGCACCGCCAGCAGGAAAAAGGCCAGGATCGTCCCTTGCAAGTGACGAGCGAGGCGCTGCTCCGGCGTGTCCATCTGTGTACTGCTACCTTTCTCATACTCAAAAGTGTACAAGACACCGTTGAGCGGTCAGTTGTTCCTGCTTCATTGCCGATTGCCATGGCACGGGAACCTTTGAATCAGCCCTCCCGTTTCGGTCTCACATCCGCTCCACAGGCGCTTTAACGTCATCGGTCGTAGCCACTACCCAGGACGGCCAGCTTTACGCTAAGTCTGCTGGCGAAGCATATCACGAGCAAACTGTGCCAGGTTCAGAGCCGCGTTGAGATCCCGATCGATGACCAATCCACACACCAGGCAATGATAGGTTCGATGCTTGAGCGGCATGCGCTTTTTGACATGCCCACAGCCAGAACACCGTTTGGTCGAGGGAAACCAGCGCGAGGCGATGAAGACCTGACCGCCTGCGCTGGCCACTTTCGCCTTCAAGAACTGCAAGAGTTGTCCCATGGCGGCGTCAGCCACGGCACGCGCGAGTGTGCGGTTGGCCATCATCCCCAGCAGATTGAGGTCTTCGACCCCAATAGTTCCAGCCGTCTGAGCCAACTCGGTGGTGAACTTGTGCTGCACATCTGCTCTGATGGCTGCGATCTGTTGATGCTGACGCGCCACTTTCACGCGTTGCTTCTCATAATTCTTGCTGAAAATGGTTCTGCCCGTTTCGGGATCTTTGCTTTTCTGCTTCCGACTGAGCTTTCTTTGCAGCTTGCCAAGTTTTTTGAGATGGAGCGCCAGAGGCTTTTGGTTCTCAAGCCTGCGTCCATCGGAAACCACGGCGGCTGTTTTTACTCCCACGTCTACCCCTACCACGGGTTCAGGAGTTTTCGGTGCCGCTGATCGAATGTCGACCTGGATACTCACATACCAGTGCCCCGCTTCACAGGAAACCGTCGCCCCAAGGATCTTGACCTGGTCGCAGATCACCTCTTTGCGTTGATTGCGCTTCTTCCTTGGCAACGGTGCCTGAGCTGGTTCGACAAAGCGCAGTTTTTCTGCCAGATTGACGGTTCCAAACGTCCGCCTCAGCTTGCCTCGATCCTTTGAGGTCGCACGCTGATCCAGAATGAAGCGGCCCAATCCTGGAAGGGCGATCCAATGACTGCCGAGCGTAAACTTGTCATTGGAGAGATAAAACGATTCGCGGGATTTGCCTTTCCTCTTGTATTTCGGGTATGCTGCCCTTTCTGCAAAGAAATTGCTGTATGCTCGCCCAAGATCATCAAATGCTCCTTCTACAACGCACTTCGTGACGTCATAGGTCCACGGATACTGCTGTTTCCGAATGGCATGGAACTGCTTCTTGAGCGCAAGCGCGTGCGGTGGCATGAGGACACGGTGCTCTTCGGGAGTCGTTTCCTGTTCCAGCTTATACGCCTGATACTGCTTTTCCCACTGCTCCCGCCCCCAGTTGTAAATAAAGCGTCTGGTGCCACAGGCTCGTTTGAGATATTCCACCTGTTCAGGGCTGGGATTCATACGAATGCTGTGCGCTTTGATCATCCTCTAAAGCCTTTTTCAATGCCTTCCGGTAGTTTCGTAATCCGTACAATCGTGAGCTAAAGGTATGGGTGATAGTGATCAGATCCTGAACCAGCTCTTGTTCCGGGGAAAGCTGTTCCGTGTTCATGACGATGAGCTTGCACTCATGGGTTTCACACAGGTGGGAGAGCAGATTATATCCAAACCGGGCTAAACGATCCTTGTGAGCAATGACGAGGGTTGACACTTCTCCGGCAATCACGGCATCGACCAGCCGCAAGAACTGTTTCCGCTTGAAATTGAGTCCTCCACCAATTTCGCTGATCCATTCATCCACAGCCAAACCGCGCGCCGTGCAGGAGCAGGAGAGCAAGCGTTGCTGGTTTTTCAGGTCCGGCTTTTGGGTCACGCTGGAAACACGACAGTAGGCAACGGTTTTTCGTCCGGCTTTTGTTGCTTGTGGCAGGATCGCTTCGAGATCTGCTGCTGTGTAATAGCGCCTGTTGGTGGGTGTTCGGTGCGCTCTGAGCACCCCTTGTCTGTCCCATCGTTGCAGCGTCTATACGGAAACGTGAATTCTCTTGCCAAATTCGCTCGGTGTATACATGCACATATTTTACACACATTTGGTACATTTTCAAGAGCTAGCTTTCACCTCCTTTCTCTCTCTTCCCGATGTCTCCTGCTCAGTGCAAGCGCTGCTCTTCCAGGTCCAGCTCGCGCTCGACCAGGCGCAGCGTCTCATCATCGATGCGGCCGCGGTCGCGTAAGCCGATGACGGCTGCCCGCTCGGCGGCCAGCACCTCTTGCCGGAGCCGCTGCTTGACTGGCTCATGGTCGTCGAAGCGCTCATCGCCCGCGCCATCCATCGCTGCGGTGAGGGACTCCAGCTTGTGGGTATAGTGGGCACGCAGCTGGGCGAGGGCATCTTCGGGAACCCAGGCCTCGGTCACCAGTTCGTCCAACCGCGCGAGAGCAGTGAGTGGCCCTCAAGAGTGGCCAGGATACTGCGCAGCTGCAAGCCGATCAGCAGGAAGAGCAGGCCGTTGAGCAGGAAAACCAGCACATTCCAGACGGCGTTGGCTTGCAGACGCGTATTGGAGGAGAAGAAGCGCGACGACTGTCGGCTCAAGTAGAGGCCAGCCGAGAGCACCGCCAGGACTCCCGACACCTGCAGGGCATCGGCCAGCAGGTAAGCGGCGTAGGGGGTGAGCAGGGTGATGGTGATTTCGATAGGTGCGTCGTCCAGGTGGCGGTGCAGCCAGGCCACCGGCCAGGCGATGACCAGTCCGATCACGAGTCCGCCCAGGCTGACGACGACAAACTGCAGACCGGCCTGCCACAGGGAGAAGCTCCCGGTGACCACTGCTGCCACGGCGAAGCGGTAGACCACCAGCCCGGTGGCGTCATTGACCATACTCTCGCCCTCGATCACCGTCACAATGCGACGCGGCAGACCCAGCTGTTTGGCGGTCGCGCTGGCGGCCACGGCGTCGGTGGGCGAGACCACGGCTCCCAGGACAAAGGCCACCGGCCAGGACAAACCAGCGATGGCGTGAGCCACCACGGCGATGACGAGCGTGGTCACCAGCACCAGACCGAGAGACAGCTGCAAGATCGGGCGCAGGTTCGCGCGGAATGCGCGCCAGGAGGTGAGCCAGGCCGAGGAGTAGATCAGTGGAGGCAAGAAGAGCACCAACACGAGCTCAGGATCGAGTGCAATGCTGGGAAGACCCGGCACGAAGCCGAGCAGCAGACCTCCCAGGACGAGTAGGATGGCATAGGGAAGGCGCAACCTGCTCGCCAGGGTCGCCAGGATGACAATCGCCAAAAGCCCACCAAAGAGCAGCGCAATCGTGGCTGACATAACAACACGCCTCCTTTCCACGCGGCTCGTGTACCCGGCATCTCGCGTGTCGAGGAGCATGCAGCCCTTACGAGAACACAAAGAGCGCCGGACTCTGCCGACCAGACTTCCCGGCGCTCCATACGTGTTCATACAGTTCACGTCCCATTGCTGGTATTGTACCATGCGTTTGCTTGATAACTCAACGACATTTCCACGCTCCCTTCCTTTCGAAATGTGCAGCAGGCAATCGGTGTATTGAGGCGGCAGACTGCTCATCTCTGCTTGCCTCATGCAACATCTTCCTCTTTCTCTCTAACGAATACCATGTTCCTCTCCTGTTCCAAGGCTGATGAACGAAGATGCGGCCTTGGAGGAGCGACCAGGACAGAAGCGGAGGAAAAGAGATGCTTGCAGCGGAAAAAGGAAGATTTTTGTGAGGCAATGCGCCATATCGAGGCAGGTTGTCGCTGAACATCTTTTCGCCAAAAACAATGGCGTCTCCTTGCGAACCGCAATACCGCTTGCTTGTCTTCAAACGGCTTGTAGACGGCCTGCAAAGAGACTTGTTGTGTCAAGGGAGCGGGAGACGGGGCTCGAACCCGCGACAGCCTGCTTGGAAGGCAGGAACTCACAGCATCGCCGCTCGCTTCCTGTGAACTGGCTTATAGAGCCAGCTTATAGGTATCGATGGCAATATGAGCGTGCCTGATAAAAGTGTTCACAAGCAGTGTAGTCCGAGACGGCCTGCCTTTCCCAGGACGCAAGTACCTGCCTTCAAGAGAAAGCAACCACCTGCCTCTCAGCTTCCTTCCGACGAGAGGCTGGAGGCCGTCTGCCGCGCTTCCTTTTCTGTTGCCAGGAAACCGATGCTCGCACATGGAGAGTGATCGCCTGATACAACTGGATTACTGCTTGAACATGTTGATGTGTTGCATGAACGCATCACCCAGATCCCGCAGAGGTTCAAGATGATGCAGAAGAAAGGAAACAAGCCATCATGGTGTCGAAGGCGACGAACAACGAGTCATACACAGCAATCACTGAGCAGTCAAAAGGGCCAGGCAAACGAGTGAACAAGAAAGGATCGCGTGTCACCCAGGCACGCGCGCAAGCCCAACGCGCCAGGCTCGATGCCCAGGCGCAAATCCGCCAACACCAAGACGAGCAAGAAGAAGTCGCTCGTCAAACCAAGCACAAGCAAACCGTCCGACAAGAGATGCAAGCTACACGGCGCGTCATCGCGACACTCATTGAAGCCTACATCCAGGATCATATCGGTGGCAATTCCAGCGAGAAAACACTCGAGTGGCACCGTACCGCCCTCGGGTTGCTGCGCCTGTTTTTTGAAGAGGAGTTAGACATCACCCAGATTGATGAGGTCGAGGCCGACGACATCAGCGCCTGGTTTGCTCACCTGCGCAGCACTCCTGCTGCTCGAGGCAAAGTCCGTAGCGAACGCACCGTCCAGACCTATGCGCGCTCGGCACGCGCCTTCTTCCACTGGCTGGTGCGCCGCCAGACCATCGAGCGCAACCCCTTTGAGCGCGTGGTCTTTCCCAAAGTCGGCAGGCCCCTCATCCAAACCATTACCAACGAAGAGTTTGAAAAGCTCTTGCTCGCCTGCGCTCCTCCCCACGAGACCGGTCCGTTTGCCGAACGGGCGGCGGTGCGCAACCGGGCCATTCTCTGGCTGCTCTACGATACCGGCATCCGCGTCTCTGAACTCATCAATCTACGCCTGGACGATCTGGACCGCAAACATGGGGTGGTGACGGTGCTGGGGAAGGGAGCGAAGGAGCGACGCATTGCCCTGGGACAGAACTGTCTGCGCAATCTCTCCTACTACCTGAATAAACATCGTCCCGACGAGGAGGAGCTGGCCGAGTGGGGCAGCGCCGGAGAGGATCACCTCTTTCTCTCCGAGACCCGTCAGCCGCTCACGAAGAATGGCATGGAGATGCTCTTCAAGAGACTCAAAACACGGGCCGGTATCCAGGGAAAGCGCATCAGTCCTCATATCCTGCGACACACGTTTGCCATGAACTACCTCATCAAGAGCAATGATCCCTTCAGTCTACAGGAGTTGCTGGGACATGAGGACCTGACGACGGTGCTCAACTACATCCACATGAATGACACGATCCTTCAGGAGCAGAAACGCAAATACAGCCCCGGAGATCACATCCCGGCACGGATGCCTGGACCACGCGAAACCAGGCGCAAAAGCCCCCGGAGGAAGGAGCAACGGAGCAAGAGGTAAACTACGAGAAGTCAGGTGGCGATGGTGTCAGAGGAAGCCGGGCGGGCAGACGGCCGAAGCGGCGGGTCCGACCGTGGTCATGCACCGCTGCGCGGGAGCCCGCTCCAGCTTCAGGGGAGCCGCGCAGCGAATTGCTAGGGGCGCTGCACCCGGAAGGTGATCGTGAAGACATCGCCCAGTTCCACCCCCCACATCAACGGCTCGTAGAATGCCCGCATGAAGGGAAGCGGGTCCGCGGTTGGCCGCGGCATACTTTCCCCCTCGAAGAGCCGGTCCTCGCGCAGGTGGACGGTTCGTTCCACCTCCCTGGGCGGGAGGTCGAGCCGCACCGCGACCGTCAAGTCATCACCGACCTGAAGCGCTGCGTATACCTCCCGCTGATACATCGCCGCCAGGCGGGATAAGAACTCCGTGTCGTTGGCGGCCGCTTCTCGCTCCGTGACGTGGAAGACACGCTGCCCTTGCCCGTCGCTTTTGACCAGGGCAGTAATCCTGAAGGTTGCTTCAAACATGAGTTTCTCCTCACTATGCGTCTATAATTCTCGTACGGAAAAAATCTCTAGTGCCCCAGGGTGGCAAACATGGCGACGGCGGCCGCAGCCATACCCAGAAAAGTGAGCCAGACCAACAGGTTCGAAAACCAGCCGCTCTTATACTGCCCCATAATGGTCTTATTCCTGGCGATCAGGGCGATGATGAAGATCAGGGGCACCGCCACCACCCCGTTGAGCACGGCGGCATAGACCAGGGCTTTGATCGGATTGATCCCGATGAAGTTGAGCAGCAGCCCGATCAGGGTTGCCACCATGATGACACCGTAAAATCCCCACGCTTTCGTCAGTTTTTGATCTAACCCTTCGACCCACTGCAGGCTCTCCGACACGGCGTAGGATGCCGACCCGGCCAGTACTGGGATGGCGAGCAGGCCGAGGCCGATGATCCCGGTGGCGAAGAGCGCTTGCGCGATGAAGCCGGCGTTGGGGAAGGTATGTACCAGTGGCAGCAGGGCCCGTGCGGCATCGGCCGCCGTCTGGATGTTCGTCACCCCGTTGCCGTGCAGGACCGTGGCCGTCACGACGATGATGGCCCAGGTCACCACCTCCGAGAAGAACATGCCGGTGAAGGTATCGATGCGCATACTGCGGATGAACCCCCAGTTGATGCGGGGGCGGCCGTCTTTGCCGATCAGGTGCGCCTCGCGCTCCTCTTCCGTCTCCTCGGATGCCTGCCAGAAGAACATGTAGGGGGAAATGGTGGTCCCCAGCACCCCGGTGATCACGAAGAGGAACTGGAAATTGAATTCGAGATGGGGCAGAAAGGTCGCCCGCAGGATCGTGGGCCAGGGTTCCGCCACGATGAAGACCGTCAGGGGATAGGCCAGCAGGGCCAGCGTCAGCCACTTGAGGATGCGCGAGTAGGCTTTGTACGACAGGAAAATCTCGAGTGTTAAGATGAGAGCCGTGACGAGCAGGGCGAAGACCACGAAGGGCAGGGGGAGCAGCAGGTCCGCCGCCGCCGCCATCGCCCCGATATCGGCCCCGATGTTGATGGTGTTGGCGATGAGTACCAGCAGCACGACGATGTAGAGGACCGGTTTGCTGAAGTGCTCGCGCACGACGGCGGCGATCCCTTTGCCGGTGACGACCCCGATGCGCGAGCAGGCCTCCTGAACCCCAGCCAGGAGCGGAAGCATGAACAGCGCTGTCCAGAGTTGGCCGTAGCCGAATTGCACGCCTGTCTGCGAATAGGTGGCGATGCCAGACGGATCATCGTCCGCGGCTCCGGTGATGATGCCGGGGCCGAGGACGCGCAGGAATTTTTTCAGAGCGTTGAACATGGTACCTTACCCTCCTCTCTCACTGCGTGAGAGGTCGCGGCGGCCACTCGTTCGTTCCGGGTAGTATGCGGGCCGTGCCGAGCAGCCCGGAACGAACGGGGCGCTGCCGGGTTTTAGAGCATGGTGAATTGCGGAACGAGCACCTTGTCGATGACGTGCAGGATGCCGTTGTCCGCGATCACGTTGGCCTCGATCACATGCCCGCCGTTGATCTTGATGCTTTCCCGCACAGCGGTGGTCACTGTATCCCTGGAGACATAGCTCAGCGCGTCTCCATCGATATCTTCATCTTCCTCCCCTAGCTCGGTCTCAGAGATGTCTGACCACACGCGAAGCCGCTGCCCCTCAAGCGTTTTGAGGAAGAGGCGATCGAGCAGGTCGTCGGCGGTAAAGTAGCCCGGCACGATGTGGTACTTGAGCACCTTCGCCAGTTTGCCAGGATCGGCGAACAGTTTGGCCTGCTGGTCAGCAGACAGGCGATCGAAAGCGGCATCGGTGGGAATGAAGATGGTGAAGGGGCCGGGACCGCTAAGGGTCTCGATCAGCCCTTCGATTGACTCAAGTCCCTTGATGTACTGGTTGTATGCGTGTTTTGCGCGCGCGGTTTCGAAGATGTTTGCCATGGAATGTTTCTCCTTGTTCTTGTTCAAACGACATAGATGAGGGTGCAAGTGTTGATCTCAAACCCGGAACCGTGCCCATGGACCGGGACAGATAACTGCACCAATATGCCCTGTGTACTGCAGAGCGTTCATCACGCGGTAATGCATGGAACAGAGGTCGCTCTGTTCTGCGGCGCTCGCGTACACAGGGCAGCTTACTTGCAGCGCGTAGGAAAAAGCGTGGGTAGAGGCGTGAAACTTTTCATCAGTGAGAAAACGTGCGGAAGCCTATCACTATCAGCGTATAGAGGAGGATAGCTCCTGCAACACTCATGCTCACAACGATGGGCCACGGGGAGAAAAGCCGCAGCGTCAGCGCGCACCACCCCCAAAGTAGATTGATGACCTCCAGGGCCATCGTCACCCAGAAAGCCCAGCGCTGCCACGCCAGCAATCCCTGAGCACAGAGAAAAGATACA
Organism: uncultured Chloroflexia bacterium; assembly: GCA_963731605.1. Classification (GTDB taxonomy): domain Bacteria; phylum Chloroflexota; class Ktedonobacteria; order Ktedonobacterales; family Ktedonobacteraceae; genus CF-113. The sequence continues at coordinate 1,313,892 of CAVSWA010000001.1, forward strand.
ATCCCTCCCAGGAGAAAAATCCACGCCAGAAACGCTCCCAGGGCAGCTACGACGGCTCCCGGTGTAGCGTGACCGTTCGAAACCGCATAGACACCTACGAAGCCTCCAAAAAAAGCGATCAAGCCGATGATGATCAGGAGTAGGCCATGTACTGCGAGCAAGGCTGCGATAATCTTCGTCCCAGGCGATGGCTTCTGACGCGACGGTTGTTTTATTGTATCAGTATCCATAGATGGAACACCTCCAAAACAGAAACCTGGCGCTAGCAGCGCTTCACTACAGGTTGCCTCAACTCATTGTCAGGATTTGACGCCAGGGGCAGCCGCATCTCCCGGGGTGACCTGCTCACCAGGCAATAGCGCTGCTTGCTGAAGAGGTGGCCTTTCCGGGGGAAATTGATCGGGATGCTGGCTTTTCCACCTGTGCCAGAGGGCCACGATGATCTGCTGGAGTACCCCGGCAACGGGTATGGCGAGGAACCCGCCGAGCAAGCCGAAGAGCTCTGCCCCGGCGAAGAGCGCGAAGAGGGCCACGATGGGATGCACTCCCACCGTTTTGCTGAAGATGCGCGGTGCCAGCACCTGCCCCAGGACGACCCCCATGAGCAGCACCATAAAAACGGCCACGATGAGCATCACCGCCCACCCCTGCGGCAGGGCCGCCAGGATGCACAGCGCAGCTATCACGAAGGTCCCGATCACCGGGACGAAGTAGAGCGGGAAGAAGAGCGCGCCCAGCAGAGCCGCGTACGGAACGTGCAGAAATGCCAGCACAACGCCGGTACACACGGCCCCCGCCAGCGCGAGCAGCGCCGTGCCGCGGAAGTACCCGCCCAGGCTCGCGTCGAGCGTGCGCAGCAGGAAGTCGATGGTGTCCCTCTGGTTGGCCGGAGTTTTGTGGCTCAGCCAGCCAACGATGCGCGGGCCATCCAGGATGAAGTAGACGCTGAGCGTGATGACGATGAGCAGGTTGATGACGTTGTTGAACAATCTGGCCAGGAACGGAAGCAGCCCGGAGAGCGCTCCCAGCGCCTGGGAAAGCAGCTGGTTCTGAATCGCGGCGACCTGGCCTCCGCTTATGCCCAGCTTGTCCAGGAAGCCGAAGACCGGCTGGAGCTGTCGCGCACCGGCGGGACTCAGCAGGAAAGTGATGGTGTGCGCCAGCGATGAGACCTGCCGCATGACAGAGGAGGCCACGATAAACACGACCACCGCCAGGGCGCCCGCTACCAGGAGGTAGGCAGCAGTGATCGCCAGGGCCTGCTTGAGGTGGCACCGTAAGAACTCGGTCAGTGGGTAGATGAAGTAGGCGAGCAGCGCGGAAAGGAGCAGGAGGAGGGTCGCCTGCCAGATCAGCGACACGGCGTAGATCGCGACCGCCCCGATGGCGGTAAACGCCAGCACCGTCAGCGCCCAGGTCAATCTCCTCGGCAGGGCTCGACCGGAAGGCGTGCGAGTCGTCGTTTTAGTGTCTGCGCTCTCAGGAGCATGGGAAGACATGGGCCGTCACTCCTTTGTGGGAAACGCGCGCAGGTAGCGCTTTTTCATCATGCGGGTGCGCGAGCGGCGCGTCTCGAGCACGGTGCGCTCTTTCAGGGGAAGATAGAGGACCAGGGCCAGGCCCCACAGGACGCCGCTGATCAGGTAGGCTCCGATGACATCGCTGGCCCAGTGGTCTCCCAGGTAGACGCGCGAGGGACCGACGAACACGACAAAGGCCGCCGAAACGATCAAGAGGGCGGTGCGCCACCAATGCCGGCCCTGGAAGAGGATGATGCCGAAGGCGAAGAGCAGCCCAAAGTAGGCGATGTAGGCCATCACATGGCCGCTGGGAAAGCTATATCCCAGGCTCTTCACAATGATATGCACCAGGCCCGCCGAGGGGCGCGGCCGGTGGACGAGCACTTTGAGCAGGAGGTTGAGGAGCAGACTGCACGCCGAGAGCCCCGCGATGAACACGGCTTCTAAGCGGTCCCCCAGTGCCCAGAAGATCACTACCGTCAGCACCACTAGAGCGGGCAGCAGGAACGAACTGCCCGGGTAGCTGATGGCGAGCATGCTGATGCGCAGCCAGAGAGCCTGGTTCTCTTGAAATTCGCGCGTAATCGTCACATCGAGTGGCAGGAGAGGATGGATGTGGATGAACACTGCCAGTAGTCCAAAGAGCAGTAGTTGCAGCGCATCTCCCAGGAGGAGGAACGCGGTCGCTTTCCTGCGGTGCCGGTCGGTTTTTGAAGCGCTGCTTGTCGTCTGCCCAGCGTTCTCGGCTCCCTTAGCCGCCTGCTCCTGCCGATTTTCGTTCTGGTCAGTCTGCTGCATGATGTGTTCCTTTCTTTGTTCCGCATGTCCTGCTGCTTAGAATCGCGCTCTCCCACCAGTGGCTCACCGTGAGTGGCGAGACCGCAGGTGGGAGAGCACTGTTGGGGCTACGCGGCTCAGGCCAGGCTCGAGGCCAGCGAGCGGGCTTCGAAGTACACCACGACCTGCATGATGCCGACGATAATCGCGTAGATGCCGATCAACCATGCTACGGTGAGCAGGCCAGATGCCGGCCGGGCGGCGATCAGTATGCCGAAGACGATCGAGACGATGCCCGACAGCACAGAAAGCAGGCCGCGCCCAAAGCTCATGGGGAAGGACAGCGGCGCTACCAGTTCCAGGATGCCGGTCAGGATCGCCCAGGCCGCCAGCAGGAAGAGGAACGCCAGCGCGGTGATGCCAGGCCAGATCAGGGCCACCACGCCCGCCAGGATACCCAGGATACCCTCGAAGAGGAGAAGTCCCCACCCCTGCTCTTCATGGTTGCGCAGGGCAGCCGCCACAGCGGTGATGCCGCTGACAACGGCAAACACGCCGAACATGATCACCAGGACGGCCAGCGACAGCCCCGGCCATACCAGCGTGAGCACGCCGAAGATGATCGCGGCGAAGCCACGAAACAAAAACATCGTACGAAAGTTACCAATCATTTGTTGCATTGTGTTACTCCTTGTTGTTGAATGACAACGAAAAACGATACACTACTGTTTTCGGCCGCTATCCTCAGACTCTCGGGCCAATCGCCAGGAAAAGACGCGAGTCAAACGGCGAAAACTCTTCTTGAGAGCGTTCCCCTTTCAACCGGGGAAACGTTCTTGCTCTCTGTCGGCATGATACGCGCGCGCAGTGAAAGGAAGCGTTGGCGGGCGCGTAAAAAACAGGCAGGTTTCACACTACGAGACGTATGCAAAGTGTGCGTCGGCAGCCAGCATCCTGCGCAAGTGGGGAAGCGAGCGGTAGAAGTAAGTCTTGACGGTCAACGCCGGCATGTCAAGCTTTTGCGCGATCTCTGTGAAGGTCAATTGCCTGAAACTGTGCAGGAGAACGATCGAGCGAAACTTCGGAGGAAGCGAAGCAATGGCCTCGTGCAGCGAACCATACTGATCGCTCGTCTCGGCAACCTCTTCCGGCAGCGGATCGGGGTCGGGGATAGCTGCTACCATTGTCTGTTCCTCCTCCCCGTATTCCCGCCCGAGGGTGGAGAAAGGAATTGCCGCCTGCCTGCGCATACGGCGAAGCTCATCCAGGCAGCGGTTACGGGCCACCTGAAACAGCCAGGCGTGAAGCGATACGTTCGTCAACAGGATCGGCAGAGAGAGGTAGAGCTGGAGAAAGACATGCTGGAGCATATCTAAGACCTGCTCGTTGTCTCTGAAAAAGCCCCCGATGTAGCTCGCCAAAATGTTGCGGTATCGGTTCACAAGGAAATCAAAAGCGGATTGATCACCCGCCAGCGCCAGCTTGACCAGCGTGCCATCCGGGACTCCTTGCTCCTTTGGAGTACTTTGCTGTATGAGTTCTATATTTGACATGTTCTTCTTCCTTTCCGGTCATCCAAAAAGCACCGGCGTGAGCACCGCCCGTTTTTGCCATGACCCACGGTCCCTGCCCTTTACTATGATCTGCCGGTACGCGTTCACCTGCGGTTGAGGAATAAGGAGTGCGGGCGTTCTCATGCTGCTCATCCGCGATCCCTTCTCGAATGATCGCCGCCAGGCGCTGTTGCATGAGCCGTCGTCGGACCGCCCCTGCCTCCTGGTACACCGCCTCGCGAATCATCTGGCGAGGGAAGGCATACCCATCGCACATCTGCGATTTTGCAAGCTCAGTCCCCTCACTAAGCCAACCGCCGCGTAGTAGCTCCTCCAGGGAACGCAAGCCCTCCAATGCGTCGAGGTCGGCCACCTGACAGAGATGCTCAAACGTAAGTCCTTCTTCCAGCGCAGACGCGGCCACCAGTAATGTCCAGGCGCACGGCGAGAGCAGGCCGAGTTGGGAGTGGATCAGCTCACGCAGGCTTTGTGGAATGAGCTCACCGGCCGGTGTGTGCGCCAGCAAGTCGGGCCTCAACACCAGCCCCCAGGCACCTTTCTCCTGTAGAGTGGGGAATATAATCCCGCGGACCATCAGCTCTTTGAGCATCTCTACCAGGTAAAGCGGCTGTCCCTTCGTCTGGCTATAGAGCCAGTCTGTGAGGTACGACAGGGTCTCCCGGGTCGCAGAGGCTTGCCCGCTAACAGGACAACTGTCGGCTGAGCTTTTGCGCTCTACCTCGCGTGGCTGCTCTGCCCACGCGAGTTCCTGCACGAAGCGCCGCGTCTCTTCCTTCGTGAATGGCGCGAGTTGAAGCATGGTCAGTGGAAGGCGCGTCCGCTTGAGGGCCATCAACCAGGTAGAGTGTTCATCGGTGCAGCCAACGGCCTCTGTACTCAGATTGAGCAGCAGCAGTACCGGCGCTGACTGTTCGGTGAGCCGACGCGCGAGATAGATGAGCAGGTCGAGCGTGGCTGTATCGGCCCACTGTATGTCATCAAGCAGGAGTACCAGTGGACGGCGAGCGGTCCAAAGCTGGACAAGACGAGCGATGGCCTCGAACAGGCAGTTATACCCAAGCGCCTCGTCCATAGAATGGATGGGCATGTCGGGATAGCGGTCGCGCAGCTCCGGCAGCAGGCGAGAGATTTCGGTCAGCCAGACATCGCTGAGGAGGCCATCGGGGACTTGTTCCTGCTCCATCTGCCGGCGCAGAACATCGATGAACGGCTGGTATGGGAGTTGCCTCCCGGTTTGCAGGGCTTTGCCCGTCAGTACACCGGCCCCTTGCGCCTGCGCCCAACGAGCGAATTCGGTGGTCAGGCGTGTTTTGCCGATGCCGGTTTCTCCCTGGATCAGGACGAGCGCAGGCTGCCCGGCTCGCACGCGTTGGTAGCTATCGATCAGAGTGCCAAACTCGGCTGCTCGTCCCAGGAACGGGCCGTCCAGAAGGTCAGCGGGCGGTTGACCGGGTGAAGCCTGTGGTGCCTGAACCTGCACCGGGCGGAGAGGAGCGGTGTGGCGAATGCGTTTGGCCAGAGCCACGGTTTCGGGTTCCAGCTCGACCTGCAGTTCTTCTGCCAGGACTGTACGGCCTCGGGTGTACGCGCGTAATGCGCCGACCCGGTCTCCCTGTGAGAAGCGCAGCCGCATCAGGCGTCTATAGCCCTCTTCATTGAGCGGATCGAAACCCAGCCAGCGGTTCACGATATCGATGGCGCGCTCCACCTCTCCCCCTTGTTCGTACAGCATCGACAGGGCATCAAAGACCTGGTACACGCGACGATGCCAGTACTCTCGATGCTGGGAGGTCCAATCGTCGAAGAATTGCGAGTCGCGCAGCGTGAAGCCAGCCAGGAAAGGGCCGCGAACCAGGCGGGTGGCCTGTTCTAGCTGCTGGCGCAGTTCTTCGCGCGCCTGCCCATCGAGCGATTCGACCCCGCGCTCTACCAATTTGCTAGCAGATTCTACGAGGCGAAGGTCCAGTAGAAGGGAGATGCCCTGTTCGATGCCAAGCGTATCGCGTTCGATCCGCAGGTGGGCCTGTTCGCTCACTGCATGAGAGCGCTCGAAGAGTCTGCGCAGTTCGAGCAGGGTCGCCCGCAGGGCCGCTCGCCCGTGTTCAGCGTCCAGTTCTGCCCAGAACGATTCGGACAGGGTTTTGCGCGTGTGCAATCCGCCTTCTACGGCCAGGTAGACGAGCAGGGCCAGCGCCTTGCGCGTGGAGAAAGTGAGCGTAGCCTCACCATGTTTTACTTTCGGTTCGCCAAACAGCGACAAATGTAACTGGCTCATGATCTGCTCCTATTTATTTGCGAGTAGGAAACGGCGGAAAATGTTCTGCCCTGTTCCCCATCCTCCCTCGTGCTAGCGGCTTAGCTTTGCAGGCGACCCTGCTGGTAGAGCCAGAGGACAAATTCCAGTCGCCTTTGCTCAGGAGTGACCTCGTGATAGACCCCTTGCTGATAGAGCGCTTTGACTCTGTACAGATCAGCAATCTGCTCGCGCGAAAAACCCACCAGTTCGAGTCTGCCAATCCCATATGCCGCGGGCAGGCTGCTCCGTCATACCGGAGAAAAACTTTCGGAATTCCATAATTGTCCTCTTCTTATTTCTGAGCCCTGCGCGGGTCGTTCGACTTGCAGCGCCCGTATCAATCTAAAGTCGTCGTCTCTGACTGTTGAATGAGGATTGTTCCTCATTCAACAGTATAGAAGCACGAGCGGGGAAAGTCAGTGTACATGAGGTAGCATGTGATTTCAATTTGCTTCACTTCTTGGACGGGGTTGTTGCCAGGTTGTGAAGTGCATGGCGGCCGCAAAGGTCGCCTCTACTATTCTAAGCTTGCTACACCTGTTCTCCGTGTATGGTAGAGGCGACCCTTGCGGCCGCCATGCTCACACAACCTGGCGCGACTTTAAAATTGCCCTGTTTCAGGGGCATCAGGGGCGCATTTCGGCAGAAAAATATGCTATGATGGAGGGGGAAATTGAAGGGGTTGACCTTGATGGCCTTGCTTTGTCCCGTTTAACCTCAGGCAGGTGTTGGCCCGCCTGGAGGGGGACACCCGACTGTCACCAGTATACTGGTATCTACTGCGGAAGTCACCGTCTACTGGCCGACACATCACTTCACATCATTTCATATTGCTTAACTGAGGTAGGTCACACGGGAAGGAGACCCCCCATGACGAAATCCTCGTATGGTGAGCTTGACTATGCCTTCGGCCAGGTGATGTTGACGCTGCGCACAAACGCTGGCCTGACACAGGCGGCGCTGGCCGAGCGGCTCGGCGTCTCCCGCCGTACCGTAGCAGGGTGGGAGGCTGGCAGCTCGTATCCTAAAGCCGAGCACCTCACGGCGTTCCTGGTAATATGCGTGCGAGCCTCAATCTTTCCCGCCGGGCACGAGGTCGAGCAGATCCGCTCACTCTGGCACGCGGCGCATCAGAAGGTACTCCTGGATGAGGTCTGGCTTGCGGCGCTGCTCGCCCACGCGCCCCCTGCGCCCAGCCTTCCGCCAGCTGCGCCGCCGGAGGGTCCCCTACCAGGTGAGATGCCCGCGGCTACTCTCATGCCAGGGCAACGGGTGGATTGGGGAGACGCGCTGGCGGTGCCGAGCTTCTACGACCGCGAGGAGGAGGTGGCCACGCTGGAGCAGTGGGTGGTGCAGGAGCGCTGCCGGGTGGTCAGCGTGCTGGGCATGGGCGGCATCGGCAAGTCCGCGCTCGTGGTCACCCTCATGCACCGGGTGGCCCCGCACTTCCAGGTGGTACTCTGGCGCTCGCTGCGCGACGCCCCCTCCTGCGAGGCCCTGCTGGCGGACTGCCTGCAGGTGCTTACCCCCCAACCGTTGCGAGAGGTGCCGACCAGCCTGGACGGACGCCTGGGGCTGCTGCTAGAGCACATGCGCGCAGAGCGTGCGCTGCTGGTGCTGGACAATCTGGAGGTGCTGCTGGAGGAAGGGGAAGGCACGGGCCACATGCGCGCGGGCTACGAAGACTATGGACGGTTGCTGCGCCGGGTCGCCCAGACCGAGCACCAGAGTTGCCTGCTGCTGACCTCGCGGGAGAAACCGCGCTACCTGGTGGCCCTGGAGGGCGGCCGCACACCCGTGCGCGCCTTGCGCCTGGGAGGACTGGAGGGAGAGGCCAGTCTGCAGTTGTTAGGGGAACAGGAACTGGTGGGCAGCATATCTGAACTGGCGCGACTGGTCGAGCGCTATGGAGGCAACCCGCTGGCCCTCAAGGTCGTGGCGCAAACGATTGTGGATCTCTACGGGGGCGAGATCGCCCCGTTTCTCACCGGAGACGCGGTGGTCTTTGGCAGCGTGCGGGAACTGCTGGCCGAACAGTTCGACCGCATCTCAGCGGTCGGGCAGACGGTTCTGCTCTGGCTGGCGATCCACCGCGAGCCGGTGAGCATCGCCGAGCTGCTTGCGGCGCTGGGCACCCCGCTGCCGCGCATACAGGTGCTCGAAGCGGTCGAGTCTCTGCGGCGGCGCTCTCTGGTGGAACGCGGGAATCTGCCGGGGAGCTTCACGCTGCAGTCGGTGGTGCTCGAGTATGTGACGGCCCGGCTCATTGCCGAGGCGGCAGGCGAGATCGCACAGGGCAGGCTGGCTCGCCTCATCGAGCATGGGCTGGCACTGGCCAGCGCTAAAGAATACGTGTGGCAGACGCAGCAGCGCCTCATTGTGGCCCCGCTGCTGGAGCAGTTGCGGAATGTGTACCAGGGGCGAGATGAAGTGGAGGAGCGGCTACTGGCGCTGCTGGACCAACTGCGCGAACGGGCAGACTATGCCCAGGGGTATGGACCAGCGAATATCATCTCGCTGCTGCGTACGCAGCGCGGGCACCTGCGCGGCCTGGATCTCTCGCAGCTCGCCCTGCGCGGGGCGGCTCTGCAAGGGGTCGAGATGCAAGATGCGACTCTGTCCGGGGCCCTTCTCCAGGAGTGCGTCTTGACCGAGACCTTCGATGCCATCTCAGCGGTCGCCATCAGCTCCAGCGGGCAGTACTGGGCCGCGGGCAGCAGGCGGGGGGAAGTGCGGGTATGGCATGAGGGAGGCCAGACCCTGCACCTGGTCTGGCAGGCCCACACCGACTTCGTCTGGGGCCTTGCCTTCAGTCCGGATGGACGCACACTGGCCAGCGGGAGCCCTGATGGCAGCCTCAAGTTGTGGGACGTCGAACGTCGTGCCTTACTCTGGTCGGGTCGGCAGACCAAGGCCATCAACTGCCTGGCCTTTTCCCCCGATGGCAACCTGCTCGCCAGTAGCGGACTTGATGCGACCGTGCGGCTCTGGGACCCGAAGCTGGGCATCCCCCTCCAAGAGTTGCCGCATCCCGGCCCGATCTTCGCGCTGGCCTGGAGCCCAGATGGAGGTCTGCTGGCCAGTAGCGATTTCGCCGGCACGATCCGGCTGTGGGAGAGGCAGCCGACCGGGCCGGCTCGCTGCGCGCAGACGCTTGAGGGGCATAGCAACCTGGTGCGCGGACTGGCCTTTGCTCCTGACGGGATGAGCCTGGCCAGCGCGGGCTGGGATGGCACCGTCAAACTGTGGGACAGAGCAAGCGGACGCTGTCTGCAAACGCTCCTGGGGCATACGCAGCGGGTGCATTGCATCGCCTGGAGTCCGGATGGAGGCACGTTGGCCAGTGGCGGCTCTGACCACACGATCTGGCTGTGGGAGGCCCACCGTCGCATCGCTCGGGTGGCGCTGCAGGGCCATAGCGCCGAGGTGTACAGTCTGGCCTTCAGCCCCGACAGCCGTCACCTGCTTAGTAGCAGTGAGGATGGCACCTTGCGGCTGTGGAACGTGGAGCGTGGCGAGACGGTGCGCGTCCTGCAGGGCTACGTAGCCTGCCTCCTCGATCTGGATTGGAGCCCGGATGGCACAGTGCTTGCCAGTGCAGGCTCTGATACCGTCGTGAGCCTCTGGGAGGTGGCCGACAGAGCAGGAGGGAGGCCGCGAGGCATGCTAGGAGGCCATGAGTTGAGTGTGAACGGCGTAGCGTGGCGTCCCGATGGAGGCGTGCTGGCCAGTAGCGGAACGGAGAATGCCATCCGGCTGTGGGACCCAGTCACCAGCAGCTGTCTCGAGGTCATCCGCGACCTCGACCATCCCGACACCGTCCTCTTCGGGATGGCCTGGAGTCCCGACGGAAAGCTTCTAGCCTGCGGCACCTTGCTGCAAGGCGTGCTGGTATGGGAGGCAACAACCCGCTCCCAGCATTGGGTCGGTCGTGGGCAGCCAACCTTTTTCCGTCGGGTGGCCTGGAGTGTGGACGGCACACGGCTGGTCGCTGGGGGTGATGATGGCCACATCTATGTGTGGAACGCTTCTGATGGTAGGCTGCTCCAGCAGCTGGCGGGACATCAGGGGGCCGTCGCGAATGTGGCCTGGAGTGCAGATGGCACACGGCTGGTCAGTGGGGGCGGGAGCAGAGGCAAGGGGGAACTCTTCATCTGGGATGCGCGCAGCGGGGAGCGCCTCTACACTTTGAACGAGCCAAGCGAGATCGTGTTCGCGCTGGCCTGGAGTCCAACCAATACAATGGTGATAAGTGGTGGCAGCGATGGCCTGCTGCGCTGGTGGGACCTGCAGCACGGGGAGTGCGTGCGGGTTCGCAAGGCACATCAGGGGGCAGTCCAGTCGCTCAAGGTGAGCCCGGATGGTCAGAGACTCGCCAGTTGCGGGGATGACGGCGCTCTCAACATCTGGAATATGGAGAGTGGCGAACACCTGCGGACGGTGCGGCGTGACCGGCCCTACGAGCGCATGGATATCAGCGGGGTGCAGGGATTGACCGAGGCGCAGAAAGCTTCGCTGCGCGCTTTGGGGGCCGTTGAGAAGAGGGAAAGAGATCCCGAAGGAATAGCAAAGGCTACGTTCCTCTCGAATTGAGACCTGATGGAAACGTCGATGACCATCACCGAAATCACCCGGGCGTTTCAGGAGTGAGGCGATTGCGCAACGTCTGGCATGTTGCCCGCCATCGCGATGAGAGTTGCTCGCGGAAAGTCGGGGCGTCGAGGGCCTGCTGAAAGGCACATAGCAGATCTTCGACCGTCTGATAACGACGGCGGGGGTCCTTTTCCAGGGCGCGGAGGATCACGCGCTCGACCGGGCGCAGAAGAGAGGGATTCAGGAGGGACGGAGCCAGTGGCTGCATTTCCCGGTGATGCAGGCAGATCTTCAAAATGTCTGGCCCGTCGAATGGCAGCGAGCCGGTCAGCAGCTGGTAGAGGAGGATACCCACCGAGTACACCTCGCTGCGCGTATCCGCGTATCCCATGAGTAGTTCAGGGGCTATGTATTGAGGAGTTCCCAGCAGTTGACCGTTATGGAGTGGCTTTTCGCCGAGCCACGAAGCGATGCCGAAGTCGGTGAGATACAGGCGGTAGTCCTGGTCAAACAGCATATTGGCCGGTTTGATATCGCGATGGAGAATACCCAGTGCGTGAATGTACGCCAGCGCTGCTGTGAGCTGCTCAAGCACAGCAAGGGCTTCTTCCAGCGTAAGCACCCCATCATCGAGCAGATCTTCGAGCGTTCCCCCCGGCAAATAGGGCATCACGAGGTAGTAGTATCTCCCATCGCGGCCAGCATCGACGCACGGAACAATGTGCTTGTGCCGGAGAGCCTGCATAAAGTTCTTTTCGCGGCACAACAACGTCAAGTCGGCGGTGTGGCCATCGACGACTTTAATCGCCATGTACGCTCTCCGGTTGAGATGATAGCCCAGGTAGACAGAAGACATCCCTCCCTGCTGCAGGTGCTTCACCAGGCGGTAGGGTCCGATGTGAGTCTCTGCTTGAAGCACCTGCTCGCTGAATTCAACAACGGGCTGCATAGCTACGCTCTCTGACTTCTATCGAAACCCACTGCCCCGGTCAGGTCGGCCTGGAGAAGGGTGGCATTGGACAGGTTGGAGCCGGTCAGGTCGATGGCTCGCACATCGGCCTTGAGCAGATTGGCCCCACTCAGGTCCGCACCGGGGAGCTGCGCAGCCGACAGGTCGGCCCCTATCAAATCGGGCCGCGTGATGGCGTACTCCCGCCGGTAGATATTCCAATCGTCTGCACTCTCTTGCAGATACTCAAGTTGCTCCGGGTTTGCCATAGCAGTTACCTCCTTTACCCGTGTAAGAACAGCACCTGCGCGTTGCTGCGGTGAAGGAAGCTCATCACCTTACGCTCCGCCTGCTCGCGTGTCGTCACGACCAGCACTTGTTGCTGATGCTTGCCAAAGAAGCGTTCAATGAAGGTGGTTGGGTTCCCCTCGTCCACCGCTGTTTGCACAGAGAGCCCGGTGCTGGTGCGCAGTTGTTCTGCTTGATCCTCGAGGAAATCAGACCGCTTCTTTTCTTCGTGTTCCGGTACGCTTTGCAACGGCTCCACTATGTCATCCACCAGTATCTCCTCTTCAACAAGATGGGTAGGGAAGGGAGCCACCAGCAGGATAGAAACATGACAATCCTGTGCCAGGGTCGTGGCCCGTTCGAGGGCCCGTTTGCTAAGCTCAGTGCCATCGAGGGGAACCACGATGGCCTGGTAGGAGGCAGGTTTGATAGGCCCGGGCGGTAGTTGCTCGTCCTTCGGAGGGTGCAGCAGGAGCAGGGAGGTCGGAGCAGTCGCGAAGACATCTCCGGCCACGTTGCCAAAGAGCAGGCGCCCGCCAGGGCCGCGGCCATTGCTCGCGAGCGCGATCAGCCGCGTGCCAGCGTGTTGCACCGCGTAGGCAGTAATGGCGCCTCCGGCAGACACGCCCTCCACATACTCCGTTTGTACGCGGACTCCTTGCGACTGGAGACGGGCAGCCAGGCCGCCCAGGTAGGTCCTCGTCCACATGGCTTCGCCCGCGTACCAGTCATCGGGGATATAGGGGACGCCATACGCAGGCTCTCCGGGGGGCATGATGACCCGCAGCAGCGTCAGGACGCTCTGCGTCTGCAGGGCAAAAAAGAGGGCGTGCGGCAGAATGGCTTCCGCGTTTGTCGTTCCGTCCAGGGGGACGATCACGTGTGACTGCATGTGTATTTTTTCCTTTCAATGCTTGCTCTAGCTGACCTGAGTCAGCCAGGTATGTATGCTGCTCTAGCTTAATGGCAAAGCGTCAAGAAAAGCGTTGAAAGAACTGTGAAAAAGAGAAGAGCCCCCACCTGTTTCTACCCGGCGCCAAGAGCCGCGATCAAGTCCGGTACCAGGTTTTCGGCGTCGGGCGAACCCAGGCCGGTGACGGGGTCCCAGCCCGGGCCCGCATTATATCCGGGGACAAACGTGTGGTGTATCCGGACGCTGTTATCGCCCTGCCTGATGTCGTGAAAATCGCGCGCGTAGGTCGATGAAGCGGCCAGCTTATAGAGCGCCGTGTTGAGGAAGCCGAGGGGATGGCCGGCCACCTGGTTGGCGATGGCTGCTACCGCCGCCCACATGGGCGTGGCGGCGCTCGTGCCACCGATCAGTTGCCACTGGCCGCGCGTATAAACAGCCATGGCCGTACTCGGGTCGGCATCCGCCGCGACATCCGGCACGCCACGCCGGTTGTTCAACACCTGCTGCGCGGAGGACGGCAGGGACTGCTGGTAGGACGGCGTCGGGTGGGAAGCTGGTCGTCGGTGTGGTTGAGAGCTGCGTCTGGTTCGGGTCGATATAATCGGTCGCGCCGTTATCGCCTGAGGCGGCGAAAAATGTGATGCCCTGCTGCGTGGTGGCCTGCTGGAAAAAAGTGTCCCACTGGTGAATTTGCTGCTGGCCCGCGCTGTCCTTGAGCGACACCTCGGAGGCGCCAAAGCTTTGCGAGATGATCGACCCGAGATGATGGCTGACGGCGTACTGTTCCAGCTCGAGGAATTGCGGCAGGCCGGCCGTCCCCTCGGTCTCATCGACGGGGCTGGTCAGCACGACGATGCTGGCGCCGGGGGCGATGGCGTGGATCGTCTGCACATCCAGATTGGCTTCGTCCTCCCAGCCGGTCATTTCCTGGTTGTTTGCATCGAACGGCACGCTGCCAATCGGCGCCATGATCTTGAGGGTGATGGGCGGCAGGCCGAACTTTTGATCGAAGGTATCTATATCTTGTTGCATGGTGGGGCCGCCGTAGGAGACGATATCCACGACCGTCTGCCCCTGGCCCGTGTAACCGCGCTGCATCAGCGATTCGACTCCATAGGCGACGCGCAGCGAGCGCGGCGTCTGGCAATTGCTGTCCACCTGGACCGCAATCTGGATATCAAAGGGGCAGGTCGATGGTGATGTATCCGCAACCGTGCCGGGTGTACCGCCTGGCTGGCCCGTCGTAGAAGATCCATTGTTGGTCCCGCCGTTGCTGAGTAGCGCGCAGGCGGCGACGAGCAACGCGAGAACTATTAAGGTGGAGAGTCGTCTAAAGATTTTCATGAATGTGTACTTTCCTCATCGATTCCGCGTCATGTTCCGAGGACTTTCTCTTGTCCTTCTAACAGTCTATCCAGAGACCGTGCGGAAAAGCGTAGGAAGATGCATAAATAAGATTGCACATCTTCCTACGCTTTTTTTCACGCACTCCCACTATATTGACAAATAAGAGGAGTGGAAGCATCTAGCCGACATTGCTGGTGCGGCCATTTATCGGACACGCTTGTATTGAGAGAAGGAGAATTCTTATGGAAATTGGCCCATTGGAATATGTGGTGCTCGGTTTTGAGGACCACCAGTTTGCCAGCCAGGTACTCCCGGAGCTGAACGCGATTCAGGAGTCTCGCCTCGTCCAGGTCATCGACCTGGTGTTTGTTGGCAAAGGGACCGATGGCGCGGTTACAGTGCAGGAAGTGGGCGAACTGAGCAAGGAGGAGTTGGCAGCCTATGAGGGCCTGGTGAATGACCTGGCGGGTCTGCTCACGGCGGAAGACATTGAGCAGTTGGCCATGCCGATTCCTGTCGGCACCTCAGCGGTGATTGTACTCTTTGAGCATAGCTGGACGCTCCGGCTGACGGATGCGACCCGCAGAGCTGGCGGTGTGTTGTTCACCGGGGGGATGGCTGCCCCCGGCGCATGGGAGAAAGTCAGTGCGGAACTGGCAGCAAAGGAGGAAGATCATGCCTAGAGGAGGATTTGGCCGCGGCTTCGGCAGAGGATTTGGCGGCTACGGGATGAGGCGCTCCGGGGCCCCTTTGGTGATGCCCATGGGTGGATATGGTTACGGCATGGGGATGGGATCCCCGTTGATGACGTCGTTGATGGCTGGAGGACTTGGCTACGCGCTGGGAAGCAACTCGGCCCAACAGGGTGTCCAGCAGGCCCCACCTTACCCGCAGCCCTATCCTTATCCGTACCAGGCTCCCCCTGCTGCGCCCCAGGGGCAGACAGCTGGCGCGGACAGTGGCAGTCTGGCGCAGCTCAAGCTGCTCGGCGAGCTGCATGAGTCAGGCGTGCTGACTGATGACGAGTTTGAGCGTCAGAAGCAGCGCATCCTGGGTAGCTAGTTTCAATATGGAGGAACATATGTATCAATTTAAACGACGCTCGCGCCCCCTTGGAATCTCGATTATCGCCGTCATCACGGCTATCCAGGGAATTCTGGGCATTATCGCGAGCATCATCCTGCTGACGGGTGGTGGTGGAGCAAGGGTCATCGAGATCGGCGTCTTCACCCTGATTCTGAGTTTCCTGTACCTCTTTCTGGCCTGGGGCCTTTGGACGTTACAAACCTGGGCGTTCTGGTCGGCTGTAGTGATCGAAGTGATCGCGTTAATCAATGGTATCATGGGGTTCGTTGGGAACCGCCCGGCAGTCGGAGTGCTCAGCATCGTACTGCCGGTCATCCTCCTCATCTACCTCTTCGCCGACCGCAACGTGCGTGCTGCCTTCAGTACCTGAGAAGAAGCCTGGCAGCGCTTTGGATGCGCTGCCAGGAAGTTCGGTATTGAGTTGCACGAGAATGATTTCTCTGTCTGTCGATTAAGAGGGAGTATTGCCTGTAGACCGCTCTGCACGAACCAGCAAGAGCGGGCGAATTCTTCGTCCTGCAAGGCGAGATGCAACGCTTCCTGTCAAAAGAGCATCCAGTCCCGCTCGTCCGTGGCTGGCCAGCACGATCAGGTCAACGTTCAGGCGCTCGGCCTGGGCAAGTACCGTCGGCACGATATCACCTCGCAAAACTTCAGCCCGTGCCACTACTCCTTCCGCCTGGCAGCGAGCGACAGTCTGTTCCAGGTAATCTACAGCATCCTGTTGTGACAGATCAAGGATCGCCCGCATGGTTGAGGGGAGGAGTAAGCCCGATACTGCTTGTTCTCCTGAAAGCGTTGCCAGGGTTGGAATCACCAGCACCAGGTGCAGTTCTGCGCCGAAGGTACGGGCGATTGTGATGGCAACAGGAAGCGCTGGTTCGTGAGCAGACGAGCCATCGAGCGGGACGAGGATACGCTGGAGATTGATGGGGTAGGCAGAACCATCCTCTCTCGGAAACAAGAGCAGGATTGATTGAGTACCTAGCTGAAGAGCACGCTGCGCGTTGCTGCCAAAAAGGAGTTCCCGCAGTCCACCTTGACCATGGGTACACATGATGACCAGGTCCGCGTTCATCTCCTGAGCGTGCTGGACAATGCTGCGAGCGACATCATCTTCTCTGTCTGGATGCACATGTATTTCAACCGGAATGTCAGAGGAGCGCAATCGTGTTGCGGTCTCCTCGAGATAGGCCTGTGCCTGGGCCACACTGCTCAGGTGCGGTTCTCCATGAATGATACTTGGAGGACGCTTTTCCACGATATGGAGCAAGATCACAAGTGCTTGAAAGCGGCTCGCCACCTGCTGAACAACAGGGAGCACCGACTCCGCCAGACGCGAACCGTCGAGCGGGACAAGAAAACGGAGACTGCCTTGATGCTCATGGTGTA
Organism: uncultured Chloroflexia bacterium; assembly: GCA_963731605.1. GTDB lineage: Bacteria > Chloroflexota > Ktedonobacteria > Ktedonobacterales > Ktedonobacteraceae > CF-113. The sequence goes on from CAVSWA010000001.1 coordinate 1,330,627, forward strand.
GCATGGTCATCCACCTCCAAAGAAAGTCTGGTAGAGTAGGAAGATGTTGAGCGCGATGATGAGTCCGGCGACCACGCTCGCAAGCACAGTCGTCAGCCAGCGGTTCACCAGCTCCCCCATCACATCCCGGCGCCGGGTGAACAGGATGAGAGGGACAAGGGCAAAGGGAATACCAAAACTGAGGATCACCTGGCTGATGACGAGCGTTCGTGTTGGCTCAAGTCCGATGATGATGACAAGCAGCGCTGGCAGTATAGTGATGCCGCGGCGTATCCAGATCGGGATGCTGCGGCGAAGAAAGCCCTGCATGATAATCTGCCCTGCCATCGTTCCGACCGTCGTGGATGACAGGCCCGATGCGATCAGAGAAATGGCAAAGACCCAGCTTGCGGCCTGCCCCAGTAAAGGAGTAAGCGTCTTATACGCCTCTTCTATCGTACCAACTTGACTCAGGCCGGCGCTGAAGAATGTCGCGGCAGCCATGATGAGCATGGCCGCGTTGACGCAACCTGCCAGGCTCATGGCGAGAAGAACATCTATCCTCTCAAAACGCACGAGCTTCTTGAGCAGTTGCGGTGTGCGAGCGACAACGCGCCCCTGCGTAAGAGCAGAGTGCAGGAAGATGACGTGCGGCATCACCGTTGCGCCGAGAATCCCCGATGCCAGCAGGATGCTCTCAGTGCCGCTAAATTGTGGGAGAACGGCGTGATAGGCGATCACTCCCCACGGAGGCTTTTCAAGGAAGGTTTCAATCACGTAGCAAAGCGCAATCACTCCGACCATAGCTGTGATCACTGCCTCCATTGGCCGGAAGCCGTACCGCTGCAATCCCAGGACGGCGAAGGTCACGACAGTGGTGATGATACCACCCCACAGGAGTGGAATATGAAAGAGGAGCTGGAAACCAAGTGCTGCGCCCAGGAACTCAGCCAGGTCCGTTGCGATCGCTACGATTTCCGCAAGTACCCACATGCCCAGGACGACTGGTCGAGGGAAATGCTCACGACACAACTCGGCGAGGTTGTGACCAGTGGCAATACCGAGCTTGGCCGAGAGCATCTGAATGAGCATGGCCATCAGGTTGCTTGCCACAATGACCCAGAGCAGCATATACCCATAGCTTGCCCCCGCTTGAATATTCGTCGCGAAGTTGCCCGGGTCGATATAGGCGACACTGGCGATAAACGCCGGGCCGAGGAAAGGCAGGAGGCGGCGAATGAAGCCTTTCTTGCTCTTCCCGCTGAGTACCTCAGCGGCGGCGCGGCGAGTGCCAGCATCACCAGATCCGCTTTCAGTTGTCGTTTTCTGAGGTTCCGATGGCATGTTGTAATAGCTCTGGTTATTGCTTTACATGATCCAGGGTGTATTTTGAACGTTTCGTCTACCCATTACAATACTACCATTGTTTATGATGTGATGAGAGGGACCCACGATGAACACCTATTGTGTGTATCGCTTCAGCAAGGGACGTTTGACCAGTTCGACCAGCAGCAGGTAGGCCACCGTCATGGCGACCAGGAAGAGGTAGTACAGCCCCGGCAGCGGTGTGAAGCCGAGCGGGCCGGCAAGCGGCGTGAACGGCAGCAGAACACCGACGGCCACCACCAGCAGCACGGTGATGATGAGCGGAGTACTGGGGCGGCTGCGCAGGGGATTGCCGGCGGTGCGAATGATGAACACGACCAGCGTCTGAGTTGCCAGCGACTCCACGAACCAGCCTGTGTGGAAGAGCACCGGCCCGGCGTGGAAGACATGCAACATGAGAAAGAAGGTCAGGAAGTCGAAGATCGAGCTGAGCGGCCCGATGAAGAGCATAAAGTTGCGGATCAGGCTGAAGTCCCAGTGCTGCGGCTTTTGAATGAAGATCGGGTCCACGTTGTCGGTCGGGATGGCTACTTGGGAGGAGTCGTAGAGCAGATTGTTGAGCAGGATCTGCGACGGCAACATGGGCAGGAACGGCAGGAAGGCGTATGCGCCCGCCATGCTGAACATATTGCCGAAGTTCGAACTGGTGGCCATCAGCATGTATTTGATCACGTTGCCGAAGGCCCTGCGTCCCTCCAGGATACCGCTGTGCAAGACCTGCAGTCTCTTTTCGAGCAGGATAATCGCGGCGGCATCCCTGGCGACATCGACTCCCGTGGAGACCGAGATGCCGACATCCGCCGTATGTAACGAAGGCGCATCGTTGATGCCATCGCCCATGTAGCCGACGACGTGCTTGCGGCTCTTGAGCGCCAGGATGATGCGGTTCTTCTGCGCGGGGGCGACCCGCGCGAACACGTGTACCTGCTCGGCCACCGACGCCAGCGCCTCGTCGGTCATATGGTCGAGCTCGCTGCCCAGCACAATCCTGCTGGCATCCAGACCGACCTGCTGGCAGACATGGCGGGTGACCAGTTCATTGTCACCCGTCAGGATTTTCACCTGCACGCCGTCGGCTTTCATCGCTTGCAGTACCTGGGCTGCGTCGGGCTTGGGTGGATCGGCAAAGGTCAGGAAGCCGAGCAGGGTCATGGACTGCTCGTCCGAGACGCTGTAGTGCGCTTCCTGCGGGGCTGTGCGGTAGGCCACCGCGAGGGCGCGGTAGCCCTGCGTGTTCAGGTCCTGGTACATCTTGACGAAATTGGCGCACGCCGCGTCGTCCAGCGGTTTGCTCGCGTTGGCGCTCTCGTATGCCGAACAGAAGGGCAGGACGCTCTCCGGCGCCCCTTTCGTGATCAGCAGGAGTTCGTCCCCGTGCTGCACGATTACCGAGAGGCGGCGGCGGTCAAAATCGAACGGGATCTCCCCCACCTTGCTGTAGCCCCGGGTGTCAACGCTCCCGCTTTGCAGGATGGCCTCGTCGAGCGGGCTTTTGATGCCGGTCTCGAGCGAACTGTTCAGGTAGCCGAAGAGCAGCACGCGGTCGGATGCCTGGTTGGAGAGGTCGAGGTGCCCCTGTAGTTGTGTTTCACCGGTGGTCAGGGTGCCCGTCTTATCGCTGCAGAAGGTATCGATGCTGCCGAAATTCTGGATCGATTCCAGGTATTTGACGATCACCTTTTGTTTGGCCATATTTTGCGCTCCCTGCGCCAGCGTGATGGTCGTGATGGCGGGCATACCCTCCGGTGTGAGGCCGACGGCCAGCGCGATGGCGAAGAGGATCGTTTCGAGCGGCCGGTGATGGCCGAGGACACCAACCACGAAGATGAAGAGCACCAGGAAGAGCACGGTCCTCACCATCAACCAGCTAAAGCCGGCCATGCCGCGCTCGAACTCGGTCTGGGGCGGCTTACCGGCCAGGCTGGAGGCGATATCGCCGAAGGCGGTGTTGCGACCCGTGGCAGTTACCAGCGCGGTAGCCGAGCCGCTCATGACCGAGGTGCCCAGAAAGACCCTGTTATGCACTTCGGCGAGATTCTCGGTGGGGACAACAAGGTCATCCGCGGTTTTCTCGACCGGCTGCGATTCGCCGGTCAGCGCCGCCTGTTGCACTTGCAGAGCGTTTGCCTGCACCAGCCGCGCATCGGCAGGCACCAGGTCTCCCGCGCTGAGGCGGATCATATCGCCGGGCACAAGGTCGCGGCTTTGCATCTCAACCCACTTGCCGTCGCGCAGCGTGGTGGCTGTGGGCGCCACGCTCGCACGCAATTTGTTCACAGCCTGCTGCGAGCGGTGCGTCTGCACGTAACTGAGGATGTTGCTGAGCAGCACGATGATGAAGATGATGCTGGCATCGACCGTGTCGCCCAGGATGGCCGTGACGAGGCTGGCGATCAGCAGGACCAGCATCAAGGGGTTCAAGAACAGCCGCAGGAACTGCACGATGCCCGGTGCGCGCTTCGCGCTCGCCGCATCGTTCGGGCCGTACTTCTTCAGGCGCGTCACGGCCTCCTCGCTCGTCAGACCCTGTTCGCTGCTCTGCAGTTGCTCGAACTGCGTTTTCAGCGGGAGCGCGGGCGTCCCTGTTTTCCCTTCGCCGGAAGGGGTTTGTGTTGCCGATTGAGTGAGTTGATCTTGCATGATAAGCTCCAAACCCTGAACGTGCAGTGATCTGCTCTAGTCGGATGTTGTTTTCTTACAGAAATGGCTATGAATTTCGAACTCCTCTTCGTTATGCCCCTCCGATCACATAGAAAGCGAGTGGAAGGGTAATATTCATCAGGAGTGTGGTCAGCGCGAGTGTCGAGGACGCTTCCGCTTCGTAGGTTTTGAAGCGCGTCGCCAGCATCACCACGATCACCGCCGTTGGCAGCGCACACAAGATGAACCCTTCGTGGCCGCCAGGCTGTTTCACGCCCAGTGCCAGTGGCAGTCCCAGGAAGAGCGCCGGTTGCGCCACCATTTTGAGCGCCGCATTCACGTCAATTTCCAGGCCGAAGCTCATTGTGTGGGCCGCGATGGAGAGCCCTGCCACAAACAGAGCCACTCCAGAGGTGGCGCTGCCAATGAGGGTGAGCGCAGCGTCAACCACGGACGGCACGCTCACTCCGATGAACACCAGCACCAGAGCCAGTAGTGGTGCCCAGACGACCGGTGCTTTGACGGCCTGCAGCAGTGCCTGCCAGATCAATGCTCCAGGTGACACTTTTGCTCCTGCACGGTCTGCTGCCTGGGAGATCGTACACAGTACGATCGTTAGCGGAACGAGCACAATGTTCGAGATATTCGAGAGCACACCGATGGCCACGGCACTGCTCGCTCCATACAGCCCACCGAGAATAGCCGGTCCAAAGAAATTACCGCCTGGAAAGGCGACGCTGATGGCTTGCAGTGCAGCATCCGCCAGCGTGTGGCGAAAGATGAGCCGCCCCAGCAGGAGGACGACGAGATAGAAGCCAACCAGGCTGATGAGCAAGACCACAAAGGGGATCTTTTCCCGCATCGCCGTCTCGATCTCCTGCGAGTTCATGAGAAAGCCCCCAGCGCGTTGGGATGCTGGTCGGGAAAGACCCCCTTGCCCATGAAGGTGGTGGCCACCGGGATCTGCAGACGCTCCGAGCAGCGGATGAGTGCCTCACGCGCCTGATCGCGCACGGTGCCATGACCAGCCAGGATCATCGGTTTCTTAGCCGCCCGCAGGACTTCCGCTGCCCGGGCGATCTGCGTGGCCGAAGGAGAGGAATCACGCACGACATTGATCGCTAGGGGTTGAGTTCCCACCGGCATGGGTAAGGTTTCGATATCCTGGGGGAGAGCGAGATAGACCGCGCCAGGCTGCTCCGTTTGAGCAAGCTTGAAGGCACTGCGTACCATCTCCGGGATCACCTCTGGGGATGGAATCAGCGCGGCCCACTTCGTCGCGGGCTTAAACATGCTTACCAGATCGACACTCTGGTGCGTCTCTTTATAGATGCGATTGATGCCCACCTGTGCGCTGAGTGCGACCAATGGCACACTGTCAGTCGTCGCATCGGTCGTGCCAAGCAACAGGTTAATGGCACCGGGTCCCAACGTGGCCAGGCAGACGCCAGCCCGACCGGTCAGGCGGCCGTAGATATCGGCCATGAAGGATGCGCCCTGCTCATGACGAACAAGGATAAAGCGGATAGACGACCCTTTGAACGCGTCAACCATGTGAATGTTCTCTTCACCAGGGATGCCAAAGACATAGCGCACGCCCTCATTTTCGAGACACCGTGCAATAAACTGTGCTGCCGTCACCGAGGAGAGTTGTCCCATACAAGTTACCCCTTTTCTCGGTTATGGCCCCCGCGGGACTAGCTTACGAAACTGCAAAAAGAAGTTACACACACCTCGTTGCCTCAATGAGGCATCCTTATAAAGTGAGCGCCTATGGGGTCCTGCCTCAAAAAGCAACGCACTGACTTCAGTAACGTGTCCATCCACAGGCTAATCTGAGTACGTGAAGAAAAGCGTTGGAAGAAGTGTGAAAGAGAGGGTGGAGGGGTCGCCTTTAGCCGTGAAAAAAGCGTAAGCGTCGGCATAAAAATGTGCAGCGAACGATTTTTCGGAAGTCAATTCGCATACTCGTCGCGCGCTCGAAAAATCTGATATGATGAAGGGGGTAATAAAGAAGAGATTGTACAGGGTCGCCTGGCAGAGTGCCGCGGGAACGCGGAGGAGAAGCACGCCGTGAAGAAACCCTCACGCTACGGCGAGCGAGACTATGCTTTCGCTCAGTTGATGCTGACGCTGCGCACCACTATCGGCCTGACGCAAATGGGCCTGGCCGAGCAGCTCGGCGTCTCCCGGCGCGCCGTGGCGGTGTGGGAGGCGGGCAGTGCGTATCCCATCGCCGAACACCTCAAGCAGTTCATCACCCTGGGAGTGCGAGCCTCGGCCTTCCCTGCGGGGCGCGAGGAAGAGCAGATCCGCGCCCTCTGGAAAGCGGCTCACCTGAAGGTCTTGCTGGATGAAGACTGGCTGCGTGGATTGCTGAGATCGCGCCTTCCCGCGCTCGCGGGCGTGGCGCCTCAGACGGCTGGGCAGACCAGGGAGGGCGAGCGCATCGGGGCCAGGCCCGCGTCGGGGCCGCGCGTCGATTGGGATGACGCGCTGGCGGTGCCGAGCTTCTATGGACGCCAGGAGGAGAGAGCCACGCTGGAGCGCTGGGTGGTGGGGGAGCGCTGCCGGGTGGTCAGCGTGCTGGGCATGGGCGGCGTCGGCAAGTCCGCGCTGACCGTGACGCTCATGCGGCAGGTGGCCCCGCACTTCTCGGTGGTGCTCTGGCGCTCGCTGCGCGATGCCCCTTCCTGCGAAGCGCTCGTGGCGGACTGCCTGCGCGTGCTGGCCCCGGAGCCGCTCGCCGACCTGCCGACCAGCCTGGAAGCACGCCTGGGGCTGCTGCTGCACTACCTGCGCGACGAGCGGGCGCTGCTGGTGCTGGACAACCTGGAGTCGCTGCTGGAGGAAGGGGAAGGCACGGGCCATATGCGTCCTGGCTACGAGGGCTACGCCCGCCTGCTGCGCGACATGGCGCAGCGCGAGCACCAGAGCTGCCTGCTGCTGACCAGCCGCGAGAAACCGCGCGAGTTGGAGCCGCTGGAGGGGGGACGCGCGCCGGTGCGCTCCCTGCGCCTCGCCGGACTGGACCTCTCCGCCGGTGAGCAAGTCCTGGCCGAGAAGGACCTCGCGGGCACGCCGGCCGAACGGGAACGCCTGGTGCAGGCCTACGCGGGCAACCCGCTGGCGCTCAGGATCGTGGCCGAGACCATCGCCGACCTCTTCGGCGGCCAGATCGCGCCGTTTTTGGAGCAGGGCGAGGCGGTCTTTGGCAACGTGCGCGAGCTGCTGGCCGAGCAGTTTGCGCGCCTCTCGGCGGTCGAGCAGACGGCGCTGCTGTGGCTGGCCATCCTGCGCGAGCCGGTGACGCTTGCGGAGCTGCTCGCGGTGCTGGGTACGCCCCTGTCGCGCACGCGGGTGCTGGACGCGCTGGAGGCGCTACGCCGCCGCTCGCTGGTGGAGCGCGGGCAGCGCGCGGGCAGCTTTACCCTGCAATCGGTGGTGCTGGAGTACGCCACGACTCACCTCATCGAAGAGGGGGCCGGCGAGATCGCACAGGGTCACCTGTCGCGCCTGATCGAGCATGGCCTGGAGTTGGCGACGGCGAAGGAATACGTGCGGCAGACCCAGACGCGCCTTCTGCTGGCCCCGCTGCTGGCGCTTCTGCGCCGCTCGTACCGTGGGCGAGCGGAGGTGGAGAGCCGCCTGCTCGCGCTGCTCTCTGAGTTGCGCGAGCGCGCCGACTACGGCCAGGGCTACGGGCCGGCCAACGTGCTGGCGCTGCTGCGCGAGGAGCGCGGGCACCTGCGCGGGCTCGATCTCTCGCGACTCGCCCTGCGCGGGGCCTATCTGCAAGGCGTCGAGATGCAAGATACCCGGCTTTCCGGGGCCACGCTGCGCGGGGTGGTCTTCACCGAAGCCTTCGACGCCATCCTGTCCGTGGCCGTCAGCCCCGATGGGCAATACATCGCGGCGGGCAGCAACAGCGGGCAGGTGCGCGTCTGGCGCGAGGAGGGCCGCGTGGCGCACCTGACCTTCCGGGGCCACAACGAGCGCGTGGTGGCCATCGCCTTCAGCCCCGATGGACGGGCGCTGGTCACCGCCAGTGCGGACGGCACCATCCGGCTCTGGGATGCGGAGAGTGGAGCGCTCATCTGGACGGGAGAGGAGCAGCGCGTTCCGGTCACCTCCCTGGCGATGAGCCCCGGCGAAAAGCTGGTCAGTGGGAGTTATAATGGAGCCATCCACGTGTGGGATCTGCGCACCGGGAAACACCTCTTTCGTCTGCACACCCTGGGAGGGACAATTCTGACCGTCGCCCGCAGCCCCGATGGACGCCTGCTCGCCAGCGGCGGCATGGATGCCGTCATCCGGCTGTGGGACGCCGAGCAGGGGACGCTTCTGCAAGAACTGCCCGGGCATAGCGGCTGGGTCTGCGCACTGGCCTTCGCTCCCGGTCTTGCTGCGAGCCTGCTCGCCAGCGGCAGCCTCGACCAGGCAGTCAAGCTGTGGGACGCGGAAACGGGCGCCTGCGTGACGACGCTGGAGGGACATACGAACCTGGTGGCAGAGCTGGCCTTTTCCCCTGATGGCCGCACCCTGGCCAGCGCCAGCCACGATACGACAATTCGGCTCTGGGACAGCCAGGGCTGGCAGTGCCGCCATATCCTGCAGGGGCATACAGATGCTGTCATCTCCGTGGCCTTCCTGCCCAGGGGAGAGCGTCTCCTCAGCGGTAGCTTTGATCGCACCCTGCGTATCTGGGACGTGCAGAGCGGGCAGAACGTGCGCACGGTGCAGGGCTATGCCCTCGCCTTGTACGCCCTCTCGTGGAGTCCTGATGGGCGCTTCTTGGTGAGTGGCAGCAGCGAGACCACGCTCACACTCTGGGATGTGGCCACCCGGACGCCGGTACAGGTGCTGCGCGGGCACCGGCATCAGATCTACGCTGTGGCATGGAGCCGCGCCTCAAACCGCCTCGCCAGTGGCAGCTATGATCACACCGTGCGCCTCTGGGATGCGCAAACCGGCGCCTGCACGCACATTTTGCAGGGCCATACGGCGAATGTCTCCAGCGTGGACTGGAGTGCCGATGGGAGCTTGCTGGCCAGTGGCAGTGCAGATGGCAGCGTCCGCCTCTGGGATATGCAGGAAGGCGCCAGCCGGGTGGGAATTGAACGGGCCGGAATGGTCAGTGCCGTGGCGTGGTCCCCCGATAGCACGCTCCTTGCCAGCGCCACCGAAGAGGGGCTGGTGCTGGTCTGGCGGGCGGCGGATGGCGAGTTGCTGCAGCGGTTCGAGCACGCAGGGGTGGTCGGTGCCCTCTGCTGGAACCCCAACGGGGAGCACCTGGTGAGCGGGGCGGCTGACGGAGAACAAGGAGTGTTGTCCCTCTGGGATATGCGACAGGGCAGGCTCGTGCGCAGGTTGGAAGGCCACAGCGGGTTTATTTTTGGTATCGAGTGGTCGGCTGAACACAATCTCCTGGTGAGCGCTGGCTCTGATGGAACCGTGCGCTGGTGGAACCCGCAGCAGGGGGTGCAACTGGCGACGGTGCAGGCGCACGAGGCGAGGGCCAGGGCCGTGCGGGTCAGCCCCGATGGGAAGACGGTCGCCAGTTGCGGGGAAGATGGCTTCATCAAGCTCTGGGATATGCACAGCCACCTGCACCTGGCGACCTTGAGAGCCGAGCGGCCCTATGAGCGCCTCGACATCAGCCACACGCGCGGACTGACGCACGCGCAGCTGGCGGCGTTGCAGGCTCTGGGCGCGACGGGCGCGGAACAGGCCACGCCTCTGTTTTGATAAGAAGGCGTTCAGCATCCTGTAGGTACAAGGCCCCCGCCCATCCCCACGTCCACCCCCTGTCCCTACAGAATCGGGGACACGTCGTTACCGATTTTGATCGTGAAACATCATCAGACATGGGGACGCAAGCGTCCCCACCATTACGACATTCGATGGTTCATCTTCATTCGGGCAAGGTAGACGACGCACCTACCCGAGCGGCATCCGCTGGCTGCTCGGATGGGAGGTAGCGCTCGACGCGGGTCATTGGGCTGCGCACGAAAACGAGCGCGAGCACGATCAGAAACGCGCCCAGGATGCCGAAGACCAGCAGCACATTTTTCAGTTGGTCGATCACCGCTCCTCCCACGATGGTACTTAAGGGGACGCTGAAAATGGCCACGACACTCGTAAACGCCACGACGCGCCCGAGCAGCTGGTTGGGCGTGATGGCCTGCAGGATGGTGTCAAAGCACACATCAAACAGGCCGACCATGCCGAACATCACGCCGAAACAGACCAGGTCAACCCATAGGAGCCGCGCCGCGATCATAGCCAGCACACACACGCCGGAGAGCGCTATCGAGCCGAGCAAGATCACGCCGTAGGAGAGACGTTTATGCAGGAAGCCGGCCGAGAGCATCAAGACGACCGCTCCCACGCCGGCAGCGGTGAAGAACTGGCTGACCTGGGAATCGCTGGCACCTAACACCTCTTTGGCGTAAAAGACGATCTCCGGAAAAAAGACAGCCACCGACAGATTGGCCAGCAGGGCGAACAGCGCCATGGTCCGTATCACCGGCTGGGAGAGGACGTAGCGCAGCCCTTCGAGTATGTCGCGGCGCAGGCTCCTCCTCTCTGGCCGCGCCTCCTCGGGGGCAACGGCGTTGAAGCTGGTTTTGATCAGGGCGAGCGAGATGGCCGAGACGATGAAGGTGAGCGCATCGCACCACAACACCACCTGCAACGTGGTGGCCGCCAGCAGCACCCCTGCAAGCAGTGGCCCAACGATGGTGGCGAAGGGAGCGCTGGCCTGGACGCGGCCGTTGGCCTTCAGCAGGTCATCGCGGGCAACCAGGCTGGGAATTGCGGCATTGGTTGCGCTCACAAAGCCCACCGTCAGGGTGGAGTTGATGAAGGTGACGAGATAGATCCACCAGATCGGCAGGTGTCCGAGCAGCGCGATTGCCGGCAGCACCGCGATGACAGCCGCGCGGGCAATATCCAGGCCGATCATCAAGTATTTGCGGTTGACGCGATCCACCCATGCCCCGATGAACAGCCCGAAGAGCGGGTAGGGCACCCAGGTGGCCGCCGAGGCCAACCCCAGGTCCAGCGCCGAGCCGCTAAGCTTGAAGACCAGCAGGGGTAGCGCCGTTGCGGTGAGCGTGCTGCCAATTTGTGAAATGGTCTGGCCCGTCCAGAAGATCCAGAAGTCACCCGCTCTTCTCCCACTCCCAGGAACGGCCATCGTCGTTTGTTCCACCATGCGTTCTGCTCCTTCCTTTTCAGCTGGCGACGAAAGGAAAACGGTGTGTTCCGTCCAGATATAAGATAAGAATACAAGAGGTTACGCTAAAGATGACAAACTGTTCGCCTTCATGCAAGTATACCTCGACATTTTAGCAGGAGAGCGTGAAAAAAAGCGTGGGTAGCGTCATAAAACGGTTTTTTCATCGGGGCTGGACATTGGGGCTGGATTAGAAGAGTGCCGTCCCGTAGGGGCGAGGGTTGGGCTGAGTGGATCGGGGACCCTTGCGGTCGCCTTTGGGCCAGTCCCTTCTGTTTGCACTGCGAAGAACTGTGTCAGGGTAAGAACTGCAGAAAATGGCATTTACCCGGCGTGAGCTTGCTACTCGTCGCGCGCTCGAAAAATCTGATATGATGATGGGGGTAATAAAGAAGAGATTGCTTGGAGTCGCCTGGCCTTGTCGCACCCCCATTCAATGTTCTTTGGAGAAACAGACTGTGGAGCATTCCTTACGCTACGGCGAGCGAGACTATACCTTTGGCCAGCTGATGCTGACGCTACGCACCACTATCGGCCTGACGCAGGGGGAACTGGCCGATCGGCTCGGTGTCTCCCGGCGTACAATAGCAGGGTGGGAGACTGGCAGCACGTATCCTAAAGCCGAGCACCTCAAAGCATTTCTGGCGCTGTGTGTGCGAGCCTCGGCCTTTCCCGCCGGGCGCGAGGAGGAGCAGATGCGCGCTCTCTGGAAGGCTGCCCACCTGAAGGTCTTGCTGGATGAAGACTGGCTGCGTGAGCTGCTGCGCAGGCAGACCGCCCCGCTCGCGGGCGCGGCGCCTCGGACGGGCGGGCAGACTGGTGACGCTGCTCAGGCCAGGCCCGATGCGGGATCGCGGGTGGATTGGGGCGAGGCCTTCGATGTCCCGGTCTTCTATAATCGCCAGGAGGAGACGGCCACGCTGGAGCGCTGGGTGGTAGGGGAGCGCTGCCGGGTGGTGAGCGTGCTGGGTCTAGGCGGCATTGGCAAGTCCGCGCTCGTCATCAGCCTGATGCGCCAGGTGGCCCCGCACTTTGAGGTCGTGCTCTGGCGTTCGCTGCGCGATGCCCCGCCTTACGAAGCGCTGCTGGAGGACTGCCTGCAGGTACTCGCCCCGCAGCCGCTCGCCGACATGCCGCCCAGCCTGGAAGAACGGCAGAGGATGCTGCTGGACTACTTGCGCGCCAAGCGGGCGCTGCTGGTGCTCGACAATCTTGAGTCCCTGCTGGAGGAAGGGGAGCGAGCAGGCCCAGGCCCAGGCCGCGTGCGCGCGGGCTACGAAGGCTACGCCCGGCTGCTGCGCCAGGTGGCGCAGACCGAGCACCAGAGCTGCCTGCTGTTCACCTCGCGCGAGAAACCCGGTGAGCTTGTACACCTGGAAGGGGGCCGCGCGCCGGTGCGCTCCCTGCGCCTCTCAGGGCTGGAGCGGGAGGCGTGCGAGCATTTGATCGATGAGCGGGACCTGGTGGGCAGCGCAGGCGAGCGTGCGCGGCTGATCGAGCGCTATGGAGGGAATCCGCTGGCCATCAAGATCGTGGCCCAGTCCATCGCCGACCTCTTCGGGGGAGAGATCGCCCCGTTCCTGGCCCAGAACACGATCGCCTTTGGCAGCATCGCCGAGCTGCTCGCCGAGCAATTCGACCGCCTCTCGGAGATAGAGCGCACCATGTTGCTGTGGCTGGCCATCCTGCGCGAGCCGGTGACGCTCGAGGAGCTACTCGCGGTGCTGGCCGCCCCGCCGGCGCGCATGCAAGTCCTCGAAGCCCTGGAGGCGCTGCGGCGGCGCTCCCTGCTGGAGCGCGGGAAACAGCCCAGAAGCTTCACATTGCAATCGGTGGTGCTGGAGTATGCGACGGAACGGTTCATCGCTGAGGTAGCAGACGACATCGAGCAGGGCCACTTGGCACACCTCGTCGAGCATGGGTTGGAACTGGCCACTGCGAAGGAATACGTGCGGCAGACCCAGCAGCGCCTCATCGTAGCTCCTCTGCTGGCGCGCCTGCGCGGCAGGTACCGGGGGAGAGACGAGGTGGAAGAACGTCTGCTCGCGCTGCTGGATGAGTTGCGCGCACGGGCTGACCACGCGCAGGGATATGGACCGACCAACGTGCTGGCCTTGCTGAGAGAGCAGCGCGGGCACCTGCGCGACCTCGATCTCTCGCGGCTGGCCATTCGCGGAGCGTCACTCCAGGGCGTCCAGATGCAGGATACGACGCTTACCGGGGCCACCTTGCGTGACATTACATTTACCGAAGCTTTTGATGACACCTGGTCGCTGGCTATCAGCCGCGATGGGCACTACTGGGCGGTGTCCGGCAAGCGGGGGGAAGTGCGGGTGTGGCAGGCGGGTCGAAGACTGCACCTTGTCTGGCAGGCGCATACCAGCACGATCATGGCCCTCGCCTTTCGTCCAGATGGACGGACATTGGCCACAGGGAGCAGGGATGGCTCCCTCAAGCTGTGGGATCTGGAGCACGGTGATCTGCTCTGGACGGCCTGGCTTCCCGATAGCGTCAACTACATCGCCTTTGCTCCCGACGGAGGCGTGGTCGCCAGCTGTGGAAACGATGCGGTGATCCGGCTGTGGGATGTACCCTCTGGCACACCCCTTCAGACGCTCATTGGTCACACTGGCCCGCTGTTCGCGCTCGCCTGGAATCCCGATGGGAGGCTGCTCGCTAGCGGGGGGGTCGATGGAGTCATTCGGCTGTGGGATCTCTCTGCAGAGCAGTCAGAACCTTCTGTGCGCGTACTCAGCGGACACACGGGCTGGATATCGGGGCTGGCCTTTTCCCCCGATGGACACGATGCACAGACCCTGGCCAGCGCAAGTTGGGATCGGACCGTCAAGCTATGGGATGTGGGAGAGGAGGGAAGCGTGGGTGTTCGCCAGACGCTCACAGGACATATAGATTACGTGTTTCGCCTGGCGTGGAGCCCCGACGGGCACCTGCTGGCCAGTTGCGGCCGCGAACGCGCGATCTGGCTCTGGGATGTCGAGCGGAGCAGCTACCGGATGGCGCTGCACGGCCATAGCGCCGCTGTGCATGATCTGGCTTTCACGCCCGATAACCGCTACCTGCTCAGCGACAGTGAAGATGGCACTGTGCGCACGTGGGATGTGGAGAGTGGGCAATGCGTGCATATCATGCAGGGCTATGCGATCTCGCTGTACGACCTCAACTGGAATCCAAATAGCACCCGGCTCGCCAGTGTCGGCTCAGATACTATGGTGATCATATGGGATGGCGCTGGCAAGAAACGCCCCATGCTGTTGGCGGGCCATCGCACGATTCCCTATGGCGTGGCATGGAGTCCAGATGGCCGACGCCTGGCCAGCGCCGGAGAAGATAATGCTATCCGGGTGTGGGATGCAAGCACAGGAACAACAGTACAGGTCTTGCGGGACTTCGATCACGCCGAGGCCCTCTTCCATAGTGTAGCGTGGAGTCCCGATGGAACGTTTCTGGCCGGCGGGAGCGCTTTACAGGGAGTGCAGGTGTGGGAGGTAGCAACCGGCGAGTGTCGCTGGGTCGGACGGACAGATGCTTCGGCCAGGTTACGTCGGATCGCGTGGAGTCCCGATGGCACCCTTCTGGCAGGTTGCTGCGAGAAGGGAAGCGTCTTGCTGTGGAAAGCCTCCGACGGCACGCTGGTGCGTCGCTTGCAGGGCCATCAGAGCGTGGTAGAGTGCGTGGTTTGGAGTCTCGATGGGGAGCGCCTGGCAGGTGGCAGCGGGTATCGAGGCAGCGGGGAGATATTCATCTGGAACGCCCTCAGCGGAGAACGGCTGTACATCTTGAAGGAGCCAGGCGAGGTCGTGCAGGCTCTGGCCTGGAGTTCAACCGGAGAAGTGCTGGTGAGCGGCGGTGCCGATGGCATGCTGCGCTGGTGGGACCTGCGACACGGAGAGTGTGTCAAGGTACGAAAGGCACACCAAGGGGCTGTGCAGTCGCTGAAGTTGAGCCCGGATGGCCAGCGGCTCGCCAGTTGCGGCGATGATGGCGCCATCACTATTTGGGATATAGAGAGTGGCGAGAGGCTTGAAACGCTGCGGCGCGACCGGCCTTACGAACGGCTCGATATCACCGGGGTGCAGGGCCTGACCGAGGCACAACGAGGCTCGCTGCTGGCATTGGGAGCAATTGAGGGCCACAAATTAGCCCTCTGAGGGTGCCGAATCCACCACCAGGATGGTTGCGCCAGGATTGTTCATAGGCCCTTCCTCAACTTTGCCTGGAGAAAAGACATATCTACCTCCCCAGTATCTGGATCTCCATCGGTCGCAAATTGACGGAGATGATGTGCAGCGGGCCGTAGCTTACCCCGCCCTCGATCTCTGTGACCTCGACGGAGCCAGATGGCCGCTCAACGACCGGCCCCGGTGCCTCGAAGCGCTCCTGGTTGCTGTAGAGGACGCGGAACTGCTTGCCCACCGGGTTGAGCGCCTCGTCGACGAGCACCGCCCCGGCCCAGGCGTCCTGCGTGCTCGTGTTCGCCACGATCAGCACTTCCTGGTCGGAGAGGATGCGCGAGAAGCTCAAGATGCCGGGAGCGAGGGTGGAAATGCCGAAATGCACCCCGTCTCCCGATACCGGTCGGGGGTAGGAGCGGCCATAGCGCAGGGCCGGCTGGGTGTTGCGCACCAGGGAGAGACGCCCAATAGCCTGAAAGTAGACGCTGGCCTGCGAGAAGGCGCCGGGTTTGCCCCACAGCGCTTCGCGCACCCACTCCGAGGAGGAACCCCCACCGGATAGGCCCTGCTCGGTCCCGTAGTACAGGCAGGGCACGCCCGGCAGGCTGAAGAGGCAGCCCACGCCGAGCGAGACCTGGTCGTCGTAGGCGTCCGGCTGCTGCGGGTCCCGGTAGTAGAAGCGCTGGTTCTGGTCGTGGTTGTCCAGGAAGGTCACAAAAAAGTTGCCGGCATCGCCGTGCGTGCTGAGGACGCCGCTCTCTACCTGCCTGCGGTACTCGTACATGCCCAGGATCTCGGAGGGCGCGAGTTGCCCCTTGACCACCGCGGGCAGCTTGTAGAACAGGGGGTAGTCCAGGGCGGCATCCACGCCGATCGGCTCGCCCTCGCTCATGGCGTTGCGGCCGATGAAGTGAGCGATCTGCTCCTCGCTGCCCCAGACCTCGCCGAAGGTGAAGAAGTTCTTCTTGCCGATGCTCTGGGCGAATTCGCGGACGGAGTTGGCAAAATTGCGCGCGAAAGCCGGGTCGAGGTACATCAGGGTGTCGATGCGAAAGCCATCGATGTCGTATTTGGCGATCAGGTAGTCGAAGGCGCGCACCAGCGTCTGCAACACGGCCATGCCCGCGGGGGTCTGGTAATCAGTCACCAGGGCCTTGAGCAATTCGAAGTCACCCGCGGGAATGATCCCTCCGTCAACGAAAGCATTGCCCTGGCGCTTGAAAAAGCGGTTGCCCTGGAGTTCGCGCGGCCACACGGCGGCATCGAGGGGCAGGTTGGGGATAGTGGAGGCTTCGGGCCACGTGGCGTTGGGATTTCCCTGCTCATCGCGCCAGAGAACTGGGTAGGGATGGTCGCTCCAGGAGGCGGCAGAGCCGGAGCCGGGATAGGCGAACACATCGCCAACGTGGTGCAGGACGATATCGAAAATCACGTAGATGTTGCGGGCGTGCGCCTCGTCCACCAGATCACGCAGCTCGCCCTCGACAAATTGCGGGTCGCGGCGCGCGCGGGCCGGGTCGGAGGAAAAGCGCGGCTCGATGGCCAGGAAATTTTGAAAGCCGTAGCCATGATAGCTCGGGCTGAACTGGCAGTTTTTGAGCAGAGGCGAAAGCCAGAGCGCGCCCACCCCCAGTTCCTGCAGGTAATCGAGCTGCTGCTTGATGCCCGCGAAGGTCCCGCCCTGGTAATCGCCCCACGGCTGGTCCCAGGGCTGGTGGCGGGGCGGGGCGGCAGGATTATTGAAGCGATCTACCATCATGAAATAGATCCAGATATCTCGCCAGTCAATGGGGGAGGGAAAAGGCGTCAGCACGTCAACCGTGCGGTTTCCCACGTACACCAGTCTTGATTCCGGTTTGTTCGCCTGCTCCAGCGTGTTTTGTACTTCGGTATCCCAGACAGATTCGGGCATGGTATGCTCCTTCTTTGAAAAACGCGACATCTGTTTCTCCTTTTCGAGCGGTCACCATCACTGAGAAAGAGTGCCTCAATGACGGGGGAAACTGGTACCGCTCATCTATTCCATATCTGAAGGGTAGACAGGACCGTGATAGAAAGCGTAGCGGGCGGCGTGAAAAACAGGCGCGTGAGCTTGTGGCGGTCATGCGCGCCCCCTTCGGCGGCCAGGCAGGCAAACAGCGCCAGGGCTTTGCGGTCGGGAAAGGCGATAGACAGAAAGATATATTCGACACTTCCTGCTCTTTCTGGGGTATAGTATAAAGATGTTTAGATCAGCGACGGGAAGAATGCGCTTTTCATTTGGAAGACTCGCCGGAGGAGACGCGGGCATAACGCAGCGCATCGGCGTTACGAGTGAGCCGACAGAGGCGCACATACGATTGTTCAAGAACGGTGCGGCACTAACGAACGCTTTTTCTCATGCTTTTCGGCTATACTTGATGCGGCATACTAGAAATCTCGGCTGAAAGGAGAGCGCTGATGAACAGACCACCCTATGGCAAGCGCGATTATGCCTTCGGCCAGGTGATGCTGACGCTGCGGACGAATATCGGCGTGACTCAGGCCGGGCTGGCTGATATGCTGCATGTCTCCCGGCACGCCGTAGCGGAGTGGGAGGCCGGCGGCAATTATCCCACCGTTGACCATCTCAAACATCTGATCGAGCTGGGGGTGCAGCGGCAGGTTTTTACGGTCGGGCGCGAGGCCGAGGAGATCCGCGCACTCTGGAAAGCGGCCCGGCAGAAGGTTTTGCTGGATGAGTTCTGGCTCACCGAGCTGCTTTCCGGGTCACACCTCCCGCCTCAGTTCGCGGCGCCAGAACGGATCGAGCAGGATACTGCCCGTGACCAGGCCGCGGCCCGGTCAGCCAGTGAACCGCGAGTTGACTGGGGCGAGGCGCTGACGGTGCCGACCTTCTATGGACGCGAGCGGGAGCTAACGCAGTTGACCGAATGGGTGGTACAAGAGCATTGCAGGGTTGTGAGCGTGCTGGGACTGGGCGGCATCGGCAAATCGGCGCTCTCCATAACGCTCATGCATCAACTCGCCCCGCACTTCGAGGTGATGCTCTGGCGCTCGCTGCGCGATGCCCCCTCCTGCGAAGCGCTGCTGGAGGACTGCCTGCAGGTGCTCGCACCCGAGCCGCTGGCCGAGGTGCCGACCAGCCTGGACGCGCGCCTGGGCCTGCTGCTGGATTACCTGCGCGACCGGCGGGCGCTGATGGTGCTGGACAACCTGGAAGCCCTGCTGGAGGAGGGAACGGGTGCGGGCCGCATGCGTGGCGGCTCCGAGGGGTACGTGCGGCTGCTGCGACGGGTTGCCGAGACCCGGCACCAGAGCTGCCTGCTGCTGACCAGCCGCGAGAAACCGGGCGACCTCGTCCCTCTGGAGGGCAGCCGTACACTTGTGCGCTCCTTACGCCTGGATGGGCTTGAGGGCGACGCCGGTGAGCAGTTATTAGAGGAACGGGATCTGGAGGGCAGCGCGGCCGAACGGGAGCAGCTGGTCAGACGCTATGGAGGCAATCCGCTGGCCCTCAAGATCGTGGCGCAGACCATCGTGGAACTCTTCGGGGGCGAGATCGCCCCGTTCCTGGAGCAGGGCGAAGTGGTCTTTGGCGGCGTGCGCGAGCTGCTGGATGAGCAATTCGACCGCCTGTCGGCCATCGAGCAGACCCTGCTGCTGTGGCTGGCCATCCTGCGCGAGCCGGCGGGCATCGAGGGGCTGATAACGGTGCTGGGTGCGCCGCTTACGCGCGTACAGGTGCTGGAAGCGGTGGAGGCGCTGCGCCGTCGCTCGCTGGTAGAGCGCGGGCAACGGGCGGGCAGCTTCACACTGCAATCGGTAGTACTCGAGTATGCCACGGCGCGGTTCATCGCCGTGGCGGCAGGCGAGATCGCGCAGGGCCGGCTCTCGCGCCTGGTCGAGCATGGGCTGGAACTGGCACCCGCGCGTGAATACGTGCGGCAGACCCAGCAGCGCCTCATCGTAGCCCCTATTCTGGCGAGCCTGCGCAGCTCCTTCCCACGGCGGGCCGGGATAGAGGAGCGCCTGCTCGCGCTCCTCGCCGGGATGCACACGCAGGCAGATTACGCGCAGGGCTACGGACCGGCCAATATGCTCGCCCTACTCCTCCTGCAGCGCGGACACCTGCGCGGCCTCGATCTCTCGCACCTCTCTCTGCGCGCTATGTACCTGCAAGGCGTCGAGATGCAGGACACAACACTTGCCGGAGCGCTGATCAATGACACCCATTTTACCGAGACCTTCGACGCCACCTGGGCGGTGTCCATCAGCAGCGATGGGAGGCACTATGCGGCATCCAGCAAGCGCGGGGAGGTGCGCGTGTGGGAAGTGGGGAGCATGAACTTGCGCTGGAACTGGCAGGCACATACCGACACGACCTATGCCCTCTCGTTCAGCCCGGACGGGCGCACCCTGGCCAGCGGGAGCTGGGATGATACGATCAAACTGTGGGACATAGTGAGCGGCGCCGTGCTGTGGTCGGGTTGGCATCCCTCTGGCGCCCTCGGTGTGGCCTTTGCTCCCGACGGACGAACGCTCGCCAGCGGCGGAAACGACGGGACTATCCGACTCTGGGACCTTCAGAGCGGCGGGCTCAGCGAAACGCTCCAGCATCCCGGTCCCATTCTCTCCGTGGCCTGGAGCCCGGATGGGCGCCTGCTCGCCAGCGGCAGCCCGGCGGGGCAGGTCCGGCTGTGGCAGGTCTCCCCGGCACAGCCGACCACCTGCGTTGCCGTCCTGGCGGGGCATACCAACCGCGTGCGAGGGCTGGCCTTTTCCCCGGATAGCAGCGTGCTTGCCAGCTCGAGCTGGGATCACACCGTCAAACTGTGGGACGTAGCCAGCGGGAGCCTGCTGCACTCACTTACGGGGCATACCGACCGGGTGAATAAGGTGGCCTGGAGTCCCGATGGCCGCATCCTGGCAAGCTGCGGCTTTGATAAATCGATCTGGCTGTGGGATGCCGAGAGTCGCAGCTACCGGGCGGCGCTGCACGGGCATACCGCGGGCGTGAACGGCCTGGCCTTCATGCCCGACAGCCGCTATCTGCTTACTGGCAGCGAAGACGGCACCCTGCGCTTTGGGACGTGGAGAGCGGGCAGTGCGCGCGCGTCATCCGGGGCTACGCGGCCTCCCTCTTCGACATCGACTGGAGTCCCGACGGCACCCGGCTGGTCAGCGGCGGCACGAACACGCAGGTTGCCATCTGGGCTGTGGACGGCCCGCCGGGCAGTACAGGCATACCCGTCAGAGAGTTACGCGGCCATAACGGCGTCGTCTACGGGGTGGGCTGGAGCCCCGACGGAAGCCTGCTAGCCAGCAGCGCGTGGGACAATGTCATCCGGCTGTGGGACCCGAACACGGGAGCCGGCGTGCCGTTCTTTCAGAATCCCGACTACGCTGAGACCGCCTTCTATGGTATTGCGTGGAGTCCCGACGGGCGCAGGTTGGCCAGCGGGACCTACCTGCGCGGCGTGCCAGTGTGGGAAGTGGCGACGCGCTCCGTGCGGTGGCTGAGCCGCGGGCAGCAGACGTGGATCCGCCACGTGGCGTGGAGCCCCGATGGCACGTGCCTGGTCGGCGGCGGCGATGATGGCAGTATGTACCTGTGGAACACCTCGGATGGCACGCTGCTGAGGCGATTCCCTGGCCACCAGGGGGTGGTCACGAGCGTGGCGTGGAGCCCTGATGGGTCCTGGCTGGCCAGCGCGGGCCGTGTCAAGGGCAGAGGGGAGTTGTTGGTGTGGGACCAGCAGAGCGGGGAGCGCGTGCAATCCTTTGCCGGACACGACAGCGTCGTCTACGCCGTTGCCTGGGGTCCGAGCAGAAACCTGGTGGTAGGCGGCGGCAGCGACGGGAAGTTGCGCTGGTGGGACGTGCAGAGCGGAGAGTGCGTGCGGGTGAGGAACGCGCACCAGGGAACGATTCGCTCGCTCAGGCGCAGTCCCGACGGAAGCAGGCTGGCCAGTTGCGGCGACGACGGGGCCATCACCCTGTGGGACCTCGAAAGCGGCGAGCTACAGCGTACACTGCGGCGCGACCGGCCCTACGAGCGACTCAATATCACCGGAATTCGGGGGCTGACCGGGGCGCAGGAGGCCACGCTGCGCGCCCTGGGAGCGATCGAGAGTCCTTCTGCCACCGGCTAAGAAACCGGCCTGGATGTGTGGGAAACATAGCCAGGATTGCAGACAGCGAGCGGCAAACCGCGCTTTTCATATCCTTCTCCTGGAAATGTGAAGTAAGCGGAAATGAAATGACAACCTTCTCCCAATGACTTTTTCAAGGCATCCCCCTATACTTTTCAACAAGGGGTCATGCTGGCCCCGCGTTCGGTTGTCAATCGAGGCTACAGGCCACACAAGAAGAAACGGGAAGAGTGATGAGGAGCGCCCTTTCAGACCGACCCGGGCAGGAGAATGCCTTCGGGCGCTCCTGTGCGCGGCTGCGCAAGAGCCTGGGCCTGACGCAACGTGTACTCGCCGGGATGCTTGGCATCAGCGAGCAGACCGTCCAGCGCTGGGAGCGCGGCGTGCATTTCCCCGCACGGGCGCATATCGAGCGTCTGCTCACCCTCGCCCTCCAGCGCCATGTCTTTACGCCAGGCCGAGAGCGCGAGGAAGCGCACCAGGTGTGGCTGGCTGCGAGGCAGCAGGCTGACTTTGATGCCTTCTGGACGCGGGCGCAGCTTACCATACCGCGCTTCGATTGGGGGGACGCCCTCGATGTGCATGATTTTTACGGGCGGCGAGCCGAGCGCTTGCAGCTTGAGCAGTGGGTGGTGCAGGAGCGCTGCCGGGTGGTAAGCGTGCTGGGCATGGGCGGCATCGGCAAGTCTTCGCTCGCGGTCACGCTCATGCACCAGGTGGCTCACGACTTCCAGAAGGTCGTCTTTCGTTCACTGCGTGATGCCCCACTCTGTCAGGATCTGCTCGCCGACTGCCTTGGGGTCCTCTCGACGCAGCCGCGGCCAAACTGGCCCACCAGCTTCGAGCGGCGCCTGGACCTGCTGCTGGAATATATGCAGGCGCAGCGCTCGCTGCTCGTGCTCGACAACCTGGAATCGCTGCTGCAAGAACACGATGCGAAGGGTCGCTTCCGGGCGAGCTACGAGGATTACGGTATACTGCTGGACCGTGTGGCCCGGACACCGCACCAGAGCTGCTTGCTGCTCACCAGCCGGGAGGAGCCAGGCGAGCTTGAGTACCTCCAGCCCCGCCGGGCTCTGGTACGCTCCCTGCACCTGGCGGGGCTGGAGCCAGAAGCCTGTGAACAGGTCTTCGAGGAAAGGGACCTCGTCGGCAGCCGACAGGAACAACTGCGCCTCGCCCAGGCGTATGAGGGCAATCCGCTGGCCTTGAAAATCGTGGCCGAGGTCATCACCGAGCTCTTTGGCGGTGAGATTGCCCCTTTTTTAGAGCAGGGCGAGGTCATCTTCAGCACCCTGCGCTCCCTGCTCGCCGAGCAATTCGACCGCCTCTCGCCTCTGGAACAGGCGTTGCTGACCTGGCTGGCGATTGCGCGCGAGCCTCAGGTCGCAGCCGAATTGCAGAGGGTGCTGGTGACTCCAGTTCCTGATACACAGGTGAGCGACGCGCTGGAATCTCTACAGCGGCGCTCGCTCGTCGAACGGTGCAAAATGACCGGCCTTCAGGGAGTAGGCGAAGGGCAGACCGCGTACGCGTTGCAATCGATGGTGCAGGAGTACGTAACACAGGCCCTGGTGGAGCGGCTGGCCGAGCAGCTACAGCTTGGCGTGTGGGAGGACCTGCTCAGCTACGCGCTCGAGCTGGCGGGGGCCAGTGATTACGTGCGCCAGGCGCAAGAGCGGCTGATCGTGGCTCCCATCCTCTTGCGCCTGCAATCGGCAGGGTGGGGGTCAGAGGCGGTGCAGGAGCGGCTGCAGCGGCTGCTCGGCCAGTTGCGCGGGCGGAACCCCCAGGCGCAGGGCTATGGGCCGACCAATCTCATCATGCTGCTGCGCGGGCTGCGCGGGCACCTGCGCCGCCTCGACCTCTCGTCTCTCTCCATCCGGGGAGCGTACCTGCAAGGGCTCGAGATGCAGGATACCACGCTGGCGGGGGCCAGCCTGCGCGACCCGGTCTTCACCGAGGCCTTCGACGCCGTCTGGTCGGTGGCTATCAGTGGCAGCGGACGGTACTGGGCCGTCGGCAGCAGGCGGGGGGAAGTGCTCGTGTGGGACGCGTGGAGCCACGCCTTGCACCTGGTCTGGCAGGCCCATTCCGACGCGGTGGACAGGACCCTGGCCTTCAGCCCGGACGAACGGCTGCTGGCCACGGGAAGCTGGGATGGGACCATCAAACTGTGGGATGTGCAGAGCGGCACGCTGCTCTGGACCGGGTGGCACACCAATCTCGTCGAAGGCCTGGCCTTTGCGCCCGACGGTCAGCGGCTCGCCAGTTGCGGAGACGACGCGGCGATACGAATCTGGGATACGCACACCGGCACAACTCTAGAAACGATAGTTGTCCAGGGCGCTGTGTACACCGTGGCCTGGAGCTCCGATGGCACACACCTTGCCTGTGCCTGCTTTGACGGGCGCATCCAGGTATGGGACCTGCAGGAGACACAACCTGCCGTCCCGGCGCAGACGCTCAGCGGGCACACGCACTGGGTGATGTCGCTGGCCTTTGCGCCTGACTCCACCCGCCTGGCCAGCGGGAGTTGGGACTACACGGTCAGACTGTGGGACGTGGCGAGCGGACGCTGCCTCCACACGCTCAAAGGGCATACCGACCACGTCTACGCCGTGGCCTGGAGCCCTGACGGACGCACGCTGGCAAGCGGCGGTTTCGATGGCGCTCTCTGGCTCTGGGATGTCGAGCGGGACGCCTATCGCACCGTCATGCACGGACATACCGCCCAGGTGTATGGCATCGCCTTCACGCCCGACAGCCGCCTGCTGGTCAGCGGCGGCGAAGATTTGACGCTGCGCGTGTGGGATGTCGAGAGCGGGCGGTGCGAGCGCATCATCCAGAGCTACGCGGTCGCGCTTTACGATATGGCCTGGAGACCAGACGGCACGCAGCTCGCCTGCGCGGGCTCTGGCGACCTGGTGACAATCTGGGACGACGCCAACCTGGCGCCATCCAGGGTGCTGCGCGGCCAGAGCTGGGCTGTGTTTGGCGGTGTGGCGTGGAGTCCCGATGGAGAGCTGCTGGCCAGCAGCGGGCGGGATAGTGCCATCCGGTTGTGGGACCCGGGTACGGGGAACTGCGTGCAGATCCTGCGGGACCCCGACCGCACCGACACCATTTTCTACGCCGTGGCGTGGAGTCCCGATGGCGTATTCCTGGCCAGCGGGAGCTATATGCACGGGGTGCAGGTCTGGAATATGTTCGAACGAAGCCGCGCCTGGGTCGGCCGGGCGCATCCGACCATCGTCAGGTGCGTTGCGTGGAGCCCGGATAGCACGCAACTGGCCAGTTGTGGGGATGACGGGTCCATCTGCCTGTGGCGAGCCGCGGATGGGGCGATGCTTCAGACGTTGCGGGAGCACAGCGCCAATGTCGCCGCGGTGGCCTGGAGTCCCGACGGCTCCTGGCTCGCCAGCGGCGGCGGCGGCAGAAGCGCCGGGGAACTGTTTCTCTGGCGCAGCGGCGAGGGGAAACTGGTGCGCGCCTTTGAGGGCCAGCCTCGCGCGATCTCTGCTGTCGCCTGGCATGCGCGAGGAGACCGGTTGGTGAGTGGAGACAGCGAAGGGAGCCTGCGCTGGTGGGCCGCGCAGGGCGGCGAATGCCTGGCGCTGCGCCGCGGGCACCTCGGAGCGGTCCACGCGCTGAGGGTCAGCCCCAGTGGTCGCCTTCTGGCCAGTTGCGGCGAGGACGGCACCATCAAGGTGTGGGACATAGAGAGCGCCGAACTGCTGCGCACGCTGCGGCGCGACCGCCCCTACGAACGGCTCAACATCACCGGGACGAGCGGGCTGACCCCGGCTCAGAAAGCCTCGCTCCTCGCGCTGGGGGCTTTCGAGGAGGAAGGAACGCTCTCCGGCGACAGAGTTGGGCGTGATGCAGGTCAGGGATAGTGAAAGGAGAGGTCGATGCCGCGCGCTGATCGAGCAGAGGATCTCCCTGCTGAGGATGTGCTCCGGTCCTTCGGGTACCGGCAGGAGTTCCGGCGCGAACTCAAACGCTTTGCTTCCTTTGCCGTCGTTTTCTCGTTCATCTCCATCACGACCGGCATTTTCACGGTATACGGGAGCGAGTTGAACTGGGGCGGCCCCCTGGGGGTCTGGACGTGGCCGATCGTCGTCGTGGGACAGGCGCTGGTAGCGCTTGTCTTCGCTGCCCTCGCCGCTCGTATTCCACTGGCGGGCTATTCCTACCAATGGGCGTCGCGCCTTGCCAATCCGCGGGTCGGCTGGCTTATCGGCTGGGTCTCATTTACCTTCCTGATGGTGGGTGTTGTTACCGTAGATTACGGCCTCGCCCAGACGGTTCTGCCCTGCCTGCTGGACTACGCCGAAACCCCGGGCAATGCCTGGCTGATCACTTCGCTGGTGATTGTGGCCCAGCTGGCTCTGATCCTGGTTTCAACGTACTGGTCAACACGCATTAGCAACGTCGCGGCGGTCACAGAGGTCGTGGGGATCGCGGGGCTGACCGTCCTTTTGATGATTGTCGGGGCAGCGCGCGGTACCCTCCACCCGGACCACCTCTTCAGCTTGGGCACGATTCCGGCAAGGGGCTATTTTCGCCTGGGAACGTTCACCTCTGTCGGTCCCTTTTTTCTTTCTTTCCTGATCGGCATGGCCACCATAAATGGATTCGAGGCGGCTGCGAATCTCTCCGAGGAGACCGAGAACGCGCAGCGCGTGGTCCCACTTGCTATGCTATCGGCGGTGCTGTTGAGCGGGGTCATCGGCATGGCCTTCCTGGTCGCGCTCAATCTCGCATCGGGAGATCTGCCCACCCTGGCGGCCTCCGCCACTCCCGCCGCCGATATCGTGAGGCAAACGCTGGGCCGCGTGGTGGGCGATGTCTTCCTGGCGCTGGTGACCTTCTCGTTCTTCGCCTGCGGACTGGTGGTTTTTATAACGGCAACCCGCCTGGTATGGGCCATGTCGCGCGACCGGCGTTTCCCGGGCTACCTGCTCACCCGGCGGGTGGATACACGGACGCACACCCCCCTGGTCGCGACCATGCTGTGCGGGATGGTGATGGAAGCCGTGCTGGCGATCTTTGCCAACCAGGCGGCTCCGCTCCAGAACCTCTTCAGCACGACAACCATCCAGCCCTTGATCATCTACCTGGCGACGGTGATCCTGTATGCCTGTACGCGGCGCAGGCTGCCCCGGTCGCGCGGCTTCAACCTGGGAGCCTTCGAGTGGCCGGTGGTCGCGCTGGCCCTGGCCTGGCTGGTCTTCGAACTGTCTATCTTCCGCGACTCGTCGTTTATCACGCCCTGGCTCTATACCCTGGTGATGTTTGCGATCGGCGTGCTCTACTTCCTTTTTATGCTCCTGACGCGGCGCGATGTGTTGCAGTCCGATAGTTCCTGACTACCATCCCGGCAATTACGCATTTTTGTCACAAACACTATACCGCCAGAAAGGAAGGTACATAGTATGGTTCCGGGTACACTCACAAATTTCTTTATCGCCAGCGCCGGTGCAGGCGCCGCCCTGCTCGGCCTGCTCTTCGTCTCCATCTCCATCTCGCCCGAAGAGAAAATCACCGCCAACGCCTCGGTAGAGAAACGCATCAGCGCCTATAGCGCTCTCATTTCGCTGACGAATGCCTTTATCATTTCACTTGTGGCTCTGATCCCCGGCACCTTCGGCATCTTCGTCCTCATTTCCAGCGTCGTCACTTTCGCCATCACCCTCCAGAATGGCATCGAACTGCTGCGGCCCCATGTAGGCCAGAGCAGTCTGGCACGCCGCCTCATTCTTACTCTGCTGAACCTGTTTGCCTATATCGCCGAGGGCTACTATGCCGTGCGACTCATCATTGACCCACACGATTCAGGGCCCGACTATGCGCTGACTACCCTGCTTCTGATCGTCTATGTATTAAGCGTCGTGCGCGCCTGGGAACTACTGGGCGGCGCACGCCGTACGCCAACGCACCTGCTCACCGACCATCCGAAAGAGCATACCTCACCTCCTGGCACAGAGAAAACGCCACACCCGCCACTGAAAAAAATGTGAGAGCCGCAAGGCGAGGGCAAGCTTCCCGATTTACGGAATTCTAACATCTAGAACTCAATCGGCGATGAGGCCGTTTGGGTTCAGCACGTACTTTTTGGCGGCGCCCTGATCGAAGTCCTGGTACGCCCGCGGCGCATCCTCCAGGGGGATGACGGTGGCGTTGACGGCCCTGGCAATCTGCACTTTGTCGTGCAGGATCGCCATCATCAACTGGCGGTGGTAACGCATGACCGGACACTGGCCCGTGATGAAAGAGAGGGACTTGGCCCAGCCCAGGCCGATGCGAATGTTGAGCTTCCCAACGCGTGCGTCCTCGTCGATGCCGCCGGGGTCGCCGGTGACGTACAGGCCGGGGATACCCACACTGCCGGCGGCCCGCGTGATCGTCATGGCGTCATTGAGCGCGGTGGCTGGGTCCTCTCCGGCATCGGCACCATGGCCACGCGCCTCGAAGCCGACGCAGTCCACCGCCGCGTCTACCTCGGGTTCGCCGAGAATCTGCGCGATCATATCCGGCAGCGGGGCGTCGCTCCGCAGGTCAACCGTCTCACAGCCGAAGCTGCGCGCCTGCGCGAGCCGCTCAGGAATCAGGTCGCCCACGATGACCACGGCTGCACCCAGCAACTGCGCGGACGCGGCGCACGCCAGCCCCACGGGTCCGGCGCCTGCGACATACACCGTCGACCCCACCGTCACGCCGGCAGTGAAGGCCCCGTGGAACCCGCTCGGGAAGATATCCGAGAGCATGGTCAGGTCCTTGATCTTCTCCATCGCCCGGTCCCTGTCGGGAAACTTCAAGAGGTTAAAGTCTGCATAGGGCACCATCACGTAGTTGGCCTGCCCCCCGATCCAGCCGCCCATGTCAACGTAGCCGTAGGCGGCGCCGGGCCTGGCGGGATTGACGTTCAGGCACACGCCCGTCTGGCCGGCCTTGCACATGCGGCAGCGCCCGCAGGCGATATTGAAGGGGACGGAGACCAGGTCTCCTACCTCCAGGAACTGCACATCGCTTCCCACCTCGATGATTTCGCCGGTAATTTCGTGCCCGAGCGTTTGCCCTCTGGGGGCGGTGGTGCGGCCGCGCACCATGTGCAGGTCACTGCCGCAAATATTGGTCGCCACAATCCTCAGAATGACGCCGTGCTCGCAGCGGCGGCTGCGCCCCGGCACCCCAGACGGCAGTTCCAGCCTGGGGTAGTCGATCGTCTCGACGCTGACCTTGCCAGGCTCCACGTACACGACGCACTTATTGTCCGCCATAGAGTTCTCCTCCAACCCGAGTGTAAAAATAGAAAGAACGGGCTACTACACAAATTTTCTTCTTCGGAGGATCGGTCTTTTCCCGCGAGTGATTGCAATTGCGACTCTACGATACGTTATGCGAGTTCTCGTTGTCAAGTCAGTTCGAGACCGTGCGATTGCGTGGACGCGCTCGCCCGAATCCTCCATACCCGCCTGTCGTAGTGCGAACTCTGAAGACTTTTTGACGGACCAGCAGACGCTTTCCTTCACAGTCTGGTCGTATCATGCAGGTAGAGTTGATGGACAAGGCAGTAGAAACGAGAGAAAGGACAGGAATATGCGTCTCAAAGTCGGCCTGGTCTCCCCGTATGGATGGAACCACCCGGGAGGTGTGCGTGAGCATATCCGCCACCTGGCAGCGCAGCTCACGCAGCTGGGACATGATGTCCGCATACTCGCGCCAGCGTTGCAGACAGAGGATGTGCTGCCGGCGGAACATGTCTATAACATGGGCCAGACCATTCCCTTTTTGATGAATGGGGCAATAGCCCATGTTTCGCTCGGTCCCAGAGTGGCCCGGCGCGTGTACCGGGTGTTTCAACGAGAAGCGTTTGATATTGTCCATATTCACGAGCCGCTGCTACCCGGCCTTTCCCTCCAGGCATTACATGCCTCAAACGCCCTCACCGTGGGTACTTTTCACGCTTATGCTCAGGAGGGAAGGTTTTCCGCGCCAACTCTGGCCTACAATGCGGCTGCTCCGTTCCTCCGTCCTTACTTTCGCCGCCTGGCCGGCCACATTACCGTCTCGAGCGCTGCCCACCAGTTCATCTCACGTTTTTTCCCCGCCGACTACAGTGTGATTCCGAATGGCGTGGATCTTGAGCGTTTCCATCCACGTGTCGCGCCGCTCCCGCACCTGATGGACGGCAAGCGGAATATCCTGTTCGTTGGGCGCTTTGACCGGCGCAAAGGAGCAGAATACCTGGTACAGGCGATCCCACTCATTCGCGCATTTCATCCCAATACACGCTTTCTGTTTGTCGGGGAAGGCCATCTGAGGCGGGGGCTGCAGGAATTTGCCCGGAAACGGGGCTGGCATGATGTTGTGTTCACAGGGTATGTCCCGGCTGAAACACTGCCCGGCTACTTCTCCAGCGCCCATATCTTCTGCGCGCCTGCTACTGGCGGCGAAAGTTTGGGGATTGTCCTGCTGGAGGCGCTGGCATCAGGTGTACCCATCGTGGCGACGAATATTCCTGGCTATGCTACGGTGGTGAAATCGGGGACGGACGGATTGTTGACGGCACCGCGCAACAGCCAGGAACTGTCACGAGCGATCTTGCAATTGCTCGATCACGAGGCATTACGCCAACGATTCATCAGCCGGGGATTGCTCAAGGCCCGTGACTACGCGTGGCCACGGGTTGCGCAACGTATCGCCGAGTATTACGTTCAGCTCCTTACGACAAATGAGAAGGGGAGGATTCTTCATGCAACAGCAACGTAGACATGCTTACACTTTCCTGAAGCCGCTTCTGTTGGGCAGTGCGCTCGGCGGTCTGGGAGCGCTCGGCGTGCTCTTTACGCTCGCCCTCTCTCTGGTCGAGTACCTGATTCATCCTCGGAGGAAGACGATCTTTGATCTGTACACCTTGACCCCCTATGAACTGGGTCTGCCGGGCGAGGCCGTCACCTTCCCGCCGCGACAGGGCAACTACCGGGTGAGCGGGTGGTATATCCCGCATCCCCAGGCCACCACGACGCTTCTGCTTTCTCCGGGCTATCGCGGGAAAGCGGAAGATGTGCTGAATCGCGCGCTGCCAGTGTGGAAGGCAGGCCATAACGTCCTCGCGTTTGAATATTACGGGCATGGCGCCCCGGTCGGGGCCCCGGTAACGCTCGGCTACCGGGAGCTGCATGATTTTCTCGGAGCCGTGGCCTATGCAAAAGCACGGGCGCCCCAGGCACGCGTGGGTGTCTTAGGCTCTTCGATGGGGGCAGCCGTGGCGATTCTAGCCGGAACCCAGAACGGCGACGTTGAGGCCTTTGTGCTGGATAGCCCGTTTGCGACCCACCGGGGTGTGCTGGCCTACAACTTCCGCCGGGTCGCGCATCTGCCGTTTGGCCTGGTAGCTCCGCTGGTGGATCACTTGCTCGGGCTGCGGGCGGGCTACCACCTCCACCAGGTTGAGCCGTTGCGGGAAATCGGCCGCCTGGCACCTCGACCGGTGTTGCTGATCCAGGGAGGGAAGGACTCGGTGGTCGATCCCCAGGATGCCTCCCTGCTCTACCGGGCGGCCCGTGAACCGAAAGAACTGTGGGTCGTGCCAGAGGCCGAGCACTGTTGCGCCTACTACGTAGATCGGCCTGCCTATCTCAGCACAGTACTCACCTTCTTCGATCGGCACCTGAAGCGGCATCAGTTACCCTTGTCCGCGTAGTCTCAAGAGACTTGCTCTATCGATTACCACGTTTGGGAAAGGTGGAACCCTATGGCTAGCTGCGAACAACTTGCAGGTGAATTGAAGGTGCTCGAGGAACTATTGAAGCAAACCTCAACCGAGCATAAGCGTCGGGAAATTATCGACAGAATCGATCAGATTAAAGCGGAACAGCACGAGCGGGGCTGTTTAGAGTAGCGTCGGGAGAAATCCGCCGCCAGGAGGCCAGGCACCTCGTAGTTGATGGCAAAGCCGAGGGTCCGTGCTTTTGCACGAACTGGCCCACTCGCTCGTCGCGCGACGGAGCGGTTTGACCGTGAAAAACATCACGCTGTTCATCTTCGGCGGCGTCTCGAATATTCGAGCAGGAGCCGAAGAGTCCCGGCGTGGAGTTCTGGATGGCCCTCGTGGGTCCGCTCACCAGCCTGCTCATCGGTGCCGTCTGTTCCCTGCTGCTGTTGCCGATACGCGGGACCCGCTCGCCGCTGGAGGGCATCTTGTTCTACCTGGCGGTGACGAACATCCTGCTGGGCCTCTTCAACCCGATTCCCGGCTTTCCGCTCGACGGCGGCCGGGTGCTGCGCGCCATCGTCTGGAAGATCACCGGCAGCCTGGAGACAGCCACGCGCGTCGCCTCGATAGCGGGCCAGGTCATCGCTTACCTCTTCATCCTCGGCGGCGTCTGGCTGATCTTCGGCGGTGACGTACTGGACGGCGTCTGGATCGGTTTTATCGGTTGGTTCTTGTTGAGCGCGGCCCAGTCGGCCAACACCCAGGGGACGTTGCAATCCACCCTACGCGGCGTCACCGTCTCCGAGGTGATGGTTCCCACGCCGCCGACTGTCCCGGCCACCATCTCGCTGCAAGAACTGGTTGACGAGTCCTTCCTGCCCCACGGCCTGCGATGTGCCCTGGTCATGCAGGGCAACCGGCTGGCCGGCATGATCACGCTCAGCGATATCCACCACGTGCCGCGCGAACAGTGGGCATCTACTCCTGTCGAGCGGGCCATGGTTCCGCTCTCGCGCCTGCACGTCGTCACGCCGCAGCAGAGCCTGAACGATGTCCTGCCCGCGATGGCCGGGCGCGACGTGAACCAGTTGCCCGTGGTGCAAAACGGCGTCCCGGTCGGTATCGTGAGCCGCGATGCGATCATGCGCTACCTGGAGGTGCGGCGCAGCCTGGGACGGGGCGCTTCCCAGGACGATAGCCGGAAACAATTGCCCAGGGCAGCCTGATCAAAGCGCACATGCATGCTCTTTCCAATGCGCCATCGTTTTAACGCTCTAACACACGCTTTCTTTCACTTTCTCTCTCCATCATATGGGCGGAGGGTAACAATGCTCCTCCGCCAGCGAAAGGCAATCTCTTCGGGAATGTCTTCACCTGGCCATAGTGGTTTCTCGTTCGTTCGGAACACGTTTCATAGATCAAGGGCGAACTCTCATGCTTGAGCAAGCGGAGAGGCTCTTGACCGCCTAAAAGAAAGGGACAGCAAGTTGTCAAAAAAAAGCGATGCTCAGATTACCCAGGACGTACTCGATGAATTGTTCTGGGACCCTGCCGTAACGGTTGCCAATCTCAGCGTGAGCACCACCGACCACCGGGTCACGCTCATGGGCACTACCGCGACCTATGGCGAAAAACTGGAAGCCGAGGATGCCGCCTACCGCATAGGCGGCGTGCGCGATGTCGATAACGACATCATTGTCGATCCGAGCGCATTCGGCATGCGCAGCGACGAGGACATTGCGGCCGATGTCAGTTCCGCGCTCATCCTCGACTACGCGGTTCCCGATGATCGCATCAGCGTAAGTGTCTTCGAAGGCACGGTGACGCTCACCGGCAGCGTCGATTGGTACTACCAGCGCCTGTCAGCCGCAGACGACGCGGCGATGATCAAAGGGGTCAAATTCGTCGACAACGACCTTACCGTGATGCAGCCGGAAGCTTCCGCCACGGACATCTCGGATGGGATCGCGCGGGCGTTCGCTCGCAACGCCGAACTCTACGACGACAACGTCAACGTGAGCGCGGACGGCGGCCATGTTACGCTCTCTGGCGACGTGGAGACATGGGGGGAATTCGACACGGCTGAAGATGTGGCCTGGAGAACTCCAGGTGTGACAAGCATCACCAACAATATCCTCGTCCTGGCGGAGTAGGCGCTTACGCGGTAGCCTTTCGAGAGCCACCCGTAGCAGGGTTTACTGGCCGCCGATGGCGTTCTCCGTTCTCCCGCATGCCCTGGCACCGGACAGGCACGTTGCGCTCGCCGTCCATCCCGCTGTGAGGCCGGGCGACGAGTGCAGCTTTTTAGAAGTGAGGCCGAGGTAGTCATACATGAAACCTGTGAAGAAGACGCTGCAAG
This sequence comes from uncultured Chloroflexia bacterium, assembly GCA_963731605.1. GTDB lineage: Bacteria > Chloroflexota > Ktedonobacteria > Ktedonobacterales > Ktedonobacteraceae > CF-113. Next base: position 1,364,282 of record CAVSWA010000001.1, read on the forward strand.
ACCGTTCATCCCAACTGGGACCGCGGCCGGCTTCGACCGACACCGAGGAAGAGTGGGTCCCGGGCGTTGCCGCTCTCGCCGCGATTTTTTTGACCGGTCTGCTCTACCTGGCTCTTCCACCCGATGTGATCATTGGCCCTCACTGGCTCCTGTTAGCTATCGAAGGGGTGTTTGTAGCACCACTTATCGTCGATGCCCTGTCACCGTGGAACCTCTCACACGCAGCGAGGCGTGTGCTGGTACTCGTACCGCTGTGCCTGAGTACGCTGACGCTTGTAATCGGCGTTGCTCTCTTTATTCTCACATTACCGGCTGAGAAGCACGCGACCAATTTATTGCGCTCTGCCGCCCTGCTGTGGTGTTACAACATCCTGGTCTTCGCCCTGTGGTACTGGGAACTGGATGGAGGAGGCCCCTGGAGACGCCGCCGCCCCGGCCATCACGCCGCGGATTTCCTGTTCCCGCAACAGGCAGCCGGGCAGAGGTGGGTGCCGCATTTTCTCGATTATCTGTTCGTGGCCTTTACCGGGGCAACCGCGCTGAGTCCTGCCGATACCTATCCGCTCACCAGGACGGCCAAGGCGCTCATGATGTCCGAAGCACTGCTCTCGCTCGCGGTCATCGGGATACTGATCGCCCGCGCGGTCAATATACTCGGAGGGTAAACCGCTCATCTACACCACTCAACACTGTGTTTTGTGAACCTCGGCAATTTTATCTGACTGATGTATATAAATGGAAGGATGAAAAGAAAGTAATGGGCGCTATTCTTCTATCGCTGGCGACGTTCTTCTCGACGCTGATCGGCGGTCTCTTCGGGCTGCGCTACCGCGATCATCTCAATCTGATCATGGGTTTCACGGCGGGTGTGCTGGTTGGCCTGGTGTCCTTTGACCTGCTGCCCGAGATTTTCCGCCTCGTCTACACCCTGCACCTCAACAGTAGCGGGCCTATGCTTGCGCTGATGGGCGGTTTTCTCCTCTTCCATATCGTGGAGAAGTCCATCCTCATCCACTTCTCTCACGAAGAGCAGTATACCGTACACCAGCACCCGCTGGTGGGCGTCCTCTCGGCGGTTGCGCTGACCGGGCACAGCTTTCTGGACGGCGTGGGCATCGGCCTGGGCTTTCAGGTAAGTCCCGCCGTTGGGCTGATCGTTGCGATCGCTGTCATCTCACACGACTTCTCCGATGGTCTCAATACCGTGACCTTGATGATCGTCAACAAGAATACGTCGCGCCGCTCCTTCCTGCTGCTGCTGGCCGACGCGGCGGCACCGGTGGCTGGCGCTATCTCCACCCTGTTCTTCAAGATCCCCACCGTTGGACTACCATATTACCTGGGCTTTTTCGCCGGTTTTCTCCTCTATATCGGGGCCAGCGATATCCTGCCACAGGCGCACAGCAACAAGAGCACTGCTTTCACGCTGGCCCTCACGATGCTGGGCGTCGCTTTCGCCTTTACCGTCACGCGCTTCGTCTGAGCCACGAGGGGACCCGCGGCGATAGACGATCCGCGCACGCTTTTACGGCTCCGCCAACGCTTTTCTTTACACACTGCGTGTACCCTTTGTGCAAAGGCTCTCTGCCGATATAGTTGGTCCCACGGAGCAATGGCATTCACCTGCTCCGGTTGATAAAAGCAGCCATTCAAAGGAGCTTCTCTATGCAATGGGTTGTTGCTCTTTCCGCGTTTTTCGCCTCCGCCGTTGAGTTTGTAGAGGCGTTTACAATCGTCCTGGTCGTCGGCGTGACGGTCAACTGGCGCAGCGCGCTGCTCGGCGCGTTAGCTGCGGCGGCGGCGCTAGCCCTGCTGGTAGCGACCCTGAGGGTCGCGATTGTCCAGTGGGTTCCGCTCGAACGTGCTGCGCCTGGTCATAGGCGTTCTCCTGCTCCTCTTCGGATTGAAATGGCTGAAGAACGCCATCATGCGCTACGCCGGTTTGAAGGAGCTCCACGACGAGCAGGCCATTTACGAGGAGACCCGCGCTGAGCTGCGGGCTCGCGGTGCGGTCGATGCCTCTTCGTCCCGCTTCGACCTCTTCGGGTTCCTGCTCTCGTTCAAGTCGGTCCTGCTCGAAGGCCTCGAGGTGGCCTTCATTGTGATCACCTTCGGGCTGAGTGCGGCCACGAGCACCATCTCTCGCACCAGCGGTATCGCTTCTGCCTCGCTGGGCGCGCTCGCTGCCGGCCTGCTGGTCATCCTGGTGGGAGCGTTCGTGCGCGTCCCGCTGTCACACGTGCCGGAAAACACGCTCAAGTTCGTCGTCGGCATCATGTTGACGACCTTCGGCACCTTCTGGCTGGCCGAGGGATTCAACTACCAGTGGCCGCTCTCCGATGCCTTTCTCCTCATCCTGGCCGCCATCTACCTGGGCACGGCTTTCTTGCTCATCGCCTGGCTCAAGCGAACGAAAAAGCAGCAGCAGGTGCGGGCGACAAAGCCTCAACCGGCCACCGGTGGAGTACCCAAAAAGGAGGAGGTTATTCCATGAAGGTCATCAAAGCCATTTACAATTTCATCGTCGGTGACATGGTCATCCTGCTAGGCATCGCGCTGACGGTGCTGGTCCTGGCGCTCATCAACGGCGCCGGCGCCCTGGCCCCTCTCAGGGGCCTTTCGGGTCTGATCCTGATTGTGGGTGTGCTCGCCAGTCTCGGCGCCACGCTGAGCCGCGAGGCGTTCTCACCCAGGCGTTAGCGCAGAGAGAAAATAGAGAGAGGTACGAATACCTATTTGGGTTTTCTCGTCGTCCTGGGTTGGGTGGGAACGCTCATCTGGGTGAATGCGTCGCTCCCAACTGGCAAACATGTCGTAAGTTATGTGTAGGACTGACTCGAACACGCGTGACTGATGCCTTTGACAATATGAACTTTTTCGAAAACCTGTTGGTGAGGCAACAGCTCTTCCCTGACGAAGCGAGTGTGATATATAATCATGCGTGTATTGCATGCATCGGCACAAGGCGCGAAGGGAGAAAACCATCAAACTTCTTCCACATCTTTCTCTCGACCGATTACATGGCGCATGGACGACCAGATCTCCGTTCCTTCTGTTTGCCATCAAGAGTGCGCTTGCCGCAGGGCTCTCCTGGGAAGGTGCATCCTTGCTGCTAGGAGCAGAAGCAGCATCCCTGGCCGTCGTATCAGCGCTCATTGTTGTCCAGACCACCAGCTGGCAAACGGTGCGTAAGGGTGTCGAGCGCGTCCTGGGCGTGATCATCGGTGTGAGCCTGGCTGTGCTTGTGGCACACCTCGCCGGACTCAATATCGTGACGATTACGCTGATGATTTTCTGCTCGCAGATCATCGGGATGTTTCTCCAGAATCGCGGCCAGTATCTTGCCAATCAGATCCCTATTAGTGCCGCGCTCGCGCTCTTATTGGGAGTCAGCGGGGGAAACTATCCTCTCTTGCGTATCCTGGGCGCAGTCGTTGGCGCTCTCGTCGGGACGATCGTCAGCCTGCTCCTCTCGCCTCCCATCTACGTATTCAGAACGCGCGATGCTTTAGCGGAGTTGATAACCCAACTGGCGCACAGCATGCCCGAACTTGCCAACGCTTTGGTCGCTCGCCAGGGCGAAACGGAACGTCGTGAAGTGTATACCCACATGCGGGTATTAGAGCGGCAGGTCCATGTGACGCAACTAGCTCTTTCGCATGCTCTTGAGAGTACACGCCTCAATCCGTGGACACGCAGCCTTCAACGTTTGCTCATCGATTATCCTGATGTGCTGCTGACACTTGACCGGCTTGTGCGACAGATGCGCCGCATCGCCTATACGATCAATGAACCTGAACCCTCCTGGTCGGAGTTGGTGCATAAGCAAGAGTGGGCTTCCGATTATGCCCGCTTGCTGGGGGAGATAGGAAGTATCCTCTCATCGGCTGCGGCATACCTGCGCTTGCCTGCCACTTCTCCAGAGGGCCATCTACCTGACAGAGAAGCCCTCCGGAGCAGCATAGAGCATGCGCGGCATCAGCTCCATATCTGGCAGGCGCAACTGGCGCAAGATGTCCAGCAGCAAGGCGCGTCGCACACCCTGAACGCTGAGAGCCCGATCATCGCTGCGGGCGTGCGCCTCGCCGTTCGCGGCGCCATCCTGACCGATCTGCGTCGTATGCTTGATGAAGTGCATGATGTGGTCGAAATGATAGCTCTTCCTGCTCTACTGATCTCGTGCAAGAGAACTAAAGCAAGGAAGGCACACACCTAAGGACGCACGGCAGCACACTCAAAACCTTGTTGAATGCGGAGAGAGAGACTATGCTATGAAAAAGCAGGGAGACATGGTGTATCACCCCTGCCTTCAGGAGAGGAGGAGAAACTAGCCATGCGCTCTCCGAAGTCGCTTTTCGCCAAGGGTCTTTCGCTGCTCAGTGTTCTGCTGGTCCTGCCGCTTGGTCTGTTCCTCGTCGGCTGGCTTCTGAGCAAAACCGGAATCGGCTTTCTCAGCTTCTTCGACCACCTTCCCACGCCAAATGCAACGTTTCGTCACTGGTGGATCATCTATCTGCTGGCAGGGCCACTGCTCTCGCTCGTGCTGCTGATCTGGTCGCTGCTGCTCAACCAGGAAAGAGGCACCAGTGCGCTCTCTTCCCAATGGAAGCTCGTGACGTTTATGATCGTTGGCATGTGTCTCGTTGTGATCGCGTACGGGTTCCTTTTCCATGCTCTGGCAGGCTAAGTCGAGATCACTCGTGCTTCCCCCTCGCCGTCAAGGAAGCGCGTAGCCACATTGGCGAGAACAGCTTTTGATGAGCTCCTTTTTGTGGCGCAAGCGCTCTTTGGCTTGAATGAGCTTGCGCTGCAACTGATCGAGATCAGCACAACACACATTACCTAACTCCACCCGCTTGAGGTAATTCCAAACGCCCTCATCTGGGTTGAGATCAGGAGCGTAGCCCGGCAGTTGTTCCAGATGCAGGCGTTTGGCGGCTCCTCGCGACAGAAAGTCTTTGATCTCCTGTCCGCGATGGATGGGTGCTCCATCCCAGATCACCACAATCGGACCCGCAATCTTACGCATCAGCATGCGCAGGAAGCCCACTACGGATGCGGCATTATACGAGTCAGGACGCACTTGCATGAACAAGCGCCCATCGGGGGTAATGCCGCTGATGGCCGAGAGATGATCGCGCGTCAGCTTGACCCGCAGCACCGGCGTCTGCCCGCGTGGGGCCCAGGTGCGCACTGCCATCGGCAGCAGATAAAAGCCCGCTTCGTCTACCCAGACGATGGTCGCCTTGTCCTGCTCGGCTTTTTTTTAATGGCAGGCCACCGCTGCTGGGACCATTGCTTGATGGCGGCTTCGTTGCGCTGGGTGGCTCTCTCGATGGGCTGTTGCCGACTCCAACCTGCCTCGCGCAACAGTCGCCCGGCGTGATCGCGGTGATAGCGCACCCCAAACGTCCGGGCCATGACCTCGGCCACGCGGCTGGCGGTCCATACATCTCCGCGAAAGCCATACGCCTCGGCTCCCTTGGCTAACAACGCGGGAAGCTGTGCCTTTTGCTCAGCACTCAGCCGCGGCGTCACTCCCTTGGGAGGATGCGCGTTGAGGGCTTCGACTCCTCCTGCTCGCCCTCGTTTGAGCCATTGACTGACGGCTCCTTCGCTCACTCCCAGGGCCACCGCGATGTCTTTTTGTCTCCAGCCCTGTTCTTTCAAGGCCCAGGCGCGTTTGCGCCGCTCTTCTCGCCAATCGGCTTTCTTTGGTGCTCCCATGCCTCCTATGTTAGCACACTTTACTTGCTTCCGTCGAAATCAGTAAGCGAGCAAAGAGTCCCATCTGGACTCCAGGGATGAACTGCCGAATGAGCCGGCTATCGTCAGTTTGATAGACGATAGCCGGCGTATTGTTCGCCGATGAATGGCCACCGAGGTGAGCCGGGAGCGGGGCGGCAGGCTCGGCGCGAGACACCCGCCGCCTCATATTTATTTAGAGGATCATGAAGCGGGGCACGAGCACCTTGTCGATGACGTGGACGATGCCGTTATCGGCGCTCACGTTGCCCCGCGTGATATGCGCACCGTTGACCTTAATACTTTCCAGCAGGGTCGAGGTCACCGTGTCCCTCACGACGTAGCCGTGGGCATCCGTACCATCCACTAACGTCTCGGTATCCAGTTCATTGGTGGCCGAGGATGCGATGGTGAGCCGCTGGCCCTCCATCGTTTTGAGGAAGATCATATCGAGCAGGGCGGTCGTCCTGTAGATGCCCAGCACGATGTGGTACTTCACCAGCTTACTCATGTTGTAGTAGTCCTCGAAGAGGCCTTCGACCTGATCGGCCTTCATCAGTGCGAAGGCGGCGTCGGTCGGCGCGAATATGGTGTAAGCGCCTGGCTCCCGCAAGGTCGCCACGATCTCGGTCATTTTTATGGCGCGAGTGAACGTCGTGAATGTCCCCTCTTCCTGGAGGGTATCGATAAGATTCGCCATCTGGACTCCTTCCTTTCTCTTCCGGGCCGGCCGGTAGCGCTGCCGACCGGCCAGAATCACGCCGAAGCGCGCCCGTGGGCTAGCTCTCCAACGTCTGGCTCTGTTCCGCCTGGCCCTGCTTTTGCTCGGCCTGGTGTGCCATGAGCTTCGCGGCCCATGTTTCAATCTGCTTTCTGGCTGCCGCTTTCGTCACACCATAGCGCTCCTCAATCTTGCCAGCCAGCGTCTCGACATTGCCTTTGATTTGCTCTACGTCGTTGTGCGTGAGTTTGCCCCACTCCTGGTGTACGCTCCCGCTCAACTGCTTCCAGTTGCCCTGGATTCTGTCGTGTAATGAACTGTCCTTCACCTTTCGTTTTCCTTTCGTTTGCTTCGTTCAAGTATACATATTACGCCGGTCTTTGCCTCTCCCTCCCTACGAAAGGGGGGACGATTGTGCGTGCCTGCATGAATAGCGTACATGCAGACCGTGAAGAAAAGCGTTGGAGGTGGCATAAAAAGGGAAACTTCCACTTCTTTTATTTACCCTGCAAGGATTGATTGCCGCTGACGAGTTGCTCGAAGGCGGCGCGATCCAGTTGCTCGCGTTCCATGAGCGCAAGGGCCAGCCTGTCGAGTTGCTCGCGGTGCTCGATCAGCAACGCTCTGGCCGCCTGGTAGCTCTCGTTGAGCAGGCGCTGCACTTCCTGGTCGATCACCGTTGCCGTGCTCGCGCTGTTCGCTTCGCCGGCAACGGCAGTAGGCATTGCAAATCGGTGCTGGCGCGCATGCGGGTCGCCTCCGTTCAGCACCAGCCGACCGTCTAAATCGACGGCGAGCGTCCGGCCGTGCGCGGAAAGCGCATCGCCATGGCGGTAGTTCAGGGCCGATCCGCCTGCTGATGAACGAACATCGACGAACATCGCGCCCACGCGCTCGCTCATCCCCCAGCGTGTGACCATCTTGCGGGCAAGTCCCGTGACCACCTGGAAATCGTTCTCCGCTCCAGTGGTCACGCGATCCGGCCCGAAGGCCAGTTCTTCTGCTGCCCGGCCTCCGAGCCCCACGGCCAGACGAGCCATGAGCTTTTCCCGGCTGTAGTTGTAGCGATCCTCCTCGGCCACGAACTGCGTCACTCCCAGGCTCTGCCCGCGCGGCAGGATGGTCACGCAATTGACGCGGTCGGCCTCCGGCAGGGAGTGGGCCACCAGCGCGTGCCCCGCCTCGTGAAAAGCGACGATGCGCTGCTCCGCTTCAGAGAGGACGATGGGACGCTGCGCCCCGAGGAGCACTCGCGCCAGTGCCTCCTCGAAGCAGGCGTTGGTGATGCGCTCCAGGTTGCGACGGGCAGCATACAGAGCCGCCTCGTTGACGAGATTGGCGAGGCTCGCGCCGCTCATCCCCGTGGTGAGCCGGGCCAGGCGTTCCAGGCTCACCTCCTCATCCAGGGGAGTGTGGCGCGTATGCACCCGCAGGATCGCCTGGCGGCCCGCCCGGTCGGGCAGCGAGACGCTGATGTGGCGGTCGAAGCGGCCCGGGCGCAACAGGGCCGGGTCCAGGATGTCGGCGCGGTTGGTGGCTGCCAGCACGACGATAGTCTGCCGCGCCGCGAACCCGTCGAGTTCGACCAACAACTGGTTGAGCGTCTGTTCCCGCTCATCGCTGCCGACGAGTCGGGTGCTTCGTTTGCGGCCCACGGCGTCCAGTTCGTCGACGAAGATCACGCAGGGAGCGCTCTCACGCGCCCTGGCAAACAGGTCGCGCACCCGCTTCGCCCCCACCCCCACGTACATTTCGACAAACTCCGAGGCGCTCACGCTGATGAAAGGTACTCCCGCTTCGCCGGCCACGGCTCTGGCGAGCAGGGTTTTGCCCGTGCCAGGAGGTCCCACCAGCAACGCACCTCGCGGGATGCGGGCTCCCAGGCGCGTGAAGCGTTCGGGAGCCCGCAGGAACTGTACGAGTTCCTGGACTTCCTGGCGCACCTCGTCGATACCCGCCACGTCGGCGAAGGTGACGGAGGGCGGCTGCATTTCGGGGCTGACCGCAGAGGGCATGCGTGCCGGGAATGTCTTATCCCCGGCGGAGGTGTCATCAAGAGTTGCCTTCGGTGCAGGGGTGTTTCGCCGTTCGGTTTCAGCATGGTTCCCGGTCGGCTTGAAGGACATGAAATCGCCCAGGGCGCCAGGAGACCGAACGCTCTTGGCGGGGGACAGGGCCCGGAGCAGCAGCAGCAGGAGTAAGAAGAACGGGAGCAGTTTCCATATTTGGAAGAGCCATGTTGGCGGTTGCGTCGTGGGCTGCGCCTTGATCGCCACATGCTCGCTGAGAAGCAGGGGGATGAGGGCCGCGTCGCCGAGCTCAGGCAGGCGGGTTGAGATCAGTTGCGCCGGTTGAGGTAGATGGGACGCTGCCGCGGTGCCCGTCCCCTGACCGGCACCCCCGTTGCCGGAGCTGTAATACCAGGCGTCGAGGGCCATCCCGGCCTGTTGCTGAGTCATCTTTGTCCGGAGAGATGGTGTGACCCGACTTCCGGTAAGCGGTCGTGCCAGCGCTCCCACGAACGTCTTGACCCTGCAGGCTGACAACCAGGACATTCCCCGCCCTGACCTGCGCCAGGAACGTGCTATAGTCAATGGCCGTTGTACCCGACTCCGAAGGAATCAGTTCGGGCACCGGGAGCCGACTGAAGATGCCGAAGAGCAACGGCACCATCGCTGCCAGCAGAACGGCTGTGATTATTATATGTTTCTGTTGTATGAGAGTTGTGCGGCCCTGTCGAATGAGCTGTCTCCCACTTGTACGCTTCATACCTGGTCTCCTTCCACTCTCACCGTTACACTGCATTGCAGTGGGGCGAGAGTGTTCATGCGCTTCTGCTTCAGTGGGGCTCCCTCCACCTTTCTTCTGTCCGTTCGTGAGAGGAATCCACCTTCAGAGAAGCATTTCTGTGCTTTGCGCGTATGATAAACACGGGGCGTGAAAGAAAGCGTCGATGTAAGCATAAAAAAAGAAGCCGGTAGATCCTCCGGGAAAGAGGATGCGGCCTCCGGCGAGAAGTTGACTTACGGGAGGATAGGTCAGAAAGCCCCTGTCATTCATGCAGGGGATGACTCGCCTCTTCTCCCCGGTTCATATCTCGTGGGGAGGCTCGCCTGAGGAAGAGGATGAACTGATGAGAGACTTATTCGCAGGTGGACACTGATTATTCCCCGAAGACTTCTACTAGGCCCAGCGTTAAGTTAGTGGGGGCGTAGCCGCAAATTAGATAACTGCGGTCCAGTTTTTAGAGAGAGCTCTTTCCACGCCGATCACAGTCAGTAGATCGCTCCAACCAGCAAGCGTCAACATAGGTAAAGAGGACAAGCAGTGAAAGGGCACGCGCTTTCCAGTTATGCTATACTGTAGTGATTTAACGCATGATGCACAACTGGTAGGAGAGATTCGGGCATGGCCGAGGGGCTGAGACCGATTGAGGTCTTTTGTTGCTACTCTTATGCAGATGAGAAGTGGCTGCGGAGGCTGGAAATCCATTTGACCCTGCTCCAGCGGCAAGGCCTCATCTCCCTCTGGCACGATCGGCGCATCGTCCCCGGCGCTGAATGGGCCAAGGCTATTGATACCTACCTGGAAACGGATTCAGTGATCCTGCTCCTGGTGAGCGCGGACTTCCCGGCCTCCGACTACTACTACAGTGTTGAGGGGGGGCCACCCCAAATAGAGTTATTTGCTTGTATTAAAAAATGCTCACAAGGGCAAGGCCACCCTGGGGTAGCGCGGCGGCAAGCCCACCATTGACTACCCGGCGGTGCAGAACCGCCTGCGCATTCCACCGGAGCAGGAAGCGGCCCTGGGCACTTCCGGTCGCGCGCTCCAGGCGCAAGGCGTAGCAGTGACAGCACGCGCGCTGGCACAGGCGGCAGGAGTCAGCCAGAGCCCTGCGCAACAGTTCTTGCGCCTGGAGCGCGCGACCAGTTCCCCGCCGGGCCGACCACGACAGCGGCGCGGCACGAGCAACGCCTCGCCCACGTGGCGGCGGTCTACGCCGAGCATCTCGCCCAGGGCAAGCCCATTACCTCCAAGGCCATGGCAAGAGCCGCCCATATGCGCATCGAGACCGCCCTGGAGTTCCTTCGCATCGAAAGGAGCAAGAGCGCGTAGGGGAAGGGATGAACGACGGGAGGGGAAGATTTGGACTGCACCCCTGAGACCGGACAGTGAACGAAGTCAACTTCTCCGAAATAGTGTAAACTGAGAACAAGACAAGGAGAAGAGACGATGCAAAAACGCATGCACAGCCGCGAATTTAAACTGGAGGTGATGCGTCAGATCACCAGCGGGCAGAAGCGGCCCGCGCAAGTCTGCCGCGAGTATGGCCTGGCCGACAGCGTGCTGTCGCGCTGGCGCAAAGAGTATCAGGAGCGCGGAGAAGCGGCGTTCTCGTCGCAGTCCGGCGAGTCCACCACTCAGGAGCAACGGATTGCCGAATTAGAGCGCTTCTGCGGGCAACTGGCCCTGGAGAACCAGGTGTTAAAAAAAGCGCTGCAGAGCACGGGATCGCGGAGCGTCACCTCATGATTGAGCAAGCGCATCAGCAGCATCCAGAGCTGCCCATTGAGCGTTTGTGCGAGCTGTTTGACGTGAGTCGCAGTTGGTATTACGAGCGAGGTGGCCAGCCAGAGAGCGATGCGGAAGAGATTGCCCTGCGCGATCAGATCGAGCGGATCATCCTGGAGTTTCCCGGCTATGGCTATCGGCGCGTGACCCATGCCTTAGCGCGGCAAGACTGGAAAGTCAATCACAAGCGAGTGCTGCGCATCATGCGGGAGGAGTCCTTGCTCTGCCACTTGAAGAAGCGCTTTGTGGTCACCACGACCAATTCGCGGCATGGCTTTCCGGTGTATCCCAATCGGCTGGCCGGTCTGGTGTTGACCGCGCCCGATCAAGCCTGGGTGGCAGATTTGACCTATATTCGCTTGCGCAGCGCCTTTGTGTACCTGGCCTGCATTCTGGATGCGTACTCGCGCCGCTGTGTCGGCTGGCATTTGTCCAGAGACATGACCACGCAACTCACGCTCACGGCCTTGCGGCGAGCCATTGCTGAGCGCCACCCGCAGTCCGGTTTGATCCATCATTCCGATCGCGGGGTGCAGTATGCCAGTTATGACTATGTTGACCAGTTGGAGCAGATTGGCGCGCAGATTAGCATGTCTTCGGTCAGTAATCCGTATGACAATGCCAAGGCCGAAAGTTTTTTCAAGACCCTAAAGCAAGAGGAGGTGTATCTCAAGGAGTATGAGTCGTTTGCCGACGCGGAGGCCAATTTGGAGGTCTTCATTGAGCAGGTGTATAATACCAAGCGGTTGCATTCCAGTTTGGGGTACATGCCTCCCGCGGAGTTTGAGGCGACCTATGTCACACTCTCGAGTAGATGAGGAACCTGGCTCTTCAGACCAGCAAAAACCTGCTGTTTTTTTGCTTTCAATCAGGCGCACAAATCAGAGACCGCGTAAGCTCGCAGATGTCAAGCGCATTGCGCGTACTCGCGCAACTTGGCTTGACATCTGCGAGTGTCGCGGTACACTTGCCCTGGCCTGATTGATGAGGAAGTTGACTTCCTCCCGTGTCCGGTAAAATGGGTTCACTCCAATTACCACATCTTCCCCCCTTAGTAAAGAAGTAAGACAAGAGAGGGTGTAGGAAATAGTTGTAGGCAATCAAGCAAGTGCATGAGAGCGACCCTGCCAGAAGGCATCAAAGGAGCCATTGAGGACGGCGGTACGCAACGGTAAAAGCGCATCGAGGCCCGCAGGGGTCCAGCGCATGCCCGCCCGCTTGGCACGGGTGCTGACGACGGTTTTACAGGCGGCCTCAGCGATGCCACTGCCAATCTGCATCCCTTGCGCCCGGAAGACCGGATAGCGCATGCGCTCGGCATTGGTGGTAAAGTAGCCGATGGCCTGCTCTGGCACGCTCTTGCTCTGTCCCGGGGGAGGCGCAACCGGCGGCAAGGCGGCGATGGCTTGCATGAGGGTCTCGATTTCCCCTTGCACGAGCCAGGTGCAGCCCTGTGTGGCCCAAGCGACCCCTTCGGGTGTGGTGCGGCCAAAGACGGCCTGAGCCACCTCCCAGACATGCTGCTGGGCATGCCACACATCCACGATCTGCACCGCGCCAGGAAAGTGTTCTTCCACCAGCCGCCAGAGCCAGCGTGCGCCATCCCCCAGCACTACGACTTGCTTGGCGCGCTGCAAGCCGCCCTGCAGCGCCAGTGCATACAGGCGGCGTCCAAAATCGCCCAGCGCGGTGCGTTGGGACACATACCGCACACTGCCTTCGACCGGTTCATCCACCCACGCGCCAGGTGCCAATGCCGACCGCTCGCGCCCGCGTTGTGCTGGGAAGACCGCGCCCACTTTCATCTCGCGGTACACATCCCCCGGGCGCTTCTGCTCGTCTTGCTCCATCGGCACACTGCCGCGCCGCAGTCGCGCCATCACCCCATCCAGCTGGATGTAGAGCCGCTCAAGCGCCTCGCCCGATGAGCTGCTCGGGCTGCTCGGCGTCGTGCGCTTCTGGGCGGCCTCCTCCCACAAGGCATTCACGTGCGCTTGCTCTGCCGCCGCCAGCGCCTCGCCCACCGGCTGCATCAGATACAGCGCTTGCCGCGCCGACATCTGCAACGGGAAGAGTCGGCTGAACGCCGCTGCTGTTTCCTCCAGGGTGAGCGAGGCCCCCAGATAACTCACCGCTTGTTGCACTCCGGCACTGGTGCGCCGCTCCCCGATGCCCCACTGCGCATCGGCGGGGGCCTCCCCATGCGTACAGGGCCGCTTGCCATCCTGCTCCTCTGCCGGGTTCACGCACTGGTAATAGGCGCGCCGGATCGTGATGGTCCCCAACAGCGTCAGCACCTGCTTGGGACGCTGACCGACCAGTCGCTGGGCATGCCCACACGCTCCCTGCCGACGCGCCGGAGCCTCCACCGTCTCCGGCTGCGCCTGGATGAGACGCTCCAGCGTTTTGCGTCCCAGGCTAAACATACTTGTCAGCACTTCCTGTTCCACGCCTTTGAGGTCTCCGACCTTGAGTTCCTGCACCCGCTTGAATAAGTTCACCACCTCGGCTTCTACCTCCTGTACCAGTGCCATTTTCACCTGCTCATTCGTTTCCATTCCAGGGGTCTCCTCTCTGCTTCTTGGTTTTTTTAGTGCAGAGGATACCCCATTTTCGCTCGCTTGCCTACACTTCTTTCCTCCTTCTCTTCCATTTTCTCTTTCAGGACTTCTTGCTCGGTTGCCTACAACTATTTCCTACACCCGACAAGAGACCAGGAAAAGGAGACGTGTGGTGAAGAAAAGCAAGACCCCGACCTTTCTGCTGGAGTTGCCCCTCTCCGTCGATGTCGGGCAAGCCACACGTCTCCGCGCCCATTTCGAGGCGGGGCGCTGCCTCTACAACGCCCTGCTAGGCGAGGCGATGAAGCGGCTGCGAGCCATGCGTGCTGACCCGGCATGGCAGGAGGCACGCGCTCTTCCACCAGCAGACAAGCAAGAGCGCAAGGAAGCATTTGCCAGTTTACGACATGCCTATGGGTTCTCCGAGTATGCCTTGCACGAGTTTGCCAAAGGGGCCAACTGTAGCTGGATTGCCGATCATATCGATGCGATGATGGCACAGACGCTGGCCACTCGCGCCTATCGCGCTGCCAATCGGGTCTGTCTTGGTCACGCGAAACATGTCCGCTTCAAGAGCAAGGGGCGCGGCTTGGACAGCGTCGAGAACAAATGGAACCAGTCAGGAATGCGTTTCGTGCTGGATCCCAACGCCGGGGATGGCGGCTTTCTCATCTGGAACGAAGAGGTCCTGCCTGCCCGCATCGAGTGGCGCGATGCCGTGGTCCGGCATGGCCTGCGCCATCCTATCAAGTACGCGCGGCTTGTGCGGCGCATGGCATCCAGCCCGAACGCCCAGGGGGCAGACAGAGAGGGCTACCGCTACTACGTGCAGTTGGCCTTAGAAGGCCAACCTCACCAGAAAAAGAAGCACACGGTGGGAACGGATGTGATAGGTCTGGATATAGGTCCCTCAACCATCGCTATTGTGTCACAGCAGGGGGAGGCACAACTCCTCCCCTTCTGTGAGGAACTCCGGCCCGATGCCCGTGCCAAACGCCGTTTACAGCGCAAGCTGGACCGCCAGCGCCGCGCTAACAACCCAGAGAACCACGACGACAAAGGGCGTATCAAGAAGCATGGCAAGCGGCGGCTGACCTGGAAGAACAGTAAAGGCTATCTCGCCATGAGACACCGCCTCGCCGCGAAAGAGCGCAAGCTCGCCGCCCATCGCAAGAGCCTGCACGGACGACTCGTGCATCAAATCATCAGGCGCGGCAACACCATTCGGACCGAAAGACTCTCCTACAAGGCATGGCAGAAGCAGTTTGGTAAGAGCGTGGGACGCAACGCCCCAGGGATGTTTCTAGAGCAGTTGAGACGCACGGTTGCAAGCACCGGCGGCATCCTGAGCGAGTTTACTACGCAGAACACGAAACTGTCCCAGTACTGTCACGGCTGTCAGACCTATGTCAAAAAGCCGCTCTCAGAGCGCTGGCACCACTGCGCCTGCGGCATCGGGCCAGTACAGCGTGACCTGTATTCAGCGTGGTTAGCGGCTCATCTAGAGTATCCAAACACCATCCCCTCTATCGCCCAGGACTCCTGGGAAGGTGCGGACCTGCGCCTGCGGGCAGCGGTAGAGGTACTCCAACAACGTGCGAAAAAGGGGCAAGCTCTGCCCCGAAGCGTGGGCATCCCCCGCGCCGGAGCGCGTCTGCCCGAAAGTCTTGCGCTGAACCGACTAGAGCTAATCTACCGTCGTGGTAGACTAGAAGCGTTGGGGTAGGCAAAGGAACCTCCTGTGCTTTAGCCAGGAGAGGCTCAGGGGAGCACCAGCTCCAACTGTGCGAGGACTTCCTCCAGCCCGCTGGGCGAGAAGTCGGCGTCGATCTCCTCGATGCGACTGCCCGTGACGAGGAATTCCAGGCGCCTGGTTCCCAGGATCACCCTTCTTCCCGTGGGCGCAATAACAGGCAATGTTGGCAGGCTCAAGTATCCGGTATTCGTTCCGGTGATCGCGGTGACGTAGAGGACACTCCAACACTGATCCGCCAGGTTTTCTTCATGTAACACATGACCGTTGAAAGACCAGTCGGGGAACGCCGTGGTGATTGATGCCATAAAGGCGATCAACTGGGCCTTCCCGACAGGCTGAGGGAGCAGTTGCCGGCATACGAGTTCGTCCGACAGGTAGGAAGCGAGATCGCTGGCCTCTTTCCTTTCCCAGGCCTCTATGGTGGCCTGTACGAGGACCATCGCGGGCGTTGAGGGCCTCTCTCCCTCCTCAGTCTGTGAGGGCGTGCGCGCAGAACCCCTCCGATATGATTGGGTCGAGCGCGGGTCCTGCGGGGCGGGGTGAGACCTGCAAATGGCCAGGTCGGTCATCGCGCAGTCCCAGGTATCTTGCAGCGCGCGTTTCTTTTTGGCGAGGCGGTCAACCTGCCGCTGCAGCACGATATAGGCCCAGGGATGCAGCAGGTTCATCCCCTCAACTTCGAGGGCGTGCAGTTGATCGTCGATGGCCTGCAGGTCTTGCGTAATCTTCTGGATGATGGCTTCAATATGTCGGCACGGTGGTTGAGACATCTGCTCTTCTCCTCCTGGATGTATCTCGCCGGTCTATAGACTCTCATTACGGCGCTGGCGGAAGGGCGTGCGGCGCCCTTCCGCTCGCTCCGGCTCTACAAGTCGTCCGGTGACAGGCGAGCCAACTGCAATTGCCCGGCGGTGATGATCGCCTGGGATACATTTGTCCAACTGAAATTGGCTGCTCGCACATAGGCGCCACTAAGGTTCGCTTCGTTCAGATCAGCAGCAACCAGGTCCGCCCAGGCAAGATTCGCATCGCTCAAATCAGCCCTGTAGAGCGTGGCCCCGGCTAAGTTAGCTCCGGTGAGATTGGCTCCCATCAGCTTCGCTTGACTGAGATTGGCGTTGTTCAGATCGGCTTCGGTCAGGTTGGCTCCTGTGAGGTCGGCGAAAGTGAGATCCATGCCACCTAAGTTTGCCTCGGTCAGGTCAGCCCCCTGAAGTTCGGGCCGCCTATCGGGATTGTCCAGTCTCCATCTGTTCCAGGCCTCCGTTATGCCCTGCCTCAAAAGATCTACTTGCTCCTGGTTTGCCATCGGAATTGCTCCTTCTGTTCTCCATACAACTGCTTCCTGCCCGGCGCTATCCCAGCCGGGATTTCACGGTACTCAGTTGTTCGTCACTGATAAGCGTCCCGGTTAAGCCCGCGTAGTTCAACACCGCTCCGCTCACGTTCGCGCCGAGTAGAATTCGCTCCCGTCAGATCGGTGCCGGTGAGATCGGCCCCCGTGAGGTTGGCGGCGCGCAGGTCGCTGAACTCGAGCTTTGCCTCGATCATACTGGCCCCTGAGAGGTTGGCGTTGGAGAGAGTAGCCCCGGTCAGCCTGGCCTCGATGAGGTCGCACACGCTTAAATTGGCACGGTGCAGGTTGGCCTCCTTCAAGTTGGCCAGGTTGAGGTTGTATCCTCTCAGATCGGCTCCACTCAGGTCAGCGCCATGCAGTTCAGGCAAGATAGCGGGATCTGATTGCCTCCACATGTTCCAGGCATTTGCTCCGCCCAGCTTTAATCGTTCCAGGTGATGCTGGTTTGCCATATAGTTCACTTTCTCCTTCCCTTTGATACGTGTGACTGTCTCTCCTGACACACTACCTGCTGTGCGTCAAAAAAAGCGTTACCTGAGGCGTAAAATGGTTGGCTGACTGGACGGCATAGTGAAGCAGAATGCTGCTGTGAAAAGGAATCTTGCAGGAGTTCCTCACGTAACACTCCCATTGGTAGTTGCCAGCATGTTGGATACGGCCTGGTCAAAGCTCGCGAGGTTTGGTGTACCGAGGCCCGTTGTGAAGTCCCAGCCCGCCGTCGCGGGGTAGTACAGGTTATTGCCGCTCGTGACGTCGTAGTAGGCATTGTCGCCACCGCTCTTACCGGCAACTTCATAATAGAACTGGGGCGAATAGGCGAAGGTTCCCCTGCGCTGGATGGTGTCTTCGTTCACCAGCGCCTGGGCTGCGGCCCAGATGGGCACGGCGGCGCTGGTTCCGCCAACAGACCCCCAATCCCCCTCGAAGTAGACGGCGAGGTTATCCGCGACGGCTGACACATCTGGTATCTGGCGGTCATTATGCGAGTACTGGTTAGTGACGCCGTTGGCACTTTGCCAGTTCGGGCGGCTGAACATACTACTATTCCCACCACCGCTGCCCCAGCTATTGTTACACGAAAAAATGTTCGGGAAACTCAACCATGTCACCTCATTTGTGCGCATTCCCTGGGCATTGAGTGACAGGCTTGTCCCCCCGACCGCCACCGCCCGGGGATCGCTGGCGGGAAAGCTCACCGACAGGTCACCGAAGGTCTCATCGGCAAACGCTCCGCAGTCGCCGCTGGCGACGAAGACCGTCATGTGCTCCACCTGGGTCAGTTGTCGCAGGCTACTGTCGAGGGCGTTCACATCATCGGATGACATATCCGCTTCGTCCATGCCCAGGCTCATGCTCACGACGCCGCCCGCGCTGGCGTTGTTGGTATTCGCATCGATGATCTGCTGCAATTCATCGTTCACCTGCGTCCAGGTATCCCCGTCGGCATTGCCATCGGTCTGGTACAGGTTGATGGCCATGTTCTCACCGTGCAGACCGCGCTGCCAGAGCGCGTTGTAGCCATAGGCCCCTGCAACGTCAGCCGTCGTCAGCGTCTGGTCACCGGGACTGCAATCGAGCGCTCCGTTCCGGGAGGCGCGGGAACCCTGGAGATTGATCTGCAGCGCGTGCCGGGGCTGCGCGCTGTAGTTGTCCAGCCCCGTTACGGCACTGATTTCGCTGGCCAGGAACGAGGGTATTTGGGGTGGAGTGGTCGGCGCATGGAACGTGCGCCCTCTGTACTGGTGAATTACGAATTTTGTTTGCAGCAACCGGGCAAAGGTTCCCGCCTTCGCCTGCAGCGACAGGTACGTCCGTAACTTGCTCAGGTGTAGGACCAGCCCCTGCGCGTTGAAGAAGCTTGCGATCTTTTGAGAGGTGGCGTCGCTGATGCCGAGGCTCCTGGCGAATCGCTCAAGGCCGGAGGACTGTCCCGGCCTCAATGGCTGCTGACCGGCCACGTTCAGCGCCTGGGGTCAATTTTGAAGGTGATCCCGACGTGCAACGCCGTTGCGTCTGGCAACTGGCCCTGGACGGGCGATTGCTGCGCCGCAGCCGGAACGCCCAGTTTGAGCGACTCGAACAGGGGGGCAGGCTGACTGACTACAGCTAGCCAGTGAAGCGAGCGGCAAGAGCAGCGCGAGCAGCAGCGCAGAGAAGCGAATGATCTTTGCGTCACAGGCTTTTAGCAGTATTTTCATAACAATATCCTCTCATTTACCTAGCCGGTCACGAGCTTGCCGATCAAAAAGCCTGCCAGGGCGGCGGCGGTTGCGATTCCCAGCGTCTCTACCGAGGTGAGCACGACGTTGCGGTGTCCCACCAGGCCCCGCCCCACGCCGAGCAGCAACAGGAGCATGGCCGTGACAACGAGCGAGACGAGACGCGCGGACACCAGGGGGAGAAATGCGAATGGAATGACGGGAACGGCTGCCGCGAACAGGTCGGAGACGAACATCCACGCCGACTGTACGAACGGATTCTTCTGTTGGTCCGTGCCCTCAATGTGGAGTTCAGAGGACGCCTCAACCTTCAGCAAGGTCTTGGGGTGATTTGCCAGCGCATCGACGATAGCGCTGGTCTCCTGGTCGCTAAAACCGGCAGCTCGCAGCCGGTCGCTGACTTCCTGTTTCTCCCCTGCGGGATTGTTGTCGATCTCAGATTGCTCCTGTGCCAGTTGCGCTCTGGCCTGGTCGTTGGTCAACTCAACATCCAGAAACGTGCCGGCCATCATCGAGACGGCCGCGGAAATGGCTCCTGTGGCTCCGGCGAGCAAGACGACGGAACTGCTGGTCGTGCTGCTCGCGACACCGAACACCAGGCCGAAGATGGAAACGGTCCCGTCCTCCATCCCGAAGACAATATCACCGATGGAGTCGTAAAACGATTTCCCGATGGCTCCCAGGAACGACTTGCCCTGCGCGCTCTTTTGTACGGTCATGGTACCTACTCCTCTCTTCTTTACACCCCGTTGGGAATAGCTACAGTCACGGGGGCTGTATGAGGAGCATTCATAAGGAACATTCCTCGTCGGCAGCGTAGCGGTCGCGCGTGAAGAAGTGCGTTTGCCGGAGCGTAAAAAAACGCCCATGTTCAATTCGATGGCGCGAAAACGAATGGTGTAGAAGCTCCCTGCGCTTTTTACGCTTCCGGCCACGCCTTTAGCCACGCTGCGCGCATAGAATTGGGTGTCGTTACCTGCGCTCTTGCACACTGAGTCAGAGCGCGCCCGCCGTCCACCCTGGGGATTCCTTTTAATAGCGTCGGAATTCTAGATAGTACCGGAATAGTATCAGGCCACGTTCTGGCCTCCCGTTTGGAAACAAGAAAGCGAGTTGTACATGTTGAATAGATCGCAACGAACCGGTCCTCTATTCAAGGGGCTCTCCAGGGGACTCGACGAGCTGTCCCTCTTGCGCCTCGTGCGCCGCGTCATCCTCGGCGTAGTGACGGCGCAGGTGCTGACCGCCGCCGTCCTGTTCGGCATTGCCACGCTGGGGAGGCGGCGCAAGCACGACGCGAGCTTTCCCCACGAACGCTTCGAGGAAGTGCAGGTCGGCGAGAATTCCCTCCAACTGTATTCCTACGGGCGCGACCTCTACGATGCGATGCTGGCGGCCATCGGCGGGGCGCGTGAGTCCATTTACCTGGAGACCTACATCTGGAAAGACGATGACGTTGGCCGGGAATTTCAAGCGCACCTGGCGCAGAAAGCGGCAGAGGGCGTGGCGGTCTACGTCATCTTCGACCGTTTCGGCAATCTCGTGGTTCCGCGCAGTTTCAAATCGTCTTTTGCTCTCCCGGTGCATGTACTCGAATACAGCGCTCTCCGCCGTCCATGGCATGTGTTCGACCCGCGTCGCTTCGCGCTGGACCACCGCAAGCTGCTCATCGTGGATGGCGTGACGGGCTTCATCGGCGGCTACAATATCGGCTCGGTCTACGCGACACAGTGGCGCGATACACATCTGGGACTGCGCGGCCCGGTGGCAGCGGGACTCGCACGGTCCTTCATCGCCTTCTGGAATCGCTTCTGCCCGTCGCATGAGCGCATCACCCGGCGCTCTCACGCGCCTGTTGACTCGCGTATTACCATCAGCCAGAACGAGGCCATGCGCCTGTCTTTCCCGATCCGCGATCTGCATATCGCCGCGATTGATAGAGCGGAGCAGTTCATCTTGCTCACGACCGCCTACTTCGTGCCCGACCGGATGCTCCGTGACGCGCTGAAGGCGGCTGCCGGGCGCGGCGTCGATGTGCGCGTGCTGGTCCCGTGGGTCTCCAACCATGTGATAGCGGACTGGATTTCTCACAGTTACTTCACCGATCTGCTGCGAGGCGGCGTCCGCATCTTTGGCTACCGCTACACCATGCTGCACGCCAAGACCTGCACCATCGATGGGCAATGGTCAACGGTCGGCACCTGCAACCTCAACCGCCTGAGCCTGGTCGGCAACTATGAAATCAATGTCGCGATCTACAGCCCGCAGTTCGCCGGGCAGATGTCGGCGCTCTTCGCCGAGGACACGAGCGAGGTGTTCGAACTGACCATGCAGCAATGGCAGAGCCGACCGTGGTATAACAAGGTGAGTGAGCGCATCCTGGCTCCTCTGCACCTGCTGGTGTGAGGGAGGAACGGCTCTTACCCAGGAATACTCCCACCGGACTGCGAAGATCGTACTGATGAGAAACGCTATGACAACCAACCAGCAAACGGGGGCATCCGAATGGGCACCGCTGCGCCTCGCGACTTTCCGCGCCATCTGGTTCGCCAGCCTTTCGGCCAATATCGGGACGTGGTTCCAGAATGTGGGAGGCGTCTTGCTCATGACGCATTTCACTCGCTCGCCCGCCTTGATCGCCCTGATGCAGACCGCCACCACGCTGCCCGTGTTCCTGGTCGGCTTGCTCGCCGGAGCGCTGGCCGACATCGTGAACCGCCGCCGCCTGCTGCTCGCCACCGAGGGCCTGATCCTGGCTGCCGCCGCCGCGCTCGCGGTGCTGACCTACGCGGGGCTGATGAACACACCCTTGTTGCTGGGCTTCACCTTCGTACTCGGGCTGGGGGCCGTGCTGGGGAACCCGGCCCGGGCCGGGCGGTCAACACCGAACTGGTGCCGCCCGACGAACTGCCCGCCGCGGTGACCCTGAGCAGTGTCTCCTACAACCTGGCGCGCGCAGTCGGTCCGGCCCTGGCGGGGCTGCTTGTCGCAGCAGTGGGACCTGCAGCGGTCTTCCTGCTCAATGCGCTCGCCTATCTCTACGTGGAGATCGTACTCTTGCGCTGGCATCCGGCACCCCACCGGGCGGTCTTGCCCGCCGAGCGGCTGGTTGGCGCGCTGAGGACGGGGGCGCGCTTCGTGCTGAACTCGCCGCAAATGCAGACCGTGCTCATCTGCGCCTTCCTCTTTATCTTCTTCATCAGCGGACTATGGGCGCTGTTGCCGGTGCTCGTCACCCAGAACATGCATTTCGGCGCCCTCGGCTACGGACTGCTGCTGGGCTGTCTCGGAGTCGGCGCGGTGATCGGCGCGGCCCTCATGCCACAGGTCCAGCGCATGGTTCCCGTCGTCGATGGGCGGGTGGCCCTCTCCACGGTGGTGCTGGCGCTGGTCATGCTCGCCTTCGGCTCCCTGCGCACCCTGTTGGTGCTCTGCCTGCTTGCCGTCATCGGCGGGGTCGCCTGGATCATGCTGGTCTCCTCCTTCAATGTGGCCGCGCAGGAGGCCTCGCCCGCCTGGGTGCGCGCGCGAGCGCTGGGAGCCTACCTGGTCGTCTACCAGGGCGGCACCGCTGTCGGCAGCCTGCTGTGGGGAGTCATGGCAGCTCTGCTGGGAGCTCCTCTGGCGATCTCGGTGGCGGCTCTGGGAGCAGTCCTGGGGCTGGCCGCGGGGCTGCGCTGGCGTTTGGCGGACAGCGAGCAGCAAGACCTGCGGCCCTGGCCCATCTCCGCACCCAGGCTGCTGATCGAACCTCGCGAGGCCGAAGGGCCTGTCATGGTGCAGATCGAATACTGCGTCGCGCCCGCCCGCGCCGAGGACTTTGTGCGTAACATGCGCGAAGTACGCCGCATGCGCGAGCGTGACGGGGCCTTCGGCTGGTTCCTGGCGCGCGACCCGTCCGATGCACAGCGCCACGTCGAGGCGTTCATGGCCGAGTCGTGGCTGGACTACCTGCGCCAGCTCAACCGCATGACCCAGGATGATCACGCCACCCTTGACCATGCCCGCTCCTTTCACCAGGGCGGCGCGCCCCCGGCCGTCACTCCCTTGATCGGGGAGCATCCCAACTGGCACGCCGGGACGAAGAGCCTGGGATAAACGCTCTGGCATCCCGCGATCGGTATCGATTACGTGTCCTTTTCCTGAAGAGAAAAAAGCGAGCGATCATACTTTGACTATCCTTTGCTCAGCCACCAGCTCACTGCCCTCGTGATTTCGGTCGGAAGCCGGTTCGCCTGGTTTGCTTCGCCCCGGACATCTGTGCTGGGAGATGATCGCCTGGACTATATTTGCGTTTCTGCGCCTGGATGGTCGTATCATTCATGTGCATATAGAGCTTGACGGTGGCCATGTCTTCGTGTCCCAGCAGTTCTTGCAAGCTAAAGGGGTCATTACTGCTCACGAGGTAGTGAATGGCAAAGGTGTGCCGCAAGATGTGCGGGCTGATGCGTTTGTAGGTGATGCCGGCCCGCTCACGCACCCGCTTGAAGAGCATCTCCACGCCATTCTTGGTCAGTGGCATGCGCGTTTCGGAGAGGAAGAGATGATCCTCTCCGGCGCTGCCCCACTCGGCTAGTTCCTCCTTGCCTGGGCGATGGCGATCCAGGTAATGGAGCAGGTGGCGCTGACAGGTATTGCCCACGGCGATGCGCCGCTGCTTGGAGCCTTTCCCGGTGACCGTGAGTAGCCCATGTTTGCGGTCAAAATCGCCCACGCGCAGCCCGCATAACTCCGAGACGCGGATACCCGTATCGTAGAACAGCCAGAAAATGGCACGGTTGCGCGCGGCTGCGCGCTCGGCCAGCCAGCCCGATTCGCCTTGCGGCGCACAGGCCTGCAAGAGTTGCTCGAACTCTTCTGGCTCGATGGTCTGAATGCGTGGTCTACCCACCCTGGGAAAGGCCACCTGGTCAAAGGGGTTGCGCTCCAGCATTTCTCGCCGCGTCAGCCAGTGGAAGAAGGCGCGCGCCGATCGAGCATAGGTTTGAATGGTGCGCGCGGCTCTGAGCTTGCCCCGCTGACCAGGTGCGGTGCGCAGAGAGGCGAACCAGCTACTGATGGCTCCGGCATCCACTTCCTCAACCTGGGTGATCCCTTGCTCCTCTGCGAGATAGCGACACAGCAGACCAAGCGAAGTGGCATGCCACTCAACGGTTTTGCGGCTGTGGTTGGCTCCTTCGTGGTCTTGCAGGTAGGCGTCAATGGCATCGGCGATGCTGGTGAACGGCTGGTTGCTTCCCTGGACAGCCCGGTGGGTCTTCTTCCTCCCTGGCTGCGGTGTGGTCTTGCGCGCCTGGGTCTGTGCATCCAGCTTTGCTCGCTGGGCGCGAGCACGCCCTGTGGTGACATCCTGAGCGCGCCCCTGGTGTGTGGGTTGCTGGGAGGCAGCAACCGGTCCTGACGAATGCGAGAGAGTCATGATCCTGATTTCTCCTTCTGTTTCTCTGTCTACTGAATGGTCAACGAGAGGGGAAGCGTCTCCTTGCCCCGGCACATGCCGTGTCCGGAGACAGCTTCCCTCCCAACTCATGGCCGTGTGTCACGATGGTCGTGGTGGCGTGCCTCGGAAGAGAGACACACCCCTCGGTGTTTCTTCAACGCCTCAACTCAGACGAGGATGGCCTCTAACCACGCAGCCAGGTCCACCAGCTTGAGACGGCGCGGCGGCGCGGCCTGATCGAATGGATCGCACACGACGATCTGGCGCAGTTCGGAAGTCGTGTAGAGGTCGCTGAACATGCCATAGAGCAAGTCCAGGAAGCGCTCCAGGTCATCGTGCGTATAGCCTGCCGGGCAAGGACCATACGCCTTGAGCAGGCGTGTGCGCCTGGACGGGCTGAGTGAACCAGGTGGGGTCATCGTGTCTCCTCCATGAACACCCTCAGCATGAGACGTTCCTTCTCAGGGATGACGTCGGTCCATACGCTCATGAGAGTAACAGCGCCGCTTCCAGGTCGTAGACCGCGATACGCTGGCGGCGCGCCTGCCCCGACTCCTCCTCGCGCCCGAACCGCTCCAGCGCCCCCAGCAGGACCCCTTTGATCTCGGAGGGGACGTAGTAGCGCGCCTGATCATAGTACGTGGTCAGGTCCAGGAAAATCCTGCGCCAGCTTTCGTAGCCTTTGCGATGCAGCTCCGTCTCGATTCCAGCGATCCTTTCCGGCGCTTCCAGGTCTGCACTCTCCCGGTAGCGCAGCAGCGCATCGGGACGGTGCGCTCCCTGGTACTCCCAGGGGATCCACAGCTCCGGCTCTTGTTTCTGCTGCGCGCGCAGGCGCTCGCGTGTGGCGCGGATCAGGCGTTCGCTTTCCCAGCGAAAACCGGGCCGGGTGCCATCACTCGCTACGACCAGGGCGCGCGTCTCATTGATCCAGAACAGGTGCTCCAGGTCCGCCAGAGCCGGTTCGTGGAACCGACAGGGCAGTTGCGCGTGAAAGAGGCCCCTGGCGGTACACCAGGCCCACTTCAAGTCGTCCGACAGGATCTTGCGACAGGTGAGCAGGCCCAGCTTCTGCAGGCGCGCGAGAATGGCGCTGGTGCGCGAGGCGGACAGGAAGGTGGGATCGGCCGCGTGGGAATCGGGATGAAGCGCCAGCCATGCCTGGAGTTGATCGAAGCAGCAGGCAGTCTGTTCCCCGAGGTAGCGCAGCAGGTCCAGGTCGCGCTCGGTCAACCGCGGCTGTCCTTTATCGGAGCGCACAGCGCGTGCCGCGCGCTGGTGTGTGTTCTCAGGTGACGATGGAGACATAGTGTCACGTCCTTTCTAGCGATACTGTCGCTTTCGCTTTCCCGACACCCACTGCAAGCGGCAAGAGGAATTTTCCCGCCGTGTGAAGGGGATGAGGGACGAGAAACATCAGATGGTAACGCATGGCATGGCTGCCAACGACGATAGTGAGTTGCATGTCTCACCGCCCTTCCTGAGCGGCGTCAGCGCCCTTGTACTCTTGCGGGCGCCCAGGCATATCCCCCGGTGAGAGCCTCTCCGCAGGATCATCGGGAGATGCGTCGCCCTCAAGAGGCGGTGAGCCATCGTTCTGTGCAGCAGACTCCGGTTCCTCTCCGTGCGCAGCGCGCTCCTCTCCCGTTGGCCTCGGCACCGGGGGAACAGACGATGGGGTTGTCCTGGTCCTGGCCTCGAGCCACTCGGCGCAGGTTGAGCGGTGGATATGCGCGCGTTCGGCCAGGGCCCGCGCAGAGACGTTCCCCCGTTCTGCGAGCAGTTCCTGGTAGATCTGTTCCAACCGCTCCTCGCGCCTGGGCCCGAGGTCACGCGCCGGCTTCTGGCGCGACGCTCGAGGGCACCGGAGCCATCATACTGCTGCTGGGCGCCGGTGCCGCGGGTGGCTCCACTCCTGGCCCTCTCTGGAGCTGTGGCGCTTCGTGAGGGAGAGCCGGTTCCAGAGCCGGGGCGGATGGCTCCCCGGTAGTCTGCGCCAGCTCCACCTGGCGCGGCTGGCGCTGTTCACTGCTTTGCTGCGGGAGCGCCAGTGGCTCCTGATCCACTGCTGGTTCCACTGTATAAGAGCCACCTGAAGCAGGGGGCAGCGAGCGATACAGCAGGGCCACTTCTTCAATGGTGAGCGTGGAGCGCGCCGCTTCGCTGGCGGGCGACCCTGAGGCCGGCTCCGGTGGCGCTGGCGCAGGAGGAGAAACCGAAGGCTCCTCCTCTTTGGCGTGGTAGAGGTCCTTGAACGAGACATCCTTGATCCGGCTCATCAGGACGAAGCCCACGACAGCGATGGAGCGCAGTGTACTGAGCAAGCCCACGTCGAAGCCCAGCCTGCTCAGGGCATTGCTCATGGTGGTGTGGATAGCGTGGGAGAAAATGTCCACGTTGGTGATCGACCCGGCTACCAGCGTGAGCAACCCCGTCAGCACCAGGTACAGCGCGAACTTGACCCAGTCGCGCTGCTTGAGGCTCTGCAGGACGTAATAAAAGCTGATGCCCAGGCTGCTATCGAGCGCCAGCGCCTGCACCCAGGCCCAGGCACCGGCCGCGCCCGGGTTGTCCAGGACGTGCCCGTCCGTGAGAAAATTGGCCGTCGAGACGACCAATCCCCCGGCCAGCAGCAGTTCGGAGGTTTTGGCGATGAACGTGGCGATGAAGCGCAGCAGCGTCTCGTACCATGCGAGCGACAAAAACTGCTCGAAGCGTTGGCGGTTTTCACTGTTCACGGTGTTTCCTCTCTTTCTCGTACAGGCGTCGATACCTCGCCTTGTTCTTCTTCCTCGTGTTCCTCGTGTTCCCGCGTGCGATCCAGTCGCCACTGTCCGGTTGCCATGTCGAAGCGCAGCGGGAGGAAGCGCTCCTGGGGGATGTCACGCCCGGTGACAAACAGGCTGCCCTGTTCCTGCCCCCGTTCGCGCTTCAGGATGAGAATGGCGTCTACCGCCCCCACCATGCCTGTGGAGCCGGTAATCTCATCGATGACATCGGGCGCGCCGGCTTTGCGCAGGTGATGCACCAGCACGATGGCCAAATGGTGCGCCTCGGCGAGACGCTTGAGCGGCGTGAGCGCGGCGTAGTCGCCCTCGTACTGCGGGCGGACACTCCCTTTCGGGTGTGGAGCGATGACCGCCCAGGTATCGATGACGATGGCGCGCAGGCGCGGGTGCGCGGCGATATAGGCATCGAGCTGCTCGAGTCCGCCCTGTTCCAGGCGCGGCCAGGCCAGGGCAAACTCGATGCCGGTGGAGGTATCCGGCTGGGGAAGGGGTGTGGAGCGCGCCGCCAGGAGCTGCTTGACCCGCTCGTGCAGGCGTCGCTCGGTGTCTTCCAGCGACAGGTAGAGCACCTCGCCTCGCTCCGCTTCGTAGGCATCCAGGAGCGGGCCACCCGAAGCGATCGCCAGCGCTGCGGAGAGCGCCAGCCAGCTTTTGCCATGCTTGGGTTTTCCCGCCAGCAGGACGAGGCCCACGGGCAGCAGGTCGCGTACTACCCAGGAAGACGTGGAAAAGGACCGCGCCAGGAGCGTCTGAAGGGGGATCAGCCCTGCTGGCGATGCAGCAGGCGTTTCCTCGCGCACCGTGCTGACCGGTGGTTCCCAGATCAGCGTCGCCTGCTCGAACGCCTGCTGGAAAGCGGCGGGAAAGGCTTTCCAATCACGCTTGTGCAGGTCGTTGGGATCTTTGGCACCGGGCAGGGTCAGAGCGTAGGCGCGTCCGGGCCACTGCCAGGTGCGCAAGAGCGCGGCGACATGTGTCACGAAACTGGCTCCCCCGGCGTCGGGTTCCTGGATGACAGCCAGGTGGCCAATGCCCTCAAGGTAGTCCGGCTTGAGCGTCTTCACCATCTCCGCTCCTGGAATGCCGAGCGCGGGAATTTTGTGAAACACCAGCGTCCAGACATCGCTCTCGCCCTCGACTAGGACGAGCTGGCCAAGCTTGCGAGCGTTCTCCAGGCGCTCCAGGCCGTAGGGGACAATCTCGCCCTCTCCACGGTTCCACAGCGACCCCTCTCGGGCTGCGAGTGCCGTGCGGATACGATAGCGCGGGGCCCGCGTCCCATCGGGCAGGTAGTAGGTGATACGCACACTGCCATGCGGCTCGTCCAACACGTCTGCGTTGACGAGCAGTTGCCAGGGCAGCCCTTTGTCCACGGCCAGGTCCAGCACGGTAATTCCTGGGCGAGGAGTCCGCGCCCGTGCGGGCGCACGCGCAGGAAACAGGTCAGCCATCGTCAGGCCCAGCGCCTCGACAACGCGTTCCGGCGGGCACCCGGCGTGGCAATGGCACAAGACGCGGCCCTCTTTTCCCACACCGACACTCAGACTGGGATGGCGGTCCTGGTGAGCCGGGCAGCGAGCGCTCCAGCCAGGGGTGCTTAACTTGCGAACGTGATCAAGACGCGAGAGCACGCGCTCCAGGCCCTGGGCGCCGCGATCAATATCTTCTGCGAGTGACAATTTCTTCTCCTTTGTTAGTCGATCAAACGGTCAACAGGACAAATGTATGCCCTTCTAGCCTAGCCTCTCACAGAGGCTGGACTAGAAGGATACGAGGTGATTTGGCGTGAGAAGCACGCGCAAACACCTCTGCTGGCATTTTCTACCCTCCTTGGGCCATGCGCTTGAGGAGGCGGAGCATGGTGCGCGCGTGACCGAGCGCGGTTTGCTCGCCTTGTTCTGCATCTGGCGCGTCGAGCAGAGGAGAGCCAGAGATGCTCTCGTCGTCTGGCATCGCCCCGGAAATGGTGCAGCCAGACGCAAGGTATTCCTGGCACAGTCCCGTGAATGAGGCTCCAATCAGAGCAAAGGTGTCGAGGCCGTAATGGTGGGCCGTCGAGGCCAGGAGCATCTGGGTCGCCTCCAGATCATGGGCAAGGATGAATCTTCCCACGAGCCGAGCGCGCAGTTCCTCCCAGACCGGCCTCATCCGGGAACGCTCCTGGTTCAGAGCGTCATGAAAGAGCACCTGCTCGTCGCGGTCGATGGCAGCCAGCCTGACGACTTCGACACGAGCCTGTTTCCACTGGAAGGCGACGTCGATGTCCAGGACGCAGAGGTTGTCGAACGTGAGCAGGTTGTGCAGCAGGGCGATAACTTCCCGGCCGGGTATCCGAGAGAGCTGTTCGTAGCGCTGCCAGAGCGTCTTGAGCGTCGATGTGACCCTGGGGAAGATCCCCAGGCGCATCGCATCAGACTCAAGCTCAGCAATGAGGAGTCCAATGGCGCTGACCGTCTGGAACTCGTCATTACTGGCAGGGCCATTGGTTTCACGACGCTGCTGTTCTACGGCAGTAAGCAACCGGTTGATCAGGGTCGCGCGTTCGTTGAACTGTTTGATACAAGTGTGTGTGGTCAGAATTTCTCTCCTTCCTCTCAGCCTTTATGGCTGAGGGATATCTCTCTCTGTCGCGCACAACAGAGTGCGCTAAGCACAATTTCTTCCGACGGGGCTGCCCTGCCGAGGCGATATCTGGCGTATCCATTTCCTTTCTTGTTACAGGAGAACGAGAGCTTCATCGAATACCAATGAGCCATGTGAGAGCATGTCAGCTACCTGGAGACAAGCGTGTAAAAGCGCGCTCGGTTCCAGGGGCAGGTCTCCCTGCCCGACGTGCCCCATCAGTGAAAGTGTAGAAGAGGAGAGGCGATCACGCGAGGATCGTATATATGATGTTTATATGATCTCTATATGATCAGCCCCGTATAGTCCAAACCCCGCCAATAGAATCGGTGAGCTTGTGAGGAGGGGGTGCAGTGGAGTAAAAGCTAAACCGATGCTTGACTGCTCTGAAGCAAGCGCTTGCACTTTCTCCCGTTTTTGTATAGGATGAAAGGAAAGAGTGAAACGGGATCTTTTCAGCAGCAGTTCGCTAATACACGGAGTAACCGTATCATTGAAGTCTCAAAAGCGACGTCCGAGAAGAAAACTGATAATAGAGCGGCAACTGCACGGTTTAACTCAGAACCAGTTGGCGAAAATGATGGGGACCACCCAGGCAATGATCAGCGGCTGGGAACGTGGTGAAATCGATCCTAGTTCCTATTATCGTACCCAGCTGTGCGCCATTCTGAAAAAATCACCGGAAGAATTAGAGCTACTGCCACATGGACGAGAAAGCGGCCCTGAAGGGTCGGAAGAGGCGTTGGGAGGGCAACAGGCAGTTGTTGAAGGCAAAGACCTTCCGGCTGAGGAAGAAGGTATCTTCTCCTCTCACGTTCCATCTCCTAACCCCTATTTCACTGGAAGACGAGAGACACTTGAACGTATTCGCACTCACCTCGCCACAGATGAGGCTCTGGCGGTGTTGAGCGGTCTGGGCGGCATCGGCAAAACGCAAGTAACCGTTGCCTACGCCTACCATCATAAAAATGACTATCGCTATGTTCTGTGGGCCATTGCTGAAACAGCAGACAGGCTGGCCCTTGAGCTGGTCACCATTGCAAAAACGCTTGATCTACCCGAACAGACGGCTCCGGATTTGCAGACTGTGCGCATGGCAGTACTGCGATGGTTACATACACAGAGGAACTGGCTACTGATTCTTGATAACGTCGATGACCCTGATATTGTCGATGCCTTTCTACCGCGTTCTGGCCATGGGCATGTTCTTGTGACGACGCAGGATGCAGAAGCTTTCCCACAGGCCATCAGGGTGGAAGGCTTCACTGAGGAAGAGGGCGTGCCATTTCTGCTCCACCGAGCGGGAATGCTCTCTCCCGAGAGGGCACTTGAGGAAGTCGCGGAAGGCGAGCGAATGGCGGCGAAGCAAATCGTGAGGGAGATGGAAGGGCTTCCGCTGGCGCTCGATCAGGCAGGCGCCTTTATTCGTGAGACACAAACGAGCATCGAGAAGTATCTTGTACTGTTTCGCGCGCAAGAGGGAAAATTGTTGGCGATGAGAGGCAGGCGCACCTTAAACCATCCTGCCTCTCTCGCCGCGACTGTCTCGCTGGCCTTCGACAAGATCAACCCGGTGCCGGGAAGCCAGGATGTCCTGAGGTTCAGTGCTGTTCTCCAGGCTCAAAGAATCCCTGAGGAGCTCTTCCGTATCGGGACACCTCAAGTGCAGCCGCTCATCGAAGCATCCCCAGCAGGCGAGGTCCAGCTATCACAGGCATTGCAGGCGTTGTTGAGATATTCATTGATCGCCCGGCATCCCGACGACGCAACTATCAGTCTTCATCGCTTAGTCCAGGCGGTGATCGCTGATCTGATGGGAGAGGGGTTGCAAAAGCAGTCGATGGGTCGCGTAATCGACGTCGTCAGCGCTCTGTTCTCCGAGATGAATCTGTTGAACTGGCCATCCTATGAGCGATATATTGTGTCTGCGCTCGCCTGCGTCGAGTGGATAAACCGAAGGCAGGTAGAGACGGAGGCCGCAGCGAGTCTGCTCGCAAGCGCCGGCAAGTATCTTCTGGATCGAGCACAGTACCCACAGGTAGAGACTCTCTTTGAGAAAGCACTTGCAATTCGCAGCCGTATCCTTCCCGACGAGCATCCAGATAGATCCGACAGCCTGTATGAACTTGGTGTGCTGTATCTCAACCAGGGAAAATTTGGGGAGGCGGAAATAGCTATCATGCAGTCGATCGAGTTGCTTGCGAAATCGCATGAAACCTGGCATCCAGTTATCGTATCGAGCCTCAATACGCTGGCGGAGGCGTATTATCAACAAGGAAGATATGAGGAAGCGGAGAGCATTTTTCTCAATGTGCTCAGAGAGCGAATAGTGACCTACGGGGAAAAGCATGCCCTCGTGGGAACGACTTTTGAATGCCTGGGACAGGTCTATGAGACACAGGGACGACAAGAAGACGCTGAGTACGCTTTTCGAAGCGCACTGGAGATCAGTGAACAGACGCTCGGTGCGAATCACCCCTCGGTAGTTCGCATTCGTCACGAACTCGCTGAACTGTATATGCACCAGGCTTTATCTGAACAAGCGACGTCTTTGGTACAAGAGACGCTGCAAGGTCATGAACAAGGAAAGGTGATTGGGGCGAGTGAGTTAGATACTGCCGATGCCCTGAGGATCCAGGGATTGGTGTATCTGAAGCAGCAGCGTTACGAACAAGCAGCATCGTTGCTCGAGCAGGCGCTGGAGCTTCGCTTGAAGGCATTGCATCAGGAACATCCTGCTATTGCAGAAAGCAGACACGATCTTGGAGAACTCTATCTGAAGCAAAAGATGTACGACAAGGCAGAGCCGCTGATCAGGAAAGCATTGCGGGTTCGAATGAGCGTCTTCGGGCCGCTCCATTTGAATGTAGCTCAGACGTTGAGCCTCTACGGTGATCTATGCGATGTTCAGGGACGGCACGCTGAATCGGAATGGTATTACCAGCAAACGCTCGATATATTAACACACATCGTGAAAACGGGGGAATCTTCCCTTGAGATCATCAATACGTGTGCTCTCCTCTCCTTGAGGTTAGGATTAACCGAGCAAACTGAAAAATAGGCTATCTGCAAGGTGTCTCTCTACCGATGGCCCTCGCTATGGCGCGCTCCTCACACCGAATCTCCAAGTCCTCTCTCCTGATCAATTGTCCTCGGATCGAGTGGCGGCATGTAGTGCTTGCTGGATCACTGTGAGGAGTTCCAGGACATGGAAAGGCTTCTGGAGGACGCATTCCTTTTTCTCCAGTACTACTGGCACCCGCGCGTTCGTGGTCAACACGATGATCTGTGGCAGCACCCCACAGACATTCTGCCACCGTGCGCGCACGCAGCGCAAGAAGTCTGCCGCCTCTTGCGCGCCGAGCAGACTCACATCGAGGAGCAGCATTACCGGCATATTTCCAGGGGCCATGGACTGCTCTCCCCAGGTGAGGGCCGCTTGCCTATCGACGCACACCGTCGCACGATAGCCGGCCAGGTGTAGTATCCAGCGCAGCAGTTCCCTGATCGCCGGTTGCTCCTCTGCGATCACGATAAGAGGTGCAATCTGGACAGCATCTGCCCATAGCAGCGTCCTGCATTCGCCTGGGTGGTTCTCATTTCCCGTCGTTCTCATGCTTGCTCTCTTTCTTCTCCATGAAACAAGGGCCACGCTTCGCCAGATGCAGCGTGCATTCTTCTACTAAGGAACGTTCGCCCTCGCCGGGCCGGTACCCATGTTTAGTCGTGCCGCTTGTGGCTGCTCGACTGGATGAGCTGCGCTTGCCCGCAGACACAGATCAGGATCGCCGCGCCAGTCCGCTCGAGTGAGGCGATCACGGCTCCCGCTTGCGAGACGGGCACATACAGCCGGGCCTTGCATCGCACACACTGCAGCTCCATATCCACCACTTCTTCGGCGCTGGAGCGTTTCTCGCTCGTCATCGCATCTCCTTCCCGTTCGATCGTTCCCGACCGGCCCTCCTCATGTTCATGAAGAGAGCGGGCTCGATTGGGCACTGCAGCAGGTGGGCCATCGACGGTTTGACATCCCGATGCAGCAATGAAGATTGCCGCAGGTATTCTCACGTTCTGTGCGAGCACTGCTGGGGGTTGAAAGCCGTTCTCGGATTTACACAGATCCAGTGTAGCTTCCGTCCGTTCTGGTTCTGAACTGCTCCATACTGACTGGCTCGATCGAGCCCCACTGGAGGAACCTGACGAGCGTCGAGGCCACATCCAGTTCACTGCGCTGCGTGAGGTGTGCCAGATCGGCAACAGTCCGCTTGCCATCCAGGAGCAACAGAACCCAGCGTTCTCGGCGCGGAAGCTGGCCTGCAAGTGTGCTGGTAGGCACCCCGGGAACCACACGAAACACGGCAGAGGCTCCAAGCGCTCTCTCTTGCGCACGAAATTCCGGCATTATTCCTCTCCTCGTATCAATTGGTCAACCGTGACTTCATGATCATGGCTTGTTATGAAGAATCAGTGGAGCAAGTCATAGACGCGGTGCCCACGCCCGCAGGAGAAAGGACAGCCCGCAGAACTCCTGGCTGGTCAGTTCTGTCTCGATCCGATCGCACAAGGGGACATATTCCCTCTCCTCGATCACCTCAGTACGCAAGAGAAAGGGCTTGACCTGTCGGGCAAAGCGCCTCGCTTGGGCCACGAATCCTTCATAAGCGGGCTGTCCTGCCGACACCCCAATGGCATACACCGTTTGGTGGATCACGCGCTTGTTGATCCCCCAGATACTGAACACGGGTGTTTCACGCTGCGCGCCGCAGCCCACATCGCGCAGCCAGCGGCCGAGCATGGGAGTGATGCCCAGGTGACGGCGCTGGTACCAGGAGCGCTCAACCGCTGCCTTCCCAGAATG
This sequence comes from uncultured Chloroflexia bacterium, assembly GCA_963731605.1. Classification (GTDB taxonomy): domain Bacteria; phylum Chloroflexota; class Ktedonobacteria; order Ktedonobacterales; family Ktedonobacteraceae; genus CF-113. The sequence continues at coordinate 1,398,925 of CAVSWA010000001.1, forward strand.
GACAGCAACCAGCTCGGTCAACTCCCACATCTTTTCGGAAATGAAGCTTTGCCCGGCCCGCTGCAAGCCCTCTAAGACAAGCAAGGTCAGTCGCTGAAAGGCGGGGCTGGTGGTGCTGGGCAGTTCGGCCTCCGTCCAGCACACGATGCCGCCTGGACGGCATAGAGAGGCGCACGCCTGAGCAAGCGCGTGGTAGTCCGCCGTGAGGATGTAGCGACCGAGGAAGCTGAGGTGGACGAGGTCGAAGCCTCCCTCGAGAAAGAGGGAAGGGGAGATGTCGCTCATTTCTGCGGCGAGAAAGGCGACCAGTGGCAGACCATCCCGGTAGGCCAGGGCGTTAGCCGCTTTCACCAGGAGGTCATCCTGCTCGATGCCGATACACTGGAGGTCGGGATACTGCCGCGCTATCGCACGTAGCCATTCCCCGGCCCCGCTGCCGATTTCCAGAACGGAGCGGGCGTGAGACAGGTCACACTCCTCGAGCAGTTGCGCAGGCAGTAATTCGCCCATCTCCTCAACGAGCGCATGCTGAAATGCCAGATCTTCTTGCACCCACTGGAGTACCTGCTGCTCTATCATGGCCTCGTTCCTCTCTGTGCTCGCTGATCTTCCTCTTGACCCAAGACAGGGACTGCAAGCCTGCTCGGGGAGAATGGCTTAGTGATTTCGCGCCCTTTCACTCTTCCAAGGTGCATCTGCACGACCTCCAGGATGGATTGGGTGCGAAACGGCTTGGTGAGGTAGGCGTGCGCGCCAACCAGCCGCCCCTTGATGCGGTCGAGGATGCCGTCGCGCCCCGAGAGGATCACCAGCACGGTATCCTCAAGTGCTGGCCGGGCCTTGAGCAGCCGAATAATCTGGTAGCCGTCCAGTCTGGGCAGGCCCAGGTCCACGAGAATGAGATCGGGAACGCGCGTCCCGGCAGTGTTGAGCCAGCCGAGCGCCTGCAGCCCATCCTCGAAGCACTTAACCTCGTAGCCTGACCGATGCAGACAGGTATCCAGGATGGCGCGCACGACCAGCGCGTCATCAATCACCATCACCAACTGGCTCATGCTCCCGTCCTTCTTTTGTCAGTATGTTCCACGAAATCTCTTCTTATCCATTACATTGCTCGATGTGTGTCGGTCTTCATTGTGCTGCTCTCAACCGGGTTGAAACCCCAGGTGAACACATGGGCCAAGTGGCGTTGCGGGGTCGGGGCGTACCAGGACCCGGTACATCTCCCGATCCTCGTGAAACGCCGTTCTGCCGTGCAGCCAGCGCCCATTCTGCAGTATGTAACCCTGCTGCTTTTGCAGCGGAAAAGCGAGGGTATAACGCTCGAGCAGACCTAAAAAGATGGGGAGAACGCTGCATACGGGTGCGGCGTAGTAGCCTAAGCCATCATAGCGAAAGCGAACGTAGATCGAGCCGTCGGCACCTGTGCTGAAGATGGAACCGTATACCGGCGGCTCTGCACCCACGAAAAGAGCCGAGTTGGGTGTCGAGAGCGTCTCAAGCACCTCTGGGTACTCATTCGCGAGAACCTGGTAAAGCTGTTTCCCATCGGCAAAAAGGGACGCACCACCTTCTGCGGCTGGCCGCTCGCACCAGAGGACGACCAATGTGGGAGGCTCCGGGATACTGCTCCCATCCGTGTGGAGCGTCAGGTGGGAGGAGGTAAACGCCTGGTACCCCTCTCCCGGCTGCATGTCGGAGCGCTTCGAGATGTGCGTAAGGCCGGCCTCATCCGCGTCCCGGTGTTTGACTATCGTCCCGAGTCGGCTACACAACTGGAGCAGTTCCCCACGTGACTGGATGCCATCAAAGGTGACCAGACCATCCTGTGCCAGGGCATGCGCGATCCGTTCTTCGGTATGCGCCCCCGCAACGTCAAGATGGAAAGCATTGAACAGTGTGTTGTCAGCCATGATCGTTCTCTCCAGCCGTGTTTTAACGCACGCATTGCACCTACAACGTACTTGGTTTGCTAAAGCCAGTCAAATGACAAGTTGTCATATTCGCTGGCTTCCTTATCCTGAAAAATAGCGTGAGGTAACTGGAAAGATGGGAGAGCGAGTGGCTGGGTGGCAGTGATATCGCCTTGCTACTTGGGTGGTGGCAGTTAAATCGTAGATTGGGAGAGCTTTCCGAGAAGTGTTCTGGCCTCATCGCCAAGAGCCCTGGCGGGGTGGTAGGCTTCTACGACCTGCACCGCACGGATGGCCCGTTGCACCTGGTGGGGAAGGCTGCACAGCTCGGCCCCAAGAAGCGCTGTCTTGAGATGAGCTAGACCATCGTCCACCTTGCCTATGCGCAACAGGGCCTCGGCTTCTGTAATGCGCGAAATCACGTGCCACTGGGGTGCGACAGGGATGGGAAGGGAGCGCGAGGGGTCTTGCTCGAGAAGCGAGGGCAGCGCACCGATCTCTCCCACATTCAACAGCCCGCGTAGATGCACCTCGCGGGTCGTGACAGGGTTGAAAGTCGGAGAAAAGCTCGCAGCTCGCTCTTGCGCGTAGCGCACGCTCCCCATCGCCTCGAGAAAATGCTCTTTAGCGCCCATCCCCCCGTAGGTCCGCGCCAGAAGCGCCGCTGCAATCCCTCTGCTCATGCCATCCAGGGCGAGGGAAAACGCCCGCTCAAGGTACGAAATGGCCTCGGCGTACTGCTTGTGCTTACGCAGCTCGTTGCCGCAGCCCCGGTACACCTCGGCTTGCAGCCGGGCATCGCCGTGCTCCTCAACAAACGCTGCCGCCTGTTTGAAGAACTGCACACTGATCCACAACTGCTCTTCGGGAAGCAAATCTCCCAGGATCACGCCGAGCATGGCCTGGGCCGAGGCAAGCGTGAGCAGCAGCGGCGGATTCCCACTGTCTTGTGTTGCCTGTGTTTCGAGGCGGAGCACGAGCGGCCACAGTTCGCTGACGGCGGCATCAGCCCTGCCGCTTTCCCGGGCGGTCTGGCTGAGCCGGATGATCGACGGGGACACCTCGATCAGGGAAGCGCTCTGGGCGCTAGGAGATCCCTCCGCGAGTAAGCCGAGCCACTGTCCAGGGACCCCCAGGCACAGGGCAATATGCTTGAGGGTGGCAATGTCGCGCAGACCCCGGCCATTTTCGAGCCGGGAGATATAGGATTGATCAAATCCCAGGAGGGCGGCGAGATCACGCTGCGTGAGCTGGTGGACGCTGCGGTAGTGCTTGAGAACTTGCCCGACATCGGAGAGCCGTAACGACTTTGTGTGCCGGGCGGTAGCCAGGATGGAGCGCAGGGTAAACGCGCTGCGGTCGGAAGGGGTGAGCGTGGGAAACGATGAGGTCTTTGCCTGTCCCTCTGCCGATTTTGTCCGCCGCTCTTCCTGGCAAGGCCAGCACAGGGGATCGGAGTTATAGCGGCTCAGATTGGCGCCGCAACTCTGGCAGGATCGTTCCGGTTGCGTTAGTGGCACAGGCACTCCTCACCTCCTCCCCCATTGGGAGTTAGTTCGTCTGCGAACGCGAGAGGGAGTCTATCCAGGTCTAAATCGACTGTTTGTAGCCCTCTGGCATACGAAGGGATGGGACTTCCTCCGGGCTGAAAAGCCCGACGGCTTTGTGCTCCGGGCTATGTGTGATCTCAGAAAATGGCGTGGGATAGCTGCCATAGGTCAGGATGAGGACATGTACTCCCTCAAAGATATGGTAGACCCAGGAATCCAGAAGAGGGCCAAGCGTTACAGTTAAGCCAAGTTCTTCCTCTATCTCTCTCTCAACACAGGCTTCCGGGGTCTCTCCTAGTTCGAGCTTGCCACCTGGTAACTCCCACTCATCGCGCTCGTTCTTGAGCAGCACTACCCTACCATCATGGTACACAATGCCTTTGACAGAAACAGGAAAACGGTACGCTTTATTATCCTGCGGTTTAGGCGAAGAAGACATCATGAAATCTCAAAGCTCCTTTGTCTGTACTCTTTTTCGGCACACGATCTGTGGCTTGATAGCCCTTCTACTGGGAAAGCCGCCTCGATTATATCATACAGCGCCAGCCTCTGAATAAGTTCTTCTCTCATCTGGACAATTTCAGGAGCGTTCAAGCTCTTTAGAATTTTCTGTAGATAAATATAGCGACCGTAAAGCGGTTATTTGCTCTCGGCTTTTCGCTATCATCACAGGAAGAGACATGCTCTCCTGTCGAAGTCTCGTACTATTATCTTCGAGATTTTTAGCTACGGCAATAGATCGACGGAGTAACTTGGCACCTTCTTCTGGTGCAACTTCTGGATTGAGCGCCCACTTCTGCTCTTCTCCGATGAATACAAACTCTGGAGACGATGATAGAATCGCGCGTATGCTACTTCTATTTGGCTTGTGGCGCTGTCTGTTACAAAGTTGCTCATAAAGTTCCTGGAAGCTCAAAGCTTTCTGATCAGCGTTCATAATAGCTCGCAGGCTCACCCGATAGCTTTCAAGCGCGGAGGAGCGCAGTTGTGAAAGATATGCAAGGTCAATCAGCCGAGCTTCTTCTTCCGCCACATTCGAATCTACGCCTAGAGTTCGGAAAACCAGGCCCACAGTTGTCCACTCTACCTCAAGGATCTCCCCAGCTTCTAAAAACGCGAATTGATTTTGTATATCTTCGCCAAACAAACGGTTTTTTGTTCTATCTAACCAGACTGTCATGAAATGCTCATCCGCGAACCACAATCCAGGGATAGCCACTATCACCGCCAATCTCCGCGCATAGGGGTACAATGGACGAGCTTGTTTTGGCACAGGCACGGTGCCTTCGTTAATATGATGTACCCGAAGGATAACACGCCACCTTACAAACTTATCGGAGAGATTATGGTCACGTTCATCAGCGGGTCGTTCTACCCCTTGGAAATCCGCGTTTTCTAGGTCTTCGTCTTCTTTCATAGAAGGTAACATAATTGCGTCACCCTCACCTGCTGAAAACACAGGCATTACGGCATAGCGGTGTCGCGCAGGTATGGAGGGTAGCTTACGTTTTGGTATCCAGCTATCTACTCCTACCCTCACCCACGCTTCCTGCCGTAGCAGCCAATGTTCTAACGCGGCAGGGACAGCGTGCTCAAGAGGCTCAGAAAGTCCGGATAATCTTTTTAACTCCTCTAACAGAGAACTCGTCGTCCAGGGTTCTGTACGTTGATCCGGCCAAAGCGAGAGCAATTGAGGGGCTAATTGGTCAATTATCCGCTTTTGTTCAGAGGTGAACTCCACCATTACATCGTCGGCGCTGAGTGTGAGGTTATAGAGGCCTTGTTCATCCTGTGAGAGCCGGAATCTATCATCAGCTGGGCAGAATATGTGAAAAACCGAATCATTTGAAGCCTGGTCAAGATTCTCCAAACGTTGGAGAAGATCGTGTCCATCCCATTGCTCATCCAGCATCAATTCATGAAGCATCTGGTTCGCCAGGCTATGCTCTGTTAACTGCCATTGTGTCTCACCACTTTTTGGGAAAAACCCTACTTTCTTGAAGCGACTGTCCTCTCGCAAACGTACCTCTTCGCCCGTTTCCCATACTGGCCTCAATACGTCCTCTTCAGAAAAGGTGAAACGCCCTTTGCTTCGCAGGTACTCATCGAGCCAGTTATCGAGTTCAGATAATTGGCCGGGCTGTAGCAAAAATGGGCTTTTACCAGCATCAGTATGTGTTTTGTCAGGAGTAACCAAAGTAATTCTCCTCGCTAACGAGCGGTATCTTTATGATTGTGGCAAGGCAAGATTCATTTCACCTGCAAGCACATCTCTTCCTAACGATGTAAGAGACAATGCCTGGTAAAGCCCTTCATTAACCGCTACGCCTGACGTTTGTCCGCCTACACCGCGCGTCGTCAGCGAGAGGTAGCCACTTGCAATAGTATGTTGAATGATTTCACGTAAGAGCCCCTCTTTGATGCTAAAATTTTTCAATGCCCCAAAGTGCTCAGAGTTTCTGGCTGTGGGCTGAAGAGTGTACTTCGTACCATCACGCCTTTGCCCAAAACCTTCTCCTAACAACATCTTAACGCACGTGTTTTGGCTCAAATAGCCATTATGATCCCGTATGGCCTCTAAAACGATCAAAGCAGCATCCAATCTCCGTTCTTGTCGCTCGGGGGGACGTCGGCGTATATTGGCCTCTACCAACTGGTCGCTCCAGGGTAGTCTAAAGCTAGGTGCGCAATGATCGCATTTACCACAGGAACTGGCATCCTGTTGACCTGAGAGGTAGTTCTCCAGAAATGCGCGCCGACAGTGCCCAGCAGGCAAATGAACATAATCTAACATGTCCTTCAGCCGCTTCTCGAAGTGCGCATAGCGCTCGTAGAAAAAATCAGATAGGCGTTGGAACGCAATCTCACTCTCCGTTTGAGCCAGGGTTTGGATTCTCAACGTAATTCCACGCGTATATGGCCGGAAGATAAACTTCTCTGAGGCGAGCTCGCTCAATCGATTGAGAAGGACAGTTGTTTCAAAAGGGTCACCACCCTCTGTTACCCAATCCCTGGCTACGTAGTTCAAACGCAGGCCCAACGTCGGTATTTGGCTCTCAACGGTAGGATTGTCTGACGAAGGAGCCTGAAATTTCTTATCGACGAGGTATTGCAGGAGTTTCTGACTTGTGATGCGCTCCTGTAAACCAGGTAACCGGGAGACCAGATCGTGAATCGCCTCGCCGATCAAAATACCTGCCTCCATGACCACATCCTCCCTACGTTCCAGTAACCCGGCTCGCTCAGCGGCATGTATGAGTACGCGCACGGTGACCTCGTCCGCTTTCAGCGCTTTGGCCATATCCTCGAAAGAGGTGAGTATGCACCCGTTTGGCAGCAATGCAATCGCCTCCGCGTTCTCAAAGGCCAGCAGCAAGTCTCGTACGACCTCATTCTCCCGCAGCCCTTTACGCGCTATAAAGCGATGGGTACGCTGTGTCGTCGGGGAATAGAGAAGAATAGCATAAGCCTCCTGCCCGTCGCGCCCGGCTCTCCCTGTCTCCTGGGTGTAAGCTTCTAAAGAAGACGGATGGTCGAAGTGGATCACAAAACGAATATTTTGCTTGTCAACGCCCATTCCGAAAGCATTAGTACAGCAAACGACATCTATTTCTCCATCCATAAAGAGCTGCTGAATGTTGTGGCGCTCAGCGGTGCGTAGTCCACCGTGATAGGCATAGGCTGCAATATTATTCGTGCGCAACTGTTCTGCCAGACGTTCCGCCTTCGACCTGGTCGCTACGTAAATAACGCCTGCTCCTCCCACCTCACCGTTGCACACTATCTGCCGAACGATTTCGATGGCGCGTGATTCGCCCTCAAGCGCGTCGTTACAATTATAGAGCCTATAGACCAGATTGTCGCGCATAGTAGAGCTAATATTGAGCAGAGTCTTGGGCTGATTGCTTCTCTCTAGATTAGCGCCGGGGAATTTGAGGGCGGCGATAATCTCCTTTTGCACTTGCGGGGTAGCCGTCGCTGTTAAAGCTTGGACGGGCACACGGGTAATCCCCAGCGTGTTTAATAGATGGACAATTTCGAGAAAATCTGGGCGAAAGTCATGGCCCCAGGTCGAAATACAGTGGGCCTCATCCACTACCAGCTGCACGAGTGGTAACTGAGCAAGCGTGGCCCTGAATCGTGGATCATGCAAGCGTTCAGGCGCTATATATAATAGCCTCACCCTCCCTGCTCGTGCGTCGTCAAGTACTTCTTCCTGCTCCGCTGAACTCATTCCACTCACCAGACTGTTCACCATAGTGAGGCCGTACAGCTCACGCAAAGTGGTAACCTGATCTCGAATAAGGGCGATGAGAGGAGAAATCACCAGGGTACACCCCCGCCGTAATAGGGCCGGTAGTTGGTAAGTAAGGCTCTTACCGGCCCCCGTGGGGGCTAGCGTCAAGACATCGCGTCCTGTGAGTATGGCGTGTAACGCTTCTATCTGGAAAGGTCGCAATTGTCGATCACCCCAGACAGATTTAAGTACCAGCTCAATGCGAGGAAGGGCAACAGTTGACCACTCGGTCTCATTTACTGTATCACAAGGCAATTGACTGCGTTCGAGTAGTTCTAGCAGCTGACCCTGGGGGGTGCTGGGCAACTGGCCGGGATCAAATACGAGCCCCATCCACTGAGCGATGCGCGTGTACATTGCCGCATCTGATTCGTAACCGATGGTTGGATCGGGCAGTGAAGCGAGTACTTCGCCGCGATACATGGCGCTACGCAGCCGCTTATCAAGCATGACAACGGCACCGCGGTCGTCGCTGCTGCGGATGAGGCGGCCAAAGCCTTGTTTGAACTGAAAGATAGCTTTTGGCAACATGTATTGATAAAAGCTATCGCCCCCCGCCCGTTCGATGGCGGCCATGCGAGCCGCTTCAAGCGGGTCTCCTAACGACGGGAACGGGAACTTTTCGATCAGTACATAGCTAAGAGACGGACCGGGCACGTTGACCCCTTCCCAAAGTGAGCGAACGCCTAAAAGCGATACTCGCTCCTCCTCTTTGAAACGCTCGATCGCGTTAGCCTCATCCTGGGTGAGTATGGGGAAGCCAATTTGCTCCAGCTCACCGACAACGGATTCGTGTACCTGTTGCATACGCGAACGCGCTGTGAACAGTACCAGTGTGCGCCCCCCAAAAAAGGGAATGAAGCGGCGCAGTTCAGCCGCTACTGCCTGCGGGTATGCCTTACGTAGGGCCAGGTCCCGCGGCGTCGGTAGATGATTTGGTAGTAAGAACAGCGCATGGCTGTGGTAGTCAAAGACGTGGGGTAGCGATTCAGCCGTGAGCTGGCCGGCAGGTAGACGTGATAGTCCCACTCTTTCCAAGAAGAAGTCAAAACCCTCTCCCCAGGTTGTGAGCGTGGCCGAGGTTAGCACCGCCGCTTGCAGCCTTGACCAGAGGTGCGTATATAATAATGCGCCGACTGCGATGGGCATGCCGCTCAAACTCCAGCCAGCTTCGTCTGACTCACCCGGCTCGAAGCGGACGACCCGTACAGTTGTATTGTCATCGAAAAAGCCCCAGAACCACCTGGCATTACGAGCTACTTCACGCAGCTCGTCAGCAATAGCCAGTCTCATACGCTCAGCGCGGGTCGCGCCTCTGGCTATCTTCGGATCAGATGCGAATTTCCCCTGTCGAACAATAGCAACGGCGACCTCCTCCAAAAGGTCTTTCAATCCCATCAGCAACTCGACGAGCTGGTTACCACCCTGATGCAGCGCTGGGCCGCCAGCAGCCGTTAAAGATTGTCGGGTCAGCTGCGTACTGATACCATAACGAAGCCGGTCTTCACGATTGACGACCGTATGGTGTTCGATATAGCGGCGCAGTTGCTGGCCCGTCACCTCGAGTTGCGCCACGAGTTCCCTACCAATCCTGCATAATCGCTCAACAGTCGGGTCATCGCCCGCCAACCCCAATCCGAGGCAGGCTCTTACCAGTCCGCCAAGGGTACCCCCTTGAACGCCTTGAACTCCAATTAATGCCACCAGCAGACGCCGTAACTGTTTCGACTCCACGCTACGAGTTAAGACCGAGGTCGCAGCGTCCTCCAGCGTGTGTGCTTCGTCGCAGATCAGGTAGGGAGATAAAAGCCCCCCCAGATCCTCATCATCACCGGAATGCTCTTCCAACGGTACGTTCGTTTCGCGCCGTTCATTTTCTTTGAGTGCTTTGAGTAACAACAGCGAATGATTCACTATGACTATATCAGCGATCCGGGCATTTTCGCGGGCGCGCCGCTCAAAATCAAGCCGTTCATGCGGACGCGGTAGACCTCGGGGCCAGGCAGATCGAGGCACCTCCGCTGTTACTCTTACCCGTTCGAGAAAATTCCACACGTCGGAACTCTGCGCTCCCGTAAGCGGTACTTGCGCACCGCCCCCTAATTGCATATATGTATGCCGGTGAGCCGCTAAGAGTTGCTCTAATCCAAAAAATGCGCTGCGCACTTCCGAGAGATCACCGTCCAAAGAGGCAATCGCGAATGAGATGAGTGTAATTAACCCCCATGCTCGACTCGGTTCAAGATGGGGCTCTTCAAACGCATCTTGCAACTCCTCGGCCAGACAGCGGCTGCTCAAATAGTTTCTTTTTCCTTTTAAGAGCGCGCAGGTTAGTTGCCCACCCTCAACCTCGCGCAAAAACTGTAAATCACTTCCATATAGCTGGTCTTGAAGTACGCGGGTAAATGTGCTCACGACCACCGGACACCCGGCAACTTTCGCCTGGAGGTAGGCCGGAGCCAGGTAACCAAGCCCCTTCCCCGTACCTGTGCCCGCTTCTATGACAGCGAAGCGCCTGTCTCTCATTGTTTCGCCTGCCAACTGAGCCAGTCTCTCCTGTGAGCTGCGACGTTCTCGCCCGCGCCGTTCATACGCATCCAGCAGCGCCTCGATAGCCTGCGCTGTGGGGCCAGGATTCTCGGCTACGCTTGATGGAGAGAGCATTGGCTTCGCGTGCGATCCGAATGCTGCGAATAAGCCCGCTAAATCTACGGTTGCATGTTCTGTCGGTACAGTATCACCCTCAACAAAGGCAGCCCAGGGATCATCCGTCTTCCTCAAGAGACTTAATATATAAGAGCTTGCCGGGTGTCTCCGCCGCGGTTGTGCGGCGTTGCCCGGTAGGCAGCCGAGTTCTCCCAGCAGTCCCTTTATCACTCCCCCCAGCATGAAGACATCGATGTCCGCGCGGTGCGCTCCCTCTTCCTCACAGCCGTAAAAGCGCGCCAGTGTTGTCAGGCGATAATTCTCCAGCGAGATGCCATCGTGCGAGTCGGGTACGCGCAGCGGCAGCAGCGCCCTGGCGAGCGGCAGCGTGTCCATGACGACCAGTTGGATCGGCAGCGCGTACTCTATCCTTTCCGCGATACACTTCAGTACCGGGCCGTCAAACATGGCCCCGTTGTGGGCTATAAGGGGCAAGGAGCCAGCATAGGTGATGAATTCATCGAGTACCTTCTCGATACCGGGGGCTCCTGCTACCTCATCCATGCTGATTCTCGTGAGATGGGTAATACTCGGGGGAATGGGGCGAGTAGGTTTCGCAAAAAGCACGAGAGGTTCTCCAACCGGTTGAAAGTTTTGGTAACGCTGTGCGGCAATTTGCAATATTTCGATATCGCTCGGCTGGTTCGGGCCGTTCCAGGTGCCCATGGTCTCCAAATCAAACACTACAAACGAGCCACGTTTTAACGGTTCCAGACCTGCAGGGCCGGAATGCACTTGTTCGCGGGCATCGGCGAGAGCATCTTGATGTTTTCCTTGCACCCCCACCTTGACTCCGTGTATGAGCGACCAGCGTCCTGCATTATCCTTGCGATAGAGCGTGGGATATTTGTTCATCAGGAGTTCCAGCTGGCGAGTTAAAACTGGACGACCTGCAAGGCGGTTCACATGTGGCAAAAGGGCCTCTACTGTAGCGTTGTAATCGGGGAACTGCTCAAAGGCGGCATCAAGCGCCTGGCGCATGCGTTGTTCGGGGCTAAGATTGCTCGGATGGCTCATACTACCTCTTCATTGGATTTCGTTCACTCCACTGTTACGCGACAGCACATCCCGTAACAACCCGCACATTTCGTCTAATGAGGCGCCCAAATCCCTCGCAGGGAACTGCTCGTTGTCTAGACGGGCGGCCGCTTCGTCAAGCGCTAACTCGAAGGCCGCTTGCCAGTCGTTCAAGGCTTCTATAAGCGGCTGGTAATTTACCGCTTCTACTTTGGCTTGGGGAGAAGCCATAATGGCCCGGGCGAGTTGGGTGGGGCTAGAGCCGATTTCGCTTGCCAGGTCTGCAATAGCGAGCAAAACACCTAGCTCATGTATATTATCGCTTGGCAGCCATAAATGGGCCCCATTATGCAGCTCTTGCCGCACTCTTGCTTTCCATTCCTCAAGCCCCGCCCAGTTTCCGACTTCTTGTACCCACTCTTCAAATAGCAAGCGCTGATCGCCCTCCTTCTCAGCGCGCTGCCAAATAGCAGCTAACACAAGCCCACAGGCCTGGAGGGGCGCTAAAATAGTACCCGCATCTGCTTCGCGCGACTCCGACATAATCTGCTCCTTAGACCAAAAGTCGTGCGGTGACCAGCCGCGCGACAACAGTGGAAGCCATCTCCTCCTCTTCGACTGCCATTTGCTGCTCTTCTTGCAGAAGCTGCTTCTCTCGTGGCGCGAGGCCGAGGTAGCGTTTCGCTCGTCTGAATGCCGCTTTCTGTACGGTGAGTTCCTGTTGCGCCTGCTCCTGCAGCGCAAGTAGCAGAGCTTGAAGCTGTTCCACCTGCCTTTCACCGAATAAAAATGTTGGCAGAACGGAGATCTGATAGCAGACCGTCTACAATGGGAACAAGCGATTCGCCGTCTAGAGCGATACCCGAAGCGTTTACATCGGTTTTCGCTGATTCGTTGAGGGCCAGGTAATAATGCTGGTAGTGCGCCTTACCAGACGGCCTTCCTTGCGCATCCACCGGTTGAAATGAGATTTCACCTACGAGGGCGCACTCCGGCAAATCGGTACGGAGCAGTTTCTGCTGGTCAAAGAGCGGCAGTTGGCCGATATTTGCCCACAAGCGGGGCGTCACCTGCCCTTGCTCAGGATCGACCTGCGCTCTGGCCGCTCTTTGGAGACGGAGTAGGGCCTCTCGCTCCAGCTCGATATTCGGTAATGGCAAACTCGACGGGCGGGCGCTGCGTTCGGCAATACTTTCCAGGACAGTGTTGACCTCTCCCACGTAGAATTCTATCCACACCTCCCTCCCGGCGCAGCCAGGCTGAACTGTTCGATCATCTCAAAATAACCTGGCAAGATCTCGTCATCAAAGGCTGTATCGCGGTAAGTGGCAGCTAAACGCTTTTCTATCGTCTCACGCAGCTTGATTTCGGATTCGATCAGATCCAGATTGAGAAAATAAAAAATATCGAGGGGTGCTGAATCACTGCTGTGGCGGGGGCGATCTATCCGTCCAATACGCTGTTCGTGCAGCATGGGATTCCAGGACAAGTCAAGGTTGACGAGGACACGGGCGTCTTGCAAATTCTGTCCAACCGAAAGCGTATCACTCCCTACAAGTATGTCAATTTCAGTATGCTCGTGTTGATCCTGGCTGCTTTTTTCCCTCTTTACCTTGTCAGCTGCGTTCCACGAACGAGGCGCGAAGCTGCCCAGGACTTCCTCGCGAATTGCCGTACGGCCATTAATCTGGGTCGGGCCAGCACTGTCTCTGGAACTACCTACCACAAGGCCAACTCCTTTCTCCCGAAGGAGCGGTTGCTGCAAGAAGTAATGGTAGACAGCAAGAGCTGTATCTGCAAATTGCGAGATGCACAGCACCTTGTGGCCAGCGGCAATTGCATCGTTCAGGTGATTCAGAACCGTCTCTAGTTTTGGGTCCTTCCTAAAAAGCGGCTGAAAGTCTCGCTGTATTGCGTGTACAACTTGCTTATCATGCGAACAATCCTCGAGGAGTGTTCGGCGAAGTCCCTGAAGTTGTCCGGCACGCTCGGCCTGGTCGATCAAATGGCGCAGGCGCGCCGACCGCACCCTGGTTGCTGGCAATACCTCTGCCGTACCCTCCCGATCAAACTCACCGCTAGCGGCCTCCTCTTCCAAACGGTACCTCTGTCTGAGCCACTCGGCTACAGCGACATTATCGTCTGCCACTTTTTCCAACTCCTCACCCATAGCTTTCGCCTTGAATGCCAGTGCATCCAGCGAGAGGGAAAATGCAGACATCCCGCTCTCCGCTCGCTTGAGTAGCACGAAGCGGTGAATGCCTGAGAGCCGGTGCTCGCTCGCGTCTGCTGGTGCTAGATAACGTACCGGATTGAAGTGCGGCAATCGCAGTTCTTCTATCCTATCTAGCAGCGTCGCGAATGCCCTCTTTTGTTCAGGAGTATACGGGACTTCTACCAGGTAGGGGCGGCGTGGGGCGTAAAACACACTGGTATCTCCACTCTCGCGCAGTTGACGCCTCGTGCGCTGCAATGCTGTGAGGTTATACACCTGGCTAAATGTTAAAGTGTCCTGCTCGAATTCTTGCTGGCCCGCCTTAAGACTCTTGGCAAAGCAGCGAAAACTCTGTGGACGCTCGGTGCCTAACGAAGTGCTGGCAAATGGTTGCAACATCGCAAAGATGTCGCCCCGACGGTTGTTCCAGGGTGTGGCAGTCACAAGCAGGCCATACTTGCCAGCTGACACTTCTCGAATATTTCGATGGAATTTATTATCCATGTTACGCATATCTTGATGCGCCTCTTCAATGACCAGTAAATCACATCCGCGTACCTGCTTATGGGCCTGATGGGTGTCGAGACGTTTGAATCTATCCTTGTTAACGATCACAACATCGGCATAGGCATCCCCTGGGAGCCCAACCAGCAGCTGCAATTGCTGGAGTTCCAACAGCCAATTATGCTCTAGTTTACTCGGCGTTATTACGGCCGCCTGTCGAATTACACTATGCTGGCGAAGCAATTTGATCAGGGTAGCTGTCGTCCTGGTTTTGCCCAGGCCAACGCCGTCGGCCAATAGCGCCACGCCCAGCTTCTGCAGGCGCACGGCCAACTCCGCCGCCCCACGTTTCTGGTGGGGAAACAGTTGCGCTTGCCGCTCGATATCAAAGTCGAGATGGAGCAGGTAGGCTCCATACCGGGATGCTGCGGCACTAATCAAATCTACGGATTGATCTAGCTGGTTACGGCTTAGCCGCTCAAAAGCCTCCGCAAAACCTGGTATCTGCCAATCCACCTGAGTCTCTGCGGCCTCTACATCTCCTGCGGGAAGTGGCTGGAACCAGAGGTGCTGTCTCGCTTGCACGGCCTGGTCCCATCTGCGGCGCGGCGCGAGAGGAGACTGCAAATCAGAAAGGATATCCCAGTGGCTATACTCATCCCCCTTGCGCAGATGACCATGGATCAGGTGGCCGTAAGCGTGCGCGAGCAAGAAATATACATCACCAGGCACCAGGCTATCATCAAAGTAAAATACATATCCGCTTCCACCCACATCGTCACCCGCAGGAACCATCGCACAATCAAAATGTAATGGCGGCACGCCCATAAAACGTGCGGGAGGAAGGGCTTGTTGCGAAAGAAATTGTGCCAAACCCTCTGTCCCTAGCCCTGGTATCACCTGGCAGCTCACGAGCAGGAGTGGTTGCAGGGGTGATCTCGGGGAGATATTGTAACGCAGCGCGTTCATTTTATCGCGGAGGATGTTCATCAAAGCATAGCTGTTTAGCGTCGCACGTTGGAAAAGCGGAGCGAGTTGTTGAAGGTAGCTGCGCAGGAGCGCTACGATTGACCCTTCGGGCAAATCAAATGTGGATTCTATCATATGAAATTCCTTGGGCGGCAGTCAGTTCCCATGCCTCATCTAACGAGAGATGGCCTCGATAGTATATACCCACACGTTCAGAGGGCGACGTTTCCCTGTTTCTGCAGCTACCAGATCCAATCCTAGCTGCTCGTAAAAATGATTGGCAGGTAAATCTGCAGGACATTTAAGGCGAATCTGCGTTTTACCCATTGATTGAGATAACTTGACGAGCTCCTCAAAAAGCTGACGACCTAGTCCCGTGCGCCGATATGCCTGTGCTACCACAATGTTGCAGAGTGTCACCGTATGATCGCGTCGCACATAAAAGTGTATCATTCCTGCAAGCTCGGTTTCAGCTTCTACGACACTGCTTACCCCTGGACAAGGCACCACAAGCAACGATCGGGATTCGATTGCCCTGCGCAAAATCACCCTGTTGATAAAACCAAGCTCGTATTTATGCCTGTCTGCCAGCTTTTTCGCAGCAAGCAGGTGCCCTATTTGAGCGACAACTACCGCCAGGTGCATCTGATTGGAGAAACCGCGCGAATTCGCTACCAGTTCATTTCTGATAGCATCTTCAATGGATTCGGGTTGCGGTAGGCTATCTGCTGTTATTAATCCAGATATGTTACGTTCCATGTTCATCTGCGAATTCCCACCATTTCATTGTATACACCTAGAGATCGGGTGCCTGGAACTGCACGGGCGCTATTTTTATGCGAAGGCGCTGTTTCGCGTACAGTCCAGCGATGAGTTCCCAGTCGTCGTCTTGAGTATCGATACTCTGGAGCAGCAAACCGAGTTCAACTCCGTCGCTTGTGCTTGTTTCCAGTTGCAATTTCTGTAATTTTGTCAGAACGGCCTCCTCATCTTTCGACAGACTAAATGCGTGCACTTTCCGTTCGATCTCAACAATACGGAGTTCGATCTCCGGTAATTCCTGCGTGTGCTTCGTAATATTCGCGATAACCGGTTTCAGCATGCTCTCGGCAGGGATAACCGCGCCACGCTCCCGCACCCTCGTCATGAAGCCCGGAGCTGTAACGCTCTCTACCCAGTTATTAGTCCTTTGCAGGTATTCAGCAAGGCGCGCCAGTAAGCCGTCTAATTGCCCCTGCGCCGCAGCGCGCTCCGCCGGTACCAGATTCGACAATCCGCCTCCCTGGAGGCGCGCTGCACGATCGTACATGCTTTGGACTTGTCGGCGGACCTGCTCGACGACTTGCCTCAACAGCTCGTGCACGCTATCCCACAGCCTGGTATAACTATCCTGCGGGTCGGTCGGATTAAAAACTACATTCGACCATGCCACAATTGTGGGAAATTTCGCATTCAGAAACACCTTATAGTTGGCCTGAACATTGCTAAAACGATCCCGCTCGGATTGTAGGCGTTGCTCAAAACTTTGCTGTAAGCCTTCAAAAGCTTCTCTCCACGCTGGCTCATTCGTCAGTGCATTCAGCTTATCACTACTTAACTCGCCTGTAATTCGCAACGACCAGGCCTCCAGTTGCACTTGAAATACCTCTACCAGGTCGGCAGGTAGATCCTTAAACCGCTCTTGTAAAGCTTGCGCCTGGTTTAAAAGATGACGCGCCTGACCGTAGCAACGTACCAGTTCATTTGCCAGTGCTCTGCGTTGTTCCAGGTGGTGTACCTCCCTTTGCAGCCGCTTGTGGCCCTGCACCAGAGACAATAGGTCACCAGTGGACAATTGGGGCTGCTCCGCCATCTGAAGCAAATCCCTCAACTGCTCATCGAGAGGCTTTGCTTTACTGCTAATTTCACCGTTCTCATTTGAGAGGCTCGCTCGCTGAGCCTCCAGCTGGCTAGCAAATAGTCCTTCATTCACGATTTGAGACAGGGCTTCAACAGTGATCTGCTTGACGATGCCCTGCTGTAGCCGCCTCCTGAGGTCCTGAGCAATGCGCTCTTGCTCAGATTGAATGAGCCTATCTAAGTCCCGCAGATGCATCTGCAGGCGATTCGATAGGCCGGTCTGCTTCACTTCATCCGGTGACGCGATAAACCGGTTGAGGAGTTTATCCGCCCCTTGCAGGTCCTCTATCCAGCTATTCACCTGGATACTATCTGGTAGGGCTTCCTTCGCAGTTTTCAGCCTGCTTCGGCACTCATCCAACAGGCTCCGCAGCTCCGCTATCTGGGGAACTCGAGTTTTTTCCTCTATCAGCCTGGTTCTTCTAGAGTCAAGCGAAATAAGCCCGCGGGTCTCAAGCAGCTGCACCGCTTCCTCGAACTCATCTTCACGGTAGCCCAGCCGTTCGGCCGCCTTGAGCGCCACTTCGCGTTTACAGTACGGGCGAGCCTGGCCGCCTATACGCGGAGACTCGGTTAGAGGGCTGGCTTTTATCTGGTCCAAAACCAACGCTTCTACAGGGTGGAGCGTAAAACGCCAACCACTATTGTACTCCTCTTTTAAGAGATGGGAGTTGACACTCACAAATGTTTCGAGCGCCGGTACGGAACGGTTGAAAAGTTTCGCCAGGTCCTGCTTTGATTTCTCGTAAAGTTGTTGCCCCTGGCGCTCGTAAGGGGTGGGTAAGCGTTCAAGAGCGCTCCGGTATTCTTTCAGGTTTTGCTTCCATTGAGGGGCCGTCATCAAGGTTTTATACTGCGGGTAGTGAGCCTCTAACTGGCGTCGCGTTACCTCTTCAACGATCTTGACTCCGTTTGCATTCACTTTCGCGCCGAGCTCCTGATTGAACAATTCTCTCAAAGCGTGCTCAAGCAGAATGGGCTGAAAGTTGCTGCGGAGCATGTCGTCTTCCGACTTAGGCACGACGCCGACTTCTCGCTTCTTATCGAGATAGGCATAAAGGCTGAGCAGGAGCGCGGGTGTCATCTTCCAGGGCGCAACCACTACCCCCAGTGTATTGCTGAGGTCTCCGTAATTCTCCAGGTCGCTATGATGGCTCATGTTGAGTACAAAGGTGGCAGTCTTCTCTCGCGGGTAGCTCACCTCGCCGGGGAGAGAACGGCGTGCTTGTTCGGGCTGATCCAGGTTGAGCAAAAGCTGAAAGTCGATAGCCAGGTCCCCATCAATGAGCTTATCGCGGTGCGGCTCCGCATCGGTCAAAATACGGGCGTGGAGGTGGCGTTCAGGATAGTTTTTACGCGTGGTCGCAAAGGCACCAGCGAAGAGCATAGCACGGTCCTGGCTTAGCGTCGGCTCTAAGCCGCGAAGAAACTTCCAGCTTCCCTCCTTGAATATTTCGCCCTTCAGCAATTGCTGGAAGCCCCTGATGGCCAGGTCACGTATTTGCTGAATCTGCTCGTTGTAGTTTCGCGTAAATTCCCGGATTGTAGTAGTCAGCCAATCCGTGTTAATTTTCTGTTCTTCCAATCCCACCAACAACGCGCGGGTTCCCCGCAGATGGCCCAGTTCATCGTAACCACCCCCGACAAACGTAACGATATCTCCACGGGCCTCGCGTATCAGCTCCTCAAAGGCGCGCCGCACGTCATATTTATCAAAATATGTGTCAGGCAGTCCATCAATCGGAAATGCTGCCATGAGCTTAATTGCTTTCTGATACTCGGCATTATCGCGCACAAACTGGTGTGTAAGATGACTGTTGACGACCTGCTGAAGCTTGGCTGTATTGTCATAACTGATATCATTATTCAGGAAAGCATCGACCAAATCGAGCGGGCCAAACGCTACCGCTCGATCTCCCTGTTCCCTGTACTTTGAAGTCATCAGTCGAAAAACATCGACCACGGTCCGTGGGCCGTTGGCAAGGTCTGGCCGCGCCGAGATTTGGCCGATGGCGTCTAGAGTTTCAGGAAGAACGATCCTGTCTCTGACAGCCCCGAGTTTCAATTCAGCCGTCAACCGATTCCACAGCTCGCGCGCGAAAGATTGATTATAAATCAGACTTAGATCAAGGGCCAGCCGGTCGCTTTTGAGCCGCTGTACCAGATCACTCCGGTAGTCGTTCATAAATCCCAGGTCTTTTAGCGCGATACAAAAGAGCAAACCAAAGGATAACTCCCCCTTGCGGGTCATAAGCGCTTGAATGATATTAAATAGAGCCACCAGGGGATCACCATTTGCTCTATTCGCCTCCAAATACTGCTGTAGTTCATCAGCGATAATAACCAGACCACTATAATGAGCCTTCTGAACGAGCGCGGTCATCTCCTCAAAGAACTTGATGTAATCGAGTTCACGTAATCTCGGATTAAAGCTCCCTTCGTTATAGAGCTTCCGTAATAACTGGCGCTCACCCTCATTACGTCCTTCTGCATCGATGTCACGGTCGATATAACGGTTATAGATCTCATCGGCTTCAGGAGCCAGGTGAGGATAACTTTCAGCTAGCTTGAAGTGCACCCATCCATAGGTAGCGCTTATCAGATGGTGCAGATGCTGTATCTGGAAAGGCGGTACTGCCAAAATACCAGCGTGTTCACACCGTTGCCACACAAAAATGGCAGTGCTGGTTTTGCCATAGCCGTAGTCAGCCGCAATATAGCCCTTGGCCGCTCCTTTTTCTTTGACTAACTTGATCAATCGCTTTTCGTATTCCTCAATCGTTAGCTGATCATCCTCAGCAGAACCAGCAAGCCTACCAAGAGGAACAAACGAACGAAAATGCTTGAGGTAATTACCTTGGACCATCGCTGGTCTCTCGATCAAATCTTGCGCAGTCCATGTACCAATGACTGGCTTTTTATTGAGAATAACGTCCAGCTGTTCTAACCCTTCCATAAGCACTGCCAATATCTCCTCTCCGATCAATTAAGCCAGGTCCTCTATTTGCACCAGATGCTTTAAACGAACATATCGCCCATATGGACCAGAACGTGTCCCCTGGCGAAGGAATTGTGGGAAGATGGGCAGTATCCAATCCAGCATACGTTCAAACTGAAGCGGTTCTAAAAGGCACAGTTGACATATCTCCTGACGTTTTGGAGGAGAGACTAATAAATCCATTCCGACCTCGGAATCGCTCAGAGAATAACTACGACTAATCGCTAATAAAAAGAGCTCTGGGGAGCAAGCTTGCCTGCGATGAAATTCCTCTACCTTGTCTCTGCCTAGCACTGGCGGACTCAAATGGCGCAGCCATTCCAGCACACCTGCCATTGTCTTAATACCGATAGAAGCCTTCGCGGTCGAAAAGCCGGGTATGTGTTGAAAGTCACCAAACGCCTGGTCGATCACCTGCTGCGTTAACTCACTGCGCATATTAAGATCAAGTTGGACATTCTGCTTATCCCACAGACTTAGACATACCGTACGATAAATCCATGAGCGAGCATGTCTTGCTGGTCTTCCCGGATTCCAGGCTGAATAAAATATGTAATGGAGTAGATCGTATTGGACTGAGGTCCGCTTGCTGAGGAGAACTTCAGCTCTTTTAGTTAGACGCATACCCTCCGTCGTATTTTCAATCAAGCCGAGCATTTGCTCAGCTAAAATACGAGCTTCATCAAAGCGGTTTGCATCGGCGCTTTGTTCGAGTGCCATCTGATCTAGGACATTCCCATCCAAAATGGGTAGGTCGGCATTCTGCAACACACTCAACAAATGTGGTATTTTCGCTGGTGTATGTGCTTTTTCGATGTGAAATACTAACCTATGGGAAGTGGCAACCATTGTTTATACTCTTCCTTATACTTTATTGAACCCTGCGCGTAAATAGCTCGCGCCTGATCAAACTGGCCTGCGTTGAGCATATTGACCGACTCATTTATAGCCAGAAGGTTATGAACCACCCGATGCATTTTATGACCAGCAAGCGTTTTATAATCCTGACAATACGTACAATGATGCCTAGTCACTTGCTTGAGATGAAGAAATTCGTCCCATGTGATACCTTTTTGCAGTTCCGATATCCCATTGTTATAGGTGATATTGTAGCTGCGCATGAATGGCAAATGCACCTGCCCAAACCCGGCGGCTTTGAACCAGGAAGCAGAGTCGAACGAGGCGGCTCCGATACTGTGCAACAAACCTGCCAGGGCCGGTACTCCTAACCCGAAGAGGTGGACTTTAACTCCATACTCAGCCGCAATCTTCACTACGTGGCGTGCGTTTTCAACCGCAGATGGCGTGGCCATATTCGCTTCGTTATTTTTCCCTGAGGTGCCGAAACTGCCGAACCCTACCCATTTTACACCCAGGTCCAAATAATGCTCAAGACAATATTCTACCTGCGACCGCGTGCGGCCATGGACTACAGGCATAGCCTTTAGCTTTAGCTCATCTGGCATCTCCTCGAAAAACAGGCAAGAATAATAGACCGTCTCACGAACTTTCTCTTCTACCTGTTCTAACGTGTCACTGGATAGGGGTACGTAATCCGGTAGTACATATCGGTCTGCCCATCGGTTAGCTCGATAGCAGTTGAGTAATTTCAAGTACAGTTCGTGATACCCAATTTTACCGACCTGCACATAATAGCCGGCACTATCAAAGCAAACTTCACTCCCGCGTTCTGCCTGAAAACGCCTTACCGTATTAGTTGCTTCCTTATTTAGGAATAGAGGAGTCGTCAGTACATGAGACAGTGGATCATGGTATGGATTCTCTCGCATCAGCAAGCCTTCAATTTTACGAAAATCACTGGGAGCTGCCGTCATAGAAGCAAAAAAGCTCAATGTCATTAATTTAACGTTTTTCTGATCCTTTCGATTTTATTCTGTAGTCGTCGATCTCGTTCGTCAGCTTTTGGTCTCTTTCCCACTTTGTTGGTTAATATCTCGTCACTTACAGTTTCACGCCCATTTTTTGACGCACTATTCTCGCGCCCAATCCTTTCATTTTCATTAGCTTGCCACTGGCAAAAATTCTTAATCTTCGTAAAGGCATGATCTTCAATCTGCCTGATTTGCTCTCTTGTCAAACAAAGCTCTCTACCAATTTCCTCCAATGTCCGCATTTCGCCGTTTGTGTGATCAAGATCGTAGCGTAAATTGATTATCTGTTGTTGCCTGGGTGTGAGGCAGGCCATCATCCTATCGATTTCCTCTTTCATGCATGCTTCGTTTAGATATTCATCTATACAATCCTGCTCGCTTATCATGAGAGCATCTTCTTCCAAAGATGAGAAAGAGAATCCGTCGTTACTATATTCGCTCTGAATGTAGCGATTAAGCGAAGTAATTGTAGCTATGCGCGGCAGTCTTTCTAAGCGTTCTGTGGATATGCCGAGGGCAACTGCGAGCTCTTCGTGAGTGGGAGGGTATCCCGAAATCAATTCCAGTTCAGTGCGCCTCCTGTTTATATCTGTCAGCAATTCACAGATATAGACCGGTAACCGGATTAAAGATCCATGCTCGATAGTTGCGCGTGTGAGAGCTTGAAAGACCCACCAATTTACGGCCACGAGCAAGCGAGTTCCTTTACTCGCATCGAAGTGTTGCACACCTGCAATCACCCCTAACATGCCATACTGGATTAAATCATCTAAATCAATACCTCTGCCCAAAAAGTGGGGCGCTTTCTTTACAGCCACCCACTGCATAGAGTAAGTCAGTATACATTCCAGTTCAGTGATTTCGGCAGTTATTTGATTTCGTTGCTGTTCGTAATCATCCTGGTCGGGTAGTCGACTCAGGCGAAAATGCGCATTAGCTAGTTGAGATGTGAGGAGCCGCTCCCTTTGCAAGGTTAGACTACCTGCGCGAGCAGATTGAATCACAAATGCGCGGGTGGTTTCGCTTAAGTCGATTTTGGCATAACCCAGGCGCTGAAGCGCCTCCTGTGCAGCCTTCTTCTCGTCTCCCCAGTCAATGTATAGTACGCTACTGCTACCCCCCCAGCCGGCAGCCTGTCCTCTCCCGCGCTCACCAATGATTCTTTTCTCACGCTCTACTTCAGGCATTTGAGCAGCAAGCTCTTCTTCAGCCCGCTCGATTTCAGCCAGCTCTGCCGCTATATCGATAAATTCCAGACCGTCAAATAGAGAACCTGACGCGAGGGCATTCTCGAAATCTTGCAGGCTTGTCTCGTTTTCGAGTTCGATCAACATGGAAGAATTCTTACTATCTCCTAGTTGTAAATCTTCGAATGAGGTCTGTTTATCCTCTTCTCGGCTTAATGTAAGAGTCCGTTCGTCGCCATACCATGCACCCACCGGTTCCAAGTCCTCTTCTAAGATCTGAGGGTTGTCAGGTATAGTCCATAGATCATCCGACTCCGCCAGATGACTTTTTAGAGCAGATTTATTTGTTAAGGGCTGGTTAGTCAGTTTACTATCCGAAACGGCGGCAAGAGATTTGGATCCTTCAACCTCATCTCTAAAAATGAGAGGCTGAGCGATTTCAGAAATTTGAAAATCGTCACTCCACAGATCATCAGCGATAAACGGCGTGGAGTTGAAACCATTCGGTTCAATGGACCCATCAATAGAAGCAGGGACATTATGTGAGGTAAATGTAGCTTGTTGGCTATTACTACTCATGGTAGCAGTAGTATCAGAGGACAAATGGGCATGTTTTTCAAAAGGGTGCGGAAAGCGGCTGAAAGTGGCTTCTGATTCCGCAACCTTTTTCAGAACGATCTTTTTCAGTCTTGCCCTGGGTGACCTGAGTATAACAAAATTATTAGCAGAAATAGGTGGACTTTGGTGGATCAGTTCACTAGATCTCTGATCCTGTTGCAATTCATCTGCCAGATCTGACCATAAGTCATCATTAAACATATCATGCCTATCTAGCCCAGCAAATACCGATTTAAATATATATTCCAGGGAATCAAAACGCGAAGTCCTCAACTCTTTCTGATGGTGAAGGCTGTCTCAACTTGCAATTTGAACTTGTATAAATTGAATACTCCCTCGTAGGAGAATTATATCATGTAAATACTCAAGTTAATAGCATTTTATGAAGTCTTTGTTACTATCTCGTGAATTTGATACGTGGGATGCTCATCAAGTATGCTGTTCTTGGAAAAACAAATAAATTGCTGGGATCTCAGGAATTAGCTCTGATTGCGCATGTGCCACTACTTCAGAAATGTGCAAGCTGGCCGAAAAAAAGGAGTACTAAAATAAACTGTCTAAATTGATATGGCCCCTGGGAGAACACCTGCCTCCCTTGTTTTTTCTGAAGGTATGCTTTATAGTTGCTCCAGAAGCAGTTCCAGTGACGAACAACCTGCCTATGTGAGGTTGCGAACACTTTTGTCAACAACCCGAACGCGAGGCAGGTACTTGCCAAAAATGAAGGCAGGTGTCCGTTGAACGCCTTTTGAGGCAAAAGAGAACCGCCTCTCCCCAGTGCTTTCACCGCTTGCTTCTTGTGAAGCAGCCTGTCAAGCGCCGGAAATGAGACGGTTTAAGAAGGAGAGCGGGAGACGGGGCTCGAACCCGCGACAGCCTGCTTGGAAGGCAGGAACTCTACCACTGAGTTACTCCCGCTAATGGATAATGGCGAACTTTGCTATTGAACTGGTCGGGGTGCGCGGACTCGAACCGCGGACCTCCTGGTCCCAAACCAGGCGCGCTACCAACTGCGCCACACCCCGTCATATCATCATTCATCCCTTACAGATGTACGCGCACTATAGCATGATCGTAGTTATGTGTCAAGTATTACTGGTCTTTTCTTCGCTTGTAACGCCGCTTGAGTAGGAAGAGATTCCAGCGTGTTGAGAGGCTGCTCAAGGGGTTTCGGCGGATAGCGGTAACGTTGCCAGCGCGTGCCTGTCCGGGATAGCGTGACTGTGGCGTAAATGCCAGGATGACTACCATCACCAGGCATGCCAGGCTTATTAGCGCGATAGTGCCGGTGAACAGGTCTCCATTCACGCCGTGTTGCGCAAAGGCCCAACCACCTGCAATTAGTGCCGCAACCAGGGCGATGATCAGACACCACTCGGAAAGACCGAAATTGAAAGTGGGTATACCCCGTTGCTGGCTGCGCGGACGCGGACGCGGAGTTGTCTTGCGACGGAGACGCTGGCCCAAACGAGGCTTTGGAGCCGACTGATCCAAATTACGCAAGATTTCTTCAATTTCGCGCTCGTATTTATTTGGCATTGCAGTTCTCTTCCTTGAACTCGCCAGAACTCACTAGTAACATGATACCAATTTCTACACGCTTAGACAAGAGTTTAGCCTATCAATATTGCCTTATTCCTGCGGAATCGTTTGAAGCAATCTCTGTACTCTCCCAACCAATTCGAGCGGATGAAATGGCTTGGTGATATGCACTGCTGCTCCCAGGTCAAGGCTGATACGTTCATAAATGTTTTCGGCATGAGCCGTCATTATGATAACCGGCACATGTTGCGTTGCCGCATTTTTGCGCAGGCTATCAAATATTTGATACCCGTCAAGACCAGGCATCATAACATCCAATATTATCAGGTCAGGTGTATGCGTTGCGAGTACATCTTGCAATTGCTGACCATTGCTGGCTACAGCAACTTCAAACCCACTCCTGCTCAGAGCAAAAGTGACGATCTCCTGTACTTCTTTATCGTCATCTACAATTACCACGCGATTCGGCATACACTACCCCCGGCTGCGCGAAAATCCCTGCATCAGCATCTTATTTAATCATATCATACATTCTACACGATCTAAGTACAACACTTTTCATTGCATTTCGCATCAGTATATAGATTTTCGTTTATTATCTCTTTGCCCTATGCGGGAATTACCTTTTGTACATGTTGACGAGCTTTCTTCACTCTGTTATCATCTAAAATAATAAGCGCCTCACCTCAGGTCGTAATCAAGCAGGGGGATGGCATGACAAATCAATACCCCAGGCGGAGAGTTGGATGAAAAACGAAGACCCTGAGCAGATCAGTACTGAATTTTATCTTCAGATTTTGAATGACCGCGCTATGCTCATTGAGATTATCCGCAAGCGGGAGTTGCTCATCAAGATTATCAAACAAGCGCTGATCCAACTCGATCCCCATCAACGGGGGATGGCAATCACGCTTGCGCAGTGTATGCCACCGGGTAAGAATGGCAAAATCCGCAGCCTGCGCGAACGTATGGGACAGGGTACGTTTCCCTGGGACGCTGACCTTGAAAACCTCTCTATTTTTCTCGCGAACAAATCCCTGGCAGGGTATGTCGCGCAAAATCAGCTTCCATCCAGTATCGAAGACCTGAGCAAAGAAACGCTACTGCCTGCCTATCAAACAGAAGATGAAGTGAGCGCTGCCGCCGCGCCTATTATGCTCGATGGCAAAATAGCCGGATGTTTGCTGGCTTCAAGCGTGGTGATCGGCCATTTCACGCAGCAACGATTATCATTACTTGCCTCATTTAGCGACCTGGTTTCCCTGGCTCTGGACCCCGATGAATTTTATCCACGCGAGATCATTCAGCTCGGTATTTTGCGTTATAAACTCGCCACCGATCAACGCGCTATTTTACAGGCCTATCCCAGACTTGTTCAGAACAAACTGGTTGAGAGTTATCAAACTCCTCACCCTCTCACCTACCTCGAAGCAGAGGAAATCGTCTGGGTTGAACTGGAAAACCAGGTGTTACTAGGCTAATCATCCTTCGATGCTATACTTGCGCTGCAGGTAACGCAACTGGTCTACTTTTGAAAAACCGAGCAGCTCGGCGGCACGAGCGCGGTTGTGGCGGGTAGTTGTTAACGCCCAGCGCACGAAATACTGCTCTACGCGCCCGACCACGTCTTCCAACGAAATCTGGCCGGATGGTCGCAGATCTAGCCACTGCTCCCATGGATCGTGTTGGCTGGCGTTGCTGGCGTCGATACGCCCGGCTATCTCTCCCGGTAGATGGGCCGGCAACAATTCATCACTGCTACTCAAAATCATGGCTCGCTCGATCACATTTTTCAATTCGCGCACATTGCCTGGCCAGTGGTATGCTAAGAGCAGCCGCCGGGCTTCGGGAGCAATCTGCTTGACATTGCGGCCAAGCGAGCGGTTAAAATCGTCGATGAAACGTGAAGCAAAGAGCAGAATATCATCTGGACGCTCGCGCAGCGGCGGGAGATCAATACGCAAGACGGCCAGGCGATAAAATAAATCCGCGCGAAAAATACCCTCCTTCATGGCCTCTTCCAGATTACGATTGGTGGCGGCCAGGATACGCACGTTAATTTTGACTTCTTTATTGCCACCGAGACGATAAAAAGCCCGCGTTTCCAGCACCCGCAGCAGTTTCGCCTGCATCTCCACAGGCATTTCCCCGATTTCATCCAGGAAAAGCGTTCCACCATCGGCCAGTTCCAGTAAACCGCGTTTTTGTTTCTTTGCATCGGTGAAGGCATACTGCTCATAGCCAAACAATTCGCTCTCCAGCAGATTGCTGGCGATGGCGGCGCAATTGAGCGGGTGGAATGGGCCAGCTGATCGCAAACTCTGGTCGTGGATAGCGCGTGCCACCACTTCTTTTCCGGTGCCGCTTTCGCCAGTAAGCAGTACGGAAGCCGTATCGCTATGAGCGACGCGAGCAACCATGTCAAAAACCTCGCGCATTCGCTCACTGTGCCCAACGATAAAGGAAAAATGGTAGTTATCGCTGCGTTCGCGGCGCAACTGGCGCAATTCGCGGTGCATCGCGCTCGTCTCCAGGCCGCGCTGTACCGACAGCAACAATTCTTCGAGATCAAAGCCTTTAATAAGATAGTCCAATGCGCCCATTTTCATAGCCGCGACAGCCGTTTGCACATCACCATACGCGGTAAGCATAATCACGGGCAAAGCTCCATCGCTTTTGCGAATCTCGCCGAGCACATCCAACCCGCTCATTTGTGGTAAACGCACATCTAACAAGACCAGGTCTATACTATTTTTTTGTAATTCGAGCAAGCCTGTCTCGCCGTCCGGGGCGGTATACACTTCGTAGCTTTGTTTTTTGAGAAAACGCGCGAGCTGATGGGGCAAATGTGGTTCATCGTCTATAATAAGGATGGTCAAGCTCATGACAACTCCCCCTCTCCGCCTTCATGGTTATACTCGCCCAAAGGCTCGTCAGGCAGGGGGAGTTGAATGGTAAATGTGGCTCCATAGCCAGGCCGACTTTCGACAGTGAGTGTGCCATGATGATCTTCAACAAGGCGGCGTGAGATCGGTAAACCGAGGCCGATGCCATGCGCTTTGGTGGTATAAAATGGTTGAAAAATACGCTCGCTCGAATCTGGGGCGATACCTGTTCCCGTGTCACTGACGGTTATTTCCAGCCTGGTGCTAGCCCGTGTCAGCGAATCCGTGGCAGGTGCCTGCCTGACCTGGCAGGAGATGGTCAGGATGCCTCCCTCGTGCATGGACTGTAGGGCGTTGATACACAGATTGAGAAGTACTTGTTCTACCTGGGCAACATCTATCAGCACGGATGGCGTATTTAGATACGCTCGATGGATGACGACATTGGCTTCCGCGCAGCGGTTTGCAATGAGATAGAGCACCCGTTCGCATATTTCTACCACGTTGCACTCGACGGGGTGAAACGAACGCGGCCTGGAAAAGAGCAGCAAGTCCCGCACGATGGAGTCCAGCCGCTCTACCTCTTTCAATACGACACGCACAGAGTCGAGCATTTCATTATCAATCTGCCCCACAGCATTCTGGCCATCGACACCCGGTGCGAGTTCAGCTAAATCGTCCAGCAAGAGTTGCATCGATGTTTTGATCGATGCCAGGGGGTTACGCACCTCGTGAGCAACACTGGCTGCCATCTCGCCTAACGAAGCAAGACGATCCAGGCGGCGTTTCTCCTCTTCCAGGCGACGCACTATGGTAACGTCGCTGAGGGTGACGAGCGTGCCTATCACCTGTTCGCGGTCATCACGCAGGGGCAAAAACGTGGCATCAAGCGTTCTTTCCTGCCCATGCTCACCGGCAATAGTGAGCGTTTCCCTTTGTGACGTTCCCGTATGCATTACGTGTTGCATAATGCGCGGAGGGAATAGTTTTAGCGCGGGCTGTCCGATAATTTCGTAGGGATGGTATCCCAGCATGATCTGGGCCGCGTGGTTGACGGTGGTCATTTGACCATGCAAATCTACAGTTACCAGACCACCTGGGATGCTCTCAAGGATAAATTCCTTGAAACGCTGGTCATCCAGCACCTGGCGCAGCAATTTACGCGCCTCATTGCGCGCCTCTACCACATCCTCAACCAACGCGATGTTTTCGAGGACCGAACTGGCCTGGTTTGCTAGCACCGAGAGCATGACGACTTCTTCGCGGCGCAATTTCCAGGGATGATAGTAGGCTCCAACGATTACTCCCAAAAATGTCGGTTTGCTCTTATGATGATACGTTCTCTGCTCACTACCGTAATCAGCCCCTTCATGAGCCAGCGCACTGAGTTGTGTTGCCGGTTCTCCTTTTCCACTACGCCACAAAGGAATGGCAAAGAAGGTTTTAACATGTGCAGGGAGATGCTTGAAATACTCGCTCAAACGATCATTTCCGGTTCGTTCCAGCACAAGTGGCTCCGAGTTCGCTTCGTTTGCTTCTCTGAAATTGCGCTCGAGCATGATTTGCATAGCTGGCGGCAACCAGGCAACTGTCTCTGGTGGTGAAGTCGACAACACACAATCGCACATATCTGCAACGGTAATCTCTTTTGTGCGCTGTGTGACGATGCTGCGTAGCCGTTCCTGATCGCGCAGAGAAGAATTGAATTGTCTGCTGATACTGTTGAGCAGCGAAAGCTCCTGGATGCGGTCGCGGTCACGCTCGAGCAGGCGCGTATTTTCAAGCTGCATCGCCACAACGCCAGCGACCACCTCGATGACTCGCGTTTCTTCGCCCGACCAGCTTCCAGGCTGCATAAGTTCTTGTTGCGACGCATTGACGTTCAACTTAAAAGGCTGCGTTTCGGACATGTGGGTCTCGCGAATAGCCACAAGCACACCGATGGCGCGCTGCCGGTAGAGCAGGGGAACGGCAATAGCGTGAGGTTCAGCGTTTCCGGTTGGCGCGCTCACGGCGTGACGCGCTCGCCAGGCCAGAGCCTCCAACATATCACTCTCCAGAGAAACCGGATTGATATGCGCGACAGCCAACAGAGAAGGAGACCAGCCCGGCTTATCGTCGTAGGAACCGGCGGCAAGTTGAAGCGTTTCGCCGATGCGCTGGTAGAGTAGCACGCAGCGACAGCAAAGCAGGCGCGCCAGTCGGCGCGGAAGATTATCACGCAGCGTGCGATAATCTGTTATCGCGCTCACTTCTTCGAGGAGCGCGGCCAGCGTCTCTGTTGCGTTGAGGCGAAGCGCATGTTGTTTCACTTCCATCATCACCAGAATACCCCCACCTTAAAACTCATCCCTTTACACACTTTTACCACTATAGCAGAAAAGCGCCCAATATGCACTGTATAGGACTGGGTTATGAAGAAATTGTCATGTTCGTGTTTCGTAGTCTAAACATCAAATTAAACGTGTACTATACTATAGACAAAGATCATTGAGGAGAGACATATGCGAGAGATCAATGAAACCACGCAACCCGGTATAGAGCCTGCTCCAACAGCTCAAACGCACAACAATCATATACGAAAGCACCTGCTATCCCGTCTAGCAGCCATCACTGGCGTCCTGGCTTTAGGAATATTATATCTATTTCTGCCAGATAAACTTATCATCGGGCCAAGCTGGTTGTTACTGGTTATCGAAGGGGTACTCATTCTTCCTTTTGTGGTAGCATTGACGGCACAACTCAGTCTTCCACATGGATTGATACGCGCGGTGGCGTTTATTACGCTGGGTATTGCCACGCTTGCTTTGGCTATAGGAATAGCCCTATTAGTCTATATCTTACCGCAATCAGGTACAAAAGGACCTTTCTTGCTGCGCTCGGCAGGCATATTGTGGGTATTCAATATTCTAGTTTTTGCGCTATGGTATTTCGAAGTTGATGGTGGAGGTCCGTTAAAACGCCACCTGGCAGGCCCACAAGCTACAGACTTTCTTTTCCCGCAGTACGCGCCTGGCAGCAAAAGCGCCTGGATGCCCCACTTTCTTGATTACGTGTTCCTGGCATTCACCAGCGCAACGGCTCTCAGCCCGGCAGATACCCAACCTTTGACGAAAAAAGCCAAAGCGCTGATGATGATCGAGGCTGTTTTCTCGATGGTGGTCATCGTTCTGTTGGCCGCGCGGGCCGTCAACATTCTCTCATCATAGCTACTCTATGCGATAGGTGACTTCCTTGCCCTCGTCGTCTCCCTGTCTCTTCACATTACTTCTGGCGGGCGTTGTCGAAGCGACTTCGCGCCCCTGCTTGAAGACATGCAGGCGGGCGGGGAGCAGGCGTAAAGCTTCAAAAGCGGTAGGCGCGTCCAGCACCAGGAAATCGGCGGGTTTGTCCTCTTCGATGCCATAGCGGTCCGAGATGCGCAGCGTTTTAGCGGCATTGGTGGTAATCAGGTCCAGCACGTCGTTGATCTCATCGTAGCCGCTCATATGACAGAGAAAGAGGGCCAGTTGCGCAGCGGCCAGCATGTCGCCCCGACCGAGCGGGAACCAGGGGTCCATAATCGAGTCATGCCCAAGCGCGACATTGACTCCGGCGGCCAGCAGTTCCTTAACACGGGCGATGCCGCGCCGCTTCGGATAGGTGTCAAAGCGTCCCTGCAAGACGACATTATCGAAGGGATTAGCAATGACATGCATTCCGGCGCGGGCCAGCAGGCGTATCAGTTTGAAAGCATAGGCGTTATCATAGGAGTGCATGGCGGTGCAGTGGCTGGCGGTGACGCGCCCATGCCACCCTTGCTCAATGGCGTCCGCCGCCATCACCTCGGTGAAGCGCGAATGCGGATCGTCGGTTTCGTCAACATGGCAGTCGATGTCGCGATTGAACTCTTTCGCCAGCGCGAAGGCGTAATGCACATCTTCAACACCCATGTCGCGCGTCCATTCATAGTGCGGAATGCCGCCCACGATGTCGCAGCCCAGTTCCATCGCCTTGCGCATCAACTCGCGCCCGTTGGGGAAAGATAAAATGCCATCCTGCGGAAACGCCACCAGTTGCAGATCACAGATGTCGCGCACTTCTTCGCGCACCTCAAGCAAGGCGCGCAGGGCGGTCAATGCGGGGTCGCACACATCGACGTGGCTGCGAATATGCAGGGTTCCCTGCGCCACCTCCCAGCGCACCTCTTCCAGCACGCGCCGTTTCACATCTTCGCGTGTCAGCGATGGCTTGCGCTCGCTCCAGATCTGGATGCCTTCGAGCAGCGTGCCACTGTGTATTGTAGCGCGGCTGTCCGACTGTTAGCACGGCATCAAGATGAACGTGCGCGTCAATAAATGGCGGTGAGACCATCCGACCAGCCGCGTCAATCTCGCGCGTCGCGCTCTCTGAGATGTCACTGGCGATGCGGGCGAACTTTCCATCTTTGACGGCGATATCGACAAGCCCTGCGCGCCGGTGAAGGCGGGCGTGGCGAATAATGAGATCAAACAACATAACGATTCCCCTTCGCGAAAATAGCTATGGACAGGTGTGATTGAAAATAGCAGGCAGGCGGTGGATTACCGCCTGCCTTGCAGTGTTACCAGGAAAACGAGCTTATTTGCCGCCAGCGTCCACTTCGCCACGCGGGCTCGAGTTGATCTCGATGCGCCGCAGGATGAGGTAGACGATACCAGCCAGGACGACTGACAGCTCAAAGCCTAAGTCTATACCATAGGGCTGATTGATGAGCCGGGTAATAAAACCCTGGAAGTTGAGTTGATCAGCGCCAAGCAAACCGCCGACCAGACCTGCAATGATAGCCACAATCGCAGCCCAGCCTAGTGGAAGCCTGCTGGGAGTGTTCCAGTCATCGACGTTATACCGGCCTCGCCTGAACACAAAGTGTTCGAGAACAAGAATGATGGCATAGCCGCCAAGCCAGTAGCCAACGTCGAGCAGGAAGCTTTGCAAGGTAGCGGCAAAATTCTGCGAGCCGATTATGGCGATGACAATGTAGATCACAGCGCCGATCAGTGTCCAGACATAGCGCTTGACCTTCTGAAATGCTTTGCCAAACACCTGTACGGAGAGACCGAGGCTATAGTCGTTGGGAATGTTGTTGGCAATGATGCTGAGCGCCAGCAGCACGAGTAGAAGCTTCCCAAAGCCACCGAGCGGGCTGACGACCGCAGAAAGCAGACCGCCAACATCGCCTGTAGTACCAAAGCCAGTCTTCCACGCTGGCACACTGGCAATGCCCGTCGTGAATGCCATTCCCAGGGTTTCCAGCAGGACACAGGGGATGAAGACGCCCAGGAACGTTAGCCAGAACACGCGACTGGTTCGAGTATTTTCGGGTTGGTTGACGTTGTAGTCGGCAGCATAGGAACTCCACCCGGTTGCGAAACCGTAGACCGCGCCACCGAAGGTGATGAACGAGGCAACCTCGGCCAGGCCGAAGGCGGGCGTTGCCGTCATGGCGAAGTGAGGCGCGCCAACGATGAACATGATCAGGAACATGATTGCCATAGGTATCCAGGCCCAGCGCTCATAGCGATGCACATAGCGATAGCCATAGATACTCACCAGGGTCGTAAGGGCGGCAATCACTATTATACCTGCCCACAGCGGGATGGCGCCGTTACTCAGCGAAACCACCAGCTGGCTACCGACGATGACGTTTACAGCAGACCACGCGATACAAGCGGCGACGTTGAAGAATGCCATAATGATACCGCCAACCCAGCCAAAAGAGAAGCGCGTAATAGTCATCTGGCGCAACCCTAACTTTGGACCAAGCGTTGAGAAGAATGCTACGGGAAGTACACCCAGAGCGTTAAAAATAACAATCGACGCCACGCTGTCCCAAAAGCCCAGGCCGAAAGCAAAATTGGCCAACGTCCCCAACGCAATCGTTGAGATCACAAGGTTGGCGCCAAACCACATGGTGAAGTTGTCGAAGATACGTACATGAGTGCGGGTTGTGGGGGAAACACGTTCGATACCGTGTGTTTCTAAGCCACTTTCTTCTGGAATGGCAACAGTGTCAGAAGCCATTGCGTTGTCCTCCTGGAGAAAAAAACAATTGCACGATAAAAAAAGGCGACTGAAGGTATCCACTGGTCGAACCTCATCTCACTAAAGATGCCAGGCTCTCTGAAGGTCTCCACGCTTCCGAGAATAGAGTTTACTCAATATGCGACTATCCAACCTGCGTGGCTTACAAGAAGCTACACGGCATTTTTCATCGTCTCGTGCCATTGCATATATAGCCACTGGGAGTTGAATATATCGAGAGTATACCATATCATCCACCTCGAAGGAATGGTTGAGTTGGATTTTTTTGACATAACTCTACCCACATCAAATGAGCGTTTTTCGCACCAGGTGGTTGTTCCAAAGTATGGTAAAAACATACATACCGTTCCCACACAACCTATACACTAGTGATTCGTAAGTAACTACCCTCTTTTGACGCGAAATCACTCATTTTAAACCCGTATTTACGATAATTTCGTATTTTCTTGTGGGAATTCACTAACAATTAGTAATCTTGGCCCCAAACCTCTAGACGTATCCTCAAAAAGTATGTACAATTGTTACCATATACAAACTATCCATACAATGTTCGACATTGTGATAATTTTAATCATCATTATCAGGAATCCACCTGGCAATTCGTGGTTAATCAGGAGGCCGGTATGTCATCAAATCGAAGCGCGTCCACCGAAAATCAGGATCACCACGCTATTTCATCTGATCTGACTCATACGGATCAAAGTCTTGATGCACTTTTTGCGCGCAATGCCGCTTTAGAAAAGGCGTTGGAGGCGCGAACGCGAGAAAACATCTTTCTAAACGAGATGATTTCTACGGTTGGCTCAACCCTCAAAGTTG
Organism: uncultured Chloroflexia bacterium; assembly: GCA_963731605.1. Lineage (GTDB taxonomy): Bacteria > Chloroflexota > Ktedonobacteria > Ktedonobacterales > Ktedonobacteraceae > CF-113. The sequence goes on from CAVSWA010000001.1 coordinate 1,433,999, forward strand.
ACGAGGTGCTACACAATCTGGTCGCTACGATTGTGCGCGCTGTCTCTTGCCACGCGGCATTCATCTACTTGTACGAGAAAGAACGAGAATGCATTGTACTCGCAAGCGCCAGTGAACATTACCAGCACCTGGTGGGGAAAATCGAGCTGGCATTGGGCGAAGGCATTAATGGTTGGGTCGCTATGACATTGCAACCGGTCTTCCTGAAAGACAACGCCATGAACGACCCGCGCTTCCGCTATTATCCTGAACTGGAAGATGATAAGTTCCAATCAGTGATGACCATTCCCATTATCGCCAAAGATCGTCATTTGATCGGCGTGATAAGCCTGCACACGGTTGCGCCCCACGAATTTAACGAGCACGATCAGAATTTCGTGAGCAATACGGCTGCGCTGGTGGCGGGAGCCATCGAAAATGCGCAGCTTTACGAAAATACGCAGAAGAAATTGAACGTTTTAACCACCCTTTCGGTGTTAAGCCAGACGATTAGTTCCGGCCTGTATCTTGACGAAATGTTGCGCTCGCTGGCAACGCTGACAGTCCAGATCATGGAAGCCGATCAATGCGTTATCCTGTTGATGGAGCAGGCACGCGGACGATTGAGCGTACGCGCATCTGCGCCCACCTTGAACGAACGCGCGCTGAACTTCCAATCGGTTGATATCGATCGCACGACGTGGGAGAAGTTGCGCGACAGTAATGGTCGAGGCCCGTCACAAGAAATCAACGCCAATACGCTGGATAACCTGAATCCTCTCAAGGACGCTCATTACAAAACCCTGCAGTCTGTGCCACTGGTGGCCGGAACAGAGAATCTGGGCATGTTAAATCTCTATTCCGTCCGAGCGCGTCGTTATACAAGTGAGGATGCGACGCTGCTGGGAACGATTGCTAATCAGATTGCCATGGCGATCAAGAACAGCCACCTGGTCGATTTGCTGGCGCAGAAAAACCTGGTCAAGGGATTTTTCGATGACTTGATGTACGGCACGTATGACTCGGAAGATACACTGCGGCAGCGAGCGAACTTCATCGGCTGCGATCTGAACAAGGCGCATACGGTCGCGATGATTGAAATTATGCGCATGGACGAGGAGAGCAGCGAAGAAAATGAACGCGCTGCGGGGTCTGCTGTTCGGGCGCAGGCCGATGCGCCATCGCTCCAGACAGAGGAAGATCGCCTCGCGCTGCATAAACGCATTACCGGACAGGTGCGACGGCGCATTCAGGATAGCTACCCAGGCTCCGTGCTGTATGAACGAGAAAATATATTGACCTGTATCATCTGCCTGAGCAAAGACCCGACAGGCTCGCGCTTGAAAACTTCGCTGCGCGACCTGGCGCGCCAGATGCGGGCCGAACATGGTGTGCGTATGTCTATCGGTGTTGGGAACCAGTGCCAGCAAATTAGCGACTTTCGCCGGGGTTTTGCCGAAGCAACCGAGGCGCTGCAAATGGGCCAGAACCTCAATACAGAGGGGGGAGTGACGCACTTCAACGACCTGGGCGTCTATCGCTACCTGTATAAAATCGCGCGCATGGACGATCTGCGCGATATGTACCAGGACCAGGTAGCGAATATCGCCACCTATGATCGACGCAAAAGCACCGATCTACTCGATACACTGGAGACCTATCTGGAGTGCGCGGGCAATCTCACCAAAACCTCAAACCGCCTGTTTGTGCATCGCAATACCCTGATCCAGCGACTCGAGCGGCTGCAATCACTCTGCGAAATCGATCTTCAGGAACGCAGCAACTGGCTCACGCTGCAGGTCGCCATCAAGGTGTATAAGCTGCGCTCGAACAAGGGATAGCTGGCGACGCCATCCATCCATCCATCCAGGAGATGCTTCCGATAGTTATCACATAACCGGTTCGGCAATGGCAATGCCTTTCATTGTCCGTTGCATGAGAAACTGAATCACGTCACTGGTATTGCCCGTTTGTTGAAAAAGAGCAATCTGACGATCAGCGCCTGTACCCTGCGAGCTTTCCAACAGGTTACGCAGGTAGTTCATTTCACCACGACTACCCAGATCGTCTATTACATCGTCCACAAAATTGAGCAATTCATGGATAGACTGCCGTATGGGAAGCCGTCGCCCCTGCATAAAATCCACCACTTCGGCATTAAGACCGGAGCGTATGACATGCCATTTGTTTTCTTCAATAAAATGACTCGATAGCATAGGCAAGATTTCATCGCGCTGGTTAAGCCAGCTTAATTTGGCGACGAGCGCCTGGCAGAGCGCGGCTATAGCAATCGTATCGTCAAGCGTTCCCGGCATATCAAAGAGGCGAAACTCAAGAGTGCTGAAAAATGGGTGCGGGCGGATATCCCACCAGATGCGCTTACCATTATCGATACAGCCCGTTAGTATCAACTTCTGCACGTAGGAGTCGAAGTCTTCCCAGCGTGCAAACACTTCAGGCACGCCGGAACGCGGAAACGGCTTCCAGACCACCGAGCGATAGGATTTTAAGCCGGTCATGCGTCCTCCCCAGAATGGCGAGTTGGTCGAGAGCGCGAGTAAATGAGGCAGCCAGGTGCGTAGCTGGTTCATCAACAAAACAGCAGACCGTTGGGTTTCCACGCCGATATGTACATGCAGTCCAAAGATCAGAATGGAACGCGCAACATCCTGATATTCATCTTCCAGTTCAATATAACGCTGATAGGGAGTCCTGGGTGTATCCTGCCACATGGCGGTTGGATGAGTTCCGGCGCTAACCAGTGCCAGACCCTCTTCGGCCAAAAGATGCGCAAGCTTCGCCCTCGCCGCCCTCCGGTCAGAGCGCGCAGTCTGGATATCTGGCAGGATACCCGAAATAAGCTCTACTGTTGGCTGTAGCATCTCTGCTTTGATTTGCTCTCCAAAGATGGCAGAGCCTTTTTCCAGAATAGTTTGAATATGCGGGCGCAGTTGACCTGTCTGACGATCAACCATCTGGAATTCTTCCTCGATGCCAATAGTTAAAGGTGTCGCCATTGACATGCTCCTTCCATCAAAGACCATCTTTTGCTATTGTGACTTTTTTCTTTACGCGCTCCTTAGTAAATTATGCGATACCGGCCTCACATTTTCCTCACGACCTGGAACAAGCTTATTACAAAATTGTCACAGACTTTGCTGGAAGGCTAAGAGCAACTGCCACTTTCATAGTGAAAAAAGTAACCCAAAAATGCAAAAATCCAGGGCGACCGCGAGGGTCGCCCTGGACAAAAGCGAGTAACAACGTTAGATCATGGCAGCAAGGCTACCTTCGACTTCGGAAGGTTCCTCGCTACTTGATTCAACGGCAGTTTCCTGTTTGCTGCGCCCGCCGCGCAGGGGAATCTCCCTCAGGAAGAGTACGGCTATAGTGCCAACCAGCATAATCACCATACTCATAATGAAGACGTTGTGTATGCCAGCCGTCAGACCCACCTTCACGGACTCGATGACCTGGTTGAACAGCGTCAGGCCTGCCGGGCCTTGCTGCGCGGCTCCTGCCCGCAACTGCGCCTCTACACCGGGTTGCAGCAACACCTGCGGGTTAATGAAGATGCCCAGGAATTGTTTTACACTCGGACTCAACACTGCCGTTTGCTTGATAGAATTCGGCAGCGCGCCCTGGAAGGCTGGCAAGTAGGCGGAGTTCATGATAGAACCCATCGCCGCCAGCGCTATGGTGCCGCCAATCGAGCGGAAGAAGGTGAGCGCCGCCGTTGACTGACCAATCTTGCCAGGCAGGGCATTCTGCACGATCAACGTATAGAGCGACATACCGAAGCCCATGCCCAGGCCAAGCACCAGCATAGCCAACAACACATCCGTATTACCCGAAGTGACGCTCAGGCGCACCAGCATGAGCGTGCCAGCAACGCTGATAATCATACCCAGGATGGCGAGCCACTTGTATTTACCCAGGCGTGACACCAACTGACCGGAAACAACGCTGCCGACAATAGAGGTCAGCATCAACGGCGTCAAGATCAGGCCGCTATTAGTGGCAGACGATCCCTGAACACCCTGCACGAACAGAGGGATGAAGAAGATGCTGCCAAACAATCCCATACCAAAGATGGCTGTCACCAGAGCCGAAACGGTGAATATCCGATTCTTGAACAGGCTCGGCTCAATAATGGGCTGCCCGCCGCGCCGTTCGAGCAGCGCCTCGTAGATTACGAAACCCACCAGCACAACGATCGAGCCAGCAAAGATGCCGATGATTTGCGGCGAGTTCCACGCATACTGCGTTCCCGCCCAGGTGAAGCCAAGCAACAGAGGGACGGTACCAAGTACCAGTAGAGCTGCCCCGATATAGTCAATCGACACTTTCTGCGATTTGCCACGCAGCGTTGGCATGAGGAAGATCAGCACCAGCATGGCCGCGACGCCTACTGGCAAGTTGACATAGAAAACCCAGCGCCACGTCGAATACTGCGTAATCGAGCCGCCAAGCGTCGGGCCAAGAATGGCTGAGAGGCCCCAGACCGCGCCGGTGACGCCCTGCCATTTGCCGCGCTCACGCGGTGTGAAGAGGTCGCCTACCACGGCAATGGCGATTGGCATCAACGCGCCAGCGCCAAGACCCTGGAAAGCGCGGAATGCGATCAACTGGTTCATATCTTGCGACGCGCCCGATAGAGCGGAACCAGCCAGGAACAGCACAATACCAAACAAAAAGATGGGCTTGCGCCCGAACAAGTCCGAAAGCTTGCCATAGATCGGCACCGTTACGGTCGAGGTCAGCAGGTACGCGGTTGATACCCAGGTATAGCGATCAAAGCCGTGGAGATCGGCGATCACACGCGGCATGGCCGTTGAAACAATGGTCTGATCGAGCGAGGCCAGCAACATTACCATCAGCACGCCGACCATGGTAAGGATGGTCTCGCGCCGCGTATAGCGTGGCTGCTCGTAATCTTCAAGGACTTGACTCGGACGTTCCGAAGTCAAATCAGTCACGTCAGATTGACTTGAAATTGATTCTGCCATAAGAAATTTACTCCCCTTGAATTGCTGCAATGCCTTTGAAGTAGAAACGTCCCAGATGTGTTACAAAATCGCTTACCGACATCTGGTTATCGGCAGTGAGACGTTCAAAACTACGTGGCGACAGCAGACTAAAAAATGTGCTTATCATAACTGGCGTGGGCATGGTTGTATCAAATTCGCCCGCCGCTTTTCCATCCTCCAGGATCGACGCAACGAGTGCCTCGAGGCGATCCCACTTCCCACGCATACAACCCTTTTTCTCAACAAACACTCGTCGCAGTTCAGCGCTATTCATGACTATATAAGGTAACTGCATTAGATGTTTCTTACCAGGGTCAAAAAAACCGCCGTAGACAACCTGGAATATCGCTTCCAGCTTTTCGCGATTGCTGCGTGCTGTAGCGACTTTTGCTTCAACAAGCTCTACCATTACCTGAGCGTTACGCTCGAGAATGGCGATAACGAGGTCTTCTTTGCCGGGAAAGTGCAAATAGACCGTCCCCTTGGCAATACCGACCCTGGCCGCGATCTCATCGATGGAGGTTTCGTAATACCCCTTCTCGGCCAAAACCTCTTCGGCAGCCTGTAAGATCAATTCTTCGCGCTCCTGGCGCTGCTTCTCTTTCAGTGAACGAGGAGCCGTTACTGGTAGCATCATTGCACCTCCTACTAAATTCTGACTCCTGCGCTATTCTCTGACTGCTATAACAATTTATGACTGTTATTTATTCCATGACTTCCTGGTCATAATTCTAACATTTGGTCAAGTTTTTGTCAAGAGAGAGATTGACAACGCTTGTAGACTTAAAGGTACCTAATCTGTTGAAGAATGCCTGCGCGCCAAAAGGGATGATATGACCGCAATCGTGATTACCTGTAATGGTTAGAACATTACGACAGCAAAGAGGAATATAATGAGTACGAAATACATTTACGTAGCTGGTCCGCTTTTCAATACCCACGAACGCTGGTACCTGGAACGTATCGCGGAAGCGCTTGAGGGGGCTGGCTACCGCACATTTCTGCCTCACCGCGATGCTGGACTGGTCACACTTCGTTCGAGCGAAGAGCGTTTGCGCATTTTCACGGTTGATATCGATGCGCTCAACGCGGCTGATCTAATCGTGGCATTGCTGACCGGAGCAGATCACGATTCGGGGACAAGCGCCGAACTGGGCTATATGTTCGCGCTGGGAAAACAGTGCTTTGGCATCAACGATGATAAACGCGGGGCATTGAATAACATTATCTGGGGCATTTGCGGCGAAGGGAAACGTATTGCGCGCAGCATCGATGAATTGCTATCATTCATCAATGAAGCTTAACTTATGAACATTCTTCCTCGCCACAACTGCACGTCTCGCCGGTACGGGCTTCGTGCAGAGCTTCGCGTCCTTCACGCATGATGAAGTAGACCAGCGCGAGCGCGGCCAGCGAGTCGGCCCACCACAGACCGAAAAGGGTGTTGAGCAGAAGACCGGCCAGCAGTGTAAAGGACATGTAGGCGCAGGTTACGCTGCATACAGCGTCGGCTTTGAGGGCGGCGCTGCCGATATGACGGGCTACGCGCAGTTTACCCTGCCAGAGTAAGGGCATGATGATGGCGGCGGCGATGGCTAATCCAACACCCCACCACGAAGTTTGCGGGTGACTGCGAGTGATCAAGGCGAAACCGCTACTGGCGACAATGTATAGAGCGAGGGCAAACAGGCTGAAAGCGGTGATCCAGGCGGCGCGGCGTTCGGCGTGTTCGACGGCTGCGAGAGAAGCGCCGCGCTGCTCTCGCCGCAAACGCCACAACAGTACCCCACCAGCTATGAGTTCGACGATACTATCGAAACCGAAACCTTCGAGGGAAACGCTGCGAGCCATCAAACCGGCGGTGATGGCAATAGTGGCTTCGATGACCATCCAGACGAGCGAAACAGCTTCAATCCCGACGCCGAGACGTAGTTGTCCTGCGCGAGAGGATGCCTTTGGGGATGCAGTTTCAATTGAGCGAGCCATCAGGAAACCTTTTGCCGTTGTGAGGAACTTGCATTACTGGCCGATTCTAATTCATTGGTGTGTGCATGAGTATGATTGCCAGAGTCTTCACAGGCGTCCATACGACAATAGAGGAGTCCTTCAATAGAGCAGCATCGCTCCTCCTGGTGGGGGTTGCACTCGAATTGGATGGTTGCGTGACCAATGTGATAGCTCTCGTTGAGCATTTTGTTCATAGATTGCAGGATGGTCGAGCTTTCGCTTTGCGGCATGTCATCTATCATGATATGACAGGACAGGGCGTACATGTTGCTGGTAATGCACCAGACGTGCAAGTCATGCACATCCTGCACGCCTTCAACCTTACGCATGTCGCTTACGAGATCGGACATGGATAGTTCTCTGGGAACGGCCTCAAGCAGGATATCTGTTGTTTCGCGCAGGATGCGCCACGCGCCAATAGCGATCAAGACGGCAATGCCCACAGAGAGCAGCGGGTCAACGATGGTCCAGCCGGTCAGGAGAATGATGATACCGGCGATAATCACGCCTGCCGATGCGCCAACATCGCCAAACACATGCAGCGTAGCGGCGCGCACATTCAAACTATCGCCTTCTTTGCGCAAACCAAAACCGATGTAAAGGTTGACGGCAACGCCAATACCAGCCGAAAGAAACATGATGAGCGGTTGAACTGGCTCAGGATGTTGGAAGCGTTGCACAGCTTCCCAGAGAATCACCACGGCGATGAGGACCAGAGTAACCGCGTTGGCGAGGGCCGCCAGAATGCCCACGCGGTGATAGCCGAAGGTTTTACGAGCATTGGGGGGGCGTTCCGCCTGCGCAACGGCAAACCACGCGAGGCCAAGCGCGAAGATATCGGTGACTACATGTCCGGCATCAGAAAGCAGGGCAAGGGAATTTGCAGCAAAACCGCCAACCAGTTCTGCTACCAGGATCAGCATGGTCAGAAAGAAAGCCAGGCGCAAGCTCTGTTTCGCCATGCCATGCGAATGATTATGCCCTGCATGTACAGTATTCATAGCATCAGTATACCACATTCTTCAGGGACGGGGCAAGCTCTAAAAAGCTTTGTCTATATGAAAAACGCCTTGCGCCAGGTCGCGCTACATGCTAAACTAAAGCGTGTCTATTTCAAAAAATGAAACTACAACTCAACACTGGTGGAAACGACTGCGTTTGCGCCTGACACTGGTCTATTTGTTCGTTGCGCTGGCCCTGCTTACTCTGAGCGGCACTGGACATGCACGCTTGTTAAGCCAGGTGGGTCAAACTTTTGGCGGGTTTTTCTGGGGCATCGATACAGATAGGCAGGTCGTTGTTGTCTCTTCGCCACCCGGCCTTCTACCACTACCCATCGCTCCCGTTTCTCTGACAAACCAGAGTACCATTACACAGGTAAACGGCAAGGATATCCATAACACCTCGCTTTCCGATGTGTACCAGAAAAAGAGCACCTCACCGGGAACGATCATCAAATACACGGTGATGCATGATAGTAAATCCGATATCGTGTCTTATCCGGCGGCCACTTTCACGTTGAGTATGTGGTTCGATAGCTATGGATGGGCATTGATCGCCGGACTAAGCTGGTTACTGGTCGGTGGTCTCCTGCTGGCAACTGCGCCCGAATGGACGGGAGCAGTTGAGGGTATGACGCTGTTACCACCCGCCATGCTTTTTCTGCTGTATAGTCACTGGGGCAACGCGCAGCAAGCGTACGCAGCGGACCTGGTGTTTCAATTGTTGTGGATACCTTCGTTCGCGCTGCTAGGCGCGGCATTCATTCACCTCAGCCTGACCTATCGACCCGAAGCGTTGAAAACTCCACGCAAGCCGCGTATGTTGATCGACGGATTGCCATATCTACCTATACTGGCGTTACTGGCATTCGATGTGGGTTCACTGCTTATTCGGGGCAGCGTACCCACCCGTTTGCAGCTTATCCTGGCGCTGGGATACGCCGTCTTTGGCGGAGTATTGAGCCTGGGCATTGGCCTTAGCTCACTGCTGCGCATCATCGTCTTATCGAGATCGAGTATATCACCACACATCCGGCGACGGCTGATTGATCTTTTAACGCTCTGGATCGGCGGCGTTGGATTGGGGTTCTTGCTGGGAATTTTACCAATTTTGCTGACAGGCCAGACGCTGGTAGCGCCACAAGTCTTTTACCTGCTGGCGGCGGTTTATCCCCTGGTGCTCATGTATGCCATTCGCTCGCTGCGCATGATCGACCGCCTGGAAGTCACGCTCGATCAACGCGAACAGGCATTGCGCGAACAGCAAAAAACGGCGGAACAATTGCGCCAGTCTAACCGCGAGCTGCAACAGGCTACCTCCCTGTTGCTACACGCGGACGCGCACCTGCGCTCCATTCTCTCCCAGCGCATCCACGATCAGCCCAAACAGCAGGCGCTGCGCATACGCTCTCTCCTGGGTCACTGGCAGCACAAACTGAAACTGGAATCCGAGCAGAATCCGGCTATTCTGCCTGCGGTACAGCCGGTCATCGAGGCATTGGGCAAGGTGCGCAAAATTAGCGAAGAGTTAGAGAGCGATTTACGCGGACTGCAATTGCTGGTTGAGGATGCTTACCAGCGGCGCACCCTGGGATTGAAATGGCACCTGGAGAAATTAATTAATGAAGAGTTGCCCGCGCTGCATCCCGAATCGCTGTTGACGGTGAAACCCAACCTGTTCGCCCTGGACGAATTGAGCCACGACCTGGAAGCGACCGAGGCGGGCCAGAAGTTCGCCGAAGCCATTTCGTATACAGTGACGCAGGCGCTGCTCAACATTTATAACCACGCCGGAGCATCACTCGCCATCGTGCGCGCCACCCGCGCCAATGGGAGCATCGAAATCATGATTACCGACGATGGACGCGGCTTTGATGTGAACGCGGTCACGGCGGATAAGACCAGTCTTTTCAAAGCCAAGCTCAAAGCGCGCGAAGCCGGGGGCTTACTGACCATTCGCTCCGTGCAACGTCCACGCTCCGAACACGGCACCGTTATTCTCCTGCGCCTGCCCCTGCCAAATACCGAACTGTCGCCACAGACAGGGCCGCTCTCTGGTTCCCTCGTGAGGGAAGGCTAAGCCTTATCCACAAGGGGCGTCGCTACTGGTTTCTCCCTCGTATCGGAAATATAAGTTTTACGCGGAACGCAATCCCGCGTAAGCTTCATAGGCGTGCGCCAGCAGAACGCGCCTCCCTGGATCGCTGGGAGCGCCTTCAATGGCAAAAAAGATATAGAGTTCGCTCACCATGTTCTCCAGCGGCCCCATATTCGGTTTGCCCTGTGCATTCAAGAAGCCCATACTCAGCGCGATTTCATCATTGCTCAACCCCTGGGAAATCAACGCGGCACATTCTTCCTGGCGCGGTGTCAGTCGCTGGCCGCGCAGCTTTTTTAGCAGGTAATTGAGCACTTCGGGGTCAATAAAGGTTTCATGACGGCTTACCACCGTCGTAGTGATGCGCTCAAGATATGATGGCTCCATATTGCCAAAAAGGGCGTAGCCATGCAATCCAGGCAGCTTTCTAGCGCGTTTATTGCTGCCCCGCGCGCCACGCGCGTATTCCTGGCGAAATATTTCAGCTGCCAGCGTCCAACTGGGGTCTTGCGTATAAATCACGACGCGCAATCCTGGAGCTATCTCAAGTAATTTTCGTCCCAGCCGCACGCCATTATCGGTGCCAAGATGCAGGTCAGACAGCACCATCCAGCCCGCGAGCGTTGGATTTTGCGCCGCCTGCTCCTGACACAAACGCTCAACCAGCGCAACGGCAGCACCGGCGCTATCCACCCCGGCGCGCAGTTGGAGCAGGGGAGTTTCCGCCACAAATTCGCACACGCCGCGCAGTTTCACAGGCGTATCATCGATTACAATAACGGGTACAGGTGTATCGTTCATGATGTGTAGTATATCAAACAACGCGCCAGATGTGCGCCCCAACACCCGGCAGATCAGCAAGTGACACCATGCCGTTTGATACCACGCTCTCGGCACCCGTTAGCAACTCGTGGAGATGGATACCGTCGGGTAAGGCGGCAGAGCGCACCGGGAGCGCGGCGAGTTCGTCATCTGCGCGTCGCGCCACGATCAGCAGACGTTCCTGGGGGGCTTCGCGCATGAAAGCTACCGTATTGCCTTCGGCATGGAGCAACTGGAATCCTCCATGACTGAGGGCAGGCGAACTGCGGCGCAGGCCTATCAATTGCTTAAAGTATGCGCGTAAATCGGTGTTCCAGGTTGATTGATCCCAGCTCATGCAGCGCCGGTTATCGGGATCATCGGCTCCAACCATACCAATCTCATCGCCGTAGTAGATACAGGGTACGCCCGGATAGGTAAAAAGCAGGGCCACGGCCAGCCGCATCCGCGTGATATCCTCGCCCAGGTGGGTCAGAATGCGCGGCGTATCGTGGCTGCCCAGCAGATTGAATTGTTGAACAGCAATTTGCCAGGGTACCGCAGCCAGAAACGTATGCCACTGGGCCGCCATCGCCCCGGTTGGGAGAACCTGCTTATCGGGCCAGTTGCGCCGCCAGACATTTTCAACGTCGAAATCGGTCAGCCATTGCAAGACGGGAAACATGAAGCCCTGGTAATTCATGGTGGCATCCAGTTCATCGCCCTGTAAATGCGCTGTGCCATCGTAGAAATGCTCACCGATCAAATAGGCGTCGGATTTTTCGGCTTTTACGGCACGCCGCATACCGCGCCCGACCTTATGCTCCAGTTGTATTTCATTCTGGCGACCGAGCATATTGGCGACATCGATTCGCCAGCCATCGATGCGAAAGGGCGGCTTGAGCCAGTAGCGCATTACAGAGTCATGCGCGGCGTACATGTACTCGCGCAGCCGGTTGCTGAAGTAATTCAACTTGGGCAGGCTGCGCACTCCCATAAATTCTTCATACGTTGCAGGATGCTGGTAGAACGTGTAGAAGTCCCCCGTCTCTGAAGCAGCATCGGCCTGCGCATTGAGAAACCAGGCATTGCCAGAGCCGCTATGGTTTGGCACAATGTCGAGCATCAGGCGCATCCCACGCGCATCGAGGGCTTCGCGCAGGGCTACCAGGTCAGTTTCACCGCCAAAGTGCGGGTCTACCTGCTTATAGTCCATCACATCGTATTTATGATTGGTGGGCGAGGTAAAAATAGGCGTGAGGTAGAGAGCCGTGACTCCCAGGTCTTGCAGGTAGTCCAATTTTTGCGTAATACCGGAGAGATCGCCGCCGTAAAATTCACACGCGCCTGACTCGGAATGCGGGCGCGGGTAATCGCCCCAGGCGCGGGCGATTACCGGCTGGCCGTGACAATCGTACTCGCCCGTACGCACGTTATTGGATGGATCGCCATCGTAGAAGCGGTCGGGGAATATCTGGTAAAAGACGCTACTGTGTACCCATGCGGGATCGTGGTAGTTCGCCAGGATTTTGAAGTCAGTGGCATCGGTAGGCGCGTGGCGTGTGATGCCTCCAGCGGAGAGCCAGTACCCGCCGTCAGCGGTTTGAATAAAAAAACGATAGTTGGTGCGCGGCATATGCAGTTTCAGATCGATCTCCCACCAGCGCGCGACCTCCTCGACTTGAGCCGGGCGCATCTCCTGCATTCGCTGTTCGCCATTGGGGGTTGTGCGCAAGAATACGCGCTCGATGGGCGCTTCTACATCAGCGCGCAGGCGCAGGGTAAGTGTTGCGCCGGTTTGCACGGTTTTGCCTATCACATAATACGACGAACCGTCATGGTGAACGCTTCTTGTCCAGAAATCGTTGAGCATACATCATCCTTCGTTTTTTCTATACTACCACATAGCATCTAACTTGCCAGCGCAATTACCAGAATGCCGGAAAAAATCAAGCCTGACCCAACCAGGCGAATCGCGCCCAACTCCTCGTGTAGCAACTTCCATCCGAGCAAGGCCGCGAAAACTACGCTCACTTCGCGTATGGCTCCGGCATAACTGACGCGGATGATGGTATAGGATTTGAGCGCGAGAATATAGGCCAGCAGGGTGAAGATGCCTACAAGCAGGATACGCAGCCAGTTCGCGCGCCATTCCGCGCCAATGGCCGCCTTGCCGTAGCGCATCAATACAGCAGGAGTAATAAGCGTGGCAGTGAGCGCGATTACGATTACGGTATATGGCAAAGGATTCACACGATGCACCGCCGCCCCATCAATGGTGGTATAGATGGAGATACAAAGCGCCACTCCGAGCGCCATGCCAAGCGCGTTTGTGCTGAGTTTCGCGGCCTTGCGCAGTGACCACCAGACCTTACCGCCCACAACTACCAGGCCGAGCACTAATAAAGAGATACCAATCGTGCCAGGTAGCGTAGGCCGCTCGCCGAGGAAGATGGCGGCCCAGACGACCAGCAAGGCTGGAGCCGTGCCACGCGCCATCGGATAGACTAGCGAAAAATCGCCGTTCTCATAGGCGCGTATCAAAACGATATAATAGATAGCTTCCACAATTGCGCTGCTCAGGATAAAGGGCCAGATACTCACAACGTTGATGGGATTGAGTAGCACAAGCGGTAAATAGATGAGTACGCCGACCAGCAGCGCCAGCCAGATCATCACCTGTTTCTCCCTGGCGCGTTTCACAAACAAATTCCAGGTGGCGTGGAGTGCCGCCGCGATAAGTAAGAGTCCGATGGCAAATAAGGACATGAAAAAGAACCTTTATTGTTAGCTGCTTCAATGGGATTGGATCTATTGTATCCCAGAATCTATCTTATTCGCTATGTGCCGGCCTTTCCATTCTTTGCAGCAATCGCGCTCGTAGGAGTCGGAGGATTATTGTGGTGGAGATACAGGAGACAGCATTGACGCGCTCGCTTTTTGCATGAGATCGCGATTCTGTTGAAAAAGCGCTATCGATGCGCCAATCAATGCGGCATCGCTGCCCAGTTAGGCCAGCGCAATCCTGACCGGACGATCGGTGATAGTTGCGACATGCATGGTCAAAGTACTCTGGATACTGGCGAATAAAACTTCGTTGGCGCTTAGTACGCTACCACCTAGAATAAGCGCGTCCGGCGAGTAAAGACCGATATAGCGGGCAACTGCAGCGCCGAGCCAGCGCCCAATCTCCTCATAGATGCGCAGGGCGACCGGATCGCCCTGCATAGCTTCTTCAGCCAGTATGTGCGCGTTAAATGCTCCGCGGCGCATAAGGCTGCTTACTGAACCGTTTTCTTCAGCACGTTGAAAGCTACGTTGCGCCAATTTTTGAATAGCTTCCAGCGAGATCAGAGAATTGATGCAGCCGCGCCTGCCACAACTGCAGCGCGGCCCGCTGGCAGCGATAGGTAAATGCGCCACATGCCCCAGACCCGCCTGTGAGGATAGCTCTACCTTTCCGAGATGAGCGAAGGACGCGCCAACTACAGCATTGAGGGTCAGATGGAGCAAGCGCGGGTATCCTTTACCCGCGCCAAAGGAATACTCGCCCAGCAGGGCCGCGTCCACATCGACGCACAGACAAACAGGCAAATTGTACTGCGCTTCGAACAAATCGCACAGGGGAAGGTCATTGAGCGAGGGCAAAATGGGGATGACACGCAGGCGGCGACCCGTCGCGTCCAGCGTTCCCGGAATGGAAAAACCAAGTCCAATGACATGCCACCCCTTCGCCCCTGCATAAGCCAGCAGGTCGTCAATGACCCGCAAAAGTGGCTCCAGCGAGGCCACCATTGGTCGCCCCCGCAGCGTCCTGGCGTGGCAACGATAGCGTATCGCGCCTCTCCGGTCAACCAGAGCAGCGCTCGTTTGCGCGCCAGCGATCTCAAGGGCAATGGTTACATGGTGGTCTGGTGTTTTTCGCTGACCTGGCACCTGTCACACTACATTCCAGTATAAATATAGAACTTGTGTTCTATATTTAACAGAGTTACAGCAACAATTACAGGAACAATAACGACACCATATGCATTGAAAGTATAGCGTGCAATGAGAACATTTGTCAAGAGCAAATGTTCAAGGGTCAAGGATGGCATTCTACCTGCCTGCGTGGTACAGTAGGGTAGTAATACTTTTCTGACAGCTAGCGAGGAGCACGATATCATGGCAGATAGGAGTAATCAGAAGCCGAAGAAGCCTCCTATTTTGGGACAAGGTCATGGACTCTCGGATGTCGAGGGAGCCATGATCCAGCAGATGATTCGCGAGGGGTCGCATTCTTCGCGCGAACTCTATATTCCAGAGCAGGACCTGGCGCAGGAAGCCACCACGCACATGAGTCCAGAGGCGGAGCAGGTGATCGGGGACAGTAGAGCGCTCGACATACTGCACATGTTTAACCGAGACTACCTGTACGGCCAGGGGCGTTTCGACGAATACCGGGACGGTCTGCTGCTCAAATGGGGCGATGGCTATTCGCGCAAGCATATCTGGCTCAGCGTCGCGGACGGCAAGTTGTTGTTCGAGACCAGCCATAGCAAGCAGTGCGACAAGCCGTACTGCAATGGCACCCATCATGTGCTGTCGAAAGAGCAGTATACCAACCTGGATATAGTGAACTCGGAACTGGCCGAGCTATTCCGGCGGCCCGTCTATGAACCGCCGGACGATTAGAGAGAAGTTAGCCTGTTGACAACCATACTTGCTTTAGAAAAAGATCTTTTCTTCGCGGTGAAGATGCGTGACACGCTGCGCCACCACGACATGGAAGTTAAAACGGCGCGCACATTGCCCATTTTTGAGCAGGGCCTGAGCGCCGAGGGCGCTGAAAAACCCGCGCTGGTGATCGTTAATACCGCCACGACCGGCATAGACTGGGAGGCGGCTATTCGCCAGGCGCGTACTGCTGGCTACCCGGTGCTGGCCTTCGGCTCCCACATGGATTTAGAGGCACGCGCAAAAGCTCTGGCAGCGGGAGCGCAGCGCGTAGTTGCCAATTCCAAATTCAGCAGCGACATGCCCGGTCTGGTGAAGCGCATGATGACGGAACCGAACGTTGTTGCGATAGAGGAAGATAATACTGACGAGTGATAGACGTACTACTTAACTGATAATTACCCGTAAGTCATACCTCGGAGATCCTTCGCTGCGCTCAGGATGACAAGTTCGAGGGCTGTCATCCTGAGCGCAGCGAAGGATCTCCGGAGCATTTACAGATAACCTCCAGTACTTACTCCTTACGCCGCAAGGTCATAGATTGAAAATGCCAGGTACTTCCTGGCACAGCAATCGCTTTGAACGTGACAAGGTCAAAGTATGGGACGGTGATCTGTTGCATAAACTCGTCTGTGTGATGAGAGAAGAAACGGGGAGGTACATGATAGTCCTTTTCGTTTATACCCTCCTTTTCAATGCCGCCATAGACGCCAAGAAAGAACAGGCCAGCCGGGCGCAAGAGGTTGCGAATGCTCTGTAGCACTTCTGGCAGGGTCAGCGCCGGGAACATGCAACAGGCAATTCAGCGCGTACACGGCATCGAAGGATGCCGGGACGAAATCCAGGTTCAGGAAGTCCATCACATAGGCTTCCAAACCTTTAGTGTGACAGAGAGCGATCATGGCGGGTGAGAGGTCGGTACAAACCACGCGCAGACCGCTCTCCTGAAAGAAAAGGCTGTCCTTACCTGTACCCGCTCCGATCTCCAACAGAGTTGTCTTCCCCTCCTTTTGTAAGAGAGAAAGGAACTGCTGCCGTTCGACGACTTTCCAGTCTTCTTTTTCTATGTTATCTCGCTGTTCGGCGCTTTCATGACTATAGGCAGCGCGCAACGTGTTAATTACTTGCTGGTAGTCGTACAAGTATGGGTACTCCAGTTATGGCGATATTCAGTTCTTGTTAGCCTGCGGCGCTCCACTTTAACCGGTAGACCCAGGGTATTGATGGCAAACCCTGGCCAGGCGGGCGTTTTTGATAGCGCATGGTTTGCGGGCGATAGGTCCAACGGTAGTGGAGAAAATCTTTGCGAGAGCGGAAGGAGGGATGCGGACGATACCGCGTGTTTTGATAATGTGGACGATAAGCAAAACGGCTGCTCATTCATGCTCCTTTTTTGTCAGACAGTGGACAAGACAAAGAGGACTTCCACAAGTAATACGTATGAAAGTCCTCTTTGTTCTCAAAAGCATGTGCCTTTTCGTTATGTAATGACGATTCAGCGATGCCGGAAGCGATCTTTAGGAATTAATGCCCACAGCCACAGCCGCGCGCTTCGCCACTGCCTTCGGCAGTTTTGAAGGAATGCCCGCAGCCACAGCTCGAAACAGCGTTGGGGTTATTGACGGTAAAGCCCGCGCCCATCAAGCTATCGACGTAGTCGACTTCGCTGCCATTGATGTAGCTAACACTCATCTCGTCAACCAGTACTTTGAACCCCTGTTGCATAATGACGGTATCGCCATCCTGCTCTTCATCGAGGGTCATGCCATACTGGAGACCAGAGCAACCGCCGCCCGCAACAAAGATGCGCAGTCCCAGGCTGGGATCGTTTTCCTGAGCAAGCAATTCGTGAACCTTACCGGCTGCCGTAGGCGTCATGCTAAGAATGCTTGTCTCAACGCCAGTCTGCTCAATCATGTGTTTTGCCTCTTTCAAGAGGGTTGAATTATCAGCCCCCGAATGAATATACCGATACTGCTGAATATCTGGGACGTTTTCACGTTTCCACTTGCCAGTATTATAAGCTATACAAAGTGAAGCGTCAAGACCAAATTCAAATCAATCACCGAAACGCTGTTGCACGCGAATGATATTTGCCAGTAATTCGGGGATATCGGGGCTTGTCCCGTACAATTTATCGGTGCGTCGCTCTCTGCCAGCAGCAATGCGCGTGATGGCCTGGGGCGCGGACCAGTTCTGGGCGATAAGATGAGCACCCAGGGCGCTGATGATGGCGGTCGAAAAAGAGGTGCCGCGCCAGTCTGCCCAGCCCGACGTGTTTGGCTCGCCATTAGGAAAGTTGGGTGAAATATAGAGGCCGCGCACGGCATCGGGCAAGCCATTGGCATCGGTTGAGCCGTACACGTCGCCGCCAAAGGTGGCGATGCCCGCGTTCGCAGGCGGCAGGCAGGCGAGATTGGCAAATTGCGCGACGGTGAAGTGACTGTTGACCGAAGTCACGCTCAAGACCGTCTCGTACCGGGCAGGGGCGCGCGGCGGGCGAGGTTTCTGACCCTGTTTTCTGGCGAGCAGGGAATCGTTGCCAGCCGCTGCCACAATCAAGACGCCCTGAGCGTGCAGGCTTTCAAAGAGCAGGCGCAGGCCCTCTTCGATGTGCGCCAACACGCGCACCGCGCTCGAACAACTGCGCGCTCGGCCACTGTCGATTGTCGAACCAAACGTAGGGCAGGCGGCGAATATCGGGCATGACGCACAGGCTGAGATTGACGACAAGACGACGAATCGAGCCGGAGATCACCTCTTGCTCAAGGTCGGTCAAGGCAGCAAAGAGATTGTAAATATCGCCCGCGCCATAGTCGTTGAGGATGCGAATGAGGCGAATTCGCGCGCGTGGGGCACTATCGCGTATCAGGCCAGACACAAACACGCCATGATCGGGCATAAAATAGTAGCGCGGGTCTCCATAAAAATCCAGGCCGGTGCAGGTATCGCCAATTATGGGATAGCGGTCATATTCAATTTCAAAGGAGCCGTTTTCATTGCGCAGATCAGCTACAAGCTGCTGTAACAGCCAGTTCCGTTTTAATTCGGGGCGCGTGACGGCGGCGCGGATGCGTTCAGATCGATGCGCGGTATCCAGCACAGCCACAACCACATCTTCCGCGCCATTGGGGTGTAATGGCAACCCGGCATCGGTGAAGTAGACGCGCCAACCGGGATGACCAGCGGTAGAAGCAGGCACATCAAGCTCAGGCGCAGGCACGGGAGGCATAGCCGGCCCCCCGCTGCTATAGAGAAAGGGCGCGGCGGAAACCAACCAGTTGGGCATGGCGGAGACGATATGTAACCCCGCCTGCGCCAGCGATTCCAGGTTGCTCTGAATATAGGACAACGCCAGAGGTGTTGCGTCCTGCGTTGAGGTATTCACCGAGAGCGCGTGAAAAAATATCGCAATCAGCGGCTGCTGGCGATGCCTGCCAAAAATGAATGAGCGGCGCACAGTCGCTCCCGGAGACGTATCCTGCCAGCGTCCAACAGCGCCATAGGCTTCCAATGTGATACCATACCCAATTAATAGCGCGTTAAGTTGAGCGCGTATCTGCTCGATCAGAATTTCCTGTGTTTCTGCTGCTGGATGCCGTTGCAGACGCGCCACCACTACCATTTCGCCAGGTATCCAGTAAAATAATCCGTCGGGCGTTCCCATCAACTCTATGGAATTACGAGCCATGCACGTATTCCCCCCTGTCCGCAGAATTTTTTCTCAGGTTGTGAGGTGTTGCGCTTCCCCTTACAGGCGCACAACTGGCTGAAGCATCTTATATTTGCTATTATCGATTATACAGGAAGCAGCGGCAAGTGGCAATCATGGTGTTTAATGATGTAAAGTTAGATTGAAACAGAGGAGTTACATACATGTCACTTGATTCTATTACACGATCGCTTATCGAACTCGTGGGCATTCCCAGCACGTCGGGACACGAGGAGGGTGTGCGAGCCTACCTGGAACGCCGGCTTGTCGCACTTGGCATAGCTACACAGGTGGACGCGGCAGGCAACCTGATTGCTACGCTTCCTGGAGAAGGCAGGCCGCTTATGCTGAACGCGCACATGGATCGCGTGCCGCCTGGACGAGGACACCAGCCGGTGATACGCGGTGGCATCATGTATAGCGATGGTGACACGAACCTGGGCGCGGACGACGCGGCGGGCATCGCCATTGTGCTAGACATTGTGACGCAGCTTGTCACAGGCAAACAGTCGCACCCGCCAGTCGTGGCGGTATTCACCGTGCAGGAAGAGGTCGGGCTGGTTGGCGCGGGCGCGTTCGATCCATCGCCCTGGCAGGTGAGCGATGGCATTGTGTTTGATAACGCCTTCGAGCCGGGCGCGGTCGTATCGCGCGGCGCAACTTATATGGCTTTCGACGTAGAGATCCGTGGAAAAACCGGGCATCCCGGCAAAGTCCTGTCGGAGACGGTCAATGCAATCGATATCTTTCGGAGCGCCCAATACCCGCATGGTTCGCTGGCGGACGACGCAACGCGCATACTTGTTAGCCGCATCGTAGCGGGCAACGCGCGCAATGCCGTTCCCGCGATCGCGCATGTAGAGGGCGAACTACGCAGCTTCGAGTCATCGGAATACGCCAGCATTACCAGCAGGCCATTTCCAGCGCCTTCGAGCAGGCGGCGCAGCAATACGGCGGCAGCGCGGTCGTCATCTTTGACCCGCATTGTACCAGTTATAGCGTAGATGAAAACGAACCCTTGCTCACCCTCTACCGTGAAACGCTGGCGCGGCGCGGTGAGAGCTTGCTGATGCATCCAACATTTATTGGCAGCGATACCAGCGCGTTCCGACCGCGCATCAAAACGTTCACCCTGTCAACAGGCGTGGTCAACGAACACTCAACGCAAGAATATGTCGCACTCGCGCCATTGGAGCAGGTTGCGCAGGATAGTTTACAGGTGATACAGATGTGGCGATAGTTACCAGGGCGACCGCGAGGGTCGCCCGTACAATACACGAATGACATGGCAAGCCGTAGTATTGTACGGGCGACCCTCGCGGTCGCCCTGGCCCCAAAATCCAGCATTATAGTGTTTTTTCATGGCTTTTGGACGTTGAATAAAAGAGAACGTCTTTCTTATCCATTGTGATACCATTATTGCAGCATTCAATGTGATGTATTTTGTGACAGCCTATGGCTATAGGAATACAAAATGTTCCGACATGTAGGTATGAATTGATGCCAACTAGCCACCAGAAATCGACAGGGACGCCGCGCAGTCCACAAGGTGGGGGATCGTCGTCTCTCTACGTCAAACAGGCCAGTATCTGGTATGTTGGCCCGCGCCAGGTCGTCGCTGCCATGCTGGGTGTCGCGCTGTATGGCCTGTTTAGCCATGTCAACCTCATCTTTGTCTTGCCACTGGGCACACTCGATGTCTTCCTACCCGCACTGCTGATTCCCCTGTTTTTCGGCGTGATTTTCGGCCCCTGGGTCGGCCTGGTTGTGGGCGGCTTTGGTTTTTTGCTGGGCGATTACGTCGCAAACACATGGCTGCACGATCTTAGCTGGAACAATGGCTACCTCTACTATGGCAGCGCGTTAATCAATTTCCGCGATTTGTTCGGCTGGAATGGCGTAGCTGGCTATCTTGTCAATGCCCTGATCGGCCTCGTCGCGGGTCTGACACGCATACGTATCCGACGCTATAACACTGTGCAGGCGCTCGCTACCGTTGGTGTCGTCTGCGCGGCTGGCGTTACAGTTGGTACAGCCATAGTAGTCTTTAGCGCGATATGGCTGTATGGTTCTTCCTTCTACTCTTTGAGAGAAGCAACCACTGCTCTTTTCGATACGGCGCTGCCGAATTTGCTGGTGGCGCTGGTGGTGTTGCCGTTGTTGCTCTGGGCGTACGATTTATTAGCGCGAGGCAAAAAGTAGACTGCTGCATCAACTTTACTGCTTCTTCCATGCAGGGCATAAAATCACCCTTCTATGTGTTATCATTACCAGAACATATCTCGTTGATGGAGAAGTGAGGAACAATCTAATCATGGCAAAAATTTATGACATTATCATTATTGGCTCTGGGCCTTCGGGGTATACAGCGGCCATTTACGCGGGGCGCGCGAACCTGTCGGTGCTGATGCTTCAGGGATACCAGACGGGCGGTCAGTTGATGCTGACCAGCGACGTGGAGAACTATCCGGGTTTTGAAGAGGGTATTCTTGGCCCTGAAATGATGGAGAAGTTTGAAGCGCAGGCGCGGCGTTTCGGCACGGAGATGCTGCAAGAAGATGTGACAGCCGTGAATTTCAGCAAACGCCCGTTTACCATTACTACCGATTCAGGAGATTACCAGTCGCGCGCGGTGATTATCTCGACGGGAGCCAGCGCGCAATGGCTGGGATTGGAGAGCGAACAGAGGTTGCAGGGTCGCGGCGTGACTGCCTGCGCCACCTGTGACGGCTTCTTCTTCAAGAATAAGGATGTGGCGGTCGTCGGCGGTGGTGATACCGCGATGGAAGAGGCGACGTTCCTGACGAAATACGCCAGCCATGTCACAGTGATCCATCGCCGCGATACGCTGCGCGCCAGCAAGATCATGCAGGATCGCGCCTCCAAGAACCCCAAAATTAGCTTCATCTGGGACACCGAGATTGCGGAAGTGCTGGGTGAGGAGAGCGTGACGGGCCTGCGCCTGCGCAACTTGAAAACAGGCGAAGAGAGCACATTACCTGTGCAGGGCTTCTTCCTGGCAATCGGCCACAAGCCCAATACCGACCTGTTCAAGGGTCTGCTTGATATGGACAAAACGGGCTACATCGTCCCGGTCGAGCATACCATGACCAACATTCCCGGCGTATTCGCGGCGGGCGATGTGACGGACCACCGTTACCGCCAGGCAGTCACGGCAGCAGGTGACGGTTGTCGCGCCGCTATCGACGCCGAGCGCTGGCTGGAAAGCCTGGGCGAGGTTGAACTGCTGCCCGACGAGTCTGATTTCATGGAAGTGAAGTAACGTAAAGATAACGTTTTGAATGAGAAGGGCGACCGTGATGGTCGCCCTTCTCATATTTTTGGGACTTGATCGTGCCTTCACTGCATATTGGTGAGGAAAGGCTGACATCTACGGAGTCATCTCACCGACGTAGTTTTCCGGTGAGCCGCCAAAAGTAAACCATAATTTGCCGGCAGGGTCCAGCGCGAGACCATACGGGGGGGTATCCTGCCGGGAGAGCTGGAAGAACGTCAACGTCTGTTGCGCTGGTCTATATTGTACCAGTGTGTTGATGCCCACATCTACGAACCAGATGGTATTCTGGTGGTCAATGACGAGTTCGTACAGGGCAGGCGGATTCCCTGAAATGGCCGGTACGGCTAGCTCAGTCAAGTTGCCTGTCGCTGGATCGAACATACCGAGTTTGCCGGGTAACACTTCGGTGAACCAGATACGCCCGGTAGTGTCCGCTGCTAACGAGAAGACCTGAACCTGCGCATCGGGCAGGTCATAGAGAGTGATCTGGCTGGTAACGGGGTCGATGGTGCCAATCGCACCGCTTGCTCCAAACCAGATACGCCCATCGGGCAAGACGGTGACGCTATAGGGAGGTGTAGGAATCGGCCAGAGGTGAATGGCCCCGTTTGCGGGGTCCAGCCGCCCAATCGCGCTACCCAATGCTGCTGTGAACCAGAGCATCCCCTTGCTATCGAAGCGCAGGTCTTGTGGCCCCAGAGGACTGCCATTCAGGGTACCGAGAGGGAAAAGATGAAAGGTCTGCTGCCCTGGATCAAAACGCCCGATATAGTTGGCATTCTGCTCAGCAAACCACACGTCGCCCTGCCCATCGACAACTGTAGCCATCAGGCCATACTGTCCACCAGGCGGTGTCCATCTCGTCACCACACCTGTTCGCGAGTTGAAGCGATCGAGGTGGTTGGTATTCATCTCACCAACCCAGACATTGCCCTGCCCATCCACTGCTAACTGCATCAGGCCAACGTTTGAGGTTGAAACGGTATAGAGCTGCTTCTGCGCGACGCGCAATTGTGTGGAAATAAGGGGGGCGGGGACGAGATGCACTCGCATCCGCGACAGGGATTGAGCCTGCTTCGTCCCAGTCGCCACGGCGCTCGCACTGGTTCCCTGTGTGCCGCACCCGCTCACGATCACCAGTAGAGAGATAAGAATGAACAGCGCCAGGGAGAGGAAGGACGGCGATCTCTGCATCCTTTGAGTCTGCCTTTCAAACGTCACGTTTCCGTGTTGCGTCAACATGATCTACCCCTTCTCTCCATTTCTAGCGCCGCCAGAGGCACGCCGTCCCAGTCCGCTTTTTTACTGAACGGTCAGGGTACCAAGCATGTACCCCTTGGTCATCATGGGGCCTTCCCACCCGATTGCGCCTATGCCGCACGGATCAAAACAGCGGAAGTAGTAGGAGCCAGCCGCCCCGGTGCGGAAGGTGAATGTGACCTCTGAATAGGGTTTGCCCGTCGCGCTATCTCCCGGTATTGGCACGTTGATATTGAGCAACGGGATGGTGAAGGTATGGGCCACTTTCGCCAGAGCTACAGATGTGTAGACATGCCCATCCGCGTAGGCGATATTGCCCACAGTGCCCTGGACTGTCGAAAAAGGAGACCCGACGGGAAGGGGGGTATCGCCAAGGTCGTAGTTGCGAATAGTAAGAGTGACAAGGCTATTGGCGGGTACTACCACCGTCCCTGGAGCAAAGGCTGGCCAGTCCTTGTGGTAGCCAGGCTGGTTGATGACAATATTCATATTCGCAAGTACATGACGCTCTATCTGGGCAGCGTGCGCTACCGATGGTGTCCTCTGATTTCCAAAAGCGGCTTCAAGGGCGAAGTAGACACCTGAAGAGATGGCTACGAAAAAGAGAATACCAGCTATGAGTCCTACAAACATGAATGCTGTGGATGCCTGCGCTTGTTTTCCCTGCTGGCGAGGGGCTGTCGTCTCTGGTAAATGGGTCATTGTCTCTCCTCCGAAATTGTAAGTGCATAACACTTTTGTTTGATTAGTTAAAGAGTAGTTGACCAAGATTAAAATGAGATGAGGAAAATGCCTGGCAGCATCACATTACCATCACAACCTGTTGAGATAGTCCAAATATCGACAAAAGTATGCGGACCCTCAATACATTACCGTCCCGGCGGACACATTGAGGTCTTCGCCGGTGATGGAAGCGGCGCTATCGGAGGACAGAAAGAGCACGGCTTCGGCTATATTCTGGGGCGGCACCATGCGGCCAAGTGGGGAATTGCCGGTAAAGTTGCGGCGCGATTCTTCCAGGCTGATGCCTTCGACTCTGGCCTGTTCGCGGATGACACGCTCAACACGCTCGCCCTCCACTGCTCCTGGTGAGATCACATTGACACGTATGTTGTATGGCCCTGTTTCCCAGGCCAGCGATCTCGCCAGGCCGACCAGGGCCATTTTTCCGGCGGCATACGTAGAGCGGCCAACCAGAGGTCGTTTGCCGGTCATAGAGCTGATGAAGATGATAGAGCCTGCGCGACGTTCAATCATAGAGGGCAAAAACGCCCGGCAGCACAGGTAGGAGCCGGTGACGTTGACGGCAAAGGTCTCTTCCCACTCGGCAGGCGTTACCTCCCACAGCATGGAGGTTGGGCCGGTAATGCCAGCGTTATTCACCAGCATATCGACACGCCCGAAATGAGCAAGTGTTTGTTGCGCCAGCGCTTGCACGCTTTCTTCGCGGCGAATGTCCACCGGCACCACCAGCGCCTTACGCCCCAGAGCTTCTATCTCAGCCCGCGTCGCCTCCAAAGCCTCACGCGAGCGAGAGGCAAGCACAACGTCCGCGCCTGCCCCGGCAAGCGTCAGGGCAATTACCCGCCCGATACCCTGACCGCCTCCGGTGACAACGGCAATCTTATCTTTGAGCATGGTTGGTTCTTTCATATTACATTCTAAAGCCCGTCAATACCGACATTATAACACGGCAAATTCGCTTTCAAATTGACGTGAATGGGTCAAATGACCCATTGTATTCGCAACACCTCATTAGTATAATTAGGGCAAGCCTCGCTAGAGGCAATAGCACTTATATGTTACAGATATCTCCAACTTTGCGATGAATGCAAGAGAGGGGTCATTCCTGATGGAAGTTTCCGAGAACCCAGGGATTGCCGTCAGCACTCCCGGAGCTACTACGCAGCGGCGCGTATCCGTCTTCGAGCAGATCAACATCAACGTCTTCTGGATTGCCAACAACTTCCACTGGCAGGCGCTGCTTGCCATCGTAATCCCCAGTATGGTCGTCAAGTTTCTGGGCGATGCCAATAAGGACATTAACCTGGCCATAGTGGTTATCTGGGGCACGCTGGTCGCCTTTGCTGTCAACCCGTTGGTGGGGGCGATCTCCGACTATGCTACGTTTCGCCTGGGGCGGCGGCGGCCTTTTATGATCGTTGGAACCATCTTCAACGTTTTCGCGCTGCTCTTATTCGCCTTCTCTCCCGGCTGGTTTACCTCAACCCAACTATTGATCGCTTTTGCCGTCATATTCCTGCTGCTCCAGTTCACTAATAACATCGCCAACTCGCCCTGGAGCGCGATTATCGCTGATAAAGTGCCGCAAAACCAGCGCGGCATGACGGCAGGGTTCAACGGGCTGTTTACCCTGCTTGGCACCGTTCTCGGCTCGGTGATCGCCGGTATCATCGTCAACAAAAATGACGCGGTGGCCCTTTATAAGAATGAAATTGTAGAGATTTTCCTGCTTATCGCGGCGGTGCAGGTCGTGTTCGTTGTCTATACTATCTTCACGGTCAAAGAAACGCCTCTCAGCGAACACGCGAAGTTTGAGCTGGCGCCCATCTTGAGAAAGTTTTTCTTCAAGCCTTCCACCTATCCCGATCTTTCCTGGGTGCTGCTGGCGCGCTTCCTGGTGATGATGGGTATCTGGGGCGTGTTCTACTTCCTGCAATACTATTTCGATGACGTGCTGGGTGGTCCAGGAGTGAAGACCATCCTCTTCGGGTCAAACTTCTCCGGCGAGGGGTTTTCGGGCACGCTTTTCCTGCCAGTGCTCTTGATCTTCGCGCTGCCCACTTCGTTGATTGCCGGTTGGCTATCGGACCGGCGCGGACGAAAGATCATGGTCTACGTGTCGGGCGCGGTCATGACGGTTGTCTGCGTGCTTTTCATTCTCTTCCAGACCCAGTATGGCTCATTGATCGCCGCTGC
Source organism: uncultured Chloroflexia bacterium (assembly GCA_963731605.1). GTDB lineage: Bacteria > Chloroflexota > Ktedonobacteria > Ktedonobacterales > Ktedonobacteraceae > CF-113. Next base: position 1,460,841 of record CAVSWA010000001.1, read on the forward strand.
GTTCTTCGGCATCGGCTACGGCGCGTACACCAGCGTAGACTGGGCTTTAACGGCGGACGCGCTGCCACCCACCGACGAAGCTGGCAAGTTCCTGGGCATCTGGTCGGCCATGGGTATTCTGCCGCAAGTGGTCGGCATCAGCATCGGCGCGGTGATCCTGCAAGTCCTGCGCGGATTGCCCAATCACTTCGGCTATACCACCCTCTTCCTGGTCACGATTGTGTATTTCGGCCTCGGTACGCTGGTTATCCGGCAAGTCAAAGGCGTGAGATAATAAAAACGCTGTTGGTCAGGAGCGCGACAAGTCGCGCTCCTGACCAACAGCGTTTTTATACATATTCCTCCGGGCGAATCTCCACATATTGCTTGAACCAGTCCAGCATAACCCGCCAGTATTCGACGTATTGGGCGGGTTTGGCGGTGCCAACGTGCCAGGCGCCGGGAGCGCGCACGAATTGTACGGGAACGTGGCCCATCATTTTGAGCGTCATGTAAAATTGCTCGGTTTGCTCAATAGGGCAGCGCAAGTCGTTCTCAGGATGCACAAAAAGCGTGGGCGTCGTCACTTTGCTCGCATAGGTCAGAGGGGAACGCTCGCGATAGTAAGGGGCGCGCTCGCTTTCCCAGGGATAGCCGCGAGACTGGGCGGCCTGCCAGAAGCCGATGTCGGACGTCCCGACGAAACTAACGAGGTTGGAAATTCCGGCCATCGGCACGGCTGCCTTGAAACGGTCGGTCTGGCCGATGATGTACATCGACATATAACCACCATAGCTGTAGCCGGAGACGACTAAACGTGCTGGATCGGCGATGCCCCGCGCAATGCATGCATCCACGCCAAGCATAATATCCTGGTAATCCCAGCCACCCCAGTCGCCCTCAACTTCGCGCATGAAGTCCTGTCCATGTCCGGTGCTGCCATGCGGGTTGCAGTAGAAGACGGCGAACCCTTGCGCCGCGAGCAACTGGTGGTAGGGATTCATGCCCACACCATAGGCCGATTGCGGGCCGCCGTGTATCCTGACGGCCAGGGGATAACGCACTCCAGGTTTCGCGCCAACGGGCAGCATGACCCAGCCTTCAATTTCATCGCCGTTGGCTCCCTGGTACGCGATTCTTTGCGGTTCGCTCAAAGCCAGTTGCGACAGGAGCGTATTGTTCAGTTGCGTCAGCTTTTCAGACGGCCCAACTCCACCAGCAGTCAGTGGGACATAGTATAGGTCCCATAAATCGGCGGGTCGGCCCTGAGCCAGCAAGAGGCCGCGCTCGCCCGGCAACACGGCCAGATACGCGGTGAGTTGTTCGCCAGAAGTCAGGCGCGTCGCCTCAGCGGTGGCAATATCGAGCCGGTAGACGTTGATGCAGCCCCGTTCTGTCACCAGAAAATAGACACGCGAGCCATCCGCGCTCCATTGAGGCCTGTACGTACCCGCCGCGCCAAAACCGCAAAAAGCCGCCACACGGGTATGGTTATCGATGGCAGCGCTCATATCGCGCAGCTCGCCGCCTGCGCGCGCAACCAGGTACAGGTGGGAGTTGCAACCACCGGCGAGACGCATATCTTTTTCGGCTACCAGCATAGCCTGCTGTCCATCGGGCGACCAGGCAAAGCTCTGGATTTCCAGGGAGCCACCGGTGAGACGCCGCGCATCTGCGCTTTCACGCTCGATCAGCCAGAGATCGCTCACAAAAGTACGGTCGCGATCATCGTTGCGATTGCATAAGACGCCGATGTCCTGGCTATCAGGCGTCCAGGTCGGCAGGCTATGCCCATAACTGCCAGAGGTCAGGCGACGAATCACGGCGGGATCGACGGACGTTGCGCCCGGCGCGGGCGCGGGCATAACAAATAGCTGGGGGAATTTTTCAAAGATGCCGCGTCCATCAAGACGGTAAAATATCCTGGTAATGGTGCGCAGGCGAGTGCGCTCCTCCTCATTTCGTTGCTTCTTCTCATCAGCATTTAGCGTTTTGCGACCCATCAGCAGGTCATCATCATCTTCGCCGGCAGCCATGGCGGTGAAGGCGATCCATAGTCCATCGGGCGACCAGGCTGCTTCGCTCACCCCGTGCAACATACTGGTCAGTTTGCTTGCCTCGCCTCCACCGGTATCGATCAGCCAGAGTTGATTGCCGCCTGTCCCCCCTTCGCGGTCGGATAGAAAGAGCAAACGCCGGCTGTCTGGCGACCATGCAGGTCCGCTATCGTGCTTCACGCCGCTTGTCAACTGGCGCGGCGCGCCGATAGCTGCGCCCCCCTCGTCAAGATGCAGCAGCCAGACGGCGCTATGCGTCTCGTTCTTCGTCTTATCATCGGTATGCACAACATAGGCGACGCGCCTGCCGTCGGGAGAAAGAGCGATGGCGCCAATCTCATTTAAGGCCCAGAGGTCATCAATCGTCATTTTGCGCAGCGATGCCATGAAGGAGAGTCCTTTCCTCTATAAAACAGCGATATAATGTGATAAAGAGCCAGGCCGCGGCCTGGCTCTTTATCACATTATATCGCTGTTACTTAACAGAACCTTCGTAAATGCCCATAACGGTATCGAGGAACTTGAGTGCGTCGGGCTTTTTGCGCTGGAACGAGTTGCGGCCTATGATGGAGCCAAAGCCGCCGCCATCGCGGATTGCGCGCACTTCTTCAAAGAACGGCTCATCGGCTGCAGTTGCGCCACCGGAGAAAATGACGATACGGCGGCCATTGAAGGCACTCTGAATGACATTGCGCACGCGATCGGCCTGGGTCGCGATGGGAATTTCATATTTCTGGTAGACTTTTTGCGCCTCGGCCAGTTCGATTTTCGCGCTGGGCAGCTTTACCTTGATAATGTCCGCGCCCAACTGCGCGGCGATCTGCGCGGCGTAGGTCACGACATCAACTGCCGTCTCACCCTCTTTGCTGAGACTGCTGCCGCGAGGATAAGACCAGACCACAACGGCCAGGCCGGCGGCTTTGGCCTCCTCGGTCAGTTCGCGCAATTGCTGGTATATTTCGGTGCGCTCGGCTGACCCTGGATAGATGGTGAAGCCGACGGCGACGCAACCCAGGCGCAGCGCATCGCCCACCCCGGATGTAACGGCAGAGATAGGATCGCGCTCGTCATTGAGCAGGTCGTGGTTGTTGCATTTAAGAATCAGGGGAATTTCTCCGGCGTAATCAGAAACTCCAGCCTCCAAAAAACCAAGGGGCGCGGCATAGGCGTTACAGCCTGACTCGATAGCGAGTTGGAAATGGTAGCGAGGGTCATATCCGGCAGGATTGGGCGCGAAGCTGCGCACGGGACCATGCTCGAAGCCCTGATCAACCGGTAAAATAACCATCTTACCTGTGCCTGCCAGCCGCCCGTGGTTGAGCATGCGCGCCAGGTTCGTGCGCACGCCAGGATTCTCGCTGGCGTACCAGCTTAAAATTTCACGTATGCGTTCGTTCATCGATTTGTTCCTTCTTTTCCTCATCAAGGCTAAAGTGAGTCACGACACTGTGATCGATATCATTGTATCACCTGCCAGAGACACTCTGAAAATGAAGGCAATTACCAGTGTTTCAGCAGGTGAGCGACCTTGCCGCCGGACGTCAGTTCATAACGGATGCGATCAGGGTTTACGTCTTTGACTTCCTCGGTGTTCTCAGCCGCGAGGACAGTATCACGCGGATGCACCACCTGCCAGACGCTGGCAATTACACCTGGCTCCTCTTGACGATACACAAAACTACGCGGTACTTTGGACTTATTCGCCAGATTCTCAGCCTTGCCGAAGTATTCTTTGGCTCGTTGATCTTCAAGATACGGATCAACCACCTCGAACATACTCGGCGTGCGGGCTACTTTGCGGCCCCCTACGTATAAGAACACAATTGGTCGGCCTTCCGCGCTACTCAGGGCAGAGCGGATCACCATGTCATTATGCCCATTTTTAGCCGTCAAGACGGCCAGAATAGAGTCCGGGATGCGCCCAACAAGGCCTGTTGTTACCACCGGCATGTGGCCTCTTCGTGCTTGCAGGCGATAATTCGCTAAAGCAATGAGCATACCCACGCCCGCGACCGAACCGCCAAAGACCGTTGCCAGCGGCTTAGAAACCAGGTTGACGGACCAGGCCGTAAGTACCAGCACGGTTGTCAACACACCCAGCCAGAAATCAACCCGATTCCAGAGGTTATACAGCCGGGCGCGCAGGGTAGTGGCAGGGGTTGCCAGAGCCAGGATGGCCTCTGGTTCAAGTCCACCGGGATGAGAAGCGCCATTCAATTTACTGTTATCAGCGGCTTTGTGCATGAGTTCATCGACATCATACGCCAGGTCATGCGCGACCTCACCGTTACTGGCAGCCCTGCTTGCCCCGTTTTGTAACTGTCGAGATAAGCTGCGAGCGACTTTCCTTTCGCGGTGACGCACAATATCCAGCCCCAGGCAGGTCAGGGTAAACGCGCCTAACAAACCAAAGGCGTACATATCGCCCAGGATAGTGATGTTTCCCCGCACAGCGATAAGCACAACAATAGGGATACCAGTTGCCAGCGCAATTGAGTAATGCGGCGTTCCACGCAGTTTGTTACGTTGAAGGATGAAAGAGGGGAAAAATTCCATGCGCGACAAGGCCATAAACACATGATACGACCCAATGATGGCGGTGTTGCTGGCAAAGACCAGCAACGCGCTCGCGCTAATGGCAACCTCAGTTCCTAGAATGATACCGCCGTACTTGTCGCCCAGCAATGAGATAACTTGATTGGATAGAACAGGATCGGTCAATTGATGCTTATCCAGCAAAAGAGTTGAGAGCATGGTTAGCAGGGGGCTGGTTATACCGATAGTTAAAACCACCAGCAAGAGAGCCATACCTGCCACTTTCTTGCGAGGGGCTTTCATCACGGGCGAAAGCTGCGAGATACTCTCCAGGCCGGAGAAGGCCAGGAACGAACCAGCAAAACCCACCAGGATAGTTGCCGGCCCAAGTACGTGATTCTCAAACATTTTTGGAAAAAGCGCAAGAAAGGTGGAGAAAGAGATATGCGAAAAGACGGTGATGAGAATGGCAATGTCGCTGGCAAAGGCAATCAATGCTCCAACCAGGCTGACTTTCGCGCTTTCGCTGATGCCTACCCAGTTGAGGATACCTAGCAAGATCAATACCACAATGGTAATTTCGAGCGCGAAGGGAGCAAAAGGTTTAACCACGACGCTGAGGTAGATCATACCGGAGAGACAACTGATGGCAGCCGTCAGGAAGTAATCGACGAGGATGAACATGCCACCGAGCGCGCCAACCCAGCGATTGATGGCCTGGGCTGCGACCGTCACTACACCACCACCCTGTGGAAAGCGGTGGGTCACTTCAGCGTATTTCAGGGTAAGCAGGACAAAGACAGACATGGTCAGAAAAACGAAAAAACCCGCGAGGCTGTCTACTCCATTGGTACCATACAGAATACCAGGGACATAGTAGACCGAAGTGCCAATATCAGCGAAGACGACAGCCCAACAAAGAAGTGGACCCAGCAGGTTTCTATTAGAGTGTTGCTCATTGTCTCCATGCGATGCCTCTGAAACATCAGGAGTCATTAAATCTTGCGCCATAAACAAACAATCCTATCTTTGCAGCAAGAGGTAGACATTTCTTAATGCTGTAATAGACCGACATAACCTCACCGGGCATGGTATGCCGATACGCATTATGTCATGGTCATAGTGTACCATAGGGTGCTACTATCAACAAGGACGTATTGTTCAGGTTTTACGGAAACTTTTGCAGCGAAATATCGCTACAATTGGCACAATACGCGCTCTACAGGCAATCGAAGCCAGTACATAGTTACTTCAGACAATTTGATACGTCTTTATACAAAGATGAGCCGGAACTACGTTTATCAACAGAGAGTATATAATCATTGGCATCTATATAGGATTTGCCAGAGGGAATTTGTGAATGATACTCTATAAGGAGTTCGTATGAAATCAAGTAGTAGCAGCTTCGAAAGCATAGTAGAAGCACTCATCCAGCAAAAACAAGTGTTAGAAGGCTTGCTGGCCGAGAATGAAACGTTACGGCAGCAACTCGCCGACCTGCGAGCAGGACAAGGTATTTTCCTTGAAATTCTTGGCACCCGCATTCCGCTTGCAGGCACACCAGATACTTCTGTCTTTAACGTAGCTTCAGATGGTATTGCTCCGGCTTTCAATACAATTGAGGAAAAGACACCCGTACACGAAATGACGCCACCAGCAAATCAAGATACTTCGCTTCAGGAAACCAGCGCTTTCCAGTTGCCGCAGCCTGATCTAGCTCTCCAGGAAACAATGATGGTTCCAGCAACTGGCAGTGACCTCGCGCTCCAGCCAACAGCCTCTATCTCAAACGAGAACCTGCAAATGGCGGGACGCGGAACACCTTTGCCCGGCTCTGATTTTGTGATCGAGGATGTTTCGGAGAATGGCACACCAGTGCCAGTTGGTGCGTCTTCCTCGTTCCTTGAAGACGCATTGCTGGCAGAATTTACGACTGCATCCTCCCGCCACATGGGAAATTGGTCTGGCCCCATTACCAATAGTCCCATGTCAAATGGACCCATCACTAATAACCCTAACCTGGACGAAGAAGAAAAAGCAGCGCTGCGCCGCGAACTGATGGGCAGCTATATCCTGGAATAATCTACCCAGGGCAGAATGAAGACAGAATTTCCAGGGCAACCGCGAAGGTTGCCCTGGAAATTCTGTCTTCATTCTGCCCTGCAACTATTTTCAGATCATTGAATCGTGAAAGGCACCGTCACCTGGTTGACGGGCGGGTTAGCACTCCCCAGCATCACCAGGGTAAACGATGTAGTACCCTGCGGCGCCAGAAAGATCATGGTTCCCGAAATGGTTGCCTGAGAATCAACGGTTATGGGAAAATTTGTTTCGTTGGTCGGAGCGTTTGAAGTACCGCCTGCTTGCAGGCGCGCATACTGGCTGGCAAACGCGGTGTATGCATTCCCTGTAGGGTTGAACACCTTCAACGCCACCGTGATATAGACATTGCCGCTTGAGGCCTGTTTAACCGGCACGCTCAGGCTCTCGGTCGCGCTCACCAGTGTCCAATTGAGGCCGGAGTACTGAAACGATGTGCCCGGCGTCACGGTTTTCGGCGAGTATTTAGTAAGGTCTGCACCCGGCTTGAGCGCAATCTGCAACTGATTCTCCTGCGCAGTTCCCATTTGCAGTATTAATTGGCTGAGATCCGCGGGCTGAGCAGTAACTGCGAAGTCGAGCCAGTTGGCGCGCGTAATTTGCGAATCAGGACTGATGCCATGCAACTCGTTAGCGGGCGCAACCGAAGTTTGATCCGATAAAATCAATCTGGCTACATCACTATATAAAAAATCCGGATTTGAAGTCGCCGCATTATTCTCGTTAAAAGCAATGCGCACGCCGCCCGCCGATAGACTGTTATCATCTGGAAAGCTCGCAGCATACTGGACAGAGGTAATGGTCAACCCAATACCTGAATAAGCAAAAGCCAGGTTCACCTGTTCGGTTGTTGCGCCATTGGCAGTTGTCGTAGGTGTCGTGCTGCCGCTTCCTGGAGTAGAGGTTGAGTTGCCCGTTCCCGTCGTGGCCGTTACAGTACTGCTATTGGTGCTGGTGGTTGTCGTATTCTGCGGGTTCGTTCCGCCCTTGTTGTTAGTAGATTTATTGAAAAAGAGAGCATACGCTGCCACGCCGCCAAGCACAAGCACGAGCAATAACACCAGGCTTACAATCAAACCGGTTCTGGAGCGGCGCGGGGCGCGCGCGTAATCCGGCACCGTAAAAGCTCCAGGCGCTTGCGTTGCTTGGGATGGAGTTTTTGTGGGCGCTTGATAGATAGATTGGTACAAAGGCCCAACCAGCGAATCGGGCGGTGGCGGCGGTGGGATGGGATTGGCATCGGTCGTTTGCGCATAGAACTGCGAGCCGGAAGCGGAGGCAGAAGATGAGGGATAAGCGCCGGGCGTTTGTCCTGAGGCACCAACTATCTGGGTAGGCGCGATGGCAGCATTACCGGGTACGCCACCACCCGGCTCTGGTTGTGTCGCAAATTGAGCACCCTGTGAAGGAAATACCGCCTGCTCTCCACTTGCCAGAGCTGTTGGTTGATTCGATGCTACATTTAACGTCGTGCCACACTCGGAGCAGAAACGCTGATTTGGTTCCGCCGGTATGCCGCATTTGGGACAGAGACGAGGGGGATTCTGGGCCATCATGACCTCCTGTGATAATTACATCTGTATTTGAAAGGATAAAGAAGCCTGATCATTACTATTCTGACCCTGGGGCAACAATAATAACGTGAAGGCTGTACTTTTTTGTGGCGCCAGGAAACTTACTGTGCCTGTGACGCCACTCACGCCCGCCTGAAATGAAAGTGGCAGGGTGCTATCCACTGGAACAGCCGTCGTTTGGCCAGATTTCAAACGCGCATAATCATAGGGCGAGCCAGTTATTGCCACCTGCGAAAGCGTATTATTCACGCTGAGTGTCAGTGTCACATAGCGTGTACCTCTGGTCGCCTGCGCTCCTGGAATACTCAGGCTGGTCGTCGCGCTTTGCAGCGTCCAGTTTAGTCCGAAGTAGACCGCCTGACCATTGAGAGTTGTTGTGCGTGGAAGGTAGCCGCTGAGATCGGCTTGCGCTTTCAAGGGGATATCCAGTTGCTCTTCGTTTGCAGCGCCAATGCGCAATGTCAATTTTGCCAGGTTGTCGCTGGTGGGTACCGCAAAATCGATGCTGCTGCTTTGCGTTTTCCCCGCGACCAGATCAACTACACCTTTGACGTAGGCAGGTTTGACGATGATATTGCCGGGCAAAACAAGTTGCGCGATATTTTCATACCGCCAGCTTGCTCTGATGCCAGTGCTATTGGTGGCTCGCAGGTTGAGACGCAGCATACCATCATTGTGGGTGTTAGGGTCGTCGAGAAAATTCTGCGCCTGCTGCGCGTTTACGAGAGTGATAGTCACACCCGCATAGGAAAATGTGGTTGAGAGAGAGGTAGTGGTAATAGAAGATTGCGCGGGCGTAAAGCCGGGTATCGATGCTCCAAAGGCGCGCGCCGCCACGAACAGACCCGCGCCCACAAGGATCAACAGCGCAAGCAGCGCAAGCACTAATCCGCCTCTCCCGGACGATCTCTTTGGCGCCGACGCGGGCGCGCTCGAAGTTCTCCACCCGGCTTGCTGGTCTTCCCGTGGAAATGCTGGTGGGGACGATGGAGCCTGCGGCCCCGTCTGGCGCATTTGTCCAACAGGGACGGGCTGAGACGGTTGCGCTATGCCGGAAGAAGTCAGCATGGCATCTGAGGGCAAGCCACATTTAGCGCAGAAACGCATACCCTCCAGTGTAGGTGCGCCACAGCGCGGACAATAGCGAGGAAGAACCTGTGCCATACGAAACGTCGTTTCTTTCCAGTGATACAAACAAAAAGACTGTGCTACTTGCTAGCTTATTGTAGCACAGTCTTCCTGATAAACAATGAGACAGGTCACACTTCCGCAAAGGCTTACGCATCATTTTTCGACAGATTCGCCTGATGCCCGTTGGCACTCAAGATGTCCTGGAGCGCGGCTACATGTTCCGCAAAGGCGCGCCGCCCCATTGAAGTTGCTTCGACATAGGTGTGAGGCTTGTTATTGACGAAGGTTTTACAAATCTCAATATAACCAGCCTCTTCTAGCTTGCGTAAGTGCGCGCCGAGGTTGCCATCGGTCAATTCCAGCAAATCCTTGAGATAATTGAAACTGGGCTGTAAATCGCCATCCAGTGAAACCAGTACCGACATGATACGCAGGCGCGCAGGTTGGTGAATAATCTCGTTCAGTTCCGCCATAGCTACCTCCAACGTAAGCGCAAAAGCAGGCCAGGAATTAACATGGCTAGCCCTCCGAAGATGGCCTCCCACAGGTAGAAGTAGCCAGGCAGCAGGTAATACCCCGCAAAGGCGAGGGCAGTGGCAACCACTGAGCCGATAACCGTAAAAAGGTTGCGGGACAGTATTCCAGCTACCACGCCGCCAAACATGACTACCGAGACGAAAAACATGACACCCTGCTTTGTGTTTTGAGGAGTAAGTACAATAAACCATAGCACAGCGAACGCAAACAGGGCCATGAAAAAGAAACCGATTTGCTGTCCATTCTGCGAGCGTACTTCTCTTCCCTGATTGATACCCAGCACAGCACAACTAACCCACGCAATCAGAACAAGTCCGCCCCAGGTCCAGCCAACAACTGCAGGCTTCGATTGCAAAAACTGGCTGACCAGGAAGCCGATAAACCATACTCCACCCCAGATCATCAGGTAATACCCGTTATAGCCATACCCCTTACGTGTTTTGATAGTAGTTTGTTGAATTACGTCCAGCGCCTCTTGCGCTTCTTCTGGCGAGACGTTCATTGTGTAGGACCTTTCTCGTTCGGTATTATCAGCATTACAGAGTACTCTATTACATAGAGTACTCTGTAATGCGAGAAATGTCAAGTGTTTTTTCTGCGAAGACAGACATTTGGATGGTGGTAAACACCAATCTTCGAACAATTTGACATGAATCTTCGAACAGGGTGGCACCAGTCTGTGTAATTTTGCTGACTATTGTGATATACTTTTGAGCATGAACTGTTGAGGTACAGCGTTTTTTTCAAAAGTGCTCATGGAGTCTTCATCGAGAGGGGTCACGCTAGAACATTACAAGGAGCGTATCATGCAGCAAGAGGAACACAACAAGGCGATCGTACGCGGTGCACTGGAGTCCATTTTTCATGGGGAAGACCCTACGGTGTTCGAGTCTCACCCAGGTCTTGAGGATGCCAAAAAGAGATCCCCAGTCCTTCGAGCGGCGTTTCCAGATCTCCGATGCCGGATCGAGCGGCAGATTGCGGAGGGTGACCTGGTCGCAACACATATGTCCTTAACCGGAACGCAAACCGGAAGCCTTTTCGGGATCCCGCCCAGTGGAAAACGCTTAGAATGGCACGGGGTGAATATGGCACGGGTCGTTGAGGACCACATTGTCCAGTACAACGGTGAGATGGGTTGGCTCGACATTTTGATGCAGTTAGGTGTGGTACCTTTGCCACGTTAGGTGTCCACTCACATGACCAACGTCCACACAGAGATTTCTCCTCAGACGAATTCATGGGTGAGAGTATAATGGCACTTCCTCCTTCCCCTCAGAAGTGACTGTTGATTCGCTTTCTCTTCAAAAGTGAAGGGGACGAGCACAATATGTTCGAAGATTGATGTCTGCCGTCAAAACATCAATCTTCGAACAATGGGCTTTCTCAAGCTCAAATTTGTTCGAACTTTCATGTCAATTACCATTGGAGATAGTGCCTGTCATCCTGAGCGCAGCGAAGGATCTCCTCAGAACTATGAGTAGCAGCGGAGATCCTTCGCTGCGCTCAGGATGACAGGCGGGACAGTTCTCAAGTGCGCTCACGGGAAGCCTTTTATCCATATGTCTGCTGCGTAGATGCAAGAATGATGCAGACCACTTTTTATATGACAGTAGGTGTCAGGTATAGAGTTGTATGATTGCAGCGTGATATAATACAGTAGCATTTGGAAAGAATATTCTATGACTTACTAAGGGAAACGAGTGTATGCCAGAATTCAAAGTTGAGGCCCCATTTGTGCCGACGGGAGATCAACCGGAGGCGATTTCTAAACTGGTGGATGGTATTCAAAAAGGCTATGAAAAACAGACGCTGCTCGGCGTGACGGGAAGTGGTAAAACCTATACGGTCGCCAAGATTGTTGAGCAAATACAGAAGCCGACGCTGGTACTCGCGCCCAATAAGACGCTGGCGGCGCAGCTGTACAGCGAGTACAAGGAGTTCTTTCCCAACAACGCCGTCGAGTACTTCGTCTCTTACTATGACTATTACCAGCCAGAAGCGTACATTCCGCGCAGCGATACCTACGTTGAGAAAGAGAGTATGATCAACGAGGAGATCGAGAAGCTGCGCCTCTCGGCCACGCGCAGCCTGTTCGAGCGGCGCGATGTGCTGATTGTGGCTTCGGTTTCGTGTATCTATGGCCTGGGCAGCCCGGAAGAATATGGCGAGGTTGTCCTGACTCTCAAAGTGGGAGAGGAACGCCGCCGCGACAAGATTTTGCGTCACCTGACGGATATCCAGTATGAGCGCAACGACGCGAACTTTATACGCGGGCGTTTCCGCGTGCGCGGGGACGTGCTGGAGATTTTCCCGGCTTACGAGGATGTGGCGGTGCGTATCGAGTTCTTTGGCGACGAGATCGAGCGCATGACGGAGATTGACCCGCTCACCGGTGAAGTGCTGGGCAAGCGGCAACGGCTGGATATCTATCCCGCAAAGCACTGGGTAACGACGCAGGAGCGTTTGAACAAATCCATTGAACTGATCGAGACCGAGTTGGAGGAGCGCCTGGCAGAGTTGGAGGCCGAGGGCAAACTGCTGGAAGCGGCGCGTCTGAGGCAGCGCACGAACTTCGACATCGAGATGCTGCGCGAGACGGGCTTCTGTTCCGGCGTCGAGAACTATTCGCGCCACCTGGCGGGACGCCCGGCAGGTGAACAGCCCTGGACATTGATGGATTACTTCCCCGATGACTACCTGCTGGTGGTAGACGAATCGCACGTGGCGCTGCCACAGGTGCGCGGTATGTTCGCCGGAGATCGCTCGCGCAAGCAGGTGCTGGTCGATTATGGTTTCCGCCTGCCATCCGCGCTAGACAACCGCCCGCTCATGTTTCCAGAGTTCGAGAAGCAGATCAACCAGGCGCTTTTCGTCTCCGCCACGCCCGGACCGTATGAACACGAACATAGCGCGGCCATTGTGGAACAGGTTATTCGCCCGACCGGATTGCTCAACCCACAAATTCGTGTGCAGCCTACGAAGGGCCAGATCGATGATCTGCTAGCGGAGATTCGCCTGCGCACCGAGAAGAAGCAGCGCGTGCTCGTCACAACGCTGACCAAGAAGATGGCGGAAGACCTGGCGGATTATATGCAGGAACTCAATATCAAGGTCCATTACCTGCACTCCGAGATCGATACGATTGAGCGCATCGAAATTCTGCGCGATCTGCGGCTGGGCGTGTATGACGTTGTGGTGGGTATTAACCTGCTGCGCGAGGGTCTTGATTTGCCGGAGGTTTCGCTGGTTGCCATTCTCGACGCCGATAAAGAGGGTTTCTTACGCTCTGAAGGATCGCTGATCCAGATCATCGGACGCGCCGCCCGTCATATCGAGGGCAGTGTAATTATGTATGCCGATACCGTCACGAAGTCGATGCAACGCGCCATAGATGAGACCAACCGCCGCCGCAAGCTGCAAACCGCGTTCAATGAGAGCAACCATATCACGCCACGCGGCATCATCAAAGATGTTCGGATGCTGTCCGAGCGCATCAAAGCTATGAGCGGCACCAACGTTGACGTGACTGACGCGAAGTCGGTGGCGATGGCTCTGGCAGGTATTCCTAAAGATGAGGCGTTGCGCCTGATTAAAGACCTGGAATCGCAGATGCGCACAGCCGCGAAACAACTGGAATTTGAGAAGGCGGCGCAACTACGCGATCAGATCATCGAGATTCGACGTTCGATGATTGAGTAATGGCGGCTTCTTGCGCCTCGTCTGCATTCGATGACTGGGTCACAGGAGCCGGTGCTGACTCATCAGAGGGAGAAGGGGGTAGCGCGTCCAGCGTAAAACAGAAGCGGCTGCCTTCGCCGGATACGCCTGTGCTTTCGACCCAGATGCGGCCGCCCATGTTTTCCACCATTTGTTTGCTGATGTATAGCCCCAGGCCGGTGCCGCGCACAGAACCGACCATATCGCGTTCGAGCCGCACAAACTTCCCAAAAAGCAAAGGGATATCCGCAGGCGGAATGCCCGGCCCGGCATCTTGCACGCAAATCAGCACTTTTGGCGAGTCATCCGGTGTTCCATTCACAGACGAACGTACAAAGGGTTCCGCGCTAATCGTGATAGTGGTTCCGCGTGGTGAATATTTGAATGCGTTAGAGAGCAGATTGACCAGAACCTGGTGCAAGAATTGCCGGTCGGCTCTGACTATGAGTGATTGCGCTATATGCACATGCAGATCGTAATCTTGCTGCTTATTGGGTTCAAAGAGGGCGTTTACTTCGTTGACCATCAGCCCTATCGACAGTTCCTCGAATTGCGGCTCCTTGCGGAATACATCTCCACGAATAGCATCCAGCACATTGCTTACCAGGTGCAGCAATTCTTCGCTGCCATGTACGGCATGATCGATGAAGGTATTCTGCATTGTCTCGTCCAACTGCCCCCGGTATTCTGTAAGCAGGTCGAGATAGCCATGAATTTCCGTCAGTGGAGTGCGTAGCTCATGGTTAACATTGAGCAGAAACTGGTCTTTGAGTTCATTGAGATGCAGTTGTTGCTCATAGGCCGACTCTAATTGTAGCGCCTGTTCTTCCAATCGTTCGTTTGCTTCGCTCAACGCCTGGTTCTGGAGAGACACTTCTGTCTGCATTTGTTGCAGCTTTTTATTGAATTCATGTGTCTGGCGAATAACAAAGAATTGTCGCAAAACAACCAGACAAATAAGCGCCGCGCCTCCAAAATACACGCCCTGTTCCAACACGCCACCAGTACCCAGTTGCCAGATATATACCATCAAGACAAAAACCGCCGGAATGAGGATATAGGGTAAGAGCGAAAGCCACTCAAAGCGAATTGGCACTGCGTTGACAGGATGTTTATCATCATGGGCCGCGCTATGTGCATTATCAGGGGCCGCGCTATGTGCATTTCTTTTACGCGCAATAGTTATAGCCTGCGCGGCCAGACCAATCAACATATAGCCCAGAGGCCAGCCGGCATCCTGCAAGCCGCTGGCATACGTACCCTGCAAATTCATAATGTCGTAGACACTGTCTGCAATGACGATTATGAAAAAGCCAAGCGCCAGTAATTGCACAGCAGGCCGCAAATCCTGGTTAAGAGAGAGTAGCATCAAACGCAGGACACAGAAGATGAGTACCAGGTCAAAGAATGGGTACAGGCTCCCCACTATTTTAGCCATGAGGGTCTCCTGCCCTTGCAGCATGGTTGGCCCAAGCACAAAATACCAGCTAAAGGTAATGGCTGAGAACATGATAATGAAGCCATCGAGGATCACGCGCGCGCGGGTCGTCTGGATGAGCGGGCGCGTAGGCAAGAGGTAGATACCGATGAAGAAGAACGGGAAGGTACTCAAATAACCCACGTCCGCCCAGGAGGGGAAATTCTTTAGATTCTGAATATCATAGACAGTATAGATGACCTGGCCGATAAACTGGCAGAAAATGCCAGCCGCGAAAAGCAGGGGCAGCCATCGCCGCGCAGAGTCAACATTGAAAAGAGTTTCACCGCGTGAAAATATTCTCCTGAAGGGAAATCGCAAGCCAACCAGACAGAGAAGCGTCCCCAGCAGCCAGCCAAGCGCCTGCCCCACGTCGTCCATGATAACAAACTGGCAATTCGTGCCAGGTTTAAAGATAACGAGGGCCAGAAACAGGCTATTAAATACAATATAGACGCCGACGCTATACCAGAAAGAGCGGGGCAGCAATCTTTTTCTGGCCATCATGGAACATATCTCCCAACGTATTACCAGGAGAGAACATTTTCGTCACTTCTCCTAACATTTAGGAACAAACAATCAACCTGAGTACAGTATAGAGGAGTCTGAATGCTAAAGTAGAGTATGACATGTTTGTGTGTTTTTTTCAAGCATTTGATCTCATCCACTATTTTTGGGGATACACAAAACACATTGCTTTTGCATCTTTCTCATTACTAGACCGATTCGACTCTAATAACTTCTTTTACACTCACAGAGTAATATCGGCTAGAATAACTTTCCATATTTGTTACTGTTGAGGTGATAGCTCGTTGCACAATATAGATTTCTATCTATGTATGTCTCTGTAAATGTTGTCTATAAACTCTGCTAAAGAGGGGTAAGATGATCAAAGTCCCTCCAGTTATTCCACCCGAAGAAATCCCTTCGGACACTATCAAAAGTACCACTGAGAGCAGGATAAACGACCGCCTTGAGTGGTGGTATCGCTTCAGCTCTCCCGCCGAAGTTGCGGAAAGCGCGAATTTCATCGTCCGCGAGCAATACCGGCGCGGGCGTGTCGCCAGCTTGATTATCCTGGGGACGTTGTGCGCGATACTCTTTTTGCTTCCCATCATTATTGCATTTGCTCCCGTGCCATTCAATCTACCATGGGTCTTCGCCAGCGCTGCGGCCGGTATTCTCTGCTGCTTGCTGGCTATACCAGCGAATCGCTCAGGACGTGTGCAACTGGCCGGCATTCTGTTAATTGTAGCGGTAGACGTGATTGTGGCCGGCATTATCCTCAGCGAACGAAACGGCCTCGATCCAATCTTTCTGAGCATGTTTGACCTGCTCGTTGTCACCGAGTTAATCGCGGCCTCAATTCTGAATCCGTCCAGCGTTTTCGGAGTAGCATTGATTAACGTCCTGCTGATTGTGCTTGATCTCAATTTTCAACCGCACTCGATGATGTGGATGCAGATGGTCATGTCACAGACGCTAGCCTACTCGCTCCTGGCGCGTCCCGTGACTCTGTACCTGGTTGTCGCGGCGGTGGCGTTTTTGTGGGTACGCAGCGCGTTAAGAGCGCTTCAACGAGCGGATCGCGCCGAACTGATAGCAGAACTGGAAAGGCGTGAAGTTGAGCAGAAGAAGCAACTCGAACAAGAAATTGAACAAATTCTTCAGGTACACGTGCGCGTGGCAAATGGAGATTTAAACGCTCGCGCCCCCACCTATCAGGATCACTCGCTCTGGCAAATCGGCCTCGCGCTTAACAACCTGCTGGCGCGTTTCAAAAACTCTGCCAGGGCGGAATACAGCTTGCAGCACATCACCCAGGATATCGCCCAACTCCGTATCGCTGTGCGCTACTGGCAAAGCGGGCAGCAATTGCAGTGGCGTCCTTCGCGAGAAGTAATGTTAAATCCGCTCATCGATGACATTAGACGCGCGCTTGCGGCCCCCGCTGCCAGCACTACCGCTACCACAGGTGGAATGCCCCCTGTACGTGAACAACGTCCGGGGCAGAGATCGTACTCGCCTGAAACTCCGTTGCCAGATGTTAATCCATTCTTAGCTCGAATTCCGGAGACACCAGGGTACAACTCTCTTGACAATCAGCCCGAACGCCAAAATAATCCGAGCAGGAGGCTGCAAGAATCCTGATACATAGCGCAAGAAGAGAAAGAAGGGTGCTGGCTGGACGCTTGTGGCGTCCAACCAGCACCCTTCTTTCATTTTCATTTGACCTCCCTTCGCAGTGATACAATACTCTATGGTTAGTATTCATCCATGAGAGAAGAAGTGAAAGGATAACGAGCGATGCCCTCCGACCATGAGACACCACATGAACACCATCACACTCGGAGCGAGTTTCTGAGTGGCGCGCAGATAGTGCCCCACCGCGTTTCACCAAATATGACGGTTGCCGAACTCATTGACACGCAATTTCAGGCCTATAACGCAGCGCGCTTGAACGAAGCGGCGCGCCTGTATGTCGAAGAGATGCTGGCGCCAGAAAATGATGTGACGATCGGACTGACAATGGCAGGCGCGCTCACTCCCGCCGGTTTGGGAGGTTGCCTGATTACCTTGATGGAGTATGGCTTCGTCGATTTCATCATTAGCACTGGCGCAAACCTGTACCACGATATGCATCACGCGCTGGCGATGACACTGCATCGCGGCGATTTTCGCCTGGACGATACCCGACTCCAGGAAGAGGGCGTCATTCGTATTTACGACATTCTTTTTGAAGATACAGTGCTGCTCGATACGGACGCCTTTGTGCGCGCATGTCTGAAAAGTTTGCCCGAACGCCCCATATCAACATCTGAATTGCACTATCACCTGGGGAGGGAGTTGCTAAAGGCGGGGGTCAAACCGGAATATTCGGTGCTGGCGCAGGCTGCTGCCTGGAATGTACCTATCTATACTTCATCGCCCGGCGATTCGTCGATTGGCATGAACGTTGCTCGCCACGCTCTAGACGGCAGCGCGCTCACACTCGATCCGCTGGCTGATGTCAACGAGACAACCGCCATAGTGCAGCATGGCACGCGCAACGGTGTGATTATCCTGGGCGGCGGCAGCCCCAAAAACTTCTACTTACAAACGCAGCCACAATTGTGGGAAGTGCTGGGCATCAACAAGGGCGGACATGATTATTTCATTCAGATTACCACCGATGCGCCGCACTGGGGCGGACTCTCAGGCGCGACACCATCGGAAGCGGTTTCGTGGGGCAAGATCAAGCCCGATCAGCTCAGTAGCGCAGTCGTTGTGTATAGCGATTCGACCATCGCTTTGCCACTGCTGACCGCTTACGCCGTAAGTAAAGCCAGAGCGCGCCCGCGCAAGCAACTGTATGCACAGAGGGAAGCATTGCTTAAAGAACTGAAAGAGGCGTATGAAACAGGCAAAACGGCTCGGCCATAGATGCGTTCCACCTAATGGAAAGTTGTGCTACGCATTAGATACATTTCACATTATCCATTAGATAGAGGCAAGCTGGCTATTAGATACAAACGTCGCCTCCTTAGTTATGCATTAGCTTGACAATCTAATGTATAATATCTAGTGGTGTGCCTGACACACCAGAGGTCAAACTGCCAAACGCGGGGCAGTGGTTTGCAGACCTGAAACTACGAGGAGGTAGATATCATGCTTGTGCATTTGATGTTAGAACTCTACGGTTGTGATCGACAACTGTTGGAGAACAAGAGCCTGGTGAGGCGAGCGTTGGACGAGTATCCTGCCCGTGTGGGCATGGAGAAGGTCAGCCCGGTTCACCTGTACCAGATTGAAACGTCCAATCCGCTAGATGCTGGCCTTTCGGGCTTCGTGGTGATTGCCCAGAGCCACATCAGTTTACATGCCTGGCCAGAGTACGGTGAAGTCGATATTGACGTGTGTTCCTGCAAGGAATTCAGTCAGGAAGACGCCATCGCTTTTGCCAGGGAGATATTCCAGTCCGACGATGTTGAGTCGCATTTTGTGGTACGAGCCAGTCGCTCGCTGCGTCCTGAAACGCCCGAACCGGCTCGTTACGAAGCTGCAATGGCCGAGCGCGCGGCTAGAATGGCGGTGCGCTAAAAAGAAGGAGCATGTTACCAGCATGAGTGATTCGCTTGTGACCCAGTTCGGCGCGCCGGATGCGCCCTTTTGTAATCTTGCCACTGCCCGCGTCACCATCATTCCAGCGCCGCTGGAGTATAGCGTGTGCTATATGAAAGGCACCGAACGCGGGCCGCAGGCGATCCTCGATGCTTCCAGTCAAATGGAACTCTACGATGAAGAATTGGATTGGTGTCCCATCGAAGTGGGCGTGCATACACGCCTTGCCCTCGATTACCGCGGCATGGATCACGCCGCCGCGCTTGAAGCTACCGGAGATGCCACGCGTGAAGTATTGCAACGCGGACAACTCCCTCTCATCCTTGGTGGTGAACATTCCCTTTCCGCGCCGCCCATTGCCGCCGCTCGTGAATTTTTCCCCGACCTCACGGTTGTGCATATCGACGCGCATGGAGATTTGCGCGACGAGTACGAAGGCTCCAAACTTTCGCACGCCTCGATAGAACGGCGCGTTGTTGACATGGGCATCCCCCTGACGGAGATCGGCATTCGCAGTTTCAGCCCGGAAGAAGCGGAATTTATGAAAACGCGACCCGATGTGGCTATTGTGTGGGGGTATCAACTGCATGGAGACAACGCCGGAATTCCCTGGCAGCGCCTGAGCAAACATACCTACCTGACAATTGATCTCGATGCCATCGATCCGGCTGAAATGCCTGCGGTTGGCACGCCGGAACCGGGCGGTCTGCGCTGGTATCAAATGCTCGACATACTGCGCGAAATCTTCCGCCGCACCACCGTCGTCGGCATGGACATAGTGGAACTTTGTCCGATGGAGGGCCAGACCCGCGCCGACTTCCTGGCCGCCAAACTCGTCTACAAACTAATCGGCTACCGCTTCAATACTGATCGCTAAACAGCAGCCATACTAAGCCCTTCTCCCGTTGCCAATATGTAATGCTCTTCGTTACAATAGCAATAAAGGGACACGACAGCACAGTAGAGTCACAAGGGCTTAATTATGATGAATGGGTCGAATCGTACAATGGATATCTCCCACAATGAAAAGTATCACGCGAACGCAGAAATAGGGGGGCATGGCCTCGTTTCCTGTAGGGACAATGGGATGATGGGTGGGGATGATGGGGCCTTGTGCTTGTCCGGGGAAGGGTGGTCTGGCAATGCGTGTCATGAAACCCCAACGGAAACACACTGCCACGAGGACAAGCACAAGGCCCCCACCCTTCCCCACATCCACCCCTTGTCCCTACAGAGTGCAAGAAAAGCAAGCGTCTCAAAACAGATGCTTGCTTCGTTATTCTGCATCATACTTGTAGTAGTAAGCGCCTGTGACACGACGCCAAAGACGACCAGCAAAGTGACGAAACAGAGCATTTCGACGACAAATAACGGGGTTATAACCTATAGCGCAGGCCCGCAGGATGTGTTGATACGCACGTTTTATGGCGGCGGCAAGCTGGGCAGCTTCGAGTATAGCCCGGAAATCAGTATTTATGGTGATGGCTCATACATTCTTGGTCCCGGACTGCAAATGCGCCAGGGACAGTTGAGCAGCGACGCGCTCGGGCAATTGTTACATACGTTGGTAGACACGAATGGGCTGCTCAAATTTTCTACGAAGCGGTTTTACGATGTACCAGATCAGAACGCGACATTCTTACAAGTGATGCTCAACGGTACCAGTTATACGTATCAATACGGGCCATTTGGCAACTTGCAGGAAAGCGCGCAGGATATGAACGCATACAATCGCCTGGGATCGGCCTTGACCAGCATCACGAGCGCTTTGAATGGCCCTACCCATCCCTATACTAGCAAGCAGATGGCGCTGCTTGTTCACCAGGACTTCAATCCCGACCTTACACAGACTATTGCTTACTGGTCATTGCCCGATTTTAACTTATATAACCTGGCTATTTACGAATGCGGCGTTATTCCGCTCGATCAGACGGGGCCGAACGCCGATACTGGCTGCCTGACGTATACGGTTCCACATAACGCGCTGTTGTTGAGCGAGCAACAACGACAAGCGATTCTCTCGCTTCTGAACGGACAAGCCCAGGGAGTGTTTTTTGACCTGGGACAGTACTATAGCATAACGTTACGCCCGCTGTTGCCAGATGAAACAGCGCAAAAAACACTGGCGATGCTGGGCAGCGCGGAACTGGATTATACTGGAGTGCCGTTGCAAGTAGGCCCAGTGCCAGTTGCCACACCAACGGGATAGGACATTCAACGGTCATTATTGCCAGATTATCGCCACCGGTGTCGATATGTGGTATACTACGAAGGTAAACAGCGCTTCCCTCATCTAAGCCAGCAACATGAAGCGCGTTAATTTGGAGCGAGGGCGGAATGACCGACGGGACACTTCTTATACAAGGAACTTGCCAATCCGTCAACCCCGTAAGATTAATCCTCATCAACCCATTTGGAAAGGACACATGACCAGAGATTTCAGTAAGAATGAACGAGACGACGAGCGACCGAACTCTCGCAATTCATCCTCCGGCAGCCAGGGAGAAGAGCGGTCTCCACGACCTGCCAGACCTCAACTTAACCGTGACACAGTAGATAAAGCCTGGGAAAACGGAGCGCGCCAAAATCATTCGGATTATCGCGCGCGCGATACTCGCGGCGGCCAGCCGCCACGCGGAAACGGGCAACGCCCGCAGCATTCAGGACAATCTTCCGCTTATAACGGTCGCAATAACAATAGTGGCAATAGTCGCGCACCCTATGGAAACCGCCCGTTTGATCGCCGCCAGGGTGAACATACCCCTGACCGGTATCAAGGATCACGCCCGCGCCCCTTCGAGTCGGGTATGCGCAAATTTGACGAGCGACAATATAATCAACGCCGGGACTACCAACCCCGACCAGAAAGCACCGATTCCCGCCCGCGTGAGGATTCTCGCTATTCCAACAACCGGCCACCATCGCGCAGCTACGATAACCGGCGCGATGACCGCGCGCCACGCCCCTTCCAGCGCGACGACCGCCAGCCGCGCAGCTTCGACCGCGATGATCGCCAACCGCGCAGCTTCGACCGCGACGATCGCCAGCCGCGCAGCTTCGACCGCGACGATCGCCAACCGCGCAGCTTCGACCGCGATGATCGCCCTCAGCGCCGGCCAGAGACTCACGAACCTCGCCCACGTGGATACTATCGCGAGCAGAGGCAAGAACGCGCATCCGGACGACCCGATCCACACAATTCCCGCTGGCAAAGTCGCCCCCAACGTTTCATGCCTAAAACGAATGATAATGCGCAGCCAACACGCGAACGCGAGCGTTTCGAAGGCGACTACGAACAGTTTGACGCGCGCGCCACGTCGCCCGATGCAGTCGAAAGTCGCGAGACGCTGCGACAAGACAATCGCGTCACACGAAAACAACGCGAAGACCAGCAGATTGACGCTGAGTTCATGTCAGAAGTGAACCAGCAAACCGAAAGCCTGATTGAACATATTGTACCGGTCGAACCAGCAAACGATGGGGAGAATGCTGCAGCGCCAAAGGCGAAAAAGGCCAGGACAACGCGCGCGGCAAGCGCGAAAACGACGCGGAGCCGAAAGACCGACACCAATCCGCAGACTCCACATCTGAGGCCATCGCATCGCGGCTTCAAATGGCCCGAATCGGAACAACCAGAACAATCGGATCAGGCAAGGGAAGAATAGGATAACCATTTCTCCCCTTGCAGATTTTGGCATATGCACATTCGAACGGACTCTCCATTCTTGCGGGGGAATTGTAGGGACGCGATAAATCGCGTCCCTACAATTCCCCCGCAAGAATGGAGAGCTCACCAACGTTGTGCCATGACTCGTTATGCGGACGGTTGCTCGACCAACTCGCCTTCGATCATGATCTGGATTTCGTCGCTAACAATCCACTTGCCATCCATCATCATATTAAACGTCATGCCGAAATCCTTGCGGTTGATCTTACCCTCGGCGCTGTAGCCGATTCGGTGGCCCATCCTGGGGTCATTGAATTCTCCATAATTCACCACAGCAAGCGTAATAGGCTGGGTAGTGCCTTTGATGGTCAGGTCGCCAGTCATGCTATAGCGATTCTGTCCGGTCGCCTTGATCTCGGTGCTTTTGAAGGCGATGGTCGGGTATGTTTCGGTTTCCAGGAAACTCGATGCCCTCAGGTCGTCGTCCCGCTTCTGGTTGTTGGTGCGGATGCTGGCCGTTTGGACGGTAACGTCCACCGACGACGCTTCGGGGTTATCAGGATAGATATTGCCGGTCGCGCTGACCTCCGCAAAGTGGCCACGCACCGACATCATGCCCAGGTGTTTTGCCGCAAACTCAACCTGCGTATGGTAGGGATCAAGTACCCAATGATTCGTAGTTGCGTCTTGCGCTTCGCTCTGTGTTGTCATAGTATTTCTTTCCTTTCAGATAAGACAGCATGCCTCTATTTGGATAGATAAAAACTGTTGCTTATTATCTATCCAATACATACTTTCTATACGGAACTAAGTTTATATCAGGAAATTCCTTTTGTCAATATTTTCCAATTTGAGCAAAAAACAACTCTCAAATTATCCTACTGCAAGAGGGAGAAAATATGGTATAATGGGCTAACGCTGTGTCAGTTCTCCCTCTATGCCCATAATTAGAAGTATGCGGCACGCTATGTCAGCAGTGTGAAAATTCAATCGCAATGGGAGAATATTTTTGATTTTAATCTATTTGTTTTTATGGAGTCGGCACTATTATGCTTTATCCCAGCTATCTCAATCTCTATGAAACGGGTGAGCTGGCAGAACGCGCCGCCGCTGCCTGGGAGGTTCTGCGTAGCTGCACGATTTGCCCGCAAAATTGCCGTTGCAATCGCATCGCGGGCAAGACAGGCGTATGCCGGTCCGGCACAGAAGCCATTGTGGCTTCCTGGAACGTCCATCGTCGAGAGGAACCGCCCATCAGTGGCACGCGAGGAGCAGGTACCATTTTCTTCGGCTTTTGCCAGGCGCGCTGCACCTACTGTCAGAATTTTTCTCTGAGCCAGGGAGGGTTGGGACACCGCGTAGGGCCGGAACGGCTGGCCGATATGATGCTGTACCTCCAGAAGAAAAAATGCCACAATCTTGACCTGGTGACACCTACCCATTTTGTGCCACAAATTTTGGCCGCCCTGGTGGTTGCCTGTGGCAAGGGGCTACGCCTGCCGCTTGTATATAATTGCGCGGGCTACGAAAACCTGGAAACGCTGCAATTATTGGATGGCGTAGTGGATGTATACCTGCCAGACTCCAAATATTCTGACAACAAACACGCGCTGCGCACGTCCAAGATGCCGCATTATGTAGATTCAAATCAGATCACGCTGCGGGAAATGTATCGACAGGTAGGGCCACTGCAACTCGATGAAGAGGGAATTGCGCGGCGCGGCCTGCTGATTCGTCACCTGGTGATGCCCGAAGATATATCTGGCACACGCGAGGTGCTGCGCTGGATCGCGGAAGAACTCGGCCCCGATACGCCTGTCAGCTTGATGGATCAATACTTTCCAGCCTGGAAAGCCGTCAACGACCCCATTTTGAATCGCCGCCTCACCTGGATGGAATACCGCGCCGCCATGGATGCGCTGGAAGATGTGAACCTGACCGCCGGTTATGTGCAGGAAGATTTGATGGAGCTAGATGAAACCGCCAATGTCTAGCTCCCTACTCGCGACATCTCGTGCTATCCTCCTGATGAATGGGCTTACGGGACACCCGCAAGGGGTGTCGCTACTGGGGCATGGATACTGCGTGCTATAATCTAAGAAGAGTTGATACGCTAAACTTATACCCGAAACGGAGACTTTTCATGAGCGACACGGCCACTTTGAGCCGCCTTTTTTCTGGTATCCAGCCTGATCTGGATCAGGTGGATGCAACATTTCAGGAACGAGCCACGTCTGGACTTGATATTCTGAACTCGGCGTCGATGCACGCGCTTGGGTCGCCCGGCAAACGTCTTCGTACCGCGCTCACCCTACTTTCGGGAAAACTAAACTCGTACCGCTTTGATAAGTTGCTGCCCCTGAGTGTAGCCTTTGAAATGGTGCATCTTGCCACCCTGCTGCATGATGATATTGTTGACAATGCCATGACCCGTCGAGGAAATCCCACCGTCAACGCGCTGTGGGGAAACAATATTGCTATCTTGCTGGGTGATTACTACTTCGCGAAAACAGCCGGCTTGATCGCGGATATCAATGATAACGGCATCGATCACCTCTTCTCCGATACTGTCGCGACGGTTTGCGAGGGGACCATAATGGAGATTATGACTGCCGGGCGCGTCGATCTTACAGTTGAAAGCTACTACGAGAAAATCAGCCACAAAACAGCCTGTTTGATTGCCGCATGTTGCAAAGGCGGAGCCATCCTCAGCGAGGCATCGAACGAAGAGATTCAACTGTTGCATGACTACGGCATGAACCTGGGTATTGCGTTCCAGATTATCGATGATATTCTCGATTATACCGAAGACCAGAAGACTATAGGAAAACCGGCGGGCAATGACCTGCGCCAGGGCATGGTAACGTTGCCGCTCATCTACGCCTTACAGGAGCAACCCTTGAATGGCAACCTGCATCAGGTGCATACTATTCTCAACGGTGACGCGCATACTGAGGATGAAATCATGCCTATTGTGGAATGGGTGGTCAAGGGGTCTGGTATCAAGCAAGCGCGTGACGACGCTTATTCGTATGCGGCCAGAGCGCGCGCTTCGCTCAATCACTTCCCCCGTTCAGCAGACCGTGATGTGCTTGACGAACTGATCGATTTCGTCATAACGCGCAACCATTAGCATCAAAAAGGAGAAGCGGCGTAGCACAGGATGCTACGCCGCTTCTCCTTTTTGATTTACAAACCGATATGCCGGCTTAATACCACCAGAATGATCAGGCTGATGAGAATCGCGCCAAGCCAGAGGGCAGCGCCAAGCCGGTCATCGCCTTGCTTCATGGGGGGCAAATCTTCGGGTTTAGGCAGTAAGAGCACCTTCTCGTTTTCGGAATCATTGATTGCCAGGCTGATAGGCAGGGGCATAAAGTCTGCCTGATTACGCTGAGCGAACTGTGGTTGAGGATTGCCTCTTGCAGACTGCGGCGGAGCATAATTCATGGCAGTTGCGCCAGAATTAGCCAGCGGGGCATTACCGGAAGAGACAAGCGATCCACTGACCGAACGAAGGGCCAGCAGGTCCTGGCGCAATTCAGAGGGACGTTGATAACGCTGGTTGGCAACAGCGCGCAGGCCTTTTGTGAGAATAGCGTCGAACTCGGATGAAATGGCATGGTTGATGCGTTGTGCCTGCGGAATGCTGCCGCTAAGACCCGATGGCACCATACCGGTCACGGCATGATAGGCAGTGGCGATTAGAGAATACATGTCGGTGCGTACATCCACCACTCCGCGCACAAACTCAGGAGCCGTATAAGCCGAGAGGCGATTGCGTTCCATGCCGACCACAAACTGCGTCGCCCCGCCCGCCAGCATGACCGAGAAGTTTGTGAGAGAATACTGTGAGCCATTGCGTCCGGCGATGATATGTTC
The DNA here is from genome assembly GCA_963731605.1 of uncultured Chloroflexia bacterium. Lineage (GTDB taxonomy): Bacteria > Chloroflexota > Ktedonobacteria > Ktedonobacterales > Ktedonobacteraceae > CF-113. Next base: position 1,487,601 of record CAVSWA010000001.1, read on the forward strand.
CGGGCGAATCAAGCCATGCACCATTTGCGGCGATTGTTGGGATAACAGATCGAGTACCTCGGTCATCTGGAGACAGCATTCGATGACTTCCTGCTCCGGCAATGGACGACCGGTGTAGCGGAGACGCTGTAAAAGCGACTCACCTTCAATCGGCTCAAATACGAAGAAGCTGTGCCCCTGGTCACTAAAAGCGTCCCACAGGGCGGGTATTCTCGGATGACGCCCGACATTGGCGAGGGCCATTGTCGCGGTACGCAATATAGATTGTGACATAACCGTTGTAGTTTCAGGCAAAGCTACTTCACAGATCACAACCTGCTGACCACCGCGTTGGGAATCTCTGCCGATCCAGACAGCCTCAAATACTCCAGACAACCAATCCTGTCGCTCTAACAATTCCTGTAACCGGTAGCGATTGCCGCGTAACTGCGCGCCAGGAGTCAGTGGACGCGCGGTCGGGGTCTGGTTCATTGATTTTAGTTGGGCATTGGGGCCTGTTGCCTGCCGCGTGGGCGCGCCGCGCATATTCGACACCGCGTCATTGGAGGCAGAGCGGCGCTGTGCCATGGGTTGCGCTTGCGCGCGAAACATATTTTGTTGAAAATTATCGGATGCTGTTTGGCCCATTGGGCGTGGTCGTGCCTGCTGTGCCGTTCCAAAAGCGGACTCTGTGTTGTTGTTGGGGTATAGTTGCTGGGTATTAGTTTGCCCCATTTCCGCGCCTCTGGTGGGAGATACTTTACGCAAGACTTGTTTTTCGAAGGCGGGCCTCATAGTAACATCATTCGCAGGAGCAGGTCCATTCGTTTGCGCGTTTGAGCCGCGTTGCGGGATCTGGGTAGATGAAGGCGGAAACATAGGGCGCGGGGTATTGGGAAATTGCGAAGCAGATAGTCCGTCCGTTTGCTTTTTCACCGCCGGGAGATTCCCTGAATTTTGTTTCGAGGTGGGCCAGTTCGATGCTGAAACCAGGGGGGGAGCAGGCGATAAATTCGGTGTTGACAACGCCGGTCCAACTGCCGGTGTGGTACCGTGCTGCTGCCTCGTTATCGATCCGTTGTCAGACTGCTGACCGGGAGCAAATGCTTGCCCCTGCGATACACCGCCTCTCTGTGTCTGACCGGCGAGGGAAGTTGATGATGCTGTGGGATTGGCTGCTCGTACCTTAAATCCACAGTTTGAGCAAGAACTCCTGCTGGCATCCCACTCGTTGCCACAGCGCGGACATAACATGGTGTACCTCTCTCTGTGTTCTGGTAACTAACGCTGGCAGAACAATCAATCATGCTGCTCCAGGCCAGTTCAAAATAAGAACACGTAACGATTAATCTTCAAGATACCCTTGAGTGATAAATAACAAATCCCGATACAAGTTCATCTCGGGTTCATGCGCTCCATCGATGTAGAGATTGTTCTCGCAAGAGTATAGTAGTCAAAAACATGCATTACTGTCAATACTGACACCCTAAATTGCTATGGCACGTTGTTTATTTGACGTTACGCCCGATAGGAGCCAGCCCGCCCAGAAACGATTCGAGCGTCTTAGCCAGTTCGTAAAGCTGGGTTGCTTCGGCAACAGAGACTTCATGGTTAGCATGGGCTACCCTGTAGAGCAATTGCACGGCTGCATGCCGGGTAGGGGCGCTGCCCTCATTCGATAACGATCCGAGCAATGACGCGCGCATTGCTTCAACACTGGCATTGACCTCATCCAGGTTCGCAATATCGATGAAACTGGATGGTTTTGGCTGATTTTTGCCCTGGCTCTGGCCTTTCCCGCCCTTGCCAGCTTCCCACTGGCGCTGCGCCTGCTTGCCCGCGGAACAAAAACAAAACTCTGGATGCGCGGAATCTGAATTCTGCAACCCGCTATCATCACATATTATGCAGATAGACATAGCAAACTCCTCGTTGATCAATTTGCTCAAGCTGGACACACCACCTACCACGCACTATATCATATCTGACAAGATTGTGGGGAAGCGGTGAAGGGAACCAGGGCGGGGGCAAACGATACGATGGTGGCAACCAGGGCGGGGCAAACGATACGATGGTGGCAACCAGGGCGGGGGCAAGCCCCGCCCCTACCCTGTTACGCTACGGCGGGGCTTGCCCTGCCCTGGACCCTTCGACTCCTTACCCACCGTTGGCATCTGTTCCCTTTGTGTTCCAGGGGTCAGGGAGCAACTGCGATGTTCTCCTGGAAACATTCAACTGAGCAGGTGTGACATGCTGACCCGGTAAAGGAGGAGGTTGCTGAAAGTCAGGCAAAGTTGTTATGGGAACCATGCCATTTCTGGGGGTTAACTCCTGCGATAGCGGGCGATTACTCAACGGCTGGGAAAATTGTGGCGCAAGCTGTTGCGATGGCGGACGATTACTCAACGGCTGGGAGGGTTGAGGCGCATCTGCCATTGACTGCCGCAGTCCCATTGCCAGCAAGAGTCGATGAATTTCAGGAAATTCATTACACGAGGATGGCGCAATGAAGCGCGTTCCAACGCGGTACCGTTCTAGCGCCGCGCTCAGATCAGCCAGCGCCCTGCTCAGTTTTTGTGTGCGCTGCTCGGTCTGCTCAAAACGGGTCATACGATCAGCCATCAGGTTTAGACTGCCCGCGAGTGGCAACAAATCACCGCTAACCATGCGGGCGCGGGCGCGCAGGTTGCCATTCGCCAGTTGCGCCTGCACCTCTTTAAGGTGAGCGATGCCTTCTTCGAGTGTCATATTGCGCTCGGTAATCATGCGCGCCTGCTCTTCGACGCGACTGTTGGCGACTTCCAGGCGATCAAGCGCAACCGCCTGTCGCCGCGCCAATCGCTCGTTATCCAACTGTGTCAATATCTGTCGCGCAACCAGTAACGCCACCACCAGCAGGGTAGTGAAGACCAATACCGGGCGATTACTGCCCTGAGTGGCATCTTTTGAAAGCACATTGACCGCCAGCACGATAAAAAGCACTGTCAGCAAGGTATAGGGCACAATCTGCGCGAGGCCAAAACTGGCGCGTTCGTTGCCCTGGCGCACACGCTGCTCAATGGTTTCAGTGGAGGTGCCGGGCAGGTAACGGCGTAAGTACGCGGCCACGCCCATAATCATCATACCCAGGGGCCAGCCCAGGTCGATCCAGGTTCCATCAACATATGTACTGGCGGCCTGTTGAATGTTGAAAATAAAATCTGAAGTGGCGAAGACGCACAGGCCAATGCCGATCACCTGCAAACTTATGCGACGCGCAGTAGCCTGGTAGACACGCCCCTGGCCACGAATCAGCAAGAAAATCACACAACTGAGCAGCGCGACATCCGAAGTCGGGTACCAGACGCCCAGGAAATTACCGAGGCTCTGCAATACACCCGTCTGCGCCAGCGAGCCGAGCAGCAAAAACCACGCGATAGCGAGTATTGCGCCCATTGAAATCAGACTATCCAGCAACACCATCACGCGCTTGCGTCCCGAACCGGACGATGGTTGGAGTACCAGACCCAGTAGAATAAGAGGCGGCAGGCCGGAATAGCCGAAATCGGCAGCCGAAGGAAAGGGATTAGGGTTGCCGTGCGCGAGATACCAACGCCAGAAGCTTTCGCCGATACCCCAGGCGATACAACCGGCTCCGATCAATGTCCAGGCCAATCGTTCGCGTCCCAACCAGGGCTCCACATTCTCACTGCGCCTCATGGGTATATTGACCGAAATAATGGCGAGGGAGCCGCCAATAAAGGCACCTACGAGCTGAGAGTATTTTCCAATATTGAGAACAGCCTTACCGCCAAGATGAAGGCCTAAAATGAGGGCCATGATCGCCGCCACACCCGCCACAGAGTAAAGCACGATTCGCATCGTAGAACGCATGAGGTATCCTCTCCCATTTTCGGCTATGCAGAAGCAGAACAAAGCTTACCTTTTGGCACAGTTAGTCATGTGTAGTGTACCTTTCACGTATGATATAGTCAAGTTGCGTGTCATTTATTGGTACTTTTGCACGTTTGTATCGAGATGCCGGAGCAAATTCGCAAGATCACTGATAGTGAAGCTGCCCGCTCAAATAATCGTTAAGCATTTCTTCACAATCGAATGCCATATGCCCTTTCACCTCATCGGGGGTACGCCAGCATGGCGCGCCTTCGCCCGAACTGCGCGGTGCGCCTTCAACAACACAGCCCTTGAAGGTGATAGCAATAGCGCGAAAGCGTGGGTCGCGATTGAGCGCCGAATACACACCTACAAAGCCGGTGATTTTGACGGTATAACCCGTCTCCTCGCGCGCCTCGCGCAGCACGCACTCCTCAACCGTTTCTCTATGGCGCACAATGCCGCCAGGGATGGTGTAGCCCAGCCCGTCAGAACGATCTATCAGCAGTATCTTGCCATCCTGTTCAATAATGATGCCAGCGCCAAGTAAAGGAGAGATTTGCCCTAATGTCAGTAACACGATAATCCTGTAGATGAGACCTGCAAGTATGCCCTTAATTTTCTCTTTCATACCCGTCTACTTTCAGTAGTGGAATGTTTTTTGATGTCGCCTGTACTTTTGTATTGAGTAGCGGTTTTGTTCGTCATTGTTCATTGTTTGGGGCTTGGGGCTTCGTTTCACCATCGGCGCCTACTTGATCCGGTACATGATGAGCCTTGAGCCGATCTACAACCCGCCCGGCAATAGCATCAAATTCGGCTGATACCACTGATTCGGGCATAGTGATGACGATTGGTTGTCCAGAATCTCCGCTTCTGGCGGTGGCAAGATCAAGTGGAACGACGCCTAACAATGGGAGATCGCGCAAGAGGGAAGATGCTTCGCTGCTGGTGGGAAAAATATCTACGCGCTCACCGCAATGGGGACAAATAAAACCGGCCATATTCTGTACGAGACCCAGGATTGGCACGCCCGCGCCCTGAAACATACCTGCGCCCTTGGCGGTGTCGATGCGGGCAATATCTTGCGGAGTAGTCACCAGAACGGCTCCATCCAGTTCCAGTTCCCGGCACAGGGTGGCCTGTGGTTCGCCGTTGCCAGGCGGAAGGTCGATCAGCAAGAAGTCGAGCGTGCCCCAGTTCACGCTGTGCAGAAGTTGGCGAATAAGCATCCCTTGCACGTCCGGCATGGGCGCTACTGGCTGTTCTTCGCCGATGAAGAAGCCGACCGATATTACCTTGACGCCATAGCGCACTAATGGTTGCAGCATCTGTTCTGGTGTCATGCCGCCGCGCTGCGCCAGTGGCAGCGTTGCGCGCCATCCCTGGCTATCCCCGCGTTTGCGCACACCCAGCATCATCGGCACGCTGGGGCCATAGGTATCGGCATCGAGCAGACCAACCTGGTAGCCACGTTTCGCCAGCGCGACCGCGAGATTCACGCTCACCGTCGATTTGCCAACGCCGCCCTTGCCGCTGCCAACCACAATGAGGTGCGCCACCCGCTCTACACGGGCTTGTCTGGAACGTCCTTGCACACGAAAACTCCGCATTCTAGAAGTATGATTTGATGATCTATTTGCAGTATACGGGTGTGAGATGCATTTGGCAAGGATGTGAGGCTTGCAATAGAGCCTGTCTGACAGATATACTGAGGGATACGACAAGTTAAAGTTAAACGTTGATACTCTCACTAACTGTTCAGGAGCACACCGCTTGTACCGCCTGCTTGCTATCGACCTTGATGGCACCCTGCTAACTCCCCGTCCACTCAAAATTATTACTTCGCGCGCTCGCAACGCCTTGCGCCTGGCTGCCGAAGCCGGTGTTATCGTCGTGATAGCCACCGGACAGAACCTGGCCGTATTGCAACACGAATGCGGCGATTTACCTCTGAATGGGCCACAGATCATTGAGAATGGCGCGATCATTGCCGATATTTCCGGCACCATCTACCATGAAACGCTTTTGCCGGAAGCATACATTCTCCCAACGCTAGTAATGCTGCGCGAGGCTGGCTTCTATCGCGCCTATCATACCCTGCATCGCGTCTACGCGGACATTGGCGCGCCGCGAGTGCGAGAGTGGTACCGTCCTCCAGTGCCGCCTGCCATCGAGATCGAAGATATAACCAGCCTGTCTCTGCCCTGTATCAAGGTCGTGGGTATTGGCCCGGAGACATTGATACGTACCAAACGCGATGAGTTTGAGCAGATGTACGCGGGAAAATTGTATGTGACGCAATCGTCGTTTGACCTGATCGAGTTCCTGCACCCTGCTGTTTCTAAAGGCAACGCGCTTATCAAGATCGCGGCGGAACTGGGCATCAAAGCGGAAGAGGTGGTAGCGTTTGGCGATAACCATAACGACATCGGTATGCTGCGCTTCGCGGGACTGGGCGTGGCGATGGGCAACGCGCATGACGAGGTGAAAGATGAGGCGGATTATGTGACGGGCAGCAATGCCGAGGATGGCGTTGCTGCCGTAATCGAAAAGCTGGTCTTGCCTACGCTCAAATGATGGAAAGCTCTTTGCCCACGCGCTCGAAGATATCCAACGCCTTCGCCAGTTCCTCGCGGGTGTGAATGGCCGTTACGATGGTGCGCACGCGGCACTTGTCGGCGGGAACGGTGGGGAAAACAATGCCCTGCGCGAAGACGCCTTCCGAGAAGAGTCGCTGGCTGAACTGCATAGCGAGCGCGCCCTCGCCCACGATAACGGGCGTGATGGGCGTTTCGCTTTTGCCTGTATTGAAACCAAGCTGTTCCAGGCCGCGCTTGAAGAAGGCGGTATTCTCCCACAGACGTTCGACGAGGCTGTTGTCCTCTTCGAGGATGTCCAACGCGGCTATACAGGTTGCCACGACAGAGGGCGGGTGCGAGGTGCTGAACAGCACGGGCCGGGCGCGTTGCAGCAGGAAATCGCGCATATCCTGGCTACAGGCCACATAGCCACCCAGCGCGCCGATGCCCTTGGAAAGCGTGCCGATTTGCAGGGCAACGCGGCCATCCAGGCCAAAGTGGCTGACGCTGCCACGTCCATTTTTGCCTAGCACGCCGCTCGAATGGGCGTCATCAACCATCACAAACGCGCCGTATTCCTCGGCCAGCGCCACGATTTCGGGCAGGGGTGCGATATCGCCGTCCATGCTGAAGACGCCATCGGTAACGACCATGACCTTATGCGCGTCTTTTGACTCTTCTAGCACGCGGCGCAGCCCGGCCATATCTTTGTGCGGGAAAACCTTGCGCGGCGACTTGCTCAGGCGGATACCGTCGATAATACTGGCATGGTTGAGTTCATCGCTGATAATCATGTCCCCTTCCTGCATGACGGCGGAGATAACCCCCAGGTTGGTGGCGTAGCCGGACTGGATGGTCAGAGAAGCTTCGGTATGCTTAAATTTCGCCAGCCTCTCTTCCAGCACGTTATGTAGTGTCATAGTCCCTGCGATGGTGCGCACCGAGCCGGAACCCACGCCGTATTGCTCGATAGCTTTGATGGCCGCCTCGCGCAGGCGGGGATGGACAGTGAGGCCCAGGTAGTTATTGGATGACAGGGTGATGACTTCGTGTCCGTCGATGACAACGGTGGCCTTCTGCTCTGTTTCCAGCACTCGCGGCAGGTGGAATACACCTCTGGCGCGCAGGGCGTCCAGTTCGTTTTTTAAGTATGCTTGCAGCTTATCCATGTTCTCTCGCTTTCTTAAAATGTCATGACTATTTTACCGCAGTCGCCGGATTTCATGATTTCCATGGCGTCGTGAATACGCTCGAAAGGGTAATGTGTGGGTGATTACCTGTTTGAGATCGAGTTGACCGGCTTCGAGGATACGGCGGGTGCGATACCAGGTATCAAAGATGTTGCGGCCTGAGATGCCCAGGACGGTTGCGCCTTTGAAAATGATGTCGTTGGCGAGGTCAAGTTCGATCATGCTTGATGGCAGACCAAGCAGCGACACACGGCCACCGTAGCGCAGGGACTTGAAGCCCTGGCGTATGGCTCCGGGATGGCCCGACATTTCTAGCACCACGTCCACGCCCAGGCCGTCAGTAATATTCAAAATCTGTTGCACGGGATCGGCATCGCGTGGATTAATAGCATAGGTTGCGCCCATAGCGGTCGCCATATCGAGGCGTTTGTGGTTGGGTTCGATGGCGAAGATGGTACTCGCGCCCGCTATGCGCGCCAGGCCGACCGCCCACAGGCCGATGGGACCGCAGCCGTAGACTGCTACAGTGCGCTGGGCGATTTCACCCTCGTAGGTGGCGTGAACTGCATTGCCAAATGGCTCTTGAATCGAGGCCACGCTGTGATCAATCTCTTTGCCAGTTTTCCAGGCCACGCTTTCGGGGATGGCGATATATTCGGCGAACGCGCCATCGCGGTCAACACCGAGTATCTGCACATTGCGACAGACGTGCGCCTGACCTGTGCGGCACTGGTAGCAATGACCACAGGTGATGTGGGTTTCAGCCGCCACAAAATCACCGGGGACAAGCTCTACGACTTCATGACCCACTTCGACGACTTCACCCGCGAACTCGTGACCGAAGATACGCGGGGTCTGCACGCGACTCTGCGCCCACGCATCCCAGTCGTAGATATGCATGTCTGTGCCGCAGATCGAAGCTGCCTTCACCTGCACCAGCACGTCACGCGAACCAATGGTGGGGATGTCCACCAGGGCAACCGTTGCTCCAGGCGCCGCCTCCGCTTTGAGGGCCGCCTTCATTTTTCCGTTCATATTCTATTAAAGTCCTCCACAGGATTGCTCAGGCAAAACCAGCGACAATGCTGATTGTATTACCGTAATTATGCTTCTTTCTACCACGTATTGCAAGCAGTGCGATTTTCTATGAGTGTGAGATGTGGATTGGCGCAGCCGCAGCCCCCGCCAATCCACATCTCACACTCATAGAACTTTTGCCCTGGACCATACGAATTTGACAAAATGTTGAACTTATATTATATCTTAATCGTGTCGAGGAATTCTCTTGCTTACCCATCGAAACCATCTTCTCATGTCCATACCTTCAGAAAGAAATAAAAGCCATGAAGAACAACCAGGTGAACGCATCTATTTTAAGATGGATGGAACGTGAATGAGTTCGATACAAGCGTCCCGCAAGCCATCTCCGGGTCTATCCTCTGTGTTTACGCTGGCTAGAGCGCGCTGGAGGCAACACTGGCTGCTGCTATTGTTCATTACGCTGGGGATGATCGCTTCCATTACGCTTGTCTGTACGATTCCCCTGCTCTCAGAGGTGCTACAAACGGCAAGCCTGCGCGATACATTGAGCGCAACGCCTGAGAATGGGGAGCTTAGCGCGCAAATTACCTCTACGGGACTCTCCAATCGAACTGTCCAGACCTACTTCCCAACAATTGACCGCGCTTTCCAGGCGTATCTGAAGTCCAATCTAGCAGGGCCTCCGCAGCTTGAGGTGCTGACGCCGAATTTCACTTTTCTCTCGCCTTCGCTTCCCTTCACCGACCAAATGACGATTGACGCTACCTCAATGGCGCTTTCGGCCAATCATGTAACGCTGGCGCAAGGACGATTACCACTTGCCAGCAGCAGCGATATCGAAATTGCACTAACACCAGAAGCGGCAAAGCTATTAGGGATCAAACTTAATGATTTTATTACGTTGCAGTTAAACTTTGTTGGCCGGACTTCGTCTCTTCCAAACGGGGCATTTGTGCCTTCCCATCAAGCTCTCACGCTGCATGTTGTCGGGCTGTTTCATGTGCAGGCAGGCGATCCGTTCTGGCATGGCGAGAGCTTTTTACCCCAACTCCCACAGTCAGACGCCGTACCAATTACATTGTTTACAGCGCTAGCCTCAAATCAATCGTTTCTGGCGGCGTTAGATTCCATCGCCGCCACGCACTATGAGCCGCAAGGCCAGGTGATCTTCACAAGCGCTTCGTTTCTCACATGGCGCTATCACCTGAACCCCGCGAGCGTCTCGATCAATCAACTTGATGATCTCATCAACCGGCTCGCCGCGGTGCAAGTTGCTATCACAAATACCTTTAACTTTAACGGGGAAAGCCTTGTTATTAGCGGCCTTCCATTCCATAGTTCCACGCAACCGGGCTTGCTGGAACAATTCCGTACCCGGCTTTCAACTGTGCGCATCCCCGTCGCCATCTTCACCGCGCTGATTCTCGGCCTGTTGCTATTTTTCATAAGTGTGATGATCCTCTTATTGCTTGATCGACAGGCAGAGACCATTGTCGTTTTACGGAGCCGGGGAGCCAGCACTATTCAGCTTTTCCTTTCATTACTTACGCAATGCGCCGGTCTCAGTATCGTTGCGCTTATGGCCGGCCTGCTGCTTACACCGGCAGCATTACTGCTGATTGCGCGGCTGATGCTCAGCGCGTCGGATCAAAGCGCGCTTGACGTGGTAACGAACGCGCTGGCGCAGTCTCTTGTGGAGCGTGCGCTACTATGCGCTGATTACGGCGCTGGCGACAGTTGTGGTGATGAGTCTCGCGCTGCTGGGAATTTCTCGCTTGAGCCTGATGACAGGCGGTAAAAGCACAGCGCGCTATCCACTCTGGCGTCGTCTCAATCTCGATCTTTTCGCTCTAGCGATTGCGCTTGTAGGATACGGGTTATCGCTCTATTTCGCTTCAATCCAGCAGCAATTAGATACGCAGACACAACTCCTGGTGGCCGGGCCGATAGCATTCACCGGGCCGTTTTTCCTGCTGATGGCGGCAATTTTGCTGGCGCTGCGCGTCTTTCCCTGGTTATTACAACTGGGAGCCACACTTGCCGGACGTGGGCGTAGCGCAATTCCATTGCTAGCCCTGGCGCAAATCAGCCGCGCCCCGCGAAAATCCTTGCGCATGATACTGCTGCTGGCGCTAACGATAGCTTTTGCCTTCTTTTCGCTGGTGTTTGCCGCCTCAGAGGGCCAGCGCGCAAATGAGATCGCTTCCTACGAAGTCGGGGCAGATTTCAGCGGAGCCATACCAATTGATGCTTACGCCTATGCTCCACAACAGGAGGCGGCGCTCTATCACCGCATTCCCGGCGTGACATCCGCATCTGCCGGATTTGAGGAAGAGGGGAGTTTGACGCCGGTTCCCCCATTTCTCCCACTGCTATTACGCGCTGTTGATCCAGTCAGCTATGCTAATACCGCTTCCTGGGCATCCCAGGACTCAGGACAACCCTTATCGTCGCTTATGGCGCAACTTCTCACGCAGCGGGACGCAGCCATTACGCATGACTATGTGCCCGCAATTATCGATACAGCCTTGTCCAATGAACTCCCGCTGCACATTGGATCCACGTTTACGGTGCTGCCCGACGTGACTCATCAATTTAATTCACTGGTTGGGCGCGTGCATTACGTAGTGATTGCCAGGGTTGACCATATTTCAGGCGTCAACGAGAGCGTTGAAGGCGGCATGTTGGTAGATTACCAGACATTTGCGTCGGTCGTGGCAAAAGATGCCGGGACTAACGGCATAAATATCACGTCAAATCATATCTGGCTGCGCACCACCGAGGCCTCTGCCAGCGCTGTCCACGCGGCGCTGACTTCCACGAATATGCGCCTCGCGTTCCTGTCTGATCGGTATGCGCTGGTACATACTCTGCTCGATGACCCAACGTATAAAAACCTGATCAGCGTGCTGGCATTCGGAGTAAGCGCCGCTTTCTTGCTGGCGCTGTTCGCGAATCTGCTGGCCTCCTGGATAAGCGCCCGCAACAGGCTCACCAGCTTTGTAGTATTGCGAGCGTTGGGCGCATCCACGCGGGGTATCGCCGGTGTGTTCCTCTGGGAACAGGGCATTGTGTATGCGGCGGCGCTGCTGCTGGGTATCCTCTTCGGCGTTTTGCTGGTGTTCACGTTAGTGCCAGCGCTGGTCTTTACGGGTATCCCGCCAGGCGCAGGCGTCGTCAATGGGAACAGTATCGATTTCGCCGCGTTACAACACATCATTCCGGTACAGGTGGCGATACCTTTTTCGCTGGTGATTGCCCTGTTGATTTTTATTGCCACCTGCGCGATTGCGCTTGGCCTGATGGTCTCCCTGGTACTGCAACGTTCGATAGGTCGCGAACTGCGTTTGAATGACGATGCGCGGCTCGACTTTGCTACGCGCGAAGTCGTATCCACGCCACAGGCAAGAGCAAAAGTAGTAAAGACCAACCGCCAGCGTCTCGCAACACGTTCATCTTTGATGCAGTTAACGCTCTTGCAATTCCGCCGGGCCAGATTGCTGACCTTGCTAGCCTGTGCGACGATCATAGCTGCGGTGGGCATTATGTGCTTGATTCCTCTCTACTCTTCGATCATCATAAATGGCGGACTGCATACGCTCCTGCGAGCGACGCCCGCCACGTCTCAGATTATGCTTGACACCTCAACGCAGGCAATATCGACGCGCACGCTGAATGGGGTAGAGCAGAGTATGGGTGCGCTAGTGCAAAAAGATGTCGGGGCGTATATCGACCAGACACATTCATATACTCTCAAGGAGGCTGATTTTCAGCTCGTTAGCCCGCCAGCAGGCAACCAGGTCGGGTCGGTCAGCCTGGTAAGCGCGCCGCTTACTCTGGCGGCATCGCATCTGACGCTTCTGCAAGGACGCATGCCGGGCAACACCGGCGGTGATATCGAGGCTCTGCTCACGCCAGATACCGCGCGCAATCTGAACGCGGCTGTTGGTTCCAGGCTAACACTAAGTTTGAGCGCCTTCGCGGCCAGGCCTCCCAATCCACCAATCCATCAAACAATCACGCTTAACGTGCTTGTTGCTGGTTTGATACAAGTGGTACCGGATGATCCATACTGGCATGGGAATGACTTCCAACCGGCCACTTCAGGCTCGCAGACGTTCAGTGATACGCTACTCGTACCAAATGCTTCGTTTCTCGCGATATTTGACCAGGCCGCCAGTGAACTACAAACCGGTGCAATTTTCACATCCCAACCATTTGAAATCACCTGGAATTACCAGCTGAATACCACGCCACTGGTCGTCGATCAACTCAACGCGTTGATCGGTTCCCTTACGCGGCTGCAAAGTGACATCGCGCATACATCTGAAAATGCGCTGAACAACGTTCCGGCTGACGGAGTTGCTACCTTTCCCTACCTGACCCAGGTAGCTATCTTCAATAGCGCGAAAAATACCTTTGACCTGCCCGGCACTCTCACGCGCTATCGAAGTCGTGTAGCGGTGATCGCCATACCCATCTTCATACTCTCAGTGCTGATTATCGGACTGATGCTCTTCTTTGTGAGCCTGGTTGCTCACCTGCAAGTTGATCGCCAGGAAGTTGCCATCGCTATCTTACGCAGTCGGGGAGCCACTACCAGTCAAATTTTTCGATCGATGGTTTTACTGAGCGTTCTACTTGGAAGTATCGCACTGATTATTGGTCCCCTTCTTGCGCTCGTCTCGGCAGTTTTTCTTGGAGGGCAAAGTCTCGCAAGTGAGGGGAAAGACGCGCTCATGTTCGTAACCAGTCAACCCTGGAATGCGCTGCTTTCCGTGAGCTGGTATGCGCTGGGAACTGCGTTTGGCGCGATCATCGCGCTCATCATTGCGCTGCGCTACGCGGCGGGCATGAATATCTCGTCGTTGCGACGCGAATCATCGCGCGTTACTCACCGTCCGCTGTGGCAGAGATTGCGATTAGATGTCGCGGCTATCGTGATTGCTTTTGCAGGTTACGTCATCTCACTCTATCTCAACAGTACCGAAAAACTGTCGGATACACGCAGTGTTGTGCTGTTTGCATCTCCACTGGCGCTGATTGCCCCGCTTTTCCTGGTTATCGGGTGCATCCTGCTCCTTTTACGCCTCTACCCCTTACTTTTAGGGCTGGGAGCGCGGCTGGCAAATCGCGGCCAGGGAGCCATCTCGATGCTGGCTTTCGCGCAGATGTCTCGCTCACCACGCCAGACAATGCGCATTACGCTGCTGCTGGCGCTTACCGTGGCATTCGCTATATTTTCGCTGGTTTTTACGGCCTCGCAGGCACAAAGATCATCCGATATCGCGGCCTTTGAGTCTGGCGCTGACTTTAGCGGGAGCATAGCGATTCCCGCCAACCAGTCGCAAGCCTCGCTTACCGGCGTTACCTCGCCTTACAGGCAACTGCCGGGAGTGATTTCTGCGACAGCCGGCTTTAGCGAGGATGGCTTACTCACACAATCGACTGCCAATACCTACATCGCGGTAAGAGCCGTTGACGCCAACACTTTTGCCGGGACCGCGAATTGGACAACGCAAGATTCGTCTCAATCCCTCACCTCATTGATGGCGCTGCTGCGGCAACAAGAAACGGAGGGTATACGGCAAGATCGCGTCCCGGTTATCATAGATGCTTCAGCGGCTAGCAATCAAAACCTCCAGGTTGGCTCTACGTTTTCACTAGATATGACCGGCCTACCGGACTATGCCTCGGGGTCGAATGACAGCCTATTACATGGTGTTGTAGTTGCGCTGGTACAACACATTCCGACGGTGAACGAAGGGGCTACTCTGGACGCAAGCGGCAACACAGCCTCGATCAACGGAGGGATATTGCTGGACTATGCAACTTACGCGATGCTCTACCAGCGCGACAATTCCCGCACTTCTGTTGCGCCGTCTGCAACGCCTGTCACCCCACAAACGGCGGTGTTACCCATCAACTACGTGTGGCTACACTCACAGGATGATCCGGCAACCCTGGCGCATTTGCGAGCTACCCTTACCACCTCATCTCTTCGTCTTAATAATCTTTTTGACCGGCGCGCGCTCCTGGATATCCTCAATAGCGAGCCGCTGTATCTCAACCTGCTGACGCTCCTGACAATCGGGGCGACCATCACCCTCTTGCTGGTGCTGATAGGCTATGTGCTTGCTTCCTGGCAGAACGCGAAGCTGCGTTCCGGCAGTTTTACGACACTACGCTCGCTCGGCGCAACTGCTTTACAGGTCACAAGCCTGTTTTTGCTGGAGCAGGGCGTGGTCTTTTTCACAGCATTGATGATTGGCCTCCTATTTGGAGCAATACTTGCAACAACCGTTGTGCCAGCGTTGATCTATTCTGACATCCCCATCACAGGCACATTAAGTAACTTGAGTGATAACCAGTTTTATCTCATCCAACATAGCTTTTCAAAGCAGATCGTGATACCGCCTTCACTCGGCATCGCCCTCGCACTGCTAGTTGGTATCTGTCTCACCGCCGTCGGCATGATGGCCTGGACGGTGCTGCGCCCCTCGCTGGGGCAGGCTCTTCGCCTGAATGAGGATTAAATGATGTACAATATCAAATAGACATCGTTGAGACAGGAAAGATAAAATCTGGTTATGCGGCAATTTCGAGGCAGGACGCTTCTGTGGCTCTTTTTACCGGGCGCATTGCTCGGCACAGGCCTTGATGCGTTCCATGTCTTTAGCGGCGTTGAGCGTTATACATCACCCACTTTGCTGGGAGTAGCATGGTGGGTTCCCTTGCTTTTTGGGGGCGCGGCGGTGGCTATCGGCTATTCACATCCCATGCTCGATCCGCTGCTGCATCATCGACGCTTCCGGCCACTTTTTAGTAGCTTGTTGGGGCTGGCATGGCTGCCACTTGTTTACCTGATAAGCGCGAGTTTCTTTGATACGCTGACTAAAACCTTGCTTATATTGCTCGTCTATTGCAACTTCTGGTTGCTGTCAGGCAGCGACTGGCAAAACCTGGTATTTTCGCTGGCGACGGCCATTACTGGCACGTTGATCGAGATGGTCCTGGTGGCCGCGGGCGCGTTCGCCTATCTCCATCCCGATATGCTCGGCGTACCCTACTGGCTTCCCGGTATCTATGCCTGCGCATCGCAGGCATTGGGAGACCTGGGCAGGTCGCTTTTCTATGCCTCTGGAGGATCGCATGAAACACAACGAACAACAACCCTGGACGCTTGACACGCTGTTGGTGCATGGTAGTCGAAAACATGCTATCTCGCGCCATTCCGGCAGGCCGACCGTACAGCCCATCTCCCCCAGCACCACCTACCTGCACGAGGACGCGGAAGCGCTCGACCGCGCCTTTAGCGGGGAGCTTCCAACGGGCGAAAAGGCGTATGTCTACGCGCGGCAGGGCAACCCCAACGCGCAGGCCCTCGAAAATGTGCTGGCAGAGGCCGAGGAAGGCGCGGGGGCGGTGGTATTTGGTTCGGGCATGGCGGCCATTCATGCTGCCGTGCTGACAGCCGGGCTGGTTCCAGGGGCAAAGATATTCATTGCGCGCGACCTCTACGGGCCAACCATCGGTATGCTGCGCTCGCTCTTCCTGCCCTTTGGCGTCGAGGTCTTGCTGCGCGATCTATGCAGCCCTGATGTCGGACAAATGATTCGCGACGAGCAGCCCGATGTGATTTACGCGGAAACGCTCTCCAACCCGCTTGTCAAATTGATTGACCTGGACGCCATCAGCGCAGCCGCGCGCGAGGTGGGAGCCGTTACCGTGGTTGATAGCACCTTCACCACACCCTACCTTCTCAAACCGATTGAACACGGTTTCGATATCGTGGTGCATAGCGCGACCAAGTATATCAGCGGTCATGGCGATTGCACTGCCGGGGTGATGATCTGCGCCCAAAACGCGCATGTCCAGCAGGCTCACACCTATGCGACTATGCTGGGAGCCATGCTTGGCCCATTCGACGCTTTTCTGGTGTCACGCGGAATGAAAACACTGCCCCTGCGCGTGGAGCGACAATGCGACAATGCTCTTACAGTGGCGCGTTATTTGCAACAACATCCAGCTATCGAGCGGGTCTATTATCCAGGGTTAGCTGACCATCCACAACATGCACTCGCCACACGCTTATTTCGTAGAGGGCGCTTTGGAGGATTGCTGGCATTTGAGTTAAAAGAGCAATCGCGTGCGGCCGCTTTTCGCTTTATGGATAAGCTGCAACTCTGCCTGCCAGCGACTACGCTCGGCGATGTCTATACCGAATTGAGTTACCCGCCCATGTCCTCGCACCGCAACTTAACGGCGGCTGAACGCCAGCAAATCGGTATCAGCGACGGCTGCATCCGCTTCTCGGTCGGCATTGAAGACGTAGAGGATATTATTAGAGATCTGGAGCAGGCTCTTTAGCAATTCTCCTCCTCACGTATTGCGGCCAAAGTAGCTGCCGCGCCTGCGCGTCGTGGTAGGTGTGAAGCGTTCCGATTCTTCCGCGCTGGCCTGACCCATGAGAATAGCCTCGTGGGACCAGAGTAAATCGGCGCCGCTAACGTCGGTGCGTCCGTCTTGCAGGGCGCGCATGAGAGCGGCCAGGCAGACTTCGCGGAAATGGCTGCCGGGATGCTTCAGGAGACCCGGCGCGACCGGGGCGTGTTCTTCTTCGCGGTATGCGCTGCCCAGGAAATGCGCCAGCATACGCTGGGCCAGTTCGATATCTTCGACCAGTCCAATTTCAATCAATACATCGATACGTCCGGTGCGGTCACGAATGCGATGGTCGATTTTTTCGGGTTCGTTGCTTGCAGCGAGCAGGAGCGTTCCCGCCGGATTATCGGGCGTGGCTATACCGTCGAGGGTGTTCAGCGCCAGTTGCAAGTCTGCTGGAGTGGCGACGAACATTTCAAAATCCTCGACCAGGATCAACGATGGAAGACGACTTTCCCCGGCCAGTCGCAGAGCATAGGAAAGCTGCCCCCATGCGCTGTTGTTGCGTGTGGGGCTACATACATAAAATACCAGCCCTCCCTGCTGCGCGTGGTAGGCGCCTTCCGCTTTCAGCAAGGTTGTCTTGCCTGTGCCAGGAGGGCCAATCAAAAGCGCTTTACGCAGGCGCGGGATGCGCAGGGCGGCATAGCGGTTCAGCACATCTTGATCAAAAATATGACGCTGGGCGGAAATATGCGCCAGGGTGGCGGGCGGTAAAACGATATCGTCATACGAGGATTTTTTGATAACCTCCGCCAGATCGTCATCTCCTCCCACAATTTCGATGCTGCCGCGCCGCTGCTTGCGCCAGATATCTTCGTGGGTTTCGTCCAGCAGCTTGAGGAAGGCTAACCACTCGTCCTGGCGTCCAGAAGGAATAGCGTTGAGGGCGTGCGAATCGTTGTTATCGGAGTCATAATAATAAACAGACAAAGCTCTCCAGCCCGAAGCGAAGGTATAGCAAATCCAGCCATACGGTGAGGACGGGACTGCGCCGCGCTCGCCAATTTCGGCAGAGCGGAACATATCGGCTTTGAGCAATGTGTTTACTTCGCCTGTTGCCGCGATGCCCTGCGCATACGTGGGCGCATCCAGCGCTTCCCAGGCTTTCAATGGTTCTGAACTGGTCTTCTTGTTCTTACGTGATTTGCTATTAGATGTGACGCGGTTAAGCAACACAGGATGATGCTCAAGTTGCATCCGGCGTTGGACGGGCGAGGCAAAGATAAGCGGTGCCTCTTCAGCGATGTGCAATTCCTGCCACAGTTCCTTGATGGCCTGTGCAGCGATCTCCCGGCGTTGCGTGGGCATAGCGTATTGTGCTCCCTCGTATGTAGATTTTGGCGCGCACCAATGGTACAGGCGATGCTGGTTTTGTGGATGCCATCGCTACTGGGTATGGCGGACATACCTGCCGGGAATCTTATCCTGCGCTTCGCCACCCTCCGGCGCAGACATGACATGCAGCATATCTGAGTTCGGATCAACGACCAGGTCATTGATTACCGAACGCACATACGGAAACTTGCGAGCAATCTCTTCCGCAGCCGCTTTCTGCTGCCCGGTATGCACGGCTCCGCTCAAACGCGCCACGCCAAGTTTCGGATAGACGCCAATGGGGAGATCGCGCGTGCGGGGGTCCTGTCCAAGCGCCCGCGCCAGGTCTGCCGCGAGTTGGTCATCACCCACCAGGGTGCTTTTGATCTCTAACAAACCCTGCACGCCATATACCTGGTCTCGCGCTATATCAGCGCGTAAGGAACTTGAAATATTGCCATCAAGATAGAGCACGCCATCCAGTACGCGAATGGTGATACCCTTGAGGTCGACATGCATGGAAGTGAGATCAAACAAAATAGACTCAACTTCTTGTTGCAAGAGAGCATCAGGATGGTAAGGCGGAAGCGCGTTCAGCGCATCGTCAGAGATGGTAACGATAATGCGATCGTTCCCCATGCCCGTGACAAATTCCGCTCGCAAGAGGATATCCTGTCCCGCGCGCACGTTATGCGCCACGATGTACGCCAGTTCGCCATTCTCCGGTTGCGTCGCGACCAGCTTCAACGTGCCTTTCGTGGAAGAACCGGCACGCTCCACGACGCTTTTACTATCAAAGACGACACCACCGGATGGCGTGTTGTTAGCAATGGCCAGTTCGGCGCGTTTTGCCTCGACCGTCACGCCATCACCCGTCGCCTTTATCACGCTCTCAAAGGGCAAGTATCCCATCTTGCCAAACAACCGCCCCTGTTTCGCGCCTATATGCGTCATTCGGCGTGTAGCGGCATCAAAGGTTACGTTCGCCAGATTACCACCCTCGCCATCGGAACAAAAAATAATGGCGCCAAAATGAAATTTAGCCATTTCGGAAATGCGTATTGCCTTACTCATACAACCAACCTCGCGCTGCAATAAAATGAAAGACAAAAGCGATAGTATGCCCTGTCCTTATATAGAAGTGTAGCACGTCAGGCGTAGGTATGACAAGCCAGCAATTGGGCAGGGCGACCGCGTGGGTCATAGATGACCAGGGCGACCGCGAGGCCATAGATTTCCAGGGCGACCGCGAGGGTCGCCCCTACCCTACTACGACGGTGTCTAACGCTACTAGCGTATAGGGTAGGGGCGACCCTCGCGGTCGCCCTGGAAACTTTGTTGCGCCACGCCAAAAATGCTCTCCATCGCTTCTGGCGCGTAGTGGGCGACGATGGCTTCGGTGATGGCGTTGGCGCGGCAGATTTCGCCGAACATGCTGGCGCTGATGCGCGGGGTGCGTTCCTGGGTTCGCGGGTCGAGTTCTATCAGACCGAAACGCACGCCCCACCCTTCCGTCCACTCAAAGTTGTCTACCAGTGTCCAGTGCAGGTAGCCGCGCACGGGAATGCCTTCGCGAATAGCTTGATGCACCATTGCCAGGTGTTCCAGGATGGCACGCGGGCGGCGATCATCGAGCATATCGCTAAATCCGTTCTCAGTGATGTACAGTGGCTTGTTGCCGCGAGTCTTGCGATAGACCGACTTGAGTGCGCGATAGAGTCCCTTCGGGTAGATCTCGCCAAAATTATTTGCCAGGCCAGGATCGTTGCGAAGCGCGCCGGGGAGAGCGAAACGCCTCCCGAACATTTCGGCTGGTCGTGTCGGGTCGAAGCGCACCAGATCGCGTGTATAGTAGTTAATGCCGTGAAAATCGCGCGCGCCAGCCGCGCTCTTGACGGGAGCGAGCAGCAGGTTGAATGGAAAGATAAATTTTCCGGTCTCGCCACCCTGTAAAGGCGCCCAGTTGAAAAAGGTATCCTGCAAACCTGCTGCGGCGCGGTCCAGAGGTACAAGCTGGCTGGCGGGATCAAAGAGGCGATAATGCAGGCAGTAGCCAATCTGGGATTGCGGCTGGATACGATAGATGGCGTAGAAAGCTTCGACATGCGCCTGCATCATATTGCGCAGCACGCGCATGGCGCGCATCAAATCGTGATCGCCAGGAGGATACTCGCCGAATAAGTAGCCCAGCACCGCATAAATATTCGGCTCGTTGATGGTGATCCAGAAATCGCACAGGTCTTGCAGTTGTTCAACCACATAGGATACGTAGCGCACAAAGTAGCGTATATTCTCGACCTTCGTGAATCCCCCGCGATTCGCGAACCACAGCGGGTCGGTGAAGTGATGCAGCGTGACAAGGGGCTTCATATGCCGCCTACGCAAATCGGTCAGCATCTGGCGATAACGATCAATAGCCGCGCTATCCCAACCCCCCTCGGAAGGCTCAACACGGCTCCATTCGATGCTCAGCCGCAGGGCGTTATTCTCCATCTGTTCCGCCAGCCTGAAATCCTGCTCGGCCTCCTGCCACCAGTTCGCGGCATCCCCGCTTGTCTCACCTGTAAGAGTGCGCCCCGACTGTTCCCAGCGATACCACTGATTGTTGGTGTTGCTCCCCTCGCATTGATGGGAAGATGATGCCGTCCCCCACAAAAAGCCATCCGGAAAACTCAGAATACGCTGACCACGCTGCAATGCCATACCGTGCAACTCCTCGACTTTGAAAGATGTTCATGGTAATGATATTGTACCATACCTATGGCAAAGAACTGACTGTTTTAGATGAGATGGCACAGTATCTACGTTTGAATGGTGGACATGGCTTTATTTAGACTGGCCGAGAGTTGTGAACTGGTTCCAGGCACAACTCGAGCAAGGACGAAAATGATAGTTCAGAGATAAAAAAGTGGAGTACCATTTCAGGTACTCCACTTTTTTATCTCTGAACTATCTTATTACTCGCGAATACCGCGTGCTGGCAGTGGTCGCACCAGCGGGCTCATCACCGGCACATCCTTTTTGCCGCGTGGCAGGCGCTGGCGCACGAGGTAGTTGGGAGCAACGGCAAGGTCGCCCTTCTCCAGGGTGACATCTTCGCCGAAGCGGTTGAAGAAGGATAGCTCGAAGTTGGGGGTTTCGCCGAGCGCGCCGTGAGGACAGACCTCCACGCAGTCGCCGCAGAAGATGCAGCGATCAAGAGCGAAGGCATAGCGTTTGAGCGTGCGTTCGGCCATCATCAGCGAGCCGGTTGGGCAGACTTGCACGCACGCGCCGCAGGAGACACAATCGGTATCGTGCAGGCTGACATTGAACGGCGTGGCGACGATGGTGTCGAAACCCTTGCCGAACATACCGTAGCAGTCTGGGCCGATTACGTCGTGGCAGACGCGCACGCATTGCGTACAGTTGATGCACTTGTTGGGGTCGCGCAAGATGAAGCTGTGCGATAGATCAAGTTCGTAGTCGTGGTAGTCGGTCGGCTCGCCATCGTGGAAGCGGTTATCCGCCAGCCCATGCTCGATGCTGTATTTTTGCAGGTCGCACTGCCCGGCAGCCGGACACGCGCACTGCAAACAGCGAGCCGCCTCGCGCTCCGCCTGCTCTCGCAGATAGCCCAACTCGATCAACGCGAAATTGCGGTGGCGCTTTTCATACGGCAGCATCGGCATTTTGACCTTTGGCTCGACCGGCTTGTAGGGCACAATATCGAACAGATCGGGTTTGCGCTCTTCCAGTTCCAGACGGTGAGCCACTTCTTGCATATCTTCGCCATTGAGGAAGGCGTTGATCGAACGAGCGCCGAGTTTGCCCTGGGCAACACATTCGATGATGGTCTTCGCGCCCATCTGCGCGTCGCCACCGGCAAAGACTCCGTAGCGGTCGGTCATGTAGTTATGCGGATCGGTCTGGATGGTGTTCCATTTCGTCCACTTGACGCCCGACTTTTCATCAATCACGCTGGTATCGACAGACTGACCAATGGCCGGAATAATCGTATCACACTCGAAAGTAAACTCCGAGCCAGGAATGGGTATAGGACGCTGGCGACCCTTTGCATCAGGCTCACCCAGCCTGGTGCGCTGGAATTCGATGCCGGATACTTTGTCATTCTCGGTAAGGATTTTTGTGGGGCTGACGTAGAATTGCAGGTCGGTACCCTCAGCCTCACCATCTTCGGACTCTTCCTCCGTCGCGCCGTGCGCGTTCATTTCCTGGCGCGAGCGGCGATACATGGTATGCACCTTTGCGCCCAGGCGCAGCGAGGTGCGAGTGCAGTCAAAGGCGGTAAAACCGCCACCGATGACAACCACCTCCATGCCCTCTTTGACCGGGATGGGCTTCCCCTCGACTTTTTCGCCCAGGTAGGCAATGGCGTTTACAACACCATCGGCTTTGTCATTGGGCAAGCCAGGATCGTTACTAATCCAGCAGCCAATGCCGAGATAGACCGCGTCGAAGCCCTGCGCAAAGAGGTCATCGATGCTGAAATCCACGCCGAGTTTCACGTTGTATTGCTGATCAACGCCCAGATCCCACACATGCTGGAATTCGCGATCCATCATGTCTTTTTGCAGGCGATACTCCGGGATGCCGTAGCGCAACATACCACCAGCCTGTGGCTGCATCTCAAAGACTTTGCAGTAGTGGCCTTTCAGCGCGAGATAATAGGCGCAGGTGAGTCCAGCAGGACCACCACCGACGATGGCGACCTTCTTGCCTGTGGCAGGGTCCTTTGGATAGGGATGCGGCGGATCGAGCAGACATGTCTCAGCGGCGTGTCCGTGCATACGACAAATGGCGATTTCTTCCTCTACCAGTTTGCGCCGGCAGGCTTTCTGACACGGCGCGGGGCAGGTCAGTCCGAGAATATAAGGGAACGGCAACACCTCTTTGACCAGGCGCGCAGCTTCCTTCATCGAACCCTTGGCGATCAATTCCAGGTAGCCGGGGATATCGATGTGCGTCGGGCAATCCACCTGACACGGCGGCTGGCAATAGGCGTTATGGTCTGAAAGCAGCAATTCCAGGTTGGTGCGGCGAATATGAAATAGCTCATCCGATTTCGAACGCACCACCATACCGGGCATAGCCGGTGTGGTACACGAAGGAAGCGGTTGGCTCACGCCCTCGATATGCACCAGGCACATACGACAGGCCGCCGTTGGCTCCAGCTTCCCATCATTACACATATTTGGAATGTCGGTAATACCGTTGTCGTCGGCCACGCTCAAAATAGTCTGATTTTCGTATGCCTGTACGGTTTTCCCATCGATGGTCAGGGTAAAGCCGGGATGTCCGGTTTCGTTGCGCGGCATGATTGCCTGCGCATCATGCACAATGGGAGAGAGATTATCTCGGATTGATATTGCCATATATATTACCTCTCGTAGGCACAAGGCGCGATAAATACGCCCCTACTGATTTTAGGGCAAGACATGTTTCGTGACAAAACGATGCGCGCGCACCGGAACGCAGGAGCCTGTGGGGCACTGTTGTTCCATGATGTGCATCTGAAAATGTTCAAGCCAGTAGAGTTTCGCCGTTTTGAGCGCGTTGGGCGCGTGGACTCCAAAGCCGCATAGCGAGCCACTCGGCACATACTGCGCCAATTCATCCAGCAAATCCAGGTCATTTTTTGCGCCTACATCACTGATGACACCTTCCAGAATACCGGTGATGCGTTTCATTCCCAGGCGGCATGGCACGCATTTCCCGCAGGACTCTTTGCTCAAATAGCGACTGCGCTCCATGGCCCACGCCACCATACAGGTATGGGCTGGCAGCAATTCGATGATACCGGAACCAACCATCGCGCCAATGTCTTCCAGCGTATCGAAATCGAAGGGGGTATCCAGCAGCGAGGTGGGCAATGCGCCGCCCTCCGCGCCACCCACCACGACCGCGCGCAGTTCGCCTTCCGCGCGGTTATAGCCCGCGTGACGCAGTATCTCGCGTAGTGTGGCCCCGAAAGGAACTTCAACCACCTTCGGCTCGCTGCCAGGCACGTAATCGTAGATGGTCAGAACTTTGGTGCCGCTCGTTGTGGCGGTTCCCACGCTGGTAAAGGCTTGCGCCCCATCGCGCACGATGACGGGCACGTTTGCCAGCGTCTCAATCGAGTTGACAACGGTGGGTCGGTCCCACAGGCCAGCCTGTGCGGGGTATGGCGGTCGCTGTTCGGGCATACCGCGCCGCCCCTTAATCATGGCGATTTGCACGGTTTCTTCGCCGCCCATGAAGCCAATATCGACGCCCACCACGTTAATGGTGCAGTTGAACTCGGTTCCTAAAATATCACGTCCAACGAGATTGGCATCCAACGCTTCCTGCAAGGCACGCTGCACCGAGGCAATCCCTTCAAGATAGAGGCTGCGTGTGAAGAGATAGGCTTCCGAAGCGCCCACCGCGTAGGCCGCCAGGACGATGCCTTCGATAACCTGGTGGGGATTGCGCTCCAGCATGGTACGCGCCGCCAACGAACGTTCATCGGCATCATATGCGTTACAGATTACGTAACGGATGTCGTCGCGCTGCTGGCTTACGATGCGCCATTTTTCCCCGGTGAGACGACCAGCGCCGCCACGTCCGCGTAATTGAGCGTCCAACACTTGCTGGATAACCTGTTGCGGGAGTTGTTGGCGGATGGCTTTTTCTAACGCGGCAAAGCCACCAGCGCGGCGGTATGCTTCGAGTGAGCGCACATCAGGCTCGCCTCGCCGCCGGATTACACGATAAGATGTATCAAATTCAGGCATTGGGCTGCCTCACATGATTAATATTCCCATACACCCCGCGTGTGGCGGGTGAAAGTCCACGTATGGGTTGATCGTCGCGTTTTATGCCTTTGACGGCGGGTGCAGGCTTGAATTTGGGACTCATGGTGGCGATACCGAAAAGATCGCTCAAATCCACACCGCGCGCCTGTACGATGCGTTTGGCCGCCTGTAAAGGCAGATAGCCATAGGTATCCATTACGGCGTCCAGCAACGATGAGAGCGCGCCGGCTTCCTGCGACCAGTTTGCCAGCAAATCGTCTACCTTGCTCAGGTCTATTTGCGGTTCCAGGTAATCTTTCACCGGCATAGATACGCAGGGAGCAACTGGCTTGTCATGGTATTCGGTCGCATACTCAGAGATGCGCTGCGTATAGTACCCTGCTTTGGATGCGCCGGTAGCCGGGGGCATTTTGCGCGTGCCAAATTTCTCGGCCCCGTCGCGCACGTGGGAGACGAACCAGGGACGCTCTTTCCACCTGTGCATCGATTCGTATTCGATGGTAATGGCGCGCGGCGGGCAGGCTTTTTCGCAGAGCAAGCAAGACTCACATTTCAGGTTATAGTCGGTTTTCAGTCCCTCTTCAGCGATCAACTGAATCAACCCGCGACTGCGCGGGGGAAGCTTAGGCTTTTCGTAGGGATAATACCGGGTTACTTTGGGTCGGAAGAGGTGGCTAAAAGTTAGCCCCATTCCGCTCAGTATTCCACGCATCGGCTACACCTCTATTTCCTTCTCGCCACGCACTTTCAAGCCCTGTTTGGCGATTTTTTCGCGCAACTTGAGGATACCTTCGATCAATGCCTCTGGACGCGGCGGACAGCCGGGCACATACACATCCACAGGTACGATGGTATCAACTCCCTGGACGGTGTAGTAGCTATCATAAAATTCGCCGCCAGAGTTCGCGCACTGGCCCATGCTGAGCACCCATTTGGGTTCTGGCATCTGCTCCCACAGCAGGCGCAGGCGCGGCCCCATCTTGACCGAAACCGTACCGGCTACGATCATCAGGTCGGCCTGGCGCGGGCTGGAGCGGAACACTTCTGAGCCGAAACGCGAGAGGTCGTAGTGCGCCTGCGCGCTCGCCATCATTTCAATGGCGCAGCAGGCCAGGCCATACCCAAGCGGCCAGACAGATTTTGAACGCGCCCAATTCTGCGCCCATTGCAGCATATCTATGAAGCTGGTGAGCTGAACCGGCAACTCCTGATCGCCAGGGATGTACTCATGGGGACCTTTTGCCATAACAATTGGCACAGGTTTGGGTCGCCTATTCCCATTGGTTTTTGTATCGCTGCTCATAATGTAATAACTCCCATGCAAAGGTTTAGCAGCACCTATTGCCCGGTTGATATATTCGCAGAGTGTAATATGAGAAAGGAGTCCGGTATGTTCCGTCTCCTAACCTGTCGTAATTATAGCACGTTGCGCCACAACTGACCATATGCCGAGAAACGGCTTTTTTTGACGGATACCCCTGATATCAGGTATAATTCTGGCATCAAGAACAAGTAGAGGTGTTTTAATGATCATCTGCAAAAGCTTCATTGAGCGAACCTCATGAGTCCAAGGCAGCCGCGTTTAACCGGAAATCAAGTAGTACAAGCGCTAAAACGTGCAGGATGGTATTTTGATCACCAGCGTGGTTCGCATGTATATTTGAGGCATGCAAGCTTTCCTAAATCGCGAGTGACGGTTCCTGTACATTCTGGAGAGATCATCAAACCAAAAACTTTACAATCCATTTTGCAGCAAGCAGGTCTGAGTGCCGCAGAATTCCAGGAGTTCCTGTAGAGGAGAGATGCGATATGAAAAAGTATACCATTATTCTTGAACCCGATTTGGAAGAAGGAGGATACACCGTAACCGTTCCTTCACTTCCAGGGTGTATCACTCAGGGTGAAACCGTCGAGCAGTGTATAGAACGCGCGCGTGAGGCTATTGCTGGTTATATTGAAGATCTCATCGCAAATGGCGAACCTGTGCCAGAAGAGATTGAGAGACCACAAATGGTCACAATTGACGTTGCGGCATGAGTGAGGAGACATAAGCTGTGGGAACATACACAATCACCGTATTGCCTGGAGACGGCATCGGGCCAGAGGTTATCGAGCAGGCCGTGCGCGTGCTGCACAGCATTGGCGAACGCTACCAGCACACGTTTCAGATGCATCATGGGCTGGTGGGCATTGCGGCAATCGAGGCCGAGGGGCAGGCGATTTCTGATGCTACTATGGGATTATGCCAGCGAAGCGACGCGGTTTTATTTGGCGCGGTCGGGGGCATAGCAGGGTACGAAGGGTCAAAAACACTGGTGCGGCCAGAAAACGCCTTGCTGCGACTGCGCAAAGAGCTTGAGCTTTTCGCCAATTTGCGCCCAATACGTCCATTTAAGGCGCTGCTGAATGCCTCGACGATTAAGCCGGAAGTTTTAGAAGGCACGGATTTACTAGTCGTGCGCGAATTGACGGGGGGATTGTATTTCGGCACGCCCAGCGAGATTCGCGAGACGCCGCACGGCAGAGAAGCTGTCGATACCATGTTTTATACCGAACACGAAATCGATCGTATTCTGCGCGTGGCCTTTGACCTATCGCGGAACCGGCGTAGGAAAGTCACTTCGGTCGATAAAGCGAATATACTGAATACATCGCGCCTGTGGCGGCAGGTTGCCGAACGGGTCGCGGGCGAGTATCCCGACGTGACAGTCGATCACTTGCTGGTGGACACGTGCTCTATGCAACTGGTGCGCCGCCCCACGGCCTTCGATGTCATCGTAACCGAGAATACCTTCGGCGATATCTTGACCGACGAGGCGGCTATGCTGGCCGGTTCGATGGGTATGTTGCCATCCGCCAGCCTGGGGACGCGCCAGACTGCGCACGGGCTGTTTGGCATGTACGAACCCATTCACGGCTCCGCACCCGATATTGCAGGTCAAGGCAAAGCCAACCCCATTGCCGCTATTCTGACAGTTGCCATGATGCTGCGCTATTCCTTCGGACTGCACCGGGAAGCCGACGTTATCGATGCTGCGGTTGAACAGGTCATCGAGGCAGGCTATCGCACAGAGGATTTGAAAGAGGCTGGCAAAGAACTGGTTGGAACTCAGGTGATGGGCGGACTGATCATTGATGCGCTCACAGCGTAATCCATGATTTCAGCCCATCATAGGTTTGGGGCAAGAACCCATTAGTCGCAGTTTCTCAAGCGTTGTTGCAATCTGGAGTTTGAGAGCGGTTGCCTCTTTGCTATCTGTTTGTTGCGCATCTACACCAGCAGGTTGGAGTTTCGCCTCAAGCTCAGCAATTTCATTGAGCAGTATTTGTCGCTGGACGTACCAGCGCGTTACGGCGCGTTCAACACCCATATGAAACCTCGCTTTTTATACTGCATCATGACCAGGGCGGGGGCAAGCCCCGCCCTGGTCACTTTCCACACAAAAACGAACCACAATTTTATACAGTTGCGCCATAGACGAGCGACTTGAGGATGTTGAGTAACTCTTCATCCTGGTAGGGTTTGACGACATAGGCGCTCGCGCCCAACTGCATCGCGCGTTGCTGGTGTTTGGTTGCCGCGCGGGAGGTCAGCACCACCAGGGGCAAGGTGCGGTATTGCTCCTGCGCGCGTACAGTTGCCATTAACTCGTAGCCATCCATACGCGGCATTTCGATGTCGAGCAGGACAGCAGCCGGGGTTTCGCGCGAAATCATTTCCAGCGCTTCCACACCATCGCGAGCCAACTGCACATCCCATCCATTCTGCTTGAGCATATTACCTACAACGCGGCGCACGCTGGGACTATCATCCACCACCAGTATATGCTTGCCTCCAGCGACGGTCTGCTTGACCGGTGTTGTTGTTACCGTTGTGCCACGTGTCGCGGGAGCTTGAGCTACCGGCACAGCAGCGCCCGCGAGCGCAACCGCATTTTGCGCAGCCGACGCGGTTCCCCTTTCACGTCGCAGAGGCGAAGAGGTGGGAACGTTAAGCGCGTAGCTTTGCGACCCTGGGCGCGGCGACAGCAATTCGATTAATTCAAGGATTAGAATCACACGTCCGTTACCCAGTACGGTGCCACCAGCTATGCCATGCACATGCCTCAAGTGTGGCCCCAGGTTCTTCATCACCACATCCAGCTTGCCCCGAATACTGTCTACCACCAGCGCGACGCGGTGGCGATCGGTACGCACCAGCAATACAGGAGCTTTTTCATCGGGAGTACTCGTTGGCAGCTCCAGGAGTTGAGAAAGCAGAATGAGTGGGTAGAGATCGTTCTGCACGACAATCGCGGCGCGACCGCCCGATGCTGACTGTTTGAAATTGTCCAGGCGACCAATGGCCTCAACCATAACGGTGGGAATAGCATACTGGTTTTCGCCAACCGTCACCATCATGGTACTCTGAATAGCAAGGCTGGTGGGAAATTTCATAGTGAAGGCGGTTCCATGACCAGGCGTTGACTCTACCTCGAGCGTTCCACGCAGGCGCGAGACGCTATCGCGCACGACATCCAGGCCGACGCCACGCCCGCTTTCTTCACTCAGCACTTCGGCAGTCGAAAAGCCGGGACGGAAGATCAACTCAATGATATCGCCTTCACTTAACTGCTGGTCGGGAGTGATAAAGCCATGCGAGATAGCCGCGTTGCGCACGCGATCGGGGTCAATGCCGGTGCCATCATCGCGCACCATAATGACGACCTGGTTCCCTTCATACGCCGCCGAAAGTTTGATCTGACCAGCGGATGGTTTACCGCGCTGCAAACGCGCTGCTGGCGTTTCGATAGCATGGTTCACCGCGTTACGCATGAGGTGCAGCAACGGGCCAGCAATTTCCTCGATAACCGTGCGATCAACCTCGGTTTCCTGACCCTCTAACACGAACTCAAACTCTTTATGCTGTTTCAGGGCCACAGCGCGAGCCGTGCGATACAGGCGCGGGATCATGGTTGACAAGGGCACCAGGCGAGCTTTCATCAAGCGATCCTGGAAGGTGGTATTGAGGCGACTTTCGCGACTGAAGACACCTTCACAATCACGGATGATCGTATCCATTTCATTGCTCAGGGTAGTCATGTCCGAGATGCCTTCGCTCAAACCGCGAGCTAACTGGTGGAACTCCGTATAGCGGTCAAGTTCCAGCTCGTCAAATTCGGCCATATAAGCAGGTTCAACACGACCATTGGCATTCTTCGCGCCATTATGACCATTGATGCCGCTATTTCCTTGACCCGGCATCACCTGAACAGAGCGTCCGCTGGGCAGCGTGGCAGCCTCGAAACGGCTCTCCAGTTTCTGACCTACGTCACGCAAGCGGTTACTACTCACCCCGGCATCCGAGACCAGGCGTACTAAGCGTTGCAATCGTTCTTCGAGAATGCTGCGGTTCACCAACAATTCGCCAAAGAGATTAACCAGTTCGTCGAGCTTGGTCAACGGTACGCGCACACTGAGGTCGCCGCGAGCCATCTGTTGCATCCCCGCAACCCCGGCATTCGCCAGGTTGGCATCGACCACATTTTTAGCGGTCGCCTCCTGCAAAATCACAGACTCGCTAGCTTCGATGTCCGCTTCAAGCTCCTCAATCATGACGCTCGCGAGGGCCGGTTGTTCGCCCAGGATTTGATTGTAGCGTTTGCGCAACAACTCCACTGCCGCCGCGCTCTCACTACTCGCGCCCTTTTCGTTGATAAGCACATCAAGAGCTTCAGCCGTATCCAGAATAATACTGAGTACGTCAGGTGTGATGGGAATAGTTTCTTCCATCACACTACCAAGCAAATCCTCTGAGATATGGCATAGATCAGCAATGGAGCGAAAGCCCATCATACCAGCCGCGCCTTTAAGCGTGTGTGTTGCGCGTCGTATACCTTGAATAGGTTCGAGGTCGGTCGGAGCCTTTTCCAGGCTGGCAACGAACATACTGATGGTTTGCAAATGCTCTTCTGCTTCCAGTTTGAAAATCTCTGCTGCTTCCTCACCAAAGTCCGCCGCCAGGGGTGAAACATACGGCGCCGCGGGCGCAGATTGAGAAAACTGCGCAGACAACGCAGGTATTGATGAGGCAGCCGATCTAGATTGCGAAGCTTGTAGAGCAGCAGCCTGGTCGATAAATATCGCCCCTGGAGTGTCGTCCGCTTCGCCGGTGAGCGTACTGAGAAATTCACTACGCACGGCAATTTCGATTTCCTGGCGCAGACGAGCCTCAAGCTCCTGCAGCGATTCGCTTATGCCTGTGCCAACGACACTTTCTTGCAACTGTCGTCGAGCTTCAAACTCCTCGCGCAATTCGCCGCGTATTTGTCGCTCTAACTCCGCGCGTGTAGCCACCGTAGGCGGATGTTGTTCGTATTCTTCTCGAAGTCGGGCTTCGATCTCTGCCCGCAGATCGGCAATATCGGCATGGCGTTCAAAGGTAACACGCTCGTGTACGGTATCGCGCGATACTTGCTTCTCCCAGGGACTCCAGGGCTGGCCGGATGGAGCTACCTGCAATTGATCGATGGCCTCGCCGCAAGCATCTATCGAGGATTGCAACTGCGCCATGCTTGCCTGCATTTGCTCATCGGTCATTTCAACAGTGCCGGTCATCTGCGCTAGCAGCTCCAGCACCTTCTTCATTTTGTTGTTCGCTACCCACATGACCGAGAGGGGCAAATACCGTCGCACCTGCTCTGGACTATTGCGCAGGTTCAGGCCCATGGCTTTACCCGCCCATTCCTCCATGCGGTCGAGGGCATCTTTAGAACCATCTAGAAAACCTTTGAACTCGGTACGTTGGGCTTCGACAACCGTAGCCGCCAGGCGCAATTGCGTCAGTGTCCGCTTAAGTGATGCTGCCTGTTCTTCCAAAACCCGCGCATCCTCTTGCATCTTATGGTAGATTTGCGCTACAGAAGACTCATTCGCCTGCGCGCCACGTTCGCTCGAAAGTAGTGCAGGGACATTTCCACTGGAACGCATCGCTTCCAAACCATGTACTGATTCATGAAATTGAGGAGGAATAGTTTCGCGCTCATCTACAACCAGTGGCATTGGAGTCACAGGTGGGCTGTCTGAAATACGCTGCGCAGGCGTTGCCAGTAACTCCAACGCGCTCGGCTGGGTCGGCTCGGAAAATGCAGTCGCTTTAGCAGGCAATGGTTGCCGGGGCTGCGTATCCTGCTGGATACGCGCATCAGCGTTTGACACGGGTACCGGGTCTTCCGGCCAGGACACATCTTCACCTACAGAGGCGCCAGGGGTGCGGAAAGAAGCGAGCATCTCATCCAGCGAGGAAATAGTGGAAGACAGACTCAATGATGCAGGCGCTTCGACCTGCGTTTGCCCGGTCGGTGATACAGGCGCATTACCCTGATCAGTGGTGGCGCGGGCCGCCAGTTCTAATTGCGACCGGTATTGCGTGTAATCGGCATCATCTTCAGCAATAACAGCATTCTCATCGATACCTTTGTGAATGCCATCAACAAGGCGATGGACGCGCTCAAGAGAACGATGCAGCAGACCAAGAGTAGGCGAATCGAGTTTGGCTAAATTATCCAGTACGTCACACAGGATATCCTCCATGCCGTGAGCGACATGAGCCAGACCCGGAAAATCCATCATAGACGCTGAGCCGCCGATGGTGTGGGCGCGACGATAGCTCTCCTCAAGAGCCTCCATGTCATCCGTTGACTGCGCCAACCGTCCGAGATTTGTTTCGATTTCGGGCAAATAACTGTTTACCTCTTCGATGAACGAATCGAGGACTGAGAGTTTATCAAAAGTATTCGACATGATGCGCGCACCCACTCATTCTTGCTTAATTACTGCCCCAGATAGCCACTGTTCGGAAAAGGCACCTGGTCCTGACTAAATCCAGATTGATTTTGTCCGGGGTTTCGCGGACGCTGACGCGGGTTAGGCCCTGTCTGGGAATGCGGGAGACCAAAGTTCTGCTGGGGAGGAGCTCCGGGTGTCATTTGATTGGCAGGCGGTAAGTATGATTGATTCTGGTTCCCATTCCCAAATCCCTGGTCATTGACATCAAACTGACCTTCAAAATTTTGTTGGTAGTTGAAGCCACCCTGGTCGCCGGAGTGTTGTCCCATGCCCCCATTAAATGCAGTCATTCCGGTCTGATTACCAAACTGCTGACCGCTAAATTGCTGCCCACCAAAACCCTGTTGGTTACCATAGGCCTGCCCGCCAAACTGCGGAGTAAAACCAGGCTGCGAGCCGAAATCCTGCTGGTTGCTAAAGGCATACTGGTAGGAACCCGCGTTATCGGACTCTTGCGTCTGTGGCAAAGAGAGGAAGTCAGACGAAAAGCCCGAATTCCAGTCATTGTTCATAGGCATATCTTGCTGGTAATACTGGTCGCCGTTGCCTACCGGCAGAGCCTGCATCTGGTTCATTTCTGGGAAAACGTCCACCATTTGATTTGCGCGTTCTGGCAAGCGGAAGGTCGAGACCGATGCGCGTAACTGATCGGCAAGTTCCGCCAGATAACTGACGCTCATCGATGCTTCCTGCGTACCGATGTTCGTCTGGCGCGTGGTTTCCGAAATCTCGCCCATAGCAACCGCCACATTTTCAGACACCTGAGCCTGCTCATTGGCGGCGCGGGCGATGTCTTCGATCATCTGCGCCTGTCTTTCCACCGCGGTATAGATGGAGTTCAGAGCGCGGCCAGCGTCATCGGCGAGCGACGACCCCTTGACTACTTCCTGGGTGCTATCTTCCATTGCGACGACGGCTTCATAGGTATCGCCCTGAATACTCTTAACGAGGGTCTCAATACGTTTTGTCGACTCGGTTGAACGTTCTGCCAGCAGGCGGATCTCATCGGCCACAACCGCAAATCCTCGTCCATGCTCACCAGCCATAGCGGACTGGATGGCGGCGTTCAGGGCCAACAGGTTCGTCTGGTCAGCAATGTCTTCGATGATACGAATGATTTCGCTGATCTCATTGGAACGCTCGCCGAGGCGTTTGATCTTCTTCGAGGTTTCCTGCACATTTTCGCGAATGAGTACCATACCCTCAATTGACTGGCGCACCGCGTTCTGGCCGACGTTGGCGTTGCGCAACGCATCCTGGGCTGCTTCCGCGCTCAAGCGAGCGTTATGGGCGACATTCTGGATGAAGGTAGCCAGTTCTTCCACTGCCTGGGTGGTCTGGGAGATTTGACCTACCTGCATCTCTGTGGCGTGCGCCAGATCGGCGGAACGATCCAGAATGCGGCGCGTACCGTTCGTGACTTGTACCGCCGTCGCCTGCACACGTCCGACGACTTTCGCCAGTTCCTCGATCATATAGTTAAACGAGTCGGCCAGCACGCCTAGCGTATCAGGCGTTACCTCGGCCTGGACACGCAAATCGCCATCACCAACCGCGCTTACTTCCTGAAGGAGTTTTTCGATCTGAGCTTGCAGGGCCGCGGCATCGCTCCCGATGTTACTATTGCTACTAGAAGAGCCACCCGCTGTAAAGTTCTGGCCGTCGAGGAGTGAGTTCAGTGACGTGGCAAGCATACCAAACTCATCTTCACCGGTGAAAGGTGCGCGAACCGCTCGATCTCCACCGGCGAAGTTGCGACACGTTTCCACCAGGCTCAAGAGCCGATTCTGGATATTGCGTCGCACAAAATAGTTGACTCCCAGCACTCCCACCAGCACTATGAGCGCGGCCCCGACCGCCACATAGGTGAAGTTCGGATCGGCGCCCCCTTTTAACACACCCAGGATTAGTAAAGCAATCTCGGGTAGGGCAAGCGAGACAATAAGGCTTGTCAACAACAGTGAGCTTACTGTCATTCCACCTTTATCGGTATCATTCATCCGCCAGGTCTCCTCTTTTGTGAAGCAGCTTATTTATTGAGGCAAGCAGCATCTGCGCCTCTTCATGACAGGCAAACCGCTTTTTTGAAAACGCTTTCATTCAGCAACCCGCCTTTCAAGTCATTTCACTTTACCAGCATAACGTCCAACTCTTTCCCCTTCTCACATTTATGCATAATGCTGCATCTTTTCAGAGAAAAGCAAACGAGAGGCATCCAATAGAATGACACTGCGTTTACCCAGAAGAGCTGTTCCCCCGGCGAATGGCGTCAGCCGTTGGGGGATTGTCGCCCGGCGCATATC
The DNA here is from genome assembly GCA_963731605.1 of uncultured Chloroflexia bacterium. Lineage (GTDB taxonomy): Bacteria > Chloroflexota > Ktedonobacteria > Ktedonobacterales > Ktedonobacteraceae > CF-113. The sequence continues at coordinate 1,522,937 of CAVSWA010000001.1, forward strand.
GGTTATGATAGCTGCGGGTGGAATAGAGATCATCTCGCTCACACTATCAACGACCAGACAAATGACCATCTCATTGAATTTGACTGATAACAGCCGTGTGCGCGGATTATGGGGGAGAACTTCCATCCCCAGGAAAGCTCTCAGATCCACCACCGAGGCAATGGAGCCACGCAAATTGATGACACCGATCACCCAGGGAGCAACATGTGGTAGAGGGGTGACATCCGCCAGCCGTTCCACGCCCTGAATATGTTCAGCTTGTAACGCCAACTCACGTTCCACTATCGTAAAAATTAAATAGCTCTCACCAACTACCGTAGTTTCTAACGAAACATTTGCCAGGTCTTGCGGGTTTGTCAAATTGGCAGGCAATCCACGCGAAGCACCGGGAATGGCAGCATTCCCGTCACGCCGCAATGCGCCCGTAGGTGATTGTGGCTGCACCCTTGCATCGCGCTGAAACATGATTAAGCTCCTGGAACTTCACTCTTTACGAACTAAACAAGACGACGAACGTTACTAATCAACTCATCTTCGTTAAACGGCTTTGTCATATACATATCCGCTCCCTGCCGCAACCCCCAGGACTTATCGAGTGGTGTATTTTTACTCGTCAACAAAATGATGGGTATATTTTTGCTGGCCTCGAAACTCTTGAGTTTGCGGCACAGTTGAAAGCCGTTTTGTTTCGGCAACACCACATCTAATACGATACACTCGGGTAGTTCTCGAAACACTTTTTCAAGGGCCTCATCGCCATCTACAGCGGTAACAACATCAAAACCGCTATTACGTAGCGGCGTCGCGATCATAGCCAACTCTGTCCAGCTATCGTCTACGACGAGTACTTTATGTCCTGGCATCCTAGTATACCTTTCCTTTGGAATGACGCAATAGCCTGCGCCTGATATATGGGAAAGAAGGGCTATCCACACAGCTGATTTTACGTAGAGTGCCGTGCAATGCTTACCAGATAACCCTGTTACGAGGAGATATCGGACAAGTAACTCTACCCACGCCGTCGGAGTCGCGTGCGCATCCCATCATTTTGCTGCGCTGGCATCCGTTGCTGCCAACCGGCAAGATGTTTTTTGACGGTCTGAACCAATTCCACCGAGTCGAACGGTTTGGTTAAATACTCAGTTGATCCGGCCAGACGACCGCGCATCTTATCAAATAATCCATCCTTCCCACTGAGCATAATAATAGGTATTGCGCGAAACTGCAAGTTCTTGCGAACAATCTGACAAATGGTATAGCCATCCATGCGTGGGAGTTGAATATCTAACAAAATAAGCGCTGGCAATTCATCCGCCACCGAGGTTAGAGCGCTGAGACCATCTCCAGCAGTAATTACGCGAATATGCTCACGTTGCAGGGTCATTTGCACAATTTTCCGCACCGTGGGACTATCGTCCACCACTAACACCGTTGGTATCGGTTCCATCATTTAGATTGACCTCCTTTGCCACTCAGGCGACCAGTGAGGGGTGCCATCTTTCTGCGCCGCGCCTTTCCAGTTGACATCGCTCTGGAAGGCGGAATCGTTGAAACGATTGCGCGTATTCTGAGCTTGTTGCCCGGCGCGATACAGTTGGTATTGTTGTATCTCCTGGTCTACTTCTGTCAGGAATGCTTTCCAGACCACGTTCAGTTGTCGCCCCGTGTATGAATTTCCTACCTCATCATTCAACAAAGTTGTAAATACAGTACGCAAAAACACTGCCAACCCGCGTACCGCTTCCCAGTAAAACTCTTCTAGTTGCTCTCCGCGCACCAGGTTATTCAGATTAAATATTTCGCTACAGTCAAGTTGCCCATTGACGAAGCTGGCCGTTTCCAGAATTGGGAATTGCTGCGTTGCCATCAATTGCAGTGACCCGGCAAATCGCTTTTCCAGGTAGCTCACAATATCCGCTACAGGAAGCTGGCCGCGCCCTCGCAGCGCTTTCGCGTACATGCCATGATGAATCAGTAAGCCATTGATGCATTGAGAAAGCGTCTTTATGAGTCCGAGGAGATGCTGGTCAGGGGCGGAGTTTTGCCGTTGCTGCGCGAGCGTATGCTGCGACATGATAATAATGTTGGTGAGGTCTTGCTGAAGTTCGCCTTCCAGGGCAGTATCAACCATTTCTACCAGGCGTAGTTCAAACAGGCGGCCAAGAATACGCGCAACGCGCGCTTCGGGCAGCATCAAGGCCATTGCCATCGCTTGCAGCGGCACTTCGCCGTTGGCAAGACACAAAACGTCGATATGATCCTGGCTTAATCCCAGGCTGCGCACATCGTTGCTCACTTCGGGAAGCCAGCGCGCCATCGTAGCACGAGTGAGAGAAATTTCATTCATCTCTTCCCACTCATCCGCCTGGCGCAGAGCCTCAAGCAGCACGCTATCGACATCGAGGGGCTGCATTCTCACCTCCATCGTGATCACGCGGCGATGAAATGAAAAACGCCCGTTGACCCAGCGTAACGCATGGCTAATCGATTGCGTTATAGCAAATTCCAGGCGCTGCTGCATCTCGGCGGGAGTCATCAGGCGCTGCTCGACCAGAAAAGGCAGGGCCACCTGCATATTGCCCTGCGCGACCTCGCGCACAGCTTGCGCTCGTTGTGGATCGAGTCTATTCATCAGGCAGAGCATAGTCAGCAAGTCAGGCTGGTTGACCCCCTCTTCTCGCAAGGAGACGATCTGGCCCTTGCGCAGGCTAATTGAAAGCGTCTCTCGTCCCGACTGTATAAACAGCGTACCTGTTTTCCCGCTCAGGGCAAGCATTTTCAATATGGATTGGATGCCAAGTGTTTGTAAATCTCCATCCATGATGAGGTCTTGCGACTCCATGATCCCTCGATCCTTTTATGTATATGTCTTTTCAGGAGGCCTTTTACTACGTCAGCGCTTGTTCAACGGCATCCAGTAAATTTTCAATCTGAAACGGCTTGTCAATAAAAACAACGCTCTTCCCGTGTGGATATACGTGACTTTCCGGCAATTCATGCTGCGTCAGCGCGCTAATCACCACGAATGCAGGCATTTGCCGCGGAGTTGCCGCCGACAGGGTGCGCATAAGCTGGTAGCCATCCATATAGGGCAAAAGCAGGTCGGTAACAATACAATGCGGCCGCCATGCAACGTATTGTTCAAGAGCATTCAGGCCGTCTTCCGCGATTTTGATATCATAGCGTGGCTCGCACTCCAGACATTGCTGGATCGTTTCGGCCACACGCGGATGATCCTCAACCACCAGAATACGCGTTGACCGCTCTGTGTAGCGGCTCAATCCCCTGTCCACCAACATGCTAGCAGACCGTATCGATGCATCTCCACTGATGCTTTCCGACGCATTGAGTAAAACCTGTTGAAAGGCCTGCAAGTAGCGCTGTAATCGTTCCATTTGAAATGGCTTGTAAAGCAGAGCGACCGCCCCGATTTGTTCAAGCGTGAAACGTGAAACAGAGCGACTACTCAAGGCTATCATGAGACGCACACGCGGCCACCCTTTATCTGAACACGTCAGATAGGGCACGGCAATCGATGCGTCTTCACTCGTTTTACCCTGCTGTACAGTTGGCATATGGAGAGGGCCGTCCAGGTCGTACACCATAACATCCCCCACTACCTCAGTATTACACGAGCTCCCTCCTCCAGTAACCTCGCAGGTAGAAAGTATACAGGCTTCGTAACCCCACTTCTGCACGTTCGCGGCCAGAATTTGTACAAAATGATCTTGATGATCACCAGTCCCCAAAATCAGCACCTTCAAGCGTTTACTTGAGCGAGTAGCCGATTTAGGCACAGGCCACAAAAGATCTGTGTTCGAACTCTGTATACCCTCGCCGTGTTTGCGCTGATACATAACGTCTTACCCTACCCCTACTAGTAACGAACCACATACAACCCCATAATGCAGTGTACGACAAATGGATATGAGCCAACCATAAAAATGTCGTTAAAACTCGTTAAGATTACGTTAAAATCACTAACCTGTGATGCGATTTTATAGTACGACCCCCGTTTCTTGCTGGAACACTACCTGCTCATTAAACACATAGCCTACGCCGGGTTCTGTAAGAATGTAGTGTGGCTGCGAAGCTTCCGGTTCCACTTTGCGCCGCAACTGCCGGACGTAGACGCGCAGGTAATCGGCCTCGTCGCCATATTCAGGCCCCCAGACCTCGCGCAAAAGAACACGATGGGTCATCACCTTGCCCGCGTTCACCATGAGTTGGTGTAACAGTTCATATTCGGTAGGGGTGAGATTGATTTTCTCCTCGCCAGCGAATAACTGGTGGCGCATCAGGTTCATGCGCAAATAGCCATCAGTGGTACTGATAATATCAGGTTTGGAGGGGTTTTCCGCGTCTTGCGTGGCTGCGCGTCGCAGGCAGGAACGCACGCGCGCCAGCAATTCTTCGGTGTGAAATGGTTTGGTCTGGTAATCATCGGCTCCCAGGTCAAGCGCCTGCACTTTCAGCGGCTCTTCCGAACGGGCCGATACTACAATGATGGGAGCCTGGGACAACTCACGAACGCGAGTGCATACCTCCATACCATCAATATCACCCGGTAAACACAGATCGAGCAAGATCAGGTCGGGCTGTAAGGTACGCACTAACTCCACTGCCTGGCGTCCAGAATCAACCACCGTTACCTCGTAACCATTCACCAGCAAACTGCGTTTGAGGATACGTTGAATGGATGGATCATCCTCGACAACCAGTATGCGTTTTTCTTTTGTTTTCATGAAGTCAGAACTCCTTCACGGGGCAATGGGGAGAATAAAGACAAAACACGCTCCGCCACCAGGGGCAGATTCAACCCAAATACGCCCGTGATGCGCTTCAACAATACCACGACTGATTGCCAATCCCAGACCGGTATGACCATCAAGACTGTAAAACGATTTAAAAATACGCTCGCGCTCCTCTTCCGGCACTCCACTACCTTGATCAATTACCTGCACACGCACACAGCGCAAGGCGCCGTCAGACGCTTTTTCACCGGACATCTCCAATGAGACGGTTTGGGCAATCAACTGTATATTTTCATCGGGTGGGCTATGACGAGCAGCGTTCTCCAGAAGATTATACAATATACGCTTCACTTGCAAGTAATCAACGTAGATAAGCGGTAAATCTGGCTCAAATGTCACCTGAATGCGACGGCCCGCGAAGGTTTGTTTGATGCGCGAGAGGGAACTGTGGACGATCTCCTGTAAATCGCTCCATTCCTTTTCCAGCGCGAGGGCGCCCATGTCGATGCGCGACATTTCAACCATAGAATCAATCAACTCATCCAGGTGATCTGATTCGGCATCAATGTCTTCCAACATCTCCCTGCGCATCTTCTCGTCCCATTCTATGCCAGGCTGCAACAGGCTGCTGACGGCGGCTTTGATAGAGGTCAACGGAGTGCGCAAGTCGTGAGATACTGACGAAAGCAGGGTCGATTTATTGCGCTCGTTCGAGCATCTGGTCCGTTATGTCGTGAATTTGCAAAGCATGGGCGATTAATTCGTTGTGCCGGTCATACAGGGCATAGCGCATAAGTTGATAGTGACGATCACTTGGCGCATTGTCAAGCAGCATAGCAAACGAGCTGTTGGAACGCAACCTGGAAGCTGGCATACTCCGCTTGTACAGGCGACTTGTATCAACAGGCTTATCACGCGCAGGCAAGGCCTGCCGTTGCACCGGCTCTGTAGCAATCACACAGCGTAAAGTATTTCTCGGCAACGGATTGAGGCGCGGCATATTTTCTTCGTCTTCGCCTATATGCTGGAGCGTTTCCGCGTTATACTTATCGGGTACGTCTAGAGTGATAAATTCCTGAAGGTATGCCTGTACTTCTTCAAGGTTGCGTATGCGCGGCAGCAGACCAGCCAAAGCCCCTGCCAGCGTCAGTTCCTGTTGAGCTGCCAGGAATGATGACTCGAAGGCGATGTTCCCTGCCTTGTCCAGATCAAGGCGCACGCCACACAGGGCTTCAGCGGCGGGATTGACGTAGATACAATGCCCTTGAAGGTCAACGATGAACCAGGGGTCCTGTATGTTGCGCGTCACACGCTCATAGAGGTGTGGCATAGAAAAAGCGCTTTTGCTGGAGGAGCGCACTGGATCGAGCATAGCGGTGAAAGCAGCGCTCACATTTCCCAGCAAACCAGCGCGTTCAAGGGCTGCTTCTGCTGTGCGCATAAGCGCGGCGGTACCTTCTTCCGTGGCGGCTTCGGTTGCCGCGAGAGGAGTATTCGCCTGCGAACCGGCCTCCATTGGCAGTGGCGCGAAATCGGCTGATAGTGTAACAGGGTGGGCACTCTCGCTTTGCAGGGTTTGCACGAGTGACTGAAAATCACGCTCGCTGCGCGTTAGTAGACGTTCACTGATATAACGCAACAAACTGGTGAAGTTAATGCCAAAGGTACGTTCGGTCTCGGCACGCACGTTTTCGAGCAGAGCCTGCTCCTGCTGCGGATCGAGGGGATTCCGTAAGGCGTTTTCTAATTGCTCAATAGTTTGTTGAAAACGTTGGCGTTCGCGCACAGTCTCAAGCAGCATACCATTGTGAATGGCAATCATGGCCTGGCTTGCAAAAAGCGAGAGAATGTCGGTTTTGAGCGGGGTAAAGCCGCCTGGTTCGGGAGAGAAAAGCAAAAGCGCGCCGAAGACGGTGGAACCGACGATAAGTGGGTAGCTAAAGACCGAGCGCATCCCAAGTTGCGTGGCGAAGTCCGAGTTGGCCGGGAAGTGTTCATCCTGCGCGATATCATTTGAAACACCCGGTTGGCGGCGACGCAAGGTGAATCCGATAATGGTTTGATCGCTGAGCACTTGCTTGCCGCCGATGATTTTTTGCAGCACATCAGCAGGCAGTCCATGCTGTGCTTCAAGCCGCAGACTACCGGCCCGCCGGTCGAGCGTAACGATGGCCGAAGCCACATGCAGAGCGGTGGCAATGCCTTCAACAATACGGCGCAAGATGGTTGCCAGGTCCATCTGCGAGGTAAGGGCGCTGGAGACTTTGCGCAATTCCTGGCGCTGGCGATCCTGTATCTGGACATTGCCTTCGGCCTGGGCGCTTTCGATTGCGGCAGCCAGCACACGCGCGACAGCCTGAATGATGCGCAGGGTTTGTTCTTGCTGGTAGGCACGCAGAGAGAGACTACCAAGTTCGAGCGAGCCAAGCAAACGATCATCGACTATCAAGGGTGTGATAAGCGTGGCGCGGAGCTGCGGATGGCCGCTGAGCGCGTCGCCACACTCAGACGGAGTGCCATCCAGGCCGACCGGATAGACGCGAATAAGCATAGAATGAGGATCATCTTCTGGATCATCTTCTATGGCATCACCATCGACGACGCCACGCGCCTGACTCTGATGCGGAGCCGCCTGCACACCATTTGCTACACGCGCGTTCGATTGCTGCTCCGCTCTATTTTGCAAAAGATGCTCAAGCATGGAGTCTTCCAGGGGATGTTGGTGATAGCGGGATACCCACTGACCACCTTCCTGCGAGCAGACGGTCACACGCAGAGCCTGGCGGTCATGCCGCAAGAGTACGATTCCAAAAACATCAAAAGGGATGACAGGGGCTAATTCTGAGGCGATCTGGGCATAATCTGGATGCGGGCCGCGCACACTTGAGACGATACGCGCAACACGTTCGACGATTGAATATATATCTTCCTGAAGTGATGTTTGAATATTCGTTTCCATGCAGTCCTTCTGCTCCGCCGCTTTAACGTAACCCCGACATCCTGAAGCGTCTTCCAATGACTCGGAAGAATAAACACAACAACACACAGTAGTACATTGTAACATAGAATATCCTACAATGTTAGTACATCTATGTTAATTCATCATTGTTACGAACTTCAGTAGCCCAAAGGTACTGAATGGGAACACATTTGCGTAGTATACAACATTTTCCCCTGCTTACAAGTGTATATCAAACTCTTCCACAGAGATTTTTGGTGTAATCAAGTATAAAAAGGAGGGCTGCCTCAGTGAGGCAGCCCTCCTTTTTGCCAGTCGAAGACTAACTCAAGCGTTAGCGGCACATGGATTCTTTGAAAGAATCTGGCGGAAGTTGTTGTATCCTGAACCCGTCAGAGGGCTGGTGAACAGAAACGAGGTAGGATATTGTCTCTCATCAAAGTTGAGCATAGCCCGTCAGTTCCACGTAGCCCTCACCGCTAATACTCATCCCCTGGCTATGACCTTGAATGCTGACCGCGCCTTCCCAGTAGCTGTTGCCGGTGGATTGATAGACGACCAGTTCCTGGTTTTTCAATTCGGGTTGAAGAATGAGCGAAGCGTGCAATTGAGGGGCATTGATGTCAAGCTGCCAGCCGGAGGGATAGTTCGCGCCCGTAATGGGGCTTTTCCAGTGCTGTAAAACCGTGACATGCAGAGCGCTGGCAGGAAGTAGTTGTTCCTGCGCGTTGGAGAGGATATAGCCAATATAGGTCGCGGTGATATTGCCCAGAGCATCGCGCAGCAGGTAGATCATCATTTCAGTATTGTTGCTCAGTTGCACGCTGTACCAGTCCCAGCCACCGCCGCCCAGCGAAATGAAGTTTCCCCACTGGTGATCCATCCAGGCTATCCCTGTTATATTGAGAGCCTGTCCGTGATCCATGAGAGTGCCGGTCAGAGCCATGCGAGTGCGAGAGTAGTAGTAAGAGAAGCCGCCAATGCCAAAGTCGATAACGCCGTTGCCATTATGCAGCGTGGCGGGTTTAAGCCCCTGCACATCGACGCGCAGCGCGTACCCTGGCATGGAGGCAACCAGGTGATCGAGGCCATTGACTCCTTTGATGGACCAGTCATTGATGGCTACGTTGATGCCGGCGCTGGATGTGCCGTTGGGAAGCGCGGCGTCAGGCTCAGTCTGGCGACGCTGGTCGAAGTGAAACGCGCCACCTGTAATATCGCTGATGGCAAAATGCGCGGCATAGACGGGCGGAAAGGTGCTGCGCAGGGCCTGGAAGAAGACCAGTTCAAAGCCGTAGTGATGGGTCGCGCCACCGGGCATAGTAGCGCTAAAATGCCCGGTATAATACCACCATTCGGTGAGATCGCGGTGCGCCGCCTCATCTTGCGGGAAACGAACCGGTGGCAAAACGGTGGGCGTCGGTGTAACATTGACCTGCGGTAACTGCGTAGAGGTTGAGGGAATGCCCGGAAAGCCGCAGGATGCCAGCAGGAAGACCAACGCCGCCAGCAGAAAAAAGAAGCCCTTGCGTTTCATTAGAGTTTACCTCCCACCCCGGCGTCTTGTACGGGCGGTATGCTTTCGGACTCACGAGCCGCAAGCTGGTCCACCACGAATTGTTCAGAATGAGTGGAGGGGCGACGCTGCACACCGGCAATTGGCAGCCACCAGTTCCAGTTACCCAGCAGTCGCATGGTGGCAGGAACAAGCAGTCCGCGCACGAGCGTCGCATCCAGCGCGACGGCCAGGGCCATACCCAATCCCAGCGCCTTGACCAGAATCATATCAGCCGTCGCAAAACTGGCGCTCACCACGACGACGATAACTGCCGCGCTGGTGATGATGCCGCCGCTGCGTTGCAAACCAAGCGCGACAGCCTGCGTATTGTCACCCGTCTGCCAGAACGCTTCTTGCACACGCGAGAGCAGGAAGACCTCGTAGTCCATCGAAAGCCCAAAGAGAGCGCAGAAAAGCAGGATGGGACTGGACGCCTCGACAAAACCCAGCGGCGTGAAATTCAGGAACTGGTGCAGAAAGCCGTCCTGGAAAATGACGACCAGCATCCCGTAACTCGCCAGGATTGAAAGGGTATTCATTACAATGGCCTTCAAGGGCAAGAAAACCGAACGGAAGAAGAAGAGCAGCACGATATAGGTTGTCACAGCCACAATCAGTGCGGCTATAGGAAAATCTGAATAGAGGGACTGCACGTAGTCGATATTAGCCGCCGTTTCGCCGTCCACCAGCGCTTTCATGCCGTTGCCCGGCGCGGTATTGCGAATGGTCTGCACCAGTTGCAGAGCGCGCTGGTCGAGCGCGCCATATTTGCTGATCACCTGAATCATGGTGGTGTTGCCAGCGACCGAGATTTTGAGGAAGCTCGCCAGGTAGGGGTCGGAGACGAGTTGCGGGTGAGCATACAGGGCTTCGTATTGCGCGAGCGTGAACCGTGGGTCTGAACTAACGATGCTATCGACCCGCGCCACGCGAGGATCGGCCTCGATACGCTGAACGTAATGGTAGAGATTTTGAATATTGGCAGGCGTCAGTACATCGCCGCTGGTCTGCAAAGCAATCAGGATAGGAGTGCTGTCCTGCGCGTTGAAGCGGCTATTGAGCAGGTCAAAGGCCGCGCGCGACGGCACGCTAGCAGGCAAGATCGAGGCATCGGGCGCGGAAAAGCGCACTCCCAGAAACGGCGAACCAAGCGCGATCAGCAGCAGCAAAACGGGAATAAAGATGCGCACGGGATACCGCATCACAAGATGGGAGAGGCGATACCAGAAACCGTGGTGCGCTTCCGAATACGTTGTTCCAACCACTGTTCCAGTGGCAGCCTTCTGCTTTCTCAATTTCGGTAATCGCACGGGGAAGGCGTTGATGCGCGTGCCGATAATCGCAAGCGCAGCAGGTAAAAGGGTGAGAGCAGCAAAGACCGCCATGAGCACTACCAGCACGCCGCCCAGCCCAACCGAGTGCAACATGTTGATATGGAAGAAGATCAATCCGGCCAGGCCAATAGAGACAGTAAAGCCTGAAAAGGTGACGGCGCGTCCGGCGGTCGCTACCGTCATTGCCACAGCATCTTCTACACTGCGCCCATGCGCCAGTTCTTCGCGGAAACGGCTCACCATGAAGAGAGAGTAATCAACGCCCAGGCCCAGCCCAAACAGCGTGGTGATGTTCAGCACAAATATGGAGAGTTCGGTGATGTGTCCCAAACCAAAAATGAGGGCCAGCGAGACGATCACCGCGCCGCCACCTACCAGCGCGGGCAGGATGGCAGCCACGACCGAACGGAAAACGAGCAGCAGCGCAATCACGGCGAATGGAAAAGCTAATTCTTCAGCGCGGCGCAGGTCATTTTCGCTGACCGTCTGAATATCCTGGTAAAACACCGGCCCGCCACCGATGCTGGTCTGAAGATCAGCCGCGGGATGCAAGCGACGCTGGAGTTCCGGCAATAACTTTGGCGAACTGTTCGGATCGGAGTTGAGTACGATATTGACGTAGGCGGCGTGCCGGTCCAGCGATATCTGGCGCGGATTATCCGTGAAACTGATGATGCTGGCGACCGCCGGCATATTTTGTACGCTGGCAAGAGACTGTTGCGCCTCCTGCACAAATTGCGGATCGTAGGCGGTGTATCGCTGGCTGGTAAAAATGACTTGAACAATGTTCACTTTCAGATGCAACGTATTCGACAGCAGCGTGAGCGCCTGCTCCGATTCGGCATCCGGACTAGTAAAGCCGCCCGATAGAAGCACATTGCTGGCCTGGGGCGCAAAGGGCAATGCCACGGCAATTGCGATAAACCAGAAACCCACGATGAACCAGCGATAGCGGGTCACGAGCTTACCCAGACGGTAAAACATACTCACACCTTTCCTTATGCGACCTTGCGCCCCCGGCGCTTGTATATTGTGATCTCTTTCAGATATATCATACATCTGACGATACAGATTGGCACATGGTGTAATGTTGCCAGAATGCTACCAGGGCTTTGCAAAGGATGCGCGAGGCTTGTCTGAACCTCCATCTCCATCGCTACAATCTTGAGCAAGCTATTTTTTTCTGTAAGCCACTCCTAATCAGGCCAATTGTGTTGAAAATGTGAGTATGTCCCCATCCAGAGGAATGCGCACCTGCTTCCCCAACCCCTCCTCCTCTACTTTGGTTCTCAAGGCGGCGCGGGTGAGGCGGCAGTGATTGACCGTTTCCATATGCACCGCGACTACGCTTGCCCCCGGAATGCTCCGGCAAACCTGGCAAACATCTTCCTCATCCATGGTAATAGGGCCTCCGCCTGTGGCATAGGTAGGAGCGCCAGCGTTGAGAATGACCACATCAGGAGAAAATTGTTTCAAGGCCCGCTCGACTTCTGAACACCAGATCGTATCGCCAGCGATATACAGCGCGGGTTCGCCCTCTGCTTGCAACACAAAGCCAGAGACCGAACCCATCTTTTTGCCTACTTCACCTGTCCCATGTTGCCCTCCGGTACGATCTATCTGAAGTCCATGCCATGTGAGATGCTCAGTCACAGGGAAAACCTGTGAGAAGCCAGCTTGTTCAAAAGTGTCCTGGTCCTCTGGCTGGCATAGAATAGGCAGATGTTTCGGCAGCATGGCCTGCGCGCTTGCATCCCAATGATCACGATGGGTATGTGTCACCAGAACTGCATCAATGCCTTGAAGCACCAGTTGCAACTCCTCGTCGGAGAGTGGCAGTGGCACCATTGGGATACGCTGCTGATTGCCTGCATTGGCAATCGGCTCCATCGCTTCAAGCGGGCTGAGCATTGGATCAACCAGGAGAGTGAGGTTGTGAATGGTAAGCACCAGAGTGGCATGGCGCAAAAAATGGATGTGCATCATCTCTTTCCTCTTTTCGAGCAAAATTTGTTGGCTACTTCTGTGGTAAAATTGTAGAACATCTCAGGAGGGATGTACAGAAAAGAGAAAACAAGCTGGAATAACCTGTTTTAGTATGATGTTAGAGGTTATTACACAATCCCAACATATGTTGGCCTGCAACGGCACGTGACCACAAATGGTAAGTCTTTGCAGTGTTCCTGTGGCGAGAAAAAATGCTGTTTCCCGCGCGCAGTTTTACGTCCTCACTGATACGAAGGAGTGTTTTTTTATGGCGAAGTCATCACCTGGCAGTAATGCGTCTAGCAAAGAGCCGCCGCAGGATGTGCCTATCAAGATAATTTCGGTCAATCGCTCGGCGTACCATGATTACTTTGTGGAGCGCACCATCGAAGCCGGTATATCACTGGTTGGCACCGAGATCAAGTCCATTCGCGAAGGCAAAGTCAACCTGCGCGGAGCATACGCCAATGCGCGCAACGGCGAATTGTGGCTGGAGAATGCTCACATCGCCGTCTATGAGCATGGCAATCGCTACAACCATGAACCCATGCGCAACCGTAAATTGTTGCTGCACCGGCGCGAAATCGAGCAGCTGCAGGCGAAAGTTGCTGCAAAGGGGCTGACGCTCGTCCCGCTCAAACTCTATCTTAAAGGCGGCAGGGCCAAGATCGAACTGGGGCTGTGTCGCGGTAAAAAGCTCTACGATAAGCGTGAAGCGATTGCCGAGCGCGATGTAAAACGTGACCTCGAGCGCATCATTCGTAAAGGATAGCAAGTGTGACCCAACAGGAACAGAACAACAACATAGCTGCCGAAACTGAGCGTTTTATGCAAGGCCGTTATAGTTTCGGCATCCAGCAATTGTTAGGTATGCAGATCAACTTTGCTGAATCGGGCGTCGGGCGCGTCAGCATTATGGTCGATGAACGCTTGATGCACCCCCAACAAATCGTACATGGTGGTGTGATATTCACACTGGCCGACACTGCCATGTCGATGGCGCTCTTTCCCCTGCTGCCACACGGGACTCGTTTCGGCACTGTCGAAGCCAAGATCAACTTCATGTTGCCTGTACGCGCGGGCGAACTGGTTGCGGAAGGCGCGGTCGTTCACATGGGACGCTCAACAGCAGTGATAGAGGCAACGGTATTCAATATTGTGGATGGCGAGCAACGCGCCATCTCGAAGGTGCTGGGAACGTTCAGTTTCGCGCGATCGAAAAACAACGAATAAGCAATACTATGAGCATTTTAGGCCTGCATCACGCGCAAATATGCATTCCAAAGGGTACAGAGGCCGAGGGCCGCCGTTTCTACTGCGATCTGCTCGGCCTGCCAGAAATCGAGAAGCCTGCCTCGTTGCAAACTCGCGGAGGTTTCTGGCTCCAGGTCGGAGACCGCCAGGTACATGTAGGAACCGAGGGTCTCGTAGACCGCGCAGCCACCAAAGCGCACCTGGCCTATGAAGTCGATGACCTGGAAGCATGGCGAGCTAAATTACAAGAAGGTGGAATAGATATAATAGAGGGTGTGCCAATTCCGGGCTATGCACGCTTTGAATTCCGCGACCCCTTCGGGAATCGAGTTGAGTTCATACAGGCTCTTCCTCTTTCGTAGCAGTTCCTCGCATTGGCACCATCAGGAAGCTCAAAAGCAAGCCAAAGATGCCGGTCATGAAGACAGAACCCAGCCAGAGATGGGTGTAGCTCAATAAATGTATGTTTGCACCCAGGCTCGCATAGAAGGATTGCTTACTTCCAGGTCATCCGCGGAAGGCCCGCCCGGAGTCTGCGACTGCAAAGCTGGCTGGTTAGCAGCAGGAACAGGAGTATTGGGAAGTGTGGGCACAGCATTAACGTCATCGGATTGATAACCCGCCATAGATAGAAAACCTCCAGGTCGCCGGATGCCGGGATTAGAGTAAAAACTAGCCCCGGCCACTGTTCCGGTGTATGGCGTACCGTTGTTAGCAGCATTCCCCTGTAGTGGAAGCGGAGGAACCATGTTCATTGTGCGTTGTTGAACTGCTTGCGCAAACTGGTCTCTGGTAAGTACTCCGCCCGGAGGAACGGACAGATCAAAAGCGCGTTGCGCCATGATTGCGTCTTGCTGGCTGCTCCGGTGTGCTCGATTCGCGGAAGCAAATACTGAGCCAGGCAATTTTCGCGCGTGTACCCCCGGCGAAGGAGGACGTAATATCGCCCACCATCCCTTAAGTAGCACTCCAAGCAGGATAAGGCTTGCCAGACTAATCACAAGCGGGACGACCGGAAAAGAGTTGCTGGAAGTGTTTGTGTCCTGACTCGCTTGATTACTCTGCCTGTGTGTTGGAACAGGAGAAGCAACCGGCGTCTGTTGCGCTCCCGTAGCTACATTCACCGACGTGGGTGTTTGCTTGCCCGTTGCCGTGGACGAAGGCTGCGCGGTTGCAGTGGCCAACCCCGTAGAAGTGGGCGACGGAGTGGTAGCCCCGGTTGCGCTGGGCGAAGGAATCGGCGTAGAAGTACTGGTCACGGTCGCCGATGGTGTATTGGTGGGAGTTTGAGAGGGAGTATCCGTCTCTGTATCATCGAATACAACGCGGGCGCTACTTGTCGAACTAGTAGTGATCTGATTTCCAGAGCTGGCATGAGCCGGCGTGATGTAAAAATAGATGCACAGCGCAGAGAAACAGGCTAATGCGAGCGCGAAAATACCCGTGATGTAGTGGAGGTGGGTAAGTCGCCTGGGTGCCGGGCCGGTCTGCATATTTTTCGTTGCGCGCATTCTTTTAATCACTGTAGATCTGCGATAAAACGCAGTGCTACATACTCCTTTTTATCTTCCTATTGTTACAAAGAGGATAAACATCCTTGTATAAGGGGAATTGTAGAAGAGGTAATGATTCGCTGTCAAGCAATAGAGCGGATTGTACCATCTGTTTATACTTTTAGCGGTGCAATCTTAACCTTAAGTATGAAAAATACCCGCAATCGCTCCCAGCCAGGTGTAAACATGACGGTTGCAAAGCGTTTTCAACTAGCGTCAGCTTAGCCAAAAGTCGGTAGCTCCGTCTCCACGTTATTCTCGCGCGCGCCGGTCTCAACATCACCTGCCGCCTCCGCGTGGTAGGCGTACTTGTCGGCGCGACCTCCAGGAAGCAGGAACATAGCGGCCAGTCCGATGGCGGCCAGGGCGAAGGCTAGCAGGTAGACCCAGAAGAGGCTATGCGCTAAGGCCACTTGCAACTGGCTCAGGAGGTCTAATGGTAACGTGCGGCGCACATCGGGTGTGAGCAAGACATTGGAAGGCGCGACGTTTCTGGGAAGATGGGCTACCTCATTGGGAAAGCGCGCGAAGATGGGCGCGAAAAGGTGCGCCATCTGTGTATTGAGAATGGTTCCCATCAGGGCCACACCGACCGTGCCGCCAATGGTGCGCACGAACTGGGTCGAAGCGGTCGCCACGCCACGCAGGTTCCAGGGGACAGCGTTCTGTACTGCAATGACGAAGGCCGTACTCATCAGGCCAAGGCCAGAACCGATTACCAGCATTGCCACAACGATAAATGGCAAACCGGTGTTCACCTGAAAAAGCGTTACCATACCCACACCAATCACGACCAACAAAGCTCCTACGCCCGCCGTCAGACGATAACCAGAGCGAATTATAAGCTTGCTACTGAGCGTCGAAGTGATGGGCCATGCCAGTAGCAACGGCCCCAGAGTGATACCCGCGCTTGTTGCGGTTCCACCCTTTACACCCTGCACGAAGAGAGGAACATAGGAAGTAATGCCAAAGAGCACCACACCGAGAATAAAACCGCCAATGCTGGATATGGCGATGATGCGATTTTTGAAAAGGGTCAGTGGCAATATTGGTTCGGGAGCACGCAACTCCTGGTAAAAAAAGAGGAGGAGAAATGCCACAGCCAGCGCGAACAAGCCCAGGCTCTGCGGAGATGCCCAACTCCAGGTGACGCCGCCCTGGAGCATGGCGAACAGGAGTGCAACGATGCCGACCGTAAGCGCGGCGCTGCCGAGGTAGTCTATCGAGTGCTTCTTGCGTTCAACATTTTCTTTGAGGGAGATAATCAATAAAAAAGCCGAGAGCAGACCAAAGGGAATGTTAATATAAAAGACCCAGCGCCAGGAGAGGTGATCAACGATCAGACCGCCAACGGCGGGGCCAATAATACTGGATATGCCCCACACGCCACTAAAGAGCCCCTGCACGCGCGCGCGTTCTTCCAAAGCGAAGATGTCGCCAATGATGGTGAGCACAAGGGGCAAAACCGCGCCCGCGCCCAATCCCTGGATGGCGCGAAATATGACAAGCTGTTCCATCGATTGCGCCGCGCCGGAGGCTATCGAGCCGATTAAAAATACGGCGACGCCAAAGAGGAAAAGCGGCTTGCGCCCGAAGAGATCGGCGAGTTTGCCATAAATCGGCACTGTTGTCGTCGAAGTCAGCAGGTAGGCAGAAAATACCCACGAATAGAGGTTAATGCCGCCCAACTTGCCCACGATGCTTGGCAGGGCGGTGCCGACAATGGTTGTGTCGAGCGCAGCCAGCGCCATACCCAACATAAGAGCTATAGTGACGGTGATTTTTGCTTTTTTAGTCATGCCTGATATGCCCGTTCTTGTGTTTGAATGAGGAGCGAACTAAGCCGTATAGTGTAATTCAACATCACGCGATGCCGGATTATTCCTGGTGAGCAAATGCCGCTCGCTTATCCAGCCGGGATAAACGCAGCAGTGAAAGCAGCGCGATGAAGGCCAGAAGCATCGTCAGGAAGATCAAACCATCGAAACCCCAGTTCTGCGCGAATATTCCACCCAGGCCATTACCGAGCAACTGACCCACGCCCAGAAACACCGAATACAGGCCCATGAGCAGGCCGCGATCCTTCGCACTTGCTTCTGAGATATCCGCGAGATAGGCCAGCGCGGCAGGCGCGAAACTACTTTCCGCGAAGACGCCCACCAGTAACAGCACTATCCAGACGATCAGCAGGGGTGAATTATTCAACCCGGTATGGTTGAGTCCGGCCAGGGCAATAGAGGCCAGGTAGACACCTACAATCGATGACAACATGAGCAATAAGCGCGGAGCGCGGTTCATAAAGAAAGCCCAGAAGAGCAGGCAGAGACCGAAAAAGAGCACATAGAGACCCAGGATCAGGCTTAATCGTCCGCCACTGCCATGTTGGCTCAAACTGCCCATGAGCAGTTGGTGCCTGTCATGATGTGGCGAAGAGAGGATAAAGGTGAGTTGGGAGCTGAGCCAGATACCTACCAGGGCGTTAATGCTGATCCAGGCAGGAATGAAGATGAACAGGCGCGGCGTGCGGATAATACGCAAATAACGCGAGACCAGCGCGCGTGCCTTCCCGTGTTCGATGACCTGTTTGACCGCCGGAACCACAAGCATACACACGGCTACCAGCACATAGCCGACCGCCAGCAGCGCAAAAGTGTTGCGCTCGAAACGATCCCAGGCAAAACCGCCGAGCACGACGCCTACCGCCAGGCCACCACTGGTGGCAAGTTCATAGAGACTCATTACGCGCATCCGCAGCGATTGCCCCTCTACGGTGTAATCGGCGAGATATCCCAGCACAGCCGGTACCTGCATAGCGGAAGAGATGCCAGCAAGCAGTTGCAGGCTCAGCAAGTAGGGAAAGGGATTGCGCGTGGGAGTGAAGATGAGGAGAACGACCTGGGCGAGGCCGAAAAGCGGACCAACGATCAAGAAGATGCGCCGCCCGATACGGTCGCTGATAGCGCCAAGTACCGGGGCAAGTGTCAATTCCACGATATAGTAGGCAACCGAAATCAGTCCGACGTGGATAGAGGAAATAGGATGACCATTTTGAGTGGAGAGTTGCGCCAGAAAACGCCCCGTCACAATAGAACCCGCTCCACCATTGACGCGTAAGATAAAGGTGCCAAGCAGTAGAGGAAATATCGAGCGACGCGGGATTTTAGCTCTGTTCGTTCTCGACGAATTCCGGGGTAATGAGTTCAAACTGACCTTTCCGTTGGTTCCTCAGTGTCACCAGGGCAATACAACAGCCCGCCAGCAGCAACAAGACGGCCACCAACAATAACATCAAATAGAGTGGCCGCATTCCCCCGGTGTTAATTGCGTCCAGTACCAGTATACTCCACATATACATGTAACGCTTCCCTCTGCGCGCCATGGCGCATCATGCTAAAGATTATGCCTCACCCACATGATTTGAAACGGCAAGGAGAAAAGAAAAGTAACGATGATACATAGAAATATGGTACTCTCGGCTAGACATCAGTAGCGACACCCCTTGTGGGTGTCCTGTTCGCCCATTAAACGCACAGGACGGGACATCCACAAGGGGTGTCGCTACTGATTTAACATGTCACCGACAGGCTGGTTTCTTGACCTTTACAAAGGTCAGGAAGACTACCTGAGCGCAACTCCTTCTCATACTCACAGTACCATTTGATGCTGTAGACGGCTTCCCGGTCGTAGAGCGGCGCGACGCCGACCAACTGCCGGGATTCGATAGCCACGTCGAGCATATGTTTGCCAACGCGCTGTCTCAGTTCGAGAGCTTCGTCCAATTCTACCGTCACGCGCCAGAACTCGCGCACCTGCGTATAGCCTTCGCGCTCGAAAGAGGTTACGCGCCTCGGTGTTATAGCTGCTCACCAGAGCCTTCAAGCAGACCCGCTTGTTCAACGAGGTGTGGAACATCTGCTGGCGAGCGCGTTCCTCGATCAGGCGCAGCAACAGCGTTCCGATACCGCGTTTACGATAATCCGGGTGGACACAGACGAAGGTATGGTATTCTTCGTAGTCGCTATGGCACACACACCCAAAACCGACAAACTGCCCCTTGTTGTTGACAATGACCCAGGCATCACTCTCCAGGTGGAAGCTGTGATTCCGCCAGTGAGCCTGAAGCTCCTCGGTTGAACTATCCGCAATGCCATGTTCCGCGCGGCCACATATCGCAACCAGTTCCATGATCGAATACATGTCCCTTTCTTCAGGAATACGCGCCAGTAAGTTCGTTAAGTGTACCGACATTGCCAGTTTCTCCGTTCCTCGGACTAGTACAGAGAAGGAGCGGACCCCAACCAGTTCAGGATACAAGCTCCTGCGTGCTGAGTTCTATCCCGGCACGCAACTCCTTCTCGTAGTTGATATAGACTCGCGCAACATGCATACCCACTCTCTCGTAGAGTCGTGTCGCGCCGGTTAAATTCTGCGCATCGACGCCCAGGCCTACCGTTCTGGTACCGCGCCGGTAAAACTCGCCAAATGAATGCTGCAAGAGCGCCTTGCCCAGACCCGCTCGCCGCCAGGGACGCAGCACCGCCAGGGTGTCAACCCAACCGAGTTCATCCCGGTAGGTACAGAGCGAGACGCCCGCGATCTGGTCGCCCTGGTAGGCCAGGAACCACAGGGTAGGGTCGAAGGTTTCACGTTCAACTGTCCAGTGTTTCCATCGCTCAAAGTTGCCGGGCATGTGTCCCCAGTGATCCTGGAAGGCCTCTTCATCGGTATCAAAAACGACGCGCTCATCGCCTGAATGGAATGTGCGCGCGGTGATACCGGTAGGCCATTCCGGCTCAGCCGGAGCTTCGCTCATGGTAATTTCCATGTTCCAGGAACGACGTATCTCCTTAAAGCCGTGGCGTTGCAGGCTCAACCCACCCTGCTCGTCATGCTGTGCGATGAAGCAACTCAGCGCGACTCGCGCATCCGGCCTGGCCTGCGGAACCTGCTCCTGCGCCCATTGCTCTACCTGGGCCAGCAAGTGATCCTGGAAGCCCTGGTGCGAGTACTCAGGCAGCACGAGTATTTCGCCGTATAAGCGCGCGTGCTCTTGTTGCCCTAAAGAGGCATACCCAACCACCTGCCCGCCGGGTCCGACCAGTAGCCAGGCATCCTGCTGCAAGTTGAAAGTTGGAGTGAGCCAGCTTGTGCGCAACTCTTCAAGGGTAATATCTGCCGAGCCGTGATAGGCAAGATCACTCGTGGTAATCACGTTATGGACAGCTTTCAGGTCATCCATGGTTGGACGGCGCATTTGAAAGCCCTGTGGTAATGTTTGGGACATCTCTGTCTTCTCCTATGTTTCCAGTAGCGACGCCCCTTGCGGGCGTCCCGTCCGCGTACCCCTTCTTAATACATCGCGGCGGACACACCGGACACCCACAAGGGGCGTCGCTACTCACTATTTACTCGTTTATCCGTTTCGTTTCAGCTTGCCGGTGCGTTTGGCGTAGCGTTCGGCGATCTTGAAGATGTAGACGCCGAGCGGCACGCTCACCAGCCCGGTAACAATCAAAGGCCAGGTATAGCTCCAGATTTCGCCTGACCAGATCACCTGATTCTTCAATAGTCCGGCGCGCAGTCCTTGCAGCACGTAAGTGGCTGGCGAAACTTTCGCCAGGGGCTGCATCCATCCCGGCAACACAGTAATCGGGTAGTAGACACCCGACACCAGGAGCAGAATAGCGCGCACAATGTAGGACATCTGCGATCCCCGCTCGGTGAAGAGCAGGGGCAGCACAGCCGCGCCGATGCCAAAGCCTACAAACGAGATGCTGCCAATCAACAGCATGAAGGCTGCGGTCAGGTAGTTGGCATGGCTCAGATCAAGGTGAAAGAACAGGCTTACGATGATCAACTGTAGAAAGGTGAAAAGCATGCCATGCGCTATGGCGTACCAACAGCTTCCAAGCAGGTGGGTGAAACGCGAGATGGGAGCCATGAAGGTATGCTCAATGGTGCCTTCCCAGCGTTCGATAGTAATCAGATCGGTCACTCCTTCGAAAGTGACACTGAGGTACGACCAGACCGCCGTGCCGATCATCAGGTACAGGATCAGGTATTGTGTATCGATCTTCGTATTGGTGATGGCCTGGGCAGCCTTACCAATGTAGGTGACGCTCAAAGCGTTCACGATGTTGTAGACCAGCCAGACGATTTCCCAGGCCAGGTAACGGCGGGTCAGGTTCCAGTTGCGCTCAAAGAAGGCGTAAGATGCGCGTCCCTGATGTAATAGTGAACTCATCGGTGAGTATCTCCCAATCTATTGCTCGCTCTCATCTTCTTTTTGCGCTTCATAGGCTTCGAAGGCTTTTTCCCAGCTTCCGTAGCGTTCGATATCGGCGTCAGTGATAAGATGAGCAACGGTATAATGCATAAACACTTCGTTCATCGTTACCGGCGTGATGCGCTCCGTGCGCTCCATAACCGCCTGTTTGAGTTCTTCGACCGTGCCTTGCGCGACGATTTTGCCCTGGTCGATGATGGCAACGCGATCACAGAGGGCTTCCGCCTCGTCCATGTCGTGCGTGGTTATCAAGATAGTCGCGTCATGTACCTCGCGTAACTCGCGGACGAAGTTCTGCACCTCGATCTTCGAGCGGGGGTCAAGTCCGGTGGTTGGCTCATCCAGCAGAAGCACGATGGGCGAGGTGAGAAAGGCGCGCGCGATGGCGACTTTCTGCTGCATACCACGCGACATGTGCTCAAGCGGCTGGCCGATGCGGTCCTTCGGGATACCCAGGCGTCCCAGGATAGTGCAAATCTTTGCGCGCGCTTCCGCGCCCGGCATGTTGTACAACCTGGCGGCATAGATCAGGTTCTCCATGGGCGAGAGCTTCTTGAAGAACGAGGCTTCTACGCTGACGCGGTTGATGAGACGCTGCACCATGCGTTCGTCCTTTTCGACATCGTAGCCGAAGATGCGCACAGAGCCTGTATCCGGGATGAGCAGGGTCGAGAGCATACGCACAAGGGTCGATTTGCCTGAGCCATTCGCGCCCAGGATGCCGACGATCTCACGTCGTCGAATGGTCAAGGTGACATCATCGACGGCCCGCACTTCGCGCTTCTCGTTTTCCTGCTTGCGCTTGAGCAATCTCTTCAGTAAAGGTTTCGATTTCTTGAATATCTTCGAGACGCCAACGATCTCAACGGCATCTTTTGAGAGGTCTAAGACGATATCTTGCGCGATTTTCACATCTTCGAGATGTTCTATTGCCATGTGTATTCCTCCTTTTTCACCTATGCAAAGTGTACGCTGCTATTCCTGACACCTGCTGTCAGCTTTTCCAAAATACGAGTACATTTGTTCAATTCCTTTCATGGCCGAGATAAGTGGATAAGAGCAATAAAAAACCGTGAGACTGAATTTTCGTTTTCATCAGTGCCCACGGTTCAGGGGTATCTCTTCAATTTTCAACATTCATCGTAGAATGGTGGAGATCCTCTGGAAATGGGCACAGCGATGCCATCGGTAGCGAAAACGGGACCCGCAATAGCGAGCTTGATGCAGAAATCACGCGCGCCGGTCAACTTCACCCCGCCAAAAGACATGGCAAGGCCGTGAAGGGCAGAATCATAGCGCAGTCTGGACAAAGCCAGCATTCTGGTGTTAGCCATGGTTGCCATCTCCTTTCGCGAGATTTGGTGTGTTGCTTGCCAGGCATTTTGCCTGATGATCTGATGCTTGTGTGTATTGCCGCCGCAATGCCACTGTTGCGAGTATACGCAATTTGTATGCGAATTGTCAAGGGCAAATTGCCCGTATTTCAGACTTGCTCGATAGTCTTATTACTCTATACGCTCGGACATTACAATTTTGGCAGGTCGAATTTATTCACTGCGCGCGCGGCGAGGAGCCAGTTTTAAGGATGCGCCAGTCAAACGAGCGATACGCGATTCGAGCAGAGGTTTCCAGATACACCTGTAGGTGAGTTGTCCTCCGGTGAAGACGAGCGAGGTATCAATGATGACGGCGATCAGGCCATCGGGCATTCCTGCCAGCAATTCACCCGCCAGATAGCTCGTACAGAACCCCAGCACGAGCGCGGGTAAAAAGGCGGCCAGGAATCTGGCCTGGCCTGACCAGTTAGGACGTGTCACCAGCATCACCAGTGGAGGAACGAGCATTCCTACCAGGAACGGAGCGGTTTCGCGCAATACATCCATGTTGTTTGTGACTCCTTTTCTCAACTTTAACTTACAGACAGACCCACTGTCGTTATTTGCGGTGTAGGGACGCGATTATCGCGTCCGCTTCCCGCCTCTGTGTTGCAATTGTCCAACTTGCGAGCGGGACGGACGCGATAATGCGTCCCTACACCCCGATTATTCCAGCAGGGACAGATCATCGTTAGAGCGACGTTTGCGCCTGTTGGCCCACCGTTTGCTCATAAACGTTCCTGCTTTGTTGGGCAGCCAGCGCAAGAAATGGGGATGCCGCGCAAGATAAATGAAGAGGCGTGGCTGGAGTACCTTCCAGATGCGCGGTATCTCATCTGCTTCGCCACTGTGGAGCGGATGCTCGGCGCTGGAAGGGTCGGCCCAACGGTCGCGCACGTAGAGATCTCCCAGGCGTTCGATGGTGACAGCCTGTTCGGGCACGGCATCAGCCAGGGTATGGGCATATTCATAGGGCGTTTGGGAGCGACGCGGCGAGAGACCCGCCCAGTTTGCCAGCACAGCCAGGCGTCCGAATACGCGCATGGACGACCCATAGCCCCGGTATAAGCGGCGCCACCAGAAGCTGAAGTAGAGCATACCAACTACTATGAGCAGCAACAATCCTAAGAGCACAATGCCCACATCCTGGCGTATCTGTCCCGCAACATCGGTCTGTGTTGGAACAGTTCCACCAGTTGAGCTATCACCTTGCAATCCGAGATCAATTGGATTTTTCTTTCCACCTGTTTTAGTGGAACCGGAACCATCAGGCACCACGGTCGAAGCGCTAGCGACGGAGTGCTGTGGGATCGCAAACGTCGAGAAGCTGGCCGATGGCTCAAAGTTGACCCAGCCATATCCGGCAAAGTAGACCTGAGTCCAGGCGTGGGCATCGGAGCCGCGCACAACCAACTGGTGCGTTTTAGGATCGACCTTGCCGCTGGCGTACCCGGCCACGACACGGGCCGGTATACCCAACTCGCGCGCCATAACTGCCATAGCGGTGGCGAAGTAGTTGCAAAAGCCCTGATTACCGCTGCGGAAAAGGAACCAGGAGACGCCTTCCTGCCCTGGCGGGAGGTTGACGTTAGTGCTGTACCTATAGTTGGTACGCAAGTAATTTTCCAGGTCTACCACCATGTCGTACATCGTTTTAGCGCCATTGGTGATGCTTTTCGCCAGAATCTTGATATTCAGATCAAGGTGTGGAGGCAGTTGCAGGTAGGATTGTAAGGTGACCGGGGCATAATACGTTACCGGCGCCACCTGGTCAGGGTGACTCGGATCATAGGTGTAGGAAGGAGCGTCCTTTGGCAATGGCACCGTTTGCAGCGTGCTTATGTCGGCATTCGAGACATACGAGGTCACGTTGTACTGATTGCCCGCCGCCAGCCTGCCATTTGAGCGCAACCAGGCGATGGTAGAACCGTCCTTTATTCTTCTCACCACTTGCGCCGATTGATCGCTCGAGGCGAGCTGGGATGCGCCAAACAGGTAGGGCTGCTGCTCGCCGGGTGGATTGACGACAGTGATGTGTTGTTGAACGGTGCGCAAATCGGTGGCATTGTCATACGTATAACTGCCCTGTTTCAGGCTAAGACTGCTGCTGGCGCTATTCGACCAGGTTCGCCCGTTGTAGGTATCGAAGCTGAGTGATTGCATGTATTGGCCGTTGTCGGTAGACGTGAGTGTAAAGACGATATCGTCACTCAAATTGGGATTGCCACCCAGGGTGAGCGTATCGGTGAAATTGCCGTGATTCAATCCATTATACCCACCCGTGACGGCAAGCAGGCGGTTCCAGGTATCCTGGATACCCACCCAGGGATTGTTATTGGCGCTCCAGATCTGCGCGGCTGTATCATTGATGTAGCCCCAGGGTAAGAACCAGGTGAGGATCAAAATGCCGATAGAGAGCATGGCCCCCGCCTGCATAAACTCCCAGCCCAGGTCGTCCGAGGTGCGCAGTCCCAGCCGTTTCCAGCGCACAGAAGACTCGTAGAGGTTGAAACGCAACAATAATAAGAGAGCCGCCACCAGAAACACCACCAGGAAGATGATGTAGCCCGGATCGATATTGCTCAGGTTAATCATCAAGACCACGGCGTTGGCGAGAATCATCAACCAGGGACTGCGCGTGCGGAAAAGGAGCCAGACGCTGGTGTAGGCCAGCAAGAAGCCCAGAGCCGTGATAAAGAAGAGAAAGATCGAATCATCGGCGCTGGTTCCCCCGGCCAGGGCGAGTACGACCCACTGATGGATACCATTCACCAAAGCACCGACATTACCGTTATATACAGCGCCTGCCGTTTGCCAGAAGGACAGCAGCAGACCGAACAGGATGGCGAGCGGATGAACCAGCCAGCGCGGTAAGCGTCGCTGTTTGGCGGCCAGTAGCCCGATCAATAAACCCATGGCGGTAGTCAGGGAAAGGATATTGAGGTGATCTACCCACTGGGCGGCCTGAACGCTCCAGATAGTGCTATAGACGAGCGTTACCAGTAGAAAAAGCGAGAACCAGCCCTCCGCCAGGCCAATATGCACGCGCGAAAGCGCGGCGCGAGGATGGAAACGTTTCTTGTCACCCGGATCACCCTGGCGCTGGTCGCTTATGATACTGGACAGTCTTTTTAAGGATGCATCCTGCATAAGAGCCTACCTCCGTAGCGCGAAACGCGCCTCCGGGTCCTTTTCAAGCGACTCGCTAATGGAAGAACCATTTTGGACACGCAGCACTGGAATATTGGCGCCTTCAAGCAGAGCCAATGTGTCTTCGTCCGGGAGAATATTTTCGTCAAAAGAAGCCGCATCTAAGCCGACAATTGCCACTTGCACGCCGCGTCGTTGGAGATGACGAACGCCATCGTGCCAGTCACGCGAAGTGGATGGGGTGATAACGATTGCCATAGTATTGCGTCCGAAATGCATCGCGTCTAACGCCAGCGACTCTTTCAAATCCGGGCCAGCGCCCGCGTTGACGACCGCGAGCAGTTCCAACATACGTTCAACCTGACGATCGCCGCGATCAAGCGAGAGAAACTCACGATGCGCAGCATTGACGATCATACCGACCGACAGGTCCTGGCGCAGCAGGAAATTGCCAATGGTGGCCGCGATAGTGACGCCGTACTCCTCGGTAGAATGTTCACCTTCACCCGCCTGCACACTGTCGTGCAGGTCAAGTATAATCCAGGCATCCATAGCAGGATCGAGGTCAAATTCCTTCACCATTAACCTGTTATTATGCGCGCTGGAACGCCAGTGTATACGATTCAGCGAATCGCCGGGCAAATAGTCGCAAATCGTGGTGGCATTGGTAGTATTTTGCAAGGCACGGCGCGAGGTGCGGCCTCGTCCGGGCAATCCGCCAGAAAAGAGCACAAAATTGGTAATGGGCAAGACATGTGGCAGCACCAGCAGGTCGCTCTGGTCGGTCAGCACAACGCGCCGCCGGAACAGCCCGAAGGGGTCGCCGCTGGTGGCGACCACGGGGCCAAGATGGAAGCGCCCGCGCTGTTTGCACGCGGTACGCGCTCGCCAGGTGGCGCGTTTGCGGCCGCCCATACTGGCCACGAAGCCAGCGCGATGGCCGGGGAGGTTCGAGCCATCGGTGATTTGCACCCATAATTTGGGCAAGGCGCTGATATTATCGAGCATCAGACGTTCATCGAAGGTTTCGCCAACCTGCACACGCCCGGTGGTGGCGGCGCGGCGAAAGACCATTTTGCGCAGACTGTAACGCGCCCATAGCCAGGATATGATTAACAGGCTGAGCAATACATAGGTCAGGATGTACAAGACATGCCAGCCGCTGCTGATAGCGAAGAAGGCCAGTAAGAGAATGAGGAAGATGGCTTGCCAGGGTCGCATAACTCAGCGCCCCTTTCCACCACCGACCCATGCGCCGGGAACAGGCACACTCTGCAAAATCTCATCCAGCACCGCCGTCGAAGTTACCGCTCGCACGCGCGCCGCCGGAGTAACGATAATGCGGTGCGCCAGCGTGGGTTTAGCCAGCAGCTTCACATCATCCGGGATAACATAGCCGCGCCCACGCATAGCAGCCAGAGCCTGCGACCCGCGATAGAGAGCCAGCGATCCACGCGGACTCGCGCCAAGGTAGACGGAGTTATGCGCGCGCGTGGCCCCGGCGATGGCGACGATGTATTCGCGAATGGAGGGGTCAACATGGATTGCGCGCACCTGCTCTTGAATATGCACCAGTTCATCGGCGGTCATAATCTGCGCCAGATCGTCCAGAGGATGGTGGTACTGGTGAGAGTCCAGAATGTTCATTTCATCGGCGGGTTTGGGGTAGCCCAGTTTGATGTTCATCATGAAGCGGTCAAGCTGCGCTTCTGGCAAGGGAAAAGTGCCTTCATATTCAATAGGGTTCTGCGTTGCCATCACCATGAAGGGTTCGGGCAGGCGATGCGTGATACCGTCAACGGTTACCTGGCTCTCTTCCATCGCTTCTAGCAAAGCCGACTGGGTTTTGGGCGTGGCGCGGTTGATCTCGTCGGCCAGCACGATCTGGGCCAGGATAGGACCAGCGCGAAATTCAAAGTTGCCGGTTTTCTGATTGTAAATCGAAACACCTGTTACATCGCTGGGTAACAGGTCAGGAGTAAACTGGATACGTTTGAAGGTACACCCAATCGAACGGGCAATGGCCTTGGTCAATACTGTTTTACCAACACCGGGAACATCCTCGATCAATACGTGCCCCCGGCAAATTACGGCGATCAGGCTAAAAGCGACGGGTTCAGCTTTTCCCACAATCACTTTCTCAACATTGTTAATAACCCGCTGTACCGCGCTGGCAAGGTCCTGGATAGACTGCATACATTTCTCCTGCCTGGCTGGCTGAATTTCCATTACACCATTATATGCTGGCACTGCTTCATAGTGTACCATGTAAACGCGAAAGCTTAAAGGAAAAAGTGGCACAAAATAGACAACATTGCTGTGTATAATACTACGTCACGAGATACGGTTTTGTTTCGCGATTCTCTTCTCATTTTAGAGGAGGTGGCTGAAATGGGGCTGAATGTTCTCATGCGAACATTTTTACCAGTTCAGATGCTTTGATGGCGCGCCACAATATGCTATTATGCGAGATATGGGTGAGAAGTACAATAACAGCATCGAAGAGCTGCACGCCTCTGTTTATGGACGGGTGCAGGGCGTGGGCTACCGCTATTTTGTAGTGCAAAAGGCGCACACGCTCGCCTTGCGCGGCTACGCTCGCAACGACAGCGACGGCAGCGTTGAGGTGCTGGCGCAGGGGCCGCGCCCGGCTCTTGAACAATTGCTGCTCTACCTGCGCCAGGGGCCATCAGCCGCGCAGGTGCGCGATGTGCGCGTTACATGGGGTAAGCCAAACGAGCATATGAGCGGATTTCATGTACGATGGTGAAGAAAGATGCCGGACTATTATAAAGATGCCAGCCTGTCATTCTGAGCGAAGCGAAGAATCTCACTCGCCGAACAGGAGATTCTTCGCTTCGCTCAGAATGACACATTTCATCTCGCCAGGTACTTTCCCCAAAAAAATCTATCCGTGGGGCCTACATATCACCCTTATTTTTCACCCGCAAGGACGTAGACCTTATAGTGTCCAATACTCGACTAATTTCACATGTCATGCTAAAATGGGCGCGGCAACATTCTGATATACCACATAGAAGAGGATTTTTATGATTGATCGCGAAACCGTCATCAAAGTGGCGAAACTGGCCCGCCTGGGTATGACTGAAGAGGATATTGAGACCTTTGGCAAGCAGCTTTCGGTTATCCTGGAAAATATCGCTATCTTACAGGAAGTGGATGTGAGCGGCGTTTCGCCGACCGCGCACGCTTCGCGCCTGAGCAGCATTATGCGAGCTAGATGAAGCGCAGCCATCGTATGCGCCTGAAGCTTTATTAGCCAATGCCCCCGACCAGGAAGACAATTGCCTGAAAGTAAACGCGGTGCTGGAGGAATCTTAATACATGACTGAACTGTATAAACTGAGCATACAAGAGGCGGGAGCGATGCTGCGGGCGCGTGAAATCTCCTCGGTTGAGCTGACACGCGCCCACCTTGATCGTATCCGCGCTGTTGATGATAAAGTCAAAGCCTTTACGCTTGTTACGGATGACCTGGCGATGCGGCAGGCGCATGAAGCCGATCTTCATTTCGCGAATGGGGACACCGTTACGGCCCTGACGGGCATTCCACTGGCTATCAAAGATGTCATTTGCACAAAGGGCATCACCACCACC
The DNA here is from genome assembly GCA_963731605.1 of uncultured Chloroflexia bacterium. Taxonomy (GTDB): domain Bacteria; phylum Chloroflexota; class Ktedonobacteria; order Ktedonobacterales; family Ktedonobacteraceae; genus CF-113. Next base: position 1,552,765 of record CAVSWA010000001.1, read on the forward strand.
TGCGGCTCCAACATGCTGAAAGATTTCAGGCCGCCCTTTGATGCGACGGTCATGCAACGGCTCAACGCGGCTGGCGCGGTGATGCTGGGCAAGACCAACATGGACGAGTTCGCCATGGGTTCGTCCACCGAGCATTCGGCCTTCTTCACCACGCAAAACCCCTGGGACCTGGAACGCGCTCCCGGCGGCAGCAGCGGCGGCTCGGCGGCGGCGGTGGCGGCTGGCATGGCGATGGGCGCGCTGGGCAGCGATACGGGCGGCTCGATTCGCCAACCGGCGGCGCTGTGTAACGTGGTCGGATTGAAGACAACTTACGGGCGCGTCTCACGTTACGGATTAGTGGCGTTTGCTTCGTCGCTTGACCAGATCGGCCCCTTCGCTCGCAGCGCGCGCGATGCCGCTTTGATCCTGCAAGCCATCGCCGGACCCGACGCGCGCGATTCTACCAGCTCGCCGCAGGGCGTTCCCGATTACGGCGCCAACCTGAACGGCGACATCAAGGGACTGCGCATAGGCGTGCCGGAGGAATACTGGGTGGATGGGACACAGCCCGGCGTGGAGAAGGCGGTGCGAGCAGACATCGAGAAGCTGCGCGAGATGGGAGCCGAGGTCGGCGAAGTCTCGCTGCCGCACACCAAATATGGCGTGCCAGTCTACTATATCATTGCCCCGGCGGAGGCCAGCGCGAACCTTGCTCGCTACGACGGCGTGAAGTACGGCTACTCCTATCGCGACACCAGCGACATGTGGGAGGCTCTGGAGAAGACGCGCCAGTATGGTTTCGGGCAGGAGGTCAAGCGGCGCATTATGCTCGGCACTTACGCGCTTTCGTCCGGCTACTACGACGCCTATTATAAGCAAGCCGAAAAAGTGCGCTCGCTGATTACCGAGGATTTCACACGCGCCTTTGAAAAGTTCGATGTGCTGGTCAGCCCGGCCTCACCCTCGGTAGCGTTCAAGATTGGCGAGATTTCCGACCCGTATGAAATGTACTTGCAGGATGTATTCACCATTCCGGCTAACCTGGCGGGTACTTGCGGCGTCTCCATCCCCGGCGGCTTCAGCCAGGGCCTGCCCGTTGGCCTGCAACTGCTGGGCAACTTCTTCGCCGAAGATACCATCCTGCGCGTAGCCGACGCCTTCGAGCGCGTCACCGATTATCACACGCGCTGGCCGGAGTTGTAGGATTCGAGTGTCACCAATTTAGCTCGTTAAATTCCTGTAGGGACAGGGGGTGGATGCCGTGTAGGGCGGGGGCCTTGTGCCTGTCCTCGTTGCTCCACGATTCGCCTGGGACTTCGTGAGGCATGATGGTCGTACTCCAACGAGGACAGGCACAAGGCCCCCTCATCCTCTCTACCCTTCCCCCTGTCCCTACAGAGATCAGGCGAGCGGTTCATGTTTTTAAGGATAAGGATTGTTACATGCTGCGCCGCACAACTGCGATTATCCTGTTAGCTCTTGCTATTTGCCTGCTGATTAGCGTGCCGGTGCTGGCTTTTACACCGTTGGGGGCAAAGCTGCTGGGAGGAGGGCAGCCCACACCGCAGCCGACGTTCGCGCCCACTTTTCTGACTTTCACGCCGGTAGCTACGCCCAAAGCTACGCCGGTACTGACATCAAATGGTAAACCGCCGGCTATTTCTGCCAACGAGGCTATGCTGATAGATGAAGATAGCGGCCATATTCTCTATGATTTGAACGGGGAACACGCGCAGCCGATGGCGAGCACTACCAAGATTATGACGGCGGTTATCGCTATCCAGACGGCTAACCTGGATATGCTCGTCACGGTTCACCAGGACGCGGTGAACGAGGTGAATAATAACGGCGGCAGCAGCGCAAAATTGAAGGCGGGGGAACAAGTGAAGCTGCAAGACCTGTTGTACGGGCTGCTGTTGCCTTCGGGAGATGACGCGGCTATTGCCATTGCCGACGCGCTGGGCGGCAGCGCGCAAAACTTTACGCAGGTGATGAACCTGTTCGCCTATCGCCTGCGCCTGTTCTCAACGCACTATAACAATCCCGATGGGCTGACCTACTACGATGCCAACAACCGGCCCATTCCAGGACTCTACACTACCGCTTATGACCTGGCGCGGCTGGCGCAATACGCTATGTCACTGCCCCTCTTCGCGCAAATTGTACGCACATCGCATTACTCCCTGCCAGCCAGCGCGACCCACGGCGCGCACTCCTGGGACAATACCAATACGCTGCTGATAACCTATACCGGCATGACGGGCATCAAGACGGGCTTCACGCTGGAAGCGGGGGCTTGCCTGGTCTTCTCCGCCACGCGCAATGGACATCACCTGCTCGGCGTGGTGCTGCACAGCAGCGACGAGACCCACCGTTTCAACGACGCGAAGCTTTTGTTGGACTGGGGATTTGCGCTGCCGTTGAGTTTACCTTTGCAATAATTTATGATGATTGCTTTCCCAGTTCCTCAAGACGCTCTTGTAAGAGATCAACGAATGGTAAATTGAGAGGAATAGCGATTGCCAGGGAGGTCTCGATATCTTCAATAGCCTGTTGTCGCTGCTTCATTGACTCGAATACGAAGGAGCGATAATACAATAACCGTGCCTGACTATATTGATCCTCTATTTCCACATACAGTTGGTATGCGCGAGTTTGCAAAGCGAGCGCAGTTGGATGATCTTCCTGCTGTTGAGCAACGCGCCCTTGTGCCAGATAACAATTCGCTTCCCCCAGGCGGTCGCCCACTTGCCGGAACAGCCCCAACGCCTGCTCATACGACGCTAACGCCGCCTGCATGTCCTTGCGGAACTGCTGCACATCCCCCATCGCTTGTAGCACGTTCGCTTCCCCCAGGCGGTCGCCCACTTGCCGGAACAGCCCCAACGCCTGCTCATACGACGCTAACGCCGCCTCCCTGCTCCATCGCGGAACTGCTGCACCTTTCCAAACTGAAATAGCCTCTGCGCAATGTATAACGGAGACATATCCAGCGTCACATCATACACAGCTTCAAACAAAGATGCCAGGTACATAGTTCCTGTATGCCGGGGATCCTCTACTGCCTTCCACCAATCGTCCATACCTTGTGCCTCATCACAGGCAATGGCGTGATAGTACCAATCGGCAGGGCGTTGGCTTTTCTTTGACAGGTATTGCAGGGCGCGCTGGTGATACATATTCCACTGCGCGGGTTGTTGCGCGCGCACTTCTGTTGCCTGGATTTCGCGCAGCAGGTCGTGGAAGGCATAGTGGTGGTTGCCGCGTCGCTCTACATAGGGATAAACGGTTAGCTGGTGAAAGATGTCCAGAGCGTCGGGGCCGGAGAGCAGTTCTGGGAAGACAGCCTGTAACATGGGCAGATCATAGCTGCGCAGCAGCACGCCGTAGCGCGTCAATTCGCGGTAGGGCGTTTTGAGGCGTTCGTCAAGGCGCTCGCGAATATATTCTACCAGCGCTTTTTCGGTAAATCTGGCGCGCAGGAGTGGCAAATCTGCCAGTGTGAAGGGCTGATCGCCCTGCTCTTGCCACAGCGTGCCGATGATAGAGACGCATAGCGCGTGGCCCCGCGTGATCTCGTAGACGCGCTGGCGCATGGCGGCGTCCGGCATCCCGATTTGTTGCAGGTAGAGATCGACTGCTCCGGCGTCCAGCCTGGGGAGTGATAGCGGCCAGTGATCCTGTCCTTCGATGACAGTCAGGGACGGTGACACGCGGCTGGCAATGACGACGGAGAGGCGGCGGCGCGTATGCACCAGTCGTTCGTGTAGAGCGGGCAATAGTTCGTCCATGACCCATTTGCCGACTTCCAGCCCTTCGAGTTCACTCAGCCACTCGCAAGTATCGAGTATGAGGGATAGTTGCGCTGGTTGGAAGGTCATGAGCTGCTGATAGAAGGCGCGTGTGACGGTTTCGCGCACCTGGCGGCGCTGCTCGCGCATGGTTGCCGCGCTGTAGCCGGTCAGGTCCTGCTGCACACCCGTTACGCTCGCGCCATCGCCAGCGATGAACTGCTGGTTGATGGCTTTGATGGCCTCTGATAATTTATCGCGTCCCTCTGCCAGGACTTGCTCGAAGGCGGCGACGCGCTTCTCATCGCAGTGCGCGGCGAGTTGCCAGGAGAGTTCTTCGAGGATGTTGAGGGGATCGATGCGCAGTTTGTCGTTGGCGAAGTTGAGCAGGATAGCGGGGATGTCGCGCGGGGTTTGTCCAACGAGGTGGCGCAGCAGGCGGCTTTTGCCGATGCCGCCATCGCCGGTGATGACCAGAAGCCAGGGCGAGTCTTGCGCGAGCAGTTGCCGGTAGGCTTTCTGCTCGCTGGCGCGCCCGACGAAGGGGTTCTGGAGGCGTAATGGCTGCGACATCGTTGTGTCCTTTTTTTGGGTTATTTAAGGTTCTTCGGGCGAGGTGATGCTCATTTTGATGCCTTCGACCTCGGATTTTTTGCCAGTTTGCATATGCTGGGTGCCTACGCCCGCGCTGTTGGTCATTTCGATATCACGCGCTTTTGCTTCTTCGCCGATAATCAGGGTTTGCAGGGGGCCGGAGCGCATGATGCGCAGCAAGTCGGCGGAGAAGGCGGGGTCGTCTCGCAGGATGCGTTCGAGTTTGGTTTTCACGACGCTTTCGAAATCGGGGTCGCCACTGACGTAGGTTTGCAGGGCGTGGGCGGCGCTGCCGTTGTCCTGTTCGCGTTGGAAGCGATGGCGGATAGCATCGAGAAGGCGTCTGGCCTGTTCTTTGCTTTTGTTGTAGAGATCGGTGCTGGCGTCGGTGACGATGGCGGTAGCGGCAGCGCTACCTACGAACGGGCCGAACTGGTTCAGGGCGTTGATAATCAGGTGAGCAAGGGTTGCAGGGTCCATATACACCTCCCACGAGTTTATACTCGATACACATGGATTTGCGTAGATTACAGTATTATATACACTATTGGCTATGCATTTGGCAACTTTGGATGGTAATTTCCATCCTGGGTGTAGTCGAAGGCTTCGTAGAAATCGCCGATCTGGGCGAGGCCGTCGCGTGGGGGCGCGGGCGGGCCGGACGGGTGGCCGTTGGCGGCGTCGTTGTATTGTGAGGGCGTGGAGGTGTCGAACTGGTGATTGACGCTGGCGAGCGTGGGCAGGTTGAAACGGCGCTCGATGAACTTGAGGATGGAGGTGTGTTCGTAGAGCTGGCCGGAGACGTAGCCGCGCCTGATCCAGGGCGAGATGACCAGCATGGGGACGCGCATTCCCAGGCCGTAGGCGTCCAACTGCGGGGGCGCGACGTGATCGAAGCCGCCGCCGCCTTCGTCGTAGGTGAGAAAGAGCGCGGAACTGTACCAGCATTGCGAGTTCATGAGGGCATTGATGACGCTTGCCATCTTCTGCTGGCCCAGGCGAATATCGGCGGGCGGATGCTCGCTGAAGAGTCCGTCCGAGATGAGGAATGAGACCTGCGGCAGCGTGTCTTTCTTCAGGTCGCTGTGGTAGTCAAGCTCGCTGTAGAAGAGCCTGCGGTCGAATTGCCACTTCTTGAAAAAGGGGAGGGCATTGAAAAATTCGACTTCGGGGATGCTGCCCAGGCCGGTTCCCAGGTTATAGCATTTCCAACTGACGTGATGCGCGTCGAGCAGGTCTACTATAGTGGGGAAATCGAGACTGCCACGCGGGATGGCGCTGGCGGTGGTGATGCCGCCCGATGTTCCCGCCCACAGGGCGATGCGGTTGGGCAGCGTGGGGCCAAGCTGGTAGCAGAAATAGTTGCCGCACAGCGTAAAGTTGTCGGCCAGCGCGTAGTAATACGGAATGTCGGCGCCATTGTAGTAGCCCAGCGCGCTCAAACCATCGGCGGTGTAGAAGCCATCCATGGCCCCTTTATTCCACTCACTGTGGATGTGCTGCCAGTCATGCTCAATATCGCTGGTAATGGTGGTCGTGAAATGAAAAGGCTTGATGCTGCCGCCCTTGCCGTCAGGCTGTGAGTAATTGGCGGGCATGGCAAAGGCGCCCGCTTTGGGATACTGGCCGTAGTAGCCATCGAAGGTGCGGTTCTCCTGGCAGACAACCAGCACATGCTTAATCGAATCGGAGTTGCCTTTGATGGGGCCAGCAGGAATTTTGATTTGCGAGTCGCACGCCCCCAGCGCAAAGCTCATGCCAGCCAGCGTGCCAAGGGTGCGCAGAGCAGCGCGGCGTGATTGACGCGCTGTGAAAAGCTGCGGCAACTCCATGTTTGATCTCCACTTCTACTCTTGCTACTGATGGCTCATCCGTGATTACGCAGAGCTTATATCAAAATTGTATCATGCGGTTCCTGGCTGCACAACGGGCCAAACGTTTCAGGCATCACTATCCTGAAGATCTTTGCCAACCGAAGGGGGTAATTCGTACCTCCGTCCTGATGAATTTTTCCAACCGAATGCAGAAAAACGTACCTCCGTCCTGTAGGGACAAGGGGAGGGGTGGAGTGGATGAGGGGGCCTTGTGCTTGTCCTCGTCGGGTTACGACCAATGCAGCTCACATAAACCCAACAGAATCATGTTTTGACGAGGACAAGCACAAGGCCCCCACCCGTCCCCACATCCACCCCTTGTCCCTACAGGACCGGGGCGGACGTTTCTCGTGATTACCCTTTTCGGTTGGCAAAAATCATCAGGACGGGGCAACGCACATTAATTACCCTATTCGGTTGGCAAAAATCATCAGAACGGGGGCGGACATTTTCTGCTATTGCCGCATATGCGCTGCGTCCCTACGCCCCCATAGGGACGTTACGAAAAGGTTGGCAGGCTGGGATGGTAATCGGGGTTCTGGGTGAAATCGAAGGCTTCGTAGAAATCGCCCAGGCGGTTGTTGCCGTCGCGCGGGGGCGCGGCTGGACCGGTTGCGCCTCCGTTGGCGGCGTCGTTATTGCTGCCGGGCGTGGATGTATCGAACTGGTGGTTGATGCTGGCCAGGGTGGGCAGATTGAAACGGCGCTCGATGAACTTGAGGATGGAGGCGTGTTCGTAGAGCTGGCCGGAGAGATAGCCGCGCTTCGCGTAGGGCGAGACAACCAGCGTTGGCACGCGAAAGCCCAGACCGTAGGCGTCCAATTGCGGAGGCGCGACATGGTCTAAATAGCCGCCGCCCTCGTCGTAGGTGAAGAAGAGCGCGGAACTGGTCCACGCGCTGGACGACATCAGGTTGGCGATGACATCGGCCATTTTTTTCTGGCCGTCCTGAATATTCAGGGGCGGGTGTTCGCTGATCAGTTCTTCGGTGATGAGGAAGGATACCTGGGGCAGGGTTCCGGCGCTCAGGTCGTTGTGGTAATCGTCTTCGGAGAATTGCAGGCGGTCGTCGTTCTGCCAGTTCTGGAAGAAGTTCAGGGCATTGAAGTGTTCTAGCCAGGAGGTGCTGCCGAGGCCCAGTCCGAGGTTGTAGCACTTCCAGGTAATTTTGTACCTGTCGAGCAGGTCAACAATGACGGGGAAATTCAGGCTGCCAGCGTTCAGCGTGTCGGTGGTGTTGCCGCCACTGGTGGCTGCTACCAGCGCGAGTCGATTCGGCACGGTTGGCCCCAGCACAGGACAAAAATAATTGCCGCACAGAGTAAAGGCACCCGCCAGGGCGTAGTAGTATTGCAGGTCGGAGCCATCGTAGTAACCTAGCGCGTCGGAACCACCGGCGGTATAAAAACCATCCATTTTGCCGTTATCCCACTCGCTGTAAATCGATTGCCAGGTGTGCGAAACATCGGTTGGGAAAGGAGACGTAATATGCTGTGGCGTGACCGTGCCACCGCTGCCATCTGGTTGCGAATAGTTGGCGGGCAGGCCGAACTTCCCGGCATGCGGATAATAGCCGAAATAATTGTCGAATGAGTGGTTTTCCTGGCAGGCGATTAAGATATGGTTGATGGGGTTGGGATGTTGGGACAAAGCGCTGGCGGCTACCTGTTCGGCGGCCAGCACGCCCGCGTCGATGGCGAGGCCAGCGCCGGCCAGCATACCGAGATTGCGGATGGCTTTGCGGCGCGATTGACGAAGTTTGAACCAGTTGTGAAGGTCCATGTTTCCCCTTTCTCTGAAACAAAACATACGAATGCTCGAAGTAATGAGGATACGCTTCCAAAATAAACGTATCCTTGCTTGATATTCGCCTACTAGCAACGAGGCGAGAAACATGATAAAATGGCCTTGCCTATTTATAATTTCTACTGCATCGAATTGAGTACAAAGATTATGCGTTACGCCGTTTTTACTGATATCCATGCGAACCTGGAAGCGTTAGAGGCTGTCCTGGCGAAAATCGATGAAATCTCTGTGAAGGAACCAATCGATCAGATCTGGTTTTTGGGCGACCTGGTTGGCTATGGGCCGGACCCGAATGAGTGTATCCTCAAGTTGCGCGCGCGCACCGATGTCATTATCGCTGGCAATCATGATTGGGCAGCAGTCGGCAAGATTGATCTCGAAGAGTTTAGTCCCGCGGCGCGTATCTCGGCGGAGTGGACTGCCGAACAATTGACTGAGGAGCATCGCGCCTTTCTTGAAAACCTTCCTGAACGCCTGGACATTGGTGAATGCACGCTTGTACATGGCAGTCCCTTTGGGCCACTCTGGGAGTACCTGACCAGAGAAGAGCAAGCGCAGGCGGAACGGAGCTTTGAGTATTTCACCAGTCACTACTGCTTTGTCGGGCATACTCACGTACCGGTTATCTTCCAACAGCCAGACATTGCAAACACTCCTACAATGCCACTTGGAAATACCGATGAACTCGAGGTCTTATCCAAATTTCATGCTAATGGTGTCGATGCGCACCTCACAGACGAGAACGAGGGGAATGACGAGGAAACCACTGAGATGGCGGTGGTTCGTTCGCCAGCACAGCATCTGCTGACAGCGCAGTCCGGCGATGAAAATGCCGCCAGTGCGTTCACAGAACCGGGCGGTGACACAGGCGCGAGCCAGGGCGATCGCGAGAATGAAACCCAGGGCGAGGGTCGCCCCTACCATACGACGGATGCGGGCCAGGGGAGCGAGGGTCGCCCCTACCATACGACGACGAGAGATGGCGGTTCTGAAAACGAGGAGCCGACCGCGCCTTTGTTTGCGGGATATGGAGAGGAGTCGTTCGTTGAGCAAATGGCGTTGTTGGAAGCAGATAATTTGCCCCCTGAAACATTTCCTGTAGATAGGGTGGGTAGCGAAGATGCTGGAGATGTGGGCGGTGAAGGTGCTCAACAGGTGGAGATCAAGCATAGCAATTCCAACGGGGACGATGATGAAACAACGGAGTTTGTGCTGGCAGAGGAAAACGATGATGCAGGTGAGCAGCAAGACGAGCTGATGCAGCAACTCGATTTTGATGACTATATGACATATCTGGTCGAAGAGGGCGATGTAGACCCCACTACGTCTGAGAGCGAGATCGCGGACGCGGAAGAACGGCTCAATGGCGAAATCGAGGAGTTGCTGTCACTTTTGGGGCTGAGCCAGAGTTTGATCTCGGTGACGAATGAGATGGTGGTGCCGCCAGAAGGCCACTGGGAAGCGCCAGAGGGCTATCGCGCCATTGTAAATCCCGGCGGTGTCGGGCAACCACGCGATGGCGACCCACGCGCCGCGTTTATGATCTACGATAGCGAACGTGGTTTCGAGTTCTATCGCATCCCCTACGACTTCGAAAAGACACAGGAGAAGATCATCAATGCCGGCCTGCCGCAATTCCTGGCGGTGCGCCTGCAATTTGGTCGTTAGATATACGCTATGAAACTGGTTATTGGCCTGGGCAATCCAGGCGCGGAATACGAACGCACGCGGCATAACATTGGTTTTCGCGTGGTAGATAAACTGGCGGCGCAGGAGGGTTGGAAGTGGAACGAAAGACGCAGCCGCGCAGTGTTGGCAAGCGGCAATCTCGGCCTGGAAAAGGTAACATTGGTCAAGCCGATCACGTATATGAACCTGAGCGGTGAAGCGGTCGGCGAACTGGCGCGCTGGTTCAAGGTGCGACCCGAAGATATGCTGGTCGTCTATGACGAACTTGACCTGCCCACCGGCAAAGTGCGCCTGCGTCCCGATGGCAGCGCCGCCGGGCATAATGGCATGAAGAGCATTATCCATCACCTGCACACCGACGCCATCCCACGCCTGCGCGTCGGCGTCGGTCATCCCACGAACACTTCTATCCAGGGCAAAGATCACGTGCTAGGCATTCCGACACTTGACGAAAGCATCCTGATCGAAAGGGCCGAAGAGCGGGCCGTCGAGGCCATCCGGCTGGTCATCACCCAGGGCATCGCCACCACCATGAATCTTGTCAATATGGACCCGGAAGAGGCGCAGCGCAAAGCCGAGGAGCAGGAGCGACGGCGGCAGGAACGCGCCGAACGGCAGCGCCTGAAGCGAGAACTGGAAGCGGCGGCAAAAGCGCTCGCCTCAGAAGGCGAGCTTTCAAAACGGGAGGACGCGGGCATCTCGCTTGTACCAGATCAAGAAGCGGGTAACTAAGGCAACACGAAACTGAACATAGAGTAGCGGAAGACCAGGATAAACAGAAGGCTACGTATCGCATCCTACTCTACGCGCCACATTGTCCCCATCCAGCTCCTCCGGCATATGGATCGCACAAATAGTTGGAGCCATAGTTATTGCTCCAGGTCTGGTATAACAAATGGTCACCCTGGTGTACCAGGATAAAAGTTTCGCCCGCCTCCGAAATGCCGTCGGTTGAGCAACCAGCCGGCGTATACCAGCTAGCCTCTATAGTTCCGAGTATGCTGCTATCCGGCATTACTTTGAAGGCGATTGAGTCGTTGCCGTTGCACCAGACGCCTGTGGCCGAAAAGCCATCATGCCAGACATCTTGCCCGGTGCTATTCGAGTTAATAGTAAGGTCGTACCCGTGAACGTGCCACTGACCAACATAGGTTGCAAGCACGGCTTGCGTTTTTGATCTAGAGACGACAACCGCATATGATGGCGTGTCTTTCAATAAATCGATAAAGCTTGATATCTCACTGACGAAAAACTCCACGATAGAGCCGAGCAACATTATGGGGGCAAGCACAAGGCCTATCCAACCAAATTCGACCATAATTTCATCTGTTGTAAAACACCCGGAGACAAGTTTCCCTCCATCTGGCGGCAGCAGAGCGTTGAAACAATCTCTAAAGGACAGAAGACCATCCATAATCTTCATCGCCTTCTTCATGCCACTCGAGGTGAATAAGCCAGGGAGACCACTCGCATCGCCCTCTACTAAGCCCAGTGTTGCCACCAGGGTTGTCACCCCAGTTTCCAACGCATAAAGGCTTTGGGCATAGCCCGAATAAGAAGTGAATATACCTGCCTGGCTTCCAGGAGAAAGGTTCAGCGTATAATCTGCTTCCTCAAATGGATAGAGGATTGTTGTTTGGCCTGAACCGAGCCGGGCTAACTGATCGAAATCCAGACTAATCCCGGCCAGATGTTTCATAGTCAAACCTGGATGCTTCACTTCGAGAGGATAGCGCATCCGATTGACTATTTTTAGCACCCGGCTGCCGCCTTCGATACCAAAGCACCAGTAGAGCGTCACTTTAGCAGACGAGGCAATAGTATAGCCGTCTTGTCTTGCCTGGGACTCATTCGCGCAGGTGGGCTTTTCGGCGACGGTGAGAAGATCGCCGCTTAATCCATCCAGGAAATACTTCCTGAAATCACTTGCCGCTTGAGCCAGGTCATACAGGAGCGGCTGCCATATCGACAAGTGATCCGTTGTCACACTGGCGTACCATCCATCTGTTGACACAACAGGCTTCATTAGCGTCCAACCGCTGTTTGCCGTTTCGCGTGCGGCGAGGAGGACTTCCTGGCTTGTAACTCGTTGGCTCAACTTGAAACGCAACGTTACAGGCGATCCCTTGATTTTCCCGGCAGGGGTAATATCCACGCCTGGACCCAACGGTGCCATTGCGAATGACGGGTGGACTGTAGTCGTGACCGCTTTAATACCATCGGGCACATTGTTTCCTATTACACTCACATTAGCGCCAATTGGTCTAGCCTGGACAGACTGAGCCGGAATCCCAAAATAGAAATGCGCGAACGTACCTCCTGCAATCGCTAATAGGGCAAGAACAGATAGTAGGATGCCCCCTCTTTTCATGACTATTTCTTTCTAGTAGCAGTGTCGTATAACAATTGAAAGCCCGGCTTTTTCAAGAGTCCATTTATATAACGTTTAACAGTAACTTTGTAAGGCCCATCGCGCAGATCCTTCGCTTTGCTCAGGATGACAGAGCGAAGGGAGAGGGAGGCGATCCGCGAGTCATGTTTATACTGGTCGGTACAATTCATCAAAACAGAGGAAGGCGACGCAAGCATCTCCACTACAAATCGGGCGCATCGTCTCGGCCATTGAATGGGTGCGACAACGGTTCTTTGCCATCAACCGTATAACGCTGATAGGCGATATACGAGTAGATGACCAGAATGATTACCACCACGATAATTGGCACGAACAGGCCAATAAAGCGCAGTGCTGGAAAGAAGCTGCTGATTAGCCCGATGAAGCCGACCAGCACGAACAGCCAGCCACCCAGGCGGTGCGTGCGCTCCCATACGATGTCGCTGGCTAGCGTCCAGGGGGTGCGAATGCCAGCCCAGAAGTTGCGCCGCAGCTTGCCCAGGTAGTTGCCCAGGAACATAAGCAGCACTGAAACCGCGAGGCAAACTATAAGCGAGATATCTACTTTCGCTCCAAAGGCATAGGCGGTCGTGAGCAACTGGATCACCAGCATGAACAAGAGAATACCAACCATTATTAGATTGACTATTTGAGTGTTGGCGCGACGCTGGTTCCGATAGGCCAGGTTTGGGCCAACCTGTGTAGCAAAGCGCAGGATGAGGAATAACATGAGACTGATGCCGGGGAGCAAGATGGCGTTGACCAGTTTCGGCAGGTAGCCATTAACCTGCCCAGAGGCGTCGAAATGCGAGGGTACCATGGGCGGAAGAAAGGGATAAGTTCCCGCTGAGATAAGTATCTGCGCCACAATAATCAGCAGAGCCAACATAGTCGTTGGATTGAAAAACGAAGATGTAGGGGTCGCCTTATCGCCAGCATTGTCAGAGGGTTCCATTTGTTTCCTCCTCTTGTTCATCATCAGGTTCTAATTTCGATGCAACGGAATATGTTTCGGGATGTTCAATTTGTCCTTCGCCATTGGATAACGGTTCCAGTCCACCCAGCCAGCTCATAATTTCGGTGAGCAAGTCCTGGAAGACGGTTGTATTGAGCGAGTAGACCTGAAATTGACCGCGCCGTTCGACGCGCACAAGATCGGCCATTTTCAAGACCATCAGATGATGTGAAAGCGCGGTACGACCGATACCGGCATATTCGGCCAGCTCACCCGCGTTGCGTTCTCCTCCTCGCAGGTATTTCAAGATACGCCGCCGGGTAGGGTCAGCGAGCGCTTTATAACCTTCTTGCATAGTATAAACGTTGGCTTTCTGCTTTTTTCAAATCTTCAGCATATACTGAAATACTAGCATAGGTTTTGAGGACGTGTCAAGTTTACACTCTGGTGATTATCCAAATATTCAGGGTAATATGGATCAGTGCCGTTAGACGACTTCAACCTGGAGATTCTTCGCTACGCTCAGAATGACAGGTTCGCGCTCTGTCATTCTGAATATTCAGGGTACTATGGATCAGTGCCGTTGGACGACTTCAACCCGGAGATTCTTCGCTACACTCAGAATGACAGGTTCGCGCTCTGTCATTCTGAGCGTAGCGAAGAATCTTTGCATGTTTATAGAGAATCATCGTATCCCCTCTTGACAAACTAATCACATTAGTTTATTATACTAATATAGTTAGTTAATATGCTAATTATATTAGTGAAAGGGAGACATGAACCATGAAAGTGACAGCTTTTAGCAACAATCTTTTTCAATTGACTCGTTTAGTGGCCTTCAATTGCTATCTGGTACGTGAAGACGACGGCTTCACGTTAATCGACACCAACATGAGCGGCCAGGCGCAGGCTATCATGCAGGATGCGCGCAAGCTGGGTCTCCCCCCCATTGCACGCATCCTGCTGACCCATGCCCATGTTGATCATGTTGGCTCGCTGGACGCGCTGTATGAAGCATTGCCAGATGCGCAGGTAGCGATAAGCGAGCGAGATGCGCGTTTTCTGACGGGCGATAAAAGCCTGGACCCTTCTGAGCCACAGGTACCGCTGAAAGGAGGATATCCCATCTGCGCGACGAAGCCGACGCTGCTTTTGCATGAAGGAGATCGCATTGGTTCGCTCGAAGTGATTGCTACGCCGGGACATACTCCTGGTCATATCGCTTTTCTCGATACGCGAGACCGCGCGGTGATCGCTGGTGATGCCTTCCAGACGCAGGGTGGTGTTGCCGTGTCGGGTACCTTCGAGTTGCTTTTTCCCTTGCCGGCGTTTGCTACCTGGCATAAAGGGCTGGCCCTGGAGAGCGCGCGCAAGTTACTGGCGCTCTCGCCATCCGTGCTGGCTGTGGGACATGGGCGTATGCTCAGTCAGCCGCAGGCGGCGATGGAACGCGCCATTCGCGTCATGGCAGAGTCGCTGGCGAAAGCGGAAAGGAAACTGTCGCATGTCGCATAGGGCGGGACTGGACCGGGCGAGCGTCGTTGAGGCCGCGGCAAAACTGGTAGACGAGGAGGGCATCGAACAGCTCACGCTTGGCCGGCTGGCTGAGCGTCTGGGCGTGCGCACGCCCTCCCTGTACAATCACATTGCGGGATTGCCCGGACTCAAGCACGACCTGGCGCTCTACTGTTTACGCGATTTGCTTGACTGCGTTCGCCGCGCAACCATCGGGAAATCACGCGCAGAGGCCATTAACTCGCTGGCCGATGCCTACCGGGCTTATGGAAGAAAAACGCCCGGACGCTATGCCCTTACGCAGCAAGCGCCACCGCCTGATGACCAGGAGGTGCAGGCAGTCGCGCAACAGGTAGTGGAAGTTGTGCTGGCCGTACTCGCGCCCTACAACCTCGGCGAGGAAGACGCAATTCACGCCATTCGAGGTATGCGCAGCATAGTGCAGGGCTTTATATCGCTGGAAATAGCCGGCGGCTTCGGTATACCGATAGACACGGATGCCAGTTTCCATTGGCTTATCACCCTGTTTATTGCAGGTCTGAGTCGATCTCCTATGGCCGGAGAAGTGGCTGGTAACATTCGCAAGGAGCCTTAACAATGTTTCTCACAATGCTCAAAAATGGGAATTTAGCGCTGGCCTTTCTGCTGGAACTGGGCGTTCTGGCCGCGCTGGGGTTCTGGGGATTCTCCACCGCGTCAGGAACAGTTGCCAAAGTTGTACTCGGCATCGGCCTTCCACTGGCGGCTATAGTGGTGTGGAGTTTGTTTGGATCGCCGAAAGCAATGTGGCATCTGAACGGCATCTGGCGCGTGCTGCTTCAGATAGTCTTCTTCGGCTCAGCCGCAGTGGCTCTCTTCACCGCGGGCCAGCGCGTTTTGGGTGTGGTGTTCGCGCTGCTCTTCGTGGTTAATACTGCGCTGCTGTATGTGTGGGAGCAGTAATAATGATAAGAGCGCCATGGTGCGTTGTTTGGTTCATACTATGAGTACGCGAAAGGAACGTTCGGAGATATGGAGATACGGCTTCCCGTGAGCGGACTTGAGAAGGGTCCTGGCTGTCATCCTTCGCTGCGCTCAGGATGACAGCCACTCTCTCTATCTGTCTGAGGAATATTGATGATTGATTATGATTCTTTTATAAGTGTGATATAATTACGTAGATATCCAGACATACCAACCATAACTCAAGGATAGAATCCATGCTATTTCCTTTAATACGCCTGATTACCTCCAATTGCTGACCTTTTCACTTTTGGGTAAGACAGCATAGCAGCATCTGCAGCGCGGCTTAGATGCTGTCTATGTTTTTGTCTTGCCTGCTTCCTCTAACGCTCCTCATCTATCGATTCTGAAAGGATCAGTATATGTTGCCAGCAAAATGGCTGTTTCTTCCTGTCTGGGTGGTGTATTTGTTAGCTCTCGTGGCATTCGAGATCGTGGCTGATGTGCTTGCCAAGCAGTTCGCGATCAATGGCAAGCTGGTGTTTGGCGTATTGTCTATCGGCGGTTATGTGTTAGCCAATATCGCGTGGTTGATTAGCCTGCGCAGTGGCGGTACGTTGAGCCGGGGTTCCGTGATATTCTCGGCGCTCAATGGAGTGGTAGCGGTGGTATTGGGGCTGGTTGTATTTCACGAGAAGGCCAGCCCGTACCAGCTTATCGGTATGGCGCTGGGTATCGCGGCGGTCGTGTTCTTGTCGCTGGAATAACCCGATAGCATGAAAACATTGCAGTTAGCGGGCCGGTACTGTATGATTACAGAGAACAGGCCGGATGGCCGGGACGCTGTATAGCGCGCCCCACGACTGAGAATTCAAGCCAGAAGGCACGAAGGCAACGCGAATTGAACCTCGCCGGATGGGTATGCATCCAGAGCGAGGCAATTTGCTATGCTCGTTGGGAGGATTGTGTGATACTCAAGGGATTACTGACGCTTTTAACACAGCGGCCTGAATTTCGGCGGCTGGTGCAACAGATACAAAAGGCGGAGGGTTTGCCAGCCCTCACCGGCATTACAGAAACCTCGCGCCCATACGTGGTGGGCGCGCTTTCTGTCGCGCTGAAAGAGCCGCTACTGCTGGTAGTGGCTGACGAAGCGCAGGCTTTACAGGTAGTAGATACGCTCAAGGCGATGGCGCAATCGGCGGACGATGTTATCTATATGCCGGACCGTGACGCGCTGCCTTATGAACGGCTGATTAGCGATCACGAGACGACGCAGCAGCGCATGAACGCGCTGTTGCGCATGATTGACGGGGAGCAATCCACGATTGTGGTGTGTTCGGCGCGCGCTTTGAGCCAGCCCGTTATTCCGCCGAAGGAACTGGCGGCATCGCTGTATGACCTGGAACCGGGGCAGGAGGTTGACCTGACCCTGATGCTCGAACACCTGTATAATCTGGGCTACGAACCCGTCACGGAGGTGGAAGAGCCGGGCCAGTTCAGCCATCGCGGCGGCATCGTCGATCTTTTCCCCGCCACGCTGCCGCGCCCGGTGCGTATCGAGTTTTTCGGCGATGAGATCGAGTCGTTGCGCACATTTGACCCGCAGACGCAGCGCTCGCTCAATCCCATCGCATCTTGTGTGATCGGACCGGCGCGTGAGGCCCTGCCACTGCGCGGGCCAGGGGCGGTCAAAGTACTCGAACAGTTGAATAACGCCATGCTGCATCACGACGCGGAGGAACGCTGGCAACGCGACCTGGAAGACCTGCGCCATAAACGCTCATTCGATGATATTGCTTTTTACCTGCCATACCTGCACGAGCAGGCCAGCGTGCTGGACTACCTGCCCCGAAGCGGCTTGCTGATCCTGGACAATCCCGAAAGCATCCAGAACCGCATTCTGGAACTGGATGCGCAGGCCGAAGAGGTAAAGACGCGCTTAGAAAATGACCATGAAAACCCAACGCAACTACGCGCCGCGCACATCACCTGGAGCCAGTTGGAGACGCGCCTGGCGCAGCTACGCCAACTGCGTTTTGCCGATATCCTTTCGGCCAGTGAGGGCGAATTTGACGCCTATCACCAGGGTGGCACCGAGCACCTGTTGCCGTCCTTCACCAGCGCGAACTCATACGGCGGGCGATTACGCTCTTTCGTGCAAGATTGTCGCAAAGCGTTGGATAACCGCGAGCGAGTGGTGATCGTCAGCGCGCAGGCCCGTCGCCTATCCGAAGTGCTGGGCGACGAATCCATATCTGGGCGAAAAAGCTATTCATGCCAGCCCCGGTATTAACATCAACGAAGCGCCGGAAAGCGGCACGCTAACACTGATTCAGGGACAACTGCCGGAGGGCTGGCAATCGCGCAGCCTGGCAACCTCGCTCTTTACCGATACCGAAATTTTCGGCTGGTCGCGTAAGTACAAGGCGCAGCAGCGTAAGATTATCACGCCTGCTTCGTTCCTGGCCGAGGTAAACGTAGGTGACTACGTGGTGCATCAAGAATATGGCATCGGGCGTTTCGAGGGACTGGTGAAGCTGGATACGACGGGCGTCGAGCGCGAGTATCTACTTATTCGCTATGCTGGTACTGACAAGCTGTACATTCCTACCGACCAGCTTGATCGCGTCACGCGCTACATGGGCATGGGCGACGCCGTTCCTGCCCTTAGCAAGCTGGGAACCAGCGAATGGACACGCGCCAAAACGAAGGTCAAAGAGGATGTGCAGGAGATCGCGCGTGACCTGTTGCGCCTGTACAGCGCGCGCGAGGCGCTGGAACGCCCGGCATACCCGCCCGACTCTGAACAGCCCTGGCTCCAGGAACTGGAAAGCGGCTTCGCCTTACGAAGAGACGCCCGACCAGGCGCGTGCCATCGAAGAAGTAAAGGCTGACATGGAACGACCCCGGCCCATGGACAGGCTGGTGTGTGGCGATGTAGGCTACGGTAAAACGGAGGTGGCCCTGCGCGCCGCCTTCAAAGCGGTGCTCGATCAACGGCAGGTGGCTGTGCTGGTGCCTACAACGGTGCTGGCTTTGCAACATTACAACACCTTCAAAGAACGCCTCAAACCCTATCCCGTGCGCGTCGAACTACTCAGCCGCTTCCGTTCGGAGAAAGAACATAAGCAGGTGTTGGAAGACCTGGCGATAGGCAAAGTCGATATCGTGATTGGGACGCATCGCCTGCTGAGTAAAGATGTCGTCTTCCTCAACCTTGGCTTGCTGGTGGTTGACGAGGAGCAGCGTTTTGGCGTCTCGCATAAGGAGCGGCTCAAGCAATTGCGTAACGAGGTAGACGTGCTGACTATGACGGCCACGCCTATCCCGCGCACGCTGCATATGTCGCTGGTCAATGTGCGCGACATGAGCGTGATCGAGACGCCGCCACAGGAACGCCTGCCCATTCGCACAGCTATCCGCGAGTTTGACGAAAACCTGATCCGCGAGGCGATTTTGCGCGAAATCGACCGGGGCGGGCAGGTATTCTTTGTGCATAACCGCGTGCATGGCATCCAGGTGATCGCGCAACGGTTGCAAAAGCTGGTGCCTGAAGCGCGTATCGCCATCGGTCACGGTCAGATGCCCGAAGATCAACTCGAGCGGGTCATGATGGACTTCTCCAGTGGCGAATATAACGTGCTGGTCTCCACCACAATCATTGAAAATGGGCTGGACATTTCTAACGCCAATACCATCATTGTCAACAATGCTGCACTGTTTGGCCTGGCGCAGCTTTACCAGTTGCGCGGGCGTGTTGGGCGCGGCACGCACCAGGCCTATGCCTACTTCCTCTACAACAAAGATACGAAGCTAACGCCGGTGCAGGAGAAACGCTTACGCGCCATCTTTGAGGCAACCGAACTGGGCGCGGGCTTCCGCATTGCCATGAAAGACCTGGAGATACGCGGCGCGGGCAACCTGCTGGGCGCGGAACAATCAGGCTTTATGAACTCGGTCGGCTTTGATCTCTATACCAAATTGCTGGGGAGGCGGTGGAAGAGTTACAGGGCAAACGCGCCGAGGCCAGCGCGCCTAATGTGGCGCTTGATCTACCCCTGGATGCCTACCTGCCCGACGAGTTTATCGGCGACCGCGCCTTGAAGGTGAAATTCTACCAGCGACTGGCAAGCTTGAACCGCTCCGAACAGGTAGAGGCGATGGAGGCAGAGCTAAGCGACCGCTTCGGCACGCCGCCGCTGCCCGTCAAGAACTTGCTGGCAATGGTACAGTTAAAAGTGGAAGCGGCGCAACTGGGCTATGAGGCCATCTCCGCCAAAGATCATGAATTTATACTGACCGTGAAGCGCAGCATAGTACCCAACCGTATCGCGCTCTATCGCCGCTTCCACAACGATGTGCATGTTCAACAGGGAGTGATTCGTATTCCTCGCCGACTGCTGGAGCCTGACTGGATGAAGCAACTACGCGAACTGCTGCCGAAGATTACAGCGGCGGCATAGCTTATCCTATATATCCACCAATCCCTGCGCTTGCAATTCTTTCAGGATCAACTCGATTTCCTGGATAGTTTTGCCGGTGCAGCGAGAGAGGTCAGAAAGAGTACGTTGTCCATCGACGAGAAAATAAATAAAACGCTGGCGGCGGGTAAGGGGTAGAGAGAGGACATCGCGTCCAACATCGCGCTTTTGCGGCACCAGCCATTCAAGGCCAGGCGCATTTGAGTTCAGGCGAGTGATATCACTGATAGGAGTGCGTTCTTGTCTGATTGCCGACTGCGCAGGAAAAGATGAGGGGGTAGTTCCATTGTTGTTGCCGATAGATAGAGCCATGGGGGCTGTTCCAGGTTCATCCAGTTGCAAGGTGAACTGGACATTGCGCCAGGTCAGGAGCCTGTCAAGAGCATCTCAACCGATCAACTGTCCCATGCGAACAAAGACAGGCTGACCCGCTTGAAGATAAATTTCCCCTTCTTGAATTCTCCCACCACTGAGTAGCTCGATTTTCAAACGCCCGCTCTGTCGCCTCATACGAACCAGGTCCAGCACGCTATTTACACTCTCTGCGATCATTGCTCTATCATTGGCCATTACGCACCATGCCCCTTCTCGTAGCTTACCATTATGAAGTACGGCTCTATCACTTGCGCTTGCCTGTCCTCTCCCCGCACAGGACAAAGTGATGTTTGCACATGCACTTAGTTATTTCTATATACTTATATACCATAGATTGGAACGCATAAGGAAGCAAAAGGTAGCACACTTTTGGCGTATCCCAAAATTTTTAACGCGATTTTTATAACCGGAGCAACTAACGGGCACGACGGGTATGGATGAGATAGAACATCATGGTCTGCTTATACTCAACCAGTGTCGCGTACCCGTTGGCAATCACCTGGTTCGCCAGGCCCAGCAGGGTGGAGACAATCTGAAGGCGTGTTTCGTCCACTCCATCTTGTTGCCCTAATATCTCAAGCAGTTGAGCTGGTGTTTGTCCGGTGAGGTCAACGCCAGCGCGCACAACTTCGACACGCAGCCAGACAATCATTTGATGGCGCATCTCTTCAAAAATCACTACGTCTTCGTCGCTCAACTTTACCTTAGAGCTATCCTTCTGATTCGCCAGAGTGGGCGGTAAAGGTTCAGTTCTGGTTAGCTCTCGTTGTGGGGCGGAGGATGCAGCCGATGCCTGGGGCTGCGCGGCAAGCGGGGACGCAACGGGTGGAACGAGAGAAGGGGCTGCCTGCGGCGCCTGTCCAGGCAAGCCGGTCTGGCGGACAGGGGCAGAAGGCGCCTTCTCATCAATCTTTGTCGATAATGTGGGCGCTTCCCCGGCAGTCGTTGAACGCAGTACGCGCTGATCAACTGGCGCGGATGGCCTGGCAGTTTCTGAGGCTGGCGCGATGGGTGGAATCGATGGCATAGAAGGCGGCTGGCGCGGATGACGCCTGGGGCAAAAGCGGACCGGATGACTGGGCTGGAAGCGGCCCCGATGATGGATTGACCGGGCGGATTTCATCAGGTGAAAAAGGGCGAGTAGGTGGCACCACGCTCGTTAGACGAGCCGGCGCTGTTTCGTTATTGCTACCCCCCTGTGTAGTAGAGCGTAAACGCGGCGAACGCCGGGGCGGCGCTGCTGTCGTTCCGTTGGTCATGGCTCCGTTTATAACGGGTGGTGGAGCTGCCGTCCGCGCATCTCCATTAACGCCCGGGCGAATCTCTCCACGCGCTTCTTGAAGCTGCTGTTGCAACAGCATTGTAGGGCTGGCAACCTGTTCCCACCCTGGCTCTAGCTGACCAGAGACATTGGATTTCGACCAGGATGTCACCGGGCGCGCATAGCCAAAGTGAGTCGTGGAGCGACCGCTCAAATGCCCGCGCAGTCCTTCGGTAACGGACGCAGAGGAGTGAGTGATCAGCGCGCGCACATCCGACATGCGTTTGCGTCCCTGCGTCCCAAAGTAAGCGCGGTTGCGCTGCACAAACTGGATCAAAAGCCGCTCAACCTGGCGTTGAAAATCTGGCGAAGCGATATCGATGCGACCGAAGGCGTTGAAATCGAACGAACTCAGGAACGTCCATACCTCCTGGCGTTTGGCGCGATCCACCGGGCGCATACGCAAAGTATTGGCGCGGTAATCATAGAAGCGCGGGTAACTGAAATTCGCGATCAGGGTTTCCGCGATTTCCGCTTTGAGCCGCGCCATTTCGGCGGGTGGCATTTGACCCAGGTAAATACCCATTCCAACACCTCTTTCATAGAGCAAACCTTCAGCATGGCTAAAGGGCCAGTTCTGTTATGGGACGATGGTAAACGAGTCTATTTGCAGCGCGTTGGTGCCTGAAATCAGCGATACTCCGGCAGGCGCGCTTACTATATGCAACGGGACACGATTCGTCACAGTTAGTATTGTACCAAGTGGAACATTAAAAGGTAAAAGAGCAAGGCCCACATGGGCTAGCCCAATCGGAACATTCCCAAGATACAACGTGCTACTGACGGTACGCACGATGGTTCCCGGCTGCCACGAATTTGTCGGACACCATGAAAT
Organism: uncultured Chloroflexia bacterium; assembly: GCA_963731605.1. Taxonomy (GTDB): domain Bacteria; phylum Chloroflexota; class Ktedonobacteria; order Ktedonobacterales; family Ktedonobacteraceae; genus CF-113. The sequence goes on from CAVSWA010000001.1 coordinate 1,575,321, forward strand.
TGTCGGGAAATCGACGCTAGAAAACTCTTCCTTGCCATTCTGACCAGTGAGAAGAGTCAGTATCTTCAACGGAGGAGTATTGACGGCATTGACCTTCCAATAGGCCGTGACTTGCATGAATCTCGTCGCGACACCGAACGACTGAGGTGGCGCGACATTATACCCGACCAGGCTTACAGGGCTATTAGAAGCTCCTGCTTGCGGCGGAGTGAAATCCACTTGCAACGAGTGTTGCACCTCATTTGGAGAGACGCGAGCAAAAGAGCAAAAGGCATCAGGCAGGTTGGGAATTACTCCATCACCCGTTAGAGACGTTGAGGAGGGCGATATGCCCGGTGGAGTAAGGCCGCGCTTGAGCAGTAGATAGCCATCCTGAGCGGTGACAACTCCATAGTTTCCGCTCAACAGTACTTTTTTCACTTCAACGATGTACTGTGGCGAATTGAAAGGATAGGTATAACCGGTTACATCAAGAAAGATATAATCGGCAACCGTATCTCCATAAGGAAAAAGGTAGATATGGGTACGCTGGCTGACGTGCGGCACCAGGTTCGATTGCGCTGAAACCGAGGCAGAAGCAGGAATCATGGACTCGATGGGCCCGGCAAGCTGGTCATGGGCGGTAACATGCGGCCAACCGAACCCGCGTGAGAACGGCATCGCGCCATAGGTAAAATCCTGGCGCACAACGGCGAAAAGCGCCAGCGCGAGCAGCAGGCTTAGACCAACGGGCTGCGCCCAACGCATCCAGGGCGTACCAGGACGAGCGGGCGCGGCATCCGAGACCTGTTCAGTTTTGGGCGCTGCCGCCGCTCGCGCATCGCGTAGTTGTCGTATGTACCACTTCACCAGCCATACGATGAACACAATAGACTCGATGGTTGAGAAGATTAGCACCGGCACGATCTCCGCGCTGTACTGGAAAATGCCAAGATACTGGTTGGGATCGGAACTGAACAGGTTGACGGCCAGCGATGGAACGGCCAACACCAGTACCCAGGGTGAGAGCAGGGGCAAAAAGGCGGCGGGAGCCAGCAAGACAATCAAGTATTGCCTGTGTGAATGTTCGAGCACATGTTGATAGAGCAGGCTCAGCGGGTGCGTCACCACATTACGCACGATTTGCAATGGCCCGCTGCCCAGGTACGCATAGCGCGAACCAAGCAATGGATGTCCTGTCGGACTGGCGACGCGGTACACCAGCAATACAACGCCCAACCAGACTACGCTCAACCCTACTAAAGCCAGGCCGCTGCGCCAGCGCTGTTGAAAGAGCATAGTCCACAGGCCAAAGAAAGCGATGACCAGCGGGATTTCCTCTTTGCAGGCCATCGAGAGAATTGCAAAGACGAAAAGCCAGAGCGTGCGGCGCGTGTACATGAAATAGAGGGTAAACATCAAAAGCGCGGCGGTCAGTGTGACGCCGTGAAAATCAAACACTTCGGCCTGTTGCAACGCCGGGTAGAGCAAATAGAGGATGGCAACACCCACCGCTACAAATTCATTGCGCAGGCGCAGGCGCGCCAGCCAGAAGGCGGGAAATGCGCCCATCGCCACCACCAGCGTTTGCAGGACAAGCAGGGTTTTGGGATCAGGCAACGCCAGGTAGACGAGCGAAATGGGTAACAGGATAGGTTCAAAGTGGATAGCAAAACGCGAAATGCCGTTCAGACTATAACAATTGGTATCGCTAACAATATTACAGATAGTCTGGTGAATAAATGTGCCATGCAGGATGTTCCAGATAGCCTGGTTATAGGTGCCGAGATCTTCAGCAGGCGTCAGATAGGCATCCTGGCGACCGGTGTGCAGATAGATAAAATAGGCCGAAAAGAGCGCGGCGGCCAACGTGACCAGGCCCATTGCCAGCCAGAATATGCGCGTGTGCGGCATATCATCCGGGGCAGGGTAGAGATAGAGACGATTGCGCCAGATAGCTAAACGTTTACGCCATGTCATAACATTCACCTACAACTTATTTTCAAGTGGGATGCTGGCATGTAAATCTTCTGCAACAACATCTGCAAGAGCTGCTACGCCAGTTGTTTCTGTTTGCGCTGGCGAATCGAGCGTGTCGTTTGATACATTCTGTTCCTGTGGAATTGCGCGCGGCGGGCGGCCACCACTCACATAGGCGATACTGACGCACAACAATTCCGCGATAGTTGAGACGAGGCGCGAGAGCAGGGCTATAATAGCGGCCAGCCCACCGGGCAGTGGGAATGCCAGCGCGAACAGGCCCACTATTGCGCCTTCGCGAAAGCCCAGGCCACTCGGCGTAATAAAACTGATAAAGCCAATGTCCCAGGCCAACGCGTATATCCCAATGCAGATGGGCCAGGCGATGAGCGGGGTAGCGCTCCATAGGGCCAGCAATAGCACGTAGAACGCGCTTCCCGCCACAAACCAGCTTGCGTCCCACGCCAGGGTCACGAACAGAATATCGATGTAACGCAAAGTGAGCTTGATAGGGTCGCGTTTCAGCACGCGCAACGCCAGATTGAGCAGCCAGTTCAATACGGGCGGATACAGGATGATGCACAGGGCGAGAATGGTTCCGATGCCCAGCGCGAAGATAATCCGCTGCTCCGACAACCTGCTTACGGCATCGAAATCGCGCCAGAAAAGCAGGCTGACAGCGAACACCAGCACGCCTGCCGCCAGCTTGGTTATCAGTTCGATAGCCATACTGGCGAAAGCAACCGGACGCGAAACGCCGTATTTGCCCACCCACATGATGCGCGTCAGCACATGCCAGACGTTGCCAGGAATATACCGCACAAACTCGGACGCCAGGTAAATACGCATACTGGCGCGTAAGCCCAGGCGCGCCCCCAGGCGAGCCAGCACTGCCTTCCAGATCAATCCATAGGAAATTTCCTGACACACGAAGCCCGCGAAGGACAGGGCTAGCAGCCACACATTCAGGTGAAACGACTGCGCCGTCAACGCGCTCCAGTTATTTTTCACCTGGGAGAGGAAAAAACCAATGATGAGGACAGGCAAACCAATTTGCAGCAGGCGTCTGCCAACTTTTTTAGCGGTTGACATGCTCATCAATCGAGTTCCTGCCGGATGCTATATTCTTCATCGGAGCGAAAAGCGTAGTGGCGTACCATCTCGCTTTGCAGACCCGACAGGATAAACTGAACGCCGAAGATCAACAGGAGGATGCCGACAAACAGCAAAGGCTGGTTATGGATCGGTTCGTGCGTGAACAGGTAACTGCGTACCACTACGTAGATATCCACACCAAGCCCGGCTAAAAACGTCCAGAATCCCAGGGGGCCAAAGAAGCGCAGGGGAGTGCGCAAAAAGGTCGTCAGGAACAGCACATTGAGCAGGTCGATCAACCCGCGAGCGAAACGCCTCGCGCCAAACTTGGATACACCATAGGTGCGCGGGTGATGTTTGACCTTGATTTCGGCCACGCGGAAGCCGCGCCAGTGCGCCATGATCGGCACAAAGCGATGAAAATCCCCGTAGAGTTTGAGGTGGCTATCTTCGATGATCTCGCGCCTGTAGGCCTTGAAGCCGTTGTTGATGTCATGCAGGTGGACGCCGGTAGTGAAACTGACCAGCCCGTTAAAGACTTTCGAAGGGAAGGTTTTCGAGATGGGATCGAGGCGGGGGAACTTCCAGCCGGAGACCAGGTCGTAACCCTCTTCGAGCTTTGCCAGGAAATTGGGAATCTCGTCGGGGTCGTCTTGCAGATCGCCATCCATGGTAAAGACGATTTCACCCCGGCAGCGGCTAAATCCGGCCACCAGCGCGGCCGTTTTGCCGAATTGGCGGCGGAAGCGTATCACACGCACCACGCCAGGGAACTCCTCGTGCAGTTTTGTGAGCATGGAAAAGGTTTTATCGGTGCTGCCGTCATCCACAAAAATCACTTCATAGGTCTGCTGCAACTCGGCCAGTTGGGCAGCGAGTTTTTCAAATAAAGGGCGCACATTCATATCTTCATTCAAGACAGGCACGACGAACGAGAGCGCGACCTTCTGTAACGGGGATGATACAGGCAATGTTTGCGGTTCAATGACCGTCTTTGAAATTTCTTCGATTTGTGGCATATGCTATGCTCTCCACTCGCGCCTCTTCGCAGGCGCATCTGCGTGATTGCCGCCAATTATAACATACTGTGCGCTTAAAAAAGCTCTACTAGTACTAATCATTCATTAAAATATGAACGGATGAAAAGCGAAAAGGGACACGCTTTCAGACCTTTGGGTGAGGCTGAACTGCGAATTTTACAAAATCTTGAGGAATGCCTTCGTTCAGGATGCCAGTGCGGCAAAAAGATCGGGCCGGTCAGAAGTCAGTGAGTCCACACCGGCATTCGCGAAACGGCGCATAGCGCGCAGGGTATTGACGGTCCAGAGGCCCAGCTGAAAGCCGCTGTGATGGAAGGTTTCTGGCATCTCTCCAGTAAAAAGTTTGCTATCCATGTTGATCCAGTCACAGCCCAGCGCGGCTACCTGTTCTGTCAGGGTTGAGATGGCGCGTTTCTCGCGGGGGTCCCAGACATCGGTGGAGACCAGCGCGCCCGTCTTTAAGGAAGGCTCCAGGGTTTTTATGTGGGGCAAAACCTGCCAGTCAAACGAGATAATAAGTACCTGATCGAGCATGGCGGCGGCGCGCACTTCTTCTACCACTGTTTCAACAATATTGGGATAGCGCCCGAAGACGCCATCGCGCTTGCTCGGCTTGATCTCGATGTAGACCTGCACGCGCCCTTTCGCCAGGGTCAGCGCTTCGGCAAGCGCCGGTATCTGCTGCGGTTCGGGCCAGTGACCGGGGAAATGCGCGGCGGCGTTGAGGCTGCGCAGGTAGTCAAAGTCCAGGTCGAGGATATTGCCCTCGCCATTGGTGAGCTTCTCAACGGTGTAGTCATGAAAGACGATGACGTGACCGTCCCGCGACATATGTACATCGAGTTCAAGGGCATTGATGGGGAAATTGAGCGCGTTGCGAAACGCAGCCAATGTATTCTGAGGAGCGAGGTGAGAGCCACCGCGATGGGCGACAAGCTGGATGGGATGTTTCATGCTATATAGATACTCCTTTTTGATAGGTTCAAGTTCATCATATCATACGCTTGATATCGTGATAGGCACATTTTATTGACGGAATTTGCTGCGCGATAAGCGATTTTGTAGTATAGTGGGTGGCAACGAATTACAACGCGAAAGAGAGGACTGCATATATGACACTTGAAATCGGGCTGACGGGTGAATCTTCCACTATCGTGGTTCATGAAAATACCGCTGCGCATGTGGGAGCAGGGGGAGTTGAGGTGTTCGCTACCCCTATGATGATCGCGCTGATGGAGAATGCGGCGTGGCAGGCGGTCGCCGATGCCCTGGAAGCTGGCTATGTGACAGTCGGCACAGTGGTCAATGTGCGCCACCTGGCAGCGACGCCGCTCGGCCAGAAGGTACGCGCCACTGCCCGGCTGGTAGAGATCGATGGTCGCCGCCTGGTTTTTCAGGTTGAGGCTTTCGATGAGCAGCGCAAGATTGGCGAAGGACAACACGAACGGTTTGTTGTTCAACTTGAACGGTTCATGAAACAATTCTAAGGATGGTAGAGTATGTCCGAATTAGTAGATGCTTCCGCGCTTTCGGTAGATGAGACAACTCCTTCCAGTGGCACCAGTAATCATGCTAAAACGGGGCAGACACCGCGCTGGCACTTTGTGATCGATGCGTGCGTTATCGTGGCGATGGGAGCGATTCTGTTGTGGGGTGCGTCGTCGCAATTTTCTAATAAATATAATGATGCCACGCGCTACCAATGTTATGGTATTGCCTTCTGGCAGGGCCAGGCTGCTCTCTCGGCGCAGGGATTGGATAAGAACGCGCAAAGCCAGTGCGCTTTTCTCGATACCAGCTCTTCGTCTACGCTGGCCCAGAAAATGCAAGCGCGTCACTTCCCGTCATTCCTGGTTTCACTGGTGCAGTCCCAATCGACTACGCAGGCGTTTCACGCGCTGCCGCCGGAATATCCTCTACTCACACTGGCAATCTTTTCGCTGCCATTGTTCGCTTCAGGATTATGGTACCAGGTGGTTTTCGCGCTTTTGATGATTCTCGCGGCCGGGGTTATTTACCTCTTGATCGCGCGCTACCGTTCGCGTCCTGCCGCCATCGTGTTCGCGTTCTATATTGCCGTTGGGAGTTGGGCCACTGCCCTGGGGCGCTTTGACCTCGTGCCTGCTGGTCTGACGCTGGGCGCGGTGATTTTGGCGGCGCGCGCGCGCTGGAACTGGGCGTATGTCCTGATCGCGCTGGCGACACTGCTGAAATTGTATCCCGCCATATTCATTCCCATCTTCTTGATCGCCCAACAAAGGCACATAAGCGGAGATTGGAAAGCGTGGCAGCGCTGGCAAGGTCTGGCGTTATTCGTCGTAATAGGCGCGGGAGTTACGCTGGTTTCGCTGCTGCTCAACGTGGGCAATACGCTGTATCCAATCAACTACTTCCTCAGCCGACCCACTCAGGTTAAATCGTTCCCTGGCACGCTGCTCTGGCTCGGCCAGTTCGCGCACTTCCCCGCGCAGTACATCTTCACGTACCAATCGCTCAACTTCTCCAGCCTGCTGGCGCATAAGGTATCGCTTTTAACTACCTTCTTGCTGATTGTGGGACTGGGCTATACCTTCTGGCTGCAATGGCGCGGCAAGCTGGATGTCTATACGACCAGCCTGGTGACGCTGCTGCTGGTGGTGATTCTGGGCAAGGTCTTCAGCCCGCAGTACCTGATATGGATCACGCCGTTTGTGGCCTACATTGGGAAACAGAACTGGAAGTGGGTGTTGAGCTGGGGCGCGGTCTGCGCTCTGACTACCTTCGTGTTCCCCTTCAACTACGTCGATATTCCACATATCGACCATGTTTACCCGGCCATTATTGCGCGAGATTTGATTATGCTGGGGATTGCGCTTGCACTGCTGTACCATACGACGCGCAAGAAGTATGCGTTGGATGAGTAATAGCAGAGAGGATGAGAAGACTTCCACTCTCTTTCCGTTTCTGATCTGGCAAAAAAGAAGAGGTCTACGAAGAACGTTCTATTACTACTGGATGGTGTTTATCCGCTCAACAGGCTGATCGAAGAAATCCATCGAAAATTTATGGAGCGGCAAAAACGACCCGAAATTTGACAAACAACAATTAGAAGCAAGGAGCAGACACCTATGACGGAACAAGCACTCCCACTCATCACATTCTATAAAGGTTGGGAGACGTACCAGCAAAGCCTGATCGAAACCACCGCGCCGCTTTCATCCCAACAACTTGCAATTCCTGTCGCGTCACATCACTGGTCGATCGGGATGGTTCTCAACCATATGATTGGCTCGCGAGTCTTTTGGTTCCAACGGTGGCTGGGTGAAGGAGATCCCGGTCTGGTACATTGGGACGACGATCAGCAATCCGTGCGCGAAACCGCTGAACTGGTCGCCGGGCTTGAGGATACCTGGCACATGATTGCCGACGCTCTTGCCCGCTGGACTCCCGCCGATCTGGAACAACTTTTTCCAACCCCGGCCTTCCTGACAGAAGATGAACGCAAATTCTTCCCTCCACGCAACCGGCAGTGGATTATCTGGCATGTTCTCGAACACGATATCCACCACGGAGGCGAGCTTTCCTTAGCCCTCGGCGGGCAGGGTCTGGAGGGGGTCTATGGCAACGCGTAAATTTTGAAATGAAGCGGCTGATCCCACAGTAAGCGCAAAGAGATGTACTTTCGGCTCAAGGAGCTTGACTGGCTCGTTCAATACCCACGCTTTCTTCGCATAGAGTCGGCATTCACCTGGCAGAAACACCCCTTTTTGCCGGAACATCTCATATGGCATGCTCAATGAGGATTTTCTCTCCGTTTTTCCTGGTATGCTCAAGATAGGACTTGTTTCCTCTCCTCCGCAATCTTTCTGCGCAGTCTCAAATAGAGCAGCAGGGCGAGTATAACGGCCTCGAAGGTTGCAGAGCCACTTGCTGCAAGGGGAATGGCGATGATGGCATTGGTGCCGGTACAAATGGCGAGGAAGAAGTAGATCAGACCGATATGCGAGGCGAAGTTCAAAGCGTTGGTGAAAAGTGGGGTACGTGCATCTTTCATGGCAAAGAAGGTGCGCGCCATCAACTCGCCTGCGATGACACCCGGTAAGCCGACGGCGTAACCAATCAGCGCCAGCGCGGTCAGATCGGTGGAATGTTTCTTAAATGCGCCATGCTGAAAAACAAGATAAATGAGAGGTCGGCCCAGGAAACTTAACAGCAGGGCTGTGGGAATACCGAACAACAACGCTACACCAATGACTTTCAGAGTCAGGCTTCTTAAACGGATGTACTGCCCTCGCGTCACCAGAGCAGATAATTGTGGCAGCGCGGCTTGCGAGATAGCCTGGGCCAGCAGGGCTATCGGCATGTAGAAGAGCATATAGGCGTTGTGCTGCGCGGCAAGGCTAGCTGGATCGGGGAGATAGGAAACAAAGGCGGTGTCTATGATAAAGGCAGCTGAACCAAAAACAACAATTGCTGCGTTGGGAGCAAGCATACGCATCACCTGGCGCAAACCAGCATCTTTTATATCCCACACAAAAGAGTAGCTCAATCCCTGTTTGATAAGTCCCGGCACCTGCACAGTAACCTGGCAAAAAGCGGCCACCAGCACACCGACGGTAGGGCCATAAATACCCACCGAGGGGACAGCTAAGGTAACGAGCAAGCCTCCAATTAAACCGATGTTGTAGACGGCGATGGAGAGCGCTGGCAACAAGAATTGCCGTTTACTGCTCAGAACTGCCGTCGCAATGGTGCCAAGCGCGAGGATAAGTGGTTGCACAAGCATGATACGTGTGAGCGTGGTGGTAAGCGCTCGCACAGAGGCAGGATAGCCAGGTACCAGGATGTGGTTCACAAAGTCTGGCGCGAGAAATTCACCAGCAAGCAGGACGATGATGAGCACAGCCAGCATGATATTAAAGACCAGGCTTATCAACCGCCAGGCCGCCTGTCTTCCATGATCTTTGTCATATGAGACAAAAACTGGGATGAGCGCGTTGCTTAATGCGCCACCGGCGATCAGGTTGAAGAGGAAATCAGGCAGACGAAACGCGGCATAATAGGCATTCGCTGCAGGGCCTGCGCCAAAGACGGCATTGAAGATGCTCTGACGGATCACTCCCAGACCACGAGACGCGATATAGGCCGCCATCAGCAGCACAGCCGCTTCCGCAATACTAAAACGTCGCTCGGATAGTGCGCGCCCCAGGCGGAAGCTGGACAGGCTGAAGCGAAAGCGGAAAATCCCAAAGCCGATATGTTGACCCTGAGTGACTTCCTCATCATCTAACACATCTTCTTCTTCAACTTGAACAGGTAGGATTGGAGTTATTTGTGGTTCAGGTTCAGCCGTTGAAATTACCGTCGTTGGCGCATGTTCCGAGTGTGTCGTTTCGTTTGAAATAGCGGCGACTCCTCTACCCTGATATTCTAAATTGATGTTCATTGTATCAGTGAACAGCATTGCGGATTATATTTTGTACAGAAAGTACTTTTTGTCACATCCGAAAGTCTTACTGTACCCTGTACAACGAGTGAGAACGCATATCATCACACCTCAGTAGCAACATCCCCTGGGGACATCCTGGTTTTTTTTGCTATTCTACGACAAATTGGGCTTCGCATGTGTTTATTCTGGTTAAGATGCGCGAAACACATTAGCCAATTTGCCCTATCCCTTAGCTTGCTTGATAGCCGTAGGCTGTTTTTTCAGGTACATTAGGCAATGCAAGCCCATCTATGTATTTTGTAGAGCGAGGATGTACAATGTCATTTTCACCTGACCCACGAGTAACTTCACCGTTGACAGGTGGCAATTCATCGCCAAAAAGCACCGTTAAATTGCCCACTTCGACTTCGACCGCGCCGCTGCTTTCATCGAATACAAGTGTCAAAATGCCCATCGTTATTCCGGCCACGAACAAGCGCCCGCGCACCGATCCACTGCGTGTGGCTCCTCCGCACAGGCGGCGTATTGTGCTGCCTGGGGTGCTGGTCGGCGGGCTGCTAGTAATTACACTGGCTTCGTTATTTGTAATTCCGCTGGGCAATAGCCAGCACACGGCTACCATTGCCCAGGATATTGGGGTTCTATTTTCAAAACCGCAATCAGGCGAAATCGGCACTTCACAGCAGGCCATCTCGCCCACCGCCAATGTGATAAGCAGTGGAGATAGCGGAGGTTCTTGCCGGGGAACCGACATCTGGAGTAGCTGCGCGACGTATATTACAGCAAGCGGGATACAGGGAACCGGACAGATGCAGCGTCCCATCCAGGGCGCTGTGATCACTCAAGTATTCGGCCACACGGAATACCAGCTCTGGTGCGGCTGCTGGAAACCCCATACAGGTATCGATTTAGCGGCTCCCTACGGAACGCCGATCACGGCAGCTGATACGGGGCAGGTGATCTGGGTAGGTTGGGACTGGTCAGGGCTTGGTTGGTCGGTTAAAATCAATCATGGCAATTATATCGCCACCATTTATGGGCATATGGATCATTTCATCGTAAAAGCCGGTCAGAACGTGACGAAAGGGCAGATTATTGGCTACGAGGGCAGCACTGGCGCATCGACAGGTCCGCATGTGCATTTTATGGTTCTTCTGCACAATGTGTGGGTTGACCCCCAGCTCTATATGCAGCTCCCGTAAATCAATAAAGGCTGGCGTAAAACCAGCCTTTGCTCACTAGCTCGGTTCAAACAGGTCTACTGAGAACCTTTTGGCCGGCGACGGCTGATGGAACCACCTTTGCGTCCGGCGGCCTGGGCCTCTTCACTCGTCCATTTGTGAGCAGTGCCAAGAGCATGAGCTGCTCTACCGCCCTTGCTGGCGATTTCGCGTTTCTTTTCAACTGTCATTGATGCGAAGCCACGGCCTCGACCCTTTTTTGTTTGCATATCTCGTACTCCTTGTCTATTCAATTCGTTTTTGTCTATCATGAGCGCGGCAGCATGGTTAAACTGTCCATGAGCTAAGCATACCAGCACGCATGCAAAAAGCACAAGTCAACAATAAAAACTCATCACTTTCTAATACATGCTAATCTTCTTTTTTGATGCGACTGTTTCAGCTATTCCTGGCAGCCAGAAGCGGCTGAGCCGTCTCTCCCGGCTGGCGCAAAGGGAAGAGTATGGTGATGCACGTTCCTTCATTTTCCTGGCTGGTCAGTTCGATAGTCCCCTGCATGGCCTCAACTAGCCGTTGCGTGATATATAGCCCTAATCCTGCGCCCTGCACCTGGCTGGTAACTGGGTGATCGAGCCGGCTAAACGGTTGAAATAGACGCGCGTGCTGTTGCGCGCTGATACCAATTCCCTGGTCACGAATAGTAATTTTCGCCATAGTTCGGGTTGCGTTTTTGGGGCGAAACGGATGGTCGTTATACTGTTGATGCTCAATACTTGCTTGAAGTTCAATCAAACCGCCATCGGGAGAATACTTGATGGCATTATCCAACAAGTTATGCAGGATTTGTTGAAGCCTGGTGGCATCCGTTTGAAGTGGCGGAAGTGTCGGGGATACATCACAACGCAGAATGTATCTATCTCGATCTGGCTGGTCGATGTGCTGCTGGGCCAGGCGCATGACCTGCTGGCAAAGCGAGGCGACATCTACTTCTGTGTAGCGCAAGGCCAGCTTGCCAGACTGGATGCGAGAGACATCCAACAAATCGCCCATCAATAGCTCAAGATGCCCGGCCTGATCCATGATAATATCCAGGTAATGCTGCTGGCGAGCCGGAGTAATGGTGTTTCCGCGTTCGTGCTCATGTTGGCGGTCTTCCAGGCTGTATGCCTGCAAAAGGCCTGCATAACCTTTAATGGCGGTCAGGGGGGCGCGCAGTTCGTGGCTGACCATCGAGATAAGGTCATTCTTCATACTATCAACCACGGCGCTCGTGTCTTTATCGCCCGTTGGTGGGCATACGCGCTGCTCTTTCGCCTGTCCGGCGGAAGCGGAAATTTGCCCCTTCCCGCACAGCGCGCGCATATTGCTTTCAAGTTCTGGCAGCATCGCTGGTAGATAATCGTCTAGCAAGCGAACATCTCCGGGCGTAAAGCTCCCTGCGAAAGCATCCGCCAGCACCAGATAGCCTGCTATACCGGCGGGATAAGCAAGGGGAGCAACAGCCACATTCTCTGCCAGTAATCCATTCGCGACCAGGCGGCGTTCATTGAGGAAGCGCAACTGTCCTCTTTGACATGCTATATCACGCAAGGCGCGAACCTGTTCATCCTGGAACAGGGCGAGCAGTTCCGATGCGCCATATAGTCGCGCAGAACCGGTGTCAGGCAACCATTGTAGCAGGGGATGGCTCAATTCGGCTTCTGGTGAATATAGCGCGAGCAGAACTGCTCCACACTCAATCAGTTCACGAACATAGTAAGCCACAGCATGAAAGTAGGTTCGCACAAGCACGCTGTTTTCCTCCTCAACCCTTCCAAAACGCCGCACACAAGATAACATCTCATGTTTAGTATAAAGAAGACAACAACAAGCGGGGGGTATACAGACACGAACCAGGGCGACCCTCGCGGTCGCCCTGGTTCACACATCCGTCTATACATTGCTCTGCTAATGCTACTGGAATGTTATATCACCACTGGTCGTGTCTATAGTGAGCTGCGCATATGGAGGCGTGCCTACCGTTCCGCTGGCGTGGCTGCCTGGCCCCTGGTTATTTTCTTGTACGTTAATAGTGGAAAAACCATCGGCGTTAATTGAACCTGAGTTGGTTCCGGCCTGGACAGTAACATTTGCGTTATCCGAGAACCCAATCCTGACATCACCGCTGATGGTAGTGAACTGGTATGTGGCTGGTGACGCGGCTGATGTGCCAAATGTGCCGTTGAAGTCGATATTGCCGGAGGTGGTATTGGCTTTGGCCGGGCCATTCAAGATATCCTGTTCCATCGAAATGTCGCCAGAGACGGTTGTGAAACCAGCTTCGCCGCTGAACGTGTCTCCCGTTGAGTGGATATCGCCAGACGTTGTGCTCAAGAGGGCATTGGGAGCAAAGGTGTCATTTGAAGTCGAAATGTTGCCAGAGACGGTCGATAACGTCATGGCTCCGTTTGTATCATTGACACTGATATCGCCAGAAGTTGTCGTAAGTTGAAGGTTGGCATCCTGTGGAATGGTGATGTTGAAATCGACACTCCTCGATGAAAGGAAAGTGGCACCCATATCAACGTTTACGGTAATAGTGTTACCTGTGACACGAAACTTTACGTCGATGTTATTCGGGTCATAAAAAAAACTACTATTTTTTACATCCTCGATATTCAGGCTGCCGCCTCGCTGCACATGAATATTGCCAGCCGGTTCATTTATAACAATTGTGGGAGTTCCGGAAATCTGGTTAGCAAACGAATTTTCCTGCGTTACACTTCTCTGGCCTATGTTTCCCAGCGCGCTTGCTCCACCGCTCATTAAACTGAAGAACAGGATGGCTATGATTATCCAGAGCCAGGCCCTGTGTCTGCGTCTGCGGGGTGGCATGCGCTGGTATTGGTTGGGAGCTTGACGCTCTGGAATTGCGCCAGCATAGCCGCTATACCCGGCATAAACTTCTTCCTTTTCAGGCAGAGTTTCTACCGCTGGCTGCTGAAATCGTTCGCGCCTATCATCATTGATCGGTTGCGGAGTATAGCCAGGAGATTGTTGCGAGCCAGCAGATTTTTGGCCGGATTGTGTAGGCTCCCAATCGGGGTCGGCAAACTGCATTTCCTGATTACTCATAAATAAATAACTCCATGTTCTTCTGCTCTCTATACTCTATATGTTATGATGTACGCATGAATATGCCTGAAGTTACAAGCACATAAGCGAGCAAGGTGAGCATCAGATTTCGATGAGCGGCCAGGGGCTTGTCCCCGCCCTGGTCGCTCCCGCGCTTGACCGTAGCTGAACAGAAAGTTACAATGTGCATGTAATACGGTATGTATCTATTTGCGTAATAAAAGAAAAAGGATTACGAATAGCATGTCTGACTTAAGCATAGAACAGACCGAACCCACTCCTCCAGGCGGGGGCAATGTCACAGGGCAGGGATCATTAGAGATCATGGAAGTAACAGATGAATTCGCAGGTGACCGCGCCATCGCTTCCAACGACAGTCACGCCAGTTCCCGATGCTGCGTTCAAACGCTCGAATCGATCGGCAACGGTTGAACATCTCGCGGCGCGACGGGGCATTACTCCTGTCGATGCGGAGACACCCGAGGTTAAGCAGAAGTTGAGCGATCTGCGTTCTGAACTGACAACCTTGCTGACAGATCTGCGCTGGGGCGGCTATTCTGTGCAGGCAACCATCGAAAGATTGACCCTTTTGCTCGATATTGGCCCCCTTGGGGAATGGATACCCGTGCTTGTCCCTACTATTTTGGAAATAGACCGCGCCGGGAACCTGGTACCTGCCTGGGTCAAGCTGGCCGAGGAGGATGATCCTGAAGATTTGCCAGCCGATGCCAACCCTGCCGAGACGAGCACCGGTCGGGCGCGCCGCATCGCGCTACTGATGTTGGGCTATTATAAATCCCCAGAACTTTCCAGATTGCTGGGCAAGCTAGCCGCCGATCCACATTCTTCACTGTATGCAACGCAATCACTGGTCCGCCAGTCAACCGTTGCCGCGCTGCAAGCATTGGTCGGCGCGCTCAAAGAAGCAAAGGGGTGGGCAAAGGTTGATGTGATTGATGCCTTCGCCACCTTAAATCAGACCCGCTTCTTTGAAATTATGCTGGCAAGTGGCATGGATGACGCGGAGGGGCTGGAAAGCTATCTGGCGGCTCCGTTATATCGCACTATTGCGCTGGAAAACTTCTTACGTGGAGGGAGGGTTCCGCGCCTGGTTCAGCAAGCCGCGGTGATCTGTGTCTATGTTTTTCAAGATACCACGACCACTATGAATAGCGAGACGTTACCCGTCGCTTTTGATCGCGACTTGCCTGCCCTTACTAGCGCGCTTTTCGATGGGGCAAAGCAGACGCCTCACTGGAGCAACGCCGTCGCCCTGCATCGCCTGGGACTCTTCCTGGGCCGTTACTGGGGCGAGATATCACGCGGAGCGCAGCAGGACACACGTATCATAGAACCTGTGCTGGCCTGCCTGCCAATGATGCCAGAGATCGAACGCTGGATCAATGGCCCCGGACGTGATGCCGTTGTTGATGGACTAAACACTGATGCAGAGGCATTCGGGCCATGCCTGAAAGCGGTGAAAGATTTACGCGAACTGCGAGCGGCACCGGTGCTGCTGGTGCGCCTGGATAGCACCACAAGCATCATTGATCGCGAAGACGCCATGCGCCTGGGCCAGGTATGCGATACGCTGGTGCAATTCGGCGACCGGCGCGTAGTGGATTCGCTGTTGCACCTGGTCAACCGTGTTATCCCCGTGAATGCGCGAGCGAATCGCGCCAAACGCCGCGACAATCTCGTCGTGAATGATCCCGATATTCCCGCGAGCATTGTATACGCTGCCGCAATCCGCACGTTCGCGCAATTGAGCGATCGCAGCGCGCTCAACCTGGTGCTACAAGCCACCAATGACTTCGACCCCTACGTGCGCACCTCGGCACTGGAAGCGCTGAAAAGCATCGACCCGCGTGGCGAAGACTCGCGCAGCCGCGTTGTGGCGCGTAATATGCTCAATGATCCGCGTGATACGGTTGTGCGTGTCGCCTGCCAGCTCACGGCGCAATACCGCGATATGGAGGCTATCCCCTGGTTGCAACGACTGGCTGAAACCCGTCCCGAATTTGGGCCTTCGGCCCAGAGCGCCCTGAAACAGTTGCAGGGGATGTAGTCAAGGAAAAGAGACAGAAACAGGGCTGTACGGAAGCGCCGCTTCCCGTACAGCCCTGTTTCTGTCTCTTTTCCTTGACTGGTCCCACTTTTCGCCCCCACTTGTATACTGTAAATAGGAACAGGTAATTCATTACGTCTGCGCTTATCGGCGCGGGTAGGATATTCTTTTGTTGAGGATTAGATCGCATGAATATGCTGGTGGGGAAAACTCTCGGTGGGTACCGATTATTGCGGCTCATTGAAAGTGGTGGGATGGGTGATATTTATCTGGCGCAACACGCGCGTATTGGGCGAAAAGTCGCGATAAAAGTGGTTTCGGGCGACCTGCGGGCCGTCCCGGATACGCCAGAGGGAAAACAGGCTGCCACTCGTTTTGAGCGTGAAGCACGCGCTGTAGCTGAATTGGAGCATGACCATATATTGCCACTGTATCACTTTGGCGATGAGGAGATCGAGGCAAGTTGTCCCTTGATCACCTACCTGGTCATGCCGTATTTAGCCGAGGGGTCGTTATGGAACTGGCTGCAAAAGCGCACGCAGCAATTCGGCTTTCACTGGCCTATTTCGGCGGAGGAGGCAGGGTACTATTTATTACAGGCAGCGGCAGGTTTGCAATGCGCTCACGATCACGGCATTATTCATCGTGACATCAAACCTACCAATTTTTTGATTCGCATCGAGCGCGGCATTTTCAAAGATGCGCCCTACTCTAATCTCACGAGAATCTTTCCACATGGGCGACCGCATCTCTTGCTGGCTGATTTTGGCCTGGCAGCTTTCTATCGCAATGGACGCTCGCTGCACCGCTCGGTTGGCACGCCGCTGTATATGGCCCCCGAACAATTTGATGATCCTTCCCTGGCGACTTCGGTGCATGTAGGACCCGCCGCCGACCAGTACGCACTGGCAGTCATGATCTACCAGCTTGTAACGGGGCGAGCGGTATTCGAGGGAACAGCCAGCCAATTACTGCACCATCATCATCATACCAACCCGACGCCGCCCAGCGAACTGAATACTGGCCTGCCAGCGGAGCTAGACGAAGTGTTCCTTAAAGCGCTGGCAAAGAAGCCGGAACAACGCTATCCGACCATCCTCGCTTTCGCGCAAGACTACGATGTCGTGCTGCAAAGAGTCTTGAGCGCCCGCGCAACCAGCATGAATAGAGGGTCGGCGCGGCAAACGCCAGCGGTCGAAGAACTCAGTTCTGTATCGTTGGGTGCGCAGCAACGCGGGCCGGGAAATATGTCCCTGTTCAGGGCTGCCAACATCATTGCGCCGCCACGCACTCCCCAACCCGCGCAGTTCGCCACAGCTCCACGCATTGCGACCCTGGAAACAAACAAAGCGCAGAAGTTGACGCCACAGCCACCTGAAGCCAGGCACGTTGACGATGAAGGCGAACCAACCTCGCCAACCGTCTTGATCCCCCTGATACGGGCGAGAACAATCTCGAAAAGTTTTTCACCAAAGCTCAGCTTCGTTATCATTGGCCTGATAATGCTTGCATTGCTGGTTATTGGCGTGTTGCTTGCCATGACGCTCTGGGGGCATGGCGCTGTGATATAGTTCAGGCGGTCGGCACAACAGGCAACACGACATAGGAAGCATGTTCAGAGTCGTGCAAGATGGTCTGGCGCGCCACCGCCATTTCGGTGTCCGCGCCGAAACCGTGGCCGGTGTTGGGGTTGCGGTCCCAACGCGGGAAGTTGCTGCTGGTGACATCCAGGCGAATGCGATGCCCTGCCTGGAAGACGTTACTGGTAGACCACAGGTCAATCTCATATTCGTAGGCTTTGCCCGGCTCGATCAGCGAAGGCAAGCTCTCGCCTCGCTGGAAATTGCGGTAGCGAGCGCGAATGATGCCATCCGTCAGGTTTTGCGCGTAACCATCGGGATAGACATCGACCAACCGCGCTACAAAATCGGTGTCCGGCGCGGTCGAAATAGCCCACAGATGCACCGTAATGGGTCCAGTGACTTCTAAATCCTCTTTCAGCTCGCCAGAGGTATAGACCAGTACGTCCTGGCGGCTTTCAGTCGCGCGCTGGTCGTAGGGGCCAGGAGCGTACTCCGGCGTCATGAGTAGCGCGCCGCCACGTGTGATTACGGGGTTGGCGGGATCATATTCGTAGTGGTCGGAGGCAGGCTCGTGGCTATCAGGCGTATCGGTCGTCAGGTAGCCATTGCCGTGCAACGAGTTGGCGCGATCGTTGCTGTGCAGGTAGTAGCGCGTATTGACGGCGCGGGCCAGCGGCCATTCCTGCTCGTCACGCCAGGCATTCGCGCCCATCACGAAGAGCTTGATGGGAGCCTCGTTTAGCATACCGGTGTCCAGGCCCTTTAGCCAGTGGTCGAACCAGCGCACCTGCAAGCTCACAAAATCGATTTGCAGATCGATAAAAGCGGCGGTCGAGCCAAAGCCAAAATTCAGTTCGCCAATGGGATTGGAGAAGCCGCCATGCGTCCAGGGGCCGATGATCAGTTTGCTCTGCCGCGCCTCGGGCGTGCTGCCGTTTTCGCGCATGAATTTGAAATTGGTGATGGTATCTTTCAAGAAGATGTCGTACCACCCGCCCACGTTGAGCGCGGGTATCGTCACTTGCTCCTGTTGCCGGAAGATAGCCAGGGGTTTGACAAGTTCATGCTCTCGGTCCATTGGACTGACGAAATTTTCGAAGAAAGGCTGAGCTACGTTGTGCCGGTGCAGGGGGCCAAATTCGCGCAGAGGCAGCGACCAGTAGCCCTGTTTGCCTAGCGCGTCGGTTTCCTTGGCCAGCAGGTAGATCGAGCGTCCCAACGCCTGCGGGTCGTTGCGATGGCGGCGCATCAATATATCGATGCCCATCATCAATTGCCAGCTTCCCGACGAGCCTAATTCAAGCGCGCCACCGCGAAATGTTATGCCGTTGAACGGGTCATTCCAGGTCTGGACTGGCACCATAGCTTTGAGCGCGGGCGGCTGCAAGACGGCGGTAGCCCACTGGGTAAAGCCAAAATACGAGATGCCGTACATGCCAATGCTGCCGTTGCTATAGGGCAGTTGCGCCGCCCACTCGACGGTATCATACCCGTCCTGCGCCTCGTTGACGAACGGCACCCACTCCCCTTCCGAAGTCGAACGCCCCCGCGTATCCTGCACGACTACCACGTAGCCGCGACGCGCCACTTGCGCCGGGTCAATGACAGCGGTACCAATCGGGAAATCTTTGCCATAGGGGAGGCGTGTCAGCAATACAGGCCACTTTCCCTCACCCGCCGGTCGGTAAATGTTCGCGCGCAGCGTTGTGCCGTCGCGCATTTTAGCTGGCACATCGAAATCAACAACGATCTCTTGACCCATTTGCATTGCCATGAACTGATAGGCTCCTTTTATATATTTTCGTCGGGTAATCTCATACAGATCTGCACAGTCTTACAGCTTGGACCTATCATACAATTTTCGCTCAGGTTGTGGCAATGCAACCAACCTTGCTTGACATCCTGGAGCATCATTGCATATACTCTCTGCATATTGATGGAACACTATTCCATTGTATAGAACGCAAGCCTGCTCTGGGGGTTATATGCGACATGGAGAACCTGTCGAGGGAGAAACAACGGTGCATATCGTGCATCGAGTTGCGAGTGTGCTGCGCGCCCTCGGCAATGCGAGACTCCTTGGCATTACCGACCTGTCAATGGTGACTGGTCTGCCCAAATCCACGACACACCGGCTGGTGACGGCCCTGGTGAACGAGGGGCTACTGGTACAGGACGAGGACAGCCATAAATACGCCTTGAGCCTGCGCGTCACGGCGCTGGGCGCGAGTATCCTCAATTCGCACGCGGTGCGTAAATCAGCGAGACCTATCCTGATGGCGCTGCGCGATCAAACGCACGAATCGGTTCACCTGGCTGTACTTGAGGGTATGGAAGCGGTCATTATCGATACCGAAGACTCCTATTACTTCGTGCGGGCCGTGAATGTACCGGGCCAGCATCTCCCTGCCCATGCTGTCTCGACGGGTAAAGTGCTACTGGCCTACCAATGGGAGACACGCCTGCGCGAAATTCTCAGTTCAACTACCTTGATCCGGTATACTGACAATACCATTACCGACCCGCGGCTGCTGTTAGAAGAACTGCGCCAGGTGCGCCAGCGCGGGTATGCCGTCTCGCAAAGCGAAATGGAAGAGGGCATCGAGGCCATAGCCGCACCCATCCTCGACCATCTGGGGATGATCGTCGCGGCTGTCTCCATCGGGGGGCCGAGCGAGCGCTGCGGCCCTAAACAGGCCGAGTTCATCACGGCTGTCACCCGCGCCGGACAAGAAATATCGCAGGCGCTGCGCTACCTGGGCTGGCACTAACGATGAAGGCGCATATGAATACTCATCTTATTGCGGTTAAAGGGGCTGGCGACCTCGCTACCGGGGTTATTCACCGGCTGACACGGGCAGGCTTTACGGTTATAGCGAGCGAGCTGGCACAGCCTACGGTGTTGCGCCGCACGGTTGCCTTTGCCGAAGCCGTTACCCAGGGACAAGTCACTGTAGAAGGTATCACAGCCTGTCATGTATCCACACTCGACGATGTGACACAAGCGTTTGAGCGCGGCGATGTTCCTGTGGTAGTTGATGCTGATGGAGCATTCGTCAAGGCTTTGTGCCCGACTGTGCTGGTTGAAGCGACGCTCTCAAAACGTAATAGCGGCATTACGATTCATGATGCCCCCATCGTCATCGCGCTCGGCCCCGGTTACGAGGCTGGCAACGATGCCCACGCTGTCATTGAGACCAATCGCGGACACAACCTGGGGCGCGTTTATACGCAGGGTTACGCTGAACCCAATACAGGCGTACCGGGTATGATCGGCGGCTATGCTGCGGAACGATTATTGCGCGCACCATGCGCCGGGTTGCTCTACGGTGTGCGCCAGATCGGGAACCAGGTACAGGCGGGCGAGACGGTCGCTCTTGTCATAGAGGACGAGACGAGCAGCCCTATTATTGCGGCCATCCCAGGTATTGTACGCGGACTGGTACGCGACGGACTCACCGTCCATGCAGGTATGAAGGTGGGCGATGTAGACCCACGCGCCACACGCGAACACTGCTTCACCATCTCTGATAAGTCACGCGCCGTAGCAGGAGGGGTACTGGAGGCGGTGATGTATTTTATGGGGAGGGTGTGACCAATCTTGTGTTGCTTACAGGCAAATGATATGATGCAGGCAGATAAGGAGGATTGGCTATCACCAAATTATGCTCAACATTACCGCTTACCACTGCCCCACAACCATCGACGAAGCTGTAGCATTACTCGCGGAAGAGGGACGTACTGTTATCGCGGGTGGCACTGACTTGCTGGTCAACCCGCGCTATATGGTGGGGGTGCGCGAAGTTGTCGATATTCGCAAGCTGGGCTTAAATTATATTCGCCGCGAAGAGAACTGGCTGTGCTTCGGCGCGGGCGCGACCATGAGGACAGTTGCGTGGCATCCAGATGCGCGGGGGCTTGCGCATGGTGTGCTGGCGCAGGGAGCCGCGCTGTGCGCCTCGCCCAATATACGCAATACGGCCACGTTAGTTGGGAATGTAGCCTCAGCGCTGCCATCCGCCGACACGCCGCCTGCGCTACTTGTGCTGGATGCGCAGGTTGTATTGACTGGAATACAAGGCGAACGCATGGTATTGTTGGAACAGTTCTTTACGGGTCCTGGTAAAAGCGTGCGCGAGCGCGAATTGATACGAGAGCTACGCATTCCGCTCGACACCACGAGAAAGATGGGTGGGGGTTTTTACAAGATTTTCCGCACGGCAGAAGACATTTCTATCGTCAATGCTGCCGCTTCGCTCCTTGTCCACGAGGGCATTATCACGATGGCACGCCTGGTGCTTGGCGCGGTCGCGCCGATTCCCTTACGCGCAAGAAAGGCTGAAGAAGCCTTGTTGGGGCAGTCTCCCACCGAAGAAAACTTGCGACAGGCAGCAGAAATCGCGCGCGAGGAAACGCACCCCATTAGCGATCAACGCGCCTCAGCCGATTACCGGCGGCGCACGAGCGCAGTGGCGGCGCTGCGAGCATTACGACAGGCAGCAGGATTAGCAAAGATAGAAGAGGTATGGCAGCATGGTTAGATACGCAAAGAGCAATATGAGCATACCTCCAGTTCAGCATCCCGCGAATATACAACCTCTGCCTGTACATGAGGACAGGCGATTGTCTCACGCTCTAAAAAGCTTTCTGGAACAGCAGTGTGTGAAAGGAGTCGATTTTTCCATAACCGATAAGCAACTGTTCCGTTATTTTCGCGCATTCTGGATGCAAGCGCCCGGTTATTTTGACCATCCCGCGCTTTTAGGACAGTTTCGGGTTGAGCTGGCGCAACGAGGATTTCTTTCCGCCTCGACGGGGAAACATCCCCGCTGGCTTGGTCTCACCTTGCGCAAGCAGGATAAAAAGCGTCCTCAGAAGAAAGAAAGGCGATAGCGATATGCCTGAGATCGAAATCGCCCTACGGGTGAATGGACGTACAGCGCAATGGCGCGTGCAGCCCGGTGAAACCCTCTTGGAAGCTTTGCACGCGCACCATCTCAAGGGCACAAAGCTGATTTGTGGCACAGGAGATTGCTGCGGCTGCGGCGTCATTCTCGCTGGTCGCTCCATCAACGCCTGTTGTATACTGGCAGCACAGGCCGACGGCGCGGAACTGCTGACTATCGAGGGCTTATCTCAAGATGGTTCGCTGCATCCCATCCAGGAAGCATTTGCCGAGGAGGGGGCCGCGCAATGCGGATACTGTACCCCCGGCTTCATCATGCGCGCCTACGCCTTTTTGCAAGAGCATCCACATCCCAATGAGGCCGATGTACGCGCCGCTCTGGGGGGCAATATTTGTCGCTGCACCGGCTACGTCAAACCAGTCGCGGCGGTGCTGAGGGCGGCGGAGATGATGAGTTAGTAATCAACTTGAACTGGTGGAACCCGTGATGTGTTACAGCCGAAATGTTGTGTCTTGTTTCTTAAGTGTTAGCATGATATTATTCCGGCATCCAGTGAAAAGGGTACGGTGTTAAGAGTTGTCTAAAGAGCAACGGGAGCCAAATCGGCACCAGCAACAGGTGTATGACACTTCATTCAAGTCATTGTTGCAACATCAAACAGTTGAAAAACTCAATTTCTTCGTTGAAGGCATCGAGAGCGCCAGAGAGCTAAGCGAAAAAGCGCTCAAACCCTCGCTCAATGTAGATGGGGCTTATCTGATCCAGCAAAATAGAGTAGAGAAAGTGCTTCACGTAGAATTTGAGACCGATCCAGCGTCTGATATGCCTCATCGAATGCACGAATATTGTGGTATTCTATTTAGAAAATATAAGAAAACAATTATTTCGCTGATTGTTTGTCCATTTCGCACAAGTATCGCGGACCCACCATTACGGATGTTTGATGAAGGAGAGGAAGTATTAGTCTTTCATTATCGGGTGATGAGACTCTGGCAATATAAGGCGTATAAGATGCTCGAGCAACATTTAGTGTTTCTGTATGCACTGTTACCAACGATGGAAGATGCAAATTACGAAGTTCTTGCCCAGGCGCTGGAAGAAATGAAAGAATACTACGATGGCCGACCGAAGGAATTATCAACGCATTTGTTGTGGTTTGATACTCTTTTATGGCGTACCGATACAGTATCATCAGAAGATCAACGGAGGGTAAAAACGAAAATGGAGCAGCTAGACGACTTTTTAGAACAAAGCCCTTACGTGCAGAAGAAAAAAGAGGAGGGACGCGAAGAAGGACGCGAAATCGGACGCGAGGAGGGACGCGAAATCGGACGTGAAGAGGGGCATGAAGTGGGCTTAGCCGAGGGCTTGCAAAAAGCTTTTGTGACCATCGTTCAGGGACGTTTTCCACCACTGGTAGAACTTGCGCAACAGAGGGTATCGCAGATTACTCAACCTGATGAGCTTGATCTTTTACTGAAGCAGATTGTGACTATCCCGGACGAGACCACAGCACGCTGGCTTCTTGATACGATGGCAGCTTAATAAGTCCTATGGATAGCAATTACAACGAACCCGGCGCTGGCAATATCGCCGATGCTGAACACCAACGAGCGCGACAGGTGGCGCGGACGCGGGTGGTCGGCCAGAAAGTGCGACGCGTAGATGCGCGTCCGTTGGTGACGGGCGCGCCCGTTTACGCGGCTGAGTTTGAACAGCCGGGGATGCTTCATGCTCGCATCCTGCACTCGCCACACGCGCACGCCAACATTCGCCATATCGATACAAGTAGGGCATTGGCGCTACCGGGTGTCTGGGCTGTGCTGACACATCATGACGTGCCGCGTGTCGCGCATACAACGGCAGGGCAGCCCTATCCTGAGCTTTCGCCCTATGATATGTATGTGCTTGATAGTCGCGTGCGGTACGTTGGCGATTGGGTGGCTTTTGTGGCCGCCGAAACCCCGGCCATCGCGGATGCCGCCCTCCAATTGATTGAAGTCGATTACGAGCTATTACCCGCCGTATTTGATCCACTTGAAGCGATGCGTGACGGCGCGCCGCAGTTGCATGAACTCGATGTTACACATCCCAATCTCGGCAAACACCTCGGCGATATATACGACCCGGAGCATAATATCGCGGCGCACGAAGTGATTACCAATGGCGATTTTGAGGCGGCCATGCGCGAAGCCGATCTCATCGTCGAGGGAGAATACCGCGTTCCGCATATTGCGCACGCCATGCTGGAACCGCACGTGTGCGTCGCATATATGGACGGCTACGACCGTCTGATCGTGGTCAGCAGCACCCAGGTTCCTTATCACACGCGCCGCAAACTGGCCGCCGTGTTACAATTGCCCATTGCCCGCGTGCGCGTGGTCAAACTGCGGGTGGGCGGCGGGTTTGGCGGCAAACAGGAGATGTTGCTGGAACCCGTCGCGGCAGTTCTAGCGATGAAGACGCGCCGCCCCGTGCGTATCGAGTATACCCGCCAGGAGGAGTTTACCTCCGGTCGGCTGCGACATCCTATGATTATCTCCATGCGCAGCGGCGTAAAGCGCGATGGAACTTTGGTAGCACTTTCTATGCGCTCGCTGGGCAACGCGGGAGCCTATGGCACGCATAGCCTGACCGTTACACGCGCAACGGGACACAAGACGTTGTGCCTGTACCGCGCCCAGGCATACTCCTTCGAGGCTACGGCTGTGTATACCAACCTGCCGGTAACGGGTGCGATGCGCGGCTACGGCGCGCCGCAGGGTTTTTTCGCGCTGGAGTCACATATCGATGAAATCGCGCGTCGCCTCAATATGAACCCGCTGGCTTTTCGGCGCAAGAATCATGTACAGAAAGGCGATTGGGACCCTATCGAGGGAGAAGAAATCGACGGTGCCTGGCATTCAAAACGTCAATTCCGCTCGTGCGGGCTGCCCGAATGCATCGATAAGGGCGCGGCTGCCATTGGCTGGAACCAACCTTTTGAGCGCGGTGACGGCAATCCCATACGACGCGGGCACGGCATGGCTATAGCGATGCAGGGCAGCGGCGTACTCGGCTTTGAGATTGGGGGAGCGTCCATCAAGCTGAATGAAGATGGTTCGTTCAATGTCATGACAGGCGCGACCGATATCGGGCAGGGTAGCGATACTGTGCTGGCACAGATCGCGGCTGAGGTGCTGGGTGTGGGGATGGAGAAGATCGTCATGCATTCCTCTGATACCGACTCCAGTGTATTTGATTACGGCGCGTATGCATCCAGCACCACCTATATCAGCGGTGGCGGCGTGAAGGTGGCGGCTGAAAAAGTGCGCCAGCAAATCCTTGAAGTGGCGGGCGACTTGCTGGACTGCGCGGTTGAAGATATGTCGATTCGTGACGGGGTGATATTTACGCCACGCGGAGATAGCTCTCTCACCATCGCGGATATCGCCAATGAGACGCTTTATGGCAGGCATCGCCAGCAAATTATGGCGAAGGGTGATTTCTGGGCAGAAGATTTACCAGCGCCATTTTACGCGCAGTTTATCGAAGTCGAAGTGGATACGGAATCAGGCCAGGTACGCGTCACGAAGGCGATCAATGCGCTGGACCTGGGCAGAGCCATCAACCCGGCTTTAGCGACGGGACAGGTTGAGGGCGCGGTAGCGATGGCGCTGGGGTATGCGCTTAGCGAAGAAGTGAAATTTGACGAGCAGGGAAGAGTGCGCAATGCGGGCTTTGTTGATTACAAAGTGATGTCAGCATTAGATATGCCAGAGATGACCACGTTCCTGGTAGAAGATACGGAAGATACAGGCCCGTTCGGCGCGAAGTCTGCCGGCGAGGTTCCTATTAATTGCATGGCCCCGGCAGTTGCCAACGCGGTGTATGATGCAATAGGGATTCGCATACGCAGCCTGCCCATTACGCCAGAAAAGGTTTTACAGGCGTTAGATATGAAGAAAGCGCAGAATAGCTGAGCTGGCAGAGGTCTAGAACAGGGAAAAGAGTATGGCACAGGAGCCGCAGGATTTTTCGGAACAGCCCACAAGCGCCTATCTTGTTATTTCGCAAGGGTCGCAGGGAAGCAGAAGGATGGAGATATGGAAGGATTGTACGACCATCGGGCGCAGTCGCGATTGTGACATCTTTCTCGAAGATATAGCGGTGCATCGCAAGCAAGCCAGCATTCTGTTTACTGCGAACGGCTATGTTTTGCGAGACGATCATGAAAACGGCGACTGCTTCGTGAACGAGCAACCCGTGCGGGAAAGCCTGCTAACCGATGGCGATGTGATGCGCTTTGGCAACACACAACTTACCTTTTACGGACACGAGGGAACGCGGCCATTCCAGCTTGCCACATCACGCGGACGCGAGTCGCTGTTGGGGAAAATAACTGACCCCAACGCCAGTGTGACAGCAAAACTTGACCTCTCCAATATGCGCGGCATGATACGCAGCTTTGAGTTGTTGAACGAAATGACAGTCGGACGCAGCCGCGATTGCGACATTTTCCTCGAAGACCTGGCCGTGAGCCGCCTGCACGCCACCATCCGCGAGATGACAACGGAAGTTATGAAATCGAAGATCACCGTTCAGCTGCGGGAACCTTTGTAAATGGGATGCGTATCACACGCTATCGCCTGATCGACGGCGATGTTGTGCAGATCGGTCTGAATAAGCTCATCTTCCGGCGTTCTCGCGGGTGATCTCCATCATTGCGGCCCTACATTTGTTTTTTGCCTGAGTGAATTGCCTCAGTAATGGCTTTCGCGCGTTCCCCATACACGTCTTTCATCGAGCCGTCTATTATTTGTCGTGGCGGCGAATACGCTCCCGTTTCGCGAATGAAACGTAGCACTTCTGGCGGCACATCCTGTTCATGGTCTGCGACACTCTGACGAATATGACTGGAAGAAATATCGCGGAACGTGGTATCCACAGGTAGTAGATGCACATGAGTGGCGAAGGGCGCGTTTTCTGGTAAAGCCAGCAGGTTGGTCAGTTCAGTAGCGCCAGCACCGGCGCGAGGCGCGACCAGAATCTCCGCCAGGGCGAACAGCTCGCGTAAGGCTCTATCGCGGTTTTCATAGTAGCGGGCATCGAATATCTGCACGATCTTATCAAAGCCCAGCAGGAAGAAGAGTTGCCTGACTTCAAGATACTGCGAGCGGATAGCTTCGGCCTGCTCAACATATAATCCCCGGTTAAAAAGCAAAATGCCGGTCTGGGGTGCATGGGTATGTAGCACGGTATCCAGCAAGAGGATGCGGTCAACCAGCAGAGGACGTTCCACCGTTTCCTTATCGGTTGTGCGTTTGCTCATGGCCGCGTAGACGCGCATTTCTCCATGCAAACGCCCAAACTGCGCTGCCTGACTCACCATCGCAAGATGCGCATTTGTGGGTGGATTGAACGATCCAGGGAAGACAATGATATCTCCCTGCGGCGCGGGCGAACCCGGCACGAGGCGAACCTGTGGCATTGCCTGTGGGTCTAACTCGTCCAGCAAACGTTGTGTGTGCCTCAAGCGCTGAATAGTGCGATGTGAAAACATGCGTGAATTATATCATGCCAGAAGCGCGCAAGGAGATTCTTGCGCACACACTGACTCAACACCTCCTTGCAATAATTGAAATGTACCTGCCATCTGCTCCGTTTTGCCTGTATCATTTATCTCTGCAACTCAACTGTAAGCTCATCCTATTAAATTATCATTAAGAGACAGGCCCTTGCCTATTAAGGGGCGATTAAGTATATATAAAAATCACGACACATAGACAATATAACTATAAGAGTTGCGCTACTATTTTCCAAAATAACCATTGCTATCACTTTCACATGATAGGTATACTCAAATCGGGTATCCTGCCAGGTGGGATATACTATTTCTCTGCGCACATGTCTTTCCATCTTCTCCAGCCAAAGGCCGCACAATTGCATTTGTGTGGACTTATACCAGTTCAGTCATGAGTGGACCTATTACACTAAACGCATGAAGCTTATCCGTATGGATAGGTAAGATTAAGCATTGGCTGCTGGTTTCATTGTTTTGCCTGTTAGAAATTGGTGATTTTCGACGTACTACTTGTAGGGTTGAAGCTCAACCATCATCTTTGCTGTACTGTCTGCGAAGTGCGTTAATTAACATTGTCAACTGGACCAATCGATTCAGGCACAGGAGGTACCTACCATGAGTAGCCAGGAACGTGAGCTATTCAATCCATTATTTTCCCCGCATAACCGTCGCGAATTTATGAAGCGGGCTGGCGCAGTCGGCCTTTCCGGCGCCGCGCTCTCTGCTTTCCTCGAGGCTTGTGGCGGCACTGCAACTGGCGGCGCGACCCCCACGCCCACTGTCAATATGGCAGGCCCCATCGACCTGCCGACCTTGATTTCGCACGCTAAGACGGAAGGCCAAATGCAGGCCATAGGCATCCCGCCGGAATGGGCCGATTACGCAGACATTCTGGCAGGGTATACGAAGAACTATGGCGTTCAAGTGCAGTATAAGGTCGAGGCGGAATACTCCTCGGCGCAGGAACTGGTGGTCTTCAAGAACTCCATAGCTCACCCGCATGGCGATATCGGCGACGTGGGCTTCAAGTTCGGCCCGCAAGCCATTCAGCAGGGTTTGGTGACACCGTACAAACACTCGCACTGGAACGACATCGATGCCAGCCTCAAGGACCCGGATGGCAACTGGTGTACCGAATACTACGGCGCGCAGGCCTTCGTCATCAACACCGATATCGTCAAGAATCCACCCACTTCGTTCGCTGACCTGCTCAGCAACAATTATAAGAACATGGTGGGCATCGACGGCGACCCCAGACAGGCCAACGACGCATTTATTGCGGTGTACTCCGCCGCCCTCGCCAATGGTGGCAGCATGGACAATATCCAGCCCGGCATCGACTTCTTCGCCAAATTGAAGAAGAACGGCAACTTCACGGTTGCGCGTTCGAGCATCGCCAATGTCTCGAAGGGCGAAGTCGCGATCGCAGTCATGTGGGATTACCTGGGACTGGGCTTCCGTGATTCGTTAAACGGAAAACCGAACCTGTCGGTGGTCATCCCTTCGGATGGCTCGCTGGCCGGTCCATATGTCTCTATCGTGAACAAGACCGCGCCCGATCCGTTTGCTGCTCGCCTGTGGATCGAGTACATCTTCTCCGACGAGGGGCAACTCTTCTACTTGAAGGGCTACGCGCACCCGGCGCGTTATCAGACGCTTGTATCCCAGAACAAAGTGCCGGCAGACCTGGCGGCGAAACTGCCTCCTGCTTCGCAGTATGCCAATATCAAGTTCCCCAGCATCAGTCAACTGACTGCTGCATCAACCATCGTCACCAATAACTGGGGCTCGCAGGTACTGGGCGCGTAAAACCAGTAGCAACACCGTATGGAAGGGCGCGATTGCATGTGCTATGATAGGCAATAACATGAATCGCGCCCTTTCTCCCTGTCTTATTCAATAATGTATCAGGAGGTGGCCTAATGCAACCACAGGTTGCCGGAGAGGTAACTGAAACCTCGACCAATGGAAGGACCCGTAAAGCGGCTTCCAGAGCCAGACGACCGGGTGGCAGAGGGTGGAGCTACACTCTCACAAGCTGGCTGGGACTTGTGCCATTCTTATTGTTTTGCCTGCTCTTTGAAATTTTTCCAGCCATCATCATTATCCAGGGCAGCTTCGTCGATAATACTACCGGCGGCTTCACACTTGACAATTTCCACCGTGTCCTGTCTCTGCCCAGCAATATTCACGCTTTTGGAACCAGTATTGCCATTTCCATTGTTACAGCTCTGATTGGAGGAGTACTGGGTGGATTCGCGGCGTATGGAGTGTATACCCTGCGTACATCCTGGCTGCGTAATTTGCTGATTGGCTTTTCCAGCATCGCCGCGAACTTCGCCGGCGTTCCGCTGGCTTTCGCATTTGTAGCAACCCTGGGCGTTACCGGTTTTGTTACAGCCGGCTTTCTCAATATATTTCACATCGACCTGTACAATCTCGGTTTCAGCATTTATTATTTCTGGGGGCTGGTAATCGTCTACGTTTACTTCCAATTGCCTTTGATGATCTTGCTGACACTGCCGGCCTTGAACGGGCTGCGTCCTGAGTGGCGCGAGGCGGCAACAAACCTGGGGGCGTCCAACTTCACCTACTGGCGGCGCGTCGCATTGCCCATCCTCATGCCTTCGCTGATCGCGGCCACCATGTTATTATTCGCCAACTCCTTCGGCGCGTTTGCCACCGCTTTTGCTCTGGCACAGGGCAACATCAACCTGGTTCCGATTCTGATCAACTTTGTCGTCAACGGCAATGTTGTCGTTGATTTCGGCCTGGGCAATGCGCTGGCAGTAGGCATGATTATCGTCTTGCTGGCGGCGGTGACACTCTACACGGTGATGCTTCGCCGGGTCAACATCTGGCAAGGGAGGTAAGCCAAATGCAATCAGGTACCAGCAATATCACGCAACGAGCAGTTGCTGATGTAATAACAGGCCCAAAGGGACAAGAAAGTCCCAAAAAAAGTGGTTTTGGTTTGAATAAAGTCGCCTTGATAGTCGTAGTGATTTACCTGTTAGTGCCACTGGCAGCAACATTAGTTTTTGGCGTCGCGACGGGCAATGGCATTGATTTTTCGGCGCTAAAAAGCACTTTCAGCGATCCCGACTTAGTCACGACGCTGGTTTTCTCCCTCGAACTGGCGCTGGCATCAACGCTGCTCGCCATTGTACTGGTAACACCAACGGCCTACTGGGTGCAATTACGATTGCCAAAAGTGCGACCCTTACTTGATTTCCTCTCGCTCGTCCCGTTCGCTATGCCTGCCATCGTGTTGTCAGTCGGACTTATCGAGGTATACAACGGCACAAATAGCCCGATTATCAACCTGCTATCGCTGGGTATTGTTCCTTTGCTGGCTAAGTTGAATATTGTCAATACCCCGCCGTTGCTGGTCTGCGCGTATGTGATAATCGCGCTGCCGTTTGTGTATCGACCTATCGATAACAGCCTGCGCGCCATCAATACGACGGTGCTGACAGAAGCTGCCTATAGCCTGGGGAGCGGTTGGTGGCGCACATTTCTTACCGTCATTTTACCTAATATTTTTCCCGGCGTAATCAGCGCGGCGCTGCTTGTCTTCTCGACGGTTATGGGCGAATTTACAATCGCCAGCCTGTTCAGTCTCTACACCTTCCCTATTTACCTGAACAATACGGGGCAGAATGATCCGCACAGGGCCGCTATCCTGTCGGTTTTAAGTTTCATCTTCACCCTGCTTTGTGTGCTGGGTATCATTTTACTGGTGCGCACGCGGCGCGCCGCAACCGGGCAGCGCGGCGCTCAAATTGAAATCGCGGCAGCGCGCTAGCTGATAAGGAGCATAGAATGGCATTTCTTGAACTGGAAAATATTTCTAAATACTTCGGGCGCAACACGGCTGTGGATCATATTAATTTAGCCGTCGAGCATGGCGAATTTCTAACGTTACTTGGCCCAAGCGGCTGCGGAAAAACTACTATCCTGCGCATGGTGGCTGGCTTCGAGGTGCCAAGCGAGGGGTATATCCTGCTGGATGGCGAGGACATCACGCAGCGAGCCGCCAGTAAGCGCCCGATGGGCATGGTCTTCCAATCTTACGCGCTCTTCCCGCACATGACGGCTGAGCAGAACATCGCTTTCGGTATGAACATCAAACACGTTCCGAAGGAGACCAGCAGCAAACGTTGCGCCGAACTGTTAGAACTGGTGGGCCTGGGCGAGAAGGGACGCAGTTATCCACACCAGCTTTCAGGAGGACAGCAGCAACGGGTAGCCCTGGCACGCGCGCTGGCCGTTGAGCCGAAGGTGCTGCTGCTCGACGAACCTCTCTCGGCCCTTGATGCCAAAGTGCGCGTTAGCCTGCGCAACGAGATTCGCCGCATCCAACAGCAACTCAAAATGACCGCCATCTACGTCACTCACGACCAGGAAGAGGCGCTGGCTATTTCTGACCGTATCGCGGTAATGGCAAAAGGCAGAATCGAACAACTCGATCAGCCGGAAGAGATTTACAGCAATCCGCGCACTATCTTCGCCGCCAGTTTCGTGGGCAGCAGCAACCAGTTTCGCGGCAAACTGGAATCCGCCTCGCAGGGCCTTTGCCAGGTAACAGAACATCTGCTCCATGTACCTCCAAGAGCGGACTTGAAAGATGGAGATGCCGTGCTGGTGCTGGTACGACCCGAAGAGGTGAATATACAACAGGTAGATACGCAAGATGAAACTGATGCGAACACAACCGGGAACCATCTAGTGGGTGTCATCGAACTGCGCACCTTCCTGGGGCCTTTCACGCGCTTCCATATACGCACCGAGCAGGGCAACAGTCTGACCGCCGACATCCCCAGCCAGCAAGCACGCGACAATTATGTGGCGCAGCACGTCATGCTCACCTTCGCGCCCGAAGCCTGCCAAGTCTTGCCACTTGATTCGGAAGAAGCCCAGCTGGTGAAACAGGCGGAGGCGGAGGCGGTGTAGCTAAGCCATCTAATTGATAAGAGTGGAACTATATGAAGAAAACGAGCTAATTATGGATTATTTCCTCTAGTGGCCCAACTACATGAAGCTGCTAGAGGACAAATATCACATTGAGGAAACCGAGACCTGCAAACTTCAGCAGTGAAATCCAAAAGTCCATAATTATGTTGCTGTACCTGACCACCCAGGTCAGGAAGCAACATTTTTGCTTCATCCCACACCTGGGCATTCCTACGAATATCCGGTCTGATTTCAAGGCCATAGTATCTAGCAAAGAAGCGCAAAACATTAGTATCAACGATTTCCACTCTTTGACCAAAAGCAAAACAGAGTACAGCATTCGAGATATATAATCCAACATGAGGAATTTTTAGCAATTCTTCTTTAGTATCAGGTACTTGCCCGTCATAATTCTCTACTAGCCAGGTAGAAGCTACTAACAATGCTGAGGACCTCTGCTTAGCTAGCCCTAATATTTTCAGTACATCAAATAGTTCATCTTTGTTTGCTTGCGCCAACAACCTTGCATCTGAATATTTCTGAGTAAACTCATACCACAATTTCGATACCGACATAGCTTGCGTTTGCCTCAGCAACATTTCAGTTATTAACAATTTGAAAGGAGAGACACCTACTTGTCGCCAGGGGAATTTTCTGCCGTGCTCTTTATACCAATCTACAAAGAAGCTTTTAGGAAGCATGTAAGATAAATCCTACTGGATGATAACAATTTACATAACGCATCTCCAGTTCTCTGTCTGACTATACCACAGACGCAATAGTATATGTAGTTCTGAGTATTATGATCCTTCGTGAATGCACCTCGTATCCGAGTAATAAGCCAATAAGGGGGAAAGACTCTACTTTGAGTAATTACATGTGGTATAATTGTTCAAGTTCAGGAAATCGGCCATGATAATAACTGGCTGACTAAGCATTTTCATGAATAAACCCTGATCTGCAAACAATGATAGAGGGATGTGAGGATATGACTAGCCGCAAAGTAGCCCAAAGTAGTATGTACAGGTTAGGAGTCAGACATTCAGAACTTTGGGATATTTCAAATGATGAGGGAAGTTCTAATACCAGGTACATCCTTTAGGCCCGACTCTTTACTTGATGCAGAATTTATGCCAAAGAGCGACATGCCATACCACAAGCAAACAAATATTTCTAAAGCTCCACTTGCAAATTCACATCCCACTATTTTCTCTTTCTTTTCAGGAGCGGGATTTCTTGATCTTGGTTTCGAATTCATCAGGCTTTAGAGTTGCGCATGTTAATGAATATTACAAACCGTTTTTAGAGGCTTATCATTATGCAAGGCAACATCTGGGTATTGCTCGCCCTGAATACGGTTATCACGGTAAAAGCGCGACAGATTTCCTAGAGGGGGAAAAGAAAAAGCATTTAACTGAAATAGTAGAAGATGCTCGAAAAATCCTCTAATCTTGTTGGATTTATTGGAGGTCCCCCTTGCCCTGACTTTTCGATAGGTGGGAAAAACAAGGGCCGCGACGGAGATAATGGGAAATTATCGGCCACATACATTGAAATAATATGTCAACAAAAGCCTGATTTCTTCCTGTTTGAAAATGTCAAGGGTTTATGGAAGACAAAAAAACATCGCGAATTTTATGAAGAGATAAAGAAGAAAACTCAGGAATATTATTTCACGACAAATGCCTTATCAAATGCTATAGAGTACGGTGTACCTCAGGATAGAGAGAGAATTATTCTTCTAGGTTTCAGAAGAGATTTAGTAACTAGTAGACTTGATAAGCCAACAAATATATCAGATTTTCCCTGGAAAAAACATGCTCCGTATGCAGGAGAAGACATTTTCAGTCATCCATGGCCTGGTACAAATCGATTTGAGGAAGATTCCGTAATTCCTTGTTCCCAAGATATTATTCAGGAATTAACAGTAGAACACTGGTTTAAGAAAAATAACATCTCAAATCACCCAAACAGTGAACAATTCTTTCAACCAAGAGCGGCCTTACCACGCTTCGCATCGATTTATGAAGGTGACGACTCAAAAAAATCTTTTAAACGTCTCCATCGCTGGAGATATTCCCCAACGGCTGCTTATGGACATAACGAGGTACATCTTCATCCCTACAAGATACGTAGAATTTCGGTTGCTGAAGCACTGGCAATACAATCCTTGCCAGGCAATTTTTTCCTTCCACCCTCAATGACACTCACAGACGCATTCAAGGCCACAGGTAACGGCGTACCATTCCTCATGGCCAGGGCGATAGCACAAACAATACTTGAATTTTTAGGAGTAGTTGATGATAAGAGTTACCGCATCCAATATTATAGCAGCGATACAGCATTTGCCCAGGAACCAAGCTTACCAGTACGTTAATCCAAGAACACATGGCTTGATCGAAATAGTCGATATCACACTCCCAGAAGGGCCTATAACCATTAAACGCTATAACCCATCCCAGGGAGAAGCATCAGCATCTGCTGATAGTGTATCCATTTCCTCCCAGTTAATTTGGCGTATAGCTAACTCATTTAGGCCCAATCAACCCATAAATTTTGATCGAGTGCTGGGAGGAAGCTATAATACACGTTCTGTACTTGAGGCATTACTTGTACACACACCACAATTTTATACCTGCAAGCCAGGCCGTATAGAAAATCTTAATGGCGTCAGTCAAGTTAAAAGAGGCCATAAACATGTTATATGGTGTCCAGATGAGCCACATGAAAATGGTGTTGTAGCTTACAAAGAAACAGATATTGTTATTTCAGAAATGCCAAGTATCGATGCATATTATGAAGCTTTAACATTACCCGAGAATAATTTAAGTGGCCCTATCAATAGTGGCTTAGAACGCAGGCACGCTGAAATACAAATTGCTCTTATCATGATTGGGCGTCAGCTAGGTTTTCGAACTTGGGTTGCTCAAAACGATCAGGGAATAATCTACAGGAATCAAAGGCTAATAGAGATGGAAGGCGTAATTCCTTCCCTCGAAACGGAAAGCATGATGATTGCTTTTCAGGGAGCAGTTAGAGCTGCGCGTCTCATTGATTGCGTATGGTTCAAAAATGGAAGACTATTGCCAGCAGTTATGGAGATAGAACATACTACAGGCGTAACAAGCGGTCTAAGCCGTATGAAGAACTTACAGGATACTATACCCGCATTACGCACTCGCTATGTTATCGTTGCACCAGACGAGGATAGAGATAGAGTTGTGAGAGAGGTTAGTAAAGAACAATTTCGTTCTCTCAACGCAAAGTATTTTCCTTATTCATCTGTAGAAGAGCTATATGCGCTTTGCCAGAAACGAAAAATACGTGGTATAACTGAGGAATTCCTTGACTGTTATATGGAGTCAGTTCTAGAGGCTTCTTGATTACGAAACGTCCAATACCTATGCCTGGAAGAACCATCGAGCCACTCGATCCAATTATAACCATCAATGCCTATGCGCAAGGCATCTTTCCTATGGCGGATCGATATGGGCAAATCCGGTGGTACGCACCCGATCCACGCGCTGTGCTGGAACATGAGAATCTGCATGTTTCACGCTCGCTGCGCTCAACGATGCGCAAGGGGATCTATGAGGTGCGCATGGATACGGCTTTTAAGGCGGTGGTACGCTGTTGCGCAGACCGGGAAGAGACATGGATTAACGAGACGTTCATTCACGCCTATACGCAGCTTCACGACGCGGGGTTTGCGCACAGCGTGGAGGCGTGGAAGTATGGCGAGCTGGTTGGCGGGCTATATGGAGTGGCGATTGGTGGAGCGTTTATGGGCGAGAGCATGTTTTCGTATGCTACTGACGCTTCAAAAGTGTGCCTGGTCGCCCTGGTTATGCATTTGCGAGCGCGCGGTTTTGCGCTGCATGATACACAGTTCCTGACGCCGCACCTGGCTTCGTTGGGAGTGACGGAGATTCCGCGCAGCATGTACGAGCGGAGATTGAGGGAGGCGCTGCGAATGGAGTGCAGGTGGGATGGCTAAGCTACCACCGCTATTAAAGTGAGAATTTGAATAGGCTTATGCATAACACGCGATTCATCTTCGTTGAAGGCATCATGGGATCGGGCAAGTCCACCACCGTATTATTCCTTGAAGAGCATCTAAAGAAGAACGGCATTGCAGCTCAAACCATATGGGAAGATGGGTTTTTACGAGTTGCGCTCGATTTGCCACATCCGAATGGAGTATGGCTCAATGTGACGATTGAGGAATACGTCGAACTGAGCCTGCAGTAAATGGCGCACCTTCGCGCGCGAGGCTCAGCAAGTCGCGACTGTGACCGCCTGCGATGGACTGCTGTTTCATGGCAATATGACCGATTTGATGCTCATGAATGCCCCAACAGAGGTGTTGCGCGCGTATGTCGCGCAAGTAATCGAGATCATTTCCGACCTCAAGCCGGTGATCATCTATTTCACTCACCCTGATATCGCCCGCGCACTGCGCAGAATATGTGACGCGCGCGGCAGCGAGTGGGAGACGTATCAGGTGAACTGGAAAGTTCTCAGCTCTTATGGTATGGAACGAGCATTGTCTGGATTTGATGGACTGGTCCAGCTTTACCAGTCCTACTGCGCTCTTTGCGAAGACATCTTCGCGCAACTCGCGCTGCCGAAGCTCGCGATTCGTAATGAGGGCGACTGGGCAAGGTATTATCGAGGAAATTCTCGCTTTCTTCCAGTTGCTTCCTTAATATCCAGTGATTCTACATTCCGAGCAAATCTTCACAATGCCACTTTGCTCATCATACTTTCCACATAACAGGGTACAATGGCAGGCGGATAAATTGTTCTGAATCTTGACAGCCGTCACTTCACCAGTCTCTACAACATCGGCCTGGTGAAGGACAGCCGTAAGCCATTCCGGCGTTACTTCGCCAGGAACGGGAATGTACATTGATTCACTACCCCTTCATCAATCGTCTCAGCACCGTCAGCAAAATGCCGCCGTTTTCGTAGTAGGTTACGTCGATGGGGCTATCCAATCTGGCGATGGTCTGGAATGAGAAGGTTGAGCCGTCTTCGCGGGTGACTTTGACCGTCACTTCCTGGCGCGGTTTCAGACCGCCTTCGATACCTTCGATGTCGTAGACCTCCCTGCCGGTCAGGCCGAGCGATTCTTTGTTTTCGCCAGGCTCGAATTGCAGGGGGAGGATGCCCATGCCGACCAGGTTGCTGCGGTGAATGCGCTCGAAGCTTTCGGCGATGGCAGCTCGCACTCCTAGCAGCAGGGGGCCTTTGGCGGCCCAGTCGCGGGAACTACCGGAGCCATATTCCTTGCCGGCGATGAGGATCAACGGCACGCCTTCTTGCTGGTAGCGTACAAAGGCATCGTAGATGGTGGTCTCTTCGCCATCGGGCAGGTGAACGGTGTAGTAGCCCTCTTTGCCGCCCACCATGCGGTTGTGCAGGCGGATATTGCCGAAGGTGCCGCGCACCATGACCTCGTGATTGCCGCGCCGCGCCCCGTAGGTGTTGAAGTCCCGCTTCTCCACGCCATGCTCAAGCAGGTACTTACCAGCAGGACTGCCTGCACCAAAACTGCCAGCCGGTGAGATGTGGTCGGTGGTGATCGAGTCGTCCATGACGGCCAGGGCGCGCGCGCCGTGAATATTCTTCATGCCTTGCGGCTCTGGCGACATACCATGGAAGAAGGGCGGCTCCTGGATATAGGTCGAGTCGGGGTTCCAGTTGAAAAGCTCGCCCTCGGTATCAGGCAAGGAACGCCAGTGTTCATCGCCATCAAACACATGCGCGTAGTTTTCGGCAAACAGTTCGGGGGTAATTGACTTCGCAACCAGGTCGCGCACCTCTTTTTGGGTCGGCCAGAGGTCGCGCAGGTAAACCGGCTCACCGTTGATATCATCACCAATGGGGTCTTTGGTCAGGTCGATATCGACCGTTCCGGCCAGGGCATAGGCCACGACGAGCGGCGGGGAGGCCAGGAAGCTGGCGCGCACCTGGGGATGGATGCGCCCCTCAAAGTTGCGGTTGCCACTCAGCACGGCGGCCACTATCAGATCGTTCTCCTGCACGGCCTCGGCGACGGGGTCAGAGCAGCGGGCCGCTATTGCCAATGCAATTGTGGACCGCTATTGTGCCTGCCACGAAGGCATGTTGATCGTTCACTTCCAGATCGAACACCGCCCGTCTGCCTGCTGGCCGTCGTTCCACCACCTCGAGTGCAAGTGTCGGCAGTGTGCGCGCTTCCTTCTCAATGCAGTAGCGCTTCGAAGTCTCTGCATCCGCACGCGAGCGCAACGGCGCAAACCACTCGCGCGCCCCAATCTCGCGCAAGAGTTCGACAGGCGAAGGGAAGTCGCAGGAATCTCTGTGCAATGGCTGAAACTTGCGCGTCGTTGCCTGTGGCAACCTCAAAAAGCGGTCGTGACCCTCCATTAGAGCGTAGTGAGGGGAGACAACGGCTTCACGCTCCAACAGTTCCACCGCCGCTTTCTTGCGCGCATGGGAGAATGAGAGCTTGTAATCTGTCTCGTGCAATTCCTGAAGACGGGCCGACATCCAGAGGCGTTGCTGATGAATCTGGTTCACCAAACGCCAGTACACTGCCGCCGCGCTGGCTCGCAGAGCCTTGTCCATACAGTAGCGAAATCCCACGCGCTCAACGAATGAGAGGCCGTCTGGAAGCTCCAGGCGAACCTCTATGCGAGGAATACCGTCCTGTGCGGCCGGATAAGAGGAAGTTGCGCGGCGCGTGGAAAATTCGTACACTTTGGCTCCATCGGTCTTCACCCCACAGAGGGTCAGCAAGCGAGTCACATCGTCCATCACCCGCTTGAGAGTCTCCACATGTTCCGGGATGGTACTCTGGGAATAAGAAGGGGTCTCAAGTGTTGCCTCTTCCTCGCTCTTGCCCCAACGGTGCAAGATAGGCGCGTGTCCATCCGCCCCGAAAAGCCCACCCAGGAACTCGCGCACCACTGTGACAGGGCAGCGTTCATCTAGCACGAATGCCGGAAGTGCCGGTGCCTGCTGAATGCGCCGTCCAACACGCACGCCGGGCAGCGTGCTGATGGCCTCGGTGAGCGGCTTCGGTAGCACAATGGTCCACTTCCGCTCGTCGTAGCGCGTCGCCACAGGACGACAGCCGGTAAGCAACTCAACATCATTTAGAACCGCCTCGCGATCTATGGCCTGCCCAACGTGCATCCGACCCTGCTTTAAGAGGCTGATCGAGCCGTCGCTAAGCAAATGGCCGAGCAGACGCGCAAACGCCAGTGTGCGCAGACGCTCATGCGATGTGTGCATAGTGAACGTCAGGTTGCCCACATGCAGTGCGTAACCGACTTCGTCGTCACCAGGCTCGTCCAACGGAACCTCGAGGCCAACCACGACGCGATCCTGGCCCAGTATGAGATGGTCAGCGCGCACCCAGCGCCCGTCTGTGCAGAGAATCTCGTGGTCCGGGGTGCAGACCAACGTGCGCCCATCTTGTAGGACGAGTGAAACACACTCGCGCTCGCCCTGAACCATCATCTCGGCCTGAGTCGCTGTGCCCAGCCTGCCATCCGCAGTGGGAGCGAGTAGTGCAGTTCCGCCAGCGCTCGGCATCTGTTCGATGCGCCGTGCGGTACCATTAGCAAGCAATACCGGCGTTCCCTCAGCAATGCACGTTGTACAGCCAAAACCGACCAGGTGGAAGCGCAGCGCTTCCAGGAAAGGCGTCAGTTCAGCTTTGTCGAGGTAGTCGATGACGGCGCGCGAACCGGGGGCAAGGCTGGTTTTGACGGTCGGGCTGACCGAGAGGCCGCGCTCAACGGCATGTTTCGCTACCAACCCGGCAGCCACCATTACCGAAGGGTTGGAGGTATTGGTGCAACTGGTGATGGCGGCGATGGCGACCGAACCATCGGTCATATGCGATTGCGTCTGGCCCATCGTCACGAGCACATCTTTAAGATGTCCATTGTGTCCATGGTCTTACCTGTTGCGCGCGCATTTTCCGCATTCTCTTTTTCGACAATGGGATCAGGCTCGGTATCGTTACTCTCGCTGCCCAGGCGAATAAGCGCATTTTCGGTGACGTGATTGATTTTGACGGGTTCAAAGCGGTCGGCGAAGACTTCGCGGAACACCTTGCTCAGGTTTTGCATGGGAACGCGATCCTGGGGGCGACGCGGCCCGGCCAGGCTTGGCTCGATGGTACCCAGATCGAGTTCGAGCAGATCGTCAAATTGTGGTTCCGGCGTGTCATCGGCGCGGAAAAGTCCCTGCGCCTTTGTGTAGCGTTCGACCAGTTCTACCTGTTTAGGGTCGCGACCCGTGCCGCGCAGGTAGCGCAGCGTTTCGTCATCAACGGGGAAAAGCGTAGCCGTCGCGCCAAATTCGGGCGACATATTCGAGATAGTGGCGCGATCGGCCAGCGTCAAGAAGCTGAGACCGGAGCCGGTAAACTCGACGAACTTACCTACAACGCCGCGTTTGCGCAGCATCTGCGTCACCGTCAGCACCAGATCGGTAGCGGTTGAGCCTTCGGGAAGCGCGCCGGTCAGTCGCACGCCGATGACTTCCGGTGTAAGCAGGTAGATGGGCTGGCCCAGCAACACGGCCTCGGCCTCAATGCCACCCGCGCCCCAGCCCAGCACACCCAGTCCATTAATCATGGTGGTGTGCGAGTCCGTGCCAACCAGCGTATCAGGATAGGCCAGCGTTTCGCCATTCTCTTCTCTAGTCATCACCACGGATGCCAGGTATTCCAGGTTGACCTGGTGAACAATGCCGGTGCCGGGCGGCACCACGCGGAAATTGCT
The DNA here is from genome assembly GCA_963731605.1 of uncultured Chloroflexia bacterium. Taxonomy (GTDB): domain Bacteria; phylum Chloroflexota; class Ktedonobacteria; order Ktedonobacterales; family Ktedonobacteraceae; genus CF-113. The sequence goes on from CAVSWA010000001.1 coordinate 1,617,001, forward strand.
GAACGCCTGCTGGCCCCAGCGCAAGAGGCCGTAGCGTTCGCTGTTGCGTTCGTATTCGCGGTCAACATTACGGGCAAAAGCAAGCGTAGTGCCGAACAAGTCTACCTGCACCGAATGGTCAATCACCAGGTCGGCAGGCACGAGTGGATTGATTTTCTGGGGGTCACCACCCATACGGGCCACAGCCGAACGCATAGCGGCCAGGTCGGCCACAGCAGGCACACCCGTGAAGTCTTGCAGCAACACACGAGCGGGCATGAAGGGATATTCCGCTTCTGATTGCGCCGCGTGACCTGGCACCCACCGGGCTAAAGAATACACTTCATCTTCGTTTACCAGCCCGCCGCCAACGTTACGCAGGACGTTCTCCAGCATGATCTTGACGGTAAAAGGCAGGCGTTCTAGCCCGCTGACGCCGCGCTCCGCGAGAGCATCCAGCCGGTAGTACATAACGTTACCCGCCACGCCTTGCAACTTTGCGCGCGCGCCAAATACATCATTATGAGCAGTCATGGTTTCATCCTCTTAACGGTTATTGGTCAGATTGAGATTTGCTAACCATTGCATTATATAACATAGAGTTCAGCGTAAATTAAAAGTCGCGCCTACAGCGCGGCTAATATTCGTGTTGGAGTGAGTTGTGGCGGGCCTGGCCCGCACAACTCACTCCAACACGAATATTAAAAAATAAAGAATGGTGAGAAATGTGTCTGGCGGGGAAAATATATGGGCGAGGCGTCAAACAATCGGTGGAGTTGAACGAATCACCGAATGTATAGAGAGAACACCGCACGGAGAGACAAAGATGCTTCGCTCTATTGTGCGAAGATGATACTTGTCCAGGCCAGCTCATGAGACGCATGGTTGGATCCCGGTTCCGCTCCATGTATGCGCTGACTTATCATCCTCACCGGTAAACTATCTATCCAACAGGCCGTTTGACGCCCTGCCCACTATACTATGCACTATAGAAGCTCCAAACACATCAGCACTTCTACCTAACTTCGCGCTTTAGCGTTTATTCACCGGGTGATTGCTTGTTGGAAGCAAGGAGAGCAATAATCGGTAGCGACAATCGGATGTGGCAACCATTACCGGGGGATGAAATAATCTTAAGGGTAGCGCCGATGAGCGTGGCGCGTTCGCGCATACCAAGCAATCCCAGGCCGCCCCGTGAATCGTGCGCGGCATCGAGGTTATCGTCAGGCTTAAATCCCTTGCCATTGTCGTGAATGGTCAGGCGCAATTGCTCGGGCAAATAGGCGAGTTCAATGGATGCTTGAGTCGCACTGGCGTGTCGCCAGATATTCGATAATGCTTCCTGAGTTATGCGGAAAATAGCGATTTCATTTTCAGAAGTCGTAGGAACTGCAACTCCACGACTAATAAATTTGCAGGGAACACCGCGGGCGGAAGAACTGTCGCTCAACCATTCTAACGCGGCGCGCAATCCCAGGTCGTCAAGCACGGACGGGCGCAGGTCGCGACAGGCGCGCCGCACCCCTTCCAGTGTATGGTCCGCCAGGTTTTGCAGGCTCGCCAGCCACTCTTTATCCCTTTCCGTCAAATCGAGATTGCCTATGGCTCGTCCCAGGCCATCCAGGCCAAGAGCGAGGGCGATCAAGGCTTGAGCCGTATCATCGTGCAGTTCTCGCGCCAGGCGACGGCGCTCTTCTTCTTGCACGCGCGTAATCAGCGTGGCGTAGTCGCGCAATTCATCCTGGCGGCGGCGCGCGCTGCTCAGATCCGCCAGCGTCTCCTGGAGCGTGTCGGTGCGAATACCGAGACGCGTACTGACCAGGGCCAGGTAATAAATCGCGCAAAGCGGAACCAGAAAGAACAGCCACGCGACTTCGGCCCTGCTATTATCAAAGATATCAACAACCGGCAATAAAGGACCTACGCTCAACACCATTGCCTGGAAGAGCGGCGCTGGAGAAGTTACAAAGGCTCTCCAACGAGAAACAGTCATCGACGGCAAACCGTCCGATTGAGGCGAGGAGGTTTCTCCATCGCTTTGATATGGTATCAGAGAGAGTAACGAGATGAGTGTTAATAAAAGCAGCATCACCAACGCGGCAAAAATACAGCCGAGCAGCTCATTAGATTCGGTCAGTTTGCTATAGTTATCCACTATTTGACCGTTTTGAGTGCCTGCAATCGAGATAAAGACGCCATCGGCGACCAGAACAACCAGTGCAGTGCTGGCGATGCGATAACTTGCTTCCGCCAGCGACACAAATCGGCGTTTGTAGGTGAATAGTTGGAGGGCCGTTTGTGTTACGAGCGCGGTCAGCACTGCGGCGGAAACACCGACCAGCACGCCAGCAGCGAGGTAAATTGGCGCGGTGATATCAAAGAGAAAAAGCATCTGCCACGATAAAGGCAAGCGGTGATACAGGATACGAGTCATACCCGATTCTCGTTGGATCATGCGTAGCAATAAATAGCGGCCCAACAGAGCAAGCGCGATAGAAAGCACCATCATGCTGTAAACAGCACGCGGCCCATAAAAAATGCGCGGCCACCGGTAATTGTGAAGAGACCAAACGAGCAGGCTCAGGGCGACAGCCAGCGAGAAAAAAACCAACAGAGGCTTTGTGAACTGGTATGTTTTGAACTTAAGCGCCGAATCAGGTGTCATAGGTGTCCTGCAAAGAGATCATACCTTGACGCAAGGCCAGTAAAACCGCTTCCGTGCGCGATCCGACCTGCATTTTCATGAAAATATTGGCGAGATGACTATGCACAGTGCGGATACTCAAACTCATACGAGCGGCAATTTCTTTGTTTGGCAGGCCGCGCGCAGCCAGGCGCAGGACATCAAATTCGCGTTCGCTGAGTAGATTTGTCGAATGCTGTGTTACATCAGGACGAGTAGAAAGCCGCCGCATCATTTTTTCAGCAATGGAAGGCTGTAGCACTGATTCGCCGCGGGCGACCGCCCGGATAGCCTGAATGAGTTCCTGGCCATGCACATTTTTGAGCAAAAAACCCGCCGCGCCCACGTCAAGCAGAGCCAGCAGGTACGGTTCATCGTCATACGCCGAGAGAATGAGAACAGCCGTCTCAGGACAATCCTTTTTAATAGCGCGGGTTGCTTCAATGCCACCTATACCCGGCATGGAAATATCCATCACGGCAATGTCGGGCAGTAAACTCCTGACGAGTTCAATGGCTTCTTCGCCACTAGATGCTTCAGCTACCACCTCTACATCTTTCTCCATTTCCAAAAGACGCCGCGTACCTTCGCGCACCAGCGCGTGATCGTCTACGAGCAGGATACGAATCACATGTCCCTGCTCATACTCGCCGCTCCCGATCCGTTGCAACCTGTCCGTATGCATACTGTGCAGCTACTTTCTTCCTTATAATAACGCGATGCGTATGCGCTTCTCAATCTTCACCGCCTGGAGGCAGTGATCTGCTTGCTTTGACTATAATACACGATACCACCAGATGCTACAGCAATTCTACTGATTATCTGGCATTATGGCATGTTGTCCTCTGATGGACAAGCACCGGGACGATTGCACATAGTATTATCGCCGAGAAAGGCGCGAAAACTCTCTACACAATAGAGTTTTACCTCTTTTTACTACAGTTACGGGTATTAATACATTGACAAAGTAGGGGGTTTTTCGCTAAAGTAGAGACAACTTATAAGCGAGATGGATCAACCTGCCATTGCGTGTTTATGGAAGGGGGGACGGTCACATGGTAATGTGTCTGGATACTGTAGATTGCCGGTATCAGAATCGAGAAAAATCGCGCTTTTGCGCAAGCTGCGGCATTCCTGTGCGGGGAGCCTTATTGCAAGGTCGTTATGAAGTACAATCGCTACTCACCAAGAATCGCAGCACGGTGACATTTCAGGGCAACGACCTCCACCAGGATATTCCTGTAACGATTCGCGCATTACTGCCGCACGAAAGCAGCGACAAAGAACGCGAGGATTTTTTACAGGACGCGGAACTGGCGATGATGCTCTCAAAACAGGTGCATGAGCCGGGCAGTGTGCGCGTTATCGATTACGGAGAAGATGGCTCGCTTGCCTTCCTGATCAAGACCGATATGGATGAAGAAATTACCGAAAAGCATCTCTCTCGCCCCCACATGACGGTACGTGTCGAGCATGAATCTTACGATTACGCGCTGTCTTCTACGCGCGCGGCATATGAAAACGATGGAGATGTACTCACCGAACTGCGACCGGCCGTTCCTTCGATGGAACTTGATAATACTGCGGCGAACGCTGCCGCAGCGAACCTGCGCATAGTCACACCTCTCCCTGCACAAAGGAATGATTGGCTGGCAGATGGTGACCGCGCCTACGAACTGGGGAATTACGAGGAGGCGCTGGCGGCTTACGAGGAAGCCATAGCCGAAGGGAACGATACCGTTGAAGTATGGAGCGGCAAGGGCGCGACGCTGCTGCAACTGGGACATGCAGAGGAGGCGCTGCCGGCATATGACTATGCTCTCTCCCTACAACCCGACGACCCGGATTTATGGAACTCGCGGGCCAGCGTATTGCACGAACTGCGCCGCTATGATGAAGAGATGCAATGCTACGATCAGGCGCTAGCAATCGATCCGAATTATGTCTTTGCCTGGAGCGGGCGCGGCATGACATTGGTCGAGCAAAACCACCCGGACGAGGCATTACTGGCTTTTGATCGCGCACTGGTACTGGATGCCGCGCAGGGCATTATCTGGCAGGCCATGAGCGATACCCTCTACAGTTTGCAACGCTACGATGAAGCATTGATCGCCATTGATCGCGCGCTTGAGCTTGAGCCAGGCAACGCCATGATGTGGGATGTCAAAGGGAATATCCTGCGTCGCTTGAAAAAGCCCGAGGAGGCGCTGGCTTTGCACGAGTATGCCACGCAACTTACGCCTGAAAACGCAATCGCCTGGTTCGATAAGGCCAATGACCTGCGCGAGATGCAGCGTTTCGGCGACGCACTGGCGGATTACGACCGCGCCCTTGCACTCAACCCAACGATGGCCGGAACATGGTATAATCGAGGAAACGTGCTAGCTGCTCTCCATATGTACGAGGATGCGCTGGAATCCTATGACTCGGCCCTGCACTACGATGATGGACTTGTTTCCGCGTGGTATAACAAGGGGAGTCTTTTACACGAGCTTGGGCGCGACCAGGAGGCGGTGCTGGCTTTTGACCAGGCGATCACGCTGGACCCGCACTATATCGCTGCCTGGAATAACCGGGGACTCGCGCTTTTCAAGCTTGGTTTTCTGGAAGAGAGTCTGGTTGCATTCGATCAAGCAACATCCTTTGCTCCCGAAGAACCTGATGCCTGGCACAACAAAGCCATTGTGCTTGAAAAACTGGGAAGAACAGAAGAGGCTATCGCATGTCAAGACTGGGCACGTTCACTGGAAGAACTGGCCGCCAGGTAAGAAGGAGGATCAATGTCCCGCTGCGCCGATCTAGTTGACTGTGGATATGATAATCGGGACAGCGATCTCTTTTGTCGCGCGTGCGCATTGCCGTTGCTGTATACTGCGTTGGCCGGACGATACGTGGTCGAGGCGTTAATCAGCAAGGGGGGGTACGCGGCTGTTTTTCGGGGCATCGATCAGAATCTTTCGCGCCGCATCGCCATCAAGGTACTGCTTCCCAGCAAGACGACCCCCAGCGAGCAAGAGCATTTCCTGCGCGAAGCGCGTATTTCGGCCACTCTGGATCATCCTAACATCGCGCCTATCCTGGATTATGGCAAGGACGGCCCGAGCGTATTCCTGGTCATGCCCCTGTACACATCAGGCTCACTGCGCACGCGGCTGGCAAAGGCCAACGGCCCCCTACCGGCCAATGAGACGATCATGAACTTTCGCCAGCTTGCGAGCGCGTTGTACTACGCCCATACACGCCCGCGCCCGGTGATCCATCGCGACATTAAGCCGGAGAACATTTTGATCCACCAGGAAGATCACCGTCTGGTGATCACCGATTTCGGAATCGCGCGCTCGCTGGAGCCGGGAGCGCGTGTTGGTAAAACCATCACCGTGCGCGGCACCGTCGGTTATATGGCCCCGGAACAGACCAGCGGGGTTGTAGACCCGCGCAGCGACCAGTTTGGCTGCGCGGTCGTGCTCTACGAGATGCTTACCGGTTATCATCCTTTCGATTCTATGGGCGGTGGGCCGGTCATGCCGCCATCGAGCCTGAACCACGAACTACCTACAGCCATTGACGCTGTCATGCAGCGCGCGCTTGCCCCGCGCCCCGATGGGCGTTTTGGCGATATGTTGGAATTTTTGCACATGTTCGAGGCTGCCTCTCGTCCGAGCGGCGGGATGCGTCTGACGCCCCCCGGCACTCAACTTGATGCGCGCAATGCTGCACCTGCGCGGCGCGTCACTAACCCTTCGACGCCTGCCGTTCCCCTGCCGGGTGAAAAAGGCGATTCAACGGCCCGGCAGCAGGCCATTCGCCCCAATACGACTGGCGCGCGCGAGAAATGCCAGGAGGGTGACGCGCTGCTCAAACAGCAACAATACGGGCAAGCCCTGCAAGCTTATGAAGATGCGCTGCGCATGGACGCGCGTAACTTTCACGCCTGGAATGGCAAGGGTACGGCGCTCTACAGTCAGGGCAACTACCGCAAAGCCTACGAAGCCTACCAGAAAGCTACCGAGATAGAGCCGGACAATCCCGTCGTCTGGGTCAGCACGGGCCTGGCCTTAAATCGCCTCCAGAGATATTCACAGGCGCTGGTGCATTTTGAACGCGCCCTGACGCTTGATCCGAGCTACGTGGCCGCCTGGAATGGCAAAGCCGACGCGCAGCTCGACATGAACATGCCCGAAGACGCCATCACCTCATATACTCAGGCGCTCGTCTATGAAGCCCAAAGCTTTCAGGCCTGGAATGGTCTGGGCAATGCGCGTTCGTTCATACGCGATTACGCGGGGGCCGTCGATGCATATAGCCGCGCCCTGATCGTCAACCCGCGCAGCGCGGTAGCCTGGTGCAACAAAGCGGAGGCCCTCATCCACTACGGCCATAGCCGCTCTGCCCTCGACGCCCTCAATGAAGCAACAGAACTCGACCGCAGCTACGCCCGCGCCTGGACGCTCAAAGCCGATGTCTACGAGTCGATAGGCAATCACCAGGAAGCGCAGAAAGCGCGCAAACGCGCTCGACCGTGGGGATTAGTGAATTAATGATCACAACAGAAGCCCGGCTCAATACCAATGGTGCCTCCACTCACCTTCATCACAATCCCCTCTCTTCATAGAAACGCACCCCATCATTTCATGCAGGTCTCATCTTCTACAGGTATGCTGAAAGCGCAAACTACTGGAAGGGAAAGAGATATTCATGTTCGTTTTAGCGCGACCTCAACATAGACAAATTGTTACTGCCGCCGGGCGTCGTGTGCTGGCTTTGATAATAGTGGCAATAGCGATTTCCAATATTGTTACTGTTATTGTGGAAGTTCCCTGGGATACCATCATTGTGATGCAGCCATTCTTTGATCTGGGCGGGATCATTTGGGAACGCGCCAGTGTGCTGGTAACAGGCGTACTGCTCTTGTTGATTGCGCGCGCCCTGGCGCGAGGGAAACGCCAGGCCTGGTGGCTTGTGCTGGGTTTATTCATCAGCTCGTTTCTTGGCGCTGTCGTGAGCAAGTCTGATCGCGGCACCATCCTCCTGGCGCTTAGCCTGCTTATCTTTCTGCTTGTCATGGCTCCCCTGTTCCCAACGCGTAGTGATGCACGGGCGCTCGTGCGAGGTTATATTACTTTGGCGCTGGGGATAGGTGTTATTGCGGGCCATATAGCAATGAGCCATGTATGGCTCACAGCAGACCAAGGCCTTCTTGCTCTGCGAAATGTGATCCTCTTTGCGCTACATTTGCTGACATTTCTCGTACTGGGCTATGGAGTGATCGAAGTTTTGCGCCCTGTGCGCTCTACCCGTTCTCACCTACGCCAGGAACGCACCCGCGTTTACGAGGTCGTGCGCCGTTACGGGAAGCTCGCCACCGCCCATTTCGCGCTCGGCAGAGATAAAAGTTACTTCTGGTCGGAGACGGGACGAACGACAATGGCCTATCGTGTCGTCAATGGTACCGCGCTGGCTCTGGGCGACCCCATCGGACCGGAAGAAGAGCATAAGCTCTTGTTGCAAGCATTTCTGGCCTTCTGCCACCGCCAGGACTGGCATGTCGCCTGGTACCAGGCCAGCGAGTACACACGCCGACTCGGTCAGGAACTGGGGTTGCCTTCTTTTAAGGTTGGCGAGGAAGCAACTATCGACGTTGGCACTTTCACGCTTCAGGGGAAACGCGGTGCGCCGGTGCGCCACGCGGTCACACGCGCTGGACGAGAGGGACTTTCAGCGCACTGCTGGCAGGCCGAATCCATCCCGGAAGCTGTGTTCGCGGGGATGCAGCATATCTCAACGGAATGGTTAGCCAAGCGGAATGCGAAAACGCAGATGGGCTTCAGTATGGGGCGTTTTCCCTCCGACTGGTCGCAAGAATTGCTCACTGTTGTTGCGCTCGATGCAGAAGGACACACACAGGCATTTCTCACCTGGACCCCGCTCTACGCGGGCAATGGATGGGCATTGGATATCATGCGACGCGGAGAGAAGGCTCCTCCTGGCACGATGGAACTCCTCATCGCATCCTCAATCGAATGGGCAAAGGCGCGTGGTTACGGGAAAATGTCGCTTGGCCTGGCACCCCTGGCAGGATTGGGTGGAGAAGCGTTGGCAGCAACACGCGATGCTACCGGGTGTGAGCAGAGCGTCAAATCATCGTCTCGTCTGGAACGGAGCGCGGCCTTTCTGCACAGGCGAGGAATTGTATTGGATACGTACCGCTCCCTCTACGCCTTCAAAGCAAAGTTTCAGCCGGCATGGGAGCCTCGCTACTTAATCGTCAGCGAAGGGCAGGCGCTTCCACGCATCCTGCTGGCGTTAGCATGGGTACATGGCACTGGATGGCGGAGTATGCTACACGAAGCCTGGGAGCAAACGATGAGGAAATCGGTTGCCAGGCTGTTGCGCCCGCGCCAATCCATTGAAGAGCATCAACACGAACTGAAAAAGCCCCATATTGAGAATCAGTCTCTCAAATGCGTCTTCGAACCAGTCAGGAGTGAGAACAAATGCTAATGGAGCATGTTATAACACACAATGCGCAACGCCAACAGAGTCGTCATATGAAGCTGACGGTTGGCACGGGATTGAACCCCGGCATCAGGCGGCAACTCAGTCCAAATGAGGATAGCCTGTTTGCCATCCAGGGTACCCAGACATATGAGGAGCGACTTCAACCATTCGGCGTGTTCGTGGTGGCCGATGGAATGGGAGGCCATGTGCGCGGAGAAGAGGCCAGCAACCTGGCGCTGCGCGTGATTAGTAATAGCATTGTACCGTCACTCCTTGGTAATGCCGCGTTAAGCCCGGATGCCCTGCAGGAGTTACTGATGAACAGCGTACAGCGAGCGAATGAGGTCCTCTACCGGCATAACCAGCAGGAAGAAACGAATATGGGGACCACTATTACTGCTGCATTGGTGGCGGGTTCAACCGCGTATATTGTAAATGTTGGTGATAGCCGGGCTTATCTCTACCACCAACCTGGCAGGCTACAGCAGCTAACACGCGACCATTCGGTTGTGGCACGCCTGGTCGAAGCGGGCGTCATCACCCCGGCTGACATCTATACGCACCCCAAACGCAACCAGTTGATACGCTACCTGGGTGAGAAGGCAACCGTGGAAGCTGATGCGTTTACTATTCCTCTGGAAGCGGGTGATAAACTTTTGCTCTGCTCGGATGGCCTGTGGGAGATGGTGCGTGATCTCGATCTCGAACGGATCATGCGCGTCCCCATAGCAGAGCCATCGCAGATCGTTGAAGCGCTGATCCGCTCCGCACTGGAGGGCGGCGGCAAAGATAATGTGAGTGTTATTGTGGTGTTTGTGTCATAATGAAGATATTATAGTGTATCGTGTGGATGATGATAGCGGCACTCATGGATAGAGTTCTTATGGAAGGATGAGCTGTATGCGTATTCTCGTGGTGGAAGACGACCCGCGTTTAGGCCCCAGTCTGAAAAAAGGGTTGGAAAAGCATCATTACGCCGTTGACGTGGTGAGTGATGGAGAAGACGCTGTATTGATGGGCACCACTACACCGTATGATCTCATTGTGCTGGACGTTCTGCTGCCCAGTCTAAATGGCTTCGAGGTCTGCCGCCAGTTGCGCAGTAACAAACGGACAATGCCCATTTTGCTGCTGACCGCGTTGGGCGAAGTAGATCACCGCGTGACCGGGTTGGATACCGGCGCGGATGACTACTTAACGAAGCCGTTCGCCTTTCGCGAACTGGCAGCGCGAGTACGGGCCTTGTTGCGGCGTGAGAGCGCGACCAGGACGGTCGAATTACACTTTGCGGACATCACACTGGACACCGGGACGCATGAAGCGCGGCGAGGAGAGCGCGTCATTCCGTTGAACAGTAAAGAGTATGCGCTACTGGAATATCTGATGCGTCATCCACACCAGGTACTCAGTCGAACGATGATCGCGGAGCATGTTTGGGACTGTGATGCCGAGCATCTGTCTAACGTCATTGATGTGTATATTCGATACCTGCGGCGCAAGCTTTGTGAATTTGATGAGCCGGATGTGATTCATACGATTCGTGGGTCGGGATATCAACTCAAGGAGCCGGTAGCATGAGACGAAACGCGTGGCAAACCCGCTCGCCTGGCATTCGCGTCCAATTAACGCTCTGGTACACCGCTATCTTTGCCCTCCTCATTCTCCTATTTTGTCTCATCTTCTACACAACACTCCAGGCGTTCCTGGCATCAGGCGTGGATAGCGCGTTGCAGTTGCGCGCGCAACAGATTGCCAGTGGCGTTTCCGGCGAAAGCGGCAAGATCATCATTCAGGATGTTACAGGCGAACTGCCTGGACTTGATGTGACTGCAACGCCTGGAGAGCAAAGCACAAATACTACTGAGACGAAACAAGTCGGTGGCACGAATAATACGGGACAGCAAAGCACTCAATCGGATGTGAATATCGGTACGCTGGTGCGTATGCTCGATGTGAAAGGAAACACGGCCTATATCTCTCCTGCATTCAGTGCTCTGATGCTGCCGCTGACAAGTTTCACCCAGCCTCTGCATGGAGTTTCCTGGCAAGGCACGGTGACCGCTCATAATGGGCAAGCAGTGCGTATTATTAGTGTCGCACTGACCGAGAACGGTACCATCTATGGGGTGCTTCAGGTTGGAGAGTCACTGGCGCAATTGACCGCTACTTTACAGAGCATTACTATTGCCTTGCTTATCATTGTCCCCTTCGTACTGCTGCTGGGCGCTGTAGGCAGTTACTGGCTGGCGAAGCGAGCATTCAGGCCGATTCTGCATCTCACCCGCACGGCCCGCGAGATTAAAGCGGGGGACTTACACCGGCGCGTGCCTGTTCCCCGCTCTCGGGACGAGGTATACGACCTTGCATTGACCCTCAATGAGATGATCGGGCGACTGGACCAGGCGTTTACGCAGCAGCGCCGCTTTGTCGCGGATGCCTCTCACGAACTGCGCACGCCTGTCACCGTCATTCGCAGTATCACGGACATAGCGCTGGAAGAGCCTGTCAATCTCGATGATTATAGCGAAGTACTGCACGAGATCAACGCTGAGGCTGAACGATTGGGCGTGTTGATTAACGATCTGCTGGTGCTGGCGCGAGCAGACGAGGAACAAATGCCGCTCGATCGCGAACCGGTGCGGCTTGATCTGCTGGCCCTGGATGTGGCAGCCACGATGGAGCCACTGGCGATTGAAGGCGGCATAAAGCTCCAGGTTCGCGCGCTTGAGCCAGCTACTGTGTCGGGTGATACAGCGAGACTTATTCAGGTATTCATGGGTCTGGTGGATAACGCGCTCACCTATACCAATACAGGTGGGACAGTCGAGCTGGGCGTCGAGGTGCGTGGCGCTGTGGCCTGTTTGACCGTGCGAGATACGGGCATTGGGATTGCCGAAGAGGATGTTCCGTATATCTTCGAACGCTTCTATCGCGCTGATCCAGCGCGGTCGCGCGCAGCCGGTGGCAGTGGATTGGGATTGTCGATTGCTCACTGGGTGATACAGGCGCATGGCGGATCGATCACGGTGGAGAGCCAGGTGGGGCAGGGTTCCACCTTCACGGTAACGCTGCCCCTTATCCCATCACCATCCACACAATCACGCTCAGGGCATCTCACACCTGCGCAATCGACAATTGCTGAAAGGTAATCTCGCCGTTATTGATACCGCGCAGACCGACAGAGCCAAGCGCGAAGGCAAAAACAAATCACATCGTCGTCCAGCCAATCAAATCCAGGTGCGTCCCGGTGATGGAGGCGAGCGTTTGGGGCGCGCCGCCGCTGAGTTGGCCGAAGGCGAGCGTATCGGTTTCAGGATAGCTGGTCGTCATAGTTTGAAAGGCGTACATGCTGCCGTCGCGTGAGACGTTCGACCAGGGGTTCTGCGAGAACGGACAATGGGATGTCGTGGTGCCGCTCGCCTCGGTAGTCAGGCGTGTCAGTCCAGAGCCGCTGGTAGCGACCCGCCAGAGGCCATTCTGACCGGGATCGAATGCATGATTCTGGCTAAAGTTATGTACCAGCAACAGCAGCGTGTTGCTGCTGATTGAGCGTACCGATGCAATACCCAGCTTTTGGCTGAGCAGGATGGTAGTTGCATTGCCGCCTGTGGCACTCTCGGTAGTGATGGTGCTGGGACCTTCGCGCGTCCCCAGCGAGCACGAGCCGCTGCAATTGGGCGCGCTGATGCCGCCACACTGGCTGATATACAGCGTGCTGGCGTCAAAGCTGCTATCAGCATCAAAGCAGGGATAATTGTGCGGCGATCCGAACGTCTGCTGGAAGACCGTTTTGAGGTCGCTGATGGTCTGAACGCCGCGATCAGTATGGAGCAGGCCAATCTTATTGGCAGGGGCGATGGGGAAATCCGCGAAACTGACATACACCTGCGTATTATTCAGCCAGGTGATAGGATTCACGAACACAGAGCCTAAAATCGGGTTGCTGCCTGGGGTCGGCTTAAACACCTGTGCAATCGTCCCATTGACTATGTTAAGCAGGTAGAGTCCTGTAAATCCATTGGGAGCGGCGGATGCGCTGATAAGAACCTGCTGCTGGTTGGCAGACCAGAGGGCTTTTTGAATGCCGCTAGCAGGCAGGCAAAAGAGCGTTTGCAGGCCCTTGCCGTCCATACGCACCATCTGCAACTCATCGCGTTGGCCCGTAGAAGTAACAAAGAGAATCCACTGCCCATCTTCAGACAACTGAGGGCTGCCAAAGGTGACACCGGGGAGCTTGAGAATCTCGGTTTTCGCGCCAGTCGCGACATCAAAGCGTTTCAATGTGCTGGTAGTAGCTGACGAACTGGCGTTGTACTCTGTTACAAGGTAGACAATGTTCGCATCTTTTCCCAGTGCAAGCGGGGCAGTGACTGCCGCTCTCACAGTACCTGCGGGCGGGCAACTGGTCTGCGTTGGCGGCACCGGCGCAGTTATGATGGTTGGTGTGAGAGTAGGACTGGAACTCGGGAGCGTGGTCTTAGAAGGATTAACCGTTGATGTTGGGCTGCCGGTCGATGGTGGGTTTACGCCTGTTTCGCCACACGCGGCGAGCAAGAAAATGAGAGAGCAACCCAGTAACCCGAAGATGCAGCGAGAGAAGCGATTTTTGTTCATTGTCCCTCCATATTGGCTTTCAGGGATTGAATAGACTTTTTAATCACACAAAACAAGAGTAGACATAACTACAGGCCTCAACCACATTTTCATCTCATCCCACTATAGAGATATACACCTGGAGAAGGTTGATTGGAAGGTAATATTTCACAAAATCGGGGTTATTTCGCATCTTCCATGCGCCGCAGTCGCTCCATATAGCGTTCGCGCAGCGGTTCCGACATGGTTTTGCCGGTTCCGCCGTGACGCAGCAGAGTGATTTCAGCCATGATGCCCAGGGCAATTTCTTCGGGGGTGGAGCTGCCGAAGTCGAGTCCGATGGGAGCGCGCACTCGCGCCAGTTTCTCTGCCGGGATGCCCTCGTCGCGCAGCAGTTTGAAGACAGCCCACACGCGGCGCTGGCTACCGATCATACCGATATAGGCGGCGGGGGAGTCGAGAATGGCGCGCAGGCCCTGCACATCGTGCGAGTGCGCGCGCGTGACCAGCACAATGTGGGTACGCGGCGTGATGGGGTAGTTTCTCAAGGTAGATTCGATATCGCTCACCAGTAATTGTTTTGCCGAGGGGAAACGTTCGCGGCTGGCAAACGAGGCGCGATCATCGGTAACACTGACGGTATAGTTCATGATGTTGGCGATAGCTGCCAGGGGAGCGGCGATATGACCCGCGCCAGCGATCAGCAAGACAGGCGGTGGCACAAACGGCTCGACGAATATCTCTGCCCAGGTGTTTTCCGCGCCAGGGTCAGCAATATGCTCAAGATGTGGTTTGCCATTTTTGATGGAGGTTTTCGCAGCCTGCGCGAGCTGCGTGGGAAGAACGGCGGGCGCTCCGGGTAAGGTAAGCGTACCCATAGTTTCGCCGTTTTCATGCGCGAGCATAGAGTATCCAACCTGCCCGCGCCACGCGCCGCCAGCCGCGATGATGGTTGCCAGCGCGACGGCGCGTTCGCTTTCCAGCGCGCGCGTAATAGCCTGCGCTATCTCAAGCATCGCTGGCCATTCCGCGCCGGATGTGACGTACCAGGGCTGCACAAATACATCGAAGATGCCGCCGCATACGCCCTGGCTCTCCATGGCAATCTCTTCGGTGAGATCGACCTGCACCATGGTTGGACGGTGAGTATCAATGACGTTGAGCGCGGCGCGCCACACATCTGCTTCTCCGCAGCCACCGCCAACGGTGCCGCTAATGATGCCATCGCGACGCACCAGCATCTTCGCCCCCACCTCGCGTGGAACAGAGCCCTTGCGCCTGACGATGGTCGCAACCGCTACCGTCTCGCCTGCTCGCAGGTGTTGGGTGAGTTCGTGATTTAGATCTTGCATGATATTGACTTCCTGTTTTTACGAATCACTCGCTGTCCTTCTGAACACATCTATCATACCAGATGTGAACAGCTATCACATACTTTTCCACCCAGTGAAAGGCTAATTCTGCATTCCCAGCAGATTCCCGCTTTCGTAGCGGCGCAAGCCAAGCGTGAAGATGCCGATGGCAAGCGCGCCGATCAAGGCGGTAAAGCCAACCATGGCCCCCAGCAGAGGCCAGGTGAATTGTTTCAGCAGTTGCAACGGCACAAATGAGACGAAGCCTGCCGGAATGATGGTAAAGAGCAGCAGTCTGACTACGCCACTGAAGATCGTCATGGGATAGGTGCTGAAGGTAATCAACGAGCCTAACAACTGGTTGGTCAGCCCGTCGGTGTTGCCCATGAAGAAGGCCAGCGAACCAAGTATCACGACGAAGGACGCGAAAATCAAAGCGACCATACACGCCAGCAGCACGAACAGGCCAAACTGCAACACGCCCGGATGCAGGACAAGCAAGAACGCGCCCACCGCGAACAGCACATCGCCCCCGGCGGTAGGATCGGTAGCTGAGATGCACACATGCAAGAGCGCCGCGCGCGGCATACCCAGGTAGGCATCTAACCCTCCATTCATGATGAGCGTCGCCAGGCGCGGCGCGTTGCCAAAGATGCCCATGCCTATGCCAAATCCGCAAGCAGAGATGGCCCAGATGATCACGATATCGGTATTCTGCCAACCATGCACGAGTGGGAACTGGCGGAAGTACGACCACCAGAAAAACAGCCACAGACTGTCGTTCGCAATCATTGAAACCACCTGCAAAGCGAAGGCGGTACGATATTCCATAGCTGCCTGTAAATTCGCTACCAGGTAGACCCCCATAAAGCGCAGCACGCTCCAGGTCTTTTTCAGCAGTTTCATCGTCTTCTATCCTCCATTGATATTTACGCGACGAATAGCAACACGATAGATTGCCCCCAGAATCAGGCAACCAACTCCCAGCGTGACACCCTGTTGCAAAAGCAACCCGCCAAAACTTGCCAGGTCAAAATGTACCAGAGTGCGCGCAGGACCATACAGGATTGCGCTGAAAGGCAGCGCCTGGGCAATGCCGCGCAGAGGCTGCGGGAAGACTTCAAGCGGCACCAGCACGCCACCCAATACCAGCGTCAGCCGACTATAGATGATAGTGAATGAATTCGTGTCCTCCGTCCAGAAGGCCAGCAAGCCAATACCGAAGTAGGCCACGAAATCGATGCACAACGCCAGGAATGTCACTAACGGCCACGCCAGCGCTCCCATCCAGGTGAAATGCGGCGGTCCGACTAACAACAAGGCCATGACAGCCGCGATAACTCCATTGATGCAAAAGCGCACCAGCCGCTCACCCAGGTACTGCGCGAAGTTGTAGAGTACGTAGCTGTTTGGCCGGCCCAGCAAGTAAGCCAGCCTGCCAGTGCGCACATCTTCATCGATGCGCCTGGTTAAAGGCGGTATAGAGGTTGCAATCGTCTCTGCCACAGCCAGGTACCAGATCATGGCATTCATACTAAAGCCGCCCAGTAAGCTCACTCCACGCGCGGAATAGGTAGTTCTCCACAACTGTCCAAACACAAAGATGAGTACGATCAGAAAGAGAGAACGAAACAGCACTTCGTAGATGTACGCCAGGTTATTGGCAACGCTGACGCGCATTACGGCGGTGTATTTCCGCCACGACCAGTAGGCACGATGAAGCGCGCTGTTACGCTCAATCGTTGTTTCCAACATTTCATCCTCCCGCATTCGTTGACGGCGATTCCGTTTCAGGCGCGGACTCACCATATTTCTCCCCGGCATGTCCCGTTGCGCGTTTCTGGCCGTATATGTCGGCTATAATCTCTTCCATCGGCGGGTCGGCAATGGTCATATCGACGATGTGGCAGCGCTGCATGATTGCGGCAATCACCGGTTCGAGCGGCGCGCGCGCGGTGTCAATCTCCAGCTTCAGCCCATGGCCTTTGGCTTTCATCACGCGCACGCCGCCTGTGTCCAGCAATTCTTCGTGGATGGACGTGGTCGATTGCACGCTCAGGCGCTGCTCTCCGCTTTCACTATCGACTTTCAACAATTGCTCCGCCGGTTCTTCTAACAGCAGGTCAACCGTTTTCACTCGTAGGTATTCGCGTTTCAGGCGGGCGACGGGCGTATCGAGGATCACCTCGCCGTGATTGATGACGATGGCGCGGCGACATACCTGTTCGATATCGCCTGCATCGTGCGAAGTCAGAAAAACGGTGACGTTCTCTTCCCTGTTCAACTGGCCGATCAGGTCGCGGATGCGCTGCTTAGCGATCACGTCCAGCCCGATGGTCGGCTCGTCCAGGAAGATCACTGAGGGCTTGTGTATGAGAGCCGCCGCCAGTTCGCAGCGCATGCGCTCCCCCAGGCTCAGCTTGCGTACAGGAGTGCGCATATACTCCGCGATGTCAAAAGCTTCTATCAGGAAAGCGCGGCGTTTGCGGTACTCTTGCATATCCAGTTCGTAAATCTGGGCCAGCAGGTTAAAGGTATCCTGCGGCGGCAGGTGATACCACAACTGTGATTTCTGCCCGTAGATACTGGCTATATGAAATGCCAGGTGGCGACGTTGCCGCCAGGGGATATAGCCAAGCACCTGCGCTGTACCAGAGGTAGGATGCAAGATGCCCGTCAGCATTTTGATGGTAGTGGACTTGCCCGCGCCGTTCGGGCCGATGAAGGCCAGGACCTCGCCTTTATCGAGCGCAAAGCAAATGGGTTTGACGGCTTCCCGCTCGCGATACTGGGGAGCCACAAACGAACGCAGGCTGCTCGCCAATCCGGCGGCGCGTTCGCGCGTCCTGAACGTTTTGGTTAATCCCTTCACTTCAATGATGGTCATGGCAATTCCTCCTCTTTGCGAAGTAGAGAGCCAGGCGGGGGCAAGCCCCTCCAGGCATTCACCTTCAGCACTCTTGTCATCCTGAGCACAGCGAAGGATCTCTCGTAGGGCCGAGCGCAGATCCTTCGCTGCGCTCAGGATGACAAGAGCGGGCAGAGCTGGCCCTGGTTTTCTCTCCTGATAGACACAACTAACGAACAAAAATGGGGCGTAAGCCTGTCGCTTACGCCCCTGCTGTGTTTGATCCGATAGAATAGCTATTCAAGTGATATGTATTTGCGAATGCGCAGAGGGCAGCGACCGACCGGCGGGTGCTTCAATAAGCATCCAGCGGACAACCACAAAGGTATAGGTGGTAGAAGTTTGCTGCATCTGCTTTTGCATTTCTTACTTATGCTTTCGTCAAGGACTATCGTCCTGCAAACCGGTATAATACTCTAGTAGACGGCTAAACCATCGTTTTATAAAATGGTATGCCGACGTGCATGTAATATCCGACATGTTATGAATATACATGCAACCTATGAGCTTGTCAAGACGTATATATGTTAGAGAAGATAGAACAGCGAAATTTGTTGTAATAGTGTCTTTTTTTTGCTGGATTTTTCCACATAACTGCCACTATTGGATGATTTTTCTACGTTTTATGTATCCAGCAAGATATGTGAGACATATCTAATTCAGAAATATGCTGATTCTTCTTATTTGGATAATAAGAGGAGGAAGAGAGAGCATTCATGGATGATACACCTTCGTTACTCCAGCGCGCCCGCTCAACTCTCGCCTATATGGGGGTCTGTTTATTGCTGATCGAAAGTTCACGCGCGCTCCTCTCGTGGTTTCGCTCCCATCGATGGTCACAGAAACGGGGCGAAATGTCGAAACCGGAACAGACTGCCAACTCCACTTCGGTAGCAATTCTAGTCGATGCTGAAAACATTTCCTCGCCCCAGATAGAACGCATTATAGAACACGCCCTGGATGAGGCAAAAAAACTGGGGGAGGTGACCATCAAGCGAGTATACGGCAATTGCAACCTGTTCAATAATAACAACAATAAATGGAACGATACCTGCTTGCGCCTGGAATTAGAGCAAATCCATCTTACCAAACCTACCCCTACCAAAAACACCGCTGATATTGCCCTGGCGGTCGATGCTATTGAGTTAGCTGTTGAAGGCGTTTGCAATCGTTTCTGCATTGTCACCAGCGATAGCGATTTCACGCCGCTTGCGCGCCGCTTGCGGGAGCTAAAATGCCAGGTGCTAGGCGTTGGAGAGAAGAAGACGCCGAAAACGCTGACCACAGCTTGCAACAGGTTCGTATATACCGATTCGTTGGTGGATACCATCTCTCCATCGCTACCATCGCAAAATGCGCCCCTACTACAAAAACCAGCGTTCCAACCTGCTCCACGCTCTCTGACGCCCATACATCCCTTAAATGAGCCATCCAATGGAAATCAATCGTCTCCGTCCTCTTCTGCGAAGCAGCCAGTCGCCACCGCGTCTATTGCGCGTCCAGTAGAAAAATCGTCGCAGACAGTGATTACCATACTCACCAAGGCATATATCGACGCGGTACATGAAAAAGTGGGCGAGTGGGTCTTGCTTTCAAGATTGGGCCTATCACTGAGGCAGCTTTATCCCGAATTTAAAGCCGCCGATTATGCCGAGGACCTGTCCGATTTGATTCGGCAATACCATACCGTGTTCGATTTTCGCAAGAGACTCAATGGACACCCGGAGATGCGCTTGAAAGCATAACAATGCATGGAGAGCAAAGCAACGCAGCGAAGGAGCGGGCCGCGCGGCCCGCTCCTTCGCTGCGTTGCTTTGCTTTCCATACGCTAGTCGGGCGGAAGTTCCTGGTAGATCATCTTGACGTTGATGCCGCGA
Organism: uncultured Chloroflexia bacterium; assembly: GCA_963731605.1. Classification (GTDB taxonomy): domain Bacteria; phylum Chloroflexota; class Ktedonobacteria; order Ktedonobacterales; family Ktedonobacteraceae; genus CF-113. The sequence goes on from CAVSWA010000001.1 coordinate 1,636,891, forward strand.
CTGACGTTGACCGCGCGCATTACGAAGTAGATGATGATACCGATGACAATGAATACCAGCGCCCAACCGATGCCACTGGTATTCGCGCTAGAAAGTGACAGGTACGCGCCACCCTGCTTCTGCAAGCCCTGCACCACCGGATAGACGAAGGCAGCCAGGTATACCGGAATAATGAAGATCAGCCAGAGAACGCCGTACCACACCAGTCGAGGCAATCCCAGGAAGTTTCTCGTATTACCGGTGAGTTGAAAGAGGTCTGGCCGCCGCCAGCGTACCAGAATGGCGTTAAGGCCCGGCATGATCCAGGTAAGGCCCGCCAGCAGCACACCAAAGAATGTTGTACTGGCCAGCGAGAAGTTAAAGAATGTCAGCAAGTAGAACACAGCGCCAACTATTACCGCGAGGATAATCACACGCAGAGGAGCATTGGTACGCTCATTGACGACGCTGAACCATTCAGGCACCTGGCGATCAAGTGACCAGGCCAGCACGATACGCGACAGGAATACGGCATAGACCGGGCAAAGCAAGACGTTCAGCACAGTGTTGCCGACGGAGACGATGAACCACAGAGGCCACGCGCCAGGATAAACTGCTGTTGCCATGACTGGCGTGAAAGGCGGCTGTCCGTTGAGCGGCGCGCCCGCATTATTCCAATAGAGATAGCCCCAGGCATTGGTCAGCCGGAAGCCAAAATGATTGCCCAGCACATCCTGGTACAGCGAGTTCATGAACACTGCGAAGATCAACGCGCCGATTACGGCGAACATAACGGTACGACGAACATTGCCTTTGACCTCACCGGCGATATATGAGGAGAACTGGAAGCCGATGAACTGGAACAGCACCACGCTGATGAGGCCGGCCAGTCCGATCAAACCTGGATTAAAGGAAAAGTCGGGCGAACCAAGCGAAAAACCCGCTTTAGTAGCCGTACTCATAATAGCGCTAGCAGAGGTGCCGAGCACGGGCAGAGCCTTATTCATGGCGCTCTCAGAGATAAAGAGTGAGCCGAAGAAGCTGATCGCCACCGAGATGATCGCGAAGATGGTGAGTCCCGTCACGACTTTGTGAAAGGTGCGCGTCCGCAAAATCGAGATGCCAAAGATCACCAGCAGAATAATTACACCCAGGATGGCTCTGCTGGTGTTATCCTGAAACCAGTTCTGCGCGTTGGCAAAGGTGCTACCGGGAAATGCCACGCCCAACAGGATGGCAGTCAGTTGCACATTATGTGACGCGACGATGATTTCAAAACCGATGATGGTCAGAGCCGAACCGACCAGCGTCCAGCTTTCAATCCAGCCCAGGAACGGGCTGATAATACGCGACGTGAAGACGTAGTCGCCGCCGCTACGCGGCATAGCGGTGGTCAGGGCGGCGAAGATCATACCCAGGAAGTAACAGAAGACGCCGGTCAGCAGCGCCATCCAGGCGAAGGCCGAGATGCCCAGTCCCTGCCATTCCGGATAGAGCGCGTAGAACGCGACAGCCCACCCGATAGCTGTTCCCACAAAGGCTGAGATGTTGAAAAAGAGCGCGTTCGCCATGCTTACATCGCGCACAAGGCCGGAAGCCTGTCGCACGAATAAGCCGCCGGGAGTGCTAGCTTTTTCCATAAGTGCTTAACCCCTTTCAAACAGGAGCGAGAGTTCTTGCGCCGGTGTGAATAAGCAGAAAAAGAGGGCGCAAGGCAGCCTGCTCCCAGGTTTACCCCTGGACGCGGAAGGCCCGGTCCAGTTTGTCCTTACCAAGATCAAAGACAAAGCCGCGCAGGATACCCTGGTTGGCCTCGCTTCCAGCGTTAAAACAGGTGGTGCGCCCAATTTTGCTCTGACCGCCAGCCTCGTGTACATGTCCATGCACCGACACCAGGGGCTGCAACTCCGAAATCACCTTACGCACACCTGTGCTGCCAACCGGCACACGCAAAACGTCGCCCATGGTGACTTTCGGGCGCATAGTCTTATCGAGTTCCGGGGCAGTATCTAAACCACTGTCATAAGGGGGAACATGTATCATAAACACCGCGTTATGCACGTTTTTCAAGCCGCTCGCGCTGGCTTTGACACGCTCGTAATACTCATCCTCGTCCCATTCACGCGGGGTATGCCAGGGGGTATGGTTGGCATAATCGAAGCTAATCATCTCGTGAAATTCGTTCAGGTTGATGGTCTTGCCCACCGGGTTCACCACGTAGCTGGAGCGCGCGATCATCTCATCCACGCCGCTATCGTCGTCGTTGCCCGGCATCATATAAAACTGCACGCCGCTTTTGCCGATACGCTCTTCCGCCAGAGCCACCCATTCGCTCACACGCTGGATCATCTGCTGGCGAAAAAGCTCGCTCATCTGCGCCGGATCGCTTTGCAGCGCGTTTACTTCGTCCGGGTCGGTAACGTAGGGATAATAGCCGATATCAGAAATATTGTCTTTCAGTTTCGCCAGTTCGGCCTCTGTGTCGATCACATAATCGCGATCAAGAAAGGTGGCAGTATAGCGCCCGTTGCCCTGCGCGATAATGGGAACAATGGCCTTGCCGGTCAGGTCGCCCGCAATCAGCACCACCTGTGCCTCGTAGACATTGTTCTTGATGGCGTTGAGCAGTTTGCGATAGGTGCGGTTGGCGGCATGGAGATCGGAACACATGTAACAACGAAGACTTTTTGCCATGTTCTCTCCTTCGTAGAGGTCCGTAACACGATAGGCAGAATTTACCGTGCATCAAAATACGAAAAAAGGGAACAGGCCTCTACTATCCACTATACGTGAAGCTTACTGCAAGTGTACATAAGCTTTAGAGAAAAAACAATACCCGCCAGGCGTTACAATTGCCACATTATATAGACACTTTGCACATCAATCTGACACAATCTAGCGCGGCTCCTCAGGCAGTTCGTACCAGCGCACGCGCTCGCCTACCATGGCGCGAGTCTTCCACGAAAAGGATTTGGGCTGCTTCTCCATACGAGCCAGTAGCTTATCGACGCGCTCCTGAACATGTTGCGGGAATTCGCGCTCGGCGGCGAAGGCTTTCATCTTTTTCAAATTGGTGTCGAGGGTTTTTTGCAGGCCCCAATCGTTTCCTGTCAGGCTGGCAATGTAGGTAGCATGTATGCCCTGCTCCGAATCTTCCACATCGAAATCGATAAAAAGGGCCATGGTATCGAGCATATCTTTTTCGTTAAGCTCGACGATTTGCAACTTGGTCAGCATGAGGTCTGCCAGCGACAGTGTGCGCTCATCGATATGCAGGCGCGAGCGAAAATCGATGTTATGGCACATTTGCATCCGATCAACAAAAATATCAACCTGTCGCCCGTGCTGCTCATCCCAGAAAAGTAGACGTTGATGGCCGTGCAGGGCGTTGTAATTCTTGTTGGCGGAGTAACCCAGCTTCGCAAATAACACCTTCGTTTTGCTAGTAAACTTTGAAAGCACCACAAAATCGAGATCTTTATAGGAGCGTTTCAGTTGTTCGTGCGTCTTCGCGCTGGTAGATTGCAGGTAAATTGCTAATCCACCCAGCAGGCGCAGGGGAATACCGTCAGCATTTGCAGCGTCAAGCACGCGCACCGCTTCTCCGGCAATTTCTTCAAGCGGCCCCACAGTTTCATCAATCATGCTTATGTTCGTGCGACATCTCTCGTCTTGTGTGTTGTTCTAACTTAAGGGGAGTAGAAGCCGCGTCTCCTTTCCAGTTGCTATTGATTGTATCATTTTTCTGGAAAATTATGTATTGCGGCAAGCACTGTATTTCACCTGACACTGTAGAATGAAAAGAGAAATCAAAGTCATCATTACAAACAGGAAAAGTTATGTCAAATACAGAGACACAGCGCAAGCCAATCATTATTATTCCGGCACCACCTCGTCGCACACCGCGCCAGGCAAGAGATAAACGTAACTATAAGGGGCCGCGCCCGTTTGCGCTGCTGCTCGTAGTGCTGGTAGTAATTGCCCTGGTGCATCTCCTGATCGTGAGTCACCAGCCATCCGCGCCAGCTTCCGTGGCTGCGACAAATTGCGCGGGACTGATCCGTTCCGCAGATTATACGCAGCCCGTGCATTTACAATCGGACTCCGAACAGTTGGCGGCGGTGGAATTCGTGAGCCAGTTGGATGGGGGACAACCCGCCTCGCTCGCGCAAGTGACGCATAATGATACGCAGCATACATTGGATGTGTATATTTTCGGCTGCGCTATGATTGGCAAAAAGCCACAGCTTACCACCCTGTTCGCGCAAAACGGACTGCAGCAGGGTACCGTTGAGGTGAGCAAGGCCAACACGCTGATAACAGGCGCGCTGGATACAACCATCGCAGCTGATGCCAGCGCGTTTTTACTGCCAATGCAACAGAACATTTATCGCGAGTATGCCTGGCAAAACGGCACTTTTAGCCGCGTTGCTTTTCCAGGTTTGTACCCCGTGACGAGTCGCGCCGAGGCCGAAGCCTTGCAACAAGACGCGGATAGTGGGCAAGTACTGCCCTGGAATGATCCCCTGGCAACGGCGGAAGAGTTGTCCAGAGATGTCTTTAAGTGGCCGACAGTGGACGCGCGCGATACGGCTTTGAGCAACGATGGCATTATCGCGCAGGCTCAACTGTTTCAAGCCAACCCGCATATGGTGGTCAATGTGACACTGCAACGCCTGCTGCAACATGATAATAAAGGGTTATGGTTCGTTGTCGCCGCTCATACGGCAGGCGTCACGCTGGGATTGGACGGGCAGAAACGAACAACATTGCCGCAGGACATTTCGGCGCAAACCATGCTGCATTCTCCCATCCAGTTGAGCGGAACCAGCGTGCTGGCCGATGGCTCAACCAGCGTTACACTCTTTGATCACACCTTGACGGCTATTTCCAGCACGACCACTATTCCTCTCCAGGTCAGCGCCGACGGCACATATACAGGGTCGCTCCCGTACTCCGGCATCGTTCCCGACCAGCAGGGTTTGCTGCTCATTGCATCACTACCGCGTGCCGCCAACAACACGGTTGAGAACGGGCAATTATTGCTCGTGCCGGCACTGTTGGGGTAAACATCCAGGCGGGTGTCAAAATCCGTCAGGAAATTATCCGGGCATTGTACAATGGTAGCAACAGCAGACAAGTGTGTATTTCTGCTTGTACTCAATTTGCGCTCTACAGGAGGAAGCATGACACGCAGGGGCTGGTTGCTATTCGCCACAATGTCGATGTTCTGGGGCATTCCGTACTTCTTCATCAAGATTGCGGTTAGCGAACTGGACCCAGCTGTGGTAGTATTTGCGCGCGTTGGCATTGCGTCGGTTGCGCTGCTTCCCATAGCAATCCATCGGGGAGTATTGCGGCAGTTCCGCAAAAAGTGGCTTATGATTGCCGCGATTTCTTTCATACAGATCATAGGTCCGTTTCTGTTGATTAGCTATGGAGAAACGCATATTGCATCATCGCTCACGAGCCTACTCATCGCAGCCGATCCGCTGCTGGTTGCGCTATTCGCGCTGCGCTTCGACCCCGGTGAGCGGGTAGGCGGCCTGCGCCTGGTCGGGCTATTCATCGGCATGGGGGGCGTAATTGTCCTGCTGGGTCTCGACGTTGGCGGAGATGGACAACGGCTGCTTGGAGCAGCTTTTGTGCTGCTCGCTGCTACGGGCTATGCCTTTAGCGCCCTGCTTATCAAGCGTCCGGTTATCGCTGCCCTGCCCCGTCTTGGTGTGGTGGTCATTGAGTGCTCCACTGCGACCCTCGTCCTGTTACCTCTGGCCGTGACGCGCCTTCCCGCCAGATTTCCCTCGTTCTCGGTAATTGCGAGCCTGATCGTGCTCGGTCTGGTCTGCACAGCCCTGGCCTACCTGGCCTTCTTCGCGCTCATAGCCGAAGTTGGAGCCAGTCGTGGCACTGTCATAACCTATGTCAATCCAGTCGTCTCCGTCTTCCTGGGAGTCGCTTTGCTCGGCGAGCCGTTAAACGCGGCCATCATCGTAGGATTTTTGTTGATTATCGCCGGGTCGTGGCTATCTACCGGCGGGCGCTTACCTCCGTCGCCGGGGTATCTGCGGCGGGCGCGTCTCCAAAAGCAAGGATCAGATTAGAGCGCGTCGGTATTATGCAGAGTTTGCAGCAAGCGGGGAAGTTCCCGGCGGATGAGCTTTCCTGAAGAGGTACGCGGTAGCTGTTCGGTAAAATAGATAGCTCTGGGCTGTTTATAGCGAGCCAGTTTTTGCGCTGCATAGCTTGCTAATTCCTGCGCGTTTACCATGCTACCAGATTTGAGAACAACAAAGGCTAGCGGCACCTGGCCCCACTGCGGGTCTGCCTGCCCGCACACGCCGACTCCCTCCACTGATGGATGAGAAAGCAGGACGGATTCGATCTCGGCGGGATAAACGTTCTCTCCACCAGAGATAATAAGGTCGGCGCGGCGGTCGAGGACATAGAGGTAGCCATCTTTATCGAGATAGCCGATATCACCCGTAGCAAACCAGCCATCTTGAAATGCCTGGGCCGTTGCCTCTGTTCTACCGGCATAGCCAGGCGTGATGGTTGGCCCTTGCAGAAAAATCTCGCCCGGCTCACCTGGAGCCGCTGGCCTGTTATCATGCATAATGCGCAACTGGACAGGAGGGAGCGGGCGTCCGGCGGAAGCAGGTTTGCGCTTTGCGTCTGCCGGTGAAAGCGTCACCGCCTGCGAACAGGCTTCGGTTAAGCCATATGTTTGTACAACTGGAATATCGCGAAGCAAGCATTCCTCAAGGAGTGGGCGGGGAACGGGACCGCCGCCAAGCAGCACGCAGCGTAGCGCGGCGGGATACGCTGTTCCTTTTCCTACCTCTTCGTCGCCGTTGAGAGCGGCGAGCATACGTTGCAGCATCACGGCGACTACCGAGATAATGGTTATCTTATCATCAATTAGGGCCTGGTTGATGATAACAGGGTCGAATTTTTTATGCAGCATCACGCTGATGCCATATATGACACTGCGCATGAGAATGGAGAGGCCGCCGATGTGGAAAAGCGGCAGGCAGGCGAGCCAACGATCGTCGGGACTATGCCCAAGATTGAGAGCCGAGCCAACGGCATTCCACCACTGCATGCCATACGTGATAATCGCGCCTTTAGGCTGCCCGGTCGTGCCCGATGTGTATAGAATGGCCTGTGGCGCGCCGAGGTCAATGAGAGTTCGCAGGGGGACATCTTTTTCAGGCAGTTCGCTCAAAACCGTTTCGCCCTGCGTTGATCCGTCCGCCAGCGTAGCCAGGGGCAGTTGTGGCAGAGCGCATCCAATCTCCCCGGCCAGACTCGCGTTGTCCGCGTCATAGACCAGGCACGAGGCATGTACATCGCGAACCTGCCAGCATAGCTCTTCCAGGGTCAGGCGTAGATTAAGCGGCACCAGGATGGCTCCAAGCCGGGTCAGCGCGTGAACAAACGCGACGTAGGACAGGTCATTGGCAGCCAGCAGGGCCACTCGATGCCCCTCCTGCACGCCTGCGCTAGCAAGCTGCCGCGCAAGTCTGGTTGCCTGGCGATCCAGCTCTGCGAAGCTCCATTGCGCCTGGCCGCACTGCACGGCGAGGTGTGCCGGGCGGTTCTCCGCGCAACGGGCCAGCCAATCGGGTAATACTATGTCAGTTGTGTTCAATTAAGACCCCTTATAAAGCATACCTGTGCAGCGCGTCCCAATCCAGCGCAACTCCCAGGCCAACGCCCGTTGGAACAGCCAGAAAGCCATCGCGGATAGCCAGATCATCGATTAACAGGTCATCACCCAACAGGTGAAGGGTTGCCAGGCCGCACTCAAGCGTCACGATGGGTGACGCAGCAGCGAGGTGCAGGGCCGCCGCCAGTCCCACGCCCGCCTCGAGCGTGCCTGTAATAACGCAGCGCACACCCCGCTCGGTCGCGGCTTTGATGATCTGCTGACTGGCGCGTAGCCCACCTGCAAGCTGGGGCTTGATTATAAAGACATCAGCCGCCTCGCTATCAAGAACGAGACTGGCGCTCTCCATGTCACGCAATGCTTCGTCAACGGCAAGTGGGATAGGTATGGCCTGTTTGAGCGCGCGCATTCCCGCGAGATCGCGCGCCTGTAAGGGCTGCTCGACATACTGGATGTCATATGGAACACATTGTGAGAGGATAGCGATTGCTTCCTCAAGTTTCCAGGCTTCATTGGCGTCCAGGCGCAGGTGAGCAGCCGCTCCGATGGCATCACGCACGGCAGCGATCCGTTCCAACTCTTCGCGAATGCTAACTCCATAGCCAACTTTCAGCTTGATACAGCGAAAGCCTTTTCCGACAGCATCTCGAGCCGCCACTATGGCGGCCTCCGTTGTTTTCGAGCCGATCACGGCATTGACCGCCACGGTTGCTCGTGGCATAGTGCCGGGTGGAGAGAGTAATGCACAGACCTGGCGCCCCTCCGTTTTGCCGATGGCATCGAGCAGCGCGATTTCCAACCCGCAGAGGGTGGAGGCCGCCCCGGCTTTCTTTTCAGGAAGCAGCAGTTCCAATGCTTCATGAAGAGTCTTATTATAAAGACGCGCAGCTAGCGACGGGAGTTGTAGAGCGGCATCCGCTATGCTGCCTCCACCAAAGGATGGCAGCGGCGCTATTTCTCCGATACCCGTGATGCCGCGATCGGTAGTCACTTGCACCATGATGCCCTCACGCGTGGTCATTACTCCGTGGGCGGTGCTAAAACTGTTTGTGAGCGGCAGGCGATAGCTGTGCCAGCGAACGTCAACGATTTTCATAGAGTTGGCTCCTCTACGGCAGGCGTGGAAACCGGGAAAAATCGGGCGGGCGCTTCTCAAGAAAGGCGTTTTTGCCCTCCTGGCCCTCTTCGGTCATGTAGTAGAGCATGGTGGCATTGCCGGCCAGTTCTTGAATACCCGCCAGGCCGTCGGTGTCCGCGTTGAAGGCCGATTTCAGGAAGCGCAGGGCAAGCGGGCTTTTCTCCAGCATCTCCTTTGCCCACTGCACGGTCTCTTCTTCCAGGCGCTCCAACGGCACCACCGTGTTGACCATTCCCATATCCAGGGCCTCCTGGGCGCTATACTGCCGGCAGAGATACCAGATTTCGCGGGCTTTTTTATGACCAACGATGCGCGCCATATAGGTAGCGCCCCAGCCAGCATCGAAACTGCCAACCCTGGGGCCTGTCTGCCCAAACCGGGCATTGTCTGCCGCAATGGTCAGGTCGCAGAGCAGGTGCAGCACATGACCTCCGCCAATGGCATAGCCCGCCACCATAGCGATGACCGGTTTGGGCAGATACTTAATGACCTTCTGTAAGTCGAGCGCGTTCAGGCGAGGCACGCCATCGCCGCCGACATAGCCGCCATGACCTCGAACACGCTGATCCCCGCCAGAGCAGAACGCTTGAGTCACCGGCGCCCGTAAAGATGACTACGCCGATCTCAGGGTCTTCGCGACAGGCGGTGAAGGCATCTATCAATTCCGTCAGCGTTTCCGGGCGGAACGCATTGCGCACTTCGGGCCGGTTGATGGTAATCTTTCCTATGCCCTCGGCTTTCTCAAAAATAATGTCGGTGTAGTCGCGGACTTTCTCCCATGCTACTGTCATATATTTCTCCTGTTCTCGTATTCATTTGTAATAGAGGAATGCCTGGCGCTGTTTGCGGGCGTCAGGTGGACAATAAAATCTCCTACCAGGGAAACAAATTCCCGTGGCCGTTCCAGGTGAACGGTATGACCTGCGCCGGGAACGATGCGCAGTTGCGCTTGCGGCAGCGCCTGGGCCATAGTCGTGGCAATCGCCGTGAATTTCGTATCAAGCTCGCCAGCAATCAGCAAGACGGGTATGCGCAACAGTGGCAGGCGAGGGAAGAGAGAGGGCTGGACACCAGTACCAGCGCCGCGCAAGCTCTGCGCCAGCCCGCTCGCCCGATTATCCAGGCGTTGTATACGTAGCGTCTGCCCTCACTTCAGGTGGCAGCGTGTTCTGGCTGGCAAAGAGGGGCAGTTTTTCCCAACGCGCAACGAACGCCTCTACCCCATCGCGTTCTATGCTGGCCGCAAGCTCCTCGTCGTCGCTACGCCGCTTCTCGCGTTCGATGGGATCATCCAATCCGGGCGAAGCGCTCTCAAGCACCAGCGCGCGAAAGAAGCCTGAAAACGCGCTATACAGCGCTATGCGCCCGCCCATCGAATAGCCAAGCAGGACAGCCTGACCCTTGCTCACGCCAAGTTCGCGCAGGGCCGCCAGGATATCCTGCTGGCAGCGCTCCATCGCGTAACGGCGAGGATCGGCGGGGGCATCGGATTGACCATGACCGGGCAAGTCAATTGCGATGACGCGCAAACCATAGGCGGCCAGCGCGTCCAGGTGGCGACCCCACCCGGCCGCACTTCCGGTAAAGCCGTGTAACATGACAAGGGTGGGGGAACTATCCAGGGCGGGGGCAAGCCCGGCCCCTACCCTATACGGCTTCGCAAGTCGTTCCGTAGTAGGGTAGGGGCCAGGCTTGCCCCCGCCCTTGCGCACAACTCTCAGCCGTATACCATTCACCTGCACAAACTCGCTCTCCATGTTCAATCCCTCGCGCCCACGGCCTGCTCGTTAAAAGCTCTCCCGGTGGCTTCCCAGAGCTGGCGATGCATTTTGACATTGCTGGCGCGTTCGGTCGGCACCTCAATAACGTGCAAGCCGCCAGTGGCTCGTCCCAGGTTCACTGCCTCGCGGAATTGTTCCCAGTCCTCGACCCTTTGAAACCTTCCGCCGAACATTTGCACCGCGAGACGAAAGTCCAGTCCCGTCGGCGTGCCAAAAAGCTGCTCAAAATGCTCTGGATAGGCTGCTTGTGGCAGGAAGGAGAAGATACCCCCGCCATCGTTATTGATAAGCACGATAGTCAGGTTAAGCCGGTGCAAGCGGGCGGCAAGCAGCCCGTTGAGATCGTGGAAAAACGAGAGATCGCCAAGTACCAGCACAGTTGATTCTGCTCTCTGCTGCCCCCGCGCTCGCGCCGAGGGCGCTGGAGATCAGTCCGTCAATGCCATTCGCGCCCCGATTTCCCATGAAGCGTATGCGGCGTTCGCTGCCCCGGAAAAAGGTATCCAGGTCTCGCACTGGCATACTGTTGCCGGTGTAGAGCGTTGTGCCATCTGGTAATAACCCTGCGAGTTCGCTAAAAACTCGTCCCTCGAAGAGTTCGTCGAAATCCTGGACGACGCGCTCCAGCGTTCGTCGTGTCACTTTGTCCGCGTCCCGCCACAGGGCTACCCATTCTTGATTCATGGATGGCTGTGGCTCTTTGCGTTCAACAGACCGGTCAAGAGCCGCAAGTAAACCCTGGCACAGGGCAACAGGACTGACATGAATAAGCTGGCTGGCGAGTTGCGTTGGTTCCTCCCAACCACCATACCCATCGATCACGACGAGGGGGCATGATGCATAGCGTTTCAGGTAGAGCAGCAGGGGTTTGGATGTCGGCATTGCTCCAAAACGGAGTATTAGATCCGGCTGCGCGCTTTCGCTGAAGGCATCGATGCGCAAGAAAGCATCGTAACTGGATAGTATCATGTCTCGATCATGGCTACCGCAGCGCAGTTGCGAGAGCGGATCGGCCAGGATAGGATAGCCGAGGCGACGAGCCAGCCGCGTAACCGATTCAACCAACGCGGGATCATCGTTTGGGCCAGCGATAATCAGGCCGCGCCGCGCCCGGCTCATTATCTCCATTAAGCGCTCAATCGTGGCATCCGCAGGTAATCCAGGCGATGCGGCTTGAACTTCGACATACGGAGTATTGTCTGGCCTGCCCTGCCAGGCGTCACCCTGCGCAACCAGCGGCAGTGATTGACCCGGAACAGATTCGGGTGTTAATGGCTCGCGAAACGGGAAATTCAGATGCACAGGGCCGGCAGGATTAGCCTGAACCGAGGCAGCCGCGCGGGACGCCAGCGTTCGTATATAGCGCAGGGCCGCGTCCGTCGCTTCTGGCAAGGCTACTTCCACAAACTCCTTCGCATGGGTCCCATAGAGCCGGTTCTGATCGATGCTTTGCGGCGCACCATTGTCTCGCAGCTCATGAGGACGATCCGCCGTCAGTATCAACAACGGCACATGCGTTAATTTCGCCTCGACAATCGCTGGCAGAAAGTTTGCTGCCGCCGTACCCGATGTGCAGAGCAACGCCACAGGTTGGCGCAAGCGCTTCGCCATCCCCAGTCCAAAGTAAGCTGCTGAACGCTCGTCCACATGCATCCACACGCGCATACGCGGTTGGTCAGCGAATGCCAGAGCAAGAGGAGTCGAACGAGAACCCGGGCAGATGACGACGTTGCGCACACCGGCTCGCTGTAACTCATCCACAAACGCGCCTACAAAAACATAGAGCGGATTTGTGGGGTCTTGCTGACCGGGAAGAAATGAACTCGACATGTGTATCATCCTCTACTGCTGCGTCTCTTGCAACTCATTTGACGGAGATGCGGCAGCCGTGTCTGAAATGCAAGCGGGCTGGCTATCAAAAGGCTCACTCCCCAATCCACGCAGCATCGCTTCAAATTTCAAGCAGGACTCGGCATATTCAGTCTGGGGATCAGAGTCGAAAACGATGCCACATCCCGCAAAAAGCGTGGCCTGGCCGCCATCGATCAACGCGGAACGCAGCGCTACGGCGAATTCGCCCTCACCGCTCGCGTTTATCCAACCAAGCGGCCCGGCATACCAGCCTCTATCCAGCATCTCGGTGTTACGGATCGCTTCAAGCGCGGCCTGGCGCGGGAAGCCTCCGACGGCGGGCGTTGGATGCAGGTCAGCCATAACGTCCAAAATGCATCGTCCAGGGATGAGTTCGCCAGTAATGGGAGTTTGCAGATGCTGCACGTTCTTCAGCTTGAGCAGTTGGGGAACGGGATGAACATAGACGCTCGAGCAGTGATTCTTCAGCGCTTCCCGCACCATGGCGACCACGATGGCGTGCTCGCTGTTATTCTTCTGACTTCGCAGCAGTTCAGCGCCAAGCTGCTCATCATCTTCTTCTGTTTCACCTCGCCGCGCTGATCCGGCCAGCGCCATCGTGTGAATCTGCCCATCGCGCACGCGGGCCAGCCGTTCGGGCGTCGCGCCCACAAAGAAGCGCTCTCCGCGCTGTACGGCAAAAATGTAGGCGGCTGGATAGCTTTGGCGAAGCCGCCGGAGAGTAGCGCTGATATCAAACGTAGCGGCAGCATCGCGCAGATCGACCTGCACATCGCGCGCGAGTACAACTTTATCAAAAGCGCCATGCTGGATTCTATCGGTGATGATCGCCACCATTTCCATCCACTCCGAAGCCGGTCGCACTTCATGGACAGATAACTGGCTAGATGGTTTTTCCGAGGACGATGTTGGAGCCTGCTCGATAGCAGTCTGGAGCCGCGCTACACTCGCTTCGATCTCCTGTACAATCTGCTCAATAGTATCAGATGCTCGGATTAACTTGTTGATGGTGAGCGTGGCATTACCGGCGCTAAAGCTCAAGAGAAAGCGTGGTAAAATGAGCAGCCCGGCAGGAAAGCCGTCCCACAGAGAAGTGCGAGGTGAAAGTGGATCAAAGGCAAATCCACCAAAGAGTACCGGGCCACTGGCAGAGGTTGGTATCGTTTCAGGCGCGTAGGCGATAACAGCATCGCGCATCAAGGCGCGCCGGGCGGAACTCGCATCGCTAAAGTACGCGCTCCCACGGATTTCGATAGTGGTTTCGGCGCCGACACCTACGAGCGCGTTTTGCTCCGTCGGCTGCTCCCAGAAAAAACATTCTCCTAACCCCACCGCTCTAGCGCCGGTAAAAGCCAGGATTGCGTCACAGATATCCACTGGTTGAGTAAAACTGGCAAGAACGTCTGGATGCTCCTGGTCAGCGCGTCTGGCGGCCTCGCGCAATGTTGTGGCCAACAGTTTTCGATCAATTGAAACGGACCATTTCCCCGCCCCGGTTACATTCAGTACGCGAGGGCAATCAGAAATTTCTACTTTCATACTTTTTTTAACCTGATTTGATGCAAGAAAGATGGGCCGAGAACATCAACGGCCCAAATTCAGTTCTATTCCTTATATATTGTAGCGAAGATACGAGGGAACTGCCACCTATTTGACGAGATAATACCCAATGCCTGGTTCGGTGAGAATATGGACTGGTTTTGACGAATCGATCTCTATTTTACGTCGCAGCCGCCCGATATAGACGCGCAAATATTCAGCATCGCGACTGTGTTCTGTACCCCACACGCGCCGCAGCAATGTCTCGTGCGTAAACACCTTACCCGCGTGTAATGCCAGCTCTTGCAGCAGGCTGAATTCTGTCGGGGTGAACTTGATGCGCACACCCTCACGCCAGACCTGTCGCTGCTCAAAATCAATCTCGATGTTGCCAAAACGCTGGGTACCAACCGAGCGAGGAGTGTCGGCCCAACTGGCGCGCCGCAGGACAGCCTGTACGCGCGCCAGCAGTTCTCCTACGCCGAAGGGTTTGGTCAGGTAATCATCCGCACCCTGGTTCAAAGCGGCTATTTTGTCGGCCTCTTCTCCCAGCGCCGTTAGAATGATGATGGGTACGATGCTGGTTTGCCTGATGCGATGGCAGGCCTCCAGTCCATTCATTTGCGGCATCATAATATCCAGTATCACCAGGATAAAGGTCGTTTGCTCAAACTCGGCCAGAGCTTCCCAGCCATTGCTGGCAAGTTTCACTTTGAAGGCGTGCTTTTCCAGGGAACGCCTCACGAATTCACGGATATTCGGCTCATCATCGACCACTAAAATATACTTCTCTTGAGGCATCTTTGCCATCCTTTACAAATATTGTTGTTGACGTTCCTGAGCGCGCAGCACCATGGGAGGAAACCACAGGTGAAATACCGCGCCGCTAATTCCGTCGGTTCTATTCTCTGCCCAGATGCGCCCGCCGTGAGCTTCGACGAACCCCTTGCAAATAGCCAGGCCCAGGCCAACTCCGCCGCTGTTTCGTTCGTGACCACTGTCTATCTGATAAAATCGATCAAAGATACGCTCGACGAGGTGCGCGGGAATGCCCGGCCCGTTATCAGTGATATGCAAGGTTAGTCC
The DNA here is from genome assembly GCA_963731605.1 of uncultured Chloroflexia bacterium. Lineage (GTDB taxonomy): Bacteria > Chloroflexota > Ktedonobacteria > Ktedonobacterales > Ktedonobacteraceae > CF-113. The sequence goes on from CAVSWA010000001.1 coordinate 1,651,958, forward strand.
TGCTCGCTTTTTCGTTTGCCCCTGCTCATAAGTAGCTGAAATTTCTATGAGAACATCCGGGCCGCCGTAGCGTTGAGCGTTCTCTAAGAGATTGCGCAGGACGATCTGAATACGTCGCCCATCTACATAGAGAAGTGGCACGTCTTCAGGTAAATGCAATTGAACGCGGTATCGATCATTGTATACAGCAGCAAGAGCTTCCTCAAGCAGCGAACTCAGGTGGTACGCTCCGGGATAAAGTTTAAGTGTGCCTGCTTCTACCTGCGCCATCTCAAGCAGGCTCGTCACAAGGTCCGCCATACGGTTACTCTCGGCCACAATCTGGTTCAGACTATACTCCTGCCAGCTAGTATCAACTTCGCCGCCGCTTTCTTCCAGCAGACTGGTGGCAAATCCCTTAATAGCAGTCAAGGGAGTACGCAGTTCATGCGAGACAATCGCTAACAAGTTTCGCTTGATGCGCTCTCCCTCGTTTTGTTTGGTGATATCCTGAAAAATCCTTCCTCGACCGATAAGCGCGCCTCTGGCATCTCGCACATGGAAAAGACGCATACGTATATCACGCGGCGCGGGCAGAAATTGATTAAGCGTTTTATAGGAACCATGTATGGGAAATTCGATGATGTGCGGCCTGCGTCCTTTCGATGGGGCTGCAACGACCTCGTAATAGACTTTCAGGATGGTCAACTATGGTTGACAGCCTCTCTTGCAGGTTGCTATCCGAGATACGGCTGTTCATCAACTCTTGCTGGGGAATGCCAACCTCGCGGCTGAAGATGGGGTTGGCATAGACGATCCGACCATCAGAACTTTCCAGAAGGACACCTTCATCCATACTACGCATAATAGCGTCCAGGGTATAGAACTGAGTCTGAATCGTTTCATCGCTCTTTTGGAAATGGGAGCGTATCTCTTTTTCCATAGCAGAGAAAGCTGCGACCAAATTACCTATTTCGTCCCGGCGACCTCGCTCTCTGATCAGCAAGTCGGTATGCATTACCTGGGCAGGCTGGTCCGGTTGAATCTGCGCAACGGCTTTGGCTAGCCTGGTCAGAGGTGAGATGACGCGGCGATGCATCATGAACCAGAAAAAGCTTGCTCCCAGGATAAGCAACGCCAGGGCTGCTATCAGCCCATGCTGAAAATTCGTAAGTACGGCAAAGGTTATATCTGTTGGACGCTGCACCACCACAGCCCAACCTATGTCCGGTATAGGAACGTAGCTGTAGAGCCAATCGCGGGTCTGCGAGCGCGTAATAATATTACCGGCCTTTCCTTGAAGGGCGTCGTGAGAAGCAAGGATGAGACCATCATAATCTTCAGGAAGATTGAGAAAAGCGAAAATCCCCTTGGTCGTGGCTATTGTCTGCCCCACATGATCGATGACCCACAGGCCCACCTCACTATCCGGGGATAATCGCTGATGCACAGTATTGAGACGCGAGGTTAGTTGGTCGAGAGATAAGTTAATAACCATCACACCGACCAATCGCCCCTGACCATTTGTAATACGAGCAGCAATAGAGACCACGTAAGAATCTGTAATATCACTAATGCTGCCGGATGAAATAAAAGGCGTACCGCTTTTGAGGGCACCTTGAAAATAATCACGTGATGCGAAATTTTTGCCGATGGCGCTGGGGCTGAATGGATAGTTGATGATCATCTTGCCAGACGGATCGCAGACATAATACAGGCTAATATCAGGATGAGCCTGTGCAGCATTGGCAAATAGCGGGGCGAGTTGCTTCAAGTCCAAATCTTTAGCTGCCTGAGATGTCGATAATTCGCTATCTATTTCGGTCGCGGCCCGCAGGTTGGTTCCAACTTCCAATGCTACGGCCTGCGCGAGGCCGAGGTCAGATTGAAAAGCATTTTGTGTCAAGACATTCTGTTGATACACATAGAGTCCCAGGCCACCCAGCAGAACAGGAATGACAAAGAGAAGATAGAGACTAAGTACCTGTAAACTGATCTTCTGCCGTACCAGGTAGCGCATACTGGACCTCCCAGGGTGTAAACAAGAGCTTTTCTGTGCTTAGTATGCCTGAAACCTTCTTTATTAGCAATCCCTACTTAGAAGTCGCGCCGGACCAGCCAACTTGACGTAAAAAAATTGTTATGTATTTATTTATATTTGGATGGCAGTGTTTACGAGTTATTTACAACGCATCACGTATACTTGTGTTATATCTTTCTCGGTATTCTCGGCTTATTTCCTTGAAATTGCTTGCCACCAGAGGCGCCGGTTTTTGTTGTGGCAATGAGCGAAGGGGTTGAGCCGGGAAGAGTGTATTGAGTGTCCTTTTATTTGTGGAGGGAATTGATATGTCCATAACCACAACATTTGCTCAAGGGAAAAGAGGCGGGCGGCATAGCTACCCGCGGATCGTGGCAGCTTGTCTGGCGCTTGTACTCGCGTTGGCGGCTTGCGGCGGCACGACTTCTACCACGAGTGGTGGTGGAGGCCCGGTGACCATGGGCGTCCTCTCCTGCTTCACAGGCACGCTGGCAAGCCTGGGGCAGGCCATGTTGCAGGGCGCGCAGGTGGCGCAAAAAGCGATCAATGACGCGGGAGGCATCCTCGGCAGGCAGTTGAATCTGGCCCACGCCGATACGCAATGCGACGAAGCCGACTCTGTCCCCGCGCTGCGCCAGCTTCTGGCCACCCAGGACCTGGTGGGGATTATCGGCCCGGAGACTCAGGAAATCAGCGCCGACGCCCCCATCATCACAGCGGCCAAGATCCCGGACGAGTTCCAGGGCGGCAGCACCCTTTTCGACCATAACACCAACCCATGGTTGTGGCGAAACAGCCCTTCTGATTCCCAGTTGGGTGTTGCTATGGCTCTCTACGCTCACAAGAAGGGGTATCAGAATGCCGCGCTGCTTTTCTACTCGGATATAGCGGCGCAGACATTCGCAGCTCCCATCACGGCAACGTGGCAGAAACTGGGTCACAAGATTGTATCCAACGTGACAGTGGCCCCAGATCAGACCTCGTATCGCACCCAGGTGCAGCAGATCATCAACACGCACCCGGATGTGATCTTCACGCAGACGGACGCGGCCACGGCAGCCGTTCTTTTCCAGAACTTCAAAGAGTTGAACAATCTTGCTATCCCGTTCGTGGGTACTGACGTTACCGGCGTTGACGAATACCTGAAGGCTATCACCTACCCGGTGGCTAACGCTCACCTCACGTCAATCTACGGAACCTCGGTGACGGGACAGGCGGCAGATGCTTTCAACTCGGTCTTCGCGGCCAAGTTCGGGACTACGGCCCAGCCCCTCGCCAACGCCAACTATGCTTATGACGCGGTCATCAGCCTGGCCCTGGCTGTTGACAAGGCTGGTTCCACGTCGGGGTCCGCCATCAACGCGGTCATGAGCGCCGTTACCAACCCTCCGGGGACGCAGTGCTACACGTATAAGGACTGCCTGAGTCTGGTAAAGGCGGGTACAAAGATCAACTATGATGGCGCCAGCGGCGACCTCAACTACAACCAGTACAACAATGTATTCGGGCCTTACGGCGCTTTCCAGGTCAACCTCAGCGGCCAGGAGCAGCAGGTTATGCTCCTTTCAGCGCCTGACCTGGCAGCAGCCACGCCGTAACAACGGCAAATTAACGCTCGTACATACCAGAGAAGGCGGGGCAAGCCCCGCCTTCTCTGGTATGTTTTTTTGAGAGGAATAGGAGGTATCATGCTGTCTCAGGAAAGGCGTCCCACGTAGAGGTTGACGACCTCGTCGTCTTCCAGCAGGTCGTGTCCTGTTCCTTCCAGGCGGTTCTTACCCAGAACCAGGACATAGGCCCACTGGGCGTGGCGCAGGGTCTCGCGGGTGTTCTGTTCGACGATGACGACAGCAACGTTGGTCGCCCGTATTTGCTCGATGCGCTCCCAGATCAGCCCCTGGAATTTGGGCGACAGGCCCGCGCTTGGCTCGTCCAGGATGAGAACCGCGGGGTCAACCATCAGGCCACGCGCCAGGGCCAGCATGGTGCGCTGGCCGCCACTCAGGGTGCTGGCTCGCCGGTGCGCTGCCAGTTTGAGGTCGGGGAAAAGGAGGAAGAGTTGCTCGATTCTCTCGCGAACGCCGGACTTGCGGACGTAGCCGCCCATATCGAGATTCTCCCGCACGGTGAGGTCGGGAAAGACGTTTTCCACCTGGGGAACGTAGGCAATCCCGCGCCGGACAAGCTTCTCAGCCGGCAGGCCAGTTACCTCTTTGCCCTCCACGAATACCCTGCCCGCCGCGGGACGGATAAGCCCGGCCACCGCTTTCAGCAGCGTAGACTTACCAGCTCCGTTGGGTCCGACAATGGCCGTGATCGCACCCCGGCGTGCCGCCAGGCTGATCTGTTCGATGATGGGCGGACCTCCGTAGCCAGCGGTTAGCCCCTGAACACTGAGCGTCGCCACTTCTTCGTTACTCATACAGGCACCTCACCGAGATATGCGTCTATCACGCTCTGATTCGAGCGAAGAGACTCGAACGGCCCGGTTGCGATCACCGCGCCCTGGGACATTACAATCACTTGTTGAGCAACGCGCTCGATGAAGGGAAGGTTGTGTTCGACGATGATGACGGTGGTGCCAGAGGCGATAAATCCTTCGATCGCCTTCGCCATACGTTCGCCAAGCACGGGGTTCACGCCTCCCATCGGCTCATCGAGAATCACAAGCTGAGGCTCGGCCATGCGGATGCGGGCGAATTCGACGAGCCGCTTCTGGCCGCCACTGAGTTTGCCCGCCCGCTCGTTGACCATCTTAGCAAGGCCAAACTCTGCCAGGATATCACGCGCCCGGCTCAATTCCGACCTGGCAGTTGAACGATGGGCGAGGTGAGGCCCGATCAGGCCTCGCCAGAGGGCCTCCCGTTCCGGATCCCAACGAGCCAGGAGAACGTTCTCTAGAACGGTCAGACCGGGCCACTCTCGGGGCGTCTGAAACGTGCGAATTAAGCCGAGACGCGCGATGCGATGCGGAGGCATACCCTGGATGGCGGTGCCGTTAAAGAGAACAGTACCCGAATCTGCGAGCTTGAAACCAGAGATGAGATCTATCGCCGTACTCTTGCCGGCGCCGTTGGGACCGATCAACCCGGTCACCTGGCCCTTCATAGCGCGGAAGGAACAGTTATCCACAGCGACGACACCGCCGAAATGCTTGTAGAGCTTTTCTACTACAAGGGTTGCCTCGCCGGATTCCGGCGCTCCTGGCCGGTCCCGGGCAAGCGACAGCTTTAGCGGGGCTGCGATTACCACTTCTGGAGCCGCAAGCTCGGAGCCGGTAGCAGCTTCTGGAACCGCAAGCACAGGAGAAGCCGGAGTAGCTACCCGACTATGATTTTGAGCAGGGCGGAAACGCCGGTTGAATGCGCCGAGACCGCGTGTAAGAAGCGGACCATCTCGTGTATCGACAGGCGCATGGGGCGCACGGTCGATGTAGCGGCGCTCTGGCACCAGCCCTGGGGCCGGAAGCGCAGGAACAGCACGAGTACCAGGCCGACCACGATCTCGCGCAAGGCTGGAACGACTTCCGGATGTCCTGGAACGTCGGGGAGGAAGCGCGTCGACTCCTGTACTATCAAGATCATGACCACAATGCCCAGCACGACGCCCTTGATATTTCCTCTACCCCCTACCAGGACGGCGGAGTAAAGAATGATGGCTTCAATGGGAGACCAGGCCGATGGATTGAAGGCGCTCAGGTAGGCGGCGAAGAGGCCACCGGCCAGCCCGCCGAAGGCGGCCCCAAGGACATAGGCCTTCAATTTCAGCTGGTAGATGTCACGCCCAAAGGCGGCCGCCGCCCGTTCGTCCTCGCGCAGGGAGCGTAACGCGAGGCCAAAGCGGCTGCCGGATACTCGCGCCATGAAGATGCAGACGAGGATGAATATAAACAAGCAGAAGCCCAGGAAGAAGAACGGGTAGGACTGGAAATCGAGGCCCAGGGCGTCACCCATCGGGTTGAACAGGCCGGACAGCCCGTTGTAACCGTCGAAGAGGGGGACATACTGACTTGCCAGCACATACAGTACGTAGACCGCTCCTAATGTAACGATAGAGAAATAGATGCCGCGGAGATGGCGCAGCGCGATCAGGCCGACGATGAGTCCCATGATCGCGGAGGAAATCACGGCAAAGAGCAGGGCAACCAGATATGGTAGCTGCAACCCCAGGATATATTGAGCCGGCGCAGTCGGACGGCCGATAGTGAGAACGAGCGTCATATAGGCGCCCAACGCGACATAGCCATAGTAGGCGAGGTCGAAGTCGCCAGACCAGCCCCAGATGACATTCAGACCGAGGGCCATGATGCCGAAGATTGCGCCTTCGGTGAGAATGGAGATGAGGTACTGTATCTGTTGTGTCATTCGAATATAGTCCTCCTGGCGTTGGTAAAGAGGCCGCGCGGGCGCACCAGAATGATGATAGCCAGGATTGCAAAGGCAAAGGCAAGGTTGTAGCTGGCGCTGATGTATCCGCCGGTGAACTCTAGAATTATGCCGACGATGACTGCGCCGGCCATCGTGCTGAATGGCCTGCCTAATCCACCCGCGACCGTGGCGGTCAGGGTGATGAGGAAGAAGCTGAAGCCGAAATAGGGATTGAACGTACCTACACTCTCAGCGAGGATGAAGCCGGCATAGCCAGCCACCAGGCCAGCCAGGAACCAGGTAGCAGCGCCCACCAGTTGCGCGTTGATGCCGGTGACGCGGGCCAGCGACCGATTCTGAAAAACGGCTCGCAGGGCCTTGCCGAACTTCGTGTAGGTGATAATCACAAAGAGCGCGGCTGTGATGGCGAGGGCGGAAAGAATGATCTCTATCTCGGTGGACGTCCACAGGAATGGACCCACCTGGTGCGGAGCGCTCTGGGGAATGGTGTAGGCGACGTTAGCCGCGCCAAAGATGATCACCAGCACATTCTGGATCACGAAGGATACGCCGAGCGTTGCGATGAAGATTGTCATCGTCCCAACGCCACTACGAATGAAGCGATCGATAATCAGGGTGTGCATCGCTAAGGAGAGTATTCCTCCAGCGAGAGAGGCTCCAAGCGCGGCAAGGAGTATGTTTCCGGTCGCCTGGTGTATAACATAGGCAGTGTATGCTCCAATCGTCAAAATCTCTCCATGCGAGAGATTTGCCACATTGGTGACGGCGTACTCGAGCGTGAAAGCTACCGCGGATAGCGATAGGATGGCAGCTGTCACCAGACCAAAGCCGAGAGTTAGAAACACTTGATTCAAAATTCACCACCTCCATGACTTGGAACAAGAGTAGACAATCTTGAGAATATTGCTAAAGGTAGCCGGTCTTTAAGCCGGTGTAGCAGGCTTTGCCCCTGTTCAACTGCGGTTAGAGAAGCGCGAATCAGCAGATATTGCCTGCGCTGAAACCGTCCATAGCGCCTGAACTTGCGGTAGCGTCGAGCGAGTAACTGTTTGACAGGAACGTGTTCAAGTTCAGCGAGAGTATAAAGCACGTGCTGCCTGAGCGCCTGCATGACTACAGTAGGATCGGTGTGCGCCCCTGCCAGCGGTTCCGGGACAATGGTATCTACTATACCCAGCTTCTGGCAGTCAAAGGCCGTCAACTTCAATTGCTCCGCGACCTGTCTGGCCCTTTGCGCATCTCGGTACAGGATGGTAGCCGCTCCTTCCGGGGAGATGACCTCGTAGATCGCGTTTTGTAGCATTAGTATGTGGTCGGCGACAGCGAATGCCACTGCTCCTCCACTGGCTCCTTCACCGATGATAGCCGTCACAATTGGCACGGGCAAGCTGCTCATCCTGGAAAGGCTATGAGCTAAGGACCAGGCGATACCATGTCTCTCACTCTCATCTCCAGGATCGGCGCCCGTAGTGTCAACGAACGTCACCAGCGGACAGCGTAACTGGGCAGCAAGGTCCATCATACGAATCGCTTTGCGAAAACCCTCTGGCCGGGGTCTTGTCCGTGCCTCGCCAGCAAAACTATCGTAAGCGCCGTGGTAACGCTCCTGCCCGACAAAAATCACGGTGCGCCCGGCGATACACCCCAGACCTGTTGTTACCGTTGGATCATCGCCATAACAACGGTCGCCCCGCAATTCCAGGAAATTAGGAGAAAGATAGCGGATATAGTCCCGCGCGGTAGGACGATTCGGGTGACGGGCCAGGTTTACGCATTCCCAGGCCGCATTCCTGGGCATGTGGGCTGAGACAAGCGGGAGGTCATCGGCATGTATGTTCTGTGAGCCGTGCTGTTTCGCGCGTTCTACGGTTGCTTTGAGCAGTGTAGCGACAACATGGGGGAGGTCGTGGCGAGCAACTATAGCATCGAGCTGTCCAGATGTAAGCAACATTTCAGCCCGGTGCGAGCCTGCGGGCAGCTTTTGACCTGTCACCTGTTCCGCTACGCGAGGCCCTGCAAAACCAACCAGCGCGTTCGGTTCAGCCAGGATCACATCTCCCAGGCTTGCGAAACTGGCAAACACGCCCCCGGTCGTAGGATTCGCCAGGATAGAAAGATAGAGCAGGCCCGATGCGTGAAAGCGCTGTACTGCCGCGGCAGTTTTTGGCATTTGCATCAGGCTGATAATGCCCTCCTGCATACGAGCACCGCCGGTATTGACAACCGTTACTACCGGTAAACGGTGCCGCGTCGCATACTCAAAAGCATTAGTGATTTGCTCGCCCACCACCGAACCCATACTACCACCCATGAAGTGGAAATCTAAAACCGCCAGAACAGCTTCAGTTCCACCTGTGCGACAGCGACCGGTGAGGATAGCATCACTGAGTCCAGTTTGCTTCTGGCCCGAAATGAGCTTCAAGGCATAGGGGTTCTCATCGACAAAGCCTAAAAAATCCATTGGCAGCAGGGTCCGACTAATGGGTCTGAAGGTGCCAGGATCAGCGAGGTGGCTTACGCGATCAGATGCAGACCAGACAAAGTGATAGCCGCAATTATCGCACACGGCAATGCTGGTATACAGTTCGTTCGCGGCCCCCAGATTGGTCTTGCATTCGGGGCATTGTTGAAATTGAGACAAAGGACTGGAGGCAGCCGTGCTTTTGGGCTGACCTTCCATCGAGAAGAGGCCCTGGTACACCTGGCGCAAACCAGCAATAGAAAGCATGTTGAGCATACTTGATAGGATCAATTTTCCCTGCGCAAGGGTTGTGGTTAAGGACATATGTATTCCCTCCACCAATAAAATGGACGGTTATTCCCTTCTACCCGGTTGACTCTCTTCGCTTATTGCCATACTAAAAACTGGCACTCTGGGCTGGTGGCAAACAAATTGAAGGAGACATGCCGGGAATACCGGGCAAGATATGTCTCAAGTATACGCGACGTACCGTAAAAACCTCGTAAACACAGCCAATGAAATATAACTAAATGCATAACAATTTTTCAGGATTCGCGCATCTTTCCCGACCGGAGTGCGAATATCAATCGCGATGCCATACTGAGTTTTCATGCGGCGCGACTAACGTCTGGGATAGAGCTGCGCTGATACGTTTTATGTGAGGAACGAGCGTCTCAGTTCGCGTAATATCTAGCCTGCTTGCAGGTCCTGAAACGCTCATGGCGGCTACTATCTTTTCCCGTAAACCAAACACTGGCACAGCAAGGCAACGTACTCCCTCCTCTTGCTCCTCATTGTCTACCGCATATCCTTTATGGCAAATCTCTGCTAACTCTTGTTGAAGTTGCTGAGGATCAGTAATTGTCATGTTGGTCACTCCCCCGGACTTCATCTGCGCAAGAACAGATTCAGGAATGTCCTCAAAGTGATAGGCGAGTAGAATTTTGCCACAACCAGTATTGTGCAGCGGCACTTTGTTACCTACCTCAGTAAACATTCGTACAATACGCCTTGATTGAGCCTGGGCGACATACACGGTCTGTTCTCGCTCTAATATCGCTAAATTGGCCGTCTCCCCGCTCAACTCCATAAGCTCACGCAGGAACGGCTCAGCAATCTCAACCCACAATGGTGTCTGCTGATTGAAGTTGACGAGCATACGGAGCGTAGGCCCAAGCGTATAGCGACGTGTGTGTGTGTCGCGCGCGACATACCCACGAGCGGCCAATGTTGCCAGCAGGCGATGAACCGTACCCACAGGAAGCCCTGTCACAGAGCTTAACTCGCTTATACCCATCCAGTTTGGAGACCGGGCGAGATATTCTAAAAGATCAAGCGTTCGTTCAACGGACTGCACAGAGTTACCCGGCAGGTTTTCTGATTTCGGTTGGAGCATAAGGACCTAACGCCTCCCCTTCTTCTTGCTCCGCATCCACAGCAGGGCGCTCAGACACGCCAGCCCGATGCAGCTAACCAGAGCCATTCCCGTTTTCAAGGGTACTGGTGAGACACGCCCGGCACGTTGCAGGGCATCGCCTGTGGGTGAAGGCTGCGCCAGGGTCTGTTCGTCCTGGCGCATGGCGAGTTGGATAACCTCGGCCAGGTGCAGGGCGCGGCGGTTGGTGGTCTGAGCAATCTGTTCGCGACAACTAAAACCGTTGGTAAGTATCAACGTACTCTGATCAGCCTCGCGCACAGCAGGCAGCAGGACGCGCTCACCGCTGGCAATGGAGACCTCGTAATGCTCCTTCTCGAAGCCGAAGGAACCGGCCATGCCACAGCACCCGGAGTCGAGCATCTTGTAGTCAAGGCCGAGCTTCTTAAGTACCGCCTCCTCTGGCCCTGTACGCAGAATAGCTTTGTGATGGCAGTGCATATGGACAACGGCTTTGCTCTGCAACTGCGGAAGCTGGAAATGCGTAGCCTTCTTCTCAAGGAACTCGCTGAACACAAATGTCTGCTTCTTCAGCCGCCTGGCTCGTTCATCATGCGGAAACAGGTTCGTCAGTTCGTCGCGGAACACGGTCACGCAGCTCGGCTCAAGTCCGACGATGGGTGTACCCGCGTTGATTTCCGGCTCCAGCGCGTCCAATATCTGGCGCAAGAGCCGTTTGGCGGTGTCGAGCATGCCAAAATCGTAGAGCGGGCGCCCGCAACACAGCGTTTGTTGAGGGACGACGACCTGGTAGCCAGCCGCTTCGAGCACCTCGACTGCCGCTTGCAATGGAGCCGGGTGCAGATAGTTATTGAAGGTATCGGGCCACAGGATCACCCTGGGCGCGCCCACATTGCGCGGACCGCGTCTGCGCAGCCATTCCTTAAAGGTGAGCGGGGCGAAGACGGGTAGTTGGCGCTGAGGGGCGACACCGATCATGGCTTTGGCGAGCGTGCTGAGGAGCGGTGTCTGGGTCAGGATATTGGCGAGCAGCTGGCGCGCGACTGGCGAGACGCGCCCACCAGTAGATAAGACCCATCGTGTAGGCACTCATGGGACGCAGCCTGCCTTCGTAATAGTGAGAAAGAAACTCTGCCTTGTAGGTCGCCATATCGACGTTCACGGGGCAGTCGCCTTTGCAGCCCTTGCAGGCCAGGCACAGATCGAGCGCCTCCTTGACGTGCTCGTTATGCCAGCCGTCAGTGATAACCTGTCCTTGCATCATCTCGAAGAGCAGGTGCGCCCGTCCGCGCGTGCTGTGCTCTTCTTCGTGCGTGACCATGTAAGCTCGGGCACATCGTGCCCCCTTCCACGCGGCGGCACTTGCCCACACCGACACAGCGCAGCGCGGCGGCGGCGAAGCTGCCCTGGTCGTCGGGAAAGCTGAAATGCGTCGCGGGCTGGGCCGGATTGTACGATAGCCCGAGGCGCAGGTTCTCGTTGAAGCGGTAGGCATCGACAGTCTTGCCCGGATTCATCTTGCCTTCCGGGTCCCAGATGGCCTTGAATTCGCGGAAAGCCTGCATCAGCTCCGGGCCGAACATCTTCGGCAATAATTCCGCTCGCGCCTGCCCGTCTCCATGCTCTCCCGAAATGCGATCCGCCATAGCCGACCACCATATCAGCCGCTTCCTCCATGAACGAGCGGAATTTGCTGATGCCCTCCTGGCTGGTCAGATCGAAGTCGATCCGGTTATGAACGCAGCCCTGCCCGAAGTGGCCGTAGAGGGCAGTGGTGTAGCCATGCTTTTGACCAGCCGGGTGTAATCTCGCAGGTAGTCGCCCAGCTTTTCGGGTGGCACAGCCGCGTCCTCCCAGCCCTCCCATGGTGATGCTCGCCGGGAACGATGGCGGTCGCGCCCAGGCCGGATTCGCGCACCATCCAGATTTTGGCGCGCCTCCTGCGGTTGATCGAAGAGCTTCATGGTCGGCGGGTGCGCCTGGTGCTGCATCTGCTCCATCAGACGCCGGGCCTGCTCCTGGCATGCTTCCCGTGTATCCGCTCCGAACTCGACGAGCAGCCACCCGCCTCCTTCCGGCAAGAGGGCCGCCTCGGCGGATGCAGGTTCTTCTTGCGCATGTTCTCGATCAGGGCAGCATCGAAGCCTTCGAGCGCAATCGGCTGGTGAGCCATAATTTCAGGGACATGATCGGCGGCAACGATAGACATCGGAGAAGCCAAGCACCAGCAGCGAGCGAGCAGGAGGGCTGGAGACGAGGCGCACGGTGGCTTCCAGCACGGTGACACAGGTGCCTTCGGTGCCGACCAGCGCCCGCGCGACGTTAAAGCCGTTTTCCGGCAGCAGTTGGTCGAGGTTGTAGCCGGAAACACGGCGCGGTAATGTTGGGGAAGCGCGCGCGGACGAGGTCGGCGTACGTGTCTCGCAACGCCTTGAGCCGCGCATAGATCTCGCCGCGCCGCCCGCCTTCGCTGATGATCTGCGCGAGTTCCTCGTCGCTCGTCGCGCCGACGCGCAGGCGCAGGCCGTCGTAGGTGAGGATATCCAGCGACTCGACGTTCTCGCTCGTCTTTCCTGCCATCACAGAATGGGTGCCGCAGGAATTGTTGCCGATCATGCCGCCTAGCGTGCATTGCGCGTGCGTTGATGGATCGGGGCCGAAGGTCAGATGATGCTTTCTCGGCGGCGTTGCGCAAAACATCCAGGACGATGCCGGGCTGGACGCGTGCTGTCTTCTGCCCGGCATCGAGTTGGAGGATGGTGCGCATGTGCTTGGACATATCCATGACGACGGCGGTATTGCAGAGTCTGCCCGGCCAGGCCGGTACCACCGCCACGCGGCAAAAGCGGGACAGCATGGCGCTTGCAGAGCTTGACGGTCTGGATGACATCCTCTATGCTGCGGGGAAGCACCACGCCGATTGGCACCTGCCGGTAGTTGGAGCCATCGGTCGCGTAGAGCGCCCGGCTCCCCTCATCAAAGCGCACCTCGCCGCGAATACTGGCGCGCAGGTCGTGCGCCAGTGCTTGTGCATCGGCAGTTGGGAGAGATATGCTGGTGGCGTCGGATTTGTGGAGCATGGGAAGTCTCTGTCGCATTGATCTTGCCTCTTTCTAAGTGATGGCCGCATGGTCAGAAATAATAACGTCAACCATCCTCACTTCTATCACATTTCCACGCTACACCTGAGTGCTGGCTGCTACTTGACGATTCGCCAGGTAGTCCAGCGCTGCCGAGACGCCATTCCCGTGTGGAATGCCAGCAAGCGTTAACCCCATCTGCACGCCGCAAAGCGTTCCCGCTAACATTAAATCGTTGAAGTCGCCGAGATGCCCTATGCGGAAAACTTTCCCTTTAAGGCGACCAAGACCGGTACCCAGCGATAGATCGTAGTGTTCAAGGATCGTCTCACGCAATTGATCAGCGTCATACCCGGCGGGAACAACGATAGCGGTGAGTGAGTTCGAGTATTCCTCTGCATTCTGGCACAAAATTTCAAGTCCCCAGGCGCGAATGGCGCGGCGCGTTGCTTCGGCCAGGCGCGCGTGCCGGGCAAATACGGCAGGAAGACCTTCTTCGTGAAGCATCGTAATCGATCTGCGTAGCCCATACAGCAGGTTTGTTGCGGGCGTATAGGGATAGAATCCCCCTTTGTTGGCGGCGAGTATCTCGCCCCAGGCCCAGTACGATTTTGGGAAACGCGAATGCTTTGCAGCCGCCAGGGCCTTCTCAGAGACAGCGTTGAAGCCCAGGCCAGGAGGCAGCATCAATCCTTTCTGCGAACAACTGACGGTGACATCAACCCCCCACTCATCATGCCGGTAATCAAGTGAAGCGAGTGATGAGATCGTATCAACCATCAAGAGAGCCGGGTGTCCAGCCCGATCAATCGCAGCACGGATTTCGGGAATACGACTGGCAACACCGGTTGAGGTTTCGTTATGGACAACCATTACGGCGCTAATGGCGTGCGTTTGATCCGCCGTGAGCAATGCCTCTACCGTAGCCGCATCAACCCCATGCCGCCAATCGCCAGCAACAAATTGGACATCCAGCCCAAGATTTAGAGCCATATTGCGCCAGAGTGTCGCAAAGTGCCCTGTCTCGAACATGAGGACGCGATCACCGGGAGAAAGCGTGTTGACAAGAGCGGCTTCCCACGCTCCAGTACCCGAACCTGGAAAATGAAATAATGACGGGCTGTGACGTTTGAAAGATGGTCTTGAGGCTATCAAGCACTTCTAGCATAAGCTGGGAAAATGTCGGCCCACGGTGATCGATAGTCGGTCGATCGATGGCCCTGAGAATGCGATCCGGAACATTCGTAGGTCCTGGAATTCTGGAGGAAATGTCGTCCACTATGGTAAGTCATATGAGTATCCCCCGAAACAGTATTCCATAATCAGAAAAAGCTTTTCTGATTATGGAAATAGTGCCATGAAATTTTATGATTGTCAAGGTTTTTATCGGAGATATTCAGGCTTCGCTGAAGGAGTTCAGGCGTATTTAGAGAAACACAAACCGCATTGGCACGGCCATTGACAGGCGATGATTTGCCTGAATCACACCTGACCATGATGAATATTACTGACCAAGATAGGTAGTGATCTGTCATTCTGAGCGCAGCGAAGAATCTCTGTATGGCAAGCGAGATTCTTCGCTGCGCTCAGAATGACATTCCCGACTTTGATTGGTAATATCAGTAGGATATAATAACTGTACCCTCTACGCATTGTTAGAGGGTACAGTTATTATTAGAAAGGATGAGCTGTGTTATGAGCAAAGTGCTGGCTATAATTCTGGCCGGGGGCCAGGGAGAGCGGTTGAGCCTCCTATCACACAAGCGCGCCAAGCCCGCGGTCCCGTTCGCCGGTAAGTACCGTATTATTGATTTTGCATTGAGCAACTGCGTCAACTCGGGTATTTCTGATGTTGCCGTGCTGACACAGTACCGCCCACACTCGCTGCACGATCATATCGGCATTGGCAAGCCGTGGGATTTGGACCGGCAGAAGGGCGGCATACACCTGCTCCAACCCTATATGGGGCGCAAAGAATCGGATTGGTATCAAGGCACCGCCGACGCGGTCTACCAGAATCTGGGCTTCATCATGGAATCGAGATGTGACTATGTACTCATCCTGGCCGGCGACCATGTGTATCGCATGGACTATGGGCCGATGATCGCCTTCCACCAGCAGCGCCGCGCCGGAGCGACGCTTGGGGCAGTAGTTGTACCAATAGAGGAGGGATCGCGCTTTGGCATTCTGGAAACGGATGCCGAGGGGCGGGTCAATTCGTTTGAAGAGAAGCCAAAAGAGCCGCGCGGCACACTGGGTTCGATGGGTATCTACGTATTCGATCGCGACACGCTGACCCGCGTGCTACTCGAAGATGCCCGGCCTGTTCGAGGCAGGCGGCACCCTCACCCAGCATGACTTCGGTCGCAATATTGTTCCGGCTATGGTGGCGCGCGGCGAGGGTGTGTACGCCTATCCCTTCACAGGGTACTGGCAGGATGTAGGCACCGTACACTCCTTCTGGGAAGCCCACATGAAGCTGCTTGGCGACCATCCCTCCTTCGACCTTTATGACCCGTCCTGGGTGATTCACACACGCAGCGAGGAACGGCCACCAGCTCATATTCGCAAAGGGGCGCAGGTCGCAGAAAGCCTGGTTTCGCATGGCTGTATCATCGAGGGGCAGGTTGAGCGCAGCGTGCTCTCGCCAGGCGTGGTCGTCGAGAAAGGCGCAATTGTCCGCGACTCCATCATACTCTTTGACACCGTTATCGGCGCTGGTAGTGTAGTTGACCGTGCCATTCTGGACAAAGAGGTCGTCGTCGGCAAGCACTGCCAGATTGGCTACGGGGAAGACATGACGCCAAACACCCTGGAACCGAGCCTGCTGAACAGCGGCATTACGCTCATCGGCAAACGCACACGCCTGCCGGACAATCTCAAGGTTGGCCGCAACTGCAAAATTGGCACCGACCTGGAACCGGAGGACTTTCCTTCCAGTTCGTTGTTGGCCAGTGGAGAGACGGTTGAGGACCGCACTTTCGCGCATGGCTGGGAGCGCGACCTGGTGCGGCGAAGGTCCGTTCCGCCTCCGATATCTTGAGAGGAAGCAGGCGCTAGTTGCTTGTTCACATAGGCGGGAGGCGTAGCACGCGCTGGTACAACTGACTATAGGCAAGGGCGCTTGCCGACCAGCGCGAATCGTATGTCATGGCGCGTTCGACGAGGCCGGGCCAGCGTTCGCGCTGCGCGTAGAGATTCAATGCGCGCCGTAGAGCATCGAGCAGGGCGGGGGCCTCGTAAGGTGTGAAACTCACGCCATTACCAGCGTCGGGGTCGGCATCCAGGTCGGTAACGGTGTCAGCTAAACCACCGGTGGCATGGACAATGGGCAGCGTACCATAGCGTAGCGCGATCAACTGTCCCAGGCCGCCTGGCTCGAAGGCGCTGGGCATCAGAAAGAAATCCGCCCCTGCATAGATGCGGCGGGAGAGCGCGCCATCGAAGCCAATGCGCGCCCGGACATTAGGCGTGCTCGCGGCAAGTTCTCGAAACAACTGCTCATAGTGGGGCTGCCCGCTGCCCAGCACGACGAGTTGTAACGGCAGATTGCCCAACCCGTCTGCAATGGCGGCAACGAGATCGAATCCTTTTTGATCTACGAGTCGGCTGACAATACCCATGACAGGAATCTCTGGATCATCTGGCAGCCCGAACTCCGCTCGCAACGCTGTACGGTTGCGCGCCTTGGCTGCTGGAGCATTCGCTGCCGCGTACTGGAATGCCAGATCGCTATCCGTCGCGGGATTCCAGGCGTCCCAGTCAAGCCCGTTGGGAATACCGAAGATACGCGAATGGCGTTGGAAGAGCACCTCGTCAAGGCCCCAGCCGTAATCCAGCGTTTGAATCTCCTCTGCATAGCGGCGCGAGACGGTCGTTACCACGTCTGCATACATGAGGCCAGCTTTCATCCAGTTCACATCGCCCCAGAACTCCAGGCCGCTGCGTGTGAAAACCTGCGCGGGGTTCAGCCCCGCCTCATCCAGGATGGAGATGTCCCAGCGCCCCTGGTATTGCAGATTATGCACAGTATAAACGATACGAGCTGCTCCATGACGCAGCAGATGGCCATAGGCGGTGCGCAGGTAAGCCGCGCAGGGAGCAGTCTGCCAATCGTTCAGGTGAATTATATCCGGCGCAAAACCGAGCGATGGCAACGCATCGAGTAGAGCGCGGCAAAACAAGGTGAAGCGCCGCTGCTCGTCGTGCTGATCCAGGCCGAGGTAGATTTGCTGGTGCTGGCCAAAGAACTCATCCTGGTTCGAGCAGGTAGACCACCACAGGCGTACCGGGGAGCGTCGTCCGCATGACAGACGCTGTACGGCCTTGCCACGTCCCTACGAAACCGGTGGGCTTGAGACCCCAGCGCATGGGATCAACGATTCCGTAGCGTGGCATAAAAATGCACACCTCGTGACCCAGCTTCGCCAATTCGGCAGGCAGGCTCCCTATGACATCGGCTACGCCACCCTCTTTAGCAAAGGGAACGGCTTCCGTGGCAACCATCAGAATCTTGAAGCGCGTATCACTTATCATGCTTCCCTCTTATTATCTGGCGCACGGCCGCATTCACCAGGGGTATCCTGCGGGCAACAATTGATGAGAGCTGCTCGCCAATGCTGAAATTTGCACCCGTCATGGTGACAACCACAACTGGTGGACATTGACCATAGATTACTGCGGTAAGGGCCGCGAGTTCTTCTGGAGTCGTGTAATGCGTGCCCACAGCGCCGGGGCGCGCAGGGAGAGAGAGAGGGCGAATACGTAATTCGCCTGGCTCTCCTTCATAGCTGGCATCAATCATTACAACGAGGTTTACTCCTGCCATCCACTGTGCCAGTTCTGGCGTTAACTGGTAAACAGTGTGAATGTCGCAGCCCATGTCGCAGTCCTGGGAAAGCTGTTCCGCCACTGCCCATCCCAGACCATCATCGCTACGTAGCGGGTTGCCAATGCCAATAATCAGTGGGTGAATGCTAGCGGATACGTTCATCGACAATAGCTCCATCGGCATTGATTGTTTGTACATGCAGCGGCATTTCACCCAGCGCGTGTGTGGAGCAGCTCAAACACGGATCAAAGGCGCGGATCACGGCTTCAAGGCGATTGAGCATGCCATCCGTGATTTGCGAAGTGTGTGCGTCTTTGATAAAATGCCGTGCCACTTGCAGCACGCCGCGATTCATCGCCAAATTGTTATGACCAGTTGCGATGATCAGATTTGCCGAGCGGATCAGGCCATGCTCATCAATAGTGTAGTGATGGATGAGGGTGCCGCGCGGCGCTTCGGCGACACCAATCCCCTCCAGCTGGTTCGGCTCGGCATGTGCTCGCACTCGCGGGCTCAGGATATCCGGCTCGTTCAACAGCGCCTCCATGCGCTCGCTGGCGTAAAGGATCTCAATGAGCCGCGCATAATGATAGAAGAACGAGCTGGTGCGGGCCTGGCCGTAGGTGGCCAGGAATTCCTCTCGCTCGCAGTCTGCTTCGGGAGTGCCGCAGCGCTCGCTCACCAGGAGCCGTGCCAGGGGTCCGACGCGGTACATCCCGTCTTGTTGACCTAATGGTTTGTAAAAAGGGGATTTGAGATACGTCCAATTCTCGATCTTCTCTTCAATAAATGTCTGGTACAGGAGTGGATCGAGCCGGTCTGCGACGATGCGCCCGTCTGATGAGACGATCCGCACATCGCCATCATAATGCTCCATCTCATTCTCGTCATTGACCAATGCCATGAATAACGATGGGAAATTGGCGAAACTGGCGATCTCCTCCTGGTATTGTGACAATGCTCCCTTAAACCATACCAGCGCGCGCAGAGTGATCTCCTTCGCCTCTGGCAGCATCGCCAGCATCTGGTCGCGCTTTTCCGCCGACAAAGGCTCGCTCACGCCACCTGGCACGACCCAGGCAGGATGGATGCGCTTGCCACCCAGCAACTCGATGATCTGCTGCCCAATGGATCGAAGCCGAATGCCATCGCGCGCCATCTCGGGATGCTGCGCCAGTATGCCGAAGATGTTTCGCTGCGCTGGATCTGCATCCATGCCCAAAAGCAAATCAGGAGCAGACAGGTAGAAAAAACTGAGCGCGTGGGATTGCACGATCTGCGCGAGATTGATGATGCGGCGCAATTTGACGGCAGTAGGCGGAATGCGCACTGCTAAGAGGGCATCACACGCTTTGCTAGAGGCGACAAGGTGGCTCACGGGACAGATGCCACAAATGCGCGCCATGAGCGCGGGCATCTCGGTAAATGGCCGTCCTTCACAAAACTTTTCGAAGCCTCGAACCTGCGTCACATGAAAATGGGCGTCCTCCACCTTCCCTGCTTCGTCTAACTGCAAGGTGATTTTGGCATGACCCTCGATGCGCGTGACTGGATCTATCGTAATGCGTTGTGACATAGCTTTCTCACTTTCCAAACCGGGTAGAGCCACTCAGATCAGGCATACGGCCAGCCAGCAATTCCGTCAGCGCAAAGTAGATCACGTCGGCAGGAGGTGGGCAGCCGGGTAGAAAGACATCGACAGCGACAACCTGGTGGACCGGCAGCACGCGAGGCAGCAGATGAGGGACAATCTCCCTGGGAGCATTCTGCAAATAAATGTGCTGCAATATCTTTTCCGAGCCAAAGGGATTGCGCATTGAAGGCACATTGCCGGTGACAGCGCAATCTCCCATGGCTATCAGCAAGCGGGTGTGTTCGCGAATCTTCTTGATCTTTGCCAGATCGTCCTCGCTGCTGACCGAGCCTTCGACCAGCGTCAGGTCCACCTGTTCGGGAAACATTTTATTATCCACAAGCGGGCTATACACGATGTCGATGAAAGAAGCCAGCTCGAGTAAGCGCTCATCCATATCGAGGAACGACATGTGGCATCCCGAGCATCCATCCAGCCATACGGTAGCTACCGAGACTTTTCTCGTGGGTTGTGTGCTCATTTCTGCTGTCCTCGCATTCTCTTCAAATACGGCAGAAACTCTGGATGCTTCACTGATTCTGCCACCGACTTGCCTTTCTCGACTAATGCCCCTGTAGGGCAGACCTGCACGCATTTGCCACAACTGGTACATGAGGTCGAACTGCCCCATGGCTCGTTCAGGTCTGTGATGACGCGGCTGGCTATGCCACGCCCCATAACATCCCAGGTGTGCGCTCCTTCGATTTCATCACAGACACGCACGCAACGAGTACAAAGTATGCAGCGATTGGAATCGAAGGTGAAGCGCTCGTGTGATGCATCGACCTGGCGGCGCGGCGAGATATAGGGAACGCGCACGTGATCCATACCAAGCCGCTGCGCCATCCATTGCAACTCGCAGTGCCCGTTGGCGACACAGACAGAGCAGATATGGTTGCCTTCGGCAAACAATAATTCGAGCAATGTTCGCCGATAGCGGTCGAGCCGCTCGGAGCGCGTGTTCACTTCCATTCCTTCTTCGACTCTGGTCACGCACGCAGGCAAAAGCTTGTTCACGCCCTTCACTTCAACCAGGCAGAGGCGGCACGCGCCAACCTCAGACAATCCTTCCAAACGACACATGGTGGGAATGAACATGCCTTGTTCCAGGGCAGCTTCCAAAATCGTCTCGTTTTCGTGCGCGCTGACATCGCGGCCATCGATAACCAACGTTTTCACCCGTCCCGGCACTGTCATGATCGTACCTCCTGTGTCACCGCCTCGAACTGGCATTGTCCAGCCGGGCAGATATGGTCGGTAATATGGGCCAGATATTCATTCTCGAAATATTTTATCGTGCTGAGTACGGGGTTGGGCGCAGATTGCCCTAATCCACACATGCTGGTATATTTGACCGTCTCGCACAGTTCCTGTAGCATCGCCATATCTCCCATGCTCGCGCGCCCCTGCACCATGCGCGAGAGTAGTTCATACATTTCCGCCGTCCCCACTCTGCAAGGTACGCACTTGCCGCACGACTCTGACATGCAAAATTCCATGAAGTAGCGGGCCACATCGACCATACACGAATACTCATCCATGACGATCATGCCCCCCGAACCCATGATCGATCCCACAGAGGCGAGCGATTCGTAATCGACCGGCGTATCCATGTATGCGGCTGGAATGCAGCCACCGCTTGGTCCGCCGGTCTGGACCGCCTTGAAGCTATGCCCAAGAGGAATTCCCTCGCCGATCTCATTGATGATAGTTCGCAAGGGAGTTCCCATCGGCACCTCGATCAGGCCAGTATTGACGATCTTGCCAGCCAGTGCGAAGACTTTGGTGCCTTTGCTGTGTTCGGTGCCAATACTGGCGAACCATTCAGGCCCACGCGCGATGATGGGAGCAATATTGGCGTAGGTCTCAACATTATTGATCAGCGTCGGGGCATTCCATAGTCCACTCTCTGCTGGAAAGGGAGGGCGTGGGCGTGGTTGACCGCGCTTGCCCTCGATACTGGCAATGAGAGCGGTTTCCTCGCCGCAAACGAAAGCTCCGGCTCCTAAGCGGATGTGAACATTGAGACTGAAGGAAGTACCGAGGATACTCGTTCCTAACAGTTTTGTTCGCTCTGCTTGCCGGATTGCAATTTGTAACCGTTTGATGGCCAGAGGATATTCCGCGCGAATATAGATATATCCCTCGCTGGCGCCAACCGCATAGGCGGCTATTGCCATGCCTTCCAGCACGCGATGGGGATCGCTTTCCAGCACGCTGCGATCCATAAAAGCGCCCGGATCGCCCTCGTCAGCATTACAAATCACGAATTTACGTGACCCGTTGGTCTTGGCAACGGTGCCCCACTTCAACCCGGTGGGGTATCCTGCGCCACCGCGGCCACGCAATCCGCTGCGGGAGATTTGATCAATGACCTGCCCTGGAGTCAAATCGTTCAGCACATGGGCCAATTGCTGATAACCGCCGACAGCAATATATTCCTCCAGTCGTTCGGGATCGATCTCGCCTGAGTTTGCCAGCACAATTTTGGTTTGTTGTGTGAAGAATGGCCGATTTGTTGGGCAGATGAGGCCATTTACCGGCGCGCCGCTCAGAGCCTCGATGATCGCGGGAGCGTCTTCCGGCGTGACCGATTGATAGAGCGTTTCTTCAGGACGAACGGACACGAGCGGTCCGGCGCTACAGAGTCCCATGCAGCCAACTCCCTTGACACGACAATGTGCCAGGCCACGTTCCTGTATTTCATGCTCCAGGCGTAGTTTGACTTGATCGCTGCGCTGCGATAAACAGCCTGCCGCCACACAGACATGTATAGTATGGTCAAAAGCCCTGCCAGCAGCGTTTTCAGCTTCAGCAATGCCTGGCAAATCTTCTGCAGTGAGGGCTTGCGTCATATGTATCATGATTTCACCCATTTTCCTAACGCAGATAGCGCACGCTCAGGCGTCAAGTTGCCGACAACGTCCTCATCCATGATTGCCGCAGGGGCTAAGCTGCACGATCCCAGGCACCTCGCCGTGAGCAGCGATATCTCGCCATCCTCTGTGGTTTCGCCAGGAGTAATGTGATAGGCCCTCGTCACAGCCTGGAGAATGGCCTGACTTCCTTTGATATAACAGGCGGTTCCCAGGCACACAACACAGCGGTGCTGCCCCTCCGGCTTAAGCGTGAAAGCATGATAGAACGTTGCAACGCCATAGACCTTGCTGAGAGGAATATGCAATTCATGGGCGACGAAACGTAATGCTGTATCATCGAGATAGCCAAACGCACTCTGCACCGTGTGCAGAGTTTCGATGAGAGCATCCGGGGCAAAGCCATTTCTTCGCATCGTAGCGGTTACTATCCGCCATCTTTTTTCATCTGCTGAGAGAGCCGGTGCAGATTGCATCATCATACATCTCCTACAGGTTGTCCAGCAGAAAATCCGCTGGCATGTTATCGCAAACGTGGTTAACGTCCTTACTAGAAGTATACAACAGGAAAGATGCTTTACCTGCATGGAAGCAGGCATTATTACCACTGGCGAGTAGCAAATGAGAATGCATCTACTCACGTTAGATGACATTAAAAAACCTCATCAGACAAATTTCACAATCGCTTAACAAATGGATAACCCGGCTCAATTATAGTAACTGATAGAAGCCTGTTTCAGGCAGCTTCGATAGTGTGTTTACAAACAAGTGCAAGGAGGACACGTGCGACGTATACTTCGTACCATGGCCAGTCTAGCCATGCTCATCTCTATGCTGGTTCTTGCGGGTGGAACCACAGCCAGCGCGGCGCCCCTCAATAATCGGGACGATGGCAGCTTCAAGCATATCTTCTATATCATGATGGAGAATCACTCTACTAACGAGATCTTTGGCAATACGGCTGATGCTCCTTACATCAACTGGTTAGCGAGCCAGTACGCCATTTCGACCGATTATTTTGGAGTCACCCACCCCAGTTCACCTAACTATCTTGCCGCCATTTCGGGAGATTTTCAGCACATCTGGGATGACTGCGCGGCAGGGCCAACAGTGACATGCGCCCCACAGGAATTCGGCCCTACCTCAGGTTACACGAATGGGCAGGAATTGCTCACACCTGCTGAGATTGCCAGAGCGACCAACACCGCGCACTGGTTCAGCGACAAAACCATCGTCGATCAGCTCGTGTCACATGATTTGAGTTGGAAGGCGTACATGCAGTCGCTTCCTTATGCGGGATTTACTGGAGCCGCTTATCCCATTATCAATGGCACACCTGTTTCACTGTATGTTCAGAAACACAATCCGTTCGATTACTTCACCGACATTCGCAACAATTCCGCTCGGATGCAGAAGATTGTGCCATTCACGCAGTTTGACCAGGACCTGAATTCGGGACACGTTCCCAATTTCGTCTGGATCAGTCCAGATACCTGTCATGATATGCATGGTATCTCTCCCTCTTCTGCCAAGACCCTGGGCATTCCTACTTGCGGTTATCCTGCATCCGGGCTTGACCATGGCGCTATCCAGTTGGGCGATGCATTCCTGAAGTCAACCGTTTCGGAGATCATTCAATCTCGCGCATGGAGTGAAAAATCGGCAATCGTGATTGTCTGGGACGAAGATGACTATTCCGGTTACGCCGGGTGTTGCCACAGTCCGAAAGGAGTCGATGGTGTTACACTCGGTGGGGCCAGTGCGCCAGCCATCGTTATTACCTCTAAAAACCGAGAGCATTTTGTTGACAGCACCACCCCCTATAACCACTACTCCCTACTTGCTACCATCGAGCAGTTGTGGGGATTAGGTTGCCTGGAAAACGCCTGCGGTTTCAGCAAGTCGCAGTTGATGACAAAATTCTTTGCGTAGATAGATATCGCAACATCATCTTTCTTTGATGCCTGCGACGGCATCCGGGAGATGGTAGGTGCGAGCTGGTCGCCAGCGATGACCAGCTCGCACCTACCATCTCTTTTTTGGGGAACCGAGAGCATGTGAAGAATCTGCCAGAAGAAACCCATTCATAAGACATCCTGCCTACTTCTTTGACATATTTTGCTTGTTTCCTTTACACTCATCACATCGACGAAACTATATGCAGAATAAGGGGACTGGTATGGCTAATCAGCTAGAGCGTATCGGACAGCGCCTGGGGAATTATCAACTTGTTCGCCTGCTGGGAGAGGGCGGTTTCGCGGAGGTCTATCTTGGCGAGCACCTGCACCTGAAAACACAGGCGGCGGTGAAACTGCTGCATACACGTTTATCGAATGACGATAGTGAAGGATTTCGGCGCGAGGCCCAGGTTATCGCGCAACTTATTCACCCCCATATCGTGCGCGTACTGGATTTTGGAGTCGAGGGCAATGCGCCCTATCTGGTGATGGACTTCGCTCCTTACGGCACGCTGCGCAATCGCCATCCCAAAGGTACGCGGGTGCCATTGTACTATGTCACGGCCTATGCGCGCCAGGTAGCGGATGCTCTCTACTACGCTCATTCGCAGCGCCTCATTCATCGCGACATCAAACCAGAAAACATGCTGGTTGGTCGCAATAACGAGATTTTGTTAAGCGATTTTGGCATCGCGCTGACCTCACAAAGCAGTTCATACCAGAACACGCAGGATGTCGCGGGCACCATTGCCTACATGGCACCTGAACAAATACAGGCTCACCCGCGTCCCGCCAGCGACCAGTATGCGCTGGGCATCGTGGTATACGAATGGCTAACCGGCAACCGTCCATTTCAGGGAACATATACTGAGATCGCCATCAAGCACACCATGGTGCCGCCTCCACCCTTGCGCGAACAGATGCTAGACTTGCCGCAAGCGGTTGAAGATGTGGTGATGCGAACGTTACAAAAGGACCCGCGCCAGCGTTTCGAGGATGTGCATGCTTTCGCCACCGCGCTTGAGCAGGCAAGCTTTAATCCAAACTACCGTATCGCGCCTGGTTTCGCTTCCAACTGGGGGTCAACGCCCTCGCAACCCCAAAATCCCGCTGGCAACCAGTACGGAGTTCAACCGCCACAGGGGAATGGGCATGTATTCCAGACATACAGCCAGTACAACACGCAGATCATGACACCTTCTAACGCCCCGGGGCCAATGGTGTCCGGGCCGCAGCCGCTCTCAGCCTATTCAGGCATCATGCCGCCGGGACAGCCGCGAATTCAAACGCCGCGTCGCATCTCCCGCCGCGCTGTGATAGCCGGAGGCGCACTAGCTATAGCAGGAGGCGGAGCAGCATGGTTCGCAGCCACGCATGGGCTAATCGGTTCCTCCAATTCCTCTCAGGGTTTGGGTACTCCCACGTTCAACACTGGAGGCGCAAATGCCGCCACGCCCGGTGCATCGTCTACCTCATCTACTACTACGCCTGCTCTCGTCACCTACCAGGGACATAGCGACTATATCTGGTCGGTAGACTGGTCGCCTGATGGAACATACATTGTCTCGTGTTCGAGCGATGGCACCGCGCAGGCGTGGGAAGCCAGCAGTGGAAAACGCCTGCTCTCTACGCGCAGCCATATCGATCCGGCCACCGCGGACGATTGGGCCAAAACCGTCACCTGGTCTCCCAACAGCAAGCAGATTCTGACGGGCTTTCAGGACGGGACAGCCGAGATACTAGATACGGTGAGCCGCCAGAGGGTTGCCGCTTTTTCTCACGATGCGCCGTGGACAGTAAACGCGGTGGCCTGGTCCCCCAACGGCAAGTATGTAGCGACGGGGAATTTTGATAATCTCGTGATGGTCTACGCTGTAGCTGGTGGCAATTTACTCTACACCTATACCGGTCACAACGACGGTATCAATGCGCTCGCCTGGTCACATGATGGCACGCGCATAGCATCCGGCTCATCTGACGGTACAGCCCAGGTCTGGCGCTTCAGCGATGGACACACCCTGCTCAAATACGCCGCGCACGGCAGCGATGTGCGTTCCGTGTCGTGGTCTCCCGATGATAGCTCCATTGTTTCCGGTGGCTGGGACGGAACGGCTAAGGTCTGGGACTCCGTAACGGGCAACACACACCTCACCTATACGAAGCACACGGGCGGGATGGTCAACGCAACCGCGTGGTCTCATCAAGGGAGATTCATCGCTTCTGGGGGTAATGATATTCATATGCACATCTGGGAAGCGCAAACCGGAAATCTCATCCGTACCTTCTATACTTTTCCAATTTTCGGTTTAGCGTGGTCGCCCGACGGTTCGCGCGTCGTAACTGGCGGGTATAAAAAAATCGCGCAAGTATGGAGCGCGAGGTAGCAGGCCTACATTCATGAGCAAACCTCGACTGCCTTTAACACAGTGCAAACTACGTCATCTCTCTGGCTTGATACACGTCCTCGCGAGTCTACTCCTGCTGGCAACTACCACCTCGTGTATGAATGTCCCGGCGAATTCATCCCATAAGATTACGTATACTCCTACAATTCAACCTACCTTACGCGCACTTGCTCAAGCGCGTGGCATTGCTATAGGGGCAGCGGTGGATGCAGGAGCATTACAAAGTGATAGCCAGTATAGAGATATTCTTGCTCAGCAATTTACTATCCTGACTCCAGAGAACGCGATGAAAATCGTGACTATCCAACCGGAGCGCAATGTATATAATTTTAAGGATGCAGACGCCGTCGTCGCCTTTGCAATGGCACATAATATGCAAGTGCGTGGTCATGTGCTGGTATGGGGCCTGAATTACGTACTACCTTCCTGGTTGACCGGAGGAAATTTTTCCCGCGATGCGCTAATCGCAATTCTTCGAGATTATATCTTCACAGTTGTATCGCGCTATCGGGGGCGGGTTAGCATTTGGGATGTTGTAAATGAGGCTATAGATCCCAATGGCTCACTGGGAAGCTCTTTCTGGTTACAAAAGATTGGCCCTGATTATATCGACATGGCCTTTCGCTGGGCGCATGAAGCCGATCCGCAGGCGCTTCTTTTCTATAACGATTACGGAGAGGGATTGAGCCGAAAATCGGACGCAATTTATGCTTTAGTGAAGGGCCTCCTTCAACGTGGTGTGCCGCTTAACGGTGTAGGTTTGCAAATGCATGTCTCGGTCGGAGCATCGCCAATGCCGCAAGATGTCCTGGCAAACATGCAACGTCTGGCGGCCCTGGGATTACAGGTACAAATCACAGAAATGGATGTTCAAATTCAGCGCGCTGGCGGGACATTACCAGAAAAGCTCGCTGAGCAAGCGAGCATTTATCGCGACATGTTAACTGTATGCCTGGAAGTTGCTAAATGCACGGCCTTTGAGATGTGGGGATTTACCGATCGTTATTCCTGGATTTATGCGTTTACAGGCCATGCAGATGCGCCGCTGATTTTCGATACGTTGTATCACCCTAAACCCGCTTATTTTGCACTATTAGCTGAATTAGCCGGCCACTAAATAAAAACAAGTACCGGGAGTGCAGGATATTCTGTGCTACTTATCTCAAAATCCGTTCTAGTTAAATTTGCTCTGGTGCGCAGCCAATTCTTCTCCTTACTATGGCTTTGCCTTTGCTATGCGGGTTAAAATTTCAACCTCTTCCTGGTACTCTCTACTACATCTCAACCTCATAGATACTATTCGATTCGGTGCGTGTAATTTAATATTACTTGAACTTATATGTATCTATACTAGAGAGATGGGAGGCTAATGTGATGGTAATATATTCAAATTTTACATAATGATATTTCCCTCTAAATTGCTTGAGTTTTTATGTAAAGATGCATTTATATGGGTGCATATAATCTACAAATGCCGGGCGATAAAATTAATGGCGTACTAGAAAATAGATGATGGGGTAATTGTGATCAGAATAGGTGTAGTGGAAAAGATTCAGCTAGTAAAAAGCTTGCAAGGCATCGTAAACCTTGCGAAAACCGGATTAGTGGAAATTAAACATGATGGACAAGAAGCCGAAGTCTATTTTCAAAACGGACAACTAAAATCCATTGGTCTCAAAGAGCATATTTCGCTAGGCGAGAGGCTTGTCCAGGCTAGAGCAATTACTCACGATCAATTACGAGAAGCGCTGCTCACGCCAGGAGTGATGGATAGGCATTCACGTAATCCTGAAAATAATGGCGAATTACTGATTGCGCGTACTCTTATTGAGCTTAAGCTAATACGTAGAGAACGACTGAACGCATGGATAACCCAGGAAGCTGTCACCATCCTACAAGATATTCTCAATTGGTCAAATAGTGAAGTTTATTTCGCTGAAGGTGTACAGGCTCCAATTGATCGCTTTCCTCTTGATTATCGCTTTACATCGCTGATCTTGTCTCTTCACAATGGTGATTCCACTCCAATTCACTCTCTCAGTGAGTCTACATCTATCATAGGGACACCGTCTCTTCCAGCCATTCCAACTACTCCTTTTCCTGGTATCCCAGTCACTCCTCTTCAGTTCAAAAAGGCACAGCCTATTATCCAGGATACCTCCAACCTTTTTCCTGGTATCCCAGTCACTCCTCTTCAGTTCAAGAAGGCGCAGCCTATTATCCAGGACACTCCCAACCCTTTTCCTGACATCCCGGTCACTCCTCCTGGTCTTCTTCCTCTTTCTAAAACATTGACACCTGGCATACGGAAGTTCTCTCTTCCTATCAGACCTTTCTTTACCAATTGGTCATCAATTGAACAGCTTACTACTATCCCGGTGAAGGTTTTCAAACGTGAGCCTCATCTTGAAAACTACAATACACTCTCAACAGCGGTTATCAAGGGTATAACGCATCCAAAAGAGTTGAAAAATCTGAAAATTAGAACTATCGGTGCATTATTTGTGGTGGCATCTCTGTTCTATATTCCCTGGCTGATTCACACCCTTAACACTGATGCCTTATGGTTCTCATTGCCTTTCCTATTTGCAAACTTATATATTACTTTTTTTATTTTCATTACAATATTTAATAACTGGAATAGATCAGCTCCGGACCTCTTTAAGATTCCTAAAGGTTTAGAGCCAATAGTAGCGGTACTTATACCAACTTATGGCGAACCAGTTGAAATGGTACAAAAAACACTAGAAAGTGTACTTAATCAAGATTGGCCGCATGAAGCTCTTGTCATTATCCTGGGAGATGATAGTCACAAGTCACACGTACGGTATATGGTAGAAAATATGCAGAGAAAATATTCTTCGGACCAAATCATTTATCATCTTCCTCCCTCGAAGAGCAGCCCCGAGCGGATTGGAAAAGCAAAAGATGGCAACTTGAATTCTATGCTCGCGTTTATTTCAGAGAATTACCCAAATATTCAATTTATTGAAACGCGAGATGCGGATGATCTCGTTGGTGATACAAATTTTTTGAGATACGCGGTCGGTCATTTGTTGAGCAATCCGAAAGTAGCATATGTTCAAACGATAAAAGAGGCTGTGGTTAGTCCAGGAGATCCATTTGGAAATTTGCAACCTATATTCTACAGAGGTCTTATGTTATCAAAACATGCCACAAATTCTGTTTTTCCATGTGGAAGCGGACTGGTCTGGAGAAAGCACTCCCTTGAAAAAATTGGTGGATTTCCCACGTGGAATCTGGTGGAAGATTTGTACTCAGGATATGTTGCATTGCGACATGGATTTAATGCTTCCTATTTACCAATTGTTGGAGCAGTAGGCCAGACTGCGCCAGAAGATATTCCCAATGTATACAAACAACTGGGAACCTGGGCGCTCGATACAGTCAGGCTTTTTGTCTGGAAGAATCCGTGGTTTGTAAAAGGATTTAGCCTTAAACAGAAGATGCATTTTACAGAACTGGGATTGTATTATTTTTCGAGTTTCATCCAACTTATATTTCTTATCACTCCCGCTATTTGTTTGTTTTCTGGTAAGCATCCGTTTATAGACAGTAAAGCATTTATTTTTGGGCTTGTGCCATTTATGTATACATTTTTAATCGATATATTTGTGTTGTTTTTAGGGGATAAGCTATTATTTGAGGAGACCTGGAGAGCAGTACAATTGTACATAGGAATGATGTTCGTATACATGAAAGCGGCCTACCTGGCAATAGTAAATGGACCAAATAAAAAGCCTGTCTATAAAGTTACACGAAAGGTTCAAATGGTAGGTTTCTATTTTAAAGAGGTGCTATTTCAAATGCTGCTTTTTATGGTGCTTCTTTTTTCAATCTTCTACAACGTCGTGATTTATAATGGTACAATTCAAAACATTGATTTTGGATCAATAATTTGGGCTCTCGTATACATGATTATTTTATCAGGAATAATCAGTAAAAGCTGGTTTGGAGTAAAATCTATCCACTTTGCAGGTAGTAGAAACAGAAAATCAAGGTTTTGACCTTCTCTCATCATTTCTAACCATCCTATGCGGCATAACGTTTCCGCAACAAAAGTTTCCGCGGCCTGGTTGCCAGCCGCTTCCAGGGAATGCGTAGGGCGACGACAGGCAGTATCCACATCCAGAGGCCGCGCGCGAACCCTATTTCGAATGCAGGGAAGCCCGGCAGGGTAGTATGAATCCCACCCCAGGTGTAGAAGCAGTAAAGGGTGAGACCGCTAAAGGTTAGCAGGCGCACCGCCAGGGGCAGTTTGAACCTGCCGGAAATCCATGTCTCTGTATGCAGCGACTCCAGGATGGCAAATAGGCCCAGGAAGGTGACGAGATACCAGGGCCAGAACCAGGGAGAGCCAATGAAACAGTAGAGCAACCAGCTTACAGCCATCCAACCAATCAGCTTCGGCAGGGTATCCACGCGCCCCGGACGAAGCGCGACCCAACATAATGCCAGGTAGATCAGCGCAAAGAGGATCATACTAACTGCATGCGTTACGTGTTCGGAAGGTGAGGCCGCGCCGTATGACAATTTCACTGGATTGAAAAATGTCAATGCATTGAAGAGGCGATTCACAAATTCTGGCACGCTGTTGATATTACGATAGGTCGCCGGGTTGAACTTCAGGACGGCGAGGAGGCGCCCTTTATCCCAGAAGGGGGCATACAGCAGGACGATTGTGGCGCCATAGGTCACGGCGACCGCCAGTACGCGCCAGAAATGCCATGAGCGCACCTTCCAGAGGTAGATGAACAGGGCAGGGGCCAGCAGCACGACATTTATTTTTATGCAGGTAGCCAGGGCCAGCAGGAGACCCGCCACGAGATACGCCTGGAATGAAGGTCGCTCGCGGCGCGCCATTACCCATATAGACAGCAGGATGAAGAAGAGCAGCGTCGCGTCAACATGGGCATTGACAGCGGCTTCAAAGAGCAGAAGGGGATTCAAGGCGAATGCCAGCGTTGCGCGCGCGCGCTGTTCGTGCGAGAGAAAACCACTCTGGCGCTGGAGATAGCCACTGATCGACCATATGAGCGCGGTCGAGCCGAGATGCATTCCCAACCCTAAAAAGCGCAGCGCCATAAGCATACGTAAAATACCGGCGGGACCATTGAGGCCAAGTATCCACTGCAAGAAGCTGGTAATCATGGCCCAGACTGGACCGTAGGCCGAGGGCTGATTAACCCAGTAAATATAGGTAATCACCTGGTCATTGATGATGGATGCTGGCCAGGTGGTTAGCGGGTTATGATGGTATATGACACCAATGCGCGCATAGGCAATATAGGAAAACACATCGGAGGATGTGACAACCGGAAAGAACACGCATATTAACCCCAGCAGAGAGACAGAGATCAAGATATATTTGAGACGAATTTTTCCCGGCAGCAGAAAGAGGGCCAGCAGGTAGAGCAGAAAGACATTGAGAAACAGGAAAAACAGAATGCCCGTTTCGCGCCAGCTTAGCATATTATTACTGTGCCATGTTTTCGCTGTTGACGGTAGAATCATTCTGATCGCTTGTCCGGGGAAAAGAAGGTGGGTAGGTTCAAGAAAAATAGCATTTCCATGTGAAAGCAGCGCGTCGTTTGCTCCTATGCCCTGCAAAGGCAGAATGGCCGCCAGAAAGATCAAAGAGCCACCCATAAGCAGCACA
This sequence comes from uncultured Chloroflexia bacterium, assembly GCA_963731605.1. Classification (GTDB taxonomy): domain Bacteria; phylum Chloroflexota; class Ktedonobacteria; order Ktedonobacterales; family Ktedonobacteraceae; genus CF-113. The sequence continues at coordinate 1,684,686 of CAVSWA010000001.1, forward strand.
AAGCAAGGCGGTAGGATAAATGACAATGAAAATAAGCGCATTCGTATGCGCGCCAGTGATAACGGCTGAGCCATATTTATGAGAATCCTTCATTTATGTAGTCATGAGAACTTTTGCTACAAACCCTGCAATAATTTACTAGGTATTATTACTGAGTTTTGGGTCTGACTTCCATAGATTTAACGTATCGTTCCCTGAAAAGGATACATGAACCTCAATCTATAGGAAGAAAGCAAGATCAAACGTGCTGTAGAGGCTAGTTTACCTCCCTCTGACATTCTTCCTATTGCTCTTGCTCATCCACCAGGGTCGTGTTACCATGCGCCAGGGTTGGCGAAAAGATATCGTATGGACGCATTGTGGAAACAAATGGAGTGAATAGGTCTTTATTTAGATGCAGGCTCGCCCTCTTCCTCCAGGTGGAACATACCGCGATCTTCCTGGAAGCTATAGAGTTCAGCATAGCGGCCCCAGTTAATGGCCGTGTTAAGTTGCGCCTGCGCCTCTTCCTCGCTGAAATGCGTTTCCAGAAGTTGAATGAAATGTTCTTCGGGCAGGATATGGCGCGGGGCCGCTTGCAACGCTTCTACAATTTTACGCACGATACTGACGTTCTTGATGACCTGGTCGCGGAAGATTTTCTTCTCTTCGAGCACTCCCGCTTCAGCAAAACGCTTCCCCTCCTCAGTTAAAACGAGGTCGCCCTCCTCGATATTCGCCAGATCGAGTATATCGGCAGCCTCAATCATTGGAAATAAATCGTCTATCTCCAGATTAAGATGTCGTCCAATCTGATAGAGGTCTTCGCGTCCCCCGCGCAATTGTACCAGTTCAATCAGGCCAGTCACGTCGCCAATGGAAACATGCGGCAGCACCTGGTAAGGACGTTGAGCAGGTAAAACGAGCTGTCCTGTCTTAGCATGTGGCGATTGAGCTTCTAGCAACTTTGCTACGTCTTCTTGAGGACTTGTCATGATGCGGTAAATAAGGTCTACCAGTTTAGTATGCTCGTCGCTCTGGAAAGAGCGTTGCGCTACCGGTAGCCCCGGCAGTTCAACGCGAATACGACCGGGATTGGCTCCCAGCACCAGGATGCGATCGGCCATACTGACCGCCTCATCGATATTATGCGTCACCAGCAGAATCGCGCGCGTGGGCATACTTTGCTCGCGCCACAATCCCAGCAATTCTTTGCGCAGGTTAGCCGCCGTAAGCACATCCAGCGCGCTGAACGGCTCATCCATGAACAGCAATTCAGGCTCAACCACCAGGGCGCGCGCAAAACCGACGCGCTGGCGCATCCCGCCCGACAACTCCTTGGGATAGGCATCCTCGAAACCGTCCAGCCCTATCAGGTCGATAGCAGCCAGCGCACGTTTCAAGCGCTGTGTAGGAGTGAGTGGCTGCGACTCGAGGCCGATTTCTACGTTTTGCAGTACGGTCAGCCACGGAAACAGCGCAAAGGATTGAAATACGATAGCCACGCGCGGATTCGGTCCATATTGCGGCTGCTCTTTGAAATACACCTGCCCCCTGGTCGGCTGGATCAGTCCTGCCAGGATTCGCAACAGGGTGGACTTTCCCGAACCCGATGGCCCAAGCAGCGCCACAAATTCCCCGTCATGTATCGATAGCTGAACGCTATCCAGCACCAGGTGTGGAGATGCGCCCTGAGGGAGCTTGCCTTCCGCTTCATAGGTTTTGCTGCATACACGCGCCTCTAATAGTGTCTCGGCGGCAACAGCGCCATTGGATACCGGTTGTGAGTTCGATTGCATCATATCTCGATCCTCCTATGCCAGTGTATAGCGGCGCTCTGCTAGCCTGTAGAGCCGCTTCCATATCAGACGATTCAGCGCCACCACGAAAACAGCCATCAAAAGGGTTGCCGCCAGCAGTACGGGATAATTGGGAGTAGGTGTGGTAGCAGCCGCGCCAGCGATACTGGCTCCTAACCCTGGCGTGCTTAACGTATGGTTATTGAACTGCACGTATTCCGAGACGATACTGGCGTTCCACGCGCCGCCACTGGCGGTGAGCAAACCCGTTACAAGATAGGGAAAGATGCCGGGCAGGATAAGCGTGCGCCACTTTCGCCAGCCCGAAAGGTGATAGATAGTAGTGGCTTCGCGCAAATCGCTGGGAATCGCCATTGCCCCGGCAATTACATTAAAGAGGATATACCACTGAGTTCCCAGCAACATCAACAGGATCGAGGCCCATGCAAGCCCTCCCGGCAGGTTTACCAGCGCCAGCAGCAGAATCGGGAAGATAGCAGTTGCAGGAATGGAAGCGACGACCTGCACGACGGGTTGTAAGCGCTGGGACCATTTGGGCGAAAGTCCAATCGCTACTCCGGCAGGCACCGTCCAGGCCACGCCGATGATGAGAGCTGCCAGAGTACGGAGCCAGGTGAAGATAGCTGCCAGGAATAAGCTACCCCAGGTTTTGAGAGTAACCTGGACCAACAAACGCACCATAAACCATAAACCGATCAGAGCAAGCACCGCACATACAATTGCCAGCGCCCATCCTACGACTCGGCGCACTGGTAAAGAGCGAGCAGGCTGATCTATAGAGGGAGGCGCAACGTTGTAATCGGGCAGAGGCTGAAGACGGTCCAGGATAGCAGCTCAGAAATCCGCCAATGGGGCGAAACACTTTACGGTTTACCAGCGCCACAAGCGCGGAGCGGCGCAGTGCATCGAGCACCGGGGAGCGTGGTTCTTCGGCTCCGCTGCTCATCTCTATCTTGAACTTATCAGCCCATGCCACCAGGGGTCTCCAGAAGAAGAAATCAAGCAGAATAATCAATACGATGAGGGTGGCAAGACCGAGCAAAATCTGACCGGTATTCCCCGCATTGGCAGCTGCTTGCAAGTATGAGCCCAGACCAGGAAGTTGGAATGAGCGGCTTCCCAGTGTAAATTGTTCAGAAGCTATAAGAAAGAACCAGCCGCCTGCCCAACTCATCATGCTATTCCATATCAGGCCAATCATCGAAGAAGGCAGTTCCAGTTTGATAAACCGCTGCCAGGGGCGCAAGCGCGCTATAGTTGCCACCTCCTGCAAGTCTTTCGGCAGGGTGCGTTCCGAGTGGTAAAAGCTGAAGGTCATATTCCATGCCTGGCTGGTAAAAATCAGAATCACGCTGGAGAGTTCCAGCCCAACGTTCGAGTGCGGAAACGCCGCAACCAGCGCCAGTATCACAGCAGGTAGGAACGAGAGGATGGGGATACTCTGCAAGATATCTAAAATCGGGATCATGATCGTTTCCGCGCGGCGATGCGTTGCGGCAATTTGCCCGTAGACCAGGGTAAAGACCAGCGAGAGCAGGTAGCCCAGCAACATACGCAGCAGCGAATACCCGGCATAGAGCGGCAAAACCGCCGGGGAGAGATTAATCTTCACCGCCGGGGTAAGCGGCGCGGTCCAGCGAGTCGCCGCAGATACAATGAACGATATCGCCGCAATCACTACAAGAAATACCACCAGGTCAATAAAACCAAAGCGGCGCGGCCCACGCGAACGACCGGGCGAAATCTCATTTGAGCCACCCCCAGTTCTCCCATTCTGGATCTGCTCGCGCACACGAGGGTCATCTGGTACAAATACTTGAGCCATAGCGAACTCCCTACGTTTTTACGTCGTCTTTGATAGAGTAGCATACGGAGCCTGCTCGTGCCACCTTGCTTTGTGGAACAGCTTGATACAGCGACACAAATTCGTAGCGCGTAATTATGACCCTCCAAAAATCAATCGGGAATATGTTATAGGGGCGGATCAGAATGGAGGTACTCTATGGACGCTTGCGTCGATAACGAACTACTATCTTCTCTAAAATTCATTTGCACCTCATAGAGACGGGAGTTGCGTGGGTCAATCAGCACATCGATGCTGCTGCCGGGCGGATGATTGATAGGCAGATAAGCGCCTCCCGCGGTGCTTTTGAAGTGATATACTTTGTGCGTCTCAGGGTCTTCCCAGTCGGCATGGATAAAAAATGATGTCGAGTATTTCCCTCTTTTAAACAATATATACTCCATAGTGATCTTTGTCACTGTGGCAAGAATATGTATCCCATGCTTACGTACATGGCGTGTTTGAATAAATGAACGCATGATGAAGATGAAGCCGCCAATCGCCAGCACTACCGCAATTCCACCGAGAATAAGCAGGACGACAGGCAGGAACAGATACATCGAGGTTACTCCATCTATTGTGTAGAAATATCTTCTCAGTGATACTACGTCAAAGTTAAGATAGATCTCACTAGAATAGACGTTCGTAAGGGCATTTTTGGTAGGGAAGCCGCCCTTGTCCCTTTGATTGCATCTATTTAGGCATCCTTATATTTCCTGATAAGCACTTTTACCCAGTTGTTTTGCTTCTCGCTGGGAGCAAAATTGTGCTTTTGCAGGCGTTTTGCCATATCACCGATAAAGGCGCGTTCGTTGGATGCCACGCGAGGGCTGTCGAGCGCGATGGTACCAAAGTAGGTTTGAAGTCGCTGCACCTGCTGGCGTAACGCTACCAATTCGGGCGATGACAGGCCGCTGCGCGCTTCGGGAGCCATAGACTCTTGCCAGAGGCGGTATGCATCCATATCGCCATTCCACGCGCCCAGCCCGGCCAGTTCGTCGGCGCGTTCGTTGTGAACCTGTCCGGCGTGACCGCGTACCCATTCAAAGGTAGGCGGCGTGGCGCGTTTCTTGAGCAACACGCGGTACAATTCCCACAGGTCGGGGTTGGCTTTCATCTGAAAGACGCCTGACGCTACCTTGATGGTATACTCGCTATCGCTGTGAACGGTAAGCGGTTGATCGCGCGGCGCGAGGCACAGCGCGGCCAGCACCGCCGCGATTTCTGCGCGATTGTTGGTAGTCGTCTGCGCTCTGGGGATATGTCCGTAGCATTCGATGCGCGGTGCAGCAGCATCTATATGTTCGCCATCCACATAATCAACGGATGCCAGGATCACGCTCCACCCTGCCGGTCCGCCGGGATTTTTGATGCAGGCTCCATCGGTGTAGGCTACCACGCCACGCTCGCCCAGCGTGGCGCGCGCCTTTTCAACTGTCACATTGCGCAGGGAATCCAGAATTGAACGCCATTCTAATGGCTCTTGTATTTCGCTCACCGCTTGCACCTTTTCAGAGAAGGATAGTTCTTGCAAAGCAGTTTAGCATAGTTACAGGTGATTAGAAAGGCTTTTTTCTACTTCATGGCAGCAATGGTCTGCAACACGCCGCCCACAATGGCCCAGATGGCGATCAGCCACCCCCACGCGCCGCCGTGTCGTTTACGAGCCTCCGCGCTTGTGACGCTTTTAAACCAGCGAGCGGTCGAGGGACGAGTCATGCGCCAGAAAATCAGAGGAGAAAAGATGACCAGAATTACTTCTGTCACCACCGGCCAGAAGTTTCCTCCCTTAATGCTTTGATACAGGCTGTAAAGCTGGACGATACCGGCTACTGACAACAGGGCGTTAGCGACAATCTGTATCTTACGCGCCCAATTGCGGCCGCGCCGCACCAGTTCGCCAAAAAGCGCCAGGCCGGCGGCAACGGGCCATGCGACCACAAACAACAAGATATTTCCCAGGGTCGGATTAACGCCCGGAATTTTGAATCTGCTGGCCGAATTAAAAAATGTAATGACAAAGGGAGTCAATACTATCTGCACGGCCAGGCCCCAATCAAAAGCGACGGCCATGCCGATCCCCTGCGGCGCTGGCAATGCTTCTTCGCCAGTTTCAAGAACTTCAGGCTGTTTTGTTTCTTTCGACACAGTTTTTCCTTCATATCTTATAGCATAAAGTGACGCGGGGAGCATCCCCGCGTCGCCAGTAAGTAATTGTCGCATCTCTCAAACTGAGACGCACAAGAGCAGCTAAAATGATAGACGCTCAGGTGTTTCTCACCAGAATTCGCACAGCCTGTACGATATGATGCGCGCTGATGCCTGCCTCCTCCATCAATTCGGCGGGAGTGCCGGAACCGGGCATGGATTGCACGGCCAGTTTCACGATCCGTGGCAAAGCCCCGTCGCGCTCTGTGAACGCCTCAAGCACGGCTTCGCCCAGTCCGCCCTCCGGCCAGTGGTCTTCTACCGTGACAATAAGGTTGCCCGCTTCTTCGGCGGCCGCGAAGAGCGTTTCTTCATCGATGGGCTTGATGGTATAAGCATCGATGATACGCGCCTTGATGCCCTGGCCTTTGAGTTGCTCATAGGCATCGAGAGCGTTGTGCAGCGTGATACCCGCCGCCACAATGGTCACTTCGTCTTTGTCCGACGAACGCACCACCCTGCTGCCGCCAATGCTAAATTGCTCATCGGGGCTATACAATACCGGCAACTTCTCGCGTGTGGTGCGCATGTAGACGATGCCAGGTGTATCGGCCATCTGCGCCACAAGCTGCGCGGTCTGGTTTGGATCGCTGGGATAAAGCACCGTGCTGCCATATACGGCGCGCATCATCGCCAGGTCTTCCAGCGCCATCTGCGACGGGCCATCCTCGCCAATCGAGACACCCGCGTGCGAACCGGATAGGCGGATATTGGCGCGCGAAATGGCCGCCATGCGAATGAAGTCGTAGGCGCGAGAGAAGAACGCCGCGAAGGTGGAGGCGAACGCTATCTTATGGCGCACGCTCATACCAACAGCCGAAGCCACAAGCTGCTGCTCCGCGATATACTGCTCAAAGAACCGTTCAGGATACGCTTTGGCGAACTCATCGGCATACGTGGAGTTGCTGACCTCGCCATCGAGTCCCACTACGTCGGGATTGGCCGCACCCAGCGCCTTGAGCGCATCACCATAGGCTTTGCGCGTGGCAACTGCCTCTTTGCCATCGTATTTCGGCAATTCAATAGCCTTCTTCTCAGCTTGCGGGGCGGCTTGCAGGTTTTCCGGCTTCTGCACGGGGAAGGTCTTACTGCGCACGAAATGCAGTTCGCTCAAAGCTTGCTCTTCTTGCTGCTGGTTGAGCGCCTTGCCATGCCAGCCTTCTTTATTCTCCAGGAAGGAGACGCCTTTGCCCTTCATCGTTTTGGCGATAATCAGGGTCGGCAGACCGTTAGGCTGACTGGCCTGCGCGAAGGCACTGTTGATTTCGTCATAATTGTGCCCGTCAATGACGATGGCGTTCCAGCCGAAGCCGGTGGCGCGCGCTTTATAGGCGGCGGTGTTCCAGCCCAGTTCGGTCTCGCCGCGCTGCCCCAGGCGGTTGCAGTCAAGGATGGCAACCATGTTATCCAGCTTATAATGCGTGGCATGATCGAAGGCTTCCCAGATCGAGCCTTCCGCCATTTCGCTATCGCCCAGCAACACCCAGATATGATAGGGCAATTTGTCCAGGTATTTCCCGGCCAGCGCTACACCCACGCCGATAGGCAGACCCTGCCCCAGCGAACCGGTTGCGACATCCACCCAGGGTAAAACCGGCGTGGGGTGTCCCTCTATGCGGCTGCCGAATTTACGCAGCGTGAGCAGTTCCTCGTCGCTAATCGCGCCAGCCGCCTTGTACATGGAATAAAGTAAGGGCGAGGCGTGGCCTTTCGAGAAAATCAGGTGGTCGTTGTTGGGAAGCGTCGGGTTGTCAAAATCGTATTGCAGATAGCTGCTCATCAACACGGCCATCAGATCAGCCGCCGACATCGACGATGTGGGATGCCCTGACCCGGCCGTAGTGGTGGAACGAATACTATCTACGCGCAACTGCTGGGCAAGCTGTGTCCACTGTTGCACCTGGGAACTGGTTTCTGTTGTTGTCATATTTTCTCCTCATTTATGTAGAAGCCTGTCTGTGTCGAAATACACGTCGCTTTATAGTATTCGCACGTATTCGATTTGTTACCTGACACATTGACCGCTACAACATATTGCTGGCACTTCTCGCGGACGCCAGCGCATATGTATTATACATCAAACATGGGGGGAGTGCAGGTTGGCGAACCTTTTATTGGTTTAATCTACGAAAATGTGACGTTCCCTGAAGACAATGTTTAGCTATCGATGGCTTCCAGCACCGCCTGCGTATCCGCTGCCGTCTCCGCTTTGAGCAATTCGCGCGCGCGTTGCTGCCAGTAGTCCATGGTTTGCGCGTGGAGCGCCGCTTTGACCTTGAGCATGGCGTGGGGACTCATGCTCAGTTCTTTGACACCCAGACCGGCCAGCAGCGGGCCTATGCGCGTGTCCGCGGCCAATTCGCCGCACACCGCCACCAGTTTGCCACGCGCCGCTCCCGCTCGCACAATCATGTCGATGCTGCGCCACACCGCCGGTTCAAGCGCGCCAAACATGCTGGTGACACGGCTATTGGTGCGGTCAGCCGCCATGGTGTATTGGAAGAGATCGTTGGCCCCGATGCTGAAGAAATCGACGTAGCGCGCCAGCGCGTCCGCCATGAGCGCGGCGGCAGGCGTTTCTACCATGATACCAACCTGAGTTTGCGCAGAAACGGCTATCCCTTCTTGCGCGAGTTCGCCGTGTACTTCGTCATAGACGACGCGCAGGCGGCGCACCTCTTCGACGGTGGCAATCATGGGAAACATGATCGCCAGTTCGATAGAAGCAGTCACGCCTGCTCGCAACAAAGCTCGCAATTGCTGGCGCAGCAATGCTTCGTGTGCCAGGTGAATGCGCGCCCCGCGCAGGCCCAGCGCGGGATTGGCTTCCTGCATCGAGCCAATCAGAGGCTCTAAGGCGGGAAAAGGCTTATCGGCCCCGGCGTCAAGTGTGCGCGCAATGATGGTCTTGCCCAACACGGCGCGCTCGCCAAAGGCGCGAAAGAGGGCTACATAACTCTCATATTGCTCCTGCTCGTCGGGAAAAACCTCGCGCCCGCCGAAAAGGAACTCGGTGCGTAACAACCCGATGCCTTCGGCCCCCAGTTCGGCAGCGGAACGCGCGCCATCCACGTCCCCAACATTGGCAAACACCTGGATACGAGCGCCATCCGCAGTCGAGCCGGGCCGGGTGCGCCAGAGCGTCTCGTGTTGCAGGCGGCGGCGCGCGCGTTCTTCCCTCTGTTGCTCCATCGCGGCGCGCAATGTCTGCGATTGCCCGCTATCGAGTTGCGTGTAAAATAAACCCTGCGCGCCATCTATGGCGAGTTGTTGGCCATCCTGCAAGCTTTCCAGCACCAGGGCATCGATGCCGCAAACGGCGGGAATCTCCAGTGCGCGGGCAATAATGGCGGCGTGCGTGGTCGGACCGCCCACTACAGTACAGATGCCGAGAATGCGCGACGGGTCAAAGGTAGCGGTATCCGAGGGCGTGAGATCGTAGGCCACGATCAGCACAGGTGTTTTCTCGTCAATTGGCGCTGTAGCTGCCTGGCCTTCGCTCTGCAAGTGGCGTAGCACGCGCGCGGCAACATCGCGCACATCTGCGGCGCGGGCGGCCAGCAACTCACTGGCAAGCGCTTCCAGTTGCCGGGCCTGGTTCTCTGCCACCTGCTGAAGAGCAGCCCCGGCAGAAAATAAGTGAGTGGAAATGGTTTCGTAGATTTCTTCTAATAAGTCGGGGTCTTGCACTATCAGTTGCTGCGCCTGAAATATAGCGGCTTCGTTGCGACCAACGGTTTTTGCCACATGCGTTTGCAGTTCCTGTAGCTCTTGCAGGGCGGCGGCTATAGCTTCTTGCAGCCGTTGCTGTTCTGCTGCTACCTGGCGAGGAGAAATCTTTGTATCTATCACCGCTGGACCGGCGGAACGGAAAACACGCGCCGGGCCAATCGCGATCCCTGGCGAGATCGGTACTACGCGAGCCGGATGAACTGGCAACACAGATGAACTCACCGCTTCACTCCTCCTCATCAAAGTTTCGACGCGCCAGGTCGGTCAACGCTGCTATCGCCTGTTCAGCATCTTCTCCTTCGGCTCGCAGGACGATGGAAGAGCCAACCGTCACCTCCAGTTTCATCACACCCATGATGCTTTTAGCATTGGCGGTTTTACCGCCAAACTGCACCACAATCTTCGACTGGAACTGCGCGGCGGTCTGCACCAGCAATCCCGCGGGGCGGAGATGCAAACCAACTTTATTTGTTATAACGAGACTGGTCTCAACTACTGGCACCTTCGTCGTCCTTCTACTCTCAAATGCGGCTATTTATTTTGGGTAAGCTATACGCGCTGGCAGCGGCTTCCGCCACTTCTGGCAGGCTATTACCAACCGAGGCTTCGACGGCAGCGATGACTGCGCCCTCGACGAGTGGCGCGGGACTGATCATTACCGCATGTGGCGAAGCCTGGACGAACGCTTCAACCGCCATCTCTGTTGCCATGACAGCGCTTCCCAGATCGAGCAGAACCAGAATACCCTCCGGCCCATCAACCTGGCGCAGCGCGGCGAGAATCTTGTTGAACAGAGGTCCCCAGGCCACCTTCTGATGTTCCGCCTGCCACCGCGATCGCCACCTTCCCGTGCGCCATCTGCCCCGCCAGTTCCGCAACTCCCTCCGCCAGGCGAGCGCTATGAGAAACGATTACTAAGCCTACCGTCATGAATATGTCTCCTTATTGCACAGCAACAGAATTGAAAGTACCCTGCATTCGCCACGCGCGCATTCACGCCGGCGAACTTTCTTTCTCCACGTATTTGATTGTTCTCTTCATTTACGCGCAGGTATCGGCCAGCGCTTTCAGCATCAACCAGCTCGACGTTGCGCCAGGGTCTTGATGACCAATGCTGCGTTCGCCTAAATAGCTGGCGCGCCCCTTCGTCGCCAGCAAGGGGATGGTGGCTTTCATACCCGCTTCGGCAGCATCACTACCGCGTCGCAGTAGTTGCGACAAACCCGCGTGCTGCTGCTCGGCTTCTTTCATGGCGGCCAGGGCGGGAGTCAGCGCGTCAACCATCGTCTTTTCGCCGGGCTGAGCCTTGCCACGCGCTTTGACACCCTCCAGCGCCGCTTCCAGCATATGTACGACATCGGCTTCATAGAGTTCGTTTTTGCCAGAGGTCGCCATACTGGCGCGCAAGAACGCGGTTCCATAAAGCGGGCCGCTCGCGCCGCCAACCGTCGAAACCAGCGTTGTCCCGACCGTCTTGAGAATTGAGCCAATATCCATATTCGCTACTGTTGGCAATTTATCGATGACGGCCTTAAAGCCACGATCCATATTGATTCCGTGGTCGCCATCACCTATGGGCGAGTCCAGTTGTGTTAGATATTCGCGGTTTTCGTGCAGTACCACCGCAACCCGGTTAATCCAGCGCACCGTATCCTCTGTCGTTATTGGCATAGTTTCCTCCACAAAGCGTGGGGTGAACCTCGCGCTCACCCGTAAAGTGTACTCACCTGGCACAATCAATCGTTGAAAGGTACCCGCAGAGCGCGGCGATGCGTAATCACCTCCGCACCCTGATAAGGGCTGGCGTCCCCTACCCTGCTCGATCACATTGTACTATGCGCAACAAAACGCGGTAAGAGCCACTTTACAGGCAAACACCCGGTTCACACCCACTTCGCCGTCTACATACCCCAACGCAGGGCAGGAGTGTGCACCGGCGCATCCCAGTAGCGGGTCAATTCATCATCGAGCCGCAGCAGGGTAATCGAACATCCGGCCATTTCAAGCGAGGTGATGTAACTGCCAACCAGCGAACGCGCAATCGTGACATCTCTGCTTTTCAAGATTTTGGCAAGTTCATTGGCTACCACGTACAACTCGATCAGAGGTGTGCCACCCATGCCATTGACGAAGGCCAGCACGCGCTCACCAGCTTTCAGACCGAGGTCTTCAATGATGGGGGTCGCGAGCATTTCGGTGACTTCAGAGGCGTGCGCGAGCTTGACGCGGCGGCGACCCGGCTCGCCATGAATACCGATGCCGATTTCCATCTCGTCGTCGGGCAGTTCAAAGGTCGGTTTGCCGGCGGCAGGAACCGTGCAGGAGGTCAGGGCCATACCCATGCTGCGGCCATGGTCGTTGACCTTACGCGCCAGGTCGGCCACCTGGGCCAGTGACGCGCCAGCTTCCGCCAGGCCACCCACGATCTTTTCCAGCAGCACCGTCACGCCTACGCCGCGCCGACCCGCCGTATAGAGGCTATCCTGCACAGCCACGTCATCGTTGGTCACGATGCTGGCAACCTGAATACCCTCGGCCTCGGCCAACTCAGCCGCCATTTCAAAGTTCAGCACGTCGCCGGTGTAGTTTTTCACGATGTGCAAGACACCCGCGCCACCATCGACGGCTTTCGTCGCGGCCAACATCTGATCTGGCACGGGCGAGGTGAATACCGCGCCGGGGCAGGCCGCGTCAAGCATCCCATACCCAACAAAGCCGCCATGCATCGGCTCATGGCCGCTGCCACCACCGGAGATAAGCCCCACCTTGCCGCGCACCGGAGCATCGGCACGCACAATGATCTGATTATCGGCGTCAACGCGCACCACGCGCAACAGTTCAGGATGCAAGGCTTGCATACCCGCCAGCGCATCCGATACCACGCTCTCAGGGCTGTTAATGAGTTTTTTCATCTTCTGTCTGTCTCCTTCTTGAAAGGAATGATCACTTTTTTTCCGACGTTACACGCTAAGCAGACTAACGGTGTTGCTCAACTGCGGATTCGGAAATGCCGCCAATTGCCGCGCTGCCCGTAGTGCGAGCGCGCTGCAAGAAATCGTAGGTAAGGACGCCCAGCGTCCCACCCAGTAGTGGCCCAACGAGATAGACAATCAAATGGGAAAGATCGTAAGTGCCGCCAAGCAAAACTTGCAGGAGAGCCGGGCCGAAGGCGCGCGCAGGGTTGAGCGCGACGTTGGTGATGGGGCCAAAGGCGAATATCTCACCGGCAACCATGAGGCCAATGATTAAGCCTGCCCAACCGGCGGGCGCGCGACCATCCACAGCCGTTCCCATGATGACCAGCAGCAGGAAGAACGTGCCTATCGTCTCCATTAAGATAGCAACAAGCCAGCCGCCGCCCGTGCCATACAGGGCGATCGCTCCACCGAAGTCTGTCGGACCCAGGCCAGTCGTCGCAGCCTTCGTCCAACCAAAGCTGACCGCAATAACGAGCGCGCCCACAATGCCGCCAATAATCTGCGCCACCCAGTATACCGCTGCCTCACTCCAACTAATGCGCCGCGTAACAGCGAAGGCAAACGTGACCGCAGGATTGATGTGACATCCAGAGATATGACCGATGGTGTATACCATCGCGGCGATGGCAAAAGCGAATGCCAGGGCAATCATGCCGAGATCGGCCATTGAGAAGGCCAGTGGAGGCTTAGCGCCATTGAGAAGAAACACTGCCGCTGTGATTGAACCCGCGCCGATCCATGTGAGGAAAGAGGTTCCTAACATTTCGGCCAAAAACTTCTGACCTGTTGTTGGTGTCCTATCCATAGTATTGTTGTCTACCTGAAGTGGCAGACACCCTCCTTTCGAGTCGCGTAAGTAACATTCGACGGATACTGTGAAAGAAACCGATGATAAATAACCGCGCCTGCGCACCCCCTTTCTTTGCCTGACATAGTATCAACTCTTATTTGTGGTTCCTTCTTTATCTATATGCAATATCCGTGCCAATGTTGAGATGCGGCGGAATAGACAACACAATAGAAGTAGTATCAGGCAGCCTGGGAAGTGCATTCACAGAATTTTAGGGAGGAAAATTCCTTAAAAATGGAGTATATTGATTTTGCTTATCTGTATTGGATAGCCTGTGGAATACGTTTCAAATTTGAAACAATGAAACGTGGAGTTGCAATATTGAAACGGTGTGTTGCAGGATTGGAACAGCCATTATCTATCCACATCCCCTGGTGATCTTTGACAACCAAAAACGGTAGTAGAAGTGATTCTCACTTCTCCGTTCTGATAAATTTTTCCATCCGAAGAGGGTAATGATGGTTGTCGGGACGCAAGCGTCCCATCCCCGTATTCGGTCGTCAAGATGCGTCAGGACGATCTTTTTACCTATATGAATATGATTACGTGGCTACGTCAGGCCATATTTCGCCATCTTGCGCCACAGGGTTGTGCGGCTGATGCCGAGTAGAGAGGCGGCGCGAGTTACCTGCCCATTGCTGGCTTGCAATGCCTGAATAATCGCCTGGGCTTCAGCCTGATGGCTCTGCGCTTTCAATGCCACTGACGTATCCACGCCGTCCGCGAGCGGTAATGGCGTTAGCAGGCGCGGCTCGACCGGCAGGCAGGAACTGCGCAGGCGCATGAACCGTCTCAACACGTCCGACGCTTTGTCGCAACTCAAAGGGCAAGTCTTCAACAATGATGGTCGATTGCGGCATCAGATAGGTGGCGCGTTCCAGCGTGTTTTCCAGTTCGCGGATGTTGCCCGGCCAGGCATAGGACTGAATGGCCGCCATCGCTTCCGCATCTATTGTCAGAGTGCGCCCCATGACGCGGCTTTGTCGTTGCAAGAAGTGTTGCGTCAGCAAAGGGAGATCATCGACACGATCGCGTAGCGGGGGAATGGTAATGGTCAACACATTTAAGCGGTAGAACAGGTCGGCGCGAAAGTTGCCACGCCGCGATTCCTCGCGCAGGTCTCTATGTGTCGCGGCAATGATACGCACATCTACCGGAATGACACGCTGCCCGCCGATGCGCACAATGGTATGGGTTTCTATGGCGCGCAGCAGGGCAGTTTGCAGGTCGAGCGGCATGTCACCAATTTCATCGAGGAACAAGGTGCCGCCATGGGCCTGCTCAAATTTGCCCGAACGTCCCTGGCGGTCCGCGCCTGTGAATGAACCGCCCTCGTACCCGAACAACTCCGTATTGATAAGTTCGCGCGGGATGGCGGCACAGTTGACGGCTACGAATGGCCCATCAGCGCGCGCGCTGCTCGTGTGGATACTTTGCGCGAAAATCTCTTTGCCGGTGCCAGTTTCGCCGTGCAAGAGAACAGTGGAGTTACTGGTAGCAGCCAGCCGCGCCAGGCGCATAGCTTCTTTCAAGGCGTGGCTCTCGCCTACGACATTCGCGAAGGTCAGGCGCGCCCGCGCGCCAGTCATGCGGTTGACCAGCTTTTGCACGCGCTCGATGCTGCGCAAGATCATCACAAAGCCATCCGCCGTCATTGGCTCCGCAATCACCAGGCCGCTCGAACCGACAATATCTTCTAAACCCGTTTCCAGGCGATAACTGGAGATCGCTTTGAGCGAACAGAGGCAGGTTACACGCCCATGCGATGTATCGAAAACGAGTTCTTCGTCCGCAAGTTGCTGCTGGTGTATGATCGCTTGCGCCAGGGCTGACGGCAGCGGTAGCACGTCACTGAGGCGTCGCCCCGTCACTCGCGCAGGAGACAGGCCAAGCATAGTACCGGCGGGTGCGTTCATTTGTGAAATAATGCCATCGCGCCGCAAAAGAAGAATGCCCTCCGGCAACGTTTGCAGGATAGTCTTCAGTTCAGATAACAGGTCATTGGCGTTGCCCAGCCACACCTGCATCTGCAACTGGTTGCTGACCGCCTGCGCCGCCGCTGTAATCATGCCCAGCGTGTGCGGGTGACTATCTTCGTGCCGACCAACTACTCCCAGCACGCCCACCACGCGCCCCAGCAGATCATGTACAGGCGCGGCAGAGGTATAAAATGGGTGCAAGGCGGCGCGATAATGCATTGCGCCCTCGAGTTGTATGGGAAAAGATTCTTGCAGGGCCAACGTCAACGCATTCGAACCCTGGCGATCTTCGTGCCAGGACGCGCCAACGCGCAAACCGAGATGTTCCAATTCGACTCGCATATCCGAATCGCCGAAACAATCTACGATACGCGCCCCGTCATCCGTAAAGACCACTATGCAGGCCGTTCCCTCGATAAACTGGTGCATATCTTCCATCGCGGGGCGCACAAGTGTAAGCAATTGCCGCGAAATACTGGACGAAACTGGTTCAGTCATTTCTTCACGAGCCGTATCGCCATACGGGTCAAGGCCAAGCGCTGCACAGCGTTTCCACGATTGGATGAGGGCTGGAGGAAGCGCCCCGTCCTGCATTACTCCATGCAGCACGAACTGCTTCCAGACCGACCAGTAATCACGCATCCGAATCTGCACGCTCTTGACCTCTCGATCAGACTGTAATCCATTCCATGGAACAACCACATCAAATAGTATATCACGTCAATTTGTTAGAACGCGATTGCTAACTGCAAAAAATCTATTGGGGATATGCTATTATTTTTTAACGACCAAAAACGGGAGGGGCACGAAAAATTTATCAGAACCGCAGCCTACATCATTGATAGCCAGATAGCGAACAAATGAGATACAATGATACAAGAGAACGCATAACGATAAGAAAGGGGACCTCCAGCATGTCACCACTGCTAACATTGCCTGCCGTTGATGGGGTTGAGATTACTACTATTATGGATAATAGCTTTGACATATTGATGGCTTCAACGGCTGTCGCTAAGCGGTATCCTGTACGGCAGGATGCCCTGACAAGTCCTCAACTACGCGCTGAACATGGCGTCGCCACGTTGATAACCGTAATCAACTCGGGCAAGCGCGAAACTATTCTATTCGATACAGGCGTCTCGCCGGATGGCGCGTTGCATAATATCGACGTGCTAGGAGTGAAGCTGAGCGAAGTGCAAGCCATCGTACTTAGCCACGGTCATACCGACCATACACACGGGCTGGACGGCTTCATCGACCGACTGGGCAAGAGGCATATGCCTATCTTGCTGCATCCCGACGCCTTTCTCAAACGGCGTCTCATTTATAATGACGATAAAGTGTTGGATTTACCGCCGCCATCGCTGCATGACCTGGAACGCGAGGGTATCGAACTGCTGGTTGAGCGCGGCCCCTCCTTCCTGGTTAATAATACCGTGCTGGTAACGGGTCAGGTAGAACGCACTACTGATTTTGAGCGCGGCGTACCCAACCAGGTAGCGGAAATAGATGGACAGTGGCAACCCGATCCCTGGATTTACGATGACCAGGCCATGATCATCAACGTGCGCAACAAGGGACTGGTAGTGATAACCGGCTGTGGACACGCCGGTGTAGTAAACATCTTGCGCCAGGCGCGCGCATTGACCGGCATCGAGCAGATTTATGCTGTTCTCGGCGGTTTTCACCTGTCCGGCCCGGCCTTCGAGCCGATCATTCCACAGACTATCGCGGCCTTGCAACAGTTCAATCCTGCCGTCGTGGTTCCCGCTCACTGCACCGGCTGGCGAGCCACCCACAGCATCGCCCGCGCCATGCCGGAAGCCTTCATCCCCAACAGTGTCGGTACTACCTACGTCCTGATGAACGAGTAAAAGCGCGGGCAATTTATTGATGGAAATGTATCGTAAATATCTCCACATTGGCCCATACGTACCTGGTGTTGTGGGTATTCTCGCGCTTTCCATCATCCTGCTCGTAATCGCACTCACCTTCATACTCGGCTGGGTACAAACGCTGAGTCTCATCCCTGACGCGCAGCAAAAACAGTAGCAGGACACCGCGCTGATCTCAAGCCTGCTCAAGGTCAGCACCATCCACATTTATACCGATTACTGAACGTGCGACCGTATCGCCTTCGAGAGCGCCGAACGCATCATTTGCAGCGTAGTTGACGAACAACTACAACCCAGCCTGAATTGCTCTCCACTCTAAAGCTCTGTCGTCGTAGCCGATCCCCACGCGACGTGGGTCCTCCCCCTTAATTCTTCGCAAGCAAAGGCGTTTTCGCAAAAAGCGCCGGAAAGCATGAGCAGCTATAGATTGCATATTCTGTACGGATATGCGATCTATTCCCCTCTAACCTGATTTAACTTTCGTCAAGAGACATGAAGTGGGAATACATGTATTCTCATCAATATCTCTTTATATTCATGCCATAGTACATTATTAGCTCATCCTCTATTTTAACTGTACAATAATCTATTAGAGAACAAAGCAAGAGTTATTTGTATACTTTTTATTACCAACTTACGTGTCAATAGAATGAGGGAATTTTCGGGAACATAGTGTCATGTGACATGGGTGTTACTTCCAGATGCTCCTTGAGAAATGGCCTCGTAGAAAACGTATCCTGGCTTCATAGTTGAGCGAGAACACATTGCTGTGGTTGATCAGACAAGCCGCAGCCAGGAGTTTGGTTATGAAAAAGCTCATGGTTCCTTTACTCGTCATTCTTACAGTTATCTTAGCTGCCTGTGGTGGAGGCGGATCTAGCACTAACAATGGAGGTGTTTCCCAGCAAGGACTCTCCGGCGGGAACAGCTACATTAGCTGCCCCAGTAGCCCCAACACCACCGCCGCCGCGTCGACAAGCGGTTCGGTAACACTCACCGTTTCCGGTTTCTCTTCGTCCCCTGCCGAGGATGCGCTCGTACAGCAAAACCTGAACAACTTCACGAAGGCTCATCCCAACATCCACATCAACTGGTCGCCGATCCCTGGTGACTACCCCACCAAGATGCGCGCCAATGTTGCCAGTGGAACCGTACCCGATGTCTTCTACCTCACACCGGGCATGTTGAGCGAGTATATCAGCTCAGGCAAATTGCTCAACCTGTCTCCCTACATGGGAAAGGATGGCGTTAAGGCAAGTGACTACTACTCTGCGCTGATCAATCCGTTTACCTGCACCAGTGGTCAGGTATATGGATTGCCCAAAGACTGGAATAGTCTGGGTGTCTTCTATAACAAGCAGATGTTCCAGGCTGCTGGCCTTCCGTTCCCCACCGCAAATTGGACGTGGGACGACTTGAAGAACGATGCGCAGAAGCTCACGAAAAACCCTGGCACACCCAATTCAGTGTATGGCATCTCACTGTCAGCCGATGCATCCCGTTGGGGTGCTTTCTTGCTGGCGAATGGGGGCGCGGTACTGAACAAGAATGGGACGCAGGCCACATTCAATAACCAGGTGGGCATCGATACGCTGAACTACTACGCCAGTTTCCTGAAGAATAACACTGGCGCTCTTCCCACCACTGTCGGGGCACCGTGGAATGGAGATGCCTTTGGAAAGCAGCGAGCGGCTATGGCGATTGAGGGGGGCTGGCTGATCCCTTACATGGCGTCAACCTACCCGAACGTTCAGTATGACATCGCTCCCCTACCGATGGCACCCACCGGCAAGCGCGCGAACCTGACCTTCACCAATGCGTGGTCAGCCTATTCGGGTACCAAGAATCCAGAGGCCGCCTGGGAACTGATTAAGTACATGACGGGATCAACCGTACAGACCAGCCAGCTCAATGCAGGTTTCGCGCTACCAACTCTGAAGAGCCTGGCGAATGCTGACTACTTCACGTCGCATCCGGGCTTCAAGACACTGTTCGATGCTGCAAGTTACAGCTACGCGGACTACTACGGGCCACAAGATAGTGCCATCCACAGCGACCTGGCTACTGCCATACAGGAGGTGATGCTGGGCAAGCAGGATGCGCAAACGGCCTTGAATAACGCGGCAACTCAGGTAAATTCCTCGTTGCTGGGAGCGTAAAAAACGCCAGTAGCGACACCCCTTGTGGGTGTCCCGTGCAGTTATTGTCTCTCGTCTCACGGGAAGGGAAACCGGGACGGGACACCCACAAGGAGTGTCGCTACTGGCCTTGGAGAGTTACACGTTCGCGGCATTCCGCCTCAGTTCTCCTGAAGGCTGAGGTGGAATATGCGGGTCAAAAGAAAAACACTCGCCATTCTTCACGACGACTATCTGCATGTTACTCGCAGATACATAGGAGTCTATGACTCTTCCGAAGGGTAGAGCTTAAGGAGGACTTTATTATGGCTACAGAACCAATGCAAACCTCTGTTGCTGGCGCGCCTCCGCTCACTCCACAGGGGCGGCAGCATTTACGACGTGGTATGCAAGGCAAGTCCGGGAGGGCCAGGCGGGACACTCTCACTGCCTATCTCTTCTTAACCCCCTATCTTTTCGTCTTAATCGTCTTTCTCATCATCACTGCGCTCTATGGTATCGGGCTGAGCTTCTTTACGGTTGATATTGGCTTTACCGCGCCGCAGTTTGTAGGATTTCAAAACTACCAGAGGCTCTTTTCGCAGCTTTTCACCGATCCCAGCCTGAGTCTTTTCTGGATATCGATGGTCAATATCCTGAAATTTGTCGTCGTGGTCGTCATCGGCCAGACCATCCTGGCACTGATTCTGGCTCTGATCTTACAAGTAACGCTTGTTGGAAAGGGGGCCTTTCGTACCATCTTTTACATCCCAGCCGTGACCTCCTCGGTAGCGACGGCCCTGATCTTCCTCTGGCTCTACAACCCTAATGGCCTCATCAATTACGTGCTCTCGCTAGTACATATTAGTGGGCCGGACTGGTTGAACGATCCTTTATTTGCCCTGCCTGCCCTGATGATACTCAACATGTGGACTACCGCGGCTGGCTTTATGATCTACTTTATAGCCGCCTTGCAGGACTTGCCAAAGGAACTTATTGAAGCTTCCTCGATCGATGGAGCGAATCGCTTTCAAACATTCCGGTACATTACGGTACCGCTTCTGCGCCCCACCATCTTCCTGGTGGTAGCGCTCGGCACCATTGGATCGTTCCAGATGTTTGACCAGGCCAAATTTATGACCAACGGCGGGCCGCTCAACTCGACATTGACACCCATGCTGGAGATATACAATGCCGCCTTCAATGATGCTCATTTTGGTTTAGCGGCTGCGATGTCGGTACTCCTCTTCATCATCATTTTCATTGTGACTATCATTCAGAGGCGCTTGATCGATCCAGGCACCAGTAATCGATAAGGAGGGAGCAAACTCATGGCACAAGTATCAACATCTGCCGATGCAGCCGTCCGATCTATTGAGGCACCTCGCGGCGCGCAGCCCAGGCGGCAATTTAGCTGGTGGCACCTGATCGTCTATATTCTGCTGGCGATCTTCACCATCACCTCGCTGGGGCCGCTGATCTTTACGTTCATCTCCTCCTTCAAAACGATGGGAGAAGTGCTGGCCTTCCCGCCAACCCTCTTCCCGCATCCCTGGGTCACAACCAACTATTCGGACGTTCTGGCCGATCCGACCTTCTTGCGTTGGATTCTCAATGCGTTCATCTACGCCACCGCCGCGACGATACTCAATGTGCTTTTCTCAGGCATGGCCGGCTATGCCCTCTCTCGCATGAACTTTCCGGGCAAAGACCTCATTTTCCTGACGACCCTGGCTGTCATGATGATCCCCATGGCCGTGACGCTCATCCCCAAGTTCCTGGTCGTCAATAATCTGCACGTGGTCAATACCTACTGGGCGTTGATCCTGCCCGCCATGGCGCAGCCTTTCTCGGTCTTCATCATGGTGCAGTTCATGAAGGTGCTGCCCAAAGAACTGGAGGAATCGGCTAAAATCGATGGGGCTTCGACCTGGCGCACCTTCTTCCAGATCATCGTTCCCCAGGTGCGGCCAGCGCTCGTTGCGGTCGCTATTCTGACCTTCCAGGGCGCCTGGAATGACTTCATGTGGCCCCTGGTTGCGCTGGGAACTCGCGACATGTACACGCTGCCAGTGGGGCTGTTCTATTTCAAAAGCGCCCACTACACGCAGTATAACCTGTTGCTCGCCAGTTCGATATTCAACACGGTGCCCATCTTGATCCTGTTCTTTATCTTCCAGCGCTACTTCATCGAAGGCGCGGTATCGTCGGGAGTGAAAGGGTAAAGTTGTGTGAAGAAGAGCAAGGCGCATGTGGCTGCTTTTCTTCACACTCATAAAAAAGACATGTTACCCGGCAGGGGGGATATACGTCCACATAAAAACAACAGAGAAAATCTAATCCCGTTCTCTACCAGGAAGGTTTCAATGTGGAAATCATAAAAGAAAAGGCCCCACTACGTAACGACCTCGCTCTTGAGAGCGAGGTTTTGCGCACACTGTGGCAAAAAGGTCTGCTTGATTTGCAATCGCTGCAAACACCGCTTGGAATTACCGCAAGCAGTCAAAACGACCAGTTTCATGCCATTTTCGGACGAGATTCCCTGTGGACGGTGCTGCTGGCGCTTGAGGCCGCGCGCTTGCTACAGCAGAGCGCTCAACCAGGTGATGCCGCACTCTACACTTCCTATGCAGGCTGGTTGCATGACCTGTCGGCCACTGTTCTACGCGGGCTGACAGTTCTGCAAGGTACCATTGTCAATGATGTCAATGAGGAGCAGCCAGGCAGAATCGTGCATGAATACTGGGACTCTGTGCCGCAACGTATGATCGAGGCACGCTGGCCTGTGGCCGATGGACAGGGCCGCTACTACGGGTCATTCGATGCGACCTTTCTTTACCTGGTAACGCTCGCGCAAGTTGTAGCATTTTTTGATGATCAGGCTTTGCTCGAAGAACTCTGGCCGGGCATTGATGCAGCTTTTCACTGGATGCTCGATTGGCCAGACCTGGATCAGGATGGACGAGTTGAATACGCGAGGCGCAATCCACAGGACATCGGGCTGACTAACCAGGTCTGGAAAGACAGCGGGGAATCGATCCGGTCGAACAATCACTATCCGGTTATTCACCCGGTGGCGTGGGTAGAAGTCCAGGGGTATGCCTGGGCTGCCTGGGCTGCGTATAGAGACCTGGCCAAAAGACATCGAAGTCTAGACCAGGCGCTCGAACACAAAATCGAGCAGCATATGGCACGCCTGCAACAAGGTTTGCAAGGCTTCTGGCTGGAAGCAGAACAGTTTCCGGCTATCGCGCTCGATGGAGAGAAAAAGCCTGTCACGGCTGTCTCATCAAACCCCGGCCATCTACTCTGGAGCGGTTGCCTGGAAAAGGCGCAGGCCGAACGCATTCGCCGGCGCTTGATGATGCCCGACATGCTCACACCCTGGGGAATACGCACGCTTTCCCAACATGCCTACTATTACAATCCTACGACCTACCATTGCGGAGCCGTGTGGCCCTTCGACAATGCGGTGATCGCCAGCGGTTTGCTGCGCTATGGCCACAAGACGGAGGCACACGCCATTTCTTCGAGCGTTCTACAAGCTATCTTGGCCTTTGACAATCCTGTAGAGCTCTATACCGTGCAACCGTCACACTGGGTTCGCTCCCATCATATTGACCAGGAGTGGTTCCTGGCCGATTACTTCGATGCGTGCGGGGTGCAAGCGTGGACGGCGGCAGCAATCCTTTATATGACTTCGTTGCTCCTGTATCACTGAGTCTGCGAAGTCTGCGCTATACGGCGGCTAAACCAGTATTCCCATGCTCGAAATAGCAGAACGCCCGCCGCGAGTAAAAACAGGACGGTTTCAACTCCCAGCATATCAGCAATCACGCCGAGGAAGAGCAGTACCGGGATAGAGCCAGCATTGTACAGCATGGACTGGAAGGAAAATATTCGACCGCGTTCTTCCTCCGGCGCGTGTTGCTGCATTTTTGTCTGCGCGGGAATATTCACCATGTCAAGCGCCACGCCGATGAAAAATGTTACTCCCCCCACAAAAATGAGGATTCCCACTGGAGGGAGGGCTAGCCGTGTCAGGATAAAACGACCTACCGGTATAAGTACCAGACCAGCCGCTGTGACGATGCTGCCTATAGCAATGGTACGGTTGATACCTAACCAGCGCGTAAGATTGGGCATAAACAATCCACCCAGCACCAGGCCAATACCGGCGGGCGCAAAAATGAGAGGCAGGAACTGAACGGAGAGGCGCAACACATTGACGACAAATGGACCTGCCAGTTCACCAATCGCCAGCAGCACGATGCTGACTGCCGAAACTTGAAATAGCGCGAGTAGCAACTGTTTATCCTTGCCAACATAGGTCCAAGTTTCTTTCACGCCTTCTTTTATGATATTCCACGCCTGTCTCCCCAGCAACTCGGATACTTTCGGCTGCGCCCTCTGCTGCTGCCGCAAATCGCGCGCCGGAATCGCCAGGATCAAAAAAGTACAAATGATATAGATAACTGTAACAACAGCGAAGAGTATATCAAAGGAGAGGACATGCACATGAATGGAGCCTAGTGAAACGTCAAATGGTGGAAAGAGCGAGGTGACCAGGCCACCAAGTATCAGAAAGCCTAAAGCCTGCGCGATAGTGAGAGTTATGTTAAATAATGAAAGTGCGGACACCAGGTCTTGCTTGTCCACGAGCAAGGGAATGGCCGATGCTTCAGCAGGCGTAAAGAACTGGCTAATCAGTGAAATGGCGAATGCCAGAAAAAAGAGCCAGACCACCGTATGCGGGTTCACAAGAAGCACGAACACCATAAGGCCCATGGCTATAGCGCGCAGAATGTTGCTCACCCACAGCACCAGCCGCTTGTCCAGGTAATCGACATAGACGCCTGCCAGCAAGCTGAACGGTACCGCCGGCAGAGTAAACGAGACGATAGCCAGGCCAACCAGCGTTGTCGAATGGGTGACGACGGTCACAAGAGCGATAATGCCATAATTGGCCGCGTTAAAGACCACCTGCGAGAGAAGTTGCGCCAGCCAGAGCAGCAGAAATGAGCGATTCTTCAGTACGCGCCGAAACGACCCTTTTGGGTTACCCTCCTGTGACGGGGATGGTGGAATTAAGATATTTTCGTTTTGTTGATCTGTCTTCATGTAACTCCCCTGATGTTCTCTCCATGTGTATGTGCTATATCTAAATTGATGTGGTGACAGGAATTTCTTGAGCATATCACTTATTCAGGTTCGTAGAAATGATAATACCAGATGACCTGACATAAAACTTCACATACTATAAACACGAACAGCAGAACAGGTTTGTAACCCTGTACCCCTGATTATAGCAAAGCATGAAAATCGGCTGCCAAACTCTACCGTACTACCATGCTTCACCCCCTTTCAAGTCTCAACAAAAAGCAATTGCAACCCAACGCAGAAGTGGGCTATACTGTGTGCAAAGTACAGGACTGACGAATGGAAAGAACCGTGCAAACACCTCGCAAAGCGCTAGTGATACACAGCCCGTATGCTGGAAAATCGAGGCAACTTCACACGGCGCTGGCGTACTTGCGAGATAGCGGGCTTGAAGTCGTTGAAACGATTTCTATTGCCGAACTGGACCACCTGCCTGCGCAGGGAGCGCAATGGGAGCAGGCGGGCATCGAAATAGCAATCGCGGCAGGTGGTGATGGCTTAATCGGCGGCGTGATTACGCATATCGCCGAAAGCGGGTTGATTTTAGGCATCTTGCCGTTGGGAACCGCCAACGATATTGCCCGTTCGCTAAATATTCCTCAGAATATCCGGCAGGCAGCCCTGGTTATCGCGTCTGGCAGGGTGAAAGAGATCGATATTGGAGTAGCCCGGCCATCAGAACAAGCTCCCCATCTTGCCAGCAAAGACCAGCAGCGCGCGTCGCCCACGCAAGTTAGCTCAGCACAGCACAGCTACTTTGCGCATACCGTGACCATTGGCCTGAATGTGCAATTCGCGCGCATAGCTACCAATGTCGCCACGCGCAAGCGTTATGGACGACTGACGTACCCTGTAGCAGCCATCGAGACGCTGAAATATCACGATGCGCTTGAAGTGACACTGCAATTTGAAGGGCTTTCCGTGCCGCGTGACAACGCGGCAACACTCGCTCTCAGCAACGGCTTCATCGATCTCTATACGCTGCGCTGTCGCGCATTACAAGTGACGGTAATCAACGCGCCCATCTTTGGCGGTCAATGGGAACTCGCGCTGCCCAACGTCAGCATCAATGACCGCCTGCTTGATATCGTAGTGATCGAGGAATTCGAGTTTGGGAGACTTAACTCGGCCCTCATGCGCCTGTTTGGCGCGCACTTCCAGGACGATGCTTCCAATACCCTTGAAATGGGCGAACATGTATCTCCATTAGAGCATCATCCCGCCAATCTGATAGCTATTCCCGGTATTCACCACCTGCAAGCAAAAGGCGTGCTTATTTCGACAAACGCTGACCCACGCGATGTGACGCTGGATGGTGAAGTGCGGGGACAGACGCCGATGTATGTCCATGTTGCGAACGAGCGACTGCGAGTGATGGTGCCAGCACCGGAATAAAGCGCTGGATAATCCAGAAGCCAAACTCAACCGCCGGGCCAACGCCAAGGGCGAATATGAGCGTACCAACACCAACCGTTCCACCCAGAAAGAAACCAAAGGCCAGCGCGCTGAACTCGATTGCGCCGCGCACAATGGCGATACGTATACCGGTCAGCACATTCAAACGCAGCATCAGCCCGTCACGAGGACCGGCTCCCAGGCGCGGCGATATATAGAAAGCAGTCCCCAGGCCCATCAACAAAACACCCAGGACATCGGCTGCCAGTCGCACCACCAGCGGCGCTGTTCCCAGGTCTGGCAGCCAGCCTATGCGCAAATGTATATCGACAAAGAAGCCGATCAGCAGCATGTTCAGAACGGTTCCCACGCCCGGACGCACGCGCAAGCACAACCCGACCAGAATAATCAATCCACCCACCACGATACTGGCCTGCCCAAAAGAGAGAGGCGTATGCAAACTTACCCCTTTGTGCAAAACATCCCACGGGCCCAGGCCCATATCCGAGCGATACGTAAAGACAATTCCAACCGAACAGAGAAACAGGCCCCAGATTAAGATGATGAGCCGGCGCATATACGCCAGCGTTTTACCGGAAAACGTTGCAGGTGCTTGCATGACAGATAATTCCTTGCGTGAAACAGCGAAACAAACCTTGCCTCGCCTATAGTGTATAAAATACACATAACTGTGACAACAGCCAAAGCAAGGCGCAAATACCCAACCAATGGATATCAGGGCTTGCCCCCCAACCTGATCGCGTGATAGCATACACTTACAATAACAAACACTATCAATACAGAGGAATGTCGCTATGCGCACCACAACCCGCTTGCGCCAGTTGCTGGCTGACCCGAATCTGCTTGTCGCCCCCGGCGCGTTTGATGCGTTGAGCGCGCGTTTGATCGCCCAGGCTGGATTTCCTGCTGTCTATATGACGGGGTTTGGCACGGCGGCCAGCGTGCTTGGCCAGCCCGACGTGGGATTGTTGACGATGAGCGAGATGGTCGCTCGCGCTTCGGCACTTACCTCAGTTGTGAGCGACCTGCCTCTCATAGCCGATGCAGATACTGGCTATGGCAACCCTATCAATGTGAGGCGCACTATCAGCGAATATGAACGAGCCGGAGTCGCGGGCCTGCATATCGAGGACCAGGTATGGCCCAAGAAGTGCGGCCATATGGAGGGCAAACAGGTCATCCCCATGGACGAAATGGCGCAGAAAGTACGCGCCGCCGTTGATGCTCGTCAGGACCCCGATTTCGTGATTATCGCGCGCACCGATGCCAACGCGGTAAACGGCCTGGAGGATGCGCTACGCCGGGGCCGCGCCTATCGCGACGCTGGCGCGGATGTTATTTTTATCGAAGCTCCGCGTTCAATCGAAGAACTGCAAGCCATCGCGCAGGCTTTCCACGACACGCCACTGCTCTTCAACTGGGCCGAAAGCGGTAAAACACCGCTCTTGACCCTGCACGAGATACACACGCTGGGCTTCAAACTCGTCATTTTCCCCGTGAGCCTGCTGTTTGCCGCCACGCGCGCTATGCTCGCCTTGCTGGAAGTCCTCAAGCAAGGCGAGACGCCAGCGCCCTTTAGCTCGCGCATGGTGACTTTCTCGCAGTTCACGCAGCATATTGGTCTCCCTGAGATTCAGGATTTGGAACGTCGTTATGGAGTCAACCCGCCAACGGTTGACCGCTAGAAAAGGAGTATTTCTATGACAGAAAACACCTTCGCCAAAGCCAGTATCACCATCGAAGCAGCCCAGCGCATGATCGCCTCCGCCGAAGCCAAAGCGCGCGAGATGGGCCGGCCCATGTGCATCGCCATCGTGGACGGCGACGGCACGCTCAAAGCCTACAGTCGCATGGATGGCGCGCCCCTGCTGAGCGTGCAGTTATGCCAGGACAAAGCCTACACCGCCATCAGCTTCGGCATGGCCACTCACGAATGGCACGAATTCGTCAAAAATGATCCGCCCCTGCGCGACGGCATCATCAAAACCGACCGCCTGATCGTCTTCGGCGGCGGCTTTCCTATCATGGCCGATGGGCAGATGATCGGCGGCATCGGCGTGAGCGGGGGGCACTACACGCACGATATGGAAGTGGCTCAGGCAGGTCTGGCAGGATTGTAGATCAAAAGACGTGAGCGAGAGAAAAGCGGGCTATCAGTTGCAACGCGCGCGTTGCAACTGATAGCCCGCTTTTCTCTCGCTCACAATTTCTACTTCCGCAGTTCCGTCACCTTCTTCTCCACATCAATGCTACAGACGGTCTACATGCAGATGAGACAGGCGTAATTCGGCGCGGGCATAGTTGGCAGAGCGAATGACCTGCGCGATCAGCCATTCAGCGCGCCTGGCAAAGACATCCGGTGTAAAAGAAATACCGAGCGCGGCGATAATATGCCCCTGCGGCGCAAAGATAGGGGCCGCAACGCAGCATGTCTCGCTGGCAAACTCCTGGTTATCGATGCCATATCCCTGTCGTATAATATTGTTCAACTCGTCAACAAAGCGCGAGCGCTGCACGATAGTATTGGGACCAAACGGAGATAACGGATGCACATCAAGATATCTCTCAACTATAGCAGTGTCGCTGTACGCCAGTAAAACCTTGCCCAGTGCATGACAATGCGCCTGCCCGCGATAACCAACATAAAGCTTCGTTACTTTTGCGGCCTGAGGAGCCTCTACAATGGCCTGCAATACAATCTCGCTATAACGCCAGCAAGCAAGATACGAGGGTTCCTGGGTCTGCTCGGTTAGCCGATAAAGCACAGAGCGCAAACATCCTACCAGCGATGTAGCAACCAGGCCTGACGACGACAAATCATCTGTTGAAGATGAAATTTCTGAGATAGGAAGACTCTGTGCAAATGCATTGTTGAGGAATGGGATCTGGGGGCCTAACAGGTAAAGCTGTTGATGGGGGCCGCGATCTAAATACCCATCTCCCACCAGCGTATTTAGAATATGATAGCATGTGCTGATATTCAAATGGAGCGTAGCGCTGATCTCGCGGGCTGATAATCCCTGGGGATGCTCAGCAATGAGACTTAGCACCCTCAACGCTCGCTGCACTGAGTGCAGGAGGTCGCCTTTTTCTCCTGGTATAGAGATGGAAGAAGGCTCGAACTGAAGTTGCTTTGCCATAGATACGCTGCCTCCATTAAATAATCAGGTCAACGGAGTACACACAAAGCGCAAATATCCTACAAAACCAAGTATAATCAGCAACCTGGCAAAGCACAAGGCCGCGATTTCTACAGGCGAAATGCACGCTATTGTCCCTACGGAAAAAGTACCATATGAACTTTTCTTCATTTGGACAGTAAATGGCGCATAAGCGCATAGCTTTTGTTTCCTATAAAGCTTCCACTAATCACAAAAACACAGTACAATAGATGCAGGGAGCAATCAAGCAAGAGAATTCGAACTTTTATGACAACAAGATGAGCGCGAGCGTTCTATTGACAAGAGGATATAATAAAAGCAGGGCAGAACCGTCCTGAAAGAAAGATTAACACTCGAAGTTTGATCAGAAAGGGTGCAAGAATGATTGATGCTATAGTAGGCAGGTACCGGGTACGCATGGAGAAAACAGGGCTGGTTCTCACACATCCATCAGGGATATGTTTTGATCTCACTACCAAAGAAGCGGTGGGGCTGTTGGAATTCATCAGTGTGTATCGCAAGTCGCTGCTTGCTGCTGAGCGCGACACAGATCCCGAGATAAAGCGCGTTGTCATTCAAGAACCGGCGCAGGAATCTCAAAAATCTGACACCGATTAAAACAGCTAAAAAAATACCCTGAAAGCAGGCTTTTTGTAACTAACAGCCTGTTTTCAGGGTATCGGTTTTTATCTAAAGGGCTCGCCTGTATTCAAGCCTGGTGAGTGCGAGGTGCTAAGGCCCAGAAGATCATCGCGATAAATGCGAAGAACAAGACCACTAGCAAACCAACAAGGCTATCGATCAAGTCTGACAAATTCCACTGGAAGATGGCAGCGAAAATAAAGACCAGTATTAACAAGGCACCCAGGACAGGAAAAATTAACAGGGCATTCATACGAGAACCTGGCGTAGCTGGACGAGGTTCGTTTATCATATATTCCAGATCGGTATCGAGTGGCTCCATACAAAACCTTTCTGCATCACAGGCGCAACGAGATCATCACGCCTCGTTCTCTCTTTTTGCGTACTCAAAGCTAAAGCGGACGACAATAGCTTCTCGCCTCTGTCGCTTTCTAGAACTATTATAGCGGCTCAACGCATTGAACGCAACCGCCAATTTTCGTAAACAGTAGCGACACCCCTTGTGGGTGTCCCGTTCCCGATATCCGATTGTTGGCACATGCCAGAACGGGACACCCACAAGGGGTGTCGCTACTGGCTTTAAACAAAGCAAAAAAAAGCGGCCCGAAATGGCCTTATGCGACAGAGGTGCGTATCGACGCTATCCAGTTACTTGCATCGTTGACTGCTAAGGAGGCTGGTAAACCAGACGAGAGGAGATGTGACAGCGAGCGAGAGTTATCGAAATAGCGGCGCAACTCGTAAACGCTCAACTGGTACGTCTCTCCATCGAGGGTAGCCCCGATAGTGCCTTCGGCGATTGCGCTACAGAGATCAGCAAAGGTTGGAGTATGGTTGGACACGAGTCACCTCCCTACAAAATACTGGTACGCTCTACGGTATCGGTACGTTGGCGATAAACTGTATGGTTCGTGTTTGCCATTTATACGAATGTTGGCCTCTGTAAGTTTCATTACGTTAGCCTTTACAAAGGAGAACACTGAAACTCGGCTATATATTCCATTCGCGCTCTTACCCGGATGCGTCTGCCTCCTCCCTGTCTTGCTTATCACTATTATCTAACAAACCAGGCATGGGGTCAATATGCATCGTGTGCCGAAGCAGGTCAATTTGTTTAATGACGTCTTTGATGGCCGGAATAAGCTGCTGTGTGCCACTCTCTGTTTTAACGACGTAGACATCGTTGCTACCGGTCTCGATGATATCAATAATAGTTCCCAATGCAGTATCGTCGAGGGTGAAGACACGCAACCCGATAATATCATGCTGGTAATAAGAATCGGGCGGCAATGTTGCCAGTTTGCTCAGGGGAATGCACAGATCGGCGTTGCGCAGCTTTTCAGCGCTGGTCGCATCATCGAAGCCCTTTAATTTCAAGAGGATCATGTCACCTTTATACGGGCGCACAGTTTCAATAACGTGGAGAACATGTAAATCGCCGACATGAACCGCATCGAGTTCCGCAAAACGGTTGGGGATATTAGTTAGCGTGCGAACTTTGAGTTCGCCCCCTAAGCCAAAAGGGCTACCACTTTCCCGATAGTAGCCCATTCAGTATTACTTTGTTTCGGCACTTCTTCACCGTCTAACGCATAAAAGACAGGACGAGCGCGAAATATCCACGCTCATGCACCACGTCTAGAGAATTTCAAGCGATGTATGCCGCCCCTCGCGCGTGCCACCCGCGCGCAGTAAAGCGCGCATGGCCCGAGCTACACGTCCCTGGCGGCCAATCACCTTCCCGTAATCGTCGGGAGCAACATGCAGTTCCAACACCAGGGCATTGCGATCATTGCGCACTTCGCGCACCTGCACTGCCGTAGGGTCGTCAACCAGCGACTTTGCGATATACTCAACGAGTTTGCGCATGTTCTATCCCCCGCTTATTCTTCGGTCTGCGCCTTCGCGTCTGCCTTGCTCTGCTCGAAACGGGCCAGGATGCCTGAACGTTTGAGAAGCGAAGTGACGGAATCGGTGGGCTGCGCGCCCTCTTTCAGCCAGCCCAGGGCCTTTTCCGCGTCGATCTGGATGGCGGATGGCTCAACCCTAGGATTATACCAGCCGAGATTTTCGATAATGCGGCCATCGCGTGGCGAGCGGGAATCGGCCACTACGACGCGATAGCTGGGGGCTTTTTTCTTCCCCACACGTTTCAAACGAATTTTAACAGTCATGCGTTTATTCTCTCACCTTTTCCCCCTGGGTCTTGCTCTTTGTCCCAATGCGGGGGTCTGTAATTTTGCAAGCGCCGCGTCCCAGCGCAGCGCGAAGAGCGTTCCTGGACTACGGCACGCCTAGAATAGCACGGTCTGTCCTAATTGTCAACCAAAAAAGGGGCGATGCAGCTAAAACATGAACTAAATCCCAACCTTTTATCACCTTTCTTCCAACTTTACCATACTACACTAAAAGCATATCCATTACGATCTCACCATCGTTCAAAACGTATCGAAAGTTAGTCTCACTTTATGCCAGAGAAGCATAATTGTGCATACAAGGAGAGTGTTATGACCCTGACACCGCGCCAGAACACACCAAAAATCGCTTACCTGATAAAATGCTTTCCCCGGCTTTCCGAAACATTTATCCTACATGAGGTTTTAGAACTCGAACGCCAGGGAGTTGACCTGCGTATCTTTTCGCTTCTGCAACCAGAGGGAAAAGTGAACCAGGCCACGCAAGAAGTGCAGGCTCAGATCAGTTATATCCCTCGAGGTTTCCCGTTCGGAACGTTGCGGTTACTGGCGGCAACTGGGAAACGCCTGCTCAAATCACCCTGGCGATTTTTACGCACCGTGTCAATCGCCATTGTGCAGTATCATCACCCGGCAACGCCCAGGCACCTGCTGTATGCCGCCTATCTCGCCAACCAGCTCGAACGCGAGGGCATTACGCACATTCACGCGCATTACGTGAACACGCCCTCCACGGTAGCAAACCTGGCGCACCACTTTACAGGCATTTCGTACAGTTTTACCGCGCACGCCAAGGATATCTACCTTTCGCGCAAAGCATCCATCGCGTATAAGATGCGACAGGCCAGCTTTGTAGCAACATGCACCGCTTATAACCAGCGATATCTGACAGAGCAAATCGACCAGACTGTAAACACATCAGTTTATGGAATTTATCACGGGCTGAACCTGCGCGTTTTCCCTGCCCTTCCTGTTCCAGCCGCGCACATGGATGAGACCCCCCTGCTCCTGACAGTAGCGCGGCTGGTCGAAAAGAAAGGGCTAACCTACCTGTTACAGGCGTGCCGTATCTTAAAAGACCGGGGATACCACTTCCACTGCCGTATCGTGGGAGAAGGGCCATTACGCCCCATACTCGAAGAGCAAATACGCGCACTCAACCTCGTCGAGTGCGTCGAGTTGTACGGCGGGGAGACGCACGAACGGGTTATTGAGATGTACAGGCAGGCTACACTCAAGGTGCTGCCCTGTGTGGTAAGCGAGAATGGCGACCGCGACGGCATCCCCAATGTACTGGTTGAAGCGCTCTATATGGGTGTGCCAGTCATCTCCACGCCGGTTTCTGGCGTCCCGGAGCTTATCGCGCCGGAAGAAAACGGCGTGCTGGTTCCAACCCGCGATAGCCAGGCGCTGGCAGACGCGATGGCGCGCCTGCTCGATGACCCACAGTTGCGGCAGCGCCTGGCCACCGCCGGACAGCAAACAGTTTTAGAGAGCTTCGACATGGCGCGTAACGTCACGCGCCTCAAACAACTCTTACTTGCGCAGCTTGAACCTGAGCCTGCCCGTCGCGAGGAGCACAACGCACTAACAGCGCCTCACGCGCGGGATGAGCGTTCCCAGGAAATCAGTCTGGTGTAAGATAATCAACAGAAATGAAAACCATAGAAACGAGAGGAATCATGATAGGAATGATCTATAGTGAAGCGGCCACAACCAAACTTTTGCAGCGTATTGAGCAGCGCACCGCCGTTATTGGCGTAATCGGTCTGGGCTACGTGGGCCTGCCCCTGGCGGTCGAATTTGCGCGCGCGGGCTTTCGCGTCGTAGGTTTTGATGTCGATGCAGCGCGAGTCGCCTCGCTTAACCAGGGGGTCTGTCATATTGCTGATGTAGACAAGACGGACTTCCAACAGGCGCTGGTGACGAATTTTCAGGCAACAAGCAACTTTGGCCTGTTGGCGGAGGTCGACGCGGTAACTATATGCGTGCCTACGCCCCTCGGAAAAAACAAGGAGCCGGATGTCTCCTACGTCATGAGCGCGGCTGAGCAGGTAGCGCGCCACCTGCACAAGGGCCAGCTTGTTGTGCTGGAAAGCACGACCTTTCCCGGCACCACCGAAGAATTGCTACTGCCTCTTTTCGAGCGCCGGGGTCTACATGTAGGCATTGATTACGGGCTGGCCTTCTCGCCCGAACGCATCGATCCCGGCAACCAGCGCTACTCTCTGCGTGACACACCTAAAGTCGTGGGCGGTATGACCGGACAATGCGCTCTGCTTGCTACAGCCCTGTACAGTCCGGTCGTGTCTGAAGTGGTGCAGGTCAGTTCGCCCAAAGCCGCCGAACTGGTCAAGCTGCTGGAAAACACCTTTCGCTCGGTCAATATCGGGCTTGCTAATGAGTTTGCGCAGATGGCCGATATTCTGGACATAAATATCTGGGAAGTTATCCAGGCAGCATCTACGAAGCCATACGGATTTATGCCTTTCTATCCCGGCCCAGGACTGGGCGGGCATTGTATTCCCATTGACCCGCTCTATCTCTCCTGGAAACTGCGCTCGTTGCACTACCGGGCGCGATTTATCGAGCTAGCCAGCGAGGTCAACGAAGAGATGCCAGAATTTGTGGTTGACATGGTGGCGCGCGCCCTGAATGAACAGGGCAAATGCCTGAACGGGGCGCGCATCCTGGCGCTGGGTGTAGCCTATAAACGCGATATCAGCGATATGCGCGAGTCGCCCGCGCTGGACGTGATAAAGCTGTTGCTGAAACGCCACGCGCGCGTGGAATATGTGGATCAGTATGTTCCCACTCTTCCGTTGCATGACAGTAACTTGCACTCAAAAACGCTGAACAGCGAGGAGCTGCAAGCCGCCGACTGTGTCGTGATCCTGACGAACCATTCCGGCGTGGACTACGCGCAGGTAGTGCAGGAAGCGCGGCTTGTTATCGATACGCGCAATGCCACCGGTGATCTACCGGAGGCGGCGCATGTCTGGCGCTTGACCCGCCCGCACACCGCAGAGTATGAGCCGGGGCAACCAGAAAGAGGAGCAGCATAATGTTCGTAACGCTCGGCTATCACATCGTCAACCGCGCCATACGGGACAAAATCGCCATATCCGAAGAAGCATTCAAGGCACAACTTCATTACCTGCGTGAGCATGGTTATACTACGCTCTCACTTGAGCAGGCGATTGCTGATGTCAATGGCGAACAGGAAGCGCCGCCGCGCTCGGTCTTACTGACTTTTGATGATGGCTATGCCGACAATGTGAGCGTCGCACTGCCATTATTGCAAGAGCATACCATGCGCGCCACACTTTTCGTGATCTCGGCGTATGTCGGACAGACCAATCGCTGGAATCCCAAAGCCTGCTACGATGTCAGGCACATGACATGGGACGAGCTGCGCCTCTGGCATGAAAGCGGCTGCGATATTGGAGGGCATAGCCACTTCCACTACTGTATGACTCGCTTGCAGCCCGACGAGCTGTTGGAGACGGTGCAAATCAACAAACACCTGTTGGAAAAAAAGCTCGGTATCACGTTACGCGCTTTCGCGTACCCCTATGGCGGCTTTAACCAGGCGGTCATGGATGTGATACGCCGGCATTACGAGATTGCCTTCGCAGTTGAGGACGGAGGCTGGAATGCTAGAAGCCAACGCTATACTATCAACAGAATGACCGTCTTCCCAAAATGGGGAATCGAGGACTTTGCGAAACAACTTGATAGACATTGTAACTTGTGGCAACAGGGATAAGAGGTGATATATGACAAAACGCATCGCATTATACTGGCACAACGGGCGCAGCCTGGGGCATACCGTACGCTCGCTGGCGCTTGGACAGGGACTGCTCAAACACCTTCCTGACAGCGCCGTCATCGGCATTACCGGGGCATCACGTTATTACGAACTGCTGCCGCCTGGTATGGACGTGTTGAAGATACCCTCCTTTATCGGCTATGACGAGGAGGGAGCGGTCAGGAACGAGTCCATTTTAGCCATTACCAAAAAAGAGTTCCAGCAAATTCGCGAAAACCTGGTCGCCACGTTCATTCGAGATTTTCGTCCCCACGCCTTTATGGTTGATTTCGACCCACAGGGCAAGCGCGGCGAACTCACGCCTGCCATCATCAACTCTCCCGCCACCGCCAAAGTGCTGGGGCTGCGCGGCATCCTCAAATCATTCGCGGAAACCAGCGCGGAATTTTTCAACCCGCGTATGACATCCTTCATTCAAGAACAGTATGCCGCCATTCACGTCTTTACCGACCCGCGTGTTTTCTGCCTGGAGGAGTATTACCAGACGCCACCGGAGATCACGCGGCTGATTAAGTATACCGGCTATGTCGTTCGTCCAACCGTTGCCAGCAAAGAAGAGGCACGCGCAGCCCTCAATATAGACGCGAACGCGCGCGTAATCATCGTGAGCTTCGGCGGCGGTCAGGGCGCGGAGTTACTCTGGGAATCTATGCTGGCGGCGCTTGCGAAAATCCAGGCGCGTTTCGACTTTGTGTATTTCGCCGCCGGGCCATATCTCGAAGCCGATGCGTATGAACGCCTGCAACAGAGGACAGCCGATAGACCAAACTGGGTCTGGACACGCCTGCTTAATCCCCTGCCCACCTGGTTAAAAGCCTGCGACCTGTTCATTGGAGCAGGCGGGTATAACACACTGGCCGAGGTCATCACAACCGGGGCCAACGCGCTGATTATCCCCCGCCAGCTCAACGAACAGGAACAAATGATGCACACCATGCGATTAGCTGAAATGAACTTCCTGCGGATCGCGCATCTCGAAGCTGTCCTAAAACAAGACATGTCACCTCTGTTGGAGACCTGCCTGGCCGAGCCATATCCTGATGAGACGCAGGGCAAGATTATGGTTGACGGGGCCAGAGAAAACGCGCGGCTCATCGAGAAACTGATTTAAGATAGGCAGTTACCAGAGCGACCGCAAGGGTCGCCCTGGTAATCTACGCGCTTCGCAAGCGCAATCCCAACAAAATCTCAACCTTTCAGCACCCTTTTCACAAACTCCACCCGCTATGCTTGTTACATGAGCACAAAATCATACATACCAGGAGAAAGGTAGTAACAACATATGCAGAAGTCGCCTACACTTTCAAAAATAGAAGATGACCACAACTTTCCACACAAGCTGCGCTTCCTTCTCTACTGTCATGATACATTTGGACTGGGACACCTGCGGCGCACCATCTCGCTGGCGGAGCACTTCACGACTATGCTGCCAGATGCGGAAGTATTGATCGTCACCGGATCACCCGTAGCACATGCCTTCACGTTACCCCCGCGTGTCGATTACATCAAGTTACCCTCTGTGACCAAAGACAAAGATGGTTCATACCGGGCGCGCGACCTGAGCATGGAGTATTCAGAAATCCGTGACCTGCGCGCTACCATCCTGTGTGAGGCCGCCCAGGTGTATCATCCCGATATTTTTCTAGTCGATCACGCGCCACAGGGATGGAAAGGTGAAGTATTGCCGACGCTCGCCATGTTGCAAGCGTCGCAACCAGGTTGCCTGCGCGTAATCGGCCTGCGCGACATATTGGACTCAAGTCATATTGTGCGCAAAAACTGGGTGCAGGAAGGAATTTATCACACGCTCGAAGAGGGCTTCGACCTGGTGCTTGTCTATGGCTCACAGCAAATGTATGATCTCGGCAGGGAATACGCGCTGCCACGCGATGTAATTGAACGGGTACACTACTGCGGATACCTGCATCGTGTCAATGCCCCCTGTATTGAGGATAACCTGTCACCCCTTGCAGACGCAATAAATCTGGCCCCTGTGACTGGTAGAGATACTATTTCAAGCCAGGACTGGAAGGTCGTAGTCACCGGCGGCGGCGGCGGCGATAGTTTTCCCCTGTTGAAAGCCTATTTACAGGGACTACAGCTATGCCGGCCTCTTCCGTTCTCCAGCGTGTTGCTCACCGGTCCGCTCATGCCCGATAGCGAACAGGAAGAGCTAAAGAAACTGGCGAGCAGCCTGTCCCAGGACAGGGTACGCATCGAGCCATTCCTGGCCGACCCGTTGCCCCTGATGAAATCGGCTGACCTGGTGATCGCGATGGCGGGGTATAACACCAGCTGCGAATTACTGGAGATGGGGCAGCGCAGCCTGATTATACCGCGCACCACGCCACGCCAGGAACAGCTCATCCGGGCAACACTGCTTGCCAGGCATGGACTGGTACACATGTTGCACCCCGACCAGTTGACTCCTCGCGCATTAATCGAATCAGCCCTGCAAGCGATTGAGCAGCCACGCCCACAGCGCAGCCAATTCGCGGCGGCAGGCATCACCTTTGGGGGACAGGTAAGCGCATTGCAAGCCATACTCAATGGTTTGAGCGATTTGCGCGAGGAAGAATGCAACACCCTGCAAGCCATCGCGAGCGCGCGGTAATCAGGATGCGCGAAGGAAGAATGAGATAATGAAAATGAAGATACAGAATCAACGACAGGCAATTTTACGATTTTACTGGCCTTACGTGCGCCCACATCGCTGGAAGATCGGGCTGGCCTTACTGGTGCTAGTATTCGATACACTGACCAACCTGGCCTCGCCCTGGAGCATCAAGCTGATCTTTGATAACGTGTTGCTGGCGAAGCCGTTGCAAAGCCCCTGGACGCATATTATTCCGCAAGCAATCGCGCTAAATCGCACGCAGCTTTTCATCTCTCTCTGCGTCTCATTGCTGGTATTAGCCCTCATTGGCGCTGGTTCCAGCTATCTGGGTATGCGTATGCTGGCGGGTACAGGGCAACGGGTCATCTTCCAACTGCGCTGCAATCTCTTCTCCCATCTTCAGCAGCTTAGTCCATCTTTTTATGATCACCAGCGTATGGGCGATCTGTTGACACGTGTCACCTCAGATGTGCAGGCTATCCAGGACTTACTGGTAACGGCGCTGCCGGTGCTGCTGCTCAGCCTGCTCATTATGACGGGGATTATCAGCATCCTGTTCGTGATACACCCGGTATTCGGCATGATTGGCCTGACCATCGCACTCTGTCTCTATGTGATTTTACGCAAATATCTACGCGCGATCAAGCAGATTGCGCGACAAACGCGCACGCAAGAAGGCGACTCGAACGCCATCGCGCAAGAAAACCTGCTCGGTATGCGCGTCGTGCAAGCCTTCAGCATGGAAGCACAGGTCAAGCAACGGTATGAAGAGAGCGTTACACGCGCATTGCGCCTGGGTACCATCTCAGCGCATCTACAATCGGGTCTGCCATCAGTAGTCGATCTGACAACCGACGTTGGGACACTGGTTGTGCTGGGCGTTGGAGGTGTGTTCGTACTGCTGGGTTTGATCTCCATCGGCGATCTGCTGGTGTTTAACGCCTACTTGCGCACGATGTATTCACCTATGCGACAGATGAGCAAACTAAGCAGCACTGTCACTCGCGCCATGGCAAGCGCGGAACGAGTGATGGAGTTGTTTGAGACCAGGTCCGACATTATTGATTTGCCGGAGGCCAGGCCTGCTCCATCTCTGCGTGGTTTAATCACCTTCGAAAATGTCAGTTTCGGATATGAAGCGCTGCGTCCAATCGCGCATGACCTCACCTTCAATATCTCCCCCGGCATGATGGTTGCGCTGGTTGGTCATACGGGAGCAGGGAAAAGCACCATCCTGCACCTGCTGCAGCGTTTCTATGACCCACAACAAGGCAAGATACGCATCGACGGGCAGAACATCCGCTCCTATACAGTATCCAGCCTGCGCCAGCAGACCGCATTGGTGCCACAAGACCCTGTGTTATTTCACGCCAGCATACGCGAAAACATCGCCTATGGACGACCGCAGGCGACCGACGAGGAGATAATGGCCGCAGCCCTGGCCGCAAACGCGGATGAGTTTATTCGCAAGTTGCCGGAAGGATACGATACGCTGCTCGAGGAACGTGGTATGGGGCTTTCCGGCGGACAGCGCCAGCGACTCGCCATCGCGCGCGCCATGATCCGTAAAGCGCCGATCCTGCTGCTCGACGAGCCAACTGTGGGACTTGATGCTGAATCAGAAGAGAGCGTGGTGGAGGCATTAGAACGCTTGATGTCCGGCTGCACTACCATTGTGAGCGCGCACCGGCTCTCCACCATCCAACGCGCCGATCTTATCCTGGTTCTCGACGAGGGGCGCATCGTCGAAATGGGTACACCAGCGGAACTTCTGGCGCGGCGTGGTCACTATTACCGCCTGTACTCGCTTCAGTTCCGTCACCAACAGCCCATCACAACTTCACACCGCCTGGTGAGTTTTTAAAGTAAAAAAGGAGATACACTACTATGAAGAGCAATTTTGAGCGTGAAACATGTCTGGTAACGGGTGCAGCCGGCTTCATCGGCTCGCACATGGCCGAGGCGTTAGTGAAACGCGGCTACCGCGTAATCGGCATCGATACCTTTGTTGATTACTACCCACGCGCTATGAAAGAGGCAAACCTGGCGCGCCTGCGGCAATCGCCACATTTTCAGTTTCGCGAGGCCGATCTGCGCACAGTAGACATGGCAGAATTACTGCACGGCGTTGATTACATCTACCACCTGGCGGCCCAGGCTGGTGTGCGCAATAGCTGGGGCGAAAGCTTTGTCCCATACGTCGAGCATAATGTGTTGGCAACCCAGCGCCTGCTCGAAGCCGCCAAACAGGGCAGCGTGCAGCGAGTCATCTACGCATCGTCGTCCTCGGTATACGGCAATTCGCCCGTGCAGCCCGCGCGCGAAGATGGCCCAGTCATGCCCATCTCGCCCTACGGGGTAACGAAACTGGCGGCAGAATACCTGTGCAGGCTTTATACAGCCGAATACGGTCTGCCCACCATTTCGCTGCGTTTCTTCACCGTCTACGGACCGCGACAGCGCCCCGACATGGCGTTTCACAAATTCATACGCGCTATCCTGCGTAACGAGCCAATTACCATTTATGGCGATGGCGAGCAATCGCGCGACTTCACATATATCGATGATATCATTGCAGCCTGCCTGGCAGCCATGCAGAACGGACGCCCTGGCGCCTGCTACAACCTGGGCGGCGGAGGGCGCGTCACGGTAAATGAAGTGATTGGCATACTGGAACAGATCACTGGGAAACGCGCCCAGGTCATTTATCAATCGCGCCAGTTGGGAGACGCGGCGCACACTTCCGCCGATACTACGGCGGCGCGCACCGAACTGGGTTTCGCGCCTGCCTTCACCCTGAATGAAGGCTTGCGCCTGGAAACCGAGTGGCTGGCCAGGTTGCTAGGCATCTATGCCGCGCGCAGCGCGTAATCGGGAGTAACCATGACGAAATTTAATCGTCTCTTCACCTGTGTATGAGTATAATTGTTGTAGCATGGCAAAATCATTGGATGCGCACTCATTCTGGTAGCAAAAGACAGGAACCAAACATGGCACTACGACAAAAAAACCATAAACGCTTTAGTTTGTCAATCGGCATGCGCCTGGCGCTGGCGTTCATGACGATTATTCTGCTCACCGGATTGATTGGCTTCCTGGCAATCCAGCAATTTTCCGCGCTCACCAGCACGACGACGGAGCTTAACTCACGCGACCTGCCCGAAGTGATAACGCTGGTACACCTGCGCTCATCACTTTTCAGGCAGCGTGATTTTGAGCTTAGCCTGGTCAACGCCACAAACGTAGATGCAAACACGCCAGATGCGCAGGGCGTACCCGGCCCAACTTCCACACCAACCGTTGTTTCAACCGAGGCACAAAATAAGCAGACCCAGTTGACTATCTCGAGCCTGCAATCCGTTCTCAAAGATATCGCAAAATATCGACAGCAACTTCAGGACTACGAAAGGCCCGATGCTCAGAACTTGCGCAACCATGATATACCGCTGGTCAACCGTGCTGTAGTCGGCGTACTCTCCACGAGCGCA
This sequence comes from uncultured Chloroflexia bacterium, assembly GCA_963731605.1. Classification (GTDB taxonomy): domain Bacteria; phylum Chloroflexota; class Ktedonobacteria; order Ktedonobacterales; family Ktedonobacteraceae; genus CF-113. The sequence continues at coordinate 1,726,598 of CAVSWA010000001.1, forward strand.
ACATCGCGACAAATCCAGACTCTCGTAGATGGCGGGCAACTCGCGCGCGCGCTTACAATTGAGTACAGCCAACAAGCGCCGGCTTTAGCTTCAACTCTCGATGCCATAACGCAGCTTGGCACGCTGGAGCAAAACGAAGCCAGAACCGCCGCAGACCAGATGCAGCAAGAAAGCGGCAGGTCCACTGTGCTGGTTTTCTTGCTCACCACGCTCTGTCTGCTCCTCTCAATCCTGCTAGCGCTCGTTATCACACGCTCGCTGACGAAACCGCTCAAGTCACTCTTGCGCGCAACCGATGCCATCGCGGATGGCGACCTGACCGTTGATCCACAGATAGCGCGCGGCGACGAGATTGGGCGGCTCGCCTCGGCTTACGACAAGATGCGCCTGAGTTTGCGCTCAACCATTGCTTCCCTGACGTTGGAACGCCAGCACACCCAGGCCGTTATCGATGCCACCGCTGATGGCGTGATCCTGGTGGATGAAAAACTCCGTATTCTAAAATTTAATCCGGCGGCTGAACACCTGTGCGGCTGGCCTGTCGATGAAGCTATTGGCTGCTATTGCTGGGAAGTGCTGGGTTGCAAAGACCCCGCCACGGTAGATCAAGAGAGTACGGAACAATCATCTCCACTACTGGCTGCATTGCTAACGCACTCAGAACAGTCTGAGATAGAAATGGCTATCACCTCACGCACTGGTCAGCAGCGCTGGCTAGCTATTAGCTGCGCTCCCATGCCAACTGGTGAGCAAATAGACGGGCAACAAATGGTGATTGGCTTGCATGATATCTCGCAGCTTAAAGCGGTAGAGCAATTGAAAACTGACTTTGTGACCATGGTATCTCATGAACTGCGCGCCCCCCTGACAACCGTCACAGGCTCGGTAGAGATGTTGGGCCAGCTTGATCCGGGCGCGGATAACGAACTTTACCACGAAGTCTTAAACATTCTGGATCAACAGACGCGGCGTTTGCGCGAGGTAGTTGAGGAAGTGCTGCAACTGACACGATTTGATGCCGGACGTTTAGAGGTACATTTACAGCCGCTCTCTATCTCGCGCTTGATCCAGGGCGTCGCGGACCGGATGCGCTCAGAATGGACTGGCGACACGCATTGTATCATTGTGCGCGAACCTACATCAGATATCAGAGTATGGGCAGATAGCGGCTTACTGGAGATTGTCTTCCGCAACCTTTTTGACAACGCGCGCAAGTATACGCCGCAAGGCACCCCTATCGAAGTGGAAACCGAACTGGACACCGCGACCAACCAGGTACGGATTCGCGTATCCGATCACGGCCCCGGTATTTCCGCAGACCAGATCGACCACATCTTTAAGCGATTCTCGCGTGGCTCGCAATCCTCTTATCACTGGACACGCGGTTACGGATTGGGATTATACATTGTGCGAGAATTATTGCAAGCGCACAATGGCACGATCCAGGTCCAAAATCTCCCTGAGGGCGGAGCGTGTTTTATACTTTCTCTCTGGACAGTTACAGATGATACGCCGCCCGTCATTCCCCATAACGAACTCAAGGACTCAGATAACGAGACCATACATACTAATGGAGTTGATGCGCGAGATCTGGCAGAATCTGTGATTGGGAAGGAACGATAAAGAACGATTATGAATACCATTCTTATGATTGATGATGACGTTGCTCTGCTGCGCCTGACAGAACTGAATTTGACCAAAGCCGGATACCGTTTTGTTTCGGCCCAACATGGCATTGCTGGTCTGCAAATGTTAGAGAACGAACATCCCGCAGCGATATTGCTCGATGTCAACATGCCCAAACTGGATGGATGGGAGACCTGCCGCCTCATTCGCGAAGTATCAGACGTGCCAATCATCATGCTGACCGGGCGCGACGATGAACTCGACAAGGCCAGGGGGCTTGATCTGGGAGCCGATGATTACCTGACAAAACCCTTTGGCTTCGTGGAACTACAGGCACGTCTGCGCGCTGTACAGCGGCGTGCTACCATGCCTTCTGTCAATCTACGCCAACAACAGAAGCAGGTTTTTCATGTGGGAACGCTGGTCATTGATATTCCGGCGCACCAGGTGAAGAAGGATGGGAAAGCGGTCGCTCTTACACCTACCGAATTTCGACTGCTCGAACATCTACTCAAATACGCGGGTATGGTACTGACCCATGGCCAGCTTCTGACGGCGGCATGGGGCTATGCGTATAGTGATGCGAACGAACTCCTCAAACCAACCATCAGCCGCCTGCGTCAGAAGGTTGAAGCTGACCCGGCGCACCCAACCCTCATTCAGACAGTACACGGGGTAGGCTACCGTTTCATTCTCGCACCAGCAACCGCACAAATTCCATCTGAAACGCAGAAAGGGTAGGCTTGTTGAAAATACAGCCATTGTATGAAGAGGGGGCATCAGAAGAACCGTGTTTGCTGCATTTCTGGGCCATCGGCGATTTGCACTACCGCGCGCGCCCGCAATGGCAGGCCATTCACTCGCGCCGCCTGGCTCCCATGTTTCAAGATTTACGCTCGCTCTGGCAGGAAGCAGGCACGCCCGCCTTCGTCGTCTCGCCAGGTGATGTCGTGCAAACGGGCGCGCCAGAAAACTATCGCCTGGCTCAAAGGGAATTAGTGCAAAATCTTGGAGATGTGCCATTCTATCCGGGCATCGGCAACCACGAATATCATCGCGAACGCGCCGGAGACACGCTGCACGACGAGCAGCAATTTAGCATAGCCTGGGGCAAACCCGTTCGCTATGCCTGGGAAACCAACGGCATCACCTGCATCATGCTCGATCATCCTGATCCTTATTCACGTGACGACCATCAGGAAGATACACAGGTAATGCTCTCCCAGGCATCACTCGCCTATCTGGATACCACTTTGCAGGAACATCCCGACCAACCAGCCATCGTTTTCGCGCATTGCCCGCTGCGCAACACAGTACTCGACCGCGACCCCGCTCATGACCTTGACGCCGATTCGCTCGATCCGTTTTTCTTCGTCGAAAACTCGGCAGCCGTGCGGGAAATTCTGGCCCGGCATTCTCAGGTCGCGCTCTACATCAGCGGGCATACTCACTCTGGCTGGGAGTCGCCCGGACTGGTCTGCACCGAAATGCTGGGAAAACATCCAGTCACGCATGTCAATCTGATGTCTCCCTGGTACACAGGCAGACACCATGGGCCGCGCCGCATCGACGGACCAGAGAAATTCGCCTACCAGCCCGATAAACCCGATATTCTGCCATCCTTCGCCTTTTATTGTTACCCGCGACATATTATCATTCGCGTCCGCGATCATCACACCCGGCAGTGGCTGGCTCAGTGGATAGCTCTACCGCTCTCAAGCGCAAAAGGCATATAATAAATTTCGACACCTACTCTTTGGAAAGCACAAACTGATCATGCTCTTACTCAAATTGATCCTGACACCGCTGTTGCTTGGCGGCGTCACACTCGCGGGGCGCAAGTTTGGTCCCACTGTGAGCGGCTGGCTCGTCGGATTGCCGCTGACCTCAGGTCCCGTCTCATTTTTCCTGGCTCTGGAGCAGGGCACGAAGTTCGCTGCGCACGCCGCGCAGGGAACGCTGATGGGGGTAATCTCCCTGTCCGCTTTTTGCGTGGTGTATTGCTGGCTTTCTCTACGGTTCGGCTGGCTGCTCTGCTGGCTCGGCAGTTGGGTCGCTTACCTTGTGGGGACGTTCTTATTTACGCAGATATTCTTACCTTTGCCCGTTGCCTTGATTCTCGCGATATGCGTACTCTGTATCTCGCTTTATGTACTCCCTCATGAGAACAAACAGACCAGTAAGTTCGCGCCTGCAACCATTTCGGCGACGTGGGATATGGCCCTGCGTATGCTCATCGCCACCCTGTTTGTGCTTACACTCACAGGAGCGGCCAGCGTGCTGGGTCCGCGCCTGAGCGGGTTGTTATCGCCCCTGCCCATCTTCTCATCCATCGTCGCTATCTTTTCGCATAAATTTGAAGGAGCCGCCGCCGCGCGCCTGGTGCTGCGCGGTATCCTGGCTGGCTCCTTCGCTTTTGTAGCCTTTTATCTCGCCCTCACCACCCTGATCGAACCCTGGGGCATCATCGCCGCCTTCGGATGCGCCCTGCTGGGCGCGCTGCTGGCGCAGGGCTGCTCGCTGTGGCTACTCAGCAAGCAGCGTGCCGGGCGAGCTAGCGGCTAACGCGCAAACTCTTCCTTCAATTCATTGCGGTACTCTTTCAACAATTTCCTGACCTTCGGATCGATGACGGCCATGCAATAGGGCTGGTGACTGTTCCTGTCGTAATACTCCTGGTGATAGTCCTCGGCGGGATAGAAGTTGGTGAAGGGTTCAATTTCCGTCACGACTGGCTTGCGGTAGGAGCCTGATTTGTCTATGGCTACTTTCGAAGCCAGGGCAATACGTTTTTGTTCGTCGCTCTGGTAATAAATCCCCGAACGATACTGGGTTCCCACATCATTGCCCTGGCGATTTAGCGTGGTAGGGTCATGCACATGCCAGAAAATTTCCAGCAATTTGTCATAGGTTATGACCGACGGGTCGAATGTGACCTGCACGGCTTCCGCCGCCCCGGTGTTCCCCGAACAGACGGCTTGATACGAAGGATTGGCTACTTTCGATGATGCATAGCCCGAGACAACAGACGAAACACCCTTGAGTCTGCTGAAAATCGCTTCTGTACACCAGAAACATCCAGTTGCCAGCGTGGCGGTTTCAAACTGAGCCATATCTTACCTCACTTCTCCTCATTCGCGTTGGTGGGCTGGAAAGCCAGCGACGCGGAATTGATGCAATAGCGCAAACCAGTGGTCTCTCTGGGGCCATCCTCAAACACATGGCCGAGATGCGAGCCACAATTCTTACAGGTGACTTCGACCCGCTTCATGAAGAATGAGCGGTCTTCATGCAGATCGACATGCTCCAGATTGACAGGATCATCAAAGCTCGGCCAACCCGAACCGGACTCAAACTTGGCATCGGACGAGAACAAATCTTGCCCGCAGGCCGCGCACTGGTACATCCCCCTGGCGTGATTATTGTACAACGCGCCAGTAAATGCTCGCTCCGTCCCTTTCTCGCGCAAAACATGGTATTGCTGCGGGGTCAGCTTCTCTTTCCAATAGCTCTCAGGCATGTTCTTTAAATCACTCATCTTGTTTCCTTTACATTGAAATTGTTCAAACAATTTTCATAAACTGGGCTTACGTTCTACGTAACTTCACGATTGAAGGATGTTTCTATTTACTGATACCACCCTTTCACTAAGGAAAACAAGACGATGGATACACTTGTTCCCAATGAGATAGTATTGAGATAGCATTTTTTTCAAATATGACATATAATTTTTCGGACGCGATAGAATGCTGGCTGAATACACCTCGCAAAGTAGAATGGCTGGCATTGGTAAAGGAGAAATCATCAATGGGGTTGTATGAAACTGAAGAGACCAGGCAATTTACCTTTGAGCCATTTGCAGCACACCTATTTTATACAACAATCAATCGTTCGCTGGTCCAACAAGCCCTCGCCCGGCTTATGACACGTTCCGATAACGTATCACTGACGGTCGTAGATATGGCCTGTGGGACCGGCGCTGTCACCCGTCTGATTGCCGAAGAAATAGCTGCGCAGGGACGCCAGGCACGTATTATCGGCGTTGATCCTTCAGCCGAAGCGCTTGTCCACGCCCGCAAGGGCATGGAGGAGATGGGAGCGCAAGCCGATTTTTTCCAGGGAGAAACCACCGATCTTCCCGCGCTTGTCCATGATGCCGATGCTATTTTCTTCTGTAACGCCATCCACCTCGTCCCCGACAAACTTACAGCTTTTCAACACATCGCCGCTATTCTTGCTCCTGGTGGAGTCTTTGCCTGTAATAGCGCCTTCTACAACGGCACCAGCCCTGATGAGACGACACGTTTTGGTCGTTTATGGATACGCCGCGCCGCCGGTTGGCTGCGCAAAGAGCATCCAGAAGCTCTTGCCTCACGCGAGGTTAAAAAGACTGCGATGCATTTACTCACACCCGACGAGTATAGCAGCCTGCTTCTAGAGCATGGATTTAGCCATGTAGAAGCCATCCAGGAGTATGTGATGATGTCGCTGGATGGATTACGAGATCTCGGTCACTACTGGCTTTTCATTGAAGGGGCCTTGCCCGGAGTCAATTTGACGCTTGGCGCGATGGCGCTTGGCGCAACGGTTTATCAGACGGGCCAGGAACTTGACATGGCCGAGGTACCTCGCCTGTGGTTGCAAATCATCGCCACCAAAGGATAACTTCAAATAGCGCATGAAAAGCTATTCATGACGAAATCCCTGTCCCCAAAAAACACGTAGAGGAATCAATCCATGCGCCATACAAAAATTGTTTGTACCATCGGCCCCGCGACCAGCAGTGAGGAGCGTCTTGAACAACTCATGCGCGCAGGCATGAACGTTGCGCGGCTGAATTTTTCGCATGGTACGCACGCGGAACATGAGCAAGTCGTCAAACGCGTACGAACCATCTCCGCTCGCCTGGGATGCGCGGTGGCTATTTTGCAGGACTTGCAGGGGCCAAAGATACGCACCGGAAAGCTTCAGGATGGCAAGCCCGTCACGCTCGTTGATGGCTCGCACATCATTATCACCACTCGCGACGTGGCAGGCAATGCGCAAATTCTCTCCACCATCTACAAGCCGCTACCGCAAGATGTAAAAGCAGGAGACCGTATCTTGCTCGAACGATGGTCTGCTCGAATTGCGCGTCCTTGGCACAAACGCAACCGATGTGCAATGCGAAGTGGTATACGGCGGTGAGCTTGGAGAACACAAAGGCATCAATTTGCCAGGGGTTGCCGTCAGTTCTCCCGCGTTGACCGAGAAGGATCGCGACGATTTACATTTTGGTGTCGCGCAGGGCGTCGATTACGTCGCGCTGAGCTTTGTGCGCAAACCAGAAGACGCGCGTGAAGCCAAACAGCTTATCCGGCAGTATATAACCGAGATATATGGCGAAGAAGATGGCCGGGACATCCTCCTCATCGTCAAAATAGAGAAGCCCGAAGCGGTTGAACATCTCAATGCCATCCTGGCCGTGACAGACGGTGTAATGGTAGCGCGCGGCGATCTGGGCGTTGAAATGCCCCCGGAGAAAGTACCCCTCATTCAAAAGCGTATCATCAGTAAATGCAATGAGCTGGGTCTGCCCGTCATCACAGCTACTCAGATGCTCGAATCGATGATAACCAATCCCCGCCCAACGCGGGCCGAGGTAAGCGACGTATCCACCGCCATCCTCAAAGGAACCGATGCCATCATGCTTAGCGCCGAGACATCGGTAGGAGCCTTCCCCATCCAGGCAGTTTCGATGATGGCGCGCATCGCAATCGAAACCGAGGCCAACTATCACACAGATGTTCACCCCATCCACCAGCACCGCTCCCTCGCGCAAGCGGTCAGCCATGCCGCCCGCGCCCTGTCGGAAGATACGCATGTGCAAGACATCGTCGTCTTCACACGCTCCGGCAACTCGGCTCGCCTCATCTCAAATGATCGCCCCCGCGTCCCCATTCTAGCCTATACTCCCTCCGAACACGTCTATCATCAACTCGCGCTCTGGTGGGGCGTGTGGCCCCACCTCATCAGTATGCAGGGCACAACAGAGAATCTGATCGCGCTGGTCGAAAAGCGCCTGCTAGAAGACGGTCTGGCACACCCTGGGGAGTACGTGGTCATTATGGGCGGTTTACCTATCGCAAGCCAGGCACGCACCAACTTTGTCAAGTTGCATCGCATCGACGAAGTCTCTTGATCAGGAGCGATTGAATATGTGGGACGACTTAATGGAAAAAGACCCCAAGATGAGAAAGATCCGCAAGGAGAGCGAAGCCAGGGGGAGAGCGAAAGGGAGAACAGAAGGTCTCGCTGAAGGTCTGCGAAAAGCCATAGTTACCGCTATTAGACTCCGCTTTCCCTCTCTGGCTGAGCTGGCACTGCAAAGGGTAGCTCAAATTAGTAAACCCGATAAACTCAATTTGCTGCTTGATCAGATTGCTGCTGCGCCCGATGAAAATGCCGCACGCTCACTTCTTGACCTTGTGGCCGCATAAAGCACGAGAAAGTTATACACTCGCGTGCGTTTGACATCACTCCCCTGTGTGCTATAATTTTGAGTGTAGAGTTATCAGCAACGCGGCAGATAACGTAGCCGTTATCTGCCGCATCTTTTTGGAATGCAGTCTGTTCATTAACGTATCACCGGCTTGTTTTGCCGGTATAGATGGAGTAGAAGATGACTATTCGAGAGCGCAAAGCCATACCTGTTCCGCAAGTTGAGCCTCGCCAGCCCATCCCAACGCAAAATTTACGTATTCCTGGGCCGGTACCGGTGCCGCAAGAAGTCTTACAGGCCATGACCAACCCCATGATTAACCATCGCGGGCCAGAGTTTGCCGCCATCGTGCGCAGGGTAACGGCCCGTTTGCAATATTTCTTCCAGACGGCTTCCCCGGTGCTAACCTATCCGGCTTCCGGTACAGCCGGGCAGGAGTCGGCCATCGCCAATCTTTTCTCGCCCGGCGACCATGTGATCGCCATTTCGATAGGCTCCTTCGGCAACCGCTTCGCCAAAATCGCTGGAATCTACGGGCTGGATATTACGCGCATCGATTTTGCCTGGGGACAGGCGGCTGACCCCAACGTCATCGAGGAGCGTTTGAAGGCGAGCAAACCCTTTAAGGGCGTGATTATGACGCACAACGAGACATCAACCGGTGTCACCAACGACGTGGAAACGCTGGCTGCCGTGATTCGCGGACACAATCCAGACGCGCTGATTCTAGTGGACGCCGTTAGCTCGCTTGGCTGCGTGCCATTGGAGATGGACGCCTGGGACATAGATGTGGTATTCACCGCCTCGCAAAAAGGCTGGGGTTCACCTCCAGGATTGATGATGCTTGCCGCCAGCTCGCGTGCCTGGCAAGCCAGCAAGAACGCAACGCTGCCGCGTTTCTACTTTGACTGGGAACTGTGGCGCAAGAAACTGGAAGTATGGCAGCACCCGACAACACCGCCGGTTTCAGTCTTTTACGCGCTGGATGTCGCGCTCGAACTGATGCTTGCCGAAGGGCGCGAAGCCATTTTCGAGCGGCATCAGAGTATCGGAGACTATGTGCGCTGGCGCGCTACTAACATGGGACTGAAGTTGCTGGCCGACCATGACCGCGCATCGAACACGGTAACGGCGATTTTACTACCCGAAGGAATCGATGGCAAAGCGCTGCTCAAAAAGGTGCGCGAGGTGGATGGCGTGGTCTTTGGCGGCGGACAGGAGCAGCTTGAGGGCAAGATTTTCCGTGTCGGCCACCTTGGCTTCTTCGAAGAAGCAGACCTGGTCGAGGCCCTGGACACATTTGAAAACCGCCTGCGCGAGTTCGGCTTTCAAGGATAGAAGAGAAGCTGGGAGAATGGAGTATGGAGCAGTGATGGAAGAAGCCAATTTTCGCATTCTTATTGCAGATCGCATCGCGCAGGAGGGTATAGAACTCCTGCGCCAGGAACTGCCCGAAGCGCAGATCGACGTGCAGACCGGCCTCAAACCTGAGCAACTGCGTGCGCGTATAGGCGAATATACGGCCCTGATCGTGCGCAGTGAGACACAGGTAACGGCAGACATCCTGGCCGCCGCGCAACGCCTCAAGATCGTTGGCCGCGCCGGAGTGGGCGTGGACAATATTGATATCGACGCGGCAACGCGCCAGGGCATCATGGTGGTCAACTCCCCCACAGGCAATATCATCGCGGCTGCCGAGCATACCATCGCTATGCTGATGGCGATGGCACGACACGTTCCCGCCGCCAATAGCAGCATGAAAGCTGGCAAGTGGGAAAAAAGCCGCTTCCTGGGCGTCGAGGTGCGCAATAAAACACTGGGCATCATCGGGCTGGGAAAAGTGGGCAAAGAGGTAGCGCAGCGCGCCCAGGGGTTGGCAATGCAGGTTATCGCTTTTGATCCCTACGTCTCGCAGGAACACGCCGACAAGTTGGATATCACCATGTTAAGCATGGATGAACTACTGCAACAGGCCGATTTCGTGACCCTGCACACCTCGCTCACCAGCGGCCCCCAGGGAACACGCGGGCTGATCGGCGCGCGGGAACTGACTCTCATCAAGCCGGGAGCGCGGCTGATTAACTGCGCGCGCGGCGGCTTGATCGACGAAGAGGCGCTGCTGCACGCACTAAATGAAAACCGGCTGGCGGGCGTCGCCCTCGATGTCTTTAGCCAGGAGCCGGTGCGCGACGATGACATCTTGCGGCAACTGATGGCGCACGAGCGCGTTATCGCCACGCCACACCTCGGCGCTTCAACCGAAGAGGCGCAGGTGGGGGTTGCCCTCGACGTGGTTGAGCAGATTGTTTCGGTACTGCGCGGCGGCTTTCCGCGAGCAGCGGTCAACGCCCCGCTCATCTTGCCCGAAACGCTCAAGATGCTGCAACCCTATATGCGACTGGTCGAACAAATGGGACGGTTGTATACGCAATTGCAGCCCGGCCCGCTCAACAAGATCGAGATTAGTTACAGTGGCGATATTGCCAATTATGACCTGCGTCCCTTACAGGCGGCCCTCATCAAAGGACTGCTCGAATCCGTCTCGGACGCGCATGTCAATATGATTAACGCCCAGTTGTTGGCAAAGCAGCGCGGACTGGAGATCATCGAACAAAAGTCAACCACATCAACCGCGTTTACGAATCTGATCACTATTCATGTGCCGGGTCTGAATGGACATGTATCGTCCCTGGCCGGAAAACCAGGCTCCGGCGACGAGTACATAAGTGTGCTGGGCGGCACCGTCATGCAGAACGAGGCGCGAATCGTGCGTGTGGGTCGCTACTGGACAGAATTTGCGCCGGAGGGCTACATCCTGTTCTGCCGCAACCTCGACCAGCCGGGCATGATCGGGCGAGTTGGTACCGTGCTGGGCAAAGCAAAAGTCAACATCCGTCATATGGATGTGGGGCCAATCGTGCGCTCGCCGCATATTCGAGACATGCAACACGCGCCCGAAACCGCCCTTATGATTATCTCAGTGGATGATCCCATCCCCGAATGGGCCTTGGAGGAGATCGGCGCGTCTGGTGATATCTTCGGATTGAACCTGGTAAAAGTCTAATCAGTAGCGACGCCCCTTGTGGGCGTCCCGTCCTTTTCAGCGTATACATATATACTGTAGAAAAATGGAGACGGGACGCCCACAAGGGGCGTCGCTATTCACACTTCGAGTAAATCGTGATTGTTCTGATTCTCAGCACCCACCACGTCGCCTGATATCTCCTGTAAGCGAGCATCCAGGCGGCGTTTGATAGTTGTTCTCACAAGGAAATACCCTACCACCAGCAAGATAATAACCAGCACCACCGGCACTGTATAGAGTTGCATCAGGGAGAGTGCCAGCCGCCAACGGTGGCCCAGGTTCCAGCCAATGGCAAGCATCACCACGCACCAGATAACCGAGCCGCTCGCCGCTGCTGCCAGGAAACGACGAAAGGGCATACGCGCTATACCAGCGGGAAAGCAGGAAAAAGGGCGAATATAGGGTATGATGCGCGAGAGGAAAATCATACGAGTGCCCGCCCTGTGAAACCATTTCTCTAGCGACTGTATTTTTCGCGTATCGAAACGCAGCCTTTTAGCTGCGCCACGCAGTAAACGCGCGCCGCCGTGCCATCCGATCACATAGGCGAGACACGCGCCCGCGATACTCCCGCTCATCGAGACCAAGGCCAGCGCGACAATATTCAGGTGTCCCAGCGAAGCCAGCGCGCCTGTCAGCAGCAAAAGCGTGCTATTTACAATAGGAATGCCGCTGCTCTCTAGTAGGAGAAACACGCCCACGATCACATAGATCCAGAGCGGATTTGTATTATGAATAATATGAAAAACCAGGTTCAAACACTCGATCCTTCCCACACCGGTAGAATTTTATACGCTCATACTACCCTTTTCGACATTACGGCGCAGTTTTCTTATATATTTCCAATACTTAGACGAATGGTTACTGAATAGGGTTGCAAAAGAAGGACGCTCCTACCTATCCATTTTACCTGCTGACTTTCAACAGAAAACAGGTTATAATGTCTGCATCTTGAGGAAAATTTTACAAATGCAGACAAAATAAGAAAAAGAGTATCACGGGGATTGAGAGAAAAATAACAGCATGGCAAAAATAAGGTCTAAAGAGAATGCTTCCCGTCTCCCTTCTGCTGGTCAAGCGCGTTTCGCATTTTCTATCCTGTTCATCGTCAACATTTTGAATTATGCAGATCGATACGTCTTGCCCGCCATTCTGCCCAAAATCGCCGACCCAAAGCTGGGATTGGGCTTGACGAGCTTCGAGCAGGGTCTGCTTGGCTCATCGTTTCTGGTGGTCTATGGTATTGCCACCTTGCCTCTAGGCGTCTGGGCCGACAGGGGGGTACGAAAAAACATTGTCAGCCTCTGCGTTGGCATCTGGAGTGTTGCGACGGTCATGGCGGGTTTTACACGTAACTTCATCCAGATTTTCAGCGTGCGAGCCGTGCTGGGCATCGGCGAAGCAGGCTACGCTCCGGCTTCGCTTTCGCTGCTTGGCGACTTTTTCTCAAATGCTAAACGCGGCCGCATCCTCTCCTACTGGTCGTCAGGCACGCTGATAGGCGCGGCTATCGGTTTCACCTTCGGCGGTTTGATCGCAGACGCCTTCGGCTGGCGCTACGCTTTTTTCTTTGTAGGAGTTCCGGGTTTGATCTCTGCCATCCTGGCATGGCGTATATTGGAGCCCAGACGCGGCGCGTTTGAAAACGAAGAGGAAAGCACCGATGAAATACCGGCAGAAGTTGTGCATGGAGGAATTGGGAAAGATTTCTGGGGAACGGTACAAAAGTTACGCGCTATTCCCACCTATTGGGTACTGGTAGGCGCGCTGATCTTCAGCTTCTTCACGATCGGCGGCACATCTTTCTGGCTACCCTCGTACCTGTATCATGCCTTTGGCCTCAGCGTAACACAGGCAGGTGTCATTTCGGGCGCAGTGCTGGTCTCCAGCGGGCTGATCGGCACCGTCATGGGCGGCTGGTTAGCCGATTTCGCGCAGCGCAGACGCCCCGAAGGACGGCTTTTCGTCGCCACACTTGGCTTTCTCATAGGCGCACCTCTGGTGTTGATTGCGCTCTTTATTCACGTGCTCCCGCTTTTTATAGCGGTATTCATCTTCGCGGCCATCTCGCTCAATTTCTGCACCGGCCCGCTCAACGCCGTGATCCAGGACGTGATCGCCCCTGAAATGCGGGCGACCGCGCTTGGCCTTTCACTTCTGCTGGCTCACCTGCTGGGCGATGCCGCCGCGCCATCGGTCATCGGTGCCCTCGCCAACAACCTCTCACTCGGCACGGCTCTCACCCTGACAGCGCCGACCTTCCTGTTTCTGGCCGGCCTGGTCTGTCTCCTGGGTCTGCGAACGGTCGCTCGCGATATGCTGAATATGCAGAAGCACCTGCAAAAAAAGCTGCCCTGAGATACCCAACGAAAAAAGGCCTCTATCGCAATGATAGAGGCCTTCGTGGGAGCGGGTTACGGGGCTCGAACCCGTGGTCTCAACTTTGGGAAAGTTGCATGTTACCACTACACCAAACCCGCGTGGTTCAACTGACAGTGACGATTATAGCCGAAAGGCTGAGAAAAGTCAAGGTTTTTGTGGAGATTTCAAAGGATGGAATTTCAAAAAATCGCACTATATGCGTATTACTGCTATATGATATGATGTGACTGAGTAATGATAGGCTTTCTTTGTAAATAGATACGTACCTCTTACCATATTGGAGGATGAAATGGGATTATTCTCACGTTTAGCCGCGCTTTTCCATATTCGCGCCAACGCCGCGCTGGATAAGCTCGAAAAGCCGGGCGAGGTCATGGATTATTCGTATAGCAAACAGTTAGAACAGTTGCAACAACTGCGCCGTTCCATTGCCGATGTCGTCACCGAGGAAAAACGCCTCGTCATGCTGCAAACAGAACTCAAGGATAAATCTAACAAAATCGAGGATCAGGCCCGGCAAGCGCTGCTGGTCAACAACGAAGAACTGGCGCGCAGGGCATTGCAACGCCAGCAAGAATGGGTTCTACAGATCAACGAGTACGAACGGCAAATTGCTCTACTGCGCGGGCAAGAAGAAAAGTTGCTGCAGATGGAGCGCACCGTGAGCGCGCGTGTAGAAGCATTCCGCACGCAGAAAGAGATGGTCAAGGCTCAGTACAAAGCGGCGGAGGCGCAGGTTAAAATTAACGAGACTGTCACCGGTATTTCTGAGGAAATGTCCGAGATGAACCTCGCAATGCAGCGCGCGCAGGATAAGGTACTAACAATGCAAGCGCGCGCGAACGCCATGGACTCACTTATTGAACAGGGCGCGCTGGGCGAGCAAGGCCTGTTGGGAACTGGCTCAGGCGATTCTCTGGAGCGCGAGCTTAATAAAGTAGCTTCTCAACAAAATGTCGATGCGCAGTTACAGGCTATGAAGCAGCAAATGCAACTCGGCGGCCCCAACCAGCAGCAACGACAACTCCCTCCCGGCGCATCCAACTCCGCCAGCTAAGAGCGCGCAAAAGGCCAGGTATTAGCCCTGGCCTTTCTTCTTCTCTTGAGCCTTTTTGGCCTTGTAGAATGACTTTGGTCGGGGATGCCGCTCGGTATCAACATAGCGCAGCCGGCGCAGCGTCTTCACGCGCGCTAATCTCGAATTCTTCTTTTTCGCTTAGAAGCTCCTGCAAATCGTTGTATATGTTATAGTTGTCGATCACTTCGGGCATACGCAACATATGGCGCACCACCTGCATCTGGGCGATGTTCGTCTTATCGCTCTTAGCAGGTTCAGCCTTGCGCAACAGCTTCTCTACCAGGTCCATGCTGTCGTCATGCGCGCCAATACCCTCTAGACGCTCACGCGCTACCAGCAATTGTTCGTAAAGGTTCATTTTGCTCTCCTCCTGTGCGGACTAATGTCCCCGCAAGGCTATGGTAACATAGCACAGCCACCCCGTCAAATGCAGATAGATCAGTATTCTGCCTCAACCGTGACCAGATTGGTGTAAAATGTGCTGCCGCCGCCAAAGTCGGCCAGGCGATCAGAGGTAAGCCAGTTCACATTACGCTGATCCGGGCTGAACTTCGGCCACCACACTGTTGTGGTAGCCAGCACGCCGGGGCGCACCTCTTCGGTAACATGCGCCACCAGGCGACACCAGCCGCGTTCGTTGCTGACGCGCACAAGCTGACCATCGAGAATGTTGCGCGCCTGCGCGTCTCGCGGGTGAATGCGCAGAGTGGGGGCCTGTTCCTTTTTAATCAGCCGCTCCTGGTTGCCAAAGGTTGAACTGACGAAATGGTGCGCAGCAGGACAGACCAGGGGCAATCGCGCCCGCGCCTCGGGAGTATCCTGAAGACCTGTTCTGGCCTCCACTTCAGGCACCCAGCCTGGCACCGGATCGTATCCTCTGGATAGAGCAAGTTCAGAATAGAACTCCACCTTACCGGATGGAGTGCGGAATATACCGTCTGCGAAAGGCACTTCCTGACCAGCAGGTATGGGCAATGGCAGATAGCCATCTCTCTGCAATCGCTCAAGCGTCACGTCTGCAAGGTCAGGATTGAGCGCGGCGGTGGCATCCAGGATGCCGCGAATGACGGCGTTGGCGTCCTCTTGCAGCCAGGGTTCGGAGAAACCCATAGCGCGCGCCAGGCTGCGCATCACATCCCAGTTGCTGCGCGCCTCGCCCAGTGGCTTGATGGCCGGCATGTTGTATTGCAGCGCGAGATGGCCGTAGGGCTTATGCAGGTCTACCTGCTCAAGCTGGCTGGTGGCCGGCAGCAGAATATCCGCGTAGCGAGCGGTATCGGTCTCGAAGAGTTCATGCGCCACTGTGAACAGGTCGTCGCGCATCAATCCCTCGACGATCTTGCCTGCATTGGGTGAGGAGGCCACCGGGTTAGCGTTATACACGTAGAGTGAAGACACAGGCGGGTCAGCCTCGCCGGTGAGAACGGCCCCCAGGCGATTCATATTCAGCGAGCGCGGGGGTGGCGGGCAGGCTGGATCGCACGCGTGGCTCACAGCTTCTGCGTCCCACTGCAACCAGTCACTGGTGCTATACATTAACCCGCCGCCGGGCAGCCCGTATTGTCCGGTGAGCGCGGGCAGGCAGGTCAGTACGCGCACCGTCTGGCCGCCATTGGTATGGCGGTTGATACCATCGGTGACACGCAGGAGCGCGGGTGCGGTCGTGGCATAGTTCCGCGCCAGAGCGAGTAGCGTTTCCAGCGAGACGCCTGCTATGTGAGCGGCCCGCTCCGGCGGAAACTGCATGATACGTTCGAGCAGGTATTCCCACCCTATGGTATGCTGCGCGATCCAATCGGAGCGATGCAGCCCTTCAGTTACCATGACGTGCATCATCCCCAAGGCAAGCGCGGCATCCGTTCCTGGATAGGGTTGGATATGGTGGTCCGCCGAACGCGCCGTCAATGTGCGCACAGGGTCAATGACGATCACCCTGGTTCCGTTGCGCTGCGCTTCACGCAAAAAAGGCATGATATGCGGCGCGGTACTGGCGGGATTGCTGCCCCAGATGAGAATGAGTTTACTCTGGAGCAGCATTTCGGGTGAAGGAGCCAGCCGCCCGCCAATCGTCAACATAACGGCTTCTTCAGCAGCAGCCCCACAGATAGAACGCTGCAAGCGACTCGCTCCCAGCCGGTTCCAGAAACGCCCATTCGTTACCGCGCCATGCACCAGCCCCAGCGTACCCGCGTAGCTATATGGGAGAATGCTCTGCGCCCCATATCGTTCGATACTACTCCGCCATCGACTCGTAATCTCCGCGATGGCTTCATCCCAGGAGATACGCTCGAACTTGCCGCTTCCTTTCGACCCGGTGCGGCGCAAGGGATAGAGCAGCCGATCAGGATGGTACACGCGGTCCAGGTAGCGGTTCACTTTCGCGCACAGCCAGCCGCGTGTGATTGGATGGTCACTGCGACCACGCACACTCACAGCCTGTCCCTGTTCGTCAACCTGCGTTTCCAGAGCGCAGCAATCGGGACAATCATGCGGGCAAGAGCCGTAGACGACACGCAACGTTGTGCCTGTTTCACTTAGCGGAGTTGATGTAGGGTGCATATGTCATCCTTCCTGAGAGTGTAAGAACGCGCTTGTCACTTGCCATACAGGAAAGAATGACATATGGCAGCTTGCTGGTCAAGAGCCAATCGACCTGCGAGAGCTACGACCATTACATTGGCATAGAACTATTTGTGCTTTTGGACGCGACACTCCCACGGGAAGCGCAACGAGATGCGCATGCCTGAACAAGAAGACAAAGAAATTGGCGCGGAACTCAGGAGACAAGCACTTCAGGAGCGTATCCACCGAGATTGATTTGCCAGAGAACTTTCCCCCCAGGATCCATCGCGGTCGTCCGGTACGTCTCGTGGCCCTTGATGGGTGTGTCCTGATTAATATACAGAATACTCTGGTGGACAAGGAATCCCAGAATGGTGTCCGAAGAGGGGTCTCCCGCAAGCTGGGTCGTAATCAGTTTCTGCCAGATGAGAGAGCCAGTTCCTCCATCCAGGCTCATGATACCGGGGACATGGGGATCCCACGGCGGAAAATCCCCCATGAAGTCCATGCCGTTTGGATCGAATGTCGCATAGATGCTTTTTCCCTCAACCATGAGATTGCCGGCAAAACCCATCTTTCTGCTCCAGAGCTGATCGCCATTGGCCGCATCATAGGCAGAGAGGCCATCGCCGATCATCCCTGACACAATTGTCTGGTCGGAGATTGGAAAATCGGCCACTGGACCCCTCACGGTCACGCTCGGGGAATGCCAGAGTTGTTGCCCAGTCATGGCATCGAATGCGTACAGGGAACTCTCATAGGCGTTTGTTGGCAGTTGGTTATTCGCGCGAAAATAGACCGTGTGCTTCAAAAGAAAGGGAGCCATGAAGAATTGAAATGAGTGTTGCTCAGGGCCAGCGATGCTCTTCTGCCAGAGCACCTGGCCACTTTTCAGGTTCATCGCTCTGATCGGTCCACTATCCAGATCAGATGTATACACCACGTTATCCTGGATAGCAAAGCCTCTCACCGACGGATAGGTCCGAAGGAGCTTCCCGGTACTGGCATCAAGCGCATAGAGCAGGTCTCCATTTTGCTTCTTCTCCTGTGTGCCTGTGAAATAGTAGATCCCCTGCGAAAGCACCGGTATGCTCATCTGGCCGCGTATCAGTTCAATCGTGCTATCGAAGGTGTATGACCAGGCGAGATGGCCTGTGGCAGCTGTAACCGCGTAGACGACACCAAAAGACTCCACAAACACCACCCCTTGCTGCACAATCAGGCCATACGGGGGAGCATACTTCCCCAGACCTGGAATTGGCTTAGAGAGCCTGAATTGATACTTCCAGAGCACTTTCCCGCTCTGATAATCAACTCTGTAGAGGGCACTGTCGTTGCCGGCAGCACCATTGCCAACCTCACCTATGTACAGGCCAGAGGCTGGTCCTGCTTGTTGAAGAAGTTGCGTGGATGAGGGTGTGGGTTCTGGCTGGTGGGTCGATGAGGGTGTGGCGCCCTGGTGCGCGGCCTGCCCTGCGCAAGCTGATAGGCTGCTGATGATCAAGGTTATCACCAGGAGAGCCTTGCCTCCCAGAGGTCGGTCTCGCTTTCGTGGACGTTCGAGAAAGAGATTCTCTCGCTGTTTCATACACTCCTCCGGGGCTTCTTGCCATGCTGAATTCACAGATACTGGAGAGAGAATAGAGGAACGTTCACAAAAAAGCTGTGAACTACCTCACATATTAAAGCGCATCTCGTTGCGCCACCCGCGGGACACTCGCCGTCTGCTTGTTGGGAAAACAGGTAGAATGTGAATATGGGTTAAACGCTCTTCAGCGTGAACGTTACGAGGTTTGTCATTCGGCGAGGAGTTGGGAGGAGGAAGAGGAAATGGATGAAACACCGGAACGACACACCGCCGCTGGTTACTTCATCGCCATTCTAGCCGTACTGGGAGGCGCGTTGCTAATGCCATCATACGCGGTTTTTTTTACCACGATTGGCCCGCTCTTACTGCTCATCCTGACACCTGTGTTATTGATCGGTTATGCGCAATACAAGCAGCAGAAACGCCTGCTTGCGAAGGGTTGCGCGACGGCAGGTTATTCCCAGGAACCGGTAGCTGTGAGCCAATCAAGCACAAGCTCCGACATGTGTGATAACGCGCCCTGGCGTTGAGAGCAGCGCGGCAGGCTGTGCAGCACCGTTGTGCCGTACTCTTTTGAAATCACGCGGCGGTCAAAAAGCACGACGGCATTACGCCGCGAATCGCTCCATGCCAGCCGGTTGAGGGCGCGACGCACGCGCAGGGTCGCCATCGGCACCGTCACCTGGTGAAGTTGGTCAGAATAGGGTTCGGCGCGAGCCGCGATGACCGGATCATTCAGCACCGGCATGGGGAGCCGCGCCACCAGCACACAGGCGGGAGCGCGGGTGACTTCATCGGTGCCATCCCAGAAACTGCCCGTACCAAGCAGCACAATGCGCTCCTGGTCGTTGAACATCTGCCAGAGCTGGCGCGGCGAGCCATCGACGCCATGGCCGAGTACCAGTATGCCACGTTGTTCCAGTAGCGGCTTGACCGCCGCGTAGGAACTCCGCAACGCGGCATACGATGTAAAGAGGACGACAAGTTGACCTTCAAGCGAGGTTGCAAGTTGCACAATAGCCTCATCCAGGTGACGCTGGTACTGCGGCGCGTTTGGTTCCGGCACGTCGTTCGGCATATACAGCATGGTCTGTTCATGATGCTCGGTCACAACGGAAAGCGCCGGACACCCCTCAAATTCCAGCCCGAAGCGTCCGCGATAGAATGAAAAGCTCTGGTCAACTGAAAGGGCGACGCCCGCGAAGATGGAACTGACTCCAGGCGTGAGAAAAAAGCGCTTGATGAAGGGAGCCGTCTGGGCGTCCTGCGCATACAGCACGGGTATGGCCTCGACAGGCGTTTGCGGCGCGGTAGGGGAGGGTGGGGGAGTGGATGGCACGCGCAGCCAGTATACCATGCTCTCTTTTTCGCTGTTACCCATTATGAGCGCTCGCTGGCCCAACTGTTTCTGCTCATCCAAACGCCGCGCCAGTTCAGTCAGCTCCCACACCAGCGACTCATCTTCACCGCCACCTCCACTGCTGGCATCCAGGCGGTGTTTGGCGCGCTGCGTGGTAAGCATGATCTTTTGCGCCTCCTGCACAAGATGAATTACCGCTGAGAGGCGCGCAGAGGTCTGCTGCCAGGCGCGTTCCACCTCCATCCAACTCAATAAATTGCGCATGTGCGGTGACAACCGCAGGGGTTGATCGATACGTTCAACGCCGCGATTAGCATTGGCAGAGCGGCCCGAGTTTTCCTGTTTGCCCTTATCGCGCGCCCCTCCGCTATTTGCTCCCTCCTGCAATAATCGGCCCAACGCGCTAAATAGGCTGTCCACCGCGGCGCGTGCCTGGCGCAAGCTTTGAAACCACGCCAGCATCCGCGTATCCAGCGCCGATTTTTCAATCGTCGGCGTGGTCGAAAGCCCGCCCGGGCCATTTTCGCGCAGCGCGGGAGCAGCCAGAGCTAGCAATCCCTGATACCGCCCGTTGGGTAAATCGGCGCCTATGGTATTAAGCAACTCCAGCAGGCGCGTATGATCGAGGTCCGCGCTGCTCCAACGCGCCAACTCCTCCTCTAATAAGTCCGCATCGAGGATGAGACGCCGCGTGATGCCGCTCAACAGCGAACGAGACGAGGAGAGATCATCGAGCAACCCTGCATGGGTGGTCACGACGATACGTGCCTGTTTGACACGTTCTTCAGCATGTTCTACGAAGCAATAGCCTTTTTTGTGATAGAGACAGCGCTGGGCGGGAGTTTCCGAACGCCCATCGACCAGAGGCACACGTTCAACGCCAGAGGAG
The DNA here is from genome assembly GCA_963731605.1 of uncultured Chloroflexia bacterium. GTDB lineage: Bacteria > Chloroflexota > Ktedonobacteria > Ktedonobacterales > Ktedonobacteraceae > CF-113. The sequence goes on from CAVSWA010000001.1 coordinate 1,747,649, forward strand.
ATACGCTCCCACGCGCTAAACTCCTGTGGCAATAAGTTTAATTCGCTTCGTTCGCCGGTCAGGGTTTGCTGCGCCCACAAGCCCAACTTCGCCAGGCCGCGGGCCTGCTCTGCCGTAAGTTCGCCGCTGGTACGCCGCAAGGCAGAGCCAAACCAGCGATGCACGCACAGGTACCCGCCACGCTCGGCAAAATAGGCCACAGGCAGCGTACTTTTGAGCGCGCCCTGTAAATGCGGCAACACTTTCTGAATGAGGCGGCGCGCCGCCTGTTGATTCGCGCAGGCAATCACCAGGCGATGCGGGTCATGCTCCGACCCGGCCTCCTGCTCGCTCACCCATTCAAGTACCGGCAAAAGGGCGGGCGTATAATCATTCGCGCCTACCGTCACCTCTAAGAGTAAACAGCTTTTCTCGTCAAGCGCCTGGCGAATTGCATTATAGGCGGTCTGATAGCCCGCGTGCATAGAAGATGGTTGCTGCTCTTCAACCTGCTGCGTGTCGGATGTAGCTGTATCGCTTTGAGATAGATCTTCTGGGATGACTTCAACCAGTGTTTGCAAGGTCTCCGCTATGGGCGCAGCGTCTTGCGAAGCCAGCGCCACTTCTTCGCCTGCCAGGGGAGCAAGCGACTCAAACGGCTGCTCATCAATTACGGATGCTCGCGACTGAGCGCCATTGCCGACCTGCCGCGCTATTGCGAACGAAAGGATGCGCGGGTCTACGCCCAGTTGGGCGGCGAAGAGGTCGCCCAGGGTGCCGCGTAGTGATTCGGAGCGCAAGCCGTCCTGTTCCATGCGCTCGCGCCATTGCTGGCGAAAAAAGCCCAGCAGGGGCCAGGCGTGGGGAGCATCAAGGTTTGCCAGATCTTTCAAAATAGGAGTATCTACCGCCGCGAGCAAACGATGCAGCGCGACAAATACATCCATCGCCAGCAACGTATCAACCATAGCCCGGTGTCTCCCCGGCGCAACCGTCAGCCCCAGGGCCGCGGCTACCTGCCCAAGACCATAGCCCGGTAAAGAGGGTAATAAAACGGTTGCCAGCTCGAAGGTATCAATGAGCGGGTTGTTGCGCGCCAGTCCCCGGCGGCGCAAGAAACCAACGTCAAAGGGGATACTATGACCAACAATGGGATACTCGCCTAAAAATTGCTGCAAACGCGCTGAGATCGAATCAAAGGGAGGAGCAGCCGCGATTTTCTGAGGAGTGATGCCGGTAAGTCGCTGTACGCGGAAAGGAATCGAACGTCCGGGGGCAATGAGAGTCTCCATCTGATCCAGAATCGTATCGCCCTGAAACTTGACCGCCGCGACTTCAAGAATAGCGTCCTGTTCGGCATGAAGTCCGGTTGTTTCCAGGTCAAGCGCTACGCGAATAGGAGGCTGTTTCGCCATAAACGTTTTTGTTCCTTATGACCAGTATTCTAGCAGCAAGCGGGCGAACTGCGCGGCGCGTCCACGATGGCTGATACGGTTCTTCTGTTCAGAGGTTAGCTCGGCAAACGTCTTCCCCAACTCAGGCAACAGAAAGATGGGATCATATCCAAATCCATGCGTGCCTCGCGGACTATTAGCAATGACGCCCTCAATCAAACCTTCTACTACACGACATTGACCACCCGGTTCAGCCAGCGCGATGGCACAGCGGAAACGCGCCCTGCGTTGCTCGCCTGTCAGCCCTCGCATTTGCTCAAGAATCAGGCGAAAACGCTCTTCATAGCTCGTTTCTCGCCCCGCGAATCTGGCTGAGTACACACCAGGCGCGCCACCAAGCGCGTCGATTTCCAGGCCGGAATCGTCTGCCAGGCTGAACATACCGCTAGCTTGAGCATAAAAACGCGCTTTCAACGCGGCGTTCTCAGCAAATGTCTGGCCTGTCTCCTCTACATCGATATCAATTTGAACCTCGCGTAGTGATTGTAATATTAGCGGGAGATCGGAGAAAATGGTTTGAAACTCATCCAATTTATGACAATTCGTAGTCGCCAGCAATAAGGCACGCATTGGTTCTTTCTAAATAGGGAAAACACCCCTACAATTATACTTTGGGTGACATCTTACCATACTCAGCTTCCCTTGTCGAGTTTTCCCGCGAAGGCGCATATTCCCACCTTATAAGGCTATTACTGAGCCATTTTGTCACCATGTAACGTATATGTTATTACAATGAAACACGATATATTACCGAAACGTAAGCTACTATAAAAAGTCATATAAAGCGTCTATTACAGAGAGAGGCTACTATCTCTCATAATGCGCCTGATCGAAAGAGGGTGAATACCCATGCTACCGCACCATACTATCAACAGAGATAGCGCGAGTTTATCGCTGCTTGAGGCGGCTTCATTGCTCACCGAGGCCAGTAACGCGCCTGAGTTACCCGGTCAGTTGCCACTTGCATTCAAAAGGCAGCCGTTCCCAGGCCGGGCGAAAGGTCAATTTGAACACAAACTGCGGCAGGCTCTTCATGAGCAATTTCATACTCTGTTGCTTGCACTGCCAACACCCATGCAGGCACGCTTCCCGCAGTTGTACAATCACGCGCAGAAAACATTTGCCTATACCTTGCGTATGTTGTGCCTGTGCCATTTGACTGAAGATGAACAAACGACTATCGCCTTAGGAGCATTTTTTCATGATATTGGGAAACTCGCTATCGATGAGGATTTGCTGAATAAACCCGGGCTACTGACTCCCGAGGAGTATGCTATTATCAAACGTCATCCCGCGCATGGCGCTGACATACTCACGAGCTTCACTTCGTTACCAGATGTGGCATTGCTGGCCTATCAGCATCATGAACGGTGGGACGGAGAAGGGTATCCAGATCGGTTGGCAGGAGAGGCGATCTCACTGGGAGCGCGAATGATTGCTATCGCCGATGCCTTTGACGCCATGACCTCAAACCGTAGTTACCAGGTCCGACGCAGCCCACAGGAGGCATTAGAAGAACTACAACGCTGCGCTGGCACGCAATTCGATCCGCTGTTGGTGGACCTTTTCTGCGCGCATGGATTTATGCCGGCTCACCGGACATCAATTGCGCGATCATATCCAGCAAATCATTAAGCTCAAAAGGCTTTCTCAGCACGTAGATGCCGCGTTCTCGCAGTTTATCAAACGGGAGGGTGGGACTCCCACTGATGAGAATGACCGGCACGTTGCGCATCGTATCGATGCGTTGTAAGTGATCGTACAATTGTAAACCATCCATGAAGGGCATAATATAATCGAGCAGGATGAGCGATGGGTGCAGGTGCCGCGCCGTTTCCAACACCAGATCGCTTTCGGCAATCCAAACAGCGCGATGAACGGTGTTTTGCGCGATGGTCTGCTTGAGCATCTCACCTATGGAACGATCATCATCCACAATCAATATAGTTTTTTCTTGCGCCTTCTGGTCAGGTGATTTTGGCATACCCTCACTCCTCTTTCAACTCCTACTATAAAGACGTATAAAATGAAAGAATAATGAGATTTTGGAACGTCAGTTAGTACTTACTGGTTCTCGTTTCTGGCGTTCCAACGCAATCGACCGGTAGGCGCGTCGCAAGTCATCTTCTAGTTTCGCCCAATCCCCTTCGATATCGCTTGAGCTTTTGCTGGTAATGCGATCAACGGTGATGGCCGCCCGCAGACGCCACTGCGCCGATTCTCTGGCCTGTTCCGGCGTCAGGCCGAAAAGGGCGCAATGCAGGTCCACCAGCGATTGCAAAAATTCGTCCTTCTGCGGCTGGCCCGATAGACGCCGGTGAACCTCAAAGTAACGCAGTTCGAGGGCCGCTACGCGCCGCACGTCGAATTGCAGGCCAGCATAACGCCGCGCCACTCCGTAGAACTTTCTCAAGTAATTCAAGACCTTACGCTCGTCATGATCGACCGGCACCCAGGCAGCAGAAGCGCGCGCCGTATAATACGCCGCGAACAGCGACATGGGGAACGGTATGCGAAACTGCTCCTGGCACAGCCTCACTATTAACCACGCCATTTTTAGCCACTTGCGATCATAGTAGGCGCGCCAGCCAGCCGCCTCAAAGTAGGCTACCCGCTCAGGATTCATGGTAAATGTCTTTGCCATTTTCTCTATCCATTCTCTCAATGGAAAGCAGTGTCTGCGGGTGGCTCGCCTGCGGCGAGCCACCCGCAGACACTGCTTCTCTTGCGAACCGCGAAGCGGTGAGAATTCAACACAAGGAGTGCTGATTTTATTATAGCTGCCTTTGGCTGCCCTGAAAATAGCAACCAGGTATCATCTACGGGCGTTTTTGTGGTATATCAGTTTTTCTTGCCATCAAGGGGCCAGCACTGGCTGGGACGTGCCGGGCGACGTGTTCGCGCTCGTCGGCGGCGGGAACGCTGGCATGGCGTGACTCCACGCGGTCGTGCCATCGCTGAGGCGCAAAGCCACAAACACATAATCGTCGTAGTAAATGGTATTCGCGAATCGTGGCACGTTGATGCGCAGGTAGAGCAATCCATTGTCAGCGCCGACCGCGACCAGACTGTCCTGTTCAATCGCAAGCTGATGCTCAGAAAGTAGCTGGCCGCTAGCCGGGCCAAAACTCTTCAGCGTGTAAACTGGCTTATTCACTGGCTGACCATCTGACTCTAACAGGTAGAGCTTTCCGTCGATAACTCCCGTCCATACAGCGCTGCACTCCGGGTAGACCAGTTGCGGGCCAAAATGATAGATGCCACATGGAAATGGCGTTTGCCAGGTCGCCTTGCCTGTACGCGGGTTTAGCCCTGCCAGAGAATAGACGCCATTATGTTCGCGCGCCGCCAGCAGCAAACCATCCGTGATAGGCACGTAGAGCATGTTGTAGCCTGGGCCGGCGGACCACAGCAGATGACCCGTGCGAGTATCGAGCGCGAAAATGTTCCTGGTATCGGTACTGGATTCCATGATTACTGAGTAGCTATTGACATAGAGTATGCCGCCAGAGATGTACGCACCTGTCAGCGTTCCTGCGCCGGGAACTGCTTGCTCCCAGATTCTCTGTCCATTCTGCTCACGCACAGCATAGAGCGTATTGCCCGATGAAAAGTAGACGACCCCATTTTCTACCAGGGGCGCGTTTAATAAAGAGCCTTGTGGCATGGGTACCCTCCAAAGCAGCTTACCGGTCGCGCCATCCAATGTAACGAGTTGATTAGCCTCGCTGATCTGGGTGTACAGGTTCCCGTTGCTCACACTAAACCCGAAGCCATTTTGTGTCGTGAAGGTGGTACTGTGCCAGAGTAGGGAGCCGTTGGCCGCATTGAGCGCGCTGAAGGTGTTATCGAGCGAAAAGAGATACATCCGCCCATTGTCTACGACAAAGTAGAAGTAAGACTTACTTGTGTGATTGACAACATGCCAGAGCTGCTCACCGGTAGTGGCATCGAGTGCGTAGATATCAAAGTCAAGCACGGCGTACACCACGTGATTGACGACCTGCAGGTACGCACTGCTGCCTACACGCGGGTCGGGCTGCTTACTTGTTGCCACACGACGTTGCCAGACCACTTTTCCATTGCTTCCATCAATGCGATAGGCGGTTCCGTTATGGATACTATAAAGGTCACTCGGCCCACTAGAAGTTACAGTTGGCGAAGTGCCGGCCATATGGGTAACAACTAACCAACTTCCAACCAGTGCGCCAAACAGTATGACGGCAGCCAGACCGCTCACCAGACGTATGAAGCGTGTGCCTCGTGGGCGGGCAATTGGACTGGCAGGGTTGAACGTGACGACCGGCGCAATTTCAGCAGAGGTATCCCCGCCTGTAATACGTTGCCGGGCGTGTTCCAGCGCGGTACGATCTTCAGCGATAAGGGGAACGCTGTAATAGCGCTGTAGCGCCTGTATCAGGCTTGCTTCGCCCGTTGATTCATCCAGAATGCCTGGCTGATGAAGCTGCTCAATCTGTTCATCGATCCGTTCGGTGATGAAGTATTCATTGTTTGATGACATAGATTGCTCCTCATTCATTTCTCATCCTCCCCTCATTCCAGCCGTGTTTATCTGGCTTGCTGTGTTGAGCACTGGATGAGAGCTGCGCGTGCAATTGACGCAGGGAATTCATGGTTCGCGAAAGCATGGCGCGCACCGCGTCCTCGCGTTTGCCCAGGATAGTCGCGATCTCTCCGCAGTGGAGACCGAACCCGAAGCGCAGCCGTAATATTTCCTGTTGGAGTTCTGGCAGAGTATGTACGAGATCGTGTATCTCGCGTTCTTCATCCTGCCTCAGCGCTACCTGTTCAGGACCTCGCGCCTCATCGTCACAAATCGTCTCGCTCGCCAGTTCCAAAGGCACAGTGTGCCGCGAGGTCGCTTTGCGAATGGCATCCACCGCTTTGTTCCGCGCCACGCGCCAGAGCCAGGCGGTCTGCGTCGTTTCGGACAGATGCGCGAATTTTGTCTCGGCCAGCGCCGCCATGAAGGTCTCCACCAAAATATCCTCGGCGTCTTCCCGCGATTGTGTATGCTGGCGCAGATACGCGAAAAGCTTCTCCGACTGTTGTTCAAACAGCTCTTCCACTGCCTGGCCCCTGCCTGTTGGACTCTGTCGTTGCAACCTGCTCTCCCCTCCTCAGCCTGTGAGATCTCACTAACCATATCGTTTCGCAACCCCAAAACGTGACATTGTTCGTATCACTTCTCATCAATACAGCAACGTCCCCCGGAATAAAGCCAGGGAGGGCTGGATCTTCGCTTCCAGCTAGTGGGAGGCCAACTTCTGCACTTCAGCTTGTAATCGGTTTAGGCGTGGGATAGAATAACCTTTGTGCCTGCAATAGAAAGAGTGATTGACATAGTCAACTCCTCCTGTGAGAAGCCAAAAAGGCGCTAACGCGGTTGTATCAAGACCGTTGTGCCAACCAGAAAAGAAAGGCAGAATCCGCATGACTCAAAGCAATTTCGAAAATAACCAGGAACAAGGCCGCCATCAAGAGTATCATGTGCAAGGATCGAACCTGGTGGAGAAGGTCAAAGAATTGATCCACGAGGGTAATGTACGCGATATCATTATTACACATGAGGGACATTCGGTTGTCCATTTCCCCGTCACGGTGGGAGTTGTTGGCGCCCTGATCGCCCCACAACTCGCTGCTCTAGGAGCAATCGGCGCGCTCCTCACGCATTGTACCATTGAAGTGGTGCGCAACGACCAGCCTTAGAGGAAAAAGCACTATATGCTAAAAAATCAGCTTCCGGGTGCTGCAACTGCGTTGCAGCATCTTGATGACTTCGTACACACCGTTATGCAGGACTGGAAGGTTCCTGGTGTGGCCCTGGCGGTCATTAAGGATAACGAAGTCGTATACGCGCGGGGGGTTGGGCTGCGTGATAAGGAACAGGGTCTGCCGGTGACGCCGCAGACCCTGTTCCCCATCGCCTCCTGTACCAAAGCTTTTACAACGGCGTCCATGAGTATATTGGCTGACCAGGGGAAACTGGACTGGGATACCCCTGTGAGAGTGTACATGCCGGACTTCAGATTGTACGATCCGGTTGCCAGCGAGCGCGTCACGCCGCGTGACCTCGTCTCTCACCGTACTGGTCTGCCACGTCACGACCTGGTGTGGTACAACAACCTGAAAGCGACACGCCGGGATCTCTTTGAGCGCCTGCAATATCTCGAACCCACAAAGGACCTGCGCAGTTTCTGGCAATACCAGAATTTGATGTTTATGGTGGCAGGCTACCTGGTTGAAACGATCTCCGGGCAGCAATGGGAAGAGTTCGTTCGCGAATACCTCTTTCAGCCGTTACAGATGAAGAGCAGCAATTTCGACATTGTGCAAACCAGCAGAGAGTTTGACGACTATTCCCATCCCTACAAAGAAGCGGCGGATGGCGTCAAAGAGGTTCCCTTTTACGGGGCACAGGCGGCCATCGCGCCAGCGGGGGCAATTGTCTCCAACATTATGGAGATGAGCAACTGGGTGTTGATGCACTTAAATCGGGGAAAATTCCGGGACACACAGATCATTTCCGCACAGCAGGTGCAGCAGTTGCACTCTCCGCAGATGGTTATTCCACCGGTCAACCGCTACCGCGAAATGCCTTACGCCAGTTACGCGATGGGTTGGTCCGTTCGAGCCTTACCGGGGCTACCCCATGATTACTCACAGCGGCGGTATCGATGGCTTCCGCTCGCTGACGACGCTCTTCCCCACTCAGCATATCGGCATCGTCGTGTTATCCAACCTGAGCCGGCTCAACATCCCTGAAATCCTGACCTACCGCGTCTTCGAGCTGCTGGCGGGCCTGGATGAAACACCCTGGAGCGAGCGCTTCATGCAGGAGCATCTCGCCCTCAAACAGGCAGAGCAGGAGGGCAAGGAGCAGAGCAAGGCGAAACGCATCGAGGGAAGCGTTCCATCGCACCCGCTCGAAGCCTATACGGGGGACTTCGAGCATCCAGGCTACGGTATCCTCTCGGTCACGCTCAATGACGACGAGTTGCGCGTGACGTTCAATGAGATGGTTTTCCCTCTGCGGCACTATCATTACGACATCTTCGAACTTGTACTGGAGCGCTGGGAAGAGGAAATGAAGGTCTCTTTCCTGACCAATGTGCAGGGCGATATTGATACGCTGATCGCGCCTTTCGAGCCGACCGGGAACGACATCGTCTTCAAACGCGCCCCCAACCGGCAGATGCTGGATCGAGCCTTCCTGGAGCAGTTCGTCGGCATCTACACGCTCATGGAGTTGCAATTCGTCGTCTCCTTTAGGGGAGAACATATGCTGAGCGTTTCCTTCCCCGGACAACCCGACAGCGAGCTGGTTCCCTACAAAGGCACCGAGTTTCTCGTCAAAGGCCAGTCCGGCGTCAGCGTCGCATTCCAGCGGGACAATTCAGGGGCGGTGACAGAGATGGTGGCGACGCTGCCGTATGGTGTGTTTCACGCTGCGAGGCAGGGATAGTGGCGCAACATATTCGATAAGTGGGTGACGTAATTCGCCAGCCAGATTTGTTCTGGTCAGCGACGGAAAGGCGACCCTCACGGTCGCCTTTCTTGCAATTCAGTTCAAGTATAAAACCTGTCCAGTTCGCGTGAAAAATATTGACACAGGCGGCGGCTCACTGTATAATCAGGCATGTCAGCAATGGCAAGCCGGTGTAGCTCAGGGGAGGGAAGCAGGTTGAGAGGTTTTGCGCATTAGGCTGAACAACCGATTTCAATTAGCCGGTGTAGCTCAGGGGTAGAGCGTTCGCTTCGTAAGCGAAATGTCGTCGGTTCGAATCCGACCTCCGGCTCTTTTTTATTCTTCTGGTATTACCTCTTCCCAACTATCCGTCTCGTGGGTTTCTCTCCAATGTCGTTTTGCATGGCAATTCACGCAGAGTACATCGCATTTTTTCATTTCATTCGTTATTTGCTTTATGCTGGTTGCTCGCGATACGACGTTGGCAATAGTAAAAACCTTGTCTGCCCTATTACGATGGTGAAACTGTAGTACAGCTGGGTGGCTAATACCACAATCCATGCAGTAAAGTGTACTCTTGTATCTCCTAAACCAATCACGAATATCTAGCTGCCTCTTCCTGCGTCTCGCTATTACCTCATCTTTATGTCTCTGATACCATCCTCTCTGATTCTCTTTCGCTTTCGCCTTGTCCTTATACGGCATGGCTCTTCCTCCATATTCAGTCTATAGATGGTAATACTTCTCGCCAATCATCGAAATCGTGCGTCTCTCTCCAATGACGTAGAGCATGGCAGTTGCCGCAAAGAATCTCACATTTGCTGATTTCCTTTTCCAGCCTTTTAATTGAAGTATGGGTTCTTCCAACAATACCACCAATACCGAAGCTTTTATCTTCTCTGTCACGGTGATGGAACTGGATACATGCCGGGTGGTTCTCGCCGCAATCTACACAGTGGAGCTTGCTTTTATATCGCCTGAGCCATTGTCTTAGCTCCTCGTTATGCTGCCTGCGCTTTTCTAATAGCCGCTCTCTGTGCCGCAGATACCAGCCTTTGTTATATTCGCGGAAGTAGGCTCTACGCTCTTCGTCGTCTTTGAAAGCCATACTGTTCTCCTGGTATGTTCCTTAAATCACTACTCGCCTCAACTATGAAGAGGCTACCCCGACGGATAGCCTCTTCATAGTTGTTATTACATGCTCACCGACACCGGTAACGGACCTGACATATACCCAAGAAATACACCCAGGTACTCTTCCAGATGCGCAATTGCTTCCTCGTCAAAACGGTATTGACCTGGTTTAGCATCAGGCACCGCTATCTGATGCAACAATTCCCGTGCTGAAAGTCTCGTTGCACGGTGTGGCTCTTCCCCATTGGCATCGACGAAGTAGTAACGTCGTCCATTCTCGAAACCCTTACGAAACGCCTCATTATCAAGACTGAATGCGATGCTGCCCCACTGAACTGTGTTCGCCTGTAGCTCTGTCGCCATACATCTAAGTCCTTTCTGACGTAACCAAATCGCATCAATCTTCATCTGATGCGATTTTATATAACTTCATACTAATTTGTCAAGGCTGATATGCTCATATTTCCTTTGGCATCACTCAATATCTGCTTGCTTGAAAGTAGTTGACCGAACGCCATTCAACGTAGTAGAATAAGGAAAACCTACGAGGCAAGGTGCAATGAGCGACGAGAAAATGCTAACTGTGCAGCAAGTGGCAGATCAAATACAGGTCAACCCCGAAACAGTGCGCAACTGGATACGAACCGGTGAATTAGACGCTCTGGATATTGGGGGAGAATATCGCATTTCTCGCGCCGACCTTGACGACTTCATTCAGCGCAGGAAAACGGGTAGGCGGAAGAAGCAGGATTAAGACAAGTATCAACTCTTCCCAACTATTCATCTCATGCGTTTATACCCATACCCAACCGGTAAAAATTTGGGCTATAAAATCAACTAAGCGAGATAGCATTTATACCGAATACGCAACCTCATAATGGCGCGCCCAGTGGCTCGACTATGGAAAGGAGCTGCTACGACCTCCTGGTATGCTCGCAACGTCGCTCTGAATTGCAAAGTACAAACGCGCTCACAAAGAATGTTTACTATGCAAAAGCATCGGGACAATACTCCGCCCACACCGCCAACCAGGGCGGCGCAAACGCATTGAAATGATCCCATGATCCCGGTTCCGCCTGTGTATCAGGATGCATACCCGTTGTATCGGAAAGGTGGCGAATTACGAAGCCATGCGCGACAAGGCCGTTGACGACGGTACTCAGCGTATGGCGATATTCTCGCGGGGGCGGAATTGCTTCGTCGGTGTTCTTGCTGCGACTGTATACCCAATCCTGGTCCTCGTAGGTGATCTCAGCCCCATCTATGTATGGGTGCTTTAAGGCGTAGCCCTGGCCATCCCAATCTCCGGCAGTCAGGCCACTGTAAAAGGGGTTGGCAAAATGGAGATGGTACAGGCCCCTGTCGCGTAGAACGCGGGCAACCTCAGCAAAAACCCTGTCGATTTCCGGCACAAAGTTGATGGAATAGGGATGCCAGACTATATCGAAGCTATCAGCGGCGAAATGGGAGGCATCGCGCATGTCACCCTGCACGGTTTCGATGGACACGCCATAATGCGCTGCCGCTTCCCGGTCTCGCTCTAACTGGGCATCGGAAAGGTCGTACACCGTTACACGCGCTCCCAGGAGCGCGAACGCCACCGATTGCTGACCGCCTCCACCGGCAAAGCATAGCACCCGCTTGCCAGCAAGTTCTCCAAGCAGCCCTTCAGCATCAATCCTCTGCCGTGCCGTGGTGGCGTCGAGATGCAAAGCTGGCCTTGTGAACAAAGCGTTGGCGCGCACCAGCGCATTCCATCGCTCGCGGTTATAGTTTGATACGTCGTCCATGTTGCCTTTCCCTTGATATAAGAGGAATCAATTTGACATAAAATAAGGATACCTCATCAAAACTGTGAACTGGCTCACATTCAATCCCCAACAGTTATGTTAAGCTTGCGCCATCATTTCTATACTCTTATAAAATACGCTGTCTCACAGCTATTCTCTCCTTAACAATGTATGTCCTGGTCAATCAAAGGGTACATATCATGCAAAAAGCTCTCTCTCTCAGGAAATGCATGGGCGTTGGTTCCGGTCTCCTTGTAATGCTTTTTCTAATTGCCATCCTCGCTGCCTGTGGCGCTGGTTCAAGCGCGACGCCTGGCAGCACTACGACCGCTAGCGCCACACTGAAAAGCACCGCGACCAGCAGCGCGAACCCGACCGGGACGCCGGAGATCAGCCTCGGCGTTCAGCCCTGCCCAGGCGATACGGGCAATCCTGCGTACTGGCAAGCGATCATCGGTACTACTGGCGGCCCGTTGAAGGTGCAGAGCGTGAGCTGCGCCCATATGACGGGGAACACGTCCTTCCAGGCTCTGGTGACGGGTCAGCGCAGCAATGCTGGTCCCACGCTGGATGTCTACGTGTTCAACAATATCACGAGCACTGCGCCCACAAAGATCTTCCAGGCGAACGGGCTGGTCAAAGGTGCAGCGAAGATCAGCCACTATAGTACTGTCATGACGGCCCAGGCGGACGAACTCTCCCCGCTCAATACGGGCAAGCCCGAAAGCGCTATGACTGCCGACCTCTTCCGCGAATTCAAATGGTCTGCCAGCGCCGGTAAGCTGGTGCAGACCGTCTTCCCCGGCATCTTCCCCAATTTGACTCGCTGGCAGGCCGAGGACGACCAGGTGAGCGTCAACGCGGGACACCAGACCTGGGAACTCAGCGCGACACAGGTAGCAGACGCGCTGGTGGTAAGCTTGCTCGAACTGGTCTGCCAGTTCGCCCACTACATTAATCAGTGGCGGAGGGGCGCATGATGTCAGCGCGGTTGTGCGGGTGCGCAACAACCTGCCTGTAAGCGGGGCCATCCTGGTCACATTGTCGCGACTGGAAGGGAACACAGACGGCGGCATCTGGGAAGCCATCGCGGTCAAGGTTGATGGCATGTCCATCACCAGCCCCGACCCTCTGACCATCCTGAGCAATCCGGTCAGCGTGAAAGGCACCGGCAACGCCTTTGAAGGGGTAATCGGCCACGTGATCGTACTCGATCATCTTTACCATTCGCTGGGGCAGGCAATGGCGACAGGAGTGATCGGCATGGGACAGACCACGTTCTCGACCAGTCTGAACTTTCAGACGACCTTTCCGGCAGGCGTGCAGGAGGGCGTACTGGTGCTATCGGCTCCCAGCAACGCCAATGGCTCAATCGCCGCAGCAGTCATGCAAAAGGTGCTGATAATGGGGTTGCCAACAGGCGTATGAGCAGCAATGTTACTCAGGCAGCAGTGATTAGAACCAGGGCGACCGCAAGGTCGCCCCTACCCTATACGTCATACGCAGCATTGTTACTCAGGCAGCAGTGGACAGGCATCTCGAAACTGCTGCATCTTTTTCTCAACATCTAGAAATGTCATATGCATGGTGGCGGGAACGCTCAAATTGAAGGTCAAAATCTTGCGGTTCAAGGCGCGTAACTTCTCTTCATATGCTGTCGCGGCTTTCTCAACGGAGTCATTATAGGCGCGTTTCTCGCTGGCAAACGGGGAAACGCGGCGCGTCCGCAAGGCGCGGGCCTGGGAGCGCAGGCGATTCAGTTGTTGCTCTACGCGCTCGTTTTCATGGCGAATCTCTTTGAGCAGTTCGATTTCGGGAGGCGCGTAGCCGTTTTGCTTGAGCAGGCGGTAGGCGCTGGTTTTGTCTCCGGCCAGCGCATCGTCTTCGAGGTTGAGCGGTTTGCCTGTGCCGGGCAGGTTGTCAAAATCGCCGCGCGCCACGGCCTGTTGAATCTGTTCTTCAATGTAGTGCTGGTATTGCCTGCCGCTTAGTTTGCCCACGGGTCGCGTTTGCTCTGCTTCAGCGGGGTTTTTGGCGGCGTTGCGCCAATCTTTGAAATCCATACGTCACCTGGTAGTATGCTAGCTTATGTGATATCTTCTATATCACCTCTGAATATTATAGCGCGCTGGATAGCCTGCCGCGCAACTTCGTAGACCTCTTCCAGTGGAAGAGAGCGTTCCGAGGCGATGCGCCGGCACTCTTCATATTCAGGCGCGGCGCTGATAATACGGCCACCCAGCAGCTTGACTTTGACTTGCATTTTGCCAAAGGGAGTCTCGATCGATTGCCAGGCGCGCTGGGCCGTGCGCCGCTGCATGTGCTGCATACGCACACCCAGCGTAGAGGACTCGCTCAAGAGCAATTGCGCCAGCGCGTCGCCGTCTTCAACGCGACATATTACGCTAAGCATGACGGCGGGACGGTTCTTTTTCATGTAGAGCGGAGTGTACGTCGCGTCCAGCGCGCCAGCCGCCAGCAATCGTTCCATCAGCCCGCCCAATGCTTCGCCCGTCATGGAATCAATATTGGTTTCGATCACTGTGACCCAGTCGGTATCCATCACCGACTGCGCGCCCGCCTCCATGCTCGCGCCTGATGGCTTGCCCAGACAGAGCCGCAGGCAATTGGGCCAGGGGAAAGACTTGCGTCCGAAGCCATATCCGACGCGCTCAATACGTATGGCTGGCGTTTCAAAACGGGCCAGCGTTGCCAGGATGGCTGCTCCCGTAGGAGTCACCATCTCGCCCTCCACCGGGCAGGGTCGCCAGGGGGCAGACACGCACCGCGCTATCTCCAATGTGGCAGGCGCGGGAACCGGTAATAGGCCATGCGCCGTCTTGACGTGGCCGCTGCTCAACGGCAGCGCAGAGGAGTACAGCGTCTCAATGCCCAATGTTTCAACCGCCAGCGCCGCCCCTACAATATCGACGATGGCGTCGATGGCTCCAACTTCGTGAAAATGCACTTCTTCAAGCGTAGAGCCATGCACAATGGCTTCTGCTTCCGCGATACAGCGGAATATGGAGATGGCTCGTTCACAGACACGCGGGGGCAGCGTTGCGGCTTGTAACAACGAGACGATATCGGTGAAGTGGCGCGCGGGCTGCTCCTGCGCGGCCAATATTACATCAAAACGCGCGCCGCGAATGCCCTTATCCTGAAATTGCTCCAGCTTCAACTCGTAGCCACTGATGGACAGACCCGCGAGCGCCTGTCGAAGCGTTTCGAGGGGAAATCCGGCATCCAGCATGGCTCCCAGAAACATGTCTCCACTGATGCCGGAGTGACAATCGAGATAAGCAATACGCTGTGCCATTTATTTGCCGCTCTTGTGGAACGCGATAGCGTCGCGGTAGACATCCACGTAGCGCATGGCTGAAGCGTGCCACGAATGATCGGCTTCCATGCCGCGCTGTTGCAAGGTGCGCCATACGTCCTTAAAACGGAAAAGTTCTAAGGCGCGCACGATGGCCGCGAAGAGGTCCCAGGGATCGTAGTTGTCGAAGGTGAAGCCATTACCCAGACCGCTGCGCGGGTCATATTCCTGCACGGTGTCGGCCAGTCCACCTACTTTGCGCACGATGGGAACGCTGCCATAGCGCATGGCGATCAACTGGCCCAGGCCGCACGGCTCGAAAACGCGAAGGCATCAGGAACATGTCGCTGCCCGCGTAGATGCTTTGCGCCAGTTCGCTATTGAAGGTGAGAAAAATGGCAACCTGCTGCGGATAGCGCACCGCCAGATTCTGGAACATTTCGTGATAATGCTGGTCGCCGATGCCGAGTACCACCAGTTGCACGCCCTGCGCCAGTAATGGCTGCGAAATTTGCGAGATCAGGTCAAAGCCTTTCTGATCGGCCAGGCGCGAGATCATAGCCAGTAATGGCACATCGGAACGCACCGGTAGATGCGCCCGTTCTTGTAGTGTCTGCTTATTCTCGGCCCGTTTATCCAGGCTGGCGCTATTGAACTGTGACCGTATATAGTGGTCGGTTGCGGGGTTCATTTCCAGGTAGTCAATGCCGTTCAGGATACCAAACAGGCGTTCGCGCCGCGCGCGTAATAGCGGATCGAGCTTCTCGCCAAAGGTGGGGGTCAGTATCTCCTGGGCATAGCGTTCGCTGACGGTAGTTATGGCATCGGAAAAAAGGATGCCACGCGCCATAATATCGACGACGTTCGCCAGTTCGACAATCTGGGGATAGAGGAAACCGCCAGAGGCGACACCCGCTACTTCCAGAATACGATAGCCGAAGATGCCCTGGTAGGCCAGGTTATGGATGGTATAGACGGTGGCGGCATCGCTGAAAAAGGGGTCTTCGTGATAGACAGTGTGCATCCAGTTGGGGACGATGCCTGTTTGCCAGTCGTTGCAATGAATGATATCGGGCGACCAGTCGAGCAGGCGCATCGTCTCAAGCGCGGCGCGGCAGAACAGGATGAAACGCTCGCCATCGTCGATATAGCCATAGATATTTTCGCGATCAAAGTAGCGCGGCGCGTCAACCATGTACACCGGAATGTCGTTGCCGATGCTGCCCTGCATAATGCGCACCTGTTCCTGGTACTGCGACATCTTGACCGTCACAGATTCGAGTATGGTGGTCAGTTGAAAGCGTTCAGGGCTGACCTGCCCATACCGCGGCATGACCAGCCGCACATCATGTCCCAGGTCTTGCAGCGCTTTCGGCAGCGCGCCAACGACATCCGCCAGACCTCCAACTTTAGCAAACGGCACAATCTCTGCGGCCATTATCAAGATGCGCAAAGGCCGCTCTAGCTCTATATCCATACAACTCCCCAACAGGTGAATTTCAACCGCGACATATTTTTCCTCATTATAGCATAGGATACATACAGCATTCCCATGTTCGGTCGCTAAAATTCATGCGGCAGCTCAGTGAGGAGTGTTAATCAACGCATTCGCTACCATCAGAACTACAATAATCACTAGAAGGAGGATAATCCAGTAATACAAGGGGAAAGAAGTATTGAAACTCCTTCTTTTGCCTCCAGCTTTGGCTTCGATATCTTCCTCGATCAAGCGCGAGGGTGGTTTAATCTCCATCATGATTTTACCTTCCCCAACAAGCAAATTTTCTCGTTGTTGGAATATCAAATCCTGGTCTTGCTGAGTAAACACTATCCGAAAAATGTCTCTATACAGAGAGACGCAGAGCTTGTTGTATTTTACAACTACTGAAAAGCCAGGAGAAACGCCCGCATGGGGTGTCGCTCCTGGCTTTTTTCATCCTGAAAGTGGGAAAGAACAGATACTATACCTTGTAGCGGTTGCGAGTCAGGAAGTAGAACTGCACGGCGGCCAGGATGCCGATAATGATGACGACGGTGATCGCGCTGATGTTGCCGCCAGCGCCGAGGACTAAACCGCCGCCTGGCGTAAAGGGGATATTCGGCTCGGTCTCGTTGGGGAATACTGGCAGCGAGAAGAAGGCGAAGGCCGCGATGTAGATCAGCAGGCAGGTTCCCAATACCAGCCACATACCGAGGCAGCCCAGGTTGTTTTCGCCGACAACGGCGAACTCGCGGCGCGCCACGCTCGTCCAGATGGCTGCCAGAGCCAGTCCACCGGCGCACAGTAGAGCAGCGATAATCTCTTCTGAAGGAGTCGTATGCACAAGCAGGGTAGAGATAGCCAGCACCGCCGTAATAGTAACGCCGCTTATCACAACAAGATTTCGTTTTGACCGCCAGGCCCAAATGGCCGCCATCAACAGCGTGAAGAAAGCGCCCGTGATGAGCGTGTCGATAATGTAGCCGCCTTGCTGTGAGAAAGAGCAGCTTTGCGGGATGTCGGTTAATTTACCGCACACGGTAAGGTACTTGCCCAGGCCAAGGAACGTCCAGGAGTGTATCCAATCGATCAAGGGAAACAAGACAAGCCAGCCTATGAGGAAGATAACGCCGAATTGCGCCAGGTTTATACCGATGACATAGAGAACTGACATGGTGCGCTTGCGCACAGGACGCATCAGGTAGTGCAGGCGCAGCGCGAAGGCTCCCAGCATACATAAAATGGTGAAAGCCAGGAAGACGTTGAAAATGGTATCGACAATGAAAAGTCCGGTAAACGGGCTGGCGCATCCATGTTTGGGATCAATGCCAATGGGACAGGCCGGATTAATCCACTGGGCAAGCTGGGTGTCGCTCACAAAGGTGTAGAAAAGCAGGAAGATGATGAGCAAGACGGAGCCGACGGTGAGCATCAGGCGAATAGCAGGAGTTGCTCCGGGGTCCCCGCGGTCGGGATTGCGCTGCTCGCGCACAGCCAGCGCGCTGAAAAACACCAGAGCAAGACCGATTCCCAGAATGGTCGAGCCGATCATGACGAAATCGATTACGTTAACCGGGAACCATAAGAAATTGCCGCCCAGCACCGCCCACAAATTCGTGCTGGCGGTAGGGAAATACTGGTTGCCGGTCCAGGCCGCCCATAGAAGCAGTGCCAGCCCGGCGAGAGCCACGGGAAAGCCAATCATACCGATTAGAGCTGGCGGTACAACAGGTTTGGGGTCAAAGAGCATCACCACTACCTGGATGACGATAAAGCCAGCGATGCAGGTTGCAGCTAAACCCAGAAAGCCCTGCTCTATTCCCACGAAGGACGCGGCGGTGATCTGATAATAAATAAAACCGGGAATTTGTCCAACCAGCAGGGCCGCTATAAAAAAGAAGCCTACTGCGAATACCATGGCGCGCGCCCAGGATATTCGTTCTGGTTGCTCCCGTTGTTGCATTTGTTGCATAAATAGCAATCCCTTTCAACATATCGCGGGATCAACGTGCGACACGACCAGAGATCGGGCGATAACGGGACCGCGCCTCACATAAGGGAAGCGCGACCCCTGGACAATGGTTTTATTGCACAATCGTCAGGGCAGCCACCATGATGGGGTGTACCTGACAATAGTAAAGCACGATGTGGTTTGAGTTAAAGGTATAAGCATCCGCCTTCACAGTGTAAGTAAAACTCTTACCAGCATTAAGTATCGAGCCTATGCCGGAGTCAAAGACTTTGGCCGGAACCGGAGACGCTCCAGTCTCACCCACGATTGACGTAACTGTGTGCGGAGTTTTGCTCTTATTGACCCAGGTAATAATGGTACCTACTTTGACCTTGACATTTGGGCTGATTATTTCCTGTCCTGGCTTATTGGGGTCAGCTACCGCGTAACATGCCGGTTGGCACAGCGCGCCTGTGGGTGAGTCAATAATATCAATGGTGATGGATTTCTGTTTGGTCATATCCACCACCGTGTAGGACGAGATGCCGACGCCGGCGGTTGCCTGCGCGACAGCCGTCTGGTAAGCGCCCGGGTTGCTACTCTTCAATTCGTTCGGGACCTGGGAAAAACCGTTGGTACCAGAGCCAGTGGGATAGTTATTGGTCGTCAGATACGCGGGATCAGCCGAACGAACGAGAGCGAATAAATACTGAATCTGATCCTGTGTGAGCGGACCTCCATATTGATCGCTCCATGTGGGCATCAAGGGCGATCCCCCTGGATTGGCAGGGTCATAAATGCCACCACTGATGATGCGCAAAATATCAGCATCGGTTAAAGCATTGACGGCAGGGTTTCCGTTCAGTTTGGGGCCTGTGCCGCCCTGACCGTTGATACCGTGACACTGGTAACAATACTGCGCGAAGAGCGCCGCGCCGCGTTGGACATCGGTATCATGCTGCTGCGTCTTCGCTATGGCCTGTCCATTGGATTCCATGATCCAGAAAACAGGAATCATCAATGAGATAATCGATAGCATGATGAGAGCGCCATAGCCAGTTTTCTCAACCGCGTTGGTGCGAGAGTAGAAGACATAGAGCAAGGCTCCCACTGCAACCAGCGCTACCACAATACCGACTGCAGCCTGTACAGGATCTATCATAAACACACTACCTTTTTACAAAGGGCCAAAGCGCGGTGCGCCCATATCATACGGGCGCATTCGTTTTACACCCTGAACTGTGAATATGGCTTAACTTGCCCCACACACCACCGTTGGAATGGGAATGATGCGAGTTGTTGCATCAGGATGCGGCACCGTATTGTTCAGTGTGCCCGTGCTTACAACCACACTATCGCCACTGAACGACATGGCAAAGCGATCCAGGCTTCTGGGAGCAGGCCCATCCAGAAACTCACCATCGACGTTATAGTGAGAGCCATGACAGGGACACTTGAAGCTGACGCAGTCGTCGCGGAAGGGGACGGTGCAGCCCAGATGCACGCATTTCTGATACAACGCTACCCAGTAGGTCCCGTCAGCATCCTTGACGAAACTCTCGGAGACCAGCTGGTTGGTAAGATTCGTGCCGCTCAACGAAAATTGTGTATCCGCCGATATGTGCGAGATATAGGTTTTTGCTATCTGCACATAGAAGATACCAGCCTGGCCGATCTTAAAATTTTCGGGTTTGGCAGCCGGGAAGGCTGACTTCTTCCCTGCCGTCAGGTCTGAGCCGAACTGACCGGCCAGGTTGGGATACATCATGAACAATGCTCCACCTACGGCGGCTGTAGCGGATAATCCCCATACTCCAAGCATAGACCTGCGCAGGAAACGCCGGCGCGACAGGCGTTGTTGGGCAATCTCCGCGGCCTCAGCGCCCCCGCCGTGTAACACTTCGTATTGTTGGGGGGTGATGTGAGGAGTATTGATACTCATAAAATTCCTCTCTGTCTATGCCCAATTACAGGTCAAAGTACATATGCTGCCAGGGCCATGACCAGATCCAACCGGGGCCTCGGAAGAAGCTGCCCGCCAGCGTAATCACTGCCCAGAATACGGCAAACATGGTGAAAGTCACAATGGCTACTTTGCGATCAGCATAGGCGCGGCTGGGATTGCGATCCACGTAAGGCAGCACCATCAGTCCGAGCAGCGTCAATCCGGGAATCAGCACACCGGCAGTGGTGGGTGGGAAGTAGTGCAAAACCTCCTGCAAACCCAGGAAATACCAGGGGGCTTTAGCCGGGTTCGGCGTTACGTTCGGATTAGCAGGGTCGCGCAGGGGCGCGTCGATGACGATGGAGAGTATGGTTATCATGACCATCAACATGGTGGCGGCGAAAAATTCGCGCACCAGCAAATGCGGCCAGACGAACACGGAGTCTTCCAACGGTCTTTCAACACGCGTGATCGCCTCTTGCTTCACCACAGCCAGGGTACGATAACGGCGTTGAGTCGCCGATCCCTGAGTCTGTGCTCCTGGTTCTTTTTGTTCAATCGACATGATCTAGCATCCTCTCAGTATCCTCTCAAGAGACCAGTTTGTTCCAGGCAACGTCGATTATGGCCGGGCAGAGCCGACTACTGGACGTTCCGCGCGCGCTTCTACTTCTCTACGAGACGGAGGCGGAGGACCCGCGACGCCGCCATCCTTACGAATACGCCAGAAGTGAACAGCCATCAGTAAAGCCGCAATCAGAGGTAAAAAGATTACATGGCCCACGTAGAAGCGTACCAGCGTAGCTTGACCGACTCCTGAACCGCCAGTAAGCACCTTGTAGACGGCATCGCCAAGCACGGGGGCATACGGGGCCAGGTTGGTGCCGACAGTAATAGCCCAGATGGCAATCTGGTCCCAGGGGAGCAGATATCCCGTAAAGCTCAGGAACAGCGTCACCAGGAAAAGGAACACGCCGATCACCCAGTTAAACTCTCTGGGCGGCTTGTACGCGCCGTGATAGAAGACGCGAATCATATGCAGCGTCACGGAAACTACCATTAAGTGGGCAGCCCAGCGATGCATATTGCGCACCAGGTGTCCAAATGAAATGGCGGTGCTTAACTGGTTGATGTTCACATAGGCCTGCGCGGTGTCAGGCACATAGAAGAACATCAGGAACACACCGGTCAGCGTCAGCAGCAGAAATAAGAAAAATGAAATACCGCCCATACACCAGGTATAGGTGACTTTCAAAGCCTGGCGGCTAATTTTCACCGGGTGCAGGTGCAGAAATACGTTGCCCATCATCACCAGAGATTGGTTTAACGGGGTATCAGGATAGCCATGGCGAAATATTGAGCGCCACAGCTGGCTCTCGACCAGCTTCTGCGTGACTACGTCGAGCACGCTTTTCTTCGGTACAGAACCCACGTTGCCTGCCTTCCTAAATGTTCACACATTTTCGGTTTTTGAATTGTCTCCGAAAGGACATTTGTCAGGTAATTGAAAAGTCCGTAATTGATATGCGTGGCAAATTATATCATACAAATGCCCGCTTCGTGTATCCCTCAGTTTCGGAAAACTTAAAGCCACACTTTCTATTATAGTAATTGTAACGCATCCTGTCAGCATTGAGAAGAGTTACGCGCTACAAATGCCGATATGGGTTGTCACTATGTAGCTTAATGTACCCTGCAAGGGCTGGCATCAGGTAGATACCTGATATTTCAACGCGCAACACCTGATTCCCGCTCCACATTCCCGGATTACCAGGGCGGGGGCCAAGGGCGGGGTGCCCAGCCCTTGGCCCCCGCCCTGGTAGTCGCATACCATTTGACAGGATAAGCGCCCGACCCCTACAATAGAAAGAGAGCCGGAAAGGATCGAAACATGGTAACAACCAGGCAACAGCAAGCAGAGACGGAACAGCAGGGACACACAGCGCTCAAACCGCTGTTGAGTATTCCTATTTTCTATAAAGTATTAATTGCGAACAGTTTCATCATTTTCGTGGGAGCGACGGGCGGCACATGGCTGGCGACGCATCTCAACAAGAACGTGTATGCAACACCCATATCGCTGGTGGGCTTCATTGCCGCGGGCTGGTTGATAAGTATCGCGCTCAATTTCGTAGTACTCCAGATCGCCTTCCGCCCCTTGACGCTACTGGGCAAAGTGATGCAGCGTGTGCAGGCGGGCGAACGCTCTCTGCGCGCGCCCCTGACCGGCATCGACTCACAGGCCGACCAGCTTGCCGGGGCCTTTAATATGGTGCTTGAAGCCCTGGACGATGCCTCGCGCCAGCGCGCCAGCCAGATCATCAACGCGCAGGAACAGGAACGACGGCGTATCGCGCGCGAACTCCACGATGAAACCAGCCAGGTGCTCACCTCCCTACTCATTAGCCTGGCCGTACTTGAAGAGTCCATCGAGTCACCTGAAGCGCGCGAACGCATTGCGGATACACGCACCCTGGCGCATTCGACCTTGCGAGCCATACGCACGCTCAGCATCGATCTGCGGCCCAGCGCGCTGGATGATCTGGGACTGCTACCAGCGCTACGCTGGTACGTCAAAGAATACCAGAAAAAGTGCGCTATCGAGGTGGATTTTCGTTCAAGCGGGTTAAAAGAGCGCCTGCCAGCAGAGATGGAGACCGCGCTGTATCGCATCGTGCAGGAATGCCTGACCAACACCGCCCGTCACTCAAACGCCAAAAAAGTCTTTGTGGATTTGAGAGAAACCGAAGACGCGGTCAACGCCACCATTAAAGATGATGGGCATGGCTTCGATTATGACGCGCTACTCAAAAATCCGGGGCAGGAACGCGGATTGGGGCTGGCGGGAATGCACGAACGCGCCGTGCTGTTGGATGGTACGCTCGACATCTTAACAGAAGCGGCGGGGAAAGGGACGACGGTGAAAGTCAGCATCCCACTGCCCTATGCCCGAAACTCATCAATACCTGAAAACGAAGAAATGACAGTACAATAACAGGACACAGCAATGAAAATACATATCTTACTGGCCGACGATCACACTATTCTACGCGCTGGATTGAAGATGATGCTGAACGCGCAGCCCGACATGGAAGTGGTAGGAGAGGCGCAAGGCGGGCGTCAAGCCATTACGGAGGCGCAGCGGCTGCACCCGGATATTGTTCTGATGGATATTACTATGCCTGATTTGAGCGGTATTGAGGCCACCCGGCAAATCAAAAAAATCCTGCCCGATGTAAAGGTGCTGGTATTGACCATGCACGAGAACGATGAATATGTTTTTCAGGCATTACGCGCTGGCGCATCCGGCTATATGTTGAAAGAGGCTGCCGACACCGAACTGATTACAGCACTGCATGTGGTGCATGACGGGCATTTCTACCTCTCGCCGACGGCGCAATCGGTCATGGTGGGTGACTATCTCCAGCGCGTCAATTCCGGCGAAGAGAAGGATAGCTACTCGAATTTAACGGAGCGCGAACGCGAAATTTTGAAGCTGGTAGCCGAAGGCTATACCAATAATCAGATCGCGGAACGCCTGGTAATTAGTCCGAAGACAGTAGATACGCATCGCACCCATATTATGGATAAGCTGAATCTGCACAGCCGCGCCGAGCTGGTCAAATATGCCATGCGGCGCGGCCTGTTAGAGGACTGAAGCTTTTAGAGTTCGTCGTCGGCGCCGAAATCTTCTTCGGCGCTATTTTCGTCCGCGAAATATTCGTCGCTGTAGAAACCGACATCTTTGCCAAGGTAGACACTGACCAGAAAATCATTACGCGGCATATCGGCGGAAAGCACGAGGTCCTCGTCGATTTGCTCGATCAATTTGGTAATGTCAATTTCTTCCAGTTCCCGCTCCAAAATAAGTGTGCCATGCACCTCGGTGGTGGTAAAGTGGATATCTACGATGCCAATGCGGTTATTGCTCTGCAAGTTCGTGCCTTGCATGATATAGTAGCTTTCCGAATAGGGCGTTCGGAAGTGTCGTTCAAATCGAATATCGTCCATAGTTGATGTTATTGCGCAGCCTTCTCTAGTCGCCGCGCCCTCCTTTATTCATCAGTGCCTGTACATGTAGGAATAATGCCTGTAAGCAAGATGCCGCTATTATACACTATCTGCCAACCTGAAGGGTTAGCATATTATAGAAATTGCAAAGATGCGCGGAGTATCGAAAAGAAGAGATGATCCGCGTCTGCATACGTGATAGCCGGAGCCACCTGCGCGATGGTATAAAAATGATCCCCATGCATCGCCACCAGTACCGTTTCTGTATCGGTAGCTCCGCTTACCAGGACCGTACCCTGCACCTGCCGCCAACTGGTACCCGCGAATGCGACAGGCGACAGGTTTTTCTGTGCGGTTAATCCAAGCTGTGTGACCTCTTTATTGACAAAGGATGGAACGCTTGAACCGTTACTGGCAGCCACGGTTATGTTCACCTGGTCAATATGATTAGCATCAAAGAAGGAAACTGTTTGACGAGCCGAATCGAGTTGCGCCGTCCAACCCTGCGGGTATTGTAGAGCAATGCCCAGGTTCGTATTGGTAAAGGAAAGCGATGTCTGGGTAACGGCTGGTACGCTGAACGGCTGGTAGGCGATAGTCCAGTAGGTTAGACCACCGCCCAGTAATAGTAGCAGCATAACCAGCACGACAACCACGCGCATTTTGCTCTTGCGCCGGGCGGGTCGAGAAGGGGAAGGTACAGCTCCTATACCGTTGGCGGCGGGAGGCGGCGTTGGCTGCTGAAAGCCGGGATAAGAGATCGGCAAAGCGGGTGTCACAGGCCGCTGCACTATTGGAGACTGGCCGGGTCTGGGATTGACCTGCGCTGTAAAATCCTGTTGGCGTTGATCTATGGGCTGCCCGGACGATGGCTGAGGCGGCTGTCTGTATGTCTGAGCCGGGAAAGGTCTCCCTGATGGGAGATTAGTCTGTGCCGGTTTGGGCAATGGAGAATTGACAGCCAGAGGCCGCGTCGGAAGGTCTGCGTCTCCCCTATCTTCCTCATCTGACCGGGCTTTCGCATCACCAGAGCGATCATTCCGCGCCACTGGTGAGAATGGCGTTACATCTTTTTCAGGAGCAAACGTCGAAGGCAAAGGGGTCGTTGGCAAATCTTCTACCTCGGAATCTTCTTTTGCTCTCTCGTGTGACAGGACCTGCTGAAATTGCGCTTGCTCTTCTTTTTGCTCGTTTTGAGTTATTGCAGTGTGGTCTTTGTGTTTTTCGGAGGATACGCCAGGATGGGGGATTTCGGCATCCTCATCCTCCCATACCTTGATACGCAACTCACGTTGTGGCAAACGAGAACCACCAGGTGAAAACGGAAGCGCCGCGTTCGATGGTGGGTTTTCAACTTTCGGCGAATTGAGCGGCGGTTCTTGAACTGGGGGTCTCGAAGGCCTACGACTGCCCATTTTGTCGAGTTTGCCCAACCAGGGTGGCACATCGTCAGGAGCCACTGGCGCGATTGGTGGTGAAGATGGCGCAAATGCTATTTGTTCGCGCAGAGCGGGCCACATACCCGCGCTCGCTGTCCGTGAGGATGGCTGTTCGCCTGACATCACCTGGGTACGCCTGGTCGCGGGAGACGAACTGGCATTTGGAGAGGCACCTGCGCCACAGTGATTACAAAATTTAGAGTCTTCCCTCGGCAAGGAATGTCCACATTGACTACAGAGTTTTGCCACGAAACTCCTCCACGGTCAGAACGCATTAAGATATTAAGACTCGGAGACACCCGCCGGAGCGTCCCTTTTCATGCCATTACCTTACTCTACTGAAGGGAGTTCGTCAAGTTATGTCACCAAAAGGTCAGGACCAGGGAGACCGCGAGGGTCGCCCTGGCAAAAGGGTCAGGCTATTTCAACTCCAGCAATGCTTGCCGCTCGCTGGCCAATTCAATAACCTGCCGGTTTTTAACAATTTCGACCAGCTTTTTGCGACCCTTGGGACTGCCGACCATTAACACTCCCACCAGTTTATTCTCACGGAAGAAGAGTTTGCGATAGTTTTCGTTGCCCTTCTCGCCCGGCTCGCGCCGCGCAATACTGCGCAGTTCGGGATTGTTCGATTCCGCCGTGCCAACGACCGCGATATTGACATCGAACAAGGGGCTGGTGTAGGTCGGCACATCGACATAGGCTTCGCGACCACCCGCCATGTTAGCGGCAACGATGCGTCCATGGGCCATGGCATTATCCCAGGTTCCCATGGTGTGGTACTCACCGACATGCACATCATAAAATTCGGCCACGTCGCCCGCCGCGAACACGCCTGGAACGTTGGTTTCAAGGTATTCATTGACGACTACGCCATTGCGCACCTCAACCGGCGTATTGGCCAGTATGTGCGTATTGAGGGTGATGCCCAGGCCAATTCCGATCATATCCGTCTGAATCTGGCGGCCCTGCTTTGTTTTCACGTAACTGGGAACGCCATTTTGCGGCACAACCGATTCGATTTCATCTCCGTGAATAACATCTACATTGAACTTGCGCGCGATGTTATCCACCACTTCTCCGCCTTCTGGATCGAGCGAGCTGCGCAGCCAGAACGGGCCGCGCATCATCCACGTCGTATGCAGCTTGCGTACCGCGAAACCATCGCAGAGTTCGTATGAGATGAAACTTCCCCCGTAGGCCAGCGCGGTACGCGACTCCATCATACGCGCAATAATGGTCTTGGTATCATCGAGCGTGACAAAGTTATAAATATGTTTCGTATCGTGCGCGCCCGGCACATGCAAGGGATTGGCCCAACCTCCAGTGGCAACCAGCAGCGCATCGTATGGATAGCTTTTCCCGTCGTCGGTTGTCACTACCTGTTCTTCGGTATTTACTTGTGTCACCATAGTATTGGTAATCAATGAAATGTTGCGCTGCTCGTGCCAGGCAAAATCGCGAATCATCACCTTCTGTTCTACAATTACGCCCTGCAAAAAGCGCGGCAGAGATACCCGGTTATAGAGTGGATAGGGTTCATTCGTCAGCATATGAATGCTGCAATTCGGATCGTTCTTACGCAATACATCCGCGGCAGTGGTGCCTGCAATGCCGTTGCCAATGATTACGTAACGTCTATCATGCGTTGTCAAAGTAGGATCTCCTTGTCCAGTGAAATCTCATAATCTGAATCTCGTGGCGATTTTAGCATAATTTGGTAGGGATTACTATATTCTAGCGCCAGAAAAGAGATGTTCGGAACCTTTTGCCCTCCTCCGGGTGTACTATTGCTACAGAAGGAGAAAATACGTGGAGACCTGCGAGGCTGAACTTATAGAAAGCGCGGCTCACGGAGATCAGGAGGCGTTTCGGCATCTCTGGGAGGCCCATCACGCTGTTGCAATGGCAGCAGCCTTGCGCCTCTGCCACCAGCGCGCGCTGGCAGAAGAGATCACGCAGGGAGCGTTTCTTCTGGCATGGCGCGGACTCCCGCGCTTCCAGAAAGGCAGTCCGTTCCGTCCCTGGTTGATGCGAATCCTGTATCGACACGCGCTTGACGTGATGGAGAAACAACGCACGTATCAACGACCTCTTTTCCTGGACGATGCGATTGAGTCAGAAGTTTCATCTGGTTCAAATAGTTATAGGGAACAGGCTGACCCACAAGAGCACGTGGCCCAGCGTGAGGAAGTGCGACAAGCTGTAGCACAGTTGAGCGCCGATCAGAGACGAGTTATTGAATTGCGCTACGGAGCCGATCTCACAGAAATTGATATTGCGCAGGTACTGGGCTGGCCGGTAGGAACCGTCAAATCACGCCTGAATCGCGCTCGCGAGCGTCTTCGCGCGCTGTTGAACGATGGGGAGAAATGAGTTAGTATGAATGAACAGAACTTCAATACAAGCGAGCAACAAGAATCGTTTGATCTGGAGCAACGTCTAACTGCATATTACGGGCCTCAGTTGCGCGAACAACCCTTATCGCAAGCTTCGTGGCAACATGTGCGGTTAGAGCTTGCTTCGCAAGAAGGCACACATCGCAGACGCCGCTTCCACTGGCGTCTTCATCGAAGAAGATCGCAAGCATACGTTCCTACGTCTATTCAGGAAGCTTTTTCCCGTATCGCCCACGAGGCGCGTGTCCCTGCTACACAATCGATGCTGCGCTGCTCACAAAAGTTACGTAGACGCGAACCAATTGTGCGTGGTTCGTGGCTGGGAAGGCGCAAAATCCGGCTCCTGCTGCCATTACACGCGCTCATGACGATGGGACAGGCTGAACTTGATGTCCTGCTGGCAACGGGGCTGGCACGCTCCATTGGCGCTCGTAAGCCAGCTTATACGCTGGGTCGCCTCCTTATCGCCGCCTTGATGCTGATAGCATGTTTTACACTCATCTTGTTCTGGTTGCACCATATGCCACTCGTTGGATTTCCCCTTGCCCTGCTGCTCTGTGCGAGCATCCTATGGTTATCCCATACCCAGGCACGCTATCTAGCTTTTCAAGCAGATACGTTAATCGTGCTCTGGTTAGGTCGCGGTCGCGTTTGCAGCGGTTTGCACGCGCTGGCGGACCGTAGTCGCACACCCGGACGCGGGCATTGGAGCGAGCCATCCCTTACGGAACGCATTGAGCGCGTCTGTGGTACGCGAGTAGAGACCAGGAGTAACCAGTTGACGCTGGTCGGGTGATTGGATCAGAGCACCAATTCAGGAAGGATTATCAGATGACAATGAACAGAATAATTCGCCATATCGGCAGATCGCTACGTCGCGCTCGCCAGAGAACTGATTTTCGTGGAACGAGGAATAGCAGCAATAGATTTAACAGGTTCACTGAGCGGGCAAGGAAAGTCATTCAGCTTGCCCAGGAAGAATCTCAACGCCTCCAGCACAACTACATTGGAACTGAGCATCTTTTGCTCGGTCTCGTGCGGGAGGGTGAGGGTGTTGCAGCCATAGTTCTGACTAATATGGGCGTTGAACTGAATAAGGTGCGCGACGCCGTTGAATCTATTATTGGACGTGGAGACCGCGTTGTGCAGGGCGAAATTGGTTTGACTCCACGCGCTAAAAAGGTGATCGAGCTGGCTGTTGACGAAGCGCGACTCCTCAATCATCATTATATCGGAACCGAACACCTGCTCTTAGGATTACTACGCGAGGGCCAGGGCATAGCCGCCGGAGTGCTGGAAAGCCTTGGCCTCAGTTTGCAGGAGGTGCGAGCGCAAACCATGCAGGCACTCCATGAACACCAGTAATGCCTGCATAGTTCTTTGCCATAAACTCATAGCTGAAGGGCAATAGCACCAGCGCTACGCCGCCTCTTCTCCCAGCAAGCGCGTGCCGTGTGATGGGCGCAGGGCCGCCACAACCGCCGCGATGACGCTCAATATAAACGAAAACAAGAATGCCTCATGCAGGCCGGAGAGGAAGACGGGGATGATTGAGGCAAAGCTTCCCATGCCGCCGCCAGTGATGAAGACCTGCTGTACCGCGCCAAAGGGCAATTTGCTGAGGGCGAGCGGGAAAACGATGGCGATACTGAGCATCTGCCCGGTATTGTTAAGCATGTTGAGGACGCCTGCTGCCGCGCCGCGAGTGTGAGGTTCCACCGAACTCATGATAGCGTTGGTATTGGGCGAGACGAAGAAGCCCGAACCGCCGCCCATGACTGCCATGAAAATCGCCAGCAGCCAGTACGGGGTATGCTGGTCGATAGTGGTGAGCGCGAAGAGCGCAATCGCTGAAATGCCCAGGCCAATGGGAGCCAGGATGCGCGAACCGATACGGTCAGAGAGTCGTCCGCTGAGTGGACCAATCAGCATAAAGGCCGCTCCAAAGGGGATGAGCATCAAACCCGCCTTCAAGGGGTCTTGCCCATAGGGGCCTTGCAGGAAAAAGATCAATAGAAACAGTACCGCGCCGCGCGCAATGCCGTTGAGCAGACCGCTCAGGTTTGCCAGCGCGAAGAGACGGCTACGGAAGAGGCGCAGTTGCACCAGGGGCACCTTGATACGCGGTTCAATTATGATGAAGAAGAATAGGAATACAATACCGACGATTAAAATGGTGGTCGTGGTCGCAGCAGGAAGAATTGGGAAAGCCTGCAAGCTTAATCCTAGCAGCAGTCCAGCCAGGCCGCCAGCCAAAAAAATGGCCCCGAACCAGTCTAGCGGCTGCCGCTCGCGCGGGCGCACCGGTTCGCGCAACCGCCAGATGCCCCAGATGGCGCCAAAGACACCAAGCGGAACATTGAAAAGGAAGACCCAGCGCCAGGATATTTCTGTCAACAGACCGCCTACAATGGGGCCGACGAGAAAACCAGCCGCGCCCGCGATCTGGTTAATGCCGAGTCCCAGCCCGACCTGGCCTTTGCGGAACGCATCGGTAACGATTACTGTGCTATTGGTGACGAGCAAAGATGCCCCAAGACCCTGAATGACGCGCCCCAGGATGAGATCACCGCCGTGAAACTGCGGCTGCGCCAGTCCTGAAATGAGCGAGCCTGCCGTAAAGACGATAAACCCGGCATTGTAGAGCCGTTTACGCCCGAAGATGTCCGCCAGGCGTCCAATGACGGGGGTAAGCGCGGTGAGTACCAGTAAATAACCGAGCAGCACCCACATAATCGTCAGGAACGTGGCGTGCAGTTCTGCCAGGATATTTGGCAAGGCGATCAGCAGCGCCGAACCCTGAATTGAGGCCAGCAGCGCGCCAACCGTTGTCACAGAAAGCGCTGTCCACTGATAACCATTCTTCTGTCCTGTGGTAGCTTCAGGAGACAGCGTTTCATCTGGCATATCTGTGGAACTGTTGGGAGTAGAACGGGTTGAACTCATCGTGATCCTTCTTCTAATTTCTTTCCTTCGATCAGGTGATAGAGAGCGGGTAAGGCAGCCTGTATGGAGGCACGTTCTTCGTCACTGAGATATTTCAAACGGCATTGCAGCGAGCGCAGGCGCGCCTGCTGGTAGACATCTACAGCCAGCTTACCGGTCTCTGTAGGCTGAACCCATACTGTACGCCAGTCGGCATCATCGTGGCTACGTTCGATATATCCTTGCGCGACGAGGCGTTTGACCATAGCGGTTGCAGTGGATGGCGCAACGGCCAGTTCTTCGGCCAGTTCCTGCATTGTTGCAGCGCTCGCGCTCCACCAGCGTGTAGAGCAAGGTCAATTGACCAGGAGTTGCTCGCAATGCAACAACTTCGTGCCAGGTCGGATCAGCCGACGATTTATCATTGGAGGACATATCGGGCCGCAGGCGTCTTAACAGCTTTGGGGTGATATCGAGCAGTGCAGTTGTTAGATTAGTCTCGTGCCGTACCATCCATCGAATACCCTCTCCATAATCATTTCGATAATCTAACTATATTATAAGCGAAATGAATGGAACCCGTCAAGAGCGGGCTGCGACGTTGGCGCGACATGCCATGTACCCGACGCGCCCGCGTTGGGGTCGCACTGATTTTGCGTATTCACGCTGCAATAGCTGCCTAGCAGGCTGCCATCAACTTGCACCCAACCCCAAAAATAAAGCGGACTAGCGCCCTTGTACGATTGCACGGTGAATTGCACATACTTCACGGTATTGACTGTGCCGCTGAAATTCCCATTACCTAGCAAGGGAGGGTTGACGGCAAAGTAGCCGCTAATGATGCTCAGGCCAACTTTCTGCTGTATAGATAGCGCCATGCCAGGTAATGATATTCGCCGTCGTATCGTCGATAGTGCCGTTATAGGCGCCTCCGATTTTAGGATAGGGAACAGGTGTGGGCGACGGCGTCGGAGGGAGCGTCGTAGTTGGTCGAGGCGCCGGAGGTGGGGACGAGGTGGGTTGAACAGTCGGTACAACTACTGGCTGCTTTGTCGGCGAAGGCGTATTTCCGGGCGTTGGGGAAGTCACACTACTTGTTGGTACGTTTGCTGGAAGAGATATAGGAGAATTCTGCACTGTTGGTATACCTGTCGAAGTCGTGGGCAAGGCCGCGCTGGCGCCCGGATGGCCTCGCAGGTAAAAGAACGTGCCTGCGAAAGAGCCTGCGGCAAGCAATACCGCCAGCAAGATCAACAGCAACCTGCGAGAGAGCCTGAAGCGGCGCAGGCGGTTGCGCTCTGGTGCCGCCACATTGCCTGGAATAGGGGTATTGCTGGCAAGAACAGAGGTAACTGGTTCCCTATTTGGCGTGGGTACCGCAGCTTCTGAACTGCGTAATGGTCTCCAACCCTCGTGGGCGGCAAATGCCTGCCAGAATTGTTCAATAGTAGCGAAACGGTCATTGCTGTTTAAAGCCATGGCCCTGGCAATGGTTATTGAAACGCCCTGCGGAATGTAGGGAGCGAGCGTATGCGCCGGTATCAGTGGATCAGGCTCACCGCTGCTGGTTTTCGTCATGCGATCAAGCGCATCGGCGGGAAGAGTACCGGTGAGCAAAGTATACATAGTCGCACCCAGCCCGTACACATCACTGCGCGTACTGGTGCCGCGGCTATATTGTTCTGGCGCGGCAAAACCGGGCGAGCCAGTGCGAAACGCCGTCGTGGTGCCATCCGGCACAAGTTCCTTCGCAATGCCAAAATCTACCAGCACGGTGTCGTCGCCCGACAGAGGCACAATGATATTGGAGGGCTTGATATCGCGATGCAAAACTGGCGGCTGCTGGCTATGTAAAAATTGTACTGCTTCTACAACAGGAGCCAGCACAGTCAATGCCTGGGATAGAGTGAAACGCTTTTCAGCGCGCTGGCGGCGCAAGGCCTCCAGGTTTGGGCCTTCGATATAGTCCATCAGCATGTAGGTGCGCTGCCGGGTGTCATCATCGAAAACGCGATAGACACGCGGCAGCGCGTGATGATCGAGCTTTTTGAGTAATTCGCCCTCGAAGAGGAAACGATGCTGATCTTTCCTGTTCGGGTTACTGGTCTCTTTCAAAGCAAACAAGTTGCCCCTGACCCGTAAATCGCGCACAAGGTAAACAGACCCATAGCCGCCTTTGCCAAGCAGCCCTTCAATCCTGTACCGTTCGCGTAAAATACTCCCCAGAGGAAGCGTCGTTTGATGAATATCTTGCAACCAGCACCTCAAATACCAGCAAATCCATAAATAACAGGGTAATTTAGACAGGCTCTCCCCAGGCCCGGCAGACCTGTGATTCTTCCCTGATAGTAATAAACGAGGTTGCGGAGTGGTTTCTGGCTAGCTGGCTCTCAAATTATCCGTTGGTTAGGTATATTTCATTTCTCCTACTTTTTATGACTCGTCTCTCGCCGATGGCGTTTCACCATTGACAGGTTCGTCAAAAAGCGATGGCTGGCGACTTCGTTCTAGCCGCTTTTGTTCGTCGCTTTGCAGTTGCAGAATACTCTTGTCTGGTGTGGGAATCTCTTCTGGCATAGCTCCACCTGCCTGCGCTATAGCCTGGCGCACAATTTGTCCGACCTGATAATGTGCCTGGTTCGCGTTTTCTTTGCCCTGAATCTCCTCGCGTTCTAACTTCTGTCTGGCAAGGCTAGCGCGGAAAGCGTTCGCGGTCAGCTCGTCGCTATTCATCCAATCAAGAATATGTTCACCTTTCTGAAGTCCTTTTCTTGCATGAATCTGATCTTCTGTAAAAGTGTAAAGGCCTCTGTAGCCATGGTTTTGAAAGGTCGAAAAGTCAGTCGAAGTAATCACCCCAGCTTGCCGTGCTGCGACAGAAAGCTGGACATTTTGGATAGAAACTTCCGCGCGCCGATAGAGACGTTTCTGATCTTCAGGAAGCAATTCAATTGCATCAGCCTGCGCTGCTGCCAGTTCCTGGCGGCGCGTCTGCCCTGCAAAATATTCTTGCCCCATCGCCACAATTGGCATTTTCGGATCGCCATTCATCACGACTAAATATGCGGCATACCGGGAAAGAAGTACATCAGACACATTCTGCTTCGCCCCTTTTCCTCCGGCGATCGCCTTGTATGATTGTACAAAGTGATCCGAAACGGCCCGCCCGTTCTCTTCACAGGCTTTCATTGCCCTTTTTATGACAACGTTGTTGAAGTTTCTCCATTCCGTATAACCGAGAATTTTGTAGAGTTCGCGGGCGCTCCAATATTCGCCCAATTGTTCGTCCAGATGTTGGATAGCGTCGAATGGTGAGGAGTAATGAGGTCGTGAGTTTTCAGATTCGTCATTCATCTTCTTATAATCCTTCCTCTCTGCTACATGCAAATATATACCCTATTATGCGGTCTTTTGTTCAAATTTGCAAGACAATTGGGGATAATTGTCTACACAATCTCGATCGTACCCTCTGTCACTGTATCATCATCGTGAACCAGAAAGATTCGCGCATAGGGGGGTTCGGGATAGAAGCGATGGGAGAAAATGATGTACTGGATTTTGCTGAGCTTCGCGTAGTCCTTGTCGCGGCGCGAGGGGTAGGCTTCGCTGACAGGGTGGGAGTGATAGTAGATCATTTCGCCGTTATACTCTTCGATATCATCGAAGATGTTGAGCAGATCGTTGGGTGCGATAATGGAGAAATCGTCGGGCTGCTCGGCGGCATTGGCGGTCGGGTAGTGTTTGACCACCTGACCATCTTTGCAACCCAATGCGCCGCAGGCCTCATTGGGATAGCCCACTGTGATATGAGCTGCCATCTCGTCATACAATGTCCGGGGGATACGCACGACAAATGGTTCGCCAGCTACCATAACAATATGCCCTCTAAATCGTCTTCCAATTGTTCCATATCGCGCGTCCACAGGTCTTCGCTGAGGTACTTCCAGCCGCCGTCGGCAAGAATCACCACGATTTTACCGCGTTCCATGCTGGATGCAACTCGCAAGGCCGCGTGCAGAGCCGCGCCACAGGATGGCCCGGCGAAAATGCCTTCCTGGTCTTTCAACTGGCGCGTGCGGCGAATCGAATCTCCGGCGGACACCAGAATTTTGCTATCGAGCAGCGATTGGTCCAGCACCGGCGGCACAAAGCCATCTTCCAGGCTGCGCAACCCCTGCACGCCTTCGCCTTGCAACGGCTCGGCAGCCACGATTTTGATGGCCGGATTGTACTCTTTTAGACGCCGGGCATTGCCTGTAAGCGTGCCACCCGTACCCAAACCTGCCACGAAGACATCCAGGTCAGGCAGATCACGGATGATTTCAACGGCGGTACCTTCGTAATGAGCGCGGGGGTTCGCATCGTTGCCATACTGGTAAAGCATGACATAGCGATCATCGCTACTGGCCAGTTCTTTTGCCAGTCGTACCGCGCCATTGCTGCCCAGCGTGCCATCAGAATAGACGATTTTTGCTCCGTACAACTCGAGCATCTGCCGCCGTTCCTGCGTCACATTGTCGGGCATGACCGCCACAAAGGTATAGCCTTTGACACGCGCAATCATCGACAGCGCGATACCCGTGTTGCCGCTGGTCGGTTCCAGCAAAATCGCGCCGGGGGTAAGCCTTCCGTCAGCCTCGGCCTCTTCGATCATCTTTTTAGCGATGCGATCTTTGACGCTGCCGGAAGGATTGGCGCCCTCTAATTTGGCGAAAATCTGCACACCGGGGCGCGGGCTGAAACTTTTCAACTCGATCAGTGGCGTATTTCCGATGGTATCAAGGATGCTATGGTAAAGCATAGAATATTTCCCTCCGACGGGTCAGTTTAGCGTCCGCCTGCCATAGCAGGCAGTAAGATAACGGTATCATTAGGACCAACACTGGTCTCCAGCCCCTGTAAGTACCGCACGTCCTGGTCATTGACGTAGACATTAATAAAGCGACTGAGGCTCTCCTCCGGCTGAATCTGCTCTTTTAACGCGGGGAAACGCGCATACAAATCAGCCAGCACCTCTGTCAGATTGCTCCCAGTAGCGGTCACTTGTTTTGAGCCACCTACCGAAGCCCGCAATACGGGCGCAAGACGAACATTTGCCATTTACTATCCTCCTTCTATTTCTACCAGTGTAGGGACGCGATTTATCGCATCCGTGTTGCCGGACAATTCGTGCTATGTCGGCGGACGCGATAAATCGCGTCCCTACACGGCTGTAACAACACTTTTTACGCGCGCACAGGCATGGCGCACACGTCTGAGTATGTTGGCAGGTTATCCAGGTGGGCGTGTTCGCCGCAGGCCGGGCAATTGGGATCGCGGAACAGTCGCAATTCGCTAAATTCGCCGGCCAGGGCATCGTAGGTCATCAGGCGACCAACCAGCGGATCACCGATGTCCAGCAAGAGTTTGATGGTCTCGGTCGCCTGGAGCAGCCCGATGATACCAGGCAAGACGCCCAGCACACCCGCTTCGGCGCAGCTTGGAGCCAGCGCGGCCGGGGGCGGCTCTGGATACAGACAGCGATAACATGGCCCATCATATGGTTTGAAAACCGTCAACTGGCCTTCGAAGCGGAAGACGCTCCCATGCACAACCGGAATATTGGCGCGCAGAGCGGCATCGTTCAACAGGTAACGAGTTGGGAAGTTGTCGGTGCCATCAATAATCACATCATAATCAGCGATGATACGCGCCACGTTGGTCTCGTCCAGTATATCGATATAGGTCATTACCTTCACGTCAGGATTCAACGCCTCGATAGTTTCGCGCGCTGAATCGGCTTTATACTGGCCTATGCGTTTGGTGTTATGGAGAATTTGCCGCTGCAAGTTACTTTCATCTACTACGTCAGCATCGATAATGCCTAGCGTGCCGACGCCTGCTGCCGCCAGGTAGTAGGCAGCCGGAGAGCCAAGCCCGCCCGCGCCAATCAACAATACCTTCGAGTCAAGCAGTTTGAATTGGCCCTGTTCGCCCACTTCGGGCACCAGCAAATGGCGGCTGTAGCGTTTGTTCTGCGACTCGCTCAGAGTGCGCGGCTGCACAAACGGCAAACCACCGCCCTTCCACTGACCAAAACCGCCCGACATGGAGATAGCGTTTTGGTAGCCCATCTGCTTGAGGGTGCTGCCAGCCATGAGCGAACGCACGCCACCCGCGCAATACAGCACCACCGTCTTTGACTTATCGGGAACCGCTTCTTCTATTTGCAATTCCAGGTAGCCACGCGGCACGTGAATCGCGCCGGGGATATGACCCTCGTTCCACTCTATTTTCTCTCGCACGTCTACTAAAACAATATCTTGCCCATCGCTGCCAGCTTCGTGCTGTTCAGCCAGGGCCTCATGCACAAGGGCAGGCGTCCATTCTTCTACCTGTTTGCGAGCCTGTCGCATGATTTCGCGGGATGCTTCACCCATGTTTTTCACCTCTATTGCTTGTAACTTGAAAACACCATTACACAAGGTTTCGTGTCTGAATATAAATCAAGGAAATAATGATGCCCGCAGCAGCTACGACATTGGAGCTTACCTTTTATTAGCACATTTCTTATAACGCCAGTTTCAGCGTATTTATTCCCCACCATGCAGCCTTGCAGTTTCAATAGGAGGCTGGTACTCTGATAGAGTGTATTAGGAAAGTGAGCCTGGACGGGGGCAGAGCCAGAGCGTTCTCTGCACGTCTAGAGCAATCAAGCCTGTCATCCTGAGCGCAGCGAAGGATCTGCGCCTGGTCCCACGAAAGATCCTTCGCTGCGCTCAGGATGACAGAACGATGCAAAGGGGCACGTAACCATGACTGAACAGGCCGATATCATCATCATTGGGGGTGGGGTGATGGGCGCGAGCATCGCCTATCATCTTGCCAGGCAAGGCAGTGGTAAGATCGTCTTGCTTGAAAGACTGGGGCTAGGCAACGGCACGACAGGGCGATCAGGTGCAATCGTCAGGCAACATTATTCCAATGACTTCACGATTCGGATGGCAAGAGATAGCCTGAGTATCTTCCAACATTTCGACGAGCTCGTAGGGGGAGATTGTGGCTTTCTTACGACGGGTCTGCTGGTCATGAGTGGCGAGCCAGGTGCCGATGCTTTACGGGCTAATGTGGGCTTGCAGCAGGAGCAAGGTGTTAATACGAGGCTTATCACTGCTGCGGAAATCAGCGAGGTAGCACCTGGATATAGCAGTGAAGGTGTGATGCTGGCGTGCTATGAACCCGATACTGGTGTTGCCGACCCAATGGCGACGACGTACTGCTTTGCAAAACGCGCCCGTGATTATGGAGCAATTATCCGTGAAGGTGTGACGGTGACGCATATTCTGAAACAACAGGGGCGCATTACGGGAGTTCGCACGGTCGAGGGTGATGTGCTGGCTCCTGTGGTTGTGCTTGCGGCAAACGTGTGGAGCAAACCATTAGCGCAGCCGCTCGGCATTACGCTCCCGATTACACCGACGCGGCATCCGATGGTTGCGCTGCGTCGTCCCAACGATTTTGGTGGTCGGCAAGGGATGCACGCTGTCGCGCTCGATTTGACTCGCAATATCTATTTGCGCCCGGACGTTGGCGGCATGACTTTGGTTGGTTCAACCGAAGATGTTCTCACGGCAAGCGATCCCGATAACTATGCGCAAGGGCTAAGTGAGCAAGAAATTGCCCATTTTCGCGCAGCCGCAGGCGAATGTCTGCCCGCACTGACCCGCGCTGTCCATCGCGGCAGTTGGGCTGGTATCTACGACGATAGTGTTGACAATCACCCTATTCTTGACCGTCTTGGGACATATGAGGGCTTGTACTGCGTCGCAGGATCGAGTGGTCATGGCTTTAAATTGTCTCCTCTCATCGGACAATGGATGGCGCAGCTTATTCTGACCGGAACAAAGCCAGAGGATATGCAGCATTTCGCATTCGACCGTTTCACCAGTGGCAAAGAAATACGCCCCCGCTATTTATCAGGAGTGTTGGGGTAGATTTTTGACGAGGATTTGAAGCTTGATAGAAGACACCTCT
Organism: uncultured Chloroflexia bacterium; assembly: GCA_963731605.1. GTDB lineage: Bacteria > Chloroflexota > Ktedonobacteria > Ktedonobacterales > Ktedonobacteraceae > CF-113. Next base: position 1,786,977 of record CAVSWA010000001.1, read on the forward strand.
TTTATCCTGCACGGAAAGAATACTACAACGTGGGCTTTAATGACCTATCCATTTAGCGAAATGTTTAGTTGGGTTGAGGATAAGTATGGGGTTTCATGGCAATTGAACCTGGAAAGACACTAACTCTTGATTAAGGTGTCTCTCCGAGAGCATCATGGCCGGGGGATGTAAAGGTTCGCCAGTGGCAAAGAAATACGCCTCCGCTAAACATCGGGAGTTCTGGGATGAACCGGATTAAACTGCCTGGAATGCAAACTTTCATCTTTTTGTTCTCTGTATTGTAACTCGATGCGTTACTCTACAACGTATTAACAACAAAGGAGAAGCCCAACCTATGCGTGCAGACATCGTTCCCGGCGCGAAATTCCCTGACTATGAATTGACCGACCACACCAGAACACGGCGCAGTCTCAGCGAATTGCAGGGCAATGACCCTATGATTCTTATACTTTCACGCGGCCATTTTTGCCCGAAAGATCACCAGCAGCATCTTGAAATGGCGGCATTTCAGTCGAAGATCGCGGTCGCTTATACCAAAATCGTCACCATCTCCACTGATAACATCCTTGAATTTAACGAGTTTCGCGATGCTGTCGGGGCGCACTGGCCTTTCCTGTCGGATGCGGGGCGCAAGGTGCAGCAAGATCTCGATATACAGGAGTACACCGACCCACACCACAACCCTATGATTCCGCATACGCTGGTACTCGAACCGGGGCTTATTGTCTACAAGGTTTATAATGGATACTGGTTCTGGGGCCGACCCTCGACCGCGGAGTTGTGGCAAGACCTGCGGGAAGTTACCCGCAAGATTCGCCCCGACTGGGATCTCAGCAAACCTGGATTGCGCGAGAACTACGAGGGCGATAAGACCTTGCATTGGCCGTATAAAACGGCAAAGTAACACGCTATTTTTCAAGGAGTAACAAAACATGCAAACCAATGGAGTACGTATTACCTGGCTGGGACACGCCACCTTCAAGATCACCAGCCCGACTGGCAAAGTCGTCCTGATCGATCCCTGGGTCAATAATCCGGTTTGCCCTGCCGAACAGAAAAACATCGACAAGGTTGACCTGATGCTGGTATCGCACGGCCATTTCGACCACGTCGCCGACGCGGTGAGCATTGCCAAAGCAACGAAACCAACGGTTGCCGCCATGGTGGAACTGGCTGGCTGGCTCCAGTCTAAGGGCGTCGAAAATACGATTGGTTTCAACAAAGGCGGCTCTATCAACGTCGATGGCATCAAAGTCAGCATGACACACGCCATTCACTCGGGCAGCACCGAGGATGGCACATATGGAGGCGAGGCCGCCGGTTTCGTGATCGAGTTCGAGAACGGCTTTAAGCTCTATCACGCGGGCGACACCTGCGCCTTCAGCGATATGGCGATTATCGGCGAACTCTACCGGCCCGATGTTGCTCTGTTGCCCATTGGCGACTTCTACACCATGGGACCGCGCGAAGCAGCTATAGCGGTGCGTATGCTGGGCATCAAGCACGTCATCCCCATGCACTACGGCACCTTCCCGGCCCTGATCGGCACACCAGCCGCGTTAAGCGACGCTCTACGCACGCTCGGCCTGCAAGATGTCGAAGTAGTTGCTATCAAGCCGGGACAAACCATCTAACCTCAGTAGCGACACCCCTTGTGGGTGTCCCGCCCATCCGTTCATAACATGTATCAAAAGCGATAGAGACGGGACATCCACAAGGGGTGTCGCTACTGGAGAATACCCGCGATTTGCAGTTGTTTCAGCGTTTTCTGCGCTGCAACCGCCGTGCCTATACGAAAGCCGGACTCGCGCATTCGCTTTGTCAAAGGCTCCAGTATCTCTTTAGCCTCGGTGTTGCGCCGGGCGTAATTAGTGAGGACATAAGAAGCAGTTTCGGCCAGCCAGGGTGTCATCGACGCGCCTATGAGCAACTCCAGTACCGGCTTCAGGCCATCTTTGCCAAATTGCGCCAGCCCTTTGGCGGCCATCCAGGCAACGGAATGATCGTCGTCTTGCAACGCATCCACCAACACCGGCAAAGCGCGCCGGTCATGTATTTCCCCCAGGGCGCGCGCGCAATTCCAGCGTATGTGCGCCGAGCTGCTCTTGCTCTTCGAGATTAAAGCAGGAACAGCCAGCGAACCCAGTCTGACTAGTGATACGAAAATCTGGCTGCTCAGTTGCTCATCCGCTCCGCGCAAGGCTTTGAGCAAGACCGGTACGGCTTCCGCGTCGCCGACCCTTCCCAACGCTTTCGCGGCCTGCAAGCGCACTGATGGCGCTGCATCACTGAGAGCATCGATCAAAACGGAAGTCGCAGACGGGCTGCCAATGATGCCCAGCGTGTGCGCAACCGTCTCGCGCATGGCGGGTTGTTTGTCATGCGCGTGAGCCAGCAAGACCCGTTCGGCGCGTTCATACTCAATACCGGAACCAGGCAGGAAAAGTGTGCGCAGGCGAGTTCTGAGCGTGCTGGGTGCGCAGGGGAATCGGCACCACAAAGGGCTTCCCCGCCCACGTGCCTGTCGCGATAAAGCCCAGCAGGTTTTCCGCCAGCCGATCGTCATCGAGCGAGGACACGGCTACGACCGCGCGGGGATCATTCTGCATAATCCAGAGCATCAAGCGCCAGGCCGCGCCGCGCCGCCCGTCAGCCGCGTCCCGCGCCAGCATGTGCGGCGGCGTATCGCCTATGGGTGGCGCAACGTCAGCCGCTGTCTGCTGTGGCGCTACAGTGTTAGATACCGCTGTTCGAGGTTTCCGTGCTGAAGAATCAGACGAACTCATCATTCATGCTCCTTCTGAAGGTCAGGGGCCGCGCAATGGGGTTGAAAATGCCGGATAGCGCAACCGGTGGCCGTTGGTGTTTTTAATGACTTGCAAACACATTACGGACACGTCTCACAAGAGCTATGCGTGAAGTGAGGCTGATTTTAGTATATCATATGCTCATTTCTCCTGTAACTACATTGACAAGCAGACAATTTTCCGGTACGCTTCAGGTAATTTATCACCTGCACTACTGCTCAGGAGGATTTCATGAATGCCCCGGTAACTTTGCGTCGTGTCTTGAAATTCCGCACCGTTGTTTCTACCAGCACCGGATTAGCCTACGCCGCCATCAGTTTTCTTGGCTGCGTGCAACTGGCCTCGCTGGTTGGGGGCGATTTGGGCTGGATCGCCATCGTGATTGCTGGCGCGCTGGCGGTACTGGCCGCCCTGTGTTTTTCGGAATTGAACTCCCTTTATCCAAGCGCGGCAGGGGTTCGCCAGTATATGAAAGAGTCATTCAACGAAAACTTCTCGCTCATCGTCACCTTTGGCTACATGCTTACCATTATTACCGTAATCGCCGCCGATAGCTATATCGTGGGCAGCGCCATCACCTATGCCTTTAACTTGCCGAACTGGGCTTCGCTGATCTGGATACTGGCCCTGCTCGGACTGGCGACGGGCGCGAACCTGCGCGGCATCAAGATCGCCGGTCTCTTACAGGACATCACCACATATAGCCTGCTGGCATTTGCCGTTGTTATTTCGCTGATCGCGCTGGCTAAAAACGGATTTCAGTTGCACAATCCCTTCGACGCGCTCTATCATCCCGATGCGCTGGTGAATGCGGTCGCCGTCGGCGTCTTTGTCTTCTCGGCCTTCGAGTGGGTCACGCCGCTTTCAGAAGAAATCTCCGATATCCGGCTCATTCCACGCGGCATGTTCATTGCGCTGGCGCTGCTCGGTATCTCCTACGCCCTCTTCACGTTAGCCTCTAGCGCGCTGCTGAATGTGCATAGCCCGGCCATCTACAATTCGCCCGTGCCGCAGATGCTCTTGAGCAAAGCCGCGTTGGGTCAGGTAGGTATCTGGCTGATGCTGATTGCCACGCTGTTCACGGCGGTCATGACCTTCAACGGAGGCTTCGCCACAGCTTCACGTTTCCTGTACGCTGCGGCTCGCGAAGATACCTTACCCCAGATTTTCGCGCGCATCAGTGTGGTCTTCGCTGTCCCGTATTTCGCCGTCATCTTTTTGTCCGTTTCATCCGCCGTCGTGGCTATAATTATCTTCCTGACGAGCCAATTCAACGCGCTGATCCTTTTCGGGGCTGTGCTGGAAGCGCTGATTTATGCTGTAGCGGGCCTGTGCGTGCTGCGCCTGCGCCGCAAGCAACCGGACGCCGAACGCTCGTTCCGCATCAAAGGTGGCTGGACTATTCCCATCCTGACCATCATCATTTTTGGCGCGCTGGCAATCCTGGCCTCGCTCGGCATCGGCTCCAACATCATGCCCGGACTGCCCCTGATTATATCCACCGGCGTATTTCTCATTTCCGCGCTCTACGTCTTTCTGGTAGTGCCACGCCTGAAAGCCGCGGCCCAGGCGCGCCGAGCCGCCAGAGTACGCAGGCGTCCGACTCGTGAGGCAACGGGTACCGAATCATAAATTTGATCGGTAAATTCGCTACCTATCAGGCCCTTGTGCTAGTTTGGGAAAGCCAGTGCTTTGATCTGAAGGAAATCTGGCTGGTCTAACAAGCGATTGATATACATGCACAAGGTATGTGCAATCAACTTGCTGGCATCCTTTGCCGGCGCGGATAAGAATACACTGTGTATCTTTTTGCTGTGCTACTTCACAAAGTGATAGAATACATCTATGGACACTAGCCAGATAACAAAGCGTGCGCCGGACGGCTGGGACTGCGCGCGTTCTTGGAGCCTGGTTCTAAGCTTCGACGGTTTCTGTTTCCGAGACTGTTTCTCCCCAGCCGCTGGTAACGCAAGCCATTGGGCAGATGCAACAGGAGGGGTGCAACCATGATCCTTCCCAAAGACCGCGACCCCCGCTTTATCACCATCCGCCGCGGGGGGACGCTCACGGACTCCGACCATCGACTCCTGGCTTGGTGGGCGGTCGCGTGCGCAGAGCACGTGCTGCCCCTCTTTCGAGTCGGTGCAGCCCTCGGACCCGCGGCCCCGCCAGGCGATCGAGCAGACTCGGGCATGGGCGCGCGGCGAGATCAAGATGTCTCAGTCCCGCGATTTGGCTGGCCATGCCCAGGCTGCGGCAAGAGAACTTAGCGGAGCCGCTCGGCACGCCGCATTTGCTGCCGGCCAGGCCGCAGCGGTGGCGCATGTCGCCGCACACGAGCTCGGTGCTGCAGCCTACGCGATCAAAGCCGCGCGGGCGGCCGCCCCCGGAGGCGAGGGTGAGAGCGCCGGCCGGCTCGAGTGCCGTTGGCAGCGCGAACAGCTCCCCGATGCGATTCGCGAACTCGTCCTGGAGGATCAGCGGTTGCGAAACGAGATCTGCTGGTCGGTGTTCGACTGCTGACGGGCGTGACGGCTGGTCTGCACTGCCCAACAAGCGCTTCGACCCGACGCCGCGAGCGCCTTACGCTGTCGCCGGAAGCGATTGAGCGCGGGTCAAGCGCGAACTAGCATAACGCCCAATCAAGGACTACACACAATGACTCGCCCACCAGCCGCCTTCAACAGACGATCGCGTACCGCCAACCCCAGGCCGCGATCATCAAATTGGCGGCAGAGGATTACCTGCACTTGCGCGTCCTCCAGGGCGCGCAAACCGCGAAATAGAGACGAAGCAATCTGAGCGGGGTCGGCAGCAGTGCCAAGCGAGTACACGAGCGAGCCGCTTTGCTGAAAGGTCGCTACATCTTCATCTGCCACCAGCACGCCGACACGCTGGCCTTGCGCCTGTCGCTGCCGCGCTTCAGCACACATGGCAGCGCGCATAGATTCTGCGCTGCCATCGAAGAGTAGGAGTGGGACGGCGGGCGCGTAATGCGTCAGCATTTGACCGGGCGAATGCTGCGCCGCTACGTCGCTCTCATCAAGATCGTCGGCACCGGTTACTGTCCGGTAGCGTGGAGGCTGCACATTGGGTACGACGGCGCGTAACGCCTCAAGACTGACGCCTCCTGGCCGCAGGATAGTTGGTTGCTCGGAGCAAAGGTCAAGCACCGTTGACTCTACTCCAACCTCGCAAGAGCCAGCGTCCAGAACGAGCGGAACACGACCGGCCAGGTCTGCCAGAACATGCTGCGTTGTAGTCGGACTAACGTGCATGAAGCGATTCGCGCTCGGCGCGGCGATGGGAGAACCCAGGGCGCGAATCAACGCCAGCGCGACCGCGTGGCGCGGCATACGTACAGCGACGGTCTCTAACCCGGCTGTCACGAGATGCGGAACACGCGGGCCACGCGGCAGTATCAATGTGAGAGGACCGGGCCAGAACGCGGCGACCAGCCGTTTTGCCTCTTCAGATAACGCAGTCGTCAATAGCTCCAAATCTGCTTCGTCGGCGATATGCGCAATCAGGGGATCGCTGTGAGGACGCCCTTTAGCAACAAAAATACGTTCCAGCGCTGCCGGTTGAAACACGTCCGCGCCTAGCCCATAGACCGTCTCGGTGGGAAACACCACCACGTTGCCAGCGCGCAATATGCCAGCCGCGTATTCAATAATCGATGCTTCGGGCTGTATAGCATTTACTCGTATAACCTCGGTTACTATCTCATCGAACATAGGCTAGAATCCCTCTAACTTCCTCTTACGGCGGTCCTGTTCCTCCCAAATATGCTTCAACAAGAGATCGAGCATATCCATATTTCTCCCTCGCGCATACTACGTGCCCTCACGCTATCCCTTGCCCGGCGTCGCGTTAAAATGCTATACTTGTTACGTTCTAAACACTATGCAGCAAAATACACTAGAGTGGAATAGATGAGCCATCACAACTACGAATATTCGCTAAACAAGCGCCGTATTATTGGCATTACTGGAATTATCATAGCCCTGTTTCTCATTCTGGGCGTTATAGTGTATAGCTCACACGCAGGTATCATACCCGTTCCCGGTCGATCACCCGCGCCGAGAATCAGCATCTTCCCGACGCAGCAAACGAGCGCGTGTAATACACCACCGCACCAGCCAGGCGATACTATGCTTTCTATCCATTCAGACGAGTTGTCACGCACCTTTCTGGTCCACCTTCCTCCTTCGTATGGCACGCAGTTCCAGGCCATTGTGATTAACTATCACGGCTATGATAACACGGCGCAGCGCACGGCTCAACATACCAACATGGGGGCGGAGGCGGACAAGGCTGGCTTCATCCTGGTTTTCCCGCAGGCCGTTGATAGCCCGCCCTCGTGGGATGCCGGCATAGGACACTTTGGGCCAACCGGAGATGCCGATGATGTGCAGTTCACACGCGACCTGATTAGCTACATGGAGAACAATTACTGCGTTGATACGCATCGCATTTACGTCACTGGCTATTCAGAAGGCGGCGGTATGGTCTACCGCCTGGCATGCGAGTTGAGCCAACAGATCGCCGCGTTCGCCACCGTCGAAGGCGCATTCTATCAAATACCAGGCGGCTGCAACCCATCGCGCCCGGTGCCATTCCTGGAGATTCACGGGCAGGCCGACCAACTGGCTCCCTATGATGGCAATCCAGATGCAGGCATGGCTTCCGTCCAGACAATAGTAAATTTCTGGTTAGGCATCGACCAGTGCAAGAGCGCCAACACGGTTATTTTCCAGAAGGCCGATGTGACCGGTACTGAATGGTCTAGTTGCGCCCCCGGCACAGTGGTCGAGCATTATCGTATCAGCGACGGCGGCCATACCTGGCCCGGCTCCAGCCCGGAACCCTCGCTCGGCTACACGACACAGACGATCGATGCCAACGTCGTGATATGGAACTTTTTCAGCCAGTTCACCAACTAGTCCTGGGCGCGGCGCTCCCGCAGAGCAACATAATCCTCGAGCATAGGTATATAATGAAACGCCAATCGTTCGCGCATGTGAGGCTCATCTAGCCAGACCGGGCTCCCTTCAATGCTACCTTTCAGCGACCCACCAACCACTTCTCCCACAAATGTAATGGTTAAGGTACTTAAACGAGCAACTTGATTACTCTTATGCGCATAGGTGCCAATTGTATCAAGCAGCCGCACGTCGAGGCCCGTCTCTTCGCGAAACTCGCGCCGCGCCGTTTCAGCCGGGTATTCACGCCAGCGCATAAACCCGCCAGGGAAAACTATCATACCCCCTGGCCGTTCGAGAAGTAAAAAACGTCCCGAATCTTCCACAATTACGCATGCGCTCCCCAGTGGGGGCAAATTGCCTACCAGCAGAAGATTGAGCGTATTAAAGCAAATCGGCACCAGTCCTCCTATGACGCGATAGAGGAAATGTTTCAACACCATGCGATATCCACCAATCTATTGTTCTCTTATTCCCGGCATATTATACTTCATAGGAGAGGTATATTATCAATTCATACAGAAGGATTTCTATGCAGCCAACAAAAAAAACACGCTTCAAAATTTGCTGTATCGGCAGCATCGACGAGGCACAGCTCGCCATTCGTTATGGCGCGTCTGCCGTTGGGCTTGTCTCCGCCATGCCAAGCGGCCCTGGCGTAATCGAGGAAGGCCTGATTGCGAGCATCGCCGCCACTATCCCACCCGGTATCGCCTCGGTTTTGCTGACCAGCCAGCAGGACGCGGGCACTATCATCGAGCAACAACGCCACTGCCGGGTCAACACGCTGCAAATCGTCGATCATTTCCCCATTGATGATTATATGAAGTTGCGAGAAGTTTTGCCAGGGGTATCGCTCATGCAGGTTATTCACGTTGGAGGCGATGAGTCAATCGATGAAGCGATCTCCATTGCTCCGTATGTGCATGGGATTCTACTCGATTCTGGCAATCAATCGCTGGCGATCAAGGAGTTGGGCGGCACCGGGCGCACGCACAACTGGGCTATCAGCAGGCGCATACGCGAAGCAGTTGAGGTGCCAATCTTCCTGGCCGGCGGTCTGAACGCTGCTAACGTGGCCGAAGCCATCGCGACAGTACAGCCCTACGCGGTGGACGTGTGCAGTGGATTGCGCACAAATGGCACGTTGGACGAAGAGAAGCTGGCTCAGTTTGTTAGTCAGATTTGAAGCCAATATACTCCCTTATCAGTTCGTTTATGCGGTCGGGCTGTTCGTGGATGACCCAGTGGGAGCCATCGGGGATGCGTTGAATGCTCAAGTCGGTGATGTAGTGCTCCAGGCCGCTGAGATTGCCAGGGAGTAAGGCGGCGTCCTGTTCTCCCCATATTACCAGCGTTGGCACTGAGAGCGGCTGTGCGAAGCGGGCCGAGATGTCAATTTGGCTTGCGCTCCCTGCCGGGGGAGTCAACCGGGAGGCGCGGTAATAATTCAAGCTGCCGGTCAAAGCGCCTGGTTGTGACCATGCCTGGTAGTATAATTCCATATCGGCCTCGCTCAGCACTTTCTTCAGGCCCCAGCCTTCGGTCAGGTGCGCGTAATTGTTCGCGGCAACCATCTGCTCCGCCTTTGGACTCTGGAACGTCAGCATGTACTGGCTGGCCTTCTGTTGAGCCGCATTTTCGCGCAACTCGCGCTGGAAGACAACGGGGTGCGGCGAATTGATGATAACGAGCCGCTCCAATAGTTCGGGATACGTAATAGCAAAGACCCAGGCTACCGCGCCGCCCCAGTCATGTCCAACCAGCGTACATCTCCGCGCGCCCAGGTGTTCAATCAACTGGCGCACATCTTCGATCAGGGAAGCCATGCGATAGTTTTCTGCATCCTGGGGTTTGTCGGAAAGGTTAAACCCGCGTAAATCCGGGGCTACTACTGTAAAATCGCGTTGAAACTCTTCCAACTGGTCTTTCCAGGCATACCAGAACTCCGGAAAACCGTGCAGGAAAAGTATGAGCGGCCCTTCACCTGCCATCACATAATGCAGGCGAAGGCCATTGATGTCCGCGTACTGATGTTTGAACATGAATACCTCTCTTTATGCGAACCTTCTTCCCGGCAAGGTTTTGGAGTGTGAGGAATGGCCTGCGGCCATTCCTCACACATCATCTCACATATGGGCATAGCTTACCACGCCGGACTTGCAATAGGATAGACCAGAAAAATCGCATTACATGCGAAATAGTGCTTGACATCACACTTTGTGAGTGATACCCTTCTAACACAAGATCATTAAGAAACAATTGACGTAATAAAGAGGATAGTATGGTAGAGCATAAATCAGGCTTCATCAACATCTTGAGCCAGGATTTTCCTGAGCAGGTGCTTCAGGCCGAACAAATGGTGCTGGTTGATTTTTCGTCCGATAAAAGTAATGCCTGTCAAATTTTTGACGCAGAGTTCTCAGCGGTGGGCAATGAATACCAGGGACGTGTCACATTCGCCCGTCTCAACATCGATATCGAAACAAGTCTGACTGACGAATGGAAGGTTACGGGCATTCCGACGGTTATTTTCTTCAAAAACGGTCAGGAAATCAACCGCATCAACGGTATTGTGATGCGCCAGAAACTACGCAAGCAAATCGAAGGTACGCTGCTGGCGCATTTCTAACTAAGGCGATGTGGTACACAAAAGTAGGAGGGGGTTGTGGGTCCATGCATCCAATGCATCCAATTCGATTACAGGCATCCTTACACGAGACTATCTGGGGGGGACGCAGGTTGGAGCGCGACGAGTGGAAAGAGCTTCCACCGGGCGAGGTTGCGATTGGCGAGGCGTGGGAAACAGAGATCAATACCATCGCGCAGAATGCTCCGTTTAGTGGTAAGACGTTAGGCAAGCTCGTGCAGGAGTACGGGGAAGACCTGCTCGGCTCGCAGGTTATCGCCATCTTCGGCCATCGTTTTCCGCTCCTTGCCAAATTCATCGACGCCAATGCTAAACTTTCGGTACAGGTTCACCCCGACGATTCCTATGCTGCTCAACATGAGCAGGGCAAGTTGGGCAAAACAGAGTTCTGGTATGTGCTGGATGCCGCGCCCGGCGCGTCGATTATTCACGGCTTCACGTCTCCCACATCGCGCGCAGAAGTTCAACACGCTATCGAGTCTGTCACACTGGAGAACTTGCTCGCCGAAACGCCGGTTGCGCCTGGCGATGTGGTTTTCGTACCGGCTGGCACGGTCCATGCTATCGGCAGCGGCGTGCTCCTTTACGAGCTACAAGAATATTCAGATATCACCTACCGCATGTACGACTACGGGCGGCTAACGGCTGCCGGGACGCCCCGCGAACTGCATGTGCAGCAGTCGCTGGATGTCTCCACCTACGACCGCTCAACGCGTGTGAAAGTGCGCCCCGTCGCGCTAGCAAGCGGGCCTGGGTATACAGAACGCTGCCTGGTCGCCTGCCCATACTTTGTAAGCCGCGAAATCGTATTACAGGGCAATGGCGCATCCTATGGCTATATGAAGGAGCAAACGGGGAGTAGCTGTGTTATTCTCACTTCGCTGGGAGCTACTGCGCGGGTCTGCTTCGGCGAGGCGTTGCAGCATAGCGAAACGCTCATGCGTGGCCAAACGATGGTGTTACCTGCCGCGCCTGGTCACTACTTCATCGAGGGCGAGGGGACTTGCATTCTTTCGTATGTGCCGCAAGCGGATGATGAAGCGTGGGCAGCATGGCAGGCGGAACAGGAATAAAGCTTATTCCTGTCTTCTTTTGCGGCGTTCTTCTTCAAGATCGGTGACAGTGCCTTCAACGATGGGGCCTTCCGGCTCAATGGGGCGAGTGGGATTGAAAAATGGACTGCGGGGAGGAAAGCCTTTCTGCATGCGGCCAACGTCGGAAACCACGCTCGAAACGCCTGTTCCCACATTGACAAACAGCAGCAGCGCGGCCAGCCCGGTCCATACGCCCAGGCCAACAAGTAGCGTTCCAAACAAGCCGACGACACCATTAAGAATGGTCTCGAAGATCACTCCCCCCAGGATTAGAACGTAGAAAAAACGCACAAGCACTCGCAAAGACCAGTGTAAAAACCAGTACACGGCTTTTACCGGGTCAGATGGCATGTTCCATGCCGGAACCTGTAACAGGTATGGTTTTCTTCTGGGCCGTAACGTTCTCACACTGGCCTCACCTTCAAGGGAACTTCGTTTCCCTTGCTCTTGTATCACCGATATAGTATATATACGTCCCAATCTTCATAATGTTGGAACTGCGACTATCTGAGCATATTGTAGCAGTCTTGTGTTGTCAGAGCAACCGACATGGCGACCGCAAGGGTCTCGCTGCAATTTGCGAAATGCACTACTCCTACAGAAAACCATGCAGCAATTTCCGCACAGCGTCACTATTCGCTGCAACGGCAGCGTGTTGTGGTTGTTGAGGGATGCCCGTCACGCTATCTTTCAAGAGGTTGCCGGTAAGGATACCGACGACCCGCTCGTCGCGTTTGATGATGCCGCGCTCGACCAGCTTGCGCATACCGGCAAGGGTTGCGGCGGAAGCCGGCTCGCAGCCAATGCCAGCGCGGTCGATGACTGACTTGGCCGCTAAAATTTCATCATCGCTGACTTCCTCGACGATGCCGTTGGTTTGCTCGATGACACGACGCGCGCGCGTGTAGCTGACGGGATCGCCGATTTTAATGGCGGTGGCGATAGTGTGAGCCTGCACAGTTGCGCGGCTGGCAAACATATTCATGTAGCTGCGATAGAATGGATTGGCTCCTGATGCCTGGATAGAGGCAATACGCGGCAGGTGTCCAATCAAGCCAAGCTGGTGCGCCTGCAAAAAGGCTTTGCCGATGGCCGAGGTATTGCCAAGGTTGCCAGCAGGTAAGATGAGCCAGTCGGGGGCCTGCCAGTCGAGTTGCTGCAAGAGTTCAAAGCCGATGGCTTTTTGGCCTTCTATGCGGTAGGGGTTGAGCGAATTGAGCAGGTACACGCCAAGTTCGTTGCAAGCCTGCTCAACCAGGCGCATAGCGTCGTCGAAGTCACCGTCGATCGAAATGGTGGTCGCGCCATAGGCCAGGGTTTGCGCCAGTTTGCCAGCCGCGACATTGCCCGCGGGCAGGAAGACAAAGCAGGGCAGGCCCACCTGGGCCGCGTAGGATGCCAGAGAAGCTGATGTATTGCCGGTCGAGGCGCAGGCCACCGCCCGCGCGCCGCTCGCTTTTGCCATCGACACGCCCGCTGTCATACCACGATCCTTGAAACTGCCGCTGGGATTCTCGCCCTCGTGTTTGAGAAAGAGACGTTCTACTCCCGCGAACTGTCCGATGCGCTGGTGCCCGTCACGGCCATCGCCGCAATTTTCTATGCCAACCGGATACAGGCCGGTGTTACCTTCGGGCCGACTGACGATCATTGCCGGAGGGAGCGGCAGGATCAGTTCGCGATACCGCCACACACCGCTGTAATCCAGCAAGAGGGAACCGTCGCCCACCGACCAGATAGGAGGACGGGCGGCGCGTTCATCGAACAGTTGACGCCATCCCGCGCCCGCCAGAGGCATAAGATCATTTTCGGCGGATGCCAGGGCGTTATATCCCTCTTGCAGGGACATTTCTTGCGGCCAGGGATGTTGGAATGTGGTCTCAACATCAAGCACGCCGCCGCATTCGCAGCGATAGCGCGGCTGCTCCTCTACACCGGCATAAAGGGCGGCGCACTCCACACAGCGTAATGAAAGAGCGGCAAACGCCTGTCTCAATTTTTCTTGAGCCGATTGGTCGGGCTGCAAACCCGCAGAGTTTGTCCCCATATACGGTAGTGACTTCCTTTCACCTATGTTTACGCGGAAGCGCAAGGTAATGCGCGCCTGTTAATGGAGCGTATTAGAAGAATAGCGGTAGCCGCTATCTTTACGCTTGCGATTATGCGCGGAGGCAATGACGCGCGCGCCGGATTGATCTGCGCGTAATATCCTGCTGGTTCCCTCCACCCCTGCTGAATGCGCGACGTTTTGCATAGCTCGCAGAATGGCAGAAAAGTTGGAACTGGCGAGGGCAATCAGCGATGAGCCGCCACCGGACAGGCTCGCGCCATGCGCTCCGGCGTCGATAGCAGCCTGGATGATTTCGGGCATGGCAGGAAACAGCGCCTGGCGATAGGGCTGGTGCAGGCGATCCTGCATGGCTTCGCCAATCACTTCATAGTGACCGGTTTGTAACGCGGAGAGCAATAATGCGACGCGCCCCGTATTAAAGGTGACATCCGCTTTGGAATAGCTGGCAGGCAGCAGCTTGCGCCCGGCGATAGTATCCATGGGAAACGAGGGCGTAAAAATCAACGCGCGCAGCGCATCAGGGAAGCGCGTTTTGATGGCGTGGATTTTGCCGTTCATATCGGTGGTGGCTACCAGCCCGCCCAGCAGGGCCGGAGCCACATTATCAGGGTGGTTGCCCGCCTCGATGGCAACGGCAGGCTCCAACAAATCTTCCTGGGGTACATCTTTCTCTTGCAGGCGCAAAAATTCGTTGGCGGCGACCAGCCCGCCCACAACGGCTGTCGCGCTGCTGCCCAGGCCGCAACCGTGGGGAATAGAAATGACCATGCGAATCTGTACATGCGGCATCTCAACCTGCCTGCTGGCGTAAAGCGAGGCAAAGGCGCGGAAGAACAGGTTATCCGGGCCGGTGGATAGCCCCTCTCCCAGAGCGCCTTCAATTATAATGTCAGGTTGTTGCGGATCGCCGGGCGTTACGAGAACGTCAAAACGGTTATACAATTGCAGGGCAAGCCCCAGGCTATCGTAGCCGGGGCCAAGATTAGCCGATGTCGCCGGGGTTAGAACGGATGTCGAAACGGGTTTTGCCAGTGCCAAAGCGTGTAACTTGCCTTTCTTGAAATGTCCCCCACTCTCCCACCGCTCCCTTCATGTCTATACAATTGTAACAGGTTTGTCTATCAATTGATATGGGTGAGCTTCGCGAGTGACCAGGGCAGGGGGCAAGCCCAGCACACGTTGATCAGGGCGGGGGCAAGCCCAGTCTTTCACTGGTAGGTTTTTTGAAACGCGCCGCTCGCGCCTGTCATTCTGAGCGCAGCGAAGAATCTGCGTGCGGCTCGGCGAGAGATTCTTCGCTGCGCTCAGAATGACACCTCCCATCTCGCTGACGCCTTTCCCAAAATACCTACTAGTGAAAGGCAAGCCCTGCCCTGGTCAACACCAAGCCGTTACATAGGCTACCAGATGTAGTCGAAGCAAATGAGTTTCAAATCTTCGCGGCGCACGATGCTTTTGCTTTCTGTGGTGGTAATACCAGGCGGTGGGTCGGTGTCGCGGGCGATGGTTTGCACTGCGGTGAGCAGTTCGGTGAGTTGGGCGTTGGTGAGATAGGAGTCGTAGGCTTTGCGCAGGGCTTTGATGTAGACGCCGGGCTGGGGCGCGTTTAATTGCTGGATGGCGGCGATGATCTCTTTGCGGCTGATGGCAGGGCTGTTGATGTAGCCGCTCAGGATGGTTGCTATTGTCTGCTGGATGGGGTTGAGCAGCCTGGGGGCCTCTTCAATCGCCACCTGTTCGATGGAGGATTGCACGATGGAGGCGATAACCTTTTCCTGCAAGGCGAAGATGTTGACCTCACCGTCAAATGGGACGACGCGCGGCGTGTCCGGCTGGCATTGCACCAGGTTGGTAATGACGAAACGGTTGTCCTCTATACGTCCGCCTCTGCTATCCTCTGACAGGTCGATGTAGCGCCAGAAGTGCTGGCGTTGGAAGCCGCGTTCGCTGAGCGCAGCATCTGGTTTGCGCGGCACTTACGTTGGGCGAGTGAAGTAGAAGAAAACGCCTCTGGCATTCTGGCGTGTCAGGCCGCTGTGGATGCCGTCGGGCAGATCTTCTAACATGCCGCGCATACCGCCGTTGAGAAGATTTTTCAGGTTTTGCAGTAGATATTCGCTGCTGACCAGTTCGGTGAACTGCTCCTGCTCCTCGACTACCTGGCCGTCTTCAGCTTCGATGCGGCGCAGGGTGTTGAAGTTCTGCGGGTGGACGATTTCACCGAGGATGCTGGTATCGAGGAAGCCGCTCGAGTCGATGCTGGCGATCTTCTGGGAGAGGCTTTCGACGAGGCCGAGCAGTTTTTCCAGGCCGTCGTCGGGGAACATGTTCAGGATGCGCAGCGTCTCAAAGCTGGTGCCGATGCGGTCGATGCGTCCGGCGCGCTGCACCATGCGGGTAGGATTCCAGTGCAGGTCATAGTTGATGAGTACGCCACAGTCCTGCAAGTTTTGCCCTTCTGAAAGCACGTCGGTCGAGATCAGGATATCTATTTCGTGCTCGCTGCCCGCTATCTCTGGCCTGTTATTGGCGCGCGGCGCGAACTGTGTTACCAGCCGGGCGCGTTCCCTGGCATCGGCCCCGCTGTCCATGCGCCGAATACGCGGTTCGCCTGCCTCGGCCATCCAGGACGCGAAGGCGGGGTCGCACAACTGGCGGTAGAGGTAACGGGCGGTATCTTTGTAGTAGGTGAAGAGCAAGACTTTCTGGCCGCGCAGTTCGCCCGCCAGCAGGTGTTGCAGTTGAGCAAGTTTGGCGTCCCGAGCCGGGATAATGGCTTCGATTTCGTGCCAGACTTCGCGCAGGGCGTCCACATCTTTGCGCAGGTCGTTGTGCAGGCGTTTGAGGTCGTAGAGCGCGGCGTTGAGCGTGGGCAGACCTGCGATGAACTCGCGCGCTTCGGCATGGGCATCGAGTTGATCGGAAAGCGAGCCGGGGGTAGCGTCATCCTCCTCATCTTCGCGCGCCAGGTAGCGCATGGCCTTCTGGAAACTGGCGCTGTCCAGCACTTTGCCATCCAGAATGTAGCTTTCAAAGGTTTCCAGAAATTGCAGGGCGCGGCGCACGCTGATGCGGAAGGCGTCCACGCTGCTCTCGAAGCGCTTGAGATAGCGGCTTTTGAAGATACCGACGAGGGCTTCTTCGCGGCCTTCCTCAAACTGGTCGCGGCTGACGCCCTGCTTCTTATAGGTTTCCAGGCGATAAGGAGCGAGTTTCAGGCCCTCGACGCGATTGACGATTTTCTCGTAAATGCCGCCATAGGTGGCTTCAAGGTTGTAGCGGATGGTTTTCAGCTTGCGTTCGGGCCAGTGGATGGGTTGTCCCTTGATGGTGGCGTTGGGATAGGCTTCTTTGATGAAGGGACGGGTGCGGCGAATGACCACTTCTTCGAGCAGGTTGAAAAGGGCGATGCCGCTTTCTTGCTGGCGCACGGCGCGGCGAGCCGACAGGAAGTAGTTTTGCAGGTCGCCGATACCAGCGCCCGCGAAATAGCTGCGGTCACCGCCGGTGAAGAGGTTGACCTGGTGGAAGAGGTCAAGCACGGTATTATTGATGGGCGTGGCGGTCAGCAGGATGAGTTTTTTGCGCTCGCCGCTGACGGAGCCGCGCCGGTTATGGGCGGCCAGCAGGCGTTCGAGGCTTTCGTAACGGCGGGCGTGGCGGTTGCGGAAGTTGTGGCTTTCGTCCACCAGCACGATATCAGCGTCTCCGGCATCGCTGCCATCGAACTCTTCGCGCCCCATGACCTCCTGGGTGAGAATGCGCGCCGCGATGCCCGCGCTCAATAACTCGTCGTGCCACATCTTTTGCAGGGCGGCGGGACAGATGACGACGGCTTTGTAGCGCTGGTGATAGGCGTAGTCTTCGAGCAGTTTCTTGCCGATCCAGGTCTTGCCAAGACCCACGCTATCGGCGATCATCACGCCATCGTAGCGAGCCAGAATCTTGCGGGCTTTTTTGACGGCGTCTTCCTGAAACTCGCTCAGGTCAACGACCGAACGGGCTGAAGTGGAATCGGCGCGCTCGCTCTCCAGATCGTCGCGGAAGTATTCAAAGATGGCTTTCATGTAGACCTGGTAGGGAGTGTAGGCTTTGCGCCCGAACTTGGAGGCGTCGAGCAGGTCGATCAACTCGTTCTTGAAGTCGCGCGCGGTCTCCCACTGGCGATCATACCAGTCCGCCAGTTGGGCGATAGCCAGCACGCCTGGCGCGTTGGCGGCGACGCCAAGCTGCGCGGCATCTATTGTTGCTAAAAGCTTGCGGTCTGCATTTTCCAGCACGCCTTTGAGTTGTTCGGAGTCGATCTCCTGCGGCGAGAGGTTGGCGCGGTGAACAAGGTTGAGTTCTTTGTTGGATTGCAGGCCGGGGCGCGTGAAGTTGGAGGAGCCGACGATGGCGGCAACGGGCGCGAATTGCGCGAAACCGCCCCCGCTATAAAACAGGTAGCATTTGGCGTGCAGGAAGCCTTTTGTGTAGAGGCGCACCTGCACATGGGGCTGGCGCAGGAAGGCCACCAGGTCTTCGACGAGACGCAACGTCTGCGCGTTGAAGTCCTCTCCAGCCAGTTCGCGGATCAGTCCTTTGACGGGTTTCGCGCCGATCTCGCGCAGGCCGAGGTCGCTGCCCGCTTCCGGTTCGTCGCCCAGCAAGAGGCGGAAATTGCCCAGCCTGCCCAGCCCTTCGCGCAGCAGTTGCCAGCCCCCGGCGTTGAAGTAGGCGGTGGCGACATCGAGCGAATGTCCCTGGTGCTGCCGCAACAGTTCGTTGAGGACGCCGGACATAGTGTGCTGCTGGTTATCGATGACGAACGGGATCGGGACGGTCATGCATTACCTTTCGCGAGAGATACAGGACATATAGCGATCATTTTGATCGGTAATTTTTTTGGTGCTGGTTGGTTGCTTATGTACCTATCTGACGTGGCTTTAGCTTAATGCAATTGTGCTACAACGTCAAGCATTGCGCGCGAATGCAGTACAGTAATACGAACCTGCGTCCTGTAGGGACAAGGGGCGGGGTTGGGTGGATGAGGGGGGCTTGTGCTTGTCCTGGTGGGAGTGCGACCATCAGGATGGTTGGGACTCGGGACAGTTGGGACACAACACAGGCGTCCCAATCACATTATAGCCTCTTCGGTTGGTAAAAGTCATCAAAGACTGCGACCAGTCAGGCGGAGGTGTTGTGGAGGAGGTAGAGCATGGCTCAGGGCGACCGTAAAGGTCCCAGCTCCTCTTGAGCTCCGCACACGTCCTTTCTATGATGACGGGGGCGGATCTTGATATGGCGCATGGGTCGTGTATAACACCAGGGCGACCGTAAAGGTCCCCACCCTTCCACTCAACCACCCCCGCCCTTACTTTGATGACAGGGGGCGGGTTTCTAAGTACGGTTGTTTCGATAGTTTCAGATGTTGCACATGTTGCTTGTGGTTTGTAAAGGGTTGTTTCAATTGTTTCAGATGTTGCACATGTTGCACACATTGCTGATGTGTGAGATCGGTGGAATGGAGCGCGGTTGGCCTGGCCTGGGAGTAAGCAAGCAGGCTCTATAGATAGAATAACGCATTAAGGGAGAAAAAGCAAGCTATCTGGCTATCAAATTTCACCATCGTGTTGTCATTTTTTACCAAATTAACTTGACAAAATATATTCAAATATGTAAAATATTATCATTGTGATGGTTAAAAATGCCAAAAATTTTGCTTTTTGTGAAGCGTCTTCACGGGAGGAAGAGCGATGCTGGCTTTAATATGGTGGCGGCGCTGCTGACCTTCGCGCTGATCCGCGTCGCGCTCTTGCCGTCGCCGACACCTACCGAGATCAATTCGACCGGCGAGGCAGACCCTTTGCTGCGCTCAGGGTAACAACATTTGCCGGCAGTGGTTGGCAATATTTTGTAGGGACAAGGGGCGGGGTAGGGTGGACCTTTCACTGGTAGGTTTTTGGGGAAAGGCGTCAGCGAGTTGGGAGTTGTCATTCTGAGCGCAGCGAAGAATCTCTCGCCGAGCCGCACGCAGATTCTTCGCTGCGCTCAGAATGACAGGCGCCAGCGGCGCCTTTCAAAAAACCTACCAGTGAAAGGCGGACGAGGTGCGGGCACACTTACGACCGCCTCCGACTGTTTATGGGTGAAAAGGGTTAGCGGCTGGCGTAACGCCTGGAAGAAGTTGACCAACGTGTGCGGTCTGCTGGTCTGGCTCCGGGCCTGCGATTGCTTGCGCGGTAGCGCGGCTCAGGCGCGGTAAAAGGTTGCGGTTTGCGCCTGGGTGCGGTTCTGCCGGAGGCGGGCTGCATTTCTGTAGCGCGCCTGTCGTCCCTCGATCTGCCGGAATTTGAGCGTTCCGACCGGGGAGAGCTTTCTGTATCCCACGCAGCAGGCGATTTCGCTGTTGTTCCGCCGGCGACTCTGTCCTGCGGTCGCCTTTTCATGCCGGATGGGGATTGGTCGTCCCGCTCTGGTCGTACAAATCTGCCGCGCTCTTGAGCTGGCGAGACATAGTGGCGGCTAAGTTGCGGTCGCTGGTCGCTGTCCTGCTCGTCTTCCTGTATGGTCGAGGTTTCTGGACTGGCGGACGGTAGTGTCGCCATGGCTTGCTCGTCGATAACAAGACGTTGCAATGAGACTGCCTGGCCCAGATTGTGGGCCATGCGCCGCCATTTGGGTAGATCTGCCGGGGCCAGCAGCGTAATGGCCTTGCCCTGTTTCCCCATGCGGCCCGTGCGGCCTATGCGGTGGGTAAAAAGATCGCTCGATTCTGGCAGCTCGAAGTTGATGACTTGATATATGTCTGTTATGTCCAGTCCGCGCGCGGCTACGTTGGTGGCAAGCAGGGTCTGCACATGACCGCGACGGAAGGCGGTCAGCACTTCTTCACGGGCGCGCTGGCTCTTGTTGCCGTGCAAAGTTCCCACGGTATAGCCGAGGTTGGTGAGGTGTTTGCCTAGCTTCTCAACGCCGTATTTCGTGCGGCCAAAGATGAGGCTGCTTTCTCCCTGTGAGGAATTCAAGAGGGTGCAGAGGGCAGCAATTTTCTTTTCCTGCGGGACCTGGTACGCGATTTGTTCAATGGCGCTTTGCGAACCCAGGGCTGGCGTGAGGTCAACTTTAACCGGATTTTTGAGGAATTTTTTCTCTAATTTTGCAACCCAATCCGGTATGGTCGCTGAAAAGAGAGCTGTTTGTCGCGTGTCCGGCGTGGTTGTCAGTATCTCTTCGATAACGGGGGCGAAACCGCTATCCAGCATCTGGTCGGCTTCGTCGAGCACGCACACGCGCAGGTTGTCCAGCACTAAAGCGCCGCGATCGAGATGGTCCATGACGCGGCCCGGCGTGCCTATGACAATCTGCGAGCCGTAGCGCAGGGCTGAGGTCTGGTTGCCGTATGGGCGTCCTCCTACCAGCAGGGCTATGGTGAGCCGCCGATTGGAAGCTAACTGGCTCAGCACCGCGTTCACCTGGATGGCAAGCTCGCGGGTTGGCACGAGTACCAGCGCCTGTACGACGCGTTTGTCCCGGGATACTCTTTCCACCAGGGGAATGCCATAGGCGAGCGTCTTGCCCGATCCGGTGGCGGATTGCCCGATGAAATCGTTCCCGGCTTGCAGCGCCGGAATGGCCTCGACCTGAATAGGTGTCGGCTGGGTAATCTCCATGTTTGCCAGCGCCGCGTAGGTCGTGGGCAGCAAAGAGAAGTCGTTAAAAGATGGCATGAAAAATCCTTTCGGCCAATGCGCCTTTTACGTTATGGGCGCGATGAAGCTCCCCAGAGGCACAATGCCAACAGGGAGTATCAGGAGCAGGCCGTAAAGGATACGGAAGCAATGCTGCAAGCTGATATAAAGTACGAACTTGTGTGCAGGAAGAGAATAATCTATAGAGGATTGCTCAGAACTCTTTAGCGTCTTTACCGAGAACAGGATAGGCTAGCAGTCTGTTCCACGCCATGCAAACAATGATAACTTCTGCATTATACATGGTCATAGGGTATTCGTCAAGTTTTGCGAAAGTGGACATGACCTTTTCTGGAAATACCTTTCTCACGTCAATGAGAAGCTGTCGATTTTACCAGGCGCATTCGTCGTTTCCCTGGAAGAGCAAAATTGAAGGCTCTTCGCTAGTTTTGAAGGAGACATCTATGAGCCAGATCTTTCTTCTCACGATTCGTGGCACCCTGACACCTCCATCACTGGAGGCTGCGCGGCAGGTGCATAATCAGACGGCGGGAGCGCCAGAGGGTGTGGCGGCAGCCAGGTCGCTGGGTGATTTGAGTCACATGGTCTATGTACCGGCGAACCTGGAGTACGGCGAACTCTTTATCATGGACCTGTGGACAAGCCCGACCGGGCTTAACCAGTTCTTCTCCGATCCGCAGGTACAGCAGGGCGCGACGATGATCTTCGCGCAACGCGACCCGGTGGTCTGGGCACCCGCAGAAGGCTTTTTTAGCTACCACATCCCCGCGCCTACCGGGCACAATGACCGTTACCTCGGTGTGCTTCGTGGGACGGTGGCTTCGCGCGAGAAAGCCCGCACCACCATGAACGCCATTACGAGTCAGGGCCTCCAGAAAGCCAGGAAACTGGGCTACCTGTCTCACGAGGCGTACTTCCGGCTGACGCCTCCCGGATCGCCGGAGTCCCTCGAAACTCTTAGCCGTCGATGTCTGGTCCAATTTCGATGGAATGAATGAGTACTATAGCAACCCGGATTTCAACCATGCCTTCGACGGATTCTTTACCGCCGAACCCTCCACGCTAGTTTTAAAGCACCCGGCTGGCGAATGGGTGGAGTGGTAGGTAACTTCACTTTCTGCGTGCCTTCAACAAAAAACGTCTCAGACCAGTTCTCGTCAAGCCTGAGACGTTTTTATAAAGGTCCATCAGTTACATTCCTTCGTTGTATTCCGTCATACTTTTGACGAGCGAAACCCGGCCAATGTGACAGGGAATCAATTAGTAGTAAGGAGTTCTTTATGAATCAAGGCATCAAAACAGTCATCTATCCCGTCAAAGACGTAGCTCGAGCAAAGGCGCTCTACAGCACGCTTCTGGGTGTTCGAGCCGTATGTGGATGAGGCCTATTATGTTGGCTTTAAGGTTGGAGACCAGGAAATAGGGTTAGATCCCTACGGCCACAAAGCAGGCATGACAGGTTACTATCACGTGAACGATATCAAAAATAGCCTGCAATTGCTCCTGGACGCTGGCGCACAAGTACAAGAAGAGGTGCATGATGTCGGTGGTGGCAGGCTGATTGCGTCCGTAAAAGACGCAGACAATAACATCATCGGGCTTATCCAGGCGTCTTAATTGCGCGGAGAGAGGCTGCTTACCAGGCATGGCTTAAAGATTAGCGGGTATTTCCTGCAAGAGCCACGAGTTGCCATCGGGGTCGCTGAAGGAGACGTATTTAACGCCTCCCATATCGTCGACCTCGCCCACGGCCACGCCACGGCTGGCGAGGGCGGCGCGGGCTGCGTGTATGTCGGCTACCACGAGGTGCAGGCCTTTGACTGAACCGGGCCGCGTCTCAGAAATTTCGCCCATACCGGTGCCAATAACGATCGAACATGCCGACCCGGGTGGCGTGAGCTGGACAATTCTCATGCCGTTGCCGGGTTGTACGTCATGGTCAGCGTGAAATCCGATCTTTTCGACGTAGAAGGCTTTGGCGCGGTCAACATCAGAAACTGGTACCGGCACAAGTTCAAGCTTCATATCCATTTGTATTCCTGATCCTTTTCAAAAGTTCCTCAAGACGGTCATAGGTATCATTGACTCCCCCTTCCATGCCGCTCTGAAGAGTGGCATCGCGGTCAGCGACTGACTGGAAGACTGATTGAACTGTGAGCCGGGTTCTGCCGCCAGGCAATTCCTCAAGTTTCATGGTCTCCAGGGTCACATGGCCCGTTTCGGGCAATCCTTCAAACTCAAAGGTGTCGATCACGCGCTCAGGCGCGAGGATTTCGTGATACACGCCATGAAAGGCGTATTCATTTCCCTCGGCATCTCGATTGGTAAAGCGCCACTGGCCACCGGGTCTCACGTCCATCTTGTCAACTATGGTTGAAAGGTAGCGCGGCCCCCACCACTGCGGTATCAACTCTGGGTTCATACATACTTTAAAAACAAGCTCGCGCGGCGCATCGAATTCGCGGGTGATGAGTAGTTCTTGTTTTCCCGGTTCCGCGCTAACAGTCGTTGTGCGTACTGGCATAGAGGTTATTGATCTCCCTTCTTTTTTTCACGTTCGAGTACTGCATCTAAGGCGTCAAAACGCTCACTCCATGTCTGCTTCGTTTGCGTTACCCATGCTTCAAATTGAGACAGGGTGTCAGGATTGAGGCGGTAGACACGCTTCTGGGCGCGTTTTTCCATCTCCACTAAGTGCGCCTCCCGCAAGACTTTGAGATGTTGTGAGACGGCCTGCGGGCTGACGGGGAATTGCTCGTAGATGGCAGTAGCCGATAACTCGCCACTGCTGGCAAGTATTTCTAAAATGTTCCTTCTAGTCGGGTCCGCAAGCGCAACAAACATATCCATATGAGTATTATAAAGCATTTTCTTAATTAAGTCAAGGCTTGATTATGTTTGGGGCGTGATACTCCATCGTCTCATGTAGCCCAGGGCGACCGTAAAGGTCCCCTCCCCGCATCCACACCACCCCCGCCCTTACAATGACTACGGGCACCAAGCCATCGTAGAGTGAGCGCAGCCTTACAAGCAGCGAAGTGTTCATAAGTGGTGAATAGATGAGTGGATACAGATTAAAACCGATAAAAGGAGGGAAGTTGAGGAAAGTATGCGGGAAATTATTCGTTAGTGGTATTTCAAAGGCGTCTAATGATCTATCACCAGTTCATACGAATGAAGAAGAAAGCGGCGCCAAGTACGGCAACCCATCCAATACCGGCAACTAGCCGAGTGACTGTTCGAGAGCGGTCCCGAACAGCTAACCCGATTGGGATGATACTCACAACCCAGAACAGTATCATGAGCAGGATGTAGAGTACTGAGGAATCAGAAAGGCGAAATACAGCTACCAACAGGTGTTCGCCAATCGCAGCAAATAGAAATGCCCAGGGAAATGCCACGACAAGAGGCGGGAAAATATAGCCAAGCAAGGTTAAAATAGTACTGAGAGAGCCAGTAGCGGGACACAGACCGAAGAGCGCGTTAAATATTTGCCCGAATATGTTAAATACTTTTCTTTGCAATTTGTAAGCTCCTGCAAAACTCTGTCTTCCCTCTCAAGGAGAACTCAGGACTCTAACCCTGCTCAGCAAGCTTCAAAAGAGGATAAGGAGCCAGAGACGGCGTGCCTGCCAGGTCCAGATGCGATAGGCATACATTGCCGTAAGACACCCAAGCACGGCGCAGACCAAAGCAGCCCCAGGCGAACCGTTTGACAAGCCAGAGACAGCCGCAACAGCAAGTAACACAGTGTACAGTGACCAGAGGCCGCCGTAGAACACCCGGCGTCCATTGCCATACCTGGGCTGGAATCCCCCCATAGTTCTCATTGTCTTTCTTTCACCTTTCTTGTTGTAAAATCGAAAATAGAATATTTTCTACCGATTCTGACGATTGAGATAATGATGAGTAACACGGAAATCGACGCCAAAACGAATTTTGTATAATGGTATATTGCATAAAAGTGTTAAAGCCAGGATAGACCTGGCTTTAACACTTTCTAGTTTGCGCTGAAACAAAAAACTCGATATGACATCTACTACTACGCCGAACAATGCCGACAAGCTGCCAGGCCAGGCCGGTCCCGGCAATATTGCTATATTACCCCTTGTGTCACCAATGTATGTATTGAGCCTACTGTGTTACTATGGTTGCTGTCCAGGTTCCCTGGAGCGCTACCTGCGAGAAGGTGTAGCCCTGCTGATCGCAGATATACGGGATTTTGGGAGCGTTGAACGTACCTTTGAAGGTATCGTTGCCAGCATAGGCTCCCGTCAATCGCAAATCGACAGTGGGATTATTTAGCACACAGTTGACGTTGACCCCATTAGATTGGAAAGAACCCTTCGCACTGGTATCAGTTTCGATATAGCTGATTTGACCCGCTTTATACGTTCCACTGCACGTGGCTGTTGTCAACTGGGTATATGGCGTTCCATTAAACCCGGTGCTGTTGCGAGTAAAGGACTGGCCACTATCGTCGGGCGAACAGACGGTGCCACCTTCAGGATCAGGATGCCCGGTAATGATGAGCACGGGATTGATGGCGAACGGGTCTGCTATATCGGGAGTGGCGGCTTGAACAATGATATTGAGCCTGAAACTGGCGTCGTCGGGGGGCGCGCCGTCCGGTCCAGGCGTATTGGCCTGGCCCTGCTGCACAACGGTCACGCTGACACTGTGTTGTGTGCTGTAGTTGCTGGCGTCCCTGGCTGTCAGGGTGTGGGTACCGACGCTCCAGGCGCTGGTTATGGTGACATCTGCGCGAAAGTTGCCGTTCGAGTCACTGCGCGCGCCCGGATTGCCCGGAGCGGCCTGGCCATCCAGCAGGAAGGTAATCGCCGAATTGCTGGAAAACTGCTGCCCGCTGATATGCAGGACCGTCCCATTTGCTCCTGCCGGGGCATTGCCCGCCTTATAATTGCTGGTGATGTTGATGAGTGGCTGCGGGTGTGCAAGGAAATGGGCTGCTGCTGCAATCCCACCTGCCGCAACCACCGCCACGGTTGCCACCACAATAATGATGGTCTTGACGGTCGAGCCACCTGCCACTTTGGTCACGCGCGCCGGATGATGAACGCGATGGGTACGATGTTGGTGAGGTTCGTGTTCATCGGGTTGGTCATGATGCCGGTGAGGCTTATGTTCCACGGGATGAGCATGGTGCAGGTGAGGCCCATGAGGTGGATGATGTTCCTGAGTTCCCGGCTGTCCTGGCGGGTTGCGCGTCGCCTGTTGTCCCGCCTGAGAATAGGGCGCGTTCCCTGGCCCCTGCACTGGATGGCTGACAGGCGCGTTCCCCGGCCCGTGCGCGGGAGGACTGGCAGGCGCGTTCGTGTAGGGGTGGGGAGAGCCTGCTACACTGGGGACGCTGCCGATCTGCGGCGTTCCCTGCACGACCGGAGCGCCGGGAGTATAGGCCTGCCCGCTGCCCAGCAGCGCATCCCCTGCCAGGGACGCGCCATACAGGGGAGACCAGGGCGGTATACCTCTTCTACGCTCGTCTTCGTTTTCAGCAAGCGGCGGTGGCGGTGGCGTTTCCGGCGCCTGTACGTTTGGAGACCAGTCAGGCGCGCTGCCCTGCGCGGGATCATTGCTATACGGCGACCAGGTTGCTGCCAGTGTGCCGCCTTCTGGCGCCCAGGATTGCGGTGTATTGCTCGTGGTAGCTGCCGCATCTGTGGCGATAGCATCCTGCACGCTTCCGCACTTGCCGCAGAAGCGGGAGTTTTCTGGGAGGTCGGCTCCGCAATAGCTACATTTCTGCATAGCTTATCATCCTTGACTAACCAGACGATTTCTTCTAGGCCAGGGCCAATTGCTTCAATTTGTGCCACGAAATAAAAGATTGGAAGTAGAGTAGCGCAACCAGCCGATATACTCAGCATATCATATCATGGTAGTTGGACTTTATACAATTGCTATTACGGTATAGTTACCTGATCCAGTTACAATTAATCATATTGAAAAGCTGCACACGGGCTTGTGTATGGCACAGGGCGACCGCGCGACCTTGCATGGGTCTGGATACTCCAACGGTCGTGGATAGCTCCAGGGCGACCGTAAAGGTCCCCTCCCATCCCCTCAACCACCCCCGCCCCTACAATGACTACGACACTGGACGCATGATCTGGCACGCGGTCTCGTATAGCCCAGGGCGACCGTGAAGGTCCCCTCCCCGCATCTACCCAACCCCCGCCCTTACAATGACTACGAGAGATGACGTGGGCAAAATGCCTATAGCCAGGTGAGTTGGATCGGGGTATGATAGGGGGCATCAAATATAATGTCGGGGGAAAGGAGTATGGAAATGGAACGAGGGGATGATGAGCAGAAGCCGAAGTACAGGTATCATAGACGGTCGATCCGTTTGCCTAAACATGATTATAGTTGGACGCGGGCGTATTTTGTGACGGTGCGGGCGAGTACGCATGATCCGATTTTCGAGTTTCCGGCGCTGCATGAGATATTACAGGAGATGTGGGATGCGCTTCCTCAACGATTTCCTGGTGTGACTTTGGATGCCTTTGTCATCATGCCTGACCATATACACGGCATCCTCTGGCTGAATGGACTGGTTGATAATGCGCCAACTCTGGGGCGTGTGATTGGGGCGTATAAGTCGCTTGTGATGAGGCACTGGATCGATTACTGCAATTCAGTACATCTCTACAATGGCGGTTCCTTCTGGCTGGTGCGTTTCCACGAACACGTTATCGAAAACAAGCATGTGCTGGAAACCATCCGCCGCTACATCCGAGAAAACCCAGCCAAACTCGATGAGCGAGAAGGCTAACCAGACAAACAGGTATTGGGAAGGGGTGGTCGTAGTCATGGTAAGGGCGGGGGTGGGGTGGATGCGGGGTGGGGACCTTTACGGTCGCCCTGGGCTACACGAGACCAACGCGCCAGATCATGCGTCCAGAGTCGTAGTCATGGTAAGGGCGGGGGTGGGGTGGATGCGGGGTGGGGACCTTTACGGTCGCCCTGGGCTACACGAGACCAACGCGCCAGATCATGCGTCCAGAGTCGTAGTCATGGTAAGGGCGGGGGTGGGGTGGATGCGGGGTGGGGACCTTTACGGTCGCCCTGGGCTACACGAGACCAACGCGCCAGATCATGCGTCCAGAGTCGTAGTCATGGTAAGGGCGGGGGTGGGGTGGATGCGGGGTGGGGACCTTTACGGTCGCCCTGGGCTACACGAGACCAACGCGCCAGATCATGCGTCCAGAGTCGTAGTCATGGTAAGGGCGGGGGTGGGGTGGATGCGGGGTGGGGACCTTTACGGTCGCCCTGGTGCTAGACGAGACCAGTGTGGCATACAGATCCGCTCTATCTGCAAGATATGCGGTATGGTGGGAAGTCGCCCTGGACTATACGAGATGGATGTGGCATACAGACCCATAGACAACTGACCTGGAGGCGTGAGAGATGACGCAACCCACATCATATAGATAGGCACCAGGGCGACCGTAAAGGTCCCCTCCTCTCTTCCACACCACCCCCGCCCTTACCATGACTACGACCGTCCCCCCACCACCGCGATATCCTCCTCCGTCTGCCCGTACAGGCGGTACGCTACCGCGTCTGAGCCGCTCTTACACAGGAGTAGGCAGGTGGAACAGTGAGGGAGGCTATTTGCGGTCGTCTGGGGGGTAGGTATCGCTATCCTCGGCCACCTTTTTCGGCTTCTTGATGTCCGGCGGCAGGTATTCCGGCACGTCCTCTATCAGCTCGGTGATGGGTACGCCGAGGGCCTTCGCCAGTTTATCGAGCGTTTTCAGCGACGCGTCGTGCTGCGGGTTGTGCCAGATGGCCTGGATGGTTTTGAGATTGATGTCGGCGAGCCTCTGCAGCCTGGCCATAGTAAAGCCTTTGGCCTGGGCGACTTCTTTTACACGCAAGCGTCTCATGTTTGTTTGCCCTTCACTGGTTGATGCACGCATGATACTAAACCTGCCCACTTGACACAATCCCATTGTAATGATATGTATTATATCGGATAGTATTCAAGCGGTATGTAGCACACCGGCATACACGGTGGTCACGAATTGAGGAAGGAGTGTTCAGATTATGAGCGAGGTGGCACGGATACGCCAGCAGATCGA
Source organism: uncultured Chloroflexia bacterium (assembly GCA_963731605.1). GTDB lineage: Bacteria > Chloroflexota > Ktedonobacteria > Ktedonobacterales > Ktedonobacteraceae > CF-113. Next base: position 1,816,383 of record CAVSWA010000001.1, read on the forward strand.
AGAGGAGTGCGAAGCCATGCGACTGGCGATGTACGGGTACGCGGCGGTCGCTTCTCACAAGGTCATCGAAAACCGCTATAACCGCCTGGGGAAACGCCAGGAGGAGTTGGAGCAGCATGTGGGAAAGGATGAAGCCAACGCTATCGTGGTGGAAATCTACGCGAAAGTGGTAGGGTAGCTCAAGTGGGCATGATTAGTATGCTTGCGGGTGTTGCATAATAAAGCTTCAGAGGAATTGCACCTCTGATTAAATTGGGGATCTATATCCTTCCGGGTGAAAAATACGGGTGATGTGTAGGGACGCGATCAATCGCGTCCCTACACATCACCCTAAAGGATGCTGCTGGCGAATTCAAGGTCTCAATGAATGAGATGCTTATGCAGGGGAAACCTCGCCATGACCTGCTTTACACATACCTTTCCTACCCATTGAACTAAAAACCTTGTTTTCACTAGGAATATTTTGACCCATCGGGCATAGTTGCCCCTTCGAGCGACTTGGCTCGTTTCTCCAGTTCTTCAGTGTTAATGTAAGTAGCGTCTTCCAGGTTGGCTCCACTCAGGTTGACCTCGAAGAGGTCGGCTCCGCTCAGGTTGGCTCTGCTCAGATCGGCACGCGTGAGGTCGGCTCTGAAGAGCATAGCTTTACTGAGGTTGGCCCCGTAGAGTTGGGCAAAGTTCAGGTTAGCATTGGGGAGGATAGCTCCGCTCAGGTTGGCCCCGATGAGTATGGCATTACTGAGGTTAGCCTCGAAGAGGCGGGCGTGAGCACCACTGAGGTCGGCTTCTCACTACAGTTGCACTTTTTAAGCACAGCATTAATGGTCCTGAAGAAAGAAAAGAAGACATTAGAAAGCTTTTCCTAACTGAGAGACAGATACTTTGGTTGCCTGATCCCAATCTAAACGAGCGAGTGTCCCATCTATCCACCTTTCTAACCATTGATGAAGAGAAGGAGCCTCCATGGCCCATTCGACTAAGAAATTTTCATTGCTATCCATGCGGAAAATCGGAAGCTCTGACGAAGAACAGTCCAGGCAGGAATAGATGTTGCACCCCCAGTCGCACAGGAGAAGCCCACGCTCTGGCCAGAGCGTGGGCTTCTCTTCTTCCTCGGCAAAGTATTCATCAATGTCTTGCTGGGAAAACGCTCTCATCCCTTGATACTCTGCCACTAACGAGGTCCTGTCGTGCCCCGCATTGGGCGGGAGTTCGTTCAAAGGCAACAGTCCATATCCTGGACCAAAGCCTCCGTTGCCCACTTCGCGATAGATTCTGCGCAGCAAGGAAGGCAGAACAAAACCGAGTTGTGTTTCTGCCTGAACGAGTTCCTCTTCAGTGACCGGCGACCAGCTCCTCTGGGGACGCCAGGTCGGCTCTCCTGTCGCATGGCGGCTTGTCCGAATGATTGCTTTGAGTCGCTCGATCAAGCTATCCTCTCTCTGCTCCTGCATCCCTCTTTCCTTTTCCCACACCCATGAGCGGCGTGTGGTCCGCATTCACGGCTTCCATCGGCTACCTATCCACAGTCAGGTGTGCGCTGGTTCTTCTTCCTCATATGACATGCTGACAGAGATCTGTCACATCTCAAGCAGGTCATGCGAAAGGAGAAGAGTATGACACACGCTGAGCATATCATATCAGAAGAATCCACCACAACCGTTGCCAACGTCTGGAGATGGGCGAAGACACTGGAAAAGCTCCATGCGCGTATTGCCCCTCACTTTGCTCGCCCCGAACCTCGTCGCCGCGCTCTGGCTTACCTGCAAGGCATCTTGAGTGAGACGTCCCGCAAGAATGGCTGGCAATTGGCCGAACAGGCTGGAGAACGCACACCCTATGGCATGCAACGGCTGCTCTCCTCTGCCGTCTGGGATGTGGTTCGGGTGCGCGATGAGTTGCGGGCCTACGTGCTGGAACAGCTGGGCACACAGCAGGCCATTGTCGCCATCGACGAGACCAGCTTCCCCAAAGCGGGCCGCAAATCGGCTGGCGTTGGCACCCAGTATTGCGGAACGACCGGACACGTGCAGAACTGCCAGGTCGGCGTCTTTCTGAGCTACATCACCGCTCGGGGCCATAGCCTCATTGACCGGGAACTCTATCTGCCTGAGCAGTGGGCTGAGGATCCCGAGCGTCGACAAGAAGCGGGTATCCCTCAAACCGTGAGGTTCCAGACGAAACCAGAGCTGGCTCGCGCTATGCTGCAACGGCTCTGCGATGCCCAGATCCCCATTGGCTGGATCGTGGGCGATAGCGTCTATGGAGAGAATCTCGACCTGCGCCTGTGGCTGCAAGCTCATGGCTATGGCTATGTGCTGGAGGTTCACTGTGATGAAGAGGTGGGGATGGTGGCCCCTGATGGGCGACGCCGACTTGTGCAGGTGGCCGACGTGCCTGCCCTCTTGCTCTCTGAGCCGTCGTGGCAACGGCTCTCCATGAGCGAAGGCACCAAGGGCCCCCGCCTGTTTGACTGGGCCTGTGTGCCTATCTTGCATCGCTGGCAGCAAGATGGGCAGCATTGGCTCTTGCTGCGTCGCAGCGTGACCGATGCCGCCGATCTTCGGTACTACCTCGTCTTTGCCCCACCCACCACTACGCTTGAGCAGATGGTGCAGGCCAGTGGAGGCCGCTGGCGTATCGAAGAAGATTTCGAAAACGGCAAAGATCTGGGGCTGGATCACTATGAGGTGCGCAGCTGGACCGGCTGGTATCGTCATATCACGCTAGTGATGCTGGCCCTTGCCTGTTTGACGGGCATCTGTGCCAGGCTGCAAGCGCCCTCTTTGGCTAGCGCGACCTCTGCAAGCCCGGCTTCTGAGGAGCATGAGCCATCGGCAGATGTGCCCAGGTTGCTTGGCTTGACCGTGCCCGAGGTTCGTCATCTGCTAGCCCATCTCATCTGGCCGACCCTCACTTGCGTCAGCCTCGTGCTCGCCTGGTCAGGCTTTCGGCGCTGCCACCGCAGTTGGGCCAGCTATTATCATCGCCAACGTCGGCGACTTCGGCAGTCTGTGGCAAGAAGTCCCTGAAGTCCCGGGACTCCCTGCAATCTCCCGCCAGTCCTGGGACTTTCCCTGGAACTGTTGCCCCTGTTCTTTTCTTGCATGAAGCACCCGAAAGGAGTGTTGTGATGACCCTTCTGGCTCTCAAACAGGGCTGTGCCCTGCTGGGCGTCGACGCCAAGACCTTACGCCACTGGATGCAGCAAGCCCATCTCGGCCTCCAGCCTCATCCCAGCGATGCCCGTCTCAAGTGCGTGACTTCTGAGCACCTGGAGCAGTTGGCGGTTCTGCATCATCGTCCCCTTGACTTGCCAGCCGCTCAGGCCCAATGGCATCCCGCAGAAGCCTCTCCCGCAGTTGTTGCCGAGAAGCCCCCTGCCCAAACGGAATTGGACCTGCTCGCCAGGCTGGCTTATCTGGAAACCCAGCTCGCTGTGGTGCAGCAGCACCTGGCCACCCTGACGCTGGAGCTCCTGCAGGAGCGGACCCAACACTATGAGCAACGGCTGCACACCCTGGAGACCCTCATCCCACCCCTGCCTCAGCATGAGCAAGCTGTTTGTCCGCAGCCCTCAGCCAGTGAGCAGAAGAGTCAAGCGGACAAGCCGCTGCAAACCCGGCGCGTGCATCCGATGAAAGGGTGTCGCCGTGCCATCCTGCCCTTGATCGAATACACTGCTGATGGCACCTACATCGTTATCTGTCCCGAGCTCGGAGAACTGGCACTCATCCCGGATTTGCCAGAATGGTTTGCCTGGTTGGAGACCATCTCCTCCTTGCGCTTCCTGGGTCAGCAGGGGCGCTGGAGTGCCTACCGCGACAAAGGGCGCTCGTCCGGCTGTTGGTTTGCCTATCGTCGCATCAACGGGCATCAGTACGTCCGCTCTCTTGGCAGTTCTCACCAACTCACGATCGCCCGTTTCGAGCAGATGGCGGCCACCTTCCAATCCCACGTCACCACTTCTTAGCTTCTGAGTCTGACTCCGAGCTGGCTCGAGAGCACGCTGCCTACAAACAAGTGCAACTGTAGTGCTTCACTGAGGTTGGCTCCACGCAGGATAGCTCCGCTGAGGTTGGCCTCACCTAGTTTGGCTCCGCTCAGGTCAACTGGGAGAATTTTGTCTTTCCCAAGACTGTCCATTTTCCCCTGGATGCTGACTTCGCTAAGGTCAGCCTCGCTGAAGTTAGCCTCGCTGAAGTTGGTTCCATTAAGGTCGGCACCACGCAGGTCGGCACCACGCAGGTTGGCTTCACGCAAGTTGGCTTTACCGAGGTCAGCACCATTGAGCTTAGCACTGCTCAGATCGGCTTGGCTCAGATTGGCTCCACTGAGCTTAGCACTGCTCAGATCGGCTCCACTCAGATCGGCTCCACTCAGATCGACTTGCTCAAGACGAGCTTGACTGAAATTGATCGTTCTGAGGTTAGCTTGCTTCAAACTGATAATGCTGTCCGACGTGGCTGACATCAACCCAGCTTCACGTAAAAATGCGAAGACATATCCAATGCGTATTGCATCTAACTGAAAAAGAATAGTGATGGTCCGCACTCGTGCTATCGTGCGTACCTCATCTTCTGGTGATGACTCTCGTAGGTTCTTCTCAAGCAGCAGTTCCGACATTTTATCAATATATGCTTGTAACAAGTTCTCTCGCTGGTTGTCACGTGTCAGCTCACGCTCAAGCTCTGCTTGTTGTTCGGCAGCTTTCCGCTCACGCTCAGCCCGCTCATCTGCAAGTTGTCGCTCACGGGCTTGTTGTACCCTTGCAGCCTCTTGCTCAAGTTCACGTTGGAGTTTCTCGTGCTTTTGATCGCGCAGTTGCTGGGTTCGGGTGAACCAAGTTACCCCAAATCCTACCACAGCTGGAATGGCAAGCACTGCAAGTAACTCCAGCCAATCCCAGAATGTTTTCGCTGGTTGCAATTCTTTCGCTGTGGTAATCCCTTTGGACGTGCTTGTGATAGTGATGTTGCTCTCTCCACCAGTGAACCCTGTCCAGTCCCAGCCAAACTTAAAGATTACCAGCGTGAATACAATGAGTGCCGCGATCGTTACACCTATTCCCACGCTGATGAGCGGATGTTGTTTTATGTTCTGCCACCATGAATGGAGCTGCGTTCCCATCGCTTCACCTCCGACCTTGAGCCGCATCAGTCAATACATGAAGCTTGATCACCGCCAGCCGCCGTTCACGCGGATCAGCAATCTCAGACCAGGGTGGGAAGCGCCGGGTAGTGCGAGATGGTTTGGGGCCATTGGCAAGGGTGAGCTTAACGGTTTGTGCGGAAGGTCTCCGGCCAAACTGGATGTATAGAATGCGCGCAATCTCATCCACGCGATGCTGTGGATATTCCGTATGCAAGTCAACAATGGCTTGACGCATGGGAGGAGGAAGCGTCCGTTTATCGAGCTTCTCAACTTTCGGCAGTGGCGCTGGTGGCAGCAGGCTTGCCATTCCTGCTTGATCAAAGAGATTGGCCTGGTAGTAAATGCTGCTGCGTGGTTCTCCTGTTTCCGTCGCGCGCTCCTTAACGTTGAGGCCCCACAAAATCACCGGCCTGATCAGCTCGTACTTGATTTGAGCAGCATCTTTGAGGAGCGGACGAATATGTGACCACTCATGTGACGGTTCCCGGTGCTCGTACCTGCGTTTAGGCATCGCTCTCCTTTCAGGGCAACACCCACAACAAAGCTTCTGGAGGAACGGAACTGCGATATTCCTCTGTCAGCATTTTAACTGGTTGAGGTTGTCCTGACAAGATTTTAGTCCAATGGGTAGGAAAGGTATGTGTAAAGCAGGTCATGGCGAGGTTTCTGCAGGTACATAATTTAATACCATGCAATATCATGATTCTTTTCCTTCCACCACCGCGATCTCCTCCTCCGTCAGCCCGTACAGCCGGTACACTATCGCGTCGATCAGCCTATCAGTCCGCTCCAGCCGCTCTTTCAGGGGCAACACGCGCTCCAGGCTCGCCTCGTACTCGCGTTTCACGCGGTCAACGAGGGCGGTATCGCTCAGGCTCACGCCCAACCGGGCTTTGTTCTTCTGCAAAATCTCTAGCAGGGCTGCGGGGGCGAGGGGCGGCTCGGCTTTCTGGTAGTCGCCGGGGTAGTCGAGCAGCTTGCTTTTGCCTGTGAGGGCGTCGATGCCCTGGCGGCCCTCTTTATCCGGCGTTAGCTTGAGGGTGGCGACCAGCCAGTCGAGGAAGGCACGCTGGGCGGCGCGTTTCTCTTTGTTGAGGCGCATCATCTCTTCGGCCAGCATTGCCAGCAGGTCATGCACCGCGTCCGACTCCTCCGGCACCCTGGCAAGGTGGTGATCGACGAAGCCGAGCACGCCGTCCTGGTCGCGCTTATCCAGGCAGTAGGCGTAGAGGTTGCGGGCTTTTTCGAGGTAGTAGGCGCGTTGTTCGGATGAGAGGGTGAAGTTGATGCGAGGAACAGGAATAGGTTTTAGATGCTGTGTGATAAATTCATAAAAGCCATTTGCAAGTTTCGTTGCTATAGTCCTGACACAGTAGAAAGACACAGATGAGTTAAGAATAGCCGTCAAATAATATGGATTGATTTCCAGAGGATTGATATTTATCACATAGGCTTTGTTTAAGCAGTAGTAGCTAGCGGTATCCACAACAAAAGCACATCTGTTGGAAATCTCAGGAGTAATAATCTTGACAGGATCAAACTGAGTGGGGGATCGTGGGTCAATATATTCATACCAGCGATTGATACGCTCCTGCTCACTAGCAACTTTTTGGACAAACTTAATACGATTAATGAGTGCTTCCTTAAACTGATGCAGATGTGACATTGCATAGGAGTATTGTTCAATTTGCAAAGGCACAATCTTACTATTGATCAGTTTATATGGGTATATAATGTAGAGGTCATTATGTGAAGTTTGCCATCTGTCCACATCTTGGCCACGTAATAGGGGCTTAATTACCTCATTTTCAATTTTTTCTTGTCTTAATTGATTACCTGTTATAATAAAAGCTTCATTAAGCCCTGTAAATAAACAATAATGAGGATGTGCAATGTCACCTAGAACTCTACCTGCACCTTTCCTTAGCTTTTCAATAAGACCAGTAGAAGATTGTTCGAAGCTCCACCATTATCACCAAGTTCGTCAGTCGCAACAGTGGCTGCTTGCCACATGCTTTTCTCCTCGGGTTTATGGCTAGCATTGTACAGAACAAAAGATTTTGATGCTTTAGAAGCCGAATTAAGAAAGAGTAAACAGCAATAGGTTGTTGCTTCGTCAAATATTTGGGCATCTCCAAAATCAACAATAGAAGAAATATGGTTTTTTGTTTTAAGCAAGGTCCGAAGTTTTGCTCCCGATGTATTAACCATAAATTTGTTAGGACAGATAAAACCCTGTAAACCTCGACTACTAATAAGGCTTAATGAAGCTTCCACAAAAAGAACATATATATCATAAGAACCTTGTGGTGAAATGTACCGTTGATTGAAATAGGACGCATCCAGCTTGTTTAGAGTTTGAATACGTACATACGGCGGATTCCCCACCACCGCATCAAATCCCCCATTATCCTTGCGTTTCGTCTCGTCGTAGAAGACTTCGGGGAATTCAAGTTCCCAGTGGAAGAAGCGTTTCGTTTCTGCCAGTGAGAGGGCGGTTTCGATAGCTTGCTTGTCTTCTTTATAGTTTGGTTGTAATTGTTGTCAAAGATGTTTTCGGCGTATTCTTGCGTGATGTGTTTAGCGCCTTTGATAGCCGAAGTATTCGCTCACCCAGACATCGAGCAGGCGTTTGAATGGGGCGAGGGCGTCGTAGGCTCCTTTATAGGCGGTGCGGGATGCGGCGACTTCCTGGGCTGTTACATCGGAGAGTTCGCCGACTTTGCGCATGAGTTCGGTGGCGTTGAGCAGGTAGGTAAATTGGCTGCCCCAGAGGCTAAATACTGAAGGCTTGCTCTACCTCCTGGACGTTGCCGCCGATGAGGGAGTTGCCGCATTTCATGTGGTGGTCGAGGAAGGAGAGCGGCGCGCCCAGCGTGAAGCAGTCGAGCCACAGGCTGACTTTGGCGAGTTCGACGGCCATGGGGTTGAGGTCTACGCCGTAGATGCAGCTTTTGAGGACGCGGCGCTTGAGCAGGTTGAGGTCGGTGAGCTTGCTCATGTCGATGGTGACGCCCTGCTGCTCCATCTCGCGGGCGATGTCGCGGCGCGTCTGCTCCAGTTCGTAGACGACGGGGTTCCAGCGAAAGGCGGTCAGGAAGTCGGCCACGCGGTCGGTGATGTAGTCCACCGCCTCTACCAGGAAATGGCCGCTGCCCATGGCGGGGTCAAGCACTTTGATGTCGAAGAAGGCTTTGTTGAGCGTGTCTTTGTAGTGATGGTAGGTTTCGCGTTCGGCATCGTCGCCCCGCGTCAGTAAGCGCTGCTTTTTGAGGGCGGCTTCCCTGTCGCGTTTGCTTCGCAGGGTCTTTTCGGCCTCGCGGAAGAGGGGGCGCAGGGCCTCCAGCTTTTCGTCGAGGACGGGGCCGACGGTATGCTGCACGATGTACTTGACGATGTAGTCGGGGGTGTAGTAGCTGCCGGTGGCCTTGCGCTCGTGGCGGTCGTTCTCCAGGTAGACGTGTCCCTGCGGGTATGTCTTATCGCGGGTGTCTTTGCCGCGCCCCTCTTTGAGGATGGGCAGTTTCTGCTTTTGCGCTTCGGCGTATGGCACGTACTCTTCGGTCTTCTTGCCCTTGACGACTGCCAGCACTTCGGGGGCGATACGCAGCTTGAATTCGAGCAGGCCCTCGTAGATGCTGCCAAGCTGGCGCACGCCGAGGCTTTTGTAGTCGATGAAGGCCAGGTCGTGCTTTTTCTCGTCGAGGTCGCGCGCCATGCGGTCGAGGCCCAGGGCAAGCTGGCGGTCGGGTATTTTGCAGGTGGAGAGGAAACGCGCCACGGCTGCCTCCGGCGAGGCATCGGCGGGATCGGGATGCGTGATGAAGAGACCGCCGTTATAGACGGGCACGTTGAGGGACGACTCGCCCTGATCGACTGCCGCGAAGAGTTCTTGCAGGCGATCATAGAAGGCGGTGCCGAGTTCGTTGTAGGCGTCTTTCAAGCGGTCGGGAGCGCGATCTTCGAGCGTGCCGGCCTTCTCGGCCACCTGGCGTTTGAGCTTTTCCAGGCTTTTTTCGGAGTAGCCACGCGCCTCGCGCACGGGCAGCAGGTCGCGGCTCTCGGCGTAGAGCAGGAAGAGCAGGCGATAGAGGAAGGTGAGCGTGCCGCTGAAGAAGGGTTCGAGCAGGCGGGCGCGTTCGTCGGCTGGCATGGTGTCCATGCCGGGCGGAAGCTGTCCGTTGCGGCGGGCGTAGATGATGAAGCCGCGCGCGAAGTGGGGAAAAATATCCTCGAAGACGCGCTTTTTGAGGCGCTCGCCCAGTTCGCGGGCGTACCGCTCGCTCTCGCTGACGAGGGTGTCGAGGAAGCAGGGCGGGCGCGTTTCGCCTTCGCTGGCGCGTTGGCCGGGAATGAAAGCGGCGGCGCGGAAAAAGTGCCAGAAGTAGGGAAAGGCGGCTTCGATGGTGGCGGCGGGCAGGGCCAGCGTCTCTTCCAGGTCGATCTCGTAGTAGTTGGTGGCGCGGCTGTGGGCCTTGGCGGAATAGAGCCGCCAGATTTTGCCGTTGGTGACGATGGCCCAGTCGCAATCGGGGGTATCGAGCAGGGAGACTACGACAGCGCCGGGGTTGGCGTCGGGCGTGAGGTTGTCGCGCTGTTCGTCCTTGCCGTCCAGGTTGCGGCCCCAGGTGTAGGCAAGGCAGAGGGCCAGGGGTTTGCTGGCATCGCGGGATTCGACAGGGGCAACGGACCAGGGCGGGGCAAGCCCAGCCCGTACCCTACTACGGGCGGCTGGGAAATGTGGCGGCATCTTGCGCGGCGGCGGCGGACCAGGGCGGGGGCAAGCCCAGCCCGTACCCTACTACGGGCGGCTGGGATGAGGCGGCATAGAGCTGATAATCGGGCGCGGGGGTGTTGTCTGCCGGTGGGTTGATGGGTTGGGGGGTGAAGCCGAGGGCGGTCAGGGTGGGTTCGAGCAGTTTTGTTCGCACGATGTGGGCGGGCTGGTTGGCGCATGTTTCGCGCGCGCTGGCGTAGAGCTGGCGTAGTTGTTTGAAGGCGCGGGTCATGGCGGCGGTTTCTGCGGGGTCTTGCCACTGCGGGCTGGCGGGCAGGCGCGTGGTAAGGTAGTAGTCGGAGAAGAGGGCGCGGTTATTGAAGAACGGTTCGCTCCACTCGGCCACGTCGTAGGCGCTGAGCAGTTTGTCGTTCTGGGCGAAGGTGTCGCTTTCGGTAAAGCTGAAGCGGCGCAGCACGCGCAGTTCGACTTCGCCGGGTTTCTGGCGGTTGACTGTGAGGATGCGCGGTCGCACGCCGACCTGGGGCGCGGCGGCTGGCAGGCCGGGCGGCGCGTTTTCTGGCGTGACATTGAGCGGCGAGCTATAGCGTTCGACCAGCACGAAGTCGAGGCGCTGGTAGTCGTCGGTCAGGACGAGCAGGGGAAAGAGCACGCTGAGGTTGCGGAAGGCGTTGACGAGGGCGCGTGTGGTGGCGACGGTGACGGACCGAAGTTCGACGAGGTAGACTTCGAGCAGGCCGCCCTCCTGGCTGGCGATGCGTTCAATATGGGTGATGGCCGCTTTGAGGGCGTCGCTGCTGAAGCCCATGGCGCTGGCGCGCTGGACGAGGCGGTCGTTGGTGGCATAGCCCAGTTTGGCGAAAAAGGCGGCCAGGGCGTCCCTGCTCGACAGTTCCAGGATGTCCAGGCGTGAGAGTTCGTAGTCATCGTTAAGCACGCGCCAACCTACCTCAGTTTCTCTGTTATTTTGGGACAAGACTAGCATTAGTGATGGGGAGTTGTCAATGGCCGGGTTGATTCTCGCAGGGACATTTACGGCGGCTCTGTATCCTTTGGGGTGAATGTAGGGACGCGATTCATCGCGTCCGCCCTGCGTGAGTACTGACAGGAGCGAACGGGAGCGGACAGGAGCGAACGGGAGCGAACGGGAGCGGACGCGATAAATCGCGTCCCTACATATCACCATCTGACCAGGGCGGGGGCAGAGCTTAGCCTGTACCCATACGCACCAAGTTAAGAGAATAGCTGGGTTTGTCCGTAGGGGCGGGGGCGGACGATGAGGGGTGGTGGGGACGCTTGCGTCGCCCGCGTCCCTTATAAACGTCAACAAATCGTATCAACAATAGGGTACGAGGGCGACGCAAGCGTCCACCCCCCTCTCAACACCGCCCCCGCCCCTACGGACTTCGCTCGTTTGCTTCTTAAGTTGGTGCGAATAGGGCAGAGCTTAGCCTGTACCCTATACGACGCGCGTTTCAGGGCAGGGGCAAGCTTAGCCCGTACTCCCCAGGGCTTTCACTGGTAGGTTTTATGGGAAAGGCGTCAGCGAGGTGGGAGTTGTCATTCTGAGCGCAGCGAAGAATCTCTCGCCGGGCCGCACGCAGATTCTTCGCTGCGCTCAGAATGACAGGCGCGAGCGGCGCATTTCAAAAACCCTCCCAGTGAAAGACTCCCTAGTACATTGAGGCAGAGAAACATCCATGATCAAAACCATTGAAAACCGAAACGTACCAGCCCCCAGTTTTCAGTGGTTTCTTTTTAGACAAATATGATTGATGAACGATTCAAGGACAAACCTCGCTCTCGCCTCGATAAAAGGGAGATGCATGAGTGTTTGCATGAGAAATCTCAGTTTGTTGGCGCTGGTTCCTCACCCAGAGGCATCGACACTTGCCCGTCTCTCAACTTCAGCATGGCAAGGGCTGCGGGAATGCTACCAATGAAAACCAGCACGTATCCGAGCACCTGAAGCAGCCCCAAGCCTGTCCCGTAGGCGATCGGTCCCATCAAAGGAGCACTTGCTACGATGAGACAGGCAGCCCATAGGGGGATCACTCGTGCTCGTGCTAACGCGATCCCCAGCAGTACATAGCCGAGCACGTGGCCGACCACCCAGCCGATGCCGAAGGCGAGGGTCATCCAGTTGGAGTAGTAGTGGTTCTCTATGGTCACGAACACGGGGTTCGTGCCTATCTGTGCCATACCGTCGATCAAGGCCATCTGTCCAGCGATGGGACCCCAGACAATACTCGCCGCAAACCCGCACGCTATCCCGAGAGTGGCCAACCAGGGGGAGCGCTTCATAGCGAGCAGCCCCAGGCCAATGTAACTGAGAGTATAGACATACGGAGCCACGAGATTGAGAAACAGAAATATCTGCATGAGCTGCGGGTTCATTGTTCGGAAAGCGGCAAAAACGGCCAGTGAGCTTCCCTGATCTGGGCATGATGCATCGCCCGCGCCGGTAGGACAGAGGCCGAACCACAGGGAAAGCGTCAGCGGCGCCAGGAGAATGCACAGCGCAAAGAAAGCGCGGTGGAGCTTGCGATAGACAGGATCAGCAGTTTGTTGCTGGTTGGACGTGTGTGAGAGATTTAAGATGCGCATCCCTTCCTGGACTCGATTCCTTATGGATAACTTGAACATTCATCAATCCGCGTCGCTGGCCTGCTGAGTGGCCGAGTGCGAAGGGATCGCAGCAGCGACGCTGGGTGTCATGTGTATCAAAGGCTTGTTGGCGCTGGTTTCTCACCTGCAGGCACCAACACTTGCTCGTCTCTCAACTTCAGCATGGCGAGGGCGGCGGGCACACTGCCAATGAAGAGCAGCAGGCAGCTAGGAAGCTGGACAATGATCCCAAATTGCAACGGGATGAAAGGGTAGAGAAACGCGATAGGGCGACTGATAGTAATGAGGATGGCGGCCCAAATGGGAACTGCCCTCGCTCGCCAGAGCGCGATCCCAACCAGAGTCGGACCGAGTATTGAGCCGAGAATAAACATCGCCTTGTAATAGTTCATAACCCCATCGTGATCGAACTGCATTGCCATTGTGAGCAGTAAAGGATTGCTGCCCATATGCGCAATGTCATAGCTGAGAAAATCCTCACCAGCGAATGACGCCAGAGGTAACAGGCCGACGAGGACGACAAGAGCAGCAACACTTGCCCACCAGGGAGAGCGGCGCAGCGCGAGCCATGCCATTGCCAGCAGGCCCAGAGGCAGCAGATACGCGACGAGTACCATAGAGATCACATGTGTCTGACCCATGACGGCGCTTGAGGCCGCGAACGCGGCGATGAATGCTGTAATCTCGCCATTCCCTGATCTGTAATAGCCCGGATTTGCGATAACGGAGACAAGTGTCGCTGCCATCCCCACGACGATGCATGCAGCGAAGAACCAACGGTACAAGCGAGAGAGAAGAGGCGATGCTTTCTCCTGTTGTGATTGTTTTTCTGCGGAACTCATTTGGATGTCTCTTCCTTAAAACACTCTATTTGTCTTCCTTCCCCCTATGGGAAGCGCGTGACGGTACAAGGATAAGGATATGGTCGTAAAGAACTACTCGACCCACCGAGAGGCACGATTGCGCGTCCGGCTTGAGCACTGTTTCATCCATCATCGGGACACAAGCAGATTTTGGATCAGGAGATTCTCCAGCCACGTTTCATAGCGCAGAGGCTCCCAGCGACGTTCCACGACCAGCATCCGATAGAGCTCATAACTGGTCAGCGTCCACAAGACATCAGTAGCCTCCTCGGCTTCGAGGTCATGACGCAGTGCTCCCTCTTTGTGCAGAGAAGCAATCAGTTGAGCCTGGTTCTGACGCCGTCTTGCCTCGACCTGCTGCGCCAGGTCCGCCAGTTCGGGGGCCACAGCACTGGCTGTCCGCAGCAATTCTAATGAGCTTGCCAGTGGTTCGTAAGCCTGGCGGGTGATCTGAGCTACAAGCGAGAGGCACCGTGACGAATCCTCGGTCGCGCGCAATTCCTCGATAAGCTGCTGGACGGGTGTGCTGAACGCATCAGGATTGATCACCTCAGCCAGCAGCGCGCGCTTGGAGCCAAACACGGCGGCAATCGTTTTGGGCGAGACTTCCGCGACCTCAGCGATGGCTTCCAGCGTCGTCGCCGCATAGCCATAGCTCTCAAACTGGGAACGCGCTGCTTCCAAAATGCGTTGGCGCGTCTCTTCAGCTTGGCGTTGGCGCACGCGTGAGTGATAGCTGCGTTTTTTCCCGTCAGACCCCGTTGTATGTTCCATAAAAAGAGTATACACTATCCAATAGTTTAAATGCTAGTCAATAGGTACTTCCCTCCAGGATTTTTCCAGGCAAGAGTGTTTCTTGCCCCCACCGCGAGGGAGGAGGTCGTTTTTGTTTGGAGATGGCCTCGCGCACGAGAAGAAGCAGAGAAAGCAAAGAGCAAAGAGGTGATCTATGCCGAAGCAAGCTACCATGATTGTCTTGAGCGAGCCAGAACGAGACGGATTGCTCCAGATTACCAAACGTCATCGAAGTGAACAACAGGTGGTGTTGAGAGCGCGCATCGTCTTAGCCGCCGCGCAAGGCTCTTCCAATACTCAGATTGCGCGCGCGTTGGACATCAACGTTGATACCGTGCGTTTGTGGAGAGATCGCTGGGCAAGTTGGCAAGAAATCGAGCAAGAGAAGAGTGAGCAGGAGGCAGTGAGTCTTGCCCAGCGATTACAGGATGCACCGCGCCCAGGGGCGGTTCCCAAATTTACGGCGGAACAACGTGCTCAGATGGCTGCCTTGGCCTGTGAAGCGCCAAGGCAGACTGGCCGTCCCATCAGCCAGTGGACAGGCAGAGAAATTGCCGACGAATTGAAGAGACGTGGGGTCGTAAGCCAGATTTCGCCTCGGCATGCTGCTCGGTTGCTCAAAAAGGGGGCTTCCAACCGCACCGATTCCGTTATTGGCTCACAGAAGAAGTTGACGAACAGCGGGAAGAGAAAATTGTGGAGGGCTGTCAGGTCTATGCTCAGGCGGCTGAGCGAGCGAAACAAGGAGAGCGAACTATCAGCATGGATGAGCTAACGGGAGTGCAAGCTTTACAACGCAAGCATCCCGATCTGCCCATGCTGCTGGGCCATGTGCTTCGGCGCGAGTTTGAATATATTCGGCACGGAACCCTGTCCTGGTTTATCAATTTCGATGTAGCGGCTGGTCAAGTGATTGAACCATCTTGGGGTCCAACCCGTTGCGAAGAAGATTGTTTGGCTCATCTGCAACAACTCATCGCCAGTTCCCCTGAGACCAAACGATGGCATCTCATCATGGACAATTTGGATATCCACCGCTCAGAATCTCTGGTTCGTTGGATCGCTAGCCTGGAAGGAATCGAGCAAGAGACCTTAGGGGTCAAAGGCAAGCGTGGCGTTCTGCGTTCGGTGAAAAGTCGCGCAGCCTTCTTGCACGATCCGGCACACCAGGTGGTGTTTTATTACACCCCCAAACATGCATCCTGGATGAATCAGGTGGAAATCTGGCTCAGTATTCTGGTCCGCAAGCTGCTCAAACGGGGCAATTTCACCTCGCTCGATGATTTGCGTGACCAGATCCTGGCATTCATCGCTTACTACAATCGCACGATGGCCAAGCCCATCAAGTGGACGTACACAGGACTGACTTAATCGTGGAGCTATTTCTGCCTCAGTGTACTAGTGCACACTCACGAGACTTTTTCGGGAATGCGCTGACTTTTTGAACCTGTGACGACATCGTGAAACTGAGCGAGGCTTCGGAGATACCATAGTGATTCTCACGCGATACACTAGAAATGAGGAACAAATTCTTCCTGTAGAAGCGCACCTCCACATGGTGAGGTGAAAGGAGCGTGGCATCATGGTATCGCCAGAATATATCGATAATCACAAGCCTGAAGACCAACCAGCGCCTTCCCATGGTGTGGAACACCAGGTACCGGCAGTAGTTGAGAAAAAACGAACGTGGCTGAAGCCGCTGATGCGTGGAGCAGCTCTTGTTTTGTCACTGGGAGGGAGCTTTGCCGGATTCTGGGCCTTTTTTAGCATTCAACTTCAACAGGGTAACAATGGGGAGGGTTGGGCAATACTTGGGGCGATCCTCTTAGGAACGGTCGGTGCTGTTCTCTTCCGCTCCTGGTGGGCATTACTGGTCATCCCAATCGCATTCTCCGCTGGAGCGTTTCTAGCCATATACCTGATGCCTCTTGTCATATCACCTAACCCTCTTGCAGTTGATGATGTGGGTTTTGGGGCTTTTCTGTGGGCGGTCTTTGGGCCAATTTTTGCCGTCTTCGGGGCTCTTTTGGGCATCCTCATCCTCAAAACACTGGAACCGATTCAAAAAAAATGAGCAAGAACTTTTGAAGCACCCTTTCCCGAACACATTGCTTGAATATGCACCAGGGCAAGGGCTAAGCTCTGCCCGTGCCCTGGAAACCCGTGAGGATTGTAAGATACATTACAAAACTGTCGTAGATAGTATGTCAGGATAAGGAATATTTTTCCAGAGGAGATATTACTATGTACGGGCAGAACGGCGAGCAAGAGGGGGACGCTATCTACGGCGCGAGGGGGATGGATGCGCGGCACCGTTTCTCGCGCCGGGTCATGCTTGGAGGTCTGGCCGGGCTGGTGGGAGCAGGTGTAGCCGGATGCTCTTTGCCATTTGGGCCGGCGCAGGCAACTCCCACAGCGAGGGTTTTGGCGACCGCGACTCGCATTTCACCATCTCCCCCGGTATCCCCTACGCCCACTCCCGCGCCACTGGGGACAACGCTCTACACTTACCGGGGGCACTCGAATCGCGTCAACACGGCGGTGTGGGCGCCCGGCGGCGAACGCATCGCATCTGGAAGCGGGATCGATACAACTGTTCAGATCTGGGATGCGCTGAGCGGTGCAAACGTTGTGACCCATCATGGATATGGCGATTTGGGGGCGACCGTCACCTGGGCACCGGATGGCAAACGCCTGGCGTCGGCGGATCGCACAAATCTGAATTATGCCGACGATGCGCAGGTCTGGGATGCGGCAAGCGGGCAGACGCTTAAAACTTACCCTGTTCATACGCGATCTCCAGCGCCCGGCCCGGTCAACGGCCTGAGCTGGTCGCCCGATGGCAGGTACCTGGCGTCCGCCAGCTACGATTATACGGTGCGTGTGTGGGAGGTCGCCACAGGAAACATACGCTTCTTGTATAGCGACCCCCATGGATATCTCATGACCTGTGTGGCCTGGTCGCCCGATGGGAAATATATCGCATTTGGCAATGACGACAACGGGACGCATAATGTGATGGCGCAGGTGTGGAACGTGGCGAGCCAGAGCCGCGTCGCCGTCTTTCACGGGCACACAGCGCCAATCCAGAGCGTGGCCTGGTCGCCCGATGGCACCTATATAGCCTCTGGCGGCAACGATAATACGGCGCGAGTCTGGCACGCTCTCACAGGGAACCCTTTGTTCACCTACACCGGGCATAGCACTACGGACAATATTGGCGCTTCGGTCATTTCCGTGGCGTGGTCGCCCGACGGCAAGCGCATTGCCAGCGCGAGCGTTGACACAACGGTGCAGGTCTGGGACTCACTCAGCGGAAAACTGAGCTATACATACACCGGGCACAACGCCACCGTCTACGCGGCTGCCTGGTCCCCCAACGGCACGACCATTGCCTCTAGTGGCGACGACAAGACGGTGCAGGTCTGGCAGGCTGTATAGATTTACACCAACAGCACGACTTTTCCGGTGGTCTTGCGTTCTGCTATGGCGCGGTGGGCTTCCGCGGCACCGGCGAGGGGGTAGGTCTGGCCGACGACGATTTGCAGGGTGCCGGTGGCGAGGTATTGCATCAACTCAATGGTAGCGACGGCGATGCGGTCGGGACGGCTCAGCCAGGCGGTGAGCCAGTAGCCAACGACGGAGAGATTCTTGTACATCAACTGGATGCCGGAGAACTGGACGAGCTGGCCGCTGGCCGCGCCGATGACCACCATGCGTCCGAAGGGGGCCAGACATTGCAGGCTTTGTTCGGCAATGGGGCCGCCCACTACTTCCAGGACAACATCGACGCCGCGACCAGCGGTGGCCTGCTTGACCTGCTCAACCCAATCGTTTTGCGTGTAGTTGATGGCGGCATCGGCTCCCAGGCGGCGCACAAGATCAAGCTTCTGCTCGTTGCTGGCGGTGCCGACGACGGTGCCAGCGCCCATTAAGCGGGCAAGCTGGACGGCGAGCGTACCCACGCCCCCGGCGGCGGCCTGCACCAGCACGCTTTCGCCGGGTTGGAGACGGCCCGACTCGCGCAGCGTCTGATAGGCTGTCAATCCCTGCACGGCAAAGGCGGCGGCATGGGTGAAATCGAGGTTTTCAGGGATAGGAATGATGGTGGAGGGATTGGCGATGGCATATTCGGCATAGCCTCCCTCCACAAATGCGATGACGCGGGTACCTACTGGCGGCGCGCTGACGCCGGGGCCATGCGCCGCGATGGTGCCTGCCACTTCGAAACCCATGGTCATGGGGGTGCGCGTGCGCGTGAGATATGCCCCCTGTCGCTGGGCCAGGTCGGCATAATTGACACCGGCAGCCGCGACTTTGATCAGAAGCTGGCCCTGCGCCGGGGTGGGAGTTTCCACATCTTCAAGATGCATGACCTCGGGGCCGCCTGTTTCATGGATACGTATTGCCTTCATTTATAGTGTTCCTTTCGAGTTGTTTTAATCTGACCTGTATCCTATCACATTCTACGGATTACGGGAGAGGATTTCCAGGGCAGGGGCCAAGGGCGGGGTGCCCAGCCCGTACCCTAATGATCTTTGCTAATCGAATAGGGGAATGACTGGAAATGTCTGCCTCTGTCCTGCTGAATTTTAACAAACGAATCGGGTAATGCGCGTGGCCCCGTCCTGTAGGGACAAGGGGCGGATGCGGGGCAGGGTGGGGGCCTTGTGCTTGTCCTCGTGGGGGTACGACCATGTTGTCTCACGCAACCCCGGCGTAACATATTGCCACGAGGACAAGCACAAGGCCCCCGCATCCACCCTTCCCCGCCCCTTGTCCCTACAGGACGGAGGACGGGAGCGAGCGTTTCTGCCGTCTTGATGATTTTTGACGAACGAATGCGGTAATAACGGGGACGCCTGCGTCCCCGACTTCCTGTAGGGACAAGGGGCGGATGCGGGGCAGGGTGGGGGCCTTGTGCTTGTCCTCGTGGGGGTACGACCATCCTGCCTCACGCAACCCCGGCGTAACATATTACCACGAGGACAAGCACAAGGCCCCCGCATCCACCCCACCCCGCCCCTTGTCCCTACAGGAAAGAAACGACACCCTGCCCTTCTATTCCCCTATTCGGTCGTCAAACATCATTAGGACGAGGCAGCGCCATTCCTCCATTTGGTCGGCAAAAATCATGGGGACGATAGCAGGGGTGCTTCTTTATAACTCGCCAGCATTACCAAGAACAAAACAATTCATAACGTCGTCCCATAAATCTTCGTTAAGGTCTTTACCCTGGAAAATCTCTGGCTGTAGCGGGTTATGAAGGATATACTCACGGATAAGCGGTAAATGCTTCTCGTTGCGAATAACGTGATCGTAGAACCGCTCTTGCCAGAGATGCCTGGAACAGGCTGTATTTCTACTTTTGTTAAGGCGAATCCAACTCACGCTGGTAATGGATTTGTACACCCGCATAATGTCGCTTAAAGTTGGAGGAGGAACATATTTCAACGGTTCGTTCAAATAGAGTATGCCGTGTATATGGTCTGGCATAACGACAAGGGAATCCAGAGAGATGGAAGAGTAACGATCGGGCAAAGCCTGCCACGTTTCAGTCAAAATGCGACGCAGTTCTATCTGATCAAAAAGGAGTTGTCGTTGCCAGGAGCAGATTGTCACGAAATAGGCACCCGGCTGACTGTAGTCATACCCTTTCAAACGAGTAGAGTGACGATGGTGTTTTTCTGGATCATATCCCATAGTTTCCCCCTTTATCCTTGAATTTATCCGATATAATATCACTTCAAGCTACCTGATGGGTTTTTTCGACTAAAACCAGCTATTATATTTTTCCGGCAATACTGGTCGTTCCCGACCTGATGATCTTTGACAACCGAATCGGGGAATCACGAGAAACGCACGTGTCCCTGCCGTCCTGATGATTTTTAACGAACGAATGCAGTAACCCGCGTTGCCTCGGTCCTGTACCTGTAGGGACAAGGGGTGGATGCGGAGAAGGGTGGGGGCCTTGTGCTTGTCCTCGTGGAGGTACGACTATGGTGTCTCACGCAACCCCGGCGTAACATATTGCCACGAGGACAAGCACAAGGCCCCCGCATCCACCCAACCCCGCCCCTTGTCCCTACAGGACGGGGGTACGGATTTCTGCATTCGGTTGGAAAAATTCATCAGGACGGAGGTACGCAATACTGCATTCGGTTGGCAAAGATCATCAGGACGGGGGCGAGCGTTTCTGCCGTCCTGTAGGGACAAGGGATGGATGCGGAGAAGGGTGGGGGCCTTGTGCTTGTCCTCGTGGGGGTACGACTATGCTGCCTCACGCAACCCCGGCGTAACATATTACCACGAGGACAAGCACAAGGCCCCCTCATCCACCCTTCCCCGCCCCTTGTCCCTACAGGACGGGGCCACGCGCATTACCGAGTTCGGACGTTAATATTCATCAGGATGGGGGCGGGCGCGCATTGTTGCATCAGGCGTCAAGGTTCATGCAGAGGATATGCTTGTATGACGCTATATTTCGCGCCTGAGGGCGAGAGTTCACTTTTCATGACGTTGAGGGAGGTGATGTGATAGAGGGTTGAGCTTGCGTTGTCTTGCTTGCTGTGGAGCAGGCGTTGCAGGGATTGTTGCTCGGCGGGGGTAAGAGGGTGCTTGACGAGAGCGAGGGTGAGATGTGGGGAGAAGGGGCGTTTGTCGGTCTCGAAGTCGCGGCGTTGCAGTTCGCTGTTGAGGAGATGGTGCAGGCGTTGCAGGGGCGAGCCGTCCAGTTGGGCAAGCGGCTGGTCTTCGATGCCCATCCAGATAACGCGGGGCGGCGAGCCGAATATGCCGGGTGCAGTGAGGCGGTATGCGAAGGATGGGAAGTCACGGGCGGCGGCCTGCGCTGCCTCCATTGCCAACGCCAGCCGGTGGTCGTCGAGTTCGCCCAGAAAGGCCAGGGTGAGGTGAATGCCTGCCGGGTCAACCCGGCGCAGGGCGGGTAAGGCTTGCGCGAACCGTTCTATCGTGTCGTTCAGAACGCGCTGCGCGGATATAGGTACTTCAAGCGCGATAAAGACGCGTGTCATACCGAAAAGAGCATGGCGTCAAGCTCTGTCCCGTCTATAGTTTCCACTTCGATGAGGTGTTCCGCGATCTGGACGAGCTTGTCGCGCTTCTCGCGCAAGATGGCGATGGCTGTGTTGTAGGCCGAGTCGACCAGGGCGGAAATTTCCCTGTCGATACGCGCGGCGGTTTCGGCGCTGATGGTACTCTTGCCATCGGCGTCTCCTTTTAAGGAGACCAGGCCCAGCGGACTCATGCCAAACTCGCAGACCATGCGCCGCGCAATGGAGGTCACGTATTCGATGTCCTGGGCGGCCCCGGTGGTAATGTCGCCAAAGATAATCTCTTCGGCGGCGCGCCCGCCCATGGCGCCGGCCAGCTTTGCCAGCAGTTCGGATTTGCGCATGAGGTAGCGGTCTTCGTTGGGGGACTGCACGGTGATGCCCAACGCCATGCCGCGCGCGATGGCGGTGACTTTGCGCACGGGGTCTGCTCCAGGCATGGAACGCATCACGATGGCGTGCCCGACCTCGTGATAGGCAATGATGGCTTTTTCGGCCCCGGTTATGACGCGGCTCTTGCGCTCCGGCCCGGCCATGACACGCAGGATGGCTTCTTCAAGCTGCGGCTGGCGAATGTCTACCTGTTCGCGCCGCGCCGCCAGCAGCGCTGCTTCGTTCAGGAGATTGGAGAGGTCCGCGCCCGAAAACCCGACCGTCTGGCGCGCAAGCTCGTTCAGATTCACATCGTCGGCGAGCGGTTTGCCTTTGGAATGCACTTCGAGGATGGCCAGGCGACCACGAATATCGGGGTGGTCGAGCATCACCTGGCGGTCAAAACGGCCCGGACGCAGCAGGGCCGGATCGAGCACATCGGGCCGGTTGGTGGCGGCGATGATGACCACGTTGGTCTGTTTATCGAAGCCGTCCATCTCCACCAGCAACTGGTTCAAGGTCTGTTCGCGCTCGTCGTTGCCACCCGTGCCTGAATTGTTGCGCTGACGACCAACCGCGTCGATCTCGTCGATAAAAACGATGCATGGCGCGTGTTCTTTGGCTTCCTTGAAGAGATCGCGCACGCGCGCCGCGCCCACGCCGACGAACATCTCCACAAATTCGGAGCCGCTGATGTGGTAGAAGGCCACGTTGGCCTCGCCCGCCACCGCGCGCGAGATAAGGGTTTTGCCGGTGCCGGGCGCGCCCACCAGCAGCACGCCTTTGGGGATGCGCGCCCCCATGGCAATGAAGCGCGCCGGGGTCTTCAGAAACTCAACGATTTCCTGTAATTCCGCTTTTGCCTCTTCCACACCCGCCACGTCGTGGAAAAGTACCGACGGGTGCGTTTCCCCAAAACGCCGCGCTTTGGAACGGGCAAATACGCCCGCCTGCCCGCTCATGCTGCTGCGCCGGAAGAAAAATATCACGACCCCGGCGACCACTGCCAGAAAGAGGATATCCACCAGCAACTGTGTCAACTGGTCCTGGCTCCCGTTATTGACCGAGACCGTGACACCATCGCGCCGGAACGTATCGGTCAGGGATTGGTTATCTTCTTTGAGCGCGTGATAACGCAGGCCTTGCTTATCAATGGCGTAGACATCATCCCCGTTAATCGTGACCGACGTTATCAAGTGGCGGTCAGCAAGATTGAGCACAACGCTGATGGGTTTTTCCAGCGTATTGACATGGCTCACGTTGCTGCTAATGATACGATAGACGATGAACCCTAGCAGAGAAACTCCCAACAGCGAAACAAGCACAGTAATACCTGCGCGCATCCAAAGGTTCCGCTTTTTCGATGCTTTCTGGGTAGAGCGCGTCGAATTGGGGTCGCGTGGTTCCTGGTTATCGTGTTGAGGCATTTGCATGAAATATAGTTTGACCCTTCTCAGTACTGTGAAAATGCAGGCAACCGGAAAGGAAGCCCCTACAAATACAAAGAATTGACCATTCACCCCCAGGCGAAAGGTCATGCGCAAAACGTTGCAAACTGTATTGCTATGTTTCAAGTTGATCGGTACGTTTGTAGTATAACCTATAGATAAATGGTAATCAAGTATTGTTTAGTTGTTCTTAGTTGTTGGGTGTGAGATGTATTTAGTGGATTCGAGCGAAAAGCGGTATTTCCCCTTGATTTTACGGCTTTTTCAGTATATAGTTGCCATAGACTAACTTACTTTTTTGCAGGTTATTACTTTCTTTACCAGTTTTTTTTAGCCCTGGAAGAAGCGAGGAAAGTTCATTGTAGTGTTGTCCCTGTAGCGCGTTCTGGCTAGTACTTCTTTAGCATCGTCTCCATTGGAAGTCAACCGATTATGGCATTCAAAGAGAGGTGTTCCCCATGAATAATTCATCCGTCCAGTCATCCTCCCCTAATCGCTGGGTCATCGCCGGCGCCGCTTTCCTGGTACAGCTTGCGCTTGGCGCAGTGTACGCCTGGAGCGTCTTCCTGCCGAAAGTCATGACGTTGTACAGCGTGTCCAAGGTGTCCGCTAACGCCACATTCAGTATTACCCTGGTTGCGGTGGGCATCACGGCTGGTTTTGGCGGCTATCTCAACAGTCGTTTTGGCCCTCGCACCATTGCCACGGTAGGAGGGATCCTATACGGCCTGGGCATCTTCCTGGCCTCGTTCGTCTCACCCAACATTACGCTTCTGTACCTCACGTATGGTGTCATCAGCGGCATCGGCCTGGGGCTTGGCTACATCGTGGCGCTGGCCATGCTGATTAAATGGTTCCCCGACCGGCGCGGGTTCATTACCGGCCTGGCCGTGGCCGGATTTGGTGGCGGAGCCGCCATCACGGGGCCGATTGCCTCCAACCTGCTGCTGCCATCGTTGAAGCTCAATTCCACCTTCTTCTGGCTGGGTATTGTCTATCTCGTCGTGATAGTCGTGGCGGCGCAGTTTTTCCGCAGAGCGCCGGATGGCTACGCGCCTGCTGGCTGGACGCCTTCGGTGCAGCAGCAAACAATTCGTTCGGTGCGTGAGTACACGTTGCGAGAGTCTTTGAGCACCCCCAGATGGTACGTGCTGTGGCTCATCCTGGCATTGAACGTCACAGCGGGCGCGGCGTTGATCTCGGTGGCAGCCCCTCTGGCGCATGATTTTACGGGCGTCGCGCTGACAACCGCTTCGGCGCTGGTTGTGACCATTTCCATCTTCAACGGTGTGGGCCGCCTGTTCTGGGGCTGGGTGTCGGACTTCATTGGACGGCCATTCACGTTCCTGAGCCTGTTCGTGATCCAGATCGTGGCCTTTGCCCTGATGCCGCTGATCGGCCAGGGACAGTTTGCCCTGCTCTTTATCCCCGCGTCCATTATTGGACTCTGCTATGGCGGCGGTTTTGGCACCATGCCAGCATTCGCGGCTGATTTCTTCGGGCCAAAGAATGCCGGGACGATCTATGGCGTGATGCTGACGGCATGGAGCGCGGGAGCGATTGTGGGGCCGATTCTGATCGCCAGCGTCTCTTTCAGAACCGCGCTCTACATCATCGCGGTGATTATGGCGGTCAGTACCATCTTGCCGCTGGTAGCGCGCGTGCTTGTCCGCCGCCAGAGCGCGGCTACGGCTGCCGCCGGGCAATAACGCGACAAAGGGAGCCGGGCGGGGGCATTGCCACGATGGCCAGGGCGGCCTTGCCCCCGCCTTTCACCAGCAGGTTTTTTTTGAAAGGCACAGAATTACCGTAGGGGCGGGGGTGGATGATGAGCAACAGGACGCGGGCGACGCAAGCGTCCCCACTCCGCCCAACACCTCCCCCGCCCCTACAGAACGCAAAAACCTACGAGCAATGGATGCGGAGAAGGTTTCCGTCACAGATGAGGGCTTTACTCACTTTTTACAGTTCCTTGCCTCTTTTTTGATATTCATGAGCTACGATTGGTGCAGGCGCAAGATACCCTGCGCCCTTTGGGAACAGGTTCGAGGAGGGACGAATGACGCTCGCGCGGGTGTCCTCCGTCCCTGATCTCAACCCGCTCCAAATGTATTAGATAAGTATGTTCATGACATGCCAAAAAGGAGACCTATAAAACTATGGCTTTTGTGATTACGCATCCGTGCATCGGATCGAAAGATGCGTCGTGTGTAGATGTGTGTCCGGTGGATTGTATCCATCCGACGCCGGACGAACGATTGTACGCGAGGGTTGAGCACCTGTATATCAATCCCGGCGAGTGTATAGATTGCGGGGCCTGCCAGCCCGCCTGCCCTTCCAACGCCATTTATCAAGACTCGGCGGTTCCGCGCCAGTGGCAGCAGTATATCAGGGCAAACGCTGATTTTTTCAGATGAGGATGAGTTGTTTGATGCCCTGCACGTGCCGGTTTGATGTTGCAAATTCCTGAATACATATCGTTACACGATAAAAGCCCTTGCTGAAAACTTAGCGACGTAGCAAAACGTGTTACAATACGATAGAGTAATCTGGTCTGGTCATCATCGTCTAGCAGAGAGGGATGCTGTCCTATGCAAGAACGTAGAATGCTACCAATGCTTCCCCAACCGGCGCAGGCGCTCGTCTCGGATGTGATGGAGTTCGGCTCAAGAGTGCAGCCATTCAGCAGCGAGAGCCGCGAAAAAGCCCCGCGCATCCGAGACGCGAAGATCGTACATAGCGTGTGTCCCTACTGCGCGGTCGGGTGCGGCCTGAACGTGTACGTCAAAGATGGCAAGGTGATCGATATCGAGGGCGACCCCAACAGCCCGGTCAATCACGGCACGCTCTGCCCCAAGGGTTCGGCCACGTTCCAGTACACCGTGAACTCCAGCCGCCTGACGCAGGTGTTGTATCGCGCTCCCTACAGCGATCACTGGGAGGTGAAATCGCTGGATTGGGCCATGGAGCAGATCGCGCAGCGCATCAAGAAGTCACGCGACGAAACCTTTGTAGAACGGCTGCCGGACGGGCGCGAGGTTAATCATACGCTGGGCATTGCCTCGCTGGGCGGGGCGACGCTGGATGTTGAGGAGAACTATCTGATGAAGAAACTCCTCACCGGCGGGCTGGGTATCGTCTCGATTGAGAACCAGGCCCGTATCTGACACAGCTCCACTGTACCCGGTCTGGGTACTTCGCTGGGGCGTGGCGGAGCCACCACATTTCCGCAGGACCTTGTCATAGCGATGCCATTTTAATTATGGGCAGCAATATGGCAGAGGCGCACCCCATCGCGTTCGCCAACGTGGTGAAGGCGAAGGAGCTGGGGGCAAAGGTCATGCATGTTGACCCGCACTATTCGCGCACATCTGCCCTGGCAAACCTGTACGTGCCGACGCGGGCGGGCGGCGACATCGTGTTTCTGGGGGCGATCATTCGCCATATCCTTGAAAACAACGGCTATTTCTCCGATTACGTGGTCAATTATACCAACGCGGCTACCCTGGTGCGCGAAGATTTTCAGGATACCGAGGAACTGGATGGGCTGTTCTCCGGCTACGATGCTGCTTCGGAAACCTATAGCGATCAGCGTAGCTGGGATTACGAACGCGATAGCGACGGCAGGCCGCTGACCGACCCGACGCTGCAACATCCGCGCTGCGTATTCCAGATCATGCGCCGCCATTTCGCGCGCTACACGCCGGAGATGGTGGAAGAGGTATGCGGCGTGCCACGCGACCAGTGGCTGATGGTAGCGCAAACGCTGATCGAGAACTCAGGACGCGAGCGCACGACCGCCATTTGTTACGCGGTAGGCTGGACGCAGCAATCCAAGGGCGTGCAGATTATCCGCGCCGCCGCCATCATTCAACTGCTGCTGGGCAATATTGGACGGCCTGGCGGCGGCATCATGGCGCTGCGCGGCCACGCCTCGATCCAGGGTTCAACCGACGTGCCCACGCTGTATGATCTGCTGGCGGGGTATATGAATCAGCCCAGCGCGCTGCTGCCTCAACAGACACTGGAAGAGTATATTGCCACATCGGGGCAGAAGCTTGGCTGGTGGTCAAACTTCCCGGCTTACATACGCAGCCTGCTGCAAGCCTGGTATGGAGATGCCGCCAACGAGGAAGATGGCAATTGCAGTTATCGCCTGATCCCCAAGATCGTCGGGGATCACTCGCACCTGGTAACCAGTTACCAGATGCTGGACGGCAAGGTCAAGGGCTACCTGCTCTTCGGGCAGAACCCGGCGGCGGGCAGCACCAACTCACGCATGCAGCGCAAGGCGTTGGAGCAACTGGACTGGATGGTGGTGCGCGACCTGTACGAGGTCGAAATCGGCGGCCTTCTGGTATAAGCAACCCGGTTTCGGGCCGGAAGCCAGCGCCGTTGATTCGAGCAAGATCAAGACCGAAGTATTCCTCATGCCTGCCGCCGCCTCTACAGAGAAAGAGGGCAGCTTCACCAACACGCAGCGTATGCTCCAGTGGCGCGATAAAGCGGTTGACCCGCCGGGGGATGCGCGTTCTGATCTGTGGTTCGTCTACCACCTGGGCAAACGCCTGCAAGAACTGTACGCGGGCAGCAAGCGGTGGCGCGACCAGGGGTTGCTCAATCTGACCTGGAATTATGATCCTGAGCATCCCGAAGAGGGGTCGCGCATTGTGGATGAGCCGGACGCGCTGCTGGTGCTGAAAGAGATCAACGGCTACTACGTACACCAGCCCGACGCGAAGGAGAGCGTGGGGAAAACGTATACCCTGCGCGATGCGCCGCATGTGACGGGTTACGCGGTTCTGAAGAATGATGGCAGCACGGCCTGCGGTTCGTGGATCTATAGCGGGGTGTATCCGGCCCCCGGCAACAATCGCGCTGCTGCGCGCAATCCTGAGGGTCGCACCTTCCTGGGATGGGGCTACGCGTGGCCCGCCAACCGGCGCATCCTGTATAACCGCGCCTCGGCAGACCCGCAGGGCCGCCCCTGGTCGGAGCGCAAGAAGTACGTCTGGTGGGACGAGGCCGAAAAGAAATGGACGGGCTACGATGTGCCGGACTTTCCGGCGAATAAGCGGCCCGATTTTCAGCCAGCGCCGGGAGCGGTGGGCATGGATGCCCATTCCGGCAGCGATCCCTTTATTATGAAGCCCGACGGCAAAGCCTGGCTGTTTGTGCCCAAAGGCTTGAAAGATGGCCCGCTGCCTACGCACTACGAACCTGCCGAATCGCCCGTGCATAACGCAATGTACAGCCAGCAGAGCAACCCGGCGGCCAAATACTTCCGCGACCGCCCCGACAATCGCCTGGCGGCGATTGGTGATGAAAACTATCCAATTGTGATAACCACGTATCGCCTGACCGAGCATCACGTCAGCGGGCCAATGACGCGCTGGATGCCCTGGCTCAACGCGCTGCAGCCCGCGCTATTCGCCGAACTCAGTCCCGAACTGGCCTCGGAACGCCACATCCGGCACGGCGAGTGGGTGATTATCAACACGCCACGCGGCGAGATCGAGGCACGCGCCATGGTGACGCGCCGGATGCGCCCGTTGTTTGTTTCCGGGCGCGTGGTGCATCAAATCGGCCTGCCTTTCCACTGGGGTTTCCAGGGCAAAAGCAAGGGCAGCATCACCAATGACCTGGCGCACATGGTGCTGGAACCGAACGTGAGCATCGAAGAGGCCAAGGCTTTTACCTGCAACATACGGCCAGGCAGGCTGGGGTGATAATTGGGAGATTGTCTATAGGGCAAGAGAGAGGGACGAGGGCGACCGCAAGGGTCTCCACCCCACATCGCAGGCTGGGGTGATAATTGGGAGATTGTCTATAGGGCAAGAGAGAGGGACGAGGGCGACCGCAAGGGTCTCCACCCCACATCTACCCCTCTCCCGCCCTTACAATGACTACGACGAGGAGCCGTTTTAGTAGTCATTGTAAGGGCGGGGGTGGATGAGTGGATGGGCGGGGACCCTTGCGGTCGCCTTGGGACTCTGATACTTTGTAAGGGCGGGGACACTTGCGGTCGCCCTGGGACTCTGATACTTTGTAAGGGCGGGGACCCTTGCGGTCGCCCTGGGACTCTGATACTTTGTAAGGTCGGCGGCTCTGCCCCCACCCTGGCCGACCGAAGGAGGATACGCAATGGCAATTGAACCTTTCCAGAGGTCGGTGCAATCTGTGATGGGGGCGCTGGTGGGCAACAGGATGCCACCAGCGCCGCAGCAGGCGGCTATGGGGTTTTTCACGGATACCAGTTTGTGTATTGGCTGCAAGGCGTGTGAAGTGGCCTGCAAGCAGTGGAACCAGCTTCCGGCGGCGGAGGCGCAGTGGACGGGCGCCAGCTACGATAATACAGGGGCGTTGAGCGCGACGACGTGGCGGCATGTGCAGTTTATCGAGCATATCGGGAGGCGCGAGAACGGGCGGTATGCGGGTATCGATGCGCAAATTGATGAGGCCAGAAGCGCGGGGCTTATTCCCTTTACGCCACCCGGCACGGCGCTGCCGTTCTTCAATACGGATCGCTGGCTGATGCATAGCGACGTGTGCAAACACTGCGCTAACGCGCCGTGCCAGGAGGCGTGTCCAACGGGCGCGATTATCCGCACGGAGTTCGATACGGTCTATGTGCAGCAGGATATTTGCAATGGCTGCGGCTACTGCGTGGTGGCCTGCCCGTTTGGGGTGATTGCGCGTGATGAGCAGGGAGACCACGCGGCGCACAAATGCACGCTGTGCTATGATCGCATGAAGGATGGCATCGAACCCGCCTGCGCCAAAGCCTGCCCGACCGCTTCGATTCAATTTGGCGAAGTGGAAACGCTGAAGGCGCGCGCCCGCGAGCGGTTGGGATTTTTACATGCGCGGGGCGTCAAAGAGGCGCGGCTGTATGGCGTGGAAGACGATATACTCGAGGGGGGTCTCAATTCCAGCTTTCTGCTGCTGGACGAGCCAGAGGTCTATAACCTGCCGGCCAATCCCGCGCGCCCCTCGAATAACGTGATTCCGGCGTCGCTCTGGACGATTCTCGCGGCCATGATCCTGGGACTATTCGGTATTATTTTCTTTAGAGAAGACTAAGATGGGGCGAGCCTGGTCCCCTATCAAGCCTGTCATTCTGAGCGCAGCGAAGAATCTCTCGCCAGGCCAGCTTAAATTCTTCGCTGCGCTCAGAATGACAGGCGCAGTAATTTCAGAATGACAGGCGCAGTAATTAAGGAGCGCGTTATGGAGCAAAATCGACAACCACTTGTGTTGCAGAATGGGGTGTTGTCGCCGGACAACATCGTCGAGCGGCTGGCAACGCTCACAACGGGTTATATGCCTGACATTGAACGAGAACTTGAGGAGGAGTCGAGCTATTACGATTATCCCGTACTCAAAGCTCCCTTATGGAAATGGGAAATCATCTGGTACTTCTTTTTTGGCGGATTAGCGGCGGGTTGTTATGTAATTGCTACTATTGCTTCGCTTTTTGGCTCAAAGGAGGACCGGGCGGTGGCGCGCACCGGTTATTATCTTTCGCTGCTGGCGGTTTTGCCGTGTCCGCCGCTGCTCATCAAAGACCTGGGCAGGCCGGAGCGTTTTTTGCACATGCTGCGTATCTTCAAGGTGAAGTCGCCCATGTCGATGGGTACGTGGGCGCTGGTCAGCTTCTCGCTCTTTAGCGGGCTGACGGCGGTGATCCAGGGAGCGCGCGATGGCATCCTGGGACGCTGGTGGGGCGCGCGCCTGCTGGCGGGGCTGCCGCAACGTTTGATCGCGGTGCCGGGTACAGCGCTGGGCCTGTTTCTGGGCGGCTATACGGGCGTGTTGCTCACGGCGACCAGCGTGCCGCTGTGGTCGCGCAGCAAGGTACTCGGTGGGATATTTATCACTTCGGCGGTTTCGACCTCTACGGCCCTGATCTCGCTCGTGCTACGCGTGGCAGGCGCGCCCGCTCACACCTTGCATAAGCTGGAACGCCTGGAATGGGTTGCCATACTGCTCGAAATGACCGGCCTGCTGACATTCTTGCGCGGAGCCGGGCGAGCCGCTCGCCCCCTGGTGGGAACGGCTCCCGCCGAGCACGGGCGCACATTCTGGGGCGCGGTTTTCGGCGGCGGCCTGGCCCTACCCTGGCTGCTCCAGACGTTCTCGCTGCTGGGTGGGAGACGCGCAAACAAAAAGAAGCACGGTCGAGGTCTGTTCATCTCGCTGCTGGTGCTGGCGGGCGGCTACTTCCTGCGGCGCACGATGATCGAAGCGGGGCATACATCGAGCCGGGACGCGCGCACGACGCTGTGGAATGCTAAAAAATAACTCTCAGGGACACAAGAATATATAACTATCCAGGCAAACTGGTGGGTGAAGAACATGCCATTTCCACGAACCACTTTTCAGGGAGGGCAACCCAGGAATTATGAGTGGATGTGTCAGACCTATTTCCTTGACATCCCTCCATGATCACTGTATGCTAAAGATCCATAAAGTATACTAAAAGTAGGGATTTTGCCTTTATGTCTGAAAAAAAGAGGTTTTTGACGATTGCAGAGGCAGCGGAGTTTCTGCATGTCAGTGAAATCTCGTTGCGACGCTGGACCAATAGTGGTAAATTACCCTCTTTTCGAGTTGGTGGACGGAATGAACGACGCTTCTTGATGGATGATCTGCTGGCCTTTATGCCTTCTACAGGGAGCCAACCGGCATTGTCGAAGCAACGTGCGGCGGACATCCAGATGATTCCCGAGGGCGAATCACACCTGAGGCATGTCTGCCTGTTCTATCTCAATCAGGATGAACAATGGCAGATGCTGCGCCCATATATCTTAGAGTATTTGAACGCACATGTCCCTATCCTCTATATGGAAGATAGCACCCCTCCCTCTCGCTTGTTAGAACTCCTGCGCCCCGAAGGGTTGTCGTTGGAAGAATTGATCGCGCGCGGTCTGCTGCGCCTGCTTCCCACCGCGCAGACCTACTTACTGGGAGGAAGCTTTACTGTCCAGCGCATGCTTTCCTTCATAGAAGCAGCTATCCTGGGGGCGCTGGCGGCCGGATATACGCGCATCCTAATCATAGGTGAGATGACCTGGTCCCTGGAAGTTGATCAGGATGGCGGGCAGTTGAAGACCTACGAGGCGCTGCTCAACCCAATCGTTGAAAAGTACCCGGAAGTGACCATTATTTGCCAGTACGACCTGAGGCGCTTTGATGGGCCAGGCGTGCTCGATGCTCTCCTTACTCACCCATCAGTCCTTGTGCCTATCGGGAGAGTCCCCGGTTTTTACGGCCTGAAAAAGTAGGTCTCCCCTCCTCGTTTCTTTCCTGCTCTTCTTCGCTTGTGCTAAGCGGTGAGCATAAACATGTAATCAAAATTTCAGCAAAGAATAGATCTGCATATATTGTTTCCTCATTCAGTAGCTTATGTTGCCAGATTCCTTGACAACCAGGAGCATTTTTTGTACAATAAAGATCATTAAAGACAAACAAAGATCATAAAATCGGTGTCTGCCCATTGTATACATATTGCGTGGAGATCCCTGATACTCGGTTTGCCTTATTCGGAAGGAGATAAGGACATGAGGATTGCTGTACTTGCTGACAACCAGAGTATACGTGAGATGTTGCAACAATACCTGGAACTGGAGGGACATACTGTTGTTGTCTATTACAGCCCATCGAAATTCCTGGTAAATATTATTGAACCAACGACCGAATCGACACCCTTTGACTTGATGATTGTCGACTTTCTTTTAGAAGGATTTTCAGGAGGAGAAATCACTCATCAAGTGAGAAAAAGCTTCCCCGATCTGCCGGTGATTCTTACCTCAGCAGCGAGTATCTGGGAGATTGAAGCTGCCAGGAGAGCATTTCCAAGAGTAAGGGTACTACGAAAACCCTTCATGATGGCAACCCTTCTGGCAATGATTCAGGAACTCAAGCATGAGTAACTCTCCCCTGAAATCCATCGAGAGCCGTAATACGCCTGGAGCTTCATCGGTGAAGCGTCATATTACTCAACTTCCTTCACAAGCTCGATCAGCCGCGCGAGTGTCGAAAGGCGCTCGTCCAGCGTGTTGCCGTCGGGTTCGACGCGCAGGGTTGTGACGCC
This sequence comes from uncultured Chloroflexia bacterium, assembly GCA_963731605.1. Classification (GTDB taxonomy): domain Bacteria; phylum Chloroflexota; class Ktedonobacteria; order Ktedonobacterales; family Ktedonobacteraceae; genus CF-113. The sequence goes on from CAVSWA010000001.1 coordinate 1,849,550, forward strand.
TGCGGCTTGATAGACGCGCAGGCGCTCGCGCACCATGTCTGCTGTGCCGAGCAGGTTGGTTTTCAGCACCAGTTCGTCGGGGACGCGAGCGGCGGCGGCGTCGCGCTGCTTGTTGAGCCAGAGGTTCTGCACCTCCAAAGCCATGCTCGCATATCCCATGCGCCGGTAGGTCTCGTTGTAAAAGTTATGGTCGCGCGATCCCATGGCGCCGAGCGTGAAGGCCAGGCCGGGTTTGCGAGCAGGAAGTAGCTTTTCGACATCGTCTGAGAAGGAAACCACTCCGGCGGAGACTTGCAGGTCGAGATCGGACAGGGTGCGATTGGCACGCGCCGCGCCCGAGGCGATGGCATCGAAGAAGAGGGAGGCGTGTTCGGGTATGAATGAGGTGCCGAGCCAGCCATCCGCCATTTCACCGGTGAGTTCCAGGCTTTTCGGGCCAAGCGTTGCCAGGTAGATGGGCAGGTTGGGGCGCGGCTGCGCGCTGGAAAGCAGGGCTTTGCCCTCGCCGTCCGGTAGCGGCAGGTGGTAGATTTGCCCGGAATAGATGAGGCGCTCGCCGCGTGTCACCATGCGCACGATGTCGATGGTTTCGCGCGTGCGCTGCAAGGGCCGGGCGAAAGGCACGCCGTGCCAGCCTTCCATGACCTGCGGCCCGCTCACGCCAAGGCCAAGCATAAAGCGATCTTGCGAGAGCGCTGCCAGCGACAGGGCGGTCATGGCGGTCATGGCGGGTGTGCGCGCTCCAATCTGCATGATGCCCGTTCCCAGGCGGATGCGCGATGTTTTGGCGGCCAGGTAGGCCAGGGGCGTGGCTCCATCGTAGCCCCAGGTTTCGGCAGTCCAGGCCATATCGATGCCCAGGCGTTCGGCTTCGATGGCGTAGGTTACGGCGGCCTGCCAGTCGTCTTTGGCCGGGGCGAAGGTGATTGCCAGTTTCATGGTTGCTTGCTCCCGCTCTTAGAGTGTTGACAGGGTAAGGGCGATGGACTGCATTTGCCGGGTGTGGTTGAGGGTATGGACGCGGGCGAAAAGCAGCCATTCGCGCCAGTTTATCAGGCCGAACTCGTTATGGCCCCACAGGATATCCAGGTGCGCGTTGGGGTCTGCCTTGAGTACCGAGGAGATCAGGCGTTGGCGCAGGCGTTCAAGTTCCGTTAGCATTTGCTCGCGTGTCATGTCTGCCGGGGCGGGACTGATGAGGTCAACGATATCGGGCGGCTGCTCGCCACGCTCGATGACGCCAGGAATGGCGGTCTCGTCGATGGCGGCGATGATCAGCATATGGCCCATCACGTCGGCGGCGGACCACTCTCCGGCCCGCGGCGCTACGCGGAACTGGGCATCGGGTACGGCGGCGGCAGCGGCCAGGAATTGCTGGTGGGCTTCGCGCAGCGCATCTATTAGTTGCGCCGGTGCGCGTTTCATGGCCTGGCTGGCCAGGTAGCCGCGCACGCGAGCTATCTCTTCGGCGCGTGTCTCCTGCTTTTGGTCGGACATGGTAATTTCCTCTCGTATGCTCTTTCACTTACGAGATTATACCATCAACAAGGGTAATGTATAATGAAGAGTAGCTCTCTAACGTACATATTAAATGAGGAGGAACTATGCAAACCAAACTGAACCCATACCTGAGCTTTAAGGACAATACTCGCGAAGCCATGGCATTTTATAAAACTGTTTTTGGTGGCAAACTTGTTATAAGTACCTTCAAAGAATTTCACGCGTCTCAAGATCCGAGCGAAGACGACAAAGTCATGCACTCTGTGCTGGAAGCCGACAACGGCATTACCTTTATGGCTTCCGACACGCCGGACCGTATGGAGTATACAGCCGGGACGAACTTTAGCATGTCACTGAGTGGTGACAACGAAGCAGAATTACACGGCTATTTCGAGAAGCTTGCGGCCGGCGGCAAGGTAATAATGCCACTCGAGAAAGCCCCATGGGGTGATACGTTTGGTATGGTCACTGACAAATTTGGCGTGGCGTGGCTCGTGAACGTTGCGGGTCAAAAAGCGTAACATCTCTTCCTGTCCGGCGCTACGAAGAGTCTCTGGCACAAAAATAGAACGGACACTCCAGTAACTGAAGAAGCAGACAACAGCCGCTTTAGTTACGGTCCTATTGAGCGGGTGTAATCCTTTTAGCAACGAGATCGAGCAATGTATCCATCCGAAAGGGCTTGGCGAGAAAATCGTCCGCTCCACATGCCTCGATGGTACTGTTCGCCGCCACATTGGCGGAGAACAGTACCACGGGAATCTGCCTGGTCTGATCATGGCTTTTCACCTGCCGGCACAGCTCTCGTCCATCTTCGCCCTGCAAGAGGATATCGAGCAGGATCAGGTCGGGTGGGTCGCTCTCCAGGCGCTGCAAACACGCGCTATTCTGACTGGTCTGGACACGGTATCCCTCATAGGTCAAGATCTCCCGCACTACGTCCAGAATTTCCTGATCGTCATCGATCACCAGGATGCGTTTTTCCATTACTTGCTGTGACATCCCATCTCCTATCAGGCTCGCTTGAGGGGAAGCACAAAGGAAAAAGTGGACCCCCGCCCCTCCACACTGTCCACCCAGATTCTCCCGCCATGATGTTCAATGATCTCATAGGAGATATATAATCCGATGCCTAAACCCGGAAAGTGTCGCTCCTGGTGGGTCGAAACGCGATAAAACCGCTCGAAGACATGATCCTGGTGATCCACGGGGATGCCGATGCCGAAATCCTGGATGCTGACTGTGATCTCGGACGCGGCTCTTTCCAGGCGCACGATGACCTGTTCCGCCTGCGGAGAGTACTTGATGGCATTACTCAAGAGATTGTCGATCACCTGTCCAAGGCGATCGCGGTCCCCGGTCACCGCGCTGGCTGTCTCTCCCACGATGCTGATGCGGTGCTGTGGAGCCGTCGGTTGGAAAATCTCGACCTCTTCGCGCACCAGGTCATCAATCATGAAAGGTTCATCCGCAAACACGAGTTTTCCCGCCTGCACTTTCGAAATATCGAGCAGGTCAGAAATGAGCCTTGTCAGCTTCGTTAACTGGACGTTTATCCTCGCCAGGTAATGTCTGGCCTGGGTATTGTTCTCTCGTTCCAGCAGGCCGTGCAGCAGGTCAATGTAGGCTATCAGGCTGGTGAGCGGCGTCTTAAGCTCATGGCTGGCCATGCTGATGAAGTCGTCCTTGCGCTGCTCCAGTAGCTTGCGCTGCTCCAGTAGCTTGCGCTCAGTGATATCGCGAATAGCAGCCATGGCGTAGTACGCGTCGTCGAAATACAACGGGCTCAGGCTGATATCGACAGGCACTTCGGTGCCGTCTTTGCACCGGCCATACAAATCTACCCCCATACCCATCGGGCGGATGTGCGGCAAGGCGGCATAGAGATCGCGATGTTGCACATGCGCGTCATGCAAGCGTTCGGGTAGAAGCACTTCGAGCGGTTGACCAACCAGCTCCTCGCGCGCGTAGCCAAACAACGTTTCGCTCTGGCGATTGACGAGAATGATTTGACCAGCTGCGTTGACAACGACCAGCGCATCCGGCGAGATATCCAGCCAAAGCTGGACCGAGATTCCCTCTTGCAGGAGAGAAGAAGCTACCAGGGGGGGAAGAGGAAGTGAGGAAAGAGTTGAGATGCTGTTCGGTCTCCCGTGGTGAGAGCTAGCATCTTGCGCTACTGTTCCCGACTCATTCTTATTATCTGTTTTCCGCACACCTACCTCCTTCTGAGCTTGTCTGTATCCTTACTCAAGCATATCTTGAGATTCTGGTCTGCTGCAGGTCAGCAGACACACACGTTCACTTTCCATATCAGAAATGCTCATACTTTTTTAGTATAGCGTAAATACAGAGAAATGTACAGCATTGAATGAACAAAATGACCAGGGCAGGGGCAAGCCCCTGCCCTGGTCAATACGCGCTTGAATAATCGCCTTTTATACGCTACACTAGAGCCGCACAGAATGATCCAGCACTATTTCATACAACATCAGCGGCCATAGAGCGATTGAGGGGGAGACGAGACTTTGAGCGAGACGACGTTACGCGATTATTTGGGCAAGGTTGAGAGAGACTACAAAAGGGGCGATCGCTACTGAACATAGCTATCGAGGGACGTTGAAAGACCTGTTGGAAACGCTGAGTAGCAATGTTACGGCCACCAACGAACCTAAACGTATCAAGTGCGGCGCGCCGGATTATGTGATTGAGCGCAACAGAGGGACGAACACTTTTACCATCGGGTATGTCGAGGCCAAAGACGCGGGGATGAACCTGGACGAGATCGAGCGCGATTCCCGGCTGAGCGAGCCGAAGACGCGCGAGGGGAAGCAGTTGAAACGCTATCTCCACGCCCTCGATAACCTTGTCTTCACTAACTACCTGGAGTTTCGCTGGTACCTGCATGGCGAGAAACGCGGGACAGCTATGCTCTCCACGCCCCAGGCGGATAAGCGCCTGCCTTTCGACCGCGAGAAGGCAAAAGAGGTGGCGCAGTTGCTGCAAAACTTCCTTGAGCACAGCGCGGAACCTATTCGCAATCCCCCGGAACTGGCGAAGCGTATGGCGCGGCTGGCCCACATGATACGCGATATCATCATCGACGCCTTCGAGCAGAAAGTGGCTTCAGACGAACTGCGAGACCTGTACAGCGCGTTCAAGGATGTGCTGCTGCCGGAATTGACGGGGGCGGAATTCGCAGATATGTTCGCGCAAACGCTGGCCTATGGACTGTTCGCGGCCCGCTACAACCACAAGGGCGGCGAAAGCCTTCAACCGCAACGACGCGGCCAAAGAGATACCGCGCACCAACCCCTTCTTGCGCCGCCTGTTCGGCACCATCGCCGGGCCTGAACTGGACGATGAACCGTTCGCCGGTTTTGTGGATGACCTGGCGCAACTGCTGGCCGTCACCGACATGGAGGCGGTACTGGCCGATTTCGGCAAGCACACGCGGCAGGAAGACCCCATCGTGCATTTCTACGAAACGTTCCTGGCGCAGTACGACCCCAAAATGCGCGAGCTGCGCGGCGTCTATTACACGCCTGAGCCGGTGGTGTCCTACATCGTGCGCTCGGTCGATGCGCTGCTGCGCACGCATTTCGATTGCCCCGAAGGACTGGGCGACGACTCCACCGTTTCCTATACCTACGTGGATGACCAGGGCGAAAGGCGTTCGGCCACATCCCCGCGCGTGCTGCTGCTCGACCCGGCCTGCGGCACCGGCACCTTCCTGTATTATGTGATCGAGCATATTCGCGAAAGTTACCGCCAGACGGGCAACGCCGGTATGTGGTCGAGCTACGTGCGCGAGCAGCTTTTGCCGCGCCTCTTCGGCTTCGAGCTATTGATGGCTCCCTACGCCATGGCGCATCTCAAACTCGGTATGCAACTGGCGGCGGTAGACCTGCCGCAAGCCGAACGCGCCACCTGGGCCTACGACTTCTCGAGCGACGAACGCCTGGGCATCTTCCTGACCAACACCCTGGAGGAAGCCATGAAGCGTTCTGAAGTGATGTTCGGACGCTATATTTCGGAGGAGGCTAATGAAGCGGCGAAGATCAAACAAGGTTATCCGGTAATGGTGGTGCTTAGGCAATCCTCCCTATTCCGATCATTCGATGCTAACAAAGGACAATGGATCACCAAATTGACTGAAGGATTATAAAAGAGATTCTGAACGAAAAAAGCCAGCTCAAGCCAAGTGGTTGACGACGATTATATCAAGTTTATCCGTTTCGCGCAATGGCGCATTAACGAACAGGGTATGGCATCCTTGCCTTTATCACCAATAATAGTTACCTTGATGGCATCTACCCTTCGTGGTATGCGTCAGAGTCTGCTGCATGGAGACTTTGACTGATATCTATATCCTTGATTTACATGGCAATAGTAAGAAGAAAGAGCAAGTCCCCTGATGGTACAAAAGATGAAAACGTTTTTGATATTCAACAAGGTGTTGCCATAAGCATATTCGTGAGAAAACGAAGGGAAGACTAGCGTTCATCACTTAGCTACCGTCCATCATGCCGAATTATGGGGATTCACGAGAAGTACATTATCAAAGTGAACATAAACAAATTGCGCCACTAGTAAATGGAAAATATTACTGGCTTGCTGAACATGATGTCGCAAATACAGAGATGGGAAACACTTAATCCTCAGGCTCCATTCTTTTCTTTACACCACAAAATACACAATACTTAGGCTGAATATGAAGCAGGGTGGAAAATCCCTGATATCTTTCTGCCCTAACGGTGATCCAGGACCTGGCATTGTTACCGACACAAGATGAGTTCGCAATATCATGGACTAAGGATGAGGCCATTAAGAAGGTTGAACTTTTGCTAAATACAGTAGACTGAAGACGACGCACGGCATTTATATCGACTATGCTCTCAAGATCAGTGGCAATATACCTGGGCCAAGCAAGATTTGGCTGATGGTCAATGGCGACAAGAAACGGAAGTACATTACTTTATCGCCCATTTGACATACGATGGACAATATTCAATCAGATATTGCTGTACATCGACGCGAACGTGTAATGCGTCATATGTTGGCAGGGCAGAATATACGGAATAACTATAGGCAGGGCCGGACAAGTTATTGATCAAGGTGAATGGAACATATTTTCTGCACTCGAAAATATAACTGAATTTAACCTCTATCGAAGAGGAGGAAATACATCTTCTTTCCTCTTTATCTATACCCAGATGCTTCAAAGGCATACATTATTTGATATTGAGTGACGTACTAATGCTCCCGGGGAACCGTCGTCCCAACCTCTCGCCTGCCTTCATCACCGACATCTCCAACAAGCTAATATGCAGTTTATACCCGATGGTAAAGGCGATCTACACACGAACTTTTGGCCCGGAAGACATTTTCCACTACATGTACGCGGTCTTTCACTCGCCGGCGTATCGGGAACGCTATGCTGAATTTCTCAAGATTGATTTTCCGCGCCTGCCGCTTACCTCAAATGTTGAGCTGTTCCGGGCGTTGTGCGGGCTGGGCGAGCGGCTGGTGGGGCTGCATTTGATGGAGAAGTTTGGGCCGGCTCTGCCGGGGTTTCCCATCAAAGGGGATGATACGGTTGAGAAGGCGGAGTATACGGCATCGAGTGAGAGGGCGGAGACGGGGCGCGTGTGGATCAATAAGACGCAGTATTTCGAGGGGGTCTCGCCCGACGTGTGGCAGTTCCACGTGGGCGGGTACCAGGTGTGCCACAAGTGGTTGAAGGATCGCAAGGGGCGGGTGCTAAAGAATAGCGATATACGGCACTACCAGCGGGTGGTGGCGGCGCTGGGTGAGACGATTGCGTTGATGGGGCAGGTTGACGCGGCGATTGACGAGCGCGGCGGGTGGCCGATCGAGTAAGAAGTGGAGGATGTGTTGAAGCTAGTGGCGAGCAGGCAACTGCTGATCGAAATCCGCGTGAAAGCCGAGCTTCTCCGTATAAAAAGCCTTGGCGCGATCAACGTCTGTGACAGGAAGTATTATTAGTTCGATTTTCATTTGCATACGGTAATTATAAGAAAAGGTGATGGAGCATGTCAATGTATCAATAGCGGCAAGGAGTCCGCTAATTTTTTTGCAGTAATACACCGACCAGGGCGACCGCAAGGGTCCCCACCCGGCTCCTCATCCACCCCCGCCCTTACAATGATCACGGAAGCGGCTCTCCAGGCAGGTATGTTCATAGTTGATGCATTGTCCATGTTCTATTGCCTAGTTCACGATGCCGGTGCAGATGCCTGCGCCGACGGTGCGTCCGCCTTCGCGGATGGCGAACTTCACTTCCTCTTCCATTGCCACCGGTTGGATCAACTCCACTGTCAATTCGATGCTATCTCCCGGCATCACCATCTCCACTCCTTGTGGCAGTCGTATCGCTCCCGTCACTTCTGTAGTACGTATATAGAACTGAGGTCGATATCCGTCAAAGATGGGAGCCTGCCTGCTGCCCTCTTCCTTTGTCATTATATAGACCTGTGCATTGAACGCTTTATACGGTTTTATCGAGCCTGGTTTCGCTAATACCTGTCCTCGCTCGAATATCTGTACGCTCAATACCACGCAGCAGGCAACCGATATTGTCACCTGCTTTACCCATATCCAGTGTTTTATTGAACATTTCGACAGCCGTTACTACCGATGTACGGGTGGTGTTTTGCATACCAACGATCTCAACACTATCGCCTACTTTGACGGTGCCTTGCTCGATGCGTCCAGTACCAATGGTACCACGACCTTTAATGCCGAACACGTCTTCAACCGGCATTAGAAACGGCTTATCAATTGCACGATATGGCGTGGGAATGTAGGCATTCATGGCATCGATCAAGTTCCAGATAGAGGTAACATTCGTATCGCTACGCGAAAGGTTGCCCTTGCTTTCAAGTGCCTGGAGAGCCGATCCCTGAATGACAGGCACATTATCGCCAGGGAATCCATAGTGGTTGAGCAACTCGCGTACTTCCAACTCGATCAATTCCAGCAACTCTTCGTCGTCCATCATGTCCACTTTGTTCAAAAACACGACCATGGCCGGTATCCCTACTTGACTGGCGAGACGGACATGTTCGCGTGTTTGTGGCATTGGACCATCGGGCGCGCTCACTACCAGGATGGCTGCATCGATCTGGTTAGGCCCAACAATCATGCTTTTCACATAGTCTGCATGGCCTGGACAATCTGTATGAAAATACAGACGCCTGCCGCTTTGATACTCGACCTGGGAGGAGGCGATAGATATGCCAAAATAACGCTCTTCTGGAGCATTGTCGATCTGGTCAAAGGTCACGTAGTTGTTCGCTTTATTTTCCTTATTTAGCACCCGTGTGATAGCAGCAGTCAGCGTCGTCTTGCCGTGATCGATTTGTCCCATTGTGCTTACATATAGCAACACTCTCTTAGAGTCAGGAGTAGTTGGTGGCAGTTGTGGAGCCACTGGTCGTGGGCGTGCTCTACGAGCATCTGTGGGCGTGTGTGCGTACACCTCACTGACCCCAGGCGCGCGTTCCTCTACAGGAAGTCGAAACTGCTTTTCATTCGCTTTGCGCGTGTGCTCTTCCTCAGCAAGTCGAAGTTGCTCTGCTTCTCTCGTTTTACGTACACGTTCCTCTTCAGCAAATCGAAGTTGTTCTGCTTCCTTCGCTTGACGCACACGCAGTTCTGCTGCTTTCGCCTTGCGTACCCACTCCTCTTCAGCAAATCGAAGTTGTTCTGCTTCTTTCGCCTTACGGGTACGTTCCTCTTCTTCCTGCGCTTTACGCGCGCGTTCTTCTTCAGCAAGGCGTAGTTGTTCTTGCTCCTTCGCCTTACGCGCGCGCTCCTTCTCAGCTTTGCGGGCCTGTATCTCTGCATCCATTTGAGGCTTGACGGCGAAGAGAACGCCATCGGGAGAACGCATATAGAGTACAGGCGTACCCCATTCTAATGTATTTGGTATTCTGTAGCTAATAGCCTTACGAGCTTCACCTAAAGCTCTATCAACAGGTATACTCTCTGCAAGTGCTTCATAGAAAACGCGAGACAACTCAACCGCTGCCCGGTCTGTAATATCATACTGCATTGCCAGCACCGCCGGAATGCCGCGCCGGATAAGAGTAGCAGCCGTACTTGAAAAGAGGTCTTGTTGATTACCACGAGCACCCTCGCAGGAGTTAAGCACAACGAGACGGAGAAAACGATGGTCATGGAGTAGCCTTGCTAAATTTGTTGCTCCAAAATGATCTGCAAATCCGTCATCGTCTTCAAGGGCAATAAGTCCTTCGCCAGTGTTAGGGCTAAAACCCCCATGGCCAATGAAGTGGAAGATATGCCAGAGGCCACGACGCATTGCGTTCTGCAAATCATAGGCAGTATGCCCTTTAAGCCATGTGAGTTTCACCTTATTCGATAGCCGCAGTTCCTCAAGCGCCTGTTCTAACCGTTGCTTTTCTTGTTCGATGTCCAGGAAGTCCAGGTCTTTAGGAGCGGCTGTCATGACCAGGATGGAGAGCGGTGGTGTCACGGTGAGGGGTTGTGGAGGAATGGGAGCTTCCAGGTAGCGTACTATTGGCGTGTTACTAGAGAGGCAAATATAATCAGCCGCATCTTGATCATATAAAAATTCCCAGGGAAGGGCAGCCAGTTCGGGCGCATTAATACGCAGTTTCAACCGCAGTCCAACCTCTCGATCGTCAATCCTATTCTTAGTAACAGCGTAACTATTGCCCACTTTCCCGGTAAAAAGCGCATCGAATAGCGCCTTACCAAAGCTTTGTACAGCTCCCTCCTGCGCCGTAGGAATAGAGCGCCGTTTCCCACCGGATTGTAACAGCGCGATCTCTAAATCTTTCAGGTGACTTGCAAGCTCCAGCTAATCAAAGGGGAAATGCATAGTCTCAGTTGCTTCGCCTGATAACTTTGATTGCACAACTTTTACAGGATAGTCACGCCCTATGCCGACATCAATTTCCACCTCGAAATCGACAAAATCCATACCTGACAGGTGATTTTCTTCACTTTCCATAGTGTTCCCCGTTTCCTGCTTAGTTCTGCGGATCTCGACTTTCCCGCGTCCAGCGCAATGTCACTTTGTAATTAGCATCTGAACTGACAGATGCAAGTACAACCCCGGCGGCAGCATTGAAGCTAAAGCCAAATTCCATCTCAATCTCATCTGGTTTGTGAATCAAATTATGGAGAGTTGACATCACCTGTTCAGTCGCCGGACGAATTTTACTTAGAGCTTGCGCAAATGTCTGGCTGGCATTTTCAACCAACTCTTGTGGATGCTGAAAACCGCGAGTGGTCATGCCCGACTCCGGTTCATTCGTTTCCACAACGATAGTGCTTTTATCTTCCAACTCAAATGCCACCAGGCGTTTCATAGTATATCCTCCGCTCCTAACTTCAAGGATGTACGGAAATAGCATCGATAGCTTAATTCTTCCATCACATTTCAAATACGCTTGCTTAAAACTTGCCTAGAGTATACTACAGTTATGACGATGTTTCTAGTACATAATTTTTCAGGATTCTACCACCTGGCGGGGTTGAGAGGCCCTATACGCGTATGGTAGGACGACCCTTGCGGTCGCCCTGGTGCCTTCCTTCCCGCACGCAAAAAAAGACCTGTGGCTTCGGGTGGGCCACAGGTCCGTGTTGCTGTTATTACCTGGAAGGGTTACTCAACGTTGCAGATGGTATACTCTTTCACTCCGCCAGGGGTTGAGACCATCACCATGTCGCCGATCTTGTGGCCGAGCAGCGCTCTCCCGACGGGTGATTCGTTGGAGATCAGTCCGGCGGCCGGTTTCGCCTCGAATGCGCCCACGAGGGTATAGTGATACTCGCGGCCGTCGGGGGTGCGCAGGTGCGCGACGGAACCCAGCGAGACCTCGTTGGTGAGCGGCTTGCTGATAGGCCTGGCGGTGGCAATGAGCTGCTCAAGCTCCATAATGCGTCCCTCGAGACGCGCCTGTTCGTTCTTCGCGTCTTCATACGCGGCATTGTCTATTACATCGCCCAATTCCTTCGCTTCGTGCAAGTACTGGGCGACCTCGGCGCGTTTGACGGTGCGTAAAAACTCCAGTTGAGAGATAGCGCGTTGTCGTCCATCATCTGTCAGGAATTGTGTGTCCATCTTCTTTCCTTCTTCTTGCGGCAGTTTTCCAGGTTCTGCCGGATCTTCGGCTCCTACTATACGAGATAGGAGCTTACCCTGTGGGATACTCTACACTCCCCCAGGTGATACGTATCAATTCGCCTGCATGGTCGCGGAGTAACAGCTCTCCGTTCCCATCCACGTCTTCAGCGACCCCGCTGATGGTGAAGTTCCCCTGTCGCACGGTGATGGTGCGACCGAGGGTTGCTAGCCTATCTCGCCACTGCTCCCGTAACAACCGGGAAGGTAGCGTGTGGGCTGTCGTTGCGGACAAAACCCCCGTAGTTTCCTGTTGTAGCGCTAGATAAGCTTCTTCAAGTGATCGCAGCATAGAGGCGATCAGCAATTCGCGACGAACAGGATGCCCGCACTCGGTTTCTAGAGTCGTTGCTCGCGCCACAAAGGACGCTTGCCCGGCCATGGTATGCGTCACTTCCTCGATGTGTCCATTGACGTTCAAGCCAATGCCGATGACGGCTAGCATCTGGCCCCGCGCATCGTGGCTGGTTTCAATCAAAATTCCAGCGACTTTGCGCTCTTCGATAAGTACGTCATTGGGCCATTTAATTACTGCATGGGCGTAACAATCCTTACATACCCTGGCAATCGCGTCAACAACCGCGAGTGAAGCTATCATAACAAGCAGGTGAGGCGGAAACGAGGGCCGGAGCACGATGGACATAAGTACATTGCATCCCGGCACGTCTACCCAGCGGCGACCCTGCCTGCCTTTCCCGGCGGTTTGACTATCAGTAAGCACCACCAACCCTTCGTCGGGCCGTTCGCGGGCGATTTGCATAGCCAGCGTATTGGTTGACTCTACAGTTGGTACATACAATAACCGATCTCTGTGACCAAAATACTGCGTTTCTAACGAAAGCGAAAGCGCATCGATATCAAGCGCATCCCGCAACAAACCATCCATTCTTATTCCACATTCGAGAATCGGTAGCAAAGCTGAATTAATCTGAACCTGTTTTGAAAAGTAGCATAAAGCTTATTTTCGCCGGACGGTGGCCTGGTCTATAGCGCCCTGAATAAAAACCTGTTAGATACAGTGAAGAGAGCTATGTGGATAAAAACCCCAGAGCAACGGCAAGTCTTTTTTCGCCATCGCTCTGGGGAGCGCTGCACAGGTAGGGAATATAAAAACTTACCTACCAGTGATTTTCAACCGACTAACGCCGGTCACCTCTCAACTGGAAGGTGTGGGAAATTACCTCGCTGCCTGTGCAGCGATAAGTTTGGTCCATTAAACACCACCTCCTTTCGTTGGGATTATTTTACCTTGCATTTATGCGTCTGTCAAGCCTTCGATGAATATTCATTCAGGATGGTTGAGCTTTACATGGCGTAAATCCGCCTGGCAAGCCGCGCCACGCGATTCGCTCAAATCGCAGGGTTGTGAAGATTGCGTGAACAGGCAAGGGAGCGTTTTTTTTTTTTTCAGTTCAGACTTCTCCTCCTATTGCTGATGATTACAGGAGCCATGCCAACCTTTGAACTCGCTCTTCCCATCTCTTGCTCCACAGAATGAACCCCTTCGCAACTCCAGCCTACCACTGATGGACCAGTAGCCTGTCCTTCACAGATGAGCCTTTGTCAACGTCCTCTACGACAGCCATCGATGATGGCAGCCAGACCTTGCCAGGCCAGTTCTACATGAACAGCCCCATCCCACACATGCTACAGGAGCCATCTACATTCCTTTTCGCCGAATCCGTTCTTCACAGTCGAGGAGTTTTACCCACTTCATGACAGTTACAGAGCCCCAGACGGCTGCCTTATCCCAACCAGTAGCCATGAGCGGCCTTGGAGGCTGCAAACTCAGACCGCATAGATATGCTATCGTTCCAGACGATACCAGGTAGTTGCTGGATCAGTCAAGCCTCCAGAGGACTGGTCGAGACTTTGCTTCTATTGCCAGATTGCTTCACCTGCCAGAGCACAGTCCGGACAGGCAATCACGGCTGAACGTTGGTTTGAGACACATACGGGTGGTTGCTCATTTTTGATATGCGGACAACCTTGCACATTGTTGACTATCTCCCCCAGGGCCATACAGGTCACGTTCTTATCACCACGCGCGCTCATACCATGAGCGGCATCGCCGGGAAGATTGAGATGCGCGTTATGGATCAGATGAGGGAGCGCGCTTATTGCTCAAACGTGCGGATGATTGACCAGACGCTCCTTTTGAGCACTGGGAAGACGGATCTCCAGACACATACAGCTTATCCAGGAGCTCGCGGACTTCCTTAGCCTCGACCAGGCCGGCGTATCTCGGACAGGTGGTTTGCCTTCCTATCTTTTGCTCTATAACAACAACGAGCGACTGCTTCAACGGCGCGTGGATTAATCTGACCATGCCCCTGTTGCGACCACCGGCCCTTGCTTTCATATATAAGACAGCGTCCCGGCTGCCATTGATTGATCAGCTCTTCGCCTTCCTGCTCCAGAGAATTCCCGAGAGTTGCTGACCGGACAGCAATCTCCTCAACCCATCGCTCCAATCCTAATTGACAACCGAACACATTTCAACGAAGCGATCAGTCCACATACTCGTTATTGAGCGCGATCTCAGCAATCCTGAGTATCCATGCCTGGTTCAAGCGTCATTAAGACGAGATGAGCAGACACACAGCCAACAGGCAGATACGTTGTACGCTGATTCCCCTCCATCATGAGGACGCTCCGTGGACGCGCAGCCACGCTATCTCTCCCATGCGCTCTCGCGTTGAGTACATCAGCATCATCTTCACATTGATAGGGCTCGATATCTCCTAATGCAACCGGCATTATTCGTCTCGCGGACATACGGCAAGCAGACCACTTCTCAGCAGCAGCGAGCCATTCTGAAAACATCTAGGACCCAATCATCCCGATACTGCCACCAGCCTTAACAACCTCGCCATTCTCTATAGCGCGCAAGGCCAGTACGAGCAGGCCGAACCTCTCATCAGCGAGCCTTAGCTCTTCGTGAGAAGCGACTAGGACCCGATCATCCCGACACTGCCACTAGCCTTAGCAACCTTGCCGCCTTCTATCAAGAGCAGAGCAAATACGAGCAAGCTGAACCTCTCAATCAACGAGCCCTGGTCATTCGTGAGAAGAAACTAGGACCCAATCATCCCGATACTGCCACTAGCCTTAGCAACCTCCCGCCTTCTATCAAGAGCAAGGCCAGTACGAGCAAGCTGAACCTCTCAATCAACGAGCCCTGGTCATTCGTGAGAAGAAACTAGGTACCCAATCATCCCGATACTGCCACTAGCCTTAGCAACCTCGCCAATATCTACAAAATCCAAGGCCAGTATGAGCAGGCTAAACCTCTTTATCAACGAGCCTTGGCCATTCGTGAGGGGAAACTAGGACCCGATCATCCCGATACTGCCACTAGCCTTAACAACCTTGCCAACCTCTATTATGATCAAGACCAGTACGAGCAGGCTAAACCTCTTTATCAACGAGCCTTGGCCATTCGCGAGGAGAAACAGGACCCGATCACGCGATACGCCAAAGCCTTAACAACCTCGCCAACTCTATCAAAAGCAAGGCAAATACGAGCAGGTTGAGTCTCTCTGTCAGCGAGCCTTAGCCATCTTGAACAGCGACGGATCAACATCCCACACGCCTACCCTTAACCAGCCCGCCAACCTCTACACAAAACAGGGGAAGTACGAGCAGGCTGAAGCTCTCTACCAGCAAGCCTTAGCCATCTTTGAACAGCGACGGGACCCGATCATCTCGAAACTGCAACCTGTCTTGATGACTCGCCAACTTCTATCAAGAGCAGGGCAAGTACGAGCAAGCTGAGCGCCTCTATCAGAAAGCCTTGAGCATCTTTGAACAGCGACGGGATCGGACAATCCCAGGACTGCTAAAGTAATGGAGCATTATTCACAACTTCACCCGGAAATCTAAAGTTTCTTATCGGACACACCTTATGAATTTTGATGATCGAATGGGGCGATGGAAACATCCCGGCGTCTTGAGATGTTTGACAACCGAATGGGTAATGAAGGAGAAGGGGTCGCTCTCGTCCTGTAGGGACAAGGGGTGGACGTGGGGATGGGGAAGGGGCCGTGCTGTCCTGGTGGCAAGCGCTTCGTTGGGATTACGGAGGCCTGATGGTCGCCCTCCCACCAGGACAAGCACAAGGCCCCCTCCCATCCCTGTATCCACCCCTTGTCCCTACAGGACGGGGCAACCGATTGTATCATTACCGTTTTGGTTGTTAAAAATCATCAGGACTGGAGGGAGCGTTTCTGATGATTCCCAATTGGTTGTCAAACATCATCAGAGCACTATGAAAGTGCTTAAGAAGGCAATGTAGCACGCGAGAAATAGGAAATTCGGGTAAATTCGCGGCATTTCATAGCAAAAACACCCATAGAACCCCATATGAAACTGTGCAAAAGTCCCAAAACCCAACCTTGCAAAACCTTGTCATCCCATGCTATACTTTATATAGTAGCATGTGGATGTGAAGCAAGGTGGCGGAGAGAGACGCTACCATACATATCGTTAGGGACTCCCACTTCTTAGTTACCTGTGCCGGTCAGGGCATTTTGCTATTACAGCCTATCGGTCATGATGGACCGAGCATACGACGCAGTTGTCGAACCAGTACTGTTGTGTAGTTGTGTAGTTTTTGTTATCCAAGAGGAGGTAATTGCATGCAGAAGTACATGGATCTGCTCATAGATGCCCTCCTGGACGAGGGTTTTACGGTTGAAGAGGCGAGCAGGTTGATTGAACTGCGTGAGTACTTTGAAGAGCAAAAAGCGACCGAGGAGACCAATTACCATCGTTTCGCGCGATGGCTGGTCGAACATGGACGTTTGAGCGATTGGTAACGGCTTGTAGTGCGTAGACGACTTGCGACTGTTTTTTAGGATGTTGTACAATGGGGGCGGCGTGGCATTAGCTGCGCCGCCCCCCTATTTATTTGAACTATTTGATTTCTAAGGAGGCCTCCATGAAAGCGGTTGTTATGGCCGGCGGGGAAGGCTCGAGGCTGAGACCATTAACCATCCGACGACCCAAACCAATGGTACCGATTGCCGGGAAACCGGTCATGGAACATATTCTCAATTTGTTGAAACGGCATGGTATTACCGATGTGGTTGTGACGGTGCAATACCTGGCCAGCAGCATTGAAGACTATTTCGGCAACGGTTCGCAGTTTGGTATGCATATTACGTATTCTCGCGAGGATGTGCCACTTGGCACGGCTGGCAGCGTCAAAAACGCGGAAGAGCAGTTGACGGAGCCGTTTCTGGTGATTAGCGGTGATGCTCTGACGGATTATAACCTGACCGATATCATCAACTATCACAAGGAGAAGAAGGCGCTGGCAACGATAACGCTGGCGCATGTGGCAAATCCGCTTGAATTTGGCGTAATCATCACCAACGAGGACGGGCATATCGCGCAATTCCTTGAGAAGCCAAGCTGGGGCGAGGTTTTTAGCGATACCATCAACACGGGTATTTATGTGATTGATCCGCAGATTTTCTCCTATTTTGAGAAAGATAAACCCTACGATTTTAGCCAGGAATTGTTCCCCTACATGCTGCGCAAGGGCGACCCCATCTTTGGTTATGTCTCAAACGGGTACTGGTGCGACGTGGGCAGCCTCAGCGAGTATATGCGGGCCAACGCGGATGCATTACAGGGCCGCGTCGATGTCGAGATTCCGGCCAAGAATATCGGCGGCAATATCTGGTGCGAAGAAGGGGTGCAGATTGACCCGGATGCGCAGCTTTACGGCCCCATTTACCTGGCGCAAGATTGCAAGGTCAAGTCGGGCAGCATCATTCATGGTCCAAGCACCATCGGCCAGTACACCGTGATCGATGAACGCGCGCAGGTTGATCGCAGCATCGTATGGAACAATTCGTTTATCGGCGAGCGGGCGGAATTGCGCGGGGCCATCGTCGGCTCCTCTACCAGCATCAAGAGCAAGGCTGTGATGTTTGAAGGCTCGGTGATTGGCGATAACTCAATTATCCAGGAAGGGGCCATCATTCAGCCGAACATCAAAATCTGGCCCGATAAGGAGATTGAGGCCGGGGCGGTGATTAATTCCAGCATTATCTGGGGGTCACAGGGCAAACGCGGCCTGTTCAGTCGCTTCGGCGTGACCGGTCTGGTGAATGTGGACCTGACGCCGGAGTTTGCCGCCAAGCTGGGCGCGGCCTATGGAGCGATCCTGCCCAAGAACTCGCTGGTGTGCATCAACCGCGATTCCTCGCACCGCACCTCGCGCATGATTAAACGCGCCGTGATCGCGGGTCTCCCGTCGGCGGGGGTCAACGTGGAAGATATCAACCAGGTGCCGGTGCCGGTAGCGCGTTACTTCGTGCGCACGACCGATGCCATTGGCGGGGTGCATGTGCGCCTTTCTCCGCATGATCCGCGGGTGGTGGATATCAAGTTCTTCGACCAGTATGGCACCGATATCAATAAGACGACCGAGCGCAAGATCGAAAATCTCTTCTTCCGCGAGGACTTCCGCCGCGTCTATCTCAACGATCTCGGTTCGATCGAGGTGCTGTCGAATAGTGATGTGATTGGTCGCTATCTCGATGGGTTGATGAAAGTGGTTGATGTGCCGCTGATCCAACGGCGCAAGTTCCGAATCGTGATGGACTATGCCAATGGCAGCACAACGCAGCTCTTGCCGGGTATCTTTAACAAGCTGGGCTGTGAAGTTATCGTACTGAACACCAACTTTGACGAATCGCGTTCCGCGCGTCCTCTCGAAGAAATCGAGAAGGATATCCAGCGACTGGCAACCATCACCTCAACGTTGAACGATGATATTGGTATCCGCATCGATCCCGGCGGCGAGCGCATCTCGGTGGTTGACGACCGGGGGCGCGTGCTAGACGGTATGAAGATGCTGGCGGTGATGACCAGTTTGATCTTGCGCAAAAACCGCAACGGCATTGTGGCCGCGCCCGTCTCGGCTCCCAGCGCCTTGCAGCATATCGCCAAACGCTACGATGGCACCATCATGCATACGCGCGTGCTGGCTCACGCCCTGATGACGGCGGCTGGACGCGAAGGCGTAGTGCTGGTGGGCGATGGCGCGGGCGGCTTTGTCTTACCCGTGATGCATCCCGCCTTCGACGGGATGCTGGCAATCGTCAAGCTGCTCGAACTGCTGGCTACCTTCGAAATGAGTCTTTCTGAAGTGGTTGATGATCTGCCGGCCTACTATATGAGCCGCACCACCGTCAACTGTCCCTGGGAGAGCAAGGGCAAGGTGATGCGTATCCTGAGCGAGCAGTACCGCGAACGCCGCGCCAAGCCCATCGATGGTATCAAAATCGACCTTGGCAAAGAATGGGTGCTGGTGCTGCCCGACGCCGACCGCCCGCTTTTCCACGTCGTGGCCGAGTCCATCTCCAACGAGCAGGCCCAGGCATTGGCCGAGAAGTACGCCCGCGTGGTGAGCGGATTACAGCAATAAACACGCTAAAAAGAACCTGCGCCGCGCGGTGCAGGTTCTTTTTAGCGTGTTTATTGCTGTCGTAATTCCACTGCCTACTTTTACGGCCAGTTCGGCTTCGGAAATTCAGGGGGCGCTGACGCTATTGCTGCGGGATACACCGGGAGAAGTGCCCCCTTTTGCCACTGGAACAAATAGGCCTGGGCTACGCTATTCTGCCCGGTGCTGTCGAACTTCACCGGTCCCTGGACGCTCTGGAACGTCTCGCCGGAGCGCAGTTCCGCTATGAGTTTCGCGTTATCGAGGCTCTTGATTTTCGCGATTGCCTGGTAAGCCACCTGCCCTACTGAGTAGGCCTCCGCAATGTCCGCGCTGATCTGGTCAAGCGTCCCGCCGTACCTGGCGAGATAGGCTTTGACCATCGCGGCATTGCCGGAAGTTTGGGCCTGGGGGTACCAGCCATTGGGAACGAGGATGCCCTCGGCAGATGCGATCCCGCCTATGGCCTGGAGAAAAGCGCTGCCCTGGTCGGGCCCGGCCGTGGCGACGAGCATGCGCGGATTGAAGCTCAGTTGTTTGAAGCGTTCGATGAACGCGCTGCTATCGGGCAGCTCCGTCCCAAACACGACGAGCTGCGCGCCAGAGACAATCACAGTATCAGCAATCGGCGTAAAGCCAGTGGTCTGCGCCGGATAGACCTGGTAGGAGACCGTTTTCACGCCGCCCTGCTCCAACAACAGCTTTGCCAGGTCCACCTGTGGCTGGGTGAATGGATCATCCTCTGTGGCGTAGGCGGCTGTCGTGGGACGCTGCGACGCGGGAAGGGACAGGATATACCGGGCGAAGCTCACCAGATTACTGGCGACCGACAGCGAGACATCGAACACATTGTGCAAGCCCCTGTTGAAGACGGAAGGGCCGCCCCCCGCCCCTTCGAGCATCGCGTACCCATACTGGTTGGCCACCAGCGATGCCGGTTCGGTCAGCAGTGTCGAGAACGGACCGAAGACCAGGTCCACTTTATCGACGGTCATCAGCTTCTGATAATTGACCGACACCTGATCGGGACTGCTGGCGTCGGAGATGATATCGAGCGTGACCTGGCGGCCAAGCAGGCCACCCTGTGCGTTCACGCTATCCGCCCACAATTGATATCCCTGTTTGAACGCTTCGCCATCGGCGGAGAAGTCGCCCGAGAGAGATAAGGATATCCCAATTTTAATCGGCGTCTTCTGCTGGCTTCCAGTCGTTGTCGCGCCAGCCTGGCTCCCGCATGCTGCACAAAGGACGCTTATCAGGACAAGAGCTGCGAAAACCGGGAGACGTTTTCTCAACCGGGCTCTATATGCTTCAATCACTGTTCCATTCTCCTCTTACTGGCAAAGTAGTGGGGAACGCTCATCGAGGCATCCCTGTGTTTAGTATAGCCATGACCAGAAAAAGGGGTCTCCTGCTCCTCTTGAAGTCATGGGTATCGCCGATAGGAAGAAAAGAGATGTTTTTCTGCGTCCGTCCTGTGTGTGTGAAAGGGGAACCAATGTTGGCAAGTCCTTCTCTAAATGAACCGCCAGTTGCTGATCTGAGCGCATCCGAAAATGCGCCATCGGAAAAACACACGCTCCATGGTCACAGGGATGCGCGGGCTACCGGATCTGCAGGTCCCCGGCGCTCGAATCCTTTGCTGAATATCCCTATCGCCAGAAGATTAGCGCTGGGATTTCTTATTCCAGCCCTTATTGCAGCTCTTACCCTGAGCAGTGTGGGAGTACAGAGCCAGCAGCGGCTGTTGCAGGAGTCCATTTTTTATCAGAACTTATTTACCGCATATACCTCCCTGTCGGCGGGAGGGAACGTGTTGAATCAGATCCATGCCGAAATACAAAAGACCGTCGCCTATGCTGCCCAGCCTCACCCGCTCCCCCAGATTCTCAAAGAGGACGAGACAGTCGTGCGGGGACTCGCAGATAGCTTTCAAGCAGTCCTCGTTGCCTACCTCCAGCACGACTTGATCGAACGCTCGCCCGATCTGGTGGCGCTCTTCAACGAGGCGGGACACGCGGCACAGATCGAGGAGCAACACACCTACTCACAGGAGGCGCAAGTAGACTGGCAGGCCTATCGAGCCGTCGTGGAGCAGGTACTCGGCCTGGTCAGCGCCGGAAGCCCCGGCGAGGCCCAGGTGCTGCTCGTCACGCAGGAGAAGTCGGCCTCTGCCGAAGCCGGGAGAGATCTTCAGGGCTTGATCTCGTTCAATCAAACGCTGCTGCCCTCTCTTCACGATGCCGCCGCCGTCCAGGTGCAGAAGCTGCTCATCAGCACCCTCCTCGCCGGGCTGGGCGTGCTGCTGGGGATCGGCCTGGTGGGCTGGCTCGTCTCCAGTACGCTGGTGCGGCGTTTGAAGCGTCTGCGTTCGGCGGCACAGGCGATTGCCAGAGGACAGGTCGATGTGCGCCTGGATGCGGGAGGGCGCGACGAAATCGCCGAAGTCTCGGCGGCAACGAATGCCATGGTCGATACGCTGGTTGGGTTGCTTGAGGAAACCCGGCAGCAACGTGACGAACTGGCCAAAGGCGAGGAACTCAAATGCCTGCATGAGGCGCTAAAGCAGGAGCAAGAAGCGCTGAAAGAGGCCAACGCGCGCCTGACAGCCCTGGCAACCACCGATATGCTGACAGGCCTTCCCAATCACCGCGCCCTGCAGACCCAGCTCGAGCAGGAGTGCGAGCGCGCCCGCCGCTTTGGCCACCCGTTGTCCCTGTTGTTTTTTGATGGGGATCGTTTCAAACATGTCAATGATAGCCACGGCCACGCGACAGGCGACGTGGTCTTACGGGAACTGGGAGCGCGCGCCAGGAGTATCCTGCGCGCGGGAGATACGGTGGGGCGCTTTGGCGGGGAGGAATTCCTGGTGCTGCTGCCGGAAACGAGCGAGCAGGAGGCTCTCCTCGTCGCGGAACGGCTGCGCAGCGCGGTGGCTGCCATTCCCCTGGCGGCAGGTGAAGTGGAGGGCGGAATTGCGGTGACCGTGAGCGTGGGCGTAGCAAGCTATCCCGTCGATGGGGACACTGGAAGCCTGGTGCGAGAGCAGGCCGATCAAGCTATGTACTGGGCCAAGCGCCTGGGGCGCAATCAAGTGCGCACGGCGGCTGAAGCCGGGCGGGGCAACCGCAACGCGGCGCTCAAGGCGGCCACGGCATACGCACTTGAGCGCCCGGAACTGACAGAACTCGCCGAGCGCGACTACGAAAGCGCGATGAGGGTAGAGCAGTTGGGACTGGTTTACTCGATTATGGGGGCGCTAGACGTGAGAGAGCCAGGCATGAGTACGCACGCGCACGAAGTGAGTGACCTGGTGGTCGGGATGGCTCGTCTGCTCCAGTTCGACGAAGCACATGTCCGGCGCGCGGCGACTGCCGCGTTCCTGCATGACATAGGCAAAATCGCCCTGCCCGACCGGCTGCTGCGCCAACCGCGGCAGCGCTTTTCAGCCCAGGAATGGCGACTGCTGCACCAACACGCCGAACTGGGAGCCGGCATTGTGGAGGCCAGTCCCTGGCTCTGCGACCTGGCACCGGCCATCCGCCACCACCATGAGCGCTGGGATGGCACCGGTGATCCAGATGGATTGGCGGGCCTGGCTATTCCTCTGGAGGCCCGGCTGATCGCGCTGGCAGAAGCCTATCATAGCATGATTAGTGAACAGCCCTACCAGGCCGCGCGATCGTCCGCCGAAGCGCTGGCCGAAATGGAGCGATGCGCCAGTACCCAATTTGATCCCGCGCTGTTGCCGGTGTTCCGGGATGTGTTGGAGAGCAGGCAAGAGGCAGCAGACACTTCCTGGGGACAGGCGAGACCAGAACTGCTCACCCAGGTCTAGAATGCACGCGAGAGACCAGGGCGGGGGCACGCGACGAACCAGGGCGGGGGCACGCGACGAACCAGGGCGGGGGCACGCGACGAACCAGGGCGGGGGCACGCGACGAACCAGGGCGGGGGCACGCGACGAACCAGGGCGGGGGCACGCGACGAACCAGGGCGGGGGCAAGCCCAGCCCCTACCCTATACGATACGAGGCTCGATGCCAGGGCGGGGGCAAGCCCAGCCTTTCACTGGTAGGGTTTTTGAAACGCGCCGCTCGCGCCTGTCATTCTGAGCGCAGCGAAGAATCTGCGTGCGGCTCGGCGAGAGATTCTTCGCTGCGCTCAGAATGACAACTCCCATCTCGCTGACGCCTTTCCCAAAAACCCTACTAGTGAAAGGCAAGCCCAGCCCCTGCCCTGGTCCGTCGGTTTGCCCCTGCCCTGGTCAACTCAACCACCAGTCCTGTTGACATTGCAATTATGGAAGCCGTCAGTTACAATTATCGATATGAATGGGGTTATTTAGAAGAGACGCGCGATCAGGTTATAATGGAATTTGATCGCGTGTGAGGAAGTTTTCTCGCAAAGGTATTTGAACTTCATGTATGTTTCTCTTACGAAACAACGTTGTCTCTTTGCTGTATTTTTACTTGTGGCGGCTCTGGGTGGGTTGTTTCCGCCAGGGGCGCAGTTTCCCCAGGGTGGTACTGGCAGGGGGGGATCGGCGGTAACGAATGTGCCGCTCAGTGGGGACGCGGTTCCACTCTCATCAATGAAAGACTTTTCCTCGTTCGCAAATAAAGTTGGGCCTCTCAACCATGCGCTCACGCTGAACGACTGGTACCGGTTGACCGCCGGTCTTCGTCCCGGTCGCGGTGAAGCGATTCCCGATGCTGCCGATGTGCCTGGTCTGCCAGTGGAGGACGTTTCCTTTTATAACTGGCGCGGTGAACTCCTTTCGGGTTGGCTGGCGTTGAGTTCGCCTGGCGCTCCTCTTATTATCCTCAATCATGGGACACCGGGCAATCGTGTTTCGATGATTTCGCGCGCAACCTTTTTGTTTCAGCACGGCTTTAATGTGCTGCTTTTTGACTTCCAGAGTTATGGGAAAAGCCAGGGCGAGATATCAACACTGGGCATGGTGGAGTCAGAGGATATTCTGGCGGCTATCTCCTATGTACATAGCCTGCCAGAGACGATGTTCAGCAAAATCGGAGTGCTGGGCCTTTCGATGGGCGCGACGGCGGCTGTACTGGCGGCCTCACGCTCAACAGATATCCTGGCGCTGGTGGCCGAAAGCTGTCCTGTTGACGCCACCCTTGTGACACAGGATGTGCCCGACGAGGCTGCCAGGGAGGCGGATAAGTTGTTAGTCGAGCAGATCTACGGGGTTGATATTACGCAGGCGCGGCCTATCGACGTGGTGAATAAATTGGCGGGACATACGGCGATCTTTTTTGTGAATGGCGATGTCGATACGATCACTCCTCTAGCGGGGATGCAAGCGTTATACGATAGCGCGGGTGAACCCAAACAGTACTGGATTGTCCCTGGCGCGCAGCACGCCCAGTCCTTTGCCGTTGATCCTCAAGAATATATACAGCGCGTCGATGCTTTTTTTGACGAGTATCTGGGGTAGGGATCATCGCTTCCTCATCTCGGTCTTGATGAGGAAGAACCACACGCCTGCGGGCAAAGCTCTCAGTTGATCGTTAGATGGACGGATACCCGGCGGTGGCAGAAGCTAACGCAGACCCTCCCGCTCCGGCCTGCTCCGACTCTATGGCGGAGTCGTCAAGACCATAGCCGCTCTCAATCAGATCTTTCAACCGCCCGGTAAAGCGTGTCGCCGGCGCGCCATCGATCACCTCGTGATCAAAGCTGATCGTCAGACTCAGATAGTTCCGGATCGCTATCTGCCCGTCAACGACCCCCGGCTTCTCGCCAATGCCGCCCACCGTCATCCAGAGTGAATGGGAGGGGAGAGGAATTCCCCACCCAGCCCCTTTCCCAAACATTCCCACTGTTGTGATGCCCACCGTCCCCCGGTATTTCTTCCACACCTGGGGAGACCTTTCAGCCATCCACACCGTCAAGCGGAAGGTCGGGAGCAACAGCAGCCAGGGCCAGTGGATAGCTTTGAAACCATCCCAGGCTTTTGCCACGTCCTGCACCTGGGCTGCCCTGATCTCCAGGTGAATCTCGCGCACGGTCTTGCGATTGGCTGCTCGGATGATAGAGGGCATAATTTGTTTCTGGCCGGCCTCGTTACGCTCAATCGGGGTATATACGTCCACATCCTTAAACAGGATGAGGTGCTTGCTGCCTTTGCGATAGGCCTGCACGGCTTTGTGCTCCTCAACGGCTTTTGCCAGGCAGGCGATGAGGAACGCAGTGAACGACAGGGACTCTCCAGTGATCGCTTTATATTCCCGCAGGAACGTGCGTGCCCTGGTCACATCGACTTCGAGCAAGCCATGGATCATAGACTTGTGTTGGACTGAACGATACGCGATCGCCTCCAGGCGCCGCTTCTCCGGATATGGGACCACCTGGTAATCGGCGTGTTGCTGTTTCATTGTCTCTCTCCTTCCGATGGAACAGGACGTTCCGCCTACGGTCTTCACTTCGTCGTGCCCATCAGTATCTGTATAGACCTTCCCAGCATGGAGTGTAATGCATGGACATTACTAAAACATCACAAAAGTGAATCTCCTGTTCACAGAACCATCACAGGCGAGCAAGGTGGGTCCTGTTCACCCCCTAGCCTATCTTCTTACTCCCTCCAACAAATTACGATACGAAACCATTGCGTTTTTATATTGTAACGTGTATACTCTTATCAACGAATTATACGAAACAGTTCCGTTTCGTATCTAAATTGTTTTCGATAAACCGACCGGAAGGAATTACGGCTATGAAGACTTTGCCAGAAAATACTGATCAACAGAAGTACGCGCGTCGCTGGCTGGCGCTGGCTGCGCTGAGTTTTAGCATACTGGTTATCAGCCTGGACCTTACGATTCTGAATGTGGCGCTGCCTACGCTGGTGCGCGACCTGGGGGCCACCACCAGCCAGCTTCAATGGATGGTTGATGCTTATACGCTGCTCTACGCGGGGCTGTTATTGACGGCTGGCAGCCTGGGGGATCGTTTCGGGCGCAAACGCGCTCTGATGGCGGGCATGGTCGTCTTCGGGGCTGGCTCGGTCTGGTCGGCCTATTCAGGTTCGGCCAATATGCTGATCGCGGCACGCGCTCTGATGGGCATGGGCGGCGCATTGATTATGCCCTCAACACTGTCTATTACGGCTAACATTTTCGCGGATAAGCAGCGTGCGTCGGCCATCGGCATCTTGACGGGAGTGGGCGGCATGGGCATTGTGATTGGTCCCTTGCTTGGCGGCTGGCTGCTCGAACATTTCGCGTGGGGGACGATTTTCCTGATTAACGTGCCAATCATTGTGATTACGCTGCTGGTCAGCTTCTGGTTAGTGCCGGAGTCAAAGGACGCGCAGGCGGCGCGGCTTGATCCCTGCTGGCGCGCTGCTTTCCATCGCCGGTTTAATGGCGCTGCTCTATGGCATTATCGAGGTGCCAACCTATGGCATTGGTGATCCCCGCATTATGGCGGCCTTCAGCGCCGCCCCGTTGTTGTTGGTGGCATTCGTGGTCTGGGAACTACGCGCGCACGCGCCTATGCTGGATGTGAAGGTGTTTGGCAACGCGCATTTCACGGCGGCGAGCATGGCTCTGACGTTGACATCGTTTGCGCTGGCCGGCACGCTGTTTTTCCTGACGCAATACATGCAACTGGTGCTTGGCTATACACCGCTACAGGCTGGCGTCTGTTTTATTCCCCTGGTGTTCGGACTACTCGCCACGGCCTCGCTTGGCCCGACCGTCGCGCGGCTGGCAGGGGTGAGAACTACCATCACCAGCGGGCTGGGCATCGTGGCTGCCAGTATCGCGCTCTTCTCATTGTTGAACGCGAGCAGCAGTTATGTGATGGTGGCGCTTATGCTGGCGCTGCTTGGCGCTGGCCTGGGTTTGACGATGGTGACGGCGACCAATACTATCATGGGTACGCTGCCCCTGGGTAAAGCAGGCGTGGGATCAGCCGTCAACGATACCGCACAGGAAGTCGGGGGTGCATTGGGCGTGGCGATCCTGGGCAGCGTGCTCGCGGCCAGTTACCATGCCGCGATACATCATGCCCCGGCAATACAGGCGTTGCCAGCCCCATTGAAGGCGCTCGTGTACGACTCGATTGGCAGCGCGTCCGTGATCGCCTCCCACGTGGGCGGCACCATTGGACGTGTGATTGCTACTACTGCCAATAGCGCCTTCATTGATAGCATGAGCCATACGGTGCTGGTGGCCGCAGGTGTCTCGCTTTGCGGTCTGTTAGTGGCTTTGTTCTTCCTACCATCGAAAGCCCAGGACTTGACGGAACCCGAGAGCCTCACTACAATGGAGATGCACAAGGAGGAAACGGCCATTTGACAACCCTGCCCGAACAGGTAAAACGCAAGGCCGGACGCCCGCGCAGCGCCCGCTCTCACCAGGCTATACTAAAGGCGACCATCGAGTTGCTGACGGAAGAAGGCTTCGAGGCTATGAGCCTCGAAGCTATCGCCGCGCGCGCCGGGGTGGGCAAGACGACGATCTACCGGCGCTGGGCAGGCAAGACCGACCTGGTCATCGACGCGCTCGATATCCTGCGCTCGGAGATTCCTCTGATTGACACCGGCGATTTGCGCAGCGATCTTATCGCGGTACTGCGAAGCGGCTGGCAACAAAGCCCCTCCTACCTGGAAACCCTGGTACTCAAAATGGCTGGTGAATTGAAGTCCAATCCAGAGATTTTTCAGGCCTTTTTTGCCCGCCTCGTTGTTCCTCGCTCGCAGCAGTTCGCCGGTATGATCGAGCGAGCCAAAGCTCGCGGCCAGATTCGCGCGGACGTTGCCCCGGAGTTCGTAGTTGATCTTATTGCAGGCCCCATCCTGTTTCGCGTGCTCTTCACCAGCCTGGTTTCTCCCCCTCCCGCCGATTTCCCTGAACAAGTTGTTGATGCAATTCTGGAAGGCATCGCAGTTCGTCAATAAAACTTGTGTTTACAAGCCACAACATTGTATTGACATCCAACAACAAATCTGTTACAGTAGACATAAGAAATGAAGTATCTATACAGGAGGTATGGCCTTGACGATTTCGTGCAAGTTGCGTGTTTTGCTCGCCAGAGTAAACGTTGTGCGCACAGACCAGGGGCAACCCCTGTTGAGTTTGCGCCGCCTGGCAGAAGAGAGCGGCGTGTCATTGAGCGTTCTGGCGGCCTTGCATACCGGGCGCAGCCAGCGTATCGATTATCACACGGTCGATGCTCTGTTGCGCTATTTTAATTCGTATTTCACCGTAACTACTAATGATTTGCTGACGTGGGAATGGGAACACACCCACGAGCGAGATGCACTGTTTATGGTAGGGCAGGGATAAGAAAAGAGAGAGTAAAGTTCTATGGCTGTCATGTTAAAGTCAAAGCAAGAAATAGCGCAGTTGCGCGAGGCCGGGCGTATCGTGGCGCAGACGTATGATGTGTTGCGCCCCTATGTGAAGCCCGGAGTTTCTACGGCAGAACTCAATAAAATCGCCGAGGATTTCATTCGCGGCAAGGGTGCCAAGCCTATTTATAAGGGCTATGGCGCGCGTCCTGCTCGCGGTGGTATGCCGTCAATTCCGGCGTTTCCCGCCACCATTTGTGTAGCGGTCAACGACGTGATCTGTCATGGTATACCCGGCCCCAAACAGATTCTCAAAGATGGGGATATCATTGGCGTCGATATCGGCGTGCTTTACAATGGCTGGGTTGGCGATGCCTGCGTCACCTACCCCGTCGGCATACTGGATGGGGAGACGCAACGCTTGATGGACGTGGCGAAACGCTGCCTGGAACTGGGCATTGAGCAGGCGCGTAACGGCAACCGCCTGGGCGATGTGGGCGCGGCCATCCAGACCTACGCCGAAGCGAACGGCTTCTCTACGGTGCGCGAATTTGTGGGACACGGCGTTGGTCGTTCGCTGCACGAAGACCCGCAGGTTCCCCACTATGGGCGTCCCAATACCGGGCTGAGATTGCAGCGCGGCATGGTCTTCACCATCGAACCGATGATTAACGAGGGTACCTACCAGGCCAAAATGCTGGCGGACCGCTGGACCGTCTGCACCGCCGACGGCAAGCGCTCGGCGCAATTCGAGCATTCCATCGCCCTCACCGACGGCGCGCCGGAGTTGTTGACGCTGCCGTAATGCGTATCGCGTCCGCTCATGCTGGCACTCGCCCGGGGTGGACGCGATAAATCGCGTCCCTACAACTACCGATACGAAACCGCAAATAATTGACAATCCACGCACAACCCACTATACTGAACGTGGCTGGTGGCAAAACCCCTACCAGCAATATTTCACAACTAACTTGCCGCTATGTCTTTATAATATGCGCGTAGCGAGCCAGGAGGAGGATACTCTAACTATGACCTATGTCATTACTCAGCCGTGTATCGGCGTAAAAGATGCATCTTGTGTGGATGTCTGCCCTGTCGATTGCATCCATCCCACCCAGAGTGAAGCAGAGTTTGACTCGGCTGAAATGTTGTACATCAACCCAGATGAATGTATCGACTGCGGCGCGTGCGAGCCAGCTTGCCCGGTGACAGCCATTTTTGAGGAGTCGTCAACACCCGAAGAGTGGAAGCAGTATATCAAGATTAACGCGGATTTTTTCAGGAGTTAATGTGATATAATTCTACGCGAAAGTTGTCTACTCATTATTTCTGAGGGAGCAACCTCCAATGCCAATAACACGTCGCAAACGAGCAAACCCACCCGATCAACCTGAAGGCAATAACAATCATGTGACGGAGCCTGCCGCGCAGGGTACGGAACCGATCACAGCGGAGCCTGCTCCTTCGGCACCGGCGGAAAGTGTAGCCCCGCCTCCTGCACCTGCGCTTCCCGAGCGGGTAGATAGCGTTCCACCAACGCCGGCTCGCTTTGCAAACCAGTCTATGGCGAATGGCGACCGTTCAGAGTACGCGCCCGCGCCTCAAATTGAGAGTGGTCGTCGCACTGCGCGGGGCGAACTTTTCCGCCGGCCGCCACAGCCGCCGACTACGCCTGCGCAGCCAGTAGCTGCGGCGGCTACGCCAGCGCCGGTTTTGCAACCACCTGCGCGTGAAATTTCGCTGCCGCTGGGCAACCTGCTGCACCTGGCTTACAATCCCGGATATACCGGATCAGACGAGGCGCGTAGTACGCTCCTGCATCACCTGGCCGATGAAAGCAAAGCTGGCGGCCGCGCGCGCTGCTGGAATTGCGGCTCCATCGCCATTGCATATGACCGGTGGAATACGCGCAGCAAAACCTTTGGAGAAATAGGCATCGCTTTTTGCGAAATTTGTGGTGTCTGGAGTGTCATGTAGATAGGTACTGTACTTGTTTCTGAAGGGGAACAACCATGACACAAAATCAGAGGGAACTCGAATCACGTCGTTGTCCGCGTTGTGGTGGCCGCATGGTCAAACCAACCGGAAGCGCGCTCTACTGGCACGCGGATAACAACCATCCACGTTGTGATATCACCAATCTTGTTGATGCGCCCGAGGTCACGCTGACCAGCGTTGATGCTTCCGCCGAACCACCCAAAGGGCGGCCCAGGAAAAAGTGACATGGTATACTACGACATGAGTACCTGCAACGCAGCGCAGGCTCACTCGTAATAGTAGTATAAATTATTGGCGAACGTTCTCTTTCAAGAACTATATTGAGAAGTGTTCAATCACGAGGTTTACCATGTTTAATCCAAGAATGGATAACGGATTCGGCGGCGGCGGATTCGGCGGCAGGCGCGGCGCTTTCTCCTCTCGCTATCAATATCAACCGGCCGCTCAAGGGTATACAAACGCTGAGACTGCGAGCAGCCTGATTAGTAAGGTCATGGGCTTGCTGGCGTTCTCGTTCCTGTTTGCCTTCATTGGCGCAATTGTCGGGGTCGCGATTGCGCTGCCGTATAGCGCCACTTTTATAGTGTTCATTGGCGGCTTCATTGTGCTGATCGCGCTTAACTTTGTTATTAATAAGCCGGGGATCAATATATTCCTGCTCTACCTGTTCACTTTTCTGGAAGGATTGGGGCTGGCGCCGCTCATATCATTATACCTGGCTCAGAACCTGGGAAATATCCTGGGCGAGGCTTTCCTGATTACGGCTGTGACATCGTTTGGCCTGGCGGCCTATTCCTGGACGACCAAACGCGATTTCTCGGGTCTGGGCAGCAAGCTCTTCCTGGGCCTGATCCTGTTGCTGGTGGCCAGCCTGGTGAGCATCTTTTTCCATAGCACGTTCTTTGTCTTCCTGATCAGTGTCGCTGGCGTGGGCCTATTCTCGGCCTATCTGCTATACTATGTACAGCGCGCTAAATTCATGGCCGACACGCTGCCCAACGCTATTGGCCTGGCCGTCTCGATCTTCATCACGGTGTTGAACCTGTTCATCTACATCCTGGAAATCTTGACCATTCTCCAGGGGGGCAATCGTGGCAGGCGCTAAATGAAGGCGACTGGCAGAGGAATAAATACAGGATTCGCTGTGTTCTTGTAAGTAGTGGAGACGTTACCAATCAGTAATTCAATGACGAAAGTGAGTGAATAACATAATGGCGAACCATGAGAATCTGTTTCATGTAGTGGATGCGGATTTCGAGACGCGAGTGCTTAAGTCCGATGTTCCTGTTGTGGTAGACTTCTGGGCCACCTGGTGTCCGCCTTGCCGCGCCATCGCCCCGATCTACGAGAAGTTGAGCGACGAATATAAAGGGAAAGTGGCATTTGCCAAGATGGATACCGACCAGAATGAGCGCACGCCCATGACCTATGGTATCCAGGCCATCCCGACGATGATCGTCTTCAAGAACGGCAAAGAAGTTGACCGCGTGCTTGGCGCAGACCCTGCCAGCTTGAAGAGAAGCCTCGAAAAAGCCGCCAAATCCAGCGCGCTCTAATGCGCAGAGTATGATATGAAAAATGGCGCATCGCCTGCGGCGATGCGCCATTTTTCATATCATACGTATCGACACGGATGGTGATTTGTGCTATATTCATGGCACTGATGTAGATCAGGTTATTTTTTGATAGAGGTTGTATGGACATAAGGGGAACCGTATATGCCAACACTTGAACGTTCTAACCCGTTACCGCTTTACTACCAGTTGAAAGAGGTGTTGCGCCACCAGATACAGGCTGGACATCTTGCTCCTCACAGCGCGATCCCTTCAGAACCAGAACTCGTTTCGAGCTACCATGTCAGCCGCGCCACGGTGCGCCAGGCGCTGACGGAGCTGGTGAACGAGGGATTGCTGTATCGACAACACGGCAAGGGTACGTTTGTCTGCGAACCACGCGCGCAACAGACGGTAAGCGAGCTAACCAGCCTGACGTCGGAGTTGCAGCGGCGCGGCAAACGCCCCGGCGGTCTGCTTTTGCTCAGCGAGCTGACGCGCGGCTCGGAAGCTCTGCGCAAGCAGTTGCGCCTGGCCGACGAAGAGCAGGTGGTGCGCCTGGAGAGATTGCGCTCGGCGGATGGTCAGTCCATCGCGTATGAAGTGGATTACTTGCCTTATCCTCACGCGCTCAGCATTTACACGCGAGCCAGAGAGCTTGCCGAGGGTTCGCTTTACCAGTTGATGGCCTCCGAGGGACTTATTCCGGCTATCGCGGAACAATCCATCAAAGCCGATAGGACGACGGCTCGCGAGTCGGATGTGCTGGGAGTGCCGGCAGGCGAGGCAGTCATGCGGCTGCTTTCGACCGTTTCAGACCCGACCGGTTTACCCATCGCCATCTCAGACACCATCTTCCCGGTTGGGCGTTTCGAGATACAGCTCACGTTGCGCGTGGCGAAATGATGGCTTGCCGATGGGAAACCAGGGCGGGGGCAAGCCCAGCCCGTACCCTACACGACGCGGCTTGCTTCGCAAGCACAACGTAGTAGGGTACGGGCTGGGCTTGCCCCCGCCCTGGTCAACTGGCTTGCTGCCCACTACCCACGTTTGACCAGACGTGCTATACTAGCGTGGGAAATTTAGATTATCAAAGATCACATTGAACGTGTGGCAACACTATTGGCGCTCATAGAGGAGAATGATACACCATTATGGATAATACAAACGGTATGCAGGCAACCGATATAGCCGGGAAGAACGGAATACAGGCCGGGCAGGATAGCGCGGCTGCGCAGGAATGGACCAACAAGGGCAATCTGGCCGCTGAACAGGGCGAGTACGAAAGCGCGGCGGAAGCCTTTGAGCAGGCGGTGGAGATCAATCCAACCGATGCGCGCGCGCGCTATAACCTGGCTCTGGCCCGGCAGTTCCTGGGCGATACGGAGGGCGCGGTGGCGGGCTACCAGCGCACCATCGATATCGACCCGACATTGATTGATGCGTATATCAACCTGGGCAACCTGTATGGCGAAATGGGTATGCGCGAGGAATCGCTTGAGACCTTCCAGGAGGCCCTTGATTATGCCCCTGACAATGATATGCTCTATCTCAGCGTTGGCGACGCCTACCGCGCCCAGTTCCTCTACCAGGACGCCATCCAGAACTACCGGCAGGCCCTGATTTTCAACCCTGATAACGCGCAGGCCGCCGATAATTTGTTGGATGTGCGCGAGCGGGTCAACCAGCAGTTGCGCCGCATTATGGACCAGGAGAAGCGCGTTGACGAGGACCCTTCCGATATCTCTCGCTACGCGGAACTGGTGAGCCTGTACATCGACATACGCAGGTTCGACGAGGCGCTCTCGGTCGCCAATCAGATGACCGCGCTTGATCCCGAAGACCGCACCAGTTACGACAGCCTGGCCTCTGTGTACGAGGCTCTCGGCGAGCCTGAGCAGGCGGCGGATACCTATGCGCGTATCGTTGAACTCGCGCCCGACGACGCGGAAGCCTGGGAACACCTGGGAACCTGGCGTTCCACTATGGGCGACAGCCAGGAAGCCATTCGCGCCTTCGAGCAGTCGGCCCAGCTCAATCCCAATCGCTTCAGCGCGCACTTCAATCTCGCGGAAACGTACCTGGAAACCGAGCAATTCGATGCGGCCATGCGCGCCTACCAGAACATCATCGAGCGGCGCAGCGAACTCGATACTGATGACCTCGCCGCCGCGTATGCCGGTCTGGCCGATACCTACAACTCAATGGAACGCTACGACGATGCCATCGCGACCAGCCAGACGCTGCTGGAACAGTTCGAGGGCGACCCAGAAGGCTACTACCAGCTTGCCACCGCGTATGACGCGCTGGGCCGTTTCGACGAAGCCATCGAAAATTACGAGAGCGCTATCGACAGCGACCCGCTCAACGCCGACTACTACAACGACTATGCCGACACGCTGCGCGAGGTCAAACGCTACGACGATGCACTAGAAATGGCACGGCAGGCTATCGCCATGGACCCGTCCATGATCCTCGCCTACGAGACACTGGCCCAAATCTACACAGAAATGGGACACCCGGAGGATGCAGCCGCCGCTATGGAACAGGCCGAAGCCCTGCGCGTCGCGGAAATCTAATATATAAAAAGCGGCTGGACACAGGCACAATCCGCGCGCGGATTGTGCCTGTGTCCAGCCGCTTTTTATATATTCTGTTTTTCTTCAACCGCGGCGGCGAAGGCATCGAAATCTTCCAGGCGCTGCTGGATATGATCGTACAGCAGATCGCGGCTCAAAGAGCCGGGATCATGCACGAGCGCGTCGCGCAGGTTGGTCAGCACTTCAAGGCGATACGATAACTGCTGGGGGATGAGGTGCTGCGCGGCAACGATACTGAGCAGTTCGTGGTAGCCCTCCGGCCTGCGCAGCCCCAGCGAGGCTACCATGACACCGCAGATGCGCAGGCAGGCCTCGATAGCGATTTGCAGGTAGCGTTCGGCCAGCCCAAACACGTGAAAATCGGAGGTAAATTCCTCGCGGGTGGCCTTGCCCAGGTCGCGCAGAATGACGATAGCCTCGCGCAACTGCTTCAGGTGCCGTTGCAGCAGTTCTTTGTCAACGGGCAAAACCTGCCCGTAAAGACGCCGGCCGAGCGCCTGGTTCTGAATTTCATCAAACTTCTTGAAATCCAGGTAGTCCATCACCGCCTTCGTCTCAAACGAGACGCGCTGCTTCTCATCGCGGCTGAACAGAATCTGCCCATATTTAATCACCTGCAACTTGAGCAGCATGGAAGCCTGGTTGAGGATCACCACGTCGATGCTATCCAATTCCAGGCGTTTCGCCAGCTCGCTGAAGAAGTAGAGCTGGTAATCAAGAAATTGGTCGGATTTGATCTGCTCCATCAGCAGGATAGCAATGTCAACATCGGTCAGGTGTCCAAACGAGGTGCGGTTTGAGAGGGAGCCAGCCAGGTAGGCAGCATTTACGGGACTTTGCGCGAAAAGTTGGTTGAGCCGGGATTGCTTTTCAAACAAGTTCATCAATAACCTCCGGGAGATACTCTACACAACCCATTCCACAGGATAGGGCCATGTATGCTCCGGGATAACAATGACTGCTTAATATTACCAACTATACCATATTCACCTGCGATAAAGTAAGGGGGGATGATGTGCAGGTCAGGGCTTTTCGAAAGTCAGAGCTTGACAAGTAAGAGGCGAAGGGCATCGAGAGGGTGAGCCTGATAGAAATGATCTCTGTTCAGTTGCAGGTGTCGGGTGGCCGATGCCTGCTTGGGCGGCAGGCTGGTGAGACCAGACAGAGACCACCGAGGTGATCGACAGGCCATTTTTTGAGGAAGGTGCGCTCCAGGCGAAAGACTTGTGCAACCCCTCCCAGTCGCGTGAAAGGCGCGTCATTCAAGTCAGTAATGGCGGTCAAGATGCGCTGTGCTGTGCTCCCCCTTGTGTGGCTAAGCGGCTGGGTTCGTCTCGTAAGCCGCTGACTCGCTTCCGCTCGCGCCAGGCACGGCTGCACCACTCGGGTCACTTCCTGGGCATCCAAGCGTTCCGTCGAGGCAACGGGCCACTGGGTAGCGCCTTCCTTGTTTGCAGCGCCCATCCGTGATCTTCTCAAAATCCGCATAGACCGCATGGGCATCTACTTCTTCCAGGCTCGGTGGCAGTTCACCCTGCAGGGCAAGTGTGATAGAGTCCATACAAAAAAACCTCGCCTTGCATCGAACTGGATACATCCAGCCGCTTTACTGTAGGAGGTCCTACCTCAACCGTCAAACAATGGTATGATGGACAGGGCCGCCTTATCGAAACGCAATCCCCCAGTCCGGTGAGCGGACAGACCATCATTTCCTACACGGTCTACTATAACGATAGCGCCAATGGCATTGAGGTCGTCAAAAGCCTGCCCTATGCTGTTGCTCCTCCATCCGGCTATATATCGCCCAATCTGACGCAGGCTCGCTCGGTGAGCAAAAGCGATGGATTGGGACGTTCAGAAGGAAGCGTCACGTATAGCGATGCCACTACTATCGTTCTCAGCGCCAGCCTCCTCTACACGGTAGCGCAAGGTGTGACAGGCTTGAGCAGCGAAAACAACACTGCGTACGAGCAGACGACGACGCTGGATGCCTATAATCACCAATCCATCAACTACAGCGATGCGTTCGGCAGGACGCGCTTCGACCAGCTCTTTAGTGGAACAACCAGCCCCTACAGCGTTGCGCGCACCATCGAGTATAGCTATGACGTGCCCGGTAATACCACACAGACGCAGACCTTTGACAGTAACGCCACTTTGCGGGCCAGTTATAGCGCCACCTTTGACGCGCTCCAGCGGCGCACGGGCTTGAATGACTCCGACCTGGGATCATGTAGCAACACTCCTCTGCCTGCCTCGTGCAGCGGGAGCAGCGATACGGCCTGGAAGTTCACCTATGACGCGGATGGCAACGCGCTGAGCCAGATTGATCCGCGCAACCAGGGGACGTACACCAGCTATGACAACCTGGATAGACAACTGTGCCGCAGCCACGGCTGCCAACCCGTGTAATAGCAGTCCCTACGGCTTGTACTTCTACGATAGTTACAACAATAACAGCAATCCAGGGCAGACGTTCCCATCGGGTTGTACTCCTCACAGGTGGGTCCAATAGCGCCGGGCGCACCACGGCAGAAATCTTTAGCAGCGGCAGGGACAGCGGTTGGCGTTGTTATGGCTATGATGCGCGTAGAGAGCAGACACAAAACAGTCTCTCGGTAACAGCAGATAGCCAGACAACCACCCAGACCGTAGCAATGGTCTATAACGATGGGGGTGAGATTGCCTCACTGACCTACCCCGATGGGGATGTTGTTACAGCAAGCTATAACAGCGATGGTTACTTCCAGGGAACGAGTGATGCCAATGGCGCGATCATGAGCGGGGTGCAGTATACTCCTGCCGGATTGTTCTCCAGTCTGACACTAGGAGGGTTGACATATAAAGGCTCAGCGACGACACCACTGAAGATCAACCTGGGGTACGACAACATCCAGCGTCCGCTTTCTGTGAGCGCAGTGGTGAGTGGGAACACGCTTCTCAACCAGCAACGCACCTACGACAACGTGGGCAATGTAGAAAATCTCTACACGACGCTGCCCACCACTGGCGGCGGAAGCAAGACCGATAACCAGTCCTTTTGTTATGATGCATTGAATAGGCTGGTCTGGGGCTGGCAACACGGGAACTCCCGCAGGCGGCGATCACTGTGGCGCAACGCCGAGCGGCACGACAACCCCAGCCTATCAACAGTCTTTCAGCTACAATTCGCTGGATCGGCTCATAAATGGACCATCGGGTACAGAGACCTATGGGGATGCTTCGCACGTTCACGCGGTTACGGGTCTAAGCACAGTTGCCGATCAGTATGCTGTTTATGACGCGATGGGTAATCTAACCTGCCGCAATGTCGATACCGGCAGCGGGCATACCTGCGCTGGCGGAACCCCCACCGGGGCCAGTATGATCTATGACAACGAGGGACGACTGATCTCCTGGACTGCGCCCAGTGGCACTACGGCCAGCGATCAGTTCCTCTACGATGCCAAGGGCAACAGGGTCTTGCAGCGAACAAGCAGTACAAGCGGTGGGAACACCACAGTGACCGATACCATCACCTTTGATGGATTCACCGATACCAGTATCACGAATGGCACTGCATCAACCATCAAGTACTATACCCTTGCCGGACAGCCCATCGCTATGGCAACCAGTAGTGGATGGTATTACCTGGTGCCTGATCTGCTGGGCAGTACCAATGTTGCAGTGAATGGAAACGGGACGGTACAGGCTGTGCAGTTGTTCATGCCCTTCGGTTCCGCCCGCTACGCAGATGGAACATTCCCGACAGCGTACAACTTCACTGCTCAACGATTGGATACTCAAACGGGCCTGCTCTACTACAACGCGCGTTACTACGACCCGGTGAGCGGCACCTTTCTCTCGTCAGACAGTGCGCAAGGGAACCAGCAGGGTTTCAGCCCATATGCGTATGTAAATGGCAATCCCGAAACCTATGTTGACCCCACTGGTCAAGATGACGCTCCCACCTGGATGAAAGTGCTAATATGGCTGATGCAGACGTACAACCTTCTGCTACCCACAACGAACCCAAACCAGGATATACTCACGAATAACCCCACTACACAGCCAGGATATACACAAATCGAAAGCTTGCCGACGACTCCCACAACGGGTAGTAGCACAGCGCAAGACAAGGTACTTAAGGATGTACAGAAAGATGATGAAGATGGAGGTAAGGGGGGCAATAATAGCAGTGGCTCTGGCGGCAAAGGTGGTGGACCTATGGGTGGTAGTGATAGATTTCGAAGTACGCCGAGTCAGAAGAACATAAAAAATAAAAGAGGCAGGGATGGCAGTTGGAGGTATCAAATTGGACTGAACCCATTTGACCGGACAGACCATCATTTCCTACACGGTCTACTATAACGATAGCGCCAATGGCGTTGAGGTCGTCAAAAGCCTGCCCTCAATTGTTTTGCTATTGAATTTGCTGGCAGGGTTCCTCAATAATGAAAACGACTTATACAAAATACTTGACAGACTCAAAACGTAACCTTCCTACCAATTGTCTCAGGATGAGCAACTGTCAATTAAATTTGGCTTTCAGAGTTTTGATGGAGAACGAAAGATGAGAAAACCAGGATTTCTTTATATAACCGCCATTTTGTGGTTAATTGCATTTTCAGTCTATGGCTTAATAAACTTCACCGTCACGCGTGATTACGCATCTGCTGCAACATCTATAACGTTTTTATTTGGTCGCTACTATTATCGCTATTGTCTACTATTTTCGTTATCGTCGCTAATGTGGTCCAGATCTACTTCTGAGTAACGGTCTAGCCTTCGACCCACTCCTCGCCGTTGGTGGCGACCTCTTTTTTCCAGATCGGCACGGTCGTTTTGAGGGTATCGATGATGTAGCGGCAGGCGTCGAAGGCCTCACCGCGATGCGGCGACGCGACCACGATAATGACGCTGGCCTCGCCAATTTCCAGCTTTCCAACGCGGTGCGCCACTGCCACGCGCTCGACCCCCCAGCGTTTCTCCGCCTCGGCCACGATCTCGCGTATCTGCTGCACCGCCATCTCGGGATACACATCATACTCTAAATAGCGAACCTGCTTGCCCCTGGCGTTATCGCGCACCACGCCCTCGAACACCACAATCCCACCCACGCCTGGATGCGAGACAGCCGCCACCAGCGCGTCCCGGTCAAGCCGCTCGTGTGTTATCGAAATCAATGGTTCCATGCAGATAACTCCTGATCTAGCACGCTAACATTCCCCTCACCCACACCCGCCGCCAACGGGCGGAATAAACACCACCTCATCACCCTCGCGCAAAACTGTCTCCACCGAGACATACTGGTGATTTACCGCGCAAAGCGCCCGCTCCATCACCGCTTGCAAGCGTGGATAGCGAGCGAGCAGCGTTTCGCGCAAGGCGGCGACGGTTGCGCCCTCTGGCAATGTCAGGGTTTCCTCGTTCTGACCAGTGGTTTCGCGCAGTGAGGCGAAGTAGCGAATGCGAATGTTCATGGGAATATTATAGCATACGCTTTTCGCGGATCATTAGGGTCCTGGTCATATTTTTGAGAAAGGGGAATCCAGCTCTCGGTTATAATTGACAAACAAAGTACAAGAACTCAGCCCAGGCAAGCGATAGGATGAGCAAGGTTCCTAGTACAATGGTCATAATGCCCAGGCTGCGGAGGCGGTGACCTCTATATCCCTGCTTCGATGTTCTGACAGCCACTCTACCAAGGACAATTGATGCAGGAATGAGTACTAAGGCACTCCCTTCCGTGAGGGAGAACCACCAGGGTTTGTTGTGAAAGACACAAACCGCAGGGTCCCTGGCAATCGGTACAAAAAACCACGTCGCGCAGAGGGAAAGAAGAAGAGAAATACTCAGCAAGAGATTGAAGAGAGCGACAAGTGTTCCTTTCGTTCGGCCTTCACCATTAGAGTAAGTTGGCTGCGTGGATTCGGTTTTCACAGTTTGTACTCCTTCATCGTTTTCCCTCGCCTCAGATATACGAGATAAGGGAACCCATATCCATATTCTTTCCCGAGTATTCTTGCAATCCATCTGTAGACAAGAATAACTGGTTTCTCTCACATCACCATCACGAAACAGATCGTTCCTGTCACAGATTCTCACTCTAGTAGTCGTGTCAAAGAGAACCATCATTTACTTAGCTCAATACCTTTGTGTGATGCTATAGGAGGCGGTGGCAGCAGTTTGAGCAAAACTACGCGGCAGAATGTGACGCCTTTGTAAAGAGGAATGCGCAAAACGTGACTGTACTGAGAGAGTGATCTGCTATTCTTCTCTATTGGAAGCGGAATAAATGGGCAGCTACACGCCAGGTGGGCGATGCCTCCCAGCATGTATTTCGCATACAACATGTATCTCGAAAAAGAGAGGAATGAGCATGACTACAGTTACAAAGTCCAGAACCTATGTCAATCCAGGCCTTCCCGGTAGCGTCGTGACAGTACAACCGCGCTACGACAACTTCATCGGCGGACGGTGGGTGCCGCCAGTCGCAGGCGAGTACGCACAGGTCCTCAGTCCTGTGACGGGGCAGCCTTTCACCAGGGTGCCGCGCTCGACACCCGCAGATGTCGAGGTGGCGCTCGATGCAGCTCACGCGGCGAAGGACGCCTGGGGCGAAACGTCGCCTGCCGAGCGCGCGC
This sequence comes from uncultured Chloroflexia bacterium, assembly GCA_963731605.1. Taxonomy (GTDB): domain Bacteria; phylum Chloroflexota; class Ktedonobacteria; order Ktedonobacterales; family Ktedonobacteraceae; genus CF-113. The sequence goes on from CAVSWA010000001.1 coordinate 1,890,808, forward strand.
GCGTCTTGAACAAGATCGCCGACGCGATGGAAGAAAACCTCGAAATGCTGGCCGTCGCCGAGAGTTGGGGAAACGGCAAGCCGGTGCGCGAGACGCTGGCTGCCGACCTGCCACTCGCCATTGACCACTTCCGCTACTTCGCTGGCGCGATTCGCGCAGAGGAAGGGCGCATCTCTGAAATCGACAAGAACACGGTCGCCTACCACTTCCAGGAGCCGCTTGGCGTGGTGGGGCAGATCATCCCCTTCAACTTCCCGCTCTTGATGGCCGCCTGGAAGATCGCCCCGGCCCTGGCAGCAGGGAATTGCACGGTCATCAAGCCAGCCAGTCCGACGCCCTGGTCGATCCTCAAGCTGGCCGAAGTGATCGGCGATATCGTCCCCGCAGGTGTGCTCAACATCGTCAACGGGCCGGGAGCGGAGATCGGCAAGGCGCTGGCGACCAGCAAGCGCATCGCCAAGATCGCCTTCACGGGTGAGACGACGACCGGGCGCATGATTATGCAGTATGCCGCCCAGAACATCATTCCTTCGTCCACCGAGCTTGGGGGCAAGTCGCCCAACATCTTCTTCGCCGACATCATGAATGCCGACGACGACTTCTTTGATAAAGCGATCGAAGGACTGGTGCTCTACGCCTTCAACAAAGGCGAGGTCTGCACCTGCCCATCGCGCGCACTGATCGAAGAGTCGATCTACGACGCCTTCATGGAGCGCGTACTGAAGCGTATCGCCGCCATCCGGCAGGGCAATCCGCTCTCACTCGACACGCAAGTCGGCGCGCAGGTATCGCGAGCGCAGCTTGAGAAGATCGAAGGCTACGTCAAGATTGGTCTCGACGAGGGCGCTACACTGCTGATCGGCGGCGAGCGCGCTCACGTGAACAGCGAAATCGCGGGCGGTTACTATTACGAGCCTACCGTTCTCAAAGGGCAGAACGACATGCGCGTCTTCCAGGAGGAAATCTTCGGACCCGTGCTGGCGGTGACGACTTTTAAGAATGAGTCCGAGGCTCTTAAACTCGCCAACGACACCATGTACGGCCTGGGCGCTGGTGTGTGGACGCGCGACATGTCCAGAGCGTTCCGCATGGGCCGGGGCATCAAAGCGGGCCGCGTGTGGACTAACTGCTATCACCTTTACCCCGCGCATGCCGCCTTTGGCGGGTACAAGGTCTCGGGCGTTGGGCGCGAGACCCACCTTATGATGCTCGAACACTACTCGCAGACAAAGTGCCTGCTTGTCAGTTACGATCCGAAGCCCCTGGGCTTTTTCTAGGAGCGCAACCATGAGTGAAAGCGTGAGAGTGACGGAAGCGGCGCGCGATTTGATCGCGCGCCTGAAGACTCGCTATGGCTCGCTCATGTTCATGCAATCGGGGGGCTGCTGCGATGGCAGCTCCCCAGTCTGCCTGAGCGAGGGCGACCTGCTGCTTGGGCCCAACGACCTGCTCATTGGGGAAATCGCCGGGTGTCCGTTCTACATCGACCGGGAGCAGTACGAGCGCTGGCGCGAGCCGCAATTCCTGATCGACGTTGCGCCGGGCGAGGGCGACACCTTTTCGATTGAAGGACCCGAGGGAATGCACTTCGTCGCCCGCACGACGAAAGGGGAAACAAACACATGAAAATAGGCATTCCCAGGGAAGTACAGGCCGGTGAAACGCGGGTAGCGCTGATTCCCGGCCTGATTCCTCTTCTTATCAAGGACCAGCATGAGGTGCTGGTTGAATCAGGTGCTGGAGCCGGGGCGCGCTTCTCGGATACGCAGTACCTCCAGGCAGGAGCCACCCTGGTTGAGAGCGCCCCGGCCTTATACGAGCACGTTGATATAATTTTCAAAGTACAACCACCGCAGATATACCCCCTCACTCATCTACCCGAAGCCGGGATGATGCGTGAGGGGTGCGCCTATATCGGGTTTCTTTCTCCGTTAACGCATCTGGATGTGATGGAGACATTTGCCAGGCGCAAGATTAGCGCATTTGCCATGGACTTCGTTCCGCGCCTCACGCGCGCCCAGAGTATGGATGCCCTGAGTTCCATGGCTACCGTAGCGGGCTATAAAGCCGTTTTACTGGCGACAGAACACCTGGGCAAAATGTTTCCCCTTTTGATGACAGCCGCAGGCACGATCACGCCTGCCACGGTGCTGGTGCTAGGCGCAGGCGTGGCAGGATTACAAGCCATTGCGACAGCAAAACGGCTCGGCGCCAGAGTAGAAGCCTTTGATGCCCGTCCGGCTGTACGCGAACAGATTCAAAGTCTGGGGGCAACCTTCGTTGAGATGGAACTGTCCCAGGACGCGGAAACGGCAGGCGGCTATGCCAGAGAGCAATCCGCCGAGTTTCTCAAGCGCGAGCAGGAGGTCATCTGCGCCCGCTTCCCCAGGGTGGATGTGGTCATCAGCACAGCGCAGGTCTTTGGCAAACGCGCCCCATTGCTGATTACGACCGGGATGGTCAAATCCCTTCGCCCGGGGTCAGTGATCGTTGATCTGGCAGCCGAGCAGGGCGGTAATTGCGAGCTGACCCAGGCAGGCCAGACCATTGAACACGAGGGAGTCATCGTCGTTGGTGCCACGAATGTGCCCGCCATGCTTCCCATTGATGCCAGCCAGTTATACGCCCGCAATGTCGTCAACCTGTTCCGCTATCTCTATCCAGCCACAGGGGCTCAGCCTGACAGCACCGATGAACTGGTGAAAGGGGTCTGTGTGACACGCAACGGGGAAATCGTCCATGAACTGCTCCAATCGTCGCTGAGAGAAGAGGTATCCAGTATGAATAGCACGCTCTTCGAGTCATTCTACATCCTCGTCCTGGCAGGGTTTCTGGGATTTGAGGTCATCCGCAAGGTACCGCCCTTGCTGCATACTCCTCTCATGTCCACCACCAATGCGATCTCCGGCATCTCCCTGGTAGGATCGCTCGTCGCGGCTGGAAGCGGTCAGAGTATTGTCAGCACCGTGCTTGGGACCATTGCCGTGACTGCTGCTACCATTAACGTCGTCGGTGGCTTCATGATCACCGATCGCATGCTCAAAATGTTTCGGCGGAGAGAGAGTAAAGCCAAATGAGCAATATTCTCCTGGATGCTGCTTACCTGGCGGCGGCAATCCTGTTTGTCCTGGGACTGAAGGCCTTAAATTCCCCACAGACCGCCCGGCGCGGCATCCTCCTGGCCGAGATCGGGATGCTGCTCGCGGTTGTGGGTACCCTCCTGCGCAGCGAGATCATCCAATATCAATGGATCCTTATTGGGATTGCTGTGGGTTCAGCCATCGGCGCTCTCATGGCGATCTTTATGCCGATGACCGCCATGCCTCAACGAATTGCGATCTCCCACTCTTTTGGAGCGCTGGCGGCCACCCTGGTCGGCATTATTGAATATTACGAACATGGCCTGACTATTGATCACGGCACGATGGCCGCATTAGGATTTGAGGTGCTGTTCGGCTCGCTCACTATCACCGGCAGTTTGATGGCCTTTAGCAAGTTGCAGGAACTCGTGAAAGGCGCACCCATCACCTATCGCTTCCAGAATGTCGCGAATATCCTCCTCTTTTTTGCGACGGTGGGTGTCTTTATCTTTCTCATTGTCCGGCCTGGTACGGGTGCGCTGTTCTATGGCATGGTCGCGGCGGGACTGCTTCTCGGCATCCTGATCGTGCTGCCAATTGGAGGAGCGGATATGCCGGTGGTCCTGGCGCTGCTCAACTCCTATGCAGGTCTGGCTTCAGCCGCCACCGGGCTGGTCCTCTCCAATAACGTGCTGCTGATCGCAGGCGCGCTGGACGGAACATCTGGCTTCTTCCTCTCTCTGATGATGAGCCGGGCGATGAACCGCTCCTTCACCAATGTGCTTTTCGGCGCGGTGGGAGCGGTGAAACCGGGAGTGCGGGTACAGGAAGAGGCGAAAACGGTCATGCGCTATACCCCGGAAGATGCCGCCTATATCCTGGAGAACGCCCAGTCCGTGATTATCATTCCTGGCTACGGCATGGCAGTAGCGCAGGCCCAGCACGCCGTACAGGAATTGGCCGCGCTCTTGATTGAAGGGGGCGCGACCGTTCGCTACGGCATCCATCCGGTGGCGGGACGTATGCCCGGGCATATGAATGTGCTGCTGGCGGAAGCGAACGTGCCGTATGATTTGCTCTGCGAGTCGGAACTAATCAATGATGATTTTCAGAGTACAGACGTGGCCCTGGTCATCGGTGCCAACGATGTGGTGAACCCTGCCGCGCGGTATAAGAAAGAGAGCCCGCTCTACGGTATGCCCATTCTCAACGCTGACCAGGCACACACCGTCATGATCCTGAAGCGCAGTTTGTCTCCAGGCTTTGCTGGCGAAGACAACGAACTCTTCTATGATAAGAAGACCATGATGATCTTCGGCGACGCGAAAGCAACACTGATGAGCCTGATCCAGCTGTTAAAGAAAACAGCGGCAGCACAGGCTGGCTCAGCAAGGAATTGAGGGTAATAGTATTCGGGCTATCGTTGGGATGATTTATAACAGAGTCGATTCTTGACAGGATTCCAAAGCTCGTGCCAGTTGGGAGCCATCGCGGAAACGCATCTCCGGCACCTTTTCCAGGCAACGCAGCACGATCTCTTCAAGGGCAGGGGGAATGGCGGGATTGTACTGGCTGGGCGGCACGGGCGCGTCCTGGATATGCTGCATGGCAACCGCCACCGGTGTATCGCCATCAAAAGGGGTGCGTCCCGTCAGCATCTCGTACATCACGATGCCCAGCGCGTACACATCAGCCGCCGGGCTGACAATCTCGCCCTGCGCCTGCTCCGGGGCGTAATATTGTACCGTGCCCAGCGTCATGCCAAAGTCGGTCAATTTGATTGAGCCATCGCGTCCCACCAGCACGTTCTGCGGTTTGACATCGCGATGCACGATGCCCCGGCGGTGCGCCGCGCCCAGGCCCAGCGCCACATCGTGCGCGATGATGATGGCACGTTCATTATTGAGTACGGCACGCGAGCGCAGGTAATGGCGCAGATCGGTGCCTTCGATCAGTTCCATCACAATGAAATAGTTGCCATCAGTCTGTCCATAATCGTAGACCTGCACGATATTGGGATGCTGCAAGGTCGACGCCGTTTTCGCCCCGCGCTGAAAGTGCGTTACAAATTTGGGGTCTATGTTATAGATGTCGCGCAGCACTTTGATCGTCACCTCACGATTCAAAACTTTATCGCGGCCCCGGTACATTGTATATAAATGACTTCTCCCTATTTTGCCGTGTACCTCGTATCGATTGTCATCACCCAGGAATTCGATCTCAGACATTTCTATCACCGGCCTCTATAAATTATTCACCGATGTATTATACACGCAAAATTTCCAGGTAGCGCGTGCGCCTCCTCGTGAATGGGAAATACGTGCTGCCGGGCGTTGGCGGTACAGATACGCTACCGAATGATGGAAGCCAGGCAGAGCAGCCGACCAGCGAGTATTATAGTGGCGACCCTCGCGGTTGTCATGCTTTCTACCTGGCTCATAGTGACTCGTACATCGCCCTGGATGGTGTGACAGGTTATTTACACGTACCTGTCGGTTTCACCATGGGGGAGATCAATTGATTGGGGCTGGTCACCTGGATACCGCCCAGACCAGGGTAGGTATGATCCACGTGGCAGCGCGCCGCTCCAGGTAAAGGAATAGGTTTTACTGGTCTCGCCCGGAGCGAACGTGACGCTGGCTATGGTCTGGCCGCGGCCATTGTTGACCGTGTAGTTGAACTGGACGGTGCCACCGGGGCCGTTCGCGGCTACGTGAATGGTAGCAGTATAGGTGACAACTATGGATGTACCACAGGCCAATCCTTGAATGGAGGTGGGACTTACCACCATATCAACACGGGTGACAACGAATGCTGACGCTGCTACGCATGTACCTGTTGGTGCCACCATGGGGGAGATCAATTGATTGGGACTGGTCACCTGGATACCGCCCAGGCCAGGGTAGGTGTGATCTGCTGGCAGCGCGCCGCTCCAGGTAAAGGAATAGGTTTTGCTGGTCTGGCCCGGGGCGAACGTGACGCTGGCTATGTTCTGGCCGCGGCCATTGTTGACCGTGTAGCCGAACTGGACGGTGCCGCCGGGGCCGTTGGCTGCGACATGAATGGTGGCCTTGTATGTCACGGTCACGTTCGTACCACAGGCTATGCCCGCAATTGATGCTGGCGCGACTGACATGTCAACAGAGGTGACTTTAAATGGCGATGTGGTTGTGTGCGTCGGAGTCGAGGGTACAGTTGTGATGGTCGCCGTTGGGTTTGGACCACCGTTGGCAGGGCCGCCAGCATTGTGGCGAATGGAGTAGAAAACTAGCGCCATACTGCCTACCAGGGCCACCAGGAAAACCGCGGCCGCCAGCATACCCAGTCGCTGTATGAGCGTAGAATGTCGTTTATGTGGGGTGGGATTGCCGAATTGGGCTGGTTGATTTTGCATAGCTATCACTTCTTCTCTTTCTTGTTTCTGTTGCAGGTTATGTTGTAAAGGAGGAGCTGCATCCGCGATGCGATTCCAGATACGATCTAGCATCTCTTGCTCCTGTTGGGCATCTATCCCATACAAGCTGCGAAGATAAGCCATTGCTTCGGCATCTGCCTGCTCGCCTTCTTTGAGGCGGCTTACTTGATCTATCTGCCTGTCAACTTCTTCAGGTGTAAAAAACTCATCCTGGTTGCTCATTTCACTCTTCCTCCCTTCCGCGTTGATATATTTTCCGCAAAAGATTGAGACTACGTGAAAGAGTGACGCGCACAACGTTTTCCTGCTTTTTCAACGCAGTCGCGATTTCGCCGCAGGACAATTCTTGACCGAAACGCAAGCGCAAAATCTCCTGTTGGTGCGCAGGTAAATGTTGTAGATGCGCATACAAATCCATGTAATCATCTTGCCGTAAAGCCGCATTTTCGGGGCTGAATTGCTCGTCCTCAAAGAGATGTTCAGCCGCGTGGTCGAGGTTCACGCTCTGGCGCGTTTTGGAGCGTCGATAGGCGTCAATCACTTTGTTGCGCGTAACGCGCCAGAGCCATAACTGTTTCGCCTTCTCAGATAAGGAGGCGAAGGTTGCATTCTCAATAGCCGCCAAAAATACTTCCGCTACCAGGTCCTCCGCATCTTCTTGCGAGGTGATATGATTACGCACGTAGGCCAGAATGCCCGGCGCGTATTTCCTGTACAAGAGAGCTATTTCCGGCTCCGCCTGTGTTGTATACATATCCGCTTGCTTTCATTCCCTCGTCTTGTTTGAGTACTCATCATAACTATCGTTTGGCAACCCGAAATATTACAATAATTTGCGTCAATCTGGGTTATATCATTTTTTTGTGCTGAAATACCCCGGAAGAAGACAATGACCGCCAGGGCTGGATGTGTCCAGCCCTGGCGGTCATTGTCTTGTGATTACTACAGGGAGTAAATTCTCTCAAACTTGCTGGTCAGGTAGCGCACGAAGAACTGCGGATCGGGCCTGGCGCCTGTCACGCGCTTCATCAACGCTTCCGGCATATAGATCGAGCCGAAGGCGTACATGTTGTCGCGCAGCCAGTTCAGCACGAAGGCCGTATCGCCGCCGGACAAGCGCTCGTCGAAATCCGGGAACTCCTGGCGCAGGGTGGCGTAGATTTGCGCGCCGTAGAGATTGCCCAGCGTGTAGGACGGGAAGTAGCCGAAGCCACTCGTCCAGTGAATATCCTGCAACACGCCCTGGGAATCGCGTTCTGGCTCGATTCCCAGGTACTCGCGATACTTTGCGTTCCACAGGCGGGGCAGGCTCTCGATTGCCACTTTGCCGTTGATCAGTTCCCGTTCCAGTTCGTAACGGATAATGATGTGCAGGTTGTACGTCACCTCATCGGCCTCGATGCGGATCAGGCTGGGCTGCACCCTGTTCAAGGCGCGCGCGAACGCTGTCGCATCGACGGCGGCGAAATGTTGCGGGAAGGCTTCGCGCACCGCCGCGTATTGGCCGCGCCAGAAGGCCTCTGAACGCCCGATGGCGTTTTCCCACAGGCGCGACTGCGACTCATGCACACCCATTGAGACGCCGCCCGCCGCCGGAGTGCGCGCCAGCGATTCCGCGCTGCCCTGCTCGTAGACCGCGTGACCGCCTTCGTGAATGGCCGCCATGATGGAAGCCTGGATATGGCGCTGGTCGGGGTGAACCGTGAGACGCACGTCAAACGGGCTGCTGATGCCCGACGTGAAGGGATGGGGCGAGACCGCGATAGCGCCGCGATTGAAATCATAGCCCATGCCGATCAACAACTGCTTGCTCAAGGCCACCTGCTTTGCGGTGTCGAAATCGCCCTCGAGGCAGGAAGCATCGACGGTGTTGCCGCTTTGCTGGATACGCTTGAGCAGGGTTGCGCTCACCTCGCGCACGGGAGCGAAGAGTATGTCGAGTTTGCGCACCGTCATACCTGGTTCGTACAGGTCGAGCAGCGCGTCATAGCGTGTCTCCTCATAGCCAAAATGGTCGGCGACCTCGCGCTGCAACTCTACCGTGCGGGCCAGCCAGGGCGCGAAGCTGGCGAAATCATTGCGTTCGCGCGCCCGTCGCCACGCCTCAAAGCTGTTCGCCGATGCCCGCGCCATTTCTTCAACCAGCGCGCGCGGCAGCTTTGTGGCTTGCTCATACAGGCGATTGCACTGATGCACCAGCCCGCGATCCGCGTCCGTGTATTCCGCGCCTTTGACGCGCTCGCGTAAATCATCAAGCGCCTGTCCCAGGCGTGGGTTCGTGGTGTAGTCGTGCATCACGCCTTGAATGGTGGCCATCTGGTTGCCGCGTGTCTGGCCTCCCCCATCCGGCAGTTGCGTGTTCTGATCCCATTCGCCAAGATCGCTCAACGACTTCAGATCATCGATCTTTTCTACCAGTTCCAATAACGCGGCGATGCGCTCGTCTTTACGACTGAACTCCAGCGTCGCCGTTTCTTCCTGCGTCAGCATAGCTAACCCTTTCAACTACAAATGTATCTCTCTGATGATTATAACGATCCAATCCAGGTATCAGCGCCACCCCATCCTGATAAATTTTGCCGACAGAATGGGGTAATGCGTTTGCCTCCGTCCTGTAGGGACAAGGGGCGGGGTTGGGTAGATGAGGGGGCCTTGTGCTTGTCCTTATTGGGGAACGACCAATGCGGCTCACGGAACCCCAACAGAATCATACTGTGACGAGGACAAGCACAAGGCCCCCACCCTTCCCCACATCCGCCCCTTGTCCCTACAGGACGGGGACGAACGTTGCCGGTCATTACCCCATTCTGTCGGCAAAATTCATCAGGACGTTAGACGTTTACATTACCCAATTCGGTCGTTAAAATCCATTAGAAGCTATATCGATTCGGCTCGTTTGAGAACCAGTTCCGCCAGGGTGCGCGCGGCAAAGCCTGTCGCGCCTTTCTCGGCGTAGGGCTTCTTGCTATCGCTAAAGTCGGTTCCGGCGATATCCAGGTGGGCCCAGTGCGCATCTCCCACGAAATGCTCCAGGATTTTGGCAGCCGTCACCGGGGACGCTAGCCGCCCGCCGGTCTGCTTGATATCGGCAACATCGCTGTGGATGGCTTCGGCGTACTCGTCGTCCAATGGCATACGCCAGAACTTTTCACCAACCATTTGCCCTGCTTCGATGATCTCCGCGCTCAATCCGTCATTGTTGCAGAACATGCCCGACATGACCGAGCCGAGGGCAACCACGATGCCACCCGTCAGAGTCGCTACATCGATAATGGTGGTGGCCTGCTCTTTCAGAACCGCGTAAGAGAGCGCATCCGCCAGTACCAGGCGTCCCTCGGCATCCGTATTTACGATCTCGATGGTTTTGCCATTCATAATGCGCAAGATATCACCCGGTCGATAGGCTGTGCCGCCCGGCATATTCTCGGTTGTGGGAACCAGCACGGTCACATTGATGGCGGGCTTCAGCGCAGCGATGGCATACATGGCGCCGATAACCGCTGCCGCGCCCGCCATATCGCCCTTCATTTTATACATGTTTTCGGCAGGCTTAATCGAAATGCCACCGGTATCAAAGGTGATACCCTTGCCAACCAACGTAATGTCCTTCTCGCTGCGTGTGGGCGCGCCGCGATAGCGCATGATGATGAATCTGGCCGGTTCCTCGCTGCCCTGCGACACGCCCAGCAGGCCGCCCATACCCAGTTCCTGCATCTGCGGGCGTTCCAACGCCTCGAAATCGAGGTGAAACTGTTTTGCGATGAGGCTGGCGCGATTTGCCAGTTCGGTTGGCGTCAGCACGTTGGGCGGCTCGTTGACCAGGTCGCGTGTGAAATTGGTAGCCTCCGCGAAGGCGATGGCGCGCTGCAATGCCGGTTCGAGGCGCGAGTGCAGCGCGTCGCTGGCAACAACGTCGATCCTGGTAATACCACGCCCATTGCCACGCGCATCTGCCTGCTGGTACTTCTTAAAGGTATACACGCCCAGCAATGCGCCTTCGATAGCGGCCTGGGTCTGGGTCTCCAGGTCCAGGGGAGCGTCTTCCAGGAGGCTAGCCAGGGCTATGGTATGGGCGCCGGTCTTCTGCGCATGGCGCGCAGCTGCTCCGTAGGCTCGTTGGATGGCCAGAGGTTGCAGTTTCTCATGCTTGCCCAGACCCACCAGGATTACCCGCCTGGTTGTCAGCTTGCCCATTGTATGCACGGTAGTCAATTCGGCTACATCGCCTTTGAACTCACCACTTGAGAAGAGGTCTTGCAGCAGCCCACCAAGCGCATCATCTACCGCCCGCGCTGCCTGCGATAACACGGGGAATCTCTCACCAGTTTGCTGGTATGCCACTCCAACTACCAGCGCATCGGAGGCAACATTTTGCATGGCCAGGTTAGAAAATTTGATATCCATACTATTCTCTACTTCCAGAAGTTACTTGATTGATTTGTAAATCATAACAAATTCTCAATCAATGCGCTACAATTTTTGCGCGCTGTATGACTTTTGTAGGTTTTAGTGTGGCCGGGGCAGCAGGCGATCAACCACTTCTAAAAGCTGGCGCGGCTTGAATGGCTTGGTGAGATACTCGTTGCACCCGTTCTGCATGGCTGCCTCGCTCTCATCGTTTAGCGCGTAGGCGGTGACTGCCACGATGGGGATATTAGCCATACCCGGACGGGCGCGAATCAATTGCGTGGTGCGAAAGCCATCCAGCACCGGCATCGAAAGATCGGTCAGGATCAGATCGACGTGTTCGCGGTCGAGTGTATTTAAGGCTTCTTGTCCGTTCGATGCCAGGAGGCAGCGATAGCCGCGTGTGGATAAGACGCGCTCGATCAAGATGCGGTTGGACACCTCATTTTCAACGATGAGAATGGTGGGCGGCTGCGTCCCCTGACGCGCATGAGATGTATCGGGTAAATTCATTGGCATTGCCTCTTCTATGATTAGTATCGTGTTTAACTGGCGCGCACTCTGGCGGGCGCGGCAACTGGCAGCGTGAAAGAGAAGGTTGAACCCTGTCCGACGATGCTTTCTACAGCTACTTCGCCGCCCTGTAATTCGATCAACTTGCGGGCGATGGTCAGGCCCAGGCCCGTTCCGCCAAAGCGGCGCGTCGTGCTGCCATCGGCCTGGCGAAAAGCCTCAAAGATGTAGTCGAGGGCGGCAGGCGAAATCCCAATCCCCAAATCGCTAACGGAGATGCGCAGCATGTCGTAACGCTCCAGCAAAGCGCAGCGAATCGTCACCCCGCCCTTTTCCGTGAATTTGAGGGCGTTGGAGGCCAGGTTCACCACTACCTGGCGAATGCGGTGGCTGTCGGCCAGAGCCATAGGTAGGTCTTCCCCCATTTCGAGCGTCAGGGCCAGCCCCTTATTCCCTGCTATTTGCCGGAGTTCGCCCAGCACATCTTGCAGGCTTTGTTCCAGGTTGAGCGGTTCAACTTTGACCTCCAGCCGGTCTGCTTCTATCTTGGACAGATCAAGCATATCATCGACCAGGCGCGAAAGGTCTTCGGCGCGGCGCACCATAAATTGAATGTGGTCTTGCTGCTCTTCGGACAGATCGCCTTCAAGGTATCCTTCTAAGATTAACGAACCATAACTGATAATACTGTGCAAAGGAGTACGTAATTCATGTGTCACCGTTGCCAGGAATTGCGATTTCAGGTGGTTGACGCGCTCGAGCGCGGCATTTTTATCTTTGACTTCGACGAAAAGCAGCGCGTTTTGTATCGCCATGGCCGCCTGGATAGCTGCTGTGCTTAGTAAGAACGTGTCGGGGCCGTTGACCTGTCGCGGGCTGTCGCCATAGAGCATAACGGCCCCAATGGCCCTGTCCTGCAAAAACAAAGGCACGGCAACAACAGACTGATGACCCGCTTCCAGAGCCAGGCGCGCCCAGGTCTCCCTGCGTTCGCGATAGATGGCGTTGACATCCTCGCCATAGGCGATTTTCTGCTTCTGCATCACCATGCGCGCCAGTAACATATCGAGATCGCGCAGGGCCGGGCGTGGAATGCGCGGGGGGCGCAAACCGTTTGGCTCCGGTGGTGGAGTCAATTTGGGTGCGCGTATGGCTCGTCGTTTTCCGCTTCCATTCGAGGAGGTAGCGGCGCGCGCGCCACTGGTGGGAATGGCCGATAGCTTGGTGGTGGCCGTCATGGTGATGTCACCGGCAGGGTCGGCGTGAACCGTCACCGTGTCCGGGGTCGCTGGCCCTGCCGCGGGTAGGTGTCCGCTGGATTGCTGCATATCCGACCAGTGCGCCACAGCCCAGGGAGAAGGCATTTCGCGCCCATAAAGCAAGAGCGAGACGCTTTTTGCCTGCATGATCTTACCCAGGCGCGATACAATTTCTTTCAGCAGGTCTTCCAGATTCAGTGTGGAGATCAAGATATCGCTCATGGCGAGCAGATCGGTCATGCGGCTGGTGATCGCATGGCTCTCATTTTCCTGCGTGTTCAATGATTCCGAAAGGAGATTGAACGAGCGGGTCAACATGCTCAACTCGTCCTGCGTGGCATGTGGCGCTGGAGGCTCGCTGCTCCCTGCCACCAGTGAGGCGAGACTCGACTGCAAACGGCGAATGGGACTGATGAAGAATGTGCGAGCGATGAGGGTATAGATGATAACACCCAACGTTATCATAAAGACGCCCATAAAGATCAGAATTTCGATGGCGCGTTCGCTATGCGCGGAAAGACTATATAGCGGCTCAATATCTACGATGACCAGCCCTGGCGAATTGACCAGCGCGCCAGTAGATCTAACCATTGTGGACTTCGTCAGATAATGTTGACCGGCATCGATCATATTCGTGGTATCAGGTTGGCAAATACCATCCGAGATAAGGAGGCGGTCAAGCGAGGTATTGTGAAGGGTCGCGCCTCCTATTTGTTGCGCTTCGCATAAAACCACGTCCAACCCTGAATTGCGACTCGCACCCAAAAGTTCGAGGGCAAAATTATAATCGATAGGCTGCAATCCGACCAGCGCCCCCACTATGGTTCCATTGTGGGACACCGGCACTGAGAAGCCGATATCCCACGTTGTATTCGTCTTTGCGCCAGGTGATGGCATGATGAAAGTAGCGGTTTTTCCCAGCAAGCTAGCCTCAGCCAGAGACATGACACCCTGATCGGCATTGATATTACCCAGAGGTTCAATAAGGGTGTCGCTTTCAGATTTAGAGATATAGGCAATGCCTGAAAAGCGGTATGGGGGAGTAAGCATCAATGCAAATGCATTGTTGATTTGCTCGTTGAATGATGTTGGAGAAGACTGCGTAAGCGCTAGAACCAACGTCTTATTGTTTGTTAGCGAAGAGAGTTCGGAAGTCAGAAGCTCTGTCTGGGTGTGGAAGGCACGTTGCACCAGCGCCAGGTGTGTTGTCGCATCGTTTTTTGCTTCGTGCTCGTAAAATATTTTAAGCACATACCATGATGCCGCAGAGAAGCACAGCAAACAAAGCAAAAGCGTCAAAGCAGCGCCGACGATTAATTTTCCACCTAGAGACCGAACAGTAAATCGCATACCAACCCTTCTGGTTGCCAACAAAAAAGTAAGGAGAGGACGGGGTGCCAGCTCGTCCTCCCCTTACCACGCGTATGCATGGAGCATCGCGAAGCTCCAGGAGGCGCGCGCGCAAACCCCATGGGGAAAAGGTTGCGCGATTACCAGATGCACGCTACAAGCTTGCTCGTCGAGGTGGATCTGCTTGCCCACGAACATCCCGCCTTCCATCCCAGGCCTATGTATTATAACGTACAGAAAGCCCAATAGTTATCACTTTTGGGACAAATTTCGCCTTTCCCCAAAAAACTCATCATCCGCGCATGTATTCGATATAGCCGAATTTGAGCAGGTACACCATTATCTGCGCCACTTGCACCTCGCTGAGATGGAGCAAGCGGGCCACGTCCGTTACGGAACGCTGTCCATCCAGCAATATGTAGACCAGGCGTTCGCGCCTCTGCATCTGATTCATCATGATACGTTTCGCGGATGCGAACGGTAACGCGCGAAAAATAGCTGTAGCGCCAGGACGCGCTAACTCCACATAGGCAAAAGGGGTATAAGCTGGCTGCATCACACTCATGTTCACTCCTCCAATTCTCACGTTCATCCCAATCAACAGCAGAGAGACCTGCACTTTTAACTATACTGATTACGTATGAATATTTCGCTAAAAAGCTATTCATATTTGTGAAAATCATGTGAATATTTGCAAGTTCTTTGCATGTCATGTTGTTTCAAAACAAGCCAGAGCGACCGCGAGGGTCGCCCCTACAATACGCGGGTTACGCGAAGCGTTTCATTGTATTGTAGGGGCGACCCTCGCGGTTGCCCTGGCTCATGGTTGCATTATAAGGATTTTTGGTGAAGCACTTTATACTACTGGTAGACAGGCTTCGTGCCTGATAGTATCTGCCGGGAAATTTGATTAGTATTCGTAGAGGAGCAATAAACGATGAGTGGCACAATTCATGTCAATACCGAACTCATGCGCCAGCTTGGCGCGCGCTATCAACAAAACTGCGAATTCGCGCGCAGCAAAATGATCTCAGAACTCCAGGGCATCTCCGCGCAAATGGAAGGTGACTGGGTAGGCGTGAGCCGCAACCATTACAACGAACTCTTTCAGCAATGGTGCCAGAGCGCGCAAAGCCTCATCACCTGGGGCGAGGAAATTGGTCTTCATCTCACCAAAACCGCCGAGTTTTTCGATAACGTTGACCAAACATCCTAGCCTGAGAAGCAGCCTGGCATGAAGGCGAGAGGATGGCATATCTCCATCCTCTCGCCTTCATGCCAGGCTGCTTTGTCGTTTTAATTACGCGCGTCGAACGGGCGTAAGAACATTGTTGGCTGGAAGCTGATGAAAGCCGGCGGCGCAAGATTGAGAGAAGGCGGGAGCGCTGCGGCTTCCGCGTTCATCAAGCCGGGATCGGTGGTATCAGCCCATTTACCGCTATTCAAACGATTGATGAGCGTCTGGAAGGCGGTAACTGTTTCCGCCGGGGTAAACTGCGCAGTGACCCGCGCGATGCACGAAAACCTGGCGCAGCAAATTGGCGTCACCTGCTGAACGAACCACGCTGGCGTATGCTTGCTCGTCCTGGTTGACCACCAGCCCATCGCCGGTCGTGTGCATCGTTAGCACGGGGATATTCAGGTCGCCATTGAAGCTGATGAAGTTGTTCAGGTATCCCACCGCGCCAGGGTCGGCGCTAATGCGGGGAGCCGCGTTCAGGGTGTTCAGGTCCTTGTTCAGGTTCAATCCGGCTTGCTGATACAGCGCGCGCACTTCTTTGCTGCTGGCCGAATCGTTCAGTTGATCGCGGTAATTAACGCCTGTGTTCCACGAAGGGTTGCCACCGGCGCGCGCCTCGAGTTCAGCGCGAGCGAAGAAGGCAAAGAGAAAGTCAACCTGGCTTTCCCAGTTGAATTGATTCGCTTCCTGTGAGACATAGTCTGTGCTGGCTGGCTCGGGCGAACCGGTAGTAAACCAACCGGGCACGTCTGCCAGCGCTGCCGCCAGGGCGATTCGCGCTCTGCCCTGAGCCGTACTCTGAGCCGTACTTAGAATTCCCTCGGCCTGGCTGTAAGCCGCTGTTGGATTTTTTAGATGCACGATAGGCAACGTACTCCCCGCCAGCAAGACGTTGAATGCGAACGCGCTATCAAGCGCCTGGTTCCAGGTGCCGATACCGCCGGCCACCACGCCGCACATGGGCAGCGCGCCCACGAAACGATTGGGGTTCAGTTGCACCAGGCCAGCCGTGATGATGCCGCCCAGCGAGTGGCCCCAGGCGATGGTGCGCGAAGGATGGCCGCAAGTTTTATCGAAGAAATTGAGCAGGGCGATTTGATCGTGGAATGCCTGCTGGAGTGCCCAACCGTTCTGGCTGTAAGAGGAGCCGGCCAGCGCGTAACCCTGTTGCAGCAGGGCGGCTTCCGTCAGAGTATCACCGGCATCTTCCGGCGTGAGTTGAATTGCCGGGAAATACATAGCCGTGACTGTAGAGCGCCAGCGTTCCGTTCCAGTTCGACGGAACTTTAATCAGATAGTTGGCTCCCCCGATATGCCCTGTGAGCACTATTGGTCGAGCCGGGCGTGACACAGGCGAAGGAAACCTGGCCCGACCGCGATTGGGCGAGGGCTGCTGGCGAGAAGGCCAGCATCATGCCGCTTAACAAAGCAAGCAGCGCAACCAGGATGAACAATCGGCGTTTCATGACCTTGTACCTCGTTTCTTTACAAGGGTCCCAATAAACAACTTTGTCGTATTGGATGAAAGTCGTTGGGCAGGGTGCTTGAAACCAGCACATACCACCCGATCTTCCTCGTCGGCGTGATTCAAATAGCGATAGCACTCGCCTTTTCTGGCTTCCCCCATAGAAGAGTACCATCAAGAGTGAGTTAAAGTCAACCTTACCAGGTGGGCCGGGCGAGATACCAGGGCGGGGGCAAGCCCCGCCCCTACCCTATACGGGTGAGGCAGGCTACGTCGTAGCAGAGTAGAGGTGGGGCATGCCCCCGCCCTGGTATCTCGCGCAAAAAGATGACAGCCACCCAGGCGGGCTGGTATACCCTCCTTGCCACTACTCATCTACTCCTTTATAATAGGTGCGCATACTAGTTCTGTCGTTCCAGAGAAAGAGAGCACACCATCATGGATTTTTCGCTCAATGAGGAGCAAACCGCAATTCGTGAAACCTGCCGTGATTTTGCCGAACAGGAAATCAAACCACGCGCTGAAGAAATGGATCGCACAGGGGAATTTCCCTATGACATTGTGCGTAAAATGGGCGAGCTGGGGCTGCTGGGGTTACCGTTCCCGGAGGAATATGGTGGCGCTGGCGCGGATTTTCTCTCCTACTGTATCGCTATCGAAGAAATCTCACGAGGCGACGTTTCGGTTGGTATTACTATGGAAGCGCATACTTCACTGGGAGCCAGCCCATTCTACCTCTTTGGCAGCAAGGGGCAAAAAGAACGCTACCTTGTTCCCCTCGCGCGCGGTGAAAAGCTGTGGGCTTTTGGCCTGACCGAGCCGGGAGCCGGTTCCGACTCGGGTGGCACACAGACCCGCGCTATTTTGCGCGATGGCTACTGGCATATCAACGGCTCCAAAGCTTTCATCACCAACGCTGGCACGGACATGACGAGCGGCGTCACCATCACCGCCGTTACCGGCAGACGACCAGACAATCGCAACGAGATTACCAACATCATCGTTCCCAAAGACACGCCGGGGTACATCATCGGCAATGCTTACAAGAAAATGGGCTGGAAAGCCTCTGATACACGCCCCCTCAGCTTCGACGATTGTACCGTTCCCGAAGGTGACATCCTGGGCAAGCGCGGCGACGGCTTCAAGCAGTTCATGCAGATTCTCGATGCCGGGCGCGTTGCTATTGCCGCGCTCTCTGTCGGTCTTGCCCAGGCTTGCCTGGATGAGGCGCTGGCCTATGCGAAAGAGCGCAAGCAGTTTGGTCAATCCATCAGTACATTCCAGGCCATTCAATTCAAATTGGCGGACATGGATACTGAAATTGAACTGGCGCGTTTAATGTATTATAAGGCTGCCTGGTTGCATATGCAGGGCAAGCCGTACACCCGCGAGGCGTCCATAGCCAAGCTTTTCGCCTCGGAGACGGCCAAACGCGCCGCCGACCAGGCCGTGCAGATTCACGGCGGCTACGGATTCATGGACGAGTACCCTGTTTCGCGCTACTGGCGCAGCGTCAAAATCAATGAAATTGGTGAAGGCACCAGCGAGGTGCAGCGCATGCTGATCGCCAAACTCCTGGGATGCTAGTCACCAGCTAAGGAGAAATCGAATGGACATCACCCCTACTTCCCAAAGTGTTTCGGGAAAAAATGCTCAAGCCCGTCATGAGCATAGGAATCTGTTGGAGGGGATTCACTTCAAGTTCCCCACGTTTAAGCACGAGCATCCTGCTGTTATTGATGTGAATGCGGTGGCGGACGAGCAGATGACGGTGGGGCAGAAGGTGGCTGATAGAGTAGCGGCTGCCATGGGTAGCTGGCGGTTTATCATTATCCAAAGCACATTCTGGCTATCTGTGGCTATACTGAACATCGTTGCAATTCGGGTTTGGAAATGGGACCAATATCCTTTTATACGCCATGAATTTAGTTATTATCTGTCAAGCGGCATATGCGGCCCTGTGATGATGATGTCCCAAAATAGGCAATCCGAAAAAGACCGTCTCACCGCTCAGAATGACTACCTGACCGATTGCAAGGGCGAGGAGGAAATCCGCTTCATCATGAACCACCTCGACCACCAGGACACCGTAATACTTCAGCTTGTTCAGCGCATCGAAGAGCAACACCAGGAATTGAAAGAGCATCTTGCCCGTTTCGACCCGACGCTAGCGCAACGCCTCGGTATAGATGCGGTGAAAATCAGCCAGGAGTTGATAGAAGAAGACAGCGAAATGACCGGCAATTCGTAGGCAGCTTCTACTTCGGCCAGTCGAATGAGAAGAAATTCACCGGTAAAAGCGTACCCTGGTCTTGCGGGGTGGCGGTTTGATTGGTGGTGTGGGTGGCCAGCCATACGGCGGAGTCTCCGTTGACGGCCAGGAAGGCCGCGTCATTCAAGGCATTGCCAATGGTCACGTCGTTCTGTGTGGGAACATCGTACATTTCGTACCCCTTGTCATTCTGCCAGAGGGCGAAATCGGTGCCAACTTGCAGCGCGTAGGCGGCCCCGCCGTTATTCAGCGAGACGGGCGGCGTCAGGCCATCCAGCGGCTGCTCAAAGATTTGCCCGGGTACCGAGGCATCAAGAGCGGGCGCGTAAATGCCTGGCTCTGCGCGTGGAATGAGGATTGGGCTAAGCTGGGGTGTTGCTTCTAGCGACGTCTGGCTGGCCGTGGGCGTTCCCTTCAGTGTGTTGTTAGCGGTACTCAGCCAGAACAGCGTTTCGTCTGCGATCTGGGGGCGGAAGGACGTGCTATCTTCGCGGAAAGATCCCTGTTGTACCGTTTGCGTGATGTCTCTCACCCACCTTCCATGTGAGAAGTGAGTGGGGCCAGATACGGTTGTTTCCTGCCGCATCATAATATTGCTACTCAGTATGCCAGCATCGTTCATCCATTCATCGGCCCAGTAGACAGAGGTTGCGTCGCTATTGGCGGTCGGTGAGGTCAGGATATCACCGGGAGCGGCTTTTGCGATCTCGGTCCCGGCGGATTTACCTGACAAATCTAATTGGAATTCCAGTAAATGCGATGCCCCTTTGCTATCAATCGTAGCGACGAGCAGCACACTTTGCGCCAGCCAGATACCTTGAATGGGGGTATGTACCCAGGTTGGAGCGGTCGATTGGTCGAATTTCCCATTCAGGAGAATGGTCGGCGTGATGGGAACCGGCGATTGCGCTACCTGCGCCAGTGAAAGAATGCGCAAGCTCCAGGGCAGCTGGTTGGTAGTGGGAACGCTGTTCTGCGAAGGCGCAATGGGCTTATCAAATTGCAACCATACCAGCCACTGCGGTGTGCTACCCAGTACAATGATGGGCTGGTCGGTGGGCTGCGCCAATAATTGTGTACTCTTCCTGCTGGCGCGGTCAAGCTGTAGCAGCATCCAGGTAGTCTGTGCGTCATCCAGATACGCAGAATAATAGATGCTATCGCGATTGGCCACTGCGCTTGCGACGTGCTGGTACGGAGTAGATGTCGCGATGGCGCTTTTTTGAATCTGGGTAAAGGTAAGCGCTGCGCCAGTCGTATTGACACGCGCTAGATTGCCTGAATTATCATGCGCCAATATAAGCAAAGACGTTATGCCACCCATCATCACCACCATCAAAAACATGGCTGCCAGGCCAAGCACCGCGAATTGGCTCATGTGGGAGCGCGGACGCCTGCGACGTTTGGCGTGCAGGATGGGGAGGGGACCGGTTTCGGCGGTTGATAATGCGCTGAAGTGGTTTGAGATTTGTGTGACCCTGGCATGTTCTTGCAAATATGGCTTGAGAAACTCGGGCGTTGGCACATTACCCGGCGAGGCCTTTTGGAGATACTGCGCGTGCTCGTGAGCGAGGGCGCGCATCAACCTTCCATGCATTTCGGGGGGTGGCTCGATGGTGGGGAGCGCGCGTAAGCGTCCGCCGATAAACATATCGCGGGCAAGCATTTGCCGGCAGGATGGGCATCCTTCCAGATGCACATCCAGTTCGGTGCTATCGATCGTTCCATCTTTCAATTCGCGATATGCGGACAACATTGACCGCGCCTGCTCACAATTCACGTAAGTCACCCACTTCTTGCTTATACAAGGCCGCGAACCTTTCGCGCGCGCGCATTAAACGCATCTTGACTGCCGATGGGCTAATGTGCAAAAACTCCGCGATCTCAGCACAGGAGCGGCCATCATTTTCGTAGAGCCACAAACAGACAGCATACTTAGGTGGCAGCTGCTGGAAGAGTCGCTCGAACGATTTCACGGTCTGCAACGCGATTCTCAAAACGCCCGCCGTCATAGCCCCCACGCTCATACATCGCCGTAATGGAGCTACTTTTCCCTTCGCCGTCTTCATTGTTCGAGCTAAAATTCTCGGATGACACGCCGCCCGCGTCGGAAATGACTCCCGCGCCGATGCCACGATCCTCGTTAAACAACGAAAGAGGCAGCCAGGAGATCAAACGGCGTCTGCGTAGTGTATCCGTTGTCGTATTCGAGGCGATGCGGTACAGCCAGGCCGATAAGGCTCCCGGCTGCACTACCGTCCCGTTGAGCAGCGCCTTGTATGCTTTTACGAAAACGTCCTGTGCCAGATCATATGCCTGTTCACGATTGCCAATCAGGTGGTAGATGAAATTCGTAATAGGCCCTTGAAAGCGAACAAAGATCGCCTCAAAGTCCGCCACATCTACCCGCTGCACTTGTTCTTGCAGCGTGCTTGTAGATTGCGTGGAGATCGTGTCGGTCACTCGTTCTTCCTCGTCAAGCGAAACCTCTGCGCGTCTATCCTCTTCGTCCTGCAAGGGACGAGTAGTATAGCCTGGCGCCTCGGCATTCAGCGTTGAACGCAATCTACTATTCGTGTTGTAGAGACGGATAGAGGTGTCCATTGGTTACATTTACCTTATCTTTATTTTATGAAAACGGCGTAAGTTATAAGTTCAAGTTTCATTTAATGTGTGTAGCATAACATACTTTTCCACAAAATACTGTGGAGTAGCAGACATTTATACAAATTTTCCTATATCATAGTATACCATAGGAGCAGTAGCGACGCCCCTTGCGGGCGTCCCGACCTTCGCGTTATCCGAGCATATCAACACATTTCAGGAGCAACGCGGGCGGGACGCCCACAAGGGGCGTCGCTACTGCTTCAGAACAGGTTAAAAAAGGGCCAGACGTGTATCGGCGTCGAAGAGGTGAATGTGCTCAGTATCGATATGCAGATTGATGGTCTGCCCGATTCTGGCTTTGGAACGCGGATCAACGCGAGCCACCATTTGCTTGCCCTGGACGGTCATGTAAACAAGCAGTTCACTACCCAGGTGTTCGACGACTTCAATGGGCGCGCTCATGCTTGAGCCGACTCGTTCGGTCTCTGAAAGCAGGGACATATCTGAAAGATGCTCCGGGCGAATACCCATGACCAGTTTCTTGCCAGCCGCGTCGCGCGCGCTATGGACATAGAGCGGCGGCACCTCAACATGGCCTGCGTCGCCCATGGTGATCTTCGTCGTATCACCATCAGTCACCACCTGGACATCGTCAAAGAAGTTCATGGACGGAGAGCCGATGAAACCCGCCACGAACAGATTGGTCGGGTGATCGTAGAGTTCCTGTGGCGCGCCGATTTGCTGGATGAAACCGCCGTTGAGAACAGCAATACGGGTTCCCATCGTCATGGCTTCGGTCTGGTCGTGTGTCACGTAGACGAAGGTGGTTTGTACGCGCTGGTGAATCTTGGAAATCTCCGCGCGCGTCTGCACGCGCAGTTTGGCATCCAGGTTAGAGAGCGGCTCGTCTAATAAGAACACCTGCGCGGAACGCACGAGTGCGCGGCCCAACGCGACGCGCTGCCTCTGGCCGCCGGAGAGTTCTTTGGGCTTGCGCTTGAGCAATTTTTCCAGGCCCAGGATGTCCGCCGCGTCTTCAACACGCTTCTTGATATCCTGGGAGGGAATGTGACGCAGCTTGAGGCCGAAGGCCATGTTATCGTAGACGGTCATGTGAGGATAGAGGGCGTAGTTCTGGAAAACCATGGCAATATCACGGTCTTTGGGGTCTACGTTGTTGACAATCTTGTCGCCAATCCAAATTTCCCCTGAGGTAACTTCTTCCAGGCCCGCGATCATGCGCAGGCAGGTGCTTTTACCGCAGCCCGAAGGACCGACCAGCACCAGAAACTCTTTGTCCGCGACATCCATATTGATATCGTGAACTACTTCAACTTTGTTGAAGCTCTTGTAAACGTGGTCGAATTGGACACGCGCCATTAAGGTAACTCCTTTTCGCTCTTGTAACAGGCGCACTTTACGCCTGCCAGTTTTCAAAAACAGTAGAGCTGTTGCTTGGTGCATGCATTGCAACTTCAAAGAGTCGGGAGTCAATGCAGCTTCTTGACACCGTGTCGCGGAAATCCAGATCGCTGAATATCCTGCCAGCAGGTGCTTTATGAAGCATACCATAAAACATCCAGGAAATACTATATTTCGGAGGTGAATTTCAGGTCTTTACGGGGGATTGTGGGGGCTTGCCGCTGTTATTTTTTTACGAGTGACCAGGGCAGGGGCCAAGGACGGGCTGAGCACCCCGTCCTTGGCCCCTGCCCTGGTCAACGCACGCTTGAAGCAAAAACTTGACGCCCACCCCGCAGGAAGATGACACTTGCGGTTCTTCTCTTAAAATGGCTATACTTGTATATGGTTGAGTATTGATAATGTGAAACTATTCCCAAGATGATAATTGTTAGCCGCACAGGCTAAAGATATACGTTGGATGGCGCGAGTACCCATAGAGATAAAAGGAGAGCGAGCGATGGTGTCCTGGTGGCAAAAGACAGTTGCAACGGCAGCGGGCGTAGCAGGGTTAGCTGGTGGAGCGTATTATTTGATGATGCGCCGCCCTCTGCCCAGGTATAAAGGCGAAGCACATTTAGCGGGTTTGCGCGAGCAGGTCGAAATTATTACCGACCGCTACGGTGTGCCGCATATTTACGCGCAGAACGAAGACGACCTGTACTACGCGCAGGGGTATGTCCACGCCCAGGAACGCTTATGGCAAATGGAACTCAACCGGCGCGTCGGTTCGGGTCGCTTGAGCGAGATATTTGGCGAAGTCGCGCTCGAAGCAGACCGTTTTGCGCGCCGCCTGGGGATGCACCGCTCGGCAGCAGCCGCCCTTGATGCCTTGCCCGCGCACAGCTTGCGCATCCTCGATGCCTATGCGCAGGGCGTCAACGCTTCTATTAAGCAGAACCAGCATTCCCTTCCCGTTGAGTTCACCATCCTGCGTTTCAAGCCCGACCCCTGGCGCATTACCGATACCATCCAATGGTCCAAGATGATGGGGTGGAACCTGGGCGGCAACTGGGAGACGGAAATTGTGCGCGCCCGCCTCGTCGCCAAACTGGGGGCGGAACGCGCCGCTACACTTGAAGCAGGTTACGACCCGCAGCACCCCTTGATAGTGCCGCCGGGCGTAGCATACCAGGGCATCAATCTCGGCATGGTGGAGCAGTACGAACAGCTCAAAATGTTGAGCGGGTTTGGCATGTTGGGCGGCAGCAATAACTGGGTAGTTGACGGCACGATGACGACCACCGGCCTGCCTATTCTCTGCAACGACCCGCACCTGGGACAGGTTGCCCCCTCCATCTGGTACGAGTGCCACCTCTCAGCCGGAGATATCGACGTGGTAGGGGCCAGCTTCCCCGGCGCGCCGGGCATAGTGATCGGTCACAACAAGCGTATCGCCTGGGGGCTTACTAACGCCATCTCCGATATCGAAGACCTCTACATTGAGAAGTTTCACCCGGAACATCCCAACCAGTACGAATTCATGGGGAAATGGGAAGAAGCGCAGGTTATCCGTGAGGAGATTCGCGTCAAAGGCGCGCAGGAACCCATCGTCGAAGAGGTGCGCGTGACCCGTCACGGCCCCATCCTGACCACCTTCGCTCCGTCCGCGCCAGATACATCGAGCAGCAATGGACACAAGGAGCGAGAACTTCCGCTGGCCCTGCACTGGACCGGTCTGGAAAAGCACAACATCATTTCCGCTGTGCATCAAATGAACCGCGCCACCAACTGGGAAGAATTTCGTGAGGGACTGCGCGATTGGGACCTGCCGCCACAGAACGTGGTGTATGCCGATGTCGATGGCAACATTGGGTATGTGATGGCCGGAGCCATCCCCATCCGCGCCAGGGGTCAGGGTCTGCTTCCCTCGCCCGGCTGGACGGGTGAGTACGAGTGGACGGGCTACATTCCTTTTGAGGAATTGCCCCAGACCTTCAACCCTGAGCAGCATTTCATCGTCACCGCCAATAACCGCGTCGTCGATGACAGCTATCCCTACTATATCACCAACGAGTGGTTAAACGGCTATCGCGCACAGCGCATTCGCGACCTGCTGACGAGCAAGAAAAAGCTCTCGCTCTCGGACATGGCGACCATCCAGTCCGATCAGTATTCGCTGCCAGCCGTCGAGCTGGTGCCGCACCTGCTCAAAGTCACGCCCACCACGCCCGTTGAGAAAGCCGCCCTGGAAACGCTGCGCACCTGGAACTACGTGCTGGCAGCGGATAGCGCGAGCGCTGCCATTTACAGTTCATTCCTCTTCAAGCTTGAGCGCATCGTCTTTAGCGCGATGCTGGGCGACGAAGAGATCGTGTTACAGAACTATCTCGGTATAGGCACAACCCTACTCAACCCGCAGAACGGCTATACCAGCCGCGGCAAACCGCTGCTGATCCGCCTGCTCAACGAACACGACGACAACTGGTTCGCCGATGCCGTGATCGCCAACGGCCCGAAAAGCTGGGATGCCGCTCTCAACAGCGCCTTCCACGCCGCCATCGAGGACTTACGCGCCAAACTTGGCGACGACGTAACACGCTGGCGCTATGGCGCGATCCACAAAATGAGCTATAATCACCCGCTGGGCATGGTCAAACCGCTTAAAAAGATCTTCAATCGCGGTCCCATTCCCTTCGGCGGCGACATCGACACTGTCAATATGGGTTCATCGCTGTCCAACCAGCCCGAAGTTATCGTGACGGTGCCATCCTATCGTCAAATCGTCAACCTGGCCGACCCCAGGGCCTCGCTCTCCATCCATCACCCCGGCCAATCGGGCCACCCGGCCAGCAAACACTACGACGATTTTATCAAACCCTGGCTGAGGGTTGAGCATCACCCCATGCTCTTCGAGCGAGGGATGGTTGAGGAGAACGCGGCGGGAACGCTGCATATGGTGCCGAAGTAGCAATTGTGTGACGGGGCCAGGGCGACCGCGACCAACCGAACCGGGGCCAGGGCGACCGCGAGGGTCGCCCATACAATACTACGAAGAAGCGACTGGCGAAAAGCGTATATTGTACGGGCGACCCTCGCGGTCGCCCTGGTTTATTGTTCCCCCATTTTGCGCGCCCCTACCGGCTCAACGCTCGGGTGTTTGTTGCGCTCCAGGCGTTCTTTGGCGCGTTCCTCGCGTTTTTCTTCGCGGTGCCATTTCAGGGCGTAGTAGAATAGCTCGCGGAACGCCCGTAATATCACGGCTGGTTTGGCTCCCGTGGCCTTGCCGCCGCGCCGGGGCAGGTGGCGCACACCTACCTGGGTGTAGGTGTAGCCGGCGCGTGTAAACTTGTAGAGGATTTCGGTGTTGATCATGGCGCCGCGTGTCTCCAGTTTGTGTTCGCGGAAGAAATCGCCGCGGTACAGTTTGAAGGCGCAGTCCACGTCGCGCACGTAGACGCCGAAGACCATGCCCACCAGGATTTTCCAGCCCCAGGCGTTGACCTTGCGCATGCGCGTATCCTGGCGATTCACGCGAAAGCCAAGTACGGCATCGTACTCGCCGATCAGGGGAAAAAATTGCTCCAGGTCGTGTATATCAAACTGCCCGTCGGAGTCCATAAAGAACGCCAGGTCTTTCGTGACCGCCTCGAAACCACTCACAAGGGCCGCTCCATAGCCTTGATTGACCTCGTGGTGGATCACGCGCAAGCTCGGCTGCGCCCCGGCAATTGTATCCAGGATAGGGCCTGTGCGATCCCGGCTGCCATCATCGACGACGATTACCTCGAAGTCCTGCATCCATAATGAAAGCGTGTCAATCACTTCGTGGACGGTATGCGCGATGGCTTCCTCTTCGTTATGCGCGGGCAAAACAACCGACAGACTGGCGATGTTCTTTTTCAAGGCTGAACTTTCCTTACCTACGTACTCAATGCGTTTAGCGGGCCTGCATCATCTCTTTCCGTAAAGGATTTCTGTTGTATTATACGAGCAAATACTAGAATAGTTCCTTCTGCCAGGCAGGGCGCAATTGGACAAGTTGAACAAAGAATACGTACTACATCTTTGTATTTAGGTTCAATTATACCATAGGTTATCCTGCATCTTCATAACGCCCAACGAACGATGTTTGAGCATCATTCGTGCCTGCCCTTGACAACGCAATAGCTATCTGTTATAGTTAATATAGCAGATAGCTATGTGAGGAAACAATGAACCTTTCTGAAAAAATCAAACACCTGCGCGAAGTTGAGGGCGAACTGCGCGGGGTTGGACGCGCCATGACGCAGATGGAAGTTGTGCGAGCCATGCAGGAGGAGATGGGTGAAACCATCAGCCAGGCCTACCTCTCGCAATTAGAGAACGGCAAGCGCGTTCACCTGACCGCAACCAGCCGCGACCTGCTGGCGCGTTTCTTCAAGGTGCAGCCCGGCTATCTTGTCAGTGACCTTGCAGACTATAGCACCGATCTTTTGAGTGAGTTTGA
The DNA here is from genome assembly GCA_963731605.1 of uncultured Chloroflexia bacterium. GTDB lineage: Bacteria > Chloroflexota > Ktedonobacteria > Ktedonobacterales > Ktedonobacteraceae > CF-113. Next base: position 1,918,306 of record CAVSWA010000001.1, read on the forward strand.
GAACGAGGGAGATCGCTTACTTACCTGGCTGGAGGCCAGCGCGGAAGAGTGGCACGCGGAGCCACTGCTCCAGCGCTTTTTAGAACAGCTTGCCAGCGTGGAAGACCCGCGTCGTTATATTGCGCTCTTTAATGAACTGCTGGATCTACCGGTAGAAGATATCAATTCGCTTACCCGGTCGAGGCCACGCCACGCGGAACACAATGGCGCGACCGCGACCACAACCGATATTGTAAATTGAGGGCTACCTTGCGTCTATATACATCGGCAGGCATAATTGTTGGCCTTTTGACCACTCCTGCACACCTGCACGTCTGTTTCTGCGAACGGAGAAGGGAACATCGCTATGATCGCTACTGATCCTCTCTCACTTGTGCTTATTGGTTGCTTTCTGGTCGGGCTGGTTTACTTCATTGTAACCGCGCTGCTGGGCAATCTCGCGCACGGCGGCACCGATGCCAGTCACGCCGCTGCCGGACATTCAATCGATGGCCATATTGGTCAGCATCCTGGAGTGCATACGGGCGTCCACGCCCATACGGCAAGCCATAGCGCCGGCCACGCCCAACCTCATGCCGCGCAAAAAGCGCATACGGGCGGCCATAACCAATCCCTGGCATCGTTTCTGAACCCCACATCCGTGATGTTCTTCTTGCTGGGATTTGGCTTTTTCGGCTACATCTTCCATAACATTGTAGGACTGGAAGCCCCTCTGCTCGTCCTGCTCTTCGCGGGTTTGAGTGGCGTGATTATCGCCCTGTTGTTGCTCTACTTGATAACCCGTCTGTTTGGCAACAGCGAGTCCGCAACCGAGCAGGATGTCTCTGATCGCACCGGGCTGCTGGGCAAGGTTAGCATGACTATCCAGGAGGGCGGCCTGGGCGAAGTACTGTACGTCTCCCCCGGCGGTATGCGCAAAAGCATACCCGCGCGCAGCACTGATGGACAACGTCTCGAGCGAAACCAGGAGGTAGTGGTGGTCAGTTACCAGAATGGCATAGCGGAAGTTGATACCTGGGAACACTTTATCAATGAGGAGGGAACATCTGCAGGGACATCGGAGTCGAGCATGATGGCTTCCGATGACCTGGAAACATTACGCACTTTACTTGACGAATCCAGTAAAACAGACTCACAAGCATTAGTTATGCGCAAAGACTCGCAAAAGGAGTAACACTGTATGAATCCACTTATTCTACTGATTGGTGGCGTTGCCGCTATCGTCGTCGTGGTGATTATCATCATTCAGACAATTGGGCGTTTGCTGCGCAAAGTCGGCCCTAACCAGGCTCTGATTGTATATGGCGCGGGCGGTACGCGCGTTATCACCGGCGGCTCGCATTTCGTCATTCCCCTGTACCAGCGCGCCCAGGATTTCTCGCTGGAATTGATGTCCTTCGACGTGGCCCCATCGCAAGACCTGTATACCACGCAGGGTGTCGCTGTCAACGTTGAAGCCGTAACACAGATCAAAGTGCGCTCTGACGAAGAGAGCGTCAAAACCGCCGCCGAGCAGTTCCTGAGCAAAAGCCAACAGGAGCGCGAGAGCCTCATCCGCCTCGTCATGGAAGGCCACTTGCGTGGTATCGTTGGTCAGTTGACGGTCGAGGAACTGGTGAAGGACCCCGAAAACGTCGGCTCGAAGATGCTCAAGACCGTCACTCCCGATATGGAAAAGATGGGCCTGGAAGTCATCTCGTTCACCATCAAGGACGTGCGCGACAAGAACGACTACATCTCGAACATGGGCCGCCCGCAGATCGTGGAAATTCGCAAACAGGCCGATATTGCTTCAGCCCTGGCGCAGCGCGATACACAGATCCAGCAGGCCAACGCCTCTCGCGAAGCCGCTGTTGCGAAATCTGCCGCCGACCAGGGACGTGTGAAAGCTGAGACCGAGTCACTGGCATTGCAGGCCGAGTCGCAGCGCAACCTGGCTCTGAAAAAGGCGGCCTTCGATGCTGAAGTGAAAAAGCAGCAGGCCACTGCCGACAAGACCTATGATATCCAGGCCAATTTGATGCAGCAGCAGGTCGTCACCGAAGCGGTGAAAGTAACCGAGGTAGAGAAGCAGGCCCAGATCAAGGTGCAACAAGCTGAAATCCAGCGCCGCGAACTGGAACTGCAGGCTACCATCCAGAAACCGGCGGAAGCCGAGCGCAGGCGCGTTGAGACCGTCGCGGAAGCCGAACGCCAGCGCCTGATCCTCGAAGCGCAGGGCCAGGCCGACGCCGCCAAAGCCCGCGGCATCGGTGAAGCCGAAGCCAACCGCGCCAGAGGTCTGGCGGAAGCCGATGTCATCCGCGCCAAAGGTCTGGCGGAGGCCGAAATCATTCGCGCCAAAGGTGAATCTGAAGCCGAAGCCATGAAGGTCAAAGCGGCTGCCTTCCACGAATACAACCAGGCGGCTGTGCTCGACAAGCTGCTGACCGGAATGCCGGAGATCATGCGCGCTATCGCGGAACCTCTGAGCAAGATAGACAAAGTCACGATTGTCTCCACCGGCAACGGCACCGGAAACGGCAACGAAGGCATGGGCGCCAGCCGCATCACCGGCGATATCATGAACATGGTTGCCCAGGTACCCGCGCTCTTCGAACTGCTGAGCGGCACGCGCCTCAGCGACCTGATGAGCCGCGTTCCCGCGCTCTCCTCCACCGAGGACGGCAAGAACAGCGCGAACGTGGTCGGCAAAAACGGCACCGCGGCGACGGTAGACGCCACAACGGTGGGTGATAAATAGTCCTCTGCCTGTTCTGTTCCCTGTTGGCTTTTCAAGAGTCAACAGGGAATATGTCTGAAGAATTTTGACAACCAAATTGGGTAATCATAGGAACGCCCGCCTGCGTCCTGTAGGGACAAGGGGCAGATGTGGGGAGGGGTAGGGGCCTTGTGCTTGTCCTCGTGGTAACGCGATTCGCCTGGGTTGCGTCAGGCATGATGGTCGCACCCCCACGAGGACAAGCACAAGGCCCCCTCATCCACCCAACCCCGCCCCTTGTCCCTACAGGACGGAGGTACGCATTACGGCATTCGGTTGGAAAAATTCATTAGGACGCAGGGGACGCAAGCGTCCCGATGGGTTAATTACCCTATTCGGTTGGCAATCATCAGGGACCTGTTTTATATGTCGGGCCGGGTTCATCAACGATCAAGGGGGATAACGGATTCATGAATTTGTTGGAACGTGTGCTTACTTTGCTGCGGGCAAACCTTAATGCGGTCGTCGAGAAATCGGACGATCCGGAGAAGACGCTGCGCCGGCTTCAGCTTGACATGCGCAATCAGTTGATGCAGGTCAAGACACAGGTTGCCACGGCCATCTCCGAGAGCCGCAAGTTGCAAGCTCGCGCAGGGGAGAAGCGGACCGAGGCCAGTACATGGTATAAGAAAGCCGAAAACGCTGTCCAGCACACCAACGAATCTGCCGCCCGCGATGCGCTTAACCGGTATAACGACCTGGTGAAACTGGCCGACCGCTACCAGCAACAGCAGCAGGAGCAGGATCAACTGGTCGCTACCATGAGAAACGTGTTGCGCCAGCTCGAATCCAAAATTGCCGAAGTCGAGGCATCTATTGAATTACTGGTGACGCGCAAACGCAGCGCGCTTCTGCAACAACGAGTCTATGACTCGCTCAACAAGACGGGAGGCAGCGTTGATAAGGAGAAGGCCAATCGGGCGCAAGACGCGGTGATGGAGGCAGAGGCGCGCGCGCGAGCTATGGCCGACCTGCACGCGCGCGACCTGGATTTTCAGCTTGACCAGCTTTCCGAAGAGCATGGTCTCGATCAACAGCTTAACGAAATCAAGAGAAGGCAAAGCGCGCAGGAACCCCCATTGCTTCAGGAAGGCAAAACGCACCCTTCCCCTTTGCTTGATCCCCGGCCACAAAACAATGAGCCATCAAAAAAGCGGGCCAGCGCGAAAAAAGTAGCTTCTGAACCCGACCAGGATGCCTCTCTGTCGGGCCAGCTTAATATTGAGGAATTGCGGCGGTTAATGGAAAAGTAGCGTGAAGGCTACGATAATCGCCATGGCAATCACGATACCAACGATAAAAGAGTAACGATGGTTTTTCTTTTCTTCTTCTGTATATGGTCTTTTCGCTTCACTCATGGCCTTTTGCCCTGCATGTTCGCTTTTCGTCCTATTTCATTCTACAAAGCCGCAATGATGGCGCTCTCAACGGTCGCCATTACTTCCAGACTTTCAACAGGGTCGGATTCGCGTGTCGTAATTAACACCTGGAATACTTCCCTTTCACGATCTAGCACGCGCAACAAGATATGATGGGTTGCGCTTGTGATAATAGTATCTTCATGTTGCCCCCAACTGCCCTGCTCCAAAACAAGCAACGCGCTCTTTATTATGACGCTAAAATCCGCGCACCTGCCCGATATATCCTGTTCTTCCATCGCCACCTGCGCGATGGGCTGACCGTCCATGCCTACGACGGCTGAGGCAATAAAGCCAGGCAGCGTGTACCCCAGCGTCTGCAGCGCGGAAACCAGGGCTGAATAATTGCGTTTGGCGGCGCTTTGCTGGCGCGGAGCTGCCGGTCGTTCTGGCGCGGGAGCAATCAGCTCATCCGGCACAAACACTGGCGCTACATTTGCAAGTGTCGAGCCGAGTGTGGCAGGTCCATGCATGGCGCGATCAGACAATTCCCCGGTTTGCCGGGGCGTCACCAGGTTAGCCGGGATATCCGAAAGTGAAGCGATGGAGTTGGGAGCCACCTTCTGCGGAGCTTGCCATTCCGCCGGATGCGGGGGTGACGCTTTCGCTGGTGTATCTACACCCAGGTAGGGCGTTTTCCCATTCCCATTGGTTGAGAGGGCCGAACTGGTAGCAGGCGTTGCTGGCCTTCCGGGCCGCACCGGGTGGGCTGGCTGCTCAGGCGGCCACTCTGCCAGTGGCGGTTTGCTGGGCGAGGCTGCCGCGACCTGGCCTGTGCCACTCAGCGATGATGGGCGCATCACCTGCAACTCAAACTGGGTGGGCTGATCCATCAACCAGGACGGCAGATCGGAACGTTGGCCGGTAGTTGTCTTGCGCACAGTTGACGGAGTGATGCTGGAACCGTTGGTGGGTGCGGCGGGTTTGTACCTGTCTGGAGCCGGTTTGAATGCGGGCGAACCGTCGCCCGTCACCGCCTGTAGATTGCCCGACCTCCCCATACTGCGCGATTTGGCCGAGTCCTGCCACCATTCCTTCGGTTCCGCGCCGAAAGGTTGCGATGTCGGCGGCGGGGGCGGAGGGGGTGGCAACGCGGACGACGGACCGGCAACGTAGGTAAATGGACGATCATCGATAGCTTCAGTAAAGAGCATATCTACAGGCGACAGGGTATTTTCGGCAGGCGCGGTCATGCGACCATTCACCGCCTCAAGCTCGCCACTCAACTGTTGCGCGGCTGCATATTTGGAACGATATTGGAGCGCCTGCATAATCAAGCGCGAAAGCGGCTGCTTCACGTTTGGCGTAACGCGGTCATCCCAGGCCTGTTGCGTCACCATGCCATTTTTATGCGCGGCCAGCGCGAAAAATGCCTCTTCGCCGCGCAGCGTGCCGTACTCGGCCCAGATCATTTCACCCGCCTGGAACCCCAACATACCCTGCTCTTCCAGCCCTGTATGCACCACCATAGAGATACTCTTGCGACTCATATTCACAATCTGGATCACGTTGAGTAGATCAAACGAGGCAAGGCTGGCGGTAAAACCTGTTTGCTGGAGAAGACGCCGCACCTCCACTTTTAAGAGGCGCAAGTCAACCGGCTTTTCCAGGTAACCAACCGCTCCAGTCTCTAAAGCGCGCGCGCGCGCGCCCGGAACGTTTGCCACCGCCAGCATTATCATGCGTGTTTGAGGACAGTAGGTGCGAATCCATTGCAATAAATCAAAACCATCGGCATCTGGCAATTGCATATCGCCGATTACCAGTTGTTGTTCGTCCGCCCAGAGGATGCGTATGGCCTCAGCGCCTGTCAACACTCCCTGCACGCTATACCCATCCTTCAGGAGCGAATTGACAATACCTTGATTGAGATATTCGTCACCTTCTACTACAAGAATGCGCCATTGTTGAGACATCGTTACTACCACCAAAAATAATAAAATAGCAGGGTATTTTCTCTGTACTCAGCAGAGTGTAACATGAGAAAGTCAGAATGACAAGTAGCGTAGGACTTGATTGGCTGACGACCAGGGCGGGGACAAGCCCGCGCCCCTACCTATTCGCACTAACTTAAGAAGCAAACGAGCGAAGTCCGTAGCGTCGCCCTCGTACCCTATTGTTGATACGATTCGTTGACGTTTATAAGGGACGCGGGCGACGCAAGCGTCCCCACCACCCCTCATCGTCCGCCCCCGCCCCTACGGACAAACCCAGCTATTCTCTTAACTTGGTGCGTATGGGACAAGCCCTGGCTCGCTGCAAAAAATTGACCCTCACTCGGATGTTCGCACCTCGCGTACTGGCGAGAGCAGTATCCAGAGTCCGGCCAGCATGACTCCAAGCACACCGATGAAGAGAGTGGGGCGCACCCCGAATCGTTCTGCTATGATGCCGGCGAGAAGAGCGCCGATGGGCGCGAGGCCCTGTGTCAGGAAGAGAATGCCCGCGTTGGCGCGTCCCAGCAGGTGATGCGGTATGAGCATCTGACGCAGGCTCAGTTCGGCGATCAGGTGTATCGATACTGCCGCATCGCCTACCAGTTGACTCACGAACAATACGACCGCTACGACAGCGACAGGGCCATGCGCAAACGGAACCAGCAATCCTACAAAGCCATACATGAACAGTCCGACCCCAATGGTGAAGCCTAAACCAAATCGCCGTACCACGCGCTCAGCAAGCGCGGCCCCTACGAGCGCGCTGAGACCGCCAGCAGCAATGAGCAAGCCGTAGAAAACTGGCGCTATTCCCAGCGTGCGGAGAACGTAGAGGGCGTACAGCGTTCCAACAAACATGCCAGAGAAATTGAACAAGCCCGCGCTTCCGGCAAGCGCGCGTAACAGCGGGTTCCTTAGTACGTAAAGCAGCCCCTCGATGCTCTCATGCCAGGCGCTGCGCCGTTGTTTCGCGGCAATCGGTGGTGGCTCCGGCTTGCGAATTCGCGCCACGCAGAAGGCCGAGGCGAGAAATGAAAAGGCATCGACCAGGATGGAAAGCGGCGCGGTGATGGCCGCAATCAATACACCGGCAAGGGCAGGCCCGACAATTTCCGCGAGGGCATCACTCATGCCAAGCTTGCTATTACCTTCAACGAGTTCTGGCGTTTCTAGCAGGCCGGGGAAAAATGCTACATCGGCTGCATGAAAAAAGATAGATAGGAGAGCCGCCAGAGCCGCTACGATATACACCTGCTCTATATGCAAAATCCCCATGAGCGCGGCTACCGGAATGGAAACGACGACAAGGGCGCGGCCCAGGTCTGTCGCAATCAACACGGGACGACGGCGCAGGCGATCAACCCACACTCCCGCTACCAGCCCAAAAAGCAACACCGCCGCGCCATTAAGCGCGCTCAATACACTCATTTGCCCTGGTGTTGCAGCCAGGACTTGCACAGCAATTACCGGTAACGCGATACCCGTGATGCCATTGCCCATGTTCGAAATCGTGTGGCTCACCCACACCTTCATAAAGTCTGGATTTTTCCATAATCCTCGTAATTGCCAACGCATTCTGTTTTTCCTATTCGGGCTACTGCCATCGTTCTTAACATGCGATAATATAGAGAGGACATACCTATTATAATAAGGAGCCGACTTATGCAGCAGCACTCGAACGGGGCAATGGGAAAGCAAATGGCCGGCGAAGAGGCCGTCAAATATATTGAAAATGGCATGGTCATCGGTATTGGCACAGGCTCCACAGCCGCCTACATGATACAGGCTCTGGCGCAAAGACTGCGCGAGGGGTTGACTATCGTGGGGGCTGTTCCGACCTCGGAAGCCACCGCGCTCCTGGCCAGTAGCCTGGGCATCCCGCTCACGGACCTGGACGCTCACCCGGAGCTTGACCTGGCAATCGACGGGGCCGACGAGATCGACGGCCAGTTGCGCCTCATCAAAGGCGCTGGCGGCGCGCTGCTGCGCGAAAAAATTGTGGCTGCCGCGTCTCGCCGCTTCATCATCATCGCCGATACCAGCAAGCTTGTTTCCCAACTTGGACACATTTTTCCCGTGCCGGTCGAAACAATTCCGTTTGCCAGAACGCCCACGCATCTTCAACTGCAAGCTCTGGGCGCGCAGGTGCAGGTGCGCCAGCGAGACGGCCAGGTCTTTCATACCGATAGCGGGAATATCATTCTGGATTGCGTCTTCCCCGGCGGTATCGGCGACCCGCAAGCGCTCCATGCCAACATCAAATCCATCGTCGGCGTCGTAGAAACGGGCCTCTTTCTGGGTATGACGGAACGCGCTATTATCGGCGGCATGAATGGTGTTCAGGTGCTCACCAATCATCCGTAGGGATCAAGCTGCCTGTGTCACAACCATCCCGATGAAAAAACTTATAAAATTTGGTCGGGATCGATGCCTAGCGAGCGTAGCTTTTCTGCTAATGCCAGTGATCGTCTGGCCTCGGCCTCAATGGGGGTGAGCCTCATCTGGCCAGTGCTGTCGTAGAGACGCAGCGTGGCCTTATCGGGCACCAACCAGCTTTGCAGACCCGGACTCCACAGCGACCCATCGGAGCGAGGAAGCATTTCCACCATTACCTGCCTATCCTGGTCAAGCCGCCAGCCAAATAGTCGCCGGTTTCTACTGAGTGGCAGAGGGACTTCGTGTGGATCATAGGCGTAATATTCCTGAACCCCCATCTTTGCATACTTCGCGGGTTTTTCCGTCAGGTCCTTCTTCCAGGTTTCTTCCGAGGCAATCTCGAAGACCACCTGGGGCGCAGGCCCGCTTTTGCCCACGCGCCAACTGCGGGTAAGCAATTGATAGGCGACGCCTTTGATGACCGCCACATCCGGGGCTACGGGATATTCGTCGGGATTGGCGGTCTGGTAGATATTAAGGTTGTCATAAATGGCATAAAGTTGCCCCCGATACAACCAGGTCAGCACCTCTACGAGATAGCGCGCCAGCGCAGCATGGAAGGCCGTTTCCCCCATCAGGTCCTCCTGCGTGGAGTGGGAATCGTAGTAGTATATTACCTCGTCTTCAATGTGCCGGGCCATCTCTCTTATCCTTTCGCAATACAGTCCAGCTCGCCGATTTAAGGTCTGTCCAACCCCACATTTTTCTTCTACGATAAGTGTACAGGCCTCATGAGCATATGTCAACCGTATCAGATTTTGTGCTTGTGATATACTTTGACATGGTTCCACTTCATAAAATAAAGGGGCGAGCGGAGTATGCGAGTAATCACCACTATAAGAGAGATGATTGACGCGCGCGCGGAATGGCGTGTTTCTCAGGAGGTGGGCTTCGTGCCTACGATGGGATACCTGCACGAGGGACATCTTACGCTTGCGCGCCAGGCTCGTCGCGAGAACAATCGAGTAATTGCCAGCATTTTTGTCAATCCGACCCAGTTTAGCCCGCGTGAAGACCTGAATACCTACCCCCGCGACTTGCCGCGTGACCTGCGCTTGCTCGAAGAAGAGGGGGTAGATGTTGTTTTTGTGCCCTCGTCAGAGGAGATGTATCCTGGCGGTTTCGTGACCTACGTTGACCCCACGGGGGCGCTCGCGAATCAGGCCGAAGGCGCAAGCCGCCCCGGCCATTTTCGCGGCGTGGCGACGGTAGTTCTCAAGCTTTTCCAGATTGTCAGGCCGCAGCGCGCCTATTTCGGGCAAAAGGACGGGCAGCAGGCAGCCGTCATAACACGTATGGTGCAGGACTTCAACCTGCCGGTGCAACTGCGCATCCTGCCAACCGTGCGCGAGGCCGATGGACTGGCAATGAGCAGCCGCAATGCCTACCTGTTGGGAGAAGACCGGATAGCGGCGCGTGTGCTTTACAAAGCGTTGCAGGCAGGCCGCGCCACCTTCGAAGCAAATCCCGGCGCGCGCGCATCGCTGGCCGCAAAAGCCATGACCGATATGGTACAGGCCGAACCACGCGCGCGTCTCGACTACGCGGAGATTCGCGATACCCGCGATTTTCTGCTAAAAGAAACGCTAGCGGCCCCCGCGCTGCTGCTGATCGCTGCCCACGTGGGTGCGGCGCGCCTGATCGATAATTTCTTGTTACGCGAGGATGGCACCTGGGATACAGGGATCATCGCCACGTCCCAGGACTGACGAACGAAAGGAGCCTGGAAATGACGCAGGCGAAAGTAACGGTACCGGCCATCCGGGAGAGAAAAAACGGCGCGAAGCTCAAAGTAGTAACGGCCTATGACACTCCGACGGCGCGTATCGCTGACAACGCGGGAGCGGATATTATCCTGGTTGGCGATACGCTGGCGCACGTCGTACTGGGCTATGAGGATACGCTGCCTGCCACCGTTGATATCATGATTCATCACACGGCGGCGGTGGCGCGCGCGAAGCCCAACGCGCTCATAGTGGCCGACATGCCCTGGCTCAGCTACCATATCTCGGTCGAAGAAGCCGTGCGCAATGCCGGGCGACTGATCCGCGAGGGCGGCGCGGACTGCGTCAAGCTGGAAGGCGGGCGCAAACGCCTGCCAGTAGTCAAGGCGATCCTGGAGGCCGAGATACCCATCATGGGCCACCTGGGATTGACCCCCCAATCAATACACGCCATGGGCGGATATCGCGTGCAGGGTAAACGTTTTGAGGCGGCGCGCGAAATGCTGGAAGACGCGCGCGCCCTGGTCGATGCCGGAGTGTTCTCGCTCGTCCTCGAAGGCGTGCCGGACGTGCTGGCGCAAGTCGTCACCCATGAAATCGCCATCCCTACCATCGGCATCGGCGCCGGTCGCCATTGCGACGGGCAGGTTCTCGTCTTCCACGATGTGCTGGGTATGCACAACGACCACCTGGCCCGCTTCGTGCGCCAGTACGCCCACCTGGCCGATACCGCCACCGAAGCCCTGCAACACTTCTTCGCCGATATCCAATCAGGCGCGTTTCCCGACGAATCCGAGACGTATCATACCGATGAAGAATCGGCGCGGCTGTTGCGCGACTTTATAAAAAACGAGGAGTAAGGCAAAAGTAATCGATGGCTACTTTACCCATGCGCCCCATATGATTACCATTACTTTGCCTATTGACGCTGTAAATGGCAGGTGGTATGGTTATCTCATCCTCACACTGATGCTGTATTCTACTACCGATTGGATAACGAGGGGAAATAACCATGAGCGCGCCTGAACCCTCTATCGCGCCATACACGGTTGCGGCTATTCAATTTGACCCGGTGATGGGCGAAAAGGACACAAATCTCTCCCGCCTGCTGCGCCTGACGGAAGAGGCTGCGCAGCACGGGGCGCGCCTGATTGTGCATCCTGAACTGGCGACCACCGGCTATTGCTGGCTCTCGCGTGAAGAGATTGCGCCTTACGTCGAGCCTGTGCCTGGCCCCACAACCGATCGTTTCGCGCAACTGGCCGCGCAATACGATTGCTACATTGCTACCAGCTTGCCGGAAGTTGATCCCGCCACCAATGTCTATTACAATAGCCTGGCTCTGATTGGCCCGGCGGGTCTCATCGGCGTCTACCGCAAAATCCATTCCTACATTTCGGAGCCGCGCTGGGCGCGTGATGGCGACCTCGGCTTTCCCGTCTGGGACACGCCGCTGGGGCGACTGGCGGGCGTGATTTGTATGGACGCCGAGTTCTTCGAGGCAACGCGCATTCCGGCCCTGCTCGGCGCGGATGTGCTGCTTTTCCCCACCAACTGGCTGGAAGAAAAATGTCCCTGCAACCGTTGGATGGCACGCGCTTTTGAGAATGGCGCGTACTTCATCGCCGCCAATCGCTACGGCCTTGAACGCACCGTGCAGTTCAGCGGGGGTAGCTGCGTGCTCAACCCCGATGGCGCGATTTCGGCGTACCTTGATACTGGCGAGGGCATCGTCTATGGCGAGGTTGACGTGGCGCGCGCGCGCGATAAACGCTGGGGGCCGCTCGTCAAGGACGACAGTGGAGGGGTTCGCCTGGAACCGGTGGGGAATCGCATGGCAGACCGCCGCCCGGCTGAATACCTCACGCTTGTCAACAATACCTATCTATGGGAACCCCTCATGTTTCACGGGCTGTACAACATGGGGGAACTGCCGCCTGGGCAACTTTCATGCGTTGGTATCATCCAAAATGACATCTCGTCTTTCAAGGGACAGGCATATGGTTCGCCTCTGGACATGCTAATCGGCATGTTGCGCTCGAACCCTGCGCGACCAGGATTCAGCGCGTCCCGATGTGCTGGTATTGCCGGAACTGCTATTGCCCGGCCCATTGGCCGCCGGTCAGCCACCTGCCAGCGCCATCGCCGCAATGCAGGAGGGGGCTATCGAGATTCCGGGACCGGAGACAGCGGCCCTGGTGGCGCTGGCAACCGAATTTCAGATTTCGCTTGTGCTGGGTGTGGCGGAACGCGCTTTTGAAAATGGCGATACCAATGGCATCAATGATAATAACAGTACCAATGGCATCAATGAAGCGGACGCGATAAATCGCGTCCCTACATATTATAATACGGTCTTGCTGATTGACCCGGAGGGGGTGTATGGCAAGTATCGCAAGTTGCATCTTACGGCCAGCGATCGCCTGTGGGCCAGTCCCGGCAACCTGGGCCTGCCAACGTTCGATATGCCCGCGGGCCGGGTCGGGCTGGCAACGGGCTATGACGTGCTCTTTCCTGAAACGCTGCGCGTGCTGGCGGGTAAAGGCGCGGACCTGGTGTGCGCTCCCGCGTATCTCGATTTCCCCGACCCGGTTGGCCTCGGCCCATCGAGCATCAGGTATGCAGTGAACGTCGCGCCGGACGAGTACGATGCCACGCATTCCCTGATCTGGCGTTTGAGAGCCGCCGAACATAATGTATACCTGGCGCTGGCGAACTGGAGCGGCGCGAGCGAAGGGCTGCGCGCCAACGGCTATAGCGGCATTTTCTCGCCCTCCGCCTCACGCTATCCCTGGGCGGAGGTCATCGCGGAAGATGAGCCGGATACAGCGTATCCCGCGCTGCCGGCGCTTGCCATGATGACCATTGATACACGCGAACAGCGCACGGGTCGCCGCTTAACAACGCCCATGCGTTTCGCGCCGGGAGAGGTGGTCGGCTCGCTGACGGGAGAGCTTGCATATAATGTGCGCGAGACAATTCCTGGCAACGTGGTACGCAGCAAACCCCTGCTGCGCAAGCGCGTGCCATTCTGGTACCTGGACTTGATAAGAACACGATAAGGAGTTATTAGAGCATGAGATTACAGGACAAAGTAGCGCTTATCACCGGCTCTGCCGGAGGTATGGGCAAGGCCGCCGCCGAGTTATTCGCGCGCGAAGGAGCAAGCATCATCGTGACCGACGTGGTTGCCGATGCCGGTGAGGAGACCGCGCGCGGCATTCGCGAGGCGGGTGGTAAGGCCATCTTCGTCAAAGCCGATGTCTCAAAGGAAGACGATGTGAAGCACCTGGTGGCGCGTGGCATTGATGCTTTCGGGAGCATCGACGTATTGTATAATAACGCGGGCATCATGCCTACCGATGATGGCGGCGTCACCAATCTCAGCGAGGCGGTCTGGGACAGAATTATGGATGTCAACCTCAAAAGCGCATACTTCTGCGCCAAGCATGTGGTTCCTCATATGCTCGAAAAAGGGAAAAGGTTCTATCATCAACGTGGCGTCATTTGTGGCGCTGCTGGGCTGCACGGTGCCGCAGGACGCCTATACCGCGTCGAAAGGCGGTATGCTCTCCATTACCAAGTCGTTCGCCATCCAGTACGGGCCGCGCGGCGTGCGCTGCAATGCCATCTGTCCGGGGCCGATAGAAACGCCGCTGCTGCGCGTGCTGTGGACAAGCGAAGAAGCTCGCAATCTGCGACTCAACCGCATTCCGATGGGGCGTTTTGGAGAAATCAATGATATAATTTACATGGCGTTGTATCTCGCCTCCGATGAGTCATCCTGGACAACCGGCGCGTGGCTTGTCGTTGATGGCGGCATTTCCTCGAATTATTTTTAATGACTATGCAAACAACAACCGACCTGTTTCAACGCTTTCAACAGCGCCTGGAAGCCGCCGGGGGAGAAGCGCATTACGCTGAAAGCCTGGTGGAAGCGGCGGACATCATGGCAGCTCATCCAGCGCTCGTCCAACGGGAGATTGTCGTGCCCCCGGCATTCGAGGCGCGCCAGCCCTGGGGCGCGATCCTGCCCATGCTGGTCGAACGCGGCATTGCCATCTCCGAGGCAGGCGATCCCGCCAGCGTAGCGGACTTCCCGGCGGGACTTTCCAGCGCGGAACTGGCCATCGCCGAAACGGGTTCCATTCTGCTGGCGGAAAACGCGCTCCCGGCCCGCGTCGTCAGTATGCTCACCCTGACCCATTTTGCGCTGGCGCAGGCCGGCACTCTCTACCCCATGCTCGAAGAAGCTGGCAACGCGCTCCAACGCCTCACCACTTCCGGCCCAGACCAGCGCCACTACATCTCACTCGTCACCGGCCCCAGCCGCACCGCCGACATCGAACGCACCCTCACCATCGGCGTCCAGGGACCACGCGCCCTATGTGTTATTATTGTAGGGTAGGTGTTTTATTCTGGGAATATCCCATTGCCCCATTTGGTCGTCGGAATTCAGGACAACCGGTTGGTTGGACTCGGTGTATAGGAGTACAACATGGACAGCGCAACCTTCATTAACGCGCTCATAGAATTCACGCGCGCAATGGGAGGCCCTGATAGATCAAATCGACGAGCAGTGGATGCTTGAACCGGGCGTAGAGGGCAAGTGGTCGGTAAAGGACATTCTCGCTCATATTCTGTGGAATGAACTGGAGATGGTGCCGCTTATGCGGATGCGCGCCCTGGTTGGCTCTGAACTGTGGAACTTGCCGCGGGATGAACGCAACGAGGCAGTGTACCTGTTGTACCGTGATTTCCAGTTGAGCGCCATCATCAACGAAGAGCGGGAGGCGTATACTCAACTTCTTAAAGAAGCGCGAACGCTCAGCGATGAAGAACTAAATGATCCGCATCGCTTTAAGGACATGCCCGATGGAGAGGATTGGATACCCTGGCGTATCATCGCTGGCTGCTCTTTCACGCATTACCCGGATCACATGACCGCTATAAGAGAATGGTTGATCCGTAGGGGCGGGGGTGGATGAGGCGATGGGAGGGGACGCTTGCGTCGCCCGCGTCTGTGGGCAGCACGATCCGTTGCATGTCACTTGACTGGCGATGCACAGGACGCGGGCGACGCAAGCGTCCCCTCCCATCCCAACACCACTCCCGCCCCTACAGAATAGATGGCTGCATCCGGTTGTCAAAATTCTTCAGAAACACCGGTGACCTGACCTATAACATAGAAGGAGGCGCGCAATGAGCACCGAACTCACTCCCCTGACACCCCGGCAGGAAGTTCACGATGAAAAGGCCAATGCTACTAACGAAGAGCAGCCATTTGACGAACGCCTGGAACACGCGCTGGCGGATGAGCAGATGCACGCGGCGCTGGAACGGTTCGCTCCCTCGTGGCGCGACTCGCGCGCGGGTGTTTTCTCCTACGAGGAGCACGAGTACGGAGCCGACTATAGCTTTCAACATATGCGTTCGGCGCTGCGGCAGGCGAAAGATTACGCTATCGAGCACCAGCCCGAACTGATAGCTCGCTTCAAAGAGATGGCGCGGGCGGCAGGTGCCATGGTCTTCGAGGCGCGCACGGCGGAAGAGGCCAATCGCTATATTTACGAACTGTGCCAGCGCAAGGGCATTGAGCTGGTGGTGAAATCGAAAACGATGGTCAGCGAAGAGACGGAACTGAATCATTACCTGGAAGCGCGTCAAATAAAGGCTGTCGAAACCGACCTGGGCGAATGGGTGGCTCAGCTGGCGCACGAACGCCCTTCGCATATGGTCATGCCCATCATCCACAAGACACGCCAGCAGGTAGGCGCGCTGCTCAGCGAAGCCACCGGGCGCGATATCTCACGCGAGAATGTGGCCGAGCAGGTAGCGGTCATTCGCGTAGAACACCGCAAGTCGTTCCTCAACGCAGGCATGGGCATCAGCGGGGCGAACGCGCTGATAGCGGAAAGCGGCACCGTCATGATGATGACAAACGAAGGCAACGGGCGATTAGTGACATCGCTGCCGCCGGTACACGTCGTGATGGCGGGCTACGATAAGTTGATCGGCACCTTTGCCGAGACTATGACGCAACTGCGCCTGCTGGCGCGCAGCGCGACGGCGCAGCATATCACCAGCTACACCACCTTCATTACTGGCCCGGCCATACCCGGACACGAAATGCATATCGTGCTGGTTGATAATGGGCGCAGCGAGATGCGCGCCGACCCGCGTTTCAAAGACGCGCTGCGTTGTATTCGCTGCGCCGCCTGCGCCAATATCTGCCCGCCCTATGCCCAGGTAGGAGGACATGCCTTCGGCTATATTTATAGCGGCGCTATCGGCCTGGTGGTGACGCCATTTCATCACGGCATCGAAGCCGGAGCGGGGCCGCAGAGCCTGTGCGTCAGTTGCAACGCTTGCGAGACTGTATGCCCGGTAGAGATCCCGCTGCCCAGCCTGATCCTCGATGTGCGCAGCCGCGTCGTCGAAGCAAAGGGTTTGCACTGGATCAAGAAACTGGTCTTTGGCGCGATGGCTCGCCCGCGCCTCTTCAACATAGCCACGCGCTTGATTAGCATTGCTCAATTCCCTGTCACACGCGGCAGCAACTTTATCCGCGCGCGCAATTTCGGCGTCCTCGGCAAACTGCCACTGCCCTATATACGTCCCATGGTGAAACTGGCAAGCTGGCACAGTCTGCCGGCCTTCGCCTCGCGTCCCCTGCGCGACCGTGTTCAACGCCAGTTGGCAAAAGGAGATGCAGCCGGACGCCCACAAGGGGCGTCCCTACATGACGGGATATCCGCCCACCATACCACAGTTTGTTATTTCGCCGGTTGCATGACTGACCGACTGTATCCAGAAATGGGGCAGGCCGTCATTCATGTCTTGCAAACGTGCGGCGTGCGCGTCACCTTCCCGCGCAGCCAGAACTGCTGCGGCCTCCCCGCGCTCAATTCCGGTGACAGGCGCGACGGCGCAGCCATGGCTCGTCAGACCATCATCATGCTCGAACAGGCTCTCAAAGAGAGCGAGGCCGACTACATCCTCAGCGCCTCCACCAGTTGTGTCGCCACTATTGTGCAAGACTACATCAAGCTCTTTGAAGATCTCGACGAGCAGGGCTGGCTGCGGCGCGCGCGGGAACTGGCGGGCAAGGTGGTAGACTTCACCAGCTTTCTGGAGCGGATGCTGGCAGATGGCATCCAGCTTCCAGTGCGCCAGGAGAATGGCGAAACAGCTATCGTGACCACCTATCACGACTCCTGCCAGTCGTGTAACTGCCTGGGCTTGCGCAAAGAAGCGCGTCACATCATCCGCGACGCGCTGGGGCTGGAGTTGCGCGAGATGCCGCAATCCGATGTCTGCTGCGGCTTCGGCGGCTCGACCTCCATCGAACACGGCGACGTAGCGGAACGCCTGTTGCACAACAAATTGCGCAACGCCGAAAGCACAGGCGCGACCATCCTGGTAGCCGACAACCCCGGTTGCCTCATGCACATGCGCGGCGGTGTGGATGTGAACGGCAAGAAGCTGCGCGTGCTGCACCTGGCGCAACTGGTAGCAGAGCGGCTGGAATAAAGCTGCTCTGTAGAATTTGATGCCACGAGAGGCATCCATAATTGAGGAAGCCACCCTGGGCGATGATGTCAGATTAAAGCAAGTAGGAATTGGGTAAAGGGCAGTATAAAGATATGTAGTGACGCCCCTTGCGGGCGTCAGGAGTGCTGAACTGGCTCTAATGATAGTGAACATGGGGGATACACCGTGACAAAATGATACGAACAATGCTACAATGGGTCTCACACATTTGGAGGAATAATTGGAGGAGAATACACACATCTATGGCAGACGAACGAGAAGCGCGTCTACAACGGCTGCACGCCATCCGGGAAAAGGGCATCAATCCTTACCCCAACAACGTAGAGCGCACACATACTATCGCGGAAGTTCTAGCGCACTTTAACGAATGGCAGGGCGAAAACGGAGATTTTATCCTGACCGGACGCCTGCGCCTGATGCGCGACATGGGTAAGGCCGCCTTCGCGCAAATCGAGGACGGCACAGGACGGATGCAAGTCTTTTTCCGCATCAACGACCTGGGAGAAGAAACATACAAGACCCTCAAGCTGCTCGATATCGGCGACTTTATCTCAGCGCGTGGCTATCTCTTCACGACCCGCACGGGCGAACGCACCCTGCACGTCCTCGAATACACCATCCTGGCGAAGGGCCTGCGTCCCCTGCCGGAGAAGTTTCACGGGCTGGAAGATGTGGAGACGCGCCAGCGCAAGCGTTACCTTGATCTGATCGCCAACGGCGAAGAGGCGCGCGCCATTTTCGTCACACGCAGCCGCACCATCAGCGCCATGCGCCGCTACCTGGATGAGCATAGCTTCATCGAGGTCGAGACACCCATCTTGCAGCCGCTCTATGGGGGCGCGACGGCTCGCCCATTTATCACCCATCACAATACGCTTGACCGGGATTTCTACATGCGTATCGCCGTCGAACTCTACCTTAAAAGACTTATTGTAGGCGGGTTCGAGCGGGTCTATGAAATTGGACGTGATTTCCGCAATGAAGGTATAGATCGCACGCATAATCCAGAATTTACCATGATGGAATGCTACCAGGCTTACGCTGATTACAACGATATTATGAAGCTGGTCGAAGAGATGATCTGTGGCATCGCCGTTGAGGTCAAAGGCTCGCCGCGCATCACCTTCCAGGGCACGGAAATCGACCTGACGCCGCCCTGGCCGCGCATCCGCCTGCTCGACGCCATCGCGGAATTTACCGGCATCGACGTGAACCGCTTTCCCACGAGGGAGGGCCTCGCGGCTGAGATGCGCGCGAACGGCTACGAAGCCGATCCAAAGCTGGGCCGTGGCCGCCTGATCGACGACCTCAAAAGCGTCATGCTGCGTAAGGGCATACCCGCGCTGCGCCAGGCTCTGTTCCTGACGGATTATCCCATCGACATCTCGCCACTCGCCAAACGGCACACCGAGATACCTGGCCTGACCGATCGCTTCCAACCCTTTGCCGGCGGCCTGGAGCTGGGGAACGCCTTCACCGAGCTAAACGACCCGCTCGATCAACGGGCGCGCTTCGAGGATCAGATGCGCCAGCTTGCCCAGGGCGACGACGAAGCGCAGGTGCTCGACGAAGACTTCCTGGAAGCGCTGGAAATCGGTATGCCACCTACCGGGGGCCTGGGCATCGGCATCGACCGCCTGGTTATGCTCATGGCCGACCAGGAATCTATCCGCGACGTGATTCTCTTCCCTGCCATGCGCAAAATGGCGAACGAACAATAGCATCTATTGGGCGGCAGCCGTATTGCCAGGCTGCCGCTTCGGTAGATACCCTGCATGACCACATACCTGACAGGCACGCGGACTCGCCGCGTGGGACGGGCAGTTCTACATCGGAGCAGGCCCAGCCGCGTCTCCCCACGACTGAGGAGCAACTCCAGGAAATTCTCGCGCGAGTGCGGGGAATTAAGTCGTTTTTGTTCCCACTATCAGCGTGGCGGGTAAATCAAATGTGAAGACCCCTCCGTTGTTTTCGATGAGCAGGTAATCGCCTACTTCCGGGGTTGCAGTGGAGAAGAGATGCAGGATACGTTCAACATTCTCCGCAGGGGTGCGCATACGTTGTGTCCAGGTAGGAACGTCCATGTGTATGCCCCATGTACGGAATGGATGAGCGTCAATACCAGCCGCGCCTAGCATGGCGATCCACTCGGAGACGCGGTGATTACGAATATGCGAGGGATCACGAAGCACTTCGATCTCGTTGACAAAGGCATCGAGGGTCGGGTCTTCTGACACCATACTATCAATGAGCAAGAGCTTGCCTCCCGGTTTGAGGATGCGTGCCCATTCGCTTACCGCCTGAGGTGCGTCGATGAAGTGGTGAGCGGCATGGCGGCAGGCGACCACATCAACGCTACTATTTGCCAGGGGGAGCGTGTGGGCATCACTTTCGACGAAACGGATGTTATTGACTTGCCGTTCCTCAGCCAGTTGTCGCGCTGCCTCAAGCATCGGGACGGTAAAGTCGATGGCGATCACTTCGCGAGCGTAGGGCGCGAGGGCCAGGGCGGTATGGCCAGTACCGGTGCCAACATCGACGACCAGCTCGTTTCCACTAAGAGCGGCGGCTTCAACAAGCCAGGACAGATCGGGTCCCTGGGCGTGAACGGCGCTGGTAACATAGTCCTGGGCCGCAATTCCAAAGCGGCTCTGGATACGCTTGTTTTGCTCATTCTCTGATGGTTGTTGCGCGGTGGTTTGTGAGTCATGCTGTGCCATGCTTAGCTCTCCTGTTTTGATGATACCAGATTGATATGCCTGCCACTTGTACGAGGCAGGCATATTTTTCATTGTTCTCTAAAAAAAGTATAATAGGCGAACGGTGATATGTCTAGAGAGGGAAACCGTTTTAAGGAAGAAGGGATACTAATTTGAGCAATCAGTATCGCAAAAATGCTTGACAACACACTACTCTGATGCTATAGTTGCTCTTGTCCGCAAGGGCGCTTAGCTCAGTGGGAGAGCGCTTCGTTCACACCGAAGAGGTCACTGGTTCGATCCCAGTAGCGCCCATTTTTTTATGCCTCAAGCGTGCATTGACCAGGGCGGGGCTTGCCCCGCCCTGGTCGCGTGATAGCCACTGCCCTTACAATCCCGATTAGCTTGACTATATGCACATTTCTCATTACACTTAATTGAGAGAGACATCCCATATTCCGTCTGCTTCGCGTTTCATCAAGCAGGGATGGTATTTGTATGGAGTATGACTTTGAGAAGAAACGCCAGCAGTTGCTCGAATCGCTGCGCACTGTTGGTATACGCGACAATCGAGTGTTAGCCGCGATAGAGGCTATCCCACGCGAATTTTTTGTCGATGAAACACAACATATGCTGGCCTATGATGATCGGGCTTTACCCATTGACATGGGGCAAAGCATCTCACAGCCGCTTATGGTAGCAACCATGACCCAGGCGTTACAGTTGCGAGGCGAGGAGCGAGTGCTGGAGATCGGCACGGGTTCCGGCTACCAGACGGCCATCCTGGCGCGCTTAGCCTGCCACGTCTATAGCGTCGAGCGTATTCAGCAACTGGCCTGCGCAGCTTTCAAGCGGGTGTCAAAATTGGGCGTAGAAAACGTTACAATATATGTGGGCGATGGCTCGCTCGGTTGGCCGGAACAAGCGCCTTTTGACCGCATTATCGTCACGGCGGCTGCGCCGGAAGTCCCTACGCGCCTGTTCGATCAACTGGTTTCGTGGGGTATGATGGTCATACCGGTGGGCAGGCCCGAACGCCAGGAATTGCTGGTGGTTCACCGCGCCCCCTGGGGGCCGGAAGTACGCTCGCTGGGCGGCTGCCTCTTTGTACCATTACTTGGCGAAGCGGGCTGGCATGACGTATAATAGAATAGTGTAAACCTTTGCGACACGTGAATAAGGAGTAGCGAATGCCAGGTATTCACAGCAGCGTGCATATTACCAGCGTCCTTGGGTTAATTGGTTTCGTCGTACTCTGGCTTGCGCTTGTTGAATGCGCTAAAGTACTGATTGCGCTGCTTAAAAATGACCCACTCATCGGGTGGGCTTTCGGCCCCCTTGGCATAACCCCGCTCGTCCTGTGCGAACCCACCACACTGTACATCCTGTTCAGCGCGCTTTTCCCGGCGTTCATATCGGGCTGCATTCTCTTCTTCGGCCTGTTCAGCGCGTTCCCCAGCCCGTTAGACTTGCCACATCACCCGCTCATTGAAATTCTGGTTGTAGTGGCCGGTGTCTTCTTTACCAGCGCGGGCAACATCCTCAATGCCATGCGCGACCTGCGACATCCCCTGTGGGGCGAGGCGCGTTTCCTGCGCAACATCCAATTCCTACGCGCCAGCTTTGCCTCCATCCACTTTACCAGCTTCGGCATATCATATTTGCGCAAGCAGTTCGGGTCTAATCCGACGGATCTTTTACAGGCGTTGTAAGTTTCAGAACCGGCACAATCACACCTTTGGCAGCGCGCCGGTGCGCGGAACACGCGGCAAGGTGAAGTAGAATGTGCTGCCTGTACCAGGATTGCTGGAGAGCCAGATGCGCCCGCCATGCGCTTCTACAATGGCTTTGGCAATACACAGGCCCATGCCGATGCCTGAGTACTGGCGGCTGGCGGTATTGCGCACGCGATAGAAGCGCTCGAAAGATGTGATCAAAAAAGTCTGGACTGACACCAATGCCCCGGTCGCTGATGCTCACCTGGAACTCGTTGCCCTGTTCTTTCAAAATCACTGTGACCTGTTTGCCCTGGGGCGAAAACTTGACGGCGTTATCCAGAATATTCCCGACCACCTGGCTGATACGCAGCTTATCGGCGGCCAGTTTGCTGTCCTGCGCGTCGATATCGAGGAAGATGGTGTGCTGTTCCGCGCTGATCTGCGCCAGGCGCACGCTTTCGGCCAGCACATCCGCCAGGTAAAAGCTAGAATAGTGCAGGTTCAACTCGCCCCACTGCACACGCGAGAGATCGAGCAAATCATTCACCAGTCGCTCAAGGTGATCGGTCTGACTTTGCACGATATTCAGGCTGCGTAGATCATAGCTCTCCGGCAATTCAGCAACCGCGTTGGCGGGCTGTGTTGCGCTGATGCCGCGCAAACGCCGCTCCAGGCGTCGTATCAGGTGCTGCGTGTAGCCCTTGATGGTGGTTAAAGGCGTGCGCAGCTCATGCGAAACGATTGACACGAACTCGTCCTTCAACTTCTCAAGCTGTTTATGCGAGGTAATGTCGTTGAGGACCGCTACAACACCCAGAATGCGCGTCTGCATCGACTGCCTGTTATCATACAAAGGCGCGGCGCTGATGCTGAGTGTCAGTGGAACGGCCTCGTCGCTGGCATCGGCCACCAGCTCGTGACCCATAATGATTTGACCGGCCAGGGCCCGGTCAATGATATCCGCCAGGTCGGTCAGCCACTTCGCCTCGTTGAAGGCGGCCAGGCGGCGCAGGGGAGTAGAGGTTTCCTCCAACGGCAAGCGCGCCTGAAACAGCAAATGTTGCGCAGAGTTGTTGAGCGAAGTAATGGCTCCCTCCGCGTTGGTAATCAACAACCCTTCGGCCATACTGTTGATAATCAGCACCAGGCGCTGGCGTTCCATCTCGGCATCGCGCCACAAGGCCCTTTCGCGCTCGCGCAGGCGCACGTTTTCGAGCGCGACCGCCGCGTAATCAGCAATCATGGTGGTCAGCTGCAATAATTCGGCATCGAAGGCGCCTTCACGCTCGTCAAACAGACTGAGCATACCGATGATGCGGTTCTCCACCGTCAAAGGAATGTTGAGAAAATCGCCAATATCGGTGACAGCGCTGGGTGTTGCGGAATCGGACCAGGCCAGGTCGTCGGGGGCATCGAGGTAGGCCATCAGCGCCAGTTCGTCCGCCGTCACCCTGGGGAAATCGATCACCTCGGCAGCCCGCGCGATACTTTCCATCATAGCCGCAATAAAGGCCTGGTTCAGGGGGTGAGACGGAATTATAGAAAGCTGAAAGGTCAGTTCGACGGGGTCTTCTTCGAGCAAAATGGAACAGGCGGAAAAATGATAGAGGTCTTGCAGCGTGGAAAGCAGAGCGCGATGTACCTGAAAGCGGTCAATGGCCGCCACAAAACGTTTACCAATGGTGTTGATAAAGTCCATTTGCTGGCGGAGAGCCGTCAGGCGATCCCCATTTTGTCCTATGAGGGAGCGATACGCGCTTGCTGTTACCTTCGGCTGTGGTTGCACGCTGCCCTCCAAATCCCTTTATTACGGCGTTTGTTCAAGTTGCCGCCGGACTTCCTCCAGAAGGGGCGGCGCGATCAAGTTCCCGGTCAGTTCTTTCAATCCTGCGAAACACTCTTGCAACAAGGCATCCAGGCCCGCCGCAAGTTGCGCTGGCACGACGCCGCCCAGTTGCTCATGCACAACAGAGGGCGAAACATCGGTGTAGGGCATTTTTTCAAGAAAGTGAAGAAAAGGATAGGTTTCAGCTAACCGCCTGGCGGCACCTTGTACCAGGACACGAGTGGTGGCTTTGCCTAAAAATGGCGTCACGCGATCATCAATGGTGTGTATGGCTAGCAGGTATGCCTGTGTCACCTTCTCGCGATACACGGAAGAGGAATGGTCAGCGCCACCGGATAACATTGTCATTGAACCTCTCCCTTCACAGCTTCTCTAATCTCTCCACTTATATTATAGCATAGTCCTATTATATTTTGTAAGTGGCTAGCCAATCAGTAATCACGAGATTTACGACAAAGTACGTGTTTTTGCTACTTTGTTATACAAAAGGAACTGCTGAGGTATGTACATTATACAGTAACATTGCTATACATGTGCTTTTACAATGTCAAAGAGGACACTTGCGTCCCCCCGTTTGATGAATTGTATCGACCGAATGGGGTAACGCGCGTTCTTCTGTTCTGATAAATTTTGCCAACCGAATAGGGAAATGGGGGTCATCTTCTGTAGGGACAAGGGGCGGGGTGGAGTGGATGAGGGGGCCTTGTGCTTGTCCTCGGCGAAGTGCGATCATCATGCCCGACGGAACCCAGGCGAATCGTGTTGCCACGAGGACAAGCACAAGGCCCCCACTCATCCCAGCATCCACCCCTTGTCCCTACAGGACGAGGACGCCTCTTCATTACCTTTTTCGGTTGTTTAAGTTCATCACGTACTACAGATTAGACCAGGCCGAATAAGCGCGCCAGCCAGAGGCGGAAGCCTCGCAGGGGCTTTTTGCCTTGCTGATCTAAATTCGTTGCCATATCGAGTAAACGCTGTCGCCCGCTTTCTTTGCGCATTATTACATCTTCTGCCGCTTCTTGCACAGCGTACCGCTCGCGCTGCTCTCCTATGGCGATGGCGAATTGTTCGGCGCGCATAGTAAAAGGGTTTGATGGCATGACAGGGGGCGCGGGGGTTGTTGATGATACAGTTGTGGTTGAGGTTATCTTGTTATCGTCGTGTTCAAATTCTTCAGTCACTTGCACGCGGCTGGCGCTCAGGCGGGGCGCAATCCATTCGCGCAGAGCGAGCAGCGCGGCGCGGCGACAGATGGCCTCGATATCCGCGCCGCTGCGCCCCTCGGTCAGGTTGGCCAGTTCATCCATTGTGATGTCGGGAGCCAGTGGTCGCCCTTTGGTATGAATGGCGAAGATGGCGAGTCGCTCCTCCTTGTTGGGAAAGGTCAGTTCTACCACCATGTCAAAGCGACCAGGACGCAGCAGCGCCGTATCAATCAGTTCTGGCCGGTTGGTGGCCGCTACCACAATCACGCCTTCGCGTCCCTCCACGCCATCCATTTCGGTGAGCAGTTGCGCAATGACGCGGTCGCCCACGTGTCCATCGCTTTCGCCGCCGCGTCGCGGGGCAAGGGCATCAATTTCATCGAAAAAGACGATGCACGGCGCGGCCTGTTTCGCCCGCCGGAAGACTTCGCGCACCCCTTTCTCGGACTCGCCCACCCACTTTGAGAGCAGTTCAGGGCCTTTGATGGAAATGAAACTGGCCTCGCACTGATTCGCCAGCGCGCGCGCAATCAGCGTCTTGCCCGATCCTGGAGGGCCTGAGAGCAGCACACCGCGAGGCGGCTCAACCTTCGCGTGCGCGTAAATTTCGGGGTAGCGCAACGGCCACTCGACCCCCTCGGTCAGCAGCGCTTTGACCTTTGCCAGACCGCCAACATCGTCCCAGGTCGTCTCGCTGACCTCAACATACACCTCGCGTGTAGTGGATGGCTCGACCTCGCGCAGGGCTACCTGGAAATCGGCCATGGTAATATTCAAATTGACCAGCGTCTCGTAGGGGATATAGCCCTTTTCGTAATCGATATGCGGCAGCACGCGCCGCAGCGCCACCATGGCCGCTTCACGGCATAACGCCTCCAGGTCAGCGCCCACGAAGCCGGGCGTAAGCTGGGCCACGCGCGCGAAATCGACATCGCCGGCCAGCGCCGCGTCCTTGCTGTGTATCTGGAGAATCTCGGTGCGACCGCGCACATCCGGCACGCGCAGAGAGATTTCGCGATCAAAGCGACCCGGACGGCGCATGGCGGGATCGAGCGCGTTGGGCTGGTTGGTCGCGCCAATCAGCACGACCTGGCCGCGCGAGGCCATGCCGTCCATGAGGGCCAGCAGTTGCCCCACGATGCGCCGCTCAACTTCGCCGCCCGTCTCGGCGCGTTTGGGCGCGAGCGCGTCCAGTTCGTCGATAAAGATGATGCTGGGGGCGCGTTTCTGCGCCTCCTGGAAGACCGAACGCAGGCGCGACTCGCTTTCGCCATAAAATTTGTTCATGATTTCGGGGCCGTTAATCACGAAGAATGCCGCATTGGTCTCGGACGCCACCACGCGCGCGATCAGAGTTTTGCCCGTTCCCGGAGGGCCATAGAGCAGCACGCCTTTGGGCGGTTCCACGCCCAGGCGATCAAAGACTGCCGGGTATTTTAGCGGCAGTTCGATCATCTCGCGAATACGCTGCAACTCTTTGCCCAGTCCACCGATATCCTCGTAGCTCACCCGACCCAGGCCACTGGTGCGGGCCGCGCCACGCGCCTGCGCCCGCACGATAGTACCCGTCTGCACGACCACCGCTTCAACATCGGTAGCTGGCTGCGGCTGCGGGGGAATGAGCGCATCAAGGTCGCCAGTAGCCTTTTTTTGCACGCTGTAGCTGGGAGTGGCAGGCGTCGTGCCGATAATGAGAAATTCGCGCGGCGCGGTTCCCGGTGTGCCAACGCGCAGCAGATCGCCAATGGTGACGGGCAGGCCGATCAGATAACGCGCAATGTATTGCAGGTCGGCCTCCTGCACAGGCGCGCCGCCCGTGAGAGGCAGCAACGTCACCTTCTCGGCCTGCTGCACTTTGGCTTTACGCACTGCTACGCGCTCGCCCAGGCCCGACGCGCTATTCTGGCGCACCTGGCTATCCATCTGGATGGACTGCTGGCCGCGCTCAGCCACGCTGCTCGGCACCACCTTCGCTGCCGTCGTGCGCTGACCTGTAATCAAAACCGTATCGCCAGCCTGGCACCCCAGGCGCGTAATATCAACGGGATCGAGACGCGCCACACCGCGCCCCACCTGAAAGCCCTCAATCACGACCAGTTGCAATTCCCGGTCCGGGTTCGCGTTGGCATCATTCGTAGCATTGTTATTTGTAGCGGCATTGTCTGCCGGTAGTTTGCCCGTCGCTCTAGTACCCGCGCTGCCAGTGCTGGACGCGCCGCGTAAATCCTCCATAAGTTTTCCTCTTCCATACAAAAATCTAATGAGAATCATAGCTAGTATTAACTTATCACATGTACGTGAGGGCGGGGTAAAAGTTGAAAATGAGCGTAATGGACAGCAAGAAGCTCCAGGGAGATAACATGAAGTTCACCAAAACCAAAGATCGAACCCATATCGATGCTTCAAGTTTTCCCCCGGTCCATTTCGATATAGATTCGACCACATAGTAGTACGATATTGTTTGCCTGTTGGATTACTTGCACAGAAATATTCCTGGAGACAAACATTTTTACGCATCCGTCGCGCGCAAAAAATGACGCTCACCCGTGTCCCTATGCGTTGACCAGCACAGCTTCTAAGACAGGAACACGAGCAGGCACCTCTCTCGCGGGCGCGGGTATCGTTTGACCGCACAGCGTCTCAACCGCTCGTTTGATGCCCTCGGCAATGTCAACCTGGGGCTGCCAGTCCAGTTGCTGGCGCGCCAGCGTATTATCCAGCACGAGAGCGGTTGGCTCGGTTCCTGCGCTGCCAATTGACACGGGCAGCAGATCACTTGAGAATTGCGCGGCGACGGCTTTGAAGAGTTGATCGAGGGAGTAGCCCCTGCCCGAACTGATATGCATGGTGCAGTTGCTGCCACGTTCAAGCGCGAGCAGGTTGGCTCGCACGACATCGTCGATATAAATAGAATCGCGCACATCACGGGTTGAACCACGTATGACCGGGCGACGGCCCCGCGACAACATATCCGCAAAATACGTCACCGGGTGCCGCGCCTGCTCCCCACACTCTCCCCGCTCTTCCCCATACGACTCACCGTAAATCTGAGCGTAGCGCAAAATTGTATATTCCAACCCATAATTCCGCGAAAAATGGCGCACGTACCATTCACCCGCCAGTTTGCTAATATCATTGGAATGCTGTGGACAGACAGACGTATCTTCATTGACTATATGAAAATCAGACCACGAGGAAGTAGCTGAAACAGAGACTGGTTGATACAGTGTCGAACCGTTAGAGGCATAAATACATTTGGTAACGGATGCGCTAATGCAGCCATCCAGCACGTTCAAGAGGCCGCGCAACTGCACATCGGCATCGGCGAGCAAGGATGCTTCGGGAAAAGTGGCAACGCATTGCGCGGCATGGTGGCTGACCACGTCTGGCCGTTCTTGCTGCAAGATTTCCTGCACTTTTCTATCTCGCACATCCACCTGGTAGAAACGCGCGCGTTCATCCACATCCTGTCGCGAGCCGTGCGCCAGACTATCAATTACCAGGACATCATGACCGGCATCAAGGTATGCTCTGGTCAAGTGAGAGCCAACAAAGCCCGCGCCGCCCGTAATTGCTATTTTCATGAACAACTCTATCCCTAAATAAACGGCGAAACGTCCGCGGATCATCCTATCTGTGGGTGAGCTTGCATTTCCCACAACAATCGCGCTGGTTTATTCCGCTCTTTCATTAAAAATACCAGGAGCGCAATCGATGCGCTCCTAATGTTGTCTACTTGCTATGTTTAGTGTATTCCCCTACCACAAACGAGCGTTCATGCATACGGCTATTTATCGGCATCTTTTCCCATTCCTCTGATAAATTTTGCCGACCGAATAGGGGTAATGGAGGTGCCTCAGAGTCGTGTAGTGACAAGGTGCGCGGTGGGGTGGATGAGGGGGCCTTGTGGGAGTGCGACCATTCTGTTTGACGAAAACCCAGGCGAATCGCGTTGTCACGAGGACAAGCACAAAGACCATCAGAAACTGAGGGATGACGTTTCTCGCAATTGCTGCATTTGATCGGCAAAACTCATCAGAAAGATAAACTACGCAGGAGCAGTAGATCGCTACTTTACAAATCGGTACCAAAGAATTAAAATGAGGTCATTGGTCGGATAAGCATATTTAGATACTGCAATATATGGCTTTATCTTCCCGGTTTCAGCCGCCGCTCTCATTAGTTTTTTTTCGCGCAACTATAAAAAAGCACACAATTTCATTGATGTAGATGGAGGCATGATATGATTGACACAAAATCGGTGATAAGTCAAGTTATGCAAGAAAAATACCCCTCTGACTGGCATGTTTATAAGGGTACATTTCATCCAGGTTGTCTCTATTTTATGACAAAACCGGTAATTACTGCCCTTGTTATCCTTCCTCAGGGCGTAATCCAATGGGATATTGGTAATGAAGAGAACATCGGGCATTTTTCTTTCTCTGAAGTCCAAAATATTCAACTTGCGGGAGAAACTCAAATTTCCAGTTACGATGGGAACATACGCACTAGAACCTACCATTGGCTAGATATTTATTTTAATGATGGTAATTACCTTAAGTGGAACATTGGAGTCGCTTTCGAAGATGCTGCATCCGTAGGAAAATCTATCATAGCTGCCTTCAATCATTATTGGCGTCGATGATAAATTCCCGCTGTTTATAATCGAAACAATGCGCCAACCCTACAAGATTGACTATAAAGAGAGCGCATGGGTAGCTGAAGCTACCCATGCGCTCTCTTTATATTCGAGTATATACTACTCAGGCAAATGCGGACTTTGTAGCAGCTTGTTCATCGTGGATTTCTTCACGCGGTATGTCAAATGTTTTACTCTTTACTTTCAGGGTTACGTTTTCTCCCTGTCCTGCGCCGCTCCTTGAACACTTCAAGATCGGCGGGATAGATCAGATACTTCCCAACGTCTATCGCGTCTAATTCCCCTGTCCTTATCCACATCCGCACAGTTTCAGCGCTTACCCGTAATCGTTTGGCAAACTCTTCGACAGTCAAGGGTTCCTGATCTTGACTCCTTCGGTCTGTGGTTTTTGACATTGTAGCGCAGAGAAAGGGGTAAAGACACAAAGAAGACCGGCTAAGTAGCAGTTCTCTACTGATCTTTGTCATGAGGAAAGTATCTGCGAGACCTGATATACTCCTCGATTTCGCCTCGCTTGAACCGCCATACAAAGTTAATTTTATATCCTGGTAAATCCCCAGATTCCACCATACGAATGACCGTTTTTGCACTCAAGCCCAGCATCTCACCTGCTTGTTTCGCTGATATCATTTTTTCTATTTCAGGTTGCTTATCTGACATAAACATACACAATTCCTCGTCTCGTAAGTCTTATACGTCGCATTTTAAGCCGCCTTTTGCTAGATGTCAACATGTAGAGATTTGCTGTCCGATTTGTCTTGATTTGACCATTATTTCATGTTATAGTATCTATATAAACATGTTGATGCCACTTAAGCCATTTAGACCAATTAAAACATCATTTAACCTACTTAGCTCGTAAATGCCAGAAAAGGATATCATGACTTTGGTGGGCGAATGAAGGCCTGATAACAAAAAGGAGTTTTGGTAGCGCGTCATTGCGGAAGAGTCTATGTAGATGGCTGATCTGATTGTTCTTCATCTACAGATTAGCAGAGAGACTGACTAGCTTTGAACCTCTTTAGACTCTCCACGCTGCGCAAAAGTCGTCGGAGAGCCAGTAACCGAACAGAAGGAGAACGTGGATCATGGCACGACCAGAGAAGGTACGGACAGTCAACAACACTATCGAAGTCGATGGCGATTTTGCGGACGGCTACACTAACGGATACCTCTTTTTCTACGACACGAACCATCAACTACCGTGCCCATTTACCAGTCAGACTGTATACGCGTTTTTGATGGGAAACCTCTTTGATCAACGAGCTACCGCTGAATGGAATGCCGGTTTTGTGTTTGGATGGATCACGGCCTTCTGTGAAAACAATCCGACGTTTTTCTTTACCAGCATCACCATCCCCGAATCGGCCATCATAACCGAAGCGTTACCGGTTATCACCTTGCAAGAAATCTAAGGTTGAGTTGAGACGGGCAAGTCGCATTGCCCGTCTCTTCGCCTTTATTAAAAAGGACATTTACAGCTATGAGAAGAAAACAGCCGACATATCCACCAGAAGAACATGCCACACCAGATTGCAACTGTACAGGAAAAGTATGCTCAGGTTGTGGGCAAACTAAATGTTTTGGCTTCTTCCATAAATTTATCCTCTCAAGAGATGGATATCGTGCAAGGTGCAAGTCATGCAGAAAACCGGAATATACGAGCGAAGAGACATTGGTTAGAAGACGAGAACTATATTTGGAGGATTTAGAGAAATCCAGAGCTCAGCGTAGAGCGAGATATAATAATAAGCCCGAAAAGTACAGAAAACATAGAAGAAACTACTACTCGAGAAATATAGAAGCAGAAAGAGCATACAACGCAGAATACAGCCAGTCTGAAAAGGGGAAGCAGCGTTCAAAGAGATACTACGAGCAGCATCCAGAAAAGAACCACAACCGCCGATCTCTCGAAAGGCAGGCAGGAGAATATACCGCGCGTGAGTGGCAACAACTAAAAAAGAAATATAACTACACTTGCCTCTGCTGTGGTAAGAGAGAACCCGATATCAAACTAACAGCAGATCATGTCATACCTCTTTCAAGAGGTGGCTCTAATACGATAGACAATATACAACCACTCTGCATTACGTGTAACAAAATAAAATACATCAAAAAGACCGACTACAGGTACTGATATAGGTCACTAAAAAAGTGTATAGCACTATGCACGCGTGACATCGCTGATCTTTAACCACACGTGCATAGTGCCAGACGCTTTCGCTTGGATTGAGGGATGGCTACTCCGGCAAGTGTGGACTTTGCAGCAGCTTGTCCATGGTGGACTTTTTCACGCGGTAAGCCTGTCTCTTCCCGCGGTGAGGTAGCGTAATCGCCTCCAGAGAACCACTCTTAATCCACCTTCTGACGGTGGTATCATCCACCCGCAACCTGCGCGCAACTTCACGCACGGTCAGCAACTCTTCCAGGTCTTCAACCATGTGTATAACTCCTGCTCCGTTAGAGGACGAAGTCTCTATGGGACGCTTTTTCATAGTGGTGTTATGGCGTGTCATGATACACCTTTACAGTAGATTGACAACGAACACGAACCTGGCACAGCAGTTTTACAAGAATGTATCACTGCTTGCCAGTTACCTATACTATACATATCGGTTCCAAATGTATTAGAATGAAGGCATTGGTTGGGTAAGCATACCTGGAACCCGCAAAACATGCCATTACCTTTCCTGGCTTCAGTCACCGCGATTTCACCATCGTGAGGGGTAAATATGTCCAAACTGAAACTGATCATTAGCGATCTGCACCTTGCCAACGGGCGCGCCGGACTGGACGGCTTCGGCGCGCCACAACAGGCCGCGCTGCGCGGGCTGCTACGCGCCACGCAGCCGGGCGGCCCGCTCGGCATTGACAGCGACGTTGAATTAATCATAAATGGCGACTGTTTCGATTTTCTTGCCATTCGACCCTATCCCGATGATGGCATCATCACGCCGGATATCGCGCTGCAAAAGTGGGGGGAAATTCAGGCCGCTCATGCCGTTTTTTTTGAGACGCTGCGCGACTTCCTGCGCAATCCGGGCAGACATGTCACTCTTATCGCGGGCAACCACGACGCGGAACTGGCATTCGCGGAAGTACGCCACGCTGTCGAATACGCTATCTGCGCCGGTACGCCAGCGCGGAACGTCTTCCTCTGCGAAACGCGCTACTACCGTCCCTTGCTCGATGTGCATATCGAACACGGCCATCACTTCGATTTCTGGAACAACACCGGAGAGGTATGGGACGAACACGGCCAGCCCCGCAGTTCTCAACCAGCCACGCTCACGCTGCCCGTCGGAACGCAGTATTTCCAACGCGCCGCTTACGCTATCAGCATGGCATATGGCTATTTTGACCACCTGGACCCCTCGATTGACAGCTCGCGACAAATCGCCCTGCTCTGCCTGTTCAATCCCAGGCTGGTTGTGGAGACCGCGCAACGCGCCATGACCATGCTTTCCTACCCGCGCACCCCTCTGGAGGGCCTGAACGCGGGAGAGGAACACATACCAACGCGACTCTTTGAGACAGCCATGCTCGATCTGGCCGCCTTTCAACAAGACATGATCGCGCGCAAACCGGAATGGCAGGCCGTGGAAGCCTGGATGAGCGCTCATTCACCAGAACAAAAAGACCCACAGACCGGGGCTATTGCGGAGTTTTACGAGTTACGCGACGCTCTATCGCTGCCACCATTCGAGGCGGTCAAAGCCCTCCTGCAACCCAGACCCTACACGATGGGCGAAAGTGTCGCGTTGGGTATGCACAGCATCCTGCGCGACGACCCAACACTGCGCTACGCCATAGCCGGTCACACGCATATGATGCGCCACGACACGCTCAATGATGGCGCGCAGACCTACCTGAACACGGCCACCTGGACGACACGCGAGTCTAAACCCACTCCCGACGAGGTGACACCAGAACTGGCGCAATGGCTGAGCGCGCCCTGGCAAGCAGCCAGTCCCCTGCAAGACATCACGCAGATGATTTTCGCTTTAGTGCGTGGCGAAGATGGGCAACCATCAACCGCCAGCCTGTGTGTATGGGAAGGTGGAGAGCAGGGCCATTACCAGGTTGTATCCTGAAGGAAAGAATAGAAGAATAATGAGTGAAACACAGAACGCAACAATAAAACGCCAGAAGCTGATGATAGTTGATGGACATGCCATGATTCACCGCGCCTTTCACGCTGTGCCGGAAGACCTGACCACCAGCAAGGGCGAGGTAGTGAACGCCACCTTCGGCTTTACCTCCATACTCATCAAGGAACTGGGCGAAATTAAACCGGATTACGTGGCCGTCGCCTTTGACAGGCCCTCGCCCACCTTCCGGCACCTGGAATACGCCGCCTACAAAGCGCACCGGCCAACTCTGCCCGATATCATGCGCTCCCAGTTCGCGCGTATTCGCGAGATCGTCGAGGCTTTTGGCATCCCCATTTACGAAAAGGACGGTTTCGAAGCCGACGACGTGATCGGCACCCTTTCCGTGCAGGCCACTCAGCAGGGAGTTGACACCGTCATCCTGACCGGAGACATGGACACGCTGCAACTGGTCAACGACCATGTGCGAGTGAAAATCGCCAAACGCGGCATCAGCGACATCAGCGACTATGGCATTCCACAGGTCATCGAACGCTATGGGGGACTGCCACCGGAGAAGCTGCCAGATTACAAGGGGCTGGTAGGCGACACATCCGATAATATCCCCGGCGTACCCGGCATCGGCCAAAAAACCGCCATCAAACTGCTAAGCGAATATGGCGATGTGGAAGGCGTGCTGGCGCACATCGACGACCTGTCACCAAAAGAGCAGCGCCTGTTGCGCGAGCAGAGCGCGCAGGCGCTGCAATCGAAGCATCTGGCAACAATAGTGCGAGATGCCCCCGTGCAACTTGACCTGGAAGCCTGCCGCGCCGGGCAAGTGAGGCGCGAGCAGGCCGTCGCACTTTTCCGCGAATTGGAGTTTCGCACGCTGGTAGATAAGATTCCCGGTGGCGCGGGCAGCGCTTCCACTGTAAGTGAGAAGCCGCGGCCTGAAGCAATCCCAGCGCTGGACGAAGCACTGATGGAGGCTGCCCCGCTGGGCATCGTCTCTATTGTCAAACCGCCCGCGCCGCCCGCCACCGCAACTATCAGCCTGCCCGGCACGCAAACGAGCGCGCCCCAGGCCGGGAAGCCGCAGGTCGCGGCAAGCGTCACAACGGCGGAACAGGATGAACTGATGCAGCCCAGTCTCTTTGAAACGATAGAGACCGCGCCTGCCAGACAGTTGCGCCATCCCGTCATTCCTCAAAACGGCAAAACCGGAGAGATCAACACACTTTTCATCGACGCCAGAGAATCGATGCAAACGAAGACAACCATCATCGACGACGTGGAAGCGCTACAAGACCTGGCGCAGCGCATGAAACGAGCAGGCGCGTTCGCCCTGGACACCGAGACGACTTCAAACGATCCCTGGCATGCCGACCTGGTAGGCATGTCATTTGCCATGCTGCCCGGCGAGGCTTACTACATTCCCGTTGGACACACGCAGACCGTTGACGGCTCGGAAGCAGGCCAGCAATTGCCGCTGGCATACGTGCTGGCGCAATTGAAACCCGTGCTGGAAGACACCAACGCGCGTAAATACTGTCACAATGCCAAATTTGACCTGCTCATGTTCTTGCGTAACGGCATCACTGTCAAAGGGCTGGCCTTCGATACAATGGTGGGGGCCTACCTGACCGACCCCGGCAGGCGCGGCCTGGGGCTGAAAGACCAGGTCTTCCAGCGTCTGGGACATGTGATGACGGAAATTTCAAAGCTGATCGGCACCGGCAGTAAGGCTATCAGCATGGCGCAGGTAGCCATTCCCCTGGCGGCGGATTACGCGGGCGCGGATGCCGATATGACCCTGCGGCTGGTGGCATCCATAGCCGATGATTTGCATCGCTACAAGCTGCTTGACCTGTTCTACAATATCGAGATGCCACTGCTGCCCGTGTTGATGCAAATGGAAATCTACGGCATCGCGCTCGATGGCGCCTTCTTGCGCGAGCTTGACGCGCGTTTTAGCGAACAGATTGGCGCGCTCGAAAAAGAGATTTACGACTCGGTCGGGCATCAATTCAACATCAACTCAACGCGCCAATTGGGCGAGATACTCTTTGGCGAACTCAAGCTGCCATCGGGCAAGAAGAATAAGACGGGCTTCTCGGTCAGCGCGGACGTGATCGAAAACCTGCGCGGCAAGCATCCCATGGTCGATCATTTGCTGGAATATCGCCAGTTCACCAAGCTCAAATCCACCTACGTTGATGGCCTGCTGGCCCTGATGGAACCAGAAACGGGGCGCGTGCATACCACATTCAGCCAGACTACGGCATCGAGCGGGCGGCTTTCTTCAAGCAACCCCAACCTGCAAAATATCCCCATTCGCACCGAGGTGGGCAGGCAGTTGCGCCGCGCCTTCGTCGCCGCCCCCGGCTACCGGTTGCTGACAGCCGACTACTCGCAGATCGAGCTGCGTATCCTGGCGCATATCACGCACGAGCCGCGCCTGGTGGAAGCCTTTAACGCGAACGAGGATATCCATAGCATCACGGCTGCTTCACTGTTCAACATCGCGCTGGCCGAGGTCACGAAAGATCAGCGCCGCCTGGCAAAAACGGTTGTTTACGCCGTGCTGTACGGGCAATCGGCCTTCGGCCTGGCGCAAATCACCAACATGAGCAACAACGAGGCAGGCGAGTTTATCAAACGCTATCACGAAACCTTCCCCCATATTAAGGAGTACGTCGAGCGCACGCTCAACCAGGCCCGCAAGCAGGGCTATGTCAACACCATGTATGGGCGCAAACGCTTCTTCCCCGATATGGCTGGCCTGCCTTACAGCGAACGACAGGCGCTCGAACGCAAATCTATCAACATGCCCATCCAGGGCAGCAACGCCGACCTGATTAAAATCGCCATGATCAACATCCACGACGCCATCGCGCAACAACACCTGCGCACGCGCATGATCCTCCAGGTGCATGACGAACTGGTCTTCGAGGTACCCGACGACGAACTGGACATAGCCCGCAAGCTGGTGAGACGCGAGATGGAGGACGTGGAGAAGCTGCTCGTCCCTATCAAAGTCGAGATGAAGATAGGCAAGAACTGGTACGAAGCCGAACCGGCGGAGTGAGAGCCTTGCGTTCAAGTCAACATGACCCACGCAGCAAAGATCAGGCTACCTGCCACACTTCCACCAGGGTATTGAGGCCGCCGGAGACGATACTCATAGCATTGGGCGACCAGGCGATGCCAGTCGCGGTGCCGAGGATCGTCAAGTAACGCTCTCCGGTCGCCACACTCCAGATCTGCGCTGTGCCATCGCTGCTGCCAGAGGCGATGCGTTTGCCATCGGGCGACCATGCCACGCTATAGACGGACCCGGCATGTCCGTGATACGTGAGCAGGTCGGCACCGGTGCGAGCATTCCATACCTGCACCGTCCAATCAATGCTGCCTGATGCGATGCGCGTCCCATCGGGCGACCATGCCACGCTGGTAACAATATCATGGTGCCCGTTATAGACAAGGTAGGTTTGCCCGGTACTGGCATCCCAGACACGCACCGTTCTATCTACTCCACCCGATGCGATGCGCATCCCATCGGGCGACCATGCTACGCTTTCTATTGTGATGAGCTGGCTGTGGTAGTTGAGCAGGTGCTTTGCGGTAATGACGTTCCAGACTTGTACGAGGCCGTCATCCGCGCCAAAGGCGATGCGCGTCCCATCGGGCGACCACGCCACGCTAAAGAGGGCCACACCCTGATTACGATAAATGAACAGGCGTTTTCCACTTTTGGCATCCCACACTTGCGCGGTAGCATCGCGACTAACAGATGCTATGCGCGTCCCATCGGGCGACCACGCGATATCCTCCACATCGTTACTATGACCCCGGTACGTCAGCAGGTTTGTTCCGCTTTGCGCATCCCATATCTGCACTGCCTCATTCAGACCGCCAGCCGCTACCTTCTGGCCGTCCGGCGACCATGCCACGCTCAGCTCACTGCTCATGCGTCCCTCGAGAATGAGATGAGGATGGCTCAGGTAGGTGAAACTGGCATAATTGCGAGTAGGGGGTACGGTTGGAGAAAACTGGTATTTATAAACAGAAGGACGATGTGGGAGGAATATTTGCTCGTAAACTGCTAAATATGACCAGCGCGGCCGCAAACGCCAATAACACGGTACCCAGCATGCCGCTTCTGACCCACAAAACCCTGCGCTCTGGTTTCTGCGCCCAGAGCAAGGCATGAGACAACCGCGCAGGCCATCGACCTGTATTATGCTCCGGTAGGTCGCTTATTTCGACCCCGCTGTCGATTTCGGGTGGTTCCCCTGTGAAAGGCTCTGGTTGATCCATGACACAATTATAGTAGATAGGCATGGCGACCGCAAGGGTCGTCACTATTTTACGCGTAGAACATGCAATAGGCGTAGTATAGTAGTGGCGACCTCATGTAGCTCAAGCTTTAGTCCTGGTTAACTGATTAGCGGCACAATGCTTCCATCTTTCAGCATTATCTTGAGCAAATCTTTAGATGCCCTCCGCAAATCTTGAGTCCATGTTGACACTCTTGGGGTTATCGTAGAGAAGTGAAAGCTTCTTGTTTTTATGTTTTAGCAGTTGAGTCTAAAGAGATGATCAAAACAACGCGATTGCTGCTCCCGTTCACACACGGAGTGGATATGGAAACCATCGAAGCCACCGTACTGCTGGCTGCGAGCCATCATGCTACACTCGTTCCGCTCTCACTGGTTCCTGTACCCCAGGCGAGAGGAAAAGGAACGCGCCTGGAGCATATCCAGCAGTCTAAAGATTTCTTAGAGGCCACACAGCAAAAAGCCTTACGGCACTGTGTCCCTCTTGAGCGTTTCGAAGCATTTACCGGCGATGCAGTTCAGAGCATCGCCACATTGGTACAGCAGTTGGCATGTGATGGCATAATTCTGGCCCTGCGCGGTCGGAATGGCAGTTTGTTGAGCCTGAAAATGATTGAACGGATTATGGCGATACGTCCCGGTCCGCTCTACCTCATCTACCTGCCATCGAAGGAGCCTTCCTGGGTATCGCGGTTGCGCGAACGCTTCTCCAACCGGCGGCCAGCGCACTCGCAGCACACGCTAAAGCCCGCGCTGCGATCGCAATCGCCAGCAGAGGATACTACTCCGGAAATGGTGTTGTCAAAATATGCAGGCTCTACCGATATAGAGCAATGAAGCAGACCATGAACGAGCGTGCCAGATGTTGCTGTAAGCATTGCGACGATCAAGCATGGGAAGGATGAAGATACAATGATTGAAAAAGACCAGCCACCCGTGGAGGACGATCAGATCAAGGAATCAAGTAAGGGGCGGCCACAGGCATCGGTTGAAGCTGACCCAACCCAGCTCGTTCGTCCAGAGGTGCGGCCAGGAGCATTCCCTGGTAATGAGCGCATCCGTTTTATCTACCCGCGCCAGCCAACGTTGAGACGTATCCGCGCAGGGGTACTCGAAGCCACAGCCGTCACCCAGAAGCCTCAAGGAGTGTTGGGGCGTATCAAACGTGTGGTGATCGGTTCTCCCATTCCCTCGTCACAGGCAGAACACGAGCGGCTAACCAAGTTCAAGGCCCTGGCCGTGCTCTCGTCGGATGTGATCTCCTCGGTCGCCTACGCCACCGAGGCCATTCTGGCCAGCCTGATCGCTGCTGGTTCGGTTGCCCTGGGGTTGACCTTACCTATCGCCATCGCCATCGTATGCCTGCTGGCCATCGTCGCCCTTTCCTATCGCCAGACCATACCGGCCTATCCCAACGGCGGCGGGTCTTACATCGTGGCAAAGGACAACCTGGGAACGCTGCCGGGTCTGGTGGCCGCCGCCTCGCTTATGATCGATTACGTGCTCACCGTCGCTGTCAGTGTAGCCGCGGGGGTGCAGGCGCTTGCCACGCTCTTTCCCGCATTATCCGCCATTCCAATCATCGTGAGCATCGACGTTGTGCTGGTGCTGCTCATCATGATGGTGAACCTGCGCGGTGTGCGCGAGTCTGGCTCGATCTTTGCCATACCCACCTACATTTTCATCGCCAGCGCTCTGCTACTCATCGGGGTAGGCATCTTTAAGTCCTTTGTCCTCCAGCACAACCCTATCATCGGTACTTTTGCCTATGCGAGGACTACCGAGCCGCTCTCGATCTTCCTTGTCCTGAAATCCTTTGCCGCGGGCTGCTCGGCGCTGACAGGAACCGAGGCCATCTCCAACGGCATCCCTGCCTTCAAGAAACCTGAGGCGCGCAATGCCGCCACCACCCTTACCTGGATGGTGATAATCCTGGGAACGCTTTTCATCGGCACAACCGTGTTGGCGATGTCCTATCATCTTGAGGCAGTTCCAAGTGGCAACCCGACCGTCATCGGGCAGATGGCAAAGCTGGTGTTTACCGGGCCGCTCTACTTCATGTTTCCCGTGTTCCAGCTCGCCACGCTCTTCATCCTGACGCTGGCGGCCAACACCAGCTACGCCGACTTCCCGCGCCTCTCATCCCTGCTGGCGCGCGACCACTTCCTGCCGCACCAGTTCGCTTTCCGGGGTGATCGCCTGGCCTTCTCGATCGGCATCGTTTTCCTGGCAGTCATGGCCAGCCTGCTACTCGTTGATCTTCAAGGGAGATACCAACCAGCCTCATCAACCTGTACGCAGTGGGGGTCTTCATGTCGTTTACCCTCTCACAGAGCGGTATGGTGCGCCACTGGTGGCGTCTGCGCCGCGAGAAAAAGGGCTGGCAGCGCAGCCTTATCATCAACGGCCTGGGCGCGCTCACCACGTTGTTGGTAGCGCTGGTGATCTCGTCCACCAAATTCTTATCGGGAGCCTGGATCGTCGTTATCCTCATCCCCCTGCTGGTCCTGATGTTCCTCGGCATCCACAAACATTACATGCATGTAGAGCGCGAGCGCACCACAGAGATTCCTATCCGTCCTAAGGACATCCAGCACCATTTCATCGTACCTGTGGCGCATCTGAACTCCGCGACCAAACGCAGCCTGACCTATGCCCGTTCGATCACGCAAGAAGTGACCGCCGTGCATGTAGGACGCGACCAGAGCAAGACTGAGAGCCTGCGCGCCGAGTGGGAAGAGTGGCAAAACACGCTTCCCGAA
Source organism: uncultured Chloroflexia bacterium (assembly GCA_963731605.1). Taxonomy (GTDB): domain Bacteria; phylum Chloroflexota; class Ktedonobacteria; order Ktedonobacterales; family Ktedonobacteraceae; genus CF-113. Next base: position 1,959,463 of record CAVSWA010000001.1, read on the forward strand.
CGTAAACGCACGCGCCTGGACATCGTTGAGCCGGGTAAACACTCGCTCGTGCGCAGCCTGCTCGATATCATCGATGCCACGCAGAAGCAGCACGCCGACGAGACGCTAACGGTCATGCTGCCAGAAATCACGCAGGTATCGCCCCTTGGTTGACTGCTGCATAATCCCCTCATCTTGCAATTGAAGGCCAGGCTGTTCTTCCGGCCCGCCATAGTGGTGACAAATCTGACCCACACAGCTTTGGAGCAACCGCTTGAATTACAGCCAAAGGAGTTTCGTCACCGCTTTATCGTTCCCATCGCTGAACTGGACCGGCCTTCCTTACAGAGCCTGGCCTATGCCCGCTCAATCTCGCCCTATGTGACGGCGGCGCACGTTGCTATGGATGAGCATGAAGTGGAGGCGGTACAGGAGAAATGGGAGCGCCTGCAAAAGCATCTCGCGCCCGAAGAGGAAACGTCACTGGTAGTGATCGAATCGCCGTATCGCTCCCTGCTGCGCCCGCTGTTAGCCTACATTGATACGGTGCATACGATGTACCCCGAAGATACGCTGACGATCATCTTGCCAGAGTTCGTGGTAGCCCACTGGTGGGAAATTCCGCTGCATAACCAGACGGCCTTCCAGTTGAAAACAGCTTTGCTGAGCCGCTCCGGCATCGTTGTCACAGACATTCCACAACACCTGCCCAAAGAGCCGAAAGAGGGATGAGCTGACCAGGGCGGGGGCAGGGCAGGCAGCCCCTACCCTATACGATGCTACCGAGCCAGGGCAGGGGCAAGCCCAGCCCCTACCCTATACGATGCTACCAAGCCAGGGCAGGGGCAAGCCCAGCCCCTACCCTATACGACGTGGATTTCTTCTTCCGTATAGGGTAGGGCTGGGCTTGCCCCTGCCCTGGTGCTTGCCTCTAGGGCTGGGCTTGCCCCCGCCCTGGTCTTGCCTCTAGGCTGGGCTTGCCTACGCCCTGGTCAGCTCCGTTATGCTATACTATGCTCATCTTGCACGTATCAATGCACTGGGAGGATAGTTATGCACGAGACACATGGGGAGGCATTTTCGCAGCTTGAAGAGGCGACAATTTCTCAGCTTCAGGCGGCTATGAGTAGCGGGCAACTCACGGCTGAACGTCTCGTCGAGATGTATCTTGAACGGATCGAGGCAATCGACCGGCACGGCCCTACGCTCAATGCGGTTATTGAGATCAATCCCGACGCGCTTGCGATTGCGCGCGCGCTTGACCGCGAACGGGCGGATAGCGGAGCAAGAGGGCCGCTGCATGGTATTCCCGTACTTATCAAAGACAATATCGCTACCGATGACCACATGCAAACGACGGCAGGGTCGCTAGCTCTGCTGGGATCGCGGGTACCGCGAGATGCATTTGTGGCGCGCAAACTGCGCGAGGCAGGCGCGGTAATTCTGGGCAAAACCAACCTCAGCGAGTGGGCAAACTTTCGCGGAGACGCCTCTACAAGCGGATGGAGCGGTCGCGGCGGGCAAACGCGCAACCCGTATGTGCTGGATCGCTCCCCCTGCGGCTCAAGTTCAGGCTCTGGCGCGGCCATAGCCGCGAACCTGGCGGCGGCGTCACTGGGCACCGAGACGGATGGGTCAATCCTTTGCCCATCCGCCATCAACGCGCTGGTGGGCATCAAACCCACCGTCGGCCTCACCAGTCGCGCAGGCGTCGTACCCATATCGCACAGCCAGGATACCGTCGGGCCAATGACGCGCACCGTCGCCGACGCCGCGATTATGCTGGGGGCCATCACAGGTATTGACGAGCATGACCAGGCTACAGCCGCCAGTAATCGACTGTATCATACTGACTATACGAAATTTCTGGACGCGGACGGGTTGCGCGGGGCGCGCATCGGCGTCGCCCGCCAGCACTACTTCGGCTATAGCGCGAAAACTGACGCGATTGTCAACGCCGCCATTGAGCGGATGCGCGAGTTGGGCGCAGAAATCGTCGACAACGCCGATATTCCAACCGCAAAGCAGATGAGCAGTTCAGAGTCAGAATTGACGGTACTGCTTTACGAATTTAAGGCCGACTTGAATGCCTATCTTGCCGGACTTCTCGACTCGCCGGTGCGCTCGCTGGCAGATATTATTGCTTTCAATAATGCTCATAAAGAACAAGAACTGCTCTATTTCGGACACGAACTTATGGTTAAAGCGCAGGACACTCCCGCGCTCGACGCCCAGGTTTACCTCGACGCGCTGGCCGAAAACCGGCGATTGGCTCGCGAGGAGGGTATCGACCAGGTGATGGACGAACACAAGCTGGACGCGCTGGTCATGCCTACCACGGGGCCAGCATGGTGCATCGATCTTATCAATGGCGATCATCATAGCGGTGGCAGCGCGCAGCCGGCGGCCCTGGCCGGCTACCCCGCTATCACCGTCCCGGCAGGCTACACCTTTGAATTACCCATCGGCATCACCTTTATGGGACGCGCCTACAGCGAACCCACGCTTATCAAGCTGGCATATGCTTTTGAGCAGGCAACACTGGCGCGTCACGCCCCGCGCTATTTGCCAACACTATAAAAAACAAGACAAAACAGAGAGCGCCTGTCGCTGGTATGGCGCTCTCTGTTTTGTCTTAATTACCTCTGCGGCGTATGGGCCGCGATAAAGCTCAACACCTGTTTCCAGGCGTCGGCGGATTCACCGGCGAATTCCTCGTAGCGGCGATCAAAGAAGCTATGCGTCGCGCCGGGATAGATGATAATCTTTTGCTCGACGCCGGATTGCTTGACGCCCTCCTCGAATTGATGCACCTGCTCTACCGGAATGCCCTGGTCAGCGCCGCCGAAAAGACCCAGCAGGGGATACCTTTCCTCCGCGCCAATTTCCACTACAGGTCGCTCTATAGGACCAAATTTTCGAGACATGCCAGCGTAGAAGCCGATCACTCCAGCAAGGTTGAGATCGTGTGTGCCTGTGACAAAGGTCAAGCTGCCGCCCAGGCAAAAGCCGGTGACGAAGGTTGCGCGTTTCGCTCCGTCGCCCTCGCGCAAGTAGGCAAGCGCGGCATTTACGTCGGCAAAGAAGCCAGCCTTTGTCATCTCTTGCACATGGGGCATGTACTCGAATGGTTCGTCGCGCGCGCTCAGGCCGGCGGTGCGTCCAAAATAGTCGATTGCCAGCGCCGTAATGCCAACCTCGGCGAAACGAAGCGCGAGTTCCTTGTAAAATTTGTGCAGCCCGCGCACATCAGGATAAATGAGTATCTGCGCGTTACTCGGATGCTCAGGAAAAGCGAGGTAGGCGTAAAAGCGGTTGCCGTCCTCGGCCATCAGCACAAGGTCTTCTCCCTGCGCCGCGCCAGCGTCACCCGGCGGTGTTGGTGGAATAGCGTTGTCATCGTAACACATGTGTCATGGTTCCTTTCTATTGTATAGCCTCTTCCATAGTGATAGTGGATGCCCTCATTATCATGTCATATGTGAGAGGTGGGTTGCAAAGGCTCGAGAACACCTTCACGGATACAACGGCTTCGCAAATCGCATTTTTTACAGATATTGGGATGGGGTGGATTTGCCACAGTAAACTCTCCAGCTTTGATTTGGGCGACAACTTTCTCAAATTGATCTACAGCACTATCCACCTTATCACGTTGGTATGGGAAAACCATCAGAGCATCTTTCTTGAGCGGTTCTTCAGTCCAATAGAGAACTAAACGCTCAGGCGTGATATCATCACGTAGCTCCAGCGCATGAGCGTACATGTATAGCTGTCTTTCGTAATTCTCCAGAGATATTGAATTAGGTTCGGGTGGGCTGGATGTCTTGATATCCGATATCTCACGCTTGCCGTTGCGCTCCATCACGACATCGATCTTACCACTCAGAATGTAATCACCCTTCATAATGGCAACATGTTCTTCGACATTTTTCACATCGTACATCTCAAACTGGTTGTTGTAAAAGTAATTCTCTACTTGCTTGAATGCTTTCTCTTTGTCCTTCTCATCAGGTAAAGACATATTTGTAAAAGCGAGAAAATAATAAGTCTGTTCAAATAATTCCCGTAGTCTTTCGGCTGTCAACGTGGAAATCTGTTTATCACGCGCAATGCGATGGATTTTCTCAATCGTTTGATGCACGAGAAGACCAACAAATGTATCGGCGGGACGGGATGGCACAAACTGATATTCGCGATAAAATTGGTATTGTCTTGGGCAGGTCTCGTACATCCTGATATGACCGGTATAACTATATCGAGGTTTTGCTTGAACCCGTTCTTTTGGTTTAAATGGTTTTATCTCTGACAAAGCTTCCCTGACCGTGGGCCATTGAGGCAATGCTTTTACAAGTTCATTAAAATATTGTGCGATACCATTGTGCCGATTGCCGGTTAAGACCAGTATGTTCATAGCACGACTAAATGCAACGTAATACTGACGCAAATAATCGAAAAGTGGAATGCTCTGGTCCGGCTCAGAGTGAACAGATTGTTCCAACGCATACTTTGAACGGTGGTAAAATGGCCGTAATTTTTTATCAATACGTTCTAATTCTGGTAAATCTCTTTCAAGGCTCCCAACCACAACCACCGGGAACTCCAACCCCTTGGCTTGATGCACGGTCATAACCGGTATATAGCCCTGTGGGAAAGGATCTTTTGGATTTTCATACTGATTAACACCATCATCAAAAAGCAGACGCATAAATCTGCCGAAAAAATCTTTAACAAGCTTCTCACGGTTTTCATAATGGATAGTATCGTAATGATAAAAGTTCTGGAAGGTTTGCAAAAGTTGAGAGTAGATCACCAGATTATGCATTTTATTCTCTTGCTCCTGCTTGCTGGTAAATGTAATGAATGGCTCATATGCGAGTATTTGATAGAAGTAATCTGCCAATTGTTTATGCAATATCTGTCCTTCGGCCAGTTGCGCAAATTCTGACTCAAGTTCTGAGAGGCATATAGCTAATGGGTGGCAGGTTTTGCGAATAGTATCCAGCAGCGATAAAGTTTGCTTTATATACGCTTGAACCCCATTGTCAGCGTTTTCATCGAGAGAAGACGCTACTGAGTAATTAAAGATATAGGCAAAACAACCTGTGATTAACTTTACTTCTTCCAGGTTGAAATACGTTCCTGCTCGTGAACAGTAAACGGGAATACCTTTTTGTTCAAGGGCCTTTACATACACGTTACTTTTATACTCTTTGACGCTATTCAAAAGTAAAACCGTCTGGTTGTAGTCAGAAATTTTTGAACGTTCTTTCAGGAAAACTACAAATTCTGCGATTTGAGAGGCTTCGTCTTCAGCTTCCAATCCGAGAAGAGAAAAGACTGCTGGATACGTTTCAAAGACTTTTTCTGGCTCCGGTTAAATCCACTTGTCGGAGCGGAAATCATACCAATTTGTTGAGTTTATCCAATTGTTATAGATATCTATAATGTCAGGATGTGAACGATAGTTTGTTGCAAGTGATATTACCTCATCCTTTTGAATTTTGTAAATATGCTCGAACCTGCGGATATTCTGAACTGTTGCGCCTCGAAATCTATAGAGAGATTGATCTTCATCACCTACCACACAAATATTTTTTGTTTTTGCGGCTAGCTTTATAAGTATCTGTTCCTGGATAAAGTTTGTATCCTGGTATTCATCTACCAATATGTAGCGGATATCCTTTTGGATATAATAAGCGATAGCAGGGTTCTTTAAGAAACCATACATAATCTTTTGCAAATGAGCAAAATCCACCAAATTGTATCGCGCCAGTAATCCCTGATAGGTTCGATACGTATCAGCAAGGTAACGGAAAAAAGTTTCACGTTGAGCAAGCAGCTCATTTATATCAATCAGTTCCTCCGTGATTTTGTCGAAATGAGACTGAAATTGCTTTGATGCGTTCCAACTCGTTCCCCAACGATCCACGAAAAATTGAATATGCTTCCCGCAAATCTTCTTCAGATGTTCAAAAATGAAAAGGCGTTGAGGCAAATGATCCAGAGTGCCATAGTTATTTCCAATCGGTGGCCTTCGATCATCAGCATTTGACATGCGATGCAGGTTCTCCGCAATGAACCGATTGCAGATACTGTGAATGGTGCCGACACGCATTTGCGAAATATCCGGGCGATACTCTACAGTACGGGCAAAATCAGAAAGACGATCTTGTATCTCAAAGGCAGCTTTTTCAGTATAGGTACATACGACAAGTTCAGATGGCTTTGCTTTTTTGAGTAGCAACAGGTTCATCGCTCGTAGAGTCAAACATTCAGTTTTACCTGAGCCGGGGCCTGCAATAACTAACAAAGGACCACTATCATGTATTACAATCTTGCGCTGATCCTCGTTAAGTTTCTGAAAATAAGCTAAAAGCCTTTGATCGATGTTGTCAGACATGAGTTCCAGCGCGATTGTCATACCGTTACCTCCGCATAAGCCCGTGATGTTACGAATGAATAACGCGGAATGCTCTCCAAATTGAGGATAATGGGAAGATGCAATAATTATAGAAGATCATCTATAAATCTATCAATAATAATTGTTGTGATTTCTTTACAGGTCCGGTTATGGTTTCTCAACCGGCTCAAAGACCTGTTTCTCTGTGCTTGTTGCACACAAAGGACAATCGCGTGATATGCTGCCACTATATTGCTTGAAAGTTACGGAGATTGTTGCAATGCCAGCGCCCATTCCCCCACATATCCAGCCGCTTCTCGATGCATACCTGCACGCCCTCGAAACCACTGCGCGCCTATTTCTACGGAATCTACATCTACGGTTCTATCGCTCTCGGCGCATTTGAGGAACGGGAGAGTGACATTGATATCGTTGCATTGACCCGGTTGGAATGGACAGAGCAGGAACTCAGGCAGTTGGCGCGTATTCACTGGAAATTGGGAAAAGAATACCCGTTGGGCAAGCGTCTTGAGCCTATGTATGTCCCTTTGCGCGATAGAGGAAAATATAACGATCAGATACCACCTTATCCCTATGCTTCACATGGCAAACTCTATCCTGCCGGTCATTTTGACCTGAATGCTGTTACGTGGTGGACAATTCAGCATAAGGGGATACGCCTGCTTGGGCCTGAAATCTCGGCCCTATCACTTGAGGTAGCATGGGAAGACGTATTGGACGCGATGCGTTACAACCTCAATACGTATTGGGCCGGGAAGGCCCAAAAACCGCATCTCTTCCTGTTCGACGTGTGGGTCATGACTGCCGTTGCGACGCTCTGCCGCATACTGACGGCCATTGAAGAAGGTGAGATAATCTCGAAATCGGCATCTCTCACGCGCTGGCGAGACCAGCTTCCAACGCGCTGGCACGCGCTCATCGACGAGGCGTGGCGCATTCGTCACGCTTCTAAGACGCCGTCGCTGTTTGGCTCGCGCATCAAGCGCCAGAGAGAAACACTTGCCTTTATTGAGTATGTGCGCATTCTTTACAATGATTTCCTATCCTGATCTTGTAACCACGATTGCGTTCATGTATTCTATACAAGAGGTAAGCTTGATTGGGCATCAAACCCGAAAGGAGTCACACATGGCAGAGCAAACAGGAACGAAAAACGAGGCTAGCGGGCTGAAAATCATCGGGGCGGGCTTCGGACGAACGGGGACATTATCCACAAAGCACGCGCTTGAAGCGCTTGGCTTTAATCCCTGTTATCATATGACAGAACTTTTTGATAAGCCGGGCGTTGATGCGCAATGGGATGCGATTGTGAGGGGAGAGCAAGCCGATTGGCACACAGTTTTCAAGGGGTACCATGCTACGGTAGACTGGCCGGCCTGCACTTTTTACAAAGAACTCATGCAAGCCTATCCCCACGCAAAAGTGCTACTCACAGTACGAGACCCCGAAAAGTGGTACGAAAGCGTCGCCAACACTATCTATCGTGTTTCACATCAAAATCCTGACCCTAACGCTATTCGTTCTGTGCATAGAAACATGATCAATGCCCTCATCTGGCAAGGGACGTTTGATGGCCGCTTTGAGGACAAAGAATATGCCATTGCTGTTTTTCTACGTCACATTGAGGAAGTCAAGCAGCAGGTTCCGGCGGAAAAACTGCTGGTCTACAACGTGAAAGAAGGCTGGACGCCTTTATGCGCCTTTTTAGGGGTGGAAGTACCTGCGGAGAAACCTTATCCACACGACAACGACCGCGCTAGCTTCATGGGCGATACTATGCGACAACAGCAAGGGCAATAGATTTCTCATCCATGATATGCTTACCAGGGTGGGGGCAAGCCCTGCTCTGAATGTTGTATAAAATACATCAGGAGGTGTTGCTATGCAAGAACTATCAGGTAAAGTGGCGCTTGTGACCGGGGCCGCGTCCGGTATTGGCCTGGCGATTGCGCGAGATTTCGCCGGACATGGCGTGAGGGTCACGCTGGCCGACATTGATAGCGAGAGAGGACAGGCTGCCGCGTCCGAACTGGCGGGAGCGCGTTTTGCGCAGGCCGACATGACAAGTTCGGACGATATTGCGCGACTGGTGGCTGAAACGCTCGCCGCCGAGGGCAAGATCGACATTCTCGTGAATAACGCGGGCATCCAGTATATTGCACCTATTCACGAATTTCCTGAAGCGAAGTGGCGGCTGATTATCGACATGATGTTGATCGCGCCATTTCTGCTCACCAAAGCGGTGCTACCGAATATGTACGAGCGCAAATCGGGGCGCATCATTAACATTGCCTCGATACACGGGCTGATTGCATCGCCGTTCAAATCCGCCTATGTCGCGGCAAAACACGGGCTGGTCGGCTTGACGCGCACGACAGCGTTAGAGGCTGGAGCGTATAATGTGACGTGCAACGCCATTTGTCCATCGTATGTGCGCACGCCCCTGGTCGAGAAGCAGATTGCTGAACAGGCACGCATCCACAACATTCCTGAAGATCAGGTGGTCGAGAAAATTATGGTAGCGAACGGCGCGATTTACCGCTTGCTGGAACCACGCGAAGTGGCGCAACTGGCGACGTATTTGTGCAGCAATGCCGCCGGCGGCATTACTGGCAGCGCGCAGAGCATTGACTGCGGTTGGACTGCCGAATAGCCGATTGATCCAGACAAAGAAAGGAACAGGCACATGACACACGATTCCACGGAGGTATTGCGGGAACAACTGGTCGAAGCAGTAGGACGGCTGCTACAGGCCGGGGTAATGTCGCATAGCAAGCACGGCAACATGAGCGCGCGCATACCCGGCACAGAGCAGATGCTGCTGACATCGACCGGGCTACACACGTCACTCTCAGCCGAACTCATACCGGTCGTGACCTTTGATGGCGAGGTTGTTTCGGGAACGCTCGATCCAGCTACACGCGAGATTGTTGGTATGCACTCGAGCGTCTACCGCGCCCGCCCGGATGTTCATAGCGTCATGCACACGCATTCGCCGCACGTCACCAGCTTCGCGCTGGCACACCAGCCGTTGCCATGCGCCTATGAAGCCCTGCTGCGTTTCGGCATCACGGTCGATATTCCTGTCGCGGACTGGGCCCCACGCGGTTCGCGTGAATCCGTCACCAACATCATCGATCAAATCACGCGACATCCAGACGCCCCGGCTGTCCTGCTGGCTAATCACGGCCTGCTGGCATTCGGACGCGACCCGCTCGGAACCGCGTTCCTCATAATCAGCATGGAAGAAGCCGCAGGCATGACCCTGGAAGCCCGCAAAATTGGCGGCGAACAGGGCTTCCCTGAAGGCGCGCTGGAAAAGGAACGCGAGCATATGCGGAGTTTTGGGTCGCTGAGGTAGTTCAGTGCCCCAGCTTCTCCAGCACATACTCCACAAAGCCGCGAATGTGGTGCTCGTCGGGGGCGTAGTTGCCGCCGTTGCGGTAGGCGCGTGAGGCCATGCTTTTTTGGGTCAACTCGCAGACGACCCAGTCTTGCCGGTTGACGAGATCGAGTAGATCAACGGCGTCCGACGGGTCAAAGTCTGGCCGAGCCATTACGTCGGGGTCGAAGAGCCAGTCGGATGTAACGAGGGTGCGTTCCGGTCCCAGAGGCTGGAGGGTATCGACCACCACGTGATCGCTCAGTAAGTTGATGAACATGTTGGGCAGGAACAGCAAACCGTAGTAGCGACGCGTATCCTCCGGCAACAGGCCGGGCAGCGGCGGTCGGCTGGCTTTGCCGGTGATGTTGAAAGCCTCAACCTGCTCGCCCAGCATTACTCCCGCGGAGAAATCCTCGTCGGCAAATACCTTACCCGTGCGATAGAGGGGAATCAATTCGCACAATTCCGGGTGCATGGGGCCGCAATGATAACACTCAAGCGTATTCTCAATAATGAGCTTCCAGTTGGCCTGCACCTCGTAGGTGATAGATTTACCTACTTTGAGCCTGCCTATCTGGTAGCGATCGTAGGGCGAGATGTCGCCGAATTGCTGCACTTTGGGATCATTCAATTGTGCTTCAAAGGGCTGCGGGTTTTCGGCAAGATTGAGAAAGATCAGTCCTTCCCAGACATGCAGAGCTACCGGCAGCAAGCCATAGGCCATACGGTCGAACTGCTCATCGCTCATCACATTGGGCGCGCCAATTAACCGCCCATCCAGCCCATACGTCCAGGCGTGGTATTTGCACTGGATCGAACCCTTTAATTGCCCGCTTTCTTGATTGCACAAACGCGCGCCGCGATGGCGGCAGACATTGAAAAAGGCATGTAATTGCCCCTCTTTACCCCTTATAACGATGATACTTTCGCTGGCAACCGTCACCACGCGATACGAGCCGGGCGAGGATAGGGCATCAGCGCGTCCTGCATAGAACCACATTTTGCCAAAAATATGTTCCTGTTCTTCTTGAAAAATAGCGGGATCATAATAGTAACGACCGGGAAAAGTGGACAAAAATGGAGAATTGGAGCGTACCGTTGTGGTCATCATTACCTCGAATGTGCTAGCAAGACACCGTTGAGAAGCATAAACTCCTCCGTTCTTCTCCAAGTATACCTGACAGCCAGCCAGATACACAAGGCCAGGCATTAATGCTAGCGGCGCAGAAGTCAGAGTGTAATGTGGAAACGGAGTGGCTTCCAACGCCGTTGTTGGAAAAGAACCAGGAATCAGGCCACATACGCTAACACGGCTGCGTCGCTCATAATTTGAGCAACCAGCCGTGTTTCCCGCGTGATACTTTGTAATTGTGCGGGTGTGATGGATTGACGACCATCGCACAATGCCTTATCAGGGTCTGTATGCGTTTCCAGGATCAGCCCATGCGCCCCGGCAGCTATAGCGGCGCGTGACATGGTGGGTACGAGTTCGCGGCGGCCCGTGGCATGGCTGGGATCGACGATAACGGGCAGATGCGTCAACTCGTGCAGCAGGGGAACGCAGGTGAGATCGAGCAGGTTGCGCGTGTGCGAGTCGAAACTGCGGATGCCGCGCTCGCACAAGATGACGTTGGGATTTCCAGCGGCGACAATGTATTCCGCCGCCAGCAGCCACTCGTCGATGGTAGAGGCCAGGCCGCGTTTGAGCATCACCGGACGACGCGCCGGGGATCTGCCTGCCGCCTGTAACAGGGGGAAGTTCTGCATGTTGCGGCTGCCGATCTGCAAGATATCGGCGTACTGCGATACCACCTCAACCATATCAGGCTCCATCACCTCGGTAATAACCGGCAAGCCTGTTTCTTCACGCGCCTCCGCCAGGAATTGCAGGCCCTCGATGCCCAATCCCTGGAACTGGTAGGGCGAAGTGCGCGGTTTGAATGCGCCGCCGCGCAACACCTGCGCCCCGGCACCCTTTACGGCGCGGGCAATCTCCAGCAACTGTTCGCGACTCTCAACTGCGCACGGCCCGGCGATAATAACGGGCGCGGCACCGCCGATGGTGACGGGCCGACTGCCAGGAAGATCACCGACAACCACGCAGCTATCCTCGTTCTGAAAAGCGCGACTCACAAGCTGGTAGGGCACATTGGTAGCAACGATACGCTCAACCGCTCGATGCTGGCTGAGTGCGGCGTGCGTCTGGGCATCGAGACTATTGCCGTCGATGGCGATGACCCGGCGTCCTTGCATTGTAATCGCGCTGATGGGTCGCTGGCTGCCTGCCAGTTGTTGCAGGAGTGCAATCACCTGTTGATGTTCTGTGTCTGTTGCCTGACTACGAGTGACGATAATCATGAAACTACTTCCTTCCTTTTTTACCAAACAAAAAAGCAGAGGTTTTTTTCCTCTGCTTCCAGCATGTTGGTGGTTAATTTTCGCTCAGCCCAAAGGGCCCACCATCATGCTGGAGGGCTAAACCAATAATAAAAGCTAAATTGTCGGTTTGGTTGGTAACTGAGCATTGTTTTGTTCCCTGGCAGGGGGAAACCCCGCCGATAATTTCTTCTGTTCAGATTATAGGGTGGATACGGGGAGTTGTCAAGAGCAAAATTCTGAGTATTGAGAAACAATAGTCAGGCTCTATTGCGAGCAAATCTGATTCTTGAGAGTATCGCTTCACAATAGCCGAAGAGTTGAGAAAGTATAGAGCCATTAGTAAGGTCCTCGATCTTCAATTACCATCTCCGATGCAGCCTTCCCCCCGGCATACTCATGAACACGCCGTTCGCGCACTTCGCGTTCTTCTTGCGTGAGCGGTTGGCGTGTCGGAATATGGCTGATTTTTCCCTCGTGATATTGCTTCTCGACTATCTCATAGGCTGTCAAAGGACGTTTTCTTTGAGGTGATTTTTCCAGGCGTTGGATCATTTCATGCAAGAGTTGCTCAGGATCAGTGCCACTTTTAGCGGCAGCAGCGGCAAGAGCTGCGTACTCTTGATCGTTCAATGTGATCTGGTATGACATCGGAATGCCTCCTCCGCTGAGTAAGTTTCTACTTCATGCTAGTATATCATTTTATCCAGTGTTGTTTTGCCGGACGCATCGATGCCATCGATTGCTACCCGTAGTGGATGCGAGCGCTGTAAGGAAACAATGATATCAGCAAGTTGAGAGAGAACGATCTCTCGTGTCACAATCTCGGTTCCTTTCAGCGACTCGCATCTAATGTATGGCTGGTTACATCCCCGCCAACAACCCGTTCAGCCGGTTGACGAAGGCCACTGGGTCATCAAGTTGTTCGCCCAGGGTCAGCGTCGATTGATCGAAGAGCACGTAGGCCCAGTCGCTGAACTTCTGCTCGTCGGCCTCATTGCTGACTTTCAGGATGATGGGATGATGCGTATTGATCTCCAGGATGGGCTTCATGGTTGGCATATTCTGGCCGCTGGCTTTCAAGAGGCGCAGCAGGCTGGGGTCCATATCGTACTCGTCAACCACCAGGCAGGCAGGCGAAGTTGTCAGGCGGGTCGAAACGCGCACGGTCTTTACCTGATCCTTCAACACCTCTTTGAGACGATCCACCAGCGTTTGCACTTCGCCGACCGTCTGTTGTTCCTCTTCCGGCTTTTCTTCCACATCCTGAATCTTGTCCAGGTCTACTTCGCCGCGCGAGATGGACGAGAGTTGTTTGCCGTCAAACTCGTGCAGTTCCGCGCCCAGCAGGTGATCCACCGGGTCAGAGAGCAGCAGCACTTCGACGCCCTTCTTCTTGAAGATTTCCAGCAAAGGGCTGTTGGCGGCGGCGGCGTAGCTATCGGCGATCATGTAGTAAATCTTGTCCTGGCCCTCTTTCATGCGCGCAACGTAGGTTTCAAGCGAAACATCCTGCGTCTCGTTGCTCGAAGCAGTTGAGGCAAAGCGCAGCAATTTTGCCAGCGACTCGCGGTTGCTGGAATCTTCGGCAATACCCTCTTTAAGCACGCGGCCAAACTGGTCCCAGAAAGTAGCATACTTCTCCGGCTCTTTATTCGCCAGGTCGCTAAACACGCCGAGCATCTTTTTAACGGCATTGGAGCGGATGGCATCGATCAGCTTGTTCTGCTGCAAAATTTCGCGCGAGACGTTCAAGGGCAGATCGTTGGAGTCCACGATACCGCGCACGAAACGCAGGTAGCCGGGCATCAACTGCTCGGCATCGTCCATGATGAAGACGCGCCGCACGTAGAGCTTGACCCCGTGACGCTGTTCGCGGTTCCACAAATCGAACGGGGCGCGCCCAGGTACGTAGAGCAGCAGGGTATACTCCTGCGTCCCCTCCATGCGGCTATGCACATGGGCCAGGGGGTCTTCGAAATCGTGGGCAATGTGCTTGTAAAACTCGTTATATTCTTCCGGGCTGATCTCGCTTTTAGAGCGTGTCCACAGCGCGGCGGCGCTATTCACCCGTTCCTCTTCATCCTTCTCCTCATCTTCCACCTTCATCAAGATAGGCACCACGATATGGTCCGAGTACTTTTTGATGATGGAAGTCAGGCGATACCTGGCGAGCAGTTCATCTTCGCCCTCGCGCAGGTGTAAGACCACCTCTGTGCCGCGCGCAGGCTTTTCAATCATCTCAAGCGTATATTCACCCTGCCCATCGGACTCCCAGCGCACACCCTCGTCAAGTTGCATACCAGCCTTGCGCGTGGACAGCGTGACCCTGTCGGCCACCACGAACGAGGAATAGAAGCCCACGCCAAATTGCCCGATCAGGTTGGCGTCCTTCTGTTGATCGCCCGTTAGCGACGAGAAGAATTCGCGCGTCCCCGATTTGGCGATGGTGCCAATGTTTTCGATCACCTCGTCGCGCATCATGCCGATGCCGTTATCAGTAATGGTAATCGTGCGCGCATCCTTATCATAGGCTACATGGATATCCAGCTCAGTATCTTGCTCGAGCAGAGCTGCATCTGATAACGAGGCGAAGCGCAAACGGTCAATAGCGTCCGACGCGTTGGAAATCAATTCGCGCAGAAAAATCTCCTTATTGCTATAAAGGGAGTGAATCATCAGATCGAGTAGCTGCTTGACTTCCGCCTGGAAGCCCATGGTCTCCTTATGTGTCTCCACAGTCATATCTTCTTTGCTCCTTCTCATCAATGTCTACATGGTGCATCGCATTCTACAGCCATTTGAGGCGTATTTCACACTGTAATGTATCAAACTCTTCACGCTATTACAAGGGTCTAAATTAACCCGCCCTTATCGTTGTTTTTCTGGTGGATCGTACTCGGACCCCAAGTTCTGTTTCCAACCAGAAACCGGGAACGACACGAAAGTGAGGCTTATCAAGATGTCAATCACGAAATGAAATGGCGGGCGTCTGACCAGGCTCAGGTTTGGGCAGATACGGAGCGAGCGAGAGTGAGGTACCAGTAGCCACCCGCGAGATTGAGCGCCGCAAGAATCAGGAAGAAGGCGGCCCATCTGTAGACGCGGTACGAGAGGCACACGCCGCCCGCGGCGGCCGCGACACTGCCACCGGCAAGACGCATGACCCCAGAGACGCGCAGGTGGCGGTACTCCCATGGGTTGATCAGGCGGTGCAGGCCGGATCGCGGGGGAGATGACCACCACCCGCGCAGGCCTTTTGCAGCAGTGTTGTCGTTGGATGCGTTCATCGGGATGCCTCCTGCCGAGGAATCAGTAGCCTCCGGTGGTTGTTTGAGATCTCGTCCATTCAGACCAACGATGGGTAGTATGGCACAAACTGGGAAAAAATGCCAGCCAAGTCACTCCAAGGCGCACCCATGTCTGATCAATCAACGCATTTACCGTGAGTTACTTTGCGGCTCGTGACATCTTACGTCGCTCCAGGCCTGATAGGGAAAACTCTCGAATTGCGAACCGCGAGGACTGGTTACTATCAATGAAGCCGCGTTACAAGCACTCATGCTGGAAGCTGTGGGGCTGAACCAGTCAAAAGTACATGAGCCCTCATGCTATGAAAGCCATCATCTATGTTGACTTTTTCGATCGTTTCTCGAGCACCCACTGCACCGACGGGCTTATTGGCTTGTCCGTGCGGTGAATACAGCCATACCAACAGCACGGTCGGCGCATGCCCTCTTTGAGTTCCGTGCGCACCCTTTCAACGTGCTGCCTTCTGGTTTCTGGTTTTTTCACGGAGATGGCCCAGCAGATCCATTCATTGCGCGCAAGAGGCGTCAGCTCCTCCCATGCCGCGAGCGCCTCCGCGTCAGAAGCGAGGACTTGCCGTAAGTCCTCTGGCAATTCGTGGACAACACCACCGGAGATGTCATTGTTGGTTCTAGTCATACCTTTATCCTACTACAACATAGCCCTCTTTCGCAAGGATTGCAAGAGCTATTGGACAGCATATTATGGCACAGATTATAGGTACTGTATGGACGAATCGGAGTGATACCCAAATTTTTGTGGCGAAGCCCAACTATTGATGAGGTGAGGCTATGCTCAATCTTGGGTAAATCTTCATAACAAGCGAGGCAATCTCGAGTGCAAGTTACAGCGTGCCAGGTCCCTAGAATTCCAACATTGACAGAGGGGGCTGGTTGGATCCTTACCGAATTAATTTACCAATTTCCATAATCGCGTCCCTACATTCACCCGCAAGGATGTAGAGCCAAATAACTGTACTTGCCAGGCAAGTTCATGTTATTGTGATACACTATCTTTAATCAACTACACATTACCAGGAGAGCAATGATGCCCACACGCGATGAGATGCTGAAGACGCTGGCGGAGGCACGCGCGGAACTGCTCGCGCGCTACAGTACATTTACACCACAAGAACTCGAAACGGCATGTACACAGAGTGAGACGCCTGGCGGCGCAGCATGGCGTCCCAAAGATCACCTCGCCCACCTGACGTTAATTGAACTCGCGTTTCAGGGTATGGTGAGACGATGGCTTCGGGGTGACGCTGATCCGGTTGGCTTCAGTCGTACCGGCGCGAAGAACCGCGAAGAGGTGCTGGCATGGATTCACCGCAACAACCAGAAGTATGTTGACGCGCACCACGAAGACGATATGGGGACGCTATTCACAGAGCTTGCTCGCGCCCGGCAGGAGACCCTCGCGCTGCTTGAGCAAGTCAGCGATGAGCAACTTGCTATGCCTCTGCCAGGCTCGCCCTGGGCTGATGGCACGATTGGCGGCGTGATGATGACCAACGCTCAACACGAACGCCTGCATCTCTCCTGGATTGAACAGGGACTACAACATCAACAGCAACAATAGGAACAACCATGCACAATCCACACCAGCAACATTCGCTCATCGCGCAAACACACAGCAGCGCGCCGTTAGCCCTGGCGTCTTCGCTACAGGAAATGGCAAGTTCGCCCACACTCACCATCAACGAAGCGGTGGCGGCAAGACGCGCCGCCGGGCGCAAAACCATCCATCTCGGTTTTGGCGAGGCATCGTTTCCTCTCCACCCACAGCTCAATGAAGCAATGGCACGCGCCGCGAAACATACCGGTTATGCTCCCGTCCCAGGCATACCCTCGCTACGCAAGTCCATCGCCGCGTACCTGGAACGCACGCGCCATCTCGCCTTCACTCCCGATCAAATCATTGTCGCCCCTGGCAGCAAGCCCTTGCTCTATACCCTGTTACAGGTCCTCGAAGGCGACCTGCTCCTGCCCGTGCCATCGTGGGTAAGCTATGCCCCCCATGCGCGATTGGCAGGCCGGCGCGTAATTCCAGTCGAAACCGATGCCAGCGACCATCACCGGCTGACACCGGATATGCTATCTGAAACGCTGACTCGCGCGCGTTTCGAGGGTGCCAACCCGCGCATCCTGATCGTCAATACGCCGAGCAATCCGACGGGCAGCATGTTC
Source organism: uncultured Chloroflexia bacterium (assembly GCA_963731605.1). GTDB lineage: Bacteria > Chloroflexota > Ktedonobacteria > Ktedonobacterales > Ktedonobacteraceae > CF-113. Next base: position 1,977,122 of record CAVSWA010000001.1, read on the forward strand.
ACTGGCGAGGATACGCAGGCCATCGCGCCAATGGTCACGCGAACACGGCATCACGCTCATCAGCGACGAGATATACGCGGAACTCGCGCACGGCTGGCGCGCGCATGTCTCCCCCGCGCAATTTTACCCCGAAGGCTGCATTGTAACCGGCGGCCTCTCAAAAGCATTCTCGGCTGGCGGCTGGCGGCTCGGCTACGCCGCGCTCCCAGGCGGTGCGGCAGGCAAACAACTGATGGCCTCGCTACGCGCCCTCGCCAGCGAAATCTGGTCGTCCGCCACCACCCCGGTGCAAGAAGCCGCCGTCGTCGCCTATAGCCCCAACGCCGAACTCACCTCATACGTCAAAGCCTCAGCACGCATCCACGCTTATGCTGTCTCTCAACTATACGAAACTCTGACCGGAGCGGGCGCGCTGTGTTCGCGTCCGGCGGGTGGCTTCTACCTCTACCCCGACTTCGCGCCCTGGCGAGACGCGCTGCTCGCGCGAGGTATCTCTACCAGCGAGCAACTGGCCCATTACCTGTTAGACCGCTGGGATATCGCGGCCCTACCCGGCACCGCCTTCGGCGAACAGCCCCAGGCCCTGCGCCTGCGCCTGGCAACCAGTATGCTCTACACACCGACAGAGGCGGAAACGGAAAACGAGCGCGAGGAAGTGCTGTGGGCAATGCTGGCTCAGGCTGAAAAATGGGATGATGGAGGACAGCCAGATAAGGCCATGTTGGAAATGCCGGCGCTTGAACAGGCGCGGACGAGGCTGAGGGAGTTTATTGGGTCGCTGGGGTAATGTTGTCAGGGCGGGGGCAAGCCCAGCCCGTACTCTGCTACGGATTGATACACACAGATTGTATAGGGTACGGGCTGGGCTTGCCCCCGCCCTGGTATATTGTCATCAATTCAGAACTGTCGTATACTACGCGCAACAAACACATTTTATATTCAAAGAGAGGCAAAATCGTTCATCCCGTGCGCATTATTTGCACTATGTACAAACAAATGCTCAAGCTTATGGAGTACTATTCAGTCCTGATGGGCAGTTCCTGGTAAGTGGACATAGTGATAGGATGATCAGGGTGTGGGGGAAGAGGTGAGTGTTACGGGCCAGGCAACAAGGAACGCGGGCGGCGCAAGCGCCCCCACCCATCCTCTCCCCAACTCCCGCCCCTACGACTCTTTGTTCACAGACTCAAGTAAGGGCGCTTGCGCCGCCCGCATCTCCTTGCCCGATTCTTATTCATCACCATCTATCGGCACCCCCATCCGTCCATTTTCAACAAAATCCAGCGCTTCGTGCAGCCAGCGCAGGTAGGTTTTTTCAAATTCGACGGCAAAGTGGGCGATTAAGGATAGGTAGGGGTTATCTTCGCTTTCGGCGTAGGGGTTAGGACGTTTTTCGGCATGTTGGAACGCTGCGCGTGGCGGGATAACCAGGGAGTTCTGGCGATATTGATGCAGGCGTGTTTCGTGGTTGGTGATGCCTGCGCGCAAATGCTGAACAAGATCGCCAGGGGCAGCGAAGGAACCGAAAAGAAGTTTGAGCAGCAATTCATCTCGCAGTTGGAAAACCTCTGGTGGCCGCGCCTGCCACTGGCGCAGCGCGTCGCTACCCTTCTCAGTGATAGAGTAGACCTTGCGGTCGGGGCGTGCATCCTGCTCCTCGCGCCTCATCTCTACCCAGTCCAGGTCTTTCATGCGCCGCAACTCTTTATAGATCTGACTATGCGCGGCTCCCCACATCGGCGTGAGGGTATGATCGAATAAGTGCTTGATATCGTAGCCAGACAATGGCCCCCAGTATGCCAGCAGGCCCAGCATACCATAGGTGATTGGATAGGCATCGGGTCGTTCCGCTTCCATAATCATTCCCTTTGCTTTCATATGACTTCACGTTATATTAGCTCTTGACATAGGGCATTATAGCATGTTAATCTTTGCATAGGAATATGACTTGAAGTTATATAACAGGAAGGTAATATCATGCGACAGATTTATGTGAAAGCTGAGGCTGTTCTCAATGCGCGCCCGGGAGATGTGTATGCTGCAATTGCTGACTACCGGCATGGGCATCCAAACATTGTCCCACAGGAGAACTTTTTTGATCTACAGGTCGAGCAGGGCGGCTATGGCGCTGGCACCGTTCTTAGTTTCAAATTCAAAACGCTGGGAGTGGTAAAAACATTTCGCCATCGTGTAAGCGAGCCGGAGCCGGGAAGAGTACTTGTTGAGCAGGATATCGATACACCACAAAATACCACTACAACCTTCACTGTGATTCCTGTAGAGGAAGGTCAGAAGGCGCATGTCGAGATATCCACGACGATGAACTCCACACCAGGTTTGACTGGCGTGATTGAGCGCATGGTCGTTCCGATGATAAACAGGCGCGTGTATCGCAAAGAACTGAAGTTGCTCGAAGCGTTTGCGCGTAAAGATGCGCCTGGCTTCGCGCCCGCCTCCCATACATCATAGCGCCACAAAGTAAGTGTATGAACGCGATTGATCGCGTTCATACACATTCTCTACAACCCGCTCGATGCCTCGTCGATCTGGCGAAATTCGTCTTCGCTGAGACGCCAGCCGATGGAACCGGCGTTGTCGGAGGCCTGGCGCAGGTTTTTCGCGCCAGGGATGGGGACGATATGCTCATCCTTTGCCAGCAGCCAGTTGAGGGCAACCTGGGCGGTTGTCTTGTTCCGCGCTTGAGCGATGGTCTCCATTGTCTGGAGAAGTGGCTCGATTTTATTCAGACTGGATGTATTATAGGCGCGCATAAACCGGCGCATACCAACCATCTTGAAGTTTTGCCCGGCGCGGTATTTGCCCGTCAGCAGGCCCTGTTGCAAGGGGCTGTACGCTATGAGCGCCACGTCCAGTTCGCGGCAGGCATCCAGCACGCCGTTGTCTTCGGGTTTGCGATGCAGCAGGCTGTAATGCACCTGGTTCGAGGCCAGGGGAATTCCGTAACGCGCCAGCCTCGCGTGCGCCTCTCGCATCTGCATCGCGTTATAATTGCTGACGCCGACAGCGCGAATTTTGCCAGTGTTATACGCCTTCGCCATCATATCTATCAAGGCAGTCTTGTTGAGAAATGTGTACGGCCAGTGAATCTGGTAGAGGTCAATCGATGACACTCCCAGGCGTTGGAGGCTGGCATCCAGCGCGTCGAGCAGTTTAGAGGCCGAGAAACGGTTGGGCAGAGGTGCGAACTTGCTGGCAACGATCACAGGACGGCCATCTTCGCGCATACACTCGCCCAGAATGCGCTCAGATGCGCCGCCGCCATAGATTTCCGCCGTATCAAAAAAGTTGAGGCCGGCATCCTGGCAGGCCTTGTACGCCTGCGTAATATCGGCGCGTGTATAGGATGTGCCATAGCCCCAGATGCTTTTATCGCCCCAACTCCAGACGCCTACGCCGAGCGCCGGCACGACAATACCCGATTTTCCCAGTTGCCGTTGATCTAGTTGTATCATGCTGTGTCCTTCTTTTGAGTGACCCTTAACAATCCAGTAGCGACACCCCTTGCGGGCAAGACGGGACACCCGCAAGGGGTGTCGCTACTGGGATCGGGCACAATAAATTACTATCCTGATAAAATCATAGCACAGCAAAGCATCCTGTTAAATTGTGCAGGATAGAAACTGGTAAAATAACCGATGCGTGTGATGCTGAAAGTGGGTATAGTTTAGACACGGGTTCCGCCGAATATACTATTCCGTTCAACTACAAGGACAAACTGATGGAACAAACAACAAGCACGAACGATACATCTCTTTTGCGCCAGCTTTCTAACCAGATGGCCGACGCTGTCGAGCGCGTCGCGCCCTCAATTGTACTCGTCAACGGACGCGAGCGGCAGCCTGCCAGTGGTGTGGTTTACGCGCCGGAACTGGTGCTAACGGCAAATCACGTTTTGCAGCAAGAAGAGATTACCATAGAAACTTCTGATAAACGCAAATTGGCCGCGCAAGTGGTGGGACGCGACGCCGCCAGCGATCTGGCCGTACTGCGCGTGGCGGATCTGGGGCTGGAAGCAGCCAGCGCGTCAGCCGAAAGCGCGCGTGTCGGCCAGTTGATTATGGCGGTGGGGCGCACCAACGAAGAGGGGCCAATGGCGAGTTCGGGCGTGGTAAGCGCTATCGGCGGCCCATTGCGCACCGGCAAAGGCACGCTGCTCGAACGCTACCTGCGCACCGACGCCATCCCCTACCCCGGTTTTTCTGGCGGCGCCCTGATCGACATGCAGGGACATGTGCTGGGACTGCTGACTACCGGGCTGGTACAAAATCTCACACTTGCAATCCCCATGCAGAACGCCGTCACCATTGCCGAAACGCTGGTGCGGCAGGGACACATCAAACGCGGCTTCCTGGGCATCAGCAGCCAGCTGGTAGAATTGCCAGCCGCACAACGACCCGAAGGCGCGCAGGAGCAGGAGTACGGCTTATTGATTGTTAAGGTTGATGAGAACAGCCCGGCGCAGCAGGGCGGTATCTTGCTCGGTGACATTCTGATCAAACTCGATGGTCACGTTGTGCTCGACTCGGAAGATTTACAGGTGGTGCTGGCAGGAGACAGCGCGGGCAAGACTGTTCCCATTGAAGTGATCCGGGGAAATACGCTGCATACGCTCTCGGTGACCATCGGACAGCGCCAGTAGACAGGGAAGTGCAATGACACAAATTACACCATTTACGACACATTCGTCGCTGCCTGATGTCTTTACAACCTCGCTGGTTGGCATCTTCGACGCCGCGAAGCCTGCCATTGTGCAGGTACGCACGGAGGGACGAGGCGGCGGCACTGGCTTTCTTATCAACGAGGATGGCCGCTTGCTGACCAACAACCATGTCGTCGGGCGAGACGATGCAAAGGTGGAAGCCTTACTCGCGGATGGGCGCAGCTTCCCGGCGGTTGTGCTACAGCGCAATCCCCGGCTTGACCTGGCGCTGCTCAAAATCGAGGGCGACAATCTGAAAACGCTGTCCCTCGGCGATTCAACAAAGCTGCGTGTAGGCGAGTGGGTGTTCGCCATCGGCCATCCCTGGGGGCAACGCTGGGTAGTTACGGCGGGTATCATGAGCGCCATGCGCACCGCGAAGCTGGCCGGCGACCTGACAACCCACTATATACAATCGGACGTGGGACTCGCTCCCGGCAATTCCGGCGGCCCGCTGCTGAACGCGGACGGCCAGGTAGTAGGTATCAACGCCATGATCTTCGGCGGCGATCTATCGGTCGCCATTCCGAGCAGCGTGGTCAGCGCCTGGCTAGCGGAACTGCCAGCGCGCCGCGTCACGCTGGGCATCGAGATACTGACGATGGAACTGCCCGCTACCCTGCGCTCACTCGCTGCTCAGGCATCGGGCGTGATGGTGGTTGGTATACGCCCGGAACGCCAGGCTAAATATAGCGACATTTTCATCGGCGACATCTTGCTAGAAGTGGCAGGAAAAGCGGTGAAGGACAACGCTGTCCTGCTCGAAACGCTGGCAGCCAGCCAGGAACGCGAGCGCCTGGCAGTCAAGCTGCTGCGCGGTGGCACAATCGTGGAGACGGAAATAGCGACACTGCTGCTGGAACGCAAGAAGTAAATAAAGTGTATGGAACATGAAGCGGTCACAGGAGGAGCGCGCTCCTCCTGTGACCGCTTCATGTTCCATACGAATAGAGATTACGCGGCACCGAGGCGACGATAGCGAGCCTCGACGAACGAGTAAACGCCATAAGCGAGCAATCCAAGCGCCATAAGGCCAAGCAACAACTGACCGAAGGGGAGTTTTTGGAGTTCTCCGATAGCGGCATCCAGACCTTTGGCCTGCTGTGCGTTAAACTGCACAGCAGCCACAATCAAGAAAATGCCAATGATGGTGAAGACGACACCGAGCGCGGCGTATCCCAGTCTGCCCAGTGAGATCATGGCCTTTCTCACCTGCGGCCTCAAATTGGAGAGGGCAAGACGGCGCTGGAACTTTGCGCGGTAGGCTCTGGCAAACAGGTAAAATGCGATGCCCAGCACGACAAGTCCCACGATCACCACTAATGGCACACCGAATGGGAGCGCAAGCAGTTTTGCCGTCGCATCCTGAGTTGTGCTGGTTGTGCTGTTACCACCATTGCCGGTACCCACAGCCAGTTGGTAGGCTCCGAAAGCCAGAACGAGGTAAGTAATACCGACAACGGCGTACCCTATACGCGCAACGATGCCTTTCGCCCTTCGTCCTTCACCCTCGGTATCGTAAATGCCCTAAATCAGGCTCCACAAACCAAATGCGAGCAGGCCAATAGCGATAACAATCAACAGAAATTTGCCGAACGGCTGCTCGGAGATGGTGCGCAACGCACCCTTCTGGTCTGTTGCCTGGCCGCCCTGACCAAGTGCCAGTTTGCCCGCTAAAAATCCGATAATAATGTAGACGACTCCCTTTGCCACGTAACCCAGGCGCGCAAAACCTGTCATCCATTTACCCGTAGCAGCGTTGCGCGTCGTCCGGTTTGCTCCACGTATTTCGTTGGGCATGGTGGACCGCATTGTGTTTTCCTTTCAGTGGAATGTATCCTACTCAATAGATTCCAGCTACAGCTACTTTCCTTAATGCTTGTTAATCTAGTCCTTACACGTATGAGCAAGGTAAAAAGATTTGAGAACTGTGCAGACTTCTGCACTGCTGGACTCCTCAGCGCCTGCGGCGCTTCGCAGGATTTTGGGGTGCGGTGTGAAGTGTGAGGTGTCACCTCACACTTCACACCGCACTAAAGAATTTTGATAATCGAATCTAATGCATGATATGATGATGCTAATATAGGAAGCATAGATAAACATAGAAGCAGGAGAAAGCATACATGAAAGCGGTGTTGTGCAAAGCGTATGGGATGCCAGAGACACTGGTCATCGAAGAGGTCGAGCCTCTGCGAGCGGGTAAAGGACAGGTTGTGGTTGAGGTGAAGGCGTGCGGCGTCAATTTTCCCGATACGCTCATTATCCAGGGGAAATACCAGTTTAAACCGGCCATGCCTTTTTCACCGGGAAGCGAGGTCGCGGGCGTTGTCAAAGAGGTGGGCGAAGGAGTCAGGGGCGTCAGCGTGGGAGATCACGTGATTGCTTCTAGCGGCTGGGGCGGCTTTGCCGAGGAGGTCGTAGTGAACGCGACCAAAATCATTCCCATGCCTGCTGGTCTGGACTTCACGATTGCCTCCGCCTTCGTGCTCACCTATGGCACCTCGCACCACGCGCTGAAGGACCGGGCGCAGCTTCAGCCAGGCGAAACCCTCCTGGTGCTGGGCGCGGCTGGCGGAGTGGGTATCGCCGCTGTAGAGATCGGCAAACAACTGGGCGCGCGTGTGATCGCCGCTGCCTCCAGCGACGAGAAGTTAGAGGTATGCAAGCAGCATGGCGCGAGCGAGGTCATCAATTATGCCAGCGAAGACTTGCGCGAACGCCTCAAACAAATCACGGGAGGTCAGGGCGTCGATGTGATTTTCGATCCGGTGGGCAGCAGCTACTCGGAGCCAGCGCTGCGCAGCATGGCCTGGAAAGGTCGTTTCCTGGTGGTGGGCTTCGCGGGCGGCGAAATCCCGCGCATCCCGCTTAACCTTCCCCTGCTCAAGGGTTTCTCCATCGTGGGTGTCTTCTGGGGCGCGTTTACCGAGCGCGAACCGCAGCACAACGCAGAAAACCTCGCGGAACTGATGGACTGGCTATCCCAGGGCATCCTGAAACCGCATATTTCGGCCACGTATCCGCTCGAACAAGCCGCCGACGCGCTGTACGACATGTTGAATCGCAAGGTGTTGGGCAAAGCTGTGCTCGTACCGTAACGATGAAACGAAAGTAAGAGTAAAGAGCAATTGACGCAAATCTTGCTGGCCGACCGTCGCTGGGCGCCGGAGCATCCTATCGATTTCCAGCTTATCTATAGGAATCCCGATCCCAGGATATGAAGGGCCAGGCGAATTGACAATCCCGGCAGCCAATCGCGCTTTCATTGTACTTCTGCCATTGATTGCGAAACTATCAGGGAGGAATAATACTGTTCCGCCAGATATGCAAATGCAACTTGAAGAGATGCGGGCGCGCGATGGCTACGACGTTCCCCAATTGGAAATCTGCTCAAAGGACAAGATGATGAATGATCCTCAAAAACTAACCGTTGTTTTTGGAACCGGCCCCATAGGACGCGCTGTTATGCACGAACTGTTAGTAGGTGGCTCTCAAGTGCGCATCGTGAACCGCAGTGGAAAACTGGATACGCCAGATGGAGTAGAGCTAGTTCAGGGCGATGCCACCGATGCAGCCTTTACTCGTGAAGCCTGCAAAGGGGCCGATGTGGTCTACAACTGCCTCAACGCTCCCTACACGCAGTGGCCCGAGCTATTCCCGCCGTTGCAAGCTGGCGTGCTGGAAGGGGCAGCCTCTGCTGGAGCGAAGCTGGTGGTAATGGAGAATGTATACATGTATGGTTCCACGCATGGCAAGCCGATCACAGAAGATTTGCCCTATGCTGCAACGACGCGCAAAGGCCGTGTGCGCTCGAAAATGGCGCAAGAACTGCTGGAGGCTCATCGAAGCGGCAAGGTGCGCGTAGCGATTGGCCGCGCCTCCGATTTCTTCGGTCCCGGCGCACTGCAATCGGCAGTGGGAGAGCGTGTTTTCCGTCCTGCCTTAACCGGTAAGGCTGCTCAAGTGGTTGGCAATGCCAATCTCTTGCACACGTACACCTATGTGCCGGATATTGCTAAAGGGCTGGTTATCCTGGGAGCGCGCGACGAAGCGTCTGGTCAGGTCTGGCACCTGCCCAGCGCGCAAACAGTGACGACGCGAGAGTTCATCAACATGATCTATAGCGAGACCGGTTATCCGCCGCGTATTCAGTCGGTTCCCACTTTCGTGTTGCGAACATTAGCCCTGTTCAATCCCATGCTGCGCGAAGTTGCTGAGATGCTTTACGAGTTCGAAGAACCATTTGTCGTCGATCACAGCCGCTATGAACAGACTTTCGGTAATCACTCGACCCCATTGCGAGAGGCTATCCACACGACGGTAGAGTGGTTTCGCAAAGAGTACAATACAAACAATATCTCTCGCTAAGATACTACAGGCACAACCCGGAGGCTCTTAGTACTCGAGTTCGCCTGTTACCTGCTCGATAAACGCTGGTGTGATGTCACGCTGGTTGATGATGCCGTACCAGCGTTCATCGGCTAACGTGCGTTCGCGCAAGGAATGTAAGGCTTGAACGACATCTTCGCGGGTCAATTGATTGGCTCGTGGGCTATGCGGCAGGCCCAGGCGCTTCATGATAGCCACGATTTCGCCGGGATCGTTTTCTTGCAAGCGGCTCATCAACTGGATACCCAGGCCCACTAGCCAGCCATGCACGAAGGTGCGGCGCGTCAGGTATTCGACGTTATAGGCGAAGAAGTGTTCGGGACCCTCTTCGGCGCGATAGTGGCCGAGGGGGATGCAGATATCGTTGATCTCCAGGTAACATTCCACGATTGCGCGTATGCCGTCGTCGGTGAGGGCGCGAATTTCGCTGGCCGACTCGTCAAGGCGCTGCACTAAGGCTCGCGCGCGTTCAACGGCGGCGGGCACGTAGCCGCGTGGCTCCTGGCCTGCTGCATAGGCAAGCTGCCAGTCGAACGAGGCGGTGTGAATGGAGAGGATGTCGCCACAACCGGCGATGTTCAATGCCGGGGGCGCGGTGCGGATCAGATCGTAATCGACCAGTACGAGTTCAGGTGTCACTTCACCGATGTATTCGACCTTGCCCCGGTTGCGCACGCCTACCGCCTGTGTAACGTAGGCGTTGGTCGAGACGATGGTGGGGATATTGACCAGAGGGATGCCGCGCTTCCAGGCAATATACTTGCCCATGTCCATCGATTGACCGCCGCCTACAGCGACAACGGTATCGCACGGCGGTGTGCTCGCTTCGAGAGCGATGGCGCTCTCAAGGTCCATATCCGGCACGTCGATAACGTGCGCGGGTGGCTTGCCGATACGCTGGCTGACCACGTTCCAGGGTATAGACATGGTGGCAACGACGTAGCGACCGAATTGCGCGCCAACGTCATTGACGATGCCGCGCCCAAATTCCAGGCGTTTGACGTTAGCATGAGGCAGGCGTTTGAGAATGGACATGGATATAGTCTCCTTTACGATACAGCATTGAGCGCGTCGATCATGGTCTGGCATAGTTGCTCGCCGGCTTCTGGGGCGACTTGAGTGGCTTCGCATTCGTAGCCGCCTTCGGTGTAGACTTCGGGCGTGGGGACGTAGCTGATAAAGCCGTTTGCCAGGCCGATTACCAGCGTCGTCGCAAATGGCGAGTGTTGGCGCGCTTTGATACCGTACTGGCAAAACAACTCTGCTGGTTCTGAGACGAGGCCGATACTGACATGATCGCCTTTGATGCCAAAGGCGGTGATCTCGGCTGGCATACATGGCTGCTGCGTGCGTTCGCGAGCGTAGAGACGATGATGCGCTACATCGAGGCGCATTTCGATATCCCAGGCGCGCCGGGCATCGCCTGCGCGGGTGAAACGCGCGTGCTCCTGTTGCAAGAAGTCAATATATACGCGCTGTTGGTCAGGCGCGGCGGCGGGATTGAGCGGCAATTCGACACGGAGCGTGCCGGCCGTGATACGAGCGTCGCTATGCGTCGGCGTACCCAGCGCGACTTTCAAGGCTTCCGCGCCAAGCGTGATGCCCAGGCGCTGCGCATCTTCATGGGTGCCAGGATGCACAATGGCGTTCATATCGCCCTGCGCGCCGTTGGCGAAAAGCGCGACGGTGCCGGGTCCGAGATTCTCTTCCAGAAAATTGACGGTATAGCCAACGTAATCGGCGGAAATTTCGAGGTTGGGGCCAAGCACTACAGGATGGCAGGCGTAACTGAGCAGCACGGCCAGAGGCTTGCCGCTTTGCGCGTCATCTACGCGTAACACGCCCACTTCGCGGTCGTGGATGCCAGCGGGGTTCCTGCCCAGGAAAGGCAGGCCGCGCAGCGTGCCATCGGGCAACTTTTCGCGGCGGTTGATGTTGATGTAGCTCTCCCCTTTGCCAGCGCCGATGCGCGCCGGGCGCATACGCCGCACCGCCATCGCTACGGCGCTGCCGATCAGGCGAGGCAGCAGTCGGAAATACGCTTCATCAGCCTGGCCCGGTACGATTTCGACGGGCGGGAATGGGTGGACAATGGGACCTGAGTGCGTGTGCGTGCAGGCCAGTATGAGATGTTCGGGGGCGATACCCGCCTTTTGCTGCACTTCGCCGCGCACCATCGCCAGCTCTTCGTCGCCCAGCGCGATCAGGTCGGTAGTTACGATAGCTACGTGCAATGTCTCCATCGCTCAACACAAGGGCGCGGGCGTACAGGTCGTCATGCACATCGCGCGCTGTTTCTGTGCGACCCTCGGCCACGAAATAGCCGGACAGCGGCACCCCGATGGGCGGCGTAATTCCCACACGCGCCGCGCCTGCCTGTAACATTGCCATAGTAAAGCTCCTCTAGCCGGATGTTAAAAGAAAGTCTTCGATGCCCTTTTTGCCGATCTCCACTAACGCGCCGCGCAGCACTCCCTCGCCATATTCGCTGCCGGGGTTGATGCAGAGGGTACGCCCAAGTCGCACATTGCCCTTTGACTCATGCACGTGGCCGTGCAGGGCCAGCATGGGCTGGTAGCGTTTGAGAATGTTTGAGGCGGCTGTACTGCCTACCGGTGTTTGCTGCACGCCGCCGGGAATGATGATAGGCTTGAGGTTGCTGTCGAGTTTGGGGGCGCGGTCGATGCTCGTATTGTAGGGCGGCACGTGGATATTGTAGATGGCCTTCGCCTGGTTTTTGACCTGCCGCGCCAGTTTGTTGAGCCGGGCTTCCAGTTGCTCTTCGGATTCTTCGCGCGGGCTATGCCAGGGCGTGATGTTAGTAGTTCCGCAGGAAATCATTTCCCACTCGCCACGCAAGAGTACCACCCGCTCTTCGGGATTGACGACAAGCCCACCGCGACTCAGGATGGCATCTATTGCCAGCGGATCGTCGTTGCCGGGAGAAATATAGCATTCGACTCCACTGCCTTGCAGGCGTTCTTCGGCTAAATCCATCCAACGGGTGATCGACTCGCAGGCCAGTTTGACAAACAATTCTTCAACATGCTGCTGGTCAGAATTGAGCAGTTCTATTTCCTCGCGTGACAGGACAGCGGGATAGTAGCCAGCGTCGCGCAGTTGCTTCTGCGCCTGGGGAAAATCAGACTCAGTGACCCTCTGTTCCTCGCCTTGCCGGCGAAAGGTATAGTTGCCGTTGGCAGCGCGCTGAATGGGCATAATCAGCTTGCCAGTGATATCTCCGCCAAGCACGAGTACGTCGGCTTTGTAGAATTTAGCGGCGTTAATGAACTTACGAAAACACACATCCGACCCGTGAAGGTCGGTGGCGAAAAAGATACGCATACAGATCTCCTGAATACATCTGTGGAACTGGCAAAACCGCTCCGCGGTTTTGCCAGTTCCACAGATGTATGATTTTATCTACTCTGGTGGGATCTCGTTGAAGGCTTGCGAGATATCCAGCTTGCGCACATTCCGGCTCACGGCGCGTGAGATGAAGTAGAACACAATCGGGATAATCAGGCCCAACGAGCTGAAGAACACACCTTTCAGGAAGGTAGGGTCGAGAATGTTCGAACTGCCGCCAAAGACGGGCGAACTGAAGGCGATGTAGCACAACACCCCGTTGACGATCAGCGAGAGCGCGCCCCAGATGGATACGGCTGGAATGCCGCCGAGACGGGCGCGCACAATGGGCGGCGATTTCTCGAAGATGTCGGGTCGCCGGAAGGGGAAGATAATGGCCGCGAAGGACATGATCACACCCACCAGCGCGCTGAAAGCCGCCAGGCCGAGCAGGTTGCCAAAGAAGGTCGTCTTGATGGCAATGTAGGTAAACAACTCGATTACCACAGCCACGATGATAGTAGCGATGACGGGCGAGTGCAATCGATCATTCACCTCGGATAGCTTGCCCGGCAAAACGCGGTCAAACGACCAGGCGAAGAGGTTGCGCGTGCCGATCAATACCGCCGGGGGCTGAATCCAGAAGATAGCAGCCAGGAAGGTCAGCGCGATAATCATGTAAATCACCGGATTAGTGGTCACGAATAAGCCCAGAGCAGGCATGACCGCTGGAAAGGGCAGGTTGGTATTGGGAAACGCCAGGCCATTGGTGGCAAGCGCGCCGATGAAGTCCTGCCCGTAATAGTGGTAAATGGCGATCATGCCCAGGCTGAAACCGATCGCGCCGAAGATCAGGGCGGAGAGCATGGCACGGAACACCGACGAGGATGCCTGCTTGATCTCGCCGCTGAAGTAGCCGGAGTTCTGGAAGCCATTGTAACTCTGGAAGGCGTAGATGACCGCCGAGAAGGTATTCAGGAAGATCGCGCCCGGCAATATCTGGTAGCCTGCTTTGGTTGCGGCGGCCATGACCGCCTGGTACGCGCCACTGCCCTGGCTGGCATTGAAATTTGTCACGAAATCGCTATGGGGCAGCGCGAAGAGCAGGATGATCCAGAAAATGGTGCCAACGGAAATGAAGGCGAACAGGCCGAACATGATCTGGCGCACGCGACGCAGGCCGAGCAAGAAGACGCCCAGCAGCAGCAGAGTAACAAGTGTGCCGATTGTGACCGCGCCAAAGCCGGTGGTATCCGCGCTAAATTGAGCCAGGCCATTCAGTCCGAGGATATGGAACACGGGCGGCAGGAACCATGTTGCCATCAGCAGGCTGTTCAGGCCGGCGCTGGAGAGCAGGATAAAGGAAACGAAGAAGTTGACGCCAAAACCAATCGAGGGATGCAGGACGCGACTGGCCCACACATAGTCGCCGCCCGAACGCGGCATAGCCGCTGTAAACAGCGCGTATACCATGCCCAGAGTCAGCATGGCGGGGGCGGAGAAGATAAAGGCCAGTGGCATATTCGCGGCTGGATAGGCGGCAGCGCCCGTCGCAAACGCTGATACCTGCGAAAGGCCCAGAGGCACATTCAGGATAGCAAACACCATGATGAAGGTATCGAACCAGGATAATTCACGTACCAGGCCGGTCGCCTGGCGAACAAAGACCGACGCACTCGGAGAGGCGCCTTCGGCTGATCTTGCCATACTACCTCCAGAATCTGTGGAATGAAGTGGCGCGGCTCATCGCGACCACTTAGTGTGCCAGGGCAGGGGCAAGCCCCGCCCCTACACTATACTGTAGTCCGTTATGTTATGGCATTTTTGCCGTACAGGGTAGGGGCGGGGCACCCCGCCCTGGTAGCCCTGGCAACTCCCTCCTTTCCTTATCCATCGCACTCGAGCGCGAGTTGTTCGGCGAATTCGCGTGTGATGGCGCGCTGGGTTATCACGCTGGCGGGAAACTGTTCCGCTTCCGCGTATTCGCGCAGGGTAAGCAGCGCCTGCAGTAAAGTCCTGGCGCGGAATGCCCAGATCGCGCAAGCGCCATGGACAGCCTGCGCGTTCGATAAGCGAGCGCACCCATTCCGGTCGATTGTGCTGCAAACGCGCCATAGCATAGACGCACAGGCAGATCAGTTGACCATGCACATAGCCACGCCGCGTGATGTATTCCAGGTTGTAGCCCAGAAAGTGTTCCGAGCCTTCCTCCGGCTGGCTGCTGCCGGCTTGCAGGCATAACGTGTTTTCCCGTACATAACTCTGCATAATGAAGCGCAGCGCCTCATCGTCACAGGCTGCAATACTGGAAACGCGCGCATCCAGTTCTTCCAGCATAGCGGCGGCTTGAACTGCCACAGGCTCATCAAAGTTCTGGCTCGCATGTTGCCAGTCCCACAGGGCGGTATGGATGGAAAGCAGATCACCAATGCCTGCCCGGTTGAGGGCGGCGGGGGCCTGGCTAATCACGGCGAAATCAACAGGAATGGCATCAGCAACGACAAAGCCGGTGTAACGCACGCGCTGCCCCTCGCGCACGGCGATGGTGTTGGTAACGGCAGCATCCACCGAGACGATGGTGGGAGCGAGTATGAGTGGAAGTTTGCGCTGCCAGGCAACATACTTGGCGGCATCCATGGCCTGGCCGCCTCCAACGCCCATAACGATGCCGGTAGCGGGCAAGGCCAGTTCCATCGCCATAAGCTGCGCGTACTCCATCGAACGCAGGTAGATCACCCGGCTGCTGTCCGCATTGCTAAATTGCTCGCGAGCGACTGCCCACGCCTCTGGCTGCGTGAGAATAATATAGCTTTCGGCGTGATAGGATTGCTGCATTTCATACAGCGTCTCCGCTAGAATGCGCCGACCGTAGCGCACAGGCGGATGCATAGCGCGTTGAAGCGTTGCGGGTGGAACCTGTTCAAACATCGATTACCTGCCTTGCATCCAGTGGCATACCATCAGCCATAAGAGCCGCCGCGCCCCACAATGCGCTTTCGTCGCCTAATTCCGCCGGGACAATACGCACCAGCGACCCAAGCGGCGCGATAACACGCGCCGAAAACACTTCGCGCGCTCGTCGCAAAAGCAGCCCGTCCGGGTGGATGACCCCACCTCCCAGCACGATCACTTCCGGGTCATAGGCAGTCGCGACAGCCGCCAGCCCGATGCCAATATACAGAGCCGCCATTTCGAGAATGCGCGACGCGACACCGTCGCCTCTATGCGCCGCGTCGATAACATGCTCGGATGTGAGCAGAGCTGGCTCATCGCGAAAACGCGCCAGGAGAGTTTCATCGCCATGCAGAAGCGCTTGCCGGGCGCGGGCGGCGATGGCGGAACCGGACGCCAGGCTCTCGAAAGCAGCCCATATTGCCACAGGCGCAGGGCGGGCCACTGGCGTCGAGCGTCATATGGCCCACTTCGCCCGCGCAGCCGTGCGAGCCGCGATAGATACGCCCGTTGATGATGACACCCGCGCCAATGCCGGTCGAGATAGTCACATATACCGCGTTTTGAGCGCCGCGCGCCCCTCCCCGACGCGCCTCGCCCAACGCCGCGCAACGAGCATCATCCTCGATCTTGACGGACACGCCCAGCTCCTCAGACAAAGCAGCAGCTAATGGCACATCGCGCCATGCCAGGTTGGGCGAGAAGATCACCACTCCGCGCTCGCTATCCAGCGGGCCTGGCACGCTGCACCCGATACCTGTCAGTCTATCCGTGGCAATGCCGATTTCTTGTGCCAGTTCTCGTAGCAGTGATGCGGAGCGCGCAATGACATTCGCCGCGCCGCGGGAAGCCTGCGTCTCGATGCGCCTGCGAACAACCAGTTCGCCGCTATCATCGATGATACCCGCCAGCATTTTGGTGCCGCCGATATCTAACGCGCCTGTGTAGCTGGCAGTGCCCATCTTACACGCCTCCTGTGGGCCACACGGCCTTCAACACTGCTTGCGCCCGTTCGATGGTGCGTATAAGCGGATGGGCCAGTAACGAGCGTAGAGCCAGGTCGCGATTCTCTTCGACGATGGCGCGGGCGGCCAATTCTTCGTATAGGGCTAATGAATACAGCAGGGTTCGTAATTCCAGGGGCAGGAGATATTCAGGCACTGGCAGGGGATGCGCGCCCTGGCTATCTATCGTACATGGGACTTCGATGACGGTATCGGCTGGCAGCCAGGGGATCAGGTTGTGGTTGGCCACGCTCACAATCCAGGTCGAGGCGTGATCGTTGATGAGCGCGTCCAGGACGGGCACGACAATGGCGCTATACCAGACGGCTCCGCGTTTCGCTACCGCCTCCGACGCGCTGCCATTCCCGATTTCGCCCATGTGTTCGTAGCGCGATATCAATTCCTGTTCAATGGCCTGCAACTGGCGGGCGCGTGGCGTTTTGCCTTGCTGTCCGATCAGGATGCGCTCCGGGTAGAGATAATAACGAACATATGGCAGGGGTATAGCACGACTGGCGCGTATGTACGCTGCATCGACCCCCAGGTGAGTCGTCATGCGCTCAATGCGCTCAAGAGCGAGGTCCATCAAATCCTGTTCGGCGTCGCACAGAGAGACGACCCAGCCCAGGTGATTCATGCCCAGGTAGC
Source organism: uncultured Chloroflexia bacterium (assembly GCA_963731605.1). Classification (GTDB taxonomy): domain Bacteria; phylum Chloroflexota; class Ktedonobacteria; order Ktedonobacterales; family Ktedonobacteraceae; genus CF-113. The sequence continues at coordinate 1,994,183 of CAVSWA010000001.1, forward strand.
CAATGTCGATAGTTGAACGCGGCTTCTCTACTAATTTTGCCAGTTCGTTGCCCAGTGCGATAGGCGAATCGCACAGGCTGATGATATTGCTATGGGCATAGCGAGCGGCAGCGTACTGGACAATGCTGGCGGGATTGGTGAGATTGAGCACTACCGCGTTGGGAGCGACTTCACTTACGATACGCAAAGCGGCATTGACGACGGGTATAGTGCGCAGGGCATTGGCAAATCCGCCCGGCCCGACGGTCTCTTCTCCCGGCAAGCCAAGCGCCTGGGGAAAGGTTTCATCGTGCGCTCGCGCCTCCAAACCGCCCACGCGCACCTGGTTGAGGACGTAATCGACTCGCCATAGAGCAGTTCGCAAATCCGTGGAGGCCTCAATGATGATAGTGGGCTGCGCACCCTGCACCATGCGCTGGCATACCGCCCGTACCTGCGCCAGTTTGCGGGCCGAGCGGCCCAGCAAGATAAGGCGCAATGCTGGCCTATCCTGGACATGTCCTGTCCAATCCAGCAGCGCTTGCACGAACGCTGGCGTGGCAACACCGCTTCCACCCAGAACCGCAAGCGAGATATGCGCCATGTTGACCTCCGAATGCCATTAAAGACGAAATGGGGACGCGGGCGATGCAAGCTTCCCCTTCTGATGGATGTTATGCTTCGATTGTTATTTGTACGGGACACCCGCAAGGGGTGTCGCTACTGGTAAAATGCGCGAATAGCGGCGGCGACTCGTTCTATTTCGTCGTCGCGCAATTCCGGGAACATTGGTAATGAAAGAATCTGGCTTATGAGCGAACGGGCTACCGGGATATTGCTAGAGCGCGGAGGTTGATCGCGGTACGCGCCCTGGTCGGGAACGAGTACGGGATAGATGACCTGGCTGCCGATACCCCGCTGCGCCAGGTACTCGAACAGTTCATCGCGGCGCGTAGCCAGGATAGTATAGAGATAATAGGAGTGCGTGCGTTCGGGTGCGACGTAGGGTGTGATGACAGGTAGATCAGCCAGCAGTTCGTCGTAACGGGCGGCGATTTGCTGGCGACGCGCCAGCCAACCGCGCAGGTAGGGCAATTTGACGCGCAGAATGGCGGCCTGTATCTCATCCATGCGTTTTTGATAGCCGATCATTTCGTGATGATGCTTGACTTTTTGACCCATGTAACGCAACTGGCGCACGCGATCATTCAGTTCGGCATCGCTGGTGACAATCGCGCCCGCGTCGCCTAGCGCGCCGAAGGTTTTTTGGGATAGAAGGAGAAGCAGCCGAGGTCGCCAAATGAGCCAGCGAGCGCGCCCTGGTAATACGCTCCGTGCGCGTGTGCTACGTCTTCGATGACACGCAGTCCGTGTTTGCGCGCGATAGCCATGATGGGCTGCATATCACAGGGCTGCCCGTACATATGCACTGGCATGATGGCGCGAGTGCGTGCAGTAATGGCGGCTTCCAAAAGATCGGGGTTCATATTATAGGTATCCGGCAGCACATCGACAAAGACGGGGAGCGCCCCCTGGTAGGTGATTGCAAAAACGGTAGCAATGTAGGTGTTAGGGACGGTGATGACTTCATCGCCCGGCCCAATTCCACACGCCACCAGCGCCAGTTGCAGCGCATCGGTGCCGTTGCTGACGCCAATAGCATAGGGCGTGCCACAGAATGCCGCGTATTCCTGCTCAAAGGCGATCAGTTCGGGGCCAAGCACATAGCGACCGCCGGGCAATACACGCTCGATAGCTGCCCGCACCTCGTCTCCGATATGCTCAAACTGGCGCGTGAGGTCCTCCGCCAGGATAGGCGGGAGCGACGAAGTCGAGCTTTCTACTCCTTTATTTGTATGCAGTGCTTCGCTCATTGCTTCCCCTTAGCTTGAAGAGTCTGAGCTGTCAATTTAATGCGGCTACCTCTGTAGTCGCCCGTATCCTCTTGATCGGCATAACTCCGGCGGGCGACGCAAGCGTCCCCTCCCCTCGTCTACCCCACTCCCGCCCCTACGGATTACTTGCGCATTTATTTGTTTATCAATAACGCCGTCTAGTGACGCGGAAGTCGAAATTTTCGCCCCGGTGATAGTCTTGCGAGAAGAGTACCGGTCTGCCATCTTTGGTGATGTTTATCTGTTCCATGTAGAGCCAGGCGGTGTTCGCTGGCACGCCGATCTCCGCGCAGAGCTGCGGGGAGAGCGTCGCGGCGCGTATCCTGGCCCGGCTGCTGACTATTTGCACCTGCCAGCGTTCGTCAAACAGGTTGATGAGCGAGCCTGACCAATCTTGCTCCTGCAGCAGGCCAGAGATAAAGGCGCGCGGGAAAATATCGACGGAATAGATCAATGGTTCGTCGCGCGAAATACGCACGCGCTCTAGCTGCACAACGGTCTGGCCTTCGTCCAGTTGCAGGGCGCGGCGTACCTGGGGAGTCGGCAACTCTTCACGCGCTCGCAGCACGCGGTTTGCGACAGTATAGCCCATGTCGGCCATCAGGTCGGTCACGCTCTGCCACTGCGTGATAGGTTTGTGGATGACCGCCTCACGCGAAAGCACAAAATAGCCTTTGCCATGCCGACAATCGAGCAAACCCTCCTGCACCAGACCCTTGAGGGCCTCGCGTATCGTGGCGCGGCTGACGCTGAAACGTTCCGCCAGTTCAAACTCCGAAGGAAGGCTACTTCCCGCCGTATACTGCTCGTTTCGCAACAGGTCAATGAGCAGATCGTGCAACTGCTGCACGATGGATTGCCGCGCTACTGTCGCCTTAGCCATACTACTCTATCCTCACAATGTTGTTAGATGTCAGACATCTGATATCTGTTGTCTTGTGAGATAGTGTACTGATGAGATGAGGGATTGTCAAGGGGAAAATCTACATTCACATAGAACTGGCAGGATGCTGCGCATCCTGCCAGTTCTATGTGAATGTAGATGAAAAGCTTGCTATTTGATCCAGGCTCCAGAAGCGTTGGAGGTGTAGCCGAGAGAGAGATAGGTGGCATCAACCAGGCTTTGGCCTCTGGCGTTGAGTCCCAATCCCGGACCCATTCTGTTCATTATGTAGCCGAAGGACATCCTTTCCGCCGGATCGGCAAAACCGATCGCACCGCCGAAGCCAGGGTGTCCGAAGGCGGCTTCGGAGAGAATTACGCTGTCTTCCGCGATACAATACGGTACGCGGCGGTTGTCCACGGATTTTACATAGCCGAGCGTGAAGCGGGTGGGCGCCAGGCATGTTATATCAAGACTGCTTGCCGAGGAGACGTATCCCATGCGTGCCAGGATGTCCCTATCCACAAGGGCAACACCCTTCAGGCTGCCGCCATTGGCAAGCGGGGCATACATGTCGGCCAGTCCTCTGCCATTCGTGAAGCCGCCGGTTGCGCCGTTTTCGGCGGCGTGAGCGGCTCGCAGGTTGAAGCCGAAAGTGCCGTCCGGGCCAGGCATCATGTACCCACCGCTATTGAACAGTACCAGTGCTTGAAGTGAAGTGGGGTCTACCATCGCCGCGAGCATGGCGGAGACAGGCTCGCCAGGGGCAGGCGGGTTAGCGGGTATCATGAGGGCCATGCGGTGTTCTTGCTCTTCTGGCAATCCAATCCAGAAATCGATGCCCAGCGGTTCTGCCACTTCCTCACGAAAGAAGGTTCCGAGTGATTTGCCGGAGATCCTGCGCACGACCTCACCAACCAACCAGCCAAATGTAAAGCCGTGGTACCCATGCTGGCTGCCCGGTTTCCAGAAAGGCTCTTGTTTCTCCAGGGTTCTGACGATAAGTTCCCAGTCGAAAAATGCCCCATCGGGCATCGGCTCTCGCAAAGCCGCGAGACCCGCCTGGTGATTCAGCAACATCTTCACCGGGATATTTTCTTTGCCGGCCTGTGCAAACTCAGGCCAGTAGTGGGCTACCGGCGCCTCCAGGTCGAGCAGACCGCGCGAAACAAGCATATGCGCGCACAGAGCGGTGGCGCCTTTCGTTGACGACCACCCCATACACAGGGTATTTTCCATCCAGGGTTTGTTAGCTGCTGGATCCGCGCTTCCTCCCCACAGGTTGACAACCCTTTCACCCTCGATTGTGATAGATACCGAGGCTCCTATCTCGCCTCTTTCCTGGAAGTTTTTGACGAATTCCCCGGCTACCCGCTCGAATTGAGGATCGTAGAACCCGGCGACTTCGCCAGTGCTGACGCTCGTCCGAACTTTGGAAAAGCTTACCATGAACAGGTTCTCCTTTGCTTGCGATCACTTCTCTAGACGTTACCCTGCTATATGGCTCAACCTGCGGAGCATAGGGCAACATGAATTGTTGTGCCAGTCATCATATCACAACCGAGCAGTACATAGCGCTGGCTATCAATTGCCAGGTGTATTATAATGAAACAGCGAAAGCGCAAGAAAATTGGAGAGGGCATATAAGCCGGATGGACCTGGCACTTGCGAGAATACAGAAGCAAGCGGCAACGCTAAATCTTCGTGTCACACAACATGCTCAAATTGAAATGGACGCGGAGAGTATTACATTAGATGATGTCCTTAAAGCTATTGCCAACGGAACAATTCTTGAAGATTATTCTGAACATTTGCGCGGACCATGTTGTCTGTTGTATGGCCGTACAAAAAAGGGACGCCATCTACATATTGTTTGTACTACAGCACAATCAGTTTTGATAATTATTACGGTATACGAACCTCTCTTACCTAAATGGGTAAATCCAACGCAGAGGAGGGAAAGATGAGATGTAGCATCGATGGCTGCCCAGGTGAATACGAGCAGCGCGAAGTTGTCCATACCATCCGTCAAGGTGATCGAATTATCGTAATTGATCATGTACCCGCTGAGGTATGCACGATTTGTGGAGATGTGCTATTCACGCCGGAAACGGTGCGCCAAATTGAAGCCATTAGACGGACGACTGCACCTCCGACACGTACTGTGCCTCTTTACGATTTCACTCAGGCCAGGTCAGCATAAGGAACCGGCACATTCTACTTTTTCGATTTTCTTGAACTATGGTCTTTCCTACAATTACACGAATTTTGAACTTAGCAGGACATCAATCTCTTGATTTTTGAGCGTGACGCTCGTCACCTGCCGGTGAAGGTTCGCGAATGCATCGTGGAGATGCCCGTTGAGCAGCGTGGTCATTTCATCCGAGGACATGACCAGGGACAGGATACCACTGACCTGCACCTGGGTCATCACCATCTGACCATTACTGGCAACAGGTATGCCTTTGATAGAGCAGGTAAAACCAAACAGTTGAAAGTCAAACTCTACTCCGCCCGTGTATGAACCGTCGCTGGCGATGAGTGGTGGAGCGACATGCGCGACCGCATTCTGCACAGAGTCAGAGGGAGCGTGATTGAGCGTTATCAGGTTATTCAACTGGCTTTCTGTGATCGCCAGCGAGGAGGTGACTGCTACGGGAAGTGGCGGAATCGTATTGATCTGGCTGGCTAACGACTGGTCGAACTGGTTTTGCGCGACCGAATGCAGGATGGGGCGGCCTGCAAAGAACCATCCTCCCACGAGCAACACGACCACTATGATCAGCGTAATCAAGAGACGCAAAGGCCATTTTCGCTTGCGGCGAGTGGAAGCGCTGCCCGGCGGCGTTCCCACGCTCTGCATACTGCCCGGCTGTGAGGCTGCTGGTGGCGCGTATTGCGGCGGCATTGGCTGCCCTTGTGGCATCCATTGCGCCTGTGGTTGTGCAGTAACCGGCTGGGCCGCCTGAATCCATTGCGGGGAGGCTGGTAGCGTCAGCGGTGATTGTGGTGCATATTGGGACATGGGTGTATCTACAGGTGTTGGTATGGTTGGGGGACTATCATTGGCAGATGGCATAGTGGGCGAGCCTATAACTACCGGATTACCACACTTGCGGCAGAAACGCGCCTGGTCCTCTAGAGGGGCATGGCATTGCAAACAATTCATATATTTATTCACCTCTCAACCCGAATAATAGGATAAGGTATTTTTCAGGTGTCAACGATCAGTATACCTTGCTTTTGCGTGCAGGGATATGTTTTATATCACTTTTTTACCGCTCGCGCTGTAAAATTTGATTCATCGAGTCGATAATTCGCGCGCGCATTTCAGCGTCGTTCGCGATTACCTGCATCACCTGGGCTATGAGGGACTCGCGCTGTTCGCGTGAAATCGTCGTGCCATATTTCTGATGCACCGCCACAGCAGCCGCGCCGCGCAGTTTATCTTCGTCGCTCATGGACAGTGCGGGGCTGCCTGACACCATGCGTTCGTTAGTTATACCTGACGGACTCTCGCCCTGCAACGAAGCCAGTCCATCGGCGGCAAATGGCACATCTTCGCCGATCAAGTGGGCGGAATTGGGGGTTGCGCGGTCGATACGCACCGTTACAGTCTGGGCCGTTTCGTCCAGCTTGACAACTGTACCTTCCAGGTAAATTACTTCCGGCGCGCCCCAGTAGACGCGCTCGCCCGTGTGGAGAATCATATACTCCCTCCTGTGAATAGTTCATTTTTCAGCAGTATAGTGTAGTATACGAGAAGTGGTACGAGAAATTCCAATGCTGATTACGATACCAGGGCAGAGGCAAGCCCGGCCCGTACCCTATACGATACGATACCAGGGCAGGGGCAAGCCCAGCCCGTACCCTATACGAAGTGGGATTCTACTCCGGTATAGGGCGCGGGCTGGGCTTGCCCCCGCCCTGGTATTATGGTATCTTATTACCGCGCATCACTGTGTAATAAAAACCACCCACCTGCCTGTCAAATGAAGCACATCGGGGCAGTCATAATGCTTTGCCCAATTATAAGGACGTATTGATAACACCATGCACGAGAAAAGTATACTCACGTTGGAGTATCCCAAAATATTAGAGAAAGTGGCGAGAGAGGCCGCATTTTCGGCCAGCAAAGAACTGGTCATGGAGCTGCTGCCCACGCCCAACCTGGCAGAGGCTCGCCAGCGACAGGCTTACACCACCGAGGCGTACTCGCTCATCGAACTACGCGCCGATGCCGGAGTGCAGGGGGCGCATGATATTCGCCATCACCTGGAGCGGGCCGCGCGCGAAGGCGTACTGGCTCCCGAAGATATGTTAGAGGTGCTGGCGACGACACAGAGCGCCTTATACGTTGCCCGCATGTTAGAGAAACTGGACGCGGCGGTCTTCCCCTTGCTGCATCTCCTGGGCGCGGATATGCCACAGCGCCCGCATATCGCGCGGCGCATCGAAGAGACCATCAGCGAAGAGGGCGAGGTGCGCGATACGGCCAGCGCCGCCCTGCGCAAGCTGCGCTTCGACATCCGGGGAGCTAACCAGCGCCTGCAAGAGCGCCTGCGCACCCTCGTTCACGAATTTGGACACGCTTTGCAGGAGCCAATCGTCACCATTCGTAGCGACCGCTACGTGATCCCCGTCAAAGCGGAGAGTCGCGGGCAGGTGCGCGGCATCGTACACGACCAGTCCGCCAGCGGCGCGACGGTTTTCGTCGAGCCGATGGTGGTAGTGGAGCTGAATAATAAGCTGCGCCAGTTGCAGATCGAGGAACGGCAGGAAATCGAGCGTATCCTGCGCGCGCTCTCGCTTGAGATCGGGCAGGAAGCGGACGCGTTGCGCCTTGATGTCGAACTGCTGGCCGAGTTTGATCTGCACCTGGCAAAGGCGCGCTACGGGCGCATGACGCGCTGCACCGCGCCGCGCCTGAACGACCAGGGCCGCGTCAACCTGCGCAATGCGCGTCATCCACTGCTCACAGGCAAAGTCGTCCCCATCAATTTCTACCTGGGGAAAGAATTCTTCATGGTGGTGATTACCGGCCCCAACACCGGCGGTAAGACCGTCGCGCTCAAAACGGTGGGACTGCTCACGCTCATGGCGCAGGCGGGTATGCACATTCCGGTGGACGAACATTCGGAGGTGGCCGTCTTTGAAGAAGTCTTCGCCGACATTGGCGATGAGCAGAGTATCGAGCAAAGCCTGAGTACCTTTTCTTCCCACCTGACCCGTATCATCGAGATACTGCGTCGTATTGACGAGGATATAAAGCGAGCCATGCCCGAGATTCGCGGCCAATTGTCGGAGACCTTAACCGGTCAGCCAGAGAGCAGGCGTTTGCGCGCATTGGTGCTCTTTGACGAACTGGGCGCTGGCACCGACCCCAGCGAGGGTTCGGCCCTGGCACGCGCCATCCTGACCTTTTTGCAGCAACGGCTCGTTACCACCGTCGCCACCACGCACTACTCTGAACTGAAAGCCTTCGCCCACGAACAGCCCGGCGTGGTCAACGCCTCGGTCGAGTTCAATATCGAGACGCTATCGCCCACCTACCGCCTGAGTATCGGCCTGCCGGGACGCAGCAACGCGCTGGCTATCGCTAACCGGCTGGGTTTGGACGAACAGGTCATCTCGCAGGCGCGCGAATACCTGGGAACGGCGGGAGTGCGCATGGAAAACTTACTCGAGGGGCTGCAAGCGGACCGCAAAGCATTGGAGGATGAACGCTTCCACCTGAGCATGGAACACGCCGAGGCAGAGTATCAACGCAAGCAACTCGAGCAGGATCGCTTCAAGCTCGAAGAGCAGCGCGTCAAGATACTGAATGAGGCACGCTCGCAGGCGCAGCGCGAACTCGAAGAGGTGCAGCGCTCGCTGGCAAAGGTCAAAGTTGATGTAAGCCGCATTAACCTCACTCGCGAGCGGCTGGGCGAGGCGCGTGAAACGGTGCGCGGCCTTGAAGACAAGCTATCGCCCGTCGCGGCCCCGCCACCTCCTCGTCGCCAGGCCAAAAAGTGGAGGCCGAGCCGGAGAAGCTGGCCGGGCCATTGCAGATTGGGGACACGGTGCGCGTTTTGAGCTTTGGACAGAATGCCGATGTACTTGGCCTGTCAGCCGACCGCAGCGAAGCCGAGGTGCAGATGGGAGCGATGCGCTTCCGCGTGAGCGTAGACAATATTGAGCGCATCAGCAAACGACAGGCGGCATCCGAGGACAGGGAAAAGGGGGCAGGACAAAGCCAACCAGCCATCACGCTGCCGCGCTACGAAGACCAGCCCGAAGTAGCCATGCAACTCGATATGCGCGGCTGGCGCGTGGAGCAGGCTCTGGAAGAACTCGACAGCTACCTCAATGACGCGGTAATGACGGGCATGGCGTCGGTGCGCATCGTGCATGGCAAAGGCACGGGCGCGTTACGCGCGGCTGTGCGCGAACAACTGGCTCACAATCCGTTAGTTAAATCGTACACATCTCCGCCACCAAACGAAGGTGGTGATGGAGTGACTATCGTGAAATTGAATATCTAAACCCAATGACACCATTCGCGGGCATCAGTCGTTTTGTTTATCGGATGGACAAAAAATTCAGCATTCAGTCCATCCGATACGATAGTTTTATCGATATTTTTATGGAGGATTCGTAACTATGGCTTCAAAGATTTCAACAGGTGAGGGAGTCGGGCAGGAAAAACTCTGGGCGGCTTCAGGACTTTCATCTTACGCGGCAATGTAGTTGACCTGGCCGTCGGCATTGTAATTGGCGCAGCATTTAGCTGCGTTGTCACTGGATTGGTTAAGGATGTTATTACTCCACTCATCGGCCTGTTTGGAGGGTTTGATTTCTCCACCTGGAAATACGTTGTTCAAAAAAGCGTTTTCGCTCCCGGTGACTTTATCAATAGCCTTATTAGCTTCTTAATCGTTGCAGCAGTGATCTATTTCTTTGTTGTGCAACCAGTAAATGCGCTAACGAGCCGCTTTAAGCCCCATGAAGTGCCCGCGGAACCCGCGCCGACACGCGACTGCCCCTATTGCCTGTCCAGCGTTCCAGCCGCCGCCACGCGCTGCGCGTACTGTACCTCACCATTGCCGCCAATGGCCCCAATTCAGCCAGCACAGCAAAGATAGAAATCGCGCTGCTATCCTATTTACCTTGCGCACAGGGATATGCTGCGGTATACTTCAAACGGCGTTATGGAGTAGAGGGCGAAATTAAAGAGACACGCTTTACGGCCAACAAAACCACTGTCCTGCTATACTCATAACGACAACGGGTGTTTCCAATGGAGTAGCCAGTTGGCTACTCCGCGTCATGCTATAAGCAAGTAGAGGAGAGAGTTTCGATGTCATCAACACCTGAGTCTATTCAACTGGAAGACTGGATTCGAGACATCCCTGATTTTCCGCAAAGAGGCATTCTCTTCAAAGATATAACCCCCCTGTTGCAGGATGCCACTGCATTCCATGCCTCGCTAGACCGCCTGGCGGCGCATTATGCCGGATCGGGCATTGAAGTGGTGGTTGGCGTAGAGTCACGCGGCTTTATTTTCGGCGCGGCGCTCGCATATTTGCTGAACTGCGGCTTCGTGCCAGTCAGGAAATTTGGCAAACTGCCGCATCAAACGGTCAGCGTCGAGTATTCGCTGGAATATGGCACCAACGTGGTCGAGATGCATACCGACGCCATTCGCCCCGGACAGCGCGTCTTGATCGTTGATGATCTGCTGGCGACAGGCGGCACCGTTTCCGCGGCGATGGAACTGGTGGAAAAGCTGGGCGGCCACATCGCGGGCATCGCTTTCCTGGTCGAACTGACCTTCCTGAAAGGCCGCGAACAACTCGGAGGCCACGACGTTTTCGCGCTGATCAAATATTAAAAGCAATGGGGCAGGTCGAGGACAAGCTCCACCCACCATCTGTCATCCTGAGCGCAGCGAAGGATCTGTGCCCTGCCCTGCGAGAGATCCTTCGCTGCGCTCAGGATGACAGCAGTCTTTAATGTTTATTCTTCCCAGCCGCGCCAGGTGGTTTTTTCCTCGAAGGGGATGGGTTTGCGTTCGAGGCGCGGGATGGCCGGGAAGCCAGCGTAGAGGAACGCTACGATGTGTTCCTCCGGCGCGAGTCCCAGCCAGCGCTTGACACGCGCATCATACGCGGCATCTCCTGTGCGCCACATGCAGGCCAACCCCATCTCTTCACCCGCCAGTAGCATATTTTGCGTGGCTGCCGCCGCCGCCTCGATATTCTCAATCTCCAGCACGTTGGGCTGCCGGGGCATCTCCGCCGCCACCACGATTACGACGGGCGAACGCATCAATTTGTTACGCTCCTTGTTGAGCATGGCCCGCGCCTTCTCGCTGTTCGTCTCTCCCAGTCTATCCGCCAGTACACCGGCCATGAGCGCGCCAAGTTCTTCGCGCGCTTTGCCCGCCAGCACAATAAATTTCCAGGGCTGCGCATTATGATGGTTCGGCGCGTGCGTGGCTGCCTCCAACAGGCGTTCGATCTGCTGGCGTGACGGGCGTTCCGGGGTCATTTTGCCGGTGCTACGCCGGTTTTTGATGGTTTCAAATACGCTCATATTGTCCTTTATCCTGTATTCCTCAACCCCGCCGCTATCCCGTTAATCGTCAGCAGCACGGCATAGGTTAATTGCGCTCTTTCGCGCTCTTGCTCGCTGGCGGTCTCCTGCGTCGATTCGTCCAGCACCAGGGGGCCACCAAGCGCGCGCAGGCGGCGCAGCAGCGTCACCTGGAAATAACTCAAGGGGTCTACGTAGGGATTGCGCAGGCGAATCGAGCGCTGCAATACTGGCGAGGTATCGAGCAGCGCGCGGCCCCCCACGATTTCTAACAGCATACGTTTTGTGCGCTCGTATTCTTCGAGAATGATGGCAGAGAGGCGTTGACGCAGGCGCTCGTCTTCCACCAGCAGCGCGTAATGGCGGGCAATGTGCATATCCGCCTTCGAGAGCGTCATTTGCATGTTATCCAGGAAGGCGCGTAGAAAGGGCCATGCGCGATACATGCGCCGCAGTTCCGCCATGCTGCCGGGCGCTTGCGCGACATATTCTTCGAGCGCTGTACCCACGCCGTACCAGCTTGGCAGCACATAGCGACTCTGCATCCACGAGAACACCCAGGGAATTGCGCGCAGTTCCTCGATGCTGCGTCCCTTAGCGCGGCGCGCTGGTCGCGAACCGAGATTGAGCCAGCCTAACTCAAGAATGGGCGTGGCCTGCTCGAAAAAGCGCAAGAAATCGGGCGTCTCATAGATCAGGCCGCGATACTGGGCGTAAGCGCGCTCCGAGAGGCTTTTCATGATGGCTGTCCACTGCTCCATAACGCCTGGCTCCGCGTCATTTTCACCCGGCTTTGCGCGTGGAATGCTGGACTCCACTACCCCGGCCACTACCAGTTCAAGGTTGCGCAGCGCGATTTCGGGAAGACCATATTTAAATGAAAGCATCTCGCCTTGTTCGGTGATGCGAATGCGCCCGTTGACCGTGCCGGGCGGTTGCCCCAGAATTGCTTCGTAGATCGGGCCGCCGCCGCGCCCAATCGCTCCACCGCGTCCGTGGAAGAGAGTAATACCGATAGCGTGGCGCTCACCCAGAGCCGCCAACCGCAGTTGCGCCGAGTACAATTCCCAGCTTGAGGTCAGAATTCCACCATCTTTGCTGCTGTCCGAATAGCCCAGCATCACCTGCTGTTGATCGTGGCAGGTATGCAGATATGACAGGTAAAGTTCGTTGGAAAAGGCGCTATCGAGTATATCCGTGCAGGTGCGCAGGTCTTCGATGGTCTCGAACAACGGCACGATGGGCAAACCCACAATACCGGCTTCCTTGCAGAAGAACTGCACTTCCAGCAAATCGCTCAGGCTGCGCGACATGCTGATAATAGAACAGCTCACGGCCTTCTCGCCAAATTCTTCCCTGGCGCGGCGCACAGCATCGAAGGTCGCCAGGATATGGCTCGTGTCAGCGCTCAAGTGAAGTTCATGGCGCGGCAGCACACGCGGATCGCGCAAGAGATTTTCCAGCACGCGCACCCGTTCAGCCTCGGCGAGCGCGCGATAATCTCCCTCGATCAGGCCGGTAACGCTGAGCAGCTCCGCCAATGCGCTGGCGTGGCGTTCGCTGTGCTGGCGCACATCCAGCGCGGCGAAATGGAAGCCGAATACCTGCACCTGGCGTATCAACGTCGTCAATTGTCCCAGCGTGACCTCGTGTTCTCCACCAGCCTGTAAGCTTGCCCGCAACAGCTCCAGATCATCCAGCAACTCGTTTAAATGGCTATAAGAATGTTCTCTGTTCGTTACCCCATCCTGGTGAAGGCCGTTGTATTCAGGGCCGTTGGTAGATGCTAGCAGCGTACCCAGGCGTTTCCACATAAAGGAGAGTTTGCGGCGATAGGGTTCCAGGGCTGTCTGCGGGCCAAGCTCGCGATCGTAACCCGGCATCGCGGCGGCATCGCGCTCAATCGACTCTGCCAGGGCGGAAGTGATAACGCTATATTTGAGGGATTGCGAATACTCCTGTGCCAGCTTCTCGATAGAGACGCGGTAGTGTTCGATCACGCGCGCGCGCTGCAGCCGCAGGGCCTGCAACAGCGTATCCGGCCCGACATGTGGATTGCCATCCTGGTCGCCGCCAATCCACGAGCCGGTGCGCAGGAATGGGGGAATGCTCCATTGATGCTGGGGATAGCGCTGCCGGAGTAATTCTTCCAGATCACTATACAGCTCCGGCACCGCGTAGTAGAGAATTTCTTCCAGATAGTAGAGGCCCATTTTGATTTCGTCAAGCGGCTGCAGGCGCACATGCACAACCGAATCGATGCGCCACAGCAGGTCTACGATACTTTCCAGTTCGCGCTGCCAGCGCGTGCGTTCGCGCGGCGTCATCCCTGCCATATGATCGTATGCTTCTAACAATAGCGCAATGCGGCTGGACTTGAGGATCAAACTACGGCGGGTGGCCTCCGTGGGGTGGGCCGTAAACACCAGTTCGATGGAAAGTTGGTTCAGTAGTTCCTGTATACTGGCGACTTTCGTGCCATTGTGCTCGAAAAAATCTAGCATCGCGGCCAGCGAACCGCGCTGCGACGTTGGGTGCGCGGAGGTATCGTGTTCTTTGCGCCGCCGCGTGCGGTGCTGCTGTTCGGCGGTATTGACCAGGTGAAAATAGACCGTGAAGGCACGGATTACATCGATAGCCGTTGCGAGATCGCACTCTTCAACAACATGAGTGATCTCGGAATTTAAGGTCTCTATTTCCGCTCGCAATCGCGCCGCTTCATCGCTGCTGGCGGATTGCACTAGTTCTGCGCACTCGCGCAATCTGCGGCAATGCAAACGCAGCCACTCCTCCGTTTCAAAAACTTCGGGTCGGCTGTGCTGGCGGATGGCGCGTCCCAGGGCGTCCCCCAGCGCGCGAATATCGCGGCGCAGTGGCGCGTCTTTTTCAGCGCGTTGTTCTTGTTCTGGCATGTGAAGCTAACTTTATCAAGCGGCAAGGGTCTCTAAAAGCCAACGTGCAGTTTTCTCATCAGGAGCTTTATAAATTTGTTTCACCAGCAGCCGCAAAAGGTCAGGCTGTTTCACCTGGACAACTCTTTCGCGCGCCTGATCTAGCAACGCCGGAAACTGCTCTTCTACGGCTTCCAGAGCAACCCGTTGCAATGCCCTTACTTCACCTTCAGTGGCCTGTTTAGCTGCTTGTTCGGCTGCTTGTTCGGCTGCTTTTTCGTCTACCCTCTTCTGAAAGTAAGGATCGCTGTCCAGCAAACTGTCATATGATTGCATGTAATCCTCCACAAGCTGTTTGTCTACTTCCGATAACATCGTTGAACGATGCAAAATCGTTCGGAATCTCGTAAGATGACGTGCTAATTGTTCCTCAGTGTAGCGCTGCTTCATTCCATCTATCGCCTCTTTCATCAGCGCTACATTCGCTCCTTTCATTCCCGGCAGAAAGGTGTACATGGCGATTGCCCGCTTCTCAACAAACTCCCTTGCATCAAGCTTCCACAATGCTATCACGCGGTAATGAAACGTCAACTGCTCTTTTCCTCCGCTCAACTCCCTGTAAGGAGATGCTGGGACACTTGTCTCAAACAAGTACAAGATTACTGATATCACCGGTAACTTATAGTCAAGATGTAGGCCTACATGATAGCGTAACATACGAGCAGGCATATCACTATCCGAGTTGGTTTGTAATTCCATGTTTAAGACATGTAGCTCGTTTTCATACTGAATGAAATAGACCAGGTCAGCGCGTAAGTTTTCTTGCTTGATCTCGCTATTTTGCTCGCTAATTACTGTTGCCTCCGGGACAAACTCCGGTATGATTTCCGCTGCATGATCGCCCATCAACCCCTTTAATGCATTATCATAGGGCTGAGATGAATGCGTTTGTTGTGCCGTTGTTTTTTGTCTGAGAGATAGTTTTTGCTGCCTTGCCATTGTTTGTATGCCCTTTCCACGTATTGACCCGCATAATAGCATGACTACCTCCTATATACAAGTATGCACAAGAAATGAGAAAATTGCTATAGGGTAGCTCATGAAATCCAGATCATGCAGGCGTGGGCGGCAGCCCAAAAGCATACACATTCCCATCCCACGAGCCGACGTACAGCATCCCGTTCGTCACGATCGGGGATGAGTCGATGGGGCGACCTGTCATATACGACCAGAGAAGAGTACCCGTTTCCGCGTCGAGGGCATAGAGTTTGTCGTCTTGCGAGCCGATGTATACCACGCCATTCGCTACTGTCGGCGAGGAGAAAATAGCCGCTCCCGTGCTTGCCCGCCACAATTGCTGACCGGTAACGGCGTTAAAGGCGTACAGGTTGCCATCGGTCGAACCAATATACACGATGCCGTTGGCAACTGCTGGTGAAGAATGTATAAAGCTCTTCGTGGCGGCTTTCCACAGCGTCTTGCCCGTATGGCTGTCTAAAGCGTAGAGGTCGTTATCTTCCGAACCTATATACACTACTCCATTTACAACCGAGGGGGACGAGACGCGAATGGCAGTACCCAGAAGCACGTTCCACAGCCTCTTTCCCTTTTGAGCATCGAAAGCGTAGAGATTGCCATCCTCCGAACCCACGTAGACCACGCCGTTTACGACCGCAGGCGAAGAGGAGACGTAGTTATTGGTAGATTGACCCCACAGGCCCGTTCCGGTGCGGGCATCAATCGCGTAGAGCGTAGTATCGTTGGAGCCGATATACACGACGCCATTGGCAACCGAGGGTGAAGACCAGACCGCGTTTGACGTGCTGTATGTCCACGTAACCGCGCCGGTTCGTTCATTGAAGGCATAGACTTTATCGTCACTTGAACCCACGTACACTATGCCGTTGGCGACAGCTGGCGAGGAGCCAATATCGGCCTGCGCCGTATACGACCACAGCGCCTTGCCATTTTTGCTATCAAGCGCGTAGAAGTGTTTGTTGTTCGAACCGACGAAGAGAACGCCATTATCAACCACGGGCGAGGAAATGATCTGCGCGTGAAGTAGAGACCGACCACTGTAATTGCAGGTGACTTACATTAGCGATGTTGAGCTGGCGTTCTTGCGTGTTGTAGCGCGTATGTCGCAAATCATAGCCGAACATAGTCGTCTCAGAATTGGAGTTCGCGGGAAGAGCAGCGCTGGTCTGTGAGTGAAAAAGCGAAGCAATCCACGTATGAGCGGGAGTAATGGCGATGTAGAACAGCGTAGTCGCAAGCACGACAAGCACTAATAGCGTCATGATGAGTAGTGTTTTGCGCCTGGAACCGGGCCGGGTTTGATCGCTCATAGCTTTTCCTTCGTGAACTGGTGATTCCTCTTTTATTGTATATTACTACATCAGGTAACAGCGAAGCGTATCATTGGTGTATGATTAGCTCTGATGATTATTACCAACCAAAGTCGGGAATGTCATTCTGAGCGAAGCGAAGAATCTCAAGTCGGCAGAAGATTCTTCGCTTCGCTCAGAATGACAGGTGACTCCCGGTCTTGATAGTGAAAATTCAGCGGGCTTAATCAAATACGCATACGCAGGACAAGATCGTGAGCAAAGCAAGCGACAAACCGGAACCAGCACCTTCAACTTCACGCTGGATGAACGCGGATGGATGGCGCGTGGTCATGGCGCGGGCTATCCGTTCGTTTGGCTATGGGTTCACAAGTATTTTGCTGGGCATTACGCTGACTTCGGCGGGATTCTCGACCATTCAGGTTGGATTGGTGCTAACAGCGGCTCTGGTGGGGGACATCATCGCTATTATCCTGGTGGCCCTGTTCGCGGATCGCATTGGGCGCAAGCGCGTGCTGGTTTTTCTGGCCCTGTTGATGGTAATTTCGGGACTGGCCTTCGCCTTCTCGCGCAACCTGTTTGTTTTGCTGCTGGCCGCTTTTTTGGCACGCTCAGCCCATCAAGCGCGGACAACGCGCCATTCGCGGCTATCGAGCAGGCCATATTGCCCCAGACCTGTACGGAACAACGCCGCGTGAATGCCTTTGCGCGTTACAATTTGTTGGCGCAGTTGGCGGGCGCGGCGGGCGGTTTGGCCGTCATCATCCCCGATGTTTTGCACAGGACGATGGGCATGGAAACGGCGTTTGCGATACGCGCCATGTTCGCGGGTTACGCCCTGATCGCCCTGGCGATGGGAACGATATTTTTGAGCCTGTCGGATAAGATTGAAACTCCATCGAGCGCGCCGCGCACTCTTAAATCCGCTATCATAAAATCCGGCAAACCGCTACAAAAGTCGCGAGGCATCGTCTTGCGACTGGCCGCGCTCTTCGCGCTCGACGCATTCGCCGGTGGATTAGTAGTGCAAACCATCCTCTCACTCTGGTTTCACATGCGCTTTGGCGTGCCGCTCGGAGCGCTGGGCGCGCTCTTCTTCGGCACAAATCTGTTGGCCGCGCTCTCCTTCCCTGTGGCGGTATGGCTGGCAAAACGCATCGGCCTGCTCAACACGATGGTTTTTACGCACCTGCCCTCCAACTTTCTGCTCATGCTCGTACCATTCATGCCGACCTTTCCACTCGCCGCCCTCTGCCTGCTGGCGCGCCAGTCGCTTTCACAGATGGACGTACCCACAAGGCAGGCCTACACGATGACACTGGTTGCGCCCGACGAACGAACCGCTGCCGCCAGCCTGACGACCATGGCACGCAGCATCGCCCTGTCGCTCAGCCCCTTACTGGCAGGCGCGTTACTCGCGGGAACCGCGCTAACCCTGGGGCTGCCCTTTTTGCTGTGCGGAGGGCTGAAAGCGATCTACGATCTGCTGCTGTATAGCGTGTTCAGGAAGGTGAATCCGCCTGCATCATAACGCTACCAGGGCGGGGGCAAGCCCGGCCCCTACCCTACTACGATTTGGGAGAGCAGCGTCGTAGTAGGGTAGGGGCCGGGCTTGCCCCGCCCTGGCTGGCCCATGTTATAATGGTTCTGGAAGAAGCAAAAATTTGCGCAAGGGGAGCAGTATTTCGTGCAACACATGAACTTTGACCTGCTGGCAGTTTTCAACGCGGAAAGCGACGCGGACGCGGCAGAAACAAAACTCCAAAAAGAGGGCTTTGGCGATGAGGAAGTTTTTCGTATGGCGGCAGGGTCAGTGAGCGGAGGGCAGTTCCGCGAGCACGGGCCAAATCGCGACCGCGCCGCCGTCTTTTTGCAAACCTCTCAATCTGGGACCAAACCCGGCGACGGTGATCCTGCTGGCCGTCCTCTTCGGCGTGCTACTGGGCGCGCTCATGTTTGGAGCGACCGAGATCGTTATCGCATCGCATCCTGTTCTGATTGGCACGCTGGCTGGCGTGGTGGTAGGCATCATTCTGGGAGCGCTGCTCGGCCTGACTCGCCGGGGACGGGTGCGCGGCGCGATCGGCCAGGATGTAACGAAAGTCAATGCCGCCAGAACGCAGCCCACCGCGGAAGCGCGCACTGTTATCGCTATTCGCCTGCCCGACCCCGATAACATCAGTCGCAAGTCGAAGGCGCGCGCCATCTTGCTAAATAACAAGGGGAAGATCGACAGAAGCGTCGGCGGGTAAGGCGCTATTTCCCGGTTGCCCGCGTTTTGGCTGATCTACACACAGTAATTAGTACCGCACATCGAATACTTCACTTGACTACCAGGAGTGTATGGCTGTACTGTGTATACTAGATTTAGTTGCGTTCGCTTCACTCATTCACACTCATTAGAGGAGCATATCGGGTATGACCAACACGCGCGATCTACCGCTTTTACAAGTGGAGACGGAAGAGCTGATTTGCCTGCGCGCGAAGCTGCTGCCTCCTTATAACGTGATCTTATTTAACGACGAATACAATAGCATGGACTATGTCGTCGCCGTCCTCTTGCATACCATCAATACGCTTACCCAGACGGAAGCTGAGCAGATCATGCTTACCGCGCACCTGATGGGCAGCGCCGTCGTTATCACCTGCCCCAGAGAAACCGCCGAGTTTTACCAGGAGCGCATTCGCAGCTATGGCTTAACCGCTACCATTGCGCCCGATTAAGTCAATCTCATCATTTTTCTACGCAATATGATAGATACTCTGTACACAATCGCTATTGACGTTAGAGCGGTTAAGAGTTAGAATCAAAGTGGCCTGAAGGAACTTTTTGAAGACGGTCCATTGTAGGGTACTGTAAGCAAGAAAAGATGCTGTTTATCGCGTTCCATTCAGGGGGAGAAAGACAATGGTTCATATATTCCGTAGAGCTAGAGAAGAGACAGAGACGAGCAAAACTGCTCCAGGGGTTGGAGCAAGCGGCGATATTGCCGTCATCGTCGATGGCAAACGACTTGACAAAGAGTTAGTGCGCCTGGCTTGCTTCATGGCAAAACGAGGAAAACGCAAAATTCACTTAGTACACATCATCGAAGTTCCCCGCACCCTTCCACTTAAAGCCACTCTCACCAAAGAATCCGAAAACGCCGACAAACTCCTCACCGAAGCCATGGCCATCGCTGACGAGCAGGGCTGCGAAGCCATTGCCGAAGTCGTGCAAACACGCGACGCCGGCCCGGCCATAGTCGATGAGGCCAAAGATCACGCCTGCGCCCTGATCCTGCTGGGACTGGTGCGCAACGTCAATAAAGGCACCGGCAGCGCCAATGACCTGGGGAAAACTGTCCCCTTTGTGCTTGCCAACGCGCCATGCAGGGTGTGGGTCGTGCAAGACCCGCCCGCACTATAGGGTGGGCGTTACTACAATTTAGGGTTGCGGGTTATAGGTCTATGCACGTAGCGAGTTAGAGGACGCGATCAATCGCGTCCTCTTTAATTTAATAGCAGCGCCTTTACCTTCGACGCATTTCTGCGAGCCATCTCTATGGCAAGAATATGTCACACTTTGCGAAATACAATAAGGCACTCTATGGATAATTGTCTATTGTGGCATCCTCTCCACCGCCTCGACGGTAACACATGCGAATTTACATCTAACATCATTGCAATGGTACTACGTCCCATCTTCCATCCGTTCTTACAACGCCACTTTCGGATGTATGCCAGCCACCAGCAAAATTGTCGCCGCACTATGGAGCAGATCATGAAACCGCACAAGAATGTTCTATATGGTATAATTGTCTATATTGGCATCTTTTTTGTAGCTCCTATCAATCACCTTAGTTTCCAGTTAGAACTGGAAGGAGTACGCACATGACGCCCAATCCTACTGGCGCTGCTGAGCCTCAGCGCCTGCATAGCGACTATTACACGGCACTTTATCAAGCCGCGCTGGCCTTTTCTTCCAGTCTCGAGCTACACGAGGTGCTTCAAACTGTTGTCACGAATATTACTGAAACTATGCGTGTCAAAGCCTGCGTCCTGCGCCTGCTCAATGAGCGCACGGGGCAGCTTCAACTGAGCGCGTATCATGGATTGAGCAGTGGCTACCTGGCAAAGGGGCCGGTCGATGTGGAACACAGCCCTATCGACAGCGAGGCGCTGCAGGGAAAGACCGTCATGATTTATGACGTGAGCAACGATTCGCGCTTCCAGTACGTTGAGGCGGCGCGGCGCGAGGGCATTGCCTCGGTGCTGTGCGTGCCACTGGAAGTACACGGCAAGGCCATCGGTGTCATGCGTGTATATACTGGCGAGTGCTGTACCTTTCACGATGACGATATCCAGTTTCTCACCGTGCTGGCGCGGCTAGCCGCCCTCGCCATTGAGAACGCCAGCCTGTATGAGAACCTGAAAAGCTCCTATGATGGTGTGCTGGATGTTCTGTGGGGCAGCAGCCTGCAATACACCGACGCCTGAACTCTCACAGCCATTTCACCTCACGACCGTATTGGTCAGGTAGGGTGATGTAAACGTTGTCTGCTCGCCTGATCGCTTTCCCGGCACGGGGAACAGGCGGGCAGAAAGCGGCTTATGCAGGCGCGTTGCCAGGGTTGCTACGTCCAGCAGGATGCGCGCAATCTCCTCTTCCTCGATGTTACCCGGCAGAGGAATGGTATCTAACCCGGTGCCACATACCGATGAATACAACAACAGTTGATGGACATGCAGCAGCCCTTCTTGCCAGCGTTTCCCCAGTACAGCGTCTTCCAACACGGGCAACATCACGCCGCAATAGCCACACATAGGCAGTCCCGTATGTTTCAGCGCGGAAGTAAGCGCGGCGACAACGGCAACGGTACCCGGCGCGCCAATGGGGCCATATCCGCACATCTCCAACGCGCCCGCGATACTGGCTTCTCCCAGCGGCGCGGGCGAGAGATCGATGCCGCCAAACGCCACTCGCTGCTCAGCCGCGAACATCCGCCCCAGTTCAACGACGGGCGTGAGATGTGCCACCAGCGCCTGTTGAACGCGCTCGCTGGCAACCTCAAGATCGAGCGGCGCATGGCTCTCTTGCCGCAAGGACTGGATGGCATCGGCTACGATACCCACGCTCTGTGTGCCGAGCGAAAGACTGGTAGGCCCATGGTGATAGGCCGATGGAAAGAAGGGACAGCCCGGCGCGACACAGGCCAGAGCCGCGAAACGGAAATTGCCAAAGCCCTCCGGCGTTTCCTCTGCCAGCCTCTTCATTACCGTAGCGCTGCGCCGGGCCGCTTCCATGCGCGGGGCGTACTGGTCTGTAGCAAGCAGCGCCGTCATATTGATAGCGGTTGTGGAGGCCAGCATATCAGCAATCAGGTCAATGCGATCAAGAGGAAAATCCGGGCGAGCCGCAGGCGCGGGGCCGAGCGAGCAAAAACTCAGTCCCACATCATCCAACATGCGCTGTAGCTCTTGCGCGTAACGCAGCAGCGCGTCGGGAGACCACCCGGCCAGGTCATCCAATACCGGGCGGGTCGAAAGACGCAGCGTTTGCACCTCGTAACCTGCTTCTATATAACGCGCGCTGGCCTTGCTCAATATACCGGCAGCGAATTGAATGGTATCGTAAGACAGTGGGTGCAAATCGGCGAGACCTAACGTGATGGTGCGCACGGGTGGAAATGACATGTGATGATTCCTCTTTTCTTGTGATGCATAAGCATTTTGAGTGTACCATACAACTGTATAAGTACCAACCTCTTGACGAAAATCTGTTCGTCACGTACACTGCCTGCAACACCCGTCTACGTTGTGTTGCAGGAGTACACTTCTTTGATAGCAGCGCCCATCAATAGCCGACAGGAAACACCACCCGGCGAATGCTTTCTCTGCGCCATGGACAGCCAGCCATGCGCGGTGAAAATGCTGGAAGGCACGATAGTTTCGGTGCGCGAATTCAACTCGCAGGGAGAAATTTTCCCGTATATTACGCTCGCTATAGGCAGCGAACTTGCCACGCTGCGTCTTCCGCCAATCTATCGCGGCCTGATAAAATCCCTGAACGACCTGGGAGCCGACCTGCGGCGGCGCAAACTCACCCTGCGCGTCTTTCACCTGCCCGCCGCCCTGGCTGCCACCGAACACAAGGGGCAACTCCTGCATCGCTACCAGGCAAGCGAATATACGCTTGCCATATTGGAACCCGATACCCTGCTCAATATTACCGACCTCAACCATGCCGATTATTGCGCCCGGCAATACCTGCTGAACCGCCTGACTTCTTCGCCGCAGTCCGCCGCCGCCATGCGCGGCAACCTGGTGCATAGCAGCTTCAAGGAATTGCTCAAAGAACATGACCGGGGCGAATTGATGCAGGGACGGGCAGAGCGGGGGAAAGAAACGCCCCTGGCTACCCTGCAACGTCACTTCGAACAGGCGTTGGATCGCAGCAGCATTGACCTTGCCATTACCAACACACCCGTCGAAGAACTGCGCGCCGATGCCGCGCCCCACTTGCAAAGCCTGGCGAACTGGTTTGAGAAGCAGCACACCAGCCTGTGGGATATGCCCGCGCAACCAACCAGCGATACAGAAGGCGAAACAGAGGATGGCGCGGGTGAAAACATGGTGCGCGCCGAAACCTTTCTGCTCGCGCCAGAAATCGGCCTGCGCGGGCGGCTCGACGCGCTGTGGCGGCAGCGCAGTCGCCAACGCCTGCTCGAACTCAAGACGGGGGGAGCCAGTGGCGATTTGCCCAAATCGGCGCATCGCTGGCAGGTGCAAGGCTATTTCTCGCTACTGGCGGTGCGGCGCGATCCCAAAATGAAGAACGCGCTGGCCACGCTGCTCTATAGCGGCACGCCGGGCGCGGCCACCGACTTCAACCTGCGTTTCACCATCACGCAGTTTCAACGGGTCAACGAAACGCGCAACATGCTGGCGTTCAGCCATGTCACGGGCATCGCGCCTGCTCCACCGGGGCCGTCGCGCTGCTCCAAATGCGCCATGCTCGATCAATGCCAGTCGGTCTCGTCGCTGCTCGACTGGCTGCCACCGCAGCCCGATAAAGCCGACGAAAATGGGCAGAGCGCGCAAGCCCAACCCGCAAAACAGGTAGCAAACCACTACAGCGAGACCGATCGCGCCTTCTTCAAGCAGTATTATGACCTGCTGCACCTGGAGGAGCGCGAAATAGAAGCGCAGCAGGCTCGCCTCTGGCAAACGCCCGTCAACGAGCGCGTTGAGCAGGGCAGCGCCATTCGCAATCTGCAATTGATGGAGAAGGCGGTGCCAACGGGCCAGGGCGAGTGGCTGCAAACATTCGCCTGCGAGAACACCTCCGAATTGCGCGAGGGCGACGAAATCCTGCTGAGCGATGGCGATCCCGTGACCGGCGAAGTCGTGACCGGCACCATCTTGAGTATCAGTTCCGAGCAAGTCACGGCGTGGACGCCTGAATTGATCGCCCATCCGCGTTTGATTGACCGCTATGCCACCAGCATCGTGCATGTGCGCACCCTGCAAAACCTGTTGCGCTGGCTGCAGGCCGACTCCCATCTACGCGAACTCGTAGCAGGCACGCAACGCCCGCGCTTTCACGCGGTCGCCTACACTCCCCAACCGCATCTCAACGAACAGCAAAATCTGGCGGTCGAACGCGCCTTGCAGATGCGCGATTACCTGCTCATTCACGGGCCGCCCGGCACTGGCAAAACCAGCGTCATCGCGCAAATCGTGCGGCAACTCTGCCAGCAGGGGCAGCGCGTGCTGTTGGCCGCCTTCACCAACCAGGCCGTTGATAACATGCTCAAGCGGCTGGAAAGCGAGGGCTTTACGAACTTTGTGCGCCTGGGACACGACCGCAGCGTCGATAGCGCCATCCAACATCGCCTGCTCAAACGACTGGTCGAACAAAAAGGCGAACAGCAATCCGCGCGCGACGTGTTGCAAAACGCGCCCGTGGTGGCATCCACCACCGCGACATGGTCATCGGACAAATACACACCACCAGCGTTTACTGACAACACGGGCGCGACTCAGGAGAATGGCAGCTTACACTTCGATGTTGCCATTATCGACGAAGCCGGGCAATTGACGCTGCCCGCGATTCTCGGCGCGCTGCGTTTCGCCAGGCGTTTCATCCTGGTAGGCGACGAAAAGCAGCTTCCCCCGCTCGTTCTGAGCAAAGAAGCAGGTCAGGCCGGGCTATCCGACTCGCTCTTCAGCATTTTGAAACAGGCCGACGCGCGCTCTACCCAGGAGCGCAAAGAAGCCATCAGCGCGTGCGTGCCTTTACAGATGCAATATCGCATGAACCGCTGGATTTCACAATTCGCATCGCACACCTTCTACCGAGGAGAACTGCACCCGCATCCAACGGTTGCTAACAGCATACTGACTTTTAGCGCGCCGCGCTCCGGCGTCGATAGCGAAAAACCCTGGATCACGCGGGCGCTTGATGCTCGTGTGCCGCTGGTGTTTCTTGATGCGCGGGGCGAGCCAGGGATACAAGAGGGCGTAAAGACGAGCAATTGTGAGGCTCGCATCGCGCGAGAAGTGGTAGCAGGCTTGCTGGCGCGTGGCATTGACGAGGGAGATATAGGGATCATCGCCCCGTATTGAGCGCAAGTAGCCAATCTGCGCCGCCACCTGTTTGCCAGTGACGAGGAAAGCGGCTGGCGCGCCCTCTCCCCCACCACACGGCTGAGCGTGGATACGGTTGACCGTTTCCAGGGGGGGGAACGTTCTATTATCATCATCTCATTCGCGACAAGCGTTACGCCGCCAGCCGATAGCCAGTTGCGCGCTCATCTCACCGACCCGCACCGCCTGAACGTGGCCCTCACGCGCGCTCAACGCAAACTTCTTCTGATTGGCAATGCTGCCGCGCTGGCAGAGTTGCCTGTTTTCCGGCAATTACTGTCGTATTGCCGCGATGAGCGCGCGCTGATCGCTCACTGAGAACACATGCATACCTTGCAGGATGATATCTACGGCGTGTTTCAAATTCTGGGCAACATGCAATGGACGATTGCTGTGCTGGTAATGCAGGCGGTAATGCTCCATCCCCAGGCCGGTGAGCACAAGCATGGTGCGCACACCCGCCGCCAGCCCGGCCTGCATGTCGGTGATGCTATCTCCAATGAATACGGCATCGCTCATATCCAGGTCGAGTTCGCGACTGGCGCGCAGCAACAAACCGGGGCGCGGCTTGCGACAATCACAATCGGCAGTTTTGCCGTGCGTGCAGGCGTACACCTTTTCGATCACACCGCCCACTTCCTCAAGCGCAGCCAGCATCCGGCGGTGAATATCTTCCATTGCATCGATCGAAATAAGTCCTTGCGCCACTCCCGCCTGGTTGGTGCAAACGACAACGCGATGTCCTGCCTTTGTCAAAGCGGCGATTGCCTCGCGTGACCCAGCTAAAAAGCGAAACTCATCCCAATTTTTCACGTAATCTGAGCGATTCTCATTGATTACGCCGTCCCGATCAATAAAGATTGTTGACACCCGGGCACTCCTATCGTTGTATCTCTATAATGAAAGATCCGCTTATGCTCCAACGAATTTATTCCAGCGTACTTTCGGGCATAGGGATATCAATATCCACCCGCGTCCCCTTGTCAGGCGCGCTATCAATTGTGACACGCCCGCCGAGTAAGGCTGCGCGTTCTCTCATACCCATTATACCCTGATGGTAGCCACTCCCCCTGGATACCGCCGGTGTATTTTTCGCCATACCGCTCCCATCATCCGCGATACTGATATACAAATGTTCCTCATACCCAAACATACAGATATGAATTGTGGATGCTTTGGCGTGTTTCTCTATATTCGTCAGCGCTTCGCGCGCGATATAATACAAATTCGACGTAAAGTCATACGGTAAAATAGCGGGCCAATCCTCGCACTCACACTCAACCCGGTAGCCCGCGCTCTGCAACGAAGCAATCAGCATCTCCAGCGCGTTCTCCAACCCCAGGTCGATTTCCGATGGCATACGCAATCCGCCAAGCGCCTCGCGCATGGAGGCCAGGCTGTCGCGAGCCAGGGCCTCCCACGTTTCTACCTTCTCCGCCACCTGTTGACCCGCTTCCCCACTAGAAGCGAGCTGGCGAATGCGGAAGTATTCCAGGTCGGCGACCAGGGCTGTCAGGGATTGCACAACGCTATCGTGTAAATCGCGCGCGATCCGCCGCCGCTCCGCATCCTGTACCAGACGTGTGATGGGGGAATCTAACACATCAAGCATGGCAGTATTTTCCTTTTTAGTCTACCCAGCCGCTAATTCAAACTCCCTCCTACCACCGCCCCGCATCACGCGGCCCGATCTATTTTTTACACTGTCCCTCATATATACCTCTCCCGCGTTACGCTTCAATTGAGACAGGACTACGAGAATGGTTAAGATTTGATGAAGAAGGCAATGACTTCTCAACCAGCACGAGAAACACTCGCTCTCGTCCTGATGCGGGTGTCACAATCTTCACAATTGGCATAACGAAGCTTGTATGATTATATGGTTGTAAGATATACTCAACCAACAGCATACGTCGGATAAAGGGGGCTATATGGTCTGTTCTTCATGTGGCACGCGCAATCGTGATGGGGCAAAGTTCTGCCATCGCTGCGGCACCGCTTTGTTCAGCGATGAGCGACTGCGCCAGTTGGACTTGTGTTTTGTAATGGATGCTACCGGCAGTATGCGAGATCATATCGACGCCGCGCGCAAGAATCTCCAGACACTGGCGCGCAAGCTGACCGCGCACCCGCTGCATCCAAACATGTCCTACGCGCTGGCGCTGTACCGCGATCACGCCGGGCCAGAGAAGAGCGCAGGCGCGGTTACGGAACTCTTCCCGTTCTCCCTTTACCTGGCTGATCTGCAACTCGCGCTCAATGGAGCGCGCACAAAGGGCGGCGGCGGTGATGGCGCGGAAGCCGTAGCCGATGGCCTGTATGATGCCTGCTATCGATTACAATGGCGCGAACACTCGCACAAAGTTCTATTGCTGGCAGGCGACGCGCCCCCGCACGGCTTCGGCGGGCACAAGGATAGATACCCGCAGGGCTGCCCCTGTAAACATGACCCTGAGATCGTAGCGCGCGAGGCGCATATGCGCGGTATAACGGTCTTCAGCCTGGGTATCGGCGACAACCCGTTTATGGCGAAAGGTTTTCAGCAAATTGCCCGCTGCGGCGGCGGCATGTTCGTCTCTATCAACAGCGCCGATACGTTGATTGACCAGATCGTGGATATCATGCTGGGTGAGTTTGGCAAAGTCGATATCGACAGTACCGTGCTGTCCGCCTATCGCCCGGACGCCACGCCGCAATCCATCGCGGCTGCCACCGGACTCCCCACCGGCGATGTTGACGAAAGCATGAACCGCTTGCGACAGAAACGCCTGATTTAGCGTACAAAGCTACCGGAGGTTGCCATGCCACAGGGTACTATTCTTACAGTGGGCAGTTTGAATATGGACCAGATTGTCCACACGCCGCGTATGCCCGTTCTGGGAGAGACGCTGCTGGGCGCGGGTTCGCTCAAACTCGTGCCGGGAGGCAAAGGCGCGAACCAGGCTGTAGCTATGGCGCGCCTGGGCGCATCTGTGACGATGGCCGGGCGCGTAGGCAGCGATCCTTTCGGAGAGCAACTACTCAAAGCATTACAGGCAGACGGCATCGATACTCAACTCGTGTCCGTAGATGCCGGGGAAGCCAGCGGCGTAGCGTTTATCTTCCTCGCGCCGGATGGAGAGAATGCCATCGTGGTAGCATCCGGCGCGAATATGCGCGTGGGCGCGGATTTGCAGCAGATGCACTCTATTTATGAGGCCATCTCTCACTGCTCCGCGCTCGTACTACAACTGGAAATCCCCCTGGAAACCGTCAAAAACGTGATAGGGGCCGGACACCAGGCCGGAGTACCGGTTATTCTCAATCTCGCGCCCGCTCAACCGCTGCCCTGGGACACACTGCGGCAACTTACCGCGCTGATTGTCAACGAGACCGAGGCCAGTATGCTGAGCGGCCAGCGCATCGACTCGCTCGAAGACGCGCGCATCGTGGCAAAGGTGTTGAGCGGACGCGGCATCCCCATCGTCATCATCACGCTGGGCGCGCAAGGCGCGTTGCTGGCATCACATAGCCCAACAGGTGAAACGCACATCACGCACCAGCCCGCGCCCAAAGTGCAGGTCATCGATACTACGGCAGGCGGCGATTGCTTCGCCGGCGCGTTCACCGTCGCCTATACCGAACAGCAACCTGTACAGGACGCGCTACGCTTCGCCGTCTACGCCAGCGCGCTGAAAGTGACGAAGTTCGGAGCGCAATCGGGCCTGCCGACACGCAAGGAAGTGGAGATATTTATGGCAGAACATGGGGAGCGTTCCTGGCAAAGATAGGCAGGCGCGAGCAACAAAGGCGGGTTCAGGCCCTGCTCTGTTCAACTCTCCCCTTTTTTCCAGCGCGGCAACAGGACTCGCAATCCGATTCCCTGTCCCAGCAGTGTCACCAGCACCACGCCGTAAACAATGCCTTCCAGGAGGCCGCGCTCTGGAAGCGTGATTGGTAAACTGAGCACGAGCGCGATCGAGAGCGCACCTCGCAGCCCTGAGAGCAGAATGATCGGACGCCAGCGGGGAGGGACTGGCTGTGGCAGCGAAGAGAGCGAGGAAGGATGAGATGGCTTTTTTCGGGCGAGGCGACGCGCGAAGGCATCGTGTAATGGCAACAATGTATAGATCATAGCTGCTCGCCCGATGACTACTCCTGCAAGAGCCAGGCCGATACCTGCCAGCGCGTGGAAAAGATTGGACTCTCCAATCTGGACACCCAGTAAAAGGAAAAGCAATGAATTGGCAAGATAGCCGAGAAACTCCCAAATATCGTGAGCCGCCTGCTGTGTCCGTTCCGACATGCCTGTGTTCCGCCCGTAGCTTCCCAGCACAAGTCCGGCGCCCACCACCGCCAGCAAACCCGACGTGTGCAGCGCTATGCCCAGCAGGTAGACTCCGTACGCCACGCTCACCGTTACGGTAATTTCGATGAGATGATCGTCCATCAGACGTAAAAGATGCCCCACGAGCCACCCCACACCCAGTCCTAGCGCGAGACCGCCCAGCATCAACCAGAGTACCTGCAGGATGACTAACCAGACCGAAGGTTCCTGCGCTACCCCGTTTATTCCCGATGCAACAAGTAGAAACCCGAGCACCAATTCATAAATGGCAGCACCTACTCCATCATTGAAAAGGCTCTCCCCTTCCACAATGGTTCGCAAGCGATCTGAGAGACCCAGTTGGCGCAATAGCGCCAGCACCGCAATCGGATCGGTTGGCGAGATCATCGCCCCCAGCAGCAGGACGAGCAACCAGGAAAGCCCCAACGTCCAATGTAAGAGCGCGGCAACAACCACTATGGAGAGAAGCAGGCCGGGAACAGCGAGGAGGAATACGGGCAGCCAGTTGGCGGTCAGTTGCTTTATATCCACATTCCAGGCCCCTTCAAAAAGCAATGCCGGCAGAAAGAGGAACAACACCACGTCAGGATTCAAATGGAAGTCGGGGAGGAGCGGCGAAAAGCCGATGAGGAGTCCAACAACTACCAGGACGAGGGTGTAGGGAAGACGCAGTGGGCGTGAAATGAGGGCAACCGCCAGGGTAATCACCAGCAAAAACACCAGGATTTGGACGTTGTGCTGTGTTTGATCGCCAGGTACCAGCGCCCCCGCTACGCTGAAGAGAAAAGTGTGAGACAATTACTACCCTTTCGCACTCCAAATGCGCCAGTCATCGGCCACACTTCCCGGTACCTGTGCAGGCGCTTTGAAACCCTTTTTTCTTATTTTAACATGAGGACTTTCATCGAAGCGAGAGCCAGCGGGGATAGGATGGAGTGCCTTCTAAGCGACCGAGGGGCATATGAGCGGCCAGCAGGAGCGCGTTTTCTTGCAGGGCGGCGTTGATAAGCGCCTGGCGGCTGGTCAGGTTGGCGGAGGCATTGGCCCATTTGACCATCCACGCGGGCTGCTCCACTTCGGCGGGGTGATGGAAGAGATCGCCCAGGCAATAGAAGGTTTGTCCCTGTGAATGCACGC
The DNA here is from genome assembly GCA_963731605.1 of uncultured Chloroflexia bacterium. Lineage (GTDB taxonomy): Bacteria > Chloroflexota > Ktedonobacteria > Ktedonobacterales > Ktedonobacteraceae > CF-113. The sequence goes on from CAVSWA010000001.1 coordinate 2,024,854, forward strand.
GCACAATCTGGTGTCCGGGCGATTTGCCGGGAGCGGGGATAATACGCACTTCGGGAGTCACGTCAATGTCACCTTCGATCAGTTCGAGTAGGCCCAGTTTATGCAGCACACCGAAGGTATGGCTTTCGAGTGAGCCGGGATCGCGCAGCGCATCCTGCGTTTCAGGATTGTCCCAGTCGGCACGGCCTAAGAAGACGCGCGCGTTAGGGAAGCGCGGGACGTAGCCGCCATCGCGCACTATCGTTGTACCGTCATAGTGATCGAAATGAGCATGTGTGATAATCAGGTGGGTGATATTCTCCGGTCGGATAGCTTGCGATAGAAGCTGCTCGACGAGACCCGGCGGGGGCACATAGGAGGGTGGTAAATAGGATGGGTCCAGAGAAATTGCCTGGGCGTAGTCGCCTGCATCAACTAGAATGGATACATTGGGTAGGGCTATATGCGCGCATTGGCTGGGATATGGCTGCAAGCACGCAAAGCTCGCGCCATATAGCGGACGCCACGCGCTTTCAGGCGCAGTTATTTCCCGCGCCATATCAACCATCATGTCACCCACGTTAATGATGGTGATAGTGGCGTCACCCAGCGAGATAGTATGTGGGGTAGCGTTCGACATGAAGCGAAACCTCTATTCTTGCGGCGCGGTTAGTTCGACCTGGATACCATAAAGTTGAGAAACGTTGTGCAGAAATCACGCGAGCAGATTACTCTCACGTTATAAACTATGGACATGAAAATTACAACCCGCGCACCGGGCCGCAAAAACGTATGTGATACAATCTGAGCAATCGTTGCTTGTAAGAAGCAACCCGTGATTATCGCCGAAAGAGGAAACTTCTGTGGTTCGATTGTTGCTTGACACCGACCCCGGCATTGACGACGCGCTGGCGTTGTTTCTGGCCCTGGCTTCGCCTGATATACAGCTTGAGGCTGTGACAACGGTGAGCGGCAATGTGCATGTGGATTTCACCACGCGCAATGCCCTGGCTCTACTGGAACTGGCGGGACGACCCGGTATTCCGGTGGCGCGTGGCAGCGACCGCCCGCTTGTGCGCCAGCCTGTAATTGCCGACTACGTGCATGGACAGAACGGATTAGGCGGAGTGACGTTGCCCGAACCGCAACAACGGCCAGTAAACACCCACGCGGTTGATATGATAATACAGAAGATTTTAGAGGCTCCGGGCGAGATCACGCTCGCGGCTATCGGCCCGCTGACGAACCTGGCGCTGGCGGTGCGGCGCGAGCCGCGTATCGCGCAATTGGCGCGCGAAGTGCTGATTATGGGCGGCGCGCTGCGCGTCCCTGGCAATGTGACCCCGGTAAGCGAATTTAATATTTTCGCGGACCCCCATGCCGCGCACATTGTCCTGCACGCTGGCTGGCCTATTCGCCTGGTCTCGCTGGACGCGACCAACCATGCCGATATGCGGCGCGAGCAGTTTAACGAGCTTGCCGCCAGTGGTCATCCCGTCACGCAATGCATGAAAGCTATGGTCGATTATCATCTTGACGAATTTGGCAAAGCGCGCGGAATCACCGCCTTCCATATGCACGACCCGCTCTGCCTGGCGGCTGCCATTTCACCCGACCTCATCGACTGGAAACCCGCCTACGTCGATGTTGAACTGAACGGTACGCTCACGCTGGGAGCAACCGTCGCCTACTTTGAAAAAATGGAAGACATCGACCCGGAACTGGCCCACCCACGCCGCTCAAACGTGCTGGCGTCGGTTGGAGTGGATGTCGAACGTTTCGTCTCGATGTATATGGAGCGAATAATGAATTTTACCAACCACAACTGGTAATTGCATGAATTGAGCTGCCTGGCACTGTAGGGACAGTGTGTAGGGCGGGGTGGATGAGAGGGCCTTGTCCCTACAGGAAACGACGCCCTGCCCCTCTATTACCCGATGCGGTTGTCAAATATCATCAGGACGGAGATTTGCGCATTCCTGATCTGCGTCGCTACAACGTTTTGACAAGTCACGCGCTATGGGATATAGTAAGGTCAGGTAATTCCTATCATTTTACTATGGTTTAAGAACAAAGGAGCACAAAGACCATGGCCGTTAACGAAGCAGAAGTCATGGATGCGCTGCACGAGTGTTACGATCCAGAAATTCCCGTCAATATTGTTGACCTTGGGCTAATCTATAACGTTGATATAAATAACGAGACCGGGCATGTAGATATTACCATGACTCTCACGGCGCTGGGATGCCCGATGGCGGGCGAAGTCATCGCCGAAGTTGAGATGCGCGTGTCAGAGGTTGAGAACGTCACGTCATGCAAAGCAACTCTGACCTTTGATCCTCCCTGGTCTGCTGATCGCATGACCGAGGATGCCAAATGGGAACTTGGTATGGTCTAGATACACTATTGCACAAAAAATAATTGTAGGCGGTGATTTGTATGGCATTTTCACAACCACCAGATGCGGGAGAAATACGCGCAACCCTGGCGCTCAGCCAGGCCGAGGCGCAAACAGGAAGTAGCCGCACGCTGAATCTTCCTGGCGGTCGGCGTATCACTGTATCAATTCCGGCCGGGGTCTATAATGGGCAGGAACTGCGTGTCGCGGGTCAGGGCGAACCAACCTGGCAGGGCGGTCCCGCCGGTGATCTCATTTTGACCCTCTCAATCGCGCCTGAGCCGGTGGCGGCGCAATCCAACCCGGCGATTAACGAGTTTGCGCCAACACAGGCTTACTCGGAGCAATCGTTTCCACAGACCGCTCCGCCACCACCCGGCTACCCTCCCGCCACAGCAGGCGGCATATCTCCCTACACAGCCTACCCACCTCAGTACAACGTCCCACCTGCCGGGGCAACTCAGCCTGCGTTTCCTACACCACAACAGCCGCAGGAGCCGATGTATCTGCCCCAGAATCAGGCGGCCTACCAGCAGCCTTCCTATCCGGGCTATGCTGGTTACACACAACCCGGACAAATGGAGGGACACTATTATGCGCCACCGGCCCCCACCCAGCCTCCTGCTCCTCGCAGGCGCAGGCTTTCGCCTGCCATTCTTAGCCTTATCATTGTTCTGGTTTTGCTCCTGCTCGCGGGCAGCGGACTCATCTACTACGTGGGAGTGTACCAGCCCAAAGTGCAGCACGACCATGCAACGGCCACTGCTCAGGCCCAATTGACCGGCACCGCTAATGCTCAGAACAGCGCGACGGCCCAGGCGAATGCCACAGCCAATGCGATAGCCAGCGCGACAGCTAACGCGCAGGCAACAGCCAATGCCCAGTCGTCCGCGACAGCCACCGCGCTCCAGAATATCCTGACATCGGCTACTAGCGGCACGCCGGTATTAAATGACTCGCTAAACGCGCAAAGCGGCAGCACCTGGGATATGCTCGTGCCCGCCGGTTCTTCTGTCGGTGGCAGTTGCCAGTTTCTCAACGGCGCGTATCATTCGAATATGCCAGCCAAGGGGTTCTTCCAACCCTGCTATGCCAATACCCCAACCTTTAACAACTTTGCCTTCCAGGTTCAAATGACCATTACCCAGGGAGACGAAGGCGGCATCCTGTTCCGCGCCGATCCCACTAACTCCAAATACTACCTGTTCCGCATCGATACACATGGCGCATATGACCTCTTTGTCTACTCGAGCAGTCAATCCAGTTCCGCAACACGCCTGCTCGGCGGCTCCGCTCAGGGTTTCAAAACAGGCCTCAACCAGACCAACACGCTCGCTCTCGTTGCAAAAGGCAACACCCTGTACTTTTACATCAATGGACAGTTCATCGATAGCGCGAGCGACGGCACTTTCAGCTCTGGCAAAATAGGGGTGTTCGGGGAAGACGCCACCAATCCGACCGACGCGGCATTCGCAAATGCTCAAGTCTGGCAGTTGTAAAAAAGGATAGCGAGCATGAAGCGAGTGCTGGTTTTGCAGTTTGTGTGGGATGATCCGCCGGGCTACCTGGGCGAGATCATGGAAGAATATTCTATTACCTGCGATGTCGTTAAAGTCGAAGAAGAACCCATCCCCGACCCGGCAGAATACGACGCGCTCATCGCGATGGGCGGGTCGCAGCACGTCGGTCATAACGATACCTACCCGTATCTTGCCGGCGCAACGGATGCGATTCGTCGCGCCGTATCGCGTGAGGTTCCATACCTTGGGCTATGCCTGGGCGGGCAGTTGCTGGCAAACGCGATGGGAGCGCGGGTAAAAAAGCACACCGACCCTTTCATTGGCTTTTATGAAATACAATTCACCGAAGCAGGCCAAATAGACCCCATTTTTCAGGGACTATCCAGCTATCAACAGGTCATTCACTGGCACGAGGATACGTTTGATATTCCAGATGGAGCCGTTCAATTAGCCACGAACCCGCATACACAGAACCAGGCCTTCCGCTTCGGACGCAACGCCTACGGCACCCAGTTTCACATCGAAGTGACCCCTGCCATGCTCGATGTCTGGCTTTATTACCCGGAGTACCGCCAGGAGATCGTGCGGACGTGGGGAGAAGACGCGGTTGATACGTTCATCAGCGACCGCGCACAACTCTACCCACTTTACCGCGAACATTCGCGCAGAATGTTCGAGAACTTCCTGCGCGTCGCGGGATTGATCGATCAGGCATCCCGAACTCGGGATGCCTGATGTTGCGCTGGTTTGTCTCTGAACTTTATGCTTCTTGAGGAGGCGTTATATCACTCATAGATGGAGGCGTCGTGATCGTGCGACGCAGTACCAGTCTGGTCTGCAAGCGAACCAGTTCGGGTCGTGACCAGGCATCAACAGTACCCTCCATCTGCGCAATCAATTTCTGTGCTCCTAGCTCCCCCATATGCTGCATTGGCTGTTGGACGGTACTCAGCTCCATGATTTCCGCCAGCTCGATGCCATCGAAGCCAATCACCGAGAGGTCAGCAGGCACCGACATATGGAGAGTCCTGGCTGCTTCCAGCACACCAACGGCCTGCATATCACTGGCAGCAGAGATGGCCGTAGGGCGGTCTGGACGAGTCAGCAGTTGCAAGGCTGCTTGCCGCCCCCCCTGTCGATCCCATTCAGCGGCGAGCACGAGGTCTGGTTCATACAGTACACCCGCCTCGTCAAGGGCACGACGCAGTCCGACGAAGCGATCATTCCCAGGGGTAAAGCTGAAGTCGCCCTCAGTAATCCCATTAATAAAGCCGATACGGCGATGGCCATGCTCGATCAAACATTTGACTGCCTGGTATGCACCATCGACATTGTTCACCACCAGCGAAGTGAGCAACGGGTGGTAGGCGTCTATCAGGACCACCGGCATACCAGCGCGCCTGAAACCCGCGGCAGTCGCATCGTCGGGATAGAGAGATATCACCAACAGACCATCTACTTTGCGTTGTTTGGGCAGCGAGCGAAAGTAGGATTCACTTTGCTCCCTGGACTGCACATTGTACAGCATGAACTCTCGCCCTGCCCGGGTAATTGCCACTTCTACACCCCGCAAAACTTCACTAAAGAAGGGGCGGGTGAAGAAAGGCACAATGACACCAACGGAACCGGTACGCCTGGAAGTCATGCTGCGCGCGATGAGATTCGGGCTGTAGTCCAGTTCCCCAATCGCGTCCAACACGCGTTGGCGGGTCGCTGGTTTCACTCCCGGACTCCCATTGATGACACGTGAAACGGTCCCGACAGCGACACCGGCGCGCCGCGCGACGTCCTGGATAGTTGGGGCCTTTTCCTGTCTCAGGTAATTCATAAATTTTGAAGCGGTTCCATCGTTCATATGCTTTTAGCATACCATATGCCTACATGTCTGTAAAGCTTTCCAAATGCACCGGAAAGCTAGAGAGGTTTTCCCCTTTACAAGCGTATATTTCTATGTTATAGTTGAAACATCAAATTGAACCAGTTCCAAAACTCTGCGTCACAGAATGTACAGGGAGGTACAGAGTACGTGTAGCTGCATTTCGTTGAAAGCGGTGTTGCAAAACCTCTTTCGGAGAGATGTAACTGTTTGCCTCGTATTTAGGAGTGGTCCACTGCCAATTGGACTTGATTCCTTCATTGTATGTTAACCAGTGTAGTGTCATCATTAATTCGAAGGAGAATGCAGACATGGTTCCTGAACAACGTGAAGTCCTCGACGACATGATTGTCAAAATGCGCTCCGGGCGCATGACCCGCCGCACGTTCCTGGAACGCGCAGTTGCGATCGGCTTGACCAGCACTGTAGCCGGTTCACTTCTGGAGGCCTGTGGTGGGGGGCAGTACTCCTAGCAGTGGACCGACAACCATTGTATGGCAGACCGAAAATGATACATCGGGTGCCTATTCACGACAATTGTAGACAACTACAACAAGACGAACAAGGATAATGTCCACGTTGTCTGGCATAACGGCCCATCCGACACCTCTACCCTCATCACCCTGTATGATAATACGCTGCGGGCGCGTAGTGCATCTTTTGATGTGTTTAACATAGACGTTGTCTGGCCGGCCCAATTCTCCTCCAATGGCTGGACTTTGGATCTTTCGAGCAGGTGGCCCGCGAGTGATCGCGCAAACTATCTTCCAGGTCCAATTAAGTCCTGTACGTACAATGGCGCGGTCGTGGCTGCGCCGATGCGTACAGACCTGGGCATCCTCTACTACCGAACAGACATTATCTCTACCCCTCCGACCACTTTTGACGACCTGACGAGCATGGCCAAGAGCAGCCTATCTAAAACCAAGATCGGCTATGCGTGGCAGGGAATTCAGGGCGAGGCGTTGGTGTGCGACTTTGTCGAGGTGCTGGCTGGTTATGGCGGCTCAGTGCTTGATCCCACCAATTCGAAGAGCGTGACCGTCAACAGCGCGCAGGGGGTACAGGCGCTCACAGAGATGGTAAGCTGGGTCGGCACGATCTCCCCCATTGCTATCACCACGTATGCTGAGGAAGCCTGCCGCCAGGCCTTCCAGAACGGCGACGCCACCTTTATGCGAAACTGGCCGTACGCATACTCTCTGGGCAATGCCAGCGGTTCAAAGGTCGCCGGCAAGTTTGATATCCATTCCCTCCCCTATGGCGGAACCGGTACCGTCGGGCATTCCTGTGTAGGTGGTTGGAATATGGCAATCAACGCCTACTCCAAGAATCCTGATGCAGCGTGGAGTTTTATGAAGTATGTGCTCGGCACAGATGCTCAGAAACTGCTCGCGATTCAAGGCTCATTTACGCCCGCCCTCAATAGTGTCTACAGCGATGCTGATGTGCAGGCAAAACAGCCGCTCTTCACAAAATTGGCCCCGATCCTGCAAAATTCGCTGCCGCGCCCGGTTTCACCGGTCTATACCGACCTTTCGAATCTCATTCAGGTCAATGTGCACCAGGCGCTCACCAAACAGGCCACCCCTGCTGCCGCGCTCAGCGCTCTCCAAACTCAGTTGCAAACGCTCGTAAACAAGTAATGCTTCAGAGATTGGTAACAGTTCAACGAGGCCATGAGACAACCGATCGAAAGGTTGTCTCATGGCCTGAACCCCGACGCGGGTCACTTGTTGATATGCTGTCTTTTTGAAAGTTCCACAAAAAAATGAAGGAAGGGGAAATGCGTCATGTCGACGACGATACGAACGGAAGCTCTACCCACCCGTAAACTAAGCCTGCGCCAGCGCTTAGATCTGGGCAGTGGAGTGTTCCCTTATTTCCTGGTAGCCCCTACTATTATAATTATTGCGCTGGTGGCTGCCTATCCCATCATCGATTCGGTACGTCTCAGCCTCCTGAATAATCCATTAATTCCGTCTGGCTCGACGTTTGTGGGTTTACGCAACTATCTCCAGGTTATTGGTGATCCAGCATTCCGGAGTTCAGTTGGCGTCACACTCGTCTTCAGTGTAGTCAGTGTGGCGCTGGAGACCGTCGTAGGCTTTGGCGTCGCTTTACTGATGAACAAGGCGTTTCCTGGTCGGGGGCTGATACGCACAGCCATTCTTATCCCCTTTGCATTTCCGACCATTGTCTCTGGAATGATCTGGACATTGATGTTTAACGCCCAAAATGGCGTCCTGACGTACCTGCTGCAATCGGTACACCTCCTGGCGCAGGGAGATTCCTTACTGCGGACGACAAATGGAGTGATAACTGCCGCAGTCGTCATCGATGTCTGGAAAACAACGCCGTTTATGGCCCTCCTGCTGCTCGCCGGTCTGCAAGTCATTCCCAACGAACTCTACGAGGCCGCCAGTGTGGATGGCAGCACTCGCTGGCAGCAATTCTGGACGATTACATTCCCGTTGCTGAGAAGCGCGCTTTTAATTGCGCTGCTGTTCCGACTTCTGGATGCTCTTCGCGCATTTGACCTGTTCTACGTACTCACAGGCGGCGGTCGCGAAATACAGACTTTAGCGCTTTACTCCTATGCCAATATGTTTGTGGGCACCACCTTCGACTTTGCTCCGGGAGTTGCTGCTGCTGTCATTCTCTTTCTCATTTGTGCCGTCGTTGGTATCGTGACCGTCTCATTCAGCCGTATCAGCCAGAACTAGCACACGTCCAATGAAAGTGGAGGTATATCATGGCAAAAGAAGCACTTGCTGTCCCTTCAGCACGGGCAAGGGTGGACACATCAGCACCAAAGCGACGAATAAACTGGGGAGGAGTTGGCCGCTATATTGCCCTCATATTTGTGCTAGTCATAGCACTTGGCCCATTCTACTGGACGGCGATCACCTCGATAAAGGTTGATTCAGAGATCAACCAATCACCGCCTACGCTCTTCCCCCAATCGTTCACCACGAGGAACTATACTCAAGCTTTCATAAGCGTTCAGCCCGCTTTTGCGAAAGACCTGTTGAATAGCACCATCGTGGCGATTTTGACGACTATCCTGGCATTGATCTTCGGGTCGATCTGCGCCTATGCGATCGCGCGCACCAAATTCAGAGGGAAAGCAGGGGTTCTGGCAATTATCCTCTCGGTCCAGATGTTCCCGCTCATTGCGCTCGTCGGGCCGCTCTTTGTGTTTTTTACCAACACGATCAACGTCTATAATACCTATGTCGCGCTAATCATCCCCTACCTGGTCATTTCCTTGCCTGTCACAGTTTACTTCTTAACGTCGTTTTTCCGTGAACTGCCTCCAGACCTTGAAGAGGCAGCCAGAATTGATGGGTGCAGTCGCCTCGGAACTTTATGGCGCATTATCCTCCCACTGGCCGCGCCAGGGGTCTTTACCACCGCGATCCTGTCGTTCATCACCGTCTGGAATGACTTCCTTTTCGGTTTGACTATGACGGCAGACTCAACCGCACAGACGGTGACGGTGGCAATTCCCCTCTTTAACGGAGAGCATCAGATTGCTTTTGGTGAGGTCAGCGCGGCTGCGATCATCGTAACGATCCCGCTCGTGGTTATGGTGCTGTTCCTGCAACGGCGTATTGTCTCCGGTTTGACGGCTGGAGCCGTTAAAGGATAACATCAAGGGCTGGCAAAAGCGGCAGCAGGGAAGACCTGACCTCTGCCCGGAGAATCTGCAAGGAGCCGTCTTTCGCCCTCCTGGCGCGAAGGACGGCTCCTTGCAGATAGCACTTGCGCGCCCCTATTCAATTCGGGATGTAAAGGTAGAGAGGAGAAACGGTCAACTTGAGACATTTAGATATCCTGTCAATCGGAGAGGCAATGATTGACCTGATTTCGGATGCGCAGCAGGAATTTATTACTGAGGCGTCCAGGTTTTCGATGTATCCAGGCGGTGAAGCAACAAATGTTGCTCTCAATATTTCTCGCTTAGGGGGAGCCGCCGCAGTTGTTGCCAGTGTAGGCGAGGACGCTTTCGGCGTATTTATCCGCCAGCATTTACAGGCTGCCGGCGTTCGAGATAGCCTATGTGCGAACATCCCCACAGAATCCCACCACGCTGGGCATTGTGACACGTCAAACCGCTCATCCCGACTTCGCTATTTATCGCGGCGCTGACATGTATCTGCTTCCGACCGATATGCCGGTTGCGCGCCTGTCATCAACTTCCCTGGTGCATACCTCCGCCTTTGCGCTCTCTCGCGAGCCGGCCCGCTCCTCTATAGTAAAGTTTATCCAACAGGCACATGAGGCGGGGTGTATGATTAGCTTTGATCCGAATTATCACCCCAGTCTATGGACGATTGATGTTGATCCACTGCCCGTTTTTGAGAAAATTTGCCCTCTTGTTTCCATAGCAAAACCGTCTCTCGATGATTGCGTGCGACTCTTCGGGACAGGAAAATCGCCGGAAGCTTACGCAACCCATTTTTTGGATCTGGGGGTGCGCGAGGTGGTTCTAACCATGGGAGCGGCTGGCGCTCTTCTGGCCAGCAACCAAAATTTTACATACTACCCAATGCCCGAAGTAGAGGTAATGGATGTAACCGGGGCCGGTGATTCTTTCTGGTCGGGGTTGTTGCTTGCAATGCTTGATGGGTATGCGATTTCAGATGCGATTGGCGTGGCGCAAGCAGTCGCGACCATCAAACTGCGCCAGGTTGGGCCGCTCTCACATCCGGTTGACAGGCTTGCCCTGTATGAACAACTTGGCTTACATAAAGCAGAAAAGCCTTGAAGTAGCGCCGCACAATCACACTGGAAAGAGGCATTTCACATGGAGAGTAGTGACGCCGAGGCGTATGAACGATCTCTGAATTTGTTGCGCAGGTGCCTCACCCCGTCTGGCTTTGTAGCTTCCCCGGTTCTGGTGGATAACTATGCTCGTGTATGGGCGCGAGATGGTGTGATTACCGGGCTTGCAGCGCTGGCAAGCGGCGAGACGGAATTAATAGCCGGGATGCGCCAGACCCTCACGACCCTTGCTCGCCATCAAGGGCCTCATGGAGAGATTCCCAGCAATGTCACGCTGGATGGTAGCAAGAGCAGCTATGGTCAGCTTGTTGGTCGCGTCGATGCATTACTCTGGTACGTGATCGGTGTCTGCGCATACATACAGCACACGGGTGAAACGAGCTATAAAGCTTTTGCCTTGCCAACTGTGGAACGCGCGTTATTTCTGGCCGCGTGTTGGGAATACAATAATCGTGGCCTCATCTATACGCCTCTTTCGGGCAACTGGGCTGATGAATATATCCAGCACGGCTACGCGCTCTCCGATCAACTTTTGCATTTGATGGCGCTGCACAGCGCCGCGCTTATCTTTACTCATGTTGAGTGGGAAGAGCAAGCGACCTCTCTCCGGCAGTTGCTTTCAGTCAATTACTGGCCAACTGCTTCCTTGTGTGACGATCCTCTCGTCTATCATCCGTATGCCTATCGCTACCAGGCCACAGGACAGCATCCACATGAACACTGGTTACCAGCATTTTCACCCGCGGGCTACGCAACATACTTCGATGGACTGGCGCACGCGCTGACTCTGGTGACAGGATTAGGAAATAATGAGCAGCGCCAGCGAGCAGAAACCTATGTCCAAACGTTGGAACAGGGGAGAGGAAGCGCGTTATTGCCAGCGTTCTGGCCGGTGATCGAGCCGGGGGACGCCAATTGGGCGGAATTACAGTCGAATCACCTGTACGGTTCGATGAAAAATCAGCCCTATCACTACCATAATGGTGGGCTATGGCCTGTATTGACCGGGTTGTACGCCGTAGGCTTAGTCCGTGAAAACAAGCGGGAACGAGCAATGCATGTAGTAAAGGCGATCAATGCGGCGAACATGCAAGGAAGCGCTGATGAGCAATGGGAATTTTCTGAATACCTGCATGGTCAAACACTCGCGCCTATGGGTACAAAGTACATGGCCTGGAGCGCGGCAGCCTGCGTTATAGCCAGCCAGGCGGCCTGGCACGCTATAACTCCACTACCGTTGTAAAATTCGGCCCTGGTCCCTGATGAACTTTGACAACCGAATGTAGCAATGGTCTACATGCTTCGGGGTGTCGCTACTGGGTTCACCTGCAAGGACGTAGACCCGCGCGAAACTATTACTTGACTATCAACACCGGGCAGTTCGCTTTTTCTATCAAAGAGTGGCTGACGCTTCCCATGATAGCGCTGCGCAGCAGGCTGCGGCCGCGAGTGCCTACTACGATGATATCGGCGTGGGTGTCTTCTGCTGCCTGTAAAACACCTTCATCCACGCGGTTGTGTTCCACGACACGCCCGGCGACGGTCACATCAGGTGATGTCACCAGGCTGCGGATCTCTGCAACGGCACGATCTACGATAGCCTGGGCTTGGGCCAGTTCGTCTGGTCCCGGCTCTTCCGCCAGCATCTGGGCCTGTTCGAGCGGAATCTCCGGCGTCAATACGGACATGGAGAGCGGCATATGCGTTGGCACTCGCAGGTGGACATAGACAACGGTGACTTCTGCCTGCTGGCGGCGGTCAGCGACCTGGGCGCTGAACCGTACCGCGCGGTCAGCATTTTCCGAACCATCGGTTGGGACAAGCACATGGTGTATCACTGGCAGAACCCCTCTCTGTGTTGCAAATAGTTTCTTCTCTTTCTAAGTCTATCTCATCTGACGGGTCAGCGTCCAGAGAAATCAGCAATATTGCAGGGAAATCCTTCAAAGTGTAAAGTTTTGTGGCATTTGCTGTGTATAAATCCTTTCTTTTGATGCCTGTTTCTGCTATACTTGCACACAACATATATTCTTATGGAATTCCGTACTATGTGCGCTCGCTGCTTGCAGCGTGGCGATAGAAAAAAGATTTAAGTATATAGACCACCGGTAACAACATTACCTGATACATTAACTCATTGCGAAAGGCAGCAATCGACATCGATGTCGCAACATACAAAAATTCGTCACAGGCAACGCAACTCTGCCAGCTATCTCCCTTTCAAAATCGTTGGATATAGTATTCCCTGCGAACGGCACCCATCGCGCAACGAGGATAGCTACTTTATTGAACACGAGGGCGGGCTGGTCGCGGTATTCGATGGCGTCGGGGGAAGCGCTGCCGGGGAGATCGCGTCACAAACGGCCCGGCGCGCCTCGCGCCGCAGGTGGTTCCAGGAGTTGCACGAAATCCAACAGGGAGCGCCGCTAAAGAAAGGCATCGTTAATTGCGATGCTGCCGATTACTGTGCCGTGTTGCAGCGCCTGGTCGAGACCGCCGATGAAGAGGTGCGCACCGAGGGCGCGAGCGAGGCTGGCACCGATGATCTGGCTACTACTGTGGCGATGGCAATGCTTTGCCAACACCCTGAAAGCAACGAATACACGCTGTTTTACGCGCACGTCGGTGACAGTCGCCTCTACCTGCTCCATGAAAATGAGCCGCTCAAACGCCTTACTACGGATGATGGATTGCTAGGGAGGCTGGTAGAAAGCCAGATGGTTGAAGAAGCCGACGCCAGGCGCATCGACCAGGCCATGCGCTCCGAGGAGCTTTCCGAAGTAGAATTCAGTTACTTCCGTATGCGCGGTGGCATCACCCAGGCCCTGGGCGGTCCTGTGCCACCCACCATTCATCTCAATTCCATACCTGTTGAAATTGGAGACCGTATCCTGCTCTGCACCGATGGTATTCATGATAATCTCACCGATAACGAAATCGAGACAATTCTGGGCAATTCGACCCGTGACGCCGCCGCGCGCAATCTCGTTGCGCATTCCTTGCATCGTTCTCGCGAAGAACGCCATGTAACCGTGCGCGCCAAACCGGATGACATGAGCGCAATCGTGATTACCCGTCGTTTCTAAAGAGCGAGCGATGCAATACTTCAGCTCTGCTCTAAAAGTACCAACCAATCACCTTGTTTTGCGCGCTGATTTGGCATGTGTGCTACACTCTTTATAAGAGTCGTTATCGCAAACGATGTTTTTGCATTGCAAAGCAAAGCTGACAGGGAGGTCTCATTGCGCGTGAAAAGGAAACTCTGGCTACTTCTATGTCTCTGTCTGGTAACTGTGCTCACTTCGTGCGCAGCGGGACAAAGCAGCAAAGGAGTTCCAGCGCAACCACTGACCGGTGACAGTTTGAGTATCGCGCAGCAACCGACTCCTTCGCCAGCTATTATTATCCCCCGGCAGCTAAGCACACCAGCGACAAAGCCGAACACCTCAACATCGACTTCCCATGCTGGCCCGACTCCTACCAGGAGCACAGGCTCCGCGCCCTGGGGCGCGCCGCCACAGATGACCGCGGAAGAGAGCCAATTGACCGGGCAACTCTTTACTTTGATGAACAGCGACCGGGCAGCGCGCGGACTGTATCCGTTTGTCTGGAACTCAACGCTGGCTGGCGGGGCGCGGTTACATAGCTGGAATATGTATCACTGCGGCTTCAGCCATACCTGCCCCGATGGCCTGGATCAATGTACGCGCATCGCTAACGAAGGCTTCGCGGGCTACAGCGATTGCGGCGAATGCATCGGGCTGGCCGGTCCATCTACGCCCCCCTGGGCGCATGTCTACGCGGTTCAGGAAAGCATGATTAACGAGCCGCCCAGCGGCTGGCACCGCATCCACCTGACGAGTACCACGCTGCATCGCGCAGGAGTCGGCATCTACGTTGACCCCAACGGCTGGGTATGGTTCACTGAAGACCTGGTCAGCTAAATCAAGACGGAGCAGTATACAATGATCCCCCGAGATGATTTCACCCCGTTTGGCTACCTGGATAACCCCTACCACGCGTGGAAGCTCAATCCAGGCGGGGTTTTGCGCTCGCTGGAACCGCTGGGCATGGGCTGGCAGCCGGGGCGATACTGGGTCATTTCGCGTCGTCGCCGCGCCCGAATCTGCCATGTATGTTCGTAGGACTGGCGACCGGGAGTGGAGTGGCTGCGCCTTCTCTATCCGGGCGCGGCGGCCTACCTGCACTGGTGGCTGCAATATCGCAGCGATGCAGAAGGCTGGCTGGGTTACGCCTGCTCGTGACGAGATCGACATGCGAGGCAGTTCGTCACGCCCTCTCTGTGGGAGTAGGAACACGCTCTAGCATAAGCTGGGAACTGCCTCGCACGCGAGAAACAGCAGATATTCAGGAGAAGAACCCGAGAACGTTTTCGACAGCTGTCCTTTTTGGGAAGACGGAGTGTGTCTTGCTCCCCACTACCGCGGGATAAAAACATCACTGCCACGTATCATCACCGTCATCACCGTCTTCACCGTCATCAGTGCCACCCCACAGGTTACACACCGGGCTGTCGCTCTCACTGCTCCCGCCGATAGAGGGAGATGGCCTCTTCGGCATAGGGCCTGCCACTGGCGCGGATAATGCGGGCCAGTTCGTTGACATCAAAGGGGACATGGCGAAAGGTGATGCCCAGACACGCTCCTTCCGAGGTGACGATGGCGTAATCGGCCCAGGGGTCGACCCGCATGCGCCCGTGCGCGAGGTCGGACAGCTCCCAGTTGTAGGCCAGGCTCACGCTGCCCGGATTGAAGTACCAGGAGTGGCCCAGGCGCCGCATCTGTTGCGTGTGGGTATGTCCACCGGTGAAGAGCGTGGCATCATACCCACTCAGGAACTGTCGTACAACGTCATCTGTTGTATCGGGAAGAATGATCTCGTCGAAGGAACGAGGCGAGCCATGAAAACAGAGCAGGGTCTGCTCGGCTTCCAACGGGATCTCGATGGTGGGGCGAAACTGCTGGACAAAGGCGAGGTCGCTTTCGGTGAGCTGCGCGAGCGACCAGGCTCTGACTTCCCGCTGCTGCTCGCTCGTCTTTTCACCGGCAGCCGTTTCCTGACCCGTAACCAGCCATGCATCGGCGTTGCCCAGCACGACCGGGCAGTTCAGTTCGCGTAGCCGCGCCAGGGTCTCGGCTGGCTGCGATCCCCCTTGCAGCGCATCGCCCAGACACACCAGTTGCTCAATGCCTTGTCGCCGGATATCTTGAAGCACCTGCTCAAGAGCGTAACATTCCCCGTGAATATCGGAAATCACTGCAAGACGCATCGGAGCCTTCCTTTCCTCACCTGCTGTGAAGTGCTGGCTTGAAACCATCTACATACACCATAGCAGAGTGGTACAGCCCATGTAAAGAGGGTTGCTCTGCTGGGCAGGGCTTTTTGGTTTACCCGAAATACCCATATTGCATGTTGAACTCCATGCGTGAAACATCTCCAATAGAAGATGAAAAAGATGCAATTCGGGTAAACCAAAAAGCCCTGTCCCAACCGTAAACCGAGTCTGGCTCGCTCTTGGTGAAAATGCTTCTGTCAGAGGCGAGCAGCAGTGCAGTTTGTACTCGTAGAACCATGTACTTTCCCCAGATTAGCTCATGCTTCACCAAAAGCAAGCCAGTCCTAATTATACACTGGCGTTAATACCCCTGGTAGTTGGCGAGATTCCAGAGGTTCTTTACATTCGATAGCCATAGAAAGCTGGAAAAACAGCTTGCGCCGTCTCTCCAGGCCGATCTGTTTTTACTCATGCTTTTAACGAACGCAGCACTAGAGGGCGTAAAAAGCAATGAGAATGATCCGTGTTGTGGCGCCTGTGTACGGATGCGATACGCTGCGTGTTCGTGATGGAGAGGCGGGCGACCATCAAGGCCCTCCCCGCCTCTCCTCCCGCCCTCGCCCCTACGGACGTGAGAAGAATTCCACCAGCACGGGAGCAAGGGCTTCCGCGGAGACTTCGTGCGTCTGACCTTCCAGGGTGCGCTGCTCCGCATGGGGCATCGCTTTGGCCAGCGCCATCGCCGTTGTATGCATGAATGGGAAAGAGGCAGAGCCGTCCATAACGAGCGTCGGCACGGTGACTCGCGCGGCTTTTTCGCTGGGGACAGCACCATCGTCCCCCATGGCAGCGGCATCGTAAGCCAGGGTCTGGCCTACGGCTTCCCACATCGGCCACATCGGCATCTGGCGCGCCCCTTCAAGGTGTTCGGGCGGCATTCCCACGAACATCATAAAGAGGCCTACGGCGTCGCCTTTGCGTCCCTCTGCAATGGCTTGCGCGAGTTGCTTCCTGTAGTTGCTGAATGCCTGCCTCCTGGCTTTATCAGAGTCGTAAGGAGCCTCGTACATGGCCAGTTTCTTCACTTTGTCACCCAGCCTGATGCTCGCCTCCATCGCCAGGCAGGCGCCAGAGGAGATGCCGTACAGGTATGCCTCTCCACCAGCTGCGTCGATGAGGGCCTCGATATCCTCGATTTCGCGCTCGACGGCAAACGGCTGCGTATCGGCGCTGTCACCTCGCCCCCTGCGGTCATAGTCGAGAACCGTGAAGTGTGGCGCGAGCAAGGTTGCCAGCGGCGCCAGAAATCCCATGGCTCGATAGCCGAGTGCTCCGTTGACCAGGATCACCGCGGGTCCCTGTCCCACTTGATCATAGGCGATGGTCGTGCCGTCGACTGACTGAACTTTCTTCATGATAATCTCCTTCTTAGGTAACTTACTTCACAACACGAAACGAAAGATGGGTCGCGCCCGGAGTCTCAACAGTGCTGAGGTGTTCCAGGTGGATCGGCTGCGAGCCGAGGTGATCGAAGAGGCGTACGCCCTCCCCCAGCAGCAGGTGGGCAATGCTCATCTGAAAATCGTCGAGCAGGCCCGCTTGCAAGGCTTGTTGGACCGCGCTGGACCCGTGAAGGGCTATACGTTTCTCGCCCGCAGGCTCATGCGCCCTGGCAATAGCGCTCTCGATACCATCGGTGACGAAGTAAAATTGCGTCTTGCCCTTCTTCACGGGTTCTCGCGCATGATGTTCTCCATTACTTTACCTGCAACTCCTGAACATACTCGCCCAGCTCCTCCCAGGTCATACTCATGCCTTCCAGCATGCCCAGCCCGACCGCGACTTTCAGCGCCTCCGCGCTTGCAAATTGGACGTGTGCCCTCATCCTGGTTTTCCCGTCCTCTTCCGTGAAGGTCAGGGTAGTCAGGTGTTCGGGTATGCCCTCGATGGGGTTGGCATGCTCATCGGCGAAGGTCGAGGTGTAGACCAGCTTCTCCGGCGGCACGATCTCACGGTAGACGCTGCGCGCCCAGTGTACTTCACCTTCGGGCGAACGCAAGCAGTAGTGCCAGATGCCACCAGGGCGCAGGTCGATGGTGCAGACGGGAACGGTGTATGGCTGTGGCGCCCACCAGCGCTTGAGATGCTCCGGCTGGGTGAACACCTGAAACATGAGCGCGCGGGGGGCGTTGAATAGGCGCTCCATGACGAATTCCTGTTCTCCAACGCGGGTGTTCGGGGACTGATCATTCGACATCGTTGTTGTCCTCACTTCGATGACTAGGCTGTTGCTCAGCGGCCTGTATCTCCTGCAGGTAGTGGTCCAGGCGATCGAAGCGTTCTTCCCAGAGACGACGAAACGAGTGGAGCCAGGTTTCCAATTCCTGGAAAGGTTCGCGCCTCAAGCGGTAGATTCTCCGGTTGGCCTGTGGCTGGACCTCGACAATGGCAGCCTCGCTCAACACCTTGAGGTGCTTCGATACCTGCGGTTGCCGTATGCCCAGCCGCCGGGTGAGCTCGCCTACCGTCAGGGGGCCATCGCGCAACAGCTCGACAATATGTTCGCGGTTGGGATCCGCCAGAGCAGTCCAAAGTGTTTTCATGGTTATAGTATACCCGAAAAGGAATATTCTTGTCAAGGAATATTATTTAGAAACAGACACTTGGAGGTACTGCCGTTGGTGGTGGTGGTGGATAATTCAGATTTCTCTCCTAAACGCTTGACTCTCCTCATCGATCCGGCTTATTCTTCTTTTATCATTATCCATTCCACATCAATCAAGCCGCGTTCCCTTCCAGATCCACGCCAAGGGCTGTTAAGATGATGGTCGAGTCCGTTTGGGTTCCGTGCCGAACCGTAAAATGAATGCCATCCAGGTAGAGGATGCGGTAGTGGGTGAGCAGAGAACGCTCGCGCCACGCTTCATATTGTTCGGTCAAAGTTTGATTCAGACGACTCACGGCGCTGGCGCTGGGAGCAGTTCCCATCAGCTTTTCCGCCACTTTTCCCACTTTATGGGTACTGGTGCCACTCACAAACATGTCCGTCAACGCGGTAGCATACCTCGGGTTCATAGCGACCATACCGCTCAAACACCTGGGTCTGGAACTGCCCTGCGCGGTCTCGGGGCACCGAGAGGTCCTCAATGCGCCCGGTCTTGGTCACCAGGTCTCGTGTGTATGAACCATTGCGATACCCGGTTCGCTCAGGGGTGCATTCCCCCCACTCTGCACCCAGGCATTGCTCAAGTTCCTCGCGCATGACTGCTTCAATCAAGACCCGCATGGCACTGACTGCCAGGTTCCGCATTCCCTCCTTGTTTTGATGGAAGAATGTAACTGTTACATCCTATGCCTGTAGTATCCTCTCAACTTCCCCTCTTGCGAAAGCTCTACCAGTACACAACAATCGGGATGGTGTCCCTCTTTCTTAATTTTTCTCTCACTATTTGAGTAACTCATCTTACCTATCGTTTCGCACGGCGAAATATTACAACAATTGGGTAGCAATGTATAAAAGAAGCCCATTCAGACTTGTACGCAACCGAAATTTGACAATCAAGCAGGCAATGATGGGTAATATTAAACAAACAGGGCTAAAATTACACTTTTGTTACCGCGAGATTTCTGTTTCTCGCTGTCGCTAGAAAAAGTAAAAGCAGCATAAAAGAGAATACCCCAATAGTCAAATTGCTCCCAAGATATTGCAAGAGCACACCCGTTATAAAGAATCCAAATGAATATGCTCCAAGTACAACTAGCCGAGTAAGACTGGTTACTCTCCCCCTAATTTCGTCTGGAATAGTTTTTGCTGAATAAGAAGATGTTGTTACGTCATAGAGTGGGTCTACCGCATAAAAAAGTGCTGTGATGCCCGCTAAAAGAAAATTGTTTATTGCGATAGCATATAAGCTGAAAATTAAAAAACTTAATAAAGATACACCAAGAAGTAATTGCTTCATGCCAAAGCGACTATGTATTTTTGCAGATACGAAAGACCCCAAAATACCTCCTCCGGCGCCAATAGCAAAGATAACACCGATAAATAATGAGGAAGCATGATGCTCTTTGGCAATTACAATAATGAGCAGGTATAACCCGGCAGAAAGAATAGTGCGTCCTGCTGTAAGAAGATTTAAGAAGCGAAGTAACGGCTGATGCCAAAGCCAAAGAATTGCTTCTTTGATTTCGTGATGAATTGCTTTTCGCGTTTTCATCCGCAATTTGTTATGAGGTTACTTAATGAGAATTTTTTTTAGCTTTTCATAATGAAAAGCACGGATACAACTTTGCGACGAGTCCTGTTCAAATCCTCAGGAAGCCCCGTTCAGCAAAGGCACCTTGGTGGCTTTTCGCCAGCGGTTGATTAACGGGCAGATGGACCGACGGCTCATTGAACGAACCATCGAGATTGCCAGCCAAAGTCAGGCGTTCGGACCACGAGCCTTACGAGCCGCTTTGGATAGCAGCCCCTTGTGGGGAGCAGGACGGGTGGAAGATACGAATAATTTGGTGGGACACGCGCTCCAAAAGGTCATGCGCGTGGTGGCAGACCAGCAGGGGAGGGAGCTGGCCGAAGTCGCTCAGGAAGCGGGAGCAGCACTTGTCTGTAGCACGAGCCTGAAGGCAGCGCTGGATCGGGATTGGGATCAACAACTCCAGAAAGACGAGGCCCTGGCCCTGGTCTTGCACGTGTTACAGACGGTAGATGCCTGGGTCCAGCAGTTACCCGATCAAGAGGACAAAGCCGTGGCCGATCCACTGGCAAGGACGGCGCGCACGCTATCGGGGCCTGCGCAAGAATCTTTTCGATCTGCGCCGATGCGCCGTCGTCCACAATCTGCATGTCCTGACTCGTTCCCAGTCCTTTTTAGCTGAGCTTCAACCTGTCGCTTGATTTCTTGACCGACTCTCTAGCAATTGCCGCGCCAACATCGAACAAGTGTACCAGATAGTCGCGCCAGAATCGCTGACAACTCTTCCTAGTTTTCCGGGAACCGTATGAATGGCATCGCAGCGGCCGGATTACCTTCAAAGAATGGCTGCGCTACGTGCGCGAGTGGACAAGGAACAGGCCCTTTGATTCTTTTCCTACCACATCATACAATGGAGCCAATTCCAAATATTCCACGTAAGCCAGAGAGGAGTATCGGACATGGTTCCGCATCACGATTTTACCCCACACGGCTATCTGGACAATCCCTATCATTCCTGGAAACTCAATCCCAGCGGAGTGCTGCGTTCGCTGGAGCCTCTGGGAATGGGTTGGCACGTCCCTAATCTGGGCAGCTATGTCAATAACCAGTTTCAATATACAGCTCATCTCAATATTGGTCTCAAAATAGGCAAGACCGTCCTTGTCACGCCTGACGATTTCCGCCGACAGAAATGCACGATTAGCAGCACGCTGCATAGCAAAAATCGCTTTGAATATAACTGCGTCTTTCCCAAATACGGCCTCACTTTCACAGCGCGTTATTTTCTTGTCGATGAAGATGCCCTCGGCTGCATCCTCACCCTCTCCACGACTTTCGAGCCAAGCGCTGCCCGTCACCTGCCTGCTGACGCACCAACACACGCACAACCCGCATACCAGCCGCCTGTGGGAACATGGATTATACGCGCTGCAAGACCGTGCTGCTGGTTATGCCATGCTGGGGATTGCCAGCGAAGGCGATGTGTTCACACATGGAGCGTTCGCTGCGGATGGGGGCGCGCTCGCCTGGGAGGCCGCAGGCTTCGGCGTCACGCTGGATGATATCGCGGCATGGGCGCAAGGGGCACGGCTGCATCCACCGGCCATTACGCAGCGAGAGCCAGGGAGCGGCTGGCAATTGCGCACGTTGTCACTGCCTTTCTCATTAGAACTGGGCGGCGCATCTCCCCCTACCCGTGTCATCCATATCGTTCTAGCACGCGGCGTCTCGCAGGATCAATCGCTAGAGCGCTGGAGAGAGAGCGTCGAAAGTATCGTTCAAGCTGAAGCAGAGCATCGCGAAGCCGACGAAGCGTTCTGGCAGCAGGCGCCGCAGCTTACAGGCGATTGGCCCGCGCACTGGCAGCACGGTTTCGTCTACGATCTTGAGACGCTGCGCATGGTCATGCGCTCACCGGTCGGTATCATCCCCCACGTGTGGGACGCTATGCAAATCCAGGCACCCCGTACAGTTCTCGCGGAGGCAGCGATGGATGCCCTTTTTCTCAGCTATGCCGACCCTGAACTGGCGGCTGAAGTCATGCTGGGGCATTTCGAAGCTGCCCCTCATCCGAACCTTCCCTGCATGCGCGAAGATGGCAGCTACAATATGGTCGCCGATGACGGGCAAATCTGCGGTACTGCGCCAGAGTGGGGCTATCCGCTCTGGTGCTGCCAGCAATTGTGGCTGAAATCCGGCGACCTCTCCTGGCTACAACGGCTCTATCCCTGCGTGGCCGCGTATGTGCGCTGGTGGCTGGATCATCGTCGCGATCCCGAAGGCTGGGAAGTATACGGATGTTCATGGGAGAGCGGCCAAGATGTATCGAGCCGTTTCGGTCCGCAACAGACTGGGGGCACCATCATCCAACATCTTCGCCCAGTTGATCTTCAGGCCAGCATCGCTCAAGGAGCTACAATTTTAGCGAGCTGGGCTGCTCTGCTCGCAGAAGAAGACCATCCAGAAAACGACGCATACCGGGCCGAAGCAGAGCTCTGGCAAAGCGTCGCAGACGAATTCACGCTCAAAACGCGCCAGATGTGGCACAATGGTTGGTTCAGCGATTATGATTCCGTAGCCGGCGTCTGGTCAAGCGAGCGTGATGCCATGCACCTCTCGCCCGTCTTCTGTGGCGTGGCCACACAGGAGCAGATCGCACAATTGCGTCCGGCCCTGGCACAGCCGCCCGCCAACAACCCCTACTGGCGGCCATTGAGCTGGCCGCCTCTCGTCATGACCGTTGTCGAAGCGGCCAGGGTGGCCCAAATGCCCGCTGAGGCCGCAGAACTGGCCTACCGTTTTATCGACGCCTCTTACCGCAGCATCGATAGCCGCTCACTCGACGAGTATGGCAACATACCAGGCGTGACGCGCGAGAACCGCCGTTTGGTCGAACAAAAGTGGGGAGCCGATTACGTCAACTCCGGCATAGAAGGCTACGGCTGGGGCGCGGTCAGCATTCATTTGCTCATACGCCACCTGCTGGGCATGTGCGCCACCGACATCAATAGCATCACTCTGGCCCCGGCGCTTCCTCAAGCTCTGCGCCGTCCAAACGCAACCTACACGATTGCCCCTCTTCCCTGGGGCAAGTACCTGCTCAGTCTCACCTGCCGGGTGAAAGACGCGCACAGCTATGAAGCCACTTTGCGGTTGCGGCCGCGCGCCCAAGAAGGTCAGCCAGCAGAGATGACTGAGGCTCGGTCCGAAACGGTTGACGAACAGGAGCATCACTGGGAAGGGACCTGGGGCAAAGAGCAGACGATCAGGCTGGAACACAAGGCAGGGTTAATGTAGTACCCATCTGTGGAGCTTATGCCGATGAAGTACCAATTTCGCAACTCACTTTCGTGGGAAAGCGGGCAGGATGTCTCCACGCGCTTCGGCCCCCAGCAAACGGGAGGCACCATTATCCAGCACGTGCGCCCGGTGGATTTGCAGGCAAGCATGACACAGGGAGCGACGATTTTAGCGCGCTGGGCAACCATACTCGCTGAGGAGAATCAACCAGAAAATGATGCATACCAGGCTGAAGCGCAACGTTGGGAAAGCGTGGCAGACGACTTCACCGCCAAAACACGGCTGATGTGGCACAATAGCTGGTTCCGTGACTACGACTCTGTGGCAAAGAGGAGGAGGCCGGGACGCTAACCGTCGCGCCCATGCTGCCCCTGAGCTTGCGGCAACCCGACGCGTTCTACAAACTTGGCCCGTTGCTCTGGGGTGAGCATATGCTGACCGTGGAATGTACGGTGAAAGACGCGCAGGGCTATACGCTGAGTCTGGCAAGCGAGACGCGACACTGGGAATGGGATGGAAGATGGGGCGAGGAGAAAAATATCACGCTTTCATAAAGTAGGTGAGCTTCAAATGAAGATGAAGACAGGAGCGACCGCGCGGTCGCTCCTGTCTTCATCTTCATTTGAAGCTCACCTCTACGCTTGCATCAGGGCTTCGAACTGTTTGCGATCGAGCTGTTCGCGCTCAAGGAGAGCATCAGCCAGTTTCGTCAACTGGTCGTAATGCTCTTGCAGGATAGCGCGAGCTATGGCATA
This sequence comes from uncultured Chloroflexia bacterium, assembly GCA_963731605.1. Lineage (GTDB taxonomy): Bacteria > Chloroflexota > Ktedonobacteria > Ktedonobacterales > Ktedonobacteraceae > CF-113. The sequence goes on from CAVSWA010000001.1 coordinate 2,048,965, forward strand.
GCCTTCGTTAAGAATGCGCTGCACCTCGGCATCGATGGTGTTTGCCATCGTGAGACTGCTGGCCTTAGGCGTACCGGACGCGGACGCAGAGGAGGCATAGAAACGCGGTGGCAACTCTTGTCTGCTAAGCGTAAGGCGACCATCAGCATCAGCGACCAGCGCGTGGCTGTAGGATGGAATGGCATCGCTATCGATACGGCGCATATTCAGGCCAGCGCCGCCAGCATCGGCGCGATAATCCGCGAACACCATACCCACCTGCTCGCTCATACCCCAGCGCGTGACCATGTTGCGCGCGATGTCGGTGATGACTTGCAGATCATTCTCCGCGCCGGTGGTGACACGTTCCGCGCCAAAGGTCAATTCTTCGGCCACGCGCCCGCCAAGCCCGACGGCAATTCGCGCCATAAGGGTCTGGCGGCTGTAGTTATAGCGGTCTTCTTCGGCGGTAAATTGCGTTACGCCCAGACTTTGTCCACGCGGCAAAATCGTGACGCGGTTGACGGTGTCGGCCTCCGGCTGGTGATAGGCAACCAGGGCGTGACCGCCTTCGTGATAGGCAATGATGCGTCGTTCGCGTTCATTCATCACGATGGGACGCAACGCGCCAAGCTGCACCCGCGCCAGCGCATCTTCAAAGCATTCGTGGTCGAGTTGTTCCAGGTTGCGCCTGGCCGCGAACAGGGCCGCCTCGTTGACCAGGTTCGCCAGGTCCGCGCCACTCATGCCCGTCGTCAGGCGCGCCAGGCGTTCCAGGCTGATCTCTTCATGCAGGGGCGTCTTGCGAGTATGCACGCGCAGGATGGCTTCGCGGCCCACGCGATCAGGCAGAGAGACGGTGATATGACGATCAAAACGTCCCGGACGCAGCAACGCCTTGTCCAGAATATCGACGCGGTTGGTAGCTGCTAAAACCACAATGGCCTGTTGTCGCCCATCGAAACCGTCGAGTTCAACCAGCAACTGGTTGAGCGTCTGGTCGCGCTCGTCATTGCCCATGGCTTTCACCGAGCGTCTGCGACCGACAGCGTCGATTTCATCAATGAATATGACGCATGGCGCTGACTGCCGCGCCCTGGCGAAGAGGTCGCGCACGCGACTGGCGCCCACGCCTACAAACATCTCCACAAACTCGGAGGCGCTCATGCTATAGAATGGTACTCCCGCCTCGCCCGCGACAGCCCTCGCCAGCAGGGTTTTACCCGTTCCAGGCGGGCCAACCAGCAACGCGCCGCGAGGAATCTTCGCGCCGAGTTTTTCGTAGCGTTCGGAAGAGCGCAAGAACTGCACGATTTCCTCAAGCTCCTCGCGCACTTCGTCAATGCCAGCTACATCCGCAAAAGTAACCAGCGATTCTATGTGCATGGGAGCAGTCGCGCCAGTTTTTTTCGCGTTAAATGTGGTAAGAGAAGTGGTCTTGACTTTGCCTGGAGCATTTGATAGGTGTGGAGTAGTCTTGCTCTGGGCAGCATTTTTCTTTTCCTGAGACACATTACCCTTTTCAAAGAGACGGGCCTTGCTTTTCCCCATCTGGCTAAAACGCTCATCCAGTCCGCGCGTGCTACGCCCACGCGAGCGTGGGGAAAGCATGAAGCCGATGATAAGTACGACAAAGAGCAGAGGCACGATGCGCCACAAGATCGACAGCCAGATTGGAGTCTGAGGCGGCGGGAGCGTGGTTATTTGTACATGGTTACTCACCAATAACGGCACGAGCGTGGCATCTCCGGTCGCTGGCAGACCAGCATAGACCAGTCGAGAAGTATCGATGGTTGAGGTCTGCGGCGAAGACGACCAGATCGAACCACCGCCGACGAAGCGACTAAAGGCCATAAAGTCCTGCGCTCGTTGGCTGGCCGTGATAGTTGGTTGACCTGTTACCTGTTGCGAGAGCGGGCTTACCAACAACCCGTTGAGATCATTTCCGCGTATGGTCACGCCCAACATATTACCGGCCTTGACTTGTTCCAAAAAGGCACTATAGGTGATAACCTTCTCGCCAGTCGGTGGAGCGTTAAGCACAGGGCTTTGAAAGTTGCTGAATATCCCGAATAACAACACGATCAGGGCAAGCGCCAGACCACCTGCCAGAAGAGCTTGTATGTGCGTTTTCAAGTAACGCGCGATAGTTCGTACATTCTTCACGTCTGTCTTTTGTCGTCGCCGGGCATCCCCAGATGCACCACGGCGGCCACCCTTACTGTCCATGTATTTACCTCATTACAATGCGCAGTGCGAATCAACTGGCGAGTACCTACGCTGGTCACTCTCCTGATCTCGCTTATGGAATAGCAAAGCTACTACCATTTAACAGTACAGGTTAAATTCTCCAGTGCCGCCTTTGGCGTAGCGAATTCATATCTGTTTTCGCAGGAGAATCCTTCTTTGGGCCTGTGAAAATCCACAGGAAAGAGGGCAGAATACTATCAAAAAAATTAGAAAAAAGGCGTTTCTCACATGGACGCAACTGCACAACGTTTAGATTGTACATCGATCTATCGAAAAAAGGAAGAGATTTCAGTACTTTCTTCTTATAAACACACTATATCAATGTGTTTCTATGCGCCTATTATCATTACAACGTATATCTTCTTGTCTTCGTTTCGTAAACTCATGCTATTTCTCAGTCTGGCCCGCCTGCGGGCCACTTTTGGGTGAGTGATGGGTGTTAGCGCGACGTCATCTTTTTGCGCGAGTGACCAGGGCTGGGCTTGCCCCTGCCCTGGTCAATGCACACTTGCAATCAAAGCGTTCAGGCACTACTATAGTAAATACGAAGCGAAGATACAAATTGGATCATGTATTTGGAGTTCATAATGGAAGACGCGCTAAATGAAAACATCGGGTCATTGAAAATAGTGGTATGTATTAAGCAGGTGCCACTCCTCTCAGCATTGCGTTTTGACCCGCAGACGCGCCGCCTGGTGCGCGAGGGTGTGCCGCTCGAACTCAATGAACTCGACGTGTACGCGCTGGCGGAGGCGGTGCGTTTGCGCGACCTGCATGGCGGGGAAGTTCTTGCTATCACAATGGGACCACCCCAGGCGCGCGAGGCGCTGGCGAACGCGCTGGCAATTGGCGCGGACAGGGCTATCCATCTTAATGATCGCGCTTTTGGCGGAGCGGACACTGCCGCCACCGCGCGCGCCCTCGCTCTTGCCATCGAGCGCGAAGGGCCCGATCTCATCCTCTGTGGTCGCCATAGCATCGACGCAGAAACGTCGCAGGTCGGTCCCGAAATCGCGGAGATGTTGGGCCTGCCGCAGGTCAGCGCGGCGCAAAAAATCGATCTGAGCGTTCGCGGCGGCCAGCGCGAGTTGATTGTCACACGCGAGACCGACGAAGGCAGCGAAACACTGGCCATCCCGCTTCCCGCCTTAGTCACGACCGCCGAACGCATCAACGAAGGCATCTGGCCCGATGAACACGCCATACGCGAAGCCGGCGCGTTGGCTGAGCGCTACCAGCTAGTAACCGCAGCCGATTTGAGCGCTGATAGCAGCCTGTTCGGGCAAAAAGGCTCGCCAACCTGGGTAACAACCGTCGAGCCTGACAACTATTCACGCGAGGGACGCATTATCGCGGGTGACGACCCGGAGCAAGTGGTTGACCTGCTCATGCAGGACCTGGAAGTTCACGGACTACTCGATCAGCGCGAAACGACCTCGCATTTCGCGCCCGGACAGAGCGCAACCCCTGAACGCCAGGGCGATGCGCTGCCCGGCAAGGCTGTGTGGGTCATCGCGGAACGCTCGCCGCAGGGCATCCGCAAGGTGACGCTCGAACTGCTCGGCAAAGGCGGCGAACTGGCTGCCGCACTACAGGGCGAGCTGGCTGCTATACTGATCGGTGGCATAAATGTTGAGCAATACGCGGCCACGCTCGCGGCCTATGGCGCGGAACGAGTCTATATCGCCGCGCACCCGGCGCTGGAAGATTACACCACTGACGGCTATAGCGCCATTGTCTCTATGGCTATAGGAAGTCGTAAACCGGCGATGGTGCTGTGTGGCTCAACGGCCAACGGGCGCGACCTGGCCCCCAGGGTGGCGGCGCGACTCAACCTGGGACTGACGGGCGATTGCATCGACCTGGGCATCGATGAACAGCAGCGGCTGGTGCAATATAAACCCGCCTTTGGCAATCAGATTATTTCCGCCATTCTCTCCAACACGCTGCCCGCTATGACGACCCTGCGCCCCGGTATGTTGCGCGAGGCGCAGCCTGATTTCAGCCGCGTTCCCGCGCTTGAATATCTGCCTACCGGTGGCATAGCGGAGCAAATTCGCGCGCGTATAATAGATCGCGTGGACCGCGATACAGGCGTCTCAGAGCTAGAGTCGGCCAGCAGTATCGTGGGTATTGGCATGGGCATGGGCGAACCGGCGCAGTACACTCTGGCATACCGGCTGGCGGAGTTGCTGAACGCCGCCACCGGCGCGACGCGCAACGTGACCGACCAGGGCTGGCTGCCCAAACAAAAGCAGATCGGCCTGACGGGACGCGCCGTGGCTCCGCGCCTGTATTTCGCGCTGGGCATTCGCGGGGCCGCGGAGCATATCGCGGGCATTCGCAAAGCTGGCTACGTCGTATCTATCAATAAGAATAAGCGCGCCGCCATATTTCGCCATTCCGATGTGGGCATCGTTGGCGATGCACATGTCTTGCTACCCCTGCTGATCGCGCGATTGGAGAAGCGCACGAGCTAATCGGCGCGTTCGCGACGTATCTGCGGATCACTGTCACAATTGCTGTGATAACCAGCAGGAAAGCCCATGCCAGCCAGATAGTCGGGAAAACACCGATACGCTGGATCATGATGCCAGTTAATGCCAGCCCAATCGGGCGCATAGTACCGGGAAAGAGACGACAGGCGCTCAGCACGCGGCCCCTTAATTCCTCGGGAATAAGTTTCAGGCGATGACTGAAGTAGGGTACATCCTCAATCGGGTCAACAAAACCAGTACCAAATTCAACCGCGCCGAGTACGGGGGGATAGGGAGCAAGCGCCAGCAGGGGCCAGCTCAGCACAAAATACCAGCGACACAGCAGGATGGACTGCCCGACCGTCAGGCGGTTTTCCAGGCGAGGAGCCAACAACGATCCCAGCATCGAACCGATCCCGCCAGCAGCGAAGATCAGGCCGATCACCACCGCGGAGGCGTGTTGTTGCTGCGCCAGGATGATGATAATTAACACGTTGCCGGAAAAGACAAACGCGCCTGCTCCCATGAGCAAAGTCATAGTGAGAACAAAGGGCTGGTGCCACAACCAGGACATGCCTTCTGCTATCTCTGCCAACACTTTTCGATGCACCACCTTACGCTTGTGTTGAAATGGCGTGCGGATCAACAAGAGGGTGACGATTGAGATGAGATAGGAAATGGCATCGGTGATAAATGGGAACATCGCGTTCAGCGTGTAGAGCGCCCCCGATAGCGATGGGCCAAACAGGGCCGTAGTGCCTTCGACAAACTCATCTTGCGCGATGGCGGTAGAGAGTTGCGCGCGCGCGACTACCTGCGATACGGCGGCAGTCTTTGCCAGGTCAAACAAGATGAGCAAGGTTCCCTCGAGGAAAGCGGTGATGTACAACTGCGCGACGGTCAGGTGCCCGAGAGCGAATGCAACAGGGATGCTGGCAAGGCTCAGAGCGCGCCCGGTATCGCATACGAACATGACCCATTTGCGATTCCAGCGATCTACCAGCACGCCCGCGAACAGGCTAAAAAGCGTGGCTGGTAGTGCGCGCAGGGCTGCGGCAAAGCCAGCCAGCGCCGGGGAATGCGTGACCGCCAGTACCAGTAGTGGAAAGGCAAGTTCTGAGACCGCGCCACCTATATCAGAAAACGCCTGCCCGCTCCATAACAGCAGGTAATCACGGTTGCGCCACAGCGATTTCGATTGGCCGGATGAAGGAGACTGCTGTTCGTCCGTAAAGTTGTCCCGCGAGGTTGACATGGATTCTTCCTTTGCTAAAAAGCACTTGGCGACGATACACAGGGATACAGGGAAATTTGGCGTCTTCCATGCCGCTCAGCGCAGGTAGCATTCGTGGAACAAAATAGCCAGGCTGCCAGCATAAAAACGGCCAATAGCCCGGTCACAGTTGAGGAGTGTTGTTGGGTACAAGTAGAAGAGGGCGTTCCAGCAGATGCGCGTCACGGTAAACCTGCGCTGGTGTTAGAAACCAGCACATTTGCGCGCGTCGGATGGCACCACTTTCTGCCGCATAAGCAAATGTGCCAGGCTTATGCGGCCAGGTGGCTTGTTTTTCTATTCCTGTTGCGGTAAATCATCCAGGATTGTTGACCTCTCATGGCTTTATGCTAGCACGACCGGTCGTGCAATGTCAATGCTCTGCTTTACCGACAACACCCAAAACATTTGCTAACATTTTCCTCACACATATATCTACATTGTTTATTATGTGTGTTTATTTATGTATTTGTTGACAAAAAACAAACATGGTCTATACTTTGGTTGTCTGCTAAACCCTCGCTTCCAACATACCCATCCATTGCCAACGCGCCAGCATTTACCTGTAGAAACATTGCCAAATTATTCGAGCTTGATTGGGGGATCACACGCATGGAGACAACCGGCAACCACGATCAACATACTCTCACCCAGGAACGCACAATTCTGAAGGAATGGAACTATTTGCAGCAATCGCTCTTCAACTTTGTTCCAACTGCCTTACGGGCATCTCAGCCAACCAGGCGCCAAATGTTCGAGCATCATACGGCACAAATCACAGAATCAAGGGCGCGCATCTGGTGGGAAGCATATCCTACAGGGATTAATGCGGTTGACTCTCGCCTTTTAGAGATGTGCTTTCAACAAATCCGTTATGGCATTCTCGAACTGAACAATGGCTACCTGGAGTCCACGCTCATGCCAGGTCTACCCCAACACTTCGCCAATCTGTGCGCGCTACTACTCTACACCGCCGAACATGAGAAATTTGTACAATATCAACTCGCACAATTCCCACTATCTATTACCAGAGGAGCCAGAATACAACTGACACCGCGTGAAAAGGATGTCCTGATTGGGCTGATACGAGGCGAAAGTGAGAAGGAAATGGCACCAAGGCTTGGAATAGCGGCAACGACAGTCCATACACATCTCTGGCGACTCTACACAACGCTGAATGTTGACAATGCACAGCCACAGCAAGCAATATTTCGGGCTTTTGAATTGAGGTTGATAGATTGGTTGGATATGCCAGAAGGAGGCGAGAACTCTTAGGAGTAGTAGGAGTACCATATCGCATTTTGCTTAAAAGGTAGAACAAGTGTTTTCATCTTTAAAGATGATTAATTGGACGGAAAGTTCATCTGTGGAGAGGAAGACAGATGACTGGAAAGTGGGTAGTATATTTGCAGTGAGCAATTCTTAGCTATCCAGATGCCGAAAGTATGGTTCTTGTGACCGTTATCCTCTTTCTTGAAAAGAGGGCATTTTCTTCTTGAGGAAGGATCACTATGGGTGTTGTCCACTTCTTGCTCAATATCTATTTTGCAGCAGTTCTTGGGATAGCTGGACTTGCCAAACTTGACGACCCTAATTTTTTTATCTCAGTGCTGCATTACCAACATATTTTTCCTAAGTGGAGTATTCCTATTCTAGGAAAAGTTTTTCCGTGGATAGAAATAGCTTTTCCTGTCATACTTTTAATTTCTGTAAATATTTATAAATCTATAACCACCGTTTTTCTATTAATAATTTTCATTATTTTACCCGAATGTAGAGGGTATAATACATGGTGGCAAGAATTCGGGTGTGTTGATTCACGCAGTCACATATTTTGCTGGAATGAGTGGGTAGACTCAGGTCAACTGTGTTAAATAGTACTCAGAAAGGAAACTCTCGATGAATAGGACTGCTTTGGTCGTCAGGCCATACGTATGGGAGAACATTCCAGGACACATTGTACTTTTTGTCAATCAGTTAGACCCGGCTGAGACACAGGGATCTTCCATTGCTCAGTTGAAACAGCGGTTTGGAGGAACACAAAGGGAAATGGAAGATCCTTATGTTCATGGAAAATACTTGTTTGATCTTGCTCCCTGGCTACATTTACCTGAGGATACGCGTCTACAACTCAAATGGGGATTTGTGCCTGAGCATCCAATTCCACCAAGTGATCCACGTTACCCTAAGGGCCTCCGCCCTTAGGGTTAACGCTCGTAAGCTTGTCATATATGGCCGAGGCGACAGGCAGAATATAGTTCCAATTTGAGCTAGCCTACGATGATGGGAGGACTATCTTACATTGGCGGCCTCATCCGCTACCTTCACCTCGTCCTCACCATCATCCTGGAACTGATTTCATCACTTCCCCATCCCCTTCATACTCAACTGCACCCTCCCGCGCTGCCGGTCCACGCCCAACACCCTCACCTGCACCACCTGCCCGACGGCAACCACGCTCAGGGGGTCCTTCACGTAGCGGTCGGCCAGTTCGGAGATATGCACCAGGCCATCTTGTTTGACGCCGATATCGACGAACGCGCCGAAGTCTACCACGTTGCGCACCGTACCCTGTAAGATCATGCCTGTTTGCAGGTCTTCCATTTTGAGCACGTCGTGGCGCAGGATGGGCGCGGGCAGGGCGTCGCGTGGGTCGAGGCCGGGCTTTTCCAGGTTTTCCAGGATGTCGTTGAGCGTGGGCAGGCCGACGCCGATTTTTTTGGCGATATCGGCCCAGGATGTCTGCTCGCCGTCAGCATCGCCGGAGCGGCTGCGGTTTCCGCGCCCCAGGCTGCTTTGCAGTTTGATGAACTGGCGAAATTGCGCTACACGCTCGGCAGTCTTCAGCGTTTTGCCCGTATCATCGCTTGAGCGCTGGCAGCATTTCCAGCAGGGCACGCGCCGCGGCATAGCTTTCGGGATGAATGAAGGTGTTGTCCAATGGCTCGCTACCGTTGGCGATTTTAAGGAAGCCTGCCGCCTGCACGAACGCGACGGGGCCGAGTCCCGATACTTTTTGGAGTTGATCGCGTGACTTGAACGAGCCGTGTTCCTCGCGATACTTGACGATGGCGTTAGCCACGCGCGCATTGATGCCAGAGACGTGCTTGAGCAGCGCGGCAGAGGCCGAATTTAGCTCGAACGCCCGCGAAGTTGACGCAGGAGACTACCACGCGATCGAGCATATTCGCCAGTTCTTTCTGGTCTACGTCATGCTGGTAGAGGCCCACGCCGACGGCTTTGGGATCGATTTTGACCAGTTCCGCCAGGGGGTCTTGCAGGCGGCGCGCAATCGAGATGGTGCCGCGCTGCGTGGCGTCGAGCGTGGGAAACTCCTGGCGCGCCGCTTCCGAGGCCGAATAGACCGACGCACCCGCCTCGTTGACGATGACGTAGCCGATTTTGCCCTTCGCGCCGGTTTCGTCTTCCAGTTCGCGAATCAACTCGGCCACCATCTGCTCGGTTTCGCGCGAGGCGGTGCCGTTGCCCATGGCGATCACATCGATGCTGTGCCGCGCCAGCAATGCGCGCAACTGCTGCCGCGCCCTGTCCGACTGATACAGGTACATGGTATCCGACTCGATATATTTGCCGTTCTCGTCAACGACCGTCAGTTTGCAACCGGTGCGAAAGCCGGGATCGATGCCCAGCACTTTACGCCCGCGCAGGGGCGGCTGCAAAAGCAGGTTACGCAGGTTGGCGGCGAAGATATTGATGGCGTGCTCTTCGGCCTGGCGCGTCAGTTCCACGCGCACCTCGCGTTCCATAGCGGGAGCGAGCAGGCGTTTGTAGCCATCTTCCATCGCTTCGGTGAGGTGCTGCGCGAAAGGCGAAGCGATCTTAACCGGGTAGTGCCGCGTGATATGCGATTGCGCCTGCTCATAGGGCAGGGAAATGTTGACGCGCAGCACGTCTTCGCGTTCGGCGCGATTGAGGGCCAGCACGCGGTGCGGCACCAGCTTGACAACGCTTTCGTTGAATTCGTAGTAGAGTTGGTAGACGCCGTTGGGGTCTTTTTCGGCAATTTTGTCAGCATCGGCCACTTTCGCGCTGAGGGAGGACTGCTTGAAGAAGACGACGCGCATTGAACCGCGCACGCTGGCATCTTCGGCGATGACCTCGGCCACGATATCGCGCGCCCCGGCGTAGGCTTCCAGGCTGGTGTCCACGCCCTTCTCGGCATTCAGGAATGGCCGCGCATGGTCTTCGAGCACCTTTTCCGGGTTGCCGGAAAGGACAGATTGTTGCAAAATAAAATCGGCCAGGGGCGCGAGTCCCTTCTCGCGGGCGATGCTGGCGCGGGTTTTGCGTTTGGGACGAAAGGGCAAATAGAGGTCTTCGACTTCCTGCAAGGTGGTCGCGGATGTGATAGCGGCTGCCAGTTCGGGCGTGAGTTTGCCCTGCCCTTCAATGAGGCGGCGCGCGTCGGCTTTGCGCTCGTACAGGGCGCGCAGCGCGCCTGCGCGGTCAGCAATGGCCTGTATCTGCACTTCGTCCAGGCTGCCGGTAACTTCTTTGCGGTAGCGGGCGATAAATGGAATGGTGTTGCCCTCGTCCAACAACGCGACGGTACGCGCAATCTGCGCGCTATCCAGTTTCAGTTCGATATGGAGGGCGCGAGCCAGTTCCGTGAGCGTAAGAGTCTCTTCCAGGGTGGTTGAAGTGAGTGTAGTATCCTGATTCGTCAACGACATTGCCTACCTTCCCAGATTGGTATATTTCGGATGTGACAAAGATGATAGTATCATAGCACGTCAAGTATAGAGAACTGGCAATTCCCAGCCACTTCGTAGTAGGGTAGGGGCGACCCTTGCGGTCGCCCTGGCCCCGGTAGGCCGAGCCTATCCTCCATTGCTTTTTCCCGCTCCAGGTGACGCATCCGGGTTGCTAGCCGTTGTTAGAATATCATCAGGTATACCCTCACGGGGTGAAGAGGCTGACGTTCAAATAGCATCCATGTCTTTTGATAGAAGGAGTTGCGATGGTTCACGCACAATTGCAATGGTGGCAGCACGGCGTAATTTATCAGATTTACCCGCGCAGTTTTAAAGATAGTAATGCTGATGGTGTCGGAGACCTGCAAGGCATTATCTCTCGTCTGGATTATCTCACCTGGCTGGGAGTGGATGCCCTCTGGTTATCTCCCATCTATCCATCGCCCATGGCCGACTTCGGCTACGACATTACTGATTACTGCAACATTGACCCCACCTTCGGAGATATGGCAACTTTTGAGAAGCTGCTGCAAGAGGCTCATCGCCGGAACCTGAAGGTCATTCTCGATTTTGTACCCAACCATACCTCGGACGAGCATCCCTGGTTCATGGAGTCGCGTTCCAGTCGAACGAGCAGCAAACGCGATTGGTACATCTGGCGCGACCCGGCACCCGGTGGAGGGCTGCCCAATAACTGGCAGAGCCATTTCGGCGGCCCGGCCTGGACATTTGACCAGCATACGGGGCAGTATTATCTGCATCAATTCGATCCGAAGCAGCCTGAATTGAACTGGCGCAACCCCGATGTACGAGGTGCTATGTACGATGCCATGCGCTTCTGGTTCGACCGGGGAGTAGACGGCTTTCGCATTGACGTACTCTGGTTGCTCATCAAAGATGAGCAATTGCGGAACAATCCCATCAACCCGCACTCTAAAGAAGGAGACCCTCCAGCAGCCCGTTACATCAATCTCTACAACGAGGACCAACCAGAGACTTTGGAGATAGTGCGCGCCATGCGAGCAATTGCCGAAAGCTATCCCGGACGGGTACTCATCGGAGAAATTTACCTGCCGCTGCCTCAGTTGATGCGCTATTATGGCGATGGCTTGAACGGCGTTCACCTTCCCTTCAACTTCCAACTCGTCGAACTCTCAACATGGAATGCTCAGACGATCAAACAGGTGGTAGAGAGCTACGAAGCGGTCTTGCCCGCGGGAGCGTGGCCCAACTGGGTGCTGGGCAACCACGACCGGCCGCGCATTGCCAGCCGGGTTGGCCTTCCGTCAGCCCGCATCGCCTCAATGCTCCTGCTCACTTTACGGGGTACCCCCACCTGCTATTACGGTGATCAGCTTGCCATGCAGGACGTGCCAATTCCGGTCCATATGATCTATGATCCGCGCGGCAAGCGTCTCCCCGCTTTTGGACGCGATCCGGTGCGCACACCCATGCAATGGGATGCAGACCCCAACGCCGGCTTCTGTCCGCCCGACGCGCAGCCCTGGCTGCCACTGGCCGCGAACTATCAACAGGTGAACGTGGAAGTGGAGCAAGCAGATGCACACTCGCATCTCACGCTCACACGCGCTCTGTTAGAGCTTCGCCGCGCCAGCCCGGCTCTTCATCAAGGGAGCTTTCAGGCGCTTGAAAGCAACTCCGATAGCTGTTTTGTCTACCTGCGCCAGGATAGCGAGCAGCGCCTACTCATCGCCCTGAACTTCGCGGGGGAGACACAGGTGGTAAAGCTGCACCGGGGAGGTCACGGTCGTATTCTCCTGTCAACACTGCTGGACCGAGGGGAACAGGTAGACCTCACCGCCCTTTCACTGCGGAGTTATGAGGGGTGCATTATTGAAATCGCAGAAGCCGGGTAAAGCAGAGAGCTATATACGCCCCATAATCACCTTTGCCAGCAGGTCTTCGGGGCCGGACATGATCGGCCTGCTGCGGAAGAGCAGGCGCACGAAATCAAGTTCCAGAACATCGGATGTGCGTCCGAGTTTGGGGGAATAGTAAATGCGCGTTCCGTCCTGTTCAAAGGATTGGTAGCGGCTCATTTCTTCTGGTGAGCGGGTATCGACCGATACCTCGAAGAAGGTGCCGCTTCAGCAGCGCAGTGGTTCTAAGGTGACAGTTAGCACATTACTGCCCACCAGACGCAGGTGCGCCCGTAATTTTTCGGAGATTACTGCTCGCATGACATCAAAGTCTCCTGTGAAATTTACTAGAGCAGGCCGCGCCGCCTTGCCCACCTGCTTCCAAGCAAGCCGCCGCCCCAACCGAGTAGCATAGCTACCACCAGGCCAACGACCAGATAGGTGATCACACTTCTGGCGCCTCCGCTTGCGGTTTGCTGTACCGTTTGCTGGTTTGACAGCGTATCCACAATCTGGTGAAATCGAAATCCGACATACGCTGCTATATCAAAAGGCTGACCCGGTTGATTGGGAGCAGTGGCATTTTGCCGGTAAATCTGCACAACCTGGATGAGCAAGCCTACTACAAACACTGCCCAGAATACGAAAGTACCGAAAATTCCTGCCCAGAACCCGGCCCATATGCCGCGCAAGGAGCTTCCTCCTTTGCGAGTCGTGAGCAGACCGGCCAGGAAGTAAAAGGAAAAACCTTCGACTACTGCTATTACCACGGTCGAGTTTGCTGAATTTTTCATAGATAACACCAGTAAAGCTGCGCACATTCCCTGCAACAATCCCCACAGGCACCCTTGATTGTAAGGACCCGGCAAGGCCTTGTACAGGGGTTTTTTCGCCACGGGCGCTGGTGGTGGTGGCGTGGAATTTCGACGCGGCGGCATTATGGGATACGATGGCGCGCTGGCAGCCTGGCCTCGCCCTCGCCCATTAGAAGAGCGCATGGCCTGACCGGGCGCAACAGGGACAGCAGGCGATTAAATCAGGCTTAACGGTCGTCCAGGCTGGGATTGCGGCTGGAAGCTAAAGGGCGGCGGCGGTGGCGGAACAGGAACAAACGCCGGTGGAGGAGCAGGTAAGACTATGCGTTCTGTCTGCGCGCCCGCGGCCTGCGCCAGGTTGGCAGTAAATGCAGGCGGGGAATAGACCGAGAAGAGTTGTCGTAACGCTCTGGCAAATTCGTACATACTGGCAAAACGTTGGGCAGGATTGACCGCCAGCGCGTTGAGCAAAACAGCTTCAGTAGTAGGCGAAAGCTGCGTGCTGAGCAAATGGGGAGGGATCAATGCATCGTGGATGCTGCGTTCCATAGCCACCGGTGGCACGGTCAGCGTCAGCAAGAAATACATTGTGGCCGCCAACGCGTAGATATCAGATTGCGGAGTGGTCTTACCAATATATTGTTCGATCGGGCTGAACCCTTCGGACACTACGCGCACGATTGTCTGGCTAGTGCTGGATGGGTCGTAGAGCCGGGTAAGGCCAAAATCGACCAGTACGGCCCGCTCATCAGGCGTCAAAATGATGTTGCCCGGCTTAATATCGCGGTGAATGACGGCGGGATTGCGACTATGGAGTTCCTGTAGCACATCCATCACAGGCAATAACCAGCGCAAGATTTCCTGTTCGCTAAATGCCCGGCCCCGCGTCTTGCTCAATTCAAGCAGATTCTGGCCCTCGATCAATTGCATGACCAGGTAGAAACGCCCCTGGTGTTCAAAAGCCTCGTAGACCTGTGGCAGGTGCGGGCTATGGATAGTGGATAACACTGCCACTTCGGTCAATGCCTGGCGGCGAGCAGCAGGGGTGCAATCATAGGTCTCTTTGATGGCGCAGGGACGGTTGCCCTCGCTGGTATCAATTGCGCGATACACCGAGCCAAAGCCGCCCTCGTTGAGCAAAGCTCCCACGATATAGTGGCCCTGGATCAAAGTTCCTGGCATCAACGATAGCTTATCAGCCATAAAATTTTTCCCAGACATGAGCAGATCAATTTATTTCATTTTATATCATATACACAAGTGACTACTCCCCAATATATATACGCATAAATCCATCAAGGTTACAAGCAGTAGTGTCGAATGAGATAAGTACGTTAGATGAAGTCAAATTGTCTCACTACACATCAACGCTTGCAATAACACAGAGGTGTGATAAAATGACAGCATTAAGTAGCTGATCTTTAATGCATTCTGCTTGAAGGAGCGAGGAAGCGATCAATTCTCTTCCCAATTCCTGACTCCTTGAGCGGGAGAGCGCAGGTAGAAGAGAGCGAGAAATTGGAACAGGAAGTTATGTTTGAAGCCGATAAACCAGCCGAGCCAGAACGCGAAGTCGTCCAGGAATCAGACCTGGGCAGCCTGGCGCAGAGTGATAGTCTGCGTCTCTATCTCCGCGAAATTTCACGCATTCCGCTTCTCTCCGCAACTCGAAAATCTTCCCTCGCTGAACGAGCAGAATCCGGAGACAAGACAGCGCGAAATCAACTCATCGAGGCTAACCTGAGACTGGTGGTAAGCATCGCCAAGAAGTATGTCGGCCAGGGGCTTTCCCTGGAAGATTTGATCGGCGAGGGCAACATCGGGTTGATCCGCGCGGTGACCAAGTTTGATTACAGGAAGGGCTTCCGCTTTTCCACGTATGCCACATGGTGGATCAAACAGGCCATCACCCGCGCCATCCTGGAAGGAACGCGCACGGTGCGCCTGCCCGTTTATATCATGGAAGAGGTGATGCGTGTCAAGCGCATGACCCGCCAACTTTACCAGGAACTCGGACGCGAACCGACGCCAGAAAATATCAGCGAACGCCTGAATATGACATCAGATCGTGTAAACGAGCTGTTGGTCTGGGCCGAAAAAGTCTTCTCGCTCAACGCGCCGCTCTCCGAGGAAGAAGAAAACACGCTCGGCGACATCATTGAAGATACTCGCGAGCGCGGGCCAGTCGAACTCACCGATCAACATTTGCTGCGCGAGGAAATTCGCAAGGCGCTCAACCAGCTTACTACCCGCGAACGTCAGGTCATCGAACTCCGTTTTGGCCTGGTAGACGACCACGATCACACGCTGGAAGAGGTGGGCAAGAAACTCAAAGTCACGCGCGAACGCGTGCGCCAGATCGAGGAGCGCGCCATTCGCAAGTTACGTCATCCGCAGGCCAGCCGTATTCTCAAAGATTACCTGGATTGACGACGTAGACGTTGTGGGATGTGGCTTATCGCATCCCTTGTTACTCAAGTAGGGAAGGAGGTTCAGCGCTCCCTCCCCGAAACTTTGCCAGTCCTTGCATCCGGTCGAACGGCGAGGCGCGTAAATCGGGTGAATATGGACAACCGTTTGGGGTCCCTGCGCTGCACAACGCATGAATGAACTGTCGGGCCAGAGCCTGGGCGGCTATCTGTTGGAAGAAGAGATTGGGCGCGGCTCCATGGGGATGGTATATCGCGGCAAACAAATCGCGCTTGGACGCGAGGTAGCGATCAAGGTGTTGCCGCGTGCCCTTGCCAGGGATGCTTCCTTCGTGGCGCGCTTCATCCGTGAGGCCCAGATCGTCGCTGGCTTAAATCATCCCAATATCGTGCAAATCTACGACGCCGGCCAGCAGGGCGGATTTCTCTATTTCGCCATGGAATTTGTGCAGGGGCCGACCATTGGCAGCCTGCTCCAAATCGATACCGTCATGCCTCAACACCTGGCCGCTGAATATGCTGCCCAGATCGCTGACGCGCTCAACTTCGCATACAAAGAGCGCAATGTTATCCATCGCGATATCAAACCTGAAAACTTGATGCTTGATCGCTGGGGTAAAATTAAGGTGATGGATTTTGGCCTGGCTCGCGCTCCTGGCCACCAGCAAATCACCGTCGCCAAAACGCTGGTCGGCAGCATTTACTATGCCTCACCCGAACAGGTCTGGGGCCACACGCTGGATAACCGCAGCGATATCTACGCGCTGGGCGTGGTACTCTACGAAATGGTGACGGGACAGCGACCTTTCACCGGTCGCACATTACCGGAATTAACATCAGCCATCGTTTCCGGCCCCCTGCGTCATCCTACCACGCTCAACGCCGAGCTATCCACCGATCTGGAGCAAATCATCCTGACCGCCATAGCTCAACAGCGCGAGGATCGTTATGAACACGCTACTTTAATGGCGCAAGACCTGCGCGCCCTACGGCTTCAAGCGTCTGGTCTCCTGGCGACCCAGCCAGGTACGAACGGCCAGGCACGCCAGCCCGGTCAGCGCGAGGGTTTTGTCGTTCGCCCACCTAAACGTCCACAGACCCTACGCCCGCGTTACCCTGACCGGAGCGAGGCCACACAGCCACTCGCCAGCGAACCCACAGACCAACAGCCGGGACAGGCATCTCACGATACCAGTACAGAGAGCGCGGCAAATTCAGTAAGCGAGCAACCGGAAGACGTTCCAACGCGCCCTCTCAATCCCCATGGCATGAACCCAGAGATTGAGCAAGCCTCACCGACACCAGAAGCGCGCCGCACCCTGTGGAAGCAGCTCCAGCGCATTTTCAAAACGGAGTAGACCAGACAAGACAACCAGGGCGGGGGCAAGCCCCGCCCGTACCCTGTCCGGCTTCGTCAGTCGCATCGTAGCAGGGTACGGGCGGGGCTTGCCCCCGCCCTGGTATCTACTCTTGCGCATCTGGCAACAGCAGACTATAGTATACTAGAGAATAAAGCAGTATTTTGGAGTATGCGCTCGTTATGATTTCTTCACAAGCACCGGTTATCGTGGCTTTTCTCGCGGGGTTGGCATCGTTTCTTTCGCCCTGCGTCTTACCGCTGGTTCCTATTTACCTCGCGCAGCTAGTCGGCCAGAGCGTGTACCAATCGAGCGAAACCCTGGATAACGAGTTTGAACGCCCGGCGCGCCTGAACACCTTCTTGCACGCGCTGGTATTCGTGGCAGGCTTTACAGTAGCATTTGTCTCATTAGGCGCAACGGCAAGCGCGTTGGGCGCATTCCTAAAGCTGCATCAATTCTTGCTTCGCCAGGTTGGTGGTGTTTTGCTGGTAATTATCGGATTACATTTAACAGGAATATTCAAGCTGCCTTTTCTCTACCGCACGAAACGCTTCCAGTATCGTCCCAATCGACCGGGTTATCCCGCCTCTTTTTTGATCGGCCTGATCTTCGCCATCGGATGGACACCCTGTGTCGGACTGATCCTGGGACCTATACTTGTACTCGCCTCCAATGCAGGCACTTTGCGCGAAGGAGTTATGCTCCTGCTCATCTACTCGCTTGGCCTGGGCATTCCATTCCTGCTGCTGGGTCTGGGACTTGACCGCCTGAGCAAACTGCTCAAGTGGCTGAAGCCGCACACCTGGAAAATCGAGATAGGCACAGGTATCATCATGATAGTGCTAGGCTTCATGATTTACTTCAATCTGCTCCTCACACTTAACCGCTTCTTTAACTGGGGAATAAGTGTGTAAGGACGCGGTTCAACGCATCCATCAAGAATATTCTTCAAGATCAGCCCTGATCTCCATCTCCAACTCTGGGTCGAGTGTCACGACTTCGCCAATAGGCTTGCGAGCCAGGCGCAACACTGCTTCTCGCAGGTGCGCAGGCGCGCGTTCGATGGTACAGCGTTCGTGAATCAGCCGCTTCACACCCTCATCAAAGTGAAAGCGACATTCGCAATGCGGGCAGCCGATCAAATGTTGCTGGACCACCGTGACTTCTGCGGCACTGAGTTCCCGGTCAATATAAAGATGGAGACGAGCAACGGTTTCATAACAGTCCATATCGATACATTCTTCCATATACATTCCACGTTCTCTAATTTTTCATGAGACTTGTGACATCCGCCGTCTCGCCATTTTCTTGCCTTGCATGTCACTTGCAACATGAGGCTTACAATGTTCTGTACATTTTAACATAAATCACAGGGGCTTTCATTCCCAACGCAAGTAAGATATACTGAAAGGTACCTGATGGCAACAAAAGCCATGCAGCGTTAGAGGAGTTTACATGTTTGAGGAGTCGAAGTCGTCACAGTCCCAGAGCAATCCAGGTGACGAACAACAGGTTTCAGAGGATTTTGAAGCGGGCGTCATTGCCCAGTTAGATAGTCTGTACCGGACAGCTTTACGGTTGACTCGCAACCAGCAGGAGGCAGAAGACCTGGTTCAAGAAACGATGTTGAAGGCGTTCCGTTTTTCAAAATCATACCAGCCAGGCACGAATTTACGCGCGTGGCTCTTCCGCATCTTAAATACATCAGCCATCAACCGCTATCGCAAGCAGGCAACGCATCCGACACCAGCCACGCTTCCCGATGGAGAAGAGTTTTATCTCTACAACCGCATTCGCGACTTGAACGGGCAGGAGTTGACGACGGCGGCAGAGGACGAGGTATTGAGCAAATACCTCAATGATGATGTATATAAGGCATTGAACGATTTGCCCATCAATTTTCGTATGCCGGTAATCCTGGCTGACATCGAGGGCATGTCGTATAAAGAGATCGCGGAGGCGCTGCAAATTCCCATAGGAACCGTAATGAGTCGCATCTCTCGCGCTCGCCGGCAGTTACAACAATCGTTATGGAACTATGCGCAAGAGCGAGGCTACGTTACGACGCCAGCGCCTGGACAGAAAGATCTCGCCTGAGGGAAAAAGCAAAGACGCTTCCTTCCCCTTCTTTCCCGCTACTCTCAACCCAAATTCGACCTCCCATCGCCTCAACCAGTTGTTTACTGATAGCCAACCCCAATCCTACGCCGCGCACAGGGCTATTCATATCGCGCTCCAGCCGCACAAATCGCTCAAAAAGCCTGGTTTGATCTTCTGGTGGAACGCCTCGCCCATAATCGCGGATGCGCAAGGTAACGGTCTGGCTACTAACACTGGCCGAGATTTCAAGCGGAGAACCGGCGGGTGAATATTTGAGCGCATTACTTACCAGATTGAGAATAATCTGTCTCAGGCGCAACTCGTCAGCTTCCACAACGATATTGTCTGAAATATCAAGTTCGATGGTGCGATTTTCGCGGCGAGTAACGCCCTCCATGATTTCCAGCACATGCTCCACTGAAACGGCCAGCGGAACAGCCGCCAGGCTGACTTCCTGTATATCGACTTCCATGCGACTAGAATCCATGATGTTGCCAACCATCAATGTCAGTTCATCGCACCCGCGCTGCGCTTTGGCAATGAATGTGGCGCGCTCTTCCGTATTCAAACGCTCATTATAATTGTGCAATAGCTCGATGTAGCCCTGCACAGCGGTCAGCGGTGTGCGCAATTCGTGCGATGCCGTCATGATAAACTGGTCTTTGAGCTTATCGAGTTCCTTGAGCTTCTCATAGGCATCGCGCAAGGCCGCGGCGTGACGATTAGCCTGGTGGTAAAGCCTGGCTGTTTCTAAGAGAGGCGCGAAACGCTCCAGGATAAGGTCAATGACCTCAAAATCAGGACCCGCGTACTGCTGACCATCACTTCGCGCCCCCAGTACCAACAGTCCAATCATTTTGCCCTGCGCGCGCACAGAGATCAACAGGGGATCGTTTTCAATCAATTCCGAGGTTGACAGATAACGCGCCAGACCAGTTGGTAGTTCCCTCACCGCCCTGGCAGCTTCACTTAATAAAAGCGGACGCCCAAAATTATTGACATTGCTCATCAATGTAAGCTGCTCTGAGAGCTTATTCATATCATTAAAAGAAACTATATCACCATGCACTGGTGTGATAGTATCTTCTGATTTGCTGGCCGTCATCAGCAGTTGAGCCAGGTGATGCCGGATAGCCTCCTGCTGTTTACTGCTATTCAGTTCAGGAGAAAGCTGGTACTGCCCGCTTTCCTGGTCGAGGACGTACAGGCATACCTCTTCTATCTCGAAAGCCTGAACGAAGGTCAGAGTAAGCAGCGTTGCCGCCTCTTCGATGTCAAACGTCTCACGCGCAAGCAGTGCGGGTTTTTCAATTAAATGACGATAGTGGCGAATTTCGTTGAAAAAGAGGCGCTCAGTAATGATATGCGCGAGCCACCAGACAATTGGGGCTAGCACGACCAAACCTAAAGCTACGACTGCGATATACGCACTCTGGTTTAGCCCTGAGATGCGGCTTGTAAGTGCCACTACCAGATAGCCCAGCACCATAAGGCTCACGGCACCCACGACCCAGGCAACAATACGGCGAATATACATATCGAAAACGAGAATTTGATAACGCAAGATGGAGTAGCCAAGCGCGAGGGGCAATAGAATAGCTGGGAGCGTACTGAATTGGGAGTCAACCGCAATATTTGGTGGCAAATGCAATAATTGCGGAAATATCGTCAGTAGCAGAAAAGGAGCGAATGTCAGTACGACCCCACCCATAAATATGCGAATTTGCTGGCGCTCGCGTAATGTAGGCAATGTTCTGTAGGAAATGATGATAGTGACTATGATGCCCACCAGGACGAACAACACGTAGAAATTAGCGATTGAATGAAACAATATGTCAGAAAACGGTAGTTGAAGGTAATACGGTATCGCTGCTATAATCGCCGCGACACACAGTAGGCTCATTACTATCAAATATACCAGCAGCAGATAATAGCCCGTGGGTCGATTATGGCGATTTTCCCTTGTTAGCGTCGATGAAAGGTAATTTCTTGGAAAGAGCGTCAAGAAGATAGCAAAGAACATGAGCGTGAGTGGGCTACTAATGTTGCTGATGATGCGAGACAGAGATACGCCCTTTTCTAAGACTGACCCCGTCTCCATAACAAAGGTAGCCATCATGGTAAATGAGCAACAAAAAAGCAGCAAGGCAACACGTCGATTACGCGCAAAGAGCCAGACCAGGCTACCGACAGCCAGAAAGATTAGCGCAATGAGGGAAGAGAAACCGAAGCGAAGCCAGAACGTAGCAATATCAGTAGCACTTGCGCCGCTCTCTGGAAAAAAACGCAGCCCACCAGCATACAAGAAGCAGAAATAGATGATGATTGCAATAAATATGACCAGAAAGCGCCCAGCGCGGATATGAACCCAATTCAGTTTGTTCATCCTATTTCCTCCCATACGTCACGCCATAAACGGGTTCACTATTTGAAGCCCAGTAACAAACGCAGTTCCAGTACAAGAGACCGCCGCGAGGAAATTGCCTGGAAATGGGCTTCGGCGCGTTCGCGGTAGAGCAGGCTGACACCCCAGGTAGTCATAATCCCCTCGCGCAGAGCCTTAATATACTCCTGTTTCTCTCCATCGGATGATTCACGATTTTCCTGAAGCGGCCTACTTATGCTGGCGGCAAGCACAACAGGCAAGGTTTTCTTCTCGCGAGCCAGGTCTGTCTTCACGCTCCTTTCAACACCAATGCCCGGCGAAGCATCAGCCGATTCCAGTAGATAATACAGGTCATGCGCATCATTGTCAAGCTGGTGAGCTGTCCCCAGTAGTTCCGCCATTTCAGCAAACTCGGTACACTCAGCATCTGTCGCACCTGCGCAGATAGCCCCCAAAAGACAGGCAAGGCGCATAATAGCTCCAGCTTTGGCAGCAGCAATTTCGATGCAATCCTCGCGTGTGAAATCACGAGCTTCACGCTGTTCGGCTAAGAGGTCACGATGCTGCCCGGAGGCCGCTACTAGCGTAGCCTCCTGCATGAGACCAAGCAGGCGCAGCACCATTGCCTGGTCAACACCCCGTTGCAAACATGAGAGTAACGCCTGTTGCGCCAGAGCTAAGAGGACAGTCGAGGTGTTCAGCGCGCGTGCCGCTCCCAGTTCAAGGATGATGGGTGTCTGATCCTCATCCTCAACGTCATCTAGCAGGTCCAGCGCACAGACGAAACATTCGGTAGCAATAGCCACGCCGCTCGCGAATGTGGGATCAATATGGGGAGAAATAGATTGGGCTACCAACAGTGTCAGCAAGGGCCAGGAGCCAGAAGGTAAATCAGGATTTGCAATAGTTGCATCATAGGAGGATTGAGATAGAAGTTTGCCGCGTTCTTCAAAGGCGCGTCTAACATCCACCTGCAGTGCAGGATGTAGCGTTGATAGAAGATGATGAAGCCGCTCGCGCAGCAATTGCTGTTGAGCGGCGAATGGATTTACTGGTAATTGAGCGTCTTTGCTCACCGCGACCTCAGCCTATCAAACCTGGTAATGACCTGGTATGCGGCTTTAGAGATACTAAGCAATCAACTAACCAAGCCACCAGGGTTTATTCTCTGACCCGATTCGCTCCACTGACAGATGCGGCGCCAGACGCGCTACGACGCGGGCAACCCGCGGCGAAAAGCCCTCGCGCATAATTACACCATCAGGATCACTTGCTAACTCCTTGCGCAAGCTCTCGTCAGTCGAGACACGATGCACAAATTCTTGAATGACACGTTCTTCCATGAGGGGGGAATCCTTTCTCTTTCTCATCTGGTATCCAGACAAGCATTTTCTTAAAGCCGTTATACAAGAAAAAAATATCTACGTAAACTATCACCTACCCACAGCACTACGAGAGAAACTCACCAGGCCTGTAATACGAGTTTTGAATCTTCACACTCGTAAAACCGCAAATCCACTTAACATAAGTATACATTATTTGCTGTAAAAATGCAAGAACAATAAAAAGTGCATTTCCTATCAAAAAAGTGTAGAGCAATAAAACAAACAGAAGAGGGAAGCAAGAATCATTTGCGCAATTCTTGCTTCCCTCTTCGAGGTGAGATGCTGTTCAGCAGTTATTCGCCGCCAGCAGCGCCTTCGACATGCACAGTTTCGCCCACTTCGAGTTCGATGGCTTCCAGTTCGGCCTCCGAACCCTGTATGACCGGTCCTTTGAACCAGTTACGAGCGCTCACCAACCACCAGATGGTGACAATGATCAACAGGCCGAGCAGGACGACCGGCGTGTAGTTAAAATTGACTGCCGTGATCGGATTGGCCGTCGGCAACATAAAGAGAATGGCGATGAACACCACCCAGATGACGGAAATGACGCCTATCGGCCTGCTCCAGGCGCCCAGGTGCCATGGACCAGGCACGAAGTTTTTGGACATCAGGCGCAGCAAAATGGGCAATACATAGGCGATATACAGCCCGATGGTTGCGATGGAAGTCACCGCAATATAGGTTGCGAAGTTGAAAAGAGATGGCACTGCCAGAATGAAAGCGCAAACCGCCGACAAGATGATAGCATTGCGTGGTGTGCGTCCCCTGTCCAGGTGGTGCCAAAGATTGTGCAACGGCACCGCGCCGTCTCGCGAGAAGGCATAGATCATACGTGAGTTCGACGTGATCGATGACATACCGCAGAAGAACTGCGCTCCAAAGATGACCGCAAACAGGATTGTGCCCAGAACAAAGCCCAGGCGCGTCTCCATGATATAGATGACCGGGTTGATGGACAGAGCAGCAGTACCCAGATTCGGCACCGCAGCAACCAGGCCCATCAGCAGCGCATAACCCGCGAAGGCTGAGACGACTACCGACATTACAACACCCCAGGGCGCGCGTGTTGCCGCGCCGATAGTCTCTTCGGTCATATGCGCTGAGGCATCATAGCCAGTATAGGTATACTGCGCCAGCAGTAACCCCAGCAAGAAGGCGTACCAGATGGGGAAGCCAGTGGCATTGTAGGTAGGATTGACGGTAAAGAGCGTACCGGCGGAGTTCAGCCCGTGCGTCACAAATTGAGCAGGTTTGGTGAAATCGCTGCCACCCACGCCGCCGAACTGCGAGCCTGCGATGGCCGCAATCACGACGCCGCCACTAATCAGTATGACGCCCGCGATATGCCACCACACGCTA
The DNA here is from genome assembly GCA_963731605.1 of uncultured Chloroflexia bacterium. Lineage (GTDB taxonomy): Bacteria > Chloroflexota > Ktedonobacteria > Ktedonobacterales > Ktedonobacteraceae > CF-113. The sequence goes on from CAVSWA010000001.1 coordinate 2,073,377, forward strand.
ATGTCGTTCAAGAAAGCCACAATGCGCACACCAAAGATGTTCAAGATAGCGTGCAGAGCCAGGATGATGGCATAGAGGAGTAGCGTAAACAACTGTGTGTGTGGGTCGAGCGCAAAGACCGTGCCAAGTGTGGCCGGTATGTTGGGGAACCACGCATTGAGTAGCACGTCCAATGTGATAGCCGCGCCATAGTCGATACCAGCCGTAACCGCAATCTGGCCAATCAAGTTGAACCAGCCGGTGTACCAGCCCCAGCCGGGTCCGCCCAACTTTGAGGACCAGTAGTACAGTCCTCCTGCTGTTGGATAAGCCGAGGCCAGTTCGGCCATACCCAGCGCTACTATCACCACAAAAACGGTGACAAGCGGCCAGCCGATGGATGCGGCGGTAAAGCCTCCATCGGAGGCGGTCAGCGAGAAGAGGGTCACGCATCCACTCAAGACGGAGATGATGGTAAAGGAAATAGCGAAGTTGGAGAAGCCGCCCATCGCGCGGAAGAGTTCCTGCGCGTAACCCAGACCATGAAGGCGCTTCATATCATGCGCGATCATTTCTTCTTTGGTCTGTTTTTTCGATACAGCCATAAGATTCCTCCTAATAATAATGACTTCGGTGATGTTCAGGGCAAGAGCGATTACATGAATGATCTGAAAGAACGAATACACTACTAATTTCGTCTTTTTCTATCTAGCAATAACTCCTTTCTACCTGGGTAACAATCACCAGTTTGTCGGGTAAAGATAAGCCCGGCAACAAGTATACCATAGTATCCTATAGTACACTATACTTTTATCCAGGGTAATGTGTGTTCTGTCCATAATGTTGTGCCACAAGTCAGGTTTTTTGTTTCTGGTTTTTATGTATTTTTTACATCTTCTGCCAGTAGCGACGCCCCTTGTGGGCGTCCTGTACGCATTGCCACTTCCACCTGCGCATCAAGGAAACGGAGACGGGACGCCCACAAGGGGCGTCGCTACTGAAGGCGTGGTGTACCAGGCTTTTTGCACAAGCATTGACGAACCGGCACAATCTCTGTACAATCGTGGCTGATGAAGCTATTTCCAGGAGACTTAAGGTAGCAAAGTAGTATGAATATGCAACGGTTTGATGTTGATGCGTTTGAAACAGTGGCAGACGCGATGTATCACCATCCCCTGATCCCCGCGATTCCCGATCACCTCGGTGTACTCAGCTCGACCCGCGCCGTCGTAGAGTTGGGAGAGCTGGTCTGGATCAATATAACGAGTGTGAATGCCCTGCAAGAAAAGTTGATGGCCTTCTCCAGAAGCTGGCACCCGTCGCAAATAAGTCAATCAAATGGAGTTGCGCAGGAGAATGCTGACGGACATGGTGACGCCAATGCATATGTTGCCTACGCAGCCACAGGCGGACGCGATAAATCGCGTCCCTACACCTGGGGCAACATGGGATACGCGCTATCATTTTTTTGATGGCACAAAGCGCACCGTCAACTGGGTGCTGCTGCTGGACGCGCTCAATTTTTGTTTCTGGGCGGAGAATAATCAACCGCGCTGGTCTATTTCCTATAAGGGTGAGACGCTCAATGGCTACTGGGCCGAAGCCGCCGCGCTCACACGCGCTGTAGAAGACGGGTACGCGCTGTGGGATGCGCGCTACCTGAGCGACATAAGCAGCGCTGATCTGGCCGCTATTTTTCGCGGCGCGCCCTCTCCAGGAACGGGCGCGGTCGAGCTGGCAGCTACGCCGGTTGAGATTCCCCTGTTCGAGCAGCGGTTAGCCAACACGCGGGAAGTGGGCCGCGTCCTACTGGAACGTTTCGATGGGCAGTTCGCGCACGTCATCGAGGAAGCAGCCGGAAGCGCGGTCAAGCTGGCTCTGCTGCTGGTCGAACACTTCCCTTCGTTTCGCGATGTAGCCAGTTTTCGCGGGCAAGAAGTGCGCTTTTTCAAACGCGCCCAGATTTGCGTGGCCGACCTGCATGGAGCATTCGGAGGCCAGTATTGGGGCGCGTTTAGAGATTTCGATCAACTTACCATTTTCGCCGATTATAAATTACCGCAACTCTTGCGTCATTTCGGTGTGTTGGAATATTCCCCCACGCTGGCCGAACGTATTGACGGGCAGGAACTGCTGGAACCTGGTAGCGAAGAGGAGGTCCAGATACGCGCAGCGACCATCTGGGCCTGTGAAGTATTACGACAAACGATCGCCAGATATGAGCCGGTAACGGCTGCCGATATCGACTTACAACTCTGGCTGTTGAGCCAGGATACCATGAATATGCGTCCATATCACCGGGTACGCACGATCTATTACTAGGAACATAGAACACATATGCAGTTACACAGCCTTTTAACGGCCTTAGAAGAGCAGCCGGTGCAACTATGGAGCGCGGCCAGCGAATATAACCAGGCGCTAGAGATTACGAGCCTTGCTTATGATTCGCGCAAGGTGACGCCGGGCGCGCTCTTTATCGCCGTGCCGGGCGCGCATACCGATGGCCGCGCATACCTGGCAGAGGTCGCGCGGAGAGGCGCGCTTGTGGCGATTGGCCCAACGCTTGAGGGCATTCTTCCACCCGGCCAGGCTACGCCTCTACCCTATATGGTAGTGCGTGATGTGTTGGACACGCTGGCTGATCTGTCCTGCGCGTTTTATGTCTATCCCGCGCAGCGTCTTTGTACCATTGGTGTCACAGGCACCGATGGCAAAACAACTACTAGCAATCTCATTCATACCATCCTGCGCGAATCCGGTAAACGCGCCGGTCTCATGTCTACCGCGAACTTCAAGCTCAACGGCCAGGAGTGGGAAAACACTACCCGCCAGAGCACCCTGGAAGCGCTCGAGGTACAACAGTTGCTGCGACGCATGGTTGACGAGGGCATCACGCACGCCGTGATCGAGGCTACATCGCATGGCCTGGAATTGCAGCGCGTGCGCGGCTGCGCCTTCGACGTGGGAGTCGTCACCAATATTACGCATGAACACCTGGACTTTCATAAAACAGTGGAGAATTACCGGCGAGCCAAAGCGCGACTGTTTGAAATGCTCGATCCCGCGCGCGATAAAGGTCTCGCTGCTCGCCCGGCCGCTATTTTAAACCGGGATGATTCGTCATATGAGATTTTGCGGCCCTATTGCCGTGTTCCCATCGTAGACTATGGCATCGACAGGTCCGCCGCCGTCCGCGCAGTTGACGTGCGACTCGATGCCAGTCGCACGCGCTTTCGCGCCATTCTGCCCGGCGCAGAGGTCGAAATAGAAACTCAACTCGTGGGACAATTCAATGTCAGCAATTGCCTGGCGGCTATCGCGACCGCTTATAGCCAGGGCATCGCGACCGCCGTCATTGCGCGGGCGCTGGCAACCGTCGCGGGTGTAGCGGGACGCATGGAGCGCATCGACGAGGGGCAGCCTTTTAGCGTAATCGTCGATTACGCGCATACCCCTGACAGCCTGGCGAAAGTGCTGGCGACCTTGCGGCCACTAACACCAGGCAAATTGCTGGTAGTCTTCGGCTCTGCCGGTGAACGTGATGTGCTCAAACGTCCTATTATGGGACAAATTGCCGCTCAGTTGGCCGACTTTTTCGTTATTACTGATGAGGACCCTCGCGAAGAGGACCGCGAAAAGATATTGCGTGAAATAGCCAGTGGGAGCGAAGCAGCAGGCAAACGCGAGGGACGCGACTTCCTCTGTATAGCGGATAGGACACAGGCCATCGCAACTGCATTGGCACGAGCGCGGGCAGGTGATACAATTTTGCTAGCGGGTAAAGGTCATGAACAAAGTATTATCACAGGAAGAGAAAAAATTCCCTGGGACGACCGGCGCGTAGCTCGCGAACAACTGCGCTCTTTATAGATGTTTAATGTGTATACTTCCGGGAATACCTTTTTTCAATGGAGTTGAAATGACACCGATCTGGTTATTATTGACCTTCATAACATGCGCGTTACTAAGCCTGATTTTAAGCTGGATCGCAAAATTTTTATTCCCAAGATTCCGCAGTGGCGAATTTAAACCCGGTCCGTATCGTCCCGATCTCCAGCCGAACGCTAAAAGTCCTGAAATCAAGACCATCGAACTTCCCCTGGTAGGTGGCCCGGCGTTTATCCTGTCGATTATCGCCACCGGCATTGGCGCGGGCTACGTTTTCAAACTGAACGCAGGGCAATGGACGATTCTGTTGATTGGCCTCGGCGCCACCTTCGGCTATATGCTGGTTGGCCTGATCGACGACTGGCACAAAGTGCATCGCAATGAAGGCATTGCGGAGCGCACTAAATTTGTTGGCGTGTTGTTTGTTTCTATGGCTGCCGCGCTCTGCTATTACGTGTTTACCGTGCAAGGCCCCAAACCCTATTCCCCGTATTCGGATATCCTTGGTCCGCTCTTTAATAAATTCCCCATCATCTGGCTGATCTTTCTCATGTTGGTGACGGGGCTAATAGGCAGCGTGACCTCTATCTCAGTCGATTTTAGCGACGGGCTGGACGGACTGGCCGGAGGGCTGGTATTCAGCGCAGCGCTGGCCTTCGGCATTATTATTACCGGCCTTCTCGACGATCCGAAACATCCAGAAGGCATCGTTCTGGAGATACTGGCTCTGCTCTGCGCGGGCGGCGTCGCAGGCTTCCTGCCGTTGAACTGGCCCTCTTCGTGGGCGGCGCGGCGCAGCAAAGCGAAAAGGCGCGCTAAAATATACATGGGCGATAGCGGCGCGTTAGGTCTGGGCGGCATCCTCGCCATGATAGCAATCTTCTCGCGCAACGAAATACCCCTCCTGATGATCGGAGCCGCGTTTGTGTTGGAGGGACTTTCCGCGCTCATGTCAGCCAAAGTGCTCACGCCTTTCTTCCGCAAACGGCTGCAATTGCTGCGCTTCGCCAATCAAGACGAATTTGTGCCTCACACGGAGTTTCCTCTGCCATTTCTGGCGACGCCCCTGCATCACCATTTCGATCTGCTGGGCTGGGACAGAAAACGCCTGGTGTATGGCGCCTGGGCACTGGGGGCCTGTTTCGGCGCGCTGGGCGTGCTGCAGGCCTTTGCCCCGGAAACGTGGCAACGCTATCTTGGCCGCATTCTCATACTCATGTTGGGATGGTTCATCTGGTCAAGCGGCTCCTACACCCGGCGCTACTTTGTAGGCCAGCACTCTTCTGACCGCACTCGCCGCCGCCGCCTGGCCCTGTATTACGGCTACCCTATGCGTTTGATGGGCATCAAGTTATACCATCGCGTAGAAATCATCGAAGCCAGCGCAGACGTGATCGAAACCCCGGCTGAAGAACTCGCGCTCTGGCAACGCATGAATATCTACGACGCGCGCGCCATGCTCGGCCTTTACTGCTACCGCGCCGGCTACTACCCGGCTGCTTTGCTGCAATGGACGCACATTCCCGAAAAGAACCGCAAACTTCGTCCCAATATCCAGCATCTGTTGGAAGAGCTTGAAATGCGACTCGCACTGGAAACGCAAGAAACACAACCGTTGCGGCGCGATTCGATAGCGCTACAGCAGCCCATCCTTACCGGCAACCTGTCACCCGCCGACCTGCCTAATCCGCACGAGCCGATAACCTCTGAGACGCCCCTCGATGAGCGCGTCGGCAATGGATTTTCGTCCATCCCGCCATCGTCGCACTCTGTGCTCCATTCGGCGCCGCTTCCATCTCAAGTATCAGGCGCTCGCAATGATACCAACGGGAGTGGCAATGCAGAAGAGCAGCTCATGCGACCGGCGATACGCAATGGTTGGCTTGCTCGCCTGCGACATACTTCCTCTGATGGGAATAATGGCAGGGATAACGCCGCAAAAAAATAAGCCATGCATCGTTTAGTATCCAGGAGTAAAGCTCTTCACTCTTTCACCCAAATGTGCTATAGTGCTTTTAACCTTCCGTTAATGTTTTATAGTGAGATTCACACTTTTTTCGTGAGCCACTAAACAGCTATGGGACTGAAAAGTTGCTATACTTAAAACAATCACTGTAAGTAAAACGCAATACATCGGATCCCTGCATCCGGTATGCTTTGAAGGGATACACATGCGCTTTTGTTTTATCATCGAAGAGCAATATCGAAATGATGCCATGCCCGGAGTGATTGCTGAGCAGTTGCTCCAGTGGGGTCATGATGTTGACCTGTTAGAGCCGCAGAAAGCCGTTACGTGCCTGACCGATCTGAAACAGCAGGGATATGACGCATTCGTCTTGAAATCGCTGGCGGAAGGCCCCGGCTTAAGTATTTTAGAGGCGGCAGAGGCGGTTGGTATCCCTACTATCAACAACTCGCGTGCCATTAGCCTGGTGCGCGATAAAGCGGTTGCGGTAGCCTTTGCTCGCGCACATGGATTGCCCATTCCCGAAACGTATTTTGTCTCCCATCCTCGCCTGTTGCACCAAATTCCCGCCGAAGACTACCCCATTGTGGTCAAACCAAGCAACGGCAGTTCTTGCAAGGGCATCTATCGTTTGAACAGCCCCGATGAACTGGAGGCGCTGGAAATCGCGGAAGCAGGCGAAAGCTTTTTCCTGGCGCAGCGTTACGCGGAGAACCCGGGCTTTGATATCAAGGTCTATGTCACCGGCAACGAAGTGTACGCGGCTATTGCGAGGCAATCGGTACTGCACGGAGAAGTGAGCGAGCATTTCGTGCCATTGACCCCACAGGTGCGCAAACTCGCCTTGCAGGTTGGCAAGCTTTTTGGCCTGGACATCTACGGGTTGGATATCGTAGACACACCTCAGGGGCCAGCTATTCTGGATATCAATGACTTTCCCAGTTTTGGACGCATTCCACGCGCAGTGTGGCGTATCTCCGAATACGTGTTACACGCGGCTAAACGCGCAGAGATGCAGCGCGACCTGCGCGCTGCACAGGCGCAACACCGCCGCGAGGCCCAATTACGCAAAAAAGCGCTGGTGGAAAAATCATCACCGATACAAAATGCATCGAAGCCTATGACTTTAGCTACAACCCTTGATAGCACAAATCAGCAGAACCTCGCAGCTTCCATGTGCGAGTAGACAAGGAATACTGTCATGCGTATTTGCCTAATTATGGATAACCCGGAAACTCCCCATCACCCGGTTATCGCGGTGGCCTTGCAACAGTTGAGCGCAACACACGATGTGCGCCTGTTGGACGTGCGCGCGCTCACCGGAGCGCAAGCCTTGCAAGAGGAGGAACGCCACCCCCAGGCAGATCTCTACCTGCTCAAATCGCACGCCCCGCAAGCGCTGGAAGTGGCTCACACGCTCGAACAAAAAGGCGCGCTAGTCGTCAATAGCTGGGCTTCTTCGGTCTCCTGCCAGGATCGTGTTTTGATGGCGCAGCGTATGCACGATGCGCATCTCCCCTGGCCGCGCACCTGGCATTACGCCACGCTTGCGAGCTTGCTGGCCGATGAGACCTTTCTCGCGACACTGGCATTCCCGGTCATCATCAAAAGCTATTACAGCCATCGCGGCGACCTGGTAGATTTTGTGCGCAACCGCGCCGCGCTTGAAGCCCTTGCAAGCGAATGGAGCCAGGAACCCATCGTGTTGCAGGAATACGCCGAGAGCGACGGCTGGGATATCAAAATGTGGGTAATTGACCAGCAGATATTCGCGGCGCGCCGCCGCACACCGCTTGAACCGAACGCGCCCAAAGAAGACATCCTTATCGCGCCGCAAGAATTGCCGCAAGAATGGGGGGTCATCGCGCTTGAAATCGGGCGCGTCTTTAACCTGCGGCTGTATGGGGTTGACCTGCTGGTAACAAACAACGGTCCTATGATTGTGGATGTCAACTCATTCCCTGGCTTTCGCGGCGTGCCAGGCGCGGACTCCGCGCTGGTTGAACTGGTGGAAACGCTGGGGAGGGAAAGGAAACTGCTGATATGAGTTCACCATCTGCCGACACCGGGGTCTCGATCTTAGACTTGCCCGATATCCTGACGCTGCTATTTGAACGCGCGGGTCGTCCATTGCTTCCCGGCGCGGTTTCAACGCCGGGTTTGTTTGTGCGCTACCTGAGACGCAAACCGGCGCGCGGGCTGGCCGTGATCTATGCCGTCGATGAGATAGGGCAGCGTAAAAGCGAGCACACTCGCGACCCGCACCGTTCCGTCAGCCTGACACTCGATGAGCAGGCGCTTGATGGCGCAGCCATTCAATTCAGCGAAACGCAGGTGCGCGAGACCGCCTTAGAAGTTCAGCCAACCGGTGTCTTGCGGGCTGAGGCTATCGGTCTGTCAGTGCAGGCATTCCCCGCCGATAATGGCCTGCCCGCGCTCGCCGCAAGCTGCGATATCAGCCTCAGTTCGGTATTTTCGGCTATCGAGCAGGCGGCGCAAACACACCTGCAAGATGAGAACTGGAGGCTCGCGCAGGTGGTGGCCGAACCAGTACGTTACAAACCGGGCAATCGCTGTGTCATTCGCTATCATCTCACCCTCACCCATCGCCAGCGCGAGGAGCAGAAGCGCCTGACCATCTTCGGCAAGGTGTACGCCGACCCGCAGCAGGCGCGTTCGGTGCAGGCGCTGCAACAGCGGCTCTATGACGAACAGGTAGCAAAGCTGGGCAGTACGCCGCTCCTGCCGCGTCCTCTGGGCATAGTCGATGAGATCGGTCTGACTCTGAATGAAGCCGTGCAACCGGCCAGCGCGGACGAACATATGCTGACCGGGACGCGCGCGCTGCAACCCCGCCTGGAACGAGGCCGGGGCGGCGAAATAAGCTCGATCTCTATCCCTGAAGAAGAATTACGCCTGACGGCGGTCGCGCTGGCGCGCCTGCACACCAGCGCGGTTCGACCCGCCGGGGGCGCGCCGCGCACGGGCGCGAAAGAGGCGAAACGCGCCCGCGAACGCGCCGCGCTGATCGCCAGCCATAACGCGGCGCAGGCAGAAGAAACGCAGCGACTCGCGCAAGACCTGTCGGCGCGCCTGGAAGCCGTGGAGCCTGAGAGCTACCGGCCCGCGCATGGTGGGTTCAAGTCGAGCCAGTTGCTTTTCCACAGCCACCAGGTATTCGTCGTTGATTTTGATGGCTTCTGCATGGCGGATGCCGCGCTGGACGTGGGCTACTTCCTGGCCTACTTGCGTCCGAGCGGGCTGTGGTATCATAGCCCCGGAATGCGCGAGTGGTTTGAAGCGGCGGCGCGCGTATTCACCACGACCTACCGCCAGGCCATGTCGGAATCGGGCGTATTGTCCGCCGAGATTGACGGCATTCTTGAGCGTTCGCGGCTGTACGAAGCCGCACTGGTATTCAAAATTGCTACACGGCGCGCTAATCGGCTGAATAGTCCGCGGCCAAAGGAACTATCAGCCATGTTACACGAAATTTCAGCCTGTCTCGCTTGAACCCGTCACTCTTGAACCCGGCAAGGAGTAAGTAGCTATGGTACGTTTCCTGTTTCGCAACCTGAAGGGCTATCGATTTCTGGTGGTAATTGCCCTTACGATGGCATTCGCCCAGGTGCTCGCCGCCCTTTTCAACGCCTTCCCGCTCAAATTTATCCTGGATAAAATCGCTCCACCCGCGGGGAAGCACGCTATTGACCCCGACGTGAGTTTTCCATTCCTGGGCAATATCATCACCTTCTTTGATCATCTTGGCAATGGTCAAATCCCGCCCGGACAGCTTCATAGCGTAATCGGAGTAATCCTTTTTTCGGCCTCGATGATTGTCGTGCTTGGTATTCTTATCGCTATTCTCCAGTACACCGAACTCTTTCTGGCATCCTATATCGCGCAAAACCTGACTGCGCGCCTGCGCAAACAGCTCTTTGGGCACCTGGAACGCCTCTCGCTCGACTGGCACGGCAAGCAAAAGAAAGGCGACCTCGTCCAGCGCATCACCGGAAACATCACGGATATTGAAAAACTCGTCACCGATGGACTGGTCGATTTATTGACGGGCTTCCTGACCATCTTCGGGGTGATTACAGTGATGCTTCTGGTCAACCCGCAGTTTACTGTGCTTTCCCTCGTAATTCTCCCCGCGCTCATCCTGGTGGTATTCAGCTATACGACCAGCATCAAAAAAGCGGCGAAGAGAGCATCGAAGGCTGCGGGGCAGGTTGCCAGCGTGGCAACGGAAGATATTGGTAATATTACCGTCCTCAAGGCGTTTACGCTGGAGGACCGCGAAGCTCAGAGATTCCACAAATATGTGACCAGGAACCGCGAGGCTGGGCTGCGCGCCGGTGGTTTGCAGGCGCAATTCACACCAATTGTCGCTATTCTAGTAGCAATTGGCACCGCTATTATCGTCGGCGTCGGCTCCTTCGTCGCCAGTAACCCTAGCAACGTCCATTTCAAGTTCTTATTCCTGAATATTGCGGGAGGCACAGTAACCTTCGGCACACTCACGGTTTTCCTCTCCTACCTCGGCCAGCTCTACCAACCCTTGCGCGACCTTTCAAAGTTGACGAATATTGCTACCGCCGCCGGTGCCGGCGCGGAACGCATTCAAGAGGTTCTGGATGCTGCCCCGGAAGTGGTGGAAACGCAGGATAAATGGTTTGGTCCGTCCAAGCTCAAGGGAGACATCCTCTTCGAGAATGTGGTCTTCAGCTATGCCCCGAACCGGCCCGTTCTGAAAGGCATCAACCTGCACATTCCCAGCGGTAGAAGAGTAGCCCTGGTTGGACTTTCAGGCGGCGGCAAAACGACACTGGTCAAGCTGATTTCTCGCTTCTACGAGATACAGCAGGGGTCGGTGCGCATCGATGGCGTTGATAATCGCATGTATCCCCTGTCGATTTTGCGCCAGAATGTCAGTATGGTCTTGCAGGATAACGTGCTCTTCGAGGGAACCATCAGAGAGAACATCGCCATTGGTAAACCCGGCGCGACGCTGGAAGAGATTATCGAAGCAGCAAAGAAAGCCTATGTTCACGATACCATCATGAGTATGCCCGATGCTTATGAGACGGAAGTGCGCGAACAGGGTAAAAACTTCTCCGGCGGCCAACGGCAACGCCTGGCAATCGCGCGCGCCGTGCTGCGCGACGGTCCCATCCTGATCCTGGACGAGCCAACCGCCGCGCTTGACGTTGAAGCAGAGGCGGAGGTTATGCACGCCCTCGATACGCTGGTGAAGGGCCGCACCGTATTGATGATCTCACACCGCCTCAGCACGCTGGGCAATGTTGATGACATCATTGTGTTGAAGGATGGCCGTATCGTCGAACAGGGAACGTTCAAAGAGTTGAAGAAAAAGGGAGGGGTGTTCGCGGGACTGCTCGAAAGAGCAGAATCGCTATAACACCGATCGCGCGGGCAACGAGTCCATTCTGCGACCAGCCTTCGTGCCGATCGCCGCGCCCGCGCCAGTCTACCAGGCTCAACCGCAAGGCGCTCCTCGCCTGTGGAACGCGCCGCCAGCTCAACTCTCAACCCCAGTTCCCGTCCGTCCCGCCGGCCACGCCCTGGCAGCAAGCTCCCCAACAACCCCCGCAATCGTCGCCCGGAAACGCGCCCGTTCCCGCCAGAAACTATGGAAATAATGGCGGCCAGCAGGTTCCACAAACACCGCAACCCCAGCCGCAGCAGGCCGGGGCGATGCAGAAAGCGCGAGTGTTGGTCGAGGTTGATGGTAAGGTAGTTGGCGAGCGCCGCCTCGATAAATCGGTACTCACGGTTGGCCGTCTCTCCGGCAATGACATCCAGGTGCCATCGCAAAGAGTCTCGCGCCTGCACGCCAAGATTCGCTGGGAGAACGGAGCCTGGTTAATTGAAGACGCGGAGAGCCTCAACGGACTGGTTTACCAGGGTACCCTCGTTGAGCGTCTGGCCTTAAAAAACGGAGATCGTATCCATATAGCCCCGACAGCAGTTGTGCAGTATATGACAACGTAGTATACTCGTCGCCAGGGCAGAAATTCTGCCCTGGCCTATCTTTAGAAGAGAAGACCGAGATTCGTGCAAATGTCCACGATCGAGTTGTCCACGATCAAGGAGGAAATAGCCATGCAAAGTTAAGAAGCAATCTTTCTGTCTAGCCAGACAGATCAGGAGCGTGTAATGTTATTCAAATTCTTGTTCCGTAACCTCAAGGGATACCGCTTGCTCGTCGTCTTAGCCATTGTAATAACCATTTTGCAAGTGGGCTGCGATATCGCTGCTGCGTTTCCCCTCAAATTTATTCCGAGCAAGGTAGGCAACGCGGGGAATGACCCGGCCTGTACCTTCCCGTTTCTCAATCCGATCCTCGACAAATTTGACACTCCGCTGCTCGATCCGGCGCTCGCCCCGCTGGCTCCCGGCCAGCCGAACCAGTTACCAGGGGTGACCCCCTGTCCCATTTCACCCGCTGACGCGAATGCCCCGTTGGTTCTCACCCATCATAGTACCAACGGTGTCATCGTGTTTTCGATATTGCTGCTGATACTTTTCGGTTCATTAAGCGCCCTGTTGGCCTACCTGGACCTATACATCGCGGCTAATATCGCTCAAAACCTGACAGCCAGGCTGCGCAACCAGTTGTTTGAGCACCTGCAACGATTGTCGCTCGACTGGCATGGCAAGCAGAAGAAGGGCGACCTCGTCCAGCGTATCACCGGTAATATCGCTGACATCGAGAAGCTCGTCACCGACGGGCTGGTAGACCTGCTGGCAGCCGCTTTGACTTTAATAGGTATCATAGCGGTGATGCTTTTCCTCAGTTCTGCGTACACCGTCATCGCGCTGACCATCGTGCCCGCGCTCTTCATGATTACTCTTGGCTATACGAAGAGCATCAAGGCTGCCGCGAAGAAGGCGGCGAAGGCAACAGGTCAGGTTTCGGATGTCGCGACAGAAGATATCAACGCGCTCACCGTCATCAAGGTATTCACACGCGAGGAAAAAGAGGCCCTGCGCTTTGGCGATTACGTCGATAAGAATCGCCGGGCAGGACTGCGCGCGGGCGGCTTGCAGGCGCAATTCGCACCTCTGGTCTCCTTGCTGGTGATATTGGGTACGGCGGCAGTGCTGGGAGTAGGCGGCTACGTCGCGGCCAATAACGCCTTCCACCTCGGCTTTTTCACTATTCAACCCCTGACCGTGGACATCGGTACCCTCATCTTATTCCTCACCTTCCTCAAACTGCTCTACCAGCCTATGCGCGATCTTTCAAAGCTTGCGACCCTTGCCAGCACCGCGGGGTCCGGGGCGGAACGCATTCAGGAGGTGCTGGACCAGGCTCCCGAAGTGTTAGAGAGTACAGTACCCTACACTGGCCCTACCAGGTTGCGCGGTGATATTCTCTTTGAGAACGTGGTTTTCGGATACGCATCTGGGCAAACTGTACTCAGGGGCATAAACCTGCATATTCCTGCCGGGAAGAAGGTCGCGCTCGTTGGCCTTTCCGGTGGAGGAAAAACAACGCTGGTTAAGCTCATTCCACGCTTCTATGAAATTCAGCAGGGGTCGGTGAAGGTCGATGGAACAGATAACCGCGCCTACCCGCTCACACTCTTGCGCCAGAACGTCAGTATGGTCTTACAGGACTCGGTGCTGTTCGAGGGAACGGTAGCCGAAAACATTGCCATCGGCAAGCCCAACGCGCCTCTGTACGAAGTGATCGAAGCGGCAAAAAAAGCTAACATCCACGAGACCATCATTAACGACCTGGGCGGATATGATGGCGGGATACGCGAACAGGGCAAAAATTTATCGGGCGGCCAGCGCCAGCGCATGGCGATTGCTCGCGCCATCCTGCGTGACGCGCCCATCCTGATCCTCGATGAGCCTACCGCCGCCCTGGACGTTGAATCCGAAGCCGAGGTGATGCACGCGCTCGAAAAGTTGATTGTCGGACGCACCGTTATCATGATCTCTCACCGCCTCAGCACACTCGGCAATGTGGAAGAGATCATCGTCCTCAAGAATGGACAAATCGCCGAGCAGGGGTCGTTCCAGGACTTGAAACGCAGAGGTGGAGTTTTCGCCGGACTACTCACGGAACAGAATCGCTATAACCTGGAGAAAGCTGGTGATAAGTCTATCCTTCGTTCGGCCTTTGTGGCTTACCCAGATGTCTACGATCAGCGCCAGGCTCAACCGCAACGTCCGCCCTTTGTGCCGACCAGGGCAATACCCTCAGGCGATCAGAACTGGCCCTCGCCGCAGGTGTGGCCCTCTCCCTCGGGGGTGCAGGCTCCCGCGTTTCAACAGGGAAACTGGGCAGGCAATGGGCAGTCACTGCCACAACAACAGAGGCTAGAGGTCCCTGTCGCGCCCCAGAAAGCGCGCGTGCTGATCGAAGTTGATGGCAAGATTGTCGGCGAACGCGCTTTGAACCAGGCTTCGCTCACCGTCGGGCGCCTTTCCGGGAACGACGTGCAGGTACCCTCGCAGCGTGTTTCACGCCTGCATGCTAAAATACACGAGGAGAATGGCAGCTGGATTATTGAGGACGCGGAAAGCCTGAACGGGATGGTCTACCGCAGCCAGCGCGTTGACCGGCTCGTACTCAGCAACGGTGACCGCATCTACCTGGCCCCAACTGCATCGTTGCAATTTGTCACACCGTAAAGACTTCTCACCATTTCTAGTCGCAAAGGTAGAGAGATGGGATGCGCTATTCATTTGCAGGAGGGACAGAGCGCGAGCAGAGCCACCGCCCTCCCTCTGTCATCCTGAGCGCAGCGAAGGATCTGCACCTGGCCCGGCGAGAGATCCTTCGCTGCGCTCAGGATGACAGCCGTTCTGAAGTTCGCACGTATCGGGCTTGCCCCATTCTGGCTCACACACATTTGACGTAAAAACGTAGCGTACCCCAGTTTAGAAGCTTGATTGCCCGTTGGGATTATATTTGGCAATTCTCAGGACAGGCCTACCACCGATATTCATCGGCAGGTACATGTATATACCTTGCGGCAAATCAACGACTGCGATAGTGTGCGTCCCCTTACCAATGATTTCATCACCAAGTTTGTGAAACTTACCGGGCGTTATATCAAAGATGGATATGCCGGCCTGACAGCCCACGAACAGCACATCTACATTCAGGGAACTATTGTGATCTATCCTGACGATATCCGGGCCGCCCTGCAAGCGCGTGGTGGTAGGATCGGTAGGGATCACCTTCATGGTTGTTGGATTTGATAGATCAACTCTCGCCAGGTTCTCGAAGAGCGTGCGACCAGAATCTGCGGGAGCGATATCGGTGCAGGCAACGTACCCGGTTTGTTGCGCGGCATCGATGGCGAAGCCATGAGGAGTGCTGCATGAGACCGGCATATCTATTTCGCCGGCAATCGTCAGATTCACAGCATTAATCTGCAGCAATTCACCCGTACCGGGGGGAGGCAGGAGAAGCGGGTTTGGGCTATTGCCGTCCGGCAGGATTTGCGAGGTCACATAGATGAAGCCGTTGTAGTACTGGTCGTGCCCTACATCATGACCAAATTTAGGAATGGATTTCCCAGGATTCTTCGGATCTGCTACCAATGGTATCCCGTCCGCAGGTTGAATATTCTCCCCGGCGATGAGATCGATATTGCCTAAATTGATATATTTGATCAGCTTATCATTGACAGCATCAATCACCGCGATATTCTCATTGTTCCTGTCCGCGTTCATATCTTTAAGAGGGTCAACTGGAGCGCCCGGATCGGACACAAAAAGGCGTTTATCAACCGGATCATATACCATAGCATCGGGACTTTCGTTGTCCTGAAGCTGGATGGTAGCGGTCACTTTGAGCGTGTGCGGGTCGATATCAGCGATATAGTTATCCTGGGCATCGGCAGCAAAGACCTTATCCAGCCCTGGAACGTATACCATGCCCGCGACCTGGGGAACATTGACACGCCCGACGATCTTGTTCGACAGCGTATTAAAAACAATAATATGCCCATCGAACGGCCCATCGCGTGCCGGATCAAAATTGGCATGTTCCTGGAGCAACAAGTCGGGGTTTGGCCCGGTATGGTCAACAAACAGGAGATGCAGGTCGGGATCATACGCCTGGAAGTCAAATCCGTCAAAATCTTGCGCCACGCCAGGAGTCAACGCATTCGGGTCAGTGCCCGAAGCCAGTAATTTTTCCTCGGCAGGAGTAGGAAGTCCGCTCGGCAGCGGAATATCCTGTACCAGTATGAGCCGGTGAGCGGGAGGGGGTACCAGGAACTGATGAGAAATCTGGAAAAGCAAATATCCCAGCATGCCAAAACAGACTACTGCGACCAGCAGGGTAAATACCCTGTTTATGCCAGACCTTTTACCGGAACTTTTCGCTTGCGATGCCGGTTGTGTTTGTAAAGCCATAGTTCATTCCTCCAGGGAACTTTTTCTCTTCTGCGTAATGAAGTCATAAGTCTCTCCTAGTATCGGGGTACGAAAACATCCGTGCCATGATCTGAATCATAACATCTGTGTGAGCTTTAACCGGGCAAGCGTTTACGGTAGACATTGAGGCCCATTATAACAAAAAAAATGCCGATATCCAAGTGTATAGACGCCCACCCGAAGAGGTAAATAGGGGAAAGTGGTTTAGCTTAGTCCATATTGCTGGCGCAGTCCGGCGTACATTTCTTCCAGGTGGCGCTCTTCGACGAAGAGCGTCACTTTGTTTTCGTGCGCCACACGCTCTGGATGGCCCAGGCGACGATCCTGAAACAGGGCCTCGACCCAGGCGGTCAGAGCTTCTTTGTCGTGCCCCTGCATTTCATGCAACTGGCCGTGCCGGTGGAGCACAGCGCAGAGATCGGCAGGAGTATCGAGACGCCGCGCAATCGTATCCGCTTCGGCATAATAGCGCTCGGCTTCGCCAAATTGACGCATGACGCGCGCGACATCCCCCAACCCGCGCAAGGCTCGCCCTTCGATCTGGCGCGATTCTTGTTCGCGAGCAATAGCGCGCGCATGTTCGAAATATTCCTTTGCTTCAGCGTATTCGGCTTCCGCCAGGCAGATGGCTCCCAGTGCATTGGTGATACGCGCTGCATCTACACGATCACCCAGATCATTGAACAGGGCCAGCGACTGAATACAGTAGGCTCGCGCATCGTCATATACATGTTGTTTGCGCGCGATGTCGGCCAGGCGATGCAGCGTCCAGGCTTCCCCGCGTTTGGCTCCCTGCTCGCGGAAAATAGCCAGCGCCTCATTACAGGCTGCAACAGCGCGTTGAAATTCGGCATGGTCGAGATAAATGGCGCTCTGGTCGGTGAGCACCCAGGCCTGCCCGAAACGCGAGCCAAGCGTGTTGAAAAGGCGCAGGCTTTCTTCAAAGTCCGCCGTCGCCTCGGCATAACTGCCCAGAGCTTCGTAGACGGTGCCGCGATCGCGCAGCGTCCAGGGATACCCGTCTTCATTGGGCAGGCCGCGAAACGTTGCCAGGGCCAGTTCGAAATGTCCAAGCGCATCATAATAATAGCCATGACCGCGACTGACCTCACCCAGCACGGTCTGCATCCAGGCTACCCCTCGCGGGTCATTGGCCTCGCGGAACAGGCGAATCGCCATTTGAGCGTGCTGCTCAGCCTGCGCGTACTGGCCCTCCTCGCGGAACAACATCGCCAGTTCAAACAGCGCCCAGGCTTCCTCGTCCCGTTCATGCTGCTGGCGATGCAAGGTCAGACTGCGCGTGAGGCAGCCCAGCGCCTCGGCATACTTGCCCAGTTGGCGCAGGATCGCGCCGAGGCAATATTGCACCAGTCCCTCACCGGAAAGGTCGCCGAGACTGAGCGCATATGTTTCCGCCCGGTGCAATATGACCCGCAGTGACGAGGCGTACCCTCGCGTGCGCAGCGCGTGCGCGGCCCGCGCAATCAAGTGGATGGCTTTCTGCAAGTCCTGCGCTTCGCCCGCGTCTTCGAGATGTTCAAAGGCGGCGAACCACTCCTCCGGGCTGGGCTGCGGCAGGCTGCTATAGTAGGTGGCAACCACGCGATGCACGCGCTGCCGCTCTTCCTGTGAGAGATGCGATAGTGCGAAGTGGCGCACCTGCGCGTGGATAGTATAGACGCGGCCATCAAATTGGAGAAAAGACGTTTGCACCAGTTCATCTCGCGCCCCTCGCCAGCTTCTCGCCAGTTCCGATGGAATAGCGGACGCGGCGGTCTGCCCCGTATCTACCGCTTCCTGGGAATTTTCTTGTAGATAATGCTCGTGTTCCATACGCCCAAACGCGCGCGCCGAGGCCGGGGATTCAGGGGCCACCAGCATCACAATTTGCTGGTGACTGAACGGCAACTTGAATGCTGCCAGGTACGGCAGCAGCAGTTGCGCGGACGACGACAGGCGCCGGTAAGCGATTTCCAGCAAAGCCGACATACCTTCGGGGAGAGCCTCGCGCAATTCGTCGCGCACCTCTTCCAACGAGCGTGTGGCGGCTTCCGGCGCGTATACTCTGCCGTGAATAGGACGAGCCGTGCCGAAGATGAGCTGCGCCCCCAGTGGGTAGCCATCGAGCAGGGTACAGATTTCCTGCAAAATGGCCTGCTGGTTCGGCTCCGACAGGTGGATGCGCTCGTCAAGCCCGCTCCCGGCGGCCAGTTCGGCAAACAGTTTGAGAATGTCGCGGCTCGCCATTTTCCCGACAGGATATTCGTACCAGCGACAGGACGCTCCTTCTAAGGCCGCGATAGTCGATGGGTTGGAGCGCGAGGTGAGCATCACGATTACCTGTTCTGGTAAGGCGCACAGGAAACGATACCAGTGGCCGATCTCGGCGTTTTGCTGCACTTCTTCAAAGCCATCCAACAGCAGCAAGCAGGCCAGGTCGCGGTTTGCCAGCCCGCGAAAGGCGTTCAGCACGGTGCGTTCGCAATTGCCGACATCGGTGGTATTCATGGCTTTATGGTGAATGTGCAGGTTATGCGCTATTTCAAGCAAGGCTTCGCCCAGCGCTTTGCCGCCCTGCAACGACAGCCCTATGATGCCGCCCGGAAACTTCTCTTCGTTGCGCCGCGCCGTCTCAAAAGCCAGTTCGCTCTTGCCGATACCCGCCGGGCCGGTCAGCGCCAGGTGATGAATTCTCGGCTTCGCTCTCTTAATAGCGCCACTCACCGTCTCCTCCAACCAGGCAGACAGTTCCTCAATTTCTCGCGCGCGCCCGACAAACGTGCTGGTTGCGCTCAGGTGCGACAGGGGATGATCGTGTTCCTGCGGTTCATCGCGTCCCGCCAGCAGCGCCACGGGGCTTTCCGCTCCCTCTACCACGTGGCGATAGAGCACCGGCACAAACCAGCTATTTTGTTTGATGGGCAGCATAGCCTGGCGCGCCCGCGCCAGGGCCTCTTCAAGCGTGCGCCCGTGCGCGATGGCATCATAGAAATGATAGGTAAAGATGGGGCTGAGGTCATCCTGGACAGAAAAGGGCATGGCGACCACCGCGGGCACCTGCGCCATGACCAGCGCGGTAGCGAGCGTGGCATCAACGGCGGCGCGCCGGTGTTTATGATGAGCGTTATCCTCCAGGCGGGCCGTTTCACAGGCTGAGAAGACAGCCAGGCGCACATCGGTGCTGACAAACAGTTCGCGCAGCGAAGCGGTGCCAATATACCTGTTGCGCCCATTGTCGTCACAAAAGCATAAATACGTTTGCGGTTTAACTTTGCCCAGCGGTGTCGCACACGCGCTACATTTACGCGCATCGGCATCATTCAGTTCATCACAATTCTCCGCTGGACATAGCCGCCCGAACGCGCCATGTCCATCGTAGTGAATGACGTAACAAGGGATGGTTGTCTCCTGGTCCTCAAATGCGCTCGCGCCCCCGGCAGAGTTGAGGTAGCGCACCAGTTCATCGAAGGTGGGTGGCTCCAGCCTGTTCAACTCTACCTGTCCCTCTTCGATCAACGAAGAGAGACCACGGCGCAGGCTTTCAAAGCTCTGCTCGGTCTCCAGTGGAAGACAATCAGAAGGCGATGAACCGATATAGAGGACGCGCAGGGGTGGATAGATAGGCAATTCGCACTGCGAAGGCAGATCGGGCCGCAACAGCGCGCGCGTGAGCGTAAAGACACCCGATGCCAGCAAGAAATGCTCGCCGTTATGCAGCAATTCCCAGGGATACGCGACATATTCGTCGCAGCCAGCGGCAAAGCTGAGTGTGAGCGCAACGGTGCCACGCCGCCGCAACGTGCGCTGAATCACGCTGCGCAACATCGCCTGAACCGAGTGTTCGACGGAAGCGCGCGGGCTGGCGCTGGTGGCCGGCGTGCCGCAAAGCGCCTGAAACAGCCGCTGACCAATCTCGCGCAACTCGTGGTCGTCGCTCTCCAGTGTATTTAGCTTTTTTAGCAGGCCAGCCAGTTGCCGGGAATTGTACGGCGCTACAAAGTCACCTTTGACACTATGCCCCGACCAACTTTCTTTCACCTGTAATTCAAAGCTGCCATCCTCACGACACCCAAATTGCAGGTTCAGTGTCTCTCCCATAAAGGCGGCTTTCTCGCATTCTGTCGCTTGTCTTCTGCTAAGGTAAGGGATACGGCTCTATCGACACTACACGCAATAGCATCATACTCAATTATATCACGCACCTTGTGTACAATGAAGAGGGGCAATCTGTTTTGATTGTAGGGATGCTTGCGTCCCCAGCGTCCTGTAGGGACAAGGGGCGGGGTGGAGTGGATGAGGGGGCCTTGTGCTTGTCCTCGTCCGGTTCATGTAATTCGGCGAAGCATCGCGTAATCCCAACAGAATCGCATTGCCACGAGGACAAGCACAAGGCCCCCACCCATCCCCACATCCACTCCTTGTCCCTACAGGACGGGAGCGAGTGTTGCTCGTGATTCCCCGATTCGGTTGTCACAATTCATCAGGACGGAGGCGTGGGTTCCAGGTCATTGCTGCATTCGGTCGGTAAAATTCATCAGGCGAATTTTTATTCGCCCCAGTACAACTCAACCTTGCCGAAACGCACGCGGTCGCCGACTTTGACGCCTGCCTCCTCCAATGCTCTAGTGACGCCCATTTTCGAGAGGGTCACTTGCAGGCGATCCATGCTCTCTTCGCTGTCCTGGTTGGTCATGCTGACCGTGCGTTCTACCCGTTTGCCGCTCACGATATAAACCCCCTCAACTTTAGTGACGGTGTAGGCATCGACCGGCTGCGGGCGCAGGACGGTGCCATCCATATCCGGGACAGCCAGGGAAGCGGCGCGCTCCTCCTCGTCGCGTTTGATCTCAAGCAAACGTTTGGCGGCAAAAGCCATGAGTTCTTCGGTTCCCTGGTGCGCGGCGGCTGAGATGGCGAACGCGGGGTAGCCCTGCGCTTCCGCCTTCGCCTTGAGTTCGGGCCAGCGTTCCTGCGCCTCGGCCAGGTCCATTTTATTGAAAACGACGACCTGCGGGCGCGTCGCCAGCAGTTCATCATAGTCGCGCAGTTCTTTGTTGATGGCCAGGAAATCTTGCCAGGGGTCGCGATCGAGCGATGCCCCATCAAGCACATGCAACAACAGGCGCGTGCGCTGCACATGGCGCAAAAACTCGTGACCCAGACCGACGCCCTGGGCCGCGCCCTCGATGAGGCCCGGAATATCGGCCAGCACGAAGCCAAATTCATCGCCACTGCCCGGTTGACCAACGGCTACCACGCCCAGGTTGGGTGTAAGTGTGGTAAACGGATAATCGGCAATTTTGGGACGCGCCGCTGTGACAACGGAAAGCAGGGTTGATTTACCCGCGTTGGGATAGCCCACCAGTCCCACGTCGGCTATCAAGCGCAGCTCCAGCATAATCCAGCGTTCTTCGCCCGGCTCGCCGTTCTGCGCCTCACGCGGCGCCTGGTGGGTCGAAGTGGCGAAATGCACATTGCCCAGACCGCCACGTCCGCCGCGTGCCACCATCACATTCTGACCGGCTTCAACTAAATCAGCGATAAGCTCCCCGCTGTCGCCATTGCGCACAACTGTGCCACAGGGGACATTGAGTGTGATGTCCTCCCCGGCTGCCCCGTGCATCTTCTGGCGCGCGCCCGCCTCGCCCGGCGTCGCCTTGAAATGCTGGCGGTAGCGATAGTCCACCAGCGTATTCAGGTCGGTGGTAGCCTCGATATAGACGCTGCCGCCCTTCCCTCCATCGCCACCATCCGGCCCACCAAGTGGGGCGAACTTTTCCCGGCGAAAGTGAATGGAGCCATTACCCCCATCACCCGCCTTGACAAATATTTTTGTATGATCGTAAAACATAGTCTATCCCTGGCACATTCTTTCGTATGCATGAATTTCTGTTACTTTGTGGTGAGTTGGAGTATAGCATATTGTGGGAGATTGCGCTAGGAGTCACGTTCCTGCGTAATCAACCGCGCTCCTCGCGCATAGGTCAGGTAGGTCCAGGCCCACTGGAAAAGGGCAACGACGCGGTTGCGGAAGCCGATCAGGTAGAAGATGTGTACCACCAGCCATGTCACCCAGGCCAGAAAGCCGGTCATGCGCACTACGCCCAGGTCAACCAGCGCGTAGGAACGCCCTACGGTGGCGAGGTTCCCTTTATTAAAGTAGTGAAATGGCTTGCGCGGCTCTTTTCCTGCTATGCGTTGCAAGATGAGCAAGGCCACATAGTGTCCAGCCTGCATAGCGACTGGGGCGACGCCGGGGAGCGGCTTGCCATTCTGCGTGGCGCTGGCCGTGTCGCCGATCACAAACACGTTGGGATGGCCGGGAACGGACAGGTCGCTTTCTACTTTGACGCGACCAGCGCGATCTACATCCGCGCCCAGCCATTTTCCGGCAGGGGAGGCAGATACGCCCGCGCTCCAGATGATGTTGTGGGCCTCGATATACTCTCCACCGACCACGACGCCATGCTCATCGACCTGTTCGACGGGACTGCCTTCGCGCACCTCTACGCCCATGCGCTCAAGCTTGTGTTTTGATTTGCGGGCCAGCGACTCTGGAAACGTGGCCAGGATGCGCGGCGCGGCCTCAACCAGAATGATGCGCGATGACTTCGTATCGATGTGCCGGAAATCGGAGGCCAGGGCTTTATGCGCCAGTTCGGCGATCGCGCCAGACATTTCAACACCCGTCGGTCCCGCGCCCACCAGCACAAAGGTCAGCAGCGATCGAATTTTCTGCGGATCGGTTTCGATTTCGGCTGCTTCAAAGGCCAGCAAGATTTGGCGGCGAATAGAGGTAGCGTCAACAATTGATTTCAGGCCCGGCGCGAATTGCTCCCATTCGGGGTGTCCGAAGTAGTTGTCATGCGCGCCGGTCGCCAATACCAGATAATCGTATGGCACAGCATGTTCTCCCATCAGCACGCGCTGCTGCGCCAGGTCAATGCCCGTCACCTCTGCCATCACCACTTCTGTATTCTTTTGCTTGCGCAAGATCGAGCGAATGGGCGAGGTGATGTCCGCTGGCGATAGGCCAGCCGTAGCAACCCAGTACAACAGTGGCTGGAAGAGGTGATGATTTTGCCGGTCAATCACCGTTATACGCGCATTAGCGCTGCTCAGAGCCTGGGCAGCCTTGAGGCCCCCAAAGCCCGCTCCCACAATCACGATGCGCGGCAGAACAGCCGGGGGATTTTGCTCATTTCTTTTATCAGGAGTCCTTTGTGCAGTAGCGGCAGTAGTCGCCGTTTCTTGAGCTTCTTTCATGGTTTCACCTTCTCAAAGGTCTATCACATTTGTATCTCACTCATAGCTTAGCTCAAGATCGAGAGGCTGGCAAGTTTACATGGCCTGCCACACATGCACTGTACCATCTTCGCTGGTCGAGGCGATATGCTGCCCGTCGGGCGACCAGGCGACGCTCCAAATGGTACCGCTATGCAGGCTATAGATGAACGCCGATTTGCCGCCGGCGGGTGTTTTTTGTCGCACCGCTTTCCAAATATGCACAGTCTGATCATTGCCCCCCGAAGCGATATAGTGTCCATCGGGCGACCAGGCGACAGCTTGCAGGCGGTCGTAATGACCTTTGTAGGTGAAAATCTTGCTGTGTTCCAGCACGCTCCAAATCTGCACCGTGTGGTCACTGCTTGCCAGCGCGATATACCTGCCATCGGGCGAAAAGCATAGACCCTGCACGATAGATGAAGAATTGCGATAGGAGAACTTGACCTCTTTGGAGAGCGCATTCCAGATACGCACGGTATGATCGATGCTGGCCGAAGCAACATGTTTGCCATCGGGCGACCAGGCAACTACCTGTACGATATCAGTATGCGCTTGTAAATGGGTAATAACGTGCTTTGAAGCTGCTTCCCATACAAGCACGCGGTTATCATCTCCCGCCGAAGTTATATGCCTGCCATCGGGCGACCATGCTACCGTGTTGACTTCGGCTGTGTGGCCCTCGAAAATACTGTAACGAAAGCCGGTGAGCAGGGCCATTGCTCGCAGCCAACTTGCCCCGGCAGTGGCATCCCAGATATGCACGGTCTGATCCCTGCTGGCCGAGGCTATTTGCCTGCCATCGGGCGACCAGCAGAGGCTATTAACTACACCGGCGTGATTCTGATAGATATACGGGTTGCCGCCATCAAATGCATTCCACACCAGAGCAAACCGCTCCTTGCCTGTTGAAGCAATACGCTTGCCATCAGGTGACCAGGCAGCGATTCGTACTGCTTCGCGATGGGCGCGATGAATATAGCGTGTAATCCCCTGCGTGGAGAAAGAGAACGCGCCCGGCAATGGCGCGACTACCGGGGGTCGAACGGCTTGTAGGGAATTTTTGCGCAAGGCGATGATACGCTGCAACTGCTCTTTGACAACGCTCATGCTGGCGGGACGTTTTTGTACATCCATCTCCAGCATCTGCGCGACCAGGTCTTCCAGTTCCTCCGGCAGAGTTGAATTCAGGACTCGCAGCGCGGGGAAGCGAAAGGGAGAAAGCGAGGGATCAATACCCGTCAGCAACTGGTACAGCGTCACCCCCAGACTGTAGATGTCCGACTGCGCGGTCGTTTGAGCTTTACCATATTGTTCGGGCGGCGCAAAACCCGGCGAGCCAAAGGCAATCGTATCGCGACTCTTTCCCGCCCGGTAGTAGCGCGCTACGCCATAATCGATCAAGTAGAGATGGTCGTCCGGCGTCAAGATGATATTATCGGGCTTCACATCGCGAAAAATAATGGGCGGTTGGTGACTATGCAGGTAATCCAGCACTTCACAGAGCCGGATGCCCATGGCGAGCGTTTCTTTCGAGCGGGAGACACGCGCTGGCGGTCTTCAGGCGATACGATTCGAGCGTCATTCCTTCGATGAAATCCATCACAAGATACCAGTGTTGCGCATCGGTAAAGTGGGCATAGATACGCGGAATGCTTCTATGCTTGAGGTCCGAGAGCAAGGTTACTTCACGATTAAACGCCCCGGTAGCCTCGATCACCTGTTGCGAGGACAACCCGCTCAGGCCAATCTCTTTGATTGCCACTAACCGGTCAGGTTCGCCCATATCCTCCGCCTTGTACACCGCGCCAAAGCCACCTACACCCACCTGGCCAAGCACGCGATACCTGTTTTCGAGCAGGTCGCCTGTTTTAAGATGCGCCACGATTGCATCCGCCGGAATGCCAACCGTTTCTGGGGCAAGAGGTACAGTAAACTTGAAAGACGCCGCGCAGCGGCAGCAAGACAGCGCATCAGATGGGTTTACGGTACCACAATTACTACAGTTGCGCTGCGCTGCTGGAGCCATATGTTCTTCGTTCCTTGCAATCATTTTATGTACCTGAGTATAGCAGATGTAGCGAATAAAAAGATGAGTTCTGATGTTATATACGCAAGATAGGTAGGTTTTTGAATCCTGATGATATTTGACATCCGATTCCCAGCCTGTCTATACTGAACGCACTGTGACATGATCTATTAGAGAGGTTCTTACACATGGCAGATAGAAAAGCTCCTGGCGCGCTCCAGGTTGAAAAGACGCCGGATTACGAAGCGATGGTAATTGGCGCTCATCCCGATGATGACGATTTTGGCGCGGCCGGCACCAGCGCATTATGGGCGAAGCAGGGCAAAAAAATTGTATGGGTGGTCATGACCGATGGCGCGGAGGGAAGCGAGGTCCCCAGCCTGGTCGATACCGATTTGATGCTGACACGCGAGCAGGAACAGCGTATGGCCTGTGAAACGCTGGGAGTGCAGGCGGTAGAATTTTTGCGCTTCCCCGACGGGCATCTCACCAATAGCGAGGCCGCGCGCAAGGCCGTTGTGCGTTTGATCCGCAAGTATCGCCCGCGTGTCGTCGTCACGCACGACCCGACGCAGCATATCTATGCGCCCGATCCCGACGAAAAGCCCGAAGATACCGCCTACCTGAATCATCCCGACCACCGCGCCACAGGCAATATCGTGCTGGACGCCATCTTTCCCGCCGTTGGCAACCCACGCTCCTACCGCGAACTGCTGGCGGAAGATCTGCCGCCCTACCAGGTACACGAACTCTACCTCTTTTTCTCTGACAAGGACAACACCTTTATCGATATCAGCGAAGTGATTGAACTTAAGGCCAGGGGTCTGCAATGCCACACTACCCAGTTTGGACCAGAGACCAACATGCTCGACATGCTTAAACGCTGGGGCGAGGGAACCGCCAAAGAAGCAAAAGAGAAAAAGGGCCTGGAGATGCAATACGCGGAAGCGTTCCGCAGAATCAAACTTTACGTGCCGAAGGAAGAAAAAGAAATAAAGGAATAACGGTTTTACTGTGGGGTAGCAACGGCTGAAAGGCCAGCCCACCACTTCATAAACTGGGCGCGACTCAAAGAATGGCGGTTATAGATCGAGGAATCAGCGATAAAAATCGTCTGGCTTGTGCCGCCCATGACAACCACCAGGTGCCCGCCATCGTAGCGGGAAGGGGGCCAGCCTACAATCACCGGTTCGCCCTGGTTCGCCGTGGCAACTACCTGGTCATACGATAAGTTGTATCCCCAGTCGGTCTTGAAGCCAAACTTCGCCATGGTGCGCGCAAGGCCAACATCTTCAACCAAACCCAGTGTAGGGGTAATCTCATTGAGCGATGCTTCCACTTTCAAAATATCGGCGATGCGGTAATGATGCCCGTAAGCGTTAAGAACCTCGGTCATAGCCGCCGTTGAGCAGGCTGAATAGGCCCACAAATTATAATCCGACGCCGAGTTATATTGAGATGGATCAAGCTGCCCGATACGCGCCAGATTCTGCGATGCGCCGTAAAATGTTGGCTGACTGGCCGCCGGGGTTGATTGAGACTGCGAAGAACTGGAAGAACTATTGGCAAGCCAGGTCAGATTAAACACCGGGTTATGCGGCATTACCAGATTGAATGCGAACAAACCAAGCACAAATACTGATACAGCGCCGATGACCACTACTGCCGTGGGAACAGGCTCTCCCGCCTGTCGCCGTCCCACACGCCCTCCAAACGAAGAGATGGAAAGCGCGGGATTAGAGCGGTTGCCCACCACGCGCCCGCTACGCGCCACGCGAGATATACCCTCCACCCTGCGTTTATCATCCATGACACGCTGCCCCGAACGGGCGCGTGGCTGCGCAAAAGTTGCTCTGGAGGGATGCGGATGTGATTTGTAGGAAAGAAAAAAGCCCGCGCACGTAACTAGCAGCGCGAATGTGAACAAAATAATGAATATGAAGGGCATGTATAGCAGCTCCTGGCAAGCTATCAGAGTACGGCAAACCGGTAAGCGCAAGTGATGTGACGAGCGTTATAGGACAACTTTTCTACATCTTCTTTAGTAGGAGTATACCACAAGCTATCATGCAATTCAACGTATTTCATGCTGTTTTTAGTACTTTGGTCGTTCCTCGGCACAACTTAAATGGGTGACATCTCTTGTAGTTTAGGTTATGATACAAATTAACCACAGGTGGTCATGTAAAAAAAGGACAGCGAGGGCAACGACGATGTACATCTATTATATTTTGCGCGGCACGCTGGCAGATAAAGCCGTCGAACACGAAGGCGATATCGAAGCCGAACAATTTCCAGGCGTAGAGCTGGACGATGGCCCGGCCATCGCAACCTACCTGACAAAGCACATCATCACAGAACCGGCTCTCTGGGTAGAATGCGATCTGACCGACGATTTCTTCAATCGTGAAGATACCTATCTCTTCTATGATGGTCGCTGGATGCGAAGGTCTGATACGCCCTGGAGGCGGGATAAGTGATAGCCGTGATGCCGGAAAGGCGACTGCAAGGTTCCCTAGTGCCTTGGTGGCGGAAAGGGGAGAGGGGTGGAAGTGCTTTGGTGTGGGGGCAACCTTTGCAGTCGCCTTTCCGGCATCACGGCTATCATCCTCAGAGCTACGCCCCGATATGCATGGCATATTTGCTGCGCAGCACCTTTTTGTCGAACTTGCCCACGCTGGTTTTGGGGATGGCTTCCACGAACTCGATGCCATCGGGCAGCCACCATTTCGCGACGTGGGGGCGCAGGTATTCGAGAATTTCATCGGGCGTCACCTGCCCTTTGTAATCTGATTTGGCGACCACGAAGGCCCAGGGGCGTTCATCCCATTTGGGATGCGGCAGGCCAACCACGCAGGCTTCCAGCACTTTGGGATGACCCATGATCAGATTTTCCAGGTCAACCGAAGAGATCCACTCGCCGCCGGATTTCACCAGGTCTTTGGTGCGGTCAACCAGTTGGATGATGCCATCGGCATCGACGACGGCCACGTCGCCGGTGCGCAGCCAGCCATCCAGAAACTTCTCGCCGGTGGCCGCGTCCTTGTAGTACGCCCGCGCAATCCAGGGGCCGCGCACCTGCAACTCGCCGAACGTTTTGTCATCCCAGGGCACTTCCGCGCCGCTTTCAATATCCACCACGCGAAATTCGACGCCAGGGACGATGGTTCCCTGCCGCGCCCGTATGCGGAAGCGCTCCTCCGCCGGCAGGTCTCGCTGGTAGCTGCGCAGCTTGCTCACCGAGGCCAGGGGAGATGTTTCGGTCATGCCCCAGGCCTGCACAATGTTCAAATTATGACGCTGCAAGCCTTCGATCAAGGATTTCGGCACAGCAGAGCCGCCGCAGATCAGCATGCGCACCGAGGAAAGGTCAAGAGGTTCTTTTTCGAGTAAGGCTAACAGGCCGATCCAGATGGTTGGCACGCCGCCAGCAAGAGTCACGCGCTCCGACTCCATGACGCGCGAAAGGCGCGCCGGGTCCATAAAGCGACCGGGCAGGATGATTTTGCTGCCCAGCATGATGCCGGCGTGCAGGAAGCCCCAGGCGTTAGCGTGGAACATCGGCACGATAGGCAGGATGGTATCCTGCTCAGACATACCAATACCGTCGGCCATGCCAACGCCCATTGAATGCAGGACGGTTGAGCGGTGGCTGTAGACAACGCCTTTGGGATTGCCTGTCGTGCCCGACGTGTAACACATGGCGGACGCAGCATTTTCATCGAAGGCAGGCCAATCTATAGTATCGGGCTGGCCGCCGATAAACGCTTCATACTCAACCGAGGGCTGCAATTTGCCCGTCGCCTGCGGCGCGTTGCCCATCACGACGTACAGTTTGACGCTGCTCAGTTGATCCGCGAAACCCTCCAGAAGTGGTACGAGGTCGCCATCCACGAAAATGATCGAGTCTTCGGCATTGTTGACGATGTACACCAGTTGATCGGCAAACAGGCGAATATTCAGCGTATGCAACACCGCGCCCATGCAGGGTATGCCGAAATACAACTCCAGGTGGCGATAGGTATTCCAGGCGAAGGTGGCGATGCGGTCTCCCTCCTGCACGCCTGCCGCGCGTAATGCATTGCCAAGCTGAGCCGTGCGTTTCCCCCAGTCGCGAAAAGTATAGCGATGCAGCCCTTCATCCGTCTGGGTTACGATCTCCTTTTTCCCGAAAAGACGCACAGCGCGATCATAGGCGTGCTTCAGCGTCAAGGGATAATCCATCATCAAGCCTTCCATAAATACCTCCTGTGACAATTGTGAACGTTTCATCTTGTGGCATGATATACAAATTGGATAACTCCTGTATTCTACAATCAGAAACAGTGTCCCGCAAGGAAGAGACCTGATTGAACCTGAAGCAATCATCGCATCCATTCCGTCTGGATCGTGGGTATGACATGTGGCGCGTGAAGCCAATCATCGCATCCATTCGTCTGGATCGTAGGTATGACATGTGGCGCGTGAAGCCAATCATCGCATCCATTCCGTCTGGATCGTGGGTATGA
Organism: uncultured Chloroflexia bacterium; assembly: GCA_963731605.1. Classification (GTDB taxonomy): domain Bacteria; phylum Chloroflexota; class Ktedonobacteria; order Ktedonobacterales; family Ktedonobacteraceae; genus CF-113. The sequence continues at coordinate 2,103,462 of CAVSWA010000001.1, forward strand.
CATGTGGCACGTGAAGCCAATCATCGCATCCATTCCGTAGGGGCGGGGGTTGGGCGGATGTGGGGAGGGGACGCTTGCGTCGCCCGCCGTCACCCGTTGATAGCACGATTTGTTCGCATTTCTAAAGAGCGGGCGACGCAAGCGTCCCCTCCCATCCACATCATCCACCCCCGCCCCTACATTTCGCCTCGGATGGACAACTTCGCGCGCGAGATTCTTCGCTGCGCTCAGAATGACAGCCGGGGATATTGTCATTCTGAGCGCAGCGAAGAATCTCTCGTCACTTACAGGTAATCACCATTATAAATGCTTTACAAATCCACGCTCAGACCTTATGATAAGCAACAAGCTCTGACTTCTGGCGTAACTTATTTAACACAACATTTTATAAATTGATGGGAAGCGACAACGTAGATGACAATTCATACTATAACCACCCGGCAGAAAATTCAACGCTATCTGCAAACCTTTGACTTTGAAAAACTCTTCATTGATGTGCTGGGCTGGGATTATTTGAAAGAACCTCCCCTCATCCTTACCTTTGAAAATTACAATTTTACCCTGCGTCCTCTAGTGGAGAAGCGCGGCGTTAAAGTCTACATGTGCAATCCCGACTCTCAGGGTGACATTCCCGCCGATCCCCTGTTGCGTAAAATTGAGCGCGAAGTTATCAAACATGCCTATGAACATATCATTATCTATACCGATCGCGAAAAGACGGCCCAGGTCTGGCAATGGGTCAAGCGCGAGCAGGGCAAGTCATCAGCCACGCGCCTGCACCGTTACTACAAAGGCCAGTCGGGCGAAGGGCTGGCGCTAAGAGCTCGAAGCGCTGGTCGTTGCCATCAATGAAGAAGATCAACTGCGCACGCTGGAAGTGATGGGGCGCGTCACAAAGGCTTTCGATGTTGAGCGCGTCACAAAGAAATTCTATGATCGGTTCAAACTTGAACACGCGGCTTTCCTGCAATTCATCTCCGGCATCACCGCGCAGGGCGACCGCGAATGGTATGCCTCGTTGATGCTGAACCGCCTGATGTTCATCTATTTCATCCAGCGCAAGGGCTTCCTCGATACAAAATCGCCACTTGCGCTCGATGGCGACAGCAACTATCTCGCAAATCGCCTGCAATCTATGCGACAGCAACAGCAAGAGAACCAGTTCCACACTTTCTACCGGTATTTCCTGTTGAGATTGTTTCATGATGGGCTGAGTAAGCGCGATCATACGCCGGACCTGGAAGCGTTGCTCGGCAAAGTGCCATACCTCAATGGCGGCCTCTTCGATATGCACGACATTGGAAAGCGCTTACCCGGGCATCGAAATTCCCGATGAAGCATTTGAGCGGCTCTTTGCCTTCTTTAATGAATACCATTGGCACCTCGATAATCGCCCGCTGCGCAAAGATAACGAGATCAACCCCGACGTGCTGGGCTACATCTTCGAGAAGTACATCAACCAGAAGCAGATGGGAGCCTACTACACCAAAGAGGATATCACCGAATACATCAGCAAGAACACAATCATCCCCTACCTCTTTGATGCCGCCGCGCAAAAAGATGCCCGATGGCCTTTGAGCCGGCCCGATGGCTCGGTCTGGTCAACTGCTGCGCGAACGACCCCGACCGATATATCTATGATGCCGTCAAAAAAGGGATGACCATAGACCATTGCCGCCGGAGATCGCAGCCGGCCTGCACGACGTCTCGCAGCGCGGCGAATGGAACCAAACGGCGCCAGAAGAGTATGCCTTGCCCACGGAAACATGGCGCGAAGTAGTGGCGCGGCGCGCTCGCTACGAGGAAGTGCGCGCGAAACTGGCGGCTGGCGAAGTCGCATCCATCAACGACCTGATCACCTACAATCTGGATATACGCCAGTTCGCCGAGGATGTGATTACCAATCTGTGAAGGGCCGAACCTGCTGCATGGCATTTTACGGTACACGCCATACGAGAGACGCGTGACCGGTGCTCGACCCCACCTGCGGCTCCGGCGCCTTCCTCTTCGCCGCGCTCAACATCCTGCGAACCGCTCTACGAAGCCTGCCTGGACCACATGCAAAGCCTGGTCGAATTGAACGCGATCAACGCTCGATGCGAGCATCGCGGACGCAAAACGGCGGCGTGACCCAGCCAACTCGAACAGATTCCGCGCCATCCTTGAGCGAGGTGGAGCAGCATCCCAACCGCGACTACTTCATCCTACAAATCCATCATCGTCAACAACCTCTACGGCGTGGACATCATGGAGGAGGCCACCGAAATCTGCAAATTGCGCCTCTTCCTCAAGCTTGTCGCCCAGGTCGAAAAGTTCAACGACATAGAACCCCTACCCGACATCGATTTCAATATCCGCGCCGGCAACACGCTGGTCGGCTTCGCATCGCACGAGGAGACGCAAAAAGCCTTGCAGGGCAGAACGGTTGGCAAAGGCATCGCGCGCGATTTAAGCGCCTATCAAGGTCAATTTATTTACGACGATCGTATGGAGCGTATCGAGCAGAAGGCGCAGGAAATCGAACGCGCCTTCGACAATTTCCGTCGCATCCAGACCGAGTTCAGGCAAGATGCGGCAGGACATGGCAGCCAACAAGCAGCGCATTCGCCAGATGCTGCAAGGAATTGGGAGCCGAACTGGACGGCTACCTGGCCTCGGAATACGGCATCGACCGGAACAACATCATCCAGAAAGATGTCTATGAGGAGAAGTTGAAACACTGGCAAGAGAGCCACCAACCCTTCCACTGGTGGATCGAGTTCTACGGCATCATGAAGAAAGGCGGCTTTGATGTGATTATCGGCAACCCGCCGTATGTGTCAGTTAGAAATATCGATTACACGCTCCTTCTTCATGGTAATACCAGTTTTACCGACTTATATGCTTACGTTATTTTGAGATCATTAGAACTTAGTATTCTACATGGTCATATTGGAATGATAGTACCTCTGTCCATAACTTTTAGCGAAGACTTCGGCTTGCTTCGAAATATAGTTTCTAGTACAGGTCAAACCTGGTTTTCGTCCTATGATAATATTCCCGCCGCTTTGTTTGCCGGTGTAAGTCAGAGATGTACTATCTGGCTGAACGCCAAGTCTTCACAAACACTTACTTTCGTTGCTCCTATGTATAGATGGAGATCGGAGTACCGCAAATTTCTTACCAGTATTGTTTCCTATACACGCATAGAGAATTATGGATTCGAGCAATTCGGCATCCCCAAACTTGCAAGTTTAAAACAATTCCAAGTCCTGAAACATATTAACAATACTCACGAATTGCCCTCTCGGCTTTTTTCTCAAAAAGATAGGTACAGCAAAGTGAAACTTGGCTTCTCTCAATCCGCAAGAAATTTTGTATCAGTGTTCCTCGAAATCCACCATGTTTGGATGAACAAACGTTAGAAAAAATACCTTCGTCAAAAATTGGATACCTGAACATGAGAACTGAAGAAGTTGCGTTGGTAGCGCTGGCTTCACTTGCTGGGGAAGTTTTTCTATGGTACTGGTTAGTGAGAGGGGACGGATTTGATGTTACCAGTTGGATAGTTTCCGACTTTCTTACAGTGTTAAATGCGGTTCCTGAACAATATTTAAACTTGCTTTGGCAGCTAGGTCAGATATTGCATGAAGAGCGATATCAGGCACTCGTTTTTAAGAAAAACGCCGGGAAATATGTGGGTAATTATAATTATCGTAAATTAACTCATGAACTTTTACGGACACGAGAGGAAGTCAACTTCTTATCAATCAGGCTAGGGCAAGTGTACGCGACACTCGCAGATGTCAAGCTAAGTTGCGCGAGTACGCGCATGCGCTTGATCTGCGAGCTTACGCGGTCTCTGATTTGTGCGCCTGATTGAAAGCAAAAAAACAGCAGGTTTTTGCTGGTCTGAAGAGCCAGGTTCCTCATCTACTCGAGAGTGTGACATAGGTCGCCTCAAACTCCGCGGGAGGCATGTACCCCAAACTGGAATGCAACCGCTTGGTATTATACACCTGCTCAATGAAGACCTCCAAATTGGCCTCCGCGTCGGCAAACGACTCATACTCCTTGAGATACACCTCCTCTTGCTTTAGGGTCTTGAAAAAACTTTCGGCCTTGGCATTGTCATACGGATTACCGACGGAAGACATGCTGATCTGCGCGCCAATCTGCTCGAACTGCTCGACATAGTCATAACTGGCATACTGCACCCCGCGATCGGAATGGTGGATCAAACCGGGCGGCGGTTGGCGCTCGGCAATGGCTCGCTGCAGGGCGGTGAGCGTGAGTTGCGTGGTCATGTCTCGGGACAGATACCAGCCGACACAGCGGCGCGAGTACGCATCCAGAATGCAGGCCAGGTAGACAAAGGCGCTGCGCAAGCGAATATAGGTCAAATCGGCCACCCAGGCTTGATCGGGCGCCGTCAACACCAGATCGGCTAGCCGATTGGGATAGATCGGAAAGCCATGTTGCGAATTGGTCGTGGTGACCACAAAGCGCTTCTTCAAGTGGCAGAGCAAGGACTCCTCCCGCATGATGCGCAGCACTCGCTTGTGATTGACGTTCCAGCCTTGCCGCGCTGAGGCATGGGTCACGCGCCGATAGCCATAGCCGGGAAACTCCAGGATGATCTGCTCGATCTGATCGCGCATGGCATCTCTTCCGCATCGCTCTCTGGCTGGCCGCCACGCTCGTAATACCAACTGCGACTGACGTCAAACAGCTCGCACAAGCGCTCAATGGACAGCTCTGGATGCTGCTGATGCGCTTGCTCGATCATGAGGTGACGCTCCGCGATCGCGTGCTCTGCAACGCTTTTTTTAACACCTGGTTCTCCAGCGCCAGCTGCCCACAGAAGCGCTCTAATCGGCAATCCGTTGCTCCTGAGTGCTGGACTCGCCGGACTGCGACGAGAACGCCGCTTCTCCGCGCTCCTGATACTCTTTGCGCCAGCGCGACAGCACGCTGTCGGCCAGGCCGTACTCGCGGCAGACTTGCGCGGGCCGCTTCTGCCCGCTGGTGATCTGACGCATCACCTCCAGTTTAAATTCGCGGCTGTGCATGCGTTTTTGCATCGTCTCTTCTCCTTGTCTTGTTCTCAGTTTACACTATTTCGGAGAAGTTGACTTCGTTCACTGTCCGGTCTCAGGGGTGCAGTTTACATATTACCTGTCGTGACTCGCTCTCCTTCTTTTTGCAGGGCTAGGAATAGCACGTTCGGAAGCTTTGGAAATCCTTAATTATGTCCAGAGAGTACTTTCAATTAATGAGCAAGCGGGAGAAAAATCAATTCCTGCGGAAGTAAAAAGTAAATTTATTCCTGAAGCCACTGATCAGAATATACAAAAGAGGATTATTGGCGAAATAGATCGCGTGCTTGCGAAACATTACGGTTTCACTAACGAAGAATTGGATTTCATCATCAACTGACGACATCAAGTACCGCATGGGGCGCGATAGTGGAGATGAGGGCGAGGAGTAATACTAATGAGTAAGATACGAGGGCGACCGCAAGGGCCTACACAGGTAGGGTTTTGCCAGAAATCAATCTCAGCAGCTTTGTCATTCTGAGCGAAGCGAAGAATTTGGCGATACACAAACTTTTCGCTTCGCTCAGAATGACAAGTACACACCGGTGCCCTCAGCAGCAGTACTCACCGCATCGAGGCACGCAGATTCTTCGCTTCGCTCGAGAATGACAAGTGCAGAGGGCCGGGGTTTCGCAAAAGACCTGCCTGTGTAAGCCCTTGCGTTTGTCCTGGTAGCCCTCAGGGTGGATACTGGGTCTGGAGACGAGAGAGAGGAGTAATCATTCATGCCGCGCATCTATGACAATATGGAACACCGCCTGCTGGAGGCTTTGCAGGAGACGCTGAAAATCTCGCAGAGGGCGGATTTTTGCGTGGGCTATTTCAACCTGCGCGGCTGGCAGCACCTTGATAGATTGATGGAGAACTGGCAGGGCGGCGAGCAGGGCAGGTGCCGCTTGATGATCGGGATGCAGGAGACGCCAGTGAATGAAGTGCGCAAGCTGTTCAGTTTGCGCGGGACGCAGAATGTTGACCAGTCTACGGTCAGCTGCGCCTCAAGAATCGCATCGCGCAGGATTTTCGCGAACAATTGTTGGTGGGCGCGCCGAGCAATGCCGACGATGAGGGACTGCGCCGCTTGAGCGCGCAGTTGCGAGCCGGGCAGCGTGGTCGTCAAGCTGTTCCTTCGTCACAAGCTGCACGCTAAACTCTATCTGCTCTATCCCAATCAGCTATCACACGCCCATGGTCGGCTATCTCGGCAGCAGCAATCTGACCATGGCCGGGCTGTCGCACCAGGGCGAACTGAACGTGGATGTTGTCGAACCAGGACGCCTGCTACGAAGCTCGCAACGCTGGTTCGAGGATCGCTGGGACGATCGCTGGTGCCTCGACATCTCCGAGGAACTGGCTGACATCATCGACGAGAGCTGGGCGCGAGCGGAGCTGATCCCGCCTTACTACATCTACCTCAAGATGGCCTATCACCTTTCGCGCAGAAGCCCGCGCGGGTCTGCAGGAATTTCGACATTCCACGCGACTTCGGAGACCAGCTCTTCGAATTCCAGGTGGCCGCCGTCAAGATCGCCGCCCACCATCTCAACAAGCGCGGCGGCGTGCTGATCGGCGACGTGGTGGGCCTGGGCAAGACGCTGATGGCGACCGCCCTGGCGCGCATCTTCGAGGACGATCACGGCCTCGAAACGCTGATCATCTGTCCCAAAGAACCTGGTCAGCGATGTGGGAAGACTACATGCAGCAGTATCGGCTGGTGCCAAGGTCCTCTCTGATCAGCCAAGTGTCCGAACGAGTTGCCCGAACCTGCGGCGTTATCCGGCTGGTGCTTGATCGATGAAAGCCACAACCTGCGCAACCGCGAGGGCAAGCGCTACCGAGGCCATCCAGGACTACATCGAGAAGAACGAGAGCAAGTGCATCCTGCTTTCGGCCACGCCCTACAACAAGACCTACCTCGACCTTTCAGCCCAGCTGCGGCTCTTCTCTCGACGGAAGAGCCACGACCTCGGCATCCGCCCCGAACGACTGCTGCGCGAGACTCGGCGAAACCGAGTTCATCCGCCGCTATCAGTGCCCCGGTGCGCTCGCTGGCCGCTTCGAGAAGAGCGAGTACGCCGACGACTGGCGCGAACTGATGCGCCTCTACCTGGTGCGCCGCACGCGCAGCTTCATCCAGGAGCAACTACGCGCAGACACGACCCGGAGCACGGAGCGCAAATTCCTGGTCTTCGACGACGGACGGCGTTCCTACTTCCCCGCGCGCCTGCCGCGCACCGTCAAGTTTCTGATCGACGACGAGCAAAGCGGCGATCAGTACGCGCTGCTTGTATGCCGATAACGTGGTGGAAACCATCAACAGCCTGAACCTGCCGCGCTACGGCCTGGCAAACTATATAGCGAAGACACCGCGAGAGCCGCCGACCCCGGCGGAAACAAAGCAACTGCAAAACCTGTCGCGCGCCGGAAAGCGGTTGATGGGCTTCTGCCGCACCAACCTTTTCAAGCGCCTGGAAAGCAGCGGCCCGGCCTTCATCCAATCATCGAGCGCCACATCCTGCGCAACTACGTTTATCTGCACGCCATCGAAGCAGGACTCGATCTGCCGCTCGGCACGCAGGACGCCAGCCTGCTCGATGCCCAGCAACGAGGACGAGGACGAGGACGCCCTGCTGCCGGAAACAGCAGAAGAGAACGAGGGCGCGACATCCACGCTCGATGAAATACGGGTTCCGCTCGACAGCGAGAATGATTTTCGCAAACGCGCCGCCGAGGTGTACGCGCAATATGCCGGGCCAATGCGCCGCCGTTTCAAGTGGCTGCGCCCGTCGCTGCTTCAATGCCGAACTTGAAACGCGACCTGCTGGCCGACGCGCGCAACCTCCTCAATGTGCTGGTACAATGCGGCGCGTGGAATGCCAGCAAAGATGCCAAACTGGCCGCGCTACTGAACTCTATTGAGCAGGCAACACGCCCATGAAAAAGTGCTGGTCTTTACGCAATTCGCCGATACCGTGCGCTACCTGACCGAGCAATTACAGGCGCGCGGCGTTAAGGCCTTGCAGGGGTGACGGGCGATTCAGCCGACCCGACCGAACTGGCATGGCGTTTCAGCCCGGTGAGCAACAACAAACGCGATAAGATCAAGCCAGAAGACGAATTGCGCGTCCTGGTCGCGACCGATGTATTGAGCGAAGGCCAGAACCTGCAAGATGCGCTATCGTCGTCAATTACGATCTCCCCTGGGCCATCATTCGCCTGATCCAGCGCGCGGGCCGCGTGGATCGCATCGGGCAGCAGTCCGACACCATCTCTCTGCTACTCGTTCCTGCCCGCCGAAGGCGTCGAACGCCTCATTCGCCTGCGCGCGCGGGTGCGCCAGCGCTTGCAAGAAAACGCCGAAGTGGTCGGCACCGATGAAGCATTCTTTGAGGACGAGATCACCGGGACGGCCCGTATTGCTTTTGAAGACCTGTACAATGAGAAGGCTGGAATGCTGCGATGGCGAGGCCGATAGCGAAGTTGACCTGGCATCGCAGGCGTATCAGATCTGGAAGAACGCCATCGATGCCAACCCCAAACTGCGCAACATCATCGAAAAATTGCCCGACGTGGTCTTCTCAACCCGCGCCCATCGCGGCAGCTTTGCCGCGCCCGCAGGAGTGCTGCTGTATATGCGCACCGCGGAAGGCAACGACGCGCTGGCCTGGGTTAATCGCAAGGGCGAAAACGTGACGCAATCGCAACTGACCATATTGCGCGCCGCCGCCTGTTCGTCTGACACAAAGGCCATTGAACTTCCGCCAGAGCAGCACGACCTGGTAAAGATGGGAGTTGAGCACATCATAGAGGAAGAGAAGCACAGTATCGGCGGGCAGCTTGGCGCGTCTTCAGGCGCGCGCCGCCGCACATACGAACGTCTCAAACAGTTCGTTGAGAAAACGAAGCACACACTTCTCGGCACTCCGAAAGAACTGGACGACGCGATTGAAGAAATCTACAAATACCCTCTACTGGAAACGCCAGGGACACGCTCAACCGCCAGATACGCAGCGGCATCACCGACGACCAACTGGCGGAACTGGTCATTAACTTACGCGCCGATAACCGCCTCTGCCAGGTGCAGGAGCAGACCGAACCAGGGGAGCCGCAGATTATCTGTTCGCTGGGGTTATTTGATCTCGCAGAGGGTGGAAATGTGCCTGATGATTTTTGCCAACCGAATTGGGGAATGGCATCCCTCGTCTACAGGACGGGGGATGTTTGCGTCCCCATGATTCCCTTATTCGGTTGTCAAACATCATCAGGCTGTCATCCCTTCGGTGCGCTCAGGGTCCCTGCGGAATTTTGACAATTCTGTAAGTGATGAGATAGACTGAGAGGAAAGGGAAACGTATGAGAGCGGTCGTCTACGACAGGTACGGGCCCGCCGGAGGTCCTGCGACTCGAAGACGTCGAGCGGCCGGTCCCCAAAGAGGACGAAATCCTCATCAGGGTCCACGCCACGGCGGTCACCCGGTCGGACTGCGCGACTCGTGAAGCCAACCGGCGGAGCGGCCTCTTCGTCTCGCTCTCAGCCGCCTCATCACCGGCATCCGCCGGCCGCGGCAGCGGATCCTCGGCAGCGAGCTGGCCGGAGAGGTCGAAGCGGTCGGCGCAGCAGTCAGAGAGTTCGCGGTCGGTGACCACGTCTTCGGCTCAGTACCGGGTTCAGGTTCGGGGCACACGCGGAGTTCATCTGCATGCGGGAAAGCGCCCGCATCGCGCACATGCCGGCCGGCATGAGCTTCGAGGAGGCCGCGACGGTCTGCGACGGAGGATCCTCAATGCACTGTGGTGCCTCTGAGACTGGCAGATCTCCGGAAGGGCCAGAGGATCCTCGTCTACGGCGCCTCCGGGGCCATCGGCACCGCGGCGGTGCAGCTGGCCAAGTACTTCGAGGCCGACGTCACCGCGGTGTGCAACACCAAGAACCTCGAGCTCGTGAGATCGCTCGGAGCCGACAGAGTCATCGACTACACGCAGGAAGACTTCACCAAGAACGGCGAGACGTACGACGTCATCTTCGACGCGGTCGGCAAGCACTCGTTCAGGCGGTGCAGAGGCTCACTGAAGCGGGGCGGCAGTCTACCTGGCAACCGACGGGTTCGAGAATCTCGATCCTGGCGCTGTGGACCTCGCGCATCGGAGACAAGAAAGTGATGTTCTCGATTCCACCTCGACTACACGAAGAAGGATGTCGTTTTCCTCAAGGAGCTCATCGAGGCCGGGAGATACCGGGCGGTCATCGACCGGTGCTACCCGCTGGAGGACGTGGTCGAGGCGACCAGGTACGTCGAAACGGAGCAGAAGACGGGGAACGTCGTCCTGACGGTAACGGCGGATTAGCTCGATGAGAACGTATAATGACCCTGGAATTTCAGACAAAATTTGATCGGCTCAGTAAGGTGTAAGAGGAACGCGCACGATGGCAAAGAAACCGATGGAAAGGCCAGAGCAAGAACGTTCCGAACAGGAACACAGGGCCATAGCAGTCGGTTCGAGCGGGGCCGCTGCCCGGAACACCCCGCGCAATATCCGCCTGATTATCGGACGTGAGTATAAAAATCGTGTGACCCAGCGCAGCTTTATCATTACGAGCATTATCCTGCTGGTGATCGTGTTCCTTGTTGCTTTTATCCCGACGATTGTGCAGTTTGTGCAGTCTATTACTGCGCAGCCAGTTTCACAAACCCAGGTCGTCGTGGTAAATGACGCTGGCTCGATCGCAGGGCTGAATGAGGCGATGCTGACCTCGTACATCAGTTCGCAACTGAACGGGACGAATACTCCAGGCCCTGCTCCCTATGCGATTCGCAGCCAGCCACAAGCTTCCCAGGTCAGCCTGCAAAACCAGGTCAAGAAGGGCACATTGGATATCCTGCTCGTGTTTGATCGCTCCGCGCAGGGGAACCTCCAGTTACTCTACGACACCAATGGCGATCCAAACAACGACAGCAACCTGTCCAGTATTCAGGCTCTGGCCCAGCAGCTCACCGTGCTCAATACCGCTCATCGCCTGGGTCTCACGCCGTCGCAAACTACGCGCCTGTTTGCTCCTGCCAGCCTGACGATGGTGTATACGCAGCGGGGCCAGAGCACTCGCCCGGTGAGTGAGATCATTACGGGATATATCCTCGCCTATGCCGGTGCTATCCTGATCGTCATCTTTGTCTCAACATATGCCAATATCGTGGCGGCGGGAGTCGCGGAAGAGAAAAGCAGCCGCATTATGGAAATCCTGGTGAATGTCGCGACCCCCTTTCAACTGCTGGCCGGCAAGATCGTGGGCATCGGCGCGGCGTGCCTGACACAGATGACGTGCCTGGTGGTGGTCGGCATTGGGGCGCTGCTGCTGCAAATCCCTCTGCAGGCGGCGCTATTCGGTACAAAGGCGGGAGGCTTCATCCAGTATCTCACCGGAGTGTCCATCCCGTTCTACCTCCTCTTCCTGATCTACATTCTGCTGGCGTTCTTGCTGTATGCCACCCTGTATGCCGGACTGAGCGCGATGGTCAAACGGCAGGACGAGGTGCAAAACGCGACCATACTTCCTCGCCTGCTGGTCACCGTTGGATATCTTCTGTTCTTTCTCGGGGCCACTTCTCCCAATGCGACCTGGACGAAGGTGCTATCGTATCTGCCTTTCTGGACCCCGACATTGATGCTGGTGCGCATTGCTCTGGGCACGGTTGGCTGGTGGGAGATCGTGGTGACGATCGCGTTGATGCTGGTGGCCATTCTCGCCAGCACCTGGTTTGCCGCGCGCCTGTATCGCTACGGGGTCTTGATGTACGGGCAACGCCCCGACCTGAGACAGATGATGAAACTGGTACGGATGAAATAAGAAAGCATGGCGAACCGCAAGGGTCTACCCTTGACGTTACAAAAGTGTTGATTTACCATTAAATGGCCATAACTGACCTGTATCAATGTAAAGGAAAATCGCATGTCATCAAGCTTACGCAACATCACTATTGAAGACCTGTATACGTACAAACCCGTCAGCCATCCACGCATTTCGCCGGACGGCAAGCGTATTGCCTTCGTCGTGACCACCACCGACCAGCGCACTTATAAATATCGCTCCTCCATCTGGGTAGTTCCGGTCGAGGGCGGCGAGGCGAGGCAGTTCACGACTGGCCCGGCTAACGCGCATAGTCCCGCGTGGTCGCCCGATGGCAACTGGCTGGCCTTCGTCTCAGAGCGCGAAGGCGACCTGGCTGGCAAGGACGAAAAAGACGCGAAGAAGCTGGGCAAGAGCAAACCGCAGGTATGGATCATCCCAACCAACGGCGGCGAAGCGCAACAAGTGACCTTCATGGAACACGGAGCAACCAGCCCGGCATGGTCACCCGATGGCAAGCGCATTCTCTTTAGCGCGCAGGTTGGCCCGGCAGACGAAGAGAGCGCGGACGGCAAGACACTGCCCAAAGTGCGCGTGATTGACCGGCTCTGGTACCGGCTCGATGGCATCGGGTACATCTACGAACGCCGCAGCCATCTCTTCCTGATCGACGCGCGCGGCGGCGAAGCCCTGCAACTGACGGAGGGCGACTGGGACGATGGAGACGCGGCGTGGTCGCCTGATGGCGCTCGCATCGCCTTTACGTCCAGCCGCGCTGAAGATCGCTGGCGCTTACCCAATCCCGACCTCTACACGCTGGCAATCGACGATGGCAAAGCGGGAGAACTGCGCTGCCTGACGGATGGCTCGCTGGCGTGTAGCGCTCCATCGTGGTCGCCCGACGGCTCGACTCTCGCGTTTCTGGCCGCGCTCAAATTGCGTTCTGGCGGCCATACCGATATCTACACCATCGCCGCCAGCGCCGACCGCAGAGCGGCAACCTGCCTGACGTGGGACTTCGAGGGCAGCTTTCAGGACTGGACGAACAGCGATATTGGCGATGAACATCTCGCGCCCCCGCCTGCGTGGTCATCCGATGGCAAGACGCTTTACGCACTGGCGAGCCACCGGGGCGCGTCACGCATCTTCACCTTCCCAACCAGCGGGGCAGGCAAGCAGCCACAAACGCTCACTCCTGGCGAGATTCAGGTGCGCGATTTCTGCATTGACCGCTCCACGCAGCAGATGGCGCTGCTGATTGGCAGCCCGACGCGGGTGCAGGAAATCTTCGCGCGTCCAACGGCAGCAGCCGGTGAATTACGTCGCCTCACCAGCTTCAATGAAGAACTGCTCGGCGAAATTGCCCTGTCAGCGCCCGAACATTTCTCATATACCGGTGTGGAAGACTGGCCGATGGACGGCTGGGTGATGAAGCCGCGCAACTTCGACCCGGCTAAAAAATACCCGTTGATCGTTGAGATACACGGCGGCCCGGCCACCCAGTACGGCTACGGTTTCTTCCACGAGATGCAGCTGTTGACAACGGCTGGCTACGTTGTGCTGTACACAAATCCGCGTGGGAGCATCGGCTACGGGCGCGACTTCTCGCTGGCCGTGCGCGGAGCCTGGGGCGAGAAAGACTCGCTGGACATCATGGCGGGTGTGGACGCGCTCATAAGGCAAGGCTACATCGACGAGCAGCGCATGGGCGTCACGGGCGGCAGCTACGGCGGCTTCATGACCAACTGGCTCATCAGCCACAACGACCGTTTCAAAGTGGCCGTGACCGACCGCAGCGTCGTCAACCTGGCCTCCGACTTCGGTTCAGGCGACCTGGGTTGGACGTTCGCCGATGACGAACTGGATACCACGCCCTGGGAAGACCTCGAAAAATATATGCGCATGTCGCCCATCACCTACGTGAAGAACATCCACGCTCCGCTGCTCATCATCCACAGCGAGCAAGACCTGCGCTGCAACATCGAGCAGGCCGAACAGCTCTTCGCGGCGCTCAAATACATGGGGCGCGAGGTACTCTTCGTGCGCTTCGAGGGCCAGAGTCACGGCATGTCACGCGGCGGCCATCCCAAACTGCGCGTGGAACGCCTGAAACATATCCTGGGCTGGTTTGAAAAGCATATGTAGATTATCTGAGAATGCGAAAGAGGCGCGATGGCGGTGCCATCGCGCCTCTTTCGCATTCTCAGATAATCTTTTATGGTTGCAACATGCCGATTTTATTGCTTCCCGCCTCGGTAAACCACAGGGCATGATGCGCATCCACTACAACGCCCAGAGGTAAGCTGCCGGCGGTTGGTATTGTATAGTACACAAACTGGTTCGCGGAAACATCCAGGCGCGCGATTACGCCGATTGCTGAGATTGCCACCCAGACCTCGCCCGCCGGTGAGACGGTGATGCCGTACAGTCCACCGGTATTGCCAGTAGCCGATGGGGCGTAATATTTCGTAATGACGCTTGTAGCGGGATTGAGGCGAACCAGCAGGCCGGAGGTGAAGGCTGTCGCCCAGATGATGCCGCGCGCATCGCTGGCAACTTCCATAAGCGCGGTAGTCAAGCCTGGAACAGGATAGTAGCGGACAGCGCCGCTGGCCGGGTCAAGGCGTCCCAGGTGGTTGACGGAGGCTTCGGTGAACCACACATTGCCCAATGGATCAATCGTGATGCCGTAGGGGTCTAGCGCCTGAGCAGCCTTTGAGGTGGTCAATGGGTATTGTCGTACCAGGCCATTGGCCGGGTCGAGCCTGCCAAGAGCATTGGCGTTGATTTCCGTGAACCAGACGTTGCCATGACTATCAATAGCCAGGTCGTTGGGGGCGGATGGCAGCGTGAGCGTCTTATTTGCGTTGCCGGGGTCAGGGGTTGTTACCGTGGGAAGCGGGTAGAGACGGAATTGGCGCGTGGCCGGAAAATATCGCCCGATATAGTTAGCGTATTGTTCAGCGTACCAGATCGAATCATCTGGCCCAACTTCGATGCCCATAATGCCAAACGCGCCGCGCAAGGGTGTGATCTGCATAAATGTGCCTGTATGCGGGTCAAGCATGGCGAGAAAGTTGCGATTCATTTCGCCAAACCAGATACGCCCCTCGTGGTCAATGGCCGGGCGCATCATGCCGCTGTTATCCTGCGGCAGCGCGTACTCCTGGAATTTCCCGGTCGCCTGCATGGAAGGCGTGGTTGTTGGCTGGGAGACGGCCGTGGGCGAGTCAACCGGGCCAACAGGCGTGGTGGGAGTGAAGGCATCGCCACATCCTGCGAGCAGCGCCAGTACGGTGAGCATGAGCAGTCCTGACAAACGTTTCATATCTACTTTTCCCATCGAATTAACCTGCCAGGGCGGGGGCAAGCCCCATAAGCGCGAATGTACGATTACCAGGGCGGGGGCAAGCCCAGCCTTTCACTGGGAGGGTTTTTGAAACGCGCCGCTTGCGCCTGTCATTCTGAGCGCAGCGAAGAATCTGCGTGCGGCTCGGCGAGAGATTCTTCGCTGCGCTCAGAATGACAACTCCCAACTCGCTGACGCCTTTCCCAAAAAACCTACCAGGGCGGGGGCAAGCCCAGCCCGTACCCTGCTACGAAGGAGCGGGCGAAACCGTATAGGGTACGGGCTGGGCTTGCCCCCGCCCTGGTAGGTTTTACCCTGTATACACCCCCGACACGCCATCGTCTACGGCTTGCATCAGGCGCGCTTTGACGAGCGTATTTTGCCAGTCGCGCCCCGCAGGACCGGGCAATCCTTCTAACTCAACGCGCAGGTAGTTATCCGTCAGTCCTTCCCAGTGTCCCTGCTTGACGCCTTCGATGAGCACATCGAGTGTTTCACCTACGAATTTTTCGCGAAAACGCCGCATATCCTGCTCGTTGAGAGCCAGTAAGCGCTCGCTGCGCGCCTTCTTGACCTCGTCTCGAATCTGCCCTTTCATGCGCGCTGCCGGGGTTCCTTGCCGGGGCGAGAAACGGAAGACGTGCGCTTTGGCAAACTGCAATTCAGCCGCGAGCCGGTAGGTCTGCTCGAAATCGTCGTCGCTCTCGCCAGGAAAACCGGTGATGATATCGGTGCTGATCGCCATACCCGGCACCAGTTGTTTCGCTGTGGTCACGATGTTTTGATAACGCCCGCTATTGTAGCGGCGAGCCATGCGGCGCAATATGGCGTCCGAGCCGCTCTGCATGGGCAGGTGCAGGTGACGACACATGCGTGGATTCTGCCACAGCTCCAGCCATGCCAGGCGGAAATCCTCCGGTTCGAGCGATGAGACGCGGATGCGCGGCATCCCGGTTTCGCGCAACAGGGCCGCAATCAGATCACCCAGGTCTAGCCGCTCGTCGTCATCGGGATGGTAGTCGCCCAGGTGAATGCCGGTCAACACCACTTCCTTAAAACCTGCGCGCGTTTTGCGCTGCACATGCTCGACGACAGAGGCAATGCTGCGACTGCGCGAGCCGCCGCGCACATAGGGTACGATACAATAGGTGCAGCGATTATCGCAACCGTCCTGCACTTTCATCTGCACGCGAGTGCGCGAGTACAGCGGTGTCTGGGCGCTTGCCGTCGCATGTATTGCTTCCATAGAAAGTACGGAGCGGGATACAGTATCAGGCAGGGGTTCTTCGTCTGTGCCGATAAGCGCGAGGTCAATATCGCTCCCGATATGCTGCGCATCGATGGGCAAGACGGGCAGCATTCTGGCCGTCTTGAGCAGTACAGGTGGAAGATTCTCACGCGCGGGTTGAAGCTGTGCCGCGCTCTCCTCGCGCCGCTTTGCCTCAATCGCCTCGACTAACGACCCCTTCGCGCCATTGCCTACCACCAGACCGACGCCGGGGAGAGCCGCGACAGCCTGCGGATTGAGTTCCGCGTAACAGCCGGTCACAACGAGCAGCGCGTCAGGATGGCGGCGGCGCGCCTGCGAAATCATATTGCGCGAGCTGCGGTCTCCCATATGCGTGACGGTGCAGGTATTCACAATGTAAATATCAGCGGCGTCGTTAAAATCGCGCTGCGCAAAGCCCGCCGCGCTCATCTGCTCGCCAATAGCTTCGCTATCGGCCTGGTTGACCTTGCAACCCAGCGTGGCAACAGCGAATGTAGGTGTCGATTGATCGCTCATGTTGTTTTTTATTCTGCTTCGATTCGAGAATACAATAACGTACCAGCATGATTATAACGCATCCTGGCAACTATTTGACGCAAGCGACCAGGATCAGGGGCAAGCCCAGCCCGTACCCTGATGATTTTTGACGACCGAATGGGGTGGGGGTCGTCTTCTGTAGGGACAAGGGGCGGGGTGGAGTGGATGTGGGGGCCTTGTGCTTGTCCTCGTCGGAGTGCGACCATCACGCCTCACGGAACCCGGGCGCATCGCATTGCCACAAGGACAAGCACAAGGCCCCCACCCAGCCCCACATCCACCCCTTGTCCCTACAGAACGGGGGACGGACGTTTCCCATGATTCCCTTTTTCGGTTGGCAAAGTTCATCAGGACGGCACCGAGCGTTTCTCATGATTCTCCGATTCGGTTGGCAAAAATCATTAGGGTGCCAGACGACTGCCAGGAGTCGCCCAACCCATTGGATTGTCACCTGGTCAGGTCGCATCCCTATCTACCAGCGACCCACCATGAGAATACGCGGGCCGCACCAACGGCATACTAGATTCGAGCAGGGTTTTCTGCACGAGGGGAAGGGTGAAGAGGGCACAGCCCAGGCCAAAGAGCGCGCCCGTAAGCAGGCGCAGCGCAGTTGTGCTTTCGCGCAGGCCGAATAATTGCGTCAGACCATCCCAGGCCATGGGCAGCGTGAGCAGGCCCAACATCCACCAGGATATGCCTTGCAGTCGTTTTTTCGCAAACACATACACAGCACTCGTTATGAACAATGTGCTATAGATGGCGGTGCAGCGGAAGCATAGGCCACACTGGTGGCCGCAGATATAGGGCGAGTGTGACGGAATTTGCCCGCAAATATAATGCATGGCATTGTACATGTGCTTTGACAGGGAATCAAAGCCAAAGTAGGCCAGCACAGGTATGCTAAATGCCGAGAAAACCACCAGGCCCAGAATACACATAATGATTGTAGCCCAGTGATCGAAGAAAAATGAGCCGGTACGCTGCCACGCCACCTTCACCTTGCTCATTTTTCCAGTGACGCGCTGATCGTGTTGCTTATAACGTAGAGCCATTGACGCCCTTTTTTCTCATGAAGCGAGATTAACGTAGGTGAAACGCCTTTGCCAAATCGCGGAACTCAATGCGCCCTTCCAGTCTATTCTCTTCGCTATCGATGATTATGACCGGTATTCGATAGCGATACTTTTCAAAGATGGCTGGATTGCTGCGAATATCGATCTCGGTCAGCTCAAATTGTGTAAGGGCGGCGATATCTTCGAGCATATCTCGCGCCTCCTCGCACAGGTGGCACCCGGCTTTTGTATAAAATGTCACCGGTGTTGGCTTCGGCTTTTCAGGTCTTGTCACAGCGATTACTCCACTTCGACAGGTGCGTTGCTACTACCATCATACCATAAAAGGGCAGTAGCGACACCCCTTGTGGATGTCCGTGTCCGCCTTTCACTGGTAGGGTTTTTGAAACGCGGCGCTCGCGCCTGTCATTCTGAGCGCAGCGAAGAATCTGCGGGCGGCTCGGCGAGAGATTCTTCGCTGCGCTCAGAATGACAGCTCCCACCTCGCTGACGCCTTTCCCAAAAAACCTCCCAGTGAAAGGTCCTGTCCGCCCGCACCTTGCTCGTGTGAATGTCGAAAAACGATTCGAGGACGGGACATCCGCAAGGGGTGTCGCTACTGGCTTAGCTCTTGCATTCATAACTGCCTGAAACTATACTACGAGCAAGACATCTTCTCTAAATGCTGTTACGCAAAAATGTTACTTTACAGTGTTACGTTATTACGTAATAAGGAGCGATTGCGATGGATCATTGGCGACCTCGTTTCTCCTGGTTCGGCATCACCACGCTTATCTTCCTGCTCATACCCTTGCTGGCTGCCTGCGGCTCTTCTCCTCCAACTGTCGCAGGGACTTCGGTTTCGATGACTAATTATGAGTTTTCCTACGCGAGTAGCGCCAACTCTTCCACATCTCTTATCAGTCAACCTCGCGCTCCCGCGGCAACGTTGCGCGTGCCGGAAGACTACGCGACCATCCAGGCGGCTGTCAACGCGGCCAAAGCGGGAGACCTGGTCTCCATCGGGCCGAGTCCCAACGCTGATGGCGCGTACCACGAATCCGTCACCGTGAAAACGCCGGATATCACCATACGCGGGCGCGACCGCAATACGGTTATTCTGGATGGGCAGTATAAGCTCAACGACGGTTTTGAGGTACTGGCAAACAACGTGGTCATCGAAAATATGACGGCCCGGCATTATACCGGCAATGGCTTCTACTGGACCGGCGTTACAGGCTATCGCGGCAGCTATCTCACCGCTTACAGCAACGGCGACTACGGCATCTATTCTTACCTGGCAGTGAACGGGCAATTCGACCATTCGTTTGCGGCAGGACAGCCCGACTCAGGATTCTACATTGGCGGCTGTCATCCCTGTCACGCCCTGATTACCAACGTCATTTCAGAGGATAACGCGCTTGGCTTCTCCGGCACCAACGCTGGTGGCGACCTGGTCATCAGCAACTCGCTCTGGCGCAACAATATGGGAGGCATCGTACCAAACACGCTCGAACTCGGAACCCAACCCGCCGCAAAATGCAGATACCATCATCAACAACCTTGTCGAAGACAACAACAACTATAACGCCCCGGCGGACCCGCTCGAATATCCATCGCTTGGCAATGGCATCATGCTGGCCGGTGGCATCAACAATGTGGTGAAGGGCAACCGCGTCAGCGGCCAGAAATACTATGGTATCCTGGTGATTTCCAATCTTGATACTCACTTCTGGGAGCCGGGCAACAACACTATCATGAACAACGTCGTCACTAACTCAGGCGTGGCAGACCTGGCGTTAGCCGCGCTCTCGGCTGGCAACAATTGCTTCTCCAATAACACGGTGACGCGCACTTCGCCGCCGCTGCTCCAGTTCACTCATGCCTGTGGTTCGCCGTTTGCGCGGGCGGGCGCGGGCGACCTGGCCCCCGCTGTCGTGGTATTCGATCACTTCATGAAGGCCAACCTGGGACGCTTCTCCACGCAGAACTGGAAAACAGCGCCGGTGCCTGCTGATGTTATACAGCCCGGAATGCCAGACCCAACCATTGCTCTCCAGGGAATCCGTACACTTACAGAAGGGACGCCAATTCAAATGACACCTGAAGCATCTGCCATCACTCCCGGCCTGACGCTGGGCGGACTCGGACTCTCCACCCCATTTCTTGAGGTAATACTCGGCTTCTATATGTACTTCCTGCCGCTCGCGCTCTATGGAGCCTGGCTCAGCGTGATTACCTGGGATGTCGTGAGGCGAGAAGGGATGAAGACGGGAGCGCGTCTGGGCTGGCTGGCAATCGCCTACCTGATCCCCGTGCTGGGGCCGCTGGCCTACTTCTTCTTCGGCAAGTCGCCCATCCAGCGCGCTCCCAGGTTCGCCATCGCCATCGGAGCGCCAGTGATTTACCTGGGAGTCGCCGCCCTGCTGCTTTTCTTCATTTCCTAGCCAACTCAGTGCGCATGTTTTTCTGAATGCTTACCACTTCGCGGTTCGCCAGAAGAGATAGATGGGCTGGTCGCCTTCGGCGACCAGCCCATCTATCTCTTCGTTTCCACCCTAGCAGTAACGTGGCGGGGGCGGACAATACCAGAGGGGACCGTCAGCCAGCAAATGGCTGCTTTGCGCGGCTGCATGATATGGCATAGACGGCATCGTTACCATACGCGCGGTCCAGCCGAACAGCCCGGCCAGCAGCGCCAACGCCAGAATAATCATCACAACGGTCTTTTTAATCGAAACTGCCATGAAATACTCCTTCTCTTCCCTTGCGCTCTTCGCGCCGAGTACTCGTAGATGGAGGGGTACATCTTGCCTCTCCATCTATCAGGTGTGAGAAAGAGTAAAAAAACTAGCAAATTCTCTTGCTTTTTTCCCAAATTGTGTTTTTTTTTGAATGGATTTGGTTTGGATTTTACAGAGCAGCTACGTCAATTACCGTAGAAGAGATACATCTTCAAGTGTAAAACCTGGGAGAATGTAAACGGGGAAATTGTTCTCGTAGCCCATCGATTACAGGCGGACACTGGAAAGCTCAAGAGAAAAGTTATGACCGAGCCGTGCGGTGACCTCGAACAATGCATAGGCAGCGCCGCGGAACTGGCAATCCGGCGTTGCGCGCAAGGGTTGCTCACAGTAGAAATGCTTTCAGCGCAGACCAGGGAAGAGTGGGAGGCGCTACCATACCAGGAAGGCCCACCTTCCCAAACACTCCTGAACCGCGTCGCATTACGTCGTTGCAGCCGTATACTCTACCAGGCGTGTTGTTCCCCGGACGCGGAAACGCGCAATTGCGCCTTTGAAAACCTCTATCGCTACCTCACACACTCATTGCAGCATTCAAAATTTGCCACATCGCTCGCCCAGTCTGAGGGCGCCGCCGAAGATGTCTTACAACAGGCGCTGGCACTTGTGCAACTTGCCTGCGCATCCCATCCTCCCACCGGGCCAGATGATCCCGCCGCCTTCTTGAAATGGACAATGACCATTCTGCTTCGTCAGGCTTACGCCTTTGTCACAAAAACAGCGCTGGAACCGACGGTCTCGCTGGATGCCCAGGACGAAACGTATAAAGAAAAGCTGGAAGCTCAACAAGATTATGAGCCGGAGGCGCAATTTGACTCGCAGGAATTGCAACAAGCTCTTAAAAATGCTATTCTATCACTAAGCAATAAACGCTACCGGCAAGTCCTCACCGGCATCTACCTGGCCGGGATGGACGAGCGCGAACTAGCCGCGCTTTTAGGTGTACAGGTTCAGGATGTCTATCTCTGGCGGTACAGAGCATTAAAGGCTCTCCGCAGCAATCGAAAAGTGGTGGAAGCTCTACGGCCCTGGCTGCGGTAGCTCTACAGGCATGGCCGTCATGTATTGGATGGGGTAACAATCATGCGATGCGATGAGCTTTATCGCCTGCTCAATATCTTCTGGCGGGAAGGAGATAGAGATATAGCCTATAGCCTTATCTCTACGCATATTCATGCCTGCCCAACCTGCGCGCGCGGTCTGGTCCAGCTTTCCAAAGCGTTACTCGCCATCGACACCCTGAGTTGCGAGCAGTGTCGCGGGCGTTTTCCCAACTACTACGAAGCAACCCATCCAGAATATCCTCTTGTGACCATGCCAGAAATCGAAATGGCCGAAGTGGCCCTCCACCTGGGTCACTGCACCGCCTGTCGCGAGCAATACCTGGCGCTGGAACAAATCTCGGCAATGGAAGAAAATGGTCTATAGCAATCAAAAAGGCCAGGGTTGCACGCGTGCAACCCTGGCCTTTTTGATTTTTTGATTGCTAATCAGTATCTCTGGCGCGCGACCGTTCATTCTGCGTCAGGTATCGCTTACGCAGGCGAATATTTTGCGGCGTCACCTCGACCAGTTCATCGTTATTGATGAAGTCGAGCGATTGCTCAAGGCTCATGATAATGGGCGGTGTCAGGCGCACCATGATGTCCGATGTGGAGGAGCGGATGTTGGTTTTCTGCTTCTCTTTACAGATGTTGACCATCATGTCCATCGGTCGCACATTCATGCCGACGATCATACCTCCATACACGGGCGTTCCAGGCTCGATGAAAGTATCCCCGCGCTGCTGCGCGTTGTTGAGGCCATAGGTCACGGCCACGCCCAATTCGGAGGCGATCAACGCGCCCATGCGCGTCGTGCCGATCTTGCCCATCCAGGGTTGATAACTAATCAGCAGGCTGCTCATAGCGCCATTGCCCTGCGTCAGTGTGAGAAAGGCATTGCGAAACCCGATCAGGCCGCGTGTCGGAATATGGTATTCCAGGCGCACATTACCCGAACCGTCGTTGGTCATATTGGTCAATTGCGCTTTGCGCGAGGCCAATGTCTCCGTCAACACGCCGATGTAGGTATCCTTCGTATCGATCACCAGTTCTTCAATTGGCTCAACAACATGACCATCTTCCTCGCGGGTGATCACTTCGGGGCGCGAAACCTGGAACTCATATCCCTCGCGGCGCATGGTCTCGATCAGCACGGAAAGGTGCAGTTCGCCGCGTCCTGAGACAATAAATTCATCGGGCGTATTGCCATCCTCCACGCGCAGGCTCACGTTGGTTTCCAGTTCGCGATACAGGCGCGAGCGCAGTTGGCGCGACGTGGGATATTTGCCTTCTCTGCCCGCGAACGGGCTGGTATTCACGCCAAAAGTCATCTTCAGCGTAGGTTCCGTGATAGTAATGGTGGGCAGAGCTTCGGGGGTATCCACGTCGGCGATGGTTTCGCCAATGTTGGCGTTGGCGATACCAGTCAGGGCCACAATGTCACCGGCCAGCGCTTCCGGCACCTCGACACGTTGCAGACCCTTGTAGGTAAAGACAAGATTGATCTTCTGGCGCGTTATCACTCCATCACGGTTGATGTGCGCCACAAAACTGTTGCTGCTAAGACGCCCGCGCACAATACGCCCGATGGCATACTTGCCTTTGTAATCGTCATAGTCAAGGGCCGCCACCAGCATTTGCAGACGGCGCGTCTGCGTCAACCACGGGAGCAGGGATAGTTCTGACAATCGTTTCAAAAAGCGGTTCCAGGTTGACACGCTCGTCGTCGGGATGATACATCGCCACGCCGTCGCGCCCAATAGCGTACAGGACAGTAAAATCAAGATGCGCGTCGGTCGTCGCCAGTTCAAGAAACAGGTCCTGCGTCCACTCGTAAACCTGCTCGATACGCGCATCGCGGCGGTCAATCTTATTGATAATCACAATCGGTTTGAGGTTCAGTTCTAATGCTTTGCGCAGGACAAAGCGCGTCTGCGGCATAGGACCCTCGACAGCATCGATCAAGAGGATGCAGCCATCGGCCATATTGAGCACGCGCTCAACCTCACCGCCAAAATCGGCATGTCCGGGCGTGTCGATAATATTAATTTTGATGCCGCGATAGATGATGGCGGTATTCTTCGCCAGGATGGTGATGCCCCGCTCGCGTTCCTGGTCGTTCGAGTCCATAATCAATTCGCCCATCTGCTGATTTTCACGGAAGATGTGGCTCTGCTTGAGCAGACCATCTACCAGCGTGGTTTTGCCGTGATCGACATGGGCTATAATGGCAACATTGCGGATATCTTCCCGCCTCACTAAGTGTTCTGTCCGGGTCATTGTATCTATTACCTGCATACTTTTTGTGAATAACTCCTCAAGGGCATAAGAAAACCGGACGGCTAGAGTCGCCCGGCGAATTAAATGACTATTTACCGATGATCTCAGACTACATTGTATCCCCTCTTTGCGATTACGTCAAGTTTTTATGACATTGGGACTCAAAAGGGCGGGGCAAGCCCCAGCCCTGGCTACTAATTACCCCTTGTTCAATGCCGCGTCGATATTGACGCAGGCGGTAATCAACGAGAGATGGGTGAAGGCCTGCGGAAAATTGCCCAGCGCCTCACCCGTCGGGCCGATCTCCTCGGCATACAGGCCCACATGGTTGCTGTAGGAGAGCATCTTTTCCAGCATCAAACGCGCCTCATCCAGGCGGCCCGCGCGCGCCAGCGATTCGGCCAGCCAGAAACTACACGCGCTGAAGGTACCCTCGATACTGCCCAGCCCATCATCGGCAGCTTTTTTCGGGTTGTAGCGATGCACCAGCGAATCACTGGTCAACTCTTTTTGAATGCGATCAATGGTACTCAGAATGCGTGGATCGGTCGGACCTGCGAAATTCGTCAGCACCATGAGTAACGCGCTGGCATCGATAGCATCGCTCCCATAATACTGGACAAAGCTCTGCTTCTCCTCATTCCAACCAACATGCATGATTTGCTCGTAAATTTCCGCGCTTTTCTGCATCCAGTCACCCATTGGAGCGGGTAGCCCACGGTGGCGCGTCAATCGCAAAGCCCGGTCGAAGGCGACCCAACTCATCAGGCGTGAATGGACGAAGCGTTTGGGGCCGCCGCGTACCTCCCAGATGCCCTCGTCGGGTTCCTGCCAGTGGTCGCCCAGCCATTCAAGCAGGTGGCGCAGGTTCTGCCAGAGGTCATACGAGATGGTGTCGTAGCGATTGTAGATATAAATGGAGTCCATGAGTTCGCCGTAGACATCAAGTTGCTTTTGCGAATACGCGCCATTGCCAATACGCACGGGGCTGCTCTGCCGGTAGCCTTCAAGATGGTCGAGCGTAGATTCTGTCAAATCGTGTTCGCCATGAATACCGTACATAGGCTGCAACGTGCCGCTTTCTCCCAGCTCGTGGCACCGCGCATCCAACCATGCCATAAATGCCCTGGCTTCATCGGTAAAACCGAGTGTCAGCAGGCTATAGAGTGAGAAAGAGGCATCGCGCAGCCAGGTGTAGCGATAATCCCAGTTGCGAGCGCCGCCAATCGTCTCTGGTAAGCTGGTAGTCGCCGCGGCCACAATCGCGCCGGTAGGAGCGTAGGTCAGCAGTTTCAAGACAAGCGCTGAACGCTGCACCATTTCACGCCAGCGCCCGCGATAGGTACACTGCGCTATCCATGTATGCCAGAAGTTAATAGTAGCCTGGAATGCTTCATTATATTGAGCGTGTGTGAGATACGCCGGGGACATGTCATCGACCTGCGCGCTCTCCAGCATAAAAAAAGCGGATTGATTCGCGTGAAGTGTAAATGTCGCGCGCACTCCACCCTCGCCATCCTCCTCGAGAGGAACGGTTGTCGCCAGCCCCAGGCATAAACTTGTACTGGTAAAGACAGCGCCGTCCTTTGAAATGTACGTTTTATGGTCATCGCGCGCAAAATTAAAGGCAGGCCGGCACACCATATCGAAGGAAAGGGAGCCGCGTACCACCTTTACAGAGCGGATAATGTGATGCTGGTGGTGAGCGCTGCCTTCGCGTTTCACAGGCATGAAATCGGTGATCTCGCCCACGCCATCAACTGTGAGAAATCGAGTAATAAGCACATTGGTCTCTGGAAAATAGAGCTGTTTATGACCCGTAGCTGGCGTAACCGGCGGCGCGATACGGAAGAATCCGCCCTTTTTCGCATCCAACAACGCGCCAAACACGCTCGGCGAATCGAAACATGGGATGCAACACCAGTCGATCGAACCATTCTTGCCCACCAGCGCGACGGTATGCAGATCTCCAATAATCGCGTAATCCTCAATGGGCTGATAGGTGGGTGGTAGTTGAGGGCCGGCATCCTGCTTCTTTGCTTCTTCTGCCATGGTTGTAGCTCCTTTGCAATGGTAGTTTTATGTCCACTCATTATACATGAGAGAAGGAGACAAGAAAACATGCGTATGCAGGTTACAATAACTGGTGATTCCCCATAAGCGAATAAGGTGAGGGTTGCAGAACCAGGTAGCCCCGGAGATTCTTCGCTGCGCTCAGAATGACAGGTCAGCGGGCTGTCATTCTGAGCGCAGCGAAGAATCTCTCGTCACTTGTGGGGAATCACCAGACAATAAAGTTAACGAACCGCGCATCTATCTGTTACAATGGTATCATTATTCAAAAATCCATTGCTCATCATGGACAGGAGCAAGCAAATGCGCATTCTAGCCGTTGATGTGGGCACCGGCACACAGGACATCCTATTCTTCGAGAGCGGCAAAACAATAGAGAACAATTTCAAGCTAGTCATGCCGTCGCCCACCGTCATCGTGGCCGAACGCATTACGCGCGCCACCGCGAGAGGGCAGGCCATCCTGTTGACGGGCGTCACTATGGGAGGCGGACCCTCGCACTGGGCGGCGCGCGATCACGCGCTGGCTGGCTACAAGGTAGCTGTGACGCAGGAAGCCGGGCGCACCTTCGACGATGACCTGACACAGGTCGAGCGCATGGGCTTTGAGATTATCGAGGATGAGGAAGCAATACGGCGCGCAGAGCATCCGGGCTGGCAGCACATCGAGTTGCAGGATTTTGACGCGCAGGCCATCATAACCGCGCTGCGCGCCTTTGATCTCGATCCGTCGGTCGATGGGCTGGCTATCGCGGCCTTCGATCACGGGGCCGCGCCTCCGGGCGTCAGCGACCGCCGCTTCCGCTTCGACTTCATCGAGCAGACGGTGCGCAGGCAGCCCGTTCCCAGCGCCTTCGCCTACGCCGCGCAAGATACCCCTGCCGAACTGACACGCCTGCGCTCTATCGCGAAAAGTAGCGCGCGCTACCTGCAATTGAGCAGCTCATCGCCTGACGCGCCACTATTGCTGATGGACACCGGCTCGGCAGCCGCGCTAGGCGCATTGGAAGACCCAGTAGTACGAGCGCAATCAGAAAGCATACTCTGCAACATAGGCAATTTTCACACGCTGGCATTCCACCTGGTACAGGGGCAAATTGTGGGCATCTTCGAGCATCACACCGGCGAAATTGACCGCTTCCGGCTGGAACAAATGCTGCTCAAGCTCGCCAATGGCACGCTGACCAATGCTGAAGTTTTCGATACCAGCGGGCATGGAGCCTTAATTCTCAGCGATGGCAGGCCCAACGGCGCGCCATTCCCCTTTCTGGCCGTGACAGGTCCTCGTCGCGAAATGCTGCGCGGCTCGACCCTCAAACCTTACGAGGCCACACCGCACGGCGATATGATGCTGGCAGGCTGCTTCGGCCTGTTACGCGCCTTCGCAGATCGCTACCCGGCGATGGCCGGGGGGATAGAAGCCGCGCTGTTGTAGGGACGCGGGTGGATGAGGGGACGAGCGGGGACCCTTGTGGGCGTCCCTCGTCCCCATCAACGGGTAAACTCGGAGTAGTCTTCGCCTGGACATATTGGCCTCGGAGATCCTTCGCTGCGCTCAGGATGACAGCCCTCTGCCTGTCATCCTGAGCGCAGCGAAGGATCTCGCACACATCTGGAGAATCACCAGACACATGAGAAGAACTCTGCCATGTTCCCCGAAAACATGTGGTATAATTATGATACCAGTAAAATAAAGCCACTCTTCTACATGAGCGGATACTCCCACTATTGCATTTGAGCAGATGATTCATTCTCTGCGATAGCTCTCTATGCATTACTGAATACATAGCGAAAGGAAGTTTGTGTGATTCCCCCTAAAAAGGAACAGCCGGTCAACGTTCTTTATCTCGATTCGTGGAAAGACAATCTAGGTATTTATGCACGCATCTTCAAACTGCTTCGTCCTCACTGGAAACCATCGCTTGGCGCAATTGTCTGCCTGGGATTTTCTACGGGCTTCGCGCTGCTCGTTCCCTGGCTGCTGGCCTGGGTCATCGATACGGGACTGCATCACGGGCAAATCGGCACGCTGCTCCTGGCGACCGGGGCAATTCTTATAACCAGTTCCCTGCGGGGGCTTTTCGCCTATGGACAGGGGTATCTTTCACAGGCCGTTTCCAACTACGTCGCGTATGACCTGCGCAATACCCTGTATGATCACCTGCAAAACCTCAGCTTCTCGTTTCACGACGAATCGGAAACGGGCCAGTTGATGTCGCGTTTGACCGTTGACATCGAGGCGGTGCGTAACTTTATCCCCTTCGGACTGCTACGCGGTGTTGTGGCGCTGGTGACGTTCAGCGCGATCAGCGCGATCCTCTTTCACCTCGACTGGCGGCTGGCGCTGGTGACAATGCTGTGCATCCCCATCTTGATCCTGCTCTCAACACAGGTGAGCCGCCGTTTGCGCCCGCTGTGGCTCAACGTGCAGAACGAAACGGGAGCGCTCGGCACTATTATGCAGGAGAACCTGAGCGGGATGCGCGTGGTGAAAGCCTTCGCGCGCGAAGCGTTCTCCATTTCCCAGTACGACGCGAAAAACTTGCAGGTGCGCGAACTCAATATGAGCGCCATGCGCCTTTCCGCGTGGAACCAACCCTTGATGGTACTCGTCCTCAATATCATCACCGTGCTGGTCGTGTGGGTGGGCGGCATCGCGGTGATCGGGCATCAACTCAGCCTGGGCGTGCTGGTGGCTGTCAGCCAATATATGCTGCTGCTGGCTACTCCCGTGCGCAGCTTCGGCTTCATGGTGACATGGTTTTTGCGCGGGCTCTCCGGCGGTATCCGCATCTTCAGCGTGCTGGATACGCCACCCGCCATCGCCGACGCGCCCGGCGCGGTGAAATTGAAGCGCGTCGAGGGACATGTGCAGTTTGAAGGTGTTTCCTTTGATTACGGCAATGGACGCGAGGTGCTGCACGATATCAACATAGACGCGCAGCCGGGACAGATAATCGCCATACTGGGCGCGACGGGCAGCGGCAAAAGCACCATATTGCACCTTTTACCGCGCTTCTATGATGTAACTGAGGGGCGCGTCTGCATCGACGGCAGGGACGTGCGCGAGGTGACGCTTGCATCGTTGCGGCGCAGCGTGGGACTGGTCTTGCAGGATGTCTTCCTCTTCAATGCCACCCTGAAGGATAATATCGCCTATGGCGTGGCAGGCGCGACCGAGGAGCAGGTTATCGCGGCTGCGAAGGCCGCTCGTATTCATGAATTTGCCCTGACCCTGCCAGATGGCTATGATACCTGGGTAGGCGAACGCGGAGTGACGCTCTCCGGCGGACAAAAACAGCGCGTGGCTATCGCGCGCACCTTACTGCTGAATCCTCGCATCCTCATTCTCGATGATTCGACCTCTAGCGTCGATATGGAGACGGAGTATCTCATCCAGCAGGCCCTGGATGTCGTCATGCAGGGGCGCACAACCTTCGTGGTCGCCTCGCGCCTGCGCACCATCAAGAGCGCCGACCAGATACTGGTAATCGAAGAGGGCCGTATCATTGAGCGCGGCACGCACGAGACGCTGCTGGCGCAAGGCGGAGCGTATAGCCGCCTGTACGATTTGCAACTGCGCGAACAGGAAGAGTTTGAAGAACGTGTGATGGCTTCTACTGCCAGCGCGGAAGAGAGGCAGGCTTCATGAAGGTACAAGAAGAAGTGCGCAACCAGCAGGCAGATCAAAATGAGGAGAAAAAGCGCAAACACTGGCGCGAAAACAGCCTGGAAACTTCGGACGAGAATATTGTAAAGAAGTTTGACTGGCAACTGGTTCGAAAATTCGGACCCTACCTGGCCCGCTATAAAGGGTGGGCGTTTGCCAGTATCGGGTTGATGCTGCTCTACATCCTGTTAAGCCTGGCTAACCCTTTCCTGATTGGCGTGGCTATCGACCAGTTCATCGGTCATGGCGACGTGAAGGGACTGGCTCTCATCAGCGTGGCGCTGATCGTGGTGAACATACTCATGTGGCAGGCGCAATACTGGCAGGTATGGACAATGTCGTGGGCGGGACAGCAGATACTCTACCATTTGAGTACCGATATGTTTACGCACCTGCAACAACTCTCGCTCGGTTTCTATGATCGCACGCAAATTGGCCGCGTCATGTCGAGATTACAAACTGATATCGATGTGTTCGAGGGGATGCTCAGTTCAGGACTTCTCTCCATGCTTGGCTCGCTCTTATCGCTGGTAGGCATCGTGATAGCCATGCTGGTGATGAACGTGCCGCTTGCCCTACTCTCGCTCACCGTCTTGCCCATCATGTTTGTCATCACCGCTTTCTGGCAGAAGTACGCCACGCGCTCCTTCCGCCGCACGCGCGCGGCCATATCGGTGGTCAATGCCACGCTGCAAGAGAATATTTCCGGAATGCGCGTCATTCAAAGCCTGGTGCGCGAAGAACGCAACCGCGACGAGTTCGACGAATTGAACGCCTATAACCGCGACACCAATAACGAGGCCAGCCGCATCGCCGCGCTGATCCTGCCCCTTGTCGAGGTGGTGGCAGCGCTGGCTATTGCTATCGCCATCCTGTACGGCGGCATACAGGTTTCGCGCGGCACCCTGACCGTTGGCGTGCTGGTGGCGTTCACCCTGTATATCAATCGTTTCTTCGATCCTATTCGCGAAATCAGCCAGCAGTACTCGCAATTGCAACGCGCCGGCGTGGCGGCAGAACGCATCTTCCAGATTCTGGAAATGCCCGTTGACATTCAAGATAAGCCAGATGCGCAAGAACTGCCACAGATCGAGGGCGATGTGGAGTTTCGCGGCGTGACCTTCGGCTATAGCCGGGACATAATCGTGCTGCGCGACTTCAATCTACACATACGGGCCGGTCAAACCATCGCTATTGTGGGACCAACGGGCGCGGGCAAAAGCACGATTGCCGGGCTGCTGGCGCGTTTCTACGACATTCAAGAGGGAGCCGTATTGATCGATGGGCATGATGTGCGCGACGTGACCCAGCATTCGCTGCGCAGCCAGATCGGCGTCGTGCTGCAAGAACCCTTCTTATTCACCGGCACTATTCGCGACAATATCCGCTATGGCCGCCTTGAAGCAAGCAACGAGGAGATCGAGGAAGCTGCTCGTGCCGTGGGCGCGCACGACCTGATAACGCGCCTGCCCGCTGGCTACGATACGCCCATTCGCGAACGCGGGCGCAACCTCAGCGTAGGCCAGCGCCAGCTTATCTCATTCGCGCGCGCGCTGCTGGCCGACCCGCGTATCCTCATCCTCGACGAGGCCACCGCCAACATCGACACCTTCACCGAACTCATCGTGCAGCAGGGCTTAAAGCGACTGCTAGACGGGCGCACCGCCCTGGTTATCGCCCACAGGCTCTCAACCATCAAGGGGGCAGATACCATCGTCGTGCTGCAAGGAGGCCGCATCATCGAGCAGGGAACGCACGCGCAGTTGCTGCAAGCTAACGGCGCCTATGCTTCACTCTACTCGATGGGCTTCCGTCACTCCACCCTTGATGATGCTGATGGAGTGGCGCACTAATCAAAGGCATACGAGGTGCGCTTTCCCCCTTTCCAATAAAGGGAACATGATCGTGATAACTCAGAAGCCATCGTGCGCTTCTACCTGGAGATGTGTAGCATCAGTTCCCGCTTCAGCTACCTGTTTCAAGTACTGATTCCTGATGAGCAACAGTCCTTTCATGTAGCGCGTGAGGAACAGCACCTCGGCCAGCTTTCCAGCTATGCCCAACGGAGCGTGGAACACAAACAGGTCAATCATGAGTGTCCCAGGGGGTCGGGAAACAAATTCATGGCGATGTGTGATTTCCTGAAAAACCCCCTGCACCATTTCATCAGTAAAATGGTGTGGGCGTTCATAGGCCGTAATTTTTGATGTCAGGTACTGCTTGATACCAAAATGCACGGCCTCCCAGGTCACGGTATCCCCCAGTTTCATCACTCCTGAAGTAACCCCGGCGACCGGACGCTCGTGCGTATGCGCTACCGAATTACGATGCAGGTCAACGCTCAGCGCGAGATCGAAACAGCGCTCTAGCGGAGCGTTGATATACATTTCTAGTCGAATGAGAGGCATATCCTGTCCTGTTCTCACATAAAGCACGCTTACTGACCATGTGCATGATTAACCACTCCAGCCAGAGAAGTTTTTTGTTACAATCCCACCATTAAGATTGTAGATGGCGGTAGGCCTCATTAGCAATACAAATATTTACGCGCTGTTTATATCAAAGTAGGTCACGTTTATGCGCCGTTTATGCTTTTCTGGTTACACTGTTATCACAGGCATATGGGACAGTGTATTTGAAGGGGCACATGCAGGTGTGCCACAAGAGCATCAGAGAAAGGAGCGCTGTGAGCACAGATCTACCTATGATAGACCCATCAACCATTTCACAAAATGTCTCAAACCAGGTCTTGTCCGCCATCGAGTTACGGAGCGTCACCAAAAGGTTCCGCACACCCACCGGCCAGGCCTACACTGCTATACGGGATCTCACACTCAATGTCGCGCCCGGCGAGTTCTGCGCCATAGTCGGCCCGACCGGCTGTGGTAAATCCACCACGCTGAGTCTCATCTCCGGCCTGGAGCGGCCAAGCTCTGGAGAAGTGGAAGTGATGGGAGAGCCTGTCCAGGGCATCGATAAACGTATCGGCTACGTGTTCCAGACAGACGCAGTCTTTCCCTGGAAGAGCGTGCTGAACAACGTGGCAACCGGCCCGATGTTTCGCGGGCAGCCAAAGGCCCAGGCTATCGAACGAGCGCGCGATTGGATTGCGCGTGTTGGACTGTCCGGGTTTGAGGACCACTATCCGCACCAGCTATCGGGCGGTATGCGCAAGCGCGTGGCGCTGGCCCAGACTTTTATCAATGAGCCGCAAATCCTGCTCATGGACGAGCCATTCAGCGCCCTCGATGTACAGACACGCACCTTGATGGAAGACGAACTGCTTCAGTTATGGTCCTCCCTCAACGCTTCCGTTGTCTTCGTCACTCACGATCTCGAGGAGGCCATCTCCCTGGCGGACCGGGTATGTGTCATCACGGCAGGGCCGGGGACCGTCAAAGGTATCTATAGCATCGATCTGCCGCGCCCGCGCCATGTAGCGGAAATCCGCTTTGAGCCGCGTTTCGTCGAACTGTACCAGCAAATCTGGGAAGACTTGCGCAATGAGGTGATGATAAGCTATGAACGTACTAAACAACGAGGTTAATGAACAGGCCGCCACTGCTCCTGAGAGCAAAGAGGTCACATCGTATAAGAAGGACCATCGCCGCCGACGCATCCAGATCAATATCTTGCGCGTGCTGTTATTCGTGGTGATTATCGGAAGTTGGGAATTCGGCGCTCGCTGGTTTCCCCCAGGCTCCAAAACCGCGTTCATCGACCCCTTCTTCTGGGGGCAGCCCTCTGGCATCTGGAACCAGCTCGTCATATGGGTAACACAGGGTACAGCGCAGGGTTCTTTGTGGGAACAAATCGCCGTCACCCTGGAGGAGGCCATCTTAGGTTTCGTAATCGGCGTAATACTCGGCATCATCTTTGGCGTGGTGCTTGGGCGCAATCGCTTCCTGTCCGACGTGCTGGGTCCCTACGTCAAGGGGTTAAATTCTATTCCGCGCGTCGCGCTCGCACCTCTTTTTGCCGTCGGGCTGGGCCTGGGAATACAATCCAAAGTAGCGCTGTCGGTTGTGCTGGTTTTCTTCATCGTCTTTTTCAACGCCTTTCAGGGAGTGCGCGAAGTTGATCGCAACTTGCTCGCCAACGCGCGTATTCTGGGAGCAAACCCACGACGCATCACTACCTCGGTGATTCTCCCATCAGCCCTGACGTGGATATTCGCCAGCCTGCACACCAGCTTCAGCTTCGCGCTGGTTGGCGCGGTGGTAGGCGAGTATGTAGGCGCGATTCAGGGTATCGGCCTGTTGATCCAGACCGCAGGACAAACCTTCAACAACAACGGCGTCATTGCGGCAATGGTAATTCTGGCCGTGATAGCGTTACTATCGGAGATGCTTATCACTGCGTTAGAGCGCCGCCTACTTCGCTGGCGACCCAGTACAGTTGTAGAGGCAACGATCTAGACAATGTTTACGAAAGGGGGATTTAAGTAATCATCCAGGTAGAAAAGCTACGGTACTTGTCCCCGTAGCTGGTATTCCACCAATCAAGCAAATCGATCAACGACAATCATTGGTCACAAGTGTGACTCTCGATGACTGGAAGGAGCAGACTCATGAACTCGTGGAAACGAAGGACTGGCCTGGTGGCCGGCATCATTCTGGCCCTCATTCTTAGCGCGTGTGGCAGTAGCGGCACTACCACGACTACTTCTAGCAATGGTACCACCACTACAGTAACTCACCTCTCGATTATGGTGGGTGGGCTGAGCAAACAAATCTATTTGCCTAATGAACTTACCCAGCGGCTCGGATACTTCGCCCAGCAGGGTCTCGACGTGACGCTGATTGACGAGGCTTCCGGGCAATCGGCAGAGACAGAGGTGCTTGCCGGCCAGGTAGATGCCGGTTCGGGGTCATATAACCACACCATCGATCTACAGGCGGCAGGCAAGAACATAGAGTCCGTAGTGCAACTGGGTATCGCGCCCGGCGAAGCCGAAATAGTTTCCGCCAAAGAGGCTGGTCAGATTCACTCGTTTGCCGACCTCAAAGGCAAGAACCTGGGTGTCACCGAGCTTGGTTCGGGAACACAGGCTTTGCAGATCGCCCTGCTTCACAGAGTAGGTCTGGGGCCAGACCAGGCGCATTACGTCCCGGTAGGCGCTGGCGATACGTTCATCGCAGCGTTACAACAGGGAAAAATCGATGCAGGCATGACTACCGAGCCAACCATCTCACGTGTCTTAGCGAGTGGTATCGGAAAAGTCCTGGTTGACCTGCGCTCACCACAATCCACTACAGCAGCCCTCGGCGGGTCCTATCCCTTCATCTGCCTTTTTATGAAAAACGATTACGTCAACAGCCATAAGGATGTCGTCCAGAAGCTGGTGAACGCCTACGTCAAAACATTGAAGTGGATGCAAACCCACACGGCGACACAGATCGCTGATATGATGCCAGCCGACTACTACGCCGGGAATAAAGACCAGTATGTGACGGCGCTGCAAAACCAGATGGCCATCTTCAGCCCCGATGGGAACATGCCTTCTGACGGTCCCGGCTCTGTTCTCAGCATTGAGCAGCAGACCAACACGGCTGTACAGGGCAAGCAGATCGATCTGAGTATCACATTTACCAACACTTTTACCACCGCTGCAAGCGGCTAGCATCGCTGTCGTGAACGCCTGGATACTGGTCTCAGGGCTAGTATCCAGGCTGTTTTCGCGAAAAAAACGTGTATGAATACGCCAGAAAATAAGTTATACTGAAACCATCAATGTTCTCCAGCGACCTCAAGCTGGTAACGTATTTACCGAGATGGCTGAGCAGAAGAACGAACAAGAGGAGATGGCGGTATCATGAAGGAGTTTCCCGAGTGGCTTGCTGCCACCCTTGCATCGGATGCAGCCGAAGGGCAGGGCGTATTGCCTCCCTGGATTTCCGCGCTCCTCCCTGATGCGCGAGTGGTCGGGCCAGCCTTTGTTGTTCTCACTAGCCAGGATGACAACCAGTGCGTGCGCGAAGCCATCAATGCTTCGCCTCCGCCCGGCTCCGTGCTTGTGATTGCCGGTGGCAGCACCTCGCGTACCGCCACCATTGGCGGGTTATTGGCGCTTGAATTGCAGTCGGCAGGGATAGTCGCCCTTGTTACGGATGGCCTGGTGCGCGATGTGAAAGAGATTCGCCAGGCGCAGTTTGGCGTCTGGTGCCGCGGCGTCACCCCCATCGCATCCCGTAAAAACGGCCCTGCTGTGGTGGGTGGCAGCGTTTCTCTCGGTGGAACCATCATTCACAATGGTGACCTGGTCATCGCTGACGAGGACGGCGTGGTGATCTGGCCGCAGCAACACATCGATACCCTGCTGGTCAGAGCCGCGAGCAAGCTAGAGCAGGACAACGCGCGCCTGGCACAGCTACAAAAGGGCAAGGAAGAATTTTCCTCTATGAACTCAATACCGCTGAAATAAACAGGTTGTCTCATGCTGAACTCACTGAGGAGTACTGGCTATGCTGCATTTCATGCGTCGATCTCTCCTGGTACAATTGCTAAGCGTGTACCTGCTCTTTGTGGTGGTCGTGCTGATCGCAGGCGTTGCAGTCAATGCAGTAGTCGAGCAGCAACTGAGCAATGATGTGCAGGCCTCAGACCAGGCGTTGGCGCAAGATATTGCCCTCCAGACAAGCCTCCAGCTCACCAATGCCGAGCAATCGGTGAAAGCGCTGGGCAAGCTCGCGCTGCAGGCCACGACTCCAGGCCAGATTGCCAGCGCTTTCCAGGTATTTCAGGCGGCTCGCAGCGATGTTGATCATGTTGACTGGCTTGACCCGCTCGGTGGCTATATTGTCTCATGCTCACCAAACCCGCAACCATACCCACCGTACACTCTATGCCAGTCAGGAATAGTCGCGGAATTCTCGCCACAAGATATTGTCCTGAAGGCGCGCACTACCCATGGCCCGGTTTTTGATGTTGGTATCGCAGCTGGAACAAACTTCAATATCAATCCCGGCGTTATCATCGCTGAATCTGTATACGCTAAGGACGGTCAGCCGGTCGGCATCGTGGCAGTCAACATCTCGCTTGCCCAACTCAGCATTCCCCTGGAGAAAGTTGTCAATGCGCAACAGCAATTAAATCGGCAACTTGTGATCAGCATCATTGATAACCGGGGAGAACTTATCGCC
This sequence comes from uncultured Chloroflexia bacterium, assembly GCA_963731605.1. Classification (GTDB taxonomy): domain Bacteria; phylum Chloroflexota; class Ktedonobacteria; order Ktedonobacterales; family Ktedonobacteraceae; genus CF-113. The sequence continues at coordinate 2,140,600 of CAVSWA010000001.1, forward strand.
ACGCCTTATCCAAAGCAGTATTTATGGACGGTGCTGACCGAACTGCCAGGAGCCGCTCAGGCCCTGCAAGGGAAGGTAGCTTCTAATCTGGGTACAGGACCCGATGGACAGGACTGGCTTTTCAGCGCCGTTCCCGTTACAGATGCCGGGTGGGCTGTTGTCGTGCAGAGACCCGCAAGTGAAGCGCTGGCTGTCGTCACGCAGTTCCATCTCTGGCTACTATGCGCAGCATTACTCTTTGCCATCGGCGGCTTGCTGTTCTGGCTGATGCTGTTGATCCGCGTCATCCGACCCCTTCATACGCTCGCTATCGAACACCAGGCGCTACCCACCTCCGAGCAATCAATCCCGGTGGATGCGACCTTACTCGCCAGGCGCGACGACGAGGTCGGCGACCTGGCGCGCTCGCTTCTACGCCTGGAACGCGACGGGTTGGAGAAACTCGGCGAGTTGCGCACCTTGCTCGAAACATCGAACGCGGTCGTCGGCTCGCTTGAACCGCACGCCGTAGTAAGCAAGATCATTCGCGAGGTGCAGCGACTGGTGGACGTGCAGGCCGCGGCGGTGCTGCTGCCAGATGAACAGGGCGTGTTGCGCGTGCTGGTCAGCGATGGTCATAGCGAACACTACGATCACACGCTTTCCCTGTCTCCTGAGAAAGTGAGTTCGGCCCCGGTGCTGGCTTTACGCGACGGGAAGCCAGTACAGAAGCAACTTGGCCCCGGAGATCAGTCATTCGCCTACGACGAAGGCTTTCGCACGGTGCTGGCGGTCCCCATCATCAGCCGGCATGCCGGAGCCGTAGTGCTACTGGTGCATCGTACCGAAGCTCGTCCCTTCGACCAGAACGAGATCGATTTACTACTTACCTTTGCCAACTACGCTACGCTCGCCTGGGAACACGCCATACTCTACGAGCGCAGCGACGTGCGGCTGCGCGAGGAGAAGCAGAAGCTGGAGGCCATCATGGGCAGCATGAGCGATGGCCTGGTTCTGACCGGCATCGATGGAATTGTGCTGTATGCCAACCTGGGAGCTAGCGCGATGGTCGGCCTGGCCAATGCCGCGCTGGAGCGCCGCCCCATCAGTACCCTCTATGATGCCTTGCGCGCCGCTGCGGTAGACCCGGCAAGTTGCGAAGAGGCTTTAGCGCAGGTTGAGTCGACAGAATCCGCCGAATCGATTGTTGAGATCAAGCGGTCTAACCAGCGCCATGCCATCCATTTACGCCTGTTTGATGTGGGTGACGAGTCGGGGCAGACCATTGGGCGCGGCCTGCTCCTGCGCGATGTGACTCGCGAGCGCGAGCTTGACGAGTTTAAGACCACGTTGCTGGCGGCCGTCGGCCACGAATTGCGCACGCCACTGGCGGCGATTAAAGGCCACGCCTCGACATTGCTCCAGGAAGATGTGACCTGGCCTCTTGCCGACCAGCGCCATTTCTTGCAAACCATCAGCAGCGAAGCTGACAGGCTGGCACAGCTCGTTAGCAATCTGCTTGACCTCTCGCGCCAGGAAGCTGGACTGCTCCTCCTCAATCGCGAACCCATGCGAGTGCAGGACCTTGTAGCGAAGAGCATCGAGCGATTACGTTCACCGATTGTGTCCATACACGCGCGCATTCCTGACGGCCTCCCGCCGGTCAACGTGGATGGCGCTCGTATAGAGGTGGTACTCCACAACCTGGTTGCCAACGCGCTTATCTATGGCGGGGGCGAAGTGCTTATCACCGCAGAAAGACGGGGGAATGCCGTTGTTCTAGCCGTTTCGGATAATGGACCCGGCATGGCCCCTGATGAACTGCCACATGTGTTCGAGCGCTTCTACCGGACACGCCATGGCCGCCAGCAGCATTCGGTCGGCACTGGTCTCGGGCTGGCAATCAGTAAAGCCTTCGTTGAGGCCCACGCAAGCACGATCTGGGCGGAGAGCAGCGCGCAGGGCACGACCATCGCATTCTCCCTCCCGCTCGTCTCGCCCACAGTCACCGCGCCACTTGTTACTGCTGCAACACCGGAGCTTTCGGCTGTAGAAGGGAAATATCCATGACAACAAAGGCGAAACGCATTCTGCTCGCTGAAGATGAACTGGCGCTGCGCGACTTCATAAGCCGGAACCTGCGCGCGCGCGGCTTCGAAGTGCTTGAAGCAAGCAACGGGTTAGAGGCTCTGGCCCTGTGGGAGCAGGAAGCCCCTCATCTGCTAATACTGGATATCATGATGCCGCGCATGGATGGACTCGAAGTGTGCCGGCGCGTGCGCGAACACTCAGCCATTCCCATCATCGTATTGACCGCGCTGGATGCCGAAAGCGACAAGGTAACTGCGCTCGATCTGGGCGCGGACGACTACCTGACCAAGCCATTTGGCGTGGAGGAACTCCTGGCCCGCGTGCGCGCGGTGCTGCGGCGCACCCAGTGGGAGGGGACACCGCCCGCCAGCGGCACAAAACAATTTGGCGATCTTGAAATCGACCTGGCAGGGCATGTGGTGCGACTCCGGGGAGTTGAAGTGCGATTGTCGCCAACCGAGTTCTCAGTCCTGAAGCAACTTATCACCAACGCGGGCAAAGTGCTCACTCATCGTATGCTGCTACAAAGTATCTGGGGACCTGAATACGGCGGTGAAGCCGAGTACCTGCGCGTGTATATCAACCGTTTGCGCCAGAAGCTGGAACCTGATCCCGCCAGTCCGCGCTACTTACTCACCGAGCCTGGAGTTGGCTATCGCTTTGTCGCGCCAGAAATCGATCGGACATCCAGGCGCATTCCTGCAACGCGAGACAGCGATGATTAAGGGGAAGTTGAGAAGAATTCCTCTTATTGAGTATCGCGCTCCATTGGTAGTGTCTTATGCAATGCCCACTGCATGACTGAACCATCGAAATTAGCAACAACCTGGCCCGTATAGATTTCGTGGAGAAGCGCGAAGAGACAGGAACGGACTCCCACTTCACAGTAGGCCACGCAACGGTCAGCCCCCATTACCTGTGGCGGAAGGCGCTCCAGGTAGGCGCTTTTCGTAACATAGCTTCCAGTTTCATCAAATAAGTCTGTATAAGGCATATGCACCGCTCCTGGCAACCTTCCCAGGCGGGGCTGATAGGAATTGTTACGTCCGGCAAACTCTGAACGCGAACGCGCATCGATCAAGAGAGGCATAGTATTTCCCTGCAAGTCTTGCTTTAGTTGGTGCAATTGAATTCGCCGGTGTCCCTGAACACGGATGTGGAACTGGCTGAGACCGGGCGTTGGTATTACCGCATCACTCCTTCCCCCCATTTTGAGCCAGGCACTCCAGCCTCCATTGAGAAGGGACACGGAGGATACTCCCCAGTACAGGAGCATCCAGGCGATACGGGCTTCACGTCCCTTTGAGATCGGGCCATCAGCGTAGACAAGCGCCGGGCATCCATCTCTCAATCCCGAGCGCGTCACAGCTTCTTGAAGTGAAACATCTGTGCTCTCTTTAAGCACTCCCCAATATCCTGCCTGTGCTAATGTTTGTCCAGCATGAGCAGGCGCTTCTTCACACCATGACTCCCAATTTATCCAGATTGCGCCGGGTATATGACCGGTAACGTAATGCGAGCGAGGACGGGCATCTAAAATGATGTACGGAGAAACGTTGTTGAGATACTCCTGTACCTCGCCTGGAGAGACTATTGCAATTTCAGCAGTCATCGCAGTGTCGCCCTTCACTTCACTGCCTGGTAATCATTTGCCATTGACAGGCGAGTTTATTGCTTACTTTTTAGGCAGGCGCAGCGGGATTGGCGCTTTTCTTATGCGCGATGGCCGCGCGGGCACTTCCGGTGTAGAAGATGAGAGAGGCTTTTTGGGCTGGATACGCGAGACTTTTTCTTTAATCAGGGATATTTGTGAGTGGACGGCCTGGCGAGATTGCTTCAGTTTACGCGCAATTTCGGATGGTCTTTCACTACTGGCGAGGAAACGACAAATCGTTTCTTGTTTCTGCGTGAGATCAATTGCGGGATGCTCAAGCGCTGTTCTTGCCAGGTCTTCGAGTTCGCCATACTTACTGCGTCTATAATCGTCAAGGTCATCGGGAGAGAAGAGCCACCGATCTACAACGCGCACACCCGGTATGCGTCCGGCTTCCACAAGGTGCATAAAATGCCAGTAACTCAAATCAAGTTGTTTAGCCGCTTCATGGGTGGTCAGCATACCATTCAGGTGTTGTAAATTATAGTGTAGTTCATCGCTCCTGAGAGCCATTTCAAACGCCTTTCTACGGGATGCCGTACTGCGCAAAAGACACACGTAGTCATGGTGAGTATACCATACAAAAGTGAAGATTGGCAAGCCCAAATTTTTAGAAATTTAAATCAAAACAAGCAAGCAAAGAGAGGTCGGGTGCAGGCTTCCGCTCGCGAGCGGAAGCCTGCACCCGACCTCTCTTTGCTTGCTTTAGCGCGGGGTTGGGAAGAGCTGGGGAACTTTCAAGGCCAGGCCGATATCGCCGGTGACTTTAAGCGCGCCGCTAAAGAAGGCGCTCTGTGGGTCAAGCTTGCCTTCCGCCATTTTCAGCCAGTTCTGGTCAGACAGGTTGAAGGTCACATCGGCCTTCTCCACGCCGCCTTTAATCAGCTGGCAGGCACCATCGGCTATTTGAAGGGCATAGACACCGGCCTCTTCGCCAGTGATGTTCCACTGGAATGTTTTGCTCATATTCGAAGCTGCCGCGGGATTAAAAAGAGTTACCATCGTCTCAAAGGTTTCCGCAACGGTCATATACGTAAAACTCCTTCTGTAGTAATGCAGGCAAGGCCCCTGCTGGCACTGTGTAAGTATAGCACACACACCATGCAGATGCCATTAGCTTTCCTGGCTTCCTGAGAGCCTTATCTAAGATGTCCCCGCAGATAGCGAAGGCGCAGGTCGGTGAGAGCCTGTTCCACCAGGTGATCTCGCAAATGACCAACGCCCGCTTTGACCTGCGCTGGCGGCACTCCCTCTTTTGTTAGATGCCGCGCTTCGTGAAGCATCTGCTTGATTATAATATGTTGTTGGTAGCTTGAAAGCAACCTTTCCATCCTTCTCTCTCTCCTCTACAGAATGAACTTGTATCTCTCAATCAGGAGAGAGTATAGCAGAAGACGAGGAAACCCGCTCAAAAATGGTACTATTGCTGCTACTTTGTGAGTACCGTGGCGTTAGTCGTCGCCCTCATACTTCGGGCGACCAACGACAGCCTGAAAAAACGGGTATGTACTCACAAGATAAGCGATGAGGTTGTGCTCGTCAAGCACTTGAGTACCAAGATATATTGACAGTTTGCTAGCTGAAAAGTTGACCACCCCACCAGTGTTCTCAAACCAGCACACACGAGAAATCTGCAAGCATTTCCTCATACCGCTTCTTTGCTACTATTTCTCCATGTAGTAGTGCATTCCTACTAGCTCATTTCTTGTGTATCTTTCCATTTATTTTTGAGTGAAAAATGGTAGTGTAATCTCAATCACATTGATACGTTCATAACCATCCCTTAACCAATTTCACTATTAATATATACCCTCTTCCCTCTTACAATTGTCTGATGAGTAGGTAGCAAGTGAGTGAATTCCAGATTGTTAAAGCTCAAATTACACCTCTCAAGTTCATTTTCCTTTCTGATGGCGACCCTTTCTCTGGCGATTTTGTTGTTTCTATAGTTTAGGATAAACAGATATGAAAAAATTTCTCAAGTCAAAACTGATCTTCGGTTTTGTAGTAGTGGCTATGCTCTCTGCTGTAGCGGGCGTCTTGGGAGTTCCCTCTTCCGCCAGGGCCAGTACCACAATTACTGTGCGTGGCACGGTCAGTTGCGCCAATCACCAGTTTGTCAACATCTGGATAAACAGTACTGGCGGTGGGAGTGGTTTTTACTGGTTCCAGGATAACGCACCAGATAATCGCGGCGGTATCTTCTATGCTACAGTTCCAACTGCCTTCCCAACCACTATCAGTTTACATGTTGGTTGTGGCGGGTCTACGTGGAACTGGCAATCGGATAACTGGACGCCTGGGTATACACTAAATAGTCCTGGAAATAATCCTGCTGCCTGGACAGCCAGTTGTAATGAAGGGTCTATGGTTCCGCGTACAGCGCAGCGTTGTAGTTGGGGTGGAAGTGCTGCTGATAGGTATGCAGCGTGGTTTGGTTGGATACATCTCAATGGCAATGGGAACCAGTATGTAGGACTGTGTTTGACATTTGCCTTTGATGCATACAGATCAAACAACATCGCTATAGATACATATTGGAACAGGCCATCTTTAAACAGAGATGCCTATCCAGAAGATGTGTGGCCTCACATTACACGCGGATTTGTGGGTACCAGCCAACCACCGCCGTATGGTGCGCTGGTCTTTTTCCTTGTGCCTACAAAATCTACTACCAGCTACCTTTATAGCCATGTCGGTATCAGCAACGGGGATGGCACATTCTTCTCAACCGATGATACGTATGGTGAAAAGGTGCTGCATACGAAAAACATCCATGTAGAAACCATCGCAGAGCATAACTATTATTCGTATGGTAAATATGTAGGCTGGTGGTTACCGGCTTAGCGTTCAAGTGCCTTGACCGTTCATAGGATGCGACAATTTTCAGGCGGCTTCATTTTCAGTATGGAGAGTGGAGCCGCTTTCGATTAACAGTTTTTTGGGGGTGGCTATCACTTGCCGTTTGAAAAAGGTCTGCTGTTCGCTGGCGCGATCAATTTCTAAAAACACTGGTCGCCAGCGTTCTTTTTTGTTCGTGAGGTTGTGAAACAACAGCCAGGCATGGGAATAACCGTTACCTCTTCTTCGTTTCCCACTGCATTCTTGACCGCAATTCTTACTGCTTGTTGTTTGGCTTTCTCGCTAGCGATCTCTTTTTTCAATTCGTACTCTGTCCGAAGTTTCGAGAGTTCCCATGCAGATGAGAACCCCACCACCGGCAGGGCTGCCCAGAGCATGTGAAACAAGGCCACAATCCGACTGTGACCTGTTTGCTAGTGTGACAGCCTTGTTTCGTGCATACTAAATAAAACGGCGAAAGTCCTGCGGATAACTTCTGCACCTGGAAGCGGATATATCCTTATAGTTTCCCGCAACAATTACGCCGTTTTATTTAGAACCAGAAAGTTACCCTGCCTGTTCTGGGTATCTCAGCAAGCAACAGAGGAAAGGAAACAGACTTGACGCTGTGGATCGGACTCCTTCTCATCGTGGGGTTATTAGTGATTACCGCCATCATTGGCGTAGACGTTCCCCCTCCCGACCTCTTCTAAGCTGCTCACCTCCCAAAAAGAGAGAAAGGCAGGAAAGAGGGTTAAGCGGCAGAACTGCTCCTGCTTGAAGCCAGAAAATACCCTGACAAGAGAGCAGCTTGTCGCAGATTTGTACCCGCTCTCAGAGCTGTATCAATGGCTGTGCTTGGGTATCAAATGGCGCATACCAGAGACCTACTTGACAGAAGCACTAAATTCGAGCTTTTGCCCCTACACTTTCGCCGATTTTGTGGGTAGTCTTAAACTATCGGCATCGTATATTCCAGGTAAGGAGACACCAGTATGAGCGAAATCACCGAACTATTGCGGCAACTGGTAGCAATCGATTCCATCAACCCTGATCTTGTGCCGGGAGGCGCGGGCGAAGGAAATATCGCGCATTTTGTGGCGCAGTGGTTTGAGCGAGCGGGCCTGGAGGTAGTAATGGACGAGGCCGCGCCCGGACGCTCAAACGTGATCGGCATCGCGCGCGGCAGCGGCGGCGGTCGTTCGCTTTTGCTCAACGCGCACATGGACACCGTTGGAGTCACGGGCATGGAACGCCCGCACGATCCCTATATAGAGAATAATCGCCTGTATGGACGCGGCGCGTTCGATATGAAAGGCGGCCTGGCGGCCATCATGGCTGCAGGCGCGTCTGCCAGACAGCGCAGACTGCGTGGTGACGTGATCGTGACGGCAGTTGTAGACGAAGAATACGCCAGCATCGGTACCAGTGCCATAGTCAAACGCTGGCGAGCGGACGCGGCAATTGTGACAGAACCCACCGAACTGCAAATTTGCACGGCGCATAAAGGCTTTGCCTGGTTTAGCATCGAAACAAAGGGCGTCGCGGCGCACGGTTCGCGGCCTGACCTGGGAGTCGATGCCATCGTGAAAATGGGCAAAGTGCTTACGGGATTAGAAGAACTCGATCTCACCCTGCGCTCAACAGCCTCCCATCGCTTGCTCGGTAGCGGTTCCGTTCATGCTTCGCTGATCGAAGGCGGACAGGAGCTTTCGAGCTATCCCGAACGCTGCTTCTTGAGTATAGAAAGACGCACCATTCCTGGCGAAACAGCGCAGCATATCGAAGCGGAACTCCCCGCCATCTTCGCGCGCATCGCCGCGCATGACCCGACCTTTCAGGCCATCGTCAAAACCGGCCTGACGCGGGAGCCATTTGAGGTCTCGCTGCAAGAACCGATCGCACAAACCGTCCTCCAACATGTACAACGACTGATGGGACGCGAGATAGCAGAGGTTGGCGGCACGGGCTGGATGGATTCCGCGCTGCTCGCGGCTGCCGGTATGCCTACTGTCGTCTTTGGCCCCGGCGGCGCAGGGGCACACGCCATAGTAGAGTGGTCCGATCTTACCCAGGTGGAACAATGCGCGGAGATACTGACAGCGGTGGCAGAAGATTTTTGTCAGTAAGGATAGGCTTTCATGGCAGGCGCATCGCGCCTGCCATGAAAGCCTATCCTTACTGACATTAATGCATGGCTTTAAACAACCGCTCTGGCGTAATAGGCAGCTCCGCCACGCGCGCGCCGACCGCGTCGAAAACGGCGTTGGCAATGGCAGCGCCGACCGGTACAACGGGAGGTTCACCCACGCCCTTCGCACCAAATGGGCCGAGCGGCGACGGAATCTCGATCAGCACGGGCGTGATATTTGGCACCTCAGGGCTATGCGGCAGCGCGTAATCCATCAGGGTTGAGGTCAACAACTGGCCGTTTTCGTCGTAGGCATAACCCTCGTAGAGTGCCCAGCCGAGGCCCTGCGTCACGCCGCCGATAATCTGCCCCTCGACTTCCGCCGGGTTAATGGCAAAGCCGACATCCTGCGTCGCCAGGTAATCCAGCACGCGCACCTCCCCGGTTTCAGGATCGACGGCCACACGCGCCACGTGCGCACCGTACATGGGCGAAGTAGTGCTGATGGCGGAACGCCCGCGCCCATAAACAGGAGCGTACTTGCCCGCGAAACGCATCGAGGCCGAGGCGATCTTCTTCAGCGTGACATCTTTGCCCGGCGCGCCGCGCACCACAACCTTATCCCCTTCGATATCGAGGTCATTGGACGAGGCTTCCAGCATCTCGGCGGCAATCGCGAGTATCTGGCTGCGCGCATCCTGGGCAGCAGCCAGCACCGCCGCGCCCATCGAATAGGTGGTTTTACTGCCGCCCGTACCGCCGCTATACGGCATAGTATCGGTATTATCGTGCGCGGTCTGCACCGCATCAACCGGCATCCCCAGAACCTGCGCGGCAATCAACGACATCGAAGTATCAGATCCGGTTAGATCAACCGTCCCTACCACAACCGAGATCGAGCCATCTTTCTCAAGCCGGCAAGCCGCCGCGGCTGGTTCTGTGCCGCCGGGCCAGCCTCCGACGGATAGACCGACACCGATTTTCCAGCCCTTCAACTCTTCAGGAGCGGTCTTTTGCGCCGCGCGGTCTGTCCAGAGCGGATGCTTCTGTACTTCTTCCAGGCATTCCAGAATGCCGATACGCGGCCATTTGCGATGATCAATGGTCGGGTCTCCCTCTTTCAATCCATTCTTGAGGCGAAACGCGACCGGGTCGATCTGCAATTTCTGACAGAGCTCGTCAACAGCCGATTCGAGCGCGAAGGTGGCCTGGGGCGCGCACGGCGCGCGATATGCGCCCACGCCGGCCTTATTCGTCATGACCTCGTAACAACGAAAATCGTAATTGGGACAGCGATAGGTGCTGCCGAGGATCAAACCGGCCAGGAAAACGCCCGCGCCAGCGTATGCGCCAGTATCAAAGACAATCTTACTCTGCATCGCTACCAGCGTCCCATCGCGTTTCGCGCCCAGTTTGAGCGTAAAGCTGGATTGCGGCGCGGGATTGCCCGCCAGCAGATCATCCGTGCGCGTTAAAGCCAGCTTGACGGGGCGGCGCGACCTGTAAGCGGCGGCGGCGGCAAGCGGTTCCAGCAGGCCAAACTTGCCGCCAAAAGCGCCGCCAATCGGCACCGATTCAACTCTCACCTGCCGTTCAGAAATGGCGAGCGTTTCGGCCACGCTTGAACGCACGCCCATCATGCCCTGCGAACTCGCCCAGACGGTCAGTTGCTGCCCGCCAGCGCCCGGCTGCGCGGTGATGGTCTGTGGCTCAATGTAGCTCTGATGCACAATGCTGGTAGTGTAGGTGCGCTCGATCACCACCTCAGCCTCGCGCCATCCCGCTGCTATGTCGCCTCCATGTATGTGAGCCTTATCGCTGACATTCTCGGAAAGTTGCTCTTGCTCGACTTCCGCCACGTCGCTCTCTGAAACGGCAGCGTGCGCGCCGCCGCCCGCAATCTCGGACGATGTTTCCTTGACAAGCGTGCGCGTCAACGGCCTGCCCGGCTGCATAGCCGCTATGGGGTCCATCACTACCGGCAGCTCTTCGTATTCCACATCAACGGCTCCAACGCCATCCTCGGCGGCGGCTTCGCTTTCCGCCAGCACGATGGCAACAGGCTGCCCGGCCCACAACACTTCCTTGTAGGCCAGGGGAGCATGGGTGCGCGCATTGCTGGCAGGATCGGCCACACCAAGCGTCTCGCTCGTGTAGACCGCCTTCACGCCAGGAACCTGCATCGCTGCTGCAATATCGATAGCGCTGATACGCGCGTGCGCGTAAGGGCTGAGCACGAGCCTGGCATGTAATAGCCCTCCTATTGAGAGGTCGCCAGCGTAGCGTGTGCGCCCGGTAACTTTATCAAATCCATCCTGCCGGCGTGTTGACTGCCCGACGGTAGAGTGTGAGGTTGTATCAACCGTTTGTGTCATCGAAGAAATGCTCCTGTCATTGAAAAATGGGCCTGAAAAAGAGGGTAATTACCAGCAGCCTCTTACTTGAACGCAGAGCTGCTCGCAATCTAGCACTTTAGAAAGTGTAGCACATATGGGGGTGCAATGTCAGGAGTAGCATATTAGAAAACCATGCCCCTACAGTACTAATTTGGCTACAGAAAAGCTCCACGGGCGTCATACTATGAGAGAGACTTTATGGAATATATTGAAATACAGTAATTTAGAAAGAACCAATGGGGAAGATATGAAGCCTGGGAAGAAGGCGCATCAAGTTATGCGATGGTCGCCTGTAATGACGATTCTCGTCTGTGGAAGCATCTGTTTACTTGTTGCTGTAACACTTCTCTCTCATGCGCTCATCTCGACCTCGAAGCGGGACAATACTCAGGTCACTACGCCACCTTCATCTGCCTATAACGCCTTTGCTATTCAGGCACACCAGGCGGCTACCCCTGGTATATCCATCTCCGCTCCATATAAAACATACGGCTCGCCTACACCCCTTGGTACTTCATCGCCCTCGCAATCGCCCACATCAACTATAGCGCAGGGGACTCCCACAACAACATCATCGCCAGGCGGCAACCCGGGCAACACGCTTCCGCCTGGCAGCGCGCTACCGGGCGAGAGTACGTGCGCTGGTCGTGTCGCTCCAACAGGGGAACTGCGCCCTGACAATACTAGCGCCAATCATCGTGTGCCTTCAGCAGCGCAAATCGCCAACCTGCAGCCCTGGAACCCAACCATTGGTCTGGATGACAAGTCGGATAGCCTGCGCAGACAAATTACCGGCAATTACACCGGCACTACCGACGAAATCTTGCAATGGGTAGCTTGCAAATGGGGCATCGATGTCAATATTGTGCGAGCCGAGGCCGTCCAGGAGTCAAACTGGCATCAAAGCCAGCTTGGAGATTACACTACGAACCAGAGCCTCTGCCCGCCGGGTACGTGGAATGGCAGCAGTTGCTACCAGAGCTATGGCATTCTCCAGATCAAATATACCTACTTCAAGTCGGAATGGCCCATGAGCCAGCAAGATACCGCCTTCAATGCCGAATTTGTGTATGGCTGGATACGCAACTGTTATGAGGGGTGGGCAGACTATCTCTACCAACTGACTCCATCCCCTGGCTATGCGCGCTACCACGCGGGCGACATCTGGGGCTGCCTGGGGTTCTGGTTTAGCGGTGGATGGTACACATCGGGCGCGATCAATTACATTACCATCATCAAGCAAGACTTCCAGCAAAAACCCTGGTTGCAGCCTGGATTCTAAACTGCGTGGGAGCAAGCCCTGTGACCTATATTCCCGGTGCCCCTGCTGTCATTCTGAGCGCAGCGAAGAATCCCTCGTGAACCCAGGAGTTGTCAGCCTGAAAGGGATTCTTCGCTGCGCTCAGAATGACATGCGACTTTACAACCCCTCTCGCCACGCGCGAATCTGCTCGCTATGTTCCTCGAAGTGATGCCACGTCGCACCCTGCACCCAGGCTCGCACGTAGCCGCTCCATTGTTCAGGCTGCAACGAGGCCAACAAGCCGAACAATTGATAATGGGCAGTCTCGAAAAGCTGGATGGACTCTTGCAGTGAGAGAGCCTGCAGGCGCGCTTCCCACTCATCGTTGAGCGCAACGGCATCTCGATAATCCTTGCCGGAGCTTTCGCCGCGCAGGTGAATGCGCAATTCCTCCAGGCATACATCTTCCCAGTGACCAATGTGCGCCATCACGTCCTTGACCGACCAGTTGCCGACCGCGTCAGGGGCAATCAGCCTAGCTTCACTCAAGCCAAAAAGCGCGGAGGTTAGCGCAACCCGCGCTGAGATGATATGCGCCAGGATTTCCTGGGGGTCGCGTGTATCTTTTGCCATAGCTCCTTCCACCAGTGTTTTTTGCAATACTGACTAATAAGTTACAATCATATCACAATTTTCTCTACCCCCCTTACAAATCGCTATTTTTATGCTATACTGTCTTGTAAGTAAACTCACCAATGAATTTGTAAATAAAGGTGAAGTTACTGACTCCATCAGACTTGAAAGGAGGATAATAGACCAAACGAACGACTCGTGGTATTCTCCATCTACTTCTTCACATACTTCGTAGTGTGTTTATCGTCTTTCCACAGACGAACATGAAATCATCCATGGGTTTTATGGATGATATCCTACCTTACCCAACGGACAAGGCTGTCCGCGACAAGCAGTTACGCCGGCGACGCGCCTGCGTCAACGCGATGTGTACCCAACGAACGTTTGTACATGTTTTGCTAGTCTCAATATACGAAAGGTGGGAACCCTTATGGCAGATTCCGCAGTTGAACGCGCCTCATCTAGCGCGTCAGCGATTGCCAACCCCGCACCCCTCGGCCTCAGCGCCTTCGCACTTACTACATTCGTTCTCAGCGCAGCCAACGCCGGATTGTATTCAGGCGCAGCTATCGTTATCGGCCTCGCCCTTTTCTATGGCGGCCTCGGCCAGCTTATGGCGGGCATGTGGGAGTTCAGGAGCGGCAACACTTTCGGCGCGACCGCCTTCACTTCCTATGGAGCATTCTGGATAGCAGTCGGCTTCTCACTAATGCCCCTGTTTGGTGGAAAGAACGTTGTCGAATTGGCCGGTGGCAGCACCGCTCTTGGTGTCTTCTTCCTCGGTTGGACGATTTTCACCGTCCTGATGTTCCTGGGAACGTTCAAGCTGAACGGCGCTCTGATTGCCGTCTTTGGCTTCCTGACCCTAACCTTCCTATTCCTCACTATCGGGGCACTGGGAGGAGCATCCGGCATGACAACCCTCGGCGGTTGGCTTGGCATTATCACGGCCGCCCTTGCCTGGTATACGGCACTGGCCGGCGTTCTCGCTTCCACCAATTCGGCGATCAAGTTGCCCACGTTCCCTATGGGCTAAAGTAGTCCGCAACTTGCGTTGCGCCTGAACGCCTCTGGTCATGAGAAGTGGGATTGCTTAGCATGTCGAGTGTCTTGATCTACACGTCTGTATCGTGTCTGGCTAGACGCTCTCTCGCCCACCATTCTATGGCCTGAGGCTTTCAGGCGATTTCTATTGTTCTGTTCAACGCTATTTCACAAGAGGGATGATGTATGTCTAACCAGGAATGGAGCCGGGCTATGCGCGCCATCTGGCTCCTTAACACCATCGAAGTGGATTTAAGCCACCTCGGCATACCCTTGATGCGTGTCCCCGCCAGTATGCGCGACCTCGGTGATGCTCTCACATCGATGAACGAGCAGGACCGTCACCTCATCGAAGACGAACTCAGCAACGCTCATGCATCGCTCGCGCAGGTGGTTGGCGAACTCCAGGCAGGTATGGCAGAAATCGAAACACTACTGCGCCAGCCGTCTCCAGTCGAGCAGGCGGAGTCCGTTTCAAAAGATATTACGGAGAGTACAAGGAGCGTAGTATGGCAGAAATAATGACCGCTCGCGAGGCGGTAGAACGCTATATCCACACGGGAACCCAGGTGTGCTGGGGTGGTTTTAGCTACACCCGGCGTCCATTCAGTATCGCGCGCGAGGTCATTCGCCAGCGCGACCGCATCAAGCATCATTTCTGCACCATGAATGGCGGCGCGTCCGTTGAAGAAGCGCTGGCCGCGAATGACCTCATCTCTCGTATGGAAACGACCTATATCGGCATGGAGGGCATCCAGCCCGTTGCCAACAGCATCCGCCGCCGCATCCAGGACGGCTCTATCCCCCTGTTTGAAGACTATAGCAACTACGGCTATGCCACCCGCACCATCGCGGGCCGCTTCGGCTGGCCCTTCGCCCCACTGATGGCCGAACTTGGTAGCGACGTGCCGGAATATGATGTGTTCGGCAAAGCCGGACTGCGCGGCAAAAACGCAGACGGCAGTTGGATCGACCCGCGCATCCCACCCAAGAAATTCGCCGTGATCGACGATCCGTTCGACGGCTGGGGCCTGCGCCCGCACGCATTCGAGGGCGGCGACACCACGGCCAACAAGACCAACCGGCTCGATTTGACACGCGAGTCCGATAAATATACCGGCACAAAGGGCGTCAAAGTTATGCTTGTGCCGCCCATCATGCCTGAAGTCACCGTCATTCGCGCGCAGCGTGTCGCTACCGACGGCACAGTACGCATGGAAGGCATCAACGGGCCAGACGCGGAACAGGCTATGTGCGCTAGAATCCTGATCGTCGAGTGCGAGCAGATTGTCCCCAACGACGAATTGCGCGCCGCTCCTGAATTGAACCATCTGCCCGCGCATATCACTACCGCCATCGTAGAACAACCATTCGGCGGCTATCCCTCAGCCGTGCCAAACTACTACGACTATGACTGGGACTGGTTCGTCAGCTATGGCAGGCTCAACCGCAAGAGCAAGGAAGAGGTCAAGGACTACTGGACGCAGCACGTTTACGAAACGAAAGACGACTGGGATTACTTGCAGCGAGTCGTAGGAATGAACCGCCTGTTCGAGTTACGCGCCACGCCCGCCTATGGGTATCGCGCCGACCTCAAACGGCCCATGTAGCAAGAGCGTAGAACAGGAGCATACAATGCAACAAATTTCCGATGAAGTCTACGATGCCTATCTTCACGAACGCGGACTAACACGCACGCAATACACCTCGATGGAATTGCTGGCAGTAGCAGCAGCGCGCGAGGTACCCGACGGCGCGTTCGTCTTCGCCGGCACGGGTCTGCCGCTGCTGGCCTCCATGCTTGCGCAGTTCACTGTCGCACCCAACATGACATTGATAATGGAAGCGGGTATCGTGGGGCCGCATGTCGAACACCTGCCCATCTCGGTCTCTGACCCACGCGGCTGCCTGCATTCCAGCATGGTCTCCAACATGGCCGATACCTTCGGCACAACCGCCCTGCGCGGCTACTGCACGGTCGGCATGTTGGGCGGCGCCGAATGCGACATGTACGGCAACCTGAACTCAACCATCATCGACGGCTACTGGCCTGCCGGGGTCTCCGGGACAGGCAAGGGGCCAGGAGTGCGTTTCGCGGGTAGCGGCGGCGCGAATAACATCGCATCGTTCGCGGACAAAGTGCTGGTGACGATGGTACAGGAAGCGCGTCGTTTCCCCGAGCGTGTCGAATACCTCACCAGCGTGGCGGGCGCGCGCGGCCCTCGCGATAAACACGAGTCGCGCTGGGACTACGGCCTGGGGCGCGGCGGCGAGCTGGTCATGATTAGCGACCTGTGCATCATGCGCAGTAACCACGAGACAGGTCTGCTGGAACTCGACGCCGTTTTTCCCGGCATCAGCGTTGACGACGTAGTGAACAACACCGGCTGGAAACTCGATGCCAGCCGCGCCAAAGAGTTCAAAGCACCCACCGAAGAAGAACTCAAGGCGCTGCGTATGCTGGTTGATCCCAGCCGCATCTACCTGGGCCGCAAGAGCAAACGCGAAGCAGCCGCCCAGCAGAAGTAATTGAAGTATCATACAAGAAGTCCCAGCATGGCCTTGCGACCACGCTGGGACTTCTTGTATGATACTTATGAAGTACGGAGCATCAAAGGACTTCATATGGATAAATTCCCTGATCCCATGCAAACACTCCAGGATTTTCAAGCCTTCCACCGATGGCTAGACGACATAAATAACTTCAACACCGATATTTACTACAATATGGTACTATTGAGTGGAGAAATTGGCGAACTGGCCCAGGTGCTCAAAAAAGTACATTGGATGACCGAACCCGGTCGTAATGCGCAAGAGCAGGCGAAAACACTCGCAGAGGCGTTAGCAGCTCATCATGAGAACCTGGGTCAGGAATTGGCCGACTGCCTGGCATATCTTTTGAAGATTGCTAATTATACCGGTGTTGACCTGCAAGCAGCATATTTGAAAAAGATGGCCGGGAATATCTCACGCACCTGGCAATATGAAGAAGACATTCCTAAATCGTAGAAAGGCACTACATTGAAACTGCGTTTTGGCGTTAAAACCGCTCCTCAAAGCACAACCTATCAGGATATGCAGCGTGTCTGGCTGGAAGCCGACACCGTTCCCGTAATAGAACACGCCTGGCTTTTCGATCATTTCATGCCCATCAATGGCGATAGCGGCGGCCCCTGTCTGGAGGGCTGGTCGCTCTTGAGCGCGTTCGCAGCGCAAACCAAACGCCTGCGCGTTGGCTTGATGGTAACAGGCAACACCTACCGTCACCCTGCCGTGCTTGCTAACATCGGCGCAACCGTTGACATCATCTCACATGGTCGCCTCGATTTCGGCATTGGAGCGGGTTGGAACGAGACCGAGCATTCCGCCTACGGCATCCCTCTCTACGGCGCGGGCGAACGTATCCGCCGTCTGGGCGAGGCCTGCGAAGTGATTAAGCGCATGTGGACGGAGACCGCGCCCGACTTCGATGGCCAGTACTATCAATTGAAACAGGCGTACTGCGAACCCAAACCCATCCAGAAACCCTACCCGCCCTTCGTCATCGGCGGCAGTGGCGAGAAACTCACCCTGCGTGTAGTCGCGCAATACGCCGACATCTGGAACTTCGTGGGCGGTGGCGTCGAAAACTTCAAGCAGAAAAGCGCCATCCTGGACAACCACTGCGCCGCCATCGGACGCGATCCCAAAGCCATTGAGCGATCTATCCAGATACTGGTCAACTACAACAGCCCGGCAGAAACTCTCAATGAGATAAAGCCATATATAGAGGCTGGCGCAACCCACATCATCGTAAATTTAAGAGCGCCCTATCCCGAAGGCATCGTTCACCGCATCGGGGCTGAGATAGCTGAGCCGTTGAAAGCGGCATTTGAGTAGTTTTTCGGTTACTATCCCTGTCACCCTGAGCGAAGCGAAGGGTCTATGCGTTGGGTTCCTAATGCCTGGCGGGGTAGATCCTTCGCTTCGCTCAGGATGACAGGACATAGAGTTCAGGATGACAGGACACAGCGTTTAAGAAAGAGCAAGTATGGCCTCATCCGAAATTTACCCTGGCATAATCTCTGACCCGGCCATCCTCGGTGGAGAAGCAGTCATTGCAGGTACGCGGATACCCGTTTCACTTCTCCTCAGTCACCTTGCAGGCGGCATGAACATAGACGAAATCACTTATGAATACGATCTCGTCGAAGAGAATATTTACTCCGCATTAGCCTATGCCGCTAAAAGAATCGAAGAAGAAACTATTACTCATCAATAAACACTTTCCCCCTATTCCCATCCACGGTAATCACCTGTCCATCCTGAATGCGGCGCATTGCTCCCCGTACATTGAGAACGGCGGGGATGCCGTACTCCCTGGCAACGATTGCTCCATGCGAAAGTTGGCCGCCGATCTCCAGTGTATCTCGGCGATCTTGGCATATTCCACGCCGTAGCCAGACGTGCCAGCCGCCCTCATGGCCGGATTTCTCAGCAATAAGCCGCTTTTCACCTGTACCTGTTGATTTCCGCCCGCAATTGCTCTGTAGCCTCCCTGGCAGCTTCAGCGAAGTTACTCTCGCGTGAGGCGAAGATGATGCTGCGCGACGCGCTGATAATCATGCCCCAACCTCGACTATCCTGCCCGGCTTTGACGGTCGCGGCCACTTCGCCGCCTTGCGTGCCAATACCAGGAATTAAGATGGGCAAATCACCGACCAGCGCGCGGACGCGCCGCAATTCATCGGGATACGTTGCGCCCACCACAATAGCACAGTTGCCATGGCTGTTCCAATCGCGCGCGACATGCCGGGCCACAACCATGTACAGCGGCTCTTGCTGCGGACCGGCGAGCAAATCCTGAAACTCGCCAGCGCCAGGGTTGGACGTTTTGACCAGCACAAGTATACCCTTCTCTTTACGCGCCAGGAATGGAGCCAGCGCCTCTTTTCCAAGATAGGGATGCACAGTGATAGCATCCACACCCAGGTAATCAAAGGCGGATTGCACATAGCCCAGGTTGGTGCTGCCAATATCGGCGCGTTTAGCATCCAGAATGACCGGAATGTGAGCATACATTTCGCGAATGTAACGAACCGTGTTGATAAGAGCGCGCCAACCTGCTTCACCCTGCGCCTCATAAAAGGCCGCGTTGGGCTTGTAGGCACAGACGAGATCATGCGTCGCATCGATGATCTCGCGGTTAAAATGAAACAGCGCATCTTCAACCGAACGCCCGCCTCTGATGACATCTGGAAGTTGCTCATAATCCGAATCGAGGCCCACACAGACAAAATTGTCTCGCTGCCAGCAAGCTTCGAGCTTCGTGATGAACGATGTGTTGTTGGTAGGTTGCATGATTTTTATCCTTTACCTCGCCAGAAAACTTTTCCCCTTGCCCAATTCCGTATTGACCGGCACGTTCGACTTGCACAACGGGCAATCTTCGGGCGCGTAGGTATCCAGACCGATTGACACCAGGGCCGAGATCGTCACGTCACCAACATCGGAGGAGCGCACGTTGCCGCGATTGCACAACGCGCTCAGCGCAACGACGTTCCCGCCCAGCCCGCGTATCACTTCTATGACTTGCCGCGCAGAACCGCCTGTGGTTAGCACGTCTTCCACTACCAGAATATTCTTGCCCGCGATATACTGATTGTACCCGCGCCCAAAGAAAAACTGCTTCTCCCGGCCATCGGCTGCCTTTTCAGCGTAAACGGCCAGCGTTTCACCGTTCGTTCTACGCTGGTTGAGATGATGCGCAGCCCATTGTGAGAGCACAATACCACCCAGCACAGGTCCTACAACTACATCTATGTGTTCTGGATCATAGTCTTCAACCATTAACTTGCATAGGGCCGAAATAGTTCCTGTGTGAAGATACAACGCATCCTTGTTGATGTATACCGAGCTATGACGACCAGAAGTATACACGAAGTGGCTACCCGTGACAATCGCGCCCACACCGGTAAACATGTGCATGAATGGTCGCATCATTCATATGTCTTCTCCTTTGTCTATGGCATCGTCAACCGGTGATTGCCCATACTTGTTGGGAGATTCTTCGCTGCGCTCAGAATGACAGGCCAGTGAACTGTCATTCTGAGCGCAGCGAAGAATCTCCCGATGCGACTGGGCGTCGGCGTACTCCACCCCGACAGTGACGACCTGTCATTCTGAGCGCAGCGAAGAATCTCCGATGCGACCCGGCTCCGTACATTTGATCTCGCCCACTTACGAATAATCACTATCTTGCCAGCCATTGACCTCGTGCCTCGCCATTGATACTACCATCTGCATAAGCCAGGTTGCCCCGTAGAAAAGTCGCGACCGGTTTGCCCCGCAACGTCATCCCCTCAAAGGCCGACCACTGGTTTTTCGTGAACAACTCTTCTTTGCGCACCAGCCAGTCTTTTTGAGTATCCACAACCACAATATCGGCGTCTTTGCCAGCCACCAGCAAGCCTTTTTGCGCGAAGCCAAAGATGCGCGCCAGGTTAGTAGATGTCACCTGCGCAATACGCACCAGTCCTTCATGCAGTGTTTCGCCGCCGAAATGCCGAAGCCAGTTTGTAAGTAAGGCGGGCAGGGCTTCCTGAAAACCGGGTAGGCCAGAGGCGACATCCCACACGCTGGCTCTTTGCTTCTCCTCCAGCGTATGCGGCGCGTGATCGGTGACGACCGTATCGATTTTGCCCTCGCGCAACAATTGCCACAGGCTCCGCTGGTCAGCCGGCGAGCGCAGCGCGGGAGCGATGTTGATGAGATTGCCGAGCCGGGCATAGTCGTCGCTGGTGAAGCTGAGATGTACCGTCGTCGTTTCGCCATACACCTCGACGCCCAGGCTTCTGCCAAAGGCGACGGCGGCAAACTCTTCCGGCGTGGAAAGATGCAGCAGGTAGAGCTTGACGCCGAATTGCCGCGCCAGCGCGATCATTTCCAACACCGATGTCAACACCACCGTCGTATTACGCGCCTCCGTCCACGCGGCAGGGTCGTGCCTTCCCAATGTATCGCGATAATGGACAGTGAAATAGTCAAGCAATTCCTGGTTTTCGGCGTGGACCAGCATCATTATCTCGCGTCGCCCCGCGACCTCGAAGATACGCGCAATATCGAACAGGCGCGGAATGGTGGTAGGCGTCGTGGCATGGCCCGCCGCGAACAGCTTGAACGAGGTGATAAGCGCGGGGTCAACCTCGCGCAATTCATCGATATCTTGCAGCGATGTCCCCATATTTATCGCGAAATCGGTATAGCAGCGGCCCGTGTAGCGCGCAATCTGCTCCTTCACCCGCGCAGCCGTTGTCGTTGGCGGTCGCGTATTCGGCATATCAAAGATGGTGGTGAAGCCCCCGGCCAGCGCAGCGCGCGAACCATGCGGGATATCCTCTTTATAATCCAACCCCGGCTCGCGTAAATGCCCATGCGTCTCTATCAAACCCGGCAGCAGATATTTCCCGCGATAATCGTAGGTGGCATCGCTTGAAAATCCCTCGCTTATGCGCGCAATCTTGCCATTCGTGATTTCCAGCGTGCCTTCGATTATGCGGTCGGGCGTCACGATGGAGCCGATTAAGGTTGTGGGCATATGACGATCCCCCCTCCATTTGTAGGGACGCGGGTGGATGATGGGTAGATGGGTGGACCCTTGTGGGCGTCCTCCGCGCCAAATGATCGCCTCGAAACTATCCCCCCTCCGTGCGTAGGGACGCGGGTGGATGATGGGCGCAGAGGGGTGGACCCTTGTGGGCGTCCTCCGCGCCAAATGATCGCGTTGGAGAAACGGTGGGATAAGGGGACGCGGACGCCCACAAGGGTCCACCCCCCACATCCACACCTCCCGCGTCCCTACACACGATGCCAACATTCTCGCCAAATGATCGTCTCGAAAGGACATTGGTACAACAAGACGCGGACGCCCACAAGGGTCCACCCCCCACATCCACACCTCCCGCGTCCCTACACACGATGCCAACATTCTCGCCAAATGATCGTCTCGAAAGGACATTGGTACAACAAGACGAGGACGCCCACAAGGGTCCACCCCCCACATCCACACCACCCGCGTCCCTACACATCATGCCAACATCGTCGTATAACGGCCGCGTTACATATTCCCCACGCATCATCGCACCGCCTCATACTCACTCCACCCCTTGATCGGCATAGTCTCAACATCTTTCTCCACAAGCGCTCTGGCCAGCAGGCGCGCCTGTTTGATTTTGGTGAACAGGGGGACGTTGTGGTCAACGGCGTAGCGACGCATGGCAAAGTCGTCATCGACATCTTTTTTAACGTAGCCATCAACGATATTGATCGCCAGGTCGATCTTATTATCCCGAAAGTAGGTCAGCGCGTTGGGGTACTGCTGCTCGTGAATTTTGTAGAGCATGGTGGCCTCGATGCCGTGAGCATGGAAAAATGCGCACGTCTTCTCGGTGGCGTACAACGGGATGCCGAGCGTCGCCAGCAGCCGCGCGCTTTCCAGAAATTTGATCTTCTTTTCATCGCCGCCCAGACTGATGAAGATACCCTTGCGCGGTATCTTGCCGCCCGTCGCCAGGATAGCTTTCAGATAGGCTTCTTCCAGGTCTTCGCCAAAGCAGGCCACCTCTCCCGTCGAAGACATCTCGACGCGCAGGATGGGATCAGCGCCGGTCAAACGCGAGAATGAGAATTGCGGCGCTTTGACCGCCGTGAATGCCGGTTGCGGCACCTGCACCACCGGTATATCCTCAATGAAGAGCGCGTCTATAAAGAGTTCGATGAAGTTGACGCCCGTTACTTTCGAGATGAAGGGAAAGGTACGCGAGGCGCGCAGGTTGACCTCGATCACATACACCTGGTTCTCTTGCGCCAGAAACTGGATATTGAAAGGGCCGGTAATTTCTAACGCGCTGGCGATAGCGTGACCCGCCGACCTCGATATTGCGCATGGTCTCCGCGTTGAGCGTTTGCGGCGGCAGCGCAATCGTGGCATCGCCCGAATGCACTCCGGCATTTTCGATATGCTCAGAGATGATGAAAGCTTTGATCGCACCGCGCTGCGCCACGGCGTCCAGTTCGATCTCCTTGACCTTCTCAAAAAACCGCGAGACGGTCACGGGATATTCAGGCGAAACCGCCGCGGCTTCGCGCGTGTATTGTTCCAATTCTTCAGGCGTGTAACAGACCTTCATGGCATTACCAGAAAGCACATACGATGGCCGCACCAGCACCGGATAGCCAACGCGGCTCGCGAACTGGTAGACATCCTCCAGATTGACCAGCATCTTCCACTCCGGCTGGCGAATGCCTAATGTATCTAGCAGGCGGGAAAACTTGTTGCGGTCTTCCGCCGAGTCGATGTGCGCGGCATCGGTACCCAGCAGCCTGAAGCCATACTTCTCCAATGCTTTGGCGCGATTGTTGGGCGTCTGCCCGCCGACAGAGACGATCACGCCATGCGGCGACTCGAACTCGCAGATATCGGCGATACGCTCGAAGGTGAGTTCTTCAAAGTAGAGACGATCCGAGGTATCGTAGTCCGTCGAGACGGTTTCGGGATTGCAGTTGACCACAATCGATCGCCTGTGATGCTTGCGCAGCGCCTCAACCGCGCTCACGCTTGTCCAGTCGAACTCCACAGACGAGCCGATACGATAGGGGCCAGAGCCAAGAATAATCACGCCCTCGTCCCCCAGAGGCGCGACATCGTGATGCTGCCCGTTGTAGGTCATGTACAGGTAGTTGGTCTCCGAGGGGAACTCAGCCGCCAGCGTGTCGATCTGAAAGACCGAAGGCGTGATACCGAGCGTTTTGCGCAGCGCGCGAATCTCCAACCCACTCTTGCCGACCAGCTCCCCGATGCGCTTATCGGACATGCCCGCCTGTTTCAGAGCCAGCAGCCGCTGCGCCGGAAGGTCTGTTTCGATGCGCAAAGCCTGCTCGATAGCGACGATATGCCGGATGCGCTGCAAAAACCAGGGATCAATGCCGGTAATGTGCGCGATTTCTTCGACCGCGATACCGCAGCGCATGGCGAGCGCCAGGGCAAACATGCGTTTAGGCGTGGGCGTGTAGAGGTAACGGGTGATATTTTCGGTGATCGTCTCGCTCGTGGCAAAGGCTTTTTCAGAGGTGGCGCCCTCAAAGTCCAGGTCTAACATGCGAATGGCTTTTTGATAGGCTTCCTCAAAAGTGCGCCCAATGCCCATCACTTCGCCCACCGACTTCATGCCCGTGCCGATCGTTTCATCCGCGCCCTTGAACTTTTCCAGGTCCCAGCGCGGCATCTTGACCACAACGTAGTCCAGGCTCGGTTCAAAGCAGGCGCGCGTCACCCCTGTTACACGGTTGGTCAGGTCGATCAATCCATAGCCGAGCGCAAGTTTGGCGGCCACATATGCCAGGGGATAGCCGGTGGCCTTGCTCGCCAGCGCGGAACTGCGCGAGAGTCGCGCATTCACCTCGATCACGTAGTAGTCCGACGTGCGCGGGTTCAGCGCGAACTGCACATTGCACTCCCCCACGATGTCCAGGCTTCTCACAATGCTGGTCGAGGCGGCGCGCAGCATGTGATATTCGCTATTGTTGAGCGTCTGGCTGGGCGCAATCACAATCGATTCGCCGGTATGGATACCCAGGGGGTCCATATTCTCCATGTTGCAGACGGTGATGCAATTATCGATAGCGGTCGCGCACGACCTCGTATTCAACTTCTTTATAATGGTGCAGGTATTGCTCGATCAAGCACCTGCGGCGCAAAGGCCAGCGCGCCGCTGACGATCTGCTCGCAGCTCCTCCATCATCATGCGCGATGCCCGATCCCTGACCGCCAAGCGCGAAACCGGCGCGCACCATCACGGGAAAGCCGATTTCTTCGCCAATACGCAGCGCATCCTCAAGCGTTTCCGCGCTGCGACTTTGCGGCGTCGGAATATCAATACTCATGCAGGTGCTGCGCGAAAGCCTGCCGGTCTTCGGTCAGCATGATAGCAGAGATGGGCGTCCCCAGGATGCGCACATGGTATTTTTCCAGCGCGCCGCTCGAAAAAAGTTCGATGCCGCAGTTGAGCGCGGTCTGCCCGCCAAAGGAGAGCAGGATGCCATCCGGGCGTTCTTTCGCGATGATCTTTTCGACGAAAAATGGCGTAACGGGCAAAAAGTAGACCTCGTCCGCCAGCAATTTCGAGGTCTGGATAGTCGCGATATTGGGATTGACCAGCACGGTCTCGAATACCCTCTTCCTGCAATGCTTTCAGCGCCTGCGAACCCGAATAGTCAAACTCGCCGGATTGCCCGATTTTGAGCGCGCCCGCACCCAGTATTAACACCTTCTGTAGCTTTTCCACGACGTTAGCCTCTCATCTTCTCCAGCTTTTCCACGACGTTAGCCTCTCACCTTCTCCAGAAAGTAGTCAAAAAGCCATTCGGTGTCCACCGGCCCCGGCGCGGCTTCGGGATGAAACTGTACCGAGAAGAACGGGTACTCGATATGATGGATGCCCTCGTTGCTGCCGTCGTTGGCATTGACGAACCAGGGTACAAAATCGGGCGGCAGCGTTCCCACCGCGAAGCCATGATTCTGCGTCGTGATGTAGCAGCGTTTTGTATCACGCAGCACGCACGGTTGGTTCTGGCTGCGATGCCCGAACTTCAGCTTGTAGGTATCGCCACCAGCCGCCAGGGCCAGCAACTGGTGTCCCAGGCAGATACCGAAGACGGGCACGCGCCTCTCCATCGCTTTCTGGATAGTCGCAATCGTTTGCTGCGCCATCTTGGGGTTGCCGGGACCATTGGAGATCATAATGCCATCAAAGGTAAAATCTACCGTCTGGCGCGAAGAGGTCATAGTCCCAGGGTACCGTGATAACACGCGCGTTCCTGGCGAGCAGCGAGCGCAGCGATGTTGCGCTTGGCCCCGCAGTCAATCAGCGCAATGGTGGTTTCACCTGTGCCTTGTTCTAACACCCGCTTCGTTGAAACACGCGCCACCAGGTTCTCCTCGTCAGGATTGTAGAACGGAATGTCCGTGTCAAAGATGATTTTGGCGGGCATAACGCCATGCTCGCGGATGTGTTGCGTCAGCAGGCGCGTATCCGAAATTTCAAGCGCCGGTATTCTTTCGCGTTGCAGCCACGTTCCCAGGTTCATGCTACTCTGCGCGTGCGAGGGTATATCGATATAGTTCGAGACGATCAGCCCTGAGACATGGATGCGGTCGTCTTCCCAGAAACTTTGCTCTGGCACACCGTAGTTTCCTATCAGAGGGTAGGTCATAACCAGTATCTGACCGCTAAACGAGGCGTCGGTGAGCGCTTCTGGATAGCCCACCATACCGGTGCCAAACACCACTTCGCCAGCCGTTGCTCCGGCGTAGCCGAAGGACACACCTTCAAAAACTGTCCCATCCTGCAATATCAACTTGCCCCGGCGCGGGTAAACGCTGCCTGTCATTGTTTCAAGTGATGTTCGTTCTTCAACAAGCACGTTTCGCGTCCCCATAGTATACTGTCCAGTCATTATTAAGCTCTCCCAAGTACCAGCGCCAGCAAAGCCATGCGTATATATAAACCGTTACGTATCTGCGAGCGGAAGTAAACCGCGCGCTCATCAGCATCAACCGCGGGATCAACCGTACCTACTCTGGGCAAGGGGTCCATCACAATGGTATGCTTGCCCGCGCGCGTGTGAAGCAATTCAGGAGTCACAATAAAGCCCCGCTGCATCACGCTTGCATATTCTTGCGGCGAAGCGAAACGTTCCTTCTGGATGCGCGTCCAGTACCACAGATCGCAACACGCCGGAATATCCTTTTCGTGGTCTATCTCCTCTATATGAATGCCTCGCTCGCCCCAGTAAAAGAGGTCGTTGCGCTTGAGGCGCAGTTGCTCCGGTGAAAGCAGGTAGACGCGATTGTTTTCAAACAGCGACAACCCGCGCATCATGGAGTGAATGACGCGGCTATTGAGCGGATCGCCCGCCAACAGGCAGGTGAGGTTATCCAGTCGCCCGAAGTGGTTATAGATGGTATACAGGTCCAACAATGTCTGTGTCGGATGCTCATTGTTGCCATCGCCTGCATTGATAAGCGGAACACTGGCCGTATCAGCCGCGACCTGGGCCGAACCCGCCCTGTAGTGGCGCAGCACGATAGCGTCAGTGTACGCCTCGAAGGTACGCATGGTATCCTCAAAAGACTCGCCCTTACTCACCGATGAAACCGTTTCGGGGTTCTGTATCTCAATCGTCTCTCCGCCAAGCCGTTTGACCGCCGAAGCAAACGAAGCGAATGTGCGGCTGGATGGCTCAAAGAAGAGCAACGAGACTACATACCCGCTCAGCAAGGATGATGCGCGGTGATGCAGCACAAGCTGTTTCATCTCATCGGCCAGTCCGAAAAGCCTGTACAGATCTTCAATCGCGAACTGATCGAGCGAAAGAATATCTTTATTTCTGAAATCGCCATCTATCTTGCTTTTATCAACAGGAAACAGAGAAGTATTCAGGTGTGAATACGGTCGAGTTAGCTGCATATTTTTCCTCCTGCTACTACAAAGGACATCCTTTACCTGAAACAGGTCAAAAAAAATTCCTCACCCCCAAATCAACGGGGTGAGGAAGAATCGTTCTCTGGTAAAACAACGCCGGGTCCCTCAATGGGATGATGAAAGCGACCTTTTCGTCTCTTTAATACCTCCCGAAGCTGATCCCAACGCATTAAAACCATGATGATACGCTACCTTTTCCAACCAGTGGAACATTGAGAAACCTGTTTCAAATTGTTAGAAGTATACCCACTCATTTCCAAAAAGTCAAGGAAAATGGCGAGCAAATTTTTACTCTTCCTTACGCGCCCTTACAAATGCGCTGACAAATTTGCCCTCCAGCTCGCCTCGTTCCGCGTTGGAAAGCGCGGCCAGCGATGCGCTTGCGCCACTTGCCGCCACATCCGCAACGGAATAACGGCGCGTAACCTCAATATCAATATCCACAAAGCCTGCTTCGCTCAACAGGCGGCGATAGGTGTCCTCTTCCAGCGCGCCAGCGATGCACCCGGCCCAGGCTTCCAGATCGGCGCGTATGGCCTGCGGGAAATGTCCCAGGAAGACGACATCCGAAACGGCAAAGCGCCCGCCGGGAGCCAGCACGCGATAGGCCTCGCGCAACACCTGCCCCTTATCGGCGGACAGGTTAATCACACAATTGGAGATCACCACATCGACCGCGCTATCGGGCAAAGGGATCGCCTCAATCTCACCTTTGAGGAAGCGCACGTTTTCTACCCCGGCCTCGACCCGGTTACGCTCCGCCAGTTCAAGCATAGCATCGGTCATATCCAGGCCATACGCGAACCCCGTCGGCCCGACACGCCGCGCCGAGAGCAACACATCGATACCGCCACCGCTGCCCAGGTCCAAAACGCGCTCGCCCGCTTTGAGTTCCGCCAGCGCGGTCGGATTGCCACACCCCAAAGAAGCCAGCGCCGCCGCCACCGGCAACTCACCCAGTTCCGCGTCATTATACAGACCAACACTCACCGGATCAGCCTCGGATGTGCTACAACAATCGGGACCACAGCAACTGGCGCTGGCTGGTTGTTTCAGTCACCTGTAACGCTGCCCGTCCATAGCGCTCGCGCACCGCGCCGCGCAATTTTTCGCCATCTTGAGGAACCGTACTCATCTCACGTATCCTTTCTGTTATTCATACGTCGCATTGCATTATACAATGCGTAATTGCGCTATAGAGACGAGATTTTGTGGAAAAGGACGCAACGAATACAAATCAACTGAGATAATTACATGCTAACCGGTTTTCATTGCGACGTAGTAGATTTATATAGTCCCATCATTAGTTTTTCTCATATTGCCTTCCAGGCTGAAATACTATATACTGAACAGTACAATAATGACAAATAACGCCTGAAAGGTAAAAAAGTGCATAGGCGATATTTTCACCTTCATGATCTACTTCTAAGCATGTGCTGTACAATCAACTAACTCTCAGCAATTCCAGACTTCAAGAAAGATTGAGGCAAACGAGATGGAACCTGAACAGAAACCAGGCAAGATGAGTGATACGGTTAAAGCGGCTATATTGGTGTTCAAATAGGTTCAGGCGCTGATCCATCTGAAGTCGTATTCAGTGATCTTAAGGTGTGGAAACTGTAGGCGCGTTCTTGCTCATTTATGGGTGACTTTACGAGTTAGGCAGCCTCCAAAAACACTGAAGCCGGGTACATCCCTGAAATCCGGTATGTACTCGGCTCCTGCTCGCTCCTCCAGATCGTGAAAGTCTAAGAGCCATAAGGAGGAGTGCATCTCGGTTAGTAATCCCTCTACGCAACTTTCACGCACGTAGCGAATGTAACGAAGATGGTCTTCAATGTGGGACGAATCTTTTGAACTCGTCTTTTTTGAGACACCTATAGTATAGCCTCAAAGAAGCTTTCAATCAAGGCCTCAAGCCCCTCTAGCGTCACAGGCCCATCACAAAACACCCTCTTCTTAATCCTAATTACACAGAGTATGCGAAGTCTCATTAATTCACATTACTTGCACCCCTCACCACACCCATCATTCGTACAGCACGCGCAATTTGGCTGGTAATCAATGATCTTGCCCAGCCGGTCAAACTCAAAATGGCAGCAATCGAGCAGCATCGTTTTCAGCTTCTCTCGTGCTCTCTGCACTCGCGATTTCGCGCCGGAAAAGGAAAGTCCCAGTCTTTGCGCTAATTCTCGCTGGGTCAGGCCTTCGTACTCTGTCAGAATCAGCGCCTCGCGATAGGTAGCAGGCAGGCTCTCAACCATTGCTTTGATGCCGGGGATCAGGTCCTTGATAACCTCGTCTTCAAACGCAGGCTCTTCTGGCACAGGCTGCGCTTCGGGAAGTTCTACGGTGGCTTTCTGTTGGCGATAGTAGTCCGCGATGGCGTTGCGGGCGATCTGGTACATCCAGCTTTGCAGCTTGTCTTCATTCCGCAGCGAAGCAATGCGCGTGTGAATTTTCAGAAAGGTTTCCTGAAGCACGTCATCCGCACTTTGTTTGTCTGGTATGCGCTGGAGGATAAAGTGTCTGAGACCGGTATGAAAGGTTTCCCAGATATTTTCGGTTGTCATAAGCATAGGCGACCATCCTTGTATGAATTATCTCACACAGAGACGGAGTTACGCCCAAAAGGACGCACCTTTATTTGAGTAGCTCATGCTCAATCCTCGAACGAAGATCGTCACGCACGCGGCGATATACTGCTAATTGCTCTTCCTCACTACCAGTAGCTTTTGAGGGGTCTTCCAGCGACCAGTGCCGGCGTCGCAGCGCGCCGGGAAAAACAGGACAGGTTTCCGCCGCTGCGTCACACACGGTAATCACCTCGTCGAACGGCTCGCGCACATAACGCTCTAGTGTTTTTGATTGCTGCCCTGAAATGTCGATGCCAAGCTCGGACATGGCCCGAATAGCCAGGGGCCGCACAAAAGTAGCTTCAGTCCCCGCGCTAAAGGCCTCGAAGGCATCTCCTCCCAAAGACCGCAGCAACCCCTCGGCCATTTGCGAACGAGCAGAGTTATGCGTACAAAGAAAAAGCACCCGCCGTTTCATGATTGTTTCCCTTTCTCGCGCTCAAGAAGTGTCAGCAGCAGGCGAATACGTGTCGACAATTGAAGGCCTACTTGCTCAAATGCGTGATACCGTTCATCCTCCGTACCTTCGACGGTGGCAGGATTGGAAAAGCTCCAATGAATGCGTTCCGGATCGCCTGGGAAAGTAGGACATTCCTCGCGCACATAATCGCAGAGCGTAATTATGCGGTCAAAGGATTGCTCCCGAAACTCGTCAAAATGTTTTGATCGCAATGAACTCGTATCAATCCCCAGGTGAGCTAATACACGTATGGCAAACGGGTGAATACTTGTAGGATGGCTGCCAGCGCTAAACGCTTCAACCATTCCTTTGCTGAGGTACCTCGTGAGAGCTTCGGCTATTTGAGAACGCGCGCTATTTTCAGTGCAGAGAAACAGCACGCGTACCGGCTTCTCAGGACGATCTACCTGTGTCTGCAATAGCTCCGCAATGCCGCCGCTAAGAGCGGGATGCAGCGCGTCAGCAGCCGCAAAGTAGAGAGTAGACAGTGTTTCAAAGTTCAGACTGTAGTAAATATCTCTGCTATCAGCGGAACTACGCCGCTCACTCACAAGATTCTGGCCTCGCAATTGTCGTAGATGGTAAGAAACAAGATTTTGCGGCTGTTCAATGAGGTGAACTAGCTCCTGAACGCAATAATCCGAACGCCCTAGCAGCACTAGAATTTTCCAGCGAATATCATGGGCCAGCAGTTTGAGGAAATTTGGCGGCTGGACATTGGAGAGAGTAAGTTGCATATTTTCCTCCAATATAAATTGCATCAATTTACTTTGATATAAATATACCATACATGATGGCAGAAGACAAGAGGCAGCTTATTTCGGTAATAAGAGGGTGCGAGCAGCGCAGCCATCGGCTGTGCTGCTCGCACCCTCTTATTACCAATTTCGCGCAAAACAGTGTAGTGACTACTTGACCGAGAGCATCTGGATATCGAAAATCAAAACGGAGTTGGCCGGTATGGTGGGAGGGCTACCGGCAGTGCCATAGGCGAGCGCAGCCGGGATAATGAGGCGGCGAGTACCGCCCTGCTGCATTCCAAGCAGTCCTTCGTCAAAGCCCTTGATGACCTGGCCTTGCCCCAGCACTAATGTAAACGGGCTACCACTGCGATCATAAGAGCTATCGAATTTCTTACCGCTGCTCTGCAGCCAGCCGGTATACTCAAGCGAGACGCTACTGCCGCTCTTCGCGACGGGGCCGCACCCCTTCTGGACATCGATATATTGCAAACCATCAGCTAACGTAACGGGTGCCCCGGTCAACGTTGGCGGCTTCACAGGACCGGCGGTTGCCGTCGGCTTCAAGTTTAGCGTAGACAGGCAGGCATTCATGGCAGTTGCCGTTGCTGTCGCATTACTGTTGAATATAATTGCTGTCGCCGTCGCATTCCTATGCTCCAACGCCGAAGCGGTAGCGCTGGCGCTGGCCTGCTGCTTTGCCTGCTGGACAGTGCTGTATTTCTGGTATTCGATCACTCCCAGCACAGCCAGCACGATGATGACCACGCTGACAATGCTGCTCAACCATATGCGCTGGCGGCGACGGCGGCGCTGCTGGCGCTGCAAGCGATCTTGCTGGCGCTGTCCCGGCTTGCGCAGTTTCTGCGAATTACCCACATTATTGTTTCCGTTTACGGTTTGCGTCATAAGGATAGCATCTCCCTGGAAATAGTAGTGTCATGTTAAAGAATTGCAAAAAGAGAGTACCATTACCGGCGCAATCTGACAAGGGGTAATAGGACTCTGGAAATCTCGACAGGTCCAAAATATTCGTGTTACAATACTATTCGCTATCGCCAAAGCAGTACCACACGTCATGTCTCTACATACATACATACTGTAGATAGCCATAGCACTCACCACACACTAACACAACTATGAGGAGTAAGTATGCCGACTCAAGGATATGTTCGCTTTCCCACTATTTACCAGGATACCATCGTCTTCGTCGCCGAAGACGACCTGTGGCGCGTAGCGAGCGAGGGAGGACGCGCCGAACGCCTCACCGCCGGAGTGGGTGAGGTGCGTTTGCCCCACTTTTCGCCAGACGGCACGCTGCTGGCATTCGTCGGAGAGGAAGAAGGCCCGGACGAAGTGTATGTCATGCCGTCGGAGGGCGATGTTGCGCGGCGACTTACCTTCCAGGGCGCGTCGTGCAAGGTTGTCGGCTGGTTGCCCGATGGAGACGCCATCCTGTACGCCAGTAATACGGGGCAGTCACTGTGGGGACAGGAGTTCATTTATGCCCTCTCACCCCGGGGCGGGCAACCACGCAAGCTGCCCGTGGGGCAGGCCAACGCCATATCCTATGGGCCACGCGGCGGCGTGGTAATCGGCCGCAATATTGGCGAACCGGCTCGCTGGAAACGCTACCGGGGAGGTACCGCCGGGCATCTGTGGTGCGATGTCGAGGGCAACGGCATCTTCGAGCGGCTGCTGCGTCTGGATGGCAATATCGCCGCGCCCTGCTGGGTAGGCGAGCGCATTTACTTTATCTCCGACCATGAAGGCATTGGCAACATCTACTCCTGCACGCCACAGGGCGAAGACCTGCGCCGCCATACCGAACACGAGGACTTTTACGCGCGTAACCTGTCCAGCGATGGGCAACGCATGGTCTACCACGCGGGCGCAGACCTCTACCTGTTCGACCCTGCCATTGCGCGCTCGCGCCAACTGTACGTCAGCTTGCCCGGCTCTCGCGCGCAGCGCAACCGCAAGTTCGTCTTCGCCGGGCGCAACCTGCACAGCGCGGCGCTGCACCCCCAGGGGTACGCGCTGGCCATCACCACGCGCGGCAAAGCCTTTTCGTTTGGCAACTGGGAAGGACCCGTGCTCCAACACGGCGCGCCCGATGGAGTGCGCTATCGCCTGCTGGAATGGCTCAACGACGGCAAACGCCTGGTAGCCATCAGCGACGAAATCGGACGCGAAGCGCTGGTGGTCTTCAACCCCGAAGACGCCAGCGAACCGAAAGTCTATAGCGATATCGAGTTTGGCCGCGCTGTCAACCTGCTTGTCTCGCCCACCGCTGATACAGTAGCCATCACCAATCACCGCAACGAACTGATCGTCGTAGACCTGGAAGCCAGTAGCGCGCGCGTGCTTGATCGCAGCGATTACGAGCGTATTCAAGGCGCGGCATGGTCGCCCGATGGACGCTGGCTGGCATACGGCTTCACGGGCATCCGGCGCAAGACAGCCATCAAGCTCTGCAACGTGGAGAGCGGCGAAACCTCTATGGCGACCGACCCCATCCTGCGAGATTTTTCGCCTGCCTTCGACCCTGAAGGGAAATACCTCTACTTTCTGGGGCAGCGCGTCCTCAATCCAGTTGCCGACAACCTGCACTTTGAATGGAGCTTTCCGCGTGGCGTCAAGCCCTACGCTATCATGTTGCAGCGCGACTTGAAATCTCCGTTCGTTCCCGAACCCAAAGCCCCCGGCGACAAGGACAAGACAAGGAGCAGGACAAAGAGAACGGGGCGGCAAAAGCGGGCGAGCAGGCAGAAGGCGAAGCTAAGGATAAGGAGCAGGACGACGTTAAAAAAGAAGAAACCGATAATGGCAAACCAGCGCCTACCATGATCGACCTGGATGGCATCACCCGGCGCGTTGTGCCTTTCCCCGTCTCAGAAGGGCTATACACTCGCGTTCTTGGCATCAAGGGCAAAGCGCTGTTCCTCTCCTTTCCCATCGAAGGCACCATCAACCAGACGCTCAGCGGCAGCCATGAACCTAAAGGGCGCATCGACAGCATTGAATTTGAAACGCAGAAGCAAGAAGCTCTCATGGATGGCGTGGGCCGTTTCGATCTATCGCGTGACGCTAAAACCCTGCTGTATCGCACAGGCCCGCGCTTGCGCGTCTTAAAAGCGGGCGACAAAGCGCCCAGAGGAGAGAATACCGAGCGCACCCATCGCGAAACCGGCTGGATCGACCTGGCCCGCGTCAAGGTGTCTGTGCAGCCAGCAGCCGAGTGGAAACAAATGTTTGACGAGGCCTGGCGTTTGCAGCGCGAGCAATTCTGGACCGAGGATATGGCGGGCATCGACTGGGACAAGGTTCACGCGCAATACGCGCCGCTCGTCGAGCGCGTTTCCTCGCGTTCAGAACTCTCTGACCTCTTCTGGGAGTTACAGGGCGAGTTAGGCACGTCCCACGCCTATGAAGGCGGCGGCGAATACCGGCAGACCCCCAATTACCAGCAGGGCTACCTGGGCGTTGACTGGAAGTACGATGAAGAACACCAGCGCTATCGAATCGCGCATATTGTATGGGGCGATCCATCCGATGGCAAAGCCACGTCGCCGCTCACCAGCCCCGGCCTGAACATCGAGGAGGGCGACGCTGTGCTGGCCATTAACGGCCAGCGCGTCACACCCGCACGCGGCCCGGCGGAACTACTGGTCAGCCAGGCCAACAACGAGGTACAACTGACCATCGAAAGCGCGGCTAGCGGCGAAACGCGCGTTGTCACCGTCAAAGCTTCAGGCAGCGAGATGACCGCCCGCTACCGCGAATGGGTCGATCAAAACCGACGTTACGTGCATGAACAATCGCAGGAGCGCGTCGGCTATATCCATATTCCCGACATGGGATACCGGGGCTTTGCGGAATTTCACCGCAGCTATCTTGCCGAGTACGACTATCCCGCGCTGCTCATCGATGTGCGCCACAACGGCGGGGGCATGGTCTCCGGCCTGCTGCTCGAAAAGCTGGCGCGGCGGCGCATCGGTTACGATTTTGCGCGCTGGGGCCAGCCCGAACCCTACCCGGCAGAATCACCACGCGGCCCCATGGTTGCGCTGACCGACGAACATTCCGGATCGGATGGCGACATTTTCAGCCACTCGTTCAAACTGATGAAGCTCGGCCCGTTAGTCGGCAAACGCACCTGGGGCGGCGTGGTGGGCATTAACCCTCGTCACGCGCTGGTTGACGGTACCCAGACTACCCAGCCAGAATACGCTTTCTGGTTCAAAGATGTAGGCTGGAACGTGGAAAATTACGGCACCGACCCCGATATTGAGGTCGATATCGCGCCGCAGGACTTCGTCAACGGCGTTGATCCACAACTGGACCGCGCCATCGCCGAAGCCCTGCGTATGATTGAAGAGACGCCTGCATTGGAGCCTAATCCTGGCGAGCGACCGAGAAAAGGCAGAGTAGACCTCACTCGCTCATGACCGGGACAGGCTGTTCTTCAACCGTCTCGCCGCGCTTTTTGGCAGCCTTGGCCGCTTCGATAGCGGGATCGCGACCGATGAAGAATGCCAGCGCTGTGCAAACGCCACAGCCGATCAGTACAATCAGGAAGGTATCGCTCAAGCCCATCGTCAGGGCCTGGTGTGTGACACACAGCTTGAGCGCCTGCGCGTTCTGACCCGCCTGCTGCACACAGGCGGCGGCCACTCCGCTCACTGGCCGGGTCAGCAAAGCGGCGGCAATCTCGCGAGCGTGAGTCGTGGCTTGCTGCGTCAGGTAGGAACTGAGCAAAGCCACACCCACCGCGCCGAATATCACCTTAGTCGAGCTAATGAGCGATGACGCTTTTGCCATCTGCCGGTTGCTGACGACTGAGACCGCCAGGGTCTGCAAGGGTTGGGCCACCAGGCCCAGGCCCAGGCCGCGCAGGATCAGCCATAGTTGTAGGTCCGCGCCAGTTGTGCCGGGAGTCAGGCGTGTGAAGCCGATCATCGAAATCGCGGCAACAGCCAGGCCAGCCACCGCCAGGACGCGCGGCCCAACTTTGTTGTACAGCTTGCCGCCGATAGCCAGCCCCACCGCCATCGCCAGGCCCTGGGTAATCAAAATCTCACCCGTTGAGAGCGCGCTTAACCCCTGTACGCTCTCAAAGAACAGCGGCAGGATGAACAGGCTGCCGAAGAGTACCGCTGTTGTTGCCCATGTCAGGATGTTCGCCATCGTGAAGGTATAGCTGCGGAAGAGCCGCACATCCATGACAGGGTCTTTCACCCGCAGTTCCACGATGATGAAAGCGAGCAGTAGCACACTACCAGCAATCAAGAAAGCGACAACGAGAGTATCGCCCCAGCCGCGTGTGCCTGCCTGGTTGATACCGTAAACAAGGGTGGTGAAAGCCGTCATTGACAGAATCAACCCCGGCAAATCAAAGCCTTGCGACACCGAGTTTTCCTGATCGTTCGCCGCGCGTTCGTCTTTATTGTTACGCAGGACAATCAAAGAAAGGATGATAGCGACGACGCCAATAGGAAGATTGATAGTGAAAATCGCATTCCAGCTAAAATTGGTCGCCAGGAACCCTCCCAGTGTCGGGCCAAAGGCAGGCGCGAGCAGCAGTGGAACCATGAGTATTGTGATAGCTGCGGCACGCTCTGTCGGGGCAAACATGCGAAAGATCATGGCCATAGCAATCGGCAGCATAGCTCCACCGCCAATACCCTGGAAGACGCGAAAGGCGATCAGGAATTTTTCGTTGGGCGCAATGACGCACAAGCCGGAACCGATTGTAAACAAGGCTAGCGTTATCAGGAAGATCGTTTTTGTTCCAATTCGATCGCTCAGGTAGCCTACAATGGGAATGACGGCCGCAGTCGCCAGGAAGTAGCCTGTGCCGACCCAGGTAATCGTCTGGAAATCCGTGTGGAAGGCCCGCGCTATTTCGGGAAGCACAACGCTGACAATTGTGTTATCGAGAATTGCCATCAGCAGGCCGAGCGCAATCACGAGCGTCGCCTGCCACCGATATGAGAGATGCATAGCACATCTCCTTTCTATTCTAAGGCTGCGTCTCCGGGAAATCGATCATCATCCCGTGAACGACAAAAGCAACAATGTACTCCCGCGCGCTTGAAAGCGCCGGGGCCGAGAATAAATCTTCATCCGGGTGAAGCACCATCTGAAACAAAGGAATGTAGGTGAGATAGGACAGGCAGATTTGCAAGATCAGTGTGAGCTGCATCAAGGGATCGAAATCGAAACGCAGCAGCCCGGCGCTGCGCGCCCTGTGAAAGAGCGCCTCCAACGGTTCCGTATCCTCCGTATTAAATTGTGAAATGATCTTCGCATACGTCTGCCAGCCCTCCGCCTGCTCCCAGACTATCATGCGCACGAAGCGCGGATGTTCCACCAGGTAATCAAAAAGTATGCCAACGATCTTTTCGAGTAATGTCTTGAACACCGGAGCATTGGAAACAATGGTTTCATCCGCAAGCAAAGGCGCGAGTACTCGCCCCTGTAGCGCAGTCACTTCATTGTCAGCGCGCCTGACCGCTTCAGCATAAAGACCCAGCTTATCTTCAAAGTAATGAAAAATCAGGCTCTTGTTATACCCCGAAGCCGCCGCAATGGCATCAATACGCGCCCCGTCAAAGCCGTTTGCCGCGAAGATTTCCTCCGCCGCGTCCAATATAGCCAGGCGAGCCACATCAGCATCCCGTTCGCGCCTGGCAGCAGCGCTACTCATCATTAACCTTTCACTACTCTACCTAACTAACCAGTTAGTTGTATTAACCAACTAGTTAGATAATAACTGAAAAAGTGGGGAAAGTCAAGGGTTTGTTTCACCCAGGTTTCCACATATCGGATGCCAGGGCGACCGCCGGGAGTCGCTCATCCCATTCGATTGTCACCCTGAGCGTAGCGAAGGGTCTCGCACCGGTCTGTCCAGCGAGCCAGACCCTTCGCTGCGCTCAGGGTGACAAGGGCCCTCCAGCCCTGCTCCCACCTACCCACGTTCCCACCACAACCTCTGCCGACGCCCCGAAAAACAACACGTCCAGCAA
This sequence comes from uncultured Chloroflexia bacterium, assembly GCA_963731605.1. Taxonomy (GTDB): domain Bacteria; phylum Chloroflexota; class Ktedonobacteria; order Ktedonobacterales; family Ktedonobacteraceae; genus CF-113. The sequence continues at coordinate 2,178,999 of CAVSWA010000001.1, forward strand.
ATCCCCGGCATTCCAGCCCACCAGCGATGGATGGTTCACATCAATCGCCACAAAATCGGCCAGCATGCCCGGCGCAATCACGCCCGTTTCAATGCCCAGCGACTTCGCTCCGTTGCGCGTGCCAGAGTCCAGCAGCAACGACCCTGGCGATGCCATGGCATCGGCTACCAGCACGCGGCGGCGCTGGTAGCGCATCCGCGCGCTATATTCGGCCCAGCGCAGTTCCTCGATGGGGTCGAGGCGCGTATTGCTATCGGAGCCGATAGCGAGCGGAATGCCCTGTGCCAGCAGTTCCGCGTAGGGAGCGATACCGTCGCCCAGGTCGCCCTCGGTAGTGGGGCAAACACAGACGGTACCACCAGAGCGAGCAAGCAGGCCAATCTCAGTTGCATTCGCGTGAGTGGCATGAACAATCGTCGTCATGCTGCCCAACGCGCCGAAACGTTCGAGCAGTTCAACTGGCGTGCAGCCATAGGCGGCCCGGCATTGCTCAATCTCCGCCACCTGCTCATCGGCGTGAACATGCAAAGGCAAGCCGTTTTTATGGCTATACGAAGAGATGGCGCGAAACCAGCTTTCAGGCACAGCGCGTACAGAATGCGGCGCAACCCCCACCGGGATGCCCTTCTCCCGCAGCGACTCCACCCGTTCAAGATATACTTCGACCGAGGCATCGCAGAAACGCCGCTGCCCCTCTTCCGGCGGCTGGTTGAAACCGCTTTGAGCGTAGGCCGTCATGAGCAGCACAACCCGTATACCCGCGTCACGCCCCGCCTGCAACACCGCTTGCGACATGGCATTGGGGCTGGCATAGGGCGCGCCGTCAGGCTGGTGATGCAGGTAGTGAAACTCGCCAACGGTTGTATAGCCTGCCGCCAGCATCTCGCGATACGCGCGCAATGCCCCCTCGTACAGCAGGTCGGGAGTCAATCGCCGCGCCTCGGCATACATGGTCCGCCGCCATGTCCAGAAGGTATCCTGTTGCGAAAGCGGGCGGTGGGTATGCCCGCGCAACGCCCGTTGAAAAACGTGGCTATGCGCGTTGACAAAGCCCGGCAAGAGTGCCACGCCGGGAAGCATAACTATTTCGCCAGGTGTAGTATCTGCATGCAGCAGGAAACGCCCCCCTGTATATGCCACGATTGCAGTAATGCGGCCATCATCAGAGATGGAGATCACTTTGTTCGTCTGCAATCCTTCAGGCGTATACACGTAATCGGGAACAAGATATTTCATATTGCAGTACCCTCGTTGCAGTACCCTCGAGCGGGTCGAGAAAGAGAGGACGCTCCTGCCGCTTCCAGCCAGGAAAGTATACCTCTCAACCTTGAAGAGGTCAAGTGGGAATTGCGCAGGTAGATCAACGTTATTCGCTCCCGACCGATTCCACAACATCCTTCTCCATTTTTTTATGCCACAGCCAACCGGTTCCCACGACCAGCAGGCTGAGGACAGCACCGATAAACATTGCAGAGGGAGCGCCGTAGAGACCTGATAGCCAGCCCATCAGCAGGTATCCAAGCGGTAAACTGCCATCGAAGAAGAGGATCTGCACGCTCGTGACACGCCCACGCAGGTGGTCCGGGGTGATGATCTGGAGCGTGGTCAGAGTCTGCGCTGCAAAAGCCATCTCCGTAAAGCCAACGGCTGTAATGAGGAGCAATGACAGAGGATAGAGATGTGAGATCACGAAACCTATCTCCAATACTCCGAACGCCAGCGTATAGATGAGTATCTGGCGAATCACCGATTTCTGATTGGCCCAGGCCAGCCATAGCGTCGAGAGCAGCGCGCCGATACCGGTGGCGGCAGAGAGAAAACCGAAGCCCGTTGCTCCCACGTGCAGCACGTTGGTGGCGAAGAGTGGAAGTACGACGTTGAAGTTTGAGCCGAAGAGCAGCACCAGACCAACTACCACGATCACCAGCAACAGCGCCTGCGTTTTCCAGACATAATTCAGGCCCTCGCGCAAGGCTGCCCAGGTCTTCTGTCGCTCGCCTGCGTCTGGTTGTCGCAGGGTCTGGGCGCGCAATTCGGAACTCCTTATCAAAGCCAGCCCCGCAATTACCGGCAGGAAGCTTAACGCATTGAGCAGGAAGAGCGAAGTGACAGAGCTTGCAGCAATGATGATGCCACCGAGACCTGGGCCGACGATGCGCGCCAGATTCCCGATTGAAGAGGCCAGAGCGACGGCGTTGGGCAGGTCATCACGCCCGACCATCTCGACAACAAAGGCCTGGGCTGCCGGCAAATACAAGCAATTTGTGAAGCCCAGCAGCATCGCCAGGATATACAGGTGCCAGAGCTGTATAGCGCCAGTCATAATCAATATCCAGAGGAGCAGAGCCTGCAACATGGCCGCCATGTTGGTCGCGAGCAAGACACGCCGTTTAGGCCAGCGATCAGCAAAGACGCCGCCAAATACCGAGAAGAGCAGCACCGGCAGAGCTTGCAGTGCCCCCAGCAGGCCAAGCTGCCAGCCGCTGTGGGTCAATACCAGCACCAGCCAGACCTGTCCGATGCCCTGTATACGAGTACCCATCAGCGAGATCATCTGTCCGAACCAGTACAGACGAAAATTACGCGAGCGCAATGAGGTCAAGGCTCGCGGCAGATGTGTCATGTGTCATCCTATTCACAATGCACGTATTTATCGACTCACAACGCCCCGGCGTCGCCGATAAGCTGGAAGCCTGCCCAGAAGTAGGGATGGACGCGATAGGGGCGGATGGAGCTGCGCGAGCGAGCCAGGAAGGCGCGCTGCGCCCCACCGAGGGAGGCGGCTTTGGGCAAATCGCTCAAGAGGGCCTGGTAGAACATCTCCATCAATTCGGCGCTGCTGGCATCATCGACTTTCCACAACGTGGGCAAAAGCGAGGCTGCCCCGGCATAGAGGAAGCCGCGGCCAAGCCCGATCACTTCATCGACGCCCTTGACGATGGAGCGGCCAGTCTCGCACGCGCTCAACGTCAGCAGCGAGCAGGAAGAGAGATCGAGGTTAAAGACATCGATGGCATCCAGTTTGTTATCGGCAAGCTGGATATGCGAAAAGTTGGGGGCATCGAGGCGGAACATACCGTGCGCGGCAATATGCACGATGGGACTATGCGCGCCCACCTCTACCAGCAGTGCCTTCGTAGCCGCGTCATTGAGGGCGCAGGGCGCGCCCAGCAGCTTCGCCACAGCCTCGGCCTCCTGTCGCGCAAAGGCCAGCCGTCCATTGTCTGACAGCCCCATCACCAGCGAGTTTTGCAGGTGAATACCCTTCAGTCGAATGTCTTTACCGCGCTTGCGGCAGATATCGTGCAGCGCGGCGGCTGGCAGGTAAGAGACATTGATGCGTTCAATCACAAACTGCACGCCATCGAACAGGCAATGAAACGGCAGGTAGTGCAACAGGCCATAGGGAACGATGGTCAGGTGTTCGCAGTTCTCAAGGGCCGGTGCTACCGGTTTCAGCAGCACATCGTACAGGCGCTGCAACAGTCCCAGGCTATTTTCCTGTAAGCCAGCAAAGGCTGAGGAGCGGTCCTGCGCGCCACTGGCCTGAGCCGCCAGGTCAAGATTGACGCGCCACAGCGAGAGCAGGCGTTCCAGCCGGGGGACTACGCCAGGAATAACCAGCGTTTCCACCCCCGCGCGCGTTAGCTGGAAGATATGCAGGTCACTTTCGGTCAGATAATATTCCAGCATCAACGCGTTGCGCTCAAGTTTCTGCCAGAGCGAGGTAATAATGCTGTCCGTCCATTTGGAACGCGAGCGCGAGGCGAGGTCTCCCGCCAGGCGTAGCTGTATCTGTTCCAGCAAGTGTTCGATGCCGTGTTCGCGCTTTTGCATCTCCTGGCGCGCCTGCCCCGGCTTCATAGCGCGAATACGCAGCACAGCGGTGTCGCTCAGATTGGCCTCGTACTCCGCGTCGTAGACAATCGAACTGTACCAGGCCTGTTCCTCTCGCAGGTGCGCCAGGTCTTCCAGAATAGCCTCGCTGGCCTTATCCGCCGCTCGCAGTCGAATATCGATATTGTTGCGCAGGTAATCGCCCAGCACACGCGACTTGGCTTTCTCGACGTATATGAGGGCTTGTTCCTTCTTCTGCTGCTTCAGCGCCAGCAGCATGGCATGTTGATATATCGCGCCCTTGTCTTCGAGGAAGCTGCTGCGTTCGTCCAGCACGAGAAGGCTCTGCACATCCTCGATGCCCTTGATTGCGCGTTCGTAGTAGTTCGCCGCCGCCTGTGTGTTCTGATGAAACTCGGCAATCTGCCCAAGCATATAGTCACAGCCATATTTCAAATCGAGCAGGCCCTGCCCCTGGGCAATGTCTAACGCCTGTTGACACAGTTCCTGCGCCGATGCAGTATCGCCAAGATTGGCGAGTATGCGCGCCTGGAGCAGCGCGGCCCGCGCCAGTTGCGGCAATGCTTCTTGCTCCGCGAAAGCATCGGCGACAGAGCGCGCCTCGCGCAAGCTCTCGTCATACTGCCCGCTGACAAAATGGAGTTCCGCTTGCTGCAAACGCACTTTGGAGGCCAGCGCCATAAGACCCATATCTTCCAGGATCGTGCGAGCCTCGCGCAGTTTCTCATAAGCACCGGTCAAATCACCCGCCAGCATGGCCGCTTCTGCCTGATACAGCAGGGACTGCGCCAGACTGCTCCGGTAACTCTGAGAATGGCGGAAGTACGCCACCAGTTCGCCGGCCAGGGCGTAGGCTTCGCGCGAGCGGTTCAAACGCAACAGGCAGTTACAGATTTGCTGCGCGACCTCGGCCGCCGGCAATTCCATGGCATAGCTGCTAAAATACTCGCGGCTGCGATTGAAGAGCAGCAAAGCCTGGCTATAGTGACCCTGAGCCGCGTAAATCTCGGCGATATTCAGTTCCTCGCGCGCAACAGAGATTTTCTGATCCTCATACGCGGCGAAGGTGGCGCGGGCCTGCTGGTGTATGGCGATGGCTTCGCGAAACCTGCCCAGTGAGGCCAGGGCAAGGGCTTTGTTGCCACGCGCGCGGGCGATCAGGAGATCAACCTCTTCATGTAGCAACAGGTAGGTCTCAATAGCGCGATCATACAGGCGCAGGGCCTGTTCATACTGGCCGAGTTCAAAGTGGATAATAGCGGCATTCACATCAATCTGCCCGGCGCGTTTCAGATTGTTATAGCGAATAAAGACTTCGCGAGCGGCAGCAGCATCGCGCAGGGCCTCAGCCGTGAGATTCAACTGCAAACAGGCGCTGACACGGCCAATGCGCGTGCGCGCCCAGCCGACCTCATCTCCAACGGAGAGAAATTCTTTGCCCGCGGCATCGAGAAATTTGATAGCTTCCGCATTGCGTCCCAAACGCCGCAGCGCCTCACCCCGCGTCATCAACCCCAACGCGTGGGCATAGCGGCTGCCCGTCAGATCACCGATGCTCAATAGATGACCGGCCAGTTGATAGGCCAGATGCGTTTCATCCTCCCAGCGCCTGTCCGCTTCGCGCTTGATCGACTCGATCAACTGCTGTTGAGCATCACCGTTCAAAGAGGCTATCTGCTTTTGCAGAACAGCATAGCCCGCGGGTTCATCCATGTGCAGCAGCGCCGTTAGCAGGTTTTGCGGTGTCATGTACGTATGGTTTCCAGGGTCATACTAATAAACAGGAATCATCAGATATCACTCGTGTTTACTACGTTTGTGATGCACTGACAATCACAGCAAGTGAAGCGTATTTTACCATCTTTCAAGCTGATTGATAAGTAGGCAGAGGTAGCCCACCGGTTTCTATTCTATTATGTTGACGACGACTTATAGACGATTTATATAACTACCAGCATCAGAAAATCAGCGGCAAGCTAAATGGGGAAATCATCTTTGGAATAGTACCTACATATGCTGTTGAAGCAACTGGCGCACGCGCTCCGCGTTCTCATGCGAATCAGGCGTCAGCCAGAGACGAAAAGAAGGAGCCTGGGTCGCCAAATCGCCAAAAATATCAAACATATAGTCAGCTTCGCCATCTTGCGCCTGCTGCTGCGAAATATACTCCTGCATTAACCAGTGGACAGCTTGCGCGCGTGTGAGCAATTCCGCCCGAAATTCAGGCGCTCGCTGTTCCGCGTGCAAGAAGAGCATCATTCGTACCGGGCATGAACTGACCACCTGCTGGCCGAAATAACGCTGCACATCAACCGGGCGTTTCTGGCGCGCATCACTGGACAATGTCTGAATATACTCCAACTGCGCCAGCATCTCGGTGGTACCTCTGCGCACACCAATATCTTCCGGGAACGCATAAACCCTTACCAGTCCATCGTCCTTTGCCAGAAACAGCACATCATCCGCCAGCAAAGACATGCCAGACTCCAGGCAAGACAAAATCAGCGTGCTCTTACCGCTTCCAGGCGATCCCACAATCAGCGTCCCATTGTCATGCAGCGCAACCGCGCCAGCATGAATAATTTCGTAGCCACTGTAGCCAAACATGGCGCCGATTACCATATAAAACACAAACCGAGTCAGGAACCAGGGCTGGCATTGCGCCACGTCCTGTATAAAAATAGTGGCGTGAAAATCCTTCTTATGCAGCACTGAACATACGCGACTGCACACACCCGGAAAAGCCTGGAATTCGCGAAAACGCAGCCAATCTTCTTTCCAGCGCGCCCGCATAGGGCCATCGATCCCGCCAATTTCAATCCATTCAAGGTCATCCGGTTTAGCCTGCGCTGGCGCGGGCGGAAACGCCTCATCAGGTCGCGGCTCAAAAAGATAACAGGTCAGCGCTACTGGATAATAAAGCTGTTGGCCCGCCTGCCATAATAAATCTTCCGGGATATTCACCGGCAGATCAACAGGGCGATCATACACATATTCCGCCATCAATTCAGCATAAAACAGAAAATGCCGCACATAATCCGCCACCACGCGATGATTTGTCACCACGCGCACCATACGATGATGCAGCAGATACCACTGCTCGATCAAGGGACCTACTACCTGGTCCAGGTATGGCTGCTCTCGCTGGCGTTCAGCCGTATACATACGCACCTCTTCAGCAATCAAAAACTCTATTGACATAGTTCGACTATCCTATCATATCCTGAAGAGATGAGATAAACAGATAGGTAAGTTGGGCTACAATATGCTTTCCTCAAAAAATCTACCACTCTCTCCCTGCTTGACTCGCGTCCCTACCCACACATATTGCCAATAAACAAGGAGGCGTTAATCAAGCATGATTGTACTCCAGAGCACTCCAGGCGCATAAAATGCACAGTTATGCTATTGATTACTTCACAGGAAAGTAGTATACTCCAATAGCGATGTAGAATTTGCGACGTAGTGGGTATGCTCCCTCGTAGGATGCAGTTTAGTAGCGGGCCTGGCAACATCCTTAGCAATTATCCATCATTGTTCATCATCACTGATCCGGCCCACCGCTCGACCAGCCCTATGTCGCTCAATACAGGCGTAACAGCTCATTGTTTGCGCCATTTTGGAGGACGAAGGGATGTCTGTTAAATCTTATGCCCGTATCATCGGATCTGTGGTGACGCTTCTGGTTGCCATCGGACTGTACTTCTTCGATCATGAACTGACAAAGAACCTCTGGTGGTTCATCGGCATCTCCGCCGCAGCCGTGATTGTTGCCTTTCTCATCACCCCATATATCACCGTGAACCCCTATCGTTGGATGCGCGAAACCACTATCAGCGACCTGATCGCGGCAGTTGTTGGACTTATTGTTGGACTGATCATCTCGGTACTCTTATTTATCCCACTGGCAAATTTGCCTGCCAATTTCGGGCACATCCTGCCACTGGTGGGAGCAATCGTTTTCAGCTTCCTGGGCATCGCTCTGGCTGTACAGCGCAAAAACGATGTTACTCACCTCTTCCAATCCGGCTTCTTCCCACGTCGCAACCGCGAGCGCGATGAAGAACGCGACAAAGAGCGCGGCAAGGACAGGGATAAGGACAAAGATAAGGATCGTGACAAAGCCTCAGCAAATCACCCGGAAGTGATCTTGCCCATCTTGTTAGACACCAGCGCCATCATCGACGGGCGCATCGCCGATATCAGCCAGACGGGCTTTATCAACGGCACGTTGATCGTTCCCCGTTTTGTCCTCAACGAACTCCAGCATATCGCAGACGCGGCAGATACCATGCGCCGCAATCGCGGCAGACGCGGCCTGGAGATGCTCAAACGCCTGCAAACGGACTCAACCGTCCCTATCAAGATCACTGACGACGAGAAAGAGCCTGGAAGCGAGGTAGATGGCGAGCTGGTCAAAATGGCACGTGTGCTGCACTGCCCGATCATCACCAACGACTTCAACTTGAACCGCGTCGCGGAACTGCAAGGTGTGAAAGTCCTCAACATTAACGAGCTGGCAAACGCTGTCAAACCGGTGTTGTTACCGGGCGAAGATATCCTGATCAAAATCATGCAGGATGGTAAAGAGTTGGGCCAGGGCGTCGGCTATCTTGACGATGGAACGATGATCGTCGTTGAGGGTGGGCGCCAGTATATGGGAACGACCATCGAGGTCTCTGTCACCCGCGTGCTGCAAACTGTCGCCGGACGCATGATCTTCGCGCATCCCAAACAGGGCACTCCCAGCCCGCAGCCACAGCCACCGCAGTCGTCCGGCAAACAAAAACAATATTGAACGATACATGTTCCGCCATCATCGCTGCCGCGGGTTCGAGCCGCCGTATGCAGGGACAGGATAAGCTCTGGATACCACTGGCCGGGCGTCTCACGCTTGCCCGCACCATCGATGTTTTCGCTGCTTCGCCCTTGATTGACCGCATCGTGCTGGTATTGAATGCTGACCGCGTCATCGATGCCGAACAGCTTTGCCAGCAAGAAGGCTGGCAGAAGATCGCAGGTATTCTAGCAGGCGGTCAACGCCGCCAGGATTCCGTGCGCCTTGGGCTTGATGCCCTGGCGCGCATCGTCCCACAATGCCGTTGGGTCATGATTCATGATGGCGCGCGTCCGCTCGTTACCCCCGCTATGCTGGAGGCTGGATTGCGGGCCGCCCGGCAACACCAGGCAGCCATCGCCGCTGTACCCGTCAAAGACACCATCAAAAGTGTTGAAAACGGCTTCGTTACAGCGACCATTGACCGCTCGCAGCATGTAGCCGTCCAGACGCCCCAGGTTTTCTCTTTTCCGCTCATTCACTCTGCACACCATGCGCCCGAAGCGCAGGAAGAAGTGACAGACGACGCCGCCCTGCTCGAACGCCTGGGACACCGCGTAGCCATTTTCCCCGGCTCCTACAGCAACATCAAAATCACCACGCAGGAAGATATGCAAATCGCGGAAACCTTCATTCAAGGAGCAACCAGCCTATGACCATGCGTATCGGCTCTGGCTACGACGTTCACGCCTTCGCCCCGAATCGCCCGCTCGTGCTGGGCGGCATCACCATCCCTTTTGAACTGGGTCTCTCCGGTCACTCCGACGCCGATACCGTCATCCATGCCATAGTAGATGCCCTGCTCGGCGCATCCGCGCTTGGCGACATTGGCAAGCATTTCCCTTCGAGCGACGCGCGCTGGAAAAACCAGCCCGGCTCCGTCTTCCTCGATTACACCCGCTCGCTGTTAGATCAACAAAATTGGACGATCAGCAACATAGACGCTACCATCGTTGCCGAACGCCCAAAATTAAGCCCCTACATCGAAGCTATGCGCGCCCATATTGCCGCGCACTTGCATTTGTCGCTCGAACAGGTGAGTGTCAAAGCTACCACCACCGACGGCCTGGGTTTCGCTGGCCGCCAGGAGGGCATCGCCTGCTACGCGGTGGCACTGATCGAGCGATAAAGCGTTTCTAATCTCGAAAATGTTTGCTAAACGTCGCCACAAGAGCGCAAATCAGTTGTGGCACAAACAGGATCAGCACCGTTTTAACCGGGCCAACGGCCTGGATCAAGAAACCCGCCAGCGCCAGCCCGATGGGTTCGCTGCCGAATGCAATCAAGCGGAAGACACTATTGACCCTGCCCTGCAAATGGTCGGGGATGATCGACAGGCGATAGCCAAACTGCACCGACATATATATTGGCACCACGATAAAGCTCAGAGCCGTCGCTATACAGAGCAAAAGCGGGTTGGGCGCGATGGCGAAGAATAACCAGGTCAACACCCACAACCAGGTAGAGCCGATCATCATCTTGCCAAAACTGAAACGTCTCCTCAGCGGGGCTACTATCACCGCGCCAACAATGCTGCCAACGCCGCCGCTCGCAAAAATCAGGCCGATTTCAAACGATGTGGCGTGTTGCATCTGCGCCAGCACAATGATTATCAGCCCGTAACCTACAACCGGCAAAATCAAGCCGCTCGTGAGCAGGGCCACAAAGCGCATCACCGGGTTATGCCACAGCCATGACAGACCCTCGCCTATTTCTTTCCACAAGCGTAAAGGTTCGACGCTGCGCTCCTCCTGAAACTGCGCCTTGATAAAGAACAGTGATAGCACTGATACAATGTAGGAGATGGTATCCGTCAAGAACGGCACGGCTTGCCCCAGACCATACAGGATGCCGCCAAACGATGGGCCAATCATGCCCGATACCGAGTCAATCACCGAATTTTGCCCTACCGCGCTGGTTAACTGGTCCTTCGACACCACCTGCGGCAGGCAGGCAGTCTCGGCGAGATTGAAGAAGGTGAACAGCGTGCCCTCTACCAACGAGACGATACAAAGCTGGAGGATCGTCAAATGGCCCAGCAGCAACGCGACGGGAATACTTCCCAGCGCCACGGCGCGACCCGCGTCGCACAAAATCATGACGCGCTTGCGATTCCAGCGATCTACCATCGCCCCTGCTGGCAGGATGAAGAGCGCGTAGGGCAAACCACGCAGCGCGGCAATCAACCCGGCCTGCGCGGGCGAATGCGTCAGCGCGAGTACCAGCAGAGGAAACGCCAGTTGCGAGACGCGAGTTCCCACCGATGAGACGATCTGGCCGCTCCACAACAACATATAATCGCGGTTGCGCCACAAAGGTATGCGTTTGGGCGTAACAACTTGAACCTCTCCCACCCCTGCGACATCTTCTTGAATAGGATGCACCTGTGACATCTTAACCCCCTCGAATACCTGTGAAATTCATCTCAACGTTACTTATGAACAACCATATGAGGAAAAACAACCACGGCAGCGCTCTCACAGCATTCATGCGGCGGATACGCTCGGCAAAGGTGGGTTGGTCGATCAACAGTGCGAAGAAACATATCCGCAGCTCACGCCACGGGATGGAGAGCAAGGAAGAGGGGTAAGGCGTGCATTCCGTCTAGACGGAGACCGCTACTTGCATGTGTATGCGAGTAGCAAGGGTAAACAATATGGAAGCCACTTCCTGCCGCGAAGCCCGGCGTGCTCACTTACGCGGCAAAATCTGACATCTGGATATATTGTGGATTGAGCATTTTCATGTCCCAATGGTACCATACAGATGAGTCGGGCGTCAAGCTTTGGCGAGCCATGCCCGGATCTGTTCTTCATGTTCCCGGTAATGCTCGAAGGAGTTAGCGGCGATAACTGTGCTGATCGGCTCGCCTTCCCACCACGAGAAACGGTGAGTTTCGCCAAAATCCTCTTCCTGCATCGACTTCACCAGATCATATAGTTGCTGGTACGAACGGCGATAATCATCCCGCGCCTCCTGCAATGTATCATCGCGAGTGCGCAGGAAGTCGCGTTCGTTGAGATCATCCATCTGCTCCCATGTCACACCCGGCTCTGGTCGTTCGGGTACTTCGCCCCGCATTGAAATCTCAATCCAGCGCGCGCAACGCCGCTCCCAGACCGCGATATGCGAAAGCACGTCTTTGACGGATCGCCCGCCATCCAGCGTCACATCGCATATCTGCTCATCGCTCAACTGCGCCAGCAGCGCGTCAAATTCGGCGCGGCCAGCCTGCATCTCTGCGAGTACATGTGATTTGTCCATTGTTCGGCTCGCTTTCTTTAAAGCAATTCTCCCCGCAGCACCGTTATCGCTTGCCCGCCGAGATGCACGCGATCTCCGTCCAGGCGCACCTTCACCACGCCGCCGCGCGCCGACGCCTGATAGCCCATCAGTTCATTTCTCCCCAACCGCTCGCTCCAATAGGGGCTGAGAAAGCAATGCGCCGAGCCTGTTACCGGGTCTTCGTTGACACCTACCGCCGGGGCAAAGAAACGCGACACGAAATCATAGTCGCCAGCAGCGGCGCGGCTGGTCACGATCACGCCGCGTACTGGAAGCTTGCTCAAGCGCGTAATATCAGGCTGCATCTCGCGCACCATGGACTCGGATGCGACCTCGACCAGAAAATCAAACTGGTTCGCGGTTATATTTTTCACCGCTATCCCGGCGCCCAGAGCTTCTACAAGACTGGACGGTATCTCAACAGGAGTTTCCGACTTGACAGGAAAATCCATCTCGTACCAGTCACCCCGTTTGTCAGCCGTGAGCAGTCCGCTCAGCGTGTGAAAGCGCGCCTGTTCGTCCGGTTTCAACAAGCCCGTTTCCCACAAAATATGCGCGCTGGCAAGCGTGGCATGTCCGCACAACTCCACCTCCACGGCAGGCGTGAACCAGCGCAGGTTATACCCATCATCCCTCTTGAGCAAAAAGGCCGTCTCCGACAGGTTCATCTCTTTTGCCACGTCCTGCATCCATAGTTCATCCCGCTCCTGCGGCAGAACGCATACCCCTGCCGGATTGCCCGCGAACGGCCTGTTGGTGAAAGAGTCAACCTGGTATATCGTCTGTCCCATGAATGTACCCTCGCTTCCCTGTTAGAGCCTACAGGTCAAACAACTGCTCCTGAACAACTATAGCATCTTGCCCCGGTTGTTCAGACAGCCAATGCGTTTTTCCAGTGTGAGCCATCGGAATTGTGCCAGGATTCTCACTTGCTCCGTTTCCCTCAGTTTGAGCATATTCAGGCGCAAACAGAAATTCACTCAACGGGTCATGCGCCCTGTAGCGTTGCAAGGCCAGTTCGCGATGCTGTACTGCATAGCAATAGACGCAGCCATGCGGGCAGGTATCGTACTCGCCAATATCTCTTGAAGCGAAACAGCCACACTCTTTGCGATTGCCCTTTTGCCGCGTCTTCCCCAGAATAGCTTTGCCCGAAACCCGTTCAAGCCGGTCAGCATCGACGCAGCGCGCCTCCTCGATCACACCTGGAATCAGCAAAGTTTGCTGCGAGCAGACGCGCAATGACATCCCGTGCGCGCTGGCAATCTGGGCCAGTTGCGTCACAAGATTGCGCACACTATCCCACGCCATCGCCTCGTGTTCGCTCCACTCAAACCCAAATTCGCGCGCTGCCCACTCCATATTACGCCGCGTCTTCTTATAGATTTGCCCAAATGAGATCACTACTTCATTCGTCGTCCCCTCTAAAGAGTGCGCCAGCGTTTCAAAGTTGCTTCGATGCCAGTTCACAGACGTCAAAGACGAGATGATGATAGGGTCGTAACGCCAGACAGCCACATCAGGCCCATACTCGCCCGCCAGCTTTTTCATATGTTCGATGGTATGAGTGTAGTTGATGACCCGAAACTCAAGCTCGCGAGGATAGCCATTAATGGTATGCTGGACGATAAATGGGTATCCACGTTGGCGGATTTCCGGCAGGCACTTGAGGAATGGCCCGATATTCTTGGTCCAGAACACAAAGCCATCCACCGCGTCGGGCGACAGGTCGATGGTATAGACTTGCCGCCCATACGGGTTGACCATCTTGCAGTACCCGGCCCGCAAGCGGTTCATGAACCATTCGCCGTAAAATGTCGGTATGTCAGTTTTGTAGCTCGCTGAGATAATCATGGATTACTATTCTCAGTTCTTGAGATAAATCCGGTAAACAAGCGGTAGCGACACTCCTTGCGGGTGTCGCTACCGCTTGTTTACTCATTCCACTTCGCGTTTGCCCGACACTTCATAGCTTTGCTCGGTCATTAGCGACCACAGGTAGTCGTCGTCCAGCAGTTTGAGCAGCACCCATTTATCGCTATGTTCATAGACAATCATCTCTTGGCCTCCGACCGTGATAACCGGTACGGCGAGCTTGTTCTTGGCAATGACTTTCTTGATATTGTCTATGGTGAGCCGCGCCAGGTAGGGTTTTGAGGCAATGTGGTTGAGCTTCACCTGCTTCGACATATTCGCCTCACAATCCCGCACAAAGGCTTCGAAATTGTGGATTGGCACGGCAGAGCGAATCGTTTCGAGCGTCTCGCTGGCGACTTTGCGCGTCATTTCAAAGAAGCGGAACATCTCGTGAAAATGCTCCTTCTTGAAAAGGAACATCATGCCACCCCGGCTAATACAATCAACCGTGGAATCGAAGAGAAACATCGGATCGTTCACACGATCATATACGCCATTATTGAAGATCATGGCAAAGGAACGCGAGCGGCTGAGCATCTTTTTGTGCGAATACGCGCGAAAGAAGTACACGGCATCGCCTACCGGAGGTTGAGCCACAATCACATAAAAGCGCATACCCGTGGTAAACTTTTCTTCGGCCTCGAATATCTCAATATCTGCCAGCGTTGACAGCTGCTCTATCTGGCTCGCGATACTCTCGTAGGTTGAAACATCCAGGTACTCAACCTCGTGCGTATCAGGCTTGCTTTGAAAGGTGTAACGATGCAATAACAGGTCGCCATTGCTCAAATCTCGCTTATAGCGTGCCTGCGTAAAGCTGGCAATACTCCGAAACGTCTCGGCCAGTTCCGCCGAGATCAGCAAGCGCTCAATTCGCGGCGCCGGCTCAACCTTCAGCGCGGAGGCCAGGCATACCGTGACTTCGCATTCGCTCAAATCGAGCGCGAGGATATTTTCAAAAATGGTTTTCGCATTTATCATTTCGCGCGTACCCTCTTCTCCAGAAAAATGCCATCACCGACATCAATAATATGAATGGTCGAACCGAGCGCGACCCGGTTGCGTGTAATAAAGGAATGTGGTACCTGGCTCTTCTCTACGGTGATCTCGTAGAGGTGATAGCCAAATAAGTTCAGCATCGGATTAACCTGGATCATATTCGAGTTCACATAGACTATTCCCAATACCCCGATAAAAACCAGTAATGCGACTGACTGCTGCCAGCCACCGAAAGGGATCGCCACAAACGGAATAAGATAACTGGCGATATAGCTCATCACATCGCCATCGCGCCTTTGCATTCCCGTCACCTTCTCTTGAAACGAGCCTAAGCGGGGTGCAAAGTTAAAGAAATAAAGCAGCAAAACGGCCAGTCCTGCCAGCCCAAGCGCCAGGATGACGATGGCCCACACCGGATATTGCACGATATAGAGCACGAAAAAGATCAGCGCCAGTGGAAAATACGAACTGAGGAAGAGCATAAACCGGATCACCAACGTGGGCATAACCGTTTTCCTTTCCGCTTAACGCTGCCCCTCCCACTTTAAAGACGCACTATCCGTGTATATATGAGATTTGGGGCAATATTTCCATGCATGAGTATAGCAGAAGAGCGGTAATATAGGAAGACTTTCAGGGCAAGATGCGCCTCTGCGCCACATCAGAGTAGACATACCTGTTAAAATGAACTCTGGCTTCTTGTTTTTATCATGAAACATATCCAGCTTAGCATCAGTAAGGAGATAGGCATCAATGCGCAGAATCTGCGTTTTCACTGGCTCAAATCCCGGCAATCGATCAGCATATAAGGAGGCGGCGCAAGCGCTAGGACAGGCAATGGTGGAGCGCGGGTTGGGTCTGGTCTATGGCGGCGCAAGCGTTGGCTTGATGGGGGTCATCGCAGATACCGTGCTGGCAGGCGGCGGTGAAGCCATCGGCGTTATACCGCGCAGCCTTTTCCGCAGTGAGGTTGGTCACGGAGGATTGACGCAACTCCTCGAAGTAAACAGTATGCACGAACGCAAAGCTTTGATGGCCGATCTTGCCGACGGCTTTATCGCCCTCCCCGGCGGCTATGGTACCTTCGATGAGCTTTTCGAAATTATCACCTGGGCGCAACTTGGCCTGCATACCAAACCTGTTGGATTGCTCAATGTAGCGGGGTATTTCGCGCCGCTGCTGGCGCTTATCACGCATGCCTCGACAGAAGGATTCATCTCAGCCAAACATGCTACCATTGTTATACACGAGGAATCGCCAGTTGCCTTGCTTGACCGCTTCGCGGCATATCACCCAACCATTGATACAAATAAATGGTCAGAGTTGCCACCGGAACGTTAGGAGAGGAAGTATAGATGGGGGTTATCTACACCTGCTCCAGAAGAGATTTACTGATGCTTAGGACGCATCAAAATCTTTAAGAACCGAACTAAGGGTTGAGCGTCGAACGCGATAGATCTCACGTTTGCCGCGGTGCGGAAGTTTGATGGCTTCCAACGCGCCGTTCTTAATCCAACGTCGCACTGTAGCCTCGTTGACGCGCAAACGAGCCGCGACCTCCTGGACAGTCAATAATTCTTCCATTGTTTCAACCATAAAGGGATACCTCCTAAACTTTTGTGCAGGCTGGCGTGCTAGCTGAGTAATACTTGACATGAGACGCTTCTCAGTAAAAAAAGCCACAACCAACATTTGCCGATTTAAAGACACTGACGCTGCAAGTTGACAACTCGTGTAACTTGCAAGAAACTCGTTTCAGGAGTAGTACTCATGAAACGCAGAACATATAAGAGAAGTAACGAACAAAATAGAGAAGGCAAGGAAACGCCTATTTGTATCATTACGTTAATGAACGTAAGAAATGACGTTTTACCCAATCATATTGAAGTGAAAAACGTAATATCCTATTCCTGACATCTTCTGTCAACATTTTATGGTATGCTTTTCGCAGCGTCATACTGATAGGCAGAGCATGAAGGGATGCGCGTATGCGAGCAGATCGATTACTGATTTTACTCTTGTTGCTACAAACTCGGGGGCGCGTCACGGCGCAATCGCTCTCGAAACGGCTGGAAGTTTCGGAACGCACCATCTATCGCGACCTGGTATCGTTGAGCATGGCAGGCGTGCCAGTGTACGCGGAACGCGGCCCCGGCGGGGGCTGGTCACTCCTGGAAGATTATCGCACCAACCTGACCCGCCTGACAGAAGCCGAGGTCAATACTCTCTTCGTATCCGGCACGACAGGCCCACTCAAAGACCTCTGGCCTGGCAAAGCAAGCGAAGACGCCATGCTTAAATTGCTGGCCGCGCTTCCATCGGTCTACCGTAACAATGCCGAACTGGCGCGCCAGCGTATTCACCTGGACGCAACCGGCTGGTTCCAGCACGATGAACCCGTGCCGCACCTGCCACTGCTACAAGAAGCTATCTGGAACAATCAGTGTCTTCGTCTGACCTACCGGCGCGGCAATGACAACACTGTCAACCAGCGCACGGTCAATCCCTACGGGCTGGTGGCAAAGGCCAGCATCTGGTACCTGGTGTGTACTACGGCGGAGTCCGGCGGCGAGATGCGCGTCTACCGCGTTACACGTATTCAAAACGCTGAACTCAGCGGCGAACACTTCGAGCGACCAGCCGATTTCGATCTCATCGCCTTCTGGACAAGCTGGATGGCGTCTTTTGAGAAGAGTCGTTATGGATATGCAGTCAAATTGCGACTCGCGCCCGAACACATAGCGGAGGTCTCATCACTCATTGGCGACTGGGTACGATTGCTGGCGCAAGAGGCTGACCCACCCGATGAACAGGGGCGTATCGTCCTGCAGTTGTATTTCGAGTCGCCATTACAGGCGCGCTCGCACCTGCTCAACCTCGGACCAATCGCAGAAGTTATCGAGCCGCTAGAACTGCGCGACAGCATCGCGGACTATGCCACGAGGATAGCAGCGCTGTATATGTACTAAAACTATTGACACCCATATAGCTTGAAACGTATACTGCTTGTGCCGTAACCTCTTTTTACGATAATGAAGTGTTATAGAGTGTCTGTCAGTGTGGTGATTGAAGATCGTGGTTGAGTAGAACTAAGGAAACAGTAAGGCTATGGAACAACTTTCCACTTTGCATATTCTTCGCAGCGACGCCGCCTACCGGTTTCGTCTCGAATCTCCTAACGGTCCATCGTCCGGCTCTTCGGAGTCTACAACCGAGCTGAACGCTGAACAACAAGAACGCCTGCGCCGCATATTACTGGCGGCCTCTCAATATATCCAATCGGGCGACATGAAGGGCCAGGCGCGACGCAGTGGCAGTCTTGACACGTTCATCAGCCTGGGACGATTCCTCTTTGATACCCTGCTACCATCTACTATACAAGAGGGTCTGCGCCATCTCGATGCCCCGCTCCTCCTGAACACCAATACGCCAGATATTCCCTGGGAGCTGCTCTACGATAGCAAGCCTGCCCCAGGTCATTTCATTTGCCAGCATATGAGCATTGGACGGCAATCCAGCAGCCAGCGCACTCAATCGCTGCGTCCTTTTGCGAACGAGCGATTAAGCGTAGATACCGCCCTGCACAAAAGCCGCAAACCGGGTCGGCGTGAAACGCAGGGATTAACCACTCTCTTCCTTGTCAATCCCACCGGAGAATGTGCGGCTGCGGAAGAAGAGGTCGCTACACTCTGTACCACCTTACCGGAATCGGTCGCGCGCATCATCCTTTATCGCCAGCAGGCGAACCAGTTAGAGATGCGTATGCACTGCACTACCGATATGCCGCAAGTTCTTCACTACGCCGGGCCAGTACCTGTCGCTACACCAACCAGCGAAGCCCACCTCGCCCTGGCCGGTAACTCGCGCCTGGACAACACCACCGCCGCGCAACTATTTCAATCGCTGCCCAGGCGTCCCCTTATCGTCTTAAGCTACTATAACGGCTCGCGCATCGGAAGCTTACCGCCCTATGACATGGAAGCGCTCGCCGCCTCAAACCTCATGGCGTCGGGCGCCAGCGCGGTGCTCACTATGCGCTGGGCAACCAATGCGCAAAGGGCGCGCGAGTTTACCGTCCTTTTTTACCAGGAAGTGGCGGAGGGAGTATCGCTGGGCGAGGCCATGCGACGCGCCCGCTCCACCGTCGCGCAGCGACACCCGGACGACCTCTCCTGGCTCAGCTATGTCCTGTACGGCGACCCCACAACGATACTGGTTGTCAATCCTCCTGGCGGGCGCGACCGCAACCTTGAACTGCCGCTCAACGCTCTGGAGGAGAATATGATGCAGCCAATGTTCTCATCGTCCAACGCGCTTGACCGCCGTTTCTTACAAGAAGTGTTGAGCCTGGGCTTGATGGAAGCGCGGCGTATGCACAAAGACTACCTCGGCACGCCCCATCTTTTTATTGCTCTGACCAAGCTTGATGGCGGCTGTACCCAGGATGCCTTGCGCACGCTCAATTTCTCCCCCAAACAAGTGCGCGATGTCGTCCGGCTGGCGCTGGGGCCGGGCAAAGCCACCAGCGAGACGCCCATCCTTCCAACGCGCCGGTGCAAAGAGATTCTTCAAACGGCGGAACGCAACGCGCTCAGCGCGGGTTCTACCTCTATCGATGAACGCGCCATCGCGCAGGCAGTGCTGGGCGAAAAAGACGGCGTCACGCACGAACTACTCACCAAGATGGGCATCAATCCATCGCAATTAATCGAATTGATCCTGTCGAGCAACGCGCGCGCGCTGCTCGAGCTTGTGCCTTCAGTGAGCGCGAATCCTGCGATAGCCCCCATCGAACTGCCCGTTGGCATCAGCCCGGAAGGCAGCGTCAAGGGCAACAGTTCGACGCTGGAACGCCTGGGGCGCGATCTGACGAAGCAGGCCACCATGAAGGAGTTGCAGCCACTCATCGGACGGGAAAAAGAGATGCGCCTGCTCATCCAGACGCTGATGCTTAAAGACCGCAACAACCCTATCCTGATCGGCGATTTGGGCGTGGGAAAAACCACTATCGTCATGGGACTGGCGCAGCGCATCGTTGACGGCAAAGTGCCGCCAGAGTTGCGCGGCAAACGCTTGATCGAACTCTCGGCCAGCTCGCTCGTGGCCGGCACCAAGTACCGGGGCGAGTTTGAAGAGCGACTATTGAAGGTACTCGAAGAGGCGGAAGGCAGCGGCGACATCATCCTCTTCATCGACGAAATGCACCTTTTAATCGGGACGGGCCGCGCCACCGATGGCAGCATCGACGCGGCTGGCATTCTCAAGCCCGCGCTGGCCGGCGGGCGGCTGCGCTGCATAGGCGCAACGACCCCGCAGGAATATCGCGCCATCGAAAAAGACGCCGCCATGGAACGCCGCCTGCGGCCCATCATGATCGAAGAACCGTCGATCGATGAGGCGCTTGCCATCTTAACCGGTATGCGCGACCTCTACGAACAGCACCACCATGTCGTCATTTCCAAAGAGACGCTGTACGCGGCAGTGCATCTTTCCGAGCAATACCTGCCCAACCTGCGCCTGCCAGACAAAGCGTGCAGCGTGCTTGACGAAGCCTGCTCGCAGGCGCGTGTCCACATGGCCGAGGACGAAAACGAGGCTGAACAGGATGATATGGACGATATCGATGATACTTTCGGAGAGCAAACGGTGATTATACCGTCCATGATCGCGGAAGTCATCTCGCACCGCACCGGCATACCCGTGCGCGCGCCAGGACGCGAGGAGCGCGACCGCCTGCTCAACCTGGAGGCCCTGCTCAAACGGCGTGTCATCGGCCAGAACGAGGCTATTGCGCGGGTTACACAGGCGATCCAGGTGGCGCGCGCCGGCCTCAAACCGCGCAACCGACCGGCGGGCGTCTTCATCTTCTTAGGCCCGACCGGGGTTGGCAAAACCGAACTGGCACGCGCCCTTGCGGCTGAGGTCTTTGGCTCCGACGAACACCTGATCCGCGTTGACATGTCGGAATACATGGAGAAGCACGCCGTTTCGCGAATGATCGGCGCTCCTCCGGGCTACATCGGGCATGACCAGGAAGGCCAGTTGACAGGCAAATTGCGCCGTCGCCCCCACTGCGTCGTCTTGCTCGACGAAGTGGAAAAAGCCCATCCAGAAGTGTTCGATCTCTTCCTGCAAGTGTTCGACGCCGGTCGTCTTACCGATGCCCAGGGCCACACCGTTGACGCGCAGCACGCTATCTGGATCATGACCTCCAACGTCGGCACCGACATGCTGGGCCGCTCGATGCCCAGCGGATTCCGCGCTGGCAAAGGAGCTGTCGAAGATTCGCAGCGCGAGCGCCTTATGGAACGCCTGCGCCAGACCTTCCGACCCGAATTCCTTAATCGTATCGACGAGGTGGTCATCTTCCAGCCACTCGACCACGAGCAGGCACGTGCCATTACGCGCTTGCAAATGAACGAACTCGCTGCGCGCCTTCTCGAACAGGGGCTGACACTAAATGCCGACGACAGCGCCATCAACCTGCTGTGCAAAGAGGGCTTCAGCCCAACGCAGGGCGCGCGCCCACTACGCCGCGTCATCGAAAAGCTGCTCACCGTTCCTCTGAGCCTGCGCATCCTGCTCGGCAACATCCCTGAGCAGGCCAGCGTGCATGTCAGCGCCGACGAGGGCAAGCTGACCATCGATATACGCGACCCCGCCGCTTTGGAGATTGAAGTTGAGGAAGAAGTAGAGAGTGAAATCAAGGTAGACGCTCTATGACATATAGTTTGCACAACAGAAAATAATCCCATGGGGTAGTTTGCTTCACCATTTTGGAAGCAAAAACATATGCGCCAAAAACAAGGAGACAGCGACGGGGGTGGTCGCTGTCTCAGAAGGGAAGGAGACTGAGAAAATCTCCGCGTCTCCTGGGTGGGCGTGGCTGCGATGATCGCAGTTTGTCTGGAACGCGCTCTACAGTCGATACACCCGGAGTAACGCTGCAACAGTACACGCCTGGAGCGACAGCTACAACAGCACGCGCCCGGAACGTAACTCTTCAGGTCTACCCTGGAGCGCCATTCAACAGAACAATTGGCACCCTGACAATCACCGCTCGCCACTACAATGAGTATACACTCCCCCCCTTTACTCTCCCTTACGCCGCGCTTCATTTTCACTTTAGCGTTTTGCTTGCCACCCCATTTAATTTCAACTATATACTGCCGTTATACAAGAAAAACTTACCAGCATAGAGAAGATTTTCACACTATCTTACATAAGACAACTTCTCTAATAGGGCGAATTAAAACACCTGCAACGAGTAATTAGCCAACTTGCAAGCCAGGTTGAAAGAAGTGAATACGAGCAGTGGAAAAAAATGCAATACTTGTGTACAATTGCGGCAGGAGGGTATTTTTATTGTCCAAGACTCCAAACCGAGGAGGCGTTACATGTTCAAACAGGTACTCGATCCCACGGGAAATCTTGGTCTGACAGTATTGGTCGCACTCATTCCGGTCGTGGCGCTCCTGGTGATGCTGGCAGTTTTTCGCATTACCGCCTGGCTAGCCACGCTGATCGGTTCCATTCTCACGCTGCTGGTAGCCATTGTGGTGTGGCATCTGCCCTTTAGTAACGGAATCCAGTCCTATCTCATTGGCAGCGCCAATGGCTTCTGGGCGGTGGACTGGATCACCTTCTGGGGCCTGGTTATCTTCAACACGCTGAAGCTGACGGGTCTCTTTGATACCTTCAAAAACTGGTTGCTCGAGCAGGCTACCGCCGATATACGTGTCCAGACGATTTTGCTGGCCTGGGCGCTCGGCGCTTTGTTGGAAGGGTTGGTTGGCTTCGGATATCCCTGGGCCGTTGTTGCCCCGATCCTGGTCGCGCTGGGTGTCTTCGAGCTGGACGCCATTCGGGTAGCGGCCATAGCCAACAACGCCCCGGTCTCCTACGGCGCGCTGGGAGCGCCCATAATCGCGCTGGCTGCCGTGACCAGCTTGCCGCTGTTATCGCTATCAGCCTCGGTGGGCAAAGTTGTCGCAGTATTGGCGCTGCTGCCTCCCTGGATACTCATTTACCTGGTGAGTGGCCGCAAGGGTTTTCGCGAAGGCTGGCCGTTGGCAATAGTCGGATCATTTGCCTATATTCTGGGTCAATTTCCGGTCTCGCAATTTCTGGGTCCCTACCTGCCAGATGTCGTCGGCGCGCTGGTCTGCTTTGGCGCGCTCCTGCTGTTACTGAAGGTCTGGCAACCAAAGACGGTACTGGGCTATGGAGGTGTTGAGTTAAGTGAAGAAGAGCAGGAGGTGCAGAAGGCCGCTGAGAATCGGAACTTCTACCACCCGCAATTCGGTTCTGGCCGCCTTTCTCCCATTTCTGATCCTGGTCGTCGTCGTCGTGCTGTGGACCGGCCCCTGGTCCCCACTGCCTAAGGTCAGCGCGGGAAGCGTGACACTAAAGGAGATCTCTTCCATCAGCCACAAAGCCATCTCTGTAGTCTTCGCCTACGCGCCTTTCGTCGGGGGAACCGCCATTCTAGTCTCCTGGCTGGTGATGTTGCTGTTTATTCGCCCCGGCACCGCCATTGTGGGACAGGTGTTTCGGGACACCTTCCGCCAGATGTGGGGAGCGCTGCTGGTCGGCTTCTTCATCTTCGGTCTGGCGTTCGTCTTCAACTACTCTGGTATGGGAGCATCACTGGCCTTTGGCTTCTCGAAGGTTGGCACCGCTTTCATCCTACTCGCCCCTATCCTGGGGTGGATTGGCGTGGCGCTTTCCGGCAGTAATACATCCACCAATAGCTTGTTTGGCCTCGTACAGGTTCAAGTTGGCAGGTTGCTGGGTTTCCCTGTGCTGTTACTGCCCTCTATGAACTCGGTGGGAGCCGAGGTGGGCAAGCCGGTCGCCCCGCAAACGGCCAGCGTGGGCGTCTCGACCTCCAAGTTTGTGCGCAACGAAGGCCAGGTCATTCGCCATAACATGGGCTGGACGCTTGTACTGCTGGGATATCTCATCATCGTCGGGCTGATTTATTACTTCCTGTTTCCGGGCTTCATGAAATAGGATAGGCCATTTCACCCGGTGTTCGTTCTCTATAAACGTCTCCTGCTCGCTGTTGAGCATCCAGTCACTGACCGGATTGCCCTCCGACTCTCCAGCGAGCAGGAGCATTTCTTTCACTAACCCGGTATGATTACACGAGCTGGATACTGTGATCTAGCTGTGACCCCACAAACCTTGACTTGCTCAACGCTGTAATGCTACCGTATTTACTAGACCGACTGGTCAGTCTAGTAAATAAAGGGATGTAGAGCAGAGTATGGCAGCACGCCCGGATGTAAGCGCGGCACGCAAGAACCAGATATTGGACTCAGCTATGGTAGTATTCGCCAGATCGGGTTTTCACGAAGCGCGTATGGACGACATTGCGCAGGAGTCGGGCCTGAGCAAGGGAACCCTGTACTGGTATTTCAAAAGTAAAGAGGAAATCATTACCGCCATTTCGCAACGGCTCTTCGCGACCGATATTAAACAGGTAGAGGACCTGCTCAAAGCGGAAGGTACTGTCAGCGAGCGCTTGCAGCAACTCATTCGAGACCGCGTGCAAGGTCTGCACGAGATGTCTGACGTGGTGGCTATTTTATTTGAGTTCTACGCGGCTGCCCTGCACCAGGACGGAGTGCGGCAGTTCATCAAAACGTATTTTCAGAACTTTCATGAATTGCTGGTCGCGCTGATCCAGCAAGGAATAGAGCGGGGAGAATTTCGACCCGTTGATGTGATGGCGGCGGCGACAGCCCTGGACGCTGTTTTCGAGGGACTGATTGTGCGCTGGCTAATTGACCCTGACGCGGTGCAATGGGCTTCTCTGGGGGAAGCCGCCATACGTCTAACGTTGGATGGCTTGAAGCATCGCTAGTGACACAGAAGGAAACATCGTTACATGCAAATTCAAGATAGGCCGGGGGAGCATCTTGCCTCCGACGCGCCCGGAGCTATACGTTCGCTCGAAACCCACGGATTATATCGCCTGGGGCTGGCCTATGGACGCCAGGTTTTTCGTTTGCGCTGGTTCATCATCGCCTTCTGGGTGATCGTGCTTGGCGCAAGCATCCCATTCACCATCAAAATCGGCGACGCGCTGAACGGCGGCGGCTATTCCTATAGCGGTAGCGAGTCATCCCATGTCGATACCATCATCTCCACGAAGTTGCCCCGGCCAGCATCGCAACTGCTGGTGATATTTCAATCTGACCACACCGCCGTCAGCGACCCGGCGTACCAGCAAGAAGTAAACAATTTCATGAGTCGCGCGCGTACCTACCATTACACGACCGGCGTGAGTTCGAGCAGCGCCGGGCTTGACGGGCGTACTACCTATGTCACCGTCAACCTGAGCATTTATCCAGGCGGCGATCAGTTGAGCGCATTTCACAAGCTCGTGCCATCGGGCGCCAGTCCCGCCCATGCCTACGTGACTGGCGATCCCGCCGTTGATAACGAGTTTACCAGCCTCAGCACATCAGACGTTGAACACGCCGAATTTACGGCGCTCCCCATCGCGCTGCTCGTCCTGCTCATGATCTTCGGTACGTTGGTCGCCGCCTCTATGCCCCTGCTTTTAGCAATGGTAGCGGTGCCGATCTCGCTGGCGATCATCTATGCTATCGGCCTGCACATCTCGATGAGCATCTTTGTCTTGAACGTTGCCACAATTATCGGCCTGGGCATCTCGATTGACTACAGCCTCTTCATGGTGCGCCGTTTCCGCGACGAGTTAGCCGCCGGGCGCAGCGTGACCGAGGCGGTAGGCTGGACTATCGCCACATCGGGCGAGGCTATTCTGTTTAGCGGGTTGATCGTCATGATCGGTTTCGCCGGACTGCTGCTCATCCGCGTAAGCCTGACTACATCGCTTGGCATCGGTGGCGCGGCTGTCGTGGCCGTCTCTATGCTGGCCGCGCTCACCCTGCTGCCCGCACTGCTCAGCGTGCTTGGCCCGCGCATCAACGCGCTGCGCATCCCGCTTATTAGCCGCCTGACCGCGCCGCGTCCACATGTAGCCAGCGAGGATGGGCGCAAAGCGCGCCGCAACTTCTGGCAAAGCGTGGCCGAGAGCGTTATGCGACGCCCGGTACTCATTATTCTGGCAGTCAGCGCCATACTCATAGCTATGGGTTGGCCCATCTTCTCCATCGAGCTTGGTACTCCCACCGTTACCTCGCTGCCCACAAGCTCAAAATCGCGCCAGGGCATCGATATCCTCTACAAGCAATTTCCGGATACCAAAACCAACGTCGTCTCCATCATCGCGCAAGCGCCGCAGGGTTCCAGTATGCTCAGCAGCGACAACCTGGCAAAGCTGGACAACCTTTCGCGCTGGCTCGCCAGACAGCCGCACATCACGAACGTTATCAGCCTGACGCAGCTACCAGCTACCAACGGTACACCCGCACCAACCGCGCAAGAACTCACTCCCTGTATACGACAGGCGCATACCGACAGAATCCCGCCATTGCCCAACTGGTTACTTCAACCACCAATGGCAATACCACCTTGATTACCCTTACCACGAATGCGCCGCTTGACAGCAGCCAGGGTAACGCGCTAATCGACGACCTGCGCGCAGGCGACAAAGCGGCAGGTCAGGGACTCACCGTGCTGGTCGGAGGGCAGCAGGCCAACGACCTGGATTTCAACCGCTACCTGTACGGCAACTTCCCATTCAGCATCCTTTTCATCCTGGGCGCAACCTACATCCTGTTACTCCTGATGTTCCGTTCGCTCATCCTGCCACTCAAAGCCATCCTGATGAACGTGCTCTCGGTGGGCGCGTGCCTGGGCGTGCTGGTATTCATCTTCCAGTGGGGGCACCTCTCCAACGTCCTGAACTTCACCGCCAACGGCTACCTGGACACGATCGCCCCCATCCTGCTCTTCTGCATCCTCTTCGGCATCTCGATGGACTACGAAGTCTTCCTGCTGAGCCGCATCCAGGAGGAGTGGCTGCGCACGCACAACAACCGCTACGCCGTGGCGCGCGGCCTGGAAAAGACGGGAGGAGTGATTACCAACGCCGCCCTGCTCTTCGTAATCGTGACGGGCGCGTTCACCTTCACCTCCATCCTGGTGACAAAAGAAATCGGCCTGGGCATGTCGCTGGCCGTGCTGGTGGACGCCACCATCATCAGAACGCTGCTGGTACCCGCCACTATGCGCCTGCTGGGCCGCTGGAACTGGTGGCTGCCGGGAAGAGCGTTGCCGCCTAAGCAAGAGGAGTGAATACAGAAAGAGGGCGACTGCCTGACATGACGAACATATCAGGCAGTCGCCCTTTTTCTGTACCGGTATAGGTCACTGGTTCTCTTCATACCCAACAGATTTTGCAAACGCCTCAAACAATCTGCGCTGCTCATCGTTCAGATGGGTGGGCAGCACAACTGACACTGCGGCGTAGAGATCGCCACGCTTGTCCGACTGGCCCAGGTGCGGCATACCCTGACCGCGCAGGCGGAAGGACTTGCCGTTGGCTGTTGCCGGGGGGATGCGCAGGGCGAGTTTGCGCCCATCCGGCGTTGCTACATGCGCCTCGCCGCCAAGCATAGCTATGGCAAGCGGAACATCTAGCGTTGTGCGCAGCGTCGTACCCTCGCGTGTGAAGCGCGTATCAGGCACCATATGCACGAGCAGGTAGAGGTGGCCGCGCCCGGCTGTACCCGGCCCACCCTGACCGGCGATGCGGATGCGCGAACCCTCGTCCACGCCGGCAGGTATTTTCACCTCGATGCGTTTGGAACTGCCATCCACGTCCATCAGTTCAAAGACGCGCGTCGCCCCGCTATAGGCTTCTGCCAGCGTCACCTCCACCTGTGACTCGATATCCTGCCCCACCGTGGCGCGCTGGCGAGCGCGCCCGGCAGCGCCTGTCCTTGTTTGCCCACCCGCCCTGGCGAAGCCCGAACTGCCCGCGTCAGGAAAATCAGAACCGAAGAACTGCTCAAAGAAGTCTGAGAACTGGGACTGGTCGCCAAACAGATCGTTCAGGTCCTCCGGGTTGACGGTACGATACTCGTAACGAGCGCCCCCTGGTGCTGCCGGTCCACCGCCAGCAGAGGCTCCCGGCATACGTCCGTACTGCTGGTAATAGTCGCTCAACTCCTCGAACTTTTTACGCTTCTCAGGATCGGAAAGCACCTCGTTGGCTTCGTTGATCTCCTTGAATTTATCCTCGGCAGTTTTATCGCCAGGGTTGACATCGGGATGGTATTGACGCGCCAGCTTGCGATAGGCCGAACGAATCTCCTTCTCGCTGGCATTCTTGCTCACACCCAGTATCTTGTAATAATCTTTATAATCAACTGCCATACATGCCCCTCTTATTTAACGATTTTTGTTAGATTACCTGACATCAACTGACTACTACAACACCGCTTTAAGGAGAATATATTCCCGAATTGCGACCACCTTATGCCGCGCCTGCCACAATCACTTGCGCCGGGCGGATGATGCGGTCGCCCAGAGCATAGCCGGAGCGCGTGACCTGCACGACCGTTCCCATCGGAGAGCCGGTGCCGGACTGCGTCATCAAAGCATCGTGTACATGGGGATCAAACGCTTCACCAACGCTGCCCACCTGTCGCACGCCAATCTGTTCCAGCGCGCTGAACAAACGCCGCCGCACCAGGAAAATGCCCTCTACCCATGATTGATCCGCGTATTCCGTTGGCGTGGCATCAAGTGCGCGCCCAAGATCGTCCAGGACTGGCAGCAACCCTTCGATCACAGAGGATTCCGCCGAGGCCCGCGCTTCTTGCTGCTCCTGGACTGAACGCCTCTTATAATTGATGAAGTCGGCCTGCATGCGCCTCAGCCCATCCAGGTACTCCTCGCTTTTCTTTTGTTCAGACTCAAGCTGAAGTTGTAACTCGGCGATTCTATTCGCTGATTCATTCTGCTCGTCTGGCTCCTGCCGCGCGCGAGGGTCTCTCCGCCTGAAATTCTGTCCGTTATATTGCATACGATTTATCCTTTTATGTATCCTTTTCCTGTAAAGTTACTTCAAAATGGTACTCTTCCTGGTAACGGTACAGCGTTTGACGTACTTCGTTTACCTCTTGTTGAAGCACAACTACCTGCTTGCGCATCTGAATGATATGACGGATACCTACGGCGTTGACTCCCTGCTCGTACAGCGCGGCGATCTCTTCGAGAATCGCTACATCCGCGTCTGAATACAGGCGATTCTTCCCCGATTGACGCGCCGGTTCCAGTAATCCAGCCTCTTCATACCGACGCAGCATTTGCGGCGGCAGACCAAGCATTTGAGAAACAACTCCAATAGTATATTTGGGCAAGCTGGCATTATTTTCACCCGTATTTTGCGCGGGCGTTCTTGCCTTCCTTTTCAATATATCTATTCCTTTCACTCACCCACCGATACAATTATTATATATCATCTCACAATTTATGTCAAATAACGAGACATAAGTAAGATATGTGGAGATAAGGCTTGCCGTGAGCGAACTTGAGAAGTGTCCCGCCTGTCATCCTGAGCGCAGCGAAGGATCTCTGTGTCCAGCGAGCCAGATCCTTCGCTGCGCTCAGGATGACAGGCACTATCTCCAATTGTCTGACGATAAACGGCATGGTGAGCGCAAGGGTCTCGCTGCTGTGCAGCTCCACAGCTCTACACGAAAACGGGTAGAAGGTGTAGTATAGTAGTGGCGATCCTTGCGGTCGCCATGCCCTCCTTGCTGTCAGTCATCGTGCATCTTCATTGCCACGTTTGCTGGATTCTGGACTATAATAGAGCAGACGAAGGTTGAACCATCAATCAAAGGAGAGGCAGCATGTTATTCCTGGCTGAGCCGTCTCTTACCTATAAAGACAGCTTCATCGCAGGCACCCGCGAATCGCAAGCCGAAGGACTTGAGCTTTTTTTTAACCTGGATAAGATCAGCACAGACTTTGAAACGCTGCTCCGTCTATTCGACGCGAACAAGCGTGTAAAGACCACGCCCGACCGTGTGCCAATGTCTGACTTCTGGCTCATTGATGGCGACGAATATGCGGGGCGGCTCTCGCTGCGTCACACGTTGAACGATGCGCTGCTGCTGTGGGGCGGACATATCGGCTATCAAATCCGTCCCTCCAAAAGAAGGCGTGGCTACGGGAAGGAAATCCTGCGGCTGGGCCTCATCAAGGCGAAAGAACTGGGGTTGCGCCGCGTGCTGGTGACATGCGACGAGGATAACACCGGTTCGCGCAAAATCATCGAGTACAACGGCGGCAAGCTTGAGAACATCATCGAAGTCAAGGACTCGCCTGTGCGCAAGATGCGCTACTGGATCGATATTTCATAGGCTCAAAAAACACCGCCATTTTCAACTGGTTGAAGTTCTTTTAACGGCTATTTCTCGCAAAGGAGATCTTTTCATGGCAATGGACTTTGGCATCATTGTTCCGCAGGGGTGGCGCATGGACCTGGTAGGCATCAACGATCCGGCGGAGGCATATGAAGCGATGTCTCGCGTGGCTCAGGAGGCCGAAGCGCTCAACTTCAACTCCATCTGGCTATACGATCATTTTCACACGGTTCCCACCCCCACGCAGGAAATGACCTTTGAGTGTTGGACCAGCGCCGCGGCCCTGGCGCGCGATACGAAACGAGTTCGCATTGGTCAACTGGTGACATGCAACAGCTATCGCAACCCCGCGCTGCTGGCAAAGATCGCCAGCACCGTCGATGCGCTCAGTTCCGGTCGGCTCGATTTCGGCATCGGCGCGGGCTGGTATGAAGAGGAATACCGCGCCTACGGCTATCCTTATCCCGAAACGCGCGAACGCTTGCAACGCCTGCGCGAAGCCGTCCAGGTCATCTTAGCCATGTGGACTCAGGACGAAGCCACATTTGAAGGGAAGTACTACCAGGTGCGGGGAGCCATCAACCAGCCCAAAGGCGTACAAAAACCCCATATCCCCCTGTTGATTGGAGGCGGAGGGGAAAAAGTTACCCTGCGACTGGTCGCTCAATATGCCGACGCCTGCAACGTTGGTAATGGTATCGCCAACATCAAGCACAAGTTGGCCGTTCTCAAACAGCATTGCGACGAGCTTGGACGCGACTACAACAGCATCCGGCGCACCACCCTCATCGACTTTTGCGCCATCGCCGAGTCGGAGGAAGAGGCCATCGCAAAGCTGACTCCCGCGCAGCGCAACTACCTTGACAACCTGCGCTTGACCGGGTTGATCGGCACACCGACCATGATTTGCCAGCGCCTGGCGGAATACGAAGAGGCCGGTATTCAAGAAATCGTCATCAGGTTTGTGGATGCGACCAAACTGGAGTCAATTCGCCTGTTTGCTCGCGAGTGTATGCAGACGGTCATGAACGAGAGTTCAACGAAATGCCAAATACCGACTCTTTCAACAAGGCCCTAATAAGGAGTACGAATGCCCATTATCAATAACGGACGTCGTCATTGCCGGCGGCGGCGTTATCGGCTGCTCCATCGCGTACCATTTGCGTAAAGCAGGCGTGCCGGTCACGGTGATAGATCAAGGCGAGATTGGCGCGGAGGCGTCGAGCGCGGCTGCTGGTCTGCTTGCGCCGCTCGGCTCGCTGGCGGGGCCAGGACCGTTCGCGGACCTGCTGCTTGCCAGTTTCGGGCTTTTCCCCTCGCTGGTGCCAGAGCTTGAAGACGCGAGCGGTATCGGCGTGGAATATGAGCAAACGGGCGCGTTACGAGTTGTGCGCAACCCCAAAAATGTGTCCAGGCTGCGCAAACGCATGAAGGCATGGCAACCGCTCGGACTGCACATGCGCTGGCTGTCAGGCGAAGAAGCGCGCCAGCTTGAACCAACACTCGCGCCGGATGTGTGCGCCGCGCTTTACGCTCCCGAAGAATCACAGATAAAGGCTTCACAGGTGGTCAAAGCTTTTGCGCAGGCCGCCGCCAATCTCGGCGCGACTATACGCAGCCATACGCGCATTACTGGCATACAGCAACAGCATGACCGGGTGACAGCCATCGAAACATCTCAGGGCGAAACTATTGCTTGCACTCAGCTTGTGGTTGCGAGCGGCGCGTGGTCCGGGCAATGGAGCGCATTGCTGAATATAGAACTGGCTGTCACTCCTCAACGCGGGCAAATCCTGGCCCTGCGCCAACCCTCACCCCCTCTTCGACACATTATTTTCGGCGAGGCTGCCTATCTCGCTCCCAAACAGGACGGCACCGTCGTTGTAGGCGCGACAAAAGAAGAGGTTGGTTTTGACAAACACCTGACGGCTGGCGGCGTGGCATGGCTATTGAGTACGGCGAACAGGCTCATCCCTTCCTTAGAGCAGAGCGAGATCGAACGCATGTGGGCGGGATTGCGACCCAAAACATCCGATAACCTGCCCATCCTGGGAGCAGCGCCGGGCTGGCAAAACGTCACGCTGGCAACGGGGCATGGCAGCGTTGGCGTCATGCTCAGCGCCATCACCGGCCAAACCATCGCTGAACTGCTCATTACAGGAGTCGCGCCCGAACTCATCCGCCCCTTCGCGCTGGACAGACCGGCGGCTTTGAGCGCGGAAGACGCGCACGGCGAGTGGTAACAGGCTCCCGCCTCATTTGTGATACATATTGTGACGTTTCAAGGTAAGAAGCGATGAAGTGACACACAGTGATGTGGTACGATGGAAGTGTGACACCGACTATTCTGTAGCGCGTTTCTGGCAAGGTAGAGTGAGCGATACGACTATGAAATCGGCAACAAAAGAACCCATTTTGCAGGTTAATACATCCAGGGGAGAACCTATCACCACCCGCTATGGACAGATCGTTCCATTAACAAGAGCGGTGAAATTGCGCTGGCCTGGCGGCGGCTTAAACTGGCATCGCCCGGCAGCCATTGAGGTTCAGCAGGGTCAGTCTCAGCAGAAACTGCCCATCAAGAATGCTACCTCGCGCACCATTTTCACCATCGTCTTGACCGGATTGGTAATCACCCTGGGTCTATCGTCGTTTCTGAAGAGCAGAAGGAGACATAAACATGATTGATGAGAAAATCGCGAAACCAGCAGTAACAGGCTCTGTAGAGCAGGTCTTGAACCGGCTCGTGAGCAATGCAACCGTAGATAGCGTTTTCGGGCGGCCTATCGAGCGTGATGGAGCAACCATCATCCCATGCTCCGAAATTATGGTCGGTTTTGGCATGGGAAGCGGCACAGGTCCCGTCGATGAGAAGGGTAACCTGACCGGACAGGGCGGCGGCGGGGGTGGCGGCAGCCAGGGGCGCCCCATCGCCGTCATTGTGATGACCAAAGAAGGCGTGCGCGTCGAACCCGTCCTCGACCTCACGAAAGTGGTGCTGGCCTCTTTTACCACTGGAGCTTTCATGCTCTTCTGGTTCGGCAGGCTGACCGGCCTCGGACGTAAAGATAAGGGACCATCTTTCTCCCAGTTGAAGAGAGCCGTGAAGGGCTAAATCGCAGGGGAGACGTATGTTCTCGTCTCACATGAGGAACAGGGCGACTGCGAAAGTCGCCCTGTTCCTCACTAAGCCTCTGCTGAGCGGTCTTTTGCGCTCCGGAAGGATTGCTGGTCTTGCTCTTCTTTGATTTGCAACAAACATGAAGTTATACTTGACGTGGTAACCTGACGGTGTTTCTTATAGAGATTGACAACAATTCCCTATCAGGTCATAATAGAATTCGATTCTGAAGATGGACATCCCAAATTGTTCCGTGAGTACCTATACGAAAGGAAGGCAATAAGACTATGACGCAAAGGGCTAAACTACACGTTCTCCTCCACCCGACAAAGCAGATACCGGAAACCGCTCCTCGCTTGCAAGCGGCTGCCGGTCCAGATGGAGGTCCCTACATTCAAAGAGGGAACACTCAGAACTTCGTCGTTTCATATGAACACAGTCTGGGGGCCGGTGGTCAAACCTTTGCTGAAGCGGTGCTGGCAGTTTGTGAAAGGGATTATACTCAGCTCCAGAGCGTCTTTGGAAATATTTCGATCAGTGGTTTGCCCTTTCAGGTCTACCTCAGGCGAGGCGACAGCAACAACGGCGGTGCCTATCACTACAGCTGCGACGCCACTGCGCTGTACTGCTTCGTCACCCCGGGAGAGCCAACCGAGCTTGCAAACATGCTGGTCGTTGCTGAAGAAGACGAGGTATTTATGGGGAACCAGAACGCTGGTTGGAACTGCGGGTACAGCAATGGTGAGGGACTCTCCAGGATTCTCTCTACAGAACTGCATCCCAGTGCGCTGAATGGATTTACCTCTGCCGCAGCATGGCTGGATAGCAACCGACAGGACTGGGTAGACAATACGGAGCAGACCGATACAAATTATGTCTCCATTGGGTGCGCGACGCTCTTCCTCAACTACCTGCATTACCAACTCGGTAAGAATTGGAGTGATATCGTCCAGGCGGGCGGCGCTACCCTGGCTCAGGCCTATTCGAAGCTGACCGGGAGGAGTGATGCTTTCTCGTCCTTTGCCACGTTGCTCCAGTCGCGCTTTCCGCAGGGAACTCCCTCCGGCCTCCAAAATGATAATCCTTTCCCAATCGGCTAATGTTTCCGTGGGGCTTGATTAGAGGTAAACTATTTCACCGTTTATAGTCCCGACCTCGATAAGGTGCGCTTTATTCCTAATATCGGCAGTCCCTTTGCACCAGGCAAGGATCAAGATGCTCCTCTGCCACTGGCTCAGGCCGCTTAATCATCTCACGCGCATAGTAGCTTTCGTCCCACTATGTTATTGAGGTTGAGTAGCATCCCGCGATACTCCCGGATCAGGGCGACCTAGAAATCCCCGCGATACTCCCGGATCAGGGCGACCCAGAAATCCCCGCGATACTCCCGGATCAGGGCGACCCAGAAATCCCCGCGATACTCCCGGATCAGGGCGGCCCAGAAATCCCCGCTTCGAAGTACTGTCACTCTCGCTCTCAGGCAGTTCCTGCCGGGCTTTTATACTTTTTCGCTCGCGTTCTAGTGGCTCTTCTGTCTTCGTTTTGATGATCGTACGCTTGCCGCTTTTCACCAAAGATGTCAGCGTTGACATGTTATTACTCCTTTGTTTCCGTCTCACTGGCACCTGGAAGTCTCCAGATGCTTCTTCGACTCTTTGCTCTGCTCTCACTTCATACAGGATTTCATACATTTACGTCTTCAGACTGAAGAAACAACCCATGGGGCGGTAGAAATAACGCGATCATATCGTATTACGACATAATTATAACATACTATAGATGCCTTGTCAAGCCAAAAGTGCTGTCGCATGGTCGGAAATACAAGCAGACCGTCTACACATGGCGACCGCGATGGTCGCCACTAACATATGACGACTTCACGACCACGGGGCCTTTCAAAAGGTCCTCTCCAGTGGGATGGGATCAGTGGTTCATCTCCTTGAGAAGGGTGTTGAGCGTCTGAACGAGTTCCGAACCAACCGAGCGCAACTCTGCCTGATGGGCATACGAGAGCTTGCGCAGCATCTCTTCTCCCTGTGGAGTGAGGTTGACAAGAACCCGTCGCTGATCAGCCTCATCTCGACAGCGCTGAATGAAACCGCGCTCAACGAGCCGATCAATCAGCTCGACGGTGCTATGATGCGCGAGTTGGAGCCGCTCGGCCAGGGTGCCGACGGTCGCTTTCCTTCCCTGAGGCAGACCCTTGACGGCCAGCAGCAACTGATGCTGCTGGGGCTCAAGACCCGCAGTTCGTGCCGTCTGCTCGCTGAAGCGGAGAAAGCGGCGAAGCTGATAGCGAAATTCGGCTAATGTTTGATACTCAGTGATCGAGCCCTCAGCAGGGAGCGGCATCCTGTCAACCTTTCTGTCGGTAGTCCTTCACAGTACCAATCGGGAAGTACGCTTACGCTCTACCTGCTCTTCATTACAGTCAATGAGAGAGGTCCCGTGTCTCCACAGTGAGGACGACCACGGTCGGAGATACATGGCAATAATATCGCAATACGATGTTAGTTATAACTTGAATGAGGGTTCCTGTCAAGGTATACAGAAGTTATTTCTTGACAATCATGTCGGAACAAAAACGCATACCTACGATTAGTTGAAACGGCGAATAAACAGAAAAAAGGTGTACATTGGGCGAGGGATTACGAATTGTAACGTCGGTGAGGAGATCTGAACGAAATATAGCGCGCCCGGCGGGGTTCGAACCCACGGCAACCAGATTAGAAGTCAGGTGCTCTATCCACTGAGCTACGGGCGCAGCATTTTCAACCGACACTATCATAACAACTTCCCTTGCTATGTGTCAAGCATATTTTCTCCATACAGCCAACTGACACAAGTACTGCGAAGTTGGCAGGATTCACCCAAAAAATGTGACAACTCCCTACTTGTACTCTGACAGCACCGCTAAATAGCCAGCTTCGTCCGGCTCTCCAAGCTCGTCGAGCAGGGTGGCGAAGTTGAGCGGTTTCCGATCGAAGACGATGGTGCCATTTTTGCGCGGCCATTCGCCGGGGTGGCGGTCCCAGGCCAGTTCGATGCCGTTGAAATCGGGGTCGTGCAGGTAGATAGCCTCGTGGGTGCCATGATCGGATGCGCCGTCAATCGACCAGCCGTGATCGAGCAGGCGTTTGAGCGCGACGGCCAGGTCTTTGCGCCTGGGGTAGTTGATGGCAAAGTGGTACAGGCCCGTCGTGCCGGAAGGGGCTGGTTGGCCGTCTTTGCTCTCCCAGGTGTTGAGGCCGATGTGGTGATGATAGCCGCCGGCGGAAAGGAAGGCCGCGCTGCCCATATCGAAGAGCAGGTCGAAGCCCATGTAATCGCGATAGAAGCCGATCGCGCGCTGGAGATCGGCCACCTTGAGATGAACGTGTCCGATGCGAGTCTCAGCCGGAATGGGTGTATCAGTCATGGGTGACTCCTCTCCTCTAGCTTATCATTGCAACGCTTATACTCATTTATAGGATAATCGCTCGGGTTCGTCAAGGCCGCCTATCCTTATTTCCTGAAAGTTCTTCTTGCGGATACCTCAAATTTTCTGTTATATTGAAGGTAGCTCAAAGAGGATGAGAAGACAAATTGATGATAAAGATTT
Source organism: uncultured Chloroflexia bacterium (assembly GCA_963731605.1). Classification (GTDB taxonomy): domain Bacteria; phylum Chloroflexota; class Ktedonobacteria; order Ktedonobacterales; family Ktedonobacteraceae; genus CF-113. The sequence continues at coordinate 2,215,934 of CAVSWA010000001.1, forward strand.
GGAGGTGCAAGTGAACAACACGGAGTCAGGCCAGGGGCCTCGAGATCGTTCAACTGCACTGGCGTATAGCAGGCAACAAACTCAGGCAAATAAATACAAATATATGCATGTTCCCTGGTGGTTGCTGCCTCCCACCGGCTACATAATCACATTCCCTCTTGTTGGACTGGCCCTTTTGATCCCGTTCGGTTTCCGGCACCTGGGGATATACGAGGCGTTTCTGGACACGCCCCTGGTGCTGGTCACACTCATCATTGCGCTGATCTGGGGGACGGAGCCGGCGGTACTTTCTATTCTGCTCGGCACCATGGCCTTTGACATCTATTTCCTTTCTCCAACGCCCATGCTTATTCATGGGTGGAATGCATCGCTTCCGCTCATTCCTTTCGTGCTTGCTCAGATCATCATGGTCGTCCTCGCTGCCCAACGCGAGCGTAGCCGCCGCTACATGCTGTTTGCGCGGCAAGAGATGGAAGGCTACGCGAACGCTTTAGAGCGGGTCAACCAGGAACTTAAACAGTCCAATCAAGAGCTTGAAAAGGCCAACAAGCTGAAAGACCAGTTTCTTTCGATGGCATCGCACGAACTCAAAACCCCCATTACCAGCATTCGCGGCCAGGCCCAACTTGGTATGCTTCGCCTCAAAAAGCAAGTTGAGCTCCCACCCGAACTCGAGCCGGTACGCACTTCTCTAGAGCGCATCGATCAGCACACACATCGTTTGAACAGTTTAGTCGATGATCTCTTAGATTTGAGCATCCTGAGTTCCGGCAAAATCAAGTTACGCACCACGCAGTGTGATCTGGGAGAACTGTGCCGCGAGGTCATTACTGAACAACAAACCCTTTCAGATTGCGCGATTACGTTGGAGCTTCCTTCATCGCCGGTCTTGCTGCAAGCAGATTGCGAGCGGCTCAGCCAGGTTGTCACGAATTTAGTCTCTAATGCCATTAAATATTCAGCAGAGAACAGTGTCATCCAGGTATGCATCAGCCAATCTGGGGATACAGCCCTCATGCAGGTACACAATGAGGGAACGCCTATCCAGGAAGAACTCCAGGCAAACCTCTTCGAGCCATTTTACCGCACTCCCACGGCTCAATCCTCGTCAAAGAAAGGATGGGGACTTGGTCTGGCTATAAGCAAGCAGATTGTTGAGCGGCATGGAGGACGTATCTGGGTGGAGTCCTCTCAAAAGAAAGGCACGACGTTTCGTATAGAGCTGCCCCTTCACCTGGCTGAACCTGCTGATGAACAGGCTAAAACTACGCGAGTGAGTACATAACAAGTTGCTCCTCTACCCTTTGCACTTTGCAGCAGGAGTTACCCATGAAACTGACCCCTAAAGAACAGGACCGTCTCACTATTTTCACGCTAGCGGAGATGGCGCGCAAACGTTGAGCCAGGGGCATCAAGCTTAATTATCCCGAAGCGGTGGCGCTCATCAGCGACGAGGTGATGGAAGAGGCGCGGGCGGGACGCGGCTATGGCGAGGTGGCAGCGCATGGTATGCAGCTACTCAATGAAGATGATGTGTTGCCGGGCGTGGCGGAACTGGCGGAGACGCTGTATATCGAGCCGCTCTTTGATGATGGCACTAAGCTGATTGTGCTGCGCAATCCAATACGCCGCACCGTCGCCCAGGCCCATGAACCGGCGCGTGTCATACCTGCCGCCGCGCCAGAGACTATTGTCATCAACGCGGATAGGGCCACCATCACGCTGGATGTGACTAATACATCCGCTCACCCCGTGCAAGTCACCTCGCACATGCCGTTCTGGGAGATCAACTCGCGTATGCAGTTCGACCGCGAGCAGGCCAGAGGGTATCGCCTGGACATCCCGGCGGGCGGCGCGGCGCGCTGGGAGCCAGGGGAGACGAAAGAAGTGCGACTATGCCGTTTGAAATGAGCCGCGCCGACTATCACGCGCGCTACGGCCTGACAACAGGCGATATGCTGCGACTGGGCGATACTCGCCTGTATGTTCGCATCGAGCAAGACTATAGCGCCTATGGCGATGAGATACTGGCGGGATTCGGCAAGACGGTGCGCAATGGGCTGATGGCAAATTCGCGGCTGGGACGCGAGAGCGAGCTTGACCTTGTGCTCACCAATGCTATCATCGTTGATCCGGCACTGGGCGTGATCAAGGGCACTATCGGCGTTAAAGAGGGACGCATCGTAGGCATCGGACGGGCAGGCAATCCCGATATCAGCGAGAATATTGACCTGCTCATCGGCACAAGCACGGCGGTGCTGCCCTGCGATGGGCTGATCGCCACGCCGGGCGGCATCGATAGCCATGTTCACCTGCTCAGCCCGCGCCTGTTCGCCACCGCGCTTTCATCGGGCATCACCACCTTCGTCGCGATGGATGCCGGGCCGATGTGGAACGTGGGGGTCAATCCCGATTTCTTCATGCAGCGCATGTTCGAGACGTTCGAGGATGTGCCGATCAACGTGTGTTTCCTGGCGCGGGGGTGTAGCAGCCGCCCGCAGGGATTGATGCAGAGCATCGAAGCCGGAGCAGGCGGCTTGAAAATTCACGAAGACCTGGGAGCATTCCCAGATGTGATTGATTGCTGCCTTTCGGTGGCGGAACAGATGGATGTAGCGGTAGCGATGCATACCGACGGGCTGAACGAAGCGATGGAGTTGAGCGATACGCTCGCCGCCATCAATGGACGCGCCATTCATGCCTATCACGCCGAAGGCGCGGGCGGTGGTCCCTGCAATCTGCTGGAAATCGTGGCGCAGCCCAACGTCATCCCTTCCTCGACCAACCCGACCATCCCGTATACGGTTCATACTCACGCCGAGCATCACGATATGTTGATGACGGTGCATGGCCTGAACCCGGCCTTTCCAGAGGACGTACTTGCGGCGCGGCACCGCATTCGCCCGTCAACTATGGCAGCCGAGACGCCCCTGCACGACCTGGGAGCCATCAGCATCACCGCTTCCGACTCGCTCGGCATGGGACGCATTGGAGAAACTATCACGCGCACCTGGCAAATGGCCCACGCCATGCAGGAACAAGCACAACCAGCATCCAGCACAATAGACGCCAACGAGCGCGTGCTGCGCTACCTCGCCAAGTACACCATCAATCCTGCTATCGCGCACGGTCTCTCACAACACATCGGAACCCTGGAGCCGGGCAAGCTGGCGGATATCGTCCTGTGGCGTCCAGAGTTCTTCGGCGTCAAGCCCAACCTGGTGATCAAGGGCGGTATGCCCGCCTGGGGCGCGCTGGGAGACGGCAACGCCACAGTCGAAGCGGCAGAACCCCAGGTCTACGGCCCCTTATTCGGCGGCAGAAGTTCGGCGGCGGGCGCGCTCTCCATCACCTTCGTCTCGCAAGCCGCGCTGGACGCCGGGCTGAGCAAGCGACTCAGGGGCAGGAGGCAGTTGCAACCCGTGCGCTCGACACGCACGGTAGGCAAGAAAGACATGCGCTTCAACAACGCTATGCCGCCCGTGCATGTTCACCCGGTCACGCACGAGGTAACGATCAACGGCGAGCGGATAGGTATGGAGCCTATGGCAAGGGTGCCATTGAGCCGGCTGTATATTGTTTCCTGACGAGCCAGTAGCGATACTCCCTGAAGAATTTTGTCGCATTACTGATGATCTTTGACAAACGAATAGATCGGGTAATGCGCGCTGCCCCGGCGTCCGTCCTGATGAATATTAACAACCGAACGCAGTAACCAGCGTCGCCCCGTCCTGTAGGGACAAGGGGTAGATGCGGGGACGGGTGGGGGCCTTGTGCTTGTCCTCGTGGCAGTGTGATTCGCCTGGGTTGCGTGAGGCATGATGGTCGCACCTTCACGAGGACAAGCACAAGGCCCCCTCATCCACCCAACCCCGCCCCTTGTCCCTACAGAACGGGCCGCGCCATTCCCCCATTCGGTCGGCAACATTCATCATGGGACGCTGGGGACGCCAGCGTCCCATGATTACCGCATTCGGTCGTCAAAATTTATCAGGAAACGACGCCCTGCCCTTCTATTACCCGATTCGGATGTCAAAATTCACCGGGACGGAGCCATGCGTATTCCCGGTCCGGTTGGTAATAACCATTACGAGACGGTGGGTTTGACCTCGGCAGGCACGACCGCCGCCGGACGGCTGATAAGCAGTCCAATGATATCAACGAGCAGAGCGGCTACGGCCAGTATGCCGAAAAGCAGCGTTTGTGGCAGGGCAAAGCCAAAGAGAGCGTCCAGAGAATAGTTTCCAGGCCCCATGATACCGGTGGCGACGCCAACAGCCAGCAGTTGCAGAGGAAACTCGATACCGCGCTTACTGCTCCAGAAGCCGTTTTTCCAGTGACTTTTGGCAATCGCCATGAACATAGCGGCAAACATACCTGCTGCGCCCAGTGGCGTCAAGAACCCACATGCCACAGAGAGACCGCCGCCGAACTCCCCCAGGATTACCAGCCCTGCCCACAGTGGCGCGGGTTTTAAACTCAGGCGTCCCTGCATTTGCAACGTCCCGCTCATACCAGCGCCTCCGAACCACCCGAAGAGCTTTTGCGCTCCATGCGCGGCAAGCGTCAATCCGGCCACAAGCCGCAGAATAAGCAAGCCTGCGCTAAGAGAGATAGCCATTGATCGTGTTCCTTTCAAAGAAAAAAGATACATGAGAATAAATGGTTATAGAAAGTTCCCATTCTAAAGTAACTTTCTATACGGTAATTATACTCAAAACGGGCGCATTTGAGAAGAGGACTCGTCATTCAAGCACAAAATGAAGCGTTTGAAATCTGCTTCTGAAAGCGCGCACGTCCTGCAAAATGGCTTCGGTTGATTTGCGCTGCTGAAGGCAATCCGCGACGGCGCGGGCGATAAAGGGCATATCGGCTGGCTGCATACCCCAGCGGGTGATCTCCTGGGTACCGAAACGCAGGCCGTTATACGTTCCGGTAGCTGCCGGGCCGGGAATGCCGATGCCACTGGCAAAGATCAGGCATTTTTCCAGCAGATGAGACGCTTCATCGCCCCCGCCATTAGCTTGAGCGGCCAGGGCGACGTGGTGACTTTCGGTAAAGCCGCGAGCGTTGCCTACCACAGATAGCCCTTCGGCATGTAGAGCAACTGCCAGCGCATGCGCGTTGGCGCGCATCATGGCGGCATACTCAACGCCGTAGCGCAGGAAGCCAGCCAGCGTGACGGTGAGCGCGGCGATGCGGGCAAGATCGAAGTTGGCGGTCAGACCCGGATAGGCGATCTGTTCCAGGCGATGGGCAATAGCAGCGTCGTTGGTGAGAATTAAGCCTCCCGGAGGGCCGCCGAGCGATTTGTAGGTAGACATGGTGACGATATGCGCTCCCTCTTGCAAGGGGCGCTGAAATGCGCCTGCGGCGACCAGACCCGACAGGTGAGCCGCGTCGTAGATGACGGTCGCTCCAACTTCGTCGGCGATGGCGCGTACCTCGCGCACAGGGTACGGGAAAAGAGCCAGGCTGCCACCGATCACGATGATGCGGGGGCGCTCGCGCCGCGCCGCTTGCGCCAATCCATCAAGGTCAACCGTCAAATGTTCATCATCCCAGGGAATATCGGTTATGCGCAATCCAAACCAGCCTGCCGCGCCATGTTCGCGATGCGTGGCGTGCGCGGCGGCGGAGTTCGGCATGGCAAAGATTGTATCGCCGGGCCGGGCCAGCGCCATGTATGAATAGAGGTTGGCGAGCGAACCGCTATGCACGCGAAACTCAACGAAGGCGCAATCAAAGAGGCGGCGCGCAAGCGAAAGGCAGAGGGTTTCGATAGCCTCGGCATCCTGCAAGCCCATTTCGTACTTGCCGCCGGGATAACCGAGGCTGGGGCGGCTGCCCAGCGAACTTTGCAGCGCTCGTTGCGCCTGCGGGTCCATAATGTTCGTACCGGCATAGAGGTTGAGCGACTGGTAATCAAAGAGCGCTTCGCTGCGTTGCATCAGCAACGCTACCTGCTCATATACTTGTTCGGGCGCGATGTTCTGAAACGAGGCCAGCAACTCGTCAACACGCGCCGCTTCGTGAGCTGCCAGCCAGGGGCGAAGTTGTGCTTCCATGTTCTCTCTTTCATATCCAGGTCTTTCAACAAGATGGGTAACATGACAACAGTATACAGCAGAAGCTGGCCCAACAGGAGGTGCGACCATCATGCCTCACGCAACCCAGGCGAATCATGTTGCCACGAGGACAAGCACAAGGCCCCCACCCATCCCCGCATCCACCCCTTGTCCCTACAGGACGGGGGCGGACGTTGCCTACCATTACCCCATTCGGCTGTCAAAGTTCATCAGAAGACGACCACCACCACCCTATTCGGTAGGCAAAATTCATCAGAATCCGCCTGGTCGCCCCGTCATGCGACTGCGCTGGGAACGGCTGCGGTGAAGATTTCCTGCGCGCCGGTGCGGGTATCGTTCCAGAAGGGGTGAACGAAGAGGTTATCGACTGCCAGGCCCTGGTAGTCGCCGATAAATTGAGAGCCAAAGCTGTCGATGGGCGCGTCTATGGCGGGGTCCCAGCTTTGCGTCGTGACGCGCGCGTTTTTGAGGAATGTCGCGCCATGATCGCGGGACTGGGCAAGGTAGACATCGATCATTTTATGTTTCGGGTCCAGGCGCGTATCAAAGAAGGAGATGCTGATGACGCCATCGGGCGCGACGGCCATCTGCGGCTGGAACTGCTCCTCGCCGTTGCGCAGGGGGTCGTCGTTCACGCGCAGGGGCGCAGACCAGCTTTGCCCGCGATCGTTCGACGCGCTGAATAAGATGTCGGCATCGCCCGTCGCTTTATCGGACCAGGTGATGTAAAGCTGGCCTGTATGGGGATCACAGGCGAAGGCGGGCAGGGAAAGATTGCGGTAGCGTTCGGGCGAGAAATAGCCGTCAATATCAGAAACGATGGCGATTGACACGGGCTGCGTCCAGGTCGTCCCGCCATCAGGCGATGTCACCACAAGCTGCCTATCGGGTAGAGTATTTCCGGCCTGCACGATGGCTGAATAGGAGTTCAGAAATGCCACAGCAAGCGCACCATCCGGCAGCACGACAGGCGTCGCGCCAATGGCACCATCGCACCGCGTCGAGTGAGATGGGCGATCGGGCAGCGAGTTAGCGCAGAACGGCGCGTTTCCCTCAATAAATTGCGGCTTCGAGAAGGTTTTGCCGCCATCGCTTGAACGCGAAAAGGCTACTTCCTCAACACAGGGGTTGCCTGCTCCGCAAGCGTTGCCATAATCGTATGACCAGGTGAGATAGAGATTGCCGTTGCGCGGCCCGCCGGTCTGATCAACGGCGATCCACGGTTTATCGTTGAAAATCGAACTTTCCTTGCTTTCAAACACGCTCACCGGGTTGCCGAACGTTTTGCCGCCATCAGTAGAAGCGGAAACAGCGACGCCGCTCATACCCGGACGCGCCTCATACAATACCGCCGCGTAGACATCGTTATGCGTGCCAAAGGCGAAGGAAATATCCGAAGTGAGCGTGAAGCGCTGCTCGAAGCCAGGGAGCAGGCCGCCGTCCGTCCAGGTGCAGCCGCCATCAAAGGAGGTAAAGTAGCCGATCTGGAATTGATAGTGTTTTGGGTCAGTGAAGAATTTCGTGCCGCCCACCAGGTTGAGCGGATTGCGGGGATTCTCAACCAGCATTGGTTCGCTGTGCGCCAGGTAGCTATCGCGACTGACGCGCGCGTTGACAAATGGCGCGTGAGGATGCAGCCCCAACTGGACGCAGCTTCCTCCACCCGGCAGGCGATAGCCACTGGTTGGCGAAGGCGTTGGACTGGAAACCGGGTGGTTGGTACTCTGGCTGCAGGCGGAGAGCAGAAGCGCAAGCAGAACAATCGTCAATACCCGGCGTTTGAGCAAAGCAACTCCTCTATGCCCCACCCAGGGCGGGAACAAGACCGACTGATCTATCAGGCGGGGCTGCACCCATGAAGCACGTACTGTCAGCGGTCGAGGCGCGAGCGGGGAAGGGTGCAAGCCTCTGCTCGTGCCGTACACGTTCGGCTCGCTTCGCTGCGCTCACGGATCGACAGTTAGGGTACGGGCGGGCAACCCTCCCATGGACACTCGCTAATCGCGCCTAAGGGCACGGCTACTTTTCGGCTTACGCGAACGACTATGGGAGTTCGCGGCGGCTATGGCCGGTTTCGACCACCCGCCCTGGTTGCTCACGCAAATACGAGGGCGGCTATGCATTACATGCCGATCAAATCGGCTTTTTGAATAATATTACGCGCGCTTCGCACAACCGCGACATCGATCAACTTGCCTTCGAAGGCGACCGCTCCCAGACCGTTGGCCTGCGCTTCGCTGTAGAGCGCGTCCAGTTTGCGAGCGCGGTCAACCTCCTGTTGAGCAGGCGAAAAGACATCGTTAGCGATATCAATCTGGTTGGGGTGGATGGCCCATTTGCCGACCATGCCGGACGCTTTCGAGCGCACACACTCCCGGCGGTAGCCTGCGGGGTTTTTGAAGTCGAGGTAAGGGCCGTCAATGGCGTCGATGCCTGCGGCGCGGGCGGCAATCGTGACCTTGTTACGGGCATAATGCCAGAGGTCGCCGGGGTAGGTGTCGAGATCGTTTCCGGCGAGCGTGGGATCGATGCCCTGCGATGCGCTGTAGTCGATGTGGCCGAAGATGAGAGCTTCCAGGCGCGTGCTGGCGCGAGCGATCTCCTCCACATTAAGCATGGCCTCGACTTCTTCTATCAGGACTTCGAGGCCGATACGCCGGGCGCGATGCAAGCGTTTCTCGATCTGTGAGAGCAGCACATCGACCCACCACACGTCCTTCGCGCTTTTCACTTTGGGAATGATGATACTATCCAGGTAATCACCGGCTTCCTCGACGATGGAGATAATGTCCTGATAGGCAAATTCGGTCTCGAGGTCGTTGATACGCACAGCGCGGGTTTTCTTGCCCCAATCGAGGGTTTTCAGCGCGTGGATGACCTTCGCTCGCGAGGCTACCTTCTCGTTGGGCGCGACCGAGTCTTCCAGATCGAGAAACACCAGGTCGGCGCTGCTGGCGGCGGCTTTTTCAATCATGCGTTCGTTGCTGGCAGGCGTTGACAGCTCGCATCGTCTCAGGCGCACTAGATTTCTCCTTTCCAGAAAGAACGCGCTCTTCATCCCCATGGCTCAAGCACAGGGACTTTCAAGCTCGGAAATCGATAAAACACTACAATGTCCACAGCCGGGCGTTGCTAAATACGACCCCGGTTGCATTGCTATTTGAGTCTGCTACCATGCCCACTTGCCCCTGACTGAAGGCATTGTTGGTCACGCTCGTTATTTTTTGCCTGTTCACATACAGCGTCAGCGTACTGCCCTGCGCTATGACCGCCAGCACATTCGGCTGATTCAGCCCCGATTTGATAGCCGCCGAAGAAGCGTTTGCCAGCTGAGTCGAATCCCCGTTGAAATTCCTGTAGACGTAGAGGCTATATGAGCCATCCGTGCATACCTCGAAAAGGTAGAGCTTGCCGGAGTTGGTATCGGCGCGGAAAATAAACCCGCCGCAATCGCCCTTGACTATATTCACCTGCGTCTCAAACGTGAAGTTACTATAGGCGCTGCTCGTGGAGGGACAGTAATAAAAGAACTGCGTCTTCGTGGAATTCACCTGGTAGCCCCCAGCTGTAAAGGTACACGCACCATCGGCAGCAGTCCCCTGCGCCCACGCAAAACCACGACTGTTATCGCTCAGGGGATCAAGCATGACCAGCGTTCCACCTGAAGCATATGGATTCTGATTAGCGGCGATGACGCTGGCGGTCGCGGTGAGATTGGCCTGCGCTGTCGCCGTGAGGTTGGCATTGGCGGTCGCGGTGAGATTGGCCTGCGCTGTTGCCGTCAACTGGGACGCGGAGAGCGCCGGTGTGGCGGCGGTCTGCGGCGAACCGCCGGGCGTTTTTGAGCGCAACACGAGCGCCAGCACTCCTCCCAGAACCAGGATGACGACGAGCATAGGCACAACAACCAGCAAAGTGCGATTTCCCCGGCGCCGTGGAGCGGGTGGAGCGGGTGGAGGGAGGAGGGAGGGTTGAGATACTGGTGGTGGCGTAAAACTGTAGGGGCCATAAGGCGATGCCGGCGCGCTGTATGGATTCGACGCTTCACTTCCAGGTGACGGCGGAGCGCCATATGGATTTGACGCTTCACTTCCATAAGAAGAAGGCTCGCCATAGCTGGTTGCGGGCGGCGGCGGTGCAATACTCGGATCGTAGGGCGTACCGCCGCTCGATGCATAAGAACCGGTTGAAAGTGCGCCACAGCGCGGGCAATAAACGGTTCCCGCTGAAATTGGCGAGCCGCAGTTGCTGCAGTTCAAGATAATACACCCTTCCTTGCCAGGATACTAGTTGAAGATACGAACCGCTATGGATCTTCTTCAGAAAATGTAGATGAGTCTATTTTATTATACGATGCTCGTGGAAGAATTGCCGGGCTTTCACACTTCCCCGCCATTTCTAAGGCGCAGCTTTGCCATCTTCTCGTCCCACTCGCGCTGCCATGCTTCGTCTGCGGCTCGCGTCGGCACCATAACGCGCCGTTTGAACGAGAGCACGGTTTCGCCGCGCTGGTTGTAGGCAATGGTTTCAACCGTGACAATGCCGCGATCCGGCTTGCTGCTCGATTGCCGTTTATCTAAAACGGTTGTTTCGGCGTAGATGGTGTCGCCGTGAAAGGTGGGGCCAAGATGGCGCACATTCTCAAATTCGAGATTGGCGATGGCTTTGCCGCTCACGTCTGGCACGGACATGCCAAGCGCGACGCTGAAAATAAGGGGGCCAACGACAAGACGCTGCCCGTGCTGCGTCGTCTCGCTGTAGAAGGCGTCTATGTGCAGCGGGTTATGGTTCATGGTGAGCATACTGAAAAGGGTGTCGTCGTGTTCGGTGATGGTGCGACCGGGCCAGTGCTTGTAGATCGCGCCGATTTCAAAGTCTTCATAGCATCTGCCGAATTGCATGTGTTTCTCCTTTCCCTATTCGTCTTGATGGATTTTAACAATCGAACGGGGAAATTGCCTGCGTAGGGACGCGGGTGGATGTGGAGAGGAAGGGTGGACCCTTGTGGGCGTCCTCGTACTCTTCTCCTGTGATCCTTCAACGAAGCGACAAGGGACGAGACCTTCACAGCAAGAAGGACGCCCACAAGGGTCCCCGCCCATCCCCTCATCCACCCGCGTCCCTACGCACGGGCGCGTCCCGCGCCTTATTCCATTCGGTTGCCAAACATCATCAGGACGGAACTACGTCATTACCATATTCGGTTGTCAATCATCATCAGGTTATAGTTTATACCTTTCTAAGAGTTGGCGGGCGATAACCAATTTTTGGATTTCGCTGGTGCCTTCGGCGACGAGCATGAAGGGAGCGTCGCGATAGTAGCGTTCGACGTTGAAATCTTTGGTGTAACCGTAGCCGCCGAAGATGCGCATGGCTTCGAGGGTGACTTCCTGGCACATCTCGGTGGCGAAGAGTTTCGCCATGCCTGCTTCCAGGTCGCAGCGCTCGCCGCGATCTTTTTTCTGTGCGGCCTGTTGCAGCAGGAGACGCGCCGCCTCGATTTTTGTCGCCATGTCGGCCAGTTTGAGCTGGATGGCCTGGTGCTGCGCGATAGGTTTGCCGAAGGTCGAACGCTGCTGGGCATAGCGAATGGCGTCGTTAAAGGCGGCCTGGGCCACTCCGACGGCGCGGGCGGCCACGTTGATGCGCCCGACCTCCAGGCCGCTCATGGCGTGCTTGAAGCCTTCGCCTTCGACGCCCCCCAGCAAGTTGGCCGCCGGAACGCGCACGTTGTCGAAGACCAGTTCAGCCGTTTCGACGCCCTTGTAACCGAGTTTTTCAAAGGTGCGGCTGCTGCTCAAGCCCGGCGTGCCTTTCTCTACGAGAAAGAGGCTCATGCCGCGAAAGGGCGGGCGAGCGGTGGTATCGGTGCGCGCCAGCACCGCGAAGATACTGCCGCGCTGGCCGTTCGTGACCCACAATTTGGAGCCGTTGAGTACATAGTCGCTGCCATCGCGGGTGGCGGTCATGGTGATAGCCTGCACATCGCTGCCGGCGTTGGCTTCCGAGAGACAGATGCCCCCGCGTTTCTCGCCCAGCGCCATAACGGGGAGGAAGGCGCGGCGCTGCTGCTCTGTGCCGTAGGTGGCGATTATGTAGGCCACCAGTACATGCGTATTGACGATACCGGCCAGACTCATCCAGCCACGCGAAAGCTGCTCAATGATCTGCGAGTAGGAGTAGAAGTCAAAACCGAGGCCACCATAGGTTTCTGGAATAGTGGCGCTGAAGATGCCCAGCGTTTTCAGTTTTTCGATCAATGCGACGGGGTAGATATCGTCGTGTTCCAGGTCATGCGCGACGGGGATAACTTCTCGATCTACAAAACGCTGCACTTCATCGATAACGGCCTGCTTATCAGCATCTAATCCATATTCCATATCTATTCTGTTACTCCTTATAACGCAGCCTGGTCCGGCTGTTTCCGGCGCAATCTTCTATCAGCGTTTTCCAGCACAAATGCTTTGAAGGCGTGCGCGGTGGGCGAGAGATACTTATCTTTCAAGTGGATGAGCCGCCACTGGCGCATGATGGGGAAACTCTCAACATCCAGGATGGTCAGGCGGTTGGTTTCCAACTCCATATCGAGCGCGACACGCGAGATGAGCGCGATGCCCAGACCAGCCGCCACCCCCTGCTTGATGGCGCTATTATTGCCCACCTGCATACTGATATGCAGTGGAACGCCGGCCTCTTTCAGGGTGGTTTCCAGGGCTAAGCGCGTGCCGGAACCGGGTTCGCGCAGGAGGAAATGTTCGCGTCCCAGTTCCTTGATCGGTATGTCCGCGCGACCGGCGAGGCGATGGTTGGGCGCGGCAATCAGCACCAGCGGATTATACGCGAAGGGTTCGATCTCAACCGGCGCGTCGTCGGGAACCGCGCCCATCACAACCATATCAACGCGATTACTCAGCAGCGCGTCAATCAGCGAGACGCGGTTGAGGACCTCTAAAGAAATCTCAACGGCGGGAAAGCTCTGGCGGAACTTGCCCAGCAGGCCGGGGATCACATACGAGCCAACCGTGGTATCGGCGCCGAAACTCAGGCGTCCATAATGCGGGCTGCGCAGGGCGTCCATGATGTCCACCGTTTCATCGATGATGGAGAATATTTTCTGGCTATAAATATAGAGTTCTCTGCCCGCCTGCGTGAGGTGCGTCTGGCGGCCAATCTGCTCAAACAATTTGACGCCCAGCGAGTTTTCGAGATGGCGAATCTGCGCCGATACAGCCGGCTGGCTAAAGTGCAGTTCTTCCGCTGCGCGAACATAGCTACAATGCTTGGCGACGATTTGAAAGGTGTATAGCTGGTGCAGATTCAAGGTATGTGCTTGCATACGAATTCTCCGGCGAATTATAAGCCAAACAGTATATATAGTATCATATTGGGTCTGGCATTGTGCGGGATGGCTTTCTGAAGTGCCTGTCCCTCTCTGATCTCAAACTCAGCAGTTACCGTTTTCACCGCCTGGCCGTTATAGTCTCATAACCACATTTCGGATGGTTCTTTCTGTGGCCTGCCCTTCCACAATGCGTCTTGAGCTTCAAGGGGTGGATTGCGAGGGGCTATTTCTACGAACACGGAGTTCTCACCTATGTCTCTTCTCCAGATCGTCAAGCTTGTCTTTGAGGCCCTGCTGGGCCTGTTCAGCGCCTATACGGCGTACTCATTGTTCTCCTGGACTCCTCCATCTTTAGCGAAGGCGCGCGAAGCGTTGCACTACCCGCGCTGGTACTGGATGCTGGCAGGCTGCATTGCCACGATTGGGGCTCTTGGCCTGCTGGTGGGCCTGTTCGTCCCCGCCATCGGGGCACTGGCGGCCGCGTGGATGGTCGCCTACTTCGTGGTGGCAACGTTCACGCATCTCCTGCGCAAGGATTTAGCGGGGTTTGCGATGCCTCTCATCTTCCTCATCCTTCCTCTCGGGCTGCTCATCCTGCGGTGGGCCGAGCTGCCTCGATTCTAGTATACGAGACCAGGGCGGGGGCAAGCCCAGCCCGTACCCTATACGCACCAACTTAAGAAGCAAACGAGCGAAGTCCGTAGGGGCGGGGGCGGTGTTGAGAGGGGGGTGGACGCTTGCGTCGCCCTCGTACCCTATTGTTGATACGATTCGTTGACGTTTATAAGGGACGCGGGCGACGCAAGCGTCCCCACCACCCCTCATCGTCCGCCCCCGCCCCTACGGACAAACCCAGCTATTCTCTTAACTTGGTGCGTATGGGGGCAAGCCCAGCCCGTACCCTATACGACACACGACATGTGACCAGGGCGGGGGCAAGCCCGGCCCGTACCCTATACGTTACGAGACCAGGGCGGGGCAAGCCCAGCCCGCACCCTAATGAATATTAACAACCAAACTCGGTAATGCGCGTGGCCCCGTCCTGATGATATTTGACAACCGAATTGGGTAATCATAGAAACGCCCGCCTCCGTCCTGTAGGGACAAGGGGCGGATGTGGGGAGGGGTGGGGGCCTTGTGCTTGTCCTCGTGGCAGTGCGATTTGCCGGGGGTCCATGAGTCAGGATGGTCGTCCCCCAACAAGGACAAGCACAAGGCCCCCACCCCTCCCCACATCCACCCCTTGTCCCTAATGAATTTTTCCAACCGAATGCAGTAATGCGTTCCTCCGTCCTGTAGGGACAAGGGGTGGGGTGGGGCGGATGCGGGGGCCTTGTGCTTGTCCTTGTTGGGCTATGACCATATTGCCTGACGAAACCGCCAGACAGAGGAATTCATGCAGCAACGAGGACAAAAGCCCTATTAAGCACAAGGCCCCCACCCGTCCCCACATCCACCCCTTGTCCCTACAGGACGGACGCCGGGGCCACGCCCATTCCCCGGTGCGGTTGTCAAATATCATCAGGACGGAGGTACGTATTTTGGATTGTTGTCAAAGTTGGGTTTTGTGTACAACCACGGTAGGTGTGTTTGGAAACTTTTTGGCCGTTGGTGTGGTGTTGGTAAGAGTAATTACAGGCGGCTTAACGCAGGTTGCCTTTTGTCCAGTTTGATCTGGTAATTGATTGAGGATATCTGAGCTAACCGGGCCAGCGTCGGCATACCCTTCATTTATTAAGCAATAGTATGTGCTACTATCGGGAATCGAATAACGTACAAGCTTTGAAGCAAGAGGCCAAACAAGCCAGGAGGTCTTCTGGACTTTGGTATCACCATTCCACTGAATTATTTTTTTGGCGTAAATACCAGGAGCGGGACTTGCCGTTGGTGTGATAATGGGTTTGAGACTAATTCCAAAGTTCACAAACTGGGTGAAGCCCATTGATGCAGCGGGGCCTGTACGTAAGTCACCGAGACCATAGCCCTTAAAGTTGTACTCAGAAACAGTTATGATGTCATTACCGGGAGTAGACGCATCAACAGAGTTTACACTTTCTACAAAGGCAACATGCCCGAATCTATGCTTGCTAGATATCGGTTCCACTGCTGCATCCCCCTGCTGGGGTATTAAGGATTGCATACTTGCCTGGGATTTTATGTACCACTGCCCACCATTACCAAGACTACCAACGTGACCTCCAAGAGTTTCCACTCTCCAGGCAACGTATGAAGTGCAATTTTTAAATTCATATCCCCATGGATCAGAAACTCCATACGGTATGCCATTCAAAACAGTATGAGCTCCTGCTATAGAATTAGTACATTTAGGGTCATTGGCTGGACAAGCTTTAGCAGGATAACCCCAATCGTAGTTTGATGGATCTATCAGAGTTGCATCGTTCCACGGATAGCTAAGGTCGCTAGCTGTGATGGTAATAGCAGTAGCAGAATTGGTTGGTTGTTTGTAAAGGATGCTAAAACCTGTTGCCACTAAAACGACAACCACAATTGATACAACCAAACTTCGTATTAACCTGTGTGATAGAAAAGTTGTAAATCTATCGATGTATTTCATATCTTTACTTTCTGTAAACGAAATAAGGTTCTCGCGTACAATTACACTATTTAGACCATGTCTGGCACAACTACCCAGAGCCATCAGTGGTAATGTTTTTACATAGAAAAAACATATCCTATATTGAATGTTTGTGTAACAGTAAAAAACAGAAACACCGTGACTTCTTATTCTTCTTAACGATGTTATGCTAGATGTGTAACCCGACATCCTGACTTTTGTCAACGTATTCTTATTCCGATATTTCTCTGCTAAAATAGAATAGTATAGTATTGAGAGCACACAGTATACAGTACGCAACCCCGAAACCTCAGGTAGTGGGTAAACTGTTCTCACAACGGAAACTCAAGGAGGAGGTATTCATGACAACTGAATACTAACACCGGGAAATACGCTTCGGTCAACGGCATCAACCTGTATTATGAGATGCATGGGGCTGGCAAGCCTTTGATTATGCTTCACGGTGGCTTTGGAACCTTTGAGACGTTCGCGGCTATTTCTCCCGCGCTCGCTCGCGACCACCAGGTGATTGGCGTCGATCTGTATGGACACGGGCGCACAGCCCTCACGGATCGCCCCTTCAGTTTTGAGCATATGGCTGACGATATCGCCGGGCTTATCCAGCATCTCGGACTTGAAAAGGCCGACGTGCTTGGTTACTCTCTTGGCGGCGCTGTGGCCCTGCAGACCGCCATTCGCCATCCAGAACGTGTCAACAAACTCGTGTTGATCTCCACTCCCTTCAAACGGGCTGGCTGGCATCCTGAAATGCAGGTGGGTATGGCATCCCTCACCCCTGAGTTCATTCTAGGGACTCCCCTGCATGATGTCTATGTGAGTGTCGCGCCAAAGCCAGAAGATTTTTCTCGCTTTGTGACTATATTGACGGAAGCGCTGGGTCAGGATTATGATTGGACGGAGCCTGTTTCCGCTTTGAAGGTCCCCATCCTGATTATCGCTGGCGATGCTGATGGTCTGCCTCCTTCGCACGCGGTAGAGTTTTTCACCCTGCTGGGCGGCGGCTTGAAGGATGCTGGTTGGGATGGTGCAAACCTCATCCCATCACAACTTGCCATCTTGCCTGGCGCTACCCATTACAACATTGTTTTCCGGGCTGATCTCCTCCTGCCAGTGCTTGTTCCCTTCCTTGACGGAAAACAAGAAAGAAGAGAGTGATCCAATGTTCAAAGACACGAAAGCATTTTCCGGTTTTGCGGTCAACGACGCGCAAAAGGCAAAGGAGTTCTACGGGCAAACACTCGGGCTGGGGGTGTCCGAAGCGCACGGCCTGCTGACACTGCATATCGCTGGCGGGACGAACATCTTGATGTATCCGAAGGAGAACCATATTCCAGCCACCTACACCATCCTGAATTTTCCGGTGGCTAACATTGAGCAAGCGGTAGACGAGCTGGTGCGGCGCGGCGTGCGTTTCGAGTCTTACAATGATGGCGGCCTGGTGACGGACGATAGGGGAATTTTCCGCGGCGGCGGTCCGAAGATCGCCTGGTTTAAGGACCCGGCAGGCAATCTGCTGTCTGTGCTTGAACAGGAGGCATGACGCTTTCACTGGTAGGTTTTTTGAAACGCGCCGCTTGCGCCTGTCATTCTGAGCGCAGCGAAGAATTTGCGTGCGGCTCGGCGAGAGATTCTTCGCTGCGCTCAGAATGACAACTCCCAACTCGCTGACGCCTTTCCCCAAAAACCTACCAGTGAAAGAAATGGGGAACGGGGTCGTCTTCTGTAGGGACAAGGGGCGGGGTGGGGTGGATGAGGGGGCCTTGTGCTTGTCCTTGTGGCATTGTAATTCGCATGGGTTTCGTGAGGCGTGATGGTCATAGCCCAACGAGGACAAGCACAAGGCCCCCTCATCTACCCCACCCTTCCCATTGTCCCTACAGGACGCCGGGGACGCTTGCGTCCCCTCTACGGACACTTCAGACTTCAGGCTTCTTCTTTACTCTTTGCTTCGCCACCTCCGCGCCAGGCTTGAGTCATTCCAACCTCCAATCTCATAGACTAGCACAAAAAACGGTGAGCAGCACACTCGCGAGCAGCGCTTACATCCCGCCCGCCTCGGCTTTCCCCTGGCTGACCCAATCCGAGGCTCCATCACTGGCGTTCTGTCCGAGAAACAGGTTCAACTGGGCCGCATGTTCCTGCACATGGCGCATGTTGTACAGCTGTAACTCCAGGAAGCTGACGGCCTGCCCCTGTGCCCAGGGATACTCGACGGCCTGGCGCGCCTGCTCGTCTGTCAGCGCGACCAACGTGGTGTGGCACTTCTGGCGCGTAGACGCGAGATAGGCGCGCAGTTCTTCCTTCGTATAGGGCCGTTCGGGCAGCACCCATTCGGGGTCTAGCTCAGCCCAGGTAAAGGGGGCAGGGGGAGTAAATTCCTCCTCCCGGGAGCCTGAGAGATACAAGTCGAGCCAGAAGAGCGTATGATACGTGATAAACCAGAACTCCGCAAACTCCGGTGGCAGCGAGTGGTCCGAGGGGACGCTCCAGAGGCGCTGGTTCCACAGCGAGGCGGGGCAGGCCACCAGGGCGTTTTCGAGCATGTCGATCGCCGCGCCGAACTGCTGCCAGAGGGCGGTCATCCACAAAGGGTCCATCTGTATACCTCCCGTGTGTCATAGCGCTTAATCAAGCCGTTCGCGCAAGAACGCGATGGTCCGCTCCCAGGCAATACCAGCAGCCCGGGCGTCATACTCAGGGCGATTTTCCTCGAAGAACCAATGTTTGGTCCCTGGATACGTATGGACAGTGACCTGCCTCCCCGCAGCCTGGAGCGCCTGCTCCATCTCCGCGACCGACTCAGCCGACTCGAAGGGGTCATCCTCAGCGAAGTGGCAGAGGTATGCGGCCGAAGCTCTGCTATAGTCCAGACCGGGGTAGGAGGCGTAAAAGGTCACGACTGCGGCGATCTCCTCGGCCAGGGTAACGGACATGTCGAGCGCGTAGGCGCCTCCCAGCGAGAAGCCGACGAGGGCGAGCTTGCCGCGACCGTCCGCCAGATGTGTCGCAGTGTGTTGGCGCAGTACCTGCACCGCTCCCGCGATGTCGCCGCGCCACCGCTCCACATCCCGATCCAGCGCCGCGCCCAACGCTTGCGCTTCCTCGACCGACGCGGTCGTCTTGCCGTGGTAGAGGTCGGGGGCGAGCGCCACGAAGCCCGCTTCAGCGAGCCGGTCGCAGACCTGCCGAAACGGCTCCGTCAGTCCCCACCATGTATGCAGGACAAGCACACCTTGTCCGCTGCCATGCGAAGGCTCGGCCAGATAGGCGCTGATCGTTCTCCCATCAACCTGAAATTCTCTCATACTGATCTCCTTAATCACTCAAGATACGCTGTGCTTCAAGAAGCACAGCACAACTGTTCTGTTTTGTACGCCATTGTCCGAAACTTCCCTAGATATTCGGCAGACATTTGGAGATAAGGCATCCCGTGAGCGGACTTGAGCAGTGTCCTGGCTGTCATCCTGAGCGCAGCGAAGGATCTCTCGTCTCTCGTTGGGCGAGACACAGATCCTTCGCTGCGCTCAGGATGACATTACCGACTTTGATTGTTAATATTCATCAGGCGCGGGTTCCGGCGCAACAGATCCGTACAGCAGCCCATTCTCTCAGACAAAGGCGAAAACGGTAATGGGAAGAGAAGCCGTTAGCTAACCTTCTTGCTTCACCGTCTCCTCCATCCAATCGTCCATCGTCACCGCTTGCGCCAACTCGTCCACCGCTTGCACCGTCTCCACGCTTACCGTCACCACCTGGCGCACCAGCCGCACGATGTATTGCTCGTCGTCGAGGTTGTTGGGGTCGCTGACGATGCCGCTGCGTTTATCCTCGCTGACCTGGTACTGGTCGATCACCCATTCGAGGGCCGAGCGGTTGCCCAGGCGATAGGCGAAACACTGCGGCGGGATGGCGGCCAGCGTGAGCGACGGGTTGACCACCAGCGCGGCGCGGTCGGGCGTGAGGCGCATCTTCTCCACGCGATAGGAGAAAGGCACGGCGGGGTTTTCGATTTCCTGCAAGGGGTACTCGCTGGCCTGCTCGTAATGCAGGTGCAGTTCCATCAAGTGTTTGCCGATGCGCGCGCAGGTCTGAAACGCTTCGGCGCGGTGCAGCAGGGGGATATGCGGCAAGTCGCGTTTGAGGTTTTCGGCGTAGCGCTCGCGGTACTGCGGGTGGTGCAGCAGGGCATAGACGTAGTGGAAGATGTCCCACTTCGTAACATCGGGGCCATACTTCGCCTGGAATTGCGCCAGCGCCCAATCGGTGATGTTCTCGCGCCGGTTGCTGCCATCCTCGGCGTAGGTGTAGTAGGGGAAGCATTGAGGTTATCACAATAGCTAAGACTGTAAATTGGTATAATATTCGTAGCAAGGCAATGAAATGGTTTGTTGCTACCATAGTCAGCTAACACAAATTACCGTATTTTCATCTTCAGTTGAAGATGTAGGAAAAAGTAGATAGTTGTGGTAAATCATCTATTATTTAAGATCGGATCAAAGAATAAGCCACTGCTTTGCAAAAGGGCGATAAAGCTGATCGCCTGAATTCTGTCATCAGAATATGACAGCATACGTTCCACTTCTGCAAATCGCGTTTTAAGGTTGCGGCTCCATTTGATTCTTGTATCATCATATGTTACGAAGTTGTCAATTGTAGCATCACTACTCCTGTCCGTTTCCAACTGATCAATCTCACCGTTATAGGTATCAATAAATCGCTTCATTTCTTTGATTAATTTCGTCATTGTTGAAATCATATGCCCAATTATCACGACATAGTTATTACTCCACGACTATAGTTCTTAAAAATTATAGGCTCTTCTGTAGCTCGTATCTGATTTTGCTTTTTTCGTTCCTAATTGGCAAAAAAGTCAGCAAACTCAGTATGCAAACCTTCAGTAACCAGTTATGAATTTAATATCTGGTTGTAGTTCTAGCCATTCAATGTTCAGCCATTACGAGCTTTCGCAAGGAAATCTAATTTTTCTGTCTTAGCGCCAGAATTCTGGTACTCAATGGTAGAATACTTTATGCTCTTGAGCATGTCTGCGAAGATCGTATTGCTATGGTAATACCAGCACCCACTTGAATACCAAAAACATTATGTGTTGTTCCTGAAAGCTTGGATTTTTGCGTACATTACCATGTAAATCAAGATGATAAATCTGTGTGAAATCTTGTAGCAGGTCTTTGCGCATACCATCAAAAGCAATCTGGTCAACAAAGGAGTTATTTGTGACAAAACAGACAATCCCATCACGTCCTTGCAATCTGATCGGTAGCCCAGCGAAAAAATTTCACATAAGCATCTGAAAGGTGCATTTTTATTGTTGGCTTTAGAATCTTCTGCATATGTTTTACTCTAATACGATCATCAATCATCTTATACTTGCGGTTCTTGTTATTGTCATTTTCGCTTTTCTGACCCACGTTATACGGCGGATTCCCGATCACCACCATGATTTGCGCGTTTTTCTCACTTTGAATACGTTCCATGTTCTTTTCGCTGAACAATTCCATTTGTAGCCCTTCAAGATTCAGGGTGTCGGCGAAGCAGATGCCTTCGAAGGGCAGGTAGTCGTTCATGCGCTCGTAGTATTCGTGTTCGATGTTGAGGGAGGCGATGTAGTAGGGCAGCAGCATGATTTCGTTGCAGAAGAGGTCGTTCTGGTATTTGTATTTCAGTTTGCTGCGCGGGATGTGGTGGCGCACGAGGTTGACGATGAAGCTGCCGGTTCCCACGCAGGGGTCGAGGATTTGCACGCCGGGATTGGCGATGGAGGTGCCAAATTCGCGTTTGAGCACTTCTTCGACGCTGTTGCACATGAAGTCTACGATCTCCTGCGGGGTGTAGACGATGCCGTGCGTGTCGGCCTGCTTGACGGAGAAGCCCTGGAAGAAGCCTTCGTAGACGGTGTTGAGAAATTCCTGGCGTTCGCTCCAGCTTTCGATGCCGCGCGCTGTGCCTTCGATGGCGACGTAGTAGCGGTCAAGGTGCTTGAGGAATTCCTGGCGATTGAATGAGCGGCTGGTGAGGGCGGAGATGACCTTTTCGATTTCGGCGGCGATGACGTTGCGGTTGACGAAATCGGAGTTGTTGAAGACGGTGCGGAAGATGCGTTCGGTGAGCAGGTGCTGCACGAGCATTTCGTCGATGGCCTTGTCGTCCAGGTTGGGGTCGAGCGATTGGCGGCAAATGCTGGCGAGGCTGTTAAAAGCGGTGATGAAACGCTTATTCTCGCGGTGTTCTTTTTCGATGATGTCGAGCAGGTCGCGCGCCAGTTCGGGGATTCGCGCTTTGAACTCCAGCACTGCCGTCTGGAAGCGTTCGATGTGCGGCTCGGTATAGGTGAGGAACTGCTGCAAGGCGTCCTGCACGTCGTTGACGCGGGTCATGTCGAGGTCAAAGACTTTGCGCTTGCCCTGGTAGAGCACGGCGCGGCGCGTGTTCTCGAAGATGGTGTTGGTGAGCGGGTAGTTCTTCTTGATCTTGTCGGCGATCTCGCGGTCGAGGTCGCTCTCCGGCCCCTTGGCCTCCCAGTAGCCGCGCCGCAGGTTGTTGGCATCGCGCATGACACCGTCGGGCCGGATGCCGCCCTCAATGGTCTGTTCGTCAACCAGCGTCCAGCCGACCTGGCGCGCCCCATCCGCCAGCAAGTTATGGAAGGCGGCACGCAGGGCCAGTTCATGACTGGCCTTGCTTTTATACTCGTCCAGTTCTTTGTAGTAGCGCCCGATGGCTTTTCTGAGCGCGGCGGCGTTGAGCGTGGTTGCGGACGGTTGTGCCGGGAGCGGTGTACCTTGCATGTTTCTTCCTCTGGCGACTTCCCTGTTTTTGACGCGTATCGAATGGCCTGGCTCATCATAACATAGATGAGGAAAGGTTGACTATAGGCCTGGGAGCGTTGGGTGGCCATCATCTTTTTGCGCGAGTGACCTGTACGGACATTGACCAGGGCAGCGACCAGGGCAGGGGCTAGCCCAGCCTTTCACTAGTAGGTTTTTTGAAACGCGCCGCTCGCGCCTGTCATTCTGAGCGCAGCGAAGAATCTGCGTGCGGCCCGGCGAGAATTCTTCGCTGCGCTCAGAATGACAACTCCCATCTCGCTGACGCCTATCCCAAAAAAACATACTAGTGAAAGGCTAGCCCAGCCCGTACCCTATACGACGTGGGTTTCTACTTTCGTATAGGGTACGGGCTGGGCTTGCCCCTGCCCTGGTCAATGCACACTTGTCAAAAATCATCAGATAGTACATATGTACAAACACTACCTCAATCGTGTAAAATAGCAGAGGTCGTTTCACATTATTTTAGTTACAAGGAGCGAAAAACATGAGCGAAACAAGCGAGACTTTAGCGTTTTTTACCCAGGGCTGGCAAAACTACCAGAATCAATTGAGCATAGCCCTTGCTCAACTGTCACCGGAGCAGCTTGCGCTCCGCGCAGCGCCTGACCTGCGTTCAATCGATGAGCTGGCGCGTCACGTGATTGCGGTGCGGGCCGGGTGGTTCCACTTTAATCTGGAGGAGGGCGATGAGGACTTCGGCGCTTATCACGAGTGGGTTGGGCCTGGTAGCCTACCACGCTCCGCGGATGAGCTGGTGAGCGGACTGGAAAAAACCTGGCAGGTCATGCAGGAGGTGCTGGGACGCTATACGCTCGCAGATTTGCAGTCTACTATCCAGGACGAGTGGGAAGGCCAGATATACACTTACACCCGCGGATGGGTCATCTGGCATGTCATCGAGCACGACCTACATCACGGCGGCGAGATCGCCTACTCCCTCGGCATGCACGGCCTCACCGCCCCGGATATTTAGCGGACGCGCAGGCCAATTGGGGGGGAAAATAGCCTGCCGTTCTGATGATTTTTATCACCTAAGATCGGCAGGAGTGGAATATCTTTGCTATTTCCAGGGGGCTGTACTAGTACCTTTCAGGCTATTTCTGTCAACTGCTTTGCGATTTGTGCATGGTTTGGTATAGTTAGGAAACTGAGAACTACAGCAGGGAAAGATTAGCAGATGGCCGAACAGCAAAGTCAAAACGCGCTACTACAGGATACAACGATAGAAGACACCCTCTCAATGCCAGAACAACAGGAACCCGCGTCAAAACCCGCTCACAGCAGGCAACAAAACACGAAGAATGGAAAGAACGGGACGAACGGCGCGACCTCTAAAAAAACGCGGACGAAGAAGCAGCCGCCAGCCATTCCAGGAGACGCTGCTGTATCCACCACTGCTGACGAGGCGGCTCCCGGCGCGCTCCCGCGCAAGCGCTCCCGAAAATCTACTGCATCAACGAGGCGTAAAGCGGGGAAGCCGGTAAAAAAAGAGGAAGAGATCCCGCAGGAAAGCGAGGCAGCACCAGTTGAAGCGCCCGCGCCCGTTATATCGATACTAACAGATGCGCGAGAGGCTGAAGCGGACGTTGCGACTTTCGAGCCTGATCTTGAACCTACGCCGGTGAAAGCTCGAGAGACGCCTCATCGCTCGCTGGCTTCCATCGAGGCTGAACTGGACGCTTTGCTCTCTGAATTGACCCTGGAAGAGCCGTCGTCCGAATTTGAAGACACGCTGAAACATCCGGCCCTGCGCCTGACTCCCCCGGTGGATACTCAGGCGACGAAAGCCGCGCCTCTGAAGCGCGAAATTGAAGAGGATACTCCACCTGTTGAGGCTCACCTGGAACCAGCGCCCGAACAACTCAACATACAGCCATTATCTTCCGTGGATACGCTTACAGATATCGCTGAAGCGCCTTCGCTTCCTGCCGGCGAACTGGCAGACATCCCTGAAACGCCCTGGTCTCCTGCCAGCGAACTGGCAGACATCCCTGAAACTCCCTTGCCTGCTGTGGATGAAGTGGACGTCGTGGCAGAACTAGCCATCCCGGTAGAGGATGAGATTGGGTGGGAAACGGTGGTAATTGAGGAAGAAGTAGTTGATGTTACCAGTATCGCCGCGCTTGAGACCCCGCGAGTCGTTGAGCCGGAACGGCCAGCGCCGCCTGCTCTTGCGCGGCCAGAAAGCTCCCGCCCGCGTTTTGGGCGACGCCCGCTTAAACGAACGGCTATGCTGCTGGCGCTTTTCGTGTTCGTCACCAGTTCGCTGCTGTGGTGGCAAAACGTGAACGAGACACACCTGTACCTGTATGCTGTCGATGCTGGTAATGGGCAGACGCTGGCGCAGCAGGACCTGGGGGGCTACTCGAGCATCAACGCGCTGAGCAACGCCGCGCAGGATCAAACGTCGGTGCTGCTGGGTGTATCGTCAGCGCCTTCAGCGCAGCAACAGGTACTTTCGCTCGCGGGCAGCGATACTTCCTGGCATATCACGCGGCAGTTCGCGGCCTGGCCCGGACGTTCTAGCTTGAGCGTGGGGCCAGGACATGTGCTGGCCGTTGAGAATGGCAGCGGCTTGCAGGTCATGAGCAGCGATGGCCGCCCTTTGTGGCAAGTCGCGGGAGATGCGCCGGCGTTGGGCGCGCACCCCTTCACACCCGCGTTCGATAGCTCCACACTCTACACTATTCAGTCCGCGAGCAAGGGCATGGTGGCCGCCTACAATGCGCGTAGCGGCTCTGCGCGTTGGACAGTCCAATTAGAGGATACGCTGAACTATGCCCCACCTGTGCTGTTGATGGGAGACACGCTGTACGTGGCGGGCGATCACACGCTGTACGCCCTGAACACCAGCACCGGCGGCACGCGCTGGAAGATCGCCATGCCAGCCCGTACCCTGCTCTCCACCAGCCAGGCCAATGCGCAAGCTCTCATCGCGGTGGGGGCAAGCGGGCTGGCGGCTTTCGACGCGCAAAGCGGCGCTCTGCTGTGGTCCTTCAACGGCCAGCCGGATACCACTGGCGCGAATGGAGATGGAACTGCGCTAACTGCCGCGCAGTTCTACCAGGCGGGTCTTTTGACCAGTAGTAACACGGTGTACGCAACGGGCCTTGTCTGGGATACGGGGCAGATGCAGCAGCAGTTGTGGCTCTTTGCCGTGGACGCGGGCAGTGGAAAGCAGCTCTGGTCGGAACGCATTGGCGCAGGCTTCACCAACGCCGATGGGGGTCGCATCTTCGCGCCCTACATCGACGCGCCGCACAAACTGATCGTGATCGAGCAGGCGCAAAACGATGGCAGCCATACCTTGAGCGCGTTCGACACGGGGGACGGTTTCCAGCGTTGGAATATGCGACTGGCAGCGGTTTCTGCATCTACGCCCGCTATCATCTCGTTGACTGGCAGCAGCCTGGGAATTTTCAGCGCGCAGACCGGGGCTGGCCTGGCGCTGCGCGCTGGCTCCGCGCTGCGCTCGCTGTTGCTGATCCTCGCCATAGCCAGTGTACTTGCGCTTCTCATGTTATGGGTATTCCCATTGAAGAAGTGGTTGAGCAATACCAGCCGCCGCCTGCGTAAGCTGCCCCACTATGCCATTGCGCCGCTGCGAGCGGTGCGGCGTCTGTGGCGCTTCTCGCGTCTGCTGTTCGCCTTAACGCTTATAGCGGCGTTCATCTGCTCCGGCATCCTGACGTATACGCAGTTGAACCAGCAACAGCCATACATCAAGCAGGTAGGGGCCAACAACGGCGCTACGTTGTGGCAACAGGTGGCATCATCTTCTACAACGCTGGCGGGAGTCGATAATGCAGGCACGCTGCTCGTAACGGACGCTGGAGATCATACATTCAAGCTCAGCGCGCTGAATAGTAACGGTTCGTCTCGCTGGACTATGCCCAGTGGCGAGGGAAGCTTCTCATTTCCGCCGGTTGCAACACAGGCGGGAACCACGCTGGCCGTATTGAACGGGCCTGCCACGCTGGCCTATCGCTACGCGCCGGATGATCCAGCCTACCCGAATCCTCTGGCCCATTATTTCGCGCTGTACCTGCTGGATAGCCACACGGGGCAGGTTCTCTGGCGCAATGAGCTTGTCAGAGCTGGCGCATTGCAAGATTTAATTGTGTTGGGCGCGGACTCACAATTCGTCTATATCGCCAGCCGATCATCATCGAATGACCAGGTTGCGCAGCTCATCGCGGTGGATAGGGCAAGCGGTATTACCGCGTGGCGCTTTTACGGGCCGCGCGAACTGGCGAATGCCGCGCTTGATCTGGGAGCTGTGCTTATGCAGGGGCATCTCATCTACTGGCAGGTAGACATGAGCGTATACGCGCTAAACACGCAAACCGGTCAAGTTGAGTGGCGCGATGCTCTCCCGGAAGTGGATGCGAAGGTAACAGGACTGGAGGAAGGGCAGATGGCGTCGGGTCAGGGTGTCCTGCTGGTGCGGCGCAGCGATATGTATCACGCGCTTGACCTTGTGACGGGAGCCGAGCGCTGGACGCTGAGCGGACTCGGCGTTGACGATACGCGGACACCGGGGGGCATCATCGCGGATGGCAGCGCGTTCATTTTATACGGCGGCGGCTCCATCGAAGCCTTTGATGCCACGACTCAAAGCGTGCTCTGGAAACATATCAATCTCGTCGCCGTCTCCAACGTGTCGCTCTCTGCCGATGGCTCAGTGGTGTACGCGGTAGTTTTCAACAACGTCGATGGCGGCACAAACGTGCAGGCGCTGGTGGCATTCGACGCCAGATCGAACCTGATCCACTGGACGTTCCAGCCGGGAGCGCAGGCGCAGCTCGTCTATGCAGGCTCGCGCATCATCTACAATGCTGGCGGCATGATTTACCTGGCGAGCTGCTTTTTCGAGCATCTTCGCCAATACCTGTAACCCCCGGGTACTCTATGGCATCGACGAAAGCACTGGCACGGCGCGCTGGCAAATCCAGGCCAGTCGCATCTATGCCCTGCACATAAGCCAGGACGGGAATACGCTCTCCTTTCAAACAACGAGCAGCACGTGGGAGAATTTGAAAGCGATATTTCGGGGGTGAGCGAGCTTGCGCAATGACTGACCAGGGCGGGGGCAAGCCCCGCCTTTCACTGGGAGGTTTTTTGAAACGCGCCGCTCGCGCCTGTCATTCTGAGCGCAGCGAAGAATCTGCGTGCGACTCGGCGAGAGATTCTTCGCTGCGCTCAGAATGACACCTCCCATCTCGCTGACGCCTTTCCCAAAAAACCTACAGGACGCTCCAGGGCAGGGGCAAGCCCAGCCCGTACCCTACTACGTTGCTTGCCCCTGCCCTGGTTCTTCGCGTTTGTCCCCTACCCTGGTTCTTCGCGTTTGCGCTCTTGCACAGGCAATCCAAGCTTGCGCAATTGCCACCTCACATTGTAGGATAATGTTAGCAACGTGGTGATAGCTCTCTCGAGGATAGGAATGTTCAACTTTTTCCGCAAACGCTCCCAGCAACAGACGACTCAGGTTCTTCCCGAAACTGTCTTAGAGGATGAGGCTTTACCTGACGGTGTGCCGGCAGAGGGGAAGATTATCGTGACCATCGCCAGCCAGTTTGGCAGCGGCGGGTCTGAGGTCGGACGGATTGTAGCGCGCGAGTGCGGGCTGCTGTATCTCGATCACCAGATTATTGCTGAGGTTGCCGGGCGATCAGGCATGAATGCTGAGCAAGCGGCAAGCCAGGATGAGCGCACGCTGGGTATGGCGCGTCATGTGCTTGACGCCCTGCACACCAACAGCCCCTTTTCGATCAATGTCAATACGCTGCTCAATCCTACACTCCCTCCGGCTTATACTCAGGAACTGGTGTACTGGCAATTGACGCGCAGGGTGATTATGGAACTGGCGACTGCCGGCAACGCGGTGATTATCGGGCGCGGCTCGCAATTTTTACTGCGTAACAGGCCGCGCACGCTGCATGTCTTCATATTCGCGCCGCGCAGCCAGCGTATCGAAAACGTGATGCTCCACCAGCACGCGAGCCGCGAGCGCGCAACGCGCATGGTCGAACGGCGCGATTACGAACAAGAAGCCTATCTCAACAGGTACTTTGGCTCCAGCCAGGCTCACCCCGACCTCTACCACCTGCTCATGGATACAAATCTTTTCCCTATCGGACAGGCGGCGGAGATGATTACACAGGCGTTGCCTTTGCTGGCAATGTTCGGCGGGTGACGAATGCTTGCGCTCCCTTGCAGCATTGAGTATACTGAATACAGGGCACTGGCGTCCCCTGACCCGACCATACCAACAGCGTCGTTGGCAAGGTAGGGTCGGAAACAGTGCGGAACTTTACTACGCTGTTCTACTCTACTTCGCACCAAGCTGTCGCTGCACTTCGGCCATATTATAATAGAGCGACTCCCGCACAATCTTGCCATTGCGCCTCACCACTACCGTGACACCGGGGATGGAGAACGCGCGCCCGGTGGCAGTCAATGAGTTGCATGCCAAATTGGGAGCAGAGAGAGCCACCATCATCACACCACCCTTCTATGGTCCGTTCGGGCATACCTTCGTCTTCGCTGATCCCGATGGATACGGGATTACCGCCAATGAGAACCCCCGGGATCAATTCCCTTTAGGCGGCAGGCGCTAGTATATCGAAGGCCTGGCTGGATTGGCTCAACCCATTCGACGGCGACTGGCGAGCAGAGCTAACTCATGCCGGATACGACCGCCCGCAACCCGGTGCTTGTGGTCGAGACGTTCGGCGCCCCGTCCGGGCAGCTGTTCGACGCGGTGAACGTCCCGCCGGGGCTGCCGGCCGTGTACACGGTGATGATCTTGCCGTAGGTAGAAGTGAACGAGATTGTTAGCGTGATCACGTCACCGGCGCTCACGCCGATTGGTCCGAACCCGAACCGTGTGTCTCCGGCCGCGGCAGCATTTGCGGTGGCGGCGACGTTGCCGTTCACTGCAACACTCAGGTGTGCGGTCACCGACGAGTCCGGGTCGATCTGTATCAGCGCGCCGCTCAACGAGGCAACGCCGGCGGGCACAGTGAACGTCTGCGAGGCTGTTCCGCCCGGCATCGACAAGGAGTTGCTGGGGTTACCGCGGCACATCGCGTGTCCGGCGTTCGCTGGGCCGTAGTTGGAGTATGCGACGACGGGCTGCGACGGTGATACCGGGGACGGAGTGGGCTGCGGCTGCGGCGTCTGGACGGGAGTGGTCGTCGGCTGCGGCGTCTGGACGGGAGTGGTCGTCGGCTGTGACGCCGTCTTCGCATACACGGAGAAGCCGTTACCAAGCGTCGAGGAGTGGTTGACGATCCAGTCGGCCACAAGGTCACTGATCTTCCAGGTGACACCACCGGCGAGAGCAATTCCCTCAGCCAGCAGGGCCGCGGTCTCGATCCCTTTGAACAGGGCGGTGAGTGTGCCTACCGATACGCTATTCAAGGTACCAGCAGCAACCAGTGCAGGAAATGCCTGCTCAACACAACCGGCAACAGCAACCAAGTCGTCACGCAGGGCACTCAGGGACACGTCGGTCAGTGGGGCCTGGATGTCAAGCGAGTAGCATTTGCCGAAGTCCGGCAAGCTGTCAACTGCCTGACCAAGCAGGTAGAACACAAAGTCTGCGCCGATCGACAGCTTCGTCGGCCCGATGTGGAAGATCGTGTTGGTGCCGGCAGTCGGCTCGAAAATCCCGACCGAGGCACTACCGAGCGGCGGCAGGTACAGTTCGTTCGGGGTCATGTTCGCATCCATGAAGTCGTTGAGTGCGGCACCCAACTTTGACGACGCCTTCTGTTGCCAGCCCCACTTCACGCTCAACCCGTAGGTGAGGACCTGACCGTAGGGTCGGTTGTTCACCATCTCTACGTCGAGAATGTTCCCCTGCGCCTGTGCGCATGAACGGATCGCGATATCGGCGTCGTTGGTGATGCCGGCCAGGTTGCCGACCCAGCCCGGCGGCCCACCCGAGCAGGACGCCTGACCGGCCCGGGCACCGGTTAGCTGGCCGAAGCCCTGTGCGACCGCTGCGAAGAGCGCGTCGAAGTCCCAGGTGAAGGGGTTCCACCAGGAGAAGTGCGGGATCAGCGCAACCACCATATGGCGGGCCGCGTCATAAGCGGACGCGAACGGCGTCCACCTATTCGTTGAACGGGTTGTAGGTGGAGATCCCGAACTGCACGGCCGGGTCAACGCCAGGCGTGATCTTGTCAACCGGGACAGGGAACTCAAGAGTCAGCAGGCCGTGAATGGCATTGGGCGGGTTGGAGATCAGCTCGAACAGGGGCAGAAGTGGGGGCGATGTTTGTCCAGTTCCCGCCTGGGTGGCCCTGGTAGGTCGCGTGGACCACCGCGCCCGCCGTCATGGCTCCCGGTGGGATGATCAGATCTGCCCCGCCACCGAGGTCCAGAGTGGTAGCCTGACCGGCCACGACGGCTACAGACCCAGGGTCCTTCGGGACAATCAGGGTCAACGAGTCGGAGGTGTGCTTACTGGAACTGCTGCATCCGGCGATCACGGACGCGGCGAGTGCTATCACCAAGAGTATGGAGCCAATTCGAACGGTGTGACGCCCGGTGTGCCGCATGACCACAAAGTCCTTCCCAAATGCGTCGGCTTCTGGCCGACGCGAGCCTGGTTAATTGTAGGTCTTCCCGACAGTAGAGACGTTTCGGCATTGGGAAAGTAACTTCAACCACATCTGTCACGAATGCGATAGCTCGGAAGGTGAAGAAGTCGATCAGGTCGAGGCATAGACTTCTTGTTTTATCGGCATCCTTCATTCCAATTTAGTGCATTTTGAGTTACTATGACACACGTTGCGCGTTATACAGGATGGAAGTATTTTGACGGGCTTCAATCCTGCAAGTCAACGGGCAGTTGCTCGATCACGATGGTGGTGTCTGGCAGTTGCAGTTCCAGCGAATAGGTGGCTGGCGAGATCGATGAGAAGATAAAGTTACCCAGATCATCGACCACCTGCGTATAGACAGGGCTGTTTTGCGACGTGAGCGAGACAGGAATGCCCTGTAAGGTCTCAAGGGACGCACCTTTGCGAGTCACCAGCCCGATCAATTGCAATGCACCGGTGCGCTCTGTTCCCCGTTCGAGTTGCATCGAGATGCTGAAATCTTCGACGGTGTAGCGGCGCGGCCAGACGGCAGTATCAACACCCTTATTACGCTGAATTGCCAGACGCGGCTGCGGCGGCACAAACGTCGCCACGATGCGCCGCGCCTGTGTGGCGGAACGTTCTCGCAGTTCTTCCAGGGTGCGTTTTGCCTGCTGCTTGATACCAACATGATTATTTAGAGAGGAGGGCTGAACAGCAACACGCTCAACAAGCATAGGGTCGTTCGCCATAAATTCAATGAAGGTCGCCACCTCAGCCGCGCACAACACGCATTTTTTCAGATGCAGCTGAACGGCCTTCTCAACATCGCTAGTGAGCAGCCCCATCTGGTATTCGCCAAGTATTTGATTCGGCGGGCAATCCCACCGGTAGAGTTTTTGAATAAGCGAGCGTTCTAATCCGCGAAATTCTGCTACCCACGTTGAACAGCGTTGGCAACCCGCAAGATGCGTTTCAACGGCTGGTTGTACTTTCTCTCCTGCCGCAAAAGCGAGCAGTTCTTCATCGCGAATGACGCCGGGTGTATTACACTCCATGAGCTTTTCCTTTAAGCAATGGATTTGAATAGAATTTGTTCTTTTCACCTGAATAAACGAACATCCACGCTTTTTTAGTATCTGTTCCAGGCTGGAACGGGTCGCGCATAGGACTTTCTGTTTCCTACAGATACTGGTGTTTGAACAAAAGTTGCAGGCGGCGATTGCGTCGCAGCCTCTCCAAAACATTGCGTTTAATACGATAGACATCTTCCACCGTTGGGAAAAGTCTGTTATGCTGGCTACTAATCTCGCCGGGTTTCATGCCCTGCACATAGGCCAGGTAAATCAAAATGCGCTCATCCTCGCCGTTGAGTTCCTCCTGAATGACCTGCCACAATCCCTGCGCGGAAATGCTTGATACCACATCGTCAGCGGGATCATCGGTGGCGGGTTCGTGTTCGATCAGTTCCAGGGTTTCCTCGTACTGGCGCGCCTGGCGCGAGCGTACCTCGTCGGCAATGACGCTATGCACGCACATCTTCAGATATTTCAACACAGCCGCCAACAAATCGAAGTTATCCATTTTCACGGGGGTCATGGCCTGCGAAAATTTGGCGAAGGCAGCATTGACCAGTGGCGCGCTGCCATCCTGACCCAGCAGCGAGGTCGCGCTCTGGTGTTGATTGACCCAGGTGAGGACGAGAGGCGCATACTGTTGATAGATACAGGCCCAGGCATCCTCGCTGCGCCTGGTGATAGCGCGACGAAATAACTCCAGGCAATACCGGTCGTTGGATGCGCTTTGCTTGAGAAATTTACTGGTTTCCTCAGAACAACAACGAGCAAGGTCGTTGATCGAGAGCGATTCTATTGGTGACACGCTGCCAGTCTGACCTCCCACACTGTAATGAGTTCCAGGTACGTGAGAAGGATTACGCGGCTCCATCGACATAAGCTACCCGTTTCCCAAAAACTAAGCAATTCTTAACGCTTAGAAAGTATATCATGTGCTATTGCAGCATACAAGTTTTACAATTTGACGGATTTTCAGTATTATCGCACGTTTCGCGGCATCCGCATAGAGAACCTGACCAAAAGTACCCTTTGAAATACTGTGATACGTATTGGGCCACATGTCCTATCGAACTATATTAGCGCCAGGCGTGTCATCCTGACCACCAGGCGTGTCATCCTGAGCGCAGCGAAGGATCTTCTGTGCCCGACGCGCGATCCTTCGCTGCGCTCAGGATGACACGCCTGGGTAGGAGGGCAATAGGAGAGCCAGACTACAAAGAGAGCGCCCGCACGAAGAAATTCTTTCGTGAGGGTGCTCTCTTTGTTATCAAGAAAAGCAAGGCAGACGACTATTCGCCGCCGGCTGCGCTTTCAGCCTGTGTCTCCAGGTTATAATCGACGACGACATCCGAGTTGCGCTTCTGGGCCTGCCCCCAGATGTAGAAAATGATGGCGAGCAGGAAGATTGCGGCAAGAGGGATGAAATTCGCCAGTTCGTAAGTTGCGCGGCTAAAGCCACTGCTGGCAATGGCCGAATCGGTCGGCCACAGCAGGAATATGCTGGCGACAGCAGCATAGGCAAACGTCAGGACGGTGGCAACCACCGCGCCAACCATGCCGCCTGGTACTACAAAGGGGCGATGCACATTGGGATATTTTAGACGCAGAGCCAGATACGCAGGGAAGATGAACAGGTACGAAATGGTGGTTGTCGAAATCACGAATCCGAGCACCAAACCGAACAAGCCCGCGATGCTGCCGGAGCTAAAGTACGTGTTAATGATGACGGCAGCGATCATGGCGACGGAAGCCGTAATACCGGACATGGTGTTCACGGCGATCGGCGTGCCATACCTGCCGCTGAAGCGGCCCAGCAGGACGGGAGCGGTGCGATCAAGCGACGCGATAGCATAGGTGCGGTCAGCGCCGATGATCCAGGTGCCGCCGCTAGAAGCCAGGGCCACGATGAAGGCCAGGGCCACAACCCAGCCGAGGATGGTAGCAAACTGCGTGGGCAATACACTTGCGACAATTTTGAACGAGTTGAGAAAGCCACTGGCGCTCGAAAGCTCGCTCTTGGAGAGGGTAAAGAGGATCACGGTAATGGGGATAGCATAGGCAATCACCGCGATAATACCAGCCCGAATGAGCGAGCGCGGCACGTCGTGCTGTGGATCAACCATCTCCTCGCCCGCGCCATTTTGCAGCTCAAAGCCGGCCCAGTTGAAGATCAATACAGGCAGGATAGCGCTGAAGATGAAGCCTAGATTGCCAGTGGGGACGATGTCGCCAAGGGCGATATGCGCTCCGGTCGAATGCCCACCGGTGAAGTAGACGACGGCCAGCACGACGAAAAGGGCGAAGAGGGCGAACTTCGCGTAGGAGCCTAAAACAGAGAGCCACTTGCCAACGCGCAGGGACAGGATGGCTGACCAGGTAACTCCCCAGATGAAGAGCAAGGCAATCACGATTTCCGTAACCGCGTTGCCGGTCTGGCTGCCGAAGAATACATAGTTGCCATTTTGAAACCAGAAAACCTTGATGGCAGCGATAGCCGTGACCGAGAGGGTGCCGCCGACCCACAGGGGATTGGAAATCCAATAGAGCATGGATGCCAGCGACGCGGGGATGCGGCCAAAGGCCAGCTTGACCCACTCGTACACGCCGCCTTCCTGGGTAAAGGTGCTGCCGAGTTCCGCTGTGAGCAGGCCGTAGGGGATAAGGAATGTGACAGCCGAGATAAGTAGCCAGGTGAGCGCCTGCGCGCCATTAGATGAAACCGCGCCGAGGGTGTCAATACCAATAATTCCGGCGATTGTGATAAAAATCATGTCGAAGAGCTTGAATTCTTTCTTAAGCTTCTTCTTCTCCTCGAGAGTCGCCTGTGTTGTGACTTCGCGGATACTAGTATCCATGCGGGAGAGCCTCCTTCACATCATATCGCCATATGACGTAACTGTTTCAACATGTCGAGAAACATATTGAAGTGGAATAAAAATAAAGGCCACGATTATAAACACATGCATGAACAAAATCAACTATTTGCTGTAGAGTGTAAGGCACCTCCTTTAGCCCGGCTAGTTGAGCCAGTTGGTGAAACAACAGAAGCAAGCGATGAGTGAGTGACTCTATCTTGTTTGAGAGTATAACATATATCTCAACAATTTCAAGCTTATCAACATAACTTTTTTGAAAATTGTGGAGAAAATTCTTTACCCGGCCATAATCAGGCCAATGCCGATGCCCAGCAATCCGCCCACAATAACCTGTATAGGGGTGTGTCCAATCAACTCGCGCAGCTTTTTTTCGGCAAAAGGCTTGCCCTGAAACGCTTCATCGATCATCTGGTTGAGGATACGCGCCTGGATGCTAACGGCGCGGCGCACGCCCGCCGCGTCGTACATGACGATAGCAGCAAGCACGAAGGAGATGGCGAACGGCACCGAATCGATGCCCATCAGACGCCCGGTGGCGGCGGCCAGGCTGGATACCAGCGCGGAATGCGAGCTTGGCATGCCGCCGGATGAGACAAGGCGGTTGAGACGCAGCTTGCGATAGCGAATCAATTCGTAGATGGTTTTCGAGACTTGCGCGACCAGCCAGGCGACGAAGGCGGCCAGCAATACGCGATTATCCAGGATCGTCTTCATGAAAAGTTATTTGTATCCCTCATTTGATCGGTAGCATGATTGAAACGCTCTAAGCACATATATAAACGCTTATTCAAAGGGCATAGTTTCAAGTTCGCCCAATTCGTTGATATGTAGTTGCTGCACGCGCAGCTCTGCTTTCTGCAGCAGTTCGCTGCAATGCTGCGCCAGTTTCATACCCTCTTCATAGAAGTGCAGCGCGCGCTCAAGGGGCATACGCCCGTCCTGTAATGCGGCCACCGCCGCTTCAAGTTGCTCAAAAGCCTCTTCAAAAGATATGGTTTCAGTTTCCATACTGTTTGTCTCCTCTGCTTTTCGCCTATCTATCCGACATCTACGTTTTCTTGCCGCCTACGGCGGCGAGTTGAGTGAGAAGAGGTCTGCGGGCGGTTCGCCTGCGGCGAACCGCCCGCAGACCTCTTCTCACATGTTGCGAACCGCATGGGGTGCGCCCTTAAAAATCCCAGTTATTGGACTTTTGCGTGTATGTGACCATCTGTTACCTGGATGGTCAGGTGGTCGCCGGGTTGGACCTGTTGGATGCTGGTGACGATATGCTGGTCGGCGTCGCGGCGCGCCACGGCGTAGCCGCGAGCGACGGTAAGCAATGGGCTGAGCGCGTGCAACTGCATGGCGATTCCGCGCAGGCGTTCTCCGCGCAGGGTCAGGATGTGTTCCATACGGGTTTGCATCAGTTCGGTGGTGTCGTCGAGCCGCTGGCGCAGCCGGTCAAGTTGGAATTGTGGATTCAGGCGTTGCAGGTCGCGCGCTGCCAGGGCCAGTTCTTCGCGTTTTTCGCTAAAATAGTCTTCCATAAGCGCTGACAGGTCTGCTGAATAGGTTTGGATGGCGGCCTGCCAGTCGGCGATGTCGGGAACGGCGGCGGTCGCGGCGGCAGTCGGGGTCGAGGCGCGTTGATCCGCTACAAAATCGGCGATGGTGTGATCGGTTTCGTGCCCAACTCCGCTGATAACGGGGATGCGCGAACGGGCGATGGCGCGAGCGACCACTTCTTCATTGAAGGCCCACAGTTCTTCGATGGAGCCTCCACCACGCCCGACAATGATAACCTCGGCCTCGCCATGTTCATTCAACAGGTCGAGAGCTTTGGCAATGGCAGCCGGGGCTTCCGCGCCCTGCACCAGGGCGGGCGAAAGAATGACACGCGCCAGGGGGTAGCGATTGCGCAGCACGCGCAACATGTCACGCAGCGCGGCTGCCTGCGGCGAGGTGACGATGCCGATAACAGCGGGCTGCACTGGCAAGGGACGTTTGCGCTCAGGGTCAAACAATCCCTCGGCCTCCAAACGTTTTTTCAGTTGCTCGAAACGCAGGTACAACGCGCCATCACCCAGGGGTTCGACACGCTCAACATATAACTGGAGCTTGCCGTCGCGCTCGTAAAACGCGATATGGCCGTTGACGGCGATGGCCATGCCGTCGCGCAAATCGGGAGCCGAGGCGCGCAGGCGAGCATGTTTGAAGAAGACGCAATACAACTGCGCTTCAGCATCTTTCAGGGTGAAATAACAATGGCCGGACGGGTAGGTCTTGCAGCCAGAAACCTCGCCGCGCACCCATATGTCTCGCAAAATTTCGTCTGTCTTCAGCACCTCATTCATGTAGAGAGACAACTGCGTCACGCTGATTACAGATTGCGCGTCAAGAAATATCATTGTGCTTTTTTCGCCCCCTCAGCGCTCTCGATGGTCATCAACACCTGCCCGTATTCAACCGGCTGACCATCTTGCACATGCACTTCGATCACCCGGCCCGCAACGCTGGTTTCCACTTCGTTCAGCACGTTGAGCGATTGAATGGTTCCTACGAGCTGACCCGCTTTGACGCGATCACCCACAGCGACCAAAGTGCCGCCGCGCGGTTTCGCCCAGACGTGAAAGGTGCCGACCAGGGGCGAAACTATTTTATGGTGCGTTTCTTTCTCTTTTGAAGCGGGGGCATCGGCGACAGAGGACATGGCTAGACCGTTTGAGGCCGCCACCACCAATGTGCCTTCTGGCGGGACATGCATCTCACCCGCTTTGACTTTACGCAGCGCCAGGTAGACGCCATCCGATTCGCGCTGCAACTCCAGTTCGGAGACATCGCTGTTGTCAAGAGCGCGCACAAGCCGCTGCAACTGTTCAATGCTAATCACACTGAGAGATGCAGCGGCGTTTTGCTCCGTCTCTAGTTCGTAGGGGAACTCGTAGTCATTTCCGGCCATCTCGCCTCCCTATTATGCGCGTTCTACATACGCGCCGGTTGTAGTACTGACGCGAATCATATCTCCTGTCGAGACGAACAACGGCACCTGCACTACTAGCCCGGTCTCGGTTGTGGCGGGTTTGGTGCCACCAGTTGCGGTATCGCCCTTGAAGCCCGGCTCGGCATACTCTACGCGCAACACAATTTTTTCGGGCGGCTCTACCGAAATTGTCTCACCATTGAGCGAAATAAGGTCCAGTTCAAGATTGTCGATGAGGTAATTTTTCGTATCACCCAGGTCATCGCCGCTCATCACGATGTCTTCGTAGGAACTCA
The DNA here is from genome assembly GCA_963731605.1 of uncultured Chloroflexia bacterium. Taxonomy (GTDB): domain Bacteria; phylum Chloroflexota; class Ktedonobacteria; order Ktedonobacterales; family Ktedonobacteraceae; genus CF-113. Next base: position 2,254,616 of record CAVSWA010000001.1, read on the forward strand.
TATCCATAAAATGGTACTGGTCGCCATCCTGGTACTGGTAGGTGACGGTGCTGCGGTCAAGATCGACGCGCTTGAACTTGTCACCCGCGTCGCAGGTGCGATCAAAGGTCGCGCCCGTGCGCAGGTTGCGCAGCTTCAAACGCACAATCGCGCCTCCGCGCCCCATCTTGACGTGCTGCCATTCCAACACGCTGCACGGCTGCCCTTCAAACTCGAAGGTTATGCCTTTTTTCAAATCTCCGGTAGAAATCATTAGGAAACTCCTTTATCGCTCAATCACCAGTTTTGTAGGCGATTGGGTTAGCACTTCACAACCATGCTCCGTCACCAACACGCAATCTTCAATGCGCGCCCCCGACCAGCCCGGAATATACACGCCGGGTTCAACGGTGACGACCATACCGGCCTGCAGCACCTGCTCTTCCGCGTTATGCTGCGAAAGCGATGGGCCTTCATGTATCTGCAAGCCGACGCCGTGGCCGGTGCCATGCACGTAATATGCTCCGAGTCCCGCCGCATCCAGTACATCGCGGGCCAGGGCGTCGGCTTCTTTGCCGGTCATGCCCGCGTGAAGGCCCGCTTCGCAGGTTTTCATGGCCTTCAGTACGATGTCGTGTATCTCAGACATGCGCTCTTCGGCTGGCTCGCCGAGGCAGATGGTGCGCGTCATGTCGGCGCAATAGCCCTGGTAGCGCGCCCCCATATCGAAGGTGATAAGTTCGCCAGGCTGAATGTGTCGCTGCCCGGCGTGCGCGTGCGGCATCGAGCCGTTGGGTCCCGATGCAACTATGGTGTCAAAGGCTGTGCCATCCGCACCCAGTTCGATCATGTAGCGCGTAATTTCAAACTGCACTTCTTTCTCGGTCATGCCAGGCTCCAGCCAGCGGCAGATGTGCGCGAAGGTCTGGTCGGTAATGGCAATGGCGCGTTTGAGCAGAGCCAGTTCGTCGTCTCGTTTGACCTGGCGCAGTTGGTCAACATAACTATCTTCAAAGGCCTGGAAGGTCAGGCTCTCTTTTCCCTCGATATAGAGTTTCTCAAAATCCGCCACGGTCATGGCGCTCGCTTCAAAGCCGATGGTTTTCCAGCCGTTGGCTGTAGCGGCTTCTACGATGGCCTGGGCATACTGACGCGCTTCGGGAATAATCATTCGCCAGCCAACCGCTTCCTTCTCTGCAATTTCTTTATAGAGGTTGTTGGTGAAAAGTATCTGCTGCTCTTGCCCGATCAACAACAAGCCAGCGTGTTCGGTATCATCATTGCGCCAGCCGCTTACATACGAGCGGTTCTGAGGCTGCGTCACCAGGAATGCGTTCGAGTCCCTGCGCGGTAAGCCAGGCGCGTAGCTGTTCAAGTGATTGTTGGCTCATGCGTTTCCTTCTCGAGATTTTTGTTGTTCGCGCGCGATTTCGACCAGCCCTTCGAAGGCCAGCACATAGCCGCGCCAGCCCATGCCGACGATGTGCCCCTTGCAAACCGGGGCCATCAACGAGTGATGGCGAAACTCCTCGCGCGCGTAAATATTGCTGAGATGCACTTCGATGATGGGCACTTTCACGGCGGCCAGCGCGTCGCGCAGCGCAATCGAGTAATGCGTCAACGCGCCAGGGTTGATGATTATGCCGTCCGCCCGTTCAGCTTTCTGCTGGACATAGTCGATGATAGCTCCCTCGTGATTTGACTGGAAGCTTTCAACGCTCGCATCCAGTTCTGCGCCCCGCTTTTGCAGCATGGTAAAGATTTGCGCCAGTGTGACGGTGCCATAAATGGCAGGTTCGCGTGTTCCAAGCGTGTTGAGATTCGGCCCATTAATCAATAGAATGGTAAGCATGGTTTCTTGAAGCTTTCAAGCGCGATTGAACGAATTTGTACGCCCTATGATACCATACTTTGCGGAATTTGGACAGGGCTTAATACAGCTCGTCATTGATGATGCCTGTGTTCAAGATCGTTTGTGGCATGAAAGTCGAAGCATCGACGGTCGTCATATTGGGAGCGGATGCCGCTCCATCGCGCAAAAAAGACTGCGAGCGATTGTCGAAGACGTGGTATTGATTGCCAAAGGTGAAGATAAATTGCCGCACCTGGCCTGTCTGGCGATTTAGGGCCAGCACATCGTCACCGGCGGCGCAGGTATGGTAAGCGATGCAGGTTGAGCGGTTGAGGAACGAGCCGACGAGTACCTGCCAGTGTTGAGTCCAGCTCTGCGCGGTAAAGTGTTTGGTGATATGCAAGGACGTATCGAAGGCATAGAAGGTGCTTCGCTCGGCCTCGGGGTCGAAGAGCATGACGCTCAGCGAGGGCAGGCCGAAATGACCTACATATAACACCTGTCCGGGCAGCAGACCAGAGTCGACTACTTGTGTCGCCAGTGAAAGATCAGGAGCGAAGGCGAGAAATTGCGCCTTGCCCGTGCCTGGATCGTAGAGCAACACCTGGGCGCGACCGGAGCCGTTGAAATCGCCTGTGTGAATGTCCCAGTTTCCGTTGAGGTTGCGCACCACCTGGTAATGGTTTACCAGCAGCTTGCTGCTAAAATCCAGCATACGCGCCTCGCCAGCCGTGCGGTCGTAGAGAAAGAGACCATCCTGGTTCGCGCTGTCAAAACGGCCTATATAGACCTCCCAGGAATCGTGCATAAGGGTATACTCTTGCTGCTGATTGATGCTAAAATCGCTTTTGAAACTGACCAGCACCACATTGGGTAACAGCCCCAGGCTCTGAGTATCGACGCTCGCGCCCCCGCTTAGATCGCCGCCCGGCCCAGGTTTTTGCGGTGTGTCTAATGGAACACCAGAGCTAAACACTGCCATCGCTCCCGTGTTCGATGTGTTAGTTGGACTCGGCTTCGCGGTTGGCGAAGGAGATGGTGTCGCCGTTGGCGTGGGACTCGGCGTTTTGGTAGGCGACGGGTCGGGTGATGGACTCACTGTTGGATCTGGCGAGGGCGTTGGTTTCGGCGTTTTCGTGGGTGAAGGTCTGGCAGTAGGTTTAGTTGTCGGCATTGTAGTGGGAACGGGTTGAAAAGTAGGATCAGGCACAATCACACGGTTATACAGGAAAAGGTCGCTGTGTTGTCCATCGAATTGACCCGCGTACACTTCCCAACCGGCTCCCCAACCCGGCAGCGTCACATGTTTTGCGATTTTCAGTTGGGGCGTCAGGCTAAGCAACTGCACTTTGCCCGAAAGGCGGTCATACAACAATATTTCGGAACGCCCGCTGCCTGTGAAATCGCCAATCTGAATATTGAGTGTCGCGCCCCAGCCATTGACAGGCGTGATGGTGTCACCCAGGCTCACACGCTGAGGTTGCGTAGCGGTGTATACCGGCTGGCGCTGACCACCAGGAGGCGGGATCGAGTGCGGCGTTATTTGAGTGAGGCGTGTTGAAAATGTGAGAACATCCAGGCTCCCCTTCTGGCGGTTATACAGCAACAGATCGGTCAGGCCAGCGCCGGTAAAGTCGGCATTAAACTGCTGGTCATACGAGCCGGGTGGCAGACCAAGCGAGACACGGCTGGTTGTTCCTGAATTGATATCGGTGTTTATCAGCGAGTTCACCTGGGCTACCTGTGCTGCCGATACCCCATTGCCATTCACTCCCCGCAATCGCAAAAAGCGACCGGGATCGATTGTGCCTGGAAAATAGATGAAGCGCAGTTGCCCGTTCTGGTAACGAGCCTCGTTGATAAGCGAGACCGAGTAGCTTTTGCCAACGAACATAGGCGTAGCATCGCCATAATTCTGATAGGTAACATCGAATGTGGACTGGTCCGAACTCACTCCAGTGACAAAAGCCACATGGCCCGCCGTGCTAAAAGCCCACACGCCATCGTGGACTGGAAAGACGGCTATCGAACCCAGGCGCGGTTTCGTCCCCACTGGCAAGCCAAAGCGTTCGGCATCTACGATCCAATCGGCGGCATTGCCCCAGTTAAGCGGGAGATTATAGCCGAGCAGGTGCCACTGTTCCCAGGCCCACCAGACGCAGTTGCCACCAACAGGATAAGGGCCGGGGCAGAGTGGAAAAGGATCGCCATCCGAGTAGAAATCGAGTTTTTGGCAATGAACATTCAGAGTAGGACTGGTATGGTCAAAAGATATAGCGTGTACTGGCGCGTGGCCGAACTCGGCCCAGATCAGTGCCACCAGGAAACAAATCGCGACTATATGGAAAACATATCGTTTGAATGGGCGAGCTGGCGACTTCCCGCGATGAAAAATAAACCGCAATGACGCATGACGCATACGAATCTTCTCCCCAAATTGTAGATAGCAAGCACGCATCTATGTAAAGATACGTGGTTGGTAACAATCTAGATCGGTTCGAGTAGCTGATTTGTTAGTGAAATCCTGCCAGAAAAAAGGTACATGAGCGCTGGCATCAGTAACGTGACCGCATCATCTGTAGGTTAGACGCGAGCAATGATGTTTCTTTTCGTATCATCTTTGCTATAGTATATCACCTTCGATGGACGCATGGAAAATTTCCAAATTTTTCACTTGACAAGCACGCCCAGCAATGCTACTATTATGCCTGTCCATTCCAGGGCGATTAGCTCAGTTGGTTAGAGCGCTACGTTGACATCGTAGAGGTCACAGATTTCGAGTTCTGTATCGCCCACTTCACAAAAAAGCGGCTTCGCGATGAAGCCGCTTTTTTATTACGCTTTGGCGACGCGCTCGCCGATACCCTCGTCGCGTGTGCGATGCACACCGGCGGTATCTTGAATGCCGCCTTCGGGGTAGATGAGACGGGCTTCGCGTTCGGGCAGCAGGCTAGCTACCTCTTTCAGCACGGCATCCAGGAATTGATCTTCCGGCACCGTCTTGATGACTTCGCCCTTGCGGAAAATCACGCCGCGTCCTTTGCCGCCCGCCAGCCCTACATCGGCGTCACGCGATTCGCCGGGGCCGTTGACGACGCAGCCCATCACGGCTACATGGATGGGCGTCTGCACTTTGGCGAGGCGTTTCTCGACCTCGTTGGCAACGCTGATCACGTCGATTTCGACGCGACCGCAGGATGGGCAGGAGACAAAAGTGACGCCGCGATTGCGCAGTTCGAGCGAGCGCAGGATTTCGTAGGCCACAGGAATCTCTTCCTCCGGTTCCGCGCTCAGGCTGACGCGCATGGTGTCGCCAATGCCACTGGCGAGCAGCAGGCCGAGGCCCACCGAGGACTTGACCGCGCCCGACACCAGCGTGCCGGCTTCGGTGATGCCGAGGTGCAGGGGATAATCCGAGCGTTCGGAGAAGCGGCGATACGCTTCAACGGCGGTCAGGGGCGTAGACGATTTCAGCGAAACTTTGATCTCGTGGAAATCCAACTCCTCACACCAACTGATATATTCCAGCGCCTTCGTCACCATGCGCTCCGACAGGCGTTCGCGCTCTTTACGGCGGGCTTCCGCCGGGTCGCTGCGCTCTAACACACCGTCGTCGCGCAGTCGCACCTGGATGCGCTGCATCTGCCCGCGCTGGTCAAGCGCGTCGATGGAGCCGGAATTGACACCAATACGTATGGCGATGCCGCGTTCTTTGCAGGCTTTGACGATCTCTTCTAACGATTGACGCCCGTTGATGAGGTTGCCGGGGTTGATACGCACGCAGTCAATCCCCTGGCGAATGGCTTCCAGGGCCAGGCTATGTTTATAGTGAATATCGGCCACCAGCGGGATATGAATGCGTTTCTGAATCTCGCCAATCGCCAGCGCGTCATCCATCTCTGGCACAGCCACACGCGCTATCTCACAACCCACCTCTTCCAGCCGCAGGATTTGCGCGACCGTGCTGTCTACATCGCGTGTATACGTCGTGGTCATTGATTGCACAGCGATAGGCGCATCGCCGCCAATAGCCACATTGCCAACATGTATCTGCCGGGTTTTCCGTCGCATAGTTTTGTTTTGCTCCATTGTATTACACCAGTAGCGACACCCCTTGCGGGTGTCCCGTCCTTATATACGAACATCAAGCTACACTGGACGCCCACAAGGGGCGTCGCTACTGGTACGAAATTGACTTAGCCGCCCAGGTGGATGACATCATTTACGGTGATAACCACCATCAGGGTTAGTAGCAGCGCCATACCAATTAAATTGATGAGTCCTTCTCGTTCAGGCTTGAGACGTTTGCCCCCACGCAGAATTTCGATCAATATCAATAAGACGCGCCCGCCATCCAGAGCGGGGATAGGTAGAATATTAATAATAGCCAGGTTGAGGCTGAGAATAGCCGTAAGGCTGAGAATCGGCCACCAGCCCAGGTCAGGCACGCTGGCTGCCACCTCACCTGTGATCTTGACGATGCCTACCGGCCCGGCAAGTTGTGGTTTAACCGCGCCCCCAATCATCATGGCAATCTGGTTGATAAAGTCGCCCGTGACGGTAAATGTATGCGCGACGCCCTTAAATGGAGCCTGCCAGACGGGCGAACTGACGAAAACAACCTTTTCCTCGACACCCATTGGCCCCTGACCTGCCGGCGGTTTCTCACGCACGTTGACCGTGACGGTGCTGGTCGAGCTGCTGCCTTGATGCCGAATAACCATGATAAGCGGCAAGGTGGCATGGCGGTTGTTATCCGCCGCAATCGCTTTAGTAACTACGTTCTGCACATCGGTGAACTGCGAAACCGGCTGGCCGTTGACGGAGACAATTGTGTCTCCGGGCTGCAATCCCGCAACAGCGGCGGGAGAGCCTTGCACAACTTTGCCGATGGCAGCCGGGTAGGTCGGCTCGCCCAGACTATAGGCGATGGTAAAGAGAATCATTGCCAGGATCACATTCATGGTGACGCCGGCTACCAGAACGATGATGCGCTTACCCGCCGTTTTCGCAGCGAAGCTCTGTGGGTCGTAGTTGCCACTCTCGTCGTTAATATCGCCATTCTCGCCCGGCATACGCACGAAGCCGCCAATGGGCAAGAAGTTGAGTGAATAGATGGTATGATGCTTTTCATTTCCAGCAGCGGGGGTACTGTAACCACCACTGGTGCCGCTAAACGGCGTTTGCTTTTCAGCATCATAGCTATCTTCAGCGTTACGCTTGCCGCCGAGCCAGATCACTTCCCAGCCGCCGGAGTCGCGTTTGCGAAATCCCACCATGCGCGGGGGAAAACCCAGGCCAAATTCTTCGACGCGGATACCCGCCCATTTGGCCGTGATAAAGTGTCCAAATTCATGCACTAATACGCATATGCCAAAGACGGGGATGGCGGCGAGTAAGAACCAGTTATTCATGCCTGCTTCCTCTATATCCTTCTTTTATAGCCTTTGTATATCTTCTTTGTTTTAATTTCAGTCACTTCTCTATTATAGCGTTTTCTCTGTGGAAGAGAAGAGGTCAAACACTTGCCAGAGTCGAATAAAGTTCGCGGGCGGTTGTACGCGCCCAGGCGGTTGTGTCTAGAATAGCCGGAATGTCCGGTTGGGCAATGGGTTGGTGACGTTCCAGCACGGCTTCGATCAGTTCAGCGATACCTGGAAATGAAAGCTGGCCTGCCAGGAATAAGGCCACGGCTTCTTCGTCGGCCCCTACCAGCACGCTGGGATAGGTGCCGCCGTATTGCGCCGCCTGCCGCGCCAGTTTGAAGCAGGGGAAACGCTCAATGTCCAGGTTCTCGAAGTTGAGCCGCGCTACATCCGGCCAGCGCAGTTCGCGCACCAGGCCCATACCTGTTGTATTGAGGCGCGTGGGATAGCTGAGAGCATCCTGGATGGGCAGGTGCATACTGGGCAGTCCGGCCTGCATCTTGATAGAACCATCGACAAACTCCACCATCGAGTGAATGATACTCTCAGGGTGAACCACAACCTCGATTTGCTCATACGACACATCGAAAAGCCAGTGCGCTTCGATCACCTCTAACCCCTTGTTCATGAGGGTGGCAGAGTCAATCGTAATTTTTGGCCCCATGCGCCACGTCGGATGCGCCAGCGCCTGCTCGATCGTCACCGCGCGCACCTCTTCGGGTGTGGCGCGGCGAAACGGCCCGCCGGACGCCGTCAAAATCAAGCGTCGCACCTCGCCCGCGTTCTCGCCACGCAAACACTGCCAGATGGCGCTGTGTTCGCTATCCACCGGCAAAATCGACACGCCCTGCTCGCGCGCTGCCTGCATCACCAGGTGTCCGGCCATCACCAGCGTTTCTTTGTTTGCCAGCGCGATGGTCTTTCCGGCGTGGATGGCTGCCAGCGTGGGCCGCAGCCCCATCAAACCGGACGTGGCGGCAACGACGATATCGACATCGGAGTGCGTAGCTACAGCCAGTAGCCCCTGTTCGCCAATCAACACGCCGGGCAAAGCTGCGCGGGCGGCTTTCTCAATGTCTGGCGTATCCGCGAAGCAGGCGACGAAGGCGGGATGAAATTCATGCGCCTGCTGCGCCAACAACTCCACGTTGCTGCGCGCCGCCAGCGCGACCACTTGAAAGTGTTCGGGGAAACAGCGCACAATATCCAGCGTCTGCTGCCCGATGGACCCGGTGCTGCCGAGCAGCGCTATGCGCCTGGGAAAACTACTCATTTAATTTCTATCTCACCCGGTTGGGAGAACTCTCAAAATTGATGGGCGAACGCATGGTTCAAATGAATTTGTTCGCCCCCGTATGTTCATTCTGACTACTGTTGACTACCTCAAATGTGACGACATTGCGGCATTCACTGCCATCTCTATTCTACCACGCGCCCGGCTTAAAAGGAAAATCAAAGCTTGCCCACAAATTGCGCGAAGAAATAGACCACGATGACGGCGAAGAGCAGGCTATCGATGCGATCAAGGATGCCGCCATGTCCGGGCATAATTATACCGCTATCTTTGACGTGGGTCTGGCGTTTGATGAGCGATTCGGCCAGGTCGCCCAGCGTGGCAGCAACGCCGATCAATAGACCGAGCAGGATTGCCAGGAACCAGGGGACGCCCAGGGGACGCACGGTAAAGAGCAAAGCTGCCGCGACCGAGAAGATGAGGCCGCCAGCTACGCCCTCCCAGGTTTTGCCGGGGCTAATGTTGGGGGCGAGTTTGTGCCGCCCGAAGAAATGGCCCGCAAAAAACGCGCCCGAGTCGAAACCCCATACACCCAGGAGCAACGTGATGAGCCACCAGAAACCGTTACTGCTAAAACCGAGATGGTAGCCGCGCAACAGGGGCATGAGGCTCAAGGGCCAGCCCAGGTAGATGGCGATTGCCAGCGTGAGCGACCAGTCCACCATTGCTCCATCCAACTGCTTGCGGAAAAAGAAGAGGGGAAACGTGACCAGCAACGTCAGGGATAGACCGGCTTCGAGCAGCATGGGGCGCTGCTGGGGGAGCATGGCGGCAACCAGAAAGAGCAAACTCAGGATCAGGCTAATGATTATCAATGGGCGATAGCCCTCATGGCGCATCATTCGTTGAAGTTCATAGGAGCCCAGGACCACTAATAACGCGCAGGCAGCAAAGGCCCACCAGCCTCCCAGCCATACGCAGGCAAGCACAACCGGTATGCCAACCAAAGCAGTCAGGCTGCGCTGACCCAGCGAGCGGTACCATTGCTTTTCGGCTTTTTCAGCCGCTACTGATTGCGCTTCTTGCTCTCTTACCGGTTGCACACAATTGCCTTTCAAAAACATAAGGACATGCGTTGATTGATGCATTGAGATGGGCCGTAATACGTTCGCTTACTCTAAAGTATAGAGAGTTCTTTCCCAAAACGCAAACACTTAAATGCAAGCATCAGCACATGGCCGTAGAAACCACCATTATTATATACCATTCAGTTCGATTTCACAGAAAAAGGCGTTGGTCTGCTGCAATTGTAGCAGACCAACGCCTTTTTCTGTGAAATCGAACTTCTCCTATGGCGGGTTGAGTCGTCCAAAACGTCGCTGCCGGCGATGAAAACTATCCAGCGCGGCGCATAAATCTTCCTTGCCGAAATCAGGCCACAGCGTGGGTGTGGCGTAGTATTCGCTGTAGGCCGACTGCCAGAGCAGGAAGTTACTGACACGCATCTCTCCGGCAGTGCGGATCACCATATCGGGGTCGGGCAAGTCGCGCGTATAGAGGTAGGAACTAATCATATCTTCGTCGATGGTTTCGGGGTCGCGCCCATCGGCGATGATCTGGCGCACTGCGTCCACCAACTCGGCTCGCCCGCCATAATTGAAGCAGACGTTGAGGCCGATGCGGGTATTGTTTTGTGTCAGATCAACCGAGTCCTGCACGGCTTTTTGGATATCAGGAGAAAGGTCTTTCAGGCGGCCCAGGTGGCGCAGCCGCACTCCTTCGCGATGCAACTTCTCAATATCGGAGCGTATTGTCTCCCAGAAGAGACGCATCAACCCCTCAACCTCGGTGTGTGGTCGCCCCCAGTTCTCGGTTGAAAAGGCGTACACGCTGAGCATTTCAATATGTTCATCAATCGCGCATTCGAGGACACGTCGAAGGGCATTCACGCCTGCCTTATGCCCGGCAAGACGCGGCAGGTGACGTTTAGTGGCCCAGCGCCCGTTGCCATCCATAATAATGGCGAGATGGCGCACTCTCGGTGTCTGCTCGGGTGCAGGTTGTTCGGCGGTAAAAGATTGCGACTGCGGCGCGCTATTTCCCTTCGCTGAAGTGAAATAGTTTTGAAGCCTGGCCAAAGTTAGACCTCCAGTATCTCCAGTTCCTTGGTTTTGCCGACCTTGTCCATCTCATCGATGTAGCGGTCGGTGAGCTTTTGTAGCCGCTCGTTGCTACGTTTCAGCTCGTCTTCAGAAACTTCTTTCTTTTTCTCACGATCTCGTAACTTATCCTGAGCATCCCGGCGAACGTTGCGGATAGCAACTTTGTGTTCGTCCAGTTTTTTGTGGAGGGTCTTGACCATATCACGACGACGTTCTTCGTTGAGCGGAGGGATTGCAAGGCGGATTACCTGACCATCGTTGTTAGGATTGATGCCCAGGTCCGATTTCTGAATCGCCTTTTCGATATCTATCAGCATTTTGCGATCCCACGGTTGAATGACCAAAAGACGCGCCTCAGGGATAGAAATGGAGGCAACCTGGTTAATGGGCGTCGGTGTGCCATAATAATCAACCGTTATACGCTCGATCAATGCTGAACTGGCTCGACCAGTGCGAATCGAGGTGACATCTTGTTTAAGAGCCTCGACCGCCTTCTGCATACGTCGCTCTGCATCTCCGAATAAATCGTCTACCATAGCAATGCTCCCTTCGTTTTAGCGTTAGCGCAGCGCAGCGCGCCCTGTCTTTCCATTGGAGAGTGTACCATATCAACAGCTCTCTACGGATTTAACGGCTGACGCTCCATTCCGGTTCTTCCATGTCATGTACCAGCGTGCCGCGCTTCTGGCCGCGCATAATGGCTTCCAACGCACCTGTTTCATTGAGGTTGAACACCACAATGGGCAGGAGGTTGTCCTTGCACAGGGAAAGCGCGGTGCTATCCATGACTTTCAGTTCCATCGTAAGAGCGCGCATGTAGCTCAATTCCTCGAACTTCCGGGCCTTCGCATTACGCATGGGATCATCGTCGTAGACACCATCCACTTTGGTTGCTTTCAGTAACACTTGAGCGTTGAGTTCAACCGCGCGCAGGGCGGCTGCCGTGTCGGTGGTGAAAAATGGGTTGCCGCTGCCCGCTGCCAGTATGACGATGCGGCCCTTCTCCAGGTGACGCACCGCGCGGCGGCGGATGAACGGCTCGGCGACGGGGGGCATCTCGATAGCGGTCTGCACCCGTGTCACCATGCCCAGCTTCTCCATAGCATCCTGCATCGCCAGGGCATTCATGACGGTTGCCAGCATACCCATATAATCGGCGGTAGCGCGATCAATGCCTGTAGCGGCGGCATCAGCGCCGCGCCAGATATTGCCGCCACCGATGACAATGGCGATTTCGACGCCCAGATCATGGACCCGTTTGATTTCACTGGCGATGCTGCGCACCATTTCGGCATCAATGCCGAAGCCCTTGCGCGCACACAACGCCTCGCCACTCAACTTTAACAGGATTCGCGAATACACCAGGTTCGACGTGGATGAAGTCTCTTGCGACATGTGTAGGAATTCTCCCATGCGAAAAAGCGGAAACAGCCACAGTGGCTGCCCCCGTGTGCATTACTTGCCCAGCTCGAAACGGCTGAAGCGTCGCAGCACAATGTTCTCACCAGTATCGGCGATCACCTTTTTCACAAGGTCGCCAACAATCACTGCTTCATCCTTGACCCAGGGCTGCATCATCAAAACCTGCCCGCCCAATTCCTTTTTGAGTTTGCCGCTGATGACGTCATCGCGTCTCTCCGCCGGAACCCGCGCCATCGAGGGATCTTCCAGAATGGCTTTGCGAGCCGCTTCAACAACTTCAGCAGGCACATCCTCGAAGTTCACGTATTTGGGCGCTACACCCGCGATCTGCAATGCCAGGTCGTTGGCAAGATGACGGAAGGCATCACTACGCGCCACAAAGTCGGTGCTACAGTTGAGTTCCAACAACACGCCTACCCTGTGGTTATGATGCACGTAGGAAAAGACGCCACCTTCTTTGGTTTCGCGATCCGCTGCCATCATCTTCGCGGCTTTGTGTCCGCTCCGAGCTTCGAGATACTTAACCGCGTCACCCCAGCTTGTGGCCTCGGTCAACGCGGCTTTGCAATCGGCAAAGCCGGCGCCTGTCTCTTCGCGCAACTTCTTAACATCTGCGGCAGAATATTCCATGATCTGCTTACTCCTCAATCTCATTTATGATAATACTCAGGTTGGGAGGAAAAGCACAAACGCCTTTGACCATCTTTTTATACACCTGAGTGCTTGACAAATTGCTGTTGCCTGTTTTGTGTACAAATTGAAGCGGGAGATGGGAATATCTTCCCTCTCTCCCGCCTTCTCAGTTGTTTCTTGCCCCAACAAATCGGGAGGGGGGCAATTCGCCAACCCTACAATGCTTCTTCTGCTACCAGTTCAGGCTCGGCAGCCTCTACTGGCGCTTCAATAAGGGTGCTCGCCACTTGATCCGCATCGGTCGAATATGCTAACTCTACCGGTTGCTCTGCAGGCGCATCAGCTTCGGGTCCGGCAGCAATTTCAACATCGGTCGGCTCATTATCCTTCTGCCGGGCATCCAGTTCGCGGCGTCCTTCGACGACAGCATCCGCAATTTTGGCGCACAACAGGCGCACAGCGCGAATAGCGTCATCGTTGGCGGGAATGGGGAAGTCCATCTCGTCGGGGTCGCAGTTGGTATCGGCCAGCGCAATGATAGGAATGTCCAGGCGGCGCGCCTCTAACACGGCTGTGCGCTCTTTACGAGTGTCAACGATAAAGATGGCCGATGGCAAGCGGCGCATGTCTTTGATGCCGCCGAGGATGCGCTCCAGGCGCGTCATATCATCCTGCAAGCGCTGCACCTCTTTTTTGGGCAAGCGCTCAAAATCGCCACGATCGCGGCGCGCTTCCAACTCGCGCAGGTAGCGAATGCGCAACTGGATGGTCTGAAAGTTGGTAAGCATACCGCCGAGCCAGCGCTGGTTGACATAGTACATGCCGCAGCGTTTGGCCTCTTCGGCAACGGCTTCCTGGGCCTGTTTTTTGGTGCCGACGAACAGGATGGTCTCACCACGAGCCGCGAGTTGTTCGATGAACTTGTAGGCGTCGTTCAGGCGCGAGACCGTCTGTTGCAGGTCGATGATATGGATGCCGTTGCGGTCCATAAAGATGAACGGCTGCATTTTTGGGTTCCAGCGACGGGTCTGATGCCCGAAGTGAACACCCGCTTCGAGAAGCTGTTTCATTGAGATAACGTTTGCCAAAAACTGGATCCTCCCTTTTGATCCTCCGCCCTTTTCACATCGACAAATGGGTTCCCTTAGCTATGGGTGAAGTGTAGCATCTAGATGCGCCGCGTTCTTCACATAACCCCAACCACAGTAGCTCCAAACAGTTTGAGGTACACCAGGGTTTTCGCCGATCAAAGAGCGTGTGTATTTAATGTGTGTTCCATGCGCGGATAAAATTTTCCGCTTGCATTGCTAGCATAGGATTATATCACAGTCGAAGGGAATATTCAAGAAAAATTTTCTGGCGATGGCCCGGAAGTGCGCGGGAGATCCTTCGCTGCGCTCAGGATGACAAACCTCTTGCCTGTCATCCTGAGCGCAGCGAAGGATCTCCCGCGCATCATCACAAACTTTTAGCTTATCTCAAGATTGTGATTCATCACTTCCCATTCTTGTTGTTATTCATCTTCGCGCTCGGTATCACCCCCGGCACACTGTACTCGTGCAGCAGCGCATTGAACGCTGCCACGTCGGTGTCCAGCACTTCCTGTAGTTGGCGCAACTGGGCATCGATACGCCCTGAGATATCGTCGTAGACGGCATTGGCTTGCGTTGTGGGAGCAGCGGGCGCGCTGGCGATAATCCCGGCGATGTAGGCCAGTTTGCCATTGAGCTTCGCCGGATGGTTAAGGGTATCCTGGCGGGTTTTGGCCTTCGATTGGATAAGCTCGTCCTCGATGGCTTTCAACTTCTCTCTGGCGGAAGTGCCGAGGCGCGTCAAGGACTCGTTGACAGGCTGGTCCGAGGTGCGTTTCTGCCAGTCTTCTATTTGCTGGCGCACGTTTCTGAGCGTGTTGATGGCGTCGTGCGTTTCCGAAAGCTTATCGCGCACCTTGAGATGGAGAGCAAGTTGGGCCTCCAGGTCTTCCTGGGTCGCGCTCACTCGCGGGTCTTTGCGCACCTCAAAGCTTTCAACCAGCGATTGATCGCCGACGGTGAGCCGCACCTGGTAGGCGCCGGGAGCGACGACGGGGCCAGACATCGCGCCATCGGATGATACATAGCCATCGACCTTCCTGGGGTCAGGATAGCGCATATTCCAGACGAAGCGATTCAGCCCGGCCTCTTTTGGCGCGTTTGGCTCGTTCTTCTCCTGCTCTTCCTCTTCATCGGTCGGGTCAGCCGACGGTTTGCGTTCGGTCTCGCTGGCGTAGCTCTTGATTTCGTTGCCCTGCCTGTCAAGGAATGTCAGCTTGACCTCGCCCTCCGGCTTGCTGGCAAGCGTGTAGTAGACAATCACGCCTCCCGGCGGATTCTGCCCGGCATTCAGGGGGCGTTCCACCGCGATGTTGCCGGGGCGTTGCTCGCGCCGCGAAACGAGTTGCGTATTGTCGGTATCGCGGAAGAAATTGCCGGATTTCGCGGCGCGTGAATAGCCATAGCTGACCATGAAGCGCACGGTTGGGCGCGGCTGAAAAAGAAAGAGCGGTAGTTGCTGTATCTCAGGAGCAGCAGTTCGCAGTGGCGTAATGTCATCCAGAATCCAGAACGAACGACCATGCGTGGCCACTACGAGGTCGCTACCCTGCACCACCAGGTCGTGAATTGGCACAACCGGCAGGTTCAACTGGAGCGATTGCCAGTTCGCGCCATCATCGAATGAGACATGCATACCCGTCTCGGTCCCAGCGTAGAGCAGGCCTCGACGAGCAGGGTCTTCGCGGATGACGCGCGTGAAGTCGTTTTCGGCGATACCGTCAGTGATTTTTGTCCAGGTCGCGCCGTAATCGCCTGTTTTATAGAGGTAGGGCTGGAAGTCGTCCAACTTGTAGCGCGTGGCCGCTACATAGGCAACGGCGGGATCGTGCGGCGAAGGCTCAATAATGCTGATCAGCGCCCACTCCGGCAAGTCAGCAGGCGTGACGTTTTGCCAGGATTGGCCGCCATCGCGCGAGATATGCACAAGGCCATCATCGGAACCAGCCCAGAAGAGGCCGCGTGTGATGGGCGATTCGGCAAAGGCGAAGATGGTGCAGTAATACTCCGCGCCCGTATTGTCTTTCGTGGGCGGGCCGCCGGATGCTTCCTGCTTTGTAACATCGTTGCGCGTCAGGTCGGGGCTAATCATCTCCCAACTGCTGCCCTCGTCGGTCGAGCGGAAAACGTGGTTGCCGGTAGTATACAGCGCATGGGGATCGTGCGGCGAAAGCAGGGTGGGCGATGTCCACTGGAAGCGATATTTCGTGTCTTTGGCGCCCCAACCAGTCGATGCTTCAGGCCAGACGGAGATAATGCGTTCGTGGTGCGTGCGATGGTCGTAGCGGCTCAAATAGCCGCCGTAGCTACCCGCGTAGACGATATTGGGGTCATCGGGACGCACGGCGATATAGCCACTTTCGCCCCCGCCGACCTCGAAGGTTTCCGCGTTGGAGATAGCGGCGACGTGCGTGCGGCTCGGTACGCAGATGGTAGAATTGTCCTGCTGCGCCCCGTACACTTTATATGGGAACTGAGTATCGGTAGTCACATGGTAGAACTCTGCTGTCGGCTGGTTATAGATACTTGACCAGCTTGCGCCGCCGTTGAAGGAGACACACGCGCCACCGTCATTACCTTCGATCATGCGCTGCGGGTTGAGCGAGTCGATCCACAGCTCGTGATGGTCGCCATGTGGTATCTGCACCTCGCTGAACGTGCGCCCGCCATCGATGGATTTCCAGGCCGATACATTCAAGGCCCAGACTGTGTCAGCATCGTGGGGATCAGCGATAATGTGCATATAGTACCAGGGCCGGGCGCGAATGTTGCGATCTTCACACAGGCGTTCCCAGTGCTCGCCGCCATCGTCTGAGCGGAAAATGGCCCCGTCCTCAGCATCGATGATTGCCCACACGCGCCCGGGTTGGGCAGGCGAGACGACCACGCCGATTTTACCCAGCATTCCTTTGGGCAGCCCTTCGTTGCGCGTAATCTCTTTCCACGTATCGCCGCCGTCCGTCGATTTGAACAGGCCGCATTCCTCGCCGCCGCTCACCAGCGTGTAGGGAGTGCGATGCGCCTCCCAGAAGGCCGCGTAGAGTATGCGCGGGTTGTTGGGGTCCATCGAGAGGTCGATGGCTCCCGTTTTTTCGCTGCGAAACAGGATGCGCTCCCAGCTTTTGCCGCCATTCGAGGTGCGAAAAACGCCGCGTTCCGCGTTCGGCCCGTGAGCGTGTCCCAGCGCGGCCACATAAACCAGGTCGGCATTGCGCGGGTGAATGCGCACTTTGGCGATGTTGCGCGTGCCGGCCAGGCCGAGGTGCGTCCAACTTTTGCCGCCATCGGTCGAGCGATAGACGCCGTCTCCATGCGAGACGTTGCTGCGGATGGTCGTTTCACCCATGCCAACATAGACCACATTAGGGTCGGATTCCGCGACGGCCAGCGCGCCAACGGAGGCACGTTTGAAATAGCCATCGGACACGTTCTCCCAGAGAATGCCGCCATCGGTCGTTTTCCAGATGCCACCGCCCGTCGAACCAAAATAGAAGACCTGCGCTTGAAGCGGATCACCTGCAACGGCCACCACGCGCCCGCCGCGAAAAGGCCCGATACAACGCCACTCAAGCGATTTTAACACGGCTGGATCAAGCGACTGGCGCCGGGGAGGCTGGCTGGAAGTGGCATGGGGCTTCACTGAACCGTTATCGTTAGTCAATGTACTCTCTCCTGTTTCTAGCCGGATTGGCCTGAAAAGCAAACTGCGTTAGTATATCATATGCAAAGCCCCATGCTTAGGAGAAATTCAGTTTGCTCCATATGCACAAAGTACCGTACTATATCGTACATTTCATTCGATATATTGATGAGATATTTCTATTTAATCGTTTTTACGAATACCGGTCATAGTACTTTTGTAAACATTCGTCAATGTATATAGACAAAAACACTGTGCATTCGGCATAATTGACATAAGTTGAGAAGTCAGAAGGTACCTTATGCCACAAGAATTAATCACGCTTCCCGTCGGAGCGACTGTACAGGACACGTATGGAGACCGCTACCGTATTAAGGGGCTTCTCGGCAGAGGCGGTTTTGGCGCGGTCTACCTGGTAAATGACCGTCAAACCCAGGAACATGAGTTTGCGCTGAAAGAGCTAATTGAGCCGAGCAGGCACGATCTTGAGCGACTGCTTTTCGAATGTGAGATTCTAAAACGGCTCGATCATCCATCGCTGCCCCGTGTCTATCACGTCTTTGAATATGAGAAACTCAAACGTGTGTACCTGCTCATGGAATATATCAAGGGCGAGAATCTTGAAGATTTACGCGAGGAACAGCCCGACAAGCGTTTTTCTCTGAAACTTGCTCTCGCTATCATGAACCCCATTGTGGACGCTCTTAGCTATTTGCACCAGCAAGAACCGCCCATCGTGCATAGAGACATCAAGCCCGACAATATCATTGTGCCGATGGATGGAGACGAAGCTGTGCTGGTCGATTTCGGCACGGCTAAAGAGTTCATCTCCGATGCCACTACTACCGTATTTCGTCACGGTTCTCCCGGCTATGCGCCGATAGAGCAGTACAGTCCCGGCAGCAGGACGAATCTGCGCACCGATGTGTATGGACTTGGGGCCACGCTGTACACGCTTTTGACTGGAACAACACCTCCTGACGCCATCGCGCGCATCACAGCGGAAAACGGCGCAGACCCACTCAAACCGGTGAGCGCCTTTGTGCCAGATATTCCGCAGGCGGTAAATAATGCTATTCAATGCGCCCTTTCCATTTACAACCAAAATCGCTTCTCCAGCGTAACTGCATTCTGGGAGGCGCTGCATAGCGACACATTCGAACTACCAGACCGTGTATCACAAGCTCCCTTGCCGGAGACTCCACTCCCTGCCACGTTTGATATCGAGACGAGCAATAGCACTCCTCTTTTGCTCACCGGGCCAACAAGAAAGTCCCCGTTCACCAACAAGAAAGTACGGACATTTTCCCTGACTGCCTTGTTGCTACTCGTTTTAGGATTGGGTTCGCTAGGGATTTTTCTCATCGCTACACATCAAGCTCCCACGAGTTCTGTCTCCTTATCGACTGAGACCCGGACGCCGAAAGTGACAGCAATGCCTTCAACGTCGACTCCTACGCTACAAATCTCAAACTATCCCCCTCTAGCTTCGTCATATGCTGGAACAATCAGCGATTTAGGCGTAGCCAACACGACTACAAAGTTATATTTGACACAAATTCAGCTAAACCCTGCAAATGGCGACATTACAGGACAATTTCAGGGTCTTGGCCTGTCTGGAACTTTCACAGGAACAGTAACTCCTGGCGGGAAGTTACATTTCATAGTTAAAATCGATGTAGGAAACCTGATATGTGACGGAAAAATCAAAGTGGGAGGAGATCTGGAAGGCAGTTTCCAAACCTTCGATCAACTTGGAAACAAGCTGGGTGAATATGGAATCTGGTATGGACACTCTGCTTCTTGAGCAATACGTCAGAAATTCCGTCACAAACACTCCGTGGCAGATGCACTTTTATAATGTAATGTATGTTACGCAAAGATTGTAGCAACGTTACATAACAGGAAGCTCAAAATATCTCTATTCATCAATTAGCAACGTATCTCAAAAAGGGGAGGACGGTCATTATGCGCTCAAAACATATTTTCATGCTGTTAAGCCGTATATCGCTGATAATTGGAGGGCTTGCGCTCCTGGTTCTTCTGGGTACGCAGGTAGGGCGTGCTTCGGCAGCCACACCGGCCTATATCCGCGTCATTCACGCTTCACCAGCAGTCGGGACGGCGGATGTATTCGTTGATGGCAATTTGTTACTCAGTAGTTTTGCATTTGGCTCGGTGACGGATTACGTTCCACTGCCAGCAGGCCCGCATAAGGTGCAGATCGCGCTGGTCGGCAAAGGCATCGGCGCATCGGTGATCACACAAACGCTGGCCGTTCAGCCAGGATTTGTTTACACCGCGGCGGCCATCGGCTCGCAGGCCACCGGCCTCTCCATCGAAGTATTCTACGATAATAACATTCTTGTTGCTGGTCAGGCCAAGACGCGCATATACAACCTTTCGCCCGATGCAGGTTCGTTCAACGTTTCCGCCAATGGCACTACCATCCTCAACCAGATCAACTACCAGCAGGCCAGTAACTATATGTCCCTGGCAGCGGGGTCATATAATTTCGCGCTTGCAGCGCCCGGCACGAACACCAACCTTCCCCTCGCCATGACACTGGCAAAGAACACTGTCACCAGCATTTTTGCGGTCGGCATGGCGAACGGTTCGCCAAAGATAGAACTCGTTCCTTCCCAGGTCAGTGGAGTGCCCGGCGTTCCATCTACAGGCAGCGACCCGCGCCCGCTTCCTGGCATCGACACCGTGCAATCACAGGGGCTTGCACCCTGGTTGCTCTCAATTGTGGCCTCGATGTTCATCGGCGCCGGTATTATCTTCCGGCGTAAAGCGGTAATTTCAGGCTAGTATGGGTACTTCCAGAATGCGTCACATACGAAATATCTGCGCTGTTCTCATCAGCGCAGTATTGCTTTTTCTAGCAGCATGTGGCTCCATGTCCACCGCTCAGGAGGCATCAAAATTAGAGTTACCTGAGCGAGTAAACGCGGGTGTCGCAAATACATCCGTGACAAGCACACCAGTGCCAGTAGACACCATGCAACCAGTGCGTTTGAGCGTTCCCTCCGTCAGCATAAACGCCTTGATTGAGCAGGTGGGAATACTCGCCAATGGCGACATGGCAACACCTACCCAAAATCCCTGGGTAAGATTCCGGCTGGTATAGCGATGGTCCGCATCCAGGTGAGCGTGGCAGCGCTGTTATCGATGGACACCTCGACCGACCGGGAGGATATCCCGCGGTGTTCTGGTACCTGCGCTCTATCCATGTAGGCGATGCGGTCTTTGTGACAGAAAAAGATGGCAAACAACTTCGCTTTCACGTGACACGTATCGCCTACTACGCGCCGCAAGACG
This sequence comes from uncultured Chloroflexia bacterium, assembly GCA_963731605.1. Classification (GTDB taxonomy): domain Bacteria; phylum Chloroflexota; class Ktedonobacteria; order Ktedonobacterales; family Ktedonobacteraceae; genus CF-113. The sequence goes on from CAVSWA010000001.1 coordinate 2,275,379, forward strand.
CGCCGCTCCAGGACATCTTCGGCAACCGATCAAGCACCTACCTCAACCTCATCACCTGTGCGGGAGACTGGATTCCCAACCAGCACCAGACAACGCTGCGTCTGGTGGTCTACACAGCGCTGGGATAGCTAGCCAGGGTGGGGGCAAGCCCCGCCCTGGCAGGAACATGGTATACTATGCTAGCGGGTAGCGCTGATATTCAACGATTTCCTTTGTTCACTATCATGAGACGATAAGAAAACTTTCGTCTGTTGAGGATAGCCAATGATACAGAAATGTAGCTTTTGTGGAGCCGATCTCCCTGAGAACTCGCGCTTCTGTGGGAAATGCGGAAGCGTGCAGGACACTACGGCCACTGATGGAGCCACGTCCAGAAGTAACGCGCCGCAGCCATATTGGACGCCAGAGGGCGGCACAGTGCCAGTATCCCAAACTCCATATGCATATCCCGTACAAGATCCATACATTACACCCGCCAACCAGCCCTCATGGTCTCCTACTACTGGTTCGCCCCCAACGCCACCACCACCGCCACCGCCAACCGAAAAAGAAGATGAGCGCGGGGCTATACCGCCCTGGTCTCCGCAGTACGGCGCAGGACTGGGGGCTGACGCGCTGCTGAGCGGCGGACAACCATACGGGTACGGCGCGCCAGCCGTGCAGGGCACACCGCAAATCGGCGGCGTGCCAGGTGTTTCGGGAACTCCCACACCCTACTCAAACGCGCCCGCCGGCCATCTGGCGCAGGGACCAGGCTACCAAAGCCCCATTACCCATTATCCTCAAGCGGGACAGCAGCCAACGATTTATGCGCCACAGCAGGGAACTCCGGACACCCCGGGCATCACGCCGGCAACACGCTCAACACGCCGGGCATGTGCATCACGCGGCGGCAGGGGCGACCAAAGTGGCTGGAGCTTCGGGCGTCAAGACGATTATTATTGTCGTGGTGACCGTCGTGGTAGTAGCGGCGGGCGGCATTGGAGCAGCGACCTTTTTCCTCAATCGCCCACAGCCGCTTATCAACATTACCAGCAATTTCAAAAATAGCAGTACGCTGGTGGGCGCAAGCGGCACCACTTTGCATATCACCGGGCAGAAATTTTCTGGCAATTCGGACATCACCTTCCTGCTGGATGGCAATCCAGCGCCGGGCAATCCGAGCGCGCATAGCGACTCAAATGGCAACTTTAGCACAGATGTGAAGATTACCGATGCATGGAACGTTGGCACGCATACCCTGACGGCCAGAGATGCCAGCAGTTATAGCACAAAGAACAGTGTGAGTGTAACTATTGTGCCACCGGGGGTCGCTCATACGCCGGGGCCGAACGGCGCGCCGCCTGATGACGCCACGTTTACCATCAGCCTCTCAGCTAAAGGCAACTACACCGGTTCAGGCAACCAACCATTCACGACTAACGAGACACTACACATCACCGGACATCCCGATCCGGCAGGCGGAACCGTTTGCCAGGATGGCGATAATGGACAGAAATTCAATACATCAAGCAGCACACTTGACACACATCTTGCGTTCACCGAAATTTACTCTTTCTCTTGCCAGGGAAACTACAAGAGCGGCAAAGTCACATACACGGAAACGCTCGCCACCGATGTGATTACCTATACAAGCTCAGGCGTAAGCTGTACCCTGATATCGCCGCAGATGAACCAGCAAGTAACTGGCAGCTATACCAGTTCAAATACCTTCACCGGTACGTTTGTCTACGGACACACCCCGCAATCAGATTTTCATTGCACGAATCCCAACTCGTTCTTCTTCTACATAGGCGGCACCGGCACCTGGACAGGCACGGTTGGCGGTCTATAGCAGTAGCGACGCCCTTTGTGGGCGTCCTGTCTTCTTTTTATAAATGCGTACGAATTATCCAGAGGACAGGACGCCCACAAAGGGCGTCGCTACTGTAAACCCCTCGCGTATGTATGTACATGGACAGTGTTTGCTCGCTACCCCCGCAAAGCGATATGTTATAATCGTAACCGGAATTGTTTCATTTTATGCCGTTGTATTCATCCGCTAACCAGTCAGGCTAAAAATATATGACCTTTGACCGACTTACACGCGCCACGCTTTCGTTGCGCAGTTATCAGCGAAAGGGCCAGGCGCGCTATGGGCGGGCGCGTGGATATATTTTCGCAATCTCATTGTGTCTATTGATGCTCGTCAGCGCTGGTTGCGCCCAGGACTTCGACAGTGCTGGCAGGGCAATCCAGCGCCACCACGTCTCACCAACAAAGCGTTAAACAAATTACTTACGTCGCTATCGGGGCTTCGGATACCTTCGGCATTGGTACCTACGACCCCTACGACGATAACTGGCCGACAGACCTCGCTGCCCTACTTGGCCCGTCACATATCCACCTGCTTAACCTGGGCATCCCAGGTATCACCGCCCACGACGCGCTTAACCTGGAGTTGCCTATCGCCCTCGACTCGCATCCCGACCTTATCACTATCTGGCTGGGCGTCAATGATATTGTAGATAAGGTGTCAGCTATTAGCTATGCCAGCGACCTCAACACACTGGTGTCCCGTCTGCGAGCCAATTCGCCTCACGCGCGCATAGCCATCGCCAACATTCCTGACCTGACCCTTCTGCCTTTTTTCGCCCAGAGTGATCCACTGGTATTAACCCGGCAAATACAGGCGTATAACAAGGTTATCGCCAGCGCTGCGCAGAAGTATCAAGCCATTCTGGTAGATCTCACGCAACAAAACTACAATTTGCAGGCCCACCCCGAATATATCAATAGTGACGGGCTGCATCCAAGCGATATTGGCTATCAACAACTGGCAAATGTATTTTATCAAGCGTTAAAGACATAATTTAACGGTGCCAGGGCGGGGGCAAGTCCCGCCCTGGCACCGTTAACACGATAGAACAGCAGGTTATGCATGACACATCTCTTTGGCGTTCCGATTGACATCATGACAACCATTCTGGTAGTGACTACCATCGTAATCGTTGGTGGAACGCTGCTCCTCGCGCTAACCAACGCTATCTTCTTCAAGATTGGCACGCGCAATATCCCGCGCCGCCGCGCCCAAATGCTGTTGATTGTCTTCGCGCTCATGCTGTCAACCACGCTACTCACAGGGGTGCTGGCAACCGGCGATGTGATTACGGCAGCCGGCCAGAGCGTCGCCGTTTACAACCTGGGCAGTGTCGATGAAACCATCACCAAAAAAAGTAATGGGATGTTTGACGATTTCGTCTACCATCAAGCGCAGAACGTTATGAAGCGTGATCCTGCTATCGCCGCTGTCGGGGCCGCGCTGGTGGAAAATAGCCTGCTACTGGCTGATGAGACATCGCGCCAGGTGCGCTCGAATGTGACGGCGCTGGCGATCATCCCCAACAGCGAAAAGGGCTTTGGGGGGATGCAGGACACCATTACCAGAAAGACCCATACCATCGCCGAACTGGCGCTGAACCAGGTCTTTCTCAATCAAACTGCTGCCACGCTGCTCAATGCGCGCGCGGGCGATATGCTCTACGTCTACTCAAGTCGTTGGCCGGGGCAGCGTTACCAGCTCTTTGTGCGCGCTGTCGTGGCTGACGGCGGCCTGGCGGGCGGATCGCCCTATATTCTAAGCCAGCAAAAAACTTTTCTCAAGATAGAGGGGAAAAGCGACGCTATTTCAGAAGTGTATATCTCCTTCCACAACGACAATGACCCGAACGGGGTAGACATTTCGGAGCAGGTGCAAAATGAAATGCGCAATGCCCTTCATACCGGGGACCGCTTTGGCTTCTCCTCTGGTTTGAGCATCAACGAGGACAAAGAGCAGGGCGTGAAAGTGTCTAGCCTTGAAAACGACATCTTTTCGCGCATCTTTGACCTGTTCGCGCTTTTCTCGCTGGCCGTCGGGCTGCTCTTGATCTTCCTGATTTTCGTGCTGCTGGCGGCGGAACGACGCGCTGAAATGGGCATGGCGCGCGCCATTGGCGTGCAAAGACGACACCTGGTGTTTATGTATCTCTTCGAGGGGACGGTATATGACCTGGTTTCCTCGTTTATCGGGCTATTGTTTGGTATAGGCGCGGGCGTTTTGCTGTCGCTGTTCCTGGCGCCCATCCTGGCGCGTTTCAATTTCCCGCTCAAAGTCGTTTTGCAGCCGCGCAGCCTGCTGATCGCCTACTGCCTGGGGGTCATCTTTACCTTCTTCTCGATCGGCGTCTCGGCCTGGCTGGTCAGCCGCATGACGGTAGTAGATGCCCTGCGCAACCTGCCGGAGACCGAACGCCCCAGGCTGTCATTGCTGGAAATTTTCAAGCAGGGCCTCGCCATTTTGCGCCACACCGTCGATGCGCGCAAAGTGCGACGCGCCCTTTTCGAGCAGTTACCCGAAACGCTCATCGGCCTGATTGCGACACTTGCTCGACTCGGCATCCTGCCGCTGCTGGCCGGTTTGATCTTACTGCGCGTCGGGCTGGCGCAAACGCTGATTGTACCCTTCTCGCTGGGCCTCACTTTGATCATTATCGGCGCGGGTTTGCTCTTGAAAGCTGCCATAGATTGGCTCTTGCTCAAAGCAGGGAAAGCGCGCTGGAAACGGGCCACGCAGCGTATTTTCGCGGCTGTGGTGGGCCTGAGCATTGTGGCCTACTGGGCGCTACCTTTCGACGTGCTGTCGCGATTGGGATTACCGCGCTTTCAAGGTGGCATTGAAGTCTTCTTCATAGCGGCTAGCATGATGGTTTTTGGGGCGGTGTGGGCGCTGGTAGCCAACGCCGAACTGCTGCTCAATCCCATCATCGCCCTGTTCTCGCGGATGCCCGGCACGCAATTCATGACACGGCTGGCCTCGGCCTATCCTCTGCATCATCGCTTCCGCACCGCGCTAAGCATCGTCATGTTCAGCCTGGTCATTTTCGCCATGACGGTGATGGCCGTGATTACCAACGCCATGCTGAACAACTATACCGATATCAACTTCCAGACGGGCGGCTACGATATCCGGGCCGTAGCCTATTTCAAAGCCATTCCTGATATGCGCGCCGCGCTGATAAGTCACGGCATCAACCCTAACGATTTTTCCTCCATCGGCGTGCAGACGACAACTGCCGTGGGCGTGATCCAACCCGGCGCGCAGGCTCCAGCGTGGCATATCTATCCAGCAGAGGTGGTCAACGGCGGCTTTTTACAGGGCTATGGGCTGCACCTAACGGCACGCGCGCAGGGGTACGCCAGCGACAGCGCGGTATGGCAGGCGTTGCAATCGCATTCCAACTACGCGCTGATCGACCAGACCTCGCTGCCCTATCGCCCCAATAGCCAGCCCGTGTACGATCCAAACTCGCCTTCGGCCAGTAACGCGGGTGTGCCAAATAACCCGCCCGGCTTCAACGCGCCCTACGTCTTTACCACAAGCGGCATCTACCAGGGCGATACAACCTTCTCGCCCACGCCGGTCTGGGTCATAGGTATCCAGACAAATCCTTCCATAGGTCTCCAAACAAGCCGCCCCGCTACGAAACTGACCATCATCGGCGTGGTAGACAACAGCGACAGCCAGCACTTTGGTCTCTACATTTCGCAGAGCGCTTTTCAATTGCAGGCTGATCCCACCCAGCCACAGGAGCAGACCTACTACTTCAAGGTCGCGCCCGGCCAGGATAAACGCGCCCTGTCGCTGGCAATCGGCTCGGCCTTCCTCGACAATGGAGTGGAAACAACGGTGCTGGAAGATGCCATCTGGTCGGTGCGCGGCCCGCGCATCCTGCTCAGTAACGTGCTGCTGGGCGTGGTGGGCCTTACGCTCCTGCTAGGAATAGCGGCGCTCGCCATCACAGGCACCAGGGCGGTGATAGAACGCCGCCAGCAAATAGGGATGTTGCGCGCGCTCGGCTGTCGCCGCCTCCTGATCCAGACCGCCTTCCTCAGTGAATCCTTCTTCATAGGCTGCGTGGGCAGCATACTGGGCGTCATTCTCGGCCTGATTCTCTCGCAAAACATCTTCGCTGTCAACTTCTTCGAGCAGTTTCATACCGGTCTGACCTTCACCATCCCCTGGAGCGAACTGGGCCTGATCGTGGGCATTGCCCTGCTGGCCTCGCTACTGGCCGCCCTGTTGCCCGCGTGGCAGGCGGGAAGAGTGACGCCGGGCGAGGCGCTGCGGATGTAAACGGGCGTCCGCCATCTTTTTGCACGAGTGACGATCCATGACCTGCCGATCTTTTGCACGATTGACCAGGGCAGGGGCCAAGGGCGGGGTGCCCAGCCCGTACCCTATACGCGAGAGGTAACCCACGCGTATACCAGGGCTTGCCCCTGCCCTGGTAACATTGTATACTTCTGTTATAAACCAGTGAATGAATCGCGACGTAGTGGGGTGGAGGCGGGATGTAGATGCAGCGAAAAACGCGCTATCGCAAGATACAATTGCTGGCCTATGATCTCTTTGCCGCGCCGCGCTGGAGCCTGCCACCCGCCAGCCCTGGTCCTACACCTCTCGCTCTGAAAGTCAGGTCGCGCCCGCGAACCTGTATGCCCAGGAAGATTCACCTCGTGCCGGCAAATCTACATGCAAACCCATCTGGCGGAAATACTCAACTGCTGATATAATGTCGCTATAGCAAAGATCATCAATAAACGCATATATTTTCTCAATTTCCTTGATTTATAATACTCCATTGTGCTTCCCCACCGGAAATTGCACCTCGGTGACATTGTGGTTCGGATCCATCTCATCCGCGCGCTGGAGATGAATGTGGCGTGGTGGGTTGGTGAAGTGGTAGCCGTTATCTTTCATCCAGCGATAGAGGGTCAGGTAGGCTCGACCGAGGAAGAGATCGGGGCCAGTGTGAACCGTGCAGGCCACGAGTCCGCCGGGCAGGGTGCGGATTCGGACTTGCTCGTTGCCCGGTAGAGCAGTGAGCAAGGGTATGGCTACCTCGACATCGATTGACACGTCTTCGTCGTGCCACTCGTGCCTGGAATGCAGTAGTAGCATATCTGGTTGCGATCGCTGCACCCCCTGCCGCTCCAGGTAGGCAGAGAGTGTGTTGTAGAGATGTGCGCGCTCGTGAATATCTGGGATTCTGTCGCGGATGGAGGCGACGAGCAAGGGATCAACCTGTTTCAACAGTACTTCGTATGCTGGCATCTTTCCCTCCTGTTCGATATAACTAAGCCGGGCGGCGATGCGCGTCAGGCGCGCCGATTCTGCGTCGATTAACTGCTGCGTTTGTGCCTGTTTGAGGGTGAACATCCCGCGCAGTTGCTCCAGAGAAAGGTTCTCTTCCAGCAGGTGAGCAATCTGTTCCAGGGGAAAGCCCAGTTCCTTGAGGGCTAGAATGCGGTTCAGGCGCGCAAGCTGATCGAGCGAGTAGTAGCGATAGCCGGTCTTCGGGTCAAGTTCATTCGGTTTGAGCAAGCCACACTGATCATAATGGCGCAGCGTGGCAATGGACACCTGACCAACGCGGGCAAATTCTCCAATCTTGAGCATAGTGCGTTCTTTCATGGTTGTTTCTTCCTTCAGTGAGAGCATACACCCTCATCTAACCTGAGAGTCAAGAGGAAAGCATCTGGTGATGCAATTATCCAGCAATCCAAAATGTGATTGTTCTGTGCCGGGCAAGCGAGCAGTTGTGATGCCCTGGTGAGCTTCTTGTAGTAACCTTCTATTAGAGTGGAATGGATATTACACACTGCAACGGATTAACTGCAATTGCAGTGAGAACCTCATTTCGGAAGAAGGGAAAAAACGATCATGAAACATAAAGTTCTGCGTATAACGACCTTTGTCCTGACTGTATTCGGCGCTCTCACAACCATCGCGGGCGGCATAGGCCTTCTGACAGGCATCATTCAAACGCCGCGCGAGTGGCTGCAAGGCTCGCCTTTCGTTGACTACACTATCCCAGGCCTGGCTCTAGCGGTCATTGTAGGTGGCAGTATGCTCTTCGCCGCGGCAACCATTCTCACAAGGCGCGAGATTGGCGTGCTGGCATCGGCCTTTGCCGGCCTCACCATGATAATCTTCGAGATCGTGGAGATAGCGGTTGTTGACCGCATTGCCGGAAGTTCGTTACTGATTGCCGCCTCGCTACAGGCTTTCTACCTGGCGCTCGGTCTGGCCGTCGTTGGGCTGGCCTCTGCTCTGTGGATGAGCGAGTACCGGAGCCGCCACTTTACAGACAGGCATGTCAGTCACGCCTGAAGAACGTAGTCCCCTGTGTTACAATAGGCATAGAATCGAAGTGAACGGAGGACGCCCACAAGGGTCCACCCATCCACTCTACACCTCCCGCGTCCCTACGTAACGGGGCGCGTATTATCTTATACTGGTGGGCGAGGAAAAATTGAATTGCATTTCCTACAAAGGACACATACTTCATGTTAGATAGGCAAGCACCGATCATTCAGGCGCGGGGCGTCAAGAAGATTTATCGCAGCGGGCAGTTGCGCGTGGAGGCGCTACGCAGCATTGATATAGAGGTGGCGATGGGCGAGATGTTGGCGATTATGGGGCCGAGCGGGTGCGGCAAAACCACGCTGCTGAACTGTCTCGCGGGACTGGATACCATCGACGAGGGGGATATTTTCATTCAGGGGGATAACCTGCGCGACCTGACCGATAACCAGCGCACCTCGTACCGCGCGCGTCACATGGGTTTCATCTTCCAGGATTTCAACCTTTTGCCCATGCTTTCGGCGGTCGAGAACGTGGAGTTGCCGATGCTGGTCTCCAAAACTCCGGGCAGGAAGGCGCGCAAACGGGCGCTGGAATTACTGGAGCGCGTGGGACTGATTGACCGCGCCAAACATCGCCCGGCTGAGCTTTCGGGCGGCCAACGCCAGCGCGTAGCCATCGCCCGCGCATTGACCAACGAACCCGCCATCGTGTGGGCCGACGAGCCAACCGGCAACCTCGATAGCGAGGCCGCCGACGATATCATGGAACTGCTGTGCCGCTTCAATCGCGAGTTCGGGCAAACGCTGGTTCTGGTGACTCACGCCCTGGAAGTAGGACAGCGCGCTGACCGCATTATCCGAATGCGCGACGGCAGCATCGTGAGCAACGAAAAAGTAAACGCGCAATCAATGTAAGAAAATCCCTCTTTTAGAAACTTTAGAACACCTGAAACGTACTACCTACAAGAAGATGAATACTATGAGGCATTCTAGAGGAGGCAATTTTGAGATCATCAAATACATCAAACAACAACAATTTACCTATAGCGATACAAATAGCCATACATCATCACAATCTTTCACTGGCAAGCGCGCGCGTCCAAAGCGCCTGGACATCTTCTTTCATATCGGAAAAACCTTTCGGCTCATCGGCTCGCTGCTAACCGACCCGCGCATTCCTGTGTGGAGAAAAGCGCTCTTTTTTGCCTCTGTTGGCGGCTTGCTACTGATCCTGTTGTTTCCCGACGTGCTTGGTGAGTTCGTTATGAGTACGATTATGCCCCTGGCAGGAACAGTACTCGGCATTCCCCTGGATGCGGGTTTTGACTGGATAGCATTCGCGCTGGCTATCGTCACTTTGTTGCGCTTCTTCCCCGCTGAACTGTTAGACGAGCATTACCGGCTGGTGTTCCAGAAGTAGATTTAGTCTAAAGCGCTGGCGAATCCAGCAAGCTCCTCGTAGTGCAGTGTTGACGGCCCGCTAGCAGGGTGCCATGTGATTGCCTGTATAGCAGGAATACTATCTTGCGCGTTTCAATCCTCACCCGGCCAGTAGGCCGGGTGCAATCTTTTCACGAATGTCGAAGACATGAGAGTCTACTCAAGATCGATATCAGGGAAGGTCTGAGGTCGAACCGACCAGGGTCAGATGGATCACCCTGCTGGGTGGCACTTCTGGATGACTTGCCATAAGCGCGGCTTGAAACGCCTGGAAGGTGGGAAGCGTGTCAAACACCTTGCTCGCCTCTTCGTTCTCACAAAAACGCAAGTGGATGAATGTTTTTCCGTCGTCTTCCAAAAAGACGCTATACTTGAGATCAGTGCGGCGCATGCCTCTGAGTTCTTCCATCACCCGGCGAATATGCTCCTGGTTCTGTGCCGCGTATGCTGCTTGCACGACATAGCTAACGGTGGTAATGATCATCTGGACTCCTTTCCTGTCTCATGGACAAAGCTGTCCTGCTATGCTATACTAATTAAGCGAGTTTTTACTCGCTCTCATTCGCAATTATACGAGTTGCTCATCCCGCTTTCCATGCCAGCTCCATCCGCGCAATTTGCGAGTCTTGCTGATGCGTTGCCAGAAGAGTTGCAAACTCGCTTTGAACTCGGCTTTGGGGTCCGTGCCCCACATCTCTCTCCGACGCAACGCAGAATCAGCGCCACGATGACTGTCCAGTTCTTCAAAGCAGTTCCCTGGCTGCTTCTCCAGGCGGAGGAGCCTGAGCGGAGGCTGCTGACGCGAGAACTCAAAACCGTGTTGCATCGCTACCTTGAGCCTCTGCTTGGTTAGAGCCAGACATGACCCCAAAACAGACGCCAGGGAAACTACAAAGAGAGGCGCTGCAACTGGCGTTTACACAGTTTCATGATACACTGACGAACCTACAAGGTCGCGCACTATGTCCTTGATGTGGGACGAGGTGAGGCCGTAGAGTTCTTTGAGGATGGACGGCGCGCCATGCTCGATGAATCGATCTGGGTAGCCGATGACGCGGATATCGACCTCGCGCAGCAGGTTGCGCGCCTCCAAAAATTCGAGGACGGCGCTGCCGAAACCTCCGGCCACCAGGTTATCTTCGACGGTGACGATGCGGCGCACTTTTTGTGCCAGGCGCACAATCAGCTCTTCGTCGAGCGGCTTGGCCCAGCGCGCATTGACGACGGCGACTCGAATGCCGCTTTCCGCCAGTTCGCGCGCGGCCTGCTCCGCCGCAGCTACGGTAGAACCATAGGCCAGGATAGCGCAATCCTGCTGCTCCACTTCTTCAATAGTGGCCGGGCTGAGCAGTTCCGCCTTCCCTATCTCAATTTTGCGCAGTTCCGCGTCCAGCGCCACGCCCAGGGCTTTGCCGCGTGGGTAGCGCAAACTAACGGGACCATCCATGTAGATGGCGGTATAGAGCATGTGGCGCAGTTCGTTCTCGTCTTTGGGAGCCATAACCTTCATATTGGGCAGCATTCGCATAAAGCCGGTATCGAAGACGCCGTGCTGGGTCGGGCCATCCTCACCCACCACGCCTGCGCGGTCCATAGCGAAGACCACGTGCAAATTCTGCGTACACACATCATGCACGACCTGGTCGAAGGCGCGCTGCATAAAGGTGGAGTAGATGGCAACCACCGGGCGCAGACCTCCAACAGCCATGCCGGCGGCGAAGGTCACGGCGTGCTGCTCTGCTATGCCTACATCGAAGTAGCGGTCGGGCAAACGCTGGCGCATCTTCGTCAGGCCGGTTCCTTCAGCCATGGCCGCAGTAACGCCCACGATGCTGGCGTCTTTTTCAGCAATTTCTACCAGGGCATTAGCGAAGACTTCCGTGTAGGTCGGAGGGTCGCCTGCGTTTTTCTTGATAACGCCTGTTTCGTAGTCAAACGCGCCGGGGCCATGCCACTTGGTCGAATCGTTCTCGGCAAACTCCCAACCCTTGCCCTTCTTCGTGACCACCTGCACGATGACCGGGCCTTCAATACGTTTGATGTTCTCGAAAACATCCAGCATCAAGGGTAGATCGTGTCCGTCGAAGGGGCCGAAAAACTTGAAGCCCAGTTCTTCAAATATCATGCCGCTTTTGCTATGCATGACAAAGTTTTTGAAGCTCATCTCGGCGCGGCCAGCCGCTTCGCGCGCCATATCTCCCAGGACGGGGAGGCGGTTGATAGAACCTTTTGCCATTTCACGCAGGCGACGATAACTGGGTGAAGTTTCCAGGTGACGCGCCTTGCTCAGTGAGTGATGGATAGCGCCCACGTTATCAGAAATGGATTTATTGTTATCATTCAATACAATAATGAGATTTTTCTTCATGCTGCCCGCGTTATTGATGGCCTCAAGCGCCATACCACCGGTCAACGCGCCATCGCCAATAATCGCTACAACTTTAAAGTCCTTGCCCTGTAAATCGCGCGCGACCGCCAGGCCGAGCGCGGCTGAAATCGAGGTGCTGGCATGGCTGGCGCCAAAGACATCATATTCGCTCTCCTCGCGCCGCAGGTAGCCGGAAAGTCCGCCAAACTGGCGAATCGTATGAAAACGCTCGCGCCTTCCGGTCAATAATTTATGCACATAGGCCTGGTGTCCAATATCCCAGACCAGCAAATCTTCTGGCGTATCGAAAACATAGTGCAAAGCCATCGTCAACTCCACGACGCCCAGGTTAGGAGCCAGGTGGCCGCCCTTGACCGAGACCTTTTCGATGATCTCACGTCGAATTTCTTCGGCCAACTGCCGCATTTGCGCTGGTTTGAGCTGACGCAATTGCTCCGGGCCGTCAATACTATCGAGAATTCTGGTCAATGTGTCCTCCAATGGATCTGTTTTTCAGTGATGTATGAATATGATTCATCTACTATTATAAGGTTCTCCAGACAAGGCTGCAAATCCCGCGGGAAGAAAATTCATGCACAAGGGGTCTTGACAATACTTAAAGCGGCTTTCCAGGCGGCTTTAAGGCCTCTAAATGGCATCTTGACAGGTATGCAATTTATTCATATGATGGACGCACTGATATCACTATCTGTTGTGTGATACGTTTTGAGATTCTGTAGGGTAATCATGGTTGTCGGAGAGTCACTCCCTCAAGAGAAAACCCTACGAAAAGGTGGAGAATGACAAAGAAAGACGAGAAAGACGCGGACCGGCCACATTACTATTCACAGTTCTGGCTGGATGTGGCTGCTGGCCGCAGGGTGATCGGCACGCCAAAACCGGAAGACGGCGCGGACCTGGCTGATGTCGATTTACCAGAACCCACGCCCCTGGCGCGTAAAGGCGGACGGGTCAACCCGCATATATTACCGGTAGATGGCTACAGAGATATGCGCGCCCCTGCTGCTGTGGCTGATGAAGCGTTTGACGACGAGGACGAGTTTACCATTCCTGAAGACGAAGAGCCTGACCTGGTGGACGAGGTAGATGACGAGGATATCCCTACTATCGTAGACGATACTCCAGAAGTTGTAGTTCCCATCCCTGCCATCGAGCCTGAAATTCTCGGCGACGAGGAAGAGCCAGAGGCGGAAGAAGAGTTCTTCGAAGACGAGGAGGAGGAGGAAGAGGAAGAAGACGAGGAGTGGCCCGCGCGCGGTCGCAAGAAGCCAAAACCGGGACGGCCGGTGAAAGCCCCCAAGCTGCCCGTCAAGAAACCCAAGCGAGGTCGCGGATTCTAAGTAGTAAGCGCCAGCCGCGCAGTTCCATGCATGGAACTGCGCGGCTGGCGCTTACTTGCCGGTATTACGGGTAGATGCCGCGAATCTGCGTCGCTTCGGCGACACGCGAGATTGCCAGCATGTTTGCGGCCAAACGCAAATCACAGGAGAATTGCTCGGCCTTCTCCGCTACAGAGGCATAGGCGCGGTTCATAATCACTTCCAGCTTCTGGGTGATTTCATCCACGCCCCAGAAGAAGCTTTGCAGGTCCTGCACCCATTCAAAGTAGCTGACGGTGACGCCGCCAGCGTTCGCCAGGATGTCCGGGATGACCAGCGTCCCTTTTTTGAAAAGGATGGCATCAGCCTCTGGCGTGGTAGGGCCATTGGCGGCTTCAGCAACGATACGCGCCTGCACGCGATCGGCATTGGCGCGGGTAATCACGCCTTCGGTGGCAGCAGGGATGAGAATGTCGCATGGCACTTCCAACACATCCTGCACGCTGACAGCCTGCGAGCCAGGGAAACCAACCACGCTGCCACGCTCCTGCTTGAAGCGCAGCACAGCCGCGGGGTCAAGCCCGGACTCGTTATAAATGCCGCCGCGCGTATCACTGACCGCGACAATCTTGCATCCTTCATTATGAAAGAGGCGGGCAGCAATCGAGCCTGCATTACCATACCCCTGTATGCTCACGCGCGCGCCCTGCAGCCGCATACCGATGTGTTTGGCGGCCTGGCGTGTCACAAACAAGACGCCCGTGGCGGTAGCGTCGTTGCGGCCTTCGCTGCCGCCGATGGAAAGCGGCTTGCCCGTGACGACGGCTGAGACGGAATAGCCTTCGTGCATGGAATAGGTGTCCATGATCCAGGCCATCACCTGTGAGTTGGTGTTGACATCGGGCGCGGGAATATCGCTATGCGGGCCAATAACGATTGAAATTTCGGTAGCATAGCGGCGCGTGAGTCGCTCCAGTTCTGCTGAACTCATGCTTTTGGGGTCGCAGATGACGCCGCCTTTCGCGCCGCCGAAGGGGATGCCGACCACCGCGCACTTCCAGGTCATCCACATCGACAGAGCTTTCACCTCGTCCAACGTCACCTCCGGGCTATAACGAATGCCGCCTTTGGCCGGGCCGCGATTGACGTTATGTTGGACACGGTAGCCCGTGAAGGTCTTGATGCGGCCATTGTCCAGGCGTACCGGAAAATTCACTGTCAGTTCGCGCTTGGGTTGGCGCAGTATCTCGCGCATATCTTCGGAAAGCTTCAGTTGTTCGGCGGCAGACTCGAATTGCTGGACCGCCATGTGATAGGGATTCAAGACTTTTACTTCGTCGTACATAGGGAACGTTCCCACCTTTCTTCACATCGTTGTGGTTATTGTGGTTTTTTTATCGATTGGCATAAACGAACGGGACACCCAAGGGGTGTCGCTACTGGTCCGTTTCTTCCAATTTTTTGATAAGCAAGGCACGAACGCTATCGGCCTTTGCCTGGCCGCGTGTTTGCTTCATAACCTGGCCTATCAACGCCTGCAATGCATTCACTTTGCCAGCCTGATAGTCACTGGCTGCTTTAGAATTACTGGCAATCACCTCCTCTATGATGCGTATTAACTCGCCTTCGTCGCTGATGGGGGGTTGAATACCCTTTTCTTCGACGATGGCTCCGGGCAGTTTGCCGCTTATGAAAGCTTCCTCTACGATGTCCTTCGCTTGCTTGCCCGTAATGCGGTTGGCATCGAGCAAGTCCAGCAAGTTGGCAGAGGCGGCGGGAGTGAGCAAGTTTTCTGAGATGTCTGTTGAATGTGCCTTCAGCAGACGCGCAACGTCATTGAGCGTCAGATTCGCGGCTGCTCTGGCTCTTGCCACGCGGTTTTGCGCGGGCAAAGCTGCCACCACCTGTTCAAAGTAGTCACCCAGCGCTTTGTCTTCGGTCAGCGTGTTGGCGTCTTGCGTGGATAGCCCGTAGTCACGTATATAGCGCGCGCGTCGCGCATCGGGCAATTCTGGCAGGCTGGCGCGTAGTTCTTCCACCCAGGCCGGGCTAATCACCAGCGGCGGCAGGTCAGGCTCCGGGAAGTAGCGATAGTCGTGCGCCTGCTCTTTGCTGCGTTGTGACACGGTAATACCCTTTGTCTCGACCCAGCCGCGTGTCTCTTGCGAAATGGTTTGCCCCGAACGCAGCAGCTCGATTTGTCGCTGCGCCTCGTAAACGAGGGCGCGCTCTACCGAACGGAAGCTGTTCATGTTTTTGATTTCGGTCTTGACGCCCAGCTTCTCTTGCCCACGCGGGCGCACGGAGATGTTCGCATCACAACGCAGGCTGCCCTCCTCCATACGTCCAGAGGAGACGCCGAGATAGACCAGGATTTCACGCAGCCTTTGCATGTAGAGTCGCGCTTCCAGCGGGCTGCGCATATCCGGCTCGCTGACGATCTCCATAAGCGGCGTCCCGGCGCGATTGATATCGATGAGGCTGTAGCCGCTATGATGCAGCAGACGCGCCGTGTCTTCTTCCAGATGGACGCGCGTGATGCCAACCCGCTTTTGCTGACCTTCAAGGTCGATCATGAGATAGCCGTCATTGCTCAAAGGGATGTCATATTGCGAAATTTGGTAGCCCTTCATTAAGTCTGGATAAGGATAGTTCTTGCGATCAAACTTGGAATAGGCAGGAATGGAGCAGTTGAGGGCCAGGGCCGTCATGATGGTGTAGGCAACCGCCTGCTGATTGATGACCGGCAGCACTCCCGGCATTCCCATACACACGGGGCACACATGGGTGTTAGGAGCGGCGTAGGCATAATCGGTGCCGCAAGAACAAAACATCTTGCTTTTCGTCAATAATTGCGAGTGTACCTCAAGCCCGATAACGATTTCAAAATCGGTGGCAACGTCAATTTCTGTTACAGTCATAAATTCCTAACCTCATCAATCTCTAGTCCAGCCAGGGCGGGGGCAAGCCCCGCCCTGGTCTACCATCAATACGAGTACCCTGTTAAGAATAGCGGTTTCGCGCTTATTCGTCAATGGTAAAAACTCCATGATTACTCGCATATCCTCTACTTCCTCCCATGGCGGAGATTCCTTCCATGAAGGAATACCGCCAGGAGGATGAGTGGGACATGGATTGCTGGTAGATTGTGGGCAAACCACTTCGGAAGGTAAATGTCGGTGACCGAACCACTTCGCGCTCCGAGAGAATCGGCAAGCCGGGTGAGAGGGCAGCGGAATCCGTTCGCCGCGAAGATCAGGCTTTCTCCGCCGACCACCGCCGCTGCTATTGCTGCACGCAGATCGGAGCGCTTCGTGAATCCCGCATAGAGCACGTAGCCCATGCACGATTCGATCGAGAACCAGGCCAGGGTGTGTATAGCCTTGATAGCCACGAGCGATGACTCAGGATGCCATCTGCATCGCAGTCGATTGGCCTGTGCCCTCATCGGGAACAGTCTCCGGTTTGTTTGGTTAGTGCCCGTCACGATATCCCTTTGTATTTTATAAGTGTTCTCCTTCATATACTATCGTCTGTGGACATCACTTTTCCATCACAAAAAGTCTTTCAAATCTCACAGGACGATCACCTTTCGGACGGATGGATTAGTGCCGGTAATAATCACTGCATATGCTCTTTCAGCGCATCCAGCACCCGCAGCGTATTACGCCCATCCTCCGGCGGATATATCAAGCTCGCCTTTCCCAACACGCAATCTGTGAAATGCTCGATCATTAACTGGTAGGGATCGGCGGGGGCAAATTCACGTCGTTCAAACATCCCGCCACGCTGGATCAGCAACGCGGTGGTATCGTCACGCCAGGCGGTGAAGGCCAGTGGCGCAGTGATGGCGGCCTCGCTGCCGACGACCTCAATAACCTGGTGTTCGGCGGCAGCAAAACTACATTGCACATGCGCCGACACATGGGGACCAAATTCGAGTATCGCGCTGGCGCTGAGGTCGATGGAATTTTGGCTATACGAAACCGCCGGGTGAATAGCTGTCGGTTCGGTGCCGCTGAGCCAGCGAGCGGCATTGACACAGTAGCTGCCCACATCCAGTAATGCGCCGCCGCCGAACTGCGGGAAGGCGCGATAGTTGCCGGGAGCATCGAAGGGAAATGAAAAGGCGCTGTGTATGAAACGTAGTTCGCCCACCGCGCCTTCCGCTATCATTTGCTTGAGGGCCTGCATTCGCGGGTGGAAACGGTACATGACCGCCTCCATGAGTAGTACTTTCAGGCTATGGCAGGTTGAGATAATCACATCACTTTCGGCGGCGTTTAGAGCCAGCGGTTTTTCGCATAAGACGTGTTTGCCAGCCTGGGCAGCGCGAATGGCCCATTCACAATGCAGGTGGTTGGGCAACGCGATATAGACAACCTGCACATCAGGATCGTCCAGCAAGCCTTCATACTCGTTGTAAACACGCTCGATGGAGTAATGCTGCGCGGCCTCCTGACCGCGCCGCGCATCCCGACTGGCGATAGCCAGCACGCGCGCCTGGGAACAGCGTTGAATGGCCGGAATCATGGCGCGATTGGCGATGAAGCCCGCGCCGAGGACGCCCCAATTGCACACCATGACATGCTCCTTATTCGTCAAATTCTGCGTTCAGTATAATTGGATGCGGTATAAGGGTCAAGCAGGAGCGACCAGGGCGGGGGCAAGCCCCGCCCTGGCAAATGTTGGACATTGGCAATTTACGTAAAATGCTGTATACTGTACCTCAATCAGAAGTAACTGATGGCAGGGCGACCGTGAGGGTCGCCTTCTACAGTCTGTCCTTCAAGATCAAGCGAATCGTTCAGGAAGAGGCGCGTTTGAGCGGGTAGGAGAACTAACACATATGTCTCTCATTAACATGGCAAAACGAGAAATCAATTGCAAGATAGTGTACTACGGCATTGGCCTGTGCGGTAAAACAACCAACCTGCACTATATACACCAGACGGTAAACCCACAGGATGTTGGTGACCTGGTATCAATTGATACGGAGACCGAGCGTACCCTGTATTTCGACCTGCTTCCTTTGGACCTGGGTAAGGTGCATGGTTTTCAAATCCGTTTTCAACTCTATACCGTTCCCGGCCAGGTGCTCTACCAGCAGACGCGCGTTTCCGTGCTAAAAGGGGCCGACTGCGTGATCTTCGTAGCGGACTCGCAGGCCGGCAAGCTAGAAGAGAACAGAACAAGCTGGGCCGAACTGCAAGAACAACTCGGGCGCATGAAGAAAGATATCAACGACTTCCCCCTGGTGATGCAATGGAACAAGCGCGACTTGCAGGACGCGCTGCCCGTTTCAGCCCTTGAGCATTACCTCAACCCATACCGCTTCCCAAGCTTTGAATCGGTGGCTGTGACCGGCCAGGGTGTGATCGACTGCCTGAAGGTGGGCATCAATTCCACGCTGCGTCGCCTGGAACGCATTTAAGCATTCTGGTGTATGGCGACGGATGATTGTCAACATCCGCCGCCATACACCAGAAAGAATATTTCCACTCAAGAAACTCGCTGTGGCGTCGATGAAGAATAGGAGATGTTACCAGGAAATCCTCTCTAATGATTGTTCATTTAGTAATTTATGTGTATAATGGACGTGTCCCACACTATACGCCTTTTTCCCAGGTTTTTCCCGATATGCGGGAATAACGTTTCGTTATTCATACATACAGGTATTTCGATAGAAGTGTTAGCAGACCAGCCCCCGCTAGCTGTGCTGCTCAGAGGAATGGAATGGATACTATTAGAGTCATCGTTGTTGACGAGCAACCTCTGTTTCGCCAGGGCATTTGCTCCACATTGGAACAAATGGGAAACTGTGAAATCATCGGTCAATCCATCGATGCGGCGGAGATACTGGAATTAGCGCGCACAGGCAACCCTGACGTGGCGCTGATCGATGCAGGACTCACAGCAGCAGACCCGTTGGAAATCGCTCGCCAGATGCGCCACCTCGCGCCACAGGTCGCTATTATGATCTTGACACCTACTGAAGACGAGGAGCGCCTGTTCCAGTCAATCAAGGTTGGAGCAGCAGCCTATTACACCCGCGATATCGAGCCTCGCGATCTGGCCGACGCGGTGCGGCGTGTCAGTCATGGCGAATACCTCATCAACGATGATGTACTTTCCAAACCACAGTTAGCGAACCGTGTCCTCAAATCTTTCCGCGAACTGACGGTCGAAGAAGAAGAACCCGGCACCAAAGACCTCTATTCGCCGCTTTCTGGCCGCGAAGTAGAGATACTCGACTACATCGCGCGCGGCAATAGCAATAAAGAGATCGCCAAATCGCTGAAGATCAGTGACCAGACCGTCAAGAACCATATCACCTCCATCCTCAAAAAGCTCTCAGTCAACGACCGCACGGCTGCCGTTGTTCACGCCCTGCGCCACGGCTGGATCAAAATGCACGAAAGTTAAAAATGAGAGTGGCAACAGGCAAGAACCGGAGCGACCGCGCGGTCGCTCCGGTTCTTGCCTGTTGCCACTCTCATTTGACCCATACTTTCTGCGCAAGATATACTGAACATGAAATGTTCTTACAGAAAGGAACCTGATCTAGTGAAAGTTTTTGGCCGCGTGACGGTCTTCCCCATTATGCCCGCGAGGATCAGCCGCCTCTACGAACTGGCCTATAACCTGTGGTGGAGCTGGCATCCAGAAGCACGAGCGCTTTACGAAAAACTTGATGCCAGCCTGTGGGATGAGACAGGGCATAGTCCCGTGCGCTTCCTGAGCGAGGTACAACCGCCATTGCTGGAGCAAGCGGCCAACGACGCTGTCTATCTCGCGCACTATGATAGTGTACTGCGCGACTTCGACCACTACATGCACCCCGTTGCCGGTGAGACCTGGTTTGCGCGCACTTACCCGGAGATGGTCAGCCAGGTGATCGCGTATTTCTCAGCAGAGTTCGGTTTGCACGAAGCTCTGCCCATCTATTCCGGCGGCCTGGGCATTCTGTCGGGCGATCATTGTAAAGAGGCCAGCGATCTGGGATTGCCTTTCGTGGGGGTTGGCTTCCTCTACCCGCAGGGCTATTTTCGCCAGACCGTGACCCGCGAGGGCGCGCAAGAAGCCTACTATGATAAGCTGCACTTCTCAGAAGCGCCTGCCCAGGCCGCTATCGGGCCAGACGGCAACGAGGTGATGATCCATGTCGAGTTGCCGGGACGCCGCATTTACGCCAAGGTCTGGAAGTTGCAGGTGGGACGCATCACCCTCTACCTGATGGATACCGACGTTGCCCCAAACGCGCCAAACGACCGCGAGCTTTCCGCTCGTCTGTATGGTGGAGACCGCGAAATGCGCATCTCACAGGAGATCGTGCTGGGCATTGGCGGCGTGCGAGCTTTACGCGCCCTGGGGATAGCTCCCGCCGCGTGGCACATCAACGAAGGACACGCTGCCTTCTTGAACCTGGAACGCTGCCGCGAACTGGTAGTCAGTGGCCTGAGCTTCAACGAAGCGCGGGAAGTGGTGGCCGCGAACTCGCTGTTCACCACGCATACGCCCGTTCCGGCGGGCAACGACACCTTTTCATACGACCTGGTGGACAAGTATTTTGGCTCCTACTGGAGTCAACTGGGCGTTTCACGCGAGCAGTTTATGGAAGTAGCGCGCGAGGATCACGGCTGGGGACCAACCTACGGTATGACCGTGCTGGCTCTGAACCTGACCGGCTACCATAACGGCGTAAGCGCGTTACACGGCGATGTCTCGCGCCACATGTGGCAATTCCTGTGGCCGGGCGTCGATACCGACGAGGTACCGATAGACTCGATTACCAACGGAGTACACACGCCTTCGTGGATCGCGCCGGAAATAGACGGGCTGTTTCGGCGTTACCTGGGAGAGGATTGGCAGAACCACGTCGATGAACCCGCGCTCTGGAAAGCGATCACGGAGATTCCCGACGAAGCATTGTGGCAGGTACACCTGGAACGCAAAAATACCCTCATCGAGTATACGCGCCGCCATTTGAGCGAGCATCACCTGCGCCTGGGCGAAGGCGCGTTCCAGATGGCTGAGTTCGAGCGCATGTTGAACCCCAACGCGCTGACTATCGGCTTTGCGCGGCGTTTTGCCACCTATAAACGCGCCACGCTTATTTTCCGCGACGTGGAACGGCTCAAACGCATCGTCAATAATCCAGAACGCCCGGTGCAGATCATCTTCGCGGGCAAAGCGCACCCCGCCGATGGGCCGGGCAAATCGCTGATCGAACAGGTTTATCACTTTTCGCGCAGCGACGCCTTCCGGGGTAAGGTGATTTTCCTGGAAAACTATGATATTAATATGGCGCGTTACCTGGTTTCCGGCACAGACGTGTGGCTCAACACCCCCATCCGCCCGCACGAGGCCAGCGGGACAAGCGGACAGAAGGCAGCTCTCAACGGGCAGCCGAATTTCAGCGTGCTGGATGGCTGGTGGGCTGAAGGTTTTAACGGCAAGAACGGCTGGGCCATCGGCGAAGATCGCGAATATCACGACGCCAACGCGCAGGACGAGGCCGATAGCCTTTCGCTCTACCAGACGCTCGAGGAACTCGTCATCCCCACTTTCTACGAGCAAGGCGCGGACAGCGTTCCGCATCGCTGGATTGCTCTCATGAAAGAGGCCATACGCACCTGCGCCCCCGCCTTCAGTATGAAGCGCATGGTGAAGGAGTATACCACGCGCTTTTACGTGCCTGAAATTCAGCAGGGAATGCGTATCGAGCACAATCGCTACGAGCAGGCGCGTGTGCTGGCATCCTGGAAGGAGCAGGTGCGCAAAGCCTGGGCCGGTCTGGAACTCTACGCCGAGGGCAGGCGCGACGGGCAACTGAGCCTGGGCGAGGGCATCGACATGCGCGCCTGGGCGCGAGCCGACAACCTGCGACCGGAAGACTTCACCATCGAAGTTGTTTATGGTGAAGCAAAAGACGACCAGGCTACCATCCAGCATACGCTGCCGATGGAGTTCATCAAACGCGAGCTAGACGGCTCGTTCCGCTACGAACTGCGCCTGCAACCGCCCGCAAGCGGCAGCATTGCCTACGGCGTGCGAGCTTTGCCCAACCATCCCTCCCTGGCAAACAAGCACGAAATGGGTCTGATTCGCTGGGTCTAAAAACTCGTAAATAGCAGAAATGCCAGAACGTATAACGGCGACGCCGTTATACGTTCTGGCATTTCTGTTGTTGTAAATTCCGGGTTTATCATAAATACCGGCTTGTCAGCGAGTGCTTTGCGCCGAGCAGTTCTCGTGGCGTACCCTCGAAGATGACCATGCCTCCCTTATTGCCGCCTTCTGGACCCATATCAATGATCCAGTCGGCATTGCGAATCACATCTAGATGGTGCTCAATCACAATCACTGTGTTCCCGCCGTCTACCAGCCGATTCATGATGGTGAGCAGGCGACCAATATCAGACAGGTGCAGGCCAGTGGTCGGCTCGTCCATGACATAGATACTGCCCTGCTTGTGAAGTTCGCTGGCGAGTTTGATGCGCTGGCACTCGCCACCTGAGAGGGTGCTCAAGGGCTGGCCGAGGGTCAGGTAGTCCAGACCCACGTCGCTTAAAGCCTGGAGCTTTGGCTGCACTTCTTTGATCTTCAAAAACGCCAGTGCCTGGTGAATGGTCATGTTCAAAACATCAACAATGGATTTCCCGTTCAATGTGTAGGCCAGCACTTCGTCCTTAAAGCGTTTCCCGCCGCACACTTCGCAAGGAAGCTTGACCCCCTCAAGGAAGCCCAGGTCAGTGTAGGTGACACCGAGTCCCTGACAGTTAGGACAGGCGCCCTTGGAGTTAAAACTAAACAAACCGGGATCGGCGTTGTTAGCTCCCGCGAAGGCCTTGCGCACGTCATCCATAATGCCGGTATAGGTGGCGGGATTGGAGCGGCTGGATGTGCCTATAGCTTCTTGATCGATCACGATCGCCTCCTGGTGCTGGTGGAGGAAGACTTCAGTGATCAACGAACTCTTGCCCGAACCAGCCACGCCGGTAATCACCGTTAACACACCGGTGGGAATGTCCACACTGACATCTTTCAGGTTATTGACCGTGGCGTGTACAATCGGCAAGACACCGCTCGCCTGCCGGAATGTCTCCTTGAGCGGCCTTTTATGCAACAGGTGGTTGCCGGTGAGCGTGTCAGCTTTGAGTAAGCCGGCAAAGTCGCCCTCGTAAACGACTTGACCGCCTTCACTCCCGGCACGCGGCCCCATATCCACCAGATAGTCGGCCACTTTGATAACGTCGGGGTCATGCTCCACGACAATCACGGTATTGCCCTTGTCACGCAACTTCTCCAGGAGTTCGTTCAAGCGGTGGACATCGCGCGTGTGCAGTCCGACACTCGGCTCGTCAAAGATATACATGACATCCACGAGGCTGCCGTTGAGGTTCTTGACGATCTTGACTCGCTGTGACTCACCCCCGGATAGCGTGTCAGTTACACGATCCAGGCTCAGATACTCCAGGCCAATATCCACCAGGTGCTGAAGCCGCTCGGTCAGGGTGCGCACGATCGGTGCCACCGCCAGGTCTTTGAGATCATTCACCACTTCCAGCAGCTCATCAACCTCCATCGCCGATAAATCGGCAATAGTATACCCATTGATCCTACAACTCAGTGCCGCTTGATTGAGCCGGGCGCCTTTGCAGAGCGGACAGGGGCCGAGCTTCAAAAAAGGCTCGACCTGTTGCCGGATGCGAGACGAGAGCGTCTGGATGTCCCGCGCAATGAACTTGCGATTGAATTTGTACACCAGACCCTCATAGGTGTTGTACGGCAGACCCGTATGTTTGCGCGGTTCGCTGTAGAGCAGCAGGTGCAGTTCCTCTGGTGTATACTCGGCGATCTTCTTGTCGTTGTCGAAGAAGTCAGAACGCGCATACAGATCGCGTTCCAGGGCGACCAGTCCTGGGGCGATGACCGCTCCTTCGTTCAGCGATTTTGTTGTGTCAATCAGCGCCTCGAGGTCAATGCCGATCTTGCGGCCAAGCCCATTACACTCCAGGCACATGCCCTGGGGATCGTTGAAGGAAAAGGCATTGGCAGAGCCTGCGTAGGGTTTGCCGAGGCGCGAAAAGAGCAGTCGCAGCACTGACGCGATGTCTGTCACGGTCCCCACCGTCGATTGCGATCCCCCACCCAGGCGCTTCTGATCAACAATCACGGCCATGCTCAGGTTCTCAATCGCGTCGGCGTCTGGTTGGGGATGGCGCGGCAGGAAGTTGCGAACGAACATGCTGAAATTCTCGAACAACAGCCGCTGCGCTTCGTTGGCAATGGTGTCAAATACCACTGACGACTTCCCCGAACCAGACACGCCGGTAAAAATGATGATTTTGCGCTTGGGCAGCCTCAGAGAGACATCCTTGAGATTGTTCTCGCGGGCGCCATGAATCTCGATATATTCTTGAACCATGCTGATGGATACTCCCTCTCACATCGTGAGAATAGTGCCAGCCAAATCTTTCAACCAGGCTCTCTGGATTTGGATGATGGAACGCCTTTGTTCTGGTGTCTTCGCGTCTCTGCTCCTGGCTGCACAAAGAAACAGTATAGCACAGAAGGATGGGCAGAACTTCTTCTTTTCCACGTTTCCCGGACCTCTCTCTTAGGGTCGTTGTGCTGAAGAGGCATAGATGGCAAGGTAATCGGCGCGATGCCTCAATGATCCAGCTTCGCGCCGATGTGCCCGTCTCCAGTCGTCTGATTCGTTCTGAACAGCTCCCTGTCTGGTGGGAGCGTTGACGGTTGAAGCTGTTGGGCGCCTCGATCATGGGAATAATGATCGCCAGTAGATCGCGGAGGCGATTAGGACTGAACCATCAGCCACCGGTTGCCATCGGGATCATGGAGGTCAAACCACTTGACGCCAGAACCCGGGCCATACAGGTCATCCTTCACTTCGTTGACCTTGACGCCCTTTGCTTTGAGCTCGTTGTTCGCCTCTTCAATATTTGAAGTCGAGACATAGAGCGTCATCGCACCAGGTTTCATCTGTCCATGCATCGTCAACAGAGTCAGAGTGGCGCCTCCTCCTGGGAGCTCAAGAGAGACCCAGTGATGATCGCCTTGTCCGTAGTCTGTGGTGACAGACCAGCCCAATTGCTCCGCGTAGAACGCTTTGGCCTTCGCCATATCTGTGACTGCCACCATCACCATCAGAAGTTTTTCATTAGCCATTGTCATAACCTACCTTTCCTGTCGTAAAACAGCGTGTTTTGTGTCTTTCTCGCGCTTCACCGCAGTCGGCTCCTTGAGCCAGACTCAAGTGGTGTTTTCGTGAGTCACCCCTCTGACGAACCATCGCGCAGAAATGTGACCGCTGGACGAATCTGTCACGCCGGTCAGGTTTCGCTCGTCATTAGTATGACGAAACGAAACGAGGGAATGTGACCGATGGAAGAACACGAATGGCTGGCGAAGCAATTCGAGGCCAACCGGACCCACCTGCAAGCGGTGGCCTACCGGATGCTCGGCGACCTCTCGGAGGCGGACGACGCCGTACAGGAGTCGTGGCTTCGCCTCAGCCGCTCCGATACGAGCGGCATTGAAAACCTGGGCGGATGGCTGACCACGGTGGTCGCGCGAATTTGCCTCGAACATGCTACGTTCGCGCAACTCACGGCGCGAGGAAGAGCTTTCGGCGGCTGTATCCGAGTCCATCGAGAGCCGCGAGGAGGGGATCGACCCGGAGCAGGAAGTGCTGCTGGCCGACTCGATCGGGCTTGCGCTGCTGGTCGTTCTCAACACCCTCCCTCCCGCCGAGCGGCTCGCCTTCGTGCTGCACGACATCTTCGCGGTGCCTTTCGACGAGATTGCGCTTATCGTGGAGCGTTCGGAGACGGCAGCAAGGCAGCTCGCGAGTCGCGCACGCCGCCGCGTGCGGGGAGCGGAAACGGCGAAGCCTGCCGATCTCGAACGCCAGCGAGCAGTGGTCGATGCCTTCCTTGCCGCCTCGCGCACCGGAAACTTCGAGGCGCTGCTCACGGTGCTCGACCCGGCGGTTGTGTTCCGACACGACCTCACAGCCGTGCCTGCAGGCGAGTCACCGGAGGTCCACGGCGCGGCTTCCGTGGCCAGGCTGTTCTCAGGGCGTGCTCAGGGCGCGCGAACGGCTCTCGTGGATGGAGCCGTAGCAGCTATTGTGGCGTCGCGTAGACAACTGTTCCTCGTCCTCAATTTCACCATCACACGCGGCAAGATCGTCGAGATCAACGTGGTCGCCGATCCTGCACGCCTGAGCCAGTTGCACCATGCGGTCCTCGACGACTGACGAACCGCCACCCGTTAAACGCCGCGTGCCTGTCCGGCGATCAAGCCCGTACTCTCTCGATCAACAGAGGGAGCACGATTGGCCGCGTGCTCTTTGATGCGATTGCCCTGCGAACTTCTGGAGTTGCCTGACCCACGGATTGCGCCACGGAATTCCAAAATTTACCAAACCGCGCCGTAAAGCCCCTGGCTTCAGCCATGGGATATCAGGCGCGTTCCTTATGGGGCGTGATGGGCTGGGTGCCCTTTGCCCTTTGACAACAGTGCTATTTAAGCATACGATGTGGACATGCGTAAAATGTTTCAGTACAGAATCTACCCTACCAGGAAACAGCTTCACAAGCTGAACGAAACGCTTGATGAATGCCGTTGGCTGTACAATCACTTGCTTGAGAAGCGTAAAAACGCCTACGAGCAAGAGGGTACACATCTGTCTTGCTATGGACAGCAATCCACGTATCCGCTGCTGAAACAGGAACGTCCCTCTCTCGAACATGTCCATTCTCAAGTGTTGCAGAATGTTGCCGTTCGGATTGATCTTGCCTTCAAAGCTTTCTTCCGCCGCTACAAGGCTGGTGAGAAGCCTGGCTTCCCCAGGTTTCGAGGTGCTGACCGCTACGACTCGTTCACTTTCCCCCAGAGCGGATTTAGTATCACCCATGATGCGCGAGTGGTCCTCTCCAAGATCGGCGCAGTCAAGATGGTCTACCATCGCCCCATCAAGGGAAAAGGAAAGACGTGTACAATCCGCCGCACCTGCACCGGTAAATGGTACGTGTCCTTCTCAGTTGAGTGTGAGCCGGAACGCCTTGAGCCAACAGACACTCAGGTTGGCATTGACGTAGGACTCAAGACATTCGCTACCCTCTCTACCGGTGAAGAAATTGACAATCCGCGCTTCTTTCGCAAGGAAGAGAAGTTCCTGGCTAAGGTTCAGCGGAAGCACTCCACACGTGCGAAGGGTACCACTGAGCGTCGGAAGCACCGCAAGGTAGTCGCGCGCGTGCATGAGCGTATCGCGTTCAGGCGTGAGAACTTCACCCATCAGCACAGCCGTCAGATTGTCGATAGCTTCGGCATCATCTGTGTGGAAGACTTGCAGGTCAACCGCATGACCCATAACCATTGTCTCGCAAAAAGCATTGCAGACGCCTCGTGGTCGGCATTTTTCAGTCAGCTTGCAGCCAAAGCGGAAGAAGCTGGGCGCACACTGGTGAAAGTAAATCCGGCCTATACGAGTCAGACATGCAGTCAGTGTGGACATCGTCAAAAGATGCCCCTGGATGTCCGTGTATTCGAGTGTCCGTGCTGTCATGTTCAACTTGATCGAGACCTCAATGCTGCATTGAATATTCGTGGCCTGGGACTACAGGCCCTCGGCTTGTCCGTAGAAGCCCCTGGCTTTAGCCATGGGGAGTAGTCACAGTTGTTTATGAGTTTTCGGATACGGTTTTGCGGAATGAAAAGGGGCTGAAGTTGGTGCGATAGTCGTAGGTATCAATCCCCTCTTTGCGCTTGAGAAAGCCAACGATGAGATAGGTAAAAGGGGTCGCGATGACTTCATAGGCGACCTTGAAAATCCACTGCGTCAGAATGGCGGTAAGCAGCATGGAAGATGGGATGATACCCCAGAAGGCGATAGTAATAAAGATGACGGTATCGAAGCCTTCGCCGATCAGCGTAGAACCGATGGTGCGCATCCACAACCAGCGCCCTTTTGTGGCAATCTTGAGTTTGGCGAGGATGAACGAGTTGGTAAACTCGCCCACCAGGTAGGCGGCGAACGAGGCCAGCAGCAGGCGCGGCGTGAAGCCCAGAATGGTATTGTACGCGGCCTGGTTCTGCCAGAACGGGGCCGCCGTGGCGAAGCCGCCAACATAAATGGCGATGACCGTCAGCAGGTTACAGGCAAAACCCAGCCAGATGACACGCCGCGCCACTCCATATCCATACACCTCGGTAAGCACATCTCCAAAGAGGTAGCTAAGCGGAAAGATGATAATTCCGGCAGGCACGGGAAAACCAAACAGCAGCATGATTTTCACGGCGATAATGTTGGCGGTAATCAGGCAGGTGACAAATACCGAGGCGATGACTACGAACCAGAATGAAACCTTCAAGTTGCGATCCTTTCTCTATAACTATTGTCCTGTATATTCCAGAATGTACAGACCCGCGTTGTAGTCAGTGACATAGATCAGACCCTGTTTGTCTACGA
This sequence comes from uncultured Chloroflexia bacterium, assembly GCA_963731605.1. Lineage (GTDB taxonomy): Bacteria > Chloroflexota > Ktedonobacteria > Ktedonobacterales > Ktedonobacteraceae > CF-113. Next base: position 2,304,201 of record CAVSWA010000001.1, read on the forward strand.
AGAGGTCGCAAGATTGGATGACCCGGGCGCTCGTCGGACGCGGATCGTACATTTTTTGGGGCGCAGGTGGAATGAAGAAAGCTACTTCGTCGGGCCGGTAAGGATTTTTAGTGTCGAAGACACGCACACCCGCATTTTGATACGTGGCGAAGATCAGTTCCGAACTCTGAAAGCTACCGGGGCGATTCTCGTGCAGGTTGTGCGGGCCGAAATGACCTCCCTTAGCGCAATAGTCTTCTTCGGCGGGATTGGGAAAGGTCGCGATAGTGACAGGATTGGATGGCTCGCGAACATCGACGACCCAGGTGTATTTGACGCCGTCCGAGCAGTTGTCAGCAACGCCCTCATCGGCCACGATGACAAGGTTGCGCACAGGCAGTGGGAGGCTGGTGTGCGTGCCGCCGCCGAAAGGAGGATTCCAGTTGCGGTGCGCGATTAAGGCCGGTCGGGTCGGATCGCTTATATCGAGCAGGGTCAGACCGCCATCACGCCAGGAGCCATAAGCAGTGTTGCCAGAGACGATGGCGTGATGCAGAGCGTAGCGCCAGCCACTCCAGGTGGGCGTTTCCCCGCCAGCTCGCCACATACCTGGTATCCACCAGCGCCCGACCAGTTGCGGATGCGTTGGGTCAGCCATGTCAATGACGATGAAAATGTGGTCGGTGTATCCAGCCAGCGAGGCCGAGGCATAGGCATAACGCCCGCCAGTGTACCAGACGCGGTGCAGACCAAAGCCCTCCACCGGCATAAAACCTATTTCGCGAGGCTGAGCAGGCTGAGAAATATCAAATACGCGCAGACCCGCTGCAAACTCGACCTGCTGCCCGCCGAAGGTATCGACGAAGGATTGACTATAGTACTGGATACTGTCAATGTGAATGTTTGGCGAATGGATATTGATAGCATTGACGACCAGCAGCAGATCGTCGTGGGTCTGAAGGTGCAGCGACCAGGTATTGGGCGGTGTGGGAATAAAGTTGACCGGCCTGGGATTTTTAGGATCGGTGACATCCATGACGGTCACGCCATTGCTGAACATGTGACCGATGTAGGCGTGTCCTTTGTGGACCATGATTTGCACACCATCGCCGCGATCTCCCTGATCCGAGTAGCTAACAAATTCGATGTTTTTGCGTGGAAAGTCTTGTGATGTCATTGGTCTTATCAGTCTTTCTCTTATAAATTACCCAATCTCCTGTACTCCTGGCTGAACGTAGGCTATGGGATCAGGTAGACCCGCTTCAGCGAAACCGGCCAGGCGCAGCAGGCAGCTATCGCAAGCGCCGCAGGCCAGTTCAGCTCCCTCGTAGCAGCTCCATGTATGCCCATAGGGAACACCCAGTTCAACGCCTTTGCGAATAATGTCCGCTTTTCCCATACGCAATAAGGGCGCGTGGATGCGCATATGCCGACCATCCTGCGTGCTGGCTTTGGTCGCCAGGTTCGCCATGTGTTCATAGGCTTCCAGGTATTCTGGTCGGCAATCGGGATAGCCGCTGTAATCGATGGCGTTGATGCCGAGAAAGATGTCATTCGCGCCGCTCACTTCGGCATACGCCAGGGCGAACGAGAGGAAGATGGTGTTGCGAGCAGGGACGTAGGTAATCGGGATGTCATGCGCCATCTCTTCTACACTGCGACCATGCGGGACGGCAATGTCCGATGTCAGTGCGCTGCCACCGAAGGCGCGTAAATCAATGTGAACGGTTTTCTGCTCAAGGACGTTATAATGAAACGCAATGGCGGCGGCGGCTGTAACCTCGCGCTGGTGGCGTTGCCCATACTCAAATGCGATGGCATAGAGTTCAAAGCCCTGCTGGTAAGCAATGGCCAGCACGGTGCTAGAATCCAACCCTCCCGATAAAAGTACGACGGCTTTCTGCTGCATAATAGCTGTTTTCTCCCGCGATGTGCAAGTGATACGAAAAAAGCCCCATATATTCTCAGGGCAAAATGAGTGTATCACAAAAGAGGCTCAGTTTGCTAACATTTCAAATAGACGCAAACAAAAGTATTGATATTTTGTTCTCATTAACGATATAATAGACGCAAGCATAGCCACTCGCGCAATGATTTATAGAATTATTGTCAACTCAGGAGCGATATGCGGAAAGGGGTGCATGGATGAGTCAAACACCGGACTTCGAATCAATTAAACAGGTCAATCCCTACGGACAGGAATACTGGAGCGGCCGCGATCTGGCCCCACTCCTGGGCTACACAAAGTGGGAACGTTTTTCTGGTGCGATTAAACGTGCAATGATCGCTAGTGAGCAGACACAAAATCCAATCGAGCAACATTTTCCCGGCGCTGGGAAAACATCGCCTATGCCCCATGGAGGAAGCAGGAAAGTTGAGATTATCACTCAGCCGATTCTGCCTGCTACCTTGTCGCACAGAACGGCGATTCGCGCAAACCTGAGATCGCGGCTGCCCAGGACTATTTCGCGGTAAGTACCCGCGCGCACGAGATTCATCAATTTCTCAAAGAACAAGAAGATTATCTTGATAATATTGGGCGTGAGGAACTCTCCGCTATCGACTTCAAGAATATCCAGACAGACGCGAAATTGAGACGAGACCAGATCGTAGATGAGGATGTAGCAATCGATACCCATCATTTTGTGGGCGATCAGGTTCGCAAGGCAATCGAGGCGATCCACGCGCCAATGCCCGAAACGCTACCATCTGCTCCATCTATCAGGAAGCTCGTTGAGGAGCGACGCAGAGCAGCGAAAAAGCGGCGACTGAACGCTGGTAAGCAAAGCGGCCAGAGCCCGCTACTGTCTGACCAGGGCGACATCAACACCGGCAAGTAGCGAGTGCCGGTCAACCCCAGGTCATAGCATAATGCAGCAGCGTCTCGCTATGAGCAATTAGCCATGCCTCTCTCCAAGCGAATGTTCTACTCGCTGCTGCATGATGGCGTCTGTCTCTCGCCCGGCAAAGTAGCGTCCCATACGATGTACCAGCGAACCAGCATCGCGCAAGCGCAGCACGTCGGGAATAGCATGTAATTCCTCTTTGTCCAGGGGGAAGTCAGCCGTATAAGCTGCCGCGAACGCATCCATCATTTCCCACTCTTTGCCTGTTCCCATCAGATTGACCGGCCACCAACTCAGCGCCACACATAGCTCCATCACACGCAGGTCAATACCAGCAAACTCGAAGTCAAAGACCGCTGTAACCCGTTGGTCTTGCATAAAGATATTGGCCGGGTCATAATCCAGGTGCAACAATTGTTGGGGCAGGCAAGCATACAGGTCCGGTACCCCCTCAATCACTGAGGCGAGTATGCCTTGTAGCTGCCTGGCTTTGTCGCGCTCTACTGGCAAGCGCTCTACCGCCGCGAGGGGATCAATCACAGGTTTATACTCATGTATAAGACTTCTATACGAGAATGTTGGCTCAACCCCTACCGGTGCATCTATATGCGGCAGGGCCGCGAGCGCGTTGTCGAGAACAGCCAAAGCCGCTCCTGCTGGTGAAGCTAAAGAGAGATCATTGCGATTCTGGACGCTCTCCAGGCAGAAAAGACGAGAGGGTCGCGAAAGCCCGCGTCTCCGCCTCTTGCTCAAACAAAGCTATGCTCTCTCCATTGTGCGTCATGATGGGTACAGGCAAGCGAAACGGCAGCTCTAGATCCGACAGGGCCAGCAGTAGAGCCACCTCATAGCGCAGGCGTGGAAGCTGACTAAGTTCGGGAAACAAGCGCAGGACATAATTCTCTCCATCTGCGGTTTCTGCACGCCATACCAGGTTGTTCGTACCACCGGAGAGAGGCGTGAGATGCCATGGCCCTGTAATCGGCCACACTTGCCATAGTTTTGTTAGCTCCATTGTATCCTTCCCGGTTAAAGAAAAATGCTGAATTGACTTTACCAGTCAATTCAGCATTGGCGATCCCGAGAGGGCTCGAACCTCCGGCCTACAGTTCCGCAAACTGTCGCTCTATCCACTGAGCTACGGGATCATGAAGATTCTCTCTGCATGTCAGTATAGCAGTCTGTGCCGTTTGTGTCAAGCATTTTTGGGCTGCGCTTATCTCGTTCAACGCAGACCTGGCAACGATACAACTTGCGCCAAAGCGCAAGGCTCGGTTGTTCGCCCACCCCGGAACTCTCGCCCACCTGTGATGGCTCTGTGAGCATAAAACTCACTTTTGTGCTGTGCTGGTGATGTCTACGCAGTAGACTTTACAGTGGAAAGGTTTGTCACGAATGCTGATGCACACAATAAGGAATGGACCAGAAACGGAACACATTGTCCTATCAGCGGAAGGGAGAGAGAATGAAACGAAACAACGCCGATTACCAGGTGGTCCCGTATCCGAAGATACGGCGGTGGATGGCTTCTGCCTATCGTTCAGCCCAATACAAGCCCATGATCCATGGCTTGATCGAAGTCGATGTGACCGGGGCGCGCGCGTTCCTGCGAGATCACAAAGCGAAAACTGGAGAGTCCCTGTCGTTCACGGCGTTCATCATTGCCTGCCTGGGAAAAGCCGTCGCAGAACACAAAGTCGTACAGGCGTTTCGCAAGGGCGGCAAACACCTCATCGTCTTTGATGAGGTGGACGTGGCGACCCAGGTTGAGCGTGATGTGTCTGGTCAGAAACAGGTCATCAACTACACTATCAGAGCAGCCAATCGCAAGACCATACACGAGATTCATCACGAGATCAGGGCAGCCCAGGGTGAAGACGTGGCAAAAGCCTGGGAGCCTTTCAAAGCGTTTCTGTCCCTGCCGGCCTTTCTCTTCAGACCCCTCTTCCGAGTCTTCTCCTGGATAGTTAGAGCGTATCCACAGATGCAGAAGAAGTACTGGGGGACGGTGGGCATCACAGCAGTGGGCATGTTTGGGAAAGGTGCAGGTTGGGGCATCCCTATAGTCACCCCAACACTCATGATTACACTGGGCGGCATTGGCGAAAAACCGGGTGTCGTTGACGGGCTTATCGCCATCCGCGAGTACTTGTGTCTGACCGTCAGTCTGGATCACGATATTATCGATGGGGCTCCAGCTACACGCTTCGTCACTCGGCTGAAAGACCTCATCGAGAGCGGCTATGGTCTGAATGATCCCACGTTCGAGTTGGAGCTGGCTGTAGCTCCAGAAGCATCAAATAAGATCTCAAGTGGTTCGCATTGAAAGGAGATAATCATGTCAGCTTCAATTCTTGTAGCATTTGCAACACGATATGGCTCAACACAGAAAGTAGCCGAGGCGGTCGCGGCGACGCTACGTGAACATGGGCTTGCAGTCGATATTCAGCCTGCGCGGGATGTGCGCACCCTTGAGGGATACCGCGCGGTCGTGCTGGGGGCGCCTCTTTACATGTTCCACTGGCACAAGGACGCGCTCCATTTCCTGACGCAGCACCGGGAAGTCCTCGCACAACGGCCAGTGGCCATTTTCGCGCTCGGCCCATTTCATGCCGAGGAGAAAGAATTTCAGGGCGCGCGCGAGCAGCTTGATAAAGAGTTGGCGAAGTTTCCCTGGCTGACTCCGCAGGCGATTTCCATCTTCGGCGGCAAGTTCGACCCGCAGAAACTCACCTTCCCGCACAATCTGATACCGGCCCTCAAGAACATGCCAGCCAGCGACGCGCGGGACTGGGCAGCCATTCGCGCCTGGGCGGATGATCTGGCCGCGCAGTTTCAGCCTGCTCTGGCATAGGCGAGCGAGTTTGCGTAGGTCAAATAGTGCAAGTCTCGCACAGGATAAGGAGAGCATACCTACTTGTATTGAAGGAGCAAAAAAGATATGAACACGTTGCAAGCAAAAAGATCACCGGTAGAGGCCGAGGTTTCCCCGGACCAATCGTGGAGAGGTCTCTACCGGGTCGGGGGCATTTCAGCCATTCTGTTTGTCGTACCTGTACTCGTCGCTATTGTGCTTATCGTCATTGCGCCGCCGCCCCTGAACGCAGACGGAGCGACTGCGCTTCAATACGTCGCCTCGCATAAGGTTCTATACCTCGTAGAACAGATTCTGTGGTTGGCACCCAGCGTCTTCGCCCTGGTCGTTTTCCTGGCTCTTTACCAGGCACTCAAGCATCTGAATAAGAGCTACGCTGCGCTCGGCGCCCTTGCCGGGATCGTCTCCTGGGCTTTGACGCTGGCTCAACCGGTTACTGGTGGCGGAGCCCCCGTCCTGGTGTACCTGAGCGACCACTATATGACAGCCTCGACCGTCGCGCAACATACGGCCTTCGCGACTGCTGCCGAGGTGTTTCTCGCGGAGAATAATATCACAAGCGCTGTCGGCATCCTGACCCCGGTCGGCATTTTGATCGTCTCGCTCGTCATGCTGAAGGGCGTCTTTCCGAAAGGCATCGCCTATCTGGGTATCGTGACAGGCGCTTTGGGCATCGTCAGCGAGGCTCTCCGGCCCATTCTAGGCCCTGGCTACTTCGTCTATGGCCTGCTCCTCCCAACCTGGTTTCTCGCGGTTGGGTGGAAACTCTACCGGCTGGCTAGAGATTAGAGAAGGAGGTATCCATCATGAGCTGGTTAGTTGGGCTTTTCGCCCGCGTGGCACTGTTCGTCGTCTGGCTCACGACGCCATTAGTCAACCACGCATTTCACGGGGGCTGGCTTCTGCCACTGCTGGGGCTCCTCATCTTACCGATTACCACTCTGACCTACGTCCTGGTCTATTACATCTCTGGAAGTGTGACCGGCTGGGCCTGGCTCTGGGTCATCATGGCATGCCTGATCGATCTGGGAGCGAATAGCTACCCCGCCAGGAACGCCGCACGAGCCAGAAGAATAAGAGAATGAGTAAACAGGTGAAGCACAAACTGGTCCGTATCGCCGTCATCGCTTACAAATCAAGCATACTTGAGAAGAAAGAAGGGACGCATTCATGGTTAAAACCTATCACGTCAATTTTGCTGAGCGTATGGAAAACGCACTGATTATGACGCTGCTGCGTGCTGGCGCCAAAATGGGGACGACATCGCTGCTGACCGTACGCGGCCGCAAGAGTGGTCAGCCGCATACGGTTCCAGTGGTCCTGGTTGAGCAGGGCGGTCAACGCTGGCTGGTCGCTCCTTACGGTATAGTGCAGTGGGTACGCAACATCCGGGCAGCAGGAACGGCAACGCTCACCCGCGGTCGCCATTCTGAAGCAGTCTCTGTGACTGAACTGCCAGCACAACAGGCGGCTCCCGTGCTCAAACAGTATCTCTCGCATGTCTCAGGAGGAGTTCGGTCATACTTCGATGCCAGGAAAGATTCGCCCCTCGAGGCTTTTGAGCGCGAGGCAACCCGTCACCCGGTCTTTCAGATCACTACATCGAAATTAGGTATCGCTCCAGTAGCATCTAACAAGAGCTAAAGTGGCTCGTATTGAAAGAAGGAGATTTTCTAATGCAACAACCAATATATCCCGTCCAGTTCTCGGTTGACTACCCGGATCGACCACTAGACCGGCTGACCACGTTCTTCCGGATCTTCATGGTTATCCCCATCGCGATTGTGCTGGGAGCCGTGGCGGGAGGAACCTGGCAGTGGACCAATGGCCGAACCGCGGCAGTCGCAGCCGGCGCTGGTGGTCTATTGTTCTTCGCTCCTCTGCTGATGATCGTGTTCCGGCAGAAGTACCCGCGCTGGTGGTTCGACTGGAACCTGGAACTGCAGCGCTTCAGCACCCGAGTCGGCGTTTACATGGCCCTGATGGACGACCGGTACCCATCTACCACCGATCACCAGTCGGTACACCTGGACTACGCGTACCCTGACGCGGAGCGCGACCTCAACCAGTTGCTGCCCCTGGTGAAGTGGTTCCTGGCTATTCCCCATTACATCGTGCTGTTCTTCCTGCATATCGCACTGGTCGTGGTGGTGATCATCGCCTGGTTCGCTATTCTCTTCACCGGGCACTACCCGAGGGGGATGTTCGATTTTGTGGAGGGCGTCATCCGCTGGGACAACCGGGTTCTCGCCTATGCTTTCATCCTGATTACTGACCAGTACCCGCCATTCCGGCTCAACCCGTAAGTTTGAAAAGTAGGTGCAATCATGAGCTGGTTAGTTGGGCTTTTCGCCCGCGTGGCACTGTTCGTCGTCTGGCTCACGACGCCATTAGTACACAGTGCATTTCACGGGGGCTGGATTCTGCCACTGCTGGGGCTCCTCATCTTACCGATTACCACCCTGACCTACGTCCTCGTGTATTACATTTCTGGAAGTGTGACCGGGTGGGGCTGGCTCTGGGTCGCCCTGGCAGTGCTGGTCGATCTGGCAGCGAATAGCTACCCTGCAAGGAGCGCCGCACGAGCAAGAAGGGCAAGAGAAGAAGTAAATGTTTGATGAAGTGTAAACAGATCGGAGAACGATCTCTCCGACCTGTTTAACTCTTCCTCGTTTCTACCTACACTTGTACTGGAGTCGTAACCGTTCCATTCTTTTGCGACTTCGCCTCCGCTTCAACCGGTTCGTCTGCCGGAAGACTGACCCGCTCCTGTTCTGCTCGCTGTTTGATGCCGAGCAGCATCTTGCGCGTCATCACGAACTCGATTGGCTCGCTGATGAAGCCCGCGAATTTGCCCACGAACTTAAGAGACTGGGACGGTTCGCTCTTCCCACAGAAGCGCGAGATCAGGCGCGTTTGCTCGCCATCGATCGCTTCGAGAACAAAGGCCCAGGTAAATGCCGGAAACATCTGCTTGAAGCCCTCAAAGACGCCCGCGTCGATTGTTTCGATGCTGCCGATGACCAGGGCATGTTCAGGCTCGATTGCAAGCACCTTGAAACCTTTGCCACCCGGTTCGGCTGGAATGATGTCTCCAACCTTGAGGTGTTGCCACGCCGGGTTGATGCCCACGGCGTTTTTCATCTTGAGGCCAGCCATATTTTCAAGCCAGTCATAGGTGTAGTATCCGCCTCGGCCCTGTCCAATTTGTACCAGCCAGGGCCAGATATCGGCGGGTTTCGCTCGAATTGTAACAGCCCGCGTGAGCTTCACATCAGGATGTGCTATCAGTTCATCGCCGGGGAGCGCGCGCAGCACTTCCTCGTCGGTGGTTCCCCATGTGCGCTGCCAGGGGCGAACTAAAAAAACATAGGCGCCCAGCGCAGCCCCACTTACCGTAATCAGATTTCTGGCGAACTTTATTGCCATTATCATGTGCCTCCTTTGCAAAACCATGCTCCTGAACGGAGCAGACAACCATCCAGCATGTATTCTGCCACTCCGGCTTCACATAGCTGTCACGAATACCGTGAGTTATCGCACAAGGAGGTCACGATTTTGAATCGACGGATAGCTACCGCCGCACAGCTTATTTTGGCCGTATATACTCCTGCCCGCCCATGAAGGGGCGCAGGGCTGCCGGGATGCGCACGCTGCCATCGGGCTGCTGGTGAATCTCAAAGAGAGGCAGCAGGATGCGCGGTGAGGCGATGGCGGTGTTGTTGAGAGTATGCACGAACTTGACCTTGCCGTCTTCGTCGCGGTAGCGCATGTTGACGCGGCGCGCCTGCCAGTCGTGGAAGTACGAACACGAGTGAGTTTCGCGGTAACGTCCCTCGCTGGGCAGCCAGCATTCCAGGTCGTACATGCCCACTTTGCCATCGCCCATATCGCCCGTGCAGACGTTGACCACGCGGTACGGCAGTTCCAGAGCCTGCACCAGCTCTTCCGAGTTAGCGAGTAGTTGTTCGTGCCAGCGCACCGATTTCGGCATGATCGGCTTTGCAGATCACATATTGCTCAACCTTGCTGAACTGGTGGATGCGGAAAACGCCGCGTGTATCCTTGCCATAGGTGCCCGCCTCTTTGCGGAAACAGGGGCAATATCCCACGAAGGCCAGAGGCAACTCTTCGGCCTTGAGTATCTCGTCCTTGTACATGCCGGTGATCGAAACCTCGGCGGTACCTACCAGGAAAAGATCTTCATCCTCCACCGCATAGACCTGGTCGCGTCCCTTGGGGAATTGTCCGTTGCCGATGAAGGCGAAATCACGCGCCATAGCTGGTACGATCATGGGGGTGAACCCTTTGCGCGAGACGCGGTCCAGCGCGAAGTTCATGAGCGCCAATTCGAGCCGGGCGGCGTCGCCTTTGAGGGCATAGCTGCGCGCACCCGCTACTTTGACTGCGCGTTCGATGTCTACCGAGTCCAGTTTCTGCATGAGGGCATAGTGATCGAGCGGCTCAAAGTCGAAGTCCGGTTTCTCCCCCCAGTATTTGAACGGCACGTTATCGCTTTCGTCTTTGCCGATAGGCGCGCTGGGATCGGGAATATTGGGAACGTAGTAGAGCAACTGCTGGCGTTCGTCTTCCAGCGCTTTGAGGCGCGGCTCCAGAGCCTTGATTTGTTCGGAGAGTTCCTTCGCCCCGGCAATCAATTGTTCGCGCAGTTCTTTGTCTTTACCCGCCTGCTGCACGCGCTTCGATACCTGGTTTTGTTCGGCGCGGCCCTCTTCAACCTGCCGTTGCAACGCCAGCGCCTGCCGGTCAACTTCCAGCAGGTAATCGATATCGAGTGTGTTGTTTTTGAGACGCGCCGCCTCCTTAACAACATCGGGATGGTTGCGAATAAACGCGAGATCTAGCATGTTAATGGTGTCTCCTTCCCTGTATTTGAACAATAAAAAACGCCGTTGTCCATGTAAAGGACGACGACGCGAAAGATGCGTGGATCGTGGTGCCACCTTGATTTATTCAAGCTCTTGCGAGATTGAAACTCTCTTGCCTGCTAACGGGGGCCACCGTTGGCGCTTATCGCGCTGGCTCGCGGGTGGATTTCCCTTTGTGGCGGCGGCTGCGTTGCACCAACCCGCAGTTCTCTCATGCTCGACAAAAGGTACTTATCCCGTTCGTTGCCATTGTTCTTTGCTGTCAAGAGTGTAACAGTGCTGTTCGTGCTTGTCAATAGCAAAAATATCTTGCTTTCAGCAGGCGTTTCTGCTACCATGCTTGCATGAGCGAAACACACATCAGCGCCAATGATTGGGGCATTGTCGGCCACGAACATGCCATCAACGGGTTGCGCCGCGCCATTGTATCCGACCGCGTGCGCCATGCCTACCTGTTCACCGGGCCGGAGCATATTGGTAAAGCTTTGCTGGCTCGCCGCCTGGCGCAGACGTTGCTCTGCACCGGAGGACCAGACCCCAACGTCGCGCCGGAAAATCCGTGCAATACTTGCCTCTCCTGTCGCAAGGTCATGCACAATAACCATCCCGATGTCCACTATATCGCGCGACCACCCGAACGGCAGTTCATTCTGATCGAGCAGGTACGCGCCTTGCAGAGCGACACTTCCCGTAAAACGCTGGAGGGTCGCCGCAACGTCTTTATCATCGATGGAATGCACGAAATGAACGTGCAGTCCGCCAACTGTCTGCTGAAAACGCTGGAAGAACCTGAACCAGATGTCATCTTACTGCTTACCGCGCCCGATCCCGCTCAACTCCTGCCCACCATTCTCTCGCGCGTGCAACAAATTCCCATGAACCTGCTGACCACCAGACAAATCAAAAGCGCCCTTGAACAGCAATGGCAGGTGGAACCAGACGAGGCCACCCTCATCGCCGCGTTAGCGGCTGGTCGTATGGGCTGGGCAATACGCGCCGTTAAAAAAGAAGAGATGCTGGAAGATCGCAAAACGCAACTGGAAACCCTGGCGCGCCTGCCCTTACTCAGCACCGCGCAGCGTTTTGACATCGCGCAGCGTCTCAGCGCCGATAGCGACAAACTTCGTGATATACTTGAGTTGTGGCTGCTGTGGTGGCGCGATATGCTTTTGGCAGCCAACAACAGCCTTGATCTCGTCGTCAACGTAGATATGTCTTCCACCATCCAGAGACAGGCCGCGAAAGTAGGCCCCCTTCAATCCCAGCGCATGGTACGCGCCATCCTGGGTACCATGGAGGCCCTTGACCAGAATGTCAATGCGCGTATCGCGCTCGAAGTCTTGATGTTGGATTTACCATCTTTGCGATAAGTTGGAGGTATACACATGGCTGTACGAACTTTTACAGCAGTAATTCACAAAGAAGATAACTGGTATGTTGCAGAATGCCCTGAAGTTGGCACTGTCAGCCAGGGTCATACAATTGAGGAAGCAGTTGCGAATTTGAAAGAGGCAACGGAGCTTTATCTAGAGGAATTTCCTTTGCGGGAGGTGGGCAAAACTTTGCTCACTACGTTTGAGGCCACTTATGCCGCCTAAGCTGCCTCGCGTTTCAGGAGAAGAGGAGAACCCAATGCGAACCGACTTCCAACATCTGCTTGTACAACAGGATGGCGGCGTACTCACCATCACCATGAACCGGCCAGAAGTGCTCAACGCCTTCAATGACGTTATGCTGGAGGAATTGACGCAAGCCGTCGAAGATGCCGCCCGTGACGAGGCGGTGCGCTGCGTCGTGCTGACGGGCGCTGGCAGAGCTTTCGGTTCGGGGCAGGACCTGCGCAGCCTCTCAGCAGGACATGCAAGCGGCGCGATAGGAACGGTCAGCCAGCATTTGCAAAAATATCATCGCCTGGTGCTGGCGCTTCGCAACATGCCTAAACCTGTCGTGGCGGCGGTGCGCGGTCACGCTGCCGGTATTTCGTGCAACATTGCGCTGGCCTGTGATATGCGCATTGCGTCAGAAGATGCGCGTTTCGTCGAAGCCTTCGCGCGGATTGCGCTCGTACCCGATGGCGGCGGCGGCTATTTCCTGCCCAAACTGGTCGGCGTGGGCAAAGCGATGGAAATCGCCATGCTGGCTGATGAGGTGAGCGGCGCGGAAGCAGAGCGGCTGGGGCTTGTCAATAAATGCGTGCCTCCAGCGGAGTTTGACGCCGCCGTGACCGCCTTTGCGCAGCGTCTGGCGAACGGCCCGACGCGCACCTATGCGCTGATTAAGCAACAAATTTACGCCTCTACCGAGTCCGATCTGCGCAGCGCGTTGCAGCTCGAAGGCGAACTGCAAGACATGGCCTTTGAGACTGAAGATCATCGCAACGCAGTGATGGCCTTCTTGCAGAAGCGCAAGCCCGAATACAAAGGCCGCTAGCACGGTGCGCATCGACACCCTGACCTACCACAACGTTGAGACGCAGGGAGCGCGACGCCGGGCCTGGCTGCGCGAGCATAGCCCGCAGCACCTGCAACACTGCGCCGCGCTCATCAACTCCGCGCTTGAAAAGCGAGAGCCTGGCGTGTCGCCTGGAACGCTTGTGTTGGGCGCGGGAGCCTGCACGGAGATCCCCCTCGAAGCACTGGCGCGCCACTCCGACGAAGTGGCGCTGGCCGATCTCGACCTCGCTTCGATGCGGCAGGCGTGGGAGGAACTGCCGTCGTCCGCGCTGCGCCGCCGCGTGCGTTTGCTCGAAGGCGATCTCACCGGAGGCGTGAGCGCCAACCTGCATCGCCTGCTTGCGCGCCAACATTGGGATGCCCACATTGCGCAAGGCGCCAGGGCCGTTTTCGATGCCGCCGCGCACTGCCTGGAACAATGTCCTATCCCCGACCCGCCGCGACTTGACACGTTGGGCGCGGGAGAGTTTGGCCTCGTCATCAGTTCGCTGACCCTCTCCCAGTTGTTCAGCTACCCCCTGCTCGACGTACTCGACTCTATACAACAACTGGCCCCCAGCTACCTGAACGAACAGGAGCATCACCATCGCTACCAGCAGGCCGCGCAGGATTTTCGCGCGCGTATCATCCAATCCCACCTGCACCTCTTGCGCGAACTGCTGGACACAGGCGGCCTCGCTGTTCTGCTCAGCGACATACGCGGCTTTGCCTTCAACGTATCAGGCACCGACCACGATGCCGACCACCGCCGCTCCATTCCCCTCGTGCCACGCGCTTTTCCCGAACAGGTAAGCGATACCTTTACCGTGCTGCAAGAAGAACACTGGGAGTGGATTACCGATTTACCTGAAAAAGATAAGTTTGGGCGCGGATACGAGGTCATCGGATACGTGCTCAAGTAACTACAATGCCGCGAGTACCCTTTCTCCCTCGATCACATTCTCATAGGTTTCGCGCACCAGTTCGGCCACGCGCTTCCAGCTATACTGAAGCGCGGAGGGACGCGCCGCCTGCCTCATCTTTTCCAGCAATTCGGGCTGCTGCAAGAGAGCGTCGAGGCGTTCGGCGAAGAAGCCGGGGCTGCGTGGGACGAGATAGCCTGTTTCGCCGTTCTTGATGATGGTGGTCAGACCGCCTGCGCGCGTAGCGACGACAGGCGTGCCGCAGGCCAGCGATTCGACTGCGGCCAGGCCGAAACTTTCGTGATACGAAGGGATGACCGTTATATCTGCCGCGCTATAGAGCATGGGCAGTTCTTGCTGCGGGCGCGCACCCAGGAAATGCACCCGTTTGGCGATCCGCAGATCCGCCGCGAGCTGGCGGAGTTGTTGTATTTCCAGGTCATCGGTCTTTTTGCCGCCAACAATGACAACCTGCGCCTTCTCGCGCATCATGTCCGCGGCGCGTAACAGCAGATCAGGCCCCTTGAACGGGTTGAGGCGGCCCGCGAAGAGTAGTACCGGGCTGTCCTGTTTCCAGCCCAGTTGTTCGCGTGCCCTCTTTCGTTCATATGGCGTGAAGCGGCGCAAATCGACCCCGCAGGGAATGACCTGTACCTGGCCTGACGTGGCTCCGCAGTGACGGATGATCTGCGCGCGTTCTTCGCTCGTTGCGGCGATGATACGATCAACTTGCTTGATGAGGCGGCGTTCCATCTCGAGCCGCAAGGGGAGTTCGTGCGCGCCGGGATTTGCCAGTTGCTTCAAGTGCGCCAGCGTGTGAAACATGGTAATATGCGGGACGTGCCAGCGCTGCGCAAGCTGCATGGCGGCTACGCCCGACAGCCAGTAATGACTATGCAAGACATCATAATGCGTGCCGGCGCTAAGACGAAAATCATCAATATGCTGCGCGAAAGCGGGCAGGTAATTGTAGAGTTCGTCTTTATGGATGGCTTGAGCAGGCCCGGCGTCTACGTGAATGACGCGCACACGCGGACTGAGTTGGACGATGCGTGGAGTAAATTCGTTGGCGCGGCGGGTAAAAATATCAATGTTGATATGGGATTGTCCCAGTTCGCGAGCCAGTTGTTGGATATAGACGTTCATGCCGCCAGCATCTCTTGTGCGCCCCGGCATATCCAGCGGGGACGTATGGACGCTGAGCATAGCGATAGAATAACTCATACTCTTTAGTATGCTCCCTTTCTTCTGTTGTAATTAGCGTTCATTGCAGATGCGCGGCCAGCGCCCTTCGCTTACGTGTTTGATGTGTCGAAACATGGCACTCTCCTTTCTTGAGTCACTACCTGATTGAACAAGTTGAATGGTCTTTTTATTCTATTGAACCAGGGCGGGGCAAGCCCCGCCCTGGCTGCGATGTTTAATGCTGGCGTCATGGTTTCGCGTTTTTCTCGTGTTTGCGTAGCTGCCGAATCGCATCGTACATCTGGCGCATATCGGCGCCAGGCCCCTGCGCGAGTTCTTCTATGCAGTCGATACGCTGCTTGAGGGCCTTGTCAAAAGCATCTGGCGTCATACAGGCCCAGGCGGCCAGGTCGTCCAGGATAGGTTGGTCGGCGTGTTCAAAGGTATCGTCGAATTCGTTCCACAAAGAAAGCGGCAGGGGTACGACGCTATCGGGTTGTTTGGGATCGGGATGCGCCTGCAAAAAGTGCGTGGTAAGCCAGCGGCGGCGCAATGGGTAGACATGACCGACCAGTCCGATATTGACGACCAGGCCCAGGCGGCGCACGTCATCGACGGTCAGGCGCAGATCATGTTGATACATATACAGCACGTCGTCGATGGTATCAGCATGGACGCTGGTGGCAATATGGTAGCCGCCGGCGGTTAGATTGAGGTAGCGACGCGCCACGCGCCCCCACATGTAAATGGGCAGGTGATCGCTTACCTCGTTGCAAAGCGCATAAGTATGCTCGGGTTCGATGTCGGGCAATTGCGTAAAAGCAAAGTCCTCGTACATGCCGGACATGTAGGCCAGCGCCGAATCATCTGGCACGAATTGCAGCAGCGCGTTCAGTGTGGTAGTCTTGCCCACGCCCGGCTGTGGGTCGGTTGGGCCGGCCACCGTCAGCGACGCGCCATGTTCCATAAGCAGCCAGATCAGCGCGACCGTCGGCGCATCGACGCAACCCATGGCCGTGATCTGCGCCAGAGATAATGGACGTTTCGAATCATAGTGCCACCATAAGCGTTCTCGTGGGTCTCGTGGATCAAACATATAAGCGTTCCCTTCCACACGTGGATTGAACTATGCTAATGCTCCTGAGATAATTTCTCTTCGCTCGCCTCGATGTCCGCGCTGACCGTCTGTTCGGGTTCAGACGTGGGCGGTTTCAGCCATCCAGGTTTAGGACTCCAGCCAATAGCCACGACAAGTGGCCGCTTCTCATCTTCCACTTCCACAATGCTCACCGAGGCGTTGTCTATCATAAGTTTCCCGGCCTGCCCCGCCTCCAGTCCCGTATAATGCGCAACCAGCAGTTTGATGACATCGGCATGCGCTACAAAGGCCGGATACGCGCCGCTGCTCTCTTGCGCGCGCCAGCGTTCGACGGCGGCCGCGGCGCGGGCCTGAACCTGGGGAAACGTTTCAACGTCGGGGGGCGCGACGGTTGGATCTTTCACAAAGGCTTTCCACGTCTCGTCGTGCTTGTTCAATTCGTCATGATTTTGCCCGGCCCAGTGCCCCACATCGATATCCATCAAACCTGCTTCAAACTGGATAGCAACCCGGCGCGGCTGTGCGATAATCTCGGCCGTCTCACGCGCCCGTTCAAGCGGACTGCTAATCACGGCGCTGATCGGCAGAACGGCCAGCGAGTCGGCCAGTCGCTCCGCCTGTTGTTTGCCTGCATCGGTCAGGTGAATGCCCGGCAGTTGGCCGGGGAGACGATGTTCAACGTTCCAGGTTGTTTGCCCATGCCGGATAAAGAGCAGGGTTTGTTTCATACCAGCTGCAGTACTTTCCTCTATCACAAATCGTGGAGATCGGAGCCGCCGCCGCCAGCCATAATGGTGCCAGCCCGCGCTCAGATAAATCCACAATACCAACAGTAAACCATGCATACCTCCGGTTAGTCTTTTCAAAACGCTTCTCATAACGCGACTCTCGTCCTGATGATTTTTGCCAACCGAATATTTCATCAAATCATCTCCTCTGTACGAGGACAAGCACAAGGCCCCCACCCATCCCCTCATCCACCCCTTGTCCCTACAGGACGGGGGCGAACATTTCAAATCATTGCTCTATCAGGTTGGCAGAAATCACCAGGATAACTCGACTAACCGGTGTGCTAATAATTGTATCAGGGTAGGTACCAGTGGCGCAAGCAGACAATGACTTCTACATCGCAGATGATATCCAGACTACTAAGCCCAGCGCCAGTAGCCCCATCACGATGAGAAAAGCGCACCCCAGCAAGAATTCGCCATTTTCCACATCCCTCGACCTTCTGGCGGTCGGTATAAACCCTTTCAGGGGTATGCCTGTGGTGCTCTGGTTGGCCGGAGAAGGCGCGCGCATCCATTTTTGGGGTTGGCTGATGACAGGTGGTGTGACCGGCACCGGCATAAAAAGGTCGTTCTCTGGAGCAAGCGGAGGCGTTACCGGCACTTGTTCGGTGTAGCGAACTGGCGAAGGCCGCACGATAAACTGCGTTTGCCTTCTGGCCGGCACTTTCAAAGGGGGAACCTGCGGGAGACGCAGTATAGCAGGCAATTCAAATTCTGGCTGTCTATCCAGTGGCATAGTATGATCCTCCTCACACCACTCACTTCACGCATCACTACAAATCCATTCCATACCTTAATATCCATTATACTGAACCCAACAATCTTCTTCGCAATATAGGCATTTATGCTCTATACTGGTAATCAGCACGCCGCGCTACCCGCGGTAGTACGTTCTGTATTGTGTGGAGTGCTGTGCTGTAGGTAGCCTGCGGCTACCTACAGCACAGCACTCCACACAAAAAATTTGCGAAGCGCCGCGCCGCAGGCGCAGGCGTTAAGGCTTCGAGGAGAGAGGAAGCAAGAAATGCAATTTAACGCGCTCATCGAGGAGTGGCCTGGAGAGTATATGGCCTACTTTCGCGAATTACCGGGATGTTATTGTTCAGCTCCAATATACCAGACCTTGCTCACAATCATCCCAGGCACGGTTGCCGATTACCTGAAATGGGTCAAAGCCAATGATACCACCGTGCTTGACGAGTTCGATGGTCAGATAGAAGTGACTATCGCCGAGCATATCCTGGTCGGAAATAGCAACATCGGCCCGCTTTTCGAGGCTGACCTTGCTCCGCCTGATGATAGCGAGATCGATACAGCCCTGAATGTAGCCGCCGCCGCTCGCGCTGCCCTGCTCGAACTCTACGAACAGGTCTCGCCAGCGCAGCAGATGCACAGGCTTTCACCTGAGTCCTGGTCCCTGTACGAACACATGCAGCACCTGCTGGAGTCAGAAGCATGGTATCTCTCTCGCCTGAGCGAGCATCCACCCGAACCAGCAAGTAATGCGCCACCCGCCGACGCCGATCTCACCATGACGTTTTTCGACAATGCCATGGACTATGAACTCGCTCTGCGCGCCCTCACACCAGAGCAACGCCAGCATATATACACCCATCATGGCGAGCAATGGACCGCCGCCAAGGTGCTACGCCGCATGACCGAACACCTGCGAGAACATTACCCCTGGATGGCTGAGATTGTAAAAAGGGTAAATAATTGAGGGAAGATGGCGTGAGCATAGGAATGTGCAGCGGGTGGCACATTCCTATGCTCACGCCTGTGCATTTTTGACATTATCTGCTGCGACCTGCCCAAAATTGAGCGCGGCCACCAGTGATACGCCGCCGATGATATTGCCAATGAGCGTTGGCAGCATGAAGCTCAAAATGTAGCCTCCCCACGAAATGACCCCGGTATTTACCAGGTACAGAATGTCAACCGAACCCGCGATGATATGCGAGAAGCTTCCCAGCGCAACAAGGTAGGTGAGGATAATGATAATATGCAACTTTGTGCCCTCTGATGCTGGTAGCAGCCAGACCATCAGCGCGATCAGCCATCCGGCGAATATGCCACGTAAAATGGTCAGAGTGAAATCGCCTCGCAGCGAATGCTGCGCTACTTCAGTAAATGAGTGTTGTATACCTGCCGGGAAAATGGCTGTGCGGGCAATAATCGTGGCAAAGATCAGCGCCCCTAGCAGATTGGCAACTAGAATCACGACCCACAGCTTCGCAACTTTACCGAACGTGTGCCAGTCGGGATGAGCGAACAGGGGCAACATAGCCGTAAGCGTATTCTCGGTAAAAAGTTGTTGCCGACCCAGTACCACAATCACAAAGCCAATACTATATCCCAAATTATCTACCAGCGGACGCCAGGGAGCAGCAGGCAAATAGGCGTGGAGCAGACCTTGAAAGACCAGCGAGAAGCCCATAGAAAGCCCGGCTGCCAGGCCAGACAACGCCAGCGCTTTAGAAGGTCGGTTTAATTCCCGCTCCCCCTCTTCCCGCACTGTCTCATGCAGTACTAACGGGCTAATCCTGGCGCGTTTCGCCACCTCTCGCCGCTCTCTACTGCTCAATTCCGGTACGTTATTTGAAGAAGACGAGGTAAGTTCATGTTCTGACTCGCCGTTTGTGCCGACCTCGCTGTTATTTCTAGTATCGATATCACTTTGGGACGCTCTGTTATTCATCCGTCTCTCCCTTATTCGCACGTAGCTCAACTGATGACCTGCTATCAGACATACCATCTCAATACGTATTCGGAAGAGGAAGCGATACACGCGGTCTGTATAATTTGATGAATGGTGACGATCAACGGAGTGAGCCTGTCATCCTGAGCGCAGCGAAGGATCTCTGTTTAACGCACGCTTGATGCAAAAATGTGATGCTTACCCAATGACGCGAACCATTGATTCCCCCTGTGTTGTAGAGAGGGTTCGTAAAAACGAGGCAACCACCTGTTCTGTTTCTTCGGGACTTTGCGTTTCCATCAGTTGCATTCGCAAATCCTGCGCGCCCGGAAAACCGTTGGCGTAGACTTTAAAGAATTTACGCAGGATGGGAAAGTGCTTGCTATCTCCCCACGTATCAATCCAGAGTTGCATGTGGTCGAGCAAGAGTTGCATTTTTTCTTGCGGCGTCTTATCGCTTAACGTGATATCGCCTGAAAAAAGGTAGGGGTTATCAAAAATGCCTCTTCCGATCATGGCCCCGTCCGCTCCGGCTTCCGCCACTTTTTGTTGCGCGTCGCGCAGTGATTTCACATCCCCGTTACCGATGATCAGCGTCGTGCTGTTCATCGCGTTTCTCATCTCAACCACTGTTTGCAGCCTGTCCCAGTGCGCCGGGACTTTGGACATTTCAGAAACCGTGCGCGCGTGAACGGTCAGCACAGCCGGATTTTGTTCAAGCACAAAGGCAATCCAGCTAAAATCAATGGCCCGAAAACCCAGTCGCGTTTTGACGCTGACAGGTATGATACCCGCGGCGCCCTCTTTTGTCGCGTCCATAATCTCTTTAGCAAGCGGCCTATTATTAATAAGGCCAGAACAGGCCCCCTTTTGCATGACGCCAGAGGCGGGGCAGCCCATATTCAGGTCAATGCCGTCAAAACCCATATCGATCAGTTTTTTTGCTGCTTTGAAGAAGTTCTCAGGGCGTGTTCCCCATATCTGGGCCACCAAAGGCCGTTCTGCTTCAGTATATTGAAGTCGTTGAGTAACATGCCGTTCCCCTTTTGAGAACATCCCCTCAACGTTGGTAAATTCGGTAAAAAAGACAGCAGGTTTGCCGCACCGGGCAATCACTTGCCGGAGTACGGTATCCGTCACATCTTCCATGGGCGCCAGGATAAAAATGGGTGTATGTAATTCGTTCCAGAAATTGCTCATGCTGAAAATTATACATCATCGGTAAAGAGGGATGTATCCTTAACCGTTTTGCAGAGGGCAAAAAAACCTCAGGAGGCCAGCTTTTTCTTGCACGGGGTTTTATGTTATACTGCCCAAGAAAAATGAGAGACACGGAGAGAAGCATAATATATGAGTAAAACCTTACCACAATCTCAACCCGTACAGCTTGCAATGCAGGCCATGCGCAAGGTGCCGGAAGTCACTATCTACTTCTGGATCATTAAACTGTTATCGACCGCCATGGGCGAGTCAACATCTGACTACCTGGTGTATCACATCAACCCCTACGTTGCGGTAGCCCTTGGAGGTATCGGCCTGGTCGCCGCGCTGCTCCTCCAACTTTTGGTGCGTCGCTATATCCCCTGGATCTACTGGTTAGCCGTCGTCATGGTCGCTATCTTTGGCACGATGGCTGCCGATGTCCTGCACGTTGTCCTGGGTGTTCCCTATCTTGTCTCAACTGTGTTCTTTATTCTCGTGCTTGCCACAATCTTCATTGTCTGGTATGCCAGCGAGAAAACGCTCTCTATCCATAGCATCAACACCCTTCGCCGCGAGCTGTTTTACTGGGCCACCGTCATGGCGACGTTCGCGCTCGGCACCGCTGCCGGTGACATGACCGCGGACACCCTGCATCTTGGGTACTTCTCCTCAGGCGTGCTGTTTGCCATCCTGTTCGCTATTCCGGCTCTGGCTTACTGGCGGTTCAGGTTAAACGCCATTGTGGCCTTCTGGTTTGCCTACATCATGACCCGTCCACTCGGCGCCTCGTTTGCCGACTGGTTTGGAAAGCCAATTCTGGGTGGACTTGGGCTGGGTGATACAAAGGTCGCCCTGGTCCTTACGATCTTCATCATCATCTTTGTCGGCTATGTGACAGTCACCCACAAAGATATCAAAGGAGCAAAGGAATGACCATACCAACACCATCTCCCAACTACCGAACTGGCAAGATTTGCTATCTCGAAATCCCGGCTATAGACCCCGCGCAGTCGGCTCAGTTCTACCAGCGGGTCTTCGGCTGGCGCATTCGGCAGCACGACGATGGCTCGACCGCTTTCGACGACACGACCGGCGAAGTGAGCGGTATGTGGGTTCTTGGACGCCCTCCCTCGACTGATCCGGGCCTGCTGGTGTCTATCATGGTCGCCAGTGCTGCGACAACGATCAAGGCCATCATCGCCGCAGGCGGCGAGATCGTGCAACCCGTCAACCCTGATGAACGCGAGATCTATGCCCACTTTAGCGACCCGGCTGGCAACATTCTGGGCATCTACCAGCAAGAAGGTCTGGCAGAGATCGAGGCACAGCAAGGGGCGTTATAACCGGTGACATAAGAAGTAAAAACTCTTCAAGAGTGACGCGCATCTTTCGCAAAGCCAAGCTCACACAGGACCGTAACATTCTGGAGGATGTCAGCGACATAGCCCAGGGGGAAGCCCAGCTTGAACCAGGCCGGGCCTGGTTTCACATTGCCCCAGCCAGCCGGATACGCGGCGGTGGCCGGATCACAACTCAAGCGGATCCCCTTTGAGCATATGTAGCCAGGGAGCCATGTCTCTTCTTTCCTTTCCCGCTTCATGATTTACATTCTCTCTCACTGTATCACATTCCTTCCTACCTCCTCTAATACTCTTTCACTGGTAGGTTTTTGCATTCTGATGAAAATTACCAATCAAAATCAGCAATGTCATCCTGAGCGCAGCGAAGGATCTCTCACAGGGCCGCACCGAGATCCTTCGCTGCGCTCAGGATGACACCTCCCATCAGGCCGATTCTTTTCCGAAAACTCTACCAGTGAAAGGCGGGGCTTGTCCCACCCTGGTACTATGTAATCACCGGTACGCCTCGGCTTGCAAGTCAAACAATTCGGCATACCGCCCATTCAACGCGATCAGTTCAGCGTGCGAACCGCTCTCGATGATGGTGCCATTTTCGATCACGAAGATGCGGTCGGCCAGACGCACGGTGCTGAAGCGGTGGCTGATGAAAAAGGCGGTCTTCCCTTCGGTCAGCGAGCGGAAATGCGTGAAGACTTCGTGTTCGGCCTGCGCGTCGAGGGCGCTGGTCGGCTCGTCGAGCACAAGTATACGGGCGTCGCGCATGAATGCTCGCGCCAGCGCGATCTTCTGCCACTCGCCGCCGCTCAACTGCGTGCTATCCTTCAAATCTTTAAACCAGCGTCCAAGCATGGTGTCGTAGCCCTTTGGCAGTCGCTCGATCACATCGCTGGCCCCGCTCTGGCGCGCCGCGCTCATGACCAGTTCGCGCTGTTCGATCTTGTCCACACGCCCGACTCCGATATTTTCTTGCGCGGTCATATAATAGTTCACATAATCCTGGAAGATCACGCCGACCTGTTCGCGTAGCTCCTTCAGATCATATTCCTTGATGTCGCGGCCTCCTATCAAGATTATTCCCTCGTCCGGCTCGTACAGGCGTGTCAGCAGCTTGACCAGCGTGGTCTTGCCCGCGCCATTGCGCCCCACCAGGGCGATGGCCTCACCCGCGTGTATCGTGAAACTGACATGTTTCAGGGCTGCCTGCGTCTCAGGGTCTTTGCCAGGATAGGTGAAACTGACATCGCGGAACTCTATGTCAAGCCCTTTGTGTTCCACGGCTGGATCGAGCGGCTGCGCATTCTCCGGTGACACAATGTGGGGAGAGTATGCCAGGAAATCGAACAGCGTATTCACGTACAACGTGTTCTCGTAGGTAGAGGAAATGCCATTCAGCAAACTCTGAAAGTTCTGCCCAACCTGAATTGCCGTCTGCGTGTACAGGGTCAACTGGCCTAACGTAATCCGCCCCAGCACGGTCTGGAGCGCCACGTAGAGATAAATGGCGCTATTGGCTATGACCGTCAGACCCGACCAGAGAAAGTTGATGGAGTAGCGACGCAGCAGCAACCTCTTATCCTGCTTGTAGAGTTCGGTAGCCAGACGCCAGAATTTGGTGGTGAAAAAATCACCCAGGTTGAAGAGTTTTACTTCTTTGATGTAGGTATCGGTCGTCATCAACGAAACGAAGTAGGACATCAGGCGGCGCTCCGGCGATTGACGGCGCATGAGCTGGTATCCGCGCCACCCATAGCGCGTGCTTGAGAAGAAGGCAGGAATGGGCACGATCAGCGCCACAATAGCAAGCCACCACGCCAGGTGCAGGAGCAGGAAAATCAAAGTGATCAGGGTCACAACGTTGCTACCCAGGCTGAAGGTTTGCGAGATCATCGAAACAGGCTGATAGCTGGACTGGTTCGCGGCCTGGCGGATCTTATCGTATGATTCGGGATTCTCAAAGAATGACAGGTCCAGCGTATTCGATTTCTTCAAAATATCCAGTTGCACGCGGTTCGATACCTGTTCTTGCAGGAGTTGTTGCACGATGTTGCTCAATGTGCTGAGCAGGCTTGAAAAGAGCGTGACGCCCAGTTGCAATGCGATCGGCAGCCAGATGTAACTTATGCTATGTTTACCTATCGCCTGCACGACCCTGTCGATCAGCAGAGCGCTGATCGAGACGCTGATGGCAGGCGTGAAGCCCTGCAAAAGGCTCAGCAGCCCCATCATCATCGTCAGCAACGGACTTGTTGACCACACCAGGCGTAAGACGCGCGGCAGGCTCGCAAAAGCGGCTGGCACTCTCTTGATGCTAAACTTCTCGTCGCTTTGTGAACGTGGGCTTCCTCTGAAGGAGGGAATGGATTGTCTCATGAAGTATCGTGCCTTTCCAGCTTGTCTCTTTTATTCGTATATATTACCAGTGCGTTAATGCATTCCGTGAAGCAGTCGGCTCTTTTCTTGTCGCAGGCATGGCGGTAGCGCTTGAGCCTATTCCAAGTATACGCAAAAGAGGAGGATAGTACAGTGTCCTTACCGCCAGTTTTCCATCAGGTAAAACTGCCAGTAGCATCCTGTCAATTCCTACAGAAGGACGCGCCAGGGTGTAGGGACACGGGAGGTGTAGGGAGGACGGGTGGACCCTTGTGGGTGTCCCCTTCTCGACACTTACTCAACTCAATCCTCTCACAGCAATTGGGGCGCAAGTCTCTGGGAACGAGGACGCCCACAAGGGTCCCCGCTCGACATCCACACCACCCGCGTCCCTACAAATACCTCGCTTCGCCGGGTTTACCTTGTGATTACGTTTCGTGGGGTTTGAGGATTTTCAACAGACTACAAGTTTTCTGATATGTAAAAACATGGCTACGAAAAACATTGACAATAGCATCAATAAAAAGTATAATAGTTTTATCAATGTCGTTGTAACATATTATAATTTAGGAAGATGATGATTATGACCGAGGAAGTTTTAGTGGTGTTCACCGCACAATCAGTTGAGGCCTGCCTGGAAGTTGGGGGGACTCAATCGTGGAAACTGGATCGTGGACATGCCAAACGTTGCCGTTACGCGATCCTGTGCCGGAACGCTTACACTGATTGGGGTGACGGCAAAGAACCACACGGCACAGCGTTCATGATTGGACAGATTGCCGATATAGTGCCTTCTGCGGATACCGATGGCCGTTGGTTGGTCACCTTCGACCAGTTTGCCCGTATTGACTTGCCGAACATTTGGAAAGGGTGGCGTAACCCTGTCCGGTACACCACTTTTGAGAAACTGGGTGTGAGTCTTGAAGGCATCCAATTTCAACCAATGCCACCCATAGACGACAACTCAAAGGCAAAGCACGGTGCGTCCTCGCACCTCAATGAAAGCAGTCAGTTTCGTCTTACAATCGCCGAGGCGAAGCAGGGACTAGCAAAAACTTTCGGGGTATCTCCCGACGTGATCGAAATCACCATTCGGGGATAGTATCTCAAAATTGAAGTAGATTGTTGAAAAAGCTCCATATGAATGAGCATATCTCACACTAGCCCTGTCTTCTCCAATCAAATTTTGTGTGTCAGATATAAAACAATGAGATGACTTGGACTTTTTCAACAGGCTGCACCATTTTACATACAAATCCATGAAAGGTTGTCCCAAATGCAATACCGTCTTATCAGGCGCGTCACCGTCAAACTGGCACCCGTCCTGTTTATCCCGCTGCTCGTTTTGAGCGCGTGCAGCCCCTTTGGCAGCACAGGCAGCGCTACTCCAACGCCACAAGCCACGTCTACTGCTACACAACCAGCTTCTAATGGAGTGACACCAGGGGCAACGACCACCACGCTGCCCGCGCAGGTCGATAGCTGTCCGCGCTTAATTGGCTATCCAAAGACGGGTACGTATTGCTATACGCCACACCAGTTGCGCGTAGCCTACGGCGTGGAATCACTCTACGAACACGGCTATACTGGCAAGGGGCAGGCGGTGGTTGACATCGTATCGTATGGCAGCCCGACGCTCCAGCAGGATATGCAGGTCTTCGATGCGCAATTTCACCTGCCGCCGGTCAACCTGCAAATTCTCGCGCCGCTAGGAACGGTGCCGTTTAATCCGAACGACCAGGCTATGCTCGGCTGGGCCGCTGAAACCAGTCTTGACGTGCAAATTATTCACGCCATCGCACCCGATGCCGCCATCGTCGTGCTGACCAGCCCGGTTGACGAGACTGAGGGCACTATTGGCCTGCCCCAGTTCCTGCAATTGGAACAGTATGCGCTCAGCAACCACCTGGGTAATATCGTTTCACAGAGTTGGGTGGCATCCGAGGTGACATTAAATGATAGCGTGGGACGCCAGGAGATCGCGCAATGGGATGCCTTCTACAAACAGGCGACAACGCAGGACGGTATGACGTTTTTCTCAGGCTCCGGCGACAACGGCGCAACCGATTACGGTAATTTGCAGGGCACGAAGCTCTCGCCCATAGCAACAACCACTTTCGCGCCGGATAATCCCTGGGTCACTGCCGTAGGCGGCACGTCGCTGCTGCGCCAGGGCAGCAGTACCTCGGAGGTCGCGTGGAACATGAGCGGCGGCGGCTTCAGCCAGTTCTACTCCATACCCTCATATCAAAAGTCGCTGCCAGCCGCGGTACAAACGTTGCTAAAAGGGCGGCGCGGCGTGCCAGATGTTGCCGCCGACGCCGACCCCTTGACCGGACTCGTTTTCTACGAGGCGGGGACATGGAATCTGGCCGGCGGGACGAGCGCCTCCACGCCGCTCTGGGCTGGCTTGATAGCGGTAGCCGACCAGATGGCGGGCAAGGGACTGGGCTTCATCAATGCCGCGCTCTACAAACTGGCATTATCCAACCGCTACGCCCAGGACTTCCACGATATTACCCAGGGAAACAACAGCATACATACGAACACTGTAAATGTGCCGGGCTACGCGGCCACTACGGGCTGGGACCCCATCACCGGACTCGGCTCTCCTGATGCAGAGAATCTGCTGCCTGATTTGGTCGCGGCGCTGAAATAAAAGCCGGCATAGAAGATGAAAGGATAAGCTTTTGAAATCATTGACTCCACATCTCGTACTTGCTCCTGATGCTGCCATTGACCTGCAAATGCATACTACAAGTAGGATAGCCTCACTGAAGAACGAAACTTCATCTTGTTTTTCCTCGTGCTATCTGCATGAAACATTGCGTGAGTATATAACCGGGGTGTAAAATGGCAAGAGCACTACATACTGAGAAAGGATGTACAGTAGCATGGCGATAGATCTCACCATTATGAAAAAACGCCTCGAAGAGAAGCAGGCTGAATTGCAGGCAAATCTTGCCGGGTTGACGCAAGCCCAACCACTGCCCGTTGATTCTATAGGGGCCGGTGTAGGCGCTCAGGATTTTGAGGAGGTGGCTGTTGACTTCCTGGAGACGCAGCAAGAGCAATCCATCTCAGCAAACGAACAGGCACTATTGACCGAAGTGCAAGCAGCCCTCAAACGTATCGAGCAGGGTACCTACGGTAAATGCGTAGAGTGTGGGCGTCCTATCCCCGAAAAACGCCTCGAAGCCATTCCCTGGGCCGCCCGCGATATTGAACATGAAGCAAAGCTGGAGCAGAAGAACCTGGCAGGCGTTGAATATAGTGATGAGGGATAAAAAGCTGTTAGTTCGAGTGCAGAGTGTTGAACCACGAGAAGGATTCACCGTCAATATTCTTTCACTGATGGCTCACAGCGAGAAATAAATCTGGCACCCTATCTTCAGGCCCCATTTTTGAGCCAATTCGGATTGATCCTGTAATGTTTGGCTCTATGCAGATCGAAGAGGGTACGATAGCATGGCCTAATGGAGCGGATATTGACCCTGATGTGCTTTACTATGGCCTCACTCCAGCATGGGCCGATTCTGCTGATACTTAAACTCCATCACGAATGGTTGCTGTATTCACTATGATGTTTTACAATTGGATACATCGCGTCCCTCACTTAATCAGAGTGCTATTTGCGGTACAACGATGTACCATCACGAAAGGCAGCAACTCACTATGTCTAGCACGAAAACGTCGCACCAGGCGCTGATGCCATCAGCCACCGATTTGTATAATATCGATCACCTGCTCAGCGAAGAGGAGCGCATGGTGCGCGACACCGTGCGCAAGTTTGTCAGCGAGCGCATCTTGCCCATTATTGGGGATCATTTTGAGGCGGGTACGTTTCCGCGCGAGTTGATCCCTGAAATTGCCAACCTGGGTTTGCTGGGAATGCACCTTGAAGGCTATGGTTGCGCCGGGTTGAGCGCGGTTTGCTATGGACTGGCCTGCCAGGAGTTGGAGGCAGGCGATAGCGGTTTGCGGTCGTTCGTCTCGGTACAAGGCTCATTAGCCATGTTCCCTATCCATAAATTTGGTTCTGAAGAGCAGAAGCAGCGCTGGCTGCCGCGTATGGCGCGCGGCGAGGCTATAGGCTGCTTCGGGCTGACCGAGCCTGATTCGGGCAGCGACCCCGGCAGTATGCGCACAACGGCGCGACGCGATGGCGATTCCTACATTCTGAACGGCACCAAAATGTGGATTACCAATGGCGGTATTGCCGATATCGCCGTCGTCTGGGCCAAAACCGGTGATGGCATTCACGGCTTCCTGGTGGAAGGCGGCACGCCCGGCTATAGCACCAGCGACGTGCATCACAAACTCTCGTTACGCGCCTCTATCACCTCGGAATTGCATTTCGAGGAGTGCCGCATCCCTGCCGATAATATGTTGCCCGGCGTGCGCGGATTGCGCGGCCCGCTCTCCTGCCTGGACGAGGCCCGCTATGGCATTGCCTGGGGCGCGAGCGGCGCGGCGCGTGCCTGCTATGAAGTTGCCCTGGATTACGCCAAAACGCGCGTGCAGTTTGACCGTCCTATCGCCAGCTTCCAGCTTGTACAGGAAAAATTGGCGATCATGGCGACCGAACTGGTCAAAGCGCAATTGCTCTCACTGCAACTGGGCAGGCTCAAGGACGAAGGGTTGATCCACCCCGTACAGATATCGCTTGCCAAGCGTAACAACGTGCGCGAGGCGCTGCGCACGGCGCGTGAGGCGCGTTCGATTCTGGGAGCCAATGGCATCACCCTCGAATATCCCATTAGCCGCCATTCCAATAACCTGGAATCGGTCTACACCTACGAAGGCACCGACGACATACACACGCTCATCATCGGCCAGGCCATTACGGGGCAAAATGCCTTCTCGTAATCTTTACGAGGTCCTTACTCAACAAGAGCGACTCAACCTGTCATCTGAGGAGTTAACACCCCCCTCAGGATCAGCAGGCGGGTGCCAACTGTCTCTCAACCAACCTGCGTCGTAAACACAACCAGGCGTTCGTCGTAGCCGGAACCCGTCCAGACTCCACTACAGGTGATTAAGTTCAAGTGATTGCCTGTAGCGGGGCCAAACACGGCGTTGATCGCATCCTGGCCGGGATAGTTGACGGGGAACCTCACCACCCGGTTGACCATGTAGTTGATGGCACGGCCTTCGTTTGTTACTACCGTTACGGTATCTCCCGGTTGCAGCTTGCCAAGCGGCCAGAAGACCGCCGGATCTCCGCCCACGCGATTAACATGCCCGGCAATCACCGCGTTGCCAGATTGACCGGGCGCGACCCCCACATCGTACCAGAAGACACTACTCCAATACGGCGAGTTGTAGACCTTTGACACCGGCGCATCCATGACACCTGTTGCCGTTTGTCCAACACCCATAATGGATGCATCGACATGAATAGCGGGAATTTGCAAACGCGCCGGCGCCCAGGGCGCATTTGCTGGCGTTGTCCCGGTAATGCCGCGGTTAAAATTGTAGATTAAGACAGCTGAAATGCCTAACAGAATGACTACCAGTACGAATAGAAACTTCTTCATGGCTCAACAAACCTGCGTTCTAATCTAACATATTTCGGCGTGAAGTCGCTGGGCCAGGGCCAGGGCCAGGGCGGGGGCGTTGACTGAAACGTTGCTGTCATCCTGAGCGCAGCGAAGGATCTCTCTCCGGGCCGGACACAGATCCTTCGCTGCGCTCAGGATGACAGGCGTACCGAAGTTCGCGCCTCTGGATATTGCCTCACCCCGGCTAATTCGCGGTAAATGCCATATTCTGCTCGCGCATCAACCAGACATAGCTATCTTCCAGGCTTGGCTCCGTCAACACGGCCTCGCATTCGCCGGATGGGGCCAGTTCGCCAACGACGCGATATTGCACCGAAGTGTCCATGTGCATAGTCGAAACGACCGTAATGTTGCCTGCCGGCCTGTTAGATCTGTTTCCATTAGTAGTAACTATCCATACTTTACCACGCGCCTGCCCTATCAGGTCAATGGTGGTGCCCTGGAAAATCACGCGCCCATTTTTCAGAATGGCGAGATTGCGGCAGGTCTGTGCAATGTCCTCGACGATGTGGGTAGAAAGTAACACCGTGCGTTCTCCACCCAGGTCTGACAGCAGGTTGCGGAAACGGATGCGTTCTTCCGGGTCCAGCCCGGCAGTTGGTTCATCCACGATCAACAATCGAGGATCGTTGAGTAATGCCTGGGCGATGCCCACACGCCTTTTCATGCCGCCCGAAAACGTCTTGAGCTTGCGACGCGCCACCGCCGTCAGCGACACGATCTCCAACAGTTCATCGACCCGCTTTTGACGCGTCCGGCCATCATCCAGTCCTTTGAGAATAGCCACGTAATCGAGGAACTCGCGCGCATTCAGGTCGGGATAGACTCCCATCTCCTGCGGCAGATACCCCAGCAGGCGTTTGACCTCAACGCGCCCTTTTTCCGTATCGTAATCATATTCTCCAATGGAGAGATTGCCACTGCTGGGGCGAAGAATACCAGCCAGGATACGCATCAGTGTCGTTTTCCCGGCTCCATTGGGGCCTAATAAGCCATACATACCACCCGGAATCGACAGATTGACCCTCTCCAGCGCGTGTATACCACCATGATAGACTTTATTCAGTTCTTTTATCTCAATTTTCATAAAGTGTCTTCTCCACAACTTTATCCAGTAGCGACGCCTCTTGTGGGTGTCCCGTCCTCGTTTCGTATTTGAGAATGCCCGTATAAATCATAGACGGACGAACGAACGGGACACCCGCCAGGGGTGTCGCTACTTACGAGATTGTTGCCATCTCAGGTAGCGGTAGAATAGCAGCATGACCAGCAGGGGGATAAGCAGCAGCAGCAGCAAACTGGTAATGCCTAGCAGAGGCGTAGTGCCTTGCGTCCAGTTCAGGGGGAAGATACCGAATAAACCGGCTCCGATATAACCACCCCTGGGCGTCAGGATGGTAGTCGAAAGCGTTGGTAAGCCATTATTGGGGCCGAGCATGTTGCCCCAGAACCAGTAGCCGATGAAGAAGATCTGGTAGAGTGGTACCCACATCAGCGACGTGCAGGCCAGCGTAAATGCTGTGACGAAGCAGACGCCCGGCACCACGATAATTGTGTAGGTAAGGAGTGACAGGGGCAATACCAGTAATGTACGCTTGAAATACGCGAGGAAGATTATGTCTAAACAGTAGGCCAGGAAAGCGGGCAAAAGTGTCGCCAGCAAACAGCCCAGGTACTTGCCTGCCAGGCGCGTGTTCAATGTCCCCACCATTGATTCGAATAGTTCATCGACGCGGTTGCTTCTTTCGCGTGGAAAGCGATCGGCCAGAAAGATGCCGATGCCAATCATCGGTAGCCAGTTGATGTCCAGCGTCACCGAGGCTACCTGCTGGAGCAAGGTCATTCCCTGAAGATTCTGCCTGGAGTTGATCACATTGCCAGGCAGGGCAGCTAACATGATCAAAGCGATACCGGCGAAGACAATCCACAGGGAGCGGCGGCGCGCCTGCATCTTAAATTCGTAGCGCATTACTCCCCATAATATCGCGCGCTGGCTCATGCTGCGTTCCCTTTCAATCGCTTCCCGGCGCTCTCATGAATTTGAGAGGCGGGGCTGGCGCGGCGCGTAGTAAACCGCGAAGACGATCAGGAGAAGCGCGATGAAGAAGGCGGTAGGGGTTGTTTGCAGCAGGTTCGCGCGCAAAAAATGGATGAAGGGCATCGCCTGTTCAAGAGATGTGGTTATCGCCTGCATAACTTCCAGCAGCAACGAAACCGCCACGCTGACCACCGAGCCGAAAATGACCGAGACCGTCAGGCTGATGGATGCCAGCAACAGCATCGGCCCAAGCCAGATGTGCATGAAATCCCAGAGCGTTCCACCCAGCGCAATGGCGATAATGGCGGATGTCACCGCCGCCAGCGCCATATTATAGCCAACCACCAGCACCATACGGCAGATCATTACAATCCGGATGGATGTAGGCGTGGACAGGATAATCTCGTA
Source organism: uncultured Chloroflexia bacterium (assembly GCA_963731605.1). Taxonomy (GTDB): domain Bacteria; phylum Chloroflexota; class Ktedonobacteria; order Ktedonobacterales; family Ktedonobacteraceae; genus CF-113. The sequence continues at coordinate 2,336,862 of CAVSWA010000001.1, forward strand.
TCCGGCGTCATGCTCGGCCTGGTACATAAAAGCGACGCCTGTGGCAGCCGCGATGGTTGTGAAAAACGTCAGCACTCCCTCGACACCATGCAGGTTATGGCGCGCTCCTGCATGACTAAGAAAAACCAGCACGCACATGAAGATATTGACCAGGATCGAGGCGATCCAGATGCTTTTGTGAATCAACGGGATTTGCCGGGTAAAGACCAGCCAGAGATGATACGCTGCGCGCTGAATTGACTTCTGTTGCCCGATAACCTTGTCCTGCGCATCAATTTTCGCCCATACCGCATTCATCAGCATGGGAGATGTGACTGGCAGAGATGCGCTGGCTAAACGCGCCGCGCCGCTCACCGCCTGCCACGCGGACAGTTCATGGCGACAATCGCCGCACGTCTCCAGGTGGGCGCGCACCCGTTCCGCGCTGACCGCGTCGAGTCTGCCATTGAGGTAGCCTGGCAGTAAATCGGAGATGTGCTGGTTGTTGTGTGATATGCGCGGCATCATTGGCATGCCTCCTCCCGCGCATTGAGTACGGCGCGTAAGGCGCGCCGGGCATTACAAATACGGCTCTTGACTGTTCCCACAGGCACCTCGAGGATAGTAGCGGTCTCCTGGTACGATAGCTCATGCACAAATAGTAAGACTAACACTTCACGATGCAAGGGCGCGAGCTGCCGAAATGCCTCTGCCAATTCGTCGCGGGCAACGCTGGCAAGCGTAAATGCTTCAGGCTCAGGCTCGGTAGCAACCAATCCTTCCATCTCGGTTTCATCCGCGACGGGCAGTTTACGCTGGCGCAGTGTATTATGCGCCTGACGCCGCGCAATGCCGATGAGCCACGTTTGCAAACTTGATCTGCCCTCGAAACGATGCGCGCTTTTCCACACTGCCACCAGCGTATCCTGCAAAATTTCCTCGGCAAGCCCGTAATCAGGCGTGAGTTGCAGCAGGTAGTTGAAAAGCGCGCGCTGATAGCGAGCGTACAGTTCGCCCAACGCCTCGCGGTCACCCGCCGCGATACGCCGCGTGATCTGCCTTTCGTCAACGGCTGCGGCTGGTTGCGCATACATACCCATACTCATCCAGCCGCTCTCCCGCGCCAATGTACACTCCACGTTGTGTTGCTTTCTCTCCAGAACATTGTAAAGCGATCTTTCTTCTCTTTATTAGTAGCAGTCTCTACCAGAAATGTTCATACACACCCGGCCACGTTTTCGTAGAGCAAGATTTCTCATAGTTTTTCAACGATTATACGCTTGAATTGCGCGCAGGTTGGAAATAGATGAGAAAAGTCATGCTCACCCTTTTACAGCGCGACAAATTTGCGACAATTGCGTGATCTGCCTGCGACATCTCCCTGCTAGTATAGTTCTTGTGGAAAGCAAAAACTTTGAGGAGGATGTATGTTCCTAGATCGCTTTCGATACGAACTACGCATTATGGGGAAGTGGGTAGTATTGATACCTGTTCTGATGATTGTAGCCCTTGCCGTTCTTGCAGCGCTTTTGACGATCATGCATGTAGCGCCATTGAGAATATCCCAGGTGTTGACGGCAAGCCTTGAGATGGTGCTCCCACTATCGGCGGGAGTAGTGCTGGCAACCATCGCCAGCCACGATGCGGCAATTGAATTACAACTCACTCTGCCGAAAACATATCGCATGACTGCGCTTGGTCGTCTCGTTTTGATCACCGTCTGGAGCGGCGCTATCGCGCTCTGCGCCAGTGTATTCATCTATCATCTGAAGTTCTGGCGCATCCCATCGCAGGTAGCATCCTGGACAGTCCTGCCCCAATTTTTAATCGGACAACTGACATGGGTTGCACCGCTTCTCTGGTTCGTGGCTATTGGACTCTGCCTCGCGCTGCTGTTGCGCAGCCGTTCGGCCAGTAGCGCGCTGCTCGGAGGCATCTGGACGGCAGAGGCTATCTTTTATGGCTTCTTCGCCACTACCGGCTGGTTGAAGCCTGCCTTCCTTTTTCCGACCACCCTTGATCCCGGCATTGACTTCTGGCTGGTCAATCGCCTGGCGTTGCTCGGTACCGCGCTACTGCTGTTAGTTGCTGGCTGGTTCTTGCTTGCTCATACAGAACTTCTCCTGCAAGGAACAGCAGGAGAAGAATAAATAAGGAGCATCTTATTCATGGATATCGCTATTCAACATCTCGAGAAAGTCTATCGCGGTGGCATATATGGCCTCAACGATGCAACGCTAACCATTCCAGGCGGCATGTATGGCCTGTTGGGGCCAAATGGCGCGGGTAAGACAACGCTCATGCGCACGCTCGCGGGCATCCTGCGCCCAACAAAAGGAACCATGCACCTGGGCAACTATGATGGGAACAGCGCCAGCGGACGCGCGTCTATTCAGCGCGTGCTGGGCTACCTGCCACAAGAATTCGGCGTCTATCCCGATCTCTCGGCGCGCGAATTCCTGGATTACATCGGTATTCTCAAGGGACTCAAAGATCGTACAGCGCGTCACCAACGTGTTGAAGAATTGCTCGAAACCGTCGCCCTTGCGCCGGTGGCTCATCGCAAACTCAAGACGTTCTCAGGCGGCATGAAACGTCGCGTCGGCATCGCCCAGGCACTGTTGAACGACCCGCAGTTGTTGATCGTAGACGAGCCAACCGCCGGGCTGGACCCGGAAGAGCGTATTCGCTTCCGTAACCTGCTATCAGAACTGGGTGGCAATCGCACCGTACTCCTCTCTACCCATATCGTCGAAGATATTGCTCAAACCTGCCAGAACCTGGCTATCATGAAGGGCGGTCGCGTCATCTTCCAGGGAACAGTGGCATCGCTGCTTCGTGAGACACACGGTAAAGTCTGGATTCTCACAACGCAAGGACTCAAGCCGCAAGGCGATTTTATGGTTGTATCGCTGCTCAATATGGGAAGCCAGATGCAATACCGCGTGGTGGGGAATCTTCCGCCGCATGCGGGTGGGGTAGCAGCAGAACCAACGCTGGAGGATGGATATGTCTGGTGCATGCGCGAACAACTGACCTCTGAAGACTCTTATGCAGCCGAAAGGAGAGCGCAATGAATCATATCGACGTTTGGAGTGGTGTGTTGATGTACGAGTTTCGCATGCAAATTCGTCGTCGCTCTGTCTGGCTCGTCTTCATCGCGCTGGGACTGTTTTTCACCCAGTTCCATCAACCCTGGAATCGCCCGTTAAGCACTCCAGCCAACACTGCCATCGTCTACTGGACCGGCATTGTGCAATCGTTTCTCGCCGTTGCTTTTGGCATTGTAGTAGCTGATCGCTTGCGCAGAGATCGGCAGACGAAAGTCGAAGAACTGCTCAACACGCTGCCAGGGGCTGTCAGCGCGAGAATGTTTGGCAAATACCTGGGCAGCACTCTTGCAACGCTTATCCCCATGATAGCGGTGTACAGCGCCGGTGTTGCCTACATACTCGTGCGCTGGCACGCTGTGCAGGCACTTCCAGTGGCATTAGCGGCTTTTGCCGCGATTGCTCTCCCCGGCATCCTGTTCATTGCAGCGTGCTCTATTGCCTTTCCCGCCATCATGTGGGTACCGTTCTACCAGATACTCTTCGTCGGCTACTGGTTCTGGGGAAACCTGCTACCAGATGTCGGGATTCCTACTCTGAGTACGACCATCCTTACCCCCGTTGGGGGCTATATATGCACAGCTTTGTTCAATCCACATGGACAGGAAGGCGTCTGTTCTCCAGGTATCCAGGGCGCGACGGCTCTACAGGGCATCGAAAGTATCGCGCTTCTCCTGAGCCTGGCGATCCTCGTCATAGTTGCCTTGAGCGGGTATCTCAGGTGGCAATGCACCCGGCGATAGGATTTGCTATGATACACTATCATTGCGGGGAGTAAGATTTTCCTGACACGGGAAGTAGGACCTGGTTGATGACAACGATTCTGTTAGTCGAGGATGCGCGTGACCTGGCTCACTTGATTATACGAGAGATGGAGACGCATGGCTACCATGTCCTTCACGCGAGTGATGGCATCGATGCCCTGCGTCTGCATGGAGCGGAACAGCCAGACCTGGTAATCCTGGATTGGATGCTACCAAAGCTTGATGGGTTGGAGGTGCTGCGCCGCCTGCGGCAGGCATCCCCCACGCCGGTGTTGATGCTCACGGCTCGCGGCGAGGAAACGGACCGCGTGGTTGGTCTGGAACTGGGAGCTGACGACTATCTCACCAAACCCTTTAGTATGCGTGAGCTGGTTGCGCGGGTGCGAGCGTTATTACGGCGCGCCGAACTCGTGCAGCAGATAGTGCAGGCTGACCAGGAGAGGACGGGCGAGTCCCTCAGCTATGGCCCGATGCGCCTTGATCCACAGTCCCACCTGGCAATACTCAACAGCGTCCCGCTCGATCTCAGTCCCGGTGAGTTCGCAGTCCTCCATCTGCTACTGCGCAGTCCGGGGCGGGCATTTAGCCGCGCCTACCTGCTCAATACTGTCTGGGGTGAGACATATAGCGGCGGTGATAGATCAGTGGACAATACCATCTTGCGGCTACGCAAAAAGCTGGGGCCATTGGGAGAAGCTATTGAGACGGTATGGGGCATCGGCTACCGGCTGCGGACTGAAAGGCAATGACCATGTACTCGCGCTTCTCCTTACTAAAGGCTTCTCCCGTGCATTCCATGCTAGAATCGCTTTTCGTTGGAGCGGTATGCTGGTCCATCTTGCTGCTGTTCCAACATCTTGCTTCCTTTGTCTGGAGCATCGCTATCATTCTCTGTATTGGCGCGATAGGTGTATGCTGGTGTGCCCTACGCTTGCGACTTCCTGCCGGCTCCCGGCGACAACTAAGTCTTTTTGAAGCTTCGACCGGTTTCATTTTGAGTCTAGCACTCGCCTCTATGACGCTGGCGGTCACTTTAGTTTTTCTCAAAGGTGCCGTCTCCAACGCGCTTTGGAGAGATACCAGCAGGCCGTATTTGCTGGCAGCCATCGCACTGGCGCTGTACTGTGTTGTGTTTCTGCTGTGCCGGGTGGGAATACGATTCTGGCTCTTCTGGAATCGGCTCCGGCGCAGGCAACTGCTCTGGGCTTTGACACATGCGCATGTAGTAGTCGCGCTACTGGCGGCCGTCATGGTACTTGTTGCAGTGGAGACATTTGTCATCACTACTCTACGCGATACTTTTGTGGTGATATCGACAACGCTTGGTCTCGTAGTCTTGAGCGTAGTTGCGCTCCTTATTATCACCCCACTCTCGGCCCTATTCTCATACCTGGTCATACGTCGCACGACGCGGCGCGTAAAAACACTTGCGTCGGCAACAGGCGCATTACGTGCTGGTGATTATAGTATTCGTATCCCAATCGTGGGTGAAGATGAGGTGGCCCAACTCCAATCAGATTTCAACGCGATGGCGAACAACCTCGAGAGTAGTGTGCGGGAACTCCAGCAAGAGCGCGATAGGGTCACGGCGCTGCTTGAGGCGCGCCGCGAGCTAGTTGCTAGCGTTTCTCATGAATTGCGTACCCCCGTGGCAACACTTAGTAGCTTTCTTGAAACGACATTGTCTCACTGGGGCGAACATGGAACAATGCCTACCCTCCAAAATGATCTTCATACGATGGAATACGAGGTGAAACGTCTCCAGGCGCTTATCGAGGACCTTTTTGTCCTCGCGCGCGCCGATCTTGGGCGGCTTACCCTACGACCTGAACCAACGGATGCAGGCGTTCTTATCCGGCGTATTGTTGAAACAGCTTCTCCTATTGTCTGGCGAGTTAGCAAGATCACCGTCGTTGCAGAGCTTCCTTCTGAACTCCCTGCCGTGCTGGTAGACGTAAATCGATTGGAACAGGCTTTACAGAACCTGCTCCATAACGCGGTACGTCATACGGCGCCCGGCGGCATCATCGCTTTGGGAGCAATAGTAGAGCCAGAAACCATTATGCTCCACATCAAAGATACTGGCGAGGGCATCGCGCCTGAAGAATTGCCGCATATATGGGAACGCTTTTATCAAACGGCAGGGGGACGTATGCGAACAAATAGCGGCGCAGGTCTGGGTCTTGCTCTGGTCAAAGAGTGGATCGAGGAGATGGGCGGAACAGTGACAGTTGAAAGCGCGCCAGGCAAAGGAAGTTGTTTTAGCCTTCGCCTGCCGCGCGAGTGCGGAGGATACCCTCGCACTGATCGCTAACACGTTGGCGTTGCTGGCCCCAGGTCATTGCCAAAGCTGGTGATATCCCAGTTGCCGTTCGTATCTTTCCCAAGCGTCAGCGTCAACGGATAGGTCTTCGTCAGCTTGCTGCGCGTCATATCATAGATGAAAGATTGTGTGTTACCATCAGGGGAGAGTGTCGCGCTGCCCTGGCGTTCAGTAAAATCTTTCACGGGGCCATAACAACGGTCATCCGCCTGAGCCACTTTCAGGAAATCTTCGGGATGCAGCGTGCCGGTAATGACCGCGTCCAGGTCTTTATATGCCTGGTCGTAGCTCTGGCTTTTCAGGTTGAGCAGAAAGTCGGTCGCTGTATTGGCCGGTCCCGCGCTGTTGCCTATGCCGATGAAATAGTTGACAAGCCCGTATGCAATCACGAAGATCACCATAGCGCTGATAGCCAGTATAACCACGGCGATCAAGAAACGACGCCCCCGGCTTCGCCGTGGTTTTTGCGGGCGCGCGACCCTCTGTACGGCGGGTGGGGTGTCCAGGCGCGCCATATGCGGCGGGCGCTGGGGAACAGCGCGTTGCTTCCCACTGCCATTGAGCGCGTCCTTAGAGTCGCGAGAGGTTCGATCCCAGGGGTCTCTGCCCTGCCCTTGTCGTCCTTGCATGTATGATCTCCTGATAAACTTCACCAACCCGATATGGTTATCGTCTGCGTAGATAGCCCACCACGACGCGGGCGACGCAAGCGTCCCATCCCCTCATCCTCATCCACTCCCGCCCCTACAAATTCAGCATTACTATGCCGATCAGGTGCGCGCGCGCCTGTTGTAACTGTTCCTGCGCCTGTTTTGCCTGCGCCCTCGTCGTGTGACCGGCGATGATTGCCAGCGCGGTTTGCTCAACCTGCGCGCCTATCAAGGCCGCGTCTGCTCCAGCAAGCACCGGTGGGCTATGAAAAATAACGAGCGCGTTCTCATTTTCGGTTGTAGCCGGGCGCTGGTAGAGATATTGTGCTACCTTTTCCAGCCTGGGTGAAAATAGCAGCGTGGCGGCCTGCGAGCTGGCCGTACCCGCTCCAAGCAAGCGTAAGCCGGGCACGAAGGTACTTTGCAGCGCGGCATCAATTTTTTCTGGCGTCAGCGACTCATCAAGTAGCAAATCGCTTAATCCGTTGGTTTGTTCCACACCGAAGCGTTGCGCATAGCCCGGTGAGCGCAGGTCAGCATCTACCAGGATGGTGCCGGTACCGCTCTGCGCGGCCACGATAGCCAGGTTTGCCGCCACTGCCGCGCAATCTCCGTAGGCAAGCGGCGTGGCAATGAGCAACGAGTGGGAGCGCGTAGATCGGCTCGCACTCTTTTCCCATTGAAAGCGAATGTTGGCATAGAAGGTGCGCAACGCTTCACTGTACGCTGTACTTTGAACGTAATCTGTTACGAGCGTGTGTTGTTCTTGTGTTTGATTTCCCAAAGCCTTATCTCTCATGTATCTTGTATGTTGTAAAGATCACCCTTCGTACTATATTCATGTATGCAATTTGTGTCAAGCGCAACCGTACTTGTACTATCGTCTCCCACTTCCCAGGGCGGGGCTTGCCCCCGCTCTGGTTTTAGCAACGCATCGCAACACTTACCGTCTCCCCGGCGCTGGGGCGCGTGGTAAGTCCCCCAACACAGGGAGTTGAAGTAGATGTGTTACCTGCTCTTTGCTGCGCAGGCGATCATCGAGATAGTCTAACAGGAAGGTGATCGCGATGGCGATGGCGAGCGACACCAGCAGCAACGCGATCAACAGGATAACTTTACTGCTTGACGTGCCCGCCACCGTCGCCGGGCTGGTCGCGCTCGATATGACACGGGCCGAAACGGCAGGCTGCACAAAGGTGGCGCTGGTGGAAGAGTGCGAAGGATCGGCTGTGACAACGTAATCGAGAAATTGCCCCATTTGGGCGGCGCTAACCTCGCCGACGGCGTTGGCAATGGCCCATGCCCCGGCATCCGTTGTCCAGAGAGTGGTAATGGTAACTAAACTATGCACGCGCACGGCGTTCAGTGCGCTCCCGATCGCTCCCGTGTTATGCCAGTCGCCGAGATCGGCGTTAGCGCCGTAGCGTTGGCTAATCAGGCTTATGTCCTGTCCAATCTGGTTGGAAACGTCCTGGTCGAATTCGTGTGATGTGAGGATGGGGCCGGTTGTCAGGGTATCGGCAAGCGCTTCGGACACTGTAACATAATCGGCATTATTAGGGTCGCCTTTGGCGGTAGATTGCAGGCCGACCTGTATGGTAATAGCCGAGCTAAAGGCTTTTAACGCGCCCGGCGTTTTGCGCAGGTGATAATATTGATAGCCAACGTATAACCCCACCACTACGGCTATGACCACCACTACCCAGATACGTCGCCATATGATCGACCAGTATGTTCGTAGTTCCACGATACTTCCAGCCCTTTCATATTTCGCGAAGATTTCAGCGTACTAATTCATTGGTCGGTGAGCGCAACTCGTGAGATTTTTCCGCGCTCATCTTTGCTTCGATAAATTGCAACATACGGCGATGGAAGCGTGGCTTATCAAACTCAAGCGCGTGATTGCGAATAGCCAGTGGATCATAGCGCGACTCATCAAATGTCGCCAGCGTTGCCGCGAGGCTTGCCACCGTTTGTTCGCGGAAGAACACCCCCGTTACGCCGTCAATCACAGAGGCCAGCGCGCCTCCCTCGCCAAAGGCGATGACAGGGCGACCGGAAGCCTGCGCCTCCAATGGAGTAATGCCAAAATCTTCTTCCCCCGGCAGGATGAGTGCGCGGCAATGCGCGTAGTAGCGCAGGACTTCTTCGTCTGAGAGCCGACCCAGGAAACGGATGGTCGGCCCGGCCAGCTTCTTGAGCCGTTGCTCGTCGCGCCCGCTGCCAATAATGACCAGTGGCAAGCCTAAACGATTGCAGGCTTCGATAGCCAGGTCAATGCGTTTATACGGCATGAAGCGGCTCACCACCAGGAAGTAATCTTCGGGTTGTGTTGTGGGATCAAAGTGAAAGCGGCTGGCCTCAATCGGCGGTGGGATGACCACTGCTTCGCGCCGGTAATATTTCTGAATGCGATCCGCCACAACGGGCGAATTAGCGATAAAGTGATCAACGCGCATCGATGTTGTTTGATCCCAGACGCGCAGGTTGGTGATGAAGAATGGCAATATACTACGCGCCAATTTGCCCAGACGCTCGCGCTCGACGTATTCATTGTAGTTCCAGCACCAGCGCATGGGGGTATGGCAATAACAGATATGCATGGTACCTGGCCGCGTAATCACCCCTTTGCCAAAGGCGCTGGAACTACTCAGCACCAGGTCATACCCGCGCAAATCGAGGCCTTCCATAGCATAAGGATAGAGCGGCAGAAACGGTTGATGATGCTTCTTCACCAGGGGCAGCTTTTGCATAAACGAGGTGCGAATATCTATCGAGTGAAAAGCCGCGTCAACGCGCCGCGGATCATACATGGAGGTATACAGTGGCGCATTCGGGAAAAGTTCGTGCAGCGCCAACACCACGCGCTCAGCTCCTCCCATTTGATTAAGGTAATCATGAACCAGAGCCACTTTCATCGAAATGCGCTCCTAATATGCTCCCCGGCTGAATAAAACTGCCGGAATAGTGCGTAAAAGAATCATGAAATAGAGACGTAATGACCAGTTTTCAATATAGTACAAATCCATCAAAACGCCTTCATCAAAGTTGATATCGCTGCGACCGCGCACCTGCCACAGGCCGGTCATGCCGGGTTTGATCGACAGCCTCTCCTTTTGCCAGTCGGCATACAGCGCAACTTCATGCGGCAGAGGTGGACGCGGCCCAACCAGGCTCATCTCCCCCTTAATCACATTGAGCAGTTGAGGGAATTCGTCAAAACTGGTGCGGCGCAAAAATTTTCCCACCGGTGTTATGCGCGGGTCGTCTTTGATTTTGAAGAGCGGCCCCTGTGCTTCATTATGCTTCAGTAAACCGTCCAGCCCGCGATCCGCATCTTTATACATCGTGCGGAATTTGAAGACCTTGAACGGACGCCCGTTCAGGCCAATGCGAGTTTGCCGGTAGATTACTTCGCCCGGCGATGTCAGCTTAATTGCCAGCGCGATACACAGCCAGAAGGGTAATCCAAGCACCATTCCCACTACCGAAAGGCCGATATCTACGATGCGCGTTACCAGCAACTGTACGGTATTGATGGACACCTGCTTGATGCCGATGAGCGGAATACCTTCGATGGCGTCCATATCGATGCGCGACAGGCTCAGTTCATACTCATACAGATCGGGCACCAGCTTAAACGAGGTACCCAGGCGCTCGCACAGACGCACGCTGCGAATGCTTTGCTGGTGTAAGTTGGAAGGAAGAGCGATAATCACCTCGTCGATCTGCATCGAGCGTATCACCATGCCCAGGTCTTCCAGCGTCCCCAGCATCTTGAAGCGTCCGAAGTCGCCGGGTTCCTCTTCCTCTTTCATATCATGCAAGAAGCCCACAATTGAGAAGCCCAGCGATGGGCTGGCGGCCAGGTGCTGCATAATCAGTTTGCCCAGGCGACCGGAGCCGACCACCAGCAGGCGCGTCTCACCCAGTCCCATTCGATACAGCAGACCCATGACCGTAGAGACGATCAATCGTCCCAGGCATAACACCACGATCGCGATGGCCCACACAAAAAGCACCAGCAGGCGGGAATTGGATTGCGGTTGAAAAACGAAGTAGTAGGTAATCAGAAAAGCTACGCCCAGCGTGGTTGAGCTAACGATATTCCATGCCTGGCGAAACCAGTTACCCGTCAACCGTATCGAGTAAAGGCCGCGCAAGGTAAAAATGATAAGTAGCCCGACAACAACGCCAATTTCGAGCGGTCGAAAAGCGTTCAGAGGAGTAAACACGTAGTTGGAGCCATGTGGCGCCACATTATTCTCAACCCCTAAAAGGTTGTTACGGAACGAGACGAGGAATGGGCTATTGCTCAAGACATAATAGCGAAAGTAGTGCGCCAGCCGGAAAGACACATAGATTAGAATAGCATCCAAAATAACAATAGCAATGCGCTCGAAGATGCGCCAGTGGCGGCGATTTGAGCGACGCTGGAAAAGCGCTTTCGTCATGGGACCGGTTGTCCCACCGGGGCTACCTGTAGTCATATCCGGCATTTCTGTTGTCTCTATATCAGGCACTGTACTTTGAACTCCAGTGATGCTGTGTTGTAGTTTACTGCTACTCATGATTTATCTTTTTCTATCATCAGACACGACCCCGATTGTATAGAACGGGAACGCGCCACTAGCGCGCGAGGGTCGCCTCGCTCTTGCGTCGCCGCGCCCGGTGCAGGTCTGCTGCCTGTTCATAAACTGCGATGGTCTGCCGGGCCATCGCCTGCGCCGAAAATCGTTGTGAGACCGTTGGCGCGAGTTCGATGCATCGCTGGCGCAGGAGCGTATCGGTCAACGCCCGCTGTAAAGCTGCCGCCAGAGCGTGGCTATCCAGTGGATCTACGATCAGGGCACTATCACCACCCGCCTCCGGTAAGCTCAATACATTCGAGGTGACAACGGGAACACCGCACGCCAGGCTCTCCGCCACCGGTAAACCAAAACCCTCGTAGAGCGATGGGTACACAAAAGCCGATGCCCCATGATACCACAGGAGTTGTTCTTCATTCGAAACATAGCCGGGGAATAGTACTTCAGATGCCAGCCCCAGACGTTGCGCTTTCGCGAAAATTTCGTCATACAGCCAGCCTTTTCCACCCACCAGCGCCAGTTTCTCTTTTCGGGAGTAGACCTCGCGCAATTCCTTGTATGCTTCCAGCAAGGTCGGAATGTTTTTGCGTGGCTCCAGGGTGCCAAGATAAAGCAGATAGCCACCATCCAACCCATGCTCCCGACAAAAGGTCTGCTTTTCCTCTGTAGTAATAACGTTTGAAAACCGCTCATCGATACACGTATAGACTGTTTGTATGCGGACGGGCGAGATTCCCACTAGTTTTACCGCGTCCTCTTTCGTGCTGTTCGAGACCGCGATAATCGCGGTTGCGCGCCGCAAACTGCGCGTGGTAAAGATGCGGTGATAGACTCTTTTGGCGCGGGTCAGCACCTCCGGGTAGAGCAAGAACGCCAGGTCGTGCAGGGTGACGACGCTCGCGCACTCGCGTGGCAGCATCTCCGGCAGCACATTCGCGGGAGAATGGAATACTTCGATGCGCCGCTCGCGCAGCAAGGCCGGGAGGTCCCGTTGTTCCCATACCACTCGTGAAGCAGGCCGATTTTCGGGCCAGTACACAGGAATATACTCGATCTGCGCCGCCTGTCCCTGCTCTTGCCGGAGACGCTTCACCGTCTCCTGTCCATTGATAAAAACAGTATACTCGTGCTGCCCAGGCTGTCGCGCTATCGCGTTCAATAGATGCCGGATGTAGCGGCTGATGCCGCCGTTACGATAGCTGTCGCTGTACGATAGCAATTGAGCGTTAATAGCGATGCGCATAGCATTCTTTTCTCAGCAAAGTCATCCTCTTACTGGCTGTATAACGTCCCTGAAATAAGGCTGGTAACTACTGCCTTTTCCACAACAAAAAGTTGCCCTCAAACAGCGGAAGAACCTCGCCACGCGCGTAGAGGGCGCTGAGAGCAGCCTGCACCGTCGTTGTATAGAGCGCGTGCTGGGATAGCGAAGTGATTCTCGCTCTCCGCGCATCAGCCACCGCGCGAAGTATATGACTTGTCGGGCGTCCTTCTCCATACACGAGCGCGGCGCGGGTCCGTTCCAGGATGTTCTCCAGGCATTGCGCTGTGTACTCGATAGCCTGAAGCGCGCCCGCCGGTGATGTGTAGACCTCGCCATGCCCGGCCACTATATGAGCAAACGAAGACACACGCTGTTTCAGCATATCGAGGGTAGCAAGTCCTGTTGCGATGTCTGTATAGAAAGGAATGCGATGTTTATCCAGGATATCGGGCGTTAAAAAGGCATCGCCAACAAACAGCGTGTTACCAAAAGCCACCCCCACCTGTTCGGGGCTGTGTCCGGCTAATGAAAGCGCTTCGAGCGGAATCTGGTCGATCAGCTGCTCATCCCCTGCTACTATACTATCGGCCAGGCAGGGCTTCGCCAGAAAAAATTTGTGTTGTAGTTCCTTTGGAGGCGCGGCCCCCCCAAAAAGGTAAAGCGGCTCCAGCATAGGACTTGCCATCACCGACGCCTCAAGTCGCGTGGCATAGACATTCAGCCCCGTCTGTCGCACCAGGTGATGCGCGCCGCCCGTGTGGTCCGCGTGCGCGTGCGTGATAAGCAGCGCGGTCGGGGTAAGACCCAGCTTCTTCACCTGCTTCAAAATAGCCGAACCGGCATCTTTATCAATGCCGCTATCGATAATCAGGCAGCGCCCTTCATAGGCGATCACGCCAATATTCGCGCCCCCCTGGACAACCCAGGTGTGCGTATCCAACTGGATAAGTTCCATGATACCGCCCCAATAGTGCTAGTTCAGAAGTTACACATCTTGCGTGCTGTACAGCAACAGAGTATACTCGTTTAATAATGATAGTAGGCATACGTGCAAAGCAAAACATCTAAAACCAACCAGCGTTGCGTTTTTCTTTGCGTTGGAGTATTATAGCCTACAGTTTCAGGGGGCGCAATGGAGATTGCGTGTGATTCTTCATACATATCGCCTCATTCATAACGGGAGATAATGGCGTTGGCGAAACAACTTCGTCTTGATCCGGCACAGCTAACTGATGTTGGCCGCAAACGCGAACACAACGAAGATAATATGGCCTATGTCATCCCCAAGGACCCGCAGGTCATGGCGATGAAGGGCGCGTTATTCATCGTTGCCGATGGCATGGGAGGACATGCCGCCGGTGAGGTCGCCAGCGAAATCGCGGTTGATACGGTAAGTAATGCCTATTATATGGACGACAATGAAGATGTAACAACTCCTCTCCTACAGGCCATTAAACGCGCCAACCTCGCAATTCACCAGCGCGCCGCAGAGAATTTGCTGCGCAGCGGCATGGGTACCACCTGCGTCGCGGCAGTGCTACGCGGCAATATGGCCTATATCGCCAATGTGGGTGATAGCCGGGCCTACCTTGTGCGCGCGGGCCAGGCTCAACAAATTACGCAGGACCACTCCTGGGTGGCCGAACAGGTGCGAGCCGGTTTGCTAACCGAAGACCAGGCCCGCACTCACGCGCAGCGCAACGTCATTACACGCTGCCTGGGTACGCAACCGGATGTTGAGGTGGATGTGTTCCTGGAGCCATTGCAAGAGAACGATAGCCTGGTGCTTTGCACCGATGGACTATCCGGTCTGATAAGCGATGAAGAAGTCATGCGCATCGTAGACCAGTCGGTACCCCAGGAGAGCGTCTATCACCTCGTTGAACGCGCCAATGAGAATGGCGGCCCGGACAATATTACAGCCATTGTAGTGCGGGTGCAGGAGGTTGGCCTGGAGCCGCCGGGAGCGCGTATTGCCAGTCCCGTGTATGTCGGCGGTCGCGAAATCAGCGCAGAAAACACGGGCGCGATACATAAGCTGGCGGGTTCGCCTATGCCGTTCGCCGTCAATAATGGCGATGTGCGGGTTAGCAGTTCTCCCCTGCAATTGAGCAACGGGGCGCTGGTTTCCCCCGGTAGCATCACTGCTCCTCATTCGGCCCTGGCAACGTATCGACGCAGCCGCCTTTTTTTTCCTACCCTGTTCATGATCTTTTTGATCGTGGCGGCGCTGGCTGGCGGTGGCGCCTTTTACTTCATCCACTCCAACCAGAATTCAGCCATCGCGCAGACGCTGGATAAAGCGCAACAAAAGATTACAAGCGCGCAGCACGAGACAGACCCTGTTCGCGCCTTGCAGGACCTGTCCGCCGCTCAAAGTACTCTGAAAGCCTTGCCGCAAACATTGGATGGCAATCAGACCGGTCAACTGACTTTACTGCAAAAACAGATGGTCACGCAGGTCAATACCGCTATCGGGCAATACAACAAAAATAACAATATTTTCACCTTGCCATTCAACTCGCCAGGTATACAACCGGTCAATGCAAGCAGTATCACTACCCAGCCTCAAAATATCGTTGCCGTCCAAAATGGCAAAGGCACCGGAACCTCTCTGTTTACGCTTGGGAAGGATGGTTCGGTCTATCAATTCACGAAAATCACGAATCAGTGGAACCTTGTTTCCGTCTTGCCAAACTCCTCAACATCACGCTATATCTCTATCGCTAGTGGCGGTTCGCAACTGTTTACGCTGGCCGAACAATTAAACAAAAACGTGCCGGTCCCGGACGGCTATACCTTGAGCATGTATACCCTGGATCAGACTGGCAAGCTGATGCCGCCCCTGACGACGAAAGTTGAGCAGAAGAACACACTCGGCGGCTATACGCCCATCCCCATGGTTTTCACCGCCTGGGGTACTAATGTCTATGTGGTGCTTGCCACTGCCAACAAGATCCAGGGGCGCATTCTCAAATACGCGCCGGATAGCAAAAACAACCTGCTGGCCGCGACTGCGTTTAACGTTTCGACCTCGGCGCCCCTTGCCAGTATCACGACCTTCTCAAATCAGTTTTTTATGCTGCTCTCTGATGGAGAAGTCTATAGTTTGCCTATCACAACAACCGGTATAAGCCCGTCTGCCTTGCCCACCAAGGTACTGACCACGGTTTCCATTCCAACGCCACTGTCCACTACCAGCAATTACACGACGCCCTCCACACCCGTACCTACCGTGACAAACACGAACCAGAATAATAATACCCCCCCTTTCCTGAGTATATCAACATCAACGGCTACCGCCCAGGCTCCCGGTGTGCTGGCTTCCGGTGTAGTAGGTGGCGCGCCTCATCTCTACATCGGCGACTCCGTGAACCATCGTATGCTTGACCTCGTCATTCCATCGACTGGCGGCACAGCGACCCCTGTAGGGACAACCCTGGCCATGCAGCTTGTCCAGCAGTTTGTTTCTTCCCAGTTCAATCCGGTGAAGGGCATTGCCGTCGATCCCCAGGGCGCGAATATCAACATTCTGGCTCAAAATGCTTTGCAATTGGACCTGATATCGGTCAGTTCTGGCTTCCAGGCTGGTGGCGCGAGTGGTTCGTAGAAGACGGCGTGCCAGGGCGGGGGCAAGCCCCATTAGCGCGAACGCTTGCCAGGGCGGGGGCAAGCCTTTCACTGGTAGATTTTTGGGGAAAGGCGTCAGCGAGTTGGGAGTTGTCATTCTGAGCGCAGCGAAGAATCTCTCGCCGAGCCGCACGCAGATTCTTCGCTGCGCTCAGAATGACAGGCGCAAGCGGCGCGTTTCAAAAAACCTACCAGTGAAAGGCGGGGCTTGCCCCCGCCCTGGTGATAATAATAATGCAAGGAGTATTAACGTAGTGAGTTTTGAAGCGCATTTTCGCACACATACATGCGGTGAACTATCGACAGAGCATATCGGACAACAGGTGACGCTGGCGGGTTGGGTCAATAGACGCCGCGATCATGGCGGCCTGGTCTTTCTCGATATACGCGACCGTTACGGCATGACGCAGGTAATTTGCGACCCAGAGCGTAATTCTGAAGCGCATCGCACCGCTTCAGAGTTACGTTCCGAATTTGTCGCGCAGGTAACGGGTACCGTCGTGCCGCGTTTGTCAGGGACCGAGAATCCCAACTTGAAAACAGGGGCCATTGAGGTGGCGGCGGACCGTGTTGTCATTCTCAATCCATCGCGCACCACACCTTTTCCCATCAGCGATACCATCTCGGTTGATGAGTCCCTGCGCCTCAAATATCGCTATCTCGACCTGCGCCGCCCTAAGATGCGCGACAACGTTATTTTACGCCATCGCGTGGTGAAGGTCATTCGCGATTACCTGGACGAACGCGGATTTCTGGAAATCGAAACGCCCATCCTGATGAAGAGTACGCCGGAGGGCGCGCGTGACTATCTCGTCCCCAGCCGTCTCTATCCCGGCGAGTTCTACGCGCTGCCGCAGTCGCCCCAACAACTGAAGCAGTTATTGATGGTGGCCGGCCTTGATCGCTACTTCCAGATTGCGCGCTGCTTCCGCGACGAAGATCAACGCTCCGACCGCCAGCCCGAATTTACCCAGCTTGACCTGGAAATGTCGTTCGTCGCTGAAGAAGATGTGATGGCCCTGATCGAAGGTCTCTTGATCTACCTGATCGGGAAGACGACTGGCAAGCGCATCAAACAGCAACCTTTCCCGCGCCTGAGCTACACGCATGTGATGGACCGCTACGGCACAGATCATCCCGACCTGCGCTTCGACTTGCCCCTGGTCGAAATCAGCGACCTGGCGGCGGCTGGCAGTTTCGGCGTCTTCCAGGGCGCGTTAGCCGCCGGAGGCATGGTCAAGGGCATGCGAGTGCCGGGGCAGGCGGCTATAGTCGCAAAGAGATCGAGGAACTGACCGAGTTCGCCCGCATGTTGGGCGCGAAGGGCCTGGTTTCACTGGCAATCAGCCCGGCAGCCGAGATCAAATCCCCTCTGACCAAATTCATGACGGGCGAAGAGGTGCAGGCTATCATCGACCGCTTGCAGGGCGAGGCGGGTGATCTGTTGCTCTTTGTAGCCGCTAGCGCGAAGGTCTGCAACGATGTGCTGTTCCGCCTGCGCGTCAAACTGGCCGAACGGCTCAAGCTGATCGACCCCAACGAAATGGCGCTCTGCTGGGTGGTTGACTTTCCCTTGCTGCACTTCGATGAGGAAGGCCAGAGGTACGAGGCCGAACACAATCCCTTCTCGGGCATGGACGAAGCCCACCTTGACCGCCTCGATAGCGACCCGCTCAACATCCGCGCCAAACAGTACGACATCATTTGCAACGGCTACGAAATCGGCGGCGGCAGCGTGCGTATCAACGTGGCCGGCATCCAGCACAAGGTCTTCTCGCTGATGAAGCTGGACGACGAACAGATTCAAGAGCAGTTCGGCCATATGCTCGAAGCCTTCGAGTATGGCGCGCCCCCGCACGGCGGCATCGCGCTGGGCATCGACCGCCTGATCATGCTGCTGGCCGACGAGGACAGCATCCGCGAAGTCATCGCCTTCCCCAAAACCCAGAGCGCCATAGACCTGCTCATGAACGCCCCCTCGCCCGTGGACGAGAAGCAACTGGCCGAGTTGCATTTGCGGATTCGAGAGCAACAAACACAAGCATAGATTTGACATGCGGCCAGGCAGGGCTTGCCCCGCCTGGCCGCATGTCAAATCTATGCTTGTACTGCATATTGGCAGAAATCTAACGTGGCAGCCAGGGCGGTACCGGAACCGGTAAAAAGCATACCACTTCCTCGTATTGGCGAGTTGGCGAAGAGTTCGCTTCTCCTGAATCTCTTATACTTCCAGAGGAAATAGCCGCTATCACTGCGCATGACATAAAGAAAGCGATTATTCGAACTGGCATATGCGATCCTGGATGGGAACCTGCTCAGGGCGAGAAGTACCCAGGTGTAAACCGCCTGAACGAGTGGGGACCAGCTTATTCTCACAAACAAAGACGAGAGGGTTGTGAGAAATAGCAATGGGAGAGTGTGTACAGTGAGCGCAGATGTATCCGTTAAAGACTTTCTCAAGGGTTGAAACGGCTCATACGAAAATTCAGGTATGGGCCGTTTCATGGGTACGCTACGAATGCTCGCTTCCAATGTCTGGTAAGCCGCATATACCTGGTTGCACGCTCCACATAAGGCCAGGTGGTCATGCAGCGCCCGGCGATCAATCGGCGAGAGATCATCCTGGCGCCTGGCCGCAAGCTTCTGCGCCCAATCCGTACAGGGCATGGTGTCTCTGGTTACGGTTTTCATGAATCTTCACTCCTTTCTTCTGCTCTAACGCACTACTCGATTGCGAAAGTTGTTGAAAGGAGCGCTTTCGCATGAACGCGAACAGCAGTTGGCTTACTTACTCTATAACTGCGGTCTCACACCAGTGGAGATCATGCATATCTTTCCACAGGAGTTCAGCGATATGCGCGAAATCTCTCGCGTGCGTCTTGCTGTCATACAACTGGGTGGCAACCCATGCGCATAACGAACCTTTAGATTTGGATGCTTATGTATACTGATTATAGGTCTCCCCCAGAACCTACGAAATGCACATATCTGGTTGGAAGGTGGAAGGAGAAGACATTGGCATCTAATAACCCGGTGGGTACGCATCGATTGATGGCAGCCGTATCCACAAATTCAATGACATCATCAGGCATGTTACACCGGCAGGTCCCTGCCGGAGGAAACACAGCAGTTGGCGTATCACCAAAATTTATGCCGGCGCTGACTGAAGAGGAAGCAGTTCTCCAGGCGCGACTGCTCAAAGCCCTGGCAGACCCGACACGTCTGCGTATTTTGAGCCTGCTCAGCCGTCACGAAGGCGAGGTATGTGTCTTTGAAATAGTCGAAAGCTTCACGCTCGAACAGCCCACTATTTCGCATCACCTGCGCATCCTGCGTGACGCCGGCCTCGTCGATTGCCGCAAAAAAGGCCTGTGGGCCTACTACTACGTGCGCCGCGAAGCCCTCAATCGGGCGCAAGAGGTGATCAACGGCCTCTCTGAGTAGAACAGCATATTTTTAGTAGAAGCAAGAAAGCCAGATGCCCACTAAGCACAAGGGGTACCTGGCTTTCTTCGTCCCCACATCCACCCCTTGTCCCTACAGGACGGCGACGAACGTTTCTGGTCATTACCCTATTCGTTTGTCAAAGATCATCAGGCAAATGTCCTGAGATATTTATCTTCTTCTCTTCATCTTCTCAAAGCTTATAATGACCATTCAAGCAGCACCCCATTTAACCGACATTTTAAGCACAACATCCATTCATGTAAACTTTTTACAGGAACAAACGTTCTATACTAATGATGAGACTATTTTTGTTCTGAAACGGGGTGCAATATATGATGGACAATGATCTCACCAACGTTATTTTTCTTGGCACGGTGAGCGCGGGTTTTCCTTCGCCCGGCGATGATTGGCGCGAGCAGACGCTGAATCTTCATGACCTGGTGGTGACGCATTCGCTTTCGACCTACTTCATGAAAATTTCCGGCGATTCAATGATTGGCGCGTGTCTCCATTCCGGCGATATTATCGTAGTCGATCGGGCACTGACGGCCAGCCACAAGAAAATCGTGGTAGCCCGGCTGGGAGACAGGTTTACGGTCAAGCGCCTGTGGATGATGCATCCAAAGATCTATTTACGACCGGAGAACCCGAAGTACCAGCAGGTTGAGGTGACAGGCCATCCAGATTTCGAGATATTTGGCGTCGTAACCTACTGCGTGCAACAGGTGCGATGAGCAAGCATGTGTATGCGCTCGTCGATTGCGCCAGTTTCTATGTCTCTTGCGAACGGGCTTTTAGCGCAGCATTGCGCAATAGACCCACCATCGTACTCAGCAATAACGATGGCTGTATCGTCGCGCTCGATAGCCTTGCCAAAAAGCTGGGCTTGAAGCGCGGCCAGCCATTCTTCAAACACCAGGACGTTATCCAGAAACACGGCGTGCAGGTGTTTTCTTCAAACTACTCGCTCTATCAAGAAATGTCGGCCAGGGTGATGAACGTATTAGCCGGGTTCTCGCCCAGGCTTGAGGTCTACTCGATTGACGAGGGATTTTTGGAACTGAGCGACCTGCCCATCGAAGACCTCACCGAGTTCGGGCGCACCATCAAAGCTCGCGTCCTGCAATATACCGGCATCCCTGTGCGGATCGCGCTCGCCCCAAGCAAATGCCTGACCAAAATTGGCTGCGAGCGGCTGAAAGACGAACCGCAGTACGGGGATGTGTTAGACCTCACCGGATTCACTCCTCAACAACTGGATGCGGCGCTTGCCCGGGTAGCGATAGAGAATGTCTGGGGTATCGGCCCCAGATACGCGCGCTTCCTGCGCAACTACGGCGTGATGACAGCCAGAGACTTGCGCGACGCCGATGAACGGTGGATACGCAAGCACCTCACCGTCGTGGGAGCCAGAATCCAGGCGGAGTTGCGCGGGACTGCGTGCATTCCTCTGGAAGTCAGCCGGCCGCCAAAACAGAACATCATCTGCTCAAAGTCCTTTGGCAAAGAGATCACCAGCCGGGAAGCCATGGAGGAAGCCGTGTGTACCTACACCGCGCGCGCCGCGGAGAAGCTGCGCGAGCAAGACTCGGTGGCCGCGCGCATTACCGTCTTTCTGCGCACGAATGCCTTTCACGAGGATGTCCCGCAATATACCAACTCCTTCACCATCGATCTACCCTATCCAAGCGCCTTTACGCCTGAACTGTTCAAGTACGCGCTGAAAGGCCTGCGAGCCATCTACCAGGACGGATACAACTACAAAAAGGCGGGCGTTGAGCTCAGCCGTATCACGCCATTGCCGGTGGTGCAGCCCGACCTTTTCGGGGAAGTATCGCTTCCCGAACGCTACTGCCAGAGCCGCCTGATGGCGATTGTTGACGCGCTCAATCACATCTTCGGACGCGACACGCTCTTCTTCGGCGCGCAGGGCATTACGCGGGACTGGCGTATGCGGCAAACCATGCTGTCGCAGCGCTTTACCACCCGCTGGGACGAATTAACGCTTGTCACGTAATGCGACGGTTCCATCACATATCATGAGCCTGGACCTCGTTTCCTCATGATATTTGCCGACCGAATGCAGCACTAGAGGGGCCGGGACTCGTTTCCTGATGCATTGTGACGACCAAAATGGGTAATACGCCCGTCCCCGTCCTGTAGGGACAAGGGGCGGGTTTGAGTGGATGAGGGGGCCTTGTGCTTGTCCTCGTCGCGATACGACCCTTCTGCGTCACGGAACCCCGACAAATCCTGGTGCCACCAGGACAAGCACAAGGCCCCCACCCATCCCCACATCTGCCCCTTGTCCCTACAGAATATTACCGACCAGGATCAGTAGTGATCTGTCATTCTGAGTGCAGCGAAGCATCTCTGTGTGGTGAGCGAGATTCTTCGCTGTGCTCAGAATGACAGTCCCGCTTTTGGTTGTCACAGGTCATCAGGATGCCAGGAACGCTCCTTCCCTATCATTACTTCATTCGGTCGGCAACATTCATCAGCATCCTTCGTTACAGCCAGATAATCTCCCCCCGTAAACTGCGCGCCTCGTCATCCACATGGAGCAGACCAATACTGCACTTTGGTTGCCGTCTACGGTCGTTCGCGCTGCCCGGATTGAACAACAACTGCCCACGCGCCTCCTCATTCCACGGAATGTGGCTATGCCCGAACACCACGCAGCGCGCCGTAGGAAATTCCTGCCGCGCCACCTTCGCGCGATTATGCGCCTCACCCAGGATATGCGTAATCCCGATGCGGCAATGCCCCACCACAATCTCGCGCTTGACCGGCAGCTTCAGCCGCACCTCGTCCTCTTCGACGTTGCCCTGCACAGCCACCACGGGCGCAATCGTCTCCAATTCGCGAATAACCGACAGAACCGAGAGATCACCGGCATGAACAATCAATTCGACACCCGCGAAATACTGCCAGACCGCGGCGGGCAAACCCTTGAAGTGAGGAATATGGGTATCTGAAATGACACCTATGGTTCTGGACATAGTTTTTGCTTTTCCTATTGTTCTTGTTTGCCTTCTCAGGCGGCTTCGCGCCTCTATTGTTTTCAGGTCTGCGACGCTGCTTTTGTGCTTGAGGAGGTACCTTTCTTATTTTATCATAGTGTACATGTAATGTTGTGTTATGCCGATTATTGATAGCTCATGTGAGCTTGCGCTTTCTCAAAGTCAATCGTATGGTAAGATACCAAACAGGGATGTATCACGCTTCGATCTTCCTATCAACTTGTATGCTTCACTTTCCAGTTAGAAAGACAGTGTATGACCCATTCTCTACCGAAGGCGATCTTGTGCGATATGGATGATACCATCCTGGCATACTCGCAAAATGCGGATCATAGTTGGCGAACGGTTGGCGAGCGTTTTGCCGGGCGATTCTCTCATCTTTCCCCCGAAACAGTGCTAAAAGCTATCAAACTGAGTTCTACTGAGTATTGGAGCGATGCCGAGCGGCACCGTACCGGTCGCCTGAACATGGATTTGACGCGACAGAAAATAGTTGCTGATGCCCTGGCGGGACTCGGAATTGATGATCAGACGCTCGCTCTTGAGATGGCTCTGGCGTATGCCGCCCACCGCGAAGAGGCCATTACCCCTTTTCCTGGCGCGCTCGAAACATTGCGTGAGCTGCGCAAACGGAATGTAGGCCTGGCGTTACTGACGAACGGGAGCGCCACTATCCAGCGCCGCCGCGTTGAGAAACATGCGTTGCCGTCATACTTCGATTATATTCTCATTGAAGGGGAATTTGGCGTTGGAAAGCCAGACCGTCGCGTCTATCTACACGCTCTTGAGCAACTTGGTGTAGCGCCAGCAGAAGCATGGATGGTGGGTGATAATCTGGAATGGGAAGTGGCTCTTCCTCAACAGCTTGGCATATTCGCCATCTGGTTTGATTTTGCGGGAAAGGGTCTGCCAGAATCCAGCACTGTGCGACCTGATCGCATTATCCGGTCGCTTCCAGAACTTCTTGACAACCCGGCGGATTCAGAAAAACTAGCGCCGTGGAAATAGTCCTTCCAAATTTGGTCGGGCAGCCTCTCGCGCGCCCAGGGTATCATTTTCTATCGCCTGCTGGTTTGCTCCACTGTTGACCTGGTGCTGGCGGTTCAGGTAGTACGAAGTTGGAAACTGGTTCTTTTTGCGACCAGGGCCGTAGGTGAAGAAGAGGAACGAGAGCACAATCCCAAGAACCAGGCCGATAAGGATACCACTGCCTGTTCCAATGGGAACTAAGCTTCCGAGCCATGCACATAACGGGACAAGCGCCAGGCCAACAACCAATCTGAGACGTTTCATGAAACTTACCGACTTTCTTGCTACTATTCCGATAGAGTATCTATAACATATTGTTATAAATTTGTCAAGGAAATTTCTGCTCGCCGGGGGCAATCTATTGCTCAACCGCCAATTTTTGCGGTATGATTATTTCTGGTAAATAGTGCAGTAAGCAGGGAACATTACCTCTGCGCGTTAGAGAGCAATGCAGGAATATATCACATGCGTATCGCAATTATTTCTGATATTCACGGCAACATTACCGCATTAGAAGCGGTTCTGCAAGACCTGGAACAACAACCGCCGGTAGATCAGCTTATCATAGCAGGTGATCTGTGCCTGAATGGGCCATGTCCGCGCGAGGCGTTGGAGCGCGTGCAATCTCTGGATTGTCTGGTAATACAGGGCAACACCGACCTGGAAATTGTCACGCAGGCGCCGCATAAAGGCGAGAAGAAACGCACTACCGTTGGTTGGACACGCGAACAAATCGGGCCAGGGGGCATCGAATACCTGGAGTCGCTGCCCATTTCGCATCGTATTTCCAATCCACAGGGCAGCGATGTATTGGTTGTTCATGCCAACCCGCTCAATCTGGAAGATGCCATCTTCCCCAATGCATCTGATAGCGCGCTGGAACTTCTTCTGGGTGGGTTGGACTCTCACATCGGCGTACTGGCCTTTGGACACCTGCACATCGCCTATACGCGGCGCTGGCGACACCTGTTGCTGGTTGATGTTGGCAGTTGCGGCCTCCCGCGTGACGAGGACCATCGCGCAGCTTACGCCATTTTGGACTGGCAGGACAACGACTGGCAGGCGGAGATCCGGCGCGTACCCTACGACGTTCAGGAGGTTGTCAAGCAACTCAAGACGTGTAGTATCCCCAATGCTGAGAAGCGTATCAAAGTATTGCTCGATGCTCGTTACTAAAAAAATCAGGGTACTCACCGTCTGGTGAATACCCTGATTTTCTTCGCATTCGCGAAGAATTAGTGCGCGCCGTTGTCTGAGCCAGCGCCATTGCAACAATCAATGGTCAATGGAACAGTCAACCCCACTGCCTGGGCCAGTACGAGAGTATCGCATCCGCACACATCCTCCTCACCCAGGTAACTAGCCGCATCGCCGATGTCAACCAGTTGCAGCGCCTCAATGATGGCCCGCAACTCTCCAGTCGTTGCCATAAGTCATAACTCCTCATCAATAATAAAAAAATGTACACCGCCCGCTTTTGCGGAAACATCCCGCATCGCGGATAACCGAACGCACTTCGACCTATACACCAGATGCCCCTATCCTCGTAAACGTTACACCTGGTGATTTTTAGTATTCATATTACAGGATTTGTCTCAGGCAGGGGTGTTTCGCTTAACCCCTATCCCTTACATATATTAGAACGTTTAAGGTTACACTTTGTGCCTGCGTCTGCATACATATAGTCCAAATAGGCCATATACCTTGTATGAGCGCATTTCGATATTTCTTTACAAGGGCGGGGGCAAGCCCGACCCGTACCCTATACGAAGCCCTGGTCGCGTTCCGTGTAGGGTACGGGCGGGGCTTGCCCCCGCCCTGGCTTCCGGGAGTAAACGCAAAGCTTTGAAGGTGTATTTCCAGATCGAGCAAGAGTAGGAGATTGGTTTTCTCACCCCCCAGGTGCTACAATGAAGATGCATAAACGCATACGCTTCAACCAGGCGGCCTCCTGTACCTGTTTACAGACGAGGCCGCTCATATATCTACAATGCGCAGGAGATGATTTTTATGGCAAGCACACAGTATAATGTCGCGATAATCGGCGCTGGCCCCGGCGGCTACGTCGCTGCCATTCGCGCGGCGCAGCTTGGCGCAAAGGTGGCAATCGTCGAGAAACAGTACCTCGGCGGCACCTGCCTCAACGTTGGCTGCATCCCCTCGAAGGCCATGTTGCATATCGCCGAAGTGATGCACAGCATGGACTCGCTGGAAGACCTCGGCATTCACTTTGAGAAACTTCCTACCTTCGACATGGCGAAGGCGGTGGCTTTCAAAGACAAAGTGGTCAAACGCATGGTTGGCGGTGTTGGCGTGCTGATGAAGGGCAACAACGTCGATGTGTTCGACGGGTTGGCAACGGTCGATGCCTCGCGTACCGTCACCGTTACCGCCAGCGACGGTTCCACCAAACAATTCAGCGCCGACAAAATCATTCTTGCCACTGGCTCGGTGCCGCTCATCCCGCCTTTCCCCGGCATCGATGGCCGCAACGTCATCAATAGCGACACCTGCTGGAACCTGCCCGCGTTGCCCGAAAGCATAATCTGTGTTGGCGGCGGCGTGATCGGCATGGAACTGGCCTGCATGTTCAGCGCCCTGGGTTCCAAAGTCACTGTTCTCGAAATGCTGCCCAACGTACTCGCGCCACTGGACGAAGAGGTACGACGACTGCTAGTGCGCATCCTCTCGAAGCGCGGCATCAACATCGTCACCGGAGCTAAAGTAGAGTCCCTGGCCGATGAAGGAAACCTGAAAAAAGTCGTTGCCAGCACGGAAAAGGGATCAGAAAGCTACAGCGCCGAATACGTGCTGATAGCCGTCAGCCGCCGCGCCAATACCAGCGGCCTCGAACGCCTGATGGAGCAGGGGCTGAATAACGATCGCGGGCGGGTGAGCGTCAACGAGAAGATGGAGACCAATCTGCCCGGCATCTACGCCATCGGCGACCTGGTTCACGGCGCGGGCCTCGCCCACGTTGCCTCGACGGAGGGCGAAATCGCCAGCGATAACGCCATGGGCCACGCGGCAAAAATGGATTACACGGTTGTCCCCAATCCCATCTACACCTTCCCGGAGGTAGCCTTCATCGGACTCACCGAGGCCCAGGCGAAAGATAAATATCCCGATGCGCGCGTTGAGCGTTTCCCCTGGACGGCGATTGGCAAAGCTGTGGCGACGGGCCAGACCGAGGGTTTCACCAAAGTCATCATCGGCAAGTACGATGAAATCCTGGGGGCGCACATTATTGGGCCTGATGCCACCAACCTCATTAGCGAATATTCGGTCGCCATGCGCGGCGAGCTGACCGCCGACGAGATCATCGAAACCATTCACCCGCATCCAACCCTGAGTGAGGGCCTGCGCGAAGCCATGCTGGCTGTGGAGGGCCGCCCGGTACACATCCCGCCCAAACAACAACTGGCGCGCACACGATAACAGTTACGCGACCAGGGCGGGGGCAAGCCCGGCCCGTACCCTATACGATTTCGCCCCCTCCTTCGTAGTAGGGTACGGGCCGGGCTTGCCCCCGCCCTGGTAAAGAAATATTTTTAGGAGTTGTACTATTATGGCTATACGAAACTGGTCTGAAGTGCGCGGTCTGCCGGTGGCAATTCCCCACGAGGGGAGAAACGCTGGCACCGTGGAAGACTTTTACTACAAACTGGAAACCAACAGCATTTACGCGCTGCGCGTCAATGTAGGGATAGGCGGCTACCGCATACTCTCGACAAGCGCCATAGGCGCTATCGAACGCGCCTCCATCACCGTTGCTAGCGACTCGATGCTCATCGAGGAGGCAAATAGCGGGCATTTACTGGAACTACCTACAAGTAGTTCTCTGCTCTCCAGCGTAGTCAAAAGCGAAGATGGCAATACGCTGGGCAAAGTGAGCGGCATATTGTTAGCAACAGACCCGCCCCTCGCACTGCGCATTGCCGCGTATCAACTCGACAACGGCAAGCAGTTTTCCGCCAACGAAGTGACCGACTATGATGGGAACGTGATGTATATTCTCAACAAAGCAGCTAGCAGGCTATGAGAGAGTTGGGTAGCGAGAAGCATTACGCGGTGAGTGCGAGGTAGATCGCCAGCAATAAACCGATGAGGCTGGCAAGTACCGTTAAAACAACGGCGAATCCCACAGGAGGATGAAAAAGTTCTCTGTCGATAGCTCGGCGAATCTGCAAAAAATGCAAAAGCGCCACGATCATGACGACCACGCCCAATAAGGTGAGCGAGATACCGATAATTGCCGAATAATGGATCGTGTTGATATTGGTGCTGGCGCTATTTCTCAGGCCCAGTTCTCTCAATAACAGCCCGAAGCGTTCCACCACGAATCCAAAGGTAATGGTTGCCAGGCCAGTACGTATCCAGGCAAGAAAGGTGCGTTGATTCGCCAGGTGGTCGCTTACTTTCTTACTGATAGAAGAGTCAGGACGCTTTTGTTCCTGCCCTGCTTCGACGTTGGTCTGTTCTTTCCGGGCCAATGGGGTATTCTCCTGCGTAGCAATTCTTATGACGATTATAACATCCATCGTCGGGATTAGAAAGCGTAACCAAGATGTCAACAAACGCCAGTTCGTTACCGATCTACCAGCGTCCGGCAGAACTCCTGCAACGCCTCATCCGTTTCGACACCACCAATCCGCCCGGTAGCGAGGCCGCCTGTATCAACTATATTCAATCGCTGCTCGACGAGGCGGGTATCGAGTCGCGCATTTTCGCGAGCGATGCGGCGCGACCGAACCTGGTGGCGCGATTGACCGGGCGAGGTGACGCGCCACCCTTGCTCTTACAGGGACACGTCGATGTCGTCACTACCGCCAACCAGCAATGGCAACATCCGCCATTCTCCGGTGAAATCCACGATGGCTATGTCTGGGGTCGCGGCGCGCTGGACATGAAGGGCGGCGTAGTCATGATGCTGTGCGCGTTTTTACGCGCCAAAGCCGAATCTGTCTCTCTACCCGGTGATGTGATTCTGGCGATTGTGAGCGATGAAGAGGTGGGCGACGGCTATGGAGCGCGCTACCTCGTTGAAGAACATGCTTATTTGTTCAAGGATGTGCGTTACGCACTGGGCGAATTTGGCGGCTTCACGCTGCATTTCGCCGGACGCACCTTTTACCCCATTCAGGTGCTGGAGAAGCATAGCTGCAAGGTGCGAGCCATCGTGCGCGGCCCCGGCGGCCATGGCTCAAGTATCATACATGGCGGCGCGATGGCAAAGCTTGGGCGAATGCTCTCGCAGCTTGACCAGCAGCGTTTACCTCCACATATCATTCCCGTCGTGCGGCAAATGATCGAGACCATCGCGCAGGCGCTCCCCGCACAGGTCGGCGAATTGCTCTCCCAACTGCTTGACCCGGCGCGCACCGACGCCGTGCTCGACCAGTTAGGACAGGCGGGACAGCTTTTCGACCCATTGCTGCACAATATCGTCAATCCGACTATCGTGCGTGGCGGCGACAAGATCAACGTCATTCCGGCCCGCATCGATGTTGAGATGGATGGTCGCCTGCTCCCTGGCTATACCGCCGCTGATTTCCTGCGAGAAATACGCGCGCTGATTGGCAATGATATCGAACTGGAAGTCATACGTGACGATCCAGGATTATCCGAAGCCAACATGGGCCTGTTCGACACGCTGGCGAATATCCTGCGCGAAGCTGATCCAGATGCCATCCCGCTGCCCCAACTGTTAATGGCCACGACCGATGGTCTCTATTTCGGGCAACTGGGTATTCAGTGCTACGGCTTTTTGCCTATGAAGCTGCCAGCCGATTTCAATTTTGTGGAGACCATCCACGCGGCAGACGAGCGCATCCCAATCGACGCGCTCGAATTCGGCACGCACGCGATTTTCCAGGCGTTACAGCGATTTCACGGTTGAGGTGTCAGGCTCCTCTTCCTTGCCCGGCGCGGGATACGGCAGCTTAAAGACCGAGAAGAGGTAATACAGCGATGGCAGCAGCAGCGCCATACCGATGATGGTACCAATGAGCAGGACTTGCAGCACAGCGGGAGAATTTGCCGCGCTATCCACCGTTACAAAAGGCGGAATCAGGTAGGGCAACTGGGAAACGCCCCATGAGCCGAGCAAACCCGCCGTCTCAATAATAATCAGCACGCGCGCGACGCGATAACGCCGGGTGAAAAGCGCGGCGGCTGTCGCCAAACCTACAAGCATGGTACCGATCACTACCGGGATAGCGTGCGCCAGCAAGCCCTGCCATAGCAAAGGAGCTTCTGTTCGTGACAGGATCAGTCCCACTGCGCCAAGCGTAGCAGTGGCCGCCCCCGCTATGATGGCGCGCAGGCGAAAGGCCTGTTCCAACCCTGTATCTTGCGCCTGTTTCGCCTCTACCGAAAGATACACTGAAGAGAGCACCCCACATAAGGCGACCGCCATTAAGCCAATGACGATGGCGAATGGCGTGAACCATGTTACGCCTGTCATATCAGCCTGGACAGTAGCGGACGTGATACGGATATGCCCGCTTGCCACTGCCGCCGCCGACGCGCCCAGGATGAACGGCGTGATAATGCTGGCAAAACTGAATACTGCTCCCCACACAACGGCTCCATATGTATCATTCCTCGTGCCGTACACGCGGAAGATGAAAGCCGCGCCGCGCATCACAATTCCGATCAGCGCCAGGGTAAAGGGCAGGAAAAGCACAATCGAGAGCGTCGAAAACACGCTGGGAAACGCCGTAAACAGGCCCACGATGAGGAAAATCAGCCAGACATGATTGGCCTCCCACACCGGCCCCAGGGCATGATTGATGAATTCATGCCGCCGTTTGCTCACATCTTTATTGCCAATATAGAGCAAATCCCAGACACCCGCGCCAAAATCCGCGCCGCCAAGCACCGCGTAGGCGATCAGCGCCAGCCATAAAATCGTCAGTATCACATACGCTAATGACATAGTCCGCCTCCTTCCTACACGGGAATTTGCTGCTTCTGGCTGCGCGACTGACCAGCCGCCAGCTCTGCCCACTCCATTTTCGGCAGCGGGGTACGCGCCAGGCGCAGCAAGAAAAAGGTCATCGCAATCGCCAGCACCACGTAGATGCCTGAGAAGACCAGGAAACTGATATTCAGCCAGGGCGCTGTCGTGACGGCATCGGCGGTGCGCAAGTAACCATAAATGACCCAGGGCTGCCGCCCAAATTCAGTTACCATCCAGCCCAGCTCAATCGCCAGAAACGATAACGGCCCGGAGAGCACAATGCCTATCAACAACAGGCGATTTTGCGGCATCTTGCGTTTGCGCAGGAAGTAGAGCAGCCAGAAGAGCCATCCTATAAACAGCGCGAAGAAGCCGCTGGCGACCATGCCATCAAACGAGGTATGCACCGGCAAGGGGTTGGGGCGATCATTGACGGGAAAGGAGTCCAGCCCGCGAATGGTAGAATTGGGGTCAAACGTCGCCAGCAAGCTCAATCCATGCGGTATCTCAAGCGCATAATAGACTTTCCCGGTAGCGGGGTCAGCCAGCCCGCCAATTTCGAGCGGCGCGCCCTTCGTCGTCTGAAACAGACCCTCCATAGCGGCTAGTTTGGCAGGCTGCGAGGTATTCAGAAAGCGCGCGTTGGCATCGCCACTGACGATCTGCAACGGAATCGCAATCGCGCCAAGGGCGAGCGCCAGCATCAGACCCTTGCGGTGATACCCGTCGCGCTTGCCGCGCAGCATGGCCCAGCCATAGACGGCGGCCACCCCAAAGCCTGTCGCCACGTAGGCTGCCAGGATCATGTGGATGGTTTCATACGGTGTGCTGGGGTTGAACATGGCCTGTATGGGATCAATATTCGTGACCTGCCCGTTTTTAATCACGAAACCTGCCGGTGTGTTCATCCAAGAATTTGTGCTGACGATAAACCAGGCCGACGCCAACCCGCTGATCCAGATGGGGAACGAGCAGAGCCAGTGCGCGCGCGGCGTCAGCCTGTCCCAGCCATACAGGTACAGGCCCAGGAAGATGGCCTCCAGGAAAAACGCGAAGCCCTCGAAGGCGAAGGCCGGACCAACGACGGAACCCGCGAACTTGATCCAGGTGGGCCAGAGCAGGCCCAGTTCAAACGAAAGAATGGTACCCGACACAGCGCCGATAGCGAAGAGAATGGCCGATGCCCGCGCCCAGCGACGTGTCAGCGCCATCCACTCCGGGTTCTTTGTGCGCAGCGCCAGCCCTTCCGCGATGCACATCAAGAGCGGCAAGCCCACGCCTAACGACGCAAATATGATATGAAACGCGAGCGATGTACCCATCTGCGCTCGCGCAGCCAGTAAATCCGACATAGCGATATCCCCCTGACTGTCGCCGGTAATTGCGTATTCATCCCAACGATATTACGCGCTACGAGGCGAAACAGTGCCAACCATCAATTTGAAACACCTTCATTTTATTTAGCCAGCTTAGATTGTAGGAGCCGGAAACACATTAAACAACAGGAGTTTCCCTGATTGTGCATCAGACTTTCCCCTGATGTATTTTTGACAACCGAAAGCAGCAACCAGCGTCGCCCCGTCCTGATGAATTTTAACAGGTCAGTATGTTATAATCACGATACACATATAGCGAGGTCATAGAATGCTTACTCAAACCACAACAGCAGAAAAGATACTCAGGCGTTTCAAGGGTCTGCGCCTGCATTTGCAGCAGGACGAAACGCCATTCTTCACCATGCCCGCCATCTGGGACGGCGGCCAGGAATCGCACGGCACAGCCTGCGATATTATCGTGACCAACCAGCGCGTCTTCGGCTATATCTATACGACGTTTCCTCGCGAGCGGCTCTTTCTCAACGCGCTGCCACTCGCCTCTATCCGCGCCGTTACGCTGCGCGAAAAATCCTTTGAGCCGCTTTTTCGCGAGTTGCTGCTGAGCAGCAGCAAGCGCAAAATCTACATTCGCGCTCCGCGCCAGAAAATCGAAAGCTTACAGGAAACGCTCCGCGCAGCTATGGCGCAAGAGAGCGCTGAAACGCAGCCAGATGCTGATCTGGTCGATACACCCTTAATGACAACCACGCAAGCTCCTGTTTATGGGAAACAGGATATGCGCGGCACATTCGAGCGTTCACCACTGGCAATCGTCGCGCTTTTCGTAGGCGGCCTGGCGCTTGAAATTCTCGGCGCGGTTCTCTGGATCGTTTCACAAAGCGCGCAAGCTGGACTGCCCTTATGCGCAGCAGGTTTTGTGGCGGTCGTCACCTCAATTCTGGTACTTCGCCAGAGACGCACGTAAAGTCATATGCCGCAGATCATAGCCGACTGTACACTTTTGTCTGTACATCTGCGATCACCTGGTGACCGGCCCACTGTTGGGCTAATTGCTTCTCATAGGCATTGGCGACAGGTAAGAATGGGAAAAGGTGATGCGCGGCGCTATTGACCGCCAGCAACACGCCAAAACGCTGCATTACATACGCGACAACAGGTGGTGGTGGTGTTGGCGTTGCTACTGGAAACACCCCCGTTTGCAACTTGAACTCGATCAGACACCCTGAAGCAAATGTCGTACCCCGTACGGCGCTCATTGAGGTTTGCGTTTCTTGACCTGTCGTGGCCGGAACAGCATTCTCCAGGTTGTTCAGATCTCCCATAGCGGCATCACATACAGGAGTGCTTGAGTAGGCATAGTCGCCGGTCATACCCATTGATACGCCCCAGTGGCGGCCATCCCAGGTAATGTTCAATGGCACCGCGATATCGTTTTGCTGCCCGCGAATAAAAAAATCTGCCTGGTCATCCGCAACCACTGATCCATCCAATGCGCTAAAGCGCCAGAACAGTTGCGCATACACGATCGTCTGCCACACCGTTGGAGATGCGCCAACGTCAGGCGCAGCATAGAAGAATTGCGTGCAGAATATATGGCAGTTCTGGCCGTTGGACGCGCATGCCCCCCCGGCGCAAGAAACACGGGACCAACTGGTAGTATCAAGTTGCAGGCGCAGTGTCGCCTTGAGTGGTTGATCAGCGTACGCGAGACAAAGCGCCGCGATCTGCAACACGGTACACGAAGGCGAGCTCGACCCGGTTGCTTGAGAAGTCTGGGCGTACAGATCTCCCGGACGCACCATCTCGCTGGATTGCTGGCTATCGAACATCGCCTGTGTAGCCTGTAGCAACGCAGTACTCTGCTCTGTCGAGAGCATAGCGAGATCTGTTGGGAAACTGATATAGGAGTTGGTTCCTCCTGACGCTGGCGGAATCTCCGGATGCTTGCAGGTATCAATACCGAACCCCACGGGCACCACGATAATACACTGCTGCGGTGAAAATGGGTCGGCGCGCCACAACAGGGTATGCTTCCCGCGAGACAGACTGAAAAGTGGGTAAATTCCGCTTGAAGTCATTTTGACAGCTTGCCCATCCACTAACAGATGCCCCCAGGGCGGGTTGGCATCCAATCGGTAATCGAATGTGGTCTGTACCGGCGCGGGAATGAAGAACTGTCTGATGGGCGTGATGCTAAACAGGATAAGCAGTATCGCCAGCACAAATAAAGCCGCCGTAGCTATAGTTACCGGCCCTTTATGTTTGCGTAAGAAAACAACGGGCTTTTCCGGCAAACGCGCATCAGAAGGCGCATCACCCACCGCTTCGTCCAGATTGGTGATCTCAAATTCGAGACCTTCCCGCGCTTCTTCACGCTCGTTCTGCTTCATAACAATCCTAAATTTTACGTGATGGTAGAAATATTTGTTGCCAGTTGTTGCGCCAGGCCCTGCTCATAGGCATCGGCCAGGGGCAAATTGGGCCAGAAGTGATGCGCCTCGGCATTCACGGCCAGCAGGACGCCAAAACGCAGCAGACAATAGGCCAGCCCCGGCGGCGTGTTACTGGTTGATTTTCCGCTGCCGCTATCCAGCCTCAACAATCCTACCCCCAGACAACCTGACGCCGGAACCAGGCCAGACGCATAGTTCCATTGCAAAAATAATGGCTCGCCAAACGAGTCTACCGGCGGGTATTGTATCCCCACCACATTCTGCGCGGCCTCACAGACAGGATTGAGTCCAACAGGCGCGGTTGTGCGCATAGTCGCGGGTATGTTCACCTGCCATGCTGAGTTCTGCCAGGTGATCTGCATTTCAATAAGCGATTCGTCCGCTATTTGCCCGGTCGAAATGTCCCAGAGCACATTATCCGGGACATTGCGCTCAAAAACGCTGCCTTCCGGCTTTTGAAATGTCCAGAGAGGCAGCACAGGCGCCAGCACATTCCATACATGTGCCACACCCGGCGTGTTGATGGCGACCGGGCAGAAGGTAAAGCAATTTTCATGCAGGTAGGTACATCCTGGTTCCGGGTTCAAGCAGGTTTGGTTTGAAGATGAATTTGTATCCAACTGGAAATGCAAGGTCGCATAGAGCGGCTGTGTGGCAACGGCATAACACTGAGATTCGTTGATTGCGGGCCGGCAGACCCGGTCAGGCGTCAGCGCATAAAGTTCACCCTCTGGCACAATCACCGTTGATTGCCGGGTATTCAATTCTCCCTGCACCGCCTGCATCAAAGCTATACGCTGGTCGGCTGGCAGCGTGCTCAACGACTCGGCGAATATTACGATAAAATCAATGTTTGTGCCTACCTGCACCGTCGAGTGATCCGCGCAGGTATCGGTGAGATAACTGGTGGGTACCGACAGCGTACAGCGCTGTTGTAGAAACGGTTCCGCGCTCCATACCAGCTCGTGTTGTCCACGCGCCAGCTGCAAGGGTGGGCTTACTCCGACAATGGGCAAGCGCGTAATGGCACGCCCATCAACGCTAAGACGCCCCCAGACCGGGTCTGCTCGCACATAGAAAAGGTCCTCGCCGGGATACAATGCCCGGACGGGCGCGAGCGTAGGCAGCGCCAGCGCTTTGACAGCTAATCCCCGCACAGCAGACGTATTGACCACGATGAGCACTATCGCCAGCGCCACCATTCCCACCATCGCTATTGTCAATGGTCGTTTATGCCTGCGCGCAAATAACCACGCATCGCCAGGTGCAAGACCAGCAGCTTTCCCCTCGTCCAGGCTCGTAATCTCAACATCTAAGTCGTCTCGTGGTTCTTCAAGCTCACCATTACGCATCATGCCCTCGTGTAGTGATAGCTTTTCCTTCCGATATCAGAAGTACTCCCTACTGACTATACGCATCCTGTTTACGCGCTACCCATCATTATACATCCTGAACTGAAAAGAGGCTGAAGACAGTAGCATTTGCGCAGGCGTTAGAGCTATTTCTAAACGAGCCAGGACGGGAAAATGATAGTTGGAGCGAGGCGCAAAATTGGCAACTGCCGGATAGCATAGCCGCACAAGCATGGCTGGATAGCTACCATAGCATTAGCCAGCAGGCACAAAGCAACTCGAACAGGTGTATCGCTCTTCAACAGCAGATAGACGAAGCTGTTGCTGACTGGTATGGCTTCAATAACTCCCAGCGCAGCGCAATTCGCGAGGGTTTGCCCTGGGCCAGACGGCGGCGAAACCAGCCATAAAAGGATGTTCTCCCGCCGTCCTGAACAATGACTCTATGCGTTCTTCTCCAGAAACGTATTAAGCTCGGCCAGTTCCGTGTCTGACAGGCGGAACTCGGCGGCGGGAAGCAGGTTCTCTATTTGCGTAGGGCTGCGCACGCCCACGATAGCGCCCGTTACAGCCCGTTGGCGCAACGTCCAGGCGATGGCTACCACACCAGCCGGGAGATTATGCGTAAACCCAATTTCGTTCAGTTTCTCCACCAGGGCCAGGTTGCGCGAGAGTTGCGGCTCCTGAAATCGCAAATCGCGTTTGCGCCAGTCATCGTCCGGTAAATTCGCAATGCGCTCTCGTGTCATAGACCCGGTGAGAAGCCCGGACGCCATCGGCGAATAGACGAGTACCCCGATACTGTGTTCCTGGCAGAAAGGCAGCAATTCCCGCTCCGCTTCCGGGCAAATCAACGAATAGGGCGGCTGCAGCGAGTCGATAGGCGCGATCTTCATAGCTCGGCGCATCTGCTCGAACGCTAAAGTTCGAGACGCCAATATAGCGCACTTTGCCCTCCTCTTTTAACCGGGCCATTTCCGTCCAGCCCTCCTCAATATCCTGCTCTGGATCGGGCCAGTGCATCTGGTACAGGTCGATCACATCCACCTGCAAACGTTTCAGGCTGGCTTCAGCCTCGCGCCGGATCGAATCCGCCTTCAAACTGCCATACGGATTGCCCTTATCATCCCAGAGGCGCGAGCACTTCGTAAAGATATAGGGATGGTAGTCTCCCCCTTTAAGAGCCTGTCCCACGAGTTCTTCAGAATGACCCAACCCATATACGGCAGCAGTATCTATCCAGTTGATACCCAGATTGAGCGCGCGTTTAATTGCTGCAATCGCCTGTTGATCATCCTGTGGCCCCCAGCCTACAGCCCAATTATTGCCGCCAATGGCCCAACTGCCGTAGCCAATCGGCGTAATATTCATATCCGTCTTGCCAAGTTGTCGCGTTTTCATGTATATTTGTGGTCCTTTCCAAAGTGATGATATTTCATCCCTATTCGGGACTTCTCGCCACCTGCGGCTAGCCCACCCACGAAGTGAGATGTGATGGCGCGCAGCCTGCGGCTGCGCGCCATCACATCTCACTCTAAAATCCTGCGAAGCGCCGCAGACGCTGAGCAGCCAATTTGCACCATACTACATTATACACAGAATCAAACGGCTTTGTAGGGACACAAGTGAGAAAAGGTGGATGCAGAGCGTTAGCCAGCAACGTTGACACTCTCTTTTCTTGACAGGTACAATAAGGTAGCCGAGAAATCTACGAGGGGTCGCCCTCTTTCTACATGTGCACAGATAAAGTTGAGGCAATACACGATGAAAATCTATGTCTGTATCAAACAGATCCCAGACCCCAACACCGTTGTGAGCAAGCTCGATCCGTCAACCCGGCGGCTCGTGCGCAGCGGCGTTTCGCTGGTTCTCGATCCTGGCGACGAGAGCACTATTTCTGCCGCCATCAAATTGCGCGACACCATCGGCAACAGCGAGCTTATCGCTGTAAGTATGGGACCCACCAGCGCGCAAGAGGCCATGCGCCGCGCCCTGGCGATGGGCGTTGATAGCGCCATACTGGTGACAGACCCCGCGCTGGCAGGTTCCGATGCGCTCAGTACCGCGCGCGTCCTGGCGGCTGTCCTGAAAAAAGAAAATGCCGGCATGATCTTCTGCTCCACCGAGAGCACCGATGGCTATACCGGCATGGTTCCCGGTGGTATCGCGGAATTTCTGGGTATCCCGCAGCTCACCTTCGCCCGCGAAATCAATGTGGAGGGCCAGCGAGCCGTCATTAAGCAGGTCACGCAAACAGGATACCGCACCGTCGAAAGCCCTCTGCCTGCCGTTATTACCATCGCCAGTGGCTCCTTCGAAGCTATTTATCCGACCATGAAGGGCATCATGAGCGCCAGGAAAAAGCCCTTCACGCAGTTGACCCTGAGCGACCTGGGCATCGAGGCCGCGCAGGTTGGCGAGGCAGGCGCGCGCGAACAGGTCATGACCATTGGCAAGGCCGAAGCCCGCGCCGCCGGACAGGTCATGAAGGACGATGGCAACGCCGCTTCGACCATCGCCGACTTTTTGCAGCGCTACCAGTTGCTCTAGTACATCAGGAGGAGACATCTATCATGGCAAAAACAATCTGGGTACTGGTCGAGTTAGAAAATGGCCGACCCGCCCGTTCTTCCCTCGAAGTGCTGGGCAAGGCCGCATCGCTGGGCCGCGCCGAGGCTATTGTGCTCGGCTCGCACGCTGACGAAGTGGCTTCCGGCATCGGCGAATATGGCGCGGAGAAGGTGTACGTCCATAATGACCCCGCCTACGACACGTATTTGACGCTGCCAGCCGTAGACACGTTGAGCGATCTGCTCAAGCAGCATCAGCCCGACCTGCTCATGCTCGCCACGACCTACGACCTGCGCGACATCGCGGCCCGTCTAAATGCGCGCAACAACATGGGCCTCATAACAGACGCCACCGACTTGCAGTTCGAGGGCGACACGCTCAATGTGACTGTCCCCTGGGGCGGCGAAACCCTCGTTACAGCTACCCTGCCAAAGCAAGGCACCGGCATCGTGCTGACGCGCCCCAAAGCCTTCGGCCTGGAACACTTCGCTGACAGAACCGCCGAAGTTGAGACGCTCAACGTCTCGCTACAGGCCAGTTCGCAGGTGATGAAGGTACTCGAGCGCGTCGACGTGGAGAGCGAAGGCCCTTCCCTTGAAGATGCCAGCGTCATCGTAAGCGGCGGGCGCGGTCTCGGCAAAGCTGAAAACTTCCATTACGTGGAGGAACTGGCTGCTGCCCTGGGCGGCGCGGCAGGCGCAACACGCGCCATCGTCGATGCCGGCTGGCTCCCCTATAGCTACCAGATCGGGCAAACCGGTAAGACCGTCAAGCCAACGCTCTATGTAGCTATCGGCATCAGCGGCGCCATCCAGCATCTCGCGGGCATGAAAGGCTCCAAATACATCGTCGCCATCAACAAAGATGAGCACGCGCCCATCTTCTCGGTGGCTGACCTGGGCATCGTCGGCGACGCGCTCACCATCCTCCCGCAACTCACCCAGGAAGTGAAGAAACGCAAGGCACAATAAATGTAGTTTCAGGGTATCAGAGGTGCAGGAGGCTTCGCCTCCTGCACCTCTGATACCCTGAAACTACACAAATTAGATATGGAGGTTCATCCTATGACTCCCCCATCACCAACCGGTAACTGGATTGGTATTATCTTATTTATACTGCTGGCCGGAGCAGGCATCATTCTCTTCGGCGTGCGAGCGGTCGAGTTGATTACCCTGCTGGTAAAGGCTCGGCGAACAGATCGCACTGACCATCTCGAGGAGCGTATAGGCGCGTTCTTCCAGATCGTGCTTGGTCAGGCCGGGGTGCTGCGAGACCCTATCCCTGGTATTGCGCACTTCTTTACATTCTGGGGCTTCATC
This sequence comes from uncultured Chloroflexia bacterium, assembly GCA_963731605.1. GTDB lineage: Bacteria > Chloroflexota > Ktedonobacteria > Ktedonobacterales > Ktedonobacteraceae > CF-113. The sequence goes on from CAVSWA010000001.1 coordinate 2,376,666, forward strand.
GTCATTCAGTTTGGTTTGCTCAATCTGATGCTGCGAGCCTTTGGGGCGACTTTGCCGCTTATTGGCGATAGCCAGGTATTCGCGGGTGTGCTGGATGCCTTCATTATTTTTGTCGCCGTCGCCCTGGTCGTCTTTGCCATCCGGCGCGGTATTGTGCGTCCCAAACAACTCAGCAGCTCATTGCACGGGCCACTGGATGGCTTTATCATCTTGATCGGTATTATGCTGATTCTGATCACGCTCGCGCTCGTCGAAATTTTCGACTATGCGGCAAGCGGCGGCACATCATGGTCACTGTTCGGATCATGGTTCGGCCCGGCCCTTAGCGGGGCGGGAACCAGCACAAACCTTATCCTGTTCCGCGTCTTCTGGTGGATACACATCACCATCTTTTTCGCCTTCCTGGTCTACATCCCGCGCTCCAAGCACCTGCACCTGATGGCAACGCCCTTCAATGTCTTCTTCCGCAACTACGGCCCAAAGGGCGCGCTGCCGCTCATGGAAAACATCGAGGAGCGCGAGGACTACGGCGTCTCCAAACCCGAACAATTTACCTGGAAGCAACTGCTCAACGGCTATGCCTGCACCGAGTGCGGGCGCTGCAACACCGTCTGCCCCGCCTCCAACACGGGCAAGCCGCTCTTCCCCAAAGAGATCATCCTGGGCGTCAAGGAAGCGCTGTTCGTGCATAGCGATGAAATTCTCGGCGAGGATACCCTGTGGAGCAAACTGGGCATCGCCGGCGTGAAAGCTGACAAGACTCCAGATGAGCAAGCCGCGCATTCCGAGTCAATGGTGGGCGGCATCATCTCAACCGAAGCGCTGTGGTCATGCACCAGTTGCCGCGCCTGCATGGAAATTTGCCCCGTATCCATCGAGCATGTCCCCACCATCGTTGATATGCGCCGTCACCTGGTGATGGAAGAGAGCGACTTCCCGCAGGAAGTAACCTCGCTTTTCAACAACATCGAGCGTAACGCCAACCCCTGGGAGATCAGCAACGATAAGCGCGCCGAGTGGGCGGCAGGCCTGGATATTCCCCTGATGGGCGAAAATCCCGAAGCCGATGTGCTCTACTGGGTGGGCTGCATGGGTTCATTCGACGAACGCAACAAGAAAGTTGCCACCTCCGTCGCCAAAATTCTCAAAGCCGCCCATGTCAATTTCGCCATTCTCGGCCCCGAAGAATCCTGCACCGGCGATCCGGCGCGGCGCATCGGCAACGAATACCTCTACCAGATGATGGCGCAGCAGAATATCGAAGTGCTTAATGGCTATGGCCTGAACGTCAACGATAATCAAAATGGCCACAACGGACACGCTTCGAGCAATGGCACAGCGCCCAGACACCGCACCATCATCACAGCCTGCCCGCACTGCTTCAACACCATCAAGAACGAGTACCCGCAACTAGGCGGCAACTACGACGTGGTCCACCACACTACCTTCATTGATATGTTGCTTTCAGAAGAGAAGATCAGCTTGCCCGAAGGTTTCGACGAGCGCAAATTGACCTACCACGACCCTTGCTACATCGGTCGCTACAACGACATCTACGACGAGCCGCGCCGCGTGCTGACCGTTCTCAATAGTAACGGCATCACCGAGATGCGCCGCAACCGCAACAAGAGCTTTTGCTGCGGCGGCGGCGGCGGGCGCGCCTGGATGGAAGAGAAAATCGGCAAGCGCGTCAACCAGACCCGCGTCAACGAGGCCCTGGAAACCGGCGCGGACGTGCTGGCCGCCGCCTGCCCCTTCTGCATCACCATGTTCGACGACGGCGTCAAAGGCGTCGAAGCCGAGGAAAAGCTGCGCATCGAGGACATCTCCGAGATCGTGGCACGAGCGATAGAGGTGCAGGCAGCGCAAGAACAAGAAGTGTAATGCGACAAAGGCATCCTGCAAAACATGAAAGGGTGGGGAAGTTGGACCCAAGCAGATTGTCGCCCAGGGCTATGACCACATCGCTGAACGATACAGCCAGTGGGTCAATCGCACGCGAACGGATGAGCGGGATCGCTACGCTTCTCTCTTGCTACAACAACTTCCCACCGGGGCTGCTGTGCTTGAACTTGGCTGCGGCGCAGGTATTCCAACAACACGAAAACTTGCACAGCATTGTAAAGTGACAGGCATAGATCTTTCAGAAAGACATGTTGAGCTTGCTCGCCGCAATGTTCCCGGCGCGACTTTTTTGCAGGCCGACATGACAAAGCTTGCATTTCCGCCTGCAAGCTTTGATGCTGTTGTTGCTTTCTACTCCATCATTCACGTTCCGCGCGCGGAACATCCTCAACTCCTCCACGACGATTGCTACCTGGCTGCGACCCGGAGGTATGCTAATTGCAACGATGGGTGCCAATTCAACAGAAGCGGCCATCGAGCAGGACTGGCTTGGCACATCCATGTACTGGAGCCACTTCGATAGCCAAACCAACCTGCTTCTCGTGCAAGAAGCAGGGTTTCAAATCCTCAGCGCACAAGAAGAAACAGCAGACGAAGATGGCGTTCCAGTCACCTTCTTATGGATCGTGGCGCAAAAACCGCTTTGATAGAAGCAATAACTTCTGGTGATTCCCCATACGTCCGCCAGAGATCCTTCGCTGCGCTCAGGATGACAACACCCCTGTGCTGTCATCCTGAGCGCAGCGAAGGATCTCTGGCGTCGCTACTTCCTTTTCCGGTCAAAGTGATTCCAAAAAGTTTCGAAGAGGCAGCGTTTAATCCACCAGGTGGTACACGAAGTCGTACTCCGAGCCGACCGGGTTGCCGCGGGCGTGCAGCAGCATCCAGCCGCGAGCTTCGACATAGCGACCTGTGCCGCCTGTGATGGTCAGTGTCGTATCGGTGCCATCATCATAGTAAGGCCCCTCAACGGTGATAGTGCCGCCTTTCAACAAAACCGTCCAGAAGCACTCCCATTCGGTCTTGCCTTTTGCCACGGTGCGCGTGCATTGTCCGTTGTCCTGCCCCACCTGGTGCTTATCTCCAGCGTCGAATACAGCATTGTGGAAGCCGAGAATGTCACCTACTGAAAGCCGTTTTGAGTTCCACTGCTGAACGGTATCGCTGGTAGCATGTTCAACTACATGCACTGTCGTGACACCGTTCGCGTTGGCCGAGGGACTGTTGCGCAGCAGGTTGGCGAACATCATGCCCGCGAAAATACCAACCACGAGCGCCACCGTTGCGCAGAGGATAAGTGTCTTCTTCATGAAAGCTTCCCCCTTAAAAAATACAGGCGAACCGAACTGGTAATCGTCATGGCAGCCAGACGCAGAAACCCACATGCCAGTTGGGAAGACGGTGGAATACGCGCATTGGGGGTTAAGTTGAACACTGGCAGCCACAGCGCCACCAATAAGCAACGACCGGGCAAATCAAGCTGATCTGCTCTTATAGAGAAGTATAAGGATACGCCGGATAGTTGTCAATGGAGAAATTGACTATGAAAAATGCAGAATAGGAAACCGTCCCATCATCGTTCAGGACTTGCTTTATTAAAAATGGCACGTTGCCAAATTTCTCTAAACCTGCTTTGTATGCTTCTGCTTCCGTAGTAAATGAACCTGCAAAGTTCTCGCCTTTGATAAGGACAAATTGATCCTTATGGAGTTTCAGATACTCCTGCTTGTTTTTCTGAAAGTATTCTAGCTCTGTCTGTAATGCAATGTGCTCTTTCATACTCAATCCCTTTAATGGTTTTATGATGTATCATGATTATACTTCATGAGTTATGCTACTATAATTATCTCAATACAAATGAGATGTGAACAAAGGAAATGCTTATCCTGGTTTAACAATGCGACAGCCGATATTAAAAAATTGTATTGACAGGAACAATTAGCAGCCAGAAAGGACACGCCCATGGATCAGCACATCCCGGTCGTAATCAGCGAAGGCGAACCATTCGCGCGCGGCCTGCACCTGGGGCGCGGCGAAAGGCAGCGCGTTCAGCACACAGTTCACGCCTATATGCGGATTTTTGAGAACTTCGCCGGGCTGAACCATGCGGCAATATTTGAACACGCCGAACGTTTCATTCCTGCCATCGCCGACTTCGCTCCCCATCTGCTTGAAGAGATACGCGGTATCGCCGAGGGGGCACAGTGCGACACACGCGAAATCGTAGCCATCAATGCGCGTACCGAACTCATGTACGGCGTCACTCATCGGCCCGAATGCACTTCTATCGCCATCAGCGCGGCAGCCTCAGCGGATGGACACACCCGCGTCGCGCAGAACTGGGACTGGCATCCCTCGCTTGTGGGAACGCTGGTACTGTGGTTTGTGAAGCGTAGCGACGGCCCCGACCTGTTGACGCTGACCGAGGCGGGTATCGTGGGGAAAATTGGCATCAACGCCGCGGGCCTGGCAATGTGCATCAACCTGCTACGCTCGGATAGCGACTCCGGCGGGCCAGCCGTGCCCATGCACATCATTTTGCGGCGCGTGCTGGAAGAGTGCCACAACGTCGATGAAGCCATAGCGCTCATCGGCAAAACGCCGCGCTGCACATCCTGCAACCACATGCTGGCCGACCGCAGCAGCGCAATTACCGATGTCGAAGCCACCCCGGCAGGCCAATGGGTTCATCGCCCCACCCAGGGCATACTGACGCACACCAACCACTGCACCTACGCCGCGCTTGCCGCGCAAGATCGCTACGTCCGCGACTATCCAGAGACTCGCGAACGCGATAGGCGTATGCAAACGCTGGCACAATCGCATCCCATTACCGAAAACAACTTACGCGCCATGCTCGCCGATCACGCCACATCTCCCAACAGCATTTGCCTGCACAATGATGCCGAATGGTCCTTCATAGAGCAAAGTGAGAGTATCGCCTCCATCATCTTTGACCTGACCGGCGGCACGCTCGATATTGCAGATGGGCCACCATGCGAGCATGGCTATCAACGGTATCTTCTTTCCCAGTATCTACGTTCATTTTAACTAACGCGGCATGCAGACGCTGCCTTCCCAACACAGGAATAGCAGCATCTGCATGTTAGTGACAGTAAGAGACGTTAGCCGATTGACACTTGAGTGAAAGCCTGCACCTCGCCGACAAGCAGAGTGGCGCCACCACTCGCGAAATTCTGCAAATCGCCCGCTGTCGCCTGGCCTTCGGGTGATTGCAAGGCGGCCTGCATTGTTGACATACTTTCAAAATAGAGGTTGGCAATCACATAGTAAGGCGATGGCTCCTGGGGATTGAGCGATGTTGGCCTGGTGATCACAAAGCCCTTGAGCCCTGGAATCTTTTGCACAAGAGTAGCGTGTGTTCCACCGTAATAGCGATCAAATGCGGCCGCGTCCTGAGGTTGTCCATACAGGACAGTAAGCTGGATCATGATACTTCCTCTTTCTACTACATCGATTAACATCATCAACACACATGCTATAGTTGACAAGAAAAAGTATACGCTCATTTCCACTGAACTACAAACACAACCTTTACATCGTATCCGCGAACAGGCTGGTCACCGACTCGCCATTATGAATGCGACGAATCGTTTCGGCGATCAGAGGCGCGACCGACAACACCGTCATATTGGGCAAGAGTTTCTCTGGCGCGAGGGGAACCGTATTGGTAGTCACGATCTCCACGATATCCGGCTGCGCCCTCAATCGCTCAATGGCCTTACCGGTGAACAGTCCGTGCGTGCAGACAACGGAGATATGCCCGACATTGTGTTCGCGCAAACGCTCGATTATCTCGACGATGGTGCCGCCATTGGCGATCTCGTCATCGATAACAATGGCGTTCTTGCCATCGACATCACCCACAATAGCCTCGACCACTACTTTATCGTCGCTCAAACGCTGCTTGCTGCCAGCCGCGACAGGCAATTTCAACAGGCGCGCGAAATGGGACGCTGATTTGGCATTGCCCAGGTCGGGCGACACCACTACCGTATTGCGCAGGTCGCGTTTGCGAAAATGGCTCGCCAGCACATTGAGGGCGTTGAGATGGTCGGTTGGCACGCTGAAAAAGCCATGCACTTGCGGCGCGTGCAGCGTCATGGTCAGCACGCGATTGGCCCCCGCCGTTGTCAGTAAATCAGCCACCAGTCTACCGGCGATTGAGATGCGCGGAGCGTCTTTCTTATCAGAGCGCGCATACGAATAGTAGGGGATCACCGCCGTGGTGCGCGCCGCCGACGCGCCGCGCGCCGCGTCCAGCATGAACAACAGCTCCATCAGATTTTCCTGCACCGGAGGCACCAGGGGCTGGATCAGAAAGACATCGCCCTCGCGGCAATTGGCATTAAGCTGCACATACAAACAATCGTTGCTGAAATGGCGAAACGTGCTTTTGCACAACGGCACATCCAGAAACTTGCACACTTCTTCCGCCAGTTCTTTATGGGCCGAGCCACTGAAAATGGTAACTTCACGCACGGACTGTTCCCCTGTTTAACCGTTCATTATCAAATCGCGGGCAATCACCAGGCGTTGAATCTGGTTAGTGCCTTCGTAAATCTGTGTAATTTTGGCGTCGCGCATCATGCGCTCGGCTGGATATTCCTTCATGTACCCGTAGCCGCCGAGAATCTGGATAGCATCGTTGGTCACTTCCATAGCCGAATCCGAGGCGAACATCTTTGCCATGGCGGAGTATTTGCTAAAATGCTTGTCGCCGCGATCAATCATCTCCGCTACGTTGTAGATCAGCAGGCGCGACGCTTCCACTTTGGTCGCCATATCCGCCAGCATAAACTGAATGCCCTGGTTATCAGAGATCGGCTTACCGAACTGTATGCGTTGCTTCGAGTACGAAACCGCCAGGTCGAGCGCGCCCTGCGCGATGCCCAGCGCCTGCGCGCCGATACCAGGCCGCGTGCGATCCAGTGTCATCATAGCGATCTTGAAACCATCGCCCTCGCGACCCAGCAGATTCTCAGCCGGAACCTCGCAATCGGTGAAGATCAGTTCAGCCGTTTGCGACCCTTTAATGCCCATCTTTTCCTCGATACGCCCGACCGAGAAGCCTGGAAAATCCTTCTCCACAATAAAGGCGCTGATGCCGCGCGTCCCAACCGTTGTATCGGTCAGCGCAAAGATAGAATTGACCTGCGCCAGGCCGCCGTTGGTGATGAAACGTTTAGAGCCATTGAGGATATATATGTCGCCTTTGCGCACCGCCACCGTCTGCATGGCCGCCGCATCCGAACCGGAACCGGCCTCGGTCAGTCCAAAAGCCGCCGTCCATTCGCCGCTTGCCAGCGTCGGGATATATTTGCTTTTCTGTTCGTGGTTGCCCCCCAGCAAGATTGGCAGCGACCCCAACTGCTGCACCGCCAGGATCAAACTGGTGGTGGCGCAGTAGCGCGCAAGCTCCTCAATCGCCATCACCACCGCCAGTTCGCTAGAGCCGATACCCTCGTATTCCACGGGAAACGGCATCCCCAGAATGCCCTGCTGCGCCAGCAGTTCTTTCATATCCCAGGGGAACTCTCCCGTATGATCGATCTCCGCGGCCCGTGGAGCCACCCGCTCCCTGGCAATCTCACGGATGGTTTCTATCATCGTCTGTTCATCTTCGGACAGATGTATTACGGCCATCTTTCGCTCCTTGTAGATAAGCTCACTGAGAAAAAACTACATGAGTATACCACTTTTCTTGCAGCATTGTCGTTTTCCTTTAAGCTCCTCAGTTTTTACAAATTAGAATAGCGTTAAAGACGTGATTAAAACTTTAGAATACGGTTAGAGATCGTATTTTTCGCTTTATAGATGCGCTTAAATAGTTGACTTGCCCCAAAAACGTATGGTACGCTAGCTGTGTCGTGAAAGGGAAAAGCGTTTTCTGAAAGAACCTGTGACACCATCCCCCGGTGAAGTAAATTTCAACGTCAAACCATTGAACACAATCGAATGGTAAGAAAGGATAATATATGACACAGAATCAAAATTTGACACAGAATTTGAAAGAACATCACGCTTCAGTGACCGTGAACGCGCCAATTAACCAGGTGTATCGCCTGTTTACGCATTTTAACGACTTTCCCAAATTCATGAGCTTTGTTAACGAAGTCACCTACTATGATGAGCAGCACAGCCACTGGGTAGCCAATGTGGTTGGTCGTCAGGTATGGGACGCGGTCAACGAAGGTTGGGTTGAGAATCGCCAGATTGGTTGGCGCTCATATAATGGCCTGGAGAATATGGGACGCATCATCTTTCAAACCATAGGCCCCATGATGACGCAGGTAGACGCATTCGTCGCCTACAACCCGCCCGCCGGTGTTCTGGGCGATGTGGGTGAAGGTTTGGGGGCAGGCAGCGCTTTTGAAAGCAAGTTGCAACACGACCTGGACAATTTCGCGCGCATGGTGCATGAAGCGCCGCAGGGTGCGCTCGATCCAACATCGTCCAATTACCTTTTCCACGGCGATAGCGCCGCTGCAAAAGGCACGACGACAGACCGCCAGAATGCCACCATGCAGGAAACTGTCACTAGTGGCGGGAGAGAATTAAATCGTCCGATCACGGATGCGGACATCATCAACGATCCGTCTATCACGGGCATCAGCACTCCCATAAACGACCAGCCCCTGGGCTGGCCCGACCAGGGAACATACTATGACCCCACACGCGCTTCAGAGAGAACAAACGGCCAGTTAGAATAGCTGATCTGTATATTGTCAAATCTACAGACAGGGGGCATGGCGAACGCAATGTCGCCATGCCCCCTGTCTGTAGATTTGACAATCTTTGTCTTGTCGGGATACTATTACCTGGGAATATGTGTTCAATTATAGTTCACCCATCTGTTCACAGGTATGCGACATGTCATTTAAGAAGAGGTTGTTACCGGTATTCAGGCAATGGCGCAAGTTACCCCTCAAACGCCTATTATTACAGCTTACAGGCATCATGTTTGGCCTGCAAGTGTTGATTGTCGCCGTGTTACAGGTAATATCAGTAGGCCGCAAGCGACACCAACCCCAGGGTGGATTTCCGCATAAGCACCTCAACGTAGTACAGATTGGTAAAAATAAAGTCCTGCTCTTCGACTATGGACGCGAGTTATACGACGCTATGCTCGCCTCCATTGATGCCGCGCAGGAGAGCATTTACCTGGAAACCTACATCTGGAAAGGCGATGCTGTCGGCCAGGCCTTCAAAGACCATCTTGCGCGTAAGGCAGCCGAAGGCGTCGATGTCTATGTTATTTTTGACAATTTCGCCAATATCGTCGTGCCGCGCGCATTCAAAGTTTTTCCCTCCACCATAAACGTGCTCCGTTACTATGCCATCCGTTCACCGCTGCACCTCTTCGACCCGCGCCGTTACGCGCTGGATCATCGCAAGCTGCTGATCGTTGACGGCTCCACTGGCTTTATCGGTGGCTATAACCTGGGAGCGACCTATGCCACGCGCTGGCGCGACACCCACCTGCGCATTCAGGGGCAGGTCGCCGCCGACCTGGCGCAATCCTTCGTCGATTTCTGGAACCTGCATAACCACTCATCGCGGCGCATAACTCAACACTATGCGCGCCGCTTCGACCCGCTCATCAATATGCGCGAAACCAACGCCATGCGCCTGACCTTCCCTATTCGCGATATGTATATCGAGGCCATCAACCAGGCAGAGCATCACATCATGCTGACAGACGCCTATTTCGTGCCGGACCGCGTACTGCTCGACGAGCTGATGGACGCGGCCAAACGCGGCGTCGATACGCGCGTATTGATTCCCTGGACATCCAATCACATCGTCGTTGACTGGCTGACACGCGGCTTCCTGGCGGATTGCCTGAAAGCAGGCATCCGCGTCTTCGGCTATCGCCACATGCTGCACGCCAAAACCTGCACCATCGACGGCCAATGGTCAACCATCGGCACTGCCAACCTGGACCGCCTCAGTTCCGTTGGCAACTACGAAATCAACGTGGAAGTCTTTAGCGAAAAACTGGCCCATCAGATGGAAGAGCTATTCGAGCGAGACATAAGCAACGCCTTCGAGCTGACCCTCAATTGGTGGACGAACCGCTCCTGGTACATGAAACTGAGCGAGCACATCCTCTCGCCCCTGCGCCTGTTGTTATAACTCCCCTGCCCTATAGCCCCACCCCGGTTTTCGGCACAAAATGTGATTGCTTTAGAAGCGGAAATGTGATATAATTTCCTGAGAACTTAGGAAACCTTTACGAAAAGTGGGCATCCCGTCCACTTTTCTGCATGACTAAGACATTTTTACTCAAGAGTAACTCTGCGTCTAATGATACAGAGGTCATCGCACTCGAAAAAAATGATCGTACCGTCCACGAGGCGACTAGCAGAGGAGCAAGGCATATGAGGAGCGAATTTCAAGCTGCCATCGCACAACTAATTGCCGAGAAAGGATTACCACGTGAAGTGGTAATGGAGACCGTGGCCACCGCTCTTCTATCTGCCTACCGTAAAAGTTATGGTGGGGGAGAAAACATTCGCATCGAGGTTGATAAGAATGGCGAGGTGCATGTCTGGGCAGCCAAACGTATCGTGGCACAGGTAGCGGTCCCCGGCGACGAGGTTTCCCTGGCGGAGGCGCAGCGCATCGACCCACACGCCGCCCTGGGACAGACCATTGATGTCAATTCTTCCTACATCTTCGCCAAGATTCCAGCTCAGACCGCCAAACAGGTCATTTTGCAGCGCATTCGCGAGGCCGAACACGAATACCTCTACGAACAACTCAAGGACTGGACCGGTGAAATCCGCCTCGGCATTTTGACCCGCAAAGACCCCGGACGCGGTTGGCTGGTTGACTTTGATAAAGCCGAACGAGTCGAGGGCATCATGCCGCCGGGCGAAGAGGTGCCATCCGAAAAATACCGCGTCGGCCAGCGCCTGCGCGTGTATGTCTACGATGTGCGCCGCGTGCCAGGACGTATGCTACAGATCATGGTTTCACGCACGCACCGCGACCTTGTGCGCCGCCTGTTCGAGCAAGAAGTGCCTGAAATCTATGAAGGCACCGTTGAAATCAAAGGCATCGCGCGCGAGCCTGGCAGCCGTTCTAAAGTAGCGGTCGTCTCGCGCCAGGAAGGTCTCGACCCCATCGGTTCCTGCGTCGGTGTGCGCGGCTCGCGCATCAATAACATCGTGCATGAACTCAACGACGAAAAAATCGACATCATCCAGTGGAGTCCCGACCCCGCCACGTTCGTTGCCAACTCGCTCAGCCCGGTCAAGCCGCTCAAAGTACAACTGCGCGATTCCGACCATACCGCGCTGGTGACGGTGCCAGAGCGTCAACTCTCGCTGGCTATCGGCAAAGATGGACAGAACGCCCGCCTGGCCGCTAAATTGACCAGTTGGCGCGTCGATGTCACCAAACCCGCCGAGGGCGAAGTGTACGACGAACCGGTCGAAGAGCGACACGAGGCATCCGTTTCTTCATTCAACGGGCGACGCGAGCGCGGTGAGCGCTCTCAGAATCGCAACGAACGTGGCGGCGGCGGCGGCGGCGAGCGCGGCAGCTCAAAACGCTCGCACCACCAGCGCGGCAGCAGGAATAGTGGACAGGGCGGCTACGACAATTAAGGGAAAAGACTGATGACCAAAACAGCGAAGCAGCAGGTCAAGCGGCCCAGGCACGTTCCCATGCGTACCTGTGTCGCCTGCAAACAAAGCAAACCGAAACGCGAACTGCTGCGGGTTGTGCGCATGCCGGACGGGCATGTTCTGATGGATGCCACCGGCAAACGCTCCGGGCGCGGCGCCTACCTGTGCGCCCGCCTCTCCTGCTGGCAGGACGCGCTCAAAAAGAAACGTCTCGAACAGGAATTTGAACAGCCCCTGTCCGACGAAGACCGGGCCGGACTGGAAGCCTTTATAGCTACCCTGCCCAAAGACTGACGCGGATTGCCAGGGCGGGGGCTTGCCCCCGCCCTGGCTAAATGTGCGGGCCAGAGCGTGTGTGGGTGTGTGGTGGGTGGGTGTGCGGTGTGTTGCAAATATGCGCGGAGTGGGCTATACTAAAGCCAATATTCGCGTTGTAGGGACATGATACATCGTGTCCGCCTTACCGGAATTTCAATAAACAAGTAAACAAACGTATGAGTCAACATATCTCTTCTCTTGATAGAGGCACAGCCCCCCGTTTGGAGGGCAGTTTTGGCACGGTTTGCGGAGCGACAGCTATGAACTAATACCCATAGCCCCTACGCCTGAGAGCGCAGACGAATTTATGCCTGGCACTGCACCAACGAGGGCCTGTCTCCTTCCTGTTTATATTCAGGCGGGGACAGTCCCTTTTATGTGGCTGTGAAGAGAGATTTCCGTCACTTTCCGCGTCTCGTTGCCGATTTCAGGCACACCAGACCAGAGCCGTGACATATCATTTGATAGAAGGGGGTCTTCTTTATGAGCAATACATCTGAATCCCCAGATGCCAGTGAGCAAGTAAAGCCAGCCACGACACGCGCCCGCTCGGCCACCCGCGCAAAAACAGAGAGCGCCACGCCCGCGCCCGATAGCCAGGAACAGGCGACGAAACCAGCTCCTCGCAAGCGCGCCGCTTCTCCAGCCAGTGTCACCACTGCCGAAGCAGCGCCCGCGCCAGCTCGCGCACCCGTCACGACCGAGAAAGCAAGCGCTACACCAACTGCTGATGCGCGTCCTGCTTCCACACCATCGACTGGCACACCAGAAAAGCCTGTGACGCGCCGCGCTGCGCCTGCTCCATCGACTGGCGCTTCTGCTCCAACGGGAACGCCCGCGCCGCGCACCACACCCACTCAACCAACTGGCGCTTCCGCTCCAACGGGAACGCCCACGCCGCGTACCACGCCTGCTCAGCAACAACTGGCGCTTCTGCTCCAACGGAAGCGCGTACCACGCCTGCTCAGCAACCAACCAGTGGTACGCAAACGGCAGCGCCGCGCAACCCGGCCACCGCGCAGCCAATCCGGCCCGCGCAGCCCGGTACATACCCGCAACGCGGCGCTCCCCTACAGCAATCCGGCAGACCCGCGCAACCCGGTACATACCCGCAGCGCAACACGTCTCCTTCGCAACCCGCCAGGCCCGCGCAGCCCGGTACATACCCGCAGCGCAACGCCTATCCACAGCGCGGGAGTGGAGCGGTTGCCCCTGGGCAACGCCCGCAGCAGGGCAACAACGGCCAGCGCCCCGGCGGCGGCAGTGGATACGCTCCGCGCCCGACAACTGGCGGCGGCAGTGGATACGCCCCACGCCCGGCAAGCGGCGGCGGACATTCCGGGCCAGGACGCGCGCCGAATTGTGGGCCGCAGGGTCATTCCGGCGGAGCGCGCCCAACGACACCCGCGCAGAGGCCACCAGAACGACGTGTTCACGCCGTCAAAGAGAAACCAACCGGCCCGGTCTCCATACCGGCGCAGATTGTAATCAAAGATCTGGCGGATCTCTTGTCGGCCTCGCCGAACGAAATTATCAGCGACCTTATCAAAAAGCACAGCATTTTTGCCAACATTAACCAGGTCATTGATTACGAAAAAGCGGCCCTCGTCGCCACGGACATGGGCTTTGAGCCATCTCAGGTCGCGCAAACCGAAGCGCCATCCGTGCAGCGCGTGAAGGGCGGGCTATCCGCCAATGAAGCCATGATAGCAGGGCGTGATATAGGAGATACCGTCATCGTTCCCCCGGTCGTGACCATCATGGGACACGTCGATCATGGCAAAACGTCGCTGCTCGATACCATCCGCAAAACGAAGGTAGCCGCCGGAGAAGCCGGTGGCATCACCCAGCACATCGGCGCGTACCAGGTGGAAATCCAGGGCAAGAAAATCACCTTCCTGGACACTCCCGGTCACGAGGCCTTCACCGCTATGCGCTCGCGTGGAGCGCAGGTGACGCATATTGCCATCATCGTAGTAGCAGCCGATGATGGCGTGATGCCGCAGACGCGCGAAGCCATCGACCACGCCAAAGCCGCCAGGGTGCCGATCATCATCGCGCTAAACAAGATGGACCTGCTCAATGCCAACCCCGATTACGTCAAGCAACAGCTTGCCGAAATCGACGTTGTGGTTGAAGAGTACGGCGGTGATGTGCCATGCATACCCGTTTCAGCCCGCAAAGGCACCGGCATCGATGACCTGCTGGAAATGATCCTGCTGGTGGCTGAAATTCAGGACATCCGGGCCAATCCCAATGTCCCCGCCACCGGCACTATCATTGAAGCCAGGTTGGAAAAGAACATCGGGCCAACCGCGACCGCCCTCATCCAGCAGGGAACCCTCAAAATGGGCGACAATTTCGTCGTGGGCGCCATGGCAGGTAAAGTGCGCGCCATGTTCAATGATCGCGGCAAGCGCATCCAGAAAGCGCCGCCCAGCACACCTGTCAGCATTCTGGGTCTGCCAGAAGTGCCCCAGGCGGGCGATCGCCTGGAAGTGGTGGCGGAAGAGCGCGTCGCCAGGCAGATGGCCGAGCGCATCGCCGAGCAGCGCCGCACAGATACCATGCCGCTTGGTCAGGTCAGTCTCGACACCCTCTACATGCAGATGCAAGAAGGAACCGTCAAGGAACTGGACATCGTGCTCAAGTGCGACGTGCAGGGGTCAGCCGAAGCCATCAAGCACTCACTCTCCAAAGTGGGTGATGACAACCTCAAGGTCCGCCTCATCCACGAAGGCATTGGCAATATCAGCGAGACCGATGTCCACCTGGCCGGAGCATCCGGCGCGGTAGTGATTGGTTTCAACGTCAAGGCTGATGGCGCGGCCCAACGCCTGGCGCAAAAAGAGGGCGTCGATATTCGCTACTACAACATCATCTACAAGCTGCTTGATGATATTCAGGCCGCGCTGACAGGTATGTTGGAGCCGACCTACCGCGAGGTCATTGAAGGTCACGCCGAGGTACAGCAGGTCTTCAAAGCCGGCAAGAATCTCGTGATTGCCGGGTGCCGCGTGCTAGATGGCAAGATCACGCGCTCGTCGCAGGCGCGTATGACACGCAACAAAGAGCAGGTCTTCGATGGCAAAATCGCTTCGCTGCGACGCGGCAAAGACGATGCGCGCGAAGTTGCCACTGGCTACGAATGCGGCATCGTCCTCGAAGAATTCAACGCCTTCGAAGTGGGCGATTTGATCGAAGCCTATTACAAGGAGCGCGTCAAGCCAGGAGCGTAACAAGCGTATGCCAAATCCACATAGACAGGAAAAACTGGGCGAGTTGTTCGCGGTAGAACTCAGTGATCTACTGCGAACCCGCGTCAAGGACCCGCGTGTCGGCTTCGCCAGCATCACCCACGTCGAGGTGAGCGGCGACTACCGCCACGCCAAGATTTACGTCAGCGTGATGGGCAGCGACGAAGAGCGGGACAACACCATGAAAGCCTTGAAGCACGCCACCGGCTTTCTGCGCCACGAACTGGCGAGCCGCATCGTCCTGCGCTACATGCCCGAAATCGTATTCAAGCTGGACACATCCATCGAAAAGGGCAGCCGCATCCTCGAACTCATTCGCGAAAACGAAAAATCGATGGGAATGGCGGAAATGCAGTGAGAGCAAGGAAGAAGAAGCTGTTGGCCAGGGAGAGAAAGATGAATGATAACGCGCTGGATACACAACTTGATCCCGGCCTTGTACAGGCTGCGCTGGCCCTCATCGAGCCAGCGCAGCGTATTTTGTTGATCGCGCACGAACGACCCGATGGTGATTGCATCGGCTCCGCGCTCGGCCTGATGCATATCCTGGACGCCCTGGGCAAGACCTGCGTGCCCGCCTGCGCCGACCGACCGCCGCGCAACCTCTCCTTCCTACCCGGCATCGAACGGGTGCAGCAAACGCTGGAGAACGCGACCTTCGACCTCGTTATCGCCCTGGACGCCGGAGAGTTTCTCCGTTTTGGCAAACTCTACGAAGAGAACTCGCAGTTTTTCGATTCCGCTACCGTGCTTAATCTCGACCACCACATCACCAGCGATGGCTGCGGCACGGTCAATATCATCGATCCCACTACATCAGCCACCGCTGAACTGCTGGTGTTATTCCAGCAACAGGCCCGCCTGCCGCTCAATTATAACGCGGCCCTGTGCCTGCTCACCGGCATCATCACCGATACCAGTTCATTCCAGTTCACCAACACCACGCCGCGCACGCTGGAAGCCGCCGCGCTGCTCTTACGCGCAGGGGCCATTCCCGAAACGGTCGCGCAGCCCATCTTTCGCACCCGCCCGCTGGCCCAGGCGCGTTTCCAGGCTCTCGTGCTTACCGCACGCGCAGACCGCCTGCGATGGCCGCCTGATCTGGTCCGCCGCCGATGAAAGCACGCTGGCAGCAGCAGGCGCAGTGCCAGAAATGGACGATAACACCTCCGGCCTGCTGCGCGACATCGACGGCGTGCAGGTCGCCGCCTTCTTCAAGAGCTACGGAGAACCGGGCGTGACACGCCTGAGCCTGCGCTGCGCCGCCCCCTACAACGCCGGCGAAATCTGCCAGCGCCTCAGCCACGGTCTGGGCGGCGGCCACCCGCGCGCCGCCGGAGCCACCTTCCATAAGCCCATCGCCGAGGCAACAGCGTTTGTAGTGGAGGAATTGAAGAAAGAGATGCAAGGTTGAAAATTCCAGGGCGACCGCCAGGGTCGCCTAATACGCACCAACCTGAGAAACAACCAGGCGGTTCCCGTAGGGGCGGGGGTTGGGTGGACGTGGGGTGGGGACGCTTGCGTCGCCCGCGTCCCTCGCATCGGCAGATCAACGAGTGACGACGGGCGACGCAAGCGTCCCCACCCCCCTCTTCGTCCGCCCCCGCCCCTACGGATAAACCCGACCATTTGCCTGGATCGCCCTGGATAATATCCGCGATGAAATAGAGAATAACATATGGACGGCATACTCAACATCAACAAACCCACCGGCATGACCTCGCATGACGTGGTGGCGAAAGTGCGCAAGCTGCTCAAACAGAGGCGCGTCGGTCATGCCGGCACGCTCGACCCCGCCGCCAGTGGCGTTCTGCCCATCTGCGTCGGCCAGGCCACGCGCGTCGCCGAATACTTGAGCGAAAGCGGCAAGGCATATCAGGCCACCATCGTCTTCGGCACCGTTACCGATACCTACGACTCCGAAGGTGCCATTCTTCGCACAGCCAGCACGCAAGACCTGGCGCTCGCCACAATCGAAGCGCTCCTGCCAGCAATGCTGGGCGAGCACATGCAAGTACCGCCGCGCTACTCCGCCATCAAACTGCAAGGCCAACCCGCCTACAAACGCGCCAGAGCAGGCGAAGAAGTCGCCATGGAACCGCGCCCCATCACTATCTACCAGCTTGAGATCATCGACTGGCAACCCTCCCAACCCCCTGTCCTCACACTCGCCATTGAGTGCAGCAAGGGTACCTACATTCGCTCCCTCGCCTACGACCTTGGAGAGCAGGCAGGCTGCGGCGCCTACCTCGGCGGCCTGGTGCGCACGCGCAGCGGGCCATTCCCCCTCTCAGAAAGCATCACACTCGCACAACTCGACGAAGCCGCCGCGCAGGGAACCATCGAACAGTTCCTCTACTCCGCCGACAAAGCCATGGAACACTATCCCGCGCTCAGGTTGGATGAGGCTATGACCGAACGAGTAAGACACGGCAACACCTTCCAGCTTGAGGAGCAAACCAGTGCGCTACACGAGCAGACCCTCGCGCGCGTCTACGATGATACAGGCCAATTTGTGGCTATCGCGGAGTGGGATGCGGAACGCAGCGTGTGGCAACCTACTAAAGTGTTTATATGACAGGAAAAGCAGGGCTTCAATGTACAAACATCAACGTATCGAACCAGGTCCAGGCCAGGAATCAGTATGGGACTACCCCCGCCCGCCCAGGCTGGAGGAGAGCCACAAACATATCCAGGTGATCTACAATGGCGTAGTGATCGCCGATACGCGGCGCGCCAAACGCATCCTGGAAACCAGCCACCCGCCCGTCTACTACATCCCGCCGGAAGATGTGCAGCTTGACAGCTACTTCACACCCACATCGCGCAGCACGTTTTGCGAATGGAAGGGAGCGGCTTCCTACTATACCATCAGCGTAGGCGACAAAAGCGCGGCCAACGCTGCCTGGTTCTATCGCCAACCTGCGCATCCCTATGAAGCGCTCGCCAACCACGTCGCATTCTACCCCGGCAAAATGGACGCCTGCTACGTAGACGGCGAGCGGGTGCAGACCCAGGAAGGCGACTTTTACGGCGGCTGGATCACGAACGATATCGTCGGCCCATTTAAAGGTGGCACTGGCACTTCCGGCTGGTAACAACTTCAGAGCCGGTGCAGCACGCTCTCCGCGAAATTGCGCAGGCCCTTAATATCGTCCATATCGTGCCACTGTACCATGAACTCCTCGACGCCTGCGTCAGCGTAGGCTTCGATCTGCCGCACAATATGTTCAGCCGTGCCAACAAGCCCGTCTCCCCGGCTATGCACAGCTTCAATGACGGCATCCAGTGGCTTATCGGCCAGTTCAGGCTTATCGCGACGCCAGCGTAACACCTTGTCTACCTCGAGCATATCGTTGCCGAAAAACAGGCCCAACATCACACTGCGCCGCACATCGGCGGGCTTGCGCCCTGCCGTCTCTAGCAATGCGTCCAGCGCGGTTGAACGCTCGCGGAATTCCGCAGGCGAAAGGAAATTGCCGTTCCAGGCATCGGCAAAACGCGCCACTAGAGGCAACGTGCGTTTGACGCCGCTGCCACCGAGCAGGATGCGCGGCCCGCCGGGACGCTGCGGGCGAGGCAGCAGCGTCGCGCCGCGCAACTGGTAGAAACGGCCCTCAAATGTGACGGGATCGTCGCTTTTGAGCAGGCGCGTCACTACTTCCAACCCCTCTTCCAGGCGAGCCATGCGCGTTGGAATGTCGCCAAGTTCAAGGCCAAAAAGCGTATGCTCGCGCTCCTGCCAGCCCGCGCCCAGCCCCAGGTACATGCGACCACCACTCAGATCGTCCAGCGCGGCGGCCTGCCGGGCCAGCAGCATGGGATTGCGAAACGAAAACGGCGCGACCAGCGGCCCGAAGGAAATACGCTGCGTATGATCGGCCAGGTAGGTCAGCGAAACTATCATCTCCAACGAAGCTTTATCTGGCGGGCGCGCATTGGTAAAGTGATCCGAGCGATACAGCCCGGCAAACCCCAGCGTCTCAACCTCGTCAACCAGCCTTTTCCAACGCGACCACGTCAGGCCGTCCTGTCCCTCGATTTGTATTGATAGAGCAACCATGAATTTTACACTCCTGCCTTTGATTTTTTCTTTTATATTGTATCCAATCATTGGAACGTTTGCATCTCCGTCGTCCTGATGATTTGTGATAACCCAATAGGGGAATTACGAGAAACGTTTGCCCTCGTCCCTACAGGACGGACGCCGGGGCCACGCGCATTCCCCGGTGCTGTTGTCAAATATCATCAGGACGCAGGTACGTATTTCTGCATTCGGTTGGCAAAGTTCATCAGGGCGGAGGCAACTCATCCATATGATTCCGGTTCTGGGCAGTAACACACATCAGGACGGGGCACCTCCATTACCCCATTCGGTCGTCACAATTCATCAGCACGGGATTGCGCCGCGCTCTTTCGTAGCAGGGTACGGGCGGGGCTTCGCCGCTCTTGCGGCCCCCCCCGCCCTGGTCGCGCCTGCCAGCACTTGCCCCCACCATAGCTCGTGTGGGCGATCAGAAAAACATGTCTATCGCCTTATTGCCTGTTAGGGGTTACTGTGGTACTATTAGCCTGAGAATAATCAGGATCGACTTTCGCATAAACTATGGACTTTGTAACAACTCTTTCGGAAAACCAACCAATCGCCATCACCATTGGCAATTTTGATGGCATCCATCGCGGGCACCAACTTCTGTTGCATGAACTGGGTGCGGTGGCTCAATCGTTGCGCTGCAAACCAGTTATGATAACATTCTCGCCACACACGTTGCTGGTGGTGCGACCGAACATACAACTGGAGTGCCTGACCACGCTCGAAGAGAAACTGGCGCTGGTGACACGCTATGGCGGGGTGGCGGATAGCATCGTGATTTAATTCACACCGGCAGTAGCCGCGCTGACTGCCGGCGCATTCCTGGACGAATTGAGGGCACGCTTTGACATTCGGGCTATGGTCATCGGCTCCAATTTCAGTCTGGGGCATAATAGAATGGGTGACGTGCCTTTCTTGCAACAATACGGACAGGAACATTCCATCCAAATCCTACCCATTGAGCTTGAGGAAGCCGAGCGAGCGCGTATAAGCAGCACGCGCATCCGTTCATTAGTAAGTGAGGGACAGATCACCGAAGCCAATGAATTACTGGGACACCCGGTTGTCGTCAGCGGCATCGTTATACGAGGCGACCAGCGCGGCAGGCTGCTGGGCTTTCCCACCGCCAACCTGCTGCCGGAACCTCACAAGCTGTTGCCCATGGACGGCGTATACGCCGCGCTGGTACATATTGAGCGTCCGGCAGAAAGTGACGCAACAGAACCGCTACCCGTCTCTTATACACAGAACGAATGGAACGGCGTAGTGAACATCGGCGTTCGTCCAACCTTTGGCGGGCAGCAACGACTGGTTGAGGCGCATCTCCTGGATGTTCAACTCGATCTGTACGATAAACGTATAACTATTGACTTCATCGCGCGCTTACGAAACGAGCAACGCTTTACTGGTATTGATGCGCTGAAGACCCAAATCGCAGTGGATGCGCAACAAGCGCGTTTACTTCTCCAAAAGGGAGGTTGAGCAGGGTGAAAACTCGCCAGAACCCGCTCCAAAGGGTCGAATTTATGCTACAACGCATGGTGGAACGCCCCTTTGCGTCAATTTTTCATAGCAAACTACAGCCCGCGCAGGTGCTGCGCAGGCTCGAGCGCGCCATGGAAGATAACGCGCACCTGCTGGGCGAAGGGCGGCGACTGGCTCCTGAGGTGTACGACATCTATCTCAGTTTTAAAGATCACCAGCAGTTGAATCCCATCGAGGCCACCTTACTAAAAGATTGGCAGCAGCACCTGATCGAGTTTGCGCGCCAGCACCGCTACACCCTGCGCTCTGCCCCGGTCTTACGCCTGCACCCGCGAAGCGACCTGCGCCCCGGCGAAGTGAGCATCGAGGCGCGTGTCATCGATAAACAAAACATCGGCCAGGATGGAGATGGCGGCATCGCGGCTACCCAGGCCATCAGCGCCGATCAATTGGAACGCATACGCAACCAGATGTCCCTCAGCCAACCGGGCGTATCCAATCCTGGCATGATGCCAGGGTACATGACGGGCGGAGCATCCAATCCCAACGCGGGCGGCTACCCACAAACATTGCCGCCCACACCCGTCCCCGTCATGCCCCCCTCATGGTTGACCATTCGTTTGCCACAATCACCGGAAAAGGTCTATCGCATCGAAAAACCGGTCATCAAAATTGGCCGCCAGCTCGACAACGATATCATCGTTGAAGACAAGCGCGTTTCTCGCTATCACGCTCAAATCAAATTCGAATCAAACGGACAATTTACCATCTATGATCTCGGCAGCACCAATGGCATTACCGTCAATGGCACGCCGCACCTGCGCCAGCACACGCTGCGCAGTGGCGATCGTTTCACGATTGGTAGTTATGACTTTTACTTCGAAAGAAGATAAGGGGCGGGCAATCGCAAGAAATGCCCGGTATATGATATATGACATTAGATGTGTTTTTATTAATCCTACGGCTTTTATTAATCATCTTGCTCTACCTTTTTCTTATGCAAGTGGTCATCGCCATCACACGCGATCTGAAGAAAATGACCACCGCCAAAGAATTTGGCACGGGCAAAGCAAGTCCCGTCCTCGGCCACTTAATCGTGGTGGATAGCGGTCCCAGCCAGCAGATAAAGCCGGGCGCGAGTTATAACTTGCTGTCACAAACTACCATCGGACGCGGCCCCACCAGCGACGTTCTGCTGCCCGAAACGTTCATCTCCGGCGAGCATACGCGCATGTGGTATCGCAACGATACCTGGTACGTTCAGGACGCGGGCAGCACCAACGGCACCTTTCTGAATAACCAGCCCGCGCATGAAGCCCTCGAAGCTCGCACCGGTGACATCGTACAGGTCGGCTACATCCGTTTCAAACTGGCGCCGTAGGTCATAGCAATAGAAAGCGCATATACATGCTAAAAAATTATCGCTGGAAAGAATTAGGACTCTTCATCATCCCTTTCATCATATTACTCCTTATTATGTTCCAGTTGCCTCTCGCGCAAAAATATGAAACTCAGCTCCTGACCAATTCTCAGCATCAAATTACGCTCACCCTGAGCATTCTACCCACCTTATCCGATCTCATTCCCATCCTCGGCCTCATTGTTGCGCTCTTCGCGGTCAACGCGCTTATCAGTTTCTTTTTCCCCAAAGCCGACCAGGTACTTTTGCCCCTGGTCGGACTTATGAGCGGCATCGGCGTAATGATGGCGACCCGCCTGCAAGCAGTTCCTCGTATTCAAGACCCGAACCTCGGCACGCGCCAACTGGTGTGGGTAATCGTGGGACTGATTGCCTGCGTCGGCACGCTCTTTATTCTGCGCCGCATGGGTTGGCTCAGAAACTACAAATACGTCTGGGCCGCCATAGGCATTATCCTGGTTGCGATCACATTGATACATGCATTTCGCGTTAAGAACTTTAATAGTCCTACCCACGACCAGTTGAATTTCGGTCCGCTCAGCCTGCAACCATCCGAACTCCTGAAAATCATTATCGTGATTTTCTTCGCCGCTTACCTGGATGAGACCACTCGAGATGTTTTCTCTGGCACCTCGCGACGCTTTGGCCCGATACCCATCCCGCCGCTTGACAAGATTGGCGTAATGGGTTCGATGCTTGTCATTTCGCTCCTGCTTTTCCTGGGCATTCGCGAACTGGGTCTGGCCTTACTGATCTACGGCATTTTCCTGTCCATGCTTTATCTGGGCAGCGGCAGGATATCCTATGTCGTCATCGGTCTGCTCGTGTTTTTCGTGCTGGGGTTTATCTGCTACACACTTTTTGGCTATGTCCGGGATCGTTTTACCACTTTAGGAGTTGATGTTGTAAACTGGCCTCCGGGTACCATTTTTCAAGCCCAGAATGGAGCTAATCAAGTCGTAGAAGGCTTAATCGCCCTGGCTAATGGCGGCATTATCGGCACGGGCATAGGGTTAGGACATACAGGGAGCTTTGTGCCTGTAGCGCAATCTGACATGATCCTGACTGCCCTGGGCGAAGAGTTGGGGCTGGCCGGACTGTTTGCCATCATCGGCCTCTATCTGCTCATCATATACCGGGGCTATCGCATCGCCATTGAAGCCACCAACGATTTCAGCCAGCTTCTCGCGGCAGGTTTGACATCGATCTTCGCCATCCAGGCGCTTGTCATTATGGCAGGCAACATGAAATTCTTACCCCTGACCGGTATACCACTGCCTTTCCTGAGCTACGGCGGCAGCTCGATTATCGCCAACTACATCATCATCGGTATACTCTTGCGCATCTCACACAACACAGCGGTGGAACGCGAGGGACAGGGCTGATCTTTTCCAGGGCAGGGGCCAAGGGCGGGACTTGCCCCTGGTCATTCGTATCTGCTTGTCTCTCTACAGAACAAGTGCTATAATTCCAGTGCGAATAGAGCAGGCGTGACATGTGATTGCCTGAGCGGCGCAGGAAACAGGTAGGTACAGGGTTATGGGTCAATACCAGCAATGGCTGCATTATCAAGAAATAGATCGACGCCTGCGCGCAACGCTGGATGCGCTCGAACAGGAACTCGGTCAGATCGAGAGCCAGTCTAATGGCTCCCCGCAGCCTGCTATACCCTTCGCTAACCCCATCATTTCCGCTTTATCCGCCTATATAGCTACCAGTTCCAACGGCCATGCGCCCCCTCAAGACGATACCGATACCTGCAATTCCAGCCCCACCGGACACGGGCAGGCCTCTAACGGTAGTAGTGAAACGATCTCAGCCGCGCTCTTGCACTGGGGCGAGCTACCCGATTTCGTCCCGCCAGGATTGCATCCCTCGAACCAATACGAAATAGTGCCATCTCTCTCCATTGACCACCCTGAAATTGAACTCTTGCCCGAAGACATGTTCGCCTTCTTCGAAGAACACTCGCAAACTGACCCGCAGATTGAGCTTCCCTGGTGGCTGCGCAAAATCACCATCATCAGCAAAGAAGACGATTCCAGCAAGCCCATCGATCAGGAAAGCATCCGCACCAATCGCCTGGTGCAGCGCTGGGTGGAACGCTGGGGACACCAATCCCAGGGAGGCTACCTGCCTGAAAGTGAAAGTGAAGGTATCCACGATGAAGAATGATGTGGAACCGGAATTCCTAAACCAGCTCGACACCGTTTTCGCGCAATTGAACCCCCAGGCAGTTGAAGAGTTCTATGCCGCCTACCGCCAGTGGTGCTTGCGCCAACGCATCACCGAACTACGACACCGCATTGATGCGGTGCGCGAGCAGCAGACGGATAACCAGCAGCGCCTGCGGGAAACGCGACCCGCAACCATCGCGCTGGCAGCCCTGGCGCGCCTGCAATCCAACGGTGTCAGCGATAACACATTGCTCGACGCCATGCTCAAACGCGGGGAAAGCTGGCTAGATCAAACCATGCAGCGCCTGGACTACTTCGAACAGTTTGACGATTTCATCAGCGATGACTATACAAAATGGTGCCAGGGCGCATTGGAAGGCGCCTTCGACTGGATCGACTCGTTGCTCGAATCCACTGAGCAAGCCGCGTCCCCACAGGTTGAAACACCTCCCGCAGAGGAGATGCCGCACAACAAAGACGCCGGGGATGTCGAAGCCCTGCTTTTGCAAAGGCTCGCCACCGAGGATGAGCAAGATGATCTCTCCTGGCAAGAAGCAACTACACTCAAACGAATGGCCATCAAAGCCCTCCCATCAGAAACCGTAACTACCGATGCTGAGGAGCAAGAGCCGCCAGAAACCGTAACTACCGATGCTGAGGAGCAAGAACAGCCAGCGCCAGAGGACGTAGCACGGCGGGACGCGGAAACCCAGGTTCAGGAAACGGATTACATTCCTCTAGATGAGCCAGCACAAAGCGATGATACGCCCAACGCTTTGGCTGACGTTGTCAGTTCAACCAATCCCGAAGAACAAATCATCCCCGAGGAAGCTTTACTCGTGGAAGATACTCCCGTATCCGAACCAGAACAACCCGCTCTCGTCGAGTTTGCCCCCATCGAAGAAACCGCTCCTGGCGAGGAAGAGTTTCACACCGGTGACAACCAACCCACCCTCATCGAATCGGCCCCCATCGAGGAACCATCTCTTACCCAGAACGAGAGCGAGCTTTACACAGTGGACCAACAACCAGCCCTTATCGAGTTTGCCGCGCCTTCAGAGCTATCCCCGGCAGAGGACACCTCCAACCAAGTAGCAGAGCAGCCAACTGAAATTACACTGCCGGAAGATACGTCCACCGCAGTTGCGGCTCAAAGTGAAGTGAACGAACCGGACGAGATGGAAAATGGCGCATCCGAAGAGACTCCTCCACACGAGGAACAGGTAATACCAGCGAGCAAGCCTATCACTCCTGCGCGCAGCGCACCCCGCAAACGCGGCCTGGTAAGGACGCTACTATCGCTATTAACGGGTAAATAGCCTTCAAAGGCGTCCTATTTCTATTGGCGGCGCATT
Source organism: uncultured Chloroflexia bacterium (assembly GCA_963731605.1). Taxonomy (GTDB): domain Bacteria; phylum Chloroflexota; class Ktedonobacteria; order Ktedonobacterales; family Ktedonobacteraceae; genus CF-113. The sequence goes on from CAVSWA010000001.1 coordinate 2,402,335, forward strand.
TTCCGTAGGATACCTATCACTACCATATGCGCTGACGAAGCTGGTAAGGTCCGCGACCCGGCTGGCGTAGCCCCACTCATTATCGTACCAGCTAACAGCGCGGATCATACGCTCCCCGGATGGAAGCACAGTCGTCATCAAACCATCCACGATCGATGAACGACAGTCGCCACGAAAATCACTGGACACTAACGGCAAGTCGCTATAGCCAAGCACCCCCGCCAGCGGGCCGGCGGCAGCCAGGGCAAAAGCCAGATTGATCTCCCTGGCGGTCGCCGCTTCTTCCAGTTCAGCAATCACGTCGATGACCGAAACAGTGAGGGTGGGTACGCGGTAAGAAACGCCATGAAATTTGCCCGCCAGGGCCGGGATGACTTCGCCCAGCGAGCGGGTCGCGCCAGTGGTCGTCGGAATGATATTCTCAGCGCCCGCGCGCGCCCGCCGCGGGTCAGTATGGCTGCGATCAAGAATGCGCTGGTCGTTAGTATAGGCATGGACCGTGGTCATCATGCCGGAGCGCAGCCCAAATTGATCGTGCAATACTTTCGCGAGGGGAGCTAGCGCGTTCGTGGTGCAAGAGGCAGCCGAGATAATGCGGTGATTGACCGGATCATAGTCGCGTTCGTTCACTCCCAGCACCAGCGTGACATCGGCTCCTTTGCTCGGCGCAGTCACCAGAACGCGCTCCGCCCCGGCTAACAGGTGCGCGTTCGCCTGGTTGGCAGTAGTAAAGACGCCCGTGGATTCAATCACCAGTTCGACTCCCAGATCGCGCCAGGGAATATCGCGCGGATTCAGGTGCGACACAATGGAGATGGAGCGTCCATTAATGACGATTTCGCCATCGCCGGCCTCCACCTGTCCTCGAAAAGGCCCGTAGGTAGAGTCATACTGAAAGAGATGGGCGTTGATCTCAGCGTCTCCCCGGTCATTGATCGCCACAATGTCCAGGTCAATACCCCTGGCAAGAGCTGAACGCAGCACTAATCGACCAATTCTTCCAAATCCGTTGATGCCAATCTTCATGCAATATGTTCCTCTCAACCGGGCTTTCCTGGTCACACTTCAATCTCGTCGCGCTGCCTGGCGCGCAGCAGGTGGTAGACCAGGAATAGCTGGGTCAGCGCCAGTGGATGGCTATGCCGGACCTGTAAATCCGAAAACAGGCCAAGCTCCTCCATCGAAGCCGCTCCGCAGGCATCCAGGTGATCCAGAATACAGCGTTCAAGCGCGGCAGCAGGTTCATCGGAAATCGAACCATCTATCTCCAGGTACTCGACGGCCCGACCACCCTCGCGCCCCAGGGTTGAACGCACGCAGCCTGAGCGATCTTCCGCGATCACCTCGCTCAGATCGGGATGGCGCAGCGTGCCATGCAAGGTCAGGCGCACGTTGAGATGCGCGTCACCACCCCGTTCAGAGTTGGATGACTCGCCGGGGAAGAAAGAAACGACAAGATCAGCATGATCTCGCTGTGGCCGGATAAACGCTGCCGAATCCGACTCGCGCATAGCCAGTTCGTCTAACACTTCTCTTTCGGAATACCCGCGCTGCATGGAGTCACGCCGGACCTTCCAGCGCCATCTCAATTCCTCCGGCGGATCAAGATAGACGCGCACGCTGTAGGCGTTACGCATCTCCTGCCAGTACATGCCGAGCAGGCCCTCAACGATCAGGAAAGGACGAGGGAGTATATACTGCGGCGGCCCAAAATCGCCCAGCTTGTGATCGTAATGGGGCTTCAGGATAGGCTCTCCAGCTCGGAGCAATTGCAACTGCTGCGCCATAATATCAAGATAATTACACGCCGGGTTCAGTGGAGTAATACCCAACTCCTTGCGCTGCGCGCGATTATATCGATGATAGTCATCTGTGCAGAGCACCGACACACGATCAGCGCCCAAGATCTGCATAATTCCCCGGCTCAGTGTGGTCTTCCCGGCAGCGCTATCTCCCACGATCCCCAGGATGATCGGACGCGCGATCGCTCCAGATTGTACAGCCATATGGTTCTCCAGCCTCTAATACAGTGCGTACTTGCTGGAATGCCGTGAAAGCATCCCTGTTTTCATCTCCTTCAGATTACATTGCAGACTATCAATATGCTGACTTCTCAAAACCCCATCTTCAATGAGGGGCTACGCCTGCAATAACCATGGTATAATCATACAAGGCATGACATATAAGAACAAGCCGCAATTACCTATGCTCAACATAGAATGGAGCTTATATATGAACTGGTCGCGCCTCAATACGCTCACCATTCACCAGCTACGCGCCTTCTGCGCGGTTGCGCGGCTCTCCAGCTATACGCGGGCTGCCCAGGAGCTGAGATGCCAGCAGCCAACCGTATCGGCGCTGGTAGCAGAACTGGAACAAGCGTCGCAGTTGACCCTGTTCGAGCAGTGGGGAAAGCGTCTCGCCTTGACGGATGAAGGGCGCGAATTGTTTGTTCACGCGCACCAGGTAGTTGAGACAGCCGATGAGACATGGCAGGCCATGGCAGCTTTACGCGAGGCAGGGACGGTGGAAAGCCTGCCACTGCGTGTTGCCGCCGACACAACGGTAGGAACCTACGTGCTTCCCCACCTCCTGGGCGCATTTCACCAGCGACAGCCCGCTCTTGCGCTCAACCTGCGCGTGGCTAACCGCGCTCACGTCCGCTCCCTCCTGCTCTCAGAGGAAGTTGATCTTGCCATCGCTGGTCGGCCACCCGCGGTCGATGGATTAGTGAGCGAGCTGTTTCTGGATAATCACCTGGTAGCAGTCGCATCTCCACAGCATGTGCTGGCAGGGCAGGCCCACATTTCGCTCGCGCGCTTTGCCGGTGAGATTTTTCTTATGCGCGAAGTCGGATCAGGCACGCGCGCAGCCGTTGAGGAGGTATTCGAGATAGCCGGCATGCCTCTCAAGATTGGCATGGTGCTTGGACACATCGAAGCCATCAAACAGGCGGTGGTGGCAAACCTGGGAGTGAGCGTGCTCTCAGAAGCAGCCGTAAGGCGAGAAGTGCGCTACCATAAACTGGTAATCCTACCGGTAGAGCAATTCCCCATTCAGCGACGCTGGTACATCGCGTATCTTGCCGAACACTCCATGAGCATACACGCCACAGAGTTCATCGAATTCTTGCGCGAATACAGGCAGCACAATGTGGATGGCGCATGATGGTCAGACGGCCATCATGCGCCATCCACATTGTGCAAGAGCAATTGCCTGAGCGCCTGTGCCGCCCGCGATAGCCGCCGACCTTGCAGGTGGACAAGATGCCATTGGCGCTTCAAGGGAAAATCTTCTACTTCCAGCTTGACCAGGTCGCCGCTGGCAATTTCGAATGCCACTGCATCCCAGGGTAACACCGCCACTCCCAGACCAGCAGCGACCCCCTCCTTGATGGCCTCGATACTGCCAAGTTCCAGGCTGGCGCGCAAGGGGACGCCCAGATGCTCAAAGTGATGCTCCGTATCCAGCCGCGTGCCGGAACCGTGCTCGCGCAGCAAAAACGTCTCCGGTTGCAGATCGCGGAGCGCGAGCGCGGCGTGTCTCGCCAGGCGGTGAGATGGGGGAGCTACCACGATCAGTTCATACGACATCAAAAACTCAACCGCGAAATGTTTTTCGCGCTCGACAAGGCTCATCACCGCCATATCTAACTGGTGGTTCAGTAAAAGCTCCTCAATGGAACTACGGTTAGCCACGGTGAGCGTCACGTGAATGCGCGGGTAGCGAGCGTGGAAGGTACCGAGCAATGGCGGCACCACGTAGGTACCCGCGCTATTGCTTGCGCCCACCAGCACGCTACCACGTTGAAGCGTCTTAATATCCTGCACGACAGGAGTTGTCTCAGCATACAAGGCAAGCAGCCGTTCTACATGTCGCTGGAATTCCTCGCCTGCCGGGGTCAACACAATACCTCTCCCGCTGCGAGCGAAGAGTGGCAGGCCCAGCGCCTGCTCAAGCGTTTTCACCTGCTGCGAGACAGCCGGTTGAGAGAGATAGAGCGCCTCGGCAGCCTTCGTATAACTAAGGCAGCGCGCTACGGTGCGAAATACATTGAGCTGATGCACCGTGAAATCCGACATAACATTCCCCCTATTATAATGTTATTTCTATGAACTTGATAGCAAACTGCTACTACAACTAATAAGTATACCATGATACACTTTTCTCACAAGAGAGTTATCACCAGGGCGGGGCTTGCCCCCGTCCTGGCCGCTTGCCAGCAACCGTGAGGAGAGAGTACCATGTTAATAGAAGAAGTCGCATCCCAAACAAGGAATCGCTGGGCATCTGGAGTTATCCCATATGCTCAAATGGGCTACTGGAAACCTGACTACGAGCCGAAAGACACAGATATCGTGTGCGCGTTTCGCATCGTGCCGCAAGATGGCGTAGACCCCATTGAAGCCGCGGCAGCCGTCGCCGGTGAATCGTCTACTGCCACCTGGACCGTCGTCTGGACCGACCGTTTGACCGCCCACGAGAATTATCAGGCTAAGGCTTACTCGGTCGTGCCAGTGCCTGGAACAGATCAATATATCGCCTACATCGCCTATGATCTGGATTTGTTCGAGGAGGGATCGATTGCGAACCTGACCTCCAGCATCATTGGCAACGTCTTTGGCTTTAAGGCATTGAAAAGTTTGCGCCTGGAAGATATGCGCATACCCCCACACTACGTGAAGACCTTCCAGGGGCCTCCCCATGGCGTCGTAATGGAGCGCGAGTACCTGGACAAGTATGGTCGCCCGCTACTCGGCGCCACCACCAAACCAAAACTTGGCCTCTCCGCCCGCAACTATGGACGCGTCGTCTACGAGGCCCTGCGCGGTGGACTGGATTTTGTGAAGGACGATGAAAATATCAACTCGCAGCCTTTCATGCGCTGGCGCGATCGCTTCCTCTATTGCATGGAGGCGGTCAACAAAGCCAGCGCCGAGACGGGTGAGATCAAGGGCCACTACATGAACGTCACCGCCGCTACGATGGAAGACATGTACGAGCGCGCCGAGTTCGCCAAAGAACTGGGAAGCATCATCGTCATGATCGATCTGACCATTGGTTACACCGCCATCCAGTCCATGTCGAAGTGGGCTCGCAAGAACGGCCTCATTCTTCACCTGCACCGCGCAGGTCACGGCACCTACACGCGCCAGAAAACGCACGGCGTTTCCTTCCGCGTGATCGCCAAGTGGATGCGCCTGGCCGGTGTCGATCATATCCACGCCGGCACCGTGGTTGGAAAACTGGAAGGCGACCCTATGACCACGCGGGGCTACTATCAGACACTCACCGGTATGAAATATGCCGCCGACCCCAGCATAGGCCTGTTCTTCGAGCAAGATTGGGCCTCGCTGCCCGCCGTCATGCCCGTTGCCTCTGGCGGTATTCACGCAGGCCAGATGCATCTATTACTGCACTACCTGGGCGAAGATGTTGTCCTCCAGTTCGGTGGTGGCACTATCGGGCATCCCCAGGGCATCGCCGCCGGCGCAACCGCCAACCGCGTAGCCGTGGAAGCGATGATCCAGGCGCGTAACGAAGGACGCGACTACTTCAACGAGGGGCCTGAAATCCTGGAGAAGGCCGCGAAATGGTGCGGCCCCCTGCGCGCCGCGCTCGAACTCTGGAAGGATATCAGCTTCAACTACGCCTCGACCGACACGCCCGATGCCACGCCGACCCCCAATTATTAGCGCAACGAGCATTTGTAGGGACGCGATTTATCGCGTCCGCTTACGAAGGAGTAACCACTATGGCTTTTCACCTGACGCAGGGAACGTTTTCCTTCCTGCCGCCCCTGACCGATGACGAGATTCGCATGCAGGTGCAGTACTGCCTGGACAATGACTGGCCCATCAATGTAGAGTTCACCGACGACCCCCATCCGCGCAATAACTACTGGGAGATGTGGGGGCTGCCGATGTTCGACGAGAAGGACCCGGCGGCTATCCTGTACGAAATCAACCAGTGTCGTAAAGCCTACCCCCATCACTATATCCGCGTAGGCGCCTACGACCGTCGCAAGGGCCGCCAGACCATCGCCCTCTCGTTCATCGTAAACCGGCCAGCGCACGATCCTGGCTTTGGCCTCTCGCGCCAGGAGTCCCATGACCGCGTCATCCGCTATACCCTGCATAGCTACGCGACGGACAGGCCGAAGGGAGAACGGTTCTCATGATCCCCCCTGCCCAAACCGGCGAAGCTGACCTCGGAACCAATCCTGCCCTCGACACTCCCGATGATGCCAGCGTTGACCTGTCAAGTATGCTCTCGGACTCACAGGTAATGGAGGTGCTACAGAAGCTCGACGAGGAACTGGTGGGTCTCAAGTCGGTCAAGACGCGCATTCGCGAAATCGCGGCCCTGCTGCTGGTTGACCGCGTGCGTCGAAGCATCGGGCTGACAACGCGACCACCCACGTTGCACATGTCTTTTACCGGTCAACCTGGCACCGGCAAGACGACCGTAGCCATGCGTATGGCCACCATCCTCCACCGCCTCAGTTACGCGCGCAAAGGGCACCTGGTGGCCGTGACACGCGATGACCTCGTCGGTCAGTATATCGGCCATACTGCACCTAAAACCAAAGAGGTGCTCAAACGGGCCATGGGCGGCGTACTCTTCATCGACGAAGCGTATTATCTCTACCGCGAAGAAAATGAACGGGACTATGGACAGGAAGCCATCGAAATCCTCTTGCAGGTGATGGAGAACCAGCGCGAAGACCTCGTCGTCATTCTCGCGGGGTATAAAGACCGCATGGAAACCTTCTTCCAGTCCAATCCGGGTTTCAGTTCGCGTATCGCGCACCACCTGGACTTCCCCAATTACTCCCTGGATGAGTTGCTCGCTATCTCCCGTCTCATATTGGCTGAACAAATGTATCGTTTCAGCCCGGAAGCGCTGCAAACCTTTAGAAGCTACCTTGAGAAACGCATGACCTTGCCGCGCTTTGCCAACGCCCGCAGCGTGCGCAATGCAATAGACCGGGCGCGCTTGCGCCAGGCCAATCGTCTCTTTGCCAGGGGGGAAGAATCTCAAGAACCGATCTGATGACCATCGAGGCCGAGGATTTCCAGGCCAGCCGTGTTTTCAATGAAGAGACGCCCGACCTAGTTTAGCCATGGTGGAGGTGAGTTCGTCGCCTGGATGCCAGGCATCGGTATTGTAACTGACGGGTACATGTTCGCCTGGCATTGCTCCAGTTCCGCCACTCGCCGGCGCAGCTTTGCCAGTTGGCGACGGTCGCGCCACGCCGATAACACCGTCACAATATACAGCAGCGCCGCGCCAAACAAACACGCGAGCAGCAGCACCACGCCCAACGGCAAAGCAGGCGCGTGCCAGCCAAACACTCTCAAATGTACCTCTATCGCCATTGTCGCAACGTTTTCATACGCCAGCACGGCCAGCGCCCCACCCGCGAGCACAAAAATGATGAGTACAACAACAAGCACAGATTCCTCCTCTATAGAGAACCGACACAACAATACCTCGCTCATCAATAAACCCCACTCACCAGCCGTTTTTTCTGATAGCGATGAGAATAAAGCAGCAAGTATATCTTTTGGGTATTTGCTTGACATTACGGTAGCTCAGGCATACCATACAGGCCAATGGAAAAGTTCATGGCCAGGTAGAGGCATTTCAGTGTTATTTGAAGACTATATAAAAGACAATCCGGTACATAGCCCGGTGCGCAACCAATATTTGCAAATCAAACGACAGAATCCTGATGCAATCCTCTTTTTTCGCATGGGCGACTTCTACGAAATGTTTGATGATGATGCGGAAATCGTGGCGCGCGAATTGGAGATCGCCCTGACGCGCCGCGATTTCGGGCGCGGCGAAAAATCACCGATGGCGGGCATCCCGCATCATGCCGCCGATGGCTACCTGGCGCGGCTGGTCAGTAAGGGTTATCGCGTGGCCGTGTGCGAGCAAACCAGCGACCCAGCCCTCTCTAAAGGGCTGGTTGACCGCGAAGTTATACGCATCGTCACCCCCGGCACCGTCATCGACCCGACCATGCTGGCCGCTAAACGCAACAACTTCCTGGCGAGTGTAGTGGTAGGTCGCGAAGCAGTGGGCATCGCTTACGTCGATATCACCACCGGCGAATTTGCCGTCACGCAGTTCAGCACCCCCGAACCGGAACTCGCGCTGCAACAGGAAATGGCGCGTGTCGCCCCCGCCGAAGTCATCGTTGAGTCGCGCAACACCCACCTGGGCAGCCGCAAGCGGCGCTGGCTGGCGGCTGTGATGAACGAAAAGGCCGTCACCAAAGTTGGCTCCAACGGCAACCCCAACGCCGACGTAGACGAGGCCATCGCTAACGCGCACGAAACCTACACCATAAGTAAGAACAAAGCGGACTATGCAGACGACGAAGACGAGGATGATAACGCGCCACTGGTGAAAGCGCTGACAGGCATCGCCGGGCATGTCACCCCCTACGACTCGCGCTACTTTTCCGAGGACGACGCGAGACACCGACTCCTCACACACTTCGACGTGGCCTCGCTCGAAGGCTTCGGCTGCGCTCATCTGCCCCTGGCTATGCGCGCCGCGGGAGCAGTACTGGCCTACGTGCAGGAGACGCAAAAGGGCATCCTGCGCCAGCTTACCGCGCTGGAGACCTACTATACCAACGCCTACATGACGCTCGATCCGCATACGCGGCGCAACCTGGAACTGTTTGAGAGCGGGCGCACCGCCTCCATCAAAGGCTCGCTGCTGTGGGTGCTGGACAAGACACGCAGCCCCATGGGCGGACGCCTGATGCGCCGCTGGATCGGCCAACCCCTGCTCGACATCACGGCCCTGCAACACCGCCAGCACATCATCAGCGAACTGCTCGGCGACACACTCACCCAGGCGCGCCTGGCCGAGAGCTTGAAAAAGGCCGGGGACATCGAACGCCTGGCCAATCGCGTGCGCCAGCGCATCGCCTCGCCGCGTGATCTTGTCGCGCTGGCAGCCGGATTGCGAGCCGCCGCCGATGCTCGCGCCAGCTTGCCCGCCGACGCCGCTGACCGTATGCCCGCGCTATCCCGCCTCGCGCAGCAGCTTGCCGACAACGAGAACAGCATTCGCCTCATTGAGAGCGCTATCGTCGATGAACCGCCATTGAACACAACCGAAGGCGGCGTCATTCGCCCCGGCTTCAACGAAGAACTCGATAAAATCAAAGACGCATCCAAAAATGGGCAGCAATGGATCGCCGATATGGAGCAGCGCGAGCGCAAGCGTACCGGCATCAACACGCTCAAGGTTGGCTATACGAAAATATTCGGCTACTTTATCGAGATAACCAACGCCAATAAAGACCGCGTGCCGCCCGAATATATCCGCAAACAGACGCTGACGGGGGCTGAACGCTTCATTACACCTGATCTCAAAGAGTATGAGACGCTGGTACTGAACGCGCAGGAGCGCGTCAATAAGCTGGAAAGCGAGCTGTTCGCGCAGCTACGCGCCGAAATCGCCATCCATGCCGCCGGGCGCATCCTGGACACCGCCCGCGCGCTGGCTGAGATCGATGTTTATCTGAGCCTCGCCAGCGTGGCCGCGCAGCGCAACTATTGTCGCCCCACGCTCAACGACGGCGACACCATTCATATCGTAGCCGGTCGCCATCCCGTGATCGAACAATCGCAGGCTGAAACACCCTTCATTCCCAATGATGTCGAACTCTCGAACCGCCAGGCGCAAATCAGCATTATCACCGGCCCCAACATGGCCGGGAAATCTACCTACCTGCGACAGGTCGCCCTGATCGTGTTGATGGCCCAGATCGGCAGCTATGTACCGGCAGAAGCGGCCACCATCGGCATCGTTGATCGCATCTTCACACGCATTGGCGCGCAGGACGACCTGGCAACAGGCCAGAGTACCTTCATGGTCGAGATGGTCGAAACAGCCAACATCCTGCACCATGCCACGCCGCGCAGCCTGATTATTCTCGACGAAATCGGGCGCGGCACCAGTACCTACGACGGCCTTTCCATTGCGCGAGCTGTTATCGAGTACCTGCACAACAATAAACGCTGCGGCGCGCGCACGCTCTTCGCCACGCACTACCACGAACTGGTCGAGGTGGCGAAATCACTGCCACGCGTGCGATGCATGAATGTAGCCGTCACGGAAGAGGATGGCAAAGTCGTCTTCCTGCACAAAATCATTCCCGGCGGCGCGGACAAAAGCTACGGCGTGCATGTGGCGCAACTGGCGGGCATTCCTCGCCCCGTCATTCACCGCGCCGAGGAGATCCTGGCGGAACTGGAACAGAAAGGCGACGCGAAGACGCGCCGCAAAGCCATGCGCGACATGGAGACCCCGTCCGTGTTGCAAATGACGCTGTTCACCGCCGAACACCATCCCGTGCTCGAAGAGATTAAACAACTCGCCATCGACGAACTGACCCCTATCGAGGCCATTGGCAAACTGTACGACCTGCAACAAAAGGCACGCAAAGGGCGGGTATAAGCCCCCGCTCCTGGTAAAACACATTTGTACTTACGGCTTGCAAGTGTTATCATGAAAGAAGATACACAGGTTTAGAAACGCAAGAGGGAGAATGCAACACATGTCTAATCCATTACAACAACTCAAGAACTTCGGACAAAGCGTCTGGTACGATAACATAGACCGTTCGCAACTCGTTTCCGGCCAGTTTAAGGACTTGCTCGACAACGACGGCGTCGTCGGCGTTACTGCCAACCCCACCATTTTCCAGAAATCCATCAGCGCCGGCCATGCCTACGATGAGCAGATGACACAGCTTATCAGCGAGGGCAAAAACACCAGCGACATTTACGAGGCCATGATTATCCAGGATATCCGCACAGTGGCCGATCTCCTGCGCCCCATATATGACCGCACCAACATGCAGGACGGCTACGTCAGCCTGGAAGTCTCGCCCGAACTGGCGCACGACACTGACGCCACCATCGCCGAGGTGCGCCGGTTCTGGAAGATAGTCGATCGTCCTAACCTCCTGATTAAAATTCCAGCCACACCCGAAGGCATTCCTGCCATCCACACAGCCCTCAGCGAGGGCATCAACGTCAACATTACACTGATCTTCTCCATTAACGCCTATCGCGACGTTGCGGAGGCCTACATCAGCGCCCTGGAAGAGCGCAACGCCAGTGGCAAAGACATCAGCCACATCGCGTCGGTTGCCAGCTTCTTCGTCAGCCGCGTAGACACGCTAGTTGATAAGGTGTTGGATGACAAAATCAAAGCCACCAGTGACAGCGCAGAGCAGCAGAAGCTGGAAATGTTGCTAGGCAAAGCCGCCATCGCCAATGCCCGCCTCGTCTACCAGGATTTCAAACAGATTTTCAACACGCCGCGCTTTGAGACGCTCAAGCACAGCGGGGCGCAGGTGCAGCGGCCATTGTGGGCCAGCACCAGCACGAAAAATCCAGCCTATCGCGATGTGCTCTACGCCGAGGAACTGATCGGACTCGACACCGTAGATACCATGCCGCTTGAGACCATCGTGAACTTCAAAGACCATGGCCGCGCCGCGCTCACCATCGAGAACAACATTCCCCAGGCAAAGGCCGAGTTGGCAATGCTCGAATCGGTAGGAATCCATTACGACGCCGTAACGCAGCAACTCCTGGACGAAGGCGTACAGAAGTTCGCGGACTCTTTCCACCAGCTCTTCCAGGGTATCGAAGAGAAGAAAAAAGCCATCCAGGGGCAGCAGGTCAGCCGCTAAAAAAGTCGTATCAATAGGAGAGAGTAGTCATATGCCTCAGCGAAGTATTGTAGAGGCTCCCAACCCTCTACGCGAGGGTATTCGTATCAAAAACAGCCCCGAGCCGTGTGTCATGGTCATCTTCGGAGCAACCGGTGACCTGACACACCGCAAACTGCTCCCGGCTCTATATAATCTCGCGCTAGAACACCCGCTCCCGGCGGGTTTCTCCGTCGTCGCCTTTGCGCGACGACCGTACAGCACTGAAGAGTATCGCCAGCAGGCCCTCGAATCCATCAATCAATACTCGCGTCAGAAACCGGTCAACCCGCAGGTATGGGAAAATTTCGCCGCCGGCATCCACTACCTGCAGGCCGATTTTAACGATCCGAAGGGTTATGAAAAGCTCAATAACCTGCTCAACCTGCTCGACCAGGAGCGCGGCACAGGCGGTAATCGCATCTTTTACCTGTCAACGCCGCCCAGTCAATATCCCGAAATTATCCAGCGTCTCGGCGCGGCTGGCCTGAATAGAAGTCGCAAGGGGTGGACGCGCATCATTGTCGAAAAACCCTTCGGTCACGACCTGGCTTCAGCCAAAGAACTCAACCGGCAGGTAGGCAAAGTTTTCAAAGAGGAACAGGTCTACCGCATCGATCACTACCTCGGCAAAGAAACGGTGCAGAACATCCTGGTCTTCCGCCTGGCAAACGGCATCTTCGAGCCGGTGTGGAACCGCCGCTACGTTGACCATGTGCAGATTACGGTGGCGGAAAATATCGGCATTGAGGGGCGTAGCGGCTATTACGAGGAATCGGGCGCGATTCGCGACATGGTGCAGAACCACGTCTTGCAATTGCTCTCCCTGGTAGCCATGGAGCCGCCCATCACCTTCGACGCCAACTCGGTGCGCGACGAAAAAGTCAAAGTCCTGAACGCCCTGCAACCTCTGGTCGGGGCGGATGTAGTCACCCATATCATACGCGCCCAGTACGGCCCCGGCTGGCTCAGCACGGGACAGCAGGTGATAGGTTATCGCCAGGAACCGGGCGTTTCGCCCCACTCCTCAACCGAAACCTACCTGGCGATGAAGGTGTTTATCGATAGCTGGCGTTGGGCCGGCGTGCCCTTCTACCTGCGCACGGGTAAGCACCTGCCCAAGCGCGTCACCGAAATCGCCATCCAGTTCAAACAAGCGCCCCTCATGCTTTTCAAACGCAGCGAAGCCTACGGGCAGGTTGAGCCAAACGTACTGACCCTGCGTATCCAGCCGGACGAGGGCATCTCCCTCAAATTCGGCGCGAAGGTTCCAGGCACAGAGATGCAAATTCGCTCCGTCAATATGGATTTCTTCTACGGCTCCTCCGGCTTCCGCGAGCAGCCAGAAGCTTACGAACGCCTCTTACTCGACTGTATGCTGGGCGACTCGACGCTCTTCACTCGCCGTGACGAAGTCGAAGCCGCCTGGACCTTTGTCCAGGGCATTCTGGATTCATGGAAAAACGAGCCGCCAGAAACTATCCAGACCTACGAATCCGGCTCCTGGGGACCGCAAGCCGCCGACGAATTTATCTGGCGCGACGGTCGCAGGTGGCGGCGTCCATAACATCTGGTGAACAACGTTGTTCCTTAACAGAAATGGGAAATAAGCATGGCGAATGACACCGCGAATGGCCCCAGTGTTCGTTTACCCTGGGCCGGGAAATGGGTACGCATCGAGGAAATCGAACAACGGCTGACCTCTTTGTGGAGCATGTCCCTCGATAACCTGCGCACTGGCGCCGGCGCAAACATCAATGTGCGCACCAGTGTGCTAAACCTCGTCATCTGCGCGCCTGATGTCGAAACTGCCGGAATTGCCAGCAAAGTGTTACGGGATTTAGCGAGTACTCACCTGTCTCGCGTCGCCATCGTGGTGCTTGATAGCAACGAATTTGTTTCCTCCCTATCGGCATGGGTCACGCTGCGTTGTTTCTCTATGATCTCGGACTTGATGCGCCACTGCTTCGAGCAAACTACCTTGCTGGCAAAGGGCAGCGCGGTTCGCGCCGCGGGGAATCTCTTGCAACCCCTGCTCAAGCCGGACCTGCCAGTCTACCTGTGGTGGCTCGGTGATCCCCCCGATTTGGATGACCCCACCTTTCAAAACCTTGTCAATCTCAGCAATCGCATCATTTTTGACTCCACCAGCTTTTTTAATCCCGAACAGCATATCCGTTCGCTTACCGATCTTTTCAGAGCCACGCCCGACGCGGCCATCAGCGATCTCAACTGGGGCAGGCTGACAGGATGGCGCGAACTAGTCATCCAATTCTTTGACGTGCCGCAATACCGCCCATTTCTCTCAGGCATCCATACTATCGAAATCGAACACGCTGCCGCTCCGCTCGCCGAGCCAGGACGCACCGAAGATGGCGATGTCTCGCCCAATCCCATTCGCGCCTTGCTGCTGGCCGCCTGGCTCAAAGAGCGACTGGGCTGGACACTCTCTGCCTATCGCGGCAACAATCATCACCACACCGCCAGTGGCTCCTACCACTGGGAGATGCAACGCGCAACAGGCCCTCGCTCAACCGGGCAACTTGTCTCATCCCGCAGCAAATCTGGTCGCCTGGGAGGACAACCCGCCAACATCACCATTCGTCCCATCGTCCACAGCAAGCTGCGCCCAGGCTCCATCGCGCTCGTGCGCCTCATCAGCACAGCGGACAACAAAGAGGCGGTGTTTACTATCATGCGCGATAATGACCTCGAACACGTCATTACCTCGGTTGAACTGGGACAAGAGACGCGCCAGAAGCGTATCGTCAGCCTGACAACGCACCATAAAGAAAGCGACCTGCTGCGCGAAGAACTGGAAATCACCGGCCACGATTACTCGTTTGAACAAACCCTGCAAGAAATTGCCAATCTGTTAGATGCAGAAGGATAACTACCAAATGCATATTGCCATTTATCCTGATCTCGATACTATCAGCCAGCAAGCGGCTGCCTATGTAACGCGCATTGCTCGTGAAGCCATCGCCTCACGCGGGCGTTTCACCCTCGCGCTATCAGGGGGCAACACCCCCAAAAAGCTGTATAGTCTGCTGGCGAGCGAGCCGTATACCAGCCAGATCGACTGGCACCTGGTCGATATTTTCTGGAGCGACGAACGCTGCGTGCCGCCTGATGACCTGGAAAGCAACTTCCTCATGGCGCGAGAAGTTCTGTTGAGCCGCATATCCATACCGGTCGCTCAAGTGCATCGTATGCCCGCCGACCGCGCCGACCGCGACGCCGCATCATTGGACTACACGCGAGAAATGCAGCGCGTCTTCGGCACCAACGGCATACCGGAATTCGATCTCCTCCAGCTCGGCATGGGGCCAGAGGGTCACACCGCCTCGCTCTTCCCGCACCAGCCATCGCTGCATGAGACGCAACGGTTAGTCATGCCCGTCTCCGTTCCCAAGCCGCCGCCGGATCGCCTGACCTTCACGCCGCCCATCCTGAATGCCGCCCGCAACGTGCTCTTCCTGGTAACTGGCGCGGATAAAGTAGACGCGCTGCACTCTGTCATCGAAGGCCCACCCAACCCCGACGAATATCCCGCCCAGATCGTGCGCCCGCCCAACGGCGAGGTCACGTGGATGGTCGATAGCGCCATTGCGCAAAAGATACATGTGAAATCTTGAGAGGTTTTTCTATGACAGGTATTGTTCCATCAATCCTTTCCGCCGACTTCACCCGCCTCGGCGAACAGGTACGCGAAGCCGAGGCGGGCGGCGGCCAGCGCGTCCAGGTCGATGTCATGGACGGCCATTTCGTCCCCAACATCACCATGGGGCCAATGGTGGTTGAAGCAGTGCGCCGCTGCACTGCCCTTCCCATCGAAGCCCACCTGATGATTACCAATCCTGAACAATACATCGAAGATTTCGCAAAAGCGGGAGCCGACGTGATTATCGTCCACCAGGAAGTTTGCCCGCACCTGCACCGCATTATCCAGCAGATTCGAGCAACCGGCAAAATGGCTGCTGTAGCCCTTAATCCATCAACACCCATCGTCCTGCTCGAAAACATACTTTCCCTGATCGACATGGTACTCATTATGACCGTCAATCCCGGCTTCGGCGGCCAGGATTTCATCCCCGAAATGCTTCCCAAAATCGCCCGCCTGCGCCAGGTGATTAGCGAACGCGGCCTGCGCTGCGATATCGAAGTCGATGGCGGCATTCACGAGACAACCGCCCCACTGGTGGTCAAAGCCGGAGCCAATCTGCTGGTTGCTGGCTCGGCTGTCTACAATTCGCGTGAAAGTGTCGCCCAGGCCATAGCGCGCCTGAAAAACGCGGTTGCATAATCTTTGAGAGAGACCGGGGGCAGAAAAGCTATGAAACCAATAACTATCACCGTCGCCACAAAGCATAAAGACCAGGTGGTAGACATCACCGAGACCATCGAAACCCACCTGCGCACCAGACCGGAAACAGATGGCGTCTGCGTCGTCTTCGCGGCCCATACCACCTGCGCCCTCACCACCGCCGATTTAGACCCCGGCACCGACCAGGATTTGCTCAACGCCTTGCGCCATCTGCTCCCCCACCTCACCTATCGCCACCCCCACGATCCCTTTCACGCTCCCGATCATCTTCTTTCCTCGATCATCGGCCCTTCTGTGATGATTCCCTATCAGAACCGCAAACTGCTGCTGGGAACCTGGCAGCGCGTCATACTGGTCGAATTGGACGGGCCGAGGCAGCGCACGGTGCATATTTCGTGTTTCTGAAGGAGGAGCCACATGACTACAGGTGACATACTCGGCCTCGTCTTCTCCTATGTCTTCGCCTTCGGAATGCTGCTGCTTGTCGAGGCTATCCGGCGTTGGAGAAACTACCCGACCGAGTTCACCAGAAAGCTCGTGCATATCGGCGCGGGCATGTGGGTTTGGGTCATCCTGCTGCTCTTCGATCACTGGCAACTTGCCATCATCCCAACCGCTACCTTCATTCTCTTCAACGCGCTTTTCCTGCGCTACCGAGTTTTCAGCGCCATGGACCCCAGGGAGGGAGCAACGCCCGGCACCGTCTACTTTGCCTTCTCCTGCACCTTGCTGCTTTTCATCTTTCACCCCGGATGGGAGCAGGGCTTCCCACGCGGCTTTGAATATTATGCCATGGCCGGTATCATGGCGATGACGTGGGGTGATGCCTTCGCCGCCATCACCGGCAAACGCTTCGGCAAACACAGCTACAAGGTTCCAGGCAGAAAAAACCACAGGCGCACGCTCGAAGGTTCGCTGGCCTGTTTCGTCTTCACCTTCGCCGCCGTCTCCATCACGCTCGCCATTCTATCAGCGCTTACCCTGCCGCTCATCTTGATTGGCGGCCTCATAGCTGCTATCGTAGCGACGCTGCTCGAAGCCATCTCGCCCTATGGATCAGACAATTTGACGGTGCCGATTGCAGTGGCTATAGTATTATTCTGGCTGGGATTGTAGTACTCTCATAAAAACAGGGGAAACTCCATCATGGAATATACGTGCGCGTGCGAGGGAGAGCGACCAGCGTTCAATCAGAGGCGCTTGCAAGTGGCTTGTATGATACCTTCAGGTCGGGCATCAACCTGGTTCCCAATCATGCCATTGGCAACATTACATGGGAAGACTTTTTGAGACACACGTATCGATCAGAACCGCCCGCGTAATGCTATACATCAGTAGACTATTCATCGGGCAGCGCTACATTCTCATATAGGGCAGTAATGGGAAAACTTACATTGATGCTTGCCAGTTCTACAGTATCGCCGGAACTAAAAGCATGTAACGTCCAGAGGTTTTCAGTTTCGCGCCGGAAGACTTCGACTGACTGTTGCTGCGTATCTATCAAGACATATTCCTGAATTGTTGAACAGGCTCGATAATAAGAAAACTTTCTACCTCGATCATACGCCTCCGTGCTGGCAGAAAGTACTTCAAATACAATGCGAGGATGTTCTAATGTACTAACCTCACCAAGATCTCGGGAGTCACAACTTACCGTGACATCTGGATATACATAGCGCTTTTTTGAAAGGCGTACTCGCATATCAGAAGTGTAGACAGCGCACGAATGGCTTTGCTGCAAACGGTTTAGCGTTGTAATGAGATTACCACCAATAATGGAATGGTTAGCAGTACCCCCGGCCAGCATATACACATAGCCGTCGATGTATTCGTATCGCCCATCGAGGCTGTTGTTATCAAGCTCTAGATACTCCTCGACACTCATATACAGCCCGCGAGGATTAGCCACAATCGTTTTGTCCCCTTCTCAAGTTAGAAAACCGTCTCTCTACAACAACGATAACAGATACTCCTTGATATGGCAAGTGCTTTTCAGAGTTCATTGTGTGCCATAATAAAGCAGCAACACAACTGGAAAGGCATTCTAGCACATGCATGACGATATTACCGACGTTCCCGGCATACGTGTCGGGCATGACACCAATCTCGCAGCAGGCACGGGCTGCACCGTTATTTTGTGCGATACGCCAGCAACGGGCGGCGTCGATGTGCGCGGGGGCGCACCGGCCACGCACGAAACCGACTTGCTGCGCCCTATGCACCTGGTTGAAGGTGTCAACGCCATTTTACTGGCGGGCGGCAGCGCCTTCGGACTGGACGCGGCCAGCGGCGTCATGCGCTACCTGGAAGAACGAGGCGTTGGCTATGCTACGGGCGTGGCGCGCGTGCCTATCGTTCCGGCAGCCGCCATTTTTGACCTGGCCTTTGGCTCGGCCACTATTCGCCCCGATGCCGCCGCCGGGTATCGCGCCTGCGAACAGGCGAGCAACGATGTCGTTGCGCAGGGCACCATCGGCGCGGGAACGGGCGCGACAGTAGGCAAAATGGCTGGACCCGCCTTCATAATGAAAGGTGGCCTGGGTTCGGCCAGTATGATGCTTTCGGATGGCTCGGTTGTCGGCGCCATCGTCATCGTCAACGCGCTGGGCGACATCGTAGACCCTCGCACGCAGCAAATTATCGCCGGAGCGCGCAACCCCGACGGCAATGGCTTCTTGACAGCCAATCCATTCGGCAATACCACTATTGCCGTTGTTGCCACCAGCGCCGCCTTGACGCGAGAGCAGGCAAACAAACTGGCGCAAATGGCGCACGACGGCATAGCACAGTCCATTCGTCCCGCGCATACCATGTTTGACGGCGATACTGTATTCGCGTTAGCGCTGGGGCCAACCTCGCAACAGCTTCATGACTCGCCACTGGCCGCCATACAAATAAGTACTTTAGGAGCAGCGGCAGCGACAACCTTAGCGCGAGCCATCGTCAAAGCCGTTCGTAACGCCACCACATTGCATGGCGTACCAGCGGTTCAATCGTAGCAGCCTCCCTTGCTTATATCCCCCGATGAAGCAAAGCGCAGTGGCTCATCAGGGCTGCAACATCACGAATAATACAATGCCCCCACTGACCAGCATCACGATAACACATGCCAGCATGACCAGGGCGAACGTAAGACTACGCTGCGCCACAGCCGTATCGGGCAGTTTCTCGCTGGGGCGTCGTTCAAGACGCGGGGGCAACTGACGTTTGGCGGTCATGGTCTTCAGGCCACCGGTCGCAAGATCCCAGGAATTTCCGGCAAAATCAGTGACACGTCGATGAGCATCAATCTCAGAAAGTTCTGTCGCAGGTCCAGATTGCATCGAAGAGTGCGATAGCTTGTACGGATAGACCACATGAGGAGGCATTGGTGGAAAGGGAGAAGGAGGATTAGGGGGTATTGAGTGAGTAGGTGGGTTCGAGTGTGGTCGTTGAGACAGCAATCTCGGAGATTGAGCATCAGGTGTTGGAAACGTCACAATTTTCTCCACTCAAGGGACCGAAGTCCAACCGCTTCACAAAAGAACAACCTACGGGAAACGCGCTACAGCAGAAACTCAATTATCATATCTTCTATTGTATTCAACGCACGAGAAGAAACAAGGGAACTATGACTTATGGGTTTCTAATAACCCCAACAGGGCATTGAGCATTCGCGCAGTTGCGCCCCAGACACGCGACGCGCCGTAATCATAAAAATAAACCGTGCGCGCCAGCCCATCGCGCGTCCACACCTCCGTATGAGCAATGCCAGGGTCGGCCAGGCCGCGCAAGGGCAGCAATAACAGATGGGCCACTTCACTCGCTTGCAGGCGCAATTCACCGGGTCCCTGTGGCAAATAGGCCACCACAGGCGTAATTAAAAAATTACTAACCACCGTGAAGACCGGCTGCATGATGCCCAGTACCTCAGCCCTGGCGGGATGCAGGCCAATCTCCTCCTGCGCCTCGCGCAAAGCCGCCCGCACAGGCGATTCATCCGTCTCATCAACCGCGCCCCCTGGAAATGCAATTTCCCCGCTATGCGAGCGCAGCGTGCTGGCGCGGCGAATAAAGATTAGCGTGGCTTCCCCCTCCTGCTCGAATAGCCCGATCAAAACCGCCGCTTTACGCGCATTGGGACGCTGGCCCTCAAGCAGGTCGCGCAGCAAATCGGCTCGTTCGACTGGCTCCAGACGCGCGCGCAGAGCCATCACCACCTGCTGTATATCACTCAAATCCATGCATATATTGTAGCAGTGCGACCAGGGCGGGGGCAAGCCCCGCCCCTACCCTATACGAGATGCGATCAGAGCGCCAGGGCGGTGGCAAGCCTCGCCCCTACCCTATACGGAGCTCAAGCTTCGTAGCGGGGGCTTGCCCCCGCCCTGGTCGTATCGTAGTATTGCAGCGTGTGTCATTGGTATCTCTTGCATCTATGTGATACAATATGGCAGATCAACAAACATCGGAGCAATCTGTTAAATTGGGTGTGTATTAGCTTGCATTCACGGAAGGCTTTTGGTATAATAAGAGCATCGAGTGGGGGTATACTGTCTTCAGGCTCTTGTTATGTCTGTATTACGGCTTACCAGTCTGCGTGCAGTGTTTCGTAGGACCGTTTTTAAGACACCGTTGTCGAGCGAATATTGGTCTTCTCAGCTTGAGCGCAAGCCGACTGAGATTAAAAACGCGCAAGCGATGCTAGCCTGAACAGCCTCCTCCGATAAACCCATGTCCAATGTCACATCCCCAGGGTCCCGGTGCATAGCCAATTCGTCCTCTTGGGCTTCATAAGCTTGAAAGGGAGTGAAGCGCATCCACCAGGAACAGTGATAAGTGCAATGGACGGGAAATAACTGTGGATCGAAGGGGGTATTTTACCCATGCAAGTTCAAAAGCACGGCGACCTTTCGACAATGCCAGCGGCAAATCTTAAAAGCGGACGGGTACAGACAATGTACGAAGGAAACGACCCACAAGGGAATAACAACACAGGCTCCGAAGAGATGAACGACTTCAATGAAATGGAAGCGTTGCTCGCGGCATCCACCACTCCCATCAATATCAAGCGCGGCGATGTAGTCGATGGCGTAATCGTGCGTATTGACCAGGATGAGATCCTGGTCGATATTGGCCTCAAGTCTGAAGGCGTGCTCTCTACACGAGAGTTACCGGCGAGTGGTGATTGGTCCTTTGAAAATCTTCACCTCAACGACAAAGTACTGGTGTACATCATCCAGCCGGAAACACCGGATGGACACGCCCTTCTCTCCCTGAAACGGGCCAACGCCGAACGCCAGTGGCGCGTCGCTGAAGAGCAGTATAAGAACAACGAACTGCTACAGGCCAAAGTCATCGACTACAACAAGGGTGGCCTCATCGTCGATGTTGCCAGCATCCGCGGCTTCGTGCCCATCTCCCAGATTCTCAACCTCAAACGTGAGGAAGTCGCCCAGGGCGGCGATAACCAGGAGACGGCGGCCAAGCTCGCGAGTATGAAAGACAAAGTACTCCAACTCAAGATCATCGAGATCAATCGCGCGCGCAACCGCCTGATCCTCTCCGAACGCCTGGCTAACCAGGAATGGAGACAGCGCCGCCGCGAAGAACTGCTCGACGAACTCAAGCCCGGCGAAGTGCGCACAGGCATCGTCAGCAACCTCGCCAACTTCGGAGCTTTTGTTGACCTGGGAGGCGCGGACGGACTGGTGCATATCAGCCAGCTCGCCTGGAGTCGCGTGAATCATCCCAGCGAAGTGCTCAAGGTCGGCCAGGAAGTTGAAGTCCAGGTACTCAGTGTCGATAAAGAGAAGAAGAAAATCGCGCTCTCCATCAAACGGGCCGAAGTCGATCCCTGGACAACAGTGGAGCAGCGGTACTTCCCCGGCCAGGTCGTCACCGGCACCATTACCAAGATCGCTCCTTTTGGGGCCTTCGCTCGTATCGAAGATGGCATCGAAGGGCTTATCCACCAGTCCGAACTTTCGCCCGGCATGGACCCCCGTTCCAACCTGCGCGAGGGTCAGGAGTTGCAACTGCGTATCCTGCGCATCGACGCCGAACGCCGCCGTCTGGGACTCAGCCTGCGACAGGCCGACGAAGTCGATACTCGGGAAACATCCGAAACTCCTTCACCGGAAACTGGCGCAAATGCCTCGAATAGTGATATGATGTCATTAGAGCAACCTGCTCCACGCGGCGAGGAATCGCAAAACGCGCAGGAGAAGGAAGGTGGCTCGCCACGTCGGGAAGGCAAAGGCGAACGCCGGGATCGCTCCGAACGGGCTGGCGAACATGCGTTGTTGAATAACATCACTCTTAACGACGATGGTGAGACCACAGCAATGGCTGAAGCTTTCAAAGCAGCGGCTCGCCAGCGTACTAAGGATGAACCGGAGGCAACTGAAGAGTAGTCCTTTTCGCGAATCAATTTGAACGTGAACAGCTTAACCGACGACCTCCCGACTGCGCGCATACTCATGAGCGGCAGTCAGGGGGTCGATTGTTTCAGGATAGAAGTGCGTTATTCGTTATCACAAGATGGGAGGGACACAGTTTTGTTTACCTTGACGCTACTACACGCGTGTTGTAAGATGAGATATGCTGTTTACCTGAGCATCACAGAGGGCGCGGTTCCACTCTCTGCCACTGAAAGGGGGGTGAATACAGGTGAACGATCGAGATAGGTTTGACAGGTTTACCGAACGAGCCAGGAAAGTTTTGAGCCTGGCCCAGGAAGAAGCGCAGCGCTTCCAGCACAATTACATCGGCACCGAGCATTTACTGCTTGGGCTTGTGCGTGAGGGAGAAGGCGTTGCCGCCAAAGTATTAAGTAATCTGGGCGTTGAATTGAACAAGGTTCGCAGCGCCGTTGAATTTATTATTGGACGTGGAGACCGTATCGTGCTGGGCGAAATCGGGTTGACTCCACGCGCCAAAAAGGTGATCGAGCTGGCCGTTGATGAAGCTCGTCGTCTGAATCATCACTATATCGGAACAGAACATCTCTTGCTCGGCCTGGTGCGTGAGGGCGAAGGCATCGCCGCTGGCGTGCTGGAAAGCCTCGGTGTCAACCTCGAAAAGGTGCGCACCCAGACTATTCAAGTACTCAGCCAGTCCGGCGCGTCACACGAACGCGACGCCAAGCACTCCAAAACTCCCACCATCGACCAGATGGGTATCGATCTGACCGCCGCAGCCCGCGCCGGTACCCTTGATCCCGTCATCGGACGACATCAAGAGATCGAGCGCGTCATCCAGATTCTTTCGCGACGCACCAAGAACAACCCCGCCCTCATCGGTGAGCCGGGCGTTGGGAAAAGCGCCATCGTCGAAGGGCTGGCCCAGCGTCTTGTCGCTGGCGAGGTGCCGGAAACACTCGTGGGGAAGCGCTTGCTCACCCTCGATGTCGGCTCTCTGGTCGCTGGCACCAAGTATCGCGGCGAGTTTGAAGAGCGCCTGAAAAAGATTATCGAAGAGATTCGGAGCAGCCGCGACTGCATCATCTTCATCGACGAAGTGCATACCCTTGTTGGCGCGGGCGCTGCCGAAGGCGCGGTTGACGCCGCCAACATCCTGAAACCCGCCCTGGCGCGCGGCGAACTCCAGTGCATCGGCGCCACTACCCTGGACGAGTACCGCAAGTACATCGAACGCGACGCCGCCCTGCAGCGCCGCTTCCAGGAAGTGATCGTGCGCGAACCCAGCATTGAGGAGACACTTGAAATCCTCAAGGGCATTCGCGAACGCTACGAAGCGCACCACCGCCTGACCATCACCGACGAGGCCCTCAAGGCCGCCGCCGAGATGGCTAGCCGCTACATCACCGATCGCTTCATGCCTGACAAGGCCATTGACCTGATCGACGAAGCAGCCAGCCGCGTGCGTATGCAGAACTCGCTCGCCCCTCTCAACCTCAAAGAGGCCATGAAGGGTCTGGAGTCCGTGCTGCGCGAAAAGGAACAGGCCATTCAGCAGCAAGAGTACGAACTGGCGGCTGAATTGCGCGACCGCGAGGTCAAACTGCGTGATCGCATCACCAAGTTGGAATCGGGCTGGCACCGCGAACGCGGCAGCGAGAAACCATCCGTTGGTGAAGAGGAAATCGCCCAGATCGTCTCGATGTGGACCGGTATCCCCGTCATGCGTATCGCCCAGGAAGAGTCGCAACGCCTGCTCCAGATGGAAGAAGCTCTGCACTCCCGCGTCATCGCGCAGAACGAAGCCATCGAGAAAATCGCCCGTGCTGTGCGCCGCGCCCGCGCCGGTCTGAAAGACCCCAAACGTCCCATCGGCTCCTTCATCTTCATGGGACCCACAGGTGTTGGTAAGACCGAGCTGGCAAAGGCTCTGGCCGAGTTCATGTTCGGCAGCGAAGAAGCCCTGATCAAGATCGATATGTCGGAGTTTATGGAGCGTCACTCGGCAGCACGCCTGGTGGGCGCCCCTCCCGGATATGTCGGCTACGAAGAGGGCGGACAACTCACCGAGGCGGTTCGCCGCAAATCGTACAGCGTCATCCTGCTGGACGAAATCGAAAAGGCGCACCCCGACGTGTTCAACATGCTGCTCCAGATTCTGGAGGACGGCAAGTTGACCGACGCCAAAGGTCGCACGGTGGACTTCCGTAACACCGTCGTGATTATGACCTCCAACGTTGGCGCGGCCCTGCTGAACAAGGAAGCCTCCATTGGCTTCAAACAGTCGAAGGACAAGGCCAGAGCCAACTCCAACGAGTACGAAGCCATGAAGGGCAAGGTGCTGGGCGAACTCAAGAACACCTTCAAACCGGAGTTCTTGAACCGTATCGACGAAGTTATCGTCTTCCATTCGCTGCGCATCGAGGAGATGTACTCCATCATTGACCTGCTCTTGAACCGCGTGCGCGTGCAGTTGACCGAGCAGCAGTTGGAGCTGATTGTCCCCCAGCCGACGAAGGACTTTCTGATCGAAAAAGGCTTCGACCCGCAGTACGGCGCGCGTCCGCTGCGCCGCACCATCCAGCGCATGGTCGAAGACCCCCTGGCCGAGGGCCTGCTGGAAGGCAAGTTCCGCCCCGGCGACCTGGTTGAAGCGATAGTAGTCGAAGACGACCTGCTGCTGCAAGTGCGCAACCGTATCGAACAGTTGCCCGCGCCCAGCATTCCGGTCGCTCCCGAAGCCGCGCTCTCCGCAGGTGGCGACGGCGGCAGCAGCGACGTGCAAGGATAACGAAGCGACAATGTACGATGGAGTGTAGTGGATTATGCCCCGTCCGTCGTACACCAGGGCGGGGGCAAGCCCCGCCCCTACCCTACACGGCTCAGTATCGGGCTTCAATCGTACAGGGTAGGGGCGGGGCTTGCCCCCGCCCTGTCACTATAAGGTAGGGCCGCCCTGGTCACTCTACCGCACAATTCATTCCATTGGATACTATATGCCTAAATTACGCACAAAATATGTCTGCCAGCAATGCGGCGGGGAACAGAGCAAATGGGTAGGGAAATGCCCCGATTGCGGCGCGTGGAACACCCTCGAAGAGGTGGCTGACGTGCCACAGCACCCGACCCAGCAGCGACGGCAAACACTCATGGGCAATTCCTCCTCTATCGCCCAGGGAACGCAGATGCCGGTTTTGCTGCCAGAAATCCAACCGCTCGCTCAGGAACGCATCTCGGTAGGCTACGAGGAGATGAACCGCGTACTTGGCGGCGGTCTTGTGGCGGGATCGCTCACGCTGATCGGCGGAGAACCGGGCATTGGCAAGTCTACCTTGCTTTTGCAGGTGGCAGGCTATGTTGCTCGCACCGCCGGGCCGGTGTTGTACGTTTCCGGTGAGGAATCCATCGAACAGGTCAAGATGCGCGCCGAACGGCTCGACATTAGCGGCGAACGCCTGTACCTGCTTTCTTCGATAGAGATGGAAGTCATCATAGATGCCGCCAGCCGCATGAAACCGGCGCTGGTCATTGTCGATTCCATCCAGACAACCCTCGCCGCCCAGATTACATCCGCGCCTGGCAGCATCAGCCAGGTGCGCGAATGTACCATGCAATTGATGCAGCTTGCCAAAAACACGCACACTCCCGTATTTATCATTGGACATGTCACCAAAGAAGGCACCGTCGCCGGGCCAAAAGCCCTGGAACATATAGCGGATGCCGTACTGTATCTTGAGGGCGAGCGCTACCATACGTACCGCCTGCTGCGCGGCGTCAAAAATCGCTTCGGGGCCACGCACGAAGTCGGCGTCTTCGAGATGCACGGCGAAGGGCTGCTCGAAGTTGCCAACCCCTCGGCCATCTTTCTGGCCGACCGCGCCGCCGGAGCCACCGGTTCCGCCGTTGTCGTCAGCATGGAGGGTACGCGCCCCATTTTGGTAGAGGTGCAGGCCCTCGTCATCCCCAGCAATTTCGGCAACCCGCGCTGCACCACCAACGGCATCGAGTATAGCCGCCTCATGATGCTGCTGGCCGTGCTCACCAAACGAGTCGGCCTGGCCGTCAACAACCACGATGTATACGCCAATGTTGTTGGCGGCTTCACCCTCGAAGAACCAGCTATCGACCTGGGAGTCGCGGCAGCCATAGCCTCCAGCTATCGCGAGAAAAACGTCGCCCCCGATATAGCCCTGATCGGCGAGGTCGGACTTTCCGGCGAACTACGCGCCGTCAACCGCCTCAGTATGCGCATTCGAGAAGCCGCCAAACTCGGCTTCAAACGCTGCATCGTACCCAAAGCAGGCGGCGGCTCAAAAGTAAGCGCGGAACTGGCAAACGCCGGACTGCCCTCAGATTTCAAAATCGCCACCGCCAGCACCCTCGCCGTTGCCCTCGAAATCGCGCTTCATGCATGAAGATCAAACAAGCGACACATCTTCACATAATTTGCCAACCCGCTCCCCGATGTAGTATCGTAATAGCAGACAACGTTATATGACCCATCTTCAGGGAAACGGGTCAAGGAGAATATTACATGTCCATCCAATCGATCAACCCCGCTACAGAAGAAGTTCTGAACACCTTTGAGCCATACAGCGCCGCGCAAATAGAGCAGGCCATCGCGGAAACGCGTGCCGCCTTCCTGAGCTGGCGCGACACCTCGTTCGCGCAACGCAGCGAATTATTTCACAAAATGGCCAATTACCTGCGCGAACGTAAAGAACACCTGGGTCGTCTGGCAACCCTTGAAATGGGCAAACCCATCGCCGAGGCTATCGCCGAAATCGAGAAATGCGCCTGGAACTGTGAATTCTACGCCGACAACGCCGAAAAATTCCTCGCCGACGAACCGGTAGCCACCACCGCCACCAGCAGCTATGTCGAGTACCAGCCATTGGGCGTAGTGCTGGCCCTGATGCCCTGGAACTACCCGTACTGGCAGGTTATCCGTTTTGCCGCGCCCGCCTTAATGGCCGGCAACACAGCAGTCTTGAAACACGCCTCTAATGTATCAATGTGCGCCCTCGAAATTGAGCACATCTTTAAGGCGTGCGGCTTCCCGCAGGGCGTATTTCGCACCGTGCTGGTGCCAGGCGAGGAAACGGGCCGCCTCATCGCCGACAAACGTATAGCAGCCGTCACCCTCACCGGCAGCGATATAGCAGGCATGGCGGTAGCCTCCGCCAGCGGGCATGCGTTGAAGAAAAATGTGCTGGAACTCGGCGGCTCCGACGCCTTCATCGTATTGGAAGATGCCGATATCGATGCAGCCGCGCAAATGGCCGTGCGCGCTCGTTTCCAGAACACCGGCCAGAGCTGTATCGCCGCCAAACGCTTCATCGTCGTCGAATCCGTCGCGGCAGCCTTTCAGGACAAATTCGTCGCGGCAGCCTCCCAGCTCAAAATGGGCGATCCACTTCAGAACGAAACCCAGGTCGGGCCAATGGCGCGTGGTGACCTGCGCGATGCAATGGATAAGCAAGTTGCCGAGTCCGTCAAAATGGGCGCGCGCGTCCTGCTCGGCGGCAAGCCAGCGGCAGGCAAGGGCTATTTCTACGAGCCAACCATCCTGGGCAGCGTTACCACCGATATGCCTGTCTTCCGCGAAGAAACCTTCGGTCCCGCTGCTGCCATCATAATCGCTCGCGACGCCGACCACGCCGTAGAACTGGCAAACGACTCAGACTTTGGGCTGGGCGGCAACCTTTGGACAGGCGATATTGCGCGCGGGCGGGCCCTCGCCCGGCATCTCGAATCGGGCGGCGTCTTCATCAACAGCATGACCGCCTCCGACCCGCGCCTCCCCTTCGGCGGCGTCAAACGCAGCGGCTATGGTCGCGAACTCTCTTCCTTCGGCATCCGAGAATTCGTCAACGTCCAGACCATCTGGATCGGCCCCGCCATCGCTCCGCAGCCAACGACGGTAGCTACAGAGTAAATGAGATGAAGAATTTTCACATCCTCACCGCTTCGCGGTGAGGATGTGAAAATTCTTCATCTCATCTTGAATCCACCACCAGTTACCCTTACCACTTGAAAAACGTGTATAGTAGGGGCGACTCTCGCTGTCGTCTTGAAATCGCGGTTGCTGTGAAAATAATTCACGGCCCCATATTCTACAGGAGAAACCTGTGTCAGATACAAATGAGCCACTGATAAATGACTGGTGGGCCGAAGAGGACACACCCGCGCGCGAGCATTCCCGTGTGACCTATCTCATTGACGGTCGCAACGCCATGTTCACCATGTGTCGCCATTTTCTCGCGGCTCGCAAGTACATCTATCTTGCCAACTGGGGCCTCAGCGCTGATATACAACTCGTGCGCGGCAAAGATCAACGCGCCGGTTCAGACGGCAGCCCCGCACAAGAGACGCTTTTACAAGAACTGCGCGCCGGGGGGCTGGGCGAACCCGAAATCGCCTTCTGGACGAGCCAGGAACTTACCATCCAGAACGTGCTTGGCTACGCGGTGCGCAAAGGAGTGGAGGTCAAGGTACTCCTCTGGGATTGCTCATTCATCTTTTCTCATTACAATCCGGGGAAAGCGCGCGACCAACTTATGTCCGTTGGTGTCACCTGCCTGCTCGATGATAGTTCAAGAGGAATTCGGCACCACCCTATCGAATCGCTACACCAGAAAGTTACCGTCGTGGATGGCACCCATGCCTTCGTTGGTGGGATTGACCCGCTTATCGAACAAAACGGCGATTTTGATCGCTGGGACGTAGCCTTTCATCATTATTCTTCTGAATTGCGTCGCAATGCCGACAATCCCTTACCACATTCCTGGCATGATGCGCACGCCATCATCGAAGGCACAGCAGCCGGTGATGTTGAACTCAACTTCCGGCAGAGATGGAACGACCTGGTTCAGCGACACCATTGGGACAACACCTTATTCATTCCAGAGCATCCCCTGCCAGAGCCTGTTGAAAGCCACAGCCTCGTACAGATTGCGCGCACCATTCCTGAACACACCTACAGTTTCGACCCTGACCCCGGCTTACAAGGCATCGCGCAACACTATGTCAAAGCATTTGCTAACGCGCAGCATTTCATCTATCTGGAGAACCAGTATTTCTGGCTCCACGCCTATTATGGTCTGGATATCGCCTTCCTGGGGCCGGATAGTCCCGACATGGAGCGCAATATCCGCGCGCTGG
Organism: uncultured Chloroflexia bacterium; assembly: GCA_963731605.1. Taxonomy (GTDB): domain Bacteria; phylum Chloroflexota; class Ktedonobacteria; order Ktedonobacterales; family Ktedonobacteraceae; genus CF-113. Next base: position 2,431,982 of record CAVSWA010000001.1, read on the forward strand.
GCGCAGCCTTGCTGCGCGGCGCGGCAGTTTCATTCGTGCTTCCCGACCATCCAAACGTTGGACGCGCCCTCACCGATGCCGGTCTGGAACGCTTGCGCCAGGAAGCTCCCCAGGCGGCGGCAGAGGGACGCATCCAGGCATTTTGCCTCGGCTCGTCTAAAAACCTCAACGGTGAAGAACACTACCGCCCGGTTTACGTCCATGCAAAGGTTGCCGTCATCGATGATATCTGGTCAACGGTTGGTTCCGGCAACTTGAATAATCGCGGGATGCGCGACGACACTGAGATGAATGTTGCCACGCTTGACCCACTGCTAGCGCGAGGACTGCGTTCGATACTGATTGCGGAACATCTGGGCCTCTTCACTGAAGAGGAGTTGTTTTTCGTCGCCCGTTACCTGGGAAAACAGCGCCAGCCAGCCAATGCAGAACAACATGCCAGGATTGTCTGGGACTCTTTACAAAAACAGTTGGGAAATCCTCTGGTCGCCCTGGGTATGATGGTCGAGCGCGCGCAGGAAAACCTGCGCCGCTATAAAGCGAAACAGCCCCTCGTTGGCCACCTGCTGCCATATCTCTCAGCAGCAGAGGCCAAACGCGAAGGGCTGCCGTTTAACGAAGACACCGGTTGGCTCGAAACTCCCAATATGCCCGCTTAAATCTGTTCGAGATAGCGGCGGCGGTCCCAGTTGGTGACGGCCTTGTCGTACTCTTTGACTTCCCAGCGCCGCGTGGCTACATAGTGCTCCACGAAGTCCTCTCCCAGGTACTCCTTCACCAGGGCGCTGCCCTCCAGCAGGTCGGTGGCCGCCGACAGGTGGCGCGCCAGCGGGCGGATGTGCCCCCGCTCGATGGCCCGTGTCACCGTCTCCGTGTCGTAGGCGTTGCCCTGCAAGCGCTCCGGCAGCTCTAACTGCTGCTCGATGCCGTACAGACCCGAGGCCAGCGTGGCGGCAAACACCAGGTAGAAGTTGGCGTCGGCTCCCGGCACCCGGTTCTCCAGGCGGATGGCGCGCTTGCCCGTGTTGATGATGCGGATCGAGCAGGTGCGGTTATCCATGCCCCAGGTGGTGTTGAGCGGCGCCCACGTCCCTTCCACGTAGCGCTTGTACGAGTTGATGACCGGCGCGTACAAGGCCATGCATTCCGGCAGTTTCTCCAGCACCCCGGCCAGGAACTGGCGCATCAGCGCCGACATGTGCCCCTCGGCGCTCTCCTCCCAGAACAGGTTGCGCTCCCGCTTGCTGTCCCACAGGCTCAGGTGCGAATGCCCGCTGCTGCCGTCCTCCTGGTCGTTCCACTTGGCCATGAACGAGGCCGTCAGGCCCAGCTGGTGGCAGATCTCTTTGACCCCCGTTTTGAAGAGCATGGTCTGATCCGCCGAGGTCAGCGCGTCGGCGTAGCGCAGGTTCATTTCGTACATGCCGGGGCCGTGTTCGCGGTTGTAGCCTTCGATGAAAATGCCGTAATCGCGCATGGCGCTGGCGATGCGCCCCAGCAGGTGGTCGTCGGCGCTGGCCTGGCTGATGGAGTAGCAGTTGAAGCCCGGATTGAGCGGGGTCAGCCCCGGCCCGTAGTCTTTGTCGCGCAGCGTGACCATGGTTTCGCGGAAGAAACGGAACTCCAGTTCGGCGGCGGTGGAGACCTCGAAGCCCATCGACCGCGCGCGCTGCACCACTCGCTGCAAGACGGAGCGCGGCGAGATAGTGACGGGTTCCCCGTGCTCAGTCCACAGGTCGCACACGCAGGAGGCCACGCGCTCTTCCCACGGCACCAGCGCGAAGGTGGAGAGGTCCGGCTTCATGACAATATCGGAAAAGCCATGTTCCCAGTTGCTAAACTTGAGGGTGGGCAGCACGTTCTCGGCGATGTCCCAGCCGAACAGCACGTCGCACTGCGCAAAGCCTTCCTCCAGCGAGTGCAAGAAATGCTGCGCCGCCACGCGCTTGCCGCGATAGACGCCCTCGATATCGGGCGTGCCTATTTTGACGTACTCGATGGCGCCTGAGTCGATGAGTTGTTTCACGTCTGTAAGGTCCATATGTCTCTTCTTCCTTTCTTCTCGTTCGTTACACGCCTGACTCTCAGGCTCCTACATTTGCCATTCAGTAATCGTTTGATCTACTTCGGCAACGGTCTTGAGCTGAAGAATCCTTTCAGCCAGTTCTGATAATTTCCGGGTTGAGACTTGCTCTAGAGCGTTTCTGACATCTGGCAAAGCTGTCGGTGTCATACTTAATTCGTCAACACCCAGCCCCACCAGTATAGGAGCCAGACGAACATCGCTGGCGACCTCTCCACAGACCGCCACCGGTTTGCCAGCCTGCCTTCCGGCCTGGGCAATCTGGTGGATAAGGCGAAGCACAGCGGGTTGCATCCCATTATAGAGGCCGGAAACGCTCGCATTAGTACGGTCGGTGGCGAGGGTATATTGCAACAGGTCATTTACCCCAATACTAAAGAAGTCAACCAGTTCAGCCATTTCTCGCGCCATGACTGCTGTCGCCGGAACCTCTACCATTATGCCGACAAGGACGGGCGCAGGCAAATTCACCAGACGATTTTTCAGTCGCTCGAAAACGCCTTCAAAAATTGACCGCGCTATGCGCACCTCTTCGATAGTTGTTATCATGGGGAACATGATACGCAAGTGCGTCCCCGTATCGGCAGCAGCCAGCAGCAAAGCGCCGATTTGTTGTTCAAGCAGGTGAGGATGGGCCAGGTGAATACGAATACCGCGCAAACCCAGGGCAGGGTTTGCTTCGCCGGTCTGGTTGAGGATATCTTTCAGAGCTGGCAGTGGTTTATCAGCGCCCGCGTCGAGTGTCCTGACGACCACAGGCTTTCCCTGAGTTGATGCGGGGCCATTGAAAGCGCGAAACACCCTGGCATAGATTTGGCGTTGTTCCTCTTCATCTGGCAGAGTGGTCGTCCTGGCGAAGAGAAACTCTGTGCGCAGCAGTCCGATACCCTGCGCGCCCCACTGTCTCGCGGCTTCGGCTTCGGCCTCACTGCCAATATTTGCCATCAAATGCACCTGCCTGCCCTCAATGATAAGCCGGGCAGGGGCTTTTTGAGCAGCAGACTTGAGCAGCGCCCGTTGCTCTTGTTGCGCGGCCAGGCGGTGCAGTAACGGGTCGCGAATCTCAGACAGTGGATGCACATAGAGCAGAGCACTGTCCGCGTCCAGCGCTAATTCATCGCCTGAGCGGATGATCTGCAAAGCCGTTTCAGGCAGACCTGCCATAGCTGGAATCCCCAACGCGCGGGCTAAAATGGCGGCGTGGGCGGTAGGACCGCCCTGAACTGTACATATGCCAAGCACGAACTCAGAACGTAATTGCGCGGTATCGGATGGAGTCAAGTCTCTGGCAAGAATGATACATGGATGATCGAGCGCGTTCAATGCCTGGCCCGGCGCGACCTCGCCCCCTGCCCGAGCGATAGCCCGGCTCACAGCATCACGCACATCGCTGGCGCGAGCAGCTAAGAGAGGATCGGCGAGGGCCTCCAGGGTTGAAGCATAACTTTCTCCCGCTTTAGCCAGCGCGCCTGTGGCGTCAATTTGCTCGCTTTGAATGATGGAGGATGTTGATGCGAATAACGCGGGATCAAGCAACATAAGCGCCTGAGCGTCAAAGATGGCCGCGTGAGACTGACCAATGCTGCTCTGAAGGTTTATGGAGATCTGGCGAAGTTCCTGCGCGGCGCCATCCAGCGCAGCACGCAAGCGTGACTGCTCAGAAGCAACCTGGTCCGCGGAGATGGGATGCGGTTCTACGGCATTGAGCGCGATGGCTGCCGGCGTAAAGAGAAAAGCAGGGCCGAGCGCAACACCCCGTGAAGTTGTAATACCGCGCCAGGGTTCGCCTGGTTGAAGTGCAGTGTTTTCTGGAGTTGGCGCGAGACTGGCATTTCCAGCAGGCGGCATTTCGACTGGCGTTTCGTCTGTGGGCAGCGTTTCGTAGAAATTTGCCTGTACCAGAGTACTCAAAGCTTCGATGGCTGCCGCCGCGTCGGCTCCAGTGGCGTGAATAGTGAACAAATCGCCCTGGCGCAATCCGAGTGAGAGGATGCCTATGATACTGGCAGCATCGCTTTGCCGTCCATGACCCGAAATGCGAATGTGCGACGCAAAACGATGCGCGGTCTGCACAAAAAGGCTGGCCGGTCGGGCATGTAAACCAGTGGGATTGGTCAAAACTAAGGAAGCTTCAAGGGTCGAAGCCAGCTCAGGCGATATTTCTTCGGGTGTCGCCAGCTTTGGCGCGGGTATCTCCCCGGCACGGTTTACTGGTTTGAGCGATTGGAGATGCTCCGCGCTGGCGGTATTTTCCGCTGCCTGTAGTACCTGTGCCAAGGTGCGACCCAGCGAGGCCTCAAGCGCAGCAATAACAGCCCCCTCTACCAGGGGAGCGAAACTTATGCGTATGCGCTGCTGTTGATCAGCATCCAGCATTTCAAGCGCCATTTCAGTCGATAAGAGAGCGCTTCCAAGATCGAGTAGGACAAGCACGCCATCTGGTCCTTCGACAGATTGGATGGCCGTTACAATTCTATCAACAGAGGTGCCTATCACATCATTGACAGTGCCACCGGCTGCGGCGATGGGAGTTTTCCCTTGAGACATTTGCCCGGCGAGTGCGGCAACACCTTCTGCCAATTGGGCGCTATGAGAAACGATGACCAGTCCCACTGTCATGAAATAAACTCCCTGATTATCTGAGTCACCCCCGTCCCTACATATTGGCGCATGTCTCGGCGAGAGTGCGGAGGATGAGCCAACTCGATGTCGAGCCAGGGTCTTGATGACCGATGCTGCGCTCACCCAGGTAGCTGGCACGCCCCTTGGTGGCAAGCATGGGGATGGTTGCTTTCATGCCTGCTTCGGCGGCGGCTGTTGCCTGGCTGGTGATTTGCGCGATGGTTGCGCCCTGGTCGAGAGCCTGCCTGGCGGCAGCGACGGCAGGGGTGAGAGCATCAATCATGGTCTTTTCGCCCACCTGAGCTTTGCCGCGAGTAACAATGCCAGTTAAAAACGCTTCGAGCATCGAGACAACATCGGAAGGGCCAAGTTCCTGCTTTCCCGCAGCAGTAGCCGCCGCTCGCAGATAGGCAGTTCCATAGAGCGGCCCGCTGGCTCCTCCGACTGTTGAAACCAGCGTCATGCCAACGGTACGGAGTTGGGTTGCGATATCCATGTCGACCATCGATGGGAACTTAGCGCGCACGGCGCTAAATCCGCGATCCATATTGATACCATGATCAGCATCGCCAATCGCGGAATCTAGATCGGTTAAATACGCGCGATTCTCACGCAATACATCGGCGGTTCGCTCTAACCAGCGGAGAGTGTCTTCATTGGTCATCAATTCGATGCCCTCCCAATAGTATGACTGTTGAACTGTGACAACCGAATGCGGGCGTCGCCCGCATTCGGTTGTCACAGTTCAACGCCTGGTTTGCTAGCGTCCCCAGCGCAGCGCGGGTGTATGTACAGGCGCATCCCAGTAGCGGGTCAATTCATCATCGAGGCGCACCAGCGTAATAGAAGCGCCGGCCATTTCCAGGGAGGTGATATAGCTTCCTACGAGGTTGCGCGTGATGGTGACGTTTTTGCCATGCAAAATGCGGTGCAGGGCATCGAACACAATGTAGAGTTCGATGAGTGGTGTTCCACCCATGCCATTGACGAATGCCAGGACTTGATCGCCGGCCTTCAGACCCAGGTCTTCGATGATGGGGGTAGCGAGCATCTCGGTCACTTCGGCGGCAGAAGCAAGCTTAACTCGCCTGCGTCCTGGCTCGCCGTGAATGCCAATGCCGATTTCCATTTCGTCTTCGCCCAGATCGAAGGTTGGTTTGCCTGCCGCCGGGACGGTGCAGGAGGTGAGGGCCATGCCCATGCTTCGTCCATGATTATTGACTTTGCGGGCGAGGGCTGCTACCGCGGAAAGAGGCGCGCCAGTCTCAGCGAGACCTCCCACGATCTTTTCCAGCAGTACCGTGACACCGACGCCGCGCCGTCCGGCGGTATAGAGGCTATCCTGCACGGCAACATCATCATTAGTGACGACGGCTTCCACCTGGATGCCCTCTGCGGCGGCCAGTTCAGCGGCCATTTCAAAATTCAACACGTCGCCGGTGTAGTTTTTGACCACATGGAGCACACCGGCCCCACCATTGACAGCCTGAGTGGCGGCGAGCATCTGGTCAGGCACTGGCGAGGTAAATACTTCTCCGGGGCAAGCTGCATCGAGCATACCATAGCCGACGAAGCCGCCGTGCATGGGCTCGTGACCGCTGCCGCCACCAGAGATGACACCTACTTTCCCCTGAATGGGGGCATCTTTGCGCACGATGATTTGTTGCGCAAAATCAACGCGGATAAGGTCGGGATGGGCAGCCAGCATACCGGCCAATGCTTCTTTAACGACATTCTCTGGCTGGTTGATCAGTTTTTTCATGAGACCTCCTTAACATGGACCTGACAGTAACACAAACATTTCTACACAGGCATTTGCTGCTGTAATGTAGCACGATAGGCTTCGATCATGGTTTTTTGTTGCTCAGGCGACCAGTCGAGTTCCTGGGCCATGAGCGCAGCAACTTCATCGACGATGCCCGCCCCACGATCGCGATCCTCAAGGATGATGGAAGTGCGTCGCGCCAGCACGTCATCGAGGGTCATAGCCATTTCGTGACGGCAGGCGTAGACTACTTCCGCACGTAGATACGGTAGGTCTTCGATCAGGCGCGTTCCCAGCGTAGCATCACTTACAATCAGGCTGAGCAGCGAACTGGCAAGAGACCCGTAACTCTCTCCCAGGTGGGAAATGGTCGAAGGGCTGAGTCCAAGCGCTGCCCCCTTGACTTCCAGGTCGCGTTGGGCTGCAGGCCAGCCAGCGCTGCCGGACAATGGAAGGCTGGTAGTGGGATGGGGCATCGATGTTGAGCCATCACGACGGCTAAGCACATCAACGGTATCCTGAGCCATACGCCGGTATGTCGTCATCTTCCCGCCAACGATGGTGACGAGGCCGGACGAATTTTGCAGCACGGCGTGGGTGCGCGAGAGTTTGGCGGTTGAATGCTCCGAACTGCGAGCGCGCAGAAGCGGCCGATAGCCAGCATAGACGCTGATGATATCGTCGGCGGTAAGATTGACGGAAAGGTAGCGGTTCAAATGATGTAAGAGATAGGTTATGTCATCCCTGGTGGCGGTTGGATGATCGAGATCGCCAGAGCCAGTATCGGTGGTGCCGAAGACAGCGCGTGACTCCCAGGGCACCAGGAAGAGAATACGTTTGTCGTCGGTCTCCGGCAAAACGATGGCGTCGTTGCCGATTTTGACATCCTCACGGGAGAAAACGAGATGCACTCCTTTACTGGGTTCGACGTGAACCAGCGAACCAGCATCAGTGAGAGCTTCGATCTCTTCAGCGAAGACGCCGGTGGCATTGACGATATGACGAGCGCGCGCGATGAAGTTCTGGTTCCCCAGGTTATCGCGCACATGCACCCCACATACCTTGCCATTCTCGGTAACAAATGAGGTGACTTCAGTGTAATTGGCGATGGTGGCGCCATACTGGACGGCGGTGCGCAGTACAGCCATGGTCAGGCGCGCGTCGTTGGTTTGACCATCGTAGTAGATGAAGCCTTGTTTGAGGTTTTCAGTGACCAGGGCGGGCGCGAGCCTCATGACCTCTTTTCGACTCAGGCGGCGGTGTCTCTTTACATTGTATCGCCCGGCCAGGCCATCGTACATCCAAAGCCCGATATCAAGAATTAGGCCCAGGCCGATACCCCAGGGCGTGGTAAAGGGCAGCCCTACCGGGTGTCGGTCGCCTTTATAGATGGGCAGCACAAAGCCAACCGGATGAACGAGAAACGGGGCATTGCGCAACAAAAGTCCACGCTCAAGCAGGGCTTCACGCACGAGAGCGAAGTCAAAATTTGGCAGATAGCGAATGCCGCCATGCACCAGTTTTGTTGATTTGCTACTCGTGCCGCTGGCGAAGTCCCCTTTTTCAACAAGAGCAACCTTGTAACCGCGCGCGACAGCGTCCAGGGCGACGCCTGCGCCTGTTATGCCTCCACCAATCACAAGAACGTCAAATTGCTCGCTCTCCATAAGAGAAATATTGCGCGCGCGCGTCGATGATGAAAGTGCTTGCATGAGCAGATATGAACATACGAAAGAGCATTGGATTCACACTTTCGTATGTTCATCCTTTCGTTCGTGAACTGTCTAAAGACTAATCGACTGCTGGCTCGCGCACATCCACGCCTTTGGTTTCAGCAGTGCCGGATTTCATAAGCATCCTCGCTTGCAGCACCTTGCCAATAGTGAAGTCGTAGATGTAGGCTCCCACGACGCCTCCAGCGAGAGGCGCGACGATCGGTATCCAGAAGTAGGCATTGTTGACGGAAAAGCTCTCACCTCCGCTGACGATGGCCATCCACAGGCGCGGGCCGAAGTCACGAGCGGGGTTGATGGCGTATCCGGTGTTGAGGCCGAAGGACGCGCCGATGGCAACAATCAGGAAGCCAATAATGAGCGGGTTGAGGTTCGCCTGGACGGGCTGGTTGCGCCCATCTACGATGGCGAAGATCAAGCCTACGAGCAGGGCGGTGCCGACAAACTCGTCCATGAACGCGCCAAACGTTCCCACAAAGGCTTTAGGGCTGGTGTAGAAAATGCCTCCGGCAACATCGGCGACATTCTTTGAACCCGTTGCAAGAGTAACGGCGTTCTGAATCGCGCCCTGGTAGACGAAGTAGAGAATAGCCGCGGCGACAAACGCGCCAAGCACCTGGGCCAACCAGTAAGCGAGCACCTTGTTCCAGGCCAGTTTACCACGCACGGCCAGCGCAAGCGTCACGGCAGGATTAAGGTGAGCGCCGCTAATCGCGCCACAGACATAGATACCCAGCATCACGGCCAGACCCCACCCCAGGATGATGACAATCCACTCGTTCGCGAACGGAGTTGCCGCATTATTCGTGCCAAGCTTTGTAAACAAGGCGAAGGTGGCAACACACCCGTCGCCGAAGAGGATTAGCACCATCGTACCGAAAAATTCGCCGATCATTTCCCCGTAGGTGCCTGCGAGTAGAGGAGATCGGGCAACAGACTGACTCGACATGGATGCTCACTCCATTTCTGGTGATGAGGCAGCAACAGTACACATACGTGTATGTTCCTGCAAAAGATTAAAATTACAATAATCAAGAGGCTAAGGGACGCACTACAAGGGACGATTTGCCAGTGCCAGGAACAGGGCGACCTCGCGGTCGTCCTTATCCTGTGCGGCGCGCGAGAATCTTACTGAGCCCAGTTCCTGGAACGTTCCACAGCGCGCTTCCAGTCTGCATAGAGGCTGTGGCGCTGGTCGGTGCTCATCTGCGGCTCGAAGGTGCGGTCAATGGCCCACTGTGCCGCGACTTCCTGGGCGCTGCTCCAGAAGCCTACAGCGATGCCTGCAAGGTACGCTGCGCCAAGGGCCGTGGTCTCTGCCACCTTTGGCCGCTGAACAGCGACACCCAGGATGTCAGCCTGGAACTGCATGAGCAGGTTGTTGACGACCGCGCCGCCATCGACACGCAGCGTCTTCAACTGGACGCTACTGTCGGCTTCCATGGCCTCGAGTACATCGCGCGTCTGGTAGCACATGGATTCCAGCGTGGCGCGGGCGATGTGACCAACGGTAGAGCCGCGAGTCAGACCGACGATGGTGCCGCGAGCGTTGGGGTCCCAGTAGGGAGCGCCGAGGCCGACGAAAGCAGGCACGAGAAAGACACCGCCATTATCTGGAACGGTAGCTGCCAGGGCTTCGACATCAACGCTCTGCTTGATGACGCCGAGGCCATCACGCAGCCATTGCACGGCGGCGCCAGTTACGAAGATGCTGCCTTCGAGCGCGTAGGTGAGTTGCGCATGGGACGGGTCACCCAGACCCCAGCCGATGGTGGTGAGCAGGCCGTTTTGTGAAGGAACGCCCTTGGAGCCGGTGTTCATAAGCATAAAGCAGCCGGTGCCGTAGGTGTTCTTAGCCATACCGACCTCGAAACATGCCTGGCCGAAGGTGGCCGCTTGCTGGTCGCCAGCATCGCCCGCCATCTTGATGGGAGCGCCGAAGAACTCCGCGTCGGTTTCACCAAAAACGCCACTGGATGGCATCACGGTAGGCAGCATAGAGCGAGGGATGCCGAATTCCTTGAGGATAACGTCATCCCACTGGCCTGTGTAGATGTTGAAAAGCAGGGTACGCGAGGCGTTGGAATAGTCGGTGGCGTGTACGCGCCCCCTGGAGAGACGCCACATCAGGAAGGTATCGACGTTGCCGAAGAGGAGTTCGCCCCGATCAGCCTTTGCGCGCGCACCAGGGACATTGTCGAGAATCCATTTGACTTTGGTGCCGGAGAAATAGGCATCGGTGACGAGACCTGTACGGTTGCGAAGCTCAACGTCAAAGCCTTTGGCTTTCAGTTCATCGCAAATAGGAACAGTCAGGCGGCTTTGCCAGACGATCGCATTGAAGACAGGCTTGCCGGTAGATTTTTCCCAGACAATAGCCGTTTCACGCTGATTTGTGATACCGATGGCCGCGATATCGGAAGCGGAAGCGCCAGCAAGTCTGATCGCTTCTCTGGCTACGGCTAACTGGCTGGACCAGATGGCCTCTGGATCATGCTCAACCAGACCCGGCGCGGGATAAATTTGGGGAAATTCTTGTTGTGCCACACTGGCAATTAAGCCATCGTGATTAAAGAGGATGGCCCGCGAACTGGTAGTACCTTGATCGAGGGCAAGCACATACTTTGCCATGGGTAACGCTCCTTCGGGTGAATAGTGGACGCGATACTTCGAGTCCTACATAAATGAACCTGCTACTGGCGTAGAACACTGCGCCGCGCATGAATGGATGTGTGAAAGCTCTGCAAGCAAGAAATGCTTACTGTTCCTCCTTTCGCTCATTTTTTGCGGCTACGCCTGGCGTTAGCCACGCTACGAAGAACCAACTTTCTCTCATATACGTCGAATAGAAAAGCCAGTAAGGACGCCCCTTGTGGGTGGATCGCCCGCAGTGTCAGTCCGGCTGTGCAGATGCGGAGGCGACGCGGACACCCGCAAGGGGCGTCCCTACCGTGTGGAATTTACGTCCAGAGTTCAGTACGAGAAACGGTCACTCCTATTGCGCCAGCGCGCAGCACCATTTGCACCTGCTGCGGCGTGGAGACAAAACCACTTCCGATGAAGGGCAGGTGCAAGGACATTTGCGATACAGCGAAGGGAATGACGAGCGCAGGAGAGATGGCGAGTAGATCGACTTGTTGATCATCGACTGACTCCAGGGCCACTTCCAGTCCGGTCGAGTCTACTGCAAATATGCGTTGGACGGTCTGCAAATCGAAATTTTTAGCCAACGCCAAAATTTTTCCGTGACTGGAAACTATACCTTTAATATGAAGTTGGGTGGCGAGATAGCGAAGTCCGGCGGTATCAGAGGCAATGCCATCAATGTGATCCATATTGACATAGACCGCCAGATCACGCTCATGAGCATTTTCTAGCAAGGTTCTGAAGTCAAGCAGGTTACAATGCCGCAACACGATGGCTGGTAGATCTGAAGAATTCAGGGCAAGGGAAAATTGAACTCGATTCTCAATAACCGGTATCGTCTTCTGCCTCGCCGGAAGGTTGAGTAGTGACCTGGTAGATCGAGTGAGCATGCTGCACCTCTCTGTAGCAGTAAGAAACAACGAAGCCCTAAGCCTCTTAAAAAAGGGGGCTTAGGACTTATCAATTCACTGTCCCTGGGCACATATGCAATTGTAGAATCAGATCATCGTCTCAGGTCCACGTCATTGTGACACTGTTCCAACCGATTTATAGCGAAGTATGGGGCAGATGGCTGCCTGATCAGATGCTATACAATGATGGTTGAATTGATTATAATAGTACTTGTTATCTGATCTTTTGTCAAGTGCCGATGGCCTGTTTCGGCACCACTATTGTATACATTGGAAAATATAAGATGACTAAACAAGAGTTTCTGCGTTTAGCGCACCGTTTCCCGGTGGCGGCGGCGGTGAAATCGAATGACGATATGGAAGTCGCCCTGGAATCCGATGCGCTGCTTCTATTTATGTTGAAAGGGGATGCCTTTCAAATTGTACCCTTTGTAGCGCGAGCACATGGGAAAGGGAAAGGTATAGTTGTCCATATAGACCTTGTCGGTGGTATTGGTAAAGATCGCGCCGGTATTCAGTATCTTCACCAGATCGGCGTTGATGCAGTGATTACCAGCCGTTCTCAACTTGTTGCTGCAGGCCGAGCCGAGGGATTGGTGACGATCCAGCGTCTTCTGCTGGTTGACGACTCGGCATTGGAAACAGGAGTTCGGTCAATAGCCCGCGCCGCGCCAGATTTCATAGAAGTGCTTCCGGGTATAATTTTTCCAGATGTTGCTTCGATACTACAACAGATGCTTCCTGGACCATTTATCGCTGGTGGTTTTATACGCGATTCCACTGAAGTTGCTCGCATTCAGGCAGCTGGCGCTGTACTGAGCAGTAGTAGTTCCTACAAACTCTGGTACAACACGGCTCGCTAGACATTCTATAGAGGAGAATCATTTCGATGAAGAACATGCCTAACCTGCTCAGCTTTAGCCGGATTCTCGCAACCCTTCTGGTTTTTGTGCTGGCTATTGTCAACCAACCCTGGTCCTTTTTGATCGCTACTGTCATCTTCTTCCTGGCATCAGTTACCGATCTGTTGGATGGCTACCTGGCGCGGCGCTACCATCTTGTTTCTCCACTCGGTATCTTCCTGGACCTGACAGCAGATAAGGTATTCGTCTCTGCCATTCTGGTGGCTTTCGTACAAATTGGTCTTGTTCCGGCGTGGATTGTTGTGATTATTATTACCCGCGAATTTTTAGTCACCGGATTGCGGTCGGTCGCATCTGCGAAAGGGACGGTTATACCGGCGGGCAAACTGGGGAAGCAGAAAACATTTATCACCCTGCTTGCCATCGGTGGCATCTTGCTGGCAAAAGGGATAGGCGCGAATCATCTCTCGTTGTATCCGCCGCTCCTGAATTTCAACAGCACCCAGTTAAACGTGGGTGATTACTTACTGCTCGTCGCGGACGCGCTGATGCTGCTGGCGGTGATCTGGACGGTTCTATCAGGAGTAGAATACTTGCGCGGCGCATTGCCCCTGTTACGAGAAAAGCCAGAAACGGCAGTTTCAAAAATGTGAGCCTTGCCTGCTCAGGCCTGCACTTTTGAAGTCCCATCAGGGGCAGAGGTTTCGGGATTTACCTTTTGCCCAATTTTGCGTTCAGTGCCAGCCAGCAAGCGACCAATATTGTCGTAGTGGAAAATAATGACCAGAACAGGGCCAACAACCATAAAAACCATTTGCGCAAAGCTCACCTTGCCGATGAAGGTGGGATCAAAGTGTCCGATGATGAAGAACAGCACGCCGCAGACGAGCGCGGTCAGGCTGCCAACGATGGAGCCAAGCGATACATAGCGCGAAATGACGATGGTGCCAAACGTGATGACAGCGTCTAAGATGAACGTCAGAGGGGAAAGAACTAGCAGCACTCCAGCGCCCGTTAATACCCCTCGTCCGCCTCTAAATCCGATAAATACAGGATAACAGTGGCCGAGCAAGGCGGCAAGACCCGCCACCGTCGGTCCCCAACCCGAGCCGTAGAAGAACGGAACGAGGCTGGCGAGAAGCGTTGGTCCTACGCCTTTTGAGAGATCAAATACAAAAACAATGACGGCTGGCGCCTTGCCGAGCGTGCGCAGCACATTGGTCGCTCCTATTTTGTGGCTACCATAGGCGCGAATATCAAAATCTTTCCCCCGAAGTAGTTTACCCATCCAGTAGCCGGCTGGAATCGAACCCCATAGATAGCCAATAATCGCTATCGATACAAGCTGAATGAGAATCATCGCCTTTGTGTCCTCCTTCTAGCATGGCATCTGCATGTATGACCCTATTATAGATTTGTTTCACCGGAAAGGCAACTCAGAGGTTGCCAAACTCTACTACCGCAGCGCCTAGTCATCGTGGATTCGGCGATATAGCGCATATCCATCTCTTCGAGCACTTTCTTTTTGCCGAGCAGCAGCTTTGCCATGTCGAAGGCGCGGTTCAACTGGTCTTTTTCTAGCTGGTAGCCGAGGTCGCGCATCTGGGCGGCGAGTGCGGCGCGCCCGGAGAGCTTGCCCATGTACATACGGCGGTCGGCGGAGGTGAGACCGATGGATTCGGGGGTCATGATCTCGTAGGTACGCGCATCTTTCAGCACGCCGTCCTGGTGGATACCGCCGCCATGCGCGAAGGCGTTCGCGCCCACGACGGATTTTGTCCACTGCGGCTGCATACCAGATAGGCGGGCGACAAGGCGGCTGGTTGGGATAAGCTTTGTGGTGTCAACTTTTACATCCAGGCCGAGGTCGGCGGTGCGGGTGCGAATCGCCATTACAACGTCCTCGGTGGCGGCGTTGCCGGCTCGCTCGCCGAGGCCGTTGATGCAGGTATCGACGCGCTCCGCGCCGTTACGCAGGCCCTCAAGGGCGTTGGCGACAGCGAGGCCAAGGTCATCGTGACAGTGCGCGGAGATACGCGCCTGGGGAAACTCTTGCTTGACATCGGCTACCAGTTTGCCGAACTCCCAGGGCAGCGCGAAACCGACCGTGTCGCACAGGGTGACGAAACGCGCGCCCTCTTTGATGATGGTCTCGCACACTTCGAGGATAAAATCGTGCTCGGTGCGAAGCTCGCCAACATCCTCTTCACCAAGGAGCTGGCCCGCCGCCTGCCGCCCAAGCCCATATCGGCGAATTGCCTGCATCCAGGGGTGGTTGCGACCGGTATTGGAAACAAAGGCGGGATCGGGGGGCTCGTGTGGTCGGCGATCAAGCCTTTCATGATCGGCCCCGAGCAAGGCGCGGTAAACTCGCTGTTCGTGGCCACGTCGCCGGACATTGAAGGCATCAGTGGCGCCTATTTCGTGAAGCAAAGGCCGGCGAAGCCCAACCCGGCGCGGAAGACCCCGCCGTCGCGGCTGCCCTCTGGGCCGAAAGCGATAGGCTCGTCGCCGAGGCGTTGTAGCCCCCCTTTTTCCGCATTGCATAACGCGATCGTGAGGTTGGTTCAGCCGCGGCTATCCCGGCGAGCCCCGCTCCTCACGCAGGTTTGGCCTTGTCGCAGGGAACCTAAAGCTCGTTTGCAACCTTACGCTCACGCAAGTTTTTCCAATCGCAATGTGCGAAAGTCTTGAAATGCCTGTTAACTATCGCGTACTGGCGGTCGAGCCGAGCCCGGTCGAGCGTAGGCTACTGGCCGCCGCCCTGGGCACGATAGGGTGCGAGTGCACCTTTGCAGGCAGCGGCGACGAAGCACTCGAAAGCTTGCCCTGCGCGGACTTCGACCTCGTAATCCTTTCCAGCCATATGCCCGATATGCCTGCAAGCACGGTCATCGGAAGAATCCGGCGCGGTTGCGACTGGAAAAGCCAAATCCCCGTCTGCCTGATCTATGAAGGTTCCGAAGGGCCCGCCACCCTGCACGCCAAGGCCACGGGCGCCAATGCTTGCTTCAGCAAGCCGCTCCCGATTGCACAGTTTCGCGCCGAGGTGAGAGGCCATGCCGAAGCGGGCCGCCAGATGCGGCAGCAAAGCCTCACCGGATGGAGCGTGCTCGAACAATCGATATTCGGGGTCGAAGACATGCGCTCGCCCATGGCGGGGGCCAACTTCGACGCGACCCGGCTGCGTCCGGGGCGGGAGCGGGGACGCCTCACCCACGCGATGCTCGGAAAGGGCGTGTTCTCCTTTGGCGCCGTGAGGACGGACGGCGTTTTGCGGGTGCGAGGCGAGCTGCCGGCCAACGCCGTATACTTCGCCACTGGCTTGGGAGCCGGACGCGGGCACCCGGACTCGTTCTGGGGTAACAGCTTGGCATTCAGCGCCATGGGCGGGGTCATTGCCACCGGAGCAGGACACGAATTCGATTTCGTGCACAGCCCCGGGCTCATCCGGCATGCCGCGCTGGCTGTGCCAGAAACGCTCCTGTATGAATTCGCGCAGACCGTAGCCCCAAGGTTCCGGCGCATCCGGCGTCCGATTGTCTATCAGCCGCCACGGCAATGCCGTCTGAAGGCGACAGCGGCCTTCCACGCCGCAATCAAGGCGCTGAAAGACGCGCGGGCTGGTTGGAGCGCAACCTTCGATCCGGGGACCCTGGTGCTGAAAGTTTTGACAGCCTTTCTAAGGTCCTGGAAGGAGATAAGGGACTGGGCTCTCGTCCGCGCCGGGAAAGGAAGATCATCTCTCGCGTGGAGGAGATCGTGCGCGCCGGTGATCTGCAAATTTCGCTCCCCAGCATATGCCTTCGGCTGGGCGAACCCCAGCATACGGTGGAACTTGCCTTCAGGCGCGAGTTCGATACGAGCCCGGCACATTATTTGAGGATGTTTCAACTTTGCCGTGCCCGGGAGGAGCTGGCGGGAGGGCGCGAAAGCGTGGCCGCCATCGCCGCCAGGCACGGCTTCCACCGGCTCAGCGAGTTCGCCCGCCGTTACCGGCATACTTTCGGAGAGACTCCCTCGGAAACGCTGGCAACGGGCAAAGGCGGCAGAGCGTCGCGCGGCCCGCAGGGAGCCGGCAGCCAGACCGTCGATTTGCTGAGGAGAGTGCTCCGGTAAGGTCTAGCAGGCTGCCTGCTGAAAACCCCGCGTTCGTCATCGCGAGTTTCGCACCGGCCGGGTCGGCCCTGCTGGATGAAACTGCAAAGACCCCCTCACTCTGTCCCTCTCCCCAAGGGAGAGAGGGAACGCCTTCTCCACGGTAGCGGCGAGACCCCCTCTCCCCTTGGGGAGAGGGCTGGGGTTAGGGGGTCTTACGACACGGGGTTTCTTCGTAGGAGGGCGAAGCCCGGCGTGGCGATCCAGCCGTTCATTGATTGCATTGACTTTCTGGATTGCTTCGCTGCGCTCGCAATGACGATAGCGATGGCCCTATCCGGCTCACAGGAATGGCTAATACGCGCTTTCGATAAACACTGGCCGCACGTCGCCACCCCATTCCCCGTGGTAGCGTTCGAGCAGCACTTCGGCGCTGGTGCGCCCGCGCTCCACGATGTCAAACAAGGGCATGAGGAAAATGCTCTCGTCGCCGCCCATGAAATCGCCGTTGCCGCGCGCCTTGAGCCCCGCGTCAGCCAATTTCAACGCTTCGCGCGCAACGTCGCGAAGGGTGCCGTTGCGGAACGGCGTCTTAAGCGCCAGGCGGGGCACCTCATCGCGCAGCCGCTGGCGCTCCTCCGCCGTCCAATCCTTAATGAGATCGTAAGCCGCATCGAGGCTTGCCTGATCGTATAACAGCCCGGTCCAGAATGCCGGCAGGGCGCACAGGCTGAGATGGTTGCCGCTGTCCGCGCCGCGCATCTCCAAAAAGCGCTTGAGCCGCACCTCCGGGAACAGCGTGGTCAGGTGGTCGGCCCAATCGGTGAGCGTGGGCTTCTCGCCCGGCAGCTGCGGAAGCCGGCCATCCAGGAAATCCCGGAATGAAGCGCCCGCCGTGTCGATATACCGCCCATCGCGGCGCACGAAGTACATCGGCACGTCGAGCGCATAGTCCACATAGCGCTCGTAACCCATGCCGTCCTCGAAAGCGAAGGGCAGCATCCCCGATCGCGCCCGGTCCGTGTCGAGCCAGATGGCGCTCCGCATGCTGAGATAACCGTTCGGCTTTCCCTCCGTGAACGGCGAATTGGCGAACAGCGCCGCCGCAAGCGGCTGCAAGGCCAGCGACACGCGCAGCTTCTTAACCATGTCCGCCTCGCCGGCGAAATCGAGGTTCACCTGCACCGTGCACGAGCGGTACATCATGTCGAGGCCCAGGCTGCCGACCTTGGGCATGTAGGCGGACATGATGCCATAGCGGCTCTTGGGCATCCGGGGCGTTTCGGCGAGCGTCCAAAGCGGAGAAAAGCCGAGGCCCAGAAACGAGATGCCGAGCGGTCCGGCCACATCGCGCACGAGGCTGAGATGCTTGCCGGTTTCCTCGCAGGTTTGAAAAATCGTCTGCAGCGGCGCGCCCGAAAGCTCGAACTGTCCGCCGGGCTCAAGCGTGATCGAGCCGCCCAGCGGGCAGTCCGGCATCTCTAGCGCAATGACGTTCTCCAGATCGTAGACCCGGCGCCATCCGGACTTTTCCGCCATGCCTTCGAGCAGCGCTTGGATGCCTGCCGGCCCCTCGTAAGGCACGGGCCGCAAGCCCTCCCGGTAGAAAGGGAATTTCTCGTGCTCGGTGCCGATGCGCCAATCCGCCTTGGGCTTCTCGCCCTGCTCGATATAGGTGGCAAGCGCGTCGCGGCTTTCGATCATCGTCATTTCAGTTTCGCCGGACGCTGCCATAGTATTTCCGTTTCGTTGATTTTGCGCATTTTTTGTAGCGATTCGCTTATAGACTGGCAATTAGCGCCAGTCTCCTAAAACTGAGTTGATCAAGGCCAGGATGGCCACCGCGGCGGTGTCCGCCCGCATTATCCGTGGGCCGAGGGAAACCGGGCATACGAAATCCTTCGAAAGCAGGATTTCGCGCTCGGCTTCGGAAAACCCGCCTTCAGGGCCAATGAGTGCCGTGATTTTGCGGCCTTTCAGAGTGGCGAGTGCATCCAGCGGCGGGGCAAACGCGGCGCGCTCATCGCAGAACACCACCGTCCGGCTTTTGTGGCAAGCCTTCAGCAGGGCCTCAAGCTTGACCGGCGCCTCGACGCCGGGAACCGTCAAAATTCCGCATTGCTCGGCGGCCTCGATGGCGTTTGCGCGCATCCGCTCAAGATTGAGCCGCGGGACCGCCGTATGCGCCGTAATCACCGGCTGAAGCAGGCTGGCGCCCATCTCGGCGGCCTTTTGCACCATGTAGTCGAGCCGCGCCTGCTTCAGCGGCGCGAAGGCATAATGGATGTCCTGGGCCGTTGTCTGCTCGCGAAGCTTCTGCCGCATTTTTATGCAGCAACTCCCCTTGCGCGCCTTCACGATGTCCGCGCGCCATTCGCCGTTCCTGCCGTCGAAGGCAAGGACCCGGCACCCTCCGGAAGCCTCAGCACATGCAGCAAATAGTGTGCCTGCGGGGAGCTTAGTGCCAGCTCCACGTCAGGTTTGATATCGTTCGCGACAAATAATCTAGGTACGGTCATTGCGCGGCACGCCGATTTGTGCTGTTGAGATAAGGTGATTTCAGTTTTGGCATACTATTTGAGTGTTCCAGAATTGAGAAAAAATAGCCGCCACGGACAAGGACGCTATGCGAGCAGCCTCCGCAGACGCACATGGCAAGCCTGAAGCCCAAGGAGCCGCGGCCGGCGCCCTCGCCGATGCGCCGCGCTCGAATTGGGTCGACCGTTTCGCTCCCGATAGCCTCAAGCCCTGGCTCAGGCTGACCCGGGCCGACCGCCCCATCGGCGCGTGGCTGCTCATGTGGCCATGCTGGTGGTCAGTAGCATTAGCGGCCCGGGTGGAACATGAATATCCAGACGTGTGGCTGCTCCTTCTGTTCACGGTGGGCGCATTCACCATGCGCAGCGCGGGTTGCATCTACAATGATATCATCGACCGCGATATCGATGCAAAAGTCGAACGCACGAAAGGGCGTCCGCTGGCGAGCGGGCAAATTTCGCTCCGGGGCGCAGCCGCCTTGGCGCTGGCGCTCTGCCTCGTGGGCCTCGCGGTTCTCCTTCAGTTCAACACGTTCGCCATCGCGCTCGGCTTCGGCTCGGTCGGCATCGTCCTCATTTATCCCCTGATGAAACGGGTTACATTCTGGCCGCAGGCCGTGCTGGGCCTTGCCTTCTCTTACGGCGCGCTCATGGGCTGGGCGGCCTATTGGGCGGACTTGGCGCTCGCTCCCATCGTGCTTTACGCCGGTTCCATCGCCTGGACGATTGGCTACGACACCATCTACGCGCACCAGGACAAGGAGGACGACATTCTCGCTGGCATCAAATCCACCGCGCTGCGCTTCGGGAGCAGCACGCCGCATGGCTCAGCCTGTTCTTCGGCATCACCATCGGCGCATTGGCTTTCGCGGGATTCTCCGTAGGCGAGGGGCCATGGTTCTACGCAGGGCTCGCCGTGGCTGCCGCACACCTCGTCTGGCAAGTGGCGACGCTCGATATCGACGACCCGCAAAACTGCCTCGACCGTTTCCGCGGCAACCACCATTTCGGCATCATCGTGTTCCTGGCCCTGCTGGCCGGCACGATCCCGGCCTCCTGGGCATAGCCGGCTGCCTGCGGAAATGCTAAAGGGCGACGTTTCCGCTATACTTCGCATGGTGGCAAAAGACCCCCTCACCCTGTCCCTCTCCCCGTTGGGGCGAGGGGACGCCTGAATTTCCTTTTCCCCTGGAAGAGGGCCGCAGCGTGGTCCCCTCTCCCCTCGGGGAGAGAGGACTGGGGTGAGGGGGTCTTGCGCCGCCATGGAACCGGATTTCTTATGACAGACCTCGCCCAAGATTTCGATCTGCTTCGTGAAACCGCGAGGGAGGCGGCGGCCCTTGCGTTGAGCTACCGGAACCGCCCCATCGCCCGCGAGCGCAAAGCCGACGGCAGCGTGGTGACGGAAGCGGACAAAGCTATCGACCGTCTGCTCGCTGCACGGCTAGGAGACGCGCGCCCGGACTATGGCTGGCTTTCGGAGGAAAGCCTCGAAAAGTGCGCCGGCTGAGCGCGCGCCGCGTCTGGATACTCGATCCTATCGACGGTACGCGCGGCTTCATTCAGGGCAGCGACGACTGGACCGTTGCACTATGCCTCGCCGAGGATGGTGCGCCGGTGCTTTCCGCCGTCGTCAACCCGGTGCGCGGCGAGTTCTTCGAGGCGCGGGCGGGGCTGGGAGCGTTCCTCAACGGCCAGCGTATTTTTCCAAGCGCACAGCAGGAGCTTGCGGGAGCACGGTCACGGTCGCGGCTGCGGCATTGGCGAAGGGCACGTGGCAGCCGCCGTGGCCGGGCGCGGTTCCTGTCAGTGCAAATTCAAGCATTTACCGGCTGGCACTTGTCGCTTCCGGCCGCGCGGACGCTTCTTTCGCGTTGAACCCGAAGTGGGAGTGGGATATCGCTGCGGGAGCGCTCCTCGTCTCCGAGGCTGGCGGCACGGTTACCGGCAAAACAGGTGCACCTCTGACCTTCAACTCGGCGGAGGCCAAGGTTCCCGGCATCGTCGCGGCCGCTCCCGCCTTGCATGGATTGTTGATCGAGCGCTTGCGCTAAGCCGCACGAAAGCTTGGCGACCTATCAAAGGAACCGAGATGACTGAAGTCCAGAACCGGCAGCTCCTGCATTTGGTATTTGGCGGCGAGCTTAAGGCGGTAGACAGCACCGAATTCCGCGACCCGGCCGCGCTGCATGTCGTGGGCAGCACTGGACTACAAACCCGCCTACGATGCCTGGAGGGCCGCCGCCCAAGCCACGGTGGACAACGCGCTGATGCGGTACTTCATCGTGCATATGCACAAACTGCTCGACCCAACAACGGATACGCCTCCCGCCACTGGACCAAATGAGCCCATTCGCTCCCATAAAACGCCTCAAGGACTTCGGCCGCAGGCTGCAGCGGTCCGAGGCGTTCTTGAACGCGGTGGGCAAGCTCGCCGCGCGCCACATCCGCACCGTCTATTCAACCTCCAAGGTGATCCGCGAGCCCGGCCGATACAGACGCCTATCTCGAAAAGCTCAATCCCATGATCGTGGCCATGTGGCATGGCCAATTCCTGCTGCTGCCGCTCATCAAGCCCAAGACCGTTCAGGTTCACAACATGGTCGCGCGCCACTCCGACGGCGAGATGGTCGGCCGGATGCTGTTGAACTTCGACATGGAGCTGATCCGGGGGGCGGGCGCCAGCGAAAAGGGCAAGGATCGCGGTGGAGCCTCGGCGCTCGGCGGCGCTCAAGGCCTTGCGCAAAAACATTACGGTGGCGATGACCTCCGACATCCCGCCGGGCCGGCCACGTCGCCGGCATGGGCATCGTCATGCTCGGGCGCATGTCCGGCAGGCCCATCGTGCCGCTTGCAATCGCGACCGGCGCTTCGTCGCGCTGCCCACCTGGAGCCGTTTCACCATCAACCTGCCGTTCACGAAGCTTGCGATGGTGGCGGGCGATCCGATCCATGTGCCGCGCGATGCGGACGAGGACACGATGGAAGCTTACCGGCAGAAGGTCGAGGCAGCCATGAACGCCGCCACTGAGCGCGCCTATGAGCTGGCCGGCAGCGACGCCCGGAAAACCGCGCCGAAGCCGCAGCTGCCCCGGCGCTGGGTTTCCTGCTTTCGCTTTACCGGGCCTGCGACCCCTGCTGCGCGTCCTGCCGCCATGGCGATCCTGCGCCGGCGTGCTGCGCGCGGCAAGGAGGTGCCCGCACGCCTGCCCGAGCGCCTGGGCATTGCCAGCGTGTCCCGGCCGGAAGGTCCGCTGTTCTGGTTTCACGCCGCAAGCGTGGGGGAGACCAACGCGGTGCTGCCTCTCATGCACGAGCTGAAGCGGCGCTGTCCCTCGCTCAACATCCTGCTCACGACCGTCACGGTCACGTCCTCGAAGATCGCCGCCGAGCGGCTGCCCCAAGGCGCGATCCATCAATTCATGCCGCTCGACAGCCCGCGTTTCTGCCGTGCTTCATCGAGCATCGGTGCCCTGCACCTTGCACTTTTCACCGAGTTCCTGAAATCTGGCCGAACCTGATCGTCGAGGCGAGCGACAAGAAAATCCCGATCATGCTGGTCAACGGCCGCATGTCGCCCAGGTCGAGAAAGGTCCTGGCCTGGCTGTCGAGCCTGTCCAAGCCGGTTTTCTCGCGCTTCGATCTCGCGCTCACGCAAGACTGGTACTTCGCCAAGCGCCTGGAAGGCTGCTGGGCGTGCAAAAGGCCATCGTCGCGGGCAATCTGAAATACGACGCGCCGCC
>CAVSWA010000002.1:0-2696932 GCA_963731605.1 uncultured Chloroflexia bacterium
AGCATATCTGCGATAACAGACTGATTATCGTGGGTATGCTGCTCTTTGAGGTACGCGACAACAGTATTGTGAATAATATTGCTGAGTAAACCCCTATTTTCCCCAAGCCTATGTGTGACCCAGCGCCATCGTTTCTCCGATAAAGCGTTAATGTTCGCTAAAAAATTTTCCTTGAAGTTGTTCTCAGAAAGTGTATGCGAAAGATCAAGATTATCTGCCGCATACATCACTTGCCCCGAGTTCCAATAGCCTTTCATAGTCCAATTTGCAGCAATGGTTACGTGAATCCAGATCAAAAAGAGGTGCAGCGTCGTGCTGGTGCAAGTGAGCAAGAGAGCCAGATATCCTCAAGGTATTCTTTTCCCATTCAGAGAAAAAACGGCTAAAGTCGATGCGGTCTAACTCCATACGGATATTCTTTGTTGTTACAATATCTTTGTAACTCCACTTTTACATCTCTACCGCCATAAGGTGGAATCTTGTTCATATCATAAATCGTGTAAGCAGCAACGAGTGCTCCTCAAGACCGTTTATCTCAACTACTCCGGCTGCGCGCAATTTGTGAAATATACCTATTCCATCTAACACATGCATAAAGTAGTTCTGACCTTGCTTGCTACCGCCCTGCAAAATACGTGGGTAATCAGTCATTGGCCCATTCGCAACTTCACGATAATAAGCTGCAAGTCGATTTCTGGGCTGATCTTGGTCTTCATCGTCAGTATCTAGCAGGCCATGTAAGCTCAATACTCGCCATAGAAGTCAACCACCTTCTGAAATGATGTAGAGTTTTAGATTACCAGAATTGTAACGGCTCTTTAGTGAGTGCAATTGCACTCACTCCTCAAGTGTAAGATACTTCTTAGAAAAGTCAGCCGCCACCTTTCGCATCTGTTTCACCAGTTCGGGCGGCTCCAGTACCGTGCAGTTCTCGCCGTAACTGAGCAGGATGCGGCGCGCGTCGAACAGATCGGCTATACGCGCCGTCACCGTCGCCGAACCATCCGCGTGTGACTCCACTTGCTGATCGGCAAAGTGCTGGCTTACACCGTTACGCGCAATGGTCGGGCTGAGTTCATAGCGTAAAACATAAGAGATAGGAGAAGGTCTACTTTTAGCGATACGTGTAGGTAACACATCCGCGCTGCCGGATAGAATATAGTCCAGGCGGAAACGCAGCGCCTTTCCATATTCGGGACTCCAACCATTGAGATACACATGGCCGCGTTCAAAAACCAGCGGCTGAGGCTCAATGATATGGACATGTTCTTTGCCCTCGCGTAAAGAGCGATAGGCAAACCTCAATTGTTGCGAACGCTCGATAGCCATCTCTATACGCTGAATGTTATGCGCGTCAGCATTATGGTAATCGGTCGTCTCATGCAAATCAATGCTGAAAGGATAGCGATGCCTGGCTAATTGCTTTTGTTGCTCTCGCGGCAATCGCTCTACAAAGAATTTGAGCAGCGCCCGAATCTCATCAGCGTGGATCATCATCGTCTCATTGAATGTAGTAAGCAGCAGGGCGAAACGTCGTCAACTGTTCCTGGGTCAGCTCCAGGCCAAAGGGAGAATTATGCCAGATATAAAAGCCGCTGCGACGGTCACAACGAATATCGCAGTCGAGCTTACGCAGCGCCCGCAAATCATAGCGAAACTGGTAACGTTGCAGTCGCGCAATAACAGCAGCGTCGTTCGCCCGGTCAAACGAAAAAAGTTCGTCCCTATCAAGCGCGGCGATCAGCTCAACATAACTATGTGGGCGACGATGCAGGAGAGCCAGCAGCGCCAACCGGCGCCTGTTTGCTCGTTCAGTGGAAGTATCACTGCGCATACATCACGCTGCATATTCCTCTCTATCAACCAATCTCGCGCCTATCCTAATCCCGTAGAGTTTATTTGTCAAGCAAACAAACATAATAGCTTCGACTACAAATCGGAGTAAGCAGAATCGTATATTGTACGGGCGACCCTCGCGGTCGCCCTGGCCACCAAAGAAAGAGAAAATGCAAGACACCAACGTATCATTCGAGTATATCCCCATATCTCACATGAACGCCTATGCCTATTGCCCGCGCCGCTTCTATTACGAATTCGCGCTCGGTGAAATGATCGTCAACGAGCATGTGTTGGAGGGGCAACAACTACATGAACGAGTTGACACTACTGGCAGCCGCGCGCGCGACGAAAAACTGCAAATGCGTCGCCTGTACGTCTGCGCGCCCCACCTGGGCCTGGTCGGCTACTGCGATCTGCTTGAGATAGAAAACACAGCCATCGGAGATGACCTGCTTGCGGCGGCAAAGGACGGCAAGATTTACCCCGTCGAGTATAAAAAAGGCAAAATGGGAAATGGGTCTCCGACCATACCCAATTGTGCGCCCAGGCGCTGGCACTGGAGGAAGTACTCCAACTTGAAGCGGGAAGCATCCGGCACGGCTATGTCTTCTACATCGGTTCCGCCAGACGGGACGAAGTAGCCATTGATGAGACGTTACGCGCTGCAACACTAAACGCGCTCGCAGAGGCGCGCCATGTTGCAGCCATGAGCAGTACCGCCGCCTCCCATCACCAACTGGCGCAAGTGTCGCGATTGCTCCTTAGAACCACTCTGTTTACCACGCGAAACTATCACATTACAAACACAATACCAGAGGAGAACAATATGGCCATTCTCTACCTGACTGAACAGCAAGCCTGGGTGGCGCGTGAAGGCGAATGCCTGATCGTGCATATTCCCGAACGTGATGAACAGGGCAAACGGATGGCGAAAGCAAGAACGCAAAATGACCGATCCCGCTTTTCAAAGTCGAAGAAGTCATGGTGCTGGGCGAAATTACCATCACTACACCTGCTTTAACCCGATTGCTGGAAGCGCGCGTCCCAATTACCTACCTGAGCAAATACGGACAATACCTCGGAGGTCTCAACCCCATCCTCACCAAAAACAGCATCTTGCGTCTCGCTCAGCACCGCGCCTATACCGACGGCGCGTGCCGCCATGCTATCGCGCAGCGATTCGTCGATTGGCAAACTGCGTAACATGCGCACCATCTTGATGCGCTACGCCCGGCAGTATCCAGACCCACAAATGAACGAACAGACCGAAAGCATCAAACGCTGCATCCAGGCCGCCGAACAAACCAGTGGAACAATGCCCATGCCGCCATCGGAAGAGCACGAAATTGATGCTGAACCGCAAAATGCCCCGGAAAACGCCGTGATCGCCGATAACAGGATGCACGGCCTGGGATCGCTGCTGGGATGCGAGGGAGCGGGAAGCGCCGCCTATTTTAACGTATTTAATAAGCTCATCAAGTGTAACTGGCCGCATGGCTTCAGTAAGCGCGTCAGCGTCGTCCGCCGACCGATCCCGTCAACGCCCTGTTGAGCTATGGTTACGTGATTTTAACTTCGCAGGTTGCCAGCATAGTAGCAGGTGTCGGTTTCGACCCATACATTGGCTATCTCCACGCATCACGCTACGGCAAACCCGCCCTGGCGCTGGACCTGATGGAAGAATTCAGGCCGATCATCGTAGACTCGGTAGTTCTCAGTTTACTCAATAATCGCCAACTCTCACAGAGCGATTTTATCCTGGAACTGAACAGCTATCGCATGACCGAGGCCACCAAACGCCTCTTCCTGGAAAAATTTGAGGAGCGGATGCAAGAAGTGATTACCCATCCTGTCTTTGAATACAAAGTCGCCTATCGACGTTGCATCGAACTCCAGGCGCGTCTGCTTAGCAAATATCTGACAGGCGAAGTATCAGAATACACCCCCTTTACCGTGCGCTAAGAGAGGACTGCATGAAGCAAACCGGTGTAATTACACGAGGCAGCAGGCAAAGCAGCCTGTACGTTGTCGCCTATGACATTTCAGACGATAAAAGGCGCACACGCGTACATAAAACGCTCAAAGGCTTTGGACAATGGACAGAATTCTCCCTCTTCGAATGCTTTCTCACCAGAAAGGAACTGCTCCAGATGCGAGCCAGGCTAAACGAGCATCTACACGCCGGAGAAGACCGGGTTCGCATTTACCTGATTTGTGAGAATTGTCTGCCCGAAAATCGAAACCGTAGGCATTCCCAAACCCATCGAGGACACCAGTTATCTCATCTAACTCGTCCCCACAGAGCACTACCTGGCACGCGAGAGGCCCGGCTGTCACACCCTTAAGCATAGCCTCTCGCAGGCCCAAAACACGCTCAAATACCCGTTTTAACTATTGATAAGGATAAAGAAGATGTGTTATAATAGCCTTCGTCGCCACCCTCTCGCAAAAGCCCCGCTAAACAAGCCTTGCGACTGGGTTCACACGACCGGGGTTGCATTAACAGGGGTCGCGCTTGAGCGATTGAAACCAACCAAAATGTCGGCAACCCCCGCCATGGCTGTTGCATTAACAGGGGTCGCGCTTGAGCGATTGAAACAGGCCAGGGATGGTGGGGCCGCCGACTGGCGTCACAAGTTGCATTAACAGGGGTCGCGCTTGAGCGATTGAAACTTCTTGTCATTGCGCGCCATGACACGCTGCCAGCTGGGTTGCATTAACAGGGGTCGCGCTTGAGCGATTGAAACCAATGAGCGAGGGCGTGTACCATTCGTTGCTCTTGGTTGCATTAACAGGGGTCGCGCTTGAGCGATTGAAACTGAAAAGCCCTGACATGAGAATATCCGATGATGTGCAATGTTGCATTAACAGGGGTCGCGCTTGAGCGATTGAAACGGCCCAGTGATTGCAAACTGGATCGATTGCGTAGCCGTCGATGTTGCATTAACAGGGGTCGCGCTTGAGCGATTGAAACCCACAACCACATAATCTATCATATCCAATGCGGACAGTTGCATTAACAGGGGTCGCGCTTGAGCGATTGAAACTCACTAATGATACCTGATCTGAAAAACTACGTATCAGGTTGCATTAACAGGGGTCGCGCTTGAGCGATTGAAACCAGTTCGCCAGCAAGAGTCACGCGCTCCTGTGAAAGTTGCATTAACAGGGGTCGCGCTTGAGCGATTGAAACTGCTATGCGTTTCCAGCAGCGCGGCGATCCGCTCTAAGTTGCATTAACAGGGGTCGCGCTTGAGCGATTGAAACATGACATGGGGCTGCATGGGAAATCTCTCGCGGATCTCGTTGCATTAACAGGGGTCGCGCTTGAGCGATTGAAACACACCAACTATCACCTCGTAGGACTCACGCCCGTTGCGTTGCATTAACAGGGGTCGCGCTTGAGCGATTGAAACCCTGCTGAAAAGTCTCTACCTGGCGGCTATCAACGGGGTTGCATTAACAGGGGTCGCGCTTGAGCGATTGAAACATGATTGACAGGATCAGGCATAATGTACTGATCCAGTGTTGCATTAACAGGGGTCGCGCTTGAGCGATTGAAACCTTGGGAAGCAGGGCTATGCGCTCTATAGCAACGGAAGTTGCATTAACAGGGGTCGCGCTTGAGCGATTGAAACCGCATTGCACAAGGACAAGTGGGATACGCTCATGAGGTTGCATTAACAGGGGTCGCGCTTGAGCGATTGAAACTACTGACGAGATTTCTGGAACCCACGTCATGTGAAGTTGCATTAACAGGGGTCGCGCTTGAGCGATTGAAACAAGCAATGCAACCATTGCCTGTTGTCGTTGGAATGATGTTGCATTAACAGGGGTCGCGCTTGAGCGATTGAAACAGTCTGGACAGGATGAGCAGCGAAATGGAACTTGCCGTTGCATTAACAGGGGTCGCGCTTGAGCGATTGAAACATCTGCGCCGGTGTCAGCGCGATATTTTTGTAAAACGTTGCATTAACAGGGGTCGCGCTTGAGCGATTGAAACACGTCGTAGCCATCGTACAGGTAGACAGCAGCAGGCGTTGCATTAACAGGGGTCGCGCTTGAGCGATTGAAACCGCTTAATGGCGTGCTTGGCCTCATTGCCGGTATTCCGTTGCATTAACAGGGGTCGCGCTTGAGCGATTGAAACTCACATCGTCTGTACGTGGGATGGCGGACAAATCAAAGTTGCATTAACAGGGGTCGCGCTTGAGCGATTGAAACATGTCGAAACCACCGCTTGTACCCATCAACCTCGCGTTGCATTAACAGGGGTCGCGCTTGAGCGATTGAAACTTTGCGCCAGAAGGTGACACCACGTTCTATCGCGCAAGTTGCATTAACAGGGGTCGCGCTTGAGCGATTGAAACTCCGCGACACAGCCATGAATGACGCTCTCCACCATGGTTGCATTAACAGGGGTCGCGCTTGAGCGATTGAAACTTCCATACCATCTATCAAAGCGGTCGGCACGCAGTCGTTGCATTAACAGGGGTCGCGCTTGAGCGATTGAAACATAAATCATCGTCTTCGTCGCGTGTTAGTTTGGGCGGGGTTGCATTAACAGGGGTCGCGCTTGAGCGATTGAAACCATCCTGTAAACATGTCGGCTGCTTGCCCTCGGCTAAGGTTGCATTAACAGGGGTCGCGCTTGAGCGATTGAAACAAGGCCGAGGCGGAACGTCAAGCAAGAGAGCAACTAGAGTTGCATTAACAGGGGTCGCGCTTGAGCGATTGAAACTGATACTTGACCCGTTTGCGGGCGGTAGTGTGCGTGGCGTTGCATTAACAGGGGTCGCGCTTGAGCGATTGAAACATGCGCAAGCGATGCACTTCGCGGTACGAGACTGCCAGTTGCATTAACAGGGGTCGCGCTTGAGCGATTGAAACGTTTCTAACACAATGACTGGCCGCGCTGCTTGGCCGCGTTGCATTAACAGGGGTCGCGCTTGAGCGATTGAAACTTGGCATGCGCGCATCGGTGACCGGGCAGGGCAGCCAGTTGCATTAACAGGGGTCGCGCTTGAGCGATTGAAACAATCGCAGTTTCAAGGGCAGGCAAACCACCGTATAGGGTTGCATTAACAGGGGTCGCGCTTGAGCGATTGAAACTTGCTTGGCTGGAGCATGAATAGCGCGCTCATCGATAGGGTTGCATTAACAGGGGTCGCGCTTGAGCGATTGAAACACCTACGGCTCATACCATGAGTCGATGCCCGCGATTCGTTGCATTAACAGGGGTCGCGCTTGAGCGATTGAAACCTATCCTGCACATAGATCCGAGTCGATCGGCTGTGTGAGGTTGCATTAACAGGGGTCGCGCTTGAGCGATTGAAACATCGACAGTAGGCACCGGCGCCAAACGCTACGGTGCGTTGCATTAACAGGGGTCGCGCTTGAGCGATTGAAACTAGGGTGCCAAATCGCGCGCTACTGCATATCCAATCTGACTGTTGCATTAACAGGGGTCGCGCTTGAGCGATTGAAACCTGTTATCGATCGACATTCGCCTGTTCATGCGTCTCAGTTGCATTAACAGGGGTCGCGCTTGAGCGATTGAAACACTGCTGCGTAGCAAATGTCGCGCGATCCTACTGGTAGGTTGCATTAACAGGGGTCGCGCTTGAGCGATTGAAACACTACAGCGGTCTGCACAGAAGGGGATCTCACAGACTTAGTTGCATTAACAGGGGTCGCGCTTGAGCGATTGAAACAATCTGACATGTCCGTTCAGGAGAGTGCTGCTACTATGTTGCATTAACAGGGGTCGCGCTTGAGCGATTGAAACCGTGGCAAGATATGTCCCTGCAAGCCACTGCACATTGGTTGCATTAACAGGGGTCGCGCTTGAGCGATTGAAACTCGATGACATGACGCAACTCATCGTGACATCATCGGTGGTTGCATTAACAGGGGTCGCGCTTGAGCGATTGAAACCGAACTCCGCGCGCCTGCGCTACTTCGCCCGCTACGGTTGCATTAACAGGGGTCGCGCTTGAGCGATTGAAACCACCAGCGCGACATCAGGGCTACCACGGCCATGGCGTTGCATTAACAGGGGTCGCGCTTGAGCGATTGAAACGCCAGCAACTACTTCACGCCGATCTCGCTGCTCGTATCGTTGCATTAACAGGGGTCGCGCTTGAGCGATTGAAACACTGAAGCATGGGACAACGCATCAGGGCATACTGGCGTTGCATTAACAGGGGTCGCGCTTGAGCGATTGAAACGAGCCACACGCCGCCTTGCCCGACTTGCAGCTCGAGTTGCATTAACAGGGGTCGCGCTTGAGCGATTGAAACTCTTCTGCGACAACTGCTCCTAAGTGTTCGCCTGGGCGGTTGCATTAACAGGGGTCGCGCTTGAGCGATTGAAACGAGCTGGTGGAGCTGCCTCCAGTGTGACCTTGCCCTGTTGCATTAACAGCGGTCGCGCTTGAGCGATTGAAATTAAGAAAAAAATTACCGCTCAAAATGAGCGGTATATGTACTGTATGTACAGATGTCGCGCTTGAACGACTGAAACGTCATATCTGAATACTGCGCTATTTCATAAAGCCAGGTGCTGGATATATCGGCTTTTCAATCTTCAACACCTTGCATTTTCCACCACCACCAGGTATACTCTAATCAGAGCCTGCTTGCTCCATCGTCCTTCTACCTGATCGTCTCTCTCAACCAACCACCCCACCTCTTATTCTCCTCTATCACAAGAAAGATTCGCGCAAATGACCCTCAATTCCTCATCAAACACAACATCAACGAACAACGCATATGTAGCCGCCAGCCACGTCAGCTATCCTCCATTGCATCGTCCAACATATTTCTTCATACTTCTGCAACATCCAACAAGTTTCATATGCAACACATGAAACTTCTGAAACTTCTGAAACATTTGCAACATCCGACAAATAACACATGCAACACATGAAACTTCTGAAACATTCGCAACATCCGACAAATTACATATGCAACACATGAAACATTCGCAACCTCTGATACAAAATGAAGAGACCTCTTCCTGGCACTTTTAAGCGGCAATGGCTGGATGCTCACAAGAGACATCCCCGTACTCCCTTCCGCCGCAGCACTCGCAAGGCAGAGGGGGGGGTCGTAAAATATGTAGTGACGCCCCTTGTGGGCGTCAGGAGTAGCAATTCCAGATATGCTATAATGACCGAAAAAGAGAAGAGTATTGTATGAACCAGATCACACCACCAACCTACTCGGGACCGCAGCCCGCCTCACACGCGCAAGTAAGCGCCATCATCGCCGAACTGCGCCGCCTCTACCCGGACGCCAGGTGCTCGCTCAACTTCACCAACCCGCTCAAACTGCTGGTCGCCACGCAACTTTCAGCCCAGTGTACCGACGAGCGCGTCAACCTCGTCACGGTAGACCTCTTTAAGAAGTATCGCAGCGTAGAAGATTACGCGCTCGTCAACCAGGAAGAACTCGAAAAAGACATCAAATCAACCGGATTTTACCGCAACAAAGCTAAAAACATTCGCGGCGCCGCCCAACGCATCATAACCAGCTACGACAGTCAGGTGCCTCGCACAATGGAAGAACTACTCACCCTCCCCGGCGTAGCACGCAAAACCGCCAACGTCGTACTGGGCAACGCCTTCGGCATCAGTATAGGTTTCGTCGTGGATACCCACATCGGTCGCCTCTCCCGTCGTTTTGGCTGGACAACCAGCGAAGACCCCGTCAAAGTCGAACAAGACCTCATGCGCATCATCCCCCAATCTGACTGGCTCAACCTCTCACACATGCTCATCTACCACGGTCGCGCCATCTGCGCCTCCCGCAAACCCGCCTGCGCCGCCTGCACCCTCGCCACCCTCTGCCCCTCCGCCTTTCTGGTATCGTAGTAGCACCCTCTTCGTAGTCATTGTAAGGGCGGGAGCGGTGTGGATGTGGGGTGCGGGAACCTTTGACCCTTGCGGTCGCCCTCGTCCTTTCCTTCATAAAGTTCTTTAGCATACACACCGCGACGCTCAGGCGGCAACATTCGGGCTATACGAAACATCATCTCATCCGTCACACGCTGCAAACCCACCTTGCGCGGCACACCGGCAGGCAAAACCGGCACGTAGGGTTCGCCAATCTGGATCGTCACACGCGGGAACCAGTAGCGCGGCGAGCGCAGCACCTTGCGCGTTCCCGTATGCGCCACTGGCAGCACCGTCGCCCCCGAGCGTATTGCCAGCATCGACACCCCTGTAAGCGCAGGCATCATCACTTCCTCACGTTCAACTGTCCCTTCAGGAAAGATACCCAGCGCTCTCCCCTCCTGCAAATAGATCAACGCTTTCTCCAGAGCCGCGCGATCACTCTCCCCCCGGCGCACGGATATCTGTTCCGTCAACTCGCAGGCCTTGCCAATAACCGGCCAGTGAAAAAGTTCCGACTTGGTGAAATACCACACGCGCCTGCGCAGCACCACTCCGAATAGAATCGGATCAAACCAGCTCAAATGATTCGCCACAATCAACAACGGGCCGCTTTCTGGCACATGCTCCAGACCATACACGCGATAGCGGCACGCCAGGCGAGTAACTATACGAAAAACGGCGCGTAAAAAATAATACAGCCTCATAGGATTTTACACTCGCACCAGCAGAGCGCCTGGCAAAATTTCAATACGATAGCTACTGGCGCGGGTAGTTTCGCCATCCATCTGCACATTGACCGGGTTACGGCTTTCAACCGAAAGCGACTTCGCCCGGTAAAACGTCACCTCCGGCAGTCCCTCATGCTCCCCTTTTTTAACAATGGGCAGCATCTTCAAAGCCCGCAAGAGCGGCCGGTAATCAATAGTGCAGACATCAAGCAGGCCATCACAATGATCGGCGCTCGGATTGATGCGAAAACCCGCGCCATACGTCGGGCCATTCGTGATAGCCATCAGCACGTAGCGGCTTTCCTCCGCTTTGCCAGCCTGCGCCCCACCGTCAAGCTCAAATCGAAGCCAGGGACAGCGGCCATAGCCGAACAATAACTGTTTGAGCGTAGTAGCGTAATAGAGCCGCGCGCCGCTCATCAGCGGATATCTCTTCATCGTGCCTGCCGCCACCGCGATATCCGCATCGATGCCAATACTGCACGAATTGGCAAAGTAGCGCCCGTTGGCTATGCCCGCGTCCACCTCGACCAGCCTGCCCGCCAAAGGCCCGCTCCACCGCCATCGCCGGATCATGCGGAAGTTTCAACGTATTCCAGGCAAAATCGTTCCCGGAACCCGCCGCCACAATCCCCAGAGGCACGCGCCTGCCAGACGCCAGGATGCCGTTGACCACTTCGTGTACCGACCCATCGCCGCCCACAATGATTACCGGGCGATCCTCGCGAGCGGCCTGCAACGCGCGCTCCTTCGCCTCGCCTTGCAGCCGCGTCTCTACATACTCTGCCTGCTCCTGCTCAGCGCGCTGCCGCGCAAGAGCGCGATGCCTGTGCATATTGCCCCGATTAGCAGCCGGATTCAGGATTACCAGGGGTTGACCGGAGAACTGTGCAGCATCCATTATAGCCTCCTTGACTGGCATAGCCAGTTTTGCACAAATTGTATCACGTCCGCGCATCTTTCCGCTTCAGAAACACACCGGTCAAAACTATCAGCGCGAGGCTTATCGCATATTGTTCTGCTTCTTACAACAGAAGCTCAACTTGACAGCCTATCACACGGATGGTAGCATAACTCCACTTTATAAGATGTAGGCAAAGAGCGTTCCCATGAGCAAAACCAGGCAATACTGCTTCTTCCTTTTAGTATGTGGACTTCTCATCAACATACTTTTGCCCTTGCAGGTTCGTGCCGACGGCGGCGCGCCTAACCTCGCTTACGTGGCCGGAGCAGCGCAGGGCATCGGTATTATCGATGTCGCTCAGCGGAAGGTAGCCACTAGATTTACCCTCGCTGACGATCCAAATAGTATTCTTCTTAGTCCTGATGGGCGGCTGCTCTATGTCACTCAACCCGCGTCTGGTCGTGTCGCTGTGCTGGCGGCTAAAACAGGACAGACCGTCTGCGCTGCTCCTTACCCCGGCCATCCCTCTCTCCTGGCGTTAAACGTTGATGGGACAGTCCTGTATATCGCAGGCACAAATGAAACCACCATCATCGCCATCGATGCGCAGACATGCGCGCTCCAGCATACCTTCCGAACCCCGGAACCACTATCCTGGCTCGCTGCCACGGGCATCACTACGAGTGATACCCTGCATACGCAACTGTGGGTTGCAGAGATGTCAGCAGTTACGTGTGCTGGATGAGCAGGGACAGATCTCTTGCTACCATTCCGGTCGCGGGCGGGCCGCAATTTCTCACTCTTCCTGGCTCCTTGACCGCCTACGTCGCAACGCGCCAGGGCAGTGTCATGGCAATCGATATGCTGAACCACCAGGTATTTGCAACCCTGCTCACGGGAGGAAGGTTCGGGCCGATGGACTATAACGCAATCACCGGAGACATCTATGTGCCAGATCAACAGCACAACCAGGTAGACGTGCTTTCTTCCGTCCTGGCCGGTTCCGGGTTGGCAGCGCGCGAACCAGAGCGCGTCATCCATCTGAACGGCTCACCCCGGTCGATTGCTATCACCAACGACGGGCAACTGGGCTTTGTAGCCCTCAGCGGGGGGCAGGTAGCCATGCTCGATATCCCTGGGCAGAGCCTCGTCACCACCATCTCCGTTGGTGGAAACCCCCAATTCATCATTACCGGTCCCTACCCGCCCCCGGACGTGCCGATCCCACAGAACACAGCCGTATCTCCGCCAAACCTCACACTTCCGGGCGTTATCATCGCTTTAGTAATAGCGACCTTATTTTCTTGCTTCTTCTGGTTTGTACGGAGAAAAAAGCATGGACATCGCTAACAGGGAGGACGATGTACAACCCTTGTAATCCAATGTAACTTTTATATCCCCCTGAGTCGGTAATATCATCTATTGACAAATAAGTGCCAATCCTGAATAATTGGAATAGTTCTGCTCTCTTGCTTTTTTACGAAGCATCCAACGAAAAATGGTTGTTCCATCGTCATTAGTTCATAAGCAGTGTATAGATAGATGACGTGATATGGTGGCAAAGGCGCTCGTTTTCATCCCGATACTGGTCACAGAAAGGCGCATTTTACCATGAGCACTAATCCAATTCGTTTCGACAAATATGAATTACAGGAATTGCTGAAACGCGATGACATAGCCGAGATCTGGAAAGCCTTCGATACCCAGGCGCGGCGCTATGTCGCCATTAAATTCCTGCGCGCCAATCTACAGGCAGACCCCGACTTTGTGGCTCGTTTCCAGCGCGAAATGCCAGCTATCGCCGCGTTACATCACCCCAATATTGTGCAGTACTTCGATTACGCCATCTCGCAATCGTCCGGGCCGGCCAATATCACAGCCTACATAGTAATGAACTTCGTGGACGGTGGAACCCTGGCCGACTATACCCAGAATACCTCTCGCCAGGGGAAATTTCTTCCCGTCGCCGATATCGTGCGCCTCTTTACAACGATAGGCATGGCCGTAGACTATGCCCACAAACAGGGCATCGTCCACGGCCAACTCAAGCCAACCAACATCCTGCTCGATAAACGCAACATGTCGCGTAACTCAACAGGCGAACCCGTAGTCACCGACTTCGGCATTCTAAAACTGCTCGGCGGTTCTGTAGGCACCACTGGCAGCACGGGTGGCTGGCGCAGCGGCATACCGCTTTATACTGCTCCAGAACAGATAACCGGCTCTCCCGCTGACGAGCGCAGCGACATGTACTCCCTCGGCGTTATGCTTTACGAAATCTGTACAGGGACGCCACCTTTTTCGGGGAACAACCCGGCTGCCGTGATGATGCAGCACATCAATACTATCCCAACCCTACCCGCGTTGATCAATCCGGCGCTTCCCGCCACGCTCACCACCATAATCATGCGCGGCATCGCTAAAGACCCGTGGGCGCGCTTCCCCACGGCCTCTGCCATGGTAGAAGCCCTCATGCAAGTCGTCGGCTCAGGAGAAAAAGAGGATGCCACGGTATCCCTGTCACCTACCGCGAGCCTGCCTGATTACTCGAACAAATCGATGGATCTGCCAACCATTCTCACCAGATCAGGCCAACCTTCATCGCCTGGCATCAGCGGCGTCTCTTTCTCCTCCAACCCCCCGTCGGCTGAGACGCCCGGAGGTGGAAGCTACGCCGCCACATCTTCTCCCTACGCGACCAGGTCATCGCAACCGTATCCCGCCACTCAGCCTGGCGTATCTGCCCAAAGCTTCCCCGCTACATCTTACGCGCAGCCACCCGTAATCCCTCAACCTCAAACACGGAAACCCGCGAGGCGAACGCTGTGGACCGTCCTGGCCGCGCTGCTAATCCTGGTGCTGGTTGGCTCCAGTCTGTTTGCCTATTTCGTCTTTTTCGCGAAGAGCCCAACCACTCCCCCGCCTGTCTCGACATCCTCCATCGTAGGACACGCCTACTTCGTCAGCAGTGGACTGCTGAGCGCCGATGTAAACAGCAACCAGGGCATCACCGACCAGGTACAAATCAAGCTCAATAACGTCCCTTCTCCCCCGCAGGGAAAAAGTTATTACGCCTGGCTCTTGAACAATAAAACCCTGCCCTGGCAGCCGATTCCGCTTGGACAGCTCGCGGTAAATAGTGGCGTGATAGATGTCAGCTATCCAGGGGACCAGCTACATTCTAACCTGCTGGCTACCAACAACCGTTTCATTATCACCCAGGAGGACGCCGGCTCGCCTCCCCTCAATCCCTCGCTTACTCCCGGCGCGCTGCTTTACTACGCGGAGTTCTCCCAGATACCCGATCCCACCAACCCGAAGCACTTTAGCCTCTACGATCACGTGCGTCACCTGCTCTCCGACGATCCCAAAGTCAAAGCCGCAGGGCTAACGGGGGGGTTAGATATCTGGCTCTACCGCAACGCGCAAAGCATTCTGGAATGGGCAGGCAGCGCCAGGGACCTCCAAAAATCAGGGAATGTGAGTCTTATACGCCGCCAACTTGCGCGTATCATCGATTACCTCGACGGCACCTACTATAACCAGCACGACCTGCCAGGTGTGAACCTGCTCGTGAACCCAACCGTTGCCAGACTTGGCCTGCTGACGTTCGATACAGCGCTTCAGGTGGATAACCCCGGCTACCTGTATCATATCGGCACGCACCTGCGCGATATAGCCGCGCTTCCACAGGCAGACGCGCAGCAGAAAGCGCTTGCCATACAGATCAACCAGGCCATTAACGCGGTAAACGGCTGGTACCAGACCGTGCGCGCCGATATACTACAACTCTATGCCATGTCTGACGCGCAGTTGTTGGGCAGCCAGGGCCGCCCGTTGCTCGACGAGGTGGCAACACTGGCGAACAACGCCTTTGTCGGCCAGATCGACTCGCAAGGCCATGTCATCGAAGGCGTGGTACAAATTCACTACGCCATCCAGCGACTGGCAACCTTTGACATTAAAGCCTGCCTCGCGAGCAGTCCCTGCCCGTCGCTGACATAATACACCACGAAGAGGAGACAGCCATGAGCACAGAATCACTCCGGCGGCTCGGCAAGTACGAGTTGCAAACAAGACTGGGGCATGGTGGCATGGCCGAGGTCTGGAAAGCCCGCGATACCCAGTTGCAACGCTTTGTCGCTATCAAGCTGCTCCATGCCAATCTACAGGCAGACCCCGACTTTGTGACTCGTTTCGAGCGCGAAGCGCAGGCCATTGCATCTCTGCGCCACCCCAATATTGTGCAGATTTATGATTTCCAGGTATCCCTTCCCCCTGAATCACCCACTCCCACCCCCTATATGGTGATGACATACATTGAAGGGCCGACATTAGCAAATTATATCGCCAACACCTCCTCCCAGGGGAAAATTCCCTCGCCCGTTGAGATCGTCAACATCTTTACATCGATCAGCCAGGCCGTAGACTACGCCCACCAGAAAGGCATGATTCACCGCGACATCAAACCCGCCAATATTTTACTCGATAAGCATATTACAGAGCGTAATCCCATGGGCGAACCCATTCTCACCGACTTTGGGCTTGCCAGGTTACTGGGTGTATCCGCCAGTACCCTTTCCGCTACCCAGCTAGGCACACCCCTGTATACTTCGCCGGAACAGGCGCGCGGCTATTCTGGCAACGAGCGCAGCGACATCTATTCACTCGGCGTCATTCTGTATGAAATGGTGACAGGTGTGCGGCCCTTCCGGGGCGACAGCCCTATGGCAGTGCTGTCGCAGCATCTCAACGTCACACCAACTTCCCCGGTGCTGCTCAACCCAAATATTCCACCGGCGCTCACTATGGTCATCATGACCGCCCTGAACAAAGACCCGAACGCGCGTTTCGCCCGCGCCACCACCATGACGGCAGCAATAGCAGAGGCCCTGCATGTCCCACTCCCCGATGGCAAGGGTCAGCCCGCTTACCCGCCGGATGTGCGCAATATGCCCACCTACATCAGTTCACCTTCCCAACACATTGAGATAGGCGCGTCTCCGTCTTCCACACCGGCATTTACACCCTCTTCTCCCTCTCTACCGCCTTACTCCGGCAGTATGCCATCCGAGACAGCAGCCTCTGGAAGCTCTGGAACCGCATTACCAGCGCAATTGACGCCGCAGCAACCCACTCCCCTACCCTCCACGGCCTCGTCAGCCCCCTGGCAGCCCTTCCTGGCATCCGCATCCGGTGGAGGAGCAGCGGGCATTTCACCTACAAACGTAATACAGCCACCGCTTGCCCCTCCGTCCCCGCTCTCAACGCAACTCCCATCCCAGCCCCCATTACGGACAGGGAGACGCTGGAAGAACCTGTATACGGTTCTGGTGGCGCTCATCATTCTTGCCTTGCTCGGTTCGGTACTGGGCGCGTATTTCTTGTTCTTTCACAAGAATAACCCGCCCGTCGCCTTACAGGTTCCAGGCGGGCAGGCTGTATTCCTCAGCAGCGGGCAATTCGACTTCGGCACCGCTCAGGGTATCGCCGACCAGCTACAAATTACCCTGCGCAACATTCCCGACCCGCAAGCCGGCAAAAGCTATTATGCCTGGTTGCTCGCTGATAAACATCCACAGGTTGAACAGCAGACCTTGCAACCCCCGCTACAATTCACGCTGCCGCTTTTGCTGGGAAGATTACCGGTAAGCCAGGGTACCATCAATTTCTCATACACCGCTCCCAATCACGGCAACTTGATCTCAGTAGCAAGCCGGATGCTGATTACCGAAGAGAACTCCAGTGGCACGCCGCGCGGACCAGCCGCCGACCGCAGCACATGGCGCTATTACGCGGAGATACCACAAACGCCCTATGGAAATCCTGCTTTGAGCGCGCTCGATCACATCCGCCATATGTTCTATAAAGAAACTGTGCTGCCCGTGCTGGGACTGGCCGGCGGATTGGATGTCTGGCTCTTCAGGAATACGGAAAAGGTGCTGGAATGGTCCATCAGCGCGCGAGACGATTACCATCCCATTGTCTCAGATCCGACAACCATCCACAGCCTGTTTGTCTTTATTCTTGACTACCTGGACGGCTCGCCAAATGTCGCTCTCGATGTGCCGGGCGGTATCGTTGCCGCCGACCCCATCATTTCGAAAGTTGCGCTGCTCTCGGTGGTTCCGGCGCAAACGAATCTGTCGGATGTGACCCATAACCCGCCCGGCTACGTGGATCACCTTGCCCTGCATCTCAATGGCGTGATACAGGCTCCCGATGCCACACCGCAGATGCGCAAGCTTGCCACCCAGATCATCGAGGCCCTCAATAACGCCAAAACCTGGTTAAAACAGGTGAGAGGATACGCGCAGCAGCTTGTCAAAATGGACGCGACTCAATTGGCTCAGCCCTCGACGCTTACTATGCTCAATAACATGCTGACCAATGCCACCTATGCCTATATCGGTCAACTCGATCCAAAAACCGACCAGGTTGTGCCCGGAGTGCTACAAGTTCACTACGATGTCCAACAACTCGCAACACTGACATTCACATCGAAGCTGCCACAAACCATCTGAGAGGCATCACTAATATATGGAGATTGAACGGCTTGGCAAATATGAATTGCTGGAACGACTGGGGCGCGGTGGCATGGGCGAAGTATGGAAAGCGCATGATACCGGCTTGCGGCGCTTTGTAGCAATCAAGCTTCTTCACGCCGATTTACAGGCCAACCCTGATTTCGTCACGCATTTCATGCGCGAGGCCCAGCTTGTGGCGTCTCTCCAGCATCCCAACATTGTGCAGATCCACGACTTCCAGCTCGCTGATACGCAGGGGTCAAGCGTAAAAGCCTTCATGGTCATGGACTATATCGAGGGCGGTACCCTGGCCGATTACATCGCGAAGACCGTTCGCAAGGGACTCTTTCCCCCGGCTGACGATATCGTTTCCCTTTTTACCACCATTGGCCTCGCCCTGGATTATGCTCACCAGAAAGGCATGATCCACCGCGACATCAAACCGGAGAACATCCTGCTGGATAAATCTAGAGGCACGGGCAAAGCGCCAGGAGAACCCATCATCACCGACTTCGGCATCGCCCGGCTCCAGGGAACAACCGATTCCACCTTGACCCGCGCCTGGCTCGGCACGCCCCGCTATC
The DNA here is from genome assembly GCA_963731605.1 of uncultured Chloroflexia bacterium. GTDB lineage: Bacteria > Chloroflexota > Ktedonobacteria > Ktedonobacterales > Ktedonobacteraceae > CF-113. The sequence goes on from CAVSWA010000002.1 coordinate 18,483, forward strand.
TCTCACCAGAGCAGGCGGAGAGCCATTCCATCGACAAACGTTCAGACCTCTACTCGCTCGGCATTGTCCTGTACGAAATACTTACCGGTATCACGCCTTTTCGCGGCGATAATCCGTTCGCCATCATGATGCAGCACGTGCATGAACAGCCGCCCCCGCCCGCGCTTATCAACTCAAACGTCACTCCAGCGCTCTCCGCGGTTGTGTTGCGTAGCATCGCCAAGGACCCGGCGGCGCGTTACCCCAGCGCTACCGCTATGGCCCTGGATCTAACCCGCGCCTTCAATCTGCCCATTTCCGCGAACTTGAGTCCAACCAGGAGTATCAGTCAGCATCCCTATTACAATCCACTGCAACCCTCAACCCCACAGCCAGGCATAGACGCCCTTCCTCTTGCCGTTACAACTTCGCCACCAGTATCATACACACCTGTTTCAGGGAGCTATCCAGAAAATCAAGGTACCTCTCCTGCCAACTCTCCCGTAATGAATAATTCCGGCAAGAACCAGAGCCACACGCCATTAGCGCCTTCACCAAAGCGTTCCCGGCGCAGAAACACGTATATCGCCATAGTAGCCTGCGCCATACTCCTGCTACTCGGCATAAGCACATTTTTTGCGTTGCCACGGCTTTTCTCGCAGCAAACCAATGCTGGCACACCAACTCCTGATACACTGGGGAGTGTCGTTGGCAGCATCGTCTTTCTCCATAGTCCAAACGCCCCCGCCACTACTTTTGATCAATTGAAGGTAGACATCAACAAAATTCCTTCCGCGCCCACCGGTACCACCTACTACGCCTGGTTGGAGACTTCCGGCAGCGACATTTCAGTATACCCGCACTGGCAATTACCCACCTCAAACGGCTCAGTACATACCATCTACCCCGGTTCCGCGCAACATAGCGACCTGTTCGCAAAAAGCACTCTCTTTCTAATCACCGCCGAGGATGCGAACAATTCGCCCATCATTCCCAATCCCGATCTCACCCGCCATCTCTATTACGCGACGATCACCCATACATCCACCGCGCCCCCTTCCTTCGAGGTCAGACAATGCCCGCCGAATGGGACAAGTAATGGAGTGAAAGTGTGCTAAACATCTTCAAGGAACAATCCGATGTCATGTGTGTGGCTACACCAACAATGAGTGTTGCCAGGCCTGATAAGCCTGGCAACGACTTTTACAACCCTGGCTTCAGTCAGCCTACCAGTGGAGTTGTCTTATGGCCCTGTTCAACGCGCAGATGATGATTGTTTCAATTCTTTTCTCCGGCGAGCGGCAGTGTGAACCAGAACCGGCTGCCCTGCCCCATGGCACTCTCCACGCTAATTGTTCCTCCCATAGCTTCGAGCCACGCTTTGCAAATGGCTAAACCCAGACCTGTGCTACCCTGCGATCGCGCCCGCGATGGATCCACGCGATAGAAGCGCTCGAAGACGTGCGCCACGTTTTCGGCGGCAATTCCCTCACCCGTATCACTCACACTGATGCGCATGATGCCATTAGCTACAGCCGTCAGATGGATTTTTCCTCCCCTCGGCGTATGGCGCAGCGCATTGGCCAGTAGATTGCGCACGACCTGGGCAAGGCGGTCAGGATCAGCTCGCACGCCGGGCAGTTGTTCACTCACGCTCACGTCGAGTTGAACACCCTGCGCTTCGGTTGCTAGAGCAAACTGTGCTGCGGCGGTGTGGAGGATGGGAGCCACATCCACCGCCTGCATGTGCAACGGCAACTGTCCCGCGTCCGCAAGAGAGAGTTCGCGCAGATCGTCAACCAGCCTGGTGAGCAGGCGCGCTTCGTCGTACAGGACGGCAATCTCGCTGCGCTCAAGCGGATAGACCTCGTCGAGCAGCGCCTGTAAGCTGCCCTGCATTACCGCGAGCGGCGTGCGCAACTCGTGCGCAATATCTGCCACGAGGTTGCGCCGCAGAGTCTCGGTGCGCTGGATTTCAGCTGCCATTTCGTTAAAGGCGCGCCCGACTTCAGCGATCTCCTTCGCGCCGCTGACCTTGACGCGGCGACTCCAATCGCGAGCTGCAAAGGCTCGCGCCGCCCGCGCGAGGCTCGCCAACGATGCCGTCAGAGCGCGGCTGATAATCAAGCCGAGCAGGATGCCCAGACCGCCGACCGCCAGGGCAACGAAAAGCAAGGTGTTACGCAATTGATCGAGAAAATATTGCGCCGCCAGGGGCAGATTCCCGCTCGCGGACGCACTGATGACGAGATAACCCACAGTTTGACCGTTGACCACCACCGGCAGTGCATTGGCGCGCTCGTCCGTCGTGAGCGTCCCACCGTTGCGCGCGGCGCGCTCATCGTACACGATCTGGCCGCGGCTATCCGCCAGCAGCAGCGCGGGGTGCCCACGACCACCTCGGCCCGCCCCACTTCCTGGCGCGTTGGAAAGGATGGTTTCAACACCATTCCAGTTGCCCTGACGTTGATAGAAGATGGCGAGGTCGTCGAGCAAGCCACTCTGCACGACTATATCTTGCCGCGTGACATATTGGCGAAAAGCCTGGCTTGCGAGAACATCGGACAGCACCGCGACCGAGACGACGCCGACCAGTGTGATGGCGACAAAGGCCAGCGTGAGACGCACCCACAGCCGATTCATGCCTACTGCTCCCCTTCATCGCGCATGCGATAGCCAACGCCAAAGACCGTTTCGAGGTAGTGCGGGTGGCTGGCATCCGGCTCGATTTTCTTGCGCACGTTTTTGATATGACTATCGAGAGTCCGATCCAGTCCTTCATACGTATACCCAAGCGCTTTTTCCAGCAGTTCCGCGCGGGTGAAGGCGTGGTTGGGATGCTCCATCAGCGTCTTGAGCAGCGCGAATTCGGTCGGCGTCACCTCAACAAGCTCTCCGGACACGCTCAGCGTGTGCTGGTCCACATCCAGCCGAAGTGCTCCTACCTGTAAGATGGATGAGGCGCTCGCCCCACCACTTGCGCGACGTAGGATGGCTCGCACGCGCGCCACCACTTCGCGCGGGTTAAAGGGCTTGGTCAGGTAATCGTCCGCGCCGAGTTCAAGCCCAAGAATCTTATCGACATCTTCAACGCGCGCGGTCAGCATCAGGATCGGTATCGACGCGAGCTGCTGGTCGCTGCGCATCCAGCGGGTGATATCCCAACCATCGCGACCCGGCAGCATCAGGTCGAGAACTACCAGGTCGGGACGCTCGCGGCGAATGACCCGCTGCGCCTCTTCGCCGTCGTAGGCCGTGATGATCGCCAGGCCTGCTTGTTCGAGGTACGCTTTCAGCAAGCGCACAATGTGTTTATCGTCATCAACGATGAGAATACGGTGGGTCATTGGATCTCCGCTTGCAATTCTCTGGCGCGTTGCGGGGAGCGCCTCCTCTGTCTGCTGTCCGCAGTCATTATGCACTACACGCGACATTGTACGCAACCTTTAGCTCTTTTGCAGCGCTGCCCCTACGTTCTGCGCTTCGATCACATCCGGGAGTATTCTCGCGCTGATCAGGTCTTTGATGATGCTGTCAGTGAAAGGGGCGGGAGGAATCCCGCCCCTTTCACCTGGCTGCTAGCGTCCCCAGCGCCCGCCGAAGAACATACCTGCCGGAACACCGCTACCCGTTCCAGGGCCAAGGGGGGTCCAGGCTTCGCTCAGTTGCTCTGTGACGTGGGTCTTCATCGTCGCAAGCATCTGGTCAGCCTGTGCTTGCGTCAAGCGTCCTCCTTCCACCGCGCTCTGGAGTGCCGCGATGCGCGGAGCAAGAAAGGCGTCCACGATTTTATTGGTCGCTACACCCTTTTCCTGCGCGACCTGAGCGATGGTTTTGTCGCTCAGTTCCGCGACCAGGTCGGCCTGGTTCATGCCGAGCACGCTCGCTGTAACGGCAACTAGCGAGTTCTGGGAACCAGCCCAGGTGCTGTCGCTTGCGTAGCCCATGCCTATCTTCATGCCATAGCCCTGTCCGTAAGCTGGCGCTGTTCTTTGCGGTGCGGGACCTTTCGCGAATGCGCTAAAACTCAACGCAAGCACCGCAACAAGCGCCAGGGTTGCTGCCACGATGCCGCGTTTCATCCATCTGTTCATTATCAACCTCCTGTAACTGTTCATACTTCATCTCTAAACCAGCTCATGGGATACTTTGCTGATTTTCTATTTTCCATAGCATTGTTTGCACGACCACCGGCCTTTCCAGTCCTGTCAGCAGGCTTATAGCGCCTGTGGAACTTCCGATCAAACGCAATGGTGTTGCAAGAATGCTTGCACAAGGGGCGACTCAAGTCGTGAGTCGGTCTGATCTCCGCCCTCTGGTCACAGTGTAACAAACAAATATGGAGGAATGATGGAGAAGTGATAGACAAAAGAAGGAAAACAATAATCACTCGCGCAAATTATACTGGCGCAAACCATTATATCTTTCACCCCTACTCCCTGCGCTTCTTCGTATGTTCTCGTTTGCGTTTCTCTTCTAATAGCCTACTCGTCGTAGATATCTCCTGACCTTTATTAAAAACATCAGGCTCTTGCCTATCCTGCCTGGTTGACCCTATAACAACAGGCGTCTTCGCCGGTTGAATTTCCTGCGTCATGAGACCAGACGCGCGCGTTTTGCGCTGCTCGCGGTGGGCGCGGACGTTGGTGAGTACCAGACTTTCCTCACTTTGACTGGCCTGGCGCGGCCTGATATGGGAGATTAGCCACCGATAGCCGGCAAGCAGAAATTCTACGCTTGAGAGGCGGCGCAGGGCGATGTCGATGGGCAGCAGGAGGGCGGCAATGGCGAACAGCCAGAAGGTGATCGAAAGAGCGGCATATACTGGCGGCAAGTTGGGCGTGAAGGCGGCAGCGTAGTTGCTGGCGTCGAGGGTAGTTCCGCCACCAGCTTGGGCAAGCTGGCCCAGAAAGTTCAAATCTGTGCCAGAGGTGCTGTATTCGGGCGAGTAGGGTACGACCAGGCCGGTGGTAGCGCTCAACTGGCTGGAATTTGAAGCGGAGCGCGCCTGCCAGGTGACATGCAGCAGGTAGGCGCCTACCTGGGTTGTCGAGAAGTCGCCTTCAAAACGTCCGGGAGCGGTGGGTTGTAATATCAGCGTTTGCTGTGATCGGTCAGGAGTGATAATGCTGACCTGCGCCTGCTGCTGGCTAACTGACTGGCTGGCGGCCAGAGTACTGGCAGGGAGATTCACAATAATATGACCGTTTCCGCCGGAAATCTGTCCATTCACAAGAAGCTGGCTATCGGGCGTAGGCAGCGTCCAGGTGACGAGATTGGCCCACCAGCGGGCGGCATCGCTCCATGACAGCCAGTTGGCCGTCCACAGGCCCAGCGCGTCGCTCGTCCAGGCCGCGACACGGCCCAGGCCATATTGCCAGACGGCCAGCACGGGATCGTCCAGCGAACTGATCAACACCAGTTGCGCCGTTGGTTTAGGCGTGGTTGCCACGTAACCATTGAGTTTCGGAAGCGCGCTCAGGCCGGTTAAGATGGGATGCGAACCGACGATAGCAGGCGTAAATGCTTCTTGCACGATGGCGCGTTTGGCGGCCTGCTTAGTTTCATTGAGCAAAATCTGGGGGATGGCGTTGGGATCATTGGCCTGGTAGAAACGCCCCTTACCCAGCGTAGCAATCTGCTGCATCATGTTCAAATCCTGAAACGCGCCGATATTCGTTCCTACCACCGATATTGAGATGTGCTCGCTCGCCATCTTGAGCACCTGGGCCGAATAACTATCGGTAGCGTCGCCGTCGCCCAGCAGGATCACATGCTTGATCTTGGCATTGCTGTTCAGTAAAGCTTTTTCAGCCGTCACCAGGTCTGGCAGATAGCTTTGAGGGTCGTTGGGATTCAGCGCATCAATGGCAGCATCGATAGCGCCCTTATTGGTAACAGGCTGCATAGGGATATCAAGATTGCCGAACGCAGCCGAAACAGCGATCAGGTCATGTGGAGTCAAGAGGCTGACAACTCCCTTGGCGGCTTCTTTCGAGATATTCACTTCGCCTTGCGACTCCAGGCTCTCTATAATGAGGACCACAGCGATGGCGGGGTTATCCTTGTGCTGAGGAATGTCCATCTTGACCGGCAGCGTTTCTTCTAATGGAGTACCAGAGTAGTCGCCAACGCCATAACTGTTCTCGCCCCCGCTGACAACCAGGCCGCGCCCGAGATCGCGCACAAATGACTGGATCACCTGCATGCGGGCAGTTCCCAGATCGAGAGCAGGCACATCCGCCAGCACAAGCGCGTTGTAGTTCGCCAGCCCGTCCAGGGTGAGCGGCACATCAGCAGGGGTGCCAGTTGTCACAAGAATATGCGTGGCCTGTAACGCGGCCACAATATTGCGACCAGCGCCCGGTTTACCCTCTATGACCAGTACCTGAGGTGGCCCCTGCACAGTAACAAAAGCGGATGCTTCGTTATTCTGGCTAACGGTATCAAAGGCGGCATCCATAGTGAGACGATAGGAATGGAACCCCGGCGGCGGAGCCTGCAAGTTAAAAGTAACATCCTGCTCGCCAATCGCCAGTTGCTTCTTTTGTTGTAAGAGCAGCGTGTTATCGAGATAGAGGCGCAGCGTGACGCTTTGAGCCGTTGTAGTGTAGAGCCGCGCGTGAAGCACGAAACGCTCGTTGACGCGCAAAGAGTTGGGGGCATCGAGGCCATCTACACGCGCCTCCGCGCTAGTAAACTCGGGCAGAGGCACAACATCCACGCGGATGCCCTGCTGGCGCAACAACTGCGCCTCCTGCAAGGCATCCTCCAGATTTTGTTGACCATCGCTCAACAGGACGATGCGCCGCTCGCTATCGTTGGGCAGAATGGCCGCCGCGAGCCGCAAACCCGCTGCGAGATCGGTAAAGTTGGTGTCGGGGGTAGATTGGAACTGGGAAAAATCTGGAGTCGTGCTGACGGATTGTTCAACCAGCGCGTTCCTGCCCACCGCGACGATGCCCACCTGGTCATCAGGCCGCTTCTGGCGGATAGCTGTGCTGATCCACTGCTCGATAAAAGTCTGTTGTGGCGTGGTGCTGGCGGAAATATCCCCCACAAACACGACAGCCTGGCGCGTTACCGGTTGGGCCAGCGCCGGACCCGCCAGCGCCGAGATGATCAACGCGAAAAGCGCAAAGCGACACATAAGAATCAGAATGCGTTGAGACCGGGGAAAGGGCAGGGACATCCGCCGCCAGGTGAGAATCACCAGCGCGCCCACAGGAAAGATGAGCAAGAGCAAGAGCGGCTGCTCAAATGTCAGCATTTCTCTTTCCTTTCGACTGCTTAAATTCCCGTCGCTTCCTGGCCTTTGCGATGCGTTTGAAGGCAGCCTGTAGGGGCGGGGGTAGGGTTGGGAAGGGAGGGGACGCTTGCGTCGCCCGCGTCCTATGCACCGCCGATCCTCTCCGCATCCCAGGGCGACGCAAGCGTCCCCACGCCTTAGTCGCACCACCCTGACGGAACGTTGAGGCATTTTTCTGTAAAGCGGTTGCGGTGCGCAAGGTATAGCCACGGCTGAAGAGCCACCATTCGGCGCATAGTATCAGCAGGAGCAAGGCGGCGATCCAGGGCCAGACTTCGCGCAATACACGAGGGATGCCGGGGCCATTCGTAGTAAAAGCGACACTATGCGCGATTGGTAACAAATCCACCGGAGCAAGACGAGATTGCAGGGGGTCAAACAGGTTGACAACGAAAGCTCCATAACGCACCCCTGTTCCCGCGCTGTATTGCGTAACTTCGTATATGCCGGGTGTATCGGTTGAATTGAAAGCCGTGACCGGGAACGGCGGAGCTACAGTAACGGGCTGCTGACCCGGCGCGGTGATGGTGATGCGATTCACGCCCGGCCACGCGGCAATACTGACGGGCATAGCGGGCGCGACCTGCCCGCTACCCGCCACGGGAGGGGGTAGGAACCAGTTGACCAGGTTGAACATGAGAACTGGGAAATCCGGCTGCAAAGGCAAGTCTGAATCATGCAGATCGAAGCTCAGGGCGGCTACGCGCCTGTTTGCTTGCTCTCCCGCGATCAACAGGGGCGTTTCTGGCGTCACAATCACCGACTGCATAGACGGCGAGGGGGTTAGTTGATGGCTGACGTGCAGCGTGTGTATGCTGCTGAGATCGACCTCGTTCAGTAAGTTCGCGCTATCGCTCCCCGCGCTGATACGAGTGACAGCTATCTCAGGGCCGGACACGCCGAAAATGTAGGAACCGGCGGGCGGATTGACAAAGAAGAGATCGCCGGGCGGTAAGACGGGAGGGACATACCCGTCGAAGATCGTTAAATCAAAGCTAGTATCCCGAGTATACTTTGCCGGGATTGTCTCGAAAAGGTCGATAGTGGGCTGGATACGCAGGGCTGATTCGAGGAAACTATTGCCACTGGTAACGAGTAGCACCCGGCCATGCATCGAACCACCGACGATAGCCCAGGCTTCATGATCGGCCTTCATAGCATCTTGCGCGATGATGTGCGCGTACAGAAAACGAGTTGCTGGCGGCAACGGTGCCCATTGAAGCACGCCGCTCGCCCCGGCTGCCAGGCTGATGGTCTGGACGCTCACAAGCTTGCCATCAGCGTAGAGTTCAACGGGCAGCGAACGCGCCTGGCGGCTGTAGTTAGCAATCTGTGCCAGGGCTACAAGATTGCCTTGAACGGAATGCGTAGCCAGCGCCAGCAGAGCCGCGTTGGGAGTATCCGCGCCAACCTCCAGGTAAGAGACAGGGAAAGGCACGGCAATTACCTGGTCGGGGGTCAGGACATGCCCATCTCCCACGATCAAGATACGCGCATCAGCATGACCTGCCGCCAGCGAGTTCGCCAGTGAGAGCGCCTGTTGCAAATCAGCATCCTGATTGGTGACTTTGACACGCGCGAGCGCGGCGTTGAGCTGATCTTTATCGGAAGATGAAGCAATCATGACCTGTGGCGAGTTGGCCATGGCTATGAGAGAGAGGTGGTCACCCGGCCCTAGCCCGTCGATCAAATCCGCGATGCGGCTGCGAGCCGCTTCAAAGCGGCTGGGAGCAACATCGGTGGCCTGCATACTGGCCGATGTTTGCAAAATGATGATGGTATTGCCGCCAATGGGGCTGCTAAAAAAAGTGACTGGCCGCGTGAGCACCAGGACAATCACGATAGCTGCCAGGATTTGCAAGAGCAGTAAGGGCGTGATACGCAATCGCTGCCAGGGACGGCTGGCCTGCAAATCCTGTAGCGACTGCTGCCAGAGCAGGGTACTGCCAACCACCCTTTCTTGCCGTTTGGGGCGCATGAAATAGAACAGCAAGATAATGGGGATAATTAGAGCGAAGGCGAGGGCCGCAGGTATTAGAAGGCTCATCCCACCACCTGACCATTTCTAAGCACCCTCTGCACAACATCAATCAGGGCCGTATCGCTGGGTATCATGGTATGCGTCATGGCGTGCGAGTGCGCGAAAGAGGCCAGTTCTTGCATATAGGCCAGCAAGCGCTGTTTGTATGCTTCCAGCACTGCCGGGGTGATGCTGATATCGACGCCGCCATGGCCCTCGCTATCGCGCAGATGCCAGTCACCCTGCATATCCGGCTCGATCTCCTGCGGCGCGAGGATTTGCAGTAGCGCCACTTCCTGGCGCAACTGGCGCAGCGAGCGCAGGCCCATCTGATAGCCACCCGGAGCGAGAAAGTCTGAAATGACAATGGTCAGGCCAGGACGAGTAATTATCCTGCCAAGATCATACAAAGCGCGGTTCAAATCGGTCGGCCCGGCCTGGGGCAGGCGGCTAAGAAACTCGCCAACCGTCCAGATGGCGTGCGTGCCGCTGCCCGCCCGGCGATGCGCAACCAGGCGATTTGAGAGCGCGCCAATGATAACACTCTCCTCGCATTTCAGCGCGATATATGCCAGGGCAGCCGCCAACGTCGTAGCCAGCGACGCTTTAGACGGCTCGCCATACTGCATCGAATCTGAGCAATCGATCAGTATTGTGACCGTCAGATTTTCCTCGGCCTCAAATAAGCGCAGGAAAAGCCGTTCCAGCCGCGCATACGCTCGCCAGTCGATGCGGCGAAAGTCATCTCCGGGCGCGTAGCGACGATAGTCCGCAAACTCCATCGACGAGCCTGCAAGGGGTGAGCGCCGCCGCCCCGGTCGCCCGCTCGCCATGGCCCGGCGCGTGATGAGCGCCAGGTTATCCAGTTGTTGCAGCGTGCGGGCGTCCAGTGGGAAACGGCTTTGATCTGTCATTGTTCGGTCTCCTCGATCACAGATCCGATCAGGTCTTCGGGGGTGACGCCATCGGCGAGGCCGTCGAAGTTGAGGATGATGCGGTGGCGCAGGGCAGGGTAGGCAACGGCTTGCAGGTCTTCAAGGGAGACGTTGAAGCGGCCTTCGAGCAGGGCGCGGATTTTGGCGGTCAGAATCAGGGCTTGCAGACCGCGCGGGCTGGCTCCGTAGCGCACGAATTTGCGCACCGGTTCGGGTGCGTCTTCCTGGTCGGGATGGGTTCCCAGCAGCAGGCGCACCGCGTATTCCTTGACGTGCGTGGCTACCGGCACGGCGCGCGCGGTCTCCGTCAGTTGCAGCAATTGTTCGCCGGAGGCCACCTGGCTGGCTCGCAACGTTTGCGTGCCTACGGTGGTATCGATAATGCGCATCAGGTCTCTGGCATTGGGAAAGCGCACAAGAATTTTGAACAGGAAGCGATCGAGCTGGGCTTCGGGTAAGGGATAGGTACCCTCCATCTCCAGTGGATTCTGCGTTGCAAGCACAAAGAATGGCCGGGGCAGGGAATGTGTGATGTCGCCCACACTGACGGTGCGCTCCTGCATCCCCTCGAGCAAAGCCGATTGCGTTTTTGGCGTGGCGCGGTTCACCTCGTCGGCCAGTACGATATTGGCGAAGATGGGGCCTGGTTGAAAGGCGAAGATGCGCCGGCTACCTGTAGCGTTGGCCTCTGCTTGCTCGCTGACCATTGTTGTGCCAACAATATCGGCTGGCATCAAATCGGGCGTGAACTGGATACGGGCGAACTTGAGCGACAGCGCATCCGCCAGCGTGCGCACGAGCAGCGTTTTGCCCAGGCCCGGCACACCTTCCAGCAAGACATGCCCACCAGCAAACAGGGCCAGCAGCAGTTCGCGAACAACCTGCTCCTGCCCAACGACAATGGAGCACAGTTCGTGTTCTAAGCGCGAAGCCAGATCAATGAACGACGCGATATCCGCCTCGCCAGACGTTTCTAGTCCTACTTCGATAGTGGCCTTGGCGGGATCGTTGCCGTTTGGCGCGGCGAATTGTTCAACTTTTTCAACCTGCGCCTCTTTATTTTTTCTTGCCATGCTGCTTTTGCTGCCCTTCTAAGTTGATATGTGTTTGCCGTTATTTCTGCTTGTTAAGCGAATTAAAGTAGCTCCCGATAATATCTTTCAGGTCGGGTGGAATGTTACTATTGTCTATGGCGTCGTGGGCCATCTGGGTGTATTGCGCGAGAACCTGCGCGTATGATACAGGGGAACCGGGCTGAACGGTGCCACTATCACCATTGTTGGTGATAGTGCTATTGCCGGTGCCGACTTGCCCCGGCACGAACACCTGCTCATTCTTCCCCGTTTTGCTGCCCGTATTACCCTGGCCGCCTGTTCCCTGATCTCCCAGGCCGGGAGACTGGTTTGTGCTGGGGCTGCGCCCCTGACCAGGGGTGAGCGAATTGGGCACCTGGTTAGAGGTGGCATTCGCGCCAGTATTGGTGGATGACGCGATGGCATTAGCTATATTTTGCAGAACTTGCGCAGCCTGATTGATACTATTCGCAGTGGACTGGCTGGCATTGGCAGAGGCGGCAGCGTTTTCGACGGCTTTAGTAGCATCGGCAATATCGTTTGTATTGCCATCAGCGATGGACTTGGCAAGCTGTTGCAGGGCAGAAGCAAGCTGGGGGTTGCCGCTGGCCGCGTTAGCAGCCTGGGCAATCTGTCGCGAGAGTTGGGCGCGCTGATCAGCCGTCATATTATTTACCTGTGAGGCCAGTTTCTGGAGCGCGTTACTCAAGCCTTTGCTGTCTCCTGTTGCCAGCGCTTTACCTGCTGCTTTCACATTAGTATTGGAACTGCTTTGCAGGGTTGAAGCTGCGGCAGCGTTGGCGTTTGCTTTGCTGTCGGCCTGGGGATCGCGCAGTTGATTGAGTTTTTGCTGGGTCTGGGCAAGAATCTGCTGCGCCTGGGTCGCGTCTTTGGCTTGCTGAAGCTGGGACATAGCCTGTTGCAAGATTTTATCGAGCTGGTCGCGCACCTGCTGCGGTATTGTCCCCTGGCTATCGATCAGTTGGCGAATATGGTTGAGTTGCGCTATCTGACTGGATAGGCTGTTCTGAAAAGCTTGCTGCTGCTGGAGCGCGTTATTTACCGGGTTGGGCAGCACGAGCAACAAGACGAAGGCGAGCGCGACGATGCCCAGCGCCAGCAGGCGAGTGCGTCCAGGGCGCAAAGAAATAGCGCTGGCAGGCGCAAACGCGCCCAGTCGCTCTAGAGCATCGCGCCTTTGCAGCGCGGGCAGGGGCGCACTATCCTCGCGGTATTCCCAGGCAGTGCCTAAACGATCATGCAATCCCAGGAGCGCATCCACGCGGCGCGCACAGTAAGCAAAAGTAGGACGGTAATACGTCGCTAAGCCAAAAGTGCAAACGAGGGATAGCGCGATGGCTGCAATTACCCAGAATAAAAAGGTCGAAAATGGAACAAAGCGCGATACCAGCAATAACAAACAGGCCAGCAATCCACCTGTGATGAAACCATTTGCGGTCCAGCGCAACGCCTGTTGTAGCGATAGGCGGCTGCGCCAGGGGAGCAGAGCCAGGGTGAGTTTTTGCTCACCGGCAAGAGAATTATGCGCCTCCGGGCGTAATGGAGCGAGCGTTGCCATAAATTAGTGGCCTTTCATGCCGTAGATGGCTTCATTCTTTTACCGCGCAGGCGCAGCCAGGCGAGAAATCGGCCAGGCGTATCTGGCTTGACGAACGCGCTACTCAGAAGGAATAAGATGACGGCTGCGACAAGGCTTATCAGTGTAAAGGCCAGCCAGGGTGCGAGATGCAGCCGGAAAAACGTAAACGCCGAAACACCGACTCCACCCCCGCCCCCTGTGCCTACCTGTCCGCCGCTAGAATGCTATTAAGCGCGGCGATGGGGTTCCAGGCATTCAACACCTGCACCCAACCTATAGCGCGCGGATTGCCAGGGGGTGTACCACTGCTAATAAGATAGTACACTACCCAGTAGGCAAACATCCAGAGCACGCAAAAACCATAGGCCAGGGCGGTCGAGACATTGGGACGTTGGAAGACCGTTGAACAGAAGAGGCCAAAGGTACCCGCTACGATGGCGGTCATAACACAAATGAGCAGCATCGCGAATACTTGCGATGGTGCGACGCCGCCGAAGAAGAAAACCAGGCTGAACAGTGGAATAGACGCGGCGATCAATAACAGCACATTCGCCAGACCCGCGATCAGCTTGCCGGTCAGCAGCGAGAAGGCCGAGAGTTTTGAGCACAGCAAGAGGTCAAAGGTTTGGCGCTCCTTCTCCCCGTTGATGGAGGTTGAGGTGAAGGCGGGGGCAATGAAAACAACCCAGGCGAGTTGCACGAATGAGAGCAGGGCATAGAGCTGCGCTCCGGTCTGACTGAGCAGGTAGACGCGGGAGCCGCCGCTGAAAGCGTTGGCGCGCACCAGGAAAACAAAGCCCAACAGGCCCAACACGCTGAGATAGGCGATGATGAGCCAGATAGCACGTTCCCGGCGCAGGCGCGAGCGCAATTCTTTGGTGAGCAGCGCTGAAAATGTCATAAGGAGGTCACTCCTTCCATAACGCTCATGTACACTTCCTCCAATCGTTCCACCGCTTTAAGGGGCGCAAAAGAGACAACGAGCATATTGCTGGCTATCAACGCGGTCAGAATATGATGCAAGGCCAGATCGTTACCAGTAAAATCGGCGTGAATCACCTGTCCATTTTCATCTTCACGCTCAAGCGAGACGCTGGAGATCTCCGGCATTTCTTTGAGCAACTGCACGGCCTCGTCCGCGCGCTCCAGCACGCGCACCTCAACACGCTGCGCGCCGCCGAGAGCGCGTATGACTTGCTCCACATCGCCCTCGATCACTAAACGCCCGGCGCGAATGATGGCGATGTTGCTACACATCTCGGCCAGATCAAGCAGGATATGCGAGCTGACCACAATAGTTTTGCCCATGCCTTGCAGCGCGCGCAGCAGCTCGCGAAACTCCACCCTGGCTCCCGGATCGAGGCCCGAAGCTGGTTCGTCGAGCAGGAGTATCTGGGGATCGTGAACCAGCGCGCGCGCCAGGCACAGGCGCTGCTTCATACCACGCGACAGGGTCTCAACGGGCGCGTCACGTTTATCTGTGAGATTCACCAGTTCGAGCAAGTCCTTAATGGCGCTGGCATGGTTGCGACGCGCAACGCCGGAAATACCCGCGTAAAATTCAAGGTATTCCGCCGAGGTCAGATCGGGATAGACACCGAAGAAGTCCGGCATATAGCCAACTTTGCGCCGTATGGCTGCCGGGGCTGTGGGCGATTGTGTAACCTCTTCATCGTCAAGCCAGACCTGTCCAGTAGTAGGGGAGATCAAGGCCGACAGGATACGCAGCAGGGTAGTTTTGCCCGCGCCGTTTGGCCCGATCAGTCCATAGACGGCCCCCCGCTGCACTTCCAGGCTCAGGTCCTCCAGCGCATGGACGGCTCCATAGCGTTTGTACACATGCTGCACCTTGATCATTGCATTGCTCACTGCGTTACTGTCCGCCATATTATACGAGACTCCTTTAGTTATGCAGCGCCTTGCACGCTGAGCAAGGGTTTGCCGAATATGAATGTGCCGAGCGACTTATCCTGGTTTGCAAGCTGCAAAAGGACGCGCCCGCCCGCGCTCAGATACGAGCCCACATCGCTGGTAGTAAAAGTACCCTGGTTGAACGAAATGGTATCCCAGGCGTGGGTCTGCCAGTTGTACAGGCGAAACGGCAGGGTATCAAAGCTCATTGGTGTGCTCCCCTGCGCGTAAGGGCTAATATCGGGTCCGGTGATGGTCAGGCCGGTGAGATGGGCGGCGCTCGCGGGTACGGCAAATTCAAAGGTCATGCTGCCTGTCGAGAAGGAATAGATGCCGGGAAGCTGAACCTGCACATTGCTGGCTGCGACATCAACCACATGTGCCGCAATGTAGTTCGGCAGGAGATTTGACGCCACATTCACAGGCAAGGGCGCCTGAATCAGGGTTTCATGGAAGCCAGCAGTAGCATTGTTATCGATAGTAGTCGCGTTAGCCGAGTCCAGGGCAGTATTGACCCAGCCTAGCAGGGTGATGGGCGCGCCAGGAACCAGTAGAGGATCGTTATCTCTGGCCGTTGTGAATTCCCATCCGGGAGTCGCTCCTGAACTTAACAGGCTATTAGCGGCGCTCCCGTTGCCGAGAGCGGAATTAACACACAAAGGCGAGGGCAGGATAGGCACAGGCAGATTGCATTGTCCCGCAGCCACTAAGGATGACGCGCCGTAGAGACCTTCGCCGTCGAGCGCGTACAATATGGACAGGTGGCGCTGCCATGCCGTTGCAGGTTGCGCGGGCAATTGTTCGAAGCTTGGCCAATTCGCGCGAAACGCGATCAAGTCCGCCATGGTCGCATTGGGCGGAAACGGATTGCTGTTCAGAGCCAACTTGATATGTTTCGTAGCACCCGCCGCCATACGTCCCAGCGAAAGCGCGTCGTTGGGGAGTAGCAAAAAGGCATCGTTCAGTGTGTAACCCAGGGTGTTGGTAACGGTACCCACGAGCGCGCCATTCTGAATGGTCAGTTGGGTGGTGAGGCTCAAACGCAACTGGCGATTTTGTTGCGACAGGATGGAGTGCATGGTCCAGATATTGACATCTTGCAGGTTGACATCGTTGCCATCTTGCACCCCCACAATGGCGGAAGGTGAGGGCGTGCTGGCGTCGGCGGTTCCGTTCGTGGCGGTATAAAGCGCATCGGGCGACGATTGAACCAGCCCATTGCCGGGAATATGCGCCTGAAAATTCCCTTCGTTCGGCACGAATACCCCCAGATAAGTGGTAATAGAGGCAGGCGAGCCGTTCTGACCGAGCACTGCTATGGAGATACTATTACTGACGATGGTAGAGCCTTTCTGCTTAAAGGCCAGGGCGTAACTGAGCAAAGAGAAAACGACGATACTACTCAGCACAATGCGCCAGCTCCAATCGCGGCGTTTCAGAAGCGTGATGAGCATAAAACGAGCGGGGCCAAGCAACAAAATATAGCCGAGAAGCAGTATGCCCAGACCCCAGCCCGGCGCCGGTACGGTGTTCGGCAATAGCGATTGTAGCAGGGTACTCATGCGCGCGGCTAAAATCGGCTGCTGCGGACCGCTACTGCTGCTCGAACTAGAAGCATGAGCGAGCAGGCGTTCGCCCAGGCCGCGCAGCAAGATACCCTCCCAGAGCGCGCTGGCACCCTGCCAACTGAGCATCGGTTCGAGCGTGGGATCGTAGGCCAGGTACAACACGGTACCCTGTCCCTGTTGAGCCTGCGCGATAAGAGGCGTTTTGCCGGACGCAAATATCACTTGCGCGCCGCCAGAAGGGACAAGCTGCGACGCAACCAACGGGAGTGGCACGGAATTCGGAACGGCGGTTTGTCCGGGCAGCGCGGAGGGCCAGCCGGGAGGGAGTAAGGTAGTTCTGGCCGGGACGGTGGATACACCACTCAACGTTCCAGGCACAAGTCCGGCGGGCAAAGCATCGAGGGTGCGATGCGCTTCCGGGCCACCGACCAGCAGCAACGTTCCGCCCTGCTGCACCCAGGTTTGCAGCGCTGCCAGTTGGGCCACGCTCAAACTGCCCGTCGTGAAGCTATCCAGCACAAGCAAATCGAAGTTCTTGAGCAAGGCTGGTATGGCGGGCATGGTACCGGCGTTCAAAAAATCGAGCGCCACCGCGCCGCCCTGAACTGGCAAAGGAGCCGCGCTGAGCGGGCCAAAGCCCGAGGTCGCATCGGAGAGGATACCGACAAAAACCTCGGTTGGCAACAATGGATTGAGTTTAGCGGTCTGAGAGACAACAACATTGCCACTGCCGTCGAGCAACCTGGCAACGATGCTTTGCACGTCGTAGTAGAGCGGTATGTATAGTGTCACTCGCTTCTGCGCACCGTTGGGCAGCGCGATAGGGAGCTGGTAGCTGGAGGTCGGCACCGTATTGCCCTGCGTCAAAAACAGGGGCAAGGATGCCGATAGCGACAGGGTGCCGCTGAAATCCGCGCCATCATTGTTGAGTGTCACCTGCGCCGGAATCCAGTTTTCATCGCGGTAGCGCGTCCCAAATCCGGCATTCACCTGCAACGACGGCCCCCCGGTGGCCGCGTGTGCCTGTACTGGTGGCGTGATAAAGAAGAATAGGAGGGCAAGCGCGACTATAGGAAGAAGATAGCGACTTTCGGGGGACCAGGGCGGGGGCAAGCCCCGCCCGTACCCTACACGGGTTGGATTTGCGCTTCCTATCGTACAGGGTAGGGGCGGGGCTTGCCCCCGCCCTGGTCCCCCTTCCGCTGCCCATCTGAAATTGTCACTATGCATAATCGCGTCCTTATGAATTGAGAGACAATGAAGGTTTTTCAAATAGGATTGTGCCGGTTGAGGCATGTTGTGTTGACAGGTTGGTAGCGGACGAAGGCAAGCTCGTTCCTATCCGTAATAAAACATGCCCATCTGCACTGATATACGCCTGAGTGTTTCCTGTACTAAAGGAGACGTTGGTGAGGGCAATAATATTCCAGGAAGCGGTAGTCCAGTTATACAATTGGGCCTGCGCGCCTGCTCCACTGATGACAGGAGCGGCAACCGACATGCTGTGAAACTGCGCTCTGTTCACATCCGGCAGGGTGAAAGCAAATGTGATGCTGCCGGAAGCCAGGTTATAGACACTGGGTGAAAGAATTTGCGTGTTATTGCCCGTTGCATTGACTACCTGTGCGGAGATGAGGCCGGGGGGCAGGTTCGCCAGGTCAGGGTAATCGATGTTGAGCGGGGCCTGCACAAGGCTATCGTGAGAGCCAGCGGCGCTGAGTCCGTTAATAGTGGCAGCATCGGTTGCGCCAAAGGGCTGGTCGGCCCAGCCAATCAAGGTTGCAGGCGCGCCTGTGATGAGCAGCGCATCGTTGCTATCGAGCGCGTTGGTCGGCGGACCGCTAAAAGGGGGAGCGGTGATAGTATGCGAACTTACGATAGCGTGCGTGCTGCACGGGCCGTTGCAGGGCGCATACACATAGCCTTCCCCGCTGAGAGCAGACAACATCGCCAGGTGACGCTGGAAAGAGTTTTGCGGCCGGGCATTGTGGTCATAGGGGAAATATGGCACTGGCAAATGATTGTCGCGAGCGATCTGGTCGGCAAGTGTGGTACTGGCATTCAACGACGAGGTATGCAGTGGAACATTGACTTGCAAGGTTTGACCCGCCTGTAGCTGCCCGATATAGGCATAGCTGTGAGGCATCATGATATAGACATCACTAAGGGAGGTGCCAAGCGTATTCGTCACCGTTCCCGTGATTGAACTGCCCTGAAGCGCCAGGTGAGAGAGTAAACGTCCCTGAACCTGTTGATCTCCCTCGGAGACGAGCGGGTGCAGTGTCCAGGTACCGGCATCAGGTAAGTTGATGGTCGTCCCATCTTGAGATGTGGTCACGGTCATGTGATAGCTGTTGTTTGCCACCCTGTCGTCAACCTGAAACGGTTCGTTGATGATGGGCTGCGCCAGCACAGCGCCGGGGATATGCACCTGTACAGCCCCCTGACCGGGGGCGAACACGCTGAAAAACGTGGTGACGTGCGCCGATTGCCCGCCCTGATTAAACTGAATGAGCGAGATGGTATCGATGGACGCGCTTCTCTGATAGAAGGCCAGCCCATAGGTGAGGAACGAAAAAGCGACCGCTCCGGCGAGTACGATGCGCCAGCTCCAGGCGGGGCGTTTCAGTCTCTTCAAAATAAAAAGGCGCGCCGGCCCGATTACAACAATATAGCCGATTAGCAAAAAGATCAACGCCCACACTGGCACCAGCGTGCCGGGCTGAAGCACATTGAATAAGCCGCCGCGCAGGTACAATTCTCCCGGCCCACTGCTAAAACGAGGCGCGAGGGCGGAAAAAAGCGACTGGTCTCGCAGGCCGCGCATAAGCAAACCCTTCCATAACGCGATGGTGCCGGGCCAGGAAAGCAGGGGCGCGCTTGCCGGATCGTAGGCCAGGAAACAGATAACGCCCTGCCCGGAGTTTGCCTGCACTAATAAAGGAAAATTGCCAGAGGCAAGCACGGTCGAGAGGTTAGAGAATGCCTGCCGCCGGGCATCATTCGTCGCGGGCAGTGACGCGCTGCTGATAGGGATAGGCTGCGTCAGTTGCGCTGGCTTCTGTCCGATATCCGCTATGCCGGGGCTACCGGCGGGCAGCACATCTGTGCTGGCAGGGAGGCTTGTTGTGCCATTGAGTATCACCGGCAACAACCGCGGTGGCAACGCGCCAAGCGTCTGCTGCCCCTGTTGGCCGCCAATCTCGATCAAGGCTCCTCCGCGATTGACCCACGTTTGTAAGGCGGTGGTCTGGGCGACGCTGAGAGCGCGTGTCGAAAAGTTGTCAAGAACGAGGACATCAAAGATAGCCAGAGTTTCAGCCGTGTCTGGCAGCGAACTCGCATCCAGTGGGAGGATAGTAAGCTGCCGGGTTGGATCGGGCAGCGTGGCGGCACTGAGAGCAGTAAACCCTCCATTTTGCGTGGCTTGATCGGCCAGTATACCAATCATGATCGGAGCCTGGGTCTATCACCGTTGGCTCGTCTGTTTTGACGGCGACCACCTTCCCTTGATCATTCAGGAGAGTGGTGATAAGGCCGCGTGGAATAGTCGGACTTTCATAGAACGGCACGTTGAGCGTCACCTGTTTCTGCGCGCCATGCCTCAATGTGACGGATTGCCTGTAGCTCCACCCCATGATACCGGTATCGAACGGCCCGGATGGTTTGGGGCTGGTGAAGGTGGTAACTGCAAGGACTCCGCTGAAATCTGGCCCGCTGTTGCTGATGGTAATCAACGCTGGCGCCCAGAAGTCCAACCGCGTGCTATCAGCAGTCGCCACAACCAGTTGCAGGGTGAGTTGAGGAGCGGCCAGGTCGCTCGCATTCTCAGCGCGGGCCGAAACACTCGCGGGTGATAGGATGGAAACTAGCACAAGAGCGATAAAGGCAGAAAAGAGCAGCTTCACATGAAATCTCATTAAGGTTTCCTGCATAAGAGTTTCCTGATTGAATTGAACTTATGAATGGAAAGCGATTTCAGGGCATAGATAGGGTAATGACCGGCAAGTATCTATTATACTATACCCTACATGTACGTTCAAAATGCCGGGATACTCACATATTTTGCCGGGAAATGCACTCAAGGGTCGCGCCGGGCAACTAATCCTTGTCGCCAGGCGTAGACAGCCGCCTGGGTGCGATCCATCATGTGGAGCTTGCCCAGGATATTGCTGACATGTCCTTTGACCGTCTTTTCGCTGATGATCAGTTTAGCGGCAATTTCGGCGTTGGAGAGTCCATCCGCGATGAGGCGCAATACCTCTATTTCGCGGTCGCTCAGGTCGATGAAGAGGTTAGGGGTGTCGCGCCGCGCACCGCGCAGTTCCTGTACTACACGCGCGGCGACGCGAGGATGCAAAACGGATTCGCCGCGCGCCGCCCTGCGCACCGTATCGGCTAATTCGTCAGGGCCGACATCTTTTAAGACGTATGAGAGAGCGCCGGCGCGTAGCGCGGGGAAGATAAATTCGTCTTCGTGATACGAGGTAAGCACGATTATCTGTGTATGCGGGCTAACCTGTTTGACCTGGCGCGTGGCCTCGACACCGCCCATACCGGGCATTACAAGGTCCATGAGCGCCACGTCAGGGGCCAGTTCGGCGGCAATACGCACAGCGCTTTCGCCAGAATCCGCTTCGCCTATGACGATGAGGTCAGGCTGCAAGTCTAAAAAGGCGCGGATGCCTTGACGCACAAGCGCATGATCGTCGGTAATCAATAGAGAAATCTTGTCTGTCATATCACCTCCGCCTTTTCGGTAGGAATTGCATCTGCGCCCGACCGTTGGCAATGCGCGATGATCCGCGTGCCTTTACCAGGAGTACTCTCGACCTGCACATCACCACCGAGCGCCCTCATGCGTTCTTGCATGGAGAGCAAGCCGACGCCCAGGTGTCCATGACGGGTGGCGTCAAAACCCTGGCCGTTATCGGTCACGGAGAGGGTAACGGTATCACCGGTGAGCGTCAAAATCAGTTGCGCCAGGGTGGCTTTACTATGGCGCAGCACATTTGACAATGCCTCCTGCGCTACACGGAATAAGGCTTCCTCTATATCGAGGGGCAGCGACTCCGTTCCCAGTGTTCCTGTTACTCCCTCTACGCGCAACGTGGCAACGATATTGGTCTGTTGCGTCCAGTCGGTCGCCAGTTCGCGCAACGCGGCGATCAGACCTTTGCCTTCCAGCGCGACGGGGCGCAGTTCGCGAATGAGCGAGGTCAGTTCTTGTTGCGCCTGGTGTACCAGCTTTTCCGCCTCGTTCAAGCGGGTCTCGGCGGCGTTGACATCACGCTTGAGCAGAACCTTCGTGGCCCCAATTTGCATAGAGACCGCGAAAATCTGCTGCTTGACGCTATCGTGCAGGTCACGCGCCAGGCGATTGCGCTCTTCCAAAGTGGCAAGTTTTTGTCGCGCCTGGAGCAGATTCTGCAACTGCTCGGCCATGCGGTTCAGTTGGCGCGAGACCTGCCCCAGTTCATCCTCCGAGGCATCGTTGGCGTGAGCGGAGAAATTACCACGCCCCCATTCATCAGCCACAACGGACAGCCCTTTGAGACGGCGCGTGATGACGCGCGCAGTGAGGTAGCCGAAGATCAGACCAGCAATAGCAGCAATAATCGTGACGAGGATAATAGTAGCCAGGATCAAACGTAAGAAATCGAAAAGCAGAATCAGTTTATCCGGTTGAGCGATTCTCATGAGAAGCGCGCCCTGAAGAGGCTCTCCACTCATCACAATTGGCGCGATAGCCAGCACTGTGCCGTCTGCTTCTTGATCGACTTTACTGGTCGTACCTTTGACATCACTCAGTACGGCGTGGAGATTTGCGACATCAAGCGCATCCAGTTGCGGCTGGATCAGTGCATTCACCGCAACTGGATGCGCGCCGATTGCAGCGAGAGTCTGGCCCTGCGTATCCACAACAGCGAGAAAGATGGGAGCATTATTTGAGGTAATCCCCTGGTTGGACAGGCTGGCACTAATACTGCGCAACCAGGTTGTCAACGACGCGCCGTTCGGAACGCCCTGCGCAAAGTACGGTGAAGCTTGCGGTGCATCCTGTTTGAGGTTGTTGAGAACCAGGTTTGAGATATTCAAACTAATGAACGAAAATATAATAGTAATAGCTATCACTTCGACGAGCAGAAATGTCACGACCGAAGTCAAGGTATACGAGAGGGTCAGTTTTCCCCGCATCAGCCGGAAAGGTCGAGTGAAGCGTTTCATTGCCATTATCTTTTCCCGATTCCATGAGGACAGCCTTGTCCCCAGTATATCATAAGTATAGGTTATGGAGAGATATGGCGCGGGCAAGCCTGCGCCATATCTCTCCATAACTCCTTTTTATTCGTAGCGCAACACTTCGAGCGGGCGGACGCGCACTGAACCCCAGGCGACGAGGGCCGCGGTGAGCAGGGCGAGCAGGGCCGAACCACCGATCAAGCCGAGAACTACCAGCGCCGAGATGCTGAAAGTCAGGTTGAAGATGGCGCTTCCGAGCAGGGCGACAGCGGCGGTTGCCAGCAACGTTGCCATGAGCGCGCCGGCCGCGCCTACGATACCGTTCTCGATCATGACCTCACTCAGGACGGTGCCGCTGGTATAGCCGACCGCTTTGAGGATGCCCAGTTCGCGCCTGCGCTCCAACATAGCCAGGGCGACGGCGTTGGCGATGATGATTATGCCGGCAATCAGCGAGAGCGAGGCGATAGCCACCAGCATAGCCAGGATGTTATTGAGCAGCCCGGCGATGAATGTACCAATATCCGCCAGATTTTGCACCGTGGCATTCGGGACGATTTGCCCGAGTGTTTTTAGCGCATTGCTTACCTGGGCCGCATCGATCTTCATGTAGGTGACGGTCGTTACGCCTGTGGTCGCAGTACTGAGCGTATGAGCGGTTTCGCTCGATGCTAGCACGTTCCCTACATGGTCGGCGCTGGAGTTGCGAGCATACACACCAACCACAGTCGCGGTCTCGTTCGTCTTGCCGTCCGCACTGGCAAAGGTGATGGTATCTCCTGGTTTAATATGCATCTGGAAAGGGCCAGTGCTGGTCAGCAGGTCGCTAATCACGATGTTGTTTGTGCCGGCATCGCTGGCGTTCAGGCCGCGCCCCTGCGAGATGGTCGATGCAGGCGCGTTTTGCGCGAGGTTGTATCCCTCCATGGTGCTCAGGAAGGAGATGACTTCCTGGCGGGTATGGCCGGTAGGCAGGACTTGCTGTAAAGGCTGGCCGTTGATGGCAACAGGCACGATTTGCGTAAAGGTGTCGCTGCGCGTCTTTGAGAGACCAGGAATCGTGTTGAGTTTTGCTTGCAGGGTGTGCGTGTCTGCGCCGGAGGTCATGCTGACGACGTTGTAGGTCAGGTTCTGGGCGAAGGAGTTGCTGATTTGCGTTTGCAGGTCTTGCCCCAGGGCCAGTACCAGCCCAACGGTGAAGACGCCGATGAACAGGGCCAGCATGGTGGTGGTCGTGCGAGCGCGCTGGCGACCAATATTGCGCAGGGCCATCTTGGTGCTGACCTTCCAGGTGCGCGGCAGCAGGACGATGACGATACCCATCATAGATGCGGCGAACAGCAGGACGCCGAACACCGGGAGAACCAGGAACAGCAGGATCGAAGCGGCCACACCCAGCAGGATCAAGGCCAGGTATTTGAGGTTGAAGCGTTCTGGCACCGGCAGTTTGCTGACGATGAGTACAACCAGGCCGAAGAATACGCTCAGCAAGAGTAGAAAAGCGAATGTGCCATAGACTGCTCCCACGCCCAGCAACACATCGTTATTGAGTATGACAATCGCCAGAGCGCAGAACAGTATGGAGAGGATAATAAGCAGGCCAATCGTCAAGGCCACGCTGCTTACGCTCTTACTGGCTGACAGGTCGCGTATGACGTTCAACGGGCGAATGTTGGCGGCCTGCACAATGGGCATTAAGCCGAAGATCAGCGCGGTCACTAGCCCGATGGCAACTCCACCGGCGATGGTCCAGGGATTGAGCAGGAACGGAACGCTGAAACCGAGATTTTGCATAAGAGCGCGCACTATGTAGCTGACGCCAGTAGCCGCGGCCGCTCCAATCACTCCACCAAGCAGGCCGAGCAGACCCGCTTCCAGGCCGAACAGAGCGTAGAGGTCCACGCGGCGATAGCCGGTGGTCTTGAGCATGGCAATCTCGGTCTTACGGCGCGAAAGCAAAACCTGCATGGTGTTGACGATACCAACTCCACCGATCAGCAGCGCGAGCAGACCAGCGATCTCCAAGAACTTGCTGATATTGTCGATGGAAGACTGCTGCGCTTTCAGCGCGTCGGCGACGGTTTGCGTGGTGACAAATGGAAAGTGCTGGTTGATGCTCTTAACGGCTGCGTCGGTATGCGCCGGGTTTGCCGTCGTGACATAGACGGCGCTATAGGATAGCGGGGCAGTAGGAGACGCAGCGTAGTAGTCGTGAGCCGAGATGAGCAGCAGGCTGCTGGACTGGGCAAACACGCCCGAATTTGCGACCGCTCCAGCGACTCTAACGTTCAACGTTTGACCTGAACCCGCCTGCGTTTTGATATAGACGGTGAGGGTGTCGCCTACCTTGTGGTGATAGGTGTCGAGAAAGGTCTGGGTGACAATTACCTGATTGTTAGTGAGCAGGCTCGACACGTTCCCATTTGTGGGAGTAACAAATGTGGGCTGCGAGACAACCGGGTAGTTTTGCGGGTCAACCGCTGCGACAGTAAAGGACTGGAACGAGGATGCCGCCGCGCTCAGGGAGCCGTTGGCGTCCGTGACAGCGGTATAGTTGGTGATGGCGCCATTGCTCTTGAGTTGCGCGAAGTAGGATAGATCGTTCGCTTTGAATGGCACGCTCTGCGCTGTTACGGCGATATCGCCGCCGTTGGTATCGCGGGTGTTAGATGTGAGCGAGTTTTGCAGCATGGAACCGACAAGTTGCAGGGCCACAATGGCCATCACGCCGACGGCCACACAGAAGACTGCCAGAATGGTACGCTGCCCGCCTCGCAGCAGCGAACGAGATGTATAGTTGAAGTACATAGAAGTTTTCATGAGTATCTACGATCCTTTCTTTGAGATTGCCCAAGGCGGGGGCAAGCCCCTACTGAGCGACCAGGGCAGGGGCAAGCCCAGCCCGTACCCTGTACGATTGCCAGAGTTATTGCGTGATTTTGCCGTTGGAGGTGTCGATTTCGGCGATCTTGCCGTCTACGATGCGGATGGCGTGGTCGGCGTGGGAGGCGACAACGGGATCGTGGGTGGCGATGATAAAGGTTTTACCGGTCTGTTCGCGCAGGGTGGCGATAAGTTCGAGCACGTTTTCGCCGTTGCGGGCGTCGAGGTTGCCGGTTGGCTCGTCGGCGATGACGAAGGCGGGATCGGTTGCCAGGGCGCGCGCGATGGCTACGCGCTGCTGCTCGCCGCCGGATAGCTGATTGGGACGATGATTGAGGCGGTGCGAGAGACCAACCTGGGTCAATAGTTCTTGCGCTCGCGCGGAAGGCGAACCCTTATGCTTGCCGACGTACAGGGGAACTTCGACATTTTCTTGCGCGGTCAGGGTCGGGATGAGATTGAAGGCCTGGAAGACCATGCCGATCTTACTGTTGCGCACAACCGCCAGTTTGCCTTCGCTCATGCGCGTGATATCGACACCGTCGATCAACACCTGTCCGGTGGTGGGATTGTCCAATCCGGCGATGATGCCCAACAGGGTGCTTTTGCCCGAACCGGACGGCCCGACGATGGAGACGAACTCGCCGCTCAAAATCTGAAAACTGATGCCCTTGAGGATATCGATGCGCTCGCGACCGAGGGGCAGGCTCTTCGTGATGTTTTGTACATCCATGACGACTTTGCGTTCTGTTTTAGAGACTTGCTCGCTTTCGAGCATAATTGCTGTGTTCATATGGATTCTGCTTCTCTTTCTTAGCTTTGATTGTGGACTACCATTAACTGTGTAAAGCATATACGAGAAGCAGGTTTTTGTAATGCGCCTGCAGACGTGTTGTGGATAGGACTTTAGACGGGTTCGTGAAGCATACCCCACCAATTCGTATCGGTGAAACAAACGCACACCTTTGGCACTCTAACAATCGCCCCACTTTGATGGTGAGGCATTAGTTCGGAGGTTCTTTTGAAACATTCTTCACTTGGCTACAAGGCCATTGTGCTTGTAGTTGTGGTGGTTCCCTTGCTGGCTACCGCGTTGGCCATTGGTTTGCTCTGGCAGCGAGCGGTTCACTGGTCAGACGTCATCCTCTTAGCCTCGATGTATACACTGGTGGCCTTTGGCGTAACCGTGGGATATCATCGTATGTTGACACATCGTAGTTTCCGGCCAAATCCTGTGATCAAGTTATTCTTGCTTATATTGGGTTCGATGTCGCTGGAAGGGCCTGCAATTGATTGGGCCGCCACGCATATCAAGCATCACGCGCTGTCTGATCGCGATGGCGATCCGCATAGCCCCGTGCATGGCTTTTTTCACGCGCACATAGGCTGGATATTCGATAGCGAGCAAGCCGACCCTAATGTCTATTGCCGCAACCTGGTCAATGACCGCATAGTGATGTTTGTCAGCCGTACATTCATAGTGTGGTCTTTACTGGCGCTGGTCATTCCTTTCGCCCTGGGTGGGTGGAGCGGTCTGCTGTGGGGCGGGCTGGTACGCATTTTCCTGACGCATCATGTCACCTGGAGCGTCAATTCGGTCTGTCACACCTTTGGCAAGCGCGAATTTGAGACGAACGATCAAAGCCATAACGAATGGGTCGTGGGCCTGCTGGGTTTTGGCGAAGGATGGCATAACAATCACCACGCATTCCCACGCTCCGCCTTTCACGGACTGCACTGGTGGCAGTTTGATGTCTCCGGCTACCTGATCTGGACTCTCGAACGTCTTGGGCTGGCCCGCGATGTCTATCGCATCCCGGCGGCATTACGCGCGCGGCGCACCATCTCACCCGCGAATGATGAAGTTGCATAATCAACCAGGGCGGGGGCAAGCCCCGCCCCTACCCTGTACGGTTTCGCAATCCGCTTCGTAGTATGGTAGGGGCGGGGCTTGCCCCCGCCCTGGTTAGTATTCACGCTTCGTTATCAATTACATCGCCCATACCCTGGCGTTGCGAAACGTGGCTATGGTCAGCGTACTATTGTAGCCAGAGGTTACTAAACCTATCTGCCCCTGGCTGAAGCCGCTATCGGTGGCTGATACGACTTGCTTTCCATTCACATAGATGGTGATGGCTGCGTCATTCGCAACTACCGCCAGGGTATTTGTCGCTCCCAACGCAGTGTTAATGACTGGTGATAGGCCGTTGGCAAACACAACGTCACAATAGCCGCTGGAACACTGGCGAAAGTCGAACCAGGCGTTTGAACACATCATGAAACGATCAAAGTTGTTCGCGTTGCTATCTCCCCGAAAGACGACACCCCCGCAAAGCCCCCGCACAAGTGTGATTTGCACTTGAAAAGTGAAGTTGCTGAAATCGGTTTGCTCCGCGAAACAGACGGTGCCGCTAGAGGGGCCCGTCGAGGTGTTGTTATTGGCACTTTGATAAGCGCTGCCGGCGAATTGACAGGCGTTATTTCCCTGCGTCGCGGCAACTTGCCAGTTATAGCCCTGGCTATTGTCGCGTAGCGGATCATTGAGAACCAGATTTCCGGTATTGGGCGGATACGGATTGGGGATAGCGTTCGCCTGCGCTGTCGCTTGCGCGAAGCTGGTCGCTCGCGCAATAGCGGTTGCGATGGCTTGCGAGCTGGCAGTGCTGGCCGAAATTTGATTGTTGACGGCTGAATAGAACAATACACCACTACTTACGATGATGAGCACTACAACAACGGTCAACAGAAGCAATTGACCGGGCGAGTATATGCGAGGGCGAGGGCCAGGATATATCGAGTAGGACATAGGACACCTCAAAAGCGATGCGCGAAAACAACGTAGTACGAGATGATATGGTCTGATCAACGTTTTAGTATATCCGGTATGCAGTGAAATGTAATAGGGAATAGGAGTTTTCTGCTATATCTCTTGCATAGTATCTATTTCCTCTCAAAATAAGATTTGCCTATCCATACTAAATCACTTTTTCAGGCCACTTGACAAAATATTGCTTCTTATGGTATCTTATTTTTAGAGAGCTAAAACTTATGATTTTATCATTGAAAACTATGGGGAGGTTTGCCATGTCACCGTCAACGGAATTGCGTACATTGCCGATTCGCACGATTGACTGCTTGAAGCTGTGTTATAAGCTGCGCGAGCGGGGCGAGTCGATTACTACATCCAGCATGAGGGAGCGCTTGCAGTCGCTGGAGCCGAGGGGGCAATTGAGCGACGCGACCGTTACACAATTGTTCAAGTGGCTGGCCGAGCGCGGCTATGTGCGCTACATCCCCTATCATGGCGTGGAGCTAACCGAAACGGGCAATGCCATGGCAACCGAACTGGTGCGGCGCCATCGCCTGCTCGAACTTTTTCTCGTGCATATTATGGGCTTTCCCCTGGACGAGGTTGATGCGGAGGCGGAACAGGTGGAACACGCCATTTCGGATGCGTTTGTGGAACGCATGGACGCGCTGCTGGACCACCCGGTTGAAGACCCGCATGGCGATCCTATTCCCGATAGAGTGGGCGGAGTCGTAGTGCCAAGCAGCCAGCCTCTCTCGACGGTGCAACCGGGGCAACAGGTTATCGTGCAGCGTGTGAGCGATGCCGATCCTGACCTGCTGCGGTATCTTACCACGCTGGGACTCATCCCCGGCGCTATGGTGTATGTAGAAGCGGTGGCGCCCTATGGAGGGGTGTATACAGTGCGGATCGGCACGCAGGCTCATGCCATTGGTGACGCCGTAACGCAATCTGTCCTCGTCCGCCCGGCTGTGGGGCAACCGCTATCCTCTTCTGAATCGACAGGAGAACGCGAATGAGACTCTATCCACCACTTACTGCAACAGGTGAATCAGCGAGTAAGCCACAGGCGGTGGAGAGCAGGACACATAAGGCCGCTCGCGCCGCACTCGAAGGACGCTCAAAGGGATTGCTTGCGCTCCTTCCTTTTCTGGGACCGGCCTTTATCGCCAGCGTGGCCTATATTGACCCCGGCAATTATGCCACCAACATTCAGGGCGGCAGCGTTTTTGGGTACAACCTGTTGTGGGTGATCGCGCTGGCTAATCTGATGGCGATGCTGCTGCAAACGATGTCGGCGAAACTGGGCCTGGCAACGGGGCATAACCTGGCAGAGATGTCCCGCATCCATTTCCGCAAACCGGTGGTGTTCGCGATGTGGATTATCTCGGAGATCGCGGCCATGGCGACCGACCTGGCGGAGTTCCTGGGGGCCAGTATCGCTATCAACTTATTATTCGGCATTCCCCTGCTCTATGCCACGCTGATTACCGGGGTCGTCACCTACCTGATCTTGCTGCTAGAGCGGCGCGGGTTCCGCCCTCTCGAAGCCGTCATCATCGCCCTTGTTGGAGTTATCGCGGTCTGTTACCTGATCGAAACTTTCTTATCACACCCCGATTGGGGGCAAATAGGTTTTCATACCATCGTGCCGTGGGTGGGAGGGACACAGAGCGTTCTTTTCTCGGTAGGCATCATTGGAGCAACGGTGATGCCGCACGTTATCTACCTGCACTCCTCGCTGACTCAACATCGCATTATCCCGCGCAGCGAAAAAGAGGCGCGGCACATCTTTCGCTGGAGCATACCAGACGTGGTGATTGCGATGGGCCTGGCCGGACTTATCAATATGGCGATGCTTTACATGGCGGCGGCCACCTTCCACGCTCACGGACAGAATAACGTGGCCGATATCAGCACCGCTTTTAAGACGCTCACGCCGCTACTTGGCGGAGCCGCTTCGGTTGTCTTTGCCGTTTCGCTCTTAGCATCCGGCCTTTCCAGCTCCACTGTTGGCACGATGGCGGGGCAGGTCATTATGCAGGGATTTGTAGGCTTCACCATTCCCGTCTGGATACGACGCCTGGTGACGATGATCCCGGCGGTAGTAGTGGCCGCGATTGGCTTAAATCCGACAACAACGCTGGTGGTCAGCCAGGTAGTGCTGAGTTTCGTGCTGCCGCTGCCGGTTATCACTCTGGTGATATTTACGCGGCGGCGCGATATCATGGGTACGCTGGTGAATAAGCGCATCACTACGTGGGCGGCCATCGCCTGCAGCGTGCTCATTCTCGGTCTCAATGCCTGGCTGCTGTACTCAACCTTTGCTCCGCATTTCGGCTGGTGGATACTCGGCTAGCCGAGGCATCATGATAAACAACACATGGAGAAAGACTATGAATGTTTTTGCGAACATTCTTGTGTATGGCGGCGCACTTTCGCTGTTGCTCTCGGCTTTGATACTTGCCATGATTCGAGCAAATCCACGCCTCATGCTCCAGGACTATCCAAAAGATATTCAAGCGGTGGTGCCACCGAAAACTCCCGCAGAGCAGCGTCAGACACGCTACCTGGGAATGGTCTTGCTGCTTCTGGTGTTCGTCTTTCCCCTGGCAGCGGCGCTTGCGGCAAAAGCAGCCCATAACGGCTTTTTAGGGATCTTCTTCAGCGCCTTTGGAGTTCCCTTTCTTTTCAATGTGGTGGACTGGCTGATTCTCAATTGGCTCATCTTCTGCACACTTACTCCAGCTTTTGCGGTCATCCCTGGGACAGAAGGCATGGCCGGATACAAAAACTACGCGATGCATTTCAGAGGATTTCTGATTGGAACGGTTTTTTCGGCAGCAGCCGGTCTTATCATCGCTGGCATTGTCACCCTTATCTAGGACAGCATTCTTCGATGCAAACTAGGTGAGCAGCGTGTACTCCTCGTCAAATTTCCAGTCATCGATGGCCTCTAGCTCGGCCTCGAGATGCGGGTGCAGCGGGTCAATGTATTTCAGGAGGTGAATGGAGACGACGCGGTTATCGTTGATGCCCAGGCCCTCGCACAGAGCGTCTTGTGTTATTTTGAGGCCGCCATCAAGGTCGCGTTTGAGCGGGGTTTCAAAGTAGAACGCCAGAAAGAGCGTGAGATAGTCCTGGCGCAGGTGAGCGCGCAGCGTGGGGCTTATTTTGCCCTGGCGTTCCAACGCGGCCAAGGTCTGATGCACCTGCTGCTTGAAACGCCGCGCCACAGCGGTCGTGACGCGCATCCCGTTGACGGTGGCGTACTGTTCGTTGATGCTGGGAGGGATGGGCAAGCGTGAGCCGCAAAATGTGCTGTTGCTTTGGCATGTGTCCCTCCTTAGATTCTGCAACTGATAGCGATATTGTACCATAATTGCTATTCGAGACAGATGGAACTTTTCCGAAATCACTCAGCGTTATCGCTGTGAACATTCTGAAAAAGTTTATCAGGAGGAACCCACGATGCGTAAACGATTTGCTATCCTCATACTTCCTATCGCGTTCTTTCTTTTGCAGGCGCAATCTGTCTTTGCGTGTGGCGGGCTGATCGCCCCGGATGGTGAAGTGGTGTTGTCGCGCGCAACTACGCTAGTCGCGTGGCACAATGGGATCGAGCACTACCTGACCACCTTTCAATACCAGGGAAATGTTTCGCGATTGGGCTGGATTGTGCCCTTACCTGCTGTTCCTCTCAAGATCGAAGATGGCGGCGCGTGGTCGCTGCAACGGCTTGAACTCGAATCGCACCCCCAACCTCAGGTCTTCTTCGGCGGGGTAGAAACTGCCGCGTCCGTGCCCTCGGCAACCGTGCTGCAACGGGTGAAGATCGAGGCGCTCAACATTACCGTCATTCGGGGCAGCGGGCCAGAGATATTGAACTGGGCCACCAGCAATGGCTTTATCCTGAATAGCGATGTCAGCAGCCACCTGCTGGTCTACGCGAAGGGCAGCCCGATTTTCATGGCGGCGCAGTTTGATACAAGCGCGGCGAAAAAGCGCGGAGAGCAATCGGGTGATGGAACGCCCATCTTAATAACCATGAAGACGGAGCATATCTGGGTGCCGCTCGAAGTGCTAGCCCTGGACGGCAATCAAGTGGGAGCAGACATCTACCTGCTCACCGATAAACCGGTGTATACCAGCGATGTCGGAGCAATCATGGGCCAATCTTCTGTGGGCAGCAACATCCCCGGCGCGACGGGTTTCACGCTGGCGTTTCAAGAGCAAATGAACGATTCGTTGTACCACGACCTCTCCACCGACCGCAACATGGGCTGGGTCTGGCGTGATAGCTACATGACCTACCTGACGCTCAACGCGCCCAGCAATGCCGTCAGCTATGACATGGGGGTCAGTTCAACCGGCGTTATCAAGCTGGCGAATTTCGGCACAGCCCCCATGGCGGTTATTGATGGGCCGGTGGCGAGCAAACTGCCACAATGGATGCCGCTTCTACCCCTGGGCACACCTGGGTTCCTGCTCAACGTGTTTGTAGGGTTGAGCATAGTGGGAGGAATCGTGATGATCGCGCGCGGCAAACGACGCGCAGGCACAAGAGTGAAGGTATAAACATATTCGCTGGCACATGTTGGAAACGCATGCGTTTCCAACATGTGCCAGCGAATATGTTTATATTAAGCCCTCCATACTCTCAACGGTGTCTTTGGCCTCTCTGAGACCGGCACCCGTTTTATCTCTATAGAGTTTGATCGCATTGATTTTCTGGTTTATTCTTAGCAGAGCAATCACATCGGCCATACCTGTTTGCGCTGTTTGCTGAGCCAGGTCGGCCTGATATTTTTCGGCCAGGCCGAGTTCTTGAAATAGAAAGGCTACTCTGTTCTCCAATCTTGCAAGGCGTATCCTTAGATCTTCTTCGTTCATGAATTACTCCTGGTTACATATTGCGCGGAGTTTTCAGTCGTTTAACTCGCGCTTGACCCATTCTAACACTTTTGTGACCTTCGAGTCGTGGCGCAAACGCTGCAGTGGCTGGCTGGCAAAGGGATCAGCAAAATCGGTGGCGGGATCGAGGCTTTCCAGGGCCTCGACAAGGGCGAAGGCTGTGGGGAAACGTTGCGCGGGATCGAGGGCCAGAGCGCGAGTCAGAATACTTTCCAGCCGGGTTGAGATACGGCTGTTCAGCAGGTGGGGCGGGACCAGGGACATGCCTTGCGGAGCGAGCAATGGGCCGCTACTTACCTGCTTTCCCTCAATTTCGGAAACCTGCCTGAACGCCGGTGAGACAGGGGCGTATCGCGTAAAAAGCAGGTAGAGAATCGCGCCCAGCGCGTAAACGTCTGAACGTTCATCGCATTGTCCCCGCAACACCTCCGGGGCCGCGAACACGTTGTCAGTAGACATTGTGGCTATAGGAAATATCTGTGCCATTTGATCGCTGGTATAGCCTGACGGCCAGAATTGCAGGGCTGGCGGCCAGGAGACCAGTAGCACAGGCGCCCAGCTTGCCGCGCCACCGTCGTCAACCAGTATGGTGGCGGGATCGAGATCGCCAATAACGCAGCCCATACGGTGCAGGCGAGCCGCGATACGGCAGAGTTGCGCGCCCCATTCCAAAGCGACAGGCATATCCAGCCAGGCGGGCCACTGGCGGTGCGCCAGCAACAGTTCGGCCAGCGGTACCGCGACAGCCTGGCGCGTTCCCCTGGTTGGGCGCAACTGCATGACGAGGTAATGGCGTTCGCGCTCAATGGAGACGCGGTCTCCAACCCCTGGCAGGCGCGGAGAACCAAACATCATGGGCGAGACAAATTCTTCAAAAGCTGCGCGAGCGACTAATGCACGTTCTTCTGCTGAGAGTCCGGCCAGCACCAGTTCGCGGATTGCTACCAGTTCAGGAGCTTCACCGGGTTGTCCATGCTGCGCGGGCAGGCGGTATCCCAGGTACAGGTTGACACGCGGGCGCGCGTGAAGCGCCTGCGCGATGCGATAGCGTCCCCGCAAAATAAGCGTTCCGGGCAACAATGGCTCCTGGCCGGGCGACATGAGAAGCGAGTTTGTCTGATTGTGCGTAGTAGTTGAGCCGGACATGACGAGCCGGGCTTTGACTACGCGATGAGGCGCAGGATGCGTGCCATTCCTTGAGGGTTGAGCCTGTTGCGCGGGTTCAACATGCTGTTCATTACGCATGAATTGTTGGGCCGCATCTATAGCATCGAGTAAGGTGACGTTAGCCGCGCAAACAAGCTCCCCGGTACGATTGGCCTTTTGTAGCGCGTCATCTAGCTCGCGCAGGCGTAGTTGCTGGCGGTTATAATCATGCTCGCCGCTGCTCGAGCCGGGATTTTCGACCTCGTCCATCACCTGTTCCACCTCATCTACCGCATCCTCAAATGCCTGCACTTCCCGTTCAAGTTCCGCCACCCACATCTCAATATGGGCGAGCAGTATCGCTGATGGCATCTCCCTCACCCTGTTTCTCTAGATACTCTAATCTCCTGGTGAATATCCTATAACATCACTCCCACCAAAAGCCACAGCATGGAAATGGAAGTACATGGGACGTTCCACGATGAGCGCGCCCCCGGTCGCAGTGACAACCACCGACACCGAGAGATTCGGCCCGATATCGCGGTTGACAATCTCGGTCCAACGCTGTCCTGGTTGCAACTGTGCAATGATGACAGTTTTCGTCGTCCCGCCCTGTATTAGATAACGAACGGTGACGCTTTCGTTACCAGTGTTGCTGGCAGGATTGACAAAAGTCAGGTATTCCGTGAAGCCGCTGCCGGTATAGCCTTCGGCAAAGTAGAAGGTGGACTGCGGGCCGGACGCCGAACCAACCACAGCCGTCGCGCCCGGTGTAGTGCCGCCAAAGTTGAAAAACATCTGGCGATCAGCCACCACGGGCTGGCTCGCCGTGACCTGCGTCGCAACGGACAGCCCGCAATAGGTGACACCGGGGGGGCAAACGATAGGATTGAGCCAGACAGAGACGCTGGACTGCGGAGCCACCGTCGTTTGATAGGTTTTGATGCTGTGAACATTGGCAGGACTGGTGAGAGACAGGGTCAGCGTGACTTGCGAGGGGGTATCGCCAAAGTTCGCCAGGTCGATATAGGTCTGGAAAGGCGAGCCGTTGGCGCCGGTATAGCCCTCGGCAAAATCCCAGTTCGTCTGGGGATTGCTCGCCCCGATTTCATCGGTGCCGGTAGCAAGAGGGAACGCGGATGAGGATCGAGGCATCGTGAAGTAAGACGGTAATTCGACCACAACGGGCAAATCGGTTGTCACCAGCAGCGACGTGGCGTACAAGTAACTACTATTATTCGAGCCAGATGCCAGCGGAAAATCGCTCATCAGCGAGATGGTGCCGCGTGTATTGGCGGCCACCGGGTGCGTCACAGTATAGAGGCTGCCCGCGCCCTCGTAAGTGATGGAGACATTGACGGGCGCGTTGTTTTGATTGAGTACCGTCAGGTAGGTGACGTAGTTGACGCCAAAGGTGGGCGATGCGCTCTGCGCATCGCTGCCAAACTGCACGAAGGGAAAGAAGAAGGTCGAGCCGGGGTGGGTTGCGCCAACCACGCCGGTGCCGCCGCCGGGATTGGGCGAAAGTTGTGTGTATTTGAAGTATATGGGGCGTTCGGCCACGATTGGCTGGCTGGCATTGACCACCAGCGATATCTGGTCGTTCTGCACGATGCCCGGCTGGCTATTGATGCCGACGGTATAACGAGTTTGCGGGTTCACGGTATAGCGCAAGGTAAAAGGCGGCTTTGGCGGCTGGTTCACGGGCTGCGTCAGGTAGGTAACGCTGACGATAGCCGCCTGCGCGTTGGGGTTTGCCAGCGTCAGAAATTCCGTGAAACTGGGTGAAACGAAACCCTCAGCGAAATACCAGGTCTTTGACACGGCGTTAGCCGGGGGCGACACAGCCATGTACACGGTGAGTTCTTCGGGCAGGTTGAGCGCCTGGGCGTCTCCACCCAGCAGAATATGACCGATGCGAGTTCCCGTCGGAAGCCCGGCGGGATTGACCGTCACGCTCACCTGTTGCAACGCGCCGGGAGCGATGGAGCCGCTCGTGGTTCCCAGATTCAGCCACGCGGCATCCGTGCTGGCCTGCCAGTGCAAGGTACTGCCGCCGCTATTGGTGAGTGTTACCAATTGAGCGGCAGGTGAGATGGCATCCTGCTGGTGATACGCGAAGTTCAGCGACGAGCCGGGATCGGTCAGTTGCGCGGGAGCGCTGGTAATTGTAATGGTGATAGTGATCGTCAGGGACGTTGTGCCATCGCTCACCGTCAACTGGTGGGAGGTAACGCCGGGCGTCAGGCCAGCTACGCCCGGCTGCACAAGCAAACCGGCCGGGATGCCGGGAGCGAGCAAGATGGCGGGCGCGCCATTGCTGAACGAGGCACTCAGCGCTGAATCGCTGCCCATACTGGCCTGCAACTGGGCATTGAAGGTGTTCGCGTCGCTGAGCGAGACGGCCTGCGTCGGGGGATCGATACCCTGCGGCGAGGTGAACGATAGGCTAGTGGCGCTCAAAGTATAAGCGGGTGTCGTCTGCGTGATGATTAACTGCACTGGAATGGTGATGGAATTATTCAGCCCTGAAGCGTTGATGGTCAGCGTGCCGCTTTGACTGGTAGCAGCGGAGGTCGATACTGTGACCACCCAGGCGTTAGATATGGCGCTCACCGAGGCGGTCAGCCAACTGCACCCGTTGCAAGAAGTGGCCGTAACGGCGCCGATGCTGCCCTGTCCGAAGTCGGCAACGCCGATATTCTGGTTGCCAACAGCAGTAAAGACCAGGCCCCAGGGCGGCAGCGTCTGTGTGGAGTTCCAGCTATTCTGCAACGCGCCCACCATTGGCTGGCTGACATTGACGCTGGCGGTGACGATCTGTTCGTTGCCGCCCGTCCCATTGGTGTCGGTCCAGAACAGGTGCGCAAAGGTGCCGCCACTGGCAACGCTGCTGGCGCGCCCGATGGAGCCAAAGGCAGGAGCGGGCGGCAGCGAGACATTGTCGCTCACCAGCACAGGACTGGAGAAGTGATTGCCGCCGTCGGCGGACTGCGCGTAATAGTAGCCGAAGCTAGTTCTGGCCAGCATCATTGGCGGTAGAATACCCACCAATGCTGACTGTATGCGTGCTGCTATCCACGCCAACCGAAGCCAGAAAAGTGGAGGTGAAGCGGCTTCCAAGCGCGTCGATGGGCGCACTCCAGGTCGCGCCATCATCTCTGGAGAGGCTGAATTTGCCGCCGTCGTAGACAACATAGAGGGTCTGACTGGCGGGATCGACAGCAACGGATGGACCAGGATTGACATACACGTCGTTGAGGCCGCGCTGTTCGCCAACTCCATTGATGGATTGCAGGTTGCGCGGGCTGCTCCAACTGTGCCCGCCATTGCTCGATTGCACCATTTCCAGGCCGAGCGCGCCGCTATAGAAGACGGAAATCGCGCCATGCCAATCGACGATAGGAACGGCCCAGTAGTCCTGCGGCCCCGCGCCGATGGCAAGCGGCGCGGTCCATGTCTGGCCGCCGTCACTGGAAGCGGCAAAATAGAGTTGCGATGTCCAGGCCGATGCCAGGGAGGTATTGGGGGTC
This sequence comes from uncultured Chloroflexia bacterium, assembly GCA_963731605.1. GTDB lineage: Bacteria > Chloroflexota > Ktedonobacteria > Ktedonobacterales > Ktedonobacteraceae > CF-113. The sequence goes on from CAVSWA010000002.1 coordinate 56,406, forward strand.
TGGGGCGATGCGCTGAGAGCGTTGAATGTTAGATAGAGCGAGTTTCCTGCTGCGTTGACGGTCAGGCGCGCAAATTCGAGGACGCGATGGGTATCGTTGAAGGCAGCCACTTTGACGGGCGAGCCGAAGCTCGCTGAGGAGGCAGCCATTTTCGCTACGAAGACAGCCGTTGACCAGTCATCCGAGTTAAAGGTGGTGACGGTGAGGTAGGCATTGCCAGCAGCATCGAAGACCACGCCTGGATCGCTCGCGCCATCATACGCGCCGCCATCGACCTTAATGAGGCCATGCACAAGCTGCGCGGCAGACCAGTGCGCGCCGCCATCGGTTGACGTGACATAGCCAGCCGTCGAGATGCCGCCCAGCCCGTTGGGCGTATAGTCGTTGTAAACCAACACGATATGATTGGCGTTGGTGGGATCGACGGCGGCCTGCGGACCGTTGCGCGGCTGCGGGCCAAAGGGCGCGGAGGTGGTATCAGAACTGGCAATAACATTAGCGGCGAAGGCGTTATTCGCGCGAACGAGATGTGAGGATATAACAGCATGTCCCGCTGCGCGGGCCGCGTGACCCGCCACGCCGGGAAATTTTCTGCCTGGCATCACGCTTCCCGGATAGATTTGATGGGCGTGTTTGCCCGTCGATGCGCCAAAGATAGAGGAAGCGCTGTGCGGTCGCGGCAGGCCAGAAAGACCCGGCTGCGAAGCTTGCGCGTTGCGGGCATTCCACAGGGCGCTGGAAATAGGGATCAGGACGATAGGCAAAATAAACGCGAGTGTTATGAGTACGCGCAAAAAGCTGTTTTGATTACGAAACCACTGCATACGAAGTAGGTTTTCCTCTCGTGCATTTTATGAACTACCTGCCGGGCGCACCTTCCGATTGTACTATTGTAATCGGGCGTTCTTCTTTTATTATGAGCAGGTCGGCAAAATATGATGCGCTGGTGTTCCGGCATTCGTTGTAAATGAACGGTTGTGGCGAGACGATTCGTAAGCAGTAGTTTCTATTAGATCCAAATGAAGGAAGCGTGTCGTGAAAAAAAGAAGATAAGCGCTTGTATCTATTGTTACTTGTCTCCTGATCGGATTACGCCGATACGTTCGAGATCACGTAAGAATGCCTGTAAATCTTGCTCATTTTTCGCCGCCAGGCGGGCTAATTCTTGCGCGGTACGTTGTCCATCAATGAGGAGAAAGAGTTGCCGGTGAGATCGCGAAAGCTTGTTTTGCTCGATCTCGCGCAACGCTGCTGCAAGTGGCCGTATTGGATAGAATATATTCGATGGAGAGGATGGCGGCGAAGGAGGTCTCCTTTCCCAGGTTGAACCGGAAAGGGGGGGAATCGATTCCGATTGCCCTCTCGCAGGCAAAGCGGACGTGCTCGACTGGAGGTCACTGGTGATAGGGCGCGTATTACCTGCTCCAGGCGGTGGAAGAGAGTTGAGTTGCTGAGTTTGCCTTGCATTGAAAGGAGCAAAAATATAGCGGCACTGACCCCAGGTACTCAACCAGTTTAAGGCAATTGCCCCACTGCGCCTGCCAACCGTCGCTTGTTTGATCTGGCCGTTGACAAAGATAATACTCCCCTCTTCCAGAATGCTACCTTCTCCACGCCGAACTGAAAGCACGCCATTACCCTGGGTCATCTGGATCGATTGTATTACGCCAATCAGGCGGTCTGTCGCCGTTTCCTGTTGCGACATGCGTCCACTCCCTCAAGCAGCCAACCAAGCCCATGCAAACAAAACCACAAATTCCGAGTACGAAACGGCCATAAAGAAGAATGAAGGTACGAACCAGGTGAAACGAGTTGGACTAAATCGAAGTATATCATCTTATAGCATTTTTCAATTAAATGAAACTATTCATTAGTACTTTTGGGGCATATGAAGAGAAAAACTATACTTTGAGAGCGTACCATGTTGAAATATATGTAACTTGTAGTAGTATTAACTTGATGCATTTTGTTGACGTGAGGAAAGGGAATCCTCCCATGATGACTCGCCACGATCGTTTTAGGGCCACCTGGAATTAATGGAAAACGAAGAGTTAGACTTCAACGGAACGTCTGATGAAGAAACGGGCAGCGACGAGCTGCTCGCGGATGATAATTTGCGCCTGCCGGAAAGCGCGAATGTGCTGGTGCGCGTTCATGCTGTACGCGCCTGGCTGGCGCGCCGCCATGAAGAGGCAACTATCGAGGCAGGCATGGCGGCGCTGACCTTGCAGCAGGCTATGAGCAATCCATTCGAGGTAACTCGCCCGCGCCGCCGCGTTCCCCAACCACCCGATACGACCCTGGCGCAGCAGCAACTGGCGAACGCTCGCCAACGCATTGAAGCGTTTGAAGGAGTGCAGACGCTTTTGGAGGATTGTATCGCGCACACCAACGGCGAACGTGTCCTGGTTGAATACTACCTGGCAGTAGAGCAGCTTATAATCGACAACGGATATGCGCTTTCCGGCGATGCCCCCATTCAGCGTACTCCCTGGCTCGATGCGATGCTGGAAGTGATGCAACGTGTCGAGCATGTAGGCACGCCGCAGGAAGAGTAGCTCATCTCGCTCACAATTTTCTGGGCGTTCTGCTTGTTCTGCCAGGAGACGAGCTGGGGAGATTCATCGGAGAAGATGGACTATAAAGCCAGAAAATCGTCACGAGAACGACACCGACGAACCACTGCCCAGACGTAGGACGAGACTCGATAGATTGACTGAGTCGGCAACAGGGAAATCGATGAAGCCGATGTAGGTTCGACCGGGCAAAATATTGGGAGACATATTGACCAGTTTCGGCGCGATTAGCTGCCCATTCGCCAGTTGCAAACGCATAATGGTGGCGTAGTCGATGCCGACAGGGGATTGTTGCCCTTTATCGGTCTGCGCTGTGAGATTGAAACGAATGGTGTAAACTCCGCTACGCTTGTGATCGTCAGAAAACTTACTGGCCTGTTGCATAGTGGTAACGGTAATGTTGACATGGTTGTAGTCAGCGCCGCGATTGACGGTCATCGAAGCGACAAGGTTGGTGACAGTGAGCGTAGCTGGCATGGTATCTGCTGTAATGTTACTCGAAATCACCCTCGGGCGGCGCGAAAAAGGCGAGGACTACCGCCGCGCCTATGATAACTAGAGCGATAATAACTTTTGTCCTGTGCGACAATCTGGGCCGTTTTTTGACCGGCTCAGGCGATTGTACTTCTGTTGATGATAACATGCTGTCTGTATGCTCCTGAATTATTACCAGGTCATATTATAGCATGACAGTTCAACGAGGCATTCGTACTTCCCAAGGCGCAGGAAGGAGGTGCGACTCAGGCATATACCTTTGGAGGAGGAAGGGATTCGCCGTTTTTGGCTGCATCTTTCACGAGCATTTCGAGTACCTCTAGCCCGCGCTGCACCGCTTCACCATACGTGCTTCCATGTGTCGCCGGCATAAGAACATTATTCGACCACTCCGGCAGAATGACGAGATAGGCCTGATCTTCATCTGACCATTCGATGACCATTGAGTAGTGAAGGTGCCGTTGGCTCATAGCTAAGTACTCCGTTTTCCCTTTGCTATTTGTAGTAGGAATTCACGTACAGCTTTCTCTTGATAAGGTTTAGCATCATCTCCATCATGACCAGACAAAATTACGGTAATCTTTGGAGCAGAGGAATGCTTCCACTTGGAATGACTTCCCTCTTGCGACACCTGATATGCTCCTACCTGTCGTAAGTCTGCCTTCAACTGACGTATCTTACGAGGCATACTATCCTCTCACTTCACCGATTTGTTCAATCATAACATAGAAAGACGCTTTTGTCATTGGAGAAGGCTCTTTGAAATTATTCACTCCTAACCTAACGGGTTATTCAGGCACAAAGGACGCAAAAAGATCGCGCACTTGGAGTTCGAGTTCGGGCCAAACAACGATATGGCTGCTCGCTTACTCAACTATCACACATACTTGTATCGCAAGTATAAGAAGCCATCGATGAGATGGTAGAATATTATCAAGGAAACGATACGAAGTTAGCGCAAGAACTTAGATGGATGGGCATCGTACTGCGTAGAGTAAAAACTATGCCGCGTGAAGATAAACGCGAGATTCAGGAGCGATTGAATATGTGGGACGATTTGATGGAAAAAGACCCCAAGATGAGAAAAATACGCAAGGAGAGCGAGACGAAAGGCTTAGCTGAAGGTTTGCGAACAGCAGTGATTACTGCCGTTAGAATACGATTTCCCCACCTGGCCGAACTGGCTCAGCAAAAGGTTGACCGGATTAGTAAACCGGCTAAACTAAATCTGCTCCTCGATCAAATTGCTGAAGCGCCTGATGAGGATGCCGCACGCTCGCTGCTTGATCTGGTTGCAGCATAACATCTTGAATGTTATCTAACCAATTTAGTGTGGTTGCCAGATTTCGCAAGCAGTGATAGAAAGCGACATAGCATAAGTTACCGCAAGTGTTGTAATGCTATGTCGCTCTTCAATTTATCACGGCTGCGGCAAAAAGTTCTGCGAGCCGAAATCCGCGCCGAGGACATCTTTTGAGGACGCGCCCATCCAGCGATCAAGCACGGTGGCGTAGACGGAACGGAAATCGACGGTGTATTTCAGGTTGCCGTTCTGGTCGAGGCTGTTCAGGCTGGGCGGCTCGCCAAAGATGCCCTTGTTGATGGGAGTACCCAGCACGAACATGGGAGCGGAGGTGCCGTGATCGGTTCCCAGGCTGCCGTTTTCTTCGACGCGACGACCGAACTCCGACCAGGTCATGATAACCACATTATCGGCTTTGCCATGACCCGCGAGATCGTTGTAAAAGGCGGAGAGGCCGTTGGCAAGCGTGGTCATCAAGGCATCGTGGGTGGCAGACTGACCGGCGTGAGTATCAAAGCCGCCGAGCGTGACGTAGCCTACACGCAAGCCCAGGTCTTGCACGATGGCCTCGGCCAGGATTTTGAGTCCGGCGGCAAACGGCCCGGTGGGATAGGTCACGGCGGGATGATAGGCGGCATCAGCCTGGCGCAACTGGCGCGCACCATCCTGCGCGCTTAAAGCGGTAGTATCGAGCAAGGCCGCGTATGGAGCCGTTTTCGGGTAGGAGTTATAGAGATTCATGAGCGCCTGCAAGCGCGCGTTGCCGCCATCACCATCAGCCGGATCGGGAGCGAGGGCATAGGCTTTGACGCTGGAAACGGTCGGCACCTGCGTGGTGATCGATTGTAATGCCTGCGCGGTCTGCACGCCAATATCAAGCGACTTAAAGGGGTGTCCCTGCTGGTCAACCAGCCCGGCCACAAGTTTGCCCAGCCAGCCCTCGCTGCCATTGCCGCTCAAGTCCAGCGTTTGCCAGATGTCCATAGCCTGGAAGTGCGAAAGGCTCTGGTTGGGATAGCCCACCCCCTCGACAACAGCCAGATGTCCGGCATCCCACAATTTCTTCAAGGGAGCCAGGTTGGGATGCAGCCCCAGGCGTGTATCGAGTGTCAGCACTTTCGACTGCGCGATACCCAGCGTGGGGCGCATTTTTATATAAAGCGGATCGGTATAGGGCACAACGGTGTTGAGTCCATCGTTGCCACCAGCCATCTGTACGACGATCAGAGTGCGATCAGTGGCTGTCTGCGCGATTCGCGAGCCATCCAGCGATTGAGACATGGCCGAGGCCACACCGCGACTGAAGATAGCCGGCATGACCATACCAGCCGATACTGCTAACATGCCATCTTTTATCATTGCTCTGCGTGAGAGTTTCATAGAAAATGCTCCTTTAATTGAGATGATATTCAGGCGCTGCCATCATAAGGTAGAGTGTGCCGCGCACGCGATTGATCGGATAGCTCTGGCCGCCGCTTAAGGCAATTTGAGAAGCGCTTCTCCCGCTGTCTTTGGTGGTGAAGTAGCTAATCAACTGAGTCCGGCGGTCGCTATCGAGCGTGCCATCATATAAAAACGAGGCGAAGTAATCAACAAAGTTTTCGGGCGAAGCGATCTTATTTGTATTGACGATGGCTTGCAGGTCCACCGGAGGCGTTGATCCCGCGCGCGCCGCCGTGCCGCGCACTAAGAGCAGGTCCAGGTAGTTGAGGCGCGTCATCCAGGTGCCGCTATTAAGCCACAGCGCGCTCACCTTATCTCCCGGCCAGCCGGCAACGTTGGGTGGATCAAACAAGGTCTGCCCCATCAGGGTAGTAATTTGCGGCAGGCCAGTTCCGTCGCCCTGCATACCCATCAGCGAACGATACGCGCCAACGGTGAATTCCACGGGCGACTTGACGCGGCCCCGGTAGGCCTGAGCCGACGAGAACTGTGGCGAGAGCAGCAGGGTGCGCATGACCGCGCCCATATTGTGTCCGCTCTGCACGTAGCTATCGACGAGCGGCTGCAAATCCGCTGCCGAGGGATTTTCATAGGCGAAGAAGGTGAAAAGCTTGCGCGCAATAAAGGTCGGGGTAGCCGGATGGTTGGCAAGAATGTTGACGACATCCTTGTAATCCAGGTTGCCGGTATGGCCCAGGTAGGTTTTAGTCAGGGTATTGTGATCGGCGGGATAATATTGAGATGTGAGGCCTTTGACATGCCAGCCGGTCAGCGCGGCGGCTCCCTCGTAGACATCTACCTGTGAATAGTGACCGAGGCCAAGCGTGAATAGCTCCATCAGCTCGCGAGCATAGTTCTCGTTGGGCGCGTTCTTACGGCTTTTGGTCAGGTCCAGGTAGAACAGCATGGCGGGATCAGACGTAATGCCCAGCAATATATTATCGAAGGTATCGAAGGCATGAGCGCGTAAGAAATTGTTCTGGATAATCATGCGCATATAGGCGTTTTTGCCGCCAACCTTGCGAAAGCTGCTGGTGAGGACGCCATGCCAGAAGAGCGTCATTTTCTCCAAAAGCGGGCGCTGCGTCCAGGCCATGCGCAACAACCACCAGCGCATCTGATCGAGAGGCGAGTTGAGGTTGAGGTTCAGAGCTTTCAGGCGGTTCTCCATCGCGTCATCGGGCACCTGCGCGTAGTTGAGCAGGCGATCTACCGCGCCGGTATAGCCCAGGTTCCTGTAAAGGGTCAGTTCATCAGAAGTGGCCCCAAATCCGGCGCGCCGCAACAGATGTCCAATTTGCACCTCGCTTGCCATGGGGCCATGAGTCACGCTGGCTAACCCGCCACGTGAAATCCATTGTTCAAACGCAACGCCGCCCGCCGCCGCGGCTATGCCAATGCCACTCAGCGCAGCGATACCCGCGAGTGACTTACCCATAAACCTGCGGCGCGAAGGCACACGCCCGGCATTTGGGCGGCAGGCAATGGCGATACGGCAGCAGGCTGCATCGGTACAGTTGGCTCACCCACGCCTGGTTGATTAACAGGCGGCTGATAGAATGAGCCTTGCGGCTCAGTTGGTTGGTTAGAAAGTGGTGAATCCATATGTAGTTACTCCAGCGAATGCTATTTTCATCTATTCGTGACCTATGAACATTCCATTTCGTCTTAGTGCGTGATACCAGTCATTAGAGATTATCTCTGGACGTTATTGTAACAGACAAACGTCAAGAATTTCTCAAGACTTACTCTCTATTTCCTCAACGGCGTTGATATGGGGGGTTGAACGCAATCAGTCGGATGTGATCAATCGCACGTGATTTACCGCGTTGCTTCCGATGCCGTTGAATTTCATAAGAGGTGAGCAACATTCCGTTGTCCTGTGGAACCTGTTGCTTGTAAGCGCATGAAAATAACTATCGAACGCCCTGAAGATCGAGATATAGCAGCAGCGCAAGACATGGCATCTGCGGGTAAACAGACACGTTCCCACGACAAAGCGCCATCCCGTGTATTTTTTGTTGCCTCTATACTCATTGCGATGATGGCTGCTGTACTGTTTTTAGATGCCGCCCTCCCACTGCGCGATCTGTGGTTTCATGATGCGCTGCTGACGCAAATGGGAGCGTGGCTCGTCTTGCCATCGTTGCTGATATTTCCTGGCAGGGCGCTTCTTCCGCACCTGCCATTCCAGCTTGCCACCGTAACGCCGGGACTGATGGATGGCTGGTTTTCCATTTTGATGCTGTTTGTGGCATTTCTGGCGGTTTTTGTAGTCTATTTGCTGGCTCTGCACCGCCTACCTGGCTCCATTTCCTGGGGTTTCATCAAGCGTTCAACATTATTGATCGGCTGTCTGTATGTGCTGATACCTGTAGTCACGTCGCCAGACCTCTTTTCATACATCGGCTATGCGCGTATGGCTGTGCTGCATAACTTCAATCCTTTGACGACCATCCCGACGGCTATACAAAGCGATCCCGTTTACAGATACATATTCTGGGTAGATCAGCCATCGGCCTACGGCCCCACCTGGGCCATCGTTACCAGCTTCTTGCAATGGTTGCTTGCCATCTTCGGGAATACATACGTCATGCCGATGGTGCTGGCCCTGCGCGTGATGGGTCTGGCCATGCATCTGATCTCAACGCGCCTGATATGGCTCATCTCCGGTCAGTTGCAGCAGATCAACGGGCAGCCAGTGCTTGCTACGCGCAAACGCATACGCGCCACGCTGGCCTTTGCCTGGAACCCCCTGCTGCTCGTAGAGGCATGCGTCAATGCGCATAACGATGCGATGCTCGTGGTCTTCGTGTTACTCATGATCTGGGTTCTGGCGAAAGAGAAGATTCGAAAAATGCAGGCCGGATCGGGCGATAAGGGGATAGTGGTGATTGTTCTCGATAAGGCGAAAGCCGCAAAAGAACGGGGACACGCATTGAGAGCGGGGACACGCGATTGAGATGCCAGGGCGGGGACACGCGATTGAGATACCAGCGCGCAAAGAGCCAGGGCGGGGGCAAGCCCCGCCCCTACCCTATTACGTAAATACGCTGTTGTCTCTATCGTACAGGGTAGGGGCGGGGCTTGCCCCCGCCCTGGTAATATGGCGACGAACAACACATGACGCTCTGGTAATATGGCGACGAACAACAGGCTACGTTCTGGTTATCGGGCAGAAAGCGGCGCGTACAATCGCACCCGCCCTTGAATGGTTGATGCGCCCGCTCAAGAGAGCAGTAGGGCGCATACCGCATGATTGGCGCTCGCCAATAGCGGCAGCGGGTTTGCTGGCTCTGGGAACATGTTTGAAAATCAATGTCGTGCTGCTCTTACCGGCGCTGCTTTGCTATATCTGGATGCAGGCGCCCGCGAAACAGAGAGTAAAGCAGACAGGCGTGGCATTTGCGAGTTATATAACGGTAATTGTGCTGTCCTACGCTCCTTTCTGGCAAGGGGGAGCCATTTTTAATGTGTTTCGCGTGAATCCGGCCACGTATCGCACCATCAACACGTTCGCTGATTTCCTGGCGCATAGCTATAACAGCATCGCAGGTTTGTTTGGCAATCTATCGGGCGCGCCGGTTGGCTCACCCGCCGAGCATTTTATGCACACGTTCAGTATAGGTATTTTTGTGCTGCTCTTCCTTGTTATGCTCTGGCGTATGATACGCGCCCCCTGGAAATTGCGCTCGCTGCACGGGCTGATTTACTGGATGGCGGTGGCATGGATTGTGTATTGCGCGATTGGTTCGCCCTGGTTCTGGCCCTGGTACCTTGCCACATTTTTCGGACTATTCGCGCTTCTCGAAGCTTCAGATACAGAGACACAGGGCGAAAACCAGGGCGAAATCTTCCCCTGGCGCCTGTGGTTCATGCGCACTCCCTGGGCCGCGCGCCTGCTCAGCTTCAGTATGCTGACGATCTACTGTCTGATTACGGGACCATCGCGCAGTTTCGTGCATGGGCTGCCGGGCTTCCAGTGGTCGGATTTCGCGGGCGCGTGGGCATGGTTATTGCCACTGGCAGGAAGCGCGCTTTTGTTAAGATATATGCCCCGTAAAAAAGCCACTACGTAGCATCGTCACCACTTCATAACCACAAAAACGCGAATCCGGTGAAGATTTCTTAACCGGACAATAGCGCAATGGTACCATATTCCACAAATAGGCACTCTCCGATGTACTTCTTGATGCTATAGTCAGCATTGGGATACATCTTCACGAATGAACCTGTACCAATGCACGCCACAGTACTGTTGGGTACCAGGGATTTAAAGGAGTTTCTAAAGTATGGCAAAGACACCAGGAAAACTGGGGAAGCCGGGTAGCATCAAAATATTTGTATCACTCGGCCTGATTGTTACCATCCTGGGCATAGGAATCTGGGGGATAGTAAGCCACGCTTTCGGCGGCGCGCAGGCGGGAAATGAACAGCAGAACAATAACGGGGCAGTACAGCTCGCGCCTCCCGTGTCGCCGCTTCTGTTCGGCACCAACATGGGACTGTTTGATAGCAATGACCAGGTTCTGACATCGTCTACCGCGCGCAGTCAGTTGCAATCGATGCATGTGCGCATCATGCGCATGCCGGTACGGTCAAATCTGAGCGAGGCAACTGAAATACAGGCAGCGCAGACGATTAAGTCGCTGGGCGCGGTGCCACTGGTTGTGCTGCGCGGAGCAGTAGACCCGACGGTGTTAGCTGATGATTCGCGCATCGTCAACGACATGAATACGATCTTTGGGAAAAGCGTAGTGTATTACGAATTTGGCAACGAAGAGGACCTGCTGGGTGTCGATGTAAATGGCTATACGACCTCGTGGAATGCCACGGTGCCACAACTCAAACGCATCGCGCTTCAGGGTCAATTTGTTGGCCCGGTCAATTTCCAGTATGACCGCACCTACCTGATGACGTTTTTACAGAACGCAAATCCGCGCCCCGACGAAGTGAGCTGGCACGAATATACGTGCGATGACGCCTGGGCGAGCAGTATCTGTATCTCTCATATCGCGAATTGGAGCAAACATTTCGCTGACGCGCGTTCGGCTATGCAGTCGGTGATTGGCACCGCGCTGCCCATCATGATTACCGAATGGAACTACGCTCCTAACGCGGTGCCGAACGACGGTAAAAACAACGATAGCGCCTTCATGTCCACCTGGACAGCCACCGCGCTGCAAACGCTAGCGGCTAATGGTATCTTCGCCTCGATGCAATACTCTTGCACGAACACCGCCATCCCGATGGTGTCCTCCGGCAATAGCGCCACGGTGCAGGGAACGACTTTCGCCAGCCAGTACCAATCGATGATTGTGGGCAAACAACAGCCACCACCTCTGCCAACGCCTATTCCTGGCACGCCGCAGCCGCAACCGACAACCGGGACAGGCAACGGCAATGGTAATGGCACACCCACAACCACTACACCTGCCCAACAGTATTCGTCATTCTCTTTTGAAGACGGCAATGTTGATGGCTGGACGGGACGCGGCGAGGTCTCGCAGGTGCAAAACACGACCGCGATGGCGATGGGCGGCAAACATGCCCTGCAAGTGACCCTGACGAACATGGGCAATGGAGACTTTCCTTTCGTATCGGTGGGGCGTTCAAACCTTGCCGCCTATCCCAAAGCTGGGCAGACCATCACCTTATACCTCTACCTGCCCGCCAACTCGTCCACTATCGCGGCCAAAATCTTCGTGATGGATGATCTCTACCACTGGTACGACGCAAATGAAATGACCGCGCTGACGGCAGGCACATGGAACCGTGTTACCTTTACCCTGCCCGCCGGTGTGACAGGCCAACTGCGCCAACTGGGCGTGCAGTTTAACACGTCGAACGCCAATCCCGTCAGTGGAGATGTGTTCCTCGATAGTGTCGGCTGGCAATAAAGATCGATTTTCTTCAATAACATATATGCCAGAGCGGGGCAAGCCCCGCTCTGGCATATATGTTATTGAAGAAAAAAGGCGGAGAGAGAGCTTTGCCCTCCTGCTCGGCCAATTCTGTCTTGACTTTTCCGGGTCTATAGAGTAGCTTTCTCTATGGATTGTGGAAATCAGAAAGGCGCTTATTAGTAGTATGAGTACTGAAAAGGTAAGTTTAACTATACCAACTGATAACGATGTATCGCTCGCTGCACCTGCACAAGATCGCTGGCACTGGTTGCGATTTCTTCGCTCGCCCTTGTGGATATGCCTGTTGTTTGCCCTGCTCATTCGTGCCTGGCTGCTCGTGCATACGCGGGGCGTGATTGCAGGGGATGAGGCGATGGTGGGCTTGCAAGCCGAGTATATTTTGAGAGGTCAACATCCCGTCTACTATTATGGACAGCCCTACATGGGAAGTTTAGAAGCTTATTTCGCGGCCCTGCTCTTTGCCATCGCGGGGATTTCTGTCTGGACGCTGCGAGCCGTTTCGATACTGCTTTCGGTATTTCTGGTTTTTTTGACCTGGCGACTGGCTGGCGCGGTGGCCGATACAACAAGCCTGCCGGCGTATGCGAAACGGCGCTTTATGGTGATTGCGGCGCTGGTGGCCGCGCTGCCGCCTGTCTACGACGCGGTGATCGAGATGCGCATGATGGGTGGCTATATCGAAGCCTTTGTCATTATCGCGTGGCTGCTGCTGGCCGGTTTCCGGCTGACGCAGCGCTGGTCGGCAGGAGCTTCTCTGCGCGAACTGGCTCTACGCTGGGCCGGTATTGGCTTTCTCATCGGGCTGGGCATGTGGGTCGATCCGCTGATCGTGCCGGCTGTCGTCGCCATTGCGGTCTGGATCGCGGGTTATTGCTTCGTCCAGTTATACAAATTAAGCTTTGTAACTATGGAAGAGGCTAAGCCCGGCCTCTTTTACCTGCTCAAGGGCTTGCTGCTAGTTGTGGCAGCCATTCCGGCCTGTCTGGTAGGCTTTGCGCCCGCGATTTACTGGGGAGCTAAAAACCAGTGGCAGAACATCGCCTATATCTTCAGTCACGGCGGGGGCAATCCCTTCAAAACCATACTGGGCGTGCAAGGGTACTACAATTCTTGTATTGCGCCGCGCATCATCGGTGGGGCGCTGCCATCACAGGGCGATGTGAGCTATGCCAACCCGCACCTGCTGACCTTCGGCCTGCTGGTAGGAGGATTTTGCCTCTTCGCCTCGATAGCAGCCATTGGTGTTTCTTTCTTCTGGCGCGCTCCTTTGCTGGTACATACAAGGCGGCTCACCGCATATGCGCTGCTCTTCGCCGTCTGCTCAACCGCAGTTTTTTCGATTTCCGCGGTCTCCATTCGCGCGTTGGAAGTTGGCTGCGGCCCCTGGGACCTGGTTGGTCGGTATGCGACGCCGCTATTAGTGGCTCTGCCATTCTTTGTCGCCGCCATCTTCACGGTCATTAGTGTCTATGTGCAGGAAAGAGACACTGAGAGAACTCAGATTCAAGATGAGAACGGCACAGAGCCACCTACACATACTCAGCCAATTCGCGCTACGACGCGCTCTCCTTTCACCACGGTGGCGCTGGGCGGCTTGCTGGTCATGCTGGTCGTTTACCTGGGGCTACAGAGCTACGCCTATTTCACGGCGGACCCCGGCTACACCTTCCAGACATCGGCTTGCACGATGGCTCCGGCCAATAATGATCCAATAATTGCTTACTTGCAAAGCCAGCATATAAAGTATGTCTGGTCGCATGGCTGGATGGGCGACCCGATAGCGTTTAAGACGGACGGCGCGATTGTTACGGCTGATGCGCGCTTCCTGACGGGGTATCAACCGTATCTTGGGCGCATCCAGGAATACACGCTGGCCGTGTGGCACGCCGACCGTCCCACCGTTTTGATCCTGGTTCATCACAATGATTCAGCTAAATTACAATTGCTGACAAGCTGGAACATTACGTATCATGTGGCGAACTTCACATCAGAACCGGGCTACGATGTACTGGTTGTCACGCCCTTGAATCGTTCGCTGACGCCTACCGAAGTAGCCAATGTGACAGGATCGTTCCCTGGCGCGTTTTGCTAAAGCCTGTCAGGTTCTCCATATCACAAATGTGAGAAGGGGATGGTTTGCATTTGTCTAAATCTCCGCCTTCTCTCGCGAGAAAAGCCATGCGCAAACGGGTAAATAGGCGCTCACGACGAGAGGGTGGGAGAACGACCTGGTACTGCTCTTGCCCCAGTTGAATGACTCGCTGCGTGGTGCGCACGACCACCCGACAGTTTTGACATGTTGCCAGATGCTGCTGTGCCGCAGCGACCAGGTCTTCATCCAATTCATGATCAATATAGTCTGAAAGGTAGGAGACGAGTTCATCACAAGTCATGGTATTTCCTCCGAATGTGCCCCGCTCCGTTCGCTAAAGTAGACGCTCAAATGCTCACGTAAGCTCAATCGAGCACGATGGAGCCGAACTTTGCAGGCGGACTCCGTCAACTCCTGGACGTGAGCACACTCAGCCGTCGATAACCCTTCCAGATCACGCAGGATGAAGGCCGCGCGTAAACCCAGGGGGAGATCATTTATGGCAGCGCGCAGAACCTCCTGGCTTTCACCGCTTAAGACGTACTGATCAGGGAGATGGCTCCAATCAACCAGTTGGACCGGGAAAAGCGTGGCATCCTCTTCTTCCTCTGGCAAGGGGTCAACGGCATGCCGCCGACGGATCAACATCATCGTGTGATTGTAAGCGATGCGATAGAGCCAGGTACTGATGAGTGCATGAGGCTCAAAACGGTCGAGCGCCTCAAACGCGGAGAAAAACGTGGCCTGCACGACCTCTTCAGCATCATCCTCCTGCTTGAGTAAACCAATGGCTAAGCGATAGACTCGACTCGCATACGTTTCAAAGAACTCGGTAAATGCCGCTTCATCATGCTGACGGAGCCTAGTGAGGAACTCCCGATCATCAGGCATCGAAGATTCTCCCTTCTGTCTCATAGAGTCTACCACAAAACGATGTAACCTTTCTGCCCCTCGCGCATTATAAAGACAGCAAGCCCAATAGGACTCATGCTGAAGTAAGACTATAGATACCCTGATTCACGAGGAGGTTTCTCATGGCATTTGCATCGTTTATGTCCAGCCCTGCTGGACGGTTACTGCGCGTTGTTGTAGGTCTTGGTCTGATTGGCTGGGGAGTGTTTCTGGCGACACTATCGAGCAATTTGACTGCCGGGGTAATCCTGGCGGTGGTTGGTCTGCTGCCCCTGGCGGCTGGACTCCTCAATGTCTGTGTCATTGCGCCACTCATCGGGGCTCCTTTCAGTGGAGCCAAAGTACGAGTGCATGCGAGATAGCAAAGCAAGTTAGACGGCCAGCAGGAGCAGGCGCTCCTGCTGGCCGTCTAATATTTATCCCGAATACCCCACCACGTCGGTGCCGCCCCATGCCGTATTGTGGAAATTGAAGTACATGGGACGTTCGGCCACGATGATGCCACTGGTGGACCAGACCGACATGGAGACTTCGTAGTTCACCGCCGGATTGGACTGCGCGATGGGTACGACGTAGCTATTGATGTTGAGGGTGACGCGCGTCTGAGCGCCGACGACTACGATCTGCTGCGAGATGATGCTGTGCGACATGTAGAGGGTCACGGCCACCTGCTCGGTGGTGGTGGTGGGGTTTTGCAGCGTCAGGAATTCGTTGAAGCCGGTGGCGGTATAGCCTTCGGCGAAGCTGTAGACGGTTTTGGCCGGGCCGGGTTCGCCAATCACATCGGTGCCGCCGGGAACAGCGCCGTTAAAGCGAAAATACTCCTGGCGCTGCGCCACGATGGGCGAGTCGGAGGTAATTTCGGCTGACAGCTCGGTGGTACTCTGCGCAAAAGCTGCCGAGGCCGTGTTGACATCAAAGACGTATTGCGAGAGAGGCGCGACGACTACCGTGACGGGGTTGACGGCCCCGTTGCTGTACTCAAGCTTGACGGTCACATTGGCGGGTGTAGTGGCGTTGAAATTCGCCAGCGTCAGGTATTCGTGGAAGTTCGCGCCGGTGTAACCTTCGGCAAAGAGCCAGTCGGTGCCTGGCGCCTGCGCGCCCACGACGGTAGCCGCGCCCGTGACGGGTCCGCTGATATTTGACCGCGCCGTTGTGAAGTACATGGGACGTTCGACTACGACCGGCTGATCCGAGTGGACAGAGAGCGCGCTCTGCCGGTTGATATTGATGGCCTGGGGGAAGGTGGTGCCGCGCTGACCGGCAGGAACCACGATGGTCTGCGTGCCAAGCTGCGCGCCACTGGCAATGTAGGTCAGGGTGACATTGGCCGTTTTGCCGCCAGGCGGGTTCAGGATGGTGACGAAGCTAGAATAGTTGCGTTGCGACTCTATATCGGCAAAGTAGAAGTCGGTTCCCAGCCTGGTTGAACCGAGGGCGTCGGTGCCGCTATTGATACCATGCCACGAAAAGTACATGGGACGTTCCGCCACGATGCCTACGCCGTTAGTGGAGGTAACGACCATTGAGAGCGAATGCCCTACGCCGTTATAGGGGAAATGCAGGTCGCCATTGACGTTGACGGTCGAGCGGCTCTGCGGCGGCACGTCATGGGTGATGGCAGGCCCGGTCTTGCCCTCAAAAAGGTATTGCACCTGCACCTGCGCCGTTTGAATGGGGTCGGGGTTCTCAAGCGTGAGAAATTCCTGGAAAGAGCCTCCGGCGCGTCCTTCGGCAAAGTACCAGATGGTGCTGGTAGGCACATTGGTATTCGACACTGTCTGGCCGAGCAGGTTTAAGTTCTGCGAGAGGTTAAAGGCATCGAACGAGCCGAGGCCGGTGGCAAGGTCATATGTGCTGGCGGTGGGATAGGTCGTGCCTGATCCCACGTAGTCGTTGTTGTTGATCGCGCCCGCCACCGGCACAATATCATGGAATGACGCGGTATACGACGCGCCAAAAGCGCCATGCGCGATATCGTAAAGGCTGGGATTGAGAAAGCCGACCATCAGGCCGTTGACCTTGAGGGCGCTTTCATTTGCCAGAGCCACCAGCGCGGCCCACACGGGCGCGGCTGCTGAGGTGCCACCTATCACCATCCACCCTTGATTAGCGCAGCCACCTGCCGTGCAGTAAACATCATAACCAGTCTGGGGATCGGCATTGATGGAGACATCCGGCACTTCGCGAAATCCGTTGGTGAAGGCATTAGCAACGCCGGGGGCCTGTTGCCAGGATGGCATCGACCACACCTGGCTGATGCCGCCGCCGCTCGCGCCGTTGTTTATGGCCCGGTCATTCCAGACTTGTTCCGAATTGTAGGTGTTGTCAAAGTTGAGATGCAGGGTTGTGCCGCCAACGCCCGTGACGTAAGGTTGAGAGGCGGGATCATCAACGGCTGGTTGCGCGTTCGCGCCGGTCTGCGGATTGTAGCAGCCATTCGCGCCCAGGTCTCCACTGGCCGCCAGGATGGTCTGTCCCTGCGCGGCGGCGGCCTGGAAGAAGATGTTTTCCTGCTTGATCTCATTCCCCATACCCGCGCCCTGCTCGCAGAAGACCCAGCTTGTGCTGACCACCGGCACATGATCGCTGACGATACGCGCCCAGGCATCGTTGTACGACGGCAGCGCGTTCGCGGCTTCATAGACGCGCAGATTGGAGAGGTGAGGAGCTAAGCCCAGCACCATTTCCATATCAAGTTCGACTTCAGCGGCATTGCTGCCAGCTACTCCATTGAAGCCATCGATGGGAATGGTCGAAATGGTGGTATGCTGGCCGCCGAAACAGGCCATATACCCGGAGATGTCGGAGGGCGAGAAGCCGTCCAGTTCGAGCAGCGCGACACTCTGCCCATCACCCGTAATGCCCTGGTTATAGAGGCGCGTAAAGTCATATGCGCTTGCGATTTGCGCGGGTGTATAAGAGGTAGGCGTGGCAGCAGAACCAGGCTGCGGACAGCTGACGGCGGCGGATTGCTGCTTCAGCGCTACGTTGGCGTTCGAGATGAGCGGATGACGTTGATACTGGACGCTATCATCCAACCCGCTGACGGAAGAGATAAGCGGCGCGATGGCGATAGGCAGGGAGGGAGCGCCGGCATTGGCAAAGATCATATGACCGGAGGTGGAGCGGTAATTGTTGATCTGTACTTGAAATGCCGCCTCGGCCTGGGCCACCGTGCCAACGGCATCAACTACAAGATGATTGGCATACGTCCCGGTAATCGTAAAGCCTTGCGAGCGCAAGTAATTGACTATCTCCGCTTCGCTCTGTGGCAGCGGGCCATACAGGGCAGTAAATGAGGCAGGGTTGAGATAGCGTCGATAAAGAGGCGACGATGGCGACGTAATCTGTTGTAAATAACTGGCCAGATTAGCCGAGTTACGGAGATTCAAGCCGATTGAAAGCGCTATTTTCTGGTTCGCGGGCGTACTGGCTAGCGGCTGGCTGTTGCTGGTCAGAGGCGAAACAGCATCCGCCAGCGCGACACGCCTGGCCGCCTGTTGGGCATGGGTAAAAGGAGAGATATAGAATAGC
Source organism: uncultured Chloroflexia bacterium (assembly GCA_963731605.1). Classification (GTDB taxonomy): domain Bacteria; phylum Chloroflexota; class Ktedonobacteria; order Ktedonobacterales; family Ktedonobacteraceae; genus CF-113. Next base: position 74,694 of record CAVSWA010000002.1, read on the forward strand.
AGCAAAACCGCGATAACCGTGAAACTGATAACCGGTACAACAATACGTGGATGAATTGTACGTACTTTCATACAACGCCTCTTTCAACAGGTAGCCAACTGACCATACCGACCGTCCCGCGCTGCCCTCCAAACATCACAAAAAACCCTCCAAATCGTCCTGAATCAATTGAACGCGAGCGTGTGGGTTTTCGGGGGAAATGAGAAAGAAGTCCTACTGTATTACATTGCTAACCGCGTCGAGCAGATCGCGCACATTGAACGGTTTGATGATGACCTGATGAACAAACATACGAGGAAGCGCTGAGGCATTTTGCGAGGCTGTGATAATGACAATCGGGGGTATGGGACGCGCCTTCTCCCACTGGGCCTGCAAGCGCTGAAGAAAGGTATCGCCATCCATGTTGGGCATAGACAGGTCTAGCAGAATAACGGCGGGGTAGCGACCCTCGCGGGCGGCATTATCCATCCAGGCCAGCGCTTCTTGTCCGTCGGCCACTTCTGCTGCTTCAAAGCCGTCCAGTTCAAGCGCCCAGGAGACCATATCACGAATAGAGACGTTGTCGTCTACTATCAGCACGATAGAGCGCTGCCGGAACGGATGTTCTCGTGCTTTTCTTACCATATGACGCTCCTGAAAATACCTGTTATTATTTCATGCATCTAATCACATTACACATCAAAAAGCAATCGACCAGGTTCAGGGCAAGCACTCGCATCTGTCATTCTGAGCGCAGCGAAGAATCTGCGCGCGGGCTGCGAGAGATTCTTCGCTGCGCTCAGAATGACAGCCTCTGGCGACCAGCGCGTTTCAAAAAACCTACCAGCGAAAGACAAGCTCAGCCCCTACCCTGCTACGAAGGCGTGATCATAACCGTACATGGTAGGGGCGGATCTTGCCTCCGCCCTGGTCGCGCCCCACCGCTCAAGTTCGCGCATATGGGACAAGGCCTGCCCTGGTTGTTCGCGCTATAGTGACCGTAAAAAACTGCTGATAGTTGCCAAAAATATGTCCGGCTGCTCCAGGTTGGAGAGGTGTCCCGCGTTTGGAATGACAGCAAATTGCGCGCCGGGGATGCGTTCGGCGTATGCCTGGGACTCGGAGGGCGGGATAATAGCATCTTGCTGGCCTGAAATGACTAAAGTGGGACAGGAGATGCCCGACAGCAGATCGCTGGAATCGGCTCGCCGGGCCATGCCGCGTGACGCCGCCGCGATGCCGGATGGAGCGGCAGCGTTCATCATCTGGCGGATGCGCGTTTCTACCAGTGGGTCATGCTGGCGCGTGTAATCCGAGATCAAACGCGGGAGTTGAAGGTCAGCGATGGCCGTTGTGCCCCGCGTTTCGGCTAGACGCGCCACCTCTTCGCGGTTAGTTTGCCTTTCGGGAGTATCGCCTTCCGGGCGGGTATCCGCCAGGATCAGCCCGGCGATACGCTGCGCGTAGTGTCGCCAGCAGGCAAAAGCCACGTAGCCACCCATCGAAAGGCCGCACAACACAGCTTTCTCAATGCCGAGATGATCCATCAAGGCCACACTATCTCCAGCTAATACGTCCATGGTCGTAATCTCGCCAGCGCCATCGCTTTCGCCAAAGCCGCGCCAGTCGAGCGAAACGAGGCGATAGCGTTGCTCGTCGAGCAGCGCGGCCATCTCCCTGTCCCACATCGCGCGATTCAAAGGGAAGGCGTGCAGGAAGATCACCGGCAGCCCGATGCCGTGATCGCTATAGGCGATGTGTGTGTTGTTCAGAGATGCTTTCATGCGCTTGCTTCGGCTCCGTCGGCCTGCTCGTGGGCATGATAGGAACTGCGCACAAAGGGACCGGATTCGACGTGGCGGAAGCCCATCTTCTTACCTTCGGCCTTGAGGGCGGCAAATTCTTCTAACGGCACATAGCGTTGAATGGGCAAATGCTGGAACGATGGACGCAGGTACTGGCCGATAGTGAGAATGTCTACATCATGCTCGTGCAAATCATGCATGACTTCAAGAATCTCGTCCCAGGTTTCGCCGAGTCCCAGCATAAAGCCGGACTTGGTAGAGGCGGCGGGATTCATTTCTTTGGCCCACTTCAAGACTTGCAGCGAACGTTTGTAGATGGCTTGCGGGCGCACGCGCTTGTACAGGCGCGGCACCGTCTCCACATTGTGATTGAACACGTTGGGACGGGCATCGATCACCGTTTGCAGAGCTTCGTAGACACCCTTGAAATCAGGTGTCAGCACCTCAATGCGACATTCGGGATTGAGACGGTGAATCCAGCGGATGGTCGAGGCGAAGATGGCCGCGCCACCATCCTTGAGTTCATCGCGGTTGACGGAGGTCACGACGGTATGACGCAGGCCCATTTTCTGTACCGCTTCCGCGACCCTCTTTGGTTCTTCCCAGTCGAGTCCGATGGGGCGACCGGTCTCTACGGCGCAAAAACCGCAACTGCGCGTGCAAACGCGGCCCAGGATCATGAAAGTGGCGGTTTTGTGGCCCCAGCACTCGCCGATATTGGGGCAGCGCGCCTCTTCGCACACGGTGTGCAGCTCTTTGCTGCGCATCAGTTGCTTGAGGTTATCGTAGTTCTCTCCCTTAGGAGGGCGCACCCTGAGCCACTCAGGGCGGCGCTCCGGTATAATGGTCGCCATGTTGTTTTCCTTCTGTTCAGCGAGCCAGGGCAGGGGCAAGCCCAGCCCGTACCCTATACGTCACGCGCGATTCACTTCGTAGTAGGGTACGGGCTGGGCTTGCCCTGCCCGGCTCGCGTCCCTACAGTTGTTAATACACATCTATTTCTCGCCCGTAGCTTTGCAATTTCTGGCGTACAGCCTGCAAGAAGCCGCCCGCGCCCGCGCCATCGAGGATGCGATGGTCGAACGAAAGGCACAGGTACATCATCGAACGCACGGCGATGGCGTCATCTTCGATGACGACCGGGCGTTTAACCACAGCATCCATGCTCATGATGGCGGCGTGCGGCTGGTTGATGATCGGTACTGAGATAATTGTACCAAATGTGCCGGGATTATTCACTACAAAGGTGCTGTTTTGCATATCTTGCACGGTCAGCTTATTGGCGCGGGCGCGCTGCGCGATGGTGGCGATTTGCTTCGCCAGACCCGCGATGGTGAACTGGTCGGCATCATAAAGCGTCGGTACAACCAGTCCGGCATCGGTAGCAACGGCCATGCCCAGGTTGATGCGCTTCTTGATGATGATCTTGTTATCTTCCGTCCAGCTGGAATTGATCAGCGGGAACTTGCGGATGCCCTCACACACGGCCTTCATGACGAACGGCACGTAGCTGATGCTGTGACCCTCGCGCTTCTTGAAGTCCTCTTTGTTCTTCTCCAGCCATTTCGCGATAGTGGTCATATCGACTTCGACGACGGTGGTAGCATGGGGCGACGTGCGCTTGCTGCGCACCATGTGTTCGGCAATTGCCAGGCGCATACGACTCGGCACCAACAGTTCTTCGTCGGCGCCGGCGATGGTAGTGATGGGTTCGGGTTTTGCTGCAACCGGCGCGGTATAGGTAGGCTGCGCAACAGGCGCTGGAGCAGGTGGGACAGGAGCAACGGAAGCAGGCGCGGCATTGCGCTGCTCTACGTATGCGAGAATATCTTCTTTGCGCACGCGACCGCCCGCGCCTGTGCCGGGTATGTCGTTCAAGTCCAGGTCATGCTCGCGGGCGAGACGACGCGCCAGGGGCGAGATGCGCTGCCGCTCTTCCTCGCCTATGCGTGATGGTTGGACAGCCGCTCTTGAGCCATTCGTATCGCTACTGGCGCTTTGCCTGTCCATAACGGCGATATTGGCGCGTTCGGGACTCTTGAGGGGCGCGGCATCTGGACCAGGGGCGGCATCGTGAGCGGGAGTACTGGCAACATCAGCATTCTCTTCGATAAGCGCGATATCGACACCCACGGCTACCGTCTCGTCGGCCTGTACCAGGATTTTGGCAAGGCGTCCGGCTACCGGCGAGGGCAGCTCGGCATTGATTTTATCGGTGATGATTTCGGCAAGCAATTCGTCCTTCTCGATCCAGTCACCCTCTTTTTTTAGCCAGCTTCCCACCGTTCCTTCAGCAACGGACTCGCCCAGGCGCGGCATTTTTACAGGTGTTGGCATATATGACTCCTTCGTCAATCTATCAGTACGCGGCAAGTTTGCGCGCTGCGACAAGTATTTTTTCAACGTCAGGCAGGAATGCTTCCTCCAGGGAAGGCGCATACGGGAATGGCGCGTCGGGCGCGGCCACGCGCATAATCGGCCCGTCGAGATATTCAAACAGGTCTTCGGCCAGAATTGCTGATAGTTCAGCGCCGATGCCTCCGGTAAGCGTATCCTCGTGTACAATCAAGACTTTATTGGTGCGTTTGACCGATTCCAGAATAGCTTCGCGGTCAAGCGGGACGAGGCTGCGCAGGTCAAGCACTTCGGCGCTGATGTCGTCGTCTTCCTCGAGTGTCCGCGCAACTTTGAGACAGTGATGGACCATCGCGCCGTAGGTAAGTATGGTCAAATCATCACCGGGGTGGCGGATAATAGCCTTGCCTATCGGTACGGTATAGTCCTCCTGAAGGCAGTTCTTCGCGCAGTTCTGGCATTCGATAGAGCAGTTTGTGTTCGAGATACAGCACCGGATTGTTATCGCGAATGGCGGATTTGAGCAGACCTTTGGCATCGTAGGCGGTGGATGGCACGACTACCTTGATGCCGGGAACGTGGAAAAACCAGGCTTCCGGGCTGAGCGAATGGAAGGGGCCGCCCTTGACACCACCACCGGATGGGCCGCGAATGACCATTGGGGCGGGAATGCCGCTGCGCCAGTAAAACTTACTCGCCATGTTGACGATCTGGTCGAAGCCGCAGGTGATAAAGTCGATAAACTGCATCTCGGCAATGGGGCGCATCCCCATGATGGCCGCGCCAACGGCAGAGCCAATAATAGCCGCCTCCGCCATAGGCGTATCGACGACGCGCTCCGGCCCGAACTCTTCCAGCAGGCCCACGTTGACTTTGAACGCTCCGCCGTAGGTGCCGACATCCTCGCCCAGCAGGAAAACGGTCTCGTCGCGCCGCATTTCCTCGCGCATGGCCTGGCCAATGGCTTCTAAATAGGTGACTGCTGTCATCGCTTCCCCACCTCCCGCGCTTCGTAGCGAATGACGCTCTCAGCGTCGTCCGCAACGGTATTGAAAGGTTTGCCCGTGCGTGTGTCCAGGGCGTTGACATAGCGCGGGTCGCTCGCGCCCGGTTCGCCGATAATGGAGATGGGGCCATCGGGCGCGAATATGTAATCGGCAACTGTGGCTCCATCGGGCGCGGGACTCTGTTCCGCGAAGCTGACGGCATCATCCACGACCGCTTTGACTTTAGCTTCGATTTCGGCTTTGATAGCATCGCTGAGGATGCTCTTTTCCTCAAGATACGCCTCGAAACGTTTGATAGGGTCCTTGCGCAGCCATTCCTCTCGCAGTTCGGCTGGCACATAATCAGCCCTGTCGGCCTCGGAATGGCCGCGCACGCGGAAGGTTTTGCATTCGACCAGCGCGGGTCCTTTGCCGCTGCGGGCGTGTTTTACGGCTCGTTGGACGGCGTCCATAACTTTGAGAACGTCGTTGCCGTCAACATGCTCGCCTGGCATCCCGTAGGCTTTAGCACGGTCCGAGAGATTTTCGATGGCAAACTGTTTACGTGTGGGAGTTGAATAGGCGTAGCCGTTGTTTTCGATGATAAAAACGATGGGCAGTTTCTGCACCGAGGCGAAGTTCAGCCCTTCGTGGAATGGCCCGGTATTGGTCGCGCCATCGCCACAGGGAGCCATGACCAGGGTGTCGCGTTTGCGCATTTTCATGGTCAATGCCACGCCGCAGGCTACTGGCAGCGATTCGCCCAACATGCTGATAGAGGGTACGATGCCGTGATGCATGTCGCCAATGTGCAGCGTGCCGTCGCGTCCAAGCGTGGGCGAGTTGCCACGCGCCAGCCACTGGCACATGACCGCGCGCGGGGAGCCGCCGCGTGCCAGATGCATCCCCAGGTCGCGGTGCTGCGGTACGATAATGTCGCCATCGCGCAGCGTCATCGCTGCCCCGACGCTGGTGGCCTCGTGTCCCTGCGCGGTATAGACGCCGCCAACCACGCGCCCCTGCAAAAAGAGCGTGCGCGTGCGATCTTCCACGGCGCGTGTGAGGCGCATCAAATAATAAATCTGTAGCAGGTTCGCCCGCTCCAGTTGCATAGTTTGCCATCCTTTACTGATCTGATATTGCGAAATATCAAGCTTCGTTGCTTATAGGTTCTGTGTGTTCATCCTAGCATCTGGAACGGAGAAGCGTCAAGTTAGACAACTCTCAGTTTTTACCGGATTTAGTACATCCAAACCCCGCCTATTTTGCATATGTGATACTATAGATCAAGCTCATCTTGCTCCGCTTGATTATCACTCTATTACGTCGAAACTACGTCGAAACGATAAATCGTGACAAACCAGCACGATCATCACCTCAAAGGAGAAATATTTATGGGCATGACCAACGATGGCCTGTCCTACTGGCAGGCCGAGACCGAGGGGATCGAACTCCTCAATACTACGCTGGGCGACCTCTTAGACAGCCGCGCCGGGGATATTCCCAATAACGAAGCGGTTGTGTACTCTTGTTATCCTGAGTTTCGCGGCGCGTTGGATATTCGCTGGACGTATGCGGAGTACCGGGCGCGAGTTGACGCGACGGCGCGGGGGCTGATAGCGCTGGGCCTGCAAAAGGGAGATCACATCGCTGTGTGGGCGGCCAACCTGCCGGAATGGCTTTTGCTGATGTTTGGCGCGGCCAAGGCCGGGCTGGTGACGGTGACGGTCAACCCGGTGTACCGGGCTAAGGAACTGGAATATGTGCTCAAACAGGGCGATGTGAAGGCGCTATTCTTCATGGCGCAGGTGCGCGATCACAACTGCCTGGCGACTGTGCATTCGATGGTCACGCCCGGCGAGAAGAATGGTGAAGTGAGCAGCGAAATCTTGCCGGTACTGCGCTACGTGTGCCTGATGGGTATGCCTCCCGCCGGTCTGTTGGATGCGCAGGAGTGGCGGCCAACGATGTTTGGCGAGATGGTGGCGGGTGGCGCTGCTGTCAGCGCGGAGCAGTTACGCGAGCGACAGGCGTCGGTGAAGCCCAAAGACCCCACATTGATCCTGTATACTTCCGGCACGACTGGTTTTCCCAAGGGGGCCATGCTTACCCATCACAGCGTCACGAACGATTTGATGATGGCTTTACTGCGCGTCAACGCCGTACACGCTCCAGGCGTTCACTATTGCCTCCCGCTGCCGTTCTTTCACATTGCTGGAGCGGGCATCGCCATTGGCGCGATCATCAGCGGGATGGCGCTGCATCCCCTGGTCGCGTTTGAACCCTTGAGAACGCTGCAGATCATTCAGCAGGAGAATTGCGCCTATATCTTTGCCGTTCCCACCATGCTGATTGCCATGATGCAGCACCCCGAATTTGAGCAAAACAAGCCGACCTCGTTGAAAATTGTTAGCTGTGGCGGAGCGCCCGTGCCTGTAGTGGTCATGGAGCAGGTCAAGGAGCGCATGGGAGCGGACGTGGCTATCGTCTTTGGTCAAACCGAGTCGAATGGCGGCATCACCTATACGCAGCCCAGCGATAGCTTCCAGCGCAAATCGGAGACGGTGGGCTTTCCCGTACCCGCATGTAGATGTAAAAATTATCAACCCGGCCACTGGCGAAGTGGTGCCGGTCGGGGAACGAGGAGAACTGTGCTGCCGGGGCTTCCTGGTGATGGCCGGGTATTACAATATGCCGGAGAAGACCGCCGAGGCCATCGATGCTGGCGGCTGGCTGCATACTGGCGACCTGGCGACCATAGATAAGGAAGGCTACGTCAATATCGTGGGACGTCTTAAAGAGATGGTGATTCGCGGCGGCGAGAATATCTTCCCGCGCGAAGTAGAGGAACTAATGATCCGCCATCCAAAAGTAGCCGACGCGCAGGTACTGGGAGTGCCGGACGCCTTTTTTGGAGAGGAACTGCTGGCAGTGGTTTTGCCGAAAGAAGGCCAGGAGATCAGCGAACAGGAGCTGCGCGACTTCTGCAAAGAGCGCATCAGCCACCAGAAGATACCGCGCTACATCCAGTTCGTCACGTCCTATCCGATGACAGCCAGTGGTAAGGTGCAAAAGTTTGTGCTGCGCGAGCAGGCCATCGAGGCGTTGCAATTGGGGCAGGGAGCGAAGTCACGAACGGCGTAGAGTTATAAACGGATAAGCAAAAGCAGGGCCAGATATGTCCGGCCCTGCTTTTGCTTATCCGTTCATAGATTTTATTTCGTGCAGGCGAATTTCGTGGCGCAGGCGTTTGATACGTTGGCGATAGGCATCTTCTGGCTGCACATAGCCTAGCTTGGGCTTGTCACCCATGTTTACGTGCCATTTGCGAAAAGCCAGGCCGATTTCGGTTTGATAGAGGGCTTTGACGCGCAACCATTGCTTGACGCCGGACTTGCGCAGCACGCGCCGCTCAACCCTGGTGCGCTGAAATGAGTTTTGCAGCAGCGCGTATTCACCCACAGTCACCACGCCGTTACCGACCTCAACCGCCAGAAATTCGCGAATCACAGCGGCCTCATGTGACAACGATTTAATGAGGATGTAAAGCAGACCGAGCTGCGCCAGGAATGGCGGGATGTAATTCACGACAATGGCGATTTGCGCGATATTGTTAATCGTGCTATTGCCCCCCGAAGTGTAGATGGCATTGCTGGCCTGAAACGTGACGAAATCAAAGAAGCTATGCAGCCCCACGGCTACAAGAAAACCGACGATGGGAATAACGATCTGCTTCCAGCGGTCGCGCGTATGGCGAATATAGCCGAGAGCGGCTCCGAAACAGGCAATGAAGGTGGAATGGCCGAGCCAGCCAAGAATGATTCTGCCAACGATGAGGTAGGCCAGAGAACTTTTGGAGTGCTGGGCAAAATAGCTGAAGTTTTCGACCATCGCAAAGCCAGCCCCGATCAAGGCCCCGTATACAATGCCATCAGTCACATTGTCAAACTCGTCGCGCAAGATAATGAAGAGCAACAACAGGCCAATGCCTTTGAACGTTTCCTCGGTGATGCCGGCATTGAGTCCCTGAAAAATAACGCGTATTATTTCACTGGTATTATTGGGGTCAAAAATGTTTTGGAGCATGTTGTCGATGTACTGCTCGATGAAGAGGGCGGGTGGAATGGCGATGATCGCGCCCCACAGAAAAGCGGCCAGGCGCAAGAACCAGGGTTCCCTCTCGTAGCGATCCATGAAGTTCACCAGCAGGAAGATACCGATGGCTGGCACGAGCGGAATGGTGAGAGCCGCGATAATGCTGGAGACGCCATTTTGCGACAGGGCAGAGATGCCTACCACACTGTTCACGATAATGGTAATCATTGTGCTGACCAGCAGTATAGCGATGCCGATGCCCGCGATGAGCCAGCGCGTGCGAATACCCATGCGCTGTGGCAGGGCAAATTGCATGGTCACGCCCGCACCCAGTACGCTGACTTCCTCGTCGTCATCCCAGGGCTGTGCCTCCTGTTCTGGCTCTGGTTGCTCTGGGAGGGAGACAGGTTGATAGCTAGCAGGAGTCGGCTGACGCCCGTTAAGCAAAGAGTTTTCCCTGACTTTGGCAGGGGGAGTCTTGCCGTTGACCACACTGGCATCGAGACGCGCGTCAGGTATAATAGCGGGTCTGTCGGATTCGAGGATATTGGGCGCGATCAACTGTAACATAGTGCTGCCCAGAATAATCAAATCCTGCGGCTGCACCAGCATGGCTCCTCCACTGGGTACGGCATGACCATTCACGCGCACGACGTTGCGAGCGGTCAGGTTGATAACGTGCCAGCCGTGGCTGTCAAGAATGAGACGCGCGTGCTCACGCGAGACGGTCGGATCCATCAGGATAACATCATTATTCAAGGCGCGCCCGATACTCGTTTCCTGATGAGAAAGCACGTGTACCAGGCCGTCTTCAGGCAACCAGCCAGTGGAGTATCTACCCTGGGCTTGCGTGCTGCCGGCTGAACGGCTCGATTTCACCCGCACAACGCGCAATACCCCGTGATTTTCATTCATGTAATTATTCCGGCTTGCTCCTGGCGATCCGCTTCGGGTTCCATGAGCGAGAGAGAGTCATTGAAGTATTTTCGCCAAACCTTTGGACTTCTACAATATACATGGGAATAGAACGATTGACAAGAGGATACAACGGTATAAGCTCATATCATTTGACAACAGTACCTCGCTTCTGGTTTGATGATAATAGATGATATTGACTGTTTATGATAAAAGCGAAAGGTACGCAAACAATGACCCATCTTTACCTGGTGCGACATGGTAACTATTTGAAGGTTGAGCAAGGCAAATTCGTTGATGGACGGTTATCTGCAAAAGGCATACAGCAGGCCGAGCGCTTGCGAGATCGACTGTCTGGAAGCACGGATATAAAGATTGATGTGCTGATTTCCAGCACGATGCAAAGAGCGCGCCATACAGCCGAGATTATCGCACCCGCGCTGGGTCTGCCCATCATGTATGAAGAGAATGTGGAAGAGTGGCGCAACGAGGATGGTTCCCTGACCGAGGAGCAGTTTATTGCTCTCTGGCGCGATGTGCCAGCCGAGGAACGCCCATTCTTCCGCTGGGTCAATGGTTGCGAGAACTGGATGGAGTTCATTGTGCGCACAACCACGGCCCTGCACCGCATTATTCATGAGCACAATGGCAAACATATTATGATTGTCTGTCATGGCGGCATCATCGAAGCGTCGTTTGTCTATTTCTTTGAGTTGAGCATGTCAAATCTCAGGCGGGCATCTGTTGATGCCCGCCATACCTCGATCACACACTGGCACAAAGCGCATTTCGAGGGCTTTCCAGCGATATGGCTACTTGAACGCTATAATGATACAGCGCATTTAGATGGTTTTGAACCTTTATGATTGGAAGTGTCTTTCCGCGCTGACGCGGCTGATATCGCGATGTTGTTCAAGCGCCTGCTCGTAGCCTGACCATTCTATTTGCAGGCCGCGTTCCGCCAGGATTTCGGCGGCAAGATCGGAGGGAAAGCCCTGTTCCGCGTGCAGTTTGAAAAGGTCTTCACCCGGCACGATGCCGTGTTCGCCAGGGATCAGCCTATTCAGGTGTTTCAGGCCAGGTGTCAGCACTCGCGCGAACTGGGTTTCCTCGTTGGTGAGCATGTCTGGCAAGATGGACAAGCGCTGCTGTTCCAGCTCTGTGAGCAAGGTAGAGTGTCCCTGCACGAAAGGCAGTACAAGCTCGCTCAGAAATGGACGATCGATGCCGAGGATGCGACCCTGGCGTGACGCGCGCCGCACCAGGCGGCGTAGTACGGAATTGCGCCCATCGCGTCCTGGCAGAACGCCTTCCAGTCCCGCGAAGAGCGCCGAGCGCGTATGGTCAAGGATGATACGTCGCGAGCGTTGCTCTACAGAACTATCCCCAACGACACCAACGGGCGCAAGATCAATTAGCCGCGCCACCGCGGGCAGAAACAGGTCGGTTTCAAACACCAATTCAACACCTTGCAAAAGCAACGCTACACGCTCAAGCCCCATGCCAGTATCAATGCTGAGAAAAGGCAGGCGCGCCAGCGAGCCATCCGGCGAACGATCGAACTCGATGAAGACGAGGTTCCATATCTCAAGGAAACGCGGGCAATCGCAGCCCGGCTGGCAAGTGGTTTTGCCACAACTCAATTCGACGCCGCGATCATAGAAGATTTCGGTGCATGGGCCACAGGGGCCAGGACCGCCCATCGTCCAGAAGTTATCATCCACGCCGAGCGGCACAATGCGCTCTGGCGGAAAGCCCTGGCGCAGCCATTCCTCGATCGACCTTCTCATCTGGCGGCAAGCAGAGCGCGGGATCGCCCGCGAAGGTAGTCACCCATAACGAGTCCCGCTCGAACCCGAAGTCGCGCAGCAGTTCGAGCGCCAGTTCGATGACTCCGCGCTTGCCATAGTCACCCACCGACCAGTTACCGAGCATGTGGAAGAAGGTTAACTTGCGCTCGTTTATGCCGACCGCATCGACATCGTCGGTACGCAGGCAGCGCTGCAAGGCGGTAAGACGCTTTGAAGGGGGCGTCTCCTGGCCGCGCAGGTAGGGCAACAAGGGCTGCATTCCCGCGATAGTAAATGAGGTCGTGCTACCCGCAACAACGAGCGGACTGCCGGGCAATTCGAGATGCCCGCGTCCGGTGAAGAACGCGAAGAAGCGTTCAACGATACTTGTTGAAGAAATGGACTGCATTTGACTGATTTGCATTTTTCACTCCTTTTGCGAAAAAGATAGAGAATCTCGTTCGTCGCCTCGCGGAAGCCAGGATACCCGGAGGCAAACAAAAAGCCCGCCCCGAAATATGATTCGGGGCGGGCTTGATAATTATGGCCCGTGGTACCACCCTGCTTGGAAGTTGACCATGCATTGTCGCATACGTTGCACAAAGCTGGACTTCCCACTTTACAGGCACGGAACGCGCTGCTTACGCCATTGAGCGTGAGTTAGCACACATTCGATGCCCTGCCTTCTGGTAACGGTAGGCTCTCCGGCAAGAATTACTGGCTACCCGCCTGGACATTTCCAGTGGGAGGCGTTCGTTCCGCGTCGCGGTCTGGTTGACTCTTTTTCCCAGGCCAGAGGGTGGCTTTCTACGCGATTACAGTTGCCAGGCTCTCATCAACCCTGGCTCGCTGTATCTGCAACCAGCATGTATTCGTCCCTCGCGACGATAATGTATTGCGATGTGTCAAGTATACTTCTATTGTTGTGGACTGTCAAGCAAAAATGGTTTACGGGTTAGGCGAGTTTCCCGGAAAAGTCACACTTCCCTGGACTATCGCATAGCCTGGCAGGCCAAAGGCAAATGCCCATCGCACGTTTTTACCAGGGCATCCCGGTTCGCCCACGACGTTTTTTGGCAGGGTCTCCCAGCCATAATTTCCGCTCCCTGTTCCCCCTGGGCCTGTGTAGTCTGAGCATGACACGCCATACAGGTATTGCAATTGATGCTGAGCATCGGTTGGAGCAATGATGAAGACGCGCGAACCATCCCTGTGATAAGAGATCGTGCGATCTGATGGAACCTTCGGAGCGACATCGATCTGTATAGACGGCCAGTGCCCATCAAGGGGGCTGGATATTTGTTTGGGAAAGGGATTCTGTGATTGACGTGGTGAGGCGAAGAACGCCGTCTCTGCTGTCAGCGTCAAATGGCCGCTATTTGTAAGCGGCAGGTACTTATGTACCGTAAGGGTCTGGCCTGGTTTCAGTGGTGTACTGTTGACGAAGAAAGGGCAACTATGATCTGTAGGTATGGGAATAACAAATTCTGGCGTATCCTTGCCAGTCACCTGGACTCCAGTAATATAGCCGCAGGCGCTTCCTGCAAATGGAATGCCTACATACATCGTTTTATCCGTCTGGTTAGTCAGCGAAATGTCAGCAGCCAGCAATTCACTGAGAAAGTATGGACCGCCCGTTATGCTCATAGAAGCTTCCAGGCCACCAGTTACTGTAACTATCGAAATTTTTCCAACAGGGCCAACCGGCGCCCCCTGTGGTAACTTCGTTACCACCCCTTGAGGTCTATGGGTGAAAAGCACTAGCGATGCGCCAATAATAGCCGCAACTACCAGAACAGCAACCAGCATACTGGCGAAGCGAGTTATGCTTCTACGACGGCGAACCGCAAAGGAATTAGCCACTGGCTTTTCAAGAGGGATTGAACTGATTGTCCCAACTGGCGCTTGATTCTTACCCGCAGAGATGGACTGATCGTGGAGTAGAAGGCGTTGGCTGGCGCGTTCAATAATCTGCGTTTGCTCCTCCGATGTGAGTTGAACTGGACGCGGATAAGCTCGTCGCAGCATGGATACCAGAGCAACATGTTGTGTTTCTATCTCTTCGGGGATGCTATCATCGAACGGTTTCATGGGTGAATACCTCTCTCTATTTTCTCATAGATGGCGCGCAGTTGGCGCAGGGTACGCGCAAGCATTTTGCGCACGCTTCCCTCCGGTTTTTCGAGCATGTCCGCGATGGCGACCAGCCTCAGACCATTGCCATAGCGCAAATGAATCAGTTGCTGTTGTGCAGGCGAAAGTTGCTCTAGCGCGAAGTAGAGCCTCTGGTAGTTCTCCTGCTGCACAGCGCGTTGTTCAGGCGACAATGCGCTGTCTTCGGTTTCTACGATGCGCTCCAATGGCAAGAGGGTGAGCAGGGCTGCATGGCGATAGCGATCAATCGCCTTGTTGCGAGCCACGCGCCGCAGCCAGGCCAATTGTCGCTCCTCGCTCAAGCTGGAGAGTGCAATATGGTTGTGGGCAGCCATGAAGACCTCTACCAGCAGGTCTTCGGCGTCTTGCAAACTGGCTATTTGCTGGCAGAGATACGATAAGATGTTGGCGGCAAAACGACTATAGAGAGTAATATCTACGCCGTTTTGCTCTGCATTCGTATTGAGTTGTTGCATACGCGCCTCTTTGTTTGAAATGAGATCTCATGAGTAATGTCGTATAAAAGAGCAAAACGTGGCATAGAAATATGAAAGGGGTAGAAAGAGACAGGTATGGCTGTCCAAATCTACCCGCGCATACGAAAAATGACTGTGTAACGTTACTGTCGCATCAGAATTTGCACCATATCCTCAAAGTTGGGCGAACCCCAGCCAGTGGTGTAGTCCCAGCCCTTTGTTGCGGGATAGAACAGGTTGTTGCCCCTGGTGATGTCGGTATAGGGATGGAAGCTGCCGGGGTGGTTCGCCAGCGTGTAGAAGGCTGGCACGCCACCCAGCCATGCTTTGCCCTTTTGTTGTAGGGCCTGGTCAACCAGTAGAATACCCGCGGCGAACATAGGGGCAGCCGCGCTGGTGCCGCCAAAATTGTACCACTTGCCCTGGTAGTAGACGGAAATGTTGGGATAGGCGGCTGCCGCTACATCCGGCACCTGGCGCAGGCCATTGGGCGCGGAGACCGGCTTGAAATCGTTGGTAAGAACCAGCGAGCTTGCGCCATTATACCGGTTGGTGGTTCCCGGCCCGGTCTGCCAGGCTGGTCGTCTAAAATCAGGGTTCTGGCTAACACCACCGCCGCTGCCCCATTCATTGGAGCAGACCGGAGCCGAGTCGCCGCCGCTCCAGACATCTTCGCTGGTGCGTTTGTTGCTATCGCTGACCTGCAAGTGCGTGCCGCCAACGGCGATGGCATAGGGCGCACTGGCCGGGAATGATACCATCGCGATGTGCGTGATACGATTGGCGAAGGCCGCGCAATCTCCGCTACTGATAAACACCGAGATGCCTTCCGCGGCCAGGTTGCGCAGGCTGCGATTGACAGCGTCTTGCTCCGAGTTGCTAAATGCGGATTCACCAGTGCCGTAACTGACGCTTAACACCTGGACTTTGTGATCGGCGGCCACGCGGTTGAAGACATCGATCAGCGCCTGGGCAAAAGAGGTGTTGATCAGGGCGGACTGGTAATCGAGAATCTGCGCTTTGGGAGCCAGGCCAGTGATCATTTCCAGGTCGAGCGCGGCTTCGCCCTGACCAGAGCCGGGGGCGAGATGGCCATCGACATCGATAGTCTTGATGTTCGGCGTACCCACACTGGCGCAGGAGGCATAGGCGGCAACGTCACGCGGGTCGAAGGGATCGCCAAATTCCGCCACGCCGATGGTCATACCCTGGCCCATAAAATTCTGCGAGTACAGCTGGTTGAGCTGGTAGGCAGCAGCCAGCTTCGCGCTGGTCAGGGAGTGATTGATGCCGTATTTAGCGCACGTAGCCCCAGTAGACGAGCCCTCGTAAGCCAGGCCAAAGGGAGGTTTGAAGATCGGGAAGGCAAAACTATCAAGTCCAACCACCGATTGAATAAAAGCAGCCACCGGGCCAGAGATGACCGGGTCGCTTTGCTGCAAGAAAAACTGATAGCCCGCGATAGTATATGACTGCAATTTAATGTTTAAAGCCCGCTCAATGGTGCCAACCGGCGCCTGCACACTGATAGCCATGCGTAGAGGATCGATGGAGACGATGGAAAAACCATGCTGCGTCAGCCAGTTCTGCACCGTTTGCACCTGCGCATCCGACAGCGCGTAACGCTGCACAATCTGGGCGGGCGTCAGATACTGGCGGAACGTGGGCGAGCCGGGCGTATACATCTGCGCAACATCGCGCTCCATCGCCGCGTCATTGTAAGCCAGAGTAAAGGTCAGAGGCTTAACCAGATTGGCAGGCAAGTCACGCCCCCCGTTCAGCTTGCCGGTATCAGGCTTACTGGAAATGGGATGAGCGACAGCCGGAGTCGAACCGGCCTGCGTCGTGCTATTAGTTGAACCGCCTGGAAAAGAACACCCTGCCAACACCATAGCGGTGAGAACCACCCCCACTATACCCTGTAGTAACCAGGAATACCGCTTTGTATGTGCATATTTGAGATTCATAGCATGCCTCCATAGAATTTATACTCTTTCATGAGCAGTATATCCATAAATCTGAAGCTGCACAATGAGCAATGGAATACTACAAGTGTGAGGTATGCAACATTTTCTGATCATATGAGAGTCGGGGCGACCGGTGAACATCAGAGGATATCACAAAGCAATCTCTCTCCCTTAAAAATGGGACAAGTTGGGCGTATCACTATGCGAAAAGGGTAGACAATCGGGGCAGCATGTGGTATAATCTAGCCATTCAGACACAGAGATCCGGGACGATAATAAGAGTCACGAGGTAATTGTCTATGGATACCGTTTCATACATATCACAGGGTGCGGCGCTGTCAAGGACAGTGGCGGCGCATAGTGATTGATAGATACACTAGGGATAGTTTGCCCTGGTGTTTTTTTTTCACGTTTTTTCATTTTCATACGCGCATGGTTGCCGGGCTCATCGATCTTTCTTCATTCTTTGGGCCAATCTCATGAATGTTCGTCGCATACGAGCACATCTTAATTTGCGAAAGGAGGAACGAAGAAGTCTCTCACGAGCTAACGGCGCGTACTTACGTAGGCCTGAGAATAGAGTGAGGCTGCGTAGTTGATTTGCGTATAGAGTTTAACGAGAAGTGGTGCGGCGTGGTTTGCTAGATTTGAAGGAGATAACCGACAGTGAATTCAAGTATGATCAGTAAAATCGCGAAAGCCAAGCGTTACGCGGAAGAACCCGAACGAATCCAATTCACTCGCTTTGAGGCGACGTTCCGGGGCGAGAATGATGTTCATACCACAAACTATGATAACGGGGAGTGGCATTGCACCTGTCGTTTCTTCCATGACTGGGGAGATTGCAGTCACACGATGGCTATGCAACGAGTGTTGGGCGTGACTATTCCAGCAGCACATCGGCACGGTATTCCTGCGGGTATAGGCACTGGCCCCCTCATGCACTAAGCTAACCAACATCACGCATAGCTGGCACGGGAGCAAGCCATTCCTGGTGCCAGTTGCTGAACACATAAAGAAGCGCTGAAATCGATGGGTTCGATCAGCGCTTTTTCGTTACCTACCATCAAAAGAAGGAGTGTGTGGGCTGCTTGCCGCAGGCGAGCAGCCCACACACTCCTTCTTTTGATTAGCCGCCGATGGCGGGGACGAAGTGCAGGATGATGATGGCCGAAAACATGATGACCGCCAGGATCAGAATATAGATCAAATCCCGTCTCACATAGGCATAGTGTTCGGCAGTGACCAGACCCGCGTTACGCTGGACCTGTTGCTTGAGCACAGTCTGGCGACGGGCGGCAAGGCGAGCGCCCGCGCTACTCTTGTTGGCGGCAGATGTGTCAACGACATCCCTTTCCTTCGGCGCGGTTACGCTCTCCACTGCTGATTTTTTGCTGGTAGCAACCTCCGTTTTGGATACGGTAGCAGTGCTGGCAACCCCGGCTTTGGATGCGGGCGCTGCGAGCGTGGTTTCTTCCTCGCTGCTCTCGTCCTGCGCATCATTTTCAGCGCTGGTCGGTCGTACCAGTTGAATGCTTTTTTGTGATTTCGGCTTATTGCGTGACGCTCCACTACGCGCGCTTGCTGTTTTCTTTGGCATGATTTCACTCTCCCTGGCCCACCTACCTCAACAGATACACCGGGTGTCGTGGGCAAATGACTGCTACTGGCTCTCTATTGTACTGCCCCTCTACGGTTTCTAACGTCTAAAAAATAATGAAAGTATCGTAAAATGACTTATCTACGACACATTGAGATGCAGCATTGTTTTCTATCGTTGCCATTATACACGAAAGAAGGCGTGTAGTCGAGAGTAAAAAGACATTTGGAACTCATTGAAAGCGTTCAAGGGCAAATGGTTGGACAAGTGAGCATTCCCATCCGGAAGAAATTTAGTCGGCGCTTCCCGTATGGATAAATGACCGTGTTTAGGCGATAGCTGCCAGACCCTTGCGCTCTATAAGAGACAAAAGTTTCAGAGACGAGCCGACCGGGCGCTTTTCGCCGCGCTCCCATTGGCTGACTAAATCTTTCGACACGTTCAGATAACGAGCGAAGACTGCCTGGCTAACTTGCTCACGCTTGCGCAATGCCTGTATTTCTTCAGCGGTGAACTCACGAACTGGCGTCAAACATGATGCATCGAAATATCGCATGGTCTGTTTGTCGATCACGCCAGCGGCGTAATAGTCGGAAACCGTCTCGTGAATAGCTGCAAACGCATCGCTTTTATACGTCTCGTTCTCATTCATCGCACTTTACCTCTTTGTAGACCCCTGTCTTGACCAGCTTTGCAAGCTCGTCCTCAGATAAGGCAAATGTCACTTTCGCCAGTTTCTTAAACTCTTGCTCTTCTGCTTCATTTATATTTTCCCGTTCACTTTTTAGAAACCCATAGACGAAAAAAAGCCTTATCGCCTCTGCGGTAGAGGATAACCGACCTGTAGCCGCCTGACTTCCCCTCATTGGAACGCGCGATACGCTGCTTTATGACACCACCGCCGTAATCAGCATCTATATTCCCGGCCTCTGCATCCTTCACCACCTCGCGCAGCTTTGCTTCGCTGATGCCTTCTTTCCTGGCAAATCTAGCAAACCACTTATTTTTGAAAATCCTCACGCTTGACCTACCCATTTGCCTTATTCATCATCTTTATTATATAGTACTTAGTCCTATATTTCAAGAGGTTTTTACATATTAGTTGCATAGCTGTACCTGTAGCGGGGAGATGAAACAGTTGCTTGAAAAGGGCTATGTCGAACTACTTCCTAAGGCATTTGCTATTTGACAAGGTAGCCGGTCTGTGCTACCCTAAGCATGGCACGAAGGGGCAAATACCAGCCAGCACATCACAACAATGTAGGCGCGCAAGGAGAAGACTAGCCCGTATGGCTAGTCGTTTTTCATATATTACAGGGGTATCAGCATCATGGCAAGAATAGTGGTCGCAATGAGCGGCGGCGTGGACAGTTCGGTAGCCGCCGCGCTGCTCAAGGAACAGGGACACGAGGTGATCGGCATTATGCTGCGCCTGTGGTCTGAGCCGGGCGTCATCGAAGACGATGGCGTCGAGCGCGTTGCGCAAAATAAGTGCTGCTCCCTCAAATCGGTAGATGATGCCCGGCGCGTGGCGCGAATGCTCAACATCCCTTTTTATCTCGTGAACGTTGAGCAAGAATTTAAAGAGAACGTGGTGGACTTCTTTTACCAGGAATATGTAGCGGGACGCACTCCTAACCCCTGCCTGACCTGCAACCGCCATATCCGCTTCACCCTGCTGCTCAATCGCGCCCTGGCGCTCAACGCCGATTACATGGCAACGGGCCACTATGTGCGCGTGGATAACGACCCGCTCACCGGCAAGTTTCGCCTGCGCCGGGGCGTCGATCCCGGTAAAGATCAATCGTATGTACTGCACGTACTCAACCAGCAACAACTGGCGCACGCCTGCTTCCCCCTGGGCGAGTATACCAAGCCGCAGGTGCGAGCGATGGCGGCGGAACGCGGCATGAGCGTGGCAAGCAAGGCCGAAAGCCAGGAAATCTGCTTCGTGGCGCAGAACGATTATCGCGGCTTCATTGATCGCTACGCCGTGAACCAGGGAGCAGACCCTGTTCTGGTTGGGGCAGGCGTGAGCGCGCCCGCGACAAGCGCACATGGCATCATCTCAATACCGAAACCAGGCCCCATTTTTGACATGGACGGCGCTCCGCTGGGGCGGCATCGCGGGCTGGCCTACTATACCATCGGGCAGCGCAAAGGGCTGGGCCTGACCTCGCCTGAGCCGCTGCACGTGCTCAAAATTGACGCGGAATCGAACGCGTTGATCGTTGGACCGGCCAGCGCGCTGGAAAAGTCGAGCTGCATCGTCGGCAAGATGCACTATGTGAGCGGCGAGACGCCAACAGAACCATTTACGGCCACCGCGCGCATCCGCTACAAAGCGCCCGAACAGGAAGCGACGGTCACACCCCTGGAAGGCAAGCGCGCGCGTTTGACATTTATACGCCCACAACGGGCCATCACACCCGGACAGGCCGCCGTGTTCTATGGTGGCGAAGAGGGGGATGAGGTGTTGTGCGGAGGAATCATTGAATGACAGATCAAGCACATATACGCAATTTTTGCATTATCGCTCACATCGATCATGGCAAATCGACGCTGGCTGATCGCCTGCTTGAATATACCGGCACCGTCTCTAAACGCGAAATGATGGAACAGACGCTCGATCAGATGGATTTGGAGCGCGAAAAGGGTATCACCATCAAGGCGCAGGCCGTGCGTATGCTCTATAGCGCGCTTGACGGTGAGCAATACGAGCTTAATCTGATCGACACGCCCGGCCATGTCGATTTTACGTATGAAGTGTCGCGCAGCCTGGCCGCGTGCGAGGGGGCGCTGCTGGTGATCGACGCCACGCAGGGTATCGAGGCGCAAACGCTGGCAAACCTCTACCTGGCGCTCGAGGCCGATCTGACCATTATTCCGGTCATCAACAAGATCGATTTGCCCAGCGCCGAACCTGAACGGGTCATGCAAGAGGTCGAGGACGTGATTGGCATTCCCAGAGAGGAATGCATTCTGGCATCGGCCAAAGAGGGCGTCGGCACTCAGGCTATCCTGGAAGCCATCATCAAGCAAATACCCGCTCCCAAAGGCAACCCGAGTGACCCTTTGCGCGCCCTGGTATTCGACTCGCACTATGACGCTTATAAAGGCGTGATCGCTTATGTGCGTATCGTCGATGGAGAACTGCGCGAGGATGAGAAACTGGTGATGATGGCGACTGGCAGCACAACCGAGATTTTAGAGGCGGGCTATTTTCACCCGCGCATGACCTCCTCGCAAACTCTTTCCGCCGGTGAAGTCGGCTACGTTGCCACCGGATTCAAGAACGTGAAGGACTGCCGCGTGGGCGATACCATCACGGTTCCGAGCGCGCTGGGGCGGGTCGAGCCGCTGCCGGGCTACAGTCCGGCCAAGCCGATGGTTTTCGCGGGTATTTACCCGGTCGAGGGCAACGAGTATTCCTTGCTGCGTGACGCGCTGGACCGGCTCAAGCTCAACGATGCCTCGTTATTTTTCGAGCCAGAAACATCGACCGCGCTGGGCTTCGGTTTTCGCTGCGGCTTCCTGGGCCTGTTGCACATGGAGATCGTGCAGGAGCGCATCGAGCGCGAATACGACCTGGATATTCTCGCTACCGCGCCAAGCGTGCAATATCATGTAACGCGCACCAACGGCGAAGAGTTGGAAGTCGACAATCCATCGGAGATGCCCGACGCGGGCGAGATCGAGAAAATCGAAGAACCCTGGATGGATATCTCCATCTTCACCCCCACTCGCTATATCGGTACTATCATGGACCTGGTCACGACGCGGCGCGGCGGGTTCAAGGAGATGAAATATATTGAAGCGGAGCGCGTCCTACTCTCCTATAACATTCCGCTGGCTGAACTGATAACTGACTTCTACGACCAGCTCAAGTCGCGCACGCAGGGGTATGCCTCGCTCGATTACTCGTATGGCGGCTATCACGAAGCCGATCTTGTCAAGCTAGACATCCTCGTCAATGCCATACCCGTCGATGCCCTGTCGCTGATTATGCACCGCGACAAAGCGTACTCACAGGGGCGCGCGCTGGTTGAGAAGCTGCGTAGCCTCATCCCGCGCCAGCTTTTCGAGGTTCCCATTCAGGCGGCCATCGGGGCGCGTGTCATTGCCCGCGAAACGGTCAAAGCCATGCGCAAAGACGTGCTGGCCAAATGCTATGGCGGCGACATTTCGCGCAAACGCAAACTGCTAGAGAAGCAGAAAGAGGGCAAGAAACGCATGAAGATGGTGGGCAACGTGGAGATTCCCCAGGAAGCGTTCATGGCGATCCTGTCGCTGGGCGACTGAGAGTAATTGAGGTGGAAGCTGTCATCCTGAGCGCAGCGAAGGATCTGTCGCCGCACACAGAGATCCTTCGCTGCGCTCAGGATGACAGGATCGAGTGACTGGTGCGTATCAAAAACTACCCGTGTAAGCTCAGCACAACTCCGCCCGCATTCCTACAATGAACGCTTTCAATGCGGCTTATATGGGGCTTCGCTATCGATATCGCCTACAAATTCGGCCAGGTTGGTGTGTCCCAGCATCTGTCGAATTGCCATGTTCTCGCCGTTGTGATACCAGTAGTGGTAGATGAGGCGTTGCAGAAGCGAACCGGCCGTATAGAGGATACGCGGATCAGTTTCATCGGTGAAGGCTCATTTCCTGGAGTTGTTGGGTGGTAAGATTGTCGAGGAACGGATCGATCAACTTCGTCACAATTTGCCAGGCTTCTAACGACTCAGCAAGTGGAGGGGTACTGGCCGGCTGATCGTAGCCGTACAGGTCGTTGAGGTGGGGCAGCGGCGTTTGCCCCTGAAAGTCGGCCAGCCAGATGCCCTGCTCGTGCCAGGCCAGGTGGCCGATGTTCCAACTGATGCAGTTCATGGGCAATAAACGGCGGCGCGCATCGGCATCGCTTAGCCCATCAAGTCCGCGCTGAAATTCGCTGCGAGTAAAGCGTAGCTGGACGATAAGTGGATGTGGCATCCTATGTCCCCCCTTCGCAATAATTTGAGTTCATGGCAGCAAGAGAGGCCGCCAGTATTATCTCAGACAGGCGGCAACTGTTGTGACGAATAGGGCGGCGGGGGGGGCGGGGGCGGCGGTTCCGACGACGCGTATGGCTGCGACTGAGGCCCGGTATTCGGATGGCGCTGCGGGCCGGTCTGCGGTGTCGGACGCCGTTCTGTCGGACCGTATGGCTGGCCTTGCTCCGTCGGCTGGTATAGCTCCGGGTCTGCAGTATATGGAGGATAGTGCGACTGGCCGGTGGTAGGATATGGCGGATACTGGGCCGATTGCGGCGGATAGGACTGATTATAAGGATATTGAGTTGCGGGATACTGCCACGTTTGAGCAGCCAGTGCCTGCGGATTTCTCAAAGCCATCACACCGCCAACAATGATTGCAATCGCGCTCAGCAAGTACAGCCACCAACCAATACTCAGACCCACGGCATAAATCGTCAAATCAACGCCATCAATGGTGTTATGATTGATCGCCAGGATTAACTCACACAATACACCTACTATGCCCGCGCCGATTAAGGTGAAGATGCCAATGCGGATCTGCTTGTCGGGAGGCATATTTGTCAAACCAAAGGCATTCTTGCTGTAGATGAGTACCAGAGCTATGGCAATAGCTGCTAACGCCGCTAGAAGCTCAAAATAAAGGCCACCGCCTATGGTTGATCCGCTCCACGAAATACCATATCCGCCTGTATACACTGTGACAGACACATACGGTAAGAAAAAGGCGATAAATGCAACGATACCACCAATACCCGCAATAACATAGCCACGATTTCTTTCTTCTTTCAGCGTATTCATGGCAAATCAAACCTTTCGATATAAAGATAATTGAGAGATTTACAGATACTATCTTAACATGGTTTCAAACCATATTCAAGCAACTGGTGCGCAAGGCGAGGCAATTCAAAATCGTTTTTCTGTGAAGAGGGGGATTTTTCCAAAAGCAGCAGGGCCTGGAAATAATTCATCCAGACCCTGTGTGTTTATTTTGCACAACTCCCGTGGCATGTCGAACCGAGTATTTATTACATAAAGAGGGGCATGAAATTTTGAGATATGCCCATTGTAATGATCCGCTGGATACTGCTGCCAACCTGCGACGAAAGTCATCTAAAGACCTGCTACTCTGTATATGTAAGAGCTAGCAACGGCTAAGCAAGGTTTTAGTCAAACAGCCCAGCGGCTCGGCTTGCCCGCCTGCACGGGCCCTACTTGTCAATCTGAAATACGACTCCTAAAAGGCGGATTGGTTTCTTCATTGGTTTCATAAGTACTCCTCTCGGATGCCCAATGCGAGTCCTCTCGCCTGATGCCAGGGTCTATGCTTTTTCCCTGGGTGTTCCATCAATGGACAGTCCAAGTGTATCATATTGTGCCACAAAAGTCAAGGCAAACGCACGTTCCAAACAGGCCATATAGCTACCTGAGCTGTTCTATGTTATGATACGGCCATCACTTTGAAGCTATATTATCAATCATCGTATGGAGAGTGAGGAAGCTTGCTATGTCGCCAAAGCCGGTCACAGAAAACACCCTGTTCTACGGCGATAACCTGAAAGTCTTGTGCGAATACATCCCAGACGAGAGTGTAGACCTGATCTACCTCGATCCGCCATTCAATTCCAATCGCAACTATAACGTGCTCTTCAAAGACGAACGCGGCACCGACAGCGAAGCGCAAATCGTGGCATTCGAGGATACCTGGCACTGGAACGAAGCCGCGCAACACACCTACGACGAGTTACGCAAGCAGGCTCCCGATCACGTAACCAGGATGATCGAGGCTCTCCATGACTTCATCGGCACGAACCAGATGATGGCCTATCTCGTTATGATGGCAGCGCGACTCTTTGAATTGCATCGCGTTCTCAAGTCTACCGGGAGCCTCTACTTACATTGCGACCCAACGGCAAGCCATTATCTCAAGATCGTGTTGGATACCATATTCGGACCCGAACAATTTCGTAACGAAATTATCTGGAAACGCACCAGCGCCAGAAGTGATTCGCATAAGTGGAACCATATTCACGATACTTTGTTGTTTTACTCAAAATCAGAACGTTTTACCTGGAATACTCAATATACCTCCTACGACAAAGAGTACACTGATAGCTTTTATCGTTATGTTGAACCAGAGACAGGCAGGCGTTTTGCATCAGACAATTTGACAGCATCCGAAACGAGAGAAGGAAGCTCAGGTGAAACATGGCGCGGGATAAATGTGCGAGACAAGGGTTTACACTGGAAATATACGATAGATCGCCTGGATGAGCTTGATCGCGAAGGCCGAATTATCTGGCCTAACAAGCGAGACGGTGTGCCACGGTACAA
The DNA here is from genome assembly GCA_963731605.1 of uncultured Chloroflexia bacterium. Lineage (GTDB taxonomy): Bacteria > Chloroflexota > Ktedonobacteria > Ktedonobacterales > Ktedonobacteraceae > CF-113. The sequence continues at coordinate 100,174 of CAVSWA010000002.1, forward strand.
GAGATATCTCGATGAAATGCCGGGCGTTGCTGTTCAATCAATAATTACTGACATTCCTCCATTATCCGCGCAATCAAGAGAAAAGCTTGGCTATCCTACCCAAAAACCACTCGCTCTTTTAGAGCGCATCATTCAGGCAAGCAGCAATCCGGGCGATGTAATACTCGACCCGTTTTGCGGCTGTGGCACAGCCGTTGCCGCCGCGCAAAAATTAGGCCGCAAGTGGATTGGCATTGATATAACGCACCTCAGTATTGCACTCCAAAAATATCGCCTGCAGGAAATGTTCCCTGAGAGCACGTTCAAAGTGGTGGGCGAACCACAGGACTTTGGAGCTGCAAAGCAACTGGCCCAGGACGACCGTTACCAGTTCCAGTGGTGGGCTTTATCGCTTGTGCGCGCCAAGCCACTCGGCGGCCAGGAAGGCAGCAAAACAGGGAAGAAGGGCAGCGATAAAGGCATAGACGGCGTTATCACCTTTATCGACGATGCTAATGATAAATCAAAGCGCGTGCTAGTCCAGGTGAAATCGGGCCACGTCAAATCCGGCGATATCCGCGACCTGGCTGGCACAGTGCAACGCGAAAACGCTGCCATTGGCGTCTTCATCACGCTGGAACCAGCGAGCCGCGACATGATTACCGAGGCGGTCAGCGCGGGCAGTTACCACTCGCCGGGATGGCATAGCGATTATCCAAAGATACAGATTCTGACGATTGCCGACCTTCTCAAAGGGGCAAAAGTGCAGATGCCGATGCAGTATGGGACGTTCAAGCAGGCTAAGCGAGTACGCGAGGTTAGTGGAATGCAGGCAGAGTTGGAGATGCTTTCTTAGATCAGATAGAAATTTGATGCTGTGCTATTACGGCAACTTCGCCCCGCAGTGGTTGCAGAAAAGCTTGCCAGGACGTACTGGTTGCCCACATTGATCGCAGAACAGCGTTTCAGCATTCTGTCCCTGACCGGGCGATGCGCTGCTATACGCCGGTTGAGCAGGAGGCGGCGTTTGAGGTGGCTGATAGGTCGGAGCCTGTGAGTATGTGTTTGTGCCTTGCGCAGGGGGATTAGAGGCGGGTGATGAATGCGATCCCTGTCCCTGCGCGGTCTGGATGGTATCCTGAATAGTTTTGACGGCTTTGATGGCAGAGCCGCCAATGGCTCCGGCGATTTTGAGTCCCTTCGCTATATCTTCCATATTGCTTTTCAAGCGATGAGTAGGCGGCAAGAGCGTCGAGTCTGACACTTTCTCGAAGAAATTATTGCCAAGTTGGATACCGCCATCGGGTGTGATTTGGCCCTGCTCCTGGGCGCCATCGTCGAAAAAGAACGTGACGCCATTACCTTGAGAGGCGTATCTGCCCTCTCGCCGGACTTCGGGCGCGTTCATATCAACCTGCTGCCCGCTTAACAAAGTCTTTGCCGCGTGGCCGATGCGGCTTTTTTCCTGAAGAATATGACTGAAACGCCCATTGGCCTGCAAAGTCAGGCGATCGATGTGCGAGGTAAAGTAGTCGAGTCCGATGCCTGAACGGTGAAGACATTCGTATTGGCCTGTAAGTGATTTCATCGCCGCTGGTCCTTAAAAATGTGTGCTAGTATAGAGATCGTTCTAAACATATATACGCACAGCGCATACTCCCGGTTGCGAGATGAATCAGGTACCCACCCTAAGCAATATACAGGCCTTACCTGATACCCTATACTTGCATCTACTCGTATAGTATGCGCTACAATAGTATTGATTGTTAGTCTGAACATAACTGGCGCGATAGCAAAACGACTGTATTTCAAAGCCCCAGGTTGGCTAGAGCGCGTGTATTATGCAGGGAACAACCACAGACACTGATTGCGTGAGAGGAAGTAAAGCTATGAATAGTAAACGTCTTCGTATTGTGGGCAGCGTACTCGTCATCCTGGCACTGGGCAGTATTTTGTTAGCGGCCTGCGCGCGGCCAGGCTCACCCGAAGCCAACAGCAGCAGCACGCCGACCAGCACAAGCGGCGGGGGATCAGGCGGTTGCGCCAGCGGCACGGTCCATATGTCGGGAAACAACTTTGTGCAGAACTGTGTCAACATTGCCAAGGGAGCAAAGGTGACGCTGGTCGATGACGTGCAGGTGCTGCATATTATCACCAATGGCAGCTGGGATAGCAGCGGCAACCAGGTCACCACTAAAGAGCCGGGCGCACCAACTATCGGCAATGTGAATATCTCAGGTGGGCAAGCAGATATCGGGCCATTCACTACAGCAGGAACATATCATATCCTTTGCACTGTTCATCCCGGCATGAACCTGACCGTGAATGTTACGTAATACTGTTGATCTGTTGAATTTTACCAATCAAAACTGGTAATGTCATCCTGAGCGCAGCGAAAGATCTCAGTGTCCGGTTAGTCTGATCCTTCGCTGCGCTCAGGGTGACAAGATATGACCGATCTCGCCCCTACAGATTAACCTTGCGTAGGTTAAGGCCGATGGTACTTATCATGGGGCGGAATAGGAATGATGGTTTATTTGTTTTGAATTGTCGAGTGTCTCCTGTATGATATGGGTAGATACAAAAAAACCGCACTGTACTGGCGTTTATCACGATGTAACCAATTGCCGTTAACCAACGTATACATAGGTGAATGTACAGTTACAGGAAGTGCGCGATCAATCCTGACACCGTCTGTACCGTTTGCGTAGTTAGTCTCGTCGAAGTCGTCTGGTTAAGACTTTTGCATCACAAATGAGGAAATGCCATGGCAGCCACAAATGGAACACCTGACACAAAACTAAATCGCGCATTAGAGCTAATCGGCGGCTCAATCGATCCCGAAATTGCTGAAACCTACGCATCCATCGAGCAGCGCATTCTGGCGCAGGCGCTCGAAAATGTAGAATTGGCGGAGCAACGACTGCGCGAGATTCAAAAGCTAGTAGGCGACCGCGATGCCGTGCTGGTCTAATTCAACGGCGGACACGAGCGTTAGACGAAGCGAGTGAACTTGAGCACTGGACGCGAATATTCGTGTCCCTCCACAGACAGTACCCGTATTTTCGCAAAGTAGCTTCTCCTGGTAGACACAGCAATTGGACGCCATATATCGCGCGTCTCTCCTTATATAGACATCCCTCTATTTTTATTCACGGTAGCTACATTTGAGTACCTGCATCTTTACGGGTGAATCCAGTAGCGACACCCCTTGTGGGTGTCCCGTCTCCCTGGACGATGCAGCGCACGGGACACCCACAAGGGGTGTCGCTACTGTTTTGCACATTCGATTGCAAGCGGTATTGTGGCGCACGCATTTACAAATCAGGCGCAGCCAGTCCGTGCATACCCAGCATAAAGGAGACTTCGCCGCCGTGATGGAGGTCGTGTTCGATGACGTGCCAGATCACCCACTGACGCGATAGGTTGTAATCTCCATAGTTGGGATCGGTACCCTTGAATTCAAAATCCAGATCCGCGGGTGTCCAGCGCGCCAGTGAGTTCTGGATCATGTACATGGTTTGTTTCAGCCCGCTCACCAGTTCGGCGGCACTGCGCGCGGGCAATTCTTTGCGATCCCACACCATGATGGCCGCCATATCATCGCCGCCCTCGCCCATGAATTTATGGAACCAGCGCGCGCGCACCGCGATGATGTGCAACATGTCCTCGCCAATCGAACGCAGGTGCGGCGCGGCGCGCAGGGCCAGTTGTTCGTCGGTCAAAGGCACGATGGCGGTAATGAGCAAGTTTTGATAGTTTTCCCAACCGTCATAATAGGGAGCGACATTCGCGGATGTTTCAGGCATTGGTGTATACTCCTTACTTGTTTTTCGTTGAAATTTCCTCTACTATCTTACACGATAGAAACGGAGTTTGTACAGATGTACTATGCCGGATTCGCTGATAGCAAAAGGCCCTGTTCGTAGATGCGGCGAATGACATCTTCGATTTCCGGCTCCTGGAAGGTGACATCGCGCAATTGGTAACGCGCTCCCAGCCAGGCCACCAGTTCGTGCGCTGGAATGGCGTCGCGCTCGAAGTTGAGCCGGATGTAGGGCGTTTCCGCGCTGGCCTGGCGCACTCCGGCAGGCAGTTCGGTCAGCGTAGGTACCCCATGGCTATCATGAGGCAGCGCGGCCAGCGCGGAAGGGCTGAACTCGGCGATCATGGCGCGCTCGCCGCCAAAGCGGGAACGGATATCGGCAACGGTGCCATCGTAGAGCTTGCGCCCGTGATCTATGATGAGCATACGGCGGCACAACATCTCGATATCGTCCATATCATGCGTGGTGAGCAGCACCGTTACCCCCTGTTCCGCGTTGATAGTCTGCAAAAATTCGCGGATACGCGCCTTCGCCACGACATCCAGCCCGATGGTCGGCTCGTCCAGGTAGAGCAGCTCCGGGTCGTGCAACAGGGCCGCCGCGAGATCGCCGCGCATTCGCTGCCCCAGTGAAAGCTGGCGCACGGGCGTATCGATGAACTCATCAAGGGCAAGCATAGCGCGCAAACGCTCCAGGTTAGCCGCGTGTCGCTGCTCCGGCACGCGATAGAGGAAGCGCAGCAGGCGCAGAGAGTCGATGAGGGGCAGGTCCCACCACAACTGCGAACGCTGGCCGAAGACTACGCCAATACGCCGCGCCAGTTCCCGGCGCTGGCGTGTGGGATGAAGTCCTGCAACGCTCACCTGGCCGCCGGTTGGCACCAGGATACCGGTGAGCATCTTGATGGTAGTTGATTTGCCAGCGCCATTCGGCCCGATAAGCCCGATCATCTCCCCGCGTTGAATGTGTAAGGAGAGATTCTGCACCGCCTCGACGACGCGAACCTGGGGATTGACGACGCTGCGCAACCCACCCAGCAGGCCTGACCTTCTTCTGGCTATACGAAATGACTTGCTCAGCCCATCGACTTCGATCATAGCTTCCATTGGAACACCACCTCTCGCTTGTAGCGATACATTACTTGTGACTACCTCGTGATAAAAAACCGTAGACTTTCCCACCATCTGGCACTACACTATCAGTGTGAGGTTGATGGAGGGGAATTGAAAGGAGTGACAATCTATATATGATGATTGCCAACCACATGGGCCGGGATATACAGACAGGGACATTGATTTAAACAATGGCAGGCTAGTTTTGAAACACTGCATATAGTAATTCCACGAAAGTCCCTCGTTCTCAAAAGTATCCCGGCCCATGTCGTTTCTGTTCACCTCGCTTGCATATCTCCCCATTAACTCCCTGTACTTTGATAATGCCTGACTCCAAATCCCCACAGCCAGAGTGCGATGCTTGCAAAAGCCAGCGCTGCCAGTGGCGATAGAAAGATCACCCAGACGGGCAAATTGAGCGGCAACGCTCTATTCAACAGGTAACAGGTAGGCAGGTACGCGCCAAAGGCCAGCGGCACCACGAAAAGCAGAATTCGCTGGATGGCCTGGTGGTAGATGGTGATTGGGTAGCTCAGCATCTCGCGCCCACCGTAGTACAGGCTATTGGTGAGTTCGGTAGATTGCACGGTCCAGAAACACATGGTCGCCCCCATCAGCAACACAGACACGAATATTACTCCGCCACTTACGACGCCCATCAGCAGCGCCAATACTTTTAAGGGCGTCCAGTTGATACCGTGCAGCAGCGCCAGGCTTACCAGAAAGGCCAGCATTCCTTCTGTGAGACGCCCCAGGCGGCGCAGGCGAAATTCACTGCTGGCAACCAGAATGAGCGCGCTAAGCGGGCGTAGCAGCACGCGATCAAAGTCGCCACGCCGGATGGTCTCGTCAAAGACATCGATACCGGCCCCAAAAAGCTCGGCCAGCCCGAAGCTGAACGAGGTGACGGCGGCAAGCATAGCTACTTCGCCAATATGCCAGCCAAGCATGGTGGGGAACTGCACAAAGTAGATCAGCATGGTGAGAAATTCCAGGCCGGTCACGCTGAGATAGGTGAGGATATCAACCACCAGGTTGATTTTGTACTGGAGCTGCGCCCGCACCTGCATGACAACTAGCCGCCGGTAAAGTTGCAGATCGCTCGCGATTGCGTTCACTAGATCATTCTCCTTTCCCTTAGCCGCCCTGCACTACGACGCGGCGCGTCGCGCTGGCGGTGACAGAACGCGCTATGAGTGTCATTACGATAAGCCAGAGAAGCTGGCGCAGGAATTCGATGAGCAATGCTCCGCCAACCAGTTTTCCCAGGAATATCTGGGTCGGCACGTTCATCAGGCCGTTGAAAGGGAGCCAGTCGGCGATGCTGCGCAGCCAGGTTGGGAAAAATGGCAGCGGAACATAACTGCCTGTGAAAATGAGCGCGATCACGGTGGCTAAGGTACCGAAGGCGCGGGCTTCGAGTATCCAGAACGCGGCGAGATTGAAAAGTACGCGATAAGCAATGCCGATCATTGCTCCAACCGGCAGGCTCAGCGCGAAGGGTAGCCAGGAACGCCAGTTCGAGCGGCGCGCCAAAACGAAAGAGCAGCATCCCGGCCAGGTAGGTTGGCAGGCCACGAAAGAGCAAGTAATAGACGCTGCGTCCCATCTCGCGGCTGAACCAGTACCAGTAGAAATCGCACGGTTTACTGAGGTCCGAGACGATTTCGCCCGAACGGATGGTAAGCATCAGGTCGTACCAGCCAAAGGTCAGCACGATCATCACCAGCGCTTGCACCAACCAGACGTAGCGCAGGGCGTCGTTGAGATCATACCCACCGGCCAGGTGTTTGACCTGGTAGAGGGCAATCATGACGTAGCTGAAAATCGCGCCGAAGACAATGTTGGTCAACAAGCCCGCGAGGTTGGCCCAGTTGTAGATGAGTTGCCGCCGGAAGGCGGTGCGAGCTACCTCTACATAAAATTGCAGCATCACTTCCTCTCCTGTTTATTGCAGCACAAAAACCCGGCAACCCGCCCCGTAAGGGGGGTTCCGGTTCGTCTGTCCGTGTCGCGGACACGCACAATTGCGGGACAGCCCGCGGCTACCCCGTGTAGTTTTTAATACAGCATTCTGACGTGGTATGCAGGCGAGAAGTCTGCGTTCCTTTATTCAGAATAGCAAGGAAAGTTATACCATACTTTGGGGAATGGTGTCAAAAAAAGGAATCCTCTTCCTCAATCTGGAACGTAGCGTTCCTGGTTCGTTTGAGATTAGCCAGCAAAGTGCGCCTCCTGCTAATAACACAAGGAGCGGCTCTATCGAAGCACGAAAACGCATGTTGCTATAAAAGGCAATGTTTTGTGCAATGGTCAGTATGAGCACTAGATAAACGACCAGCAGCCGTTTTTTCCAGCGTTTCCAGGTGGCCAGAAGTCCTATCGCAGCCAGTATGAAAATCGGGATTGACATGATGAAGATTAGATACAACATGATCCAGGAGGAGAGTCGATCAGGATACTCTTCGAACGGGAAGCCATGAGCGTAGGTATACGGAATCCACATATTCAGCAAGTGGAGACTGAGCAGATAGGGCATGGCACTCAAGTGGCCACGAATCCAGCTGAAGGCCTGTTCCGTATCTAATTGATCATTTTCTGTCGTGGAACCATATAAATCATGTCCGAGGAGCCTATGCGGTGGTGGTCTCCACATGCCGCGTACAGCTGGATCACCCTGGAGCACGATATCATTATATGCTCCTACCAGCACACCACCCATTCCAGTCGACACAAGCACAAATGAATGACTCACGGTATAATTCCGGTACGTCCAGGGAAGAATCATCGCAGAGGCTATGGAAACGATGACGAGGACACTGCTGACAGCCGCTTGCCAGGGCACCACTTTGGCGAGGATCACCAGGACTGCCCACAGGCCCACCAGAGCAAATAGGATCGGGCCATTCGGACGCGTCAACGCTGCCAGGCCGAGAAATAGCCCACCCAGGATACCCCACCGGTGTCTGGCCAGGCGGTGCTGCCAGCGCAGCAAGAAGGTAGGAAATGTCTTTCTCTCCCTCGATTCAACCGCTAAAGAGGAATATTGTAGCCGGTAGAGCGAGTAGGTGAGGGCAGTCAAACAGAACGTAAAGAGGGCTTCCGTGTAGAGCCAGCCATCATATATGTAGAGACCAGGATAGAAGGCCGCCATGATACCTGTCCACAGGGCTATCCTCCTGCCAAAAAGATCTTGTGCCAACAAATAGATGAGCAGACATGTCCCTCCCCCAAGGAAACAGTAAAAGAGACGCGCGTACATCTCTTGCTTTCCTGCTAAGGTGTAAATCATGGCCATGATGAACGGCCAGGCTGGAGGACGACCGACCGTCGGATGGAATGCGTAGAGACAAAAGCAATGCGTATCAACGAGGTTCCGGGCGAGTGTATTGTACAGAGCAGCATCAAATTGGGGTATATAGCCACTTGCCACGACCACATTGTAGAAAATGCGAACGAACAGGGCCAGGCAAAACACACTAATGGCAGGAAGATGCGCTCTTACATGTTTCATGATGGCTTCCTTCTTAAAGGTTCCCAGGCAACGGGAAGAGGATTACCAGGCTGTCATTTCCTGAATTGCCCAATCACCTTCGCGCCGCGATCAATAAACCGCTAGACCAGTTCAGCTTCGTAATACGCAAATCCTGCCGGGCTTCAAGCATTGCCAGCAGTTTGTATACGCGCATAACGTGCGCCTCTTCCCATGATGTGAGCAGGAGCAAATCATCAATGATGTAAAGGCCACCAGGTTTGAGCAATTGCAAGGTCTCATCCACGTGGTGAAATTTGCCGGGCGGCATATCGGCGAAAATGAGGTCGAAGCGCGTTCCCTGCGCGAGCATGGAGTCGATGAATGCTCGGCCATCCATGGAGGTAAAGGTGATGCGCGGGTCGTGTCCTAAATAGCGCCGGGGGATGGCCGTTACCTGTTCATTCGCATCGACGGAAACGAGCGTGGATTGCGCGTCCATGCCATCCAGCATCCAGGCGGCAGAAAAGCCTGTGCCGGTGCCAAGTTTGAGTAGTTGACCGCCGGATTTGGTTGCGGCCAGTGTGCGCAATAGCGAGCCGGTGAGATGATCTGATCCCATCGTAAAGCCGATGGCACTGGTTGCCTCTTCCAGGTCTTTCAATATCGCAGGCACATGAAGATTCACTGTATCTAACATAACTTATCTATCTCCTCGATAAACAGATTTCAGCTGGTCCACTCCCACTCAGAAGGCGAAAGTCCAAATTCGTGTATGGTAGGGGCGACCCTTGCGGTCGCCCTGGCTCCCGTTGCCGTTGGAACAGGTTGCAAGATAATATATCCATCCAAAGCGATCTTCTGGAAATGTTTACCTGTCAGGGCCGCCATGCGCTCGACGGCTGGAATTTGGGCGGCGTCGGGCAGGAAGACGTAGACCGCGTGGGGGTCGGATTGTACTGGCGCGTCATAGCCGGAGTAGCGGTCGTGGTCGCGGTAGAGGTACTGGTTGAGGACGACGCAGGTGATGGCTTCGTTGCTGGTGAATGCCAGACGATAACATGTCCAGTAATCGGTGTATAGATGCGTGTCATGCATACGCAGGAGATCGCGCATCAGCGTATTCTCCTGCTGGCGACCGGTCTGGACGGTTGGAATATCTCTAAATACGCTGATGCTGCCCCAGAGCAAAACCAGCCCTGCCAGCAGGAGAATGCTTCTCCCCAGGATAAACCTCAACCGGTCGGCATTTACCCACGTCGAGCGGCTGTTGCCGGCAGCGATGGGTGGTATCTCGCTTTCACGCCATTTGCTCCAGAGCGGGGCAATCACGGCAGGAGTGGAGACGAGCAGGCCAGTTAAATACCGGGCGTTGGTTGGAAAGACAGCCGCGACGGGACTCAAGGCGTACTGGATGAAGAAAAGAGCCGCGTTCAAAAGCAAGGCGAGCCGCACAAAGTAACGTATGCTATCCCTGCTCTGTTCTGCTGGTCGCGTTCGTTGTGGAGCGAGCCGCCTGAGCTGGTTCAGGCCAACGAGTGTTTGCAGCACGGCTACGGCCCATAAAATGAGCAAAGTGAAGCTCCAGAGCAGGGTTAAAAGTTCCTGCCAGAGGGGCATACGTTGCATTCAAACAATTAAAAAAAGTCATGCTGGGCACGCCGTACAAGAGCAAGCGGGAGTCGTAGCAAAGTGGGGGCGCGCCGCTTATCGATGGCAAGCTCACTAATAGCGTACCGGCAATACCCCCTTCAAACGGAAAACGATTGAAGCGGTGAGGCAGCGACAGGGAGCCCTGGTCATTGTTGCGCAAACCCCAGAGCACAATGAGCGAATTATGCGCGGGATCAGAAATGTTGAAGATGATCAGTGGCATCAGTCCTAAAAGCAGGCCGAGCAACAAAAAGGGCCATACTCTTCTGGATAGCAATGTGCGCCAGCAAAACACGAGCAGGAGCAGGCCAGACATGAGCATGAATACGACAAAAATATAGTCGCTCCATACGCCCAGCCCCATTACCAGTCCCCACAGGGTATAGCCGAGCGAGAAACGCCACCTGCGATGGCCCGCGACAAACTGATCGTTGGCAAGCGCCAGCCAACCGGCCAGCAAAAACCCCAGCGCGCCAAATGCCAGTATTTCGGGATACCCGCCAATCGCCACCATTTCCGTTTGCAAAACAATGTTTGATCCCAGTCCCAGCAACGCCAGCGTCACCAGCGCCAGTTTCTTTGAATAGAGTAAGCTGGTCAGCAAGTACATACTGGCAAGAAAGAGCGCGAATAACAGCAAGGGACCGAGTCGCAAGGTGACAACAGAAGCACCGAAGAGGCGGAAAAGTCCCGCGCCCAGATAAGCCTCGGTCGCGCCCATGTAAAACTGCCCATAAAAAAAGATGGGAAGTTCCCCGCGAGTGTTGATATGCAGGGCCATGAGACCCATGATAGACTCGTCGCTATTGTGCTGGGGCCACCCAAGCGCGATCAGCACAAGGCGCAATGTGACAGCCAGCACAATCAATACGAGAGCGGCGATGCCATATTCACCGATTTTTATCTGCTTGACACGTAACATGCTATTTTCTTCATTGGAGCGTCATAGTTTGATGGTGCGACGAAGAACATTGTAACATATTTACTTTGCGCGATGCATAGTAAACCTGCGCGACAGGCTGTTTGAGTAGTTGATTCCAGGACATTTCAAATTTGTTCAAGGCATTTTCGACTATGCGATCTAGTTGCAGTTGAAATATTCACCAGTAAGCCTATTCCAACACCATTTCTAAACCATATCACCACTACACGTTCATGGATGAACACCATACTACATACACGAAGGATCGCGCTCTTCGTAGCTCCAGTTGCAGCCATACTGCTGATGCTGGGAGTGGTGCTTATTGCAAGCGGTTCCGGGGCGTTGGCCGCCTCTCATTCGAGAACGCAGTACGTCGGTCAAACCGCCGGTACAAACTCCAGCTGCGCGTCTCCCGGTTATACCTCTGTGCAGGCTGCAGTTGATGCCGCCCAAAATGGCGATACGGTGTATCTCTGCGGAACGGTCCCATTCAATGAGCAGGTGATTATCACCAAAAAAATCACACTCACAGGCGACAATGGGGCAACCATCCGCACCCCGAGTACGTTCTCAACGTCGCTGTCGCGACTGCCCACGCAGTTCACCACAGATGGCTTATTTATCCCGCAGGCGATTGTCATCGTGTGGGGCAACAATTCCAATGTCAAGATCACCAACTTGAATATCACGGGGCCACTGCCTGGCGGGCTGGGTTGCGGGAATGAAGAATATGGTGTGCTGGCGATTGCGAATGGCAATGTTACACTCAAAAACGATCAGGTAACGAATATTCACGATAGTAACGCCAGCCTGTACGGTTGTCAGTTTGGTGTTGGCATCGAAATCGGTAGCCAGTACTGGCCAACTCCCAGCAACTTTTATCCGGGTGTCGTTGAAAACTTCAAAGGCTCGGCTACAATCCAGAACACTAGCGTATCAGGCTACCAGAAGAACGGTATCACCGTCGATGGTCCGAAATCGTGGGCAGATATTACCAAAAACACAGTTTTAGGCTCCGGTCGTGATGCGTTGTTTGCGCCGATCATCGGCCAGAACGGCGTTCAGATTTCGGATGGAGCGAACGGGGAAGTAAGCCATAACTACATTGCAAATAATTCCTACACGGGCGGAGCCTTTGCCTCCTCTGCCGGAGTTATCATCTTTGGAGGAGCAGGGTATCCACTCGTAAAAGGCGTGGAGATCGATCATAACGTCCTGACGAACAATGATGTTGGCATCTACCTCAACAACTATTCGCCTGACCCCAACTTTACCGGACCTGCCACCCAGAAAACCAACGATGTTGCGGAGTACAATACGATTACCAACGACGCAATAACGAACGTTGGAACTGCTCCCCTCATTCAGGGTACTTTCAAGGGCTATCAGGCTGGCATCGACGATATCGGCAACAATGACCAGATCGACCACAATACTATTGGTGGCCCCGGCTATACGCCCGCCAATACGACGAATACCAGCAATGCGTTCGTCATTCCCATCGATACCATCTCGTTCGCCACTATCCATCCCAGGGTGTACGACAACACCATTCTGTAAGCGGATTGAGCTTTACGTGGAATGTTCAAGAGGACGACCCAAACGAGTCGTCCTCTTGAACATTCCACGCGATAGTCTACCCGATCACATTACCTTACCTGCGGTATACGTTTCTACGCTTCGACGAATAAGCCCACGCGATGCGCAACGAGTTTAGCTCATCAGTTTTTGCGAGAACACCTCTTCTCTGTTGAAAAAGACACCCCTTGACACCCACTCCTTCATGCCTTATACTTACGACGTAAGTTTACAGTGTAAGTATAAGAAGGAAGAAGAGCATGCCGAAAACTGGCGAGCCACTCACCCGCCAACGGGTGTTGGATGCGGCCTTATCCTTGATTGATCGAGAGGGTCTGGAAGGCTTTAGCATGCGCAAACTTGGAGCTGTGCTCGGCGTCGAGGCGATGTCGCTGTACAACCACGTTGAGAGTAAACGGGCGCTGTTTGATGGAGTCATTGAATGGCTTATCGTTCAGGCTCCATCCCCAGAGCAACGTGATGGAACACCGCGTGAGGAACTGTGGGCGTTTGCCCATGCTTTTCGCGACGTTTTACGCGCCCATCCACGCGTGCTCCCTCTGGTGGCGACAAGTCCGTTGCGGACCCCGGCGACGCTGGCGATTCTGGATCATCTTCTGGCAACGCTTCATCGCGCACAGATCACCGGAGTTCAGGCGATCTATGCGTTACAGTGTCTCGTTGGGTTTATTGTTGGGCACACCTGGATCGAGATAGGGACGCCTCCTGTGGCTGATTTGGAGCGTGGGCCAAATGGCCCGACGGTGTGGCAACAATTTCCCGCAGCATCCTACCCAACGCTCCACGCGTTGTTGCCGGAGATTGCGCAGTGGAATCCTGATCGCGAGTTTGACTTTGGATTGCAGGCGCTGTTCCAGAGCTTGTTTGAGTAAGAGAAAGAGCGATGTAATGGTATGAAAACACCGAGCAAACACTACAAGGTGTCAAACAGAGAGGTGCAACTCGCGGTCAGTGAGACCGGTCAGGGGCAGACGCTCCTGTTCTTCAACGGTGGGGGAGCAACCCAAGTGTCCTGGAAGCGACTCATTGGCGAACTCAGGGGGCAGTATCGGCTCGTGACCTTCGATTTTCGCAACCATGGGAAAACCACCACCTCGCACAACACCTCCTTGGAGAGCTTCCTGACGGATGCGGAGGCCATCATGGACACGGTTGCTCTCGATCGACCCATTCTGGTCGGCTGGTCTCTGGGGGCAGATCTGGCTGTCTGGTATGCGGCGAGCCATCCAGGGAAAGTGGCAGGACTGTTTCTCATTGACGGCGCAGTGCCGGTCAACCTCGTGAGTGATCCTGAGGACTTGAGGCAGCGACTCAACACACCAGCCATGCGCATCGGGCCACGGCTCCTGTACCTGGTTGGCATGGGCTATCACCTCACGCCTTCCGAGTATGCGACGCTCACCATTGAGCTGAATACGCGCCGCGAACAGCTTCTTTCGGCCTACAACCAGCTTGATTGTCCAGTCGAACTGGTTCTGGCGACGAAAAGTGCCGGGGAAAAGGGGGAGCGCGCCGAGCGAAACAATGCCTTATGGCGAACTGGCGGTGAGCAACTGGCACAAGCCTACCCAGCGTTCTCTCTCCACTGGTTGGACAACTCCCATCTGCTTCCTTTCAAGGAGCCGACAACGCTTGTGCGATTGCTTGACGCGTTTGTCCGACGATGCCAGGCTGGCGATCGGAGAGATGCGAAGTAGAGAGTCGGTATGTGCTCCCGCAGCAGGGGAGGCACAACCTGTCTCAACCGATGAGCCTGCACTTGCGAAAGCACCCACGCCTGCGATCACTTATGGCCCTCCGAAATTCGCACGCCTCTCTTTTACGCATGGCTTCCCTGGTTCCGCGTTTCCTCTGCAACCTGATGGAACGCTGCGTTGTCCCGCCAATCACCCACTCTACCTCCAGGAGCGGCGTCCTGAGCGCGATGGCTCTCTGCGGATCTTGTATGCTGCCCGCATCGGTCATTGCCGTTCCTGTCCCTTGCGGGCACAGTGTCAGGAGAGCAGCACCACGATCAAACCGCGACGGGTGAGTGCGGTCGTCTTCCCGCTCTCCTCTTCTCCCTCGGATGCCTCGCTTCCTCCTTCGGCTTTGATCTGCTCGCCACCGCTTAACCGATCCCCACAGATGGGTTTCTTGCCTCGATACCATCTGGCTTGACCACTTTTCTTGCAATGATACAATTCGATATTAGGCGCGTTTCTTGACTTTCGTTCTGATGCAGGATCATATGAATACGACAAAAATATAGTCGCTCCATATTCTCAGCCCCATTACCATTTCCGTCTACAAAACAATACTTGACCCCTTTCCCAGCAAACCCCGAACGCTCCATATGAGCGTCAGTCAAAAGCTCCCAGGAAGATACAGGCTACGACACACAAGCGAGATTTGGGTACTTTCTTATACTTAGTTATAAAGAACAACCCGAGCCACATCGCACGGACAGGCCGAATACATGCGGAATCATCGTTCGTAGATGTGTACTTTTTGCGCTACTCTTCATTCCTTCTACGCCGGTTCAGGGGTTGGCGCACAAATGTACCCAATGGGGAGTTACACTTTCTTCAGCAGGAGAATTATACAAGATGAAAAGATTTTCCAGATTCAAAAGGGATATCCTACTGACATGTGCTATGCTACTATTTTGTGCTCTCGTTATCTTACCGACTGCTCGCTTTCTTGTTCCTGCACATGCACATGCCCATGCGACTCAACCCCCTCTTGGAACCGCTGCCAATTTCGCCGTGCTTGGTGCGAGTACAGTTACCAATACCGGTTCGACTGTAGTGAATGGTGATGTTGGAGTAGACCCAGGGACTGCGGTGACGGGTTTTCCGCCAGGGGTCATAAATGGTACGAAACACGTTGCCGACGCAGTTGCACTGCAAGCGCAGAGTGACGTGACAGCCGCGTATGTGGGTGCGGCGGGACAATCTTGCGATGTAAATTTGACGGGACAGGACCTCGGTGGTAAGACTCTTACGTCAGGAGTGTACTGTTTCTCATCCTCTGCTCAATTAACCGGGCAGCTCAAACTCGACAGTCAAGGGAACGCCGCGAGTGTTTTTATTTTCCAGATAGGCAGTACCCTCACCACGGCGAGCAACGCCAGCGTGTTGCAGATCAACGGTACTCAAGCGTGCAATGTCTTCTGGCAGATTGGAAGTTCAGCGACCATTGGAACGAACACTACCTTTTCAGGGAACATTCTGGCGCTTGCCTCTATTACAGCGACAACTGGTGCCGAATTCAATGGCAGCCTCTATGCCCGCACTGCCGCGGTGACATTAGATACCAACACGATTACTCGCTCTCCGTGCGCATTGCCCACGCCGACCGCAACGTCAACTTCCACGGCGACTGCAACGCCGACGCTGACAACAACTCCGACGGCGACTCCCACAACGACTCCGTCAGCAACTCCGACTTCCACACCTACAACGACTCCGTCAGCAACTCCGACTTCCACACCTACAACGACGCCGACCGTAACTCCGACTTCTACTCCCGCAACTACACCGACCTCCATTCCGACAGGTCCTCCTGGCTTTCCACCGACGGGAAGCGACCCAGGCGGGTCGCTTGTGTTCTGTCAATCGGCCCGTTGAAATTGGCAACCATGTCTGGCTGGATAGCAGTGGGAATGCTAACCAGCCAGACATACCACAGGAGCGCTTTCATGCGAACATTGCGAAGCAAAAGGAACGTCTTTATTCTCATTTTCACCCTCGTATTTATCCTGCTCAGTCTTCTGCTTGGTGGATGGGTAGAAGGCCAGTTCTTTAAAACCCCACGATCAGCCAGACCGCTCAAAAGTCTTACAAACGGCGCATCCTCTCTAACACCAGGAACGAGCAATGCCAGCCCTACTACCTATCGACCGGGTGGGTACCTCATCATTCCCACCATCGGGGTCAATGCCTCAATCGAGCCAGTGGGAGTGTCATCAGATGGCAACCTGGAAGTACCCACTGAGAAGCCGTGGGATGGAGTGGGCTGGTACCAATATGGCCCATATCCGGGAGACCAGGGGAGTGCCGTCATCGATGGACACCTTGATCGGCCAGGCGGGTCGCCCGCAGTCTTCTGGAAACTGCGAGACCTCCATATTGGAGACATCGTTATAGTCGTCAAAGCGGGGGAAAAGCCATTGCATTTTCGCGTTTCAAATATGAAGTACTATGCGCCAGATAATGGCCCCTTGAAAACAATATTTGAAAACACGACGGGCATCTTCCTCAACCTGATTACCTGTGCCGGCCAGTGGATTCCTAACCAGCATCAAACCACTCTTCGCCTTGTTGTCTACACAGTATTGGTTTAGTGCAGATGTTGGAGTGAGCATGTCAGGAGCCATCCTGCGATCTCAACTACATCACACATGTCAAGAGGACGACTCGTTTGAGCCGTCCTATTGAACATTCCACGCGATAGTCTCCCAATCACACTACCTGCGGCATACGTTTCTGCGCTTCGGCGACGGCTTCGGCGGGGTATTCGTAGTCTTGCAGACGACCAGCGAAGTAGGAGTCATAAGCGCCCATGTCGAAATGACCATGGCCGGAGAGGTTGAAGAGAATGGCGGGCGACTCACCAGCTTCTTTCGCCTTGAGCGCCTCGTCTATGGCGGCTCGCACGGCGTGGCCGGATTCTGGCGCGGGTATGATGCCCTCGGCGCGGGCGAATTGCACTGCGGCTTCAAAGGTGGCGATCTGGTGGAAGGCGCGAGCGTCGATGATGCCTTCATGGTGCAGTTGCGAAATGAGCGGCGACATGCCGTGGTAGCGCAGCCCGCCCGCGTGAATGCCCGGCGGCATGAAATCATGACCCAGCGTATGCATTTTGACCAGCGGGGTCATGCCTACCGTATCGCCAAAATCGTAGGCGTAGACACCCTTTGTCAGGCTGGGGCAGGACATCGGCTCGGCAGCCACAAAGCGGGTTTTGAGACCCCGGCGCAGCTTTTCGCCGATGAACGGGAAGGCCAGGCCAGCAAAATTGCTGCCGCCGCCCGTGCAGGCAATCACCACGTCAGGATAGTCGCCCGCGCGCTCCATCTGGAGCAGAGCTTCCTCGCCGATAACGGTCTGGTGCATAAGGACGTGGTTCAGCACGCTGCCCAGCGAATACTTGGTGGTGCCGCCGCTCATGGCCGCAACTTCAACGGCCTCACTGATGGCGATACCCAGGCTGCCCATGTTTTCGGAGTCTAACGCCAGGATGCCGCGCCCGGCATTGGTCAGGTTGGTGGGACTGGCATGGACGGTTGCGCCGTAGGTCTCCATCAGGTTGCGGCGATACGGTTTCTGCTGGTAACTGACCTTCACCATGAAGATTTCGATTTCCATGTTGAAGAACGCGCCCGCCATTGCCAGCGCCGATCCCCATTGTCCCGCGCCCGTCTCGGTTGAAAGCTTCTTGATGCCCTCTTCTTTGTTGTAGAAAGCCTGCGCAACCGCCGTGTTGGGCTTGTGGCTACCAACGGGGCTGACACCCTCGTACTTGTAATAAATACGCGCCGTTGTTCCCAGCGCTTTCTCCAGACGGCGCGCGCGGTAAAGCGGGCTGGGTCGCCACTGCCTGTAGACATCGCGAATCGGCTCCGGGATATCTATGTACCGTTCGGCGCTGACTTCCTGCATAATCAAGGCCATGGGGAAGAGCGGCGCGAGGTCACCGGGCGTAACCGGTTGATGGGTGCCAGGATGCAGAACAGGCGCGGGTGGATTGGGCATGTCTGCCATGATGTTGTACCAGGCACGGGGCATTTCATCTTCCTCTAGAAGGAACTTGGTATGAACGTTATCAGGCATGGGTAGCTCCTCTCTTTTCTTGCTGTCATAGCAAGCAGAAAAATAAAATCCGCTTTGCCAGCGGACGACGCACGAACGCGGGAATGAGCCAGCCTTCCTCATATGAGGACTCTACCTACAATGTATGTCGTACTGTAGAGAATGTCAAGCCTCGCGACCGCCATGCAGACAATTGGAGATAGTGCCTGTCATCCTGAGCGCAGCGAAGGATCTGACTCGCTGGACACAGAGATCCTTCGCTGCGCTCAGGATGACAGGCGGGACACTTCTCAAGTTCGCTCACGGCAAGCCTTATCTCCACATATCTGACCGCCATGCCTCACGAGCGTAAAAATTCATCCTCGGTTGCGTAATCAAAATCCTTCTCGTCTCACCTTCGCGGGTGGATGCGCTCGCTCCCAGGCCACCGTGCGGCGCGTGGACTTCGTCAATATCCACGCGCTCGCTATAGCCCAGTTCCTGGCGGATGCGGGTGGAATCGACCACGATATGTTGTTCGGCGTTGATGCCCCATCTCAGAGGCTCCGGCAAACGTCCCTGCGGAACACGCGCGATACGCCCGCGCCAACCGGCGGCGGCTCCGATCTTCTCAACCCATTCGGCCATGGTATACGTGTGTGGCTCGCAGACGTTGTAAACCCGACCGGCGGCGCGCTCATCCACGACGGCCAGCGCGATGGCCTCGGCCACGTTCTCTACATAGCCGTGCGACCATTTCCACCGCTGCCTCAAGCTCGTCCATCAGGATCGCCGGGCGGTGAGTCATCCATGCGTTTCAGAAAGGCAAACATGCGATGCTGGTAATCGCCCGGCCCATAGACCATTGGCAGACGCAGGACGGTAGCGGGGAGATCGGGATCGCTCATCACGACCCGTTCAATCAAAATCTTGTCGTAATCGTCCTGCAATTTATGGGGATCGTCCGCGTCTCTCGGCGTTTCGCCACGATGGGGAAACAAATTTTCGCGCAGCGGGCGAATCCTCGGTGATGGGTGACAGATCGACTGGCCCGGATTCTTTTAAGTTGACCCGCCCGAAGGCACGGTACACATCCTGACTGCTGATGATCACGACGCGCCGGACGAAACCTTTGAATGCGCGCATGACATCACGCCCATCTTGCTCGATAACTGGAATCATATCCAGCACCACGTCAGGATTCAACTTTGCAGTTTTTCTAATGGGTAACTACGTCGATCTCCCAGTATCTCTTGCACTCCTTCAGGAAGGGTTGTCGTTGTTTTGCCTCGATGAAATACGGCAACAGCGTGGCCTTGCGAGTGGAGAGATTGTACGACCAATGGTCCCATAAAGTTCGTGCCGCCGATAATGAGAACGCGCATAGTGTCTATTCCTTTCAGTCTGATAGCGCGAGAGTGTTATTGATAACAATACGTACTTTTGGCATAGCTTACAATGTCAAAACTATGCTTTCAGCATTGATGTTCTGGTGATCTATGCTAACAGCATATTCTTGACATCACCCTATCGTCAATCTACAATGTGGGCAGGCAAGTAACGCCTGTCCATTAAATCTGTTCGTGATGAAGGAATGGTTATGCCTCGTTGCCAGAACCCCCGTTGCCGCGCCGATTACTCGCCAGGGGTGTTCAAGTGTAGCAATCCGTTTTGCCAGTGCTTGCTGCCTGAAGCATTGATTGCCGGTCGCTACCGCATTGAAACGTTAATCGGCCTGGGAGGTATGGGGGCAGTCTATCGCGTCAGCGATACCTTCGATCTGCAACAAGTGGCGCTCAAGGTTATTTCAACGAACAACACGAATGTTGACGAGGCGACGGCTGTTGAACGTTTCCGGCGGGAAGCGCGTTATGCTCACCAGCTTCAACAT
This sequence comes from uncultured Chloroflexia bacterium, assembly GCA_963731605.1. Lineage (GTDB taxonomy): Bacteria > Chloroflexota > Ktedonobacteria > Ktedonobacterales > Ktedonobacteraceae > CF-113. The sequence continues at coordinate 120,403 of CAVSWA010000002.1, forward strand.
AAAAACATCGTGCCTGTGCTGAATTTCGGGCAAGATGGCCCCTTGCTCTACCTTGTGATGCCCCTGATTACAGGAGGCACATTGAAGGGTCTGTTAAAAGCGGAGCAGCCTTTGCCTCTGGACATGACCCGGCGTTATATCTATGAACTGGCGGACGCCATTGACACCATTCACAACCACCAGCAGCGTATCATTCACCGCGATATCAAGCCATCCAATTTGCTCATCAATCAAAGCGATGGGCGGCTGATGATCACTGATTTTGGCATCGCGCGCGCCATGCAAAAAGACCGCCCACTGACACAGGGCGGTTTTTCACTGGGAACCGAACATTACACGGCCCCCGAACAGGGGTTGGGCTATCCCGAACCCGCCAGTGACATCTACTCGATGGGTGTGGTCGCCTACCAGATGCTGACGGGCTTACTGCCATTTCAAGCGATCGTGCGCAGCAATACCGCCGCGCTGCCCGCGCCCAGCGAGCTTAACCCGCAACTCAATGCCGCAGTCGATGCCGCCGTAATGCGGGCAATGGAAAACGAGCCTGCCAAACGTTTCAGTACCGCGCGCGCATTTGCCGATGCCATTAATAACGCCCTCAATTTCTCGGCCCATTCCGATACGCCGGAAGCGACTACGATCCCGGACAGCGCCAATATCATCACGCGTACCATTATCCCGGAGAATCCATGCAGCGCGTGCGGGCAGGAAAACCGCAGCAACTCGCGTTTCTGTCGCCGCTGCGGGCATCGCCTGGATGATACCTCACCCCTGGTGACAGAAGTCTGCTCGGTGGGTTATGTCAGCGATACAGGACGCCGCTACGTCACGGAAGAAAACGAGGATATGCTGCTCATCGCGCAGGGATTATGCTCCAACCTCGCGCCGCCCCCGCGCCCGTTCGGATTGTTTGCCGTGGCCGACGGACTGCGGGGGCCGCAGGGCAAGTCAGCAGGCGGACACGAGGCCAGCCGCCTGGGAGTAGAGACGATCGCGGATGTGCTGCTGCCTCTGCTCGCCACGCCTCTTCCATCTTCCACAACGTGGTCTCCCGGGCCTGGCTCTGCCAGTGGGTACGGGATGACGTTCGCTGGCAATATTTCAACTACACCGGACGATATACTGGAACAGTGGCTGCGCGAAGCCACGCGCCGCGCCAACAAGGTGATTTATCACTGCAATGCCGACTACGATACCAACATGGCGAGTACCCTGACCATTGCCATTGTCCACAAACGCCATCTCTATGTCGCCAGCATTGGGGACAGCCGCGCCTATCACTACAGTCCAGGCAAGGGACTGAAGCGCATCACCACCGATCATACGCTTGGGACAGGACAGGTAAAGGCCAGCCAGTTCAAACCGGAAGAGATTTATACCAGTCCAAAGGGCAAAAAGCTCTATCGCTATCTCGGACAGGCAAACCTGACGCAAATCGATTGCTTCCAATTTGCAGTCGCGGCAAACGATGTCATATTGCTTTGCACCGATGGCCTGTGGCAAATGCTGCCCGATGAACGCCTGGAAACATTGCTCTCAGATGGCATTACCGAAGAGAACGACGCCCAGAAACTGGCCCGCTCTCTTGTAGATGAGGCAAACCTGGCAGGCGGTGAAGGCAACGTCAGCGCCATTGTGATCGGCATCATGTAAGCATCCTTTACCACAACAAAAATACATGCTATGCTCCAGGAAATGGCAAAAGCAGCGTTTATGCACTAAAGCTATCAAAACTTGAGAACAGGGGAGTGGAACAAGAGCATGAAGCAGCCCGAAAGTCTGATCGGTCAGGTGCTAGGCCATTACCGCATCATAAAACAGATCGGCTATGGTGGTATGGCGACCGTCTTTCTCGCGGAAGATATCAATCTGGGGCGCGAGGTGGCGGTCAAAGTCTTCTGGCCGCGTCCAGGTGAAACGCGAGACTTTCTGAAACGTTTTGAACGCGAAGCGCGCGTGCTGGCAAAGCTCGATCATCCAAATGTATTACACGTATATGACTATGGCGAGCAGGACGGTTTCGCCTACTTGATTACTCCCTACATGCCCGGCGGCTCTTTGAAAGAGTCGCTGCAAAAGCGTAAAGTGATCCCGCCCGTAGAAGCCATACAGATGGCCGCGCCCATCTTGAATGCCTTGCAATACGCCTCTGAACGCGGGCTGGTTCATCGTGATATTAAACCTGGCAATATGTTGTTTAAGGCGGATGGCAGCCTGGTGCTGGCCGACTTTGGCCTGGTCAAAGTGTTTGTCGGCGAAGGAGAAGCCCAGACGACGCATACCGCCAGCGAAACCGGACCAGCCGTGACCGGCACGCCTGAATATATGTCGCCCGAGCAAATACAGGGCAAGGCCACACCGATAAGCGACATCTACTCCTTCGGCATTGTCCTGTATGAGATGCTGGCCGGACAGCGCCCGTTCATCTCGACCAACGTCCTGAGCGTGCTTATGCAGCAGGTGAACGAGCAGCCTCGCTCGCTACGCGATCTGAATCCGTATATCTCGCCGCAGTTAGACGCGGCGGTCATGCGCGCGCTGGAAAAAGACCCGGCTCGCCGCTATCAGCGCCCGCTCGATTTCTTGCAGGCGTTGACGCTAGCCGGCTCGCCGGGCATGGCGACCAATCTCGAACTGAATAGCCCGACCCTGGCGACGAACTGGTCCGCTGTGCCGCCAATCAGCTCGCCCGGTAATCCGCCATCGCATCCCGGCAATCCACCTTCACAACCCGGTTTCATAAACTATGCGCAACCACCCAACGTGGGAACACAATTTGCGCAGGCGCGGACACAATCTGGCCCGCCCTCCAATCCTGGACAACCCCCTGATGGAGGCATTATCGTGCAGGGACCGCTCACACCGGCGGGTCAAAACTGGGCGACTCCGGCATATGAAGCAAACGCGGGCGCTCCACCTCCCAGGCAGCGCAAAGCGAGCCGTTTGCCTCTGGCGCTGCTAGCAATCTCGCTGCTGATTATCGCCAGTCTCGTGCTGGCCGTAACACTCACTCCACTGGGCCAACTCTTCGGCATACATAGCGGACCGACACCCACTGTTACCGTCAACCCATCAACTACCGTAAGCAAAACTGTCTCGCCTACCACAACCACATTATTGAGCGGGCTACCCACAATTACCGCATGTCCGTCCAATAACGCGGGAAGAGCGCCCATCCTGACGGGGATGTCGTTGGGAAACGCTCCCAACCTGGTCTACTTCGTCAACGAATTTAATAATAATGTCTCCACTTTTGGCACCTTAAAACGTTATGACACTATATCAGGCACAAAAACCGAGATACTGAAGTTGCCGAATACGCGCATCACTAGCGCCCAGCTTTCGGCTGATGGGCAGTGGATACTCTTCAGCGCCGACATTGCCGGACAGGTGAAACTGTCGGTCGTGCGTATGGATGGAAAGGGCTTGCAAACGCTGGCCTGCGCCCCCGCTGGCACTCTCATTAGAAGTCCACAGTGGTCGCTTGATCAAAAATTGATCGTGTTTGATGAATCGCTGAACTTTGGGAGAGCCACGATTTACCTGCTCTCGGTGACAAGCGGTTTGCTCCAGACCGAACTGACGCCGCCTGCCTCTGGACTGGCCTACCTACCGCGCACCTGGCTGGATAATACGCGGGTGTTGATGACCGGCTATCTACCAAATTCTGATGCTCCCCCCCAGAACATCTATATTCTCGATACAGCGCTCGGCCCGCATCAGCAAAGCAGCACGCTCCAGACGTTTGCGACGCTCGGAAACGCCATTCCCTGCTGGAATTTTGATAGCAGCTTCGATGGAAAAACCATTTTTTACAATCAATGTACGCCCGGCAACCCGGAAGGCTCTAGCACGGTGGCATCTCAGCCAGCAAACGGTTCGTCCGCCTCGCAAGTCTTCAGCAGTTCTACGCTCGCCATTACTGCCGTGCGGGTATTTGACAATACGAACGCCTTTTTACTGGCCACGGCCTCAAATACCTTCATGGGAGTGGGCGCCGATCGCAGCAAAGACGGCCTGTACAAAATTGCGACGGATGGCTCGAACAACGCCATTCTGCTGGTACAGGCGGGCAACGGGCTAAGCCCCACCTTAAATCTCTACTCGCAATACTACTGGTCCAACGTCTCGCGTGACCGTAGCCTGTACGCGCTGGAAGAGAACGGCTCCCAGGGCGCAAATTTCAGGTACGCCATTCTCTACGGCTCGATGAACGGTGGCGCGCCCAACAGCATCGCTGACATCAGCGACGGAACCGAGTTAGAGGTAACAGGCTGGACGAATATGTGATTGACCGTTCTGGTATAACAGTCTTTCGCGAGCTGAAAGCGGAAGTTGGTTTTTAGGAAGCGGAGCGATTACGATCTTGACGTAACCGTTCAAGTACCCAGGTACGTATAAGGGTAGCCTTTTTCATTCCGCGTTCGCGCGCAATCGCCTCTAGTTCATGGTCTGTCTCCGGGTCAAACCGCACCTGTACATTCGCAGTGAAACCGCGTGTCGCGCTCACTTTCACTTGCTTTGTCTCATGGGTAAAATCGGCAGTGCTATGCGTATCCCAGAAATGCGCTTCTTCCTCGTAACTGTTAAAAGCTGGAATAGTGCCGTGTGCTGGTGTAGGATATTCCGGTCCCTTATATTGTGAGCTGTCACTCATGCTTATTTGCCTCATTAAAACTATCCCAAATCAGCTCTAAAATACGAATTTCACTCATGATTCTATTGTAATGCTTTTCATTACAAAGTCAAGAGTGCATGCATCCTTGCTTTAGTCCTGTGTGTATCATACATTGTGGTCAACATAGAACATGCATTAAGATAGGGTGTAAAGGAGGTATCACATGAACATTGAACGTTTGGTGCTCGGCGGAGAGCGCACTTCCGCCTCGGATGGCGAAACATTTTTCGTCATCGAGCCGGGGACGGGCAAGCCTTTCGCCGAAGTGGCCCAGGCGAGCGCGGCTGATGCTGACCAGGCCGTACAGGTGGCCTATCGCGCTTTTGAGGAGGGAGTCTGGCCGCGTATGAGCGCGACGGCGCGCGGTCGCATATTGCTACAGGCATCGAACATGGTGCGTGAACGGCTGGAAGCCATTGCCACCATCGAGGCTCGCAACGCTGGTAAGCCCATTCGGGACGCGCGCGGCGAGATATCTCTGGTAGCGGCGGTGCTGGAATACTGGGGCGGGGCCGCGAACAAGATATTTGGCGAGACGATCCCCGTGCAGGACGCGGGACTCGAAGTGACACTGCGCGAGCCTGTGGGCGTGTGCGCCCTGATTACGCCCTGGAATTTTCCGCTGGTGATCGCTTCCTGGAAAATCGCCCCGGCGCTGGCCTGTGGCAATACTATCGTGGTCAAGCCCGCCCAGCTGACGCCGCTTTCAGTGCTTCTGCTGGCCGATATTTTGATGGAGGCTGGTTTGCCACCCGGTGTCATCTCCGTATTGCCCGGCCCAGGCGCGGCGGTTGGCAACGCGCTGGCGAAGCATCCGCTGGTATCGAAGGTCTCATTCACTGGCTCAACCGAGGTCGGGACGCAAATTATGCGCCTGTGCGCGGATAACATTACGCGTATCTCGCTCGAACTGGGAGGCAAGGCGGCCAACATAGTCTTCGCGGATGCCGATATGGAGCGCTGCGTCGAATCTTCGGTCTTCTCGGTCTTCGGCAATACCGGACAGGACTGCTGCGCCCGCTCGCGTCTGCTGGTCGAACGTCCGGCTTATGACGAGTTTGTCGAACGCTTCTCACGCCGCGCTGCCGGGCTGCATGTCGGCGATCCGCTCAGCGAGCAAACCGAGCTTGGTCCTATGATTTCCGCCGGGCAACGCCAGCGTTCGCTCGATTATATCGCGATCGGGCGGCAGGAAGGCGCGACGCTGGTTGGTGCTGGCGGAAGTGTGCCAGCCATCCCTGGCGGCGAAGAAGGCTATTACCTGCAACCGGCTGTCTTGACCAACGTCAATAACGCTATGCGCGTGGCCCAGGACGAGATTTTCGGGCCGGTCGTCTGCGTGATGCCATTCGATAGCGAAGAAGAAGCGCTGCGCATCGCCAACGATACCCCATATGGACTTGCAGGCTCCGTATGGACGCGCAACCTTGGACGCGGCATTCGCGTCGCCAGGGGCTTACACGCGGGCGTGATCTCCGTGAATTCCAGCCACAGCGTGCATACCGAAGCCCCTTTCGGTGGCTACAAACGCAGCGGCATCGGTCGCGAAATGGGGATGCACGCCGCCCAACTTTATACCGAAGTGAAGAGCATCTTCTTCTCTCAGGAGTAAAAAAGAACACAGAAATGGAGTATTGCCAGACCAACCGCAAGGGTTGGTCTGGCAATACTCCATTTCTGTGTTCTAAGCTTATTTTATTGCGCTGTCACAGCTACATCATCCACGTAGAATGCTGAGGTGCGCGACGAAGACGAGGACGTTTTAGCCTCGAACACCAGCGTAACATCCTGCCCGGCATAGTTGGCGAGCAGGCTGGTCGCGTCAAACGTGACCTGCTGCCAGCTACGTGTGGCATCTTTGTTGCACGCAGCCTGCACCTTTCCGATGCTATTGCCAGCGCTGTCCAGCACTGTCACCGTGAAGGTGTCGGTGCAAGACTGCGTGGTGCGATTGGTATCGCCGTACCACCAGTAGCTCACGCTGAGAGAAGATGCGCCACCCGGCACCGTGAAGCTTTGCCCGATACTATCGTCGCAACTGGCATAACCGCACAGGAACGCGCTACTCGTGCCCGAATGTGGATTCGTGGAGTCCACCAGTTCATAGCCACCGGCAGAGGATTCCTGCCAGCCCTGCGATCCCTGCTCGAAGCCACCGTTCTGGACCAACGAACCGCCTGTTGGCGTGGGAGTGGGAGGTATAGGCGTCGAGGTGGTCGTCGGACTGGGTGGCGGGGTCGAGGTGGTCGTCGGACTTGGCGAAGGTGTGGTCGTATTCGTCGGTGTTGGCGATGGGGTCGATGTCCCGGTCGCCGTGGGGCTAGGATTGGGCGTCGGTGATGGTGGTGGTGGTGGTGTTACACCGCCTGCTATATCTCGCGCGATATTGTAGATGTCGGGCGAACCCCAGCCGCTTGCCTCGTCATAACCGGTGGTTGCCGGGTAAAAGAGGTTGGTGCCACTGGTGACATCGTGGAACGGCGCAAACTGCGTTTTCTGGTTTTCCAGCCCATAAAGGACCGGATTGGCAAAGCCCATGCGCGATTTCCCTTGCTGTTGCAGGTAGCCATTGATGAGCGCGGTGCTGCCTGCCCAGAGGGGCGCGGCTGCGCTGGTGCCACCCACCTCGATCCAACCCGATGAGCAACCCGCCGCCGACACGGTGCAATAGACAGCGTAACCACTGGCGGGGTCGGCATCGGCTGAGACGTCAGGCACTTCACGATTGCCATTGCTGTACTGGTTCTGCACGCCGGGGCCGGTCTGCCAGGTGGGCTGCTTGAAGAAGCTGCTGATGCCGCCGCCGCCGCCTGAGCCTTGCGGGCTGCGCTGCGTATCGGATGGATTGCTCCACACCGACTCGCTGCCATACGCGCCGTTATTCAGTTGCAGGTTGGTGCCACCGACGCCTGTAATATTGGGATCACCAGCCGGAGAATCGACCGCCAGGTTGGTATCATTGCAGTCATACGCGCCAGAGTCGCCCGAAGCCGCGTACATGGCGATACCCTGGGCAGCGCCCTGACTGAAGATATTGTCGAGCGTCTGGAGTTCGGCGTTGCCGCTTTGCGATTCGCATTCGCCCCAACTGATGGTGGTGATCTGCGCTTTGTTATCGGTCACGATCTTGTTATAGGTATCGTTGACGCCCTGCGTCGAGTTAGGCCCTTCATAGACGATCTGGTTCGCTTTAGGGGCCATGGCAGCCACTACTTCGATATCCAGTTCTACTTCGATGGCTCCCGCTCCGGCTGAACCGTTGAAACCATCCACCAGCACATTGCTGATACTGGGGCTGCCCAGACTGTAATTTTGCAGGTACGCTGTGATATCGCTGCTCTGGTAGCCGTCAAGCTCAAAAACCGCCACCGTCTGGCCGCTTCCTTGCAGAGCGGATGACTGCAAAGGCGTGGCATCGTATGCCCCACTCAGGTCAGTTGGTCCAAAGCCACTTTGCGCGGCCTGGGGCGACGATTTAGGATGCCCAGAAAAGTTCGGCTTGGGTTTGCTATTTTTTGGGCTTACCAGGTGATAGTTGGGATGCATCTTCACGCTGTTATCCAGGCCACCGATGGAAGTGATAATCGAGGAAAGCGCGCCTGGAATAACGGGTGGGTTGGCATTGGCGAAGAAAGCGTTGGCCCCCAGCACATAATTGTTGATTGTCACCTGGAAGGCCGCTTCCGCCTGGGTAACAGAGGATGTGGCATCGATCAGGAGACCGTTGGGGGACACGCCTGTCACCGTCAACCCCTGCTGCTGTAGATAGTTTTTGACCTGCTGCACCTGGTCGGCGGTGGGGCCAAATTGAGCGGCAAATTCCTGAGGCGTCAAGTATTGATGATAGCGCGAAGAACGGGGATTGTTGAGATCGCTCAGGAGACTGGTCAGATCCGATTGATTGCGCAATTGCAGACCAACCGAGAGATTGAGTTGCTGTTGAGCATCGGCAGGCCCAACCATGTGGGCGCGACTTACCAGGGGAACGGATTGGTTCGTCAGGACAAAGGGCAAATTTTGTTTCGCCCTCGCGATAAACACAACGCTGAGGATACTTGCGACGATAATGGCAAGACCGACGCAGGTAGTGAGCAGCTTGCGTAAATAGGTGCGCTGCATGTAGCTCTCCACTTACTAAGAAAATATACGGAACGACATTTTGACATACATTGATAAACGGGAAAATTGCCGGGCTTGGGGGATAGAAAGACTGTTAATCGTTGATTGCTCGATGGCGGAAAGTCAGCCGGAACTGGCTTCTCTCAATTGATACAAAAATGAATTAAACTTTATCTTATGTGATACTTGACTAAGTTATAGCTTTTAGCTAAGATAAAATTAGCTAATTCAGGCCAATGCCATCATGAATAACAGTATGTGAGGCGTTAGATGGACAGTACCACAGATCAGGCACAGCAAAATTCCCCATCGCAGGCTGATGAAGTCTTCGCAGGAGGTGGTGAAATGGGAGCGCTCATGCGCTCCATCGACTGGTCAATTACCCCACTGGGAACGGTGGAAAGCTGGCCCCAGAGTTTACGTACCGCCATCAGTATTTGCCTGGCATCGTATTTCCCCATGCTCATCTGGTGGGGGCCAGAGCTTGTCAAGCTCTATAATGATGCGTACCGCGTCATACTCGGCGCGAAACATCCCCGCGCCCTGGGGCAGCGCGGCCAGGAATGCTGGCCCGAAATCTGGCACATCATTGGGCCAATGCTGGAAGGTGTGCTTAAAGAGGGCAAGGCCACCTGGTCTGAGAATCAGCTCCTCTTCCTCGAACGCAACGGCTACTCCGAAGAATGCTATTTTACCTTCTCTTATAGTCCCATCCGCGATGAATCGGGGGGCGTCGGCGGCGTCTTTACAGCCGTAACTGAAACAACGTCGCATGTCCTCGGTGAGCGTCGCCTGCGTACATTGCGTGAAGTAGCGGAAAGCGTCTATGACGCAAAAACAGCCGGGGATGCCTGCCGTATAGCGACTGAAGCGCTGGCGAAGAATACCGCGGACATCCCATTTGCCTTGCTCTATTTGCTGGAGAACAATGGGAAGCAGGCGCATCTTGTGGGTATGTCCGGCCTACAAGTGGAGGAGGCAATTCGCCCCGCACTTGTCGATATTTCACGTTCGGAAGATTCGAGCCAGGCATGGCCCCTGACCCAGGTCATACGTACCGGTCAACCTACACTGGTGACCGATGTTATAGATCGTTTCGGTCCTCTACTCGTGCATTCACCTGTGGAGGCAGTCATACACTCCGCTCTGGTATTACCCATTGCCCGCCCCGGACAGGCAGAACCGTATGGCCTGCTCATCGCGGGCACCAGTCCACTACGCGCGCTTGACGATGAGTATCAAAGTTTTCTCGCACTCGTTGCCGGGCAGGTGGCGGGAGCGGTTGCCAACTCGCTCGCCTACCAGGAAGCTCGCAAGAAGGCCGAAGAGTTGGCAGAGCTTGATCGCGCTAAAACCGCCTTTTTCAGTAACGTTAGCCACGAGTTTCGCACCCCACTTACACTTTTACTGGGGCCAATCGATGATGCCCTTTTCGATAATCAGTATCCTTTACACGAGCAGCATCGGGCGCAACTGGAGATAGTGCGTCGCAACGCGCTGCGCCTGCTCAAGCTGGTCAACACCTTGCTCGATTTTTCGCGTATCGAAGCAGGACGCGCCCTTGCTGCCTACGAGCCGACAGACCTGGCCTTATTCACCAGAGACCTTGCGAATTCTTTTCGCGAAGTAATAGAGAGGGCAAATCTGCGTTTTATCGTAGATTGTCCCCCACTTCCTGAAGCAATCTTTGTGGATCACGACATGTGGGAGAAGATCGTCCTCAACTTGCTCTCCAACGCCTTCAAGTTTACTCTCAACGGTCAAATAACCATCGCGCAACACATAATCGATGACCATGTTGAGCTGGTAGTGCAGGACACAGGCACAGGCATAGCCGGAGAAGAGCTTCCTCATATCTTTGAGCGCTTCTATCGCGCGCATAAGGCGCAGGCCCGCACACAAGAGGGTTCGGGCATTGGCCTGTCGCTCGTGAACGAACTGGTACAACTGCTCGGCGGAACGGTGCGCGCAAGTAGCTCTATCGGCGAGGGTACAACATTCACCATCTCCATTCCGCGCGGTACCGAACACTTGCCTGTAGAACGCCTTCGCACAACCAGAAAACTCTTCTCAGGAACAGCAGATAGCGCCGGGTATATCGAAGAAGCTCTACGCTGGATTCCCCAGGAAACAGCTGAGAATGAACAGGTAGAGATGAGGGCACATAGCCACGACGAGCTTCAGGTAAACTCTGAGAAAGTTACCAGCGTACAAAAAATGCCTGGTGGACGCATTCTATTAGCTGATGATAACGCCGATATGCTCAATTACTTGCAGCGCTTACTAAGCGCGTACTGGCAGGTCGATACAGCCACTAACGGTACAGACGCACTGCGGACCGCGCAACACAGCACGCCGGACCTTGTCATTAGTGATGTGATGATGCCAGGATTGGATGGTTTCCAACTATTAAAAGCGCTACGGAGCGATCCACGCCTGCGCGAAATCCCTATCATCTTGCTTTCGGCTCGAGCCGGTGAAGAAGCAACCATTGAAGGGCTGGAAGCAGGAGCAGACGACTACCTGGTCAAGCCATTCTCAGGGCGTGAATTGCTGGCGAGGGTAGGCGCTCACATGGAACTGGCCCTCATGCGCCGGGAGATTGCCGCGCAGGCCAAACAACACGCTGATGAAAGCGCCCGGCTTTACCAGGAAGCACAGGAGGCAATCGGCCTGCGCGACGAATTACTCGCAGTTGTCTCGCATGACCTCAAAAACCCATTAACGACCGTTATGGGCTTCACTCAATTGCTACGTAACAAATTTGACAGTACCACCCTTCCTGATAAAGATCAGGTTGTTGATGGAATATCACGCATTTATGCCACGGCTACGCGTATGAACAGGTTAATTGATGAACTGCTCGACATAGCCTATCTGCAAATGGGCAAGCCGCTTGACCTTGAAGGAGGCGAAACGGACCTCGTAAGGATGGCGCGCCAGTCTATCATCGCTTACCAGCAGACTAACCGGCATCATCAATTCTACATTGAGGCCAGCATAGCGGAATTGATTGGCTGGTGGGATAGCGCCCGCCTGGAAAGAGTGCTGGGTAACTTATTGTCCAATGCCATTAAATACAGTCCTGAAGGAGGAGCGATTACCGTCGCCGTTACCAGAGAAGAGACTGAGGACGGGGCATGGGCGATATTAAGCGTTGAAGATCAGGGCATCGGCATTCCTACCAGCGACCTTCCCCAGATTTTTGACCGTTTCCACCGCGCAAAAAACGTCGTCAAGCAAATCAAGGGATCGGGTATTGGCCTGGCAAGCGCGCTCCATATCATCGAGCAACACCATGGCACCATATGCGTCTCCAGCCAGGAAGGCGTTGGTTCGATCTTTACTATTCGTTTACCCTTGAACTACTCGCATTAGCTAACCCGATGCTCAAGTTTACTTGCCGCCCGCGGCGGCTATCTAAGGGAGAAGAAGTCTGCGGGTCAGTCACCTGTGGCGAACAAACAGCCCGCAGACTTCTTCTCCCTCTTCTTGTGAACAGCGAAGTGGTAAGCGTTCAGAAAAACATGCATACCAGGTTAGCTAGAAGGAGGGAATTTCACGGCCACATCCATTGTTTGACACCACAAGAAGAAAGTAATCAGGTCTGCATTTTTGCGAGATTGGAACACTTTATCAACGTAGTATATATTGGAATCGGGTTAATACTAGGCGGCGCGGGTCTAAATTATGGTAGGATATGCGCAGTGTGCCTGAAAAACGTTGTTCAGATGAGACCTGAACGTACCTATCCAGACGCCCATTCTTATAAATAAGGAGGCCACCAGCCATGGCAACCATCGCGTTCAAAGAGATCACTAAACAGTTTCCCGGCACGCAATCTCCAGCGGTCGATGCTGTCACATTTGAAGTGCCGGAGGGGAAAACCTGTATGCTGGTGGGAACCTCTGGCTCCGGCAAAACTACGCTGCTGCGCATGGTCAATCGCCTGATCGAACCAACCTCCGGCGAGATTTTGATCGATGGCGAGAACATTTTGCGCGAGAACCCTATTTTGCTACGCAGGCGCATCGGCTATGTTATCCAGCAGGTCGGCCTGTTTCCCCATATGAACATTGCTGAAAACATTCGCGTCACCGCCGAGATTGCCGGTGGCTGGTCAAAAGAGCGGCTGGCGTCACGAGTTGACGAGCTGCTAGAACTGGTAGGGTTGCCTCCTGACCAGTATCGCAAACGTTTTCCCCGCCAACTCTCGGGCGGGCAACAGCAGCGCGTTGGCCTGGCGCGAGCGCTGGCAACCGACCCGGCCATTCTCTTGATGGATGAACCCTTTGGCGCGCTCGATGCCATCACACGCGCTCGCTTGCAGGACGAGTTGTTGCGCATCCAGCGCGATGTACGCAAGACGGTTCTCTTTGTCTCGCATGACATGGAAGAGGCATTCAAGCTGGGCGACCAGATCGCGGTCATGCACGATGGGAAGCTCCAGCAGCTCGGCACCACCGTCGAACTCATCTCAAATCCGGCCAATGAGTATGTGCGCAAGCTGGTAGGCGCGGATAGCATCTTGCGCCAGATCGAATACCTGCCTGTTTCAGATGCCCTGGAAAGAGAACCAGAGACGGTGTCTTCGGCGCACTGGGGAGATCTTCCAACATGTTCTGCGGATGCTACCCTTCTCACAGCCATGTTGAAACTCCTCGAAACCAACGCCCCCGCCCTCGCAGTGCAAGATCAAGATACGCAAGACCCTCTCGGTTACATAACTCTCGCCAGTATCAACCAGGAAATCACGAAAACGCGCCGTAACGTAAGCTTACCTGAAGAGACGAGAATTTAGCGTATGATATCGAGGGCGCGTTGCGCGCTTCCAGAGGGACTTTCATGAATTATATATTTCAAGCCTACAATTATAACCTGTCGGACCCGGAAAGCATTCCTAATCTGTTCCTGAAGCACCTGTCTCTCGTCGGGGTGATCATGCTGATTTCGGTTATCATTGCGATTCCACTGGGTATACTGGTAGCTCGCTACCGGCGCTTCCAATTTCCGACTCTTACCATTACAGGCCTCTTATACACCATACCCAGCATCGCGGCGTTCGCTTTGCTTATCCCCATTACCGGTCTGACACCCGTTACTGTTATTATTCCCCTGGTTGCCTATAACCAGCTCGTATTGATCCGTAACACGGCAGCGGCCATTAGCGGTATCGATCCATTGCTTATTGAAGTAGGCCGCGCCATGGGGATGAAACCGCTGCAACTACTTTTCCGCGTTACCCTCCCATTGGCTCTACCGGTCATTGTCGCGGGTGTTCGCATCGCCACTGTAACAACGGTAGGTATAGCATCTCTGGCACCATTAGCAGGACAAAGTTCATTGGGAGATCTGATTTTCCAGAATCTCGCGGTCAGTGATCTCAATGCTGTTGCTGCTGGCGGAATCCTGACAGCCGCCTTCGCTATTATTGCCGATCTTTTGTTGTTGGCCTTGCAGCTAGGGCTTAACCGGGGGCGCAACGCCCTGTCGATCGCCTAGAGGGAGGAAATGCGCGAGATGCAATACATCAACTTTATCCAGGACCCCGCGAACGACTATCTGGGGCATACCATTCAGTATTTCCAGCTTTGCGGCGTTTCTATCGCTGCCGCTATTATCATCGGCGTTGTGCTGGGCGCGCTGGTATCACGCAATGCGTTCGCGGCCTTTATCGCCGTAAACTTTAGCGGCCTGGTGCGGGCCGTTCCTATTATCGCGATCTTGCTCCTGTTCGTCTATATAATCCCTTCCCCGTTGAACATCGGCTTCGTGCCCTCCATTATCGCTCTGATTTTACTGGGTATCCCGCCCATTTTGCTCAACACCTATACGGGCATTCGCATCATCGACCCTGCTACCATTGACGCGGCAAAAGGCATGGGCATGACAACCTGGCAAATCGCAACCCGCATACAGGCTCCGCTGGTAACGCCGCTTGTCGCGGCAGGCATTCGCACCTCGGCTGTACAGGTCGTAGCGACGGCGACGCTGGCAGCGTTCATCGGAGCGGGTGGCTACGGGGACTATATCGTAGATGCCCTCAACGTCGGCAATAATACAGAACTCGTTGTTGGAGCAGTCTCCGTAGCTGTTCTAGCAATCTTTATAGAAGTGTTTATGAGTTGGCTGCAGCGTGCCGTGACTCCTGAAGGACTGAAAGCGCAGGAGCAGGTGGCGACAGCTAAAACATGACACTGTTTTGCGTGGTAAAGAATATCGCGCGCCTTTATTGGTTTGTATATGTTTCAGTATGTTTAAGGAGGAAGCAATGGCTCTTCTCAGACGTTCGTTAGGAGCGAAGTTCTTACTGGCTTTCGCTCTCATTCCCCTGTTGATCCTGTCCGCGTGTGGCGGCACTTCCGGCGGCGGCTCTACGCCGACGCCTGGCACGACTCCGACACCCGCAAAAGTGCCGATAACAGTGGCAAGCAAGCTTGATCTTGATGGACATCTTCTTGGCGAGATGTATGTCTTATTGCTCCAGAAGGCTGGCTATACAGTCACCCCCAAATTAGCGCTGGGGGACAACGCCACCCTGTTCAGCGCCATCAAGAGCGGAGCGGTGGACATCTACCCGGAGTTTACCGGAACCGGGCTGAGTTTGCTGGGCCTCAAATCGGCTTACGATCCAACCCAGGATTATCAAACGGTCAAAACCCAGTACGAGCAACAATTCCACATTACGTGGCTCGACCAGGCTCCTTTGAACGATGGCTACGCCCTCTGCACCTCGCAGGCTGAGTCTCAGAAGCTGGGAGTGACCACCCTCTCGCAACTGGCTGCAAAGGTTTCGACGTTGACGCTGGCAACGCAGAGCGACGGTATTCCTTTCTTCGATGCTTTACAGAGCACCTATGGATTCAGCACCAGCAAATTCAAATCGGTGACGAAGGTCGCTTACGCCATCGGTTTCGCGGCAGTGAATAGTGGGGCAGCGCAAGTTACCGAGTGCTACACGACGGATGGCTCGGTCGCGACACAGAAGTTCGTCTTCCTCACCGATGATAAGCACGGGTTCACGGAATTCCATCCCGCGCCCATCGTGCGTGACTCTGTGTTGCAGGCCGACCCTGGCATCACGGCGGCTCTCAACGCCATGGCCCCGTTAATGACCACCGACGTAAACGTTAGTTTACAACAGCAGGTCAGCGCCAAACACACCGCCGGCGAGTCCATCGCCCAGGCTGTGCAGGAGGTCGCCACCACCTGGCTCAAGAGCGTCAATTTGTTGTAAAGGTTTTGTGGGGAGTAGGGACGCGATCAATCGCGTCCCTACATTATTTTTTCCCGGCCAGCGCCATCTCCATGCTGTGCGCGGTATGCCCTTTCAAGTGCTCGCGAATGGCAAGCGCGGCAGCCGCGCCTTCTCCGGCGGCGCTGACCAGTTGTTTGGTGCTGCCTGAGCGCACATCGCCGGCGGCGAAGATGCCCTCGGTGCTGGTCTGGAAGTCGATGCCCGTCTTGATGAAACCTTGAGCATCCAGCTTGACGATATCTTTGAACGGTTCGCTATTGGGCGTCAGGCCGATGAAGACAAATACGCCAGGCACGCGCAGTTCGCTGATCTCGCCCGTCTTCCTGTCCTTTAGCACCAGTGTATCCAGATGGTTATTGCTGCCTTTCAACTCCACCACATCGGTATTGAAACGCACCTCCATCTCCGGCGAATGCAGCGCCTTCTCGGATGCAACCTTGTTGGCTGTCAACTCGGAGCCGCGCACCAGCAGCGTCACTTTCGGGCAGAAGCGCGTCAGGAAAGCCGCTTCTTCAACCGCGCTATTGCCTCCACCGATCACGGCCACTTCGCGCCCCTTGTAGAACGGGCCATCACAGGTTGCGCAGAAATGCACGCCCGCGCCAATATAGTCATCCTCGCCCGGCGCGCCCAGCCGTTTGTACGTTCGAGCCGGTCGCCAGCAATACCGCGTGACAGCTATAGCTGTGACCGGAATCGGTGGTGACGATATGGTCGTCCTCGTCGTTGCTCACGCTAATCACATTCTGAGCAGAAAGCAGCTCCACGCCATAGCGTTTCGCCTGCGCGATTACACGTTCAGCGAATTCAGCCCCGGTAACGCCTTCGGGAAAGCCGGGGTAGTTATCCAGTCGTTCGGTAATACCCGCCTGCCCGCCCAGTCCGCTGCGTTCGATCACCAGCACGTCATTGCCATCACGCGCCGCGTAAATAGCCGTCGTCAGCGCGGTAGGGCCGCCGCCCACAATGATGAGATCATAAAACTCGCTTTTCGCCCGCGTCTCTAATCCCAGCTTCGCCGCCAGTTCCGCGTTAGTCGGCTCGATTAGCAAAGAGCCATCGTCAAATACAATTGTCGGAATGGTCATGCCGCCGTTTTGCGCCTTTTGCACAAAGGCCTGACCCTCCGTATCCTCTTCGATATCAATAAATTCGTAATGAACGCGCTGCTCGCCCAGAAACTTCTTGCTGCGTTTGCAATCGCTGCACCAGTTGGTGCCGTAGAGTTTGATATTGGTATGCGCCATGTGATACTCCCTTCGATGTCGAAACTGTTCCAGTGTCATCTCTGATATAGTATCATGTGTACAATAAAACGTTACAGTCGAGCCAGGACCAGGCTTGCCCCAGAAGCGCTGACTTGAGCGGTGTGGTAGCCAGGGCTGGGTAATCCACGCCCGCCATCTGTCATCCTGAGCGCAGCGAAGGATCTGCGCCCTGCCCCGCGAGAGATCCTTCGCTGCGCTCAGGATGACAGCAGACAGCAATCCTTACGTTCACGCTTATGGGGCTTGCCCCCCACCCTGGTCGACAAACAGAGAGGTAAATATTTATGACTTCAACAACACAGTACGACGCCATCGTCATAGGCGCGGGACAGGCCGGAGGGCCGCTTTCCACCGCCCTGGCCAACGCGGGATGGAAAACTGCTATTATCGAGCGGGCGCACGTCGGGGGCACCTGCATAAACGAAGGATGCACTCCCACCAAGACAATGGTTGCCAGCGGGCGCGTGGCTTACCTGGCGCGGCGCGGCGCTGACTACGGCGTGCATACCGGGCCGATTACCATCGACATGACGAAGGTGCGGCAGCGCAAACGAGATATCGTGGACAGCTTCCGCAATGGCAGTCAGAGCCGCATAGAGGGTACCAAAGGCGTCGATCTCTTGATGGGCGAGGCCCATTTCACTGGCCCGAAAACGCTGGAAGTCGTTTTCTCCGGCGGCGAACGCCGCCAGTTGACCGCCGACACGATCTTTATCAACGCGGGCGCGCGTCCGTCAAAACCTTCTCTGCCGGGCATTGAAAACGTACCCACGCTAGACTCGACTTCAATCATGGAACTGGATGCTGTGCCAGATTCCCTGTTGATTATCGGCGGCGGCTATATCGGGCTGGAATTTGGTCAGATGTTTCGCCGCTTTGGTAGCCGGGTCACAATCATTCAGCGCGGGTCGAAGTTGCTGGCCCGTGAAGATACGGACGTGGCCGATGAAGTGGCAAACATCCTACGCGAAGATGGCGTTGAAGTCCTGCTTGAGACAAAACCGCTGCGCGTCGAACAGGGCGCCGGGGGTTCTATTCAACTAGCCGTGCAAACCCCAACGGGAGAGCGCACACTGTCTGGCTCGCATCTGCTGCTGGCAGCGGGGCGCGTACCCAATACCGATTGGCTCAATCTGGACGCAACCGGAGTATCAACCGACAAAAGGGGCTTCATCGAAGTAAACGAGCGGCTGGAAACCAGCGTGCCGGGCATCTACGCCCTGGGCGATATCAAAGGCGGCCCGGCCTTCACCCACATCTCCTACGACGATTTTCGCATTATACGCACGAATCTCATAGAGCATGGCAACGCCAGCATCTCCAACCGTATAGTACCCTACACGGTCTTCATCGATCCCCAACTGGGGCGTGTTGGGATTACTGAAAGCGAGGCACGCGCACAGAAACGTAACATCAAAGTCGCCAAAATGCCCATGAACTACGTCGCCCGCGCCCTGGAACTGGACGAATCACGCGGCTTCATGAAAGCTATCGTCGATACCGATTCGAACCAGATTCTGGGCTGCGCCATCCTGGGCATCGAAGGAGGCGAAATGATGGCGATGCTGCAAATGGCAATGATGGGCAACATCCCCTACACCGTGCTGCGAGACGCCGTTTTTGCCCACCCCACGCTGGCGGAGTCGTTCAACAACCTATTTGGGAGCTTTGAAGAATAACTACGCGAAAATGCGGGTCAGGGCAGAGCGCGCTCTGCCCTGACCCGCATTTTCGCTCAAGCAACCTGCACCGTTACATAATGGTAGCCGGTCGCGCCATTGGGTACCGTTCCCTGCTTCTGGCTCGGCTGTACCGCGCCGGTGCCGTCGGTAGCGCGAGCGGTCAGAGTGTAGCTGCCCGGCAAGAGCGGCGTCCATTGCCATGTCCAGAAGACCCAGGAGTCCTGCGAAAGCGCTGGTTGGAGCGTTGCGTCGTGCCAGGTGACGCCATCGTCAGTGCTGACTTCTACCCTCTGGATGCCGCGATTGCCCGCGAAGGATATGCCACCGATTTCGATAATATGGCCCAGGGGTAACTTGCCGAAGGGGCGATCAATGCGCGTCACCGTGTGCAACGCGCCGTGATACCAACCCTGGTCTGCATACAAACCGCCCACGAAGTGATCGGTCAGTTCGACCCGCGTCACCCACTTGGGATTCTCTTCGCCATAGCGACCCGGAATGAGGACGCGCAGCGGATAGCCGTGACGATTGGGGAGAGGAGCGCCGTTCATGCGATAGGCCAGCAGCGCATCGGCTTGTAACACCACGTCTAATGGCTGGCTAACGCTATACCCATCAACGCTATAGAAGGCCACGTAGCGCGCATTGGGCAGCGCGCCGCCGTGCTTATCCAGCAGCGAGCGTATTGTTACTCCCTGCCAGATGGCAGTACTGATGAGGTGTCCCGGAGGCCCATTGGAAATGCACTCCAGAGTGATCGGGCGGGTCGTCGAAGGCAATTTTTGTAGCTCGTCAAAGGTATACGCGCCCGGATTGGCAACCAGCCCGTTGACCTCAAGACGCCAGACATCGAGATTGACCGAAGGATCAACAACGTTCTGTGTGACAACATAATGCTCACTGTTCGGAGTAATCGGTGGGATAAAGCCATTGGCGGTAAAGGTTCCCATGCCATCGTAGGTTGTAGCGTTGCTCAAAAAACTCTGAATAACCCCAACCGTTCCACCGGCTGCGCCAACGCCGAGTAAGGCAGCGCCAGCGCGCGCGAGAAGTTGCCTCCGGTTCTGCGCCGCTTGAGGCGTTCCCGCGACATGCTGCTTGGGCAGAATGCTACGATAAACGATGCACAAAACAACGCCATATAGACCGAATTCCGCCAGGAGCGAGAGAATGGTAACAAATCTGGCCCATACATAGGGCAAGCCGAAAAAGTTTTGCGCTGTCTCGGTCCAGAAAAGCAGGGTTGCCCCCAGGGTCATCAGTAGAGCAAACACGGCTGCCGTCACCCATTCTCTGCGAGCAGAACGATAGCTACTCGCGGGCAACTGAACACGCGCAATCATCGCATACAGCACTCCCAGCACGGTTCCCAGGCCAATCATGCCGAGTATCGCCAGTCCCAGCGGAGCCGTTTTCGCGTGCGACCCAAAGCGGATCAAGAAACCAACAAATGGTCCCGCCTGCATCAGCTTGAGCACGCGATCTCCAAAAAGCTCAACCGGGCTGGGTACGCCTGCCACCAGGCGCAAGACGCCCATCAGCAAAACGGCTGTCAGGCTAGCCACCAGGCCAGCGCACAACGCGGCAAAGCTGGAAACAATAATTTGTTTGAGAGACGAATAAGATGCGCGTCCCAGCGCGGCAGATGATTCATCGACGGTTTGCATACCGTTTTCCTTTCGATTCTCTTCCCTTACTATAAAATGATGTCCATTTGTAGGGACGCGATTTATCGCGTCCGTGTTGGCAGGTAGTCCGTAGAAGGCGGACGCGATACATCGCGTCCCTACAAATTTTGCGAACGAGTACGGAACATATTTCTTACGCCAACGATGGTAGCGATAACAAGGATAATCGCTACGGGCCAATAAGCAATTTCGTAATAAGATGTCCAAACAGGGACGTAATGATGCGGCCCTGACGTATAGAAATACTGAAGTAGTGAGACACTTACAAAGTACCATACGACGCCGACTGCCAGCGCGCTGCCAATCAATCTGCGACTTTTCCAGAGCGGCCCGATCAACAACGGTATCCACATCAGCAAGACAGTGGTGTACCAGGGAAATACATGCGGTGAAATCGCCAGTATCGCGACAAAGAGCAATAGCGCGGCCATCGCCATGCTCATGCGCTGGCGCAGGCGCAACACAAATACTACCAGCGAGACGGCGATGATGAACAACAGGGAAACAAGATGCTCGCGCGCAATCAACACTTGCAGGTTCCATTTGTTGGCATAACTCGCCCACTGCATGACCAATTGGACAATACCCGCGTTCTCGCCCTGTTCACTACCATAAATTGTAAAGTACCCCAGCACCTGCCCATGTCCCATGATGTAGTAGGGCAGATAGCCAAGCAAGATGGTCAGCAAACATCCCCCCAGCAGCGCATAATCGCGACCCCGGATATAGCGAAGGGACCTGAAGGTAGCGCGAAGGGACTTAGAGAGGGAGGCCAGGGCGGGGGCAAGCCCCGCCCCTACCCTGTACGGAATTAGGGACTTCGTCCGTAGTAGGGTACGGGCGGGGCTTGCCCCCGCCCTGGTTTCGCCTGTCATGCTTGCCCCCGCCCTGGCCTCCCTCGCCATGCTTGCCTCAGCCCTGGTAAGCTCGCCCTGCTTCTCTCCATTGCGTCTCGCAGCATATCGGGGACGATGACGATTAGCAGCAGGATAGGGTAAATTTTGGTCAGCGCGGCCATACCAAGCAAAAAACCGGTCAGGATACGCCCGCGCACACTGTTGTTGGAAAAACTAAGCAGGGCTAGAATGCTAAAGGTCAGGCTAACTACATCGACATGTCCCTGAATGGCGAACTCAATGATGGGCAAGGGACACCAGGCATAGATCAGCACGCGGCATGGATCAACTCCCCTGCGTTTAAGCAACACAACTAACGCGCCGCACGTCACCATGTCAAAAATAAGAAAAATGCCCTTGAGAAAATATAAATTGGACCCGGCGAGCAGGTAACTCAAAAGAAAAACCGCCTGCGCTCCCGGTGGGTAGATGGTCGGCGAGGAACGGAAACGCATTCTTGGGAAAAGCACCGTGTCAACCAGGGATTTCAATGGATACGAGAGAGGACGGTAGACATAGGGGCTGAAGCCGTGCAGAGTGACCCGCGCATCCCACAAATAGCGCCACGCATCACGCGAGAATCCCGGCGGCAAAGGCAGCAGCAAGGCTCGTAATACGAACGCTCCCGCCAGAACAATGCTCAATTCTATCCAGCGCCAGCGACCCTGCGCCGGTTTTGTCGCCAGCACCAGAGCGCACGCGGCAAAATAGGGCAGAAAACTCACCATCCACAGGCGCAAAAAAGGCTGGTAAAGATAATTGTCCAGTATCGTATCCGGCGGCGCTGTTTTGTAAAGAAAAGGGTAGAATGCGAGCGCGAGCGACAACAGTGAGCCAAGCGCGGCAGCGCGCCACCAGGGATATTTGACAGTTGGCGAGATTTTTTCGGCTTGAGATGTATGAGAAGTTTGCGCTAAAGACATAGATATGTATACGAGCCTTTCAATTTCTATGGAGGAGGCGCGATCAACCGCATCCCTACACATATATCCTACACGTAGGAATACGGCATTCTTTTTCATTCAATGAGACGTGCAAAAAATGCCAGTTCGTTTCGTGTACAATACGTGTATGGACAAATATACTCCAATAAGGAGCCTCAGGCAATGAGTATTTCTTCCTCAGCAAGCAACGAGAAAAATCTGGCAAGTGTTGCGAATAAGGAGGGCGCGATTAGCAGTACACCGGTAACGCTGAGTGAACGCAGTATAACCGGTTTCGCCCTCATCCGTATTTTTGTTGGCTATCTCTGGTTCCAGCAGTTGTTCTGGAAGTTGCCGCCCACTTTCGCCGGACTGTATGGCTATATCGTGCGCGAGTCGCAACACGCCATCATACCCGGATATGGCGCGCTGCTTCAACATACCTTTCTGGCCGGGTGCGCCAGCACTGCTGGTCCTACTGGCTGCACGCTGTTCGTCCCTTTAGCAGCCGGTGTCTGGACCGCGGAACTCGTGGTAGCATTAAGCTTGATGTTTGGCGTCTTCACGCGCTTTGGCGCCATCCTGTCCAGTATTTTAGCTCTTCAGTTATATATTGGCTTGGCGTATACTGATTGGATATGGACCTATGGAATGCTGGTGCTTCTCGGTTTGGGCCTGGTAGCCATTCCGGCAGGACGCCGCCTGGGTATCGATCAATGGCTGGAACCGCGTTTACGGCAATCGGCGAACAATAGTCGCGTGGCTCGCATAGCGCATTGGTTCGTTTAGGGAGGGTGAAAATGGCTGGTATTCGTAGAGGATTATTGACAGGCTTGTTTGCCGGACTGGTGCTGGCACTGCTCGATGTCGTCGTGAACGGCGTGCCAGGGAACGGCTTGCAGGAAGTGCCGCGCTGGTTCGGCATCACCGTTGCCGACGCTGGATTAAGCCGCCTCGCCGGTTTCGTGCTGGTGATCGCGCTGGGTGGTGTATTCGGCATACTCTTCGGTCTCATTCTCAACAGCATGCATTCGCAAGTAGTGAGCATCAATCGCGCCATTCCGCTTGGTCTTCTGCTGGGCTTCGCCTGGTGGCTGCTGCTAACCCAGATGCTATGCAATATTGTGCATCATATTTCTCCATTTGCTTTTAATTTTACTGGCGTCCTTCTGACTCTCCCGCTTACCCTGGTTTTTGGAGTCGTGCTGGGAACAGCGTATTATCAAATGCAGGCCAGAACCCAGTAGTTGATTGGAACAGTATGGCAAATCGTTCAACCTTATATGACCACGAAATCGCCTTTATACAATCGCAAAGAGTAGCGCGACTGGCAACATCCGACGCAGATGGGCATCCACATGTGGTACCTGTCTGTTTCGTCTTCGATGGGTCGCGCTTTTATATTGCCCTGGACGAAAAACCTAAACGAGTTGAGCAGCAACAACTGCGCCGCGTGCGTAACATCGAGGCGCGTCACGAAGCTATGCTCTTGTTTGACCACTACGACGATGACTGGACGCGCCTCGGTTACGTGCAGGTATACGGTCATGCCGACTTGCTGATACCCGACGCACCCGGACACGCTGACGCGTTGCTTTTGCTGCGGGAACGTTACGTCCAATACCGGTCGATGAAGCTGGAAGCGTATCCCCTGATTGTGATTACACCTCAACGCGTCGTGGCGTGGGGATCAGATCTAATGAGTTCGGACAACTAAATTCGATAAGAAACATCCCCTTTCTGATGCCTTTTGACAACCGAATACGGTAATGCGCGTGGCTCCGCCCTGTGGGGGCCTTTTGCTTGTCCTTGTTGGGGTACGACCATCCTGCCTCAAGGAACCCAGGCGAATCCGCACTGCCACCAGGACAAGCACAAGGCCCCCGCATCCGCTCCACTCCGCCTCTTGTCCCTACAGGAAACGACGCCCTGCCCTTCTATTACCCGATTTGGTTGTCAAAATTCATCAGGACGGAGCCACGCGCATCTTTCACTGGTAGGCTTTTTGGGAAAGGCGTCAGCGAGGTGGGAGCTGTCATTCTGAGCGCAGCGAAGAATTTCCCGCCGAGCCGCACGCAGATTCTTCGCTGCGCTCAGAATGACAGGCGTGAGCGGCGCGTTTCAAAAAACCTACCAGTGAAAGGCCACGCGCATTCCCCAGAGGACGCTATCTCTAACTCAAGATGGACATAATCTCAGCCACGTCTTTATGCTCGTCCTGCAAAGCGGCGATTACTTTCTCTCGCTCCGCCGGAGTGCGATTCTGGCTCATTTTGAATTTGCCTTCGAGCCGCGTAATTTCGAGGGTAAAGCCAACTACGCCGCGCATCATCTTCTGGATGTAATCCTGGGGCAACTCGAACGCCCAGGGACGCTCAAACCGGGCTTCGTTAATCTCGACCAGGGTTTTAAGCTGCATATATAGAAGCTGGCTATCCTCGATGATACGCGGAATGCCGTAGGCGTGAACGGCGGCATAATTCCAGGTAGGTACGCTCAAGGCAACATCGTACCATGATGGTGAGATGTAGGCGTGTGGGCCTTGAAAGATGACCAGCGCTTCCTGCTCGCTTGCAAATGCGCGCCATTGCGGGTTGGCGCGAGCCATGTGCGCCTGGAGCATCCCATGTACGCCGCGTCCGGCATCAAAGAGGAAGGGCATATGGGTCGCAAAAGGCGCGTCATCTCCCCGCGTAACCAGCACGCCAAAGTTATGCTCGCGTATGAACGCCTGTAACGTTGCTGCATCATCTTCTCGAAAATGCTCCGGGATATACATGCTTGCACCTCACTGGAAACTTAAATGTAATGTCTTGCCCAAATGTTACATGCTCTTTAGGACGAGCGCAACAGCCATAAGCGAGCGCAAAGTAGCACATTGGTTGGTATGTTGACAGGTATGCAACTACAATCACACGAATAACGTTGTTACTCCATGTTATACTCCTTCGCTTAAATTAGGTAGAGATACCTATATGTTTTTTGAATTCGCCAGACAATTATAAACCAATGTGTTGAGAGGCAGGTTATCGGTATGTCCGAAACAAGCATGAAAATTGGTACCGTGCATATTCGTCTTCCAATGAGCAAATTTGGTCTCGGCGCGCTCGGTCTGATTGCATTAGCTATCGGTATACGTATCGCATTGTTATCGCAGGGCTGGCCGCATACCAACTCCGACGAGGGAACTTATGGGATGATGGCGATCAATATCGCATTTCATGGCGACCGTCCCATCTTCATGTACGGCCAGGACTACATGGGTACCACGCAGGCTTATCTTGGGGCTATAATGTTCCATCTTTTCGGCATTTCCCTCTTCAGCTTACGCTTAGGACTGGTTCTGCTCTTTGCTCTTTTCATGTATGCTATGTACCTGCTCACCAGCCTGCTTTATACAAAAGGCATGGCGCTTTTCACTCTCTTGCTGCTGGCTCTTGGCTCCAGCTACATGATTTATCGCCAGCTACAATCGCTCGGCGGTTGGGTTGAAACCCTGTTTTTTGGGGCGCTGCTCTATTTCCTGGCAAGCTGGCTGGCTCTCACTGCCAGGCAGGAAGCAACCCGCACCCATCGCTTACTGCGGCTGGCCGCCTATTTCGGCTGGGGCGCGCTGGTTGGATTAAGTCTGTGGAGCACCATTGTAATCGCACCGTTTCTACTCAGCTCTGGCCTCTTGTTGCTTATCTTCTGCAGGCGCGATATGCGTTCCTGGGCGCCCGTCTTGCTCGTTGCGGGACTGGTGGTTGGCGGATTACCTCTCATCATCTACAACCTGCACGCGACCCCCCTCACAAATTCATGGGCCACATTGCTCAAACTTTTTAGCAATGGTGGAGCTGCAACACAATCAAAATTGTATTACCTGGCACATGGAACGCTGGGCATTCTACTGATCAGCCTGCCCGCTATTGCCGGCAAAAGTAACATGTGCGACACCTCGCAAGTGCTTTTCCTGGGTGGTAGCGGCCCTGGCGCGCTGCAATGCACGCTCGTACAAGGCGCGTGGTCGCTGGTATGGATTGCGCTGTGGGTCAGTTCAGCCTTCCTCGCCCTCAAGGTGATTCTCTCGTTACCGCGCCAGATGGCCGCGCGCTCACCTGAGCAACAAGAAGCGCTGGCGCGTTCGTATGCGCGTCTGGGGCTGCTCATCGCGGCAATTTTATCATTGGTCCTGTTCGCGCTCAGCCCATCTTCAACCTTGTATCCATACCTGAGTTCGCGCTACATGCTCTTTGTATGGATTGCAACTCCCGCCCTGATCTACCCACTCTGGCTGGGCACAGGCGCGACAAGCCAACAGTCGAGCAAAGTTGCAACCTTCATTCACATCCATGCCCGGCATCTTATCCTGCTGTTTATTGCGTTGCTCTTTTTCGTAGGAACGGTAAAAACTTTTCAGGAAATTCCCACGACGCAAGGAAATAATGCCGTGCAAGAAGACTTTATTGATCATCTTGAAAGTCTTGGTATCGTCCACATCTACTCTGATTACTGGACATGCGAGCGCGTGATGTTCCAGAGCGCGGGCAAGATCACCTGCTTCACCATCGACGAGTACCTTAACACGGGATATGAACGCTACCTTCCCAACAAAATAATCGTAACATCCGATCTGAAATCAAGCTATGCCCTACCACAGCACACATTCTTTGTAAAAGCTATGGCGAACCGCGTGGCGCACACCCACCAGCCATACCATGTTTATACCTTTGATGGCTATGTGATCTATCAGCCGGTATGAGTCACGCGGGCAAGCGACCGCTTGTTTGTAGCGTGTTGAGCACATTCGAGAACCCTACCCGGTCTGCGATGGCCCGCACACGGCGAAAACCTTCGCCATAAATCGGGTCGGGATTCTTTTCCATGCCCTCGGAGTGGTAGCGGCTTTCCGGCGTGTTTAATTGCGTATAATAGTGATAGGCTAGCAACTCGCAGAAGCCCTCTTCGGCCCACTGAGGCAGCCCTTTGATATTATGAGCAATGAGCCAGACGTGGCCGAGTTCGTGCGTGACCACACCATCGAACAGGGGAGTTGGCATCCCCTCCAGCACTGCTACGCCATCGACATCGGTACGCGTTTCACGACCATTCAGGGTATGAATGGTGCTTAAAGTGACTCCAAGCATGTGAGGTTGGCCAATCGTGCCGCCATGTTTTGCCAGGTAGTCACGATTACACAGTTGCAGGGAGATGGGTAAGTTATTAAATGAGAGGCCTTGACTGCCCACCCAGCGTTTTACTCCAGCGAAAGCTGTCCTGGCTTGTTCAACCATTTCAATAGCGCGGGAGCGACATACGGGACAGCGCGTGCTATGTAGCTTCTCGCTGCTCCGTTCCTGCTGCGCAGGTGGAATGAGGCGACCGCAAAAATCGCAGGCGGGATATTCCTGGCGGTGTTTCTTGCAAAACCGCGCGCCCCAGTAATCCACTCCATACGCTTCCATCAATGGCTCGTTGCAGTAGACGCAACGCGGCACCACAAAGTTTCGATAGCAATCGTCATGGTAAGACTTCCCATCCGATTGCACATAGTGATCTGCCAGGGGCTTGCCACAGGCAGCGCAGCGCGGCGCAACCTTCTCAAGATAGCAGGCGCGGTGATAGGGTTTGTTTTCATGCACATTGAAAGAAGCCGCACCAATGGGCAAATCGCAGCCAGCGCACATAAAATGTTCAGGATGCCACACAGCGCCGAGGGCATTCACATAACCTCCCAGCACCGGTTTCCCACAGTGTTTACAGATCAATCGCGCCGTCATGGCCTGCTCATCCCTCACAAACAATCATTCGATTTCCATAATGGTATCGCCATCATCCACAAAATCGCCCTCGCTCACCTTGAACGTCTTCACCGTTCCCGCGGCGGTCGATTGTATAGGAATCTGCATCTTCATCGACTCCAGCATCACCACGTCCTGGTCAACCACGACCGCATCACCCGGTTTCACCAGAAACTCCAGGATAACACCCGCCATATTACTGACAACACGTTTCATACCTGCTCAATTCCCCCTTTTCGGTTTATGCTGCTGGCTTCGTCGCGCCGCATTCCCCGCCTCTCTATTGCCTGAACTGCATTTTTGACGTGCTTAGATGGTACCACATTTGGACGAAAAGAAGCACGTACCCCGTAGCACCTGGCTGATCAAATGAGGCTTTACCAGACTTTTTCCGGATTCAATCACAGAGCAGAGGAATGATGCTCCAGATAGGCTTTCTTCCTACGGGAAAACGCCGAGGGTGAGCACGATGAAAACGATTCCCGTCATAAGCGCCAGAAGCATGGCGATGATGATGACCGCAAACATACCCACACTCCAGGGCCTTGCCCGCTCCTGCTCACCAGTCCACTCCTGCGCAGACTGGCTTTTCTGTTTTATCTGGGATCTCAGATGGCCACCGAGCAATCCGCCCAGTGGTGCCAGCGCGATGCCGAGCAGATTGAGCATCAGAAAGAGCGGGACAAACCAGAAGAAAAGCGCCAACAGAGCCAGGCCGGGACCGGGCAAGTGAGAGACGGAAGGGGAATGCGTCTGGGCGTCGTGAAGCAACAAAACGATCAGGAGAGCCGCGATCAGCGCATCCAGCACAGCCCCACCTATGCTAGCGATGAGGCTAATGGATACACCTCTTCTGCGAGCTTGCGGTGGGGCGAGACCTCCTGTAGCGCAGAAGGCGGTCAGCACGAAGATGAGAAGAGAACACAGCGGCGTGCCAACCAGCCAGTACCAGGGCGATGAGCTGCGCACGCTGAGATACCCCAAACCCGCCTGCGTGAGCGGCAGCAGGACGATCCAGGGCGCAATAGTGAGCATAGAAGTGCGCCTTTGGCGTCTGGGTGCTACAGACACATTGATCTCTCCTTCTGTACGGTTCTGGCGGCGTCAGATACCAGGAACTGCATCTCTCTGGCGTCTACAGGATATACGTCTGCAGTGGCGAGGCACTTCACAACGACGTATCACATCCATTGCAGGGTTGTAGATCAGGGTTGAGGCGGCGATGGACGACGAAACTCCTGGTAAATATGCCAGTACTCTTCGTCGTCCATCTGGACAAGCAGGCAGACCGTCTGCATGTGGATACGTCTTACTTCGTGCTGATGGCAAAAATGTGTAGCAGGCCGTGATTGGCTCTCGTTGGGAGGGTGACACTCTTGATGGTCTTGCCTGCCTGTAAGGCAACCGACGTATAGAATACATTCGGCATCTGGTCAAGCTGCATACCTCTCAGCGTGTTGCGGTAGGGCAGGGTAACAGCTACCTGATCTCCATTCAAGGGCGCGGAGCCGCCTCCGTTGAGCGTCCAGTCGCTAAAGGCCAGCGTGAAGGTCTGCGTCGAACCATCGGTATAGGTGATGGTTGCTGTACCTGTCGATGGGCCGAACGCTGCCGATCCCAGGAAGGCCAGTGTCGTTGCTCCTTTGGCCGCAGTTACCGCGATGGTCTGACCCTGCGCCAGCACATTATCGAGCGTTCCTACCGCCGAGTTGGGCCAGAGGAAGGAGATGCCGTTGAAAGTGAGCGTCTTTCCCGGAGCGAGACCCGCGTTTTGCAGGGTCTGCGCGGAATAACTGTTTCCCACTCCATCGAAGTTGCCCTGGGCTGTGTTTGTGTCGTTGCTGGTTGCGCTATTGTTGAATGGCAGCGGAGTCGGAGTGCCAGGGCCGGGATTTCCACTAGTAGCTGAGCAGGTCTCGGTAACTGTTCCGTTGGCAAATGCCAGGGTGCAGTTTTGACCATTGATCGTCGTGGTGCCCATACAACCTGCAATTACAGTCCCATTTATATTGCAGTTTGGCGCGGTCGTTCCCGTCCCTGTGCCTGTTCCCGTGATCGTCAGTGTAGCTCCGGTCACTATGCCGTTGTCATCTGTCGTAAGTTTTACAGGATTCTCGATATTGAGCAATCCAACACAGTTCAGGCCGTTAGCGCCCAGCGTGGCATTGAGGCGGTTCGCCAGGAATGTAAAGAGCGAATTTGTCATTGCGCCCCCATCGGGCGAGGCGGCATTCTGGAACACCTTCATGTCAAGCTGTAAGCGTGGAAGTGCTACATTGATGAGGTTGTTGCAGTAGGTGGTCGTACTGGCATCATTGGTAGCGGCGGCAGGCATCTGATCGACGCCAATACGGTAGGCATTCACTTTTGCCAGGCTGGGCTGGTTATTGACGAGTACCATTTCATCGCCACTGGGAACCAGCGCGATTGGCGGCTGCTGGTTGGCGGCGGCCTGTAGCTCGTCGGTTGCCATTGTCGCTGTCATGGTTCCGTTATTCACGAGGTCCGGTATTTGCCAGGCCTGGCAACCGAGAGCCGGATCGACAAAGCGCGAAAGCAAGGCGTTATCACTGGGATTTCCCAGTTTAGTCGCGTTCTGCAACTGGGCCATATTGGCATCCGAAAACTGGGCCGTCTGACCATCGGCATTAGCGAGGTAGCGCGTCTGCACATTATCGCTCTGGTCCATATCGACCAGGGCGAAGCTGCGCGTCGTGAGGCATGGTTGCCCATCGTTCGCCATACCAGTAGGGGGGACAGCGAGCTTCCCGGCTTGAATGGCAGCATTAACAGCGTGGAAAAATTGAGGCGCGTTACAATACGCAAACTGCCCAAAATCAGACCCGCGGCGTCCGTTGATGCAGAGACCACCGGCCTTGTCGCCCGTTAAATGCAAGAAGGTGCCATTGAAACCGAACCATAGCCCGACGATGGCCCCCTGTGGCAGTTGGGGAACGACCGGAGCGATAGCAGGTTGAGTTCCGCGGTCGATCACCAGAGGTTCGTAGGCAGAAAGCGCATTGGTGGCCGGATCGAAGATAGCCGCCTGGACAAACGCGGACTGGTTGGCATTGGCCTCGTTACACGGCCCTTGATCCCCGTCTGTGGCAAATAGTTGATAGGGGGTCGCTAACCCCTGCGCAGTCAAGGGCTGGTTCGGCACTCGCAGCGAACAATTCGCATTAACCGTCGCGGCATGGCTACCCAGGCGTTGCTGGATGTACACAAAAGCCCCCGCGCCTAAGATAATAAGCAAGGTAACAGTCATTCCAATGAGCATTAAAGGCGAGAAACGCCTGCGCCTCGCTCGCGGAGGCTGAAAACCAGGATATTGTCTATGCGGCGATTTTGGTCGTGTTAGCGTTTGCACGTGTCATCTCTTCTTTCTTCTCGTAAAACAGGAGCAAATGAAAATAGGCATAGGGAATCAAAGCCATCCTTCTCTGCTCCGCGAGAGGTGTCTTATGCGTTCCGATTGAGCAGGTTCCCCGTTCTATGCGTTTCCCCTCCAGGACGACGCAGCATACGTGGGTGTATGAGCATCCTGGCAACGCATATTCCATATCGAAAGTGGCAGCCATAACACAAGCTCTGTAATCAGAACAGGTGTTGTGAACTGATAAAGCGTTTATTACTAGCTATTTTCATTCATAGAGATGTGCGGATGTTCCGATTGTGAGATTACCACAGCTTTTATGCTCCTCCTCATGCACATTAAAAAAATTAGGAGCAAAGTACCAGAACAGGTTAAGGAGTTTCATTTTGTACCATTAAACGGGATAAATCGGGTTGCGGCATTCTGAGAAACGCGCCTCTTTGGTCTGATACACGCTGAAGCGAGCGATCAGCTCGTCGCGCAGGGACTCGAAGGGGGTGATGGTATCAACGATCATTTCAGAGGCAAGATGGAAAATGTCGATATCCTCGGCATATTTAGCCTCGAGCATTTTGCGGAACGGTTCGCGCTGCTCTTCGGGCAGTTCGGCGATCTGGTTAGCATAGACCGCGTTGATGGCCGCTTCGGGACCCATGACGGCGATCTGAGCGGTTGGCAATGCGATGACTGCATCCGTGCCAAAAGCCGGCCCGGCCATAGCATAGAGGCCCGCGCCGTAGCATTTACGTACAATCACCGAGATTTTCGGCACAACCGCCTGCGAGACGGCGGCGATAAACTTCGCGCCATGCCGGATGATGCCAGCGCGTTCGACAGCGGAGCCAATCATAAAGCCGGACACATCAGCCAGGAAAAGCAGTGGTATGTTGAAGGCGTTGCAGGTATTGACGAAGCGCGTCCCCTTATCGGACGAATCGACGAAGAGCACGCCGCCCTTGACACGCGGCTGATTGGCGACGATGCCAACGGCGCGTCCATTAAGACGGGCAAATCCGGTGATGAGTTCGGGCGCAAAGAGTTTTTTGACTTCCAGAAAACTGCCCCCGTCTACCAGCGAGTTGAGAAAATCGTACATGTTAAATGCCCTGTTTTGCGCTTCCGGCACGATCTCTTTCAATGGGCGGTCGCTGGCAGGCGGCGCGGGTTCGGCGTCGTCGGGCTTGCCCAGATAGTTCTGGGGCATATAGCGGAAATATTCCCTGGCGATTGAAATGGCGTCTTCTTCACTGGCGGCCAGGAAGTCGCCCAGGCCGGACACCGTGCAGTGCATACGCGCCCCGCCCATCTCTTCGAGCGTTACCTTCTCGCGTGTGACCATTTCGGCCATACGCGGCGAACCGAGATAGGCGCTGGCATTGCCCTCTACCATGATGGCGATATCGGCGAAAGATGGAGTGTAGGCGGCTCCCGCCGGTGATGGCCCGAACATGATGGAGATTTGCGGCACTACGCCCGACATCTTGATCTGGTTGTAGAAAGTGCGCCCGCCCTGGTTGCGCCCCGGAAAGAGACGCACCTGGTCGGTAATACGCGCCCCCGCCGAGTCGATCAGGTAGAACATGGGAATGCGCATCTGCATCGCCATTTCCTGAATGCGCAGGTTCTTTTGTACCGACTTCTCACCAGCGGTGCCAGCTTTGACGGTCGAGTCCGACGCGCTAAATGCCACCGGGCGGCCATAAATGCGCCCGACTCCAGTAATGACGGCATCGGCAGGTAGCTCCGGGTTCTGATTTTCCGCGAACATACCATCCTCAAACTCGATCTTGCCATCATCGAGCAGGAGTTTGAGGCGGTCGCGCGCAAACAGCTTCTTCTGCTCGCGGTTGCGCGCCTGATATTTTTCCGCGCCCCCTTTTTTGATGCGCTCAATCTCCGCGGCTAATCGCTCGTCATTGCTGGTCATGGGGTTGCTGTCCCTTCCTAAAAATAGCTAAAATCTGTACCGTTACTGTACAATAACAAGGCGTCATATATCAAGGATGATAGGCATTCAACCTTCTTTTGCTCAAAAAATGCTTGAGTCCACAATACATCTATGGTAATGTAGAAGCATAAAGGTTTTTCAGAGGGGGATTGACTTTATGAGTATAAGACAAACAGGCTCATCATTTCATCGAGATGATAATAATGCATCACTCATTCATCTTTTTGAAATTCGATTTCAAAAACTGAAGAGACTTTTTGTCGTTGGAGATCAGGATCAAGTACAAAAGATTCTTAAAACGTACCCATCTCTCATGCCAGTACTCCTCGATGCGCACCAGAACATTCAGAGATATTTTCCAGGCTCAGAAGTCATGCTCAATCCAACAGTTGATCCCGACGGTCTAACAGGTGACAATGAAGAATTGGTTGTCTCAATTGGCACACATTTAGACGGGAAAGAAGCCATGAAAACGCTGGAACAATTCTATGACGATTGGTGGCCCCACCCTTCAAACGAGGTAACGGATAAAATCGCTATTGGCCTGGAGTTAGAATGAGTTTCAACTGGTCAGAGTATTACACCCTCGCGCAGGAACTCACCAGTAAATCAGCTACATCTTCTATGCAAGAAGCAATGCTGCGTTCCGCGATTAGCAGGGCTTATTATGCGGCCTTTTGTGAGGCACGCAATCACTTAATTTATACAGATGCGGAAATCTTTCCTGCCAGAGTGAATGTTCATGCGTATGTCGGAGAGAAGTTTAAAAAGAGCAATGATCTCGCTCGTCGAAAAATTGGAAGGTTATTGCATCACTTGCGCTCGCTGCGAAATGAAGCTGATTATCAGGATACCTTCTCTGGTAAATTAACTGGTAGGACAAGAGCCGCATTATTAGAAGCCGAAGAAGTACTTCGACTACTTAACACATTGTAACCACATCTTCTTTGCATTAGAGTTATTTACGCCGCCCGCGAAAAACTGCAACCCCAATCAAACTCAACCCAATGATCAAAACAATAGCCGCGAAGATGTAGAGTCCTATCAGCAGGGCTGACGGAGCGAGGGCAACACCACTCCTGGTTGGCACGTCGGTCGCAACCGGCGTCGCGCTGGCAGCAGTAGTAGGCGCGACAGTCACGGTCGGTGCAGGCGTTGCTATGTGGGGCGGGTTCAAAGGGGGCTGCGCAGGCAGGTTGTTGTTGGCCGCAGCGATGGTGACAGCCGGGTTGTAGCGGTTAACGCCGCCCAGTGGAGAGTAAGGATTGCTGTAGTAATTCGGCCCGTTGCCCGCATTGATGGTCTTGTTGATGATGCGCTTGCCGCCCGGCGAAGTGACGGTGAGCGTCAGCGTATAGTTCCCTGCCTGTCGATAGGTATGATTGACGCTGATGCTGGTTGAAGCCGCGCCATCGCCAAAATTCCAGGCATAGCTCAGGGGATTGCTCGCGTTGGATGGATCGAAAGAGGCTCTGGCGTTCGAGCGCGATGTTTTGCCCCACAACGGTTTGCCCGATATCGCTAATAGTCGCAATGGGATTGCCATCTGCCGCCGTCTGTCCGAGCATGTCGGGCTGGTTGAGCATCCAGGTCGTGAGCATGGCAGGCAGCGCCAGCCCCAATGCCAGCGCCGCTGATGGCCGCTCAGCGCCACAGGTATAAGTGTTCATCAATGCGAGCGTATCCTCCGGCAGATCATAGGGAAAGGCCCATACCGGCGGATGCGGGTCATAGTAGCTCTGATCGCCCGTTACGGTGACTACCGGCAGCCCGGCATAGATAAACGGCACCTGGTCGCTATTGCTGGATGGGTCGTCCTGAATATGGACATTGTTCTGCTGATCAGGCGTAAATATGGGTTGAGAGACATTCGAGTTGTTGCTATCGTAATAATCGAGCGACGAATAGCCAACGGCCTGGAATTGCGCAAAAACGGCGGGAATGGCCTGCTGCCACAGGTCGCGAAAATGAACCACGCGCTCGCGCTGCTGGGGAGTAAAGTGAATGCGACCGGGATAGGCGATATTATCTTGCAACGGTGTAACGTCGATGTAGTCGGGCATGAATGGATTGGATGCCTTGCCCAGGAAACGCGCCGGGTAGTTGATGCCGCTCTGCTCTTCATTGAACATCGCCACCACGTTAGACAAATCTCCGTTGATAGTGCTATCCAGGTAGTGAAACGAACCGAACAACCCCTGTTCCTCGGCATCGAAGATCACGAACCGTACGGTACGCGCCGGGTATACATGGTGGCTGCGCCAGTAATCGCCCATGGCCTTGCCCACGCCCAGTTCATAGGTACACCCGCTGGTATCGTCAAGCGCCGATTCGGTCGAGTTCGCCTTCCCATCATAATGACAGCCAACGATAATCTCCTGCTCTGGAATACGCCAGACCCGGCACCGTCACCTCCATATTGAAGGCTGGCAGAGTCGCCGCGCGCTCGCGCCACCCATGTATGGGAAAAGTATCGCGCCGCACCTGCGCCCCCAAACCCGCCAGGTTGTTCATCATCTCCTGCGTCCAGTACGCCGCGAACTGGTCATGTCCCTGATTGGCAGTATAGCCCGCCTCCCTGCGCTGGAAATGCGAAGTGACATACGCAAACTGGTTATAGATGTAGAGCGGGTCGGGCACGGGGAAATCCAGGCTGACAGGCGAATTGTGAGAAGCGTTTGCAAGGAACGTTTGGGCGACCACGTTGAGTGGGAGAAAGGAGCTTCCCAACACTACCAGTATGGCGATGATATAAAGTAGCCGGCGTAACATAGAAATACCCTTCACACTCAAGTTGATATTATATTATTGAGTTTATTCCCGCCCAGCCAAAATCGCATCGACGCTCGCTTTTAATGGAGGAATATCATTTTCAACCACAGCCCAAACATGGTTTTGCTTGATGTCGTAATAACGCTGGCTAAGAGAGTCTCCCATCTCTATAAATTGCTTCCACTGAATTTCAGGATGAAGACTTCGGAACATCTGTGGCATTGAACTGATTGCTTCACCAATAATTCTAAGGTGCTGAAAAACCCACGCTTGCACTAACTCATCCTGGTCAAACAAACCCCGACCCTTATTTGTATACTTAAAAATGCGTGTAACTGCTTCCTGAATGACTCTCAGAGATTCTGTGGTATTTGTCACAACGCAACCGTCCTTTCAAAATTCGCTTTGATCGACACTTGCTTTATGTACTGGTTGAAACATTCGCATCTACATTTTAACATAGCGGTCTATGAAATAGTTCACAAAATAGACCGCTTTACACCTCGATCTCCATCCTCAGCAGCGCCGACGAGAGCGACTTGCCCAGGCCATCGCTGCGCAGAGAGCGTGACGCGCCGCCGTTCAACGCCCCGTGCAGCACGAATTTGAGGGCCAGCACGTTGGGAACTTCGTAGCGTTCGACCTCGCCGGTGATGATGCCCTTGAAGTGCTCTTTGACACGAGCGGCGGTCACTTCGCGCGCGAACAGGTCGTAGGTGGGCTGGTCGTAGGCAAACAGGCTGATATCGGCCTTGTCGCCCTTGTCGCCTGAACGGGCATGGGCCAGTTCGACTAAGCGTTTCTTCATGCTCAAGACTCCTCGACGCTGACGCGCACGTATTCTTCGATGATGTCGCGCCGCGCCAGCGTGGGCCAGATGCCGAGCAGGCCGCGTGGTTCGATCATGCCGCCCGCGCCGCCGATAAAGGGGGGGCCACTAAGAGCGAGCGGCGGGAAGAGACGGCCAAGCTTGGCCGCCTCGCGTTTGTCGGCGCAGCGTACTGCGATACGCAGGTAGACTTCGTTCAGTTCGCCAGCGTAAGTAGCGTCGGCCAGGGGGCCGTGAATGGAGTTATAACCGATGTATTCGATGACGGTCTCTTCGGCTTTCAGGCCAACCTCGATCATTTGCTGCTGGATGATTCCCGCGGCGGCCTGCGCCTTCGCCAGCGCGTCGGGCCAGGCATAGCCGATCATGGCCTGCCCCATCACGCCATCTTCGTAACCTGCCACGATCTTGAGCGCTACGGGCGCGGGTCGTCCCGTCGCGCCGCTGACGCGCACCGCATCCGGCCCGATCTCTTCCATGTGCAGCGTGGTCATATCGACATCGACATCGGGGGTCATATAGTGCGCGGGGTCATGCACTTCGTATAACAACTGTTCGCGCAACGTATCGAAGCTCACTCGCCCGCCGGTGTTGGGAGCCTTGCTGATGACCGCCTCGCCATTTTCCCACACCTCGGCAATGCCATACCCTATGTGAGCTAAATCGGGCATAGAACGCCAGTCGCCGCCGAAGTTTCCGCCAGTCGCCTGGCCACTGCACTCCAGCAGGTGGCCGACCACGATACCCTGGGCCAGCTTATCCCAGTCATCCCAACGCCAGCCCAGTTCATGCACGATGGGCGCGAGAAAGAGCGCGGCATCGGCCACGCGCCCCGTCAGCACGATATCGGCTCCGGCATCCAGAGCCTCGACGAGGGGACGCGCCCCCAGGTAGGCGCTGGCAAAAACCATGCGCTCGCGCACCGCCGCGATATCCTCGCCCGTGTCCATGTGCGCCAGCGAGACACCCGCCGCCTGCAATTCGTCGAAACGTTCCAGTACCGCATCGCCCAGCACCACCCCGACTTTGAGCTTGATGCCAGACTTTTTCAGCGCGTTCAACAATACCTCACGCGCCGCCAGTGGGTTCAAGCCACCCGCGTTAAGAATGAATTTCACGCCGCGTGGTATGGCTATAGGAAGCAGATCGAGCAGCATGGGAGCGAAATCGCGCGTGTAGCCCAGGGCGGGGTCGCGCTGGCGATCCTTCTGGAGGATCGCCAGCGTCAGTTCCGCCAGGTGATCTGACGCAACGTATTGGACGTTGCCCCGCTCAATGCTGGCCTTGATGGGTCGCCAGGAGTCGCCGTAAAAGCCGAGTCCCCCGGCAAT
This sequence comes from uncultured Chloroflexia bacterium, assembly GCA_963731605.1. Lineage (GTDB taxonomy): Bacteria > Chloroflexota > Ktedonobacteria > Ktedonobacterales > Ktedonobacteraceae > CF-113. The sequence goes on from CAVSWA010000002.1 coordinate 158,954, forward strand.
ACGCACTGATTTCATGAGTGGCCTACCTCATCCCCAGCAGTTCTCGCGCAATCAGCAACTGGCGTATCTCGTTGGTACCCGCGCCAATCTCGCCCAGTTTGGCATTGCGCCACATCTTCTCAACCTCGAAGTCGGTGAGGTAGCCCCAGCCGCCATGAATTTGCAAGGCTTCGTCGGCGGCTCGCATGGCCGCGCGCGCCGTGAAGAGCAGCGCCGAGGCCGCTTCCTTACTGACACGCTTGCCCTGCTGCGCCAGCCACATGCAGCGATGCGCCATCAATCTGGCCGCTTCCAGGTCGGTGTACATGTCGGCAAGCTTGGCCTGGATGAGCTGGAAATTAGCGATGGGCTGCCCAAACTGGTAGCGTTCTTTGGCATATTTCAGGGAGACTTCCAATGCGGCCTCGATGCCACCTACCATGCTGACGGCAAAGAAGGCGCGTTCCAGGTCCAGCCCGCTCATGACGACTTTGAACCCTTCATTCACCTTGCCAAGCACGTTTTCATAGGGCACGAAGGCATCCTCGAAGACCAGTTCGCCGGTCGGCGAGCCGTGCATCCCCAGCTTCTCCAGCTTGCGCGCCACGTGATAGCCGGGCGTGCTGGTTTCAAAGATAAAGGCGGTGATACCGCGACTGCCCGCGGCTAGATTTGTCTTGGCGTAGATGATCAGCACATTGGCGATTGGCCCGTTGGTGATGAAGACTTTGGTGCCATTGAGCACATAGCCGCCAGTGACTTCGCGCGCGGTGGTCTGGATGCCCATGGCGTCGGAACCGGCATTCGGCTCGGTGAGACCCAACCCGCCAATCAACTCCGCGCTGGTCAGGCCGGGCAGGTATTTACGTTTTTGCTGTTCGGTGCCGTTGCGCAAAATATTGTGCGCGCACAAATTCAAATGCGCTCCAAACGACATGGATATACCGCTGTTGGCTCTACCGATGGCACGCGCCACCAGGGCGGCCATCAGGAAATCGCCGCCGCTGCCGCCGTACTCCTCCGGCACCGCGATACCCGTGTAGCCCTGCTCGGCCAGGCGTTTCCAAATCCAGGGCGGAAACTCGTCGGTACGCTCAATTTCCGCGCTATGGGGTTTAATCTCATCCTGCGCAAAGGCGTAGGCGCTTTCATACGCAAGCTGGTGTTCTTCCGGGAGTTCAAAGTCCATCACTGGGAGCCGTCCTTTCTGGCATGGCGTGACAGTTCATCTATGCCAAATTGTACGTTCTCAGTTCATGGATTACAAGAGCGCAAAATGGGTAATCTTGCGCATACGCCATCTTACCCTGTGTCCTATACTGACAATCAGGGGAGAAAGGAGCAAAAGTAACCCTGCTGCGTATTATCCAGTAAGAAAGAACCCGATTGACAGGTCCACGCTCAATCCACCTGCCATCAACCAATAAGCGCAGCGTATAGAGGGCATGTCTCCTGCTCACTCTAAGTTTCAATACATATACAAAAGAGGAAAAAATGCGTTTGAACACACACACGACGACTCGATCTAAACAGCGCAGCGGACGCGCATGGTTCGTTCTGCTGGCCTTCGCGGCGATGATAGTGCTGGCGGCCTGCGGCGGCTCTACCAGCGGCGGCTCTACGCCAACTCCCACCCAGGCTGGCTCTACGCCTACGGCAACGCCTTCAGGCCCCACAAAGGCGATTGCTATTGATACATCGACTGGCAATTTCGGCTTCAACCCGGCTACCATTACCATCAAAGTGGGAACAACCGTCACCTGGACCAATACTACCGGCGCGCCGCATACCGTTACCAGCGATGATGGCACATCGTTCGACTCCAACATCAACACGCCCATCTCCGCGAATGGCGGGACGTTCAGCTTCACCTTCACCAAAGCTGGCACCTTCGCCTACCATTGCCAGATTCACCCGTCCATGAAAGCAACTATTATCGTCCAATCATAAGCTCTGCTCACATAGACACAACCAGGGCGGGGGCTTGCACAGCCCGTACCCTATACGATACGCGAAACCATTCCGTAGTTGGGTACGGGCTGGGCCTTTCACTGGTAGGTTTTTGGGAAAGGCGTCAGCGAGGTGGGAACTGTCATTCTGAGCGCAGCGAAGAATCTCTCGCCGAGCCGCACGCAGATTCTTCGCTGCGCTCAGAATGACAGGCGCGAGCGCCGCGTTTCAAAAAACCTACCAGTGAAAGACGGGCTGGGCTTGCCCCTGCCCTGGTCATTCGCGCGAAAAGATGACGGTTCCTGCCCTGGTCAATTGGTCAACGCACCCTCAACAGTTTGCCGGTTCGCGGTTATAATGTGGCAAAGGCGTATCAGGCAGGATAAAGGAGCCGGTGATGGTTGTCGCATTATCAGGAGTAAATACGCTCCATTGGAGCAGCGTTTCAAGTCCGCGTGGATCATGTGTGATACTGGCTACTGAACGCGGCATTTGCTGGCTGGGAACGCCTGGCACGCCGCTGGACATGGGGCTGAGCTGGGTACAGCGCAAGATAAGCTTCACATCGGTCGTCGAAGATGAAATCTTGCGAGCCGCTGCGCCAGGCCGCTGACCAGTTGGGGCGCTACTTCGCGGGCGAACGCCTGCAATTCACCTGCTCGCTGGATTTACATGGCACCCCGTTCCAATTGAAGGTGTGGAACGCGCTCACCCGCATTCCGTATGGCGAAACGCGCTCCTACGCGGAGATTGCGCGTGAAATTGGGCATCCCAGCGCAGTGCGAGCGGTAGGCGCTGCTAACGGGGCCAATCCCGTCGCCATCATCGTTCCTTGCCATCGCGTCATTGGCAGCAATGGCTCACTGACAGGCTACGGCGGCGGCCTACCCACCAAGGCATGGCTGCTGGCCCTGGAGAAAAAATAGGCACTACTCGCCCTGGAAATCCTTACCGGTAATTACCAGCCTGGGTCATGAAAATCTTGAGAAGGCCCCGCACAACGACGATTATTATACCGGCCTCGATCAGCGCCATCACAGTCCAGATCCAGGTCAGAGGTCTACCAAGCACATTTGATGCGGAGGCGGGATCAAGTGAGTGGAGAAAGAGCGGCGTCAAAATAATGAGAGGAAATGCTATCAGCGCCAGGCAAAAGGCCACGACGACAGCTGGCAAGAGGATGCGCCAGAGGCCCAAATCGCGCAAATTCTCAGTTTTGGCCGTGCCATACGCTTTTCGTCCTTCTGTAGCAGGCTTTTCAACGGCTATAGTCTGGCTCGCGGTAGTATTCTCCATGAATTATCACTCCTAAGAAATATGCCTTGCGCCCACCTGGACGCCGGAATTATGCTTTAGTATATCACAATAAAGGGGCTAGCGGGTGTTCGACGACAAACGTCAAACGGGGCAACAGGTCAACGCCAACGAAGCCTCCTTCTCATGGTGGAGTTGGAGGCCGGGCATCAGACCGGGCCGCGCGCTTTTGATCGGCGTTCCGCTCATATGCGTAGGGTTTTTTTTCATACTCGCGGGGATTTACTCCCTGATTTCCATTATCATCGACAGCAACTCGTCCCCCACGCGCATACCAGGTTTAGTGACAGGCTTCACAAGCGGCATACTGGATAATCAGACCCACCTGTCAATTCACCTGCAACGAAATGGCAGATCAGTGACTATCACACCCGCTATTACACCGGATGAGCAACGTGTTATCCATAGCGGCGACGAAGTCACGTTGGATTATTCGCCACATCTAGGATATTTATACGCCCTGGAAGATCATGGACAACGCTTTAACCTGCCCGGCGGTAGCCCTCTGAGCGGTCTATTCGCATCAATCGCGCTCGTCCTGCTGGGCCTGCTCTTTTTCCCATATCCACTTCTACTGGCTTTGTGGGCATGGCATGATCTCCGGCAACCAGCAGCGATGATGCGCGGAAAAGTTATTGGTTTGCGCATTTCGCAGCGGACGCGCTCTCCCCTGGGGAGACACGCAAGCCACCCCGGCCTGACACCACGCCTCGGACGAGCATGGTATGGCATGGCCCTGGAAACACTCGCCTCCCAGCAAGACATAGTGCCGTTCGCAATCCGCGAAGAACAGCACAAAGCGTTACGCGAGGGACAGAGAGTTGAGGTTACGTTTTCGCCGCACCTGCATTATGTCCACTCAATTCAGCCCATCATCAACGAAACACCGTTGGGAGACGTTAAGCAGGAGCATGCGAGATGACCGGCAAGAAAGGGGAGCTGCTTCCCAGACGGGCGATGCAGCAATTGCTCGATCTTCTCTACCCGCCGCGCTGCGCGGGTTGCCAGCGCGGCGGACATGTATTGTGCCCGTCCTGTCTGGCACACATTCCTCCCCTGACATCAAGTTGCCAGCGATGCAGCGCGCCTCTTTCACGAGGGGGCATATGCTCATCCTGCCAGTCGACCCCGCTCAAGCTCAGTGGATTGCGCGCAGTAAGCGCCTACCAGGAGCCGCTGCGCTCGTACATCCATGCGCTCAAATACGACGGCAACACGCGCCTGGCGCAACCGCTGGGTATGCTGCTTGTCCAGGCATACCGCGCCCTCGGCATACGCGCCGATGGCATCGTGCCGGTTCCCCTGCACAGCAAACGCTACCGGCAGCGCGGCTACAACCACGCCGCGCTGCTGGCGCGCGTCTGCGCAAGCCAGACCAACCTTCCGCTTTTTGAAAACATGCTCATACGCCATCGCGCTACGCTTTCCCAGGTGGGATTAACGCATTGGGAACGACAGCAAAACGTGCAGGGCGCGTTCTCCTGTGCGCCCGCGTATACAAACGGGCAACTGCGCGGACGCACTATCCTGCTCATCGATGATGTCAGCACAACCTCTTCCACCCTTGAAGCCTGCGCCGCGCCGCTGTTTGCCGCCGGAGCCGCAGCTGTGTATGCGCTTGTGCTCGCTCGCCCGCTCTTCTGAATATGTTGGTGAATATGCTATAATAGCCCACGAAAGAATATAACGTTAGACGACAGGCAGCATAATCGTATTGGATTGTCGAAAGCCTACACGGGTTGACCCAGCCTGGCTGTCTGATTTGGAGAGAGGAAACCCCATGACAAGTAGTGGGAAATGGCTAAGGAACAGTTTTATCTGGCTCATATTGGCGCTGGTCATCGTCCTGGTAATCGTGCTCATTTTCCATTCAGGTTCTGATACGACGCAGGTCAACATCTCGACCATCCTCAATGATATTAAGACGGATATCGCCAAAAATCAGACAGATACGCTCCTGGTAGGCAACGATACCATCACCCTGACACGCGGACAGAATCAGTCCAAAGAGAGCGCCAATATCAATAGCACTCTAGATATCACAAAAGTGTTGAAAGATAATACCATCGACTACACCAACAGCAAGCAACTGGTGCTGCAATATGACTCTCCCAGCGCTGCCAGCGCGTGGTTAAATATTCTGGCCGGTTTGCTGCCATTCCTCTTCATAGGTGGTCTGCTCATTTTTATGATGCGGCAGGCGCAGGGAAGCAACAACCAGGCGCTATCATTTGGCAAGAGCCGCGCGCGTATGTTTACGGGCAATAAGTCTACTGTGACCTTCGCGGATGTGGCCGGCGTCGAGGAAGCCAAACAAGAACTACAGGAAATTGTTGAATTTCTGAAGTTCCCCGATAAGTTCGTAGCTCTGGGAGCGCGTATCCCTAAAGGTCTGCTGCTGGTTGGCCCTCCCGGCACCGGCAAAACGCTCATTTCGCGCGCCGTCGCGGGAGAAGCTGGCGTGCCCTTCTTCAGTATCAGCGGCTCCGAATTTGTTGAAATGTTTGTCGGCGTGGGAGCCAGCCGCGTGCGTGACTTATTCGACCAGGCAAAAAAGAATAGCCCCTGTATCGTGTTTGTGGATGAAATCGATGCCGTGGGCCGGCAGCGCGGCGCGGGCCTCGGCGGGTCGCACGACGAGCGCGAGCAGACGCTCAACCAGATACTGGTTGAAATGGATGGCTTTGATACCAATACCAACGTGATTGTCATCGCTGCCACCAATCGCCCCGATGTGCTCGATCCCGCCCTGCTGCGCCCCGGACGTTTCGACCGCCAGGTTGTGCTTGATCGTCCCGACATTCGTGGCAAAATCGCTATTCTCCAGGTACACGCCAAAGGCAAGCCATTTGAAACCAGTATCTCGCTGGATGTGCTCGCCAAACAGACCCCCGGCTTTTCAGGCGCGGACCTCGCCAACCTGCTCAACGAGGCCGCGATTCTGACGGCGCGGCGCAACAAACGCAAAATTGGTATGAGCGAACTGGAAGAAGCCATTGACCGCGTGGTTGCCGGTCCCGCCCGCAAGAGCCGCATCATCAGCGAGCGCGAGAAGGCCATTACCGCCTATCACGAGGTCGGACACGCGCTGGTGGCGCGTATGCTGCCCAATACCGACCCGGTGCATAAAGTCTCGATTGTGGCGCGTGGCCAGGCTGGCGGCTTCACCATGCTCTTGCCAACCGAAGACCGCTACCTGTGGAGCAAACCGCAGTTCGAGGATATCCTGGCCTACGCGCTGGGAGGTCACGTCGCCGAATTGATTATCTTCGGCGATGTCACAACGGGCGCGTCGAACGACATCGAACGTGTCACCAAGATTGCGCGTTCCATGGTGACGGAGTATGGCATGAGCAGCCGCATCGGCCCCATGGCGCTGGGCCATAAAGATGAACTGGTTTTTCTGGGCCGTGATTTTGGCGAGCAGCGCAACTACAGTGAACAAACGGCGCGTGAAATCGATGAAGAGATCCGGCGTTTCATCCAGGACGCCTTCGACAAAGCCTATAACGTCTTGCTCCAAAATAAGACGCGCCTGATAATGATTAGCGAGCGCCTGATACAAGAGGAAACGCTGGAAGGCCCCCTGTTTAAATCGCTCTTTAACCAGCCCATCGACACTGACCAGTACGAATCCCCTTCGGTGCTGGCCGGTATGCCACATCTCAAGCCATCGTCCAACGGCGACCAGCCGCTATTAACTGAAAACGGCTCCACTTACTTGCTGCCGTCACAACTACAACCACCACATATCCAGGGCGAAACGAGCGAATAAGAGAGCAGCAATGACTCAATCAACAACACTTTATGCGCAGGATGCTTTCAAGGGGCCATACGCGGCGCGCATCCCGCAGTTCACAGAAGCTGGACGCCGCGCCGATCTCACCCCGGCCAGCAGCGACAGCGAAAAAATAGCCGTCGTGCTGGTAGATTACCAGCATGATTTCGTTGATCCAGGTGGTACGCTCTACGTGCCAGGCTCACAGGCAGACGTAGCGCGTTTCCTCACCTGGTTCTACGCCAACGCGCACAAGATCACCACCATCTATGCTTCGCTCAATACACATGTCCCTTTTCAAATTTTCTATAGCTCCTGGTGGATCAATGCTCAGACCCACGAACATCCACAGCCTTTTACTGTCATCACCGGACAGGATGTTGACGATCGCGCCTGGGTTCCCCTGATCGAACCGGAATGGTCGGTACATTACGTTCACGAGCTACAACAAAAGGCCAGAAAAGACTTGATGATCTGGCCCTACCACACCATGCAGGGAACACTGGGCCACATGCTGGTCGCGCCCGTCAGCGAGGCCATCGCCTGGCACAGCGCGGCCCGTCAAACACAGCCCGTCTACATTGAAAAGGGACTCACTCTTCGCACCGAGTTCTACGGCATCTTCGGCGCGGAAGTGCCAGATCCCCAATCGCCATCAAGTAGCCTGAACATCCCTTTGCTCGCCTCAGTCATGCAACACGAAAAAGTCTTCATTGCCGGAGAAGCCAAATCGCACTGCGTGCTGGAGACTGAACGCCAGATCGTAGAACATTACGCGAACCAGCCGGACATGCTGCGCAAACTCTACTTCCTGAAAGACTGCACCAGTTCCGTGCAGCACCCTCTAATCGATTTCGACGCGCTGGCCGAAGAAGAGTTGGCGAGGATGCAGGAGCGTGGGGTTAATATTGTGCCGAGCACGGATGCTGGTTTGCGCTGAGTTAGCAGTCCTGTTGAATTTTTCCAACCGAATGCCAAAATACGTCCCTCCGTCCTGATGATATTTGACGACAAATGGGGTAATGCGTTTGCTTCCGTAAACTCGGTAATGCGCGTGGCCCCGTCCTGTAGGGACAAGGGGCGGGGTTGGGTGGATGTCGGGGTCTTGGATGAGGGGGCCTTGTGCTTGTCCTCGTGGCAGTGCGATTCGCCGGGGTTCCATGAGGCAGGATGGTCGTCCCCCAACAAGGACAAGCACAAGGCCCCCACCCAGCCCCACATCCGCCCCTTGTCCCTACAGGACGGGGGCGACCGGTTTGCGGCATTACCGGTTTTGGTTGTTAATATTCATCAGGACGGAGGTACGTATTTCAGCATTCGGTTGGAAAAATTCATCAAGGCGAGTGTATCCCTTCTCAACCAGTTTCACGTGTATAGAGTATGCTAGTATAATGAACACCAATGTAACGTATTTGCATTGAACGGAACGAAATATTTACAAGCCCTCGCGCCACAGTAAAAGATGAAACTATGCGAACGGTACTGATATTTAATCCGACCTCCGGCATCTCAACGGTGACAGAGAAAAGAATGCCACCGGAAGAGACAGAACATACTCTTCTGGAAGGTCTGCGGGCATGTGGTATTGAACCGCTCGTGCTGCATACCACTCCTGAAGATGGCGGCGAGGGCATGGCAAAACGCGCAGCGCAAGACGGGGCAGAACTGGTTATAGCAGCCGGGGGTGATGGCACTATCCACGCGGTCGCCAACGGGCTGGTTGGCACGCAAAGTATTCTGGGCATCATTCCCACTGGCTCGATGAACAACCTGGCGCATAGTCTAAACATTCCCGATACCATCCCTGCTGCCTGCTTCACCATTGCAAATGGCGAAACGCGCGCGATAGATATGGGCAAGATCAATGATCATACATTCCTGGAAGTGGCAGGAGTGGGCCTGGAAGCGGCATTATTTCCGGCAGCCGAGGAGATCAAGCACCCTGGTCTTCTTTCGACCTTGCATGGCACGTTGAGCGGACTGAAAACATTATTCGGTTTCAAAGCCGCGCGAGTGAGGATAGCAGTCAATGGCATCAAACACGGTACGTTCGATGCCTTACAAGTAACGATCTGCAACGCGCCATTCTATGGCGCGCATTTACAGGTAGCGCAGGAAATCTTGATGGATGATGGGCTGCTCAACGTGGTTATTTATAGCAACTTTAGCAAAGCTGAGTACCTGCGCCATGCCGTTTCTATCAGCCAGGGGAGAAGGCCATACCAACCCAAAATTAAACACTTGCGCGCGCGATCACTGCGCGTGACTGCCACCGCGCCGTTAGAAATTCAGGCTGATGGGGAAGCTCGTGGATACACACCAGCAGAAATAACCGTACTACCTGCTGCATTGCGTATCCGTGTTACAGGAAAAGATGCGCCGGGACTTCACGAGGGCGCGGTCAAAAGCCAGGGTATGCCGGTTACGCGAACGAGCATACCGACCTGAGAAAGAAGCCAGTATGAGAAAAACGTCACAGTCACCTGAAAAACCGGAAGAGACTCCAAAACAGGGACCCGCCGTTGTATTACCGCAGATTGGCAGCGCGGTCGAGCAAAATATCAAGCCAGTTATGACGGAGGCGCAGAGGTTAGCGGCTGAGACCTCAGTTTCTGGTCGCCGCGCAGTTTCACGCGGCACCATCTTCCTGGCGTTTTACCTCTGGCTGCTCTCCGGCGCGATAATGATCTCGCTGATCGCTCGCTACACGCAATTTTTCCCCGGCGACAAAACCATTACACGCAATCTGCAAAGCTATCGCAACCCCTGGCTGCGCCGCTTCATGACAGGCATTTCGGAAATTGGCTTCCCCAAAATAGGCGCGCCGCTCACTTTTGGCATCGCGGGCATCTTCTGGGCCTTGCGTTTTCGCCTCGAAGCCATTTTCGTGCTGCTCGCCTCGTCATCCAACATTCTGAACTGGATTGTGAAGCGCCTCATCAAACGCCCGCGCCCGACAAGCGAACTGGTCACAGTGGCTCGCGTCATCAACGAACCAAGCTTCCCCAGCGGCCATGTTATGCACTACGTCAACTTCTTTGGCCTGTTGAATTACTTGCTGGCAACCAACTGGCGTTCTGGCCGCCTGCGCAACATCCTGCTCGCCATCAGCACCTCGCTCATCGTGCTGATCGGCCCATCGCGTGTTTATCTCGGCGCGCACTGGCCCAGCGACGTGATGGCGGGTTATGTCTATGGCGGCCTCTGGTTCGGCGGACTGATGACGGCCTATCTGCGGGTCAAGTCCTGGATTCACCCGCCCGCGGGCAAGACACCCGAAGTAATGAAGCCCCTGCAACAGCCAGGGGATGAAGAATAGAGTGTCCCTGTTTCTCTTCAGACCCGCGTGAGTTTTTCCGGGTTGGCCATGATACGAATGGTCGAATGCGCCCTCGCACCGTGAGCAGGTACATGGGGTAGTTCCTGGGTACTACCAGCTTGACGCCCGCGCGCAGCAGAGTCGTGGTCAGAATATTTCCCGCACGGACAAACATCGGGGCCTTCTCTATTGTTGTCATAGTTTCCTTCTCATTCTCTCTCGTGGAGATGTTGTCGTCATGACCACCACATGTGGTCGTACAAATAAAGAGGGTTGAGCTGTCCTTTTTGGGACAGCTTTCCTGTGACTTCTTGTTGACCTGTCTCAAAACCCGTGACTTCATTAAATCCCCAGCATTCAGCCTCGATTCAGCTACGCGTAGTATACCTTCCATAGGTTTGGAACAACACCAATATAGTAGGTGATTTTCACCATATGGTATGATGAGCGAGTACAAACAGCATGTTGGTATACGCTCGCGAGGAGGCAAAGACCATGCCGAAGAAATCCGTTGTATGGCTTACTATCATGCTTTGTATGTTGTTGCCACTGGTCGCGGCTTGCGGGTCGGAATCGCAAACGAATACAAGTACGAGTCCGGCGACGAATGTAACGCCACTTGTTGGCGAAAATATCTACGTGCTGGATGGCTATGAGCCCCAGGGAGTGACGAATACAGATCAGCACATCGTCGCCTTCCACCCCGGAAATGCTACGCCGACCTATACCCTGCCAGCCGGACTGCCTTCGATGGATCACCGCTTGCTCATCGCCGCGCAGTCCCGGGCAGGCCAGACCACCATTTCAGTTATCGATACACAGAGCGGCGCGACACTGCGCTCTCTGACTCTGGCGGGCAATTACTCAACGGCGGGGCAGGACTTTACTAACGCGGTGTTGTCCTACGATGGACACTGGCTGGCCCTGCGCCGCCTGGATTCGACGACCACTGCGACGACCATCGCGCTGGTCGATACCGGGGTGGGAAAACTGTCAAAGACCATCCATCTCCAGGGCGATTTCGACCTGGACACCATAAGTCTGGATGGCAATGCGCTGTACCTGCTGCAACGACTGAACAATGGGACAGGACGTTACTACGTGCAACTCTATACCGTCTCGGAAAACGAGCTGTATCAAAGCCCGATTGTTGACAAGTCGGAGCTTAACGATCCCAATATGACCGGTAATGCCATAGCGCGACAGATACCAGGCGATGCCTCAACAACTTATACGCTTTACGTCGATACCTACCACAACATCGCTTTCGTACACCTAATCGAGTAAGCGAAATGGCTCACCAGTTGGGACTTCAGACTTCTCAGCAATTTCAAGACCTGGTTAATTGTACGCTTAGTCGTAAAGATGCCCTTGAGATTATGGAGCATAGCCTTACTGATCGAGACCAAAGTTGGTGAGTATTTCAGATATAAGCCCTTTCTACGCTGTTCGCTTGCTTTATTTTATTGATTTGCCAGGTATATAATCGCCCTTCATTACTCGCAAACACTATCTTTGAATTGAAAGGAGCAGCCTGCTAAACGCTATTTACAGGCTGCTCCTTTCTTTAAGAATATAGAGGTTTTGCGAGAACCCTTACACCGCCTCCTCTTGCAGCACCCGTCCGCTAAACTGGCTGTTGTACAGGTCGGCGTAGAAGCCGTTCTTCGCCAGCAGTTCCTCGTGGGTGCCTTTCTCGATGATGGTGCCGTGATTCATGACCAGGATCAGGTCCGCGTCGCGGATGGTGGAGAGACGGTGGGCGATCACGAAGCTGGTTCTGCCCTTCATCAGTTCAGCCATGGCCTTCTGAATTAGCATCTCGGTGCGGGTATCGACGCTGCTGGTCGCTTCATCGAGAATCAGTATCTCTGGATCGGCCAGGAAGGCGCGCGCAATGGTCAGCAGCTGCTTCTGACCCTGCGAAATGTTGGTCGCATCCTCATTCAGCACCGTGCTATAGCCCTCCGGCAGCGTCCTGATGAAGTGGTCGGCATAGGCAGCTTTCGCCGCCTGGATGATCTCCGATCTCGGTGGCGTCCTCGCGGCCATAGGCGATATTGTCGCGGATGGTGCCATTGAAGAGCCAGGTATCCTGCAGCACCATGCCGAACGTGCGGCGCAGGTTGCCGCGCTTGATATTGCGTGATATCGACGCCATCCACCAGTATCGAGCCGTCGTTGACCTCGTAGAAGCGCATCAGCAGATTGACCAGGGTGGTCTTGCCGGCTCCCGTCGGGCCGACGATGGCGATCATCTGCCCCGGCTGGACATCGATATTCATATCCTCCATCAGGATAGTTGTCTTCGCTGTAGCCGAAGCGCACATGCTCGAACTCGACGGCGCCATCGGGATGCTCGATCACCTGCGCATCCTCGGTCTCGGGCACCTCGCTCCTGCTCGTCGAGCAGTTCAAAGATGCGCTCAGCCGAAGCCATGGTCGACTGGATCACGTTGGCGAAATTGGCAAGCATGGTGATCGGCTGCGTGAACTGCTGGGCGTACTGGATAAAGGCCTGCACATCGCCAATGGCAATGGCCCCCTGCGTAACCAGAACGCCGCCGACGACAGCCACAAAGACATAGCCGATATTGCCAATAAAGCTCATGAGCGGCATGATAATGCCGGAGACGAACTGCGCGCGCCAGCCCGCTTCATAGAGCTTCTCGTTGAGCTCGGTCAAATTCGGCGACGGACTGCGCCTCGCGCCCAAAGGCTTTGACGATCTTGTGACCTGCATACATTTCCTCGACATGGCCGTTGAGCTCGCCAAGCGCCCGCTGCTGCCGCCTGAAGTAGTTCTGCGAGCGTTTAGCGATGCCCATCGTGACAACCAGGCTCAGAGGAAGCGTCAGCAGCACAATCAGGCTGAGGAGCGGGCTGATCGTCAGCATCATCACCATCACGCCCAGCAGCGTTACGACCGAAGTGATGACCTGCGTGATACTCTGCTGGAGCGTGGTGCTGATGTTATCCATATCGTTGACGGCGCGACTCATGATTTCGCCATGCGTGCGCGAATCGAAGTACTTCAGCGGCAGGCGTGAAAGCTTTTCATCCACCTCCTTGCGCAACTGGTACATCGTTCTTTGCGCCACGCCCGCCATGATATACTGCTGGACGTACATGAAGATGGCGCTGATAAGGTACAACCCGAGCAAAATCAGCAAGACCGTGGCGATATAGCCGAAATCAATGACAGGCGCCGCCGCCGACGCGGGGTGCTGGAATGCGCAGGAATGTTATTTTGCGATCAGGCCCTCGAAGAGCTTGGTGGTCGCTAAACCCAGGATTTTCGGGCCGACAATGTTGAACACGGTTCCTAAGATGGCTGCGATAAGCACGACCACCAGGAGCCATTTCTGCGGCAGAAAGTAGCGAAGCAGGCGCAGGGCTGTGCCTTTAAAGTCTTTGGGCTTTCTCCACCGGCCTTCCCATTGCGCCCCACCCGCCGCCCATCGGGCCGCGATTCGGCTGCATAGCGGCGGTTCTCTGCTGTCTCTTCTATTCTCTTCGCTCATGCGATTTCCTCCGCGATTTCCTCTGTTGAAAGCTGCGAGGACACGATATCACGATAGACCTCACAGCTTTTCCATCAACTCTCGATGGGTGCCGATGCCGGCAATACGCCCATCCTCCAGGACAATAATCTGGTCCGCGTCCATGACCGTGCTGACCCGCTGCGAGACGATGAACACCGTTGACTCGCGTGTCTCTTTTTTGAGCGCGGCTCGCAGGCGGGCGTCGGTTTTGAAGTCCAGCGCCGAGAAGCTATCGTCAAACATGTAGATTTCAGGTCTTCTCACCAGCGCGCGCGCAATGGACAGGCGCTGCTTCTGGCCGCCAGAAACGTTCGTGCCACCCTGAGCAATTCACCGAATCGAAGCCATCCGGCATCTCCGCGATGAAATCGCTCGCCTGCGCCACTTCAGCCGCGTGCCTGAATCTCTTCATCGGAAGCGTCTTCTTTGCCATAGCGGATATTCTCGGCAATCGTGCCGGAGAACAGCACGGCCTTTTGCGGCACAAGACCGATCTTCGCGCGCAAATGCTCCTGCGACATCTCGCGCACGTCTACGCCATCCACCAGGATGCGCCCGCTATCGATATCGTAAAAGCGCGGGATCAGGCTGACCAGCGTCGATTTGCCGGAGCCGGTGCCGCCGATGATGGCCGTGACCTCGCCGGGACGCGCGCTGAAGGAAATGTTGGAGAGCGCTGGCTCTTCCGCGCCAGGATAGCTGAAGGTCACGTCCTGGAACTCCACGTAGCCCCTCTGCTCGTCGGCCAGCTTCACCTGGTCGGGATCATTGATTTCGGGCTGAATGTGCCAGCACCTCGTTGATTCTAGTCGGCCGAGGCCGCGGCGCGTGGGAGCATGATAAACATCATCGAGACCATCAGCAGCGCGAAGAGAATCTGCATAGCGTATTGCAAGAACGCGATGAGCGCGCCCACCTGCATATTGCCCGTTATTGATGCGGATTCGCGCCGAACCAGAGAATAGCCACGCTGGACAGGTTCAGGCATCAGCATCATAATCGGCATGAGCGATGCGATGAGCCGGTTCACCCGATGGCAATACCGGTCAATTCGCAGGTTGGCCTCGTCGAAGCGCTGCTCTTCGTACTTCTGGCGGTCAAAGGCCCGCACCACGCGCACGCCGGTCAGACCTTCATCCAGAATGAGATTGAGCTTATCCAGCTTGACCTGCATGGCAGCGGAAAAGCGGGATGGCATTTGCTCATCAGGATGACGAATCGCGGCCACCAGCACGGGTATGACCACTACCAGAATCCAGGAGAGTCCGACATCCTGGTTGAGCGCCAGGATAATCCCGGCCACCAGCGTGATCGGGGCAGTGATCATCATATTCAGCATCATGATCATCACCTGCTGCACCTGCGTCGTATCATTCGTAGTGCGAGTAATCAGCGAAGATGTGCTCACGGCATCAAATTCGTGCAGCGAAAATTGTTCCACGCGCGTAAAAAGTTTGGCGCGGATGATTTTGCCAAAGCCGGTCGCCACCCTTGAGGAATAGAAAATGCCAACGACCGCGGCAATGGTACCCGCCATCGTGACGAGCAGCATGAGGCCGCCGGATCGCCAGATGTAGCCGGTGTCACCCTTCACAATGCCATTATCTACGATATCAGCAAAGAGGTTAGGCAGATACAGATTGCCTAACGCCTGGGCCACAGCCAGTATCACAACGACTACCAGCACCCCGCGATACGGTTTCATGAACCGCATTAATTTGATCATATTTTTCAACTCCGTTCCATTTACCGATATATCGTGTTCTCTTCATAATTATAACGATATATCGTAATCTGTCAAGATGAATGAAGCCCTTTTTATGAAAGCGTTCCTTGCGCTTCGGGTTCTCGTTCCAGCTCGACCGGGATAACTTGTCCAATCCGCACGAACTCATCCAATCCATTGAGCAGCGAAGCGCGTCCCTCCGCGCTCATCGTCTGGAAAACAGCCCGAATGCGGGTGATGAAATGCTGGTGCGCCTCCATCAGACTGGCGTGTCCAGTTTCGGTAAAGTTGATAAAAACCTGGCGGCGGTCCTGCTTATCACGCTGGCGCGCAACGAAGCCGCGCTTTTCAAGGCTATCGACGGTGCGCACCACTGTCGCGGGATCAAGCCCCAGTTTTGCCGCGATCGAGCTGATGGTATATGGTTCGCCCTCTCGCGATTTTTCGACCAGCCCCAGCACCATAAATTGCGTCGTGCTGAACCCGTGCTGGTGCGCATGTTTAAAGCCCGCGCCCAACACCTTGCGCAGATCTGAAAAGATGGCAATAAAGCGTTCTGCCTGCTCATCCACCCCTGCTTGTTCCTGAGAAGTGACTAGTGTATCTGTCATTACGCCTTTCAATGATTGTCAACAACTCATTGCGGGTAACAATGATTGTTTGTAACAATGATCTGTACTACGAAAGAATATACCTCATGCGCGACAGACTTGTCAAGAGAGAGCATACACCCTCACATAACGTGAGAGTCAAGAGAAAACAGATTTTTCTCTGTATTGCGATTGCAAACTAAACATGGTCTAATGCGTGTATAGAGAGTATCAGATTATGTGTAGCAACTATCCGTTGGGAGCAAGGAATAATGGCACACCTCGACTGTACTATCGGCATTGATATCGGAACGTCTTCCGTCAAAGCCACAGCATTTGACGCTCATATGCAAGAAATTGCGCGCGCATCAGAGGAAGTGAAGTCGCACCACGACGACGCGGGAGCCGCGGAACAGGACCCAAAAATCGTGTATCAGTCGGTGATGAATGTGCTGATCAAGACTTCACAGGAAGCGCAACGTCAGGGTTTTACGATAGAGCGCGTGGGATTGAGCGGAGCCATGCACAGCCTGATTCCCGTAGCTGCCGATGGAACACTCCTGGGACCGTCTATCACCTGGATGGACCTGCGTGCCAGAGATGAGGCCAACCAGCTTTGGGAGACGCCAGCAGGAAAGTCAGTGTATGAACGGACCGGCACGCCGGTTCATCCTATGACACCACTCCTCAAACTCATATGGATGCGCAAGCGCCAGCCCGAAATCTACCAGAAAGCGGCAAAATTCGTTTCACAGAAAGAGTGGATATGGTATCACTGGTTTGGCGAGTGGCGCGTTGATGCTTCAATCGCCAGCGCGACCGGTCTATACAATACTCGCGACGGATGTTGGGACGCAGGTGCGCTGTCCCTGGCAGGCATCTCTGCCGAAAAGCTCTCGGCCATCGTGCCGACTACCTATGTAAAGCAGGGCATTCACGAGCGACAACTTCTCCAGGCGGGGATATCAGCTGAGACAGCATTCAATATCGGCGCATCGGATGGCGTGCTGGCAAATCTTGGCGTGGGTGCTATCGACAGTAATCAAATGGCGATGACCATCGGCACCAGTTGCGCCATTCGCGTTGCCAGCGCTACGCCCGTCACCGACGTTTCCACGCGAACGTTTTGTTATGTGCTGGACACCGACCGTTTTATCGTGGGCGCGCCAGCCAATAGCGGCGGCGTTGTGCTTGAATGGTTATACAATTCGGTATTGAGCAGAAACCCCACAGATCGCGAACCACCAAAGTTCGTGGAAATGCTGGCCGCCGCGGAAACGGTGCAGTGCGATGATTTGCTGTGCCTGCCATACGTCGCCGGAGAGCGCGCGCCGTTATGGAGGGCCGACGCAACGGGAGTCTACTTTGGGTTACAACTACACCATAGCGGGCCTCACTTGATGCGAGCAGCCGTCGAGGGCATCATCCTGAATGCCTACTGGATAGCGCTGGGGTTGTTTCAAGAGTTGGGACAACCTCGCCGGATCATCGCCTCCGGCAAGGTGCTTGAAACGGAGTGGATTCGACAACTCACCGCCGACATCTTCGGTATTCCTGTGCAGTTTCAGGGCGCGGGTGACGCTTCTGCCGGCGGCGCGGCCCTGCTGGCGAACATTGCGACGAGAGTTATGACCTGGCAGGCCGCCGCGCACCGCCAGACAGCGACGCATGAAACGATCAAACAACCCGCGCGACACGAGATATACGAAAGCAAGTTTCAAAAGTATCGCAAATTATGCACGCTACTCCTCTCCCAGTGGTAGGCGCCATCATTTCGAGGTAGGCTCCCATACTGGAGTCTGTCCTAAAATACCGCGCAGTTCGGTGAGCGGCTCACCTATCTTAATTCCATAGCGTGTGACCTCGAATTCGCGCATTGATTTATCAAAGTCAGTCAAGCGTTTCTTGAGTACGCCGATGGCCTTGCGCAGTTCTCCCTGTCTCTCAATATAGCGCATAAAGATGATGTTATCCGCCATGTAGCTGATGCCAATATCAGTGACTTTGAACATGCCTCCAATCTCATCAATTTCGTTAATCAACAGGACGGTAACACCCACGTTCTGCAAGTACTTGCACAACCCGTGTAACTGGCTCACCAGGTCATCACCCTGTACGGAAAGGCGGTAGCCAGCGATACTATCGATCATCACAATAGAAATACGCTTCTCTTCGACCTTCTTCCTGACCATGTAGGCAAACTCGTCAGCATTATAACTCAACGGTTCGACCTGCTCAATAAAAAGCGACTCGGCTTAATTCATGGCCCGCACCGGAATATTGATGGCTTCGCTGCGCTGTAAGAGTATCTCTTCCCACTCTTCAAAGAGGCAGATAAGCGACCGCTCGCCTCTACTGGCGGCCTCCCTCATAAACTGTAGTCCAAGCGTGGTCTTGCCGACGCCAGTGGGGCCGGTCACAATGGTTATCGTCTCGCGACTCACCCCTCCACGCAACATTTCGTCAAGTTCCGGCATCCCCGAAGAGATAGTCTCCCATTCATACTTTCGCTTATAGGTGCGAGGGGTCAAGTGGGGAAATACTTCGAGACCTTTCTCAGTCAGGCGCATGGAGTGTATCCCACCGCGAAAGCCAGAACCGCGAAACTTGCTGATAGACAGTTTGCGGCCCGACGGAGTAGAGATGAGATTGATGGTGCCGTCGCTTATGGCTTGCAAGTCCTCGTCGGGCATCGAATCGTTACTTTCGGATGTGTAGAGTACCGTCGCTTCCTGCTCAGTGAGAAAGCTTAGAAAGGCCAGCACCTGCCTGCGAAACTGGAACGTATCCGGCGAGAGTATGCGCAACTGCGTCATAGTATCCAGAAACACCCGCTGCGGCTTGAGCATCTCTATTTGCCGGATTATTTTTTGGGAATACGTCTCCGCTTCGGGACCGATGGGATCAAGTAGATCGTAGTTCTCCATTTCGGTGAAAAATCGCGAGTCCGCGCTCAAATCGAGAAAAGCCACATCCTTCATATCCAGTCCAATAGATGCGGTATCAGCATAGACCTGGTCTTGAGATTCTCCCAGGCTAATGAAGAGCGTTGCTTCTTTTCTCATAGCGCCCGCGCATAGAAAATGCATCCCCAGCGTAGTTTTGCCACAACCCGGATCGCCTCGGACAAGATAAGCCCGGCGGGGTATAAACCCACCATGCAAGATTTCATCGAGTTCTGCTACACCAGTGGACACCCGGTGCGAAAAACTTTTCTCTTTAGTGGACTCCGGGGTATATTCCAGCCTGTTTGAGAGATCCTCCTGACCAATATGGGAGGCGCGATCTACCATCGTTTCATGCTTTTGTGATTTCATTCGTGACTTTCCTCAGTGACTTTGCAACAGGCGAGCTATGATTCGCAGCAAGACGCTGGAATCGAAAGGCTTCCCAATATGCACAGAACAGCCAGCAGTCCTGGCACGCTCAACTTCAACAGAAGAAACGTGAGCAGTGACGGCAATAATAGGAGTAGCGCTAAACTCACTAATCTGGCGTAATTGCGCCACTGCTTCCCACCCACTCAAGTCGGGTAAGGATAGATCTATCAGTATGAGTGCCGGGTGATACAGCTGCGCCTGGATCAGGGAAATCTGCCCGTTTTCAGCAAAGATAGCATGGTAGCCTGCTTTTTCGAGGAGCTGTCCATGCAGATAGCGCGTGTCCTCGTTATCATCAACTACCAGGATGTTTTTTTTCAGTTTAGATATCATATGTTTGTCCCTACCCTACTTATATTTAGGTAAACAATCAAACTAATGCATCTATACCGGAGTAGCTCCCTCTGCCTTTTCTGATTTGAGTTGAAACATTGTGCTGAACCATTCCCCCCTGAGAGGTATCAAATAGAGCCGCCTGGGCAACCTGCCATTTGGTGATTGTATTAGGCAAAATCCAGGAGAGGAAGAGGGGGTGACTGTTACTTGCTGGCTAACAAGATATCCTCTTTCCAGCTGCTCACTGCTACTGCCTGAGAGAAGGATAGAAAGAGACAAGCGCATCGCGTTAGCTAGCGCTTTGCTCATTTATACCCAGTAATGTCATGGCTAACGATGTGCTATCGATCTGATATGATCCTGATTCGATCATTGCACGAAGCGCATCGATCTTCTCGGCCCGAACTTCCGGGCTACTATGTATGACCATGAGAGCCTCTTGCGTGTGCAATTGCTCCTGAGAATCTGCTTGCTGACGAGTATGAGAGCCTGGCGTATAACCCTGCTTCAAATAGTGCGCTTTCCGTTCTTCCGCACCTACCTCAGATGCCTGTGTTTGCTGGACAGCCAGGTCGGGTCGTGTTTCCATAGCATTTCCTCCGCGGAGCCTCTTTCTTACAGGAAGTAAGAGAACTCCTTCTCCTTTCACATGCGCAATAGCTTTGATCTGATCTAACCATTCGACTGAGCGGCGGCACATCCATTCCTGACGATACTCTCATATATCTTCAGGAGCCTTTTCGCTCTTATATGGAGTATAGCCCTGATATGGAGGGGTAAATAGAGCCAATAGTCTTACATTCACTACGCCAGAGGTAATGTCTTGTCTACCAATTTTCATACTCCCATTTTGCTTGATGCTCGCTCAACCACGCGATTTGCGCGGGTGTCAAGGGCGGCATGTCTATACAGAGATAGACCTTATTCGGGTGGTCGATAGCGGGGAACCAGGCGTCACCAAAATCGAGAGGGAAACCAGCCATCTGCGCATCCCGGTCCAACGATGGAATCAAATAGGCGCTCACAAGAGAACAGATCACAAACTCGTAGGATACGATGGTAGCCCGTTGGAGAGCAAGCTGGAGAAAAGCAGTACATTCTTGCATATCGGTGGTGGGCAAAAGTCGAACGAGGAGCAAAGCGCGGTCTAATTCTTCGTAGAGGCAACGCGAGAGGAGGAGATCACCAGTCTCGTTGAAATGTTCTTCTACTGCTGTCTGCGCATTTTTCTGAGAAAGAGCGCACACAATTTCTGCTGATATACCCATAAAATCACCCTCTTCTACTCATTTCATAACAGCCATCAGGAAATGCTGCGTTTTCGATACACAGACCTATTTACTGTACGTAATAGGTTGGTTTTTGGATTACTTTTTTTGCATATGACAAAACCTGGTACCAGAACTCAGAAGATGGTAAAACGTAACGGGCGACCTTTACGGTCGCCCTGCATAGAAGAGGCTAGTTTTACTGCTGTTGTGGCGGCATTTGCTCCGGGTATTGCGCCTGCGTCTGCTCATAGTCATTATTGTATTGCACCGGTGGGCGATACTCGGGCTGTCCAGGCTGGTAGCCCTGCTGGTACGGTTGTTCCTGCCCCTGTGGCGACTCCGGCTGTCCATACTGCTGGTTATAGGGCGACTGCTGTGGCGGCTGGTAGTACGGAGGCTGCTGTTGCGGTTGCTTCCACGTATTACCCATGTTCCTGATTGAATTCCAGGTCGATCCCGAATTGCCCTGCATTACTGCCCGGATGATAAAAACAACCAGGGCGACGAGAAGCAGGACGCCGATTATGGCGAACACCGCCTTAAACAGAAACAGGGCCAGGCCGAGACCAAAGGGTATTATGATCGGAAACAGTATAGGGAAAATGTGAGGGAAAAACCAAATCCCTCTGCGGTATGGTCGATATCTATATCTCATTTTGTATTGGTTCCTTTATAAGCGTGAGACCATCTCTATGCTCTCACACATGTGTTTTCAAACTCTATTGAAAACGATCACTCTACATACTATACGGATAGAGTGGGGAAAGGGTTGTGAAAGCGTGTTTGTACGCTCTTTGCAATAGTTGTATGATAAGTCCTGAAAGAGCAACTGAGCAATTAGAAACAGAAGAGGAGCATCTCTCAATGCCATCCCTGCTTATTCAGCACGCGACTTTGCTTGTGTCAATGGACGATACCGATACGCGATGGACAGATGGAGCCATCTATATCACCGGTAATGTGATCTCACAAATTGGCTCGACGCAGCAGCTTCCGCAAAGCGCAGATTATATGCTCAATGCGCAGGGGATGATAATTCTCCCAGGATTAGTCAATACGCATCATCATTTTTACCAGACACTTACGCGCAATCTGCCTGCCGCGCAGAATGCCAACCTTTTCCACTGGCTGCGTGTGCATTACCCGATCTGGGCAGGTCTCACCCCGGAAGCCATCTCCATTAGCACAAAAATCGCCCTGGCCGAGCTGATGCTTTCAGGATGTACAACTTCGAGCGACCACACCTACATGTGGCCCAACGGCGCCAGGTTGGACGACCAGATTGCCGCGGCAGTCGAAATGGGCGCGCGGTTTCACGCCGCTCGCGGCTCGATGTCGGTGGGCGAATCGCAAGGCGGTCTGCCGCCCGACTCGGTCGTGGAGGACGAAGACGCTATCCTGCGCGACTCCCAACGCGTAATTGAGAGCTTTCACGACGCGAGCAGGTACGCCATGCTACGTATTGTGCTGGCCCCTTGCTCACCTTTCTCTGTCTCTCCATCATTGATGCGCGAAAGTATCAAGCTGGCGCGTGCCTATGGCGTTCACTCACACACGCACCTGGCCGAAACGTTAGACGAAGCGGCATATTGCGCGGCTGAGTTTGGCCGCACTCCTGTCGAACTGGCGGAAGACCTGGGCTGGGTTGGCCCGGACGTGTGGCACGCTCACATGGTGCATCCGGGAGCGGAAGAAATCACGCGGCTGGGACGAACGCAGACGGGAGTTGCGCACTGCCCCAGTTCAAACATGCGCCTGGCATCGGGCATTGCGCCCATTCGCCGCCTGTGGGAAGCTGGCGCGCGCGTGGGACTCGGCGTAGACGGCTCGGCCTCCAACGATGGCTCGCACTTGCTGGAAGAGGCGCGGCAAGCGCTGCTTCTACAGCGCGTCACAGGCAACCCCGCCGCTCTGACCGCCCATGAAGCACTCTGGCTGGCAACACGCGGCGGCGCTGCCACCCTGGGCCGTGACGATATCGGCTATCTCGCGCCCGGCATGGCCGCCGATTTCATCGGCTATCGCCTGGACACGCTCGACCTGGCAGGCGGAGCCGTCCACGACCCCCTGGCCTCGCTAGTTTTTTGCCACCCGCCAAAGGTTGATCTGAGCGTCATCAACGGGCGAATACGGATTCGGGAGCAACAGTTGCTCGATGTTGATCTGCCTGTGCTTATCGAACGGCACAACGCCATCGCGGTTGCGCTGGCAAGGGGAGAATTGGCTTAGACAGACTGGTTATTGTGCCGTTTTCCCGCCGTCAACCGGAATCACCTGCCCCGTAATATAACTCGCGCCCTCGGAGGCCAGAAACAGCACGGCGGGGGCCAGTTCGCCCGGTTTGCCGATGCGCTTCATGGGCATGGCATCAGCGACGAGGGCTTCGGCGCGGTTGAGGATGGCCTCGGTCATGCGCGTTCTGAACATAGCGGGGGCGACGGCGTTCACACAAAGTCACATTTAGTGCATTGCCCATGCTCTTTAATCGCTTGCGATTGTTGCTTGCCACACACCAGATAGCATAGCGGAGCAGAGTTTTTCCGTTTCTTCGTGTAAAGGGAATGGAGCATTAGTCAGGCAAGTGAAATGCATACAGCTTATGGTCAAAGGAGCCAACATAGACCACTCCATTGACCACAACTGGTGAAGAAGCGACGCGATCCCCTGTAGGAGCCTTCCAGAGGACTTTGCCCGTGGTAGCATCGCAGGCATAGAGCTTGTGATCTGCCGAACCAACGTAGACCACTCCGTTGGCTACCATTGGAGCGGAGTGAACCTGGTCTCCGGTAGGAACAGTCCAGAGGACTTTGCCCGTGGCAGCATCGCAGGCATAGAGCTTGTGATCTGCCGAACCAACGTAGACCACTCCGTTGGCAACTGCACACCCTGAGACAATACGATCTCCGTGGAGACCGTTCCAGATAGTCTGGCCTGTAGTGGCGTCGAAGGCATATAGGGAGTGATCTGCTGACCCGACGTAGGCCATCCCGTTTGCTAGAGCAGGAGCAGCAAGGATGCTATCACCTGTGGATGCAGTCCACAGGATCGTGCCAGTGAAATCATCACATGCGTATAATGTATGGTCATTTGAGCCAGCATAGACCACCCCATCGATCACAGAGGGCGAGGCGGTAATGCTATCGCTAGTGGTAACAGTCCACAAAATCGAACCTGTGCCAGCATTGAGTGCATACAACTTGTGATCGACCGAACCGATATAGATGACACCGCCGACAACTGCCGGGGAGGAAGAAAAGCGTCATTAGCAAGAGCAGTCCAAAGAGTTTCGCCCGTGCTTGCTTTGAGCGCGTACAGCTTGTGGTCTGCCGAGCCAATATACACTACTCCATTCACTACGGCAGGCGAAGATGTGATAGCGCCGTCGGTAGCGGCAGTCCACAAAATATTCCCGCTAGCAACATCACACGCGTACACTTTGAAATAATGCGAGCCTATATAGACGACGTTTCCGACGACAGCAGGCGTTAAATCGATGAAGTCACCGGTGGGGGTGGACCAGTAAGGCACCAGCCGAGAGACATTGGTTGGCGAAAGCATGTACTCATTGGCATTAAATCCAGTGTGTTGTGGATTAAAGCCTAACATTGGAGAGGTTGCCGGGAGTTTCGGCGGAGCAGGGGTAGGCGAAATACTGATAGAGGTTGAGGCAGGTGATGCTGTTCTCCTGCTTAACCAGGCAATCCCTCCTCCCAGCGCGCCTAAAGCCGCCAACCCTATCAATCCAGACACGATAACGCGGCGGGAAATGCCACGGGATGCAGGCTCGCCTGTTGAAACAGTTTCCTCTGCCGATTGCGGTAATGTAAACTGCACCGCGACAGTCATATCAAGCGGCTGAGGGACGGAGAAGGCATATATTGTCGGTGTATTCTCAGTCGTGCCTGCCTGTTCTAAAGCAGTTGCAAATGCTTGTATATCAGCAAACCGTTGCGCCGGGTCTTTCGCCAGGGCTTTCATCACTACTGTTTCTACATCAGAAGCAATATCGGGGCGCTTCTCTGGAAAAAGGCGGCGGGGGCATGGCTTTATGCCTGACAGGAAGCTCAGTAAAGGAGCCTTGAAAAGGTGGTTCGCCTGTCAACCACTCATAAACCACAATGCCGAGGGAATACTGATCACTGGCCGGGTGCGAGCGCGCTTCAATTTGCTCAGGAGCCATGTAGGCAATGGCTTCTTCCATATCTCGTTGGTTATGGTAGCGTGAACTCTGGTCCAGCACGGCAACCCCAAAGTCGCAGAGCAAAATAGTATTCGCTTTCCCCACCAGGAGGTACTCGGGTTTGATGTGGCCGTGGATGATTTTTTGCTCATGGGCATACTGCAAGGCAGGAGCGACCTGATTGACATAAGAGATGATAGTAGCGAGAGAGAGACGGCTGCCTTTAGCATGACGCTGGCGTAATGTTCCATCAGGAGCATACTGCATGACCAGGTAAGGGGCATTTTCTTCGATACCGAACTCCAGTACACGCGCAATATGCGGATGTAGCAGGTGAGCAATAATGCGCGCTTCGAGACGAAACCGCTCGAATATCCTGTTTCGCCATGCGGGTGCGGAAGACTTTGATGGCCGCCAGTGTCTCCTGGTTTACATGTTTCCCTAGATAGACTTCGGCAAAGCCCCCCTGCCCCAACAACTGAACAAGACGGTAGTTGCCAAACCGCTGTCCCACACGGTCAGCCATACACACACCTCCGCTAGAGCTTTGCCCGCTATGTCAGATTACGCTTGCTTTGTTAGCGCAATAAGAGTATTGCTGAAATCGTTCAAATTGGGAGTACCCAGTCCGGTCGCAAAGTCCCAGTTATTCGTTGCCGGATAATACAGGTTGCTTCCCTGAGTCACATCAGTATAGGGTTTCAGTTGATTAGTCGCACCATTGCGCGCAACCTGGTAGAACAGGTTTGGTCCAAAGAAAAACCGTTGTGTCAGATGGAGCAACTTCTCATTCGCCAGCGCCATGCCGCTTGCCCAGATAGGGGCAGCAGCACTTGTCCCCCCTGTGATGTCCCAGTGGCCCAGATAGTAATAGGTCAGGGTAGAAGCAAAAGCAGATATATCAGGTACCTGGCGCATGCCGTTTGAGTATGTGTTTTGTACTCCTGCCGCATCCTGCCAGTCTGGACGGGTAAACAGCTTGCTGAGACCCCCTCCACTGCCCCAGTGATTGTTGCATGCAGCATGATTTACGTCATTCGACCAAGCCGTCTCGTGAATAGTATGCTGCTGGTCAAGCACCGGGGCAGTCCCTCCGACAGATACTGCCCAGGGATCGCTGGACGGGAAATCGACCGAAAGATCATTATAGGTTCCACTATCAAAGGCCGCGCAATCGCCGCTAGCAATAAAGATCGTCATATGCTCTGCTTTGGTCAGGATTTGCAGACTCTGATCAATTGAGGCAACATCACCCGGCGTAATCCCGCTTTCAGTCGCTCCCAGGCTGATACTGACAATACTCCCACTGTTGGCATTCTTCACATTATCGTTAATAATTGCCTGCAGCGCCTTATCGATGGAGGAAAAGGTAGCGTCGCTCGTCTCATAATCGGCGATATTTGCGGCAGGTGTCAGTCCCATGATCATTTCAATATCGAGGGTTGCTTCCTGTCCAGGACTCGGCGGCGTATCCAGGTCAACCACTTTCAGATGACCCCGATAGTTCATACAGCCCGCGTAGTTCTGAACATCTGATTTGACATATCCATCTACCTCGACCAGATTGAGCGTGATCCCCTCACCGTGCAGACCAGATTTGTAGAACTGATCGTAGCCATAGAAATGTGCCACAGCCAGTGGGCTTAAGACATTTTGGCGAAGGTTACAATCAAGTGGTGCAGCTTTATCGCTGGTGGTCTGCCTAGGATGAGCGGCAACGCCTGTCCGTGGGGAGAGGCTGTAGCTATCCAGTCCGGTAATAGCCAGGATTTTAGCTACGATAAGTGCGGGCACCCTGGGGTTGCCGGTCGGAGCATAGAAGGTGCGACCGTTAAGTTGATGGAGAAGGAACTGAATCTGAAATACCGATGCAAAGGTTTTCGCTTTGGCATCAATTACGAGCGCGGTATGCAGTTTGTTGAGATTCAGTGTAGCATCCTGTATACCAGAGATTTGTTTGAACTGCTGATACTCGCTATCACTAATCCCCAACTGATTGGCATGGGCTTCCAGGTTCTGCCCGGGAGTAGCCTGCAAATTATTCAGTTCCTGCTGGTTCACCCGGAAGGTGATGATAACATGGAGTACAGTAGCATCGGATAGCGGCCCGACCACAGGGGCATTGAGAGCTTCGGGCGGCAGATGCAGATCAAACGTCGTCCATACGAGCGGTGGAAACGTTGGAGTAGGAGTGGCTGTAGAGACCGGATTAGGGCCACTACAGCCGACCAGTAGCAAGGCTAAGAGGAATACTAACCCAATTCCACCTCTCCAGGCATGCTTCTGCCGCCCATGTACGAAGAGACGTATAAGAAACATACTCGATCCTCCCTTGCTCAATCCGGTACTACCTGGTTGTCTCGGAAATCTCCCGCCAGTTTTTAAGCAACTCGCGGGGAGATTTCCGAGACAACCCCGTTATGATGCCTGACTATATTAGCACGTAGCTCCGCCGCCAACACAATCGGTGAAATTGCCGCTGCCATCGACAGCGACTACATGCAATGTGGTCGGGTCGGTGACCGCCAAATTCGCAGTCCAGGTTCCAGGGACCGTTTGAGTCGCAACGACCGTTTGGAAAGTGCTGCCATGCGGCACCTACGGCTGAGCCGACATAGAAGACGACGCCGGTGACTCCTGCTACTCCGCCGGTACCTCCATCACTGTCATCCTGAACGCCGGTTACTTGAACCGTGTTGGCGTCAAGAACGGTAGGTGGATTCAAAGTGGGCGGCTGCGTATCGGCTGTAGCCGGAGGCGTATAAGGTGTGGTGGCAGAATTCTCGAGGAAATCGAGGGTGATGTAGAAGCCGAACTGACCACCTGTGGCTATGCCGATGCCAATCCAGTTATAGTGGCCTGCATTGGCGTCCACATTTGCATTGAAGCCAAGAATATTGGTGCGGTGTCCCCAGTTAGAGCTAAAATCCTGGTACATGAAGCGATAGATGGCGTCAGCAGCTGGTCCGCCGCCGGCAATATTCTCCGCGCAGCAGAATTGCGCCTTGGCCAGCGGATTCACGTTGATTCGATCACTGGAACCGTTTTTGCCCCCAGGCTGGTTGATGGGGCTGGGATGGGCGAAGTAGTTATACTGTACGAATTCTTTGCTATGGTTCATATCGATCTGGGAGAGCAAGGTACTGTCCAACTGCAAGGCACCCAGGCCGCGATCCTGGCGCTCGGCATTGATCACCATCAGCGCTTGCATTTGCGGTGTTGCCGCGTCGAAGGCGGCGGGGTCAATACCCAAGGGAACGGCACAACCCTCTTGCTGCCGGGCATTATTGAAGGTGGCAATCACATTGGCGCCTGTATCGACTGGGCCACTTTCCGGGATATCAGCCGGGAGCGTAGCTTGCGGAGCACACGTGTCGTGTTTCTTTACCTTAGCTGTAGAAGTTGCCTGGCTTGTAGAAGTATTGCTGCCTCCACAAGCAGATAACAACACAACAAGAAGCACCAGCATCAACGTAAGCGGGAGGAGCCGCGTGTTAACCACACGCCGCCGTCCATTGCCGGGTGTTTCTTTTCGTCCGTTTGCAAATTCGATCATGAAAAGATCCCTTCTGGAGCTACTTCAGAGCCCCTAACCGAGGTGGGACAAAGCCAACTCTAATAGAGATAAGACAGAATAACTCTTCTGTTATAGTAAGGAGAATAGCACATAAACTCATGTAAAACAATACGAAAGCCGGGCACGCTATCTCAATAAATCCATTGCATAGAGGATGCAGGCTACTGCGCAGTCCTCCCGCCGTCAACCGGAATCACCTGCCCCGTAATATAGCTCGCGCCCTCGGAGGCTAGAAACAGCACGGCGGGGGCCAGTTCGCCCGGTTTGCCGATGCGCTTCATGGGCATGGCATCGGCAACTAGGGCTTCGGCGCGGTCGAGGATAGCTTCGGTCATGCGCGTTCTGAACATAGCGGGGGCGACGGCATTCACGCGAATGCCGCGGTTGGCCCATTCGATGGCGAAGGCGCGGGTGAGGTTGATGACGGCTGCTTTACTAGCATTGTAGCCAACGGTGTTCATCTGACCGCCGCTTAAACCGGCGATGGAGGCGATATTGACGATGGAGCCTTTGCCGCGTTCGAGCATGTGCCGCCCGACGACCTGCGACATCAGAAAGGTGCCGGTAACATTTACATCAATGACCTGCTGCCAGCGTTCCAGTGGATGGCTCTCTGCTGGCGCGCCCCACGTCAAACCGGCATTGTTGACCAGCACATCGATTTTGCCGCACTTCTCAATAGCCTGCTGCACCATCTTTTCCACTGAGGAGGCATCAGCCACATCACAGGTCATCGCATAGGCGGAGATGGCGCGATCTCTCAAATATTTTTCAGCCTCGGTCAGCCATTGTTCGCGCCGCGCCGTGATGACCACCTGCGCCCCCGCGTAGCCGAAAGCGTGCGCGATTTCCAGCCCCAGACCACGCGAGCCGCCCGTGACGAGGACGACTTCGCCCTTGAAATCAAAGCTGACTGTACCCATAGATGCCTCCTCTGCATAATTATTTCATTGGCTGATATTATATCTCAGTTTTGAGGAAGTGTGCCGACCACATGCGGAAAGAGAGGAGCAGGGCGTCGTTTCCTGTAGGGACAATGGGCGGATGTGGGGATGGGTAGGGGCCTTGTGCTTGTCCTCGTGGCAACGACGAGGACGAGGACGCCCACAAGGGTCCCCACCCGACCACCCATCCACCCGCGTCCCTACGAGAAACGACCCCGGCCCCTCTCTTTGCGCATTCGGTGGGTCAAGGTCATCAGGAAAACAGGGTGGTTTCATTCCCCGATTCAGTTGGCAAAAACCATCAGGGCACCGGGGACAAGTAATCAGCTGGCCGGTGTGCGACTCGGCAGGCTCGCCAGCGAATAGCCTACGCCAACTTTGGTCAGGATATAACGGGGTTGGGAGGGGTCAGCTTCGAGTTTGCGGCGCAGGCGATTGATATTTACTTGCAACATGTGGCTTTCGCCCAGGTATTCCGCGCCCCAGACATGTTCGAGCAGTAAATCCTGAGTGACGATGCGGCCCATATTCTGGGCAAGATAGGCGATAATGGCATATTCCGTTGGTGTAAGCGTCACCTCTTTTTCGGCCAGCATCACTATGTGTTGCGAAAAGTCGATTAACAGTTCACCTGTGCTAGCTATGGCCTGTAGCCCCTTCGCTCCTTCTTTGGAAGCGATTTGCGAGCGGCGCAGTACCGCGCGCACACGCGCAAGCAATTCTTCCACGCTGAATGGCTTGGTAAGGTAATCGTCCGCGCCGAGATCGAGTCCGCGCACTTTGTCCTGGTCTTGTCCGCGCGCGGTAACTATAATGATGGGGACAGAAGAAAATTCGCGCACGCGGTGACACACGGTGAAGCCATCCATTTTGGGCATCATCACATCAAGCAGGACCAGATCGGGCGCGTGGCCTTCTATTTGCTCAAATGCCTGCTGACCATCACTCGCCGATAGGACTTCGTACCCCTCAAACTCGAGATTGCGTGTCATGAGCCGTAGAAGCTGAGGATCATCATCGGCGGCAAGAATCGTTGTTTTTTTTGCAGGCATATCTGGCTCTCCATTCTCTCTAATAGTGTTCCATTTAGATGAGAGGCGTATCGCTTAACAGTAATTGTAGATGGAAAACGCTGCCTTTACCTTCCGACCTACTCTCAGCCCAGATGTTACCATGATGCAATTCGACAATGTATTTGCAAATTGCCAGACCCAGGCCCAGACCATTGGCCTCGCGAATCAGGCGCGTATCGACACGATGAAAACGGTTGAAAATGCGCTCAAGATGATCGGCTGGAATCCCCAGACCTTCATCGTAGACGCAAACTTCCAACATGTTGTGGGGGGTCTGGACGATCGATCTAATGACCACCTTGATCAGCCCACCCTCTGGTGAGTATTGTACGGCATTGTCCAATATATTGTCCAACACTTCGCGTAAGCGGCGTGGATCGGCGAGTATAAGTGGAACCGACTGGGCAGATGTCCCGTCAGCGTTTTCCAGGCGCGCAAGAAATGTGAAACGCCCAGGTGATTTGTTTTCCTCACGTTCTTCAATAGCTGTAATTGCTTCACCCACCAGGTAGGCCATATCCACTGGCGAAAGCTGGAGAATTACCTGCCCTGTTTCTAACTGGGACACCTCGAGCAGTCTTTCGACGATGACCTCCAGGCGATCGCTTGCTTCGTTAATCGCCTGGAGAAACTGGTGCCGCTCTTCACGCGCAAGGTGGCGTTCGTGACGAAGCAGAGTCGTGACATAGCCCTTGATAGCAGTAAGCGGGCCGCGCAGTTCATGACTGACGGTCCCCAGCACATCTGCTTTCAATAGCTCCAGGTTCGCAAATGCTTTTCGCGTCGTGTTTGTGTCAAGCTCCATGTTCTTCAATCAACCCATTTTAAGTAAAACGTGGTATGCTTTACAACACACCTTTCAATTATTATAAAATACAGATGTTCTCATACGTATCACAGAAAATGCGCTAGCATCACGATCACATCACAAGCTGGCAAAATGTCCGCATCGAAAGCAAAATGACAACTACGAACACCACTAACAAGCTGACACGACAGATGCGCGCAATCTGGAGATCGCCACGCATCAAACAGCTACGCCATATTACCGCGGCATGGCGCGATTTGCCGTACTCTGGCCCCGTCGTATTAATCTTAGGGACGGTGTTGGCCACGGTGTTCATCATGGCCTTTGATCGTTCCGTGGTGGCGCTCGTTAATCCAGGGCTGATCTATCTGCCCATCATCGCTATG
Organism: uncultured Chloroflexia bacterium; assembly: GCA_963731605.1. Classification (GTDB taxonomy): domain Bacteria; phylum Chloroflexota; class Ktedonobacteria; order Ktedonobacterales; family Ktedonobacteraceae; genus CF-113. The sequence continues at coordinate 191,110 of CAVSWA010000002.1, forward strand.
CTGGCCTATCACTGGAAGTGGCTTCTGGCGCTGGTGGCCTGTGTCTTGCAACTCTTCTGTGTCTATTTTTTCTTTTTCACGCCCATCAATACTTTTAAGCCCCTGGATTCGTCCGCTATTGCTCAGCTTATCGTGCTGGCTACCGCCATGGGCTTTGTGCTGGCAATCGTACAACTTGCCGCATATGGCCGCAATAATGCTGAACACTCGGCAGAACGTTTCGCCGCGCTCAATCGTATCGGGTCGGCGCTGGCAAGCGAGTTAGATGAGGCGCGCTTACTGCACTTGATTGCTGAAACGGCGCGCGATTTAACGGGGGCAAGCTTCGCCGCCTTTACGCTGCGCCCGGTGAATGAAATGGGAGAACCCCTGGTGCCTTCCGAGGGCCACCTGTTTCACCTGGCAGCCGTTGTTGGGGTGACAGAAGAGCAAGAAGAGATGTTTCGCCATGCGCCACTTGGTGGAGAAGGCTTGCTTGCCCCCATTTTTCATCATGGCGTACCTGTGCGCGTAAGCGATGCCCTGACCTATATGCCTCAACCCACTGGCGCCCAGAGCGGCAAATTTCGCCCATCCACCGAGTACAGAAATGCTGCTCGCCAGGCCGCATTCGACTACGCTCACGGACACCTGGCAAAAGAAGGATTGCATTCGATGGGCGTGCCGCGCGGGCATCCTACCGTGCGCAGCTTTCTCGGAGCTCCCTTACTCGACCGCTCAGGCGATGTGCGCGGCGGGCTGTTACTGGGACACTCAGATCCAGATAGATTTAGCGAGGAAGACGAGACATTGCTGGTAGGGTTGGCGACAGAAGCAGCTATCGCCCTGGAGAATGCCCGTCTGTATAGCGCAGCCCAGACCCAGGCACGGGAACTGGACACCATCTTCGAAAGCATTGCGGACGGCATTATGCTGGTGGATGAAGAAGGACACGTTGTGCGCGAAAATCGCACAGCCCGTCGTTTGCGTGAAAAATTAGAATCCGCCGAAGAGGGAGCGTCCGAACAACTCCAGACCGCCAGGATGCTTTTGCAAAAATCGACAGTTAGCAATACAGAACAAGGCGTCCAGTTTGCCATTGTTGACGACCATAAGGATGTGCGCGAATATCTCGTGAATAGCGCGCCTCTGCGCCCTCCTTCTTCACCTTTACCCGGAGCAGGCAAACGCGATCAGCAGGAGCTTGTTATTGATACGACGCAGCAACCTCTCAGCGGCGCTGTAGTCGTCTGGCACGATGTGACCGAAGCGCACCGGTTGCTGAGCGAGCAGCAGGCCCACGCTGAGACCGAGGCTCGACGCGCGTTGTTGCAAACGGTGATAAACGAGTTGCCGGGCAGTGTCTATCTCGTGCGCGGGCGCGATGCCAGGCTTGTGTTGGCCAATCGCGCCACAACAGAAGTATGGGGGGCACGCTGGGAACCAGATCAACCCCTGGGTGAATTTCTCGCGAAGAATGCTATTCGGGTATTGCACATCGACGGGCGTCCGCTTGCGCTTGAGAAGTTCGCCACCCTGCGCGCAGTGCAAACCGGCGTCTCGGTACACCATCACCAGGAGATCATTCGCCACGCGGACGGAACCACCTTGCCTGTGCTGGTGAATGCAGTCGCTTTAGATCCGCGTGTCTTAGGAGAGAACCACGATGCCAACCTGGAAGAAAGGGAGCCGGCTGCCATTGTCGTCCACCTGGATGTCACTTCGCTAAAAGAGGCGGAACACGTGAAGGATGAGTTCATTGGCATCGCCGCGCATGAACTACGCACTCCGATGGCCATCATCAGGGGGTTCGCGCAAATGTTAATTATGCAGACCAATCGTGGCAAAGGTCCAAAGCTAGCCGACTGGCAAACAGAGGCCATCGCGGATATTGACTCGGCCACCAGCCGCCTGGTTGAGCTGACTGAAGACTTACTGGATGTGACACGTTTGCAAGCTGGACGATTGGAATTACAGCTTGAGCCTACTGACCTGATGGCGCTGGTGAAACGTATCGTAGCGCGTTTCCAGGTAACTACGGAGAACCATGGTATTACTATCAATACTTCGCAGGAACATCTCGTGTGCAACATAGATCCGCGTCGTATCGAGCAAGTCTTTAGCAATCTCATCAACAATGCCATTAAATACAGCCCGATGGCCGGTGATATTACTATCACGCTCGATGAAGATCAACAATTCGCCTTCTTCTCCATTCAGGATCACGGCATTGGTATCCCTGAACGCCAGCATGGACGCATCTTTAGCCGCTTTATGCGCGCGGACAATACACAAATGTACGACATAAAAGGAACGGGTCTGGGCCTCTACCTCAGCCGGGAACTGGTCGAACGCCACAACGGGCGTATCTGGTTCAAATCAGTCGAAGGTGAAGGGTCTACGTTCAATGTATCGCTGCCTCTCTACGAAAAATCGTCTGCTACGGCACTCCCTGACGAGAACAGCGAATGATACGAGGACAACCTTCGCGGTCGCCCTCGTATCATTCGCCTTCACAGGGAATTTATTCTCTTCTACTCGCCGCCGACAGCGGCCCCTGTCATCACCTCGCTTTTTCCCTTGTTTACCCGATGGGTCATGGAGCGACTGGCCGACATCAATGCGCGCACAAACAACCAGGCTGCTATAAGCGCCACGCCTGCCAGCGAAATCCACATGAGAACAAGCGCTACAGTCGGGTTGCTACTGCTGGTGAAGGCCTTTACAAAGCCTGCCAGTGCTGGCTGGCTGTTGGCTTCTACTGCAAAGACCAGCGGGCCATAATAGAGAGTAGCGCCAATTATCATGAAGAGTGTTGAAAGCCGGTAGGCGTTCACATCATCATCCACGCGGCGCGAGAGTTTCACAGCCAGCGAGAGCAGCAGGAACAGGGCTGCCAGCGAGCCAGTGATCGGCAGGGCCAGATTGGCCACAAGATTCGGCTCAAAGAAGAACCAGCTCAGCCCGAAGGTAATGAGCAATAGCGCATCACGCATGAGCAGGTACGACATCCACCAGATGTCAGCGCCCAGGCGCAGCCCGCAACGGCGCAATGTGCGTAACACATAGGGACGACCGAGATGCAACATTAAAGCCATGGTCCAGAGAACGGGGAGGAAGGCTACGATGGTAGCGATTAACCACTGCGAGCCACCCTGTACCAGCGATTGGGTTATCGCTGTTGCGACATCATTAGGGTTCATATGTATCTCCTCTTGAACTCTCTGCCAGCCACGCGGCGGAGAGGATGAAATTAGCAATCATTACAGGAACGCAATGAATTTCCTACTTCGAAGTTGTCTCAGGCACTTCCGCGCGCCCGCCAGTCATCAGGACGTAGCCAACAGCCACAGCGCCCATGATGGCAAAGGCAGCGGTAGTGATGTAGCCAAACGCCACAGCCCAACCGGTATTTGAGCTTGTGACCAGGAAATTACTGATCGTCAAAAGCTGGCCGGTCGCCACCTGGTTGAGCATGACGCCGAACAGGTACGGCACGAAGTAGAACAGCGCGCCGATAGCCATGAACCAGGTAACCAGGCGGAAATCGCGCAGGTTGTTATCGGGATCGCCCATCAACTTGACCAGCAGGACGCCAAACAACATGATTGCCGCGAAGCCGCCCGTGAGGGGCAACTGATCTGCAGAGACAACATCAGGGAACAGGAACATGAAGCTCATGATTACACCAGAGATGACCAGGATATCGCGCAGGGCAATATAGATGAGCCAGAGCAAATCTGCGCCCAGGCGCAAGGTGAAACGATCAATCATGTCCAGGATGTACGGGCGGCCCAGGTGCAGGCCGAGCATGGCCAGCCAGATCACTGGCAGCACGGCAGCCAGCGTTCCTTCCAGAAATTGTTCCGCGCCTGCATTAATGCCTGATACGATAGCCTGGGTAAGGGTGTCAACGTTCACGGTAGAACCTCCTCGTTATTATTTATGACCGGGACTGCACAACAGGAACGACTGGCCGCGCCTTGCCATTCTCAGACCCGATGACCTTGATAGATGGGCAGAGATAGGCCAGATCACAGCGTAGACAGCGGCTCGCTTCGCGGCGCGCCTGTTCCTCGCTCAAACCTTGAGCAAACTCAATAGTGCGATCGCGCGACGCCGATTCCGCAAAAGGCATCACTTCACGCGGTGTTGGACGCAAATCAAGGGTAATCACGCCATCTTCGGAAAGCGTCGAGACGGTTTCGCCTTCGTCTTCCGGCATCTCTTTCACTGTACGCAGCGCGATATGGCTAAGATAGGCATGAATGGAACGCGCCGCCTGCCTGCCATGCGCCGCGGCATGAATGACGGTTTTGGGGCCATAGGTGACATCGCCAGCCGCGAAGACGCCCGGCGCGCCGGTCGCCAGCGATTCTGGATGAATCAGCAACCCACCCCAGGGGGCAACACCCACACTGGTGCCTTCGGGCAAGAAGGACGGGTCTGGCGCTTCGCCAATGGCTATCAATACGACATTGATGGGAATATCAAACTCTGTTCCGAGCGCCGGCACTGGCTTGCGACGACCCTTCTCATCAGGCTCGCTCAAAACCATACGCTGGCAACGCACCGCGGACACCTCTCCCGTCGATGAGAGCATCTGTACGGGTGCAACCAATTCGTGCAGGTGGATGCCTTCTTCGAGCGCGGCTCGCACCTCTTCGGCCTGGGCGGGCATCTCTACCCGGCTGCGGCGATACAGGATATGCACCGACCGCGCACCCGACCGCAAAGCGGAACGCGCCGCGTCCAGCGCCGTGCTGCCGCCGCCTACTACTGCCACGTCTCCCACCAGCCGAGTTTCGGGATTCAGATTGAAGTCCTTCAGAAACGTGGTCGCGGGGATGACGCCGTGCAGATCTTCGCCCGGAACTCCCAGGCGCTGGCTACGCTGCGCCCCAACCGCCAGCAATACAGCATCGTAATCGCGCTGCAGGTCTTCGAAGGTGATATCAAGCCCGATAGCTGTATTCAGCTTGATCTCGACCCCCAGATCGCGCATGGCGTCGATATCGCGGTTTAACTCGGCTCGCGGCAGGCGATAGTCAGGAATACCAATAGCCATCATGCCACCAGCCACCGGCATGGCATCGATGACCGTCACGCGATAACCGCGCCGCGCCAGGTAGTAAGCCGCGCTGAGGCCAGTCGGACCCGCCCCCACAATGGCGATGCGCTCGCTGTACAGCTTTTTGGGTGGCTTTACCTTGCGATGCCTGGGCGCGCCATGATCCATAGCGAAGCGTTTCAAGTCGCGAATAGCGATAGGAAGATCGAATTCGCCGCGCCGGCAGGCATCCTCACACGGGGCCGTGCAGACGCGCCCGCAGATGCAGGGGAAGGGATTTGGCTCGGAAGCCACATCTAGCGCTTCATCGTAGCGCCCTTCTGCAATCAGGCTGACGTATAAACCCGCGTTGGTTCCCACCGGGCAGGCTACCTGACAGGGTGCGCGCAGGTCTTCCTTGCGCTCGCCCAGCCAGGAACGTGAGCTTTGCCAGACGGCTTTGCGTTCGGCTACATGCCAGGCATGATCTTCGCCATAGGGCGATTCCCCCGGCACATCCGGCGTGGCGCGTGTGTAGGCATCGAGCGGCTGCCAGCCCACTTCAGGTGGGAGATGGGAGATGATCCCGCGTTTTGCAAAGACGATCTCTTTGACGCTGCTCTCGATGGAGATGGCGTTGGTAGGACATTCTTGCACGCACACCTGGCAGCCTACGCACTGTGTTACCTGCACAGGCACCAGCATCATCCAGGAACGCTGCGCCCACTCGCCCGGAATGGGGCTGAGCCGTTCAACCTCGCTGCCAATCTCACCCTCACCCGTCGGACGCGACATATCCAGGCAGCGCACCGGGCAAAGGTCCATACAAATACCACAGTTGATACAGGCCGTTTGATTGACCTGAAAACGATAGGCCATGTGACCTCCTAATGAGTAATACCGTTTGCCTAATGATCGTGTACTACATTCGTTTACTGTGACTAAGCATAGGGCCTGTTCATCACAAAACAATCACAGCAGACGAGAAGAAAATCACAGACAGCACACAGCCTTTACTTGTAGAAAGGTTCTTGCTGTCATCCTGAGCGCAGCGAAGGATCTCTGCGTCCGACGAGCCAGATCCTTCGCTGCGCTCAGGATGACAGCCACTATCTCCATATATCTGCTCTCCAGACCCTTTTTGTTTGAGGCTGGACACGATGCGCGAAAAGTTCGTATGATAGATAATGAAAAGAGAATTGTATAGCATTATTCACGGGTTGAGATAAAGAGAGCATGACGACACACCGGGACCTTCCACAATTTCAGATGGGCGCGGCAGACAAACGCCGCCTTGAACACCTTCCCTGGCATCTCCCGTTAGAAGAGTGGGCGAGCCAGGGCATTGCAACGCTTTCCATCCGGCGCGGCGAGTCACGCCATCCAGTGATTTTTATCGAAAGCGATGATGTGCGTTACGCTATCAAAGAGACCACCCCGCATATGGCGGAGCGCGAAATTCACAACCTGCGCGAGATTGAATTTCGCGGCATTCCCGCGCTCAGTCCGGTAGGTATAGTAATTGTACCAGCGCCGCCTTTGCGCCTCGAATCTGGCGAGATTGGCGGGCTGCCCCAATACATCAGTGGAGATCGCGGATATACAGTGACGCGCCTGGCCGTACGTGTGATGCCGCATTCCCTGCTTTTCCGCCTTCCATTCAACAGGAAGACCAATCAACGACTGTTGGGCGCAGTGGCGGTACTGATGGTCGAATTGCACGAACATGGCATATACTGGGGCGATCCGTCGCTGGCAAACATCCTCATACGCATAGATGGCCGGCGCATTATGGCCATTATGGCGGACGCTGAAACGGCAGAGGTTTTTCAGGGTCCAATAAGCAAAGGACTGCGCGAACAGGATTTGGACCTGTTTCATGAGTCGCTTATCTGGCAGGCTGAGGATTTGCGCCAGGCGCGCAATTTAGAGGAAGATGTGGAATTACTGGATGAAGGAGATTACCGCTACTTTGAGCGGCGCTATCGCTGGCTGCGTCGCGAGCACGAGCAGATCGGTTCGCATTCTATTACCTCAACCTTACCACAGATCATACGCGTGTTGGCGTCACTGAATAAGCTCGGTTTTTCGTTACTCGACGCGGGAAGCAATGCTTTCGAGACGGTTATTAGCGTATCGCCGGGCTGGTATGTGCGCCGGATTCAGGAGTTACTGGGGATCAAAGTACCTCTCCATTATGCGCGTCGCTTCTACAATACGATTCTCGGCCACCAGGTCAATATGAGTAAGGAATTGGGACGAGAAGTAATGATTGAAGAGGCTGCGCGCCACTGGTACGAGAGTTATCACCTGCCAGCCATTCTCTTCTTACGCCAGATATTGACCAGCAACCAGGACCCCCTCGATGCCTATTTTGCCATCATGCGGCATAAATGGAAGTTGAGTGAAGATGCAGGGTTCGAAATACCTTTAGACGAAGCCATGATGAGCTGGGCCGTACACCAGGCAGAAATAGGCGGCATTGGCACGGTCGATCCCGCCGAGCTGGCCTCCTATTGGAGAGAACGTCAGCCCGTCGCGGAAGCACTTTCCCCTCCACCTATTCAACATGAAAAGCTGGAGCCACTTCTCTCAGAAGAAGAACAGCCGCTCGTGCAATTGCCAGAAGCCAGAGTAGCCGAGCAATTGCACCAACGTTCGGAGCCAGAAGAACACTGATTTTCTGGGAATATGCGGCATTGTGTTCCCCAATGCCGCATATTCCCAGAAAATTTTACTCCTCGTCGAGGGTGTCTTCTTCCTCTACACTCACGACTTCTCCGATTTTGAAGGAGGCCATATTGCCCCGTATTTGCTCCTCGATGGCAGAGGCAACGTCGCTATTCTGGCGCAGGTATTCTTTGGCATTCTCGCGTCCCTGGCCCAGGCGAATATCGCCGACATTGAACCACGCGCCGCTCTTCTTGACCAAACCCATTTCCAGGCCCAGGTCGATCAAGCCGCCTTCGCGCGAAATGCCCTCGCTATACATAATGTCAAATTCGGCCACGCGATAGGGGGGCGCGACTTTGTTCTTGACGACGCGCACGCGGGTGCGACTGCCCATCACATCCTGACCCTGTTTGATAGAATCGGTGCGACGAATATCAAGGCGCACAGAGGCATAGAACTTCAGCGCTTTGCCGCCGGAAGTGGTCTCTGGATTGCCAAACATCACGCCGACCTTCTCGCGCAACTGGTTGGTGAAAAGCACGGACGTGTTGCTTGTGCTGATGGCTGAGGTGAGCTTGCGCATGGCCTGACTCATCAGGCGAGCTTGCAGGCCCACATGCGTATCGCCCATTTCTCCCTCGATTTCGGCACGCGGCGTGAGCGCGGCCACCGAGTCGATCACCACCACGTCAAGCGCGTTACTGCGCACCAGGGCATCCACGATTTCAAGAGCTTGCTCACCGGTATCCGGTTGCGAAATCAGGAGGTTGGTGGTATCAACTCCCAGGCGCGCGGCATAGGCGCGGTCAAGCGCGTGTTCTGCATCAACAAAAGCCGCGTAGCCGCCAGAACGCTGCGCGTTGGCGATGATATGCAGGCAAAGGGTGGTTTTACCAGAAGACTCAGGGCCATATATTTCTGTGATACGCCCGCGTGGGATACCACCAACGCCCAGGGCAAGGTCGAGGGCAATCGATCCGGTTGAAATCACTTCGACTTGAATCTTGGAAACATCGCCTAATTTCATTATCGCGCCTTTGCCGAAGCGGCGTTCGATCTGGCTGAGCGCCTGCTCAATGGCTTTTTCCCGGTCACTTGTGGCAGCAGACACAATTGTACTGCTTCGATCCACCATAGACTTCTCTTTTTTACTTAATGGCATGTTGAATCACAGGGTAGAGGATTCCGGATGCCCGCCTCACTTCCCTGCTTACCTCCTTTTAATTTGCTGCCGATCCCCTCAAGGGGAGGGGAATATCCCGTCGCCCGTTATGGCAAGAAATAACAAATCTGTGGGCTTTCCCACAGAGTAGACCAGATGTTTCCCTGGTATATATTCTCTGGCAGTGTCGCGAAAGTGGAAACAGGTAAACTCTCCCTACACCTGTACCCGTATAAGGTAGAACGAGTGTACCATATTCCTCACTCCATGTCAATACGATTCAAAGGTCGCGCCGACCATCAAGGGCGCGGCCCAGCGTGCCTTCGTCGGCGTACTCCAGATCTCCGCCGTTGGGGAGGCCGCGTGCCAGGCCAGTGACACGCACCTTGAAGGGCTTGAGTTCCTTCAGGAGATAGTTGGCTGTGTATTCTCCCTCAAAGTTCGGGTTGGTCGCCAGAATGATCTCGCGCACAGGGCCGCTGCCCACACGTTGCAGCAGTTCATCGATACGCAGGTCTTTCGGTCCCACACCTTCAACGGGTGAGATAGCGCCGTGTAGCACGTGATAAAGGCCCTTGTAGACGCCCGTTTTCTCCAGCGCCAGCACGTCAAGCGGTTCTTCGACCACGCAAATGATATCCTGATCGCGGCTCGGGTTGCTACAGATCAGGCAGGGATCGTTTTCGGTAATGTTGAAACAGCGCGAACAGTAGATGATGCTCTCTTTGACGCGCATAATGGCTTCAGCCAGGCGACGCGCCTGGTCGGTTGGACTGCGCAATACAAAAAAGGTCAGGCGCTGCGCAGTCTTGACGCCAACGCCCGGCAATTTGGAAAATTCTTCGATTAACGCGGCTACTGGGGCGGCGATGTTGCTCATAGGTTAAAACAATCCTGGAATTTTCATACCCCCGGTGAGCGCGTTGCTCATCTTCGCCTGCGCTTCCGACACCTTCTCGTGCGCGGCGTTGGCGGCGGCCAGCACCATCACTTCGAGTTCGGCGATGTCTTCTGCATTAAAGGCTTCGGGATCGATCTTGACAGCCGAGATTTCAAATTTGCCGCTCATGGTGATCGTCACCGCGCCACCTCCGGCGGTGCCGGTGAACTGGGTTGCTTCCAGTTCCTCCTGCATTTTGACGAGTCTCTGCTGCATTTTCTGGATTTCACGCATGTTCATAGAAAAATTTCGCTCCTCACTTTGGACGAATATCGACAATTTTGGCCGAAAAGGTGCGCATGACCTCCTGTATCACAGGATCATGATGCACTTTCTGTTCAAGCGTCTCTCTTGACATTACAGGGTTATTCTCTCTCACCACTTTCGTTCTGGCTGGCGGCGTTAAATCCGTCGCGCCAGGAGAAGTGGCATAAAGATCAACGGCAGGTGGGTCTTGTGGTGACGGTGTGCTCTCAGGCGGCATTTCACGCACGGTCGGCGACGACGGCTTCGCAGGTGGTTCGCGGTACGCCGATGGCTGGGGCGCCATTGCCGGGCCCGTTGAATAGTTGGCCGCGTCGGACCCGGGAGTCAGCGATGGAGACTGGTCGGGTGGCACCAGCCGCACCTGGCAAGGCAGGCCAAATTCCATCTCCAATGCCCATTCCAGGTCTTTATAGCGATTCTCGTCTTTGACATACTGGTAGTGAGTCTGTTTTTCAGCCTGGATGACTACGACCGGATTGTCCGGGCTGCCCTCGATACCAACGACTTTATAATAAGCCAGATAGGCCGACAACATGCCACTCTTACTTTTCTGTTTGGTGCGCCTTCTCACATTTTCCCAGACAGTAGTGACCTGTTGCGCGGTAAGAGACAAATTCCCGTTATGCGATGCTGCCGGAGCGGGGGCCGCTTCCTGGCGCTCTGATGCAGAGCGTATTTCTTCTGGCGAGCGCGGCGCTTTTTCTGGCGTTATATGGCGCGTCTCAGCTTCTCTGGCTGGCACGTTGTGTGGAGCATGGGTCGTTTGCGCCGTTCGCGTTGGGTAATCAGCCGGGGTAAGCGGCGGCGGCATGGGAGAAGGGGAAGAAGAAGCAGAACGCGCAGATTGCCCTTGAGAAGCAGACGGCCCAGACCGGGCAGAGCGGTGCAGTTCGATGGATTCAAGGGCCGCGATTTCCAGCCCGAGTTGCGGCGTCCCCTGATTCTTGATCACGAGATCGTTTTGCGCGAAGATACGCGCGCTCCCGGTCAATTCTTCAAGCGTGAAACGCAGCGCCAACTGTTTGACCTCGTCTATCTCCTCCTGCGTCAGGTCGAGTATAGCGGCGGTATCCGCGCCCGCCTTCGTCAGCATCACAGCGCGCCAGTACTCCATGATCTGCGCGTTGAGCTGGCGCAAGTCGGCGCCATCCTCTGAAAGCTGGTTGATGAGATGCAGCACGGTGGAACTGTCAAGTTCGGCGATAGCGGTAATGAATGTAGCGACGGCGCGTGGATCGGCAATGCCCAGCATGGCTTGCACCTGAACCACCGAAATCTCGCTGCCAGCGTATGCAATGGCCTGATCGAGCAGGCTCAGCGCGTCGCGCATTCCCCCGGCGGCGGCTCTGGCGATCAGTTCAGCAGCCGGGCGTTCGAGCTTGACATCTTCGTGTTCCGCTACGTAGAGTAAGTGAGAAACGATGTGGCGGGTGGTGATGCGCTTGAAGTAATACGGCTGGCAGCGTGAAATGACGGTGGGCAGCATTTTATGTACGTCGGTGGTCGCCAGCACAAAAATAGCGTACTCCGGCGGTTCTTCCAGCGTTTTGAGCAGGGCGTTAAAGGCTTCGGTGGTCAGCATATGAGCTTCGTCGAGTACATAGACTTTGTATTTGCCGGTAGAAGGGGGGACCATAACGCGGTCGCGCAATTCGCGGATGTTGTCGATACCGCGATTGGAAGCGGCGTCAATCTCTATGACATTGAGCGAATTGCCAGCTGTGATCTCGCGGCATGGCATGCATTCGTTGCACGGTTCGCCATCGTGTGGGTTCTCGCAATTGACGGTTTTAGCGAGCAGGCGAGCGACGCTGGTCTTACCCGTGCCACGCGGGCCGGTAAACAGGTAGGCATGGCTCAATTTGCCACTTTTCAGGGCGTTCTTGAGCGCCTGTATGATTGGTTCCTGACCAACAAGATCATCAAATGTTTGTGAGCGCCATTTTCGGTAGAGTGATTGTGAGGTCATGTTGCGACTCCCGCCTGCCTGCCAGTTGACGGGTCCCGAACTCCCGCCGGAGTGATGAGCTTCTGAACACAAAAAACCGATTTTCGCCCGGTCCTGCCGATCAGCGCAATCAGGCTGCCCTACGGCACCCAGAGAGGTCCATTTACCGTTGCTTCCTCACGAACCTGGCGGGGTTCATAGACGTCTGCCGCGCAGGACCCGATTACGCCGATCGGCAGGACCGGAAGAAAACCGGCCTGTTCCCATTTTCTCTGCGGAACACCTCTATTGTACTCCTGTGACAGGCAGATGTCAATTGTTTTTCAGCCCTGGACAGGGGGATTATACATATAAGGATTTGACCCTGCGCCTGCCCCCACCCCTGCCCCCATCCCTACGACTACGCGCTCCATCCTGGTTAAAGGTTGGCCCATGTCATCCGTGAAGCTATCAGTGTAGATCATAATCAGATCAATAAGCGTCCAGATACCGAAGCCTCCGCCGGTCAGCAACTGAAAAATGCCACTGACGATATGTCCGGTGTAGAAGCGATGGATACCGAGCGAGCCTAGAAATATGCATAAAAACGCCGTGGTGGTCCAGCTTCTATTTCCCCCCATCACGGGTGGATGAATGAGTGGACGATTATACTGATCTGTGAAATCACCGGTGATGATCATAATCAGGTCAATAAGCGTCCAGATGCCAAAGCCTCCGAAGGTGAGGAGTTGAAAAATGCCGCTGACGACACGCCCGGTGTAGAAGCGATGCACGCCCAACACGCCCAGAAAATGGCATAGCAATACTGTCGTAATCCAGCTTTTCTGCGCCCCCAATCCCATCATCGGCGCCGATCCTGGATAGGGAGGCTGCTGCCCTTGAGGTTGCTGCCCCGGCCAGGGTTGTTGCGGCGGCTGCCATTGATATTGATGCTCAGGGCCTGGATATTGAGGCTGCTGCCCTGTCCACGGTTGTTGCGGCGCTTGTCCTTGAGCCTGCTGCTGAGGCTCTCGCGGATCGTAGGATTGATAATTGTCCATTGCCCCTGTTCCCTTTCCATTTGCCAATTGGTGGCTCTTTCATGATTAGAAGTCGGCGGACGCGCTACGTCGCTTCCCTACAAATATTTCCCTACAGGGGACGGACGCGATAAATCGCGTCCGCCACTACACATATTTCCCTATCAGCAAGTTGTACTTCTCTCGGGCTTCAGACGGTATCTTGCTATGGTCCGTCATGATGGCTGTTGCCAGGGCCGAGGGGCATTCGCAGGTATTGGCGCTGCGATCAGCTGGAATCTTTTGAGCGACGCTGCGCAAGATGCGCTGGGCGTTGGCAATGTTGGCGCTGAGGTTGCCGACCACCATTTCGACGGTGACGGATTCCTCCGATTCGTGCCAGCTATCGTAATCGGTGGCACAGGCGACGACTGCATAGCACAGTTCAGCCTCGCGTGCCAGCTTAGCCTCCGGCAGCGCGGTCATGCCAATGATATCCATCCCCCAACTGCGGTAGGTGCGCGACTCGGCCCTGGTGGAAAAGAGCGGACCTTCCATGCAGACATACGTGCCGCCCTCATGCACTTTGACATTGCCCAGCTCGCGCGCCGATTCTATCAATAGTGCGCTGAGCGTGGGACAAAAGGGATCGGCGAAGGTGCAATGTACAACGATGCCGCCTTCATAGAAGCTGTTCACGCGGCTTTTGGTGCGATCAAACAACTGGTCGGGGATGACGAGGTCACGCGGCGCGATATGTTCGCGCAGGCTGCCAACGGCGCTGACCGAGATCACCCACTCAACGCCCAGGCTTTTCAACGCCCAGATATTGGCGCGCGCGGGAAGCTCTGTCGGTGAAATGCGATGCCCGCGCCCGTGACGCGGCAGAAAAGCCATCGAGACGCCTTCGACTTTGCCAACCGTTATCACATCGCTCGGATCGCCGAATGGGGTGTGTACCGCGACCTCTTCCACATCGGTCATCCCCTCCATGCGATAGAGTCCGCTGCCGCCGATGACCCCAATCTTCGCCTGTGGCATGAATAATCTCCTTCTTAAACAATACGAATATATTGCAACTTTCCTACTTTAAGAATAGCACCATTCTGGGGCGGCACGATAAAATCTATCTCGGTTATGCGCTGAGCTTCGCCCACGTCGCCTTGCGGAAAGAACGAGACTCCGCCCTGCTGGATGAGTCGGCGAGCGTCGCTTTTGCTTTTCGCCAGGTGCGCGTCCACCAACAACGTCAGAATATCGACGGGCACGGCAAGTCTGTACTCAGAAATATCCGCTGGTAGTTTGCGTTCGGAGAACTGGCGAATAAAATTTTCTTCCGCCTTCTGTGCTTGCGCATCATTATGGAATTCGGTAACAATCTCGCGCGCCATACGCATTTTGACATCTCTGGGGTTGAGCGTCCCTTCCGCCATCTTGCGCGCAAACTCATCCAGTTCGGCCTGTGGCACGTCGGTCAGTGTCTCGAAGTAGCTCATTATGGCGTGGTCGGGCAGCGACATGAGCTTGCCGTACATGTCGTTGGCGGGCGCGGTCATGGCGATGTAGTTGTTCAGCGACTTGCCCATCTTCATATATCCATCCAGGCCGACGATCAGTTGCATGGTCATAATCTGCTGTGGGGACTGTCCAAAAATGGGTTGCAGTTCGCGCCCCACCAGTACATTGAAGGTCTGATCGGTTCCGCCAATCTCAACATCGGAATGCAGCACTACCGAGTCGTAGCCTTGCAATAAAGGATACATGAATTCCGAGAGGTAGATTTCGATGCCGCTTTTATAGCGTTTCGAGAAGTCATCGCGCTCCAACATTTGCGCGACCGTTTTATAACTCAACAATTTCAGCGTGTCGCCAAGTGTAAAGCCATCGTACCATTCGCTCTGCCAGCGCACCTCGGTCGCCTGCGGGTCTACAATTCTGAAGAACTGCTCCAGGTAGGTTGCGGCATTGGTCTTCACCTGCTCCGCGCTTAATGGCTTACGCGCATTTTCGCGCCCGCTCGGGTCGCCCAGCCGTGCTGTCCAGTCGCCTATCACCACGACCGCCTTATGCCCCATTTGCTGGAACTGGCGCAGTTTGCGAAATACCACCGCGTGGCCGATGGTCAGATCATAATGGCCTGGATCGACGCCCAGCTTGACAAGCAGTGGCCGCCCCCTGTTGCCCTCTAGCAGCAACCGGCGTAAATCCGCCTCTTTCTCAACTTGCGCTACGCCCCGGCGCAGCAGCCGCTTTACCACCTCGCTCGTTGCCTGCAGTTGTACCATCCCAACAGTCCTTCTCTCCCAGGATATTACTGATAACATTCACCTCTCATGCAGCATTGTACCAGAAGAGAGGGAAGTCGTTGAGTAGAGATTTCATGATAGCAGCACTATCAAGCTTTCTAACAAATTTCTTACACTTTGTATACGTTGCTCTAACAAAACATGGATTATATTACTTTCAGACAAACACATGATGAACTCGTCCGAAGGCAAGTAGAGTTCACCACAATACTTCAAAATCTTGATGGAAAACTGAAAAGTACGTTTAGTTAGAAGGAGAACACGACAATGGCAAACCTGACACGCTACAATCCATTCAACGAAGCCATCTCCTTGCGAGATGCGATGGATCGCCTCTTTGAGGACAGCTTCATTCCGCGGGCAATGAACACTTTCAACGGTCGCGGCGTCTCCGCTAATCTGTTTGAGACGCCAGAGGGCTTTATCCTGCAAGTACCCATGCCGGGCGTCACCCCCGAAGCGGTGGAGATTACCGTGCAGCAAGATACGCTCTCGTTGAAGTGGGAGACAAAAACAACCGTTCCCGAAGGCGCGACGGTTCACTGGAACGGTTTCCAGCAGGGCCAGTTCCAGCAGACGTACACCCTGCCAGCCGCCATCAATTCCGAGCGCGTCGAAGCCAGCTACGCCGACGGCATCCTGACCCTGAACCTGCCCAAGGCCGAGCATGTAAAGGCCCGCACGGTGAAAGTCGTGGCGAAGAAGTAACGAGTGATTAAAATGTAGAGAGAAGGCCGAGTAACCTTAACAGTTACTCGGCCTTCCGTATTTCGCTTTCAATATAACCCAGGCCATCCTTAAATTCTTTGATATACCTGCAACTGTAAGCAGCTAGCTCTGTTTTGATGCGCTGATAGCCAAAAGCTTCTGCATCTCTGCTTAGAAAAAGTTTAGTTTCGTCGTATGGTCTATGTCTTAGATCAGAAATTATAGTGCCATAGACAATGCTGTCCTCAGTACTTGTAGTTAGCTGGTCTTTATAAATTAGAGCCTGGCCAAAGCTTGAAATATCTAACTCAAGCAATCTACCTACTTTCAAAATCCGCTCAAGTACGGATAGCAGACGATCAGTCTCATCTCTAATAGTATTTTGCAAGAGCTGCAAAACCGGTTCTAAACTGGTTGCAAACTGCTGATATGGTGCTGATCGTCCAATTTGCTGTAGAGTCTGGATCAAAGATTTGCGAAATTCATCCCTCTCCCTGCTCTGACGAGTAACTTTAGAAAGAGACTCACTTATCGAAAAGCCAGGTAAAGCCAATTCTATTTTACTGTTCTCTGCAAGTTTTAGAATCTCAATAGCAGCTTGATGCTGCTCCTGCTCAAAGGCTAATTCCAGAATAAAATTCGTCTCTACATAAACAATCATATTTCTGCCTCAAATAACGCATATGCTCCTTTAATTGCTTCATCAAATCCAGATAAGGCCAATGTCTTTTCGGGTTCTTCATCACTATTTTGTGCGTTGATGGTGAGATGGTTCAGCCATCGGAGCGCAAGGATTTCAAATTCTGCCTCATACAACCTCTCGCCAGGTTTTCTATCTGAGTAGCGGGCTACAACATTCGCCATAGGGAAAGTGTACATTGGAGAAGCGTCTAGATTTTCATATTTTGAGTCTTTCCACAAAAATCCTATATCTTGCGAAAGCAGCATGAAAAAAGGCACTTGAATAGGTACACCATAATCCGCTAAACTGCGGCGTATTTGTATAGCTTCATCGCGAGTCAGGTCTCGTAAATTTTTCACTTCTACAATCGCTATAGTATCGCCTTCGGGACTTTGTATAAGTATATCCACAATGCGTCGTGAAGTAGTCATGTATCTTTTCCTTCTAACGAGAGCTTTCAACACCTGATCTCTCATTCCCCATATTATACCTTACTTTTATGCCAAATACACTCATTGGCAGATCGCTGTGTTCGCCACAAGAGAGGACAATTGAGAACAAAAAAGTAACAGCGCATGAATGGTACGAGTTCCATTCATGCGCTGTTACCAACATCTAGCCTTACGCCGCTGCTTGTCCGCTACCGGCGCTTACCCTGGCTGCTACATATGTCACCAGTTGAGCACGCTCAACATCGACTTCCACGATGTCTCCCGGCTGGAAATCGCGACGCAGCAGGGATTCGGCCAGCAGATCATTGAGCATCCGTTGTACAGTGCGACGCAGGGGACGAGCGCCATAGACCGGGTCGTAGCCATGTTCGACCAGCAGCACGCGGGCCGCGTCGCTGACATGCAGTGTGATGGATTGTTCGGCGATGCGCTGGCAGGTTTTCTCGATCATCAGGTTCACAATATCGCGCAGGTGTTCCGGCTTCAACGAGTGGAAGATGATTACTTCATCGAAACGATTGAGCAATTCTGGGCGGAATAGCTCTTTCAGGGCCGGCAGTATCTGCGCCTGCATTTGACTGGCGGCGCTGGCCTGTCGCTCCTGTTCGTTTCTGCGAGCGGGAACAAAGGACATTTCGCTGGCTTTCAGGTGCGTGGTTCCCGCGTTGGATGTGATAATGATAATCGTGTTTTTGAAACTAACGCTACGGCCCTGCGCATCGGTCAGACAGCCATCGTCAAGGATTTGCAGCAAGAGATCATAGACTTGGGGATGCGCCTTCTCAATTTCGTCAAAGAGGACGACACTGTAGGGACGGCGACGCACGGCCTCGGTGAGCTGACCGGCCTGGTCAAAACCAACATATCCCGGAGGAGAACCAGTCAGGCGCGAAACATGGTGGCTCTCCATGAACTCGGACATATCCAGCTTCAACATAGCTTCTTCATTGCCGAAGAGCGTTTCTGCTAACGCGCGCGCCACCTCGGTCTTGCCAACTCCCGTCGGGCCAACAAACAGGAACGAACCGATGGGACGGTGGCTATCCCGCAGGTCGGTGCGGGCGCGGCGCACGGCCCGAGCAACCGCCTGCACCGCTTCATGCTGCCCTATGACGCGCCTGTGCAGTTCTTCTTCCAGTTTGAGCAGCCGTTGCGCCTCTGCTACCACAATGCGCGACGCCGGTATGCCTGTGCGAGCGGAGACAACCTCGGCTATCACATTTTGATCAACCAGCGGGCGTTCTTGTTCGCGCTGCGCCTGCCAGGCGCTTTCGGCCGCGCCTAAAACCTGGCTCAATTGCTTTTCAGCGTAGCGATGTTGCAAAGCCAGTGCAAAATCCCGGTGCTGGATGGCAGCATCTTTGTCGCGCTGTAACGAAACAAGCTCCTCACGCAGTTTACGCACCTCATTTGGAGCCAATGAGCGAGTGGAGCGTACCCGCGCCGCCGCCTCGTCGATCAGGTCCAGCGCATTGTCGGGTTGGAAACGATCTTGAATATAGCGTGTGGACATCTGCACCGCGGCGGCCAGCGCGTCATCGGTAATAGTCACTTGATGGTATTCCGCGTAGTGGGGGCGCAAACCGCGCAGCACTTCCATCGTCTGCTCAGCCGTCGTCTCATTGACCATCACAGGTTGAAAGCGGCGTTCAAGAGCAGGGTCTGTCTCAATCGTCTTGCGATAGTCATCAAGTGTCGTGGCCCCGATGCATTGAAATTCCCCACGCGCCAGCATCGGCTTAAAGAGGTTGGCGGCATCAATAGAACCCTCGGCAACACCCGAACCAACCAGCGCGTGCAGTTCATCAATCACGATAATAATGCCCGAAGAGTTCAAGACTTCTTTCATGATGAGCTTCAAACGCTCCTCGAAATCACCCCGGAAGCGCGTGCCGACGGTCAACAGACCAACATCTAACGACACCACGCGGCGTTGCTGTAAGTTTTCCGGCACGCGCCCCTGGATGATACGCACAGCCAGCCCTTCAGCAATAGCTGTTTTGCCTACACCCGCCGGTCCAATTAATACAGGGTTGTTCTTCGAGCGGCGTGAGAGTATCTGCATGACTCGCTCTAGCTCGACTTCACGCCCGATCATTGGATCAACCATTCCAGCCAGGGCAGCCGTTGTCAGATCGCGGCTGACCGAGTTCAATATAGGGGTTTCATTGTAGCGTGTCTGGTAGTGCGCTGTAAATAAAGCATGTTCGCGCCCCAGACTCATAAGCGTTTCGATTTCTCTGCGCGCTACTGCCAACGAGAGACCGAAACTTTCCATCACACCCGACGCAATACTATTTTCATCACCCAGCACACCCAGCAGCAGGTGTTCGACACCTATCTCCGATTGCTCCATGCGTGTTGCTACCTGTTCAGCGCGTTCCAGTGCTTCACGTACCGGCTGCCCAAATGTTGGTTGGCTGATAATGGCTTTGTTGCCACGCCCAACCACAAATTCCAGCGCTTCCCGCAAACGCGGCGAACTGGCCCGCTGCCGCTGTAAAACACATTCAATAATGGGGTCGTTCATCTTTAACATACCTAACAGCAGGTGCTCAGGCCCAATTACCCTATGCCGAAGCTGCAAAGCCTCTTCGCGTGACGCAAGCAACGCCTGGCGAGCTTCCTCAGAATAACGTCCAGAAGATAGGCTCATGATGGAACTCCTCACTAAATTTGCGACTTCATTTCGTTTTCCCCAACGGGTGATATGAAAAGCTATCGGGCAAAGTGGCAGGTTTAGTGAGGTTATGGACGCACGCAGGTGAAAAATAGGGAACAAAGTCCTTTTTGTCAGTAGCGACACCCCTTGCGGGTGTCCCGTGCGGCATCGGCTCTCCTGGCAAGGAGAAAGAGTCGAAGCCGCAAGGGGTGTCGCTACTGGGGGTAGTGTTGTCTAATGCAGAATGCTACTTTCAGGAAGAGCCAGCAGCGAGGCCGCGCCGACGAGCGGGGCAGTTTCGCCTAGCGTTGCCAGGCGCAATTTCAGGGTTGAGGATTTCAGAAGTTGGCCGATTTTCGTTTGCAACGCTGGTAAGAGGGAAGTGGTGTTGAGGGCGATGGCGCCACTCACAGCTACCACCTCGATGCGAGTGAGTTGCGCCAGGTTGACCAGCCCGATAGACAGTTTTTCGGCAAAGGTCTCCCAGAATGCGCTATCCGTTATGTGCTCGACGGGTTGCCCATAGCGCAACTCAAGCTGTCTGCCGCCCGTATACGTTTCCAAGCAGCCTGTCATACCGCACAGGCACGCGCGCGAGTTGCCATCGAGAATCTGATGTCCAATCTCAATCGATGAAACGAGGCGCGTGTCCGCCTTCCCCAGTTGTATCGCTGCTCCCGTACCGGTTGAAACCGTCAGGTAGGCGCATCGTTCAACGTTTTGCAACACGCCAAAACGCGCCTCAGCCAGCAACCCACACACCGGATCATGCGCCATCCGCACCGGAGCAGCGCACATGGCTGAAAGCTTGCTCACAAACGGCTTATCGATGTAGCCAGGCAGATTTGGCGCAAAGATGACTGTTTGACCGTCCTTCGCCACACGAGCAGCGATGGAGACGCCGATGCCAGCCACGTCTCGCATACCCTGCTCCTGCAATACCTGCCCGATACGTTGAAGCTGCTGCTCATAATCCTGTTGCGTGGGGAATTTTGCCAGTAGCGCGTACTCTGGCGCATCAAGAGAGAGAAACAGGCCAATGCGCGTATTGGTGCCGCCAATGTCAATGCCAATCATTCCAATTCTCACGAAAAATACCATCTATACAGGATAACTGAACAGTGCTATAGTGAGATTATACGCTATTGTCATATACACCGCACGGAGGACAAATATGCAAGAAGATGCAAAACAACCGGTACAAGCATCCCCGAAAACACACCATGTGACACATCAGCTTATTTCACTATTCCAACACAACCCATTCCCTCATAAACCACGTAACGTGAATGAACTGCACAAAGAAGAACAGGCAGCGGAAGGCTTCAACACTGCCATAGCAGTGTTTCTCACTACGCGTGTCGGGACAATGTGGGCGGCCTATAGCTTTGCAGTACTCGCTATTGTAGGATTGCTGGCAATCCTGGGAGTACTGTCACCAACCGTTGCCCTATTGGTCGCCTGGGGTTCTCAGACATTCATCCAGTTGGTTATGTTGCCAATTATTATGGTGGGTCAGAACGTATTAGGTCGCAAATCGGAATTGCAAGCCGACGAGGCGTTTAACACAACTATGAAAACCTATCATGACATCGAAGAGATTATCCAGCATCTTTCCGCACAGGACGCGGAATTGCTGAAACAGTCGCACATGATCATTCACCTGCTCAAAGCATCTGGCATCCCGTTAGAACAGGTGGCGGTTATCCAGAACACTGGAGATTTAGCTCCTGCTGAGGTTAAGGCACAAGGGTAAATAAAATTGTCAGGGTCGCTCTGAACTTTCAGAGCGACCCTGACAATTCTGCTTACACGCGGGTCGTGCGCGATCGCGTGATGAGGTTGTAGATCAACACAATCAAGGCGACTACCAGCAGGATGTGAATGAGGCCGCCGCCAATGTGAACGATCAAGCCAAGCAACCACAGGACTACAAGAACAACGACTACTATCCAGAGGACGCTTCCTAACATTTTTACACTCCTTTATCTATGACTGTACTTTACAACCTGGTGGGATTCATATTCTTTTCCCTTCCTCGAGGAAAAGCTGTACCCATTTCCTACCCTTAACACGCAGTACCCGAAAAAAAAGTTTTATTACTTGTCATCCAGGCAAAACTGCTGTAAGGTATGGTCAGAATATTTATTCAACCTCAATATGAAGGAGATAGAGATCATGTCTGCTGACATGCAGACAACGACATCCCTGGCCTCTGAAAGCCACCGGGCGGACACGGCTGCTATTGTCGTTGATAACTTCACAAAAAGCTATGGTTCGCGACGAGTCGTTGACCAGTTGAGTTTGACGGTGCAGCGCGGAGAGGTTTTCGCCCTGTTAGGGCCAAACGGCGCGGGCAAAACGACGACTATCGAGACGCTTGAGGGATATCGCAAACCCGACGCGGGCAGCGTGCGCGTGCTGGGCCTCGACCCCATAGGCGAAGCGCGATCGCTCAAAGCGCAAATCGGCGTAATGCTGCAACAGGATGGCCTTTATCCCGGCCTCACCGCGCGCGAGGTTCTGCGTCTCTTTGCGAGCTATTACAGACAACCGCAAAACATTGACGCGCTTTTGGAGCGCGTTGGCCTGGATGCCGCCGCCAGCAAAACGCGCTGTCGCAGGCTCTCCGGCGGCCAGAAACGGCGTCTCGCGCTGGCCGTCGCGCTGGTGGGCAATCCATCTCTGGTTTTTCTCGACGAGCCAACCGCAGGGATGGACCCCCAGGCGCGGCTGGTTACCTGGGAAATCATCCGCGATCTTAAACGCGCCGGAACAACAGTGCTGCTCACCACACACCTGATGGACGAGGCTGAGCGATTGGCCGACCGCGTTGCCATCATCGACCACGGACGACTCGTTGCTCTTGATACACCCGGCGGCCTAACCGGTACGCAGAATGCCACGCTCGTGCGTTTCGTGGCTCCAGCGGGGCTGGACACCACCCAACTAGCCGCGCTGCCCACTGCCAGCAAAGCCGAGGAGATTCGCCCCGGAAGCTACCTGCTCGAAACGGCAGACGCGCCCGCGCTGGTAGCCGAATTAAGCGCCTGGCTGCGCGACCAGAAAATTACGCTGACGGAATTGCGCGTGGGCCACGGCTCTCTCGAAGACCTCTTCCTCAAATTGACCGGAACGGACGTGAAAGATTAAATAGCTATGGCAACACAATCACTGCAAGAACAAAACGGCCGGCAAGCCGGGGAACAGGTCGCGCCTTTTGGCCGCCAGGCGCTGGCACAAACTCAAATCGAACTGCTGTTGACCCTGCGCCGGGGCGAGAGCGTGCTGATTACGCTCATTGTGCCGGTCGTGTTGTTAATTTTCTTCGCATCACTCAACATCATACCAGCATCGACGGGCAAAGCGGTCGATTTTCTTTTGCCCGGCATGCTGGCTCTGGCAATCATGGCAACCGGCATGGTCAGCCTGGGCATCGCTACCGCCTATGAACGCTACTACGGCGTGTTAAAGCGCCTGGGCAGTTCGCCCTTGCCACGCAGCGGCCTGATTATCGCCAAAGTGGTCTCGGTCCTGGTCCTCGAACTGATCCAGGTAATCATTCTGGTGGGTGTAGCGGTCGCGCTGTATGGCTGGCGACCAGCAGGCTCACCCGCCCTGGCTATTCTGGTCATGGCGCTGGGAACTGTCGCCTTCGCCGCACTGGGTCTGGCGATGGCGGGGGCATTGCGGGCCGAAGTGACGCTGGCAGGAGCGAACGCGCTCTACCTGCTCTTCCTCTTGTTAGGCGGGGGCATTCTTCCACTCGACCATCTGCCAGCAGGTCTGACGGCCATCGCGCAACTTCTCCCGGCTGCCGCTTTAACCCATGCCCTGCAAGCCGCGCTCACCAGCGGAGCGGCCTTTCCAGGCTCCTCGCTGCTCATACTGGCAATCTGGGCGGTAATCATTCTGCTCGTCGCGGCGCGTACATTCCAGTGGGAGTGATAAGACACGCTTAGCGCCCTCGTTTCGACTGAAAGGGGAAATTGCCTGATTCCGCCTCTTCACCCTGCGCATCTTTTATTTCAAATTCCTCTGATTCAGGCGCGGGCGAGGTGAGACGAACCAGAGTGACGAGGAACATCAGAAGAATAAGCACGTGCAGGGCGCTGCACCAGGCGCAAATAGCGTGCAGGCGCACGATTTCCGCGTAAACAAGATAGAGCACGCTCAACATGCCCACCAGCGCCCAGACAAATTGCGCCGGTCGCAGCCAGCGCGGTTGTGTCCGCAAGCCCACAATTGCCAGCGCGGCCATACTTGCGCACCATGCCAGCCCCGGAATAGAAATGGGTAGAGAGGTACCGGGTACAAAGGAATAGGGACTGGATAACACGAGTCCGCAATTCACCACTCCACTACCAGAACAAACCAGCGGTACGCCTTCGTTATAATGTACGGCAGTCAGATAGATCGCAATTGCTGCACCCACCAGCGAGCATACCAGCAAGAAGATCTGACTCCACGCGCGGCGTTGTTGCGCCATGCTATCCTCTCAATCATAGTGCTTCATCGAATTGTCGCCTTTATCAACTTCAAGGATAGCATAATGGTATTCAGCTAAAGTGTCAACCTTATACAGGTGTGACTTTCTCCGAAAAATGACAGGCGGCGTAATGTTCTCGCCCTTCCTTCGCCTCGAAAACAGGTTCTACTTCGCGGCATATATCCTGCGCCATGGGGCAGCGCGTATGGAAACGACACCCGGACGGAAGCTTGATGGGGCTTGGCAGGTCACCGGAAAGGATGACGCGCTGCCGGTGCTTCTCGATCTGCGGATCGGGAATGGGCACAGCCGAGAGTAATGCCCTGGTATAGGGGTGTTGGGGCGCTCTGTAGAGTTCGTCACGGTCGGACAACTCGACGATCTTGCCCAGGTACATGACAGCGATACGGTCTGCCACGTGGCGCACCACGCTGAGATCATGCGAGACGAAGAGGTAGGTTAGATTGAATCGCTCCTGCAGATTTTGCAGCAGGTTGAGAACTTGAGCGCGGATCGAAACATCCAGCGCGGAAACCGGCTCGTCGGCGATAACAAACTCCGGGTTGATGGCAAGCGCGCGCGCAACCGCGATACGCTGGCGTTGCCCGCCGCTAAATTCGTGCGGGTAGCGGTCGATATACTCGGCGCGCAGACCAACTACGCGCAATAGTTCAGATGTGCGATCGCGAATTTCCTTATGCGACGCCACCTTATAGATATGCATCGGCTCGGCGATCAGTGAACCAATCGTAAAACGCGGGTTCAGTGACGCGAAGGGATCCTGGAAGATCATTTGAACGCGCTGGCGCATCTGTCGCAGCGGCTCGCCGTTGAGGGCAGCCAGGTTTACATCGCCAAACATGATCTGCCCGCCTGTCGGCTTGTAAAGCCGCACGATAGTACGGCCAATGGTCGTTTTCCCTGAGCCGCTCTCCCCGACAAGGCCCAGAGTCTTACCGCGCTCAATCGAGAAACTGACACCGTCAACGGCGCGCACGTAGCCAACCACACGCTGCAAGACGATGCCCCTTGTCAGGGGAAAGTACATTTTGAGATCGCGCACATCGACCAGGGTGTCACTGGCAACTGCCTTTACTGTCTCGACCATCTATTTTTCCTCCAACATTTCTGCGGCAGCTTCCTTGAGCACTGCTTGCATTCGATCAAGGCGAGCCTGGCGGCGTTTCTCCGCGTAAGCCTGTTCCTGCGGTTCGTTCACATTGACCCAACAGGCTTTGTAGTGGTTGGTGGTGCCCGCCACCAGATCAAGGGGCGGCTTGGTGCGGCAGATAGCCCGGGCGAAGGCGCAACGCGGCATAAACGGGCAGCCCGAAGGAGG
Organism: uncultured Chloroflexia bacterium; assembly: GCA_963731605.1. Lineage (GTDB taxonomy): Bacteria > Chloroflexota > Ktedonobacteria > Ktedonobacterales > Ktedonobacteraceae > CF-113. Next base: position 216,765 of record CAVSWA010000002.1, read on the forward strand.
TTTTATCAAATCGGGAGGCGACCCTTCGATGGTCTTCAACTGTGAGTGGCGATTTTCGTCGAGGCGCGGCACCGAGGCCAACAAGCCCAATGTATAGGGATGGCTTGGATTGGCGAAAATTTCTTCGGTCGGCGCGGTCTCCATGATCTTGCCCGCGTACATTACCACGACGCGGTCGGTCATGCCGGCCACCACACCCAGGTCATGGGTAATGATGATGACCGCGGTACCAAAATCACTACAAACACCCTCGATCAAATCGAGAATCTGCGCCTGCACGGTCACATCCAGCGCGGTCGTGGGTTCATCCGCGATTAACAATTTCGGGTTGCAGGCCAGGGCGATGGCAATCATAACGCGCTGGCGCATGCCGCCGCTGAACTGGTGTGGATAAGAATCGACGCGCTCGCTGGCGGCGGGGATGCCGACCTGCTCTAAAAGGGCAATAGCGCGCTTATGCGCCTCGTTCTTATCGAGTTTCAGATGAATGCGCAGCGCTTCCATGATCTGTGTACCAACGTTCATGGTCGGATTGAGGCAAGTCATGGGGTCCTGGAAGATCATACCGATTTTGCCGCCGCGAATGCCGCGCATCTCTTTTTCAGAAAGGTCGAGCAGGTCCTGATCTTCGAATAGAATGCTGCCTCCGGCATATTCTCCCGCCGGCTTGGGCAACAAACGCATAATTGAGAGGGCAGTGACGCTTTTCCCACAGCCACTTTCGCCCACCACACCCACCTTTTCACCCGGCTTGACGCCGAAACTCACCCCGTCAACGGCGCGGACGCGACCGGCCCTGACCTTGAAGTAGGTTTTCAGATCCTGTACCTCAAGCAGATACTCGCCCAATGTATTGCTCCTTAACGCACTAATATTTAACGTTCAGTCATGTAGGGGTCGAGCGCATCGCGCAATCCATCGCCGACCAGGTTAAAACTGAGCACCGTCAGGAAGATGAGCATACCGGGAATAAAAACCAGCAAAGGGTTCACATCAAAGAGGTTTTCACCGAGGTTGATCATATTTCCCCAGCTCGCGAGAGGCGGTTAAATCCCGAAGCCAAAGAAGCTCAGAACCGATTCCAGGATAATATTGTTGCCGATCAGCAGGGTAGCGCTTACGATGATTGGTCCGGCGGCATTGGGAAGGATATGCCGGAACATCAACTGGAAGTCACGCGCTCCGATAGTGCGCGCCGCCAACACGTATTCACGCTCCTTCAAAGCCAGGAATTCTCCGCGCACCAGCCTGGCTGTGTACATCCAGGCCAGTACGGCAATCAGAAGGATGATGCTTTTTGCAGAGCCGTCGGTAAACGTAGCCGACAGCACAAAGAGTAACAGGTACAGGGGGACCGCCAGGAACACGTCCGTTAAACGCATCAGCAGGTTATCGACAAGGCCGCCAAAGAAACCGGCAATTGAGCCAATCCCTATGCCCAGCACAATAGCGATCAGCATCGATGAGAAGCCGACGAGCAGGGAGAATCTGGCCACCCGCCATGGCGCGGGCAAGCCAATCACGCCCGACATCGTCTGTGCCAAAGGGATACTGCAAGGTTGGTCGCAATCCACCTTGCAATGCTGCATTTAACGGTATTGGGTGGAAAAGATCGGGGTTGTTATGCCCGGTAACGGTTGGACCCAGGAAGCAAAAGAGCACCATCAAGATCAGAAAAGCCAGGCCGATTACCGCCGCGCGGTTGCGCATGAAGCGGTCAAAGATGATGCGTCCCTGGCTGCGCCGCTTCTGCACCAACTCCACTGTTTCATCCAGAAAAGGCTCGAACGTCTTCTGGCGCTGCCGTTATATGATTGAGATTGACCTGTTCGAATATGTCCATAGTGTTCTCCTCTCAAAAGGAAGTGGATGTCACCCGGAAAGTAACGCTACGAGTACCGAATACGCGGATCCATAACCCCGTAGAGGACATCCGCGAGCAGGTTGAACAGCACTACAAGCACTCCACCGATCATCAAAATGGCGAGCAGGACAGGATAATCGCGCGTTTCGAGCGACTGGAAGAACAGGCCGCCCATACCCGGCCAGGCAAAGACGCCTTCGGTAATCGTCGCGCCGCCCGCCACGGCAGCAAAATCGATGGCAACCACGGTGATGAGTGGGATCACCGCGTTGCGCAGGGCATGGCGGAACATCGCGGAAGCCGTCCCAACGCCCTTGGCGCGAGCTGTGCGCATATAGTCTTGTTTGACGACCTCGATCATACTTGAGCGCATATAGCGACTCCAGCCCGCAATAGAGAGCGCGGACAGCGTCAGAACCGGCAAGATGAGGTGTTGTAGATGGTCCAGGAAGGAACCAAAAGCATCAAACTGGACGCCAAACGATTGCGTGCCTGACGTTGGCAAGACTTTCAGCCAGACGCCAAAGATGAATTGCAGGAGCAACCCCAGCAGAAAAGCTGGCATCGCAATACCGAAGTACGAAACGGTTGTCAACGAGTAATCTAGCACGCTCCCCTGGCGCATACCGGAGATCACCCCCAGCAGAAGGGCCAGGATCAAGGCCAGAATGAAGGCGGGAATGAATAGCTGCAAGGTGTTCGGGAAGCGCTGGCCGATCAAATACGAGACCGGCAGGTTATCCGCGTAGGAGAAACCGAAGTTACCGGTGAGCGTTTGCCCCAACCACTTCACATATTGAATGGGCACAGGATCGGTCAGGCCGAAACGAACCAGCATCTCGTGTTTGGCTGCCGGAGTCAGGCGTGGATTGAAGAACACCTGCTCGGGTCCACCTGGCATCAGGTAAATCAGGGTAAACATAAAAACGGTGAGCAAGAATAAAAGGGGTATCGCCTGAAGCAATCTTCTGAGAATATAGCGTCCCATGAGTACCTCCAACAGGCAGAGTATGCTGAAATAATGTAATGGACACAGTGTACCATATTTATATCCGTTTTATGGAACTTTTTCAAGAGAAAAAGCTCATGCGCGAGAATTTGCCATGACGCCGCTTACATATAAGCAGAATGCCTCCAGTCGAATACCTTTCGATACCCGACCGGAGGCACCCTCCCGGTTCTACGTTAGCTGCGCGCTTCTCGCAGCGCAGCTAACATCGTTTGTACCGGACTAGCACGTGCCGCCGGTACACCACCACTCCCAAACATTGACGGTCTCAGATGCGCCTTCCGGGCCAGGGTTGTAGTTCTGGCTCGTCAGTTTGTGCATCGCCAGGTCGACCGGCGCGTACAGGGTAATGAAGGGGAAGTCCGTCAGGTAAATGGCGTGTTCCTGGTTGAAGATCAGCTGCCGTGCAGCCGGGTCGCCCGTAGCCTGCTGTTGCGGGAAGAGCGCGTCCAACTGCTTGTTGCTGTAGTAGCTGACATTAAAGCCGCTGGGCGGGATCTGGCTGGTAGCCAACAGCGAGGAGTCGTCCCCGTCATAGGTCCAGGAGTTTTCAAACTCCGCCAGGTCGTAGCGCCCCGACACCGCGCCGGTCGCCCCGGAGGGCGTGTTCTTGGTCAGGAACGGGCCAAAGAAGGTACTGGCCGGGTAGTTTTGGATATTGAGCTTGATACCAATGGCGGCGAAGTTCTGTTGCAGGATCAACTCGTCATCGGCGCGCCACAGGTTATTGGCCGTGGTCGAGTAATTGAAGCTCAACACCTGGTTGCCCTTGGTGCGAGGTTGGCCAGCCACGAGTTTCGACCACCCGTCCTGGTCCAGCAGCGCGTTAGCCGCCGCGGGGTCATACTTGGGACAGACGGCATCGGCCTGGTAGCCCGGAATCACACCAGCGGGATGATCCGTGCAGAGTGGCGAGGCGAAGCCGCGCCGCGCTGTGTCGATCAAAGCTGTATGGTCAATCGCCATCGACATCGCCTTGCGCACCGCTGCATCGGACCCCAGGATCGGGTTGCGGAAGTCAAGGTACATGGCCTCGAAGTTGGTAGACTTCGGATTGGAGGTCAGCTTGTAGTTGGACAACTGCTGGTATGCAATGGTCTTGGTGACATCGAGGAACCACGCGGAGTTGATCGAGCCGGCCTGCAAGTCCTTGAGAATAGTATCCTGGTTGGGAACGACACGGAAGACGATGCTATGCAGGTAGGGCAGACCTTCCGATGCCCGGTAGTAATTGGGGTTGGCCACCACCGTGTAGTGGTCGCCCGGCTTGCTCTCGCTCATCATGAACGGGCCGCTCGTTACCGAGGGATTCAGGTTATCGGACGTAGTGAGCAACTTATCCGGGGCAATGCCCGCAAAATGATGCGCCGGCAGCGGGGCTAATCCCCCATCGGTCCAGGCCGGCACAAATGCTCCGAAGCCCTGCTTGAGATGGAACGTGATCGACAGGTTGTCCGAAGATATATCGGTTGACGTGATGAGGTTGTACCCGATGGTGCTATTCGGCGTAAACTTCGGATCCACCCACAGTTTCCAGGTGAAGTCCACGTCGCGCGCATCGAGGGCCTGGCCGTCAGACCACTTGAGGCCAGGGCGCAGCGTAAATTTCCACGTTTTGTAGTCTGCGCTTGCTCCCCCATTGGCGACCGTAGGAATAACGGTTGCCAATCCGGGATGAATGATACCATTGGAGTCGCCGTAGAAGAGCGGCGCGTATAGCGCCTGGTCAACCATCACGGCAAACGTTTGGGACGAAGCATTGGTGATCAACGAGTTTGGTTCTTCATACAGGTCGTCGATCCAGGTACCGCCTTTGACGGGCGTGCCTCCGCCCGTGGTCGGTGTGGTTCCGGTTGTGGATGTGGTTCCGCCGCAGGCGCTCAACAGCATGAGCAACACCGTCAGGGCAGAAAAGGACATCATCAGAAAGCGCGATCTGGGTTTCTTGAGCATCGTGTCCTCCTAGATCAATAAAATACGTTCCGAGAACCGTTTGTCCGCCCACAAAGCGGGAACGGACTCTATATTCTCATTGGCAGCCCACCATGCTGCCGGGCATTCGACGCCGCGCAAGCTCATCTTCTTCAGTGCAATACATGGGATAATTCGGCGTTACATTATATACGCTAGATTTTAGCAACATCTCACATCTTCTCGTTCTGAGAGTCAGTGATAATGATGGGGTCGCGTTCGGCACGCGGGGCAGCGCCCAAAAAGGGTGATGGAGTGACCCTCAATTGCGAAATCGGTCTGTTTGCCGATGGAGGTAAATTGATCGACGGGCAGGCAGATATCTACCTCGACCACCCGGTGACACTGCGTGCAGGTCAGGTGATGATGATGGGTACCCCCACAAACACGATAATGATGCGTGCCATCGGCAAACTCTATGCGATCCAGCAGACCCACGCTAAAAAGCGTTTCAACTGCGCGGTAGACAGTTGCGCGTCCCAGGCGGGCTTCAACCTGCCGCAAATTCTGCCATAGATCATCAATGGTGAAATCTGCCCCACTGTCCGCGAGTTCAATCAGACGTTCCTCGATCAGGCGGCGCGGGCGCGTAATGCGCTGGCTCGTTTCCTGAAAGGCGGCGCGTATTTGATCTGCGATCACGAGTTTGATTCCTTTCTACGCTTCTTAACGATGCTCCGCGACAGGCCCGCATTCCCGAGTCGGGTGCGGCAGCGGCCTGTAGCGACGCGGGAAGCGCAGGCGACTTAACGGAATGGAAAGAAGATAGGCTGTAGCGGACAGGGTCGCGATATAAAATCCAACCGGAAGATGCCTCCCTGTTCCATTAAAGGTCAGGAGCAAGCCGCCCCAGGTGATACCCACACCCAGCACAATGGCCAGCAGAATCGATGTCAATGGACGACGTGTAAGGCGTAAGGCAGTCGCGGCAGGGGCGATCAGCAGCGCGAGCGCGAGCAACACGCCAATCACCAGCACTGCTTCGGCGGTGGTAATGCCTAGTATTACTAAGAACGCGACCGAGAGCAGGCGCACGGGAACGCCGCGCGCCTGCGCCACTTCCTGGTCTATCGATGCAAAGAGCAACGGGCGAAAGAGCAAGGCAAGCGCTAGCAGGACAGCGCATCCGCTTATCAGCGTAATCACCAGGTCGCCGCGTGTCACGCTCAGAATTGAGCCGAAGAGCGCATTGATGCCCTCGGATGAATTGCTACCAAATTGCGAGAAGATGGCCAGGAACAAGACGCCCAGACCAAGCGCGAATGAGAGGATCATGCCTATTTCCACGTCTCGCCCGCGTATGCGCTCGCCAAGCGCGCCCATACCCAGTGCCGCCAGAATCGTCAGAATAAGCATACCCGGCAATGCGCCTATGCCCAGCACAGCAGCTCCCGTCACGCCTGCAAAACCAATATCGGTCAGCGCTTCGCTGGCGAAGGCCTGGGAGCGCAGCGCGACAAAATAGCCCACGACGGCAGCGATTATCGCTACCATCGTTCCTGCCAGAAACGCATTCAGCCCAAATTCCTGCTGCAAAAACTCAAACATGTTTTCCCTCTCCTCCTATCCCTCGCGGCACGCGACGGCGTTTCCATCCTGGAGACAAAAATGCGCGCGAGCAGGTAGACGCCGAAAGAGATGGCCGCGATAAAGAAACTGACCGGCCAGTACAGGCTTTCACCCGCCAGATAAATTCCCACCGTGGTGTAGAGCACGCCGAGCGCGATAGCCAGCACGATGGCGCGTAAGGGACTGCGGGCGATTCTGACAGCAGTTGCGGCAGGCCCTACCAGCAGTGTAAAAACGAACAATGCCCCCACAATCTGCACGGCCAGCGAGATGGTTATGGCGACCAGCGCGAGAAAGACCAGGGAGAGCGCGCGCACCGGCAGGCCGCGCGCCTCGGCCACTTGCGGGTCAAACGAACTGAAGAGCAGAGGTCGATACAGCGCCATCATGCAAAGTAGAGTAAACGCGCCTACTCCCAGGGTTATCAGCATGTCCTGCGTCGTAATACCCACGATCTGACCGAACAGGAAAGCATACACCAGCTGCGCATTGCCCGCGTACAGCGAGATAAACAGGAAGCCCAGGCCAAGCGCGAACGTCATAATGACCCCAATGGAGGTATCGCGTTCGCGCGCTTCTCTGCCCAGCAACCCGATACCCATGGCGGCGCCAATGGTGAAAACAAACAGCCCGAAAACCGGGCTCAGGCCCAGCAAAACAGCCCCGGCCGCGCCCGCGAAACCGACGTTTGGCAGCGCGTGCCCGGCGAAAGTCAGACCGCGCGCAATCAGGAAATAGCCGGTGACAGCGGCGATGACCGCGATAATTGCGCCTGTGAGCAAGGCATTCTGCATAAATGGATATTCTAAGATTGCAAACATTGCTTATATTTCCGCCCCAACGACAAAGATACGCTCTAACGCGTGGACTACTTCAACCGGCGATCCATACAATTTGCTGAGTGTGGCGCTGGTGATTACTTCATCCGGCGTGCCGATGGCGCTATGCCCGTTCGCCATGAACAACACTCGATCCACAAATGGCAAGAGCGGATTGATATCATGAGATACCAGCAGCGCCGCCACGTTACGCGCCCGGCACACGCCAGCTACCAGCGAGACAATCTCCTGCTCGTGCGTGATATCCAGGCTTGCTAACGGCTCGTCGAGCAGCAGCAGGCGCGGATTAGTCAGCAGCGCCTGCGCGATGAGCAGGCGCTGTTGCTCCCCGCCCGATAACTGCCCCACAGGCGCGTCCGCGTAGGCGCAGGCGTTCACTTCATCCAACGCTTTCTCGATCATAGCGTGCCGCCTGGCGCTGGGGAACCCTGTGCCCCAGCGGTGGCCGTCCAGCCCAAAACCAACCACATCGCGCGCGCGCAAGGCCAGATCAGCATCGAGCGTGCGGTGCTGCGGAGCATATCCCAGGGCCACATTCCCTCGACGCGGCGTTTGTCCCAGCACGCGCACCCGGCCCTTCACCGGTTTGAGCAAGCCGAGCAGCAATTTGAGCAAAGTGCTTTTCCCGGCTCCATTTGGCCCCAGCACCGCGATAAGCTCTCCCTGGTAGATCGTCAGGCTAATATCTTGCAATACAGCGCGCTGCCCCAACTCCACGCTGACATGCTCCAACTCTATCACCGGTTCTCGCATCATTGTTTCTTTCACCCTGTTTCCTATGCAACCGCCTGTTGCAATGCCTGCTGCAGCGCGTCCAACTGGTCAGACATCCATGTCTGGTATGTTTTGCCCGGCGGCATGGTTTCTGTTACAGGTACTACAGGAATGTTACGCTGATTTGCCTGATTCTGCAAATTCGTGGTAATAGGCGTGATGGTCTGCTCGTTATAAATCAGGATTTTCACCTGCCGCTTATTAACCAGGTTATTCATGGTCGCTACTGTATCCGCCGGTGGATCATTCCCCTCAGCAATCGCCTTCATAAACTCAAAAGGCGTCAGCACGTCCAGACCTTCCGGCATACTCTGGTAGAGATAGATCGTTTCAGTGAGCGCCACTGGAGTTCCAGCGTACTTCGCCTTTATCGCGGCAACTTTCTGTTCAAGCGTCGTCAATGATTGCACAAATGTCGCCAGCTTGCTATCAAAAAAGGGCGCGTCTTTGCTGTCCAGTTGTTTCAAAGCGTTTGTAATCGCCTGAGCGATGGCTGGCATATTATCAAACCCGTACCAGACATGTGGATTACCAGGCAGCGTATGATCGGCGATCTGCCCGGCCACCAGCAACACGCGGGTTGCGTTGGGAGAGCCGGACAACACTTTATCCATCCAGGCATCGTACCCCAGCCCATTCTCGATAACAAGCTGCGCACTGCTCACCTCGATAGCAGTTTGCGGGTTCGACTCATATTGATGTGGGTCTACATTGGGGTTCGAAATAATACTGGCGACAGAAACATGACTTCCCCCCAGTTGCCGGATAATATCCCCGTAAAAATTCTCAGCAGCCACGACCCTGACAATCCCCGGCGCGCTAGAAGCAGCCGGGCCACCGACGCACGCGGATACTATTGTAACAACAAGTAGCAAACCGGCCAGAGCAGCCAGCGCTTTTCTCGATTTGAGCATGGATATGTCCCTCCATCTTATTTTTAATGATACAATGTATCGTTACTAATAGTATAGCATGGATATGCTGCAAATGTCAATGATATATTGTATCAATAAGGGAGGCGAGAGAAAAAGAGACTGATTTCCTTGTCATCAGTCCCCTAACCTGCTATACTGTCCTTACGACGGTGTAGCTCAATGGATAGAGCGTTCGCCTCCGAAGTGAAAGGTTGCGGGTTCGAGCCCCGCCAAAAGAGGCGTTCTCTGTTGGAACGCCTGAAGCTTTTATGACTAATTGGCGTGGGAATGGATCAGGTCACGCCCACTTCATCTGCTCTTTCATACTCACGAAACGCCCCACGCCGATGATGATGTGGTTGACCAGTTGGATCTCGAGCAGGCGTCCGGCCTTGACCAGCTGCTTCGTAATGTCGATGTCATCCTTCGAGGGCGCCGGGTCGCCGCTGGGGTGGTTGTGGCAGATGATGATGCCGGGGCAGTTGCTGGTGATGGCGGGTCGGAAGATCTCCGCCACGCGCAGCACCGAGTTGCTCACCGTTCCGCGGTAGCGGCTGATGTTGCCCACGACCTGGTTCTTGCCGTTGAGCAGCAGGATGCGCAGCTGCTCGTGGTCCAGGTGGGCCATCTCCACCATCACCAGGTTGGCCGCGTCGTCGGGCGAGCAGATGCGGTACCGCTCTTCGGGGTGCAGCGCGCCGAGTCGTATGCCGATCTCCAGCGCCGCCTTGAGCTGGGCCGTCTTGGCCTCGCCCATGCCGTACTCGCAACACAGCTCGTCGAAGTCGGCTCTCACCAACCCGCCCAGCCCGCCGTATTTCGCCAGCAGCTTGGCGGCCAGTTCGAGCGCGTTCTCGCGCGGTGTGCCGGCGCGCAGCGCGATCGCCAGCAGTTCCGCCACCGAGAGCGCCTGCGGCCCGGCCTGGCGCAGGCGCTGGCGCGGCTGCTCCTGGCGGGGCATGTCGCGCACGGTGGCGTGGTATTCCAGCTTCTCTCGCGCTTCAACTGCCTGGCTCTCTTCTTGCTCCTGCATCGTCATAGGGGCGCTGGCCTCTCCGGTGATAAGAAAAACAACTCCTCGCACATCTCGTATTCCTGTTCTGAATCACGGAGGCCAAACAGGTAACGTTCTGTACTTATACCTGCTTCTCAACCTTTACCCAGTAGCCCCGACGGTCTGCATAGAATAGTGCTGCCCCGTGACCCGCGAGATGCCTCCCAGGATCTTCTCCAGGTCGTGTATCGACAGTGCCCCTCTCTTTTCCATGCAGTAGACCCGTACTCGGTTCGACGCAGGCAATGGCGGCTACGGCATTGGTGCTCAGACGGTGCCTGTGTTTGCTATCGAGCAGGGTCACTTTTCCCTCTTCGCTGATGTAGGGCATGGAGGCTACCTATCCTACCACTTTCGTGTAGATTTCCACCACGATAGCGGTGGCTTCATCCTTTCCCACGTGTTGCTCCAACTCTTCCTGTCGTTTCCCCAGGCGGTTATAGCGGTTCTCGATGACCCTGTGAGAAGCGACCGCCGCGTACCCGTACATTGCCAGCCGCATGGCTTCGCACTCCTCCTCGATCTGCTGGCGTATCCGTGCCACCTCGCTCATAATCTGAACACCCTTCCTCAATTCGTACCAACGTGTATGCCGGTGTGCTACATACCGCTTGAATACTATCCGATATAATACATATCATTACAATGGGATTGTGTCAAGTGGGCAGGTTTAGTATCATGCGTGCATCAACCAGTGAAGGGCAAACAAACATGAGACGCTTGCGTGTAAAAGAGGTCGCCCAGGCCAAAGGCTTTACTATGGCCAGGCTGCAGAGAATGGCCGACATCAATCTGAAAACCATCCAGGCCATCTGGCACAACCCGCAGCACGACGCCTCGCTGAAAACGCTCGATAAACTGGCGAAGGCCCTGGGCGTACCCATCACCGAGCTGCTAGAGGATGTGCCCGAGGAGATGCCTCAGAAGGCCAAAAAGCCGAAGAAGGTGGCCGAAGATGGCGATACCTACCCTACAGATGACCGCAAGCACAGCTTTTGATAGAGCCGGGGTTTGAAGTTCTTGAACCGATTGGAAGCCATCTCAGATATGATAGTGCCTACGGGCTAAGGATGACGAGAAATAATGCTGACGGAGAGACGCGCCCACACGGGCTGTTGCTCGCAAAGCGTCCCCGACAGGAATTGAACCTGCGCACACGCGCTTCGGAGGCCGATGCTCTATCCACTGAGCTACGGGGACTTCATCAAGATTATACCACAATCGTCAACGATAAAAACCAACCAGAAATGCTGGCCAGAATCCCCTCAATTGCGTGCTATAGCTCGTAATCAGCCGCCCATCTCACATTCTTTTCTTGCTTATTTTTTGTAGGCATAAGCCTCAATCTGACCTGTGTGAGACCAGCGTCATCTACCGGGACGAGGTACACCTTGCCTGTGGCCTCACAGTAAGCAGCAAAATATTCAACCTGCCCCCGGTAATCTTCTCTTTTATGGACGCCCATGCTTTTGCTATCGATATAGGAATAGTGACTGCTACAAGCGTTGAACGCGATAGCCGAACCATCTTGCACGACCCAGGCCGTTTTACACTGGATTTGCCAAAATTGCGCCTCTGCATCCTCAATTACCAGATCGTAACGATGTTGCTTACCGTAGGGGGTAAGAACTACGTAACCTGCCTGCAAGAGGCGCGTCGCGATAGCGGCTTCGCTGATATCCCCCACCCTGTCGGTATGCCTTTTTGGGCGAAACAACCCCATGTTTATATCCTTTCATAATACAATAAAATGCCTGCGAGTGATGCATGGACGGCAACTTGGCGCGATCTTACGAGCTTATGTACACACGAAACCGAATATAGTCAGGATCTTTTGGCAAGGTTTGACTAATTTCGACCTGGGCAATTACGCCAGTATGAAGTAAGATAGTCTTCGCCTCTCGCGGCGCATCTCCTGCGATCTTGTTAGCGAGGTTCTGTTCATCGTCTTGCGTCAGGATATAGACCCAACGTCCACTGCAGCGCACTATAAAAGGCGAAACGCCAACAATGCTTATCTGAATCGTGCCGAGAAGTATATACTGGCTACCTGGTTTCGTCCGTGCTATAAACACAGCAGATGCCTGTTGCTGTAACTCATCATTCAGGTAAGCAATTTCATCACACGTCTGCGCTGCTACCATCGTTATAGTACTTGCTTCCTCACCCGCCCGGCGGTTAGGGAATAGGGTCAGCGTGCAGCGTGTGAGCTGTAGCACCTCCCCAGGGCCAAGCTTAAAGCGGTGCGGCATCTGTAGGGAAAGCGCCTGTTTCAATTGCGCGGTCACATGGTCGAGGTTGACCTGGGCGACGGCCTGAAAGTCGCGCGCCTCTTGCCCGCCGCGAAACTGGCTATTCTTCACCAATACTCCATTGGCGACCGTCGTACTGATGTCTCCAGCTGCAATGTTGCCAGCGCTTCCCGCGCGGAGCGCGTGGGCCGGGACGCTGGCTTCTGCGAACTGCGGAGGATTGGCCGCCGGGATGGTCACGGCAGCATCGGTAGCAATCTTGACCCCACCACTGTCGGTAAACACCGTTCCTCCTGGGATACTTTGTGCCGTAAACAGGCCGTTATAAAAGGTCAGGGTGCCGGATGCGGTACTGGCGTCCTGATGCCCCTTACCCGTTGTGGCACCTGTGAGGGATGTGGTCAAGGTCACGGGCGCAAGGGCGTGTGTTGGCAGAGCCAGCGGCGTCGTCAAGCTGATGCTTCTAGTCACGGGTACCACCTCAATCGTCACGGTCGGATAGGTAATGAGGGCCATGACCGTGCCTCCCACAAACGACAAGAGAAACGCCAGCAGCACGATCACCACAGACCAAGGGGTCTCTGGCGGCTGAGGGAGCAAGGGTTGTGTCTCAAGCTCGCTGACCGCGCTTTTAAAAATCTCGTCGGGGTTGTCGTCCAGGGCGTGATCCTGAGGTGTCGCTTCTGGCTGCAACGGTTCGCTGTCTCTAGCGGGAAGGGTTGGCGGTACCAGGCGATTTACCAGGGCGGCATCCCGTTGCTCCTGCGCCAGTCTATCTTTCGTCTGCATGGTTCTCCCTCTCCTTGATGTGCAGAGCGGGAGAGGCATGGCTCCCGCTTGCCTGCGCTAGTGTGCTGATTGGGTCGGTTGAAATGTCTTGCCGTTGTTGAGCATGATGACGCTGTAGGGGGTAGTGTCGCCAATCGTAACCACAATATCCATCTTCCCATCCCCGTTCACATCCCGAAAGCTCAGGCTGGCGGGGACACTCTCGTTCCCCACGCTGGTCAACACGTATACGGTGTCTCTGGAACGGTCTTGCGGATTGATCTGTACGACCTCGATCACGCCGTGCAGATTGAGGGCGATAAAGTGATCGGGATGGCTGGGACTGTCCCCCTGGCCGACGTACTGGTCTGCCTGGAACGTGCGCGGGGTGCCGTACTTCCAGTTGTCCTGTATCCCTAACCACCAGCTTGCCTGCTGAGAGCAGCCACCAGCCGCCAACCATCACGATGAGCGCCAGGGACAGCCAGATCACCAGTGTGGCGCGGTCGACACGGCGGTGCCGGATGACTTTGGTGGGCCTGGGTTGCAAGCGAACGGTCTCGCGCCGGGAGGGAGCCGTTGAATAGCGAATCGCGCTGCTGCGGCTGCGCACTGGTTCATCTGGATAGTCTGCCCCCTCTACGTCAAACGAGTCCGAGTCATACGGGTTGTCGGCAGGGTGGATACCGAAGGAGTGGCCCTGCCGGTGGCTTGGTTCTGGCTGCGCGGCGTATTTCTTGGCGTGGTTGCTTGGCTGCCCCACGGTGGTCCGGTGAGGAAACTCAATGGCGCTTCCAGCATACCGTCCGGCATACGGCGCTCCGACATGGGTGTCGTCCTGCTGCTGTTTGTTCATGCCTTTTCCTCGTTTTTCTGCTCTTGCAGGTCAGCTAACACCTCCTCGGTGAGCGCCCACAGCCGTTCTTGCTGGGTACGGGCGATGCGCGAGAGTTGCCGGGCGCGGGCTAGGGCTGCCGGGTTGATGTCGGTCGGCAAGAGACTATCAAGCGAGAAGGCCGCTCGACTCCAGTGATGTGCGGTTTCTTGGAGGTGTCGCACCGCCTGAACGTAATAGCCGCTAATCTCTGCACGATGCTCATAGCGCTGCTGTTCCCACGCCAGCGTGTAGAACCGGAGTGCGCGGGTCTCTCGCGAGAGAGCGAACAAGGCATGACCAATGGCGGTCAACACGGGCGCAACGGGCGCGGGGAGCAAGAGCGTGTCCACGGCTGTCCAGTGGGTAATCAGTTCGTGCAGGGGCATCCAATGCGTACTCAGTGGCGTAGGGCCGCCTGCTTCCAGCATGGAAATTGTTGAGCAGACCGGGAGTGTTCATTGCCTGCGCGTTCATGCTCGGTGCTCCTTCTCGTTATCTCGATGAAGGCTGCTGCTTGCTCGAGTTCTACAGTCCTTGATTGATTTTCACGATCAGTCTGAGAACTTCCTGCCGTTGCCTTGGCATGTGCAGCTGAGATCGCTACAAAAAGGCTGCTCAAACGAGTGGATGAAGTACACGGGGACGGGGCGAGGAGGTGATGTTATCCGTGACTTCCTGACGGTGTAACGGGTATTTGCGAAGAGAGACATTGAAGAGCTTTGCTGGCATGGTGCTTGCTCCTTGTGAAAACTCGCTCGTACTCACGATGCACTATGCTATAATGCACAGTGAGAACCAGGGGTGCTTAACAGTCTGTTTGTTCTCAAATCGCTGATGAGGTGGTAACGACACTCCATCAGCACATGCTCCTAAAATGCACTACTAAGATATCCTCTACTAAATTTACTACGATTATTTACTACTATGTAATGTCTCCAAAAGCCGCTTTACAAAAACGCACTTCTCATTCAGCTAGTTAGTCAGTGTTTTTTTGCGTAACTTCGCTGCTATAAAATCAGTATAACATGGTAATTATGGAAAAATCAAGTCTATTATTGACAAAAACCGGTTTTTACGTTAGAATACTTTTGTGTGGGCAAACCCAACCGTCTGTTGACAAAAACCGCCACTTAACGCAAATACAGGTATCATTTGTCGGGAGCGATATATGGATATCTTAGACCAACTGCGGATAGGTGCAGGTTTGCGTGTCAAAGAGTTAGCTGATTTATCTGATGTGTCGGAGTCTTCGCTTCGTAAAATGATACGAGGTGAAGGTGTGAGTGGCGTTCTGGTTTACAAGTGTTGCGAGTTCTCTCTGAACGTCTTGGACGCGACATAACTCTCAACGATATAAGAGGACTTACTATTTTATAGAGAATATGATCATTATCTTGTCGTCGAACTGGCATGAAAGAAAAGCCGAAGAAGAGTATGAGTACCTATCACAGTCCGGTAGACCAGGAGATAGCGGCATTGATGACTCGTTTTGGTATCGCGGTACTGTCACAGAAGGTGGTCCACCCAGCCGCATCTACGACGCACAGAGTCGCGTGTTCAGTGTCGAACTGCAACGCGAGGAACATCGCGGCTGCTTTGCGGTCTACGTTGGGACGGCCATCCTGATATCGATCTTGGCTTTGCGTTACGCTGGCTCGTTGATACAGCTTTGCGAGCCGAGTAAGAGAGTTACGAGCGGTGGCTTGCCGAGGATGGCACCTTTTACCAGACAGAACTCGGCGAGGAGGGGGCGCGTACCCTCTATGAAGAAAGCCACGAAGTGGGCCGCAAGGCGGCAGGCGCTTGGTGAGGAGGCGTATAGCGCTCTCAGCGTGGCCATACGTTAAGAAGAGAGAGAAAGGCGGAGGCATATGTTCGGGAAATACACAGAATTTGAAAAGCAGGTCGATGGGAATTTGCGCATAGTGCTGCTCGAAGAAGGGCGCGAAAGCGTGGAGGAGATCGCCGCGAAAGAGATCGATGCAGACAGCAAGCTGGCGGAGACCATCGAATGGCAGTTGAGCAACGGCTGGTCGATGGTGCGGCCTGAAGATATTGGAGCCGTCACCGAGGCTCCTATTCTCTCAGAAGAGATCGACTTCGATAACCAGGGAACAGCGCGCAACGTGGGAACGGTGTACTGGTACACACAGTACGATGTGTTTGACCCGATCGTGAAACTGCTCCAAAATGGCTTCGTTGAATTTGTGCGTGGTGAATAATCGGTTGCTTTGTATCAAATTGAGTTACGCCAGCCAATTCTTGCTGATGCGCATCAGCAAATTGGTCTTGCTGCGCTTATTTAATGTGCATATCTGCAGACACCTATTTACTCTGCATGATAGTGTAACAGACGGTTATATTTGAATTTCGGTCATTCATCACCAAAGTAATCCAAATCAACCTTTTTCACAATATACCTCGACTCTTCTGTCACTCCAATGTCATGATCTATCATGAGTTGAGTAAGCTGTTCCCCATCAATCAGGATGATTTTCAAATTCTGAGTGCCACTAGCAAAGCTTCTGGCTTGCGGTGAAAAATTTGAGGTGGTGATGAATACACCTTTACGTGCTTTCTTTCCAATCAACGCACCTGCAAAACCCTGGACGACAGGGCTACCAACCGTTCCTTCCCATCGCTTTGCTTGGAGGTAGATCGCATCCAGACCAAGCTTATCTTCTTTGATAATGCCATCAATTCCTCCATCTCCAACCTGACCTACAGCTTGTCCTGCATCTTTTCGTGAGCCTCCATAGCCCATGGCAACGAGTAAATCAACGACGAGACTTTCAAAGAATTTTGGTGGACTATGTTTGATGCGCTCAAGCAGTTCCTGAGCAAGTGTTTGCCTCAAACTTTGATAACTTGCTTCTAAAATTTCTTGTGGTGTCTGACTCGTCTTTTCGAGTATCTCTTGCGTGGTATGGTTGTTATCCTCGCTTTTGCCATCTCTATCTGCGTGCGTATGAAAGGCGACAAACTCAGGAAATTGTCTCAAATATTTGACGTTAATGTAAGAAGGCTTCTCCTTTCAAGACTTTCATACCCCGTTCAGTTATGCGAAATTTTGACCTCCCAGGGCTTGAGAGAAGAAGAGCTTTTTGTAAATAGGTGCGTGCCCAACTTACTCGGTTATCAAATTTCCGTTGCTTGCCACTCGGTAACAGTTCGTCTCGGTCTGCTTCACTTAGTCCTAATTGTCGTGCTATCGTCTCTATTGTTTCACTGAGACTATGCTCATTTCCATCGCTTGCAACTTGTAAGATAGGAAGAAAGAGGCTTTGATAATCTGGAATTGCCATATCTGATGACCTCCTAAAGTTTTTTCTGAGGTAGTTTGGAAAGTATTGTTATGCGAAATGATGTTCGCAGTTTATACTATTTGGTTAACCAACGCAATACTAGAAGATAAAAAAAGGCTATTTAATAAACCTTAACTTCCTGGACGCACAAGGGTTTTGTCCAGTGTCGAAGGATCAGTTTTCTATTTTCCTCTTTGCTACTCAACCTATGTATCAGGTGATGATACACAACTTCTCAACAACTGAAATGGTTAAAGGGATGTAGCTGCTGCTACGATAGCAGCAGGGATAATGTTCGTACATGGATCAGCACATTCTTTTCCCTAAAGTTTATCAACTTCTACATAGATAGAACATGCAAAGAAGAGGCTGATTAAAGCCGTAACGCATGGAGCGACGGAACATCATGTGCTACAGCCAAATAGATTTACTCTGAAGATAGCCCAAGCTCTTGTTGTCGGCTCCTGTGTGCTGTACCCGTTGCGCTTGCTTGAATGTGCCAAATTGCGGGGGCATTTTCACCTCCGCATTATGCAAAAGTTCTTCAATGGTAAGTATCTGAATACGCGGGTAGTTCTGGTTCCAGCCAGGTGAATAATAAAAGCCTGTGCTGACTGCTTCTGCGGTCATATCTTGGCTTGGTGGCTCAAGGGTGATAAAAACACCAATAGCCGCGTTCTCCCGTTGGAGTGAGCCTTTCAGGTCGCGTATATCACCCGATTTGACATGACCTGATTTTACCTGCACCAGTACCCGCTTTGCCCTGCCGGTGCTGTCGTCTACAAAAGCGATAACTCCATCAATGCCTTTATCGCTTCCTTTTTTGCCTTCTCTACTTCCCTCCTGGCCACCTAGAGGCCGAGCGCGAATAAGAGACAGTGACCACCATTGGAACTGATAGCGGTCTTCTGTGGCAAGCTGGCGGGCTGCGCCCATATCTTTGGGTTCACCAATAACTTTATAGGAAGTGCCGGGAAACATAGCCTCTAAGCGGTATTTTTGCAAGGCAATACTCAAATGCGTTATATCGATGCCTATCCATTTTCGCCCTAACTTCTGAGCGGCAGCTATTGCAGTCCCACATCCACAAAACGGATCGAGAATTACATCACCGGGATTGCTGCTCGTTTGAACAATGCGTTCCAACAATATCAAGGGTTTTTGCGTTGGATAGCCAAGCCGCTCAGGGGAGAGATTATGGATTACTCTGCATCACTCCATATATCTTGAAGAGGAACGCCAGGAAGATCTTCGGGATACATTTTTAAGCGTGGCATTCCACCTTCTTTTTTAGGCCAATGAATACGCCCCTGTGCTTCAAGCTCATCCATATTATCTTTGGTCATTGCCCAACACCGGCTCGGAGGTGGCGTAACGCCCTTCCAACTATAAATTTGTCCATGGATGCTCTATCCATAGAAGCAGTCAAATCGCGTCGGGCATAACGACGGCCAGCACTATCTTGTTGGTCAAAGAACGTTTTGATATACTCGTCGTCATAAGGCGTATATTGCTGGTTCCAAGTAAATTTATCATGAAGTAGTATAAAGGAAGATCGTATCGTGTACAGCACCAAATTTCTGTAAGACGTTCGCATGAGCAGAAGTACGTTGCCAGATGATTTCATTTCGGAAGTTTCGAGGGTTAAAAATTGCATCTAAGATGATCTTGAGATAGTGGCTGGCTGTGGGATCACAATGCAAATATAAGCTGCCTGTTGGTTTCAGAACTCGATGTAACTCGACAAGTTGAGCAGCCATCATCACAAGGTAAGCCATCATCTGATTGGTGCCAATGAGGTCACGAAGTGACTCTAGCGTCTTAGCAATATGGTCGGGGGCTTGGGTAAGCAGCTCTGTGTAAGTATGCTCTGCTGCCAAGTTCCAGTGCCAGGTATCTTCAAATGCGGTGATTTGAGATTTGCTTTCTTTCCCTTTCTCGTCCTTAAATAGCACGTTATAGTTTCGGCTTGAGTTAAACGGGGGATCAAGATAGATAAGATCAACGCTTTCATCCGCTATATGCTCACGTAAGATAAAAAGATTGTCCCCATAAAACAGCGTGTTTTCAGAAATAGGCCGTGGTGACATGTTCCCCTCCGTGTCCGAAAATCTTCTTTAGCAGTATAGCATAAGCGTAGGAAATAGCATATCGCGATAGTAACACACTAACACATCAGGAGTGATTATCGACTCTACAACCTTTAGGGTGAAACTCAATGAAATGCGGTAGCTTCTATCAGGGCAAAGTAATTATAGCACTTTGATTTTGCGACTAAAATCGTCCTAAAAGATGTAGAGCAGGCTCTTGGAAAACTTGCCTTTTTGGCTTCTCGTGCTAAATTACGGGGATAGCAGGCTAAAAGGCCGATGCATCCCGCCCGGAATTGAAACTCAGAAAGGTGGACGTGGCAATGAATTTGTCCAATATGCTCCGTTTTATCGCTTGCTGGCTCATCCGTTTCTTTCTCTTTGCCGTTGCGCTTTCCCCAGTTGTCCTGATGTTGGCTTTGTCGTCGCTATGCTGCAACGTCGCTAACTCTAACTTTATGAATACTGTATAGAGGCTAAAAGGCCGAGGCGTGCCGTCCGGAATTGAAGGTAAGGGCAAAAAATAGACCCAGGGTTTATGTTCTGACTAAGCATGTATCCTGGGTTTTGTTGTTGATTGATGTAGGCGTGTATGTGCTATAGGCAAGCTATATTCATGACATCGAAACCAAGCATAAAAGAAAAACAGAGGAAATAGCATATCCCGGGGTGATGTTCAACAACCTTGCATTTTCGTTCACCACCAGGTATACTCTAATCAGAGCCTGCTTGCTACTCGCTTTTCTGATCGTCTTCTATCTAACTCACCTCACCTTATCGCTCCTCATAAATTAAGAAGGGCCTTCCGTCAATGGCTTTTGCGTTATTAAATAACAGCATCAACAGAGATCAGTGCCAACCTGGCCACCAGCATCTTCTGGCGATCTCGTATCGTATTGCTCTCCACTTTCTCTACTCTTCTACATCCGACCAATTTCACATGCAACATCTGAAACTTTCGTAACATCTGACTAATTATACATGCAACATCTGAAACTTTCGTAACATCCAACACTCTCCCGTCAACCTGGCGGGCTAATCGATTTATCGATTCTCCTATTGACAACTATCACTATAATCTGCTATGCTTGCGCCGGTGAAAATACGTCGGAGGGATACAGGCCATGCAGAAGCCTCAGAGCCAGCTTCACAACACTACTTCATCGCCCAACTCTTTGCCCGTCTTTCAACAAGAAACACAGCCACTGCCCGTTATTCCTCCTGATTTCGCGCCCGTGCTTGATCCTATGGCCGAAGAAAAGCCCTTGCCACTCATCCGGTTACATCCCTTGTTGAGAAAGTGGCTTGCACGCATAATCGCAAGCGTGCTAACCTTGCTCCTGACGGGGGCTGTTATTGTTGTATGGTTTGTTGCGCCGCCAGCTTCTTCATCCTCACTACTGTCAAACATCTCGCAGCAGTCATTCGGCTCTTCCAGCCAGAACGCTGGCACATCTACTCCCACTGGTGGCGCCCTGCATGTGTATGTCACCGGCTCGGTTAAACATCCCGGCGTCTACACCCTGCCAGCAGGAGCGCGTGTCTACCAACTGTTGCAGGCAGCAGGCGGCGCGCTGCCCCAGGCCGATCTCGTCTCGCTTAATCTTGCAGCGTCTCTGACCGACGGCCAGGAGATCTACGTGTTAGCCATTGGCGAATCCCCGCCAACCTATCAGGGCGGCGTGCCAGGTCCAGGCACAAATGGCACCGCTACAACCACACAAACCGGGCAGGCTGTCAACCTTAATACGGCCACCGTGGATCAAATGCGCCAGGTACTGCATGTCAGCAGCGCAACCGCGCAAAAAATCATCGATTACCGCACGCAGCACGGCCCGTACACCTCCGTCGATCAACTGCTCCAGGTAGTGAGCCGCTCCATCTATGATAAGATCAAAAACAGCGTCACCGTGTAAGAAAGTCGCAGAATGCAAAATAGGAAGAGCCGTATTGAACTGCGCGGCTTCGTGATTGTGCTGGTCGCGCTGGCATGGCAGGCCGGTATACTGCTGGATGCCTGGACGCTCTTACCGGCTTTCGCGCTGCTCACCGGGGCCGCGCTTTGCCTGCTCAGCGCCATCGTTTTCTGGCGCAGGAGCCAGATCAGACTTATCTCGCTCCTGGCCTGCCTGCTTTTGCTTGGAGCGTGGCGGTATGCGCTGGTCTCCCCTATTGGAGATCATAGCGCCATCAGCGCATTTATCGGCTCCAAAAAACTAGAGTTGACGGGTAGCGTCACCGATGAGCCGAAGCTGCAAGCGCACAGTCGCCTGTTACTTGTTGCAGTCGATACCATCAGCCTCAACAACGGCGTCACCTGGCAACACGCGCGCGGACTGGTGGATGTGGAAATGCCAGGAAACACGCTCGACGACCCCTACGGGGCGCAGTATGGGGATAGCGTAGAACTACAGGGCAACCTCCAGCCGCCTCCGCCCACGAGCGGCCCCGACATTTTCGCCAGTATGACATTCCCCCGTCTCGCCGTCATGCAATCGGGCGGCAACCCCGTAATTGCCGCGCTGTATCGCCTGCGCATCTACCTGGCAACCATCATCACGCGCCTGCTACCACAGCCAATGGCCGCGCTGCTCATCGCCATCGTGCTGAGCCTGCGCACGCCCGCGCTCAAACCGTTGATCCTCCAGTTCAACGTATCGGGAACCGCGCACCTGATCGCGCCCTCTGGCTTCAAGGTCACAATTCTCGCGGGACTGGTGGCAGACAAAACTCGTCAGATATTCAACCCGCGCCGCAAACAGTTCCAACGGTTGCTGCCAGCCGAGAAGCAGCGCAGAAACTGGTGGCAACACCTGTCAACCGGACTGGTCATCGCCAGCATTGTAGGATACACGTTCCTGAGCGGCGGCAGTCCCGCCGCCTTACGCGCAGGCATCATGGGCATCGTACTGGCGCTCGCGCCACGTTTTGGACGTGTTTACAATGTCTACAACGCTCTGGCCTTCACCGTGCTATTAATGAGCGCGTTAGACCCTTTCGTCCTGTGGGACGCCGGATTTCAGCTTTCCCTGTTTGGCACGCTGGGCATCATCCTCTTCACACCGCTCTTCATGCGTCCATCCCACCGGCTTGAACATATCCCCCTGGTCTATTTCCTGATCGAGATCATAATGGTCACGCTGGCCGCCGAGACCGGCACCATGCCCATATTCGCGCTCACCTTTCAACAGATATCCTGGATCGCGCCCCTCACCAATATCCTGACGGTGCCACTCCTGGCCGCGTTAATCGTGCTTGGCCTCTTCGTTTGCGCAGCCGGGGCGATCTGGCTGCCAGCTGGTATGCTTTTGAGCTGGGTGATCTGGCCCCTGCTCTGGTATATCATTCAGGCCGTTCAGTGGTGCGCGACACGGCCCGGCGCATACCTCACAGTCACCAATCTGGCACCTGGCATCGCCTGGGGCTATTACGCGCTGCTCGTGCTGGTTGCTAGCCTACTGCTGAGTCGCTGGCCCACGCTGCAACAGCAAACCAGCCAGGTGAAAACCACCCCACTATTGTCAAAACGCGCGTGGCGAGTGCTGCAATTCAGCGCGGCGCTGGTTGTCGTGCTGGCAACCGGCACAACCGCCGTCGCCGCTCGCGCCAGCAACCAGCTCACCATCACCTTCTTGAATGTTGCTCCTGCCAATCAACCGCCGCAGGGTGAGGCCATCCTCATACATACACCGGATAATAAAACCGCCCTGATTGATGGTGGCCTGGACGCAACCGCGCTGGCATCGGAGCTGGACGCGCGCCTGCCTTTCTGGCAACATACGCTTGATATGGTGATGCTGACTTCGCCCAGGCAGGATGAACTGACGGGGTTAGTAGATATCGTCTCGCGCTACCAGGTGGGAGAAGCCCTGGACGCTGGTATGTTACATCCCAACACCGCTTACGCGCTCTACCGGCGCACCATAAGCGAGCGCACCATACCCTATACTCAACTGCGCCAGGGCGCGACCATCACACTCGGAACACAGGTAGCAATGCAAGTATTCTGGCCTGCATCGCCATTGCATAAAGGAAGCCAGGAAAATCAGGACAACGGTCTGGTCGTGCGCTTGCTCGCGCCCGGACTGCGTCTGCTGCTGCTGGGCGCGACCGCGTTGAGCAAGTACGCGCTGGCGGGACTGCTCGCCACCATAAGCCCCGCCTACCTCGCGGCAGACGTAGTGCAGCTTATCGGCGACGCGGGCAAACCATTTCCAGCAGAATTGCCAGCGATTTTGCAGGCTATGCACCCATCGCTTGTCATCGTTTCGCCTGCCGCGTTAAGCGCGAAGCTGCGCAAAGCAGGCGCAACCAGTGTGCTGGCATCGCTTCAAGCCATCAGTGGAGCATGGCAAATAGCCCAAACGTCGCAAGCAGGTACTATTGAAATAAACAGCAACGAGCGTGGATGGACGATGCGAACCGACACATGATACACTATGGATACAAACGATGCATAGTGAGGAATATCTACGTACTCTGCTTGCAGAACCGGAAAGAATCTGGACATGACCGTATGCACCCATTGCGGCAAAGAAATAATGGAACAGAGAACGAGCTGTCCATCGTGCGGGATAGCTCTCTTCGAGAATCAAATCAGCAGCGAAACGATAGCAAATTCAGCCTTGCCTGTCCAGAAAAACACGAAGACCTTTCCCTTTGACTCCCTGTACGAAGAATACATCCCGCAGTTAGCGCCCCTCTATGAACGTAACTACGCGGCGCGTCCCATCAAACCGCCTGACACATCTTCACAAAAAACGTCCGCAGCCATACCCAACGATAGTATACCCACGCCTCTAACCTTTACCGAACGCTTCTTTCATGTCAACACCAACGCGCCACTCATAATCGAGGTATTACTATCGCTTTTCACCGGCATTTTTGGCGTCGGCTGGCTGCTGATTGGCAAAAAGCGCGCAGGCACTCTCCTGCTCGCCACCAGTCTGATCTTCTACCTGCCCCTGCTGATCCTCTCATACGTGCTGGCTTATTTCTCCTACGGGCTAAGCATCCTTTGCACCGGTCCATTCGCCATCGCAGCCGTCCTGCTGAATGCCTTCCTGCTGCACAGAACCATACAACGCAAAATGCCAGGGCGGGGGCACATTACTTAGGAAAAGCCAACCGCCGGTATTTCTCGCGTGACTCCAGCCATGCCTCGTCGGACAGGCCCAGCTTTTCGCGCACGGTTTCGGGCGGCACGCCATTTTTGAGTTGTTGCACAGCGAAGGTATCGCGCAGCAGTTGCAGCGTGACCCGCTTATTGATGCCGGCTACTTTTACCGCGCGCGCCAGCACATAATTAAGGTTGCGATCGGTGCAATCGAACAACTCGCTGACGGGATGGTACTTTGCCTGGTACTTCTTCAGGATGGTAGCAAATTCCGCCGGCAAGGCCAGGCGCCGCTCGCGGTGTTGTTTGCCCGTCGAGGCATCAAAATGTACTGTGATGGTGGGTTCCTGCGCGTTGGACAGGTCGATCTGCTCTACTTTCAACCCCATCACCTCCTCTTTCTTCAGACCGGCATGCAACACGAGGAAAATTAAGCAGTGGGCACGTGGGTCATCTGCCGCGCAGATCAGCAGCCTCTGCACCTCGTCATCAAACAACAACTGGGGCAGCGGGGGCAGCGGACGTTCCAGTACCAGGCTGGCGGATGGGTCTTCGCGGATAACCCCTTCGCGAGAAAGCCACGAAAAAAAGTTCTTCAGAAATGTAACGCGCCGGGCCATCGTTTTAGGCGCGGGCAACTTATCCATGCCCTTGCCGAACTTCAACTTGACCAGCCAATCGGTCAATTGCTCCTTGCTGATACGACCTACCGGCGTATCGCGCCCCACAAATTCGCTGAGCATACGCAGGTCTGAAAGGAAACAGGTGATGGTATATTCAGACTTGCCGCGCAACTGCAAATCCTGCTGGTACGGGATAAAGCAGGCCGAGATGCTTGATTGATCGGTCAGGGGGTGCGTGCGCACGAGCGGAGGATACGGCACAGCCAGCGGATCGGGGGGTTCCGCGATCACCGTCGAAGCGCCTGTAAAAAGGTCTGGCTGCGAGACGGTGCTTTCATCGGTAAGAATTGGCTCCGGTTGCGGTGAATGCGAATTATTCATCGGTATGAACCTCTCCATCATCAATGGTTACTTTTTTTCATTATAGCATATTTATAGCATGAATGTTCAAATTGTTACCCCATATCTTATATTTCGTCTCTGATGTGTAGACTTTCACAAATGGAATCACTCTATCAGGAATTTGAAGATGAAACGCTTGCGATCCTGGCTGCCAGCCATTGCTATTTTCTGTCTCGCGCTGTTTGTGCGGATACTCTACAACAATACGGTTGCGCAACACTATTACCCGCTGCACGATTCACTTTTTTATCAGACCATCGGCCTCAATACTATCAAAGAGCATTGCTTCTGCCTGCATCCGTACATCTCGACCGTCTATCGCACTCCGCTGTGGCCGTTCATCATGGCCGGCCTCTCGCTTCTCTTCGGCCCCAGTGACTATTTTGCGCGGATCTTCCTATCTTTGATCGGCTCAGGCACCTGCGTGCTGGTTTACCTGTTCGCGCGCGACCTGTTCAATTCGCGCATCGGCATCATAGCCGGGGTAGCGGCGGCCATTTATCCCGAACTGTATATCTATGACGGCTGGCTCTACACCGAGTCCCTCTACATCTTCTTGCTGTTCGCCGTTTGTTATACGCTCTTTCGCATTTCACGCTCTCGGACGAGCAAGATCGGCCCGTGGCTCTGGTGCGGCGCGCTGCTGGGGCTACTCTCGCTCACCCGTCCAAACGGGATTATCGTAATTGGCTTCGTAATTGTCTGGGCCATCGCGATGATCAGGCTCAAGGTTCTGAAACGCCGCCCGGCTATCACCGGTTGTATCGCGGCTGCGCTGCTGGCCTGCGTCCTGATCGCGCCGTGGACTATGCGCAACTACCTCGTTTCGCACAGCTTTATTCCAGTCGCAACAGGCGATGGCACCGTACTGCTGGGAGCGTATAATGATCAGATTTTGACCAATCCCTCCTACAATGGCACCTGGATTGATCCCTTGAAATCGCGACCAGATGTTGCCAAACCCTACCCATTATTTACCTGCACGCCCCCCTGTGAAGTAGCGCGCGAGAACGCCTATAAAGACGCGGCAGTGCAATGGATAAAGGGTCATCTCGCTATCATGCCGCACCTATTGGCCTTACACTTTATCAACCTCTGGCAACCAGCGACCAACGAGGCCGATTTGCCAGTTGACCGCTTCCCCGGCCAGCGTTCATCACAAATCGTGCTGGCGATGATGGAGACATTCCCCATTCCCGTCTTCATCCTGGCCTTCGTGGGACTTGGGGTCACGCTCTGGAAATGGCGCGAACTGCTCTTTATCTACGCCATAATCGCGCTCACCATCGCCCAGGCGTTGTATTTCTACGGCAGCGCGCGTTTTCGCGCACCCATTGAACCCATACTCATTTTACTGGCATCTGGTACGCTGTGGTGGTTTACCAGTTCCCAGGAAGGAACGCTGCGCTGGCTTCTCGATCGCCAGAGGCAACACAGCTCTTTTTGAATTTAATAGCGCTTCTGATACGTGTAATCAGCAGATGCACAGCATGTACCCTCAAGGAGATGTTCAATGTTGTATTATTAAGAAGGAGAGAGAGAAATGTCCATCACATTAACGCAGTTGATCATCTGGCTTATTATCGCGGCTCTTGTAGGCGTTATCGGCGAACTGATTGCAGGACGACGCGCGCCAGACGGCATCATAGGCGCTATCATCGTCGGGTTTATCGCCATTTTTCTAATCGTAGGAGTGTTCCATTTTCACATTGGAGACGAACCCACCCTGAACAATGTCCCATTAATCAGTTCTATTATCGTAGCGGCCATCCTGGTTTTTATCTGGAGCCGTTTCGCTTATCGACGTTATCATGGCTATGCATCGCGCTACTACTACCGGCGCGGCACCTATGCCCGGCGTCCGCGGCGTCGCTTCCGCCTGTTCTAACACAAAAGCGATCTGTTAAGACGAGATACAAACGTGAAAATCGCACACATAGCGCCACCGTGGTTCTCTGTGCCTCCTAAAAACTATGGAGGCACAGAGATCGTCCTGTATAACCTGGTCGAAGAACAGGTTGCGCAGGGGCATGATGTAACACTCTTCGCGCCTGGGGACGCCAGAACCTCGGCAAAGCTCGTTTCTTTTATTCCCCGTTCGCTGATTGCCTCAGGCGTTCCGTGGCAGGCACACCTCAAGGCCTATTACCATCTACAAAAAGCAGCCAATGCAGCCAAACAGGGTGATTTTGATATTGTTCATACGCACCTTTCCTCGGGTTCGGACATGTATCTGTTCCCGCTTATGGCTGATATGCGGGTACCTCACGTCATGACCCTGCACAGCCGCTTCCCCTTCGATCATTTACCGAATGGCTGGACAGGCGATGCGGACCCGCTCTACATGGAATGGGCTTCGTCGATGCCCATGGTCGCTATCAGTGAACATGCTCGCAATGAGGTACCCTATCCGCTCAATTTTGTCGGGGTTGTCTATCATGGTTTACCCGAAGACGAGATTCGTCCAGCGAGAACAAAGCGTCGTGACTACTTCGCCTGGTTAGGTCGATGTGTTCCTGAGAAAGGGCCGCACCTGGCTATCCAGGCCGCAAAAGAGGCAGGAATAAAGCTAATTCTAGCAGGAACGGTGGATCGCCATTTGCCAGAATCGCTGCGATACTTCTCGGAGCAGATCAAACCGCATATCGATAATGAGCAAATTCGATATATCGGGCCAGTGAATATCAAGGAGAAGGCCAGCCTTTTTAGTGGCGCGCGCGCCTTCCTCAATCCTATTCAGTGGGAAGAGCCATTTGGCATGGTGATGATCGAGGCAATGGCCGTGGGCTGCCCGGTCATTTCTTTTAACCGCGGAGCCGCCTCTGAGCTTGTCGTAGAAGGGAAGACCGGGTTCCTGGTTCCGGATGTCGATGCCATGGTACGCGCAATTGCCTCGATTGATACCATCGACCGCAACGCAACGCGCCAGCATGTTGCAGAGCATTTCTCCGCGCGCGTCATGGCCCAGAACTACACGAAGGTGTACCAGCAAGTCATAAGCGCAAACCACCGCATCCTTTCCCCTGTTGTTGGACTGCTCCCAATCCTCTCTTCAATGGAAACAACAATGAAAAGCAATGGCATGTGAACGTAAAAGCTGGTACCAACGAGTGCTATGAGAAAGAAGAGGGCCATAAAACAGGCCAATAATGCATTGCCTTCACGAAGTTAGCAACGCTTCATAAAATGGGTTGCAATACGTCGTATCGCGCTCGATGACGCCATCCAGGCCGCGCCCTCCTTCGGGCGAACGCTTAATATTGGCAAACAAACCTGCTTCTAACCCATTGAAGAGTCCGAGCCTGTCCATTTCTCTAAGCAATTCGACAGCCTCGCGCAAAATCTGGTCTGCCCAACGCGCCACCAGGCTGTCCTCGCGCCAGTCGAACTGCTCGCCAAGATCGCGCGCCGCGTTGAAGACGTAGCGGGCGCTTTTGATGGACAGGAAGCGGTCCTGCAAGAGTGGCGTATGGATGGCCTCGGTAGACATACCAAGCAATTGTATACCCTGACCTGTCAACACTCCTACCAGGTTAAAGAAGCTGTCGAGTTCATGCCCCCGGAAGATGTTGCCCGTCATATGTTTGGTCGGCGGCATGTACTTGATAGGGTAGCCGGGGAAGAGGTCGCGAATAAGCTGGGCCGAGGCGATCTCGTGCAGCAGGTGATTGGGTGTGGAGGGATCGATTTCAAAAGCGTGGCCCAGGCCCATTTGCTCTGGCGGGATACCGGCGATTTGCGCGAAACGTTCGTTGATGAACTGTGAGGCGACCACGGTATGTTCAGCTTCGAGCGCATCGTCGGTGGTCAGATAGTTATCTTCACCGGTATTGATGATGATACCGGCTGCAGCGTTGATGCGACGCGAGAAAAGCTGGTCGATCAGCGTGCGGCGCATATTGATATCGCGGAAAATAATGCCATACAGAGCGTCATTAAGCATCATATCCAGGCGTTCTAACGCGCCCATGGCGGCAATTTCCGGCATACAGAGACCGGAACAATAGTTGGTCAGGCGTATATAACGGCCAACTTCGCGGCTGGTTTCATCGAGCGCGGCGCGCATCAATTGAAAATTGGCCTGCGTCGCGTAGGTGCCGCCGAAGCCCTCGGTAGTCGGGCCATACGGGACATAATCGAGCAGGCTCTGCGCCGTTGAACGAATCACGGCGATTACGTCGGCCCCCTGCCGGGCAGCGGCCTGCGCCTGCACAATATCCTCGTAAATGTTGCCCGTCGCAACAATGACATAGAGCCAGGGCATAGGCGGATTGCCCAGCGCGTCCACCAGCGCAGAGCGCTCAGTCCTGCGGGCGCGAATGCGTTCTACCCCTCGTTGCGCCTGCAGTTGTATCTCCACTTCTATTTTTTTCCGCGCATCACCGTCGCCAGTAACTTCTTGCAGGATAAGCTCGCCGCGCCATGTAGCTTCAGCCAGTGCCTGCGCGTCGAGTTGATGGCGCAGCATGGCCGCCACAAAGGGACGCAGGATGCCGCCGGAAAGGAGTGGCTTCGCGCTATCTACAACTCGATTGGGCAGAGGCACACCCGCTTCATCGACGCCATCAACGCCCAGCAAGCGCAGCGTGGCGCGCTCGATAGCGACGGTGGTATGCGCCCCGATATAGTCTATGACGGGCGCGACGATATGATCTGCCAGCGAGCGCGCTTCGTTCACCAGTGATTGGTCAAGCGTGAGATGTGGCATTGCTCATGATCTCCTCTGCGAGTTCACGCGGACGTTGCAACGGGATGTCATGGATGGTATCCGGCATACGCACAACCTGAACCGGCGGCAAGACTGATTGAATACGCTCAATGCCAGCGTTGCGTCGCGCAAAGAAGATGTGCTGCTCTTCGCTGGTGGGCTGTTGTTCCGCGAGAATCAGTTTTAACGGGCAACGCACGCGGGAATACAACTCGACGGTGGGCTGATCCCACATTGCTCCGATAATTTGCAGGTGATTCTCAAAGTCCAGGCGCGGCGCAACTGTATCGTCATCGCGCAACTGCACGATATGCAGCACGCTGTCTTCCAGTTCGGGCGTCCACTGCTGTCCCAACGGGCCGCCTTTGAAGTAGGAGAGGAAGGTTTCGCGCGCTGTGCCAGCGAAACGCGGCGGCGCGAGGTCTATAAGGGCCTGTTCGCGCGTCCAGCCAGGACGCTGCGAAAGCTGGTTCGTTGCGCCATCCACTAGCGTCAGCGCAGTCACACGCTCCGGATACGTTGCGGCGTATTGCAGCGCGACGGATGCGCCCCAGGAATGCCCGACCAGTACCGGCTTTTCAATCTGTAACGCCTCGATTGCGTCCGCATCATCGGCGAT
Organism: uncultured Chloroflexia bacterium; assembly: GCA_963731605.1. Classification (GTDB taxonomy): domain Bacteria; phylum Chloroflexota; class Ktedonobacteria; order Ktedonobacterales; family Ktedonobacteraceae; genus CF-113. The sequence goes on from CAVSWA010000002.1 coordinate 247,519, forward strand.
AATCGTAGCATAATCATAGCCACTCGCGGGCTTATCGCTTTCGCCATGCCCGCGCTGGTCGAGCGCGGTCACACTATACCCCCGCCCGGCCAGCAGAGGCGCTACCAGGTTCCAGATATGGGTCGCCGAAGCCAGCCCGTGCAACAACACAATCGGGGGAAGTTCCGGGCGTTCTTCAAGCGGCAGCCAGCGCCGGTAATGCAGGCGCAAGCCGTTGGCGGCAACAAAACCATCGACAGGTTGAATTGGCATGTGGGATAGAACTCCTCTGCTTTTTGATGCAGTATATCACCAAAACGCACAGGGAGCGCCGCTCCTACGTTTTCATCCATAGTGGCGACGCCCCTTGCAGCGAGCATCAAATGCGCTTTATATATGAGAAAGACCGGCGCAACTTACTCGTATTGCGAGTCTTCGTCAATTTCGTATTCATCCTCTCCCAAATTCTCATCGTCAACTTGAGAGAGCAAATCCGCAAAATCGTCAGTGGACGATAGTTCCCTCCGAATTTGAATTCTCGAGCTGATAGTTGGGAAAGGTCTTAACCCTCCTTGCGCAGCGGGACCTTCCATCTGCGGTTCGTATGCTGGCGAACCTTCACGCACCAGCACTTCCTCTCCATATGCCATCGACTCAAAGCCCAGGCGACGCAGGTCCATGACCATGCCGGGCCAGGTGTCTTCGGCATCCACCGCCCACCAGTTCCGCCCCTCCACATTTACAGGTCGAACGCGCAAAGGTCGGTTAAGATCGCCCAGACTAGCCTTGAACGTGACCCGTTTCTTTTCGGCTTTCTTCATCATTGGTCAGAACCGTCCTTTCTGTACCGGAACAACACCGACACCGTTTTCCCGCTCATCCCTGCTGTGAAACAATGTTGCTCATCCCATAGAACTATTCTGTCTCAGGCATTTAAAGCCGGAACCCAATGCTTACAGATACCATACCACATACAAGAGCATGTATGCCAGTGCTATTTATTACTACGCAATCCGATACAATTTAGACCGCTTTGACATAGTCTGGGCAGACAACCCCGACCTGGCAGCTTGCCGATTTACCTCACTCATGTTATTTTGTAGGCATGGAAGAAAAATCCACGCGAAATACTAAAATGATAGCGCAGGAGTTCTCACATGATTGGCATCAAGGACGAGGCATTTGGCGGCAGTTTCCCATTTGTTCCTCACTATTATTCGATCAATGGCTTCGATATGCACTATGTTGACGAAGGAAATGGCGAACCGGTGGTGATGTTGCATGGCGACCCCACCTGGGGCTACCTGTACCGGCAATTCGTTCCCGCGCTCTCCCGGCATTACCGCTGCATTGTGCCAGATCATATGGGCATGGGCAAGTCGGGCGTTCCCACCGAACCCTATCCCTATCGGCTCCAACATCACATTGCTAATCTCGAAGCCCTGCTACTGCATCTTGATTTACAGAACATTACGCTGGTAGTACATGATTGGGGCGGGCCAGTCGGGCTGGGATTTGCCGTTCGCCATCCGCAACGCATAAAACGGCTTGTACTGTTAAACACATGGGCATTCGCCCCCTGGCCGGGTGGCCCCTTTCCGCGCCTGCTGGAAATCATCCGTTCCGAACGGGGCGAAAATTTTGTGCTAAAAAAGAATGGCTACCTGGAGCCTGCGCTTTTGGGAACAACTCACCATACAGAGAACCTTACTCCTACAGTGATGGAAGCGTACAAAGCACCCTATCCGACACCTGAGACACGCGCCGCGCTGCTTTGCTGGTCACGCGATATACCGGTCCAGGAAAGCGACGTTTCCTACGCGGAGATGAAGCGCGTAGAACTGGGATTGCCGCAATTTAGCAATACACCGACCCTCATTGTATGGGGCATGAAAGACCCGGTGATTCCGGCATCCGTTCTGCACCTCTGGCAGAAACTGTATCCACAGGCCACAACCCACGAGATTGAGGATGCCAGCCACTTTTTGCAGGAAGACACTCCTGCGCGTGTTGTAGAGCATATTGAAGCGTTTTTGCGGACAAGTTCATAGTGAAGAGGCTACAATGTCATCAGAGGAAAAATAATACAACCGTCAAGAACTTATAGCCGCTCTGGAAAAAGGATGGAAACATTACCATTTGCCGACTGGCGGAGGCCAGTTCTGTGGGTTCAGCACTTCGCTTTTGTTCCAGCATTCTTCGGAACAAAAATCCCAGGGATCAAAGCAGGCGCACCAGCCATGCCAGGTTGTCAGGTACGGGAATCCCGAATGGGATTTCCGCACTCCGCGCAGAAGAAGCGAAAACGCTCATCCGGGATTTCCTCGAACGAGTGTACAGGCCGTTTGTCATCTTCTGCTCTGGCATTTGAAGATCTCCAATCGTCTCAGTAGCGACACCCCTTGCGGGTGTCCCGTCTGCTTAGCTCTTAAGTTGAACGGGAAGGGACGGGACGGGACGGAAAGGACGGGACACCCGCAAGGGGTGTCGCTACTGGTGCTTCTTCAGAAATCGCTCAATACGTACAAGGGCTTCTTCGAGTTTGTCGTAGGCGGTGCAATAGGCGCAGCGCACATAGCCGACGCCACACGCGCCAAACGAACTGCCCGGTACAACGGCAACCTGCTCCTCGAAGAGCAGCTTTTCGGCGAACTCATCGTCGGTCATTCCGGTTGATGAGATGTCGGGGAAGGCGTAGAAGGCTCCACGCGGCTCGCGGGTGGGCAGCCCGATATGATTAAGACCGTCTACAAACATACGACGGCGGCGCGCATAATCATCATGCATTTGCTGCACATCTTCTTCGCCGTGTCGCAACGCTTCTAAAGCGGCCTCTTGCGGCGCGGTGCCAGCGCACATGATGGTGTATTGATGCACCTTCAGCATGGCCTCCAGGATTATCTTTGGAGCGGCAACGTAGCCTATGCGCCAGCCGGTCATGGCATAGGCTTTAGAGAAGCCATCCAACAAGACGGTGCGTTCGCGCATCCCCGGCATGGCGGCGATACTAACGTGCTCGGTTTCGTAGACGAGGCGGCTGTACACTTCATCTATGGCCACAATCAGGTCATGTTGCTGCGCCAGTTGCGCGATGCCTTCCAGTTCGGCTCGCGGCACCACCGCGCCGGTAGGGTTATTGGGATTGCCGATCAGGATCATCTTGGTGCGCGGCGTTATGGCGGCGGCGATTTCCTCGGCGCGCACGCCAAAATCGAATTTCGCATAGGTAGGGACAGGGACAGGTTTGCCTCCGGCGAAGACGATGTCGGCTTCATAGGCGACATAGCCCGGATCGGGCGAGATGACCTCGTCTCCGGGATCAATGAGCGTGCGCATAGCCAGGTCAACGCCTTCGCTGACACCGACCGTTACGAGGATTTCAGTTGCAGGGTCATAATCAAGGCTATAGCGACGCTTGAGCATGGCGGCGATTTCTTCGCGCAACGCCAGTATACCGTAGTTTGATGTATAGCGCGTATGGCCCAGTTCAATCGAGCGGATTCCTGCCTGGCGGATATGCTCAGGCGTGACGAAATCTGGCTCTCCCACTCCCAGCGAAATTACATCCGGCATGGTGTTGATGATATCAAAGAACTTGCGTATCCCGGAGGGTTTGACCAGGCGCACGCGCTGCGCCAGTAACTCACGTTTGAGCGTATCCATACCTTGTATTCCCTTCCCTATATTCTTGTAAGGTCTTTGCAGGCTTCCTTGCCTACCGTGGCCAGGGCGACCGCAAGGGTCGCCCCTACCATGTTGTGGCGCACCAGGGCGACCGCAAGGGTCGCCCCTACCATACACGGCTTTGGTTCTCGCCTCTTCACTGGGTACCACATAAGCGTTCACTTCGTACTTAGAGCAGACTCCTCGCCTGTCATTCTGAGCGCAGCGAAGAATCTACATGTCGCCCCCAGAGATTCTTCGCTGCGCTCAGAATGACAGGCGGAGTGGCCCTGGGCCTGTGAAATGATCACCTGTAAGTAAACCCCTATCGCAGTCATGCTTGCCTGTTTCTCCAGGACTGTGATAGGCTCTTAACCAATTGACGTAAGCGCTAGTCTTGCCTTGAACAATACACAATCTCTCACAACACCACTGTAACATAAAAGAGGAATATTTGTCGATGAGCCAATCACAATTCGATCAAGATATGCGGGTAAGCCAATTCGAGAGCGACAAACATCTCGTATTTCTATCGCAGCGTTCTCAGCTTTTCTATTATGCCCGGCAACACTTTGAGCAAGGCGTCCACGTCGGCATCAGTGTTGTCTTTGCCCAGAGTAAGGCGCAGGCTGCCGTGCGCAAGCTCGACGGGTACCTGCATAGCAAGCAGGACGTGCGAGGGATCGACCGAGCCGGAGGTGCAGGCAGAACCGGTGGAGGCGGCGAAACCCAGCAAGTCAAGGTTGAGCAAGATGGACTCACCCTCGACTCCTTCAAAGGCGAAACTGGCGTTGTTTGGCAGGCGCTCGATTGGATGGCCGGTCAGATGGCTGCCGGGTATTGCCAGCACGTTTTCAATCAGCCGGTCGCGCAGCTTCTGAATGCGCGGCGTCACCTGTGGCAGTTCATCATAGGCCAGGCGCAACGCGGTGGCCGCGCCCACAATACCCGCCACATTCTCAGTGCCAGCTCGCTTACCGCGCTCCTGCGAGCCGCCCTGCAACTGTGGCAGCAGGCGCACGCCCTGACGATTGTACAGGATACCCACGCCCTTCGGCCCGTAGAACTTATGCGCTGAAAGCGAGAGCAGATCGGCGTTCAAAGCCGCGACATCGATGGGTAACGCGCCGCCAGCCTGCACCGCGTCGATATGGAACGGCACTTTACGGGCGCGACAGATGCGCCCGATCTCCGCGACTGGCTCGATAGTGCCCACCTCATTGTTGGCAAACATGACCGAGACAAGCACGGTCTGATCGGTGAGCGCGCGGCCAACCTCGTCGGGATCGACGCATCCATAGCGATCTACCGCCAGATAGGTGGTTTTGAAGCCGAAACGCTCCAGGTACTGGCAAGTGTGCAGCACGGCATGATGTTCGATAGACGACGTAATCAGGTGATTGCCTTTTTTCTGCGAAGCAAAGGCCAGGCCCTTGATGGCAAGGTTATCGCTTTCGGAGCCACAGCCGTTAAACGTCACCTCGGTTGGCCGGCATCCCAGAATTTCCGCCACCTGTTCGCGCGCGCCATCAATAGCCTGCATAGCATGACGACCCAGCGTGTAGATGCTGCTTGCATTACCATATTCGCTCGTGAAGTATGGCATCATAGCATCCAGCACACGCGGGTCAAGCGCGGTGGTGGCGGCATGGTCAAAGTAAATGGTGCGCTGTTCCGGCATGGTGTTCCTTCGTTACAGGCCCTGCCAGGCATAAGTTGTAACAGGCTTGATTCCAGGACTATTGTACCCAAGGGTAATAATATCGTGCGCGTTCAATTGAAGGTGGCTGAAATCAGAAGTAACCTGTTTGCCATTCACGTAAATGGTCCAGCCCGTAGACGACGAAAGCTGGGTAGGATACGTAATCGTTGATGACGAGAACGACTGCCAGATATCAAAAAACTGCTTCAGCGTGTAGACTCTCGTAGTAGGCGACTCGATATGGATCACGCCACTTGTATCGTGCGTATGCAGCCAGTATAAGCATGACGGGGTTGTGCCGGGAGCGATGCCGATACCTTGCGATAGCGGGACATTCGCGCCATCTATATAGATTTGCAAGTACGCGTGAATGTGGTATGACAACTGCTCATTGGCATCGCAATACACGCCGTCAATGGGTTGATAATTGGCATCAACCACCGTTTGCGCCTGAGCCAGGGGATCGCTTGCCTGATTATTGCGAACTACAAGAAATGCGATCAGGGAACCGACCAGTACCACCACCGTCGCAATCGTGAACAGGGTGACGCGCGTGCTTCTAGCATCCTCGCGCTGCTGCTCCTGGCGGTTATGCGTCTTTTGTTGCTTGCGCTGCTCTGCTCGCTTGAGCGTCCCAGCGCCCGGCTGGGCTGGCCTGATCATCCCGTTAGAGCCGGACTTCACCACCATGGGAGTTGACTTTGCGGGTGTCGTTCCATTGGTCTTTGTTGTTGCCTCATCTGGCTTTGTTGCCACCGCTCCGTTAGCCTTCATCTCTGTTTTCGTCAATTTGGCTGACGTTTGAGCCGGAGAGGATGCACCGTTATTTGATGGTTTGCCAGTGCCCTGGCGTTGTTTGTTGTGCCGGTTCGCGCTTTGTTTGGTCATAAATGATTCTAACTCCTGATAATGACGTTACTATCCTGTGATGATTGCCTGTTCTTCTTTTTGAAGAAGCCCTCATTCATACTGCCCGTGCGATAGCCCTGGAGATCGACTGTCACATATACATATCCGATCTCGCGCAGGCCGCTCGTTACCTGCCGGCTGATTTCCTCGTCGATGAGGCGCGGCAGTTCCGACCGTTCCACTTCGATACGCGCTAGCTTATCATGATGGCGCACGCGCAATTGGTGAAAACCCAGATCGCGCAGCAGTTTTTCCGCCCGGTAGATCATACGCAGCGAAGCTACATCAACTTTGCTGCCGTAAGGAATACGTGACGAGAAACAGGCCATGGCCGGCTTATCCCATACAGGTACGCCCAGCAGCTTCGCTACAGCGCGAATATCCGACTTACCCATGCCCGCTTCTTTCAGAGGGCCGCGCACGCCGAATTCACGCGCCGCTCGCTGTCCGGGACGAAAATCGCCATCGTCATCCTTATTGATGCCATAGGCAATATAACGCAAATTGTGCTTTTTCGCCAGTGGCTCAAGCTGCGAAAACAACTCGGTTTTGCAAAAATAACAGCGATTGAGGTCATTGGTGACATAGCGTTCATCCTCAAGCTCATGCGTTTCCAGCGTAATCAGAGGAATACCCATCTGCGCGGCAACATCGATGGCCGCCCCGGTCTCTTCATCAGCATAAGCAGGCGATGCGGCAATCGCGCCCATGGCCCGTTCGCCAAGCACATCCCGCGCAACTTTCAAGAGCAGCGCGCTATCAACCCCACCCGAATAGGCTACCAGCACGGACTCCATTTCGCGTAGAATAGCCTGCAACTGTTCATATTTTGCCTGCGTCTCTGCATCCAGGGCGTCCGCGTCTTCTATAGAACTATTGACGTGCGAGGTATCGAGCATGATAATGTAATCTCCAGACCAGGGTCATGTAGTATAAAATGTACGTGCCTGACAAAATGTTTCGCTGTAAGGCACTATGTCCAAACGTTATTATACCATTCAGGCACAAGGGTTAATGTATGAAGCGGTTGCTTGTAATGAGAGGGCTTCCTGGGAGCGGAAAAAGCACGCTGAGTCGCGCGCTCAGCAAGCGGTTGGGCTGGCCCATCATTGATAAAGATGATATCAAAGATATCCTGGACGGTCATACCTCGGGAGCCGGGGGTCTGGCCTATGAAACGATGTTCAACGTTGCGCGCCGCCAGCTTTTGCAGGGCCTCAATGTGATCTGTGATAGCCCGCTAACATTCAGTATGAGTTATGAGAAGGCGCGACTCATAGCAGCAACAACATATGCTTCTCTTGTTATCGTAGAATGTACCTGTTCCGATGAGCAGGCATGGAGCCAGCGTATCAATGGACGCAGGCAACTACAACTGCCAGCGCACCATCAGACAGATTGGGATAAGCTTCGAGCGAATCGCGCTAGGATAGAAAGCGAAATGAATTATCCTATTTCTGACCCGCAAATCATTATTGATACGATCAGACCACAGGATGAGATCGCATCTGAGATTATAGCATGGTTAGAATACCTATCAAAACAGGAATCTGGTATATCACATAGCGAGGTGCAGACTGTTGAGCATTGGAAAGACCCTGCTGGGTCATGGAGTGACCTTTCAGAAACCATACTTGAAGACCTTGATCAGATTCGACATAGCAGTCATCCCACACCACCGATGGAAAATTTATAATATGAAGAGTACACCCCATCATACAGCCGCCATCATCCTTGCAGCGGGCAGTTCCAGTCGCATGGGCGGTGGACGCCACAAATTATTGCTGCCCCTGCATAACCGCCCGGTACTGGCGCATGTGCTTGATGCAGTGCTGGCATCACAGGCTCGCCCGGTTATACTTCTGTTGGGACACCAGGCAGAACAGGTTCAAGCGCACATAGCTTCTTTTGCCACCCATCCTGACTTGAGCATCATTGAGAACCCAGACTATCTACAAGGCATGAGTACTTCGATGCGCCTGGGCATCCAGACGCTACAATCCTATGGCTATATGAATCATCGAATAGCACTATTGACAGCGCGCTGGTTTTGCTTGGCGACCAGCCCTTGATTACGGCGCAGGACATCGATACATTGATTGCGACATATAGATCATCGGGCAAAAGGATTGTCGCGCCAACCTATCAAGGCAAGCGCGGCAATCCTATCCTGTTCGATGCAAGCCTGTTCCCTGAGCTACTAGAAGTCACGGGCGATGAAGGCGGGCGCAGCGTGCTTGAGCGGCATCGCGACGAAATTGCTACCGTCGCAATGGGCAACCCCCTGGCAAATATCGATGTCGATACCTGGGAAGCGTACAAGAGGGTTGTCGAGGTATGGGAGCATAATAAGGCGGAAAAGCAGCAAAATGGCAACTGACGAACAACACAAACAGGCCCAGTTCTGGTTAGATTATAGCCAGCAATTATCCGATACGATTCGTTATACCGAAGCTCTAACGGCGGTAGAACGCTCGCTCGCAATGGATGATACAAGCGTGGCGGCGTGGTATGCCAAAGGTACGTACCTGGCGATGCTGGCGCGTTATGACGAGGCGCTGGCATCCTTTGAACACACGCTAGTGATGAATGAACAATTCGCGCCCGCCTGGGATGGTATGGCGTGGGCATTGGGTATACTTGGCAGGCGCGACGAGGCGCTGGCAGCGGTCAACCGCGCATTGGAGCTTGATCCTGAGTTTTTCGACGCGCTTAAACGCAAGAAACGACTGGAAACGCTATAAAGTTAAGAGCGTTTGCACCAATCCCACAATCTCCCCGTGAATCTCTTCCACCGTTTTTGAAGCGTCCACTACCTTGATGCGCTCAGGATGTGTGCGGGCAAGCAGACGAAAGCCTTCCCGCACGCGCCGGTGAAATTCTTCGGCCTCCACATCGAAGCGGTTGCGCTCCTCGCGTTGGCCTCCCTGGTTAGAGGTCACACCGGTGCGATTGAGTACCTGGGAGGGTTCGAGGTCGAGCAGGATGGTCAGGTCTGGCTGCACGCCTTGCGTTGCCAGCATCGAGAGTTGTTCAACCAGTTCCACGCCCACGCCGCGCGCGTAGCCCTGGTAGGCAATACTGGCATCGTAGCAGCGATCGGTGATAACCAGTTTGCCTGCTTGTAGCGCGGGAATAACCAGCCTGGCGAAATGCTGGGCGCGGTCGGCCTGGAAAAGAAATGCTTCAGCCAGGGGATCGATTGCCAGTTCGGGGCGGTTAAGCACTAACGAGCGAATTTCAACACCCAGGGGAGTGCCACCTGGTTCGAGCGTGCGTATAGAAGCAACACCACGTGCCTGTAGCCATTGCTCCAACAGGCGCATTTGCGTGGTTTTGCCCGCGCCGTCCAGCCCCTCGAATGAGATCAGGCGTCCCTTGCTCAGTGCGCTCACAGGCTACTTCCCCCGGTCGGTGCGATACGTCTCGTAATCCCAATCGAAGTAGGGCTTTGGCAGCATGTCTTCGGGAGTCCAATGTTGATCAGATTTGCCGTATTTACCGTGATACTCCTTGAGCGTTTCACCCACGTATTCAAAGGTCAACTGGCAGATGCGGAAGCCCACCGGCACCCAGATGGTAGTTTGTGTATGGTTGCTGATTTCCATTGTCCAGCGGCTAATATAACCAACATCTCCAACGCCCGCGCAGCGGCACACTGACAGCCCCGACCTCGCTACCGTGCTGCGCGAATACATCTTCGCCAGGTAGCCGTTATGCCCGCCGATCACCTCCTGCGTGTGGGCTAGAAGAGTTGTGCCGGGGCGAATAGCTATCTTGCCATCGCTAGCTTTGCGTGCTTCTCCCCAGTAACGGCGAATATCGAGCGGGTTATCCAGGTGGATCACATCGACGTTCATATCCCCCTGAAAAAACCATTCGCCCAGGCGGCAATCGTAGGAATTGGTGCCTAATTGTCGCTCGTCAAATGGCTCGATAACGAGGTTGCCGTTTTTCAATTCTTCCACAATACGCTTGTCGGACAATAACATGCCAGAGGACTCCTTCAGAATATACCCTGTATTTCTTATAACGTATTATCCTCTTCCTCTGTACTATATGCAAGAGGCAGAGTGCGCACGGCTTCGATTTCGATCCAGATGCGCTGCGCCAGCAGGCGGGATTCGTCTTCATTAGTGAGGGCTTGCTGGAAGGGGAAGAAGGCGCGATCGCTGCTGTGGCGATGTATCCAGCGGCTTATGATATTAATTTGATCGACTTCCGCTTTGCCAACGATGCTCGGAGGTTCGCCTAATGATGATGCGACGCGCAGCAGTTCGCGCACTGCCTGCTTCGTGCTTTCCGGCTCGTGCGCGATGCAACGCTGGTCTACCAGGCGGCCATGCCGGATAAGAAAAAGTTCGTTACAGCCGGCGCGGGCCGAGGGATAGACGATGAAGAGGTTGTTGGCTTCGACCGCGCCCGTAATCAATTGCTGACCGATCAGCACTTCATCAGCGCTGCGGATGGTGTCGCGCAGCCAGGCGGCGCGTTCAAAATTGAGTTGCTGCGAGGATTCCAGCATCTGGCGGCGCAGGCGGTCTAACAGGTCTTCGCGCTCGCCGCCCAGGAAAGCGCACACCTCTTCAATGGTTTTGCGATACGCCTCGATGCCTGTTTCATCAACTCCGCCGCGACAGGGGCCGGGGCAGCGATTCAAATGCAGTCGCAAGCAGGGGTCAGATGGTTTGGCCTGGGGCGGTAGGCCCTTTGTGCAGGTGCGAATGGGAAAGACTTTCTGCACCAGTTCAATCGTGACATCTACGATACGCCGGCTGCGGAACGGGCCGAAGTAGCGCGCCCCGTCGGGGGCTACTTCGCGTGTGGCATAGACACGCGGAAATGAGTGCTGAGTATCGATTTTGATAAAGGGATAGAGTTCGTAGTTGCGCAACTGTACGTTATAGGCCGGTTGCAACTCCTTAATCAATTGCGACTCTACCAGCAGCGCTTCCAGTTCCGAGCCAAGCACGCGCGTCTCGATCTCTTTGACGTTTTGCAGCAACCCATCCATTTTGCGTGTATACCCAAGCGGCTGGTTATAATACGAGGCCAGGCGGTCTTTCAAACACTTGGCCTTGCCCACGTAAATGACCTGTTGATTGGCATCCTTCATGAGATACACACCCGGCAGCGCGGGAAAGTCGCGTTTCCAGGCAGGATTCAGAAAAAGCGTGCCTGTCGGGCGCACAGAAGTCGATTGGTTGGAGACCCGGCCGTCGGCTCGCAGGTGCTCGATCTGCTTCTTCGTGGCAGCCTGCGTAATATCGCCGTTCCAGGCAACGGGCAATTGCAGGCGGCGGCGCAGGTGTCCCAGGGTTTCAATACCCTGCTCTTGAGCAAGCGCGAGCAACTTAATGAAAACGGCTGCCGTCACACGAGCATCTCCCAGTGCGCGGTGCCGGTTGGCGGTCGCTATTTTCAGGTGATCGGCCACGCTATCCAGCTTGAAGCGGCGCAATGCTGGCAAGAAGCGGCGCGCCAGGGGAATGGTATCCAGTCCATCAATGGGGAAGTCGAGTCCCAGCAGCCGCGCCTCGTAGGAGAGAAAACCGAGATCGAAACCAACGTTATGCCCGACCAGGATCGCGCCATCGATGAAACTGAGAAAATCGGGGAAAATCTCGGCGGCTTTGGGCGCTGTATTGACCATCTCCTGGTTAATGCCTGTAAATTGCACGATGAAGGAGGGCAGGCGCGTGCCAGGATTGAGCAGCGTTTGGAACGAGCCGAGCGCTTCGCCCCCGCGAATACGCACGCCAGCAATTTCGATGACGCGATGCGAGCCGGGACGCAGGCCCGTCGTTTCGGTATCAAGCACGACATATTCGATCTCGGACAGGGAACGGTGCGTGCTGCGCCACGCTGTAAGCGCCCAATCCGAATTCTCCACCTGCTCAAACAACGATGAACTGTTCAGAGCTTTGCGCAGCAGCGTCACCCAGACCGGATTTTTTGCCGTTGCTGTCCCCCCGGTCACGCCAAATAAATGGTGCAGCAGCGTCTCTTCCGCTACAGCCTGCCCAACGCTCTCCAAAAGTTCGTGCGCGCGTCGCAGTAATACCCCTTGCTGCGCGCTAACCTCAACCTGCGTCATGCTTGCTCTCTCCCCTGTGACCTATCACTATAGATCATTTGTACGTGAAGCATAACATGCAAAGCGATGCTTTGCAAGTATGATTCAGTAGCAGGTTCCACCAGCTATCGGATGCCAGAGCTATCACTGGGACTCGCCCGTCTCATTCGCTTGTCATCCTGAGCGCAGCGAAGGATCTCCGCTTAGCCCCACGATAGATCCTTCGCTGCGCTCAGGATGACAGGTTCGGTTGTCCTCAGTAACGAGACTTCTTGCGTTATACTAATGAATGCCATGATAAGAAGACGCTGCAAACTCACGCGCAACAGGAGGAGAAGTATCCTATGGATGGAAACAAACTCCAATCCAACATCGATGCATTACGCGCATTTGTCAATGAGCGCGGCTGGCGCGTCATCGACGAAAAAGCCATTCAATCCGGCTATCAGTTGACCATCAGCGAAGGGTCAAACAAAATTCCCATAGCATTTTATACAAGCGGTAAAGCGCTTATCCAGGGAAAAGAAAGCCCTTTACAAAGCGAGATTCAAGCATGGTGGAATATGGTAAGCAACCCTTCTCATCGCAGCCAGCAACTCTCGTGACGCTCAATCATCTTTGATCGAGACGCCTACGGTTTCACCAGTGTCGTTGGCAAGTTTCGCTGGCACACCAAGAATCGGCTGTGATGAATCGGGCAAGGGCGATTATTTTGGACCGCTGGTAATTGCGGCGGTATATGTGGATGCGCAGAGCGAAACGCGCTTACAACGTCTGGGAGCGCGCGATAGCAAATTGCTCACAGACCATCGAATGCTGGGAATGGCAGAAGAAATCAAAAAATTGTGCCCTCAAATTGTTGTACCAGTCGAACCCAAAAGATCTAATGAGCTATACTCCAAAATTGGAAATTTAAATCGCCTGCTGGCATGGGGACATGCCTGGACGCTGGAACAATTACTGGAGCAGGCGCCATGCAAGCTGGCTATTATCGACCAGTTTGGAGACCCATCCTATATTCTCAATGCTCTGCGCGAAAAAGGTCGCCAGATCACTATCGAGCAGCGCACCCACGCCGAAGAGGATATCGCTGTAGCCGCCGCGTCAATTCTGGCCCGCGCCCGGTTCGTGCAAATGATGGAGCAGTTGTCGAAAAGCGCCGGGGTCGCGTTGCCAAAGGGAGCTTCTGACCCATCGATAGTGACGGTAGGACGCGGAATCGTTGCGCGTGGAGGACAAGAGCGGCTGGCCGAGTTCGCGAAACTACATTTTAAGACCACAGAAGCGATTATGCAAACCTGAAAGAAGTTTTAGAGCCAGCCTTTCTGCTCCGCGATATGCGCAGCCTCAACGCGATTGTGAGCGCCCAGTTTCTGGATGGCGACGGAGAGATAATTGCGCACCGTTCCCTCCGAGAGAAAGAGCGACGCGGCAATCTCGGCAATACTTGCTCCCTGAGTAGCTGCTGTTAGCACGTTGCGTTCTCGCTCGGTAAGCGGGTTATTACCCTCGCTGAGCGCGGTCATCGCGAGCGTTGGATCGACGATGCGTTCGCCAGCAACAGCGCGCCGGATGGCAATCGCGAGTTGTGTCGAAGGAGCATCTTTGAGGAGAAAACCAACGACTCCGCTTTCCATAGCTTTTCGCAGGTAGCCTGGACGCCCAAAAGTGGTCAGAATAAGCACGCGACAGCCTGGCAGTTGGGAATGAAGCTCAGCGGCTGCCGTAATACCATCACATCCAGGCATCTCGATATCTAACAAGGCCACATCTGGTCTGGTAGCGCGAGCGACCGCCGCCACCTCGTCCCCACGACCAACTTCAGCCACAATTTCGATATCGCCTTCCAGCGAAAGCAGGGCCGCGAGCGCGCCGCGCACCATAGCCTGATCCTCTGCCAGCAATACACGAATCATGCCTGCTCGCTCCTTTCACTACTAATCACATGCTTTGAAGCAGCCAATGGCAGGCGCTGCGCGGGTGAAACGACGGGAGCATCGAGCGTCCCTGCCTCGGAACTCACTTGCGCAAGTGGTAACGAGACGGACAGACGAAAGCCGCCGGCTGACGGGATATGCTTCGCATCGACCGCCAAGCGCTGCCACACGTTCGGCAAGGCCGCGCAGCCCGTTTCCACCATTATCGCCACCCGTGCCGCTGATTGATGAGGTTCCATCGTCAATTATTTCGACTTGCACAGTGTGCTTCTCCCGCGTAACACGAATAGTACACTGGTGAGCGCGGCTATGCCGGATCACATTCGTCACCCCCTCGCGCACCGTCCACGAAAGCACGGCTTCAATGGAGGACGGCAGGGCATCAATTATGCTCTCGTCACTCTCGTAGCGATACATGATGCCGGCAGCCGCTAAGATTTCCTGCGCCCCCTGCAATTCACTTGCAAGCGTAGGTTGACGGTAAGCAGCGACAGCCTCGCGAACTTCCTGAAGCGTTGTGCGCGCCACGTTCTCGACATCGCCAATTTCGATGGCTGCCCGCTCCGGCGATACAGCTACCAGACGCCGGGCAAGTTCACTTTTGAGCGCAATGAGGGAGAGGTTGTGACCAAGCAGATCGTGCAGGTCTCGCGCGATACGCAAGCGCTCGGTTGTCACAGCTAAACGCGCGATCTCTTCGCGCGCGGCGTGCAATTCCCAACTCGTCGTAATTGACCACATCACAGTTCTTGTAATGATAATGATGGCCGGGATAAAAATGAGTGCTTGCACAAGATCGAGCCAGGCGGTACCAGCGATCCTTCCTACTGCCAGCGCAATCAGTGTAATCACCATAGCTGCCGGTATGATCCTGCGGATAGGGAGGCTCCCACCCACGTAGCCAGACGTGTAATAGAAAAAGCCGATGGCTCCATACCCACCCAGCAGCGTCAGGGCAACGCTTATGGCTGTCAGGGCAGCGATTGTCAACCACGTCGATGCTGCTGTATGTCGTGGAAGCGACGACGCGGCGGCAATGCCCCGCGCTCGTCGCCATGATGCCAGCAAGTAGAAGGCGATGAAAAGCGCGGCGCCAACGAGTATAGCAATGAGGCGCGGCAATGCCGGATGGGATTGGAAAAGCGCGATGAGAGCAGGAATCATGAGAGGCAGCCATACCAGCCAGATCAACCAGAGAAGGTAGGGAGAGCGGCCTTTGGTTTGCGAGGCCGCATAGGCCTCTTCTGGATTGCGTACCTCTATATTTTGCACCTGCGTTGTATCCTCTCTGCTTTCTTAGCTCGCGCGTTGCTTAATTTTGGCTGGTTCCAGGTTGCTTCGATGATTTTGACTGTTACTCTATTATACAATGTTGCTATTTTTGAATAGGAGTGAACTTCAGCTTACAGTTTCTGGAAGAAGTATAGAGGCAGGTCAGTGTTCGGGGTAGTGAGGGCAATCATGATATCGAGGTGACATTTGTCATATTGGCTGATTGACATAGGCAATGAGAGAAAAGAGCATACAACGCCACGTATCGTATTACCAGTAAATCGAAGCTTTAGCTTTGAGGCTCTTCTATACCCACCTGGTATTCCTGGATACCCCTTGCATTTGTAAGCTGTTCCAGCGACAAATAGGTGCTTTTCAGGTTGGCCCCGCTCAGGTCGGCTCCATCCAGGTTGGTCCCGTTGAGGTTGGCTCCGCTTAACCTGGCCCCGCTCAGGTCGGCCTCAGTCAAGTTAGCCCGGCTCAGGTCGGCTACGATCAGGTTGGCTCCGCTCAGGATGGCATTGCTCAGATCAGCCTTACTGAGATTGGCACCACTCAGATTGGTCTCACTCAAATTGGCCTCGCTCAAGCTTGCATACCCCAGGTCTGCTGTACTCATGTAGGCCCCTTTCAGGTCCGCCTTCACCAGACGAGCGTTATGCAGCCTGGCTTTGCTCAGATCGGTCTTGTTCAAATGAGCCTCACTCAGATTGGCTTTACTCAAATCGGCCCCGCTCAGATTGGCCCCGCTCAAGTCGGCTTTGCTCAGGTTGGCTCCAATCAGATTGGCCCCGCTCAAGGAGATATGGGCCAGATTTACTCCCTGCAAGTCGGCCCCATACAGATCAACAACAGCAATGAGTTGTGATTCGCACAAGAACTCCACGACACGCAGTTTGCGTTTTCTATCTAATTGAGGAAGCAGGGTAACGGTTCTGGCGCGCGCCAGGGTGCGAACTTCATCGCCTGGTTGAGATGAGCACAGGTCCTTCTCCAGCAGCAATTCGGATACGCTATCGAAATAGGCTTGCAGGGCAGTTTCGCGCAGGCGGTCTGCTGCGATTTTCCGATCATTTCTGCGGTTGATAACGTTAAACCAGAGAGCGAGGAAAGCAAGCGTTAAGGGCATAGCAAGTAATAGTAGCCAGGTCCATACATTTTTTAAGTCCGGCCATCCCCAACGATACCAGTAGAGCGCGACAATGGATGCGCTGGCTACAATACATATGCCACTCAAAAGCGATATTGGTCGTTTAGTCTTCATTCTGCATTCACACTGCTTCACGGTTCGTAAGAAGTTAGATGACAAATCTTAATCAATATGACGGTTACATTATCCAACGGTAACGGCTATGAGACAAGCAGCCAGACACCGATGCCAATTAGAAGCAAGGCGCTGAACAATTCGCTCCCCTCTTTCAGAGGTTTCAAGCGTAACGTTCGACCGAGGAAAAGTCCAAAGATGGTCAAGAGAAATCCTTGCAGGCCGATGAGCAGGCAGAGAATGAATGGGCTGATCGTTTTTCCGGCAGTAATGGACCCCAACGAAAATCCAATCGCTAACTCGTCCAGGCTCACACTCAAGGCGAGCAGCAATTGTCGTCTCCATAGAAATCGCTCTTTATTCTTAGATGCTGGCGGCACCGGCACTTGCTTCTGAAACGCGACATTTCCATGGTGTTGGCGCTTCTTATACAGGTATTCCCTTCCCTCTTCCCATAATTCCCATGCCCCTACGCCAATCAGGAGCACGGAGCCGGCATAGTGCATCACATTACTTACCAGTAAAGAAACTGCATAGCCAATTACAAGACCAACGACTGGCATCAACATCTCCGCCAGCGAGAAAAGCATGGCTGAACGCAACCAGTATGGGAAAATGGGCTTCTTTTCTGTCTCTTCAGAAGCAGGGCGAAGGACGCTCTTCATACCGAGACTCAGAGAAACGCCCAGCGTGTCAAGTCCAAGTGGCAGGATAACGAGGAGCAACTGGAGTGGGGACATACAAATACCATCTCTTCCTGGTTTCTCGACCAATACATATTCGATCCATTATACTCTCTGCATTTCATTAAGCCTGCTCGCCACACATAGCCATTTCTCCAATCTGTCACAAATTTTTCACTTTTTGCGCGTCGCATACGTTATAATGTCAAACATCAAGAATACTGCATAGAATCGAAACGGTTGAGAGGAAGTGTATGGTCACGAAGAAGGCAACTCGCGGTGCAGCGAAGAAACGCGCATCCGGCGACCATGACCTGGCAGGGCAACAAGAATTCCCTTTATTGCCTATCCGTAATACGGTACTGATACCTAATATCGTTACCCCATTGATGGTCGGGCGCGAGCAATCAATCAAGGCCATCGAGGCGGCCATGAGCAAGGATCGCATGTTGTTCGTCGTCGCGCAGAAAAACGAAGAAGTAGAAGACCCCGGCCCGGACGATGTATATACCGTCGGCGTCGAAGCAGTGATTGACCGCGTACTCAAATTGCCAGACGGCACGACCAGCGTCTTGATTCACGGGCAGAGACGCTTGCGCCGCCTGGAATATACCCAACTCACGCCCTTTATGCGCGCGCGGACAGAAGTCATTTCGGAAGAGATGGAACGCACGCTGGCTGTAGAGGCGTTGATGCGAGCGACGCTGGCGCTCTTTGAAAAATGCATCAAGCTGAGTAATTCGCTGCCCGATGAGGCGTTTATCACGGCCATGAACATCGATAAGCCAGGCTGGCTGGCGGATTTTGTTGTCTCCACCATCGAAACGCCCATTGCTACGCGCCAGGAAATTCTGGAAGCGTTCAACGTAGAGGAACGTTTGCAGAAGACCTGTATTCTGCTCTCGAAAGAACTCAATATTCTCGAACTGGAAGCGCAGATTCACACCCAGGTGCAGCAAGAGGTCGATAAGAGCCAGCGCGAATACTTCCTGCGCGAACAACTCAAAGCCATTCAAAGCGAACTTGGCGAGACAGACCCTACTATCCTCGAGGGCGCGGAACTGCGCGACAAAATTGAGGCGGCAGGAATGCCCGAAGAGGTCAAGGTTAGAGCATTGAAGGAGCTTAACCGGCTCAATGCCACGCCCTCCATGGCTCCCGATTCGGGCGTGATACGCACTTACCTCGACTGGCTGGTTGCCCTGCCCTGGATAAAAGCCAGCGATGATCGACTCGATCTCAAAGAGGCGCAGCGCATCCTGGAAGAGCGACACTACGGCCTGGAAAAAGTGAAAGAGCGCATCCTGGAGTATATCGCCGTGCGCAAGCTTTCCGACAATATGCGCAGCCCCATCCTGTGCTTCGTCGGCCCGCCGGGAGTGGGCAAGACCTCACTGGGACGTTCCATCGCCGAGGCTTTGAACCGCAGGTTTGTGCGTCTCTCGCTGGGCGGCGTGCATGACGAGGCCGAGATTCGCGGCCATCGCCGCACCTACGTAGGCGCGCTGCCGGGACGTATTCTCCAGACCATGAAGACGGCTGGCACCATCAACCCACTTTTCGTGCTGGACGAGATCGACAAAATCGGCGCGGACTACCGGGGCGATCCCTCGGCGGCTCTGCTCGAAGTGCTTGACCCCGAACAGAATTCCGCGTTCTCGGATCATTACCTGGAAGTTCCTTATAACCTTTCCAAAGTGATCTTCCTGACGACCGCCAATGTGCTGCATCCTGTGCCTGCCGCTCTGCGCGACCGCCTGGAAGTTATCGAACTGCCGGGTTATACCGAGGACGAGAAGCTACACATTGCGCGCCAGTTCCTCATTCCCAAACAGATGCAGGAGCATGGGCTGAAAGCGTCCAAAGTGGCTTTTGAGGATGCCGCCATTCACCGTCTCATTCGCGAATACACCTTTGAGGCGGGTGTGCGTAACCTGGAACGCGAAATTGCCTCGGTGCTGCGCAAGGTAGCGCGTAAAGTGGCGGAGGGACGCCGCAACAAAACCATAATCACGGCTGAGAAACTCCCCGATTACCTGGGGCCGCAAAAGCATTTCTTCGAGCTGGCCGAACAAAAGGACGAGCCGGGCATCGCTACCGGCCTGGCATGGACAAACGCGGGCGGCGACCTGCTGACCGTCGAGGCGACGCTCATGGAAGGGCGTGGCAACCTCACACTGACCGGGCAGCTTGGCGATGTGATGAAGGAATCGGCGCAGGCCGCGCTCTCCTATGCCCGCTCGCGCGCCAAACAGCTTGGCCTGGAGAGTCGCTTCTATGAGAAATACGATATCCACCTGCATTTGCCAGCCGGGTCCATCCCCAAAGACGGGCCATCGGCAGGCATCACCATGGCAACGGCTCTCATTTCCGCGCTCACCCGGCGACCAGCGCGGCGCGATGTTGCCATGACGGGGGAGATCACCCTGCGCGGGCGCGTACTGCCCATCGGAGGCCTCAAAGAGAAGGTGCTGGCAGCGCATCGCGCCGGTATTACCACCGTTATCCTTCCCAAACGCAACATGCAGGACCTGCAGGATGTGCCGCCCGAAGTCGTAAAAGACCTGCGCTTCCTGCCGGTGGAACGCATGGATGAAGTGCTGGCTATCGCCCTGCACGCGCTTCCCCTCTCACAGGAAGAATTGGAGCAGCCTCAACATGTTTCCGCGCCCATTAAACCTATACGACTGAAGCGACCAACCACGCCCAGACCAGCTACTCACTCGGCAGGGCCGGTTTAGCTGGAAATGAAGAGATAAATGAACAGGCAGCAGTTGATCCCACACCCTGAAGAGGAGGCTTTACGCCAGGAGCGGCGTGAAAACCGCGCCTCACGCCGCAAGCAACAACGCCGCGCGCGTATCTCCGTGTGGGCTTCTATCGCCATAAGTGCCTTGCTACTTTTTGCGATGGGTTTCTTCTACCTGCAAGTGCAGCGCACCACAAGCATCGCTACACTCCATCCACCCATCAGTGGTATTTCATGCGATAGCGCTGAGCAAAACGGCTATCATATTCATGTCCATTTCAGGATGTACATCAATGGCAAAGAGCTAACCATTCCGGCGGGTATTGGCATTCCCACGGACGGTTCCTGTTTCTACTGGATGCACACGCATACCGACGATGGCATCATCCACATCGAAGCGCCACAAAAACTACACAACCTGGCCCTGGACGACTTCATGACGCTCTGGCAACAGGGCTTTGCCACCCTTAACTTCCCCCAGGAGCTGACACAGGCGAGCGGCTGGCAAATTTTCGTCAATGGCAAGCCATTCAATGGAGTCGTCAAATCCCCCCTGTATACCGAAGTGACCCTACAACCTCATGATGCCATCACCATGGAATACGGCTCGCCCAATCCACCTGCTGACACATTTTACGCATTTCCAGCAGGCTTGTAAGGGTATATGGTTAGCTGGACACGACAACTCCGTAAAAAGACGTGAAACCAGATAATAGCCTCATACGTGGGTAAAGTGAAACTCTCCGTAGGAGAAGGCAAACGACTGAACGAAGCGTAAAGACAGCATACACCTTCTCCTTTGAAACGGACCTATCGAGCAAAGGAGGATATCATGCTCGCATTTCTTACCGTGCTGGCAGACGGTGTCACGATTAAAATTGGCGATAACATCTGGTCGTTCGGCCTCAACTTTATCGTTTACCTCATTATTGCAGCTGTCGTAGGTCTCGTTGCCGAAGGTCTGGTAAGGTACCATCTCCCCTTTGGCTTTGTGGGTGCCATTATCGCCGCGCTGATAGGCATCTGGCTGATGACGAACGTCATCATTATCACCGGCATCGGGGATATCATTGAGTTTGGTGTCCCTCTCTTTAGAGCGCTCATCGGCGCGATTATTCTGGTAGCCCTCTGGAAGCTCATCACCTACGGCTTTGCCAGACGCCGCTATACCGCCCGCGCCGTCTAGCAACGTGTCGCGTGCGCTTCTGTGAGAGGACAGTGTGTGCAGGTCGCGGATGAAGCGGCGACCAGCACACACTCCTTCTCTTACTTTTTGCCAAACGCGCAGCGGTATAGACCCCGTCGCTAGCCCGCGCATCGCCAAATCCGAACAAGTCTCCAAAAACCGCTTCCACAACGAACTCAAGCTCACCTCTCCAGATGAGATCGACGCGGAGCTTTTAAGCTGGCTGAAAGATGCGTATGCGCTGGGCTAAAACAGAGACATTCGCGGGGACCACTGAATGCAGCAAAAAAAATGATTGACAGACCAGGCCGTTTATGCCATAATAGCTATGCAGTAACACGGAGAGGTCGCATAGTGGCCTAGTGCGGCGGTTTGCTAAACCGCTGAAGGGGAAGCCCCTCCGCGAGTTCAAATCTCTCCCTCTCCGCCATTATTCAGAATATAGGGGCGTAGCTCAGTTGGTAGAGCGTCCGTCTCCAAAACGGAATGTCGCGAGTTCGAGCCTTGCCGCCCCTGCCAAAACCTCCTGAACTTTTTTGTTCGGGAGGTTTCCTTTTATTCGATTTTTAGAAACATGACTTTAGTCATAGAACCCTACTCTCTCAGAGAGATTGTGGGTATACTAGACGTAGAATCATTCGCGCTTTTCGATACTGACCGAACCAAAGAGGAAAACCAGTGAATATTGCCTTGTTAGAAGACAATCCTCCTATCCTTGATTACCTGTCAACTGCGTTGGAGATGCTTGGGCATACCGTCTATGATTTTACCAGCAGCGACCTTTTGCTGGAAACGCTTTTTATCGGTGAAGCCGTGCGTGTGCCTCTTCCATATGACCTCGCGCTGATCGACCTTTTGCTGCCCGGCTCGATGTCTGGTCTGGAAACAGTCCAAAAGATCCGGCAGGCCATTCCACCTCACCAGTTGCACATTATCGTGGTGTCGGCCTGTAGTCAGAAAGAGTTGGAAGAAGCGCAGGCGGAACTGCCGCAAGTGCCTATGTTGCGTAAGCCTTTCAAGATGCGCGAGCTAATGCAGATCATCGATCAGATGCAGCCAACCGGGTAGCTGGAAGATGCATAAAGTGGTGTTGGGCGGCGGCATCATGCATGGCAACCAACGAAATCTCCGGATGTGCCAGCGCGAAATGGTGCAGTTGAATGAGCGTCTGGCGAGCGGTAGCATCATCGCTGGTCACGTTGTTCCAGATGAGCGGGTGCATGGTCGCGGGCCGGTGAAAATTAGCAGCCACCCACGCGGCATCTCCCAGCAGCAGCAAGCGCGGCCCATTGGAACGATTGATAAACATGCCAGTATTGCCCGCCGTATGGCCGGGCAAAGGCACCAGCACAATAGAACCATCCCCGAAGAGATCATGGCTGGCGCGAAAGCCTTCGTAAGCCGGACCGGTGAAGTCAATACATTCCAGAGGATTATTGCACATCAAGCGGCGCACCAGCGCTTGAGACGCATCGAGCAAACCCAGCCGGGCCGCTTCATACTCCACGCGATTGACACGCAGAGGCACGCCCGGAATATCCGGGATGCCGCTTACATGATCCCAGTACAGGTGAGACAACAAAGCAAAGTCGATGCCGCGCTCCAGGCCCAACGCCCTGAGATGACCACTCAGCGATTGTTCGAGCGCGAAGCTTCCCAGCGTATTGCGAAACAGCCAGGATTGGTTGGCGAGGTAAAGGGAAATATCATTGCAAAGGCCAGTATCATATAAAAAGGTAGCTTTGGAATGGCGAACCAGCACCGCGCTATAGGCAATATCCACAGGCCCGAACAGCCCGCCGCGCACCGCCACACATTCTGGAACGGTCGTGACGCCGCAGCGCAAAAACGAGACTTCCACCTCTGGCAGCCCCTCGCGACTCTTGCTATTCGATTGCCCGCCTGGCGCTGGCAAGCTGTCATACCAGGCATCCAGGCGAAAGCGCTGGGGCAAGAAATTCTTTGCCATCAATCCAATTCCCACCGCGCCCACAGTGGCCGCAGCCAGAGCGATCCAGTTTTGTCGTTTCATATGTTCCCAGCTCTCCCGATAAAATAACCAAACAGGTGTATTATATCCCATAAGCAAACGGTATGCAGGGTATACTTATACAGACAATAGAGCGTATAAGCGCTGAGAGGAAGGAGACCCGCTATGCAACGCCAACCAACATATGACCTTGCCTATTTTTGCGCTACCTTGCGCGCTGATAAGCTGCCCGCCCAGGTGCGCGAACGAGCGCGCTACCTGCTGCTCGATCACCTGGCCGTCACACTACGCGGCTCCCTGCTGCCATCCAGCCAGAGCGCCTTCACCATGTTGCAGGACATGATGGCGATAGGAAGCGGGGGAACAGCCACCATCTTTGGGCGAACAGAAAGGGCGGAGGCGTCATGGGCGGCGTTCGCGAACGGCGTAGCCGCGCACGGGCTGGAAATGGACGATGTAGAAAACGCCTCATCGCTGCATCCCGGCGTAGTAGTGTTCCCTGCCGCGCTGGCTCTGGCGGAACAACTCGGATCTGTACCCTCCGAATTCTACGCCGCAGTAGTGGCAGGCTACGAAGTTACCTTGCGCGTGGGGGCCGCGCTCAATCCCGCTTCAGCCTATGAGCGCGGTTTTCATCCCACCGCCGTGTGTGGGGCTTTGGGTGCGGCGGCGGCCAGCGCGCGACTTTTAGGGCTATCTCCTGAGCAAACAAATAGCGCGTTGGGCATCGCGGGCAGCATGGCAGCAGGCTCGATGGCCTACCTGCACGGTGGCGCGTGGACCAAGCGCTTGCACCCAGGCTGGGCCTGTCATGCCGGCATCATAGCGGCGCGCCTGGCTGCATCGGGCTTCGTCGGGCCAACTGATATCCTGGAGGGCCGCTACGGCTTCTTACATGCCTATTCGTCTGACGGCGATGCAGCACAACTTGAGCGCGAACCGGGCGACGAACTCGCCATCATGCGCGTCTCGCTCAAACCCTATGCCTGCTGCCGCTACATGCACGGCCCCATCGACTGCCTCTTCGACATCATGCGCCAGCGCCAGCTCGACCCGCAGCACGTTGCTCACATCTCGTGCGGCGTCTTGAGCGGAGGACGCGGGCTGATCGCCGACCCCATCGAGCAGAAACGCCAGGCCAGCAGCGTCATTGACGCGCAGTTCAGTATGCCCTATGGCGCAGCCATCGCTGTACTCACCGGAAAGGCCGGGCTAACGGTCTTCACCGACGAGTGGATACAACACCCAACCGTGCGCGAGCTGATGCAGAAAGTTGATTGCTACACGTCCCCAGAACTGGACAACCATTACCCGGCAGAATGGCGAGCCAGCGCGCGCATCACCATGGACGACGGCACAGAATACAGCGCGCAGGTCAGATATGCCCTGGGCGACCCGCACAACCCGCTCAGTTGGGAACAGCTCGAAGCGCGTTTCCACGAACTTGTAGAGCCGGTGATTGTGGATGAACGAAGATGCGAGGAGATTATTGAGCGTGTGAGCCAACTTGACGAATTGGAGAGCATCAAGTGGAGAATGCTTGCGGAGTAAGACTATTTGGCGACCGCAAGGGTCTCAAACGGGCACATTTGGAAAATACAACTTCTGATCCTCAACACTCGTACTTACCATAGCACATTGTGTAATGGGAAAATAAGGAGCTAAACAACATGTCTCAGCAACACATGGAATTTGATGAGAGCCAGCGCGAAATACCCGGCACTTCCTATACCGCCTTTGGAGGTGTTCCTCCCATTAACAGTTACTCCACTCACCAGTATGGGCAAAAACTCTCAGGTACTGAATTTAGCAAGACGCCTACTGTAGGCCAACGACTGGCGCTGGCTATCGTCTCGCTCGTTTTATGGATCGCGCTATTCTTGATTATCGCAGCCATCATGGCCTCGTATGTTCCGCCATTTGTTGGGGGCGGTTATGCCGAATCGGTCTCAAATATACTCTTCCCTTTCCTTATTATAGGATTTCTGATTTTCTCTGCGCTTGTAATCCTGGTTAACGCTCTCTTCAACCGCAAGCGGTGAGTAACATACAAAAAGCGGGAGGCAAATCGCCTCCCGCTTTTTGTATGTTTGCAGCTTTTACGCCGTCTTCACTGTTTCCAGCGCTTCGATAGCGATCTTCTCATCTTGCACGATCAGATTTGCCATCTGTCCGGGCTTGATCGCCCCTGACAGCAGCGCATCAGCCAGCGTATCATCGACGTAGGTCTGGATGGTGCGGCGCAATGGACGCGCCCCATACTCTTCATCGAAACCTTCGCGCAGCAGCAGTTCGCGCGCCTCGTCGCTTACCGCCAGTTCGATGTTGTGTTCGCTCAAGCGCGAGCGCACCTGCGCCAGCAGCAGATCAACGATCGTGTAGAGTTCCGTTCTGCCCAGCGAGTGGAAGACCACGATCTGGTCAATACGGTTGATGAACTCGGGCCGGAAGATACGCTTCAAGCCGTCCATGGCCTTCGAGCGCATCGCCTCGTGCTGCTCGTCGCTTGAGTCATCGTCCTTTGTCGGCAGGAAACCGATACGCACGGCGCGTTTGAGTTCCGCGCTGCCCGCGTTACTGGTCATAATCACAACGGTATTCTTGAAGTCCACCGTGCGGCCTTGACCGTCGGTTAAACGCCCATCGTCCATGATTTGCAACAGCGCGTTGAAGACCTCTGGATGCGCCTTCTCCACCTCGTCCAGCAAGATCACGCTGTACGGTCGGCGGCGCACCTGCTCGGTCAACTGGCCGCCCTCGTCATACCCAACGTACCCCGGAGGGCTGCCAAACAGGCGCGAGACCGTGTGCGACTCCATGTACTCCGACATATCGAGGCGAATCAGGTTCACCTCACCGCCAAAGAGTTCAGCCGCCAGGGCCTTCGCCAGTTCGGTCTTACCTACACCGGTCGGGCCAAGGAAGAGGAACGAACCAATCGGGCGTTTGGGATCTTTCAATCCCGCTCGCGACCGACGAATGGCTCGCGCCACCGCGCTAATTGCTTCGTCCTGACCAATAACGCGCTTGCGCAGGTCAGCTTCCAGGCTAATCAGGTTCTGCCGCTCGCTCTCCAACATCTGGCTCACGGGTACGCCTGTCCAGTTCTCAACCACCCTGGCAATCAGTTCAGGCGTCACCAACAGTGTCATAGAGCTACCGGACTCCGCCCGCGCTTTATCCAGTTTGGTCTGCGTCACCAGTTCCTGCTGGCGCAGTTTGGCCGCGTGTTCGTAATCCTCCGCGTTCGCGGCAGCCTCTTTCTTCGCCTGAATCTCGGCAAGCTCTTTCTCCAGGTCGGAGATGAGCAGCGGGCTAACGATACCTTGCTCGATGGCCTCCAGGCGCAGCGCTGAACCCGCTTCGTCCATCACGTCGATAGCTTTGTCAGGCAAGAAACGGTCATTGATGTAGCGGTCGGATAGCTTCACAGCAGCCTCGATAGCCTCGTCGGTAATGCCGATGCCGTGATGCAGTTCGTAATTGGGACGCACGATACGCAGCATCTCGATGGCCTCTTCAGGAGTAGGCTCGCCAACCTTCACAGGCTGGAAGCGGCGCTCCAGGGCGGCATCCTTCTCAATATGCTTGCGGTACTCGTTCAGCGTGGTCGCGCCAATACAGCGCAACTCGCCACGCGCCAGCGCAGGTTTCAGCATATCAGCCGCGCCAACCGCGCCTTCAGCCGCGCCCGCCCCCACAACAGTGTGCAATTCGTCAATGAAGACGATCACATCCGGGGATTCGCGCAATTCTTCGAGAATCGACTTGATGCGCTGCTCAAACTGGCCCCTGAACATGGCTCCTGCTACCATACCGCCGATATTCAATGACACAATACGCTTGTTACGCAGCGTTGAGGGCACATCACCTTCGTTGATACGACGCGCCAGCCCCTCAACAATGGCAGTCTTGCCCACGCCCGGCTCGCCAATCAAGACGGGATTATTCTTCTGACGACGTCCCAGCACAGTAATCACGCGCCGCAATTCGCGCGCGCGTCCTGCCGCCGGGTCAAGCTTTCCTTCCGCGGCCTCGGCGGTCAAATCGCGCCCGTACTGGTCAAGCGTCGGGGTCTTGCTATGTTTTCCCTGCCGCTCGGCGGTAGCTGTATTTTTACTGCCAGCAGAGGCAGAGTTGTTTCTACTTCCATTAAAGCCAAAGGGGGAACCGGTCGGTTCGCCCGCATCTTCAGAGCCGCCCATCTGGTTCATGGCAACGCCCATCAACTCCTCCGCGCATGACTGGCAAAGAAAGTGGGCCTCACGCCGGCCGTTGACGATCTGATCTATACGCGCAACGGCAGGATTCTTCTGGCAACGTTCACATTTCATGAATTGAATGCTCCTAACTATCGGGAACTGTTTAGCAGTCCCAGGGTTTGATTGCTAAAGAGTATAGCATAGAAATTTACTTCTGTCTAGCAGTCAAGACACGAGATTGCTAGTCACAGGTGATAACAAGGTGAGTGGAAAGGTTATTCCAACCGGAAGGTCGAATTTCACAAACCTATTGACAGAATTTCCCACAAAGTTCATAGTTAGGATACACACTTTTTGAATGGGCAGCACACTCTATTTGGACATTCGGACGCGACACATCTTACAGCAAACGGCGCAATATTTTGCGACGCAACAACGGCAAGCCTACCTGGTTGGCGGCTCGCTGCGTAACATGCTGCTTGGAGAAGCCTGCAGCGATTGGGATATCGTAGTCGCGGGTGAGGCGCACAAGTTAGCGCGGCAGCTTGCCGATATTCTGGGTGGCTATTATGCCCGAATGCATGACAAAGCCAGCCGCGTGATTGTGAAGGCCGAGACAGGCGATATTACCCTGGACATCGCATCGCTACACGGTCAGTCGCTGGAAGAAGATTTGCGGGCGCGCGATTTCACCGTCAACGCGCTGGCAGCCCCGCTGGACGAAGCGTTATCCCTGCACCTGATCGACCCCTTGCATGGAGAAAAAGACCTGAAGGCGCGCCGCTTGAAAGCCGTTAATAATGCCGTTTTTCAGGTTGATCCCCTGCGCATGTTACGTGCTGTCCGCTTAATGACCCGCTACCAGTTCAGCCTGGACACAGGCACCCAAAAGTTAATCCGGCAAGATGCCTCGCTCCTGCCCGCCGTAGCGCCCGAACGCGTACACGACGAACTGTACGCTATTCTGGAACCGGATGGCGCGACCGCTCGCCTGCATTTACTGGACAATCTGGGGCTGCTCACCGTCCTTATCCCCGAATTGATGCCGGCAAAGGGGATGCGCCAACCCAACCCGCATTACTGGGATGTCTTCGACCATTCCCTTGAAACCGTCGGCACATTGGAACTGATCGCGCGCGCGTGTGTACCGGATACGCAGGCACATGAACATTCGGACGCGATAAATCGCGTCCCTACACATGCGTTCGATGCATATGCGCATCTCACTCCCAACGCAACAACTGCCTCCTGCCTCGCCAACATCCAGAGCTTGCTACAGGAGGCCGAGGCACAGGGCATCTTTTCTCCTGCGGAACTGACCGCGCCGCGGATGAAGATGGCCGCACTGCTACACGATATTGGCAAGCCCGTCACCTATACCACAGCGGCGGATGGCAGCATTCGTTTCTACACCCACCCACAAATAGGCGCGCCCATCGCCTTACACATCACACGGCGTTTGAGCGCGAGCGTCAGGGATCGCCGCCTGGCGCAACTGGTAGCCGCCCATCACATGCGTCCCGGCCAGCTTGGGCAAGACGGCGACGTAACGCTACGCGCCATTCGCCGCTATTTCGTAGACCTGGGACCAGTAGGCATCGCAGTCGCGCTCTTCTCGCTGGCCGATCACCTGGCTACCTTCGGGCCGCAGCCGCTCACCCTCGCCTGGGAACGCCACCTGTCTGTCGTCAACGTATTGCTGACGCGCTACATCCGCGAGCGCGACAGCATCCTGCCGCCGCGCCTCTTATCGCCCGAAGAGCTAATGCGCCGCCTGAAGCTGGAACCCGGCCCCCTCGTCGGCCAACTCCTGGAAGCCATCGCCGAAGCCCAGTCCGAAGGCGCCATCTCCTCCAAAGAGGAAGCCCTCTGGCTGGCCGAAGAACGCCTCCAAAATCTGTGAATCATCCCGCGGGAATCGTCACTCTTCCCTGGCCGGTGGGCGGCATATTCGGGCCGGAGCCAACCCAGCGAATGGCGGTGCCGATAGCAGTCACCTCCATCCATTCATTGTTGTGCAGAAACTCGACTTTGATATCCACGCCGATTACACCATCCGCGCCCAGTTGATCCGCCTCGAATTGCATACGGCTCAAGGCCAGTTCGCGCGCCTGGTACATCAACTCGGTGTATTCTCTCAACTCGCCTTGAAAGTTACTTTTGATACCAACCAGCCAGTTGCGTACCGCGCCCATCGAGTAGATGCAGTTGCCAACCACCAGGCCCATCGGCTGAAAACCTTTATCCACCACCAGCCAGAACTCCTGGCCGCTCAGGTCGGACGTAAAGGCGCGTCCCCGGTAGCCGGGGCGCACATCCATTGCATTGCGTGGTTCACCCATTGCTATTCATTGCCTCGCTTTCTCTATTCCTCACAGGAGAAACTCATACCAACGCTTGCTAGCATATGGCAAGTACGCGCTAAAGTCAATTATAATTTGCCCGGCAAAGTACCATTTTTTGACAACACGGGCAGAATAGGTTAAAGTACAGGTGTTTCAATTCATTACAGGTATGTCCCGTGAAATAGAGGCTCAAAGCGATGTCCACAGCCGCCCGCAAACAATATCTGGAGATTAAAAGCCAGTACCCTGATGCTGTACTTTTATATCAGGTTGGGGACTTCTACGAAACATACGACGAGGATGCCTACACAGCATCGCGCGTGCTGGAAATCGTGCTTACCCAGAAAGTCTATAAAGACGAAAAAACGCCGATGGCTGGCATTCCCTTGCGCGTGCTGGACAACTACGTGGGCAAACTCATCCAGCAGGGCTACAAGGTTGCGATTTGCGAGCAGGTAGGCGAAGTTGGTAGAGGCCCGGTCGATCGCGCCGTCACGCGCATACTGACATCCGGTACGCTTTCCGAACCCAACCTGCTCCCGGCGCGCCAGCATAACTTTCTGGTGGCTATCGCGAGCGAACGCGCGCAAACAGCGCTGGCCGCGGTCGATGTCAGCACGGGCGAGTTTAGTGTCACCTGGTTTGCCCCCCAGGAATTGCCCGCCGCGTTAGAGGCAGAGTTGCAGCGGCTCGCCCCCAGCGAATGCCTCTTCAGCGAAAAAAACCATGCGCAAAGCTATACACTGCCCTCTGAAACCGCGACACTCACGCCATGTCCGCCCTATTTCTTTCGAGCCAGAAGCGGCTCGCGCCCGCCTGTGCAAGCTCTTTGGCGCGCAATCGCTCGATGCCTACGGCTGCGAAAATGCGCCACAGGCCATCGCCGCTGCTGGAGCAATCGCAGCCTACCTGGAAAAGATGAATGTCAAACTGCTTACGCTCTTGACCAGCCTGCGCTCCTATCGCACCAGCAGCTTTATGACATTGGACGCGCACACGCAGCGTAACCTCGAATTATTGCAGGGAGCGCGCCGCAGCGTACCACAAAGCAGCGTATTGAGCGTGCTGGATCGCACTATTACCCCCATGGGAGCGCGCCAGTTGCGTCTGACTATAACACAGCCATTGCTCGACCTGTCCCAACTCGAAGCGCGCCTGGATAGCGTTGAAGAACTCTACGAGAGTCCCGCCCTGCGCAGCCGCTTTATCATGTGCCTGCAACGCCTGGGCGACATGGAACGCATTGCCGGGCGCGTGCGCCAGGGAACTGCCATTCCACGCGAGACGCTGGCATTGCGCGCATTTCTCTCGGTCATTCCACAGGCGCAAACACTTTTGCGCGGCTGCAATGCCGCCCTGCTGCTCGATCTGGCCGGTGAAATGGACGCCTGCCCGCCGGTGACAGCTCTGATCGACCAGGCTTTGACTCACGCTGGCGATGATGATGAAGGTGAAAACGATGGGCGGATGATTCGCGCCGGATTTCATCCCGAATTGGATGAACTGATCGCATCCATTCGCGATTCGCGCCACTGGATCGCCTCGTTAGAAGCGCGCGAGCGCGAACGCACCGGCATTCCTAGGCTCAAAGTTGGCTTTAACACCGTCTTTGGTTACTACATTGAGGTCGGCAAAAGCAAAGCGAACCTGGTTCCACCCGATTACACGCGCAAGCAGACTCTGGTGAATGCCGAGCGCTTTATCACGCCCGAACTGAAAGAGCACGAAGCGCGTATCCTCAGCGCCCAAGAGCGTATTGAAGAGATGGAACGCAGCATCTATGCCGACGTGCTGCGTCAAATCGGCGTCTATTATCTCGCATTGATGGCAACCGCCAGGGCTATTTCATCCCTCGATGTGCTGCTCAGCTTTTCCGAGGTGGCAGCCCACCAGGGGTATACGCGCCCGCGCCTCGAACAGAGCAGCGTCATCGAGATCACCGGCGGACGCCATCCCGTCGTGGAGCAGGCGCTGGACGGAGACACATTCATCCCCAACGATACCCATATGGACGCCAGGCGGCAGGCGCGCATACTCCTGCTGACCGGGCCAAACATGGCGGGTAAGTCAACCTACCTGCGCCAGGTAGCCTTGATAACCCTGCTGGCGCAAATCGGCTCCTTTGTGCCCGCCCGCAGCGCGCGCATCGGACTGGTTGACCGCATCTTCACGCGGGTTGGCGCGGAAGATGACATCGCGTCCGGCAAAAGCACCTTCATGGTCGAAATGGAAGAGACCGCCACCATCCTGCACCATGCCACGCGGCACAGCCTGATTATCCTCGACGAAATCGGACGCGGCACCAGCACCTACGACGGCCTTGCCATCGCTCGCGCCGTCGTCGAACACCTGCACAGCGTCACGCTGGCGCGCACCCTCTTCGCCACCCACTATCACGAACTGGCAGCTATAGCGGATGAACTGCCCCACCTGCGCGTCTATATGATGGCGATCAGCGCTAACGAACAAGACGAGATCATCTTCCTGCATCATGTCATTCCTGGCAGCGCCGGGCGTAGCTACGGCGTGCATGTAGCAAAACTGGCCGGTATGCCGCGCAGCGTTGTGCAACGCGCTGGCGAAGTGCTCAAGGGGTTGGAAACTACCAGAGAGGGCCTGGCATCAAAGGCCTTCGCGCATAATGGGAATGGTGTAGCTCCCCAGGGAGACCTCAAACGCATAGTTGCCGAAGAGAACAGCGCTTATACCGTAGCAACGCTATCCATTGCGCCTACCGTCGCTTATGCCTGGAAAAGCGAAGAGGCCCGCCTGGCCGCGCAAGCGCTGGAGCAGGCGCATGGAAGCGAAATAGACTTGAACACTATTGACCTGTGCGCCATAACTCCCCTCGACGCGCTCAATCTCCTGTTTTTGTGGCAGAAGAAAAGAAGGCCGCAATGACGACCACTACACACTTTTCTCGCGTGCCCATCTCCGCACTGTCGCCGGACGTGGCCGAACGCATCGCGGCAGGCGAAGTGATCGAACGCCCCGTCTCCGTCATAAAAGAACTCCTGGAGAACGCGCTCGACGCTGGCGCGCGCGAGATTCGCATCGAGGTACGCGGCGGCGGCCTCCGCTTAATGCGCGTGACCGATGACGGCTATGGCATCCCCGCTGACGAACTAGAACGCGCCTGCGCTCGCCATTCGACCAGCAAGATACGGCGCGTCGAAGACCTCGAGCGCCTGCACACGCTGGGCTTTCGCGGCGAGGCGCTGGCGAGTATCGCCGCCGTCGCGGAAGTAAACATGGTGAGCCGCGCCATCGAAAGCGAAACATCCGGCGCGGAACAGCCCGCCGCCTCTCTCACTCTACGCGGCAGCGAAGTGACCGAACGCG
This sequence comes from uncultured Chloroflexia bacterium, assembly GCA_963731605.1. GTDB lineage: Bacteria > Chloroflexota > Ktedonobacteria > Ktedonobacterales > Ktedonobacteraceae > CF-113. The sequence continues at coordinate 280,818 of CAVSWA010000002.1, forward strand.
GGTATAAAGCGCGCTTGCACGGCACGACCGTCACGGTGCGCGACCTATTCTACAACGTCCCGGCCCGCCTTAAGTTCATGCGCAGCCCGCGCACCGAGTCCGCGCACATCGAGCAGGTGGCGCGGCGCTACGCCATCGGCTATCCGGCGGTACGCTTGCAACTGGCGCAAGAAGAGCAAATCACCCTGCAAACCAGTGGCTCTGGCGACCTCGCCACCACACTGACAGAACTCTACAACCTGCCGCTGCTCGAAATACTCGATCCACTTTCCGCAAGCCTTGAAGAAGGGAGCGAACACGCCTTTCGCCTGCATGGATACATCGGCAATCGCGCGCTTGCCCAGAACAGCCGCCAGCACATAACCGTCTTTGTCAACGGGCGCTGGGTGCATTCGCGTCCGCTCTTCGACGCCATTGAGTCCGGGTATCGCGGCCTGTTGCCCAAGGGCAAGCATCCCTTGCTAGTACTGCATGTCACATTGCCACCGCGCGACCTGGACGCCAATGTTCACCCGGCCAAGACCGAAGTGAAGCTCATGCGCGAAGCTGAGATAAGCAGCGCCATCACTAAAACGATCCGCGCCGCCTTAGAGCGCAGTCCGGCCCTGCCCGAAACATTCGATTTTCCTGGCCCTGGACTGGTTTACCAGCGTCATCTACCCGGCATTCGCCGCCGGGGTCTGCATGTAGCGGAAGCAACCGGACACTACTCGGCGCAGCAGTCAGGCCCCACATCGGCGGAACTGCTGGCATCTTTACGCCCACTGGCGCAACTGCAAGAGGCGGTAATCCTGGCCGAAGCGCCCGACGGCAGTCTCTACCTCATCGACCAGCACCGGGCACACGAGCGTGTCATCTATGAACACCTGCGCCGCACCTACGCGGGCGTACAGGCAGCGCAGCAGGATGAAGAACAATGGCCCGACGCGCGTTTATTATTAGAACCGGTAGTGGTCGAGTTAAAACGGCACGAAGTGGATCTCTTTGAGCAACGTCTTCCCATGTTGCGCGGCATGGGGCTGGAATGCGAGCGTTTTGGCGGGCGCAGCTTCCTGGTGCGTTCCGTGCCTGGCAGCTCGGAACAACTGGCGGGACACCTGCCAGAACTGGTGCGCATGGCGGCAGAGGACAGCAATGACTGGCAAGATCGCCTGTTCATCGGGCTAGCCTGCCGTTCCGCCCTGCGGCGTGGCCGCGTCCTGGGCATAGACGAGCAGCGTTCGTTGCTGAACGCGCTTGCACAGGCGAGCGCGCCGGCGGTATGCCCGCACGGCAGCCCCATCATTTTGCACTACAGCCGCTCATTCTTGATCGATAAGTTCGACTGGTGACGATGGCCTGCTCTCCTCCACCCCGGTCGGCTTGATAAGTCTGGCCTCACTGGCTTTTTTCAAATGATACTTCTCAAGTCTGCTCACAGCAAGCCTTATCTCCACATGTCTACACATCTTTCCCGTCATTGACAATTCTATAGTAGCGCTCTACAATGGAATTGGGCTTTCGGATGAACAGAGGAGTAAACAATCATGGTTGCACAGCCGCATCGCACACTTATGAGCGTCGAAGACTACTTGACGCTTGACCGCGATAGTGCCGATGCTCGTTATGAATATATCGATGGCTATGCCTACATGATGTCCGGTGGCACTCTAAACCATTCCACAATAAGTATCAATGTTACCAGTCTTCTCCGTAACCGCCTGCGTGACAGTTCTTGCCGCGTTTACAACTCTGATGCGCGTGTGCGGCTCTCAGCAATGCGTTATGTTTTTCCCGACGCTACCATAAGTTGCGACGAGCGCGACCGTGGAACAGTCGATATAATCCACTTTCCACGCCTCATCGTTGAAGTTCTCTCACCCAGTACTGAAGCATACGACCGGGGGCAAAAGTTTATCTACTATCGTAGCTGTCCCACTATTCTGGAGTACGTTCTGGTAGATACCCAACATCAAGCTATAGATATCTACCGCCGCGCCTCAGCTAACCTCTGGACTCTTCATCTCTTCGGCCCAGGCGACCAGATCGAATTTGCCAGCATCAATGTTAGCTTTCCCATTGCCGCCCTTTATGAAGGTGTCATCTTGCTAGAAGATAGCCAGGATAGTTAATGCCGTTATTCCGCCTCAATATCAAATAATCCTAATCTCGCCCATTTTTTCGCGAGCGCGTACACATCTCTTTTGTCTCCATCTTTACGCATACCAAGCGTAGCAATGCATACGGTCACAATACTTTCATTTACTCTATAAATAATACGGTATCTTTGTCCCACAACTCTTATGCTACGATATCCTGCAAGCTCGTCCGCCAGGAGCTTGCCTTGCTGCTCAGGTTCGTATTCGAGGCGTCTCAGGCTGCTTCTTAATTTCTCCTGTACTCGTCGATCTGTGATTGCGGCTAATTGCTTTTTTGCCACAGGCAAAATGATTACTTCCCATCTCTTCATTCCCAACCCAGCTCCTTCAGAACATCATCTAATGACTGGCCTTGACCTGTAGCTAACTCTTTTACGCTCTCGCGAAAAGTAGCCATCAGCTCTGCATCTTGCAGGATTTCAATTGTTTCCAACAACGAATCTATCGTTTCGAGCATGAGTTTGTGCGTTTCATAAGGCATGATAGACATAACTGGTTTGCCGTAACGAGTCACTGTTACTGACTCCGGTTGCTCTTCAAATTGCTCAGGCAGACGCATCAGTTCCTTTTGCGCCTCTGAAATGGACAAGGTGTGTTCCGGCATAGTTGCTCCTCTTTCTTATATAAATTGTTACTGGTTAAAATATATAACATCTTATATGAGTTGTCAACATATTTTTGACTGAAATCGCCCTCATAACTTACCACCTCCGTCGGCATAAAAAGCGATAAAGGAGTTATCTCCGCAACCCCTGCACTATCACTTCGGCCACCAGCAGGAAGATCAGGTCCAAAGCGAGCAAAACGATGAGCGCGAAATCGATATAAAGAGCGCTGGATGAGAGTGTTAGCAGCAAAGCGTCATCGAAAATGAGGACTTTGCCTACCAGAAGCAGGGCAAGCGTGACGATGGCGAGTATGAGCAGCCCGCCGACCAGCCAGCGCGCGCCGCGCCAGTCCTGGCGGCTGGGCCACAGTTCAGACGTAACAGTCAGAATCAGATAGGGAGCGAAGATCAGCGTCCACCAGGGCCAGCCGGGGCGCAAGAATTGCAAGTGCGTCCCCACATTCTCCCACAACGTATACCCGGTAGCGACCCAGTAGAGCAACAGGAACATCAGGATGCCCCCGAAAAGAGGCGCGATACCGCTGAAGCCATCGCCAATGTAACTCATGAAGCGACCGTGCGGGCGCGTATACTGGACTTCGCCTAGTTGGAGCGACTGACGCCCGGCTTTCTGGGCTACGCGCCCGGCATTGCCGGGAACGACCTTAGGCTGGATGTGAAAAAGAGAAATGCTGGTAATGCGGAAGCCGAAAGGGTAAAAGAGCGCTACCACAAAGGCATGGCTCAATTCGTGCAGCATCACGCCTGGCGCGTTGATCCAGAACCAGATCAGGAGACCGCGATCTCGCATAAGCCGGTAGCCAATCTCATCCACGCGCCGCCGCAGACCCTTGCGCGTGAACCGCAACAAGAAGAAAAGGACGAAAACACCGAGAATTTTTATCCAGGGCAGATACTGGTTAAGCTGCGCCAACTGTTTCGAGTCCATCACACTCCTCTGCGCCGTGTTAGCTATTTCGCCATTTCCTATCCTAAGTTTTGAGAGGTTGCGCGTCACTATCTTCGATGGCAACCGCCTCCGACTCGTGATCGTCTTCGTCTACCGGAACCGTATAACCGCTCCAACGATGCGGTTTGCGTTCATAATATCTACTCCACAATCCAAAACCAAGAATACCTATCGCGAGCAGGTACAATACCTTATCAATGCCAAATTTGTCGGTGATTCCACCTACGCCGAAGATAACCGGAATAGAAAAAGTATTGAAGAGCATAAGTTGCAGCGCCAGCACGCGGCCCTTGATCCATTCAGGAGTTTGCTCCTGAATAGCCGTTTGAGCTGGAATATTGATGAAGTCGATCTCCACTCCGGCAGCGAACATGATAAACGGCGCGAGCGCGAACTCGACAGGTCTAAAATTGATGCCGTGTTGCTTCAGGATGGCTGTGAGCAGCGCCAGCAGCGGCAGTAGCGTTACAGTGATAGCCAGGCTGATACTGCCTACAAAAATAGCGCGTGACTTTCCCAGACGCTGCGTGATGCGCGGCATAAAGATGGAACCAAGCACCAACCCCACGCCTGCAGGCGCGAAGACCACTGCCATAGATGAGGCCGGAAGTTGAAACAGATACTTGACTACTGATGTAGAAAGTTCGCCAATGACAAGCAGCAGGATACCCGCGAAAGAAAGCTGGATAACTGGCAAAAACAGTTTCGGCTGGCGACCGATGAAACGCCAGCCCTGGCGCATCTCGTTCCACAAGTTGTTAAGCGCGCCAAGCGACTGCGTGCCAATATTTTCTCGCGGCGCGCTGACTGGTTGTTTGAAAGCGCCGGGCGGGATTAACGCGATCAGACCGGCGCACACCAGGTAGAGGATGCCAATTGCTATGTACAGCGTCAGTACCGCGGTAAAGAAAGGCTGCACGAAAGTGAGTATGATGGGTGCGAGCAGTAAGAAGCCCAGGGCTTGCGAAAGCATAAATGTAATATTGAACAGGGAAAGCGCTGGCATCAACTCCTGTTCGCTGACCAGCATAGGAATAGAGGCGCCTTCGGCTGGACTAAAAAATTGCCCGATGCATGAGATAAGAAAGGTAAGCAGGTAGACAGGAATCAGTTGATTGCTGTTCAAAAGCAATGACACCACAAAGCCAAAGGTGGCAATAGCGCGCAGGCAGTTACTATACCACAGCACGCGCCGCTTATTGCGGTGATCTACCAGCACCCCCGCGGGCGCGCCAATCAGGACAGCCGGAACGCTAAAACAGACGATCGCCAGGCCGATCAACAGCGTCGAACCGGTCTTCACCGAAATGAGTACCAGCACAGCGTAGTTTGAGGAGTTTTGAATAGTCATGGAGATAAGCTGTGCCAGCCAGAGCAGCAAGAAATTCCGCTTCTTGAGCAGCGTAAGGAAGCCTCCCTGTGAATTGGCTAGAGCCATACCTTGAACTCCTTGCCTTTTTTTACGTGTCCATCGCCCGCGAGATCACCTGTTTTGTGCGTCGCTCGACTTCGGCACGAGGCAATAATACACGACGCCCGCACTTTTCGCAACGTAGGCCGATATCTGCTCCCAGACGTACCACCAGCCAGTCGTAACCCCCGCAGGGGTGCGGCTTGCGCAGGCGCAGCCGGTCTCCCAGATCGAAATGCATTTGCGTCACGACGTATCACCTTTATATACGTTGATAGAGTCTATTCTGTTCAATGTACTGCTCGACGCTTTCGGGTAACTGGTATGTGATGGGTCGTCCCTCCGCGATGCGCGTCCGCAAATCCGTCGAAGAGATTTCTAATTGCGGCGCGGATACCACCAACAACCGCTGCTTGATACCCGGCAGCCGCGCTTCCAGTAAATCGCGATACCCGCTTTCTTCATTGTAGCCCGGTCGCCGCACAGCAACAAGATAGGATAACTGCTCTAGAACACCCGCCGGGTCATGCCAGGTCAGCAAATCTTCCAGGCTGTCCCAGCCAATCAAAAAATAAATGGCCGTATGCTCTCCCCATTGCTGGCGCAGCAGGCGCAGCGTCTCAACCGTATACGATGGTCCTGGCCGCTCCAGGTCAACCCGCGAGATCGAGAAATGCGCGTTGTTCGCAATCGCCAGTTCCAGCATTGCCAGGCGATGGTGCGCCGCTGCCACCAGGCTATCTGATTTATGTGGCGGATGTCCGGCTGGCACAAAAACCATTTCGGCAAGATCGAGCACACTATAGGCTTCCTCAGCAATAACCAGGTGCCCGTAATGGACCGGGTCAAAAGTGCCGCCGATCAAACCTACTCGCCGTTTATCTTCCAGTAGTGGCCTGTAATATTCCAACGATTAAACGCTCCTCAAAGGAACACATCAATCAAAGCAGAGCTTTTTTCGCCTGGCCCTGCGTCCATTCATGTGATTTATACATCTCCGCCCGAGCTTTCAACCACCAGGTCTACCTCTGGCAAAGCTGTATGTAAGGCGCACATCACATCGGTCACGGTCTCATAACGCCCGCCCGGCATCCAGAAACGCAGGGTGAGAAATACTGTTTTTCCCGCTCCTGTATAGCCGGTACCGCCTTCGGTAAATGCGCCTGTCATTCCCGCAAAGCGGCTCACAGCAATGGTCGGCTCAGGCTTGACCAGCACATTCCCCATCTCTTTTACGATCTTGAGAACCAGCGCCGGTGTTTCATCCTGGTGAAATGCATCCTGAAGCATAATAAGCGCGATAGTTGCGCGCCTCTGCTCGTATTCGGTGTTATTCACGACTATCCCGCCAAATACGAGCGCGTTCGGAATAGACACCTCTTCCCCGCTTACCAGCCGCAGGCGCGTGGCACGCAGCTGCACGTTCTCCACCTGTCCCGTGTAATTCGCCGTCGTGATCTGATCGCCGATATGGAAAGGACGCTCCACCAGGATATATAAACCAGCCACCAGGTCCTTCAATATATCCTGAATGGCGAATGTAAAGGCCACTGTCAGCGCGGAAATCACTGTCACCGGCACAGCAATAGAAACTTGCCACAACGACAATATCCAGAAAACGATGACCGTGAGAGTAATGCCATAGACGATACGGGCCAGCAACGTGCGAATATTGATATCCAGGCGATGCTCTGCCAATCGCCCCCCGATGACCATCCGCATCACCGTCCGACCAATGCCAACTCCCAGCCCGATAATCAGCAGCGTCAGCGTAACATTCCCCACTATAGCGAGTATCGCGCCCGTCACATCCCTGGTCTGAAAACTACCCGTAATACCCCGCCAGAGTAAGCCGAGGAAATCACCATTCGTTGAGACAAAGAACAACACGACCACTATAGCAATGAGGATGAAAGGAACAAGAATAGCAATTCCGATAGTTTGAATAACCCACTTATCCAGCACCGTCGTTTTCAGGCGACGCACCGCCAGCCGCCGCGCAAAGAACCCGATTCCTACATCAGCAAGCACAATCACGACTATCAGAACAATACGCACTCTCACGTCTGTCATGTTAACACCATCACAAGAAAATACTTAAAATCTGTTCAATATTGACCAGAATTATACTACATTAGCCATCTTCAGCATAGTGTGGTAACGGTTGGCAAAATTCATCAGGAATAACGAGTATGCTCCATAAAAAATAGTCCTCCCCATTTATCATGGGAAGGACTATTTACAATCAATCTTCTACGCGCACACACACCAACACTCGCTAACCCTCTACGACAAATCTGCGCTGAGAGCGGCGCGCAGCAGCGGTTTCGCGCGCTGGAAGTATGTTTTGGCGGTCGCTTCGGGTATATTCAATGCCCGTCCAATTTCAGCGAAACTCTGTTGACCGGTATAGCGCAGGCGCACAACAGAACGATACCTTGGCGATAAACCATCAATAGCCCGCTCCAATTTCTCCTGGAGGTCATGATGCTCAGAGACCTCTTCTGGGAGCGGACTGGGGTCGCGCAGCGAGGCTAACCATGATCCTTCTTCGTCATCCTCACCCACTTCCAGCGATGAGAATGGAATACTTCGTTTCCGCCGGAGTTCGTCCAGGCAGCGATTACGGGCAACCTGGAACAACCAGCTGCGCAGAGGCTTATCTTTCTTCAGCGTGGGGAGCGATAAATACAACTGGAGGAATACATGTTGCAAAACGTCGCAGCTTAGATCATAGTCGCCCAGTATGCTAGAGACGAAATTTAACAACAGTGGGCGATAGCGCTGAACGAGAGTTTCAAATGCGATTTCATCGCTATGGAGACTTCTCTGAGCCAATATCCCATCAGAACAATCTTGTAAAGACGTTTTTGTATATTCAAGTACTTGCATCAATTTGATACTTCCTTTCTGTGTGTCGCCGCTTATCTTAACCACGGCCTTAGCAGTATCACATGACACAAGCATAATAACTTCCTGTGGAGTTTACAAGTGATTTTTAGCGCTTTAAGCTCTTCCTTTAGTCACTCTAAGTGACAACTAACATAGATTAACCTGAGCCTGCCATTTCTTAGAAAAATTGAGCGCTTTTTAACCTCTTACTAAGGTGATTTTTCGCCTATATACCTATTTTTCCACTATGAGGCGAGAAGATTATCAATATGAGCGAGGAGTTTCGTTACCGCGAACGGCTTACGTATCAATAAAATGCCCCGCTTTTGTATCTCATCTACCGGTGGGTTACGCGCGCTCAAAAGAATTGTCTGTATATGTTTGAGGCGATCAATGGAGCGAAGCCAGTCGTGAAGTTCAAGTCCGTTCATATCGGGAAGGCTGTAGTCAAGAATGAAGAGGTGCGGCGTTTGCGTCATAATCGCTTTGAGTGCGTCGCCAGCAGTAATATGATGGATAGCGCGATGAGGCGTCTGCTGCTGAATTATCTGGACAAGGAGATACCCGATATCCGCATCATCTTCGACAATGAGAATCAACTTTTCAGGCGCGAAATACATACGGTACAATTCCTTTCCAGCCACGTAAGTTAGAGTGAATCCGTCATCTTTTGTGTATAACAACAACACGTAAGGCTAAATCAAGGTGTTTCATACGAACATACAAATGGATACATTCTCAATGTGAATCTATTGACGCGAGTATACGATTTTTCTCACCGGCATACTGCTGCGCTAACTCTGCCGCACTAATCACCGCTCCTACTTCCACCAGCCCGCAGCCAGCCGCGAGCTGCCCGATCACCTGCGCGGGCGTGGCTCCGGCGGCGCGTAAAGGCGCCAGCCCGTCGCTGTGTAAGCGTTTCGAAAGGCGCTTTCCCTCGTTATCCACGACAAGTGGCACATGCGCGAAAGTGGGAACCGCAAAACCTAGCGCTTCGTAGAGCAGTACCTGCCGTGGCGTTGATGCCAGCAGATCAGCGCCACGTACCACCTGGTTGATATGCATCAGCGCATCATCAACCACCACCGCGAACTGGTAAGCAAAGATGCCATCAGCGCGTCTCAGGATGAAGTCGCCAACGACGTTTTGAACGTGCTGCTGCTGCCATCCCGCGACCAGATCATGAAACGTTACTACGTGCTCGTCATCCACGCGAAAGCGTAACGATGGTCGGCTACCAGAAGCTTCGAGTTCGCGACGTTGCTCCTCGCTTAGATGGCGACAGGTGCCAGGGTAGCGCAAGCCCTCGTCCTCGTGCGGCGCGCTGGCGGCGCGCGCAATTTCTGCCCGGCTGCAATAGCAGGGGTAAATTCGTCCCGCGTCCAGCAGGCGTTGCAAATATGCACTATAGACAGCCTGTCGTTCACTCTGCGTATAGGGCGCGTAGGAACCGCCAACATCAGGACCCTCATCCCAGTCGATGCCAAGCCAGCGCAAATCGTCCAACATACGTTGCGTCGCCCCCGGACGTGTGCGCGGGCGATCCAGGTCTTCCACGCGCAGCACGAATTGCCCGCCAGCGCAGCGAGCGAAAAGCCAGGCGAGCAAAGCTGTGCGCAGGTTGCCCAGGTGCAAATCTCCCGTTGGGCTGGGTGCGTAGCGTCCTCGAGGCGATTCTTGCAAGTCATGCTCCGCGCGTTCAGGAGCTTGAGAGGAATGTTCTAAATCTGACATTGCTCCGACCAGGGGCATGGTCCGATTTCAACATTGGGGCCGCGCCGGGCGGGGTAGATGCGAAATTCGGCCAGTAAATCAACTAACGTACAGATTGGCAGGCCCACGACATTAAAATAACAGCCATCAATGCGCTCGGTTGGCTGGAATGAAGGATGCTGGATGCCGTATGCGCCTGCCTTATCAAGCGGGTCGCCGGTAGCGATATACGCTTTGATTTCAGCGATACTGTAGTCCCGCATCAACACAGGAGTAATACAACTTGCTGAGAGCATGGCGCGTTTGCCTGCCATGTAGCCGCTCACAGCTATACCCGTCACGACATAATGCTGCCGCCCGCGCAGCTTTAGCAACAACTCGCGCGCGTGCGCCTTATCGCGCGGCTTGCCCAACAACTGCTCATCCAGCAGCACCGTCGTATCCGCGCTGATCACCGTACAGCCTTTGGCCTCCGGCAACGTAAGCGCCGCGGCGGCTTTATGCTTCGCCAGCCATTGCGCCAATTCCTCTAGCGGCCCGCTATATTTCTCCTGCATAGCATCCTCGTCGGATGGCGAAATGCAAACGCTGAAATCCAGGCCGAGCAGGTGCATAAGCTGCCGGCGGCGCGGCGAACTCGAGGCCAGTAATAAGGGATGTGATAATGTCATTGGGTTTGACGCTCCAGCACCGCTACACATTCTATATGCGCCGTCTGGGGAAACATATCCAGCGGCTGCACCGAACGCAGGCGGTAAGTAGAATATATGTGACAAAGGATATGCAAATCTCGCGCCAGTGTTGAGGGGTCGCAAGAGACATAGACAATGCGCGCTACGGGATGTTGCGCCAGGGTATCGAGGACTGAACGCTGGCAACCGGCGCGTGGCGGGTCTATTACCAGCCCGTCGATTTCTGTCGCCAGCGCGGGCAACACATCCTCAACCTTGCCTTTATGTATCTCCACGTTGTCCACCTCGCGCAGGTTCCACTGCGCATCCTTGATGGCGCTGGCCGACTCTTCAATGGCGATCACTTTGCCAACGCGCCGCGCCAGCAACAGCGAGAAGGTGCCAACGCCGCAATAGGCATCCACCACGGTAAACTGGCGTCCCTCGTTTGTAGCATCCGCCAGCAAACCGTCGAGCACCATTTGCATCATCTTTTCGGCCTGCGCGGTATTCGTCTGGAAAAATGAACTGGGCCGGATGCGAAAAGTTTCACCTGTCAACCGCTCCTCCATCGTCTCGCTGCGCAGCTCCAACCCTGTGTCCAACAAGTGCTGCGCTACGTTCGCTTCTGGTTGCGGCTGCATCATCACCTGGCCCGTTGCGGCTCCACAGCGTAACACGACCTGCGGTCGCGCATTGGGTACCGTGCACAGGACGGCCAGAGCGCGATTGATGTGTTCGTGCGCGATGGGACAGTTGGCGAGGGGCAGCACGCGATGCGATCCCCTGACGGTCAGGCCCGCCTGCCCATCGCGATTGACGGAGAAGCGCATATGGTTGCGATAGCCCCAGGGGTCATCGCATGGCACCGTATCTCGCAGAGGCGCATCGTCAAACCCGCCGACCTCACGCAGCAACTGCTCGACCATCGAGCGTTTCCAGGCCACCTGCGCCGGGTAGCCCATATGTTGCAACTGGCAGCCCCCGCACTCGCCGAAGACCGGGCAGAGGGCTGCAACCCGCACATCCGAAGCAGCATGAATCTCTGTTATCCAGACACGCGGCGGGCGTGGTTTCCAGCGTCTCCGGTGGCGTTTTGGGGGAATATTGGCAAACTCCTGAACCGCAATCGTCACCTCTTCGCCGGGCAGACCAGCCGGCACGGGCAACAGGCGCGTCTGCTGCTCGCCCTCTTCAACATGTATGGTAATCTCGGCCAGCGCATCACCTTTGCCGCTTAATTCACCCAGCACAACGCGGTGATAGCTGATAGTTGGCGGATCATTGCTCATTTTTTCATTGATTCCAATATCTTACGCACCATCTGCACCATATCCGATTCCGGGTCCATGCGTTCAGCCTCTTCCAGCACGGCTTGCCCGCGCCGCAGTTCTCCCATATCTAACAGGATACCGGCGAGCAATCCCCGCAGGTGAGCGGATTGCGGATGCAGGCGCACTCCCTGTTCCACAATGGCATACGCTTTCTGCGGTTCCTTCCTTCCAATATAGATGCTGCCAAGCTCAGCAAAGCCCGCGGCATTCTGTGGTTCTTCCTCGATGGCGCGTTGATAATAAACCTCGGCCTCCACATCATTTTTGAGAAGTCGATAGGTGCGAGCCACGTTAAACCAGCTATGCTCATGATTGGGAGCCAGTTCTACGACGCGCATGAAATGGCGCAGCGCTTCTTCGTATCGCTGGCGATCAATAGCCAGGTTACCCAGGTCATTCTCGATTTCCACCTGCATCTCGCGTGGCGGATTGTCGGCTAACGCAGCTTCAAGCAAGCTTTGCGCTTCGTCATACTTCCCCTGCATTCCCACCACTTCGGCCAATAGCACATAGGCCAGCGGCGTCTTATCCTCTTCCAATGCCTCTCGCAGGTGCGTCTCTGCCAGCGAGAAAAAAGAGGCTGAACGCTCGCGCAGGCCAGCTTCGTCGTATTGACCGGCCAGCGCCGACTCTACCGCGCCAAGCTGCTGCAAAATAGCCACATGCCGGTGGTCTTGTGGGAACCGCTTCTCCCATTGCTCCAGGTAAACCATGGCGCGTTCGTTGTTACCAATACTCGTCGCCCGGCCAGTCGCATCAGCGTAGACATCAAAATCGAGCGGCACTTTGACCAGCAGCGCGTCCAGGTAATGCATAGATTGCAGCGAACGCCAGATGATTTCTTCATAACTCTTTTGCCCATCAGGGTCGGTCGGTTTTTTCGTCTGCATAATATGCTGAATGGCATCATCATGCTCTTTCAATCGCTTCTGGATGTCGGCTACCGCTAAGCCTTGCGCGCTCGCGCCCTCGTCGGTTATGCGCTGGATGCGCCAGGCACCGTCTTCCTGCGCCAGCGTATAGTTCGTCCAGAACCAGTGCCTGCCCGTTTCTTTCAGCACAACCGTCCCCATCGGCATCTCAAGCAGCGTGCCACCGAGAGGGGTCTCCGTCAATTCAAGCGACCAGCACAGTTCGATATCTCGCCGCGCTACCGACCTGCTACTGAGAACTGAGCCGGGCAGCCAGAGCGCGCTCTGATTATGCTCGCGTTCGCGCACGACCGTCACTTCAAGGCGAGCCGGGTGCGCTTCTTCGGCCCACGTATAGCGGCGCTCAATCCACTCGTCGCGACCCAACCCCTCGAGTACTGGAGTTGTCAGCCGTGAGCAAGTCATAAAACAGGCCATAATCGCCCACCGACCAGCCCCCGACCGCGTGCATCACCATTTCATCCGGTTCCATGTCAGGATCGATGAAGGTGCGGCCCCGATCTTCGCCTGCGTCTGGCGCGTCAAACACCAGTTGCTGGACGGTGGGCAGATAGTGTCGATACTCCTTATGCGGGGTCGTTTTGCGCAGTCTGTTGACCGCCAACGCATCGAGGATCAAGCGCCGCGCCTCCGCCAGCGTGCATTCGGTCACACGCACCTCTTTGCCCAACAATTTGCTAACATTCGCCGCCATCTCGCTCATGTGCGATTCAATATGGCGTTTATTGCTGATCTCGGTAGAAAAATCTTTCACGCCATGCCGCCAGAAGTTGAGCACAAAACTCATCATGCGAGCTTCGCTATACTCAAATCCCTGCTCCCAGCACAGGATGATTTCTATTTCCCCCACCTCGCGCATGATTGCCGCCACGCCCTTCCAGAAACGCGGGGCATAGGTGCTTACCGCAACAGCAGGGCGTTCCGGCTCTGGCGTCCAACTGGGATAGATTTTGCCGCCCGCGAGTTGAATTAAAGCGCGGCGCGCCTCTTTGCGCACGGCCTTATCGGATGCCAGTTCGTTGAGGGCCAGCAGCACATCGGCTGCGTCTACATCGCGTTGCTTTGCCAGCGCCTTCAGGAAGGCTAATTGCGTTCCTTCAGCATTGCTCGTAATCGAGGCCAGGGCCGTTTCCGCCTGTATGCGACTGCTGCTGCCGCGTAGCGATTCCGCGATGCTATATCGTTGCTCAAGCAAATGTTGTAAATGCGCATCGTCACCCTGTGGGACGAAAGGCTGTTGTGATTTCTTCGATGTCATGACCTGCGTTCTTCTCTCATTCATTCCGGCGCGTATTTGGAGATCGCGCTTGCTATCGTCTCTGATTGTACCATGCGGGGCAAGGGCATTTGCCGTGTGATAGAATTGAAGAAAAAAGCAAGTTGGTAGAACAAGCAAGAATCACAAAAGGGCTTCACCGATGCGCAGAACGGTTGAACAGATCAGAGACATTTTGCATGGTTCCCGTCGATGGAATGCGGGTCTCCAATGGTATGATTTCCTTCTGGCTATAGAATTTCATATGGATGGAACTGGCGAGATGATGTATGGTGGAGGTCAGGCTTTACGAAGCGACATCAAGTTTCGCTACAAAGTCTCTGCAGCGCAGCTCCATTTCGAGTTCTTTGACACTACCAATGCCTTCTGGCAGCCATACCGGGGTAAGATGTTTGAAAGAACTAAGGCGAATGCCATTAAGACGGTCGCGTTTCATCTGCTCGACGGCCCATTTATCATTGAGGAACCATATCATCAGCAGCACACTTATCGTTATCTCTTGCGCTTTTCTTCCGATCCTTTTCCAGATGGCGAAGGGCCGCCAGACAGATCATTGCTTGACTACTACTCACTTTGACTAACCTGTTCAGGCAAGACCCGCGCCACTTGCAAAATAAAGAGCGGCAGAGCCGCGCAATAAAAGTAAGACGGCAAACTGCGCCAGGCAAAGAAGAGCGGCAGCACGGCTAACAGCAAGGCAGCTTCCGGGCGAAATTTGCAGATGCGCCAGTACCAGGCTAAACAAAAGAGCATGGCAAGGGCTTCGAGCGTGGTATAGACAACGCCCGGCAAAAGCGAAAATATCGGGGTTAAGCCAAGCGCGACCAGGCCAACGCCTGAAGGGAACATGGGATCAGCAACGGGAGCCAGCACACCAGCCAACCAGGCGTGGAAGTTCCACAGCATGAAGGGCAGGTTAATAACCAGGGCAATCGCACCAGCCATGCTCAAACGCACTACAGCCTCCTTCAGCCCTCTGTGCCGCCAGATCAATATGGCATAAAAGGGCAAAAAGAGCCACGCCGGTTGCTTGGTGGCAATGGCCAACCCCAGGCAAAGCGCCGACCACCAGCGCCTATCTCGCAGCAGCCACGCTAACAGGATCAGCAGGATATACAGCATATCCGCGTTTCCATTCAGCACCGAGGTCAACATGCTGACATTCGCCAGCGATAGCAATACCAGCCAGGGTCGCATCTCTGGATGCACCTTTTTCCAGCCGATGAACACAATCAGTGCATAGCAAATCAAATAGAGCGGCAGCGCGTTATTGGTTTTCAGCCAGACAAAGGGCAAAAGCGAGAGGAACGAAAACGCTGGATAGCTCACCTTCGACTCAAACTCCGGCGCTATGCCCGTTTTGAGGTCATGCGCCAGGACGCTGCTTAATTGATCTGGAGAAGGGTAGTTGGCGCTGTTAGCAAATTGTCCCGCGCGCAGCGGCGTTGTCCAGATTGGCAAAATCGAGAAACGCCGCGTGACACTCAGAATGCTCGAATCGACGTAGGGATCGCGTCCCTCCGTAAGCAGGATAGCCGCGTTCATATCAATAGCAGTGCCATCGTTCTTATAAATGGGCGTCATGAAAAAACCCAGCACCATCGAAGCGACTATCTCACCAGCGCCCGCCAGAGAAGAGATAAGCAGCAGTATCACCACGATACGCTGCCAGCGACGCGAGCGTTTCTGCGGTATCGCGGTTTCTCCTTCCGATTTCAAAGAATCAGGGCGCAAGGCCATCCACAGCGCAATGAGACTTCCACTAATCAGACCGAACGAAATAAGACCAGCCCACGGCGTAAGAAACGGCACAACCGGCAGGTAGACCAGAACCAGTAAAGTCACCTCGTTGAGCGCCTGCAAAATCAAAGCTACGCCAATCCAACACGCGCGCCGTTGCAAATCTATAACTGATGTAGCAGAAGTATCCTCTGTGAAAAAAGAGCGCATCCACTGCTTCTTCGTGTGTCGTGGTTCAAATGGAGCCGCAACAGGCACCGGAGGCTGTGGAATAATCGCCTGTTGTTCTGCCTCTTCGCGCATATTTTCTGCCTCTCGCCGGACGCCCTATAGATCATAAAGCCTGCGTTATAAACGAAAGGCGTAATGAGCGCGTCACAAAAGCCTTCAGAGAACCAGGTGGAAATAGAGTTCGCGGTGTTGCACTTCAAAGCCCAGCGACTCGTACAGGCGAATGGCGGGAACATTCTCTTCCCACACATGCAGGTCAATAGCAGTCAAAGCCAGTTCGGTGCGAGCAAACTGAATAATGTGCTGCATCAACTGGCGCGCCAGCCCCAACTTACGGTACTCTGGCGCAACGATCACCCGTTTGACATAGCCAACACGGGGAGAGGTAGGATTTTCATCGTAAACACTCGCGGGAGCCAGCATTAGTTCAGCTTTAGCGGCAACATGCTCGCCCACGCTTGCCAGAAAGATCAGCGTGCGTTCATGCGTTGAAGGGTCTACCGAGCCAAAATATTTCTCCATTGCGCGATGGATAGTGCGTGTTGGCGAAGTACTCATGCGGTCAAGTTCGTCAATGATGCCTGTATCTTCAGGTGTGGCAAGGCGAATAACCGACGGCGCTGTCGGCGTTTCATCGATCATACATTTCTCGCATTAGCGTTCTTTCTTGAGGGGCAGCATCAGGATGGAGACTAGCGCGTAGCCGGAGCAGCCGAGTAACAGCAGCGCAAAGACGATACTTTCCCCCGGTCCTGTGGGGTCGGGATGGATCAGCATGGAGAGGCCCCACCAGAGAAAACCGATGAAGACCAGAAATAACAGAATGGTGCTTAATAATTTCTTTGGCATATCTTATGTGTTTCCTTTCCTTCGCCCTATACGCCGCGCGTCCAGTTCTCTTTCCAGAGATACGAACGAGCCAGCATCTCTTCCGCGCTTTTCATGGTAAATTCGCTGACATTACCGCCCATGATATGCGCAATCTCGCGAACTCGCTGTTCTGGGCGAAGTTCATTCACAATGGTGACAGTGCGTTCATCGAAAATCTGCTTATTCACATTGTAGTGCGTATCGGCAAATGTGGCGATCTGTGGTAAATGCGTCACACAGATAACCTGGTGATTGCGCGTCAGTTGCCACAATTTCTCGCCCACGATCTGCCCGCTTCTGCCACTGATACCCGCGTCGATTTCGTCGAAGATCAGCGTAGGGGTAGCATCCGCCGCCGAGAGAATGGTTTTTAAGGCCAGCATCAGGCGCGATGTTTCACCACCGGAGGCGATTTTCGTCAACGGCTTGAACGGCTCGCCGGGATTGGGAGCAATCAAGAATTGCACGCGGTCGATACCTGTCGCATCACAGGCGTAATACTGTTCAGGTTGGCCGTCGATACTGGCAGGAACGCCATTTTCATCGGGCGTTTGCTCGATCTCGACGGAGAAACGCGCGCGCTGCATGTTGAGATCGTTCAACTGCTCTTCCATTGCCACTGAGAGCCGACCGGCTGCTTCTCGGCGGCGTTGTGAAAGCTGCTGAGCAATTTGGCCGATGGCGCGTCGCAATTGCTGGTCTTGCTTTTGTAGGGTCATCACCAGCTCGTCGCGGTTGATGATAGTGTCCAATTCGGCGCGGTCTTCCTCGGCTCGCTTGAGGATTTCGTCGATGGTCGCGCCATATTTGCGTTTCAGGCGCGAAATCAGGTCAAGGCGTTCTTCGATGTCCGCCAGGCGCTGTGGGTCATCCTCGATATCGCTCTCGTAGCTGCTGATGGTAGTGGCAACATCCTCAAGCTGGAAAATTGCCTCAGACAGGCTGGTTTCGGACTCGTGCAGTTCCCTGTCCAGCCGGGCAAGCTCGTTCATCGAACGCAAAGCTGGTCGCAACACGTCCAGGGCCGATTGAAAGCTGTCATCGCCGCTCTCTCCCCCCTTGATTGCGCCGTACACCAGGGCGCACAGTTCGCGCAGGCGTTCAGCATTGCTCAATACCTTACGCTCTTCTTCCAACGTCTCCACCTCGTCCGGCAAGAGTTTGGCTTTCTCGATCTCCTCAATTTCGAAGCGCAGGAAATCGGCGCGGCGCGCCGAGTCCTTCTCATTTTGTTGCAACGCGGCCAGCGTCTTACGCGCTGTGCGCCACTCGGTCACTTTCGCGCCCAGTGAATCGCGCAGTGGCAGGAGATCGGCATAGCGATCCAGAAAATTAACATGCTGTTCCGGGCGCAAGAGGCTCATATGCTCGCTCTGCCCGTGAATATCGACCAGCCAGCTAGCCACCTGCTGTAATGCCTGCTGCGACACCGTGCGCCCATTGATACGCGACACCGTGCGCCCGGAGCGGAAAATGTCACGCGAGAGCATCAATTGCCCATCTTCAGGCATGATATCGTATTCGCGCAGCAGCGTGGCAAAGGCGACGCTCGCATCCGCGCTCTCAACATCAGCCACTGCCACAGACGCCGACCCGCCGTTCATCGTCGATGAGCCATCCGCGTGATTATGCTGCTCATGTCCCTGAGAGCGTAGCTTCAAATGGCACCCATTCCTGATGGATAGGCGGCAACGCTGCAATCGAAAAGATACCTTCGACGGTGGCGCGGTCGCAACCGGCGCGCACAAAATCGGCGCCAATCTTGCCGCCCAGCAACGCGCTTACAGCGTCGATAATAATCGACTTCCCCGCGCCTGTCTCGCCGGTGAAAACATTAAACAGGCGATGCAAACTCAGATGCAGGGTATCAATAATCGCAAAATCTTTGATGTTTAGCTCAAGTAACATATGCTCTACCCGGAAACCCGCGAGGGATTACGAATCGTCGCCTTTCAATTTTGCATGAATGATCTGGTAAAAGTAGGTTGGCGGCCTGCGACGCAGGAACCGCGTCACATACTGGCTTTTGCGCACGATAACGGTCGCGCCATCCACGATCTCCCGGTTCATTTGACCATCGGCGGAAAACACACCATTCTGCGAGCCGGTAAAGATCTGGAGTTTCACCGTCGCTTCGGGTTGTAAGACCAACGAGCGATCAGAAGCCAGGTGCGGCGCGACAGGTGTCAGCACGCTGTTCTGCACCTGAGGATGCAACAATGGCCCGCCCACCGACATATTATAAGCAGTCGAGCCGGTAGCTGTCGAGAGAATAATACCATCGGCATAGCTTGTGCTATACGCAAACTCATCGACGGTAATCTGAATCTTCACGACACGCGGCCATGTGCCACGCGCAATCACGATATCATTCAACGCCAGGAACTCTTCCTGGCGCCCATCCTGGTGCAGCGCTGCGTGTAACATGCTGCGCGTATCCACCCACACCGATGGATCCTTTTGCAGGTAATAGTGTAAGGTAGTTTCTAGTTCGTCCGGTTCCAGTTCCGTCAAAAAACCCACTCGACCAAAGTTGACTCCTACGATCGGGATATTCGCGAAAGAACAGATGCGCGCAGCATGAAGAATGGTGCCATCGCCACCCAACACCACCGCCAGGTCACTACCCTTCAACGTTGTATCACGCGTCTCCTGCCCCTCGTCACGTATATCGATAGTGCGAACTTCATAACTCTGCTGTTGTAACATACGTGTGAGGTGAAAAGCGACTTCCGAGGTATCCTGTTTGCGGCCCTGATAAAATATCGCGATTTGCATCTTCCAAACTTTCAAAGGGTTTTCTGTATGCGCTCGTGTGCAAAAACTTGCCCTCTTCCGACCCCTATTCTACCATAACGGCCCGCAAAAAGCCAATTTTACCCAACTCTGGTCATGCCTTTTTTTGCTTGACATACCTCTTCTGTTCTTCTACAATTGATTTAACCAATCCATTGACAAGGGAAAATGAGCACTCGTGAGAGGAGTGTCATCGTGAATGATCGTATAGGGCAACAATTTGGAAACTACCGACTTAATAGCTTGATAGGCAAAGGTGGGTTCGGAGAAGTTTATCTTGCAGAACATATTCACCTGGGTACGCTTGCCGCTATCAAGATGCTAAGTCTGCAATTGGGAAGTGATGAGGCTGAAGATTTCCAGAAGGAAGCGCGTATCATTGCACGCCTTGTTCATCCAAATATCATTCGCGTTCTCGATTATGGTGTAAACAACTCAGTTCCCTATCTGGTAATGGACTTCGCCCCCAATGGAACGCTTCGTCAAAGCCACCCTGCAGGAAGTATACTATCTCTTGAAGTTGTCGTTCCTTATGTGAAGCAAATTGCTGAAGCACTATTTTATGCGCATGAACAAGGTATCATCCATCGAGATGTTAAGCCACAAAACATGCTGATCGGGCGTAATAATGAAATACTTCTAAGTGATTTCGGTATTGCCGTCATGAATTCAAGTACCATGTCACGACCCACACTGGACATTGCAGGTACTCCAGTGTATATGGCTCCTGAACAATTTGATGGAAGGCTTAGCCGCTCAAGCGATCAATATTCGTTGGGTGTCGTTGTTTACGAGTGGTTGTGCGGCACTCCTCCATTCCAGGAACAAGCAACCTTACTGGATACGGCCATTTACCGGTTAACGGCATCGCCACCATCACTGCGAAGTAAAAATCCCAACCTCCCTTCGATTGTTGAGAAAGTAGTTTTAAAAGCCCTTGAAAAGGATATACATCGCAGGTTTGGCAATGTAATTGAGTTTGCCCAGGCATTAGAACACGCAATTTCTGAAGAGGATGATAGAACCATAGACTTGTCTTCGATTTTACCTGTGGTGGATAAATCCCCGACCAAAGATGAGACTGCGCCACCACTGCCGTGGCAAGGCGGTCAGCTTTCACCCCCACCTCCTAATAATTCATTCCCTCCTACAATTAAAGCGGATACTATATGGGAAAAGCGGGAGCAAGAGCCTTATTCACCTCAACCTTTAATTCCATATCAGGCCCAGGCCAATACCTATCCATATGCATCACCATGGCAAAGTGGTGCAGCCCAGGATGATTTTACTCAGACCAGTCAGTCCGCTCCACCCGATCAATATCCACCATATCAATATGTTCCCCCGGATTCAACCACATTCTTTCCAGGATCGGTGGTGCCTGATAGTCAACTGAAAGATAGCTTTATCATTTATAGTAAGAATGACCGTGTATGGGGAGAATGGGTTGCATGGCAGCTTCATCATGCTGGCTATAAAATAATATTGCCACCCTGGGGAGTTCTACCAGGAACAGACGTTGAATTGGAGATACAAAAAGCTGCCGCGAAAGCGAAACGTACCATTATTGTGCTTTCGCCAGCTTTGATTAAAGATATCTCGATTCAACCCAATTGGCTACGTCCATTTCAGCATGATGCTATGAATGTGCAACATAAACTGCTGCCGATTTATGTACGCGACTCCAGAGGAAAGTATAGAAAACTCATTGAGACCATTCAATATATAGAATTATCGAAGATAAATGAGGAAAAGGCAAGCCAGATACTGCTTGAAGCCATGAAAGGTGAATATATCAAGCCTGATACTGCCCCCATTTTTCCCGGCAATACCCGTCGCACGCCACAACGTAAAGGTTCATCTACAGATTCTGGAAAGCCCCCTACTGGAAGTATTTCAAATGAACAATCAGTAAATGACTCTGCTGATCCGCATACTGATAAACCAGATCATTCTGATCGCGCTAAGGAAGAAAAAAAGCCGGAGACTAAAGAACCGTCTACCAGTGATGCAGCAGATGAGAAAAAGGAGCTTGAAATTTTCTTTTCATATTCTCACAAGGACAAGAAAATGCGGGAAGAGCTGGAAAAATATATGAGCCATCTGAAAAGACATCCTTTAATCAGAGCATGGCATGACGGTGAAATTGGAGCAGGGATGGTGTGGGCGCAAGAAATCGATCAGCACTTGAACAAAGCAAACGTCATTCTCTTGCTTATCAGTCAAGATTTCATTGCCTCAAATTATTGCTATGATATCGAGATGCAAAAAGCGATTCAAAGGCATGAAGCTGGCGAAGCCCGCGTAATACCCATCATTCTGCACCCGGCTTTCTGGGAGAATACTCCTATCGGAAAATTACAAGTGCTACCCACAGGAGCCAAACCTATAACTCAGTGGGCGAAGCGGCACCAAGCTTTGATGAATGTTGCCAGGGGAATTCAGCTCGAGATCGAAAAGCTGGTAGGCAAAATTTAGGTCTTTATAAGGACCCGCTGTTACTAGAGCCGGGAAGGAGCTTTGAGAAGCCCTGATAAATTTGGCAACCGATCATGCTGTCGGAACGCCGGCGTTCCGACAGCATGATCGGTTGCCAAATTCATCATCTCCACACCTTACGCGGTCGCTCCTCCGGTTCCGGTTCCAAAGCCGGCTTCTCCTCGATCATTTTTATCGCCTCCGCGATTGCTCGGTCAAGCTGGGGGTCATCGCCGCGCGCGAAATCCTGGGGGGAGATATCGACCTCGATGTCGGGGTCGGTGCCGTAGTTTTCCACGTTCCAACCCACGTCTCGAAACCAGTAGGCGGATTCGGGCTGGGTGGTCTGCGTGCCATCCACCAGTGTGTGGTTATGCCGGATGCCGACCACGCCGCCCCAGGTGCGCTTGCCGATCAGAGGGCCAAGTCCCATCAGCTTAAAACTGTGGCTGAAGATATCACCGTCCGAACCCGCGTGTTCGTTGGTCAGCGCTACCATCGGGCCGCGCGGCGACTCGTATGGATAGGGACGCGGCTGGCCCCAGCGCGAAAAACTATAGCCGACGCGCCGGCGAGCCAGCTTTTCCAGCAACAGCCCTGAGACGTGACCGCCGCTGTTGTAGCGCACATCGACCACCAGGGCAGGGTAATCGTATTCGGTCAGGAAGTTGCGGTGAAATTCCGCGAAACCGGGCGCCATCATGTCCGGGATGTGGATGTACCCAACTTTGCCCTGCGACTTCTCATGCACAATGGCGCGATTGCGCTCGACCCATTCGCGATAACGGGCTGGCATCTCGTCACCAATGGCCTTGACGGTGACAACGCGCGATTCTTTCGTCGCAGCATCCTCGATGGTAAGCTGCACCTCATTTCTGGCCTGGTTGACCAGTAGCTCCTGCGGGCTGCGGTTGGCCCCCACGCGCTGCCCGTTGATAGCCAGCACCGCATCGCCTTCATTGATATTCAGACCAGGACTGGTAAGCGGCGAGGTGATTTTGCTGTCCGATGGATCGCCAATGATAATATGCGCGATGCGGTAACGCGAGTTTTCAGCATCGTAGCTCCAGTCCACACCCAGGAAGCCCTGGTTGTAATGGGGCCGCGAGCGATACTGACCGCCCATCTCGTAGGCGTGCGAGGTATTCAACTCGCCCTGCAATTCCCAGAAGAGGTCGGAGAGTTCTGAGCGCGAGGTGACGCGCTCAACCAGGGGAGCGTACTGCTCGTAGATAGCGTCCCAGTTGATGCCCGACATGTCCGCCGTCCAGAAATGCTCGCGCTGCAAACGCCAGGCCTCGGCAAACATCTGCTTCCACTCGGCTGCCGGCTGCACCGACACTTTGACGCGGCTAAGATCGACCCAACCGCTTTCGCGACTGGCACTCTCGCTGTCAGACCTGGGAGACTTCTCGCCCGCTTTCAGCACGCGCAACCGGTACCTGCTGCGAAAGACCAGGTACTTATGATCGCGTGAGAGGTCGAAACTGTTTACATTGTTTATTAGCGTCTCGTATTTTTGCTTCTCAAAATCGAAGCTATCGATATGACCCTGGACTTCGTGATCGTCATCAGGCTGGTGAATGGCCCCCTGAATTGGATAAACCAGGAACAGCGCTTTACCCTTGATGCCCCGCACATCATAATAAAGACCTTCCGCAACAGGGAACGGCACGGCACGGCGCGTGATTCCTTCCAGGTCAATCACTGTCTCAGACGGCTTTTTGCCGTTTTTTTCCTGCTTTTCCTCAGAATCCGCCGCTTCACTCTCATTACCGTTACCTGACCCATTTTCTTCCGACTTCTCTTCCGCATCTTTCTCCTTGTCTTTTTTGCCGTTCTCTTTCTCCTTATCTGAGGGAGCTTTGGGTTCCGGCATAAATGGCGAGCGCAGGTCGCGTTGCAGCGTGATGGCGTAGGGTTTGACGCCACGCGGGAAGCTCAGGTCAAATTGCAGGTTGTCATACACCGGATTGAGGATGCGGTTCCCCAGGAAGTACAGGTACTTGCCCTCCGGGTCAAAATTGGGGTCAACATCTTCCAGCACAGGTTCGGTGATGAAATGAGTTTCACCCGTTTCCAGGTTACACAGCTTAATGGCCGTTTTCTGATTGGAGAATGGGAAGCCATAGGCCAGCCAGCGGCCATCGGGCGACCAGTCGAATCCCCGGATGCTCCCGAAATCGCTGCGATCTCGCACGCTCAATGACGCGCCCTCAAGGTCAACGGTAATCAATTCGTTGCGATGATTGCGCAGCGCGACCACATCGTCGGTGGGTGAGACAGCCAGGGAGAGAACGCGCCCGAACTCGATATCGGGATAGGTCTGCGGTTCGCTGGCATCTTCGGGATTGAAGACGACCAGGCTTTCACGCCCTGGCGCATCAGAAATAGCGACCAGCCGTTTGCCATCGTTTAACCAGTTCAGGTGCCGGTACCGCACCCCGTCCAATTCCCCATGCTGCAGTGTTGGTCCCTCCCAGTTGCCCATCGTGAAGGCTTTGCCACGTGTCGTAACAGCCACCGCGTATCCCTCCGGGTGCAGTTCATAGCCGTTCAGATAGCCACTGGCCGGAATAAACTTGCGGTTGCGCTGCGCGCGAATGCTGGGCAATTCAGTATCCAGGCGACTCCCTGTATTGCTGGCGGGATCGAACAGGTACAAATCCGCGCCCGCGTGATAAACGAGACGCTGCCCATCGCCGGACATGTGACGCGCATAAAAATCGTTGTGATCGGTATGGCGGCGCACATCCTCGCCTCGCGGCGTGCAGGAGTAGACGTTGCCGACGCCATCATGGTCTGAAAGGAAGTAGATACGCTCGCCAATCCAGCAGGGGTCTGCAACGTTGCCATTCAGTTGCAACAGGCGCTGAAATGTGCCGCTACCATCGATATCGCACCACAAATGACCGACCCTGCCGCCCCGGTAGCGTTTCTGGTACGCGAAGTCACGCGTATTGATGTTCCGCCCGATAACCATACCGCCACGCGGCCCAAACGAGATAGCGTTCGCCATCCCGTAAGGCAATTGGCGAGGCTCACCTCTACCGGGCGCAACGGCATACAACACCTCAAATCGCCCGGCAAACTGCCCGGCATTGCTGGCATACAGAATCTCCTCGCCAGCAGGCAGCCACGCATTGACGCGGCACACCGACCCCTGCTGATACGTCAGCCGCCGAGCCACATCTCCTGATGCCGGCATGACATACACCTCGCCGGGACCCTCTTCGCGCCCAACGAAGGCCAGTTGCGTCCCATCCGGCGAAAAACGCGGATAGCTGACCTCGCCCACGCCCGCCGTAAGACGTTCGGCGCGCCCACCCTCGCTCGAAATAAGCCAGAGATCGTCCTCAGACACAAATACAATACGATCCTGATGAATAGCTGGATAACGGACATAACCTTGAGATGCCATATGCGCTCCTTCTAAGATGCCGTTGGGGGCATGTGTTCAGGCAAATTTAGTTGTTCGCGGCTCGATTAGAGAATAGAGGTTTGAGTGTTAGCAGGTACATTATAACACATAATTGAGCATAAAATTTGAATGATAGTGTGTTATAATTCTCTCAAATCAATGGTTTTGCATCAATCGAAACACTCTATTATAACGAAAGGTGGGGTATAATGGCTAATGGCAATAAGCGGCTTTGATCCGACTGACCCACGAGTGCAACTTGAGCTAGCAAATGAGAGACTGAAGTATGCAGATGAGAGAATTCGCCAGTTGGAAGGCACTTTAGCGCAAGTTTATACAAATCTGAGTCGAAAAGAAATCGAGATTAATCAGCTAAAAGACGAGCGTGAGGATCTGAAGCTAAAATGGGAGTTGGCGAAAAGAGACCTGAAACATTTACAAGAAAACTCTGCTACACAGAAAAATGGTAAAGATCGGGCTTTCAATGCAACATTAATACTTGCTTTAGCGTCAGGGTTTACTGGTTGGGGAATAAACTTACTTACATCAACACCGCGTAATCTAGTAGGCCTGGTTTTAATAGCTATCGCCATCGTATTATATTTTATAGGAGCCCGTTTAACGGCCTTACTTGGATAGAAGGAGGTGATTTATGAAGATTGCATCAGGTCGTCTTCTCTTACGAGTATCTATTGGTGTAACTTGTGCTGCCATTTTGTCTATAGTAGTAAACTTGCTTGCTAACATATTCTTTGGCAAGTCATTAAACACTTCATGGTATTATGCCTTAGTGATCGTATTGGGTGCTGCAAGTGCCGTACTTGGTTTACTGCAAGTCTTACCAATTAAGCAGCAAAAGCATCAAGCAGCACAGCAGCAGGTTGCCGATAGCACAAATAAGGCCCATAAATCTTTATTTCCGGATTTAGCATCTGTACTGACTGACCTCCCTCCAAGACAGCGACAGGCTTTACTGGATTCATTAGGTGATCTCATTGAGAAGGATTTCCAGGCGCGAATAGAGCGTCTTGTCAAAGAGCAAAAGCAAAATTATCCAATCAAAGTAACTACTGAAATTGATGGTATTCCGATCACGATTGAAACTCCTGATTTAGAAAAAGCAGGAGATATCGTTAATTTGATGACTCAACGTATACAAACCATCTCGGCTCTTGCAGCTGAGAAAAAACTACAGCAAAGCGTTGTAAAGGAAAACACAGAAACCTACAAGACCGAGAGCAATCCAGAGTAATCGTCTTTGCGCATACCATGCAACAATAGTAAGCCGGGGCGCGAATGATCGCGCCCCGGCTTACTGCGAACGAGGAGAGAAGTCGGATTAGTTTCTTTCTCTAACCTCCCAGGCCCTCCAATAGCAGGTCGCCCTCTTCGGGGGAGATACGTCCCTCGGCAATCATGCGCAGGATGGCCTCGCGCTCCGCGTCCAGGTCGGGTGCCGGGGTGGAGACCGGCGCGGGCGCAGAGTTGCCGGGCTTTGGCGGCGGCGCACTCTGTGAGCCTGGAAGTGGGTTGGACTGAACAGGCTGGCCCGGCTTTGGCGGCACTGGCGGCACCGGGGGCACTGGCGGTCTGAACGAAGGGGGCGCTGGCGGTGCCGGGGGTCGCGGTACATTTGGAATATGTATATTGCCGATGGCGCGCTCCACCGCCTCCATCGCGTTCGCAATGCCTTCGCTGGCCGCTTTGCTCGCCTGCGCTTTGATCTGCTCCAAACGCTGCGGATCAAGCTGCCATTCGCGTTCATTGAAACGCACCCGCACGCGCGGATTCTGACCCCCTGACTTACCGGCGCGATCTCCTGCACGGCGAGCCTGTTCTTCGCCGTACTTGCGGGCCCGTTCTTCAGCTTTTCGCGCCTGCTCGTCGATTTTACGCTGGGCGCGGCGCATGTGCTCGTTGATCCTGTTCGTCATCGAGTTGGTCCAATTAGTGGCGCTACCCCACCCCGTCTTCTCAAAAGCTGCGCTGATCTCTTCTCCAATTTCCTGGCCCAGATGGCTCAGATCTTCACCCAACCGTCCCAACTCGCTCATCTCAGCCGCAAATTCCGCGCCCCATCCGCCTGAACTGCTGCTATTGCGAGGCTGATCGCCACCACGCAGGGCGAGATCGCCGCCAACGTGCAGTTCGAGTTGCGCCGCGCCGTTACCATAGGTCTGGTTGATCCAGTTCCCACCGCCACCCGCCACCATATTTGGCCCGGCGATATCGCCTCCCGCATACGCGCGCAGGTTCAAATCGGGATGTGGCGGCAGAATCAGAACGGCATCACCTCCAACGTGCATGCGCGTGCTACTGCCTGCCGGGAATGTAGCCTCGAGCGCCAGGTCGCCGCCAACATTACCCACTTCGATAGAACCTTGCAGGTTTTTTAAGCTGGCATCGCCGCCTATATTGCCCGCCTGCAACCTGCCGCCAATGCCTTGAAGACTGGCGTCTCCGCCAATATTGGCAATCTCAACGGCCCCACGAGCACCCCGCAAGACACAATCCCCGCCTACAGAACCAAAGCGCACGCTCGCGGCCTCATCTATACGCAGGTCGCTCCCGACGTTGCCTATGGTTAGCTCCGCCTTCTCACTGGCTTTGATCTGGCAATCTCCACCGACATTGCCGCAACTCAGCGCGTCTGTTATATCTTCAACCAGCATATCGCCACCTACCGAGCCAATCACCGCGGTTTCGGTGTGCTTCAGCACAAAATCGCCCTCCATGCTTTCCATCTCTATCAGGGCCACATTGGTAAGCGCGACATCACCCTCAATCGCTTCCTTTGTGCGCAGAGACGTGGCATTTTGTACAACAAGATCGCCTTCGATATGATCAATAGCGATAGCCTCGCCTATCAGTTCGATATCCACACCCAGTCCAATATTTTCGAGTCGAACACTTCCCTCGATGCGCTGCAACTCGACGCGGCGCACATTCGAGATAGCCACATCGCCCTCCATATTGGTCGCGCGAATCTCCGTATCAGTCGGCACTCGCAGCATTAGGTCGCCGTCGCAACTGCCCAGCAGAAGCGCGTCACCCTCCTGATAGTGATCGCCAACCGCGCCGTCGCTCTCGACGCTGATCGATGCTTGGTCCCAGCTTTGTACAATCAGGTCGCCACTTACATCTTTAATAGTGATTTTCGACTCTTTTCCGGCAGAAAATGTTTGCTGCATGTTTGTATCCTCCATTTATTGCTCAACAAAAATTTCTAGTCGTTTTCCTTCTTCAAGGTCCTGCACATCGAGCACGCGGCCCGTCACGCCACTTTCAATGGCCTGGATGATGTGCTGGACAGCATTTTCATTCATTTGTGGCGCAAAGCGTGCCAACATACGCAGGCTCATACTAACCAGAGGCACCGGCAAGGTAGCGGTCATTTTCATGTTTGAGCGCCTGCCGGATGTATCCGATATCCAGATACGCAGCGTATGGTTCTGCGGACGCGCTTGCGGTTCCATCTGCGCCTGGCGTGTTACCAGCGTGTCGAGCAGTTGCGCGGCTTGCAACGCAGAAACTTGTCCGGTTTCGACCATACTCAAGATACGATTGCGCTCTTCGGTTGCCATTGACATAGCATTATCTCTTAAGTAAGCGCATGGCTTCTTCGACGCCTATTTCCTTCGCTGCCAGGCGATCTAGCACAAGACGACGATCAATGCGACCGTCGTTTTCGGGCGCGCCGCCCAGCGCCGTGACAATCTCATCCAGGCGGCTGCGAGCGGTATTATAAGCGATATCAAGATCGGCAGCCAGTTTCTGAATGTTGCCCCGGTTTTTGACGAGCAACTCAACAAAGTCCAGTTGCTCGCGAGTCAGGCGACCGATCCAGCCCAGGTCAAACTGTCCCTCGATAACAATGCCACTCTTGGGGCTTTCGAGCCGGGTAACAATCAGTTCATGGCCGCTAACCGGGTCCCTCGTAATAAGCGGGTACATACGTGTGTGTTCCTCCTGCTAATTTCTTGACGCTACCGAACATTTATTGTATATTTTTTGATGATATTTACTATTCACATGTAGATAGTAGCATGTCAATTTGAAAATGTCAAGGATTCTGGCAATTAAAATCAAATCATTGGCAATAATTATTAGTGAGAAGTGGTGATGTATCACTTCTCACCTTCAATCCTTTACGAAGCGCCGCAGGCGTTGAGGCGTCAATTTGTGGTATGATAGGGGTGAATAAAATTCACCCCAGGAGGAAAGCTTTAGCAATGAAAGCTGTAAAAACACATGTAGGACGCTGCGATAGCTGCGGAGAACCAGCCGCCTACGCCCAGTTATTACCGGGCGGGCGCACCTTCCGCTTCTGCGAGCAACATGTCCCACTACTTATAAAGAAACAGGCCGATGCCGCGGAAGCGGCCAACAAGAAAAGCTGAATTGATAACCAGGGCAAGCCCCGCCCGGTCGCGTCTCCTCTGGTAATATCAAGAATCCAGACTACAGACGAATACGTTGAAATACGCGGCTGAAGATGTCGGGTTGACCGTTTGATTGAGGGGCGTGACTACTAATACATCACGCCCTTGTTGTGCCGGGAAACGCGCCACGCGGTAGGTGATCTGCTGGCCGTCGAGCATTTTCAAGATGAGTGGATAGGGATCGCTGTGCTTGACTAGCACAACCATACTGGGCCGGACAGCATTATATACAGCGCTGGTGTAAGCCGGTAAGCGATCTAGAATTTGAATGTGTCGGATAAGAGGCAGTGGGTCAGACATGATAATATCGCCGTGCGTCTTGAAAACAATGGGGAAAGCCAGCCAGTTAATGGCCCAGGCATAATGGATATGCTCGCGCTCCATATAACTGATAATGGCGTCGTTGTCTGCCGGCGCAAAAGTGCAATACGGCGATTGAAATGTGCGGCCAGGATCAGTAACGCCATACATAGTAACCTGCAGGATAATCGATAGCAGCAAAAACCCCACCATTGCCCCCAGCGCGGCGCGCTGCATCAGCAAACCCGCAGAAGGCCCTTGCGCAACAGATTGAACCGGCGCAGCTTCGTTTTCTTCCTCTGGCGAGTCTTTTCGCCTGTTCTGATAAAATTCTGCTTCTGATAGGACAATCGCGGTAAAGAGAGCCGCGCATATGAACGGCATCACCAGCATCAAGGGCGTGGCGTAGCGCCCCGCCAGATCGAACTCACAATGCCAGAGACCAATGGCGGCGGTACGCGTGACGCAGAAAATAAAGGTTGTAGCTGCCACAAAGGTCAGTGGCAGGGCCGTTAATTGGCGAACGCGCAGCAGCAGCAGTTGGAAACGCGCCAGGGTTGGAGTTTCCAGCCCGGCGGGCTGCGCGAATGAGAGTACCACCAGCGCCGAAATAGTGACGATACACAACACGCCAAGCAGATAAGTGGGAGCCGCCAGCGTGTAGAAAATGGGATTCTGTTGGGGCATCGAGCCGCCAAGCACACGCGGCCCGACGCAACTGGTAAGGAGATGTATCTGCCCGATTATCTGCGTCGCGCGCGTGGGGTACTGCGCCAGTACTTCGGGTCGCAGCGAGGTGTTGCTGCCTAGTTGCAAAATATAGGTGAAGTTTTGCCACTGGTTCCTGGCTCCCCACAGCAGAGCCGGGGTCATACCAACGACGCAGGCGGGAAGAGATGCCAGCGCGGGCAAGATAACCAGCCGCCGTACTTGTTGTAGAGAGCGGGATTGCAACGCGAGCTTGACACAATCCCAGGCAATCCAGAGAGCCGCCGCCAGCACGCCATAGATCATCAGGGGATTGACCCAGTACCCAAAACCCACCAGGAAACCAATACCCGCCCAGCGCAGCGCGAGTTCTCGCCTGGCCGCACCCGCCGCGCGGCGATTGGTCAGTTGCAAGGCTGCGAGCAACAAAATTTGCATCAGGATGAAAATTTCGATGTACCCACCCAACATGCGCATTTGCAGCACTGTATCGTATAACGGGGGAATGGCTGCGAGCAGAGTCGCGATGTTCATAAACCACTGTTTGGCGTGCCGTGGCAGGCTGGCGGTATCGGCCAGCGCCCCTGCCAGCCTCCAGGTGAGCCAGACGACCACCAGCGAAAGCAAGATAGGTTCGGCTCGCAGCGTCCAGACCGAAGAACCGGCAACGGCAAAGATACCAGCCACCACATAGGCTTCCAGGCTGCCCATGTAGGGCTGGTTGTAGAAGTACGTTTGAAATTGACCCTGGAGAATATGTTGCGCTTGAATGCCCACCAGCGCCTCGTCGCCATCAATGAAGCCGAGCGTGTGATACGCCAGCCAGGTGCGAACCACCAGCGCGATTACCAGGCAAATCAAAAGCGGTCCGACAGCTATGCGAGATGATGTATCCTTGCGCCTGCCTGTCCTGCGCCAGAACCAGGGTGAAATCCCGCGCTTATCCTCCCGCGCAACTTGTTCTTTCGAGGATAATCCGGTAGTTCCTACTGTTGTTGTAACGAAATCACGAATGCTCATACCCCATATAACGGACGAGCGTGAACTCTTGCTGGTTTGACCGGGAAGGTAGGAATATCAGGCCAGAGGAAGCTGGATAGAAAATGTCGAGCCTTCGCCGGGTATGCCGCTGCTCTCCACGAAGATTCTGCCGTCCATCGCCTCGACAAGACGGCGCGAGATATACAGTCCCAAACCGGAGCCGCGCACCGCGCTATTCAGGTCGCTTTCAAGGCGCACAAAACGCTGAAATATTTGCGGCTGGTCCTCGGGCTTAATTCCTTTTCCCCTGTCAGATACGCTAATCAGGGCCGAGGGACGCTGATCGGAATAGACGCGGGCGGCAAAGGTGAGTGACGTGCCTGCTTCAGAATATTTCATGGCATTCGTGCAGAGATTGAGCACAACCTGGCGTAATCGAGCGGGATCGGCTCTTACCTCGAGATGTTCGGGGACGTGCATATATACCTGGCGCTTTTCCTGATTCAATTGTGGCTCCATCAGCATAATCACATCCTGAACTACCCGGTAAACGGATACACTCTCAAAGTGAGCCGGGCGGATGCCCGCCTCAATCTCCAGGCGGCTGGCGTCCATCACATTACTGAGCAAGAGCACCAGCTCATCGCACCCGCGCCGCGCTTTCTGCAAAAATTCCTGCTGCTGCTCCGGAGGCACCTTATCTCCAAACTGCGCCAGCAATTCGAGGTAGCCCTGCACCGAAGTGAGTGGCGTGCGCAGTTCATGAGAAGCAGTAATCATGAACTGGTCTTTCAGTTGGTCCAGCTCCTGGAGTTGTCTGTGCGCCATGCGAATCTGCTGGTAAAGTTGCGCATTGGTGAATGCTATGGTTGCCTGTTCCGCGAAATCCCGCGCCTGCTCCAGGTCTGCGCGGGCGTAATAGCGTTTATGCTGAGCATCTGAGGCACTTGAACGCGCCAGCACAAGCAGGGCAACCGCTGAATTGCCCACGATAAGCGGCGCGAAAACAGCCGTTCGAGCGCCACGCTGCATAAGTACGGTGCGCAGCGAGATCATTTTTCGCCCGCGCAGTCCACCCGTTGGCACCCGGACAGGCCTTGTTGTTGTGGAAAGACCCTTCTGCTGCTGCGCAGGCATCGGCAAGGCTAGCAATGGACCAGTTACGGCCGGCAGGTAGCCACTTGAAGTCATTTCGTTGATCGCCATCAGCTCTGGTTGTAATGAGTTCAGCGCCTGCGTTTCCGGCGTGTGAACATGGATTGGGGGCCAATCGCCTATCAAAGAGCCAGCATCCTGGTCACGAGAAGCGACCGCCACAGGAAAGAGCATATTCCTGCGCTCAGCCATGTACAAAATAGCATAATCGGCCTGCATTGCGCGCGCCCCCTCCGTGCAAATAAGCTGCTGTATCTCCGCGCCAACTCCGGCCCCGGTTGCCATCGCTGAATTTAAGCGAGCAGCTACCGTTGTCAAGGCCTGCGCGAATAATTCACGCTCGCGCGCTTCCTCGTATAAATGCGCATGCTCAATAGTACGCGCGGCCTGTTCCGCAAAAGCCGTAGCGAGATGGATATGATCCTCGTCAAAGCTCCGCAAAGAGCGGCTCGAAAAGGCCAGGCAACCCAGATTTTTCTCCTGCGTAATCAGCGGAATAAACAGCGTTGATAGCACCCCTTGCTCTTTGTGCCACTGTGCTAAACCCTCTGGCACTTCAACCCATTTTTCAGGCCAGTATACCTGTAAAGACGTATCTGAGAGAATATCGCGATACTGAAACCGATCCCCATCCATTTGCCAGGTTGCAATGCTCCCAAAATTATCAGCGCAAGCGCGCACCAACAGGCTAAATTCACCAGCGGGAGGCTGCTCGCGCCATTGAAATAACAGCAACGCCGCTGTATCAAAGCCTAACAAGGTTGTTGCACTAACCACAATGCGCGTAACAAGGCTATCGAGTTGGATTTCTTCCGTCAACTGCGCGGTCAATATACGCAGCATATCGGCCTGCTCCCGTCTTTGATCTCGGTCTGACAACAACCGTACATTCTCATAATTGGACACCACGAAGCGGGCAGTTACCAGGAGACCGATAAAGATCCCGATTACAATAAGGGGCGCGTCTTGTATATGCGCAATCTGACAATAGATGATAACGATCGCCAGGACCACGATAGGAATGGAGACGAGAGCGCCACCCAGAAAAGATGCGGTTTTTTGCCTTTCGTCAGCCTGCTGTACCGCCAACTTCTCGACAGATTTGGCGCGCGCCTTCGAATGCTCGCGTTGACCAAATGCGCGCCGCGCGATGCTGGCATATTGATAGGGAGCGCTGAGTCCAATCAACAAATAGCCAACGATCCAGAACGTATCAATATACCAGGTACCCGTATTGTAGCTATTAGACGGAACTGTCAAGGCATAAAGAGTATCAGCCCCGATTTGCGCTAAGATGCCAATGCCGCATAAAACAAGCGAAGAATTCAAGATAGGCCCGGTACGCTGGTAAATAAGCAAAACGATAGCCAGGACCAGCAAAATATCCCAGAAAGGGTACGAATCAGCAACATATATTTGAAGCAGGTTGTGAAATGTAGAAAAGAATGGCCGAATCACAAAAAACCAGCTAATATCCGCAATACCCAACGTCGTAATCAGCGTATCCAGTACCAAAAGCTTGAGCGATTGCCGAGTTTTGGGAAAAGTCGGCATCATGAGCAGACCGGCAAACGTCAGAATATACGTGAGCATGAAAAAGAAATCAGCCGGAGAAGGAACCGGGTTCCTCATTACATAATCTTCAAGATAGGTATAGATCACGCCGCCTATACCATTCGCCAGCAACCCCAGACCGATCAGAAGCCAGGCGCGACGATGACGAACCGCTAATATAACCGGCCCCCGGCCAGCGCGATACACCGTCTGGAAACACCAGGTCGCGCCAACAAATGAAATAAATGCGTACATTGAGTTAGCATAGAATACCAGCAGAGTGGATCGCCCAACAGGAATTTTACCGCCAATATGAAAGATCATCCATAGTAGACTGAAAACGCTGATGAAGAGAACAATAGCGGTGGCCGTATACGTTTGACGACTCAGTTTTTTCAGATAATTTGGCGTTAATGCATCTGTCACCGTAAATTTTATTCCAGGCATAAACTTGCGCACCGGCATAGTATTTCCTCTGCTGGCTAAAGTGAATCGTTTTTTGCTTTTCTCTAAGGTACCTCATGCATTTTGACTGTATGTAGTATAACCGAATGCCGCATGTTTGTCACGAAATCAGAACATCAAAGTTACACAAGTTTGCGATATCACTGCATTGGTCATATAGTAAGAAATCATCAGGACACGAGAGAAAAAAGGAAGGGAGAGCGCCATGCAACCTGTAATGATTACCGCTGCTATGGTTGGCGCGGAAGTAACCAGGGCGGAGCAGCCCAATTTACCTGTTACCCCGCCAGAGATTATCGCGGCAGCCGTTGAGTGCTATGAGGCGGGAGCATCGATTATCCATATCCATGTGCGCGACGCGCAGGGCAATGCCACGCAGGACGGGCAACTGTTCCGCGAAGTGGTTGAGGGCATTCGCGCCCGCTGCGATGTAGTCACCCAGGTTTCCACGGGCGGAGCGGTGTGGATGAGCGCGGAAGAACGTTTGCAAAGCATTGAGTGCCAGCCTGACATGGCAACCCTCACCACCGGTACCGTCAACTTCGGCGACGGGATATTCATGAACAATCGCGGGCTGGTCGAAACCTTCGCGCGCCGCCTGCGCGAATCCGGCATCGTGCCTGAAATCGAGATATTCGACGTAGGGATGCTCGACGAGGCCATGCGCCTGCACAAAATGGGACTCATTACCGACCCCGTGCAGTTCGACTTTGTGATGGGCGTTCCCGGCGGCCTCGGCGCTGATCCCGCTCATCTCGCGCATATGGTGAGCTGTCTGCCGCCCCGCAGCACCTGGAGCGTAGCGGGCATAGGTCGGCACCAGTTGACGCTGGCAACCATCGCCCTGGCAATGGGCGGCCACGCGCGTGTCGGCTTCGAGGACAACATCTACTACCGCAAAGGCCAGCTCGCCCACAGCAACGCGCAACTGGTGGCGCGCATCGCCCGCATTGCCCGGGAACTTGATCGTCCCATTGCTACACCGGCGCAGGCGCGCGAGATATTGCAATTAGAGCGCTATCGTTCATCTCTTTGAAATCGCGAAAAAGTCACGACAATTGGCTGATCACCATATGAGAGAAGGCAACTTCTACATTGTCCTCTTCGACGCTGAGACCTACTTCTCCCGTCTTGAAAGGTGAAGATATGGTGTCTGTGAAGGCGGTAGTGCGGACTGGAACGCCATTGATACTAAACGTAAATGAGTTACCGACGACTTCAATAGAGAAGATATTACTTTGACCCGCAGCCGTATGGATTGAGGACACCGCTCCATTCCCCAGATTATGCCACGATCCGTCGAAACGCTCAAATTCGTATTGTTCAGTAAAAGGACAGATTTCAAACAGGTAATATTGCGACTGATCCTGGGTAGATCGCAGCACTACCCCGTAAAAATCACCACCGTCTACCGGCCCTGCAATTTGATTTGTCGTAACGGTGAGACTGAAGTTGGTAAGCTGATTATTCACATACAGGGCCGTAGCCAGCGTTTGCGCGGATTTATTCACAATGTGATAGCGACCAGCAGAATCGAAAAAGTAGGTCGGGCTGGTATTCCACACGCTTTGATTGGCCACCAGGACATCGTCTGATGCGACAGGGGTTCCAGCGCCTTTCGAACCCGAATTGGCTGCGGCATTGAGTATGAAACCGGCGATAATAGCCGCGATCAACAGGACGCTGAGCACCAGCAAAAGCAATGTGGAGCGCGAACGTAGCAATGGCTGCCCGGTCACCGGCTTGACGCGCACTTCGGGTTCTAACAGCGCCATATTGCCATTCTCTCGCGCCTTGCTCGTCGGCTTCTTGCCGGGAAGGTGGGAAGCGCGATTGACGTATGCTACCCTATCAATGTTATTGGCCTGAGCCACCGCCTCAGAAAATGCGTCACTGAAGGCTCCGGCGGTCTGGTAGCGTTCCTCAGGCCATTTGGCGAGAGCGATGCCAAGAACGTGATCTATCTGCGGCGTGACATCGGCGCGTTGCAATCCAAGTAGCGGAGGTTTTTCATGCACATGCATGAGCGCCATTGCGATAGAAGAGTCGGATTTGAAAGGAGCCTCGCCCGCCAGCAGGAAAAAGAGGGTGACAGCCAGTGAATAAATATCAGTCCTGCCATCAAGGGGTTCGCCCAGCGCCTGTTCGGGGGAGATATAATCGGGCGTACCCATCAAAGTTTCCGGCGACTTTGTCGATTGCTGCGCGCTTAAAGATGCTCCCTCCAACAGGCGCACGATACCGAAATCGGAAAGCACAACCTGTCCATCATCGCCTATCAGGATATTAGCCGGTTTGACATCGCAATGCACGCAACCGCATGTATGCGCGTAATCGAGCGCGTCCGC
Source organism: uncultured Chloroflexia bacterium (assembly GCA_963731605.1). Classification (GTDB taxonomy): domain Bacteria; phylum Chloroflexota; class Ktedonobacteria; order Ktedonobacterales; family Ktedonobacteraceae; genus CF-113. The sequence continues at coordinate 318,254 of CAVSWA010000002.1, forward strand.
AATCTGCTTCAGATAGGATTGCGCCACACGCAATGAAAGCGGGCCTTCACATTTTATGAAATCGGCCAGAGTTCCGCCGGATAAATACGGCATTACGATATACGGAAGTCCCTGGTGTTCACCATAGGAGTAAACCGAGAGAATATGGGGATGATCCAGGTTGCTGGCAGCCTGCGCCTCGCGTAAAAAGCGGCGGTAAAAGCTCTTTTGCGCCTGAGAATCCATGGTGGAACGCGGCAAAAAAACCTTAACAGCCACCTGCTGTTCCGAATTAGCGGGCTGCGCCAGGAACACCGCGCTCGATCCACCATATCCAACCAATTTTTCAAGGAGGCAATCGCCAACAACCTTACCTAAAAGATGCTGGCCCCTGGTTGTAGACACGCTAAACTCCGTCCATGCTCTCCACCAGAGAGCAAGCAAGTGAGATGTCTGGGCTACTCTAAAACGCGCATACACAGCGATAACCGCATTTTATTGTATCAAGAAGAAAAGACCAGTGTCAACAATTTGGTACCGCCTGACATCATTTGTGAAAAATTACCATTTACCAGGGATAAGCCCCACCCCTGGCTGGCATCCTAAATGGTGAACGTACCCTCACGCATAATGACCAGACCATCAACCTCGATGGTGCATTCGCTGGGAATGACATCGACGTGAATTTTCGCGCTCCAATCCGCTCCAGTAAATTCCGGGTACGGATTGCCGAAGGCCACGTGCAGTCCTGGCATCTTTTCGTCTTGCAAAAGGTTGCCGCTTAACCGCGTGAGGCTGGTGAGCGTACCAATAGCAAACTCTCCGGCGCGGTTCCCGTTGGGAGTCGAAAAAAGGTAGCTGCGCACATCTTCCACAATGGCCGCATTTTCGCCACTCACACCGGTGATATAGCCACCCGTAACGGTCAAGACGATAGGCTGCTCCAGCACACCGTATTTGCTTGAGAAAAAGTCGCCCAGCACGTCGCATACCAGCACACCATCAACGGTTGCAGGCGCAGTGAAGACTTCGCCTTCGGGCAGGTTGCCCCATTTCCCGGCTTCGTGGTAACGCCCGTGACAGGGTATCCACTTCCAGTCCTTGTTAAATGTGGCCGTAACATCGCTGCCCTTAACGGATGTGACATGGATAGTTTTAGCGTTGCGCACAATATCATAAACCTGGTTAGTGACGGTGAAAACTTCATCGTAATCTGCGCACATACCCTCAATCATCACCTCGTCGTCGATGCCGATCATATGGCCGTGCCGCACATGCAGTTCGTTTACCAGGAAGGGCAGCATAGGCATGCGGAAAGTGATCTCGCCCGGTTTGGCAGTAGCAATATAAAAGCTCACGGTGGGCCGCGCATTGATCAAATCGTTGCGCAACTCTTCCGAGAAGACAGTCAAGGGGCGTTGACCATAATGTTCAAGAAAACGAACGGATACATCGGCGTGTCGCTCAAGGGCCGCCATCGCCACAAGCCGGGCGATATGCTCGCGTTCAAAATCAGTGATAATAAAGACGCGGTCGGCAGCACCGACCCCCATGCAGCGCACAGCGTTATCCGCGCCCATCTGTAACCGTTCTTCAAACGACATGCTGGCGCTATCCAGCGTCTCCTTGCCTGACAGGGTACTACTTGCTTGGCTTGACATAATAAAACTCCCGTAAAAGTAAGTATTCATGGTAGCCTGGATAATGGAATATCCGCGCTTATTACAGAACACGACAGAGAATTGATATCATTTGCGACGATTCTATAAAGAAAACGTAACTTGAGTGTGCCTGGATTGCTTTGCAAACGCACACACGCGCATAGAGACCTGTTGTTAAACAACTACTCTGTCAGGAACAGTTATACCGTGCTTGCTCTTGCCGGGGAAACCCTCGCCTGCATATGAGGAACTCGGTTCTGCGCTTCTATTATCTCCATCTATACGTATAAGAACGTTTCAATACAAACATTTATTCGCTCAGTCAGGCTTTGGATGGGATTTTCAGGCAAGCCTGGCTCTGTACAGGTAGGGTGGGATGGGCTACACTGATACCATATAGGTTTTCAGGCATCAATTTTCTGATGTATTTTGACAACCAAATCCGGCAATGATGCGTGGCCCAGTTCGTACTCTTACCAGATTTGGTCGTAAGAAATCATCAGATAAAAAAGAAAAAGGAGCATAATAGTATGTCAGACACGAATACCAGCGGCTTGTATCGTTCGATTCACGCGCAGCCTGAGGCGGTGCGCGAGTTACTAACCGATTGGGACGGGCCATCCCGGGCAGCAGAGATGATGGCGCAGACGGGGCGTATTTTTTTGTCCGGCATTGGTACCAGCTTTCACGCGGCAACGGTCGGAGAATATTTATTGCGCTATGCTGGAGCGGACGCGTGGGCGCTACGCTCCTTCGAGTTTGTGCATTACCCGCGACTACTGCGCGAGGACGATGGGGTGATCGTAGTGAGTCACCGGGGCAGTAAATTGCATGGGAACCTGGCTTTGCAGCGTGCCATAACCAGCGGAGTGCGCACGGTAGGCATCACGGGGCGCGGCTCGAAGATGCAGGGTAACGCTACTATTATTGAAACGGTTGAGCAAGAAGTTTCATCGACGCACTCAATCAGCTACGTGGGCGCCATGACGCGCCTGGCGCAGATCGCCGCCCGCCTGGCCGCGCTCAATGGGAGAACTCGCGAGGCCCAGGCATTGGAACAGGGACTGGCGCACATACCGTCAATCATGGAAGACATACTCGCGCGCGAAGACGGAGTGCGCGAGATAGCTAACGATGCCGTAGCGCACGCGCGGCGGCTGTTTTACATTGGCGCGGGACCAAACGCGGTGACAGGACCAGAAGGTGCGCTCAAGGCCAAAGAAGCCGCATACGTGACGGCTGAAGGCTTTGAACTCGAACAGGCCATTCACGGGCCGCAGGTAGGTTTCGAGAGAGAAGATCTCGTAATTCCTGTATGCGTGCGCGGGGCCGCGCAGTCGCGCATGGCCGATCTCCTGCTGGCGTTGAGCGAAATTGGTTCGCGCATCTGGCTTATCGGCCTGGCTCCCACAGCGGAAACGGCTGCCCTTATTGATGGCGAACGGTGGAAACTTTTTGCAATTGGATACAACGTTGATCTGCCAGAAGAATTGACACCCCTGCTGACAGTGCTGCCCCTGCAATTGCTGGCTGATTTTCTAGCAACCGCGCGCGGCACCAACGCCGACAGCTTCCGCGCCGACCAGGAAGCCTATAAGAACGCCGGGCTGCGTTTCAAGATTTAATTTTCCCTGGGTTCAGCCCTTGACAATAATATTGCTATATGCTATTATGAATATAACATATAGCAATATTGTATATCGTGTCCTTCGTTCGAAAGGAACAGGGTAGAAGATGCTTCGCTTCAGAAACTTTTGGACCTACAGCGCTGGCCTCGCCATTGCCTGGGCAGTTGTTTTAATACTCATACGGACGATCCGGGGCAGCGAGGGCGAGCAGACCACCCAGTTGGTCTTTTTCGGCTTCTGTATCGGCTGGGTGTTGACGACGATTGCCCGATACGTCTATCCGCCGCCAAAGCGTTGGGGGGTGAACAGCCACCAGGAGTGATATCCTCAATCGCTGAAGCAACCCCTGGTGCAATTCCGCCCGGCGAATCTTCAGCCTGCCCTGCTCCACAAGTGATAAGGTCTGTCCAATCCCACATTTTTCTTATGGTACAAGTGTACAGGCCTGATGAGCAGATATCAATCTACAGTGCAACGCTCACCGGTAAATGCCCGCGCGCCTCGCGCTCGCCAAAAATCACACGCGCAGCAGCGACCAGCGCCGGTCGCGTATATTCATACGTGGCAAGAAACGTTCTCAATTGGGGGAATGCCTCTATATCATATGGATTGCGCACCGCTATCCCTACTACTCGTCTCCCATTGGCTATAAGAAGTTGCACGACGTTCGCCTGTTCCTCATCCAGGTGCGCGTTCACCGTCGCCACTATAAAAATAGCGTTCTCTCTTTCTTCTTCCAATACCTCCCGATAATCGTTCTCAGAAGCAACACGCAACAAGCTCACATCGCGTGAATAGCGCCGGAGAATATCCAGCAGCATCTCATCAGAATAAAAACGATCCTCTACCATCGTCGTCGTATTTCTGGCAAGAGAGACAACCACAATGCTCTCTCCTTCTTGCAGGCGCAAAGGCAAGAGCGCGTCATCGTTGCGTACCAGCGTCGTGGATAGCTCGTATGCCCGCTCCTGCAACTGCGCCTGCGCTGTATAATCTATATCCATCGCAAATTCATCCCAGGAGAGATAATGCGCTTTCAATTTCACTATACGTTCCGCCGCTCGTTGCACTACTTGCGCCGGAAGCTCGCCCGTCAACGCAGCTTCCCGCATAGCTTCAAAGCTTCCTCGTTGTCTTGCAAATGTGTGTGATACCAGCACAAGATCAATACCTGCCTGTAACGCCATGACCGCCGCTAGTTCCGAGCCAAACGTATCTGAAATAGCCTGCATCTCTAAACAATCCGAGACGATGACGCCTTCGTATCCCATCTTCTCGCGCAACAACCCCTGTATAATGGCTGACGAGAGCGTGGCCGGCAACGCCTCGTCATGCGTCAGAGCGGGAAAAGCCACGTGCGCGATCATCACGCTTCCTGCCCCGGCCTCAATGCCAGCGCGAAATGGCACCAACTCCACCACCTCCAGCCGTTCGAGCGAATGCGGAATCAGAGGCATCGCCAGGTGCGAATCAACGGCGCTATCCCCATGGCCGGGAAAATGTTTAAGGCAGGAGATAACACCCGCGTCCTGATATCCCTTCACCATCGCGGAACCCAGCCGCGCCACCAATCGCGGGTCTTCGCCAAATGAGCGCACGCCGATCACCGGATTGGCCGCGTTATTGTTCACATCAACCACCGGTGCCAGGTTCATAGTGATCCCCAACGCTTTCAGTTCGCGCCCCGTCGCCGATGCCACCTCAGCAGCAACCTCTTCCGAGCCAATCGCCCCCAACGCCATATTGCCCGGAAAAAGCGTCGCCGCCTCCCCCAACCTCTGCACAATCCCATTCTCCTGATCAATGGCTATAAGCAACGGATAAACATGTCCCGCTTCCCGCGCCGCCCTCTGCAAACTTCGTGTCAAGGTACGCACCTGCTCCGCGTCACGCACATTACGCGAAAACAAAATAATATTCCCCACATGATAGCGCTGTATCAGCTCAATCACTTCCCGCGATGCCGTCGTCCCCGCAAAACCCACCATCAACGTCTGCCCAATCTGTTCCTCCAGCGTCATACCATCAGTATAGTTGCTCATAATCCAACTTCCAGCGCCGCTCGCAGCACATTTCCATGCGCGGCCAGCCTTGCCCTGGCCTGTTCAGGTGAAATACGCGAGCGCTCCATCAAAATGGCCGTTTTGACATCATCTCCTGCTAACGCTAATAGCCTCTCTGCCGCCTCCGCTTCCAATCCCGTCGCCGAGCGCACAATCGAAAGCGCGCGCTGGCGCAGTTTATAATTTGTAGCCTGCACATCCACCATCAAATTGCCAAAAGTTTTTCCCAGCAGGATCATCGCGCCCGTGCTGAGCATATTCAGCACCATCTTCTGTGCTGTCCCAGCCTTCAAACGCGTCGAACCCGCAATCACCTCCGGCCCTACAAGCGGCGCAATAAGAATATCCACCTCTTGTTCGAGCGGTGTAAGCCTGTTGCAAACAACACCGATGGTCAACGCGCCTTTCTTTTCGAGCGCAGGCCACTGCGCCCCGCGCATACGGAGTGCGCCCGCTGGCCGTAATCCCCACTACCGCATCTCGGTCCGTCACAGCCACAGCTTCCAGGTCGGCCCGCCCCGCCTCTTCGCTATCTTCGAGGTCTTCATGCGCGCTGCCAAACGCCGTTGGCCCTCCTGCCAGGCAAGCCATCACCACATCTGGCGCAAGATTAAACGTTGGTGGGCATTCCGACGCATCCAGCGCGCCAAGCCGGCCAGAGGTTCCCGCCCCGGCATAGATAAGCCGACCGCCGCTGCGCAGCCGGGCCGCAATCTCTTCAATGGCCCTGGCAATCTGCGGCAACACCTGATCGCACGGCCAGCGCCACCTGCTCATCTTCGGCATTGATAACCCGCGCAATCTCCAACGGACTCATACGATCAATCTCGCCCGTCGCCGGATTGGCCTTCTCCGTGTCTAACACGTTTAGAAACCCTCTGGCCTGCGTATCCATGTCGATCACCTCCATAGTAAGGTTACGGCATCAATTGTTCTCGCCTCATGTGGGTATAGAAGGTGTATTTGCTGCCGCAATACACCGCTTTAGCATACTCAATCGGCTGGTTGCGTTCGGTATAGGTCACGCGGCGCGTGTAGAGAACCGAACTGCCAGGCGCGATTTTCAGCGTTTGCGCGTCTTCACTGCCCGCCAGACCTGCCTCTATCTCCTGGTCAGCCTCCATCAACATCACGCCATACTTTGATTCAAGCACGCGGTACAGTGAATTGTTTTCCAGGTCCTCTTCCAATAACCTTTCACAATCCTTGAAACTGATGTGCGATAATTCGATAGCCAGTGGTTCATCATCAGCCAGGCGCAGGCGTTGCAGGCGAAAGATGGGCGTTCCAGGGCTGATACGCAGCTTTTCAGCCGTTGCTTCGTCAGCAAGATGCATGGTGGCCGAGATAACCTTCGTGCCGGGACGCTGTCCACGCGCCCGGATATCCTCGGTAAAGCCGGTCAGATGAATCAATTGCTGGGTGATCTTGCGCTGGCTGACAAAGGTGCCTTTACCCTGTTCGCGATAAAATAGCCCCTCGCTCACCAGTTCCGTAATCGCCTGCCGTGCCGTCATACGGCTGATGCCATACTTCTCACCCAATTCGCGCTCGGATGGTATCAGGTCGCCAGGTTTCCATTCGCCCGCGCGCACCCTCTCCCGCATGATCTCCTTCAACTGATAATAGCGAGGCAGGGGACTATTGCGGTAAATCGCGCTCATCTCTTTTTCCAATCTTGTTCGCCACAGGCACAAACACTTGCTTTCTTCACATAAATATGGTACTTGTTATGAAAGTGGTCTAATTGGTATATTGTATATACCACTTCACTTGATACCAATCATTCCATATTTTTGCGTTCCTGTCAAGTGTACGCCAGCCGGGGCTTCCAGATCAAACAGTCCAGCAGTGTGTACCCTGAAGGAAGGTAAAAAAGGAGCAATAATGCGGTTTACCTTACGGAATGCTCGCCTCATTGATGCCGCAACAGATATCGCGCGCGGCGCTATACTCATCAATGGCCCGCGCATTGAGGCTGTTGAAAGTGAGGACAGCCAGGACGCGCATCATCGCGTCCCTCAACCTGATACCATCATCGATGCGCAAGGTATGATTATCATGCCCGGCTTCATCGATGTACATACGCATGGCGGGGGTGGCTATAACCTCCACACTACTCGCGCAGACGAGATTGGAGATTTCGCGCGCTGGGCGCCTGCAAGCGGCGTCACTTCATTTCTTATTGCAGTCGTAGGCGTACCGGGTTCCATACCCGCACAGCAGTTACAAACTGCCGTTGAAGCGCTCGATGCGCCTGGGGCGGGAGCCGAGCCACTGGGTATTCACCTGGAAGGACCATATATCAACGCGGCAAAACGTGGGGCGCACCCACCAGCGTGGCTGCGCCTGCCCGACGAATCTGAAACCGAGGCACTGCTTGCGCTAACTAATGGACACCTGCGTCTGATAACCGTAGCTCCTGAACTACCGGGCGCCCCGGCCATGATCCTCCGTCTTGTTGACGCTGGCGTCACCGTCAGCATGGGCCATACCGATGCCACCTATGAGCAGGCCAAAGAGGCTATCGAACTTGGCGTTACACACGTCACCCACTGTTTCAACGCCATGCGCCCGCTGCTTCACCGCGCCCCCGGCCCGCTCGCCGCGCTTGCCGAGGCCGATTGGGTGCGCGGCGAATTAATCGCCGACGGCGTGCATGTCCATCCGGCAGCCATGCGCGCCCTGGTCAGGATGCTGGGGCCAGAGCGCACCGTCGTCATAACCGATGCGCTGGCCGGAGCCGGTCTTGCCGACGCCACCTTCGACTTCGCGGGTCAACCCGCGCACGTCATTCACGGCGCGGCCCACCTCGACGACGGCACCATCACTGGCAGCGTCCTTACTATGGACCAGGCGCTGCGCAACATCTTGCTCATGACAGGCGTCTCTCTCCAGCAAGCAGCAGGCATGTTGACATTCAATCCCGCTTGCTCCGCCCGCATTTCACAACGCAAAGGCTGTTTGCAAGCAGGCTACGACGCCGATCTCACCATCTTCGACCAGTCCATGACCCTGCAAGCCACCCTCTGTCGCGGAGAAGTGGCCTACGCCACCGACGAGTGGCGCGACCGCCTCTCAACTTTGTAAATAGAAGGTGACACGAACATTGTAAGACAACGCTACTGCGTTGTCTTACAATGTTCGTGTCACCTTCTGTAATCCACGTGGCACATCGGGGTCCAGGCCTTTAGCCAGCGCCAGGCGCAGCGCCACGAGCTGGCCGGGGATAATCGCGCTCAACGGGCTGAGCCACTCTGGAACGCCCCGTGAAATCGGCAAGGCCGTTCGAGCCAGCGCGAGCGCGTCTTCAGACTCCGAAATGACCAGCAACTCCGCGCCTCGCTGTCGCAGGTCTCGCGCCAGTTCGAGCATATCATCGTATGTTGCGCCCATTGGCATCACCAGGAAGACGGGCAGGCCGCTGTCGATGGTCGCGATTGGACCGTGGCGGAAATCCGCCGAAGAATACGACGTTGCCATCACATAGGTCAGTTCTTTCAGCTTGAGCGCAAGCTCAAATGAGGTGGCGTAGTTATAACCGCGTCCAATGATGATACAGCGATCCATGTAGCGATAACGCTCAATATTCTGTTCAATTCGCGAAGATAGTTGCAACGTCGTCTCTAGCGCCGCCGGTAATTGGTGCAGCGCCTCCATATTTCGCGCATCACCGCTCAAGGCCGCCGCGAACATTGCCATCACCGCCAGCTGCGCCGTGTAGGTCTTCGTCGCCGCGATGCTTCGTTCAGCCCCGGCGTGCAACTCAATGACGTGATCGGCCATCGCCGCCAGGGGAGACGCGCCATCATTGGTTATCGCCAGCGTGGGTCGCCCCTGCCGTTTGCCTTCTTCCAGCACGGCCAGAATATCGGGCGACTGGCCCGACTGCGAAATACCAACCACCAGCGCGCTCGCCAGTCGCGGAACTGCACCGTACATGGTCAGCAAAGAAGGCGCGGCCAGCGCCACCGGATAGCCCGCCAGCACCGTCCAGGCATATTTCGCGTAAGTCGCGGCATGATCAGACGACCCGCGCGCGGCAATCAGCGCGTAATCAAACGACGGCAGGTGCGCGACAATCTCGAAAATGTGTCGCGCCTCGCGGTCCAACAAACGCGCAATCACTTCTGGCTGGCTCTCGATTTCCTGTTCTAGCAAAGAGGTCATACTTCTCCTCAATGGACACCATAAGCGGTGCCCTTTTATACGTATTTCTACAACATTGTATCAGATTTTACCACAACCCTGTATAGTGGTCTAGATGTCTTGACAAATGAACCAGAACCATGTACAGTAAAACACAGAGATTGATCTGGAATTCCCGCAAGCAAGCGTACTCCATGGCGTTCTGGCACATTCGTGCCTGAAAGGAGGGGATAGTCGAAAGGAAACTGGCAAACATTTCGAGCGTCTCACTTATGCAGTTGTGCGTTTTACGGATTATTTATCAGGATCGCGAAACAGATCCTTTCATCCAACGGTAGGAGGTTGTAAATGACTCCCAACTCTCTCCCTGCGGCGCGTTCCAGGGCGAAAAGCAAGACGACCATGATGTTTTCCACTCTGCTGGTCGTCTTTACCATGATCCTGGCAGCCTGTGGTAGTTCCAACCAGAACAACGCCGGCACCACTACCAAACATGTCCTGACGGTTGCCTCTCAGTCCAGCGATTTCAGCCAGGCTGGGCTTAACCCCTTTAACGGCCATACTGATGTAGGCGTCCAGGGACTGATCTACGAAACCCTGTATTTTGTGAATGTCAATGGTGGTTCCTTCACACCCATGCTGGCGACTGGCTACTCGTGGAATAGCGACAACACGCAGTTGACCTTCACTATTCGCCAGGGTGTCAAATGGAACGATGGCAAGCCCTTCGACGCCAATGATGTTGCCTTTACCTTCAACCTGCTGAAGCAGTATCCGGCGGCAGATGCCAACGGCGTGTGGAGCTATCTCAGCAGCGTGACCGCACCCAGCGCTACTACCGTCGTGATGACCTTCACGAAGGCTTACCCACCCGAACTGGTAACAATTGCCGGACACGTCTATATCGTTCCGCAGCACGTCTTCTCCTCAGTCGGCGACCCGACCAAGTATCTCACCAGCGCCCCGGTCGGCACCGGCCCATTCACCGTATCAAAGTACGAAGCGAACCTGGCAGTCTACGTTAAAAATCCAGGCTACTGGCAGGCCAGCAGCGTAAAAGTTGATGAAGTCCATTTCCCGGAATACAAGGACAACTCCACCCTACAGTTGGCGTTGCCCCAGGGTACCATTGACTGGGCAGGCTACTTCTCGCCCACGCTCAATCAAGACTTCGTGCAGAAGAACACGCAGTTCAACCACCTCTTCATGGACGCCATCAACCTCTACTCCATCTGCGTCAATCAGAAAGACCCCGTTGTCGGTGGCGCGGCAGGTCTACCCATTCGCCTGGCGCTCAGCTCAGCCATTGACCGCACACAAATCGCGCAGCAGGCTACCGCCGGCCTGGAGCCTCCCGGAAGCGTGACCGGCCTCGTCCTCCCGACGGCGCAAAGCTGGCTGGCCCCGCAGTACGCTAACCTGCCAACAAGCGCGGATGCCACCACTGCTCAAAAATACTTGACCGGCGCGGGCTGGGTAATGGGTTCAGATGGCTACTTCCAGAAGAACGGCAAAGACCTCACCCTTTCGCTGAGAAGCGTTGACACCTACTCGGATTGGAATGCCGCAGCCCAATTGATCCAATCGGAAGCGAAGGCCGTTGGTATCAAAATCAACAACGTCACAGTTGCCGAGAACAACTACTATACGCTGCGCGCAGATGGCAAGTTCGACTACCAGATGATGTTCTGTGGCATGGTTGGCGGCCCCACACCATACTACCTGTACAACAATTACCTGAACAGTTCTTTGATCGGCCAGGGCAAGACCAACTTTGTGGCCTGGAACGACCCCAAAACCGACCAGTTCCTGACCCAGTACGCCTCAACCTCTGACCAGTCTGTACAAATGCAGGCCATCCAGGGTATTCGAGCAAGTCTTCGTCCAGAACCAGCCCTTCATTCCCCTGTGGACCGGCGCTGACTACGACGAATACTCCACCCGGCACTTCACCGGTTGGCCCGACACCAGCAACCCGTACTCCAGCGGCAGCCCCAACACTGCCCCTGACATCGAACAGGTCATCCTGCACCTGGTACCCACTTCGTAGTACACACCAGAGGGTGGGCCTCGCGCCCACCCTCCATTCGCCACTCTGTTGAATTGTGACAACCAGACATGGGGCATGACGGGAAAGAGACGAGGAGCGGGACGCGCCATGGCGTAGGGACGCGGGTGGATGCGGGTTAGAGGGGTGGACCCTTGTGGGCGTCCTCGTCCCCTATACTGCCGTCCCTCAACGCCATCAGGGGAAACAAATGCGATAGGGGACGAGGACGCCCACAAGGGTCCCCACCCTGCAACTCATCCACCCGCGTCCCTACGCAAACGATACCTCATCTGGTTGTTAAAAACTATCTGAACGTGTTTCGCTCGTCATACCTCATCAAGCACGCTTGATGGGGTACAATAAAAAATATCCGAATTCGTTGACTTTCAGAGCATTTACGTCGCTTTCTGAAGAAGGAGTAACCCGTGCGTCACATACTCCGCCGTATTTTATTCTACGCCTGCGCTGTCTGGGTGGCAATAACACTCGATTTTTTCATTCCGCGCCTGGCTCCCGGTGATCCGGTCGCGGCGCTCGTGGGCAAAATGTCAATTAAGGGCTATGTAACCCCGGCCATGCAACAAACGCTCGCAGCCGAATTCGGTCTGAATACGCACGACTCCCTACTGGTGCAATACTTCAAATACCTCAATAATGTAATACACGGCAACATGGGCAACTCCATCCAGTATTTCCCCACGCCTGTCTCGCAAATCATCGGGCAAGACATCGGGTGGTCCATCATGCTCGGCGGTGTCGCGGTTCTCATCAGCTTCGCGCTCGGATGCCTCTTCGGCATCATCACAGCCTGGAAGCGAGGCAGCGTGCTTGATACAGTCCTCTCGCCAGCCATGAACTTCCTTTCGGCCATCCCGTATTTCTGGCTGGCCTTGCTTTCTCTCTTCATCTTCGCCTATTTGCTCAACTGGTTTCCCCTGACCGGTGGCGCTTATGATGAATTGAATTTCTCGCCCGGCTGGTCGCTCGATTATGTCGGCAGCGTTATTCAATATGCCTTTCTGCCCGCCCTGACACTGGTAATCTCCTCGCTGGCTGGCTGGATGCTGACCATGCGCAATTCCATGATTACCACGCTCTCAGAAGACTATGTATTGATGGCTCGCGCCAAAGGTTTATCCGAGGGCCGCGTCATGTTTCGCTACGCCGCGCGGAACGCCATCTTGCCCAATATCACCGGCTTCGCCATCGCCATCGGCACCATTGTGGGCGGCCAGCTTCTCACCGAAATGGTCTTCTCCTATCCCGGCATCGGCTATGCCCTCTTCCAGGCCGTCGGCGAGCAAGATTACGCCATGGTGCAGGGCGTCTTTCTGATTATCACACTGGCGGTGTTGGGCGCGAACTTCATGGCCGACTTACTTTATGCCTTCCTCGATCCCCGCGTGCGCGTAGAAAGGAGCGCGTAGCTATGAAAACCCAGGAAATTACTGGCCCTGCGGTGAACGCCATCAATCGCGCCCCTGCACCCGATCAATTTTATACCCGCGTCCTGCATTTCCTGCTCAACATCTGGCGCGCCATGACTTCCAGTCGCAAGGTGGCCGCTGGCAGCGCCATCGTCGGTACCTTCATCCTGGTTGGCATCTTCGGACCGTTTTTCATGCGCTACGACCCCGAAGCCACGTCGAACCTCTTCATCGCTTCCCCTTCGGCGCAACACTGGCTGGGAACCACCGTCGTTGGACAGGATATCTTCAGCCAGTTGATTAACGGCACGCGCACCAGCGTCTTCTGGGGTCTCGGCACAGGACTGCTCGTTACCCTGCTTTCTATGGTGGTTGGCCTGGTTGGAGGCTACTTTGGCGGCTGGATCGACGACGCATTGACGTTGCTCACCAATGTCTCGCTGGTACTTCCCGCGCTCCCCCTGGCCATCGTTCTCGCGGCCTACCTTCCACGCGGCCCATTCACAATCTCGCTGGTCATTATCTTTACGAACTGGGCCTGGCAAGCGCGCGTCTTACGAGCGCAAACCCTCTCCATGCGCAGCCGCGAGTTTGTCACTGCCGCTCGTTCCAGCGGCGAACACACCTGGCGCATCATCTTCTTTGAGATATTCCCCAACGAAATCGGCATCGTGGTCGCGGGCTTCGTCAGTACTACCATCTACGTCGTACTGACATGGGCCGCGCTCGAATTTCTCGGCCTGGGCGACGGCACCATCCCCAGTTGGGGCAGTATCCTCTACTGGGCCCAGCAAGCAGGCGCATTAGGCGGCGAACTCTGGTGGTGGTTCATCCCTCCCGGTGTCTGCATCGCCCTGCTGGGCGCGGGCCTCTCCCTCATCAACTTTGGCATCGACGAAATCGCCGACCCGCGCCTGCGCCAGGATGCCAACCCCAAAAAACTGCGAAAGGCAGCAGCATAATGGCAAATACTGCGGGAAGTCTTTTGCTCGACGTGAGAAATCTCAATGTTGATTACCTGGCCGCCAGTGGCACTGTTCATGCTGTAACAGATGTCAGCTTTTCCCTGCGGCGTGGCGAGATTCTCGGTCTCGCCGGTGAAAGCGGCAGCGGCAAATCTCCCACCCTGTCTGACCTGGCGAAAAAATATCGAAGTGCTTGCCGAAGGGAGCGCAATTCGATGAACGATCTCAACCTGGCAATCGAAGACAGTCATGCTCACAATGTAACAGCGCCTATCCTCGAAGCGCTTCACCTGCGCAAACTCTTCCCCCTGCATTCATTGAATCCGCTGGGGCAAAAATCAGCCGTTCATGCCGTCGAAGACACCTCCCTCGCCCTGCGCCCCGGTCGCGCTACAGCGCTGGTAGGAGAAAGCGGCAGTGGCAAAACAACGGTGGCGCGCCTGCTGGCCGGTTTATACACCCCAACCTCCGGCTCCATCCTGTTTCGCGGGGAGCCTGCCCGCTTATCCAACAGTTCGAGCCTGCGCGCCTATCGCCGCCATGTCCAGTTGATCTTACAGGACCCCTTCTCCTCGCTCAACCCGGTACACGATGTGCGCTATCACCTGGCTCGTCCCCTGCGCATCTATGGTCATGCCCGCAATAAGCGCCAGGAAACAGAGCAAATCCTCTCCCTGCTGAACCGCGTCAACCTCAGTCCCGCCGAACAATTCATCTCGAAATTTCCGCATCAACTGAGCGGCGGCCAGCGCCAGCGCGTCTCTATCGCCCGGGCGCTGGCCGTGCAGCCCGAAGTGCTGCTGGCCGATGAACCCGTCTCCATGCTCGACGTATCCATTCGCCTGGATGTCCTCAACCTGCTGCTGCGCTTAAAAGACGAGGAACGCCTGGCCCTGCTCTTCATCACCCACGACATCGCCAGCGCGCGCTACTTCGCCGAAGACACCCTCGTCATGTACGCCGGCCAGATGGTCGAAGGCGGCCCCAGCGACGAGGTGATCCAGCAGCCCATGCACCCCTATACCCGCCTGCTGATCTCAGCCGCCCCCGACCCGGCGCGCCTCAGCGCCGCTACCAGCGATAAAGCGGCCACTCCCCCGGTAAGAGGGGAGATACCTAGCCTCATAAACCCACCTACTGGCTGCCGCTTCCACCCGCGCTGCCCCCAAGCCATGGATATCTGCCGCCAGCGCTTCCCCGGCCGCACCGAACTGGGCAACGGTCGCTGGACCAATTGCTTCTTGTATGGTGATGGCGACAATAAAAGCTAGGTATCTTTTGCTACTAATTTGCGCTACCACCCAAAAACTGTTTGAGTGTACTCACAACCAGTTCATGATCCTCCTGCTGTGGCAGACCCGAAACTGTAATCGTGCCAACTACTCCCACCCCTTTTATACTAAGCGGGAACGCTCCGCCGTGAGCGGCATACTCGCTCTCCGGCAGCAAATACTTCTCTTCAATCGTCTGGCCCGCGTTCCTCAAGGAAGTACCCATATAAAACGAACTATGCCCAAAGCGCTGAACCACCCGGTTTTTGCGCTTCACCCACTCGCCGTTATCAAAAGAAGTACCCGCCATCGCGAAGTGAAACAACTGCTGCCCGCCGCGTGTAATATCAATCGTCACCGCCTTCCCCCTCTTCCTCGCCGCCTCTACCAACGCCAAACCCACCGCCAGCGCCGTATCATTACCAAAACTCGCGAACTGGATATCCTCCTCTTGCTGCCTCAACTCCTTGAGCAACTCATCATATGCTCCCATTCTTTGTGCCTCCAATCTAACATGAAATATCTAGACGTTCAGAGAATAGACTTTCCTCCCTGTCATCCTGAGCGCAGCGAAGGATCTCTCGTGGGCAGCGCACAGATCCTTCGCTGCGCTCAGGATGACAGGCATTCTCTCCAAACAAAGTTCTTTTCTATCACAATGCTTTCCTGGATTGTACCATTTCCAACGTTCGACAAAGCATCTTATTGTCACATATAATCATGCATAAGAGTTTCGACCACGTAGGGAG
Source organism: uncultured Chloroflexia bacterium (assembly GCA_963731605.1). GTDB lineage: Bacteria > Chloroflexota > Ktedonobacteria > Ktedonobacterales > Ktedonobacteraceae > CF-113. The sequence goes on from CAVSWA010000002.1 coordinate 334,196, forward strand.
ATGTGCAATGAGCAGCCGATCGGCTGCTCATTGCACATCTCCCTACGTGGGAAAAATAGGACTGGAAGGCGCGTGAACAAACATATGAAGAACACGAATTTCCGCGACCGCTATGGAACGTGGGCGCTGGTAGCTGGCGCATCAGAAGGACTGGGGGCCGAGTTCGCCACGCAACTCGCCGCCAAAGGACTCAACCTTGTCCTGATAGCCAGGCGCAATGAACTGCTCGAACAGCTTGGCGCGCAACTCACACGCGATCACGCCATAGAGGTACGCACGCTGCCACTTGACCTGGCCCGTGAGGACACCGGTAACGTGGTTGAAGCAGCCACCAGCGATATCGAGATTGGCCTTCTCGTTTACAATGCCGCCCTTTCCAGAATTGGCCCCTACCTTGAGATCACGCTTGAAGACCACCTGAAAGAAATCGCCGTCAATTGCCGCGCGCCGCTCACCCTGTCCTACCTGCTCGGTCAACATATGCTCAAGCGGCGGCGCGGTGGCATCATACTGATGTCCTCGCTGAGCAGTTCGCAAGGCTCCGCACTCATCACCAACTACTCCGCCACCAAAGCCTATAATCGCTTGCTCGCCGAAGGACTGTGGGACGAACTGCGCGAGCAAGGTATCGACGTACTGACATGCAGCGCCAGTGCCGTCAGCACCCCCGGCTATCAAACCAGCGCGCCCCGTCGCTCAAGTCGCCTGTCAGTCTCCGCCATGACACCACGCGCCGTCGTGAGCGAAACGCTTGCCGCGCTTGGCAAACAACCCGTAATCATCCCAGGCTGGACCAACCGCGCCGCCAATATTGTCATGCAGCGTTTGATACCCCACAAAACAGCTATTACCCTGATGGGTCGCGTAATGCGCGGTATGTATCGCCCGTAGCTTGTTGACAAACAGAGCTATATACTTTACAATAAAATTACCGCAGTATATCTTCACCAACCAGGGAAGTTTTTAAGGGGTAACGGCACAATGAAACTACGCGATTGGATGTTATTTCGCTTTTCTCAACCCTTTTTCTGCTCTTCTACTCACGCTCCCGGATACCTTCTGCGCTAACCCGCCGCAAGAACATCCATAAGAGATATCTTGCCATGTCCTCTTAGTCTCAGAAATACTGGCATTTCCACATTCGACGATGAATTCACACTCATATGCTTGAGTCATATGGTTTGATTCTCCTTATCGTTTGGCGTGGAATGCTTTTCTGATTGACGTGATTAATTCCTACCACAGTAAGGACAGGGTCCATGCAAAAGAATACCGCAAGCAGCCAGCTACACACGCTGGAAAGTTCCTCATTACAAGCAAGCTGGCAGGTCAGACTCGATTTGCGCGTGCTACGCTATATGGCTCATAGTGTTCATTTCCGCCTGCTACGCTCAGCGTCTGAGGCTACACTCCCCTCAATGGAGTACATGGTAGAGCGTCGCAAACGCATCCATCGCGTGATCATCTACCAGCAACAAGAGAATTTACTTCAGGCCAGCCTTTTATTCGTCGGCTTCGTCAGCGGCATGCAACCGCATGTAAGTCCGGCTATCGCGCAAGAGATACAGCGAATAGACCAGCTATTCATATCCGAGTTAGCACACAACGCCGGTTTGCTCAGCTATTCCTCACTTGAACTCAGTCCAGGACAATGGTACAACCTCGTCCTGCTCAGTGATCTCGCCGCGAAAACGTACTTCAAGGAAAGCAGCACCCACCGCTACGCCGCCTATGACCTGGCGATGCACTACTACGCCTGGATACGCCTGCACAACGGCATCATGCCCGGCGGCCTGGAAGATAATCAAATGCTACTACAAAGCACGAAATGCTACACCTTCCCGATCACCGGGCAAAAACCCGAAATGCAAGAACTGCTTTATATAAGGAGCTAGCATAGATGAACGAACACATACAGGACCTGGTGATAGTCGGAGGCGGCGTCATGGGACTCATGACCGCCTACGCCGCCGCGCCTTTGAGCAACCACATCACCATTATCGAGAAGTCGCGCATCGGCGATCCGAAAACCGCCTCATTCGGTTACACCCGATCCATCAGAAACGATTATCTCAACCCATTCTATGCCCGGCTGGCCTACCAGGCACGCGCACTCTGGCTCGAACTGGAGCGCAAAGCTGCAGAACCGTTTATTATAAACTGCGGCTGCTTGAATATCGCCAAATCGAACGTCACGCCCAATCTTGCGGAGACCTATGCCGAACAAAGTTACCGCGTACTCGCCAGCATCCATTTGAAAACCGAAGCCTTCACCCGCGAGACGTTAAGCCAGCGATTTCCCCAGTTTGATGTCGATATGGCGCGCCTGGACGTCGAGGCCGGTTTCATCTACGTCCCACACGTCACCCACACGCTTCAAGCGCATTGCAGGCGCGCCACGTCAACATCCTGGAAGAGACCGAGATCACCGCCATCGAGCAACAACCCGACAGCATACGCATAACCACCAGCGCCGGACAACTTCTCACGCGCAAACTGGTTATCACCGCCGGACTGGGCACCAACGATGTACTTGCGCGTATCACTGGCTGCCACGCTCAATACCCGCTGCAACCAGACCGGCCCAGCCAGTGCAAATACTACATGCCCCCACCTGAAAAGCTGCCCATGTTTACGTCGGACGCTCTCCCCGTCTTTGCCTATCTTGATGTCGGCATCTACGGACACCCCATCTTCAACGGCAAGACGCCCGGCGTGAAAATCGGCTTCTACAACCCGCCCGACGCCACGCTTGCTCATAGCCACATCAATAACATCGCCGCCTTTGTGGAAGAGTGTATGCCCGCCCTGCGAGACGCCCCAAACATCGATGTAACCGATGTCGATCAATGTTTCTACGATCTCGTGGCCGACGACAACTTCATCATCGGCCCGCTGCCCGGCTTTCCAAACATCACCGTCGGCGTCGGTTGGCGCGGCACCGGCTACAAATACGCCCCCTGGATCGGCCAGACCCTCATGCAACTGGCCCTCCAGCAAGGCACCGTCTACGACATAAACCGTTTCTCCCCTCAGCGATTCCCGGATTCATTGACCCGTAGGGGCGGGGGTGGACGATGATGTGGGGGAGGGACGCTTGCGTCGCCCGCGTACCTGTTCCTTTTGTTTGTTCAAATGGGAAACAGAGTCATCCTTCCACGGGCGGGCGACGCAAGCGTTCCCACCCCTACGGATAACCCGAACTAGATCGTATAGGGTACGGGCCGGGCTTGCCCCCGCCCTGGTCAGTCAAGGTAGGGGCTGCCCCGCCCTGTTGAATTAAAAGAAAAGGAGCAGACACACAATGAGAACAACTACCACTACCGGCATACTTGAACGCCTGCAACAGGGCGTCGTCCAGGGAGCCGAAGGATACGTATTCGAACTTGAGCGGCGCGGCTATATCAAGGCCGGGCCTTACGTCCCCGAAGTCGTGCTCGACTTCCCCGCAGCAGTCAAAGAACTGCACCGCGAATTCCTGCGCGCAGGCAGCGACGTAATGGTCGCCCTGACCTACTACGCCCACCGTGAAAAGCTCAAGGATGTCGGCAGAGAAAACGACCTGGAGCGCATGAACAGGCAGGCCGTGCGGCTCGCCAACGAGGTCGCGCGCGAAGGCAACGCCCTGGTCGCGGGCAATATCTGTAATACCTGGGCCTACGATCCCCATAATGTCACCGCATCCTCGCGCGTCGTGCGAGCCATGTACGAGGAGCAACTCACCTGGGCCGTAGACGAAGGTATCGATTTCGTTATCTCCGAGACAAATGACTACCTGGGAGAAGCTCTCATTGCCCTCGAAGTCATCAAACAACTGGGCCTGCCCGCTATGGTCACGCTCGCATCAGTACAGCCGCACACCACCCGCGACGGCTACGACTACGTCGAAGCCTGCCAGCGGTTGGCCGACGCCGGAGCCGACATCGTTGGCCTCAACTGCGACCGGGGGCCGCAGACCATGCTCCCCATCATCAAAAAAATCCGTTCCGCCGTAAGCTGCTACGTCGCCGCCCAGCCCGTGCCATTCAAAACCAGCGAGCAGCACCCCACCTTCGAATCGCTGCGTACCATCGATGGGCAACAAGCATTTCCGCTCGCGCTCGAACCATTCCTTTATAACCGCTTTGAAATGGCCGAATTCGCGCGCGAAGCCAGGGACATTGGCGTCAACTACATCGGCATCTGCTGCGGTGGCGCGCCCCACTATGTGCGAGCCATGGCTGAAGCACTCGGTAAAACCGTGCCCGCCAGCAAATACTCACCCGCCATGGAACTGCATCCCATGCTGGGCACACATGTAGAAGAGAAAGACCAGCACTTCCTGGCCGACTGGAAAAATTGATATGATACGTTTTGCCACCTACCTGGCACCCAACATCTACGAAACCTACGCCTATATCGCGCGTTACGTCGGAGAAAAAACAGGCCAGCCAACCACGCTGACCGTCGGGCAATCCTTTGACCAGATCGCTGACGGGCAAGTCGATATTGCCTTCATGTGCGGCCTACCCTACGCCACCCTGGCAGAATTCCCCGCCTGCCCATTTGAGCTTCTCGCGGCGCCTGTCCTGCACGGAGAACGCTACCAGCGCCGACCCATCTACTTCTCAGATGTCATCGCGCGTCGAGAAAGCCGCTATACATCCCTTGATGATCTACGCGGCTGCGCCTGGGCATACAACCAGCTGGAATCGCATTCGGGCTGGAACATCGTCTACTACAGCCTGCTCAAACGCGGCCAAACCCCCGCCTTCTTCGGTCAGTTGATCGAAACAGGCTCACACCAGCGCTCCATCGCCCACGTACTCAGCGGGCAGGCCGACGCCACCGCTATCGATTCGCAGGTACTGGATGTATTCCTGGCTCACAACCCGACCGAAGCAGCAGCATTGCGCGCCATCGACATGCTAGGCCCATCCAGCATTCCCCCCGTAGTGATCGCCAAATCAGTAGATCAAACCCTGAAACGCACCATTCAAGAAGTCTTACTATCCATGCACGAAGACCCCCTGGCCGCCAACGCGTTGCGCTCCGGCGCCATCGAACGCTTCGTGCAAGTACGCGACGAGGACTACCAGGACATACGCGAGATGCGCGACCGTTCCAGGCCTTCCACTAAAATGCGCTATGAGTTCCCGGTTACAGCCTATCCCGCAGAGCGTCAACAAACTCCATCGTCATTGCGCTTCCTCCCTGGTCAACAGTGAGCGCTGTACCTTCCAGGTAAACCTGCTGCATTGCGCGCTCCAGCCGCCGGGACTGCTCATTATAGCCGAGATAGCTGAGCAGCATCGCGCCGGAGAGCAGCATGGCGGTAGGGTTGATGACACTCTTTCCGGCCAGATCGGGGGCGGAGCCATGCACCGGCTCGAAGTAGGCATATGCCGCTCCGTAGCAAGCGCTGGGCGAGAGGCCGAGGCCGCCGATGCAGCCGCTGGCAGCGTCGGCCAGGATATCGCCATGCTCGTTGCTCAAAACCACGACATCCAGCGTCTCCGGTTCAGCCACTATGCGGCGCGCCAGATCATCGATCAGGTATTCCGAGTAGCTCAGGCCGGGATACGCGCCCACTGCCTCCCTGACAATGGCGCGAAAACGCCCATCCGTGCGCGGCAATATCGAATACTTCGCCCCCAGCGTGACCCGCCCCGCGTACCCATCAGCCTGCCGTTGCAGCGCCAATTCGCACGCCGCCCGCGCCACGCGCTGCGCCTGCTCATCCGTACTGACACGCACAGCATAAGCGCCCGCCTTTTCAACCGGAGGCGCCTGCCACCACGAGCCGCTGCTGGTCAGCGCGCCCAGTTCAGCGATATCGCCCTCGCGCGGCGGGTACAGGCCCTCCAGGTTATCGCGAGCGATCACATAGTCGATGCGCTCTGGATGCAACATGGGGCTGCGAAAGCCGGGCCACCAGCGCACGGGTCGAATGTTGACGAAGGTTTCCTTGCCCCAGCGCAAATACCACAAGACAGGGCGACTTGGCCCGCCGCTCGCGCCGAAAAGCGTGCAATCCGCCTCGTCGATAGCCCGGCGCGTCGCATCGGGAAACGCCTCACCGTACTGTTGCACCGCCTCGCGCCCGCTCAACGCTTCCACAAAACGAATGTCGGGCACAAGCGCGTGCAGTATCTCGACCGTTGGGCGCATCACCTCAGGCGCGGCGTCATCACCAGCGATCACGCAGACCACCGGCGGCCCTGTCCGTGACCGTGACCGCCGCGATGCAAGGGAGTACACGCTCATCGCAGCGTCCCTTCCCGCCGAATATAATTGATGATGCCGCCTGCCTCCGCGATACGCGCCACAAAGGGATCAAGCGGCTCAGCCTGGAAGGTTTGCCCGGTAGTCAGATTATGAATTACGCCGCTTGCCAGGTCTACCTCGATCTCCTGCCCGCCTTCGCTGGCCAGCGCTGCCTCCTCGCACACCAGCACAGGCAAGCCGATATTGACGGCATTACGATAGAATATACGCGCGAAGCTGCGCGCAATGACCACGCGCACGCCGCACGCCTGGATCGCCGCCGGAGCGTGTTCCCGCGATGAGCCACAGCCGAAGTTGTGGCCGGCCATCAGCACATCCCCTGGCTGCACCTGCTGCGCGAACTCCGGCATGACCTCGCACAGGCAATAGCGCGCCAGCTGCGCCCTGTCAGTAGTAACATTGTAGCGTCCCGGAATGATGACATCAGTGTTGACGTTATCGCCGAGCATCCATATACGAGCCATAATAGTTAGTTCCTTTCGTTGCATAATCGTCGTTTCGTAGCATGGCGATCCTGTCATCCTTCGCTCCGCTCAGGATCTGCGTGCTACACAATAACCCGCTTACATAACTCTCCTGGGGTCGGTAATATGGCCGGTCAGGGCGCTGGCCGCGACGGTGGCGGGGCTACCCAGGTAGATTTCAGCGGTGGGATCACCCATGCGCCCGGTGAAGTTGCGGTTCATGGTTGTCAATGCGCGCTCGCCGGGAGCCAGCACGCCGAAATGCCGCCCAATGCAGGGACCGCAACCGGGCGTGCCAACCGACGCGCCCGCCCGCGCGAAGATTTCCAGGTAGCCCAGCCGCATCGCCTCAAGATACACCTCGCGTGAAGCCGGAATGACCACCATGCGCGTGCGGGGATGGATGGTTTTGCCATCCAGGATTCCGGCGGCGATGGCAAGGTCATCGAGCCGTCCATTCGTACAGGTGCCGAGAAAGACCTGGTCGATCTCTACATGTTCCACCTCGCTCACCGGGACAAGGTTGTTTACATCGGGCGGGCAGGCGATCAGCGGCTCTAAATTCTCTACATCGATCTCAACCACGCGCTCATAACGGGGTTGGCGCGGCGCGAGCATGGGGTATTCCTGTTCGGTTCGCCCGCGCAGCCAGGCGCGCGTCGTCTCGTCGGGCGCGATCAGTCCCACCTTGCCGCCCATCTCAATCGCCATATTGCAGAGCGTAAAACGCTCGCTGACACTGATCGAGTCGAACGAACGAGCCGCTATATTCGATCGCCCGGTAGTTCGCGCCATCTACGCCCAGGTGCCGCACAATCTCTAGCGACACATCCTTCGTATAGACGCCCGGCGGCAACGTGCCTTCCAGCCGCACATTGATCGTCTGCGGGATGCGGAACCAGGCGCGCCCGGTGGCGTATGCCACGCCGATATCAGTCGATCCCATGCCGGTCGCGAAGGAACCCAACGCGCCATACGTGCAGCTATGGCTGTCAGCCCCCACGATGATGCTGCCAGGCACGACGTAGCCGCGCTCCGGCATCACCTGATGGCAGATGCCTTCCTGGAGAATGGTGATATCCTGCTCCTGGGCGAAGGCGCGCACATCGCGATGCAGCGTGGCAGCCGCGATAGTCGCCGCCGGGATGATGTGATCGAAGACGATATGCGACCTGCGCGCATCGAAGGTGCGCCCGCCGCTCAGGTCGGCGATCTTGCGAAACGCCTGGATCGCCAGGGGCGTCGTCGTATCATGGCTCATAACGCGGTCAACTTCCACTACAACCGTCTCGCCTTGCTCAACGGCACGGCCAAGCTTGTGACTGAAGATTTCCTCGGTTAGCGTTCCCATTCTAGTAGTTTCCTTTCCTGTTGCAAGTGATCTTATTCCGAACCGGCCACGAGCTGTGTCCTGGCTTCGCTCATCGGGTCGGAAAAGTAGTACGTGTGAATAAAGGTATCAACTTCCTGCTGGTTCAAACTGCCCTGCTCGGCTCGTTCTCGCAGCGCGCCGGTCAGTTCGACGATCTCCTGGCTGCTCAGACTCAGCCCCAGTTCCGCCGCGCGATGCCCGACGGCATGACGGCCCGTAATGCGCGATCCGATATCGACCAGGCGCAGCAAACCAAAATCAGCCGGGTCAAGAATCTCGTAGGAGCGCGGATTGTGCAAGACGGCCTTTGTATGCACACCTGCGCGGTGCGTGAACGCGCCCGGCGCGGTGATCGGTGTATTAAACGGTATTGGCAGGCGCAGGCAGCTCGCCACAAATTGATCGAGCGGAGCCAGTTGCGTCAGATCATACGAGTCTAGCTGTTCCCTGTAATGCGCGTAGAGCTGCGCAATCAGTCCGCTCAGCGAGGTAATGCCGTTGCGCTCGCCAATGCCCAGCACAGTCACGTCCAGGCAATCCGCCCCCGCTTCCATGGCCGCAACCGTATTCGCGAGAGCGCAACCGGTATCGTTGTGTCCATGAAATTCGATGCCAACTTGCGGGTAGCGTTCATGGCAGAGCTGCACGAGCTGCTCAATCTGGCGCGGCGTGGCAATGCCGACGGTATCCGGCAGCCCGATACGTTCCACACCCGCCTCGACCACGGCATCGAAGACACGCAGCAAATCAACCAGGTCGCTGCGGAAAGCATCTTCAGCGGAGAAGCGAACGTAGCGACCAGCGGCGCGAATACGCCGGATCAGCGGCACTGCATCCGCTATCATCTGCTCAATGCGCCGTCCATGACTGTACGCGCGCAATTCTGCCGAGGTGCCATAGAAAAGGTTCAGCCCGTAGACTGGCGTATCGAGTGCGGCCAGCACATCAGCCTCGACACAGCGCACATGCGCCACCACGCGCGCCCGCATGTCCAGGTCGCACAGCGCGTGCGCCAGCCGCCGCGTCTCCGCCGAGGCCACTGGCGAAGGCATCTCGATAAAACTCACACCAATGGCATCCAGCATCCGCGCTATCGCCAAACGTTGTTCAAAGGTAAAGTAGGCTCCAGAGAATTGTTCCCCCTCGCGCAGAGTCGAGTCGAGAATTGCGATTGTTCTCATGACCTGTGTACTCCTTCCAGTGGTCTGCCCACTTCCTCAATTACCAGCGTCCTTAGCACACCTTCAAGCACATCGATGGCCCGGCCATATTCCACGACGGCCACATGCTCCCGCGGCGTATGATCGAGCCGCGAGTCGCCAGGCCCATAGGCGACGATGTTCTGCCCCCAGGCAGGGCCGACCACGTTCATATCAGACGTGCCTGTTTTCAATTTGAAGGAAGGCTGCCCGCCGCTCTCGCGGATGGCGGCCACGAAGGCCCGCGCCAGGAGTGTCGCCCGCGTAGACTGGAAAGTCGCCTCCTCGCTCGAAAAATTGAGCGTGGCCTGGTCTTCTTTTGCCCATTGTGCCAGTTGCTCGCGCAATGCTGCCGTATCGAAGTCCGGCGGCAGGCGATAGCCGATGGTCAGCCGCGTCTGCTCCTCCAATCCATCCTGGCTGCTGGTGATGCCGCGCAGCGAGGGCATCAGCGAAGCGAAGGCGCTATGCGCCGCCGGGGCCGCGTTGCGCGCGTTCCATTCCCCGGCATGGTGCGTGACGCGGTTCCAGAAGCCGATGGCCGCCTCGCTGCTGTTCTGCTGCTGGCCCGCGCTGTGGCTGACCGCTCGCGCCAGGCGATACTCCACCAGCAGCCGTCCCTTGTAGCCAATCGTAACAGCCGCGCTTCCGCTCGGCTCGCCGATGATGCAGGCGGCAGGCCGGTAACGCTCTACCACGGCGCGCGCGCCCCGCGATGTGGCCGCCTCTTCTTCAACCGCGCCAATCACGACCAGCGGATGACGCAGGCTATCTCCAGAAGAAGCAAGGCGAGCAACCGCGCAAAGAAACGCCGCCAGCGGCCCCTTCGCGTCTACCGCGCCCCGGCCATACAGCAGTCCCTCCTCCAACCGCACCGGCACAACGCCGCGCACGGTGTCCATGTGGCCGAGCAGCACAATCGGCTGCGCCTGTTCGGTCACATCACGAGCAGAAGTGCTGGCGACGAAGTTTCCGGCCTCGTCCACACAGGCATCCAACCCCATCTGCCGCGCCTGCGCTACCAGGAATTGAGCCAGCGTCGCGTTCCTGCCGCGAATAGCTCGGTATGGTAAGCATCTGGTAAAGCAGGGCCAGCTCGGTCTCGCTGGCGGCTTTGCCCGGCTGTTGAACTGGCCTCGGAATCTCGACCAGCGAACGATGGCGCGGGACGCGCCTCCATTCCCCTCGCCGGCCAGCACATCCTCCACAGCATCGAGGACGAAGTCAAGTTGCTCGCCGCTGATTACCAGCGGGGGCAGCAGGCGAATGACGTTCGGCCCGGCTTGCAGCGCCAGCACGCCGCGTTCGGTGAGCGCGTCGAGATATGGCGCGGCGCGCCGCGTCAGTTCAATGCCGAGCAGCAGTCCCTGCCCGCGCACCTCGCGCAGAAGAGGAGAACGCATGGCGCGCAGCCGTTCCAGAGCGTGCGCGCCGAGAGCTTGCGGCGCGAGCGGGCAGGTCTTCTAGTTCGATGATGTCGAGCGCGGCCAGGGCTGCGGCGCAGGCCAGCGGATTGCCGCCGAAACTGCTGCCATGCACGCCCCTGGTGATACGCCCGCTCTCCATCACACGCGGCCCCAGGCAAATCGCGCCCACCGGCACGCCGCCCGCCAGCGACTTCGCCAGGCAGAGAATGTCCGGCTGCAGGTCGTAGTGATCGCAGGCAAAGAGGCGTCCCGTGCGCCCGAAACCCGTCTGCACCTCGTCCACGATCAGCAGCGCGCCGCGCTCCCGGCACAATCGCGCCAGTCCCTGCACGTATTCAGCAGTCGCGACATGCACGCCACCTTCGCCCTGCACCAGTTCAATGATGACCGCCGCCGTCTCACTGGTAATCGCCGCGTCCATCGCCGCGAGGTCGTTGTAGCGCACATGCGTGACGCCGGGGATAAGCGGCGCGAAGGGTTCGCGATAATGCGGCTCCCAGGTGGCGGAAAGCGCCCCCATCGTGCGGCCATGAAAGCCGCGCAGCGTCGCCACGATGCCGCGCCGTCCCGTCGCCAGCCGGGCGAATTTCAGCGCGCCCTCAACCGCCTCGGTGCCGCTATTGCACAGGAAGATACGGTTCAAGCCTGTGGGCGTGAGATGCGCCAGCCGCTCAAGCAGCCGGGCGCGCGTGTCATTGTAGAACATTTCGGGGCAGGTAATCAGTCGCTGCGCCTGTGCCGCGATTGCCTCCGCGATCTCTGGCCGCGCGTGTCCGATATTCGCCACGCCGTAGCCAGCCGTGCAGTCGATATATTCTCGCCCTTCATCATCCCAGACCCGCGCTCCCTGGCCGCGCACAATGGCAACGGGCCGCTTGCCATACACACCACTGGTGTAGGCATTTTCGAGGTCAATGATGCTCCTCATTATCAATTCCTTTCATATGATAAGTTGCCTGCAACGACCTCGTCGCCCGCGCGCACAATCGTTGTACCCGCGCCATTCAGTACGTCCAACACAGACGCGTTGCCGATACAAACGCGCCTCACACCGCCTTGCAGAGCTTCCTGCGCGCCGAGCAGCTTCTTGCGCATGCGCCCCTGCGCATAAGTCATGTATTCATCCAGCGACGCGCCTGGGATGGCGCGAATGAGCGTCGTTTCATCAGCAGGATCAGCCAGCAAGCCGGGAACGTTCGTCATGACCACCAGCGTACCGGCGTGCAGTGAGGACGCAACCGCCGCCGCCGCTCGATCTCCATCGACGTTCAGACGCTCGCCCTCGTGGCTCAAGGCCAGGGGCGCAATCACGGGGACGTACCCGGCGTCGAGCAGCATCGCGAGTAGCGCGCTGTTGACCTGCTCGATCTGCCCGGTATAATCGTCGCGCAGTATCTGCGCGCGGCCATCTGGCGCTCACCGAACGCACAAATGGTTTGCGTTTCGCCAACAATAGCCGCCCATCAACACCGGCCAGTCCCAGCGCGTTCACGCCCATACGCTGCAAGCTCGCCACCAGCGTCGTGTTGATGTCACCAGCCACCGCCATGGCGTAGATGTGCAGCGTCTCCGGGTCTGTATAGCGACTGACCATGCCGCCCGGCGACGTTACCATGCGCGCTGGATGCCCCATGCGCTCGCCAAGCGTGTTCGCGGCATCCGATCCGCCATGCAGCACCACTACTCGCTCGCCATCTCTGACCAGTTGAGCTATCTCGCTCAGCATGTCGCCAGCGAAGACACCCGCGCCCCCGCCAATCTTTATCACCAGCGTCATTGTCGCGTTCCTTCCTTCTTGCTTAGACCGGGTGCAGGCCGGGAAATGTCAGGCCGAGTGATTCATCCCAGCCATACATACAATTGAGCGCCTGCACCGCGTTGCCTGCTGCACCCTTCATCAGGTTATCCAGGGCCGCCATCACCACCACGCGCCCCTGTTCGGGGTCGTACTCGAAGCCGATATCGCAGTAGTTGCTGCCCGCCAGTATCTTCGGCTCTGGATAGCGATACACGCCGCCGCGTTCCTTGACCAGGCGAATGAAGGGTTCGCGTTGGTAGGCTTCGCGGTAGATGCGCCACAGCCTGCGCTCGTCGATAGCCTCGTGTCACGAAGACATGCGCCGTAATCAGCACGCCACGCACCAGTTCAACTGCTGTCGCGGAGAATGCCACGTGCTGGCGCAACTCGCCCGCGCCGTTCACACGCCCCAACTCCTGGATCAACTCGGCGCTATGGCGATGGCCCGTCGGCTGAAACGAGCGCACCGCCCCACTGCGGTCGGGATGATGGCTGCTCATGCCCGGCGCGGCGCCCGCCGCCGACGAGCCGACTTTGGCCTCCACCACCAGCGGGATCGCCTCGTTGACCAGCCCTGCACGATAGAGTGGGGCCAGTCCCAGAATGGCCGCCGTCGCCATACAGCCAGTGCCGCTCACCAGCGATGCGCCGGGCAATTCCTCGCGGCGCAGTTCTGGCAGGCCATACACCGCCTCGCCCAGCAGGTGCGGCGCGCCATGAGCCGCGCCATACCAGCGTTCGTACAACCCCGGCGAGCGCAGGCGGAAATCGGCGGACAGGTCGATCACACGCGGCGCGATGCCCCGGTAGCGCTCGATTTCCCCGGCGGACGCGCCATGCGGCAGGCACAGCAGTAACACATCACATGATGTCAGGTCATCGGGATGAGCAAAGCGCAAACTTGTCACGCGCCGCAGATTTGGATGGGCGCTCTGAACGTACTGCCCCGCGTGGCTGGCCGAGACCACCTGCGCCACTTCAACCTGCGGGTGAAAGAGCAGCAGGCGCGTCAGTTCTCCTCCGGTATAGCCGGAACCGCCAACAATGGAGACACGCAATCCACTCATCCTATCACCGCCTCTTGCAATTCATGGCCGCTATTGTCACCCTGGCCACTATTGTCACCCTGAGCGTAGCGAAGGGTCTCACCATAGGGTACGGGCTGGGCTTGCCCCTGCCCTGGTCCAAGCTCGCCCAGCATGTAATCAATCACGGCATTAGGGATATCAACACCCGTTGGCGCGATGCTGTTGCGGAACTCCATCGTAGCGTTGATCTCGTTCACCAGCAGCCCCCCCTGGGGAGCCTCCAGCACGTCGATAGCCAGGATACCGCCGCCAACGGCCCGCGCCGCACCCACGCACAGGCTCTCCAATTCGGGCGTGACCGGGCAATTGCTGGCCACCGCGCCGCGCGCCGTGTTCGTTACCCAGTGCTGGCTGGTACGATAGATGGCACAGATGGTGCGGTCGCCCACCACGAAGGCCCGGATATCGCGCTGCGGCTTGTCGATGTACTCCTGCACATAATGGATGTGGTGCTGGTAGGAACCGAGCGTTTCCTGGTGCTCAATCACCGCTTCCGCCGCGTCTCGATCATTGATACGCGCCAGCAGGCGACCCCACGAGCCATTCGTCGGCTTGAGCACCGCCGGATAGCCGAGCGTCTCAATGGCACGCACAGTCGTCTGGGCATCGAAGGCCAGCAGCGTGCGCGGCGTCGGGACACCTGCGCGCAGCAGCGCCAGCGTTGTGAGCAGCTTATCGTTGCATAACGCCGTCACCGCAGCCGTGTTATAGGTGCGCATCCCCCAGTGCTCCAGCACATGCAGGGCTGCCAGCCCGCGTGACTGGCTCACACTGCGGCACAATACCGCGTCATATCCTCGCCAGCGTTCGTCTGGCTGTGCCAGGTCGAAAAGCAGCTCGCCGTCATCGATGATATCGAAGGCGATACCACGACGATTGAGGGCCTCTACGAGTAGCTTCTCCTCTACGCGAATGCGCGAGGTCAAAATAGCCAGGCGCATGATATTATTCTCCCCAGTCTTCTTCAACCTGCGGCGCCAGCGCCACCGCGGGCGGTTCCAGCCGCAACACTTCCAGTTCGGCATTACAATCAGGGCAATAGATGATCTCGCCAACCATCAAACCCTGCACGGTAACTTCAGCTTCACATTCGGGACAGTTCGACATCATTTGCATTTCTCCTTCAAAATTGACGTGTGCTTGCCGCCTCGTTTCGGGCAAACAAAAACGCCCTTCATCCTCTAACAAAGGACGAAGAGCGATAAAAATAGCTCTCGTGGTACCACCCTGGTTTGTTGATGCCTCGCGACATCAACCTTGTCGAGTACTAACATACTCCAGCCCTGTCACGGGGGCAACCGGCAGAGTTCTACTTTCGCGTTACGCGATTTCTTCTCGCAGCTTCAGGCTTTTATTCACAGCGTCTTACCGTATGGGCTTTTCACCAACCGCCCACTCTCTGAACGTAACACCCTCTGTTACTCGACCTATCATAGCTTTTGCCATATTCAGTTTTTCAGTGCTAGACAATGTATAACACGAGAATGATCGTATTGTCAAGCGTTTTGGACGCACAATCAGATATTTGGATATAGTGCCTGTCATCCTGAACGCAGTGAAGGATCTAGCTCGCCGGACGAAGAGACCCTTCGCTGCGCTCAGGGTGACAGGCGCTCTCTCTACATGTCTGGCGCGCAACCGGCAAACGTATGCAGCCGCGCCGTCAGGTTGCACTATACCGAAGATGTTACTCCAATACACTCTTATATTCTTGCTCAATTAAATCACCCAGCCGCGTCATCTCGCTGTCCAGGCGCATGAGCTGTCCTTGCATCGCCGTCGTTTTCTTCTGCTCGGCCCGCACAAAACGTGTGTATGGCGCGATAGCGTCCTGCAATCGATTAATAGAGTTGGTAAGCTCTGTGTGAAATTGTTCGTTCATCGAATTATGCAGTCTCGTGCGTAATCCTTGCATCTGATCGCTAAAGCTGCGTTTGGCACGGTTACGCCGCGACGGAATAATATACAGCCCCAGGCTGATCAGCGTAATTCCTGCCAGGATGCCGGTCACATCGGCGGCGGCTGCCGCGCCAGCTATAGCCACAATCGCAGCTCCCAGACCGACGCCGCCCGCGCTGGCCAGCGCGGTTTGAGCAACCGCCGTGCGCAGGTCCTGCGAAAGCTTTAAGGCTTCAGCCTGCCGGTCATACGTTTCAACCACCTTGTTTGCTGTGCGCGCAACCGATTGGAGCAGCGTGCGCCTGTTGTAATCGAACTGCCTGCCTACCGAACCAACCATCTCTCCCTCACGACGCGCGCTCGTCTTGCTGCGGCGATCGAGATACTCCATCGCATCCTGCCACAACCGGTGCTCATGCTCTACCATCCAATCGATCAGCGTCTGTACGGCTCCATCAATGCGCGTTGAACTATTTCCAATCACCTCTTGCTCAAATGCATCGCGTATGCGCTGCGTTTTTAATAGATCAAATAGACGGCCCAGGCGAATCGTAGTATCAAAAAAGCGATCTCCCCGCTCGCGCATCTCCAGCACAATATTCTCAATCTCGTTCAGACGGTGCTGAAAATCCCGCCTCATATCTTCCGCGTACAGCCCCAGTTGCTCCTCGATAGTCGAAACCGTGCGCGCATCTTCCGCCAGCAGGGTTGCCCGCAGCTCCACCGACCTGCGTGTCTCAGCCAGCAGGCGATGCATGACGCCAAGGGGGCTGAGCAGCTTCAAACGCACCCGTTCCTTTTCATCGAGTGTGCGCAAGAGATATTCTTCCAGCGCGCCAAAACGACTGCTCTCCCAACGAGTGACAGCTTCGTGTCCAATTGCCGTGCGAGCTTGTTGCGCTTGCAGCGCCGAAACAGGAAATATCTCCGGTTGAAAACCCAGCAGATTTTTACAGTTTTCGCGCACAAAACCCACAACTTCAGCCAGCGCGCTCTGCGATTGGAGAATATCGATTTTATTGAGCACGATCACCACTTTTTTTCCCCAGTTACGTATACGTTCCATAAACAGGCGTTCGCTCTGCGTAAATGGGCGATCTACCGAAGTAATAAACAGGATCAGGTCGCTGCGCGGTATAAATTCCTCGGTGAGACGTTCATGCTCGCGCACAATGGCATTCACGCCAGGCGTATCGACAATGCTAATATCCTGTAAGAAGTCAGCCGGGTAAAGCACCTCCAAAAGTGCATTTTCGCGTTGATGGTGTTCATTCTTACTGCCATAGCGCACCATCGTGATCTCATGGGTAGTAGGGATTACCCCTTCCTCCAGCACATTTTCATGTAAAAGAGCGTTGATGCAGGCGGATTTGCCCGCGTTGAACTCTCCCACTATCACGAGCAGGAAAAGATCATCCAGCGCATCAGTCACCTGGCGCAGCGTTGCAGCATAAGCATCTGCGCCTTCAAAACCGACCAGGCATGTTTGTAATTCACCGGCAATTTGCCGTTCCTGCTGTAAAAGCCTGCGCTGCTGCTCCTGCAAGACCGCTCTAGCCATAGTGATATAGCGCTTTCTCTAAAATGGAAACTATTCCAGTCTCTACTCTTCTCTAAATTAGTATACAGGACAGAATTCCCAATGTTCCATCGCCACCGTTAATGGAATGTAACCGCCAACAATCGCAGCGTGTTACCACCTAGAATAGCGTCTCTCTGGTCGTCGCTCAGCCCCAGCGGAGCCAGCGTCTCCTCCACTCTTTGACGCGGCATGATCGGCATAATGGGCCAATCGCTCCCCAACAACACATGTTCCACTCCAAGCAGCTCAACAGCGAAACGTATCGCCGCCGGGTCAAATCCCATCGTGTCTACATACAGGCGCCGTCGCGCCATGCCCGGTCTTGTTGTTCCTTGCCAGCCCTCTTCATGTTCCAGGTCAGCCATACCGGCAAACAGGAAAAACGCCGCGCCAATCATGGGCAGCACTATATTCAAATTGGGTAGTTCGTCCAACACCCCACTGCGCAGCAGGGCCAGCAGGCTCGCGGCAGTCTCCGTCCCTCGCGCCAGCAAAATACCTGTATGCCCCAGCCGTGCCAGTCTCCCGGTCAACCACGGCGGATAGACGGGATGCACAAACACCGCAACTCCCAGGGCAGCGGCTGCTTCCAGCACCGGGCGAGCCTCCGGCGCATCCAGGTAACGGTCTCCCAGCGCGCAGTCTACCACGATACCTCTTATGCCCAGCTCGCGTACTGCGCGCTCAACTTCGCGAGCAGCAGTATCCCCACCAAAAGCATCGATGGTAGCCACAGCCAGCAAACGTCCAGGATACGCGGCGACCAGTTCCGCCATGCGGTCGTTGATACGTTGCATCAAGGCGATTGGTACCGGCTCGCCCGGTGAGAGAAGCGGGGCAGCAGGCGCGCTCAACACCTTCGCATCGATTCCCGCCACGTCCATGGCTGCCAACTGCGCATCAATATTGGACAATAGCGGCCACGCGCGCGTAAAGGCATTCTGCCCCTGTGGCAGCGCGGAAAACCAGTTCGCTTCGTAGTAGTGACTGTGGAAGTCAATCACCATCGCTATACTCCAATGATATCGGCCCTACCTTCTTGCTCGTCGTGAGCTGTCCGCGATACGGCGCTTGAAACGTTCCTGATGTCGGAGCAACATCGTAATAATCTCGCCCGACGGCAATAGTTATATAATGCAGATTGGTCTCGCAGCCATGTGTTGGATCAAATGCCAGCGCCACAGCCTCGCCGGGACGTTCAGGCGCATCAACCAGCGCTTCTACCCAGGCATGTGTTCCCCCCTCGCCCAACAGGTGGCCGGAGACATAACGCGCCGCCAGCCCGCACAACCGGCACAGCGTCAGCATAATATGAGCATAGTCCTGGCAAACTCCACGTCCCAGCGTCAACGCCTGAGCAGCAGTTGTGTGAATATCCGTCGCGCCATGCGTGTAGCGAAGCGCATGGTGAACCCAATCATTGATACGCTCGACCAGCGCGAGCGGCTGCCCCTGCATTCCTTCAGACAGCATCGCCGAGGTCTCTCGCAGCGCCTCATCTGGCCGTGTCAGCGCCGAAGGCTCACGGTAACGCGCATCGCTCAGCACACTCCCCGCCAGCACATGTGGCCCATGGCCCATAAAACGCTCGACCACGATCCAGGCTTCAAAGTCGACGGAACGCTCTATCGAAGGAATGCGCAGCTTTATTACAAGATTGCCAAACTCATCAAGCTCGTTGACCGTCCCGGCAACTTCGGCGGACACATCCAGGCGATGCACGATGCACTTTTGATCTCCGTACACATCGGGTGGAACAATCAACAAACGCTGCTGAAGTTCGCGCACGGGGCCAGGGTAGTCATAACGAAAGCGCTGGTGAATCAGGTACGCCGTGCGCTGCACGCGCTCCCAGTCGATCCCCTCAACATCCAGCAAATTGAGGGTCGCGATGTGAGTCTTGATATCAACCGGTTCTTGTTTCATCCTTGCTGGCCATCCCCGCTCAGCAGGGAAGCCTGCGCCTCACCCGTTCGCCCTGCATCGTTGGCGCTAGAAACCACCTCGTCGGCCCATACTGTCATTTTTGCCAGGCTCGGTGACCCATAGGTCGTTACCATCGCTACATCCAGCGCGTCACGCCCGCGCCCAATCAGCACCCGGCCAATACGCGGTTCATTGTTGCGCGGGTCAAAGGTCCACCAGCGTCCCGCCAGGTACACTTCCATCCAGGCGCAGAAATCCATAGGCGCATACGGTGGCGGAACCCCAATATCCGGCAAGTAGCCGAACACGTAACGCGCCGGAATATTCAGTGCGCGGCAAAATGTCACCGCCAGGTGCGCCAAATCGCGACACACGCCCACCCCCGCCGAACACACATCGGCAGCCGTTGTCAGCGAATTGCTGGTGCCATACTGGAAACGGATGTTGCCATTCACCCAGTCGCAAATGGCCTGCACGCGCGCCCAACCGCCCTCAATAGCCCCAAAATGCTGCCATGCCATATCCGAAAGCGTATCCGAAAGACAGAAACGGCTGGGCAACGTATACACGAGCACATCATCGGGCAACTCTTCCACTGGAAGCTGCGCCGCGTTTAGCGCAACCTCATCCGCCAGCCCCGACACCTCAACGGTTGCATCATAACTGATAACCTGCTCGCCCGCCGGTATCACCATACGCCGGCACGTATTGCCATACATATCCCTGTACGCGTGAATTTCCTGGGCAGGCGTAAGCTGCCATTCCTCGTGAAGGAGACGAAAATCCCCATCAGCGCGCGGCTCTACCTGCATCACTGCCGGTGTAGCCCACGCCGACTCGTAACGAAATTCGCACCCAACTTTGACTAGCATCGTTTCTCCGCTTCTTTGTCTTATAACCATGATACTATCTCGCATTTCACCCATTATACTGTATTGTTGGGTAGTGTGCCAGAATCCTTCGCTGCGCTCAGGATGACAACACCCCTAGCTGTCATCCTGAGCGCAGCGAAGGATCTCTGGCAGGGGTGTTGTCATCCTGAGCGCAGCGAAGGATCTCTGGCGAACTTATGAGTAATCGCCAGACAATCAAAACTTGACACCCTCATCAATTGCAAGGTACTATTTACCCTATATTGATATCCCAATCATTGAAGATCCCCGGCACTGCTGCCTGAAAACTGATACTGCGCGCTTGTGTATCGTCAACCAGAACAAGTATAGGAACTGCACACCCATGATCGTACCTGATACGTCTAATTCAACCGGGCAGCCCACCTTGCCGCCTCCATTCTCGCATTACACACTCGATACCGCCTTCGACGAGATGCTAGGCTCTGATGGCAAACCGCGCCTTCATTACCAGGAACTCTACCATCGATTGCTGGAGATGCCCGCCGAAACGCTCTACCAGCGCCAGCAGGCGGCCAACACCGCCTTCCTCAACCAGGGCATCACTTTCACCGTCTATGGAGACGACGAGGGAACTGAGCGTATCTGGCCCTACGATCTGCTGCCGCGCATCATCACCAGCGATGAGTGGGAGACCATCGAACGAGGCTTAACGCAGCGCATCACCGCCCTCAACCTCTTCCTTAAAGACGTGTACCACGACGGGCGCATCCTGGCAGACGGGGTCGTCCCTCGCTGGCTCGTGTATAGCTGCAAACACTTCCGGCGCGAAATGCTGGGCGTGCATGTCCCGCACAACATCTACGTCGCCGTCGATGGCACCGACCTCGTGCGCCTGCCCGACGGGCGCTTCGCCGTCTTAGAGGATAACCTGCGCGTGCCCAGCGGCGTCTCCTACATGCTGGCGAACCGGGGCGTCATGAAACGCACCTTCCCCTCGCTCTTTGGCAGCTACGGCGTCCGCCCCATCGATCACTATGGACAGGCCCTGCTCAACACGCTGCTCTCGCTGGCCCCCTTTGAACGACCAGAGCCGGTAATCGCCCTGCTCACACCCGGCGTCTACAATTCCGCCTATTTTGAACATGCTTTTCTCGCCCGCCAAATGGGCATCGAACTGGTGGAGGGACGCGACCTGCTCGTTCACGATAACATCGTCTATATGCGCACTACAGCCGGTCTCAAACGCATCGACGTGATCTACCGCCGCATCGATGACGACTATCTCGACCCCCTCGCCTTCCAGCGCGACTCTACGCTGGGCGTGCCCGGCCTGCTCAACGCCTATCGCGCCGGCAACGTCGCGCTCGCCAACGCCATTGGAACGGGCGTCGCCGACGACAAAGCCATCTACGCCTACGTCCCTGCCATCATCCGTTACTACCTCGGCGAAGAGGCCATCCTGCCCAACGTAGAAACCTACCTGCTCAGCGACGAAAAGCAGCGTACATACGCACTCGAACACATTGACGAACTCGTAATCAAAGCGGTGGGAGAATCTGGCGGCTACGGTATGTTGATCGGTCCATACAGCACCTCCGCGCAGCGCGAAGAGTTTCGCCAGCAGGTCATCGCCAACCCGCGCAACTACATCGCGCAGCCCACGCTGGCCCTTTCCCGCGCTCCCTGCATCATCGATAATCAAATCGAGCCGCGCCACGTCGATCTCCGCCCCTTTGTGCTCTTCGGCGAGCGCGTCACTATCATTCCCGGCGGTCTCACCCGCGTGGCCCTCAAACGCGGCTCCCTCGTAGTCAACTCCTCCCAGGGCGGAGGCAGCAAAGACACCTGGGTACTC
Organism: uncultured Chloroflexia bacterium; assembly: GCA_963731605.1. Lineage (GTDB taxonomy): Bacteria > Chloroflexota > Ktedonobacteria > Ktedonobacterales > Ktedonobacteraceae > CF-113. The sequence continues at coordinate 355,927 of CAVSWA010000002.1, forward strand.
GTAGATCCAATAGCCGCCACCGATCCGTAGGGACGCGGGAGGGGTTGATGCCGGGCGGGGACCCTTGTGGGCGTCCCCGTCTTCTAACATGTAACTAAAAGTGAGGTATAATCATGCTTTCTCGTGTCGCCGAAAGTCTCTACTGGCTGAGCCGCTACCTGGAACGGGCGGAACACACCGCTCGTCTCATCGACGTACATCTCAACTCCATGCTCAACCAGGCTGGTGGTGATGAAAACTTGCGCTGGCAGCGACTCCTGCTCAGTCTGCGCACGCCCGCCCCGGACGGCGAAATCGACGCCTACAGTGTCACGCGCCTCCTCACCTTTGACGAGAGCAACACCTCGTCCATCGTATCCTGTATCGCGGCGGCGCGCGAAAATGCTCGCCAGGTGCGCGAGCGCATCAGTTCCGAAATGTGGGAGCAGCTCAACCGCCTCTACCTGCGAGTTCAGCAGGCCAGCATGGAGCAAATCTGGCACGCCGAGCCGCATCAATTCCTCAACAGCGTCAAAGAGGGCATCTATCTCTTCCAGGGCATCACCGATGCCACCATGAGCCACAGCGAAGGCTGGCACTTCATTCGCGTCGGGCGCTTTTTTGAACGCGCAACAGCCACCGCTACCCTGCTGGACATACACTTCTCAGTCTTCCTGGCCGACCAGAGCGCATACGATACCGAACCGCTCGACTACCTGAGCTGGGTCGAACTGCTGCGCTCGTGCTCCTCCTTCGAAGCCTATTGCAAAGTCTACACCGCCGCCATCCGCCCGGCAAACACAGCCGAATTCCTGCTCTTAAACCCTGAGCTTCCTCGTTCGATCCGCTTTTCATGCGCTATGATGCAAGTCGCTCTCCAGGCCATTTCGAAAGCTACCAGCTCGCGCAGCACGGGCCGCGCCGAACGTCTCGCCGGGCGCCTGCGCGCCACCCTCAACTACGACCAGATCGAAGACATCCTGAGCGTCAATTTGCACGAATACCTGGAAAACATCCAGCGTCAATGCGCGCTCATCCACAACGGCATCTATCAAACCTACTTCGCCTACCCCATTGAAGTCGCCCTCACCACCAGCGGCATGGAACAGGCCTAACAGGAGACAACCAATGTATTACACTATCCGTCACATCACCCGCTTCCGCTACAGCGTGCCCATCAGCGAAAGCATCATGGAAGTGCGCATCCAGCCGCGCAGCGAGGGCAACCAGCACTGCCTCGATTTTCGCCTGCATACCAGCCCACGCGCCCACATCCTGACATACCGCGGCGAATACGGCAACCGCGTGCATCACTTCGACATTCCCAACTCCCACAATCAAATCACCATCTCAGCCGAAGCCCTGGTCGATATAACCGCGCCTCCTCCCTTGCCGGAAACGCTGAACGCGCAAGCCTGGGAAGAACTGGACGCCATCACGGCCAATAACGACTACTGGGATAGCCTCATGCCGAGTCACTTCGCCACTCCCACCCCCCTGCTCGATGAACTTTCAGCCGAACTGGATGTGCGGCGGCGCGACGACCCCCTGACGGTCATGCGCGACCTGAACAGCGCCATCAACAGCACCTTTGAATACACACCTAACAGCACGCGCGTCAACTCGCCCATCGATGAAGCGCTACGTATGCGCAAAGGCGTGTGCCAGGACTACGCCCATATCATGCTAACCCTGGCGCGCCAGCTTAACATCCCCTGTCGCTACGTCAGCGGCTACCTCTACCAGCACAGCCGCGGCGCTGAACGTTCCGTCGGCGAAGCCACTCATGCCTGGGTCGAAGCCTACCTGCCCGGCCTCGGCTGGGTTGGCTTTGATCCCACCAATAACACTACCACCGACGAACGCCATATTCGCGTCGCCATCGGTCGCGACTACGCCGATGTCCCCCCCACACGCGGCGTCTATCGTGGCAAAGCCGAAAGCGAACTAGCAGTCACCGTCCGCATCTCCCCCTCACAAATGACCCTCACCGACGAATTGCCCGTCGAACCTCCGCACTGGGTTCCCGCCGCCTACGAAATGGACGAACGCGACCAGGAGCAGACGCAGTTGCAGACCATGCCACAACAACAGCAACAATATACTTCGGTACTATAATCTGATGAATTTTGCCAACCGAATACGGTAATCGTGCTCATCAGGACACAACCGTTCCCAGCGTCCTGATGATCTTTGACAACCGAATGAGGTAATGAAAACCCCCATCCTGTAGGGACAAGGGGCGGATGTGGGGCAGGGTGGGGGCCTTGTGCTTGTCCTCGTCGGAGGGCAACCATCAGGCCTCACCGAACCCAGGCGAATCCTGTTGCCACCAGGACAAGCACAAGGCCCCACTAATCTACCCATCCGCCCCTTGTCCCTAATAAATTTTAACGACCAAAGTTGGTCAGCCTGTAATTCAGAAATAAAGCTCTACCAGTCCAAAAAATACCGCGCAAAATGCGTGGTAATTGAGCGGTATATCAATAACGACCACGAGAGATGATGACTTCCTCACATACTCTCCTTGCCGCTTGAGGGGCCTGAGTACCTGTAAAGTAGCATTCCTACCCAATTTGTGCGAAAATAGCCTTAGAAAACACGCAGTCGAAAACAATAACCTATCCGCAGGAGTAGTAAAAAATGGTCGCACACCCGCGCCGACCACTCGTGAGTGTTGAAGAATACCTTGAACTGGACCGCAATAGCCTGGATACGCGCTATGAGTTCATTGACGGCGTTGTTACCATGCTAGCAGGCGGCACCGCCAACCATTCACGCATGAGTATCAACTTTCTCATTCTCCTCGATAAAGCGCTGCATGGAAAATCCTGTACAGTCTACAATTCCGACATGCGTGTGAGCATTTCCGCAACGCGCTATGTCTACCCAGACATCTCGGTGAGTTGTGATCCACGCGATCAGCAACAGGGCGACAACGACATTCTCCACCATCCCAGTGTTGTAATCGAAGTGCTTTCACCGACTACTGAAAACTATGACCGTAGCAAAAAGTTTTCCTACTACCGTGCCTGTCCCAGCGTGCAAGAATATGTGCTCGTAAGCACGCAAGAGCAGGCTATCGATCTCTACCGGCGTCAGACAGAAAAACTCTGGACATTTCACCCATTCGGACCCGACGATATGGTAGAACTGAAAAGCCTCAACATCCGTTTCCCCATCGCAGAAGTCTATGAGAACCTGACCTTCCCTCAAGAAGATAATACATAGAGATTAGCAAAATCCGGCCACTTCCCTGTCGATTCCGCCAAAAACCATTCGTCGTTTTAATGAAGGGCGAATTTGAACGCCTTTCACAATTGCTGCTGAGAGGCAGTTGCAACAGGCGAATTTCTGTAAAATATCATCGACCGCCTGTCAAACGCCTCCACAGGCAGTGCGCCTGATTGAAATACAGGCGTATAGTATGTAATGTTCAAAGTTTCTGTAAGGAGGAACAACAATGGCGAACTTTGTCCTACTCTATAGCGGCGGCAGTATGCCCGAGACCCAGGCCGAACAGGCTCAGGTCATGCAAGCCTGGGAAGCCTGGTTCGGCAAAATCGGCAGCGCCCTCGTTGATGGCGGCAACCCCTTTACCCCGGTCGCAAAAACCATTGATAAAAATGGAAAAGTGAGTGACGGTCCCGTCGGCACCCTCGCCACCGGTTACTCCATTATCAAGGCCGACTCGCTGGACGCCGCGGTCGCGCTGGCAAAAGGCTGCCCGGTTTTTCTGGGCGGCGGCGACCTCTCCGTCTACGAAACCTTCCCGGTCATGTAGACCACGCGAAGCCTCACCAGAAACAGCCCCAGGTATCCGGGGCTGTTTCTCTTTTTTTCGAGCAAACCCTTGCTCGCATAGCTCTGGACATTTCTCGTTCATGCGTGCTATCATCACATGTGCCAGAATCGCAACATAATGGCTAAACCATGAGGTAATCATACATGCAAATTGGAGTTACATTTCCGCAGAACGAGATTGGCGCTGACCCGCTCGTCATTCGCGACTACGCGCAGGCCGCCGAGGGGCTGGGCTACGGCCACCTCGTCGCCTTTGACCACGTTCTGGGCGCCGATCCCACGAACCGCCCGGGCTGGCGAGGCTACACCCGGCGTGACATGTTTCACGAACCGTTCGTCCTCTTCGGCTACCTCGCGGCCTTGACGCGCCTCGAACTGGTACCCGCAGTCATTATTCTCCCACAGAGACAGACCGCGCTCGTCGCCAAGCAGGCAGCAGAAGTGGACATCCTCACCGGAGGCAATTTGCGCCTCGGCGTGGGAGTTGGCTGGAACCCGGTCGAGTACGAGGCTCTTGGCATGGATTTCCACACGCGAGGACGTGTCGTAGAAGAACAAATCGAAGTATTGCGCCTCCTCTTGAGCCAGGAAGTCGTCAGCTACAAAGGCCGTTACCATACCATTAGCGAAGCGGGGCTAAATCCACTCCCCACGCGCAGATCCATCCCCATATGGTTGGGCGGTTCAGCCGACAACCTGCTGCGTCGCGTCGCGCGACTTGGCGACGGCTGGTTTCCGCAAGGCTATCCCGACGACCAGATGGGCGAAACGCTTGAACTCCTGCGCGGTTACACCAGAGAGGCGGGCCGCGACCCCGCAGCGCTGGGCATCGAAGCCCGCCTGACCATACGCGATACCGGCCTGGATGAGTGGATTCGCCAGACTGAGGCGTGGCAAAAACTGGGGGCAACGCACATTTCCATTAACACCATGGGCGCGGGCTTCAAGTCCCCGGACGAACATATCGACGCCATCCGCCGCTACAAAGAAGCCATTTCAGGCTGATCTTACAACTTGTTAAAGAGAATAAAACGTGATCGTATTACATGCCATCTGGGAGTACGCGGACTCTGCTCAACTTCATATCTGGGCAGAGTCATCCCGTTTACCCATCACGGCCAATAAACGAGCGGGAAAGTCAAACGCAGACCAGAAACCGCAGCAGCATCCCTTCGCGCTCGCGCAAGACGCGCTGCGGGAAACGCTGGGCGCGTTGGCCGGGAGTTTGCTTGCCCGCAACGCCGCACCTTCTACTCTCACGCTCTCCCTACCATCAACCACAAAGGGACCCATGCCTTCGCCCGAACTCATCCTCGAAAAGGAGGAAGAGTTGCAGGCCAAAGCGTTCAAGGTGTGGCATATCCCGACACTGACGCTCGACGCCAATTTTGCCAGGGACTTTCTTATCGCGCTGCCTGACAATGCGCCACACGGTATGGCCTTTGGCAGTTCGCTGCGTTTCTGGGCCACCGCCGCCAGCTTCTCCTTTGAACTGGCCGCCCGCCAGTGCTACATGCCCGGCCTGCAAGTAATCAAGCGCAAGCGAGAGACCATCTATCGCGCCATCTGGGATGTGGTGCTCTCACCTGAAGACACCGAACGCCTGCATATGCTTGCAGGCATGATGCCGCCCATTTGCCACGCCTATCTACCGCCCGGCCACAAGAAAACTTCCCTGCCCGCGGAAATGCTGCTGCACTTCCTCAATCACACCATCGATGCCTTTGTGCGCGCTCGCATTTCCCCGGCAGAACTTCTGCCCGCGTCAAAAAACCGCCGGGGCAAAGCGCTGTCTCTCCCCCGGCAGTGGCTCCACGCGCTTGTTTCCGACGACCCCACGCTGGCAGCGCCTGCTCAAGAACTCAAAAAATTCGCCGACACCATGCGCGCCTGGCTCGGTCAGCTTACACCGGGCGCGTCGCACTCACCCTTCCGCACCTGCTTCCGCCTCGAAGCTCCCTCGGAGGATAATGAAGGCAATTTAGACTGGCGCGTCAGCTTCCTGCTCCAGGCCAACGACGACCGCAGCCTGCTCGTCCCGGCTGAAAACGTCTGGAAAGAACGCTCCAGCACGCTCACCTTTCTCAAACGCCAGTTCGAGAACCCCCAGGAGCGCCTGCTCGCCGATCTCGGCAAAGCCTCGCGCCTCTTCCCTGCTATCGAGGAAGGTCTGAAAACCGCGCGTCCCGAAACCCTGAAGTTGACCACGCAGCAGGCCTACACCTTCCTGCGCGAGTCCGCTCCCCTGCTCGAACAGAGCGGTTTCGGCGTGCTGGTCCCGCCCTGGTGGCAAAAACCGGCGGCCCGCCTGGGCGTCAAGCTGAAAATCAAGGGCGCGAAAACATCAACAGGCTTACTGGGTCTGCAAAGCCTCGTCAACTACGACTGGACCATCTCCGTCGGCGGTACCACCCTCTCGGCCACAGAATTTGAGAACCTTGTCAACCTCAAACTCCCGCTCATCAAAATACGCGGCCAATGGGTCGAACTGCGCCCGGAAGAAATCGAAAAAGCCATCGCCTTCTTCCAGAAAAAGCGCCGCAACGGCAACATGACCCTGGGAGAAGCCCTGCGCACCGGCCTCGGCCAGGAAACATCCGAAGTCGGCCTCCCCGTCACCGAAATCGAAGGCGAAGACTGGATTACCGACCTCCTCGGCCAGCTTTCCGGCAACGCGAAGATCTCAACCATCCAAACGCCCTCCACTTTCCACGGCAAGCTGCGCCCATATCAGATCAAGGGCGTTTCATGGCTGGCATTCCTCACCCAATTTGGTTTCGGAAGCTGTCTGGCGGACGATATGGGATTAGGTAAAACTATAATGCTAATTACTCTTTTATTAATCGATTATGAATCATCTAATACTGCACATCAACACGGTCCCGCGCTGCTCATATGCCCCATGTCCATCGTCGGCAACTGGGAGAGAGAAGTGCAGAGGTTCGCGCCATCGCTCAAAGTCATGATCCATCACGGGCATGAAAGGCTCTCCGGTGAGGCCTTCGCGCAAGAGGCCAGACAGCACGACATCGTCATCACCACCTATGCCCTGGCCCTGCGCGATAAGGAGCATCTCTCCCTCATCGACTGGGAATATGTCGTCGTGGATGAGGCCCAGAACATCAAAAATGAGAGCGCCAAACAGACGCAGGCCATCAAAAATATCAACGGCACCCATAAGATCGCCCTGACAGGCACGCCAGTAGAGAACCGCCTCTCCGAACTCTGGTCCATCATGGAATTCCTCAATCCCGGCTATCTGGGTTCCGCGAAGGATTTTAGCGGCAAGTTCGCCGTTCCCATCGAGAAATACCACGACGCCGACCGCGCCGAAATACTTAAAAAAGTCATCCAACCCTTCGTCCTGCGCCGTTTGAAAACCGACAAGTCCATCATCTCCGACCTGCCCGACAAGATGGAGATGAAGGTCTATTGCAATCTCACCCAGGAACAGGCATCGCTTTACGAAGCAGTCGTCAAAGAGATGATGGAGAAGATCGAAGCAGCCGACGGCATCGAACGCAAAGGATTGGTGCTTTCCACCATCATGAAGCTCAAACAGGTTTGCAACCACCCGGCCCACTTCGTCGCCGACGGCAGTAGCCTGCACGGACGCTCAGGCAAACTGGCCCGCCTGGAAGAGATGCTCGAGGAAGTGCTGGCGGCTGGCGATAAAGCTTTGATCTTCAGCCAGTTCGCCGAGATGGGCGGCATGTTGCGCCAGTATCTCCAGGAAACGCTGGGCTGCGAAGTGCTCTTCCTGCACGGCGGCACATCCAAAAACAGCGGGATTTGATGGTGCAGCGCTTTCAAAATGAGCAGCGTGGCGCGCCACTCTTCATACTCTCGTTGAAGGCGGGCGGTGTGGGTCTCAACCTGACGGCAGCCAACCACGTCTTCCACTTTGATCGCTGGTGGAATCCAGCAGTGGAAAACCAGGCCACCGACAGAGCCTTTCGCATCGGGCAAACAAAGAACGTCCAGGTTCACAAGTTTATCAGTGTCGGCACCATGGAAGAGCGTATCGACCAGATGATCGAACAGAAAAAAGAACTGGCCGAAAGCATCGTCGGCGCGGGCGAGAACTGGCTTACCGAGTTGTCAACCGCGCAGTTAAAGGATTTGTTCGCCTTAAGCCGCGAAGCAGTCGCCGAATAGGAGCAGAAACTATGGGACGCTGGAGAGACGATTACGATGATTACGAATGGAATTACTATCGCGCAGACCAGCCCATTCGGGTAAAAGACGGCATCAAAGCCAAAAGCGAGCGCGGAGAAATCGGCTCTACCTGGTGGTCCAAACGCTGGATCAAAACGCTGGAATCCTTCAGCATGGGTACCCGACTCACCCGCGGTCGCTCTTACGCTCGTCAGGGCCAGGTCATTTCGATCGACATTGAACCCGGCATCGTGAAGGCCAAAGTCCAGGGATCGATGCCCAAACCCTACAACGTCAAGATTCGCTTGAAGCCGCTTTCAGATGCGAACTGGGAAAAAATCACGGACGCCATGGCTTCTCAGGCCCTTTTCGCCGCCAAACTGCTGGCCGGCGAAATGCCCAGCAACATCGAAGAAGCCTTCCATGCCGTCCAGCTCTCACTTTTCCCGACCGCTCTCAGCGACCTTGAAACCGACTGCTCATGCCCAGATTGGGCCAATCCCTGCAAGCACATCGCCGCTGTCTACTACCTGCTGGCCGAGCGTTTCGATGAAGACCCCTTTCTGATCTTCAAACTGCGTGGCCGCACCAAAGAGCAGATCATCTCAACCCTGCGAGCGAAACGCATCGAAACGCTCCCACCCGAAAACTCCACGTCCTCCCCCGGCAACGACACGTCCCGACTTGACGATGTCCCCATGCTCGAAGACAACCTGGACACCTTCTGGCAAGCAGGCGAGGGTTTAGCCATCTTCACCGTCAACCCCACCGCGCCCCGCATAGACAAAGCCGTTCTCAAAAGATTAGGCGACGCCCCCTTCACCGACGACGATCGCAATCTCACCACCCTTCTATCAAAGGTCTATGACATGGTAGATGCCACTATCAATAGTGCCGCGCCAACCTGGTTAGTCAGCGACAGATCGCAATAAAACTGATGTTCCCTTAAAAAATATGGTATACTATACATGAGATGGAAATGCTCGCAGGAGTTTCCTCCATCTGGAAGGTCTTAAATGAGAAGACTGGCGCAGACTTTAGCCAGTCACGAACCTCTCTTCAATGCCACATCGTTGTGACATACCCCTTGACTAATCTCATATCAGTGCGAAGTAGCACCTCTTCCATGTCTGCGATGATAGACGCCCAAAAGCGAAAATTCGTTGGTGTGCGCCGAAAAGAGAATTGTATACATACTCCCATGCTCTTGAAAAGGCAGGGAACAACAAAAGTTCCACCAACTATCGGGGATTGGGAATCATATCCGTGTATGGTAGGGGCGACCCTTGCGGTCGCCCTGGCACCCCACCTGGGACGACCTTGGCGGTACTGGCACCCGATAATTGGGAACCATATCCGTGTATGGTAGGGGCGACCCTTGCGGTCGCCCTGGCCCAGATAATTGGTGGAACCAATACGAAAGGTAAACGATATACTCGTGGAAAACAAACAAAGAATCGCCCTCGTGGCGCATGATAATAAAAAGCACGATCTCCTGGAATGGGCCAAGTTTAACAAGCATCTGCTGATCCAGCACGATCTGTATGCAACCGGCACCACAGGCAAACTGTTGGAACAAGAACTTGGCGTCGAAGTTCACAAGCTCCAGAGCGGCCCCCTGGGAGGCGATCAGCAAATTGGAGCGAAGATTTCAGAACAAGAACTCAATTTGCTCATCTTCTTCTGGGACCCGCTCACCCAGCAACCGCACGATTTAGATGTGAAAGCCCTGCTCCGCATTGCCGTCGTCTGGAATATCCCCGTCGCCTGCAATCGCGCCTCCGCAGATTTCATGATCTCATCGCCGCTCATGTCCAGCGCCTACAAACGCCATCTCCCCGATTACGCGGACTACACAGGGCGCATACTGGAGGACGCTCTCATATAAAATCTGCAAACAGCATGAAATCTTCGTTTTCATGCTGTATACTCGCTGTATGGAGGAGAAGATGCACAAAACACCAATGATGCGCCGGGCCATATTCTGGGGATTGATTGGACTACTCGCCACTTACCTGTTCGGCTGTGGCAACGCGCATCCCGCATCTTCTCCGCTCGCGAGTCCCTCAACAGCTATAACCTATCCCGCCTGCGTTCCAGCGCAGAAACCCGCCTGTCATATCCGGCTGCTGGTCTTTTCAAAAACTGCGGCTTTTCGACATGCCTCAATCCCCGATGCCATCGCGGCCCTGCGCACCCTGGCCTTGAGCCAGGGCGTCGCCATCGATTTCACCGAAGACGCCACGGTTTTTACCATCGCCAACCTCTCGCGTTATAACGCCGTCGTTTTTTTGATGACCACCGGCCACATTCTGGATGCCAGCCAGCAGGCCGCCTTTGAACAATATATCCGGCATGGCGGAGGGTATGCCGGTGTGCATTCCGCCAGCGACACCGAATACGACTGGGCCTGGTACGGGCAACTGGTAGGAGCGTACTTCGACCGCGTGCATGGGCATTCGCATATCGTGCAGGCCACCGTCCGCGTCGTTGACCACACGCATCCCTCAACCAGCATGTTACCGACCATCTGGATACGAACCGACGAATGGTACAACTTCGCCACCAATCCGAGCAACTCGGTGCATGTGCTGCTCACAGTTGACGAAAAAACCTACTCGGGCGGCGTCATGGGAGCCAATCACCCCATCGCCTGGTACCATACCTTCGATGGCGGGCGTTCTTTTTATACCGCCATGGGCCACACCTCAGAAAGCTACCAGGAACCGCTTTTCATGGCGCATCTCTGGGGCGGCATCCTCTACGCCGCCGGCATGTGAATCCTATCTACTTACGGGAGGGACGGCACCATGCAAGAATCCGGCAACGTCTTTCGCACAGGCAAGTACCATAGAAGCTTTGGCAAAAAGAACTTCCACCCTGTGCGCAAGTCCTTGCTCAGGTTTTTTTACCATACATGCCTTCACTTGATTGCTATGCTCGGCTGGCCCGACCCAATAGCAAAAAAGGCACCGCAGATTCTGCTCTGCGGTACAGCATCACCATACACCACCATCACGTTTGCTCGCTTCGTAAACGAACGCAGCAATGCGGCCCATATCGACGTGCTCGATATTTCTCCATATGCATTGAATCAGTCAGAGAACGTACTGAAAACATGCCGGGATATTGATAGCTCAAAAATATGCTTCGTTGAAGGGGATGCCCTACACGTACCGCTTACAGATGCTCGTTACGACTGGATCGAAACAGATTTCTTTTTGCAATATTTCTCGACTGAGGAAAAGGCGACCTTATTTCGCGAATGGCATCGCGTCCTCAAGCCAGGAGGCATCATCACCACCAGAGACTGGTTACTGCAAAAGCAAAATTTCAGCGAGCGCGTTGTTGACCGCACCAAAAACTGGCTCATCAAACACATTCTCGGCCCAACCGCCCGCAGCGCAAAGTTATCTGAGGTTCAACAACTATTGAACGACACCGGTTTTGAAATGGCCTTCTTTCCAGTGAAAGCGCCGGTGATTCGTATAAGGATACCCTTGATGAGCTATATTATTATTCATAAATCAGGGTAGCCAGGGCAGGGGCAAGCCCAGCCCGTACCCTATACGGTTAGGGCGAGCGTCGTTTCGTATAGGGTACGGGCTGGGCTTGCCCCTGCCCTGGTTGCGCTCAAACAAACCTCCCAATAAACTCCTGCGCCCATCCTTGATAAGCATGGAGCGCCGTCGGCTTAATATCACCCAGACGCTGCCCCAGACCAACACAAACCGTCAAATAGGTATGGAAAGCATCGCATATCAGAAGCAATCACAAAGAGGCGACAGTCATCAAGTTGTCCTAAGCGGCGAGCGTATTCGTAGTGATAACTCTCCTGCATCGTCTCATCGATCTCATAAGCAAGCCTTTGAAGCTGTCCTTCATCTATGACCGAACTGGCATCGAACTGTATAAACAGCGTGTAGAATGGACACATATCCGCCGGCCATTGTGGAGCCATCATCCAGAATGCAGCGTTCAGTACATACTTCTTGAGCGCATTCTCGATAGTGACACGCGCAAATTCCTCATTCAACTTCTCCCCGCACATATCCACCACTTTAGATTGCCTGCCCACAAATCGAATCAGCGGGCATTGGTGATAGAAATCCACCACCTCAATCACATCGTTCAGACGGTAGCGATAAAGGCCGCCCCCGGTCGTCACGATAACCGCGTATCTTCGCCCCGGCTGTAACTCATGCGCCAGCTTGATTGGCTGGCTCCTCAGCCTTGTCTGCCTCTTCAAACTCAAAAAAGTGCGAAAGTAACGATAGAGCGGACAGATCAGTCCTTGAAAGGGAACGAGACAAAGGCTTCCGTGGCAAGCAGGCCCTTTGGTTGGATTACCGCGCGCGGGAAGTATGCGCGTAAAGCGGGAACAGCATGAGCAGCGTTACCATGCGCCCAGCAACTTATGACGCGCATACGCGGCCAGATAGCTTCATAAAGCGTTCTGCCAGGCGATTGCGGTTCGGTGAGTGGCTTGCCTTGCCACGCAGCATACAACGATGCCAGTTCAGCGGCGCGGGCGGGATTGGCCTTACACAAAGGCAGGATGGCATTTCTCAGAGGCACCTCTATCTCCGAAGCAACAGACAGGGTACCGCGCCGCATATCTTCGATCAATTGAGAGAAGTTAGCGGCCAGAGGCTCAAGCAAAAGGGTCAGAAAACTGGGGTTCCATACCGATACCCACGATAATGATTTCTCCTGTAAAAGGAGCCGTAAGGTGACATAACGGAACGTGTCCATGTCTTTCACTTGCGCCAACGAAGATGGGACAGCCATAATCGAGCCAAGCACCCAGCGTGTTAAAGAGCTGAAATACTGCTGCTCGTCATCAAAGCCAATCGCAATACCCCCGCTCGTATGGCTTTTGCGCTCGCCAACAGGCGTGACAGACCAGTAGGTTTTGCCGGAAAAGATGCGCGGAAAAGCCCGGAAGAGGTAGTAAACCCAGGGATCGATACCCTCCTGAAATTCATTGACGAGGGATTTGGTATACGGCACAAGCTTGGAGGCCCGCGTTGAACCGCTGGTAAGCCCCAATTGTTGAACAGGCTGCGCAGTCAAGACTTCTGGCGAACCGTTCGCGATACGCGCAATATATGGCTCGAAATCCTCATATGCGCGAACCGGCACACTTTGTTGATACGTTTCAAACGAGGTAATCTCGCTGAAAATAATGCTCTCGCCCAAACTCGCAATTTCGATTGCTGGCAAGAATACGTTGCAGTACCATATTCTGTGTCGCCAGCAACATCACGAGCAGCGCGTTTCCACCTGCGAGCCATATATGCTGAATAGCAAAACCAGAGCAGGTTGGCAAAGACCACACGCAAGTGGTACATGGCAACAGCCAGGGCGGGGACAAGCCCCGCCCCTACCCTATACCGTTTCACCTGCAACTTCGTAGCAGGGTAGGGGCGGGGCTTGCCTTTCACTGGTAGGTTTTTTGAAACGCGCCGCTCGCGCCTGTCATTCTGAGCGCAGCGAAGAATTTGCGTGCGGCTCGGCGAGAGATTCTTCGCTGCGCTCAGAATGACAGCTCCCATCTCGCTGACGCCTTTCCCAAAAAACCTACTAGTGAAAGGCGGGGCTTGCCCCCGCCCTGGCTCGCTCGCATTCTGCAAGATTTCACCACCTTTATTCTTACTCGTGTTCCGTGGAACCCAACACTCGTTTTAATCCATTGGTAAAATTGTCGGGCGCGATTCTGGCAATACACACAAGTTCATGGCCTTCCAGGTATCCCGGATTGCTGCTCAGGAAATAACCGGGTATGCGCGTCCATCTTCGCGGGTACGGCATCGATGCTTTCCGGGCGCACTCTCTGCGGGCTAAAGGTAACAACTCCGCTAGCAGTTTGATAATGCTGTGGATACTTTTTCTGCCCGAAGGCATCTATAACGGCTTTATCCTCAGCCGAAGTCGGTCTATCGTAACGAGGGGCAAATTCCTTAAAGAAGAAAGGCAGAATCTTATATGTTCTCCACCCCTTAGAAATCAGGATGTAATAAACTTCGTGCCGCGGGAACTGCTTGTATACCTGCATGAAATAACTGCTTAACTCAACTCCCAGACCCGTGCTATTGCGGTACTCCGGCAAAACAGCCGTATCTCCTGAGAAGATACCGCGCACCTCCCGGCCTGGAACCGCCAGCGTGAGCACCATCAGCGTAGACCAGCCAACGATTTGCCCCTCGCTATGCTCTTTGCGTAGGATCATCACCGCGTCTTTTTCACGAAAGTCTCGCGTGAAGTCATGCCAACTCACCCCGATAAACTCATGACAAAGAAGCTGGTAAAACGTCTCCTTCTCATATTCAGAACACGCGGCGACTTTTTTGGTCTGGCTCACGATATGAGTCATTTCAGCCTCTCCTTATGGTATCATTATATAATAATGTCGCCTGTATCCTCATCAATGTAATGCGTCCCGCCAGGCGCGCTTCATCGCGTCTCTACCACTATCAAACCACATTGTACCCTTGAGAAGACAAAGGAGTGATTCGTGAAGATAACTCTGCTCAGCCCGCAATCTGTCATGTACCGCAAACGCGGCATCTTCAGCAAGGCGCTCAGGTACGCTCCCCTTACGTTGACCACGCTCGCAGCCCTTGTGCCAGAGGAACTGAACGCCGAGATTTGCATCATCGATGAAGGGGTAGAAGAACTCAACATCGACGCCATCGACGCTGACCTTGTCGGCATCACCTGCATCACCCCCAACGCTCCTCGCGTCTATGAACTCTCGCGCCAGCTTCGCGCCAGGGGCATCACTGTCGTCATTGGCGGCGTGCATCCGACCCTGGTACCGGAAGAGGCGCAACCGAACGCGGATGCTATCGTAGTCGGGTACGCGGAACAATCGTGGCCGCGCCTCCTGCGAGATTTCACGGCAGGCAAACTGCAAGCGCGCTACAACGAGGGTCCCGGCTATCGCTTCGCCGACGTTCCCGAACCGCGCCGCGACCTGCTGAAGAAAGAGGGCTACATCACCCTCAACACGGTGCAAGCGGTGCGTGGCTGCCCCTACAAATGCAATTTCTGCGTGGTGCCGGTAGCGTGGCCGGGCTATCTCCAGCGCCCCATTCGCGAGGTCATTAGCGAGATTGAACGTCTCGAAGGCCATAACTTCCTTTTTCTTGATCTCAGCCCCATCGAGAACCCGACCTACATCAAGCAAATGTACCGCGAACTCGCGCCCCTCAAAAAACGCTGGGGCGGGCTCGCCACCATCCGCATCGCGCAGGATCGCGAAATGCTCAAACTGGCTGAGAAAAGCGGGTGTGGCGGCCTGCTGATCGGCTTCGAATCCGTTTCACCAACGACCATCAAACAAATGAGAAAAGGCTTTAATAAACCCGACCAGTACAGCGAAGCCGCTAAGATTATTCACGGCCACGGTATCGCCATCAATGGCTGCTTTGTCTTCGGACTCGATGGCGATGACAAAGGTATTTTTGAACGCACCGTTGAGTTCGTCAACAAGGCCGCCATCGACCTGCCCCGTTTCTCGATTGCCACGCCTTTCCCCGGCACGCCACTCTACCACCAGCTCAACGCGGAAGGAAGAATTCTTATCCGCGACTGGACTTACTACGGCGGGCAAAACGTGGTCTTCCAGCCCAAAAACATGTCCGTCGAAGAGCTACAAAAGGGCACGCAATGGGCATGGCGACAGGTCTATAGCTTCCCCTCCATTGCCCGGCGCGTGGTAGGCTCCGCTGCATCGCGCTCTAGCGTGGTGCTAAAAACTTCGCTGCTGGCAAACGTCGGCTACACAAAGTATGCCCGGATGCTACCCGACTACGTCCCCGTACCGTGTGAGGTAGAACCCTGGCTTTAACTTCCGTAGGGGCGGGGGTGGGGTGGTGCGGGGTGGGGACGCTTGCGTCGCCCGCCGTAGCCCGTTGCTGGCGCGACTCGTTGGTGTTCGATAAAGGAACGCGGGCGACGCAAGCGTCCCCACCCCACTCATCGTCCACCCCCGCCCCTACGGATATGATAGCAACAAGCAAATGAAAGGATGCCTTGATGAAGATCACATTCGTCACTCCCCATGTAGGCAGGAAGAGCAGCAAGGAATACGTGCGCACCTGGCAGATGGAACCATTGACCATCGCCACCCTGGCGGGTTTAACGCCGTCTGATGTCGAGTTCACCTATTTCGATGAGCGCGTGGAACGCATCAATTTCGATGAGCCAACCGACCTGGCGGCTATCACCGTCGAGACTTACACGGCCAAACGCGCTTACGAGATCGCTGCTGAATACCACAGCAGAGGCGTAAAAACGCTGCTCGGCGGCTACCACGTGACGCTGCTGCCAGACGAGGCGCAGATGTACGCCGACAGCATTCTGGTAGGCTATGCCGAACCCCTCTGGGAACAAATTATTCGCGACGCCGAGAAGGGCACGCTGCAACGCCGCTATACCCAGAACAAAGCGCAGCCGTATACCTACGGGATGCCGCGCAGGGACATCTTCCAGGGCAAACCATACTTCAAGCTGAGTTGTCTTGAAACGGGGCGCGGCTGTCCCCTGCATTGCAATTTCTGTTCCATCGCGGCTGTGACTGCTTCGCGCTACAACGGGCGGCCCATCGAACAAATCGTGGCCGAAATTGCCGCGCTTAAAAATAGGAACGTCTTCTTCGTCGATGACAATTTCGTGGGCAATCTCAAGCACGCGCGCGAACTGTGCCGCGAAATCGCGCCGCTCAAGATTAAATGGGTGGGACAGGGCACGCTCAATATGGCGCGCGACGAAAAACTATTGGAAATCATGGCCGAAAGTGGGTGCGCCGGTGTCCTGATTGGCTTCGAGTCCCTCCGACACGACACGCTGAAACTGATGGATAAGCAGTTGAACGTCACTATGGGCGATTACAAAAAACTGATCGACCGCCTTCACCACT
The DNA here is from genome assembly GCA_963731605.1 of uncultured Chloroflexia bacterium. Lineage (GTDB taxonomy): Bacteria > Chloroflexota > Ktedonobacteria > Ktedonobacterales > Ktedonobacteraceae > CF-113. The sequence goes on from CAVSWA010000002.1 coordinate 372,794, forward strand.
ACGGCATCGGTCTCTACGGAACATTCATCTTCGGCTACGACTCCGAAGCCGCCGCCGATACGCTGCGCACCGCCGAAGCCGCCATTGATTTCGGCCTCTTCATCGCCGCTTTCAATCACCTGCTGCCATTCCCCGGCACGCCTCTCTACGAGCAGTTCCGCGAGGACGGCAAGCTCACCGATGAACAATGGTGGCTATCGCCCACCTTCCGCTTTGGCGATGTCCCCTTCAACCCCAAAAACATGACGGCGCAAGAACTCCACGAGCTATGCCTGAACGCTCGCCGCCGCTTCTACAGCTTCTCCGGCATGGCCCGTCGCTCCACCAACATCAAAGGAAACTCCAACACCATCAGAAAAGCCGCCGCCTTCTGGGGCATCAACGGCCTGCTACGCAAAGAGATCGGGCAGAAAGACGGTTTGCCCCTGGGCAACCTCCCCACGCGTCCAGTGCCTCTATACTCCCAAAGTCTCATACCAGGAAAAGTAATACTATGACTCCTCAGCGCCTGCGGCGCTTCACAAGCATTTTGGGTGTGATGTGTGTTGCGTGGCCTGCGGCCACGCAACACACATCACACCCAATTTAAGTGGTGTCGCCTGATATGTGGTGTGGCCGCGGCCACACCACATATCAGGCGACACCACTACTCAATGATGAGCCACCGCAGATGGCAAAGAGTACAGAAAGAGAGGATCACATGTGCGCCCAACATAGATTTGAGTTCTCCCTGGCTGGCGAAGCAGAAGATGAAGCGTTGCGCACCCTGCTGCGCCGTATATCTATGCCGGGCAACATCACCCTCTCTTTTCAGCGCGAACCATCGTTCTTGCTGGCTGAACAGGCCGGAAGCATTGCCAGCCAGGTGATGGTTTGCAAAGATCGCATAAAAGATCAGATTGTAGGTATGGGCAGTCGCAGCATCCGCAACGTGTACATCGACGGGAAACCAGCGCGAGTAGGCTATCTGAGTATGCTGCGAGGCGTTCCAGAGGCACGCGGAAACATCGCATTGGCGCGTGGCTATCGCTACCTCCACACGCTTCACGCCGACGGCGAAGTACCTTACTACTTCACAACCATTCTTGATGACAATACCGGCGCACAAAATCTGCTGACCAGCGCGCGCGGCGGCCTGCCCATCTACAAACCACTTGCACGTCTTATTACCTATCTCATCCCACTACGAAGAAACCGGCAACGGAAAAGTCCCAGTAACATCGTGTGCAGGGTCGATCAACGCCAACTCCCAGAAGCAATGGCATTTCTCCAGCTATGGAACAGCCAGCGTCAATTCGCTCCCGTCTATACACTTGAAGACATGCTCGGTCAGAATAAGATGTTGCCTGGTTTTTGTTGGGAAAATTTCTATGTGTATCAAGAACACGGCGAAATGTGTGGGACCCTGGGTATCTGGGATCAACACACGTTCAAACAAACGGTTGTCACCGCTTACTCTCGCGAAATGCAACTGCTACGCCCTTTTTACAACCTGTATGCCACCATCACAGGCAACCCCGGCCTGCCCCCAACCGGCGCAGAAATCAAACTACTCTATGCCTCATTCCAGAGCGGCAGTGCAAGCGCATTTGAAGCATTGCTTAACCAGGTTCGCATGGACTGGTCGGGCAAAGGGTATGATTACCTTTCAATCGGTGTCTGCGCCGACAGTCAGCTATCCCAGATTGCCTCTCGTCATGCCGCGCAACAAATCTCCAGCACAGTCTATATTGTTTACTGGCAGGATGACAATGTCACGCTTCCTGAAGTGGGTAGGCCAGTACATCTGGAGATTGCCACGCTGTAGGTTTGTGCTAATGCTCATCTCTTCCGTAGGGGCGGGGGTTGGGTTGGGATGGGTGGGGACGCTTGCGTCGCCCGCGTCTTCGCCAATGCCGACGAATCGTGCCATCAAAAACACGGCGGGCGACGCAAGCGTCCCCACCCATCCCAACCCAACCCCCGCCCCTACAGAATTTCCGCGACAATTTACGAAAGACTATTCCTCCTTTGCCGCTCTTTTCATTACAGCCTTCGTATATCACGAAAACACAATGCCAACGCTGCCGGCACGATGACAAGAACACCGCCAGTGGCGAAAACACTGGCCGGACCAACGTGATCGGCCAGCAAACCCGCCAGCACCAGACCTGCGGGTAAGGCGGAGACGATGCCCAGTTGCGAAATGCTGCTGACGCGGCCCAGCATCTCGTTCGGCACTTTCTCCTGTTGCAACGTTCCCCAGATAATCATAAAAATTGCCAGGCCGAAGCCAACCAGGGCCGATGCAATAATAGCGACCACCGGCTCGATCGAACGCGACAATGGTACAGCGCAGGCCACCAGCGCGCATCCTCCAACAATGATGGAGGTGAATGCCACGATACCGCGCCGCCGCACCTTGCTCGCATTGCCAATAAGCAGTGCGGCGATAATCGAGCCAATCGCGTCTGAAGTAGCCATTGCCCCGATTAGCCAGACACCCGCGCCATACACGTCGCGCACCAATCGAGGCAGCGATACCCACATAGGCCCGGCAAAACCGACGCTAACCAGCGGCGAAGCCAGCACCGGCACCCACAGCCATGTATGAGCAAACACATAACGCAGCCCATCGCGTATATCTCGCAACGCGCTCCCTGCCTTGCTCAAGCTACCTTCAGGCAAACGAACTTCATTCGCAGGCTGATCAGAGGCCACTGGCTTCGATTGCGGCAAAGCTAATGAGGAAGAAATTTTTAAGGCTATAAGAAATATAGCAGAGATGAAAAAGGTTAGCCCATCGAAGGCGAAGGCGCTGGACGGGCCAAGTAGCGTGATACAACCCGCGGCCAGCATGGGGCCTAATAGAAAACCCAGATTGCGACTCACTATATTAAGTGAGTTGGCCGAAGCAAGCTCATCCTTCTCAACCAGTTGCGGCATAATGGCTTGATAGGCGGGATCAAAGAAGCTGCTCACAATGCCAAATAGCGGGGCAAGCGCTATGAGATGCCAGAATTGCAGCAGATGCGACCAGCTTAACCAGGCCACCAGTAGCACGATGCAGCCACGCCCGGCATCCGCCCACAACATCAGCAGGCGTCGCGAAACGCGGTCAGCCAGCACCCCACCAAACAGCAGCAACACAATCTTTGGACCCCATTGCGCAATCACGATCAGACTCATAGCCGTAGCCGAGCCTGTCAGCAATAAAACTTCCCAGGTAATGGCAATAGTAAATACAGCATCGCCAAGCACAGAGATAGTTTGACCCGTCCACAGGAGAGCAAAGGGACGTGACTGCAATGCTCGCGCAAATTGCAAACGATCCGTTAGTGCCGGGTGTACCCGCGCTGCTCTTCTCATGTCTGTCCTACAATATATAGGTCTCAAATTATTGCCCTATATTAACACAAATAGACAGAAATGGCAGCAATGCTATCCTTGCGGATGTACAGATAGAGTTGCAACAGGGTGATAGAGTATGCATAGTCTTCAATGGGCAAGTTCTATCAATTCATCATTGAGCAAAGAGAGAAACACATGGACCAAATGCCAGACCTTCAGTTACTCCGCCTCGACCACGCACCAGCCCTGCTGGCGTTCGAGCTGGAGAATCGGGCCTACTTCGCGGCGTCGGTGCCGGATCGGGGGGACGAGTTCTTCGCCGAGTTCGACACGCAGTATGCGCAACTGATCGAGTGGCAGGCCGCCGGGACGGATTACCTCCACCTGCTGGTGGCCGAGGGCGGCGAGGTGGTGGGGCGGGTGAACCTGACCGAAGTGGCAGATGGGACAGCGGAGCTGGGATACCGGATTGCGCAGAAGGCCGCAGGGCAGGGACTAGCCACAGCGGCGGTGCGCAAGGTGCGCGAGCTCGCCGCCACAGAGTACGGACTCACCAGGCTGCGCGCGAGGGTCACGCTGAACAATCCGGCCTCGCGCAAGGTGCTTGAACACAACGGATTCGTCGCCGTCGGTGAGCTCACGCTCAACGGCAAGCCAGCCATGTCCTACATCTGCGAGCTCCGGTGACGCAAGCACTCGCCGCATGACCAACCGTAACTCCACTCTCTCCGAGTAGACCCGAACGTTATACAGAGAACAAGAATTTCTCGCATAACTTTGCTCGTTCTCTCCGTTTGTGATGGGAAAATTATTCTTGAGAAAGGTGAAATTTTATATGAGAAATGTCACTACCGGCTTTGGTCAGTAAAATTCAACATGGATCCAGCCTCATTTTTTGATAGAGCCGATATTAAGTTGTATGATAATGGAGCAGGAAAATGATGAATCACTTTTTTACATAGAAAGGGGGCATTATGGAGCCAAAGTCAGTCAACGACTTGATCGCGGATGCGCGTACCCGCATTCAGGGGTTATCGATGGAGGAGGCACAGCGCGAATTCGAGTCGGGCGAGGCCGTCATCGTTGATATTCGCGATGTGCGCGAACGCTGGCGCGAAGGCGCTATCCCAGGCGCGAAGCATGTGCCGCGCGGAATGCTCGAATTCTGGGCCGATCCGCAGAGCGAGTATCACAAGCGCTATATGAATCCGCAGAAACGCACTATTTTGTATTGCGCTGGCGGCCTGCGTTCCTCTCTCGCAACGGACGTATTGCAAAAGATGGGCTACCAGAACGTCGCCCACCTGGAGATGGGATTTGACGGCTGGAAACAGGCGGGCGGAGCCTGGGAAGAAGTGCCCATTCCCGACGAATTTAAGAAAGGGTAAGCCTGGCTAGAATACCTTTCTTCTGCTATTCAGACGGCTCTTGTTGCTTTGGGGGACGACCGAGCTTGCCCGCCTCGACGAGCGAGGCTAGCCCCCAGGTGCCGCGCAAGTCTTCGCGCCTGATGCCATGTTCGTGCTGTTCGTCGCGCTGATTGTTCATGGTCATAGCCCTCCCTAAAGATTAACCAAACGCTACCGGCAAAGATACCAACCCGCGCAGGGAATAGTTCGGGCGAAATACAGGCGTGTCGCCCACCATCCTGAGATCAGGAAGCCGCCGGACGATGGTCTCGAAGGCAACCTGGCTTTCCAGGCGCGCCAGGGCAGCTCCGATACAAAAGTGAATGCCATAGCCGAAACCCAGCGAGCGCGCGGCAGGGCGGTTGATATCTAGCTTTTCAGGGTCGGGAAACTTTTCGGGATCGCGGTTGGCCGCACCTACCAGCAAATAGATTGCGCTATCCGGTGGGATGGTCACGCCTCGCAATCGTCACCTCTTGCAAGCTGCGACGAGCCAGCATATGTACCGGGCTGACATAGCGCAGCAGTTCTTCGACCGCCGCCGGAATTTTGGCGGGATCGTCTCGCAATTGCGCCAACTGTGCCGGGTTTTGCAACAGGTTATACGAGCCGACACCGATCAGGTTAGCGGTTGTCTCATGACCCGCGAAGAGCAAGAAATTGGTGGCGATAACTATTTCATCCTCGCTCAACATATCGCCGTTTTCCTCGGCCAGGGCCATCTTCGTCAGGAGGTCTTCGCCGGGATGTTTGCGCCTTTCCGCGATCAAGCTTTTCAAATAGGCAGTAACTTCGGCGAAAACTCCGGCCAGCCGGGGCCAGACCTGCGGCCCGGTGAACAGGAGCGTCGCCACAAATTCATTGATGGCCTCGGAGCTTGCCTTGATGTATGGTCGCCCGCTTCTGGGAATGTTCAACAAATCCAGGATCACATTCGATGGCAGGGGATAGGCCAGATCGGCCACGAGGTCCATGCTGCCTTCCGCCAATCGCTGGTCAATCAGTTCATCGACCAGCTTTTGCACGGTTGGCCGGAACGATTCTATCATGCGCGGGGTAAAGGTTTTCATCATCAAGGTGCGCTGGCGCGTATGCCCCGGTGGGTCCATGCCCTGCAAGTTATAGGCCAGAAAGGGAATAATCTGTTTCAGGTACTGACCTGACGCATCATCGCCCCCAAAACCGAGCATTTCTGGTGCGCGAGACCAGACATCGGAAGAAAAACGCTTATGGTCGGAGAAAACCATATTCACATCGTCGTATCTTGTCAGCGTAAAGCAATTGAACATGGGGTTCCAGTACACTGGATGGTGTTCTCTAAGATACGCATACGCCGGATACGGGTCCTGAATGGTGGCAAAGAAATTATCAAGTTCCAGGTTTGTTTCCTCGATCATGCTTTTCCTCCATGTTCTGAATAAAGTGTCATGTAGCCGGGCGAACTTCGTGATAAGCCACGAGCACGCGGTCAATGAATATATCCGTACTGCCCAGATACTGCGCTGGATCGAGCGCAATACCAATCTCTTCGGGAGAGAGAACGGCGCGCACTTGCTCATCTTCCAGAGCAGCCCGGTGCAAGTTCTTGCCTGACCCGGCGACGAATTTGCAGACAAGCTGCGTGATGCGATACGCCTCCGGTCTGCCCACCTTTGGAGCGAGCGCCATTGTCAACGCTTCGGCCATAATCAATCCGCCGGTTAGATCGAGGTTTAGCTTTCATGCGCGCCGGGTCAATCTCCAGTGCCAGTGACCGCACCGCGCACTCCTTCGACCGCGCTGGCCGTGAAGCAGAACAGGTTGGGGATGGCGGTCCATTCCGCTTGCCAGCCTCCTACGGCGCGTTCGTGTTCCTGCGTCATGGCGGAGAGGATGACCGGCACCACGCCAATTGCCAGTCGCGCCGAGGCGATAGCGCTGATGGCATCAACCGGATTGTGTTTCTGTGGCAGAGCGGACGACCCACCCTTGCCCGGCGCAGTCCCCTCGGACACCTCGCCAACTTCGGTTTGCGCCAGCAGCGCCACGTCGCTGGCAATCTTCGCCATCGCGCCAGCTACAACGCCGAGTGTCGAGGCGATTTCAGCCACGCGGTCGCGCTCGGTATGCCAGGGCAGATCCGGCACAGGCAGGTTGAGCACTCCGGCGAGCAGTTCTACCACCTGCACACCTTTATCCCCTAAAGCAGCCAGCGTTCCGGCAGCGCCGCCCAATTGTACGGCCAACGCCTTCTCTCGCCGCTCGCGCAGCGCGTGTACCTGGCGCGTCGCCAGAGCCAGCCAGCGCGCAGCCTTGAGACCGAAAGTGATGGGCAAGGCTTGCTGTAAGAGCGTGCGTCCGGCCATGAGGGTGTGCCTGTGTTTTTCAGCGAGAGTCGCGCAGGCAGCGCATATATCCAGCAATCCTGCTATTAGAAGATCAAGGCCATCGCGCACCTGGAGCATGAGGGCCGTGTCGATAGCATCCTGGCTGGTGGCTCCCCAGTGGACGAACTTCCGCGCCTCCCCTTCAACATGCCCTGTCAGCATACGCACCAGCGGAATAGCGGGTGTGCCCGCTAGAGCAGCCTCGCGATAGAGAGTCGCCACATCGAATAGTTCCACATTGCAACTGGCCGCGATAACGCTGGCCGCCTCAAGCGGGATAATGCCAGATCGGGCTTCCGCTCTTGCGAGCGCGGCCTCGAATGCCAGCATACCGCGCACATGCGCTCCCGGTGAAAAAGCGGCGGACATTGACGGCGTGCTGAACAATGACTCAACCGACTCGGCCATAGCTCTTTGCTCCGTCACAGGTTAAAAAACGCAGTCTCGCCCCTACCCTGAAGGATGATATTAAAGCGATAGATGTTTGTCGCCCCATCCGTCTCACGTCCGGCCAGCAATGTTGCTCTGCGCTCATCAGGGACAAACTGTAAAATCGGATCGCTGGCATTGGCTGGCTCGTCCGCGAAGTACAGGCGCGTCACGAGGTGATTTAACAGGCCGCGCGCGAAGATGGTGACGACGATGTGCGGCGCTTGCCACTGCTGCGCGTTGAATGGCACCGGGCCGGGCTTGATGGTATCAAACCAGTAGCTCCCGTCCTCTCCGGTGCCTGAGCGACCAAACCCGGTGAAGTCGGAGTCCAACGGCGCAGTTCCGGCATCATCAGGGTGATTATAGCGACCACGCTCGTCCGCCTGCCAGATCTCAACCATAGCATCCGGCACGGGCGCTCCGTCGCCATCAAAAACGCGCCCCTCGATGCGTATGCGCTCGCCAACCGTTTCTGGCCCGGTCAGCACGTTGCGGCATGCATCCTCACGCAGCAGGCAGGGCGCGAAAAATGGGCCAACCGTTTGCGAACCGGTCAAGAGAAATGTACTCATGATCTTACTTCTCCCGACTCAACCAATTTCACTGGCTCAAATGGCGTGGCGTATGGCCCGCGCACTACAATGTCCCAGCGATAGCCAAGCGCCCACTCTTGTTCGGTCACGCTATGGTCATACGCGGCGATCAGGCGCTGGCGCGCCGCCTCAGTTGGCACAGATTGCATGATGGGATCGATGCTGTGCAGCGGATCATCTGGAAAGTACATCTGCGTCACCAGGCGCGACAAAGTTGACGGTCCAAACACCGAGAAATGAATATGCGCCGGTCGCCAGGCATTGGGATGGTTCTTCCAGGGATACGCTCCCGGTCGAATGGTCGTGAAGCGGTACACCCCCTCTTCATTCGTCAAACAGCGTCCAATACCGAGGAAGTTGGGATCAAGCGGCCCCGGCCATTGATCTCGCTTATGCAGGTAACGGCCAGAGGCGTTGGCCTGCCAGATCTCCAGCAGCGTGTTCGGCACAGGCTCCCCATGATCGTCGAGCACGCGGCCAGTCACGATGATACGCTGCCCGATGGCCTCGCCGCCAGTTCCGGCATTGCGCGTGAGATCGGCATCTTCCGGTGTAACCGCGCTGATGGCTGGACCCGGCCCCGTCAGTTCTGACAGGGTAAGCGGCACATCGATGAGCGGCAGTGTTGGAGCGCGGCGGCGCGTAGACTGATACGCCTCGTACAAATAAGGTGGAAAGACCTCGCGATCTCCTCGCACGATTGCGCCAATCGTGGTATTGTTCATACGCTCTCCTCCTTGCTTGCTCCTGTCGCTTTTGACGATGCCGGGGCAGGCTGATTGACGATTTTCTTTGCTACCGCAAACGCAGCATTAGCCGCCGGAACGCCAGCGTACACAGCTACATGCAGCAGCACCTCCGCGATTTCATGGGGATCGACTCCGACATTCTCAATGGCTGCGCGCATGTGCAAGCTCAGTTCGTCGCGACCCAGCGCTGCCAGAATAGCGACGGTAACAAGACTTCTCGTTCGCTTATCCAGGTCTGGCCGCGACCAGACCGAACCCCAGGCCATCTCTGTGATAATACGCTGGAAATCGGCATCGAATTCGGTTGCGCGCGCCAGCGCCTGCTCAACATACTCGCTGCCCAGCACCTCTTTGCGTGTCTTGATACCGGTATCGTAGCGTGATTCCGTCATTAACCCTGCTCCTGATTAGCGTGAACCCCAGACCGCTCTGGCTACATTTGCCACAAGTTCCAGCTTGCGACGCTGATCCTCATACGAGAGATGATTTCCCTCCATAGTGGAAGCAAAGCCGCACTGCGGGCTAAGTGCGAGACGTTCCAATGGTACATATTGACTGGCTTCCTTGATGCGACCGCGCAATTCATCGAAAGATTCCAATTGCGGTTTCTTGCTAGTCAGCAGGCCGAGAACTACGGTGCGATCTTCGGGCACGTGCCGCAATGGGGAAAAGCCACCGGAGCGTTGATCGTCGTATTCGAGCAAAAAACGATGAAATCTGGTCTGGGTGAATATGCGCGAGATGGGTTCATAGTCGCCGCTGGCATAGAACTTGCTCTGGTTGTTGCCCCGGCAGATATGGATGCCAAAGGTGATGCCGGGATGGTCGCGAATGATGGCATTGTCCATTTCAATGCAGGTATCGATGATTTTGTCGGGGTCGTTGCCACGCTGGCGATACCCCTCGCGCATCTGCGGATCGAGCAGCGCGGCGTACTGGGGAGCATCGATCTGGATATACGTACAGCCTAAGCGCGCGAGTTCATCCACTTCACGCCGCGAGAAATCCACGATGTCCGCGAGATAGGCATCGCGGGTTGCATAGGCCGATTTCGACTTCTCAGGGTCGTAGTAAGCGGCTGCCTGCTGCGCGCTAATCATGGTCACTTTGGCAGGATGCGAGGCACGCGCCCGCAGGTAAACCCACTCTTCCGCGCACATGCTCCTGCGCCATTGCAGTTTCTCCACCACAACTGGTCGCTTGAGAATTAGTTGCTCTCCCGCTTCATCTCTGAAGGGAATGGCCCAGCCGCCATATTTATCGAAGCCATCCAGCGCATCGATCAGGTGGCCGTAGAAAGCATAGCGTCTCATCTCTCCATCGGTGATGACATCAATGCCAACATTCTCCTGGAGAGCAATGGACTCGTTGACCGCTCGATCTTCAATGGCTTTGAACTCTGCCGCGTTAAGCTGCCCCGCGGCCAACTGCTCGCGAGCTTCCGCTAAATAGGTAGGCCTGAGCAAACTGCCCACTACCTCGGCGCGATAGGTCATATTGATAAACCTCCCTAATTCCTATTCGATAGCTGCTTTGACTACGAGGTATCCTTACCTGCTTCTACTAAAGTATATCAGAAAAAAAGCGGACTATGTAACTACCAGGGCGGGGCTTGTCCCTGCCCTGGTAACAGCCTTCTCATTTCAGTTTATTGTATAATTCTGACAGGAGGCCGATCATGCACGAATTACATGTTCCTTTACAGGCAGAACATAACGTTCAAACACTGGCAGAGCGCCGGGCGGCTGGACGAGCGCTGCGTAACAAAGCGCCCCGTTCCAGTCATGCTGTCTGGACTGCGGCGGCTGACCGACCCGACCCGCTGAGCCTATTGCAAGAGCAGAATAGCACGCGGCTGGCGCATCTTGTACCGCTGCGTTATTCACGTATGGCCGTCTCGCCTTTTACCTTCCTGCGTGGGGCTGCCATCGTGATGGCGCAAGACCTGGCCGCGACGCCTGTTACGGGTATCCACGCGCAGATTTGCGGCGATGCGCACCTCAACAACTTCGGCATCTATGCCACCCCTGAACGCAACCAGGTCTTCGATGTAAACGATTTTGACGAGACGCTGCCGGGTCCCTGGGAGTGGGATATCAAACGGCTGGCCGCCAGTATCGTATTAGGCGGACGCGCGAACAGCTTCCCCGCAGCTATAAATAAACAGGCCGTCTTGAGTTGTGTGCAGGCCTATCGCGAGCACATGTGGAAGTACAGCGAAATGCGCCATATCGATGTATGGTACTCGCGCATTGACTACGAAAATTCGTTGCAATTCGTGCATCCTACCTTTCGCTGGTACATCGATAAACAGCGCGATAAGTCACGCGAGCGCTCAAGCCTGCAAGTGTTCCCCAAACTCACCATGCTCATCGATGGCAAGCATCGCTTCAAGGATGAGCCGCCCCTTATCGCCCACCTGCGTGATGACGTGCTTGAACACCAGTTGCGCGGGTTGGTGGAAACATACCGGCCAACGGTGCAAGAAGACCGGCAGGTACTGATTGGCAAATATCACTGTGTGGATGTGGCGCAGAAAGTCGTTGGTGTGGGCAGCGTCGGTACGCGCTGTTACGTGCTCTTATTACTGGGCAACGACAGCAACGACCCGCTGCTTTTGCAGATCAAGGAGGCGCAGACCTCGGTACTCGAACGTCACCTCGGCCCCGGTGTATACGCCAACCACGGGCAGCGTGTAGTATACGGGCAGCGTCTCATGCAGGCCGCTAGCGACCTCTTTCTCGGCTGGACACGCTCAGGTTCCACCGACTACTATCTCCGCCAGTTGCGAGACATGAAGCTGACAGTAAATATCGAAACCCTGATCCCGGACGGCTTCATTGAGTATTGCCGGTTCTGCGGCTGGGCGCTCGCGCGCGCCCATGCCCGTTCAGGCGATTCCGCCCAAATCAGCGGCTACCTGGGCAAAAGCAATACATTCGACCGCGCCATTGCTGCCTTCGCCGAGATATACGCTGACCAGACCGCGCGCGATCACGCCGCGCTCATCGCTTTCATGCGGTCCGCATAAAAATAGCGTTCCCCTTTAAGATTAAAGATCGCTCTTCGAGTGATATTCCCGCTCTTTGAGGATGCGACGCAAGATTTTACCGGAGGGATTGCGCGGAATAGCATCGATATATTCTACCTCTCGCACATTCTTATACGCGGCCAGCTTGCCATTGGCCCATGCTATCAGTTCATCCGCGTTCAGGTGTTCGTGACCAGCTCGCAGGACTACAAAAGCTTTGGGCACCTCGCCCGCTTCTACATCTGGTTTGGCAACGACCGCCGCGTCGGCTACGGCGGGATGCTCCAGCAGTAAGGCTTCCAGTTGGGCAGGGGCGACGCTAAAGCCCTTGTATTTGATCAGTTCCTTTTTGCGGTCGGTGATCGTCACATAACCTTCTTCGTCGCGCCAGCCGATATCTCCTGTATAGAGCCAGCCATCACGCAGCGCCTCTGCCGTCGCTTCGGGAGCCTTCCAGTAGCCTTGCATAACCTGCGGCCCTGAGACGATCAGTTCTCCCTCTTCTCCCACACCCAGTTCGCGTTGACCGGTATCGATATCTACAATTTTCTGCTGCGTATCGTGAACAGGCAGGCCAATCGTCTCTACCTTGATGAGCCGCCGGTCGTAGACCGGGTTGGAGTGCGTGCCAGGTGAAGCTTCGGTGAGACCATAGGAGGTCATAACTGTGATACCCGTTTTCTCCTGAAAGCGGTACGCCAGGGCCGGCGGCACAGGAGCCGCGCCACACTGCGTAAAACGCACGCTGCTCAGATCGTACTGACCCACCTGCGGCCAATCATGCAACACCGTCAACACCTGCGGAACGGTGTACAGCAGGGTGATGCGCTGCTCCTGTATCAGTTGCAGACACCTGCCCGCCTCAAAACGTTCCATCAGCACCAGGCGCGCGCCCGACATGGCCGCGCACCCCATCAGCATGATGCCGTAGATGTGGTAAAGCGGAACGAAGACCAGCATTCGATCATCAAAAGTGATACGCGCTGTGGCAATCGACTGACAGGCATTAACCACCAGATTCTTATGGCTGAGCATGACGCCCTTGGGCAGACCGGTGGTGCCACTGCTATAGGGAAGCGCTACGAGATCTTCTCCGCCGGGTTCAATACCAGCAAGCGGCGTGGTCGGATGAGTGCGCAACAGGGAACCGAAAGAGAGCAGGTGGGGCGTCAGCGTCGATTGATCGAGGTCAGCAGGCCCAATCGTAATGATGTGTTCCAGGGCGGGAGCTTGAGTACGCACCACCTCTACTAACGGCATAAGTTCTTGCTGTACCACGATGGCTACTGCGTCGCTATTGCTGAGTTGATAGGCGACCTCGCGCTCCTTATACGAAGGGTTCATGGGACTGGCAACAGCCCCGATGCGCGCAATAGCGAACCAGCTAATGACATATTCGGCCCGATTCGTCATGAGCAGGCACACTGTTTGGCCCCGTTTTATGCCCAGGTCGCGCAAGGCATGAGCAAAGGCATTCACCAGCGCTTCCAACTCCCGGTATGTCAGATTGACATCATTAAAGACCACCGCCACATGCTCCGGGTAGCGCGTTGCTGTTTGCGTCAGCATCGCACTATACGGGTAAACAGGATACTGAAGTGACGGGCGGAAAAGCTCCGCTTGCAGGTGAGGCGAAGTGCTTGCTGGCGATGGAAATACATGTGTCATGCCTGTTCTCTCCCGGACAATGTCCTTTGATTCACATCCTGCACAATCTCACGCGCTGCTCGCGCACCCTCCCTGGCTGCGCCTTCCATAAAACCCTGGAACTCGACCGAGCAATGTTCGCCCGCGAAGTGAACGGGACCCTGGCGCGCGCCCTCGTAGCCGCCGAAGTGGGTACACTGCCCCACGCGCCAGCATGAGTAACTGCCGAGAAGATTGGGATCGCCCGTGGGGTAGCTCAAGGCGGCCCTGCCAGTGTAATGGGCGCTGATACCTGGAAAGACACGCTCTAATTGCAGCAGGCAGTTGCGCGCATAGCCCTGGACGTTCGCCGAGTTGACCGTCGTGGCATAGGCCGCCGGTGGCGCATAAGCGGCTCCTCTCGGCCCGCTTGTATAATCGACCAGCAGACCGCTTGAGCCTGTTTGACCAATGGAAGCGTCCCAGAGCGTCTGAATGTCCAGATCAGTGATGATGAAGCCGCTGTGCGCGCGGGGCCAGGGGCCATCCTCATACCAGTAGGGCCGGTCGAACTGTAAGAGCAGCTTGGAGATCGTGCCGTAGCCAAGCTGTTCGATGGCCGCTTGCTTCAAAGGATCAAACCCGGCCCGCCGGTAATCGACGCGGCGCAGGACGCTGAAGGGCAGGGTAAGGATGGCGCGTTCGCACCGCACTTCCGATGAACCTCCGGCAGTGGCAAACGTCAAGGTGAGCGAATCGTCGCGGTTCCGTTCGAGCGCCACCAGTTGATGGCGCAGGTGGATGCAACCCTCTGGCAAGCTGCGGGCCATGGCTAGCGGCAGTTGCTCATTGCCGCCCGCGATTTTGCTGCTTCCCTGCAGAGGTCGCGAAGTGGTCGAACCGCTCGACGATTCTCGCGAGCCGAACAGAGAGAGCAGGTTGAGAGAACTTTGCTCGCGCGTATCCAGCCCGAAGAACCCGCTACAGGCATTCGCCAGCAGGTGGCCCAACGGCTTGTTGTGTCCACCTTCGACGTACTGCTCAATCCAATCATACACGCTCATATGGTTGAGCCGGTACCCCGTATCCGTGTAGTGAGCGTAAGTCGTAGGGAAGCCGGCCTCCTGAGACTGCTGCCGCAGCAGAGGAGCGAGTGCCTGGAAATCCCTGGACAGTTCTTCCGCGCCGTAATAACGGTTACTTATAAATATGACGCTTTGCGCGCGATCCCCCCTTGCAGACCCCAGGTCGACGGTCGTCAGGCCGAAACGCTTGATGAGCTGGTGCAGGGTCTCATGGTCGCCGTCGATGAACTCGCCGCACCACTCGCTGACCATCCCATCAGCCCAGGTGTTAGCATCGGAGTGCATGCGACCGCCGGTGCGCTCTGACGCTTCGTAGATGTTGCACGAGAGACCGGCGTCCTGCAGGGTCAGGGCCGCGTTGAGTCCCGCAATTCCCGCTCCGACAATAGCGATCCGGGGCATATTTCTTCTCCTCTCGCGGTTACTAGAGATGTATGAACATGAGCTAGTAATACTCTATCACACGAACAAGGCCCTGGATAACACTGCCCTTTGCCAACATGATTAGCGTTTCCACCAACTACCGGAGATTGGAGGTCAGAGACGTGTATGGTAGGGGCGACCCTCGCGGTCGCCCTGGCTCTCTCATACGCTTCCTCACTGATGAGTGATGTGATAGGATGAAGAGCATGTACATCGAAAGGAGTATCCATCGTGCAAGAGGCTGCTGTGCCGGTACTTACCACCTGGCAAAACTTTTATGTCATCATCGGCTCCTCCGCCGGGGCGCTGACGGGATTGATGTTCGTGGTGATCACCTTGATTTCGGGGACCCAGCTACGAAGGGCGAGTGAGCCGGTTGCGGCCTTCAACACGCCGAACGTCGTGCATTTTTGCCTCGCGCTCCTCGTCGCCGCGATTCTCTGCGCGCCCTGGCAGGTCCTCTGGAATGCTAGCCTGCCGCTCGGTCTTTGCGGTCTGGGGGGAGCGATCTACGTTGTTATTGTCCTACGGCGTGTCAGGCGGGTGCGCCAGCAGACTGTTTATACTCCGGTGCTGGAAGACTGGTTATGGCACACGGTCTTTCCTCTCGTCTCCTATACCGCACTCGTCGTCGCGGCGCTTATGCTCCCGGACACTCCGGCACCGGCGCTGTTCGTCACTGGGGCCGCTACAGTTCTGCTCCTGTTCATCGGTATCCACAACGCGTGGGATAACGTTACCTTCGTTGTCAGCGACCAATCCCAGCCAGAGAACAAGAGCCAGGACTAGCAGTTCACGAAACGTTCAACCGGACCTGCCCGAATGGAAAAGAAAAAGGAAAGGTGAAATGGCTTGAGTTGGCACATTCCCAATACATTGATGCTGGCTGCTGATCGATTCACACAGATTCTCTATAAAGTGAGCGGCGGCTGGCTGGGAGAGCGACAGTTGAGTTATTCGATGCTCTTGCTGCACACGATTGGACGCAAGACGGGACAGACGCGCACGCACGCGCTGCTCTATTTCCGAGACGGTGAGAACCTGGTTGTCTGCGCGTCCAACAACGGCTCGCCCCGGCTACCTGCCTGGTATCTAAACCTGCAGGCGCGGCCACGCGTGCATATTCAACACGGGCGCACCCGGCGCGAGGTCATGGCTGAGACGGTTGGGCCGGAGGAAAGAGAGCGGCTCTGGCAAAAACTGCTCAAGGTGCGCCCCCAGTTCGCTGACTACCAACAGTATACGTCGCGTGAGTTTCCCATCGTGATTCTTAAACCGCTTCCCGCATTAGAGTACGTATCACCAGATCAAGGAGGAAAACCGTATATGACCAGCTATGTTTTCGACCCACAGGTTATTCACGAGGTCAGCCGCAAACACCTCAATCAGCCCCTCGAGCAGATGTTTGCAAATATTACGGCGGAACTGGCGGAACGCTATCCCGGCGCGATTGATGATTCAAAGCCCTGGATTTTCAATAACGCTGGCGGCGTGATGTTGCAGATGAAGTTGCTGCACGCCTCGACGAAAGAGTATATCATGATCTGGGGTACCCCCATTGGCAGCGAGGGACATACGGGCCGCAACCTTGCCGAATTTTACGATACGGTGCTCGACGGAGAAGCCTGGTATTATTCTGAAGGACAGTTTACCCGCGATGAATATAAGCCGGGCGATCACATCTTTTTAGGCAAAGGACAGAGCGCAGGTATGCATTATCCCGATCATGTCTGGATGGTCGAGTACGCGCGCGGTATCCTGCCTTCACTGCTGCCATTCGGCCTGGCCGATGCCCTGTTGAGCACGCTCGATTATAAGACCGCGCTGCAAACGGTACAAATTTACTTCTCGCTGCTGGGTCAAAGTCTCTCAAAGAGCCAGAGGATGGTGCTCGGTGTGTCGGGAGCCGCCACGCTGCTGTTGCTGGCTTTGACCGGAAGAAGGGGTCGTCGCAGGCAATACCGGCGCGCGTAAACACACCTTTCAGACTTTATAATAAGGCGACAAGCGCAATATCCACCAGCGCGCTACCGGCCGCACCAGTGCGGTAAGTTTGCGCTGGTAGCCAACGATGCGCGTCAGTTGCTGCATAATGTCGTCAAAGGTGTAGCGCTGGTAGCGCAGCAGGCGCTGGCTTTCTTCGGTATCGAGCCAGTCGGTGCTATAGGGTTCGCTGCCGAAGGCGCGCTCCGGCAACATGCCAACGCCCATCATCTCTAACATGCGCCCCAGGTAGTCTCGATACAGAATCTGGCAACCGGGGCCACCACCAATGAGCAGCGTTTTGCCCCACACCTCGCTTGAGCAGATACCATTGGCGATTGCCAACCCCGCGTCATAGGGATGGATCACCTCGAAGCGCGTTGAGAGCGGGATGCGAAACATGATGGGGTGCGGAGCGCGCAGACCCAGCGGAGGCACATCAGCAAAACGAAAAATTGTCCATTGCAACCCTGAAGTTCTAACCATCTCCTCGCAGGCAATCTTATGCGCCGTGTAGTGATCGGTAGCCTGCACCGGGTCGCTCACTTTTCGCGGCGGAGGCTGGTCCTGCGTGTGACCAAAGACATCCAGGCTGGAGGCAAATAAAATGCGCGGTGGCCGGGTCTGGCTGCGGGCTGCCTCAAGCACATGGCGCGTGCCATCGACGTTGATAGAACGGGCAAGCTCTGGATGATCTTCGCTATCAGGCGGGATCATATAGGCCAGGTGAATGATGACATCCACATCCTGCACGGCTTTAGCCAGGTCCGTCGATTGGCGCATATCGCCCCGAGCCAGTTCGATGCGACCCGCTGAACGCCTGGCGATGCCCTCAAGAGCTTTGGTTCGCCTCACAAAGCAGCGCACGCGGTGGCCCTGGCGCAGTAGCTCCGGCAGGGCGTTCTTCCCAAGGTTACCGCTAGCGCCGGTTAATAAGATTTGCATGAGCATATTTTATCATAAGAGTGCGGACTGGTCGCGTGAGGCGACCAGCCCGCACTCTTCCTCTCTCTTCATGCGTGCCACGAAACATTCAGAAAACCTTGCGCATCGCGTTAGTTAGACCAAAAGTACCGAATCAACGGTCGCACATTCGTATATATACATATTGAATGCTATACTTCATGCTATTGAGCAACGAAGGAGCGTCGATCTGGAAGGGTAATCGTTTGTGAAAAAAGTCTACTGGAGTCTGTTGTGCATCTTATTTATACTATTGCTATCCGCTTGTGGATCTGAAGTGGTGATTACTTCACCCCTGTCGTCGTATAGCATCGTAACTCAAAACGGCCCGCAACAATCTCCCATTTCCGCTTCCACATCCATTCCACCGCTGTCCATACCCGCCCAGAAAGCGACGCCAATACCAACGACGGTTCCGCACACTTCCACCACCAGTTCTCCATCAAGTACCTCAACACCAGTTTCAAACTGTGTTATCTACAGTAACGAGATGACCCTGGTTCCAGCAAAGAATGGAGGTCTTGCAGCTCCCTACGGGCCGGCGCCTGTCACTGGCACAGCGCAACAACTGGCTCAGCAACTCTTCCAGTTAATCAACAATGATCGAGCTGCCTGTGGACTACCTCCCTTCGCCTGGAACAACACCCTGGCCTCTGGCGCGCTCCTGCATAGCTGGAACATGGCGCACTGCGGCTTCAGCCACTACTGCCCCGATGGTAGTTCACCTTACCAGCGCATCGCCAATGAAGGCTTTGCCGGCTTGAGTGACTGCGGCGAAAATATTGGCCGCTCTGGGCCATCTACTCCACTCTGGACGAACGTCTACTTCGTTCAAGAAAGCATGGCTCGCGAACCCCTCGGAGGTTGGCACCGCATCCACCTTTTCAGCACGACCTTGCACCGCATCGGCATCGGCGTTTACATCGATTCCAATGGATGGCCCTGGTTCACCGAAGATATGGTAAGTTAATCGTAAATTGACCTCTAGCGTGCCAATCGCACAAGTGCCGGGAACCCGCTAAACCGCGCTCGTAGTACCTCAACGCCATGTTGATTGACGAAGTGCCCTGTTGCGTGGAACAAACGCTTCTGTGTGTCTTTCTCAGTGAAGGTCACGGTACAGGTGATAGTATCGCCAAGGTAGACCGATGCGACGTAGTGGAAATGCATCTCGGTCGCGAGGAAGCCGATCATGCCGCCAATGTGGGTTATCATGCTGGCTGTGAGCAGGCCGGGGATGTTACGCCGCCCGAAAAAGTTGCTCTGCGCGAAGGTTTCATCGATATGGTAGGGGTTATAATCTCCTGTCACGCCACAGAAGAGCGCCACTTCACCCTCGGTAAAAGTGCGGCGGAAGGTGAAGGTTTGCCCAACCTGTATGGCATCGAAGGCTTCGCGTAGTTGTTGCTTAAATTCGGGTGTTGCTTCTGACATGAGTTTACCCTACCGTATCTTTGTTAGTCTCAATGATATACAGAACTCCATTAATGAACAATTCTTTCGGATCAGGACGCCCTGAAAGACCAATAGTTCCATCTGGACGAAGATATTGGTGAACTCCCGCTATTTTTTCTCCCAATTGGTTGACGTATGTTATATACTGACTTTGCGTACAAAAGGGTTCGTTAGCAAGAGGGGAACTGGGGTGTTTGCTTTTTCGTAGAATAGTTTGTAGTTGTCCACCCTGACATTGTTCCCAGTATCCACTATCGTTAAATAGCTTGCGTAGCACACTTGCACTGACGCGCTTAATGGAGGGTTCAGTCATGCAACATCCCCTTGAACTTGAAATTCGGGACCGCCTATCTGCATATCTTGCAAAAGAAATCTCGCTTCGTGATTTTGAAGACTGGTTTTTTCCTAAAACATGGGATGCTGATAAATTAGATGATCCAGCCTTACTAGACCTGGTGTATCAGATAAAACTCGATTGGGCAGAATTTTCAAACGGAGATTGGTCTGAAACAGACTTTCGAAATATGCTTAGATCATTAACTGAGAAATTCACGCTTTCGCCTTCTACGACTAAAGTTGTCTATGGCACGTCTAGTCGCAATTTCCGCTATCCACCGCTATCTATCCGCTCTGGCCTATTCGCTGATATAAAATCCTCAGCGGTATACGGGTAAGCAGTTTTTCTTCTAGCATCACTTTGAACCAGTACACCCCCTCTTGATCTATTACCAAATTAAGAGCTATGATTAGATTCACGCCTCTATCATCTCCCTCGAAAAGAACAGGCAATAACTGATCGGGCAAATTCAGACCCGAGGGAGTTTCTACTCTCCATTTTACTGTTCCTCTTCCTCTTGCTGAACCAGACTTTAGTGAAATCAAAGCGTTGAGATTGACAGGTGTTGGTGGAATTGTTTCAGGAGAACCCAGAGCATTAACAGTCACAGCAATACGGTCAACCATTCGTATAACACTGATAGTTTCATCCTTCTCTTGTAATACTCTCTCGCAGAGAAGTGCGGCAACTAAATAAGGTCCACTGCTTTCAGTTGTCATAAGTTTCTCCATATGATACTAGAGATTTGTTTGCTGTTGAGCGTGCATTTCCCGGTCATGATAGATCAAGCGATCTACTTTGTCAATAGTAGATGTTTTCCACAAATTATCCGCATATTTATTCACATCTTATCCACAATATAGTGAAGAGGAACACCTTCATTTGATGCGCCGCTTATTCTGGAGAGACTTAAAACTCTACTGGCAACCTCTTCAAACCGTGCAGGATAAAGGCCGACACAGGCTCCAGTTCTACGTCGCGAACTCGCCGGATGCTGGCAAAGCGTTCAAGCATGATGCCCAGCGCAATCTTCGACTCCAGGCGAGCGAGGGGCGCGCCCAGGCAGAAGTGGATGCCGTAGCCGAAGGCCAGGTGCCGGTTCGGCGAGCGGTGTATATCAAACGTCTCGGCGTTGGGAAACTGCGTCTCGTCACGGTCGGCTGAACCTATCCAGGCTGTCACGCCCGACCCCGCTGGAATGTCTTTGTCGCCGATGCGCGTGTCCTGCGTCGTGACGCGAAACATCATCTTGACGGGCGAGCGGTAGCGCAACACCTCTTCGATGGCGTCAGGCAGCAACGCTGGATTGGCTCGCAGTTCCGCCCACGCTTCAGGATGCTCATCGAAACACCAGAGAGCGTTGCCGATCAAGTGCGTGGTCGTTTCGTTTCCGGCTACGAGCAAGAGCACACAAAACCCCATAAGTTCCTGCTCAGTCAGGTGTTTGCCATCGATTTGCGCGGTCAGCAATGCGCTAATCAAGTCGTCCTGTGGTTCTTTGCGGCGCTGTTCGATTATCCACTTGAAGTAGTGGCTCATTTCTTTCTGCGGGTTTTTGCCGTAAGAAGGAACCGCGCCTACAAGTTGATCTGACCAGAGTTTGAAGTTTGCGCGGTCCGCGAGCGGGATGCCGAGCAATTCCGCTATTACGGTCACGGGAAGAGGTGTAGAAAGGTCATTGATTACATCCATCTTCCCCAGCGGCTCAACTGTGTCGAGCAGTTCGTTGACAATCTCAGTAATGCGCGGCTCCAGGCGAGCAATCGTGCGCGGCGTAAATGCCAGTGTGACCAGCGTGCGCAATTGCCGGTGGCGCGGCGGGTCCATGCTTATCATGCTGGAGTCAAGCGGTTGATCGGAGCCGATGAACTGCGATGAAAAGACACTGTGTTCTGAGAGTACACGCTGTACATCGGTGTAGTTGAAAACGCTCCAGTTATGCTGGTGCGGATCAAGAAAGACGGGCGCGGACTCGCGCATGAGCTTAAACCAGGGAAATGGGTTAAGGCCAAAGGGGGAAATGGACGTGGTCAATCAATACCTCTCTTCTGATAACGAGCCAGGGCGGGGGCTTGTCCCCGCACTGGCTTGCTGTTTAGTTGACATGTTTGCTTTTGCCTGTCCAGTATTTTTCGCGCAGGTCTCGCTTGAGAATCTTTCCCGCGCCACTTTTCGGCAGAGCTTCCAATTGAAATTCAACGCTGCGAGGAACTTTGTATCCAGCGATAAGCGCGCGCGCGTGTGCCAGCAGTTCCTCTTCGCTGACACTCATGCCGGGTTTGCGCACAACCACCGCGTGAACCGCTTCGCCCCACTTGCTATGCGGAATGCCGATGACCGCGCATTCAAGCACCGCAGCATGGGTGTATAGTGCGTTTTCCACTTCGACTGAGTACACGTTCTCGCCGCCACTGATAATCATATCTTTGGAGCGGTCAACGATATAGATATAATTCTCCTCGTCAACAGTAGCCAGGTCGCCGGTATACATCCAACCATCAACGATGGCCGCAGCCGTCGCTTCAGGCATCCTCCAGTAGCCTAGCATAATATTTGGCCCGCGGGCAATAATCTCGCCAATTTCGCCCGGCTGCACATCATCCCCCGCTGCATTCACCACGCGCACCTCAACGCCCAGCGCCTCCTTGCCAACCGAGTTGAGACGCCGCACCTGTTCCGGCGTGCCATCTACAACATGCTCCCAGATATCTAAACTCGTTAGCAAGGGAGCAGTTTCGGTCATACCATACCCCTGCGCAAAGATTTGCCCCCATTTTTGCAGCCCTTTCTTGAGCACTTCGAGCGGCATAGGAGACGCGCCGTAGACCAGGCGCTTCAAGCTGGAAAGATCGTATGTACCGGCATCTGGATGATTTAGCACCGCATTGACCATCGTAGGCACCAGAATCGTGCAGGTCACTTTTTCATTCTGGATAGCTTCCAATACATGAACGGGGTTGAACATGGGAATGAACACATGACGCGCGCCAACCATCGTCAGGGCAAATACCGATCCCACATCGGCCAGGTGGAACATGGGCGCGGCATGAAGCCACGTATCGCGCTGGTTATAGCCGGTTGCCAGCAGAGCATGAACAGCGTTCGATACGATGTTTTTATGCGACAACATCACGCCTTTGGCCCGTCCCGTTGTGCCGCCGGTGTAGAAGAGTCCCGCCAGGTCATCATCGTCCATCTCCTGATCAACAGTCTCCTGCATATGCGACCCGCCGACTACCACATCCTCAAAGTTAATCATGTCTGAAGGCGTCACCTCGCCATTGTAAATCACGCTTTCGACAGATGGGACGGTGTCGCGCCCGGCAATGTAGGACGCGAAGGTTTTATCCACCACCAGAACCTTCGTTTCGCTGTCGTTAAGGATAAAGACGATTTCCGGGCGCGCCAGGCGAATGTTGAGCGGCACGATGGCCGCTCCCATTCTCGCGCAGGCATAATACAACTCAAGGTAGCGATGACAGTTCAACATCAGCACGGCTACGCGATCTCCGCGCTGCACCCCCAGCGAAGCCAGGCCGCGCGCCAGGGCATCAGTGCGCTGGTCAAACACTTCCCAGGTGTAGCGCGTCTCACCACAGACTACCGCTTCGCGGTTGCCAGCTACTTTTTTCGCGTGTTTGAGTCCTTCAGCGATATGCATGGCGCACTCCTTTTCGCTTAAAATTCGATCACACCCCGAATCAAGCGGCCAGCGATTAAATCAGCATAAGCCTCATTGACCTGGTCCAGTGTATAGGTGCGCGTTACCAGTTCGTCAAGTTTCAGCTTGCCCGCCTCATACATTTTGAGCATATTGGGCATGTCGTTACGCGGCTGAGAATCACCATAAAGCGTTCCCATGATGGTTTTCTGGTACAGCACCAGGTCAAGCGGTGAGATAGGAATGGAGAACTCCGTGAATGGCGAGAGTCCAACCACCACCACGGTTCCATTTTTCGCCAGCGCGCGGTACGCCTGTCCGATGGTTTCAGGGGTGGAAATAGCCTCGAAAGCGTAATCAACACCCAGGCCCCACGTCAGTTCTTTCGCAACTTCGACGGGGTCTTGCTTCGTGGCATTGATGGTATGCGTCGCGCCAAACTCTTTGGCCTTCTCCAACTTGAAATCATGGATATCGACGGCAATGATCATACGCGCACCCGCCAGCGCCGCTCCCTGCACAATGTTCGTACCGATGCCGCCACAACCGATAATCATTACCGTGCTGCCCGGCACGACTTTGGCGCGATGAATGACCGCGCCCACTCCGGTAGGCACCCCGCAACTTACCAGCACAGCGCGATTGAGCGGGTAATGCTTCATGATAGGTATAACCGACATATCCGAAGCCACAATGCGCTCGCTAAAAGAGCCGACCAGGCAGAACTGCCCGATGTTGGTTTCTCCATTGCGCATGTGGAATACCCCATCAAGCAATGGACCGTTGAGAGTAGCCGCTCCTTTGTCGCACAGGTTGGAATGACCCGACACACACGAGGGACACATACCGCACGCCGGAAAGAAGCTCATCAACACATGATCGCCAACTTTGCAATTGGTCACGCCAGGCCCGACTTCTTCAACAATTCCGGCACCCTCGTGTCCAAGCGCGATTGGCAAATAGCCGGGCAATTCGCCCGACATAATATGGTAGTCCGAGTGGCAGATGCCAGCCGCGACCATGCGCACCTGCACTTCATGTTCGTGAGGCGGGATCAGTTCAACTTCTTCAACGCGAATGGGTTCACCGGGAGAGTACAACACTGCTGCTCTTGTCTTCATGGTTTTACCTTTCTTGCTGTGCTTACGGCGTAATCGTGGAATGAAAAATGAACCGGGTCAGGACACATTACCAGGACGCGCTTGTCTTTTCTGATTATATCCTATTTAACGTCATTTTGTAGGGACGGCTAGCGGGTCAAATAGCCCGCATCCACTGGAATAGCCGAGCCGGTCAGGTGACGCGCCTCATCCGAGGCCAGCCACAACACCACCTCGCTTATGGCCTGCGGCGGCAACAGGTCGCGGTCAGGAAACAGGTTGATCGAGTTGGTCAGTTCAAGCATGTGTTCATAAGTGGCGAGCGGGCCGGGGCCACCGGCGAAGGCGTCATAAATGGCCTGGTTCTTACACATGTTAGTATCCACGCTGGTCGGGCAAATGGCGTTCACGTTGATGTTATAGGGAGCCAGCTCGATTGCCAGCGTCTTAATGAGGCCAAGCACGCCATGTTTGGCGGCCACGTAATGCGCCAGGCTGTGCATCCCTTTGCTACCCGCCGTTGAGGAGATGCAGAGAATCTTGCCAGATTTGCGGGGCAGCATATGCGGGATGCTCACTTTACAGGTAATCCACACGCCTTTCAGATCCACATTGACGGTCTCGTCCCATTGCTGCTCGCTCATCTCCCAACTCGGCGCGAAGGAGTAGATACCAGCGTTGGCAACCACGATATCGATGGGGCCAAGTTCGTGCCGCGCGCGTTCGGCCAGCTCCTGCATTGCGGCAAGATCGGTCACATCGGTGTGCGCGGCAACGACCGGACAACCCATGCTTCCAATTTCACTGGCAAGGGCATCCAGTTCTGCGGGAGTGGCAAGCGGGTAGGGTACGGTTGCATATTGTCGGCAGGCATCGCAAATAACTAGCTTCGCGCCCTCACGCGCAAAGGCCAGGGCGTGCTCGCGCCCCATGCCATGAGCCGCGCCAGTGATAAATACAACCTTATTTTGGAAACGCAACCGGCTAGACACTAATAGACGCCACAGATACCATCAATGGTGAAATCTTCAATCACCAACTCTTCCAACTCTTCTTCCAGGTCAGCATCGGTGGCTATTTCTGATATCTCGGGTTCGGTTGGTGTGTTTACATCTGGTGAATCATTTTGATTGACAAGAGGATGAATTTCGGCCATCTGGTGTACCTCGCTTCTATTGCGGAGCAAAGTTGACGTTGCATTCAAGTATCACAAGTATACCACATTTCTTTTTTCATCATCGAATTGGTATAATGATTGCTGGAAATTCAAACTGGGCAAACGATAATTTCATAATCGTAGGAGGCACGAAAATGACCGCATGTATGTCATTGTTTCGCGGCATAAATGTTGGCGGGAACCGCATCGTACCAATGAGTGAGCTAAAAAGCCTGCATCAAGCCCTCGGATTAAAGGATGTCGTCACCTATATCCAGAGCGGAAACGTGGTATTTTCCAGCGACGAAACAAACCCGGCTCAACTCGCGAGTCAAATTGAAGAGAACTTCGCCCAAAAATTCGGTTTTCATTCGCAAGTCATGGTTCGCACTTCCGCCGAGTTACAAGAGATTATTGCCAGCAATCCATTTCAGAATCAACCAGACAAAGAGCCAAAATGGATCGCCGTGCTGTTCCTGACGACCCGCCCGGAGCGCACAGCGCTGGAGGACCTCCTGAAGACATACAGCGGCCCCGAAGAAATCTACCTCACCGGCCAGGAATTGTTTGTCTATTATCCCGATGGAGTTGGCCGCTCAAAACTGACCCTGACCTTGATCGAGAAAAAGCTCAAAACCGTTGGCACAGGCAGAAATTGGAACACGGTTCTCCAATTACAGAAAATGATGCAGAGGTAAGGGGAGCATGGCGACCGCGCCGAGAGGTGACACACCATCTTTCAGTCCCGACTCGGCTTTGTTCTAATTCCGGCGATGACGAGATCAAGCATTCGGTTGACCCCATCAGGGTCGGAGGCATGTTCGTTCACCATGACGATTCCGTAGACGAGTCGTATCACGTCGAGAATATGGACATCCGTTCGGATTTGTCCTGCGGCCTGGGCGCGGAGCAAGAGGACTTCTCCCGCCTCGTGCATAGCTTTGTTCGCATCAGAGATTCTCGTTCCCGCAACGTGCTTGGCAGCCATGATGGCTGCTCCCATGCTCTTCCCTCGAGATGCGAAGTCCATCTGGAGACGCAGCCAGCTGATCAAGGCGTCTAAAGGAACCGGAGCGCTGGCAAGTGCTTCAGCATGTGCCTTTAATTCATTGGTCTCATCCAGGAACACGGCTTCAAGAAGATCCTGGCGCGTGGGGAAGTGGCGGTACAGCGTTCCGATGGCAACCCCAGCCGACCTGGCAACGTCCTCCAGGACGACGTCAGCGCCTCGCTCGGAGACCGCGATTCGCGCCACCTTCAACAGGCTGGCGTAGTTGCGCTGCGCATCAGCTCGCATAGGCCGGTTGGCTTGTTGTGACTCGTTCATTTCTTGCAACTCCTTTCTCTCAGGGATATTAACCCTTGACAAAGTGAGGGTCCCTCCGTTATTATATAAGAGGTAACATGAGGGTCCCTCCGTTATTATATGGAGGTAGCCTCATTTTATCACACTCATGTTTGATTTACCAGTAAAAGGAGGACTTTCTTATGCGTGTTTTCGTCACAGGAGCACCAGGCTACATCGGTTCCGCCGTCGTCCGCGAACTCATCGGTGCCGGTCATACGGTCGTTGGCCTCACCCGTTCAGACACGGGTGCTGAGGAACTGAAGGAAGCCGGGGCCGAGGTGCATCGCGGTACCCTTGACGACCTCGACAGCCTTCACAGCGGTGCCGCCGCTGCCGACGGCGTCATTCACCTGGCGTTTAAGCACGACTTCTCGGACTTCGCAGCCGCGCTCACCACCGATCTGCGCGCCGTCGAGACGATGGGGGCAGCGCTCGAAGGCACAGGCAAGCCGTTCGTGACCACCGCTCACCTCAACGGGGAGGCATCGGATAACGCGGTGCTCGCACTGGCTGGAGTGCGATCATCGGTCGTCTCTCTCTCTCTGTCCGTGCACGGCGAGGGCGACAAGCATGGCTTCGTACCGAGACTGATCACCATCGCCCGCGCGAAGGGCGTCTCTGCCTATATCGGCGACGGGTCCAACCGCTGGGTGGCCGTCCATCGCCTCGATGCGGCCCACCTGTTCCGCCTGGCACTGGAAAGCGCCCCGGCGGGATCACGGCTTGACGGGGTCGGCGATGAGGGTGTGCCATTTCGCGACATCGCTGGCGTCATCGGTCGCCACCTGAATCTGCCGGTGGTCAGCATTTCCCGTGAAGAGGCAGAGGCCCACTTCGGCTCTTTTCTCGGCATGGTGGCGGCGGTCGACAGACCGAGGTCTTCTGCACGGACCCAGGAACTCCTGGGATGGCGGCCTGTGCATCCGCGACTTCTCCCGGACATCGAAGAGCACTACTTCAACAATTGATGTGAGGCTGAGGGTCACCCCTCATGACAACCAAACGTGTGGGGAGGATGAACGTTTCTCTCTGCAAAAAGTGAGAGACTTTTCTGACACATTAATTCGCCAGAATTTCTGATTGACGCATATCTCCCCCTTTGGCGAATTAATGTGTCAAATTACAGCCATGCTCCACACCTGCCTGCGGTCGCCATTGCCCTTCATGCTTCATATTGACTCTCCACCTTTTACAGGGTATGCTTGCATATAACTGAGGAAATGCGTTGCCTATACCAGTGTAGGAGCATGTCCATGTCTCAATCTCCCCCAGATTATCGCTTGATCGACGAGGTCAAGATTCGCCGCGAAGCCTTTGGCGGCATCCTGTACAAATATGGCTGCGCCGACCGGGGCGCGCTCTCCTTCATCAATTCGCGCCAACTCATCGACCTGTTGCTGACCGCGCAACTAACGTATAGCGGTGACCTTGGCGCGGCTGTCGAACATTCCAACTTTTCTACAGCCAGCAAACAAAAGCTGTACGCGGCTCTTGATGATCTCGCCCGGCGCGGCTACGTGCTGGTTGGTTCCTGATAGTGTGAAAGGAGCGTTTCCCGATGCCAGAACCAGTACGCTTTTTAGGGCGACATACACGCACGCAAATGCCAGGCCAGATTGGTCCATTGCACCCTGCCGCTCTGCTCGCCATGCAACAAACAGGTCAGGCATCCACGCAAAACTCCAACCATGGCTCGCAGCGATTCTTGCAGGGCGGTCTATCCGCGCCCATCACTGTAACGTGGGAGATCACCGCCGCCTGCAACATCGCCTGCGTGCATTGTCTTTCGGCATCGGGCAAAAGACGCCCCCGCGAATTGACCACCCAACAATCGCTGGCGCTGGTGGATGAACTGGCCGAGATGCAAGTTTTCCAGATCCACTTCGGCGGAGGCGAACCCTTTCTCTATCCCGGCATCTGGCAGGTACTCGAACGCTGCCGCGAGCGCGAACTGGTCATGTGCATAAGCACTAACGGCACGTTGATTACGCCGGAACGCGCGCGCCGCCTGGCGCAACTCGACCCCATCTATTTCCAGGTCAGCCTGGACGGCGGCACGCCTCAGACCAACGATCGCATTCGCGGCCAGGGCGTTTTCACACGCGCCATGCGCGGCCTCGAATTGCTGGCCGCCGAAAAACTCAGCCTGACCGTCAACAGCGTCTTGACGTGCTACAGCTTCGCCGAACTGGATCGCCTGTACGATATTGCCGCCAGTTTCGATGCGAAATTGCGCGTCACGCGCCTGCGCCCCTCCGGTCGCGGCCAGCAGGTCTGGGACGAGTTGCACCCGACGCGGGAACAATACAAAGCCTTTGCCGACTGGCTCGGCGAACATCCCGACGTGCTGACCGCCGACTCGTTCTTCCACCTCAACGCCTTTGGCAACAAACTGGCCGGACTCAACATGTGCGGCGCGGCCACCGCTACCTGCTGCATCTGTCCCGAAGGCGAGGTCTACCCTTGCGCCTTCTTTCAGGCCCCAGAATTTGAAGCTGGCAATCTCCACGATCACCAATTTCAAGACATCTGGCGCAGTTCCGCCCTCTTCTCATTCTATCGCAACATGGGCGGCGGCTCCTGTAGCGGCTGCGGGCAATATGGCGTCTGTCACGGCGGCTGCCCCGCCACCAAATGGTTCGTCCACCAGAGCCTGCAAATCAAAGACCCCGAATGCGTTCTACTGTAGTGAGATGGAGGCCAGGGCGACCGCAAGGGTCGCCCCTACAATACACGAAAGAATCGTCTGATGGAGGAATGTATTGTAGGGGCGACCCTTGCGGTCGCCCTGGCTTCCGTCCGTGTCTTCACAACCGGTACCAACGGCTTCCACGTTCTCTGTTTGATGCAGCCCAGCAACACGCCAACCTCGTATGCGCAATCGTCCAGCAGCGAGCAAAGCGCAAATCCGCCCAACGTCATACGCGGACGCAAGCGCGCATAATCAACACCAATCACAATAGAACACAGAATGAGCGCAAACAATAAAAGCGGCGGGAATATCACCCCCATAATCAGCATCGTCAACGTATAGTAGCGTGTCAAGTGACGGCACAGGTGATACATATACGCCAGGTTCCCGCGCACCGTAGCGCGCAAAACTACCAACGGATTGAGCGAGACACGCTGCCGGCGCAAGACGACGAGGCGTTTGCGCATTCCAAAGAACGTTAAAACAACCGCCGCAATGAAGAATAATCCCGTAATCGTTGTAAGGGCGGGGGTGGCATTGATGTGGGGTGGGGACCCTTGCGGTCGCCCTCCTCCCTTATCATCGGGGGAAACGCGGGCGGCGCAAGCGCCCCTACCACCCTTCCCAGCCTCTCCCGCCCCTACATGGTGCTCTGGGAAATATCGCTGTAGGGGCGGGGGATGCGGAGAGGACGGGTGGGGGCGCTTGCGCCGCCCGCGTTTCCCTGGTGTGTCATCTCCACTCCTACGAAACAAGGCGAATACCCCCAACAATCCTCCCATCACCAAACCCGCGAACGTGGCTTGCTCCGGCGGCAACACCAGCACGCGGCGTTCTGTTGGATGGCGTGTGAGCAAAGCGGCCTCGGCGGAGGCATAGGAGATGCGGGTTTTCAAAAATCCGGGCAGTGTTGTGCGATAATCGTGCAGCACTATTCCTCGCGGCTCATAACGAATAGCGGAGCCGTTGAGAAGCAGGCGGCGACAGAAATCCACATCTTCACCGAAGGTAAGCGGCGCGAAGCCGCCTACTTTCAGCCACGCGCTGCGCCGCGCCAGGAAATTTGCTGTCGGCAGGTATGTCAGCGGCCCTTCCGGTTTGACCTGCTGTGGCCGCGCGCCCATGAACAGCGAAGAACACACATCTTCGTATTTTCCGAGTGTGCTGCGCCGCTCATAGGCGCGGATCATACCACCAACCACTCCTACAGCCGCATCTTCAAAAACTGGCACCAATTCTTTCAACCAGCCAGGTGTCGCCACGCAATCACTATCGATGAAAGCTAACACTTCCATATGCGCCTGCTCTGCCCCACTATTGCGAGCAAGTGCCACGCCCTTTTGTCGCGAGTGCCTCACAACACGCAACGCTATCGCTTTCGCATGGCATTCGTCGCCAAAACGTTTCAATACCGCGCCCGTAGTATCGTTGGATGCATCATCTACTACAATGATCTCCATGCAATCAGATGCATAGTCAAGGTTCAACAAAGCGACAAGACAGCGTTCAAGCTGCCGCGCTCTATTATACGTGGGGATAATGATGGAGACACCCGGCCATGTCTCAGGCGAGATAGCGGGACCAGCATCAAGCAGCCCTTTCCAGTACAGTTGCTCGCACAGCTTCTCGACCCGTCTGACCGGCAAATTGAGCAACGCGGCTAAATCCGCGCACGTTCGTTCTTCGCCGCAAGACGCTACCAGCTTCAGCGTTGTCGGGCCGGGCCGCAGCACACGCAAAGGGTAATCACAGACCAGGGTTTCTCCATGAATATGCGCGCCGCGCGCGAGACGATAGCATCCCGGCTGAGGCCGCTGGTATGAAAGCTTCACTTTTGCTCCTATCCGTATCAGTAGCGACGCCCCTTGTGGGTGTCCCGTCTCCATATCAATTTAATGCACCGTCGGGATGAAGAGGACGGGACGCCCACAAGGGGTGTCGCTACTGGCTTGCAATCAAAGCGCATAGTTGCCCGGGCGTGACCACTTCGTAGCGATTATCCAACCCCTGAATCACCTTGCTAATTTCTGTGGGCGTCATAATCCAGGCATAGACATAGATATTCAGGAAAGTTGGACTCTGTACGTGAGCCGGGGTATTGTTTTTAATCAGTTCAAGCGTATGCGCCACACTTTTGACCAGGCCGAGGTTCTTTATCACCGGCACGCCTGCCACTATGCGCCAGCCGCCTCGCGCGTAAGAATCGCTGGATAGGATACCGCGCACTCCAAAAGGCGACAGCGACCGTGCATACTGTTCCTGCCAGGGACGGTAAGGGAAAAGCCGGGATAGAAGACCATCCAGTACTTCGATGGTGCGCAAGTCCATCCGTTGCATCAGCGTCCCGGTCGCTTGCAGATACGCGCTTAGTTGATTGGCAGGCCAACTCGAAGGCCAGATGTAGGCCGCGCCACTCGCCCCCACAACCAGTTCATCTTTTTGCGTGGCTGTGTTTTGATAATATGCAGCCAGTGTTGGAGCGGCTTCAATCAGCGCGGGCGCAATTGTCCATCCCAGGGGAATAGTGCCACGCGCCCTATCTTGCCATAACTGGTACATGCGGTGCTGGTTGTATTGCAGGTTATCGCCATCGCTAATAGTAAACGAAACGTATATGGGGGCGAGGCGAACGGAACTGGAGCCAGGGGGACGCGGGCGGCGCAAGCGCCCCCACCACCCTTCCCAACCTCTCCCGCCCCTACGTGATATGTCGAATGCTTCTGTAGGGGCGGGGGTGGTTGATGCGGTGGGTGGGGGCGCTTGCGCCGCCCGCGTCCCTCTCTGTGACCCATTTTCTGTTGTCGTTGCTACTAATGGTTGTACCGCCGTCCACACTTCCAGATTGTAAAAGTAGTCCGAGGGGAGCAGATAGAGGGCCGCTTTTGATGTCATGTCTACTCCGGCAAATTCGTTGACCAACCAGCCCAGGTGGGGCGTTCCCGCAGGGTAGGCGCGTATAATGCGTTTCAGCTGGCAGCGTTCGCTTATCCACCCGGCAGCGGGATCGGGCAGTATATCGAGCGGGTTGAGCCAGTACGCGAAAGCTCGTGTGGCAACAAGAAATGAGCGCAACCCGCTCGCGATTGTGGGATTCAGGCCCGCAACAAGCTGTTTCGTAGCTTCTTTAAGCAGGTTCTTCTCGGCCCAGCGATAGGCTTGCAGGCGATTCTTCCAGTGATAGACGCGCAAATCAGCCTCAACTGGCAACTGATACGGACTTTGCTGCAATGCCGCGGCCTGCTGCGGCGAAACCACAATAGCATCACGCAAACCGGCCATCGTCGTAGCAACATTCACGCTGTCGAGCATGGCAGGATCGTAGATAACCATGCCTCTCACGATGTCGCGATACGTTTTCAGCATAGCATCAAGCGTATCTACCCTGTCAGTAGCGATATACTCGTGCGATACGTGCGCCAGCAGCGCGTTGAAGAGGCCTTCCGCGTCGTCGTTACTGAGCAGGTAGACGCGCGGCTGACCGCGATTTATCAACCCCGTCAGCGTGGTTACACTTAACTGAATATCATAAGCAGCGTTCTGTATATTGTAAATTTCCAGGTGAGCAGGTGTTTCAAATACTGGCAGCAAACGTTTCTTAATATAAGTCATACCTGGCATTGTAACATCTCTGTATTAAAGCCGTAGCAAGCGACCAGGGCGGGGCGGGCTCCAGAGGCTTGAAATGAAGCACTGCTGTCATCCTGAGCGCAGCGAAAGATCTGCGCTCGGCCCGGCGAGAGATCCTTCGCTGCGCTCAGGATGACAAATAGCGGGCGGGGCTTGCCCCCACTCTGGCACTCTGGTCAATACTTGACCTTATAGCGTTCGTGCGTTATGCTACTACGCACAAGCTTATAAATGCTTTGGCCTCAATGTTGTGCCAGAAAGGACTACATGCATGTCTGAGAAAATGATCGCGCCCGAGTTATTCCGCCCGCCAGTAGATTTTCCCGATGTTCCCTACGACCATCTGCTGCGTATAGCGGCTGAGCGCAATCCTGATCGCACGGCTATGATCTATCACGATGTCCACCTGACCTACCGCGAAGTGGTCTCGATGGTCAATTGCGTCGCCAACGGGCTGCACAAACTGGGCCTGCGCAAAGGTGATCGCATCTGCCTGCTCACGCTCAATCGCCCTGAGTATACCATCACCTTCATCGGCGCGGCCACCATGGGTATTGTCGTCAGTCCCATGAACCCCGCGTACAAAGAGCGTGAAGTTGGCTACCAGTTGGAAAACTCCGAAGCGAACGCCATCTTGATCCAGCGCGAACTCTTGCCTCTGCTTCAGGCCGTACTTGCGCAAAAATCGCTGCCGCACCTGAAACATATCATCGTGACGGGCGATACAGAGCCCGAAGGGATACCCAACGCGATTTCATTCAACCGGCTAATACACGAATCATCGCCCAAACATCCCCTACACGTGGACATCAGCACCGAAGACCTGGTTGCCCTGCCCTATTCCTCCGGCACAACCGGTTTCCCCAAAGGCACTATGCTGACGCATCGCAACCTGACCAGCAATAACCTGCAATTCACTACCGCGCTCAGGGTCAATCTAACCGATGTAGCACTGCTCTTCTTGCCGTTCTATCACATTTACGGCGTAATGCTGACGGGCAGTTTCCTGGCCTGCGGCGGCACACAGATTATCATGGAACGCTTTGATCTGCTGCAATCGCTGGAATTGTGCGAAAAGCACAATGTTACCTACTACTTCGCCGTTCCGCCTATCGTGCTCGCCCTGGCTAACGCGCCGGTAGACCTGAGCAAAATGAAAAGCGTGAAATACGTCTTTTCAGGAGCCGCGCCTCTGCCAATGGAACCCGCGCGCAAGCTACAGGAGAAGACCAGCGCCCTGGTCGTGCAGGGATACGGCATGACCGAGGCATCCCCGCTGACACACGCGCAGCCTGCTGACCCCGCGCTGTTGCGCATCGATAGCGTTGGTATGCCGGTGCATAACACGGAGCAGAAAATCGTAGATATCGAGACAGGCACGCGCATATTGCCGCCGGGCGAAGATGGCGAGATCATCATTCGCGGTCCGCAGATCATGCAAGGCTACTGGAAAGCCCCGGCAGAAACCGCCAGCGCCCTGCGCGACGGTTGGCTCTACACCGGCGACATCGGCCACGTTGACGCCGACGGCTACACCTACATCGTAGACCGCAAGAAAGAGATGATTAAGTACAAGGGCTTCGGCATCGCCCCGGCAGAGTTAGAGTCGCTGCTGATGGAGCATCCCGCCGTGCTGGATTCCGCCGTCATCGGCATCCCCGACGACGAAGCCGGTGAACTGCCCAAAGGCTTTGTTGTGCTTCGCAAAGGCTTTGAAGATGTAACAGCCGACGACATCCTGGCCTTCGCCAATGGCAAGCTAGCAGGCTATAAGAAGGTTCATATGATCGAGTTCATCCCTGCCATCCCGAAGGTCGCCTCCGGCAAAATCCTGCGCCGCGAACTGAAAGATCTCGAGAAGGCGCGCCGGGCGGGGAATCAATGAATTGATTAAGATGTGTGGCAACGAAAAAGAGCGACGCTTGCTGTCGCTCTTTTTCGTTGCCACACATTTCTTTACTTACTGCAATCCCGTCAAAAAGAGCCCGCGTGACATGGCCTCACCTGCCAGCGTCAGCACCACCACCAGATAGAGCATACCCGTTGCCGACTGGAACGAGCGATCGCGGATCAGTTTTATAATGAAGGCCAGCAATACCAGGGGCAACACAAAAGCTATCAGGATGCGCAACCAGCCAATCGCGCCCGTACTGAGCGGCGTTACGGTTGGTACATCCGAGGGTTTGACAATAGCGGTGCCAGGCGTTGGCGTGATCGTCGTTACCGTGCTGGTGGCAGTCACTGCCGGGCTGGTCGCCTGTGTATGCGTCGCTACAGCCGGAGCGCCCGTAAAGGCGAAGGCCACCTCTGCCAGGATGCCGAGCAAAACCAGAATGGCGGCAAATTGCAGCGGCTTCTCCGAAAGCGCGGGTGTGACAAGATACCAGTGGCCCAGCCACATAGCTGTCATCACGCCGCCGAGCGCGAGCGCGGCCGCGAAGAAACTGCCCACAACCAGCGTTCCCCCCAGACCTGAAGCAGCCATGGGGCGGTAGATCATCCCCAGCACAAACAGCGTTATCAGACCCGACAGCACGGCCAGTCCGCCACTCACAAGGCGCAAGATACGCGCGCGCGAAACGATAGTTCGCTCTTCAACTTTGCCATCCACACCCGCCTTTTTATCGCCCAACAAAAAAACTGTATACGGCAGCAGCAACAGGAAAAAGAGCAGCAGGGGCAGCGACAAAGCCCCCGTCCATCCCTTATCGAGCAAACTAAACGTGTTGAGCAACGGCGCGTTCGAAAAACCCTGCTGGAACAAATACGTCAGCCCCGTCAAAAAGACATAAATAAAGGCATAGGTGACGAGAAAACTGCGCTTGACCATATTGCGCCAGTCAAGCAAAAACAATACGGCAAATGCCCCAATCGACAGTTCCGTCAGCACCATAAATAATATCAACGGCAACGTAATTAGCATGATATGTGATCAATCCTTTGGTAGCAAATATCAGTAAGAGAAAGGTGCATAACCTTTCCTTTGTCGAAACAGATTATACATCCCCAGGAGAATCAGGACAACTGGCCGAAAATGCTTTCACGCTGCCGTTGAACTGACTTCTATGGCTGGTTCGCGCCAACCGAACTATGCCTTTACTTATTCTGCTTTTTCTCTAACTCCTTTTGCAGGAGCAGTAGCAGACGGTGTTGTTTCTTTAACTAGTCTCGCCACTCGTCATCGAGCGTTGTTAGAGCTTTTCCCCCCAGACAGAGAGGAAGAGAGTCACCGCACAGAAATTGTCCGATAGCATCTCCGTTAATGCCAACTGGTACAGCGGATCGAACTCTTCTTCTGTGATCAGCTTCATTTTGACCAGGAACGGCTCTAACAGCTTCAAGAGGAACTGGAGGTTGAGACGGGTGCTGGCGTTCGCTTCCATTCCAGCAGACCAATTAAGCGCATATGCTTGTTGCTGGATAGACTGGTAGCCTGCCTCGCGTAAGAAATGCTCCAACATGGGGAGGATGCCAAAATGTCGCCCATCCGGAGAAAAGCTTCGTCCGGCCAACTGCAAGGCATGGGTCACCATTCCAGTCAGCCGCTGAGTCGCAGCACTGGTGGTAATATCACTCTCACATTCGGTCAGGCGGATGATTCCTCCCGATCGGGTGACGCGCATGCATTCCTGCATCAGTGTTGGCCATGCGGCAGGAGGCATAAATCCAAAAATAAGGCGCGCATTGACGAGATCAAAGGAATGATCGGGAAAGTCAAGCGGCCTCAGCACGTCCATGACCTTGAAGGTGATATTGCTTGAGCGCTGCACCTGTGCTATGGCACGTGCGTACTCGATCATGGTGCGACTGATGTCAATGCCCACAACCTCTATTTCGGGATGGGCAACCGCTACTGCTTGCGCCCATCCGCCAGGGCCACACGCAAGATCTAAGACAGTATGAATGTGAGCGAAGTTGGGTCGCTCTGGCAAGAGCCCGCCCAGGTGTGAGGTGATGAGTTGATCCTGATCAAGCAGGCGGGCCGTCTCTGCCGCGCTTTCTGCATCGATCACATAGGTGTTTTCGTTGTGGGGTTGGTCTGCTGCTTGCATCGTACTGCTCCTTTTCCTGCTGCAATGGTCTGTCTCTGCTCTTCGTCAGCAGTATAATAGCAGCGAAGCGTCCACCCGTCAACGACCAGGTGCAAGGTATAAATGGCGGCAAGTACCTATCTCGTGGGAGGGCTTCAAGCCGCTTCATGAATACCTGACGAAATACCGTCCTTATCTGGCCTCCTTGAAAGAACCTGATAAGGTGCGCGTGCTGGCACGCAAAGATGACCCTGTGTTTCTGAGTAACAGGGGGGAGCCATTAAAGGCCAGGGGTGTTTCTGATCTGTTCATGTTCTTGCAAAAGCGAACGGGGATCGATGGCAAGCGGGTATCTGCTCACAACTGCCGTCGCTACATGGCAACGACACAATTAGCCAGTGGGCGCAGCCCGTTTGATGTTCAGCGTCAAACGGGGCATACAACATTGACGATAACAAACCATTATGCCTCGCTCAATGTGAAGCAGTTGCAGCAGTCGCACGATCTCTATTCGCCGTTGCGTGCTAAGGATTCTGGGAGTGAGAGGGAGTCTTCTGGTTCTGGCTATTGAGATATAGAGTAGGTCATGCCATAAAAAAGAACATAGAAATTGTTTCCTCATTGACAAAATAATTGCCCGTTACTGATGTACACATAAGGATAGTACCCACTTGCATTCTTCGTACATTTAGTCTGTAACCAGTTAATAATATTGGCATATTCTGCATTCTCTCCATCGGTATAGCCCTTAGTATAGCCTGCGTTGTATCCAGCGGTATAGCCTGCGTTATACCCATCTTGTTTGCCAGCAGTGTATCCAGAATTGTAGCCATCTTGCTTTCCCTGGTTATATGATGCGGTGATCTGTCCTGCTGTTGCTTGAACGCCAGCATTATATCCCTGCTGATAGGAACTCGTAGCATTTCCCTGTGAGGCGGTTGCTCCATCGTTATAGCCTTTGGCATACCCATCCTGTTTGCCACTTGCATAGCCAGCCTGGTATCCAGAATGATAGGCGTCTTTCGCCTTGCTATCTGACGACAGAGCAATAGCGGTTGCAGTCGCATTGAAATTGACATTCGGTGTTGCTGTAGCAGGGAGTGTTGCAGTCGGGAGCGGTCGATTAGAGGATGCACTTCCCATTCCATGCACCAGATAACCGCCAAGTCCTGAAAATGCCATTAAAACCAACACGGAAACAACGATAAAAAATATCTTGAGAGGGGAGATGCGTTTCCGTCTTTCTTCAGGTGGCGGCGGTGGCGGCGTCTGAAGAGATGGAACAGGATAATAAGGCGGATAATTACCGTATGGGTATGCAGGCGTGGTATAGCTAGGTGGAGGAAATGCAGGCGTGGTATATCCTGGCAGAGCATAACCGGGCGTGGTATTTGATGGATGTTCGTTCAGCATTATTCTATTCCCTTGCGACATGCGGAAACACTCTTGTAGCCAGTATAACTGTAGCGCCATAAAGTGAAGAATACATGTACAATGGGTAGGGAACAGGTTAAGATCAGGGAATCGTGCATTGAGAAAGAAACTCCCTAGTCTACGACCTCATAGAGCAACACCGTGTGTCCGTCGATCACCTGCTATTGCAAGTCAAGGTGCTATATCGTAACAGATTTCATCCAAAATCTGTTACTGCATATGCCGTGAAGTGGCTCTAGAGGCTGATTGAGATGGGATAGTTGAGTGACAGATTATACATCTCTTCGTGTTTAACGGCAAATAGAAAACGCCCTGAATGCTGAAAAGCTAGAGCAACGGATCAACGATATACCTCTCGTCGATTTTCGTGCGATAGCTCTGATCAATCGCATCTCTCAGTTCTTGTTCGGCACCATAATAACACGCTACACTCAACGCGGTTCGGATGACATCCTGCACCTCTTTGGCTAACGCTTTTCTGTCAGGAAGCCCATGTTTCAGCCTCTTCGCCCCCATATCTTCAAAATGGTTCACCTCGCTGGCGAGTTCTCCCGCTTCCTCGCATAAGCGCGTAATAATCTGAAATGGATTATTCCCATTGGGATATTTCTTATTGTATCCATCTACGGTGAGCAAAAGTTTGTCAAAATAGTCAGGGATGTACATAAAATGTATCCTTTCCTCAGCCCCGGTCACCGGTTATTTCTCTTGAGGCTGTCGAACTTTCGCGAATTTGCGTTCCAGCCACTCGAGCAAGTAAAGTTGATGGTTTGCTTTCCTGGCTAGCTTGTTTATGACCGGTAAGAGCGGAAACAATAACTTTTCCTACAGCTTCAGATACGGGCGGAGGGAAAGCATTGCCGATCTGTCGATAAGTCGCCGTTTTACCGCCTGCGAATATCCAGCTATCAGGAAAAGCCTGTATGCGCGCAGCCATATTCAATGTAAGGCGAGGAAATCCATCTATAGGAAATTCTTCGCCGGGTGGCGCATCTGCTATCCCTCTTCCATCGACACTCAGCGCTTCCCACTGCTTTCTTGCGCGTGTGGGGCCAAGATCGGGGCCGCCATGCTTTTTGGAGCCTCCCACCAGCGTTGGGGCTATACTATTAGCTTTGAGGAACCATTGATTAGCTCCCGGCCAGCCGCGAGAGGCCATAAGATCATGAAGAATTTGCCCAACAGTAGCAGTTGTTTCAAGTGAAAGCGGCCAGGAAAAGTTGTCAAAATAGGGATATTGCAGGGCTACCAGGATGAAACGCGGTCGAAGTTGGGGTACACCATAGTCCGATGAGTTGAGCACGCGCCACGCCACTTCATAGCCAAGCCGATTTAAGCTTTGTATGAGACTCCGACGGTAGGAAACGAACTTTTCGGATGCAAAGCCTGGTACATTTTCCAGCATCACGGCAGCCGGTTTAGCCTGTTCAATGAGCCGCAATGCTTCGGGGAAAAGATCGCGCTCGTCATCCGCGCCTAGCTGTTTGCCCGCCACAGTAAAAGGCGGACAAGGTACGCCACCTGCCAGCAGATCAATCCCGCGAAAATCCAGCCCGTTGACTTCGCGAATATCCCCTTCAATCACACGCCACGATGGCCGATTGAGCCGCAACGTCTGACATGCTGCGGTATCAATTTCGATGACCGCTTCGTGCATGAAACCCGCAGCTTCAAGTCCAATAGCCTCACCGCCTGCTCCTGTACATATATCCAGCGCAGAGAGCTTTGTTTGCTCTTGCTCAAATTGTTGCAAGAGCAAAGGGCCGTGATAACTCTGGATTACACCATCAACCATCTAACGTGCATATCCTCTCAAATTTCTGTTTATTGATAGGATAATCGATATCCGGTGAAGATGCAATAAGCTGGAGGTACATTTTAAACTTTGATATATCTGTCTCAGCAAGGATAGTTTACAATCTACTGTTGCAAATGGGGCATACAACACTGACCAAGACTAACCATTATACATCTCTGAAACAGCAAGAAAGAAGAGCGGAGCCACGAAATCGCGGCTCCGCTCTTCTTAATCGACCGTTTGCGACGGCTTCCTCGGAATTAATCCACGTCGAGGATATCGCCGGAGTTGCCAGAGAGGAAATTATGCCAGACACCGTCAGCAGTGCCATGATCAGGAGCGGTAGAGACATCTTTCCCAACATACGTCCAACCCCAGGGACTCTCATTGAACGTAGCGCCTGCGTTGTCGAAGTACTTGGTTGTCCAGTCAACAACACCTGGACAGGTCGCACTACCATCGGCAGCGATCACGCACGCATAATCAACAGCAATGCCCCCATTGACCTTTCCTGTAAGCGGCCAGTTTGCCGGGTCGGTTATATCCAGAGGAGCGGTGAACTGCGCTACATATCCACCTTTGATAGTCCCAACCTCGTCACCTGTGAGTATGCCTCCGGAAGTCGCCGTTGTGCCAGGGCTTTTTTGTCCAGCCTGTGCTGCGAACGTTCCATTGTAATTGACAACCGCACAGTAGCTGTCGGAGCCTAAATTCCATACCTTAATGGTGCGGGTAAATGCATCCAGGCCCCAGTAGTTTCCGGCCTGACCCAAATCAGCGTCGTTAATCACTTTTTCTGTAATGTTTACCAGCAGATTCCCCTTGACCGCGTTAGCTCCACATGAAAGCGTCACTGTGGAAGTGGTTATAAGCGCGCCGGGTTTTCCCACCTGGTGTTCCAAAGCAAAGACAGACCTGGGATGCGCCTTAACAGTTTGGTGTCCATGCGCATTCGCTGCCCACGTCGGAAAAATAAATACCAGCGACGAAAGCGCGACAACTAGTAAAGTTAGGCCGATTGCCAACTTCTTTTTCATCAGAATCCTTCCCAAATGCATGGAAAAATGATCTCCATACAACTATACACTGCTACCACTCACAGCTCAGTGAGAACCTCACTGTGATTACTAGCAGTGTAATTGATCGGCCCTTCTGTTTCTATAGCATTTTGGTTAAGGACGGGTTAAATATTGAGATTAGCAGTTGAGAAATATCAATCTATGATGTATATAGACGATTATAAATATATAGCATTAACCGTTTGGTTTTGTGCTTTTGTTGCAACCAGTCGCGCTGCTCCTACTCCAATTGCCGCTGCAAGGGCAAGCAACCATATACGCCGGACCAGTGAGGAATTACGTCGCCACGGCGCCATGTTGACAAGTCACCCTGGTTATGTTTTAATTGTAGCATTCAAACACATTGGAAGGGGGATATAATGGCATTACGCAAAGAACAAATCGACGTCACTTACGACGAGGAAAACCAAACTATGAAAGAACGCACACGCATTACTATCGATATCAGTCCTGAACTGCGCCAGCGTATCAAAGTAGCAGCATTCCAGAACAATGTATCAATCAGTGAGTATCTGGGACATATTCTTGAAGATACGGTTCCCCAGGAAATTAGCTATAGCAAGGAAAGAAAGCCTCTAACCCGTGAGAAGCTGGAACGGGTCTTGCGTGTACGCGAGAGGATTATTGAAAATACAGGAGGATATACATTTGATGATTCTACGGAAATAGTTCGGCAGATGCGCGATGATCGCACGAAGGAGCAAGAGCAATTATGAATACGAGTTGTATCGTTGTTGATACAAGTGTCGCAATCAAATGGGCAGTCAAAGAAGAAGACTCTCATATAGCACTTGCGCTCCTGTCGGAGTGGACAGATAATGGACTTGTCATACTGGCTCCCGGCTTACTCTCGTACGAAACCACAAATGTACTTCATCAACGTGTTCGCAAAGGTAGACTTTCCTTAGGTGAAGCACAAGAAGCATTGCGTGAAATCATTTTTGATCTCATTACATTCGATTTTGCTGACACTCCCGATTTATGCACTCGTGCGATACAATTGGCACAGCAATTCGGGCTTCCAGCAGCATACGATGCACAGTATTTAGCTCTCGCTGAAAGCAAGACATGCGAATTTTGGACAGCCGATTTACGTATGTGGAAGTGCGTACAAGGGAAATTAGCCTGGGTGCATTGGATGCCAAACTACACCGCATCTTAACGTAACCGGCTTTCCCTGTAACGCATGGTATAATTATATGTAACAAGTAATGCCAACTAGAAAGAGCGGAG
Organism: uncultured Chloroflexia bacterium; assembly: GCA_963731605.1. Classification (GTDB taxonomy): domain Bacteria; phylum Chloroflexota; class Ktedonobacteria; order Ktedonobacterales; family Ktedonobacteraceae; genus CF-113. The sequence goes on from CAVSWA010000002.1 coordinate 415,735, forward strand.
TAATACCATGCGCTTACAGGGAAAAACAATCGGCTATTTCCTAGCCGAGGGAGTCGAAGATTTAGAGTTCTGGGTTCCTCTGATGCGGCTTCAGGAAGAAGGAGCCAGGGTCATCGTAATTGGATTGAACACGCACACTGTGCGAGGTAAGCACGGCCTCGAAATGACCCCCGATACCAGCATCGACGAAGCCCCCGGCGCGACCGAACTGGATGGACTGGTGATCCCCGGCGGCTGGGCCCCCGATAAACTGCGCCGCAACCAGCGCCTCCTGCAACTGGTGCGCGATATGGACGCGCAGCACAAAATCATCGCCACCATCTGCCACGGCGGCTGGGTTCCCATCTCGGCAGGCATCCTGCGCGGGCGCAAAGCCGTTGGCTCAACCGCTATCAAGGACGACATCACCAACGCTGGCGGCATCTGGGTCAACGAACCAGCATTCCGCGAGGGCAACATGGTATGGGGCCGCGTGGTTGAGGACATCCCGCATTTCTGCCGGGAATTAGTGAATGCGCTAGCTGAGTAATATAAAATTACTGGCAGAAAATAAAATGAGTAAGTTGGGTTAGCATTGTAGATGAAAGTACGCGATGTTATTAAATTAGTAGAGGCTGATGGTTGGTACCTGATTAGTACAGAAGGAGATCACCGGCAATATAAGCATCCAACAAAGCGAGGCCGTGTCACAATCGCAGGTCATCCGAGCAAAGAAATGCCCCCAGGTACCCTGGTGAGCGTTTTCAAACAAGCCCAATTGCCGAGGAGGAAATAAGATGTATCGCTATCTCATCATTATTGAAAAGGGCGACCAAAACTACGGCGCCTATTCACCTGATTTACCAGGATGTGTGGCTGTAGGTGATACAGTCGAAGAAGTTCAAAAGAACATGCAAGAAGCCATAAAGATGCATCTGAAAGGAATGATCGAGGATCGAGAACCTATTCCAGTCCCACAAACCACGGCACAATATGTGGATATCTCCATTCCCAATTCTGCCGCTTGAATTGTCTGCCCTTTTTACGATTTTTCCAGAGTGTGACATATTCACACACTCTTTCATACAGGTGGATTGGAGGGTTCCATGAGCAACTATCTCGATGCCCTGGCGCAGCGCGTGCTTATCTTTGATGGCGCGATGGGTACTAACATACAAAACTATCAACTGACCGCGCAGGACTACGGCGGGCAATCCACCGAGGGCTGCAACGAATACCTGGCGCTGGCGAAACCCTCTGTAATTGAAGAAATCCATAGCGGCTTTCTTGAAGTTGGTTGCGATGTAATCGAAACAGACTCGTTCACCGCCAGCCGCATCAAGCTGGACGAGTATGGAGTGGGCAACCTCACCCGTGAAGTCAACCTGGCTGCCGCGCAGTTGGCACGCGGGCTGGCCGACCGCTACAGCACACCGGCGCAGCCGCGCTTCGTAGCCGGCTCCATCGGCCCGACGGGTATGTTGCCTTCGTCCAACGATCCCCTGCTGGGCAATATCACCTACCAGCAACTGGCCGAGATATTCCGCGAACAGGCGGCAGCTCTGCTGGAAGGCGGCATCGATCTCTTCTTAATCGAAACCAGCCAGGATATACTCGAAGTGCGCGCCACTATCACAGGTATGCGCCGCGCCATGCAACAGGCCGGGCGCAGCGTGCCGATTCAGGCGCAGGTCTCGCTCGAATACGAGCGGGCGTATGCTGCTCGGCACCGACGTAGCGGCGGTCATGGCCACGCTGGTGGGGCTGCGCGTCGATATCATCGGGCTGAATTGCTCGACTGGCCCGGAACATATGCGCGAGCCGGTGCGCTTCCTGGGCGAAAATTGCCCGTTGCCCATCTCAACCATTCCCAACGCTGGCATCCCTCTAAACGTCAACGGGCTGGCCGTTTACCCGATGGAACCGGAACCGATGGCGGCAGCTTTGCGCGATTTCATCACCGAATTCGGCGTCAACGTCATCGGGGGATGCTGCGGCAGCAGCCACGAACACCTGCAAGCCATCGTAAAAGCGTGCCGCAACGCGCCGCGCAAGGCACGCCCGGTAGCTGACGCCAACCTGAAAAAGCACAATAGCACTGTCGTCTCGCTTCCCCTCGTTTCCAGCGGCATCCGCGCCACCGCCCTGCAACAGGACCCCGCGCCCCTGCTGGTAGGCGAGCGCATCAACAGCCAGGGCAGCCGCAAGGCAAAACAGGCGCTGCTTAACGACGATTACGATACCCTGCTCGCCATCGGGCGCGAACAGGTCGAGGGCGGCGCGCATGTGCTTGACGTGTGTCTCGCGCTAACAGAGCGCACCGACGAAGCGCAGCAAATGGCAAAGACCGTCAAAAAGCTCTCCATGGGTATCGAAGCCCCGCTCGTGATCGATTCAACTGAGCCGGATGTGATTAAAGCCGCGCTGGAAACCTATCCAGGGCGCGCCATCATCAACTCCATCAATATGGAAAATGGCCGCCAGCGCATCGAAAGCGTCTTACCAATGGCCCTGGAACACGGCTCAGCCGTGGTAGCCCTCACCATCGACGAGATCAGCATGGGCAAGACGACCGAACGCAAAGTGGAGATCGCCCACAAAATCTATGACATCTGCGTCAGCGAATACGGCCTGGCGCCCGATGCCCTCATCTTCGACCCGCTCACCTTCCCCGTCACTACAGGACAGGAAGAGTTACAAACGGCTGCCATCGAAACGCTCAACGCCATTAAGCGCATCAAAGCCGAAATGCCCGGCGTCTACACCATTCTGGGCGTCAGCAATGTTTCGTTTGGACTGAAACCGCACGCGCGCGCCGTACTCAACAGCGTCTTCCTGCATCACGCCGTCAAAGCAGGACTCGATGCCGCCATCGTCAACCCGACGCACATCACCCCCTACGCGGAGATCGACGCGCAACAACGCCAGCTCGCCGACGACCTGATCTACAACCGGCCCGACGCGCTGCCACGCTACATCGCCTACTATGAAGAGAATGAATCGCAAGCAGAGACAGGCAACGTAAAGGCCGACCCGACCGAGGGCATGTCTACCACAGAACGCATTCACTGGCAGATACTGCATCGCCGTAAAGAAAATATTGAGACACTGGTTGAACAAACCATTGTTGAACGCGCATCCGAGGCGAGCATCACTCAGAGCGAAGCCGCCGTCAGCGTGCTCAACACCGTACTGCTGCCCGCCATGAAAGATGTCGGCGACCGCTTTGGCGCGGGCGAATTGATCCTGCCCTTTGTGCTACAGTCTGCCGAGGTTATGAAACGCGCGGTGGCCTCGATGGAACGCTTCCTGGAGAAAAAAGAAGGCTATACCAAAGGCAAGGTGGTGCTGGCAACGGTTTTCGGCGATGTGCATGATATTGGGAAAAATCTGGTGAACACCATCCTGAGCAACAATGGCTACACCGTCTACGACCTGGGCAAGCAGGTGCCACTCAATACCATCCTGGATAAGGCCATCGAGGTGGGCGCTGATGCCATCGGCCTGTCTGCCCTACTGGTAAGCACATCGAAGCAAATGCCGCTCTGCGTGCAGGAATTGCACAGGCGACAACTATCATTTCCAGTCATCGTGGGTGGGGCCGCCATCAACCGTTCGTATGGACGCCGCATCCTCTTTGTCGATGAACAGACAGCGGAGTCCGCCCCCATCGCCTATGAACCCGGCGTCTTTTACGCGCGCGACGCCTTTGAAGGTCTGGATATCATCGACAAACTCACCGGCGAGCCTGCGCGACGAGCAGGCTACGTCGCGCAAATCAAGACAGAAGCCCTTAATGAACGGCGAAAGAAGGCTGCTAAAGATGGGCAGAACGACGCAGTTACGAGCGATGAAAGTCCATCAACAAGTATCCAGCGCGATATTCCTTTACCACTACCGCCGTTCTGGGGGCTGCGCATCCTCGATCGCATCGGCATCGAAGATGTAGCGGTTTGCATGGACCTCAATACACTCTATCGCCTGCACTGGGGCGGCAAGGCGCACGGCGCGGAATTTACGCGCCTGGTTGAGCAGGAATTCCGGCCACGCCTGGAACGTATGCTCATCGAGGCGCGCCAGCAACGCTATTTGCAGCCAAAAGTGATCTACGGCTACTTCCCCTGCCAGTCGAGCGGCAACGAGCTGATCGTCTATGATCCGCAGGCATACCAGGCCGACGGCGGCAGCAAACGCGAAATTACACGCTTCCGCTTCCCGCGCCAGAGCCAGCGCGAACGCCTGTGCCTGGCCGATTACTTCGCCTCGCTCGAAAGCGGTCAGGTGGATGTCGTGCCTTTCCAGGTCGTCACAATGGGTCAGGCCGCCAGCGAAGCAGTAGAGCACTTGCAGCAATCCGGCGACTATGCCGAAGCGTACTTTACCCACGGCCTGGCCGTCGAGATGGCCGAGGGGCTGGCTGAGTACACCAACCGTCTCATCCAAAAAGAGCTGGGACTCGATAAACAGCGTGGCCGCCGCTATAGCTGGGGCTACCCGGCCATTCCCAACCTGGAAGATCATGTGAAAGTGCTGCAACTGTTGCCCGCGCAATCGACCATCGGCGTCTCTTTGACCGAAGCCTATCAATTCGACCCCGAACAGACGACTGCTGCCATCGTGATCCATCATCCACAAGCCACCTACTTCGCCGTAAGAGAGACAGTCGCGGAGACCGCGCAGCCATAAAGGCTGCGTAGTACCGCACCACTTTCATAGTCCGGACGGTTGACCATGCGGCGGAGGAGTATTCAGAAGGCGACTTTATCCCTATCCTCATTCTCATCTTCATCGCCGTCCTGCGGCCCAGGCCCGGAGTTGTGTAGCATTGTGCAGGCGATTGCGCCATCCGATGTGCCTATCCCGTGCAGGATCATTATGAAACCTCCTTTTAGACTAAGCGGGCAAGTTGCCCACAAACATTATCAAGAAAGCTATCTTAAATTGAGACATCTTATATTGATTATACTTTTATAATCTACCTGAAAACTGCCAAAAAAAGCCGCCCAAATTCACCGTGCAAGAAATAAGGTGGGCGGCACTTTTGTATAGTATGACGCCAAATTGATTAAATTCTAAAATTATTCATTTTACTTCGAGAAATGATTTGAGCGTGTATTCTATTTAACAATGTTATTGATCACAAACGATTTATTATCGCTTGATTTTATTCTATCATAAATTTTCTTTATTTGTAAGCGATTCTAATATTAATTTTGTATATTTTATAGAATAAACCGGAAACCTGGAAACTACACAAAACTTGCGTGATATGTTATACTATTCGCAAGACGTAACATGAAGCCAGATAATTGGAGTAAATCGTGAAGCATCTCTATTCACAAATGCATTATTGCTCCTGTCCATGCGTTCATAGAGGAAATACAGGTAGCTCAGCCCTCTGTGAACGTAAGGTATGCATTTGATGCGCGTGGATATTCCGTTTTCCTCTTTTGCATAACCTCTTGCCTGGGTTACTCCCCCCAATACTCGCGTGAACGCTGGACAAAACAAGAGGAGGCTTATGCTGTGAGCAGCAATTCAACAAAACCGATATACCTGTATAACACCCTGACCAGAAGCAAGGGGCTATTCCAGCCGCTTAACCCGCCGCGTGTGGGTATCTACTCGTGCGGCCCAACCGTCTACAAAGACATTCATGTCGGCAACTTCCGCACGTTTATCATGACCGACTGGATTCGCCGCGTGCTCGAATACAACGGCTATGATGTCCTGCTGGTGCGCAACATCACCGATGTCGGGCATCTCCAGAACGACACCGAAGAGAGCGGCGAGGACAAGTTAGAGTACGAGGCCCGCACTACTGGTCGCTCTGCCTTTGACATTGCCGCGCACTACACGAAGCAATACATGGACGACTCGGCGGAACTGAACATTCTCCCTCCGCACATCAGTCCGAAAGCCACCGATCATATACCGGAAATGCTCTCCATGACGGAGAAGTTGATCGAGACAGGGCTGGCCTATGTATCGGATGGAGCTAATGTCTACTACGATGTCAGCCGATTCCCTGACTACGGCGAGCTTTCGGGCAACACCGTTGAGAACTTGCGCGCAGGGGCAAGCGGGCGCGTGCAACTGGAAACCGATGCTGACAAAGACGCGCCAGAAGATTTCGCGCTGTGGAAACATGGCGACGAAACGCGCCAGATGAACTGGCAAAGTCCCTGGGGCATCGGCTTCCCCGGCTGGCATATCGAATGCTCCGCCATGGCGACCAAATACCTGGGCGAGCAGTTCGATATCCATACTGGAGCAGTCGATCTGACCTTCCCTCACCACGAAGACGAGATTGCGCAGAGCAAGGGCGTAAGTGGCATTGAACCTGTGCGCTTCTGGACACACGGGGAGTTCCTGAACTTCAATTACCACAATCCCAACGCTGGCAAAGATGGAGAGGGAGCAGACGAGATCATCAAGATGTCGCGCTCCAAAGGCAATGTCGTCCTGTTGCGCGATATCAAAGCGGATGGGTTCGACCCGATGGCTTTCCGCTACCTGCTGCTGACCGCGCACTACCGTTCAAAGCTCAACCTTTCCAACGAGTCACTGGTGGCAGCGCAAAATGGCCTGAACAACCTGCGTGCCGACCTGGCATCCCTGCCAGTCGAAAGCGCGGATACAGCAGACAGTTGGTCAGGAGAAGCGCAACAGGCGCGAGACGCTTTTCACACGGCCATCAACGACGACATGGACCTGCCCGTAGCGTTGAGCATCACACGCGAGGTTGCGCGCAACAACAAAATCGCGCCAGCCGAGCGCCGCCGCCTGGTTCTCGATTTTGACCGCGTGTTAGGGTTGCGCCTGGACACCGTCGAAGCGACACGCCCCACAGTCATCACCGGCGAGGCCATGGCCCTGGTGCGAGAACGTGACGCGGCGCGTTCAGCGCGGGACTGGAAGCGTTCAGATCAACTGCGCGACCAGCTGATCGCGCTTGGCTACGAAGTGCGCGACACCCCCAGGGGCACAGAACTGGTGTAGATTATTAAATATCAACAGGGAGTGTCCTGTGGCCGCGCGCGGCCACAGGACACTCCCTGTTGATATTTAATTGCTCTCGCTCAACGCGGCAAGGCGGCGCATCTCCGGCCAGATCAACGCCACGCACAACACGACCAGCACGGTGCCTAGTCCACCGGCGGCTACCGCGATAACAGGGCCGAACAGTTGCGCCGCCAGCCCCGACTCAAAGCCGCCAAGTTCATTGGATGCGCCAATAAAGATGAAGTTGATGGCGGTAATACGCCCCCGCAGCGCATCCGGCGTGCGCGTCAGCAACAGCGTGCTGCGAATGACCACGCTGATATTATCCATCGCGCCTAGCACCAGCAGCGTCACAAGCGAGAGCCAGAATACACGCGAGATGCCAAAAACAACTGTTGCGACCCCAAAACACGCCACCACCAGCAGAAGAGTTCGACCCGCCTTCTTGAGCGGGGGCATATGCGCTGTCACGAAGGACATGCCTAACGCGCCCACAGATGGAGCGGCCCGCAGCCATCCCAGACCCGACGGCCCGACATGCAAGATATCCTTCGCGAAGATTGGTAAAAGCGTGGTAGCGCCACCCAGAAAGACCGCGAACATATCCAGCGTGATGGCCGCCAGAATAATCTGGCTGCTCTTCAGGAACCGCAAGCCCTCCACCATCGCGCCAAACGTCGTTGCCTCGACGGAGTACGCCTTTTGCTGGTTGAGACGCAGGAAGAACAGTAACACAATAAAGATCAACGCGGCCCCGGCGTTAAAGGCGTACACAATCGCCGCGCCCTTCAGTAACGCGATTAACAGTCCCCCCAGCGCCGGGCCAAGCACAGAGGCCAGTTGCCCTATGCTGCTCTCCCAGGTAGCCGCGTTTTCAAAGGCATGTTCCGGCACAATTTGCGCAACCAGAATCGCGCTGGCCGGGCTATCAAAGGCCACAGCGCAGCCATAGAGCAAGAGACAGCCGTAGATGAGAGGCAACGAGCCATGTGTCAAAGAAAGCGCCGTCAAACCCAGCGAACAGAACACCAGCACAACCTGCGACCAGATCACGATACGCTTGCGGTTGAACCGGTCAATAAACTGGCCTGCCGGCAGTGAGAGGACAAAAACAGGAATGACCAACACCAGCCCTACAAAACCCAACGCCAGCGCTGAACCCGTCCGTTCATACAATTCCCACCCAATCGCAACAGTAATCATCTGCGAGCCTAAACCCGCGAAAAATATCCCGACTAGCAACAACCGGAAATCGCGAAAGCGCAAAGCAAGATAAGGATCATGAGAATTTTGCATAAGCATACTTTACCATATACAGCATTGTTTTTTCCGACTAATTGCTCTATGATTCTTATCAGTAGTTATCAACACACAACAGAACCAGAGAACATCATATGGCAACAATCCAGGAATCACCCGATACACAAACATCTGCGCTGCCGCCCGGCCCTAAACCACTACCCCTGGTTGGCAATATTCTCGCCTTCAGACGCGACCAGCTTGGCTACTTGCAAGCATTGCAGCGCGAGTATGGCAAGATGGCGACCATCTACATCGGCAAGGTGCCAATAGTGCTACTCTTCCGACCAGAACATGTGCGCTATGTTTTGACTGAAAACCCGCGCAACTTCACCAGCCGTGAGGTAGCCGAGGGGCTGCGCCAGTTGATCGGCGATGGGCTACTCACCATCGATGGAGAAGCTCATCGCCAGCAGCGCCGCATGGTGCAACCCGCCTTCCACAAGAAGCGCGTCGAAAGCTACGCCAGCATTATGACAGACTATACCGGAGAAACACTTCAGGACTGGCACGCGGGCGAACGCATCGATATGGCCCGCGCCATGCAAGAATTGACGCTGCGCATCGTGGGCAAATGCCTCTTCAACCTGGACCTGGCCGGCCAGGTAGACACGCTGGGCAACGCCTTCTCCGAGATGATCGGCAACCCCATCGGGCTGCTTGAAGGCTTCCTGAACATACGCATCGATCAACCTTTCACCGCCTATGGCAGGCGTATGGCCGCCAAACGCCGGGTTGACGAGTTTATCTATAAACTGATCGCGCAGCGCCGCCGCGAGACGGAGGATAAAGGCGATGTCCTCTCGATGCTGCTCGAAGCGCAGGAGGGCGAAAGCGCACTGACCGATACGCAGGTACGCGACCATATCATGACCTTTGTAGCTGCCGGTCACGAAACCACCGCCAATGCCCTCACCTGGACATGTTACCTGCTCTCGCAACACCCCGCTGCGCGCGAAAAGCTGCTGGCAGAGTTGAACAGCGTGCTGGCCGGTCGCACCCCCACTATAGACGACCTGCCCAACCTGCCCTATACCGAGTGGGTGCTAAACGAGTCCATGCGCCTCTACCCGCCCGCCTGGACGCAGGGGCGGCGCGCAACGGAGGCATTTGAACTCGATGGCGTGCATTTCCCGGCAGGAACCATGGTAATGTTCAGCCAGTGGGTAATCCATCGCCTGCCCGATATATGGGGTGACCCCGAGGCATTCCGCCCGGAACGCTGGGACCCCGTAAACGGTCAGAAAACGCCGCCCTGGTCCTACTTTCCCTTTGGCGGCGGCCCGCGCATCTGTATCGGGATGCCCTTCGCCCAACTAGAAGCCAAACTACTGCTGGCAACCATCCTCCAGCAATACACGCCACACATCGCGCCGGGTTACAAATTGGAACTGAACCCACTGATTACGCTACGCCCCAAACACGGTATGCCCATGATCTTGATCCCTTCAGCATCAAACGGCAACACAAATTCATGGGAACATCTCCTGCATATCACCTCCCGCAGACAACCCGAAGCCTCTGAACGCAAGGGATGCCTGGGAGCTTTGTTCTCACTATTTGGTGCCAAGCGCTCGTGAATGATACACTAACCTATGGTTTATGTTTGCCTGTTATTGAAACCTTGAGCGAAAACATCATTGAAAACATCGACAGCACTCCCGGAAGAACTGCATATCCTCACAACGTGGCGCAGCTTTATCGTGTACGCATTATTGCTCTTCATAGGCATCAACCTGCGTTCGGTCATTCTGGCGGTGCCGCCTGTGCTGCCGCTTATCAAACACGACCTGAATCTTTCCTACACAGCAACAGGGCTGCTCACCTCCATGCCGATACTCATTATGGGCGCGACCGCCTGGTCGTCGGGGCTGCTGGTTGAAAGAATCGGCGGGCGAAACGCTGTAACGTGGGGATTGCTATTGCTGGCAGGCGGCTCGCTGCTACGCGCGCTCTGGCCCGGCGCCTTCCCGCTATTCCTCTTCACCGTGCTATTAAGTCTGGGCATCGCGCTGACGCAGACCACCATCCCCGTGCTGGTTCGACGCTGGTTCCCAACGCATATCGGCCTCGCCACCGCGCTTTTCACCGATGGCCTGATTATTGGCGAAACGCTGGGCGCGGGAGCCACCGTTCCACTCATGGCCGGGTTCCTGGGCAAAGACGCCTGGGTCGCCACTTTCGTTTTCTGGGGTTTGCCAGTTGTAGTAATGCTCATCTTCTGGCTCTGGCTTGCCCCAAACATTTCTCTACGGCAAACAACATTGTCCTCTGTCCCGGAAAAACAAACTCCGTCGGACAAAGTAATATCAGCGCCGAAAACGGGAACGAACGTCAATACATTTCATCTTGGTTTCCTACTTGGCGGGGGCAGCCTCATCTACTTCACCATGAATAGCTGGATTGCCAGCTACAACCAGGCCATCCAGCATTCTAGCCTGACACCACTCGCCCTGACCATACTCAACGCCGCTCAAATTCCTTCCAGCCTGCTCGTCACCGTCTTCGCGCAGCGCATGACGGGCCGCCGCTGGCCCTTTATCCTGGCTGGCATCGTCTGCATAGCAGCTATGCTTGCCTGGATATTCACTCCCGGCAGCCTGGAATACCTGTGGGCCGCGCTGCTTGGCGCGAGTTCCGCCCTCGTTTTCACGCTGGCCCTCGCCTTGCCAGCCCTACTCGCCGCGCCTGGCAAGATAGCGCGTCTCACTGGAGCTACGCTCTCACTCGGCTACAGCACCGCCTTCATCGGCCCCTTCATCGGCGGCGGCTTATGGGATATCTTCCATCTACCTGCCCTGGCCTTCCTTCCAGTATTTCTTGCCAGCATCCTGCTCATCTTCCTGGGTACGTTTTTACCGGTCTACGGTGTACGAGTACGATAACCAGGGCGGGGCAAGCCCCCGCCCTGGAAACTATTCTTGCAAAGCCATTGACACACCGCCGCCTACGTGCATAATGATAGCAGTGTGATAAAAAACAATATCTGCGATGCGCAAGCACCAGGGCGGGGCAAGCCTCGCCCTGGTCAGCATAACAGTCATAAAAGAAAGGAATATCTTATGCAACTTGGATTAGTTGGACTTGGGCGCATGGGCGCATTTATGGCAAAGCGGCTACTGCGCAATGGACATACCGTTGTTGGTATGGCGCGTCATGACAATACCGTGCAGGCAGCCTTAAACGACCAGGCCATCACGGCTGGCACCACCTCAATTCCCGATCTCGTCAAACAACTCGATACCCCCAGAGCCATCTGGCTGATGGTGCCTGCCGCCTCGGTAGATGCCACGCTGGAAACGCTCGTTCCCCTACTTTCCGAGGGCGACATCGTAATCGATGGCGGCAACTCCTATTATCATGACGACATTCGCCGCGCCAACGCATTGAAACCTAAAGGCATCCACTACCTGGACATCGGCACAAGCGGCGGCGTCTGGGGCCTGGATCGCGGTTATTGTTTGATGATTGGCGGCGAAACAGAAATTGTGCAGCGCCTTTCACCCATTTTTGAGACGCTGGCTCCTGGCGTCGGCGCGGTATCCCGTACCCCCGGACGCGAGAAAATCGGCGGTACCGCCGAGAAAGGCTATTTGCACTGCGGGCCAAGCGGCGCGGGCCATTTCGTCAAAATGGTGCATAACGGCATCGAGTACGGTATCATGGCCGCGTATGCCGAGGGATTGAATATCCTGCAACACGCCAACATTGGCAACCACCAGCAAGACATCGACGCCGAAACAGCGCCATTGAGCAACCCGGACTACTACAAGTATGACCTGAACCTGGCCGATGTATCGGAACTCTGGCGGCGCGGCAGCGTCATAGGCTCGTGGCTGCTCGACCTGACGGCCAGCGCGCTCATCAAAGACCCCACCATGTCCAACTTCGGGGGCCGCGTCTCGGACTCCGGCGAGGGGCGCTGGACCATCAATGCTGCCATCGACGAAGGCGTACCCGCGCACGTACTGACCGCCGCGCTTTACGAACGCTTCGCTTCGCGTGGAGAAGCCGATTTCGCCAGCAAGTTGATGTCTGCCATGCGTTTTGAGTTTGGCGGCCACCTGGAAAAATCAGAAGGTAAGTCCTGACCAGGAGGAATAATCAGCCATGACTAGCAACGTAACACCACTCACACAGCGTCCCGCGTGGAGAGCGTTAGAGGAGCATTACCAGAGCGCGCGCACTCTCCACCTGCGCGCGCTCTTCGCCGAAGACCCCCGGCGCGGCGAGCGTTTCGCAGTCGAGGCGCTTGGACTGTACCTGGACTATTCCAAAAACCGCGTCACCGGCGAGACGCTGCGCCTGCTGCTCAACCTCGCGCAATCTTCTGGCCTGCGCGAGCGCATCGACGCCATGTTTCGCGGCGACAAAATCAATACCACCGAGCAGCGCGCCGTTTTGCACGTCGCCCTGCGCGCCCCCAGGGACGCATCCATCATCGTAGACGGCGAAAATGTCGTGCCGCAGGTTCACGCCGTGCTCGACAAGATGGCGAATTTCTCCGAGCGCGTGCGCAGCGGAGAATGGAGGGGCTACACCGGCAAACGCATCCGTCATATCGTCAACATCGGCATTGGCGGCTCCGACCTCGGCCCCTTCATGGCATACGATGCCCTGAAATACTACAGCGACCGCCACATTACAGCAGGTTTCGTTTCCAACGTCGATAGCAACGAGTTTGTGGAAGTGACACGCGGCCTTGACCCGGCGGAGACGCTTTTCATCGTCTCATCCAAAACCTTCACCACGCTGGAGACGCTCACCAACGCGCGTTCGGCCCGCCAGTGGTGCGTGCAGGCGCTGGGCAGCGAACAGGCCGTCGCGAAGCACTTCGTGGCTGTTTCCACCAATACCCAGGAAGTAGCAAAATTCGGCATCGATACCGCCAACATGTTCGAGTTCTGGGACTGGGTCGGTGGTCGCTACTCCTACGACTCGGCCATCGGCCTCTCGCTGATGATCGCCATTGGCCCGCAGCAATACCGCGAGATGCTGGCCGGCTTTCATGCTATGGACGAGCATTTCCGCACCGCGCCCTTCGAGCGCAACCTGCCCGTGCTGCTGGGTCTGCTGGGCATCTGGTACAACAACTTCTTCGGCGCTGAAACGGTAGCCATCCTGCCCTATGACTACTACCTCGGTCGTCTCACCTCCTACCTGCAACAGCTCAACATGGAAAGCGACGGCAAGCACGTAGACCTCGATGGCAGGCAGGTCGATTACCAGACCGGACCGATCATCTGGGGTCAGCCGGGCACCAATGGCCAGCACGCCTTCTACCAACTGATCCACCAGGGAACCAAACTCATCCCCTGCGACTTCATCGGTTTCTACGAAGCGCTGAACCCCCTGGGGCCGCATCACGACCTGCTGATGGCAAACCTCTTCGCCCAGACCGAAGCCCTCGCCATGGGCAAAACCGCCGGAGAAGTAGCGGCAGACGGTGTTCCCGCCTTCCAGATACCACACCGCACCTTCGAAGGCAACCGCCCCAGCAACACTATCCTCGCGCAGCGCCTGACGCCGGAAGTGCTGGGCAAACTGATCGCCCTCTACGAACACAAAGTCTTTGTGCAGGGAACCATCTGGCACATCAACTCCTTCGATCAATGGGGCGTCGAACTGGGCAAAGTGCTGGCCAACCGCATCGTCCCAGAACTTTCCAGCGACAGCGAACTTCAGCACGATAGCTCAACCAACACGCTGATAAGCAAATATCGAATTTTCCGGCAAGCGACACCATAATCGAATTTGCAATCCTCGCGGACGAATTCTAACGATCAACGAAGGGAATAAATGATGCGTGTCCCCGTCCTGTAGGGACAAGGGGCGGATGCAGGGATGGGTGGGGGCCTTGTGCTTGTCCTCGCGGCAACTGGTCGCACTCCCACGAGGACAAGCACAAGGCCCCCTCATCCACCCAACCCCGCCCCTTGTCCCTACAGGACGGGGGTACGGATTACTGAATTCGGTTGGAAAAATTCAGTAGGACGGAGCCAGGCGCATTACCGATTTTGGTCGGTAATATCCATCAGGACGCAGATACTTGATTATCAGGGAAGGAAACAGGAGGCATACATGACTATAACCATGCGCTCGTACTATCACAAAGAAAAACAAGAGGCATCCTCTACCTCCGTTTTGGCGGCTCAAACTGTGCTTTGCGCTTCTCCAGAAACGCCTGCATTCCCTCCCGCGCGTCGGGTGTCTGCGACGCGGCGGCCATTACCTCTATAGCGTAGGTGTATGCCTGCGATTGTGGCAGGTCAAGCTGGGCGTACAATGCCTGTTTGCCGAGCGCTTTTGAGAGGAAACTGCCACGAGTCGCCGCTTCGAGCAGGCGTTGCGACTCTTCCACCAGCTTTTCGGGAGCAACCACGCGGTTGATCAATCCCCAGTCTGCTGCTGTCTGCGCGTCGATAGTATCTCCCGTTAGCGCCATTTCAAAGGCGCGTTTGCGTCCGACATTGCGGGCAACAGCCACCATCGGCGTCGTGCAAAACCAGCCGCCCTTGCCACCCGGCGTAGCAAACGTCGCCTCCGAAGAGGCCACCGCCAGGTCGCAGGTCGCCACAAGCTGGCACCCGGCAGCAGTAGCAATGGCATGAACGCGCGCCAGCACCGGCTGTGGAATCGATTGAATGGTCTCCATCAAAGTTGTGCATGTTTGCAACAGTTCGCGCATCGCCATCAAGTCACGCCCAACCATATCGCCAAAATCATGCCCGGCAGAAAACGCGGGGCCGTTCGCGGCCAGCGTGACGCCAAGCGCCGCGCTCTCCCCCACTTCACGAAACGCCGCCGTCAATTCAAGCATGTGTTTAAGCGAAAGAGCGTTGCGCCTCTGCGGGTAATTCATAGTGATAGTAGCAAAATCACCATCGTAGCTAACATCAACCAGTTCGTATGTCATCGTTTTGACCATTGCCCTTAATCCTTTCAAGGGATAGCTGTCTCTCCATCTTGACACTATACGACAGAAATATCTGTAGGGACAAGGGGCGGGGTGAAGTGGAGTAGATGAGGGGCCTTGTGCTTGTCTTGATGGGATGGGAGGGCAATTCGCCTGGGTTCCCTGATGCAGCGTGGTCGTACCTCTACAAGGACAAGCACAAGGCCCCCACCCTTCCCTGCATCCGCCCCTTGTCCCTACAGAAGACGGCCCCCATTACCCCATTTGGTTGGAAAAATTCATCGGGACGGGGGCGAACGGTTCGAGTAATTACCCAATTCGGTTGTCAAAGTTCATCAGAACGGCGGTAGGGCTTCCCGTTATAGTTGTATTCAGTCATCACAGTTCATCAACGCCTTCATACGCCACGCACATCATGCCAAAATACGTTGGCACCTCATACGAAAGCAACTCGCCCCGGAAGTTCGTTCCTTCTATGATGCCGGCCATGTTGAGAATCTGCCCGTAGGCATCGGTCGCGGCGCGTTTGAGCCAGGACTGATCAAAGGTCAGGAGTCGGCCAGGGTCCTGGGCGCGAATGGCCTGGATGGTGGCGGCGTCAAATTCCGCGGAAGCAGGGTCAAAACCGTAAGGGCCATATTTATCATGCGCGTGGCCCATGTCGGCGCTAGCAACGAAGGCGATGCGCCGGTTGAGCGATTCGGCGGCCAGCCGGATAGCCCTGCCAAAATGAGGATAGCGTTCCCAGGGCATATAGCCACGATCAGGACAGGCGATCACGACGCGAGGCCTGGGTGTGATATTGCCCAGAAACCAGAGCGGAACGCTCGCGCCCCAATCGAGCGGCTGGTAATATTCGGGATCATCCGCTACGGCATAGCCAATGCGCCGGATAGGCACCCCTGACGAACGGGCCGTGGATACGATGGCCGCGTTCAGTTCTTTATCCACCTCAAAGGTAATGGAGAAACCGTTGCCCGACCCGCCTGCTTCAAGGCCAAGCTCACCCACCACCCGTTCGTTGTTGAGCAATGAGAACGCCGCATCAACCCGGTGTCCATGCGGCGTCACCAGCACAATCGTTTCGGGTCGAGCGGCATCCATGCGCCTTCTCAACTCTTCCATTGCTGCCCGCGTTGCCAGGGCCTTCTCCGCTCCCTCTTCCTTTAGCACGGGCACGATCATACTTCCATGCGGCGCAATACAGGCAAAGACCAGACCGCTCATTAGTTTCTCCTATCTATAGAACAGGCAAAGTGATGTGCATAGATGTCCGCCACGGCAGGTGGCAAGCAACTATGCACATCACTTTTGTTAAAAACCGTTAGAATTGTGACTGCTTGGCAGCTGTGCCAGTGAAATCACTGGTCAGTGGCTTGGCATCGTTTGGCTGCGTCGGGTCAATCTGGAACACCACCGAGTCGCGTGTTGGAACGCGCTGGTTAGGCGACGCGCCATAGGTAACTGAGGGATAGAGCCCACCCAGATCAACGCTACCCAGCGAATTGAAGGCATTGAACAGACCATCGCGTGTGATGTCGTTACTTGCCATCGCTTTCTTAAGGATAGAGTAGGTGACATAGGACTCCGTATAGCCGAACTCGAAGTACCCATCGGGCTGCTGGGCTGGGGCATACTTGGCGACATCCTGCAATAACTGCGCCATGCCGGGCTTGCTGGTATCACCCCACGTCGCGCCCTGACCGACCACCCACAATTTGGTGAACAGCGGCTTCAAGGCTGGAATGCCGAGCAGCACGTTTGCCCACGCCGGGCTTTGCAGGATGAACTGCGGGAAGTAACCCAGTTTGGCAGCCGTGCCAACGATGGCGGCAGTCACTGCTGGCAATGTGGTGAGGAAGACGTACTTTGCCCCGGCAGCTTTCATCTGCGACACCTGCGCCGTAAAGTCGGTATCCGTCACCGCGTAACTGGCCTGGCCCACATCATTCAACCCGTAAGCAGGTATGGCCTCTTTATAGCCGGCCAGACCATCCTGGCCGTATTCATCATTCTGGTAAATGATGCCCGTCTTAGGACTCTTGACTCCCAGCGTATTCACCACATAGTCGAAAGCATTCTCAACCTGCAAACGATAGGGAGTTCCCACCAGAACGACGTACTGCTGGCGAGCCAGAGAAGAAGCCAGCGTAGCTGCCGAAATCAGCATATGGTCGGCGGTAGCCAGGGGGTTGATGGCC
Source organism: uncultured Chloroflexia bacterium (assembly GCA_963731605.1). Lineage (GTDB taxonomy): Bacteria > Chloroflexota > Ktedonobacteria > Ktedonobacterales > Ktedonobacteraceae > CF-113. Next base: position 433,135 of record CAVSWA010000002.1, read on the forward strand.
TCGGTAGGGGGCGTTCCCAGGCTATCGGCGATCATCAGCACCTGGTTGTGGATCTTGTTATAGAGCTGTACCGCGATCTGCGGGTTATACTGCGAGTCCTCTTCGAGGAATTTCACCTTGTAACCGTTGATCCCGCCATTATCGTTGACGTGGTCAAAGAACACCTCCACGCCCTTAGCCAGCGGGTCCCCGATGGGAGCAGCGACCGGACCGGAATAGGGCGAGATAATCCCAAGCGTAATGGTCTTAGTGGTGGTATCGACTCCGGGACCTACTTTGAGTGTCGTGCCGGTGTTGCCGTTGTTTGAGCTAGTGCTGGCGCATCCAGAGAGCACCATTACACAGACAACAATGAAACCAACGCACACATAGAGCGTCTTTCTGGTAAGCATGGATTGCACCTCTTCGTGTAACATTCGAGATAACGACGGTTGAGAATGCGCTACGCGCTACACCTCCAAAATCCTGCTATGCCTGATTTGCGGGCAGATCCGTAATCTCGGCTGGTTCACCTCCTTCATCTTTACGGGCATTGAACTTGCGGGTCAACGCCTGGCCACGGCGCGCAAGTCCAATCAAGCCTCCCGGCTCAAAGAGCAGGAAGATGACAATCAACAGACCATAAAGAAGAGCGTTCAGATCGCCACTGCTAATCCCACCCGCGCCACTTGCCACCGGCAGCACGTTAAAATGATCGATGACCAGCGGCAACCCGAACACGAATGCGGCTCCAAGGATCGATCCCCACACGCTGGCAACACCACCGATAATGATGGCAGCCACGAACTGGATAGAGAGCGTCAGGCTCCAGTAATCAGGGGTAATGTAACGGCTGGACGAGGCAAACAACGCGCCCGCGAGGCCTGCCAGAAACGATGAGAGCACGAACGCGCCCATCTTCACCTCAAAGAGGTTGACACCCATGATGGTCGCGCCCGTTTCGTTATCGCGCACAGCCTGAAACGCGCGTCCGGCTCGCGTACGCATAACGTTATAGACAAAGAAAGCTGCCAGCACAAGAACAATGAGATTCAACAAAAAATATTGCTGGCCAGATGTCAGTGCAAGCCCAAAATATGAGTTTTGCTGATCGAAGGTAGCGCTACCTATAGCTGGCACCGGAAAAGTGCGCCCCTGCGGGCCACCTGTAATGCCACGCACATTCAAGAAGAGATATTGCCCGATGAAGATCAGAGAAAGTGAGACAATACCCAGGTAAAAGCCCTTTAACCTTAGAGCCGTCGGGCCAATGAGCGCGCCCGCGAGCGCAGCCACAATACCGGCTGCCGGGAGCCATATAATGAACGGCAAGGCCAGCCCAAGCGGATCGAGTGGAGACGACGGCATGGCCCCACCAAAAAAGCGGCGGTGTAAGCGCCTATCGCCATAAAGAATGCGATGCCCAGCGAAACCTGGCCGGTATATCCCGAAAGTACGTTGAGCGCTAGCGCCGCAATCGCCGCAATCAGCGTGTCATTGACAATGCTAAACCATTCATCGGTGCCTAATGAAAAGAAGATCAGAATCACAGCGACAATCAGAATCGTTGCGACCCAGCGCGATACTCTGCTGCGCAACAGGCGCGGAGGAGGCGCCACAATGGATGGAGTAGCGGGAGATGTCGTGCTGGCTCTGGGAGATGCGCTCATATTCGCTCCACCTTTCTCGTTCCGAACAGGCCATAGGGTCGAATGAGCAGCACAAGAATCATCACCAGGTAGGGTGTTATCTGGTGGATACCAGTTCCCAGGAAACTGGCAAAGTGACTTTCGTAACCGGCAGTCAGGTCCTGCACCAGGCCAATAATAATGCCGCCCACGACCGCGCCGGCAACCGAGTCGATACCGCCCAGAATGATGGCGGGAAAGGCCAGCAGCGCCGCCCCCCCCAGTGTGACATCTATCGAATACGTGCCAATAGCGAGAAAAACACCGCCAATAGTGGCAATGGCGGCGGCAATACCCCAGGCTAGCGCGTATACCATGCGTATGTTGATACCCACCGCCAGCGCCGCTTCCTGATCGAGTGCAGTCGCACGCATCGCCAGGCCGTAGCGCGTAAACTGGAAAAAGTAATAGAGCAACGCGCACATGACGACCGTGACGATTATCGTCAAAATGTCGTTCGCTCCAAAGTGAACCCCGGCAATATTGAAGCCGTCCGTGATCGTATAGGGGGCGGGCGGCGAGAGAGGATTCGACCCCGCTTTGACAAGAACAGCGGTGCGCAGGATGGTATCCAGGCCAATTGTAATCATCAAAATGGCAAAGACCGGACGACCGATCATGCGCCGCAGCACCAGGCGTTCAAAGACCAGGCCAATGAGCACCGTCGCCACCACGCCCAACGCTACCGCAAGAATAAAATTTAGATGCCAGTCGAACACCAGCGAAGAAACTATATAGGCGCCTACCAGCAATATCTCGCCCTGAGCAAAGTTAATAACTTCGCTGGCCTTAAATATGATCGAGAAGCCCATGCCAATCAGGGCATAGATACAGCCAAGCGCCACGCCCGCAAAGGCTATTTGAATAAAATATGCCACAACTCTCTCCTGCTTGTCATTCTATGAGCGCTGCTCCTCCGTTGGAGCAGACAATGCAGCGGCGGTACCACCGAATTCTTCGCCTAGATATGCTTTAATCACATCGGGATTGGCCTGCACCTCAGCCGGTGTGCCCTGCGCAATAACTCGCCCGAAATCAAGCACCAGCACGCGGTCAGCGATACCCATGACCAGGGCCATATCATGCTCAACCAGTATTTGCGTCACCCCAAGCTGCTCTTTAATATCCAGGATGACGGCTGCTATGTCTTCGGTCTCTTCCAGTCCCATGCCCGCCACCGGCTCATCCAGCAGCAGCAGCTTCGGCTCCAGCGCCAGCGCGCGCGCAATATCGGCGCGTTTCTGCAAACCATAGGGCAGGCTCCCCAGGGGATAGTTGCTGACGTTCTTGAGTCCGATCAACTCCAGCAGGCGCAAACAATAGGCGCGGTTGTGTTTCTCCTCCGCTCGTGTTTGTATGAAATAAAGTCCACCGAGCATAATACCACTGCGCATCCGCGTATGCCGCCCCAGCAGCATGTAATCCATGACGGTCATAGTCGGGAATTGCCCGAGGTTCTGAAACGTGCGCGCAATACCGGCGCGCGCGACCTGGTAGGTTTTGAAACGCAACAGATCGCGCCCATCGTAGGTCACGCTTCCCGCTACTGGCTGGTAAACACGAGAAATGACGTTGAACAGCGAAGTTTTGCCCGCGCCGTTAGGCCCGATTACCGCGAATAATTCTCCCGGCTGCACCTGAAACGAAATATCCGACAGCGCCTTGACTCCTGCAAAGCGCACTGAGACATCCGCGACTGAGAGCAGCGGCGCGCGAGTTGGCTCCGGCTTGTGTACCCCGTTGGAAACGTTGCTCTCGCTCATAAGTCCCACTTCCTTTCGGGACGACGCTGGCGAACGGTGCTCATGCTGCTTCGTTCTTCACCTTCATGCAAGCCAAGATAAAACTTGCGCACGCTCTCGTCCTGCAAAAGTTCTGCGGCAGGCTTGGCCAGCACGACCTTGCCAGTTTCCAGCACATAGCCATGATGCGCAAGCGAGAGCGCCATTTGAGCATTTTGTTCTACCAGTAATACGGCAGTACCACCGGCATTTATCTCAGCGATGATGGCACGAATTTGCTGCACCATAAAAGGCGCAAGTCCTAACGAAGGTTCATCCAGTAATAACACCTTTGGATTGGTCATTAAGCCCCGGCCAATCGCCAGCATCTGCTGTTCGCCGCCGGAGAGATAGCCCGCGTGACTCTTGCGACGGTCGCGCAAGACCGGAAACAAATCCATCACATGGTTATAAGCATGGCGTACCACCTGCGAGTTGCGCGTAGAGATAGCCCCGGTGCGCAAGTTTTCGTCTACCGTGAGATCGGCGAAGAGCCGGCGGCCCTCTAACACCTGGGAAATGCCGCGCTGCACAATCTGGGTAGCATTCAAACGATCGATGCGTTCGCCATCAAAGAGGATAGAGCCGCGTGTGACATTGGCTCGATGGATGTGTAACAGGCCCGAAATAGCGCGTAGAATAGTCGTTTTCCCCGCCCCATTGGCGCCGAGCAGCGCCACCACCGTCTTATCCGGCACCTCGATTGACACTCCCTGCACTGCCGGAATGACGCCATTGTAAGTGACCGCGATGTCCTGAAGAAGCAACATGCTTCAACCTCCCTTAATGGTAAGCAACCTCCACCGCGTTAAACAAGGGTAGAATTGTTGATAAATCCCCATGAATAGGGATATTGTAAGTGAGCTATTGCATAGTATACAATGTTTTCAACTACAAATTGGATGCGAGAATTTGTTCGCTCGCACAATAGTAAGGCTGTTTGTATGAAAGAGAAGCACCATATTGCCTGGCCCTCTATAGAAGACAGTCTGAAAACTGCCGCGCTGCTTCCTCAACAACGCGGAGAGATGATTTCTTTTGCGTTGCAAGAGCTCCTCACCCACATGCCAGCGCTGGCTACCGCGCTGATCTGGCCTTGCCAGCAGAGAAAAGTGCCGTGGAAAGTCTACTATGCCGGAATGCGGCGGGATGCCATGCGGCAATGGCTCTCTGCCCGCCTCGATCCATCGCTTGATGTCACAACCGCTATCTTCCAGCACGATCTAAGCAACGGCTTTTCAGATATGCCGCTACCGCTTCTCTTGCGCCTGCAGCCATCGCCCGTCTCTCCGCCTGGCCTGTGGATCGTCTGGACAGATCAGCCCCCTGTCTCTCCCCTGCCAGATTCGGTGAGCGAATGTATTGAACGTGTGCGCCGGGCGTTAGAAGCCTTGCTGGAGGTCGAAAGCATAGAAGAACAATACTTTTCCAGTAGCTCTCCCCTGCGCGATCGCGAACTCATCGAAGAGCTGGCGCATGGCGACACCCACGCATTATCGGCCTTCCTCAGCGTGACGAGGGTCGTTGGCAAAGCCGATTTCACCTTCTGGGCAAGGGCCTATCAGGATAGTGTCGAAATCACCGGCCACCTGGGCGCGAAACATAATGGCTTTGGCTTCGCTCTCCCTCTCGGTCACGGCGTCGGTGGTCGTATCGCTGCCTACGGAACGCCCATCGTAGGCGATTATCGCAACTCTCCCTATCGCGATCCCAGGGTCTGCGATATGATTGACGGCGAGGATATTCGCTCAGGTATCGCTTTGCCCGTTCGTTATCATACCGCACTCGACAGCAACCCGCGTGTTGCAGCCGTACTCTATGTCACACGCCGCACCACTGCTCCTTTTTCCCTGTCTGAGCGGTTACTCGTGCAGCGATTAGCGGGCTTAATCGAGCCGCTGCCCTTTGCCAGTCGCCCTCCAACTTTCGTATCGCCCGGCGTGCAACGCCTTCCCGATCATAAAGCGGCATGGTACGACATCATCCTCCATGCCAATCGCGTAGAAACTCTCGAAGCATGGATCAGCCATCTCATAAAGGGGGAAGCTATCGTCACAGACAGCGATATGCACCCGTATGTATTTGCCCACACCGGGCCGTTGGAGCAAACAAAAACAGCCCACAACGCTGAGCCAGGCGCGGCGCAAGTAATTTCCCTGGCAGCGCCCGGTGTGATCCTCCCCGGTAAAGTATACATGTGGCCTTCCATCCCGTTGCCTCCACCTTCCTGGCCCGACTTCCTCGCTGATCTCGTCATCGCCTGTAACCTGGTAATCGCGCGCCAGGAAGAGGCACACGATTCTCTGGCGCGTCAGAGAGAGCAATGGTTACGCGCCCTGCTGCAAGCAAAATCTGCGCAGCATAGTGATACAGATGGATATCGCCTGGGCCTGCCCGTCGAGCATGGTCAAATATGGGTAATAGCCTGGCCATCGCAAACGATGCACGCCACGAAATCTGCGCGTAAAAGAATGATCGCCGAAAGTATTACGCTGGACAACCTGAAAAGCCCTCTGCTCTTTTTTGACGATGACATCAGTATTGTCTTACTCGACGAACACGCGACACAGCAGCCATCTCGCATTCGCGATGCGTTGCTCAAACACTGCGCCCCCCAGCCGCTCTGGATCGTATACGGAGCGCGCTACCACTCGCTGCACGACTTGAAAATAACGCTAACCCACGCCATCTTGCTGGCTCAGAAAGCCCGGCGCGAAAAGTATAGCGAGTACCTCCTTGACATCCACAAACCGGGTCTGGACAGCCTGTTGGAAAATCCCAGGCTGGTTGAAGACCTGCGTGCCTTCGCCACCAGGCTGCTCGCCCCACTCACCGAATACGACACCACCAGAGGAACGCATTTCACCACGACCTTCGTACTGGCGCAAACACTCGGTTCAGCTCAGGCCGTAGCCGACCAGCTCGCTGTACACGTCAACACCATTCGTTACCGCCTCCACAAAGTGGAGGAGATTCTGGGCATAGACTCGGCATCTCCAAAGGAGCGCACAGCCCTCGCCCTTGCCGCCTTCATCTGGAAAAGCTCTGAACAAACTATTATTTAATCCAAGGAGAACACAGCTTTATGCAAACCCTTTCACTTACGCATCTCACCCGCCAGCCACTGGTGAAGTCTCCCAATCCCCCGCTTTTATTACTCCTTCACGGCGTCGGCAGTAACGAGCAGGACCTGTTTAGCCTCGCGCCCTTGCTCGAACGAACGCTTTCTGATCCTCAGCCTGCGCGCCCCCAACACGCTTGCCCCTGGCAGCTACGCCTGGTTCGCCGTCAACTTTACGCCACAGGGACCGGACATCAATTACGCCCAGGCCGAAGCCAGCCTCAAGACATTGATTGCATTCATCGGCGAAGCAGTCACCACCTACAAAGCCAATCCAGATCAGGTCTACCTGGCAGGCTTCAGCCAGGGAGCTATCATGAGCGCCAGCATCGCCCTCACCCGCCCTGACCTTGTAGCAGGCGCGGCCCTCATGAGCGGGCGCATCCTTCCAGAAATCCGCCCAATCATCGCCACGCCCGAACAACTGAATGGCCTGCCCATCCTCGTCGTGCATGGCACAGCAGATACCGTACTGCCCATCAGTCATGGCCGCGCCAGCCGTGACCTGCTCTCATCCCTTCCCGTAACTCTCACCTACCGCGAATACCCCATGGGCCACGAAGTAAGCCCCCAAAGCCTTCGTGACGTAAACAACTGGCTGAGTGAACAACTTGATAAGAAGTAGCCTGGCTAATAAATTTTGCCGACCGAATCGGGTAATAGGGATCGTCTAATGACTCTGCAATCCGTATCGATTGGCTCTTGAACCATCACCCCATTTCTGCGAAGATTAAGAGCAACGGTCTGCTAATCAAAAGGAAATAGAATGGCTCATGCATGGCTTTTTGGCACGGTTCTGTTTGGCCTCGCGGCCTCAATCTCATGGGGAACAGGAGATTTTAGCGGCGGATTAGCCAGCCGCCGCGCGCACGTCTTCAGCGTCGTGCTCGCCGCCTATGCCGTCGGGATGGTGCTTTTGCCTATCCTGGCCCTGGCATTCTCTGAACCGCTCCCATCATGGCGTGACGCGCTGTGGGGAGCGAGCGCCGGACTGGCCGGAACGCTGGGACTAACCGCTTTCTATCGCGCCCTGGCAATTGGTCGCATGGGCATCACCGCGCCCATCACCGCAGTCCTGGCGGCATCCCTGCCGGTCATCTTCAGCGCATTTACGCAAGGACTTCCTGGCCCCCTACAACTGGCCGGTTTCGTGTTAGCCCTGCTATCCGTCGCGCTGGTCTCGCGCCCCGAACGAGCATCAGGCCGCCCCGAAGGACTGGGATTGGCACTGCTGGCAGGATTAGGCTTCGGCAGCTTCTTCATTCTCATCAGCCAGTCCAGCGCCCACGCCGTTTTCTGGCCCCTTACGTCCGCGCGACTCGTCTCGCTGCTCTTCATGATCGTCTTCGTGCGCATCAGGGGCGAGCAACTGCTACCCAAAAAGTCCGTGTTCCCCCTCATACTTCTCGCCGGGTCATTGGATGTCGCGGGCAACGTCTTCTTCATCCTCGCCGCGCACGCCGGTCGCCTGGATGTCGCCACCATTCTCTCTTCCCTCTACCCTGCCGTCACCGTCCTGCTGGCCGCCATCATCTTGCGCGAACGAGTATCGCGCATCCAGGCCATCGGCATCGCCCTCGCCCTGGGCGCCATCCTGCTCATCTCCACGTGATCCACAGAAATCATCGAATTGCCACTTCAAAAGCCTTCCCCGCGCTATTTAAAAGTCTTTCTAGCCGCAGTAGCAATTCGCCTGGTTGAGAAACCATAACCAGGCAAGCAGAAATACCAGTACTCTGTAACCCCCTTCCCGCCGCTAAAACACACCTCAATGAACTAACATGACACATAGAGAAACAATTATTGCGTGTCAAAAAAGGCATTCTCACCAACGGTAGCCAATACATACAGCCTTCAGTTAAACCGTTGCCAGATAGCAGTTGTATCAAGAAAGTAAACCACAATGGTAGCATTCAAATATCAAATCCTTAGTTCCTGCGTTGCCTGTGTGCTCCTGTTACTAACGTTAACAAGTATCGTACCTGCCTTTGCCAGTTCACCTGCCACAACGCCGGTCCCCATTTCACCTACCGCTTCCGCGAGCGTTACATATGCACAAACATGCACTACAGCCCCTGCCGGTTACGCCAGTTGTCTGGCTCTCATGGCAGTGCAGGTGGGTAGTTACAAAGCTTTGTTGGTCAATCCGTTGGCTAAAGCTTCCGGTGGTCGTCCTTATACCCCCGCCAGTCTCCATAGAGCATACAATCTCCCATACACCGCTCACGGCACTCCGACAGTAGCCATTGTAGACGCCTACAGCAATCCTAAGCTTGCACGTGACCTGGCCATATATCGCTCCCACTGGGGCTTGCCTGCCTGCACGACCTCGAGTGGCTGCCTCAAGATTGTCAATCAGACCGGGGGTAAATCTCTGCCAGCCGGTAATGTAAGCTGGGGAGCAGAGGAGTCACTAGACGTGGATATGGTCAGCGCAATCTGTCAGAACTGCCGAATCCTGGTCGTAGAAGCCACCTCATCCAGCGATGCAAACCTTGGCATCGCAGTCAATGAGGCCGTGAAACTGGGCGCGATTGCCGTCAGCAATAGCTACGGAGGACATGAATTTAGCGGCGAGAGCAGCTATTGCAGCAGCAGCTATCAACACAACTATGTGGCAATCACTGCCAGCACTGGCGATGGCGGTCCAGGCACCACATTCCCCGCCATCTGCCCGTATGTCACCAGTGTAGGGGGAACGACCCTGAATTCAAACGGCTCAGAGACGGCCTGGAAAACCAGCTCAAAATCGGGCGCGGGCGGCGGATGTAGCTCCTCTATCGCTATTCCGTCCTGGCAGCAGGCGAGTGTCACACACTGCAGCCGCCACGCGGTCGCCGATGTCTCTGCCATTGCCGATCCCAAAACCGGCGTGTATGCTTACGACTCATACAACGAACCAGGCTGGCTCATGTTTGGCGGAACCAGCGTGTCTACACCGATCATCGCATCCGTCTTTGCCCTGGCTGGCAACGTGTCAAGTACCCGGTACCCGGCGAGCCTGCCCTGGATGCGCTACGCTTCTGGCTGTTTGTTCAAGGTTGGCGGTGTCCGCTACGCATACCAGACTGGCCTTGGCAGCCCCAATGGCACTGGCTGTTTCTAAGCGCTTGCAAACATCAAACGTTGCTGTTCTCACCTGTATCATCGCCCGCATTGACAAAGCTCCCACAAAATGAATCAATACACGTAGTAACATCTGAAAGGACAAGAGCGTATGTCGCAACTGAGTGTTGGCCCACTTGTGCGGGCTATCACCCCCGACAGCGTCACCATATGGACGGAGTGGACGCATCCCTGTGAGGCTACACTGCGCGTCACTCCTGCCGACCCATCCAGCGAGCAAACCGCTAATCCACAAACAGTCTGCTCCCACACACTGAACATTGGCAATCACCACTACGCCCTCCTGCGTCTGGGTAATCTGCAACCATCAACCTGGTACGACTATTCCGTCACCTGCAAGACAACGAAGGAGAACAGGCACCGGCAGCCAGCGCATTGAAACAATGTTTTCGCTCGCTCGACCTTCCCGAAGCTGGCAACGCGCTGCGTCTTGCCTATGGCTCATGTCGCAAACCTTCCGCCGTTGAGCCAGACGCCCTCAACGCTTTTGGCGCGTGGCTCATCGAACGCTTTGACGAGCGAGAAACCGCCTGGCCTCACCTCTTGCTTTTTATTGGAGATCAGATTTACGCCGACGATTTCACTGGCAGGCATGGCCGACGTAAAGGGACATCCTCACTCATGCAAGATGCGCGGACAGAACCGTCTCAACGCGGGGCGCAAACATTCGCCGAATTTGCCTGCTATATACGGCAAGCCTGGACAAGCAATGACGGCATACGCCAGGTCTTAGCAGTCATGCCAACCTTCATGATCTTCGATGACCACGAGATCACCAACGGCTGGAACACAACGCCGGACTGGAGGGCGCGCGCGCTCAAACACGGACACGAACAGATGCTCGTCGATGGCCTCGTAGCCTACTGGGTCTACCAGGGTTGGGGCAACCCAGCAGCGCAAAACGAGGCCAGCAACGCCTTAACGGCATTGATGCAAGAGGCGGCAAAGAGCGGAGAAGATGCCCTCGAACTTTTGAGAATTTATATGCGCAAAGCCGTTTATGAAGAAATCGCTCCACACTGGCAGTATGAAATCCCAACCGATGCCGCCAATCTTTGTAATGGATGTGCGTGCCGACCGGCCCGCCATTCTACATGACAAAGATGACGCCGACGCGCCCGCCCGCATCATGTCCCACCAGCAAATGAACGAACTCCAGGCATGGATCAAGAAGCATGACACATCGCCCGTGCTGCTCGTTTCGTCAGTCCCTGTGCTTCTACCTCCTCTAATCGGCCTCGCGGAATATGTCATGGGCGTTCGTCATTTCCATAATACGCCTTTGCGATGGCTGGGACACCAGATGGCGCGCATCCAGCAGAGAGTCACGCGGCGCATGAGCTTCGATCACTGGCCGGTTTTCGCGGCCACCTGGCGCGAGCTGGCGCATCTTCTTTCCCATCGCAAGCACGATATCGTCGTTCTATCGGGCGATGTCCACTTTTCATATGCAGCAGCAGCGCAGCACGGCATTTTCCACTCGCGCAAGCGCGCAACACTCTACCAGCTGGTAGCCAGCCCATTCTCAAACGCACTGGACAGCCGGGACGCGCGTCTGGTACTCATCCAGGCCCGCCTGAAACGAGCCATTTACGGAGGATTACAAACCCGCCTGCGCCCCCTCACCAGCACAAAAGCAACAGAGCGAGTCGCCCACGACATACTCATGCAAAATACAGTGGCTCTCGTCACCTTCGAGCCTCACTTTAGCGGCCCCGGTGAGGGAAGATATTCCATCAAACAGACTTATCTGGGCGTTATGAATGGGCAACTTGAAGAGGTCGCTCGCCAACATATTTGAAAAAGGGAGATGTACCCGTAGTCTCAATAGCCGGGTAACACAGGCGCTCTATTCCATATTACAGGTAGAGATATAAACACCTGTTAATTATACAGAGTCTCAACGTTATAGAATTAGCGAAATGCTTTCCTGCATTTTTTCTCACGTGTATACTGGCAGAAAAGCATATCAACGCAAATCGGCATCATACGAAAGAAGAGGTGTAATTCATGAGTACTTACAATACCACATCCCTCACCGCAGCGAGCGCAGGAGTATTTCTTTTTTCCCTGCTCGCGGGACTCGTCGGTCTCATTTTTGGTATCATCATCTATTGGAGGATTTTCTCAAAAGCAGGCTATAGCGGCGCCAGGAGTCTTTTGTTGTTTATCCCTGTCGTCAACCTGATTATCGTCATCATGTTCGCCTTCAGCGAGTGGCCGATCCAGCGCGAACTCAACCAGTTGCGCCAGATGTCAGGCGGCAGGCCGGGCGGTTTCCCACCACAGTATCCTCCCCAGGGCGGACAATACCAGCAGCCTGGACAGTACCAGCAACCCGGACAGTATGGGCAGCCTCAGTTTCCCCAATCCGGGCAATACCCACCCCAGCAATAACATCCGTTGGATGCGCATTCTTCCTTTATGATATGGTATAGTCAAAGCAATAATGTCTGGCTCTAGCGTATCATAGAGGAGCGCACATCATGGATTTTGCCTACACCGAAAAAGTCAACCGGCTGCGCGAGCGCGTCAGCGATTTTATGCAACGCCATATTTACCCCAACCTGCAGCGCTATCATGACCAGATCGCCGCCTCAGGCAACCCTCATCATCACGCCGAAATTGTGGATGAATTGAAGCCCCTTGCCAGAGCCGAAGGGCTATGGAACCTGTTTTTGCCCGACGAGGATTACGGCGCGGGCCTCACCAACCTGGAGTACGCGCCCCTGGCCGAGATCATGGGTCGCGTAGGTTGGGCGTCAGAGGTCTTTAACTGCGCCGCGCCCGATACCGGCAATATGGAGATACTGGCGCAGTTCGGCACGCCTGAGCAGAAGCGACAATGGCTGCAACCCCTGCTCAACGGCGAGATTCGCTCGGCCTTCGCCATGACCGAACCCGATGTCGCCAGTTCCGACGCCACCAACATCCAGCTCACTATCCGGCGCGAGGGCAACGAATACGTGCTGAACGGGCGCAAGTGGTGGATTTCGGGCGCGATGCGCGAACGCTGCAAAATATTCATCGTGATGGGCAAAACCGCGCCAAATTCGCCCGATAGGCACCGCCAGCAGAGTATGGTGCTGGTGCCGAAAAATACCCCTGGCGTTACCATCGTGCGCAACCTGCGCGTCATGGGATACGTCGATAACGAAAGCCACTGCGAAATTCTCTTTGAGAACGCGCGCGTCCCCGTCAGCAACCTGCTCGGAGAAGAGGGCGGCGGTTTCGCCATTGCCCAGGCACGCCTGGGTCCCGGACGCATCCATCACTGTATGCGCGCCATCGGAGGCGCACAATACGCCCTCGAATTGATGTGCAAGCGCGCCGCCTCGCGTGTGGCCTTTGGTAAACCGCTGGCCGAGCAGGGCGTCATTCAGGACTGGATAGCCCAATCTGAACTGGAGATCGAACAGGCGCGCCTGCTAACGCTCAAAACGGCCTGGATGATCGACACACTGGGGAAAAAGGCCGCGCAAAAAGAGATCGCCCTGATTAAGATTGCCGCCCCCGAAGTGTTTACCAACGTGGTGAACCGCGCCATGCAGGTCTTCGGCGGCGCGGGTGTGAGCGATGATTTCCCCCTGGCCTCCATGTGGGCGCACGCTCGCACGCTACATCTCGCCGATGGCCCCGACGAGGTGCATAAACGCTCCGTAGCAAAGATAGTTATGCGCCAGGTAGCGCTGTCATAGGCAGGATTGTTAAGGACGCACCCCTTAACCGTGGGGTATGGGGGCATGGGGCATGTGAATGTCCCCCGAAATACGTTTTATAGCGTGTTGAGAAGAAAGGACCTGCGCATGACCACGCTTCCGCCCTTGATCGACGAACAGCGATTGCAGCGCTATCTGGCCGAACGCATTCCAGGCGCTGATGCTCCATTGCGCGTCGAGCGTGTATTCGGCGGCCATTCCAACGAAACGTTTTATATCGGGCGCGGCGACCAGGAATGGGTGCTGCGCCGCCCGCCACGCGGGCCACTGCTGCCCACCGCTCACGATGTATTGCGCGAGTATCGCGTGCTCAAAGCCTTGAACAGCACCAACGTTCCCACACCGCGTGTTCTACTGGCCTGCGACGATGTCAGCATCACCGGCGCGCCGTTCTACCTCATGGAACGCAAATACGGCATTGTGATCCGCGACGAGTTACCCGCCTATGCCAACGACGCAGCCGGGCGCAGGACCATCACCAAAGCCTTGATCGACGCGCTGGCAGCCCTGCATGCTGTAGATTGGCAGGCGGTCGGCCTGGGAGATTTTGGCAAGCCCGAAGGCTATATCGAACGGCAGATTCGCCGCTGGACGGGACAGCTCGAAAAAATCGCGCCAGCGACCGCTGTCCGACCTGGACACCGTCACGGCGTGGCTGGCGAAACACATGCCCGCTTCGGGGCCGGCCACCATCGTGCATGGCGACTACCGCCTGGACAATAGCATGTATGCCGAAGACCGGCCAGAACTGATCGCCATCTTCGACTGGGAAATGGCCACCATCGGCGACCCCCTGGCAGACCTCGGCTACCTGCTCTCCAACTGGCGCGAAGCAGGCGACCCGCTCCCAGAGTTCACCCTGGCCACCCGGCGCATCACCGAAACCCCCGGCTTCTTCACCCGTGCAGAAATCGCCGACTACTACGCCCAACGCACCGGGCGCTCAATTCGCGACATGGCCTTTTACGAAGCCCTGGCCATCTGGAAACTAGCCATCCTGCTCGAAGGCAGCTACCAGCGCCACCGCTCCGGCACTACCGACGACCCATTCTTCGAACAACTTGAAACAGGAGTACCCGGCCTCGCCCGCCGCGCACTTGAAATCTGCAACTCCTCTCAAAAATAAGGAAAAAGAACAAGCACATGCAAGACCCATTTCTGTTCCAGCGCGAGAACGCGGCTGAACTCTTCATCGTGCGTCACGGCGACGCTATACCAGAAGCCGATGAAATCATACCCAGCGGCATCTATGACGACCTCCCACTCAGCAAAATCGGGCGCCAGCAGGCCCAGGACCTGGCCGAACGGCTCAGTTCCATCCAATTTGATGCCATCTATAGCAGCCCACTGCTGCGCTGCCAGCAAACCGCTGCACCCCTCGCCGAACGCCTGAATATACAGCCCATGATTGTCGACGGAATAAAGGAGATCAAGTTGGGCAATGTCCGCCCACTACCCGGCGATAAAAACGATCTGGCAGCCCTCTACCAGGCGCTCCAGGAACGCCAGCGCGACATCGTGCGCCTGGCGGGAGAAACAGGTCGTTGGGATGCCATCCCTGACAGCGAACCATCGAAAGCATTCCGCCAGCGTGTTGTTGCAGCCTTCGACGAAATCGCCAACCGTCATATCGGCCAGCGCGTGGTTGCCTTCGCGCACGGCGGCGTCGTCAACGCCTACGCCGCCGAAACGCTGGGCCTCGAACGCGACTTCTTCTTCCCGGCTGCCAACACCTCCATCACAGTCATACGGGTCGCGGGCAAGAAGCGCGTGCTGTACATCCTGAATGACATCGGGCATATCCGAAGAACGCAAATGATGCGCGGGTGATCACAATAGAACGGAGTACACTGCTCCTCCCTCACGTCAGCGCAACGCACAGGCGTTAGAGGACAATCTAACGTTTACACGAAGAGTGGTTCCATGCCGAGCCGCGCCACGAGCGCGCGCATCTGCTCATTGGTTGGGACTGGCGCATCCTCTCGAAAACGGCTGGCCGCCTCAAGTACGCTGGGAAGCAGGTGGAAGTCGCCGACAGTGTTCAGAAAAATGCCCTGGCGTGCCAGCGCCCAATCGATAGCCATCTCAATATCTGACTGGTTTTCCATCGGCTCGTACCAGACACTACGTGTATGCTGGCGACCCATCCAGGGTCTGGATGCTATCGATTTGATGGTCTGGACCGCCACATTGCGCTGTTGGCAGGTCGCAAGCAGGGCATTGAATTGTTCAGAGTAATAGGGACTCTGCATGGTGAGGAAATTGTAGGGCAGCAGTACCGCGTCAAAATCGAAGCGCTCAAGACTGCGCCGGTGCATGGCGGCAATCTGCAAGCCGTGCCCGGTGACTCCGATGTAACGCACCAAACCCTGCTTTCTGGCCGCGATAGCCGCGTCAATCGCGCCCCCAGGGCTTAACGCGATGTCCCACTCGATGGGATCGGCCAGATTATGCAACTGCCAGAGGTCCACAGAGTCGATGCCCATGCGCTCCAGTGAGCGATGCAGATCCTCGGTTGCCTCACGTTCTGTGCGCGCATCGGTTTTGGTCGCCACAAAAAACTGCGAGCGGTGTCGAGCCAGCCAGGGGGCGATGCGAAGCTCGGCATCTCCATAACTGGCAGCCACATCGATATGGTTGACTCCATACTGCGCCAGCACCTCAAACACGCGGTCAGCCTCGTCCTGCGTGACGCTGCTCAGAGACGCTCCACCAAAAATAGTGCGTGTACTCTCATGACCGGTACGACCAAAGGGTTGAGTGGCAATCGGCATGTCATTCCTCCAATCGCAAACAGGTACATTTTTTCAAGGCCATTGCGTTTTTCCCCGATGGCTTTGATGCTTCAGAGCGCGCGCTATTGCTGGAACCGGCTGGCAATATTTTCCTGCCAGAAATCGGCGAGTCGTTGGCGCGACTCTGAACCAGGCCAGGGAGTATAAAGCAGCGCCAGCGCCAGCCCGGTCAGCAACCCCAGACGGAAAAAGAATTTGCGGCGCTGGCGTCTGCGAGCAGCGCGTTCCATGTTAGATTGCAGCGAATCGCCCACGCCCTGAATATTCTTCTGCGCCTTCTTCAAGCTCTTACTTGCGTTTTTAGCGCCTTTTCCCAACACGTCCTGGGCGGTACTCAAGCTAGACTGAAGGGCATCTGAAGTAGAAGTCAGGCCCGCCTGCGCCTTATCTTGCAAATTGCCCTGCAGGCCCCGTACATTCTTACGGGCCTTCTTCAGTTTCTTATTCGCGCTCTTCACATTCTTTTGCAGTGCCACCTGCGCCAAACCTAAACCCGCTTGTAGGGCATCCTGTGATCTCGCTAGCGCCGGCTGCACAGTATTCTGAAACTGGCTGAGGCCTTTCTGAGCCGACTTCCGCGCCTTTTTCAGTCGCTTTCTGGCGGCTTTCTGCGAATTTTTCAGCGTATCCTGGGTGACATCCAGCCTGGTGAGTAACACATCCTGGGTCTTTGCTATCCCGGATTGCACTTTATCTTGCACAGCAGAGGCCGTCGATAGCACGACGTGTTTCGCGTTCTCTGTCAAATTGCTGCCATTCAGCTGATTGGTATCAAAAGCTTTCTTCATAAGTATTTCCTCATTTCCTGTTCGTCGTTTTCACATACCATAAACAATACGTTACAGGTTCTCATGAGGTTTCACCCAAAATCGGGCGCTATCAGTGCGTTTGCACGCGCCTGGCGCTCGCGCTGTGGCTGATCAGTTCGGCAGGGACAATGCGCGAAACCTGGCGACCCAGGGACTTGCGCGCTGTGATGGCCGGACGGGCAACGCGCTTTTTTCCGTTGAGGTTAGCACGATAGGCGGCGTGCAGGATGTATTCAGCCACACTCGCCACTTTACGCGGCACACCATAAAAACTGGGAAAGTCGTTAATGTCTACCAACATAAGACCCTGCGGCGTTTCAAGCACGTCCACTCCATAAAGGTCAAGCCCGAACACCTGTCCCACGCGCTGCGCCAGCTTAAGCATTTCGCGGCTCACCGGAATTTCCGTTTCCTGCACTATGCCGTGCAGGGGAGAACTTTTGACGATAGCATGAACCTCCTGTCCTGTCACGTACAATTTGATGTCGTAGCCTGTGTTCTCAACGTAGCGCATGGCCAGGTAATAGCTGCTCTCATCCAGCGTCAAATTCGCCATTTCTTCATACGTGCGCACCAGGTGAATATCCTGCATCGAAGTGCCATTGCTTGGCTTCACCACTACCGGGTACAGGTCACGCGGCACGTTCACCAGGGCGCGATAATGCCCCACAAAATACGTCGTTGGCACGGGCAGACCGCACGCCTGCGCGAACGCAACAGCAACCGCTTTATCGCGCACCAGGCGGATGGCGCGCGAATTGTTAATGGTCGGAATGCCAACAGCCTCCGCCGCTTCCAGAATGGTCAAACCCGGACCCTCTGAAACAGTTTTCAGCACGTAGGCATCATAATTGGCGAGCGAGAGATCAGTCAGGCTGGTAACGGCTGCATAGGGCTGTATTACCTCGATCTGATGACCCCATTGTTGTAACTGGTCCGCCACCACCATTGGCATCGGCTTGTGCGCATATTTCTCTTCGAGGATAAAGCAGAAGCGCATGGTGTAAATCCTCCTCCAAATTGTGTAATGATTCCTTGAAAATTAGTATACTCCTATTTTCGCTTTCAGAATAGGTTATGCTTCACAATTCCAGCGTGATATACAATTTGTCGTGTTGCTCGCCTGTCCGCCAGTAGACCTCCTGACTGTCACCCTGAGCGTAGCGAAGGGTCTGCCTCGCCGCACACCGAGATCCTTCGCTGCGCTCAGGATGACAGCCTTTGGCGATTGGCGCATTTCAATACACCTACCAGGGCAGGGGCAAGCCCAGCCCGTACCCTGTACGAAGTGAGTTTCCTCTTCCGTACAGGGTACGGGCTGGGCTTGCCCCTGCCCTGGTCCTTCGTGGTATAATAAAGGCATATGAAGTTTCTACTATGCGCTCCATAATCGCATACCGCATCACCACCGAACGCTACCTGCTTGCTGCCGGGTAGCGACGCACCTCTGTGCCCTGTACCACTTTACACCTGAGGTGTAGAGAAATAACCCATAGACGCAAACTAATTTGCATGATTTCATCCGCTCCGTCATATTCAAAAATATGGTACGATTAAAATAGAAAGCTATATTACTAGCAGCCTGCCACTTGCGTCCAGGCTTCCACGGCGGATGAGGAGATTGAGGGAGAACCCACAGCAATGGAATTGATAGAAAAGCTTGCCAGCCTTGCGCAACGCTATGAAGAATTGAATACAATGATGGGCCGGCAGGAAGTGCTTGATGACATTTCGCTGCTGCAACGCTATGGCCGCGAACATGCCGAACTGGAAGAGGTTGTACACATCTACCACGAACTGATGGACAATGACCGGCAAATTGCCGACACGCAGGAGATGTTCGACACCAGCGACGAGCCGGAAATACGCGACATGGCCTACGAAGAGATAAATCGCCTCAAGCAGCACAAAGAGCAACTGCTCGAACATGTTAAAATTTCGCTGTTGCCGAAAGACATCCTGGACGATAAAAACGCCCTTGTCACCATCCAGGGCGGCGCAGGGGGCGACGAGGCCGCGCTTTTCGCGGGCGAACTCTTCCGCATGTATAGCCGCTACGCCGACAATAAACGCTGGAAAATCGAAATATTGGATAGCAACGAGACGGCACAGGGCGGCATCAAAGACATTACCTTCGTCGTGAAGGGCAGGGGCGCGTACAGCCGACTGAAATACGAAGGCGGCACCCATCGCGTGCAGCGCGTTCCCGTCACCGAGGCCAACGGGCGCATTCACACCTCGACCGCCAAAGTCATTGTCCTGCCAGAGGCCGACGATGATATCAATATCGAGATCAAGGATACCGATATTCGCGTCGATGTCTATCGTTCTACCGGACACGGCGGCCAGAGCGTCAACACAACCGACTCGGCGGTACGTATCACGCACCTGCCTACCGGGCTGGTCGTCACCTGCCAGGATGAAAAATCGCAACTGAAGAATAAAACAAAGGCTCTTTCTGTACTCAAATCTCGCCTGTGGGATTTGGAAGACGCTCACAGGCAGGAAGAACTGAGCAAATCGCGGCACTCGCAGGTACAGACCGGCGATCGCAGCGAGAAGATTCGCACCTATAACTACCCACAGGATCGCGTTACAGATCATCGCATCGGCTATACACGCCATAATTTACCCGGCGTGCTCAACGGCGAGTTAGATGAGTTCATCGATAACCTGATCACAGTCGATCAGGCAGACAAGTTGCAGCACCTGTTCGAGGCTGAGGCAACTGTTAGATAAGTCCGCAACTGTGACCGGGGGATTATTATTCAAACGCTTAGCAATTTCAAGAAGGGGAAACACATGACACAACTGGTAATGGGGAAGAGCGAAGTCTATCAAAACGCGCTTCCTGAAATTAATCCCTCGTATAGATTGCTGCTTGGCCCTGGTCCATGCAACGTTGACCCGCGTATTTTGCGTATCGCTTCAGCGCCACAACTCGGCCACATCGATCCAGAATTTTTCACCATCATGGAAGAGACTGCCTACCTGTTGCGGCAGGTCTTCCAGACTAAAAACGAAATGACGCTCTGCGTCTCCGGCTCCGGCTTCTCCGGCGCGGAAGCCGTTCTCTCCAACCTGCTTGAAGAGGGCGACACGCTCATCGCGGGCAGCCTGGGCTTTTTCAGCGGCCAGATCGTGGAAATCTCCGAGCGGGCTGGCGCAACGGTAGTCAACCTCGCGACCGAACTGGGGCAACCACTCGCGCCTGAAACGCTCGAACAGGCCTTCAAAGAGCATCCAGAAGCAAAAGTTTTCGCCACCGCCATCGCTGAGACCTCCACCGGACTCTGGCAACCCCTCGAAGAGCTTGAGCGCATTACACACGCGCACGGCGCGCTTTTCGTCGTAGACGCCGTTTGCGGACTCGGCGGCGTGCCGGTGCATGTCGATAACATGAAGATCGACGCCTGTTACGCTGGCAGCCAGAAAAGCCTGGGCGCGCTGCCGGGCCTGGCCCCCATCACACTTAACGACCGTGCCGTCAAAGTCATCGAGAGCCGCAAAAAACCAGTGCAGACCTACTATCTCAACCTGCACAAACTTCATCGCTACTGGAACGGCGATCATACCTATCACCACACGGCGTGCAGCAATCTGGTCTACACCATGCGCGAAGCCCTGCGCATCAGCCTCGAAGAGGGACTGGAGGCGCGCTGGCAACGACACCAGCTCAACGGCGAAGCGCTGCGAGCGGGCGTCAAGGCGCTGGGGCTGAGCATTTTGACGCGGCCAGGATACGAACTGCCTGTGCTAACCGCTATCAGCCTGCCGGAAGGCGTGGACGAACTCGCCATTCGCAACGGCCTGCTGCACGAATACCAGATTGAGGTGGGCGGCGGCTTCGGCCTGTTAAAGGGCCGCCTGATCCGCATCGGGCTGATGGGCTACAATTCTTGTCGCAAGAACGTCGATACCGTGCTCTCCGCCCTTGAGCATGTGTTACCGCGCAGCGGCCTGCAGCCAGACGCCGGCGCTGCCCTGGCAGCCGCCGACGCCGTTTACAAGGCCAAAGGGTAATTGAGATGCGGCGCGGGAGGATCCGCCTCCCGCGCCGCATCTCAATTACCCTTGAAGGAAACATATCATAATGCTGATTGAACAGCCACAATCGATTCGTACCGTTTTTTTCGACGCCGGTTTCACCTTGCTCCATCCCAATCCCTCAACGCCCGAAATATGCCAGCGCATATGCAAGCAGCTCGAACTGCATATTGACCTGGACAAGTTACAAGGGCGCACTACCGAGGCCGACGATTTCTTCTATCGCCAGACGCGCCAGAAACATCACATGTGGGCCAGTGAAGACGCCATCAATGCCTTCTGGATCGAGTATTATATGAACTTCCTGCGTCCATTCGTGGAAGAACACGATGAGCCGCGCCTTTACCAGCTCGCGCGCCTCATAACACAGGAATTCGACCAGCACACAAGCTGGCAAATATACCCGGATGTGCTGCCTACCCTCGACGCGCTGAAAGCTAAAAACTACACCCTGGGTGTTATCTCAGACTGGGGGATCGGGCTGGGGCGCATCTTGCACGAACTGCACCTCAATAAATACTTTGACAGCCTGGTGGTTTCAGCCCTTGCTCGCCATGCCAAACCTTCGCCCTCGCTCTACGACCTGGCGCTGCGGCGCGCCAATAGTATCGGCGATTACGCCTTGCATATCGGCGATTCCTACATTCTCGACGTGCTGGGCGCGCGTTCCGTAGGCATCACCCCCATCTTGCTTGATCGCCGCCACCAACTGCAAGAAAGCAATGTCGATTGCATCCTGATCCACTCGCTCACCGAAATCATCGACTTGTTGGAAGTAGAGTGATAAAACCATTTACAGCTTCGTTTCAGCCGCGGGATTGAAGCGATAGAGACGCGCCGGCCGGTGTGTTCCCTCCATCTTTTTCGCGCCCGTATCTTCCAGGATGCCGGTTGAGAGAATCTTCTTGCGGAAATTGCGTTTATCCAGCCGGCGATGCAGGATAATCTCGTAGACGCGCTGCAACTCGCGCAACGTAAACTGTTCCGGTAACAAATTGAAGGCGATCTGCGTATATTGCAGCTTCCCACGCAAACGATCAAGCGTGTATTGCAGGATTTTGGCGTGATCGAAGGCCAGCGCGGGCAGGTGGTAGACCGAAAACCAGCCGACATTGGCGGCATCATCCCCCGCCTTTACCTGCAAACGTTCCGAATCCAGCAAAGCAAAATAGACAACTGTAATGACGCGCGTGCGCGGGTCTCTGCCTGGATCGCCAAATGTGTAAAGCTGCTCCAGGTACACATCCTGCACGTCCGTTTCTTCCTGCAACTCGCGCTTGGCCGCCGTCTCTAACGACTCGTCAATATTCACAAAGCCGCCCGGAATGGCCCACATGCCTTCATACGGCCACGAACGCCGCTTGACCAGCAAGACCTGGAGATCGCGCTGGCGCAGGCTCATCATCACCACGTCCACCGTCACCGATGGCCGCTCATACTTGCTGGCGTCATAATGATGCGCCTGCGCCTCGTTCACCTGCTCAGCGTCCACGTCATGCCCATCGCTGGCCGAACCAGTGCGCGTTTCCGTTTCTTCCATGTGGCAAACTCTCCCATCGCCTTTTGATTAGTGTCAATTGCACACTTAGTATAGGAGATTGGAGAAAGCGTGTCAAGTCATATTTTCACCGAGATTTGATAGAAGGATGCCGGGAGGAACGTGGCTGTAGAACAACCATCATATTGGTTTTATAGCGCATTCTGCCCGTAACCGCATCTTTACAGCTTTACTTTCCGGCGAGCCGCGCAACTACCGGAGCAAAGTTCTCTGCCTGTCCTTCCGAGATCTGAAGGTAGGAGAACCCGTAGCGCTCACGCTGCTCAAAAAGATAGGCAACTGCCTCCTCAGTACTGAGTGGTCTCTTTGGAACAATCCATCTTCCTGTCTGGGGGGAGAGAGCAGCTTCGCTATCGGTGATCTCCAAATCAAAGATGGTCTGGCTCAACTCCAGGTCGGCTTCGCGCGGGCCAGCAGCTTCTTTGATCCAGGCGATCTTTTGCTCCAACGGGGCGTCGGTCGCATCCACCCCGCGCGCGCTGATTTTTGACCCGATGGCAATTATATTCGCTTCTCTGGCCGCCAGCTTAAGCATGCGTTCTCCGGCGCCGGCCACAAGCAGAGGCGGATACGGCTGCTGAACCGGCCTGATTTTTCCTTTCAACTCTGTAATCGTGTAGTGTTTCCCGTTGAAATTAACAGTCTCTTCCGTGAAAAGTAGTTTCAGAAGCTGAAGGGTTTCTTCAAGATGGCCGACGCGTGTGCCGGCGTTCGCAAACGGCAAACCCATGCGCTGGAACTCATCCGACGAGACACCTGCTCCCAGGCCGAGTTCAAAGCGACCCTCGGAGAGCATATCCAGCGTGGCAACTTCTCTGGCGAGCATAACGGGATGGCGATACCCATTACAGAACACAAAACTGCCGAAGCGCAGCCTGGTAGTTGCTTGAGCAGCAACGGCTAATGCTGGAATAGGAGCGAGGCTCCCTACGGTCGTACGATCTGGTATGAGCAAGGTTGAGTAGCCAAGCTCCTCGACCCGGCGCGCAGTGGTAATCCAGGCAGTATGCGATGGGGCGTGGGCCGCTGTGACTCCAAAACGGAATGGTCGATGCATCCGGTGATTCTCCTCTCGTTAAAAGTGATGACTCTTTTCTTTACAATCATCTTAGCAAATGTTATTATACAGACGGTCTACCCAATATATTTTGATATACAGACTATACAATAAATTTCTGGAGGCGTCAAGTTTTCTATGAGTCCTCGCCCTTATCAACTTGGTCAGAGGAAGGCCGCGAGCGACCAGACCCGTACCCGTATCCTGGCCGCGGCCCGTGCCTTGCTCATGGCTTCCGATGGGTATTCGCGTTTCTCCATTGAAACGGTAGCTCGCCAGGCCGATGTAGCTCGCATGACCGTCTACCACCAGTTCGGCTCCAAATTAGGGTTGCTCGAAGGATTATGTGATTCACTGGCGGCGAGTGGTGGCATGGAACAAATAGCCGGTGTCTTTCGCCAGCCAGAACCGCTCGCTGCACTCAACCAGTACATTGAGATTTTTGGTCGTTTCTGGGAGGTGGATCGGCTCGTAATGCGTCGGCTGCGCGCGCTAGCTGCCCTCGACCCAGATTTTGAGCAGGTGATACGGGCACGAGACGAATGGAGGCGAATGGGGGTGCGCGCGATCATGCAGCAGATAATAGAGAAGCAGACGCCTTCCCCCGCTGTTACCAGCGAGACCTTCGACGAGCTCGTCGCCGTTCTGTTTACCTTGACCAGCTTTGAGACCTTTGATACACTGGCTGGAACTTCCCGCAGTCTAGAGGAAGTTGCGCCCATAATACAGCGCCTTGCCCGCGCAGCAATCGGGCTGACATGACAAAAGTGTCCCATGCGACTTGACATTATCTGCCAGACAACCTATAATACAATTAAATCCGAGTCTAGAGCTAAGGATTAGCACAAGCAAGTTACGAGCTTTTTGATAGCATACCAACAGGTAATCACCTGCAAGATGGAGAACATTCTATGAGTCAAGTATTTGACCGGGAGCAGCAGGATTATAGTCCGGGCTTCCACGTGGCTGAAAACTATGCATTCAAGTCCGCCAAAGGACTCAGTCGCAACATCGTTGAGCAAATCTCCGAGATGAAGGGCGAACCCGAATGGATGCGCAAGTTCCGCCTCAAAAGCCTGGACCTCTTCGAGAAGCGTCCGATGCCCACCTGGGGCGCGGACCTCTCCGGCATAGACTTTGACAACATTTACTACTATATCAAGCCGGTGCAGGAGCAGGGCCGCACGTGGGACGACGTACCCGCCGAAATCAAAGACACCTTTGACCGCCTGGGCATCCCACAGGCCGAGCGCAAATTCCTGGCCGGTGTTACCGCGCAGTACGAAAGCGAAGCCGTCTACCACAAGGTGCGTGAAGACCTTGAGAAAATCGGCGTGATCTTCACCGACATGGATACCGCTCTGCGCCTGTATCCCGACCTGATTAAAGAGCACTTCGGCTCCGTCATTCCGCCCTCGGACAACAAGTTCGCCTCGCTGAATAGCGCGGTATGGAGCGGCGGCAGCTTCGTCTACGTGCCGGAGAACGTGCGCGTGGAAATTCCGCTGCAAGCCTACTTCCGCATCAACGCGCAGAACATGGGCCAGTTTGAGCGCACGCTGATTATCGCCGCCCCTGGCTCCTATGTCCACTACGTGGAAGGATGTACCGCGCCGACCTATGCCAGCGACAGCCTGCACAGCGCGGTCGTCGAAATCAAAGTCATGAAGGGCGCGCGCGTGCGCTACACCACCATCCAGAACTGGTCGAAGAACGTCTACAACCTGGTCACAAAACGTGCCGCCGCCTACGGCGATGCCACCATGGAATGGGTCGATGGCAACCTCGGCTCCAAAGTCACCATGAAGTACCCGGCAGTCCTTTTGATGGAGCCGGGCGCGCGCGGCGATATCCTCTCGGTGGCCTTCGCCTCCGATGGTATGCACCAGGACGCGGGCGCGAAAGTGACGCACCTCGCGCCATACACCACTTCGCAAATCCTGTCGAAGTCGGTCTCGAAGGGGACGGGTCGCGCCTCCTATCGCGGACTTGTGCGCATCAACTCGGGCGCGCACCACACCAAATCCAGCGTGCGTTGCGACGCGCTACTGCTGGACGAAATGGCTCGCACCGATACCTACCCGACCATTCGCGTTGAAGAGAATCAGACCGAAGTCGGCCACGAGGCCACCGTCTCGAAGGTCGGCGACGACCAGCTCTTCTACCTGATGAGTCGCGGCCTCGACGAGTCCGAAGCCTACTCGCTCATCGTGAACGGCTTCATCGAGCCAATCACGAAGGAACTCCCGATGGAGTACGCCGTCGAACTGAACCGCCTGATCCAGCTGGAGATGTCGGGCAGCGTCGGATAAAACTGATAAAAAAGTGGCTGGCAACATGCGCGCATGTTGCCAGCCACTTTTATTATCTTTATGCAAAAGCAGAGCAAGGGCTAAATAACCCTCGCTCTGCTGGTTTCGGCATCTTCCACGACCAAACGGGTTCTGGACGCTCTCATAGGAGCAACCCCCGGTAAACGGCGTGGCTAGAGGCCCTTCAGGTGCCCGCCTGCACGGGCACTACTGGTCAACTTGAAAGACTACTTTCAACAAGCGAATTGGTATCTTCATAGGTTTCCTCCTTTATACATAGGCTACCTACTCAGGACCCTTCGCCCTGAACCAGGGTGTACACCCTGATACTTTTATTGTAATACGTTATGCAAATCGTGTCAAAGTCAACCATAGAATTTCTTAGACACGCACCGTCTTCAAGAAATCCAGCACAACACTATTAAACTCTTCCGGCTTTTCCATATTGGGCATGTGATGTGTCTCCGCGATAACCACACGACGCACATTGGGAATGTCCTGTTCGAGCTTGTCCGCGATGGTATGCAGCAGTGTATCATCATCGCCTCCAACCACAATCAGCGTTGGCGCGGAGATGTCACCGAGCCTGCCCCATGCAGCAGGTTCCGTTGCCTGTTTTTGGCCTGGTTCCAGCACCCAGACAAAGGAATATTCTGATAAATTTTCGCGCACCTTCTGGCGAGCCGAGGCGTAATGCGCGGATGGCACCAGCGTGGGATGGCTCATTACGCCTTCCACCATGCCCGCGAGGTCTCGTCTCGCCTTCGCCTCCTCGAACGGCGTCCAGAGCTTGATATGCTGCTGCAACTGTTCTTGCGTAATCAACTCCATTACCGGCACACCACTGACAGAAGCCCCTACCAGCACCAGAGCCTTTACTCTATCGGGATAATCAAGCGTAAAATCAATGGCAATCTCTCCCCCTAATGACAATGCCACGATATAAGTTGTACCCACACCCAGAAAAGCGAGCAAATTAAAGAGGTCCTGCCGATCGGTATACGGCACCTGCGGCAGTCCAGTTTTGCCAAAGCCACGCACGTCGTAGCGAATGACGCGAAAGTGTTGCGCGAACGCCGCGAACTGGTCATCCCACATGCGCCTGTCCATATAGCCACCGTGAATAAGCACAAGCGGATGGCCTTCACCCATCATTTCGTAATACAGCCGGGTACCATTCGTTTCGACAAAACCCGTTTGCGGTTGCACCGTCGAAGTCATACCGTCCTCCTGTGATAGGGCATTATAAATGCTTATCTCCGATTCAATGATAGCATTTTCAGCAGGCCATCTGATCTCTATTACAACAAGACCGGTTCGCCCCAGTCGCCAATTCGTGCCGGCACCAGTTTCCAGTTCAACAGCCTGTTTTTCTGCACGGTCAATGTAAGAATATTCCCGCGCCGCACCACCTCTGGATACATATTGTCAAAGACAAAGTTTCCCAGGCTATAAATAATGAGCTTCCCCTTGTAAAACTCATACGGCTCGATAACATGCGGATGCGCCCCCACCACGATATCCGCGCCCGCGTCGATGGCGACCTGCGCCATATAACGCTGCTCAGCCGTCAGCCCGGTATAGTATTCGATACCCCAGTGGACAAACGCGATCACGAAATCGGCTGAACGGCGCGCTATGCCAACATCCTGCCGCAGATCAACCTCATTCAACCAGGCATGACCAGGGCTGCTATCGGTAGCCGCGAAGGAGTAGGGATCAATCTGGTCATAGGCCAGGAAAGCTACCGTCGTTCCGCGCACGCTTTTATACACAGGCATATGCGCCTGCCTCCGGTTCTGCCCCCCGCCGATAGGGGTCAAGCCTCGTTGAGGTAGCGTCAGAAATTCATCCAGAAATGCGGCCTTGCCATAATCCCCACTATGATTATTAGCAACCGAAACAAGATCAAATCCCGCTTTAAGCAAACGATCATAAGCGCGTGGATCGCCGCGAAAATTGTATGGCTTGGGAACAGGCACGCCCAACCGCGAAATAACACACTCCAGGTTGCCAATGGTCAGATCAAACCCACGCAAAAACTCGCCCGTATACGTAAAAGGGTAGGCATCACTGGCAGCCGTAGCCAGCATATGACTGTTGACCGTGCGGCCAAACATCACGTCGCCCGTAAAAGCCAGCGTAATGGGCGTCTCCGGCACAGGTGTAGGTGTCTGCAAGACGCTGCCACTGGTTTTTACTGTGCTTGCAGCAGTGGAATGAGGCATTTGAGATGACGTTATGCTCTCCGCTCCACAGCCTGCCAATCCCAACAAAGCAGCGCCACCGGCGGCAAGCACCTCGCGGCGTGTCCAGCTTCGCTTCGACGTAACCTTGTCTCTGTAATCCCTCTTCTCAATGTCCATGCAACAATTTTACCATAACATATACGTATACGATTTCAAGCATACCCTGTCTTGTGCATTGTCATCCTGAGCGCAGCGAAGGATCTCCGGCTGCCGCCTGCTCGCGTTCGCGCTTGCGCTCGAGTCCATTGTCATCCTGAGCGCAGCGAAGGATCTGCCTGGCGGAGACCTTCGCTGCGCTCAGGATGACAACGCGATACGGCCGAACAGCACGCCTAGACCAGCGTTTCCTGGCTCAAAAGGTAATGAACTCCCGGTAAGACGAGATCACGGAAGAGCGTATCCATACGCTCAGGCGACCACGTCATTTCCGTTGCGAGCCACCAGCGCATCAAACTCATGAAAGCTCCTACAATGTAAGACGCCACTGCTGCAAGCAATTCGCTTGACTCACCCTCCTTTCCCTCTCTACGTAACCCTGCCTCTACTCGCGCCTGCAGGCGATCCTGAAATGCCCGTGTAATAGACTCAATACCTTGCCCTCTCAAGAGCGCTTGAAAAAGCCGATGTTGCTCTCGCACATGCTGGAATAAAGCCAGACTCGGAATAAAAACACTTGCGTCCTGCGGCGGTGTTTCGATGCGCTGGCCTAACAGGTCGATAACCCGTTCAATTTCGCTTGTCAGCAGATCCCGTTTATCCCAGTAATGCTCATAAAAGGTTGAACGCCCAATATTTGCGCGATCCAGGATATCCTGGATCGTGATATCATCGTATCGTTTCTCGAACATCAGCGCGACCAGGGCATCACCCAGGATGCGTTGGGTGCGTTGGGACCTCCGATCCTTTTTCTGCATTTTCATTCCATACTCCTGAACATTTTGCGGGCATTGTCCGCTATCGGATATATGAGGAAATTTGAGTCTTGTTCTCCTAATAATTATCAGCCATACTGGAAACAGATAGTTTGTTTGCTAGTGAACACCTTGTTCAGTATACAATGAAGGAGTTATTATGTCGAGACCAACCCTTTCAACTCACGAGGTCTCCCGCCCTCAAACGGAGGGACGAACGATTCGTTGGGCGGCGCGCTACGACCTGCTCATCTTCCTGTCCACGCTGGGCCGGGCTGCTACGCTCCGCTCGCGTACCGCCGACCTCGCGCAACTTACCACTGGAGAGGCCGTACTCAATGTTGGATGTGGCACCGGCGATCTCGCCTTGCAGTTGTATCGTCGCGCCGGTTCAACTGGCCTGGTCGCAGGCATTGACGCCTCGCCCGAGATGGTTGCGCGCGCTCGTCAAAAGGCTACACGCCAGCATAAGACTATCGACTTTCGAGTCGAGGCAGTGGAGACGTTGTCCTTTGCAGATCACACCTTCGATGTCGTTGTCTCTAGCCTCGTCTTTCATCATCTACCGCCTGCCCTCAAGCAGCGGGGACTGGTCGAGATACAGCGCGTCCTCAAACCCGGCGGACGATTGTTGCTCGTCGATTTCATGGGTACATCACACGGCATTCCGTTGCACGCCCCTATGCAGTCAAGTCTGCCAGACCTTCTCCAGTTGCTAGACACTGCTGGATTTCTCAAGGTAGAATGGAAGCGCGGCCCATTTCCCGCGTTGACCTATATACGAGGACAAAAAGCGCTATAACAAAAAGGAGCCACATGAGCCGACTTGCAACCTATGTCGAAGTTATAGAGCGCAGTTATCCTGACTTTTCTGTGCGTTCCGTTGAACAGAACACACAGGGGCAGAACAATGAAGTCTTGTTGATAAATGAAGCGTTCATTTTTCGTTTCCCTAAATACCCAGAAGGCATTGATCAGCTCGCTACAGAGGTTGCCATTCTGAAGGGGATTGGGACGAAGTGACACTCCCTATTCCTCAGATCACCTTTGAGCATCTCGCAAGTCGGACGGTTGGGCTGGCGTTTGTGGGCTACCGCCTGCTTGTGGGAGAGCCGCTCACACGTGAAACATTTCTGGAGATTCAAGACGAGCGAACATTAGAAGGTCTAGCCTGCCAACTGGCTCAGTTCCTACGAGAACTCCACCGGGTGCCAGTGGAAACAGCTATCACGCATCAGTTGTCCGTCTCTGACACCTCTGACGAGTGGAGCAGTATCTACATCCGCATTCGAGAGAAGTGTTTTCCCCATATGCGAAAAGACGCCCAGGAGAGGACCACACGCCACTTCGAAATGTTTTTAGACGACCCGGCAAACTTTGCCAGGAAGCCAGTGCTCAAGCATGGGGACTTCGGCACAACCAATATCCTCTTTGACCCACACTGGCAGGTAATCAGTGGCATTCTCGATTTTGGCGGAGCGGGACTGGGTGATCCCGCTTACGACTTCGCTGGAATTTCGAGTAGTTATGGGGAAGCGTTTCTTAGACGATGCGTACCGACCTATCCTGAAATTGAGACATTTGGGGACCGTATCACCTTCTACCAGGGCACATTTGCTCTTCTCGAGGCGCTCTTCGGCATAGAAAACCATGACCAGAAAGCCTTTGAAAGTGGGATAGCCGATTACGTATAGCTAGAAAGGAGCCACACACTTGCCCTCAACCCGCCTTTTCATCGTCCGACACGGCGAAACGCTGGCCAACCGCGAATATCGTTTTATCGGCTCGCGCGACGACCTGTTAAGCGAACATGGGCAAATGCAGGCCGCGCAAGTGGCGGAAGCCCTGGCCGTGTTTCCCATCGCCGCCGTTTATAGCAGTCCGATGCAACGCGCCTACTCCACAGCCGTACCCATCGCCGAACGGCACAATCTCCCTGTTCAGAAATTTGACGCGCTGCGGGAAGGCAGTTTCGGTATATGGGAGGGCATGAATCGCGCTGAAGTCCTGGCGCGCAGCCCCGAAGACGCCCGGCAATTTTACGAGTGGGAGCGCGACGCGGCTCTCGCGCCGCCCGGTGGTGAGAGCATGATAGCGATGCAACAGCGTGTTAACTCCGGTGTAGAGCAACTCTCGCTGGCACATCCCGATCAAAGTATAGTGCTGGTTTCGCACGTCGGGCCAATCAAAACATTGATGTGTACCGCACTGGGCGTACCGATCAGCACGTCGCCGCGCATCTTCCTCGATCCTGCCACTATCTCCGTCGTAGACTGGCGCGATATGGCGCATACGACCGTGCGGTTATTCAATAGTCACGCGCATTTAGGCTGGCAGGAAGCGCGCTGGTTGCGTTGATTAGCCATTTTATAGAAAGTACATGGAAGTTCTATGCAGGAACAATTCGTAGCTCTTGTGACGGGAGGCTCCCGTGGCATTGGAGCTGAAACGGCGCTTGCTTTCGCCGAACATGGGTATGATGTCGTACTCACGTATCGCAACAAGGCCGCGCGCGCTCAAGAGGTAGTCGCTGCTATCACCAAACAGGGCAGGGAAGCCCTTGCACTCTGCTGTGACATCACCCATGCAGACGAAGTGGCGCGCCTTTTTTCGCAGGTAGGCCAGTGGAGATCGCACATTGATATCCTCGTACTCAACGCCTCTGGCGGGATGGAGCGAGACCTGGTAGCAGCCGACCCGGACTATGCGATGCATATTAACCGGGATGCGCAGCTTGCGCTGGTCAAAGCAGCTTTGCCACTGTTGCGTCCTGGCGGCGTAATCGTTTTTGTAACGAGCCATTGGGCACACCTCTACGGCAGGATGCAGCAATTGCCAGCCTACCAACCTATCGCTGAGAGCAAATATGCCGGTGAGCAAGCTTTACGGGCGCTTCAACCTGATTTCGACGCATCTGGCTTGCGTTTGCTTGTAGTAACAGGGGACCTCGTTGAGGGAACCATTTCGCCCAGATTACTGGCGCGCAGCGCGCCCGGACTGATTGAACGGCGTCGCGCCAGTCAGGGCGCACTGCCTACTACTCGCGATATGGGGCGCGAGATTGTGCAGGCAGCGCTCAATCCTATTCTCGCCAGTGGCACTACAATTGTCATCGGGGCACCGCTCAAATCAATGCTCGCGCCTTGAAAGTAGTACTATTGCCACGCATACGCAACCCGCAAACAACTTCATCGTACATACAAGTAGATGCTATAGCGGAATAGGCTTTGTTCCCATCAATCCGCCACTACACCATCGAATACAAGAGTCAGGATAGATTGTTGTGGTTCGTTGTCTCAATCCACGCGCCGCCGGGGGGCATGAGAATCCCGTTTCCGCGAAAAGTTGCCAGCGCTGCGATTACCTTGTACAGGGAACGCATCTGGGCGACTATGAAATCGTCTCATTTCTGGGCGCGGGTACCTATGGGCATGTCTACAAAGTGCGCGAACCCGCGCCGCTCAGCCGCATCCTCGCCCTGAAAGTGTTGCGCAATGACCAGTTCAATGAGAAATCGCGCCAGAATTTTTTCGCCGAGGCGCGGCGCATCGCCAATATGCAGCACCCGAACATCTTACCCATCTACAACTTCGGCCAGCTCGACGATGGCCGTCCCTTTATGGTGATGGAATTTGCGCCAAAGACCATTCTTGACCTGTTTCGCAAAGACGATGGCAGCCGGCGACTGGCTTACGCCGAAGAACTGGTGCCGTATGTGCAACAGGCGGCCTCCGCGCTCTATTATGTGCATGAAAAAGGGCTGATACACCAGGACATCAAACCCGGTAATCTGCTGATCGGGCGCAGGGGACAAATCCTGCTCTCAGACTTCGGCGCGACCTTTGATCTTGGTATGCAAACGCACGCCACGCTGGGCGAGGTGACGGGCACCGCTTTTTACATGCCGCCAGAACAGTGGCAGGGCAACCCCCGGCGCGACTCCGACCAGTACGCGCTGGCGGTGTGCTTCTACGAACTACTGGCCGGTCGCCCGCCTTTTGTCTATAAGCAAATCGAACAGGTATGGAATGCCCATTTGCGCCTGCAACCGCCGCCGCCTCAGCAATGGAATCCACGCATTCCCGTCGAGGCCAGCGCGGCCATCATGCGCGCCCTGGCGAAAGACTACCACCAGCGCTATCGCACCGTGGTTGAGTTTTCCGAGAAATTCGCCAGCGCAATTAAAACAGCCCGCCAGCGTTACGTCTGCCAGCGCTGTAAAAACCAGAATCGCACCGGGGCGCAGCGTTGCAGCACATGTGGCGCTGATTATGATGATCGCCTCTGCCTGTATTGCGATACGCCGGTGCGCTTCGGACAACGCTGCTGCTCCAATTGTGGCCGCCTGACCATCCCGCCATTGATGGTCGCCCATAGCCCGCTCTCCGGCGTCAGTGTGCGGAAGGATCGCTACTTTGTCAAACATGTGCTGAAACAAAGCGACGAAACGATGGTGACAACTATGCTCGCCATCGATACGCGCGCTGCTGAAAAGCGCGTCATCATCAAACGCTGGGAATGCGCGGATTACCCCATCGAACGCCGCCGCAAAGAGATTGTGTACTACGAGAAAGCGACCGAGGCCCTGGCAAAATTCCGCCATCCTCTCGTACCCGGCATCCTGGACCGCTTCGCCGAGGGAAAACACTACTACATGGTAGAAGATTACATCGACGGCGAGAACATGCAAGACCTGCTACAAAAGCTGCTTAAGCCGTTATCTGAACGCGAAGTCATAGGCTATATGAACAACATACTCAACATATTGATGGCCATGGAACAGCAGCGCCCGCCCCTGCGCCACATCGATATTTCACCCGCCAATATCATTATCGAAAGCGCGCGCGGGCGAGCCATGCTGGTCGGCCTCCAGATCGCGCCGCCCCCGCCGGAACCGCGTCCTGGGCTGGCAAAGCACCTCACCACGCGCAAAATCGAGGTCTCCGCCTACACCCCCGTGAAGGACGTGCCTTTTGACCATCGCACCAGTATCTACATGCTGGCCGCCAGTATGCACCAGGCCCTGACCAACTACGCGCCGCCACACTATCCCGTCTTCCCGCCGGCGCGCCAGTTGAACCCCCTCATTTCACCCGAACTCGAAGATATCCTGAACCGCGCCCTCCACGAAGAGCGCACCATGAGATACCAGAGTTTCGCCGAAATGAAGCGAGATGTACAAAAATTGTTATAAAAATGCCTGGCAATTGCCAGGCATTTTTATAACAATTTTTGTTTTATTCCCTATCCTCAAGCGGCACGTATTTTACATCTTTGGGGCCGACGTATTCGGCACGCGGGCGGATCAGACGGTTATTCCCGAACTGCTCCAATACATGGGCAGTCCAGCCTGAGATGCGGCTGCACGCGAAGATGGGCGTGTCAAGGTCGATGGGGAAACCTAACATGTAGTAAACGGAAGCGGAGTAGAAATCGACGTTGGCGTACAGCCCTTTATGCTCTTTGACACTCGCTTCGATGATGCGCGACATCTCATACCAGCGCGAATCACCGGTACGCTTGCCCAATTCTTCCGACATCTGGCGCAGGTGGGTCGCGCGCGGGTCGTCTGTGCGGTAGACGCGATGGCCAAAGCCCATGATGCGCTCTTTGCGTTTGAGCGCGCCCACGATATACGCTTCCGCTTTATCCACCTCGCCGATTTTCATAAGCATCCGTATGACCTGCTCGTTCGCGCCACCATGCAGCGAACCGGAAAGCGCCCCAATGGCCGAGGTGATTGCCGCGTACATACTCGCCAGGGTAGCAGCCGTAACACGAGCCGCGAAGGTGGATGCGTTCAACTCGTGATCGGCGTGCAGTATGAGCGCGGTATTGAGCACATGGGCGTTATAGGCATCAGGCATTTCGCCGTTTAGCATGTACAGAAAATTAGTGGCGTGATTTTCGCCCGCCAATGGCTCAACCGGCTCTTTACCGTTGCGAATGCGATCCCACGCCGCCACGATGGTTGGAAAGAGAGCGGTGAGACGGATGGAACGGCGAACATTGGCTGCGCGGCTGTTATCACCCTCGTCAGGGTCGAAGGAGGAGAGAGCGGAAACAGTGGTGCGTAACACATCCATCGGTGTTGCGGTCTTCGGCAACAACCGCATCAAGTGAACCATTCCAGATGGAAGCGCGCGACTGGCTTGCAGTTGATAGGTTACGTCTTCCAATTGCACCCTGGTTGGGAGAACGCCATGCCAGAGCAGATAGGCCGTCTCCTCAAAAGAGGAGTAACGCGCTAAATCGTGAATATCAACTCCATAGTACAGCAGTCTGCCTTGTTTGCCATCCAGTTCGCAAATACTGGAATGCGCTGCTACAATGTCTTCAAGGCCATCGGTGGTAGCCATAGACGGTCTCCTCCAGGGATACTCGCTTCGCTCTGGCAATGAGCAGTTTGGCGCATCCGGCATGTTGTAAGGGCGGGTGCTGCTGCTTCCACAGCGAATCAGACAACTTTCACCACAACAAATGATATGCGGTTCTGTAAAGTATTATAGTCACCCATTTCAAAGCATGTCAATGCGAATCAGCGCAAGAGCAAATGATTCTACAAACTGATGAATTATGATGACTGAGAACGTCTGCTTGCATTCTGATGACTTTTGCCGACCGAATGCAGGAATGCGTGCCTTGTCCCTACAGAACCCTGTGCCCACAAACTTCCCTAGCGCGTAACAGCCTCTTGTGGCGAGGCCTCCACAACCGCCGGTTGTTGTGATGCTGCTCCCGCTTTGAGCCGTTCGCGGTGCCGCTTCTCGATCACGCCGCGCCAGCGATCACCCAGTTTCATATAGGGTTTCTCCGTCAGTATATACGAGAGGAAGGCGAAGGGGAAAATCACGCACAGGCCCCACAGCCAGTACGTGCCATAAGCGACGAACTTATTGCTGATATGCAGCAGGGGCAATACCCGTGACTGGTAGAGGATGAGCAAGGGTAAGTGCCACATATACAGGCTAAAGGAAATCAGACCAACCCAGCGCAGGGGCGCCCACTCGAAGGGACGTTTCAGCGAAGAGGGTCCGTAGAGAATCGCCGCGATACACGCGCCAAAGGCAAACGAGAGGATCATCTCATTGATCCAGTCATACGCGGGCAACAGACCGTTCAGGAAAGGCCAGCCGTGCATCTCGTGGTTGAAATGCCACATCGCGCCGAACGTCAGCACCACGATACCCGCGCCCCACAGCCATAAACTGAGCTTCTGCCACGTCTCGGCAAATTTTTTACTGGTTGAGGGATGCTGCGCGTAGATATAACAGAGACTAATGAACATACCAACCGCGAAATCTTCCGTGTACTTGCCGGTGATGCCATACGAGAAGAACAGGATCACGTTTAGCAGCGAGCGCGGCACCAGCACGGTTTTCGTAGGATTTGCCATAAAATATTCACCGAACAGGCGCACGCTGAGTCCCAGCACAATGAGCGCGCCCAGCCACAATGTCACGGACTGGAGACGATAGCGCTGCGGCACATTCTTGACCAGCCATAAAAAGGCCAGGGCGATGAGCGGCAACAACATATAGAACTGCCATTCGGTCGCCAGCGTCCAGAACGGGCCATTGACCTGCCGGAAGGTGGTACGCGAAGAATCCATAAAAAAGGTGACGAAGAGAAATAGATATTTAAGATTGGCGCGTTGTAAATATTCAGGATGTGTGGTCAAAATAATCAGAAACAAACAGACATAATAACCAGGGATAATACGCAAAAAGCGTCGCATATAAAAGACACGCCCCAACGGCCAGGGATTATTAAAGAGCAGCGATTTCGCGAACGGCATAAAAAGCAAGAAGCCGGACAGCACGAAAAAGAGCGTCACTCCGGTGCCACCCGCCGTTGATACCGAGGAGGCTATTTGATTCGCCATACGGTTCCACAGGCTGTCGCCGGTCATGCGGTTGATATGAAAGACCATCACCATCAGGAAAGCGACCGCCCGCACGCCATCAAGCACGGCGATATTGCTCTGTTTGCCGCCAACGCCAACTTGCCGGTCTTCCAGCATCCGCGCTATCCATTGACCTGAACGCTGCAATACATTCCTTTTTTCATATACTGGTTGCTCTACCACATTTTGGGTGTCAGTCATGCTACATTATTCTCTCATCCCGACTAGATTCACTGCCCTTCTTATATGTATGTAGTAACGAATAAAATCGCCAGAAAGACCCGATTCTTGTACTTTTGGGAGAGAAATACCCCAAATGTGAAAAAGATCACAGCGTATTCGACGTAGTATCCTATAGTATAAGAGATATTTTTATGCTACACTAGCCCCAAAATGACAGGAGTGAGGCAGGTCATGGGAGAGACAGCGCGCGAGGATGAACTGTTGCTCGTTGCTCGCAGCCAACGTGGGGATGTCGAGGCGTTTAATACGCTGGTGCTGCGCTACCAGCAAGCCGTCTTTACGGTAGTAATGCGTATGCTCGGTGATCGTGACATTGCCGCTGATGTTACGCAAGAGACATTTCTCGCTGCCTTCCGCGCTATGCCAAACTTCCGGGGCGGTTCCTCATTCCGTGCCTGGCTGATGCGCATCGCCTCCAACCAGTCATGCGACCACTGGCGGCGCACTCATCGCCACCCCGTTCAACTCGCTGGATGAACTGACCGACGAGGATGAACCAGCCTCAGCCGCAGTCATGAGTTCTTTGATCGAAACCGCGCAAGATGTCAACCCCGAAGAGGCCCTATTGACCCAGGAATTACAACAGATCATCCAGCTTGGCCTTGAGAAACTGCCACTCGACCAGCGTGTGGCCGTCGTCCTGTGCGATATCCAGGGTCTCAGCTACGAAGAAATCGCTGAGGCCACCACGACCACGCTTGGCACGGTGCGCTCGCGAATCGCGCGTGGCAGAACGCGGCTGCGCGCCTACTTACTTCAACACAGGGAACTATTACCAGGCAATTATCGTTTACTCTCTGATAGAGAATAAAATATTACAACGTAGACGGAGCATCAGCGTGACACAGCAGGAACATCCAACAACGGAGCAGCTATCAGCCTTTCTAGATAAGCAGCTTACTCCCCAGGAGCAGGCTTTTTTTGATGCTCATCTACAAAGCTGCCAGCGCTGCCAGGGTGTGCTTGGGGAACTGCGCCGCACCGTCGTCCTGCTCCACGCCATGCCGCAGCCGCAACTGCCGCGCTCTTTCACCCTGCCTGCGGGTATCTCACATATTCCAGCTACGCGCCCACAGTCGCAGCAACGGCGTGTCCAGCCCTACAGGTTGCAACGCGCGATGCGAGCTGTCAGTACCCTGGCGGCAGTCGTTGCCATCGTTTTTATCCTGTCCGGCTTGTTGACGAATGTCCACCTCAGCTCGAATGGCGCTACAAGCGCTGGCTCGGTTCCCCTCTTTGGCACTGATAACGGAACCGTACATTCTCCTATCAACGGTCCAAACCTCACCCCGGAGCCGCAAGCGCAGGGGAGCACACCCAAAGTAGCTAGTACCCCCAATATAAATGGTCATCTTACCGGCACGCCGGCGGCATCGCCAGCAACCACCATGCCTACACCGGCAACTACATCAAAATCTACTACCATAGTTAAGGGCGTCCCAACAAATCCACCCACGTTGCCGCCATTTCTAGACATCAGCCAGCCCGAAGGACACCTCACCCTGGGCGCGCTCCTGTTACTCCTGAGCATCATCGGCATCATCGCCACCCGCCGCAGACGCGATACCGTCTCGTCTTAATGAAATTACGGATATGCGATCCCGACTGAAGCCAATCCCTGTTTCATGGTAGCAGGCGTCAGAGGTTGTATAAAAACAGAGCGCACAATACCACGGCTATCGATAAAGTAAGTGGTGGGGATAGCGGTCACGCCATATTGCTGGTTGACGTTCCCACCTGGATCGAAGAGGAGTGGATACGTCACCTGAAATTTTTTGCCGAAGGGGCGAATATCATCTTTTGGGTCAGCCTGGTTGATGCCCAGCAGCACAAACTGCCCGTTCGCATCAAAGCCGTTGTATACACGCTCAAGGTAAGGAACTTCCGCCAGGCAGGGGATACAGTTTTCGGAATAGAAGTTAAGCACAATAGGATGGCCGAGCAAACTGCTGAGACTAATATTACTGCCAATACCACCAACCAGGGGAATGTTCCTGCTAGTACCGCCATCGCCACCATAAACTGGTACGGTAAAATTTGGCGCAGCAGTCCCAACTGGCACACCGCCTGTCGGTGTCTGCGCCGGCGCGGGCCAGAACGCCAGCAGGCTAAATACCACCACCAGTAATCCGATCGCTCCCAGTACCAGAAAAATAACCCTTCGATGCCTGATGGGCTTGCGAGGACGGTTGGCATACTGCGCCGCCAGTTCTTCCTTGAGTTCCTTGCGTTGTTCGCGCGCTATTTGAGATTCGCGTTGTTCGTCGCTCACTTTTCGGGCCATGCCTCCTTTTTATCAAGACATACTATAATCGCCCGGGCGGCCATATGCAAGTTGTCACGATGCCACGATGCCAGGGCTTGCCCCCGCCCTGGCTATCCGCATTTTTATTGAGATTTTTACAGATTTCTTGAGATTTCTGGCATTGACGAGATCGCCAGACAGGAGTATGCTACATATCAAGTCCGGCGTTAGTTTACGTGTTACAGCATATTTATAGTAGGACGCAATCATGCCAAACAACACAGTATTACTCACTTTCGCTATCGTTAATGTGGCAGCAACAGGCCTCTTCGCTGCAGTTGTATCGCGTCAGTTCGCGCAAAGGCGACGTATTTATCAGCTTTTCTGGATGATCGCTCTGGTTATGGCCTTTAGCGCCACTGTCAGCTATGTTTGCATGGTGCTCGTGGGGCCGACGAGTAGCGCGGGCGTGATTTTCTTCCGCGCCTACTACATTCTGGGAGCCGCTCTCGCGCCAGCCTGGCTGGGACTGGGCAGCATCGCGCTGGTGGCTGGCCCGCGCACAACACGTATCTGTCTTGCGATACTCACAACGCTCAGTGTGATTACGGCAGTGATCATTGCCATCGTGCCGCTGAATATGCGCGTACTCAGTCAGGTGGCCGGAACTCCCGGCACCGGCATACTTGAGAATCAGGCAGCGTGGTTGCCATTCACTATCACCCTGAACACGCTCGGTGTGCTGGCGGTAGTTGGAGTCGCCCTCTACACCGGCTGGAAATTGATCCGCCGCCAGTCAAGCGTCGCGGGCTTCCGTCCAGGCAACCTGCTGTGGGCCAACCTGTTGATTCTCAGCGGCGACCTGCTTAATGCATCTGCAGGCACCAACGCGCGCGCCTTCGGGTTGTCCGGCACCTTCTGGCTGGTGATGTCAGCTGGCTGGATCGTCTTCTTCGCCGGTGTGCTGCTCGCGAGCAGGCGCGCAGCCACAAGCAAATCTGCCAGTGAAATTGCAAACGCGCAGGGAAGAGTTGCCTCCTCTCGCTAATCATGCGATAATAGGCGCACAAATCGGGTAGGAGGTACAGGGTACTTGGATAGCGGCGTTCAAACTAACATCGTGGACGAATCAGAACGACTTCGACAACAGGCGCGCCAGCACGCGCAGGCTAAACGCTGGGCAGAAGCGCGCACATTATATGCGACCTTGCTGCAACACGACGAGGAAGATGAAGAGGCTCTGCAGGGTCTTGCTCAAACCCTCGATATGCTGGGCGATTACCCCGAACTGCTGGAAACTGCCCGCGTAGCGACGCGCATCAATCCCGGCTCGGCACGCGCTTTGGCATATAAAGCGCGCGCATTACAAAAACTCAAACGTCTCTCCGAAGCTACTATCGCCAACGACCAGGCGCTACTGCTCGACACCAACCTGGCGATAGCATGGTTCAATCGGGGCGGTCAACAACTCTTGCAGGAGCATTTCCCGGAGGCGCTGCGCTACACCGAACGCGCCCTCGAACTCGATAGCAGCGACGCGCGCGCCTGGGCCAACAAAGGGCTGGCGCTCGTCCAACTCAACCGCCAATTCGAGGCGCTGGAAGCTATAAATGAAAGCCTTGCTCGCGATCCCGATTTTATGGTCTCGCTCACTTTGAAAGGGGAAATCCTGCGCCGCTACGGGCGGCTGGAAGAAGTCGTCCAGACCATGCGACACTCGTTGGACATCGCTCCCAAAGATGTCCCATCGCTCAACGTGCTGGCCCACGCCCTGCGCACCCAGAGCGCCTATGAAGAACTCCTCCGTATCACCACCCAACTGGTACAACTCACCCCCGACAGCTATTTCGCATGGGATAGCCACACCTGCGCCCTGCGCGGGCTAGGCCTGTTCGAGACAGCCATCGAAGCTATTGAGCGCGTGCTAGAGCTAGACCCTACCAACGTGCGCTACATGATGATCAAAGCTGACAATCTCTACCGCCTGCAACGCTACCGCGAGTCCGTCAGCGCCTCCGAACTGGCCCTGAAAATCGACGACGAATATCCACCCGCGCAACGCATCCGCGAAAAAGCCATCCGCGCCATGTACCAACAGAAGCGCAAAAAAAAATGATTTTAGCCCCCAACCAATCGCTCCAGCGTTGGTAACAGCACGTCATCGCGCCGCGCCTGTAACAATTCGCGCAGGCGGTCAGCCACGACAACGCGAATGCGGCGCTGGTGCTGTTCGTAGCGAGCAAGATCGTCTGGCTGCAGGCCGGTAGCCTCGACCCAGGGAACGAGCGAGTCCATCCCCACGGGTGGATTGGCAAATGTCACCCACACATCCATCTCCCACTTTTCAGGACGAGGAATATCGAATAATACTTCGTAGTCGGCAATTTCCGTATCAAGCGATGTTGCCAGCTCCGCCGCCAATTCCTGCTCGATATGACGGCGGCGCTGCGCGTCCCAGAAAAGCGCGTCCAACTGGCGATAGAGGCGACCAGCCGGGCGGCTGACCTCCAACACGCCCTTGTAGGGGCGGCGCATTTCCAGCGCCCGCGCTAGCGCTTGCGAGCTGGCAGGCATGGAGGTACCGGCGAGCAACACCAGCAGGGAAGCATCATCCAGCCCGATCAGTTGTTCGGCCTGCAACGCGCCGCTCAACAAACCATCATGCACCGCGCGCATCAGCATCATTTGTAAAGCGCGGGCCGTGTGGTGCCAGTAGATATTGTCGAACATCTCCTGGCGCGCGTGGAGCAGGGAGTGCAGCGGACTGATACCCTTGTGCGTTACCACAATGCGGCGCTGGCCGTTGACGTTTGGATGGATGCGCAACGCCCCTTGCAGGCGCGCCACGTCCACACCGCCATAGGGAACATTGCAGGCGCGCGCGTCACGCGGAAGATAATCGAGTTTATCGACATCCAATGCACCACTCAACAACGTGCTCAACAATTCGTCGTCGGCTGGCAGTGGATGCGTCCTGGGTGGATCGATAAAGTCGGCCACACGCTGCGGCGATAGGCGATAGTCGCGCTCCAGAATCGTGGCAATCTCGCTTGTTTCAATGATCGACCGCCCCACTTTTTCGTGCAAAATAATGGGATGCCCCAGTTCCTCAATTGTATGCGAGAAGGGGTAATGCCCGATGTCATGTAGCAGTGTTGCCACAAAGAGCGTCTGTATGCTGCTGACCGAGACTCCAAACAGGCCGCCATCCGCGCCGCGCTGGAGCAGCGAGCGCAGAGCGCGCAACGCGAGATGATAGCAGCCCAGGCTATGTTCGTAGCGGGTATGCGTCGCCCCCGGCCAGATGCGATAGACAAAACCCAGTTGCTTGATTTTTTGCAAACGCAGAAACGGCGCGGTACCAATCAGCTTTTCCTCGCGAGGGCCGAGGGGGATCAGATCATACAGACTATCGCGCACAGTACTAATGGGCTGTTCGTCTGGGAGCAAGGGAAAACCGGCCTCATCCACCCAGCTCGGCCGCATGTCAGGCAGCACAACACCCTCGTTTTCGTTTTGAACATCGCTATGTTGCCGTTTCGCGCGCGTTTTTTTGGGCCGCTCAGTTTGCATACTCATGCGTGGATTGTAGCAGAAGACTAGGAAGAATGTCCAGCGTTAAAAACTTAAAGTGATTCAATTCAATATACTACGTTGTACACATTAGAAAGCAAAGGGCTAAGTACGAACAATGGGAAACTAAATCTATATACTATTTGAAATCAGTCGTCACTTAGCGCGCCCCGCATCATTGGTGATGCAAGTCTCTTACTGTGAATTGATTGTAGTAAGAATTAGTAGTATGGAGTTGAACGTATAGTATGAAACAGAACAGCTTCTGGGGAACTGCACGATCAAGGGGTATAAACGCGGGACTGATCGTGCGCCTGGGTCTGGCAATCGTGGCGCTGGCAGGCAGTGTCACCCTGGCCTGGACCCTGTTGAATGCTCACGGCGCTCACGCGGCGGGCGTTAATACCGTGAATACCGTCGATAGTCCGTGGAACATCGTCTTCGATAGCAGCGGCAATGCCTGGGTCGCGGAACCGAACTGTAATCCTGCGCCGACATGCAGCTCGCCCCCCAATGGCGCAATTGAGGAGTTTAACCTGACCGGCGGGCATCCAACTCTGGTGACCACCTATGCCGCGCCACCTCATTACCGGCCATTTCAATCCGACCTTTATTCAACTGGATGGCGCAGGACATGTCTGGTTCACCGACCCCACCAATAACGCCATTGGCAAACTCACTATCGCTGGCAATGGCTGGCAAGAGTTTCCAATACCTACCTCCAATTCTGTGCCGGTTGGTCTTATTCTCAACAAGCATGGCAACCTCTGGTTTACCGAGCGCAATGGTAACAAAATTGGCTTCTATAATGTAGGTACTCCTGGTTTCGTAGAAACTGCCGTAGCTACAGCAAGCAGTCAGCCTTATGGCCTGGCCTATGACTCCGCAGCCGATATTATCTGGTTTGACGAGGATGCGGCAGCGAATATCGGCAATTTCAATGTCAGCCTTACTGGTACTATCACTCCTCACGAAATCGGCGTTAATAACATCCCGCATTTGATTTATCGCGACAGTAGCGGAAATCTCTGGTTTAGCGAGCAGGGCGCGGATACCATCGGCGAATACAACCCTACTACTCATGTAAATACCGTCTTCTCCGTCGCTGGCAGTATTTGCCCGACGGCGGGAGCTACGCCCACCACCTGCAACAATACCTTCATTGGCGGCGTCTCGGTAGACAGTCATGGCATCGTCTGGTTCGATGAGACACAAACCGGGCAGATCGGTTCGTTGGATCCGGCGACCAAAGCGGTCACACTTTTCCCGCTCGGTGGAGGAACCGGCCCCGGCGACGGCTTGAACGTTGATGCGAACAATAACGTCTGGGTATCGATGCTATACGCCAAGCAACTCGGCGAGCTTCCTGCTGGCACATTACCCTCACCGACGCCTTCGGTCACTACTAGCCCAACATCGACCGCAATCGTGACTCCGTCACCAACGGGTACACCGCCACCGACCCTGCAAGCAGGGCCGGTCAATAAGACGTGGTACTTCGCCGAAGGGCGCG
This sequence comes from uncultured Chloroflexia bacterium, assembly GCA_963731605.1. Classification (GTDB taxonomy): domain Bacteria; phylum Chloroflexota; class Ktedonobacteria; order Ktedonobacterales; family Ktedonobacteraceae; genus CF-113. Next base: position 477,767 of record CAVSWA010000002.1, read on the forward strand.
TCGGCGGTGGCTTCAATGAATACCTGTCGATGGACAATCCCACTAGCAACGCCTGCGCGGTCGATATCACCTACCTTTACACACCTGATAGAGGCACAGCGCAAACCAAGACAGTGCTACTCAACATTCCCTCCAATACCCGCTATGAAGAGGGTGTGCCCGGCGACCTGGGAACTACACCCAGCGGCCATGGCATTACCGACTCGGCTGTTGTCACTGTTGACAATACGACGACTCCTCTTTGCACAGGTATCGTGGCAGAACGTCCCATGTACTTCAATGCCCTGGGAACCAACAGCGGCAGCGATGTATTGGGCGTGACCCACCTGGCTTCTACCTTCTACATCGCCGATGTCGCGGTAGGCGCTCAGAACGGCGGTAACTACTCTTCGTTCATCACCATCCTGAACCCGACAACGAGCGCGGGATCGGCTGTTGTCACGGCGAGTTACTACGCCAACTCAGCGACGGTCGGCTCCCCTGGCACATTGATTGGCACAGATCAGGTAACGGTGCCAGTAGGCACACGTGGAACGATCTTCCCCAATGCGCACACCACCCCAACGACGTTGCCTGCGCATGTGTCGGTAGTTGTGACCTCGACTCAGCCGGTAGCGGTTGAACGACCCACGTACTTTAGCAATGTCACCCAGGGCAACGCTGGTACCGTCTCCGGCGGCGCGGATGTCATCGGTGTGCAGGCGCTATCGAACGACTGGCTCTTCGCCGAAGGCTACACTGGCGGCCAGTTCCAGGAGCAATTCGTCATCGCCAACCTGGACCCCGCCAATGTGGCAGCGACTGTAACTATAAAGCTGGAGTTGCCCACCGGTCCGGTCACTCAGCCAACTATCACAGTGCAGCCCAATAGCCAGGTAATCTGGAACGTCAATTTAGCGGCCTCAGGCCAGAATGTTTCTGCCGAGATCACCTCGACAGGCGCAAAAATTGTGGCGGAACGCGAAATGTTCTTCCGCTATAATCACGTAGGCAATGGGCGCTCGCTACAGGCAATGGGAGGCACCGACGTGCTGGGCCAGAATGGACCGGCAGCTCAGTCGCTCTATAGCTTTGCCGAAGGCTACGTCAACCTGGGCTTTGACCAATGGTTGACCTTGCAAAACCCGACGGCGAGCGCGGAGACCATCTGGATCACGCTCTACAACGCGCTGGGACATACCTACACCACCTCGGTGAGCGTTCCGGCGTTCTCTCGCGCTACCGAGGACATCACGGGCATGGTAATCCATAATCTCTACAACAATGGAGATGGCTTCAAGGGGTACGAAGTCTCAATGACGGTGCAAACCACCGCCACTCAAGGTGGCCCCTTCGTAGCGGAACGACCCATGTACTTGAATGTTGGTAGCATCCAGGGCGGCACCGACATCATCGGCTACACTGGCGGCTAATTCCCGCTCTCGCATCTTCCGAGCAGCTCTGGCGGCGATGAACCACCAGGGCTGCTCTTTTTTCCCCACCCAAACCACTTGACAATCCCCCTGCTTGAGTGCTATTCTGTATTTGCAGTCTCGGTGTGAGACTGCTAGCAATCATCATTGACAGACATCGTATCATAGCAACATCAACCTATGTTGCAAGGATGTATCTACCCATGATACCCATGAGTCAGCGCAAACAGGATATCCTGCGCGCGCTCGTCGAAGAATATATCCATAGCGCAACACCCGTAGCATCTGAAACGCTGGTGCGCAAATATCGCCTGAATTATAGTTCGGCCACCGTGCGCCACGAACTGGCAGGACTGGAAGAGGCAAGCCTGATCTACCAGCCGCATACCTCGGCAGGGCGCGTTCCTACCGACCTGGGCTATCGCTACTTTGTAGAACATCTGATGCAGGAATCCGCGCTTTCGCTCAATGAGCAGCGTCTCATCCGCCACCAGTTCTACCAGGTGCAAGATCAGCTCGACCAGTGGGTGCGACTGACGGCCTCGGTAATGGCGCGTCTGCTGCACAATGCCGCGGTTATGACATCGCCGCGATCCAACGAGGGATTGCTCAAGCACTTTGAACTGCTCTCGGTTACGGATCTCTCGGCTCACCTGGTGCTGGTGTTGCGCGATGGAACGGTGAAGCAGCAGCGCCTGCTGTTGGAGTCCCCCATTGAGCAGGCCGAGTTGAGCGCGCTGGCAGAGCGATTGAACCAGCTCTTCCAGGGCAAGAGCGCGCGAGAAGTCGCGGCTGGTTTAACCAGCATGGATTTCACGCCCGTCGAGCGATTGACCGGCATAACCATCGCCAGTATTCTGGAACAACACGGCGACCCCCTGGGCGATATATTCTATCGCGAAGGGGTGGTCAATATTCTGGAACAGCCGGAATACAGCCGTATGGGACCAGAAGAGGAACGCAACGAGCGCGTCCGCAAGGTCATGGAAGTGTTGGAGCAGAATCGTTTCTTACCCGGCCTGGCCTCTCACCTGCGCACCACTGATGGCGTTCAGGTGATTATCGGAGGCGAGAACGAGTGGGATGAGATGCGCGACGTAAGCCTGGTAGTCGCGCGCTATGGACAGGAAGGCAAAGTTGGCGGCTTGCTGGGCGTCATCGGCCCAACCCGTATGCAATACGGACGAGCTATCGCCGTCGTAAGCGCAATATGAACACTAGAGTTTAGCATAGAACGATATTGCTAGGCAGAGATGTACGGCTCCTCGAAGAATCAACCGAAATTTCATAGAAAAATTAAACACATAGGAGGCAACAATGCCAAAAGTTATTGGTATCGATCTGGGAACAACAAATTCGTGTGTCGCGGTCATGGAGGGCGGCGAACCCGTCGTTATTCCGAACGCGGAGGGTGCGCGCACAACCCCATCGATTGTAGCCATCAATAAGAGCGGTGAGCGGCTGGTGGGCGAAGTTGCCAAACGTCAGGCCGATCACCAACCCTGAAAACACCGTCTACTCGATCAAGCGTTTCATGGGCCGCAAATTCGACGATCCCGAAGTTGACCGCGACAAGCGGCTTGGTTCCCTACAAGGTGGTGCGCGCCAGCAACGGCGACGCCTGGGTGGAGGTGCAGGGCAAGCAGTACAGCCGCCTGAAATCTCGGCCATGATCTTGCAGAAGCTCAAAGCCGATGCCGAAGCCTATCTGGGCGAGCGCGTGACGCAGGCCGTCATTACCGTTCCCGCTTACTTCAATGACTGCACAGCGCCAGGCGACCAAAGATGCCGGCAAGATTGCCGGACTCGAAGTGCTGCGTATCATCAACGAGCCGACCGCCGCTTCGCTGGCCTATGGTCTGGACAAGAAAAAGGATGAGCGTATTGCCGTCTATGACCTGGGTGGCGGTACCTTCGATATCTCTATCCTGGAACTGGGCGATGGCGTCTTTGAAGTGAAAAGTACCAACGGCGATACCCACCTGGGCGGCGACGACTTCGACCAGCGCATCATCAACTGGCTGGCCGACGAGTTCCGCAAGGAGCAGGGCATCGACCTGCGCCAGGACCGCATGGCCTTGCAGCGCCTGAAAGAAGCGGCAGAGAAAGGCCAAGAAGGAACTCTCCAGCTCCATGCAGACGGAGGTCAATCTGCCCTTCATCACGGCCGATGCCAGCGGCCCCAAACACCTGAACGTGACACTCACGCGCTCCAAACTGGAGCAACTGGTCGAGGATCTGGTTGAGAGATCGCGCGGCCCGGTCATGAAGGCGCTGGCCGATGCGAGTGCGCGTCCTGGCGATATCAACGAAGTCGTGCTGGTGGGTGGGCAGACCCGTATGCCAGCCGTACAGACCCTGGTGCGCCGCATCTTTGATCGCGACCCCCATCGCGGCGTCAACCCGGACGAGGTCGTCGCCGTTGGCGCGGCCATCCAGGCCGGCGTGCTGACGGGCGATGTCAAAGACGTGCTGCTGCTGGATGTGACCCCGCTTTCTCTGGGTATTGAAACCCTGGGCGGCGTCTTCACCAAGTTGATCGAGCGCAACACCACCATTCCAACGCAGAAGGGCCAGGTGTTCTCAACCGCCAGCGACAACCAGCCCAGCGTCGAGATCAACGTCTTGCAAGGTGAGCGCGAATTTGCGCGAGGACAACCGCTCGCTGGGCAGCTTCATCCTGGATGGTATTCCACCCGCCCCTCGCGGTGTGCCGCAGGTCGAAGTGACGTTCGACATCGATGCCAACGGTATCGTCAACGTCTCGGCTCGCGACAAAGGCACGGGCCGCGAACAGAAGATCACTATCGTGGCATCAAGCGGTCTCTCCAAAGATCAGATCGAGCAAATGGTGCGCGACGCGGAAACACACGCCGCTGAGGATAAACAGCGTAAGGAAGAGGTCGAGGAGCGCAATCTGGCCGATAGCGCGGCCTATCGCGCCGAGAAGAGCATCACCGACCTGGGTGACAAAATCACTTCCGAGCAAAAGGGCGAACTCGAGAGCGAAGATTGCCGATGTGCGAGCGGCGCTTTCAACCGACGATGTCGCGCGCATCAAGTCATCGCGTGAAGCGTTGGAACAGGCATTTTACAAGATCAGCGAGTCCATTTACCGCTCTGCTGGCGGCCCCACGGGTACCGAGCAAGGTCCCGCCGACCAGCAACCAGGCCAGGCTCCCGACGATACCATCGAGGGCGAATACAAGGAAATGTAATCTCGGCATTCACGATGGTGATGACAGCGAGCTTCGCTTGCTGTATCACCACATGTACTACATGATTTTGAGCCTGATAAAAGGGCTAAACCCTTGCGTAACCAGGCGAAACAACGTAGTATTAGATAACACACTGTAACACATCGTCAACTGAGGGAGCGCGAATCAGGCCGCGTCCTGTTTCTAACACGAAAGGACCTGTTAATGGCCACAAACAAACGAGATTATTATGAGATATTGGGAGTAGCGCGAGGCGCGAGCGAAGATGAGCTGAAGAAGGCCTATCGACGGTTAGCCAAGCAATATCATCCCGATACAAATAAAGAGCCGGGTGCGGATGCGCGCTTTATTGAGGTCAACGAGGCTTACGAGACATTGAGCGATCCGCAGAAACGCTCGGTCTATGATCGCTATGGACATGCTGGACTGAATGGCGGGGGCGCCGCGGGCTTCGGCGATTTCGCGGGCTTCGGCTCCATTAATGATATCTTTGAGATTTTTTCGCCGGAGCGACCGGCACGCAGCGCCGCTCCGAGCCGCAACGAGGCGCGGATATTCGCTATCGAGCTAACAATCTCTTTTGAAGAGGCCATTTTTGGCTGCCAGAAAGAGATCGAGTTGCCACGCTGGGAAGCGTGCTCAACCTGCCAGGGCAGCGGCGCGCAGCCAGGCACGTCCACTACCCGTTGTTCGGCCTGTCAGGGCAAGGGCGAGATTCGACGGGTGCAGCAATCCATCTTCGGGCAGTTTGTCAATGTGACGATGTGCGAGCGATGCCGTGGCGAGGGCAAAGTCATTACCACTCCTTGCGAGAAGTGTCGCGGCCAGGGGCGCGTGCGCAATAATCGCCGCGTGGTGGTCAATATCCCGGCAGGCGTCGATGATGGCATCAACGTGCGCGTCACCGGCGAAGGGGAAGTCAGTTCGCGCGGCGGCACGCCGGGCAACCTGTACGTTATCCTCAGCGTCAAGCAACACCCATTTTTCAAACGCCAGGGCAACGATATCATCTATGAATTGCCCATCAGCTTTGCCCAGGCCGGGCTTGGCGATGAAGTTGAAGTGCCAACGGTGGATGGCAAATCAACTACCCTCAAGATTCCCGCTGGCACACAGAGCAACCGTTCGTTCCGCCTCAAGGGCATGGGGGTGCCGGTCGTGCATAGCAGCGCGCGCGGCGATCAACACGTCATCGTCAAAGTCGTCACGCCCACTAACCTGAGCGCGGAGCAGAAACGCCTGCTCGAAGATTTTGCCCGTCTCGAAAAAGAGCAGAACGAGCAGAACGGCAAAAACATCTTCCGCGACCTGTTTGAAAAAACCAAAGACGTGTTTCAATAAGCAAAACGAGGGGCTAGATGATCCACGTCTAGCCCCTCGTTTTGCTTATTGTTCCGCGCATCTCCAACTTCCTCACCAAACTCAGCCAGCACCGGCAGGTGATCGCTGGCCTCATCACCAGATACGCTATTGCCCTCTGTCACCACGTAGCACGATGAGAGTCGTCCGGCCAGTTCGGGACTGGCGAAGATGTAATCAATACGCCCCGCGGGCGCTTTGGCCGGGCAGGTAAACCCCCAGGCACGCGCATGTACGCGGCGGAAACTATCCACGTACCCGGCACCGCGCAGCATGCGAATCGTGCCGCGCGCGACATACAGCGAACCCGCCCCATCGAACAACGCGCTGAGTAATGCATTACGCGAGATCACGCGCATCAGTGGTTCAAGGAAACGCAAAGAGGGCGGCACGACGAAATCAAGGTGGGGATGACCCACACTTTCATGCGGTTTGGCGCGGCGCAGTTCGTCCATACTCACCAGATAGCGCAGCAAGCGACTGGCTTTGAGCGTATCGCCGGGCGCCAGCGAGTTGAAATCGCCAATCAACACGTGCGGCGTTCCGCTTTTCCCTGTCATGATATGCAAAATCTCGCGCATTTCCCCGCTCCGGATGCTATCACCACCCCTCGTACTGCGCGCGAACGACGCCGCCAGGTGCGTTACGAAGAGCGTCAACACGCGCCCATCTTCCTCTTGCACACTCACCTCCAATACCGGCTTGGAGAGCCGACCCGGGCGACGATGTACTTCCACATGTGTAATCGGCAGGCGACTGAGGAGCGCAACCTGCCAGTCAGTGGCATGGTTGCCAGATCCGCTCACGCGATAGTCCATGCCCAACCGCTCAGCCAGTTCCTCCACCACACGCGGATTGGTTGCCTCGACCAGCCCAACCACATCGGGATGCGCCGAGCGGATCATCTGCGCAATCTGATCAATACGACGAGTCCCCCCAACCAGAATATTATACGTAAGTATGCGTGTCATATGTATATCAATCCTTCTATTTGCAGAGTCTACCTATTACCACTATATCAGACGCAAAACAGACCTTGAAAAGCACGATATTACGAAATGACGTGTGACATGATAACATATAAGCTATCGCATGTACTTCACAGCATTCTGGAGACGTAATGGAACATCGCACACTGGGCAACACAGGCTTGCAGGTACCCGTTGTCGGCATGGGAACATGGCAGACCTTCGACGTGAAAGGCGAGGCGGCCAGCGCCAATGCTCGCGTTATTGTCGATACCGCATTAGAGGCCGGAGCAAATTTTTTCGATTCTTCCCCCATGTATGGCGAGTCTGAGCGCGTGCTGGGCCAAACATTACAAGGCCGACGCGCGCAAGCGCTGGTTGCAACCAAGGTATGGACCCCGTCAGGTAGCGAGGGACAGTCGCAGACTCGACGCGCCCTCCACTATTTCGGCGGCTCCATCGACCTCTACCAGATACACAACCTGGTCAACTGGCGCGAACACCTGGCGATGCTGGAGCAACTGCGCGACGCGGGCCAGGTACGCGCCATCGGAGCCACGCACTATAGCAGTTCTGCCTTCGCTGAACTTGCCGGGGTCATGCGAACGGGCCGCATTACCGCCATCCAGATACCATATAACCCGCTCGAACGCGAAGTCGAAAGCGTTATTCTACCGCTTGCCGCCGATCTGGGACTGGGTGTAGTCGTCATGCGCCCCTTCGCCCAGGGAGCCTTGATGCGCCGCCAACCCGCCGATGCTGAACTGGCTCCCTTGCGCCCTTTTGGCGTTATCACCTGGGGACAGGCTTTGCTCAAGTGGATTCTCAGCGATGCGCGCTGCCATGTCACCATCCCCGCCACATCGCGCCGCGAACGCATGGCCGAAAACGCCGCAGCCGGCGAGCCGCCCTGGTTCGGTCCAGAAGAACGCGCGCTTGTGGCGCGACTGGCGCACGGCTCTGCGTAAACCCTTGTTTCCGTAGCCAGGCTCGTTGACAATTATGCTACAATAGAACTGATGCTCCCGTAGCTCAGTGGATAGAGCGGCTGACATCGATGTAGTAAGCTGGTGTAGCTCAATGGATAGAGCAGTGGTCTTCGGAACCAGAGGTTGCAGGTTCGAGTCCTGTCACCAGCATTATAACTCATACCCTTCAGCCCACCGTACATTTTTCGCCTGATTGTACTTGGTTGGAACTAATCGCAGCGCGTTCATAGTATCCCCAACATCGGTAATTGGGATTAGGTACGTTTTTTGATGGTCGGGGCTATATACTGCAAAATAATCCACTTCACCTTGATAGTGTTTTCTTACTAGCTCCTTACGCTCATAGGCGTGCTTATAGTGGGCTGACGCTCCCGCAAATTGAAGGGTAGAGCGGTCTTTTGATAGCCACGCCGTCTTACACTGTACGCGCCAAAATTTCCCGTTTGCGTCTTCAATAACAAGATCATAGCGTTGCATTTGTCCATACGGCATCAGAACATTATAACCAGCGCATGCCAGCGCTCCCGCAATCAGCAACTCGCTTCGTTCTCCTTTTGATCGTGAGTCATTTCGTGGAGTCGGTCTAATTAATACATCCATAATACACTCCTTCCTTACATGACATCTAATCGCACAATGCTATGGACCTGGGGGGGAATAGCTATGTTCTCAAACAAAAATCGTAATCTTCATTTGCAATCGCTTTGCCTCATAGCATAAGCTATCCTCTGGTTTTCACCGCGCAATCCAGGGGAAAAATGGCGACACTCGCCGCTGGTACTCGACATAGGCGGGATGTTCAGCTAGCAAATGGCGTTCCATGAGAGGGATGCTGGCTCCCAGGAAAAGGAGCAAAATAGCCAGCGGGCCTACAATGACCCACCAGAAATGTAAATAAGCCAGCGGGACAAAGAGATACAATCCCCACCAGAAGAGCACTTCACCGAAGTAGTTCGGATGGCGCGAAAATGACCACAGGCCCGGCGGAATCACCTGGTTCGCCGATCCTGGCTTGCCACGAAAGCGCTGCATCTGAAAATCTGCCGTCCCTTCAATGGCCACTGCCGACAATACAACCAACGCAGCCACGACATCCAGCCAGGTCAGTTGGGTATTGCCATCACTCAGGGTAGGCCATAACGCCAGGCTGCCAAGAAAGACCAGCACAGTGGGCATCAGGTGAATCCCCAGAAAGCTGACAGGCCAGTAGAAGAAAACTGTCTGCTTGCGAATATTCTTGTAGCGCCAATCTTCGTGGCGCAACCCGCGCCACCGGATGGCCCAGTTGGTCGTCAGGCGCAACGCCCATAAACAGAGCAGCGCGAAGATGAGAATATGGCGTGGATTGGCGAACCCATTCGAGCCAGGCCGCAACAGCCAGAAAAGCGCGATAGGCACAGGCGCTACACTCCAATAGGGATCATATATGCTGGAATTATTGGTAATCACGCTGAAGATAAAGACCACAATGGTTGCCGCCGCGTCTGCCAGGGCCACAATGACGATGGGCTGCTGCGCCTGAAACAAGACACCCGTACCTATCGCCGCCGCGCCCGCCAGCACATACGCCGCAACCACGATCAAAAATGCTCTGATCATGTTCGTACTCCCGTCTCGCTCATTTGCGCGCTGGCGACACGCCTGGTAAAAGGATGCTCGTTCAGTCCCAGCCGGAACAAGATGATTACAGGGATGATGATCCACCAGGCATTAGCAAAGACGACCAGCGCAAGGTGCGAAGTGCGATATTGACCGAAGGCTTCTTCGCTCAGAATCATGATGACGCCCGATATCATGGAGACCGCGTAGATGATGCTGGGCAGGCGAATCCACTCTTTGCCTTTGACATAGGCGTAGATGGCAACCAGGTAAAATGGCCCATACAACAGATTATCCAGCCAGATCGTCACTTTGAAAAAGACCGGGCGAGCCATCAGCAGCGGATCGAAGTTGTTCCCCCACCAGTGGACAGCATCGATCATCGGACGAGGAGGCCAGAGAGGATAGGTGAAATGGGCCGGATTGGCGATGACAAGCTGTTCTGTATCGATCAAATAAGAAACAAACAACAAGTTGATGAGGAAAAATGCCACAAGCACGATATCGATGCGGCGTTGGGAAAAAGGGATAGTCTCTACCATGAATACGACGCTCCTTTCCTGTGATGAACGGCGTGTCGGAATTACTCATCTTTGCGCAATAGCTGGCGCCCCGCCCCGTGCTACTCGACGCCAATGAGCATAGCAAATTAGACTCTACATTATAGCAGATACATCACAACGCTTTTACCTGAAAGAGGAACGCCGCGCCGCCACGCCATAGATCAACACCACCCTATCAGGAACTTTCAGCACATCTAAATCGTCTCTTGATAGATAACCGTTTTATCACACGGAAATATACCACCCAACAGCAAAGCAGTTCAGGCTGAAACAGTGACGTTGCAGGAGTAATACGAAAGGAGGAGGCAAAGATGAATCGTCTCTATCGATTGACAATACTGATAATAAGCGTTGGAATGCTCCTATTCCTGGCAGCATGTGGACAAAACTCCACCGGGAGTAGCGTTTCGCAGCCCGGCCTGACCGGCACTTCTGGAACCGCGCAACTGGTGAAAACGGGTATCGTTCCTACAAAAGTCCCTCTGCATCCCTCACCTACGCCTACTGCTCCTGCACAATTGACCGGCAAAGTGACATTGCAGATCGATACAATACCACAACAAGCCAGCGCTTCGATGGTGCTGACACTCAATAACCAGACCAATCAGGAGATACTTTTCTCCGATCATCTAACCGAATGTACGGTACTGCTGCTGCAAGTACAGGCGCAATCGCCTGCCAGTAGCGGGTCATGGCAGGCGGTCGCGCCTTGTAAACTCATGATCGTGACGCGCCTGCACTCCCTTGCAAATGGGAAAAGCCTCACCGTCACGCTCATTCCACCGGGTGGTCAATGGACACCCGGCCAGTATCGCGCGCTCTTGAGCTACTTTTCCAGTACCATTAACCAGAAACTTCAGACAGTCTTCTCTCCCAGTTTCCAGGTAGGTTAGTGACTAGACACCCCTTGTATCGAAGACACGGGTTCCCCAGTTATCAAAGGGGTCCTGGTTGGCAGGAGAAGGAATGTACTCCGTTGCCAGCCAGATATCACTACCGTTCGGGTCAAGCACCGCCGCCGAGTAGTCTCCCCAGCGCGGGCGACCGAACAGAAGAGTTACAAGCGTACAGGCAAGTAAAAGCAATTGTATGGCATCGATTTTCCTTGACTTTTCCCTCCAGGCTGACTATACTCTACTAAAGTGAAATCGACAGCGTACTAGAAAGGTTTTTTTGATGCAAGTCATACCCACCAATGGCGCGGGAGACTGTTGCTAGACTGCTCAAACAACTTTTGTTCATAAATACGAACAACCAGGTAGTTTTTAGAGCAAGATTGCAATCGCTGTAGCGATACTATCTTCATTTTTGTACTCCATTAGCAAGCATCTTCTCGCGCCTCCCCACACGCAAATCACAATGAATCCTTTTTGCTTTCTTTAAATTCTGGCACATATGCCAGGGCTGCATTTTGCCCATTTCGCCAGTGGCCTCGTGTTCATTTGTATGCTGCCATATTCTGAAGAATCTCTGTAAACTTTTGCAACTGCATGGCCTCGCCATGCCTGATTCAAGCGACTCGTGTCACTGTTACGACACAGCGCCATAGAAAGAGTAAAGGTTTTATGTATAAACCCATGTTACGTTCAGCGTCGGTCCTTGTTCTCTCCTTCTCCCGCCAGCCAGTCTGCGCCTCTGGAGAAGGCCACCTATCACTTACTGCTACCAGCATGAAAATAAAGAAGAGGAAAACCGATGCGAACGTCACGCAAGAAGCTTCTGCGTTTGGACGAAAAGACCCATGACCAGATCAACCGGCATTTCTATGACGATGAAGAGGACGACTATCGCTGGCATAAGCGTCGTAAGCCGCGCTACAATACATCCTCCGAAGAGGTGTTTAAGTGCAGACATTGCCGCCGCTTTGTTTGCCCGCCTCCGAGCGGAGGACGCCATCGCAACCACTGCCCATATTGTCTCTATTCCCGGCATGTCGATGACCGGAAGCCTGGAGACAGGATGAGTACCTGCGGCGACTCAATGCAGCCCGTCGGCCACTTCCAGCGCCCAAACGGAGAGTACGTAATCGTACATCACTGTCATGGCTGCGATTTTGAGCGTTTCAACCGCATTGCCGCCGACGATGACTTTGATCTCGTGCTCTCTCTACCCGCGCAACCTCTACGCACCAGCCGCGAAGTAAAGGCTAAGCAAGTGGAGGCGTTGTTAGCGCAACGCCCTGAGCAGTGGGAATTGGATGTGGAGGAAGCTGGCTAAATTATGCCGGATGCCCACAAGGAATACCCGTGTGGGCATCCGGCGTTCGCTGCTTGTTTAGGCCAATTTGACAATCCCCAGGCCGGGTGATACCATTTTGATGAGCCTGACGGAATAACTTCCCCTGGCTCATCGTGTAATAGTTACCATTTCCTCGATTATCTGGAGTCGCGGAAGCTGGTATGCGCGACCTCTGGTGTCCCGCGTTGAAGCTGGCTTGCGTATTTGAAGCCAAATGTGAGTGTGTAGTTACATGAACCGTGAATATCATCGTTGGTATAGTCGTTCCCTTGATCGTGACATGGAGTTGCTGGTTTTCGGACATACCGGAGCCAGGGTACTTGTTTTCCCTACGTCGATGGGACGTTTCTTCCAATGGGAAGATACGGGTATGGTTGAAACCCTTGGTGAGCGCCTGGAACGGGGCAACATCCAGTTGTACTGTATTGACAGTGTAGATAGCGAAAGCTGGTATGCCAAACAGAAGCACCCCTCGGCGCGCGCCCTGCGGCATAGTCAGTATGATAGCTATATTCTGAACGAAGTCGTGCCATTCAGCAGGCAGCGCAACACCAATCCTTTTTTGATGGCGGCTGGGGCGAGCTTTGGCGCGTACCATGCCGTGGACTTTGCGTTTCGCTATCCGCACCTGGTTGATCGTGTCATCGGGTTGAGCGGCCTCTATAACATCACCCGTTTTACCGAGGGTTTTTCCGATGACAATGTCTATTTCAACAACCCTTGCGCCTTCATCGCTAACGAGCATGACGAGGCGCGTATCGCTGCCCTGCGGCGCATGGACATCATCATGGCGATTGGACGAGACGATCCATCGTGCAGCAGCAATGAGGAAATGTCGAGCGTACTGTGGGGTAAAGAAATCTGGCACGCCCTGCGCATCTGGGACGGCTGGGCGCACGATTGGCCTTTCTGGAAACAGATGATCGATAAGTACATCGACGGTCATGATTGACCGGGGAGGAACACCATGACGTTACGCGTTGGCCTATTTGTCGGGCGGGAATGGTCCTTCCCACCCGCCTTCATAGACGAAGTAAATCGCCGCGACGAAGGCGTGGTGGCGGAATATGCCAAAATAGGCAGCACCTCAATGGATGAGCCATGCCCCTATTCAGTGATTATCGACCGTATTTCGCAGGAAGTCCCTTACTACCGTGTCTATATGAAATACGCGCTTCTCCAGGGCGTGACGGTAATCAACAACCCGTTCATGTGGACCTCCGACGACAAGTTCTTCGAAGCAACCCTGGCAACGAAGCTGGGAGTCGCCAGTCCCAAAACGGTCGCCTTGCCCAATAAAGACTACGTGCCTGGCATCGTCCACAACGAAAGCTTGCGCAACCTGGTCTATCCGCTGGATTGGCAGCGCATCATCGATTACGTCGGCCTACCTTGCATCTTAAAGGATGCGCTCGGCGGCGGTTGGAAAGAAGGGGACGTATTAGTCTGCCATTCACTTGACGAATTGATCTTCCACTACAACCAATTTGGCCTGCGCACAGGTATCGTGCAGGAATTTATCAAGTGGGACGAATATGTGCGCTGCCTGTGCCTGGGTCAGGATGAGATCATGCCCATTAAGTACGATCCTCGCGAGCGCAAATATCACGTCGATCACGCCTTTCTCACGCCGGAACTCGGCAAGCGCGTCGTCGAAGATTCGCGCAAGCTGGTGCGTGCCCTGGGCTACGACATGAACTCGGTCGAATGGGCCATCCGCGACGGCATCCCCTATGCCATCGACTTCATGAATCCCGCGCCCGACATGGATATTTACTCGCTCACACCCTTTTATTTTGAGTGGGTCGTCAAGCACATGGCAGACATGGCAATTCGCCTCGCCAAACAACCCCGCCCCCAAATTAAAGAACTGCGCTGGGACGCATTCATAACAGCCAACCGCGAACGCGCTGAAAATGATACGCATAGTTAGAGGAGAGAGAGCGACATGTCACTACGCGAAGCCATTCAACGCTATCATGATCTCCTGAGCGACGACCTGGCGGCTGCATCGCAGGCGCAACTGGAAGCACAGCAGGAGCAGCGCGGACTCATCTTTGGCGGGCGGCCATTGTGTACTGTGCTGCGCCCGCGTTTCATGACGCCGGAACAATATCGCTTTCTCCAGTCGCGCATGTCGATGCTGCTGCGCGCCTTTGATAAGGCCTATCGGGCCGCCATGCAAGACGAGGGGATTCGCAAACAATTCGGTCTGCTGGATTGGGAAGAGCAACTGATACATCATGATCCCGGTTTCCGCGACCCCAGCCCAACCTCGCGTGTCGATACATTTTTTGTCACCGATCGCGGTGGCTTGCGCCTGACCGAATATAATGCCGAAACACCCGCCAGCCCCGCATATAATGACGCGCTGGCGGAGGTTGCTTACGGCCTGCCCGTCATGCGCGAATATTTGCGCCAGTACGAGGTGCGCCCGCTCCCGGCGCGCCACAGCGTCATGCACGCGCTGCTCGATGCCCACCAGCAGTGGGCCGGGCATCGCGAAAAGCCGCGCATCGCCATTCTCAACTGGCGCGAGGTACCGAGCTACAGCGAATTTGTGCTCTTCGCCGACTATTTTCGCTCGCAGGGCATCGAATGCATCATCGCCGACCCACGCGAGGTCGAATATCGCGACGGCAAACTGGTAGCCGGTGATTTCCACATCACGCTGATTTACAAGCGCGTGCTGATTAGCGAACTGGTCGAGCGCGGCGGGCTTGACCACCCTGTCATGCGCGCCGTCCTTGATGGCGCGGTGTGTATGGTCAATCCGTTCCGCTGCAAAATTTTACATAAAAAGGCCAGCCTGGCTGTTTTGAGCGACGAACGCAACGCCGCGCTCTTCAATATGGAAGAACTGGCCGCCATCGACGCGCACATCCCCTGGACGTACCGCGTAGAGGAACGCCATGCGCACCACCGGGGCCAATTGATTGACCTGCTACCCCATATTTTTGAACATCGCGAACACTTCGTGCTCAAGCCGAACGACGAATATGGCGGCAAAGGCATCGTTTTGGGCTGGGAAGTTGATGCAGCCACCTGGGGCCAGGCCATTCAGACCGCGCTTCAGGAACCCTATATCGTGCAGGAACGGGTCGCCATTCCCAGCGAAGCCTACCCCAGCATGGTCAACGGACATGTTGAGCTGAATGACCGGATGCTGGACACCAACCCCTTGATATTTTATGGCGGCTACATGGATGGCTGCCTCTCGCGCCTTTCCCAGGAGGCGCTGTTGAATGTCACAGCCGGCACAGGTTCGGCGGTGGCTACGTTTGTCGTGGAAAAGCGTTAGCGATGTACAATGTGGGGCCGAATGAATCTCGCCCATGTTGCCAGGAGGAGCCATATATGAAAGCGCCATCACTTACCATCGGCATCGAAGAAGAATACCAGATCATCGACCCCCAAACACGGGAGCTACGCTCCTATATCACACAGATTCTAGAGGAGGGGCGTCTGATCCTGAAGGAACAGGTCAAGCCTGAACTGCACCAATCCATTGTCGAAGTAGGCTCCTCGGTGTGCCAGACGCCAGCCGAACTGCGCACAGAGCTGAATCGCCTGCGCCGCGCTATCATGGAACTGGCAGGCAAGAATGGCTTAAAGATCGCCGCCGCCGGCACCCACCCCTTTTCTTCATGGAAAGAGCAGGATATTACTCCCATGGACCGCTATGCCGGGGTAAAAAATGACATGCAGGAACTGGCACAGCGCCTGTTGATCTTTGGCACCCACGTACATATCGGTATCGAAGACCGCGAATTTCTGATCGACGCCATGAACGTTGTGCGCTACTTTCTGCCGCACCTGCTCTGCCTGTCAACCAGTTCGCCTTTCTGGATGGGTCGTACCACCGGTCTGAAATCCTATCGCAGCATCATCTTCCGCAACTTCCCGCGCAGCGGCATCCCGCGCTCTTTCCAGTCGTGGTCCGACTTCACCTACATGGTGGATACGCTGGTGCAAACGCACTCAATCCCCGACGGCTCTAAAATCTGGTGGGACGTGCGTCCCAACTGGTCCTATCCCACCCTGGAATTTCGCATCTGCGACGTATGCACGCGCGTGGATGAAGCCGTATGCATCGCCGCCATCATTCAGGCCATCATCGCCAAATTGTGGAAGCTGCGCTGCGACAACATGACCTTCCGCGTCTACCCCCTCGACTTGATCGAGGAGAACAAATGGCGCGCCGTGCGCTACGGGCTGGAAGGGAAGTTAATCGACTTTGGTAAACAAGAAGAATTGCCCGCTCGCGGCCTCATACGCGAGTTGATCGAATGGTTCATAGCCGATGTCGTCGATGAACTCGGCAGTCGCCAGGAAATAGAATACGCCTATCGCATTTTGGACGAGGGTTCAAGCGCCGACCGCCAGCTTGCCACCTACCAGCGCACAGGCGATTTGAAAGCGGTGGTTAACCAGTTAATCGTGGAGAGCGAAGAAGGAGTCTTCTCCTGAAGTAGCGACGCCCCTTGAGGGTGTCCTTCCCGTTGATGATGCACGCACTGACACGGATAAAACGAGACACCCACAAGGGGCGTCGCTACTGAGAACTAGTATAGAGTAGGAACCAATGACACGTACCATCACCATAGAAGATCTCTATCAATTTAAAATTCTGAGCAGGCCGCGTATGTCGCCCGATGGGCAGCGCGTGGCCTTCGTCGTCACAACCATCGATGAGCGCAACCATGCCTATCGCACCGCCATCTGGGTCATCCCCGCGCGTGGCGGCGAGGCGCGACGCTTTACCAGCGCGAGTACGAACGCGCACAGCCCTGCCTGGTCGCCCGACGGGCGCTGGCTGGCCTTTGTCTCCGACCGCGAAGGCGAACCTCTGGGCAAGGATGCCACACGCGAGCAGAAGGCCAGCCAGGGCAAACCGCAAATCTGGCTGATGCCGGCAGATGGTGGCGAGGCGCACCAACTCACTCGGATGCCGCATGGCGCGTCGCACCCGCAGTGGTCGCCCAACAGCTCGCGTATCCTCTTTGAAGCAACGGTGGCACCACTCGATGAAGAAAGCGAAGATGGCAAGCCACTGCCCAAAGTGCGTGTCATCGACAGGTTATTCTACCGGCTGGATGGCGTTGGTTTCATCCATGACCGCCGCCACCACCTCTTTCTTATCGACGCAGCCGGTGGCGAAGCGCGGCAACTCACCGATGGTGATTGGGATAGTCGCGATGCAGCCTGGTCGCCCGATGGCTCGCGCATCGCCTTCGTTTCCAGCCGGGGCGAAGATCGCTGGAGCCTGCCCTGCTTCGACATCTACACACTCGGCATTGATAACGGCCAGCCCGCCACGCTGCGCCACCTCACAAACGGCACGCTGTCATGCGCCTCGCCATCCTGGTCGCCCGACGGTCAGACCATCGCCTTTATAGGCGCGCTGCGCCTGCGTTCGGTCAGCCACAACGAAGTCTATACCATCGATGCCAACGCGCAGCAAAGCGCGGCGCGCGCGCTCTCGCGCGAATTTGAAGGCAGTTGCGGCGACTGGACCAACAGCGACACCACCGACGAACAATTGACGCCCCCGCCCGCCTGGTCACGCGATGGCAAGACGCTCTATGTATTAGCTTCACAGCGCGGCGCAGCGCGTGTCTACGCTATCTCTACCGATGGCTCAGGCAAGCAGCCGCCCACACTCACACCGGGGGGCGTGGACGCGCTCGAACTTCTCGCTGGATCAATCCAAAAGCACACTGCTTATCCTCATCGAAGACCCTACCCGCGTTGCCGAAATTTTCGCCTGCTCGCTCGCCACGCCGGGAGCCTTGCGCCGCCTGACCTCGTTCAATGATGACCTGTTCAACGAATTGCAGCTTACTGCTCCCGAACACATCACCTACGCGGGCGCAGACGGCTGGCCGATGGACGGCTGGGTAATCAAACCACCCGATTTCGACGCGACGCGTAAGTACCCCTTGATCGTTGAGATTCACGGCGGACCCAATACACAGTACGGCTACGGTTTTATCCATGAAATGCACATGCTGGCCGCAAATGGCTACGTCGTACTGTATACCAACCCGCGCGGCAGCATCGGTTATGGACACGACTTCGCCCTGGCAGTGCGTGGCGCGTGGGCCGAAAAAGACCCCGACGACATCCTGGCCGGTGTAGATGCTGTCATACAAAGAGGCTATATCGACGAAAAGCGGCTCGGCGTCATGGGCGGCAGCTACGGCGGCTTTATGACCAACTGGATCATCAGCCACAGCGCCCGTTTCAAAGCAGCCATCACCGACCGCAGCGTCACCGATCGCTCATCCTTCTTCGGCAGCAGCGACATCGGCTGGAAGTTCGCCGTCGATGACCTGGAAAGCGCGCCCTACGAAGAACCCGAACGGCACCGGCATATGTCTCCTATCACCTACGTGCGGGACATACATACGCCTCTGCTCATCATCCACAGCGAAAGCGACGCGCGCTGCAATATCGAACAGGCCGAGCAACTCTTCGCCGCCCTCAAATACATGGGCCGCGAAGTGCTCTTTGTGCGCTTCGAGGGCCAGAGTCACGGCCTCTCACGCGGCGGCCACCCGCATTCGCGATTGGAACGGCTACGGCATATCAAGGCATGGTTTGAGAAACATTTATGATGAAGGGCAGGCACCTACCTTGACTCCGTTCTATCCAACCGACCGAGAATCGCTCGAACGCGACTGCGACGTGGAGTTCTTCATTGCCAGCGGACCGGGTGGGCAACATCGCAATAAAGTTGAAACGGGCGTGCGCCTGGTTCATCGCCCCACTGGTATCACCGTCACGGCCACGGAGCGCAGATCGCAGCACGCCAATCGCGAAGCCGCGTTTGAGAGGATGCAGGCGCGTCTTGAAGAATTTCAGCGCGTTGAGACTCCGCGCAAACCAACACGCCCCACGGCTGCCAGCCGCAAGCGCCGCGTTAGCGAAAAACGCGTTTCCGGTTTACGCAAAAAACTGCGTTCCACGCCTGCCGAGGAATAAGTCCTTTTGCGCGAAACGCGCCAGCCCGAAGTGTTCCATTGGCACCACTGGTTTCGTATCACAAAGTAAACTACTCATTAGCTCTCCTAATAACAGACCAAATTTGAAACCGTGACCACTCAAGCCGGTGGCGATCACAATGCGTGGATCATCGGGAAGGCGGTCAAGAATAAAATGCTCGTCCGGGGTAACATCATAGACGCATGAATCGATACGAGCCAGTGGCGCGTTGCGAAGCGCGGGCAACAAAGCCGATAACGCATCTCGAATCCGTTCAATAACTACCCTGTCCGGTGGCGTCCTATCATCGGGCGAAACACTGTAGCCAAAATCGTGCGAAGCGGCCTTGACCCAGCCGTTGCAGCCCTCGTGAATTGGGAATCCATACAGGTCTCCTGCCATAAAGGCCGGAAATGCTCCCGCTGCATAACTGGTAACGGGCAGACCGGCAAAATAGAACAAATACTGGCGCGTCATACGCACCGGCAGCTCCACCTGCGGCAGCAGGTGGTGAATCCATGGACCAGCCGCGAGCACCACTCGATCAGCCGCGAGGGTCTGCCCCGAAGCGAGAGAGAGTTGCACTGGACAGCGCGCATCACCATACACCATCCGCGAGACGCGATTGGCTTCGACAATCTCTCCCCCCATTGCCAGCACAAGATCGCGCAACGTTTGCAGGCAGGACGAAGCGCGCAATATACCACCCTCAGCATTGTAGGTGATAGCATCATAGGTGCGGGTAGCAAACTGCGGAAAACGCCTGTTGCACTGCTCTTCGCTAAGATATTCAATGGGCAAGCCCATTTCCCTTGCCACAGTATAACTTGCGCATGTGACACCATCTTCACTTGAACCGGCCACAAGCACACCAGTAGGTATATAAAGCGCTCGTCCGGCAACCACTTCGAGCTGTTTCCAACGTTCCAGACTCAGTTGTACCATGCGAGAATAATGCGCATCAGAGCCATACTCGAAGCGTAACAGGCGAGAAAAACCATGTGAAGTACCACCTGAATGATCGACGGTAGCCTGTTCCAGCAGGGTGACACGATGCTTACTCTGCTTTAGAAGAGCATATGCGGTCGAAAGCCCAACGATACCTGCTCCAATAATAATAATGCGCTGTTGAACTACCATGTTGCAATCTCCCACGAAGTTTGTAGTAAAGTAACAACGCCGATTATACAAGATCAGACGCTCAATGTCAATCTAATATGTTGTTTTGCATTAAATATTACACTATATTATAATGTTACTTCATTGTAGTCAGTTTTGCACATACAGTGTGACGTTTTTGTTGCTAGAACCTGGCGGGAAAAGCTGGTCAAGATAAACACAATCCATACAAAGAACTGACTTTGTGTGACACAATGGCAACTTTCTGTGTATAGATATGAGAATGCAAATGTAGTGTAAGTAAATAGGACTTTCAAAATCGCAGCAAGAAAACAGACACTTTACCATGCGCTAGACACCTATGGTAAAATGAACATGAGAATGATCAATGTGCTACATTTGAGCAGGGTCTGATTGGTCTTAAACAGCGAATGACTGTTTCGATGCCGAAAGGATACGAACGTGTACAGGTTCAAGGGCTTTGATAGCGCGCAGTGCGGGGATAACATGTCCGCGCTTGAGACCATCGTTAATGCCTGGATGGAATCAGAGCAGCCGCGTATACGTCATGTCTGTCAAACGTTGCGCGGCAATCACATTCTCTTGAGCTTTGTCTATGAAGAGACGCGCGAATTGGAGCAACGCATCGCGGCGCAAACAACAATGGCGACCATGCCCCGCTTCTTCGAGGACGACTTCGTCGATGACCGGCCAACCGGGGCGCGCATTCCCGCCACGCCGCCGCCATCGCATTAATCGCATTGCGCCAGGCCAGGCCAGGCAGCATTAAATACGCCCATTATACTTACAGGATCAACATGCCCAATCCATATCTTGTCTATTGCACGCCCGGCGGAGAAATCCGCGAGGAACCACGCCTGAGACCACTCGCCTTCGGCCACCATGCGCTCACTACTGCTGACCTTATCCCCTTGCCCGACGGTGTCACGCTTTCCATGATGCCTGACCGCCTGGCGGTAGGCGAAAAGCCATCCGGTCAGCGGCAGGTCATCGAGCAATCGCGCGGCTGGGCTGCCGCCGCTCTGCTGCCCATCGGCTACACGCGCACCTATTTGCCAGACTATGAAAAAGTCCCTGGAACGGAACCGTTGCCTTTCTTCGGGTACAGCGCGGTGGCGGGTCTGCATGGCCGTCTCTATGTTGCCGCCATCCAGACCGACGACCCGCGCAAATGGCACCCGCGCGCCTTTCAAAAACGCGCGTTGGCGCGTCTCGTGCGCGAAAAAGTGGCGGCCCATCCCAACAACCGCGTGATCGAGCAACACGCCCATTGCGCCCTCGACTACGCCTGCCCCACCGCCAGCAACCTCTTCTTCGGGCGTTGGGAAATGGCGATTGCTGTTTCACCCGGCTGCAACGCGCGTTGTATCGGCTGTATCTCAAAACAGGAAGAAGAAGATCTCGTTTCACCGCAGGACCGCCTGACCTTCATTCCGACCGTTGAAGAAATTGTCGAGGTGGCAGTCCCGCACCTGCAACAGGCAGAAGAGGCCATTGTCAGCTTTGGTCAGGGTTGCGAAGGCGAACCGCTTTTGCAGTACCGGCGCATCGAGCAGGCCATTAAAACCATTCGCGCTCGCACCGACAAGGGCGTCATCAACATCAAC
The DNA here is from genome assembly GCA_963731605.1 of uncultured Chloroflexia bacterium. GTDB lineage: Bacteria > Chloroflexota > Ktedonobacteria > Ktedonobacterales > Ktedonobacteraceae > CF-113. The sequence goes on from CAVSWA010000002.1 coordinate 499,847, forward strand.
ACCAACGCTAGCAACCCGCGCTGGCTGCAACGCCTTTACGACGCGGGCCTGGATACCCTGCGCGCCAGCACCATCTCAGGACATCCCGAAACGTACACTGCCTACTATCGCCCCCTCGGCTACACCTTTGAGGATGTCAAAGACTCGCTCAAACGCGCCCGCGACGCCGGAGTCTACAGTTCCATCAACCTGCTCAGCTTCCCCGGCATGATCGACCGCGAGCGCGAGGTTGAAGCGCTGCTCTCCTTCGCTAGAGAAACCGACCTGCGCCTGATCCAACTGCGCAACCTGAACATCGACCCCGAAGTGCTGCTACCGCGCATGCCCTCACTCGACTCTATGGGCAAAGCGCTCGGTATCCGCGCCATGATCGATGTGCTCAAACGCGAATTACCAGAAGTCGAAATCGGCAATTTCTCCAGGCCCGTTAAACGCCAGGCCGCACCCATCGCCCAGACTTAACGTTTCTTTTTCTTTTTCTTTGACTTATTGCGCGAAAACTTGATGGGCTTAAAATCCCTTAGCGGACTGCTTGCCCGAACAGGCAGGCTATCAACAACAGGTGCGCTTTCGTCATCTGGAAATCCGTGATCTACAATCTCAAAATCAGACGGATTGTATTTATGAGTCGGGGGTGTCGGAAAGCGGCTGAGAAGCTCTTCAAACGACGAAAAAAGCTCTCCCACAGGTTCAGGCTCCTTCAGGCCCATGAGAACTAATGTATAGTCCAGATTAATAATGAACTCATCAACCCTATCAGATTCAAATGCTTTTTCAATCAGAGGAAGTGTTTCTACTGCCTTTATTTCCGCTAGATCATCGATGATAAAAGCATTCAATTCATAATCATTTTCTTCGAACCGCTCCAATGTTCGCGTAATAGCCTCAATGCAAGCAGCACGGCTCTCTGGATAGCTTTCAGCAATTTCACGCAACGCATCACAAGCGTAACTTCGGGGATAGAGATTATGCGAAGCATCAGCAAAGTACTCAGAAAGCGCGGGAATAGCGGCTGGACCTATCAAGCCGAAAACCCTCGGCAACTCTTCCTGTATCCACTCGTCCTTTTCATGGTTTGTAAGTATCTGGAGTAAAGGTTGAATCGTGTTTTCTTCGCGCAACTGTCCAAGCGCTCGTAGAGCATGTATCGGTGCCCAGATTTCTACACTTTCCGATTCTGCATCATTTAGTTCTTCATCATCAGCCATGCGCAACAGATCAGGAATATGTTCCGGCTCAATACCCAGAGCAAGATAGTCAGACCAATCTTCTGACTTCATTAATTTGGTTTCACCCATCGTAAGCAATTGATCGACAGGCGGTGTGTATTTTGAATCAATCATTTGTTCCTCTATCTTTAACAGTTTGCCATCTCCCCGCCTCCCTCAACAGCCTTCTAGCAGCCACTGCCACCGGGTCAACGCCCAGCATAGCCAGGCAATCGCGGGTAGCGCAGCCTTCCGGCGTGCCGAGTAAGTGACCGCTATAGAAGCAGGGCATACAGGGCAAATCTAATTTTACCACGATGGCGCGCCTTCCTGGTACGCCACCGGTGTACGGACCCCACGCATCAGAGTTGGATAGCCCAAAAATAGCCACGATAGGTGTGCCTACAGCAGCAGCCAGGTGCATCGGACCGGCATCGTTGCCGATAAAGAGATCGGCCAGTTCCAGGGCGGCTGCCGTCACTTTGACGCTGCCCTTCCCGGCCAGGCTGCGCGCTGCCATGGCCGACTGCATCATGCCCAGTATCTGCGCATGCAATGCGGCTTCTTCTGGGCCACCCACCAGCAACAATTGCCCGCCCGTATCACGATAGAGCGTATCGGCCAGTTGCGCGAAACGTTCGGGCGACCAGCGCCGCGCCGTGCTATAGCCGCCACTGCCTGGATGCATGGCGATGATCGGGCGCGCCACATCTTCCGGCGCAGTTTCGCCAAACACCAGTTCGCGTGCCTGCCTGCGCTCCTCAGCGCTGATGGGCAGCTCCAGGCGTTTATTCTTGGTACTCGCGCCTACTGCTCCCGCCAGCGCGAGATTATACTCGGCCTCGTGCATTGCGCCAAAGCCGCCATCTTCCACGCGCGCATTGAGAAACCAGCCGTGTCCATTATCCAGACCGACGCGCCAGCGCGCTCCCGTCGCTCGCATCAAAAGCTGGTGTTTTAAGCGGCCAAAAAAAGCGTCAGATGATGCATTAGCACAACCGCGTCGTAGCTACCGCCGCGCAAATCGCGCCACAGTGGTTGCAACCGTTTCAAGTTAGCCGGATGCGTGAAGAACTGCTGTGGATAATCGAACAGGTATTTGTCCAGCACGATCACGCGGTCTATCATCTCCCACCCATCCAACAATCCGGCAGAGGCAGGCGTTACCAGCAGATCGATGCGCGCCTGGGGATACGTTTCGCGCAGGGCGCGTAATGCCGGAGTAGCAAGCAAGAGATCGCCAATAGTCGCCAGTTTGACCACCAGAATACGCGCATTGGGCGGCAGCATTATCATGCCATTTCCTCGATCAAATTATTTTCAAAAACCTTGACGAGAGTTGGAGCTGCAAGTTGCTCCAAAATCATACTCATTCCTTCTCCCTCAACTTCGCCTCAACTACCTCAAATACTCTGGTCGGCGTAATATTTTTCATGCACTGCGTCGTATAAAATCGGCAATCCGCCGGGTCTTTCACAGTGTAGCATGGACTGCACCAGATGCCGCTCCTCAAAATGGTGGCCGATAGGCTGACAGGACCAGAATGCGCCGGGTCGGTCGGGCCATGAATGGCGATCAACGGCGTACCCACGGCTGCCGCGATATGCATGGGACCACTATCACCCGAAATCATTATATCAGCGCGTTGCAGCAACGCGGCCAGTTGGGTCAGGCTGGTTTTTCCCGCCAGGTTGAAAGCCGTTTGCTCCATACGCCGCGTCACACGCTCAATCAGGGGAAGATCACCCGGCGCGCCCGTCAGCACGACCTGCGCTCCCAACTCGCGTGCCAGACGATCAAGCAGCGTGGCCCAGTAGGGAATGGGCCAGCGTTTTGATTGCCCGTTATTTGAAGCCACATGGCAGGCGATCAACGGTTTATCCTGCCTGATGTCCAGATCATGCAGCAACGCATTCAGCGCGTCCTGTGCGCTTGCAGCGACAAACAGGCACGGAATGCGATCTTCATCTGTAATCGCCACGCCCGCCGCCCGCGCCAGCCTGAGACAGTAATCGACCTCGTGCAGGCGCTCGCCCGGCAGCCAGTGGCGACCCGCTACGCTGTCGGTCATGAAGCCGGGGTAGCTCTCGCGCCCAAAACCAACACGCCGTGGCGCGCCGCTCGCCACGGCCAGCATGGCCGCCCAGTTGCCAAATACGCTCACCGCTATATCGTAGCGGCGCGAGCGCAGGCGGCGTATGACGCTGAAGGCGTTACGCCAGTTGCGCCCCTGTGCCAGCGCTTTAGGACGCCGCCAGACATTCGGGTCATAGGGAATAACATTCGCTAGATCAGGATCGTCTTGAACAATTTGCGCGCTGGAAGGCAGAGCCAGCAGGTCAATTTCCGCGCCCGGATAGGTTCGTTTGAGGGCGCGCACAACCGTCATCGACAGCACCAGGTCGCCGATCAGATCGAGGCGAATCACCAGAATGCGGCGCGGTTGCATCGCGCGCGGCGACAGAGGCGCATATTTCTTTCCACCTCTGCTCAGCCAGAGTACGGCCCCGACGACACACATGCACCCATAAAGACACGCGCTCAAGACCATCTTGCTGGCACGAATGCTCTTTTTTCGCAACTCCCATCGCACATCCGGGCGCGGTGGATATCCATAATCATCCAAATTGTATCATGCTGCTCTACCTGGAGCCAGGTCAGGGCGACCGCAAGGGTCCCCGACCCATCCACACAACCGACCCCCGCCCTTACAATGACAACGTACGGTATACACCTCCGTCGTAGTCATTGTAAGGGCGGGAGTGGTTGTGTGGATGGGTGGGGACCCTGTCCTCGTCAGCGGTACGCCCGGTCACGTATTCTCTCCTAATACCTGCAATACATTGTCATATCCCATAATTGTATTCCTATTGCATCCGCATCATCCATCGCTTTTCACATACGATAAAAGCTGTTCCACCGCCGCCATTACCTCTTCCTCCGTTACCAGGCGCACGCATGGATGCAGGGGCAATTCTTCCGCTGTGAAATCCAGGCGTCCGCACGGGATGGCCGGGCAAGTGGCGCAGCGATGGGTCGAAGCTACCACGATATGCCGTTCAGGACTGCCCCAGGGGCCAAAGATACGCGGGTCGGTCGGGCCGAAAATGCCAACAGTTGGTGTACCCTGCGCTACCGCCAGGTGCAACGGCCCGTTATCAACCCCCAGCGCCAGCCACGCGCGGCCAAGCAGCGCGGCCAGTTGCCCCACCGTCAAATCTGTCATCACGAGCGCGGAGCCAGTCATACCAGCCGCGATCTCTTCTAACATGGGGCGTTCGCCCTTGCTACCCGTGAGGATGATACGGGCTGGCGTGGCGTTTGTCAAGCGCGCTGAGAGCAGTTGTACAACCTCGCCGGCGCAGCGCGACCATGCCTCGTTGCGCCACAGTTTGACCGCCGCGCCGGTTCCCGCGTGAATCGCGATAACGGGCGTCTGCTCATCGATACCCGCGTTTCGCAGGCGCTCTGCCACCTGTCGCTGTTCTTCCTCGCCCGGCTGGAAGACTGCCGGATAGCTTTCAGGCGTATATGGCTCAGGCAGTGGCGCGTACCCCAGCGCTTGCAGACCCGCGTTGGCAAGACGCAAACTGGAGACGGCGGCGAGTTCGGGAGCCTGGAAAGGGAGAGTATGCGACAGAAACGCCGCGCCTGGACGCAGCGCATAACCAACACGACGCGGAATACCCGCCAGGTAGAGAAGGGCAGCGCCCCACCAGAAATCGGGACGCAGGTTGATGGCAAGATCATAGTTACCGCGCCGTAGCTGCCGCGCCGCGCTCACCAACAAGATATAGGGTGAAAGCGGGTTCTGTGAGGCGCGCTGGAAGCCGGGGAATGGAAACACTAGCAGGCGATCAATAGCGGGGTGACGCGCCACAACTTCGCTCGACCAGGGACCAACCATCATAGTAATATGCGCGCCAGGTACAGATCGTTTGAGCGCGTCAAGCACGGGCGTAGTCAATAGCATATCGCCCAGGTGATCGGGACGCACCAATAAGATACGAGGCGTCGTTGAAACGGGGAGAGAAGTTGCGCGTGCCTTTTTTTCTGCTGCGCGCGCGCCTGGGAACCCAATAAGGCGCACCAAAAACAAGACAAGAGTACGCAGCAGATTTTTCAAGAACTACCTCAACAACAGAGATGGGATTGCACGAGGCTCCGCCTCGTGCAATCCCATCTCTGTTCAATTATGCCTTCTTTTCCGCTCCAAGGATGGAGTTGATGGTGGTGCCGCACACAGCGCACTTGCCTTTGAGGGCCGGCTTGCCATTCTTCATGGTCACGCGCTCGGCGTCCTTCATCTCACGCTTGGTTTTGCATTTGACACAGTAATACTCAGCCATGATAAGTTTTCTCCTTACGCTTTAACACTAACTAACAGTGCGTTCTTCCCCTTCGGGATAGACCGCGTGCGCCAGGTAAATTTCGTAACCCGACGCTTGAAGTTGTTCCTGCGCCCGTATGGCGCTGGAAAGATTCGGAAAGGGCGCGTAGAGCGTCGGGCCGCTGCCCGAAAGCCGCACAAGGGACGCGCCCGCTTGCAACAGGTTCGCTTTTGCCCGAGCCACCTCTGGATACTGTTCCAGCACGCCACGCTCCAGGCTATTATGGAAATCTTCCGGTTGTGGCAAACGTCCCTCGCGCAATGCCTCCACCAGTTCCCGGCTAGCACTCCCATCGCTGTAATCACTGGCCGGGAGCGCCTGAAATACCCGCGCTGTCGCGATACTGATGGCCGGTTTGAGCAAGAGCAGCCAGCGCATCGACTGCGGCCACAGGGCCGCCAGAGGCGTGACACGCTCACCCCGTCCTTCACAAAGCGCGAGACCACCTGTTAGAAAGAACGGCACATCCGAACCAAGTGTGGCAGCCAGAGCCTCAAGCTCGGACAGGGAGAGAGGTAAGCGCCACCATTGCTGTAATGCCAGCAACATAGCAGCCGCGTCACTACTCCCACCACCTAACCCGGCAGCCACCGGGATACGTTTGCGCAATTCAATCAACACACCTTGCGAGATCGAGAACCGTTCCCGCAAGAGCCGCGCCGCCCGCGCCGCCAGGTTCTCCTCGTTGCCCAGTTCGGGGCGAGTACACACTATCTCCACACGCCCATCACCGGTACTCGTCAAACAAAGCGTATCATGGAGATCAACGGTTTGTATCACCGTCGCCAGTTCATGATAGCCATCTGCCCGCCGTCCTTTAACGTCCAGCGTCAGATTAATTTTGGCGTATGCTCGCACAAAACATACATTGCCCAAAATCTGTACTCGCCATGCGTGACTCATGAATGCATTGTGCATAGATTCGCCAGGATTGTCAAGCATTGAGCATGAATAGCCCATAATTACTCATATTTTTCAGCATCTCGATCCCTCAATCAGAACCTCCCACCGCTTATCCTTGAGTGAGTGGGAAAAATGAGTTAAGGTTTTAGGCTGATTTGGCTAGTATGTCCGTAATTCGTGAAACATACACTCTGACTATGTTATACTGGCAACTGAACAATAAAATTTGTTTGCGCGTATTGCCGCTTTTGCGGCTCATCCTGGTTGGGTAGGTATCATGCATGGATATTACTGTCGCTTACTTCCACCCCTTACTGCATCCCGACACCATCAAACGCGATTTCGAGCAAATCCGCGCGACAGGCGCTAGCAGTATCGTCTATCCCATTCACGAGCAAGAAGATCAGCGCTGGCCGCGTGACCTGGAACGAGGTCTGCTGCAAGCGCAGGATGTCGGCCTCAAGACACATATCAGCCTGGGACGCTTTGGCAATCTCTTTGCCGGGCCATCCCTGATGCCAAGCTGGTATACCTTTCGCCATCCGCATTCGCGCGTTCTGGATCGTCACGGACGCTATCATGAGATTTCCTGTTTCAATAACCAGCCCTTCCGCCAGTGGCTCTTCGGTGAGATCGAACGTTTGCTGCGCTCCTATCCCATCAACGGCATCCTGATCGACGAGCCACGCGGACTGGAAGTGAGTTGTTTTTGCCCGGTCTGTCGCGCCCTCTGCCCCGACGTATCGGACCTCGTGCGCTTCCGGCGGCGTTCGATGATCGACTTTCTTGGCGAACTATGCGCCTGTGTCAAACGAGTAGATGCTAATATCAAAACAACCGCCGTCCTGTTACCGCTTGATCTCTCCCTGGTCGAGGAATTGACCACTCTACCCGCGCTTGATACCGTCGGCTGCCACGTTTTCTGGAACTTGCTGCATGAAAGCGTGTGCCAGGTGCAGGCATGGGGCACTACCCTGGTTGAGACCACGCGCCAGCATCAGAAACGCAGCCAGCTCTGGCTCCAAAATTTTAGCATTGATGAAGAAACGGAGAAAGAGATGGAAGCAGCCTTCCACCATATCACCAGCGTCGAACCTGATGGCATAGGCTGCTATTATTACTGGCGCAATAATGCCGACCCCGAACGCGTATGGAATAGCACGCGCAGCCTGCTGAGACGCATCCCCCGCCGCCAATTGCACTGGCAGATAGCTCAACCAGAAATAAAAGTCATGTGATGGAAAGGGCGCGGGAAGGCGAAACCTTCCCGCGCCCTTTCCATCACATGACGACCCTAACTTCGCACTGACGGAGTCAGGCCAAAGCTCTCTTTGCTGTCCTTATCCTCGTGAAACACCTGCTCCAGCAGGATACGCATCTGCCGCACATGCTGCTTGATCTTCTCGCTCGATTTATCTGCCGTGATAATCATGGCCTGCACGCCCAGCGTCAACAGCGTGTAAGCGTCTGCTTCGCTGATGTCGGTATCCACGTTGAGCATAGCGGGGAAACGCACGGCATCGCGCACAGCGCGATAGCGCAGCACATCTTCGATAGAGAGGCTGCTAATCGTCCCCTGTAAATGGAAGTCCAGGCTCACCGCCGCGAGACCCTCGAAGGCTGTCAGGTTGCGCATGAAAATGGGATACATCTCCCCTTCGTGCATCGGCACCGCGACGACCAGTTCTAGTTCTTTGAACTGCAAAGCCAGCAAACGGGCCGGGGCGTTCATGGGCAAAATGACATAGCCCACGTGCAACTCTTTCAAATGCTCAAACGTTTCGCGCTCGATCTCATCCCAGCCGCCCGTAATGCGCAGGCCGCATAGAACTTTTTCTTCACCAGTCTGTGCCGTATCTACAGCTTTTTGCAACGCTTCGAGCGATGTCTTCTCGCCATCCCAGTCAAAAAGCAGACCATCCGCGCCAGCCTTGATGGCCGCTTCAGCGCGCGCAGTATCCGGTGTCGCAAAGCTTACAACAACAGCCGCCGCGCGCGGTTTGGCGGCTGGCCGGTTCTTGCCAATGAAACCAAGCCCGCCACCGCTCTGCGCCCGCCGGGCCTGCGCGAACATCTCAATCAACTTACTCATCGTGTCCAATTTCTCCTTATTTTTGCGCGGACATCCATCACTACAATACGACATCCGCGTGTAATCATGCGAGGCGTGAGGGTTCTCTCAAAAGTACCCATTGATGTGCATTATAGCATGTTTGAAGAAAGCCCGTACTTCCTACTTTTGTCGCTTTAGCTTGTAACTTACGTGTGCAATCATTATAATAGCGAAGTCATAGCCAGGTAGCCAAAGGTATCGAGTGACCCGACAGGAATACAAGCTTTTGTTCCTCCTATGAATATAGATATTTGGAAGTGCTTGATGTTACAAGAAGATATCGATGAGTATATCGCGTCACTTTCCACAAAGGAACAGGGACGTGAGGAGACCAATGCGAACACCATTGTGGCTTATCGTAACGATCTCAACCAGGCGTGCGCCTATTTTACGCGCCAGGGTATAGAGAGCTGGCAGCACGTGACGCGCGCGCATATCGCCAGTTACCTGCTGGAAATGCGCGACGAGCAAGCCTATCGCCCAACCACCATCGCGCGCAAACTGGCCTCTTTGAAAACTTTTTTTCGCTACCTGCGCGCTCACGGCAGTATCTCCGTTGATATCATCGAAGATTTGAACGCGCCGCGCATCCAGAAAGAACCGCCGCAAATCTTGAGCCAGGAGCAAGTAGCCAACCTCTTCCGCCAGGTTACCCTCGATTCGCCCACCGGCATTCGCGATATGGCTATGCTGCACTTGCTTTACGCCACCGGAATGCGCGTCAGCGAACTGGTCGCCCTCAACCTGGAGCATATCGATCTCGCGCAGGCCACTGTTGTATGCGCGGGACGTAACGGCAAAAACAAACGCGAACGTGTGTTGCCACTCTCATCCCTCGCGCTGGATCAGATTAAAAACTATATTCAGGAGCCACGCCAGCGCCTCATCCAACACCATCCCAACGAGCAGGCCCTTTTCGTAAATCATCACGGCGAGCGACTGACACGCCAGGGCTTCTGGCTGATCATCAAAGGTTATGCGCGGCAGATCAACATCCAGGGCATCACCCCGCATATGCTGCGCCACTCCTTCGCCATCCTGATGCTGCAAAACGGCATGGAACTGCGCTCTGTGCAAGAACTACTGGGACACGCCCACATCGCCACCACCCAGGTCTACAGCCAGCTTGCCCGCGAAACCGCCAAAACTACGGTATAATAGTGTAGGAGATAACTATGACACTGTACGACCAGCTGACAGAAGCAGCCAGCGCCATCCGCATTCAGAGCGGTTTGCAACCCGCCATCGGCATCATTCTCGGTTCAGGTCTGGGCGACCTGGCAAACGACGTGCAGGATGCCACAGCTATCCCCTACGCGGAAATCCCCCATTTCCAGCGCTCAACCGTGCATGGTCATGCTGGCCGCTTGCTGCTCGGCTCACTGGAGGGAGTGCCTGTTGTGATGATGCAGGGTCGCTTTCACTTCTACGAGGGCTACTCTTTACAAGCTCTGACGCTGCCTGTGCGCGTTATGCACGAGCTGGGGGCACGCACCCTGATCGTCACCAACGCTGCTGGTGGGCTGAACCCCGCCTATCGTCCAGGTGACTTTATGCTCATCCGCGATCACATCAACCTGCCCGGCATGACAGGGGCCAATCCCCTCGTGGGGCCAAACGACGACCGTTTCGGCGAACGCTTCCCGGCGCTGGCCCACGCCTACGACGCCGATTTGCGCCAGATCGCGCGCGAAGTGGCCGCGCAACACGCGGGTACCACGCTGCAAGAAGGCGTCTACGTCATGGTCAGCGGGCCAAGCTACGAAACGGGCTCTGAACTCAAATTCTTGCGTATTATGGGAGCTGACGCCGTAGGCATGTCCACCGCGCCGGAGGTAGTAGTGGCCCGTCACATGGGGATGCGCGTGCTTGGCCTCAGCCTGATTACCAACACCGCTACTGGAGACGACACCGAAAAAGTCAACCACACCGAGGTACTCGCAACGGCAGACGCCGCGCGGGTGCGCTTCGCTCTGCTTGTGCGTGGGATTTTGAAGAACATGGCTAATTTGAATTAGCAGCTTTGATGAGTATATTTACCCAATACCAGTTCCAGTGTTTGCCGCTCCAGTCGTAGAACACTACAAGGGTATATTTACCCGGAGGTACCGACGTTGATACCTGGTACCGCCACGTTACATTGCCATCAGTACTACAAGCTTGAGTTTGTGAAGTTGAGCCACTAAAGTTCAAAGCCTGTTGAATTTCTGGATAGGTAACACCCGCAAGTGGGGTATTCTGGTCTCCATTTTTAGCAGTAGCAAGTGCAGTAAATGCTCCGCTGATACCATTTACATTCTTGGCGATATCCGATGGTATATACACATTTTGATCATTTGCTATACGAGAAATGAGCCAGAGTTTGCAAGTCAGATTGTTAGCATGAACAGGTTGACCATCCGTACCTATTACCGGATTAAGCTGAGCAGTTAAAGTATAGGTAGTAGTTCCATCCGGTACTTCAACATATCCAACGCCGCCGAGACCCTGAATGCTAAATGTTTGTGGGCGAGGCGTAGCAGCCGGCGTCGCTGTCTTCGTCTGTTGCACAATGCGCGTAATGCCAGTGCCATTATTGTTGCCAGTTCCCCCAACTTTCGGGCGCACAAAGGCTCCCACCGCGAAGCCGCTGATGAGTCCCGACAGGGCAAAGAGAATGATAGCGAAGGTGGCCATCCTGCGCGACTGCGGACCCAAACCATTCGATCTCCGACCGGAAAGCGTTTGCATAAATGACTCTTTCTCTGCTAGTTTTGCATGTGTCTCCTGCGCTTCATCATAGCACAGGCCACGTATCATCCTGTATAAATGAACGCGATATAGCCCGTTTTGGCCCCCTGATGAATTTTTCCAATCGAATGCAGTAATACATACCTCCGTCCTGTAGGGACAGGGCCGAACAGGTCGCGTGATTCCTCGATTCGGTTGTTAAAATTCATCAGGGCCTGTCCCCGGTTTTCATCCCTTTGCAGAATCCACTTGTCGTGCTATACACTAACCTTGTAGAAACCATTATCACCATACCAACGTGTATCTTAAAAAGGGAGAGCTTAAAAACTATGGAATATCGTCCATTGGGCAGAACTGGTTGGAACATCTCGGAGATTGGCTTCGGAGCGTGGGGCATCGGCGGCGATGCCTGGGGCAACACCGATGACACCACTTCACTGGCAGCATTGCACCGCGCCATAGACCTGGGCGTCAACTTCATAGATACCGCAGATGTCTACGGCGACGGCCGCTCGGAACAACTGATCGCCCAGACGCGCAAATTGCGCAGCGAACAGCTCATCGTGGCGACTAAAGCGGGTCGGCGGCTCAACCCCCATGTTGCCGGTGGCTACAACCGCCAGAACCTGACCAGCTTCGTCGAGCGCAGCCTGCTCAACCTGCAAACAGACGCGCTTGACCTGCTGCAACTGCACTGCCCGCCCTCGGAGGTCTATGATATGCCGGAAGTCTTCGGCATTCTGGACGATCTCACACAGCAGGGCAAGATTCGCTTCTATGGCGTGAGTGTAGAGCGCGTAGACGAGGCCATGAAAGCCATCACCTATCCCCACGTACAGAGCGTGCAGATCATCTTCAACATGTTCCGCCTCAAGCCAGCCGAGCAGTTCTTCGCAGCCGCGCGCGAACGCGGCACCGGCATCCTGGCGCGTGTGCCACTGGCGAGCGGCATGCTGACGGGCAAGTTTCGCCCCCAGACCCGGTTCGCGCAAAACGACCATCGCAATTACAACCGGCACGGCGAAGCCTTCGATCAAGGCGAGACCTTCTCAGGCGTGGACTATGACTCAGGCCTGCAAGCCGTTGAACAGTTGCGCCCGCTCGTCCCATCCGGCGCGAGCATGGCCCAATTCGCCCTGCGCTGGATACTCATGTACCCCGAAGTAACCGCCGCCATCCCCGGCGCTAAAACCCCGCAGCAAGCCGGAGACAACGTGCAAGCAGCAGAACTGCCTCCCCTCAGCGACGAAACCATGCAAAAGGTACGCGAGGTCTATGATACGTATATTCGCGCGCAGGTTCAGGAGCGGTGGTAGAGTTGCCCAGGGAGCGAGGGCAGGGGCAGAGCCACTACGGGGAGCCAGGGCAGGGGCAAGCCCAGCCCGTACCCTACTACGTAGCGGCTCGATAAGCCCGTATAGGGTACGGGCTGGGCTTGCCCCTGCCCTGGTCAGATGACGGCCACCCCTATACTCTGCCAATCGTCACAGGTATCCCATTCAGCACGGCGTTGCCAGACAGAGGATCGACTTCTCCCTCGTCCGTCAGGATGTTGGTGTTGACTCCGGCGTGCTCGCTGGCAATGCTCATACTCGTTCCCTTCAGGCGATGGCCCCAGCCGTGCGGGATACTGACCACGCCGGGCATGATGGCATCCGTCACTTCGATGGGAATCTCGACCGTACCGGCTCGCGAGGTAACATGGGCGGTCTCGCCATCCTCTAGCGACAGGCGCGCGGCGTGGTCGGGATGGATGTGCAGCGTGCAGCGATCCTTGCCTTTTGCCAGCACATGCAGGTTGTGCATCCAGGAATTGTTCGAGCGCAGGTCGCGCCGCCCGATCAACAAGGCCTGCCCTTTGATTTCTCTCACTGCCATCTTGCTCAAGCGCGCCTCGCAACCGCTCCACGTCCTCAACTATCTGTGGAGGAGCCAGTTCGATTTTGCCTGATGGCGTGCGCAGCACTTCCGGGATGCGCGGCTGAAGCGGCCCCAGGTCAACGCCGTGGGGGTGCGCCTCCACCTCGGCCAGACTCAGGCCCTGCGACACGCCGAAGCCATCACCATAGGGGCCGCTGCGCAGCAGAAAATCCAGCAGGCGTTCCGGCCCTGTGCGCGGCTTCAACGCCTCCATGATCTCGCCAACGTCGCGCCCTTCAACATTCGCGCCCGGCATCGTCACCTCTCGCTGCACGAGCGTATGCGCGGTGAGTTCGTCCAGCACGCGCGCATCAGCATCCGCGCCCTGCCCGGCAAGAATGGCCGCCAGCCGCAGGAATATCTCCCACTCGTCGGGCATTCCCGCCTCGCGCTCAAAGACAGGCGCGGCATAGTGCGCCACGTTATGTATGGACAACTGGTAGAAGGCCAGGTCGTAGTGCGAGCGCGCCAGCGAAGGTGGCGGCGGCAAGATCACGTTGGCATAGCGCGTCGTCTCGTTCAGGTAGATATCCACGCTCACCATAAAATCGAGCGTGCCAAGCGCCTTTTGCAAGCGACCGCTATTAGGGTTGCTCAGGGCAGGATTGCCGGCCAGCGTCAACAATGCTCGAACCTGTCCCTTGCCGGGCGTCTCGATCTCTTCGGCAAGGCAAGCCGCAGGTAGCTCGCCAAAGTATTCAGGCAGCCCGCGCACGCGGCTCTTCCAGCGTCCGAAGCGCGCGCCACGCCCGCGACCTCCCGTTCCTGTCGTATTGCGCCCGCCAGCAGCCGCGCGTGGGAACATCGCCCCGCCCTCGCGGTCAAGATTGCCGGTCAACACATTCACCACGTCTATCAACCAGCTTGCCAGCGTGCCAAAGGACTGCGTGCAGGTGCCGATACGCCCGTAAACGGCAGCGCGGGGACTGGCGGCCAGTTCGCGCGCCATACGTCGTATGACATCCGCTGCGATACCACAGGTGGATGCGACGCGCTCAGGCGTAAACGGCTCTGCCAGAGCGCGCACCTCTTCCAGCCCGTTCAAATGCTCGCTGAGCCTGCCAGGAGCGACCAGCCCCTCGGCAAAGAGCGTATTGACGATGGCAAACAGGAAATAGGCATCGCTGCCGGGGCGAATAAAGTGATGCTCGTCGGCCTCTTGTGCCGTGCGCGTGCGATACGGGTCGATCACGACGATCTTACCCCCGCGCTGGCGCAGTTTGCGCAGGCGACCGCGCATATCTGGAGCCGTCATCAGGCTGCCATTGGAGACCAGCGGATTCGCGCCCAGTAACATCAGGTAATCGGTATGATCTACGTCCGGTATGGGAATTGAAAGCAGCGTGCCGAACATCAGCCCCGCCGAGACCTGCTTGGGCATCTGGTCTACCGTTGACGCGCTATAAAAGTTTTTTGTCTTTGCAGCATGGAGCAGGGTTGGTAGATAGAGCAGGCTGGCGAGGTTATGCGCGTTAGGGTTGCCGACATACACGGCCAGCGCGTCGCGTCCATGCTCTTGCAAAATAGGAGTAAGTCCGCGTTCGATCTCGGCGAAAGCCTCGTCCCAGCTTACCTTTTGCCACTGATCGCCCCGGCGCACCATCGGCTCGCGAATCACATCCGGGTCTTCATGCAACTCTTTGAGACTATAGGCCTTTGGACAAATATAGCCATGACTGAATACGTCTTGCGCATCCCCTTTGATGGAGAGGATTTCGCGCCCACGAGTGACAATCTCTAATCCGCAGGTAGCTTCGCACAATGGACAGGTGCTATAGCTGGTCTTCGTCTCAGTCACGAGCCTTTTCTCCTTGAACTTATGCAAGTATGCAGACGAACATAGTATAAACAATCATACACTATGCATTTCGTTTTTGCACAGTTCGCTTTTGTGGAGGAGGCCCTTCATGCCCGCGCGCAACTCGTATGATTACGCGCTCGTGCGGCTTGTCCCCCACGTTGAGCGCGGTGAATGCATTAATGTCGGCATCATTCTCTTCTGCCGCACGCGGCGTTTTCTCGGCGCGTTGATCCACCTGGACGAGCCGCGCGCGCGCGCGCTCTCCCCACATATCGACCTGAAATTCGTTTGCCAGCATCTCGACCGGATTCCGTTAATTTGCGTGGGAGGCGAGCAGGCCGGTTCCATCGGTCGCCTGTCGCAATCCGAACGCTTCCACTGGCTGGTATCCCCGCGCAGCACCATCATTCAAACCTCGCCTGTTCACTCCGGCCTGTGCAGCGACCCGGAGAGCACATTGCGGCATCTGTTCCAGAAAATGGTGCTGTTGGAAATCTAGGGCATCGCTACCCAATAATAGTTGCCCTGCGAATATCCTCATCAGTGAAGATATCGAACTCGTCGCGGCTGCGCGTCGAAAATTCCGAGACAACTGCGCCCTCGTCTCCGGCCTGAAACCAGTGCAATGTATCGGGTGAAATAGTATATTGCTGGCCGGGCAGCAGCACGATTTCATGCCAGACGGTATATGTGCGTTCGCGCCCTGCCGGGAGCTTTGCCGCAGCATTGTGGGTAGCCTCGCCCTCGACATACAAATAGACGCGGCCCCACCGGCAGCGGAAAGTTTCCTCTTTGCCCGGAATATCCCCAATTGGCGGGTGGCGGTGTTCCGGGCAGGTCTGGCGCGGAAAAAGCGCCAGTTCTTTAGCGCAAACACGTTCAGTATTGATATACACCACCACTTCCAGTCCCGTTGTCTCCAATTCGCCCAGCCCAAAATCAGCCACCTCGATATGTTCGCTCTCGTCCCGCGTCAGCACAATGCCAGCGCGTTCCAGGTATTCACGCGCGCGCGCCTGCGCATCGGTTAATTGTTGTTGTGTAAGCATAGACAACTCCTCAGTTATGCACCAATCTGATAAACAGTCCTCCCCGTCCTGTAGGGACAGAACTACGAATATGTATCCTTCGGCCCTATCCACACGCCATTTTCCGCTTGCCAGCGCCATCCCGCCTGAGCAATATCGAACGCGAGTGGCAGGTGCGGCCAGCCCTTCGCCAGGCGTACCGCTGTCTTTGACCATGTGCGTATGCCACTGATGGCATCAACCGCTTCCACGCTGCACGCTCCCACAGCGCAGGCCATTTCAAGCGACATCTCCGGCGACATTCCATACACAAATCCCGCCAGAAAACCGGCAATGGTAGCATCACCCGCGCCCGTCGTGCCAACCACATCGACGGCGAAACAGGGCATCCACAGTTCGCGCTCCGCCCACCCGGCAACATCTATCCGGTTGCGACCCATACCAGAGAGTACATCAGCCGTGGCCGTGCGCACATACAACCCGCGATCCCCAAGCTTGATCGCCACAATCTTTGCCCCCATGTCGAGCAACTGTTGCCCCATCTCTGAAACCATGTGCGGCGTGATATGATGGAGCGGCCTGACGCTATCCGGTAGCGCGGCAAAGCGCTCAAAAAGCGGGCGATGCAGCATCAGCAACAGCTCTTCGGCGCTGGGCAGAAATACATCCACGTATGGCAATGTCGCGGCTAGAATTGTCTGCCAGTCGGCGCGACCGGCAGCGCTTTCAGGATCGGGCATACACATATCCAGCGACGTTGTGAGACCCGCTTCATGAACGCGCTGGAAGAGAGTCGCCAGTTCAGCGCCATTATCCCTGTACATACGCTCCATGAGCGGTGGATAGCCAAAGTGAAAGAGCTGTACCCTTTCAAGCATAGCATAACGCACATCATCGACGCCAAAGGTCGCGTTACAACCAGGGGCATGGATCAGCATCCGATCCGCCTGGGGCGTACTGAGGATAATCGAATAAGAACTGGCCTCGCCCGGCGCGACAATCATACCATCCGCCAGTTCAGGGCTACGTTCACTCAGAATGCGCAGGATGGCCTGCCCGAACAGATCATCGCCAACCTTCCCCATCAAGCATACCGGCACGTCCAGCTTGTTCAGTGCCAGACCCGTATTCGATACCGGGCCACCCGTCGCAAAGACTACAGGCCCCGCTTCCACCGTCTGTCCCGGCCTGAAAAGCTCCACGCCGCCCGCGAGCGTTGGAAAGACATCCAGGCAAATATGCCCGGCCACCGCCACTTTATATTCTTTTGTAGTGGCGCGTTTCTTTTTAGCCATGCTATCCACTACCTTGTCCCTACAGGACGGGGCCACGCGCTTTACCGGATTCGGTTGTTCATATTCATAGATTTACTACTACTCCATCACGATTCGAGAGCAACGCGGCGGTCATGATACGATGGCTTTGCGCAGCCTCCCGCGGCGTAGCGCAATAAAATGGCTGGCTCATCGCGCCGGGATGTGCCAGTTCATCGCAAAAAGCCGCCCACATCTGCACAATCGAGTCCGATAAACCAGATTCAAAAATACCACCCGTGATGGTTGCATAGGCCGACTCTGAGCCGAGGTCGAGCGCGTGCCACGCTTGCGCGCTGCCAGGAGTATATGGCAGCGTGCGCAGCGTCTTGGGAAACTTGGTGCTAAACTCTGCTGAAAAAGCCGTGCCCAGGATGCGCAGGTACCAGGTATTCGTCTCCCCCGGCGCGATGCGTTTGGTCTCCAACAGCATGGGGAAATGCTGCGCATCGTTCTGTACATCGCAGGCCAGTATCGCGTTATCCCACGTTTCACACACCTCCATTTGCCCACTTGCGCCAGGCCGCTCGGTCACGATCTTAGACAGCAGCGCCCGCACATTGCGTGGAAACCAGCCGGCCCGCAGCGGAATATGAAATACGTGCATCCCCAGATCGCCCATACAGCCATATTCGCCATTCATGGCGACGCGCCGCTTCCAGTTGATAGGCTTATTGGGATCAAGATCGCTGCTATGCAAAAAACCTGCCTGCACCTCAATAATTTTGCCAAAGCGCTCTTCGCGTATGAAACGCAGCAACTGCTGCGCCCCCGGAAAAAATGGAAACTCGGATGAGCAGCGCACCAGAACGTCTGGATGCGATTGCACAGCGGCCATAATACGCTCGTTAGCCGCCATGTCGATGCCGAACGGCTTTTCGCCCAGCAAATGTTTCCCCGCCTCGATGATATCCACATACAGCCGTTCGTGCAGATTGTGCGGCACCGCGCAATAAATCGCCTCGATTGCGTCAGAGTTTAGCAGGTCATGATAGTCCCGCGTGACAATCTGGACGCTCTCGAAATTGTCGGTGAACCAGCTCAACATAGCCGGGTTGCTATCGCATACCCCCACAATACGCGGCATCACATCCTGGTCGAGCAAATGACACCAGCGCGCCACCGCGCTGCCAAACTCGCGCCCCATCAAGCCACAACCAATAATACCAAAGTTGATTACACGTTTCTGCATCCTCATTATCCTGCTTTCCTGATAAGAAGCGTCACCCCGGTTCTGGTGGTTTTTAACAATTAAAACCGGGTAAGGTAGGAACTTGCGGCTCCTGCCGTCCTGATAAATTTTTCCAACCGAATGCAGTAATCCGTACCCCTGTCTTGTAGGGACAAGGGGCGGGACGGAGTGTATGAGCTTATCTCATTATGAACCCAAAATCGCCATGGCCTGCTCAGGCGTGGCGGCATCGTGTATTAACGCCATCAGGGCGCGCACCATATGCCCTGGCCGTTCGTGCTGGATAACGTTGCGACCGTAGACGATGCCCGCCGCTCCCTGGCGTACCAGTTCGTAGGTACGCTTGACGATCTCGTCATCCGCAGTCTTGCCGCCCCCGCGCACAAGCACCGGGCAACCGGACGCTACCTCGATCACCCGGTGATACTCTCGCGCATCATCACACGGATCAGCCTTGATAACATCCGCGCCCAGTTCAACGGCCTGGCGCACCAGTGGCAATATCTTATCGATATCGCCATCTACCATATACCCTCCAGCCTTCGCATTAACCTGCATCACTAGAGGCTCTACCATCAGCGGCATACCAAAGCGCGTACACTGTGGCTTCAAGCGACAGATATTCTCGATGCATTGCGCGTGCAGCTCCGGCTGGTCTGGCAGCAACAACAGATTGACCACCACACAGGCCGCATTCGAGCGCGAGCGCCTGTTCAACCGCGTTCTCAACCAGGCGGCTAAAAAGATAGCGAGGCAGTTCCTTTCCATACACGTTAGCCACGTCTGTGCGCAACACCAGCGCGGGTTTAGCCCTTCCCGGCACGTTTTGCAAAAGCGGCGCCAGGCCAGGACTCAACTGGATCGCATCCGGCTGCGCATCTCGCACAACCTGCACAACGCGCGGCATGTCTTCAATATTGTTCAGAAACGACCGTTCGTTAAAAAAGCCGTGATCAATGGCAACATCAAAACACCTGCCATCCTGCCCCAAAAGCCGGTTCAGACGTGGTACAACACTCATGAAAATAACTCCCTCTGAAAATTCATGATATCATTATCTCATAACAACCCGAAACCTGCATGATTATGGAGGCACACATGGAAAAATACGGCTACCGTTTTTCGTTTGGCCCGTGGAACATCCACGAGGGTGCGGACCCCTTTGGCCCGCCGGTACGCCCGGCGCGAGACTTTGAGAGCAAACTGGCGGTCTTTAAGGAACTTGGCTTCGACATGGTGCAGTTCCACGATGACGACGCGGTACCCGGCCTGGATGATCTCTCACCGGAGCAGATGCGCCAGCAAGCGCGAGCCATGCGCCAGCGTCTCGCCGATCAGGGCCTGACAGCCGAATTTGTCGCGCCTCGCCTGTGGGAACACCCCATGACCATTGACGGCGCGTTCACCTCCAACGACGCTAAAGTCAGGAGCTACGCGCTCAACCGCGCCAAAAAAACCATCGACATCGCCCGCGAACTGGGAACAGATCTGGTCGTATTGTGGCTGGCACGCGAGGGAACCTACATGCGCGAAGCGAAAAATGCCCTGCGCGCCACGCAACAATTGCTCGACGCGCTCAATACCATGCTCACCTACGACGCGCGCATACGCATCGCCATCGAACCCAAACCAAACGAGCCAATGGACATGTCCTACATCCCTACCATGGGACACGGCATCGCCCTCGGCTACCAAACCAGCCACCCGGTAAGAATGGGGGTCTTGATGGAATTGGCCCACGCCATCCTGGCTGGACTTGACCCGTCCGACGAGATCAGCTTTGCCATGTCGTCCGGCAAGCTGTGGAGCGTGCATCTCAACGATCAGAACGGCCTCAAATACGACCAGGACCGCTCGTTCGGTTCAGTCGATGTGCGCCGCGCCCTCAACCAGGTGCGCGTGCTGGACAACAACCAGTACTGGCAAGTCGGCGTCATCGGCCTGGACGTAAAGGCCGTTCGCACGCAACCCGCCTCCATTGCAACCAAACACCTGCGAAACAGCCTGAGCGCCTTCCTGCGCCTGGTAGAAATATCGCGCTCGCTCGACCAGCAAAAAATAGACGCGCTGATCGCGGAGCGCGATTATGAAGAGCTGGACTGGCTGATTCTGAACAGCTTGATGGGCCGGTAGACAGAGGTATGCCAGGGCTGGGGTAAGCCTGGATATCAGGTTTCTCAAATCAATTTGACAGGTATTTAGGACAGCACCCAGTCTGGCAATCCGCTCTTCAAGCCTTGTTCAGTGTTTGGCAAAGGAAGGGGAGCAGACTGTTTCGCCATCACCACGCGAACGCAGGAATCGGCGATGCGGTAGTCGTCTTTCAACTGCTCAAACAATCCGAGCAAGTCGATGGTTAACTCACCCGTAATATCCGCCTGCGCGATACGGTAGAAGCGGCTATCCGTAAACATCCAATCGCTGCTCAAGCCAAGTAGTTCATTCGGGAGGTGTTGCCAGGTCAGCAGAACTACTTCGACATGCGTCAGTTGTGTCCCACTCATTGCTCACTCCGAGCGTGAAACCGCTAAGCGTGTGGCTCAACTGCTTTGTGCCTCTCCACCAACTACCTGGTTGCGCAATCCAGATCAGCAGCACCAAAAACCACACTGCATATCCGAATATATCAAGCTACTCCCACCACAATACGATTTTTATTCATTTACATAATATAATAGCTCTCTACTGCATACGACGTGCAAGCAGGCGGATCATAACACATCTAAATCAGTAGGCGCTAGCTGATAACGCCTTCTACGATGCCCCGTGCCACGAGTATCTCGTCCCGATTGATGGTATGGCCCATACGTGGATACAATTTCGCCGTCACCTGGCCGCCCAACGCCCGCAACACCCCGGCGGAGTGCAACACGCGATCTTTGGGAACGTGGGGGTCAATGTCGCTGCACCCCATAAAGACCGGTGTGCCTGCCAGCGAACCGGCGTAATCGCGTGGCGTACCATCCGGCCCGATCAACCCGCCGCTCAGGGCAATCACACCCCCATAGCGCCGGGCATGACGCGCCACAAATTCAAGCGAGAGGCACGCCCCCTGTGAGAAGCCCACAATCACCACGCGCTCCGCCGCAATGCCTGCCTTGTTCACCTGTTCAAGCAGCGAAGCGATGAGCGCCAGCCCGGACGAAAGGCCCGGTTCATTGCTGGCAAGTGGCGCGAGAAAACTGTTCGGATACCATGCATTTCCGGCCGCTTCTGGCGCGAGACAGGCAAATCCAGGCTGCGCCAGTTCTTCGGCCAGCATCATAATATCCGTTGCCGTTGCGCCACGGCCATGCACCAGTATCATCGCCGCACGCGCATTTGCCAGAGGTTCGCCAGACATGAGTACCGGCAAACCCTGGTGTGGCCCGCGCAACTCTTGATCTTGCTCGTCCATTATTTGACCTCCGCCGGGTGCCAATCAGGGACAGTGAGCGGGCGCAGCGCTTCTTCTATCGCGCCGCGATTGCGTTCCAACCAGGGCGGCAATTTCAAGTGCTTGCCCAGCTCCTCCACCGCTTCATCGACAGCGAAGCCTGGCCCCACCGTCGCCAGTTCCACAATATGCCCGTCGGGATCGTTGGTATAAATGCTCTTGAAGTACTCGCGATCCAGCACAGGAGTTACACGCAAACCCGCCTTCACCAATTTTTCGCGCCACATCAACTGCGCCTCCTCATCTGCTACAGCCATGGCGAAATGGTGTGTTTGTCCTCTGCCGATCTGGGCGCGGCGCGTCTTGAGCGGGTCGCGTTCAAAGTAGGTAATCAGCGTACCGGGTCGTCCATCGCCCACGCCCCAGTACCAGTGCGCTGAACTGGGATCGTCAAAGTTGGAGGTCATCTTCACCCGTCTCATGCCGAGCAAATCGCCAAAGAACGCCTGCGTGCGCCCAATATCGCTGCCAATAGCCGTGATATGATGCATCCCCTGGCTCAACGCCATATCACCAGTGATCTCCGGCACCGCTTCAGGCCACGTTTCAGCAACGATACGCGCCTCATCGCGATTATTGATCATCATTTCAGCAGGCGGCTCGCGAAACTCGGTGCCGATAGCATCAGGAGCTTCATCGACGGTCCAGCCGGGGCCGCGTGTAGCAATTTCCAGAATGCAGCCATCCGGGTCGGTAAAGTAGATCGACTTAAAGTAATGCCTGTCCAGCGGCCCCTCTACGCTGAGGCCCAGATCAACCAGCCGGCGCTTCCATTTCAACAGTCCATCATAGTCATTCACAATCAAGGCGAAATGGTGCGTTCCCCCGATGCCAAAATGTCCCTTTGGCGCGCCTGGCCACTCGAAAAATGTTACCGCTGACCCCGGACTTCCCACTTCGTCCCCAAAATAGAGATGATAACTGCCCGGATCATCAAAATTGACCGTTCTTTTCACAAAACGCAGCCCCAACACCTGCGTATAAAAATTCACCGTGCGCTGCGCATCCCCGCACACGAGCGTAATATGATGTATGCCCTGAATAGCATCGTTAGACGACATGCGTTACTTCTCCTTGATAGTTCTGAAAGGTAGATTTATTACCATTGCCTTACTATTCCCTTTCAACATTGTATCCCAAAAAGCGTCAGTGCTGCATCAAAATGCCTGGCGTAGCTTCTGGAATATGCCTGCTTAGCCGCTGTAACTACTCCACGTATCCCTTTATGGCATGGGAGAAAGTGGAGTAGCCTCTGGAGATTTATACGCCTGAAAAGATATGGTATACTTTTTGTAACAGAGTGATGTCTAATAAACAGGATATCGCCAATCCCCCTTTTGCTTTCTGTTGTCTATTACAAACGCAGGAGGAGTATTGTATGGCTGCCAGCTTCGGAATACCCCAGATTGTTGACTTCCTGACCCGCCTGGGGCTGCGTATTGCGTGTATCAGTGAAGAGGAAGAGACCATCGAACTGGCTTTTCACGCCTCACACGGACAATGGCGTATGATTATAGGGTTGCAGCATAGCGATGAAGCGCGCAAATTGATCCTGCTGGTGCCACATATCAGTGGAGTAACAACCCGCAAACGGCTGGAATGCCTGGAGGCGCTCATGGCCGTGAATTATCGCATCACGATAGGCAAGTTCGGACTTGACCTGGATGATGGCGAAATTCGCCTGGAAGAGGTTATACCACTTGCGCACGAGGCCATTTCTTTTGAGCAATTTCAACTCGTCTTTGGCACAATGATACAGACGGTTGCCACTTACTACAGCCTGATTCCACGCATTCTCTATGGCAACTTGAGCGCGCAGGAGGCGTTGGAAGCCTGCGAATCCGAGTTTCTACAGGGGGTTGAAACGGCGCAATCACGCAACCCGACCAGCGACGCGATTGTGGTTACGCCAGAACCTGAGCAGCCAATTGCTCCCGCAATACCGCCAGAATTAAACGCCAGCGATATATTGGCAGAAATTTCACGAATGCTTGATGAAAAGAAAGAGCAAGAGTGAGTAAGAGAGGGGAAATTTTCCTTTCCCGTCACGCGGTCGGGAGGGGGAGAGAGAGGGGATTACCCCCGACCGCAACAAGAGGATGTTCAGGAGAAAGATAGGGGATGAGAGAGCATATTTAGTTTTGAACCTTTGTTCTACAAGGTTCATTGTACTACACAGTTCGACACTTGTCAAGAGTTTTTAGAACAATTTTTCTAATTTTTTCGTGATACAATAGGTTTGTATTTTTGGCGAGCCGCTTGATCTTCAGAGATAATTTCAGGGGCTTTTGGTTATATTAAACGCGATGTGCCTGTTTTTCTGAATGCGAACCACGAAGCGGTTCGCAAAAAAGGGGAAAGTTCTGCAAGCCCTCCCAAAGTGCTTGCAGAACTTTCCCCTCAACCTGCCCTCGTAGGCGGCAAGGTAACAGGCAGGTTGTGTTAATTAGAAATCGAAGATGAGGTTAGAATATGGTAGATGTACAGCCACTACGAGGCATACGATATGATGCTCAGCGCGTGGGTAACCTGGCTGAGGTTATTACACCGCCGTATGATGTTATTTCAGAAGAAGACCAGGCGCGCTATTACCAGCGCAGCCCCTACAATAGTATTCGTCTGGAACTGGGACGCGACCAGGCGCAGGACACCATCCTGAATAACCGCTACACGCGCGCCGCAACTATGCTGGCAGAGTGGCGCGTCGAGGGAGTTCTGCGCGAGGATGCTACTCCCCGCTATTACTGTTACCAGCAGGTGTTTACCCATGAGAGCCAGGTATACACACGCAGCAGCCTACTCGCTCGCGTGCGGCTGGAACCCTGGGACGCGCGCGCGGTGTTGCCCCATGAACATACCATGGCGAAACCGAAAAGCGACCGCTTGAAACTGATGCAGTCGTGCGCGACCAATTTTAGCCCGGTCATGAGCCTGTATGAAGACCCGCAGGGACGTATGCGAAAATTGCTTGGCGCGTATGCCGCCAACGCAGAGGTCCAGGTGACGGATGAAGCTCGGGAAGAGCATCGTTTGCAGCCAATTACTGACGTAGAGCAGATCGCGCTTATCCAGAATTTCTTCGAGGAGCGTCATTTATATATCGCGGATGGACATCATCGCTACGAAACCGCGCTCAATTATCGCGAGGAAGTGCGGGCCATGCGCAAATACCTGCACAATGACGATGCCGCGAACTTTGTCTTGATGGCGCTGATCGATATAGACGATCCCGGATTGCTGGTATTACCGACCCATCGCCTGATCTCCCACCTGGCGCCGGACGCGCTCAATGCCTTGAGCAGCCAGCAATTGGGAAGATTTTTTACGGTGCGCGAAATGGCAATGGGTGATTATCCGCCGGAAGCGCCACTACACATGCTGGCCCAGGCAGGTGATAGCGCGCCCTCATTCGTCATTTGCGCGGCAGAGCAAAGCTGGTTGGTCAGCCTGAATGAGCAGGGGAAGGCTCACATGGAACAGAGCGGGCATAGCGCAGCCTGGAACAACCTCAATGTGGCCGTGGCGCATACACTGGTCTTAGAGGAATTGCTCGGACTGAACGCCGCAGATATGACGGCAGGTACCCATGTGAGCTTCACGCGGGATGCCCTCCAGGCTTTGCAAGCGGTACAGCAAAAAGAAGCGCAGGTGGCCTTACTACTTAATCCAACACGAGTGCGGCAGATTTGCGATGTGGCCGAGGCGGATGATCGTATGCCGCAGAAATCTACCTACTTTTATCCCAAACTGATCACGGGACTGGTCATTAACCCCTTGTGGTGAGGAGAATATACCATGGTTATCGTTATCGGAGCCGGGTTGGCCGGGCTGACCTGCGCGAAACACCTGTACGAGGGAGGTCAGCAGGTGCTGGTACTTGAAGCGGCTGACGGGGTCGGCGGGCGCCTGCGCACAGATATACACGAGGATGGCTACCGGCTGGACAGGGGATTTCAGGTACTTTTTAGCGCTTATCCTGCCGCCGAACGGCATCTGGATTTTGATCGGCTCAAAATGCGCAAATTCGATCCCGGCGCTATCCTGGTCAAAGATGGCAAACACTATGAGATATCTGATCCGCTGCGTAAGCCGGACCGCCTGTTGGCAGGTCTGTTCAACCCGCTCATTTCAACCGCGGATAAGCTGCGTCTCTTGCGCCTGCGCCGGGATGTCGTAGGTTTGTCAGTGGGCGACATCTTCGATGGCAAGGGCCAGCCGGGAGGACAGGACGAGTTGACTGAAGCGTATTTGCGACGCCTGGGATTCGCGGAAGAGGGCTTCATCAAGCATTTCGCGCGTCCATTCTATGGAGGCGTTTTTCTTGACCGGTCGTTACAGACGAGCGCGCGTATGTTTCAGTTTACTTTCAAAATGATGGCAACCGGCCATACGATTGTGCCAGCCGAAGGGATACAGCGCATTCCAGAGCAACTGGCGGCAGGTTTACCTGCCGGTTCGATACGCTACCACGCCAGGGTGACAGAAGTGCTGGTGGAAAATGGCAAAGCGCGCGGCGTGCGTCTTGCCAGTGGAGAAACCCTCGCGGCAGACGTGGTTGTAGTGGCAACGGAGGCCAGAATAGCCGAAACGCTGACCGGCATGACCTTCCCCACTACTCCGGTCGGGAGCATTTGCCTCTATTTCGCGGGCAGCGAGCGCCTGTACGCGCAACGCAAAATTTTGTTGAACGCTAATAGCGATGGACTGATAAACAACGCGGTCTTGCTGACCAACATCGCGCCCACCTACGCGCCCCCGCGCAAGCACCTGCTTTCCGTGACGGTGTTGGATACGACGGAGCAGGATGACGAAGCGCTGGCTCGTCGCTGCCGGGGAGAGCTGGCGCGCTGGTTCCTGGATGCTGATCTCAGCAGTTGGAAATTCCTGGCCGCCTATCGCATCCCATATTCGCAATTCGCGCAGCCGCCGGGTATCTTTAACCTCCTGCCGGACAATCGCACAGCGGTGGAGGGCATGTTCCTGGCCGGCGAATACACAAAATCGAGCAGCATTCAGGGGGCTATGCATAGCGGCGAATACGCGGCAAAGGCTATCCTTAAGCTACCATTACCTGTAAGGGTTTAAATACAGAGGGACAGGTGATAGGTGCGAACGGTTGCGTTCGCACCTATCACCTGTCCCTCTTTAGAACACGGGGTCATCATCTTTTGAAATGATGTCTAAGGGAGAGCTTTTCTCAAAGATCTCGGTCATAAGACGCATCAAGCCATTTTCCAGCGTGCGGTGCATCATGGCGCGCAGGAATGGCTGCTCCTGCGGGGGGACGCCCGAAGATGGATGAAGCATTGAGGCTACCGCGCTCATCAAGTGCGCTTCATCGTCGCGTTCGACCTGTTGGAGAAGCGCGCCCTGGCGGCGCAGGCGCGACTCGTAGAGCAGACGCCACGGATCGTCGATGACCTTTTCCAGCGCCTCGCTGACGACTGCTTCTAGTTTAGCATTCCCTGTATCAGTCTTTTGCGACTCTTTACGTTTGCGCCCGCGTGGATTTGCCACTCCCCGCATTTGAGAAGTATAGGGACCGATAAAGGGTCGTATTACATCGAACGGGTCGTAATACCACGAGGTAAACTCTGGCAGTTTATACAAATCTTGCCCGCGCTGCGCCAGGATTGCCACTTCCTGGTCATATGGACGAGGCTCTACTATGGTAATGGCCGCCGGCGTCGATTTCTTCGTTGTGTCTCCCCCCTCGATCAGAGGCCGCCAGACTGCATAAGCGACGGAAACTTTGTGCCGCGTGCGTTTGTTAATAGTGCGAGCTTCAGCAATTACAGCGCGACAATAGTCTAATGACACCTCGAAGCTGTTAAAGCCCTGCTCTTCCATACCCGCTACCAGTTCGTCCCAGTGTGCCGGCTCCATCTCATCGGTACCATAGCAATCTTTGATACCCCAATCGTCCTGAAAAAGCACGTTCACGCCCTTTAACAATCCATCTTCGCGCTTCCAGGACATCAGTATCATTTGCGCGCCAACCCCGTCAATAAAACTGACACGCGCCTCGTGCAGGGGTTGCTGTTGATACTCGTGTACCTGGGCCATAGCCGCGTCTTCGGTGCCGGGACTGGAATGCATAGTCAGCCGCCCAAGCGCGGCACGCGCCTGTAACTTCACCTGCCGATTTGAGTGGGTAGCCAGCAGGTAATTGAGCGCGGGTATGGATTGGTGCGCGGCAATCGGTCCCAATTGCTGGAGAGACTCGATGGTTGCCAGCACTACCTTAGTAGACTGGTTATCCAGCAACGGAAGCAACAGTTTGCTGGCGCGCGGGTCCTGGCTCATACCCAACCAGCCTATGAAGCCCAGACGCCTTTCCATCGGCATGCTCAGCACGTCTTCCAATACCGATTCTACGCCCAGTTCGCTGCGCCCCACCAGTTCGAGCAAACGCATCTGCATCTGGAGCATGGCCGCTTCAGGATCGTTCAAATAATCGACGATACCATCATCCGCCATCTCCGAGCCAAGTTCTTTCAGCACCGGCGCCAGCGTGAGTTTGGCAAAATCGCTGATGGTTGGGTCTGCGACCAGGTCTTCTATTTCTTCCAGGTCAAAGCTGGTAGCCAGTTCAGAGAGAATCAATACAGCAGCCGAGTACGCTGTCAGATCAGTGGAGCGAAGTAAATGAAGTACCTTGTCTCTGGCCCCGTCGGTCCATTCTTCATCCAGGCGATCAAAATAATGTGATAAAGTGGTGGGGTCTATATCATCCCTGCGGCCCATCGCAAGCAGAATACTGTCTATACTTTCCTGCGGAGGCCCTTTGCGTCCTCGTGGCATAAATTCGCTGCCTTTCACAACACAAATTAACACACATTACACGTTTCTAGCTCATATATTGTAGTGATGGAGTTTCGTAGATGCAATGGATGCCCAATGCAAGGCATTGTATCACGAAGTGGATGGTTCGTCTATCAATTGCCTCAATAACGCCCCTCTGCATCGTAGAGCCGCGCAGGGCGAATCAGCGTTGAAGTAGCAGGTGAAGTCAGAGATTGCGCAGCTTCCGCGAGCAGGGCCAGGCTGATGAGGAAGTCATCGTGTCCATCGGCGGGATCAACGTAGAAATCGAGGGTTTCGGGGGCAGGTAGGCGATAGCGGGCGCGGCGCAACTGCTGCCAGCATTCGTTGTAGATAGCAGTCGGAGCTTGCTGCGGCGCGTAGAGTTTGAGGCGACCGGCATTGATCAACGCCAGCATCTGGTACGCCAGCCGAGATTTTGCCGGACGGCTAAATGTGAACGGCACGATGCGGTCTGCCCCGAATTTAGACAGCAGCAGCGATGCCAGGCCTGCCCCCAGCCCCGTTGCATCAATCACCAGCGAGCGGATACTCCACTGTTCAACGAGCGCGATGATGGCGGCGTATTGCTCAAGATGTGACCGGCCTGTCCACCAGTGATGATGAATAACATCGATGCAGGGCAGGCTCAGTTCATTGAAGAAGATTCGCCCTATGGTAATGACGGAACTGTCGCGCTTGCTACTGGCAAACGGGGTGCCGCTTGCTAACCCAGGCGCGGGCCGCTCTTCTCCCGCCACGTCCATACCCGCGATATACCAGCCATCTGCGCCGGGAGCCTCTTCCCAGAAGTGGGAACCCTGCAAGTGCGTCCGTTGCAGGCTATTCAACAAGTAACCCGCGCCACTGATGGAATGCAGGAAGTACTGGGTCTGGATGGCGGGATGGTCTTCGCCCAGGCGAGCAATTTCATGCTCAACGAAGGCGCGATACTGCGGGTTGATGGCGGCAAGCACGCGCCAATCAAACTCAAAATGGGTGCGCAAGCCGCCTTGTTGCTGCGCTTCCAGGTTGACCGCGCGTTGTTGCGCAAGCAAAGTGGCATCTGACCAGGCAGTCCCGTACAAAATCGTAGTCGCATTCGTGGTAGCCGCCATCGGGCGAAAATCGCGATCAAACTTGTCAGGCGTGACATCCTGCGCCTCGTCGATCTCCAGTAAAATGTCGGCAGTCGCTCCCACCACGTTACTTTCTTGCCCCGCCGAATAAAACATGACACGCGGCCCCGTATGATTGCGCAACAGCGAGGATTCGGGGCGAGGCGCAAGCCCAACAATATAACCTGAACTTGTCCAGACGCGCTCGCGGGTAAAAGGCGTATCAAGCATCTCAAGCAGGCGCAGGCGGCTGGTGATGATCTGCGGCGTGAAGGTCGGCGCGGCTTTTATGATAACGCCCTGGGGCCTGGTCATAAGCAAATACGCCTCCAGCACAGCCGAAAGCTGGTTTTTGCCCGACTGCCTCGCCATCATGACCGTGATTATTCGACCATGCCCCCCTTCAATAGAGTCCAGGATAGCATTGGCGACTTCGCACTGGTACGGATAGAGAGGCTTGCCGAGGGCGTGCCGGGCAAAGCGAGCGATAGGAGATTCAAATTGTTTCATATGGAGTGATACGTGTGGTGACGAACGAGGAAAGGCTGACGACTTCGATGGCATCCAGCATATCGCCGGACGCTTGCTTGCAAGTATATCATGCGCAGGGCAAAAAAACAAGGGCAACAAATCGGGGTACTGTTCTTTGCAATTGCATAAAAGCTTCCATGGTATGTTACAATAGCCAGACACAACGTGCGATAATGATAAATTTTGAGTGTTAACTCTATGATATTCGATGAAGCTCCCAATCATATTCAACGTTTCGAGCAGGCCATAGCGACGGCGTTCGCTTGCCGTAACGTAATTAAATACAACTCGACGCTCAGCGAAGAACAGAAAAACGAAATTCTCGCCGATCTAAATTCCTCGCTGCAATTCCTGCAGGAACGCTTGATCGCCAACACTGCCATCGAGTCCGATTCGGTTATTCCGCCTTTACAATTAGCTGATTTGCTGGCGGCAAGCGTGAAATACCACGATGAAGAGGACGAAGAAGACGACATGGAGGTCGCGGAACCAGGAAATGTGCGGGAAAGCGCGATGAGTAGCGCTCATTCTATGGCTCCCCAGGAGATGCGGGAACTTTCTGAACCGCTACTGCACAACCTCTACAAGCTGTATCACGCGTACCTGTCTACCAGGCCGGGGAAAGGTATCAATGATCTGGAGACGCGCTACAAGATAGTCATGAGCGTTCTTGACGACGTGGAAGCCGCTATCAGGCTGCAACGTGATACCTCTGCCGGCGAGGACAACACATCGCCGATTTATCGCGTGCGAGACTTTATCACTGCCCTCTATAGTATGTTTCACGAATTCGCAGCAGTGCTTTCTGAACTCTTAGAAGGCAAGAATATCATGGCTGATACCGATGAACTGACAGTTTTACAGAAATACGCTGCCAGAGAAATCCACCACCAGTACATGCTGCGCGATATTACGCCTCTCATGCGCGTCTACGGCGCTCATCTGCAACTCAAGCAAAGTAAAGGGTCGCTTGCTGTCCTGTTAAACGATGCGACAGCATTTTTCATTTTCATCCAGGAAAAGCTGGCAGCGGATATCGCCAGGCGACCAGAAATCACCGGACGATTGCTATCGGTAGCCGAACTTTTTCAGGATATTTCGTCCCTGTTATCTGATTATGAGCAGGCATTTTCCGCTACCCTATCACAGTAAGCGTCACGCTAATCGTCTGCGGGCTACTTTGTACCGTTATGCCGTTGCTATCTATAGCGCTAAACATGACGTGTGCGGTAAACACACCAACGATATAATTGGAACGAGCATAGACCATGACAGCGCTTCCAGAGCCATTATCACTGCCAGTCGAGCTTGAAAGTTGTATCAACGAAGAGTCCGCAGTTGCTCCCCACGTTACGGGTTTTCCACAATGGCCTGTAATCTTCAACGCAATCGCTTGTCCCGGCGGGTCTGGTTGCAGAAGGGTCGCCGTAAACGACAGGTGGGTCGGCGCAGCCTGTAGCACACAGGGAATCGTCGCGGTAGGTGGGGTTGCAGGTATGGATGTTGGCGTAGATGTACCGGCTCCAGGGGCGGGCGTAGCGGTTACAGGTGTTGCTGTGCTTGGACCCTTCCCGGTTCCCATGTTCGCTCCTATTATTCCACTCGTAGATGTGGATTCGGGTGTGCCAGCAATTGGGGAGACAGCAGGAGTGTGTGTCTTCCCCGGCCATATCGTTGAGTCTACCTGTGGAGAGAGAGCATTGCCCGTGCCAGGAATGGCGGCCATGTTCGATAGTGATATAGTATGCAGGATATTGGCCGCGAGCAAGATACCGCCTGCGACCAGAGAAATAGCTGCCAGCATGATAAAAACAGTCAGAATAAGGCGGGGGTGAACTGGTAAGGGGTTACAGGCGGACTGCGTGGGAAGAGTGATTGCAGGCTTTTCCGCCGGTGCATCTACGCCATCTTCAGTGAGAGTCGCAGTTGGCTTCCGCTCGTAGATCCTTGCAGATTGAGTGCCATGTTCCACTTCCATCGCGCCAGAAAGATGCTGGCGTTTCAACAAAGATACTCTGCATTCGTCGCAAAAGATGGTGGCCTCGATGCAAGGCTTGCTGCAATAAAGGCATTGATGCATACGTTTCTCGTCCTGGCCTCTCTACTTACCTACATCCTATGATTGCTATATCGCTCGTGCATACTGTACCATAGAGATTGAGGAATATGTGATCAATTCTAGCGGCACTAGCCCATTTGTCATATTTTTAAGCACCTCTGCCCAAGTGAAGAGAATAGTGGATTCCTCATCATAGCCGGCAGAGTGATAGACACAAATACTTATAGCGAGCAGGCCAATCTTTTATTTCCGCGAAAAGTGGCAGTCACTCGTTTTTTGTTCTATAATGTTAGAACAAACATTCTAATAAATTGATTTCTCAGAGAAGCAGAAGCTGTATAAACAACGGAAAAACGAGCATGATTACTATCACTACTCATCAAGGGAAACAGGTCGAAATCGTGTTAGAGAGCGAACTACACTCTCCCGTGGATATGGGAGAGCGTGTGCGCGCCTATTGTCACATTCACGGAAGCGATCACCAGCGTTCTCTCTCTATCAATAAAGCGACCGGCTGGGGTCATTGTTTCAACGCGGCCTGTGGAGCTACCGTGCTGGTTGTAGAGTGGAATCGCGCCCTGGCAAAACGCTTGCTTCATTCTCATTATCAGGGTCTTACATCAGCCGCGCTGCCAGATTACGCGCCTCCTTCACATGGGTTGAGATACAGGCTGTATGCTGTCCAGCCCATGCTATTGCCGCCGCCCAGGTCGATTCCGCAGTGGCAGCAGGATGAACTACACGCGCTGCGCGAACTTGATGGGCAAATGCGCTGCGCGCTGGTTTATACGCGGCGAGCGCGCATGTATCTGAGCCAGCGCGGCATTCCGCTCAAAGTTGCGCTGGCAACGGGTGTTGGGTACCTGCCGTCCGTGCTGTTGAACGGACCAGAGATGCGCAAGCAGCGCGGTTTGTTGCGCAGGTGGGCCGATCGTATCGTCTTCCCGCTCAACTCGCCGGACGGGCGAGGATACATCGGACGTTCGCTGTGGCGCTGGCAACCGGGGATGAATGAAACGACACACAAAGCCTTACTCGAGCGATCAGGAAGTCCCAGGAGGTGGATCAAAACCTGCCCGGCGGGCTGGTTTAGCGCAGATAGTGAGGACGTTCCGCGCACCATAATTCTCGTGGAGGGCGCGTTTGATCGTCTGACTTTACTGGCGGCTGGCTTTCAGGCAAGCGACATTATTGCGCTGGTTGGCACTGCCGCGCCTATTGACTGGCTCCCGGCGCAGGTAAAAACAATCGTGCTGGCGCTCGACGGAGACGAGGGCGGTCAGGAGGCCAGCAATCGGCTTGCCGATCAACTGGCGCTGGCAGGCTTACAAGTAAAAATATGCTCATTGAGCCAGGATGGTTGTGGCAAAGACTGGAACGAACGCTGGCAACGTATGGGACGCAAAAGCGTCGCCTCTGTGTTCGAAACATTTTACGAGGCTTGCCCTCGCCCTGACGGACCGCAAAAAATGTGGCTGCCACACTCACCACCCCCCGGTCGCTATTCCCTACCTGAACCACAGGCTCATGTTGGGGACGTGGCAGCGCTTTATTCTGATTGAACTGGATGGGCCCAGGCAGCGGACGGCACACATGTCGTGCCACAAAATATCCCCCAGAAAACAAGACCATGCTTCTTCAAAAAGCTCGCCGATACCACCTTCCCCCTGACCTCTTCTGGATAGAAAAGGTCAAGCTCAGAGATATACCCATATAATTCGCGGAGCTTCTCGAAACCGATGGGTTTATATGCCTCCCGGTGTAAGAGCAATGGAGAATGATGCTGCTCCAGCAGCGCTTCTACTTCGCGCCTTTGCCGCTCGGACAGAGGTTCAGATAATGCGACTCGCGGTACCATCTGATCCAGCCTCCTGTGCAACAGGTGATATATTTTGCTGTATCGCAGCGCTACACTATGCGCGTAAGCGTCGCGTGAAACAACCGCACGCTGGATAATGTCCGCTGGTGCCAGATCACGGTACCTGTCGTCAAACAGGTCTTTTTTCTTGACGATAATCCGTTCATGTGGGGAAACATGGCCTCTCGTCAAATCGCTGGCCACAAAGCCAGGGCCAACTACTTCAAATGTGAGGTGATCTTCAAAGAAGGCTGTCAACACGCTGTAACTTTGCTGGAGTAGATCATTCTCCTCCATAATGATAACAGCTAACGAATCATGCAAGAGGGAGTCTACATAGCGCAGTTCCTCCAGTGTCAGATTCGTCGTAAGAGGTATCTTATCGCTACCGTTTGGACTATCAAACATGAGTGTCAAACGTTCCATGCGACTCTCATGCATCCACTCCCGCAGAAAGCGAGACACATCTTTATTTATCACTCTTGCCACAAACCCATCCAGCACCGGCAAGCCTCTGGCAAGCAAGGTCGCCAGGCTGACGATCTTCTTGTACGCCGAATATCTCCGGTCAATCGAGGCATACTCCGGCAGAGGAGTCAGTTCTACGGGTAAAACGCTCTCAGATAAAAGCAATCCATTGCCATCGTTTGCGCTCTTCTTTGAGTCATCCATGGCTGTCAACGCCTTTCCGGGCATGTTTTGCCTGCACTAGAAAACTTGCTGGTGTTAAGTTTAGCACAGGGAGTTCTCAAATCAATCACAACCTGGTAGGTGTTTTGTAACAAAGCAGTCACAATCTGCCCAAATGACAACCTGAAGACAATATTGATCGGTAATAGTCTGCGGAGGTTCGGTTTTGGCTACGGAATCACCGTCCACAAGATAGGCCCGTCGGTGCCGAGTTTGTCGGCGAGGAAGTTCGTGTTATGCTGGGTATCGACAAAGTAGATGCCCTGTTGCACATCGTTCATGGCAACAACCAGTTGGTTTGGCGAATTTGCTGACCAGGACAGCGCAGAGGCCACGCCTTTCAATGTGAGATAGCGCGGATTGCCAGGCGTTTGCGCATTGGCGATACCTATGCGTGTGCCAGTGCTAAATGCTACTTGCTGGCTATCCACCGACCAGACAGGGGCGGGAGCGTAGGCAACGCCGCTCGCAACGGTTGTATCGCTAGCCGTGCTTGTGTTTACTATATGGAATGTGCCAACGCCTTCAGAAAGCGAATCGAGATAGCCAATAGATGCGCCATCGGGCGACCATTCAGCAAAGTTGACCTGCCTTCCCCTGGTCAGTTGGATGAGGGGAGCGCCCGGTGTTACGTTGACGCGCCAGATATCGCCTGCGCGCCCCGCGATAGAAGTGATGACCATCCAGCTACCCGCGCCGGCGTGACCGCTGCGGCTGTAGATAGCCTGCGCGTAATCACCAGCCTCTATTAGCTGCGCCCCGGCGCTGCTATCCGTGCCAACACGATGCGCCCACAGGCTGCGCACGTGACCAATGCTGCCAACGCTCCAGGTAATGGCGGGGGCATTAATGTCTGGCGACCAGTCCAGCGTAAGCACGCCCTGACCCGCGGTTGCATTTGCGCCAATACCATCAGCAATAGTTAGTATGCTATTTATTTGTGTGTTGTAATCAAGGATAGTTGTTGCGCCCTGCTGGCTTACTTCAAAAGCGAGGCGCGCACCATCGGGCGACCAGGTGGGATGCGAAACGCTGCCTGGCGTAGAAACAACAACCCGCGTGGTTTTACCTGTGGCCGTCGAATAGACAAAGAGCTGCGTTTGTCCGGTTCCGGTCGGATCACCCACAAAGGCCAGCCGGGTTCCATCAGGGGACCATTTCAGGCTGCTCAAAATGGTTGACCAGGTGGCGGTATCCTGGATCGAGGCAGGCGACACGCTCGCGTTCAACAGGGGCGAATTAATGGCCGTATCTTCCTGCCCATCGCTGCGAATAATATGGACGCTGGCCTTTTTCAGATCAATATAAGCCAGCATGTTACCCGTCGTTCTGCCCGGCAAGGTAGCTACAACCCAACCAGGAGAAACATTCACATTAGCCTGTGTCAACTGCTCAGGCTGCGTGCTCGTGCCATCAGCACGCTCGCTCCACAGTATGTTATCGCGCAGAAATACAATACGCGCTCCGGCTGAAAGCGGCCCTGGTTGCAGACCTGTCGGCGGCGTAAAGCTTGAATCGATGCTCGTAGAAGGGTGGTGAGATAAGACAAAGACGCCAGCAACCGCTCCCAGGCCAATCGCTAGAATCAGCGCGGCTGCGATAGTTGCGATGAGAGTGCGGCTGCTGAGTGAACGCCTGCGCGCGGGCAATGTTTCTATTTTAACGGTTGGTTGAGGCGCGGTGCTGCGCCCACCAGCAATGGCCACGAGATGCGGGCGACCAGGCGTATCACGACGGGGATTCCTGGCCGCGGGGCTGGGAACTGTCTGTCCGGCAGATGAGGCGTTTTCATGTGCTTCGCCGGTCAATTCGAGAAAATCTGGCGACGAGAAGATACGTTCGCGCAAGGCTGCATCGGGAGCGACACGCGGGAGACGCGAGACAAGGGTATCGTTGCGGCGATAGTCGGCCAGCGCCTGCGCGCAGCTCCGGCAAGTTGAGAGATGAGCAGAAACCAGGCGGCGTTCTTCGGGTGCGAGCATGTTGTCAAGGTACGCGCTTAGCAGTTCCTCAACTTGCTCGCAGTTCATTTTGTGCCTCCGCCTTGCTCTAGCAATTTATAATGCTCGCGAAACGATTGTCGCGCGCGAGAAAGATACATCTTGACACCGCTCTCGGCGATATTCAGGGCCTTCGCAATCTCACTGTAAGAGAAGCCTTCCTGAGTATACAACAGTAGCGCAGCCCGATATTGATGGGGCATACGACGAAGAGCAGCACGGACTAGTTCCGTTGCGCCGTAGATTTCCTGAGGATCAGCGCCATCAACATCCGCTGGTTCGTGATCCAGGTCTTGCCAGGGAAGCCAGGCGATCAGCTTGCGACGACGCAAAGCGTCATAAGCTGTATTGGTTGCAATGCGATACAACCATGCTGACAGTTTCAGGTTCGCATCCATCTTTGGCAGCGCGCGAAACGCTTTCAAAAAGGTGTCCTGTGTCAGATCGTCTGCCTGCTCTCGGTCCCCAACCAGATGATACACGTAATTATAGATAGGTGTCTTGTATTCGTCGTAAATCTGGTCGAAGGACCAGGTAGATCCCGTAGTTTCCGCCCTGGCCATGCGCGATGCCCCTTCGATGACTATAGCTACCTGCTTGACCGTTCCATACAAGTGATAGCGATGCATCTCCGAGCCGCGCAAAACTTTGCTCCTGCGGGTGCGGAAAGACTTATATCCTTCTGTGTAGTGGAACGGACAATTAACGCTTTCAGTAACATTATGATTATTGAATGATTCTGGCATTCGTTGTGCTTTACTGTTACCCATGGTAGCATATTTGCCAGAATCCCTGAAATTAGTAGCCCTAAAGTTAGTACTAATGGGGGAAATACCGGTCGCCTCCTGCATCCGCTACCCCCCAATCCGTTTTACGCAATGCGCGGCCACAGAAGTCCCGTTTATTTGCCGCTCATTACGTGGTATGGTACTATACACCATGTTAAAGAAGCCAACCACGAAGGAGCAAAATCACCACATGACCGATGTGAAGCACCTGCACGAGATACGTACTGTCTGGTGGCAGCAAGACGGAGCGCGTGGGGCCGTCTGTATGATTGATCAGTCGCTCCTGCCGGGTGAAGTAGTAATCCTCACATTGACGCATGAAAAGCAGGTGGCTGATGCTATTGCCAGCCTACAAGTGCGTGGCGCGCCAGCTATCGGCGTCACAGCCGCGCTTGGCATGGCGCTGGCAATTTCTCGCCTGCTGGACGAACAGGGCGATACGCTGACAGTCGATCAAGCCGAAGCGCACCTGCGCAACGTAGGCGAACTTTTGCGCGGCACGCGGCCCACTGCGGTCAACCTGGCGTGGGGCGTAGACCGCATGACACGCTACGCGCAGCAAACGATTCGCGAAGGGTGTTCGCTACCCGAACTGGCGCAAGGAATGCAGGCGGAGGCACAGGCTATCGCTGGTGAAGACTTCGAAGCATGTTTGCGCATGGGCGAATTTGGGGCAACGTTGATTGCCGATGGGGATACGCTGCTGACGCACTGCAACGCGGGCTGGCTGGCCACTGCCGGTTGGGGATCAGCCCTCGCGCCGGTCTACGTCGCGCATCGCTCCGGCAAGAAATTGCACATCTTCGTAGATGAGACACGTCCGGTGTTACAGGGTGCGCGGTTGACGGCCTGGGAACTGCAACAAGAAGGCATCCCGCTAACGCTGATAACGGATAGCATGGCGGCTCACTTTATGCGTTATGGTGGCATCAAAGGGGTTTTTGTGGGGGCTGATCGCATCGCCGCCAACGGTGACGTTGCCAACAAGATTGGCACATACAGCGTAGCAGTGCTGGCGCAGGCGCACGCCATTCCGTTTTACGTGGTAGCTCCCCGTTCTACTATTGATCTGAGCCTTGCAACCGGCCAACTCATCCCCATAGAACAGCGCAATCCAGACGAGATCACAAGCATACGTGGCATTCCTATCGCGCCTGCCGGTATCCACGCGGCGAACCCCGCTTTCGATGTCACCCCCGGCAGCTACGTAACGGCAATCGTGACCGAGGCAGGCATCGCTCGCCCACCGTATAATCAATCATTGCGCGCGCTTTGTGCCGGTTATCATGCTGATGGGAAGGTCAATGCGTAATGGATAGCGATATTGCGCAACCGATCGCCGACTACGTTGAGCAGACACTGGGGAAGGAAAACTACCAGTTTATCTGCTCCGTTGTTGCCAATTGTAAGATGCTAGCGTTAGAATTAGAGGAAGAGGACGCGAACCAGTTGGATATAGATGCGCTGGTAATAGCCGCGTACTTACATAACATCTCAACCGTTGAGTATGGCTATCAGGATCATCATATCAAATCGGCTGAGATGGCCGTCGATTTTTTGCGCAAGCTGGACGTGCCAGCCGACCGCATTAAAAAGGTCGAACAGGCCATCCTGATCCATACGTCTACGGTTCCAGCGGAGCGACGCGCAAGTGGTCCGTTAGAGGGACGGGTGCTCTTCGATGCCGACAAACTTGGTCGCTTGAGCGGCCTGGCAGTCGTCACTTCGCTCATTGAATTTGGAGCGCGTTACCCGAACCGCGCAGTTACCGGCGAAGTACTCGCTGCCATACTGCGCCATATAGAGGAGCGTTTCGTCGAACTGTACCAGTCCCTGCATACCGAGCCTGCGCGAGAGATGGCGCGCATAAAATTTGGCAATACACTGGCGTTTCTGGATGGTGTCATCGAACATCTGAGCGATGCAACGCCGGTCTAATTTTTCTATGTGAAAGGGAGGATGGAAGAGTGTCCATTCTGGTTGTTGGTTCTGTTGCTCTCGATACAGTCGAGACACCCTTTGCCAGGGCAGAGGAAACATTGGGAGGCGCGGCATCCTATTTTACCACTGCCGCCTCGCTGTATAGCCAGGTCAACCTGGTAGCTGTTGTGGGCAGCGATTTTCCACAAGAACATCTGGATTTCTGGCGCAAACGTCCCGTCAACCTGGCGGGATTGCAAATGTGCGAGGGTCGCACATTCCGCTGGATGGCGCGCTACCATATGGATATGAATGCGCGCGATACGCTGGATACGCAACTGGGTGTCTATGCCGGTTTTCATCCCGTCATTCCCGATGAGTACCGCAGCAGCGACCTGCTCTTTCTGGCGAATATCCAGCCGGAATTGCAGATGGAGGTACTCGAACAGGCTCACACGGCGCGGCTGACCGTGCTTGACACCATGGAACTGTGGATCGTGACCGCCCACGCGCAATTGACCGAGGTTATTAAGCGTGTTGATATCCTGGTGATGAGCGAGGAAGAGGTGCGCCAGTACACCAGTCGCGCCAGCCTGGTCTCCGGCGTGCGCCACTTGTTCGATCTTGGTTTGAAATACGTGGTCGTGAAGCAGGGCAGCTACGGCGCATTACTCTTTAGCGCGGATGGCGCTTTCTTTAGCGCGCCCACCTATCCCCTGGAAGAAGTGATCGACCCCACCGGCGCGGGCGATGCGTTTGCAGGCGGTTTCCTGGGCTATCTCTCCACCGTCAAACCCGGCGCCAATGGGCAATACAGCGTCGAAGATCTTCGACGCGGCGTGGTGCATGGCAATATTATCGGCTCTTTCGTGTGCGAAGATTTCAGTATTGGCCGCCTGCGCTCCCTGACGATGGACGACGTAGCTGAGCGCTATCGCGTTCTAGTGGAATGCTCGCACTTCGATCCTCACTGGCGATTTGGAGCGTAGGGTTGGTAATATTTTGTAAAAATGGTACCATTATGTTTGTGACAAACCACAAATCACCTGTCGATATTTTCATGGAAGGAAATTTACATTTATGACCACTTCAACGAAGGGAGATGTCAAAGACATCTCGCTGGCCGCTCGTGGCAAGGACCGCATCGAGTGGGCAGCCAAAGAAATGCCGGTGCTGCGCCTCATTCGCGAGCGATTCATCAAAGACCAGCCCCTCAAGGGCATCCGCATGTCGGGCTGCCTGCATATCACCACCGAAACGGCCAATCTCGCCATCACGCTCAAAGCTGGAGGAGCCGACCTCGTGCTGTGCGCCTCCAACCCGCTTTCCACGCAGGATGATGTCGCCGCCGCCCTCATCAGCGAATATGGCATCCCTACCTACGCCATCAAGGGCGAGGACGAAGGCACTTATTATCGCCACATCAACGCGGTACTCGACCACCAGCCACAGATGACCATGGACGATGGCTGCGATCTAGTCTCCACCATCCACACTACGCGCACCGAACTGATTCCGGCCATCATCGGCGGCATGGAGGAGACAACCACAGGCGTCATTCGCCTGCACAGCATGGAGAAGAATGGCGTGCTGCGTTTCCCCGTGCTGGCGGTCAACGAGTCCGACACCAAGCATATGTTCGATAACCGCTACGGCACCGGCCAGAGTTCGCTCGATGCCATCATTCGTTCTACCAACATCTTGATCGCGGGTCGCGCAGTCGTGGTCTTCGGCTATGGCTGGTGCGGGCGCGGAGTGGCATCGCGCGCGCACGGCATGGGAGCCAACGTGATTGTGTGCGAAGTCGATCCGACCCGCGCCCTGGAAGCCGTCATGGATGGCTACCGCGTCATGCCGGGTATCGAAGCCGCCGCGCAGGGCGACATTTTCGTGACCGTAACAGGCGACATCAACGTCATTGATCGCCAGCACTTTGAACGCATGAAAAATGGCGCCATCCTTGCCAACTCCGGCCACTTCAACGACGAGATCAACATTCCAGAGCTGGAGAAGCTCGCCACCAGCAAACGCCGCGTGCGCGACTTCGTGGACGAGTACACCTACGCCGATGGTCGCCAGGTACACCTGCTGGCCGAAGGGCGTCTCGTCAACCTCTCAGCCGCCGAGGGCCATCCTGCCAGCGTCATGGATATGAGCTTTGCTAACCAGGCGCTGGGCGCGGAGTTCATCCTCACCAACGCCAAAAGCTTGCAGCCGCGTGTCTACACGCTGCCCGCCGCACTCGACAAAGAGATCGCTCGCCTCAAGCTGCACGCCATGGGCATCCGCATCGATACGCTGTCCGCCGAGCAGGACAAGTATCTCAATTCCTGGGAATCAGGGACGTAGTAGATATGGGGCAATCACACCTATGAGACGCATGCGTCTCATAGGTGTGATTGCCCCATTCGGTCTAGTGTACTGTTTTACTCTCGTCCGCAAGAAGTTTTAACGAATCCAAAAATCTACTATCGCCTCAATAAATCGCTGAGATCTCACAATGAAAAATAAATGACCGCCATCAAAAGTGATCATCTTCGAGTCCTTTATGCCGTTATGCATTTCTTCGGCCAACCGATAGGGTGCGCTTTTGTCTTTCTTCCCATGCAGGATGAGCGTTGGCACATGGATCTCACCCAGCCGGTCCATACAGTCATAGGCTCTCGATGCCTCAAGCTGCCTGGCAACGGCATAATACGGATGCGGACCTCTTATCATCGGTATTTTAAGCATGAGGCTTACCCGAAGGCGCGACCAGGTCATCGGAGTTCCTTTCAGGCTCTTCATGATCGTCGAGACGAGAATCAGGCTTTTGACCCGCCGGGGATGCTGAAGCGCCATCGATGTAGCAATGCGCCCTCCCATGGAGGTGCCAAGAACATGCGCCTGTTCGATGCCCAGCGCATTCAGCAACCCTATAGTGTCTTCCGCCATCATATCTATTGAATAGGGTATATCCGGCTTGTCGGTGCGCCCCACACCGCGATTGTCGAACTCAATAACCTGATATCTTGCCGCGAGGTGCGGAAGATCCCTCTATACAGCGTATGATCGCTATTTAGCCCAGCGATAAGAACCACCGCCTCCCCTTCCCCATGAATCTCATAGTACATATCTATAGAATTGACTCTTATAATCGGCATGTTCTCTTCTCCCAAAGCATCATACCCGCCTGCCGCATTACAGTCAAGGATTACTCCCTGGTGATTCAGAGCGATTTGACAACGAACACATTCACACGTATAATTTAGACAGGCAAGTAAATCTGCCTGGAAGAACCTGTACAACTGAACATATGAAGCAGAAACTGCTCTCATCAAGAGAGGTGGAGGGAAACGGCCCGATGAAGCCCGGCAACCCGCCTGCGCATTCGCAGGAAGGGTGCCAATTCCGGCGGAACTATCCGCGAGATGAGGGGATTCAAGCCATAAAAAGCTAAACCCCCTGAGTCACAGGGGGTTTTTACTATCTTTTCCCCCTGCGCAGCACCCAACCGGGCTTCCCCGATGAAAGCCCGGTCAACCCCTAACAGCGAAAGGAGCGCAACCCTGAACTATGAGCGATTTTATGAGTAACCCGAAAGCGTTTTTTACCAGCGAGTCGGTGACGGAGGGCCATCCCGATAAGCTGTGCGACCAGATCTCTGATGGTGTGCTTGATGCCATTCTCTCGCAAGACCCTATGGCGCGTGTGGCGTGTGAAGCGGCCACGACGACCGGCCTTGTGCTGATCGCGGGCGAGATCACCACCACTGCCTGGATCGACATTCCAGCCATTGTGCGCAAAACTATCGAGCAGGTGGGCTACATCAATGCT
Source organism: uncultured Chloroflexia bacterium (assembly GCA_963731605.1). Taxonomy (GTDB): domain Bacteria; phylum Chloroflexota; class Ktedonobacteria; order Ktedonobacterales; family Ktedonobacteraceae; genus CF-113. Next base: position 543,466 of record CAVSWA010000002.1, read on the forward strand.
GATTACGGCTTTGACTATCGCACCTGTGGCGTCGTCACCTCGATTGGTAAGCAATCGCCAGATATCGACCTGGGCGTCAGTCATTCGATGGAAACCAAAGGCCCCGCCGCGTATCTGACGGACGACGAGTTGGAGCGTATTGGGGCGGGCGACCAGGGCATGATGATCGGTTTCGCCTGCAACGAAACGCCCGAATATATGCCTATGCCCATCAGCCTGGCCCACAAGCTGACGCGCCAGCTTTCACAGGTGCGGCGGAAATCATGGGGTGGCACCGGCCCGATGAGCTACTTGCGCCCCGATGGCAAGAGCCAGGTGACGATACAGTACGAAAACGGACGCCCGGTGCGCGTAGACACCATAGTCGTGTCCACCCAGCACGCGGAATACATCGATCAGGAACAGATTCGCCAGGATGTCATTGAACACATCGTCAAACCTGTCATCCCCGGCAACCTGCTTGATAGCCACACGCGCATTCTGGTCAACCCGACCGGGCGTTTTGTGACGGGTGGCCCAATGGGTGATGCCGGTCTGACAGGGCGCAAAATTATCGTTGACACCTACGGTGGTATGGCTCGCCATGGCGGCGGCGCCTTTAGCGGCAAAGACCCGACCAAGGTGGACCGTTCAGCTTCATACGCGGCGCGCTATATCGCCAAGAGTATTGTAGCCGCTGGTCTGGCCGACCGCCTGGAGCTGCAAGTCTCCTACGCTATTGGCGTGGCGCGGCCCCTGTCGATTTTTGTGGACACCTCCGGCACGGGCAAAATCTCTAACGACGAGATCATTCGCCTGATTAACGAGCATTTCGATCTGCGCCCGGCGGGCATTATCCAGTCGCTCAACCTGCGCCGCCCCATCTACCAGCCAACGGCGGCCTTCGGGCATTTTGGCCGCACCGACATCGACGCCCCGTGGGAGGCTCTCAACAAGGTTCCCATGCTGCGCCGGGGTGTTGGAGCCAGTGTAGAAACAAGCGATTAAACACCGGCGTAAATATATGAGATGGAGGGGAGGTGCGCGGGCTGTTCGCCCGCGCACCTCCCCTCCATCATATTACGAATTGTGTCAGTTACTAAACACCCACAGGTGATGTCGCTACTGGGCCAGAGCCTGGAACGAGGTGATGGTGACGGTCTTGCCACTTTGATCCAGGATACGCAGGCCGCAGAAGCCTGAAGCAAACGTGCCATCCGTGGCAGTTGCCATCCAGTTGGCTGGTTCGGTCGTACCCGACTTCCAGACTTTCACAGAGAGCGCCGAGCCAAGAATGCTGAAACGCAGGGTATAGGATGTACCAGAACTGGCCGCAAAAGGCACGGATTTCAAGATACTGGCAGACCCATTGACTCTTTTCTGCAAGACCAGGTTGGAGCCATCGATATAGGCTTTGTACCAGTTATTGCCGTCAGTCCAGCGCAATACGGCACCCATGTTCGTGTTGTTAAAGCTACTCATAGAGCCACTGAAGACGACCTCGGCATTAGTAGCCTTTGGACCAAGCACAGCGCTATAGTTGTTGCTTCCATTATTAAGCTGACCGGTGTTGTTCTTGATTGAGAAGACGCTGGTATTGCCAGCATCACCACCCCACGTCAGACCATCGGAAGCCTTGCCCCAGCCATTCTGATTAGCGCGCTGGAAGCTATCCTGCGCCAGGGTTACTCCAGGCGACGGGGAAGGTGAAGGGGGCACGGTGGCCGAAGGCGATGGAGTCACGGTCGGCGACGAGCTTTTGGTCGGCGTGGTTGTAGGTGACTTGCCAACCGTCGGCGTAGGCGGTGGCACATTCGTCTGGGTTGCTACGGCAAGTTTATTGGCAAACTCCTCGTTGAACCAGATGCGATTCTGACTATCGACGTTCAAGCCATCGTGTGGATGGGAGTTCTGCGTGGGCGTCTGGTACATAGAAAAGCTCCCGCTGCCCGAATCAGGGAACGAGCCAAAGGTGCTTTGCAAGGCATCGTCGAACCAGACGATGCCGTTGCTATCGACACTGATACCGGAGGTGTGCGTGCCGCAGCTTCCGCAAGTAGCGGGATACGCATACTCTGTAACCCCATGGTTAGTGCCTGGTTGCGCCAGCTTCACGTTCAGTTCGCCAATCATGCCTACCCACCCCTCGGACCACCAGATGTTGCCAGTAGGATCAACGGTAATCAGGTGAGGGGTCAATCCACCGGCAGAGCTGTTGCAAATCTTATATTCGTTCAATGTGCCGCCAGAGGTATATTCGCCGATCATAGCGACAGATGAATTGTTTTCAGTAAACCAGACGTTGTTTGAACCATCTACCACAATACCATACGGCTGACTATTCCCGGCCGAGGTAGCAAATTCTTGAAAGGATTGCGATGAGGGATCAAATTCACCGATCTTGTTTGTAAAGTGTTCGGTGAACCAGACCTTGCCGTTGTGATCGATTGCCACATCCCAGGGGCCCGCGCCAGACGTAGGCACCGCCCACTGCTGAAAGGTATTACTATGGAGGTTCAACATGCCGATAGAATTCGCCATCGGCATTGGAAACCAGAGATTGCCCTGACCGTCAACAGCCACGAAGAGCGCCTGCGCGAAACCCGATGGCAACTGATACGTTGCCATCCAGCTTGAAGCGGAAGGGTTATATTCAGCAATCTTTCCGGGAGGAGTACCACTGCCGCACGTCGGCGAGGGATCGCAGCCGGGGATAGCCACCCAAACATTGCCGCTACTATCAAAGGTCGTTCCCCAGGGTTCCTGACCGGCGGGAAGATAGAAATCTCTGACGCTGACGCCGGGAGTACCGGCATAAACAGAGCGAGAGCCGGTGCCGAACATGCTAAATGCCAGCGCGAGACTGCCTGCCAGCGTCCCCAACGCTACAAGGCAAAGTAAAATTTTCCGCTTATCCACAGTATTGATCCTTCACTACATACATGTAACAATGAGAAACTATTTTAGAAACCAGTATACCCAATAATATCGCTTCCCCCCTGCGTACCGGCACCATTCCAGTACATGGGACGCTCGACTACAATAGGGCCACCACTCACACTGGTCGTTTGCACTGTCATGGAGACCTCAAAGCCTTTATAGCCATCTCCACTGTGATAGAGATTGTGCAGCACCTCGTACACGATGTCCTGGGTGGCGCGCGAATTCGGCCCTACTGTTACCGCGTAAGTGTAAGTCGTCCCTACCGCGTTATAGAGCGTGATCCAGACCGTTTCCTGGTTGGATGTGGGATTCTGCAAGGTCAACCATTCGTCAAAACCTAGATTGACATAGCCCTCGGCAAAGCTATACAAGGTCTGCGATGCCGGTCCCACTTGCCCCAGTACATCCGTGCCGCCAGCAGACGACAGCGAGCGTCCATTAGCGTTGTGGATATAGCGGAAGAACATTTCGCGTTCCACCACAATTTTCGCGCCAGTCGAACTGATCTCAGCCGAGACCGACTGATTGGGAGCCGCCGGATTGACATTCCAGATGGTCTGGCTCAGAGGATTGACCGTTATCTGCACCGGACTGATCGGGCTGCCATTCTGTGGCTCCAGTTTAATAGTTACTTGAGCTGGCGTATTGGCGTTGGTATCCAGGTTAGCAATGACGAAGTATTCCTGGAACTGACCGCCAGTGTAGCCTTCTGCGAAAAGCCAGTCATTGGAAAGCGATTGCACTGCGATCACATCCGCGCCGCCCGAGACGGTGCCAGCATTACCAGCGTTGATGTTGCTGAAATACGTGGGTCGTTCGACAGCTACCGGCTGCGAAGAAGTCACCACCACCGCCACGTGCGCCGGAAGCGCGGGCTGATAACTATTGGGAAAGATTGTCCCGCGAGTGCCAACCGGCACCACCGTTTGCTGCTGACCAACCTGCACCCCGTTCAAATAGTACGTGGCGGTGACGGTAGCCGGTTGCGTGTTGGCCGGTGGATTCAAAATGGGAATAAACGAAGAGTAAGCGCCGCCACCTTGCTGGGAACCAACCGCAACATCAGCGATGTAGAAGCTCGTACCCAGATGCGTCACACCCAACACATCACTGCCGCTATTGGTTCCCAGGGCATTGAAGTACATGGGACGCTCCGCCACGATACCGGCGCAGTTCGGAGTAGCAACGTTATTTACGGTCACAATAGCAGAGTCAGTAACGCCGGGACCGTTGGGCGACGTTCCCAGATCGCCATCAACCCCCTCTTCGTAACGCGAATTGGCGGGGATGTTCACCTGCACGTTCTTAACCTGCGAGCTACCGTGATCGGGCGTGTAGAGGTATTCAATTGTGACCGCGCAAAGATTGTTGGTAGGATTGTCCATCGAGAGATACTCGTTGAAATGACCTCCGGCGCGCCCTTCGGCAAAGTACCACGTCTTATTGACCGGGCCGGGCTGCGGGTTGGCAGTCGGCGTAGTCGTAACCGTCGGGCTGGGTGACGGCGATGGACTGGGCGACAAAGTCGGGCTGGGTGACGGCGTCGAGCAGGGCGTCGGATTGGTAACGGTACCCGGCTGCGCCTGTGTCAGAGTATTAGCGAACTCCTGGCTGAACCAGACATTATTGTTGCTATCAATGGTCAGCCCATCGTGCGGGTGCGTATTGTTGGTGACACATCCGCCGATGATGTATATGCTAAACTGCGAAGCCGGCGGGTTAGACGGGGTGAAAGAACCATAGCGCGAACTAAGCGCGTCGTCAAACCACACAACGCCGTTACTATCCACCCCGATACCGGAAATATGCGTCGCGCAACCAGAGTTGGCAGGGCAGTTGGGCGATGGAACAGAGTATTCGGTCACGCCATTATGGGTGCCATCCGCAGCCTGGCTAATCACCAGCTCTCCAATAGCGCCGTCATATCCCTCGCTCCACCAGATGTCACCTGTTTTATCATAGGTAATCAAATGGGGCGTAATACAGTTGGTTCCCTGACAGTAGATATTGGTCAAATATTCACTTATGTGATTATTTTTGATGGTGCCATCAGCATTGGGCGTAATCTGCCCGATGCGATGCACGAACCCATTGTTTTCCGTGAACCAGAGAGAATTGGTGGTCGGATCGGGTCCCGTAATGCCATAAGGCCGGCTATTGGCGGTTGGCGTGGGATACTCATGAAATGTTTGTCCGGCAGGGTCAAACTCGCCAATCTGGTTCGCGCCCAACTCGGTAAACCAGAGGTGGCCGTACTGGTCGAAGGTCAGATCAAGCGGACTGGCCTGAGCGGTCGGTACCACCCACTGATGCCAGTTGCCGCCCGTATCGTATTCGCCAATGGAATTGCTTACCGGTTCTGTAAACCAGAGATTGCCCGAGCTATCGAAAGCTAGAAAAAAAGGACTGGTATAAGTAAGCGGCTCAACCAGTTTATTAAGAGGCTGAACGCCGTTGTTAAAACCAGAAGCTGAGTATTCAATGATGCCACTCTGAACGGTATGGCTGCAGATCGGAAAAGCGCTGACATTGACATCGCACTGGGGTTCGGCCACCCAGACATGGCCGCTTTTATCAAATTTAATATCCCAGGGATCCGAGCCATAGAGCGTATTAATAGCTGGCACCTGCGTCGAAATAAGCGTCGGGTCGGCGTGAGCGGCTGAATGCGCGTGTATCGTCAACACAAAGGCAAGCGCGGCACTCGCAACAAGGGAACAACCAATAAATATGATGCGCATTATGATAGAAAAGGGAGATTTCCCTGCTACAAGTTTCCTCTCAGGTGAGAACGAGGAATTTTCCTGGCTTTTACGCATACAATTACTTCAACTCCTGCCCATTTTAGTGGATTTGTTGAACACCTTAAATCAAACGCATCTAATACTCATTATGATGCGCCTGACAGGTCGCAACAAGGCACTTAGGTATCATCTTTGGGAATATATCGGTTCTTATAATTACCAGGATGTATTCCTACCCTGATAAATATACTTCCATCAATATGAACGAACCAGGAGCGAGGCTTTGCTTTGGTGACTTCCAACTAGAGGATAGGTGAGCCAAGATAGATCTTCAATTTGGCAAGTAGAGGATCAAGACGGAAAGGTTTGGCAACAAAACCTATCGCGCCCTGTATGCCGTCGATGCTCTGAACGCGGCTATCTGCGGTCATGATTATGATGGGAATATGCTTGTAACGCTCATTTTGTGAGAGTATGCGGGCGATTTCATAGCCAGAAAGACCAGGCATCATCAAGTCTAAAAGGATAACCGAAGGCAGAAGATTATCGTGTAATGAGTCCAAAAAGCTAAGTACTTTCAGGCTATCCGAAATACCGAACCCGTTATATCCTTCCGTTTCCAGTAAGGACTGGATCACATCTACAATGGCTTTATCATCGTCGACGGTCAGAACATAGGGAATATGAATGGAGCTTACTGATTCTAAAAAAGAGGTTTGTTCATCAAGAAGTAAAGCTGTTGCGCTGACACAAGAATATTGCATATGGAGTCTCTCCTATCTCAAATCCATCCCACGTACACAAATCCATTTTAATTATACTGGTGAGTGGGCATTTTGTCTAGCCGCGCCGCCATCTGTCCAATTCATTACATCTACATCACAATTTTGTGATGTCTTCTGTACATGAGGCCAGCCGCGCCCAGAGATAACATTGAGAGAATATAGCAAGCCGCCATGACCCAGATCAGCGGTGAGATGGAGGCAAGACGCGCCGCAACAGGCGGGACGCCGCTATCGTTCAGGGCATTGCCCAGCCCTGTGTTGGCAGCAGTAGGGCTAGCGCCTGGCGTAGGTGTTCCACTGGCAGGCGTTGTGACGGCGGTTGGCGAGCTTTTCACCGTTGGTGTGATCGTTGGCGATGTCGCGACCGTCGGTGTGACCGTAGGCGTAACCCTGGTCGGCGAAGGAGTCGGCGTCACGGGAGGTAATGTGGGTGTTACAGTCACCGGTGGACGACCAACGGGGGTGCTTTGCGGCCCAGTTGGAGTCGGGGCTCCATTATGTGTGCCACCTGGCGTCGAATTTGGCACGGGCGATGAACTGGCAACTGTGCCATTGGAACTGGCAGCCAGCCGGATCTGAATAGCAACCAATGGCGTGCCCGATGCATCGCGGACCGCAATGATATGCTCGCCGGGCGACCACATAGAACCAGTACCCAACCACAGAGTGGACTCGAACGTTCCACCTCCATCTGCCCGAACCCAGGCCGCCTTTTGGCTTTGATCGAGCAAAGCATACTTTCCATCAAAGTAAAATGCGATCATGGTGGAGGGTTTAAATCCCTGGCCGCGCAGGTGGATTGACTGACCTGGAACCAGTAAGCTCGTACCTGAAATCATGAGAGAAGGAGCTGTCCCGGTCGGCGCTACGCTATGCTGCTGCGCGTTATTGCCGTTCGCGTTCGTAGCCAGTGGATTGGCAGGCGCAAAGGGCATGACCCATTGGAAACTGAGCGCGAAGACAAACAACAACAGGCAGGTTACGCCGATTAACAGCAAAGTTCCGCTCAGCCACAGGATAAACTCAATACGGCCCGGACGCAATAACCACCAGCGAGTGCGATCCAGAGGATTAAATGTTTCGACTTGCTGCGCGCGTTTGTGCCTGCCGGAGCGCATAATCAACTGCGCGGATGCCGAACCACTGGCAGCGCCAGCCGTCCAGGAACGCGAGCCGCTCTCGGCGGGGGTGTTCCGTGGCGCCAGTATCACAGCGCGCCGCCCCTGTCCATATCCGGGGGGAAGTGTATCGATCTGATCGATGTCGCGCGCGGGCGATACGCGCGGCGGCACGGTACCGATCTCATCAACTCTGGGTAAACGGCGCGTGGTCGCCCTGCTCGGCACGGGCGGCTGGGGCTGCGTCGGCGACTCGGGCATAAATAAGGAAAGCATCGGCAGACTTCCTGCCGCCTCGAAATCTGACGATTCGTACTGCCAGATGGGAGAGGCCGCCTGTGGGTCAGGGGTAAAATCTCTCGCGCCGCTTTGTGGTATGACATGCTGGTAGGCATGTACCGTAGGATCAATCCATACAGAGGGCGCGTCGCTAGAGAAGCCACAGCTAAAACACGTCCGCGTTCCGCGTTTCAAGGGCTTGCTACATAAGGGACATCTATCGTTATTGCTGGTTTCTGTCAGCCATAAATCTGTTTGCATACAATTGTTCTTTCACTACGAATAAATGCGTAAGGAAAGTCTTTATCCCGACCACAATCAAATAAACGGGAGTTGTAGCCAATTTGGCAGAAAAGGACCCAGGGCGGAGGCAAGCCCCACCTGGCTGGTATACCGACAGTCAACACTGTGGATATTTCCGCATATTGCGAAAAAATTTCCACCTATTTTTGAAAGACAAGAACAAAAAGCGTAGAACGCGCAGATAGCCTTAACGGGCATGACAGGCCAATTGATGCATGGAGATGAATAGCATGAAGTACCTCATGTATCAATTGGCACATATATTGCATCTAGTAGAGACAGGGGGGACAAAAGCCGGAAAAATTTCCGGTTAGTAGGGATTGCCTATTTTCCCTCGGTTACCAACATGTGGTAAGTGGATTTGAGGTAAAGGAGTAGGAAAAGCATGGTAGCCATCGCAAAACGGGTGGTAAAAGATGTGGACGACATGCGATCAATACGATCGCAGTGGCTCCAGGGGGACGATGTATTTGAGGCCACTACAGATGAGTACGATGAGGAAGGGAATGATGAGGAAGCAGCGAGCGATGCGAGCGTTGATAACGCTATTCGCCAGTACCTCGCCGAAATTGGACGCTTCCCGCTGTTAAACAGCGAGCAAGAACTTTCGCTCGCCTGGCGGGTTGTACAGGGAGATATGGAGGCGCAGAGGCGGCTGGTCGAGGCTAATCTTCGACTGGTGGTCAGCATCGCCAAACGCTACAATAATCACGGTATTTCCCTGCTTGATCTGGTGCAGGAAGGGAATCTGGGTCTGATTCGCGCCGCGCAAAAATTCGATCCGTCGCGCGGCTTTCGCTTCAGCACCTACGCTACCTGGTGGATTCGCCAGGCCATCAGCCGCGCCGTTGCGGAACACACGCGCACCATCCACATCCCGGTGCATGTGGTTGAAATGATCTACAAGATCAAACGCATCACGCGCAATCTCTACCAGGAACTGGGACGCGACCCACTGCCCGAAGAGATCGCGGCAGCGGCCAGGATGACCAAAGAGCGCGTATTTGAACTGCAAAGTATGGCAGAAACACCTATCTCGCTTGACGCGCCGCTGATCGACGACGAACAGTATCACCTGGCGGACACGCTGGAAGATACGCGCGCAACGGCCCCCGCTGATATCGTGACACACCAGGCCCTGCGCGATCAGATCGGATGCGCCCTGGAGACCCTCAACCAGCGCGAACGACAGGTGATCGAACTGCGCTACGGTCTGCACGACGGTCACTGCCACACATTGGAAGAGTTGAGCGTGTGCTTTAAGCTAACCCGCGAACGCATCCGCCAGATCGAGGTAAAAGCGCTGCGCACCCTACGCCACCCCATACAGTCGCACCTGTTGCAAGAATTCGCCTGACGCACGAATGAGTTGGTGGGAGTCGGCGGCCACATGACATGTGGTGCTCCCATCAACTCATCCCCATTTACGCGCTCTCCGAAGACGCCTGATGAACAGTAACGACCAGGATCGGTAGTGATCTGTCATCCTGAGCGCAGCGAAGGATCTCTGTATGGCAAGCGAGATCCTTCGCTGCGCTCAGGATGACATTACCGGCTTTAATTGGTTATATTCATTAGATTCGCCGTTTCTACTTCCGTAGGCGCTTCTGTATCCTGTTCAAGTGAGAGCAATGCGTGTTGATCATCCAGCACCGCCAGGAAAGCTTCGACGACTCGCAGATCGAATTGTTGCCCGGCGCAGCGCAAGAGTTCCACCCTGGCCGCTTCATCCGGCATTGGATCGCGATAGACGCGGCGCTCGGTCATGGCATCGTAGGCATCGACCACAGTGATAATGCGAGCGCCCAGAGGAATATCTTCGCCCGACAGTCCATTGGGATAGCCGAAGCCGTCCCAGCGTTCGTGGTGCGCTGCAACGGTAGTAGATATGTGGGCGAATGCGCCACCAACCTGATCCAGTATCTGGCGACCAATCTCAGGATGCTTGCGCATCTCAACCCACTCTTCATCGCTCAGTTTGCCAGGTTTGCGCAGAATTGCATCCGGTACGCCAATCTTGCCAATATCATGCAGAAGCGCGCCCAGACGCACGATATGCATCTGTTCTTCTGGATATCCTAAATTGCGTGCCGTTGCTTCTACCAGCCTCATCAGGCGATAGGCGTGTTCGCCTGTGCTGCGGTCATGCGCTCCCGCCATCGCGACAAAAGCCTGAATCACCTGTACAGGCGCCACAATGGCTACCGTTGATTCCCTGGTTGCGGCAGACTCATCTGTTACTACTATTTCGACATCTCCTACACGCACGCAGTTGCGACCGGCCTGTTTCGCCAGATACATACCGTTATCTGCACGGGAGATTAATTCTTCCCGGTTATTTCCGTGCAACAGGTAAACGGCTACCCCGAAACTGCCAGTGACGGAGATAGGCTCAACCGAATCATTCTGCGTCCAGAGACAGGGGTGATCGGCGATAGCAGAACATAATTTTTCCGCCACGCTCACGGCCTGGATGATATCCACCTCAGTCAGGACAATTGCAAACTCTTCGCCGCCGTAACGTCCCACGAAATCTTGCTGGCGAATATTGGCGCGCAGACGCTGGCCGACTTCGCGCAAGATAGCATCGCCGGCCAGGTGTCCCCATGAATCGTTGATCCGTTTGAAATGGTCCAGGTCTACGAAGAGCACCGCGCAAGAGCGTTCTGTGCGTTGGCTGCGGGCAAGCTCTTCATCCAGGCGGGCAATGATAGCGCGATGATTGGGCAGACCAGTAACAGCATCGGTGATGGCCGCCTCTGCCTGTTCGCGATAAAGCCGGTCGACCTCCGATAATAACTCTTGCTGCTGCTGCACCAATATCTGTTGCTCGTTATAGACATCTTGTTGCTCTATATAGGCTTCTTGCAATTGGGCGCGCAGTTTTTTCTCGCGGGTTGTAAGACGTGTCTGCTCGCCGACCAGAGCATTCAGGCGCGGCAACTCGCTGCCTACCAGACCGATAAGAAAGGAAAGGATAGTAACTCCCAGGATGATGATCGTCCAGCTTGCGTTCGGGATGAGAGTGGGCAACCAGGAATTGGAAATAGTTCCCCAGATGCCGATCAGCGAGGCCGCGCAACCAATACTTGAGAGGAACAGTAGGAGCCAGCGCTGCCTGCGCGAGGTAATCAGGTGATTCTTATGGCGGTAAAGCAGCAAGAAGACAAAGACAAACAACTGGATGACTGTGCAGACCCAGATGACGGTCGTACTGGCCTGTAGAACAGTATAAATGGCATTGGCGAGATCATTCGGTTGCATCTGCGAACCGAAAAGGACAGGCAGGATGACGAGCGACAGGATAGTAATCACAGCCGCGAGCGACGATTGCGCCATGATGCTGTTGACCGGCACGCCACGCCGATTCAGCTTCGTCAAAGCAGCAGGCAATTTTCTGTCCCGGGCTACCACGACCAGCAAACGCGAAAAGGTCAGGATATAGGCAATAGTGAGGGCAACCTGGCCGATTGCAAGCACAATATCAGCAATTTTTCCGGCAACAGTTCCGAATACCATCGAAATGGCGATCACATTAGCCGACATACCGCCCGACTGCTTAACAGGTACAATCGCCATTATACCAAAGGTCCCCAGCACATACGCAAGAAACACTAGAGCGGTTCCCCACCAGACGTAGGTCGTAGCGCGCCGGACGCCGGCTTTGCCTCCGCGTATCTCCCCACCCATGAAGAGAGGAACATCAACGCCTAGATAGGCCAGAATCACCACGCCATAGGCGGCAAAATTGTTTTTGTTCGGCATCCACGCGCCAGCAGTAGTAAAGGCGGTTGCCGCCACGTGTCCGCTGTACATCCACAAGATGCCAGCCACACCCAGCAAGACGAAAACGCCGACATAAAATAGTGCCAGTACCAGCAGGATGCGCTTGAGCAACCGCAAAGGTAAGCACGCTACGGCGGTTGGCACAACCAGAATCAGGACAATCGCCATTCCCTGCTGGATAGGAGTAGTAAACCAGTTGGGAGCCAGGTACTGTATAAAAATTAGACTGCTCTGAATGGCCGCGACAGTCACAAGCACGCCGGGCAGCCAGGCGGCATAAGCGGAGAAAAAGCTCCAACGCTCCCCCAAAATTCTGGCAGCCCACAGGTAAGGCGCGCCCTGCCCGGGGAAACGTAAGGCCAGCCAGCGCGTAACATACGCGCAGGGCAACAAAAAGGTGAGCAGCCCCAATCCCCAGTAGAAGAAGGCAGACGGGCCGGCTAGCTGGACGCCGTTGTTGTTGGCAACAAATAGCACAATCAGCACCATCAGAACGGTCATATCGCCGATACCAAGCACCGCTGGCAATGGTTCCTCACGTCTAAGCGGGCAAGACGAGGCCTTTGGTACCTGCGCGCCTGTTGCCTCAGAAGTGGTCGAACGTTCGGCAGGGAAGTCAGAAACCATATGCTACCTCCTTTTCTCCAGCCTCTCTTCGCGCAAAGGCAAATACAAACGCGGACAGGGGAACTACGGACGGAAAAAACTGCGCCTTAACCATTGACTTCACTTCTCCTTTCACCATTTTTTTATCGGCAAAATTGGAGAAGTTCAGTAGCGACACCCCTTGCGGGTGTCCCGTCCATAAGCCGCAAGGGGTGTCGCTACTGATTTGACAATCACACTTGACATCTGGCAAGCGAGCGGTTATACTACGTATGAAGCAAGCGAGCGAAATACATCGCGGCTTCTCTCCACATCGTTTTCCTCGTAGCACGTTCCACTTTGTGAACCCCCAAATCGTCCCCATTCTCAGGAGGTTTTTCGCTATGCCAAGCGACAACGCTATCCCCATCCACACGCTGACACCGCCCGCGTATCCTTCAATCGCGGGTCAGGTCTTGCCCGATCTCAACCTGGCTGGTGTCTCCACACCGGAGACCAGTTTAGCGGGAGGCAATTTTACGGACAGCACGCCGCCACAAAACACGGAAGTTCCGCAGTTGAGCACACACGATGTCGATGGCGACATCAACCAGTTGGGCATCGACCCGGCAGTCAACTACTTCGAGTTGAACCTCGCGGGCAATGCCCTGCCCATTCCTGATCCGGCAAAGCTGGCGATGCCTACACCGCCTTCGCAGGAGCTGGCAAATGCGCCTACCTTCAGCGGGCCCTTTGCAAGTGTGCCATCCATCCGCGCTTTTGATCTGACGAGTCCCGGCATCGATGCGATTGAGCCTTTTGATGCCGACCCGGCCACGGGAGACCTCTTGCAGTTCGATCGACCACGCGGGCTGTTTATGCTGGCCGCATCAGAGATGCCTCTGATGGCAGACCCCATGGTACCCGATATCAGCCTGTATGACCGCCCTGCCGGACTGGATATGCCCGGCCCGCTCATGATTGATCCCGCACTGCCCGACCTGCAACACCCCACGCTCGAACAGCCGGTTGCAATGCACGGAAGACCCGCGGACCTCGCGCCAGAGGCGCTGGTAATGATGCGCGACTTGCCCGCGTATGAACAGCTTCCAGCCACTCACAGCAAAGCGTTGTGGATGGCGCAGCAGGGCAATAACTCGGCACGCGAACGACACCTGGGAATGCTGATGCTCGGCCTTGACCAGGAAGAAGGGCATCGCTCGTGAAAAAGATGCAGACAATGGCGGCACAGCAGGGCGTGATGCATATCGCGGGTCACATCTGCGAAGGCCAGACGCTTGATGCGCGGGGTCACGACGTGCGCGTCACCATTATTAAAGGCGGGAAAAGCGTCAATGGCTACTTTTATGATGAGCAGGCCTTGCAGCATATCGCGAGCATGATCGATGGCGCGCGCGCCTATGCCGATCACGGGCGCAGCGAAGCCGACCAGCAGACTCGTTCGGTGCGCGATATGGTCGGCTTTTATAAAGACGCGCAGCATTTCCCGCCCTCTGCCGGATCTCCGCATGGCAGAGTCGATGCGACCTTGCACGTGCTCGAAGCGGCGGCATGGCTCTGGTCAATCATCCAGGAGGCGGTCGCGCTGGAGAGGCCCGATCTCATCGGCCTCTCCATCGACATCTTCGGCAACTGGCAGCCGTCTGAAGAGCGCCAGGCGAAGCAGGTGACGCGCGTGCTTTCCCTCAACTCGTGTGATATCGTCACACGCCCCAGCGCTGGCGGGTCGTTCCAGCGCATATTACACCACCATGAAACACAAGGAGAACCCCACATGATGACCTCTGCATCCATGGAACAGGCATCGGACGAGCAAGCGCAACCTGACAATGGCACAGCTTTCTCACCACCCACCCCTCCCACCCTCGCCAATTCCAACGCATCGCAGGCTGAAACACCAGATCAAAGCCGCGTGATGGAAGCGCAACAAGCCGCTATTCAAACAGCGCTGGCCGAAATCCAGCGTGAAAAATGCGCGTTACGCCTGGAACGGCGCTTGATGGAGTCACAATTACCGGAGGCAGCCCGGCAGCACCTGCGCCAGCAGTTTGGCGGGCGCATCTTCGAGAACGCCGAACTCGAAACAAGCATGACCAATCTACGCTCGATGCTGGCGGGTCTGCGCGACAGCGGCATCATCACCGGCAATGGCTATGAGAAACCCGCGACCGGCCACATGATTAGCGAAGCCGAGAAGATTCAGGCAGCCTTCGATGGCATGTTTGATCTGGACATCGATACCGCCTGCCTCGGCAACGTGCGCGCTTTCAGCAGCATCCGCGAAGCATACGCGCGCGTCACCGGCGATGCCAGCGTAGCAGGCTTCAGCGACCGCTCGACACTGGGACTCATCCACGTCTCCGAAAACGCGCCCATTGGCAGAATCACCGAAGCGGATACCACCACCGCCAGCTTCTCCTACCTGCTTGGCACCTCCATGAACAAGCGCCTCTTGAAGGACTACCAGGCATGGCCCGCGGAGTGGCAAAAATTCGTCACCATCGCGCCGATTAAGGATTTCAAGCAGCAAACCCGCGTGCGCCTGGGCGCGTTTGGCTCACTCTCGACAGTGGCGGAAGATACCGCCTACAGCACCATCAGCTTGACCGACACCGCCGCCACCTACGTTCCCACCAAGCGCGGCAACCTGGTGACTGTCTCTCGCGAAACCATCGTCAACGATGACCTCTTCGCCATCAAGCAAATCCCCACCAAGCTGGCAGTCGCGGCCGCCTACACCCTGGCCGAGTTCGTGTATTCCTTTCTCAGCAGCAATCCCAACATCTATGACGGCAACGCGCTCTTTACGTCAGGCGCTCCTCACAGCAACCTGGGCAGCTCCGCGCTGAGCAGCGCGGCCATGCAAAGCGGCGTCACCGCTATGCGCGAACAAACCAACTTCGCGGGAAAACGGCTGGGTCTGCGACCGAGCTTCCTCATCGTTCCTGCCGAACTGGAGTTTGTGGCAATGGTCGTCACCAAAAGCGCGGGTGTGCCAGGCAGCGTCAACAACGACATCAACCCCATGCTCGGCTACGTGACCCCCATCGTCTCGCCCCAGCTGACCAACACCAGCCAGTGGTTCTTCGCCGCCGATCCCAAAATCATCGACACCATCGAAATTGGCTTCGTGGGCGGCCAGGTAAACCCGGCCCTACTGGTGCAGGATCCAGCCGATCGGACTGAATTTTACACAAGATGTCGTGAGCTTCAAAGTGCGACATACGGACTGCCGTATGGATTATCGCGGCTTATATGAGGATATAGTATTGCCTCGAATTTTGCCAACCGAGTGCAGGAATATGCCCATCGGGACGCAAGCGTTCCCACCGTCCTGGTGAACTGGACTCAATAGGGGAATGCGCGTGGCCCCGTCTATAGGACAAGGGGCGGGGTTGGGTGGATGAGGCGTAGAGCTTACTCATCGCGAGTTTGCAGATGTCTCCCTCCGCTAGCAGGCCCCACCCATCCCCACATCACCCCTGTCCCTACAGAATGCAACCATGCCATGCCCTATTGTCAGCAAAATTCTTGAGCGTCAGGGATGAATCTCATCTTCGTAACCATCACCAAAGAGAGGACAAACAGCTAGATGGCACAGATTCCGAACACCAGCGCCTTCAGCGAGGGCGATGGACTCAACACCTACGTCAACATCGACACGGTGAACAAGGTGCTGCAACTGCTCAATGGAGCAACGCTCAAACTCTATTCCGATGGAGGCGCGACACAAATCGGGCAGATCAACAACCCATCGCAGAGCGCCACCGCCGCGGTCATTGCCAACAACGGCACCATCTCCACCGCGGGCGTCGGCGTCGCCAGGGTGGCCCCGGCAGGCGCGGTCACAGGCATCATCTTGCAGGCCGGCGCTCTGCCAGGACAGGAGGTATGGGTCGTAAACGAAAGCGCCGCCGCCAACACCGTGACGCTGAACACGACCCCTGCGACATCCAACGTAGCTGATAGCGCCACAGAAAGCGCGATCGCCGGTCTAAAAGCCAGAAAGTACGTGTGGGACAGTTCCACGTCCCTCTGGTACCCGGCATCATAACCTGAAATGAAAGGGAAACGAGCATGTCAGGCTTTACAGGCAATGATGGTTCAGCGCTCGCCGGAGGTTTCAACCTCTCCGGCGCGGTGGCGGGTCTCAACCTGGACGCAAGCGGCAACCTGAAGACCAACACTCACATCCGGGCGTCGCTGCTCGCAGGAGAATCGTTTTCCGCGACGACCGGCAGTGTGAATAATGCTGGCAACTCAGTGTTCGCAGGTTTCTCGGTATTCAATCCCGCCAATAGCGGGGTGAGTATCCTGGTGCATCGCATCACCTTTTTTGACAACACGAATAACGGATCGCACATCCTGGAAGCGGTGACCGTCGATCCGGCGCTGGCAACGGCGATCACGCCCGTGAACCGCAAACTTGGAGGCCCTGCTTCGGGCGCGAGCGTCACATTTCTGAATACTGGTTTTGCGACAGGCGGCACAACGCTCGACATCTTCTCAAGCCAGGATACAGGGTTGCGCGACTTTCTTCTGGGCGAGGATGGCATTTTACTACCGAAGGGTAGCGCGCATGGTATCGTGTTCGCGCCATTCTTCTTCGCCACTCAGACCCACTTCTTTGGCATCACCGTTCACTGGATCGAGTACTAAACGCAAGCCAGGAGCGTCGCTCCTGGACCAATCAGAAAGGATCACAAGACATGATGGATTTAGCAGAATTCACCTGGGGGCGCTACAACAGCAACCAGGTTGCCCCCACCGGCAGCTACCTCGACCTGCGCACGCTGGATATCTTCCAGCAGACCAGCGACGGCAGCCTGCCAGCCGACGGAACCTACTTCCGCGTAGGGCCGCTTGGCACCGAGAGCTTCGCCACTATCGCCACCACAGTCAACGGCGTACTAAGCACAAGCTACACCTCCGGCAGTTTCCACGCCCGCACGTCCGGCGACGCCGCCCCCCAACCCGGCACCGGCGCCAACGACGCATAACTGTTTCAGAATGGCTTGGTTCCGTAGGGGCGGGAGCGGGGTAGATGTGGGGAGGGGACGCTTGCGTCGCCCGCGTCCTATTGCTGTGACCCGAACATCCCATCCCGGCGGGCGACGCAAGCGTCCCCTCCCCACACAACCCAACCCCCGCCCCTACGAACGACACGACCAGGCAATCGTTAAAAGGAACATCCATGATTATCAAACGTGGCATCATCCAGTCATTTTCCGCCAGCGCTTATACGGCGTCTGTGCTGCTCTTCGAGGCCACCTCGCATTTTTTGACGGGCATACCGGTCTCGAACGCGCTTGATGGCACTTCGGCGTTGACAGGAGCCTTGTGCGCGGTCCTCTTTTTTGACGAGCAAAACCCACAGGATGCAGTGGTGATCGCCACGTTTGCTAACGGCACCAATGGCTTGCCCGCGCCCGCGCCGGGACGGGTCGTTTTCGTCACAGGGTTTCGCCAGATCAACGCCGTTGCCATTACTAGCGGCGTGACACAGACCTTTACACTGGCGGGAGCAGGCGCTATTCCGGCGGGGGCATTGGGCGTCGTCTTCAAGGCTTTTTTTACTAGCCCTACGGTTGGAGCATTCATTACGATTACACCCCACGCGCCGGCAGACAGCAACGCCTATGTCACGCTGGGCAATATCCAGGTCGCCAATGCCTATGTCAATGGCGGCGGCCTGCTGCAGCTTGACGGCAACGGGCAAATCGACATCAAAGCCAACATGGGCAATTGCACCGTTTCGCTGTATACTCACGGCTACATCTTCTGACAGGAGGGAATTCAGATGCTGCTCTCCGACATGGAAACGATGGTTCGCCAGGATTTGTTCGACCCCATAGGCGGCGCGAACCTGCGCTGGCAAACCTCCGATATTGACCGCGCCATCGACAAGGCGGTGGACCGGTACTCTCAGTATTACCCCAACATCGTCTACACCGACCTGGCCGCGCAGCCCTACCAGCGCACCTATGCCTACCCCCAACCCTGGAATGCTTCCTACCCCGTGTGGTGGATCGAGCGTATCCTCTATCCCTTACAGGCGTATGGCAGCTACTTCGCTCCGCCGGGCGCTGGCATGACCGCCACCGCAGTAGCTGGCTCAGGTCTCAGCACCGGGGCGTACCATTACGCGGTGACGCTGCTGTCGCAAGGCGGCGAAAGTGCTCCATCCCCGCTTGCAACGGTCACGACCAGTTCCGGCAACCAGCAGGTCAACCTGTCTGCAATTCCGCTCGGCCCTTCGAGTACGGCCACGCCAGGTATCGCCACCAACCAGGTCATCGGGCGCAATCTCTACCGTTCAACAGTCGGCGGTGCGCCGCTCTACCTGCTGGCAACGTTGCAGGATAACGTGACCACCAGCTTTATCGATACAGCAGGAGACAACACCCTCTCCGGCAAACCAGCGCCGCCAACCGTAAATACCAGCGGGGTAATGCTCTGGCCGCCCTATGAACGCGAATTCGCGGAATACTCCAACATCTTCGATAGCTCAGCGGCTCTGGCCGCAGGCGGTAACATGGGAACTCAGGGCAGCATCGGCAGTAGCGCCAGCCCCACAGGCTCGCTCACGCCGAGTTTCACGCTCAAACTCTCCAGCGCCGAACTGCCGCAGGACACCACGCAGGTAATGCGCATTTTCTACGCCACCAAACACCAGCTCGATGCCAACGGCTCAACCATACCCGAAGCGCATCGCGACATCATCGTGCTGGGCGCGACAGCATACGCCCTGGAAGCGTACCAGGTGCCGACCAACGACAATTTTGATTTTCAAGACGGCGCGTTACGCGACCGCATCGACGACACCAAAATTCCGCAGGCATGGCTGGCTGCAGCGCGTTCAAAAATGACACAGTTCGAAGCCCGCCTGCAAGAAATCAAGCAGCAGCGCGATTTTGCTGCCTCGTCCCGTGCCAACTGGGGCGATATCCCGGCGCGTTGGCCCCGCCTCTAGTTCCGTCGTCATTGTAAGGGCGGGAGTGGAGCGGATGCGGGGTGGAGACCCTTGCGGTCGCCCTCCTCCCTCTCCCGCTTGCCAGTCTAAACAATCCCGTAGTCATTGTAAGGGCGGGAGTGGAGCGGATGCGGGGTGGAGACCCTTGCGGTCGCCCTCCTCCCTCTTCCATCGCCGCATTTAATCAGGAGCAACACCATCATGCCGAATTTTCTCACCATACTCAACCTTGTCGCAACCTTCGGGTTGATCGTCGGCGGTTTGCTGGCCTACCATCACGGCTTCGCGCGTACCGCCACCGAGGTACAAGAGCGCGTCATCCACCTGCTACAAAGCGAAATCGGCGCGTTGCAAGACCGCATCGACGCGCTGGAGAAGGAAAATACCCGCCTGAGTCAGGTCATCATGACCATCCGCTCTTCACTCAAGCGGCGCGGGCTGCATATCACCATTGACGGAGAACTGGTGAGTATTCACGACAGAACAGGCCTCACCCAGTCCGCGCGTATTCACGGCAGCAAGGACAACACCGGCCAGCAAGATGCGGAGGCCGAATAATGCCCGCTATTGGTCAGGATTGCGAAGTGATCCTCAACGGTAGCGGCTACTTCATCAAACCAGGAACGTTTAAGATGAAGCAGCCGCGCATACGCAAAGCAACTGTACGAGCAGATGGCGGCGAATCCTACGTTGATCTGGGGCCTGGCAAACGCGCCTGGAGCATGACCGTCCTATGCATGAACGACCTGCTGAAATACGACGGAACCAGCACGGGACTCATAGGCCAGCAGTACCGCGACGCGCTGCGCACCAGCTACACTGGTTCAAGTGGTATCACCATCCTGTTCACCGACCCGCTCAATGGCGCCGCCCTCTCCGTGCATTTTGATAGCTACGCCGAAATCATTTATGATCTGCACATCCAGCAGGTTGCGCTGGCAACCGGAGGTTCAGCCGCGCTCTCATACGAGGTTGAGATAGAATTGGTAGAAGCATAAAGTCATAGTACAATTAGCCCCTTTGCTTGACATATAAACTCAACTTCTTCTACACTCCTACGATAGGGGAAGTTACGCAGGTACGTCAGACAACAAGGGAACGCCATACATCAGGTCCCTGGCGCGTCATTACCTGCTCATTAAAGGAAAAACTACCATGCAAAATCAGGCAAATCGATGGCAATGGACGGTTCTTCTTGTTGCCTTGCGGGTTGTCTGGGTCGGTGACGCTTTGTTTCGCGGCCCTATCCTTTATTGCGTTCCATTCCACTCCGCACGCCTATGCAGCAAGCGCATCGTTGCAAGATACTCCCGCTTCAGGCAGCGCTTCGAGTTCTCCGACCACCGGCCCGGCGGGAACCACCATCACCGTGACCGGTTCAGGATGGACAGCCGATCCAATGGCACCTCGGTCGTATTTGGCTACCAGGTTTATTCTAACTGTTCAATCGTGGCGGATTCCCAGAGTGGCTCGATCAGTAGTGGCAGTTTCAGCGGTTGGTTCCGCTGGCCGTCAGGGACAGCTCAAAATACGTTTCAAGTGTGTGCTATGATTGGAAGTGTCATGGCCGTGGCTGGAAGCTTCAGCGTGCTTTCATCCAGTCCGCCCAGCGTTTCGATTTCCCCCTCCACGCTCGCGCCAAATACCCATGCCACCATCACTGCCAGCAACTATTACCCGGCCGGCACGCCAGTAAATTTCGCCTGGATGTCGGGCAATACCGTAATAGATAATCTGAATAGCATCAATTCTAATACAAGCGGAGTAGCTATCCTGGCTTTCACCGTGCCAAACTTCTCCATCGCCAGTGGCTCATACGCTATCAATGCCACTGCTGGCGGTGGTCAACCTGCAACGCTCTTCTCTTCAACCAACTTCACCTATCACCCGCCCGTCGTCTCACCTTCGCCAACACCCAATCCATCGCCCACACCCTCTCCTACGCCTTTCACCCACCACAACGCCGGCAGTCACTCCCACCGCAACGGCCACAACCGGCGCAACGCCCACCGTTAGCGCGTCCCCAACAGTGGCGAGCAACCAGACGCCAACATCGAATGGCACAACCTCCGGAAACAGCGGTGGCAGCAATACAGCCACACCTGGCTCATCCAGTAACATGCTGCTGGTAGTCGGCCTGGCCATCTTGTTTGGGGCGCTTCTGTTAGGCGTGGTAGCGATGTTGTTGATGAGTCGCAGGCGAAAAGCGGCCAGCACTCCAGCCAGGAGTATGCCACCCAGAATGCCCAATAGCTCCCCCGGACAGGTTCCCTGGGCAAATCCACAGGGTGTTTTCATGAATAATGGAGCCATGCCTCCTCCTTTGAATAATAATCTGCCTGGCAATCCCAACGTCGCATCGTATCCGCTATACAATCCAGCTTCCACGCCTGCTATGTTTCCACCACAGGCAAACAACATGCCAGCTATGCCAATGTCTCCTATGCCAGTACCAGTAGGAGCCGGAACTATAGCAGGATACGGCAATGGGATAGCGTCTGCTGGAAACCCGAACCTGATGCCTCCCATTCCCCAATCTCCGCAGCCACCCGCCTGGCTAACCAATTCGTCATCAGGCGGCATCGCGCCAGGAACCGGGGGGAACGCAAATCCAACCATAGCAGCCCCTGCCGACCCGAATCTGGATGCCATGCGACGCCAGGCCCAGACAGGTTTGTTCGCCGCGCCGAGACCATTCAAGGACGAGAGGAGCCAGTAGGGACGCGCTCAATCGCATCCATTCGCATTATCGCGTTCCTACATCCACGTAAAATATGCGCGTTAGAAAACACCGGGAAGTTACCAGGGCGACCGCAAGGGTCGCCCCTACCATGTTACGAAAACACCCTCAATCCGTATATGGTACGGGCGACCCTTGCGGTCGCCCTGATCCCAACGTTCATGGTCGCCCTGGTCGAGGGACATCTTTACGCCCCGGTAAGGCTATAATTCCATATATTGCTGGCGCGCTCGCGCTCGCGCTGGCCTGTTTCTCTTTGGTGTGCATACTATTCTTAACGACTGCTGCCCATGCCAGTGTGGGAAGCGGGTATCATAATGCTCAAACGCCGCTTGCTGTCACACCTACTGTCACAAGTACGCCTTCGCCCACCGTCACGACTACACCCTCGCCTACCGTTACAAGTACGCCTTCGCCCACCGTCACGACTACACCCTCGCCTACCGTCACAAGTACGCCTTCGCCTACTGTTACCACCACTCCTTCGCCTACTGTTACGAGCACACCTTCGCCTACCGCGACAACTACGCCCGCGCCATCACCTACTACCACTCAAAATATATTTCCGTCGCCAACATCCCCCGCAACCGTTGGTGCCAAAACATCGCCCACCGTTGTAGTTTCACCAACCAGCGGCGCAACGCCAACCGGCACGAATACGAGTACTCAGGAAATAGGCACAAACCAGAGTCCCAGTAGCTCGCCAACCCCGGCAAACAACTCGAGCGACCCATCAAGTCAAGGGGCCAGCCCTTTGGCTACTGTCCTGCCATTCATCTTGATTGGCCTCGGCGTGATCGCCCTGCTCGCCTTGCTCTCCATACCGGCTCGCATCATGTTACGCAAGCGGCTGGTACCCATACCATCGCCAAAGGTGCCTCCCAGCGGCGCTGCCCCCTGGACCCGCACCCCGACAAGCAGCCTTCCGATTCCGCCCTCTATTCAACAAAGCTATGGCATATTCAACACGCCCAACAGCCTGCCAACGCTTGCACCCTTACCCAATGGCTACTTTGGGCTAACACAAAATCAGCCGCCAATCCCTACAACACCACCTCTTATTCCTAAAGTACAGGCAGAATACAAAGAAAATCAACCTGGGCAAACCATCAGTCCCGCGCCTCCTGGCAACCCATTCGCAAGCGCGAACCAGCCGTTTGATTCGTCATACCCGGAAACGCGAAAAAGGCTCAGACGCAACGGGCTACGCGCTACCGGTGAACAAATAGCTTTCCCGCAACAAATCTCCGGCGAACTTTCCGCCGATATGATGGTAGTAAGTGATCCCTATCTGCGGACCATGCTAAAACAGCACAGTCAGAAAGGGCAGACGGTAAAACAAGCGCCCGAAGAATTGTCGTGACAGGCTATGATGAGGATATATGGTCGTACAACTACATGCTTTTAATTGGGAAGTTTACACTGAGCGCGTAATGCCTGCTTTTGAGGAGTGGCTGATCGAGGGCGAAGACGGCGCTGTCCAGCAGCTTTTTCGAGCAGACGCGCTGCGCATTTGAAGAGCGGTTTTTGCCGGAGACGGTGCAACGCCTGCGCGTCTGGCCGCGCGCGCGCGCCTTCGCCCAGACGTTGCCACGCGGCCCCTATAGTCGCCGCGAGTACCATAAGCTTTGTTCCGCCGAACACTTTACCGCCCTCAGCGATCGCTATCTGTATAAACACGCGCCGCAACTCTACCAGCAATCCGACGCGCTGCGCTCCGTGTGGGGCGCGGTTGTCGAAAGCTATTGCCTGCCCTGGGGAACTCATGCCCGGCCAGAACAACCACCCACAAACGTTTCACCAACCCATGTCATAACGCAGCAGCCGGGTAGAGAAGAAGACGCCGTTGCGCGTAGCGAAGTTGTCTCACTCCTGCAAGAGGTCGGCCTGAGCGAACTGGCACAGGAGCTTGGCGCGCAGCCAGACGAAGGCGAACGCTATGCATGGGTACAGATTGAGCCTGGCGAAGCAGAAGAAAGCGCCGCGCCATCTACTGTCGCGCAGATGACCCCCGAAACGTCACCTTCCGATGATGAAGAGGAAATAGAAATCATCGTGGCAGCGCGTGGAATGCTCATCGGCAACGCGCCAAACCTGTTACACATGCGCGGCTGGCTGGCCGCCATCTCAGTGCGCGCCATGGCTCTCTTCGAGTTCCTGGCCTGCGGGCGTCGCTCCATGCCCTTTGGCTTTGAAGCAGGCGAGCCATTCGGCGCATTTGTTGGCTACCTCACACCCAACGAGGTCGCCATGCTGGCAACCTGCCTGGAAGGTATCCTCGCACCCGACCAGTCGGAAGCCGAGGAAGACTACATCACCTTCCGCTACCAGCACTACGCCCTGCCCTCCTCCTTCCGCCTGGTTGACGAAGTCATGCCCACCCACGCAAACGAACTGCTAGAAGCCATCCACAAAGCTGCATCCCAGGGCTTCGGCCTAATTTGCAGCGTGGAGTAGCTTTCTATCGTATATGCAAGACCATCAAGTATTCACTCGTCATCGTGCCGGAAAATCGCGTCCAATAACGCCTGCTCTCCCGGCGACGGTTCGGGCTGCGCGAATTTCTGGCGCAATTGCAGCAGGCGCAGCAGCATCGCGAGATGACGGCTGGCAGCCTGTTCGCGTTCGGCAGGCTTCAACGTCTCAGGGTCATTGCCCTGCAACAGGGCCACGATACGTTCCTCCAGCACTGTAATCCAGCTATTGAGACGCTGGAGGGTATCCTGTTCGTCAATCAGCGCTTGTGACATAGAATTATAACCTTTCGTAATGATCAAACTAACGCAGCCGTCGCAGCAGTACACGGATATGCGTACCACCAGGAACGATACCAACAGGCAGCGCCTCGATGATCTCGTATTTAGGCGCGGCAGCAACCGCCGCGGAGGTAGCAGTTGTGGTATCTGCTATGTAGACCACACCCGTAAAGCTGGTTCCAAGTGGAGCAATCATCAACATATCGACAGTGCGCAAGGGGGCCTGTCCGCTGGCATCATAAATCTGCGGATCAATGACCTCTTCCGGGCGCATGATAACCTGCACAGCGGTGTAACTGTACACCCCACTTGCCAGGGTGACAAAGACAACCGCGCGCTGTCGCCCCGCATAGGTCTTTGGTACGACATTGAGAATATGCTGCGTTTTACGAGCGTCGAGGGGCATCATCAAACTCCTTTCTTAATTCGCGCCTGTTCCTCGCTGATGTCGATTTCTTCACCCGCAAACTGGAATAGCAGGCGCATCGCTGTTTCATCGCTGACCCAACCCTGCGCCTTCGCAAGGGTCAGGGCCGAGACAAGCATCTGCGCGGCGCTGGCAAGCGTCTGGTGATCAGCCACGTCGATCTCTGGGAAGAGAATATCGTAGTGTGTATCAATATCCGCCGCCAGCCTGCCAGCCTTGCGCGCCTCGCTCAGCACGCGATCGAGGATAGCGCGCAGCAGAGCGCGCATCACGAACTGGCGGCGTTGGAACTTGAGAAAGGTGGGCAGGCCCATTTCGGCGGCGGTGGCGCGATTGCCATAATTGCCATCGCTCAGGTAGTGCTCTGGCAGTTGCGCGCCAACCGCGATCATCAATTTTATGGCGCGTCCATCCTCGGCGGCTTCGTTAGCGTTGATCTCCGGCTTAACGGCTGACCACTGCTCCGCCTCGTTATGGATAATCACACTGCCGGGTTCGGG
This sequence comes from uncultured Chloroflexia bacterium, assembly GCA_963731605.1. Classification (GTDB taxonomy): domain Bacteria; phylum Chloroflexota; class Ktedonobacteria; order Ktedonobacterales; family Ktedonobacteraceae; genus CF-113. Next base: position 569,405 of record CAVSWA010000002.1, read on the forward strand.
CGGATAGGCGTATTCGGCCTTCTTGCGCTCGATGGCCTTGCGATCCGCGCCGTTCAATTGCACGTCCCACAAAAACGCGCCCTTGTATTTATTGATACGCACGCGGTCGGTCAACCAGTCCTTGTACCGGCGCAGCCAGGGCAGCAGCGTAGCCAGGTCGCTTTTGCCGCGTTTGGCATTAGAGACCTTATTGATGGCAAAGTGCGCAACCTCTTTGCCCGCCTGCAACCACTCACCCTCGAAGTTATGCTGGTCGCCCGGCGTCACCGGCGCGGGATCGCCCGGCAGCGTCGCGCTGGGACCGATAGGCCGCCGGTGGAAACGCAACTCCGTCTCAATATCTTGCGGGTCTGTCTCGATCTGATCGATAAGCGAAGGATCGATCTGGCGAATCTTGACCCGCCCATCATAAGGGCTGACAAAGAACCGGATAAACTGCTCTCCGTACAGCGATAACTCGGTACACAGCGCGTAAACCCGCGTCTCCATATGATTATCAAGATCGTGCCAGAAATCCATCAGCACATCCTGCACAACAGGCTCGCGCGCCGCTACCACCACACCTTTGCCCAGCACAAAGCTGGTAGTAATCTCGATCACCGCGCTCGCCAGTGGATTCGCATTGTAAGCCTCATAGCACTGGTTATGCAGCTCCAGGTACGTCGAAGGAATTACATCCTTCTGTAGCCAGTTATCACTTAACCTTCTCCAGTAATAGTCTTCCTCACCACCTGTAGCTAAACGGCCCCAGTACCAATCCTCTTGAGTGGGAGACGAGGCCATATAGGTAGAGTTAATCTGTTCTTGAATGCTGGAAGCATCGTCAGACGCCGCTTCATCGCCCCCAGACGGGGCAAACAGCCAGCGCAAAAATGAGGGAAAAGCCATAGAGGTAAGCTCCTTGGAAAGCACACACGAGGAAAACGGTCGAGGAAGCGATCAGCCATCCGCTTTAGAATAAGTATACTGATAAGCAAGCAAGCTGTCAAGAGCTTTTTGTTCAGCGCGGTTAAGATTTCTCAACCTCATACCAGTACTTTTATATCACCTTACCGTATATCGACGCTTGCCTCTTCACTTACGTCGAGTATTATTTTACATGAGTCAAAAAAACCCATAGAGTGTCATTGAATTTCAGTGCGGCATGAAAATGACGCACCAGGACATAATCGAAGTGTAACCCTGATCGAAATACATTACGGATATGTAAATGCCTGATAAGCAGCCCGCGCATTCCTGAAGTGTTATCTTAACAAAGCAGCGCGCCATAAATTACATCAAAGTGAGAAGAAAGGGTGAAATAGTGATAAGCCAACCCAGAGTTCTGGTTGTTGATGATAGTCCCACCACCTGTCTTTTTGTTGCCTCTGCTCTCGAGCAAGCGGGATATGAAGTGGAGGTAGCGTTCAAAGGGCAGGAGGCTCTTACCAAATTTGCCAGGTTCCAGCCATACTGTCTCATTCTGGACGTGGTTTTACCAGACATCAGCGGCTACGCCATCTGCCGCTATATACAGCAGCATATGCCGCGCAACACAGTATACATTATTCTCATAAGCTCTAAAAATGCGCCGTTCGATCAAAGCTATGGGCTGCGCCAGGGAGCGCATCGCTATTTGCCCAAGCCCTTTACCGCAGAGACCCTCGTTCAAATGGTGCAGGAAGGAGTTCCAGCGCCCCTGCATCAAACCATTCGCGCTACGGTTTCTTCCACCCCGCAAGAAAGTGTGCCTCCAGCCCTGTCAAAACTCATGCCTCGCCGCGTTAGCAACCAGGTTGTCATGCGCACGAGCAGCCCTTTTGCTCATACTGACGCCATCGAAGATGACCGGGCCTATCAACTTTACGCCGCCATCGATGGCAGGAAAACGCTGGCTGAGCTTGCCGCCGTGACAGGTCTGGAAGCCAAAACCGTCACTGGCGCCATACGCGCGCTGCTCAAAGAGAAGCGCATTCGTATGTATGATGCAGAGGGGCAGCCTGTAGAAAGCGCCCTGTAAGCCAGACGAAGTGCTTTGTAAAGGAGATAGATCGTGAGTTCAAAAGAGATTACCGATCTAATTATAGGATTCCAGGCCATCATCACCCTGTGCATCTCTTTGCGTGCATTCTACCTCTATTCCAAAACCCGTAGTGACACGCTCTTCATCGTGGGCTTAGCGATGGCCGTCATTGGTATAGGAGGTATTGCTGGAATTATTGGAGACTATCTTATAACCAGCAAAGCCTTCAATACCTTCTGGTTTCGCTACATCGGGCAGATCGTCAGCTACCTCTTCATTTTTTTCATCTCGCTGCCCCGCGCGGAACGCCACATGCGCGCACTCAAATGGTTGAATATCATTGCCACTATCCTGGTTGTAGCTTTGCTGGTACTGACCCCCGTTCTGCCCCCCATCTCCAGCGTTGCCCTGACAGAAGTACTCAGCGGCGCTCGCGGCGTTGTCTGTCTGGCCATATTCTTCAATTACTACTTCGTGATATACAGCATGAAAGGCACGCGCTTCGCCTTTTTAATGTGCGCCGCCTTTCTTTTAATAGCCACCGGCATTGGTGTATATACCATCAAATTTTCTGTTACCAACCCGCTGCCCTACGACTATGCCGGAGACAGCACGCGCGCCATCGGCCTGATACTCATGCTGGCAGCCTTCTTCGTAGGATAAATGTCTCCCGTGACGCCTCTTACCCGGTGTGTTATACTCTCATACAGCACAAACATCCGTTCACATTTCGGGGAAGAGAGCCAACGCATGGGAGATGTCACGCCGCTACAAATCGGGCCATTCGCCATCATACGCCTGCTGCGCGATAGCCCGTTCGAGACCGTCTACCTGGGCAAACAGCAGGGTCGCGCCAAAAATTACAGCACCATTCACGTCTTCCATACCCCACTGGCTACAGATGAGGAGAGGGAAGCTTTTCTCACGCGCGCGAAATCTCTCAAAAAGTTGAAGCATCGCAACATCGCCGAAACCCTCGATTATGGCCTGCTGCCCAAAGACGAGCAGCCAGCCACGCGGGGCTACCTGGTCACACAATATGTTTCAGAAAAGAGCATTCTCGAACGCTTTCCCCAGGGCCAGCCTGGCATGCCCGATGAAGTCAAACGAGCGCTCTCGCCCATCGCCGACGCCCTGCAATACGCGCACGCCTCGCGCATCTATCACCATCATCTGCACCCCGCCAGCATTCTCATCGATGAAAGCAAACAATTCCTGCTCACAGGCTTCTCGCCCCTGCCACTGCTATCATACGCGAATGACCCGGACGCCCTGCCCTACATGGCCCCCGAAGCGCTGCAAGGCAATCCCGGCCCGGCCAGCGACCAGTACTCCCTGGGTGTCATGGTCTACGAATGGCTCTGCGGGCGCCGCCCCTACAGCGCCATCGGCCGCGAAACGCTATTACCCCAACAGCAAAGCGAACCGCTGCCCGCGCCGCGCAGCCTGAACAGCGCCATCTCGCCAGCCGTTGAAGAGGTATTGCTCAAGTCGCTCGCGCTCAACCCCGGTGAACGCTTTCCACGCCCTCTGGCCTTTTCCAGCGAATATTTACGCGCCCTCATGGGCTTCGGCGGCCCTTCCATCCAAACAACCGGTGCATCATCAAGTAAAGTGGACACACAAAAGACTGATACAAGCAAGACGGCAGCCGACGCGCTCAACCGCGCCCCAACAACGCCGCGCAGCGATGAACCGCTTTCACAAGATGTACCCGCTTCACCTGCGCCATTCCCGCCGTCGCATACCATACCCGAAACTGAATTTGTAGACGAACCGCCTGACCATCGCGAACCGGAACCCGCGCAGGAAGAGCCACGTCCCGCGACCCGGCGTTTCTCGACGAGCAGCATTACCGACCTGGGAGATACCGTCACCCGTGACCTGCAACAGCATGGCATACTCTCAAAACAACTGGATGGATACGAAGAGCGCGGCGCGCAGGTTGAAATGGCGCAGACGGTCGCCAGGGCGCTGATCGAAGAAAAACATGCCGTAATCGAAGCTTCAACAGGTACAGGAAAGTCGCTAGCCTACTTGCTTCCCATCGTGCGCTCTGGCCGGGGCGCCATCATCAGCACTGCCAATAAAGCTTTGCAGGAGCAGCTATTCTACAAAGACATCCCCTTCGTGCAGAAAAATGTGCAGGATTTCGAGGCCGCCCTCGTCAAGGGCGTAGGCAACTACATCTGCCTCGACCGCCTGTTTGAGGTGCGCGAGGAGGGTTCATGGGCCAATAAAAGCGCCGACTTCTCCCGCCTGCTGCACGTCGTGCAGGAGTTTGAACTGACCATTCCCGGCGATTTCGAGGCGCTGGGCTTCCCCGTACCGGGCGAACTGCTGCACCGCGTCAACGCTGATCGCGATCAATGCACCTGGAACGAGTGCAAGTACTTCAAACAGTGCTACGTGCGCAACATGAAAGAAAAGGCCGAGATGGCCCAGGTCATCGTCGTCAATCATACCCTGCTCCTGCTGGATGCCGCCTCCGGCGGGTTTGTGCTGCCGCAGCGCGAGGTCATCATCATCGACGAAGCCCACCACCTGGAAGAAGAGGCCACGCGCGCCTTCACCATCACCGCCAGCCAGCCACAGGTATACGCCTTGCTGGCCCAGAAACGCCTGCAAACCAATAGCTCCGCCGAATTGCAACAGGAGGTGAAAGCCAAACTGATCCTGGCCTGGGACAGGCTGGCAAGCGTAGCCGACCCCGGCGCGAAGGGACGCGCCAACCTGCGCGGCCCCCTCGAAGAAGGGCTGACACTGGCAAGTGCCATCGATAAGCTGGCAAACTCGCTGGAAAAGGAGCAACCGCACTTTATCGTCGAGAAAGAGAATATCCTCTATAACCGCCTCATCAACCGCACGCGCGCGTTGGCCACCAGCATTCGCGCCGTCTTCTCTGTGGACAAGCCCGAAAAGTACGTCTATTATGTCGAGCGCGTCCCATTGGCCGGGCGCAACCGCAACATCTCGCCCCTCGAAGTGTCAGCCGCGCCCCTCGATGTCACCCAGTGGCTCAAAAAGCACCTCTTTGACCGGACGCACGTCATCTCCACCTCCGCCACGCTGGCAACCATCGCAGCCGACTCGCGCAAGTCCGAAGAGCGCGGCTCCGCCTTCACCTACTTCCGCTCGCGTGTCGGCCTCGACAGCGCCACGTACCCCGACATCCTGGAAAATATGCTCCCACTCACCTTCGACTACGAACACAACGCCCTGCTCTATTTGCCTCGCCACTTACCCGCACCCGCCTATGGCGACGGCGAAGCCTACCTCGGCTATATGAAAGCTATGGCTGTCGAAATGCTGAACCTCGTGCGAGCGTCACGCGGGCGCGCCTTCCTGCTCTTCTCCAGCCGCCGCATGCTCAACGATGTCTACCAGGAATTTCTCATGCGCATGGACACACGCGACCATTTCCGCCTGCTCAGCCAGGAAGACCGCAACATGACGCGCCTGGAACTGGTGCGCGAGTTCCGCACAGCCGAAGGCGCGGTACTCTTCGGCCTCAAAAGCTTCTGGGAAGGCGTCGATATCGCCGGAGAAGCGCTATCGCTGGTAGTCATCGACAAAATGCCCTTTGACCCACCCGACGATCCCGTCCAGGAGGCCCGTGTTGCCCTCATGAAAAAGAACGGCGAAAACTGGTTCGGCTCCTACGTGCTGCCCCAGGCCGTGCTGCGCCTCAAACAGGGCCTGGGACGCCTGCTGCGCTCGCACGAGGACCGCGGCGTCATGGCCATCCTCGACACGCGCCTGCACAGCAAAAGCTACGGCAAGCTCGTCATCAACGCCCTCCCGCCCGCCCGCCGCGTCTACAGCGTCCGCGAAGTCGAACGCTTCTTTGAAGATAAAGAAGACGCGCCTTTTTAGCCCATCATGATTTAGTACCAATCGAAAGCGCCTGATGATGTTTGACGAACGAATACAGTCATGCGCTTTGCCCCGGCACCCGTCCTGATAAACGTTTCCAACCAAATGCAGCAATGAATGTTCCCGTCCTGTAGGGACAAGGGGCGGATGTGGGGACGGGTGGGGGCCTTGTGCTTGTCCTCGTGGGTGTGCGACTATGCTGCTTCGCCGAACCCAATCGCTCTACAAGGGCATTGAACAGAGCATCAACGCCCCGCTATCCATAAGAAACAACCGACCACCACCACCACCAGCACAATAATCGCCAGCACAACCGCCCTGGTGCGTCTCACCTCTAACTCCCGCGCCGGCGTGAATGGCAGCAGTTCCATCCTCTTCATATCTCTCTTCAAAGGCGAGGTGCGCTTCACCAGGCGAGTTCCCCACACTGTTCCCCCTCTAACCGCTCTCCATGCCACGACGAGGCGGGGCGATCGAGCCTGCGCCTCCCTGTGTTGCCTCAACCACTTTTCATGGCGTTTCCTGGCTAGCTCTTCCTTATAATGTCGCCGTTCTTCATGGCGTTTCCTGGCTATATCCTCCCTACTATGCCACTGTTGCTGACTGTGCCGCCGGTGTTCTTCTTCATGATGTGTATGATGTTCTTCTCTTTGATGATCGTGATGTTCTTCCTGATGATGGCTATGATGATGCACTTTATCCATAAAACCCCTCTTTTCAAAAAAACTCAATACTCTCACTAGAAGATATTCCACCGCATCGCAACAAACGCCTGCCTGGCATGGTCCTGTTTCTTTACCGCCACGTTGCTCCTCGAGTGGCTCCATCATTCGACCCGCGAGTTAGCACCCAGAGATACTATCTACACAATTAGAACGTAGAAGAATATAGCTCATCAAAATAATTCTAAAACTGGGCAAAGCAAATCAAGAAGCGAAGCTCCACCCCGTAGGGACGCGGGTGGGGTAGAGAGGACGGGTGGACCCTCGTGGGCGTCCGGGGCCGGGCCGGGCCGTACCCTGTAAAACCTTGAAAACAGCAGCAAAACCAGGTACTCTAATAGCAATCCATCCTGAAAAGCGTCATGATGTGTTGTTCGGTTCAAACAATGAGCGCGCGAAAGGAACATTGATGATTGATTATGATTCTTTTGAAGAGTTTCGAGATCCGCTGACCTACGATCTAGAAGTAGGGGACTACAACGAGGATCGTCCGGTCATCGAGCAGCCTCGGCCTCCCAGCATCGAGGAAGTGCGACTCAAACATCGCATTGACGAACTCTACACGCAGTGTCCCTTTTACGGCTCGCGCAAGATCGCAGCGCAGTTGCAGAGGGAAGGCCTGAGCAGCAATCGCAAAACGGTGGCGCGGTATATGCAAGAGATGGGCATCGTGGCCATCTACCCGGGACCCAACCTGAGCAAGCGCAACCACCAGGAGGGAATCTATCCGTACTTGTTGCGCAACATCAGCAGTGCCTATCCCAATCATATTTGGGGCATTGACATTACGTATATTCGCTTACAAGCAGGCTGGATGTACCTGGTGGCAGTGCTGGATTGGTATTCGCGCTATATTGTGAGTTTCGAGCCAAAGGCGACTCGGTCGCAGGGGTGCTGTGATGAAGCCACCGCACGGACTGTTGCATCGAAGAGCAGTGGCTGAGGACCAGCAGTTCGTTCGAGAAAGGAGTACCAGGATGTCTGACCCCTCGCCCGGGTTGAGCAAAACGGAGATCGTGGCCGGCCTGCGCCGGCTAGGGATTGCACGAGGGAGTCTGTTAGAAGTGCATGCCTCTTTGAGGAGTTTGGGACAAGTGGACGGAGGAGCCGAGACGGTCATTGAGGCTCTGCTGGAGACAGTGGGGGAGCAAGGAGCCATCGTGATGCCCAGCTATCCAGTGGGGCCAGGGATGGTGGCCAGTCCCGAAGAACGCCAGCGTGGCCTCACCTGGAAGGTGCGCGTGCTCTCCTTCGACGACCACACCACACCTACGGGCATGGGGGTGATCGCCGACCGATTTCGCGATTGAGCTGATGTCGTCCGCAATATCGATTCTTTCTTTTCGTATGCCGCCTGGGGCAAGGATGCGGCTCGGCTTTCTCAGGGCCTGGAACACCTGGTGAGCAGGGGAGGGCAAGTGCTCTTGCTGGGGGTGCAGATGGATCGCTGCTCCTGCCTGCATCTGGCGGAAGAGCGAGTCACCTTGCCCGAAGATCTGCAACGGCTGATGGAGGTCCCCGAGGAAATCCAGCGCGAGTATCCCAGCCATCTCTGGAGCATCGGCTACGGTCCCGAGTCCAATTTCCTGCTGGTCCAGCAGGAGGCGGAAGCACGCCATCTGATCACTACCACGATGATTGGAAACGCACTGACCAGATTCTTCGATGCGAGCACGATGGTCGATCTCTATGAAGCCATGCTGCGTGAGAATCCGTATCGGCTCTTTGAGGGAGATGCCCTGCCTCACGAGCAGTAACGGAACTCCCTTATCTCATCGCAACGGACACCTGCGCACCTGGGTTCGATTGCGACCGCCACAAGGAATAACAGAGACAAAGGAGGAAAGTAGCTCTTATTTGAACCGGTTTCTGTGTCTTGACAAAGGGCTCACCCGCACTTTTCCCTTCACGCAAAGTGCGGGTGAGCCACTTTATTTTACTCCCTCGCATCTGCGCAAACTGCTAATACAAACCCGCTAACTCTCAACTACCTCATCACACTCGTTTGACATCGACACTATCCATGCACTATCAGAGTTATGAAGCTGGTTTCAAGCAACCTACAAACCACAATTCCGCCGCTCTCCACAGACGTTCATTGTAAGGGCGGGGGTGGAGTGGACGAGAGGTGGAGACCCTTGCGGTCGCCCTGGTGGGTTCTCGACGCAAAAAAGAACTCAACTTTCACATCGCCTGAATAAAGTTCCGCCAATACGTGACACATTTCACCCAACATGCTATACTAGATTCGCATTCCGACGCTTTGACAGGTATGTCAGTATCTCAACAGATGGGCGATCTTGACGAGATCATCCAATAAGACAGGGGAGTTTGCGCATGAGTAAAGTCAAATTGCGCTGCACCACCTGCGGCAAGTGGTTTCAGTCGGCTAATGCGAAAGAAGTAACTTGCCCGGATTGCGTGCAGAAGGCCAGAAAAGAGAAATTGGCCGCCAAAACAACACCTCCAGCGAACACAACACCAGGCGCCAGCAGCTCGACACGTCCAGTACCGCCGCCACCGCCACCTAAGCCAAAACCGGCAGAGGGCACGCGCTGGTTCGACAAAGTTGACGACGTGAAGATCGGGCAACCCGATTCGCCGGCACGTCCAAAATTACCATCCTCCCCTGCGCCGCACGATACTCGCGGCCCCGGCCCTGGCGGCTATCGTGACCGCGACGAACGCGGCCCCGGTCCCGGCAACTATCGTGGCCCCGGCGGCTATCGCGACCGCGACGAACGTGGCCCCGGCCCAGGTAACTTCCGTGGCCCCGGCGGCTATCGCGACCGCGACGAACGGAGTAGCCCAGGTAACTTCCGTCCCGGCGGATCCGGCACCCTCGACACACCGGGTTATCGCCCGCGCCAGCCTATGGAGGGCGGATTCAATCGCGGCCCCCGACCAGGCGCGCCAGGCGACGCGGGGCCTAACGGCAGACGCGATAACAAGCCGCCCAGAGCCAAAACACCGAAGCCACAAGCTCCGCCCAGGCCCAAACGCGAGAAGATACCGCCTCCCGCGCCCTTTGTGCCAACGCCCGAGCAGATCGCCCAGGTTGAGTCGCGTTACATAGAACTGGCCGTCCCTGCCGAGTTCGACGGCATTCGCACGCAAATCGCCACGGAACTTACTATTCCCAAGAAAGCAGTCAAGAAGATCGTCAATGATCTTCGCGGGCGCAATAACATTCCCAGCTGGTGGGAAACACAGGTCTACAAAGGCGACAGCGAAGAACTGGCGAAAATCAAAGCTGCCTACGAGCCATTCCTGCCCGTGCCCCCCGTCGGCGTGCATAAAAAGATCGCGGACGAACTCGAACTCAAGGCAGGCATCGTCTACCAGGCCATCAAAGCCATTCGCCTGGAATTGAACCTGCCCCAGTTCAACGACCCGACCCTGCACGGCGAAGAACTGGCCGCCCGCAAAAAAGCCAGAGAGTCCAAAGCTGAAGCATCAGGCGAAACAGACAGCGAAGCTGCCAGACCAGCCGATGTCACCGCGCTCACCAGCGAAGCGACAGCAGCCGAAACTACTGCGCCCACCAGCGAGGCCAACGAAGCAAACGCCAAACCAGCCGATGCTCCAACGGCCCCTGAAGAGACCAGCGATGCGCCCTCAACAACTCCCGCGACTTCTCCCGCCGAAACGGAAGAGACGCCCGCGCCCGTTGAAGTTGCCGCTTCCTCCACCTCTGACGAGAAAAGCAGCGAGGAAAATAGTTGAGAGTTACGTCTGGCATAATCGTATAGGGTAGGGGCCGGGCTTGCCCCCGCCCTGGTTCCCTACATAACGTCTAGCATAATCGTATAGGGTAGGGGCCGGGCTTGCCCCCGCCCTGGTTCCCTACATAACGTCTAGCATAATCGTATAGGGTAGGGGCCGGGCTTGCCCCCGCCCTGGTTCCCCTACTTGCGCTACGATGGTGATTCACTAGTGAATAAGGATTCGTATGGAGAACTGCCTGTTCTGTAAGATTATCGAGGGCCTGATACCCGCCAAAATCGTGTATCAGGACCAGGATGTCGTCGCCTTTGCGGACATCAACCCGCAAGCGCCCCACCACGTCCTGTTCATCCCTCGCCGCCATATCGCCTCGATGACCGACATCACACCTGAGGACGGCCCCGTACTCGCTAACATCTTCATCGCCGCCACAAAGGTAGCGCGCGAACTGGGCATTGCCGAAAGCGGCTTCCGTTTCGTCACCAACGTCGGGCCGGATTCTGGTCAAAGCGTTTTTCACCTGCATTTCCACCTGCTGGGCGGGCGCAAATTAGCCTGGCCTCCAGGCTAACAGGTGCAGGATAAACTCATGCGTATCGCCATCGACTACACCGCCGCCACCAGAGAAACCGCCGGCATCGGAAACTACGTGCGCAGCCTCGTGGACGCCATGCTCGCGCAGGACGCCAGCAACTCGTACACCCTGCTCACCAGCGGGCGTCCGCCACGCGAGCGCCCTTTTCCCGAAGCGCAGAATGTGCGCGGGCGCAGCCTGATCATTCCCGACCGCTACTTGAACGTCCTCTGGTATCGCTGGCGCCTGCCCATCTCGGCTACCTTTTTCACCGGGCAGGTTGATATCTATCACGGTCCCGATTTCGTGCTGCCGCCCCTGAACGGCCACACCCGCAAGATCGTCACAGTACACGACCTGGCCTTCATCGAGCAGCCAGAATACGCCGTGCCTGAACTGGCCGCCTACCTCAAGAAAGTCGTACCGGAAGCCATTGCCTCCGCCGACGTGATCGCCTCCATCTCGCAAACCACGCGCCAGACGCTCATCGACTACTTTCATACCCCACCGGAAAAAATCACTATCATTCCCAACGGCATCCGCAGCTATTTCCGGCGTGTCACCGACCCCGTGCTACTAGAAGCAACGCGCCACAAGTTCGGCCTGAAAAGCCCGCTCGTGCTGGGAGTCGGCACCCAGCAGCCGCGTAAGAATCACCTTGGCCTCATCAAAGCTTTTCACAAAGCCGCCAGCGCAAGCAACAGGCAATCACGCCCCGCCATGCTCGCCCTCGCCGGTGGCAGTGGCTGGCTATACGAAGAGACGCAACGGGCAGTTACAGAACTCAAATTAGAGAAAAAGGTGCGCTTCCTGGGCCATGTTAGCGATCTCGATTTGATGTTGCTCTATAGCCTGGCCGACGTGTTTGTCTTTCCCTCCTTTTACGAGGGCTTCGGCGTTCCGCCACTGGAAGCCATGGCCTGCGGCGCTCCCGTCATCACCTCCAATACCTCGTCCCTGCCAGAGGCCGTCGGTGATGCCGCGCTGCTGGTTGACCCACACAATCCCGGCGAGATAGCCAAAACCATTACTCGCGTACTAGAAAATCCCCCTTTACAGGAAGAACTTCGTCAAAAAGGATATAAGCAAGCTGCTCGCTATACCTGGCAAAATTCTGCGCGCAAAATGCTCGCGGTATACCAGCAGGTTTACGAGGGCAAGACCCAGTTTAACTACGAGGGGGAAGATACGTTATGAGAATTGGTATGAACGCGCTCTTTTATCGCTTTCCATCTACCGGAAGCGGTCAATATATGACGCACCTGCTCAACGCGCTGGCCGAGGTTGACGGCGAAAACGAATATGTGCTGCTCTCGCCCGATGATGAGCCGCTCAACCGTGCGAATAACTCGCGCTTCACCTATCTGAAGACGCCCGTACCCAACTTCGCACGCCGCAGAGCTACCTCGGAAAAATTGGTCTGGGAGCAATTCACTGCTCCTCAAGCCGCGCGCAAAGCAAAGGTTGACCTGTACCACGTACCCTATTTCGCGCCTCCCTATTTTTCGCGTGTTCCATCCGTGATTACCATCCACGACGTGATCCCCCTGCGCCTGCCTATTTACCGCACCAGTCCCAGAATGAAAGCCTATCTCCAACTGGTGGCACGCGCCGCGCACAAAGCCTCGCTCATCATCACCGTCTCGCAGCACGCCAAACAGGACATGATGGACGCCCTGCGCTTGCCAGCCGACCGTATTCGCGTCATCTACGAAGCCGCCGGAGAAGAGTACCGGCCCGTCATCGACCCCGCGACGCTGGCAAAAGCGCGCGCGCGCTACGGCCTCGGCGAGCGCTACATCTTCTACCTGGGCGGCCTTGAACTCCGCAAAAACGTGCTACTGCTGGTAAGAGCCTTCGCGCACCTCTATCAAAAACTCAACGATCCCGGCCTGCAACTGCTCATCGCCGGTAATCCCGATAAGAAAAGCGGCCCGCTCTTTCCCGATCCGCGTCCCGTCGCCGCCGATCTCGGCATGACTGGCCAGATCATCTATCGCTACATCGAAGAGGAAGACAAGCCTGCTCTTTATAGTGGCGCCAGCGTCTTCGTATTTCCCTCGTCTTACGAAGGTTTCGGGCTTGACCCGCTTGAAGCCATGAGCTGCGGCGCGCCCGTCGTCTGTTCAAACCGCACCTCGTTACCGGAAGTAGTGGGGGATGCCGCCATCACCTTCGACCCCGACAATACCGGGCAACTGGTCGCTGCCATGCACAATGTGCTGACCAACCAGGAACTCGCCGCCGACCTGCGCGCCCGTTCGTTGCAACAGGCGACGCGTTTCAACTGGCGCAAAACCGCCACGGAAACGCTGGCAGCCTACGAAGAAGCCTACAAACGAAGCAGGAAAAGATAACATGCGCGTTTTGATGATCTCAAAAGCCCTGGTGGCAGGCACCTCGCAGCGCAAGCTCGAAGAACTGGCGAAATGCCCCGGCGTCGAGCTAACGCTGGTCACGCCTCCCTACTGGCAAAGCGACGATGGCAGCAAGCTGGAACTCGAACGCCTCTATACCGCCGGCTATCGTATGATCGTCACGCCCATCGCCCGAAATGGCAACTTCCACCTGCATTACTATCCCCGCCTGGGGAAAATCATGCGCGAGGTGCGCCCCGACATCGTCCACATCGACGAAGAACCATACAACTTCGCCACCTTCCAGGCCGCCCGCCTGGCACACAAAAATCAAGCGCGTAGCCTCTTCTTCACCTGGCAAAACCTTTATCGCACCTACCCGCCGCCCTTTCGCCAGATGGAACTCTACAACTATCGCCACGTCCGCGCAGCCCTGGCTGGCAATCGCGAAGCGGCGGACATCCTGAAACGCAAAGGCTATCGCGGCCCCATCTCCATCATCCCGCAATTCGGCTTCGACACCGATATCTACAAGCGTAGCGAGCCGCGCCCGCCGCGCATCTCCGGCTCGCCTTTCACTCTCGGCTTCCTGGGGCGACTCGTCGAAAACAAGGGTCTCCCCACCATCATCGAGGCTCTACCCATGCTCCCTGACTATTGCCGCGCCGTTTTCACCGGTAACGGCCCCATGAAAAGCGTGCTGGAAGAGCAGGCCGCTCGCCTAAACGTCTCCGAGCGCGTCACCTTCAAAAGCGGCGTGCCAACCTACGAAGCCCCCCGGGTATTGCAAGACATGGATGTACTCGTGCTGCCCTCCCGCACGCGCCCCAACTGGAAAGAACAATTCGGGCGCGTGCTAGCCGAAGCCATGTCCTGTGAAACGCCCGTCATCGGCTCCGACTCCGGCGAAATCCCCTACGTCATCGCCGACGCCGGCCTGATCTTCCCCGAAGGCAACGCCACGGCATTGAGTCAGCGCGTCAAGCAGTTAATAGATGATCCTGAACTCTATGCTATATTGGCTCGCAAAGGCCGACAGCGCGTATTAGAGAACTACACCCAGGAACAGATCGCGAAGCAGACGTATGAGGTGTACCGGGATATGTTGCGGGGGTAATTATTATCCCAATGTATGCTGCCGACCGAATGCAGCAATGATTACAGCGGCCTCCACAAAATGCCCTGTTCTCTCTTGTCTGAAGCTGGTTTTCTGCTCTATAATCCGAAGAGAAAATGTCTACATTCGATAGTAGGCCAGCCCGGCTCTGCGCTCGTCAAATCAAGGAGGAGACGATGCAGATCTTGCTCATCAATGCCCCATTACAATCGATCGTCTGTGACCAGGGGGTAGGACACCAGCTTCCATTAGGTCTGTTGATGATTGGAGGCCCCCTACTCGAGAGAGGCCATACTGTGCGCCTGCTTGATGCTGCATGTTACCACCTCTCCGATACTGAAATTGTCCGTACAGTAGAAGCGTTTGCCACTGATCTGGTTATGATCGCACACGTCGGCTCCACCTCAGCTCATCCCTGCTGCCTTCGGGTCTTGCAAGCTATCAAATCGCTCCATCCGGGAATAGTCACTGTTTATGGAGGAGTGCATCCGACCTATCATGATCGTGCTATTTTGATGCAGCATCCCGAAGTGGATATGATTGTACGTGGAGAAGGGGAGCAGACAGTGGCATCTCTGGTGGATCGGCTCGCCCAACAGGGACTGGAGCCAGGCTATGCCTATGATCTATCGGCTATAGAGGGCTTGAGCTGGCGGAGGCGGGGAGAGATTGTCAGAAATCCTGCGCGTCAACCCATTAAGGATCTTGATTGCTATCGTATCGCATGGGAGCTGATTCAAGATTGGGACTCCTACCAGGCTTTCGGATTAGGAAGGGCAGCCGTCGTTCAGTTTTCACGAGGATGCCCGCATTTTTGTACCTATTGCGGGCAATGGATGTTCTGGAAACGCTGGCGGCATCGCGACGTGAAAAAGTTTGTTGACGAACTGGCCTGGTTGCATGACCGATATGCCATTCAATTCTTCTGGCTAGCCGACGAGAATCCCACCACGCTGAAAGATATTTGGAGCAGCGTTCTGGAAGAGCTTGCTCAGCGGAATCTCTCCATAGGACTCTGCGCCTCGATTCGCGCGCAGGACATTGTCCGCGACGCCGATATCCTGCATCTGTATAAGCAAGCAGGATTTCTGTACGTCCTCATGGGAGTTGAGACAGTTACGGATGAGACAATGACAAAGATCCGCAAAGAATTTAGTGTGGACGACGCCTATAAGGCGGTACGCTTGCTTCGCCAGCATAATATCCTCTCAATTGTTAACTACATCTTTGGTCTGGAGCATGAAACGCCTCGCACCATCTGGCGTGGTCTGCGCGGATTACACCGCTACGACGGAGATTTTCTCAATGCCCTTTACCTGACCCCTCATGCCTGGACACCGATGGGACAACAAGTAAAGGATGCGCCGATCTACGAAACCGATCTGTGGCGGTGGGACTATCGTCATCAGATACTGAGCATCCCTACCCTTTCACCAACGCGGCTGTTTTTTGCTGTTAAAATCGTTGAGTGTCTCTACCATCTCCATCCTCGCCGCCTCTGGCGTCTCTTCACTGCTCGCGACCCTCGGGTACGCAAGCTCTTACGCTTTAGCTTCTGGCACATCACTCTGACGTTCTGGAGCGAGATCTATGAATTTATCACGAGCCACAGATAGCGGTCGCCCTCATACCAATCTCTTCTCTGTGCCTCCATAACACCTAACACCCTGTCCCAACCTCTGTATCAATCGTCGTCACACCTGCCAGCAACTTCAATTGCGACAGCCAGGTTGTCGCGTTGAAACCTGTGGTAGCCAGCAGCAATGTATGCGCCGACCCGAAGGCATTTTCCTGTCCCGCTGTCTTCCAGGCTGGCTTATTGCCGCCCGCACGCGCCTTCTCGTAACAGGGATTTGCCAGCCGGAAGCCCAGGTTGTTGACTCCATCGAGCGCGCTATCATAGCCGGTACCATTTGAAAACGTTGCTTTCACATATGTTACTGGCGCGTCAGGCTTCAACCGGTTGAGGCCGTTGGGATCGTATCGCATCGTAGGGCAACTATGCGGCCCGTCTGCCTGCAAACTCGTCACACCTGGCGTAGCCTGCAAGCGATTGAACCAGAGCGGGGCTGAGTTCACCGTCGCCGCCACAACAAACTGGTGGTACGCTGAAAAGTCCGCACTACTGCCCTGTGGCTTCCACTGGAAAGCGCAATTGGCAAAGGTCTGCAACCCAAGATCGCCAAGCAGGTGTATGGCCTGCTGGAAAGATACCCCATCGGAAAAATGCACATACGCGTCATATATCATGTCAGTCGGTACTGCGAGTTCTTGAATGACATACTGCCAGAGCGTATGCCCGTCACTTGCATTCAACGCCTGCACCGTGCCATTGGTTGTAGCAACATAGATGATGCCATTATCTACTGTCTCTGGCGTTTCACCACTGGCGAGCGTGCTATGGAAGCTTATCGAACGCCTCCACAATACTGTGCCATCTCTGGCGCTTATTGCTAAAACAGTATCTCCGCTGCTCATTTGTACCCGACCATCCGCCACAAAAACGGGGCTGTAAACTTGATCTCCTGTATGTTGCCACAGCGGAGCGCCATCCGATTCCCGCAAGGCATCAAGACCGCCGACATTGCCATCGGCATAGATCACCCCGCCGATGATCTGTGGTTGGCTCACCATCGGACCCGGCCCGACCCCCTGCGGCTTGCTCCACAGCAGCTTTCCATCGCTGGCGCGCATGGCAAAAAGCGCCAGGTTCTGACCAACGGGACCTTGTCCGCCTTCGATAAAAACCATGCCATTATCCACAAGTGTCGAAATATCGAGCGGAATAAATTTGAAGCCGCCTGTACGCGCCACATGCCACAATACGCTTCCATCGCTCACCCGCGCGGCATACACAGAGCCACTATTCGTGCCGATGTAAATCACTCCATTCGACACCGCCGGTGTGCCACGCGCAAACCCATCAGCAGCAGCGATTGGCAAACGCCACAGCACCGAGCCGTTGCTACTTCGCAATGCCGTAATACGCTCATTAAAATTATCGCCAGCAATGCCCAAGATTTCGGCATAAAACACTACCCCATCGCTCGCTGTGAGCAGTCCTGGCGTTTCCGCTTGAGCCGCATAGCTCCACAGCAAAGAACCAGTAGAGGCTTGCAGCGCGTACAGCCGGATCGAATTTCCCGTAGCGGCAGTGCCAACATAAACGTTGCCGTTCTCAACTATCAACTGGGAACTATAATCATTGACGTTGTAGTGCCAGATGACGCTGCCATTTTCAGCATTGAAAGCATAGACCACCGCGCTGGTCCCGTTATTAGCATCGGCATACACCATCCCCTGCGTTACTGCCGCCACATAGACCGGCGCGCCCGCCTTGTATTGCCAGCGCACCGTCCCATCCTTCCCGTTCAACGCGTACAACCTGCCGTTATCAGAGCCAACATAATCAACGCCATTGCTTGCCACCATCGACTCAAAATGTCCATCTGGTAGCGGCATTGGTTTGCCACCCGTTCCCGGCTCCGGCGTCATACCAATGCCCAGTGGCGCATTATTGGACAAGCCATTGGAAGCTGGAGAACTGGCGGTATTCTTGCCGCAAGCCGATACACACAGCACGATAGAGAGCAAGAGCAAGGGAAACCATGTTTTACGCCCGGTGAAATAAGTGCTCATCGTTATCTTCTTTCCCACAATTAGCATAGAAAATATTCCTTCGTTTGGAGAGAAGACGTTGAACGATCTTTTTTTGTTCCCTGCCAGTTTTCCACGTACATTTCCTTATAAACGGGCAAATCGGAATAAGCTTATGCAGTAAAAGTGTTATTTCTTTTCGAGGACACTTTTCCTCGCCTTAATTGACCATTCCATTTCCCCGTTAGATTGGAAAATATGCCATGCTTGATTTCGCGTCCATAAGAAACAAGACGACATTACTCTCAGACATCACACGAGACCTCACAAACGAAGACCTGCGTGCCTTGACCAACGAGATGATCGATACGATGCAGGAAATCACCGCAGGTGCCATTGATGCCGATGTCGTATTTGTTCCCCAGGACCCCAACGCCAACGATACTTTCGGCATTCCCGAAGAAGCTGACCTGGCCTGGACGCTCGGCCACGTTATCGTCCATGTCACCGCTTCATCCGAGGAAGCAGCAGCGCTCGCGCTCACCCTCGCTCGCGGTCTCCCGGTGGAAGGCCGCTCGCGTTACGAAACCACCTGGCGCACGGTGCATACCGTCGCGCAGATACGTCACCGCCTCGAAGAAAGCCGCCGCATGCGCCTGTCCATGCTCGAAGCCTGGCCCGACCAACCCCACCTGGACGTAACCTACGCTCCTTATCCTGGACGCCCACCCCAGAACGCCGTTGCGCGTTTCGTCATGGGTCTCTACCACGACGACGCCCACCTGGACCAGCTCCGCGAGATCATGCGCCAGTGCCGCGAAGCGCAACCGCGCTAACATTCGAGAATAGAGAGCCTGAACCCGTACCTTGCCCCTGACCACACACAAATGCTGGCGCAAGAAAAAGGCTCAGGCTCTCGCATCATGTATTTCCCTTCACCATCTATCAGTTCCAGGGAGTCCGCTCGTCCCATTCGTTTGTCACGCAGCGAAAGCCGTGTCAAACGGTCCATTGAGCAAGGGTGTGACCGCCAGGAGTCGTCCGTCTCATTTGGATTGTCACCCTGAGCGCAGCGAAGGGTCTGCCTGGACGGGACAGATCGACGCAAGGCACGCCCAGACCCTTCGCTGCGCTCAAGGGTGACATGGGCTAGAGTTATAGGGTAGCAGCGAAGCCAGGCGCCAATCAGGCATAGATCAGGTTCCTTAGCACTCAGAAGGTGGCAGAACCATAAAGGATTGCCTTTTTCTGAATCTCGAACTAAATATGATAGTATAAGTAACACGTATTCGAATAGAATGAGCAGAGGTATAACATGGACGAAACACGACACGAACCATCTACTCTCCTGAAATGGTTTGCATCAGTCACACCCATACATACCTCGGAGAATTTCGAGCAAGCGAGCGAAGCGTTTGAACAAGCCAGTATTGAGGAATTAATTTCAGAGTTTGAAAATCTTGAAATGCGTTTTAAGAGTTTGAAAATAGGAGCAACTATGACCAGCACCACAGCCGTTGAGCTGATACCACGCAAGACCTTATTTGGCAATCCCGACAAAGCCAACCCGCAGGTTTCGCCGGATGGCACGCGCATGGCCTATCTTGCGCCCGTCAACAATGTCCTGAATGTCTGGGTTGGTGCCATTGGTAGGAACGATTACCGGCCCCTCACACAGGACACCGAGCGCGGCGTGCGTCTCTACGCCTGGGCCGCCGACAACCAGCACATCCTGTATTTGCAGGACGCGGGCGGCAACGAAAACTGGCGTCTATACGCCACCAACCTGGCGAGCGGGCAAACACGCGACCTGACCCCCTTTGAAAATGTGCAGGCGCGTATCATAGAACGCGACAAGCATTTCCCCGATGCGCTGCTCGTCGGGCTAAACAAAGACAATCCACAGGTTCACGACGTGTACCATCTTGACCTGCCCTCAGGCGAACTATCGCTTGTCACAAAGAACCCCGGCAACATCGTCGGTTGGGTTACGGACGCCAATTTCAAAGTGCGCGGCGCGATGGCCATGGACGCCAGTGGCAATGTCGAACTGCTAGTGCGCGAAAACGAGCAGGCCGATTGGGTCAAACTGATCACCTGGGGATCGGAAGATAACCAGAGCAGCGGTCCCATCGGCTTCACGCTGGACGGACAATCTCTCTACCTGCAAGACTCACGCGATGTGAACGCGGGCCGCCTGGTAAAGATGGACATCGCCAGCGGCAAAATCACCGTAATCGCCGAAGACCCGCAATATGACGTATCAAATGTAATGACCCATCCCGATAGCCACGAAATTCAGGCCGTCGCCTTCGACAAAGACCGCCTCGAGTGGAGTGTGCTGGACGATTCCATCAAAGCCGACTTTGACTACCTGCGCGGATTGCACCGGGGCGACTTCACTATTACCAGTCGCGACGACTTCGACGCCACCTGGATCGTCGCCTATAATGTTGACAATGGCCCCGTTCCTTACTATGCCTTTGACCGCAAAACGCGCACCGCCACCTACCTTTTCGACAACCAACCCGACCTGAACAACTACACACTGGCAACCATACAGCCAATTACCTTCACCGCCAGGGACGGACTGACCATTCATGGCTACCTCACGCTGCCGCCCTGGTGCGATGGGCACAACCTGCCCATGGTGCTCAACGTGCATGGCGGTCCCTGGGCCAGGGACAGTTGGGGCTACCGGCCCGACGCGCAGTGGTTCGCCAATCGCGGCTACGCCTGCTTGCAGGTCAATTACCGCGCCTCGACGGGCTACGGCAAGGAGTTTATGAACGCGGGCGACAAAGAATGGGGCCGCAAAATGCACGACGACCTGGTAGATGCCGTCAACTGGGCCATCGAGCAAGGTATCGCTGATCCCCAAAAAGTTGCCATTTTCGGCGGTTCCTATGGCGGCTATGCCGCCCTGGTCGGAGCAACCTTCACCCCCGACCTCTTCTGCTGCGCCGTAGACATCGTCGGCCCCAGCAATCTCATCACCCTGATTGAGAGCGTCCCAGAGTACTGGAAACCCGCCATCGCCATCTTCCACCAGCGCGTTGGCGATCCCGCCACCGAAACAGAGTTCCTGAAATCGCGCTCGCCACTTTTCAAAGTTGACCAGATCAAAATCCCCCTCCTGATCGGGCAGGGCGCGAACGATCCCCGCGTGAAACAGGCCGAGTCCGAACAGATCGTCGCAGCCATGCAAAACAAAGGCATCCCCTACGAATACATGCTGTTCCCCGACGAAGGACACGGTTTCGCCAAACCCGAAAACCGCCTCAAGTTCTTCGCAGCCGCCGAAAAGTTCCTCGCCCAACACCTGGGAGGCCGCTATGAGGAGTAGAACAACTAAAAACAGCAGAGATTTCATCATGGCTCCGCCATGATGAAATCTCTGCTGTTTTTAGTTGTTCTCGGCTAAGGCGTAGGCGTCACACTCGCGACAGGCGAAGGTGACCCCGTTACAGTAGGCGTGGTTGTGGGAGCACCCAGGTTGATACTGGTATCATCGAAGGATTGCAGCGTTGTGGTCAGGCTGCTAGCGCTTGTATTGGGGAAGAAGGTAATAGTAACGGTATCCCCGACCTGGGCAAGCGGCAGCTTGGGCGACAGAGTCAGATTGGCGGTGAAGATGACGTGCTGGTCGGCAACCTGGATATAGTAGATGGTGTTGGTTCCCTGCTGCACGGAAGAGATGCGCGTAATCTTCTTGCCCGTCACGGTTTGCAACGTAGCTCCGTTGGGTGTAACGGCTCCACAGCTATTCTGGACGTTGTTCTGCGCCAGCCACGTTCGGTAATCATTGAGGGCTGATGGTAGATTGGCCTCAAACTGCACGTTGCCACCATTCAATGCCCTGGCGTTGAGAATGCCCACGTCCTGGAAGATGCCATTACTACTGTAGATGGCCACCCAGGTAGGAACGGAGCAGATCTGGTAGAGCTGGAAACTGTCTACATTGTATTTCAGGATGTTGGCGCGCGTCGAAGCAAAAGTGTTTAACACGTTATCGCCGATGCCCAATCCTGACGCCGCAGTGTAGAAGATAGCCTGGTTTTTGTGCGTGTCGAAGAGGAAGATGCCCGTGCTGGAGTTGTCGGACGCTGCATTTGAGGTCATAGGCACGAGCCAGACGGGCTGGTCGGCGTTGTTGTAAACAAGCTGCGGGCCAGAAGAGGCGGGCTGCTGTTGACCAGCGCCGGATGGGTTAAACCAGGGGGCCGCGTGATACAAACCCCACCACGTCAGGTACTGGTTGACGGTGTCGGACGGCATGACGCGATCGACCCAGCTGGGTACGTTCTGCGGGTTATATTGAACGATGTCGCCGGTATGCGCGTTCACAATCAACACTTTGCTGAGTACTTCGCCAGTATAGCCGCGCGTAGGCTGCATGAGCGATATGGTCCAGTAGGGATGGAAGCTATCGTCAAGCTCAAGCGTCGGGTCGGCCAGTCTGCCATTAGTATAGCCGCTCAGGTAGACGTGGCGCAGCAGATCCTGGTTGAAGATGGCTCCGGGCAGATAGGCAATGGAGTCACCTGAGCCAACACGTAACTGAGGAGAAGCATTCGGGTTTTCCGCATCAACCACCACAAAACCGGGCGTCGAAGAACTGGAAAGGTTGATAAAGATGTTGTTATAGGCGAGCGGTGCGACATAGTACAGGTGATGGTTGATCGATTGCAGGGTGTAGCTGTTGGGATCGATATTGTACTGCGACCCCAGGTTCTGGCCGTTGGAGCCAAGCACCTGCTGTCCCTTGAAGTTGGCAACAGAGGAACTGACCAGCACAATATGATTGGGGTCGGTCGGCACCAGAGGCGTTGACGATTTTTCGACGGTGATATTGGGAATAGCGGCCAGCGCTTTGGCGTTACTGTCAAACCAGGTGGTGAAGACAACGATCAAACCAGCTACCACAATGCCGATTCCTACCGCTATCACCAGGCCAAAAATGCCTGCCGCAATCGCGCCACGTGAGACGTTGCCTGACAACTGTGTGGGACTCCTGCGTGTAGTAGACCGGCCCTGGCTGGCGGCAGAAAGATCTTCGAGCGTACTCAGAGCGGGCCGGGCATAAGCAAACAGGTTGCCGATGCTGCTAATCACCAGGGGCCACAGCACCCATTGCCAGCCACCAAAAGGGCCGGTCAGCGCGGGTTCGGAGAAGTAGACAATAGCAAGGCAGAGCAGGAAGTTGAAGATGGAGTAGCCGAGCAACCAGCGCAGGAATTTTCTTGCTACGAAGGGTTCACGCCGCCCAAAGGCCAGTCGTCCAATAGTGAGTATTGCCATGACGATAAACGCGCCAATCAGCGCCAGTAACAGAACAATCATGACTGAATCTCCTTGTTCTTATGGGGCTGCCACCTCGTAAAAGATGACCGTCCTGGAGTAATAGTGCTAAGGCATCCCATGTGAAGCCCGGATGCGTCCAACAAGAAAGGGTAGTGCGTATGCAATAATACAGGAATATCCTCCTCTATTGTAGTGTTCTTATAAGCAATAAGCAACACCTTTTTCAAATACGTTATAATAAGTCGGGAACAGCTTTGCGATCGGGCAATGATAGGAGTAATACACTCATGCAATTGTTTGGAAGAAAATCACGAACTCAGATAGAAAAACTGCCAGATGGTCAGGATCGCCTCCCACCTGGACAATACTTAACCGCCAAGTGGCCGGTATTAAGCTATGAACGCGCCCCGCAAAAATTGCCCGCCAACTGGAAGTTAAAAGTCAAGGGTCTGGTAGAACATCCCTTTGAACTGACATGGGATGAGTTGCTGGCCCTGCCGCGCACAACCATTACCAGCGATATTCATTGCGTGACGACGTGGAGCCGCTACGACAATACCTGGGAAGGCGTGCATATCCGCGAGATTTTACAACGCGCCAAACCCCTGCCAGAGGCAAAGTTCGTCATGGAGCATTCCTGGACCGACTACACCACCAACCTGCCACTACTCGATCTGGACGACGACGACGTAATTATCGCCCTCAAACACGACGGCCAGGAACTGGCAGCTGAACACGGCGGCCCCGTGCGCCTGGTCGTCCCCAAACTCTACTTCTACAAAAGCGCCAAATGGCTGGACGGCTTCGAATTCATGGAGCAAGACCGCCCCGGCTTCTGGGAGCAGCGCGGCTACCACAACCACGCCGACCCCTGGCAAGAGGAACGCTACTGGTAACGGATTGAGGGTTGGCATATATTAAGCCGAGGACGACCGCAAGGGGGTCCCCTCCCTCATCTTTCACTGGTAGGTTTTTGAGGAAAGGACCCGGCCAGGTGGGAGGTGTCATCCTGAGCGAAGCGAAGGATCTCTCGATGGGCAGTGCGCAGATCCTTCGCTTCGCTCAGGATGACACCGCGACGGATGGCACTCTTTGGCGACCAGTGAAAGCCCTCCCTCATCCACTCCTCTCCCGCCCTTACAATGACTATGGAAGCGGCTCCCCTGGCTCGTTCATTGTAGGGGCGGGGGTGGTTAAAGGGATGCCTCGACTTTCTCAGGCATCGGAACGATTTGTCGTTGAGACAGGCGCATTTTCGCTTCTGGATCGTGTGACGGCAGGTAGACGGTAGGGTTCATCTGCGTATAGGTAAGGACACGTTTCAATGTCTGCGCAGCGACCTGCTCATTGGGCGAGACTCCATCGACTACCTGCTCAAGCATAAGCTGCTCGGTGTAGGAAGTATCGCCAGCGATAAAGATTGATCGCTCCTCCTCTCGCACCAGCAACGAAAGATGGCCGCTCGTATGGCCCTCGGTTGGCAGCAGTATAATATCGCTGGCTTTCGTCAGGGCAAAGCTTGTTGGAAATGGACCTACCGCCTCTGACGTGAAATCCACCAGGCGGGGATTGAACCAGCGCGGCCAGCGATGCGGCAAGTAACCCCGTAAGCTCCCTTTCAATCCGCGCGCCGCTAGATATTCTTTACGTGCCACAAGGATTTCAGCCTGTGGGAAATGATGCAGCCCTCCGGCGTGGTCCGTATGCAGGTGCGTCAGAACGACCCAACGCACATCGTTGGGCGCGATACCCAACTTCATCAACTGCACCCCAATTTCGTCTTCAGGACCCACAAAAAATTTATTCGCGGTCTGCCTCAGGAATGGGTGCCAGCCTGGAAAATAGCCTTTCTGGGCTGTCCTGGCTGTTTCGCCGGTATCAACAACGATAATGCCCTCTGGATGATCTATAACCCAGGCATAGATGGGAACATGCACCCACGTTTTATCGGCCAGCGTATTTAGCAAACGCCTTGTTCCGTGTCCTTCTCCGTGTTGTTGCCTTGATTTAATACCAACGGTGCCTGTCTGAATGGCATGAATACGTAACATGATCGATGAACTCCTTCTTTGTACCTGTTAACTGCACATCATAAGCAAATTTTGTTGATACAACATCAATGATGCATCATTGATGTTGTATCATTGATTATACATCATCAATATTCTATTGTCAAGGTGGAATGTGGGTTTTAGAATTTTTGACAATGCGATATTGATGATATATCATTGATGTTGTGACATGATAATGTATGAAGGGGATAAAGGTAATGACTCCAATAGAGGAATTTCGTTATCTGATGCTGGCTGCTCAACGCGAGGGGAACAGGATTTTTGCTGACGCTCTGCGTCCTTTGCATTTGACACCATCACAGGCTGAAGTGCTGCGCGTCTTGCAGGACCATGAGCCACTCTCGCTCATTGCCCTCGGTGATCTCCTAGTTTGTGAAACTGGCAGCCCGAGTCGATTGGTGCAGGGGCTTGTCGAAGCGGGTCTGGTGGAAAGAGTTCCATCGTCTATTGATAAACGCATGGTAACACTTTCGTTGAGCGGCGCTGGCAAAGAGATGGCAGTAAAAGTTGCAGAGGGCGAGGCGCAATTCTACGAGGGATTTGCCGACCTTGTGAAAGGAGCTCCTCTGTCAGAGATATTCGGGTTGCTCTGGCGATTCGTAGAGAATAAGCCCGCCGGTATGGCTTTGGCGCGCAGGGCAGGGAGGGAAACGCAGCATGTTTGACACCAGCAAGTTAGGACACAGCTTCCCTCCATTCCTCGTTGCCATCGAGCGAACAAAACTGCGCGAACTGGCGCTTGCCATCGGCGACCCCGATCCCATCTATCAAAACCAGCAAGCCGCTCAGGCTGAAGGATACGAGGACATTCCTTTGCTACCCACAACAGCCACCATCTTCCTCTTCTGGGAGAACAGGCAGTTTATCGAGCAGCTTGCCGAGCTAGGTCTGGACACCACGCGCTTGATCCACCGGGAAGAGTCGTATGAATACCTGGCTCCCCTCCATGTTGGCGAAACGCTGACAGGGGTATTGACAGTTATTGATGGCTCAACCCGCATAGGTCGTGATGGTAGTTCCATTGATCTCGTGACACTGCGACTCAGTTATACGAATCATGAGGGGCAAACGGTGCTGGTAGCTACGACAAGGTTGGTCAGCCGGGAGTGAAGAGCATATTTTTTGCGGGATCGCCCGATTTTCTGGTTTAATGAGGTTTGTGAGTCTTGATCGAAGAGCGATGGCTGGTTGTCTACAAACATCTGATTGATCTCATACTGAGTTTTGGTATTGCCTGCTTCGTCGATATGTGTCACAACCAATCCATGCTCCACGAGTGTATTACCAATCAGTTTCCCGCGATGGCATTCCTCTGGTTTCATTTCACTACACATAAGGACCATTGGTAATTGCTTCTCCCAGGCCGCGCACAGGCGGTTGATTCCGCGCTGGTAGAAATCTTTCTCGCGTAGTATTGTATAATCGACTTTCCCATCATCCAGATAGCAGCTACTATCTTTTGGTCTACCTCCAAGTGTGTCACCCATAAATACATAGCTAATGTGCTGTTGTTTCAGGTGTAGGTCTAAGGCATCTTTTGAAAAGTTGGGGCTATAGCGCGAGTAGGGCTGAGAACGAATATCAACCAGATATTTGACATTATGCGACTGAAGCAGCTTGATAAAATTCTCAATGGAGCGGTTTCCGTAGCCAATTGTATAAATAGGCATTGCTGACATGATTTCCTCCACTACGAGTTATTGCTGGTTGGATATTCTCTCAAAGCTGCTTGATATTAGCATAATATTGTGTAGAACATAAGTCAATAAAATATGACCAGTTACTTCTCCAGCGAACTCTTCGTGTTCCGCTCCCCATCATAGCTCAGCAGTATCTTCTTGCCCTCGTACAACGTCTCAAGATGCACAGGGCGACCCCACAATGTGTACACATACTGAAGCGTCTTCTCAGCGTAGTTCATATCGAGTTCCTGGCCTTCGAAGAGGTGCATGATGTAGAGTTCGCGATTGCCCCGGTAGTCGCCATTTTCCACGACGAGATAGGGGCTGCCGAAGTTGGTCATACTGGCAACGATGCCGTCGCGCACCTTCTCCCAGTTCTTTTCGACGATTACCCACTCGTCGCCCTCTTTTTTATAGAGGTAGAGATCAAGGTCTTTAATCAGATCTTCGGTAAGGTAGTTGCGCAGGAATGAAACGTCGTTGTCCAGTTCGCGCACCTCGAAAATCTTCTGGCGGCCCTGGCCGGGTTTGCGGCCCTGGCGTTCCTGTTCCTCTTTTGTGGGATTATCCCAGCGCCGCTCTATATCCTCGAAGACCTTAAAACCAACGTAATATGGATTGAGGGAGGTCTTTGAAGGAGAAAGTACGCCTGAATGCAACGTGGCAAACTCCAGTATGTCAGAGTCGGAAATGTAGCCCTTGTCACCCATTGAGCGCATGATGCGCGAGTGCCAGATACTATTATGATGCAGCATTCCATTGGCAACATAACAATGAGTACGGTCAACTGTAATATCGTACACATCAGCTACGTCATGTTCGATACTAACAACTTCATCCTTCAGGTCTTCTTTGACAAACCAGCGATGACTCGTAACATACTGCTCAAGGTTTACTTGCTTACGCGCAAGATTGAAGCCGATTTCACGGGCGTAGACCTCCGCCGATCTCCCGCTAATCCAGACGTTGACGCCGCGCCTACGTGAAAGAATACCATAATTCAACAACAAAATCTGGAGCGTCTGCGCGATATCGTCGCTGAAGGTAGAGAGAATCACACCCTGTTTGACCGAGGCGCAGCCGTCGCAGTCGAAGTATGCGCGTAGGAATGCGCTGACGACTGCTTTGGGTGAGCGCAGGATACAATCAGGTATGCGCTTCTCGCGTGCCTTTGCGCGCAGATCAATGCCGAGCGACTGCAGCAAGTCAAGCACATTGGCAGAGTAAAAGACAACGCGCCACCTGCCGCCTTTGCCATTGAGTGTCCTGCTATCCCAGTATGGAACAGCCTCGATAGAGAACAATTCTAGCACGAGGGCGGCGTAACGATCGGCCAGTTCGCGGTCGCCGGTCGTATAGCCAATCGCATTTTTCGAGACATGGATATTGCCATCGCCAATCAGATAGCCGAGAAATTCGGCAAATGAGACGGTGACATGCGTTGGCGCGACAAGTGGGAAACGACTGCTATATACTGGCTTGCCTGCATTGCCAGATGTATAGCCTGTGCTTTGAATAGCAGCGGCAATGCGATCTCTGGCGTATGTTGTTTTGCCATTCAGCGAACGATAGACAGTATGAACACCGACGCCTGCTACCTGGGCGACCGTTTCAACGGTTGGCGAGACTAATCTCACCGGTCGCGCAATCTCAACGAGCCGCTTAGACCAGATATTGTCGCCAATACTCAAAGGAATGCGCTGCCCGACCTGTACATCTTTTAGCGCAATCCATTGATCTGGCCCGATACTCAGCTTGTGTTCTTCCGCGCCTTCCAGTACAAGGCCGCGCCGCGTGCGCAGGCGAACTGTTGCAGCATTGCGAGTAATATGCCTGTCGCTGATCTTGTCTCGCTCTCCTCTACTACTCGCCACGTAGCAGCTCTGACCCTTCGCAAGCATATCGTGCAGTGCATCATAGCGCAGCAAACCATGCTCAGTCAAGACGAGACTACCTTTTACGAGACATGCCCACCCCTCGTTCATGGTCTTCGTTTGCATTTGTGGCACAAAGTACAACATTTCCGTGCGTACAATATCGATGATGTCGCGCTGCCAGGGTTCCAGGTGTGGTGAGTAACGCATCAGGAAAAGCAGGATATCCTTCTCCGGCTGTTCGGGAAACTTGGGCGTTTTGCCACGCTTGCGTTCGCGTGCCTCTTCGGCCTTTTTTGCTCTGGTATCGAGTCCCCACAGATCATCGTAGGGACCTGGTACGACGTTAGCAGACTTCTCTTCTTTGGTATCACTATCCGGTTCATTCTGGCGGATCAAAAGATTATAATCTACATGCTCTTGAATGGAGAGGACAGCGTCCAGATAACGTTCGACTTCGGCTTTGCCGTGATCGAACTCGTATTTGGCGATGCGCTCGGCGTGGAAGCTGACCTTGTCGATCATGCGACGCGAGGTGTGCTGGAAGTAGGCATTGTTCTTGAAAAAATCGGTATGCCCAAAAACGTGCGCCGCCACAAAGGTATTCTGAAGCAGGTCGTTCATATCCATCAGAAAGGCGTAGCTGGGATTTGTGTTGACCACCATCTCGTAGATTTTGCTCAATCCGAAATCATACTGCATTTTCTGCCGGTGATAGGCTTTGCCATGCGTCCAGTGGCTGAAACGTCCTGGCAGGCTGTACGAGGCAAATTCATACATGATCGATGCAGGCACCAGCTCAAAATGGGTGGGAAATGGATCAAGCCCGAAATTACGGGCCTCTTCCCAGGCGTGATCGATGCCATCTCGTAATCGTTCAATATCGCTATCGGCCATTGGAAAACTCCTGTAGGGACGCCCCTTGTGGGTGTCCGCGTTCCCTGATACGTGTATGCGAACACCCGCTCCCACACCGGACACCCACAAGGGGCGTCCCTACTGATTTTAGCGTGAGGGGACCGTATCGCGTAGCGCGAAGAACTTCCTCAGCGCGGGATAGACCTCTTTTTTGTCAGAGATGGTGACGGAATTGAATTTCTTATCGTTGATCTTGTTGTACGCAGACATCAATGTGCTGGGTGAGCGATAATGCCCCTCGCGAATTTCCCCGTAGCCAAAGATGTTGCACAATTCCATCAGCTTCGTCACCAGTTGCACGCAGCGGTCGTTGTCCCAGGGCAGGTTATCACCATCAGAGAAGTGGAACGGGTAAATGTTCCAGTCATCGGGGTTGAAGCGCTCTTTGATGATTTGCAGGGCCAGTTCATAGGCCGACGAGACCTGTGTGCCGCCGCTTTCTCCCTTGTGGAAAAACTCATCCTCGGTAACTTCTTTAGCCTCGGTATGGTGGCTGATGAAAACGATCTGCACGTTGTTATATTTGGTGCGCAGGAAACGCACCATCCAGAAGTAGAAACTCCTGGCGATGTACTTCTCAAATTCGCCCATCGAGCCACTAACGTCCATCATGGCTATCACAACCGCGTTGGATTGATATTTAATGGTTGGTTCCCACACTTTGAAGCGCAGGTCATCGGACTTGATATCCTTGAATTTGGCTTCGCCTTTGGCGGCGTTGCGTTTCAGGTTTTCCATGATGGTGCGCTTCTTGTCCAGGTTGGTGAGTGGCCCTTTTTTGCGCACATCGGTGAAGCGCACAGCCTCGGTCTGGAGTTCCTGCTGGCGTTTCTGTTCCAGGTTGGGCAGGCCGAGATCCTCGAAGATCATCGCGGCCAGTTCATCCATGGTGATTTCAGCTTCGTAGTAATCATACCCGGCCTCTTTGCCAGCGTCGCCCTTCTTGCCCTTGCCGGGGCGCGGCTCCTGGGCAATCACATCTCCCACCTTGCTTTTGCCATTGCCCTCGCCCGCGTGGGTCTGACGCCCCGGATCGTAGCGAAAACGATACTCATCCAGCGAGCGGATGGGCACGCGCACCATTTTCTTGCCATCGGACAGGATAATATTCTCTTCGCTGACGATATCACTGAGGTTCTTCTTGATGGCCTCGCGAATTTTCTCTTTATGGCGTTCCTGGTCTACCTGCCCTTTGCGGTGCAATGACCAGTCATGTTGTGAGACAGACATGGAGAACACTCCTTATTTAGCCAGGACGACCGCGAGGATCGCCCTGGTCGCGGCTACCTGTTCAGCAAACTCCCGGTATAGCGTAAAATTTCATTGGCGCATACATGGCAGTATCCATGTTCTGCCATGAGGCGGTTCACCACCTCGTTGATCTTACGGAGTTGCTCTTTATCGGGCGTGCGCGTCGAAGTAGTGATCTTCACAACGTCTCGCAGGTCGGCGAAGAGTTTCTTCTCAATGGCCTCCTTCAAGCGTTCGTGGCTGGTGTAATCAAAGGTCATGCCTTTACGCGCCAGCGACGAGATGCGGATCAGAATCTCTTCGCGGAAACCCTTCTTAGCGTTTTCGGTAATGCCAATCTGCTCCTCAATAGAACGCATCAACTGCTCGTCTGGCTCCATGTCCTCTTCGGTGATGGGGTCGCGCAGGCGCGTTTTATTGCAGAACGCTTCGACATTGTCCAGGTAGTTATTGAGCAGGGTATGCGCCGATTCCTCGTAAGAGTAGACGAAGGCGCGTTGCACCTCTTTCCTCGCCATGTCGTCGTATTCTTTACGCGCTTCCTGGATAAAGTTAAGGTAACGCTCGCGCTCTTCGCGGGTGATGCTGGTATGCTGATCCAGACCATCGCGTAGCGCTCTCAGAGCGTCGATTGGATTGATGCAGGTGGTGTTCTGCTTGACCAGCGCGCTCGACAGTCGGTTAATCACATAGCGCGGCGAAATGCCGTCCATACCCTCGCGCACCGCTTCATCCTGCAACTCCTTGATATCCTTCTGCTTGAAGTCTTCGATATCCTCGCCATCATACAGCCGCAGCTTCTTCATGATGCTCATGCCCGCCTTCTTAGAGGGCTCAAGGCGCGTCAGGACGGCAAAAACGCTGGCTATGCGCAGCGTATACGGCGCGATATGCACATTTTGCAACGCGCTCTGCTTGAGCAACTTCTCGTAAATCTTGACCTCATCCGAGGCGCGCAAGTTGTACGGCACCTTGACCAGAATAATGCGGTCTTGCAAAGCTTCCGACTTCTTGTTGCCCACAAACGATTGATACTCATGTTCGTTGGTATGGCTGACAACCACTTCGTCGGCGTAGATCATGCTGAAACGCCCGGTCTTGATGTTTTGTTCCTGGCTCAGTGTAAGTAGCACATACAGGAACTTCTCATCGCAATTGTGATTGACAAGACCATTGGCAATGAAGGTATTGGAGCCGGGTACGTTGAAGTCCCAGCAGTCGGCTTCGCTTTCATCAATAGAGACGATCTCATCGTAGCTTTGCGACTGGTTGAGCAACGCGCTCAATCCGGTAGGCGGCTCAACCCACCCTTCCAGCTTTCTCAAAACTTTGGTCGCCATCTCGCGAGTGCATGTATTAGTGCCGGTTCGCAGCATGTGCAGATTGATATAGTCCTCACCCAACACCTGGTACGCGCCCTCACGCGCGCGGTAGCCAGAGCCGCCAACCGCCATAGCGCGATCCATAACGACGCGCTGGAGCTCACTCGAGATGGTTGTCCAGTATGCGGCGGTATTGGGCAATACATCGGCGCGCCCTGCGCGTGGCTGTTCTGCGCGGCGTTTATCATACGTGAACTGCTTGCGTACCGGCAAGAGACGCATCTGCGCGGCTAGTCGATCGGCATCCTCGCCGCTGGCGGTTACGCTCCAATACTCACGATAGGGTGCATCTTTCGCGGCTCGCTGGAACGTCTTTACACGCCGACTTACAACTCCCAGGTTCAACAGGACAATTTGAATCTGCTTCGATAGCTCCTCTGAAGCCGTTGCCCAGGAAAGCCTGCCATGCAGATTGACCGTGCCATCACCCGCGAAGTAGCCTGCCAGGAATTCCAATACCGACTCACGCGACGACTGGAGCACAGACCAGGGGATTTCTTTGTTATACGCGCCCGTCTTGAAACCGCTATATGCCATGAAATCGGCCAGAGCAACGCTATTAAGCTGCACAACACCAGGATACAAGCGCGGCGTGATACCAAAGATCGATTGTGTCAGTTGGGTATAGTCCGCGCGCAACTCGTCTTCTTGATTGGCAAAGCGCACTGTACCGTCAGGTCGAACATCACCCTCGGCTACCAGATAGCCAAGCCAGCGAGCCAACTCAGGTGTCATGCGGTCAGGAACATGAATGGGCAAAGCATGTTTTGGTCGCTTTGATTGCCACTGCAAAGCGATATCCTGACCCCAGAGGTTCTGCCCTTTCTGGAGTACAATCCAGTCGCCGACCTGAAGCTCATCATGTCGCTTCCAGACCTGCACGCCCTCATCGTTTACTACCTGAATGCGATGCTCAAAGGTTCCTTCTGAAATGAAGCCGCGCCGCGTCGTGATGCGTTTAGTCGGTGAGATACCGGCACGGTAAAGATGCGCTGTCGTTTCAATGCCAGTGCTACTGGCAACCTGAACAGCCAGTTCTCGTGATTCTCCTGCCGGATGTTCGGGTTGCGCGAAAGAGTCCAGCCGCCGAATCCCGTATTGTGTGAAAACGAGCGAATTACCCGACGCACACTTAAGCATCTCAACGAACTCCATGACGCCTCGATTTGCTATGTTCAGCTCACCGTCGAACCGGTACGCGCGAGGATCGCTTTCCACACCCACTTCACCGATAGTTGATAAATCTATGCCTCCGACTAACTCACTTATATCCTGAGATTTCGGGTCGGATGGCGTGAATGTTCCAACTCCCACGCGATATTTTTCGCTAAATGCAATACGTTTGACGGGGACATCTTCGATATGGCCCCTGAACTGGGTATCGATCATGTAGCGGCAGTGGGGACAGAGGTCGCCCTCAATGTACAGGCCAAATTCTTTTTCGACATCGGCGCGAAGATCATTGGGGATGAGGTGTAGCGGCTCCTCGTGCATGGGGCAATCTTTGATGGCATAGACCGCGCCCTGCTCGGTGCGGCTGTAGGCTTCCAGCCCGCGTTTCATCAGGTAGACAATCGTAGATTTGCCGCCGCCGACGGGGCCCATCAACAGCAGGATACGTTTGCGGACTTCCAGGCGCTGCGCGGCTGAATGAAAATACTCAACAATCTGTTGCAGTGGTTTTTCAATGCCGAAGATTTCCTCATTGAAGAAGTTGTAGTTTGGCTCACCGTTGCGGGAAGATTCAAACCCCGAGTCCATGATCATATGATAAATGCGTTCGTGCGAGAGCCGTCCCACTTCTGGTTTCTTAGTTGCTATCTCAAAGTACTGCGCGAACGTCCCCTCCCATTGTAGGTCTCGTTCACGGTCCCTGTATTCCTCTAACCGTTTCACCAGGTCCATAAGTCACCCTCTCTGTTCTATATTGTAAGGACGATGGTACGATCACTATCTGTTGTTGGAACTCGATGTATCGCGTCCCGCTAAACCAACCGGTACGTATCATAAGAATCATGCATGTACTACGAACAAACAGGTCTATTGATTTCAAAAGGGCTGGTTTCTCGCTCGAACACATCGAGTTGTAGAACCCAGCCCTTTCTTTACTCATGCTAAATGGAAGGTGAACCGCTCGACTTCGTCGAGGTAGAGAATCAACCATTTCGTTTTTAAGTCGTGACAGAAGATGGAAACCCTCCTGTTTTATTCTCAATTTTGGTCCCATTTTCCATTCCTGGCAGAGATGAAACCTACGAGATTCCGCCATATGATATGGCTAGTATTCGTAGCATACAGCACAGATAAGCGTGTGTCAAGGGTAAAAAAGAGCATTCGAGGGGATTTCACAACACTTTCACACATCCTCTAAGGAAGGTAATGGCGCTCAATGGTCCTCAACACTCCTGTAAAAGAGACATTCTTAACGGGGCTTCGACAAGCGGTAATGTCACTTCGATGGTAGTGCCATGAGATGTATCGCTATCTTCAGAACCCAGCGAGAGATGGCCGCCGGTGTTGGCAACCCGCTCATACATACCGCTCAGCCCAAAATGTCCCTGGGGGCTGGCGTTCCCGGCGTTGCCGGGTTCACTGCACTGGCGCAGTTCGAGGGGCAGACCAACCCCGTCATCCGAGATACGCATAAGAATAGAGCCATCACGGCGGCTGATATGCAACGAGACGTTTTGCGCGTGGGCGTGTTTCTCTACGTTGATCAGGGCTTCCTGTCCGACTTTCCAGAGCGTCTCTTCGATTGGCGCGGAAAGCCCTTCGATGTCGGGGTGCAGATCGCAGGTAACGCGCAGACCGGCGCGTTGCGCCAACTCGCGAGCGTAACTGGCAAGGGCGCGACTGGCAGGTTCGCGTTCAAGGGCGGGCGAGCGCAAGTTAGCGATAGAGGCGCGTAAATCGTTCATTGTGGCGCGCGCTATCTCTCCCGTGGCTTCCAGTTCCTGATCGCAACGTTGCGGGTCGCGTTCGCGCAGACGCCGCGCAGCCTCCAGTTTAATGGAAATAAGTACCAGCGCATGACCCACCGTATCATGCATTTCGCGAGCCAGGCGCGTGCGCTCGCGCAGCACGGCCAGTTCCTGCTCCTGCGCGGCGGACTCGGCCAATTGACGATGAGCCGCCTCAAGTTCGGAGTGCGCCTGGGCCAGTTGTTGAATCAACCGGTTACGTTCGTAGCGCTCGCTAATCATGTGCTGCACCACCATCGCGAACGCGGTAAAAGAGAAAAAGCTCACGCCAAGACCAAATAGCGTACCAATATCGATCTTACTCAACGGCCAGGCAAGTATGCCTAGAAAAAGGTCGAACGTCACGAACACGATGCAAATGGCAATGATGAGACGCCAGTAGACGAACATGCCATAAGAAAGTCCCATAACGATAAAAAATCCCCACGCGAAGCTGTTATCGATCAGCGAGAGCAGCGTGAAACCAATATAAAGACCGAGCCAGAAAGGGAGCGACCATACGAGTGGCAGAGGCCAGGCCAGATTGCAATTCTTGAAGAAAGTCCGGCTAAATATCGCCACAAAATAGATACTCATAACAACGAGAGAAAGCGCCGCAATAGCGAAGAGATGCCAATCGTGCAAATAGGCAGGATGAGCCTGGAATGTGCTTTTAGCGGCAATGACAATAGTGATGAGGCTAATACTGATCCAGACATAATTCATTCTGGAAAAATAACGCCAGAAGCGCTCATTGGCTTGCTCGATTTCGGTTTGCAGATTCTGCATGGATATACCTGCTTCTATCGGGTTTTCTTCACCTTATAAGCATAGCGCGCAGCCACCTGCGCTGGTAGTGGCAAACGATCTAATTATGGTATGACGAAAGTAATGGCTTAATTATACGCCCCATCTGTCAGGTTTGCGCGTTCATAATAATAAGAGACAGTTCTTAAAATTACGGACCATCGCCTTTTTCCCTGAAACTATTCTTGAGGTACCAATATATGTTATACTAGCGCAAACATAAAAGTGCGTCGAAACTGTATGTATGGAGTACACTCCATTTTCTCGAAGTATAAAACAGCATAGAGCAACGTTAAACAGGTATGCAGTCTTTCAAGATTACCTGAACGTTAGATAGTTAGATAGGCCTGTGAGCGGGAACAGCAAGGAGTCTCAGTATGAATGTAAATAGCGGCGGACCTCACATTCTTTTATTTGAGCGAGATCAACAACTTACAGGACTGCTCATAAGCGAGTTCCAACTGGCCGGGTACGAATGCCACACCGCCCGCACGGCGGTAGAAGTATTTGATGCCATTGCGCGTTTCCCGGTCCGCTTAGTGCTGGTAAACCTGGCGCAGGCCGCCGCGAGCCGGCGCGAGTTCTGGGTGGCGCTGGACGCGCAGAGGCGCGGGCGCGGCGTCCAGGTTTTTACATTCCGCTGCATGAATCTGGCGGGATACGGCCCCGATGACCCGGACGAGCGTTCGCGTGCCGTCCTGACGGATATGGAAGTGGATGGCATGTTGGGCGTAATGAACCTTGTCGATGCGGTTCGCGCTCGCATTCCCGGATCAATCACGGGCACAGGTTCTTTCGCGCGGCTCAATACCCAAACACAGTCAACCACCAACGGACAGGACGTTCCCAGATTAGAAAGTGTGGAACGCTCCAACCGACAAGCAACCGCCGACACACGCCCGGCGCAGGTGACTTCCCAGCCAACGGCATCCATGTCAACGTTGATAAACTCCAACGCTAGCGGGTCTTCCGCTCCTGCCAGCCCCGGCCAGTCCGAACCGGGTAGCGCTCCCAGATCGGGGACGGGGATACCAGCGCCCACCTTCACAGACAAGATTCGCGCTGTAATCTATCCCGGCAATCGCAGTTATTCGCCATCGCCCGAGGTCAACTGGGCGCCACATGCAGCGCCGCCGCCTACCGCGCCACTGCCGCCACGTCCCATGAGT
This sequence comes from uncultured Chloroflexia bacterium, assembly GCA_963731605.1. Taxonomy (GTDB): domain Bacteria; phylum Chloroflexota; class Ktedonobacteria; order Ktedonobacterales; family Ktedonobacteraceae; genus CF-113. Next base: position 606,795 of record CAVSWA010000002.1, read on the forward strand.
AACCCGGATGCGACAATTCGCCCGCAGGTCAATATCTTTACCAGTGACGCAAACGGCGCAACACTCGAAAAGAGAGTCCAACATACAGAGACCCCCGGAACGTGATGCTGGCGTGCCTCCAACGCCATCATTCCAGCAGAACGCTCCTCCGGCCACGTACAGAGCCGTGAGCAGCCCTGGCGAAACGACGGGACTGGAACAACTCTCGCGCATGGTGCGCGAGAACCAGCCGGCCTGGCCACCAAGTCCTGCTCCAGCAAAAGAACCGGCGGCGCTAGCGCAACCTGCGCCAGCGCCAACCCAGGAGCGCGAGGCTCCTTACAAAGGCCCACAAACCGATCAAGTCATCCTGAAGGATGTCCTGGTTGAAAACGCACTCGCGCAACCTGCGCCGGTTATACAGGCACAGCCAGTTGAACCTAAGTCGATTAGTGATCTAGACTTGCGGCCATCTCCCATTGAAGATTTGCCTGTCGAGCGTATCTCTCCCAGGCCTGCAGCGCAAGCGAACCAGGCCCTGGCGTCAGATGTTCCATCCATTACATCACCCCTGTTGCCTGCCATACATCCAACGCCCGCGCCAACGCCAGTTTCCAAAGTATCCGCGCCACCAGCGCCTGCGCAAGGCGAGGCCCGTGAAAAAACCATGGGAAACGAGATAGATCATCAACCAGTGACGATTGAAACAGAGCTGGACAAAGCCGTTGACCGTTTGTTGGTGGAACATCTGCCCGATTTGCCATCGGCGCTCCGCGGCCGCACGCCGCCTCCCGCAACCTCGGAAGAAGTGCTGTTAGACATCGTGCAGAGCCTACCACCTATGAATGCCCTGCCAACTCCGCCATCCGCGCCTCCGCTCACGCCGGTTTTGAGCGGGCGTGCCACTCGTTCTCTGGGCAATGTGCTGCTTGAAGGACATCTTGTGCCACAGCATCGCCTGGAAGTAGCGCAAAATATCCAGCGTATGCTGCGCGGCGTTGATCTCAACTACCAGTTAGGCGAAATACTCCTGATGTTCAAACTACTTACACCCGATCAGCTCCTGGCTGCCAGCCTGGTAAGTTACGGGTTGATTTCGGCGCCGCAAATCAGCGGGCTTGGGCGCGTGCGCCAGGAGCTACACCTGATGGGTCTGGAGTATGACCTGGAGAGTTTGCTGGTGCTCTTCCGCATCCTCACCCCGGAGCAAATGCGCGAGGTACGAGCAAGCTGGTCATCATAGTCGTCTGCCAATCTACATTTTACCAATGAAGAGCGTTGTGACTGGCGCAATGCGGTGTCATCCTGAGCGCAGCGAAGGATCTCTCGCCGGCTGAGAACCTTTGACCAATGCAATGCGATGTCATCCTGAGCGCAGCGAAGGATCTCTCGCCGGGCCGCACTCAGATCCTTCGCTGCGCTCAGGATGACACCTCTTGATGGCCGGTTCTTTTCAGAAAAAACCACCAGTGAAATACGAGGCTTGCCCCCGCTCTGGTTAGCGCATATGGTTTCCGCGGGAGTTTCCAGGAGCTTCCCACAACCAGCGCAGAGCATTCAGACGCGACGGAGGCGGCGCAACGTAGCGCGGACGGTCTACGGATGGCGCTCTCGATGCCACTACCGCTCCCTCGTCAGCAGTGCCCTGCTCAACGTCGTTCAGTACATCAAGGAAGGTGTTCACGCTCTGCGCTACCCCTTCAACCATTAAATACCCCGCGGGTTTCACAGCATCTCCCACCAGGTACAATCCCTGCTTAGATGTGCGAGGCGTCAGGTCCTCGCCCTGCGCAATGCGATTGACCGGCCATTCCCCACGATACGCGCTCATGGTAAGGATACGACAGTGCTTGCCAAAGGCTTCCCCGAAAAGCATATGCAGATCAGATAGCGCCAGCGCCTTCTCCTGCTCGACATTACTGCTCTGCATCACCTGGTGGCTGATGAGCAGGTGTTTGCCGGGAGGAGCCAGTCGCGGGTCGCTATTAGTGGGCTGCACCATACCTGCAATGCGCTGCGTGTCCAGGCAATACATGATGCCTTTATGCGGAATAAGCGAGACATCACTGAGTATATGCACTTTCAAGCCGATAGCTTCGTAAATCTCCGTAGGGCCAGTGTGTTTCAAAACGTCGGCCTGGGTGATGCGTTGATTGTTCAACAGCGCATCGGTAGCCCGCGGCCCCAGATCGCTAACAACCAGGGGCGCGCGAATAATCGTTTCTTCCCCGCTGACCTTGTCGCGCACGCGCACGCCTGTCACACAGGTTTCATCGTGCAGGATTTGCTGCGCGTCACAGAGCAGGCGCAATTCCGCGCCCTGTTCGGTGAGACTGCGTTGCAACTCAGCAGTGAGCGCGCCACAGCCTCCCTGCACAATGCCAGGGGCGCCGAAGCGAAACATATTTTTTGTAATGCGAATAACCTCATCCGTGCTGACCTGGTGGAGATCGAGACTGAGCGCGAAACGTGAGATACGCTCGAAGAAGGCTCGCAGTTCGGGATTGCGCTTCACATTGATTTGGCGCGCCAGCCATTGATCGAAAGGCATAGCGCGTTCGCTCGCGGGTACACGATGGAAGAACATCACGTAGCCCACGCGAGCGAACCAGAAGAACTGGCGCGGCCCAAAGACTTTGAGCGTTCCCAGAATGCCACGCGAGCGAATTTGTTTGCCGTGTACGTGAAAGGAGGCGAAGACATCCGCGTCGAAAAAATGATGTGGCACGCGCAAGCGGTGCAGCATTCGAGCCAGCACACCACTGCTACCAAAGGGGATCATGTGAACAGCGCCAGTACTGACCTGGACACCCTGAAATGTTTTAGCAGTGAAGCGCCCACCACAGTGAGGTAGTCGCTCAACTACAATAACACGCTTGCCGCGTTGCAACAAATGCGCGGCACTGAGCATCCCGCCCAATCCCGCGCCGATGATGATAGCGTCGTAGTCGTTTTCGCGCATGAAAGGTCCCATGACAAGTAAGAGAGGGCAAGAGGCGTTGCCTCTTGCCCTCTCTTACTTATCTATCTTCTCCGACCAGGCCGCGCAGCAGGCTGGTGCATTCGGCCAACGTGCTGAGTACGTTCTGGTGAATCTGGAAGACCTTGTTCAACTCGCGAGCCTTGCGGGCCAGTTTAATGACATACTCGATGTCACGCGGGTTGTTCATCACATCCTCCATCAATTGGAGTAGTTCTGACCATGCCAGTTGTTCGCGTGTGCGCGCAACATCAGCAATAGTTTTATCCATGCGATCAGAGACGGAACGCACTCCTGCGCGAAGCTGACCAGTCGTCTGCTGGATGTCGGCCTCGTGGTTGCGCATAGCCTCTTGCGTCGCATTTAACTGCTCCTGTAAAGAGGCGACCTGACCATCGAGGGCCGCCAGGGCAGCAGTCAGCGGGGCCACATCGGGCAAAGAGGGCTGCGGCAGGCTGGTCAAGCGGCTGAAGGTGACTCCTGAACTGGCCTCCAGCGGCGCTGAAGGAACCTGAGCTGGCGCTTGCCAGACATCATCTGGAATGCTCTTCTGACTGGTAGCTGGCGGGCTAACAGCCTCGGTTGCGACTGGTTCCGGTACGGGTGCGGGCGCAACCGAAACGGGCGCGGGCGTCACAGGCACATTTTCCTGTTGCGGTGAGATCTGCTGCAAGCTACTACCTCCATTCATCGAGCGCGTGCCATATTCATCGTCGGAAGAAGCGGTCAAGTTCGGATCATCCTGTGTGCGGAAGGTCATTTCCGCCATCATTGGTGGGCTGACAGCCATCGTGGGCATACTCTCGATGTCAACGCCAGATGACGATGAATGCGCCGTCTGGAAGACCAGTTCATGTTCTCCAATGCCGATATGATCTCCATTTTGAAGAGGGCGCACAGAAGATTCGTCCAGTTGTTGAGAGTTGACGAAAGTGCCATTTGCGCTGCGCTCATCACGAATGGAATACTGCCCATTCTCGAAAAGAATAGTTGCGTGACGGCGCGAGGTCAGCTTATCTTTCGAGAGCAGGATATCGCTGTTGGGCGCGCGGCCTATGCTCATCTCGAATTTGTCCAGCACATAGTCTTGTAAGACCTCGTTGTTATCAGCTCGCAGAATGAGATGGGACGGCTCCTCAATCTTGTTCATTACGGCGGGGGCTGCCTGAGATGCCAGGGCCGTAGCGCCGGGCCGCATCGTAGCTGCATCTGACGGGTCGGCAGCGATGGTGAGCAGGTCCGGGTTGCTCCAGACATTGTCTGAACTCGCGGATTGTGGCGCTTGCGGAACCCACTCTGCCGGCGCGGGCACTGTTGGCTCAATCATAGCGGCTGCAGCCTGCGGAGAGGGAGTTGATGTTTGCAGGCGATTGCCGCAGTTCAAACAAAAATTGTCCCCCGGCCTTGTTTCGGCGCTGCAAAAGGGGCATTTGTCCATTGTCGATGTTCCTCCCTTTGTCGGAATGTTCAACTAATATGGAATTACATGAAACTTGCGCTCATTATACCAGACTTCAACGTCAACCGTCGAGTGGCACAGACGAGGAGCGGGGATTTTTAGAGTAATCGCCCGATGCCACCAACTGAACGACGGATCATATTCCGTATATATGAGTATATAAACCAGGGAATCACGAAAAGTAGCACGATGAATCCCAGAAACAGGCAGCGAAATCCGGGTATGAGCAGGGCCAGCATACCAAAAAACAGCAGTAGTACTATGGTAATCGCAATGATGGCAACCCCGATACTCAGGATTTTTTTTGTAGTGGTATCACCCTGCTGACCAAAGCCCAGCGACCCACCAGCCGCTGGATCGATCTGTCCCCCGCTTCCCTGCTGAGATTGCTGGTAGGACGCAGAGCCAGTGCCGCCGGCAGTAGCCCAGGGGGGAACCTGAGCTTGCTGCTGTCCATAAGGTTGCTGATAGAGATTCTGTGGAGCAGACGGCGTTCCCTGTTGTTGGTATGGGTTCTGCGGCGCTAATACCGCCCCGCAGTTGGTGCAGAAAGTCGTATTCGGCTCTATCAGCGTATTACAGCGCGGGCAGGTCGTGTTCATCGGTGATTTCTCCTTTATGAAACAGGGATCCAGGTCACATTTGATTGCAAGGCGTCAAAAGTCTGTTGCAAGTATTCTACACTTCTACGAGCAGACAACACAATATTGGTCGTAACTTTCGCGCCGGAGCAGAGTTGCAGCGGTACCGGCGTCGGGCTGGCAGTCACCTGCGGCGTACCCGTGGCCGATGCTGACGGACCACTCTTCTGTGTAGTTGAACTATTGGATACACTGCACTGGAAGGTGGCATTCTGTGATGTCAGCGGCGCCTCCGAAATCGTGATCGATGTATGATCAGGCAGCAAATACCCGATAAGAAAACTTCCACCAAAAGTGGGATCGTGAACAGTCGCCTGTGCGCTCACCAGACAGGTGCCGCGAGGCAGGTTCACCGGCAGAAAAACGCTAAAACCCAGATCTGCTTTGACGACGTTCCAATCGGTGACAGTAGTTGGCGTTCCAGCGCCAATCGTAGGCGTGGGCGAGCTTACAACCGTAGCGGTAGCCGTTGCAGTGGGCGAGCCTCCAGGAGTAATGGTCGCGGTCGCCGTAACCGTCGCGGTCGATGTAGCAGTAGCGGTCGGTGTGGTTGTTGCAGTCGCCGTCGCGGTTGGAACTGCGCCTTCATCACGGAACAACATGTTGGGTTTACCACACCAGGTCAACTTCGCCAGTGGCAAATCAGCGGAGAGCGTCGCCGTTGGGCCTGGTTGCGTAGATGCAAAGGGATTCGAGCAAGAAGCAAGCAGTATACCAGCCAGCAGCGCGCTCAACACAAGATAACAAAGGGCATAACGAGACTGTCGCGTTCCACGAGACAGAAAACGATATACAAACATAGAAAACTCCTCCTCAAAACACAGCCAGAAAGGTGTCTCCTGTGGGAAGCTCTGACAAGCCTCCAATCACCACCCTCTTTTTGACTAGTATATAGTAGTAATGAAAGTAAACCTATGAAGTAGCTCTCAATTTTGCTACCAAAAAGGACTTTACAGTCTGTGCATTTAGTGTTACCATTACGCACTGCAACCCAAATATACCAGAATAGATAGCTTTACTTAACCCGTTTTTAATGATATCCGTCGTTTAATTAGTGAACGACTTTCCCATAGAAATGTGCCGCGATATGGTATGGGCAATAATGCTCCTACCAATACAAACGCATGAACCTGCCAAACAGTACAGAATGTCGCCGAAGAGGTAATAGGGTGTGAATGCAAAGCAAATCTGGCAAACAACAATAGAACGATTACAAACGAAGGTCCAGCCGGCGGCTTTTACGACCTGGTTCCAGGGAACGGATGCCATCTCGTTCCAGGACGGAATCTTTATCGTGCGCGTGCCAACCACCTTCGCCAAAGCTCACCTGGAAGGTCGGTTTCTTGACCTGATCCGCTCGATCCTGGCAGAGGTCGCTGGAGGCCCGGTCGAAATCCGCTTCCTGGTATCAAAAGAGGTACCCGAAGCGCGGGGTGATGGGACAGGCGAGGCGTCACAAACCCAGCATAAACGCGGCTACCGCATCCCTAAAAGCCGCCTCACCTCTCTCGAGCAGGAGAAATCGAGACTGGACGCCGCTTTTGTGGCGAATAACTCCGCCGCCGCGACTGCGGCGCGGCCCGTGGCGCATCGTCGCTCTGAAAGAGAACCGGCGGCGGATGAGTTAGAAACGGAATTCGAGGCGCAAACTCCACGCGACGATATCAAATATGCGCTGCCCGGCTTACTACCACTCGGTGGCGAGGGCATGTTAAGCCCGCGCTATACCTTCAGCACCTTTATCATGGGCAAGTCGAATCAACTGGCGCACGCGGCATCGCTGGCAGTGGCGGAGAACCCCGGCAACGTATACAACCCCCTGTTCTTCTATGGCGGCGTCGGACTGGGTAAGACCCACCTGTTGCACGCCATTGGACACGTTGGCGAAGCCTCTGGCTTAAATGTGCTATACGTCACCTCGGAAAAGTTTACCAACGAAATCATTAACGCCATTCGCTATCAAAAAACCGAAGAATTTCGCGCCAAATATCGCCAGATAGATATTTTGATGGTCGATGATATCCAGTTTATCGCGGGCAAAGAGTCAACCGAGGAAGAGTTTTTTCATACCTTCAATACCCTGCACAGCGCCAACAAGCAAATCGTAGTGACGAGCGATCGCCCGCCCAAAGCTATTCACAGCCTGCAAGACCGCCTGCGCTCGCGCTTTGAATGGGGCTTGCTGGCGGATATCCAGCCGCCAGAGTACGAGCATCGCCTGGCTATCCTGCGCTCGAAGGCCGAATCGCTGCGTTTCGCCATTCCCCCCTCCGTCATCGAATACATCGCGCGTCCAGAATGCAACAGCGTGCGCGAACTGGAAGGCGCGCTCAATCGCGTGGTTGCCTACGCCACATTGCAGGATGCCGCGCTCACGGCTGGCCTCGCAGCGCAGGCGCTTGAACATATCTACAGCGAGAGCAGCAGAAAGCCGTCTTCGACCCTGACGACCTCCGAAATAATTCAGGGCGTCTGCGCCTATTACAACATCGATATCGAACGCCTGCGCGGCAAACAGCGCGAACGCGAAGTCGTGTGGCCGCGCCAGGTGGCGATGTACCTGATGCGCCAGGAAACCAGCGCCTCCCTCCTGCAAATTGGCGTCGAGCTGGGCGGGCGCGATCACACCACCATCATGCACGGCTGGGAAAAAGTGCATGCCGAGTTGACCAACAACGACCGCGTGCGCCACGAAGTAGCCGCCGTCCTGGAATCTCTCCAACGCGGCAAATCCTGACCAAATGCACCCGCGCACGAAAAACCCACGTCTTCGTAGGGACGCGGGTGGACGAGCGGATGGGCGGGGACCCTTGTGGGCGTCCTCGTCCTCATTCTCTGCCCATTGTGATGTACACCCCCGCTCCACCCCGGACGCCCACAAGGGTCCACCCATCCTCCCCACTCCACCCGCGTCCCTACGCACGAAAAACCCGCATCTCATCACGAAAACATCGTATAATATCCATATAGGGTACGGGCGTCCTGGCTTCTCGTCGGGCACAGGCCGCGCTTATAACAGCCTTGCTAATTTACTGTAAAGAGGAACACATGACCGACCAGCTTACATCCTACCTGGAAAGCCACGCGCATGATGCGCAGGCATTGTTGGAACAAATCTGCCGCCAACCCAGTGTCGTCGCTCAGAACATAGGTATGGCGGAAATGGCAGACATGGTGGAGAGCCTGCTCTCTGAAAGTGGTTTCCAGACCCGCCGCCTGCATGTAGAAGGCGCGCCGCCCGCTATTTTTGGAGAACTGCCGGGGCGCAGTGACTATACCATCCTGCTCTATAACCACTACGATGTGCAACCCGCCGAGCCATACGACCTGTGGCTCTCGCCTCCTTTTGAGCCAACGGTGCGCGATGGCAAGCTCTACGCGCGTGGCTCTTCCGATAACAAAGGCGAGATCGCGGCGCGCCTGACCGCTATCCGCGCATTACGAGCGGTACATGGAGAATTGCCCGTCACGCTGCACTGGATTATTGAGGGAGAAGAGGAGATTGGCAGCCCGCATTTCGCGGCGCTGGCCGAAAAGTACAGCGCGCTCCTGAAAGCCGATGGCTGCCTGTGGGAAGGCAGCAGCTTCGACGCTGCCGACCGGCCAGAAATGACGATGGGAACCAAGGGCCTCCTCTATGTGCAGCTTGACGCGCAAGGCACCGGTATCGACACCCATTCTGGTGCCGCTCCCATTCTCCCAAGCGCGGCGTGGCGCATGGTGCAGGCTCTGGCAACCCTGCGCGCACCCGATGGGCATATCCTTATCCCCGGCTTCTACGACGCGGCCCTACCGCCTTCTGAAGAGCAACTGGGAGCGATAGCGGGTCAGTCCAACGAAGAAGCTGAAATGCGTGAGGCGTATCATGTAGACCACTTTGTCGATAATCTGACGGGCGCGGCGCTGATGGAGCGCTACTCCTTCGCGCCGACCTGTAATATCGCCGGGCTGCTGAGCGGCTACACGGGCGAGGGATCAAAAACGGTGCTGCCCGCCAGAGCCATGGCGAAGATCGATTTTCGCCTGGTCCCCAACCAGCACCCCGACGACATCCTGGCAAAACTACGCGCGCATCTGGATGCCCGGGGATACAGCGACATTCGCATTACGGCATTTGGCAAGGCAGAGCCAGTGGTAACGCCCATGCGCGAACCATTCGTGCGTCGCATCGCCGACATCGCGCGCGACTTTAGCGGCAAAGAACCGTCCGTAACGCCGATTGCAGGCGGAACGCTGCCCCTGCTCGGCTCCTTGCGCCGCTTCGTGGGCGTCCCAGGCCTGTGCGCCCCCGGCAACGCGACCTACTGGGGCAGCGGAGCGCACGCCCCCAACGAACATATCCGTCTCTCCGACCTCGAACGGGCCGTTCGTTTCAACTGCCACATGTTCATGGTATCTGACTGGAACAGGTAGAGTAACCAGGGCAGGGGCAAGCCCGCACGAAGCCAGGGCAGGGGCAAGCCCAGCCCGTACCCTATACGAAGTGAGTTTCCTCTTCCGTATAGGGTACGGGCTGGGCTTGCCCCTGCCCTGGTAATCGTTCGTTATGTTCGCGCCTATGGGGCTTGCCCCTGGCTCATCGTCTGGCTTGCGCGCCCCGGCCTAATCACCGGCCTAATCACTCCTCGTTATGGGGCGTTGGGCCGCTTGCAAGTGGTGCGCCACCGATTGATGGTGATCGCCGCTCTCGCTGCTGGGGTCGGTGTGAATAATGGCTTCCGAAATACCCTCTATAGAGTGGAACAGGCGATGGCGCACCTCTTCAGCGATAGCGTGCGCCTTCACCAGCGTTAGCTCCGGGTCCACCTCGATGTTCATAATCACGTGCAGAGTATGCCCGACCCAGCGCGCGCGCACATCTGTCACCGCCTCGACGCCGGGAACTTCCTGCGCTTTGTTGACGATGGACGGCACGATGCGCGGGTCTACGGCATCGAGCAGCCTCTGGATAACGCTGCGCGAAGTCGAATAGACGACGGTAAGGATCACCACCGTAATCACGATACCGGCGATAGGGTCGGCGATGGGCAGGCCAAGCCGAACGCCTATCAACCCCACGAAAGCCGCCAGCGAAGTCAGGCCATCGATACGCGAGTGCTGGCCATCAGCAATCAGCGGCACGCTATTGATGCGTTTGCCGACCGAAATCTTGTACTGCGCCAGCGCTTCATTGCCGATCACACCAACCAGCGCCGCCCCCATGCTCAAATAAATCTGCGTAGGCACATTGCCGCTGGTCAATTTCTGGATGGACTCTACCGCGCCCGCCACCGCGCTGGCGATAATCACCAGCACAATAAAGATACCCGCCAGGTCTTCTGAACGATAATAGCCATAGGTATAACGCTGGTTGGCGGCACGATTCGAGACGACAAACGCGATCCACAGCGCGACGGTGGTGAAGACATCGCCCAGATTATGCAGCGCATCCGCGAAAAGTCCCGCGCTTCCACCAATAGTAGCAATGGCAAACTGGATCAGCGCCACCAGCAACATGCCCGCCGTAGAAATCTGCACCGCTCGCAATCCCGCTTTATTGCCATACAGATCAGCATCTACCTTACCATGTTCGTGCCCATGTCCCCCATGCCCCTTTCCAACCATCTTCACACGCGTATCATGATCGTGGTCGTCATGTGCATGATGGTCGTGGTCGTGGTCATAGTGCAGGTGGTCAGGCTCATCATGTTCATGCTCGTGATCGTGATCATCGTGTTCTTGATTATGTGTAGCAGGTGGTTCGCGCATGGCACCGTCCTTTCTAGCTGCTAGTGCACTCTTAACTATTATACAGCCTGACATGCTCACGCGGTAATCTCGGCGCGGGACGCGCCAGTGCGTAGGGACGCGGGTGGAGGTGGAGAGAGGCGGGGACCCTTGTGGGCGTCCTACCTGCTACTGCGTTGAGGGACGAGGACGCCCACAAGGGTCCTCCCATCCTCCCTACACCTCCCGCGTCCCTACACACTGGCGCGTCCCGCGCCCCGAACATTCTGGCTACTCGTATATTTGCAACTTTTCGGCTAATGACACGTCCAATATAAAAGCGTATAATACAACAACTTACACATGTATACATAAGAGAGACAAGCTCACAACACCATAATGGAAACATTTACTGATTTTTACGCCGTGCTGGGCGTCGATGTTCACGCATCAAACGATACTATCAAAGCCGCATTTAAGAAACTTGCGCTCAAATTCCACCCCGACGTATACAAAGGCGAGGACGCGGAGGAACGGATGCGCCTTATATTGCAGGCCTATCAAACGCTCAGCGATACAGACGAACGCAGGCTCTACGATAAACAGCACGCGCAAGACCTGGGCCTGTCGCTGAACGGCACGGGCGCGGCGCGGCAATTCTCGTCCACCCCCGCGGGCGCTTCAAGCACGCGCGCGAGCAGTGACCGGCGTTTTGCCTTTCCCACGCTAGATACTTCGAGCGCGTCTACCGTCAACTTTGTGGTAGAAGGCTTCTCCTATAAGCTCTGGCCCGATGATGCCCTGTTGCTCCAGAGCAATGGCATACTTCATGGCATCGCGCCTGATGCCAAACAAAACAGCTCGCACTATTGCCATCGCTGCCACCATCACTGGACGGCAACCGCCCAGACCGACATGCGCTGCCCCCAATGCAAAGCCAGCGATTGGGCTGAATACCTGCTCTTACGCTGCGCCCATTGCCACGCCGTCTTTGAAAGCCAGGAGATACGCGATACGATGCGCGGGAACAGACCATACTTCCCCTATGAACTTTTCCCCCTCTGCCCAAACTGCCGCAGATCACAATGGTGCGCCTCCGAAAACGAACGTGTCAACGTGTTACGCGCCGCCGACGCGCGCCGCCGAAATTTATTGTTCCTCGGCGCGCTAGTATTTCTCATCATTGTAGTGGCCGTCCTTTTCTTCATAACCACAATGGCGCATTAACCAGTAGCGACGCCCCTTGTGGGCGTCCCGTCTGGCCTGGTAAACATACTATGAGTTCAAACCTTAGCACCGAAGCTCTATTTACTACCTTGAAAGCGTGGCATCTGCACGAACCGATCATTATTCAATCCCTGCCCGGTGGCATGACGAGCGACGTGTGGCATGTTGAGGCCGGGAAGCGACGTTTCGTCGCCAAATATGCTTATACAACACAACAAGCCTTTGAAAGCGGTCTGTACGCCGCGGAACTGGTCGAACAACACGGCATTACCTGTGGTGTTCCACTACGCACAAAACAGGGAACGCTTTCCATCATGGTCGAGGGTGCGCCTGGGCAGAGCCAACCTCTCGCCCTGCTACACTTTGTCCCAGGTGAGCGACTCGATCTCTCCGAACCAGATGCCCCTTCGCTTTATGGCTATCTGCTGGGACGTACCCACAGCATCCTTCTCGCAGAACCGGGTGACTGGTGCGTGTTCGATCTCTATGATTTCCTGCTTGAGGAAGACCCCGCTGTAGCAGCCTGGCCTGGACTTACTCCGCTCGTCAACCAGGCGATAGAAGCAGCGCGTACCTACGAGGCACGTAGAACAGTCACTTATGGCGTTATCTGGGCAGACGCGATGGAGATACGCCGCGACAAAAATACCGGACACATAGGCATCATCGATTGGGGCGCAATCGCGCTCGGCCCACTACTGTTCGACGTAGCCCTCAATGAACTCTGGTATTTCCCTGAAGGTAGTCAGGCACACAGGGAATTTATGCAGGCATATCTGAGAGAAGCGCCAATCTCACCATGCGAACTCGAAGGTATCAAGTATTACAAAGCCCTGCTATGGGCGCGACAGGCCAAATTTTACTCTTATTGCGTGGCCGAAAAAATGACACTCGGCGGCTCAAACCCCGCCAGTAACGCCGAGAACCTCGCAAAATCCCGTCAAGAACTGGAACGCTCGTTGACATATTTGTAATTGCCCCCATGTCACGATATAGAGCTTGTAAGCATCAGAGTAATAGGAATTCAATCCATCTGAAAGAAAGAGTGTGCATAACCCATGCTTACGAGAAAGCCTGGCATCATTGCAGTATCTATCCTCTTCATCGCGATTATAGGTCGGGGGCATACTCCTAAATTTCGCGAGTGAAGATGCCGCGAGTGCTAACCTTCCTACCCCTCATCAAAACCACCCATATATAAACTTCAATGATGGAGCGCCTGCTATTCCAGCGCATCCGGCATATACACTCTTGTCAGTAGAAGATGTGCAGCGCTATGTATTGACGCACCCGCCCTCCATTGGCCCTACTGTCTCAGGCGGCCCACCAGAGATCGTAGTTATCCAGCTTATGACGAGTCGCAATGCCAGCCGGGTGATGGGTGGAGAGTACGTTGAACCGTCGGATAATGCCCTGGTGTACTATGTGTTGCTGAAAGGGCCGTTTATTCCAGAAAATATCATTACGGTAGCGGGTGAAGATATTGGAATGGCCGGGAGTATGGATGAGGTGTTTGATGCATATACCGGGAATCAACTGTTGTGGGGAGCTCAGTAGAGAGGGACGAGGGCGGCTTATGTGCCGCCTTCGTTCCTCTTTATCTACATCACTCTACTAATTTCCATTGCTCGTATCAACCTTGGTGACGCTGCCAGTGGTACCAGTGAACTGCACCGTGACTGTCACTGTTGTACCGTTCGCGATGTTGCCGTTGGTGAACGCGCTCAGGTCAGTACCAGAGGCGATTGGAAAGCTGAAGCTCTTGTTGCCCACTGCGAAGTGGATTACACGATCTGAACCGACAGCCGCAGTCGTCACGCCGGTGTATATCGCCTGGGTAGAATTGTTCGCGCTATCGACGTTGCCAACCTTGGTGGCGGTGAAGCTGCCATCGCCATTAGCCGTGACTTCGACTTTAACCTGCGTGCCAACATTCGGCAGCCCGTTGTTCCAATCTTTCAGATCGGTTGCGCTGTTGGTCGTGAACGGGAGCGTCCCGCCGGTTGGCATGCTGACAACGAGACTGTTGCTCCCAGTGCTCTGCACGCTGCCATAGAACGTCATCGAGCCGGGTTCGTTGGTCGTTTGAGTGGTAGGCGTATCGTTGTTGGCACTCGGCGTGTCATTGGTACTCGGCGTATCGTTAGTCGTGGGCGTGCCTTCGTTGTTGTACAGAATAACATTGCTGCCGCTGACGATGGAGAACGAGCCATCGATATTAGGTGTCACCTGAACGGAATAGGTTTTGCCCACCTGGCTCTGCAAAAGCTGGATCACGTTGGCGGGAACATTCTTAATGGTGTCCTGCTGGCCGTTGACGCTGATCACGACGGTTCCGGTGCTGGCATTGACCGACACGATTGTGCCTGTCAGCGTGCTTTGTCCACCAAGAAATAGTGATTGGAAAGCTCCAGTTAGCAAACCTGTAGCAATTCCTCCCACCAAAATCAGGCATATCACACTTATGAGAACTTTTCGAGGTGAGAAATGCCATCTTTGTCGCTGAGATGCATTTGGTAGCATCGGCGCGCGAGACGGCTCCGAGTGCGTAGCTGGCGAAGCAATTGGCAAGAACGATTGCGGTGGCTTTGCAGGCGAGGGTATCGAGTCGAATGGTTCAGTAACCATGTTTGGTAAAGTAATCGGATTCTGGCTTAACACAGGCGGACTTAATAGTGCAGGCGCATTTGTTGCTGTCGAAGGCCGATTTATCAAGATAGTCGGGCTGGCTACAAATGGGTACTGGCAAGCCTGCTCAAAGGCATCAGCAAACTCTTGCATATCCGCAAATCTTTGATGTGGGTCTTTAGCCAGAGCTTTTAATACCACTTGCTCAAGCGCGGGTGAAATGTCCGGAATCTTTTCACGTAAAGGCGGGGGTGACGATAAGACATGTTGGGTAGCTATTTCAGTGAAAGAGCCTTGAAAGGGACGGCTACCTGTGAGCCATTCATAAATCACAATCCCTAAAGCATACTGATCGCTGGCGGGACGCGGTTTGCCTTGAACTTGCTCAGGAGCCATATAGGAGATAGTGCCAGCCGTGTTCAATAAACTTTGATAGTGCGAACTTTGCATGATGAGGGCAATGCCAAAATCGCTGAGCAACACCTGGTTGTGTCGTCCAAGCAGCATATTCTCAGGCTTAACATCGCGGTGAATCAATTTTTCGCTGTGCGCGTAGTACAAAGCATCAGCAATCTGTTTCACATAGGGCAAAATAATCCGTGGCATTAATTGCGCGCCTTTAGGGTGCCGTTGGCGCAACGTACCTTCGGACGCATAACTCATTACGAGAAATGGAGTACTTTCAGCAATATCAAAATCCAGCACATGCACAATATTCGGGTGTTCTAATTTAGCGATGGTCTGCGCTTCATTCAGAAAACCTGTAATATCGTCCTCTGACAGTTGCGCATGAAGCACTTTGATCGCTGCCCGAGATTTCAGACGTAGATGTTCGCCAAGATAGACTTCGGCGAAGCCCCCGCGTCCAAGTAGACGAGTAAGGCGATAGTTGCCGAGTTGCTGCCCCACGCGATCAACCATCGAAGTCCTTCTCCTCAAGCAGTCATTAATTCACCAAAGTATGTTGCTGAGCCAGAATAAATGCACTGGTAAACCTATTGCTTTATCATATTTTATATGGTTAGCTATATAATGACAAGAGTCTCATCAATTAACTTGTAAATTTGCCAGTGAAAAGGAATAGTCCGGGTACACGGAACGAATACCTGGACTATTCCTTTCACTGCTAGAACTTATGCGGAAACCTATCTGAAGCCGCTTCGATCCAGCAAAACTCGGTTCCGCATTAGTTCTAAGGTAGCAGGAACGCGATTGTCGGCGCTTCTGCCTACATCACTCTACTAATTTCCGGTGCTCGTATCAATCTTGGTGACGCTACCAGTGGTACCAGTGAACCGCACTGTGACTGATACAGGTGCTCCGCTTGGGATGCTGCCATTTGTGAACGCGCTCAGGTCAGCGTTGGAGGCAATTGGAAAGCTGAAGCTCCTGTTGCCCACTGTGAAGTGGAGTACATGATCGGAGCCAACAGCCGCTGTCGTTACGCCGGTATATATCGCTTGGGTAGGATCATTCGCGCTATCGACATTGCCAACCTTGGTGGCGGTGAAACTGCCATCGGTATTAGCAGTGACTACGACTTTAACCTGCGTGCCAACATTCGGCAGCCCATTGTTATCCAATCTGTCAGATCGGTAGAGCTATTGGTCGTAAACGAGAGCATCTCTCCGGTTGGCATGGTGACGACGAACTACTATTGCTCCCAGCGCTCTGCACGTTGCCATAGAACGTCATCGAGCCGGGTTCGTTGGTCGTTTGAGTGGTAGGCGTATCGTTGTTGGCACTCGGCGTGTCATTGGTACTCGGCGTATCGTTAGTCGTGGGCGTGCCTTCGTTGTTGTCCAGAATAACATTGCTGCCGCTGACGATGGAGAACGAGCCATCGCTATTAGTTGTCACCTGAACGGAATAGGTCTTTCCCACCTGGTTCTGCAAAAGCTGGATCACGTTGGCGGGAACATTCTTAATGGTGTCCGACTGGCCGTTGACGCTAACCACGACGGTTCCGGTGCTGGCATTGACCGACGTGATCGAGCCGGTTAATGTGGTCTGTCCATTGCCCAGACCGGAGCAGGCGCTGAACAAAACTAGCATTACAAGGATTGCCATACTAATAACGACATGCCGCAAAAAAGTTGTTTTCATGGTGTCTCTTCCTCCATACTATATTTAGATGGAATATTCAGTTACCCATCTAAATCCTTCAGTGTTCTCTTCTTATGTACGATGATACCTTATTTTTTTTGGCTTCTGCTATGCTCTATAGCACAGTTGTAGTGTGAGGCTTTTCACGCATTTGAATTGACCTTTTATGGTGTGCGTGCTATCATCCAATGAACGCATCCTTGTCAAAATCACCATAGACCAACGAGAGGAGACAAAGAGCGACAATGACACAGACAGCAGAACTACATAGCGGCATTTATCCCCCCTTGCCTACATTTTTTACCAGCAACGATGAACTTGACCTGCGCACCCTGCGACAACACATCAAGCGCATCGCTGGTAGCGGCATCGCCGGATACGTGGTGATGGGTTCTAACGGCGAAGCGGTGCATCTGAGCAGCGAAGAGCGATCAAGCGTAATTGAGACAACACGCGCCGAGGCTGGCGAGCAGGCGCTGGTGCTGGCCGGATGCGGCGAGCAATCGACGCGCACAAGTATCATGCTTTGCAGGCAAGCGGCGCTGGCCGGGGCCAATTTCGCGCTCATCCTGCCGCCATTCTATTACAAAGGACGCATGAATAGCGCGGCTTTAATCGCGCACTACCGCGCCATTGCAGATAATAGCCCCTTGCCCGTTGTGATCTACAACATGCCGGCCAGCGCAGCCGGTCTGGACCTTGACGCGGCCACTATATGCGCGCTCGCGGAGCATCCCAATATCGCCGGCGTGAAGGATAGCGGGGGCAACATGGCAAAGTTATCGCAAATCGCCGCATCGACGCCACCACGTTTCCGCGTGTTTGCCGGGAGCGCGGGCTATTTGCTCCCCGCGCTGGCGGTCGGAGCCGTGGGCGCGGTGGCCGCGCTTGCCAATATTTTCCCGCGTGAAGTCTGCCACCTGCAAGAACTGTTTGAAAGCGGGCAAATGGCAGAGGCGCGTGTGTTACAGGCCCGTCTGGCTCCATCCAACACCGCCGTTACCGAAACCTACAGCGTACCGGGTCTGAAAGCCGCCCTCAATATCCTGTTCGATTATGGCGGCTTCCCGCGTTCGCCCTTGCAAGCGCTAACCGAACAGGAGCGGGACAGGCTGGCAGCCATCTTGCGCGCAGTGTAAGCCGCCAGGGCGACCGCGAGGGTCGCCCGTACAATACTACGGCTTCGCGGCGTTCTTCGTGTATTGTACGGGCGACCCTCGCGGTCGCCCTGGCAATCGTTTCGTTGTACGGTTAGTATGGTTAGCCGGGAGGAGCGTAACAATGCCGCTCAATATCGAACTGTACCGCAGAACCCTATTCGTGCCGGTGGGACCAGATACGCAGAAGCTGCGCCGTATCAGCGTGGTAGATATGCAGCCGGATGATGCAAAATTGACGCTGGTGCTGCTGCATGGCTTTGGCGGCAGCGCAACGCAATGGCTTTACCAGTTGCAGCTTTTCGGGCAAACCATGCGCGTTGTCGCCCCGGATATGCGCGGGCATGGTCTGAGCGATGACCCGCCACAATTGCCCTGCACGATGGATGAACTGGTCAATGACTTTGAGCTAACGCTTGAACGTCTGAATGTATCGCGCCCATTTTTCCTGCTTGCCCACTCTTTCGGCGGCGCCATAGCTACCGAATATACCTTGCGCCATCCCGAACACGTGCGCGGGTTGGTGCTGATAGGCGTGCCAGCGCGCTTTATTGTGCGCGAGATCGTCAAGCGATTAATGATCGTGCCGGACCCTGTATTTAGCTGGGTTGCGAAAACCATTAAAGTAGCCCTCTATGCCCCGCAGCGCACGCTCAAACGGATGCTCGCGAATGTCTTATCGACGTGGCACGGATACGAACGTATGCAGCAACTGCGCGTGCCGGCACTGGTAATGATCGGGCATCGCGACAATGTCTTCCTGCGCGAATCCTACGAAGATGTGGCGCGCGCCATTCCCGGCGCGCAGCAGGTCGTCATTCCCGTCTCGGCCCATCTCGTGCAGCTCGAACGTCCCGATGCCGTGAACCGTTCGATTCGCCGCTTTGTCGATGCCCAACAGCAGCAGGCAAGCGGTGAACTCGTTGCGCGTTCTTCAACTCATCCTGTCTATGCAACTCGCCTGGCCGAGATGCCCTGGCTGCTCCACTATGATAGCGGCGTGCCAGAATCTCTGCCCCTATCCAGACAGTCGCTGCCAGATATGCTAAACAACGCCGCGCATGATTTCCCAGAACGCGTAGCCCTCATCTTCTTCGGTCAGAAAATTGGCTATCGCGAGCTGGACCGCATCAGTAACCGTTTTGCCCACGCCTTGCGAAGCATGGGAGTGCAGAAAGGCGAGCGCGTTGCCATCATCCTTCCCAATGTGCCGCAGTTCGTCATTGGCGTGTATGGCGCGCTAAAGGCTGGAAGCGTAGTAGTGCTGGGTAGCCCGCTTTCCAACGAACAGGAGATCGCCTACCAGCTACAACATTCTGGCGCGCAGGTCTTGCTCACGCTCACCGCGTACCACCCGCTCGTTGAGCGTATCTGCGCCGGTAGCAGCATCAAACACATTATCTTTACTGACGCGCGCGAGTATTTGCCCCTGCGCCAGCGTGTCATGCTGGCAAACCTCATCGATAAAGAGGTATCTCCCCCATCTAAACCGGCTCAGATTGTTCAAGATCAAAAGGAAGAAACCGGGCAGAGTAATCACTCAATCGCGCCTGCCGGGGTGCAGCACAACCGCCAGTGGAAAGAGCACGAGTTCCAAAAATTGCTCCACAGCCAGCCCGCGAGCTTGATTGACAGCGGAGCGTCCTCGGACGACCTCGCCCTGCTGCAATATACCTCTGGCACCACCGATACACCAAAAGGCGTGATGCTTTCACACGCGAATCTGGTGGTCAACGTCTTACAGCAACGCCACTGTATCACCGATGCCAGGCGCGGCAAAGAAGTCATCCTGGGCGTTTTGCCACTCTCGCACTCCTATGGCATTACCAGTTGTATGAACCTCTCGCTTGCCATTGCAGGCACATTAGTCTTACTACCAGCGCCGCGCATAGATCAGATCATGGAAGCCATCAAACAGCACCATCCCAGCATTTTTCCTGGCGTTCCCGCGCTCTACCTTGCCATTGCCAACTACCCCAGAGTGCGCAGCTATGGCGTGGCGGCCATTCGCACCTGTGTCAGCGGCTCCGCCCCACTACCGGTCGAGGTACAAGAAGCGTTCGAGAAACTAACACGCGGGCGACTGGTGGAAGGCTACGGTCTGACAGAGGCCTCGCCTTCCACGCATTCCAACCCGCTCAAAGGAGAGAGGCGGGTAGGCAGCATCGGCATTCCCCTTCCAGGCACCTCAGCGCGTATCGTGGATGTAAAAACGGGCGAACCCCTGCCGCCCGGTGAAGTAGGAGAACTGCTTATTCGCGGGCCACAGGTGATGATTGGATACTGGAAGATGCCCGAAGAGACGCGCGGTGCGCTCCAGAATGGCTGGTTGCATACCGGCGACCTGGCGCGTATGGACGAAGACGGTTTCTTTACCATCGTTGACCGCAAAAAAGATATCATCCTATCAGGCGCGTACAACGTCTACCCGCGAGATGTCGAAGAAGTATTATACGAACATCCCAAGGTGCTGGAAGTGGCGGTCGTCAGCATGAAAAAAGCCTTGCAAACGCCCGAAGCCAACAGCGCTGGCACCGATGACACCTCTCCATTCATAAAAGCCGTGGTAGTGCTCAAGCGTGGCGAAAAGGCCACCGCCGAAGAACTTCTGGCCTTGTGTCGCGAACGCCTGGACGCCTACAAAGTTCCCACCAGCATCGAATTTCGCACCGAACTGCCCAAGAACTTCGTAGGCAAAGTATTAAGGCGTCTACTGGTAGAGACGTGAGAATCAATAACGAAGCCAGGGCGACCGCGAGGGTCGCCCTGGCTGTGTCGCCCTGCTTTCGTTAATGTTACGCTACAGTGAAAGTACTCACCGCCGCCAGTTTTGCATCGCTGCAATCCTTCTGCAAGCACCAGTAAAGTTCAAACGCGCCCGTGCCCGCTTTTTGATAAGTGATATTGAAGTAGCCGTGATCGTATTTCCCTACCGTTACTGCCAGTGATGTCTGGGTGCCGAAGACACCGTCCAGGTAGACTTTTGCCTCCACAAACCCGGACTGGGTCAGATTGAGGTGATACGTCACATAGACGACATTCCCGACTGTAAACTGGTTAGTGACATTTGTGGGCAGGTAATTACTATCAATAGAACTGGTAGATTGCACATTGGTAATGATAGCCGCTGCTCCAGTATCAATAGGCGAGCCCGAAGGCCCGGGCGTCGAATTACCTGAAGAGGTAGTAGTAGTTACGCCTGGCGTGGGCGTATTTGTAGTGGTCTGGCTACCAGAGTGATTCAACCCCCTGAGCGCCAGCGCACCTCCACCTACTACCACGAGCAGCAGCAAAACGATACCAATGATCAGCCCGACATTCGGCCCCTTCTTGCGCGGAGGCTGGGCCTGTGGCACAAATGCGCCCGGCGCGGGCGCGTAGGGAGCGCCATACATATTCGGCGGCGGTGGTGGCGTACCATAAGCGCTCTGCGCATTGAATGCGTTCGGCGGTGGCGGCGGCGTGCCATACCCCCCTGGCGTTTCGTATGGAGATGGAGCTTGAGGCGCGTAGGGGCTGGCAGGGGGTGGAAAAGCCTGACCAGCATTATAAGGCTGCGCCGCAACGGTTGGGTCATACGACGATGGCCCGGCATACTGTGTTGGCGGAATAGGCGCGTTTTGCGCGGAAGCATAAGGTGTTCCGCAATTAGGACAGAAAGTCATACCCTGTTGAACCGGTGTCCCACAACGGCTACATTGCATAATAATAAATCCTCCATCATTGAATTGTCTTCTCGTTGCGCCAGTTTCGCGCGCCCCTTGAAGAGATTTAATAGGGGCGCAAAGAATCGCTCCCTGTGTAATAACGAGCAAGTAAGCTGGATTTGGTAATGCGCCTCGACACCTCTAGTATAACATTGCACCATGCTTCCCGCCAATCAGCAATTCTATCATTTTATCCAGGATTACCAGGGCGGGGGCCAAGGGCGGGGCACCCCGCCCTTGGCCCCCGCCCTGGTCGCTCGCGCCCTGGTCATCGTTCGTTACTATCCTATGGCGTTATCGTGAATTCGACGTGTTGCGCCAGCACCTGGTCTGTGCAAGCCTTGCTACTGGCCCAGTACAACTCAACGTACCCTGAGCCTGGTACGTCAAACGTAGCCTGGCCGTAACTGGCTGTAGTATGCGCGCCAACCGTGAAAGCAAAGTTAAAGGCCGATTTGCCGTTGAGATACCACATCATACAAACTGCGCCAGCTTGTCCCCCGCTATTGATATTAAAGACAACGTATAGTGGTTGATGTACCTTAAAGGTGGTTGCCGGCAACGCCGGTTGTGACGCGGAAGGTTGAACGGTGCTCATTTGCCCATTGTTAATATATTGCTGCCCAGGATAGCTGGTTGCGGTTGGCGAAGGCGAGCCAGCAGGCGAAGGGGTAACAGCAGGCGACGAGGTCGCGGTAGTGGGAGTACTACCCGTGATAGGAGAGTTCCCCGGCTGCCCCATTGCCAGTAAGTAGACCAGCACCAGCAAGATACCTCCCGTGAACACGCAAATTCCGGCCACTATAAAACCGATCCGAGAATTGCGAGGTGGGCGTTTGGGGGCTGGCTGCCGGGGAGAAAATGAGCCTGATTCCTGCCTTCCATTTGGCCCTGCTGCCCACACCTGGCCTGGCTGTGACGCCTGCGCCATTGAGGGTGGGGGCTGGAAAGCAGCAGACGGCGCGGCCTGTTCCCACTGCCTACCCTGTGCGGGCGCGCCAATACCTGCGCTCATTGGCGTGCCGCAGCGCGGGCAGCTCCCATCGGTACGGGACGGCGAAAGTGGCAATCCACAGGCCGTGCATTTCATAAATTCTATCCTTTCAAGCAGAATCAATCCCCATCTTCCTTCTTTAATTAACGTAACGAATCAAGGACAGTGTGGTAAGCTATGTTTAGCTAAATGGGCTACTTTATGCAAAGAAGGGCAGGCTCAAATCATGAAAGCACTTCAATCTGTATTTTTGCTTGACAGAACGCCCCATTCCCACTACAATCAAACAAGAACATTTATTTGAGTGGATGAAGTGGTATAGTGGCTTTCATCTCGTACCCAGAGGGAACCAACGTGCTAGAGAGTAGTGAAGTGGAGCGGGTTGAGCAAATACTCGCGCAAAATGTAGACCGGCTACAGACTTCTTTGCAACGCGCCTCCAAAACACATTCAGGGCCTGAAGAGGGCAGCGATGCCTGGCTCTTCCTCAATGCGCTTATCGACAATGAACGCGCTACTCTTGACGCGCGTTTTGAACAATCTGGTCGCGCCCTCGCCGAGCACGGTGGCAAATTAGAGGCGCGCATTTTAGGGCTGCAATCCTATTGCGATGCCCTTGCGCGGGAATGTATCTCCATTTTCAGCGAGCATGAAACGGGTCAGTCCCTGCTCGTAGAAGCTACCGCACGCCTGTTCCAGTTGCAATCCCTGTGTATTATGGCCCTCACTCGCGGCTACCAGTCGGTAATAGACCAGGTATTCCTGGAACGCCAGCATATGGAGGGCCTGCTGGAAGCTCGCCTGCAAGTCTTGCAAAAGATCAATAGCGTCAGCAACTCCACCGTTGATCTCGATCAGACGCTGGAAACCATTGCCCGCTATGTGGCGAAAGAGTTGCGCATCGAACTATGCTCCATTTTCTTTTATGACGAGTTGCAGAGGGTGCTGACGCTGCGAGCCACCAATGGGCCGCGACCAATGGGCGGCATGCATTACACGCTGCGCATAGGAGAAGGCTATAGCGGGTGGGTGGCGGACAAAGGGCGACCCTTGCTGGTACATGACGCGCTGGCCGATAGCTCATTTGCTATGGAGGCCCGCAGCTATGGCCCGGAGTATCATGGGCTGATGGCGCTGCCGATCATCTTCTTCGGCACCGTCGAAAGCTTAATTGGAGTCATCAACATCCAGTCAAGCGAGGCGCGTGACTTTAGCGGCGAAGAAATGAATTTTGTCGAGGTCGTGGCCGGTATTATCGCCATCAACGTGGAAAACGGGCGACTCTATGAACAAACAGACGAGCAGTTGCGCCGCAAAGTACATGAAATGGCGACCATTCACCGCGTCTCTTCCATCATTGCCTCGACCCTGGACCTGGATCGCGTGCTGCAAATCATCACCACGCAGGCGGTACAATTGAGCGGCGCGGACCGCTCGTGTATCTTTGAACTGGATACGGAAACGCAGCGTTTGCGCGTGCTGGCACATTATGGATTAAACGGGGCCGATGTGCGCCGTATCGAGGTGCCGGTAGGCCATTGCTGCGCCGGGCGGGCCGTACAGACCGGGCACCCGTGCAAAGCGGTCGATTGCTTTCATAGCGATGAACAGTGTTTCCTGCGCCACGACCCGCTTGTCTCGGCTGAAATGCATTCGGTGCTCTGCGTGCCGCTGGAGGTCAAACGCAAAGTGCTCGGCTGCATCTGCGTCTACAGTAGCCATCGCCATATGCTCAGCGATGAACAGATGCAGATGGTGCTCACTTTCGCCAACGAAGCTGCCATCGCCATTGACAATGCGCGGCTCTACGAAGAAGCCCGTCACGGCTTAGAGATCAAAACGGTCCTGCTGCGCGAATTACATCACCGCGTCAAAAATAACCTGGCCACTGTCGCCGGCATTCTCTCCTTGCAGGGCAGACGCACCCGCTCAAACGAAGTGCGGCGCATCCTGACGGAAAGCGTGAACCGCGTGCAGGGACTGGCCGCCACGCATGATCTGCTCTCACACGAAGATGTAAGCGAAGCGCGCGTCGATGATATCGCCCGCAAAATTGTGGGCGTGGCAAATGCCAATCTGCGCCCGCCGGATATGCATATTATCTTTGAGGTTGAACCCTGTCCCATCGTTATTCCTTCACGCGCCGTGGCGATTTTGGCATTGGTGCTCAATGAAATGGTCTCCAATTCCATCAAGCATGGCATCGCAGGCGCATCTCGCGGCAACGTCACTATTCGAGGGCGGGAAGAAAACGGCGAGGTCATCGTTGAAGTACTGGATACTGGCAGTGGGCCGACCGAACCACTCGAAGAAAGCGGTGAAGGTCTGGGGCTTTCCTTGATTCGAAATTTGATAGGCGATCTCGGAGGTCGCTTTGTTTTGCGTCGCACAGACGAAACTCCGCCGCGTACCTGTGCGGAAGTCCGTTTTCCCCTGACGCGGCGATAAAGTAGCGACACCCCTTGTGGGTGTCCCGTGCGTACCTCGTAAGATGCGCACAAGAGCTGACAGGACGGGACACCCCAGGGGTGTCGCTATTGTTACGTGAGGTATTCGTGGAGGTGAATGGTATGCAATTGTATGGAGAGGGACCCACCGCTGGTGAGGGCGCACCCCCTGCGCGCATTCTGATTGTGGAGGATGATTTTGATATTCGCCAGGTCCTATGCCTGTATCTCAAGTATTCCGGCTTCGATGTGCGCGATGCAACCGATGGTCAGGAAGCCATCAATTTGATCCCGGAATACCGCCCGGACCTGATCGTACTGGATATCATGATGCAGCCCGTGGATGGTTGGGAGGTGCTGCACTGGCTACACGCGCGGCGCATGAATCCCCCTCTGCCGGTGCTGGTGCTGACTGCCCGCTATCAACCAGCAGAGCAGTTGCAAGGCTTCGAAGAGGGCGCCATCGAATATCTGACCAAACCTACCCAGCCGGATATCATCGTGGAACGCATTCGCACTATTCTCAAACTCAGCGCAGAGCAGCGTATGATGCTCCGGCGCAAACGCATGGACGAACAGCGCCACACGATCGAGCGCATTACCGCGCAACCCGACAAATTTATGCATTAGCATCAATTGCTACTGAAAGCGATAGAGCAACGCCTGCCCGCAACGCGTGCAAAAACGATCTTTAGCGCGATTCTGGCTCCTGCATTTTGGACACTGGTTCAGCAGCGAACCACAGCGCACGCAAAAAAAGGTATCGGACTTATTAGGCCGGTGGCAAACGGGACAGGCGTAGATGGGCGCTGTCGGTGCGCGTTCGATGCCAGCAGGCTTTTGTGTCGGTTGCGCGGAAATATCTCCAATGCTGGATGGATGTATCGCCTGCTCGAGTGCCAATGCCAGGTCATTTGCTTGCTGATAACGCAGGGCAGGCTTTTTCTGGAGGGCTGTCAGGATCACCTGGCACACCGGTATGGTCAAGCGAGGGTTGTAGAGTCGTGGGTCTGGCGGCGATGCGTAGAGATGGTTATGAGCCAGCGCGTGGTAGTTATCACCATCGAAGGGCGTGCGCCCGGTGAGAGCTTCAAACAGCATCACACCGAGCGCGTAGATATCAGCTCGCCCGTCCACTTCCTCCCCTCTACATTGTTCGGGAGACATGTATTCGGGCGTCCCCACGCCCGCGCCAGGACGAGTAAGCCCGTTGCCACCCGCCAGCACTTTCGCAATGCCAAAGTCCGAGAGTATCGGGCGTCCAGAACGATCCATCAGCACGTTGACCGGTTTGATGTCGCGATGAATGATGCCCTGTTCGTGCGCGTAAGTCAGAGCGCTGGCGAGTTGTTGAAAGATACTGTTGGCTTCCCCCACTTCAAGCGCGCCACCGCCGCCTGACCCCGATGGATCGCGAGCGGCATCAAGTTTGTGCTTTAGCGTCCCGCCATCCACCAGTTGCATGACGATATAAAGGTGTCCGTTATTTTCGCTGAAATCGTGAATCGTGACGATATTGGGGTGAGAAAGCCGCGCAACCAGGCGAGCCTCCAGGTTGAAACGCTCGACAAAGTTGCGGTCGGCTGCATACCAGGGCGGAAGAACCTTCACCGCAACCTCGCGGTTGAGATTCTCCTGATTTGCTCGATATACATGGGCCATACCTCCTTGCCCGAGCGGGGCAAGGATTTTATAGTTCCCAAGCGTTGTACCGATCAGAGGGTCTTGCTGCATAGCCTGGTTCGGCGCCTCTCATCCCAATCCGCTTTAACGCCGCCCAAAGACGAGTACCGTCTGGCCCAGTTGAATCTTATCTCCTTCTTGCAGGGGATAGGGCTGGTATTTGTTGACCGTCTGCCCGTTCACCTTGGTGCCATTGGCGCTTCCCTCGTCACGCAGCGCGTAATTGCCCCCGCCCATATTGACGATAGAGGCGTGCAGGCGCGAAACCGCCAGGTCTTCGAGGAAAATGTCGCTTTCGCGGCTACGCCCGATGCTCAAACTCTCTTTGCGCACTTCATAGGATTTTCCCGGCTCTTTTCCCTCTTCGATCCGCACGTAACCCAGACCTGTCTGGGAAGGCGATGGATTGCCGCCAGAAGGCCGCAGCATGGTGCGATCTGCATCAGCATTCTCAAAAGGACTCGAGCCAAAACCCTGCTGGGCCTGACCAAAACCTGGGGCCTGTTGTTGCCACGCGGGTACTGGTGGATTGCCGCCGGGCGGTGTGGTCGATGGCTGGGCAGTATTGCCAGGCCATGCAGCCTGGGCCTGTACCCCCGGCTGCGCTTGCTGCTGCACGGCCTGTCCCCACGGGTCCGCAGCCTGAGCCGGTTGCCCCCAGGACTGGCCGGACGCATTGTTACCGAAAGCGGCGGGCGCTGGCTGTTGATTGTTCTGCGCGCCCCAAACTGGCGCGGCTCCCGGCGCTGGCTGTTGATTGTTCTGCGCGCCCCAGGCCGGCGCGGCTCCCGGCGCTGGCTGTTGACCCCAGGGATCTGGCGATGAAGGAAGCGCGGTCTGATCCCAGGACGATGCGCCTCCTGCACCTCCTACCCCGACCGTGCCTTGCTGGCTGCCCCAGCCACCTTGTTGCGGCTGCTGGGGTTGCTGTGGCTGACCCGGTGTGCCCCAACCTGCTGATTGCGGCTGCTGGGGTTGCTGCGGCTGCGCAGGTGTACCCCACCCGGAAGGTTGCTGAGCGGGCGCGGGTGTACCCCAGCCTCCTGCCTGTGGCTGTTGCGCGGAAGCATCCCAACCACCCTGTTGTTGAGACGGTGTACCCCAGGCAGGCTGCTGGGCCTGCGGTGACGGCTGCTGCTGCGCGGGCATTCCCCATCCCCCTGCCTGCGGTTGTTGTTGCGCGGCTGCTGCATCCCAGCCAGCCTGCGGCTGTTGCGCGGGTGCCCCCCAGGCGGGTTGCTGTGGTTGTTGCTGCGCGGGCATTCCCCACCCGCCAGCTTGCTGTGGTTGTTGCGCGGCCCCTGCATCCCAGCCGCCCTGCTGTCCCCAACCCTGTTGACCGGGCTGCTGGCCGCCACCGGCTTGCCTCTGCCAGTCATTGCCAGCGGGAGGGGTAGCGGCGTTCTTTTTCTTGCCGCTGTTGCGGAAGAGGAATAGCGCTACCACGAGGATGATCAGCGCGATAACCAGTACCGCCCCCGCAATAACAAACGGTTGTTTGTAGATGGGTGTGGGCACAGCCCCTAGAATGCTTGTCAGTGTGAGAAACTGTCTCATGTCGTTCACCTCTCTTAATTGTAGGAGCGCAACTGGTCGAAAAGATTGCGCCCGGTATATCTTTGGGCACGAAAACTGTACTGCTCGAAGTACATCGCACCCCTACAATTGTATTTATCGCATTTCAAAACGCACCTCAACACTACCGAAACGAAGAATATCGCCTTCCTTGAGCGTGCGTTCTTCATATGGCATTAAAACTACTCCATTTAATCGCGTCTTATTAAGAGCATTGAGGTCTTCGACGGAATACTGCCCGTGTTGGCAGCGCACATAAGCATGACGACGGCCTACCGTCTTGTCTGCCAGGTTAATTTCCGGGTTAATGCCCAACACAGGGTCATGTCGCCCTACCACCATCAGTTCTCCTGTTAAAGGAATAGCTTGATTGCTGGAGAGCACCAGCAAACGCGCCTGTTTCGCGACAGCCACCTGTTGCTCGCGCCCATCCTTCCCATCGCCATTGAGTTCGGCGAGGGGAGGACGCTCAGCTGTATCCTGGCGATCAATGGGAATAGCCGGGATAAGCTCTTGCAACTTCTCAAGCGCGTTCATAAACTCGCGCGGGGTACTATAGCGGTCCACCGGTAATTTTGCCATCGCCTTCTGCATAAACGTGTCGAAATCGCGCGGAAGTTCGGGACGAATAGCACAAATGGACGGCACTTTATCGTTCATATGCTTCACGACGATATCCACAGCAGTATCACCCTCGTAAGGAGGGCGTCCGCTTAACATCTCAAAAAGGACCGCTGCTACAGAGTACAAATCAGAGCGGATATCCGCCGAACGCCCGCTTTCAGCCTGCTCCGGCGGGATGTAATAAGCCGTCCCCATAAAAACGTTCGACTGTGTTAGCGTCACCGTCTCGCGGCTGCGCGCCAGGCCGAAGTCGGTAATTTTTGCCACCCCCTGGCTATTGATGACAATGTTCTGCGGCTTGATATCGCGATGGACAACGCCGTTTTTGTAAGCGGTATCCAGCCCCTCTGCGATTTGCAGGGCGTAGTCAAGCGCGCGCGCAGGTTCCATCGAGCCCCCAGTAAGGGTATAGTACTTGAGGTTTTGACCATCGATGTAATCCATCAGGATGTAATGCAAATCGCTTTCATCCCCATATTCAAAAATACGCACGATATGAGGATCGTGAAGGGTCAAGAGAATGTGCGCCTCACGTTGGAAACGCGCCAACAACTCGCCATCGTCCGCAGGCTCATAGAGCATAGCCTTCATGGCAAAGATGCGATTGGTTTTCGTATCACGCACAATATAGACGGTGGCAAAACTGCCCCGCCCAATCTCGTCAATGAGCTTGTACCGTCCTTTGATGACACGTCCTAACATGTCACCGCTCATGCGTTTTCTCCTCTTGAATGGCTACTCCACGCGGCCATTATACATCATATACCGTTGAATGTCATTTATACCAACCGTAACTCAGACATTTGGACATAAGGCTTCCGTAAGCGAATTTGAGAAATGTTCTGCCTGTCATCCTGAGCGCAGCGAAGGATCTCTCGTCGGCAGCGCACAGATCCTTCGCTGCGCTCAGGATGACAGGCGTGCTTTAGTTCACACCTCTGGGGCTTGTTCCCGCCCTGGTTATTACTCGCTCCCACCCTGGTCAATATCCAATCATATAGTTGAAACGGACTATACAGGAAATTAGTCATGCCATGGGTAGAGTCTCCTATAAGTAAAGGCTATGCAAACACGCCGCGACATGTTATCATTCACCTCAAGCAACACCCATCACCTACATTATAAAGAAAGCGAGAGGAGCATGGCGCATTATTTTACACGCGAAGAGGCGGAAGCGTTACTGCCTCAGATCACCGTAGTGTTGCTCAAAATTCAAGAGCATCGCCAGGCCATGCAGCACGCCGAAGAGGAACTTAGCGCACTGCGCGCGCAATCTGTAAACAACGGCCATCACCTCCACGAGCGCGTCGAACGCCTGCAAAAAACACTGGTTGAGCATATCGAAGCCCTGCAAACGCTGGCGCGCGAGCTGAAACAGTTTGGCTGCGAACTCAAAGACCCCGACACAGGACTCATCGACTTTCTCAGCATACGCGGAGGGCACGAAATCTACCTGTGCTGGCGATTGGGCGAAGAACGCATCAACTTCTGGCACTATCTCAACGCCGGCTTCATGGGCCGGCAACCCCTATAACCTATGCCTATGACTACCATCCGGCAAGCCTTGACCCAGGGCATACAGCGACTCACACAGTACCAGGGCGGGGATGAAGCTTGTCCCCGCCCTGGTGATCTTATCATTCAAGGTCACGCCGATTTGCTCGACGCGCAATTATTGCTCGCCTATGTGCTACAAGTTGAGCGCAGCACGCTCTACGCCTACCCCGAACGCGAACTCACCCCCGCGCAGGAGCAACAATACCTGGCGCTGATCGAGCGACGCGCGCATGACGAACCCGTTGCCTACCTCGTCGGCCACAAAGAATTTTACGGACTCGATCTCATCATTGACAACCGCGTGCTCATCCCGCGCCCGGAAACTGAATTACTCGTCGAGACCGCCTTGCGCGTGTGCCGCCAGAAGATCGCGGCAGGTTCCACCCCCATAGTGGCCGATATCGGCACTGGCAGCGGCGCTATCCCCATCGCGCTGGCAGTCAACGAACCGCGCCTGCCCTACCTCTACGCCACCGACATCTCCAGCGACGCCCTCGCCGTGGCCTCCCTCAATTGCCAGCGCCACCACATACAACAGCGCGTGCGCCTGCTGCAAGGCGACCTCATCACCCCCCTGCCCGAACCCGTTGACATACTGACAGCCAACCTCCCTTACGTCGGCACCAACGAAACAGCCTTGCTCACCCCCGACGTGCATGACTACGAACCGCATCTCGCCCTCTTTAGCGGTCACGATGGCCTCGACCTCCTGGAACGCTTCCTTACGAACGTAGCAACATCCACAAAGCTTAAAGCAAAAGCTGTCATACTACTGGAAATCGGCTATCAACAGCGAGAACGCCTGTCACACTTGATTGACACATTGTGGCCAGATGCGAAGCTTAGCGTTTACAAGGATTACTCAGGGTGGGACAGAGTGTTGCAGGTGGATTTGCGCGAGTAGACTCTGCACAAACTGGATAGTAGTAACCGCAATGATTGTGATTAGCTTTCGGGGTCACTATCAGGTTATAATGTATCGAAGGAGTGAAAGATATGAAAAAAATCATGGTAAGTTTCACCGTGGCATTGATGGCGCTCGTATTGACCACAGGAGTAGCTGCTGCTCAAGGTCAATATAGTAAAGGCACGACAGGTGTTGATATTAGCTGGCCTAACTGCACCACCAGCATTCCTACTGTCACATTCGGAATTGTTGGGGTCACAGACGGTCAGGGTTACTCAACCAATCCGTGTATAGCGAAAGAAGCCAGTTATTTTAAAAACTTGAGCTTATATGTCAATACAGGTTGGTATAATAAGTTGACCCACATTAACGCCACATCCCCAAAAGTATGCGCCACGGGAGACAATAATTGCCTTGCCTATAATTATGGCTACAATGCTGGTTTATATGCGATCAACGCAGCAAAGAGCGTTGGTGTTTCCAGCGCTACCTGGTGGCTAGACGTTGAAACGAGCAACACATGGAATACGAACGTTGTCCAGAATCAGAATAGCTTACAAGGTGAGTATGACGCTTTAGTCGCCAATGGCGCCACCACCGTGGGTGTGTATAGCACGACAGCTCAATGGCAAAGCATTACTGGCAGTTGGCACAATAACTGGCCGTCATGGGGTGCTACGACCTGGACGACCGCGAAACAAGCTCAAACATATTGTACAGGACACGAGTTTACAGGCGGCACGAGTTATCTCATGCAATATCTACCTAAAAATTCAAAGGTAGATCAAGATGTAGCTTGCTAATCATTCTGTAAGTCACTGTTAGTCACATAGCGACCGTAAGGGTCTCGCTACCTGGCTCGACTTGTCAATCGCCCTGATTTGTCTCAGTGTCCACTTGAATTTTTGTTCCATATAAGCTATCATTGAATTCGGAGTAATCAACAAAATAGGAGGTATCTATGTTCACAAAAATCGGCACTATCAGTGTAGGTGTCAGCAACCAGGACAAAGCCCTCGACTTCTATATCAACACGCTCGGCTTTGAGAAGATCGATGACCAGCCTATGAGCGAAACTGAGCGCTGGCTCGAAGTCGCTCCACCCGGAGCGCAGACCCATATCATGCTTGGCCTGCGCGGCCAGAGTGGTGGCGACAAAACAGGCTTCACTGGCTTCGTCTTGCATACCGACAATATTGAGGAAACCTGTATGACGCTTAAAGCTCATGGGGTCGCTCTTTCCAAAGAGCTGAGCACGGAACCCTGGGGCAAATGGGCGCAGTTCACCGACCCCGACGGCAACGAATTCGGCATCTGGGCGCCTGCCTGGTAAATTCCTCTCCACATCAGAGTGTCAGACAAATGACTCTGCTTTCGATCTGGAAGCAGAGTCATTTGTCTGACACTCTATCTAGCGTAATAAATCCGCAAGCAAGGCTGCGCGCTCACGCTAAAGTTAGAGAAAGCGGCCAAACGAAAAGTACCCCACGCTCAATGAGCCTGCCGAGACGTGTATACTGTACTAGTAGACGCCCTGTGTTACAGAGGAATTTGTAAATCGTTTAAGACTACGAACTGGCAAACAGGGGAGTGTAAAGATGCCAGGCGATTAATAATGCATACCTCAAAGCGATTTACGCATACGTTTTCTTAAAAGAGTACCTGCGCGCGCGCAATACAATGCGATACGCCGGTGCGTCTCAACAGTAACGCGAAGACCATAGACATCAAGGGTAGCAGAGCAGAGAAGCCTGTTCTCCATAGCAAGGAGATATTACATGCCAGGAGCAAGCCTTAGCCACATCCGATTATTATTGCTCATCCCTTCCAGCCTGTTTCACAATAACATCGAAACGTTGCTGGCAGGCGGCGCAACTGCCTTCGCGCTTGCCCTCGCCCTCACCTTTGTGGTCAAAGCCTTCTGCTATAAAGTTGGCTGGTTGGATCGCCCGGCGACACGGCGCGTGCATATCAAGGCCGTGCCACGCCTTGGCGGCGTCGCCATGTTCCTGGCGTTTGTGATCGTCGCCATCCTTTTCTACGCTCCCGGCCCCAATTCCAACCCGACCGAAATCTCCATCTTCTGGCTACTGATCGCGGCCTCCACCTTTATTGTCATCGTCCACATCTTTGATGACGTTATCGGTCTCAAGCCGCGCACCAAACTGATCGCCCAGACAATAGCAGCCATCATCGTCATGGGACCCTGGATACCCACCTTTCGCGGCGTACTGCTGTACACGTTCAGCAACCCGTTCTATCACCTGCCCCTGCCCTTCTTCCACGAGCCGAGCATCTTTCTCTTTATGCAGCACGCGGATTTCAGCCTGCTCGCCATCCCCGCGGCTCTATTGACCTGGTTCTGGACGGTGGGCATGATGAACACCATCAACCTGATCGATGGCCTGGACGGACTGGCAACCGGCGTCGTAGGCATCACCGCGCTCTTCATCACCATCACCAGCTTCCTTCAAGGCCAGCAAAGCATCGCCATCCTGGCCGCCATCTTTACCGGCTCCGTCTTTGGCTTCCTTCCCTTGAACTGGAATCCAGCGAAGATCTTCATGGGCGATAGCGGCGCGATGTTTCTGGGGCTGGGCCTGGCCGTGCTGTCAATCATGGGCGGCGCCAAGCTGGCCCTCGCCTTGATGGTGCTCGGCCTTCCCATACTTGACCTGGCAGTCGTGGCGGTCAATCGCAAGCGCCGGGGTCAATCAGCCGTGCATTTCGATATGACGCACCTGCACTACCGCCTGTTGTCAACGGGCCTGAGCGTCAAAAAAATCTGCCTGCTCTTCTACGGCCTGACCATCATGTTCGGCGTGCTGGCCCTGCGCCTGGCGCGCATCTACAAGTTCATCGGTCTCGGGCTGGTAGGCCTGACCATGATCTGTCTGGTACTCTGGATCGATTACCGCCTGCGCCAGCGCGGTGTACCCCTCAAACCCGGTGGTACCGACAATCCTGCGCCCGGTGGAGACGAGCATCCGACTACAGAAACTATTGCCAGTGAAGGCAGGTCAAACCTGCATATGACAAGTAAGGAGATGCAGTCTCCCATCTCTACCCCATTACCAGGCGCACAATCGCAGTTCACGTAAATACGGCAGTATAAAAAAGCCCCGCACTAATCTGTACAGATTAGTGCGGGGCTTTTTTATACTATCCCATCGCCATCTCGTCCGAATGCCGCGCGCTTGCCAGCGCCGCATCTTCGACATACATGCGTTTCAAAAACCAGCCCGTGAAGGACTGCTCATTCTCCGCCACATCTTCCGGCGTCCCAGCCACCAGCACGTAGCCACCGGCATCTCCGCCCTCTGGCCCCAGGTCAATCAGCCAGTCGGCGCTTTTGATTACTTCCAGGTTGTGCTCGATCACCACAATCGAGTTACCCGCGTCCACCAATCGCTGCAACACCTGTAACAGGCGGTCTACGTCCGCGAAGTGCAGACCGGTAGTTGGCTCGTCCAGGATATACATAGTGCGCCCCGTGGCTCGTTTCGACAGTTCCGTCGCCAGCTTGACGCGCTGCGCCTCGCCTCCCGACAGGGTCGTGGCCGGTTGCCCCAACCGCATGTAGCCCAGGCCCACATCGTTGAGGGTCTTCATCTTGTTGTAGATGGAGGGGACATTGGCGAAAAACTCCGTCGCCTCTTCCACCGTCATATCCAGCACATCGGCAATGCTCTTGCCCTTGTAGTGGATCTCCAACGCCTCGCGGTTGTAGCGTTTCCCCTTGCATACCTCGCACGGCACATACACATCGGGCAGAAAGTTCATCTCGATCTTAACGATGCCCTCACCCTTACACGCCTCGCAGCGCCCGCCCTTGACGTTAAATGAGAAACGGCCCGGCTGGTAGCCGCGAATACGCGACTCCGACACCTGGGAGAAAAGGTCGCGAATAATCGTAAAAGCCGTCGTATAGGTGGCGGGATTCGAGCGCGGCGTGCGCCCGATAGGTGACTGATCGATATCAATGACCTTATCCAGGTGTTCTATGCCCTCAATCGTATCGTGCGCCCCTGGCTTATCGTGCGCCCGGTAGATGACATGCGCCAGCCTGCGATAGAGAATATCCGTAATCAGCGTGCTCTTGCCCGACCCGGAAACACCCGTCACCACCACAAACTTGCCCAGTGGAATCTCCACGTCGATATTTTTCAGGTTATTCTCGCGCGCTCCCTTAACGAGCAGCGATTTGCCGCTGCCTTCGCGCCGCTTCTCAGGTATGGAGATAACCTTGCGCCGCGAGAGGTATTCGCCCGTGATAGATTCGGGACTGGCGATAATGTCCTTGTAGGTGCCTTCCCCCACCACCCTGCCGCCGTGTTCGCCCGCGCCCGGACCAATATCGATGATATAGTCGGCAGCGCGCATGGTATCTTCGTCATGCTCAACCACCAGCAGCGTATTGCCCAGGTCGCGCAGGCGCACCAGCGTCTTGATCAGCCGCGCATTGTCGCGCTGGTGCAGTCCTATGCTCGGCTCGTCCAGGATGTACAACACGCCCATCAGGCCAGAGCCGATCTGCGTTGCCAGCCGGATACGCTGCGCCTCGCCACCCGAAAGACTCATGGCAGCCCTGTCCAGCGTCAGATAATCCAGGCCCACGTCCACCAGAAATTGCAGGCGCGCCCGTATCTCTTTCAACACCTGCCGCGCAATCAATCGCTCGCGCCCGTTCAATGTCACATCAACCATCGGGCCATGTGGGTCAATCGGCGTAAGCGGATCTCCCAGTAAGGAAACTTCTTCCTCCGCCCCGCTCTTCTTCTTCTTGCTCCTGCCGTTACCATTGAGCACGTTCGCGGCAGGCACGGGGACGGATGGCGCAACCTCCTGGCCCTCCAACTCTTGAAAGAAACGCTGCGCGTTCAAAATCGAGAGCCGCGAGACCTGCACAACGTTATGGCCGCCCACTGTCACCGCTAATGCTTCCGGCTTCAAACGAGCGCCACGACAGTCGGGGCAGATGCGCGCCGACATATACTGCTCGATCTCTTCGCGCACGCCCTCGCTCTCCGTTTGCTTATAACGGCGATCCAGGTTCGGAATCACACCCTCAAATGTTATGGTATAGGTGCGCGTTCCGCCGTGCTGCGGCCTGTAACGTATCGTCAATGGATCATCCGTGCCATACAGCACTTTCTTCTTCTGATCCTCAGTCAGTTCGCGCCAGGGTTTTTCCAGGCTGAACTCATACTTCTTCGCCAGCGCTTCCAGAATAGAGGCGTGCCACTGGCTCCCGTTCACCACCTTGCTCCAGGGCGCAATCGCCCCTTCGAGCAGGCTCAGTTCAGGATGGGTCACAATCAGTTCCGCGTCTATCTCTTTCTGCGTTCCCAGGCCGGTACAGGTGGGACACGCGCCATGCGGGCTGTTGAAGCTAAAGGTGCGCGGCGCGATCTCAGGCAGGCTGAAGCCATCGTAGACGCAGGACAGCTTTTCGGAATACAAGATTTCCTCGCCGCCAATAATGGAAACCAGCGCCATACCAGTGCCCAGTTTCAACGTTGTCTCTAACAAATCCGTCACGCGCTGCCGGAACGATGTATCAGACTCCTGCGTCGTGTCACCGGGCCCCTCGGAACGACCATCCGCGCCATCCGCAGTCGCATTCACGTCATAGAGCGCGGGACGCTCAGCCACTTTCTTGAGCTGGCGAACTGCATCAGGCGCGGCTGCCCTGCGCTCACCACGAATCACCAGGCGATCAACCACTACTTCGATGGTATGCTTTTTCTGTTTATCCAGGTCGATTTCATCGCTTAAATCGTAAATGGTGCCATCAACCCGCGCGCGCACGAACCCCCCGCGCCGCATCTCCTCAAAGATTTGTTTGTATTCGCCCTTGCGTCCCTGCACCAGCGGCGCGAGCAGCAGAATTCGCGACCCCTCCGGCAAATCCAGCACCGAATCAACAATGTGCTGCACCGTCTGCTGGCTCAATTCGCGCCCGCAGATGGGACAGTGCGGATGACCGACACGCGCATACATCAAGCGCATGTAGTCGTAAATCTCAGTCACCGTGCCAACCGTCGAACGGGGATTATGCGTCGCGCCCTTCTGGTCGATAGAGATAGCGGGAGAGAGACCATCGATATGATCGACATCCGGCTTCTCCATCTTATCCAAAAACTGCCGGGCATAGGCTGACAACAATTCTACATAGCGACGTTGCCCCTCAGCAAAGATGGTATCAAATGCCAGGCTGCTCTTGCCCGATCCTGAAAGGCCCGTAATCACTACCAGCTTATCGCGCGGTATCGTGACATCTATATTTTTGAGGTTATGTTCGCGAGCGCCGCGTATTACAATCTTATCCTGGGGCATACAACTAGACCACCCATCATAAAAACAGTAGTGAACACAAAAAACCGCGTCACTACCAAATTTGATACAAACGTTCAATATGCAAAAGTATATCACACATTACAAGTCAAGACGTTGAAAATCACCGCGTTGAGTAATGACTATCGCATAAATAAGACGCGCTGGCACACTTTCATATATTACGACGCACTATATTACAACACATAGATGCATAGCCTTTATTTCCTAATGCAGCAGCACGGCAATACAACCTTCTCTAAGCAACTGGCGTATAATGATATGGGTAAGTATGAATTCAAGGTGACAGACCAGGACGGGACTTACCCCCCGGAAGCATGAACTTCGGCCCGGCTGTCATTCTTCGCTAACTGTCATCCTGAGCGCAGCGAAGGATCTGCACACTGCCCGGCGAGAGATCCTTCGCTGCGCTCAGGATGACAGCAGATGGGCGAGGGCAAGCTACGCCCTGGCTACTGGTATCCCGAAATATCCTGGGGGATTTACATGAATCCAGAATTAGACTTTGAGAAGCGTTTTCGCCTGGTACGTGAGGTCATTGAAACCATTGTCCTCACCGTTCTCATGTTCCTGGTGATCCGCTTTGCCGTGCAAAACTTCAACGTCGAAGGCACAAGCATGGAACCGCGCTTGCATAATGGCGAACTCATTCTCGTGGACAAATGGACCTATCTATTTCATCCCCCCCAGCGCGGCGACGTAATCGTCTTTGTCGCTCCACCTGAGCCTACTCTCGATTATGTCAAACGTATCATAGGTATACCCGGCGACCGGATCACCATCAATGGTACAACAGTGATCGTCGATGGCGTGGCGTTGAACGAAACCTATGTGGCTGCGATCAACCAGGGCAATCTCTCCGGCGCAACTATTCAGAACGAGCTTGTTCCTCCCAATAAGTATTTTGTGTTGGGCGATGACCGCATTCGTAGTTCCGACTCTCGATATTGGGGCTTCGTACCGCGTAATAACATCATCGGGCGCGCCGCCCTCGTGTACTGGCCGCTCCAGCAAGATAACAACGGTTTTCTTCCCAACTATTCGTCGGTCTTCGCCAACGTTCACCAGCCCGGCGCTGCAGCCAGTATCCAGGGTAACGGCGACCTCAACGTCAGCGCCAATGCGATTTTAATCGTACTTGCGCCGCTCTCCCTATCCCTGTTCGCCAGGAAAAAAAGCAAACGCCACCGTCCTGATGGATTTTGACGACCAAATGGGGTATTGGGGGAAAGGAGGCGTCTTCTGTAGGGACAAGGGGTGGATGTGGGGATAGGTGGGGGCCTTGTGCTTGTCCTTGTGGCTACACAATTCAACTGGGTTCCGTGAGACATGATGGTCGCACCCCAACGAGGACAAGCACAAGGCCCCCTCATCCACCCTACCCCTCCCATTGTCCCTACAGACGACTGGGACGCAAGCGTCCCATCATCAGGACCTGGGGCCGCAAACGGCCCAATACGGTTTACAGCATCAAACCAACATCATTCCGCATTAAGAATCAAGCATGTTCAGCACAAAATCGGCGAAAGCGCGAATATGACGTTCGTTCGGAACATACACGCCGCCGTTCTTGAAAGCGCGCGAGGCCATGCTTTTTTGCGTCATTTCGCACACTTCCCAGTCCTGCTTGTTCACAATATCGAACAGCTCTACCGCGTCCATCGGGTTAAAACCCGGCTCCGCCGCTATATCCGCATCAAAGAGCCAGTCGCACACCACCAGCGAACGATCGGGCGCGAGCGGCCAGACGGTATGCGTCACCACGTGATCGCCTAGCAGGTTAATCAGCACGTTCGGCAGCAGCACTTCGCCATAATACTTGCGCGTATCTTCCGGGAGTAGTCCCTTGAGAGGCGGGCGGCTGGCCTTGCCCGTCATGGTAAACGCCTCAACACCTTCGGCCAGATACGCGGCATCTCCCCCTATATACGCCTTGCCCGAGCGGAAGCCAGGCAGCATATCGCACAATTCCGGATGCATGGGGCCACAATGATAGCACTCCATGAAATTTTCCAGAACCAGTTTCCAATTAGCCTGCACATCATAGGTGATGCTTTTGCCAACCTTCAACGCGCTCAATCCATAGCGGGCAAACGGCTCATACGCGCCGAAACGCTCCAGGATTACCGGCATCAACTGCTCGGCCACCGGCGCGGGATCGTCGGCAAGGCTGAGGTAGATAAAGCCTTCCCAAACCTCCAGAGCCACCGGCAGCAGACCGAACGCGCTCCGCTCAAACTGTTCATTGCTCATCACATTGGGCGCGCCAATCAGTCGCCCGTCCAGCCCATACGTCCAGGCATGGTAACGACACTGGATCGAGCCTTTCAACTGACCCGCCGTCTCAGAACACAGCTGCGCCCCGCGATGCCTGCACACATTGAGGAAAGCGTTCAGCTTCCCCTGGCGATTGCGCGTGACGATGATGCTTTCTTTGCCAACCGTCACCACCCGGTATGACCCAACTCTGGGTATAGCATCGTCACGTCCAACGCACACCCACATGCTGGAGAAGATTTTCTCCAGTTCCAATTCGTAAAGAGCAGGTTCATAGTAGTAGCGACCAGGCAACGTTGAGAGGAAAAGAGGTTCGGAGCGTACCACCGTTGTCATGTGTTCTCACCTCGGGCAAGCAAAGAGACAATGTTATGTCTAGAGTATACCCGATACGCCCGGACTTACACAAGGCTCTTATGTAAATCCTGTTCCGTTTGAATTGGACAGAGCAGATTCGTTATGTTATCATAGGCTCGATATTACCGATATCTCAATCAGGAGGCTGATTCGTGGATAGTCTAATAGGCACATCCATCGGCGGATATACCCTTATTCAACTGCTTGGCAGCGGCGGCATGGGCACGGTTTACCTGGCGCAGGACCCCACCATCGGGCAGCAGGTAGCGATCAAAGTGGTGCGCACAGACCCCGACAGCTACTCCGATATGTCATCGGCGCTGAACGCTGCCGAACGGTTCAAACAGGAAGCACGCGCAGTCGCCAGCATGGATCACCTGCACATTCTCCCACTCTATCGCTATGGTGAGGACAAGACAGGCGACGGGCAACGCGCCTATATCATCATGCAATACCGGCCAGAAGGCTCGCTGTGGGACTGGCTGCGGCGCAGGGCAGAACTCGTGCTCGGACAGACCACCGCCTCCACCCAGAACTCCGGGACCGCTCCCATGAATCTGCCCTTCCTGATGAGCGGGACATGGCCCGTGGGACTGAGCGAGGCAGGAGAATATGTACGCCAGGCCGCATCAGCCCTGCAATATGCCCACGAGCGCGGCATCATTCACCGTGATGTCAAGCCCGCCAACTTCTTGCTGCGTGTCGAAAATGGCCATACCGTGCATTTGCTGCTCTCGGATTTCGGGCTGGCTAAAGCCTTCACTCGTCGATCAGTGCCACCAGCCACATATTAGGCACGCCCATCTACATGGCTCCCGAACAATTCGAGGGCGCGGCCGTGCCAGAAACCGACCAGTATTCGCTTGCCATCATGCTCTATTACCTGCTGGCCGGGCATCCACCCTTTGAGGGCGACCCAATGCGGCTGATGCACCAGCACCTGACAGCGACGCCACCACCCATAACATCCATAAATCCCGCTCTGCCAGAGAGTATCGGCAGCGTTTTGACCCGCGCACTGGCGAAAAAACCAGCCGGGCGTTTCCCATCCACTGCCGAGTTTGCCGCCGCCTTCACTCAGGCCGAGCAGGATGCGCCCACCAACGTGCGCCCGTTTCTCTCACTTCCCACCCTGTCGCAGACAAATCGCGCCGCGACCTACGCGCCACCCGCCCTCAATCCTGTCGCGAACACGCCAACACCGCCGAAAAACAACTCAAACAACCTGGCATTTCAGCCAGCCGCCTATGCTGCCCGGCCCATGCCTGTAGAGTTGAACGTGAACGCTGGACAACCGCCACAATTCGCACAACCGCCAACACCAGCGATGGACGATCATCCACGGACGTATTCCGGATCGTCTCCCACAGTAATGGCCTCACCGCTCCAGCCAGCTCCATCTCAGCCGCAACAGCTGCCATCAACGCCGCCCGGCAAATCAGGAGGTATCAACAGGCGCGGCGCGCTGGGTTGGATTCTCGGAGGCGTCGCTGTGGCAGCGGTCGCAGGCGGCGGAGGCTTTTTTTTCTACTCCCGCAATCGCGCCCCGGCCAACGCGAAATATCTCCTGCGCGGCCATAGCGATGTTGTCACCAGCGTCTTCTGGTCGCCCGATGGCACTCAGTTGGTCTCGGGCTCGCGCGATAACACCGCCAGAATCTGGACCGTCGCTAACCAGCAAAACACCGCCACCTACACTGGCCACAGCGCCCCCGTGCGCAGCGTCGTGTGGTCGCCCGACTCGACACTTCTGGCCTCAGGCAGCGAAGATCAGACAGTACAGTTGTGGGACACTGGAGCTGTCCGCCATCGCTCCTACGGCCCGCTGGGAGCGACCGTCAGCACGATGGCCTGGGATAGCCAGGCGAACGCTATTCTAGCGGGTACGCTGGGCGAAGGTGGATACGCGCTTGACGTGTCCAGACAAAACGCCGCCAGGAGTTTGACGAAATCAACCGTCCTCGCGCTGGCCATCTCGCCAGATGGCGCATACCTGGCTGTTGCAACGGCCAATGGCGACATTGTCGTATTCACCACCTCGACCCCGCGCCGCACTGTCTTCGCGCGCATCATGCCCGGCGCGGCCTCTTCCCTGGCCTGGTCGCTGGATGGCACAAAGTTGGCAGCAGGCAGCGCCGGCAATTACGCCATCGTCTGGGCCGCCAGCGGTCGCCAACTTCATCGCCTGGCACATAACGCCCCCGTCAATGGCGTCGCATGGAATCCCAACAACGCCAATCAACTTGCCACCGGCGCAACCGATAGTACGCTCACTTTCTGGGATATTACTAATTCTACCCCCACAAAAACCATCTATAACGGCCTCGGCGGAGCCATCAACGCTGTCGCGTGGAGTTCCGGCGGCCTGGCTAGCGGCGATAGCAACAACACAATCATCGTCTGGCAAATATAGACAAGGTAGTACCCATCAGTAAGGACAGGATTAGTACTTATAGCTCTACATATTGAGACATACAAACACTTGCGGCTATAATACACATCTGTAAGCGTCATCGATAAAGCTCTTGTCCGGCAAAACAGGCAGACGCGCCATATGCCCGTATCAATATCTACCGGAAGCAAATTTGTCAAAAGCGGAGTGGATGGTACGGGAAATATTAGAAAAGAAGAGGATAAACGTACAATGGAAGTTTCAGGAAACCAGAAAGTCAAAGCGCCTCGCTCCCAGGTATTCAACGCGCTACTCGACCCCGAAACCCTCAAAAATAGTGTCCCCGGCTGTGATAGCGCTGAATTTGTGGATTTTCCAACAGGCCGCCAGCTCAAATTGACCGTATCGCCAAACTTTCCCGGCTTGAAAGGCCCCTACAACGTCTTTTTGCAGACAGGCGAGGTCGTACCACCGTCACACCTGGTCTTGATCGCCGAACCGACCAGCTCTTTTGGCTCCATCAAAGCCACTTGCTCCATAGACCTGACCGACGCGCCCGAAGGTACCGAAATCGTCTACAACGCTCAGGCCGAGATCGAGGGCAAAATCGCCATGACTCCCGATTTCATTATCAACAAAGCCGTCAAAGCCGCCCTCGACCAGTTCTTCAAGAATTTTGAAAAGCAGGTCAGCGCGGCCAGAGTGTAAGCAGAGAGAAGAGTAAGTTGGCGGTTCCCCGCTGGGGAGCTGCCAACTTACTCTTCTCTCTCTACCTCTGCCGCCGCATGCGCGAAGAAAACTTTTTTACTGTACGAGGGGGAGCGTAAAGCAGAAACGACTGCCCTCACCTGCAATGCCCGCGCTTTCTACCCAGATATGGCCATCCATCGCTTCGACGAGATTCTTGCTAATGTACAGCCCCAGACCAGAGCCGCGCACCGAGCCTGCCAGATCGCGCTTCAGGCGCACGAACTGACCGAAGAGCAGCGGTATCTGATCGGGTGGAATACCTGGCCCCTCGTCCTTGACGCTGACACAGACCTCCGAATCGGGAGACGCGCTTGCCGTGGCACTGATAGTGACAGGCTTATCTAGCGGAGAGTACTTGCAGGCGTTCGAGAGCAGGTTGCGCAACACATGACGAATACACTGGACATTACCCCTGGCGATGATATGCTGCGAGATATCCGCATAAAAGTGGCGTTCCTGATCCTCGCTGGACACAAAATGTTCCATTACTTCGCTTACAACGCTTGCAATAGAGACTTCCTCC
Source organism: uncultured Chloroflexia bacterium (assembly GCA_963731605.1). GTDB lineage: Bacteria > Chloroflexota > Ktedonobacteria > Ktedonobacterales > Ktedonobacteraceae > CF-113. The sequence continues at coordinate 650,828 of CAVSWA010000002.1, forward strand.
ATATTTAGGAGTTCTTTGTCATTGCTCCAAATGAGGGAATCAAGCACGTCATTGGTCAATGACTGGAGTTCTATACAACCGCGCATCGCGCCCTTCAGATAGGTTTGCTGCGCCAGCTGGTCGAAATGCTTTTGTTTATCGAGCAGGAGCGAGAGATAGCCAGAAACAACGGTCAAAGGGGAACGCAATTCGTGGTTGACGTTAAGGATGAACTGGTTTTTTAGCTCGTTCAATTGCCGTTGTTGTTCGTAAGCAATAGTGGTTTGCCGCTCGGCCTCTTGCGCTTTTAAACGCGCGTCTTCTTCGGCATCCAGCAAATCGCGCAGCGCCACAATGATAAAGCCGATACCTGTTAGTATAATGAGACCACCAAAAACTGAAAAGGTGAGCGGAATCGACCACGGCGAGCTTTGTAAGCGAATGACGTGATAGATTACTAAAGTGCATAATGCAACGCTTATGAAGGTGAATAATCCTCTTTTTTTGAATATCCATGCGCTCAACCCGACAGGCAGGGTTAAAATATTGCCATTATGAATTGAGGGAAAGGTAAGCATATAGAGTAGCAACGAAAAGAAGATCGTTCCCCCGACAATAACAAAACGTATAGTAAGCGGTAGCCTGAGTAAAGCACGCGGCCACGTGTTTAGTTGACGCATACCCTTACCGTTTAGGCTCATTTCCTGCTCAATCTGCTTCCGCCATATAGCAATGGCTGGTCAGTTATTCATCCCCCCTTGTAAAACAGCTATCATTTTAGCATACATATTCACGGAAAGCTATGCTTTTTTACCGTTTCTCTGCCGTAATGCCTCATACAACGCGATGCTGCCCGCCACCGCCGCGTTGAGCGAGTTGATAGTTCCTCGCATGGGAAGTTTGATTAGCAGGTCGCAGTGTTCGCGCACTAATCGGCTGATCCCCTTGCCCTCGTTTCCCACCACCAGCGCCAGCGCGCCCGTCAGGTTAGCTTTGTCATAGTCGGTTTTTGCTTCGCCCGCCAGTCCAATCACCCAGATATTCCGCTTCTTCAGCAAGTCAATGGTATGCGTGATATTGTTTTCCTGGGCTATCAGCAGGTGTTCAGTTGCGCCCGCCGAAGTTTTAACTACGGTGGCGTTGACCTCGGCTGCTTCGTGCGAGGGAATGACGACTCCATGCACGCCAGCCGCCTCCGCGCTGCGCAGCAGGGAGCCGAGATTATTGACATCTTGAATGGCATCGAGGATCAAGAGAAACGGGTCTTCATTTTTCTGGCTGGCATGGTCCAGAATCTGCTCCAGCGAAGCATAGGTACGCGCCTCGACCACCGCCAGGCAGCCCTGGTGTACCGCCCCCTGGCTGAAGTGATCCAGTCGCTGGCGTGGCACCGTCTCAACAGGAACCTGCCGCCGTCTTGCTTCCTCTAAAATGGCCGCAACGGCTGGCGCGTCGCGCTGGCCCTCCGCCATCAGCAAACGCTTCACCGGGCGAGTAGAGCGCAAGGTTTCCAGCACCGGGTTTCGTCCCCAGACATAATCAGGCATCAGTTATTCATCATCCTTCCGAAATTTTCATCCGCGCCGCTTCCACAACCTGCCGGATCATCTCGACCACCAGTTCAGGTTGATCGATATGGATTTTGTGGCCGCTCTTTTCTGCGACCACGTATGTGCCCGACGGAGAAAGTTGGGCCAGTTCCGCCTGCATTTTTTGCCAGCGTTGCTCCGACTGCACCACTTCCGCGGGAGACATGTGGCCTTCGAACATTTCCGGTATGCCATGCGCGACAACCACCAGTGGAATATCACGCAGTGGTTGGGCAAGCCGGGCCTGCTCGACACTGGCTCGCAATGACGCGCTCTCCCCGGCAGCAGCCACGAACGTCTTGCGCAGATACCCTGCAATCGTAGCATAGCGGAGTTCAAGTGGCAAATGCACGATAAAATCCTGCGCCGCGTCCACGCCCTTCACCCGCAAATAGAGTCGCGCCACTCCCAGGCGCGTCAAACGCGAGAACAGAAAATATTTCAAGCGATTAGCGACGATGAAATAGCCAAATTCACGGGGCGTATGCAAGTTGATGTCTCGCGAAAGCGCGTCCAGCAAAACCAGGCCCGCTACTTCTTCAGGATACGTGCTGGCATAGAGATACATGTTGAGCCCGCCAAAGGAATGGCCCACCAGCACATACGGCCCTGCAATACCCGCGTTCGTGAGCAGCGCGTGTAGCTCCTGACAGATTTGCCGGCTTGTGCGCGGCAAAGGGCCATGATCGCTCCAGGCGTGACCCGCCCGATCAACGGCGCAAACGCGAGTGAACGTAGCAACCTCCGGCTCAACAAAATTCCAGACCGCCGAGACATGAGCCAATCCAGCATCCATCACAACAGTCGGGCTACCTTCCCCTCGCATAGTGACATGCAGACGGTAGCCCCCCACATCCACCAGCCTGCCAGTCGCCGGATATTTCCTTTCATCGATTGCCAGGCAAATTGCATGGTAAAGGCTGGTAATGCTCAAAAAGACGAACAAAAGTGCCACCAAACCAGCAAGACTCAAACCCGCAATCTGCCAGAAACCCATAACTGTCCTGTTCGCCTTTCTAATGTCGGCTTTCCATCCATTGGCATGAGGTGAGCGGACGCGATAAATCGCGTCCGCTCATCTCATGCGAATTAATTATCACAATCTCCCACTATTTTACAACATCATGTCAGACCTGCACTGTTTCCTGCTCTGGCAAAGCTGCCACGGAACGCTGCGCGTTCAGGTTCGCGCTCTCGCTCAGCCCCACGCGCCGCCACAGGGCCTGCAAAGGCGCGGGCGCCCACCAGTTCCACTTACCCAGCAGTCGCATCGTCGCCGGCACAAGCAACATGCGCACCAGCGTCGCGTCGATAATCACCGCGATGGCAAGCCCTATGCCAATCTCCTGAATGAAGATGATTTGCGAACTGCCAAAAGCTCCCAACACGACCGCCAGCAGCATAGCCGCGCTGGTGATGAGCCAGCCGGTGCGCTGCAAACCCGACGAGATGGCGGCGCGATTGTCCCCCAGTTCGTCAAAGCGCTCTTTGATGCGGCTCAGCAAGAAAACCTCGTAGTCCATCGACAGGCCAAAAGCGATGGCGAAGATCAGTACGGGCTGCGTGCCATCGATGCTGCCGCTCGATTGGAAGTTCAGCACGTTTTGCAAATGCCCATCCTGGAAGATCCACACCAATCCGCCAAAGGTGGCCGAAAGCGAAAGGATATTCAGCAAAATGGCCTTGAGAGGCATGAGCAGCGAGCCGGTCATCAGGAAGAGCAGGACGAAGACGGCGATGGCGATGACAAGCAGAGCTTTGGGCAGCGTTGCCCCCAGGCTTGCCAGCAGATCAATCTGGTACGCGGTAACGCCATCAACCAGCGCGACCATCCCTCCGGGAGCATGAATTGCGCGTACCTGCTGCACAACGTTCCTGGCAGCCGTCGTCTGATCGGCGGGTTGCAGCGCAACTACCATCTTCGTCACATTTCCATTGGCCAGTTGCCCCGCCAGGGCCGCTAACTGCGCATTGCTGCTGGCATCCAGGTGAGCATACGCCAGTTGATAGTCGGCCAATGTCAGCGCCGGATTGACGCTTACCAGGCTTTCGACGCTGGTAACTCCAGGGATGCGCTCAATCGAGCGGACATAGCTATCCAGGTTCGCGAGGTTGTCGGCGGAAAGCGCTTCACCACGCGTGGTAATGGCGATCACCAGTTGCGCGTTGCCCTGCTGCGCGAAATTCTGCGTGAGTTGCTCAGAAACGATGCGCGCCTCCTGTTTGGCCGGCAAGAGTTTGACATCAGGAGTAGAGAACGAGACTCGCAGAAATGGCAGCCCAAGCGTTACCAGGATCGCCAGCACTGCCAGCGCCACGATGATGGGCCGCCGCATGACCGTTTCAGAAAGACGATACCAGAAACCGCTCGCCTCGCCCGTGCCGCGCGTTCGTTTCGTCGCCCTGTTGCGACGGAACAGCCCCCGCACCGAAAGCGCGTTGATGCGACCGCCGAGCAAGGCCAACATCGTGGGAAGAATGGTCAGCGATGCCAGCAGCGCAACCAGGGTAGCAGCAATAGACCCCATCCCCATGCTGCGCAGGAAAACTTGCGGGAAGAGCAACAGACCCAGCAGGCTGGTGCTAACGGTCAGGCCGGAGAAAAGTATGGTGCGTCCGGCAGTAGACATGGTGCGCTCCAATGCCGCGCGCGTATCGCCGCCATTGGAGGCCAGTTCTTCACGGAAGCGCGTAATCACGAAAAGCGAATAGTCGATAGCCAGCCCTAACCCCAGCATCGTCACCACGTTCACCGCGAAGACCGACACGTCCGTCATACTCGCCAGCACGCGCAGGATGGCAAAAGCCCCCAGGATGGCTATCCCCCCAATCAGCAGGGGCAGGCTCGCCGCTACCAGCCCGCCAAAAACGAGCAGCAGCAGCAGCGCGACGATGGGAAAGGTAATCATTTCAGCCCGCTCCAGGTCTGCCCCAACCTGCTTATTCATAGCGACGTTGACGGCAACACTTCCACCCGTCGTCACATGCAAGGTGGAAGAAGCAATCAACGGCTGGATGGCCTTGAAATCATTCTCCTTTGTGGATTCATCCTGCGCGGCCAGTTGCACGACCGCGAAGGTTTCATGTCCATCACGCGAGATGAATTGCGCGCTCCGCGTCGAGTAGTAGGAATTGACAGACCGCACTTCGGGACGCGCCTGTAAGTTTGCCAGCATTGCCCGCGCCGCGCTCGCGAAGCCCGCATCGGTTGCTTTGAGCGTATCGCTGCTCATCAACACGATTACGTCGGCAGTCGCGCCGCCAAGCTTAGTATCCAGCAAAATTTGAGCCTTGCTAAATTCGCTGGACGGATCGGTAAAACCCCCGCTTTTCAGGGAACTAAACAGGCCAAAACCATACAATGCCATGCCGGAGACGACTAAAAGTGAGATCACGAGAATAATCCAGCGCGCTCGATAGAACGCGGTACCAAGTTTGCCTAACATGATCTGTCCCTTTCTGAATGAAGTTCATTCATTACCAGTTAAAAAACAGTGGAACACCAAACGTGGGATGCCTGGGTAAGCTCCTCGAAGATGAGGGGCCTTGCGAATGTGGTGAATAGTGGGATGATGTAACTGGCTCAATGGCGATATACGTTCGCCCGCTCGGCCCCTGCCGCCGCAGCTTGCCATAGACGCTCAACGCGCCATTATAGATGCGCCGCGTCAGGCCGTATTTACGAGCCAGCGCTGCTTCCGCGAGCAAGATTTCTTGCTCGTTTGTAACGATACGCGCTTCACCCTCCATCTCCGCTCCCAACGCCTTGCCGTTGACAGTGCAGGGCGCTACTGTCACCCGCGGAGTATGCTTGATGCGTTTCAGTTTGCCCGCCGTCGGGAAAGTCTGTGCATACAATACGCCCTGGTGTTCCGCGAACCACAGCGGCGTAGCAACCGCCGCGCCAGTCCTGCGAAAAGTTGTCAGATTGATATACTGACGGTTTTTCAGCGTAGTAAAGGGTTGTGCCTGTGTAATCATTGGTTGCTCCCTTCTAATCAAAATGAGTGAAGTTCATTCACTTACCGTTATACGTGATGGCCAGCGAAAAGTTGTACTGAGTGAAGTTCATTCACAGAAACACAAGAAAAAATTAAAGCGCGCCTCGCTCGTCTTGAATGGACGCTTCTCTTTGACCGGACGAGATAGGTGGGCCAAAGAAGAGCCGTTCTACAATCTCGATAGTGTTTTCCCGTATCGCCTCTTCAAAACGTCCTTCCTGAACGCAGAAGCATTCGAAAAGCGCTGAATGCACCATACCGAAAAGAATCTTCGCGTACATCACCGTATCAAATGGCGCCAGTTGTCCACTTTCAATAGCAGACCGCAGAAATGCATCAACAGCGCCAGTAATAGCGCCATCCGCATCTTTATGCTGTTGCAATTCCTGGGGCGATTGAATGTCAACTTGAAAAATCGACATCATGTTGCTATTTTGATGGCACAGACGAAACACCGTCTCAATCATAGCGCGTGGCACCTGTCGAACAGGCAATGATACAATGCGCGGGTCTTGCAAAGCTACCGCCATTCTCTTTGTCCAGTCGATAGAAGCCTGCGTATACATTTCCCGCTTATTGTGAAAGTACAGGTAAACAGTGCCAACCGCTACCCCGGCAGCAGCAGCGATCTGCGCGATAGTGGTCTCTTCGTACCCCTGTTTCGCAAAAATATCAAGCGCCGCCTCAATAATAGCCTGCCTTTTCGATTGTATGCCCTCTTGCGTTACTTCTGCCATCGTCTCCCCACTTCGTGAATGAACGTCATTCATTTTATAACACGAGAAAAAGAGGTTGTCAAGTCTTAACGGAGGAGATATTAGGGCAATTCACTTTTCCGTTGAGTCTATTCCATCATCTAATAACGACCCTTGTCCAATTTGAAGCCGATCCTGTTCAGTGGCTTTGAGTTTCTTCTTTGTCGTTTTCCTCCGACGCTCCTCAACCATCTTGCGAATACTGGGTGCTGAGGGCAAATCTTCAGGGAATGGTCTATAAATCGCCTCAATTGCCTTTCTCACCTGGTCGCCGACAAAATAGTGGGTTTGCGCAGCCTCCTCATTCCCCTGGATTTGCTCTGCCAGCAGCTTCTCCTCTGTTTGCGTGTTCTTGAAGTCGATGGCGCTCAGTTCCACACGAGTGATATTATCCAGATAGTCCTCACCCTCTGGCACCCCTTTGAGTTGTTTTAACTCCTCAACGGTATGCCGATGTAACCCAAGGTATCCCGCGTCAATGAAGATCCCAAAAAGTCTGAGTCAACCCCCGACACCGAGGCCGCCTTGCTGAGGGCTTTATAGCTCTCAGTTACTTTCAGTCGGGTGGCAAGACGATCCTCGTGTTCTTTACGGAGTCGGTTCATGTCATACACTTCAGCCGTAAACGAAAAATAGTTCTGCGCAAGTTTGATTTGAAGCTTTTCGGGATCGCCATTTTGAGCTATCAGATAACAGGCCCGTTTGCTGAGAAAGTAATTTTTTCTGGTCTGCTTCGCGCCCTTGCCCTTGCCAGTCACCTCTTGTATTTCGCTAAAATGATCCTCCTGGCGCATTCCCAGTTCTGGTGAATTCGCGGCGCTTATGGCCTTCTTAATGACTTTTTCAAAGTTTTGCCACAAATCATAACCAAGCAATGGCATTAACTCACGCGCGCTCCAGTATTCAATGCCGTACACATTTATTTGTTTAATTGAGTCAAAGTTTGGTCCGTTCCGATCTTCCATATAAACCTCCTTGTTATCTGACAGGCAAACGATCTCTCACAATTCTTTTTGCTTAATCAGCTTTTCAATATCAGCTTATTGATATCAATAAGCTGATCGAAGCGGCTTCTCAGCTTGCTTTAGGTACATGCTGATACTCGCATCCCTGTGACATCGTTATCAACTGCTAGCAATTTGCTAGCAATTGGAGAACAGCTTCAAGGCGCGCTTTCAAACAATCCATACAACTCCCGCACCGGCGCGAAGCTCTGCCTATGTATAGGCGAAGCTCCATGCGTGCGCAGCGCGGCCAGGTGGGCCTCGGTGCCGTAGCCTTTGTGTTGCTCGAAGCCGTAGACAGGGTATTGTTTGTGCAGTTGCAGCATCAGGCGGTCGCGGGTGACTTTGGCGATAATTGAGGCGGCGGCAATGGAGAGGCACCGCGCATCGCCTTTAATAATGGAGCGTTGGGGAAGTGGATATCGTGTAGGAGCAGTGCATCGAGTAAGAGCGCCTGTGGAGATGGAGAGAGTTGTGTCGAGGGCGGAACGCATGGCATGTTTGGTAGCCTGAAGATGTTGCGTTCGTCGATCAGTTCAACCGAACCCATGCCCACGCCAACCGCGACCGCCTGTTGCATAATCACATCATACAGGCGTTCGCGTGCCTGGGCGGTTAATTGTTTGGAGTCGCGCACACCATCAAAGAGAAGCCAGCGTTTCGTCGTTGAGGGGTAAATGACAGCGGCAGGCGACAACCGGACCGGCCAGGCAGCCCCGCCCCGCCTCATCAAGCCCGGCAATAAAGGAATAGCCCTGACTGAGCAGGGCCATTTCTTCTTCCAGCGTGGGCAGTGCTGGTGGAATTGCTGCTTTATGCGTTTTCGTTTCCACTGTTGTTGGCGGTGGTGGTATTCGATGTAGTTGCAAGACTGCCAGTTTTTGCCGCTTTGGCGGCTTCTTTGGCTGCTGCTTCTTTAGCGGTATCGGACGCAGTTCTTTCAAGCGAGCCGCTTTACCTGTCAGGCCGCGCAGATAGTAGAGTTGTTTGCGGCGCACACGGGCATGGCGTACAACTTCGATTTTCTCAATACGCGGAGAATTGAACCAGGAATGTACGCTCAACGCCCACGCCATGGGTGATGCGTCGCACGGTGAAATTGCGATTGACGCCGCCGCCGCGCAAGCGCATGACCACGCCCTCGAATGGCTGTAGACGTTCGCGGTTCCCTCGACGACTCTTGACTTGCAGGCGCACGGTATCGCCTGATTTAATCTCTGGTACATCTTTACGCAACTGGGCATTTTCGACAGCCGCCAGTAATGCCCGCCCTGCTGGTTTCGTTATGACTTGTTTGTCAGCCATGCTTCTCATACCTTCCTGTGCGCTTCCTGCCTGGCATGCCAATTGCAAGCCTGCCTGTGCTCAACGTAAATAGTCGTAAAGCAGTGGTCAGCGGAGCAGTAGCGCGAGAACCTATTTGGTTGCGTTGAGCTGCTTCATCAGGCGCGATTTGCGGCGAGCAGCATTATTTCGATGAATGACGCCTTTTTTGGCGGCGCGATCCAGTTCGCTGACGGCGGCGCGTACAGCTTCTTCGGCAATTGTGTCTCCGCATCAGTGGTCGAGGCCTGGCGAGCCTTGGTTACCTGTGTTTTTACAATTGATTTGATGCTGCGATTGTGCAAGCGACGCTTCTGTTCCTGGCGCATACGCTTTTCAGCAGCGGCATTATTGGGCATGTAAGTATAAATCCTCCCCGAAACATCTGGCCCTTTCACACGGATGGGCTTTATACAAAAAACGCCGTCAGCCCGGACGCCCGCGAAAGTCTCGCGTCGCGCCCCTACCATACCGTACTTATGAATTGGCTGGCGAGTGGCGTATAGGGTAGGGACGACCCGTATGATGGTCGCCCTGGTAACTGAGTGCCTAAAGATTATAGCAGAAGTCCTATCAAACTGTCAAACAATCATAGGCATATTTTGCCAGGGCGACCGCGAGGGTCGCCCTCTGTCATCCTGAGCGCAGCGAAGGATCTCTTGTGGGCTAAGTAGGCGATCCTTCGCTGCGCTCAGGATGACAACCCTGCTTCAATTCATACCTCAGGGGCTTGCCCCGCACTTGTAATTGATAGTTAGTACACAATCACGGGTGTGCCCCAGGGAATCTGCGAGTACAGCCACGCGACATCGTTGGGGTCCATATTGATGCAGCCATGACTGCCATTGCCATTGAACGACGTGGTGCCGGATGGGTCGCTATGCGGGAAATTCATTCCCTGACCATAGATGCCGCGCCACCAGCTATCGTGAAAGAAGTAGCCGCCTGAGTGATATTCCATAGCATACTGGATCGGCGTTGGCGGATACCAGAAGGCCGAGCCGGGCGGCTCGCTCAATTTGAACTCGGTGGGATGCTCGCGCACGAAGATGCTCCAGAAGCCCGGCACCGAGGGCTTCATGTATTGCCCGGTCACAACCTGGAAAGGCCGCACCAGTTTGCCATTATTATAATAGCGCACGGTTTGTTCAATCAGCGAGACTACTAGCACCTTCCCACCAGTAGAACCAGAGACGCCGTAATGCTGCATCAAGCTAATATCGATGGCATGGGGTTGATTCCAGGGCGTTTTGTCAGAATAGTCTGCTTCCATCGCGCGCAGGTGCAAAAAATCGCTGTTGAGCAAGTCAATGGTTGACCGGTAATCATCCAGCGTTTGTGCTGATTGTACGGCTGCATCCGCATCAGAACCAATACCCTGCATGTCATATTCATAATCCAGGTTATACACCCCACCATCGTAGCTATCATGATATTGATGCGTATTGCCCCAGTTCGTGACTTCCTGGTGAAACTGTTTCAGCAGATAATTGGCCTGACCCTGCGCCAGGGGAAGTTGGATTGAAGCCATATCGTTATCAATTTGCGCCGAAACCTTCAGGAATCCGCTGATATCCTTCGCATTGGCAAGCGCTTGCTGGTCAGCAGTCAGGCGGGGCTGGTAGGCAGAGGTGTTAATACCCCAGGTTTTGAGCTGGTTGATATCGTCGCTGAATTGCTTGACTTTGACCGCTCCCACATAGGGAATGGCCTGGATCGAGTAGACGGTTGTTTCTTGTAACTGTGTATTGATCTGGTCAATCAGTTGCGAGAAATCGCCCGGTCCGGCAGCAATGCGAAACGTTTGCAAATCCCCTTGAGCTTGCAAATTGAGCGCGGTCGTATCCAGGTGCGAAGCCTGCAATTGCTTGATAACCTGTTGCAGAGAAGTAAGCTCATTATAGGCCGGCTCCATCAGGTGAAGAGCTAGCGTCGAACTCTTCGCTTCCGAGCTGATCTGGATATAGTCTTTTGGAAGTTGTGCTTTCGCAAGTTGCGCCTGGTAATCGGTCAGTTGATTGGCAAAGGTTTTCGCCTCAATGAACTTCTGGCCCTGGCGCACAGCCAGCGCGGTCGCCAGCGTTTGTAAATCCTGGCTGGCCTGGTAGTCAAGCTGCTGCGTCGCCTGCGCCTCCAACCCCCTGGTTTCCAGGGTGAGCATCTGATAACGCGCAGCAAGATTACTATTATAACCCGTGATGGATTGATCATTGAACAGAGCCACAGGCGCATTGGTAGCATTCAGTTGCGTCGCCTGGTTAGTAATCGGCGTCAGCATAGAGACTGGAATACCTATGCTCTGCGCGTGAGCAATTTCAGTATCAAACGCGCTTTTGTTCTGACTTGCTTGCTGTTGCGCCTGGGGATCGCCGCCGCAGGCGCTCAAGAAGAGCATCACCAGCACCGCGCTAACCAGCGCGAGCGCCCCCTTACGCATAAAGCCTTGAGAAACCGGGAATAGTGCCATTATAGAGCTTGCCTCCTGGCTAGACATTTAAAAATATTCAATAATAACATTGGTAAATTTTAAGCGATGACCAGGGCGGGGGCAAGCCCTGGCTATTCTTAACCGCTTGCCCCCGCCCTGGTCCTCTCACCGCTTGCCCCACTCTTGCTTTCCGTGTCAAGTTGCATCGCTACTGCTTATTATATCGTTTTCCACCATGAAATGTAACAAAACCACTACTATCTATTTAACGCGCCGGGTACATTTTCTTGCAACCTGATCGATACTATTCACCGCCCGATAGCCAGGGCCTGTTCCAGATCGCTGAGAATATCTTCGATATCTTCGATACCGACTGAGAGACGCAGCAGGGTATCGGTAAGGCCGCGCGCCTCGCGAATATCTCTGGGGATGGAGCCATGCGTCATTGACGCCGGGTGACAGACCAGCGATTCAACGCCACCCAGGCTTTCGGCCAGGGCAAAGACTCGGAAGCGCCGTGCCATCTGCGCAACGTCGCCATAGGTGCCCTTAAACTGGAAAGAGACCATGCCGCCGAAGCCGCTCATCTGGCGTTTCGCAAGCTCGTAATCGGGATGCGATGGCAGTCCAGGATAGTACACTTTCTCAACACGCGGGTGTTCGTATAAAAACTGAGCTACCGCCAGCGCGTTCTCCTCGTGCTGGCGCATACGCACCGCCAGCGTCTTGATACCGCGCAGCGTCAGCCATGTATCGAACGGGCCAGGTACGCCGCCGGCGGCATTCTGGTAGAACTTGATCGACTGGTAAACCTCTTCATTGCTGGTAACGAGCGCGCCGCCTATTACATCGCTATGACCGTTGATATACTTGGTAGTGCTATGCACCACGATGTCCGCGCCCAGCTTCAAAGGCTGCTGGAAATAGGGACTGGCGAAGGTGTTATCAACAACGAGTAGCAGGTTTTTCGCGTGCGCGATGGCCGCGACTTTCTGAATATCAATCAGGCCAAGCAATGGATTAGTGGGGGTTTCCAGCCAGATCATCTTTGTATTCGGACGAATAGCTTTCTCGTAATCGGCCACATTCCGGGCCGCGACATAACTTGCCTCCACACCATAGCGGCGCATCACGCGCTCAAAGATGCGGTAAGTGCCCCCGTAGGTATCATCGCACGAAACGACGTGATCGCCTGCGCTGAGCAAAGCGAGTATGGCCGTTTCCGCCGCCATGCCGGAGGCAAAGGCCAGACCGTATGTCCCCTCTTCAAGCGCGGCCATACACAATTCAAGCGCGGTCCGCGTGGGGTTGCCGGTACGCGAATACTCAAATCCTTTATTTTCTCCCAGCCCCGCCTGGGCATAGGTTGATGTCTGGTAGATAGGTGTCATCACGGAGCCTGTGGTGGGATCAGGTTCCTGGCCAGCGTGAATGGCTCTGGTAGAGAATTTCATTGATTAGCTGCCTTTCAAATTGCGCATATATTGTGGACGAAACGGAATATAGCACTTTTTTGGGAAAAGAGCAATTAGCACAGAAGTATGCTTTTAACATAAACTCTGCATAAATATGGTAAGATAGCCCTCAGTATTTATACTGAAATAGCATATTCTACGGCCAATCATGATTTTTTTACAGAGCAGATCATTGAAACCAGGGGGTTATTTTGTTTAGACGCTTACTCCAGACACTATTGCTCCTAACGTTGGTAGGTTTGAATATGAGCGCGTGTGGCGCTACACCATCACAATCAGGAACCGTATCTCTCACACCATCGACATCCAATGCGACAAATACACTGCCAGCGTCCTCTCCTACCCCGAATGGTACCAGCACGCCGTTGCAACTTGCAGGTATCTCTATCTCGATAAATCCAGGCAATTTTGGCGCGATTGCCTGTGGAACTACAGTAAATATCCTCTTTAGCGCGCAGATTTCGCTGGCATCGGGTAGCAACGGCCAGGTATCATACACCTGGGATATCAACCATACCTCCATACCCGGACACGTCACTTTTAGCACGGGACAACCCACTCAGACGATAGCATATACATTGAGCAATGTAGCTATACAGTTGACTTCAACATCAGCAATTAGCGCATCCATTAGCGCAACAAGTCAGGGAGGCGCGCCCGTTTCTGCAAACGTTTCTCCCACGGGCATTTGCCGGCTGCCGGGACCTTTCCAGGTGGTTAGTATAGCTATGTCGGTAAATCCTTCCTCAATAAGCGCCATACAATGTGGCTCAACTGTAAATATCACCTATAGTGCTACCATTAACATTGCTCCAGATAGCAACGCTGGCACCGTTTCACTGATATGGAACACGAATCCCGGCCACACCGGAGTGTCTATCCTCTTCGCGCCCCAACAAACAACAGCAACTATTAGCGTAACCCTGAACGAGATATCATCGCGCCACACGAACTTTCCACGTCCCGTCTCGATCTCTTCGACCTCTCCCAATGTCGTCAATGCTGGACCTGTCCAGCCTGCTGGCCCATGCCACAGTTGAAACACCCATCATCAAACCGCAAATGCCCGTCCCAGTACTGATGATGTTTGACAACCTAATACGGGAATCAGAGTCGCCCTCGTCCCTAAAAGTCGGAGGCACGCATTACCTTTTTTGGTGAGCAAAATAATCAGAAAAATGTGATACAGATTGTGAACTTGTTCATTGCTATGTTACTCTAACCGGGTTATAGTTGAGGTAGATGAAACAAATGAACTCAACATCATATCAGTATTGAACAAAGTTATTATTAAGGAGCACGTATGTTTACCCAAAACAACAAGTTCAAACGAGTAGCGCTAATGAGCGTATGCTCGCTGCTGATTCTGCTGGCAGTAGCGGCATGTGGGGATGCCGGAAGCGGCTCCGCCACGCCCACTCCTACCGGTTCAACTCCTGGCAATGGCGCGCAGGCATCACCCACAACGCAAACAACCACGACCCCAACGTCGCAGCCACCCGCGCAATCGGTACCATTCAAAGTGACCAGCGTTTCTATGACGGTCAATCCCACCACTATTGCGGGCATGACCTGCGGCGCGAATATAACAGTGACCTATACAGCCACCTTCCATGCCGTATCTGGTAGCAATGGCGGCGCCGTACAATTCAACTACACCGTCAATAATGGGCGAGGACAGGCAGCGGCCAGCATCAACTTCGCGGCTGGCCAGACCGCCAAAACCTACACATTCACCTGGAGCGGCGCTTTACCTCTCGACCATACTTATCCTGAGCCAGGCGGCGTGATTGTCACCAGCCCCAATACAATTAACTCCCCGCTCGTTGGACCAACCGGAGCTTGTTCGCCCGCCGCGTTCAAAGTCACCAGCGTTTCTATGGCGGTCAATCCCACCTCTATCGCGGGCATAAGCTGCGGCACGCACCTGACCGTAACATACACAGCCACATTTCATGTCGCGCCGGACAGCAATGGCGGCACGGTTCAGTTTCAATATACCGTCAACAACGGGCGCGGCAGCGGCCCTGGTAGCGTAACATTCGCTCCTGGCGTCACCACCATGACCTACTCTTTCACCTGGAGCGGCGCCTTACCCCCCGATCATACCTATCCTGAACCGGGCGGCGTGATTGTCACCAGTCCCAACTCCGTCAACCCACAATTGATCGGCCCCGCCGGTTCCTGTGTGTAGCCAGTACTGTCGCTACTGGATTCGTAACCGGCGCGCATGTCCAAACGTATATAAGGAAAGAGAGTCTATTCGATAAAAGGGAAACAGGAACTATGGCAACTTCCAAACCAGCGCACGACCAGCACACGACGCCGCCTTCGGCCAAACCGGTGATAGGCGTTTTGCTCGTCCATGGTTTGAACGGCAGCCAGAAAGACTTCGCCGAGATGGAGACACTTCTTCTTGCGCGAGGCATGGTCGTAGTGAACATGCTCCTGCCCGGACACGGCAGCAGGGTCAAAGAAATGTTGCGTACTGGCTGGTCAGAATGGTCGCAGGCGGTATACGATGAGTTAGGTGCGCTCAAGCAGCGCTGCGATGTGGTTTTCCTGGTCGGTCATTCGCTGGGAGGCGCGCTTTCCCTGCATGTCGCGGCGCATGAAGAGGTGGCAGGCATCATCAGTATCTGCGCGCCTTCGCATATGCATCCCGGGCTGAAAGCTGCCGTCCGCATTGGCAAGTATATTACCCCGCTCCTGCCGACGCTGCGTGAAGATGTGCGCGACCGGGAAGGGCGCCAACGCTACAAACGCGATGGCTACCGCTGGACACCCATGCGACCGGTGGAGAGCCTGTTGCTATTCCTGCCTCACCTGCGCGAGGAGTTGCCGCACATTACCGCACCCGCGCTGATTATGACCTCAATTCACGATCATGTCGTGCCAGCACGCGATGGGCGAGATATTTACCAGCGCATCGGTTCGCTCGAGAAACACCTGGTGACATTCCATCGTTCATACCACGTGGTCATGAAGGACCACGATCGCGAAGAGGTGTTCGCGAAAACTTTGGCCTTTATCCAACGTCACGCCGGCAAAGCGCAGCCACATCAAAAGATGAACCAGACAGCTTGATGAAGGTTTAAGAAGCGCTGGAATAGCGGGTGGTGGCTACAAAATAGCTCTAACAAATTGGAGCAACACTACTTTACCTGGGAGTTTCGCGCAATTTGACACAACAAGTTACCGACCCACCAGACCAGAACGAGCGGCGCGGTTCGCAGCCATTGAGCGAACCGCGTTTCCGCCTCACCATAGCAGGGATTATTTCCTTGCTGGTTCTTATTATGCTCTTGCTGCTGCTCTTCTCCGGTGAACTCGTTTACAGCCTGATTCGGACTGCGCAGCCCGCGCAGCTTGTCTCTGCGCAAACTTTGACCGCCACGCAGCTTCCGCCATCGAGTCCCACCAGCAAGTCTCCCGGCGCGTTAACAGCTACAGCTACGCCACAATTGCAAGCCAGCGCGAATACGACCTCGTCGATAACCGTTCCCAATCACGAAGATGCGCCTCTCCTGCAATTGTCCGGGAGCCAGTACATCATTTACGCGCAGAACAATACATTGTATCTTGTCTCTGCAACTGGCAATTACGCGCAAGTCATACCGACACAGGGATTTAACAGCGATAACGCCGCTCCTCCCATTTTGATGCCATCGGGCCAGTTGCTGTACAGTGGCGATGGTATCTGGATGACTAATGTGTTCGGTGGAACGCCAACACAAATTGCGACCCTGGATGCCGGCCAGGTCATTACCTCAATGTCGCTGAGCAACGATGGCAAGATACTGGCATGGAGTACAGAACCGGCCAATGGATCGGGAATGCTCGTTATTCATGCCGGACCTCTGACCAATCCCACCATCGTCTACCAGCAATCCGCGCTGAACTGTCCCTGTTTTCGTGTCTTCTCTTTTATGAATGGCGCATCAGCGCAGTCAGACACTACCCTGCTCTTGACCGACGACCGCGGAAGTCACCAGGCGGTGCAGAACGGCCTCTGGTCACTCAACATCAGCGCCACACCGGTAAACGTGCAATCCATTGTAGCGGAAGACCCGGCGCAAGGGCCGCTCGCTCTTGCGCCATTCAGCAATACCCTGCTCTACTCCCTGAATGAAGGGACAGTGCCTGACCCGACTGATAGCAGCGTGCCTCCTGGCGTGTCCGCGCTCCCCTATGCCAATGACCTGAATATCACCACATTGAATGGCGCTCCGCCGTCGATAGGAAAAACACAGGTCGTACTACCTGAACAAGACAACCTGAGCAACAGCGCCCAATACCACTGGGTGACGACACCTATCTTTTCGCCAGACGCACACACCCTGGCCTACGTAGAGTTTTCGAGCGATCAACAGGAACCCTATGACCGGCACAGCGCGATTTATACCGTGCAGATATCCGGTTCCGGCGCGCAATTGCGCGTGGGTAAACCCCAACTTCTGGCAACCACCACCAGCCAGCTCGTAGAGCTAGGTCCCTGGTACAACAGCCATATTCTGACCTTCTACGCCGATGGCTCGCTCTACGCCCTTGACACGCAAAGCGGCTCGCTCACCATCTTCGCCCAGCCGTCATCCTATGCCCGTATCGTCGCGGTGGTGGGTTTCGCGGGAACGTAATCAGCCCTTTGATTGAACTCCCAATCCTGGCCGGTCGGGCAACACCAGTTTGCCATTAACCACCGTTACCCCTTCATAAGGATCATTGTCAATCAGCAAATGCCCGTCGAGATCGGCGTAATCCACCAGGGGCGTCAGGTGCGCGGCGGCTGTGATTGCCAGCGAACTTTCGATCATACAGCCAATCATAATGCGCAGGTGATGCGCGCGGGCCACATGGATCATCTTCAAGGCATGGCGGATGCCACCGCATTTCATCAGCTTGATGTTTATACCATCTACACAGCCAGCCACCCTGGGAATGTCATCAACGGTAACACAGCTTTCATCGGCAATGATAGGCACCGGCACGTTTTCTCGCACCAGTCGCAGCCCCTCGAGATCCCGCGGGTGAACGGGCTGCTCGACAAATTCGATATCATAGGGGGCCAGAGCATTGATCATCTTTATCGCTTCTTTAGGCGTCCAGGCGGTATTTGCATCAACGCGTATGATAGCTGATGAGACATCGCGTATAGCTTTCAGGTTCTCAAGATCATGCTTCGTGCCGACCTTCACCTTGAGAATTGGATAGTCACGCGCCAAAAGCGCCTTCTTCGCCATAATAGCGGGGCTATCTATCCCCAGCGTAAAAGACGTAAGCGGCGTATGCGCCGGGTTCAGCCCCAGCAGCTTGTATACCGGCACATTCAGCATCTTGCCCGCCATGTCATACAGCGCCATATCGACCGCCGCCTTAGCAGCAGGATTGAGACGGATCAGAGAATCCAGGCGATTCAAAATATCTTCCACCGCAAACGGATCATCGCCAAGATTGCCCGCGAAGGTCGTAACACAGGCCAGCACCGTCTCCACATTTTCACCATAATATTCGTCCGGCGCGGCTTCCCCGTAGCCTGTAAATTCCCGGTGGTTGATCTGCACCACAGCGTTCGAGGCGACCTGCTGCACCCCACGCGAAATACGAAACGGCACCGTCAGTTTGAGATCGACGGGTTTAGCATCAATATGCATCATATGTCATCCTTCTCTATCAAACTTCAGTAGCGACACCCCTTGCGGGTGTCCCGTCTATCTTACGATTGAAGGTACTTCATCGCGGACGGACAAGACGGGACACCCGCAAGGGGTGTCGCTACTGGCTCAGCGCGTCCATCAACACCCCCACACCAAATCGCAGAGGATCAGTAGCAGGCAGACCCGTCTCGTCCTCGGCCTGCTTTATCGCGTCTCGCGCCTTCTCATCGCTCAGGCCAAAGGTCACGATGGACAGGCCAGCCACCTTGCAGGGGCGGTCGGGGCGCACCCAGCTTACAGTATCCTCGTTGAGTTCGATCATGCGCTTGAGAGGAGGAAACGGGCAAGTGGTATAGCCCTCAATCATAGTGGTTCCAGCCTTGTGACAGAAAATCATAGCATCGGGCATGGAGCCGTGAATAAGGCCAAGCGTAACGGGCGAGTAGGCGGGATGATTGAGCGCGCCCTGTCCCTCCACAAATACCCAGTCGTGTTCGCTGGTGAAATCAAGCACCATCTGCTCCACCATTCCCGCCACAAAATCGCTGATGATACGATCAACCGGCAGGCCATTGCCCGCAATCAAAATGCCCGTCTGTCCCGTTGCTATGAAGGCACTATCGAGACCGCGTTTGCGCGCCTCGATATCCAGTTCAAGCGCGGCGGTCATCTTGCCCACCGCGCAGTCCGAACCGACGAAGAGTACCGTGTGACTGCCGGGTCGGTGTGGGAGAAATTGCGCGATGCGGTTCTTATCGGGCGGGCGGCGCACGTCCCAGATGGTCACGCCGCGTTTCGCGGCGGCAGACCGTAGTTCTTCATCTTCCGATAGAAAAAAGTGCAGACCACTGATGATGTCCAATCCATTTTCGATAGCAGCCAGCAGTTGCCAGCGCCACGCTTCCGGTAACGCGCCCCCCATCGGCGCAATGCCGATCAAGAGGGAATCCGGTTCGTAGTTCAAAGCCTCGTGAATATCGCCCACAACGGGGATGCCCTGTCCAAACGATGCGCCACCCAGCGCCTGGGGAACATCCATACCCGCTTTTGTGCTATCGATGACGGCTACAACCGTATCTTTGCCGTAGCGGATAACCCCGGTCGCTGTCTTGCCGTGGTGCCACTCAAACGAGCCTTCAGCCAGTATCGCAATGCGTCGCATGTCGTTGCTCCCTCTTCAAGTAGATGAAAAATAGTCATCGGTGTCTCCTATTATACAATCAAAAACAGAGAGGGGGGGGCAGGGTCTTTCACTAGTAGGGTTTTTGAAACGCGCCGCTCGCGCCTGTCATTCTGAGCGCAGCGAAGAATCTGCGTGCGGCTCGGCGAGAGATTCTTCGCTGCGCTCAGAATGACAACTCCCACCTCGCTGACGCCTTTCCCAAAAACCTACCAGTGAAAGGGGGGCAGGGTGGGTGTCGCTACTGGGTTCACCAGTCAAACGGGACACCCGCAAGGACGCAGAGCCAGGAAAGAAAATCACACACTATGCTACCATCGAACTATTCGTTGGCAACGTATTGTGATGTTGGGCCAGCATCTCCTCCAGCACGCGCGCGATTTCAGGGTCGAACTGCGTTCCGGCGCAGCGCCGCAATTCATTAAGGGCATAGGCGGGATCACGCGCTGGCTGGTAATTGCGCTCGCTAATAATAGCGTCATAGGCATCTACAACCGCGACGATACGCGCGCCCAGGGGAATCGCCGGTCCGGCAAGACCATCGGGATAGCCTTCGCCATCCCACCGTTCGTGATGCGCCCGGATAACCGGTACAAGCGCGCGCAAAGAGGGGATGCGGCTGATAATCTCCGCTCCCACAATGGTATGCTCTTGCATTGAGGCGTGTTCTTCCTCGTTCAAGCGTTCCGGTTTCTGGAGCACCGCATCGGATATGCCAATCTTGCCGATATCATGCAGGCGTCCAGACAACCCGATCATACGCGCTTCTGTAGCATTCAGGCCGAGCGCGAGCGCGACCCGAGTTGCCAGAATCGCCACACGGCGCGTATGTTGGCCGGTATATTGATCGTGCGCTTCCACCAGGGCACTGAGAGCTTCAACGGTTCCAAACAAAGCCAGGTCCTCGCGCGAACCCTGCTCAGAATTATGCGTGCTAAATGCCAGCGCTGCCGGGTCACTGGCGGTGCGTACCTGGTTACGCCCCAGCCTTTTCGCGGCATACATTGCCTGGTCCGCGCTTGTCACCAGCCCATCGCGCTCCCTTGCATCCTCAGGAAATGTAGCAATACCGATAGAGCATGTCAGGCTCATGCCGCCGCCCATCGTGAAGGCATAGGACGCTACGGCTGACCGCACGCGTTCAGAGATGCGCCGGGCTTCTTGCTCGCCAGTCTCCGGCAGGATCACCAGAAATTCCTCGCCGCCCCAGCGTCCCGGCACATCGGTTTCACGCATATTCTGCTGCACCAACGAGGCAAAATCACGCAGGACGCTATCACCGACCGCGTGTCCGTAGCCATCATTCAGCGCCTTAAAGTGGTCAATATCCAGAAAGAGAATAGCGCACTCGTGCTGATAACGGTAAGCGCGCGCCAGCTCGTGTTCAAGCTCTGCAATTAACGCGCGATGATTAGGCAATCCCGTCAATGGATCAGTAGTTGCCAGCGCCTGTAATCGCGTATTATTCTCGCTTAGCGTGCGATTTTTAGCATGTAGTTCATTTTGCAAACTATGCAGTTCGTTGGCATAGGCGACCATTTTTTGCGCAACAAAGAAACTGCGCAACGCCACCAGTCCGCTTAAAACTATGCCTGCCACATAGATACCCGCCTGTAATAAACTGTTGCTGCTGCGTTGCAAAAGATATAGAACTAGAGCGCAGACGACCAGCATACAGAGAGAAAAGAGCAGAATCAAGCCGGTTGTTCGACTGCTCGGCTGCGCGTACTCGTTTGACTGTGTACTCAAGACGTTTGCTCCTGTGGTCACCCATCTACCCTGCGGTCACTCTATGCGCCGCCTTTTAACCACATTCGGCACATCTACATTTTTCTTGAGTACTCTAAAACCTCTAGACTCTTATGCCCAACCGTGCTATCATACGTTCCAATGTTAGTCACGAATTAGAAAAAGGGGCGGGAACGCTATGCATTTCAATTTAATAAGCTGGCTATTCACTGATCCGTGTACGGCCACTAACTGTGTGTTAAGCACACCAACGGCTCCCGGTACGCCGGCGGAGACCTTTCATTTTTATGTTCCCTGGCTGATTTTTTGCATCCTGGGAATGTTGATCCCATTCTATTATTCGGTAGAGGGACGCAAACGCTTCGTCAAAACGCGGCCAGTAGCAAGATACATGTTTGATCGCTATCTCGGCTGGCTGGCGATCATCAGCATTATAGGGCTTCCGCTGATCTTTTCGCGCGCCTATCTGTACCTCTACTTCTTCGCGTGGCGCTTCTGGCGTTATGCGTGGTTAGCAGGTCTGCTGGCATGGGCCATCATCTGGATCATTTACCTGGTGCGCAAATACCCGCAGGAACGCGATAGCTGGCGCGCCCGCGAGAATACCAGGCAGTATATTCCCAGAGGCAGCAGGCGCAAAGCCAAAGCCTCCAGCAGGTAACAGAACCGGTATTGCTCTTATGAATCCGCCCGCAGCTATCATCCTGGCCGGGGGACGCAGCCAGCGCATGGGAACCAACAAGGCCCTGCTGACCATGCCCGGCCAGGCATCTGAAACATTTCTCGCTCACCTTGTTTCAACGCTGGCTCCCCTTTGCGCCGAGCTGCTAATTGTCGCGCGCGACCCTACCCAATTCGCGCATGTTGCCCTGCCCGATACGCGCCAGGTCTTCGATGAAAAACCCGGCGGCGGCCCACTTATGGGACTGTACAGCGGCCTCAACGCCATGCAAGCAACAACCGCGCTGGTGGTCGCGGTAGACATGCCATTCGTACAACCTGCCCTGCTAGCCTTTCTACTCGATTGCTACCAGCAAGACACACTCATTGTTCCAATAGTAGAAGGCATACCGCAAGTCCTACTGGCCCTCTACCCCCGCTCAATCCTCCCCCACATTGAGACTTTACTGCAACAAGGAAAACGCGCCCCCCGCGCCCTTTTAGAAATCGCCCCCGTCCAATATATTGAGGAAGAGCGATTACGCCTGGTTGACCCGCAACTGCGCTCGTTTATAGGGATCAATACCTCGCAAGATTTGCAGAGAATGCTGTAGGGTTCATGCCCACCTGCGCCGCGCCATTGCCTTCAACGTCTCTTCAAAGCCACGCATCATCAGCCAGTTGCGCGTCTCGCCCGTCACCACAATATCTACCTGCTGCAATTGCGCGATAGTAGCCGCCCCGCTTAGTTGCATAGCTACTTTCAGTTCAGCAATCGTCGTTTCCAGCAGTTCGCAGACGGCCTCGTAGCTCTGGCTGGCAGCTTTCAGGAAAGGAAAGCCCATGCCAACCATCGTTGCGCCCAGCGCCAGCGCGCGCGCCATATCCAGCCCGTTGCGCACCCCGCCAGTTGAGATCAGCGGCAGGCGGGCTACGCTGGCCTCGACAACCGCAATAGGCGTGGCGATGCCCCAATCGCGAAACAACTGGCCGATAGCGCGCGTGCGTTCATCGCCACGCGCTGCGGAACGCGCCTCCTCCATGGCAGACATACTGCTGCCACCTGCGCCGCCTACATCAATAGCGGCCACCCCGCATGAACGCAGCAACAGCGCCTGTTCGCGGCAGACGCCCGCTCCCGTCTCTTTCGCGATCACCGGCAACGTAATGTGTTCTGTAAGTGATTTCAGCGCGGCAGCCTCGCCAACAGCGCGGCGATCTCCCTCCGGCTGCGCGGCCTCTTGCAGGCTGTTCATATGCACCGCCAGCGCGTTCGCCCCGATCATATCGATAGCGCGCTGCACCTGTTCCAGCGTAAACGCCTCATGGCGCGCCTGCTTAATCAACTGGGGCGCGCCAATATTGGCTATAAGAAAGCTGTGCGGCGCGTTTTCACGTGTAACAGCATAGCTCCCGGCCACGTCAGGATTAACAATGGCGGCTCGCTGGCTGCCGACGCCCAGCGCCAGACCATACCGTTCTGCCGCTCGCGCCAGGTTCGTATTAATGGAGATCACATCGGGATGCCCGCCCGTCAGCGAAGAGATAAAGATAGGGTAGCGCAAAGTATGGCCGAGAAAAACCACCGAGGTATCAACCATATCCAGGTCTACTTCCGGCAACGCCTGGTGAACAAATACAATGTCATGCCAGTTGGCGCGCTGCGCAACCGCGATATCCTGTCCCAAAGCCACATTGATATGCTCCAACTTCCGTTGTTTCACTTCATCCGTCACGTCAGCACATTCTTCCTTTCCATCCTGCCCGCAGGAATGCAACAGAGTACTATCAGGTAGACGAGCGGAATACCAAAAACGCAGACCGGCAATAAGACACCCGTCAAAGTCGAAGCAAACTGCTGCCACGGATAATACAACAACGCGCTACAGGAAAGCAGCAACACGCACATACTCAAGGTATCGAAACGGCGCAGCGCCACAACCCACACTCCCCAAACAATATACCCCGGCCAGAAAACCGTCGCCGCCAGCACACTATACCCCAATACCACAATCACCCAGCCCGTGAACAGCGCGCTATAAGGGCGTAGTATTTCGTCCCTTTCAGATACATCCCCACGCGGATCATCGGAATCCGACGAAATCGCATCCTGATGAGGACAAGCACAAGGCCCCCTCATCCTCCCTACCTCACCCCTTGTCCCTACAGGACGAGGGGAGCGAACGTTACACGCCCGCACCTTGCCCATTTCACGCAAATACAACAACGCGAACAAAAATAACGACGTGGCGATTACCATCATATCCGCGGCAGTAGCCGGCTGCATCAACGATGGTGGAAAGTGACCGCGCTGCGCAACAAAGTTGAAAAAACCGCGCACCGGCATTACAACAAGACTGAGCGGTGAATTTGCGAAATCCAACAGGTGAAGCGCGTTGGTGATCGCCAGGAACGTCGCGCTGCCCTGCCAGCCCGGTAGATACGCCACAATCAAAACCGCCAACACGACCAGCGCGCGCCATACAAACCCCATCACAGCCGCGCTAACTCCCCGCGTGTGGCGCACCATAAACCACAGCAAAAGCGGAGCTATCAACAGCGTCATAAAATTGATCCGCACCGCCAGCCCAACTAAAACAAGTCCTCCCGTACCCGTATCCGATATATCCCATCCTGGCGGGCGACGCAAGCGTCCCCTCCCCTCATCCACCTCACCCCCGCCCCTACGGAATGTTGGTATCATCCTGGTGAGGGACGAAGACGAGACACCCACAAGAAGCATTGACACCGCCAGCAACAGCAAACAAATAACCATCCCCGCTGTATTCGCATAGACCGCCAGTTCAATCAGCACCAGCGGATTCCAGGCATAGAGCCATGTTCCCGCCAGCCGGGACGCTGGCGAGATTTTTCCCATTATGACCCATATCAGTAAGATATTGCAGACATGCGCCACCAGTTCCAGAAGCCTGAAATGCACCGGAGATGCTGGCGAGACAGGCACGCTAAATACTAGCGTTACGCCAACAAGTATTGCTCCACTCAAAGGCAAAAGCAGCCAGCGAGTTGAGAAGTCTCGCCTGCCACTCGCTCGAAAACTCCACACTACCACGAAGAGGTATACACAACTTATTCCTATCAAGGCGAGCGTCAAGAAGATCGGGCTACT
Source organism: uncultured Chloroflexia bacterium (assembly GCA_963731605.1). Taxonomy (GTDB): domain Bacteria; phylum Chloroflexota; class Ktedonobacteria; order Ktedonobacterales; family Ktedonobacteraceae; genus CF-113. Next base: position 675,755 of record CAVSWA010000002.1, read on the forward strand.
CACAATCCCACTCTAGCGAAGGCGCTATCGATGTACTTCACATAAAAATCGGTGTTGGTGAGTTCGGCCAGTTCAGCCCGTGATAAGTAGTGAGCAACTTCATCATCGCTGCTGAGCGCGTCAAGCAGCGCGGGACTCTCTACCGGCCCCTTGCTCGCCATGCCCCATACCTTCTGGGCGTTGCGCTGCACCATTTTATAAGCTTCCTGGCGACCCACCCCTTTATCGATGAGCGCGAGCAGGATGCGCTGCGAGAAAACCAGCCCGCCCGTCATGTGCAGATTTGCCAGCATCCGCTCTTCATCGACCTGCAAGCCGCGCATAACGGTTGTGAAGATATGCAGCATGTAGTCAAGCAGCGTGCAGGCATCGGGGATAATGATACGCTCGGCGGAAGAATGGCTGATGTCGCGTTCGTGCCACAGAGCCACATTTTCCATCGCCGTGAGAGCGAAGCCGCGCAGCACGCGCGCCAGGCCGCAGACGCGCTCGCACAATTCGGGATTGCGTTTATGCGGCATAGCGGATGACCCCTGCTGGCCCGCGCTGAACGGCTCGAAGGCTTCGCTCAGCTCGGTGCGCTGCAAATGGCGAATCTCCTGCGCCATCTTCTCCAATGAAGCGCCGATCAGGGCCAGCGTCGTGATAAAGTGCGCGTGCCGGTCGCGCTGCACCACCTGGTTGGAGATGGGCGCAACACCCAGGCCCAGTTGCGCGCACACATACTCTTCAACCTGCGGCGGCACCGTCGCGTGAGTGCCCACCGCGCCCGATATTTTACCCACCGTCACCTGCGCCAGCGCGTCCGCCAGTCGATGTTGGCCGCGCCGCAATTCGTCTACCCACATCGCCAGTTTTAGGCCAAAAGTCATCGGCTCCGCGTGAATGCCATGCGTGCGCCCCGCCATTAACGTGTATTTATAGCGCGCCGCCGCCTGTGACACTACCTCCACCAACCCTGTCAACGCGCCGGAGAGCATTTCTCCGGCCTCTTTGATCTGCACTGCCAGCGCTGTATCCAGCACATCAGAAGAAGTCAACCCCAGGTGGATAAAGCGCCCTTCGGGACCCAGTTGCTCCTGCACGGAGCGCAGGAAGGAGATAATATCGTGATGGGTCTCTTGCTCAATCTCCTGCATACGCTGCGCGTTGTAACGCGCCTCCTGTATTTTCTCGAGGGCTTCCGCCGGAATGACTCCCTCACGCGCCCATGCTTCGCACACCAGCAACTCCACTTTAAGCCAGCTATCGCTTTTATGGGTCGCAGACCAGATGGCGGCCATCGCGGGCCGGGAATATCGTTCAATCATGTAGCCTCACTTTTGCTATTCTGCTCGGAAATCTTCGGGATTAACGAAGAGTTGGACGTAACCGCACAGCGTACATACCAGAGGTACGGTCGTTGACCCCATTATCTTATGCTTGTTCGATACAACATGCGTATAAGCAGAGTTACTATTAGCGAACTTGCTCCAGGTTCGATACTGGGAATCCGCATTACAAACAGGACACGGCTGTGGTGGATTCGTAGTATATGGTTGCATCATTCTCCTCCGACAGGTAAAGAAATGCCCTCGTTGTATAAAAACAAATCGTAATATGTTACACTGCAACGCGGGACACGAGTCAGGGCGGGGGCAAGCCCCGCCCTGGCAAAAGCTGGCTACTTTTTAGTTCAGTGTACCACACATTAGCACAGGAAGAAATTATGAACGCACTCATATCGACGAATGTACAGTTTCATTTCGCGCAGCATACCCGCCGTATCACTCGCCTGGTCATCATCTCCGCTATCGTATTATTGCTCTCCGTTGGCGCGATAGTGCTGGATACGCTGGGCGCGGTGCCCGCCAGTCTGAAGGGGTTGGGAATAATAGGCTACCTCGTGGGCGTTATTGCCTTCGTGGTGCTACTACCCATGCTCATCCTCAGCTTCCAATATTCCCGTGGAGGCCTGTGGATCGACGAAGAGGGCGCGCGCGTGCGCTTTCCGGGCGAAAAAATGCAGGAAATGACCTGGTCAGAGTCGCGTTTTGCCGTAAACGAGGGTGAAGAATACCTGCAAATCAGCAAGGGCAAAGAGGGCCTGGGCCACATCTTCGGCGACACACGCTACATCCGCCTGCACCTCGAAGGATTGACGCCGGAGCAACGCGCACAGGCTACAACCACTATCGCGCAGCATTGCGAAATGCGCCATCCCACCCGTTTTGCCCTCGCAACCCTGCTCAATAACAAGGGCGAGACTATCGCCAGGGGCAGGCTCTACCTGTTCGATCGCGAACTCGTATGCGCCGAAAATCGCGGCGAGAAGCGCGTCTTCTTCTTCGCCCCCCTCGCAAAGTTGACCAGCATAAGACAGCGAGACCCATTTCACGTAGGCAAGCTCGAATTCGAAGCCTTTTCCCTGCGCTACGCAGGCAGCGACTATGTTATCATGCTGGGCTACGAGACCACCCTTTCCGGCAATATAGGCACCAGTTCCCACTGGGCCGTCACCGGCTACGCCTCCGACTGGATCGAAGCTTTGCAAGTCAAAGCATAACGAGCGACGACCAGGGCGGGAGCAAGCCCTTTCACTGGTAGGCTTTTTGGGAAAGGCGACAGCGCGGTGGGAGCTGTCATTCTGAGCGCAGCGAAGAATCTCTCGCCGAGCCGCACGCAGATTCTTCGCTGCGCTCAGAATGACAGGCGCGAGCGGCGCGTTTCAAAAAACCTACCAGTGAAAGGGGGGCAAGCCCCGCCCTGGTCAATGCGCGCTCTAAAAGTCCAGGCATAAAACTTGCCACAAGTTTGTTATAGTGTGATAGAATAGTTCTCGTAGTCATTGTAAGGGCGGGAGTGGAGAGGATGCGGGGTGGAGACCCTCGCGGTCGCCCTCGTTCCCATCGTGTCGTGATGTCGGAATGGTGGAGACCCTCGCGGTCGCCCTCGTCCCCATCGTGTCGTGATGTCGGAATGGTGGAGACCCTCGCGGTCGCCCTCGTCCCCATCGTGTCGTGATGTCGGAATGGTGGAGACCCTCGCGGTCGCCCTCGTCCCGTGCCATATCGTACTGACCCCTTGACGGCCACGTCTCATCCGTGTACAATCATGCTCACAGCCATAACTGTTGAATTAACCTGGGAGTTGTCATGAAAAAAGGAATACATCCAAAGTATATCGAGTCCACAGTCAGTTGCGCCTGTGGCAATAGTTTCCAAACCCTTAGCACCAAACCCGTCTTGAAGGTCGATGTCTGCTCAAAGTGCCATCCATTCTTCACGGGGCAGCAACGTATCCTGGACGCCGCCGGTCGTGTCGAGCGGTTCCGTAGACGCTTTAATCTGCCCGAAGACCAGAGCTGATTGTATTGCGCCCGTTCGGGTATGGAACAAGGGGGACAAAGTAGAGAATGGGCGTGATGTATCGCGCTCATTCACACTTTGTCCCCATTTCTTGATTTTTTCTATTTGCTATAAGGGGAATGGCCCGTTGAATGGTCCGATAAGAACGATACTGTTCCTCATTGCTGATACCGGGGCAGGACATCGCAGCGCGGCTAACGCCATACGCAACGCTATCACAATCCTTGCTCAGCAAGAGCAGGAGAATAAGGCTATCACTTCGACCACCTATCGTGTCGAAATCGTAGATGCATTCGAGGAATACGGTCGTTTCCCACTACGCGAAGCCATGAAGCTCTATGGGCCAGCCATCCGCTATAATCCCCGCCTCTATGGTCAGGTGTACCATTTGAGCAACCAGGCTCAGAGCGTTTCGGCTGTCCAATCGATGGCGACTCCTCTTATTCACAAAGGACTTTTACGCTTAATTTCTACCGTACAGCCCGACGTGATTATCTCCATCCATCCATTGCTCAACCACGTCACCCTGCGCGTTTTGCAAGATTTGCCCTTCCACATCCCATTCATCACCGTCGTTACCGACCTCGTCAGCCTGCATTATGCCTGGTTCGCCCCCGGCGCCGATGCCTACATCGTGCCAACCGAACGCGCCAGGGAAATTTACCTCGAACGCGGATTGAACCCCGACCTCGTGCATATGCTCGGTATGCCCATCGACCCAAAGTTTACCCTGCCCACCGAAAGCAAACCGGAATTGCAACGCAAACTTGGACTGACGCCCGGCAAGCCCGTTGTATTGCTGGTCGGCGGAGGCGATGGCGCGGGCGGCTTGCGCTCTTCGGTTCAGGCTATCTCCCAGGCGCGTTTACCCGTGCAACTGCTGATCGTCACCGGTCGCAATACACGCCTGTATGCGCATCTACAGCGCATACGCTCCAGCCTGCGCGTGCCCGCCAAAATCTTTGGCTTCGTGCATAATATGCCGGAGATGATGCGAGCCTCGGATGTCATTATCACCAAAGCCGGCCCCGGCACCATCTGTGAAGCCCTGGCGTGCGGTCTACCTATCGTCCTCAGCGCCTTTGTTCCCGGTCAGGAGGAGGGCAATGTCACCTTTGTCACCGAGAACCATGTTGGCGCTCTGGCCTATGACCTCGTCGAAATGATCAATGAGCTTCGTCTCCTTACGAAACCAGGCTCGGAGGTCTTGTATGAGCAACTAGAAAACGCCAGGAAAATCTCGCGCCCCAACGCATCCTTCGACATCGCCCGCAGCATTCTGAGTTTCTTACCCCCGCCCGGTGCGCCCGGTGTATGGCAACAGTCATCCCTTCAAAGAACAGCGCGTGAAGCGCAGCTACACCGTTTGCAGGCCATCGTGCCAGCGCGTCTTTTACAGAGCCGTCTGCCGCATTTACGCTCTAACAGGGCCGTAAGTTCGATTCGACGGCGTTTAACACGCTCGAAATTTATACAGCGAACTCTCTACAGGTATAAGCGATGATAGTCCCAGGGCAGGGTTTCGCCCTATCGCGCCCAAAGGTGAAGTAACATGGCAAAATTCTATTATGGCGGTCAGGCCGTCATGGAGGGTGTGATGATGCGGGGACGCAAAACAGCCGCAGTGGCTGTGCGTTGCCCCGATAGCAGCATCTATCTCTACGAAGAAGCGTTAAGTCCGAAACTGTACCAGAACCGCCTGTTTCGCCTGCCATTCCTGCGCGGCATGTTACTGCTGTGGGAGATGTTGGTACTCGGCACGCGCCTGATGGCCCTCTCCACCAACATCGCTACAGGAGCTATCGACCCCGGCTCTCTATCAGAAACGGAAAATAATCGATCCTTTGGAACAGAACCTCGCCCGACTAATGAGGGCCATAACGGCCTGCTCGCTCAACCAGAAAGACCCCCGCAAATCGGCGGGTTAACACTGGCATTGACGCTGGTCGTCTCACTCGGCTTTGCCATCGCCGTCTTCTTCCTGGGGCCGCTGCTCATCACCGGCCTGCTGCATAACCAGATTGGCGAGGGCTGGCTCAATCTAACCGTAGAGGGCATAATTCGCCTGGCCCTGCTGGTCGGCTATCTCTACCTGATCGGTCGCGTACCCGACATTCAGCGCGTCTTTGGCTATCACGGAGCCGAGCATAAAACCATCAACGCCATGGAACATGGTGATCCTCTGGACATCCCCCATGTGCGCCGCGCCTCGCGTGTGCATACACGCTGCGGTACCGGCTTCTTATTACTGGTCATGGTTGTTTCCATTTTCGTCTTCGCCCTGGTCGGCTCGCCCTCATTGCTGGTGAAAATTGTCTCCCGTATTGTGCTGGTACCCGTTATAGCCGGCATTGCCTATGAACTGATGCGCCTGGGCGCGGCCAATTATCGCTACCGCGTAGTGCGCTGGCTGCTCGCGCCCGGACTGGCCTTGCAGGGCTTGACCACCCGCGAACCCGATGATAGCATGATCGAGTGCGCCATCGCCGCTTTACAGCGCGTGATGTCTCGTGACGATCAACCCGTAGGAACGACCTTTGAGGTCGCCTCTACTTAAAGATAGATAGGATATTCAAATCATGTCATCCGACCCGACTATAACGCCGCCACCGCTTGATGCGGCGCAAATCGTGTCCGTGGAGCATCCCAGACTGCGCTTTTCGGGCGCGCGCTGGTTTTTTACAGGACTCGTGCGCGTTTCGTACCGGGCCTGGACTCGCATCGCCGCGCGCCTGTTTCCCGAAGATTCACAGTCCGAACGCATTGCTCAAGCGTTGCATATTCCCCTGCCCGATAAACTCAATATGAGCTGGGTCACTACCAATCTTGCCGTTGGCGGGCGTATTCGTCCCGTTGATATCCCCGCCGTAGCCCGTGTAGGGGTTACTCATGTGATTGATACCCGTTCGGAACACAGCGATGATGCGCAGGCTATGGCAAAAGAACACATCCAGTTATTATACCTGCCTACCCGCGACACCTATCCCCTGACCATTGAACAGATGATGGAGGGCGCGCAATGGGCACAAAAGGCCATGGAGCAGAACGGACATGTTCTTATCCATTGCGAACATGGCGTGGGGCGCAGCGTCCAGCTCACCTGCGCTGTGCTCATCTATGCGGGGATGCACGCTCTGGACGCCGTGCAACTGGTGCAACAAAAACGCTGGCAGGCCGCGCCAAATCACAGGCAGATAGCCTACTTGAGAGAATTTGAGTCCGCGCTCAACACTGCCAGACGCGCTTCCAGCAAGCCATCCCCCAGCGCGTAACGCTCGATAGCCTTCGCTACACCATCTTCGCTATTGCTGGCAGTCACCGCTCGTGCCGCGTCTTTGACTGCCTGGGGAGCCTGTCCCATCGCTACCCCCCAGCCGGCGCATTGCAACATGGAAATATCGTTGTTGTTATCGCCGATAGCCATCACCTGGCGAAGCGGCAGGCCGAAATGCTCTGCCAGCGCAGTCACACCGCTCGCCTTCGAGGTTCCAGCACGCATCACCACCAGTTCGGCGCTACCATAGTTACCCCGTTTGATACTCGTCCATGAACAATCGAGCGCCGCAATCTCCGGCGACAACCTCAGAATAGTTTCCTCCGAATCAAACGCCACCACGCGCAGCGGATCAGCATGTCCGGCGCAGAGTTGCGCGTAAGGCATCCTGCGCATCATGTCAGGAAAGGTCGTAAAGTAGGCATCCAGCCACAGGTTATCAAACTCATCCGGCCCCGTCCAGATTTGCTCGTTCAACCCCGTATCCGGGTGAACCACCGGCTGCACACCATGTCGCGCCAGCACATCAACCGCCTGTTGCGCAATATCCGCAGCGAGCGTTTGCCTGCGCAAGATCATACCCTGCGGATGCTCCACAATCATAGCCCCATCGTACAGGATAAGCGGAATATTCAAGCCCAGTTCATCCGCTACCTGCTTCGTATTGCAATAGCGGCGCGCCGTTGCCAGCGTCACAATAATACCAGCCTGCTGCGCGGCCTGCACAGCCGCCAGCGTCGGCACGGTAATTTTCCCATCAGGGTTCAACAAAGTGCCATCAATATCAATCGCAAGCATTCTAACAGGCCCGACCACCGGTACTTCTGTCATCACTGCACCACCTTGAAAATTAGTACAAATAAATGCGAATGCGACGGGTTTAGCCCGTCGCATATGCCCCGGAGCGGGGTACGCCTATAGTATACAACATCATCCTATTGAACCGACAGCCGAAAGTGAGGGTCAATGCATCATTTCCCATTGAATTTTAACAACCAAATCGAGGAATTGGAAGGGCCGGGCATCGTTTCGTGTAGGGACGCGGGTGGATGAGGGGATGGGTAGGGACCCTTGTGGGCGTCCTCGTCCCCTACTTCCCCCGCTCCACCTCGGACGCCCACAAGGGTCCACCCATCCACCCCACTCCACCCGCGTCCCTACGCACGAAAAACCCCGCTCCTCATCATGAAGACATTGTGTAACAGCCGGACAGGGTACGGGTCGAGCTTGCCCTCGCCCAGGTTCCCCTCCCGCCCTCACAATCATCTCACGGCGTCGCCGTCGCAGTGGGCGTCCCATTGGTAGTCGTGGGCTGAGTCAATCCGCTCACCACTGGCACATCGCTATTCAGCATCCAGGACAGGTATCCATTACCGGCCAGACCATTGACCGTATTCACCTGCTGCTGGATGACTCCCGTTGGAGGATTGAACGTATCTGGCGGGAATTTCAGGTCGCCGCAACTGCTCCAGTTGCCCGCGAACGAGCCTGCCGGGAAACATCTGCCACTGGCATACTCCAGGGCATCGTGCCAGATGGGGGCCGCGCCCGTGATACCAACCACATTGTTCATCAGGTCGCCATTAGCGTTGCCCGACCAGACACCCACTACGATATCCGGGCGTATAGCCCATCGTCCAGTTATCCTGGAAGCCATCGGTCGTACCCGTTTTCGCAGCTACAGGACGGCCATCCCAATCTTGTTTTGTTGTCAGCACCAAATCTGGGGCAAACTCAATCGCGCGCGCATTATTATCTGAAAGTATCGAAGACATCATGTAGGCGATTTGCGCGCTAATCACACGCGAGGTCTGAGGATGCGCCGGATCAAAGTGATAGATGTGGTGCCCGTAATTATCAAAGATGTCCAGCACGTACTGTTGTGGCACGCGATTCCCCTGGTCGGCAAACACCTGGTACGCCCCCACCATCTGTAAAAGCGAGACGTTGTACGCGCCAAGCGCGAACGCGGGTCCCAGGTTTTGCAGGGTGGTCAGGGTGATGTGTGTATTGTGTGCTTTATTATAAGCATTCACATAATTGACGGCATCTGTATCAAGATCGGTGATGCCGAAGCGCCGCGCCATATTCAATACATTCTCCAAACCTGCAAACTCTAACGCTTTGACGGCGGGCACGTTAAACGAGTTCGCTATGGCGAGCAGAAGGTTAGAATTCAGATTGTGATACGTCTGCCCATAATCAGTGGGATGGTAGGTCGCACCCGGCGCATGCACGTCCAGCTGTGGTGGAGTGCCGACCGGGAAGAAGGTCTGCTTATCCTGCAGCACGATACCGGGATACCAGCCCATCTGGAAAGCAGTCGCGTAGACTATCGGCTTGAACGACGAGCCAGGCGGGCGCAGCGCGGTAGCCGAGTTGACCTGCCCGGCAATCCTGGGATCGTTGGAGTTATAATCCGCGCTGCCATCCATTGCCAGAATCTCGCCGGTTTTGGCATTTTCGACGATAACCGCCGAGTTATTCACGTTATGTAACGTATTGAGCGGCCCGTAGTCATTCACGAAAATCTGGTACTGGCGATCGCGCAACTGGTGGCGCACGTCGTTTTCGATGAAGGTTTCCAGGTTGGAATCGATGGTCGTGCGAATGTTGAAACCGCCCGTCAGGAAGAGATGCGCGCCAAGCTGTCCATCTCCATTGCCCAGAGCATTCTCAATAATGGGGATGATCCAGTTCACAAAATGCGGGTCGTTCTTGGTAGCGTTGAAGCCAGGGTATTTGAAGGTCTTTGTCAAAGCCTCGACCTGCGTAATTATATCAGGCGTAATCGGCCCCAGCCCGGAGTCAGTTATTTGATCGCCCAATCCTAGATTGATACTCATTTTAAGCGAAAGCATCTGATTGAGCACGTAATCCTGGCGCACCTGTGCTGCCAGGATATTGTCCTTGCTTACCGTTGGATCGTAACTGGGCGGGTTTTGCGGCATACCAGCCAGCAGCGAGGCGCGCGCCAGCCCCAATATCGGGTCTACCTTACAGGTGGAGGGATCGCTGGCAATTTTGCATTTGGTAAGATCGCGGTCCAGAAAAGCGATAGCCGGGATGCACTTAAAGTTGGCATCGCATTTAGCATGTAGCCCGAAATAGTCTTCAGCTGCCGCGTCAACCCCCTGCTCCTGCGCCCCAAATGGAGCCACGTTGAAGTACATCTCCAGGATTTTCCACTTATTGTACTGCTGCGTCAGGCCGATAGCCAGCGCCGCTTCGGGCAGTTTGCGTTGCAACGAGACCTGGTTATTACCCGTCAAGTTTTTTACGACCTGCTGCGTGATAGTGCTGCCGCCGCCCGATACTACACCCCCATTTGAAAGGTATTCCGTAGCCGCGCGCAGGATACCCTGCGGGTCGATGCCCGAATTATTCCAGAAGGTGTGATCTTCGGTGGCGATCATGGCATCTTGCATAACCCCCGGCACCTGATAGTAGCTTATTGCCGTGCCGCGTCCATATACGCCGTCATATGCAGTATAGATCAGCTTAAAGTTGCGGTCATAGATGCGCGTCGACTGGCTCACCTGCTGATTAGCAATATCCTGCACATGCGGATATTGGCTCTGGTAGTAGCCATAAGCCGCGCCAAAGCCCGACGCGAGCAATACTACCAGCAAAGCCGCGAAGATAGAAAAAGTGATGGTTAAGGTTTTCTTCTTATTTGGGCGCGTGCGTTGCCAGCGCGCGCGGCGATGGCGCATCTGCATCGAAACGCGCAGGGCATGTGAACGCTTCCAGGGTACTCTCTTGTTGACTCGCTCCGGGGATTGCGGGCGATGCAATACAAGCGGGTTCGGGTCTACATAACTGCCGCGCGCGGCTGCCATTTTGCCCGACCAGCGGCGCACCGTGTTCATCGCATTGGCAAAGACCGAAGCCGGATGCCCGCCCTGCTGCGCGAACGAGTTCTGCGGGTATTGAGAACCTTGCGGCGTTTGTTGCCCCTGCGGATATTGTGGGAATTGCTGTTGTGATTGAGGCGACAGGAATTGCGCTGAAGAGGGCGGTATTGGCGAAACGGGAGAAGGCCCCTGCGGCGTCGGCCATCCCTGCGGCGCTGGCATCGTCTGCTGAGTATTATTCGTATTGTAATTGCTCAACAGCCTGCCCGACCGGGGAACTCCATTCCCATTTCCATTCATAGAAGGAACATGCTGCTGCGGGTTGGGCGCATCTCCCTGCTGCTGATTCCAATAATTGCTACTCATTGTGTTTCCTTTATAGTCCTCACATCAAGTGAGATTGATCGTGCTTATTGCTATTTTTTCGCCTTATCAACTAGTAAGAACGAAGGCCAACATGGTTTCAGAGAGAAATGGTCTACCTGTGCAAACGAACAACACGTAGGGCATTAACAAAATCGCCCCTTTGGGGCATCGCGTGTGTACAGAATCATCTGAATCAGGTACAATGTAATCGCTGCTTTGTCTATACTATCGCCATTACAAAATCTGCCTGCATGTCTATAAATTGAGAGGAGCCGATCAATGTCCTTGCGCCGTTTCTTTCTCATTTCGCTCATGACATCTTGTTTGCTTACCCTCTATTTCGCGCCACTGGCAACCTCCCGACATGCCCTGGCTTTTTCCACTATTCCCAATGACGCTATAACCATCACTTCTCAGTCATACTCTGTGCATTTTCCCGATTCGATTACGTTTAATGTAAGCGCCAGCGATGCCAATAGTACTTTTGTCTCAGCCTCTATCATCGTCAACATTCACAGCAGTGCGGGAGTGGAGTCACATCCTCTATCGGTCGCTAATTCTCTGCGCACTCTGCGGCTGACCTGGAAACAAGACACGAGCGGCAACAATTTCATGCCCGCGGGCAGCGCCGTCTATTATTACTGGCGTTTCACCGACCAGGCAGGCGATACATTTGTAGAACCCATGCAGCAGCTTACTACCGTCGATACCCGCTTCAACTGGCAACACCTGACGCAGGGGCTGTTGCAGGTCAACTGGTACAATCGCTCCTCGGATTTCGGGCAGATTATTCTTAATACGGCTAGCGTAGACATAAAAAATACCGGCAACATGCTTGGCGGAGGGTTGGTTGATCATATCAATTTGTGGGTGTATCAAACAGATACTGATTTTCACGGCTCGCTACCCCCAGGCACCTACGAATGGGTAGGAGGTATCGCCTTTCCCACCCTGGACGAAGCATCGATTGTGGTAGCCGGTATCGCCGACTTAACCCTTAAGCGCGATATGCCACACGAATTGACGCATCTGATCTTTCACCAGTTGATTAAAGATGGTGAAAACAGCGGAGTGTTTGTGCCCACCTGGTTCGATGAGGGTCTGGCGGTTTATAACCAGGTTTTTCGCGAACCCGACTTGAGGAACCGCCTTGATCAGGCCCTCGCGACGAAAAGCCTGTTGCGCCTGAGCGACATCTCCGACAACTTTCCCGCCAACGCCGACAAAGCCTACCTCGCTTATGCCCAGAGCTGGAACCTGGTTGCCTACATGTTCAACACCTTTGGTCAGACCAAAATGGATCGCCTTATCAAGGATATGGATAACCCACAAAATGATTTTGGTCAGGACCTGACCCTGGCGCTGGGACTCGATCAAGTTCACCTGGAAAACCAGTGGCTACTTTACCTGAAGCAGCCGGGCATACTTACCCCCGATCAGATAACACCCACCCCCCAGGTTACGCAAAAGCATACTGTCCAGCTCAATGTAACTGGCAACGACCGCTCGTGGATACTGGTAGCTTTTGGCGGTCTGCTGGTCTTCGGCTCGCTGCTTGGCCTGATCGTCCTCTTTGTCGTCGTAAACCGCAGGCGCGCGCAGCCAGCGCTTGTCACTGGCACATTCAACGGCCAACCCGCGCCTTACCAGGACCCCTCTCTATACATGCGAACTTCGATGTATGCAGGGTCTACTTCGCCCATGCCGCCCGACGCTCCAATGCAAGAATATATTGACTTTCAGCCGCCCGGCCAGGCCAATCCCGCGCCACCTCCCCGGCGACAATATCCGCAAGAATAGATGAAAGAAGATCTAAAAGATGGAAGTGTACGATACTCCTGGGACCGAAAGCGCCACAGACGCGCTCTCTCCTGATGCTCTGGCCTGTTGGATTGCCCTCAGTCGCGTCTCAGGCATTGGGCCGGTTACCTTCCGCGCCCTGCTGAACTACTTTGAGGACGACGTGGAAGCAGCATGGAAAGCCGGACGCACAGATCTTACTCGGGCCGGTATCAATCGCCCCGCCGTTGAAAAATTGCTCAGCCTGCGCGCAACCCTCAATCCTCAAGCGGAATTAGAGCGTTTAGAAAAGCTTCGCATGAAAGTGCTGACCTGGCGAGACAAACTGTATCCACCGCTCTTGCGTGAAATCGACGACGCCCCACCCGTCCTCTACCTGTACGGCAAACTTACCACAGCCGACCGCTTCGCGCTGGCAGTCGTTGGCACGCGCAATTCCAGCACCTACGGCCAGCAAGTCACACAGCGCATGGTCACGGATCTGGCAAGGGGAGACGTTACCATTGTGAGCGGCCTCGCGCTGGGCATCGATACCATCGCCCATACCGCCGCGCTCGATGCCGGCGGGCGCACCGTCGCAGTGCTGGCGTGCGGCCTCGACATCACCTATCCCCCCGACAATCGCAAGCTGGCGCATCGCATCGTCGAGTCCGGGCAAGGCGTGCTCATCAGCGAATATCCCCCTGGTATGCGGCCTGACAGCAACAACTTCCCGGCCCGCAACCGCATCATCTCCGGCCTCTCGCTGGGCGTGCTGGTCGTCGAAGCTCCTGAACGCAGCGGCGCATTAATCACGGCAGGTTTCGCCTTGAAACATGGCCGCGAGGTTTTTGCCATTCCCGGCAGTATCCTATCAAGCAGAAGCACCGGCGTGAACAGGCTGATTCAAGACGGCGCGCACTCCGTAATGAGCGTGAAAGATATTATCGAAACACTCAACCTGTTCACGATTCCCCATCAGATCGAAATGCAAGCCATCCTGCCCGATAACGCCGAGGAAAAGAAACTTCTGGAACTGCTTAGCCACGACCCACTGCACATCGACGACCTGATTCGAGAATCGGACATACCCACGAACGATGTCATCTCAGTCTTGACAATGATGGAATTAAAAGGGATGATTAAACAGGTTGGCAGTATGCAATATATCCTTGCAAGGTGACATTCGGAGAGTACATGATTTTCCTTGACCACCTGTTGAGCGCAACATCTGGTAGCCTGTTATACACGGGCAAACACACCCATTTCGATACCTTCAATCATGACACCCGCCAGCTCATGCCTGGCGAACTGTTCGTAGCAGTGCGCGGCGAACGCGGCAACGGCCATGACTACCTGCTGGAAGCCGCGCAAAGTGGCGCGGCAGGATTGCTGATAGAAGCGCGCGCCTTCACCGCCATCGAGGATGCCCGGCGATCTAAACTCGAGCAGGCAGGCATCACTACTATCGTAGTCGAAGATACGCGCATCGCCCTCCAGCACTACGCCAGCGCCATACTGCGTCGCTGGCGTCCCATTGTGATCGCCGTTTCCGGCAGCGTTGGCAAAACCAGCACCAAGGAAGCCATCGCCGAACTACTCTCCGGCCACTTTGCCACCTTCAAAAGCTGGCAAAACTACAACGACGCGCTCGGCCTGCCCCTTTCACTCGGTCGCCTGGAAGAACGGCACCAGTACGCCGTTCTTGAACTGGGGTGCGACCACCCCGGCGAAATGCGCCAACTTTGCCAGATGGTGCAGCCCTCTATTGGCGTCCTCACCAACATCAGCCCCACGCAACTTCAATACTTCGGCACACTCCAGCGTCTCGCCGAGGAATACGGTCAGCTACTGACTATGCTTCCCCAAAACGGACTCGCCATTGTGAACGGCGACGATCCCTTGTTGCGCGACCTGCTTGCGCATTGCGCCGCGCCCATCACCACCTTTACTCCATCCCTGGCGCAAAACGCGCAAGTATCGTGGAACGGTATAACCTGCGATATCCCTTTCGACACCGTTGGGATATCATTTATCGCGTCCGCTTCCTCCTCGTCCGTAATGGGGGCGGACGCAGAGGATGCGGACGCGATAAATCGCGTCCCTACAGTACGCCTATCGTCGCGCCTTTTAGGGAAGCACCACATTTCGACCATATTGGCAGCCTGCGCCGTTGGCAAACAGTGTGGGCTAAGCTTTGCCGAAATGCAGCCAGCCCTGGCGCACCTGGAAGCCATGCCGGGCAGGGTACATATGCTTCCCGGCATCTCGTCAACCACCCTGCTCGAACGATACACATAACTCAGCGCCGGCCTCCGTCGTTGCGGGTCTGGAAACAGTCAAATCTCTCCCCGCCAAAAATCGCATCGCGGTGCTGGGAGACATGCTGCGCCTGGGCGATTACGCCGAAGAAGCGCATCGTTTGATGGGACAGCAGGCAGCGCAATGTGTCGCATACCTGGTGGCGCGTGGAGAGTATGCCAGCGTTATAGCCGAGTCCGCCCGCAAAGCGGGAATGGCAGAAGATCACATCGTCATCACCTCAACCCACGAAGACGCCGCCCAGGCAGTAGAACACATTCTACGATCTCTGGAAGAAAACCGCGAGAGCGACCATGGCCCTCCAGACACCGTAATCTACATCAAAGGCTCCGAGGAGACACGCATGGAACGAGTTACCGAGCTTTTGATGAAGGAACCGCAGAAGGCGCGAGAACAACTGGTGAGGCAGACACCCGGTTGGAAACAGATCACCATGACGCGCCCCATACGCCCTACGTGGGTGGAGATCGACTTGAGCGCCATCGCCCACAACACGCGCCAGATCGCCGCGCTCATTGGCTCGCAGGTGCGCATTCTGGCAAGCCTCAAAGCCGACGCCTACGGACATGGAGCCGTCAAAGTGGCCCATACCGTGCTGCACAATGGAGCGAGTATGCTGGGCGTAGCAACCGTCAGCGAGGCCATTCCCCTGCGCGAAGCTGGCATTAACGCCCCCATCCTGGTGTTCGGCTACGTCCCAGCCTGGCAAATGCGCGAAGCCGTTCACCTGGGCGTGACCCTCACGCTCTACTCCATCGAAGCGGCTCAAGCGGCCTCACGCGCCGCGCTTGCCCTGGGCAAAACAGCGCTGGCGCATATCAAAGTCGATACGGGCATGGGACGCCTGGGCATACGCGCCGAACAGCTTGAGAACATCGTTCAATTAGTTATGATGGTCAGAAAGCTCCCCGGTCTGCAACTCGAGGGTATCTTTACGCATTTCGCCATGGCCGATACACTCGATTTGACCCATACCCATTTGCAACTGGCGCGTTTCCAACAGGTTTTGCAGGTGTTACAGGAAGAAGGCATCCGCCCGCCCCTGGCGCACGCCGCTAACAGCGCTGCCACGCTCACATTGCCCGAAGCGCGGCTCAACATGGTGCGTCCCGGCATTGCCCTTTTTGGCCTGCACCCATCGGATGAAGTGCCGCTGCCGCAAAGTTTTCGCGCCGCCCTCTCTTTCAAAACGCAGGTAGCGCAGGTCAAAGTAATCCCGGCGGGAGAATGTCTGGGCTATGGCTGCACCTTTTATACAGAGCAACCAACCACCATCGCCGTACTGCCCGTTGGCTATGCCGACGGATTCCGGCGCGCCCCCGCCAACTGGGGATCGGTACTCATTCACGGCCAACCCGCGCCTCTGCTGGGCCGTGTCTGCATGGATCAATGTATGGTAGACGTATCGCACATCCCGCAGACCCGCGTTGGGGACGAGGTGGTGTTGATCGGTCGCCAGGGCAGCGCCAACCTGACGGCGGAACAGGTAGCCCGGCGCCTGGGAACCATCAATTACGAAGTTGTCTCAGAAATACTGGCCCGCGTGCCGCGTGTCGATTGATTGCTTATATCTAGCACTCTCTTTGAGGAAAACCCATATGCAAACGGACGCAACAGACTCACATCACAATCAAGACTCGTCAGAGGAACAGGAAAAGCAGGAAGACCTGAACTCATGCTTTGCCATCATTATCGCCAACCCCACATCGGGCTTTATGCCGGTGCAGGCGGGTCGTATGCAAGACACGCTCACATTCCTGCGTTCGCATGGCTGGCGGGTTGACCTGTGGTTTACAGAGGGACCGGGTGATGGCAGCGAACTGGCGCGCAAAGCAGTCGAACAGCACGCGGACATCGTCATTGCCGCAGGGGGCGATGGCACCATCAACGACATCATTCAGGGATTGGTGGGCAGCGAAACCGCCCTGGCAGTGCTGCCCACCGGTACCGTCAACGTCTGGGCGCGCGAAATGGGCATTCCCCTCGATATGCATGGAGCGCGCCATGTGCTTGTCAACGGCCAGACGCGCCGTGTAGACGTGGGCCGCATCAATGGGCGGTATTTCCTGTTGATGGTTGGCATCGGCTTCGATGGTGAAATCACCCAGGCCGTAGAACATAAACCACTCAAACGCCTGGGTGTGCTTGGCTACGCGCTGGCAATCTTGTGGTACGGACCCGGTTACAAAGGCTTCCCCGTCGTAGTCAACAACAACGGCGTGGTCGTAAAAACACGCGCGCTGCAAATCTTTATCGGCAATACACAGTTATACGCGGGCGCATTCAAGTTCACCTGGCAGGCCCGCCTAGATGATGGACTGCTCAACCTCTGCATTGTGCGCAAGCGCAGCCTGCCTGGGCGCTTCATCGTCTTATCGGATTTTATCCTGCGCCGCGATCAACGACGCATGTGGGTGCGTTACGATCAATTCACTTCGATACAAATCGATACTCCCAAACCCGTCGCCTACCAGATCGATGGCGACTCTGGCGGCCACACACCCGCCACTCTCTCAGTCGCCCAGAGAGCCTTGAAAGTCATCGTACCGCAAAAAACCCCGCACGGGCTGTTTTCAGAGTGAAAAAGTCGTCAGTAGCGACACCCCTTGTGGGTGTCCCGTCCTTTCCGTCTATAAACGTTTCATAAGGTATGCAAACGGGACACCCAAGGGGTGTCGCTACTGCTTTTGCTAGTGCCTGTAGTTAAAAACAATGTTGATAACCATAATCGTCAGGCATATCAACCCCAGACCAATTAGCCCACCCAGCAGCGCAAGGCCTCCACCTGCCCCCAGCGCGGTGCCAAAGATGATTGCAGAAAGTGGCACCAGCATGACAACCGATACGATCGCCAGCGCTAATCGTTGACCCGCGCTCAACGCCGGGTTTGATTGCTGCTGAAATGGCATCGACAGCTTCTGCCCCGATGCGCCCGCAAAAGGATCGCGATACGCCCCCGTCTGGTATCCAGCATCATACGTATCCATCGGTGGTCTCTGGCTTTCTCGCCCGCCTTCATCGTAGCGCATCTCTTGTGACATAATTCCGTACTCCCTGCTTTTATCTGGTTATATCAATAAATCCGTCCTCTCCTTGTACGTTCAATAGACGTGAAAGTTACGCTATTCATTATAAAAATGAAAAAGCAGGTGTGCGGTCCGGGCGTCATAGGCAACCGGCCCGCACACACGGCCCTTGAGTATTATCGGACCCAAAAACAACGAGAAGAAAAGGGCCATATTGGTCAGCGATATGGCCCAGTATTACTTCAAGGTATAGTTTTTTACAACGATTACAATCGGCTTCTGTTGCGCGTCACCACCATACTGGCAATGCCAAAAATCAACAGGATCGCACCGACTGCCATGAGCACAATGGCGCGTGTTGGATAATAGCCAAAAGCCCGCACCTGGTACAACACACCTACGACAAGTGCGATAATACCGATTACACTAATGGCAACGTATCGCGTGGAATTTCTCATAGCAGAGAACCCTTTCTTTCGTCCGTTCTATTGATATTTTACTGGTAGCCCGTACCATGCGCTAGTATCGCACGATGCCAGGATTGGATATGCTGACCCCTGTAACACGCTCCTACTTCCAGCGGGTCAGAATGGTTTCGCGCTGAAACAGTTGGGCAGCCCCCCAGGTCAAGAGGATCGCGAGCGGGATCAGGACAACGGTGGCAATGACCGCCACGAGCACGGTAAGTTCAAACTGGCCGGAGAGTTCGCCGAGAATGATCCCCAGGATGGGTACCACCGCCCAGATCGAGAGTTGTTGCGCCGTGCGGGTATCGTTGACCCGCGACGAAATGGCCGTCATGACGGCCACTGCGATCAGCCCTAAGAGCGGTGTGCCGGCGATGAAGAGGATGAGCCAGCCCCCGGTGACCACGTGGGAGACGACATTCGCATCGGTCAAGATCGCTAATTCAGCGATGAACAGGCCCCCACTCACCCAGGTGACCAGCACCGCCGGCAACAACGCCGCCAGCATTTTGCCCGCCAACAATTGCCACCGGCGCACCGGCGTTGCCAACAGCGGTTCCAGCGTGTGACTGGTCTTCTCGCCAATGATACTATAGGCCGCAATCGTACTGGGCACGATCATCGACAGCAGGAGAAAGATGTTCGAGAACACCGTTCCGACCACTCCCTGCGTGTACTCGTGGAGGGTCAACCCTTGCAGGGACGGGACTGCCAGCGAACTGGCTTTCGACCCATTGCCGCCGAGTTGCAGGAAAATGAGAGGGAATCACGACAAACAGCAGCGGCGGCAGGAGAATACTGAACAGGAGAATACGCTGCTGAACGATCTCCAGAAACTCTTTGCGCAGGATTACCAAGACTTTGTGCATACTTGAATGGCTCCTTCTTCCTTACTTCGTGGCGACAGCCGCCGCTTTGCGCTCACTCTCCACCAGTTCCAGGTACACCTCTTCGAGGGAATGGGAGGTCGGTTCCACCGCGCGGATGGGTGCGCCTGCCTCCACGAGGGCACGCACCAACGCCGGATTCTGCTCATCGGGATGCGCGAGACTGACGGAGAGGGTACTCTCGGAGGCCGTCGCATCCTGAACAAAGGACAGGGCACGAACGGTCTCGAGCCAGTGCGCTGCGTCTCCGACGACCTGCACCTGGGTGCCCGATCCAAACATGCCAGCACGTAACTGCGCCGGGGTGCCCAGGCGCAGGAGCTGCGCGCGAAACACCCCAATCAGATCGCAGAGTTCATCGGCCTCGGGCAGATTATGCGTGGTGAGAAAGATGGTCCGCCCCTCGGCCCGCAATGCCTTGATGAAGTCGCGCACCACCCGCGCGGCTTCCGGATCGAGGCCAGCCGTTGGCTCATCCAGAAAGATCACCTGTGGTTCGTGCAGCAAGGCGCGGGCAATCGCCAGTTTCTGCCGCATGCCTTTCGAGAAGCCGCCGACCTTGTCGTCGCGCCGCTCCCAGAGGTCGAGCAGACGCAGATAACGTTCGACCTGGCTGGAGGCGCGCTGGGCAGGGAGATCATACATCTCCGCAAAAAACAGCAGGTTTTGCCAGGCAC
Source organism: uncultured Chloroflexia bacterium (assembly GCA_963731605.1). Lineage (GTDB taxonomy): Bacteria > Chloroflexota > Ktedonobacteria > Ktedonobacterales > Ktedonobacteraceae > CF-113. The sequence continues at coordinate 695,757 of CAVSWA010000002.1, forward strand.
TGAGGCGGTCATACAAGCCCGGCGTCTCGGTGAGGATGCCGACGGATTGCCGAATGGCCTCATTGTGCTCGCCCAGGCGATGTCCCGCCACCACAGCGCTGCCACGCGTGGGGGCAATCAAGGCCGCGAGCAGGCGCACGGTGGTCGTTTTGCCCGCGCCATTGGGTCCCAGGAACCCAAAGACGGTTCCCTCTGGAATGGCAAGCGTCAAGTCGTCCACGGCCACCAGGCTGCCGAAGGCACGGGTCAAGTTGTTCGTTTCGATAGCGTTCATAGACTCTCCTTTCACTACTTTAAAAAGGCAGGCCACAGGGAAACATCACGCCCTACCTGCCAAGTCGATAGGCGACCACCGCTGGGTGCTGCGTCGCCGTCAGTGGGATGCCTGCCCCAGCGAGCAGCGTATTCCCAACGATGGCCAACGTCGCATTCGAGCCGGCTGGGAGCTGCGCCGTCCAGACGATCGACCCATCCTGGCGCGAGAGCGCTACGACCTCACCGGTGAACGTGGCTGTGAACACCAGGTCATTCGAGACCGTCGCCCCTCCCAACGGCAATTGTGGCAGTTGGGTTGCCCACAGTGGCTTCCCTGTGGCTATGTCGATGGCAACCATCTCACCTTTGCCCTGCAAGAAGTTTGACGTGCCAACACGGGCTGTGGCAGTCGCGAACGTTTCTGGCAGGTTATCAACCGGCACATACACCACGCCGTCCGCAGCTGCCATGTTCGTCTCCACCCCGCCGACTTCTCCTGGTTCCAGCGTGTACGGGGCCTGTAAGTGGAGTGTCCCGTTGAGGGCCAACTGGTCATCATCGTCGTGTCCGTTATGGATACCGACTAATGTCTTCCACAGCAACTGGCCGCTCACGGCGTCGAAGGCGAACACAACCCCCCCTTTGCCGGCGGCGAGCACCACCGGACGCCCGGCAACCGTGGTATAGATGGGCGAGATCTGCAGATCCCAATCATGAAAATCGTTGGGGAATGCCTGGTAATACCATTCCAGCTGACCCGTCGTTTGATTGAGCTTGACGATACTATCCGTGTACAATTCGCGACTGGGGGTCGCCTGCGCCTCCTGGAGCGAGAGATAGGGATTGCCAATGCCCGCGTAGACAGAGTTATCCGGGCCGATCAGCATGGCATCCCAGGCACCCCCTGCGGTCGCTTTGAGCTGTTGACCCACCTTATCCACCACGGTCTGGAAGCTCCAGAGCGTGGTGCCGCTGGCGGCGTCGAGGGCATAGATGATGCCGCCACCAACGGTGATGGCCGACGAGACAAAGACCTTCCCGTTGGCCACCTGTGGGGCGATGTCGAAGCTGACCTGGCCTGTCGCGAGATGCGTATTATACCACACTTGTCGGCCTGTTTGCGCATCAAGGGCGAACACCCCACAAGCTGTGACGCCGTAGATCCTGCCATTGGCGAAGGTCACGCCGTTTGGCCCAGAACTCGGAATAGAGTTGTACTCGTGTGTCCAGAGCACCTGGCCAGTCGCATCCTGCACCGCGATCACATTCGAAGCCCCATCCTGAAGATAGGCGATGCCGTTGGCAATCACCGGATTGGCAACGTCTGCACCATCCGGACCGCTGCCTTGCAGCGGGATCGTCCAGGCCATCGCCAGCTTCGACACGTTCGTCGAAGCAATGGTCGAGTGCGCGACCCGCGTGTTGTACAGGTTCTGATTCGGGGAGGGCCATTCCGTTGCGTAGGAGACATCCTCCACAGGGGCACCGGGCGATACAGATGTAGCCGACGTGTTGCATGGCAGCGGCGTAGGGGTGCCTTGCACTGACGGCGAGCCGCCGCACGCTGAGAGCAAGGCAGTAAGTGCCAGGGCGGCCACAAAACCTCTCCATGTGCCGGGTCGTTTCAAGATAGGCATCTTCAACTCCTTTAGCGACGAGTACGCATCGTTTTTTACAACGATTACAATCGGCTTCTGTTGCGCGTCACCATCATACCGGCAATACCAAAAATCAACAGGATCACACCGACTGCCATGAGTACAATGGCGCGTGTTGGATAATAGCCAGGAACCTGCACCTGGAACAACACGCCTACGACAAGTGCGATACTACCGATCACACTGATGGCAACGTATCGCGTGGAATTTCTCATAGCAGAGAACCCTTTCTTTCGTCCGTTCTATTGATATTTTACTGGGCATCGGCGACCGTGTGTAATGCGCTTGACGAGAGACTCCTCCCCGGCGCGCCATACCCTGTTCTTGCATAGAAACATTCTTTCCTGTGAGAGCACAGAAGCCGAGCTGCGCTCCAGGGTAGCAGGAGAACGCTCGGTCCTCTCGCGGCTGACATTCGTCCGTGGTTAGCGTGTTCCCAGAGGGAGAAAGGTGCCAGACGCTCTGCCTCTGGCCGCTTGCCATCGGCATATAACATATTGTTATTTGCCTTCTTTTGAGTAGTCTACGGCAAAAAAGAACGGATGTCTTCCCTCCAAAGAGTTATTCGGAGGGAATCATGCCCTCTTCGCGAGAGAGGACGTGCAACGCCCGTGCACGAGCCACGGCCTGGGTGCGATTCGTGGCACCGAGTTTCGCCAGCAGATGCTTGACGTGGAGTTTGACCGTGTGCAGGCTGAGTACCAGGTGCTGTGCGATCTGCTGGTTGGAGAGGCCTTCGGCCACCAGTTGCAAGACGTCCCACTCCCGTGTACTCAGCGGCTCATAGAGCGTCGAGCGTAGTGCTGGTTGTGTCGCGGCATCGGGCTGGGCCTGCCACGCGGGGGCAATCGCTGCCTGGATGCGCTGAAGATAGTCAGGCGAGGCGGTGGTAAACGGGCCAATCAGCGCGAGCAGGTGCGCCATCGTCTCGCCTTCATCGGCAAAGAGGCGCAGATAGCCTTCTGGTTCGGCCTGAGCGAGGATGGGCCCCAGCGTGGAAAGGGCCTGTTTGGTCTTGCCCTGGGCGTACAGCGCCAGCGCGAGCAGCATTTGCACCTCGATGCGGCGGCCATGAGCGCCTGCCCCAATGGAGATGTCCAGCAAACGCTCCAACAGCATCCGCGCTTGCGCGAGCGATGAGGCATTCCGGTGGCCGCGCCCACGCGCGAGCAACACACGCGCCAACACGACATAGCGCACGTAGCGCTGCTTCTTCAGCGGGGATCGTGAGCGGGTCATCGTAGCGCAATCCGCAGGTCGAGGCCCAGTGCAAGGCCGGCTCGAGCTGGCCGCAGGCGAGGGCCAGGCGTACCGGAATCAGGATCAGTACGTCTTTGCTGGCCTGAGGAATCGGAAAGCGTGCCACGTCCAACTCCTCGCGTTCCAACAGGCGTCTGGCCCACTCGCCGTTGCCTTGCGCCAGCGCCACGTGCGCCTGTATTCTGAGTCCGAACAGCGCGAACACAGGGGTGGGGCGAGCAAGTTCCGGGAGTGGGTCTAGCGCGAGGAGCTGCTGGGCCGAGGCTTCCGCTTCTTGCAGGCGATTCCACTCGCAGAGCAGTACTCCAGAGCGCCAATGCGCCCATGCCAGCAGCGTGAGCGGTGGATCGCGCTGCTCACGGCAGGAGCGGAACACGTCCTCATAGAGCCGTCCCAGTTCGCGTAATCGGCCCTGCTCCTCGTACAGATCGTCGAGACCTGAGAGGACCAACTGATTGGGAATGGTTTCGCCAGCAGGATAGGCGTTCCGCCACATCTGCTCCGAGGCCCGCAGATCCCCACGCGCGCGATAGGCCACCCCAAGCAACACCTGCTGCCGCCACAGGGTGAACCGAGTCCAGGCCGTCTCCGGCCCCGTGAGCGAACGCGTCACCTCCGCAGCGTGCGAAAGCGCCTGCGGGATATTCCCTTGAGCCAGCGCTCGCGCTGCCTGATGCAGCGCCAGTTCCCGTTGCAGTACTCCCTGTGACTCGGGGTCGTCCTGAGCATGCACCTCCAACAGCGCGGTGAGGTGTTTGGTGACCTGCTCCGGGTCAGGCGGCTCCGACGTGCGCAGGGGCTGGGTCCAGATCAAGGCGAGCGAGAGATACACCGAGGCTGCGATGAGCGCCTGCGGGAGCTGATCCAGCCAGCGGCGGAGAAGCACGAGCTTCCCTTGCTCCACCAGGGACGGCACCAACTCCTCCAGCAGGCGTGCTGCGTGGGGGAGGTCGGAAGCTCTCAAGGCGTATTCACAGGCATCCTCTCCCCACCCGTGCTGTTCATACCAGCGACTGGCCCGCCGATACAGCTCCGGCACTAGCGCTGGCTCCTGCTGCTGGAGAAGCGCGCGCAGCGTTTCGGCGAAGAGCGGATGGGAGCGATACCAGGTCCCGGTGTCATCCAGCGCACTGACAAAGAGATTTTCCTGGAGCAGGGTTGCGAGCTTCCGCTGGCCACCAGACTCTCCAGTCACGCTCTCGCAGAGCGGCCCGCTGAGCCGCTCCAGGATGCTGGTCCGGAGCAAAAAGCGCTGCATCTCCGGTGGTTGCCGCAGCAGGATTTCTTCCCGCACGTAGTCCAGGAGAAAGCGATGGGTCACCCCCGTCGTCCGGAGCGCGAGCGTGGCATCGGCGTGCCCGCGCAGGGCCAGCGTCACCAATTGGATCCCCGCAATCCAGCCCTCGGTCCGCTCTTCCAGCAGACGGATCGCCTCGGAGCCGAGCGGGAGTCCCATCGCATGCACAAACGCCTCGACTTCGGCTGATTCAAACCCGAGTTCCTGGCTGTGCAGTTCAGCGACCTGATTCCGCGCTCGCCAGTGCGCCAGCCTCGGCAGATCCCCCCGTGTCCCGATCAGCACATGCAGACGCGAGGGGAGATGTGAGAGCAGGAACAGCAGCAGGGACTGACTCGCCTCGGCTGTGAGCTGGTGGACGTCGTCCAGGATCAAGACTGCTTCGTACGAAAGCAGGCGTTCAAGATCGTTGAGGAGACGGATCAGGACCCGTTCGTGTTCGTCGGGATGCCAGGGCCGATCGATCTCTGCCGCACTGCCCAGGCACTCAGCGAGGCGCGCCAGAGCAGCGATGAGCGCGGAAAGAAAGCGCGCCGGGTCGTTTTCCCCCTCTTCGCAGGAAAGCCAGGCCACCGGTCGCGTAGTCATGGCCGCCCATGCTGCCAGCAGGGTGGTCTTGCCAGAGCCAGCAGGAGCCGAGACCAGTGTCAACGGCCCTCGCGCGCCCTGCTCCAGAAGCGCGAGCAGGCGTGGACGCGCGATATGCGGCACTGGCAGACGCGGGGGAGTAATGTTGGTCTGGAGGATTACGGTCGATGTCATCCCCGGCAACGAGCACGGGACTGGGCGAAAAAGGCGGCGCGTCCTCCTCTACTTTCTCGCTTCCGGCGCTTTCAGCATCGATTGCCAGACGGCGGGCCACCTCACGCAGTTTCGACAGCGTGAGATTGGTGGAGACGCCCAGGTAACAGCGGGAGAGTCGTCCTCGCTTGCGACGATACGCTCGCCAGTACCACCCGCCGCGCCGGTTGCCAGCACCCGCTTTGTGCGCGGTAAAGGTGCCCTCATCGCAGAGCAACGTGAAGCGCGTCGCCGTTTCCAGCCAGGTGTACCAGGAAGGAGTATCAAGGAGCACCACCACGTGTTGGCCCTGTTGCTCATACACCAGGCAGCCGTTCCGAACGGTTCCGATGGTTGATGATCGTTTCTGCATGAGATATGCACTCCGGGAGAACGGTGGTAGCTGTTAGGGATACTTCGAACAGTTCCCTAACAACAAGTATAGCAGGATGGTGATGAAACCGCAAGGAACGATGACCATTGTAGCAGGCGCTGAACAAATCATTCAGCCACCTGTTGGTTCTGGCCCTTGAGTACTCAAGGGCCCACACCTGCTTTTCTTATTAGCTCGCGGATTGCGCAGGGGACGCGACGGCTGGCTCGCTGTCTCCGCCCAATCGGCGGCGCGCCGTTTCGCGCTTCCCGATAGCGGGGACATGTTTGGTCGCGGATGCCAGTCCAGTAATAGGCATATTTCCATACAAGGCTTCGTACCTCCCGGCCTCAACCAGGAATGTCTCGTGGAAGATGCCGACGCTGCCATCTGAGCCGATGGTTTTATTAAACTTCCTCCATGCCTCCAGATGTGGATCATCTTTATCCCTGGCAAATTTCTCCAGGTCTTCAAACGAACGCCAGTATTGAATAGTTGTCACGCCGGGCCAGGAGATGAGCGTTTGCGCCCCCAGAAAGCCCTTCTCAGGATGCTCGTACAGCGTGCGGATCATTGGCCCCATAGCCATCGCCGTAGCAATCCACTTACGAAAAGCGAAGAACTTGTTGACGCGCATTCCAATAATAAAAACCACAAAAGGTTCATCAGTTTGAGCTGTGAAACGCCCCGGTATCACTTTAGCCATGTTCGTTGTTCCTTTCAATTTCGGTCAATTTCAGTGCATTTTTACAACGCCTGTAAGGTCGCCAGTGTTTCTTCACACCATGCCAGTAAAGCCTGGCAGCGATGTTTGCCGTAGCGCAGTGTCAGCAAAGGGTAAAGCAGTTCAGGCGCGCTGACCATCCCGGCCTGCAAATACAGTTCGATGTTTTCATATTTGCGCAACAATTGAGTTTGCAATTGCTGAAAGGTTCGTACATGCTCAATGTTTTTTTCGCGTGGGATATGCGCGCCAAAGTACAACTTGAGTAATAACTCGTTACGTTCAACCACATACTCAACCGGCTCCGTTAGCCAGCGTTGCAACTCTTCCGTCCCACGCTCCGTCAGCGTATACACGTGGCGTTCGGGTTTGCCCTCCTGCTTTTCGGCCTGGCTGGTCGCTAACCCCTCTTCGATCAACTGCTTCAAAATGGGGTAGATTTGCCCGTAGCTTTCATGCCAGAAATTGCTGGTACTCTGCTCCATCAGCTTTTTAATGTCATACCCTGAACCCGGACAAATGCTCAACGCCCCCAACACCGCGTACTTACTTTTATTTTCCTTCGCCATGTTATATCTCCTAGATACGTATCTGATAGATATATACCATATAGATACAAGAAAGTCAAGGTATGAAGTGATGGGTCTCTATCACTCCGGGTTGCCTGCACATGGTACAATCAAACCTATGAATTATGAATAGAAGAAAACCATCATCTGCTGAAAGTATCTGCATTATCATGCTTTTCTTATTGCTAGCAGCCTGCTCGACAACCACAGGCAGCCCGGCAACTGTTCATCCATCCGTCACACCCAACGCACCCCTTACAGTTTCATCGCACCGGGCTTCCCCTGTTGCGAAAGCATCGCCCACACCGGCCAAACAGAAGCCAAACGGCGCAAGCCATACGCCAACGCCTACTCCTACTTCTCCCATTCAAACAGCTGGTACGCCCGCAGAGAATTCCATTGCGCAAGCTGTTTTTCAAGCCATCAATGCGTCGCGAGCCGCCAATGGCCTTCCCCCATTGACGTGGAGCGCCGCCTTATCTCGCAGCGCGCGACAGCACGATCTTGCCATGCAAGCCGCCAACACCCTCTCACATCAACTACCGGGAGAAGCATCTTTTGGTGTGCGTGAAAGACAACAGGGCGTCAACTGGACATGGGCGGCGGAGAATATTGGTGAAACCAGCGATCAAAGCGTCAACGGTGCGCTGAGCCTCCTTCAAGCCATGATGAACGAAAAACCGCCCGATGACGGCCATCGCCAGAATATCCTGGCCACCAGCGCCACTATTGTCGGTGTTGATATTGTCATCGACCCACGCAATGGAAGGCTGTGGCTCACCGAGGATTTCGCGAACTAACCCGATACTTTTCGTATAATCCTATTCACTTTGTTAGCTCCGTATCGTCATGAATAGGGTTCCAGCGATAGCTATCCGCTGTTTGCACTACACGACCCCACCCCGGAAAGTAGGCATGCGTAAAAATGACTGCCGCCTGGCTTGTCGCGATATCAGGCAAGAATTTCTTACGTGACGCCTGCAATTGCTCTTTGTCAGAGCCGCCGCGTGTCCAATTTGGATGCTCAAATTCAACGGCGTGATGGACAAGGTCTGCCAGTGCATAAAAAACCTGCCCGCTTGATTCCACCCGCACAATGGAATGACCCTGCGATTCACCTGGAGCGTGGAGTATCTTGATACCAGGCATCACCTCATAATCCCCATCGATCAGTTCAAGAACGCCATGGCGTTGAAGTGCATCCATGCGTGCCACCTCCTCCGACCAGACTTCCAGGCTTGTACCAGTACCGGCCCAGTCGGCGCGATTGAGCAGATGGCGTGCGCGTGGATACCGTGGAACAAACGTGCCATCATCCTTCTCGATGGTAGCGCCCAGCGTATGATCCCAATGGTAATGAGTGAGCAAAACGTGGGTGATATCTTCAGGAGTAACACCAATCTGCGCCAGGCTCGCTACCATACCAGCCGTGCGCACCATACCCATCTGCTCTTTGTTGCGCCGGCCCCATGGTGAATCGGGTTCATCCATACCAGCATCTATGAGAATCGACGCGTCATGAAGAGAGATATGAATACCAAGGTGATCAATACGGACCTTTCCTGTGGAATCAATATCCACCGCCTCTCGCAATTGCTCTTCTGGTGCCTGTAACACCCACGTAACCGGGACACGAATAGTCCCATCAAGGATAATAGTAACGAGAGCATCACCTATGCGCCTGCTTTGAAGATACGTGGAATTGCTTATGTCATGCATGGTCCATTCCTCCTTTTGAGAAGAAAGTATACCTGGAAACACGCGCTTCGACATCGTCCAGATGGTCGATATGTGCAATTGGACAGCGATGACAAATTATATTTGCCACATCAATCGTAGCGTGGTGGCCCCTGCTTAATGCGCCTGCGCATACCCTCCGCGCCGCCCTCTGTCTCAGGCGTTTTCCACACGGCTTCCAGCCACCACGTCATACCTGCATCAGCCAACGGCTGCAGAATCGCGGCAGCTTTTTCGGCATCGTCTCCGGGCGTCTCACCTTCTATCACAACATCAAACGGCGTGGTGAGAGTGCGCTGCTCCTCAATGTAGGCTTTCATGGACCGTAGATCACCGGGCGTCATGTCGGCGAATGAGCCGTCCGCGTTCATTTTCGCCGGAAGTATGCCATCGTAACGCAGCGTGCGCTGCATCGATTTCTCGCGTTGCCACGCGCCAACTACCCAGATAGGGATACGCGGCGACTGCACAGGTTTGGGCAAGAAGGTCATTTCCTTAATGTGGTAATGCGTGCCATCGTAACTGAACGGCTCGCCGCTCCACAGTCCGTTGAGAATATCCAGGCTTTCGTCGAGCATTTGCGCCCGTTTTTTACGGTCCAACTCTTCCCCAACATTGCAGAAGCCCCCATCGTTAGTTTCACCCAGGCCAACCGGCAGGATGAACCGCCCATTGGAGAGATGATCGAGCGTAACAGTTTCACGCGCCACTTTCCAGGGACGCCTGCGCGAGAGTGGCGTTATCAGTGGTCCCAGGCGTATGCGCCGTGTGCGGGCCGCAATAGCCGCCAGGATCATCCAGGGATCGTGCGCTGACTGGTTGCGCATGTTTATACAATCCCACACAAACACACCATCCCAGCCTGCCTCTTCCGCGTCAACAGCCAGGTCAGCAATAACCTGAGCATCGTAATCAATATTCGGTAGCGTAATAGCGTAGCGCATAAAAAACCTCCTTTTGCCTCAGACGTTTGGAGATAAGCCTTCTCGTGCGCAGTCTCCCGGCCCCTGTCATTCTGAGCGAAGCGAAGAATCTCTGCATCCGGCGAGTGAGATTCTTCGCTTCGCTCAGAATGACAGGTATTATCTCCTAACGTCTGCTTTTGCCTTCAAAATCTTACTTGCAGGGTTAGTATACGCCCTTATAGCTGACACCTGTTGTCATGATTTCAAACAAGCAGGTGCAATCCCATCCCCAGCAGCGCCGAAACAACCACCACTACCCAGGGAGGCAATTTCCAGACCACCAGCAGCCCGAAGGCCACCAGGGCCAGCGCGAAATCAGCGGGAACGTGGATCGCGCTCGTCCAGATTGGTTGATAGAGCGCGGCCAGCAGGATGCCCACCACCGCCGCATTGATGCCGCGCAGCCCCGCCTGAAAGGGGTCAAACGCGCGCAGGCGATTCCAGAACGGCAGGATACCGATCAATAACAGAAACGACGGCAGGTATATGGCGACCAGGGCTATCGCGGCTCCCATCCAGCCATTGGGAGAGGGTTTGCTGACAGCGCCCAGGTATGCCGCGAAGGTGAACAACGGACCCGGTACGGCCTGGGCCGCGGCATAGCCGGTCAGGAACTGATCATTCGTCACCCAACCAGCCGGCACCACTTCGCGCTGCAAAAGTGGCAGCACTACATGCCCGCCGCCAAAGACCAGCGAACCCACCCGGTAGAACGTATCAAAAAGCGCCACCGGCTGGCTTTGCGTGACCTGCCGCAGCACCGGCAGTACGACCAGCAGCGCGAAGAAGAGTATCCAGCAGCCCACAGCCAGGCGGCGTGGCAGCATAAGAGGCAGCGGTGTCGATTGTACAGTTTGTGTGCCACGCAAGAAACGCCAGCCAAACAGGCCGGCCAGCGCGATAATGGCAATCTGCACAACCGCCAGCGGCCAGAGCAGAATGACTACCGCCGCCACAATCGCCAGTGTGGCACGCGGCACGTCGGGACACAGCGTTTTTGCCATGCCCCACACCGCCGATGCGACCACTGCCACCGCCGCAACCAACAGGCCATGCAGCCAGCCCGATTGAGCAACGCCCTTGATAAGCGTCGTCACATACGCAAAAGCCGTCAGCGCGATGGCCGATGGCACAGTAAAGCCAAGCCACGCCGCCAACCCTCCCCACAATCCCGCCCGTGTAATCCCCAGCGCGATACCCGTCTGACTGCTCGAAGGACCTGGCAAGAACTGGCACAACCCGACAAGGTCAGCATATGCCGCTTCGTCCACCCACTTGCGGCGCACCACAATCTCCTGGCGAAAGTACCCCAGGTGAGCCACCGGCCCCCCAAATGAACTGACGCCCAGTTTCGCAAAGACCCTCAGCACCTCCCAAAAAGTGCCTTGTTGCGCTACCCGAGCTTCTCCCATTTCGGTTGACGTGTAGGGACGCGATAAATCGCGTCCGTCCTCATCGCTTTCGCTTTGCTCGCTGCCATCACCCTCTTCAAATTGATCGCGTCCCCCATCCATGCGGGTCTCTTCAGTATGCATTTGAAAGGACCTCTCTTAAAAGCTCAGGGTATAGCGCTCCGGGCGCCTGGGATCGATCAAAACCGGGATCAAGCTCCCAGATGTAAACGCCGGTCGGGAATTCATGATCCACGTCCAAAATGTATATCGTTGCCCTGTGCGAGGATTCGTCCAGGCAGCAGTAATGTAATAGTTTTCCCGTGAAAAGCCCCAGGCAGTCTTTCCTATTTCCTGTCTGATCGAAGTCACCATGGCAATAACCTGTCTCCCATGATGTGTAAGCCACCTGGCCTGGTAAATCTGATAGACAACAAGCGAAATCATCAGAGACATTACACCTGAAGCTAGAAGCATTTGTATCATAACAGTATCTCCTCATAAGAAACGCTTCATTCGTTGACTACAAAGTACATAACTCTCTAAACAAACTTTGACAGTTATATGATATCATGTAAAATAGTAACCTGTCAATAATTATTTAAGGGTTATAATTTCGCCCTTAATTTCTCGGAAAGCGATCAGTGTCTGGAAATTAGTGCAAAAAACCTATTTACAACATCAAAACTATATGCTATTATAAGCCGTGCCTGGGGACGTAGCTCAGCTGGGAGAGCGCGACAATCGCACTGTCGAGGTCAGGGGTTCGATCCCCCTCGTCTCCACCAGAGCGCATACCGTACCATTACTTTTTGTTCTACATGCAATACCTTGCAAATCGCAAAGGGTTATGGTATAGTATACGTTAGAATCATAGCATAAAGCTATGCGATGAGCAGGAGTAGTAGGTCTATTACGCTCAGAGAGTAGCCGGGTGGTGCAAGGCTACACCAAAAGACTGAACTCGCCTGTGAGCTGCAAACGTGAACCAGTGACGTAGCGTTTGCCGGGACGCCCGTTATAGCGCCAATGAGTAACCATCATACTCATTCCCGGAAGCACAGTTATGGGCCTGTAGCGCAGTTGGAAGAGCGCATCCATGGCATGGATGAGGTCAGGAGTTCGAGCCTCCTCAGGTCCACCGTTTCACCTTTCATCCGGGATTGATACGATGCAACAAGGGTGGTACCACGAAATGGCCTTTCGTCCCGCGAGGATGAAAGGTTTTTTTGTTTTTGTATATCGAAATAGAAGCACACTGAATGATTTTACAGTCGTGCCGCGGGCGCGACTGGTTGCGGGCAGTATGAGAGGTTATGACTATGATTACACGCACAAAGTACAATCCAAAAGAAATTGAAAAAAAATGGCAAACGCAGTGGGAAGCGCAAGGACTCTACCATGCTCCTGACAATTCACCGAAACCGCGCTTTTATAACCTGGTAATGCTGCCATATCCGTCCGGCGACCTGCACATCGGCCACTGGTACAACTATACCGGCACCGATACCTATGGCCGCTTCATGCGGATGCAGGGCTACAACGTCATGCAGCCGATGGGCTTCGACGCCTTCGGGCTGCCCGCCGAGAACGCCGCCATCTCGCGCGGCATCCAGGCGCGCACCTGGACACTGTCCAACATCGACAATATGCGCAGGCAACTGCGCAAGATGGGCGCGCAGTGGGACTGGGAGCGCGAGATTGTGTCGTGCCTGCCCGATTACTACAAATGGACGCAATGGCTGTTCCTGCAAATATATAAGCACGGGCTGGCCTACCGCACCAAAGCTCCGGCCAACTGGTGTCCCAGTTGTAACACCACGCTGGCAAACGAGCAAGTGCTGGCCGATGGCACCTGCGAGCGCTGCGGCACCGTCGTCATTCGCAAAGAGATCGACCAGTGGCTGTTCAGAATCACAAAGTACGCCGAAGAACTGCTGGACTTCTCGCAGATTTCCTGGCCCGAAAAAACCGTCACTATGCAGCGCAACTGGATCGGTCGCAGCGAAGGCGCGGAAGTGCGCTTCACCGCCGACATCGACGGGCAACGCGAAGCGATACCCGTCTTCACCACGCGCCCCGACACCATCTATGGCGTGACTTTCTTCGTGCTGGCCCCCGAACATCCCTGGGTCGAGAAGATCACCACACCAGAGCATAAGGCCGAGGTTGACGCCTACGTTGACGCGGCCCGGCACATGAGCGAGATCGAACGCATGAGCACGGAGAAGGAGAAGACGGGCGTCTTCACCGGCGGCTACGTCACCAATCCCGTCAACGGCGAGCAGATTCCGGTTTGGATTGCCGATTACGTGCTGATGGGCTATGGCGCGGGCGCGATCATGGGCGTCCCCGCTCATGACCAGCGCGACTTCGAGTTCGCGCGCAAGTTCGGCATCTCCATCCGCGAGGTGATCCGGCCAGAGGGAGAAGACGCGAGCGATCCCGACACCTGGGCAGAGGCCAAACACGACCTGGGCGTGATGGTCAATTCAGGTCCTTTCGATGGCACGCCAGCCGCTGAGGCCATCGACAAAGTGACCCGCTACATGGAAGAGCAGGGCATCGGCAAATTCACCATCTCGTATCGCCTGCGCGACTGGCTGATTAGCCGCCAGCGTTACTGGGGCGCGCCCATCCCCATTGTCTACTGCCCGACCGATGGTATAGTGCCGGTGCCGGAAGACCAACTGCCCGTTGTGCTGCCCGAAAATGTACAGTTCAAGCCAACCGGCGAATCGCCCCTGCGCTTTGAACCCGATTTTGTAAACACCACCTGCCCGCTGTGCGGCGGTCCTGCCACGCGCGAAACCGATACCCTGGACACCTTCATGTGTTCCTCGTGGTACTTCCTGCGCTACGCCGACCCGCACAACACAGAGCAGGCTTGGAGCGAGGCGGCCATGGAGCGCTGGCTGCCCGTCGATCAGTATATCGGCGGCGCGGAACATGCTGTCATGCACCTGCTGTACGCGCGTTTCTTCATCAAGGCCCTGCGCGACATGGGCCACCTGCATTTCGACGAGCCATTCACGCGCCTGTACCACCAGGGAACGGTGCTGGGGCCCGACGGGCAGAAGATGTCCAAGTCACGCGGTAACGTGGTCGCCCCCGACGATGTGGTTGAGAAGTACGGCGCGGACACCGTGCGCGCCTACCTGATGTTCATGGGGCCATTCGACGCGGGCGGCACCTTCCTGGCTGAGAACCTGGAAGGCGTCTGGCGGTTCATGAACCGCTTCTGGAGCCTGGTGAATGATGCCTGGGTTGACAATGCCCCGGCTGCCAATTCCAGCAGCGAAAGCCAGGACATTGAACGCCTGCGCCATAAAACCATCAAGCGCGTGACCGAGGAATACAGCAACTTCCGCTTCAATACAGCCCTGGCCGCGCTGATGGAATGCAACAACGTGCTGATCAAACAGCAGCACGAGCCGGTAGCGCGCAGCGTGGCTTTCCGCGACACTCTGGAATCGATGATGCAACTGCTGGCCCCCCTGGCCCCGCACATCGCCGAAGAGCTGTGGCACATTACCGGCCATGGCAGCACCATCCACCGCAGCGCGTGGCCCATCTACGACGAAGCCATGACCCGCAACGAGACCTTCACCCTGGTCGTGCAGGTCAACGGCAAAGTGCGCGAGCGCATCGAAGTTTCCTCGGACATCTCCGAAGGCGATGCCCGCCAGGTTGCGCTGTCAAACCCGCGCGTCGCCTCCTTCATCGGCGAAAACACCGTGCAAAAGGTGATCTACGTGCCGGGCAAACTGGTCAATATCGTAGTGAGAAACTGACAGTAAACCGGGGCGGGGGCAAGCCCCGCCCTGGTTTTTCCCCGCCACTTTTTGTAACCCCCGGCGTCTGTATTAATACAGTCATCGAAACTCGCCCACCAGATTTTCACTCTGTGCAAATTTAGCCCGCAAAACCTGGAACAAAGTGAAGATGTCAAACGTATATCTGTCAAGCGTGTAACAGTTTGGCGCAAAGTGACGCATCTCACAGCGCAAGAGTAATTTAGTAGATAGTCGTTGCTGGCATTTCCGCTTATACTTAGCTCAGGAAGAATAGAAAAGGGGAGTGGTGATAAGCAAAGTAAGTGATATTTTAAAAAGTATAGGATCGAGCGTATAGTAAGTTAGATCATCTGAAAAACGCGGAATCCATATAAAAAGCGGAATAAAATAGCGCACTCTATCCCATTGACACAGGAAGGAAAATATAATGAACCCACAAATCTCATCTGAAAAACCATTTGAAACTACTGAAATCGTATCATCTGACTCTGACGCCGAAACCCTCACGCAGAACGGTTTCACCTCGGAAGAAATCGTTTCGCTGCTCTGGATGCGCCAGTGGTATCAAAACGGTGGTAGCGACCGTGTTGAGGTCGTGCGCCATCTCGAATTTCTTAAATTGCTGGTAACGAGCGGGAAGATCGAACTCTAGCTTCGATTTTCGCTGCCTGAAATAAACTACAAGGACGACCGCCACGGTCGTCCTTGTGATTTTTCTTTGTAATTGAACCTCTGCCCTCAACTGATACGTACATAGAGTATGATTATAGTACTATATCCCATAGTACGAAGCCAACTGATTACAGGCCGCATTAGCAGGAGATAAAGTATGGCAACGAATACAGAACAACACCTGAAAACAGCAGTCGAACAGGATGCTAAAAAGGGTGCGAAATCACTCAGAGGCTTCTTTGACAAATTCAACAATGACTGGGTCATGAACTTTGCATCCGCGCTTGCCTTTAACCTTATAACAGCCATCCTGCCCATTCTTATTGCTATCGTCGCCATCGTTGGGCTTACATTCGGCCGTCTCAACCCTACAGCAGAATCACAACTTTTGGATCAACTCTCAAAAATCTTTCCATCATCCGGCGCTTTTCTCATCCTGGCTCTTGCTTCGCTCAAAAGAAGCGCCGGTACCCTGAGTATCATCGCCATCCTCCTGGCTGTTTTCGGCGGGTCCCGACTCTTTATCAGCATGGAGGGCTATTTTGATATCATCTATCACGTTCGCCCGCGAGGCGTTATTAAGCAGAACATCATGGCTATCGTCATGCTGCTGATTTTTATTGTTTTGACAGTTCCTATGGTGCTTGCTGCCTCTCTCCCTACCTTCATCATAACGTTACTCAAGGAACTTTCTTTAAATCAGCTCGTCAACAATAGCGTCTCTGACTTCCTTTTTTGGGTGTTTGGTATCCTTATTTCATTATTGGTCTCCTGGGTATTGTTCGAGACCATTTTTGTAGTCGTCCCCAACCAGCACATCAGTTTCCGCAATAGCTGGCTGGGAGCAGCCGTAGCGGCTGTACTACTACAACTCTATCTCCAGTTCTTCCCATTCTATACCGCTCACTTTTTGGGCAGCTACACGGGGAATATCGCCTTAGCAGTCGTTTTGCTGTTATTCTTTTACTACTTCGCCGTCATCATGCTCATCGGGGCCGAGATCAACGCCTATTTCGCAGAGGGCATCCAGGTCACGCCCGACAACCTCGCGGTCATTGTGCATAAATACACAAGTCATCTGACAACATCCCATAAGGATGTACAAGAACAGGCCGCGCCTTCACACAGGGGCGCGCAACCCAAAGATATCGTCCCTAAAAGCGCGGCAGATCAGCAACAAACGCAAGCAGGAAAAACATCAGACCGCGTCCAGCTCGAGCAGACAGCTTCTATAGATCATATCCGTTCCGTATCGCATCGCGTCAAAAAGCGCGGACCAGTCGATACAGCCTCAAATACACCAAAGGCGCTCGCCATCGGAGAAGTTGTAGCAGGAACCACGCTCGCGTTCATTATTCAGTTTTTCCAGATACGCCGCAAGAAGTAAGTTTAGTTGTATCAGATTACACTTCCAGGTTGCCCGTCTCCGTCGGCTGCTGCGCCCAGACTTTGACCATGCGCGCGAAATCATCAACCGCCTGCGGCCCTGCCACCTTCAAAGTCTCCATAAACTTCGCGCGATCGTTGACGCGGAACCCCGCGAACTCAGCGTAGAAACCCGTCACGCGCTCACCCGCCCGTCGCCTCTGGCGCACGTTCAGCATGTAGTTGAGCATCAATTCAATAGTAGGCGGATCAGTCCAGTCCGAACGAAACAACACTCTGCCCCCGCGCCCGATCAGGTAGGTCATATTAGGCAAATCTCCATACTGTAAATGCCCCGTGCCTGAGAGATCATCCACAAGAATAGGCCGTTCGATTTGCTTGTATTCGCGAAAAGCGCGAGCATGTGCGATTTTCTGCTCCATACTGCTATGCGCCGGATAGTTTTCGCCCGGATGCGCCTCGCGTGTATACACAAAGACGAAGGCAACCCCCTTGTCAACAAAGGTTTTTGCCATCGGTTCCAGCGCTGGCGACGCCAGCGAACAATACGGTCACGTAAACGAGCCAAACTCCACAAGCACATCTCGCTCACCCCAGGTAATCGCTCAATCTCACCTGCTGCCCCGTCTCCAGTAGAATGGCGGCGAAATCGGGAGCCAGAGAGCCAACACGCGGACCAGCCGGGAAACTGTCGAAGTCGCCCTGGCCTTCAAAGACAGTGTAGTTGTAGGGTGTTGGATTATTGGAATTGGGCATGCGTAACTCCTTATTCCTCAAAAGAGCTTCATCTGTTCAGTATAAGTACGAAACATGGATGGTAGTACAGTTAGCACAGTATCTGCTGGAATGTTGAGTAACTCGCCAGGTTCGAGCTTATATAACCCTCCTCCATAAACCCGACCCTCACCCATCAGCACGTCAGGAGTAATGCTAGTGAGAGCTTCCCAGATATGACGATAGATTACCGGATCATCTTTTAATGCTTTCTCCAACCCTGATTTTGGAGTAAGCATTAAATAGACATTCGCAACTATAGCCTGTGAGTGATTCAAGATAAAGCGGAATGGGTTGCTTCGCTCTTTTCCGACGCGACCCATATATGTACAAAGCAACCGCGAGGGCGCACGCTCTTCTTGGGCATACCAGGGAGATCGATGTCTGCATATATACCCCTGATCTACACCCGACTCTTTCCCCATTTGCAGGTACTTCGCCAGCTTTGGATACTTGATAACCTCATCCTCCTGTAGTTTGCAATCTAGCAAGAAAAGCTGCTGCTCAAGGACAGGATTTCCAACGGCATCAGCTTCGATCTCATCCAGCCTGAGCAAACGCGGACCGGGCAGAATTGGAATAAAAAATTCCTGTGGAAGCTGATATTTTGCGATTTGCTCTGGAGTAAGGATAAAGAAATCGTTTGCGCCCGTCACCAGGCCTCGTTTCACATCAAACAGGTCTGAAAGCCGAACCTGCTTGCGATCGGAGTGCAGTACAGCAGGAATGGAGTTCAAGGGAAACTTTGTCCACCTGGCAGTATGGTTTAACACTTCTATTGGGATATGGCTGCAAACCTTCGGTTTGGACAAAGTGCCGCCATACGTGAACTCCACTGTATGATTTTGGGGTGGGCTAGCTTTCCTGAACCAGACGACAGCCGAAGAAACCAGCGCATCCTGAAACTGGACCTCACCAGGGTCGAAACGATGAACGCGCAACAGCGTTACCTGATCAAGTAAGTATTGTTTAATCTGCTGCCCATAATTGACATCCATGAACTCGCTGGGAATAAGCCAGCCCGCCAACCCATCCTCCTGCATCCATACATGGGACATGCAAAGAAAATAACAATACAGGCCCGCAAGCTCACTAAAACGCAAACCCGTGATCTTTTTTGTCAATTCTTGTAACCGCAATTTTTCACTACCCGCCAAATGATGATGCCTGACATACGGCGGGTTACAGATAAGTAAGTTAGCCTTCTCATGCTCGCTTTGCGGAGGTGTCGCTCTAGTAAAATCTGCTATACACAAATCAAATAAGCTCTCTCCCCATAATTCCATAGCCTTGTGTCCATAATATGGATCAATTTCGTACCCTACAACTGAGGCAATGCGCGGTACAGGGAATGAACGCAATAGAGCAGAGAGAAACGAGCCGGTACCTACGGCTGGGTCTAAAAAACGAATGCGCTGTTCTTCTGGCAGTAATGATCTGGCATACTCAAGCATTTCTATTGCCAGCTCAGATGGAGTCGCAAACTGACCCAGTTTATTCCGTTCAGTCTGCGTTCTCGCACCATCCAATTGATGCTGAATCGCCAGCCGCTTATACTCGATCAACTCATGAGCAAGCAAGATTCACACTCCAAACTCCGCTAAATCATCTATCCTGTGTTCCCAGACTCAAACAACGGCAGCAACAACCCCGCCTTGCTAATCCCGCACGCATTCGCCAGGCAGCCCAGCCCCCACAATTGCTCGATAGTTCCCAGCAACGAATAATGATTGTAATCAACACTATTCAGCACAATATGACGCGGCCCCTGAGAAGTAATCACGATCAGGGGCACATTCCCGCCGCCATTTCCAGCCGGACTCTTGCAGCACCCATCCGAACTATTACCCTCGTCCCACGCAATCACAATAGCCGCTCCCTCGTTCCAGGCGGCAGAATGCATGATTTGCGGCACCAGCGTATGAATGAAGGTATCACCGAGCGCGATCTGCCCGTCATACGTATCGCACCCCGCTACACCAGAACCGGACGCGCCATGCATATCGTGGCACACATCTGGACTGATCCACACAAAATTGGGCAGCGTCCCCGCAGCCATATCCGCGTTCAATTGTGTCAACGGCACCACGCGCTGCACGCGCGCCGCATTGTTGCGAATACTCGCGAAGTACATGAATGGATCATGCTTCTGCCCGTACAATCCCGCGTACCCACCCGTAAAGCCGGTCGTGGGCAGCGATTGCATATACGCTTTCCAGCTCATCTGATGCGCCTCAAGCTGATCCACCAGCGTCTGCCCGCCAAACAGGTGCGCCACCCCGCTACACACCACATCCGCGCCAGCCACACAATCGTCAAACACACCCTGGAAATCCCCCGAGATGGCCGCCAGGTAGTTCGGCAAACTTGGATGCGTCACCCCAAAATAGCGCGTCGCAACCCCATAACTATTCGCCAACGAGTTCAGATAAGGCGCGTCAGCCGTATTGCCAAAAATCTGGCTGGCATCATGATTCTCCATCATAATATAGAAAATATGCTTCACTTGAAAAGCTGGCGCATTAACAGTTGGCGAAACCGTCGGGGAAAGCAAGACCGTCGAAGTAGGCACACTTTTGTGTCACCGTAACAGAAGGTTCGCACATTCGGATGCTGTTGTGTTGTCGCGGTGTTGCTACAACTCGCCAGCACAAACAGCAGCGCGAAGATGATATACAGGCCGGGACGCAAGCGCACAATTACTCCTCCTTACATCAGAAGACCCCATCCTTCGGCGCAACCCGATGAACTTTGACAAACGCATCGGGTAATAGAAGGGCAAGGCATTGTTTCCTGATAAACTTTGCCAACCGAATGCAGCAACCAGCGTGGCCCCGTCCTGATGATGTTTGACACCCGAATCGGGGAATGCGCGTGGCCCCGGCGTCCGTCCTGATGAAATTTTAACAACCAAACTCGGTAATGACGTGGCCCCATCCTGTAGGGACAAGGGGCGGATGTGGGGAAGGGTGGGGGCCTTGTGCTTGTCCTGGTGGCAATACGATTCGCCTGGGTTCCGTGAGGCATGCTGGTCGCACCTCCACGAGGACAAGCACAAGGCCCCCTCATCCACTCCACCCCGCCCCTTGTCCCTACAGAAGACGCTCCCTTCTCCCCATTACCCTATTCGGTTGGAAAATTTCATTAATCAGGACGGAGCCACGCGCATTACCCTGTTCGGTCGTCACAATTCATTAGGGACACGATAAATCGCGATTTTGACGGCGGCTGGCGTGTTGTTGCCGATATGCTCGCCCAGATAGACATCGCCAAAGGTGCCGCCGCCCAGCTTGCGCGTCAGGCGGTAATCCCCGAACTGTTCTCCCACGCGGTCAGACATTGACGCATCTCCCCTACCCTGTCGCTGATTACTGATTACATTGGCTGGCGTCATTGTAGAGCATGTGAGAAGTGAGCGTCAAGTTTTTGCTACCGTTGTTGCCTACATGCAGCAATTCTAAAGTTCTCCAGCGCTCTCGAGTACTTGCGCATAAAGTTCACGGTCTATCCAGAATCCTGCTACCATCATCAGGTCGTGGAGTAGAGGTTTAACAACCGTGAGATATCCCGTGTGTTTCGCTATCAGAAGTAAACCCATTATACCTGTCACAGATAAACCAAACTGTTTGGCAATGCTTCGGCCACGACGCTCATCCATGAGAAGCAAATCGGCCCGCAACTCTATAGCCAGGGCAATTGCTTCTGCTTCGCCAGCATCTAATTGTTGTTTGAGGCGTTTAACCAGTTCCACATCTTGCACCTGGTGTCGTTCAAACCACTGGAAGGTCTGGATCTCGGTAGCTCCTGCTTGCGCATATCCTCTTACTGCGACTTCATTAAAAACTGCCTGGGGTATAGTAATTCTATCATAGAGATATTGAAGGAGTTCAAGTTGCTTGATCGCTGCAAGATTGATGATAGGCGAGGTATTACTAACTACAATCACAGCTGTCCCATTCGACGCAGAGTATCCAGATCATCGGAGAACTCATGCGTATCATAATGGACTGCGATGTGACGTTTTGCTAGCAAGCGCTGAAACTCCAACTGGCTCACTCCGGCAAACTCGCTGGCTTGCCCCAGAGTAAGCTTATCCTGTTGAAAAAGGAGTACCGCAATTTCTCGCCGCAAATCTGAGGCGGATATATTGGCAGCACGCAGAATGTCATCGGGTATAACGAGACTCATAACCATGCACCTCCTGGCAAGAACACTGGTTGTTCTCAATTATACCATTACATGCATAGCCCGAGTACTCTCCACTCCTCACAGGGGCCAAGGGCAGGGGCAAGCCCAGCCCTTGTGGTTCTCCTCTCCCGTATAGGGTACGGGCTGGGCTTGCCCCTGCCCTGGTCACTCGCGCCAAAATATAACCAGAAGCGGGGCCGTTACGTACATACTGATAAGATGCAATAAAATATTCAGGAAGCAAGGGACTTATGCGAATTATTCTCTATCTCGGAAAAGGCGGCGTTGGTAAAACCACCATCTCAGCCGCCACTGCTGCGCGTTCCGCCGCGCTTGGCAAACGAACCCTGGTCGTCAGCACCGACCTGGCGCACAGCCTGGCCGATTGTCTCAATCGACCGCTTAGCTCGGAGCCGAAGGAACTGGCGCGCAACCTCTGGGCACAAGAGGTTAATGTGCTGGACGAAATGCGCCAGGGCTGGGGCAAATTGCAGGAAAAGATGAGCGCGCTGCTGCGCAAACGCGGGCTGGACTCGGTCATGGCGGAAGAACTGGCGCTCATCCCCGGCATGGACGAGATCGTCAGCCTGCTCAACATCTATCGCAACGCGCGCGATGGCGGCTTCGAGGTCGTTATCATCGATGCCGCGCCCACCGGCGAAACCGTGCGCCTGCTCAGTATGCCCGATACCTTCCAGTGGTACGCCAACCGCATCTCCGGTATCAACTTCAAAAGCGCCACGCTCACCCTCGCTCGTCCTTTCATCAAAGCCTTCCTGCCATCCGGCGAAGTGCTGGAAGCTGTACAGGTGTTGAGCGAGCGTGTCAAAGCATTGCGCGAAGTCCTCTCCAACCCCGACATCAGCTCCTATCGCCCGGTCGTCAACCCCGAACGCATGGTCATAAAAGAAGCCCTGCGCGCCGAAACCTACCTCGCGCTTTTCGGCTATCCCATCGACGGCGTCGTATGCAATCGCGTCATTCAGCCCGCCAATTATCAGGACACCTTCATGCAAGACTTGTATCGCAACCAGGAAAAACTGCGCCTGCAAATCCACTCCACCTTCGCGCCGCTGCCCATCTGGGAAGCGCCCTACCTGTCGCATGAAATCACCGGCATTCCCCAGCTTGAGCAGCTAGCCCATACCGTCTTTGGCGACCTCGACCCCACGCAGGTGTTCCATCGCGGCCCCATCCAGGAGATCATCCACCAGGGCGATACCTACATCTTGCGCCTGCCCCTGCCCCATGTCGAAATGGACAAGGTGCTCATGACCAAAAAAGGCGACGAGATGATCGTCGAAATCGGCAACTTCAAACGCGACATCACCCTGCCATCCGTGCTTGCCAACCAGGAAGCCAAACTGGCCCGTTTCGTCAACAAAGCCCTTGAAATCCACTTCACCGCTCCCGCCGAAGAAGCCGAAAAATCAGCCTGACGGGACCAATATGGGACACCGGCCAATCAAATCAAGCAGAAACGGCTTCCGTAATAGGGTACGGGCGGGGCTTGCCCCCGCCCTGGTTATTTCCTGTCGCCTTGCCCGGTTCTCGCCTTGCCCTCGCCCTGGTTATTTCCAGAACAGCCTGTCATCCTGAGCGCAGCGAAGGATCTCTCGTCGGCAGCGCGCAGATCCTTCGCTTCGCTCAGGATGACAGCCTCTGAGCGCAGCGAAGGAATGACAGCCTCTTCCGGCGCGTTTCAAAAACCTCCCACTGAAATTTCTTGCCCCACCTTGCTCAATCCCACTTGCGAGATGAAACCACAGCTCCCAACGTATACTATGATGCATAGTAATGACGAACAGAAAGAGCGCAAACCTGTATGATCTCCTCGCAAATGTTCTACTGCAACGAGTGCGGAGCCGCCAACCCTGGCGATGCAACATACTGTTTTGCCTGCCATCAGCTTCTGGACACCGCTTCAGTGCAACCGGTGCGACAGTCCAGCGCCATACAAACACCTTCTCCTGTCGTTCTCAATCCAGCAGCGCCCGCGTTATCAGTAATTGCCTCTCCATTACTAAACAATCGATACGAGATCATCTGTGAAGTGGGACAGGGAGGATTCGGCATTGTTTATAAGGCGAGAGACACCCACAGCAAAAGCCTGTTGCGACAGGTAGCCATCAAACAAATCAATCTCAGTTCGCTTACACCACGCCAGATCATTGAAGTAACCGACTCCTATAACCGCGAGGTCACACTGCTCTCGCGGCTTTCGCATAATAACCTGCCACACATCTACGACCACTTTACCGACCCCGAACACTGGTACCTGGTGATGGACTTCATTCATGGGGAAACACTGGAAGAACATCTCAAGCAGGTCGGGCATCTATCGGTCAAAGAAACGTTGAACATCGGGATACAGCTTGCAAACGTGCTGGGCTACCTGCACTCACAAGAGCCTCCCATCATTTTTCGCGACGTGAAACCGGGCAATATCATGCGCCTCCCCAATGGGCATCTTTATCTCATCGATTTTGGCATCGCCCGCCATTTCAACCCCGCGAAAAAACGCGATACCGGCGCGCTCGGCTCCCCCGGCTACGCTGCGCCAGAACAATATGGCAGAGCGCAATCGACCGAGCAAACCGACATCTTCGGCCTGGGAGCCACCCTGACTACCCTGCTTCTGGGCGAAGAAGACGCCAGTAAACATACACCAGCGCCCAAAATTCCCGGCAAGTTGCAGCGCCTGTTAAATCAGATGCTTGAACCTGATGCCCACAAGCGACCTAAAAATATGCAGGCGGTCACGCTGCGTCTACAAAATATGCTACACGGCCCCGGTGAGGTGTTCGGAAAATATGCCAGATCGCTTTCACTGGGCTTGCTTCTCGGCTCTTTCCCGTATTCTTTGATGATACTCCACGTAGTTATAGCCAGGATTCCGCTTGTGAACGCACTGCTTGGCACGCTTACATTAATCGTGGCCCAGCTCTTTTTCTCATTGTGGCCTCTGGTAATCCTCATGCAGCTTATCTCCACTATCATATTGCTCTTTACACCGCGACGGCGTTTGATTGGACTGGGCATCCTTGCCATGATGGTGATTTTCCTGCTGTTAATAATAAACGGCACGCTTCCTTTTTCAAGCTTATATCAGTTTTATTTATAATGGTTGTTTTGAACTTGACACCACCATCACCTACCCTCTATAGTATGGAAGCATCAATAAAACTATAGAACAAAGTACCGTGTAGAGTTATGTCAAATCAAATCGCATCACAACTGACGGCCTTGATCGAACGAGCGCGCAAAGTGCTGCATTACGAGCAACGCGGCAATCACCAGGATAAGGTCGTTTCGGGCGGCTTAGAACTCTTCGTCGTCAACTGGGCCGAGGAAGCCAGCGCGGTCTGCAAAGACGCCGGGCTGGACATCAAACCGATCTACCGCTTCACTGAACACCTGGAAGGCTATCGCCAGCAAGACCCTATGCAGCGAGCAGCCAGCCTGCGCGCCGCGCTCTCTATTTTGAACGAACTTGCCAGCGACGGGCAAACCCCGCTAGCTCATGTCATGCCAGTTGAAAGCAAGCAAGCTCCGCAGGCAGCACCTCCCGTACCGCCAGCAACGCCAAAACAAACACCACCCGCGCCGCCAGTGAAAGTCGAACCCAGAGTAGCAACGCCTCCCATACAGCGCGAGACAGATTATCCCATTCACCTGGATGCAGGCATGACCAGCAACCACGCATCTCTGACCCTGCTCAGCGCGGACGTGACAGCCGTGCCGGGCGTGGGGCCATCGGTAGCGGCGAGATTGCGCAGCCTGGGCGTGCGCAGCGTGCGCGACCTGCTCTTTTATTTCCCGCGCCAGCATCGTGACTACAGTAAGCTCACCAAAATCGCTAACATCCCCTTTGGCGAGGTCACAACCACGCTGGGCATGATCTGGGAGGTAGAAACCACGCGCACCGGCGGCGGGCGTATGCGCACCATCGCCACCATCTCTGACGATACCGGCAAGATACGCATCTCCTGGTTCAACCAGCCCTACTTGCAAAAGCAGTTGTCAGCCTCTAAGGGCGAATACCTGGTAGTAACAGGCGTCAAGCAGCGTTTCGGTAACAAGGTCGAATTTAACGTGCGCAGTCACGAACTGCCAGAAAAGGGCGATTTGCTGAACACGGGACGACTGGTGCCCACCTACCCACTCACCGAAGGCCTGCACGCCAAAGCGCTACGCCGTTACATCAAGTGGACGGTTGACCACTACGCCGCCATGATCCCCGACTACCTTCCTTCCTCCATTCGCCTGGCGGGTAAGCTGCTGACACTGCCCGATGCCGTCTCGCACATCCATTATCCCGAAAACGAAGACATGCTCAAAGCTGCGCGCCGCCGCCTGGGCTTCGACGAACTCTTTCTCATTCATCTCGGTATGCAAGAGCGACGCACCCGCTGGCAGCGCGAAGCCCCCAGGGGCAACGCCTTTCACCCAGACTATAAGAAAATATTTATCGACACGCACGCTATTCCTGATAGTGCTCTTCAGGATAACCAGCAAATCAGCGATTTTCGCCAGCCTGGAGCTACCCTCTGGTCGAGCATCGCCACAGACGAACCATTCGAGGCCACCCTGCCCTTCCGCTTCACCAATGCGCAGCGGCGCGTGATTATCGAAATATTCGGCGACCTGGCGCGCAGCCAGCCCATGTCACGCCTGTTGCAGGGCGATGTCGGCGCGGGCAAAACGGCGGTCGCCGCCGCCGCGCTCCTGTTAGCAGCCTTCAACGGCTATCAGGGCGCCATCATGGCTCCCACCGAACTGCTGGCCGAGCAACACGCTCGCAGCATCGGCGACATGCTGGAGCCATTCGGCATTCGCACCGTGCTTATGACCGGCAGCCTGCGAGCGCGCGAACGCTCCATGGGGCGCGCCGCCATCGAGACGGGGCAGGCCATGGTCGCCATCGGCACCCACGCGCTGATCCAGGAAGAGGTAAACTTCCGCTCGTTAGGGCTGGTAATCGTGGACGAACAACACCGTTTCGGCGTAGAGCAGCGCGACGCCCTGCGACAAAAGGGCTATCATCCCCATATGCTGGTCATGACTGCCACGCCCATCCCGCGCACGCTCTCCCTCACCGTCTACGGCGACCTGGACGTGTCCGTAATCGACCAGTTGCCGCCGGGCCGCCAGAAGATCATCACGCGCTGGCGCGCCGGCGCGCGCCGGGACGAAGCCTACGGGCTGATCGAGCAGGAGGTCGAGACTGGCCGGCAGGCTTTCATCATCTGCCCGTTGATCGAGGAGTCCGAAACGCTGTCCGTCAAAGCGGCCACTGTGGAATATGAGCGCTTGAGCCGCGACGTTTTTCCCAATTTGCGCCTGGGTCTGCTACACGGCGGCATGAAGGCGGCTGATAAAGATGCCTGTATGCGGCGTTTCCGCGATGGCGAAATAGATATTCTGGTCGCCACCTCTGTCATCGAAGTAGGCATCGACATCCCCAACGCAACGGTCATGGTCATCGAAGATGCCGACCGCTTCGGTCTCTCACAACTACACCAGTTTCGCGGGCGCGTCGGGCGCGGCAAACACCAATCCTACTGTTACGTGCTCAGCGCGGACGCCGGCATCCAGGCCCAGGAACGCCTCGACATCTTCCAGTCCACCGACGACGGCTTCCGCCTGGCCGAGGCCGATCTGAAATTGCGCGGCCCCGGCGACTTCTTCGGCGTGCGCCAGAGCGGTGTCCCCGCGCTCCAAATCGCCGATTTGAGCGATACCCCCTTGATCGAACTCTCTCGCTCGCTCGCTACCCGCCTCTGGGAAAGCGACCCCTACCTCAAAAAGCCGGAACATAAGGCGCTACGCGAGAAGATGCACCTCTTCTGGCAGGACATGATGGCGCACTAAGAATTGATCTTGACAAGTATTTTTCCTTGCATTATAATTAAGTCAAAGCTGACATAATGTAGCGAGAAAACAAATGTATAAACAAGTAATGCTGCTCGGACTCGTGCTGGAAAAGCCCATGTACGGGCAACAAATCCGAGAAGTGATCGAAAACCATCATCATATCTTCGCGGATTACATCAAGAAACCCACCATTTACTACCAGCTTGAACGGCTAGCGCAGGATGGTTACCTGGAAGTGCGCCGCGAGAACGTCGAAGCGCCCGGCACAGGCGCAGCTCATGACGAACTGGCTTTGCGCGAGCGCGACGTCTATTACATTACTGATGCCGGGCGCAAGCATTTCTCCAGCCTGTTGCGCGAAATGCTGGGAACGTACAAGCCCGGCCTGAACGAAATGGATGCCAGCCTGTTCTTCCTGCACTATCTATCGCCGCAGGAATCGGCGAGTTTACTCAAAACACGCTACGATCTGGTAGCGCGTGAGCGTACCACCGTTCTCCAGCAAGTACAGGACACCCATGTCCATGATGCAGCGCATAGCCTGGTCACTGATCATCGCCTCGCGCTGCTCGACGCCGAACTCAACTGGTTGGCACGCGCTATCGTTCACCTACACCAGTAGCGACGCCCCTTGTGGGCGTCCCTTCTGAATAATAGACCAGGTCAGGTTTTTTTTACCCATCAGATCAAATTTGACTTAACCTGTGTCATACTGGAGTACATACATGAATAAACTAATACGTTCGCCATTATTCTTAATGGCTTTCACCATTTTTATTGACTTCGCGGGTTTCGGCCTGATCCTGCCCCTGTTGCCATTCTGGGCGCAACACCTGGGCGCGAATGCAACCGGCGTAGGTGTGATACTGACCATCTACGCGCTGGCACAATTCATCTTTACACCTATCCTGGGCAGGCTATCCGACCGTTACGGGCGCAAACCGGTCATCGTCGCCTCGCTCTTGATCGAAGCCCTCTCATTTGCCCTCTCCGCGCTGGCAAATTCTCTGCCATTATTACTGGTGGCGCGTTTCATCGGGGGTCTTGGGGCCTCCAACATCGGTTCCGCGCAGGCTGTCGTGTCCGATATCACGCCGCCGGAGGGACGAGCGCGCGGCATGGGCATGATTGGCGCGGCCATTGGCCTGGGATTCGTAGTCGGGCCTGCCATCGGCGGTATGCTTGCCCCACTCGGCGCGGCAGTCCCATTCTGGGCCGCCATGGGAGTCGCGCTGGTCAACACGCTCTTAGTGCTGCGCTTCCTGCCAGAAACGCGCAAACGCCAGGAAGCCATTGAGGGTGAGAACTCCACGCACCAAAATGGAAACGTGCTTTTCGCCGGGTGGAGATACGCTCTTAAAAGCGGCGCGCTGGCGCGTTTGGTCTCCATCAACCTGATTTTCACCATAGCATTTACCGCCATGGAAACCGTGTTTCCCCTCTTCACTCAGCACACCTTTGGCTGGACAGCCATGCAAAACGGCTACATCTTCACCTATGTCGGCTTCATCATCGTTATTATGCAGGGCGGCCTGGTCGGTCAACTGGTGAAGCGTTTTGGTGAGCGCGGCCTGGCAATTGGCGGTATGGTAATGCTGGCCGCAGGCCTGATCCTGCTCACCAGGAGCGTCAATCTCGCGCTGCTGCTAATCGCTCTCGGCATATTGAGCGCGGGCGATGGCGCTGTCACTCCCACTCTATCAACCTTGCTCTCTTTTGCCAGCCCGACCGAAGCGCAGGGCGAAACCCTGGGACTGGCGCAAGGTATTGCTGGACTGGGCCGAGTAGTCGGGCCGTTGCTCGCCGGTGTCCTGTTCCAGCGTGGCGGCGCGGGCGCGCCATTCCTGATCGCCGGCATACTCGCAGCCCTGGCAGCCATGCTCCTGCTCCCCTCTCTCCCCGAAAGAAAGAACATTTCAAGCGTATCCACAGAGAGCATACCAGCAGCAGAGCAACCGCAAGAAGCTCGCTCTGCTATGGCACCAAAACGGTAATAATTGTATGATTGTAGTGTAGTTTATAAGTGGCATTTCCCAGAGCCACCCGCGTCATCAGTATATTGTACGGGCGACCCTCGCGGTCGCCCTGGCTAAAATATCAGGAGGTTTTTCGTTCATGGTACGTATCGCGATAATGGTACTGCGGGTCGCAGTGCTGTTCAATCTCATCACAGGCATCATATTCTGGACAAGCAATGCAGACCCCTTGCAAATTGTACATATCCTATTTGGCATCATTGCTGTACTCTCGCTCTGGGTGTTGGGCATCATGCAGGGTTTGCGTGGTGGCAGCTTCGGTCTGGCGCTGGCAACCTTTATCGTCGGCTTCTTACTAGTCCTCGTCGGACTCTTCCAGAAAAACTGGCTGCCCGAAGCCACCAACGCGAACCACTGGATCATCCAGGTGATCCACCTGGCGCTGGGACTTGCCGCAATCGGACTCGGAGAGATGGCGGCAGGACGCTACAAACGTCTGATAGCGAAATCAGCGACTGTCTAAACTATTGCCGAATGCCCGCTTCTATGGTTTAATGGAACCATCTCATTGTGTATCCAACGCTACATCGTTGTAGCACACTACCATGAAGGGGACAAACAAGCGTGAATGACCAGGAAAGGCGAGACCGCATCTCCCACATCGCAGTCTATCCAGGCAGTTTTGACCCGCTCACCAATGGACATCTCGATATTGCGCGGCGGGCCGCCCGGCTCTACGATACCTTGATTGTTGCCGTCTATGCCTTTCCCGCCAAAAACCTGCTCTTTTCGGTCGAGGAACGCCTGCAACTCTGGCAGGAGGTGATCATCGATGAGCAGTTGCAAAATGTGCGCGTGGATTCGTTTAAGGGATTGACAGTTGATTACGCGCGTTCGGTGGGAGGGCAAACACTTATCAAAGGGCTGCGCTCCTCCAAAGATTTCGAGGCCGAGTTTGAGCAGGGCTTGATGAATCGCAAACTCGCGCCTGAGATCGAAACTGTCTGTCTATTCACCAATCTGGAACAATTATTTGTCAGTTCTTCCCTGCTCAAAGAGGTTCACCGCCTGGGAGGGGATGTCGCTGATATGCTGCCCTCGCCCGTCATGAAAGCGTTGCAAAACAAATTCGGCTCGTAGCGCGTATTAAGGCCATATGAGTTATCAACAAGTTGTTGAGAACGGAGTAGAGGCGTGGATATTTTGTATCTCGTGGATCGCCTGGAAAATTTGATCGCCGGCAGTCGCAGAATGCCGCTATTCAACCAGATCATGCTCAAAGAAACAGACATCCTGAACATCATCGAGCAGATGCGCACCGCCATCCCCGACGAAATCAAACAATCGCGGCGCATCATCCAGGACAAAGAGCGCATCCTGGCGCAGGCTCAGGCCGACGCCAGCGCCTTGCTTGCGCGCGCGCGCGAAGAATCGGAACGCGCCATGAATCGCGAGGGCCTCTTGCGAGCAGCCGAAGATCGCTCTCAAGACATGGTGCGCGCGGCTGAAGAGCAATCCGAACAAATAAAAATCGAAGCCGACGCCTACGTCGCGGAAACATTACGCGCCCTACGCGAACACCTCTCCAGCATCGAAATGGAGGTCGGTCGCTCCATTCTCAGCATCGAAAAAGGACTGGCAAGCATGGGCCTGGAAGCGGACGATGCAGGCGATGTAGAGGAAGAAGACGATTCCTACCCCGACGGCGAAATAGAAGAGATACAGGAGATCCAAGAAGCGCCACCAGCCGTTCATCCCAGACCGCGCCGCTCCTCTCTGGCTGCCGACACCATGGGTGGCCCCATGTACATGCAAGACGCCCCCTCGCATAGAGGCCAATAAGATTACCAGGGCGGGGGCAAGCTCGGCCCTGGTAATAGCATGTTCAATTCGTTCGTATAAGGTCCTTCGCCACTTGACACGCATACGCAGGTCTTCTATAATGAGCAAGCGTCACAGGAAAGCATATCTTCTAGCGTTGCGCCACAACCTGCGCTATCTTATTTGCATGGACGTTTTATTCACACACTAGATGAAGGGTTGAAATAGCTGGCATGATTTATAACGTGGCGCAGTTGATGAAGGCTCCGGTTGGAACCACGCAAGTCAACGATTTCCATGAAGAAGATTTCCAGGCTGGCGACGATATTCAAGTGGTCGGCCCGCTCGATGGGCATATGCGAATGCGCCGGACCAACCAGGGATTGCTGGTTGATGGCTGGGTAGACCTGACGTTTCAGCTTGAATGCAACCGCTGCCTGAAAGTCTACGAGCAGCCAATGCATATTCCATTTGAAGAACAATTTTATCCAACCGTTGATGTGGTGACTGGTTTGCCTCTCCCCCCCTTCGATGAGGAAGAGATTTTCCCTATCGACTCGCATCACGAACTGGATCTGACTGAAGCGATGCGCCAGAACGCGCTGACCGCGCTGCCCATGGTGACGCTTTGCCAGGAGGATTGTAAAGGGCTTTGTTCGCAATGTGGACACGATCTCAATCGTGGCCCTTGCGAGTGTAAACCAATAGTCAACGCGCGCCTGAGCATACTCGAAAAATTGTTACAGAACGGTTCACAATCATAACATCTCGAGTAGGGTACGGGCGGGGCTTGCCCCCGCCCTGGTTTCATCGTAGTAGGGTACGGGCGGGGCTTGCCCCCGCCCTGGTTTTCATCGTACAGGGTACGGGCGGGGCTTGCCCCCGCTCTGGCAAGTCCCGCCCTGGCAAAATTTAGGAGGAGTTAATCATTATGGGAGCGCTTCCAAAGCAACGAACTTCCCACGCCCGCCAGGGTGAACGGCGGTCGCATCTTCACCTGACACTACCACAGTTGCGCCTGTGCCCGCAGTGCAAACAGCCCCGGCTCGCGCACCACGCTTGCCCCAACTGTGGCACCTATCGCGGACGTCAGGTCTTCTTTCCAAAAGCAAAGAAGAGCTAATTTAGAGGGAGGCGGGTATACTCTACCTGCCTCTTTTTCAACAGAGTGAACACCTATGACGGCACATATCGCCTTTCTTTTCCCTGGACAGGGTAGCCAGGCGGTCGGAATGGGCGCCGATATATTCGAGGCATCTGAGCCAGCTCGCCGGGTTTTTGCGGCGGCTGACGAAGCGCT
Source organism: uncultured Chloroflexia bacterium (assembly GCA_963731605.1). GTDB lineage: Bacteria > Chloroflexota > Ktedonobacteria > Ktedonobacterales > Ktedonobacteraceae > CF-113. Next base: position 728,557 of record CAVSWA010000002.1, read on the forward strand.
GGGTTTCTCGCTGAGTAACCTCTGCTTCTCTGGCCCCGAAGACACCTTGCGCGAAACGATTAATGCCCAACCGGCCATTGTTACCGTCAGTCTCGCCCTTCTGGCAGCCCTGCAAGATGCTTTGTCTTCAACGCATTCTTCGTCCTGGTCTTCACCACTCACTCCCAGTTTCACCGCTGGTCACAGCGTTGGCGAATATGCCGCGCTGGTAGCATCTGGCGTGCTGGACATGCAGGATGCCATCAAACTGGTGCGCGAACGCGGGCGCTTGATGCATCACGAGGGAACCGTGTGTCCCGGTAGCATGGCAGCCGTGATCGGCATGGACGAGCAACCATTGCAGGAAGTGTGTCGCGAAGTGAGCGCGCAGTACAGCACGCATCCGAACGCCAACACGCACACGGGAATGGGGCAGGTGGCCATCGCCAACTACAACGCGCCAGGTCAGATCGTCATCTCCGGCGAACAGTCGGCCCTGAACGCGGCTATGGAACTGGCAAAGGCGCGGGGTGCCAAAAGGGTCATACCCCTGGCAGTCAGTGGCGCGTTCCATTCGCCGGTTATGCGGCCCGCCTCCAGGGGATTGGCCGATGCTATCGCAACAGTAACAGTGCGAGACGCCGCCATCCCAGTAATTGGCAACATCACAGCCGCCCCGCTCACACGAGCAGACGATATTCGCGCAGAAATGGCGCAGCAAATAGCCTCGCCTGTTCAGTGGATCCGCACCATCAACTATCTTACGGGTGCTGGCATCACCACTTTTATCGAAATCGGCCCTGGACAGGCCCTGACCGGCATGGTAAAACGCATTGCAAAAGGCCTGACTACCATCAACATCAGCAGCGCCGCCGACCTTGAAAAAGCTGTCGTTGCCATTCGTGAAATAAATGCCGGAGATAAGGTATAATCGTAGCACAGAAACGATACATACCCGCCCTGACAAATGTGAATACTGCACATTAGGAATATCTAACCGATTGTGATAGTATACTTGACAAGTACTTTGAAAAAAGCCTATCTTTGCTGTAGGACAATAGTGGTTCAGGATGAAGACAGCAACGCGGCTGAAAGAACAGGAACGAAATGGTCATAGAATCGTCAGGTGTAATACGGGTAGCTCGCCAGGTGTTACTCACCATCATTGTGAACGTGGCGTTGGAAACACCAGGCGTGATACGCATGGCTCAGGGCAATGATCAATGGTCGCGTTTCCTGGGACGGGAAATACCCCGGCAAGGCGTCACGTTGAACATTAAAGACAATATCGTCTCCGCTGATCTGTATATTGTAGTAGCGTCTGGCGTTAATATTGTTGAAGTAGGATCGATCATTCAAGCGGAGGTAGCATCAGCTATCGAAGAGATGGTGGGAATGCAGATGCGCGAAGTGAACGTCTATATACAAGATGTCGCTTAATCGTCCAAAGGACGCGATGTATCGCGTCATGACCGCCGGGGACTAGCAAACATACGAGGATGGCATGCCAACTGGGATACGACGACAGGCAAGGATGATTGCCTTGCAGACACTCTATGAATACGATACGGCTCAACACTCGCCCGCTGAAGTTTTGCAGCGGCACGTTGAGGAGCGTCATCTTCAGCCGAAAGTATTCGAATACGCGAATGAACTCGTTATGGGTGTGTGCGCTCATCTGGCCGAGATCGATGCCCATATTCAGAGCGCGGCGAGCGAATGGCCCTTGAACCAGATGGCTCGCATCGACAAGAATATACTCAGGCTTGCAATTTACGAAATTCTGTTTAATAATACGGTACCAGCGAAGGCTGCTATTAACGAAGCGGTGGAACTTGCCAAATTATTCGGCAGCAATACCTCTAGCCGTTTTATCAATGGCGTCCTCGGTACGATATTTAACCGGGCGCAACTGACGCCCAATCCAATAGTTGAAAGCGAGGTGAAATAGTGGCTACTGTTTCCGAACGACTCAAGAAGATCATTGTCGACCAACTGGGTGTAGATGAAAGCGAGGTCGTCTCCAGCGCGTCTTTCGTTGAAGACCTCAACGCCGATTTGCTCGATCTGGTTGAGCTTATCATGTCCCTGGAAGAGGAATTCAAGCTCCAGATTTCCGATGAGGACGCTGAAAAGATCACAACCGTACAAGAGGCCGACGATTATATAGAAGAACACCTGCGATAATTTTGCCACGGGTTGGGAACCTTTTATGTGATTTCTGATACATTTTGATAACCGAACGCATGCATCGTTCGGTTATCAAAATGTATCAGAAAGGCTTACACCTGAATATAAGAAGGATTGAGTGGATAACCTATCTGCTGCTCAGGCTGTAGAAAAACTCATTCAAGAATACGGGAAACTCGTTTTTCACACGATTTACGGACTGACGGGCGACCGTGAAGAAAGCCAGGACCTCACCCAGGATACCTTTCTCCAGGCCCTAAAATCGATCGATGCTGCTCGCGCTAAAAGCGGCCTCTATTTTCATGCCAAAGCCTGGCTCATGCAAATCGCCCTCAACACCGTGCGTATGCAACGCCGCCGCGCCAGCCTGTTGCGTTTCATCCCCTTCTCGCGCATGGAAAAGCCGCGCAACGAGGGCGGGCAAAGCAGTTCGAGCGCATCCACCGACAACATCGATTCCCAAGCGGCCCCCGTTCAGCCTGTCGGCTACGGCGCAAACACCCAGGTCAACCTGGAAAACGCGGCGGCAGAACGCGATGCCGTACAGCGCGCCATGCAGCAAATCAGCCCCCAGTTGCGCGAATGCCTGTTGCTTTCTATCATCGGGCAGTTTTCAACGCCTGAAATCGCCCGGATGCTCGATATTGAAGAAGCGGCAGTTCGCCAGCGACTGGCACGAGCGCGCAAACAATTTCAACAACTCTACACGCAAGTGGGCGGCGAAGAACTCATCGACGCCCAATCTTCCATTACTTCCTATGACATGTCACAAAATCAACTCCCCGCGCATCATAGTCCTATAGAACGTGTTGAGAGTCGAGCCTTCAACGCTCATGCTCAACCTTGAATCTGTGGAGGAACTATGCGCAACGATTTAATCGAGACACTGCTGCTGCGGCACTACGGCAGCGCAGCTCCCGCTCCGGTTGACCTGCAAGCGCGTGTACTGGCATCAGTACAACAGCAAGCAGCCGAAATCAGCGCCAGCGAAAGAATAGCCAGCGCCTGGCGCGAACGCCGCGTGAGTCGCCGCCGTGTCTTGCGCCTGGTCGCTTTCAGCAGCGCCGGTCTCGGCATACTCAGCATCGGATTCGAGGGACTGCGCCAGGTCGAGGCCAGCTTGATTGGTCATGACACCAGTAAGCCTGCCTACACCTGATTACAGCATACTGAGACGCAGGCGTCTGATTGACGAATCTCAACGTAGATTGATGTAGGGACGCGATTGATCGCGTCCGCTCAACAGAACGCCATAAACCGCGTTCGCAGAACAAGGACTCGATTACCGCGTCCATTAGAATGTACAGGACGTACAGATTTTCTATAGAGTTAAGAAAGGTCACCATCATGATTCCAGGATTCCACGGCTTCGACTTGATCGTCATTCTTATTATCGCATTGCTTATTTTTGGCCCCAAAAAGCTCCCTGAGATGGGATCCGCCATCGGCAAAAGCATCAAAGAATTCCGCAAGGGCATGAACGAGCTGACCCAGCCTAAACCCGAAGAAGATTTCAAGCTGCCAGTCGCCAAAGATGCCGTTCCCGCCAAACCCGGCCTGGGAAGTGTTGCCTATGAAGGCGAAATGAGCGTACCGACCCCTGTGGTTAACAACGAAGTTTTGCAAAAAGAAACTTCCGTTGAATAATAGTTGCCAGCAGGACGCGGGCGTTTGCCATCTAACATATCGCCCGCTCTATCAGGAGTAGATATGGCAACAAGTGACATAGATCAACAGGACCCTATGGCAAGCTTCAATGGTCTCTTCGACAACGAAGATCCGGATGGGGCAAACATGTCCCTTGTGGACCACCTGGAAGAACTGCGCCAGCGCATTTTCAAATCACTGATCGCGGTTGTGCTGGGCGGTATTGTAGCCTTCATTTTCCGTGTACAGATCATGGGCTTCCTGACACTGCCGCTGCCCAAACAAGCAGCGGACATGCTTGGAAAAGGCAATAGGTTAGTTATTAACAGTCTGGGGGATAACTTCACCGTTTTCCTCAAGCTTTCCATTGCTGTAGGTATCCTGGTCGCAATTCCCGTGATCCTTTACCAGATATGGGCTTTTGTCTCACCAGGACTGTACCACAAAGAGAAGAAAACCGCCCTACCGTTTGTTTTCCTGGGCATTATTCTCTTCCTGGCAGGCATCTCGCTCGGCTTCGTCGTGCTACAATACCCGGTGCAGTGGCTTATCAACTTTGGCTCAAGCAATTTCACCGAACTAATCACGGCTGACAGCTACTTTACCTTTGTGGCCTTCTTCCTGCTGGCCTTCGGCGTCGTCTTTGAGATACCGCTCGTGCTAACATTCCTGGCACAGCTTGGGCTAATCACCTCGCAGACATTAAGAAAGAAGCGGCCAACAGCGCACGTCGGCATGTGGATCGCCGCCACATTCCTCACTCCCGGCGCGGACATCTACAGCCCGATCATCCTGGGCGTCGCCATGTCCATCCTGTTCGAGCTGACGATTATATTCATCCGCTTCACAAAACACTAATAATCAGTTGACCAGGGCGGGGGCAAGCCCCGCCTTTCACTGGTAGGTTTTTTAAAACGCGCCGCTCGCGCCTGTCATTCTGAGCGCAGCGAAGAATCTGCGTGCGGCTCGGCGAGAGATTCTTCGCTGCGCTCAGAATGACAGCTCCCACCTCGCTGACGCCCTTCCCAAAAAACCTACCAGTGAAAGGCAAGCCCCGCCCCTACCCTGCTACGCAGTGGGCCACGAAGTCGTACAGGGTAGGGGCGGGGCTTGCCCCCGCCCTGGTTGGGTAGCGGTTGTGTATCCAGAAAAGAACAGCCTGATCTGTTGACCACAGATGTTACAATGTCATCAGGTAGTAGATATATTGATGTTTTTTGACATATCGGCAATACGAGGGAGTAAGGTATAGTATGAGCGATCCAACACCGTATTCCTACAACCCAGATAACGGCCAGGGTCCTTATGGAACCTCCAATAGTTCCTGGCCAAATAACGGCGCATCTCCATATACTGATCCGGCCTATCCCAATTCCGGTAGCGCACCCTATCCACCGCCGCAACCGAATACAAACTACGCCCAGCCAGGAAATTACGGTGGGCAGCCCTATTTCCCGCCAACCGCACAGGAAATGTATCCACCTCAACCGGCATACATGCCATATGCTGCTGGCTTTCGACCAGCACAGAGCAACGGCCCTGGTATCGCCAGCCTCGTCCTGGGCATCATCGGAGTAGTTATATTCTGGGTTCCATTCGTCGGCTTACCGGTTTCGATTGTGGGTCTGATCCTGGCAGCCCTCGGCATGAAACGCATAGACGGCAAGGGATTCGCAGTAGCCGGTCTGGTACTCGCCATTATCGGGGTAATATTAGGAGGTTGTATCACAGCTGCCGCTATAGCTGCCTTCCACAGTTCCTATTATTATTAAAATCAAGCGCAACATACCGGGTAACGCTATTACCTCATACCTGGCCAGGTATGTTGCCTTTCGTATATCTAAACTTTCCCCACAAAATCGCAATCGCCAGCATGTAACACGCTGCCCCCAGCAAGAAAATAGGCGCATAGCCGAATTGTACAATGACGATTCCGCCCAGTGACGCCGTGATCGCCCAGGGTACCTGGAACGCCGCCTGGTAACTACTATTCGCCAGCCCTCGATATTTTTCAGACACCACCTCCATCGAGTAAACCTGCAACACCCCGTTCGACATATCCATCATCCCCTGGCGCAATGGATAGAGCAGCGCGGCCAGAGGCAATATACCCGTCAGCCCCACAAGCAGCAGCAGCGGAATACTGAATAGCCGCGTCAGAGCAATCGTATGTACCCGGCCAATACGCGCCACCAACCAGGGCGCGGCCAGCGTCGTGAGCGCTGTCAGCCCATTGGCCCCCCCGTCAATCACCCCAAACAAAGCCGACGACGCTCTCAAATGATGCACAAAAAAAATATTAAAATAAGGAATGAAAAGACCCGCCCCCAACCCTGTAAAAACATAAACCAGCATCAAATAAAAGAAGGGACTGCGCAACAAAACCCTCACCCTCTCAACCGCCGTCATTGTAAGGGCGGGGGCGGCGTGGGGTTGGGAGGGGACCCTTGCGGTCGCCCTCGTATCCTCCTCCGTCGGGGCGGGGGATGCGCCGACGAAGGGTGGGGGCGCTTGCGCCGCCCTCGTCCCCTCGCGCAACATAAACAGGGGAATCAGACTCGGCGCGGCAATGAGACCCGCGAAAAGCAAAGACAATTGATAAGAGCGGGGATCAGACTGGCTCGCCAGAATTGGCGCGGCCCAAGCTGGCAGAGGAGCCATCAACCAGCGCAGCGAACGGAACCAGATCGGCAACACACCACCCAGCACCTCGCCTGCCACTAGTGTTATCAGCCCCAACGAAATATTCATGCTGAAGAGGGCTGTACGCTCTCGCGGGCTGCTATTGCGTGTTAAGAACGGGGCATTGATAACCAGGATAAAAGCAAACGCCACACCCTCTACAAAACCACTCACTAGCAGGGGCACCGGCTGGCGGAAGAGGAATTGCCCGATACCCGCCAACGCGATCAGCAAATTCGACCCGATCAGGATACCTTTCCCGCCAAAACGATCAACACAGATACCGGCGGGGAAGATGGCGATACCCGCACCAATCGTCACGGCAAACAACACAAAGCCCACAAAATCTGCCGCGTACCCCAGCGAGTACAGGTACAGATTATAGAGCACCAGCACGATACCGGCTGTCACCCCGCTCAGAGCATTGTTGACCAGATAGAGTCGCGCATTGCGCTGGAAACGCCCCAGACGCCGCGCATACTCAAGCGCGAAACGCATTGCCAGTTGAACCGTCCCTTTTTGCAGCCACCCGCTCCCTCTTATTCCCATCGGTCATTTCTTCCGGCCCGACAAGCATAAGCGGCGCAGGCGCGGCTGGCAATTGAGGCGTACCCGCGCTCTCTCGTAGCGATTGCTCGCTTACGCCCTGAGCAAGTTCCGGCAGTACATGCCGGTAGGGACTTTTCCTTGTCAATCCTGGCAAGAATAGAGCTTTGAGTACACCCTGCGCCTGAGCAGTACGCGCGCGTAACTCGATCACTACGCTCGCAACACGATCCGCGCCCTGACCAACCTTCTCCTCTACCGACTGGAAGCCATGCTCAACGCCCTCAATTTTTTGGGGAATGGCAGCCGACTGGATAGAGCGGACGACCTTCACCAGCCCATTCGCCGCTTCCCCCGTCGCCGCCTCCGGATTTTTGATAGCCGCGTTCACACTCTCAATAGTTGGACGCAGCTTCTTAATCAGCTCTGCTTTGTCTCCCACCCAGGCAACGGCAAACATAAAAATCACCGCGATAACCAGGCTGATCAGTATATTGACGAGCAAATAGATCAACAGGATAATAGCAGCCACCTGCCCCAATTGCGACAGGATATCGCCCATGACAAACATCATTGCTATTCTCCTTCGGCGGCGGCTTTCATGAATTCCATCTGCTCTTTGCGCCGCTCTTCATAGCGATGGCGCGAACGCCCTTTACCCATAAAAACCCGCGCCACCTGCCCGCTCGCCACCATAACCGACGCGGCTCGCACAGCAGGCGCAACACCAAACGACGCCAGGTCTGCCGTACTCCTGATAGTCGAGGCCGTATTACCCGCGCTCTTCGCGGTCGCTTTCACCTCGTCGAGCGTCTCTTCCATCGATCCCTTAACGGTGTTCACCGTCTCTTGTACCGTCCCCAGCAGCGGCTTCATCTCATCGCGCACCATCGTTATAGTCCGAATAAGAGTTGCCAGCAGGTAGATAAGCGCGGCTGTAGAGACAATAGAAAGCGTCGCCAGGATAATCAGGAATATGAAGAGAACGTCGGTCAGTTTATTAAAGATACTGGCAAGCACCAACCCCGCAACCAGTATCACCAACACACTGATCCCGATGATAATGATATATCTTTTCGCGCGTTGCATAGCGTGCCTCCCTAACATTTTTTTATAGTTTACGCTACTTGATTATAGCGCACATCGCCTCTTGATACCAGTAGCGACCAGGGCGGGGGCCAACATTTGACCAAAGCCCCACCATATGTAGCAAATTACGGGTGTCACTCGTTTACACGTATAGAGATATGAGATGGTTTTAGATTATGCTACCTCTCTCTCGAAAAAAACAAAGGAGTAATTATATGCATTTACTGGCATCCCTTCTCACACGCGCTATTACCGTCACTATCGGCGGCTCCAGCTTTACCTTCGGCGCGAACGTCATCGTCTACCTGGTTGTCGCGGCTATTGTCGGTCTTCTCGCGGAAACCCTGGTAGGATGGCGACTGCCATTTGGCTTCATCGGCGCAATCGTTGCCGCGCTGATTGGCATCTGGTTGATGACCAACCTCATTACCATCAGCGGTCTTGGCGACATCTACATTCCTACAACGCCATCTGTCCCGCTCGTGCGCGCCCTGATCGGCGCAGCCATCCTCGTCGCCCTCTGGCACCTGATTACCTACCCGGCCTATCGAGGCCGTCGCCGCTACTACAGGCGCTACGAACGCTAATCAAATCAGAAGAATGAAGTTGAGCGAAAACAGCACGCCGCGCGGCGTGCTGTTTTCGCTCGACTTCATGTATCAGGAGGAACCTGAAGGGGATATGTATAAAATAACTGGTTCAAAGACTTTGCGGATTCAGTACAATAGATTATAAGAGTATGTGTTGTCGCAGTGGTAGGTGTTAGATAGAAGGGGGTACGTGTGAAGAGTCAGAAAAGCGGAGAGGTTGCTATCGGCGGGCGCAAAACAGCAACCTCTCTGAGCGAACAAGAAATAGTTGCGCCAATTGCCCTTGTTCCTGCGCCGCAGTTGCCTCCTACCGGTCAATTCGCGTTATATGAACAGCAGCAGGGACACGATGCCGCGCGTATGGCCGCCACGGGTGGGCTGGCTATCATTTTGGGGCAACTTGTCGCCTATTTTACCAACCGCGCGCATATCGACGATCTCAACGTACTCAGTTTCAGCTTGCACCACCTGTTTTGCCGGGTAGACTACCTCTACAATAGTGCTTTGCCCACCCTGGCAAACTGGATGGCAACAACCCAGGGGCGACCTATGCAGACCGATGCGCGCCAGCGTCAGCATATATGGACGCAATTACAAACCATCAACCGCGCACTTGATCGCATGGAACCGCTCTGCCATCTCCTGAGCGACTCCACCGAATGTATTCTTGAAAGCTTCGATCTGACCAGCGACATGATCCCACTTCCCGACGACGAGAAGACACAGGAGCAAGAAGAAACGGGTAGTGAAAAGGTCTGGCTGCAAATCGTTGACCCGGAACGTTGGGAACAGGCATTCAGTTCGGTGACACAACACCTGCTCTCGTGGCAACAAAACCACAGCACATTGCCCACCTTCACATCACAGTTCGCGCGCCTGCTACCCACCATCCCTGCGCTATCTGAACTAGACATCGCCTTCGCAACTATCCTTGATAACGCCGGCGCCATCTTCGGAGACATCCTGCCCGGCTTTCGCGCCATTCTCTCGTCCGATGAATCAATCGTAGCCGCCCTGCTCTATGATCTGATGCAGCAATCAGACCAGTTGCTGGTCAAGTTCGAGACCACTCTCGAACCTATGAACGCCCTTATTAAATACTACGCCATCGGCCCCGAATTGAGCTAACAGTATCTTAACCGCAATATGCGTGTCTTAACGAAACTATAACCATAATAACGCAATTATCCCAACGTTCTGCTAGTAAGATGTGGGTACAACGAACTCTTACCTGTCTCGTGAATACCTCCTCAAAAGGAGCAGATATATGGGCTATGAAGCAATCATTCTTCCATCGAAGGAAGCTACCAGCACACATTATACTTATGAAATTATCGACACAATTCAGCCGGTACAGGCAGCCTTTGAAGAGATACTGACATCAGGAGTTGACCAGGTCGCCCTGGTCGTCATCAAACTCTATTATGAGCAGGATGCCCGTTCAGCGCACAAGACGCAAAGCAGCGCTTACCTTTTGAGCATCCTGCGTCCCATGGTACGCAAAACCGATTGCGTCTTCTTGCAAGATAACACGCTCTATTTTGTGCTACGCGGCTCAAACCAGCAGGGCGGTTCGATTGTGGAGACACGCCTGTGGGAGGCGCTGCTGTGGCGCGTTCACAATATGACCGAGCGAGAATTTCTGCTCCCTGCCAGTATGACCATCGGGCATAGCGGCTATCAAGAGTCAAACGCGAGTATTGCGGGGAGCATCGAAGCTGCCAATTTCGTCAGTGTGCGCTATAACTGGCAGGCAGAAAAACCCTCTCGCAAACCGCTACGCCATCTCCAGGCCCTGCACCAGACAACAGAGGAAGATACTGAGCTTCCGGCCCTGGCTCGCAAGCTGGGTATTCCTTACCTGACCTTCTTGCCGCATAAACTGCCCGCCGGCGTGCAGCGTCTCGTCAATCCCTCGCTAGCGCAGGAATTGCGCTGTTTCCCCATTGGCCGCGAGCGTAACACCCTCACCGTCGCCATGCAAAATCCACAGGATAACGCGGCTCTGGACCGCCTGCATGAAGAAACCGGCCTGTTCATCTTCCCGGTGCTGGCACACCCCGGGGCTTTGCAACTCGCGCTTGAACAATTAGTCTGAACGGGTTACAATAACCAGTAGCGACACCCCTTGTGGGTGTCCCGTCCCATCCGTTTATGCAAACATTTGAGGAAACGCGGACGGGACACTAGCATAGAACAAGAGCAAGAAAGGCACTGGTATTTCATGAGAGTCTTAGTAACCGGTGGGGCTGGTTTCATCGGATCACATATCGTCGATCAATGCGTCGCGGCGGGTCACGAGGTCGCGATTGTAGATAATTTGTGGGAAGAGGGTGGCGGCAAAACACAGAACCTCAACGCGCAGGCCACATTCTATCGCGCAGATGTGACAGACGAAGCGACACTTGCGCGCATATTCGATGAGGTGCGCCCCGAAATTGTCAGTCACCAGGCCGCGCAACACAGCGTCGCCATTTCAACCAAAAATCCCCAACTTGATGCGCGTGTCAACATACTTGGCCTGCTCAATGTACTGACCAACTGCACGCGCACCGGCACGCGCAAAATTGTTTTCGCCTCATCCGGTGCTACCTACGGCACACCCGCGTCTCTCCCCATCAACGAAGATACACCACAACGCCCTGAGTCGCCCTACGGCATCACCAAGATGGTCACAGAACACTACCTGCGCTACTGGCAGGAAGCCAACGGCCTGACCTATACCGCTCTGCGCTACGGCAACGTCTTTGGCCCGCGCCAGGACCCCAACGGAGAAGCAGGCGTCATCGCCATCTTCGCCAAACGCTTCCTGAATCACGACTCCGTGCGTATCGACTGGGATGGCGAACAGCAAAAAGACTACGTCTACGTAGAGGATGTTGCTCGCGCCAACCTGCTGGCCCTCGACCATGGCGACAACGAGATTTTCTGCATTGGTACCGGGCGTGGCGCGTCCGTCAACGAACTTTACCGCGTTCTGGAAAAGACCACCGGCTACTCGCCAGAAATCGTGCGCGCCCCCAAACGTCCCGGCGATATCTACCTGGCCTACTTCGACTCCAGCAAAGCCGCGCGCGTACTCGGCTGGAAACCCCAGGAGACGCTGGAAGAAGGCATTAAAAACACAGTGGATTATTTCCGGCAATAAAATACGGGCAAAAAAATCGGTGCCTGTTCGGGCACCGATTTTTTTGCCCGTATTTTACTGGTTCGTTCCCGCGAGAGCCAGCGTCTGCGCGTAGGTCCTGACGACTTCGCGCATGTGGCGCGTGATGACATGCGTCAGAATCATATGCGCGTCTTCCTCTTGTTCGATATTCTGACCAGGAGCTAGCACGCAGGCATCGACCATATCTTTCAGCTTGCCACCCGTTGCGCCCAGGAGGCCAATCGTAGCGGCCCGACTCTGCCGCGCCAGTTTCACCGCATTGATGACATTAGCGGAATTGCCGCTCGCGCTAATGCCAATTACCACATCGCCCGGCTCCACCATGTTAGCAAGCTGCTCCGCGAAGATATGCTCATAATGTGTATCGTTGCTCCAGGCCGTGATGAGGGGAACATGATCGGTCAGCGAAATAGCCTTAACGCGAGGCGCGCCCGCCATAATGGTATTCTTGGAAAGATCGAGCGCAAAATGCGAAGCCGTAGCTGCGCTGCCGCCATTACCCATCACAAAGATGCGGTGTCCATTATGGTACCCTTCTTCAAGAATACCCAGCACCCTTTTAAGGTCGGCAAGCGAGATGGCTCGCATCATCTGCTCAAGTTCAGCGAAGTAATTGATTATTGATTCCAATGTGCTTTCCCCCGTTTGGCATTTAGACCTCCGATGCGTGTTCGGCGTATGGAGCAACCCACAGGTTGTTAAAACTGGCAACATTCAACAAAACCGTTGCCCCCGAATGATCAAAGTGGAAATTCATCCGTTTCAATCCGCGCTCCTCCAGCGCTTCGGTGACGGCGTTCTGCTTCTCTTCAGGACAATAGAGCATCAAAAAGCCGCCGCCGCCTGCTCCGGTAATCTTGCCCGCCGTGGCCCCGTACTGAAGGGCGAGACTATAGTACTCATCAATGATGCCCGTCGAGAGATTGGGAGCCAGGCGGCGCTTCTCCTGCCACGAATACGCCAGCAGCCGCGCAAATTCATCCAGGTCGCCTTTTTTCAGACAAGCCTCAACATCAATTGCCACCTGTTTGATGTTATGCAACGCCCGCAACACGGAGTCATCGCGATCTTCGGTCGATTTTCGCTGGTGTTTAAGAATAGAAGTTGACTCACGCGAACTGCCGGTAAAAAACAGCATCAAGCGGCCCTCGAGCAACTGCTGCACCTCGCGATCAATACGCAACGGCTCAACAGTAACACCTTCGCTGCTAAAGGTAATCTTGTTCAGACCCCCAAACGCTGCCGCGTATTGATCTTGTTTGCCGATAGGCATACCCATTTTCGTAATCTCAATATACGATGCCAGTTCCGCCACCTGCTGTTTCGTCATAGGCTGTTCGGTCAACGTAGAAAGGGCGCGGATCAGTGTCACTGCCGCCGCGCTTGATGATCCCAGGCCGGTGCCAGGTGGCACCTCGCTCGCCACAAACAGATTAATGCCCCGGCGAATGCCGAAGTGATGCAAGATAGCTTTAGGAAGAGCCAGGTCGCCATTCCAGAACAAATCATTATACTGGGTATGGCGAAACAAAGAGCGGTAATCAGCCGAAATCACCTGTAAATCATCCGACTCATCACTTGTAATTACCGTATAAAAATATTTATTAATGGCCGTGCTAATCACCACACCGCCATATTTAGCATAATATGCCTCAAGATCGGTGCCACCACCACCAAAGCTAATACGCATAGGCGCTCTTGCGATCAACATTATTTTTGTCTCTCTCTTGAACAATCCAATCTCTAATGAATTTTAACGACCGAAATCGGTCATGATTGATTTGTCACCCTGAGCGCAGCGAAGGGTCTGCTTCGCCGGGTATGGAGATCCTTCGCTGCGCTCAGGATGACATCAGGATACGGGCGGGGCTTGCCCCCGCCCTGGTAAGCCGGCATGGAGATCCTTCGCTGCGCTCAGGATGACATAGTCGATTGTGGTTGTTAATTTTCTTCAGGGATGCCTGTACAGGCATCCCTCCATTGTATTCAGGCTACAGGTTGGCGCATCGCCTCAATCAGAACCTCCGCAACCTCTGGACGCGAGAACTCGCGGGGCGGAATCTCGCCGGCCTGCAACAACTGGCGCACTTTGGTGCCGCTCAATGTCACATGATGCTCGCTGCCATGCGGGCAGGTCTTTGAAGATGCCATCGAGTCACAGGAGCGACAGAAGAAGGTATGATCAAAGAACATGGGCATGATGCCAAGTTTAGCGGCATCGAACTCAGCAAAGATGTGATGCGCGTCATACGTGCCGTAATAATTGCCCACACCCGCGTGGTCACGCCCGACGATGAAATGCGAACAGCCATAGTTCTTGCGCATCAGCGCGTGGAAGATAGCCTCACGCGGGCCTGCATAGCGCATAGCGGCCGGCAATACACCCAGGATCACACGATCCGCCGGGTAGTAGTTTTCCAGCAAGACTTCGTAGCAGCGCATACGCACATCAGCGGGAATATCATCGCCCTTGGTATCCCCCACCAGGGGATGCAGGTACAGCCCATCCACGGTCTCCAGGGCACATTTCTGAATATACTCGTGAGCGCGATGCACAGGGTTGCGCGTCTGAAAACCAACAACACGCTTCCAGCCGCGCTCGACAAACTGCTGCCGCGACTGCGTGGGAGTGAAACGGTACGTTGCAAAGGCCTGGTTTTGCAATGCCACAACGCGCACCGGGCCGCCTAAGAGAATATCACCCTGCTGGTAGAGCACTTTAACGCCGGGGTGCGCCTCTTCCGTCGTGCGATAGACTTTGCTGGCCTCGTGCGCCTTGTCATAGCCGAACTTCTCTTCAATGGTCATCACCGCTTGCAATGCGCCATGCGCGTCCACAAGCGCAATCTGCATACCCTCTTTCAAGCTCTCCGCTTGCTTCGCGCCTACGGGCAGGGTTATCGGCACAGACCAGGGCAAACCATTGCTCAGATGCATCGCATCAACACTGCCCAGGTAGTCGCCGCGGTTCATGAAGCCGCTCAGAGGGCTATATGCGCCGACTGCCAGCATCTCAAGATCGGCCAGTTGGCGAGACCCGACTTCCACCTGTGGCAAACTCCGCGAGCGTTCTTGCAGTTCAGCCTGCTCCTGCTCGCTTGCCATATTCAACACCAGCTCCCCGCCATGAGGAGCAATCAATCCATGTAGCATGATATGTTACGCTTTCTCTATTCATTATAGGAATCACTTAAAATACCCGCCGCATCGCTCGTATCATCGCGATACCACATCCGGCGGGCACCATAATTCGACCCCTACGAATCATATTTTACAAATAGCCCAATGCGGCGAGGCGATCAGTAACGACCTTCTCTTCTTCAGGGCTTTCTTCCGGTTCGAGATAACCCAGTTCTTCAAGTTTCGCAAAAATGCGATCAGCGCTCTCATCAACAGTCTCTTTGTCGGTCTCGACAATCAACTCGGCATGATCTGGCTCTTCGTAGGGATCATCGACACCCGTGAATCCCTTGATCTTGCCCTCATCAGCCAGTTTATACAGCCCCTTGACATCGCGCTGGCGGCAGATATCAATGGGACACTTCACATACACTTCGATAAAGTTCCCAATATGGTTACGCGCCCACGCGCGCGTCTCACGGTACGGCGAGATGGCGGCGGAGACGCAGGCTACATCGTTGCGAGTCAGCAAGCCGCACACAAACGCGATACGTTTGATGTTCGTATCGCGATCTTCTTTGCTGAAGCCCAGCCCTTTGCTGAGGTGCGTGCGCACAATATCACCATCAAGTATTTCAACATTGCGCCCCCTCACTTTGAGACGATGCTCGATAACCTCAGAGAGCGTGCTTTTACCCGATCCGGAAAGCCCGGTAAACCAGATAGTGAACCCAATATTTGCCATGTAAATTTCTTCCTCCAAATGGTACGCTAAACTCAATTGTAAGCAGGACATCCCGCCCTTCATCTCTTCTATTGCGAGCGAGCAGTCCTTGCTTCTAGTATCTTAGAATGCCTTGCCCTGCATATCGACTGGCACAGGCACATCCAACTGCCGAAGAATGGTGGGGGCCATATCCATCAATTGCAGACCGCTCAACTCGCGCCCACCAGCGCCCTCGTCAACGGCCGGGTCATGCTTGATAACAATGCCGAACTGCGCGTGGTTGCAATCGTCCGGGCCAGTATCGTTATCAAATGTGTAGATAGAACCATGACCAACCGTGCCAACCGAACGCCACAACAGGTCGCCGAAATACACAATCAGGTCGGGCGGAACACCATTGACCTCATGGTACACTTCCTCCGGCTTGTACACGGTAGTACCAATATTGACACCATCCGGGTCTACCAGCGCCTCAAATTTGGCCTTCAGTTCATTGCGCAGCGACTCAACCTCGCTCGCTTTCACAATACCCTGCGGCTCGCGCCCCTCAACGTTCATGAAGATACGCGCATAGTAGCCGCCATCGCCCCACACCTTCGTCTTACCCCAGTCGATCTCACATTTATCGATGGAAGTCAGACTGGCAGGCATTGATTTAAGCGTCAAGTAACCTTCTTGAATCAGCCACTCGTTGACACAGATGCCACCATCCATCTTCTTCGCGCCGTGATCTGAGACAATGAACACCGTCGTGTTGTCCAGGTCTACCAGGTCGAGAATCTGGCCGATTTCGCTGTCAATATAGCGGTAATAATTGTGAATGCTCTCGTTATACGTGGGGTGAACCTCGTACTTATGATGCGTGGGATCATGATACTTCCACATACCATGATGGATGCGGTCGGTACCCATCTCCACAAACATGAAGAAATCCCAGTCTTTTTCCGCAATCCACTTTTTGACCAGCTTAAAACGCTTTTCGGTCATGGTATAAATCTGGCGCAGCAGATAATCTTTGTCATCGGTACGGAAATTCGGCACATCCACCAGGTACTCGCCAACCGTCGCCTCGATCTCCTGCATCACAGACGCGGGATAGGTGTACGGTCGCTCCGGGTTCTTCGTAGAAGGCGAAAGGAAGCATCCAACTTGAATTCCATTGACAGGTTTGGGGGGATAGGTCTGCGGCACACCAACCGTAATCACTTTTTTGCCCGCGCGCGAAAGCACATCCCACACGCGGTCGGTCTTCACCGAATTGGAGTTTGCCAGCGTATTTTTTTCATAAGAATAATCGCCCCGATTGCGGAAACCATAAAAGCCAAGCGTGCCAGGGTCTTTACTGGACATCATCGAACTCCACGCCGGGACGGTGATAGCAGGAATACAACTCTCCAGCTTACCCCACGTGCCATGGTCCATCACTCTCTTGAAATTAGGCAACTCATCGCGCCATTGATCAAAAACAAGCTCCGGCGGGGCGCAGTCCAGCCCAATCACCAGAACCCTTTTACGTCGATTCATAAGCATTTACCTTTCCATTTGGACAAGTCTTTTGCTGGCTCTTCAACCACATCACACCCCATTTTTCCTGCACCAGATCGTCCATAACTTTAGTGAGCTTATCACCACCAGTAGTAGAAAAGTGTTGACAAGCAGTGATGATACGGTAATAATACCGCTTACAAAGTTATGTTACTCAACCAGGCAGTAATTCGTAGACCCGGTTGACTATTACCTTGCCTTCACAACAACCTTCTACACTACATATTTTACTTCGCACCCATAAATTGTAACGAACGTTGCATTTATCCGGTCGGGTATACAGATAAATGGGCTATTCATGAAGCAATTTGCAACGAGAGTCACAAATATGATATCATCCCTTTCGTCTGCTGATTTTTAACAACCTATGTGGTTAGGAAACCTGAAACGCAAACATCCCAAATTCGGTATAATTACTGTTTGCGACTGTCAAGTTATATCATAGCGTATCATGGGATCAACAGAATCTATCGACAGTCACGCGTAAAGCTTGATCTGTGATTAAGCTAACAGAGATTATGTTAGCGCAAGCATAGCAATCAGGCGTCAGTTGGGGGTATAGTTAAGTAACGCAAGAATAACCCATGTTCAGGGATAAGCGTTCACTGAATGAACGATATTGTAAGAAAGGAACACAGTATGTCGAGTAAGAAGAAAGTCCGTGTAGCCGTCATAGGCGCGGGAAACTGCGCCAGTTCACTGGTACAGGGCGTGCAGTACTACCGCAATGCGCAGCCTGACGATTTCGTCCCCGGGTTGATGCACGTCAACCTCGGAGGCTATCATATCAGCGACATCGAGTTTTCAGCCGCTATCGATATTGATCAAAACAAGGTCGGCAAAGACCTTAGCGAGGCCATCTTCGCCGCCCCCAACAACACCTTTAAGTTTGCCGATGTGCCATTCCAGAACGCCAGGGTCTATCGTGGCATGACGCACGACGGCCTGGGCAAATACCTCTCGCGGATAATCACGAAGTCGAAGGCAGCGACCGACGACATCGTGCATATCCTCAACGATACCGGCACCGACGTAGTGATTAACTACCTGCCGGTCGGCTCTGAGACCGCCACGAAATGGTACGTTGAGCAGATTCTCCAGGCCAGGGTCGGCCTGGTCAACTGCATCCCCGTCTTTATCGGGCGCGAGCATTACTGGCAGGAGCGCTTCAAAGAGGCCAATCTTCCCATGATTGGCGATGACATCAAAAGCCAGGTAGGCGCCACTATCGTGCATCGTATGCTGGCCCGCCTCTTCCGCGAGCGCGGCGTGCGCCTGGAACGCACCATGCAATTGAACGTCGGCGGCAACACCGATTTCTACAACATGCTGGAGCGCGAGCGCCTCGAATCGAAGAAGATCAGCAAGACCAACGCCGTTACCAGCCAGCTGGACTACGACCTGGGCGAGGGCAACGTACATATCGGGCCTTCCGATTACGTCGAGTGGTTGAGCGACCGCAAATGGGCCTACATCCGCCTGGAAGGTCGCACCTTTGGTGATGTCCCTCTCAACGTCGAACTCAAGCTGGAAGTATGGGACTCCCCCAACTCGGCAGGCGTGGTAATCGATGCCGTGCGCATGGTAAAACTGGCCTTAGATCGCGGCATCAGCGGCACTCTGGAAGGCCCTAGCGCCTACCTGATGAAGTCACCTCCCGTGCAACATCACGACGATGTCGCCCGCGAAATGACCGAAGCCTTCATCGCGGACGAGACGATTCACACCCCACATCAGTCAGAGGTCGTCGAGCCGACCAACGGCCACAAAGCGGAAATGATAGTCGATTAACTCAGTAGCGACACCCCTTGCGGGTGTCCCGTCCGCGCTTGCCCTGCAATTTCTTATTGGCAAGGAAGACGGACGGGACACCCGCAAGGGGTGTCGCTACTGAGTTACGGCTTCCGCGTTATGTTTCGGCAGATCGGGCGCGTTTTTGAGCAATTCCTCGCGCACAATTGTAACTTCCAGAGGCGCTGTAATCCCGATTTTCACACGCTCGCCCTCCACAGCCAGCACCGAAACACTGATGACCCCATCAAGTATAATACTTTCACCAACTTTGCGCCGCAATACAAGCATGTGTCAATTCCTTTCTTTTATTCTATCTCCAACAATTTTTGCGCGATAGCCATGCCGTCTTTTCGATAGGTTCCCGCTTCTAAACGAGCGCGTACTTCTTTCATACGCGCAGCGCGCACACTCCCCTGCGTTTTCACAGCCTGCACCCCCAGAGCTATAGCCAGTTCCATTTTCACCTGCGCATCAGGTTGTTGCTTTAACTTAACCCCCTGGACTTCACTTTGTGAGCCTGGCAGTGCCTCAACTGCTGTTACACCTTCTACAATCACGTCGGTCCCTCGCAATCATTCAGTAACTACTACTACTACTATTAGTACGATCATAGACTACCCACTTTTAAACGTTGCCGTTTCCCATGTCCAACCTGCTGCGCAGCCTGGCGCACGTTCAACATCGAGCGCAGACGCAAAATCGCCTGCATATGCAATTGACAGACACGCGATTCGGAAACATGCAAAAGCTTGCTGATTTCCTTCATCGTCAATTCTTCCTCATAATAAAGGGAGAGCAACATTTGCTCGCGAGATGGAAGCTGTTCAATAGCAGCGCTGAGTGCTCGAATTGTCTCGTTTTGCTCTAAATGCTCGGCAGGGCCCGGCGCGCCCAGGTCCTCCAGCAGGTCAGCCAGCGTAGCCATGCTATCATCCGAGGGCAACGCGCTTAGTGGCGCATCCAGTGAAAGGATCATCGTACTGGCCTCTTGCAGCATCTGGCGATACCGCTCAGTTGACACCTGCAATTCCGCCGCGACTTCTTCTTCCCTCGCGTGACGCCCCAGACGCTGCTCCAGTTCGGCCAGCGCGCCTTCCACCTGGCGCACCCGCGTTACCGCCGACCGTGGCAACCAGTTCAATGTTCGTAACTGGTCGATAACAGCCCCACGAATACGCGGCGTAGCAAATGCCTCAAATCGGATACCTCGCGAAGGATCAAAACGATCAATAGCGTTGATTAGCCCGATCACACCATAGCTAATCAGGTCTTCCGCATCCAAAATACTGGTTGGGGGTATGCCCAATCGTCCCACCACAAAACGTACCAGAGGCGCATACTCCACAATCAGTTCATTACGTAACTCCGAGCGGCGCGTGGCTGCAAATTCTAACCAGACCTCGTCAATGGTCGCTGATACACTCATATCGGATACCTTCTTTGCAAGGTTCCTTCCTGAGTTGCTCCTTTCAGTGCCCTCTCCAGCACATATACAGGCGATTGCTTACTGCCTGGCGGATAAAACTCTCGATCCCTGCCAGGGCGGGGCTTGCCCCCCCTGGCAATATCGCTACCGACCCCGCTCCTATACATCAAGTGTAGCGAGCAAACGGCCTTTCAATAACTGGCATTGGTCGCTTGTTTGCTCTGCCAGAAGTCCCAAATTCGTTGTCTCGTTTACTTCCTTTCGTCCCCTGTGGAATAGCAATGGCAAACCCGATAGAAAGCACTAGAGAAACATCTGGCATTCTCGCCAGGCAGCGCGAATGATTTTGAGGAGTGTAAAAATATGAAGAATAACCCGCAGCCATCGGAGTATAACGAGCCGCGCATACAGCACGCTGAAGCCATAAATCAAGCCGTCAGCACATCAGAGGAACAAGTATTGCTGGATTATTTGATTGACAACGGGTTCGCCTGGGAGGAAGCTATCAAGCTGGTGCATATGCGCGAACACATCTACAGCAATGGCGAGATACGCCAACGCATGGCCGATGATGCCCATATGCAATTCGCCCGCTGGCTCTATGAACAAGGCGAATTTAACGAAAACTAACGTATTGTCAGAACCCGGCGGATATGCTATACTCCGCAACGGAGAGATGTCAGAGTGGTCGAATGTGCCGCTCTCGAAAAGCGGTAGGGTGAAAGCCCTCGTGGGTTCGAATCCCACTCTCTCCGCCGGGCGTGAAACATCATCATGCCCTCGCATGGAGGAGTCTCATAGTGGTCTAGTGAGCACGACTGGAAATCGTGTAAGGTGAAAGCCTTCGTGGGTTCAAATCCCACCTCCTCCGCTCTTCCCCCCAATTTACACTACTTAGCTCGCATTATTGCTTGCCGCCTCTGGCGGCTCATCCATACGAGTGAGTGCTGCCCGCATTCACGCACTATAGCTTGACACAATAAAACACTCCCTCGTACAATACAATATAGCCGCCCATTGAGTACTTTGTTGTTGAGCAACAACCCCTCAATGCATGCGTATCACTCTCAAGGGCCGATCCGTCTGTCGAATTCACCGGGTAACGACAGGTACAGTTCATGATGGCCTGGACGAGATAGGAGATAGCCAGAGCATGAAAGCAGCCAGTCGCGCAACAAGGGGATACTCCGTAGTAGTTGTGCTTGCAAGCATTTTGCTCATCTACCTCGTCAGCCCGGTGATCTATTTCCTCTTCTTCTATTCATGGCCGCAGACGGGGGCAGTACTCTCAGACCCGGTTGCGCAGGGAGCGCTCGTCACTTCGCTTCTTTCAGCTAGCGTCTCAACGGGGATCACCGCGCTGCTGGGTATTCCGCTCGGCTATGTGCTGGCGCGCCGGACGTTCCCTGGTCGGCAGGCGCTCATCCTGCTTGTTTATATGCCCCTCGTCTTCCCCCCGGTAGTGAGCGGTATCCTGCTCCTCGTGCTTTATGGACCCTATGGGCTAATAGGCGGCCCATTTGCCTCGGCGGGACTGGAACTGGATACCACCTTTGTCGGCATCGTGCTGGCACAGATATTTGTAGCGTCTCCCTTTGTCACTATCGCCGCGCGTTCGGCATTTGAAGCGGTGGACCCTGCTCTAGAAGAGGTAGCAGCTACACTGGGTAAAAGCGCCTGGCAGATATTCTGGCACATCAATCTACCCGCCGCGCGCCTGGGAATTGTAGCCGGTCTACTGCTGGGTTGGCTGCGCGCGCTCGGCGAGTTCGGAGCTACCGCAGTAATGGCCTACCATCCGTATACTTTGCCTGTCTATGTCTACGTCCAGTTAAGCGGGTTGGGCGTCCAGCCATCGCTGGGCTTGCTCTTATTTATCCTGCCCGTGAGTATTGTGGGGGGAGGACTGGTTCTGTGGTTTGAAGAGCGCGCAACGCGTCGGAGGCGACATGCGACACATTAAAACCACACCACTCTCTTTTGCGCGCAATACAGAGAGCCGTGGGAAGCTCTCGTTGAACGTGCATCGCCACTTTGAGGGGTTTCAACTCAATGTCCAGGTTCATATCCCGCTGAGCTTTACAGCCTTGCTGGGCGTTTCAGGGGCGGGTAAGAGTCTCACCTTGCGCAGTCTCGCGGGTTTGCTGCGTCCCGATGAGGGTCGCATCGCTCTGGACGGCCGCGTCCTTTTCGACAGCCAGCAACATATCTTTCTGCCACCCCAGGCGCGGCGCATCGGCTATGTACCCCAACACTCGGCCCTGTTTCCGCATCAGACGGTCGCGGAACAAATCCGCTTCGCCCTGCCGACTCGTGGAAGCCGGAAGAGCCAGGCAGATCGTGTCGCGGAGTTAATCACTGTTCTCGAACTGGAAGGTCTGGAGCGTCGCTACCCCGACGCTCTCTCCGGCGGCCAACAACGGCGAGTTGCATTAGCCCGCGCGCTGGCAGCCGATCCGCAACTCCTCGTACTCAACGAGCCTTTCAGCGCCCTCAACGTACCGGTGCGCGAGCGGCTTTATGAGGTGCTGCGACACCTGCACCAACAATTTGCTCTGCCTATCATTCTGGTAACTCACGACAGGGCGGAGGTGGAGCAGTTGGCCGATACAGTAGTGGTGCTGCACCAGGGAAGCGTTGCGCAGGTAGGCAACGTGCAGGAAGTCTTCCTGTCACCGCGCACACCGGATGTCGCCCGGCTCGTAGGGCAGGATAATCTGTTCGGAGGAGAGCTTGCAACTCCCCCTGCTACGCAGGAAGGAGCGCCTCCCACCGCAATTCGCCTGGCATGGATGCAGTATGCAAAGGCGGGATTGGATGTACTCGCCCCGGCGCGTGAGGGTGAATGCGCCTGGCTTCCTCTGCCCTCAAACCAGAGCGAACCAGGGTCTCACCGCATCAGCGGGTGCATACACGCCGATGAGATTACCGTAACTCGCTGGTCCGATCAGAGCCGTCCTCCACAGTGGACACCAGAGGGAGCTGTCCTGTGGCTGGCCACATTGTTGGATGCGCAGCGGCTTGGCCCCTCTCTCCGGCTCCATTTTCATCCTCACGATGGACCTGCTTCAGACATTATCGAAGTGTACTTGAACCGGCAGCAGTGGCGAGAGATCGCAGGGGCAACCGGGGAAACCTTCCTTCTGAAAATCGCCCCGGAAGCCTTGCACTGTTTTCCCTGAGTGTATCGAAGTTCCCTTTACGACGTAAACAACGACTGGAGCTGTGACGGCACTGCCGTCGCGTCGCCTGAGACCTTAGGCGTTACCGTTGACAATCCATCATTGGTGAAGAACGTCCCGCCCTGCGATGAAAAGATGTATTGCACGAAAGCAATGGCCCCTGCTTTGTTCTTGCTCGTGTTGAGAATGGTGATCGTATACACGATAGCTGAGCCTTTCGTGATCGCGTGAGTCTTCGGATCGGTATAAGTAGCCTTGGCGTAGGTACTATTTAAGGATGGGTCGCCCATGTTGATCTGCGTGGGCAGCGTAACATAAGGGATACTCGCATCCGTCACCTCGTTAAGGTAGAAAAAACCAGCATCAAGCTGCCCGGAAGTCAGCCGCGCTACCAGTTCTTCTTCGGGGAAAATCTGGCTGCTATTATTCGTAGCGCCCAGAATTTTGCTCGATAAGCCAGGCTGGTTATAATACGTCTGGGCCAGTTCCGTCATAATAATAGTTCGTACCCCTTTGGGGTCCAGAGCCGGGTCGGTGCGTCCAATGCGTATGCCCGGTTGTTCCAGTACCTGGTACCAGCTTTTAGAACCACTGGCGACAGCCTGGAAGTCGGCGGCAAACTTGCTAGTGGAACTATAGCCAATAACTAACGAACTACGAATAAAAGGCGCGTACCACGAGACATAGTTGCCGTTAGCCGCCCCCATAAGAGCTGCGTTGACGGCGGGAGCCGCGCTGATGAAAATATCGGGGAAGGTCAGTTTGCCTTTGATCTCGTTCGCCAGCGCGCTCGAGCCTTTTCCCTCACCCGCGTAAGGATAGCCGGTGGCCTGAGTGAAGGCAGGTCCCACTTTCTTCTCCATCAAATTGACGAGCGAGCCTGCATAGGCAACAGAGACCTTGCTTTTTGGCGCTGCCGTCGGCGTTGGGGTGCTGCCACTGCTGGTACTGCCGCCACAGGCTGCCAACAAGATACTCATCAACAAAATGAGACACCCCGTTGCTGAGAATCTCAAGAAAACGCGGCTTCGAAGCGCCTGCTGTTTGACGCGCATAGATTTCTCCTCATACAAAATAAGAACAACTTACACAAATGACCCCCTCAATACGCTTTACTCTATTAAAGAGTAGTCATATTATGAGTAATCGTTGATGTTATAATTGTAAGCACAGTACCTATCTCTGTCAAGGAATTTCTTCAGAAATTCAGACAATCGAAGATTCTGCCCTTTCTGCCGCTTTATGGTATAAATACATACCCACCTTTTTTAGAAAGGATACTACATCATGGCAAAAGACTATAATTGGAAAGTCGAAAAGGGTAGCAAAGTCAAACTGAAGGACTACGCCCCTGACTATACGCATGGCGAGACAACACGCCAGCAAGCGGATCTGGAACTACAAAACCTGGGAGAAGAAATCAGCAAACTACAGGAATTGCTGGCCGCGGCTCAACACCACAGTATGCTCATCATCTTGCAAGGAATGGACACCAGCGGCAAGGATGGCACCATCCGCCATGTTTTCAGCCGTGTCAACCCACAGGGCTGTTATGTGTACTCCTTCAAAGAGCCAAGCGGGGAAGAACTGGCGCACGATTTTTTGTGGCGCGTCCATAAAAACACCCCTGGCAAAGGCAGTCTGGGCATTTTCAATCGTTCCCAGTACGAAGATGTGTTGGTAGCTCGTGTGAGGCAACTCGTACCCGAAAGCGTCTGGCGCGCCCGCTACAAGGAGATCAACGATTTCGAGAAACTGCTCGCCAATAGCAACACTCTTATCCTCAAGTTCTTTTTGCATATCAGCTATGATAAACAGGCAAAGCGCTTGCAGGCTCGCGAACAGGACAAGGACAAAGCATGGAAGCTTTCCGCCAGCGACTGGGAGACGCGCAAGTACTGGGACGATTACCAGCAAGCCTATGAAGATGCCCTGAGCAAGTGTAGCACCGGCGACGCTCCCTGGCATATCATACCAGCCAACCACAAATGGTACAGAAATCTGGCCGTATCGCGCGTAATTGTAGACACTATGCGCAAATACAAAGACGAATGGCAAGCCGAACTGGAAGAACGCGGTAAACGCGAACTTGCAAAACTGAACCAGATAAGAACGTGATATAATTGATAGCCCTTACAAATAGCAGATTGAATAAATGATAAACTATCTCTTTTTATACCAGTTTACTACGCTTTGTCTGGAAATAGTAATCTGATCAGTCTCAGAGAGCGTAATACAGGTCAAGTAGACCAAATAGGAGTACCCTTGATGACCTGTCAAGAATTTGAAGAACTCTCAGCCGCCTATGCCCTTGGCGCGGTGACGCCAGAAGAGCAGCAGGCCGCGCGCGCGCACATTGCGACGTGCTCGAAATGCACGCGCCTGGCCGGGCAACTGCGCTCGGTAGTAGACGTGTTGCCGCTCTCCGTCGCTCAGGTTACGCCACCTGCCGCCTTACGAGAGCGCGTGCTGGACGCCGTGCAGCGCGAAGGCCGCGTCGTACCAATTGAACGCGGGACCGAGATACGAGCGCGCAAGAAAAAGCCGGGGTGGATGGGGTGGAGTACGCGCCTGCTGGCAACAGCCGCCATTGTGCTACTGGTGTTGACCGGCGCAATGACAGCCTGGAATGTCTCCCTGCAGCAACACGCAACGTCGCTGCAACAACAGAATACGCAACTTGGAAGCCAGGTGGCCGCGCTTCAAAGCACAAAGAACACCCTGCAACGCGAAGTTGCTCAGGTCTACACCATGCAGGGGAATGGATCGGCTCAAGCAGCCACCGGCTCGCTGGTCTATATTCCGCAAAAAGACATCACCCTGCTCTACGTGTATGGACTGCCAAAACTCCAGGGCAACCATCTTTACCAGGGCTGGCTCATCCGCAACAACAAACCCACCAGCATCGGTACGCTGACCATACAAAACGACATCGCCAGCCTGACATTCTCAGGCAACGTGACCGGATTCCAGACTGCTGCCATCAGTCTGGAACCTGGGCCTTTCGCAAGTATAAGCGCTCCTGCTGGCCCCGTCATCGTCACAGGCGGATTACAACACCCCTTGCAAACCCTGTACACCATTTAGCTCTCACCTACCTGGCGCTTAGTGCTTTTCTCCCCAAAACCTACGGGCGAAAGTTCCTGCTAACCCGGTACATCTGAGCGCAAAACAGGGCTGTACCCAGCAACGAACTTACCAGTATCACCCAGAAAAAGTTTTGCAACAAGGAGATCACGGCTCCCTCTCCGCTAACCACAAGAGTATCACTAAAACAATTTCCCTGACCCGGCTGGTTGTTATTCCCGCTGGATGGGGTGCCGGTCGTCAGCGGACCACCACCATGACCATGCCTGCTGCCAATGCCGGGAGTAACGCTTGTCAAGACAGTAGGGCTACTGGCAGGCCCCATCGCAGTCGGTGATACTATGGCTGTCGGCGTCACACCCGGCGTAGCTGTCACTGTCGGCGTACTGGTAGGTGGGGTAGCAGTCGCGCCGGGCGTGGATGTATCAGTCGGCGTAATTCCTACCGTCGGCGTAAAAGTCCCTGTTACCGTTGGCGTGCTTATCACAGTCGGTGTTACCGTAGGGAGAATCGTTGCGGTCGGTGATACCATAACTGTTGGCGTCACCGCCGGTAGCGTCGGTGATGGGGTTAGTGATGGGAGGGGTGAAAGCGCTGGCGTAACTGTAACGCCCGGTACCGGCGTTTTCTGCCGGCGTACCGGCGTCGCGGAAACCCTGACGGTAGGAACGCCAGTTCGCCCGCTACTTCTTGTCGTATCGACCAGTGAAGTATGTCCCTGTTGCCCCGTCGGGCTTGCCAGACAGGGATTGGGTACACTGGTCGGTGTTGCTTCAACCGGAGTAATAACTACCGAGATAGAAGCCGTCGCCGTTATCATAACCGAGTTGACCACCCGCGTCACTTCGCCACTCGTTCTTCCACGCGCGAACAGCGAACCCCAGGCGCTGCCAACCGTAACAAAAAGTAGGGATATACTGATGCTTATACAAAAAAAAGTAACGACCATCACCATCAAGCGACCCCTCATCCCCCAATTCCACAGGGCCATCAATGTCTCTATCATCTCACTCCTATCCTTCCCCCCCAAAATTGCCAGGGCGACCCTTGCGGTCGCCCCTACCATACACGAGATTCTGCATTCGTTTCGTGGTATGGTAGGGGCGACTCTTGCGGTCGCCCTGGTACTAACTGCCCTTGCGGTCGCCCTGGTACTATCTGCTCCTGCTTGCCGGGCTGGCCCTGAATACCGATCTCATGCTGCTCCTGCTTGCTGGTTTCCTCTTGCTTCATAGCGTGTAGAATGGCTTCAACGCAGGTAGCGCACTCTTCCGGGCGAGGCACTGTAAAGATGACGCGCTTTTGCCAGTGTTCCGCCTCAAAGGCGATGGCTCCGCGCAAACGCGACACATGTATCAGGCGTGGATAATCCAGTACAAGCTGGCTCTTGCGCCCAATATAGATGATGCGCCTGCCTGTCAGAATCAGCAGACCGTGATCCTGCGCCGGATAGCTATAGCGCGACGTTTCTTGAATATGCTCGCCGCACAACGTTGCGGGCGTGCTATAATACGCCCCTTCGCCACGCGCCAGGCGCACGGGAACAGCCACAATAGGCATGGTCTCCACCTGCGCATAATGCTTACCGGTTTCCGGCAAACGCCAGATTCTCTCTTTGCGCGTCTGCCGCTCCTGTCCTGGCCGAGGCAGCGGCGTCTCAACCGGGCGCGTATCGCGTTCGTGAAAGATTGCATCAACCGGTTCGCACCAGGGGGTCAAATACTCCTCTACCTTGCGAACATCATCAATAGCAGCAATACCGCGCAGCGTCATTTTTTTAGACCGGAAACGCAGTTCCAGACAGGCCGAAGGCACACCCAGCACAGTACGACAGGTACTATGAACATGGATGAGTTCTTGCAAACGATAGTACTTCCCATCCACAACGAGGTAATCAGTATATAGACGGAACTCTTTTCCCCAACCAAAGGCGCATACCACCAGCGCCATTGAGCTTGATCTGACTTCTACACCTTCCATCTCATCTTTCCTTCCCCTCCTCCATCAGAGCTTACCCCGCCCTGGCAGCAACACAGTTCCATAATGTTAAAACGAGATGGTAAACAGGATGTAACGATCATTGATACATCCATATATAGGTATAATGCAATGGGGAGGGGTGTCTAGCGGTTACGCTCACCAGCGCGCAAGCGCGCAGGCCAGGAACGTATAATAGCGCTGCGCACAGTCGGCCAGAGTTGCTCCATGTCCTTCACCTCGGCCTCGTGTGGAAGATGCTGGCGCGCGCCCCATCGTTCGCGCACAAAGAGATGGGTGATACGCCACAGAGCCGCCTGGGCGCGTGGATAGCGCTGGCACAACATGCGCGTATATTCATACGGCGTTTGCGACGCGCGCGGCGACGTGCCTGATAAACTCGCCAGCCGGGAAACACGCCAGTACATACCTGCAATGATAGGAATATTTGCATACAACTTGCTCAACCGGTAGCGATAACTTGCCACAGCCAGCGTCAGCAAAGCCACCAGCAGAATCACCAGGGAAAAGTCCAGGAACAACATACCATGCGTCCCATCGCTCGCGCCCGGCGCTTTCCCGCCAGTAGTGGAAGAGCCGCCTGTTGGCGTGGGATGATTGCCCGGCCTGGGATGCGAAACCGTCGCCGTCGGTACCGGCTTAACGGGAGTTGGCGATGTTCCGGCTATCGGGGATGGTTGCGGAGTGTTTGTGTTGCCCACCGAAAAGCCCGGCGTTGGATCAAAGTTGATCCAGCCCTGCCCCGGAAAATAGACCTGCACCCAGCTATGCGCATTGTTACCATCCACTTCCCACGCCTTACGCTGCGCATCATAATGTCCCTGGCTGAAGCCGTTGACCACGCGGGCAGGCACGCCCAGTAAACGCGCCATCATCGTCATCGCAGTCGCGTAATACGTGCAATACCCGCGACGCGTTTGTAACAGCCAGCTTACCGCATCTATATTCGGAGGCACCGGCGGAATTCGAGACAGAATACACAAACTCCGTCCGATCTGTAAAATGCGAAACCAGCATATTCATGGCGTCATAGGTATTGGCAGCGCCCTGCGTCCACGAATTCAGCGTGTTCATTACCAACGGCGATAAGTCCGGCGTTTGCAGGTAATAATGGCTGATAAGGGAGTAAAAGGGGTCTTTCGTCCAGACGGTCGCGTTCTTATGGGGCAGAGTGATGGTCGATAATACATCCGGTCCCACAGTCGGGATGTACGAGATTACCTGATACCCTTGTCCCGCGCTTATAGGAGCCGATGAGGTCCAGGCAGTCGTCATGCCATTTCCATAGAGTGTAGTTGCTACATTGAAACTTTTTGGGAAGTCTGGCGCGAAAATATAGGAGCGATCGCCACCCGGTGGATTGACCATTGTGACGACAGTCGTCGCCTGTACATTGCTGCTCCCCACAACCTCAATTGGCAACGTCGCATTAGCGGAAAACGATGAGATTTGGCCTCCGGCGCGCGATGTCCAGGTATGACCGTCAAAGTAGTCGTAGGTAAACCCTTCCAGGTAATGCGACGGCGTGCTGCCCGTGCTGGTGTAATACAGTACCTGACCCGTTGGCAAATTGACATTGCCGGTAATGGAGAGCGAGCTGCCAAAAAAATTTGTGGCCGCCTGATAGGGCTGGAACACTGAGCCAGGATTATTCAGCGACAACTGACCATGTGTTACATTCGCCCAGAAATTATCGACGACATTCCATAAAGAGGCGCCCGCCGTCGGCTGACTTACCATTGGCAATATCATACTGAGCGGCAGGATCAGCACAGTCATCAGCGCAGCCACCTGCATAAAGCGCGTCGTTACGCTGCGCAGCCAGGAACGATCAGTGTGCAATCCTTCTTGCGACCAACGCGCCAACTGGTTGCTTAACTGAATACGCGCAACCAGCAGCAGTAACGCCCCTGCTAACACCACCACCAGCAGCGAAAGATCAGCTTTGGCGTACTGGAGATTGACAAGCATAATCGAACAATAGATTAGCGCAACCAACCAGGGCAGGTGCGCGCGATAAATCAGCCACGCCCCAAAATAGCCAAGAAAATAACACAGAAATGTCAGGTAAAATAGAAAGACCATATCGCCGCCACTCGTCAGAGGCGATACCAGGCCACCACTAATGACGGAGCGTAAATTTTGTAGCAACAGTAGCCACGATACATGATAGGCGACATCGCTGGTCAAAAAGACTGAGAGCCAGTATCCTGCCAGGCAAGCGCCCAGGTGCAGAATCGCCTGGGGAAAACGCTTCAATTTAGCTACCAGAAACCCTATCAACAGTCCAACCGCTGTGCCAACCACCAGGTTCATATTCGCGCTTACCCAGCCCGACGCGCCGATAGAGATTACCACTGTATACACCGCTACCGCCAGCAAAACCAGTGCCAGCCACCCTTCCGTAGGCGCCAGAGTCAAGCGCGGTCGCGCAGCATCGTTTGCTGGTCTTACCTGTGAGCGGCGGGATTGTGACGGAGAGTGCGGCGATCGAGATGGGAATGAAGGTTGAGGTATCGTATAGTCCTGCGCCCGTTCCAGTTCCCCCGAAGGACGGGGCTGCATCAAACTTGACCTCATCAACACTCTCCTGCTAGTAGCATCATTAAAAACGCGATCAATTTTAAAGTAGACATGTTAATATCGCATTTCTCTATATTACACCATATCAATGTTGAGAAGTCTATGATGTAGTTCACATTCCCCAGGGCGACCGCGAGGGTCGCCCCTACCCTGCTGAATGTTACCGACCAAAGCCGCTCGTGTCATCCTTCGCTGCGCTCAGGATCTGACTGGCCGTGTACCCAGACCCTTCGCTCAGGGTGACACGACCGATGGTGGTCGGTAACATTCATTTCGGGTCCACAACATACTTCGTATATAATGATACGTCAAACCATATCAAATTGTCGTGGATTTAGCCAAAAAGTTCAGTTTTTGTCTTGCCACTGACGAAAAACATAACCGTATGGATGGGCTTCAAAATCTCTCGAAAAGCAAAATAACCCCGTTGCCGATATATTCAACTATAAGGCATAGAGCCGGTAAACCAATGTTTATTATGCTGAAACTTTGCCAAACCTGCAAATTTTCTAATCACATATATTCCCTCAACTTACCATTCACACTATTAACCCGTTCGTTACCCACTTCACATACAATCTTTACCATATGATGATACAATCCGTTGAGATATCTACCAATTATCTACATGCCATGAGGGAGTAGTAATATGTCTCAATTTCAACCACCACAGCAAAACACTGGCTATCCAAACTGGCAACCTCCATTGACGATGGAATGTATATCGTTGGGACAGAAAGTGCATGACCAGGAGTAAGAACAAGCGAGTGTACACAGCAGAGGAATTGTATAACCCGAAAATTGATCTAAGCCGTGATGCTTGCTTGTATGGACGGCAATCAGCAAAAGAGCAAGTAGTTACTAATATTCAAAGCCACATCTCACAAACGGTGATGCTTCTTGCCTATACCAGAGATTTAGGTTTTAGAGACGACGGCACAACAGGCAAGGTAACGCTGTTTGTTGAGAATGAGGTTATCGATGCAGATGGAAACATAACTATCAAAAGTGCGTCAGGCACCTGGCCTATTGACCGCCGCCCAGGGCTGAAAACCATTTGCGACCTTATCGAAACGGGCGAAGTGGGTATAGTTGTTGCTGAGTTTGTTGACCGTCTTTTTCGGGATGAAGACCGCATAGATAGCAACATCTTTATCAAAACGTGCAAGGACAACGATTGTTTTGTGCATATCTCAAGTAAGCGCATGACGTACAACTTCGCCTACGACCAGCACGCGGAGATGTTCAGGCTTGAAGTCCAAATGGCAGCTATGTACATCAAAAACCATGTCAAGGGTACGATGCTCAGACGGCGCGATATGGTTGTGAGACTTGGACAATGGGGCGGTATTGGTGCTATTCCTGTTGGGTTTATCATCTGCTACGAGAAGAACAGCCCCTTATATGGGAAGTTTATTCCCTACGAGCCACACGCTAAGGTAGTGATTTGGATATTCAAGAGGTTTATAGAGCTTGCTTTTAACTTCGGGGCGTTATGCCGTGAAATTCGCGATATGGGTACTGTTTTCCCGCCGTTTGAGCCAGGTATACCCATTGTTCGTTTTATGCTTACCCCTACTTATAACGGCTACCTTGTTTCTGAAGATACGCTTCGGGAGATGTTGACAAACGAAGTTTACACAGGAAACTTTAAGCGGCAAGTGCAGGACGGAGAGATATTTATAGCCAGTAACCATCCTGCCATTGTGCCAGGGGATATATTCTGGCAAGTGTACGACTATTTGAAAGACACCAGACCAGATGGTACAGCCACAAGCAGAAAAAAACTTATACGCTACAACCAGGCGAAATCCGCAGATGAGCGGCAACCACTGGTAAAACCTGTCTCACCACAGGGAGGCGTTTATTGGGAAGCCGGTGGCTACAAAATTATCAAGCGTAAACAGTTAGGGTTACTCACGGAGCATGTTCTCTTCATTGACGGGGATATATTGGAAACCGCAGTAGTCAAAAGGCTATTTGAACGGCTTGCGTACATTGATCTTGATAACCTCAATGATCGGCGAACCGCGAGAAGGGCGGCAATTCTCGCCCTTATAGCAAAGCGAGAGCGCGAGCTTGAAATAATAGCAGAGGCTATTCAAACCTTGACTGAGAACATGAGCAAAATTAAAACTGATGCAGTAATACAAGAGCTTGAGGTTCAACTAGCACGCATCATTGAACGCCGAGCGCACACGCAAGACCAAAAAGCGCGGCTTGAGAAATCTCTTACCCAGGATACTCTAGGAACTCTTGAAGAAGAGTTGGCAGTCCTTGAAGAACTATGGCCACATAAACCGTTCGCAGAGAAAAAAGCATTGCTTATGCTTCTTATCAAGTCTCTCTCTCTTACATTTCAGACACAGCATTTTTATCGGATTACTATCACCTGGGATTATGGCAACTGGGGAGAGGACAGCGCGTTTTTCTACAGGGATAGCTCAGGTAGTAAAGACTGGACAGAGCAGGAGTTACTGCTCATCGCAGAACTTTACCCGGCAACCCCGCAGCTTGAGATGCTAGAAGCTATGCCAGCGAGAACATGGAACACAATTTACCAGCGAGCTTACAAAATGAGGATAAAGCGGCAAGTAAAACTGCCTGAAACGGTTGACAGAGGGTTGACCTGGCAGGATTTACTGTTTCTCAAAGAGAAGGGGTTAACCGTCAATGATTTTCATGAGTTCTCTTACAATTTTACATCAGTGAAACAGACGGAATGGTCAGTTGAAAACCCTTCCCCAGCGTAAAGCAGAGCAATATATACACATTGCGCGGTAAGTTCAAAAACGCAAACGACGGGCGGCGTCTCCCAGGCGCACCATCCTTCACGTCTTGCTCCGGGGAACCAGGTACGAGGGGCATGAATGTACTCCTGTTTACCACAAACGGGTCAGTACCCCATACCGTATCACACCACGCCGCTATCAGCCAATGAACAAAGGGACAGGTTCTACGTCCCTGTGGGTGTCCCGTACGCGGCTTATTATGAAGTCGGACGAGACATCCACAAAGGGCGTCACTACTGAATCAACGCCGCCTATCACTGACTATTTAGTGAATTCACCGTCGCCATTTGCTCTTCTCGAACGTGGGACGACACTGTCTGCATAGGCTGACACGTCTGAGTGGCTCGCAGAAGACTGACACCAAAACCAAAATCTGATGATTGGAGCGCCAGCGAAGGATCACCAGTGAGCATCGCTTTTTGTCCATCGCTAGTTGTTAAAGCCCACTGTACCTGATCCGCCCATAGGGCAGACGGCAATGGCAAGCTCTGCGATCTCATGTACTGCAACACGCGCGCTGACACAGCGCTGATAATCGGGGTAGCGAACGACGTACCCGACCAGTAGGCCCAGGCATTATTGTTAGGAGCCGCGTAGGGAGCTGATGGGGGATCAGCATCCACCTGCGGATATACGGTATTACTAAAGACGCCGCGCAGTGCGTCTGTCACAGTTACTTGAGGTACAACACCCAGTTTGGGAAAAGAAGGGTCAACGGTGGGTAGTCCTCCTCCATAGGTGGCAATCCCGTTAGAATTGGAGAACGCTGGATTCACTGGATAATCGCTATACGTGGTTGCCTTCCCCAGGCCATCTACCGCACCAACTGCAATAACTTCGCTAAAAGCAGCAGGATAACGCGGCCCCCAGCGATAAGGTGGATACGCGGTTGTGTCTGAATCGTTGCCTGCCGAGGCCACAAAAACAGCCCCAAGGCTGATCAGGCTCCTGATAGTTACATGCAACTGACTACGTAAATTGTTCACTTCGGGTATGTCAAACCCGAATTGAGGCTGAAACAAATCCTCGTCAGAGGGTGTGGCTACCAGGCTCAGGTTAATTACTACAGACTGGTTGCGCAGGTCCCCTGAAGGTAACATGCGATTATATATACTGTTGAGCGCATCGCACAAAGTATTTACATCGCCTACGCCATAGTCATTGAGAACACGGATACACTCAATATTGGCATTGGGCACAAGATCATGAATGATGCCAGCAACGAACAAACCATGATCTGGCATCTCAAACCCAAACAAACGCCCGTAGACATCTTTGCCCGTACCAGGAATATCCTCGTTAATGATGTCATCTAACCTGGCAGGCAGGGTTTGATCATAAAGGAGAATATATGGAGATGCAGGGAGAGGAGACGGCGGTGAAGAAGGGAGAGGCGGCGAAACATCGACCATACGAGCAACCATATCCGCAAGCAGTCGATTGTTATCTCCAGCGCTGTTTGAAGCACTCTGGATATCCCCGAAACTCGGAAAGCTATCGAGCACAAAAACCGTCACGCCATCACCTTTCAAGTCTTTTATTGGAGAAGACGGCGTGGCAAGGTCATCCAACGTAATTCGCCAACAATCAGAAGAAGGATCGCATATATCCTGTAGCTGAACCGGAATGGGTGGACAAATTGGGCAGCCATGCGTGGCGCAGCCCAGTGGAGTAGAGGCGCCAAACCAGTTAGGAGAAGCCGCGCTAATAGGAATTCCCCCCTGCTGCCTGAGAGTATTCAGGTTGTTATTGATCAGGTTGACAATCCCGCGCGTAGTATCTGATGCGCCCGAATAATCACTCATTCCAGGCATGGCGCCGCTGCCGTATGCCGAGGTCATGCCCATACTCATGGGAACGTTCATATCCATACCCGCCATAGAATACGCGGGGGTCGGGTCTGCATGGAAGAATGAAATCACGCTGGTTCCATGGCCCGAATCAGACGCGAACAGGTATTTACCCGTTGGATTGTTCAGATCGTTGGAATTTCCATTCCCATTAGTATGTTTCTTGCCGTTCTCATTTTCCTCCAGGAGAGGCACAAACGCCTTCTCCACCGCCCGGACCACGCCCTTGAATACGCCTTCAGCGCCTTCAATTATCTCCTCCGCACCCTCTCTTATCTCTTCCCCAGGAGTTTCTTCACCCGCTTCTTTGTCGTGATCTGGCTGCCCTGGCTCCTCTATGGGGGGGTTTGGCACGTCCTGCAACGTGAACGAAGTGATATTGAAGCCCCGCATATTGAGGAAAGCGTTCAGGTCTTGCAGGCGCAAAGATTTAATTATGGCTTCTGGGCTATCCGTAAGGTCTAAGTGAGAATGAAATGTAAGAGCTACCTGATTCTCATGCCAGAACACCACCATTTTGGTCCACCAGGGTTTGTCACCGCTTTGATCTACCATTCTCATGTTTTTCTCCCAGTTTCTCTTCTGCATAACGATAGTACGCGTACAATTAAGAACGGACTCCATGCATATGAAACGTTGAATAGTTTGGTTTTTAGGGTCTGGTTTTTAGAGCTATCAGAGGTACATTTACATTCGCGTTACGTAAAGAGCCAACTTCACCGACCAGGCGAAACGAGGCCCAGAAATAAGGATGAACGTATTTTGAAGACGGTTCATGCAGCAGGCTACATTGCGCGCTGCGTAATGCCTGCGCTTTTGTTTCTCCTTGCAGCAAATGGTGATAAAAAAGTTGCATCAAGTCATTCGTCGCGTTATCTTCTACTGGCCAGAGGCTCATTACCAGAGAAGCTGCGCCACTGGCCAGAAAAGCTCTCCCCAGGCCTAACTGCTCATCACCTCCTCCGGTATAAGCTAACCCGGTTTCACAGCCGCTTAGCGTTACCAGCTCGCACCCTGTCAGATCCAGGCTAAAAGCGTCAATGGCATTCAGCTGTCCATCGGCCAGACGGATGTAAGAAAAATTGGGAGCCTCCATCCTACTTTTACCATGCGTCGCCAGGTGAATGATTGGACTGCCAGGTGCCTGCTCGATCAAGTGAGCAATCGTCGCATCATCTTCGAGATAGCAGCTTCCATTTAACATCGCCGCCAGAGTCTTAGCTTCATCAAGCACACGCCGTAAATCACTTTTACCTGAATAGCCAAAAATAAGAGGCGGCCTGGTCGGAATGCTCCTCGACTGCGTCGCATTTGATTTATCTTGCTCTGCATCAGCCAATCCACCGGTAAGATGGCCTCCCTGTATCCCCGAATGCGTGAGTATGCTACTTACTGGAAGATAATTGATCTGGTAGTCCTCGATGAGGAAATGCGAGCCGTCAAACAGGGCGTGAAACGGGAGCTTATGCAATGGCCCATAAGGAACGATGGTGATGAAACCAGGCGCAGCTGGCAACAAAGCAGATACAGGCTCAATCAACAGGCCGTAGAGTTTGTGCAGCAGGCGACGTATAACAGGCAATCGCTGGTTGTGAAGACCTGACAATCCTGTAGGATCGAGATGGGCATGAAGTTGTTGCAGCCAGATATCTAATTGTACCCCTCCGACAGGATTTTCATAAGTGCTCAGACCTTCCGCTGTAATCGCAAAAATGACGAGTTTGTCCTTATAAAGATAGTAAGACAACATAAGCTGACCAGGCGCGAGTTTTTGGCGCAACTGCGCAATATCTACAAGCGGCATCTTCTGTAGTGAATGCTCTGACGTTACTCTTTTCCTGGAATGCGCGGCGTTCGTATCAAACTCGTGTAAATGTAAACGCTCAAATAGCTCGCTGATCTTTGCCTCGCAACGTTTGAGTTCCACCTGTATAACTTCCTCGTCGATAATGGGAGAGAGAGAGGTATCGAGATTGGCAAGCTGCGTGCTATACAGGTGATATTTCTCCTGCCAGTGCCCCAGTTCACTTTGTATTTGTAATACTAACGCATTGTTTGCAGCTAAAGAGCGAACATCGTCAGAATGCTCATCTTTGTTCAATACACCTTTTAACTTAGTGAGATAACGACGTAAAGTAATAGAGCGCACCCGTTTGAGATAGCTGAAAGCACGCTCAAACTGTTTTTGTTGCAGGCAAAGCGAGATCATATCCTCATAGACCGCCCATGTGGTATGCAGAAATAAGGGAGAGAGATCATAGACAAGATCATTCAGAATGCGTTCTATCTGGGCAATAGCGGATTGATAGTGTCTTGAAGCATTCATCACGTCTCCTTGAAGAGCCGCCAGTTTCCCCAGCGCATGTTGACTGCGATAGTACTGTTCTTGCAAATTATGTTGACGGGCCAGGCGCGCTGCATCTTTACTCAACAGCATAGCCTCCTGCAAAAGCCTGGCCTGTTGCTTCCCTTCTTGCCCCACTCCAGTCTGCTGTATCGTCTTAATGAGCGCGTTGACCATCACCAGGCTGGCAAGTACGGAGCGTTCCACAAAGCCCTGTTCATCAAAATACTCCTTAAGACTGTGTGCGTGGTTATAGGCGGCGCTCGTATCGCCTATTTCAAGCAGAAGTTCAGCCTGCTGAAGTTTAATCAATGAGATTTGGTGCTCTATGCCCCCCTTCGTAAAATGCGCCTGCGCTTCATCCAGCGCTGCCAGAGCCTCTCGTGGTCGTCCAGAGGCTATTAACGTTACTGCATATTCACGCAGCGCATCCCCTGTGTAAAGTGCCGCCCCGAGCTGTCGGCAAGCCTCAACCGCTTCGGCTGCCAATGTACGAGCTTCCTGCACTCTATTCAGTTTCACCAGGCATACAGCCATTCGTTGCATCATTGAAGCCATCACAACAGGCTCATCGAAGTTATGCTGTATCAAACTATCGCGAACCTGATAGTAGCGCCTGAGCGCCGAGCCGTAGTATCCCTGTGCATAATCCAATTCTGCAAGGTTAAATTCTGCATTGATAATATGACCCGTTGCGCCAAGAGCAACGCCACTTACATGAGCTTCGTGCAATAGCCTGTAAGCCACCTCAAAATCACCCAGCCAGGATAAATTTCTTGCTTGATTCAATTTAACCATAGCTATCGCCAGTCGGATTGAATTCTCATCCATATCCTTCACAGTAGGATAGATTGTCAACATGCGGTCGTACAAATCGAGTGCCTTCTGATAGCGACCCATCTGCGTGTAAATAACAGCAGTATTGTGGTTGAGTACACAGGCCCAGTAATGCTTACCATAATTTAGGAACACTTCATGAGCCTGCGCTGCTTGCTGCAACGCCTCGTCAGTATGACCCAGCCAGGCGCAAGGAAGAATCCAGCCAATACGGCTATGCGCCCAGTTCAACTGGTCATCGTGAAGAAGAAAGATTTCCCCTGCATCGTCAAACGCTTCCAACGCTCCCCGGTAATTCCCAAAGTATTCCAAAACATCGCCCCGGGCAACGAGACCAAGAGCACGTATGAGAGGTAGCTGTAGATCTTCACCCCAAAAAACAAGAAGTTCCGCCAGTTTGAGCGAAACAAGGGGATTTTTGGTACGCTGGCGCAGGGCTTCATCTTTTATCCAATGCCCTGTAGCGATAAAATCATCGATCTCTGTAGCGTGTTCCCGAATATATACGCGACCTTCTTCCAACGGCAGCTCGCGCAAGCGTTGCAAAAATAAAGCTGTATCCATATCACGTTTCTTCGATGCTCAAGCCATCGACAATCATCTCACGTCCGGGCAAATAAATCACCATCGTATAGCTACCGGCTGGTACGGGTTTGAAGACGATGTTGCCCATATCATCAACGAGGGTGTGCAGGAAGGGCTGCGTCCTGGGAATAGTCCCGTTTGACGCTACTGCTAAGGGCGCTTTATGTAACTCTGCCAGCACGCCTTCCAGGGCATCCACGTCTTCGGCGGGGTCAGAACTGGTCAGAATGCCCAGCAGCATATGCTCGCCGCTGCTGGTGCGGGAAAGATGCAGCGAGAGATCAATGGCCTCGGCCTTGTACTGGCGCGGCCACGCGCTGTCCTGCGCATCACCGCGCACGACGAACAACTGCTGGCGTTTGACGGGCGTGGCAAAAATGCGGCGCACCAGGGCGCGTGGAGAAAAGGCGGGGACGGGAAACTCGATAGGCTGCGCCATAAAACGGCGCGT
The DNA here is from genome assembly GCA_963731605.1 of uncultured Chloroflexia bacterium. Classification (GTDB taxonomy): domain Bacteria; phylum Chloroflexota; class Ktedonobacteria; order Ktedonobacterales; family Ktedonobacteraceae; genus CF-113. Next base: position 768,770 of record CAVSWA010000002.1, read on the forward strand.
TTCTTCAACTTCGGCCATACAAAGAGGACAATCCAGCACATGGCTGGCAATCTGCTGCCGCTTCTCCGGCGATAACACTTCCACATCTCCCCCGCCACTCACGCTATAGAAGCTCAGTTCGGTACTGGTGGGACATTGAGTGCGGTAGAGACGCGCAACCAGGCTGGCATTGGTTTGTCGATAGCGGGCAACTTTCTGCTGACAGACTTCACATTGCTCCAGATGATGCCGGGCTTCCTGCGATAAAACCTCATCATCGAGGGCAACGGCAATAAGCTCTTCGTCAGTGGGGGCATTCTCAAGAAAACAGTCCATCATGCATCTTCCTCATTTTCTAGCGTGGCACAAAGTCTTCGTTGCTGTATGAACGAGTTACCTGTGAACTTTTGGCACATCAATTTTTTTCCTCGTCGCTCAGCCGCCAGCGGATCTGGTCCATATTGCGCTTGAAACGATCTAGAATATTACGATGCAGGTGATAAATTTCACTCACATCGCTAAACATGCCGGGACGAAGTTGCATAATCTCACGCGGTTTGAGGTTGCAATGGAACAGAAGATAAGCCAGCGCCTTTTCGCGCTCGGTAGGCAAAAAGCTCTGCAAAACCTCCCACAGTTCGCTCCCATCGTCTTCCTCTTGCGCCACAGGCTCGTCAGGAGAACCAGTACCCGGCTCTGCCAGTTGTGCCACTTGCTTCTCATAAAAGCGCAATGTATCCTGGACGGCTGTCAGCAGACTTCGCTTCAAGTAAAAGAGCGCGGCTCCCAGCGTCTCAAAGTTGGTTGCCTTATCGTGCCGGGCATTCCACAAACGGGCAAACGCCTCAATAACATAATTGTCTTCGCTCTCGTAGCGCATGGCGCTGTCGTAACGCGGGTGGCCCCGCAGCCAGCTAATCGCCATACCCCGCAAACTTCGTACCAGAAGCTCGCTCGCCTGGTCATCCTGCTTTTTGAGAGCGCGAAAGAAAATTTCCAGGCAATACCGGTCATCGTAAACCTGACCTTTACGATAATTGATCATCTCTTGCTGGCAACGTTTTTCGAGGGTCGCCAGACTCATTTGATCGGGAGGGTCATCCATCTTAATACCCATCGCTCTCAACCTGCTTTCTGCCAAAAGCCAACGCTACAAAACAGTGTTATGACACAGTGATAGACGTAATAAGCATGTAAAACTCAAATTGCTGCGCTCTCGTTCTCCCCCACACGCATCGCTCATACAAGAAGAAACCGGTGACACCGGTATTTTTGCGCCATGCTGAGATAACCCTTTGTATTAGCGTAACGCTCTAAATACCAAACAGTCAAGATACAGCGAACGTATTTATCAACTTCCCACGCAATTAATCATAACTGACGCGAGCGCAAACTTTACATGACATATGACCCATTTACACCGTCAAAAACCCCACAATTCAGGCTGGCTTACAGTGGATCTCTTCTGGTTTGGCGATGTGGGTTGTCGCGGGCGCAGCCCGCGACAACCCACATCGCCAAACCATCAACTACCTTACTTGTAGGAAACACCAAAAAGCAGTATAATTTATCTCGAGGAATGAATCTCTTTTCCGAAAGTATCGCAATTGCCCGCATATTTGCTAGAACGACTGTTTATGACGCGAAGAACAATATAAAAAGCGGGAACGGCCATGCATAAGCGAATCTTGCTTGGAATCGATGCGCCTGTTACACCTGCAACACAACATGCGCTACGCGCGGTCTGCGAGTTCATCGATCAGACCATACCAGAGATTCACCTCTTTCTCCTCCATGTGATTTCTGTTCCCAACATCTCTTCACCCGCGCTCGGTATGTACGTTAGCCACATGCAGTCTACCCACTACACCTCCGAACAACGTTCCCTGGGCGAACTCGCTCTGCGACGCGCGCGCACCGAATTAGAGAATCGCGGACTCCACCCGCAGCAAATCGAGACCCTGCTGCGCGTAGGAACACCCGTAGAGGAGACAATCAAAGTTGCAAAAGAATTGCAGGCCGATCTGATTGTCATCGGCAGCCGGGGAAACACCCCGCGACAACGCATACGGCGCTTCTTCGCGGGCAGCATATCGCGGCGTATTCTCGACCTCGCCACCTGTCCCGTTATGATAGTCGTGCCACCCGCTCCACCGCAGATAAAAAAGCCCCATGACCTCGTGAAATGGTACGAAGACTCGATTACCCACTACCTGCAAGAACACACCGGTGATCTCACCGTCTTTACCCCTCAGGAGGTCGCGCTAACCTTTGCCCCATCATACAAAAAAGAACCGGGACGCAAAGAACAAGCCGCCGCCATCCTTGCCCTTGAGCAACTGGCGCGTGGCGGTCTGCTCTGTCGCCACGATGTCAAAGGAGAAATGCGCTACGTCAACGATTAAATTAGTATAAAAGCCAGATATCTCGCGCCCGCTCGGCGAGCGGGCGCGAGATATCTGGCTTTTATACTAATTTTTCCAACTCTTCAGCAACCGTAACGGGCGCGAGACAGGCAAAATGCTGGCAGACATAAGCGGTAGCATTGCCTTCGCGCAGCGGTCGATTTTCAAGCAGAGGCACAGCGCTGGCAGACGCGACATCTCCAGCCCCGCCACAGGCCAAAACGCTGTTGGGTAGAAAACGGCTGTTTATCACGCTCAACAAAGCCTGCGTATCGCTCGCCCGCGCATCTCCAATAATCGCAAACTCTTTAACGGGCGACATGGCAAAATCGAGCGCGCCGAGCGCGTGACCGAACGACTGCGGATGCTGCGCCATAATATCCGCCAGCGAACGCAGGTAGTCATCGGCGCGCTGGCGATAGAGTGCATCGCCTGTGAAGGCTGCCAGGCGCAACAATACCTCGATAGCCATGCTGTTACCCGCCGGAAGAGCGTTATCCATGATATCCTTCGGGCGACTCACCAGTTCCTCGGAATCGCTGCCAGTATCGAAGAAACCCCCGTTTTGCGCGTCGGCAAAGAGCCGGATAGCCTCGTCCATTAAACGACGCGCCTCCACAAACCAGCGCGGCTCAAAATCGGCCTCGTAGAGAGCCAGCAAGCCATCCGCCAGGAAGGTGTAATCTTCCAGGAAGCCATTCAGTTTAGCGCGCCCATCCTTATACGTGCGCAGCACACGCCCTTCGCGGATCAACTGCTCAAGCAAAAAATTAGCATTCTTTACCGCGATGTGCAGGTAATCGGCGCGTCCAAGGTACCGCGCAGCCTCTGCAAAACTGCGCAGCATCAGCCCATTCCACGAAGTCAGTACCTTCTCATCGCGCCCCGGCTTGACCCGCAATTCGCGCGCCGCAAAGAGCGCGGCCCGCCCCCGCTGTAGCGCGTGTTGCAGGCGTTCCACAGTTACATGCGCCGCATCGGCCACCGCTTGCGCGTCCTGCTCCACGCGCAAGATGTTTTTCCCCTCGAAGTTCCCCCGCTCAGTGACATCATAATAGAGCATAAAGAGATCGGCAATCTTTTCCGACAGAATCGCCTTGACCTCTTCGGGCGTCCAGGTGAAAAATTTACCCTCCACACCCTCGCTGTCGGCATCCTGCGTGGAATAGAAACCACCCTCCGACGAGACCATCTCGCGCGCGACATAGTCCAGCGTCTCTTCAACGATGCGGCGATAAAACGGATCTCCTGTCAATAGATACGCGTGCAGGTAGACACGGCTGAGCAGGGCATTATCGTACAGCATTTTCTCGAAGTGCGGCGTCAGCCACTCGGCATCGACCGAGTAACGATGAAAGCCCCCACCCAACTGGTCGTATATGCCGCCATTCGCCATTTTGCGCAGCGTCGTCTCTACTATCTCCTTTTCAGGAGTAGTGGCCTTGCTGCCAATCTCGCCACGCACCCGGTGCAGGTGCATACGCAACAAAAACTCCAGCGACATTGTATTGGGAAACTTGGGAGCATTGCCAAAACCACCATGCATCGGGTCAAACGCCGCCGCCAGTTCGCGACTGGCCGTGCCCAGCATCTCCAGCGGCAGCGCTCCAATAGGAGCCGCGCCACCTCTACCTGCCAGCGGCGAACTGCTGCGCTTTTGCAAGTAATCGCCAATTTGCGCCGCCTGCTCCTCGATCTGCTCGCGGTGGCTCGCGTACGCCTCGGCCATCGTCATCAATACACGCGGGAAACCCGCCATGAATTCGCTCCCGTACTGTCGATCGCGTGGCGGAAAGTAGGTACCCCCATAGAAGGGCCGTCCATCGGGCAACAGAAACATCGTCATAGGCCAGCCACCCTGCCCGGTCAACGCCTGCACCGCCAGCATATAAATAGCATCAATATCGGGCCGTTCCTCCCGATCAACCTTGATAGAAACAAAATTTTCGTTCATGATCCGGGCGATATCTTCATTTTCAAAAGATTCGCGCTCCATCACATGACACCAGTGACAGGCCGAATAGCCCACACTCAACAAAATTGGCCTATCGAGTTCCTTTGCCTTCCGCAAAGCCTCTTCACCCCAGGCATACCAGTCCACCGGATTATGCGCGTGCTGCAACAAATACGGGCTGGTCTCATGAATAAGCTGATTTGTATGTTTATGTTGCGATGTCGAATCGGACATGATTTCTCCATCCTGTATTAGACCTGGTGATATTGATAGCCGAAAGCATTAATGGAGGCGCAGAGCGACCCATCATGTAGGGACAAGGGGATGAGGAGTGGAGATGCGGGGGCCTTGTGCTTGTCCTCGTGGCAGTGCAATTCATCGGGGTTCCATGAGGCATGATGGTCGTACCCCAACGAGGACAAGCACAAGGCCCCCACCCTTCCCCGCGTCCACCCCTTGTCCCTACAGGACGGGGGAACGGAGCTAGCCAATTACGGTATTCGGTTGTCAAAGATCATCAGGACGCCGGGTGCGTTTCAAGATAGTGCTGCATTCGGTTATCAAATTTCGTCAGATCAAATCACTTGTTTCGTATAAGGCATTGTACGACATGACGCGCGAAATAGAAAATTGCAGTTTCTACCAACATATCTCTTGACATTTGCTATAAACGAGATTACAATAGTGACCAGATAATCGTATTTAGTCATAGTTACTATCTGGTCATTCAGTCATGATAAGACGGAGGGTGTAAGATTGGCGAGCCAACGTAAAGGTGTGCGAGGTCAAACCGAGGAACGCTCGAAACGCGAGGAACGCGCCGGCAGGATTCTGGACGCCGCAGCAGAGTTGATGTTGCGCTGGGGATACAACAAAACGACCATCGACGACATCGCTCGCCAGGCCGGGGTAGCGAAAGGCACCATCTACCTGCACTGGAAGACGCGCGAAGACCTCTTCACGGCCCTCATGAAGCGCGAGTATATTCGCCTGGCGGAGGACCTGCAACGGCGCATCGCCAGCGATCCCGAAGGAGGAACCTTACTTGGGATAACAAAACACTCAATGCTGGCTACCATTAAGAATCCACTCATGAAAGCGGTGCTTTTACGCGATACCGACCTGCTCGGTGAATGGACGCGCAAAGAATATGCCAGCGAGACCTATTCCCAACAAATCGCCCAATCGTTAGCTTTCATCGAACTCTTCCGCAGTCGTGGAGTAGTGCGCGATGATATAGATACTCGTAAGTATGTGTATATGCTCAACGCCATCACGATGGGTTTTTTAGTGATTGAACAGTTTATGCCCGACGAATTCAAATATTCCGACGAGGAGATTGCGGAGATGACGGCTGAAGTGGTCGAAAGGACATTCGCGCCATCGCCGCTCTCAGATTCGCAGCCAGACGAGCAGACCAAACAAGAGATGTCAAATACTTTAAGTTCGTATATCGATGACGTCATAACTTTAAGAAGAAATCAAGAGGAGGCTACATCATGACAACTCAAGACCCGGTAATTGTAATTGACAACCTCTACAAATCGTATGGAAACGTCCAGGCCGTCAGGGGCGTCTCGATGCGCGTAGAGCAAGGCGAAATCTTCGGCTTTCTGGGACCAAATGGCGCGGGCAAAACCACCACCATTCGCTGTCTGCTCGATGTCATTCGCCCCACGTCCGGTACGCTGCGCGTGCTGGGACTGGATGCGCAGCGCGACAAGATGGAGTTGCACCAGCGCATCGGCTACCTGCCCGGAGACGTGCGCCTGCCGGGGCAAATGACCGGCAAACAGGTCATCGACTACTTCTCGCGCTTGCAGGGCCTCGAACCTGTCCTGCTGGACGACCTTGTGGCGCGCTTCGACGTAGAACTGAAGCGACCATTGAAAAGCTATTCCAAAGGCATGCGCCAGAAGATCGGCGTTGTGCTGGCCTTCATGTGCGACCCCGAAGTGCTGATCCTGGACGAGCCAACATCCGGCCTCGACCCACTGTTGCAACGCACCTTCAACGAGTTCCTGCTACAAGAACAGGCGCGTGGCAAGACCATCTTCATGAGTTCGCACATCATGAGCGATGTCGAGAAGGTATGCCAGCGCGTGGCAGTCATTCGCCAGGGCGAAATCGTCACCATCGAAGAGGTTGAGAAGCTGCGCCAGAAGGCCGGCCAGCGCGTCACCGTTGAGTTTAACGATAGCGTCAGCGCGGATGAAGTGGCGCGTTTGCCAGGAGTAAGCAATGTCACCCGCAACAACTCGGCCTATCACTTCAATATTAGTGGCAGCATGGACGCGCTCATCAAGGCTCTCAGCCGCCACGAAGTGCTGCGCCTGCAAGCCGAAGAGGCCCCATTGGAAGAAGTGTTCCTCAAGTTTTATGAAAACCCGCAGGTGGAAACATCGACAACGGGTACGCGCTAAATCCTGAACTGGTGAAAGGAGAGTTAATAATGGCTACTACATCCATCTCAAAAAATATCGCCGCGCCGAAGAAACGCGCCCGCGGCTTGATAATCACACGAGTCTCGTTTGTCAACGCCAAAACACTATTGGGCGCTGGCGCTTTCTACATACTCTTTATCGCGCTGGTGATCGGCTTCCTCTATCCAGCGATGTCTCAATTAAATTTCAGTGCGTACATAACCTCCAACGCTGTATCGGGTCTCATAGGCGCAAAGCTCACAAATGCCAGTTTTTCCTCTATCTTAGCGGTGGAGCTGTATAGCTCTCTCTACGCTCTGATCTGGGGCGGCATCATCGCCTTTATGGCCGGGGCGGCACTGCCCGCCACCTTTGAGAACGGCACGCTCGATCTGGCGCTCGCGCGGCCCATTTCTCGCACGCGCTACTACCTGGAAATGTGGCTGAGCGCGGTTCTGGGTGCCATCTTTTTGAGCCTGGCAGCAGCCCTATCGGTCTGGCTCGCCACACTGGTTGTGAAAAACCCCGGTATCGATTGGGGCTGGCTTGCCGTCGCGGAATTGGTTGAGTTGGCGCTCATGTTCCTGGCCAGTGGCATTGGTATGCTCTTTGGCTCGTTCATGAATGGCAGCCGCGCTGCAGGAGGCGCCGCGCTTGGCATCATCGCCCTTTTCTACCTGATGAACACGCTCGGCAGCCTTACCGATAAACTGACCTGGATGTTAAAAATCCAGCCGCTCTACTACGTCCAGGGCATCCAGGCGCTCGCGGAACACTCTATCACTGGCTGGTATCCCCTGGTACCTGTGATCGGTGGCCTGATCTGCGGCATCGCCGGCTTGCTGATCTTCAACCGCCGCGACTTGCCCACAACGTAGATAGAGACAATAGAAATGTGCGACTGAGTTACCAGGGCGGGGGCAAGCCCGGCCTTTCACTGGTAGGGGTTTTGAAACGCGCCGCTCGCGCCTGTCATTCTGAGCGCAGCGAAGAATCTGCGCGCGGCTCGGTGAGAGATTCTTCGCTGCGCTCAGAATGACACCTCCCACCTCGCTGACGCCTTTTCCAAAAACCCTACCAGGGCGGGGGCAAGCCCCCGCCCTGGTATTCCTGGCTTACCAATGCCTGCCACAAATAGGTACTCACATCCTAAGCGTATTTATGCTTGTCATCATATGATAGAATTAGAACATACTTCCGTCCTATACTCAAGAGAGAAGCCACCATGACAACCCTTACCGCCTGGGAAGAAACCATCTCCATCGCTACCGCATACCTGCGCGACATTGACCCTATCATGGCTCTATCCATTGAGCGAGTCGGTGAGTGTACCTTGATACCCAATCCCAATCTCTTCGAGACCCTGGTGGACGCCATCATTTCACAACAAATCTCCGTCAAAGCCGCCGACGCCATCATGGGACGCCTGCGCAAAGCCGCCCTTGGAGAAAGCGGGGAATTGATCACGCCCGCAGCCTTGCTGCCACTCGAACACGACGCCCTGAGAGCAGCCGGACTATCGCCTCAGAAGATTCGCTACATCCGCGACCTGACCGAGCGCGTCAGCAGCGGCCAGCTTGATCTCACACTATTAAGCGACTTAGAAGACGAGGCCGTGATTACCGAACTGGTCAAAGTAAAGGGCATCGGTCGCTGGACAGCTGAAATGATGCTCATCTTCTCACTTGGTAGGCCCGACGTGCTGCCCGTCGATGACCTGGGCTTCCTCGAAGGCGTGCGCGAAGCTTACGCCCTGGCAACACGCCCAACACCAAAAGAACTACGCGAACGAGGTGAGCTATGGAGGCCATATAGAACGTTTGCAACCTGGTACATGTGGTCGATACGTCGTCTTGCCACGAACAGCGCTCGTCCTCAGACGCGGATTGTATCATTGTAATCCTGATGTGATAGCATAAGAGCAATGGACATACCCGACAACTATTACGCCACCCTGGGCGTACCCATAGACGCGGATAGCGACACCATCAAACGGGCCTATCGCCAACTGGCGCGCCGCTACCACCCTGACCTGACCGGAGAAGAGGGCGCGCTACAAATGAAGCGCATCAATCGCGCTTATGATGTCTTGAGCGACCCTGAGAAACGGCTGAACTACGATACCGTGATCGGCGGGGTGATTGACCTGCGCAGTGGCGGTATCGCGCGGCCGCGCCCCGTACAGCGCAAAATGGAAGACGCCGCCGACCTGGCATTTTCCGGTCTCAGCATCTTCAGCACCAGGGGGCCATTTCATGCCGGGCCAAAGCTGCGCGCGCAACTGGGCGTCATTTCATCACTGAACAGCGCGCCAACAGAGCAGGGATTGCTGGTCGCAGCGGGGTCGCTGGACGGTAAGGGCTTGATCTGGCAGGCAGGCAGCGCGAACACACCCGTCATTTTCGCCACCGATGTCGCGTTCACCGTTGAATCGCTACGTGAAATGCGCCTGTCCGAACGCGGAAGCATGGTAGCGGGCTGGGGGCGACTCGGCCTGCATGTATGGAACGCGCAGAGCGGCGCATTACTGTGGAGCTACGCTCTGGGGCAACGCGCCGTCTCAGCGCACTTTTCCTTTGACCTGGTAATGCCGGAAACGCCCAGCAGCCAACAGGCAGTCTGGCTGGCCCTGCCTCTGCTGCGCGAAGACCCACGCGCCCCACGCGCTCAAAGCGTGCGCGGAACCGACATACTCAAACACACCATTGGCGCAGACGCCTCTGAATTGAGCGAACCCATAGTATGCGCAGAAGACGAGATCGAGAAGCGGCAGTTCTGGGCCATCCGCCTGCGAGCGCTCGCGCCAGATGCGCGCACCCTGCTCACCCTCTCCTGCGCTCATATACCGGGCGAACAAAAAGAAATGGTGGTTATCCGGCGTTGGGATATACAGTCCCACGCAAAATCGCGTTTCCGCGAACGCCCGCAACCGCGTATCACCGGCTCCTTGATCGCCGGCCTCTGCGCCGACTGCACTCCTCCCTACACGGTTACACCAGATACAAGCTCGCTCGCGTTTGTTTATGCAGGAACGACTATTCGTTTGTACGACACACTCGCGGGCACATTCAGCGAATTGCCATGTGGAACCATGGGAGCCAGTTCCCGGCTGGCGGTCTCCCCAGACGCGCAATGGGTAGCAGTAGCGCGCGAAGATAGCGAAATCAACGAAGGCGTGATCGATCTATGGTCAGTGGCCAACGGTCAGATCGCGCAAAAATTCTACCATCCCTGGCAAATAAGCGCCCTGCATTTCGCCCAGGGGCACCTGCTGGTCGCGCTCACAGATGGTACAATTCAGATATGGAACGCATAGATTTGTTGCTATTTAGCTCACCGTTCGTTCCTGTATGTAGGCTAGAATCGTGTTTACTGTAGGAATTATCCAAATTTTTAACGCACTCCCAGAGAAGCGAGGTAGAAGCACATGCGTATTTCGGTTGTTGTCCCGGTCTACAACGAAGAGGAAACGGTCGCCCAGGTCCTTGAGTCACTATCAAAGGTGCCGCTTGATCTGGAGGTAGTTGTCATCGATGATGCCTCGACCGACCGCACCTGGGAAATTTTGCAAGAATTACGCACGCAGGAAGCGTTTGCTACCTATCGCTTTGTGCGCCATGACCACAACCAGGGTAAAGGCGCGGGCCTGCGCACCGGCTTCGGCCTCGTCAGCGGAGACATCGTCACAGTTCAGGATGCCGACATGGAATACGACCCCCAGGACCTGCCAGCCCTCGTGCGGAAATGGCAGGAGGCGGGAGACGCGAAAGTTGCCATCTACGGCAGGCGCGACCTGTCGTCGCAAAAGTTCACCACGCGCTGGGGCAATAAATTCCTCACCACCATCACCAATCTGCTCTATGGATGTCATATTCACGACATGGAAACCTGTTACAAAATGATGCCCGGTACCCTGGCCCGCGCCTTGCCCATGGAGGGCCGCCGCTTCGAAATCGAACCGGAGATCACCGCGTGTATCGTGCAGGCCGGCTATAAAATTCTGGAAGTGCCCATCAGCTATTCCCCGCGCAAAGCCAAAAAACTTTCCCCATTCAAAGATGGCTGGCCCGCGCTCGCCATGCTGCTGCGCCGCCGCTTCATCAAACGCTTTCGTTTTACCGCCCCCGCCCAGGTAGAGGTGCGAGAATCGCAAACCACCAGCATCAAGAAATAATTCATTGCAGGGTGGGGGCAATTCATGAAACCCCAAAACGGGGCTTGCCCCTCCCTGACTACTATCTCGCCCTGATCTCCAAAATGCTACAATACCCACATAAAACTATTTTAGGGAGGTTACAATGTCAGCACGTCCGAAGATTCTGGTCACGCAGAAAGTGCCAGACCCCGCGTATCCACTGCTGGAAGCCATAGGCGATGTAGAAGCCACCATGGAAGAAGGGGTAATCTGGCCCTACGAAGAACTCCTGCGACGCGGCCCCGGTCATGACTATATTTACAGCCTGCTCACCGATAACATCGACGCGCATTTCCTCGAAACCTGCGCCGCCAGCACGCCGGCCCTCAAAATGGTCGCGAACATGGCGGTCGGCTTCAATAACATCGATGTCGATGCCGCAACGCGCCTGGGCATCGCCGTGAGCAACACCCCCGGCGTCCTTTCCGACACCACCGGCGATCTCGCCTTTGCCCTCCTGATGGCGACCGCTCGCCGCATTCCCGAAGCGGAACGTTTCTTACGCGCAGGCAAATATACCGGTTGGGGTCCGCTGCTTTTCTGTGGCGCCGAGATTCATCATTCCACACTTGGCCTGATCGGCGCGGGACGTATCGGCAAAATCATGTCAAAACGCGCCAGCGGCTTCGAGATGAAAACCCTCTACTTTGACGTGTACCGCATGTCGCCCGAAGACGAAGCCCAGTACAACATGACCTACCTGCCCATGGACGAAGTATTGCAGCAGGCCGATTTCGTCAGCGTCCATACGCCCTACATGCCCTCCACCCACCACCTGATTAGCGAGCGCGAGTTTCATTTGATGAAGCCCACCGCCATCATCATCAACACCGCGCGCGGCCCCATCGTTGATGAAAAAGCTCTGGTCAAAGCCCTGCAAGCAGGCGAGATCGCGGGCGCGGGCCTGGATGTCTTCGAAAATGAACCGGCCATCGAACCGGAACTGCTCAGCATGGAAAACGTGGTTTTGCTGCCTCACATCGCCAGCGCCTCACTCAAAACGCGCACCCTGATGGCGACCATGGCAAGCGATAATATCGTAGCGCATTTTCACGGCCAGCGCCCACCAAACATTCTCAATCCCGAAGTTCTACAATAACGACACCCCTTGTGGATGTCCAGGTTATCCGTGAGGCGTTAGCTTACAACCACCGTCACCGTTACCACCACTGGCGCGGCCGGGTTTACGGTGGCGGTATCGCGCAGGGTCAACGTGGCAGTAAATGTGCCTGGGGACAGGTTGGTGCTGTCACATTGCACGTTGATCAAATCCGCGCCGCCAGGGTTAAGCGTGGTTCCCCCGGCATTATCCACGCTGAGCCATGCAATTGGAGATCCGTTGGTTATCGTTAGCAACCAGTGTAGCGGCGCTGACCCCGCGTTCGTCAGCAGTATTAACTGTGATGAGACCGGAATTGCGCTCGTTTGATTGAAAATAAACTGGCTCTGATTGAGGCTGATGACCGCCTGATTGACGATAGTAAACGTCACCTTGACTTGCTGGCTCTTTACAGGCGTGCCCGCGTCGGTATCCATTACCGTAATCAGCGCGTTCAACATGCCTGCTCCTGCCTGCGCAATAGACGGGACAACCGTAATATCCACGCTCTTCGATGGTGCCAGCGTCCCACTCGCTTGCGATACAGGAGCATACGTTTTGCCGTTGGCATCTTCAAGAATACCCCAGTTCAAAGGCGCATTGCCGGAATTGGTGACAGTAAAACTCTGGGCGCGTGGATTCTGACCCATAATGGCATGAAAACTCAACCCGCCCGTTGAGATTGCCACCTTGGCGACAGGCGGCGGATTGACGTTCAATGTCACCATCACAGGCGTCGCCGATGCCCCCGCATAGCTAAACGCAATCGTCCCCTGATATGAGTTAACACTCAACCCTGCCGAAACGGCGCTTACCGTCATTGAGCTCACGGCCCCGGTCTGCCAGGTATCCAGAGCTAGAAGAGAGCGCAAGCCAGTTGCCCCCGCTGGTAGTCGATACAGTAGCCGTCCAGTTGAGGGCTTGCCCGCCCGCATTCTGGATGGTAATGGCCTGCGTACCGGGATTTGTCACCGTATCACCCGTAAAAGTGAAGGCGGCATTCGAAATTACCAGGTTAGCCGAAGCGGGATTTACCCCCATAGTCACTGTCAGCGTCAGGTCAGGATTTTTGCTATCCTGCTGCGTAAAGCGAATATGCCCTGTGTAGGATTTCGGCAACAGGTTACTGCGATCCACCGTAATGACCACATGTTGACCACCCGCGAAACTCCCATCGGGGGGAGTAAGTTGCAACCAGCCCGGCGAATTGCTGCTACCCTGCCAGTTCACCTTGTCGCCCCCACCATTTGTAAGCGCAATCTCTTTATGCGATTTCACGCCCGCACTATCCTCGCCCAGATCAATATGGCTGAGCGACAGTTGCAAAAGCGGCGCAGTCGTCGGCGTCTTTTGCACAACGATAGAGGTAGTCGCTTTATGGTTCTGCTCATCTGTAGCATAGATGAAATGCTGACCAACCGCCCAGTCTCGTCCTATCGTAATCGACACCACAAAGTTGCCTGTGCTATAAGTAGGCGTCTGTAGAGGATTCCCCTGAGCATCCAGTACAGCAATATTCGTATCGCGGGTAATCTTCACTGTGGCATTAGCCTCAAACCTGCTGCCGTAGAGCAAGAATGTGCCATTCACACGCAGGTAGTCTACCAATTCCGCCATCAATTGCGGCTTGGAGACAGGAACCGGCTTGCTGTCAATCAGGAGAAAGCTGAGAATACCTGTTGCCACCACAAACAAGAAACACGAGATAATTAAGAGCAGACGCACAACCATGCTCATACTCCGCTGCTTGTTTCTGGAAGGGCGAGTTGCCAGCGCGAGCGGTCGCGGACCGGCCATTGTAGCTGTAGAGACTGAAGCACGAGCAGCTTCCAAATCGCGCTCAGTCTCACTTTGCTCCAGCGAAGGCTCGCGAAAGATCGGCGCGCTGCGCTGCTGGCGGGGCACCGGTAAAGGCGTCAATGACGCCACTTGCCGTTTTGGCAGAGCAACGGGCGCGGACGTGCCAGGCATTTCTGGCACCGTTGAGTATGTCAGATCTTCCACTTCCTCTACATCAAGCGCGGGCTGCGCAGAGAGCGGCGCGCGCTGCACCGGCAAAAAGCTTGACTGGTACGGCTCATCTTCGGGATGCAGACCAGCATAGTGACCTGCGCGATGCGGCGAAAGTTGAGTAGGTAGCACGGGTGGCAGTGGAGACAGGGGCGACCCACCTGGCGAGGAAGGGTAAGTAGCATGTGAAGGCGCAGAGGCCGCCTCACCGGGAAGCAAAGTGCCGGTCTGCCGTGTTTTTGCCTGCGCAACTGGCAAGAAGTCATACCCGCCACACCGACCGCATGTCTGCGCTTCCACGCGCAACAACTTATGGCAGCGTTGACAGCGTTTGATCTCCATGCTCCCTCCTCAAGTATCCATGTCGTCGCATGTCTCGTCCCGGTATCTTCAACAAACCCGATCTTCCTTATCTGAATAGACGCAGCAAGGCCCCATTTTCCCAAATATGCCCATTGCGCAAACTTGCCGCAGTCGCTCTGCGCAATGGTATATTTTGATATAATAAAACACATTTACCGCCAAAACGCAAGCATTTGGGTTAGGAAGGGTGTCCGTCACTCTTTTGCAGAGGAGTACCCCAACCAGGGCGACCGCAAGGGTCCCTACCCATCCACCCAACCGCCCCCGCCCTTACAATGAACGAGCCTGGCAAGCCGCTGGCGTAGTCATTGTAAGGGCGGGGGTGGAGTGGATGTGGGGTGGGGACCCTTGCGGTCGCCCTGGGGGTTCTCGACGCAACAATCTAACTTCCTACCCAACTTTGACAGTACACGATATAATGTGTAGCAATCACTTAACATTTCAATGGGCTGTGGCAGGAGCAAAACGGTATGACAGATGATACACCACGTTTCAGGGCGCGTTTCTGGGGAGTGCGCGGCAGCTACCCCACCCCTGGGCCGCGCACGGTACGCTACGGGGGCAACACAAGCTGTGTTGAAATCGAAGTCGGCACGCAAACCATCATCCTGGACGCGGGCAGCGGCATCATCCGACTCGGCCATGATCTTCTGCGCCGCAGCGCGGGCGGGCCGCTCGCTATCTCGCTTTTCATTACACACGGACATAGCGACCACCTGATTGGCCTGCCTTTTTTTAATCCACTGTACGAATCACAAACACACATCGACTTCTTCGGACCGCGCATGGATAACCGCCCCATTGAGCAACTTGTAACCCCACTTATGTCTCAACCGTATTTCCCAGTGGATATGCGGAATTTGCCATCGAGGCGCTCGTTTCACACCCTGGAAGGGCACGAGCATATCCTGTGGCGCAGGGGCGAGAGCGAACCCATCATTACGCGCGCAGCACAACAGCCGCAGGAAGGCGATGTTCATCTCATGGTTACGTTGACCAATAGCCACCCGTTAAACGGCGCGGCCATCTATCGCATCGAATACGCCGGCCACAGCCTGGTCTACGCCACAGATGTGGAGTGGAAGGATCAGTGCGATCCAGCATTTCTGGCTTTCGTTCATAAGGCCGATGTAGTGATCCACGACGCGCAGTACACCACCAGCGATTATGAGCAGACTCGTCAGGGCTTTGGACACAGCACCATCGAGATGGCAACCGGTGTTGCTCGCGCAGCGCAGATAGGGCAACTTATCTTGTTCCACCACGAGCCAACCTACGATGATGATAAACTTGACGCCATGCAGGCCGGTGCGCGCACGCAATTCCCGCGCACATCCTCTGCCTACGAGGGTATGGAAATCGATCTGTTAATGGATGCTCCAACGAGAGGTAAACAATGATAAATGTAATACTGGCCTTCATGATAATCATTTCGTTCCTGATATCATTGATACTGCATGAATTCGGGCATTCCCTGGTCGCAACCTGGCTGGGCGACCCGACTCCCCGTACCGAAGGACGCTTGAGCCTCAATTTGCGCGCGCATCTTGATCCGCTTGGCACTATGTTGTGTGTAATTCTGGCCTTCTTTGCGATCCCCGCCGGGCCGGTAGGTCTGGGCTGGGGCAAACCGGTCAAACCCGATCCCTGGAAGCTGCGCGGCGGGCCAAATGCCGGTACTTTAATGGTCGCCCTCGGCGGCATTTTAATGAATCTAGTAGTGGGTGCGCTTGCCGCCATTGTTTTACGCTTATTACCAGCCTCTCTCAGTCAGAGCACCCTGGCTATCCGCATTCCACAATTTGTCCTGACCTTCGCCAGCGTCAATTTCAGCCTGGCGATCTTCAACCTGATCCCGTTGTACCCGCTCGATGGCTACCAGATTCTCTATACCCTGCTGCCCAACCGCCAGGCCGTTAGTTTCGCCCGGTCAGCCACATACGGACCGTTTATCATTCTCTTGCTCATTTTCTTGTTGCCATTCCTGGGGCAAATCTCCGGGCTGGGCAACTTTCCCCTGTTTCGCATCTCGTACTATATCCTGCTCGGCTCGTTGAAACTGGCCTCGTTGGTCAGCGGTATCGATATAATTTCCCTGTTGCAGTTCCTGTATGCCTTCTAAAGAAAAACGTATGAACACACTGATTTATCGTCTGTGGCAGGTGCGCCAGTACCTCGGCTTCGTGCCACCTTTAACATCGAAAGAACGTCTCGAAGTAGCGCGCTGGCTGCCAGCGTCCGCGCTGCCGCTCTTTCAAAGCATGTCATCCGCCGACCAGCAACACGCGCTACGCGTATGCAGGGGGTTACAGGCGCGTGGCTGCGCCAATGAGGACATGCTGGCAGCCGCGCTCCTGCACGACGTAGGCAAAGCAGGAGGAAACGTACCTTTCTGGACGCGCCCCGCCATCGTGCTGGGCAAACGGTTCGCCCCGCGCCTGCTCGCGCGCCTGGCCGTGTATCCACACGCCGCGCAACCCGGGTGGCGGCAATCGCTCGGCTACGCCTGGTGGCACGCCGAAGTCGGCGCGGACATGGCGGCGCAAGCTGGCCTGTCAGAACGCTCTGTACTCTATATTCGCACCCATCACCAGGCAAACGGCCCGGCAGCAGAACTCCATCGTGTAGACGAGGTTTCGTAAGTATGTTAGATCAACGTGAACAGGATATGCCCGTCGGCTCCTCCAACGACTCAAACAACGCAAACGATGACCAACAGGCTAACTATGTTGTCCGTCTCCCCGCCTTCGAAGGGCCGCTTGATCTGCTTTTGCATTTGATTGAAAAGCGCCAGATGGAAATTACCACTATCTCCCTGCTGGCCGTCACCGATCAGTACCTGGACTACCTGCGCAGCTGGCAGGATGAGCAGATGCCACTGGCAAACATGGCCGCCTTCATCTCCATCGCCTCCCGCCTGCTCTACATCAAATCGCAAAGTCTTCTGCCGCACACCTCCAAAGAAGAACTGGCAGGTGAAATGGAAAGCGCGGCAGTCATGGCCGAGGAACTGCGCGCCCACCTGCTCGAATACAAACTGGCCAAAGAGATCGCCCTCTACCTGCGCCATCGCGAAGAGGCAGGTCTGCAAACCCACGCGCGTTCCGGCCTGCTGGCCGGCATCGAAACGCAACTTACCTGGTCTCCTCCCACCCTCATCGGCTTAGAGGTGAACATGCTGGCCCAGGCGTTCCAGCGCATCCTGGCGCTTCGAGCGCGCGACGAAGCCGCCAACGCCGCGTTTCTCCCGCTTGCCCGCGTGCGCGTCAGCGAACGCATCACAGAGATAGTCAGCATCCTGCGCCTGCGCCCCAACCTATCGCTCGTGGAACTCCTCGAAAACGAAACATCCCGCCTCGTCATCATCGTTACCTTCCTGGCCGTCCTCGAACTATGGAAGCACGCCCGCATCACCGTCACCCAAAACAGCCTCTTCAGCTCCATCCTGCTGCAACGTGGCGAACGCTGGGAAGATAACGACCAGATACCCCTTGAGGATGAGTATTAAATCCCCGTATTTCTGGAACTTGACAGTCCTTGACTCAATGTTTATACTAAAGGCACAATAAAATTCGCATCATACCAGCGCATATAGATGATGATAGACAAGGAGTGAGATAACCCAATGGAAGAAGCCAAAGAAAACCAGGAGAACCAGCGCGAACAAGAAACGGAGGAAACTCCGGCTGTTTCTGAGAACACCCTCCTGAAGGAACTCGAAAAGCAGCTTGCCCAGGCCCGGCAAGAAACGTCTGAGTTTAAAGATAAATTTCTGCGCGAACGCGCCGATATGGACAATTTCCGCAAACGTCAAGAGCGCAACGCCCAGGAGCGCGTCCAACGCGAGAAAAAAGCCCTCATCCTCAACATATTAGGCGTCATGGACAACGTCGAACGCGCCCTCACCTACCAGGAGACCATGGACCGCCAGGCGTTACAGCAAACGCTCCGTATGCTCATGTGGCAGATGAACGAGGTCATGAAAGGCGAAGGACTCACACCCATTACCACCGTGGGCGAAAAGCTCAACCCCTACGAACACGAAGCCATCGAACTTGTTGAAAACAGCGACCAGCCGGAAGACACCATCGTAGAAGAGGTGCTTAAAGGCTATAAAATAGGCAATGAAACATTGCGCGCCGCCCGCGTCAAGGTCAGCTCAGGCAATTCAGCCCCGCAGAAGTAACCACACGTTGTGCCGCGCAGAGAGGGCAGCATATGGACTATAAAGATTATTATAAAGTACTCGGCGTCTCTAAATCTGCCAGCGTCGATGACATCAAGAAAGCCTTTCGCAAACTGGCGCGCAAGTATCACCCGGATGTCAACCCCGGCGACAAAAAAGCCGAAGAGAAGTTCAAGGAAATCAACGAAGCCTATGAAGTCCTCTCCGATGCCGAGAAACGCCGCAAATATGACACCCTCGGCCCCAACTGGCAAGAGCAATTTGGGTATCGCACACCAGCAGGCAGGCGCACCTCCGGTTCTCCCGGCTCCGCTCCCGCCTTCGATTCCAACTTCTCGGAATTTTTCGAAACGCTCTTCGGTCGCACTGGCGCGGGTGCGGGCGGTATGCGAGCGCGCGAAGACCCCCGGCGGCGCGCAGGAGAAAACATTGAACAGCCCGTCGAAGTCACCCTCCAGGAAGCTTACACCGGGGGGGCGCGTACCTACAATATTCAGGCTACCGAAACCTGCGCTTTTTGTCGCGGCACCGGCGAAGTCGCCGACAAGACCTGCGCCAACTGCAACGGCCTGGGGCAACTGGCCCGTAGCAAACGCATCCAGGTCAAAATTCCGCCGGGCGTCGAGAGCGGCTCGCGCATCCGCGTGGCCGGCGAGGGTCAACCCGGCACAGGCGGCGGTCCGCGTGGCGACCTGTACCTGGTCATCACCGTCAAGCCCGACCCGCTTTATGAACGCAAGGGCGACGACCTCTCCCTTGACTTCGATGTCGATCTCCTCACCGCCATACTTGGAGGAGAAGCCCAGGTACTCTTACCCGACGCGCGCAAACTCGTGCTCACTATCCCTCCCGAAACCCAGAACGGGCGCGTCTTCCGCCTCGCAGGCAAAGGGATGCCCCGCCTGCGCGGTGAAGGCAGCGGCAACCTCTTCGCCCGCGTCAAAGTCATCCTACCCATGCAACTGACCGAAGAGGAACGCGACCTGTTTCAACAACTCGCCCGCATACGCGGCGCGTCGTTTGTCTAATTTCACAGGAAAGGAGTTCGATATCATGGACGAGAAAGACGGCGCGTGGTATGTCATCAGCATCGCAGCCATCAAAGCCGACGTACATGAACAAACACTGCGCCATTATGAACGCCTCGGCTTAATTTCCCCGGCGCGCAAAGGCAACAGCCCCCACAGCCCGCGCCTTTATTCCGACCGTGACATCGAGCGCGTCACCCATATCCGCCGGCTCATGCGCGACCTCGGCGTCAATCTCGCCGGCGTCGAAGCCATCCTGCACATGAAAGACCGCATGGAGCATATGCAACAAGAACTTCAACAAGAACTCCAGCGTATGCAAGACCAACACCTGCTCGAAACACGCCGTCTCAAAGACATCATCGAACGCCTCCAACACCCATAGCCCCGCCCTGGCATATGCGAGGGCAGACGTATAGGAGGCAGGCGCATTGTGACCCTTCTCGTCCCCCAAAAACAACTTTTCTCTCCCTTCCCACGTATATATTTTGAAAAGATCATGTAAAATGGCCCACATCTACGCCTATTTATGATATATTGAGCATGAAAAGAACGTTGCCCAGACGGGCTATGAGGAATAAATCTATGTCATTGAAATTACTGGCCGCCGCCAAAACTGACGTTGGCCGCCAACGCGAACAAAACGAAGATAGTCCCTACCTCTATATCTCCGAAGAACTAGAACGCGGCCTCTTTATTGTCGCCGACGGCATGGGCGGCTACCGCGCTGGCGAAGTCGCCAGCAAGCTCGCCGTCCAAAAAATCAGCGAGGCCCTGAAAAGTTTTTTGATACCTATCTCTGACCAGCCAACCATCAAACTCTCGCCGCTTTCGGACGCCGCCCTGGCCGACCAGGCAACCATCAAACTCGACACTACCAAAAGCGACGAGCAGGGTACAAAACCCAAAAAAACAAGCAAACTGGCTGAGACGCCCACCATTAAAATTATCGAAGATTCGCTCAAAGCCGCCGTCCGCCAGGCCAACCGCGCCATCATCAGCTACGGCGAAGAGCAATCAGGCGCGCGCGGTCTTGGCTGTACCGTCACCTCTGCCCTCATACAGGACGACCAGGCCTTCATCGTCAACGTCGGAGATAGCCGCACCTACCTCCTGCGTAATGGAGAACTCACTGCCCTTACCAGAGACCACTCTCTGGTGCAGCGCCTGGTCGAAGAGAAGCAGATCACCGCTGATGATGTCTACACCCATCCGCAGCGCAACCTCATCTACCGATCTCTCGGAGCCGGTCACAAAAGCGTCGAACCCGACGTTTTTCACCAGACCTTACAGCATGGGGATACCCTCTTGCTCTGCTCCGATGGCTTATGGGAAATGGTGCGCCGCCAGGACCTCATCAGTATTTTGCAACAAGAAGACGACCCCCGGCATCTCTGCGATCGCTTAATCGACATGGCCAATGATCATGGGGGCGAAGACAATATCACAGCCGTTGTCGTCCAGGTGCGGGCCAGCTAACCCCCGCCAGTGACGCCAACGCCGGAGGGACGCCACGTATCGCGTCCCCAGGGAATAAGGACAGATCGTATGCCTCTTGAACCGCTTCCAGTTGGAACAATCCTGGATAGAAAATTTAAAATAATCGCCGTGCTTGGCATCGGTGGCATGGGTACCGTCTACAAAGTAGAGCAGGTCGATCGGCCTGGCTACCTTCGCGCCGTCAAAGAACTCCTGCTCAACTCCAACACCACCGAGGACGAACGCAAGTCCGCCATTGAGCGTTTTAACAAAGAGATCGACCTGCTCTATAACCTCAAACACCCGCGTATCCCCTCCCTCATTCTCGACTTTCAAGAGGGAGGCCGCTACTACTTCGTCATGGAATTCGTCCCAGGCCGCAGCCTCGAAAAAATACTCGAAGACAGCCGCGCCCCACTCGACGAAGACACCGTCATTCGCTGGATGATGATGGTCTGCGAAGCCCTCACCTATATTCACACCCGCACGCCACCTATCATCCTGCGCGACCTTAAACCCGGCAACATCATGGTAACGGATGAAAACGACGTGTTCCTCATCGACTTCGGCATCGCCCGCCGCTGGAACCCGAACAAGAAAACCAACACCGAAAACCTCGGCACCATCTCATACGCCTCACCCGAACACCTGGGCTCCATCACCGGCCCCGGCCAGCGTCGCACTGCCCAGAATCCCGGCAAGCTCGCCCAGACGGATGCCCGCTCAGACATCTACTCCCTGGGAGCCACCATGTACCACCTCCTGACTAACCAGGAGCCGGAACCTATTCAGACGCCCGCGCCCGGCAGCATTCTCGCCAAAAACCCGCGTCTGCACACCGTCCTCATCAATGGCAAGTTCGTCAGCCCGACCGAACAAATCATCATCAAAGCCATGCAGTTTGACCCTGCGCAGCGCTTTCAGAACGCCGAAGCCATGCGCGTCGCCTTACAGCATTGCCTCTCGAATGCAGCCCAGGCCGCACCCACCACCGTCCAGATACCGGCCATCTCGAACTCCACCATCGTTGTGCCAGCCGCTGCGGCTGCGCCTGCCGACGAAGTCGTCTGTCCCAAGTGTGGCTATTACAACCGCCCTGGTGCCAAATTTTGCAAGCGCGACGGCCAGCCCCTCACGCAGGGTGCTATCACCGTCCCGCCCCAGATCAGAGCCTCCGCCCGATCAGCCGCCGCTTCTGTGCCCCCACCCCCGCGCGCTCCCATCCTGGCGCGTCAGGCACAGCCGCAGACCCGCGGCCCGGCCTCGCTTTCTGCCAGCGCCGTCGCCAGTAACGGCACGCAGAATGCCTACCGCCTCGGCCTGCAATTTCTCAATACCAAACAATACGCCGAAGCCATCGGCCAGTTCAAACTCGCCCAGACCTCCGGCCTACCCACCTACGACGTACAGTACAACCTGGGTCGTGCCTATCGCCAGTTTGCGCAAACACTTAAAAACAAAGACAAAAACCAGTTCACTGAGCAATTGAAATTCGCCGCCGAATGCTTTGAGAAAGCCATTACCCTCAAACCGGACACCCCTGATGTCTCTTTTCAGTTGGGCATGACCTATAATGATCTCGAACTCTATGAAAAAGCCATCAGCGTCTTTACCACCGCGCTTAGCTATTCGCCCAGAGACAGCGCTATCTACTACCAGCTCGGCTTTGCCGCCGCAAAACGCGGCTTCAACCGGGAGGCCGAAGGCTATTATCTCGAAGGGCTGAAAATCAACCCTGACCATGCCCTTATCTTACTCTCGTTGGGCCGCCTGTACATGAAGACCAACCAGGTACCTTCTGCCATCAGCGTCTTGCGCCAGGCCACACAGCGCGATCCCGCCGCCTGGGAGGGCTGGCTGGAACTCGGACGCGCCCATATGAAGGCCCGCGAATGGAAAGTAGCCCTCAGCGCCCTGGAGCAAGCCCGCCAGTGGAATCCCGACGAATCCAGCATTTACAGCGCTATGTCAACCTGTTACCTGCGCACCAACAATAAAACCGAAGCACGCCGCATGATGCGCGAAGCGCTGCAACGCGATCCCACTAACGCTGAAGCGAACCGCTTACAAAAACAGTTATAAAAATTACTACGAGGACGCGCTACATCGCGTCCCTACAAATATCGTAAAGGAGGGCAGGTATGATCTGTCCAACATGTAATACAGCGAATTGAGATGACGCGAAGTTCTGCAAGGTCTGCGGGCGCAGTCTGGCAACGGCAACCGTCGCCGCCTCAGCACAACACGCCCTGGCTGAAGCCGCTCCAACCTCAGCCCCCGAACCAGCAGCCGACGCCTTTCCTCACATTCCCCAGACTCCCATTGAAGAGCACGAGGAGGACATCTCACAGGAACCAACGCTCATCATCTCACAAGAAAAAATGATGGCCTTTCACCAACGCCTCTGGCGAGACAACGCCGATCCGCTGGCAGCACCCGCCCGAGAGGACGAAAGCGACACCAGCACCGCTGCAACAGAACTGCAAATCACCAGTGAACCGGCAGCTTCGCCATCCGGGCAGGACGAACTCGGCCCTATTCCCATCCCGCCGCCCCCGCCACCCCCGCCGCCACCCCTACCGCCGGAAAGCCTGGCGGCAGGCGAAACAGAAATGGCAGCCGCGCAGAGCGAAGACATGCAGCACAACGGCTACCTTGAAAATGCCGGGTATCCTGAAATGGAAAGAAGTACCACTATGCCAGATTCCTTTGAACAGCAATACAGCGAACACCCGCCACAGATCGACCCGCCAGACCAGAACCAGCAGGCCACCGATGCAACCACCGGCGAGAATGCCCAGGAAGAGACGCCATCGTCGGCTCCCACCCCATTCTCCGTCATAGAGACAGGCACAACCCTGCAAAATCGCTATGAGATCATCGCGCTCGTCTCTGACAATGGACAGGAGCATGTCTACCAGATCATCGACCATCAAGGCTACCAGCGCTGCTGGAACTGCAAATCGGAAAACAACACCGCCAACGACGATTTTTGCAGCGACTGTGGTGCCAGCTTGCTCGACATCCCCTACATCATGCACGAATTTTCTGCCGAACAGAGCAAAGAAGACACCCCCGTCCTGCAAGGCAACATCGTCAACACCTTCGTTGAGCAGGGACGAACCTACGTCATCGAACAGCACGAGGCAGAACACAACACCTTCCCCAACGGCGTCCACTTGCTAGCCGCGTCGTATTCCGACGCTGGCAACGTGCGGCGCAGCGATCCTAATGAAGATAGCGCCCTGGTCCTGCAACTCCAGCGCATCCACGAATTACTCTCATCGCCACTGGGCGTTTACATCGTTGCCGACGGCATGGGCGGCCACGATAACGGACAGCTTGCCAGCCGCATGACCATCAACTCCATCGCGCAGCGCATGACGCGAGAATTGTTGCTTGCGCCCCTGGCCGGCGAAAAAGATGGCGTCCCTGTCAGCCCCCCCGATGAAGAGAGCCTCGTCGCGCTGCTGCATGATGCCATCGAAGAGGCCAACACCGCCCTCTGCGAAGTCAATACCCGCAATAAAACCGACATGGGTTCCACCCTCACCGGTTTTATGATCGCGGGCCAACATGCGTTTATAGTGAATGTAGGCGATAGTCGTACCTACATGGTGCGCGGTGGTCAGATCTATCAACTCACCACCGATCACTCCCTGGTAGGACAACTGGTCGCGAGCGGACTCATTGAGCCAGACGATGTCTATACTCACCCGCAGCGCAGCCAGATCTATCGCAGCCTGGGCGACAAGCCCAACACACAAATTGACATATTCAAACAGCAACTGCTCCCAGGAGATAAGCTCCTGGCCTGTTGCGACGGTTTATGGGAAATGGTGCGTAATCCGCAGATCGAAAGCGTCTTAAATACCGCGCCCGACCCGCAAACCGCGTGTCAACAACTCATCGATTTTGCCAACGACAATGGCGGAGAAGACAACATCACCGCCGTCATCGTCTATGTACAATGACAACAAGCGTTCATTGTAAGGGCGGGGGTAGAGCGGACGAGGGGTGGAGACCCTTGCGGTCGCCCTCGTTCCCTAAAAGTATCAGAAGCGTTATAAGAACATATATGGTATACTACGTCAAGCCCATATGCTTTGAAAGGAGCTATATACTATGCCCGGTGAAGTAACGCTGGCGCACCAGGTGGGAAAAGAATTTATGCCCGTTACTGGTGGCAGTCAGCTCGCATATGTCCTTTTGGAGGCCAAACCGACCGAAATGATGGCGCAGGTGAGAATGCCACTCAACTTTGCCCTCGTGCTCGACCACTCCGGCTCCATGAAAGGCGCAAAACTAAAAAACGTCAAAGAAGCGGTCAAAATGCTCATCAATCGCCTGGAACCCACTGACTACGTCTCAGTGGTCATCTTCGACGATACCGCCCAGGTCATTATTCCCTCCATGCCCGCCAACGACAAGCCCGGCATGACGGCGGCCATTGACCAGATCCGCGACGCTGGCGGCACCACCATGTCGCTTGGCATGATCCAGGGCCTCAATGAATTGCGCCGCTGGAACATCCCCAACGCCATCAATCGCATGATTCTTTTAACCGATGGCGTCACTTATGGCGACGCGCAGCGTTGCCGCCAGCTTGCCAGCGACGCCGCCGCCGTCGGCATCGGCATCTATACCCTGGGCATTGGCTCCGACTGGGACGAAGACTTGCTGGATGTCGTCGGACAGACCAGCGCCAGTGGTCAACCCGCCGAATTTATTCGCGATCCCTCAGACGCCCTCAACGTCTTCCAGCAGCAGATGCAAAGCGCCGTCAATGTGGCCTTGCGCAACACCAACCTGATTTTGCGCCTGCCCGTTGGCGTCAGCCCCAAAAAAGCCGTCTTAGTCCTGCCCTTTATCAAAGACCTGGGCCAGGGTGTGCTTTCAGACCGCCAGATTTTCATTCCACTGGGAGACCTCGAGAAAGACAAGCCCCAGTCTGTGCTAGTCGAATTGATGCTCGACCCACGCCCGGAGGGCCTCTTCCGCATCGGGCAGGCCGAGCTGACCTACGACGTGCCGATTGCCGGCCTGGTCGGCGAAAGCGTGCGCGAAGACATCAAAGTCAACTTCACAATAGACGCGGCAAAGGCAGCAGCCGTTAATCCCATCGTGATGAACTTTGCGGAAAAAGCTAACGCGCATCGCCTGGTCACGCGCGTGCTGGACGAATACAAGCGCACTGGTAAAGCCACCACCCGCCTGACCCCCAACGTCACACGCGTACTGGACGAAGAAACCCAGGCCGCGCTGGAACAGATCAACCAGGGTCAACAAATATCGCAAGACCAGGTAAAATCAATTGGCAACAAAACGCGCAAATTAACGCAACGATTAGACGACATTTTGCCCTGAACAGGCCATTCGTAATAGGGTACAGGCCGGGCTTCGCCGCTCTTGCGGCCCCCCCGCCCTGGTAAACCCCTGGCACATAGGTAAACACTCTAAATTGTTTTTAGGAGGATAAAGTATCATGACAGTACGATGTTCTTTAGGCCACGAAAATCCCGATGGATCTCTTTTCTGTGACGAGTGCGGCGAGCCTCTGGCCAGCGGCGCGCCCGTTGCCGCGCCCACCGCAGCACAGGACGCCGGCAGCCAGGTCTGTGCATCCTGCGGCGCCTCCAGCCCGGCTGGGGAATTGTTCTGCTCCAACTGCGGCAGCCCCCTCGGCAACGCTGCTCCGGTCCCAGCAGTAGCAGCCCCCGCGCCCGACTTCACCCCGGCCCCGGTAGCCGCGCCAGTAGCAACAGCAGCCCCCGCGCTCACCGCTCGCCTGATAGTAGAAGCTGATAACCAGGAATTTGACCTGAGCGGCAAAGACACCATAGTGATCGGTCGCGAAGACGCCGTTAGCAACATCTACCCCGATGTAGACCTGACGCCGCATGGTGGCGAAGAAGGTGGCGTTTCGCGCCTTCACGCGCGCATCTTTGTCGAGAACGGCCAGTACATGCTCGAAGACGAGAACAGTACCAACTTCACCTTTCTCAATCGCCAGAAACTCGCGGGCAAATCCCCCGCCGCCCTTCACGACGACGACGAAATCAAACTCGGCCGCGTCCTCTTGCGCTTCAAAGAAGCATAAGGGGTACAAATTGCTCTGCGATTGACAGCGTGTTGGCTAAACGCTATAATCTACAGGAAATCAAAAGTGGAGGAGAAACAGGGTTTCTATGAAACGAACCTGGCAACCCAAGCGCATTCCGCGCAAACGTGAACACGGGTTTATGAAACGCATGTCCACCCGCAACGGTCGTCGTGTGCTTAAAGCCCGCCGCGCCAAAGGGCGTTGGAAATTGACTGTCTAACGTAGTATGTATAGTAGCGGCGACTCCTTCCTTACATAGTAGGGGCGGGAGTGGGGTCGGGTCGGGTGGGGACCCTTGCGGTCGCCCTCGAACTTCTCCTCCACCTTCCTTACATAGTAGGGGCGGGAGTGGGGTCGGGTCGGGTGGGGACCCTTGCGGTCGCCCTCGAACTTCTCCTCCACCTTCCTTACATAGTAGGGGCGGGAGTGGGGTCGGGTCGGGTGGGGACCCTTGCGGTCGCCCTCGAACTTCTCCTCCACCTTCCTTACATAGTAGGGGCGGGAGTGGGGTCGGGTCGGGTGGGGACCCTTGCGGTCGCCCTCGAACTTCTTCACTTGCGTGGTCGCTCTGGAAAATG
Organism: uncultured Chloroflexia bacterium; assembly: GCA_963731605.1. Classification (GTDB taxonomy): domain Bacteria; phylum Chloroflexota; class Ktedonobacteria; order Ktedonobacterales; family Ktedonobacteraceae; genus CF-113. The sequence goes on from CAVSWA010000002.1 coordinate 796,572, forward strand.
AAGAGTGGCGCTCAAACGTGCGGCGCGTCTACGCAAAAGTGGCGACTTTCAGCAGGTTCGGCAGCAGGGACGCAGTATGTCATCCCGGCTGCTCATCCTGGCGTGGAGTCCAAACAATGTTGGGCGATCGCGTATTGGCTTCGTCGTGAGTAAACGCATCTCGAAGCGCGCCGTTGAGCGCAATCACCTGAAACGCCTGCTCGGTGAAGCGGCGCGCGCGTGCTTACCCGGCTTACTCCCCGGTATGGATATCGTGTTCAGCGCCAGAAATGCGGCCAGCTCCGCCACCCTTCAAACTCTTGCGGGCGATATACGTATATTGTTACAACGGGCAAAGCTGCTTACAGCCACACCCGGCACAACTAATCAGATAACGTAGATTGAGATACACTTTTTTTCACAGCAAGGACATCGACAGTGAAATACGTCGCACTTTTCCTTATTCGTCTGTATCAACACACCCTGTCGGTGGTATTACCCTCATCGTGTCGCTTTACCCCCTCATGTTCGCACTACGGATATGAGGCCATTCAGCGTTATGGCTTTTTTCGTGGTGGGTGGATGACCGTAAAACGCATCGGTCGTTGTCATCCATTCTATCATGGCAATCTTTATGATCCAGTCCCAGAACGCCTGGCCGACTAGATCGAGGAAGACAGGAGATAACTCGTGTTAAGTCAGTTGGGCAACTTCTTTTATATCATCTTTACCCAACCCATACTCAATGGATTGATGCTGCTGGATCATCTGTTAGGCGATTTTGGCCTATCTATTATCCTGCTTACCATACTGATACGCCTGCTTTTGTTCCCGCTCACACTGCGGCAGCTCAAGTCTACCAAAGCAATGCAGGCTATCCAACCGTTGATTGCGGACGTAAAGAAACAATACCCCAAAGACCAGCGCGCGCAGCTTGAAGCGACGCAGGCCATTTACAAAGAATATGGCATCAACCCTGCCGCCGGTTGTCTGCCCCTGTTCATCCAATTACCCGTACTCTACGGTTTATTCAACTCGCTCAATACAATACTGAGAAATCACCCGACGGTGGCGTCCCTTAACAATGCCATCTATCCGTTCCTGCCCCATTTCACCCACTTGCCAGATGCAAACCTGAACTGGTTTACTTTCATAAACCACAGCTTTTTCATTAACCTGGGCGCGCCAGACCCGACGCACATTCTGCCCATACTGGCCGGTCTAGCCACGTTCATCCAACTGCGCATGTCCCAACCGCGCACCGCAGTCGCTACGAAGAATGCCATGTCCCAGCAGATGCAAATGATGCAGTTTATCATGCCGATCATCACTCTCGTTTTTGCCTGGGGTTTTCCCGCCGGCCTGGCCCTTTACTGGACCACCACCTCGGTCTTCAGCATGGTGCAGCAATACTTCGTCACCGGCTGGGGTTCCCTGTTCATCAAACCAGATTTCCTGTCGGGTGGCAACAAAAACGACACCGGCAATGCCAAAAGTAGGAGTTATACAGGCGACCAGCGCAAAGAGACGCGCATCGTTGAAGCGGGCAAATCGTCAGAGAATGGCAAAGCTTCCACCGATGGGTCAGCGGGAAGCAATCTATCCACGTATGCGAACGGTGCTAACGGCAACGGCGCAAGTAGCGCATCGTCTGCACGCCGTCGCGGGCGGCCTGGCAGCGCATCCGCCCGCCGCCGCAACAACGTCCCCAGGCGTAATCCATCGCGAAGTTAGCAGGAGATCGAGCGTCGTCCATGCTCGTAGAGAGAAATAAAGGGAGGCAATACACAGTGGAAAGTATAGAGGCCAGTGGCAAAAGTGTTGAGGACGCAGTCTTACAGGGATTGGCGCGTTTGAAAAAACGCCGCGATGAAGTTGAAGTCGTCATCTTGCAAGAGCCTGCCCGCGGCGCTTTCGGTATCGGCAACAAAGAAGCCCGCGTCCGTGTCAGTGTGCGGACGGCTCATGTAAGCGCCGTAATCACTCCCGAAATGGCTGATGCTCTGCTTGGCCCCGACGAAAATGAACTCGACGATGAAGTGTTCGAAGGTGATGACGAGGCCGAGTTTGAAGATGACGAAGGCGAAGAAGGCGACGATGACGAAGAATTCGACGACGATGAATACGAGGATGCTGAAGGCGAAGAATTTGAGGAGGGCGAATTAGCCCCGGCACAATTCTCTTCTCCCGTCTCTTCCCAGTTGCCAACCTCCGCCATCGCCGGTATTCTCTCCAACATGGATGACATCAGCGTGGCCGAAGGCGAAATGCAAGAGGTCGAAAACCCCAGCAACGAAGACGTGCAAATTACCGTCGATGTCTTGCAGCATATTTTACAGTACATGAACATTCGCGCCGTCGTCCAGGTGCGCTCTACCAGCCCGCTAACGCTTAATATCCAGGGTATCAACGAAAACCTGGGCTTGCTTATCGGACGACGCGGCGAAACCCTCTCAGCGCTACAACTCCTGGTCAGTCTGATTGTAGGGCATCGCACGAAGCATCGTATGCGCATCAGCATTGACGCGGAAAACTACCGCGAACGCCGCGAAGAAAACCTGCGCTCGCTCGCCTTGCGCGTCGCCCAGCAAGTGCGCAACTACCACCGTTCTATCGCGCTCGAAGCCATGCCACCGCATGAACGCCGCATCGTCCATATCGCGCTCGCCGAGAGCAAAGACATCAGCACCGAAAGTATCGGCGAAGGCGACGAACGCCGCGTAGTCATTTCCCTAAAACGTCCCGGTCGTTAAACATCCATTGTACAGTTCCGTGTGAGGAGGATGCATTGTCTTCCATTTTTCATCTTCCTCATACCGGAAACCCACCCGATTTCCTCACCATTGGCCATGTCACCCGCGATGTTCTTCCCGACGGTGCCTTCGCGCTCGGTGGCACAGTAACTTTTGCCGCCCTCACCGCCTACCGTTTAGGATTAGCCGCCGCCATCGTTACCTGCGCCAGACCCGCATGGCTAGCATTCATACCAACCCACCTGCCTGAGATCGGACTGGCCGGACATACTTCACCCGAAACTACCACCTTCGTCAACACCTATCACGAGGGCTTTCGCACCCAGTTTCTCCAGGCCAGAGCCGACGAACTAACCAACGCGGATATTCCCGCGCCCTGGCTCAATGCCTCCATCATCTTATTCGGCCCTCTTGACCAGGAATTCACTCCCGCCTTGATCCGCCAACTTCCACGTCACCCAGGCTCAATCCTGGCAGCAACTCCCCAGGGCTGGCTGCGCCGCTGGGACGCCGCAGGTCGCGTCTGGCCCTCACCCTGGACTGCCGCCAACGAGGTCTTACCCCTGCTGGACGCGCTCATCCTTAGCCACGACGACTTACTACCATTCGCCGATGGCAACCGCGCAGACGCTGACGCCATACTGGCACAGTGGAGTACACAAGTCCCGCTCTTAGTAGCAACCGACGGCAGGCATGGAGCAACCCTCTTCCAGCGCGGCCAAAAGGAAACCTTTCCCGCCTACTCAACCATAGAAGTCGATCCCACCGGCGCGGGCGATGTCTTTGCCACAGCGTTCCTGGTTCATCTCCACCATCATAAAGACCCACGCCAGGCGGTAGATTTCGCCAACTGTGTCGCCTCTCTCTCCATCGAACAAGAAGGCATCGCCGGCATCCCAACCTGGGAACTGGTACAGCAGAGAATGAAAACATAAAAAAATAGTGACGCTCTAAGCGGATGTCTTGCGCGCCGGCGCGCAAGACATCCGCTTAGAGCGTCACTTCTTATACTTCGTGAGCGGGTTTGATGCTCATTTCGCCTTCCACAATGAATACGATACGTTCGCACACGTTTGAGCAGTGATCGCCAACTCGTTCCAACTTATGGGCAATCCACAGCAGATACGTGGCGCGTTGCAAGATGCGAGAATCGCTTTGCAGAGCAGGTATCGCGCGCCCCCCTTCCAGCATGTTCATCAGATCATGCCGCACCAGGTGATAGCGCACATCTACCACATCGTCTTCTTCCCAGATATAGCGAGCCGCCGCCGCATCATGCCGCGCGAAGGCATCCATTGTTCCCTGCAACACGCGCCGCGCCTCTTTCCCCAGTTCAAGCATCCCGTGCATCACAGACGCCTCTGTGATTTCAACAGAGTCAGACGCAGCTTCTTGCGCATTCACTTTCACCACAATTGACGCGCCATTCGAACCGGAACTTCGCAGGGGCGTCATACGCAGGATAATCTGCGCTATACCCGCCGCTCCATCGCCCGTGCGCTCCAGATCGCCCGCGATCGAGAGCGCAGACGTCAGATAACGCAAGTCACGCCCACCGAGCGGCTGTTGTAACGTTAAGAGGCGAATTGTATGTTCCTCAATGGCGGCTCGCAGGCTATCAATCATCGCGTCTGCCTCGATCACCATACCCGATGTCGCCAGATCGCCCGTCTCTAATGCGTCAAGCGCTTTCCCCAGCGCATCATCCACCAGCGCGCCAAGTTTGATAATCTGATCAGTCAAGTCTTGCAGTTCTTTATCTAAGATCGTTCTTGCCATATTAATGCTCCTTTCGCTCGGCTATCCTGATCACAATGTAACACATTTCTCGCAGAAAAGATAGAGTTATATTGTAAATACTCGTTCTATTCCTAAAGGAATAGTGTTATAGATAGGGTAGGGGCGGGGCTTGCCCCCGCCCTGGTCCACCGAGGCTTGCCCCCGCCTGGCCTCCCCACTTTATTTGACAGTCCTATGGCTGTGATGTTACATTACATCGTAACTTGACGTTCAAGTTCAGACCAAAAAGAACAGGAATTTTCATGTCAACGAAACGACTCCTGGGCGTCTTTGCCCACCCCGATGACGAGGGAACAACGAGCGGCGCGCTGCTCCATTATAGCACGTTAGATGTAGAAACTGGCCTGGTGTGCGCCACACGTGGCGAAGTCGGCGAAATCGCTGATCCCGCCTTAGCCACACCGGAAAACCTGGGCCAGGTGCGCGAGGGCGAGATGCGCGCGGCGGCTGAAGTAATCGGCGTCCGCAACCTGTGGTTCCTGGATTATCGCGATTCAGGTATGGCTGGCACGCCCGAAAACTCGGACCCCCGCAGCCTGGCACAGGCGAACGCAGCAGGTGTAGCAGGCAAACTGGTAGCGATCATCCGCCAGTTCCGTCCCCAGGTAATGATTACATTCGATGAAACCGGCGGCTACGGCCACCCCGACCACATCGCCATCTATCGTCACACCACCAGCGCCTTTTACGCGGCAGCTGACGCCGTGCAATATCCCGAACACGGCCCCGCCCATATGGTCTCGAAACTGTACTACACATCATTCCCCCGCAGCTTCTTGCGCCAGATAGGCGAATACATGCGCGAGCAGGACTACCAGGGTTCGTTCAGCCGCCTCGACCCCGAAAAACTGGGTATGCCCGACGAACTGATCGATGCCACCCTCAATGTAGAACCCTGGCTCGAAACCAAAAATCGCTCGTGGGCCATGCACCGCACCCAGATGGACCCCAACAACGCCATGGCGCAACTCCCCGCCGAATTTCAGCGCAAATGGCGCATGTTCGAGTACTTCCAACTGGCCGCCACCCGCGTCGGCCCCGACATCGCCGGAGAAAATGACCTCTTCGCGCGAGTCTGAGCAAGTCAAAGTACGCTTGCCGGCAACAGCAGAGAACAATAAAATAATCTCAACAGGAGAATACGCATGGAAGGCGATGAGGGCAGATCGGAGATCATTAGCGCGGAAATTGAAGAGGGCATCAGCATCAGTATTCAAGCAACGCCGCTCGGTGGACAAGAACTCGTTGGTGCCCTTCCCGGCCCGCATGTATTCAAAGAGGTCACGGACACCATCGAAAGCCTTGCGCGAGCCATGGTCGGTACGCTGAAAAAGGTCAAACCACGCACAGCAACCGTCGAATTTGGCCTGCAAATTGGCATCGAATCGGGCAAACTGACCGCGTTGCTGGTCAAGGGAACGGGCAACGCCAACTTAAAGATCACCCTTGAATGGGGCGAGATCAGCGATAGTACCGATGAGACAGCTACTGATGAGGTTAAGTAGCAAGGAGAAAGAGTAATCATGGCTCAATCGCTCTACGATTTGCTCACTTCATGTACAGTTCGCATAACCTCTAAAAGTGGGCAGGGAACCGGCTTTTTTGTGGCTCCCACCCTGGTACTTACCTGCAAGCATATAATCGAAAATGCGCTTACCCCGTCCTCACCAATCGAAATCTCATGGCAAGGACAGACATCGCCAGCATCGCTTTATGCCTTACCCACTACACAAAACCTCGATCTCGCCCTGTTACAGGTCAATATTCCGCACCACCCTTGTGTATTGCTGCATGGCGGCGCGGAACCATTCAGCAAATTGTACAGCTACGGCTACCCGGATATCAAGTCACAGGGCGCATCAACCACTTTCGATAGCGAAGGCTGGATTGGAACGCAACAAGAGTTACTCAGGCTCAAAGATGGTCAGGTGCGCCCTGGCATGAGCGGTTCGCCCGTCCTCAACACAATAACGGGCTGCATCTGCGGTATTGTACAATCCACACGCGACCGCGCAACCTCGCTGGGCGGAGAAGCCATCATGACAAAAGTGATCTTGCGCGAATTTCCTGAGTTGGAAGAAAGACAGAAGTTAATACTTAGCCAGGATAAACAGTTGGTATGATGCTATGACAGCAGGACAACGCGAAGCGGCAAGTCTACCAATATCTACTCTTCAGCAATCTGGCCCAATCGAGATTTTTTACTCGTATTCTCATAAAGATGAACGCCTCAGAGACGAATTGAACACACACTTGTCCCTTCTGAGAAGACAAAAGCTCATCACTGGTTGGTATGATCGTGCAATTGAAGGAGGAAAAGAGCTAGATAGAGAAATTGCCACACATCTAAACAACGCTCCCATTATTCTCCTCCTGGTCAGTCCGGCATTTATGGCCTCAGATTATTGTTATGAAACAGGGATGATAAGCGAGCAATGGAGCGACACGAAGCAAAACAAGCGCGAGTCATTCCCATCATCTTGCGGCCATGCGAGTGGCATCAAGCTCCATTCGGCAAACTCAAAGCTCTGCCTAAAGATGGCAAACCTGTCAGTTAGCTGGTCAAATCATGATGAGGCATTCTTAGACGCCGCCAAAGGAATACGAGCAGTGGTGAATAGTTTGAAATTATAAGGTATAATGGTAGCTAGAGAATATAAGTAACGTGGAGAGGGCATGAATAAACGAAAATTGCTCGAGAAAGTTTTATATTGAACTAGGAGACTAACATGAAAGATTATCACATCAACATTTTCTATAGCGAAGAGGACGAAGGGTATATCGCTGATATTCCTGATTTAAAATATTGTTCAGCTTTTGGCGATACACCTGTAGAGGCTCTTCAAGAGGTTTTAGTTGCTAAATCGGTCTGGTTAGAAGCTGCGCGCGTTGAGGGAAAGCCGATACCATTGCCAAGATACAAACCGGTTATCTATCAAGTTGCATCGTAAAGCCTCATTAGTTCAATAAACTCTGATACCGAGGCTGTTTTTCAAAAGCCCCGGTACTTTTTCATTTTCCGCTTATCTCTTTCCCAGCTTCGCCAGCACCGCGTCCCGCACCAACCCTACCTCCTCGACGCGCAGCAATAGCACGCCACCCACATAGACCAGACTCGCAACACCACCCGCAACCAGAATAGTCAATAAGTCGCCGATCAGACTGCTCAGCGCGAAAAGACCGGCATGGCCGAGCAACAATTGCAAACCCCAGGCCACCACAAACATCATAGCAGCAGCCAGCACAATCTTCAGCATGGTCGGCACAGTCTCGCGCACGCGCATACTGCCGATAGCCTTGCGCAACAGCAGTAACAGGATAATGGCATGCAACGAGTTCTGCACCGTATTGGCAAAGGCCAGCGCGGGCATACCGACGGTTGTATAAAAGGGCAGCGCCACCAGCAAATACCCTCCAATACACACAACCCCAACCGCGACCGGAATGAACGTGTTCTTACGCGCATAAAACGCCGCGATCAACAGCTGGTCAATCGCCACGAAAGGCAGTTGGTAGGCATAGTTTTGCAGCGCCAGGGCCGTGCGATCAGCATCGAATTGCACGTAGTGATGGTGGCGGAAGAGCAGATCAACGATGGGCTGGCGCAGCACAATCAGGCCAACCGCCGCCGGAATCATCAACAGCAGCCCAACCCGAAAACCAAGCAGCAGCGTTTGCTTGAAACGCTCGCTATCTCCATTGCGCGCGTGTTCAGTCAGCGTAGGCAGCACCGCAAAGGAGAGCGCGGCAGCCACCAATCCCACCGGAAACTGGATCAGGGTAGTCGCGGTATTCAGCGCCAGCGTGTTGCCCGCGCCGCTAGAATGATTATCGTGCGTGAGCGAGGCCAGGTGTTGATCGAGAAAGACCAGCCCCATCGTTACCAGAAAACTGAACGCCACCGGCCCATACAGCTTAATAATGCGCCGCAGCGCTGGATGTCGAAGATCCAGCACAAACATATAATACAGCCGCCGCTTGCGAATGCCCGGCAGCAGCAACACTATCTCACCAACTGCGCCAAAAAGCACCCCCACGGCCAGCCCGAGATGTCCAAAATGCTGCGCCCCCAGCAAAGCTCCCACACCCGCGCCACCAATAATACCAACATGGTACGCGCCCGTAGCAAAGGCAGGCCAGCCAAACTCTTTCAACGCAAAAAGAGCCGCCAGCATAACCGCAAATGGACCCAGCGCCATCAACGAAAAGAAGATGATCTGCGAATAAATAAGCGTCAATTGTTTATCGGGTGCTGAAAAACCCGGCACAAGCAAATTGATGAAATTGGGCGCGATGAACAGGTAAAGCAGAGCAAAGGTAAACGTAATCAGCAAAAGCAGATTGACCAGCGTGAAAACGATACGGCGCAGTTCATCGCGTTTTTCAGGCGCGGCATAATCATTGAAGGTCGGAATCAACGCCCCGCTGACCGAGCCATTGACCAGTAGATCATTAAATGTGCGCGCAGGCAAAATCGCCGCGTTAAACGGCCCACCCACATCCGAGCCGAGCGACGCCACCACGATCTGGCGCACCATACCCAGCACACTACTACCCAGATTGCCCAGCATCACCAGCGAAGCCGACCGGGCAATCTGCCTCCGTTCGCTGGCAACCGGAACCTCGCTTACCTCCTCTTCAACAGTCAGCGCCAACTCGTTCTGTTCCACCAATCCACCAGAAACTAGCGGTATCGACTCCAATTCATGCTCATGCGCTTTTTCAGACGAATTCAGGCTGATTATCGATAGATTCTTTTGGCATTCGTAATAATATCTCCTGAGATTATATTCCTCGTTTGATAACTTAACGAGCGAAAACGATAATGGGACACTCGCTCCCGTCCTGATGAACTTTGACAACCGAATCGGGGAATCACGAGAAACACTCGCTCCCGTCCTGATGAATTTTGACGACCGAATGCGGTAATGATGGGGACGCGTCCCCTTCGTCCTGTAGGGACAAGGGGCGGGGTAGAGTGGATGAGGGGGCCTTGTGCTTGTCCTCGTCGAAGTGCGACCATCTTGCCTCACAGAACCCAGGCGACTCGTTTTGCCACGAGGACAAGCACAAGGCCCCCGCCCCTCCCCACATCCACCCCTTGTCCCTACAGGACGGAGGCGAACATTGCCTGTCATTACCCGATTCGGATGTCAAAGTTCATTAGGGACAAGGGGCAGACGTTTCTGGTCTTTCCCTTATTCAGTTCTCAAAGATCATAAGGACGAGGACACATACATTCCCGATTTCATTCAATTGCCAAAATTCATTATGCTTATAAAACGTTTCATACAGGCAACCGCCTGATAGCCTCGATCAATTCAGATGTAGAATGGTGCGGCACGTAGGAAATCAGCCGCACGGTGCCACCATAACCCTCCACAACACGTGCTTCAGGCAAACGGCTGGTATCCGGTACTGCTAACGCATCACCCGCGAGAGCGTAATCTCCCCCCTTGACATAGATAGCCGGGCGCACAGATTCGACCAGGGGACCCGCGGTAGGCTCAGCAAAGATGGTCACGTAATCGATACAGGTGAGCGCGGCCAGAATTTCGGCGCGTTCGTTCTCCAGCATCAACGGGCGTCCCGGTCCTTTCAACAGGCGCACGCTCTCGTCGCTGTTCAGGCCAAGTATGAGAAAATCGCCCAGCGCGCGCGCTTCCTGCAAGTAACGCACATGCCCCAGGTGCAGCAGATCAAAGCAGCCATTGGTGAAAACGCCGCGTTCCCCCGCCTGCTGGCGGCGCAGCGCTTCGCGCACTAAATCATCGCGCCCGCGTATTTTTTGACGAGTATCTACTACCATATTATGCATGAAACGCCCCCCTCAATTCCTCCGGCGTATTACTGGCGCAGCCAGGACGACGTACCACCAGGGCCGCCGCCGCGTTCGCCAGGTAGGCCGCCTCGCCGGAGCTTGCCCCCGCCGTCAACGCCAGCGTAAAAGTAGCCGCGACCGTATCGCCCGCCCCGTTGGTATCAACAATTTCGCTGGTATGATCCAGGCGATGTACAGGCAAATGTACCGCCGCTTTGTCCTGCTCAAACAGGCTCATACCCTCCGCGCCTCGCGTAATCAGAATGCTCCGCGCATGACTACCCTCCAACAGCCGTCGTCCCGCATCATTCAATTCCGCCAGCGTGTTGATGCTCGTACCCAATGTTAGTTCCGCCTCCGGCTGATTAGGAGTAATGGCCGTCACACCCTGGAAGCGGAAAAGCGAGCCATGCGAATCAGCCACAATCACCTTGCCCAACTCCCGCGCCACCGGCAGGCAGATTTCGAGTATCTCCGGGCTGATGACGCCGTTCTCATAATCCGAAAGCACCACCGCGTCCATCGTAGGCAGCACGCGCTGAATATAGTCGATGATGCGACTTTTGCTTCCATCCTCCAGATCAGAGGTGTCAACGCGATCAATGCGTACAATATGCTGTTGCACGATCTGCGAACTTCCCGCCACAATGCGCGTCTTGGTAGACGTTGGACGCCCCGCGTCACTCAACAACCCGTCCTGGTGTATCCCCAGCTTGCTTATGGCCTGCCGCAAACGCTGCCCCGGCACATCATCGCCAACCACGCCCGCCAGAAAAACTTCCGCGCCCAAAGCGCGCGCATTGACCGCTACATTGGTTGCCCCACCCGGCACGGTGCGTTCCTCGTACAGTTCCAGGATCAGCACAGGCGCTTCACGCGCAATACGTGTTGGCCGCCCCACCAGGTATTCGTCCGCCACCATATCGCCAATCACCAGCACGCGCTTCCCCGCAAAACCCTCGATCAGCGCGTGTACTCTATTCATGGCTATACGAAAATCACTCTCCATATAAAGAGTCTCCATCCCTCAGTAGCGACACCCATTGTGGGTGTCCCGTATTTTCCTTCTACTGATATGTGCTATAACCCACAAAAGCTATCGCTACCGGCGTCCTCTTATGAGCACATACAGCATAAACCTGGGAATCGCCAACATGCGTTTCCAGCGCCACGGTTCGCGGTACAGCCGGTACAGCCATTCCAGACCCACGCGCTGCATAATACGCGGCGCCCGCCGTTGTCGCCCCGATAGAAAATCGAACGCTCCGCCTACGCCCATCGCCACCGCCACGGGCAGGCGCTCCCGGTTACGCTCAATCCACAAATCCTGGGCAGGCGCGCCATAAGCCACGCACAGCACATCTGCATCCGCGACCCGAATGCGCTCAAGAATGGCATCTTCTTCTTCCAGCGCGGGCGATCCCGCGTAAGTGCCAGCGATTGCCAGCCCCGGCGCGATTGCCTGCAAACGCGCTGCCGCCCGCTCAGCCACGCCCGGCGCGGCCCCCAAAAGGTACATCCGGTAGCCAGTGGCAGCGCACCGTTTCGCCAGGGCCGCAATGGTATCGACCCCTGTAATACGTTCCGGCAGATGCGTTTTACCAGCATAACTCGCCCACACAATGCCAATGCCATCAGCCAACACCAGCGCAGCCCCGTTGATCGTCTGGCGAAAATCGCTATTGTGTTGGGCCGCCATCACAAATTCGGTATTAACAGTCACCACTTGTTGGCAACACTGCATGATTGCATTGGCGCGGCGCAACGCCATCATGCGTTCAATACGGTCAAGCGCCTGCTTCCGCGTCACTCGATCCACGCGCACACCGAGGACAAAGATGGAAGCAGGCGCATCAGTCATATTTTCCAATTTACATGACCAGGACGAGGGCAAGCCCCACCCATACCTTATATCGTTAATTTCGTTCTTCACAGCGTACAGGGTACGGGCGGGGCTTGCCCCCGCCCTGGTCCCCTTTCACTGGTAGGTTTTTTGAAACGTGCCGCTCGCGCCTGTCATTCTGAGCGCAGCGAAGAATCTGCGTGCGGCTCGGCGAGAATTCTTCGCTGCGCTCAGAATGACAACTCCCACCACGCTGACGCCTTTCCCAAAAACCTACCAGTGAAAGGCCCTGGTCCCCCCATCGCTACAGGTCGCGCACCGCAGGCTTGCCTTCACCCTGGTTTCGGGCCGTTATCCTGCCAAGAGCCATGTACGCTTACGAAAAAGTTGAACTGTATGCTACTATAGCAAATTCGACGCCGTATGGCTATGTCTGGTACAATATCAGACGAAGCACTATGTGAAAAGGAGTGATGTCTCATGGTAGAAGCGAATATACAGAGCGACGTGCATCCCAAACTACCCATGCAAGGCGTGCCGCAGCCGAGCAAAGAAGAGGTCATGCATCTTCCCCGCGTCCATATTTCAACGCACCCGGTGATGCGCCATAAAATGACCGCCCTGCGCGACAAAAATACCCAGCCGCCAGAGTTTTACCGCCTGGTCAAAGAGATCGGCGCGCTGATCGCCTATGAAGCAACCGCGACGCTGGCCCTGGAAAAGTCCTCTATCGAAACGCCCATGTCTCCAATGATAGGAGAACGGCTGGCCGGTGGCATCGGCGTGACGCCGATTTTACGCGCCGGTTTAGGGCTGGCCGAAGGCTTTCGCGAAGTCATCCCTGACGTGCAGGTCTGGCACCTGGGTCTGCGCCGTGACGAACATACCCTGGAGGCTATGGAGTATTACAACCAACTGCCTCATAAGGTCGAATTGCAGGTATGTTACGCCGTCGATCCCATGCTGGCGACGGGCGGCTCGGCCATCGACGCCATCAACGTGCTGAAAAAGCGCGGCATCCTGCGCCTCAGTTACGTGTGCATCATCGCCGCACCCTACGGCCTGCTCAAACTCTCACAAACGCATCCCGACATCGATATTTACGTTGCCGCGCTGGACGAAAGCCTCAACGACGTGGGCTATATCCTGCCAGGACTCGGTGACGCCGGAGACCGCCAGTTTGGAACGTTTTAACATGCAACTCACAACATCAACGCTGGAAGGGGAAAAGCGATAACCATGCCCTTTATGCCCCTGCCTGAACGCGAAGATGACCAGACCGAGCAAGAAAACAACCTGGAAGACAATCAGCCCGCCGGGGAAGAGTCGCCATTAGCAACAAGCGCGCCCGCAGCCCAACTGCCGCCAGAGGCACGCGGCGATGTCAACGGCGGCCCGCTCGGCTGCTGTTTTGGCGTCAGCATGGGCCTGCTACTCGGCGCTGGCATCGCCAGCCTTAGCATTCCCGTCATCAATCATTTCTTCTCCGGCAGAGGCTGGCTCGCCCTGACCACACAAATCCTCATCGTCGTCCTCGCCATCGCCAGCTTCTTCCTGCTGGGCTACATCGGCTGGAGGGTCGGACGCAGAGTATTCCGCGAATACGAGCCATCCCCCGCCCAACAACGAAAGATGGCCCGCCTGCAACAACGCTACTCAACGCGTTCGCAGAGCAAGCATGTGTAGAGATTTCCAGACGCACCATCAAGATGCTCTATGTCTTAAAAAATGAGCTTAGGTAGGAACAAACGTAGCCTTAATGGGCATAGATACCTCTTGTCAAGTTGTAGTCAGAAAATCCCCAACCACACTCACCAGCGTATCAAATTGCTCGCCCCGCAACTCCCGGTGCATAAAATGCCCGGCTTCTGCGAATGAAACATGCCGACCCTGCCGCCAGCTAGCCGCGATTTTCTGCGCCTCCTCCGGCGTAACCATTGTGCCACTCTGCGCATTGCCCGTCAGTAGCAGCATGGGACACGCGATACGTTCAACCGTCTCGCGCCAGGGAGTGCGCATTGGCACAAACGGCACAAAGTTGAGCACATCCAGATTGAATTGCGCCTGGCCCTCCAGAAACAACACCATTTCTTCCTCAGGCCAGCTACTCGCTCCAGGCGGCAGGTACCCTTGAGACGACGCAATACGTTCCTCAATCGCCTGGCTCCGAAGCGCCTTGTGCCAGGCGATCCACCCATTGTACCAGGCAGTGAACCCCGGCCACGGTTCCTCCCCGCTCGCTGGCATAGAAAACTGCACATGTGATTCACCCCATGGCGGATCTTCAAGCACCACCGCGCTTACAAGCTCCGGCGCATTCGCGGCCACACTCGCCGCCGTCAACGCGCCATTTGAATGTCCCATCAAAGCGGGACGCTCAATACCAAGCGTATGAATCAGCTCAATTACATCCCGCGTAAGTAAATCTTGCGAGTACCCCGTTCCCGGACCATCGGACAGGCCATGCCCCCTGGCATCAACCATCACGACATCATAATTTCGCTCCAACGCCCTCGCCACACGCGACCAGCTTAGACCATTATCCGTAAAGCCATGCAGCAATATCAGCGTCCGGTAATTCCCGCCCGTTCGATAGTAATGCTGCCGTATACCATTCGCCACCACCATCCCCTCAATCCAATGTGACGGGACCTGATTCGAATCGGGTCGTTCTTCTCTCATTATTTTGTCTACCCTTTCTAAACAGAACAACGGGTAAGCGCATCGAGCAAAACTCTTCCCGTTGCATTAAAAGGATTGTAAACCATTACGTAACGTAATAGTCAAGATACCATCCCAGTAGCGACACCCCTTGCGGGTGTCCCGTCCTCTTCATCCTGCCTCTGGATGAAAAATGATCCTCTGACCCATGTCACCCTTCGCTGCGCTCAGGGTGACACTCGGATTGGATAGGCGACTTCTGACGCTCGCCCTGGCACCCGGTAAACAGTGGAGCCGAAGACATAAGAGATGTACCAGAAATATGCGCTGCGCGTTATAATTAGTGAGAGCAGATCACACAAATTACAGGCGAGAGGGAGGGCATTGTTATGCACGTCGTCATTTTCTGTGACATGGAAGGCATTTCCTGTATCGAAACATGGGAACAGGTCACCGCCGGCAAGCCGTTTTATGAAGAGTCGCGCAAACTCTACACCGACGAGATGAACGCCGCCGTGCGCGGCGCGCGAGCAGCCGGGGCCAGAGAAATCACAGTGGTCGATTGTCACGGCGCAGGCGGAGCCTACAGCTTCAAAAGCTTTTTGCCCGAACGCCTCGAATCGGGCGCGCAATACGTCTTTGGCTACCCCTGGGCACGCTACATCACCCCTTTTGAAGAGAGCTGCGACGCCATCTTATTTCTGGGCGCGCACGCCATGGCCGGCACCCCCGACGGCGTCCTCTGTCACACCGTTTCATCCGAGGCATGGTACAACGCCCGCATCAACGACACGCTGGTGGGCGAAAGCGGTATACTCGCCGCCATCGCGGGCTGCTGGGACGTGCCCGCCATCTTCGTCTCCGGCGACGAAGCCACCTGCCGCGAAGTGACCACTTTACTGGGAGAAGACGTAGTCACCGCCCCCGTGAAAACCGGCCTGGGCCGCTACTCCTCCCGCAATATGGCCCCCCGCGACGCCTGCTCTCTGATCGAAATGCGCGTAGCCCAGGCCATCAGCCTCAAACACTGGCCCAAGCCCCTCAAATTTCCCTCACCCGTCACCTTCCGCGTAGAACTGGCAACACCCGACAACGCCAACGATTTCATTGGTCGCACCGGGGTAACTATCGAGGGGCCGCGCACCGTATCCTCGACGGGAGACAATTTTTGGCAGGCATGGGATCAGTTTTGGTATAGGAATTAGCCTCATCGTTCCGTCACGCAAATCACCGCGAAGCGGCTGCGCAGCGAGTTCGTCAACTCCACCAGGTGGACCAGGGATTGCTTCATATGGCCGCATTGTCCGGCGATCTCGCTCGCCATACCGGCGATTTCCTCCACGGAATGCGCCACCAGTTGCGACCCGGTCGCCTGGCTTTCAGCCGCAGGACCAAGCCCCTGCATCATCTCAACCATGTCTTCCATAACGGAGCCGATGGCTTCCAGCGCAATGCCCGTCTGCATCACCAGTTCGGACTGCGACACCACATGCTGGATATTCTGGTCAACACTCTGCGAAACGGTAGTGATCTCGTTTTGAATGGAGCGGATGCGCGATGCTACCTTGCGCGCCGCCTCCGCGCTGCTCACGGCCAGCGAGCGAATCTCCTGCGCAATCACCACAAAGCCCTGGCCCTGCTCTCCCGCCCGTACCGCCTCAATCGCCGCGTTGAGCGCCAGCAGGTTCATGCGCGTCGTCAGGCTCGTCAACTCCACCACGGTATCATTGATCTCCTGCCCACTTTCACCTAGCCGTTTAATCACACGCGCCGATTGCATAGTCGTATCGCGAACCAAACGCATCCCGTCATTGGCGCGCGCGATCTGTTGTTGACCGCCCCGCGTCACTTCCGTCGCCTCTTTAACCGCCCACGCCAATGTATCCGCCCGCTCCGAAACACGTTTGATAGTACCTGCCATATCGTCCGTCACTCGCGAAATATGCTCCACCTGGCGTTCCTGCTGGCTGGTATCACGCGCCAGCACATCTGAACTGCGGCGCACATCCTGCACATGCTCATCTACCGCCTGTGTCACTTTTTGCACGCTGCCCAAAATATCGCTAATCTCGTCAATCATCACATTCACCGCCTCAACAACCGGCTGCAACTTCTCATGCGTTGGACGCACGCGCACGCGCAAATCGCCATGCTGCACCTGCTCCAGATCGAGGCGCAGCGCGATAATAGACGCTTCGAGCGCCAGCCGTTCCGCTTCACGCTCCTGAAAGAAACGCGCATTATCGATAGCGATGGCGGCCTGATTCGCGAACAGCTCGATCATCTCAATGCTTTCCTCAACCGGTACTTTGCCATCCACCGGATCATCGAGTGACAAAAATCCCAGTATCTTCCTCATTCGCGGGCTAAAGAGCGGAATCAAAAGCAAATCTTCGGGATGCCAGCCCCCAGGCTCATAATCATCCAGCGTTTTATCCATCCCTCCCACTACATCCGCGAACGCTGCCGCGTACTCATGCGAAATAAAATAGCTTTGACTGGTCTGAAATTCCGGGCGCATCATGCGCATCATCTGCTCAACCGTCACAGGGTGCTCGCGCACGATCCGTTTGCTCTCTTCAGTAGCTCCCGCGAAAGCCACAGGGGTGAGATAGTCGTTCTGATCCTCAAGCAGGTTAATAACCGCGATACGAAAACCCGTGCAGGCGCTGATAACAGCCACGATACGCTGGAGTATGTCATCCAGCCCCAATTCCGCTCGCAACACATTGCCCAGGCAAATCAGCTCCTTGATTTGTCGCGCCCGTAACGGAGTGTCTATATCATGAGGAAACGTCATTGCAGGCATTTGTAGCGCCCGGTCATCGGATGCCACCGGTATGGTTGGCAAACCCGCCGCCTGCTCGCTCTCCCACTGCGCACGCTCGGCAGGCGAGCGAAAACGCACCCGCAAAGGCACATACCAGTTCTGCTGCTTCCGTTCCGACATGATGCTTCTCTTTTTCCTTTTTTGATTTAAAACTATCTGTTTGAGCATAACATATGCATATGGCGTATACAAGAAAAGTAGGAGAAAAAGCGCAGCACACACGGCAAAATGTTACAGAAATTCCCTCTCCAACGTTAATGCATATAGGAGACGCACGATGCGCTCCTCGGAAAAATTCTCTGGTAGTGCGGCAAGTAGTGTGATCTTGTAGCGCGGCAAATCGTAGAGAAGTTTCGTAATATTTGAATTATATCAACGAGAGGGCGTCAAGCAATTGACGCCCTTTTTAACCAGTAGCGACACCTCTAGTAGGTGTCGCTACCAGCGCTACTCCGGCTTTTCAGGCGCCTTCACCTCAGATGTAAAGCCAACGCGCACATGGCTATCATCGCAAAAAGGCTTTGTGCGCGACTGTCCGCAGCGGCATAGCGTAATCTCGTCATCCGTCACCTCAAAAGGGTTGCCATCGCTATCCAGCAAAATCAGCCCCTTCGCATTCTGAATGTAGTACGGGCCGTCTTTCTCCGCCATAATGGTTGGTTTAGTTTCCTCTGCCATCGTATCAAATACTCCTTCGCATAATTCAGCATAAAAGCGCAAGATAAAAAGCAATCAGCCTGTATAGGCTGCCCGATTGCAATGCTAAAGTATAGCACAAAGTCTCACGAAGCAAGGAATATTTAGTGGCAGTACCATGTTTTCAATATTGGACAGCATATTCCCTCTTATGGTATACTAGCCAGCGACACGATGCGGGCAGGTCTGCTGCGCATGGTCACAGCAACCACAAGAGTGTACATAGACAGACAGTAGACAGGCGAAAGGGGTCTAACATCAATGCCAAAAAAGGGTGAACTTTCAAAGACAGCGCGCGCATCGCTGGCAAATCGCGAAGAAATCAACCATCTGACCAGCCGCGTATGCGCCAAATGCGGTGAAGCCATCATGCTCAAAGAGCTGCAGCCCGTAAAGGTTGTCGGCAAAGGCATGGTTTTCTATCACAAATCGCATTACAACGTTCAATAAACCAACGTGATAGGGGCGACCGTAATGGTCGCCCTTTTTTATCGCTTGATTTGTTTTAACATGTATTGCGCTTCGTACAGGGTACGGGCGCGGGCTTGTCTCCGCCCTGGTCGCTCGCTGGCACAATCCCTCACATGGAGACTTCGCTCCAAAACACTTGAACTCGTATCACAGGGAGAACATATTTCATGCCGCAATCCGTCAATTCCCAACCCCCCCGCCAAACAGCACACGATAGCCTGTCGTCCCAATCCCCGGCAGCCACGCCTTTGCGCATCGCCTTTCAGGGCGAGCGCGGCGCGTTCGGCGATGAAGCCGTCGGTGTCTACTTTGGCAAGCAGGCGTATGCCCAGGAGACCGCAGCGGGACCACAGCCGGTACCCTATCGCGCGTTCGCCGATGTATTTCATGCCGTCGCCTCTGGCGAGGTGGAATTTGGCCTGGTACCCGTTGAAAATTCTCAAGCCGGCAGCATCAACGATGTCTATGATCTCCTGCGCCAGCACGACCTGTTCGTGGCGGGCGAAATCGGCCACCCCGTCAATCACTGCCTGCTCTGCTTGCCAGGACAGCAACTCGGCGACATCAAACGAGTCATCTCTCACCCGCAGGCGCTGGCGCAGAGCGATGTCTACCTGCGCGAACTCGGCGTGGAAATCGTCGCCACCTACGACACAGCAGGCAGCGCGAAAATGATTCGCGAAGAAAATATGCAAGGCGTCGCCGCTGTCGCCAGCGCTGGCGCGGCTGAACTCTACGAGCTGGAAATCCTGGCGAGCGGCATTCAAACCATCAAAGATAACTACACCCGTTTCATCGTCTTGAGCCGCGAACCTGCCCCGCGCGCCAATGGCGACGCCAAAACCATGCTGGTCATGGCAACCGCCCACCAGCCCGGCTCGCTGCACAAATGCCTCGGCGTGCTGGCCGCTCACAACATCAACGTTCTCAAGCTCGAATCGCGCCCCTCGCGCCAGCGCATCTGGGAATACGTCTTCTACCTTGACTTTGAAGGCCACCGCGACGACCAACCCGTGCGCACCGCTTTAGCCGACCTCGCCAGCTACACCACATTTTGCAAAGTACTGGGATCATTCGCTAAGAATACATAATACGTCAACGGAACTCTTGATGTGTCTGGAACGTCATACACCTTGAGAAACGTTTGAGGGGACAACGTATGATTCCTTCACCATCACCGCATTACTGTCGCAATTGTGGCGCGGCCAATCCCGCCGGAAGCAGTGTCTGTTTTGCCTGCCAGCATCTCCTCGACTCTCTTGAGGAGAACGCGCAGCAACAAGACGCGCTGCTTCTGGAAAGATATCGCATCCTTGCGCAGTTGGGAACTGGCGGTTTCGGCGCGGTCTACAAAGCGATGGACACCTTCCAGGCTGACATCATCATCGCCATCAAGCAGATCAACTTGCAGGGCCTCAAACCCCAGGAGATCATCGAGGCCACCGATGCTTTTCACCGCGAGGTGCGCCTGCTCTCCGGCCTGAAGCATCCCAACCTGCCCACCATTCACGATTCTTTCACAGATCCCCAACACTGGTATATCGTAATGGACTTTATCGAAGGCAAGACGCTTGAAGACTATCTGAAGCAATGCCTCAGTGTTTCTCAGCAGCCCGGGCTGCCTTTCATAGAAGTTCTGGCCCTCGGCCTGCAATTATGCACAGTACTGGACTACCTGCATACGCGCCATCCCCCCATCATCTTTCGCGACCTCAAGCCGTCCAATATCATGCGTTCACCTGCCGGGCAGCTTTACCTGATCGATTTTGGCATCGCCCGTCACTACATTCCGGGCAAGCCGAAAGATACCATTCCCTTTGGCTCCCCAGGCTATGCCGCCCCCGAACAATACGGCAAGGCGCAGACAACCCCCCGGGCCGATATCTACAGCCTCGGTGCCTTACTTCACCAGTTGCTCTCAGGCGATGATCCCGCCGAGTCGCCTTTTCACTTCGCCCCTCTGCGTCTCTACGGCTCGCCGGAACTGACAAAATTAGAGGAACTCATCCAACAGATGGTGCAGGTAGATGCCAGCAAAAGACCGGCCACTATCTCCGAAGTGAAAGAGCAGTTGCAACACCTTCACGATGTCCAGGATAGAGCCGAACCCCGTCTCTGGCGACCACCTGAAGCGCCTCCGCCAATGCCCGAAAAATATGCCGATTACAGCACCTGGAGCACCACTAGCGGCACAGGCCAGCAACAACAACAGGCACATGTCTTTTTGAATCGTATCTCGCGTCGCCAGATCATTGTAAGAAGCCTGACCATTGGCGCTACAGCCATAGTAGGAGTAGGCGTTCTGGGGATATGTAGCTTTTTTAGCAGACCCCATTTCGCCGGAGTAATGGCTGTTCCCTACACTCCTGCCCCCATTCCTGCGTCGCACCTGGTTTTCAGGAGGCACTCCGCCGCCGTGACCACGCTGGCGTGGTCGCCGTCTGGCGCGTCTATCGCTTCTGGCAGCGCGGACAAAACAGTGTTGGTCTGGCGCGCCGCGGATGGCGCTCTGCTCTACACATTCGAAGGATACACATCACCTCTCACCTCGGTCGTCTGGTCATTTGATAATATGTGTATCGCCTCCAGTGGCGAAAGCGACGGCTCGATCCAGGTATGGGAAGCCATCAATGGCGATCATACAACCTCGTTCCATGAAAACAACGGCAAAGTGCTCGCGCTTTCCTGGTCTCGCTACAAGGAGTTCATCGCTTCAGGCGGCGAAGACAAGACCGTACAAGTCTGGAACGCCAATAACGGCAAGCATTCCCTGACCTACCAGGGACATACAGGCAGCGTCAGATCCCTGGCGTGGTCACCTGTTGAACTCATGCTCGCCTCAGCCAGCAGCGATAAAACAGTGCGCATCTGGAAGGATAGCTCAAGGCCAACTATCCCCGTTTATCGCGGACACTCGGCAGGCGTGAACGCGCTGGCCTGGTCGCCTGATAGCTCGCAAATCGCCTCAGCCAGTGATGATGGCACCGTACAGGTCTGGAATATCGCGAATGGCAGCCTGGTAGTCACCTATCGTGGGCATACAGGCAGCGTGTACACCGTTGCATGGCTGGCCGATTATAATGGAGGCTCGCGACAATTAGTATCTGGTGGCGCAGATAATACAGTACAGGTCTGGGATATCACAGGAACGCATATCGCCACCTACACTCAGCATACCGCCCCCGTCAGAGCGGTAGCTACGTATTCAGGCCCATCCGGTTATCGCATCGCGTCAGCCAGCGACGACAGCACCGTCCACATCTGGACGCCACCAGTATAAGCATCGCTCTTTTGTCACAAAAAAGAGATGAAGGTGTGTGCGAGCCGCACACACCTTCATCTCTTCAGCTTACCGTTTGATCTTCAACGTATTGATGAAGTTCTCGGCCAGCATCTCATAGGCCGCGCCATGATACTCCTCGATGCGCCCGGCGTCGCACAGCGTGGTCAGGCCGGGATCGATGGGCAACTGCGCCAGCAGGGGCGCGTTGGTCATATCTACCAGTTCGGGGCCATTGCTTGAACCGAATATCTCGTAGCGTTCCCCGTTGGGCGTCTCAAAGTACGACATATTCTCCACTACGCCCACGATAATGCCCTTGAGCTGCTGCACCATGTTGATGCATTTCTTTACCACCATCGTCGCCAGCAACTGCGGCGACGAAACAATCACGATACCATCCACCGGCAGCGATTGCAGAACCGTCATCGGCGCGTCCGAAGTTCCCGGCGGCAGATCAACCAGCAGGTAATCCAGCCGGCCCCAGTCCACATCGCTATAAAACTGCTTGATAGCGCTGGAAATCATCGGCCCGCGCCACACCACCGGCTGGCTCTCTTCTTCCAGGAACATATTCATCGACATCACCTTGATACCGCCCAGGCTGGTCAAAGGATCAATGCCGCCACTCGCCGACTTCATCGGCTGGCCCTTCGTGCCAAACATATGCGCGATGCTGGGGCCGGTAATATCGCCATCCAGAACTCCCACGCGCATCCCCTGACGCCGTAGCGAGACCGCCAGCAAACCGGTTACAAGCGACTTGCCAACGCCGCCCTTGCCGCTCATTATAGCGATCACCTGCTTGATATTCCCATCCTTGCCGGCAGGAGCCATCGACAGCGGCACGCCGCGCCCGACCGGAGCCTTTTTCGGCGCAACCGAAGTCGGCTCGCCCTTGACGACAGCATTCAAATCTTTCACCAGCAGCGCCTGCTTCTCCGGCGTAAAGCGGTGCGTGCGCGCTCCACCCGCGATGCTTTCACGCGCCCCAACCGCGCAGGCCGTGCATGGCAACCCATGCCCGTGAAAAACCTTGACCGTCTCAGGATGCCTTGTTACCACATCATGAATAATCATATCGCCCGTAATTGTAAGTGTATCCGCCATATCAGCTATCCTCATGAGAGGCGCATTTTCCGCGCCCATTCTTCTCTAGTTCTTTCTGGTAGTTCCGGTTCAGGATAAAAATAAATCCGACCCACTAACTCAGATATATTATAGCACAAATATTATCAACGAGGATACAATCGGCTGCGCCGATTGTATCCTCGTTGATAATATTTGTGCTTATACCAATATCCCCTCGTCGTCCAGTTGCTGAATCTCTTCATCGCTCATGTTCAGCAGGCTTTTGAAGATATATTCAGTGTCCGCGCCCAGCAGGGGAGCGGCACGGTGAATATAACCCGGCGTCTCCGACATCTTGAACGGCACGCCGGGATACAGCTTCTCACCCACCACCGGATGATCGAACTGCTCCATGAAGCCGCGCGCCCGCACATGCTCGTCCGTCACAAACTCGCCCGTGCTGAGTACCGCGCCCGCTGCCACACCCGCCGCCTGCAGGCGACGCATTACCTCGTAATGGTCAATCTGCGCCGTCCACGCGCTGATAAGCTCATCAAGCGATTCGCGATTCTGGATACGCGCCGCGTTGCTGGCATAACGCGCATCCTGTGCCAGCGCGGGTTGTCCCATGGCCGCCGCCAGCGCCGCGAACTCCGTATCGTTCTCAACCGATATGGCGCACCACTGGTCTTCGCCACTGCATGGATAGACGTTGTGGGGCGCGAAGAAACGATGCGCGTCCCCGTTGCGCTGCTGGATAGTGCCGTTGACGGTATACTCAATCACGGCGGTATCCGTCAGCGCCGCAGCCGTCAGCGTCTGCCCAAGGTCGATCCACTGCCCCTGACCCGTGCGCTTGACATGGCGCAGCGCTGAGGTGATGGCGAAGGCCGCGCTCACCCCTGCCGCCGCGTCGGGATAGCTCGTGCCAACGCGCGAAGGCTCGCCATCGGGCCACCCCGTCAAATTGACGATACCCGCCTGTGACTCCTGCATGGGACCATAGGCGACGTAGTTCTTATAGGGGCCGCGATGCCCGAAACCCGCCATCGAGCAATATATAATGCGCGGGTTGATTTCGCGCAGGCGCTCATAGTCGAAGCCGATGGCCTTCATGCCGCGCGCGCTGAAATTTTCCAGCACCACGTCACTCATCGCTATCAAGCGAGCGATGATCGCGCGCGCCTTCTCGTTCTTCATATCCAGGTTGACGCTGTACTTGCTGCGGTTGTGCGTATTCCAGTAGCCGCTCGAGTTGAGCCGCCGGTCCTCAAAGGCAAACGGCGGGTACATGCGCACCACGTCCATACGCTTGCGAGACTCGATCTTGATCATCTCCATCCCCAGGTCGCCCAGCAATTGCCCGCAATACGGACCCGCGAACACCCACGAGAAATCGACGCAGCGATATCCTGCCAGTGCATCCTTAAACATGCTCACTCTCCTCTCTTAAATAACGCCTTCAGCCCGTAACGTTGACAGTTCCGTCGCGCTCAGTCCCAGCCGCGACAGCGCCTCATTCGTATGCTGGCCGAGCAGTGGAGCAGCGCTGCGCATCACCCCCGGCGTCTCCGTCATGAAGATGGGAGCAGCGATATCCTTATAAGAGCCTATGACAGGGTGCGCAAACTCCGCGAAGAAGCCGATTTCATTCAAGTGCTCGTCATTAGCAAGGTCGCGCGCATCACTCGTCATGCCTACCGGACAACCCAGCGACTGCCCCTTGTGAAACAGTTCGGATTTCCCATACTTCATGTATCCAGCCACCAGGCGCGGCTCGAACTCGTCCGCGCGCGCCCGTCGCTCGAATGAGTTTTCCAGCACCGGGTCTTCCGCCAGTTCAAAATCTTCGGCCAGCAGCACTGCTGCGCGTGCCTCCTTGCCCTGCGTGCAACACATGCCAATATAACCATCTTTGCAGGGGAAGACAGTGCAGGGCCACGCCGCACCATGCCGGCTGCCGGAGCGTTTGCGCGAAACACCCGTATACGTATATTGTTCAATAGCATTTTCCAGCACCGAGGCCGTGCTCTCCTGGGCCGATACATCGATATGCTGCCCCTCGCCGTGCAGTTCGCGGTAGAGCAGGGCAGCAGAGCAGGCATAGGCCGCGTGCATGGCCGTGATATGTTCCGCCTGCTGCGCCCCCGTCATCGTTGGTGGCTTGTTGGCCGGGCCGGTAATGCCCATCAACCCGCCCATCGCATCTTCCACAATATTGCTGGTTTTATACCCCGCGTATGGCCCCGTCTGCCCGAAGCCCGTAATCGAACACACCACCAGCCGCGGGTTGAGCGCGTGCAGTTCCGCGAAACCCAGCCCCAGCGCCTCCAACGCCCCCACCGGCCAGTCCTCGATCAGCAAATCCGCGCCCCGCGCCAGTTCGCGCAGCAAATCCCGCCCGCGCACCGTATTCAGGTTCAGCGTCACACTTTTCTTGTTGCGGTTATGGTGAATAAAGTGCAGGCTCGTCTCGCCATCCTCTCTGCCAACCGCGAAAGGGCCAACGCGCCGCGCCGCGCTCCCACCCACCGGCTCAACCAGTATCACCTCCGCGCCATAATCGCCAAACATCTTCGCGCAATGCATACCGCGAATAGTGCCGCTCAAATCAAGCACAACAATGTCTCCATAAAGCGTTGCGTCCGCCGGAGATGCGCCATGTTCTGCCATAGGTTATTCCCTTCCTATTAAAAAGCAAAGAAAGAAGACCCGAACGAAATATGGTTTAGTATAGCACAACTCTAGCATACATGAGGCATTGGCGGCCAGGGCGGGGGATGAGCTTGCCACGGCTCCGCGCACTTGCTATTTCCCCGCCATTATGGTACACTTTTAATGGCATATTAGGACATAATTTTCAATATACCCTACCTTTGGCTTTAACTTCTGTAGACGAAGGCAGAAGTGAAGATACATCACACACGACAATTGAACAGATTTTTAGTAACGCTACATAAATTGATGTAGTGAGGAGGTTCTTTTTACTTTGACAACAGAAAATGTTCGACTTATCCCGCTCGGAGGACTGGGAGAAGTCGGAAAGAACATGATGGTCGTCGAATATGGCGACGACATCATGATTATCGATTCGGGTTCGATGTTTCCCGACGACGAAATGTTTGGCGTGGACCTGGTTATCCCTGACACAACCTACCTGCACGACAAAAAACAACGCATTCGCGGCATCTTTATCACCCACGGCCATGAAGACCATATCGGCAGCCTACCCTACATCCTGCCTGCCCTCGATTTCCCGCCCATTTACGCGACGCGCCTGACGCGGGGTTTAATTCAAGTCAAGCTCAAAGAGCATAAACAACTTGATAAAGTGGTCATTAACGTGGTGACTTCCGGCGACAAAATAGCCATCGGCAAATGCGTCGTCGAAATCGTGCGCGTCAATCACAGCGTTCCCGACGCCACCGCCCTGGCCATCCACACGCCCATCGGCACCATCGTACACACGGGCGACTACAAGTTCGATCACACGCCCACCGATGGACAACCCGCCGACTTCGGCACCCTGGCTCGCCTGGGCAACGAAGGCGTACTTGTCATGATGGGCGATAGCACGCGCGTCGAAACGCCCGGCTACACGCCATCGGAGCGCGTCATCATCGACTCCTTCGACAAAATTTTTGCCAACGCCCCCGGACGCGTCATTATCGCCACCTTCGCCTCGCTGCTCTCGCGCGTGCAACAGGTCGTGCATACCGCCGAGCGCTACGAACGAGTGGTCGCCCTGGTGGGACGCAGCATGATCAATAATGTGCAGATGGCCATTGAACTCGGCTACCTCAACATCCCCAAAGGGATGCTCATTCGCGCCGAGGACATCAACAAATTCCCGGCAGAGCGCGTCGTCATCCTTTGCACTGGCAGCCAGGGAGAACCCACCTCGGCTCTCACCCGCATCGCCAACCAGGATCATCGCCAGGTACGCATCCAGCACGGCGACACCGTCATTCTTTCCGCTACCCCCGTTCCGGGCAACGAAAAGATGGTCAACCGCACTATCAACAACCTCTTCCGCCAGGGCGCGGAAGTGCTGTACCAGTCCATCGCCAACGTGCATGTCTCCGGTCACGCCGCGCAGGAAGAGCTAAAACTGATGATCAACCTGCTGCGCCCCACCTACGTCATGCCCATTCACGGCGAATACCGCCAGCTCATCCTGCACGGCAAACTGGCCTACTCGCTCGGCATCCCCGAAGACCACATCGTCATCGGCGAGGACGGCGACATCATCACCGTATTACCCGAATCCATTCACGTTACCGATCACGTCCCCTGTGGCAACGTCTTCGTGGATGGACTGGGTGTCGGTGACATCGGCCAGATCGTGCTGCGCGACCGCCAGGTACTGGCCCAGGATGGTATCCTCATGGCCGTGCTCACCGTCGATAAAGAAACAGGCCAACCGCTGGCCGGCCCCGACATCGTCTCGCGCGGCTTCGTCTACATGCGCGACTCCGAAGAGCTCCTGGAAAGCGCCCGCCAGCGCGTCCTCGAATCCTTCGTCGGCCTCAACGGACACGCCTCCGACTGGTCCTTCGTCAAAGACAAAATTCGCCATACCCTCAGCGAGTTCCTCTACGAAAAGACCCACCGCCGCCCCATGATCCTGCCCGTCGTAATGGAAGTATAAACTGGACGCCCTCCGGGGCGTCCAACCCAGCGTTCAGCAGATATAAACCGTATCTGTTCGTTACTGATGATTTTTAACAATAAACCCCATAAAATGCATACCTGGCCTTGACGAATTTTGCCGACCGAATCGGGTAATAACTGGAACTGTCCGCTCCCATCCAGATGAGCTTTGCCAATAAAACTCGGTCATGCCATGTCATCCTGAGCGCAGCGAAGGATCTCGCTGCCCGGTGAGTCAGACCCTTCTCTTCGCTCAGGACGATATGACCCGCTTTGAAAGACTCCCCTTGTCCCTACCAGACGCAGGCAACTGGTTCGCGGTATTACCGGGTTTGGTCGTTAATATTCATTTGCTGGCATTGATCCCGTACAAATGGCAGGGATCGCTGGTGGCGTAGAGATTGCAGGTGCTATCGTAGAGCGTGTTGTTAGCGCCCAGCAGAAAGCCGCCGGGATACTGCTGGTTGCGCCAGAGCTGCCTGCCAGCCTCCACGCTAGCTGCTTCCAGGAAGTAGTTTGACGAATCCAGGTTATCGAAGAACAGCGTCTTGCCTATCATCAGCGGAGGCGACGGATATGTTGCGTTTATAGTCCACACGACCTTGCCGGTCTGCAAATCGATGCGGGTCAGGCGCTGGCCAACACCACGATAACCAGCAGCAACCCGACGATGAGAATGCGCGTGAAGCGAGCGCGCCGCCGTTGTGGGGGTGGTTCGGGAAAACGCTTACCCATTTATTTTGTTCTCCATATTGCATATGCTTTAATTTTTATTCGGGTTCTTACTGTATTAGCGCCAGTCGAAGCGGAAATGGCGCAAACCGTTTTTTTCTTATTGCTGCCGGAATTGCTATACTACTGTTCTGCTATGCCAACGCTGTAGAAGATGAGCATGATACGAAAATCGCGTTCATCAACGGCGGTAGTGTCGCTGTAGCTCGGAAGCATACTTCGTTCCAACTCGCTGAGCATTTTCCTCGAGCCAATCGCTAAGATGCGTCTGCCCGGTTGGGGACTGCCGGGAGATCAGGAGATCGGCCATCAACCCGGCAATCTCGTCACGCGTGATAAGCACATCACCAACGAATGGCTCTATCAATTGAGCCAGAGAAAATGCCAGGCGTGGTTGAACATGGATGAGTCCTACACGGCGGTGAAGCTTTGCAGCGATAAGCCGCACCAGTTGCTCAAAAGTGACGATATCCGGACCAACGGCATCAAAGAGCACATTCCTGCTGTGCTGACCCGCCTCGACCACGAGATCAGCCATATCCTCGACATAGATAGGTTGAAGACGATAGTGGCCTGAACCAAAAATAGGGAAAACCGGAAACCGTCGTAGGAGCCAGGCAATGTTATTGATGAGAATATCCTCGGTTCCGAAAATCACCGTTGGTCGGATAATCGCATACGAAAGGCCCAAACGCATCAACTCCTGCTCCAGGATGGCCTTTCCCCGGAAATACGGAAGGCGAGATGTTTCCGCCGGATTGGTGATGCTGACATGGACAATGCGCTGTATCCCCGCCTCTTTAGCCGCATTGAAAAGGGTGAGCGTGTTCCTCACGGCTGTATCGAAGGTAAGAGTACCATGAGAGAAGCGTATCCAGTACGTATTGTAGAGAGTCGTGACTCCTTGCAGGCTCTTGACCAGCGCTCCTGGATTCTCAAAGCCGAAAGGAAAGACTTGAACCTGCTCTCCAAATGGGTGGGGATGGTTGGGGTGTCCTGTCAGTGTGCGAACTTCTTTGCCCATGGTCAGTAAGCGACGAGTGAGGTATTTCCCCGTATAGCTGAATGCGCCGGTGATGGCATTCACTTCAGAATCGGTCATAGCCAATACCACAATCCTTTCTTGATCGACAAGTTCTGTTGGAACCTCCGCGAAAACTCCCTACGGTTGCACCCCTTTCGCTTTCAGGACAGCGGCGATATCGAGTGAGACAGCGCCCCATCGGAGACTCTCGTCACGATCAAGCGCTTGCCATCGGGAGACCAGGATGGAAAAGCGAGTTGTCCATCGGTGGTTGAGGATGTCAATTTCACCTGTTTCCCCGACCCATCGGTGGCTAGCAAAAACAGGTAATCTTCACTTTCGTAGCTTCCATGACGACACACCAACCAGCGATCAGATGGAGACCATTCCACATTTTCTCCAGAAGCGGTTCCCGCGACCAGTTGCTGCGTGCTCGTGACCGTCACCATTCCCGCGGGTGTTTGTTGGAGGTGGAGCAACTCGATATTGCCATTCCCAGTCTCTTGATTGTCTTGGACCAGCGCGAGCATCTTGCCATCATGCGACCAGGCGAGGTTAGTGGCGTCAATGAGCATCGGCGCAAAGAGGAGATGACCCGCCAGATCAGAGATGTACAACGTAGGGATATGGATAGTCCCGACCTGGCTGAATGCGATGGTTGCCAGCCAGGACGCGTGAGGATTCCATTGTATGGCAAACACCACCATGTGCGGGATTGATCGGAACCGGGATGGTTGTCTTGTCTGTGACCTTCCCTGCGTGATCGAGCGTAAAGATCCCGAGCAAAGGGGGTGCCGCTCCAACAAAACAGCTCAGACGCCCGTCTGGCAACCATGCAGTATCCTCCAGACCACTCCCCAGTGAACACCCCAGGCTGAGAGTATTCACCAATTGCCCATCCGCAGAAAACAGGGTGATAAAGTTATCCGCACTTTCTGCTGCCAGCCAGTGCCCGTCAGGAGACCAGTTGTGCCCATCAAATCGGCTCGTTGCCGGTGCGAAGTCGGTCAGAGGTGCTGAACTCCCTCCAGGAGAGAATGCACCGCACCCTGCACAGATGACCAACACAAGGAATAGACTGGCAATGCTTCTGGTATGGCTTCGCCGCATGGTTTCTCTTCCTCTAAGACTTATTTCTTCGTAAAACGTGTAGAAGTGTGTTCGTCGGCTTCAGACAAGAGTATCTTCGTCGTATTATAGGCTTTCTTTGCCGCTCTTGCTACCAGATAATCCCTCCGAATAAAACGAGGCCTATCCATAGATCCAACTCCACTTGCCCCAATACCCCCAATACCCGCTGCCGTTGTTGCCTGCAAGGCGAATGATGCCAGGTCTGACGCATCCGTATATTCTTTCGGATAGTAAATACTCGCGAGAGTTCCCGTCGTCGAACTTTTTGGGCTGAACCAGTCATTGAGCGGATTGTTGCTTCCTTGAGAGAGAGATTGGATCGTATTGATCACATGCACCGTTTCATTAATAAAGCGCTGTTCAATGAAACTCTCCTTGCCATACAATCCACTCGCTCGTGCCTGTTGATCTGCCGCATTGATACTTCCGTTGTGAGCCACCCACCAGCTATCATTCGATGGATGTGCCAAAAAGGTCAGCCAATGACTGATTATCGTGTTTTGCGCACCCTGGTGATTGATCTCGTCAAACGCTGCAAGAAACTCGTCGATCGCTAACTGATCATCTCCCTTATCCCAATACCCGCCCTGTTTATCAAGACGATGAGTGGTATAGAGATAGTCGAAAAAAGCCAACTCGGCTGTACCATATCCGGGAGCAAACTGGTGGTAGAAGTCACTCAGAAAGCCTCGTCGTTCGTAGAGACTTGCAAGGTCGGTAATGAAATACGTCTTATTGCTCACTATAACTGTACAGTCTTGAAGGGTACAAGTAGGCGGTAGAGTTGGGCTACTGCCACTACATCCCATCGCGTAACAAGCCGGGACTGTTCTTTCACACGATGGGTCGCTGTGCGTCTCCGGGTTGCCGTTGACATAGGCATACGGGTTCATAGCTTGCGCGTTGCCCTGCACCCTATCAGCCGAGAGGAACACCGCCGCCTTCGGGTCATAGTAGCGCGCATTGAAGTAATCCAGCCCCGTGCCGTCGTTGTACTGCCCGATGAAGCCCTTGGCCGTGTTGAGGCAGCAGGCGGCGTAGCGCGCGTTGCCATACGGCCCGAACAGCTGGTTGCTCTTCATCGAGGCTCCACCCGACGCGTTATTGAAGGAGGAGACCAGGCTGCCCTGCGCGTCGCTCAGGTAGAACTGCGTGCCGTTGCCATCCAGCGAGCCCAGCAGCCGACTCGCCAGAAAGTAGTAGGAGAAACTGCCTCTAGTTTATGCCCATATGCCTAATAATGACAATTTTCCAAATCAAGGGCTATGGAATATTTTTACTAAGGGAAAAGGTCGTTTCCTTACCCATCACATCGAGATGAAGCTCGTCATTCTCAATAGTATAATTCCAAGGGGGCTCTACAAAAGTCGACCAGAGTTTCTCCCCATTGATGTTCCAAACTGCTAGTTCGAGTTCAGAAGACATGATTACAAACTGTCCGTATCTTGACCAACCCAAGAAACCGACAGATAAAGTTTCTGTCAGTACTTTTTTAGGGGGATCCCAAGTATATGCTAATAGCCGTTTTCCTGCTCCGATGAAAACATAGTGAGTTTCTGGAACGAGTAATGCTCCTGGATAAAATCCACTTTCGGGGCCAGGATTGCATTTCTGTACCACAATAAGAAATGGCCAGTCATCCCCTTTAGCTAGAGAAAAATAAAATAATGAGCCTTCTGCATCACTACTATCTACTACATCGGCAAGCTTCGCATGTTTATGGTATTCATGGTACATGCCTGGGTAATCCTCTGAAAGAGTAATTGTATACTCATCAAGTGTTATTCTGAACATCACCGTCTCCAAGTGTCTATTTAGCATCTCCTCCAAGTGGAGGAGATGCTCTAAGTTCTACCGAAAAAGTTCAGTTTACGCTTTAACTCATCAAAACTCTAACCAGCTTCTAACCTCCTCCAAGGACTACTAGTGTGCTGAATTTAAGCTCGTCACTGGCTGCCACTTCCCACACAGATCTAAAAAGTCCAAACTTTCCTGAGGGTCCAGCAAAAAGAGATTCTTTCTCTATAAAAGTTCCCCAATTGGTTACGCGTGTATCTGAAACATTTGTCGTATCAAGTGCTACCTGTGTTAGATGCTCACGCAGTAATGCACGACCTTCTCTATCATCAAGTACACCTAAGCGTTCCATTTGGAGTGCCAGCCCATTACTACGCTCCAGATTATGTTGTGAGCCAGTAGCATCCCCAAAGGTGAACCTAAATTTATCTTCAGGAATATCTACTTTCACTTCACCGCAATTATGCACGACCCACTGGTCAGACCACCGTGAAGGTGTGATCCTGTGCGACCTCTAAATCATACATTACCTGCGTCCCAGACACAACCTTCCAGCCCGTCACCACCCCATATGTCCCATTTGCCCGTAGTACATGCATGCCCAGCGTGATCTGGCCCACCGTCAGGAAGCCCTTTTCCTGCGTCAAGAAGGGGTGCTTCTTGTTGGTATGAATGGTCTCACTGCTCTTCGTCGCGGCTTTGCCGTGCTGGCTGGGTCGTGGTGGTCAGGGTGAGGTCCACCAGGTCGTTGTCGTGGTTGATCCACACATGCAGTATCGCTTCCAGTTCCATCTTGTGCGCTTTGGGGTTGTAGGCCCACACCTGCTGACCCACCTGTAGCGTGCCGATGGCCTGTTCGCCTCGCGCGGTGGCCACCAGCGTGGCGGGCGCGAAGCTCAGACCACAGCCTTCGGCGGCGTGTTCGAGCAGGTCGCTGCCCCCGTTTTCCAGCAGGTGCTCTCCCAGGTCCATGCCGCCCTTGAAGAGCAGTTCCGCCCCGCGCGCTAACTCCCCTGCTCCCAGCACCATCGATACGTCCATGCCGACGTTGAGCGCCAGGTCGCCCACCGCTCCCAACTTCTGCCAGATACTGGCATTGCCATTAAAAAGCGTTCCCACATCGTTGACCATGGAGGAGACCCCGGTGAGGGCGTCTGCGACCCTGGCCACCACATGCACCGCCGTCGTGGCCGCGTGGAACAGGCCGCAGACGAAGAAGGCCGTACAGGTGCTGGGGGGCGGAGGCGGCGGGATGTAGGCCGGCACGGTGAGATCGGGGCCGTTGCCTCCTCCCCGGACTGGCGCGAGCATGTGGCCCGACGGGTCGCTGTGCGTCTCGGGGTTGCCGTTGACATAGGCATACGGGTTCATAGCTTGCGCATTGCCCTGCACGGTATCGGCCGAGAGGAAGACCGCCGCCTTGGGATCGTAGTAGCGCGCATTGAAGTAATCCAGCCCCGTGCCGTCGTTGTACTGCCCGATGAAGCCCTTGGCCGTGTTGAGGCAGCAGGCGGCGTAGCGCGCGTTGCCATAGGGGCCGAACAGCTGGTTGCTCTTCATCGAGGCTCCGCCCGACGAGTTGTTGAAGGAGGAGACCAGGCTGCCCTGCGCGTCGCTCAGGTAGAACTGCGTGCCGTTGCCATCCAGCGAGCCCAGCAGCCGACTCGCCAGGAAGTAGTAGTAGATGTTCCACTGGGTGCTACCCGACCCGCTGTACTGGTGCTCCTCGATACCAAAGGGGTAGGTCAGGATGGTGGTGCCGCTGCCGTTGGTGGAACGGCGCAGCACGCGAGTGCCGCTGGCGTCGTAGACATACTGCTCGAAGTTGTTGCTTCCGGCGTTCCACTGCGTGAAGTGGTCGAGCACGTCGTAGGAGAGCGCGGCGGTCGTGTTGCTGTAGAAGCGGCTGGTGACGTTACCCCAGGCATCGTAGCAGGTTTAGTTTACTCAGCACAAAACTAAACCTACAATAATGTTCCTAGAAATTTTCTCGCTCTAACTCATGGAGCAAGAAAGGTCGAGGTCGATCCCATAAGCTTTTCGGCAGTATCAACCCAATACTCTTAAAAGGCCCCATTCCTGTTGTGCAGTATCCATAGTGATACGAATACATTCTAACAGAAGATCACGAAATGTTTCTTTAGTCAATGTACTCATATCCGTGATAGTGTTCACATTTGTGATAAAGACTCTGGAAGGGACAGGACAGCCAGACATTGCAGGAAGGGGTTGAGCCCTTGAGCCGCCCAGGTGCCAAAGAGGCTAAAGAGACCCATGCGGGTGTCGCTGCCCTTGGGACTACGCGACCCGCCACTGACTTTGCGTGCAATCACCAGAGGTCGCACGCTGCGCTCGGCCAGGTTATTGTCCGATGGCACCTCGGGATGCGCGACGAACAGGAACAGTTCGGGTAAGAAGCGCTCGACCCGCTTGCACAGCGTGTGCATGGGCGCAGCGGTATGCGCAAAGGGCGCACAGAGTTGCCACAACTCCTGCTCGAAGAGGTGTTGTTGCTGACTGCGGGCTGCCTCCTGCTTGGCCGGAGGCAAGCCGGGATCAGGGCCGATGTAGGCCCGCGCCCGCTCGTAGAGCGCTTTGACCTCGCTGAACCACTGGTGCACCTCCGCATCCTCGGGATACTGTTCCTTGAGGTCATGCCCATCGCGCAGGAAATGGACCCAGCACCGCTGATGCAGCCCCTGATGGATGTTGTAGGCCGCATAGAAGTCAGACCCCAGCACTCCCTGGAAGTCGCTCCCCAACAGCGCCTCGACCACCTCATGACCACGCGAGTGATGGTACTCGTAGTAGCGCACGGTCGGGGTGCTGGCACTCCAGATGTAGCCGTTCCTGCCATCTTCTCGCCAGCCTGTCTCATCGACTTGCACTGCCGGACTTGCCCGGATGGCTTGTTTGAGGGCCGTGACGGTTGGCTCCATCTCTTGCGTGAGCCGATGGGTCATCTCCACAATCTCCCCGATACTGATCGAGAGTCCATGCAGCGTCTTCACATAGGCTTGAATCTGCCGCACGGGTAAGCGCATCACCGTCCGCAAGTACGCAATCATGCTCGTGATCCGCACTCCCAGGCGTCCTTGCCCCAGCACCTCGGCACTCACATCCATCGGCGCTTCTCGCCACTTGCCGCACTCGCTACACCAGCCGTGGTAGACCACATGTTCCGTGACCTCCACTGGTGGGGGCGGCGGCACTTCGATCACCTGCCGCCGACGAGCGATGCTGACCCCACCCAGCCGACTGCCACACTCCTCACAGGCGCTGATGTGATGCTCCACGATCCGCGTCGGCTCTTCCCGACGCCGCCCATGATTGTGCTTGGCAGCGCGCTTCTTGCGCTCCGGCTTTTGTCCCTCTTGCGGCTTCACTACATTCGCTTTGACAAAAGTCGGCGGCGGTGTCTTTTGCTTCTCCAATTCCTCGATGCGCTTATGGGCCGCTGCCAACTGCTCGGTGAGGGCTTGATTTTCAGCCTGCATGGCGGTCACCTTCGCCAGGTGCTGACTCTCTCGGTCCTGCGCCTTACTCAGTTGCTCCACTATCTCGCTGAATCGCTCCAGCACTTCGCTGAGCTGCTTTTTCAGTTGGGTGATTTCTTCTTCTTGCGTCATGCCCTCAGTTTATCAGAAAAGGTTCATTCTGAACAGTATCATATCCGTTAGCCTTTCTTGACTAGAAATGTTGCGTTTTATTTTCTTTCCTTCCAACCCTGTGAGTCAAGGCATCCATCCTGCCCAGAGGGCCCCTATAATCTGCGGCAAACCCATGAATTCATAGAGGTAGTTTATAAGGATATCATCCTCGAAGTGAATTGACACGTCCTGCTCCTCCTATGTCATTAGGTGCTGAGGGTGACTGCATCCTGGGTCAGGTTATGGTAGCCACTGCTTAACCCGCCCGAGGAGCTGTAGTCGTCATAGGTATAGCTGTCTACTTCCAGTAGCAATCAACGCTTCATGCTTCGATCCCAACAGAGGAGCTTTTCTCATGGTAGCTTATACGAATCCACTCGCGCTCTTTTCGCCGTCATCATAGTAGAGGCGAGGGTGGATGTGGGGTAGGGTGGGGACCCTTGCGGTCGCCTTTCGTAACTACTCATGGTCTACACGCCTCATGAATTACACAACACGCTCCTCTTGCATTTCCCCTCATTCTCAGGTACACTCTAATCAGAGCCTGCTTGCTACGCCTCGCCCAGGCGTTACCACCTCACACAGTGCCTCACACCACAAAATCTCTCACCTGTAAACGTAAAATCACAGAGCAACTACTGCAACATCTGAAACATTCGCAACAAACACCTTCCTGAACACCATCTGCTACTACTGTAACATCTGACACTTCCGCAACAACGACACAAAATGACACAATCGCCCATTTCGTACAGGGTACGGGCTGGGCTTGCCCCCGCCCTGGTCACGTACGGGCCAGCCTTGCCCCCGCTGCGGTCAAAAGCACTTGCTTCTCTGGAACAAATGCGCTATCATACAAGAGTCTTCGTGTCTCTTGCTAGCTAGCAGGATGGAGGGAACCAGGATGCCGGATAATGAACAGCAGAAAGAGCGCAAAAAACGGGTAGGACCTAGCGTTGACAGAGGAAAAGCCTCTCGCGTGAGCAGAGCCGCTGGTAGTATCGGCTCGGAAGCTATGCGCGTCGAACAGCGCTCTGGCTCCAACTCTGCCGCCACCAGACAACGCGCCAACAAAAGCCAGAATCCTACCAATCGCGCAAAATCTGGCGGCAAACAACAATCGCAGCCAGCCAGAAAAGGCCCATCTGCCAATCGTCCCGCGCCTGTCGCGCCTGCCCCTCAACCTGCCGATTCACGCGCCATCGCCCGGTTGCATGGCAAATGGCAATCGCTCGAACCGCACCACAAGCAGCGTCTCTTCAGTATCCTGCTACTGGGTCTCGCCTTACTTCTCCTGGGCGGTTTAACTTTCTGGAGTAAAATTCAACTCCTGGGCAGGACAGGCAATTTTGTCACCATCTTCTTCGGCTGGGGTGCGTATCCCCTGGCTGTCGGGCTGATCATTTTTGCCTTCGCGCACCTCATTGAAGGGTTACGCCGGACGCGCTTCGTGCGCTGGTCGCTGGTCATCGGCCTGCTAATCATGCTCCTGCTTCTCATGGCCGAGAGCCGCCTGTTCTCACAAAAACCCGGCACCGCTGGACTGATCGGCGATGTACTGGCGCGTCCACTGCTCGGCTGGCCCGCCCCAACACCGCATATCCTGGTCATCGGGCTGGTCATCCTCACAGCCATATACGCCTTTCGCATTCGCCACGGACATGTCGCATCCGTAGCAGGTTTTATCAAAAAAACGCTCGCAAACCCCAATAAATCGTCGACACGCGGTCAGGCTCCCTCTCCCTTTCTTGGTCAGCGCCCGCAGTACAGCCAGTTCGCCAAAAATAATGCCGGGCAGGCTCCTGCCCGTCCCGGCGCACCAGTAGACGACCTGGAAGAGGATGATAACGTCGTAGCCATTGACTTTGACGCCGATTTTGACGGAGACGACGACCCACTTAACGACATCAACCTCACCAAAAAGCAGGTTGGCAACGTCCCGCGTGGCAATCGCGCCACCCCGCCGCTGGATCGCGACGAACACCAGGCCGCCGTCAAAGGCGCGCGCCAACAACCGCTGCCATTTGACGAAGCTCATCAACCCGCCAACGCCAACGGCGCGCTCAATCACGAGATGGAGCCGCTCGCACCCAATCCGCTCTTATCGAAACTGAAGATCGTGACCCGCGCCGCGAAGAGTCCAGAAGTCGAATCCCCCTGGAAGCTGACCGATATCACGCTGCTGAATAATCCCGAAGAAGTGAAAATGCACGCCCTTGGCGACGACACCGCCTCGCTGGCAAAGATCATCCAGGACACCTTGCGTAGCTTCCGCGTCGATGCCGAGGTCAAGCCAGAAGATATCAGCGTTGGCCCCACCGTCATTCGCTTTGGCATTCGTCCCACCGGCAAACCCACCATGAAGCAGGACGAAAAAGGCAGGTTCGTGCCGCTCAAGGATGGCGCAGGCAACATCGTCTACGAACAACGTACCCGCGTCAGCCGCATCATGGCCCTGCAAAACGATCTCGCCCTCGTGCTCGAAGCCAGATCGATCCGCATGGAAGCACCCGTGCCGGGCCGTCCCTACGTCGGGGTAGAAATCCCCAATAAGAATAGTCGCCTTGTCACCCTGCGCGAGATACTGGAGAGCAAAGAGTATGCCGCCGCCAAAGCCAAATCGAAACTCGCCATGGCCCTCGGCAAAGACGTGGCCGGCGCGGTGCGCGTGGGCGATCTTGCGCGTATGCCCCACCTGCTGATCGCCGGAGCCACCGGCGCCGGCAAGTCCGTTTGCCTCAACGCCATCATCGGCAGCTTTCTCACCCAGGCCACCCCCGACGATGTGCGTATGTTGATGGTTGACCCCAAGATGGTCGAACTCAATATGTATAACGGCATCCCCCACCTGCTCTCGCCCGTCGTCACCGAGGTCGATAAAGTGGTGGGCCTGCTCAAGATCGCCATTGCCGAAATGGAGAAACGCTACCGCCTCTTCTCGCAGTTGAACGTGCGCAACCTCGACAGCTATCGCAAACTGCGCCTCGAACGTATCGCGCATGGCGACATGACCCTCAAAAACCTGCCCGCCATCGTCATTATCATCGACGAACTGGCCGACCTCATGATGGCCGCCCCCGAAGAGGTGGAAGGACTGATCTGCCGCCTGGCGCAGTTGGCGCGTGCCACCGGCATCCACCTGATTATCGCCACGCAGCGTCCCTCGGTGGATGTCATCACCGGCCTCATCAAGGCCAACATCCCCACGCGTATCTCCTTCATGGTCAGTTCGGCGGTAGACTCGCGCACCATCATCGACATGGGCGGCGCGGAACGCCTGCTCGGTCGCGGCGACATGCTCTACCTCCCGGCGGACGCCGGCAAGCCCGAACGCATCCAGGGCGCATTCGTAGCCGACGACGAAGCCGAACGCCTCGTCGCCTACTGGAAACAACAGGCCGCGGAACACGCGGCGGCCACGGTAGCCGCCCAGAGCCAGGGCGGCAAAGTCACTCCTGGCGCCGTCATCGTACCTGCGGTTGAACCCGGCTGGGAGGTTAGCGATCACGTCTCCGACGAATTCGAACTCGACGACGAACTCTTCGACCAGGCCGAACAGATCGTGCAGGAGTACGAACGCGCATCCATCTCGCTCCTGCAACGCCGCCTGCGCATCGGCTACTCACGAGCCGCCCGCCTCATCGACTTGCTTGAAGAGCGCGGCGTCATCGGGCGCATCGAAGCCGGTGGCCGCGCCCGCGAAGTCTTCGACAAACGCGACAAACACGGCGGTGAAGGCCGCACCATGGCCGACGAAGCCGCCGACATCATCGCCGAAGAAAAAGCCCGCGAGGACTTCTTAAAGAAGCAGGGCATAAATGCAAATGGAAACCGGCCATCACCAGGCAACCCGGCCAATGGCCGGTCTCGCGAAGAAGATTCATAAAGAACTGCTCAACCCTGATCTTCCTGCTCCAGTTCCTTTAACAGCTTCACATCCTGCTTACTGCTCACGTCCAGCTTCGCAAACAGATCAGGCCGTCTCTCTCTCGTTCTCCGCATCGACTCTTTCCTGCGCCACTTCGCGATCTCGGCGTGATTGCCCGACAGCAGCACGTCAGGAACGCGCCAGCCACGGAAATCAGGCGGGCGCGTGTAGTGAGGATATTCCAGCAGCCCGCCGCTGTGCGACTCTTCCAGCGTTGACTCTTCACCGTTCAATACGCCGGGTATCAGGCGACTGGTAGCATCCACCACCATCATCGCGGCCAGCTCGCCCCCCGTCAGCACAAAATCACCAATGGAGAGTTCATCAGTCACCAGGTGTTGGCGCACGCGCTCATCGATGCCTTCATAGTGGCCGCAGATCAACGTAATGCGTTCGAGCTGCGACAATTCACGCGCCACTTGCTGGGTAAAGAGGCGTCCCTGTGGCGTCAACAGGATGATTGGCCCACTTTGATAAACAGCCCCGACCGAGGCGAAAATAGGATCGGGCTTCATGACCATCCCCGCGCCTCCGCCATATGGATAGTCATCCACAACATGATGCTTATCTGTCGTCGCATCGCGAATATTATGCAGCGCGATACTCAACAACCCTCGCTCCTGGGCGCGTTTAAGGATACTCTCCGAAAATGGCCCCTGAAACATATCAGGAAAAAGCGTGAAAATGTCAAAATGCATAAGCAACCCGCCCCTTTGGATACTACATGTGTATTCTCTGTATTCTCTCCGTGTTACAATAGCACACCATCGCAATTCCGTACAAGCCGCTTATCAAGCCCCTACCACGGATTGGACGATGTATGTTACAATAGCACCGTTGAAAAATACCGGCATGTGGTTAAATTGTGTTGGAGTCTCCGATGTCCATGTCCCAATTGTCCCAG
Source organism: uncultured Chloroflexia bacterium (assembly GCA_963731605.1). Taxonomy (GTDB): domain Bacteria; phylum Chloroflexota; class Ktedonobacteria; order Ktedonobacterales; family Ktedonobacteraceae; genus CF-113. The sequence continues at coordinate 837,596 of CAVSWA010000002.1, forward strand.
GTACAACAGCCCGAGGATTTGCACGATCAAATCGTCATTCTGGTGGGCAGCGCCATTCGCTTACTCAATGGCGAAGCAGGGGTCTTTGTCGTTTCCAACGAAGCTTTTGACCCCCTGAGCAGCGCCGAATATACCGCCTATCGTCTGAGCGATGCTGGCAGCAACTTCTTGCTGGCATTGGCGCGGGAGCGCGTCCAGCCGGATAGAGCGCATCCCCTGGTCGTGGATGAGATATCACCTGATATGGTTACGCAACTGGGGCTGCTCGATATGCATGTCGAAGAACAGCCAGCAAGAACGCTGCAACGCGGCGCGATGCTGGTATACGATCACGCCGGCGAACTGGGCCTGCTGCATTACGTGCGGCAAGCAGGCGCGCATTCCTGCTTTGAACAAACCAGTAGCGAAGGAGGGGCGCTGCCCCTTTTCATCACGCACCTTGCAGCCGGTATCCGCACAGCCTTGAAGACACTGGTTTTGCTGAAAGAGCAAAGCCGCCTGGCGGACATCTTCCAGCAGAGCGCCGAAGGCATCCTGACAGTTGATATCCACCTGCGCATCGTCGATTTTAACCCCGCTATGGAGCGACTGACGGGCTGGAGTGAAAGCGAAGTGCTGGGCAAATACTACCACGAGGTTTTGCGTCCGCAGGAGCGCCTGGGAAACGCGCCTGGCGAGAGTGACCCGCTCTTCGCGCAGGCCTTTACCGCACACGGTAATGTGCAGCGCGAAATAGTCTTGACGGCGCGTGATGGGCAACGTTTTGATGTCTTCGTCACCGCCTCCTCCATTCGTTCTAGCAGAGGTGAACCAATTGGTGGTATTCTTACAGTGCGTGACCTTTCTCGCGAGCGCGAGCAGGAGGAACAGCGTTCAACCTTTATCTCGGTCATCTCGCACGAGTTGCAAACGCCCATTGCCATCATCAAAGGCTATGCCTCAACTCTGGCGCGTCCAGATGCCGTACTTGAACAGGAAACGCTGCGTTCGCGCCTGCTAGCTATTGAGGAAGAGGCCGATAGCCTGAATAAGCTGGTCAGCAACCTGCTCTATGCGTCGCGCATCCAGGCCGGGGGCCTGCAAATGGATATCGCGCCACTCGATTTATCCAGTTTAGTACAGAAAGTCGCGCTGCGCCTGCGTGTGAAAAGTCCCGGTGTCACGGTCAAGCTTGAGCTACCCACGCACCTGCCAACCGTCATGGCGGACCGCGATCGCATCGAAGAAGTGCTGCAAAACCTGCTGGATAATGCTATAAAATATTCACCCAAAAGGCGAATAGTAACGGTTTCCTCTCACTCAACCAGCGATGAGGTTATTGTAAGCATAAGCGATATAGGCATGGGTATCGCCCTGCGCGACCAGCAACAGATTTTTGATCGTTTTCACCGCGTTGACAACAGCTCGACGCGCTCAACCCAGGGGGCCGGACTGGGCTTATATATCTGCCGGGCCATTGTTGAAGCTCACTGGGGAGGGATGGGTGGACACATCTGGGTTGAGAGTGTCCTGCATCAAGGCTCAAAATTTTCATTCAGCTTGCCTCGTGAAGAGAAAGCGCATGTACCAATGGTGGTGTTTTAATGGAGAAGGATTCCTTTGATCAGCGGAATATGACTATTCTGGTCGTAGACGACGAACCACGTATTCGCGACTATGTGCGGATGAACCTGGAACTGGAACGCTATCGCGTGCTGGAAGCGTGCAATGGCATAGAGGCCTTAGAGCAACTTCGCGAGCATCTACCAGACCTGGTCGTACTCGATGTAATGATGCCCGAAATGGACGGGTTTGAGGCCTTGCGCCACATTCGCGAAGTTTCAACCGTTCCTGTCATCATGCTTACCGTGCGCCAGACAGAACAGGACAAGATCCACGGCCTCGACCTTGGCGCGGATGACTACATCGCCAAAACCGCCAGCCCGCGCGAACTGCATTCGCGTATCCGCGCCCTGCTGCGCCGCTCGTTCATGGCCGCGCCCGCTCGCAAAACAGAAATCGTAGTCGATGATGATCTCAAGATTGATTTCTCAAAGCGCGAAGTAATCGCGCGCGGGCAAAAAGTCGTCCTGCGCCCCACAGAATACCGCCTGCTCTATCACCTCGTCAGCAACGCAGGCCACCTCCTTACCCACGAAACGCTGCTCTCCAAAGTATGGGGCAGCGAATACCGCGACGAAGCCCACTACCTTCGCCTCTACATCACCTACCTGCGCCAAAAAATCGAAAAAGACCCCGCGCATCCACACTACATTCTAACCGAACGCGGCATCGGCTATCGTTTCAAAGAACTGGAGTCATAACCGGATGCGCAATAAGCAAATCATGACGGAGAAACGGCATTCCGTGCGTAGGGACGCGGGAGGGGCGGGGCGGATGGGTGGACCCTTGTGGGCGTCCGGCGAGGGGAGGCGGCATCCCTTATCCCGTGACGTATTTGAAAAGAGACGAGGACGCCCACAAGGGTCCACCCGTCCACCACAACCCTCCCGCGTCCCTACGAATACGATGGTCGGCGGATGGCATTGGCACTTGCGTCGCCCTCGTCCTCTCCTATACGGCGGCGTATTACCAAAATTGATCGCACTAATCGCCGTTATAGTCCTCCTCTCCTCCTGCACATTCGGGGGCAGCATACCAACAGCGCCCACTATAACGCGAAGTCCGACTGCCACCGCGCAACCGGGTCCTGGTAACAACCTGCCCTCACCCATCGCGGAGAGCGCTCAGGCGCTTTTACAGACCGAACAGCTTTTACTGATGACGCCCCATCCACTGCGCGACCTCTACAGCCTGGCGCAGCGGCTCAAATTGCACACAGCCACGCCCATCCCACATGTTGGACGCACCACACCACTCAACGCAGTGTTGGGACAGGAAGATAGCTTCTGGATCAATAATTCAGATACACGCGCGAACTCGCGCATCCGCGCCAAACTGGTCTATATTACGCCCCATGTTTATATGTATGTAGAAGATGGGCAACAACCCAACCTACAGGCGCTGCAAGCATCCGCCGATCTCTTTGAAAATAAAACCTATCCGACCGACCGCAGCACCTATGGCAGCGAATGGACTCCCGGCATCGATGCCGACGTGCATCTCACCATCCTCAACGCCGTTGGCCTTGGCAATGGAGTAGGAGGGTATTTTTCATCCGAAGATGAATACCCCACCAGCATCAATCCCTACAGCAACGAGCGCGAAATGTTCTATGTCAACATCGATGGCGAAGTTCCGGGCACAGCCCAGTACAATAGCACGCTCGCGCACGAGTTCCAACACATGATTCACTGGTACCAGCACCCCGTCGATCTCAGCTGGACAAACGAGGGTATGTCCGTATTGGCGCAACACATCAATGGTTTCTCCGCCGGTGGCGTAGACCTGGCTTTTATGCAAACACCCGACACACAATTAAATGACTGGGCCAGTGACATCAATCTCAACATAGCCCACTATGGCGCAGGCTACCTGTTTATGGATTATTTCGCGGAACACTACGGCGGTTATAGCGTCCTGAAAGAACTGCTGCGCGACCCGGCATCGCCGCCAGTAAACTTCGACGATGTCCTGGCAAAGCATGGCTACGCGGATCGCTTTATCGATGTCTTGAACAAGTGGTACCTGGCAAATTACGTGCAGGACCCCACCATCGACCAGGGACAATACGGCTACCCCAGCATCCAGATAGCGGGACTCATGCCCCAGCACAGCATCACAAACTATCCAACCTCCGAAGCCGATACCGTCCACCAGTATGCCGCCGAATATTATGATATCGAGCCGCAGGGGCATCGCGGCACCCTGTCAATTACCTTGCAAGGCGCTCCAACGGTGCGTATAATCGGCAACAACCCGCTCGGCTCAAATTATGAGTGGTGGAGCAACCGCTACGATAACATGGACAGCACATTGACACGCTCTTTTGACCTGACCAGCTTGAAAGGGAAACACGCAACCTTGCAGTTCTCAACCTGGTATGCCCTGGAACAGGATTACGATTACGTCTTCGTCGAAGCCTCAACCGATGGCATCAACTGGACAACACTCAAAGGCAACTATACCACCGCCACCAACCCCAATGGAGCGAACTGGGGCAACGGCTACACAGGCGTCAGCGGGAGTGGGGTGAGTGGAGAGGGTGGAGCCGGTAGCAGCAACCCCGCCTGGGTACAGGAGCATATCGATTTGACCCCCTACGCCGGTAAAAAAGTGCAGATTCGTTTCGAACAAGTCACCGATGACGCCGTGAATCTCCAGGGATTCGCTCTCAATTCGATCAGCATCCCCGAACTCCATTTCTCGGACTCCGTCACCACGGACAACGGGTGGATTAGCAACGGCTTCATCCGCTCAAACAACATCTTACCCGAACACTTTACAGTGCAGGCACTCATCTACTCGGGTACAACCTTTACTGTTCAATCACTGGCCGTTGATCTCGCAAGCGGCCAGGGCACATTGAAAATTCCAAATTTCGGCAAACAAACAACGCGCGTCGTGCTCGTGGTCTCGGCCTACGCCCCCGAAACAACCCTGCTGGCGCACTATCAACTAAGCGCGAATCTTGCATAGGAATGTGCTTTATCGCATTCACAATTCTCTTTTTGATCGGTAGAATTCATCAGCACTCCAGAGACACTTACATCCGCTTCGGATATCAACCTACGAAATGATTAGATGGAAACATAAGAGAGGGTTACGTATGAATAAAAAAGAACGAGTCGATGCCGCTCTGCGCGGCGACGCCGTAGATCGCGTACCTGCTAGCATGTGGGGACACGATTTTGAACGCGAATGGAATCCCAACACCCTGGCCGAAGCGATGGTGGAAAACTTCACACGCTACGACTGGGACTATATGAAAGTCAACCCGCGTGCCTGCTACCATGTCGAGGGATGGGGCGTCAAAGTGCGCCCTTCGGGCGAAAAATACAAAGCGCCCGTCTTCGAAGGTACCCCCATTCGGAGCGCGTCCGACTGGAAACGCATTCGCCCCCTTGAAGCAGACCAGGGCGCGCTGGGCGAGCAACTACGCGCCTTGCAGATGATCAACCATTCAGTAGGCTACGATGCCTACTTCACACAAACCATCTTCTGCCCCCTGGGCGTGGCGCACTACCTGGCTGGCAATAATAAAGATGCCGTCCTACATACCATCCGCGAAGACCGCAACGCTATGCATGCCGCGCTGCGCGTGATTACCGAAACCTTCACCAGCTACGCCATTGCCTGCCTGGAACAGGGCGCGAGCGGCATCTTCTATGCCACCAACGGCTGGGCTTCTGAAAGCCTCTTGACTGCTGACCAGTATCGCGAGTTTGGCGAACAATACGACCTGGAATTTCTGGATGCCATTAAAAGCAGGAGCAAGTTTAACATCCTGCACATATGCGGCTCGCGCATCTACTTTGATTTGCTGGCATCCTACCCGGTTCACGCCATCAGTTGGGCATCCACCCTGGAAGGCAACCCTGACCTTGGTGAGGGCAAGAAGCGTTCCGGTAAAGCCGTAATGGGCGGCATCAGCGAGAAAACAACGCTTAAGAACGGCTCACCCGACCAGGTACAGGAAGAGGTGGGCAAGGCGCTGGAAGCGACAGGCGGCAGGCATTTCTTGTTGGCCCCCGGTTGCTCGATACCACCGGAGACGCCCGCGAAGAACCTGGAAGCCATTCGCCGCGCTCTCTCTTGACACACCAGTACACATTGGCTATACTTCCAAGCACAGGAATAAAAAAACAGCGCGAAGCCAGGGCGACTGCAAGGGTGCGCCCCTACCATACTACGAAGAATTGGCTTACACTGTTCGTATATGGTAGGGGCGCACCCTTGCAGTCGCCCTGACAACTCTCGTCGCGCTACATTCTTTCTACATACTGGCATCCCGACCTGACATGCATACAGGATAATGGAAGGCACTTCGTAAGTGATGGAGCGATATCAGACAATTCGAGCATATTCCGCGGGTGGCGTTGTTTTTCGGCTCGCCCCCCCGCAAGCGCCAGGGGATTTCCAGGCGAAAGGAGAAACTTCTGAGCAAACTTCGGTCGAAGTCGCCCTGGTAGGACGAAGCCAGCAGGGATTATGGACCTTGCCCAAAGGTACACCCTGTTCCGGGGAAACCATCGAGCAGGTCGCCGTGCGCGAAGTTCAGGAGGAAACCGGCTTAGTGGTGCATTTAATTTCCTATATTGGCGCTATCTCCTATTCATTCATACACGATCAGATACGCTATTACAAACAGGTACGACACTTCTTGTTTGAGGCAACCGGGGGGGATATCGCCTTGCACGATCACGAATATGATCGCGTGGCCTGGTTCCCATTGCCAGAAGCATGTCGCCGTATCAGCTATGCCAACGAAGCGAACATTCTGTCGCAGGCCGAGGAAATCGTGCAGCGTTGGTTACAGCGCCAGCAAAGGGAAGGGTAAACATAACCGTATGCAGACTACCCGGCGCTTTCCGCTCATGCAGCGTTTCCTCTTCCCGTATAACGGAGAAGACCCGCTTACGCCCCGGCAGGGAGCGCGCGTGATGCTGGCCTGGGCTATTCTGCTGCCGGGTATCCTGTCGCTGCTGATCGCTCTCATGGCGCTTCTTGCGGCTTCATCGTGGCAGAGAATCCTGGAGCTTTTCGCATTCGCTTTTTTCTCCGGTATGTCTATTTTTGGTATACTGGGTTTGTTAATTATCCTCGTCAACAACCGATCGGCTCGTATTCGACGAGCGTGGAAGACCCGGCAAGGTCAACAATAATCTGTGGAGGTACCCTGATGGATTTGAGCGTTGAAGGCAAGTCGGAGCGTATTCCACCTGGCTCGCATATATGTCAATTGTATAGTAAGGTGACTGAGATTCCAGGTGTAACCGCTCGCTTAATGCGCGTGGGGCTTTCCCTGTCTGAAAAATGCATGTTCGCGGCAGCGCCGGCGCAGGTTAAAGAGCTACGCGATGAACTCACAAAGCTACAGATTGACGTGGATGAACTCATCGCAGGCGGGCAACTGGTGTTATACGAGGAGCGCGAACCGTTTTTAGCAAGCGGCAAGCGTTTTGACCCCTATTTTCTGCTCTCGTCACACCAGACCTTCATCGCGCAAGCTCTCCGCGAGGGTTGGCAAGCCGTGCGTATTTCCATCGATATGACCTGGCTCACCAAAGAAATCTCCACGCCCGAACAGATTCTAAAATACGAAGCAGCCTCAGATGCTGTTTTTACCTTCCAGAATGCCCCGATTATTGCATTGATGCATTACGATCACAGCAAACTGCTCCCCAACCTGGTTGTCGAAATGCTCAAACTACACCCCATCGCCGTCGTCGGCAAATATATCAAGCGTAATCCTTACTACCTTAACTCCGAACAATACATGCTGAAGATATTAAGGATCAACCGCGATAAAGAGAAGAACACATGAGGAGAAGAAAAAAGCGGCCCGCGCGCGGGCCGCTTTTTTCTTCTCCTCATGTGTTCTAATTGTTGAACAACTGCCCCAGCGTTCCACCCATATTGCTGGTGCCGCCGGCTTGTTGGGCACCCTCGGGCTGTGGTGGATGATAGGTCATAGATTGCAGGCCGAGACGACCTGGGCCGGTGAAGCGGTTGAGCACAATCGACGCGCCAGCCATCAGGCCGCCAATCGCGCCGAACAGACCGCCGCCACGCTGAGAACCGGCGACGGTGGTCACGGTCATCTGCACCGAGGGGTCTTTCCACAGCCACGCGCCCGGCTCAACGTCCAATGTCTCGCCCGGAGCCAGCGTCTTCTCAAAGACATTGCCATAGCCGTGCAGCAGCAGCATACCTTCGCCGCCGCGACAGGTGAACTGGTCGATGAAGAGGCCAGTACGGCTAAAAAGGATGTTGGCCGCGCCCTGCATAAAGGTGAAACCATAATCTACGTTGCTGGTGGCGACCAGAAATTGGTGTTCGCGCACTTCTACCATCTGGCCGGGCTGTAAACGCAATGCCACAATCTGGCCTACGGAGTCACGCGAGAAGGAGATGTTGCCGGGTCCCTGCGCCTCGGAAATGAAGATTTGCAGACCCGCGAAGAAGCGTTTCGCCATGCCTTTGATCGATTTGAAGCCAATCTGCACGCCTGGGTGTTTCCAGAGCAAGATGTGATGTTCGAAGTAAATGGAAAGCTGATTACCAAGCATGATATCGACCACCGGCACCAGTTCGCCCTCAATGGAAATGACAAGGTCGGCCACCTTCAATGGGCCTTTGGGGTTGTGCAGTTCCGCTTTAGGAACCTGCGCGCCAAAGATGCTGTTATTGGAATATTCTTCATACTGGTTAGGCGGAACGTAGCCGCCATCTGGCATAGGCGAACCGTACTGGGCGGGCGCGCCATACTGGCTGGGCTGAGAAGGGGGCGGGGGCGGTGTGGGTTGCGCTCCGACGTTCATAGGAGAGCCACACACTCCACAGAACTTGGTACCGTCAGCAACCTGACTTTGACAGCGGGAACAGATCATTTATTGACCTCCTTAGTCTGGCACATAACTATTTTCGGATCTGTTGAGTATATCGTATCGAACTGGATTGTGATAAACATAACAGCAGCCGTTCAAAATGATAATACCACATCTTTTGCCAATGGCAAGTGAAAAAAGCCACAGTTTCGGGTTCTTAGGATTTCTCCAAATCAAAACAAAGTGACGGATGCCCCAAAATCGCATCCTGTATCTTCTACAGTTTAAGTAAACCGATGGGTATGTCTTCTGAATCCTCATCGCTTCGCGGTAGGTAACGTGAAAGAGAAAGGGTCTGTGAGTTGCTGGCGGCAGGCCAGCAACTCACAGACCCTTTCTCTTTCAGGCCGCCGCAGGCGGCAAGAGAACATGTAGATCAGATTAGATTTATATAGCTTACGAACGCTTAGAGGACAAAGCTATCGGCTAGAGGGTTGCGGTTAGCGCCGTTCTGTTTCTCGCCCATCCCGCCTACGGCCTGCTGCCCGCCTGTCTGGCGAGAGACGTAGCTGCCGCCATTTTGCGCGTTTTGCAGGTTCTGCAAGCTTTGCAGCGTTGCCTGCGATTGCGCGCTGGCCGACAAGCCATTGGCGGAGTCGGTTGCAAGCTGAATTGTCTTGCCATCGATCACGATTGCCATACCGACACCGCGTCGCAAATCGGCGATTTGGCGACGAAGTTCGCGGTTCTCAGCTTCTAAAGCGTCCATCAATTTTTTTTGCTCAAGCAGCATCTGTGCGATGCCTTCAAATCCTGCGCTTGCAGCACGATCCATCATGGATTCCTCCTGCGAATATGGTGTACCCATTAACTCTAAAACAAAAGCTCCCAACACAGCTCCACGCCCTCCCAATTGCTCACGCACTCAACTCAAGAGATGTACGACGCGATCCCAAATGGCAGCCGCAACGCCTGTTTTGGGCATTACTGGCAAATCTTCCATCGTCTCATCGGCATGAAAGATATATACCTTATTGGTCTCTGATCCAAAACCGCTATCCGAGCGGCTTACATCGTTTGCAATGAGTAAATCCAGGCGTTTGGCAGCGAGCTTGCCGCGCGCATAGGTTAGCACATCGCTCGTTTCAGCGGCGAACCCTATACGCACTAATCGCCGCCGGGGCCTGTCGTCACCTGGAAGACGTTCCGCGACCTCGGACTGTTCGAGACGCAGTCGCGATTTCTCCCAGGATATCCGGGTTGCGCGCGAGGCGCAACGTAAACCCACCCTCAGCATCCACTTCCTGCGCTACCTTCCCCTCCTTTTTCAGCTTTTGGGGCGCGACTTCAGCCGGGCGATAGTCCGCCACGGCCGCGCTCATTACAAGCACATCGGCCTCTTTCACTGCGTCAAACACCGCGTCGCGCATTTGCAGCGCGGTTTCGACTCTCCGCACATCCACCCCATAGGGCGCATCCAACGCGACGGGGCCGGAGATCAAGATGACGTCCGCGCCACGATCGCGCGCTTCCGTTGCCAGGGCAAAACCCATCTTGCCAGATGAGCGATTGCCCACGAAGCGTACCGGGTCGATTGGTTCCTGAGTGCCGCCAGCAGTCACAACGACGCGGCGACCGGCCAGGTCTCCATTCCGTCCCAACACTACTTGAATGGCACCGAGGAGTACGCTACTATCAGGAAGTCTACCAATGCCTACTTCTCCAGATGCCAGCCGTCCCACTTCCGGCTCAATAATGAAAGCCCCGCGTTCCCGCAATATGGCCAGGTTTGCCTGGGTCGCGGGATGCGTATACATTGTGTGATGCATCGCCGGGGCCAGCACGAGCGGCGCCTTCGTCGCCAGGGCTACAGCAGTCAGCATGTTGTCAGCGATGCCATGAGCCAGTTTCGCGAGTGTATTGGCAGTTGCTGGCAGGACGACAAACACGTGAGCTTCCTCTCCCAGGGCAATGTGCGTTTCTGCTGCGCGTCCAGACGGTTCCCACAGGTCGGTGTAAACCGGGCGATGGCTCATCGTTGAGAATGCCAGGGGACGAACGAATTCTTCGGCACGTTCCGACATAATCACATCGACCAGGGCACCTGCTTGTTGCAGGCGGCTGACCAGTTCCACCGCTTTATAGGAAGCGATACCGCCACATATACCGACGAGTACACGTCTATTAAGTAACACTGTTTGCTTGCTCGCCCTCTTCAACCGCACCTTGTTATTCAAGGTATAGCAACAATAGCATAGAATGACACAATTTAACAAGCAATCACCTGGAAGTACCAGAGGGTTGTTTCAATAATTTTCTCTCACCGCAGCAGGCGGTGAGAGAAAATTATTGAAACATAACATTACCTATGCGCGCACGTCTTTGCGTTTGAGAATGTAGGCAATCATGACACCCAGACCGACGATCATGATTGCCAGCACGGACCAGCAGAGCAGCAGGTGCAATGTAGCTGCTGTCTGGCTGTTCGTGGAGAAAAGGGTACCCTGGTAGCTCCAGGAGTCGCCGCCCAGCGCGTCGCCATGAATACCGACTGAGGAACCCGCGGCAGCCATGCCCCAGCGCAATCCGAACAATGAACTGAAAACCTGTAGGAATGGGCCGTTGATCTGGAAAAGGATGCCGGAGAAGATCACCTGCGGAACCAGAATAATGGGGATAAAGCTCACGGCCCGGTCGTTATTGGGCGCGAGTGCTGAAAGTGTCAGACCAACCATCAAGCCAGTCAGTGATGTGAGAGCCATGCTGATATACACTTCCAGCGGAGCCGGTAAGATAATACCTTGCTGAAAGGGAGCGATAGCGTTAACAACCAGTACCAGAACAGCACTCTGGATCAGGCAGAGTACACCGAGCACTACGATCTTCGAGAACATGTAGGGGATGATGCCCAGGTTGACGGTGCGTTCGCGGCGGTAGATGGGAGCTTCTTTGACGATTTCGCGCGCGCCATTGACGCAGCCAAACATGGTGGCCGCGAAAGCCATGATAAACAGGTACTTCTGAGCGTCATTGCCTGAGAGCGGCTTGATGAACTTTTGTAGCGCCAGCGCTTCGCCACCATTTTGGGCGGCGAAGGCGATGCCGCGTGGATCGTTGTTCAGGAAGAACGCCACATTAGCGCAATCGTGGATATTAGTGTTGCCAGGAGCCAGTGGGATATTCAAGCCCGCTCCAGGCGGGTTCAGGATACAACCTACCACGTTATAGGAATTAAAAGTACCTCCACCTCCATTGGAAAGCATCAAGAGCAGGATCACCGCGATGACCGGAGCTTGCAAGAGCAGGATGAGCAGGTTGCCCACGTCGTTTCTGAGCAATTCGATATAGCGCCGGGAGAGCAGCGAGAACTGCCGCCGGGGGTTGCCGCGCTTGGGTTGGACAACCTCGGCGGTTTGCAACTGGCGGTTGGCCCGGGTTGCTGGGCTGCTCTGCAAGGGGCCAACCACGAATTGCTGGAATTGGGGCGAAGCTCTGAAGCGCGTCTCGGCCTCTGCTGGAATGTTGGGATTCGCGTCGGTCGGCTCCAGGGCGCTGTAGATTTCGGCGAAGTCGGTCTTGCCGAAATAGGCTTTGGCCTCGTTAGGCGGCCCGAAGAAGACCAGGCGACCACCTTGAGCCAGGAAACAAATATAGTCGCAGGCATTGATATTATTAGTGGCATGTGTTACCAGGACGATAGTATGTCCCCTGTCTGCCAGTTTGCGCAACAGGAACATCATCTTGCGGTCCAGACCGGGATCGAGGCCCGAGGTTGGTTCGTCCAGGAAGAAGACGCTGGGATTTGCCAACAGTTCCAGGGCAATTGAGACGCGCTTGCGCTGCCCGCCAGAGAGTTTGCTGACCAGCAATTTGCGGCGGTGCTTCATCTCGACCTCATCGAGCACTTCATCGATGCGCTGCCGCACCTGCTCCTCGGTGTAGTCTTCGGGCAGGCGCATACGGGCAGTATAGTAGAGGGCGCGTTCCACGGTAAGGTCGCGATGGATGATATCATCCTGCGGCACGTAGCCAAGCTGGGTGCTGAAAGAGGCCAGATGGTGGTAGTAGTCCTTATCATTATAGTAAACTGCGCCCTTCTGGGCCGGTCGCAGGCCGTTGAGGGCGTCCATCAGGGTGGATTTGCCCGCGCCTGAGCCACCGACGAGGGCCACGAACTTGCGCGGTGGGACGGTGAGCGAAATATCGTTGAGGAGTATGACTCCTTTGTTGCCCTCTTTGCGCAGTTGTAGCGCGTCAATGCGAATACTGCCGCTCTCATCACGTTGTGTGAGCTGGGTGCCGGTGTAGGTCAGATTGAACGGGCCGATGCGAATTTCGTCGCCGGGATTCAAGAGCTGGTTATGGATACGCTGCCCATTGACGTAGACATGGTTAGTACTACCGGTATCAATGATGCGATAGCCTCCCTGCACCTGTTCGAGGCGGGCATGGCGACCGGACACCTGGGGGTGATTGAGGACGACTATATTATCAGGCATACGGCCAATAGTAATAACGGGCGCGCCCAGTGGAATGGGGCGGATCTCCGGCACAAAATCCTGCGCTGCCCCGCTACCGTCATTGTAGGAGATCGTGATCAGAGTGCCATGTTCATCTCCGATGCGGAAGAAATCGCCACGCACTAACGGCCTTCTAAAGGACTCGTCGCCTTTGATATGCTGGCCTTGAAAGATGACGCCGTTCAAGGTGCGCCCCTGTCGCGCCTGCGGGTGAGGATGGATAAAGACGTACTGGTTGCCCTCGCGCACGATCTGGGCGTGGTAGCCAGAAACCACCTCCTCAGGGATTACTACGTCGTTAGATGGGTTGCGTCCAATGTTGATAACATCTTTGGTCAGAGGCAACAAATTCTTATTGGGATGAATATTTGAGATGACTTCGATTGAAGCGGCGGTACCACCCGGCACGGATCCGGGCGGCATTGGCTCCGTATAATACGGCGCATTGAGCGTGGGCTGCTTATTTGCGCCTGGCATCTGCGCTCCTGGCGGTGTATAGGATGGAGACGATGAATACGGCAATGGTTGTGGCGGCTCGGCATATGGCAAAGCGAATGATTGCTGCGGCGGCGGTTGTGATGGATACGAAGGTGGCGCGAATGATTGCTGGGGGGGTTGTGACTGTGGCGAATACGAGGGTTGCGCAAATGATTGCTGGGCCGGCGTCACATGTGGCATGTTCAATGACGGTGATGAAGCTGGACCTGGGACGCTGGCCGAAGATGCTGCATGGAAGCGAAAGTTTATCATACCTCCCAAATAGATAGTATCGTCATCATTTATTGCCACAGGAGTATTTTCCACCTGCTGCCGAAAGTTTATGGTCACGGTGTTGGTTGGGGTAAGTTTTTTTATGTACCACTGACCACCATTGTTGAACAGTTGAACATGCTGCCCCGAAACTGATTGGTCCTGGACAACAATGTCATTGGTTGGCGCGCGCCCAATTGATATTATTTGCTTGTTAAGCGGAAAGCTGCTTTCCTTTAGCGGTCCACTAAGAAATTCAACTGAACTCACACTTTGAGATCTGTTTACCATGTCCATAAAAATCGTCTCCTCAAAACATCGCCTGATAGCCATCGATATTGAAAAGATTATACTGTAGTGTTCTGCTGCTGGCAATACGCAAATGTGCAGGTTACACTTTATGCAAAGTGATGTTGCCAGTATCGACTGTAAGCAGCAACTGGGCGGTTGGTTGCGTGCCTGGGAGGAGCGGGCCAAGATAGCTGGGAGGGTTTGCGGACGGGATGGTGATAGGATATTCACTGCTGATCTTGCCCTGATTAAAAATGGTAGCGTCGAGCATGATACTGGCCGAGAGGGAATTGAGCGAAACGTCAATGTTGCCTGTGCCATCTTTGATACTATACCAGGGCTGTGTCGAGTTGGGGGTTGTTATGGGATTCCCATAACATGGGTTGATGGCAGGAGGAGTGGCCGTCGCCAGCGTTCCGGCAAAGGTGATATTGCCCTTGACCGTCTGCAAACATGACCCACTATCCAGCAAGCCACCATTCACATCAATGTCACCGAGATTATTGGTCAATGCCAGCAGTCCGCTAAAGCCTTGAACTGAAAGCTTGCCCTGCTGTGTCTGGGCATTCAATACAAACTGGGGGGTGGGATTTTGCGCAGGTAGCACAATGATCAAATCAACAGAGCCAACGATGTTGGCGGGCAAGCTTACACTTAAGGTTAAGCAACTTGCCGCAGGGCAGGCGACGCTATTGCCCGGCTGAACCTGTACTTGAATACGCGCAAAATCGCTGGCGGCATTGCTACTGCTGCTAGCTTGCGTTTTCTTTATGTAGGTAAGAGAGCCACCTGTGGGTAGCGCGCTATTGTCGCTGATAGTAATATTACCAGTGGTGTTTACTACCTGCAATTGTGTGACGCTGGAAGTGATGTTTAACGGAACCGTATGTTGCGCATCGATAAACGTTGACGTGCCAATGCCAAGCCCCGGAAAACTCACCTGAAGCGTGTGTATCAGGAAAAACCAGCCGATAGCGACCACCAGCGCAATCGTGACGATCCCACCGATAACGCCAATCAACAGAGTTGACCATACGCTGCGGCGCGCTCTCCGTTTTGGTGGCCGCGCTACTGGCGCGGGTGAAGGAGAAGATCGCGTTCCTGAGCGTCGAACAGGGAGGCGATACGCTTCATAATCGGCGTAGCGGTCTGCTTCGGTATCGATTTCACGCCCGCGGGGGGTATTCGTATAGTAGCGTTCATCAGGATAGTCGCGCTCGCGTGGCGGGCGAGGGCGCTGTGGGAGCGACTCGCTGTCCCTGTCCATATCCTCGCGTACCGGACGAGTATTACGCGGTTCCTGGCGTGGTTCTGGCGGAGGCGGCGCCTGGCGAAATGACCTCTCCCGCTCCTCTTCTTCGCGAAAGTTGCGAGTCTGGCGGGGGCGCATGACGGGCTGATCGGTTTCCCGGTATCTGCCATCTCGATCACGAGGCGAAGAGGGCTGCCGGAGTCGTCTCAGTTTTTCATCACGCGCTTCACGCCGGCGCTGCGGCTGGGAGCGTGGAGACATTTGAAAGCGTATGATGTCCTCTTGCCGGTTCTCATCGTCTTGCGGCGACTGCTTGTCTCAACTCATGTGCGTCCTTGTCTGGCGCAATCAACATCAGTAGCGACACCCCTTGTGGGTGTCCCGTTAGCCTTAATACGCAGTATGCGTACACTGGACACCCACCAAGGGGTGTCGCTACTGATGTTTGTGTATTCTTAGCTTGATTATCACAACGTTCTGTTAGAGTGTACCAATACATGGTACGACATATACTTAAACGGTGCCAGGGATGACATACGGAGATGATTTTCGGCCTTCGAGCAGGAGGGCGGGCACGATGGCGACGAGGCAGATGATGCCTGCCACCAGGAAGATAGAGGTGTAGACTTCGTGGCCCGCGAAGGTGGCGTATTTGCCCAGGGCTGCCTGGTAGGGCGCGCTGAAAGGGGTGACGCCTGCTGGTGGCTTGAAGGCGATGATTATTTCGTGGAAGCGACCAAGCCCCCAGGATGTGAGCGCGGCCAGACCAATGATCATGCCTACCATGCGCAAAACGGTGATTACCGAGGAGGCCATGCCCAGTTGCTGGCTGCTGGCGGCGTTGATGGCGGTCGTGCCGATGGGGGCGATCACCAGGCCAAAGCCCAGACCGCCAATAAGTGTACTGGCGGTAATCTGTAGCTCGGTGACATCGAGCGGCCAGAGGTGCATCAACAGGAAACCAAGCGCGGTGAGCAGCAGGCCGATCACAGCCGTTAAGCGGCAGGTGATGCGCGGGCAAAGCAGGCCGCCGAGGATGGCCCCGACGGGGATCATGGCGGTCAGGCGCAGCAGGGCGAGGCCGCTATCCAGGGCTGTGCCATTCAGCACGGTGTCGATGAAGAACGGGATATCAACCATCGCGATGATCAACGCACCGCCTACGAGCAGGCTAACCAGCGCAGTGGCAGAGAAGGCAGCGCGTCGAAAGACTGAAAGTTCGATCACTGGTAAAACACGGCGTCTGGGATAGCTCTCAGCCTTGTCTGCTAAATTACTCGATGAAGCTGGTAGTCTGCGTTCAATGAAGAGTTCAAGCGCGATAAAACCTGCCAGCAAGAGCAGTGACGCGCCAATCAGCCAGGGGTTGTTTTGCACTGGAGCCTGGGAGGGATTGGACGATGCGGTAATGGCTTCCTGTGAAAGGCCCAGGCTCAGGCAGAGCAGCGATGCGCCCAGCAGCAGGGTGCCGATGAAATCGATACGCACCTTGCGCGGAGCAGACGTGGGGGCGGACGTGGGAGCGGACGCGGACGCGGGGGCGGACGCGATAAATCGCGTCCCTACATCCGATGAGGTGGGCTGCGCTTTGGGCGATGGGATGAACCGCCAGATGAGCAGGGCGAGCAGGGCAACAAGCGGCACATTGATATAGAAGATAGCCTGCCAGCCCAGGGTCTGCGTAATTATGGCTCCCCACAAAGGTCCCAGCACGCCGCCGGTTTCTGTGACCATGCCGATCAGTCCTAATGCCAGGCCGCGCTGCTTCTCACCGTAGAAATCACCGGCGACGGCCATGGCGACGGGGATCATTGCGCCACCGCCAATGGCCTGCACGAAACGCGCGGAAACAAGCCAGACCAGGCCAGGCGAGAGCGCGTTAGGATCGCTGAAATCGCCGGGCGCGGAGACATTGATGCCGATGTGTTGCAGGAAACTGATATCCACTGCGCTGCCCAGGATGGGAGCCAGGCCACAAAAGAGCGATCCCAGGGCGAAGATGCCCAGGCAGATGAGAAAAACAGCGCGCCTGCCGTACATGTCGGAGATGCGTCCCATCAAAGGCATGGCGATAATGAAACCAAGCAGGTAGCCGCTGACAATCCAGGCGGCGCGGTCAAGCTGCTGGACAGTGATGGAGAGATCGATGATGATTTTGGGCAAGGCTGTGACTACCACGGTTTGATCGAGCGCAGTGAGAAAGACCACGCTGCACGCCGCCAGCATCGCCAGAAAAGCGGTATTGTTGCGCAGTTGGACAGGTCGCGCGCGCTGCATTGCTTCATCCTCTTAACAGTTTTGACGTTAAATGGGAGCCAGGATAGAGAGCTGCTCGTTGAAATTGGAGAGCGTGAAGGTGCGTACAGTTTTAGCCGTATCGCCCTGCGTTGCTACTCCATTGATGATGATCTGGTAGGGCAGGTTGTCGGTTTTACCAATACACGCGCTCACATCGTCAAGCTGACCCGCCGGAGCGCCGCCGCCGGTGATACCGGAGAGGTAGGTGGGATCAAGTTTGCCCTTGATATTCCAGCAACTACGACCGCCAACATTTGAATCTGTGGGAGAGCCTGGATTCTGAATGTGGCCCAGAATGGCCGCGACCCCAGTTTGCGGGTCTGAGAGGGTGCGCGGGTCGAGCAGGCCGGTGGTCGTTTGCCAGGCGCCGAAGACGTTGATGTATTGCTTGCTGCCGATGGCGATAAGCTGCACCTGCACATTATTGCCCGCGAAAAGCGCGTTGGCCGTCGCCTTGAGCTTGTCTGGAACCAGGATATCACCATCCGCGCTGCTTATGGGTAACGCAGCGTTCGCGCCAATATTCACAGCCTTGAGGTTGAAATGATACGCCGACACCTTCTGGATGGCGGCCTGCGCTTTTGTGATAAGCAGGTGCGCGTCAGGTGTTGTCGGACCCGAACTACTACTTCCTCCACAAGCTGCTAAGAGCAGTAACCAGACAAGCAAGAAGCCATAGGCGCTGCGTTTGTACATATTTGCGTCCCCCCTTCACTCAAGTCAAAGGCTATGTAGTCTTTGCATGAGTGATATTGTATCATACACGGTGCAATACGTTCATTCGCCCCAATTCAGCAGATTGTATTGTGTCAATGGCTCCATAGTTCCGGCGATACTCAACTAGTTGTGCTATACTTACATCATCTTCTCCACCACCATGATATGGTTTTATTTGTGTACTTTGAAGCAAAGGGGGATTGCTTGCATGTCGCTGGAAGGAGAACACCTGGGCCGTTATCGCCTGCTGCGCCTGCTGGGCAGAGGTGGCATGGGCGAAGTCTACCTTGCCGAAGATGCGCGCATCGGGCAACAGGTCGCCATCAAAGTCATCCACACAGAAGGCGTGGCCTACCCGGAGCGGAAAAGTGCCAGCGAGGCCGCCCGCCTCTTCGAGCGCGAGGCCAGGGCGATTGCCCTGCTCGATCACCCCAACATCTTGCCCCTGTACGCTTACGGGGAGGAAACGCTCCACGACCAGCCGCTCAATTACCTGGTGATGCCTTATCGCAAAGATGGCACCCTTGCAGATTGGCTGCGGCAACGGGGCAGTAAGGCATTGCTTTCGCCTGGCGAAGTGGCACCTTTATTGCAGCAGGCCGCCGATGCGCTGCAACACGCCCATGACCAGCAGGTCATTCACCAGGATATTAAGCCCACCAACTTTCTCGTTCGTATGCGACCAGATCAACCCGGTCGTCCCGACCTGCTCTTAGCCGACTTTGGCATCGCAAAACTCACAGGGGTAACGTCCGGCATCAGCCAGAGCATTCGAGGCACGCCGACTTACATGGCTCCCGAACTGTGGGATGGGCATCCGCTCCCGGCCACTGACCAGTACGCGCTGGCGATCATGGTTTATGAGCTGCTGGTGGGTCGGCCTCCTTTCCGGGGCGGGCCGGGCCAGGTAATGCGCCAGCATTATATGGAGCTGCCGCCAGTCCCCAGCACGCTCAACCCGCGCCTGTCTCCTGCACTTGACGCAGTGCTGCTGCGCGCGCTCTCCAAACAACCAGACGAGCGCTTCCCCTCGGTGGCCGCCCTGGCGGTTGCCTTCCAGGAGGCGGTGCAGAGCAGTCCTGAACTGCATGCCACCCTGGCTATTAGCAGGACAGAAGCACAGACCGGAACTACCCGCCGCCTGACCTTGCCAGGAGGACGACAGGTGAGCGTCAATGTTCCTTCGGAGGTAAATGATGGAACAATGATGCGCCTGGAAGGGCAGGGGATGCCTTACTACACGGGTGGACCAGCAGGTTCGCTGATCCTGATGATTACCATTCTGGCAGCAGAAAATTCCTTATCTCTTCCACAGGACAGCGGGGAACTTACAACTCCCGTGTCGATGCCAACCATGCAGATACCTTCCATCGAGGACACACGGGTACCACCAGCCCGTTCACCGGCTTCACTACCACTAACAGTACGACCCGACGTAAAAGCTCCTGTGAAGCCAATGAAACGCAGCGGATCACGGCGTTTCGTCCTCATAGGGCTGGTAGGACTGGTGGTAGTAGTTCTCTCCGGTGGTATAACATGGTTCATCCATCCGCATCCTACAGTGACCATCACCCCGCATGTTACAAAGACCGTCACCCCGCATCCTACAGTGACCATCACTCCGCATATTGCTGGGATCTTCACCGAGTTCCGCCTTCCAACCTCCACGAGCGAGCCATATGGGATTACAGCAGGACCCGATGGCAATCTCTGGTTTACTGAGTACAATAACAACGAGATCGGGCGCATCACTCCAAACGGGGTCATTACCGGGTTTGCCATTCCAACCGCCGCAAGCGAGCCATATGGGATTACATTAGGGTCCGATGGAAACCTCTGGTTTACCGAGTACAATAGCAACAAGATCGGGCGCATCACTCCCAACGGGGTCTCCACCGAGTTCTCCCTTCCATCCTTCCAGAGCGTGCCAGAGGGAATTGCAGCAGGGTCAGACGGCAACCTCTGGTTTACCGAGTGGGATGGCAACCAGATCGGACGTATCACTCCTAATGGGGCCATTAATGAGTTCTCCATTTTAACCCTTACGAGCAATCCAAATGCGATCACGGCAGGACCCGACGGCAACCTCTGGTTTACCGAGTGGAGTAGCAACAAGATCGGACGTATCACTCCCAATGGAGTCATCACTGAGTTCTCCATTCCAACTCCCCTGAGCGAGCCATACGGGATTTCAGCAGGACTCAATGGCAATCTCTGGTTTACTGAGTACAATGGCAACAAGATCGGGCGTATTACTCATAAGGGGACCATCACCGAATTTTCCATTCCAACCCCCCAGAGCGGGCCAGAGGGGATTACAGTAGGGTCCGATGGCTCGCTCTGGTTTACCGAAACCAAATCCAATAGCAACAAGATCGGGCGCATCACTCCCAACGGGATCATTACCGAGTTCCCCCTTCCAATTTCCCAGAGTGTGCCAGAGGGTATCACACTAGGACCCGACGGCAACCTCTGGATTACCGAGTGGGATGGCAACAAGATCGGACGTATCACGAGTGGCAACTGATACAAGCAGAGAGTATTGATCATCTCAAAGCAAGGGGAGTAGCAATGCCATCTTGGCCCTCCCGTCATATCGCCGCTTGCTTCGCCTCGTACTGCCTGCGATGATCGCTACAGAGCCAGAGGATATTGCCATCGGGCGTGGGCATTGTGCAGATTGCCCCAGGTTTCGTTGGGGTCTTGCTCTTTTTTGCTCATACGGGGTGATTCAGACCCACATGTTCCTCCCCTTTTAGGGCAAATTATGCCACAACTGGACTGTAATAGAGCAGTAGAGATAAGAACGATGCAAAAGTCCACATCCCTACGACGTAGGGTAACGTGTGGGGGCGCTTGCGCCGCCCTCATAGCCCACACGTGCCTCACATAATCCAAACGGAGCCAGTCCGACGAGGACAAGCACAAGGCCCCCACGTCCGCCCTACACCGCCCCTTGTCCCTACAGGACGGCGGGGACGCCAGCGTCCCGATGAACACAATTCCCTTATTCGGTTGGCAAAATTCAACAGGTATGGCCTGTACCTTTGTGCAGAAGAGAACTGGCCTTTTGACAGAGGTATACGCGTATTTTTTCGGTTACACTAATGACAAAACACATAACAACATCTGTCTATAGAAAGGTTTTAGTATATGGCATCGCAAATGACTCGTACTGCTTTGATTACGGGGGCGTCTCGTGGGCTGGGGTTGGCGCTGGCTCGACGGCTGGCGGCGGATGGGTGGCAACTTATTATTGATGGGCGGGGGATTGATGCGCTTGAGGTGGCTCGCGTGGAACTGGGGCGGTATACAAAAGTTGTGGCTCTTGCCGGGGATGTGACCGACGCGGGACACAGACAGGACCTGGCTAAGGCGGCGCAGGCGCTGGGTGGGTTGGATGCGCTGGTCAACAATGCCAGTTTGCTTGGGCCGAGTCCCCAGCCGCTGTTGCTGGAATATCCACTTGAGGTGTTGGAACAGGTCTATCGCACGAATGTGATCGCGCCACTGGCGCTCATTCAGGCTATACAGCATAGTTTGAAGCCGGGGGCGCGCATTATCAACGTTACCAGCGACGCGGGGGTGGAGGGATACGAAGGGTGGGGAGGGTATGGATCGAGCAAGGCGGCGCTGGAACAACTTTCGCATATCCTGGCGGCTGAAAATACGGCGTGGCGCGTCTACTGGGTTGATCCAGGCGATATGCGCACGCAAATGCACCAGGAAGCGTTTCCCGGAGAAGATATCAGTGATCGCCCATTGCCGGAGACGAGCGTGCCTGGATTGATCGAACTGCTAACCGGAAATCGACCGAGCGGACGCTACATGGCACGCGCGCTGCCATAACGAAGGACCTTGAGCTACTGTGAAAACATTGCTTCTCTCCCATGATATAAAAAATTCGACTCTACCCTTTGTTTTGCCAGCAGAACTGGAGGCCGGCGAGCCGCCGGAGGCGCGCGGGCTGGCGCGTGACGAAGTGCGCTTGATGGTTTCGTACAGGGTGGATAATCGCGTTATACATACACGGTTTCGCAATCTGCCGGAGTACCTCGAAGCGGGGGATGTGCTGGTAATCAATACGAGCGGAACGATGAACGCGGCATTACACGCTATGCGCGCTGATGGCTCTGCCTGCGAGCTGCATCTTTCGACCCACCGGCCTGACGATAGCTGGACGGTCGAGATACGACTGCCCGGCGAAAAAGGCACTACGCCCTTGTACGATGCTCAGGCAGGGGAAACGCTACAATTGCCGGGCGGGGCAACCGTGACGCTGCACGCACCTTATACCCGTAAGATGGACGCACATACAACAGTTTCGCAAGCAATGTCCTTTAGTAGCAAGCAAGAAAAGGGGCATTACCGGCTGTGGCTGGCTACACTGCGGCTGCCCTGCGGCTGGCAAGATTACCTGGCGCGGTACGGCTTCCCTATTCGCTACTCGTATGTGCGGGAAAGCTGGCCGATCAGCTACTACCAGACGGTTTACGCGACCGAAACGGGTAGCGCGGAAATGCCCTCGGCTGGCCGCGCCTTTACGCCCGAATTGATTACGCGGCTTGTCGCGAAGAGCATAGTGATCGCGCCCCTGCTTTTGCATACGGGGGTAGCCAGTCTGGAAGAACACGAGCCGCCCTACGAAGAGTTCTATCGCGTGCCGCTTGAAACCGCGCGGCTGGTTAACATGGCACACGAGGCGGGAAAACGGGTGATAGCGGTCGGCACAACGGTTGTGCGCGCGCTGGAAAGCGTAACCGACAGGGCGGGAGTGACGCATCCCTGCGAAGGCTGGACGGAGCTGGTGGTGACGCCACAACGCGGTATGCGAGCCGTCGATGCCATGCTCACAGGGTTGCACGAACCACGCGCTACGCATATCGCCATGCTCGAAGCGTTGAGCAGTATGGAGCATCTGAAAGTCACCTATCAAGAGGCACTACGCGAGCGTTACCTGTGGCACGAGTTCGGCGATTTGCATTTGATTTTGCCATAACAATTGGAGCATACGCGACCAGGGCGGGGGCAAGCCCCGCCTTTCACTGGTAGGTATTTTGAAACGCGCCGCTTGCGCCTGTCATTCTGAGCGCAGCGAAGAATCTCTCGCCGAGCCGCACGCAAATTCTTCGCTGCGCTCAGAATGACAACTCCCAACTCGCTGACGCCTTTCCCAAAAAGCTACCAGTGAAAGGCAGGGCTTGCCCCCGCCCTGGCTTCACTCTGCATACTATTGGGGTCCGGCTACGGGAGGGTTTCGGGCAGATCGAAATCTATGGAGCTTTCGCACAGGCGGTCGAGTTCCTCAACTACAGCGACATGGGCCGGGTGGGGGTGGTGGGCTTGCAGGTGCGCTTCGTCTATAAAGCGCATGATGATGCCGTGAGTATAGAGGCTGTGATAGGGGCTATGATTTTTGCCGGCTGAGATGGCGATAATGCCTGGAATGAGTTTTTGCAAAGCGCGCACGTGATCGAGGAATGTTGCGAGTTCTGTGGGGGTTGTTGCGGCTCTGGGCTGTAAAAGGACGATGTGGGTTATCATAATGTGGCTCCTACTGGACAATTGCCTGCTTCTTACTTACACTGATATTACTACATACATTGTCTAATGCAAGATGAGCACAACGGGAGGCACAACGATGTACTTCAAGCAGATTGTCAAAGAGGATCTGGGGTGCGCCAGTTATATTGTAGGCTGCACTAATGCGGCGGTGTGCGCAGTGGTAGACCCGCGCCTGGATATGGTAGAGGATATTCTGACGCTGGCCGAAGCGAAAGGAATGAAGATCGCGGCGGTGATCGAGACGCATAATCACGCCGATCATATTTCCGGTCATGGCGATATGGCGAGGCGCACGGGAGCGGACATCTATGTGCATGAGAAGGCGGAGGTTGCCTACCCGCATAAGAACCTCAAAGATGGCGACGAATTGCACTTCGGGGTGGTGAAGATGCGCGTGATGCATACTCCCGGACATCGCCCGGAGCATATCGCGCTGGCGGTGGCCGATACGAGCCGCAGCGAAGAACCCTGGCTGGTATTGACGGGCGATTCGCTCTTTATCGGTGACGTGGCCCGTCCCGACCTGGCCGTGCCGGGGGAAGAAGGGGCCAGCGTGTTGTATGATAGCATCTTCGAGCGGTTGTTGAAGCTTGACGACGGGGTGGAAGTCTACCCGGCGCATGTGGCAGGCTCGTTATGCGGGCGCGGCATGAACGCCAAGACCAGCTCGACCATAGGCTTCGAGCGCAAATATAATGTTGCCGTTGCGCCGCGCTCGCGCGCAGGGTTCGTGCGTGATATGAATGAGAATTTGCCGCAACGCCCGCCTAATATGTACAACATTGTGGAACGCAATCGCGGGAATTACGACCATATGGGTGCTTCCATGATGCCCAGACCGCTCGAACGCGCTGACTTTCCAGCGTGAGATGCGAAGCGGGGCGTTGGTGATTGATACGCGCTCTCCTCATGCATTTGGGGAGGGACATATTCCCGGCGCGCTGCATGTAGACCTGCATGGCTCGGCTTTTCCCACGCGGGTAGGTTTCGTGGCCGCGCCCGACAGCCGCCTGCTGCTGGTTGTGAGGGATGAGCACGACTTGCGCGAAGCTGTCACGCAGCTAGCGGTTGTCGGTTACGACCAGGTTATCGGCTACCTTGAAGGGAATA
The DNA here is from genome assembly GCA_963731605.1 of uncultured Chloroflexia bacterium. Taxonomy (GTDB): domain Bacteria; phylum Chloroflexota; class Ktedonobacteria; order Ktedonobacterales; family Ktedonobacteraceae; genus CF-113. The sequence goes on from CAVSWA010000002.1 coordinate 862,528, forward strand.
TGGCGGCGTGGCAGGAGTCTGAACTGGCAATACAAACCATGAATTCGATGTCTGTTGAACAGCTTCAGACCTTGCGGCATGATCTGCATGTATTGGATGTACGCGACCAGAGTGAATGGGACGAGGGACACATCAAGGGGGCGCGGCATGTGCCGTACTACTTTATCGAGCAGCGCCTGCGAGAGCAGCAAAATGGACTGCAACACTACATCGATCAACCCCTGGCGGTGATCTGTGGCAGCGGTCAGCGCAGCGCGATCGCCTGTTCGATCTTGCAAAGGCATGGCTTTATGCAATTGTTCAATGTAGTTGGTGGTATGGATGCATGGAACGAAAAAGGGCTTGCGACGGCATAACGCTAAAATTTAACATTTGTTTCTCCGAAAAGGGCGGCTATTCCCGTTCATTCAGGGCGGTTGGTCTAAATAGGCCAATCGCTCTTATTTTGTTTTCTAATGTAGGAGGAACGACTGAATGAACTTGATGAGACGACTGTGGCGGAAACCACTTAGCCGCTTTGTCGTTACCGCGCTGCTTCTGGTGCTGCTGGGCGCAGGAGCTGTGAGCATGGGAAAGATAAACCTATCGCGTAACGTCCACGCTGCCGCGAATAGTTGCCAGCTCAACTCGCCGCAGGGGGCGATCCAGCATGTTATTTATATCCAGTTCGATAATACGCATTTTACCCGTGATAATCCCAACGTTCCCTCTGATCTCGAACAGATGCCGAATCTGCTGAACTTTATTGAGACCAACGGCACACTGCTTAGCAATCATCACACGCCGCTGATTGCCCACACGGCGGACGACGTGTTGACCTCGATTAGCGGAGTCTATGGCGACCAGCATGGAGTGCCAATTGCCAATACCTACGGTTATTACAATCCTGATGGCACGAGCAGTATGGCAAACTCTTTTACGTACTGGACTGATCCTATTTATGATACCAAAGTCGCTTCGCCGAGTGATACCACTTACAACATGCTGACAGCTGCCGGCAAAAACGCGCCAGCGCCCTGGGTGCCATATACGCGGGCGGGCTGCGATTTCGGTTCGGTACTCTCGGGTAACACGGCGCTGGAAAATACGGGTACCGACATCACCACCGTATTCGGAGCTAACTCCGCAGAGGAGCAGGAGGCGCAGTCCAACCCGACAAAAGCCCAGGCAGATTTTGTGGGTATCGCCGTTCATTGCGCGGCCAATGACGTCCTCTGTTCAAGCACCAATAACGGCAAAACCGATGCGCTGCCGGATGAGCCGGGCGGCTACACGGGATACAATGCTCTTTTTGGAAACAAGTATGTCGCGCCACAGATCAGCCCCAATGGCCCAATAACCGATCTGGATGGCAACACTATTCAAGATGCCAAAGGCAATCAGGGCTTCCCCGGCTTCGATAGTATGTCGGCCTCGGTTTCACTTTCCTACGTGGCCGCGATGCAGGAACACGGTGTGCCAATCACCTATGCTTACATCTCGGATGCGCATGACAACCACAGCGCGAGGACAGCCTACGGCCCTGGCGAAGCTGGCTACGTGTCCGCGCTGAAAGCGTATGATACGGCGTTTGGCAAATTCTTTACTCGCCTTGCCAGCGATGGCATCAATAAGAATAATACACTTTTTGTGTTTACGTCCGACGAGGGCGACCATTTTGTGGGAGGCGCGCCCAGTCCGGCGAACTGCGATGGCGTCACAACGCCCTGCACCTACAGCCAGATCGGCGAGATTGATGTCAATCTGACCGGGCTGCTGGCGACCCAGCAAAACGTGACCACCGCCTTCAACGCGCATGGCGACTCCGCGCCGAACTTCTATCTAAATGGCAATCCTTCTCCCGGCGATCCCAACACGCGCGCTTTTGAACACGCGGTGGCGGCGCTCACAGCAACCAATCCTATCTCGAATGCCACGGATACGCTGACTACCTACATGGCCGACCCGGTGGAGGAGAAGCTGCTGCACATGGTGACGGGCGATCCGCAGCGCACGCCAACCTTCACGGCGTTTGGCGATCCCAACTATTACCAGGCAACGGGAGCAGCGGATTGCAGCAAACCCTGTGTGGCGGAAGGAGCCACCTATGCCTGGAATCACGGGGATGTCTCGCCCGACATCAATACGACGTGGCTGGGCATGGTGGGTCCGGGTGTGAATGCGACCGGAGTGGACAGCGCCACCTGGTCGGATCACACCGATATTCGCCCCACCATTCTGGCAATGGTTGGCTTGAAGGACGATTATACCGATGCCGGGCGCGTGCTGTTTGAAGACCTGCAAGATTCCGCGCTTCCTTCGTCGGTGGGCAGCTCGCGCCAGATTTTGACCTCGCTGGCGCAGGTGTATAAGCAGATCAACGCCCCCGTTGGTCAGCTTGGTCTCGATAGCCTGCAGGTGTCTACAACGGCCATCAAAAGCAATGTGGCGGGCGATACCACCTATACCAATCTGGAAAACCAGTTGACTTCCATCACTACCCAACGTGATGCGCTGGCAGGCCAGATGATCGCCATGCTGGGCAGCGCCGAATTCAACAACTCGCCCGTTGATGCGACACAGGCTCAACAGTTGATCGACCAGGGCAACGCGCTGTTGCAGCAGGTAAGGAACCTGGCAGGGGGCGCGTAAATAATTGCTGTGTGAGAGATGAAAAGGGCGACCGAGCGGTCGCCCTTTTCATCTCTCACACAAATTTTCCTTTCCTGCTGCCGCCAGGATTATAAAACCTTATGCTTACCCTGCACGTATTCTAATTGCACAGGCATAAATCTGCTGCCTGTCGCGTTATTGTATGTAGGATGTATGCATATTGTTGTGCCTTTCAAACGATAGAAAGGATGGCTGCATTAATGTTGCAGAGACAAAACCCGAAAATGCCTCATTTTTCATTGAGGCGGCTGCTGTTTGGTGGGTTGGGTGGTGGAGTCGGGCTGGTGGCTGCCATTTTCGCAGTGTCATTGTATATTGTTGAATCGATTATACGGCCTCAGAAGCGCACTTTTCTTGATGCCTATAAGTTTAGCCCCTATGAGTTAGATTTGCCAGCCGAAGAGGTTTTGTTCTCCTCGAAAGACGGCAAGCACAAAGTTAGTGGATGGTATATTCCCAGTCCTGGCGCGACGACGACCGTGATTGTCTCTCCTGGCTATCGCACCCTTAAAGCAGATGTGTTGGGTATCGCGACATTGGTATGGAGAGCGGGGCATAATGTGCTGGTCTTCGAGTATCACGGGCATGGTATGGATGTAGGTACGTCAATCACGCTTGGTTACAGCGAGATTAACGATTTTCTGGGGGCGGTTGCTTATGCAAAGGAACGCTCGCCTGAGACGCGGCTGGGTGTAATGGCGTATTCGATGGGTGCGGCGGTTGCCATTATGGGAACGGCTCGCAGCAATGACGTTGAGGCGCTGATAGCGGACAGCGCCTTCGCAACGCACACAAGCGTGGTTGATTTTCAATTCCGCCGCGTATTCCACCTGCCTTCGACTTTGGTGGGGTGGATGGCGGATAATCTGCTGAGTTTACGCGCGGGCTATCGTTTTCACCAGGTGGAGCCACTGCGCGATATTGCTAAAATCGCGCCGCGTCCCGTTCTGATCATTCAGGGCGGGAAAGACTCTCTTGTTGACCCGCGTGACGCGCCGTTGCTGTACGGGGCGGCGCAGGAACCAAAGGAAATCTGGCTGCTGCCCAACGCCGATCACTGTGGCGCGTACTTTGAGGATCGCGTGGCGTATGTGAACAAAATCGTCAATTTCTTCGACCTGCATCTAAAAAATATGCCACAGTTGCGTTTGATGGATACAACGTCGGCAGACGAGAACGAACAGGCAGGAACGCCGGGACAAGATGGGTGGCAGGCGGCGTCGTAACAAGTACACGTTGCCAAGGGCGGGGGCAAGCCCCGCCCGTACCCTATACGGCGCGTAATAATGCGTACTACGGTCCAGGGCACGGGCGGGGCTTGCCCCCGCCCTGGTTCAATCGGCAGGGTAATCTAGCGATACAACCATGCCATCACGGGCGGCGCGGGTGTTTGCGAAGACACTCTGCGCCGCTTTTTCTGCCTGAGATGGGTCGTAGATTTTGGGGCTGAAGTGGGTGAGGATGAGGTTATGCGCGCCAGCCGCCGCCGCGATACCGGCGGATTCTGTCGCCAGCATGTGCGCGTGAGCTTTCGCCAGGGGCAGATCGGCAGGGTCGTCGTACATGCTTTCGCAGATGAGCAGGTCAACATCGTTGGCAAGTTCGGCAAGTTGGCGCGTTGGGCGCGTGTCGGTGATAAAGGCGAAGGAGATGCCACGCCGGGGCGGGCCAAGCACGCTGTCGGGTGAGAAGGTTTGCCCGTTGAATTCGACGCTCTGCCCGTGTTGCAGGCGCGACCAGAGTTGCACGGGCAGGCCCGACGCCTTTGCTTGCTCAAGCTGAAACTCGCGGTTGCGTGGCAGTTCGATGCGATAAGCCAGACAGGGGATGCCGTGCGCGGCTGATACGCAGGAAGCGCGCAAATTGCCGGGCAGCGCGAATTGCTCGCCACTGCGCAATTCGTGCATGTGGACCGGGAATGGAAGGTCAGGCGCGACGCGCCGCAGACCTTCGATGATGTAGTTCATGCCCTGTGGCCCGTAGATATGCAGTGGTTCGGTGCGTCCGGCGTGGGCGACCATGAAGAGCACGCCGGGCAAGCCAAGCACGTGATCGGCGTGCATGTGCGTGAAGCAAATGGCTCCTAACTGCCGGAAACCCCAGCCTAATGCTTTCCAGGGAACCTGCGTTCCCTCGCCACAATCCAGCAGCGTCAGCGATGAGCCGCTGCGCACCAGAGCGCACGACAACCAGCGTCCCGGCATAGGCATCATGCCGCATGTTCCCAACATACAGATATCAATCACGACAATTGGTTCCTTACTTACAGGTTATTCTGGTATGCCCAGGCCAGAGCGATGATCAACGCGGAAAGCACCAGTACCGTGCTCAAGGCGATACTGATGATATAGAATGGGATATCCCCCAGGAACAGAAATACGGCGAAGATTATCCAGAATGCGGCGAATATGGCTATAAGATATTTCCAGATTTGTCTGCGCTGCATTTGCTATGCTCCATTGTGATAGTCGTTAGTATGTGGATATCATACCATAGTGCAGTAGCGACGCCCCTTGCGGGCGTTCCGTCTTACCCACGTCCGTATGGAGACGGGACACCCACAAGGGGCGTCGCTACTGCGTTATATGGTATCCTATGACGTAGAGCGATGATGCTATTTGATGAAGACCACCTGCCTGAATGGGCGCGAATGCAGACCAGGGAGAGATACGCATGAGAAGAACCATTTTTACTGAAGAACATATGTTGTTTCGTGATGCGTTTCGACATTTTGTTGAAAAGGAGATGGTACCCTACAACGAACAGTGGGAGAAGGACGGCGAGGTTTCCCGCGAGTTGTGGTTGAAGGCGGGACAGCAGGGCTTTCTGGGTATGAGCGTGCCGGAAGAGTACGGCGGCGCGGGAGTAGATGATTTCAGGTATAGCGCGATCTTCGCGGAAGAAACTGTGCGCGCGGGTGTAGCCAGCGCGGGACAGGGGATGGGTCTGCACAATGACATTACATTGCCATATTTTATGGCGTATGCCAACGAAGAGCAGAAGCGGCGCTGGCTGCCGGGTATGTGCGCTGGTGAGTTGATTACGGCTATTGCCATGACGGAGCCGAACACGGGAAGCGACCTGGGGGCTGTGCGCTCAACGGCTATGCGCCAGGGCGATCATTACCTGCTCAACGGGCAGAAGACGTTTATTACCAACGGCATCTTGAGCGATGTGGTGATTGTGGTAGCGAAGACGAATCTAGAGATGCGGCACAAGGGCATCAGTTTGCTGGTTGTGGAACGAGGCATGGAGGGGTTCAAACGCGGTCGCAAACTCGAAAAGATGGGACAGAAGGCGCAAGATACGGCGGAGCTGTATTTTGAGGACGTGAAAGTGCCGAGCGCCAATGTGCTCGGCGAGGAGGGACGCGGCTTTTACTACCTGATGCGCCAGCTGGCGCAAGAACGTTTGAGCGTGGCAGTGCTGGCGGTAGCGGCCTGCGAAACGGCTCTGGAGATCACGCTGGAGTATTGCAAAGAGCGCACGGCATTTGGTCAGCCAATTGGCAGTTTCCAGAACTCGCGCTTCAAGCTGGCCGAGATGAAGACGGAAACAGAGATTGCGCGCGTGTATGTTGATCGCTGCATTGAGGAGCTAAATGCTGGAGAACTATCGCCGGAGAGCGCGGCGATGGCGAAATGGTGGACTTCGGAACTGCAAAAGAGGGTGGTCGATACATGCGTGCAGTTGCACGGCGGCTACGGCTACATGCTGGAGTATCCCATCGCGCGCATGTACCTGGACGCGCGCGTGCAGAGCATTTATGCAGGCACGAATGAAATCATGAAGGAGATCATTGGCCGCTCGATGGGCGTCTAGCACGAGCGATCACTGAGAAGCATAGCTATGGCATTGACTCTGGTAGATCGCTTTCAGCCGAACCTGCGAGCGAAGCAACAGGCGGCTATCGATGCCGGGCATATACGCACAGTGGAAGAGTTAGCTCTGCTGGAAAAGGAACAACTCTTACCACTGGCCCGTCTGAGCCTGCAATTACTGCTGGCCGGCGCGGCCTTTTTTGGCCTGCTGAATTATGGCGCGTTCGCGCTGCGGTACCATACCTTCAATCCGGGCATCACGGGCGGCGGTTTGCTGCTGTGGCTGGTTATCAGCGTGGTGGGCTATGGTCTGATGCTGCCGTTGCACGAGGCGCTGCACGGCGCGGCGTTTTTGTTGTGGGGCGGCACACCGTACTTCGGCGCGAAGCTCCCTTACGCGCTGTATTGCGGGGCGAAGAACCAGCTTTTCCGGCGCAACCAGTACCTGGTGGTCGGGCTGGCCCCGCTGGTAGTCATCACGCTGGCCGGTATCGTGGTGACGCTTGTTGCGCCCACAGTGGCTGCCTTTACGCTGGCAGTGACGGTAGGCAATGTTTCCGGCGCGGCTGGCGACGCCTGGTCAGTAGCGAGAATGCTGCGCCTTCCCGCCACGACGCTGGTGGAGGATACTGAATCGGGATATAGGGTGTGGGAGATAGTGGGAAATTCTTCACTTGAAAACTTATGATATCCTCCTTTCCACACTATCCGAAAAGGTTCAGGCTCGATTCATCCTGTCCAGTTCCATTGCCTTTATATAAGCCCGGTGTGCTTCTTCATCCCAACCCATTTGTTTCAGGATATGACTCAAGTTGTAGTAGTGGATGGGATTAGCAGGATCATGCTGGATAGTTTGCGCGAAGTCCGATAGTTCCTTCATGTACAGATTAAAGTCGTTTCGCTGTTTGCGTCTTTGTACAGATGATGAAGGAATGGGGTCTTTTAAGAGTGGGACATACAACGCCTTCATGAAAGCAGCAATATTCGGATAACGGTTCGCGCTATCTTTCTCCAGCGATTTGAGAACGGCCTGTTCGATGGAAAGAGAGATTTGAGGGTTGAAGTAAGATAATGGCAAAGGCTGGTCGTGAACATGTTTGTATCCCATCTCCTGGCTAGTAGCAGCAATAAATGGCGTTCTTCCAGTGAGCAGTTCATACGCAATGCATCCCATAGAATATTGGTCGCTTTGATAGCCGACCATACCTCTGAACTGCTCGGGGGCCATATAAGGCGAAGTGCCGCAAAAAGCAGTAGAGCGCTGCTGCATACGTGTAGCCTGTATAATAGAAATCCCGAAATCAGCGAGCAAGACCTGGCAGTTCTGATTAAAAAGAATGTTAGCAGGCTTCAGATCGTGATGAAGAATATGGTGTCGATGAATGTATTGTAAAGCTTCTCCCACCTCCAACAGAATTGAGACTGCGAGTTGCTCCGGGAATGGACGGTAGGAACGACGCGCCAACCAATCGCGAAGCGTACCATGAGGAGCATATGCGGTTACCATAAAAGGGATATCGTCCTGAATGCCAACTTCTAGAATAGTGAGAATATGTGGATGATGGAGTAGTTTGAGAATAAAAGCTTCTTTGAGAAAACGTATCCTCTCACTGTCATTGGAGAGGAAAATATCAGCCTGTATCTTAACAGCAACAAGGCGGCGAGTGTGTCTATGCCGGGCCAAATAGACCCAGCCGTATGTACCTCGCGCAATACGAGATATAATCTCGTAATTACCAAAGAAGCGGCCAATATAAGGATCGATTCTGGGCATGTTTTTGAGCCTCCAGGGTTAGATAAACTCTCCTGTATGTTCGCACTGACCAGATAATGGATAAAGATCCAGCAAAAATATTTGCTAACACGCAGGAGTATTTATCTCGTTTGTGTAGTGCAAAAGATGAACCTTTAACTTACGTTGTTCTCAATTGTCACTACCCCTGGAAGGACCTTTAAGACAAGCCCTCGTTACTTCTACAGTACCATAAAGCACAGGCAATAAAGGGGGAAAACCGTACAATGAGACGTACTAACAACTTGTTGTGTACGTACAAATTATGTGGTTTAATAAGCAGAACATCACCTGTACGTCAAGAGTACATCCAACGTACTAAAGATGTATTATTCTGGTACGGAATTCTTCTAGCTTTTCTCAAACGAGACGAGTATATTTGTATGGTACAGTAGGAATAATGAGATGCCATCATCGACACCTCTCGGGAGTTTCGCGGAACTGCTCAAAGACCATCGAACCAATATGGGATGGACACAAAAGGAACTGGCCCGACGATGGGGATATTCAAGCAATACGATTTCCTCGTGGGAGCGTGAAATACGCATTCCAGGCATTCAACAAATCCCACGTCTAGCGGAACTCCTCAAACTGCACACCGATGAACTTGCGCAGCATATCAACTCGCACCACAGAGTCGAAAGTGGGCAAGAGGCGCGAGGAACCAAAGCTCAAACATTGGTACAGAGCGAAATTTTTACTGTCTATCCAAACCAGAAAGCATGTGAAGAAGAGATTCGCGCAGCATCGCTTCACGCAAGAAGCATTAAGATACTGACTATTCGCGGCAACAAGTACTTTCAAGGTCACTTGAGCATTTTATCTCATCTTTGCTCGGCGGATACGACAACAGAACGACTTGTGCAGGTTCTGGTGCTCTCACCAGAATCGAACCACATCACCGAGGAACTGGCTGTTAGATTAAAGCATCCTTCGTCAGACGAGATCAAGGTAGGAATGCAATTTGTTTTTGATTTTTTGAAGTATACTGCAAGCAAGAATGTCCATTTTCAATTAAAGTACTATACTCATTCACCCAATTTCAAAATATTACTTTTTGATGATATTATGTTTGTAAGCGCTTTTGTTACATCAAAAAATGACGATTTCGCGAGGATGTTTAAGATGGTGCGCCAGAAGAATCCGCTATTTGCCGGATTTGAAAAACATTTCGATGTCTTATGGGAAAATAGTCGCGTACCATAGTTGGGGTAGCAATTATGCTGTCAGCAACGCTGAATTATACGCTTAGAGTTGAAGACCTGATAGGGAAACGCGCGATGGCTTTCCTTAAACGGCACTATCCCAACCAGCTACATCCCCTCGGTATCTCGTACTTCGAATATGTATTTGGCCTTGCCAACTTACTTAAACAACTCGGCGCTGACTCCGCTGTTATTAGCGCAGCTATGTTGTACCCACCGGCTATCAATCCAGGGTTGACACGAAGTGAAATGGCAGAAATGTTCGACGATGAAGTGATTGACCTGGTTGAAGAGTTATGTCATCCAGGTATAGCCGATTTGCGCACCTGGTCTACTGACTTACGCTATTATGAAAATTTCAAGCGCAATGATACGCTGGAGAAGATGCTTCTTCTAACCCTGGTTGATTACCGCTTTGCCGATCAGATTACAGACTTTTATCAAAGCGAGCATTTTCAGAATAGAGAAGTACAAATTGAAAACTTGCTCCGTTTGTTGATGGCAGCAACAACAGATGTTCGTACTCTGGTCATTATGCTGGCCGAGCGTCTGCATTTTGTAGCGCAATACAATACCAGACCGGTTTCATCTTTACAGAAAATAGTTATTACCAATGCCAAACTTAATATGGCTTTATATGCTCCGCTTGCAAGCCGTTTAGGACTATGGCAGTTAAAGTCAAAGCTGGAGGACAGCGCTTTTCAATTTCTTTTTCCAGAGAAGTTCAAGGAGATTGAGACGAACCTAAATCATCAGAGGGAAAGAAACGATCAATATCTTGGCGAGATCATTCATCTTGTGAAAGATAAAATCCGCAAAGCTGGTATGGATGTAGTGGCTATTACAGGGAGAGAAAAATCAATATTCAGTATTCATCAGAAAATGCAAACAAGAGAGCTTACCTTTGAACAACTAAATGACCTGCTTGGTATACGTATGATTGTAAAGACCGAGCAAGATTGTTACGCGGTGATGGGGCTGCTACATACTCTCTGGAAACCTCTCACCATGTGTTATGATGGGGAAACGTGTAGAGATTGGATACGAATGCCTAAAGAAAATGGGTATCAATCTCTCCATACTTCCGTTCTCATGCAAGGGAAAACCATCGAAGTACAAATACGTACTGAGCAAATGCATGAATTAGCCGAGTATGGCGCGTATGCCGCCCACTGGCGTTATAAAGAGGGTAAAAAGTCCGATGAAATCAAAAAGAAAGACCTGGCCTGGAATAAGCAGCTTGAGAAGCTCCGTAAGATTTTGACGGATGAACCGGGTCCGCTATCCTCTCTACAGAAGGATCTTCTACAAAAGAGAATTTATGTAATTACAAGGGATGGTCACGTAATTGACCTACCTGCCCATGCCACAATACTCAACTGCGCATACCGCATTCATACTGATCTGGGTGATCGATGTATAGGAGCGAAGGTAGACGGACGCTTTCAGAACATCGATTACCAACTGCATAACGGCGAAACGGTCGAAATTTTAAACCTGGAACATCCTCAAGCTGCTTACTCGCTTGGTCGAAGAAAACCAATGTCATTTCATTAAAATCTGCCTTTGCCTATCCCTGAGCATAGACATCATCGCCTTCGAGCATAGGGTGAATGTGAAATTCGATCTGGTAGTTTTTGAGCAACTGCAATGCTCGCTCAGAAACGGCTTCCCTGGGAACGTCGAGTACCTTGACGATGGGGCCGCGTTCGTGAAGATCCGGGATGGCGGCTTTTAAATCTTCTAAATGGTCCAGGTCTTGCTGGTAAAGATGTATTTCCAATTCGAGCTTCTCTTTATGAGCTTGCGCCTGGAACGCGTCCTTACGCGCAGAAAGCCACTGCCATAAAGCGTAGGCTTCATCGGAAGCCAGGTGAATCTGTAGCTGGTTGTCAGTGATAGTCATGCTGCCGTCGCTGCGGTCTTCAAATGTTTTCATGCTCTTCCTTGCTCTCTTTGCTCTCTTTGCTCTGGCGTATTTTTCATCCTATTGAAAGAGTACCTAAAAAGTGCGAGAAATGCAACATATGTGCAGTCTCATTCAAATCACGTTCACTTGTGTATGCTATGATACAGGCTACAAATACATTTCAATGGAGCATGTGAAAGAAGGATGCCTGAATTACCTGAAGTAGAATACACGGCTCGCCAATTGCGGGCGGCCATAGTAGGCGCGACAATTCGAGATGCGCAGATCTTCTGGAAGCGCACGGTTGGTTATCCACCCGATTTCCAGGCTGAGATCGCAGAACGAAGTATTCTGGCGGTGCGGCGGCGTGGGAAATACCTTGTACTCGATTTGAGCGGTGGTCTGATAGTGACTATTCATCGCCGTATGACGGGGAACCTTTTGCTTTTGCCGCCGGGTTGGGAGATTGATACCTGCTTGCGAGAGCGCGATGCCTCGGCGTGGAATACGCGAGGGCCAGCTTTTCATTATGCAGCCCAGCCGGATGAAGATGATGCCGTCAGTTTGCGGTATTGCCGGGTGTGTTTCAATCTGGTTGATGGGCGGAGGTTGTTGTATACGGACCCGCGCAAGTTTGGGCGTATCGAGTTGTGGCCGCGCGAGCGTGAAGCGGAGGTATTGGCGGGACTGGGCGTGGAACCGCTGGGAGATGAGTTTACGGTTGAAAAGTTGGCGCGTAGTCTGGCAGGGCGCAAGGGCGCGATTAAGCAGGTGTTGCTGGATCAGACGATAATCGCGGGGCTGGGCAATATCTACGCGGATGAGGCGTTATATTATGCGCGTATCCACCCGTTGCGTCCGGCTCAATCGCTTTCGGCAGATGAGGTTCACCTGTTGCGCGAGGGAGTCGTTGCGGTGCTGACGCTGGGCATAGAACATGGCGGAACATCGTTCAGTGAGTATCGCGATGTATGGGGCGAGGCGGGCGATAATTATAATCATGTGCGCGTCTACCAGCAGGATGGCAAGCCATGCGCGCGCTGCGGCACGGTTATTGAGCGTATGGTGGTCGGGCAGCGCGGCACGCATTATTGCCCGGCCTGCCAGAAGCTTACTGGGGAGTGAAAAAAGCCTGGGAGCAGATCAGCGTGCCGCCTGGGAAGTTGGTAAAAGTCACTTCGACGGTGGCCGGGATTTTGGTCGGCTGCTGCCCTTGCAATGATAGGGTGAACGATACATAGCCGCCGCTATCACTGGTGGGATGCTGATCGAGCGTCTGGTCGTTGCCCTGGAAATGGACGACGGCGCTGGCCGTCGCGCCGCTTACAGGCGCGAGATCCTGGGTGAGGCGAGCGTAAATGGTGATGGTGTCGTTGGGGCCGGGGGCGTTATTGGATGCCCAGGCGCCGCAACGATACGTTGGCACGGTCGGAATGGGCGAAAGCTGCGACTGAAATTTCGGGCTGACGGTGACGGTCTGCTGCGGTACAGCCTGCTCGACTGTAGGGCCGCCGCAGGATATCAAAAGTAATATGAATGGTAGTGATATGGCAAGTAGTACAGTGTGTTTCTTCTTCATCAGGCGTTCATCTATTAGCGCTAAGCTATTCGTACATCAAATTCGTAAGAGCAAACGAACATAATTTGGAGCAACAGGTACATTATATCATAGACGTATGTGTTTATCAGGTTGACGATTGCGAGGGACCAGGGCGGGGGCAAGCCAAATTTACCAGGGCGGGGGCAAGCCCCGCCCGTACCCTATACAGTACAGGTATGCGCCCTGGTAAATTTGGCTTGCCTATCTGGTATCTCGCGCACATTGTTGGCTTGCTCATCTGGTTGAACTGTGTTACACTTAAACTCGTTGGAAACTCCCAGATGAGATTTATGCGTCCGGCTCTAGTAAGGATATATTTTTGTGAGTTCTCATGCTGAAGATCACCTGGAATCGTTTCTGCACTGGTTAAACCCTGACGCTTCTGCATCGGTCGGTGATATCCGCCCGGATTTGGAGCGTGAGCAGCGCAAGGGAACGCCCGAAGTCATTTTCGGCGAGTCGAAGGAAACCAGTCAAATCGTCGCGATGGCGAATGTGCTGCTGGCAAAGACGGGACGGGCAATTATCAGCCGGGTTCGGGCGGAAACTGTAGGGGTGCTGCGCGAGTCGTTCCCGCAATATGATGTACGCGAGAGAGGGAAGTCTCGCATGGTGTCGATCTACAGGCCAGATTATGTACATCGTAGCACTGGAGGGCAGGTTGGCGTGATTAGCGCTGGCACGTCCGACATTCCGGTGGCGGAAGAGGCCGCGCTGATGGCGGAAGAGATGGGCTGCGAGGTGACGTGTATCTATGATGTAGGCGTGGCAGGATTGCATCGTCTGGTCGCTCCTTTGAGAGAGCTTATCACGCGAGGGACGGATGTGATCATTGTAGCGGCAGGCATGGATGGCGCGTTGCCATCGGTTGTAGCAGGATTGGTGGCAGTGCCTGTAATAGGACTACCGACATCAATCGGCTACGGGTTGGGCGGCAAGGGTGTTGCCGCATTGCTGGCGATGTTGCAAACGTGCGCGCCGGGTCTCACTGTTGTCAATATCGACAATGGTGTGGGCGCGGGCATCACGGCGGCTATGATAGCGAACCGTGTGGCAGAAGCGCGAACGTGGACGAACGAACGCCAGTCGCAGTAGGGATGCAGCGAGATGTTCCCGCAGGGAGAGAATGTCTCACCGCAAGGTATGTTGGGCAAATGTGGCAGTACGAGTTAAAGAAGGGCGGGACTTTCCATGGCGAACAACAAACGAGGACCAGAACCTGGATCACAAAAGGCGAAACGCGGCGGCCAGGCTGTACGAGAAAAGTACGGACCTGAATTCTACTCCAAGATCGGCAAAAAGGGCGGCGACTCTGTGAAAGAGAAACGGGGGGCGCAATTCTATGCTGAGATTGGCAAAAAGGGCGGCGAATCGACCAAACGACAGCAAGGTTCGGAGTTCTATTCTAAGATTGGCAAAAAGGGCGGCGAACGGGGCAAAGCTGCCGCATCCGAACCGGAGTAATTAGCAGGGCGGGGCTTGCCCCCGCCCTGGCAAAAGCTCGCTACTGGTATTTTTTCATGAAGGGTGGAACATCGACGCTGGCATCATCAACATCGGCTTCTTCGCCTGTACGTCGTTGTGAGTGCGGTGTGTCCTGACCCTGGCGGCGTCCCATGCTGCGCAAGCCTCGCAGGTCATCCAGGCTGCGCTGAGGACGCGCCTGTGGCCCTTGTGGACGCATGACAGGGAGGAGGGGAGGACGCGGCGCAATGATTGGCGCTTCAACCGCCTGTGTCTGTGGAATGGGCTGCGCGGCTATGTGCGGCTGTAGCGGCGTGCTATGGTCCACGGGTCGCGCCGGAGATGGCCGCGAGGGGGTTGGCACATAGGCATTCTTCGCCGGCTCTGGCGCGGCATAGTTGGATTGCGCGCGCGGCTGCGGTTGCTCCAGTTGGATGGATGGGATACGCGCTGTACGAGACTCCTGCATCCCGGCAGCAATCAGGGTCACACGGATAATATCATCCAGGGTGGGATCGATGACCGCGCCAAAGGTGATATCCGCTGTATTGTCGATGGCATTGCCGATAAATTCGGCCACCTCGTTGACCTCGAAGAGGGTCATATCTTCGCCGCCGCTGATGTTGAAAAGCACGCGCTGCGCCCCGCGAATGGCTACGTTGAGGAAGCCGCCCGCGATGGCTTCTTCGGCGGCGCGTTGAGCGCGGTTGCGCCCTTGCCCCTGGCCGATGCTCATCACGGCAGAACCTGCTTCGCGCAGCACACTGCGCACGTCGGCAAAATCGACGTTGACCAGTCCGGGAACGTTGATAACCTCGGCAATGCCCTGCACACCCTGGCGCAGCACGTCATCGGCCAGTTTGAAGGCGTCAGCCAGGCTGCGGTCCCGCCCTGTAACAGCCAGCAAGCGGTCATTGGGCACGGTAATCAGGGCGTCCACCGTCTCGCTTAAGGCGCTCAGGCCTTCTTCCGCGATGCGTTTGCGGCGCGAGCCTTCGAAAGTAAAGGGCAGGGTCACGATGCCAATGGTCAACGCGCCCAATTTTCTTGCCAGCGATGCCACGACCGGCGCGCCTCCGGTGCCGGTGCCTCCGCCCATGCCAGCCGCGATAAAGACCAGGTCGGCATTGCCCAGCGCCGCTTGAATTTCTTCGGCGCTTTCGGCTGCCGCGCGCGCGCCTACAGAGGCGTTGCCACCCGCGCCCAGGCCTTTCGTATAATGGCGTCCCAGGCAGATTCGGGCGGAGGCTTCCGAAACGTCCAGCACCTGGGCATCTGTATTCATCGCCACAAATCGCACGCCACGCACTCGCGCAGCGATCATGCGATTGACTGCATTCATGCCGCCGCCGCCGACACCCGCCACTACAATATTGACATGGTTGGGAACCTGTTCGGTCATTTCATAGTCATAGGGATTCTGGGTAACGGGGCTATCATCTTCTGTATCGCGCTGATCCCAATCCGTCCGTGCTGCTCCTGCGCGCTCATCGTTCCGCTTCACCGTCTCATCCTCCACCTCGTGTCGCAGTACGGCCCATTGGTCCGCCTGTTCCTGTTCAAAATTTGATGAATAGTGCGCCATACCGGATCCATCCTGGGGGGAACGTTTGTCGGCATCGTGCTGAAACTTTGGCTGCATAATTACCCCCTGTTCTTCTCGCCAGGTCTCTGGCTACCCACCGAAACGATGAGCAGATACAATGCGTTCATGGATGGCATCCTATGCGCATTGTAGCAATAGTGTCAAGTCTTCGCCCAATAGTGAGACATGTAACGGCTATTACATTTTCATCTCGTATTGATTATAACGTATGAGAAGAAGAAAATGTTGAGGGAGTATCAGGAGAATCCAGAGGAGTTAGGGGAATTGATAGCTCCGACAGGTATGTGCGGAAGAACGAGTGCAACACATACCCACCGGAGCGATGTTTACAGGGACTACTCTTTCTTCAAGGAGATGCCAGTTCCGCCTTGTTTAGAGGCTTTTTTCTCTTTCAGCATCTCCTTTTTTTGTTTATTCGATTTGGGTGCGGCTTTTTGCACCTTCTTCTGTTCTTTGTTCGCCACGATTTCCTCCTTATTTCCTAATGTAGGTCAATAGCGACAGAACGTCGTTACGTCTATTGTATCAAATCTGCTATCATTCCGGTAGCTCTAACCTGATATACAAGTTTTTCTTGCCGCCTGCGGCGGCGGAATTCAGGGAAATAGGATACTGTAGAGATAAACGAGCGGGGGTTGTGATTCGTTTCAGATACATTGTACAATGAAGCAAACAAGGCAGGGTTAAAAAGGGCGACTGCCCCTTTTGCGGATAGAGGCGGGTATATTCTAGCAACAGGAGGGTTATGTTCTTGGCTGACGTATTTCGAGAGATTGATCATTGCGTGACCGCGCCACAGGGTTTTCGTGCCGGGGCTACGGCCAGCGGCATCAAGTCTGACGCTGCTATTGAGGACCTGGCGATCCTGGCATCGGATGTGCCGTGTGTGGCGGCTGGCACATTTACTACCAGCAGCACCCGCGCCGCGCCGGTTATGCTGTGCCAGGAGCGGTTGCGCAACGGGAAAGCCCAGGCGGTGATTGTGAATAGCGGCAACGCCAACTGCGCTACGGGCGATGTGGGCTTGCTGAACGCTTATCGCATGAGCGAATTCGCGGCCAGGAAGTTAGGGCTGGAAAATGAGCTGGTGCTGTGTTCTTCTACGGGCATTATTGGTCGCCAGCTTCCCATTGAGAAGATTCAAGCCGGTGTGCCGGCTATCGAACTAAGCGCGGACGGAGGTAATGCTTTTTCGGAAGCAATTATGACAACCGATACGCGGCCCAAGCGTATCGCGCTGGAATTTGAACTTGACGGGCGCGTGGTGCGTCTGGGCGGCGCGACGAAGGGCGCAGGCATGATCTATCCCAATATGGCAACCATGCTCTGCTACCTGACGACCGATGCCGCCATCGAACTGGCATGGATGCAAGCGGAAGTGCGTGCCGCCGTTGCCGACTCATTCAACATGATGGCCATGGACGGCGACATGTCCACCAACGATACTTGTATCCTCTTTGCTAACGGGCTGGCCGGCAACACTCCCATCAACGACCAGCATCCCCAGGCTGGCACGTTCCGCGAAGCGTTGCGCCGCGTGACGCAATACCTGGCGCGTGAGATGGCGCGTGACGGAGAGGGAGCTACGAAGGTGATGACGGTGCATGTGCGGGGCGCGCGCGATAAGGCGGACGCGGTGAAGGCGGCGCGCGCCATCACCGTTTCCCCGCTCTGGCAATGCGCCCTGGCGGGTGGCGATCCCAACTGGGGACGCATTGTGGCTGCGCTGGGCGCAAGTGGCTGCGCGCTCGATCAGGGCAGCTACGATATTTTCATCGGCGATGTGCAGGTCATGCAAAAAGGCATGGCAGCCAGTTATGCGCAAGCGGATGCAAAGGCGGCCATGGCAGGCAGCGAGGTCACTATCGCGGTTGACCTGCATCTTGGCGAGGGGCAGGCTACCGCGTGGGGCTGCGACCTGACGCACGGCTACATCGACGAAAATACGTTGTATACCCGCTAATTTACATTCAAAGGAGAATGATTTCCATGACAACAACCGGCATATCGAAGCGCGACTGGGTCGCGCTTGAGCATAAATATTATCAAGGCACCTTCAAACGCCAGCCCGTGACGTTTGTGCGCGGCCAGGGGACGCGCGTGTGGGATAGCGACGGCAAGGAATACCTGGATCTGGTGGCAGGTATCGCCGTCAATGTGCTGGGGCATTGCCACCCGGCCATTGTAAAGGCGGTGCAGGAGCAGGTGACGCAACTGGTACACGTCTCCAACCTGTACTACAACACGCGCCAGATCGAATTGGCCGAACAGCTTGGAGAGCTGAGCGGCGGTATGCGCTCGTTTTTCTCCAATAGCGGAGCGGAAGCCAACGAGGGGGCGATCAAGCTGGCGCGCAAGTTCGGGCGCGTGCATAAAAACGGGGCCTTTGAAGTTATCAGCATGGAGCGCAGCTTTCACGGGCGCACGCTGGCAACGACGGCAGCTACCGGCCAGGCGTTCTACCAGGCTACCTGGGTACCCATTCCCGAAGGTTTCAAACAGGTGCCATTCAACGATCTTGACGCTTTGAAGGCGGCCATTAGCGAAAATACGGTAGCAGTACTGCTCGAAGCAATACAGGGCGAGGGCGGTATCTGGTCGGGCGACCCTGCATACATCCAGGGTGTGCGCAAGTTGTGCGATGAACGCAACCTCGTCATGATCTGCGACGAGGTGCAGGCGGGCATGGGGCGCACCGGCAAGTTCTTTAGCTGGGAACACTTCGACGTCGTGCCGGACGTGGTGACGATGGCGAAAGGACTGGCAGGAGGCGTGCCGATCGGCGCGATGCTGACCGGGCCGCGCACCGACCTGTTCGAGGCGGGCGATCACGGCACCACCTTTGGCGGCAATCCGATTGCCTGCGCCGCCGGTATCGCCACCATCAAGACCATCCTTGATGAAAACCTGCTGGAAAATGCCGCGAACATTGGGGAATATTGTCACAGTAAATTCGAGGCCTTCTGCCAGAAGTATCCACTTCATCGACAGCCCGCGTGGCATCGGCCTGATGCAGGCGGTGAACGTCAAACATGGACTCGCGCCTGTGATTGTGCAGCAGGCTCTGGAGCATGGCTTACTGATGAACGCGCTCGGCGCCAGTACCCTGCGCATTGTGCCGCCGCTCAACATGACGAAAACCGACGTTGACGAAGCCACCGACCTGCTCGACAAAGCGCTGGCGGATGTAGCCACTATGCCCGTATCACAGGCATAATATTGTGCCAGGGCGGGGGCAAGCCCCCGCCCTGGTGGATGCTGAATGTGCTGAACACCTCTCCTGCTTTGTTTAGTGATAGGTGGTAGTTATCGCTTCGGGATTTGCCGTTCCATCGTCCAGGAATGGGTATGGAGCAGAAGCTTTAGCCGTCGCTAAAAAAGGCAGGGTGGTATCCAGGATTTGCCTGAACGCCAGTTTCTCGGCATGGGACCACTGCTCCCAAGGTTTGGGACGGCTGCCCATCAACTGTATCCACGCGTTATCAGCTTTAATGGCCTCGGCGCTAAGCCCCGGTAAGGATTTTCCCAGTGTCAGAATGGACTCCCTGCCGCCCTGGTTATAGGATTCGAAATCACCAAGATGTCCGAGCAACAGGTGATGATTGTTTCCTGATTCTTCACACAACGGTATAAAGTTTCTCTCGTCGAGTTCCAGGTCTCCTCTATACACCAGGTGGCAAAGATGGAACGGCATGATATGGTGAATCTGGATGGTTGAATTGCTGGAACACGTCGCGCATTGCGGGTTTTTGACGAGAAATGCCCTTTGAACTTCCGGCCATAAAGGGCTACGTTTGAGGCCATACTTGAGCGCAATTGAAGTTCCGAGATCGGTTCCGGGGGTAGGTGAAGTTTGCTGTTGCATGATGCATCCTCCTGATGTTCTCGTTACAGTAATTGAGTTGGGCAAGCAAGGGGTTGGGTTCGCCACTAAAACACATAACAATAATTGATACAGTTAGAGAACCTCTTCAATTATTATATGTCAAGTGGCGCTTTTTGTACAGCTTTCTTTGAATTCGCGGCAGGACCTGTTTCCGCTGCCACAGCTTCATGCTCACCCTCCGTACCCGTTTCGGATGTTAGCGCTGGCCGAGCCTGGAATGCCAGCTTCGAGGGCCACCAGTTCCAGCGACCAAGCAGTGCTACTGTCGAGGGTACAAGTAGCGTGCGCACCAGGAATGTGTCCAGGAGTATTCCTATGGCGATGCCTATGCCAATCTGGTGAATCTGGTCCGTTGAGCCAAGGATGCCTGCCACGCCGAAGGTAGCAGCGAGTATCAGTCCTGCTGAAGTCACCGTGGTACCCGTAGCATTCAAGGCCCGCGTAATGGCGTCTTTCAGACTCCCCTTGTGCGCCTCCTCGCGTATTCTGCTCATGACCAGAATGTTATAGTCCTCGCCCAGCGCCATCAGAAAGATGAACATCAGGAATGGCAGCACGAAGTCCAGGCCAGCATCTCCGCCTGCCCGCATGAAGATCAGGACGGCAATGCCGAGCGACGCTCCAAAGGAGAGTACAACGCTGACGACCAGGTAGAGTGGCGCAATAAGGCTGCGCATGACGATGCCGAGCAGGATAGCGATGAGCAGCAATACGACTGGCACAACGTGTACAAGGTCGGTATTGGATGCCTGGCTCACATCGTAGGCCACAGCCGCCTGGCCACTCACTCCGCTGTCGGTTGCTCCTACCGCCTGTGCGACGTGGCTGACAGCCTGTCTAATGCCGGGTATAGACTGCAATGCTTGCGTGCTGCCTGGATCACCGGCAACAAGTGTCGTGTAGAACGCAACCGTACGCCCATCGGGACTGATGAATTGCGCCGTTGAGCGATAAGCATTGTATATTTGGGTAGAGACGTGTACTGAAGCCGGTGGCACGGGCGGTAATGCCGAAGGTGAGCCGAGTTGTGTATAGAGAGCTTCCAGTTGGGCAGGCATTATCGCAGTGCCATTCGGATTCAGAGGGCCGCTGACGGAGTGAAATTCGCTTGATGCGCTCAATTGCTGCTCTGCCTGCTGCACCACCGTGAGATTCGACCAGACGGTGGAGGAAAATTGCAGCAGTACCGTGGTTGGCTTAGCGATGGCGGCAGGGTAGTGCGTGCTGATAGCAGCAGTGCCTTTGGCGGAATCGCTGCCGGTTGGTCCCGTTATGGTTCCGGCGAAGCCTGCGGGAGCGTAGCCGAATGCCGCTATAGTCAAACCGCCGAAGAGTATCACACCCAGGATGAGAGTAAGCGCAGGTCGGTGTACAATCTGACCTGCAATCTGTCCCCATGCCCCCGGTTTATCTTCTCCAGATGACACTTTTGACGGCCAGAATGCTACTCTTCCAAAGATGGCAAGCAGCGCCGGAAGCAGAGTCAGGGCCGCAAGCAACATCAGAGCGATACCGATGGCGAGGCTAGGTCCTAAACCCTTGTAGATGCCGAATGTGGCGAGTAGAAGGCAGAGAAGGGCAACAATTACTGTACCCGCTGAGAAGGTAATGGATTCCCCAACATGTTCCACTGCCTTAATGATTGCCTGCTGTGGCGTGTGTCCGCGGCGCAGTTCCTCATGCATGCGCATGATAAGGAACAGGCCATAATCTGTTCCAGCCCCAAGAATCAGAACGGTCAGAATAGTCTGCGTAACGCCGGAGACGGGCAGTCCTACGGTCGAAGCCTGTGCAATCACCGGCCCTGCCAGCAACAGCACCAGTACCGCGGGGGCAAGCGTGATGAGAGGCGCCAGTACGGCCCGGAATACGAGCAAGAGCATGACTAAGATGGCGAGATCGGATAAAAGTGTTGTCAAGCGCTGAGCGTGCTGGGATGCCTGCTGGTTGTCTACATTCGTCGGGAGCTGACCGGTCAGGTTAACTGTCAATCCCTGGGGAACGGTGTTGGCAGCCACGACGGAGCGGATGTTATCCACGACGCTGCTAGCCTGGCTGCTGGTTGATAAAAGATTAATAGTGATAAGCGATTTACGCGCCTGGCCGTCGCCCGAAATGCCCTGGTCGCGCACAGACGTGACATGGACTACGTTTTTGACCATGTTCTCAATGGTGGTAAAAGCTGATTGGTCGCCAGTTGTCAGTGCTCCTCCATTGCGCACGGCCACCAGCGTCGCTGTTGATCCACTGTTGGGTTGAAATGGACTTGCCAGTTGTGCCGCGTGCTGACTCGGAGCCGTACCAGGCAAAAAAGAACTGCTGTCAGAATTAGCAACACTGGAAAGTGACGGGAAGCTATGGATGCAGAAGACTGCTACCGCGAGCCACAGCGCGATCACAATGTAGCGGTAACGCACTGATACGCGTCCGATAAAAGAAAAGATGACCATTGTATGCTCCTTTTTGTTTGGTGAAGGTAGTGATCGCAGTGATGGTTTATGCTAGCTTTTGACTAGAGAAGATGTGTCTCCTCAGCCTGTTCAAGGCAGTAGCATATCGCAGAGCATCTGCACAAATGTCTCCTGGTAACGTCCCTTTTCGTCTTCTTCAAGCGTTGAATACATTTCGACAATCCATCTTAAGAACCCTGCCAGTGTATCCATCAGCGCTATTGGGTCATAGCGGCGGATGAAGCCCTGATCCATCTGGGTCTCCAGCGCTCGTACAACTTCCTGGAAAGCCGGACCATGGACAGGTCTCGCTAGATGCAACCTGACACCGCTCAAACCCGTATCTAGCTGAGCAAGCCTGAACATATCAGGGTCATCGACAACCGGGGAAAGTAATGTTCGTACGAGTTGAACGATGTCATCTCTTCCCCTGAGGTGCCCAAGAATTGGGAGAAGGCTCTGAACGGTCTTCCGGCGTATGCTGTCAGCCAGCGCGCGAACCATAGCTTCCTTCGATTCGAAGTAAAGGTAGAGCGTGCTGGGTACGATTCCTGCCCGTTGAGCAATATCGGATAGCCGCGCTTCGCTAAAGCCGCGTTCGAGGAATACTTGCCGTGCCGCGCGTAGAATATCTTCACGACGTTGCGGATCTGCCGGACGTGCCATCTCTCACTTTGCTTTCCGTTCGCATATAAAGCACGATTAGTGAAAAAATATTTTTCATTAACTAGAAGATACCTGAAAATAATTCTGTTGTCAAGGGCAAAATGTCTCCAAAAACAAAAAGAGACCGGTCGCTGTCCTGGGGGAAACACGACCGGTGTACCCAGATAAGGGGTGTGTGGGGGAAGTCCTGGGTCCATGATACCATCCACCGTGATCGGCGAGGATGGCTCAATGGGGCTAATGACAGCGAATGTCACAAGACATTGAGCCATCCTGCCTCCGCACGCTTTCCTGTATACTCTCTAGTAAAAGAAACGCTCCATCTAGTATTTTTGGGACATTTGTAAGCGAGTTTGGAGAGAGTCCGCATGTATCTTTCCAACGTATGGTATGATATATGGGTAAAATAGAGTGTATAGATAGCGACGCATATAAAAAGAAGGAGAGGGCGTATGGGCTTTCATCCATTAGACTGGCTAGTTATCCTCGCGATTGGCCTGCTGATTTTCGGGCCAAAGGCTATACAGTCGGTTGCGCGTAACGCGGGTAAGACAGTTGGTCAGGCCAAAGAAGCGAAGGATAAACTTTTAGCTGAACTGCCGATGGAAGAACTCAACTCGGTGCGCGAAAACATTGCACGCATCCCTATGAGTCCCCAGCAGGCTGCAATGATGCTACTGACGCCTGAACAGCAGCCCAGGCAGGAAAAGCCTGAGACTCCTACTACTGCCGGGACGCCTTCAGATTTAAAGGCTGAATAAAGTAGTATCCAATAACAAGATAGGCAGTGGCCGTCGGCCACTGCCTATCTTGTTATTGGATACTACTTTGCCACAATTTCCGCATCTCTTCACTCGTCTCCAACAGATCATCCAATGTTCCCCGCGCTTCAACCTGCCCGTCTTTTAAGACTATCACATGATCGGCTCTTTGTAAGAGGCTGCGGCGGTGTGAGACGACGAGGCAGGTACGTTTGCCTGCGGAGAAGAGACGTTCCCAGAGCTGTTGTTCGGTTTCGACATCGAGGGCGCTGGAGAGGTCGTCGAAGACGAGCAGTTCTGCCGGGCGGGCGAGCATGCGCGCGGCGGCGGTGCGCTGTGCCTGGCCGCCGGAGAGTTTTAGACCTCGAGTGCCGATAATGGTTTGCAAACCTTGCTCAAAACTTGCTACTTCGCGTTCCATGATGGCTGTCTTGATGGCCGTTTGCAGCGCGGCTTCGTCTTCTGGCAACCCGATCAGGATGTTTTCCTTGAGCGTGTCGCTGAAGAGGTGCGGCACCTGGGGCGTGTAGGCGCTGCGCGGCGGCACAAAGAAGCTGGCCGGGTCAGATACCAGTTCGCCATTCCAGCGAATTTCGCCCCCATCCTTTGTTAATAGCCCCTGCAATACGCGCAACAGGGTGGTTTTGCCAGATGCGACACGTCCTGTAACTACGGTCAGCGTGCCTCGTTGCAGCGTGAAGCTGACCTGCTGGATGCCCCGCCTGCTTTCTGGATAACAATAGGTCAGGTCGGCAATGCTAAGCGTTTGCAGGCGATCTTGCGCTGTGATGATAGGATGCGTGACAATGGGCGCGTCGCCTTTGAGGTACAAGGGGTTGTGCCTTACCAGCGTCGCATCTGGCGCGTCCTGCAAAAGATGCTCCATGCGCTCAAACGATACACCTGCCTGCTTGTAAAGCGTGATATAGATACCGAAATTCTGCGTGAACTGGGTCACGAAGCCCAGGTAGTAAAGGAACAGTACAATATCGCCAATGCCCATATGCGACGAGTAGACGGTGAAGGCCACGATGATCAGGATGGCTCCCTTTCCCAGGCCAACAGCAGCGCCAAATGTCGAACTGAGTGTTTCGGTCAATGTGCGATCGCGCACCATGCCCGCTCGTCGCTGATCGTTCAGCGTATGAAAGTAATCGACGACGTGTGTTTCCGCGCCTGCTACCTGGATGGCCTGCGCCGCGCCAAAGATTTCGCCGATGGCTCCCGTAACACGGCCCGTTGCCTGGCGGCTGACCACGCGAAACTTCTCAATACGCGCGCTCAGGCTTTGTACGACGGCAACCACCAGGGCGAGCGGCAGGAAGACCAGCAGGGTCAGGCGCGCATTGACCGCCAACAACTGGATAAAGGCCACGATGGAGAACAGGGCAAAGCCAATAATCCAGAGCAATTCTTGCAACATCTCTTCGACGTTGAAGGCATCATCACGCAGGATATTGAGCGCCTCACCCGGCGAGCAAACCAGCGACTGCGCTCCCGGACGCTGCAAGATGTAGTCCAGTACATTGCGCTGGAGCAGTGCCTTGTGCATGAAGTTACTATATGTCTCGCTCAGGGTTTCGCCGAGAATGACTCCGATACGCAAAATGGCGGCGATGGCTAATATGACCATCAAGGCCCATATGGTGAAACTCAGATGCGGCTGTGTGGGCAGCAAGTTAAAGAAATCCTGCACGATGACGCCGAAGGCCACCCGCGAGAAGAGGAACAGGGTAATACATAGACCCTCGATCACATACAGCCAGGGGCGATAGCAGATGATGCGCCAGGATGCTTGCCACGTTTTCATGCGTACACCTCCTCTAAACCTACCCTCAGCAGATGGGAGAATCGCGAAGTGGGATCGGCTGCCAGCGCTTCACGCGGTCCATATTCGCGTATACGTCCGTCTTCAAGGATCAGGATGTCGTCGGCGCGCTGGATGGTCGCCAGGCGATGAGCGATAACGATGCCCGTGCGATTGGCGAGGATGCTGCTCACAGCTTGCTCAATGCGGCGTTCGGTGGCGGGATCGAGGCGCGACGAGGCTTCATCGAAGATGACCAGCCCGGGGTCTTTGAGGAAGACGCGCGCGAAGGCCAGCAATTGCGCCTCACCGGCGGATAAGCCCTGCCCATCCGCACCCAGTATGCTATCCAGCCCGGCAGGTAAAGCATGATACCACGCGCTTAGCCCGACCATATCGAGCACGCGCAACAGCCGCGCGTCGTCGATGGCGCGATTGAAAAAGGTCAGGTTATCGCGCACAGGCGCATTAAAAAGCTGCACGTCCTGCGTGACCATGCCGACTCGCTGGCGCAACCCGCGCAGGGAAATAGACTTGATGGGAGACCCGCCGATACATACTTCTCCCTCCTGCGCATCGTACAGGCGAAAGAGCAGGCGCGCCAGCGTGGTTTTGCCGCTGCCCGTCCTGCCCAGTATGCCCAGCACCTTGCCCGGCGCGATGTCAAAGGTGAGTTCTTGCAGCACCGCCTCGCCAGCGTTATAGCCGAATTTCACGCCGTGAAAGGCTACGGACAGTGGGCCGGTTGACGGTTCTATGATTTGTTCGCTCTCTCGAATGGCGGATTGCGTGCTGAATAAGTGCTCGATACGCTGGATACATGCTTCCGCCTGCTGCAAATCCTGCAACTGGTTGCGAATCTCCTAAATCGGCTGTGAGAGCAAGTCAGTATACGACCAGAAAAGGTAGACGGTTCCCAGTGTAATGGCTCCGATACTCCACAGGTACGCGCCCAACCCCATCATCAGGGCCGAGCCAAGCACAAAAATCGTGAGGGTAGTTGCGCTCGAAAAGGAGGTTGCCATACGCGCCCGGCGGTTGCCGCGCAGCAATGGGCGCAGCAGTTGGTAGAAGCGCTGCAGAATATAGCCCGTTGCCCCGTTGGCGCGCATATCTTCGGTCGCAGCCAGGTGTTCGCCTAAAAAGCCGTAAAATGTTGCTACCAGTTGTCGATAACTGACCCAGAGCGGGTTGGCATAGCGACGCAGGCGCCATAAAATCAGCAGTGTCGTCAGCGAGAAGACTGTTAATACCAGTCCGGCGCGCCAATCGGCGATATAGACGGCGATGAGCACACCAAGCAACAATATGATGTTGCTGAGCAAAAAGATGACGAACTGCGAGAAGAAGTTGGAGAGCGCGTCCACATCGCCATCGATGCGCTCGATCATCTCGCCCGCCGTGCGCGTTTTATGAAAGCCCATGTCCAGCGAGAGACAGTGGGCCAGGAGGTCGGTACGCATCTGGTTGGTAGCAGTCCAGGCGACGTTCTCGCTGAGATAGGTGGTAGCAACTGATACGCTTTCATCGACCAGCGTGACAGCTACCAGTAACAGGGCGTACAGCGCCAGCATGGTTGATGCACCTCTGGCAATGATGGTGTCGATGAAAAGGCGGACAATTTGCGGGCCAAGCAATTGCAGCCCAACGTTGACGAGCAGCAGCGCTCCCATCGCGAACGTTCTGCCCCTCTGCGGTTTGAGGTAGGTAACAAGCAACGCCAGGTAGCGTTTGACCGGGAGATTCATTAAGCTGCGGTTGCATACCCTCCACATGCGAGCGGGGTAGCATTACCGCCTCTCCTTTCTGATGTAGCAGATTCGGTTGGCAAAGATAATCAAGGTGGGGCAAGCCTCTCGCCCTGGCTCATGCATTCGTCTGGTTCAAATACAGGATACTTGAAAATGCACAAAAAAACATCGCGCTTTTGGACGATGTGTTGTGGTTGACAAATGCGTTACAATAGGGCCGTGAGATGATTATTCTACCACAAGCCGTCAACTGCTACCTGCGCAACAACTCCACGCTCTCGACACATATCCACGATGCTTTCTTACTAATGCCTGTTTTGTTTATCTCAAAAGGGATGATGCGTTGAGGATTTTTCAGAAAGAGGAAGATGGCGTAGCTTTTTCTTTCTCAGCTCTAACAGCCAGCACGAGCGCAGTTACAAGGGCTTCGATTGATTGACGGGCGTGCTGGTCGGTCAGGTTGCCCTCGCTATCGAACTTCTCCCAGTTTTTTTCAATGTAGACCTCTGGTTTGAGCAGCACGCGCGTATCCGTGTAAAGCAGCGTCTGGCGAAAGTTGAGCTGGGCGCGCACGGTGCCAAAACGCCCGCCCGTTCCCATGATGGCGGCCAGTTTGCCCTTGAGCGGCGTGGTGGCAATCGGCCACGCTGCCCAATCGATGGCATTTTTGAGCACACCGGATACCGAATAGTTATATTCAGCAACGGCAATCAACAAGGCATCGGCCTGCTGAATTTTCTCTTTGAAGACGCGCACATATTCTAGCGGCTCGGCCACTACATCCTCATTGAACAGAGGAATATCGTTGAGGGGGAAAATTTCCAATTCAGCACCACCGGGCAAATATTCGCGCGCGACTCTCAATAGAGCCTTGTTGTAGGATTTCTGGCGCAAACTGCCCGCGAAACCCAGAATGTGTATGTTTGAGGACATGATGCTCTCCATTATTTTCGTGTTGAAAAGCGTAAACTGGTAAACCAGCCATACAGATTGTAGCAAAGGTTGCTTACTTTTTGCGAGAAGATATTTGTAGAATCTCCATTAAGAAAAAGCGCAGTGGTGGATGCTGGCGTCGCCAGCATCCACCACTGCGCTTTTTCTTACAAACTCAAACAGCGTAATCCCACCGAACGCGCTCGAGCAGGTAGGCGGGGACCTCGTTCATGGGCAGGCGGATTTGCGCCATGCTGTCGCGCTCGCGCACGGTGACGGTTGAGTCTTCCAGCGTGGTGAAGTCGATGGTGACGCAGAAGGGGGTGCCGATTTCGTCCTGGCGGCGATAGCGGCGGCCAATATTGCTGACTTCATCGTACTGCGAGACCATCAGGCGGCGCAGTTTGGAATGCAGTTCCTTGGCGGTTGTCACCAGCTCTTCCTTGTTCTTTTGCAGGGGCAGCACGGCCACTTTGACGGGGGCCAGCATGGGGTTGAGGTGCAGCACGGTGCGGCCCTCTTTGTCCTTGCCCGATGGCGGCTCTTCCTCGTAGGCGTCGATGAGCAGGTTGAGGAAGGTGCGATCTACGCCGCCCGATGTTTCGACGATCCAGGGGATGTAGCGTTCTTTGGTTTCGGGATCGGTATAGCTCAAGTCCTGGCCGCTATACTCGCTGTGGCGCGAGAGGTCCCAGTCTTGTCGCCAGTGGATGCCTTCCCATTCCTGCCAGCCGAGGATGGTCTGGTATTCGACATCGAAGGCCTGTTTCGCGTAGTGAGCCAGTTCGTCCGGCCCGTGCGGGCGGAAACGCAGGCGATCCTTGTGGGTGATGATGCTCTTGTACCACTCGAAGCGCCGCTCTTTCCAATAGTCGAACCACTGCTGCATCTGGGATGGATGCACGAAGAATTGCAGGTCCCATTGCTCGAACTCACGCTGGCGGAAGAGGAAGTTGCCGGGTGTGACTTCGTTGCGGAAAGCTTTCCCGATCTGGCAGATGCCGAAGGGTATCGACACGCGCGAGGATTTGAGCACGTTATCGTAGTCCAGGTAGATGTTCTGGCAGGCTTCACCGCGCAGGTAGGTTTTCATGCGCTCGCCCTCGACCACGCCGATGTAGGTTTCCATCATCAGGTTGAATTTGCGCGGCTCGGTCAGTTCGCCGCCGCAGACGGGGCATTTGTTCTGCTTAACGTTCTCTTCGGGCAGGTGATCGACGCGGAAACGGCGTTTGCAATTTTTGCAGTCCACCAGGCGGTCAACGAAGTTCTCGACATGCCCGCTGGCTTCCCACACACGCGGATGGGTGATGATGGCACCCTCGATGCCGACGACGTTATCGTTGGTCTGCACCATCGACCACCACCAGAAGCGGCGGATGTTGTTGCGCAGTTCGACGCCGAGCGGCCCGAAGTCGTAGATGCCGGAGACGCCGCCGTAAATTTCGGAGTTGGGGTAGACGAAGCCGCGCCTCTTGCACAACGAGACGATCTTTTCGATGGGGACATGCGGGGTGTCCCCGGTGGACAGGGTTTGTTCCTCTGTCTGTGTCATGAGTGGATTCCTCCTCAAAAAAATTCCCCGGACGTTTCAACAACAACGTCCAGGGACGAATCCATGCCTGTGCGCTGGCCCGGGGCTACAGCGTTGTGTGGCATGATGCGCGGTTCCACCCTGCTTCTTCACCCACGAGGGGATGAAGCCACTCATTCAATCCAGCTCCGAAGCGCCCTTCGCCCGCCTTAGACTGCCGACCTTGCACCACTCGCCGGCTCGCTGCTATCCCTGGCAAGCTACTCCTCTTCATCACCGCTGGAGGATTGTATTTGTTTGTACGCGCGTAGTATACAGGAGTTGGGCGGGAGATGCAAGAAGCGAGCGGAGTTGTTTGCCCTCCATTTTACGACTCCAGCTCTCCAAATCGGGGAACCATCCCACGTAATGCCTTATATAATACATTCCGTACCTTTGCAGGCAATCGTTCCTCACAGGCAAATTTGGCGAGTAAAGGAATATCCAATAGCATCCGGTTCAATCAACTGCCACATAAATACAGATTCCCAATGGGCCTCAAAAAATTGTGCAGAGGTTTCTCCAGAGAGCAATTCTCGAGCACTATTTGCAGTGCCTGTAATTGTTCCGTATAAAGAGCATAGGCCGCAGTAAAAATCTGGGCACCTGCCTGTAATCGCTGATCGATAATAAGTTGTTGATTTTGGGCAGCTATAAGCAATAATTGGATAGTAAATCGCCATCCATCTGCTCTTTCACTAGTGAAGACGAATTGGTTGAGGTTCTGTGCTGCCTCGATGAAACGCTCCACCGGTAAATCCGCCCGTTGCGCCACTTGCAGCAACAACTGGCTCGCTAACTGCCGTCCCTCCGACCCTTCTGCCACTGTACTGATAGAGGTTCTGTGCCACCTCGATGCTCTGCTCCACTGGTAACTCAGTTCGTTGCGCCACTTGCAGCAACAACCGGCTCGCTAACTGCCGTCCCTCCGACCCTTCTGCACTGTACT
This sequence comes from uncultured Chloroflexia bacterium, assembly GCA_963731605.1. Classification (GTDB taxonomy): domain Bacteria; phylum Chloroflexota; class Ktedonobacteria; order Ktedonobacterales; family Ktedonobacteraceae; genus CF-113. The sequence goes on from CAVSWA010000002.1 coordinate 893,353, forward strand.
GATAGAGGTTCTGTGCCGCCTCGATGCTCTGCTCCACCGGTAAATCAGTTCGTTGCGCCACTTGCAGCAACAACCGGCTCGCTAACTGCCGTCCCTCCGACCCTTCTGCACTGTACTGATAGAGGTTCTGTGCCGCCTCGATGCTCTGCTTCACTGATAAATCCGCCCGTTGCGCTACTTGCAGCAACAACCGGCTCGCAAACTGCCGTCCCTCCGACCACTCTGCACTGTACAGGTAGAGGTTCTGTGCCGCCTCGATGCTCTGCTCCACTGATAAATCAGTTCGTTGCGCCACTTGCAGCAACAACCGGCTCGCAAACTGCTCTTTCTCCGACCCTTCTGGGCTGGATCGATAGAGGTTCTGTGCCGCCTCGATGGCTCTGCTCCACCGATAAATCCGCCCGTTGCGCCACTTGCAGCAACAACTGGCTCGCCAAACTGCTCGTTCCTCCGACCCTTCTGCACTGTACTGATAGAGGTTCTGTGCCGCCTCGATGCTCTGCTCCACCGATAAATCAGTTCGTTGCGCCACTTGCAGCAACAACTGCCTCGCTAACTGCCGTCCCTCCGACCCTTCTGCGGCTGTACTCGATAGAGGTTCTGTGCCGCCTCGATGCTCTGCTCCACCGGTAAATCAGTTCGTTGCGCCACTTGCAGCAACAACTGCCTCGCAAACTGCTCTTTCTCCGACCCTTCTGGGCTGTATCAGATAGAGGTTTTGTGCCGCCTCGAATGCTCTGCTCCACCGGTAAATCAGTTCGTTGCGCCACTTGCAGCAACAACTGCCTCGCAAACTGCTCTCCCTCCGACCACTCTGCACTGTACAGGTGAGAGGTTCTGCGCCGCCTCGAGAGTCTGCTCCACCGGTAAATCAGTTCGTTGCGCCACTTGCAGCAACAACTGCCTCGCAAACTGCCGTCCCTCCGACCCTTCTTCTGGGCTGTACTGATAGAGGTTCTGTGCCGCCTCGATGCTCTGCTTCACTGATAAATCAGTTCGTTGCGCCACTTGCAGCAACAACCGGCTCGCTAACTGCCATCCCTCCGACCCCTCTGGGCTGGATCGATAGAGGTTCCGCGCCGCCTCGATGGTCTGCTCCACCGGTAAATCAGTTCGTTGAAACAGAGCCAGGAGAGCTTGTTCAGCAAGATAACGTTCTTCTGAATTACTATCACTTTGCTGAAAAAGTGTTGTCGCAGATTTTATTTTTGTCTGATCGTCCGCTCCCAGATTTTTTACTACAAGTGTTTTTAATTCCAGTTGAGCCTGCAGAGTACATTGGCGTGTTTGCATTAATGCGCTAATATTTTCTAGGGCCAGCGTGCGCTGAGACGAGAAAGGTGATCTTTGAACAAGTGAGCTGAGCCTGTTGATGACAGAAATGATCAGGTCAATTTCGACACTGATTTCTTCGACCAAACAGGAACTAACAAAAAAGAGGCTTTGCTGACAATATCATCGTATTCACTACGGCGGCTCTTGATTGTGTTATTAAGAATTTGGCGCAGTTGCCTGGTAGCCGGTCTGCGTCCGAGTTTACCAAAAAGCAGCAAAATCACTTCGCTCCAGTGGGGATCGTAAAGTCGTTCCCTCAGAAAATCTGCTGATAATGCTGGCATCCTCTTCTTGCTGGTAACGTTCATACACATCGGCAGCCGCAAAATATTCCTGGAAAGTGCGATGTACAAAGCCATACAGAGATTTATCATTCTCATCGGTGCCACGTTCCACGATCAATCCCGCCTCTTCCTTTATCAAATCGAGGAAACGACCGGCCTGTTTATCCTGTTCGGCTATAGATGGAAAGAGATTTTGGCGTTGGAGAAAGCGTTCGATTTCTTGAAGCATGAAGCGGAAAGGAACATCTACAGCAGTATCATCAGTAGATCCATTTTCCATTTCTACATCCTCCTCTTGCTTCTCCTGTGCTCTTTCGTGCAGCACAAAACCGAGGTGCGCGACACAGGCATACTGATCTTCTTTGCCTAATTTCAGATCTTGCCAGCGCGCATTGGTGCCTTTCAGCCTGGCCCAGGTTTCCAGCAGGAGGTCGGCGCAGCGATCATAGACCAGAATTCTTTTATCTGGTAGACGTTCATAGCGATGCAGAGCAGTAATTACAGTCAAGAGCAGTGGATTTTCGGCCAGGGCATGCAGACGCGGATTACCATTAAGATTTGTATGCAAATCCTCCAGTTCTTGCCAGTCATCAGGCGAAAGGGGAGAGAGGCGCAAGACATGCGCGTACCAGTTCTCCAAAAATAGGTGGATTTGTTCGTCATCAAAAGGCTGCACCTGGGCTTCAGCAAATGTCTGTGAGGAGAGTGGAGCAAGGTTATAGCCCACAGGTCGAGATGTGACCAAAAAGCGGTTGCCTGGATATTGTTGGGCAAAGCTATCGATTTCCTCAACTAGAGTGCGGCGATCGTCAAGAGTCGCTACCTCGTCAAGTCCGTCGAATAGCACCAGCATGACTCTGCGCTCAAGTAGCAGCTCGAACATTTGGGATGGGACGTTCAGACCAGCACGGCCAAGCAGCACTTCGCTCGTGTAGGTCAGGAAATCATAATCGGGACGCTGCCTGCGATCCTCATTGAGACGCCTGAGTTCAATACGCAATGGCAAAGGCTTTCCCGAAAGAAGGGATGAGGTGATTAGCGATGATGAAGCTGACAGGTTAGCTATAGCATGGCTCCAGGCAAGGTGGCGCGTGGCGGTCGATTTGCCCGAACCAGGACCACCTAGTAGAATCATACAAGAGGTTTGTTCGAGCAGGTCAACAAGAGAGTCCGGTACTTGTTGGTCCTGCACTATATTCTCATGCATGCTGATTCGTAAGGGGACAAAAATACCGTCAAGCTCCGGATCTCTATTTTCGCTGGTACGCTCTTTGGGAACAACTCCGACTAGTTTAAGATAGCGCAGCGTTCGCTCAATATGTTCTGTATATGCTCTGACATCTTTTTCGAATTGTTCAGGCGTATAGTTGTCTGCAAGGGTTCCGCCGATCTGGTTCAGCGTACTGAGAACTTCTATAAGTGAGCGCTGCATACTTAGCGTTCCACTCACCCGAATTGCATCACTTACCTTATCATGAAACAACGAATCAATATACAACTCGGCCAGCAACGCATTGAAAAAACTGCCCAGGTAAGGTACGGCATTGACCTCTGTCACTGCCTGACCCAGAGAGTGGGCATGGAGCGCATTATTGAATAGAGTATTAAGTTTTGTAAGATCAGGCGCATCGAGTGTAAACAGGCGCATGGCTTCGTAGCGTAATGTTTTAGCGTTGTCAGTGGATAGTATGCTAATAACTTTGTTGTATTGTTGCTGTTCTTCTGTGGTTTGAAACTGAGCCAGGCCGCGTTCTGCCGCATTTTTAAGTGCGAGTTCCAGATGCTGTACTTGTTCTTTTTCGTCGAGATGGAAAAGCTTTGCGTCCAATTTCGAAGCTTTATCAAAAGTTTTTTCCGTGATTTTACCTATTAATGCGTCACGGGCGGGGGGAATGAGCGCTTCGCTGATGGCAGGGAACCAGGTAGAAGCGCTTTTAACTAGAAGAGTGATTGCAACACCGGTGGAAACTGGTTCTAGCATCTTGTTCCGCCTTCTAACATGAACTTCAGGTATGATACGGTATTTGATGTAGTGTGTATGAATGCATCTAAAGTATACAGGGGCGTTGATGAGGTGTCAAATGGAATGCTTTGCCGCCTTGCCACACCCCACGCCGCCCCGGATGCCCACAAGGGGCATCCCTACATATGGGATTTCCCCATCCCCCCCATTCACACCGATTGATGCGTCGGGAATAGCTGGGGTGGGGCGAACATGATATGTAGGGATGCCCCTTGTGGGCATCCGGGGGGTGGAAAGGTCTTCATCCCACGTTTGGATTATTTCCTGGATACGGTTTCTTCGGATTGTTACGAATATATAAACGTTTTTGCTCTAACTCATCGAGCCTGACAACATGATCATTGAATTTGGGCTGCCAGATACGGCAGGGATAGCGCATATCTTCTCCAACGGATTTAAGGTGCTTGATCCATTGGACCGTCGTTATCGATTTGTACGCCCCAACCACATTTCCAAGCGCAACATCTTCCTGTGTGCCGTCTAACCAGAGGATAAAATGGACATGATCTGGCATAATCACAAATTCATCTAACGTAACAGAGGGGAAGCGCTTCGGGAGAGCGTTCCAGGTATCCAACAAAATATAACGCAACTTGGGAATTTCAAAGAGCCTGTCCGGAGGCAGAGAACGAATGGTGACGAAGTAGGCACCTGCCGCCGCATAATCGCGGCCCGGCAAACGCAGGCTTTTCCTGGTAAAGCGATCTGGATTATAATGCTTATGATCCATTGATGCTTCCCCCTAAATTTAATTTTAATGGAGCGTATGGCATATATTATATTGATTCCCACTCAAATTCAAGCCCTGTCGCACCATTTCGCCCCACCCAACCCGGCCTCATCCCCGTTTCCCCACGATTGATGCAACGGGCGTGGGGTTAGGTGGGGCGCACATGATATGTAGGGATGCCCCTTGTGGGCATCCGGGGTGGCGTGGGGTGTGGCTATGCAACGACATGATTGTACACTACCTGGCGACATCCCATCCATCTGTAAATCTAACATTACGAACAATTGATGCGATTTTTACACACTTTGCCCAAATGGGAACATTTCGTCATACGGGCATAAGAGCAGGTTAAGGTTTCTCAATGTGTAACAGGTACTTTTATGTTACATAAACATGTACCTATGAGGAACAGTCTTTGCCACTGGAGTATCATTCCTCTTGAGTTATGTTTGTCCAGAATAATTCAAGATGTTTCACCGCATAGCAGAGTAATTGCCCGGTACAAACTCGAACTGCTGCACGGACATCCTGAATTACGGTCAAATCGTTGTAGGTATTCCAAAGGAGGAAAACATAGGATGCACAGGCGATACAAAGTCAAGACCGTCGCGCCAGGAGGACGGCGCAAGCGTTTTTCACCGCTCATGCTGATCGGTTTGAGCGTGCCAGTTGTGCTGGCGATTATCGCATCGGCGGTACTCGTACTGCCGCGCCTGGGTTCACACGCGGCGGCGGTCAACGGCGATTGCGCGTTGATTGTGCCAGATCGACCGCTTACTGCGAAGGGATTGGCGACGCCTTATCAACTTGTGGCGACCAACGCGGATAACGGGCCGTGCAACGAGGCAAACAAGGTGCAGGCGGCTTTCGTCCAGGGAGCGGTAATCGACCCGGCAACAGGGCAAATTTCTATATACAACCCGCTTGTGATCGACCAGGGAACGCAGCCCGCGGCAGCTCCGGTGGTGCCAAAACTGCCGGCCAATGGTGTGGTGGCGCTGTGGTTCGGCTTCAACGGGAACAATCTTACGCTGCGGGGCAATCGCGGTAGCTTGAGACAGGGCAATTGTGTGAATGGCGTGAATGGCTCCATCTTCGGGCAGTTCGCCTACTGCAATGCGCCGGCCTTCTTCAGAGCGGCCAACCGGGCCATACAAGCGGGTTTACTGAAGCCTCCAGCGTTGGGGACAGCGAATGATGGGCAGACCTGTCCCACGGTACGCGCTTTTAGCGTAGTGGACATGGACCAGAGTGATAACGTCGTGACATCATACCTTGTGACAGCCGACGGGAAAACAGCGCAGGTGACCGCCGCGAATGTTGCAGCTTTGAAGCAGAATGCGCAAACGCAAACCAATGGCAGCGATAACCGCCTGCTGGCAGTGGCGTTGGATGGCGCGTTGGGCTGCGCTCCCTGGATGGCCCCAGACCTGGCCAATCCGGGCCAGACGCTACCGGCGCTGCCACTCGACGAGCTTCAGGCAGCGGCGCATCAGGCTGCTCCAATCGCGCTTGTGCCCGCGGGAGATCCGATGGTACTGAATAACAATCAGCCTGATTTGAACAAGGTCAATGCCTATCGTATAGGTGTCGATCAACCTCTCGCACAAAGATCAGGCGCTGCCAGTACGACAACCTACTGCCAGCACCTGCTGGCGATCGGGCCAGCACGCATCCAGCTTGACATGCAGTTTACCCAGGGACGGGGTTCGCCCGATCCAGCAGCCGGTAATTCGCTCTTCACCTTTCTCGCGCAGCGCTTCGTTGCCAGCTACGGTCCCAACGGGCTAAATTGCGTGGGCCTGCTGAATAAGCCCGACCCGGTAGCAGTGACAACCGATGGCAATGGAGTAGCGATCAGCGCGACTTTTAACGCTGGCAACACAAATAATAACGGCAATGGGAACAGCAATGGACCTGCTAACACTCAGAACACCAATACGGGCGCTACACCGACTGTTCCGGCTACTAACCCAACTCCTGTACCGACAACGGGAGCAACTAATACACCGACTGTTCCGGCTACCAGCCCGATCGTGACTCCAACCACAAATCCGGGTGCGACACCCACACCGGCTACCAGTCCGACAGCCACGCCAACAGTGGCGGCAAGTAACTGACGTAGCTGTACAGCAAAGAAAGGATACAAAGATGCAAAAGATGGTTCTACCTGGTGAATGGAACAATGCTTCCATGCCCCCACCTCCACTCCCCAACAGGAGAGGCAGACGCGCCAAAAAACGCAAGCTCGTAGCCGTCGCGGCGGTGGTATTACTTGCCCTGGTACTTTCTAGCGGGTCTGCCCTGGCGCTGTTCAAGTTCAATCCCACGCTTTTAAGCAACATGGTCAATCACGGCAAACAGAAAGACCAGCACAACACTCTGAAATCCGCGTCTCCAACCCCAATGACGACGATGATGAATAATCAGACTCGGGCCATGACAAGCATTAACAACCTGGCTCACATCTCGGTGGTTGGCAGCACCGCTTTCATCGTAGATGGACACGGGAAAACCATCTCGGCGGATGCCAACCCTTACGGTATAGCGATTGCTCCCAACGGCATGACGCCTGGCGCGCTCAAGCCTGGCGATATTCTTGTGACAAACTTTGGCGGGATGAATACCGGAACGACGCTTGTGCGTTTCCCGGCAGGTAAAGGCCCTGGTCTGCTCTTCAACGCTATGACCAACCCCGGCACAAAAGGACCAGCATTCGAGGCATTCAACCCGCTGACCGGGACAGACTGGGTGGCGAACTTTTCCGGCAACAATGTGCAGGTATTCAATCCCAACGGCACCCTCAAGGTGACTATTACCAATCCTCTTTTTAAGATGCCCTGGGCGATGGCGTCCAATAACGGAAAACACAATGCCATGGATGGGGCGGTCGGCTCGTTCTTCACAACCAACACGGGTGATGCGACCATCGACCGTATTGATGTGATCCCGACCAAAAATGGGACGACCTTCCGCGTCTTCCAGATTGGTCAGCTTACGCAGGTCAACGGCGGAACAAAGCTCAACGCGACATGGGTGCCGTCGCTGCAAATAGGGGGCCAGCGCTTCTCCGATGTACTGCTTGTGCTTGACCTGGCAAACAATCGCGTGGCGGCCTATCCAAACAGCACGACCCTAAATACGACCATGACGCGCTCAACATCCAGGGGCATGACTGCATTCCAGGGCAAGCCCTTGAATGCGCCGGCAGGATTGACCATCAACCCGTTAAACGGCGATTTGCTGGTGGTCAATATGAATGACAACAACCTGGTCGAAGTGAACCTGGCGCAGGGCAAGGCAGTCGGGACGCGACTGCTCGACATTGTGCCGGTGGATGCGCAATCAGGCAATGGTTCAGCGTTGTTCGGCGTCGCTGCCGCCACAGATGCGAAAGGCAATCTGGAAGTCTTTTTCACCGACGATAATATGAACACGTTGAATATGTTGGGTGTGTAGTTTTCCAGGTAGCAAAGACCATGGGACAGGGCTACGGTGTCGTAGCCCTGTCCCATGGTCTTTGCTACCATCGTTTTGTGCCGCGTAGTTTCGCGCCGTCCAATATAAGTTGGGGCCTGGAAGATCGCTCGGCCATGATTCGCGCCAAGAACAGCCGAGACCACCGCACCCACCTGGAGAACCGCCTGCCCACCGCTCTGAGCAACTCTTACCTGGCAACGGCTGCCGTGATTGCGGCAGGAACGCTTGGCCTCAAGGACGCACAGATGCCACCAGAAGCAGTGGAGGGGTTGGCTGAGAGCAATGAAGGCTTCGAGCCTTTGCCCGCCACGCTGGATGAAGCTCTTAATGCGCTGGAACGTGACGAGGAGTTTCGCGCTATCCAGGGCGATGAATTCGTGCAGGTCTTCACCGCCATGAAGCGCAGGGAACTGGCGCGCATGAAGGTACACGCCAGCGACTGGGAACGTAATGAGTATATGGAGATGTATTAAAGTCTAATTCTCTTCCCTGAGTGTTTGCCAGGATGCTTCGCTGTTGGCAAACATACTGCCAATGGCGGCTACGATGATACAGGCAAGCGTAATACCGCCTACGATATACCACCACTTACTGTTGTCAAGCAGGTTAGGGATCAGACTATAGAGCAGAGCGCCGATAATGCTGACTATGCAGGAGGCAGTTCCTAATACGATGGATATCCATAGAACAGGCATGGGAAAAATGAGCAATCTGCGGAATACTTTGCGGTCCTGCACATAGAACTTCACCAGGTCAATAAACAGGAACGCTGTTGAGATGGCCCATACCAGCGTCGAAGCCGAGATGACCACATTGTAGACGATGGTGTTTAGCGTCCCAGCGTTAGCGGTACTGGTCAACGACGGCACAGCAATGAAGAGGATGGCGGCAAAAGCCATGGCAACGACGGTCTGGAAAATGATGGCAGTAGCAGGAACGCGGTTTTTGTTCAGCTTTGCTACTCTCATGGGCAGACGCTGGTCGATGCCGCCCACTAGTAAAAGGCGCGCGTACGCGTAGCTGTAAATAGCAGGCGTTACCACGAAATTACATAAAACGAGGACGGCAACAATGTAACCTGCAGTCGGGCCAAGCGCCATCTGGACGGTCGTAACCAGCGCAAATGCGACACCGTTCTGGGTCGTTCCAGTGACAACCAGCACGCCGAAGCTAGTAATAAAGTAGCCCACGAGCACCAACAGCGCGCCCCACAGCAAATGGCGCGTGACGACTTTATGACCGGTTATCTCACCAGCCATGTTGAGGGGTACTTCAATGCCGAGAAAAGCCTGCGTAATGAAGGCGAAGAGGGCCAGGGTATAATAGCCGGAGGGGTTCCAGGCAAATCCCCAGGCCGCGGGAGTATTCGTGACAAGGGTTTTATCGACATGATGCCCGCCAACCAGCCAGACAACGCCGGCCAGACCTACCAGAAAAACCGCCACAAAGGCAAAGACGAGTATCACTTTCACGAGCTTGAGAATCATGGCTGTACGCTGAACCGCCAGAACGCCGGAAAAAGCAATAACCGCCATTAGCACCAGCCCTTGTTGCCAGGGTAGAACAAACCAGTTTGGATTCAGTCCTTGCAGGTAGCCAACGATTACGTCGGCGGCAACAATCATTAACAAGACACAGGGGAACCAGGCGCAAAATGCGACGAAGAAACTCATGTAACCGCCAAAAGCTCTGTGCGTCCAGTTATAGAGCGAACCTTCATGCGGAAACATGTGACCAAGCTGGGCAGTAGCAATCACGCAGGGGATAAAGAAAGTGATAGCGCCAACAACCCAGAATGTAAAGGTGCCAACTCCGGCTCCAACAGCGGAAGGTACGTTGGTGATAAAGAAGATAATAAGCACAAAGGTGGCTGCCAGGCCAGATGCATTGGCGACCTTTGGCATGGTTTGGACCGTGTATTCTTCAGAGGTGAGAGTGCCGTACCCATCTGGCGGCTCTGCTACTTGTAGAGGTTCTGCTTGCCCCTTTGCAGGAATCCAGTCTGATTGTTTTGTGACCATGGTGCTTCTTTCCTTCCCTGTTTCGTATAGAGAGCAACGTCGGGACTGCGTATAAGAACACATTACACGTGTGAATGTAGCTGCATAGGTTCGGGAATGCGATAGATCTTCGCAGAAGCAAAATATATGTGTGGACACGACACGCCGCGTCCCTACCGTCTGCTAAAGACAATACAGCAAGTGTACTACAGTTATTGGGCATAGATGCGTAAATGCAGTATAAATAGGAATATTTACCTAATCTGATACAAAAAATGGGGGAAAGCGCTTGCCCGTCCAGTGGGCGTCTCGTCCGACCAGACACTTTCTACAGGGAAACAAGAATGGGACGCCCACAAGGAGCGTCGCTACTGGACGGGGGCGGCATATACGGCTATAATCAGGTCAAAATTCGCTATGTGAAGGAGGATTTGGATAATGCCACGTGATCTACCTCTTGGCAACGGGAGACTGCTGCTGAATTTTGATAAAAGCTACAATGTGCGTGATATTTACTGGCCGCATGTCGGTCAGGAATTGCATACGGCGGGGGATATTTCGCACACGGGTGTGTGGGTTGAGGGTCGTTTCGCCTGGTTCGACTCTCCCGATTGGCAGCGCGAAATGATCTACGAAGCGGAGACGCTGGTAACATATGTGACGCTCTCGCATCCCGCGCTACAACTAAAATTGGTGGTGCGCGATTGTGTTGATTTCAACCGCCCTCTTTTCCTACGCCAGGTGAGCATCACCAACCTGGCAGATCACCCACGCGAGGCGCGGCTTTTCTTTCACTACGACTGGCACATCTGGGACGCGGCTGAGGGCAATACCGTTTTCTACGATCCGGAGCGCAAAGCTCTGGTGGCCTATAAGCAGCAGGCCTATTTTTTGATGAACGGGCAAATTGGCGAGGGGCCGAATGCGCAGATCGGTATTTCCAGTTGGGCGACGGGCAAGAAGGAGACCGGGGGCAGCGAGGGAACATGGCGCGACGCGGAAGACGGCGAATTGGGGCGCAATCCGATTGCACAGGGGTCGGTGGATGGCACGCTCGCGCTGCACCTGGGCGATATTGCGGCGGGCGGGTCTGGCACAGCCTATCACTGGCTGGCGGTAGGGCCTAACATGGGAACCGTGACAGAACTGGACATACTGGCGCGCGCGCGCGGGCCAGAGGCATTCATAATGCGCACGCGCAACTACTGGCATAGCTGGGTAAATAAGGATAATCAGGATTTCGCCGACCTGTCCGCGCCTTTGATTGATCAGTACAAACGCAGCCTGCTGGTGCTGCGCACGCAAATCGATTACGACGGCGCGATCATCGCCGCCAACGACGCGGATGTTGAGCATTTTTCTAACGACAGCTACTCCTATATGTGGCCGCGCGATGGCGCTCTGGTGGCTAACGCGCTGAGCCACGCGAAATACTCTGAGATCACACGCGGGTTTTACGACTTCTGTAACTCGGTATTGACAAGGGATGGCTATCTGCTGCACAAGTACAATCCCGACCGTTCGTGGGGGAGTAGCTGGCAATCGTGGATTGATGGAGACGGCAACCCGCAGTTGCCCATCCAGGAAGATGAAACCGCGCTGGTGATCTACAGCCTGTGGCAACATTACCGGCTGTTCTCGGATATTGAATTTGTGGCGCCACATTTCCACTCACTGATAACGCCCGCCGCCGATTTTATGGCGAGCTACCGCGAAGCGCATACGCGCCTGCCGGAAGCCTCCTTCGACCTGTGGGAAGAGCGGCGCGGCATCCTGACCTTCACAACGGCAGCGGTCTACGCGGGACTGGACGCGGCATCTCAATTTTCAGCGCTGTTCGGTGAAACGGCGCTGGCCGACAAATATCGCTTGGCGGCGGACGAGATTAAACAGGCGGCGCTGCGTTACCTGTGGGACGAGGGACTGGGCCGCTTTCTACGTATGATTACCGTTGATACGGATGGTACAATTCACAAAGACGCCACGATTGATAGCAGCCTGTGCGGATTGTTCCTGTTTGGCATGTTCGAGGCGACCGATAGCCACGTTGAGCGCACGATGCAACAGGTCGAGCAGCGACTATGGGCGAAGACGGCTGTGGGCGGCATGGCGCGTTACGAGAACGATTACTATTACCAGGTGACACAAGACCTGAACCAGGCGCAGGGCAACCCGTGGTTCATTTGCACCTTGTGGCTGGCGCAATACCGCATAGCCCACGCCAGCACCATTGACGAGCTGCATACGGCGCTTCCTTTGCTGGAATGGGTGCAGACCCACGCCCTGCACAGCGGCGTCATGGCGGAGCAGGTCAACCCTTTCACCAGCGAACCGCTCAGCGTGTCGCCCCTGACCTGGAGCCACGCTGAATACGTGTTGGCGGTGCGCTGGTACCTGGGGAAGTATCACCGGTTCATAACGAAATGAAAGGCGCACGCAGCACCCTCTGGTTCACATCTGATATATTTGAGTGTATGATAGGGAGAGTGATGATTTATAACCAGTTTTAGGGAGGTTTGACATGGTAGCCCAAAGAAAAACATCGCATATGAGCGTCGATGAATGGCGCGAGTTGGAACGGACCAGCCACGACATCAAGCACGAATATATCGATGGTCAGACCTACGCCATGTCGGGTGGGAGTCTTGCCCATGGCCGCATTGGAAGCAATGCGATCAGAACCCTTGAGGACGCACTCGCTTCAAGTGGCAGACCATGCGATGTCTATAATTCAGATGTCGCCGCGCGTCTCTCACCCAGACGCTACACCTACCCAGATGCATCGGTGACATGTGATGAGCGCGATCGACCAGCACCCGACAAGACAGAGGTGCAAGCACCTTGCGTTATTATCGAGGTGTTATCAGATTTTACCGAAGCCTACGACCGGGGAAGAAAATTTAGCTTTTATCGCGCTTGCCCAACTGTTCAAGAATATGTACTCGTTGCCACCCGGTACCAGGCCGTTGAAGTGTACCGCCGCACACAGCAGGGATGGGCAATCTACCAATCCTACGGGCCAGGCGATGAGGTAGAGATCACTAGTCTTGATGTACGCTTTCCATTGACCGCCCTGTACAAAAATGCCGGGGTGCCAGAGGCCGTGGAAGAAACTGAAGGCGAAATTTAGACCCATGCTGGTACAGAACTCACCAATCGCGCGCATCACTATTGCCAGACTGACACAGGTGGATTGAATTATCAATCCTCCAGGAGTTTACTAAGCAGTTTGAGAGTGATGCCCAGAGCGAGGATTACAGCAGCGTTGACGCCAAGTTCAATCATGGCTGTGCTGAATTCAGGTCCCGCTGGTCGCGTGCTTTCAACAGAGAGCCTGGCACCAATAGAGAGAATACCGCGAGTGGCAGAGACGATGCCAATGAAGAGGAATGGGCGCAGCGAGGTCGTGTGCGATTGGAGATAATGGGTCACAGTGCCAAGAACCTCCATGATAATCAGGACCAGGAGAAGGTCTGAGATGAACTGGATAATTGCATTTGCAAGATCAGCGGGTTGGAGGAATTTGGTGTTGGTAAAAATTGCAGGGTTAAGTAAGTGATTACCAAAATCCCAGAAAGCGTAGCCTAAGCCGATTAGTCCACCAACAAGAAAGCAGATACCGACGATGGCATAGATAACCGAATCGCCGTTATCTAGAAATTTGGCTGATATTCTGGCAATGGGGTCGTTACGTTCTTCGTGGTGGCCGTTTTTGTTGTTGGACGTGGGATGCTCCACAATGGAAGTTACCTGTCTGTCTGTTCCACTGAGGTTGCCCTGGTGATCTGACATACGAGTGTGTCTCCTTTTGTTCTCATACTATGTTTCTCGTGTAAATTAAGAGCATTATACTGTACAATGCGTAAACCTACAACAAGGGATGAGGTTACAAGCGTGCGTTGACCAGGGCGGGGCAAGCCCCGCCCGTACCCTAGACGGGTCTGATGGAGGTCGCGCATCGTACAGGGTACGGGCGGGGCTTGCCCCCGCCCTGGAGATTTGAGGGTCAAGATGCCGCGCTGGTTATATTTCTTTCTTATTTTTGCTCTTCTGGCCCCTGTGCTGGATGCGTTGCATGTTCCCCCGGCCCTGCTCTTTGTAGTGGCGGGGCTGGGCATCGTGCCGCTGGCGGGGCTTGATTGGTCAATCCGTCGAGCAGGTGGCGGAACACACCGGAGAGCGCATTGGGGGGCTGTTGTTTGCCACGTTCGGCAATGCGACTGAGTTAATTATTGGCATATTCGCGCTCAGCGCGGGGCTGATAGATGTGGTGCGCGCCTCCATCATCGGTTCCATCCTGGGCAACGCGCTGCTAGTGCTGGGCGTGTCAACGTGTGTCGGTTGCGTCAAGCATGGACGCCTGCATTTCGAGACGCGCCCGGCCAGCCAGTATTCATCGCTGCTGGCTTTGTGCATTGGCGGATTGATGCTGCCCACCTTCGCGGAACTCCTGGCATCGCACAATCGCCAGACGAACATTATTGCGCGGGGCGCCTCACTTTCGGTCTTTATCGCGGGACTGCTGCTGGCAGGGTACCTGGCATCTATTCTCTTCAGCGTTTTTCGCGTAGGTGACAAGCCTTCAACGGACGAACCCGAGCAACTTGACGTTGTGTTGGGGGCGCGTTCCGCGTCCGCTATCGCGCGCTTGCTCGCCTACAGGCAGCATATTGTAAAAAGCGGCGCATCCGGCAAAACCGATGTGCTGCGCCAGATCGATAGTACCCTGCACACAATCGTCAAGCACGAGACTGGACAGTATGACGCGCCATCTGCGGCTGGCGTTACGTCATCTTCACAGGCAGAAACGCCTGTAGCACCCATTGCCCCCATTCTAAAAAGCAAAGAAGTTCGCGAGACAAAACCCAACCTCTGGCTGGCCCTGCTCTGGTTGACCCTGGCCACGGCGGGCGTAGCTGTGCTTTCGGAGATACTGGTGGGGACGATAGAACCACTCACAATAGCATTTGGTTGGAACGCGGCATTCGTAGGGCTGATATTCGTCCCCCTGATTGCCGGAGTGCCGGAGTATTTTAATACCATCTCGATGGCGCTGGATAAACGTATGGAGATGGTGCTGGCAGCCTCCGCCGGGTCGTCGATACAGATCGCGCTGCTGATCGCGCCTATCCTGGTGCTGGTAAGCCTGACCGCGCCACACCAGCTTGACCTGGTTTTCAGCATTGTGGAACTGGCCGTACTGGGATTGACAACCTTCCTGTTCAGCGAGATCACACGCGATGGCGAGCTGGTGTGGTTAGAAGGTCTTTTGCTGATCCTGCTCTACGCTATGATGGGAGGCACCGTGTTCCTGTTTGGAGCATGATACAGCGGTACCATACCATATCGTAACACAATGGACGCGGCACGCCGCGTCCATTGTGTTACGATATGGTATGACCTGTTGACCGGCTTACAAGAACCGCTCAGACTCCTTCTTTCGTTAGAAGGAGATGAAGGATACGCCTGGGCCAGGGGCGAACTCCACGTTGACCACCTGCCAGTAATAGATGCCCCAGTTCATGTTACTGGCAATCACATGTCCATTGCCCAGGACTTTCTCCACCACTGCCACATGTCCCAGCCCATATGCCCCTTCCACCCAGGGCTGCAAGTCAACGATAGCTCCCACTCGCGGCGTACCTGAAATACGCCAGTGGAAGTCACGCGCGCGAACCGTCCACTGCCAGGCATCCGATTGCGTCGTCCAGGGTACGTACACCCTGTTCAACTGGTAGAAACGCTGGGCAGCCCACCAGGTACACTGGCCGTAAGGGAAGAAATTCCCCTTCCCGCGCGCTGGCGGCGGACCGCTGTTCACTACATGTTTGCCTGGAACACACATCGTTTGATTGATGTAAATCATGTTGGGATTCGCGATGTGGTTGTATGTTGCGAGCTTTTGCCACGAGGTGTTGAACCGCGCCGCTATACCGCCGAGCGTGTTGCCGCTCTCAACCACGTAGACCTGGTCGCCATTGGAACATGGGGATTGCGCGAATGCGCCAAATAGATGTATCCCCAGCCCACCGCCGAGTAAAAGTACCCCTACCACCGCTACCACACTGATGTGTCTGACGACAACGCCTGCCATCCGACGCCGCGAAAAGATTTGCCAGGTACTTGTTCCGGAGCCATCCTCGCCTCCATTCCCATACACTTCGTCAGGCACTGACTTCAATCCGCGTTGGTGTGTCTGCATACGCACGTAAACCTCTCTTTGTACAAATTTGCCTGGTCAAGACAGGTCATCCTCTACCCGCTACGTCACACATACCCCCGTAATCAATTAAATGGGACTGCTGAGCATATTAGCGCATCCACAAGATGGATACGCTTGATACATCTTGACACATAGGAGAAATTGGCTAGAGATTGGTTGCTCCTTTTTGGATTTTGCTAGAAGGCATGCATCCAGGCCAACTGTAGGGACAAGGAACTGTAATTTTTACCCACCATCGCTCATGTCGTGTCACCCTGAGCGCAGCGAAGGGTCTGCCTGGACAGGTACCCAGACTTTACTCACTTCGTGGCGCCAGCAATAAAAAGAACACGGGCGCACTCCCCAGCACGACCAGGCTCGCCAGCAGGCCGAAGCGTCCTGCCACAAAACCGACAATTGCCGGTAGCACGATCTCGAATGGCTGACACAGGCTAGAGATGAAGCACTTCATGCCCGAACGTCCGGGGAGGCGAGCGTATGCCTGGGACTCGACGATGGGGTACAGGCACGCGCTGCCCAGGCTTACGATAAAGAATGCGAGCGGGACAAACCACAGCGTGCGCACGAGCAGCAGGCTGAGTACGCCAACCAGCGCCAGCAGCGAGGCTATGCGGAGCAAGCGCAGAGGCGCTATCCGTTCCAGCAGTCGATCAAGCAGAAACAGGCCGAGAAAGCCTCCAGCCATGCCTATAGCTATTGTCAACCCGCTCACAAGAGGGCTGGCGCGCAAGATATCGCGCAGGTAGAGTACCAGAAAAGTGAGAAAAATTTCGTCGAGCATGGTTGTGAGCATGGAAAGTATGACCCAGCGCAATAAAACCGTATCGCGTAGAGCCACCCGCAGCGCAGCCCATATACTCATAGCGGGTTCATCGTCTCTTTGGCTATAGGAATGATGGCCCTGTGGGAAACGCTGGAACCATATACCAAGGGCTGCCGCCAGCCAGCACCCGGCAGCGATCCAGCACAATCCGCGCCAGCCCAGGCCGAAGGAGACGATGGCTGTCACGGCCAATGGCGAGAGGAAATCCCCGATACTGCTTAACATTGTCCAGCGCGTCATGACACGCGCGCCTGCGCCGGGCGCGTTGTCGATCAGGGCGGCCTGAGATAGTCCGATCGCCATAGCGCCCGCGGGTGGAGTCAGAGAGAAAGCTACGATAAGCAAGAGGAAAGAACTGACGCTGCCTGCCAATATAAAGGCGCAGGTGAGGCCAAGTAGTCCTCCCAGTATCCACCCGCGTTTTGATCCCCGGTCGCTAAACAGGTAGAGCGGCGGCTCGAACACAACGCCTGATACGGCAGATACGCTGAATATCAGTCCGATTTGTTCATACGTCAATCCTAATTGACCCCGCAGCAGGGGCAGTCCAATAAAGAGGCAGCCTGAGATCAGTTCGTCTAACAGACCCATATTGATAAGCAGTAAATTTAGCGGTATACAGCGCTTGATACGAACGAAGATGCGTCGAATACACATGGTGAACTGCCCTCTCTTACATGCAATTGATGCCAGAATCCATAAAACACGTCGCATGTTTCGAGGGAGGTGGAGCGCGAGCAACACATATTACGCCAGGGCGTTCTGGCGAAGCGTTGCTATACCGCTGGTAAGAGGTGAGTTAACAGGGACTGCGAGTTAGCATACTGTTTGCTCCTGAGACATATCTTCCAAAAGCAAGTATACTGATGCAAACAGTGCTGTCAAGGACTTTGAACGAACACCAGGGCACCCCGCCCTTGGCCCCTGCCCTGGTATCTGTCAGTAATGTGGCGTGGAAATATGAATATTTTGCAATGAAATAGATAACCAGGGGTGCATTTGATGAAAGTAAATTCATCAGCACAAGCGATCAGGGCAAGGGTCGTGCCGCCCCATCTCTGGCCTCCGCCCTGATCAATGCACACACATTCATGTAATATTTGACACTCACTCCTGAAGTACCGCCCCCTTGCCTGTTTTAGAACAGCATGGTACACTTGGCACATGAGATTACAACTTTTTTAGATATCGCTCGTAATAAATATCGGATACTGTTTTTCTGATATTACTCTTTACAGAAAAGTATATAAGCGGTGATAAAAATGGATACATCTCTACATGCTTCTACTTCGGTGGGAGTTTTCGGTTCTCTGCCGACACGGACGAAGAGCGCGCGCCGTCGTCAAAGTAGCGGGGTGTTGTCTTCGCCAGGTATTTCGAGCGGGGATAGGGCTGTAGATTCGCAGGCTACCACGGGAGCACAAAGTATGCCGGGTACCCATGCGCGGGGGGTTATTGTGGAGGCGCTGAGTGATGCAGAACTCGTCCAGCACACGCTAGCTGGTGATCAAGATGCCTTCGCAACGCTCGTTCGAGCGGTATAAAGACGCTGTGCAGAATCTGGCATACCGAATGTTAAGTAATGTCACGGAGGCGGAGGATGTCACGCAGGAGGTGTTTGTGCGTGCGTATACGCAGCTTGCTACGTATAAACCGGCGCACAAATTCAGCACCTGGCTGCTTTCAATCGCTTCGCACCTGGCTATAGATCAACTGAGGCGGCGGCGTTTTCTGGCATTGCCGCTGGAAGATGTGCCATTCCTGGAATGGGTAGCCGACCTGGGAGCCGGGCCTGAGCAATCGGCGCTGGAAGGCGAGCAGCAGGATGAGATACAAATCTACCTGCGGCGTCTGCCCAGCAAGTACCGGGCCGTGATCGTGCTGCGTTACTGGTATGATCTGTCTTATGACGAGATCGCCCTGGCGTTAAACTTGACACCTGCGCTGGTCAAAGCGCGACTCCACCGCGCTCGCGAACTACTGGCGCGTTACATGAAGGATAATCATCTGAATGAGGAGGAACAGGTCGATGCGCTGCCGCGACGCTAAACAACAGCTCACCGCTCAGCGTGAAACTGAACCCGAACAGTCAGACGTGCTTCACTTGCAGGAACACTTGAAGCGATGTCCGGGCTGCCATTCGTTTGGACGGCGTCAATCCTATCTCAATACGCTGCTAGAGCCGGCGCCTTCTCGTAGCTATTCTGGCATCTCTACCGAACGCATTATGCAGGCCGTTGAGCGGCAGAAACATATCTCGCAGCAGCTTGAACATATCCAGAACCGGCAACAGGCACGCCTTGCGCGTATGGGTAAGGCGGGTCCTAAGATAGCCGGGATGGCATTTTTAGTAACAGGCGCGTTCGCCCTGGGGTTGTTTGTTTTGTTCCTGTTCCAACCCGAGGTTTTCATATCCCTACTCTCAACTCTGAGCGGCTTCATCGATGCGCTGTATATGCTGACAGGCTACCTGCAGGCGGGATTGACGCTCATCACCAGTCAGACCTGGTTGCTGTCCGGGGTTGCTTTTGTGGTAGTGGTTATGATGGGCATGTGGCTTCGCCTTATGCGCTACCCACGCGAAGCATAAGCGGCGAAGGTCATGGCTGACCGGTCATGATAGGGAGTTCTACATATGCTGAAATTGAAGTCGGCGCGATTACCTCGATTCCTGTTCTTGCTGACCGGGGTCGTATTCGTTTCCTTACTCGTTACCAGTTGTATTACTAGCTTACTTTCGCCGGCATCGCCTGCTGCGCTTGCGGCAGATGGGTCAAATCCCTGCGCGAGCAGTAATCAGAGGCCAACATTCGGTGGCACAATTACGGTAAGCGCAGGGAACGTGCTGTGTAGCGACGTGACGAATATAGGCGGCACCGTTTCCATACAAGGGCGGGTGGATGGCAACGTCCTGGCCTTTGGAAGCACAATTATTCTTACTGGAGGTGTGAACGGAGACATTAAATTATTTGGCGGGAGCATTCGATTTCTCACTGGCTCCTATGTGCATGGCAATGTCAATCTTTATGGAAGCAGGGTTGATAGGGAAAAAGAAGTTTTTATAGATGGGATGTTTAATGACCATAGTAAAACAAGCGGTCTGTTTGGACTCAACGCTTTCACACTTCCCATCTGGTTTCTTTTTCTTATGATCCCACTCGGCTTACTTTATACACGCTTCTTCCCAGAGCATGTCATGTTTGTAAGCGCGGCAGTAAAAAATCAGATGCGCCGGAGCCTGCTGATCGGGCTATTGAGCGCACTATTAACCCCGGCGGTGCTGCTTGTCCTTATTGCATTGATTATATCCATTCCATTCGCATTGATCGTCCTACTCATAGTATTGATCGCCTGGACATCGGGCACTGTTGCCATTTGCTGGATACTTGGAGAGCAACTTGTCCACGTATTCACGGCGCATCCGCACACGCGTTACCTCCAGGTCATGGTAGGAGTGATTATGCTAGCGGTATTCATATCGCTCCCGTACATTGGTTGGATCGTGTTTCTTGGAACTGGCATTGTAGGATCAGGAGCAGTATTTCTAAGCCGATTCGGAACGCGGCTCTACCAGCAGCCCAAACCACCGCTGCCAATCTCAATGCGATTGTAGTAAACGAGCAATGAAGACGACTATACTAACGAGGGGTTTAATTGCACCCGGCCTTCGGCCTGGATGAGGATTGAACAAAGACACAAACAAACAACCGGATGATCAAATTACGTTGGAAAGATGTGACGGACACGGTTGATATACTAACTATCAGGTGGCCGTTGAGGTGAATATGAGCATAGACGTTGAATTAACAGACCTTGCCTACGGTGGTGATGCGGTGGGTCGATACGAGGGGCGAGTCTTGTTTGTGCCGGGGGGTATCCCCGGAGAGCGAGTTCGCGTGGAGGTCGTAGAGGAACGCAGGGGACACGCGCGCGCCGAACTGCTGGAAATCCTGCGTCCCGCGCCAGAACGTGTCGACCCGGAGTTTCCATTGCTAACTGATAGTGGTTGCCAGTGGCAACATATCGCCTATCCAGCGCAGTTGACCTGGAAAGCGCATATTGTGCGGCAGTTGTTGGTACGCATTGGCAAGCAACCGGACGCCCTCGTTCATCCAACCATAGGTATGCCCGCCGGAGTTTCTCCCTGGCATTATCGCAACCTGGCCCTATTCTCCATCGGGCCGGCCAACGAAATTGGTTTCAAGCTGACCGAGAGCCACGATGTACAGGACCTGGAGACGTGCCCGCTTTTGCACCCCGCGTTGGACATGGTATACCAGCACATACGAGCGCGTTTGCTCGAAACCTTTGGCGATTCTCTGGCGCAGATGATCCAGGGCTTCACGATTCGCGGCGCGATCGGCGCAGTTGCCACGAACGGAAGCGCAACGCCGGTGATGGCGGTGCCTACCCTGTTAAGCATCCATGCGCGACCTGGATCGGAAATCGAGGCACCCCAGGAACTGGCGCAGGAGCTGATGACCAGCGCGCCAGGTATCGTGGGTGTAATCATAGAACGGGTCGGTGGACGCTACGGGCGTGTTGTGGCCGGACAGGAGTACCTGACGGATGTGGTGCTGAACAAGCGTTTTCGCACTTCCTCCGATTCGTTCTTCCAGGTGAATATGGCGCAGACGCCTGTGCTGGTCGAGCGGGCGGTAGCCATGCTGGAGCCAATGCGCTCCGAGGTAGCCCTGGACGGGTATAGCGGCGTTGGCCTCTTCTCGGCTTTCCTGGCGCAACGGGCGGCGCGCGTGCTGGCAATAGAGTCACAGCCAAGCGCGGTGATGGATGCGCGCGCCAATGCTACGCTGAACAATCAGCCCAACATTACGGCGCTGGAAGGCACGTTGGAACGGCTGCTGGGCCAGTTGTATTACCGGCGCGAACGTGTCGATGTAGCGCTGGTTGACCCACCTCGCGCTGGATGCCATCCGAAAGCGATCCAGGCGTTGCAATCGCTTGCGCCGCGCTCGATAGTGTACGTTTCCTGCGACCCCAGCACGTTGGCGCGAGACATCTCTTCGCTCTGTCTCAATAATCGCTACCGGCTGGTTTACGCGCAGCCTATCGATATGTTCCCACAGACCTACCACATCGAGTGTATCGCGCTGCTAGCGCGCAATGGATTAAGGTAATTAAAAAGAGAAGGAAGGCGCGGCAAGCTTCGCTTGCCGCGCCTTCCTTCTCTTTTTAATTATGCTCTTTTGCTCAGGATGACCTGGATTTGCGGCTTTTCATTGGTATCGATGATGGCATCTACAACAGTACCGGGTGGGGGTATTTGCATGACAATCCTGCCCGACTCGACATTGGGATAGCTGTCGGATTCTCCAATCGGCACAACCCTCATGCCAAGCTGGCCGGCTCGCTCAACAGCAGTCCACAGGTCTAAGGATTGCAGGTTTGGTATGCCCCGGTTGGCGACTTTCGTTTCAATCGTCCCTAACATGGTAGTAAACCAGTCCTTTAACATGTCTTTCTGCTTATTTGCGGCCTCGGCCTTCTCGTACTTCGCCTTGAAGCTCTGGATTTCGTAAATCTTGTCCTGGATGAAAAAAGGATGCGCAATGTGACGCATATGGATATTGGGATTGTTGCCCTGCGTCTCAATGTACAAATTGCCGATGCTCAGACCAAGCAAGATAATGTTGGGGATTTTCACCTCGATCTTAGAGATTTTATCGTAGGTCGTGGTATCATGCTGCTCGGACAGGATGATTAATTTGCGGTTAATGTCGATGACACGTTTATTCGTCAGAATAAACACATCATCGATATAGCCGATAAACACCAGACCCACGACTACCAGCATGAGAACAAAGGCTACGGCAAATATGCCAAAGTATATCCTTGCGACAAGCGCGCCGATGAGCGATGTTAGCAGAAGCAGCACGGGGATAACAAGTCTAAGCACCAGCAACCACCTGGTACGCTGGATATACATAATGGTCTTTTCTTCCGCGTCATAATGCACATCGCATTCGATACGCAATGGGCCACCAAAGCGGCGCAAAGGGCCACGCAATTTGGTTGGTGATTCCCGATGAGCATATTTCGCGTCGGCATCCGGCAGTGATGGCAACGGCTCATGTTTCCCCAATCTTGCGAGGGCCTCATCCCTGGTTTCATCAGGCGGGGCAGCCGCTGGCTTTGCGGCAGACTTTGCGCTCTTATAGCTCTGTCGAATGCCCTCGATATCATCGCGCACGCCCTTAGGATCGCGCACATTTTTCAAATACAGGGCTTTACCACCCGCCAGGTAGACATGCACAGTGCCATAGTTGAGCATGATGCGCACGGGTGTATCCTGCTCTACGGCAACCTGTTGCACTTTATCCAGTGAGGTTTCATTGCGCGTGGGATTATTTAAAAGGCCGTGCCAGGTGAGGATGCGCTTATTGGTGACGATGTCAATATTCACCCACCAGAGTTCGAAAATGCGATAGGCACAAAACAGGCTGGTTACGATGATGGCAATGACAGAGACAGGATAAAGAATGGCGAAAATCGATCCAGGCAAGACACTGCGTGTCTCGAGCCAGACGACCACCCCCAGGAAAATCAGCGACCCCAGCAGAGGCAGAGCTGATTGCGCGTAGAAAATCGGGTGTTCGCGCACAATACGCCGTATCGTCTCGCCCTCTTGCTGCCCGACGAAGCGTTTGGTTTTATCGGGTCCGCGCCTGAAACGCCGGAACATGGCGTGTACCCGTACCGGCTTCCACTCGTTCGTCTGCACTTGTTTTGTGCCGCTCATGCATACACCTCTAGTAGTAACTTACAATCAAGAGACGACTACTTTTTGGCAGGGGCGCCTGGTTTCTTTGCGCGCGATGCGATAAGGCCAGCGATCACTACCACGATTGCAACGATGATGAGCAGTGGAACATAATTCGTCACCACATTCTGAGTAGGGGTGCCGAAACCTACCGTTATCAAAGGAGATTTGTTGAAGATGTTGGCGATATAAGTGATCAGGAAATACCCTGTTACCAGTCCCGGTAGCACGCCAAGCAAGCGTTCGGCGGGAGAGAGGTTTTTGCCTGGAAAAGCGCGATTTCCAACAATGTACCCGACGACAACGATTACGACAAACGTAATCAGCGTCACCGTAAGGACAGCAATCGCGTCAGGCTTGGCAGGAGTCGAGACCGGGCCCGAGGAGAAAATATAGTGTAAGACGACCGGCGTTTTCACAAAAACGAGCTGAGCCAGGGCGTCACCGCCATTGAGCAACAAAAAAAGCACACCCGTCAGAGCGAATGCCAGCGAGATGACCTCGCGACGCCATCCCCGCCAGAAGCCAATAACCCCGAAGGCTACGATGGCAAAAACGAAACATTGCTGGGATGTAAATAAGAATGTCATAAAGCTTCTGCCTCCCTTCCCTGGGACGCCACGGTATACAAAAATGCTCCCCAGGGTCAAACCAAACGTTCTTGTTGCTCTCTCAAGCCGCTTTTGCTTTTATCATACCACATCTTAACAACAAATTAAAGCGTGCAGCAAGAGAATACGCAGTTGCGCAGAGCATGGCGACCTCAAGGGTCGCCATGCCTGGCTGACCAAAAGTTCTACAGAAGGTTTTATTTACCTCTCAAATGTGCTATAATGGATAAGTAGGCTCGAATCTTGCGGGATCCTCCCCGGAAATGTGTTTCAACCCACTATCTTGTTGTAATGGTTTTTCTATAAGTTTGTGTATTAAGGATATGCTATGAGCCTGGAATTTGGGAATGCCGGGAATACGAAATTAGTCAGCATCGTCGAGGAAATGACGGGCGCATACCTCGACTATTCGATGAGCGTGATTGTTAGCCGCGCTTTACCCGATGTGCGCGATGGTCTGAAGCCGGTGCATCGTCGCATCCTCTACGCTATGGATCAGATGGGTCTGCAATCCACAAAGCAATTTCGTAAGTGCGCCGGTACGGTCGGTGAAGTCCTGAAGAGCTACCACCCGCATGGTGACGCGGCGGTATATGAATCGCTGGTGCGTATGGCGCAGCCCTGGTCAATGCGCTACCCCCTCGTGCTGGGACAAGGGAATTTCGGGTCGCAGGACGACGACCCGCCGGCAGCAATGCGATATACGGAAGCAAAATTGGCCACTATCGCGGATGAATTGCTGCGCGATATTGAGAAAGATACCGTTGATTTTGCGCCCAACTACGATAATCAGGCCTTTGAACCGACCGTGATGCCGGCCCGCCTGCCCAACCTGCTCTTAAATGGCTCGACAGGTATCGCCGTTGGTATGGCAACCAATATTCCGCCGCATAATCTGAACGAAGTGTGTAACGGCATCATCTACCTCATCGAAAATCCAGAAGCCACAACCGAAGACCTGGCGCGCATCGTGCGCGGGCCAGACTTCCCCACCGGCGGCACTATCCAGGGGCGCGAGGGCATCCGCAACACCTATGTCAACGGGCGCGGGCGCATAGTAGTGCGCGCCCGTACCACCGTCGAAGAGGGCGAGCGCGGGCGCATGAGCATTATCGTGACCGAGCTTCCCTACCAGGTCAACAAGGCGGAACTGGTGAAGAAGATCGCCGAACTCACCCGCGACAAAAAGATCGATGGCATCTCGGAAGTGCGCGACGAGTCCGACCGCCAGGGTATGCGCATCCTCATCGAACTAAAGCGCGACGCCACGCCCGAAAGCGTGCTGAACTCGCTTTACAAATACACCGCCATGCAGAGCGCCTTCAATACCAACATGCTGGCGCTGGTCGATCAACAGCCGCGCATCTTGACGCTCAAAGCTTTCTTGCAGCATCACATTAACCATCGCGAGATCGTAATCACGCGCCGCACGCGCTTTGAGCTTGCCAAAGCCGAAGCGCGCAAGCACATCTTAGAGGGCTTGAAAATCGCGCTCGATAATATGGACCTGGTGATCGCGACCATCCGCGCATCTCAACGCGAAACGGCGGGCCTGGCCGAAGAGCTACAGCAGAAATTTAGCTTCTCGCCGGAGCAGGCCAAAGCAGTGCTGGATATGCGACTCGCCAGCCTTGCCGCCCTGCAACGTCAGAAAATCGAAGATGAACTCAAAGACGTGTTGCAACACATTGACTACTATAATATGCTGCTGGCCGACATCGACGAAATTCGCAAACTTATTAAGACCGATCTACAAGAGTTGAAAGATAAATTTGGCGATGCGCGCCGCAGCGTGATCGAAGAAACAGAAGCGAGCGTTTTCCTCGATGAAGACTTGATCCGCAACGAAGAAGTCGTTGTGACGCTGACGGAGAAAGGCTACATCAAGCGCCTGCCATCCAACACCTACCGGGCGCAGCGCCGGGGCGGGCGCGGCATCAACGGCATGACCACGCGCGAGGATGACACCGTGCGTCACCTGCTGGTAGCACACAGCCACGATAGCCTGCTCTTCTTCACAGACCGGGGGCGCGTCTTCCAACTGCGGGTGTACGAACTGCCCGACACGGGGCGCACGGCCAAGGGCGAACACATCATCAACCTGATCTCCATCGAGCAGCGCGAGCGCGTGACAGCCATCGTCTGCGTTCCCAAAGGCGTCAGTCGTGACTTTATGATCGTTGCCACGAAGAAGGGCGAGGTCAAAAAGACGGCCATGAGCGAATTTGAGGTAGTGCGCCGCTCTGGACTGATCGCCATGAATCTCGAGGAAGACGACGAGCTGATCGGCGCGAAGCTGGCCCATGCCGATGACGATGTGCTGTTAATCACAGCGCATGGCAAAGCCATTCGCTTCACCGTCGCGGAACTGCGTTCCGCTTCTCGTATGAGCGGTGGCGTGCGCGGCATTCGCCTCTCCGATGGCGACATCATGGTTTCGCTCAACCTCACGCCTCTGGGCAGCCAGTTGCTTGTCGTCACCGAAAACGGCTATGGCAAACGCACGCCCATCAAAGACTATCCCACGCACACGCGTGGCGGCGGCGGCGTGATTACCTCGAAGGTGACGGACAAGACCGGCGCGGTCGCCACCGCCCGCGTGATTACCGATAAAGATAACGACCTGATGATTATCTCGGCTGTCGGCGTGGTCATCCGCACGGATGTCAGTACTATCCACGTTGCCGGACGCGCCACACAAGGCGTGCGCCTCATGAACCTCGGCGAAGGCGATAAAGTAGTGGCAGTAGCCACCACTAACGGCAAAAAGCTGGAAGAATCTGATGGCACTGGAGAGAACGACGAGAACAGCGAAAATGAGGGCGAGGAGCCTGGAGAGAACGACGAACAAAACGAGGACGCGGGCGAAACAGGAGAAATGGCAAATGTCGAAGGCGAGGAGCTGACGGAAGAAGCCGAGGAGACTGAATAGCCCTCCCTAATATGTAGCTCCGCTGAATTTTGCCGACCGAATACAGGAATGTGTGGTCCCATCCTGATGAATTTTGACGACCAAGATCGGTAGTGACCTGTCATCCTGAGCGCAGCGAAGGATCTCACTCGCAGGCCGAGATCCTTCGCTGCGCTCAGGATGACATGCAAGATTGCTCATGGAGTGAAGAAGATTCCCCGGATGCCCACAACATTCAAGTATAAAGTGATGGGGCTGGGACGCGATCAAGCGCGTTCCCAGCCCCATCACTTTATACTTGAAGAAACTGTTTAGTACACCATGATCTGGGTGTTCCAGTCGGTGTTGGCGTAGACCCAGGCGGCCTGCTGTTCCTGCATGTTGATGCAGCCGTGACTGCCGTTGCCGGCAAACGATTCGTCGCCGCCACTATCGTAGTGTGGGAACTGAGTACCGGGGCCGTAGTCGGCGCGCCACCAGGAATCGTGGACGAAGAAGCCGCCCCAGTGATAGAGGATGGCATAATGAATGGGTGTTGGCGGATACCAGTAGGGTGAACCCGGCGGATCGCTCGAAGTGAACTGGTCGGGGGATTTGCGGTCCTGCACCGTCCAGTAGCCGGGGAGCGCGGGACGCTCTAAGCGACCGGTGGTGACATAGAAGGCATTGATCAGTTTGCCGTCCTTGTAGACACGCATAGCCTGCTCGACTTCTGAGACCATCAGCACCGTACCATGCTGGAGGCTGGGATAGTGCTGCATCATTTGCAGGTCGGTGGCGTGTACCTGGTTGTACGGCGTCTTGTCGCTATAATCCTGCTGCATCATATGGAAGTTGAAGAACTGGTTGTTGTCCTCCGCGACTACCGCCTGGTAGTCGCTGGGCTGCCATGCCCAACTGAGGTCTCTTTGCAGCCAGTAGCCGATGCCGTTCATAGTATAGCCCGAGTCAAGAATATAATTCTTGCCATCGAATTTGTCGTGAAAGAGATGCGCATTCCCCCAGGCATTAGCTTCGCGATCAAGCTCGGTAATCAGATAGTTGGACGCCCCCTGCGTCAGGTCGTTCTGCATCGAGGCCATATCGGTGTCGATCTTGCCAGAGACGGACAAGAAATCATGAATGCTTTTCGCGTTACGCATCTGCTGCGCGTCGGCATTGTACAATTGCTGGTACGTTGAGGCATCCATGCCATAGGTTTTCAGCAAGGCAATCTGTGTATTGAACTGACCCAGTTTGGCGTTGCCCACGAAAGGCAGCGCTTGAATTGAGTTGACCACTGCCATCTGATACTGGGCGTTAATCAGCGCATTGAGATTGCTGAAATCTTCCGTCTTAGTGATGGTATTGAGCGTACTCAGATCATCCTGGTACTGTGAGCGCATCATGCCTGTATCGATGTGCGCCGTCTGCATCTGTTTGATGGTGTTGTTGAATGTCACCAGTTGAGCGAAGCTTGAACCCAACAAATTGAGCGAGCTGGCGGCGTTATTAGCATCATTGCTGATCGCATAAAATTGTTGCGGAGTCTGCGCCGACGACAGTAGATTCTGGTCGCTGGTATACTCCTGGGTGAAAACCTGTATATTGCTGGTTTTCAAACTCTGCGATTTGGAAAGAGCCAGTTGGAAATTTTGCATACTCATTTGCGCTTTTGTCGTGGCATCTTCGATGGTAACACTGATGATACCCTGCAATTGCGTCAATAATTGCTGATATTGTTTTGATTGATTCAGGTAATAACTGGTGGCAGGCGCATCGTCGAACAGGTTGGATGGCGCGCTTGTGCTACTTAATTTCTTCTCTTGTTGCACCACTGGTAGAAGAGAAGATGCAGACACGCCGATATCTCTGGCGTGTTTCAGCGTAGAATCAAGCTGAGACTTGCTCTGACTGGCCTGCTGCTGTGATTGCGGGCTTCCCCCACAGCCGCTCGTCGCGAGAACAAGGCCCAGCAACAGGCCAACCAACATGACCTGCCCCACACGATTAGGGCGCTTGAATTGCATTGTGGCTACCTCCGTCCACTCTTGGCTTTCTGTTTGCGTTTCGCTTTGCGGGCCGCTTTGCCAGACTTTTTGCCGCCTCCAGCCGGGCGCGGAAGTGAGGGCATCCCACCGCCTGCTCCGGCTCCAGGCAAACCGGGCATTCCCGGCATACCTGCTCCACCCCCAAATTGTTTGGCCATTTTCGCCCAGGGACCTTTCCCGCTGCTCATCTGACGCACCATAGTACGCATCTCGTTGAATTGATCGAGCAGTTGGTTCACGTCCTGCGGTGTGCTGCCGCTGCCGCGCGCGATACGCTTCCTTCGGCTGCCGTTAATAATTTCGGGATTGTGTCTTTCTTGCAGGGTCATTGATAATATAATCGCTTCCACATGTTTTAGCTGATCCCCTTCCAACGCCTCATCGATATCGGCATTCCCGGCCAGTTTATTGAAGCCTGGAATCATCTCCATTACCGACCTCAACGATCCCATACGCTTGAGCTGGCGCATGGAGTTGAGGAAGTCTTCCAGGTCAAACTTGCCCTGTTGCAACTTGGCCTGGGCCTTCATGGCTTCTTCCTGGTCAATGGTCTCCTGAGCGCGTTCGATCAGCGAAAGCACGTCTCCCATTCCCAGTATACGAGAGGCCAAACGATCCGGGTAAAATGGCTCCAATGCATCCGTTTTTTCGCCCACGCCCATGAACTTGATCGGCACGCCCGTCACGGAGCGGATAGAGAGAGCCGCGCCGCCGCGCGCATCGCCATCCATCTTGGTGAGGATCATGCCCGTCAGCGAAACAGCCTTGTTGAAGTCGTCCGCTACGCGCACGGCCTCCTGACCGGTCATGGCATCGGCCACCAGCAGCACCTCACGCGGCTGCACGCGCTGGCGAATGGTGATAACTTCTTGCATCATGCGTTCGTCGATGTTGAGGCGACCCGCGGTATCGAGGATCACCACTGTGGCCGCTTGCTCGCGGGCATAATCGATTGAGTGAACGCAGATGTCAATCGGATTTCGACCCGGCGGGTTCGCTATAGACAGGTATAGAAAGCTGCTTGCCCAGCGTCTGCAACTGGTGGACGGCTGCCGGGCGGTACATATCTGCCGCGACCAGCAGGGGACGCTGATTTTGCTGCTTGCGCAAGTAATTGGCAAGTTTGGCGGCGGTTGTCGTTTTGCCCGAACCTTGCAGGCCAACCAGCATAATCACGTTCGGCGGCTGACCACCGAGGTCAAGCTTATTCTTGCCCTCGCTGCCACCCAGCATCTCGACCAGCTCTTCGTTGACGATTTGTAGCACCTGCTGCGCCGGAGAGAAACTGCCCAGCACTTCCGCTCCAATAGCCTTCGCCTTCACGCGCTCGACGAATTGGCGCACCAACTTCAGGCTGACATCCGCTTCCAGTAGCGCCAGCCGGACTTCGCGCATAGCCTCATCGACATCTGCCTCAGTCAGTTTGCCCTTCCCACTCAGATTGGTAAATACACCCTCAAGTCGTTTTGATAAACTTTCAAACATAGCCATTCTTTTATGATTCCTCTCTCCGCCTGGCGTTGCGCGAATACACTTCGACCTAATTATAACACGTTTCGCCGCCTGTTTAGATACGAATTGGTACTCTTTGGAGATGATCAAATGATTACTGCGAACACGATCCAGGGCGGGGGCAAGTCCAGCCCATACCCTGTACGATGGTTGTCACATGAGAATATCCCTCTACCTAATATAATCGTAAGTACAATACAAATCGTTGCACCGATCAGAGCAGATCTCCCACAAGCTCGTTTCACATGAAAATACCCGGACTTCACGCTCAACCAGCTACTCCTTCAGCCTGGAGCATATCCTTTTTCGCCTATTCACCCATGCGAAACTGCGTTATAATCCTATGTACACCATAGAACTTTACAAAGCTGTATTTCATAGGAGCTGCAATGTTCATACGCAAGAGGCCACAGGGGGAAATCTTCGACAATTTTTACTGGTGGGATAAGGGTTGTTTTCTGTATCAAATGACGAATGATCGCTGCGATTACATTGAGTCGTGCGTTACGCGGGTTTTTGGCAGGGGGGCGTTGGCGCAGCAGGAGATTCTGGAAGTGGGCAGTGGCGGCGGGTTGGTTTGCGAACACCTGGCGCAGCGCGAGGCGGTTATGGTTGGGATTGACCCGTCAGGCGGGGCGTTGAAGACGGCACGCGCCCACGCGCAACAGACAGGACTGGCACACAACATCCACTATGTGCAGGGTTTTGCCGAACAGATACCTTTCGCGGACGGCAGTTTTTCGGCCATTGTGTGTCTGGATGTGTTAGAGCACGTAAACGATTTGCAGGCTACTATCGCGGAGATCGCGCGCGTGCTGGCGCCCGGCGGCGTCTTCGTCTTCGATACCATCAATCGCACCTTTCTGGCGCGGGCGGTGCTGATCTGGTACGGCGAGCATTTCCCAGGCGGTGGATCTGACGCCTGGCATCCACAACTACCACCAGTTCATCAAGCCTGCTGAACTTTCCCGCGCCATCATCTCAAGTGGTTTGCAGGAACGCGAATCGAAAGGCTTCATGCCGCGTGGCTGGACGCACGGCCATTTCAAGATGGGGCCGGGCTGGTTCAAGAGCATCGCGTATGTGGGATATGCTACGAAGGGTCGAGGCCTCTCATAAATTTGCCAGATGAATGCGCCATGGCGCATTCATCTGGCAAATTTATGAGAGGGAGGTGTCTTCGCCCTCCGTTTGCACTTTCATGGCGCTGGAGAGTTTGAGTCCGAGAGCGCTGAGGCAGATCATGGCCGTTACGGTCATGAGCAGTGCGGACCAGGGATGCGAGAAGACGAACATGGCGGTGACTTTATCGGGTGGCAGGTGCAGCAGGCCCGCGAAAACCAGCAGGCCGATGGCCTCGTTGCTGCCAACCTGTCCGGGAGGCGTGGGCAGGATGTAGAACATGTTGTAGACGGTGTAGCCAAAGATGGCAGTACCAAATGAGATTTGGTAGCCGATTGTCCAGAAGGCCAGCATGGCGAACAGGCCATCGAAAGTGACGGCGACCAGCGTGAGCAACATAGCGGGGATAAAGATGCGCGGCTGGCTGGCGCCCGCCAGCAACGAGTCCACAAAGCCGGTGGCGAAACCCGCGATCTTGCTGCCGATGGATTGAGGCAACATGCCAGTTATGCGTTGCAGCAGCCGGATAGCGGCGTTGCGTTTCCAGGCGGCCAGGGCGATGAAGCCTATCAGGCAGACCAGCAGGCCACCAACCAGCGCCAGCACCACCCAGAGTTTGATGTCCATCTGGATGCCGAGGAATGGCACAATGGCCATGATAAAGAGCGCGGGCATCAAATCCAGGGCTTTGTCCATTGCCACGGTTGGCAGCGATTTGCTGATAGGAATGTTGGAGACGCGCTTGAGCATCAGGCTTTTTGCCACTTCGCCGCCGCGTATGGGCAGCAAAAAATTCAGGAAGATGCCCACCATAAAGAGTTGAATGGCTCTGAATGTGCTGACTTTCCCGACGGGATTAAGGAAGAGCTTCCAGCGCACACCGCGAATGCTGAAGGCCAGCAGAAAGGCAACGCCGGAGAGCAGGGCCAGCGCGATGCCGCGGGGCGTGGTCAGGTTCTCGCGCAGGATGGCTATAGTATTAGGCAGGTTTACGAAATGCGCCACCAGGAAGAGCAGGCCAACACCGATGACGAGGCCGAATAGAATTTTTGCGGCGGGGCTGCCCAGGGCCACTCTCCAGGCTGGCAAGGGTTTAGGAGACGCCGGAATAGCTATGGCCGGGGTGCGCGGCAGGGTCTGGCCGAAAGGTCTGCGGCCATAAAGATTGACAACGGGTAACGCGCCAGTTTGCTGGATACCATGCGGCCAGTAGCCTTCTTCCTGGTCGTCAGCGCTGGCACCAGACGTAAATGGCCCACCGCTCTCGCTTTTTTGGGCGGCCTTTTGATAGCTGGCATCATGCCGCTCAGCTGCTTCAGGTTAATGGTACTCTGCTCGCTTATATCATCTATCTCATCTTTAGCATTTACATTGTTTTGATCACCAGTGACAGGCAGTGGTTTGAAGCGAACACTCTTGATTCTCGGCTCGGTAGGATCATCATCTTCATCTACCAGGGGTGACAGTATCATGGGAGTCTCCATAGAGATATCGCTTCCCTGCAATGACGATATAGCGGCGCGTCTCTCCGCCAGTTGCTCATCGTTAATGCTCACCAGGCGCGGGCGCGTCGGGCGCGAGCGAATGGGGGGCGGGAGCTTATCTGGATCGTACTGCATGAAAACCTCGAAATCTAAGCCCGGCAGTAGCGACACCCAGTTCTTGTGGGTGTCCCGTCTTCATACCTTGCGATACGCTCATGGACTTAGAGTGACATGGCGGGACACCCACAAGGGGTGTCGCTACTAATATATTTCTATATGCATATCTATCGTCGTTGTTTATTATAAGCATACATTACAAATATTCATGTTTATAGTACCACTCAGCAGAGCGTCGCATCCCTTCTTCAAGCGGCATCGCTGGCGCGAAGCCCAGATCGCTTCTGGCTCGCCCAATATCATAAACGCGGCTATTGGTGAGGAATTTCACACGACTGCGTGTGAGTGGCGCATTTTCGCCCTTCAGGCCCGGCACGAGCGCGAAAACATCGGAGGCAAGGTTTGCCAGCCGTAGCGGAATGTCTCCTTTCGGCAACGGTTTGCCCAGCGAACGTGCAATGGCGGTGGCCAGTTCGCGAAACGAGACAGGGTGGTCTCCGGCGAAGTTGTAACTATGCCCGACGGCCTGCGGGCGTTCGGCGCACAGGAGGAAAGCGGCGGTCATGTCGTCGATATAAATGGGGTGGATCAGGGCTTTGCCGCCGTCGATCAGGCAGGGGCGTCCTTTTTTAATCGAGGAGAAAAAACCCAACAGGTGCAGATCACCCGGACCGTACACCAGCCCCGGACGGGCCACGCTGACGGGCAAACCGTCTTCCTTCCAGGCTTTCAGCGCGAGCAGTTCGCCCTGTAGCTTCGTCTCTTCGTAGGGATTAGTGGGCGCGAAAGGGGCATCCTCGGCGGCGGGCGTTTTGCCTGTCACGCCGTGAACGCCGGTCGTGCTGCAATGCACGATGCGCTGCAACTGGGATTGGCCCCCCAGACCCTTGCAGGCATCCAGCAGGATGCGCGTTCCCTCGACGTGGGTGCGGTAATATAGTTCAGTCGGTGTGCTGGGATGATAGAGCCGGCCAGCGAAGTGATAGACGACCGTCGCGCCCTCAACGGCGCGCTGCACCTGCGCGGCGTCGGTGATCTCTCCCACTACGATGTCGATGGCATCGCCAAATTGCGCGCGCGCTTTGGCCTCGTCACGCGCCAGCACGCGCACGCTTTGCTTTTGTTTCACCAGTTCCATCACCAGCGCGGAACCCAGGAAGCCGGTCGCGCCTGTCACCAGTACGGTCATAGTTATTGCCTCGCTCCCGAATACCCCTTCACGCTGATGGCCTTTTCCGGGCAAGCCTCGTAACAGAGCAGGCAGCGCTGGCAGGTGTTGTAGTTGACTTTCAGGGTTGTGAGATCGATCACGTTGGGCAAGGGACAGGTCTCGACACACACGCCGCAGCGCGTACACTTTTCTTCGTCGATTTGCGGGCGCGTCCCTACCAGACCCGTGCCGTACAGCATGGTGGAGAAATGTTTGCCGCGCTTCGCTATCCAGGTATAGGGATAATCAAGCGGGAACATCAGCCAGAAGATGAAGCGATAGAGCGTCTTCTGCTGAGGCAGGCGGAACTTCTTTATAACGCCGGTGTCTTCGCCTGCCAGCGTCCAGGTCGGCTTGCCCATCTGTTCCAGAGCCAGCTTGAGATGCGGAATATCACGCGGCTTGACGCCTACAACCTGACAGCATACCAGGTCTACCGCCAGGCTATCGCGACCAGCTACCAGCACCTCTAAATCGGCCTTATCGCCATAGACCGGCCCTTCGCCATCCTGTCCTATACTGCCGTCCACGATGGTCAGGTCGGGCTTGATGCCCCGGTTCATATCTACGATACACTGGTCGATACCGAAAGTGTGCATCGAGCGGCGATCAGGACGCGGCAGGATGCCCATGGGGTTCTTCATACCCAGCGTCATGGTTGACACAACATGCGTTTTGAGGACGGGCAGGTTAATCAGACGGGCCTCTTTGAGGATGCGCGGAACGCGGAAGCGGCGCAGGCGGCGCGCTCCCTCCGGCTGCAATTCAACCCAATCCTGCTCGCCGCCTTCGGGGTCCACCCGAATGATGCGGATGCCGTTTTCTGCGCAGAATGTATCGATGCCCAGGATGGTATAGGTGGCGTCGCGGTCGAACTCGGTGCCGGGCGTCTCGCATAAGACCGGCTCGGCTCCGCAGGCGCGCACTTCTTCGGCGACGGCCTTCATCAGCGCGAAACTCGTGGTTGAGCCAGAGGCGGCATTGCGCCCGGCCACCAGGTTCGGTTTCAAGATCGCCATCTTCGCGCCGCGCATGACCAATTCCATGCCGCCTACTTGCTCGATGATGCGGTGCGCGGCGGCCTCTATGCCGTCAAAGGTGCGCGTGACCGCGATAGTATCTGTATCAGGTTGCGTTGCTACCATATGTTTATTGTCCTCTTTTCAATTGCATACCTCAATGCGCCGATTCCGTAGGGACGCGGGTGGATGCGGTGTAGGGGGCGGGGAGCCTTGTGGGCGTCCTCGTCTCTTCTTTCCCATTCCCATATCGCGTCAATAAACAAGACATGACCCCACCCAGCCCCGGACGCCCACAAGGGTCCCCACTCATCCTCCCGCCCACCCGCGTCCCTACGAAATCGGCGCGTTCCATCTCCGTTCGTTCGCGGCCAGCGGATCGCCGCGCGGGGTGCTGCCAGAAATCTGGGCGATGGCACCCGTTCCTGATGGCTGGCCGTTCATGACGGTGGGCTGGGCGGATTGATGCACTACCTGGTAGATATAGGTGACGATCTGGCTATTATGGTCATCCGCGCTAAACTGGGCGCGTAACACGACATGTTGCATGGCCTGATTTATAATATTACACTTTGAGGGATCTTTGGTTTTGTCACAGTCTTTATGGGGGAAGGACTGGAAGTCGAGCAACATCTCTAAATCGGCGACGATGTAGTCGATGCGATCCCAGTTATTTTGCAGGGTGTTTGCATACAAGACGGGGTCGTAGGCCACGCTCCAGTAGACTTCGGCGTGCGAGAAGGGCGCGCCATCGCCGACGCCCTGGCCTCCAGGCAGGCGCAGATCGAGATACGGGTAACTGTTGATGACGATAAAGGCATCGTGCGGCACGTTTTCGCGTACCCATGTGATGGCCTGTTCCTGCGCCGAGGTGGGATGCTGGTAGAAGCGGAAACTGGTCTCTTTGATATCATAAGGTAGCACGGCAGCCACCGCTACAATAAGCAGTACAGCGCGCACAACATCGAAACGCACCACTTTCACCAATCCTGTCAGGATGACATTTACCGCCAGAGCGACATTGATGGCGGCAAGTGGAATGATCGGGATGATATAGAACGAAAGCGTCTGCCCGCCGCGCGCCAGCAGTGCCCAGTAGGAGAGCAGCAGCAGAGCAGCCATCAGGTGTTTGCGATTCCACCAGCCGTACACGAGATTAAAGGCGGGCGCTGCAAGGCTGGCGATGATGAAGAATGGATCGTTCTCTATCCAGATAGCCCAGCTTTCCGCGAAGCTGCCATTACTCTCGCTGCGGGCAGCCTGTCCGATGAAAGTACCGATAAGGCTCAAGTGATCATGGTGATCCCAGGGCAGATGCCACGCATACGGGAACAACTCGCCTTTCAACAGGGCCAGCAAGATAAAGGTAGAGCCTGCGGCAATCACGGCATAGACAAAAACCACCATGCTAAACTTGCGCTGGAATTTTGTGCTAAAAAGCCACGCGGCGTAGATGAAGGCGGGGAGACAAACCAGAAATACCTCTTTTGAGAGTACAGCGATACCAAAGGCCAGCGCCGCACCCACGATATATTTCAAGCGGCTATTGCTCGCTACCAGCAGGAAGAGCGACATCAGCAGCCAGAAGGTAGCGATGTTGTTGAGAAAAACCTGGCGCTGATAGGTAATGCTGAGCGGCGAGAAAGAGAAGATGGCGAGAGCCAACAGGGCCGCGCTGCGGCTGCCCGTCATGCGCCGCACGATCAAGTAGACGAGCAGCGCGCTTCCTACGGCATAGAAAAGCATAAAGACGCGCCCGCTATTGAGGGCATTGCCAAAGGTGAAAGGGCCGCCTGTGAGTTGCAGCCAACCAGCGATCTGAATCCAGCCCAGGGGTGGATGCCCGTAACCATAGGAATAGGGCGAGATCATTCCCTGCGTAATGGCCCAGGCATTCGCCATGTAGGTGCCTTCGTCCAGCTCAAAGCGCGGGAAGTTGAACATGTTATAGGCGTGGGCCACCAGCACTCCCATCAGCGAGATAACCACCATAATGGCCTCCGCCCAGGCAGGTATGGGGATGGCCCGCGTCTGCCGGGTGGTGTTCACCGTCACGCTGGGCATGAGGCGCGTTTCGCTGGACGCGATGCGCTTTTCCTGGTTGGGCATGACACGCGGCATCACGCTGGTCTGGCCGGTGGGCTTGCGCAGCGGGTTTTGCCGTTGACCGGGGCGGAACGAGGTGCGCAGAAAAAAGTTATGCGTGCGGTAGAG
The DNA here is from genome assembly GCA_963731605.1 of uncultured Chloroflexia bacterium. Taxonomy (GTDB): domain Bacteria; phylum Chloroflexota; class Ktedonobacteria; order Ktedonobacterales; family Ktedonobacteraceae; genus CF-113. The sequence continues at coordinate 931,262 of CAVSWA010000002.1, forward strand.
AATGATATTCCCATTCTCTACCTCTGGTTTCGGTCTCTGCCCCTGTTCCTGACCCTGCCTTGCCTCTGTCCTTGTCCCTGTCCTTGCTGCGACGTTTCTGAGGGTGAGGCGGTATAGGCCATGTAGCCAGCGCCTGGAGCGTTGCGCAACATACCCGGTTCTCTAGTCTTTGTAGCGCTGGCGCTCCCCGCGGGCGAGGCTGCCGGGACTTGCGCGACCCTCTGTTGCCAGTTGCTCACAACAGGGGGCGCTGGTGTGATTGGTCTGCGCGCCTGTTCACCACCCGGTTGCCGGTTGCTCTCTGACACGCCTGGCGTATGTGTACCGGATGGGCCGGGTGGAGCAGAAAGCGCGGCGGCGCGTAGCTGCTCAATCGTTTGCGCTCGATTGCTCGTGAGAGGCGCAGGTTGGGGCAACGCAGCGGTAGGAAGCTGCTCAAACGCCTGCTTCTGGTTGCTCGCAGATGGGTTCTGCCCATGACTTTCCTGGCCCGAGAAACTCGTCCCTGAAGGGGGCGTCGAGGGCGGTTTCACAACCACCTTGCGCCGGATTGGTTCAGACAGCCGGGGAGTCGAGCCGGGCGGCTGATCTTTACCATCATATGGACCGACTCCAGCCCCGGTCCCAGCGTTATGCTGCGACTCCGGCTCTTGCGGGTCTTGATCTTGCGTTGGTCTATAGTTCGCTGTCATATCTCACTCTTTACAAGGCTGAATATCTTTACGCAACTACTTTGCCGCGATGTTGTCCGATATGAGCGGTTTTCTCCCAGTTCGTTGAACCTTTGATGGCGCGATAGACGGCGCGCAGAGCGCCAAGACTCAAAAGCCACTGATACGGAAAAAAAGCCAGAAGCAGAATGAACACTTCACGCCAGCTCCACTTCTGGTTGTGCGCCTTCAGAAACTCATGCAAACCCGCCACGTCCAGGAAAATATCCAGGATGAAACAGTAGAGCGGGGCGAAGGTCAGCAAGGCAAGCCAGAGCGGAAACTTCACCAGGAAGAACATGATGATCGCCACTGGTACCAGGATGGCAAAAAGGGATTGCACCTCTGGCAAAACCAGCACATAAAAGGCCAGCAGGCGCTGCGAGAGCTTTTCCAGCTTCAACCATTCACCTTTGAAGAGAATCTGGATGAACCCTTGATTCCAGCGCGTGCGCTGCTTGATAAATTGCTCGATGGTGTGGGGTGTCTCCTCGCGTGTGACAAACTCATCTTCATAGAGGATACGAATGCGAGCATGGGAAAGGCTCAGGCGAATGCCCAGGTCGGCATCTTCGGTCAGACAGGCCTCATCCCACCCGCCCAATTGCTCCATCAATTCGCGGCGCACAAAAACGGTGTTGCCGCCCAGGGGTGTCATGCCGATCTTCGAGAAGAAGTGCAGGGACGACTTGAACCAGAAGAAGTACTCCAGCACATTCAAGAAGCAGAACCAGCGTGTATTATGGTTCATGAGCTGCACGCCGCTTTGCACCGCATCCACGTCTTCATTGAGCATGGTGGTGTTGATGATATTGAGAATGTCGGGATGCGGCTCATCTTCGGCATCGAAGATGGTTACGATATCTCCGCGTGAAACCTGCAAACCCAGGTTCAACCCGTGCGGTTTGCTTACAGGATAATCGTTATAGATGAGTAATTGCACATTCGGATCGCCCAGTTCATCGATTTTGGCCTGCGCCTCGGCAATCGTGCCCGGATCGTCCTCGCGGCAGATCGCTATGATTTGCATCAGTTCGCTGGGATAGTTAAGATCGTACACCTTCTGAATGGTCTCACGGTACACATCTTCTTCGTTCTTGGCGGGCAGAAGAATAGTGAAGGAGAGGCACGGATCCCGATAAACAGTTGGAGCGCGATTTAAATTGGCGTTTTCTGGCGTCTCCCAGATATAAAGACGCTGGCGGATATTAAAGATAGCCTGAAAGACCATCAGCAGGATGATGAGGATATAAATGATTTCAAAGAAATAACCAATGTAGGTCAGTATCACGATTGCTCCTTATAATATAATAAACGGTTGCCAGTTGCCAGGGCGGGGGCAAGCCCTGGTCGCCCTACTACCTCGCCCTGGCTTGCCCCCGCCCTGCTCGCCCTACAACCCCACCGGGACTTAGCACGGAGTGCTAAAATCGAGTGGGTCATATTTATGGCCGCACACGAAGGACCGCACAGGGTTGAGCGTATTGGTATCGGAAATCGGCACGTTGAAGCTATAGTATTGAGCAGTGGCACCGCCGCGATGCAGCGTGATTAACACGATACTGTATCCCGCAATGCTGACATCCTGGGTCTGCCAGGGGCTGAAGCCGAAAGCAGTATTGAGCGGGCTAATCTCTGCTTTCTGGTTATCGGCTGATTTGTTGACAAACATAATACTCACTGTCTGCCGCGTATCATCGGTTGTAGCAAAGACATCCACCGGGTCGTGCTGGATGCGCAGTGGCACCAGGTTATGTTGCAGGTGAGTAAACATCTGGAATACGCGATACATGGCTGTTTGCTGAGGAGTGCCAAGCTGTGTAAACAATGGGTAAGGCGCATCAACGCCCTGCGCGGAGAAGTAGGATACGTAAGTAGCCTGGTTATTCATCAACGTTCCCAGCGTATCGGCCCACCAGAGCGCAGCCTGGCCCTTTGTTGGCGAGAAGCCAGCGGATGGGTTCGAGTTTATTTCAGTGATGGCAACGGGTAGATCAGCGTTTGCAGCCCCGACAGCAGGAGTCATGATCTGGCGAATAAGCTGGTGCAATTGTGGCAACAGGTAGTTCCATTCTTCCGAACTGCTCATCAGCAAGTAGGGCGATGTTTTCGCATCCAGAAATTGGTAGCTATGAAATGAGACGCCATCGAGCAGGCGATACGGTAGCTCAGGATGCGCTTTCTCATAAGCTGCCACACCTTTCAAGAAGCCTTCCATCCACAAAACGCCGGTACTATCTGTCGGCCCGGCGTTCACGCCATAAAACTGGCTGATCTCAGGACCAAACACCTTGATCGCCGGGTTGTTCTGATGCATCTGAATTGAGAACTCTATGAAGGTATTCACGTAATCCTCTACGGTATATTTTTGACCGGTAGCCGGGTTAATCAACTGGTCAGGTTCGTTGCCGACCGACCACAGCAGGACGGGATGGATCGGAGCATTGGCATACTTGCCCTGGCGGAAGGTGCTTTTCGGATTGCTCATGAAGTCCACCCAGTGGCCCGCCAGTAATGCGCGATCATGTACTGTAGAGTTTTTGGTAAACGCATCAATGGGGTCGGAAATACGGGCCTGGATCATGCCCTGCGCGCCCGTCGTATAGAGCAACTGGCTGAAATCATAGAGCTGGTCATATGACAGGATATGTTTCTCGTTCCAACTGCCGCCGGGGAAACGCAGCAGGTTGATGCCCGCGTTACGCAGTCCAGTGGTAACTTCTGGTCCATAGTTCATGAAGCCGGTATAGTTACCATCTATCGAATTGGTACCCACTTCTGGAAAAACGTTCACGCCATACAAATCGGGGCTGATGGGAAAGCTCTGACGCAAATCTATCAGGGCAGATTGTTGACTGCCGACGGTCAACGTCAACTGATCGTTGGTACCGGAGGCAACGCTCCCCACGCGCACTACCGCGAAGACGATGGCGATAAGTAACACAATACTGATAATGGCGAAGATTTGACGACGCACTCGCCCATTTGATTTGCGCGAGGATGGCTTTAGCTCCTTCCACCCTAACGCAGATTCTCCCTGGCCTACGGCAGAACGAGAGTCAAAACCAGCAATCCCTCCCCGGTTTACGTCGTTATTTACCAACATGCGACCCACTCCCTAGACAGAGGCAATGCGTGACGATTGCCCGCTTGATGATAGAAATTTTTCTTTATATAGAAACATCTAACTGTTCAAACGCGACAGCGCATCTAACTGCACATTATCGCGCCACATTAGGACAATTGGCAAGCTCTACCGAGGTTTGCAGAGCACCTAACTACAGGTTGTTTCTGTTTCACCTCACCCACCACTATCGGCTAATAGCAACGAATCCTTATCGCGTGGAGAGAAATTCAAAAAAATATTATAATTGTAAAGAACGTAACAAAGCGGCCCGATTTCTGCCAGTGCATCCGTATCGTGTAATAGACACGATGGTATCAATCAGGAAAAATACTTGCCACAAGGCCCACAAATCGGATAGACTACAATTACGAATGATGAAGGAGTTCTTGAATAGTGTCTACTCATCTCAATGTGATAACGACGTTTCGATTTTCGACCGCTTCCGAGCAGATGTTAAGCGAGGCTGCGGGCGCGCCAATCCGCTTTGCTACTCCTGATGAACTGGCTACTGCTCTAGCCGAGGCCGATGTGCTGTGCAGCTACGAGATTCCAGCCAATTTGCGAGAGATAGCGCCTCGTCTGCGCTGGCTGCAAGTTCCCGGCGCGGGGGTAAATTCGTTGAAATCAAAGGGGTTGCTCGACCAGGACAGCAAGCTCATTATTACTTCAGCGGCGGGAATTCATGCAACCACAATTTGCGAATATGTTTTCGGCAGTATGCTGATGTTTAACTGGAACTGGCCGCAGATGGTACGCCTCCAGAGCCAGCATATCTGGGCGCGCAGCGCAAGCTGGTATAAACTGGGCCGCCGCGAGCTGATCGGCCAGACGCTGGGTATCATAGGAGTTGGCAGCATCGGACGGCAGATCGCGAAGCTGGGTCACGCCTTTGGGATGCGTGTGCTGGGTATGCGTCACTCTTTACATTCAAATGGACAGGATGATCCCGACGTGGACATGTACTATGCGCGGGAGCAATTACACGATTTGCTCGGCCAGTGTGATTATGTCGTGCTGGCTGTTCCTCTCACGCCTGACACTGAACGCTTGATTGGCGAGGCAGAACTGCGGGTTATGCGGCCAAACGCGTATCTTGTCAATATTGCGCGTGGACGAATTGTCGATGAGCAGGCGCTCATTCGCGCCCTTAAAGAGGAATGGATCATGGGCGCGGGCCTGGATGTGACCGAAGAGGAGCCATTGCCACCCGATAGCCCACTGTACTCGATGGCAAACGTGATCTTGACGCCGCATATCTCCGGCCACAGCGTCCATTATGAGGAACGCCTGGCCGGGCTGTTCGCCGATAATATACGTCGCTTTCGTGCCGGGGAAGCATTGCACAACCGCTACGACCCGGCGCGAGGCTATTAGGGCGCTAAAGAGAAAGCCCCTACATCTCCATGTAGTGAGGAGGAATTAAGAGATGAGTACAGACCTGGGTCCTGTTAGCATAATAGGAGCAGATGCGGTAGGCGGGCCGGGACAGCGCCGCTTCCGGCTCTACGCGCAGGCGGGTACGCGCTCGGCCATCATGTGGATGGAGAAAGAGCAGCTCAATACGCTCTCGCTCGCGCTTGATCGCGCCATGGCGCAGATTACGGACGGCAATGTGCTGCGCACCATCGCGCAGGCGGGACCAAAACCAGACGTCGTGGGGATGCCCACGAACTTTCCCGGTCGGCCTACCTTTGAGTTTCAGGTCGGCCAGATTCGCATTGGGTACGACGAGGGTCGCACCCTCCTCGCGCTGGTTGCTGCGCCCATCGAAATCTTGCTGGAGCGCGGTCAGGAACCACGCGCCATTATCCGCGAAGACGAAGCCGTTTCCATCTTTTTCACGATGCAACAGGCCCAGGCCCTGACCAGTTCCATCAGCGTGCTGGTGACAAGCGGACGCCCCTTGTGTCCGCTCTGCAACAGACCCCTGGATGGTGGGCCGCACTCCTGCGTGCAACAAAATGGTCACAAAGAGGTCATTCAAGACCTGGTAGAAGATGAGCTAGAGGAAGAGGAATAACAGAATGGGCGGGGCCGGACAACCGCGCGGTTGTCCGGCCCCGCCCATTCTGTTATTCAATCATGGTGGCCGCCCGTCGCTCAACAGGGGATAGCCCCTGAAAATATGGCTGAAAAAGTAGCCACAGCATAGGAGAGATGGCGAGCGCGAGAACTACCCAACCAGGTGTCGTGAGCACCTGTTGAGTCATGAACATCATCCGCCAACGACCCGCGGGACTAAAACTATCTGCTCGGCGGTCTCGTCGAATGCGTCAATGCGCTGGATCGCTTTACCAGGTTCTACGCGGAAAGCGGTCGCTCCTTTGGCTCGTTCTTGCGCAAAGATTCGCTCCGCTTCACGCACAGCAGCCATTGCTTCGAGATCACCCGCCAGCGCTTTCTGCTGATCCCAGTTGACACGATCATCGCCGCGTCTTGACATCACCCGTAACATTCCCACAGTCGTTCCTCCTTCGTTTTCAAAGCCAGAAAGCTTTTTCACGAACACTAGACCATTCATCAGGTATTTGGTAATAAACGAACTACGTGGTAACAGAAACTAGTACTCACTTTACAGGTGCCCGCACTCAAAACATCACGCCTGGCTCTGATAGTTAGTTTTACCTAAAACAGAAAAAACCAGCCTGCTTACTCCTATTGTAACTTGATACACGTTGGTACGTCAATGGTAAAAATGACCAATAATTTGATGGAACAGGCGTGGTGAAGGACGGCGCCCTTCACCACGCCTGTTCCATCAAATTATGTAGCCTGTTGGAGTTTCGCGCCGCATTCCTGGCAGAAGCGCGCGCCCGCATCGACCTTTTCAGCGCAGGTGGGACAGAATAGATCGGGTAGGGGTAGCTTTGTGCCGCAATCCTGGCAAAATTTGCCCGGAGGCCCCATGCGGCGGCAAGTAGGACACGTCACTGCCGCGGGATAACCCGGAGTATCGAAGCGCGTACCGACTAATGGACTACCCACCCCACCCGCGCCGGGAGCCTGGGGCTGAATTGGAGGTTGCATGGGAGGCTGAATTTGTGACGGCGGCTGCTGTGGCGGCCTCATCAAATCGGGCGTGACGGCGGAGGGGATGGCGTTCACGTTGAATTGCGGGGCCTGGTAGCTCTGCTAAATCTGCTGGCGCTGGGCATCGACGTTCATTTCGTGCTGGAAACTGGCTCCATCGGCCTTGAGATCGGGAGCGCAGTTTGCGCAAAGGTTGAGCTTCGGACTATAACAGCGCATACAGACAGTCTCGTGGCATTTGGGACAGAGATGAAATTCGTGCTGCACCGATGCCCAGGATTTTTGCAGAGCTTCAGCCTGCTCCTGGTGCCATTTGGAGCCGTAGATCTGCTCGCCGGCCTGGGCTGCGCGCCCCCAGAAGCCACCGAGCAGCCCGACGCCGATATCCATTACGTTGGTCGCTGTGCTGACGGTTGAACGAATGGGCATTGAGTCGGTTTGCCAGCGGCAAATCTGACAGGTGAAACGAAAAGCAAAGTACCCCTGTCCCTGGTTGCTCATATCCGAATAGATGTTCGGTACAACGTAATTCTGTGACATAGTATCCTCCTACAAAGCCGTGACATAGGCAATAGCTGCTGTGCCTGGCCCGGTGTGCGTTCCCAGCGAAGCCCCCAGCAAGTAGATAGGAACATCACCGCTATAGGTAGTTTTAATGGCCTCCGCCAGTTGTCGTCCTACGTCCTCGCTGGCTTCGGCGATAGAGACATGCTCTATTTTGCCTTTTTCCGCCAGCAGTTGCGCGACCCGCGCATAGGCTTTACTGCGCGTGCGTGGCTGTTCTACAGGAACCACTTCGCCATCTTTCAAGGCGATAATGGGCTTGACGCTGAGCAAATTGCCAAGCAGCGCCCGCGCGCCGCCGATGCGCCCGCCGCGTTTGACGTATTCGAGTGTATCGAGCACAGCCAGGATATGGGTGCGCGCAAGCTGATCGATGGCGTGCGCTTTAATGACATCCAACCCCAGTCCCTGACGCGCCTCCTCTACCGCCAGCATAACGGCACGCGACATGCCTACGCTGATGTTTTTTGAGTCGATCACTTCTATAGGAATATGCCGGACGCTTTCCGGCATGCTATCTCGAGCAGTACAGGCTGACTGGTACGTGCCGCTCAATTTCGAGGAGAGATGCACCGAGAGAATGGCGTCTGCTCCCTCGTCGATCAGACGGGTGTACGTTTCCTGAAAATTGGCCGGCGCGGGCTGCGAGGTGCGCGGCAACTCTTTGCTGGCCTGTAGTTTGCGGTAGAAGCCCGCGTTATCCAGCTCAATGCCATCCAGAAACGCCTCATCGCCGAAAAAGACGGTGAGTGGCACGATAGCAATGCCAAGCTTTTCCGCAAGCTCCACCGGTATGTCTGCGGTACTATCAGTGACGATACGAACACCCATAAAAGTCCTCATTCTGCTGATAAAATATAGGCATAGTGGGGTTGTCCCCCATCTACGACTTCGATCTCAAGTTGTGAATAGAGTTGCTTAATGCGCCGGGCTGTCTCTTCGGCCTCTTGCGCGTTTACGCCTTCGCCGTAGTAAAGCGTCACGATCTCAAAGTTTTGGATGTCCATATGTTGCAACGTCTCGCGAATCACGCGCTGCATATCAGGACCGGCCATCGTCAGGTTGCCGTCCACCAGGCCAATGTAGTCGCCTTCGCGCACGCGAACGCCTCCAATCTGCACGCTGCGCACGGCGGTGGTAATTTCGGCGGTGTGGATGCTGTTTGCCGCCTCGGTCATGGCCCGGCAATTGGTTTCAAAGTCCGCCGCGTAGTTGAAGCGAATGAGCGCGGCAATACCCTGTGGCATAGTTTCGGTTGGCACAATATAGATTTCTTTACCGCATAAATCCGGCACCTGGCGCGCACTCAAAATGACGTTGCTATTATTGGGCAGCAATATCACCTGCCGGGCAGGCACGGCATCAACGGCGGCAAGGAGTTCTTCGGTACTGGGATTCATAGTCTGCCCGCCCGGTACCATAGAACTGACGCCCAAACCCTGAAAGACTTTTTCAAAGCCGGAGCCGGAAACAACGACTACTGTAGCAATCTGTTGTGTAAGGGGCTGCTCTTCATCCTGCGCGTGTTCGGCTTCGCTCTCGGCGGCGTAGGTGAGGCTCTGTTCCTGGAGATTTTCGATATTGATGTCGAGCAGGCTGCCAATGCTAACACCGTAGTCAAGGATTTTACCGGGCCATTCGGTGTGGGTATGCACTTTGAGCATTTTCTCGTCGCCTGCTACAACGGTGGAGACGCCGCCCATGTCGACGATGCTCTGGCGTATCCCTTCGACATCGAGTTGTGCGCCGCGCAGTAAGAAGACAACTTCGTAACCAAACTCTTCTTCAATCTGCACGCGCCCCTTTTTCCCAACGGGTTCAGCAGCATGTGTTGATAACGCGCTCGCGGATGCCTGCGCGCTTTCACCCTGGGTAGCCTCTGCCCCTCCCCCACGTACATAACGCCAGATGCCTTCTAAAATAGTGCAGAAACCCTGGCCGCCCGAATCGACTACGCCCGCCTGTTTCAAAATGGGAAGCAGATCAGGCGTGCGGGCGACAGATAAGCGAGCCGCCATGACCATCTCCTGCACGAGGGTAACGAGATCATCCCCACGCCCGGCGCTAAATTGCGCGGCATCGGCGGTTTCGCGCACGACGGTCAAGATGGTCCCCTCGACAGGTTTGAGTACGGCGCGATAGGCCAGTTGCTGGGCGGCCAGCATTGCGGCTGCCAGATCGGTGGCGGTGAAGGTCTGCTTTTTATCGAGCCCCTGGGCCACGCCGCGCAAAATCTGCGAAAGGATCACGCCGGAATTGCCGCGCGCGCCGAGTAGCGCCCCGTGCGAGAGTTTCGCGGCGATCACGCCAGCCGAGGTTTCTTCGCTGGCTTCAATAGCGCGTGTGGCGGCCTGCATGGTGGCCGACATATTGGAACCGGTATCGCCATCGGGAACGGGAAAGACATTGAGGGCGTTGATGGCATCGCGGTGTTCTGCCAACCATGCAGCGCCCCCCAGCATGGCTTTCTTCAAGTCCTGCCCATCAAAAACGCTGATGCGGCGCGGGCGCTGGGGGTGTAATGAAGTTGTGGCGCGTGGTATCTGTTCCTGCATGGTGGATAGTTCCTACGTCTCTACTAATTTTGTATTTTGCGTTTTTCGGCTTTTGCGTTTTTCGGCGCGCTCGTTTGCGCCGCGCTATGGCTCAATCCCTGCACATTTACATTAACCTGGGCCACCGGGACGCCCAGCATTTTTTCTACCAAAAATTTGACGCCGCTCATAATATTGAGCGCGATCTCCGAAATGCGCAGCCCATATTCCAACGCCACATATACGTCCAGCACGATTTGATCGTTGACAATACGCACCTGTACTCCCTGGTTCAGATGCTCCGGCCCCAACAAGACTGGCTGCCCGTAATGCAGACGAGGCGCGGTGATGCCCACCACGCCATAGCACTCACTGATAGCCTGGACAGCAATCGTATGCAGGGCATTGGGCAAGACTTCGATTTTACCCAGTGGCTGCGCGCCATTTTGCAGCGGGATAGCAGGTGTTCGCGACATGCGCTTTCTTTTCTTCCTAGAATGCTTGCCAAAACGAGTCCCCTCGTGATATACTCGCAAGGCATAAACGGATGATCTCATTTGTTATCATGTTGATACGGTGACACGTCTGAGAAACAGTTGCAGTATATCAAAAGCCGCAGGGATAATCAAGGGAACAGCGCGCTCCGCTAATAAGCAACCAGGGCTTGCCCCCGCCCTGGCATTTGATAACGCGCTACAAGCCCGGAAAAGAGAGGATCATAAAAATGTCAGGTCGTTGTGAAATATGCGAACGCAAGCCGCTGTACGGCAATAATTCTAACTTCTCACAGAAGCGCACCCGCCGCCGCTTCGTGCTAAATGTGCAACATCGCCGCCTTGAATTCAATGGCATCCAGCGCAATGTGAACATCTGCACCCGCTGCCTGCGCACGATGAGCAAGCTGCCGAAAACAAAGTAAGAAGCCCACAAGAGAGCAAGGCGATCCTCGCGGTCGCCTTGCTTTGCTGTTGGGTTACATGATTATTTGATAACGGGACACATGGTTAAAGCTAACAGCTACTTCTTCTTGCTCTTTTTCTTGTGCGACAGCGCGACAGGACGCGTCGGGGCAACGTAATTCCCCATGCCTGTGAGCCTGCCATCTTCCATTTCCAGGCGCACATCGGCCACGCGCGCGATGCTTCGGTCATGCGTCACCACAACCACGGTTTTTCCCTGCTCGGCCAGCTTTTTCAGCAGTTCGATGATTTTCCCGCTATTATAGGAGTCCAGGTTGCCCGTCGGCTCGTCCGCCAGGATCACCCTGGGATCATTCGCCAGCGCCCGCGCGATCGCTACACGTTGTTGCTGCCCGCCAGATAGCTTGCCAGGTAGATAGCTATGACGGTCTTCGCCCATCCCAACCTGAAACAGTAAGCTGCGCGCACGCTCGCGCATTTCCTCCTGAGACTTGCCGCGCAGCATCTGCATGGGCAGCATGACGTTCTCCAACGCTGTCAGATTGGAGATCAAGTGGTAGGATTGGAAGACAAAACCCAGCTTCTCACGTCTGAAACGATTTTCGTTCCGCCCAAAGAGGCGTCTCACATCCACGCCATCGACGAACAGATCTCCATTTGAAGCCTGATCCAACCCGCTCAGGATATACAGCAGCGTCGATTTCCCCGAACCACTGGGACCGGTGATGGTGATAAACTGCTTCTCCTTAAACGAAAAATTCACTTTGTCCACAGCTTTGATGACCTTGCCCTGGTACTTGAAATGTTTGCTCAAGTCTTCGGCAACAATCGTGACCGGCATTTCTTCCCAGGATTTCACAGCCACTGTTTTTGTGGGAGAGTCTTGCGTGCCGACAAACCTGGGCATCGGGCTGAGCCTGCCATCGTTCATTTCCAGGCGCACATCCGCCACGCGCGCTATACCCCGATCATGCGTCACTACAATCACCGTTTTTCCCTGCTCGGAGAGCTTTTTCAGCAGTTGGATGATGCGTAAGCCAGTGCGCACATCCAGGTTGCCCGTCGGCTCATCCGCCAGGATCACCCTGGGATCATTCGCCAGCGCCCGCGCGATCGCTACACGCTGTTGCTGCCCGCCAGATAACTTGCCCGGTCTGTGGTTATGACGGTCTTCGCTCATCCCAACCTCCAGCAGCAGTATGCGCGCACGCTCGCGCATCTGCGCCTGGGATTGTCCTCCCGCCAGTTGCATAGGCAGCATGACGTTCTCAAGAGCCGTCAGATTGGATAACAGGTGAAACGATTGAAAGACAAAGCCCAATTTCTCGCGCCTGAATTGATGTTCCTGCTGCTCGGAGAGGCGTCTCACATCCACGCCATCGATCAGCAATTCTCCGTTTGTGGCCTGGTCCATTGCGCCCAGGAGATAGAGCAGCGTTGATTTTCCCGAACCGCTGGGACCCATGATTGTGATAAACTGCCGTTCGGTAAAGGTAAAGCTGACCTCATCGACCGCCCTTATCTCGCTCCCTTTATGCGTGAAGTATTTGCTCAACCCTTTGGCGACAACCGTGATGGGCTTCCCATCTTCAGCTACCGATTGAAGCGGCGTCAGTGTTTCGCCAAATGCGTCGTCTTCCTGATCATCTACAGGGGTCAGGTCTGTCTCCATGTGTATCCCTCCGCTTTCGTTTCGCTCACTTATGCTCTGCGCAACACTTCAGCCGGCTTGATGCGCGCCACATACCAGGCCGGGATGATACTTGTCAGCACAGCCAGCCCCATGCCCAGGCCGATGATGATCAGCAGGGCCTGCGCGTTCAACGTAGCGGAAGACAGGTGAACATTGAGATTTGCAGCCTGCGATGCGAACAGTGCGCGACCCGCGCCGAAAGCCCCACCCCCAAAGCCGCCTCGCGTCGTTGTCGTCGTGGTTGGTGTAGAGACATTGAATGCCTGGGTAATCACCGTGCCTAGCGTTGCAAGCAGGCCCACTGCGATCAGCGCCGCAACAACGCTGAGCGCCAGCACTTCGCCCCAGAACTGGCGAATCACCTGCCAGTGAGAGGCTCCAATCGCTTTGAGCGTGCCAATTTCTATCGTTCTTTCGCGTACAGTGATAAACACGGCAAAGATAATCACCAGTGTCGCGGTAACAATTGCTACGACCAGCGCCAGCTTGATGCTATTCTGAGCAGTATTGAGCGCGTTAATCGTATTGGCATAGGTAGATGCCTCGGTAACAACATCATACGCATTACCCAGAGTAGTACGCATTTGGGCCGCCAGCGCATCAGCCTGCTCATAGGTCTGCGCGTAGGCGGTAATCGAATCCACGCCGCTGACCGAGAAAACGCTCTGCATGGTTGCCAGTGGGATCACCAGCGAGTTATTGGCGAATTGTTGATCAGTCGTAAAAAGGCCAATGATGGTAAAGGTTTTGCCCTTCAAGGTAAAAGTTGAGCCTACCGACAGGCCGTTGTTGGTTGCCAGCGTCTGGCTCATCATAGCGACATCGGCATTGGCATCGCTCGTCTGGAAGCTGCGCCCCGATACGAGGGTGGGCGTACTTCCTCCCGCCAGGGTGAAATGTGTCGCGCCAGTGGAAATACCGTTGACCGTAGGAGGGATGGTGATCGACCTCCCAAAGGGTGTTTGAATGGTGCTGGTCGTGAGCGTACTATTCGTGTCGGTGCGCCTCAAGCTCGCCTCGACGCTGCTGACTCCCGGCAGATTTTTCACTTTTGAAATAACGCTATTCGGTATAGGGGTAGTGGTTTGCTGAGCAAAGAAACCACCATTACCATTTGGTGCCTGTCCACCATTTGTTGACCCGGTACTGCCTGTACCTGTACTTTGCCCGGCGCTCTGACTATCGTTTGTAGCGTAGTTGACCGTGATAGCCGTCCCCACCTCTTTATGCACGTTTGCCAGTTGCTCCTGCGCGCTGCTATTCAGGCTGACCATAGCGGCCACAAGCATTAAACTTGCCCCCAACAGGAACACCACCAGCAACAATCGTACTGGATTGCGCAGCACATTTCTCATGCCGCGAATAACAGTATACATGGACTATAACTCCTTCTTACCCCATATGAGATGATGCTTCATAAGGTTTTTCATGGGTAACAATAAAAGAGGCTTCTGATTGTACAGCATAGAGGTCATTTATCAGAGATGTTTAACGGAGTTGTAAAATAATTGTAAGAAAATGCGCGGCAAAGCAGGCGCATCAGCTTTGCTGCGCGCTTTAGTTTATCGTGGGTCACGAGTATTTGATATTACTGTCGTTTGACGCGCTCGAAGCGGGTGCGCAGTTGACCGCAGGCAGCCGCGATATCGTCGCCGCGTTCGGCCCGCACTGTATTGCTCACTCCGTGCTGCTGTAGGATGTCGCGGAAGGCGCGAATAGCTTCTCCGGTGGGTGGCCGGTAGTCGGCGGAGGTGGCGTTGACGGGGATGCAATTGACGTGAGCGAATTGCTTGAGCGGCGCGAGCAGTTCCCCCAGTTTGTGGGCATAGTCAGGCGTATCGTTGATGCCTGCCAGCAGCACGTACTCAAACGTGACCTGTCGCCGCGTTACCGCGATGTATTCATGACAGGCTGCAATCAATTCCTCTATGGGGTATTTGCGATTGACGGGCATAGTTTTACTGCGCAGTTCATCGGTTGGCGCGTGCAGCGAGATAGCCAGGTTGACCTGCAGCTGCTCCTGGCTCAGTTTGCGAATGGCTGGCACCAGTCCCACCGTTGAAACGGTCATATGGCGCGCCCCCAGGTTAAATCCGTCCGGGCTATTGAGGATGCGTAATGCTCGCAGCGTATTGTCGTAGTTGTGCAATGGTTCGCCCATGCCCATCAAAACGAGATTGGTGATGTGGCCGATGGGCTCGCTGCCCGGCAAGCCTTGCGCCGACCAGGGCGCGGCCCGCAGCTCGCGCGCGAAGTAGAGCGCCTGCGCTACGATTTCTCCCGCGCTCAAGTGGCGATCAAAGCCCATCTGGCCCGTCGCGCAGAACGTGCAGCCGTAGGCGCATCCCGCCTGCGTTGAGACGCATACGGTAGCGCGCGAGCTATTCTCGCCCAGCGGCGGGTAGAGCATCAGTACCGATTCGATCAGTTTGCCATCTTCCAATTCCAGTAGAATCTTGCGCGTGCGGTCATCCTTAGAATGCTGTTCGCTGCGCACAATCATGGGGCCTATGCTGGCCTCTCGCGCCAGCTTCTCGCGCAACGAGAGCGAAAGGTTGGTCATGGCCGAAAAATCGGTGACGAGGCGTTGAAAGAGCCACTGATAGATTTGTTTGGCGCGAAACGGCGCTTCCCCCCGCTCCACCAGCCATTGCTGCAATTCTGGCAGAGTGAGTCCGAGCAGATCGGTTTTCTTTGTTATGATGTTTGTATCATGTTTTGTCACAGGTAACATGGCTTCATTATAGCACTTTCTTACCCCGCCTGATAGTATTTTGATTCGAGGTTTACGGCATGAGCAGAGATTTGTGCATCTAGTTCTTTTAGCAATAACTCGACTAAAATGTTAAAACATGATATTATATGGCCCATAAAATAGCATTCTTGCGGTGAATGAGGAGTGAGCAGGTTTGTGGAAAAGAGATTTAAAGGAACTGGCATTTTCGCTGCTGTTAAAGAACACGTACTTCCCAAGAAGATACCAACGGCACAGCGCGAACGATTGTTATGGGATGCATCCAGGGAATATATGCGCGGTAAAATCAGCGCGCATGATCTAAGGGTGATTGAGCGTTCTACTGCTCCTTATCCCAGGTCAGCTTCGTCTTCTCCTGCCGAGAAGCAAACGGAAGAAGACCGGGCAAATAGTTAAAAAGCTGTGATTGATAGTCACTGTGTAGAGCAAGAAGGTGTGAGGGTTGTGCGCCGTGGGCGCACAACCCTCACACCTTCTTGCTTTAGGTCACCTTATTTATGTTTACGCCGCTGTCTTTGACGTTCACCTTCCGAGAGTTCGTTCAGATGTTCATTTGCATCAATAGCGAGGCCAACTTAAAGATTCCCCTCATCTCAGTCGATAAACAGAATGGAAGACGGCCACAACAGAGGTCGGACTGTAGCAATGGAATTGACGGAGGGTATCAAAACAGTGGATCAGCTCATAGACCATCTTTTTCTCACAAAGAGCGATGCTGCTCAAGACCTCGCCATCTCACAAAATGCTCTGGATGTAACGAGTGTGAGTGGGTTAGCGTGTGAACTGGCCGCCTCAAATGGTATCTCAAAAGAGCACTGGCATCTTATTTTCGATACTATCGGCTGCGGTGTTGTGCTTATAAATTCTGCGGGTCAGATTGTGGAAGCGAACAGGGCAGCGCAGCAGATACTGGATGTGAGTTTCGAGGCCATGCAGCAGTACTTGTTTGAGTCTGACAACCCGGTATTTCGGCGTCCCGATGGTACTCCGCTCCCATATGAAGAATTGGAAACAGCGACGGTATTTCGCACCGGGGAGACTCAACATCATACGCTTGAAGGTTTCATTCGTCCCGACGGCCAATCACGCTGGATAGAGATAGATGCCGCGCCGGTACGCGAGGCAGGCGGCGCGATCACACATGCGGTCATCACCTTTATAGATGTAACGGAGCGTGTCGAGGCCGAGCGCGTTATACAGATAAGCGAAGCGCGTTTCCGCGCTCTGACCGAGCAGTCCAATGATTTCACCGCCATCATCGATGAAGAGGGTTGCTTCCAATACGCGAGTTCATCGTTTCGCCGCATCCTGGGATATGAACCTGAGGAGTTGATTGGCTCCAGCGTGTTCGTCCTGCTTCACCCTGACGATTTGCTGCGCGTATTGATAATGTTCACAGAGGGTTTGCAAGCAAATATTCCACTGGTGAAGACAGAGAGCCGTATGTGCCGTGCCGACGGGTCATGGTTGACGGTGGAAGCCGTCGCTTACAACTGCCTCGAAAATCCGGCCATTAAAGGCATAGTGCTTACCAGTCGCGATATTACGGAACGGGTCAGGATGGAAGAGGCGCTGCGCTATCAGACACAATTTGATGGCCTGACCGGTATGCCTAACAGTACACAGTTCATAGAGATTCTGGAACGAGAGGTGCTGGCCGCGCAAGGCGAGCAGAGATCAATGGCAGTGCTGGTGCTGGATATTGATCGTTTCAAGGATGTCAACGACACGTTCGGGCATCATCACGGGGATCTCCTGTTGCAGCAAGTGGGAATACGCCTGCAACACATTGTCCCTGCCCCCGACGTGGTCTCGCGGCTCAGCGCAGACGAGTTCGCCGTCCTGCTATCGAACGCAGACGAAGCGAGAGCTGAAGCGGTGGCGTCTGCTATTCATCACGCTCTGGAAGAGCCTTGTAACGTCGATGGATACCCTGTACAGACCGATGTCAGTATTGGAGCATCGCTCTATCCTGTCCACGCGCATGATGCTATAACGCTGTTGCGACGCGCAGACATGACCATGTATGCTGTCAAACAGGCGCACGATGGGTACGCGCTCTTCCAGAGCGCGTTTGAACAGTATAATCCTCAGCGTCTGACCCTCATCTCGGAACTACGCCGGGCTATAGGAACGGGCGAACTGCGGTTGTATTACCAGCCAAAGGTCGATCTGAAAAGTAGAACGGTTGATAGTGTCGAAGCCCTGGTACGCTGGCAACACCCCTCGCGCGGCCTGATACCACCCGACCAGTTTATTCCTCTGGCAGAACAAACAGGGCTGATTGGACTTCTCAGCCACTGGGTACTGGAAGAAGCTATGCGACAATGCAGAGAGTGGATGCGCGCCGGGCATAAGCTACGAGTAGCAATTAATCTTTCAGCGTGGAACTTGCGCGATACCGCGTTGCCGAAAACCATAGCAGCCCTGCTCGAACACTATCAACTACCGCCTCATCTGCTCTGCATCGAAGTGACAGAAAGCGCAGTGATGACCGACACGCATCGCTCCTTAGATATCCTGGGGCAAATCTTCGCGTTGGGAGTACACATCTCGATCGACGATTTCGGCACGGGCTATTCATCGCTGGCCTATCTGAAGCAACTGCCCATCGACGAGTTGAAGATCGACCGTTCGTTTGTGCAGCATATGGTCACCAATAATGCCGACGCAACCATCGTGCGCTCAACCATCAACCTGGCCCATAACTTCGGCCTGCGCGTCGTAGCGGAAGGCGTGGAAGATGTGGCAACGCTGGAACTGCTCTCTACCCTCCACTGTGATCTCGCACAGGGCTATTACATGTCGCGTCCTCTACCCGTTGAACACCTGGAACCCTGGCTGAGCGAAACAGCAAAATCTAAATCTATTGCCTGACACTTTCATATAGCTGGAACGTTTGTTATAATACTGTTGACTGTTCGCATTTGGTATAATAGTACAGACAGACGTTACAAAAAGGCAGGTGAGGATTTTATGGATATGCACAGGAGCGGGCGGGCAGGCGAGTACGACACCCCTTCTATCTGGCTGCGCTACAGCATGCAATTCACCACCGGCGGGCGCGCGCATACCATCGAGATGGAAATTCCTGTGCCTGTGGGGGCAAGCGCGGAACAACGCGAACAATTGATTCGCGAGGCAGAAGCGGGTATCGAGCAACTGTACCGGCAAATTGAGAAACGCGGCGCCGGGCGCATCCAGCAACCACCCGAAGCCAGGAAGCCCCAGGAGACCGACGGACGCACCCGAACTGGCTATCCCGCACCCACACAGGTCGATGCGCGTCCCGCCACATCTGCGACTCCAACAAGGCAGCCGGCGCAGACCACACCGCCCCAGCAGGTCGCGGCTCAGGCCAGCACGCATGATACTTCACAGGTTATCTCGTTACAGGGAAAACGCGAAACAGCGGAGACGCCCGCGCACTCTCGATCCTCCATCGGTTCTGAGATGCCCGTTACCCCTAACTTGAGCAGCACGGCCACTGGCAATATTCGTCTTCCAGAATTTATCCAGATCATCAGGAACAACTGGGGACTCACACCCAAAGACGCAATGGAGTTATTGCAGGTGGCAAATCTCAATAACATGAACTATCGCGACCTGCTGAGACAGTTGGAGCCACTGGTAGAGCAGCGCGCCAGGAACGCGCCCCCAAATGCGGCCAATTCGACGCGGCCTACCACCGCGCCCGCGCCCGTAGCTTCATCGCAGCGCACACCCGCTCCCCCATCTGTCGCTACACACCCGACAACCATGCGCGATGCGAGCGCAAGGCCGGCTCCATCGCCTCCCGCGTCACCTGGAAACGCGACAAACCGCGCACCCGCGCAACCGTCGCCTAAACAACCATCACCTGCTGCATCACCACCATTAGACGGGCCAGCCAACATTCCCGTTTTCCCGCTCCCTGGCAACACGCTGCGGGAAGTTCCGCGCTCCTACAAATTCGATGAAGAGGACGAAGACGCTGGAGAAGCGCAGAGCGGCAACGATGAGGACGAAAGCGGTATGTCGAACGCGCTGGCGCGCATAAAGGTAGATGAACTGAAAGAGATTCGCGGCACAGCAATGGCCAGTTCAGGGCGGCTGACCGTGCTACACAACTTGCTGGATTCGCAGATCAGCGACACGCAATTTCAGCAACTTATTGAGGGCCTGTGGAACATCAATTCCGACAAAAAGTTGAAACAGGACCATGTAGAGGCGTTGATCTCCTGGGCCAAAGAAGACTACTTCGAAGACGAGGTACGAGCGGTACTGATTGTCATAAATGGATAGAGAAAGACGAGCATTCATGCGCGTAGTGACTGGCGAAGCGAAGGGTCGCAAATTGAAAGCGCCCAAAACAACGGGGACGCGCCCCATCATTGACCGCGTAAAAACCGCGCTCTTCGACATCCTCTCAACGCGTGTGGAAGAGGCGCGTTTCCTCGATCTTTTCGCGGGAACCGGCAGCGTGGGCATCGAGGCGTTGAGTCGCGGCGCGGCGGGGGCCACCTTCATCGAGATGAATTATAGCGTGCTGAAGCTGGTGCGCGAAAACCTGAAAATCACGGGACTGGGAGACCGCGCCGAAACCATCGGAGCTGACGCATTCAAATTTTTGCAGGCCAACACCACAGCCGCCAGCAACCCGACTCGCGAATATGATATCATCTACGTGGCCCCGCCGCAGTATCACGAAATGGCGGCACGCGCGCTCGCCTTGTTGGACACGTCGCCACTACTCGCTACAGACGGGCTGGTCATCGTGCAAATTCATCCCAAAGAGCGCCCGGGCGTGGCTGCCGTTGCGCTCGCGCGCCTGACCCTGACCGACGAACGCAAATATGGAAGTACGCTACTGATGTTTTATGAGCCAGGGCAGCATATTGAGAAGGATCAGTCGTAGTCATTGTAAGGGCGGGGGCGGATGCTGGGGAGGGTGGAGACCCTTGCGGTCGCCCTCGCACCCCTCCGTTGATGAAGATTGACAATGCGACCCGGACATGTGTATGGTATAGCCCAGGGCGACCGCAAGGGTCTCCACCCCACGTCCCTACCACTCCCGCCCTTACAATGACCATTAAAAAGGAGAATAGTAACAATGCCGATACAATTGAAACAACTTGATTACGTGATTGTTTACGTGAACGATATGCAGCGTTCCCTCGCGTTTTATCGCGATACGCTGGGACTGACCCTGAAATTCACCTCGCCGGGTTGGACGGAGTTTGTGACAGGCACTACCACCATCGCGCTGCATGTCGTCGGGAGTCAGAGCGAGAAAACTACAGCCCTGCAAAGCCGACCACCGGCAGGGCAGGCCCAGATTGGCTTCATGGTAGATAATCTTGAGGCAACCTACGAAGCGTTAAAAGCGCAAGATGTTGTCTTTTCTCTGCCGCCAACAACGCAAAATTCAGGCGCGAGACTGGCCGTGCTACACGACCCCGACGGTCTGGGCATTACCATTCAACAACGCTAGTAGGGACGCGGGAGGTGTTGGGAGGATGGGTGGACCCTTGTGGGCGTCCTTCTTTTCTAGGTGGACCCTTGTGGGCGTCCTTCGTCAAATCACTCTCTATAACGAGGAACCATTATGATAAACCAACCCGGACGTTTCGCCTTTGTGGATGCTGGAGAGGCAGCGCGTTTGCTCGGCATCGACCGTATCACGCTCAAACAATGGATACGCGACGGGCGCATCAAGCCACACCGGGGCGTAGGCCGCGATTCCTTCTTCCGCACCGCCGATATCGAAGCGCTCAATAATGAACTGCACCCTGCCTCAGAACTGGCCGCGGCCATCGCCGCCGATGAACAGGAAAGCGCCGGTGGTGCCGGGAACATAGCCGGGAAATTGTTAATGCCAACGCCCGTTCGCAAGAAACAGGACCCCCAGATGCGCGTCTACCTGCGCCTGCAAGCCGACGCCAAATGGTACGACACCTCGGAAGAGGATATCCGCACCTGGTTCCAGCAACTGGCCCCCGACGGCTACGAACGCAACAAACGCAACGCGGAACACACGATCAAAAAGTTGCAATACCTGGTGGGGTTGATTGAAGAGGCGCAGCGAAGGGGACAACAGTAATTCAGATCACTCCGATTGGGACACTTGCGCCCCTGGTCGCTTGATAGCTTTTGACAACCGAACGGTGTAATGAGGTGGGGAAGGGCGTCGTTTCCTGTAGGGACAAGGGGAGGATGCGGGGACGGGTGGGGGCCTTGTGCTTGTCCTGCTGGCAACGCAATTCGTCTGGGTTCCGTGAGGCATGATGGTCGTACCCCCACAAGGACAAGCACAAGGCCCCCTCATCCGCCCAACCCCTCCCCTTGTCCCTACAGGACGGGAGCGACTGCTTCGCCGTATTAACAATTTTGGTCGTTAAAATTCATCAGACGTAGACACACACTCATTTGTTTATTCCAGGTCAAGTTCCCGCTTCACATCTTCCCATAGTATAACTCTGCCCTCAACCATATCCTGAATACCCCGTCGAATTGACGCCATTAACTCCGCATCATTCAAAACTTCAAGCGTCTCTATCATAGATTCTAAAAAATCCCAGGAGACCGGTTTACCAGTTTCATGACGAATGCGATAAAGCTCTCGCTCAACTACATCCCAGTCCATATCACTCCAACTACCGGCAAGATCAAGCGCTTTCTGAATTGAACGAGAAGAGATAGTTGTCTCTTCCTGCAACGTACCGGAAAAAAATGGTGTAGAATCTGATTGCTCTTCCAAAAGTCACCTCCCGGAAATCTTCACTTTTACGCATGCAACTATACCACAAGTCCATCCGGTAAACACCCCACTACATCCGTCACCGCCCCTACGATGAAATCCGCGCCTCGCTGCTGGTACAACTCGATCTCGTGTGCGTAGACCAGCATGGCCATCAGAATTTCTGGGTCGCCCGCGCGTTTGATACCACGATAGTTATGCACAGTATCCAGATCGTCTCCGGTATCGCCTATGTAGAGGCCGCCGCCGGCGCCGCCGGGGATGCCTGCGATAGCCAGTTGCAGGGAGCGCGGGTCGGGCTTGGGAGCCTGGTCAGCCGAGATTACTACGTCCCACCAGTTCTCGCCAACGTGCGCCGCCATCATCTCCAGGGCGATGTCCACCTCCGGGCCGGTGCGTCCGGTGATGATGCCGAGATTGCGTATACCGGCGGCGCGCAAACTTCTGAAGAAATCAGGCGGGAAGTTCATGGTCTCATTATGCACATAGCCGGGGAAGTCGGGCAGGTAGCGCGGCGCGCGTCCCAGGCGTTTTTGCAGTTCTGCCGCGCCCCAGTAAAATTCGTGGTAGATGTCGCCGATCACGCCATAGTTAAGCCGCGCGCTGGCAGGCATGACATCGCGCACCCATTCGACGCCGCCGTGACCCTCCACGTTCGCCCGGCGCGAGAGGGCGGCCCATTCCTCAATGCTGCGGCTAGCCAGGGGCGTGCCTTTCCATTCGCGCAGGCGGGCTGTGCAGAGCGTTGCCAGCAAATAACACATGTCCCAGTCGTTATTGTAGCCACCTGCCTGTTTGAATGCAATCACATCGTCATGCGTCAGCAGGTGTTTTCCCTCGTGTTGCCCCCAGTCCAGGCCATGCAACACGCCCGCCACGTATTCCGCCGTGGCGATATCAGTCGCATGGAAGGAGTCAATCGTTTTGATGAGCACGCCATCAATGTCGAAGAAGATGGTATCAAAGGGAGTAGGATAGCGCAGGTCCGGTCGTTTCCAGATAACCGGTGTCTTCATATTTATCTTCTCCTGCTTTTGCTAACGGCTTTGCGCGAAAAGGTGAACTCGACTCCCTGCCTTTTCATGAAGTCCTGGAAGTGGGCGTAGAACTCCATGCGGTCTTGCTGGCTGATGACTGCTGCGGCGTCGGCTGTTTCGATGGCGTAGGGATAGCCATTGCCAGCGATCACCTCGGCCCGCACGACATCCATAACTGGTTCGAGCAGGCCATCATCGAGCATCCAGCGTGGAAACTCCAGGCGCGCCGGTGGCTGCGCGGCGGTGGTTTTCAGATAGCAGAAGGCCACTTTTTCGCGATACTCGCCGTAGGCCTGCAAAACATCGCCGCGGGCGCAGATCATAGCGGGTGTGCGGTCGCCCCAGCGCATATGTCCCTGCCACAACAGCGCATCGTGAATCTTTTTGGTTTCGCGCAGCATGGGCTGTGGTTGCGCGCTATCCAGGCGCAGCAGCATGGTAATCATGTCGCGCGCGTAACTGGTATCGATATAACCAATCAGGGGAACGCGGCACTGCTCGGAACGTCTTGAGCAGCGAGACGGCGGAAGCAACGTAGCGTTCGCGATAAGGGCTGGGCATGGTCAGGGCAAAGGATACCACCAGCGAGCCATCGAAGAAGACGACAGGGCTATGCGCGGCATCGCTGGCGCGGCGTTCGCTCGCGTAGTGTTCCATCTGGCTGACCAGCGTTTCGATTTCCAGCACGTAGCGACGCAGCGTGACCTGCATTTCCGAGTAGGGGTAGCTATCGGGGTCTTTGTTCTCGGTGCGCGATTGCTCCATGATTTCGTCGGGAGAAAGTACCTCCATACGCACATCTTTGGTGTAGGGGCGTCCCTGCGTATGCGGGTTGGCGAAATAGCCCACCTGGATCAGGGCTACCGGTATGGAGGCGTCCCGCCAGGGCAAGAGCTGGCTGCCATCGACGGCAACTGTCGTTATGCCTTCGATGCATTCCGCCCACTGGCGCGCCTGTTCGTGATTGTCGAAGTCGCGGCCAAAGGGGAAAAGCGGCCCGGAATAGTCGTTGTACGGCGCGTTGACCAGCCAGTTATCAAACTCAAGGCTGGGACGCGCCCCCGCCGACTGCGCGCCCTCTTTGTCGGGCGGCAACTGGTATTCCAACTGCTCTCCCGATGGATAGCGCTGGTAGAGCGCTTCCAGCGAGTAGCGGTACGCTCTCAATTGATCGTTGAAGGCGGCGTTGTCGGCGCTGAACTGCCCATATTTGGCATTCAAAGCCGCCTGTAATTTGCCTTTATGAAGCATCTTTTATCTTTCTATTCACCCACGATGGCGGGATCGCCCCACCTACCACCTACCACCTGTCGATCCTGAGCGCACTGGCGCAAGGATTCTCTCGCTGAATCGGTGTAATTCCGGACACATATTCATCACAGGACAGGAACGACGCTTGCCCCCGCCCTGGTTTCAATGTCTTCTATCATCGTAGCTTCCTCGTCGGATACAAGGCGCGTCTCGCCATCTTTCTTGCGCAGGCGCACCAGGCTATCGAGGCTCTGCTCAAAGGTGTCGTCGTGGCTGATGACAAACAACTGGTCGAAGCCGCGCACGCGCCGGATTTGTTCCGCCAGGTTGGTGCGCCTCAACTCGTCCATATTCTGCGTTGGTTCGTCGAAGAAGGCCAGGTTGAGCGTAGAGAGCTTCTTGAGCAGGGCCAGGCGCACGGCCAGCGCCGCGCTCATCTGCTCGCCCCCGCTCAGTTGCGCGAAGGTGCGGCTTAGACCCTGACGGTGGAGCGTCACTTCAAAGTCGTTTTCCCACATAAGTTGCCCGCTGCGGTCGCCTATAATTTCACCGAAGATGCGATTGGCTTCACTGGAAATGTCTTTCAGGAGATGGTCTTTCATGGGTTCGGCGGCATCGCGAATGAGCTTGCGGAACTGCTCGATCATCTTTTGCAGGTCTTCGAGCGCGCGTTTTTCTTGCTCCGCCTTATCCAGTTCGAGCAGGAGAGCCTCGGCATGGTCTATCTTGCGCGTGAGGTCGTTGATCCTGTCCTGCAAATTGTTCATTTCGATAGCCAGCCCGGCCTGTTCATTTTCGAGGTTCTTGATGTTTGTCTCAACCTCCGCGAACTCTTGCGGGCTAAATGCCGCTTCGGCCTCTTGATACGCCTGTTCAGCCGCCAGGAGATCGCGGGCGGACTGTTCGGACTTAGCGCTGGCTTCCTGGTGAGCGCGCTGGCGTTCGGGCAGTTGTCGCGCCACATCCTGATTTTTCAGATAGGTATTGTAGCCAGCGATACATTGCTGGCGCACAGCTTCCTGCTGCCCGATGTGGACATCCAGGCCGTTATACTGCGCTAATTGTTGCTGCAAATCCTGCAACTGCTGCTCATGCTGCTGGCCCTGCGACTCCTCTGTTTGCAACTGTTGCCGGTAGTCGGCTTCACGCTGAATAATTGCTTGCTGCGCCTTGCTTACCGAACGGGGATCATTCAACGCCTGAATTTGCTCTTCAACCTGTCGCAGGCGCTGCTCGCTATCGCGCAATTCTCCGGCCTGCCGGGCGCATTCGCTTATCTCGTCGGCAAGCTGTTTGAGCAAGTTACGCAACTGCTCCTCCTGCGCATACATGCCATCCAGCGCGCGCACCTGCTGATCCGCTGCCTGGCTCTCCTCCAGTTCAGCTTTTGCCTGCGCTATATCTTGATCGACCAGAGCGAGAGCATCCAGGTCCTCCTGTAAACTCCCTGTCTCGCGTTCCAGGTGTAGAATATCCTGCGCCGCTTGCTTGATACGCTCCACGAAACCATCACGTCTAGCGGTATACTCACCCAGCTTGCTCAACCCATCCGCGTAACGTTTCACTAGAGTGAGGCGCTCTGAGAATGTTGTATGCTGCTTGTTGAGGAGAGCCAGTGCTTCCTGATCTCTTTTTATCTCATCATCAAAATAAAATTCCAGGCTGGCAACCCCGCGCACCTTAATATTCTGGCAAGGTTCGTGTAGCAACGGACACAGACCGCCAGCCGATAGTTTGCGTGATTTCCTGTACCCGTCGATGTTGCCTTCCAATCGATGCCGTTGCGCGCTCAGATCATCAAACTGGATTTGTAGCGCGGGTAATTCTTCGGCTTGCAGGCGATTTTCTTCCAGTTTACCAATCACTTCCTCCGCCTGGTTTAACTTCGCGACAAGCTGCTCCCGCTCTTCGACTTTTTTGCGCAATTGTTCGCTTTTCTCCTCGAATTGCAAACGTTTGGAGCGACGCTCCCGCGTTTTCTCCTGCAACGACGCCATGCGCTCGATGCGCGTATTGAGTTGCCCGGCCAGGGGTGTTAAAGGTTCAATCTCAGCGATACGTTGTTGCAGCGTGGCTAGCTGTTGCAGGCTTTGAACCTGTTTCGCGTCCAGGCGTTTGACTTCTTTAAGCAATCCCTGGTATTGCGTGACCTGTTGTTTGTAACTATCGCGTTGTTTCTCCAGCTCAGTTTGCAAATCGACAAGCGGGATCAGGTCAATCAGCAATTGCCGGGCTGCTTCGACTTCGCGCAGGCGCGCTTGCAAGTTCGCCATGTTGGCCTGTACGGTGGCAAGCGCGTTGGTATGCTTATACTGTTGTTGTTGCAGCGCATTACGTTGTGTTTCTTGCTGGCGTAACTGGCGCAAAAGCGCGTCTGCCTCGACATAGCGTTCGTAATCGGTCTGGCTGTTTTCAAGCGCCAGATGCGCGGCCTGCGCCTCGCTCAACGATTTCACACTGCTGGCCAGTCGTTCTTGCGCGCCGGCATGGATGGTTTTCTGCTGCTCGTGACGCGACTGGCAGCGATGCAGTTCTTCGCGGCGCTGTTTGAGCAATTCCGCGTGTGTTCTGGCCATAGAGAGTTGCCGAGTGATTTGCGCGTTACGCTCCTTTTTCTCTCCATCTTCCTGTTGAGCATTTTTGCGGGCTGCGCGCCACTCTCCCAGTTCGCGTGTCTCAATTTCGAGTCGCTGAATCTCGCTCTTCTGGGTCTGAATTTGTGACTCGTATTGCTTGCTTACATCCTTCAAATATTCGTAAGCGATCCTGTAATCTTCGATTTGCAGCAATTCATCGAAGGTTTTCTTACGGTCGCCGGGGCGTTGCAGAAAAATTGAGGTGAAGGTTCCCTGTGGAACGCCCAGCGCATCGCGGAAAAGGTTATCCAGCGGGCGCTCGCGATCAATACCGAAGAGTTCGTGTAGCTTATCCAGCACATCGGCGCGTTGTTCGACGCGGAAATTGGCTTCCTCGTCATGCACCATCCACGATGCGCCCGCGCCGCAGCGACGCTCAACCACATAGGGCCGGTCATCGCTGCCGATCAGGTAAATCACCACCCTGCCATATTTCTCGCCTTCGCGTATAAACTGGTTCTGATTGTATGGAAGATAATTGAAAAGCGCGTAACCGATGGCCTCGACAAGCGTGGTCTTCCCCGCCCCGTTGGCCCCACTGATGGCGGTAGTGCCGCGTCGAAAATCCACCGCCATTTGACGATAACTTTTGATATTCTCCAGTTCGATACGGGTAATGAGCATACTAATGCGCCTTCCTGACACTCGTGAAATGAAATACCAATCTCCCACTTTCCAGTTCTCTCCCTGCCTCAAGAAAGTGGAAATGCACAGGCGCATTATAACATGGTTGTGGTGGGATGGCATCATGTTTTTGCGCGAGTGACCAGGGCAGGGGCAAGCCCAGCCCCTACCCTACTACGTTCTGCTTGCGAAGCAAGCCATGTCGTGTAGGGTAGGGGCTGGGCTTGCCCCTGCCCTGGAAAATCTGCCTTGCCCCTGCCCTGGTCAAACTCGCAGTTCCGCATCTTCTTGTTCAAACAACGCGCGTTCTTGCGCGGACTGCTCCTTCTCTTTTTTCTGCATCCAGCGCAGGAAAAGCGCGCTCATGATGATGATGAAGATGATATTGCCCGGTATCCACATGATAAGGCCGCCCAGTTGCTGGTCGGTGGCGGCGGAGATGCCCCAGACGCGTGGCGCAGCAATGTAGGGCGCGTATAAGGGAGAAGCGAAGGTGAGACCCGCGCCAAGCAGGACGATCGGCATACCGCTCACGAACATGTACAGCGTTTGCCCGCCGATGGAGAGACGCGGCAGGTCTTTGGAAGGGCTGAAGATGGGCCACCAGTTCAGCAGCCCGAAAATGATGAAGGTCAGGTGCTCTAAAATATGAATATTCTGGTTCTCCAACGTCGCGTTGTAAAGCGCTGGCGCGTGCCATATAAAGAAATCGGCGTTAAAGACTACAAATGCTACAGCCGGATAGGTGAGGAAACGCGCCACAGCGAAAAGCGTCTTATTGCGCACAATTGGATGAATAAACCACTCAGGCGTGCCGATCAGCAGCAGTGGCGGCCCGGCCATAGTTAGAATGAGATGCTGCACCATGTGCGCGCTGAACAAATACGAGTCGCCCAGTTCGTCCAGGGGCGAGACAAGCGCCAGGAACATCAGGCCCACACCCAGCAGGAAGGAAATTACCTGTCCCTTGCTGGCTGGCTCGAAATGATGACGTTTGCGCAGCGGCCCAATGGCATAGAGATACAGACCAACGATCAGCGCCGAGCCGATCACAATGGTGGGGTCCCAGTTCCACGCCGTGAGCCAGAAATTCAGTCCAATGTTCGCCATTACGCTGCCCTTCCAGATGGATAAATATTCTGGATAATACTATAGCAGCGTTCAAGAAGAGAGGCAATACGGATGCATCCGTTTCGTTCAGGCGATTGTAAGGTGCCTCTAACGCCCTGCAAGGATAGTAACAGGCGCTTCCATGACAATACGAAGCATCAGATTAGCTTATTTTTCTACGAAGGATACCAGGGAAAGCATGAAATATTTACGTCGCATCGCATGGGTTGCAGTTGGATTCACCTATTTTCTAATCGCGCTGGGCGGTACCGTCCGCGTCTCCGATTCTGGCCTGAGTTGTCCTGACTGGCCGTTGTGCTTCGGCAAGGCCTACGCCCCGGCGGGCATCCACGCTTTTCTGGAACAGTTTCACCGCTACACGGCGTCGATTGTCAGCGTGTTGCTGATTACGACGACTATCCTGGTGATTATGTACGCGCGCAAAGACCGGCAGCTTTTGACGCTGGCGGTGCTCGCGCCCATCTTCCTGGTGATCCAGATTGTGCTGGGCGGTTTAACCGTGTTGATGAAGCTTCCGCCGGAGATCGTCACGGCCCACCTCGCTACCGCTCTTGTGATCTTTGCGCTGCTCATCACCATCGCGGTGCTGTCGGGGAATGCGACACCCGGCAAAGAACATCCCGCGAAGACACGCAGGTTTGCGCGACTGGCGATTACTAACGCCTTCCTGGTCTATGGTTTGATGCTGAGCGGCTCGTATGTGACCAATAGCAGCGCGGCCCTGGCCTGCCCCGGCTGGCCGTTGTGCGGCAACGCGCCGAGCTGGGCCATCCAGTTTCACCTTGCCGATATCAACATGTTTCATCGCATCGTGGCGACCTTTGTAGGGACTGGTGATGATCTGGACGCTGATTTCCGCCATACGCCGCTACCGGGTCGCGCGCGGACAGGCCATCGTCGCGGTGATAGCAGGTATCCTCTTTGTCTTCCAGTCGAGTATCGGCGCGGTGATCGTGCTATCCAAGAATCAGGATTTCGTGCAGGGTCTCCATCTCGCGCTGGCAACGGCAGTCTGGGGAATGCTGGTAGTTCTGGCAGGGCTGGCAACGCGCCAGCTACGCGCCGCGCCAAAAGGCCCTGAATTAGAAGCTCTCGAGCTAGAGTACGAAAAAGAAAAGAAGGAAGTCGGTCCCATTCGCGCCACTCTCTCCAGCTACATTGACCTGATGAAGCCGCACGTCACCGTATTATTGCTGGGGACGACGGTAGCGGCGATGGCTATCGCCAGACAGGGGCTGCCCCCGTTGGGCCTGATCTTTGCCACGCTGCTGGGAGGCGCGATGTCGGCTGGCAGCGCGAACTGCATCAACTGCTATATCGACCGCGACATTGATCAGATCATGGGGCGCACGCAGCGCCGCTCGCTGCCATCGGGCAGGGTACAACCAACCCAGGCGTTTATTTTCGGTCTGGTTCTGGGCATTGGTTCCTTTGTGGTGCTGGCGGTTTTCGTCAATATGCTCAGCGCGCTGCTGGCAACTTCGGCCATTCTCTTCTACATCTTCGTCTACACGATGTGGCTCAAGCGTTCATCGGCGCAAAATATTGTCATTGGTGGCGCGGCGGGCGCGGTGCCAGTGCTGGTCGGCTGGGCTGCCGCGACCAATACCATCACCCTGCCGGCTATCTGGCTCTTTGCCATCATTTTTTACTGGACGCCCCCGCATTTCTGGGCGCTCTCCCTGCTCATCCAGAAAGATTACGAGAAGGCCAGCATTCCCATGTTGCCGGTAGTCATGGGCGAACGCGAGACACGCAAGCAAATTTTGCTCTATTCACTGCTGCTGCTGGCGGTCACCATGGTACTCTTTGCTATGCGGGCGATGGGACTTTTTTACCTGGTGTGCGCCCTTGTGCTGGGTGGTATACTTGTGTACATGGCCGTGCGTCTCATACGCGATTCATCAAAGAAATGGGCGCGCACACTTTTCTGGTACTCGAACTGCTATCTCGCCATAATTTTCGCGGTAATGGTGATAGATAGAGTCGTCCATTGAGATCTGCGCTATATGCAATCGGGCCAGACGATGTTGTCTTTGATGCCTGACGCTTAACAAATGGGGGGTGTCAGGCTCCGAAAGGACGAGAGAGATGAGCATGAGTTGGCGTTTAGCTTCTCGACTGTCGGTGGTCACTCTGGCATTACTGGTGGTACTGGTCGTGGCGATCTATAGCCTGCATAGCAATACCAGCGCGCCAGCCGCGACCACTCCGGGGATACAAGATTCGGGTTTACAGGGAACCGATCTCAACAGCACGCTCGCGCCCGATTTTCGCCTCAATGATCAGTTTGGTAAGCCGATTTCACTCTCCCAGTTCAAGGGCCGTCCTACAGTCGTCACCTTTCTCTATACCCACTGCCCCGATGTGTGTCCCCTGGTTGCCGATAAACTGCACATGGTCGAACAAGCTCTTGGCAAGGATGCTCCGCATGTCGCAATTCTGGCCGTGAGCATGGACCCTAAAGGAGATACGGTCTCTGCCGCGCTCAACTTCTCCAAAGTGCATAAACTGGTCAACTCGTGGCATTTTCTGGTTGGCACGCTCAATCAACTGTCGCCCGTGTGGTCAAACTACACCGTCGACGCGCAGGCTGCCACCAGTTCAGGCATCGTTACGCATAGCACATTCGTGTATGTCATCGATAAACAAGGCCGCGAACGTGTTCTGCTCGACAATGACTTTACCACCCTCCAGCTTACCAATGACCTGAAAATTCTGCTCGCCGAGTAGCGACACCTACTCCGTCTCTTCATCCTCGTTTTCCACGTTGAGCAGCAGCGTCACGGCCTCATCGATGGATTGTGAGACGCTCATCCTGACGATCAGGTCGCGCAGCATCAGCGTATCGTCCAGTTCTCGCGTCTGTTTTTTTGCCAGCCGCTGCGCCTGCGGATAGCGTACTTTGACAATCTTGAGCAGGGTTTGACGGAACTCCTGCGCCATCTCTTTGTGCGCCTGTTGCAGTCCTTGCAGAAATGCCTGTTGAAAGCGCTGGGGAAGTTCAGCAAGCTGATCGCCTTCTCCCTGTATGAAATTGGGAAATTCCCGCGTTTCGCGCATCACGTCTCGCAGCATGGGTCTTCTCTTTCTAAGCTGTTTGTCCGGGTTAATACGTATGACGGATATAGAACTTATGTTCTTATTATATCATTCTTTGTATGTATTGCGATAGTGGTAATGGACTGGTGATTACTCATAACCGGGTAAGATCAGGTTTCCAGGGCCAAGTCGCCTCGGAGATTCTTCGCTTCGCTCAGAATGACAGATCTCGGACCTGTCATTCTGAGCGAAGCGAAGAATCTCCCGACATTTACAGGTAATGAGAAAAGAGCAAAGCCGCCATGTGGTAGGATAAGACAGCAAAACAAACGGACTTCGAGGAAAAAACTTCAATGTCACAGCAGACCAGACCCAGAAATCTTGATACTTACTGCCTCTACAGGGGGCGGACACTTGAGCCTCGCCGATGCCCTACAGGACTTATTGCAAGACCACTATGACGTTACCATTGCGAATATGCTGCCTGCTTTTTTTCACCTGCACTATCGTTTCGTCGGACATTATGCTTTGTGGGTATGGGCCACCGAATTTCACTTGAGTAATAATCCGCGCCAGGCTCGCGCTTCGGGACGTTCGCTGGCGAGAGTGATTGAGACAAAATTTCAACACGCCCTGGACGAGACGCAGCCCGACCTTGTGATTACCACCCATTCGCTGCTCTCGCATTCGGTGAAACTGCTTTTGCGCAAACACGCGCCGTCTACCCCTTTTGCCATGCTCTTCTCCGATCCATTCAGCGTCCACGCCACATGGTTCGCGGAGATGGGAGCCGAGGCCAGCTTCGCTCCCAGCCGCGAGTCGCGAGAACTGGCCCTGGCAGCGGGCTTTGATGCGCAGCGTTTACACATTTCAGGCTGGCCCACTCGTGAAGAGTTTTATCATGCCGACAAGGTTGAATCGAGCCGAAATCCTGCGCTATCTCGGACTTGAGCCGGAACGCTTTACCGTTTTTCTGCAGGGCGGCGGCGACGGCGCAACCGACTACTGGAAAGCGGCCCGGCCTATGCTGGCTGCCCACAAAGATATGCAGATTATCCTCTCCGCGGGCACCTATCGCGGTCTGCTCAGGCGTTTTAGAGGTGTGGAACGCCTGCGTGTCCTGCCATTTACCAGGGAAATCGCCCCCTTTATGGCCGCCTCCGATGTCATTATGGGCAAAGCAGGGCCAAACGTGCTCTTCGAGGCTCTGGCGCTTGAAAGACCCTTTATCGCCACCACCTATTTCCCCGGCCAGGAAAAAGGCAACCTGCAATTTATGCAACGCCACGACATAGGCCGCGTCGCGCTAAACTTTGAGCAGCAAAACGAGCTGCTGCAAGCGCTGAAAGATATCCAGAACCCGCGTGACCGGTTGAATCCCAGGTCTGGGGAATATCGCGCGTGGAACTGTGCCGCAAACGAGAATGTGCTCAAGGTGGTGCGGTCGCTGATAGGGCAGATGAAAGGCGTTGGTCTGTCATGCTTTTGTTTAGATGAATACTACTTTGTAAGTTTCATTGTCACAACTACGCGATCCCTACGGCACCTCGCCTTACTTCGTCGCTTTGAGCGAGAACATCAATGGGATCATCTCCCTCTTCTTCAAGTCTTTGAAGCGCATGAGGCGATCGTTGCCTTCTTCCATTTCTGGCAGGCATTCCCAGGCGCAAAACTGATGTTCGTGAAAGAAATCGATCCTCAATCCCGCCGAGAGGAGCGCCTCGAAAATCTCACTGAGGGGATGATTCCACCCATAAGTGATGGTATGTTGCAGTTGTGCCTCTTTCTCAGCATAGGTGCCGCTCGGATTCATCCCTGATGGGTTCTCGCGAAAAATAAGGATAGCCAAATTTGAAATCAGGAGATTTCTCATCGAAGACCCACATAAACGGATGCCCTTCCGCGATATAAAAGAAACCGCCTGGCTTGAGATAGTGAGCAATAATTTTGCCCCAGGGTTGCAAATCGGGGAGCCAGCCAATGACACCATAGGAGGTATAGACGATATCAAACTCGCCAGCCGCATGCAGGACGTCCGGTAGAGTATACAGTTCGCTCCGTAGAAACGTTGCATCTAGATGAAGCTCCTGGCTCAATGACTGCGCAATGGCAATCGCCTGCCCTGCAAAATCTATGCCCGTCACCTGGGCGCCTAAGCGCGCCCAGGAGAGGGTATCCATGCCGAAATGGCATTGCAAATGCAGGAGTTTCTTTCCCGTAACATCCCCCACCTCTTGCAGATCAAGAGGGTAGAGTTTATTCATGCCCGCTTTGAACTCTTTGAGCAAGTAGGCATCCCCCTGAGCATGCACCTGGGCTACTTCGTTCCACCAATCCTGGTTAGATTTGATGAAATCATCCACTGTAGAAACTCCCCTGTTTGTGACGAGTTGACTCGCCACGCACCTGTTTCTTGCCAAAGACAAGTTGCCTGAACTCTCCAGAGTGCTTTTACAACGTTCTGGGAAGCTCCTTCACACGGTGGACTTAATATACTGGCAGGAGCTATGCACAAGCGACATGATACTGAGCATGGGGTTCACCCCTGATGGAGCGGGAAAGAGGCTGCCGTCGCACACGAAAAGGCCTTTCACACCGTGTACTTCTCCGTGTTCATTGGTGACGGATGCTTTGGGGTCGGCTCCCATGCGACAGGTACCCATCTGGTGGGCGGTGAACATCATGATGCGGTTGGGGTCCATGCCGTGCTGCTCTACCTGGCGGTCAAAAGCGCGTAACTGCTGCTCGCTGAATCTCGCCATCTGCCGGGCGGTCCAGGCGCGTGCGCTTGCTATGCAGAGAGAGAATCGATGTCGCGCCGGCGGCAAAGTGAATGCGCGCAGCCTGGCGCAGACCATGCTTGAGATGCTGTCGATCATAGACAGATACCACGTAGTCAATCACCGGTTCGCCAAAGCGATCCAGCGTGATAGTACCCTCGCCCTTGTCGCGTGTAAGCACGATAAAAGTGGCGAAATTGGCTGCGTGGGTCATCTGCTCCCGGTATTCGCGAGCTGAAAACCAGGGCGTTGCCAGTCCCAGCAGACCAGGATGCGCGGGCGGTACCTCTAGCTTGTAGCCGTAGTTGCCATCGAGGTAGGCAAACTCGTTTGAGTAGGCTGACTGCATCACACCCTTCCAACTGTAGACCTTTTCAGGATAGATGCCTGCAACCGTCGTGGTGGGATGCAGGTGCAGGTGACGGCCAATATGCGGATTCTCCAAACCCGAACGCAGCAGGATAGCAGGCGAATGTATCGCGCCTGCCGCTACAATCACGGTTTTCGCGGAAATGGTCAGGCTGTGCGTCTTGCCGGTCTCGCTATTCGTCACGGTCGCCTGAACCCCTGTGACATGCCCGTTTTCCAGCAGCACCTTGTCCGCGCTGCAACGCACGATGATACGCGCGCCATGGTCGTAAGCATCCTGTAGATACGTCTTCATCGTCGATTGCTTGCAGCCATAGCGACAGCCAAAACCACAGGTTCCGCAGCGCTCTTCGCACCCAACGGCGTTACGTGGGAGAACGCCCGCGTGATAGCCCAGCGCCACACTGCCATCAAGCAGCAACCTGTTCTGCTGGTTATGCTGGCTATTGTCTGTATTAGCATGAATGCGTTTCTCTACAGCAGCAAAGCTCTCTTGCAATTGCGAGCCGGTAAAGCGGCCATGCAAGCCAGAACTTTGCTCCCATTCTTCAAGCACTTCGGATGGCGTTCGAAGCGATGTCATCCAATTTACCGTTGTGCCTCCACCAAGCGTGCTGCCTGCCAGGACAATGATACCCAGGTCCTTTGATGTGAGGGTTCCTCGTTTCAGGTAAAGCTCCGGCATTGCCTGCGCTTCTTGCAGGGTAAAATTCGCTTCGTTATTATAGCCGCCTTTCTCCAGCACAATCACGCTCTTACCGGCCAATGCCAGTTCGCCAGCGACAACTCCACCACCAGCGCCAGAACCAATCACCACCGCGTCAGCTTCTAACGTGGTGTCACCCGTGATGGTCAACGGTACAATGGGTTGAGGAGCGTCAACGGGCGGAGGCGTTGGGGCCGTATAGTCGAACACTTCCCAGTTTGGATTGACACCCTGGAGATCGGGAACAGAGAAGTAAATAAAACCGGAAAGGCGCTTCAGTGTCTGATACCCCTGGCGCAGCGCCGCCACAGGGCTATTCGCCATAGAAGTGAGATATTTCTCGCGCTGCTTCTGAGGAAGCGCGACAAACGGCTTTGCGCTTCTGGCAAGCACGAGACTCGTGACCGGACTCGCCATCAAGCGCAATAAGCGGCGAAAATCGGCCTGCGCATCTTCATTTTCCTGTGCGAGCGTCTCAGCAAGGAGCAAGGCCACGCGCAGATCAGCGGCATTGCGCCGGTAGTATGCTGACTCTATTTCAGAACTGCCGGGCGGAGGTTCGAGCGAAGGGAAAAAAGTATCGCACACTGTTTCTAAAATAGTGAATTCTTCAGGCGAGAGCCAGCCTGCAACACGTTCCTGGGTTGTCTTCGTCTCTGAGGATGATGTAGCGGCCATAGTACCTCCTTTGGTGGAGCGAGGAAAACAGATATATTTATCTGGCAGATAGAGGCAGTATAACACATCCGACTTGAATGCAGGCCTTTCGAGGTAAACAGGATAACGAGAAATCCTGACCTGTCCTGTCAGGATTTTTTGTTTATACTCTACCTATCCCGTCTATTATATAGCAGCAAAATATTACACATCGCGAGTAAAGAGAGGGTATGAAAGAGAACACAAAAACTACAAAGACTGCAAGCGATAAGAAGCAGCAGGAAAAAGACGAGAAGGAAGAACCATTCAAGATCCGGCATGTCTTCGCGGCCTTTGCCGGTCTGCCCCGCGTACTGGGGCTGGTCTGGGCGACGGACAAACGCCTGACGTTCAGCATGGCGTTTATCAGCGTCTTGCGCGGCTTCACGCCTGCCGTCAGCGTGTATATTACCAAACAACTCATCGACAGCGTAGTACGGGCTATCTCTACCTCTACGCATAACACTACGCTGGTCTGGGTTTTCGTCGCCGCGCAACTGGCCGTCGGCCTGCTGAACAGCCTGATGACCACTCTCAGTAATATTGTGCAGCAATTGTTGCAGGAAAAAGTTTCCAACCGCGTGCAGCTTATCATCCTCGAAAAGGCTAATACGCTTGACCTGGCCTTTTTCGAGGACGCGGAATTCTATGACAAGCTGCGCCGCGCTTCCGACGAGGCCAACTATAAGCCGGTGCAGATGATCTCGCAGACCTTCGACCTTGTGCGCAGCATGATCACGCTTCTCTCTATGATTTTGCTGCTGGTGCAACTGGCATGGTGGCTGGCGGTGATTGTGCTAGTTCTGCCGGTCCCATCGTTCATCGCCAATTCGCGCTACGGTTGGATTGGCTATTATCGCATGAGGCGCGAGTCTCCTGAACGGCGTAAGATGCTGTATTACAACCAGGTTATGACCCACGACCATTATAACAAGGAGATTAAGCTGTTCAACCTGGGCCATTACTTTATTCGACGGTTCACCCACCTGGCTGAACAGTTCTTCGAAGAGAGCAAAAATATCCTGGTGCGCCGCTACCTGACCAATTTTGTATGGACGAGCCTCTCACTGGTAGCCAATGCCGGCATCTACATTTACGTGGCCCTGCAAACGGTGGCGCGGCATATTACGCTGGGTGGCCTGACCCTCTACACACAAACGGCTTTGCAAGTTGGAACCAGTTTTCAGAGCGTGCTCGACGGCATCTCTAATACCTACGAAAATAACCTGTTCGTCAATACGCTCTTCGAGTTCCTGGAATATGAGCCAGTAATTACGTCACCGCCTGAGCCACAACCCATCGTCAATCAAGATGCAAGCAGGGGGCTGGAGATGGAGTTCCGCAACGTCAGCTTCACCTACCCCGGTAAAGACCCGCAGACACAGGCCGCGCTCAAAAACGTCAGCTTTACCATCCATGCAGGTGAAACCATCGCGCTGGTTGGTCGCAACGGCGCGGGCAAAACGACGCTGGTCAAGCTGCTGACGCGCCTGTATGACCCGGACGAGGGTGAAATCCT
The DNA here is from genome assembly GCA_963731605.1 of uncultured Chloroflexia bacterium. GTDB lineage: Bacteria > Chloroflexota > Ktedonobacteria > Ktedonobacterales > Ktedonobacteraceae > CF-113. The sequence continues at coordinate 969,125 of CAVSWA010000002.1, forward strand.
GGTAGGCGGTCGCAATATCAAAGAGTACGATGTCAAGACCCTGCGCCAGGATATCGGCGTCATTTTCCAGGATTACGTCTCGTATTACCTGACGGCGCGCGAAAACGTCGGCATTGGCAACATCGATGACGTGGAGAACATGTCTCTCATCGAGAGCGCCGCCACGAAAAGTGGCGCGAGGCAGGTTATCGAAGAACTGGCGGACGGCTATGAAACCCAGCTTGGCCGCTGGTGGAAGGATGGCACGCAATTGAGCGGCGGCCAGTGGCAGAAAATCGCCCTGGCGCGCGCGTTCATGCGCAAGGCGCGTATCCTGATCCTGGACGAGCCGACCAGTTCGCTGGATGCCAGGGCGGAGTACGAAGTTTTCGCGAAGTTTCGCGAACTCACTGAAGGCAAAACCGCTATCTTCATTAGCCACCGTTTCAGCACGGTACGCCTGGCCGACCGCATCTTCGTCTTTGAAAATGGTACAGTCACCGAAAGTGGCTCGCATATGGAATTGATGATGAAGGATGGTCACTACGCCGAGTTGTTCAATCTTCAGGCCGAGGCGTATCGCTGAGCGCCGGAAACTCGGCGACGCGCAGGCGCGCGCTACCATAAGGCACCAGTGTGATCTCTTCTAACGGGTCATCGCTCGTGACCGGGCTAAGAGGCGGCAAATCCGCCGAGTTCATTGCCAGCGTCCAGTCGGGTATGCGTCTCCCTTTGCCAATCAGGCGCAGCGGGGCCTGCTTCGCGTTAAAAGGCTGGCGCGGCAGAGGCCGTGTCTCGACACGCCATGAGCGTTCCGGCCTGGCTTTATCTACAAGCAGCCCATAGTTCCAGGGCGAGGCAGGGTAGATCTCCCAATCGGCATACGGGTCACTACCGCGCAGTTTTTGCCAGCGTTCCTCAATGGCAAGCGCGTAGACGAGCGGCCCGCGTTGTATGCTGAGCGCGCCCTGGCCGCGCCGCTCGATAGCAACCGGCATGGGCAGCGTTAATCGCAGCCTGTCTCCATGCTGCCACTCGCGCTCAATTGTGAAGTAGCCGCCCGTTCGATCTGTTATTTCGACGCGCTCACCGTTCACTTGCAGCAGTGGCGCATCGCACCAACCTGGCATACGCAACTTGATGGGGAAGCGCGTTGGCTGCGCAAGCTCAATGCGTATTGCCACGTATTCCTCAAATGGGTAATTCGTATCAATGGTAAGCGTAGCTGGTTTGCCATGAGCAACCAGCGCCGAAACGCGACATGGCGCGTAGGAGATAGCGGCCAACCCGCCATCCGGTGTTGCCATCCACAGGCGCGAGGCGAATTTGGGCCAGCCCTGGTGCATATTGGCGGTGCAGCAGCCGTAATTCGGCTCTAATCCGAACAAATTGGACTCGTCGCCGTTGGCCGTCCAGTTGCGTTTCGCCAGCGTGCATGATACCTGGTTGACCTGCTGGTCATACTGGTGGCTGCGCCAATCCTGGGAAATCGTGGCTGGTAGAGCGTTGAACGCCACTTTCTCAAGCAGGTCGGCGTACAATCCTTCGCCAAATATCCTGACCAGGTTTTCCAGCGTAAACATGTATTCAACCACGGCGCATAGCTCCGTTCCCTGGCTCGGATGCGTCCCGGCCAGCATTTCATCCCCGGAGAACATGCCGTTCACCTGCCCGTGATAGGTGGACAGGCTTTGGATGCCACGCCACGCGGCTTCGTGATAAAGTGTAGTGCCGGAATAGAGCCAGTAGAGCGCCGGTTCCTTGAGGGCCATCGCGATATTAACAACGTGCGCGCGCAGGTCATAGGGAGCCGTCTGTGGTCGCCAGAACGGGAAGTGCGTGAAGATGTCCGTCCAATCGAAGCTTTGCGCGTGCAACACATCGAGCACATCCAGCAGGAAAGTATCGCCCGTGCGATTGTAAAGCCACAGCACACTCAGCATATTCTCGCCGCCGCGCGCCTGGCTCCAGCCAGTCAGGGGACGCTCTTTGAGGTGCGCGGCCTGGTAGCGAAAATATCTCGTCATAAAGGGTACAACACGCTGGTCGCCTGTGGCTTCGGCATAGTGCATCAACACCTTGAGCATAATCATGCGCGACCACCAATCCTCGTTGATGCGCGGCCCGAACTGCCCATCTTCTCCCTGGCTGGCAAGCGTCCACTCGATCCAGGGCCGCGTTTTGGCGATCAGGCGTTCATCCTTGAGGAGATAAGCCAGTGGCAATAAGCCATCCAGGTAGTATGGCCCGCGTTCCCAGCTTTCGCCGTTGCCGCCGAGCCAGCCGCTTTGCGCTCCCACGTCGGGCCAGAACTCGTCAAGATGGCCGCTCAACCCCGCCGCCTGAATCTCCAGCTGGTCGCGCAGCCACCCGCCCGGCTCAATCGCACCAGGCGGTAGATCAAGGAAAGCCGTAGGTCGAAGTGGTGCGCGGTTGTGCGTATAATTCGTCATTGACATCCTATCTCCGTAATGGGCGAGTGGGCCAGGGCGACCGCGAGGGTCGCCCGTACAATACTACGATTGCGCGTCCTTAATCATAACCCATATTTGGCGCAAATGTATCCGGCGGAAGCCAGGGCGACCGCGAGGGTCGCCCGTACAATACAAAGAACGCTCCTTGCCGACGTTCCTTCCCTATGTTACTATTAACATGGAACATGAAACGACACTCTTTTGTAGGAACAGCGTAAAGGATAGAAAGCATATGACTATGACATCTCCTGGGAGAGTGCCAATGGTTATCCCCGCAGACCATATCCCTGGCCCTGGACAGGGTCGCTGGACCTATCAGGATTACGCTGCCATTCCCGATGATGGACAGCGTTACGAAATTGTAGATGGAGTGTTGTTTATGGCACCGGCCCCCAATGAATGGCACCAGACTGCTACTGGTCGCCTGTTCCGCTATCTTGCAGCCGCTATAGAAGACACTCGACTTGGGCGAGTCTATATCGCGCCTTTTGATGTCGAACTTGACTACCGGACGGTAGTGCAGCCTGATGTGCTTGTCATCCTGAACGCGCACCTTGAGCAGAATCACGTTTTCGCGTATTATCGGTGCGCCTGATCTAGTGGTTGAGGTTTCTTCACCTGGTACAGTCGGGTATGATCGAACAGATAAGCAAAGGGCTTACGCTCGAGCAGGCGTGCCAGAATACTGGATTGCTGATCCTGCATCGCGTACCGTGGAGGTTCTCTCATTGGAACGTGGTGTGTATCGCTCGCTCGGGGTCTTCGAGGGCAAAGCCACGCTGCCTACGCGCATTGTGCCGGATTTTACGGTGCATGTCGAGCAGTTTTTTGGATAACTACTCCAGATTGCGTATTCGAACTTTCTGAGGCGTGACGACGCACATTGCGTTTATCAATTGATCGCCATATTGCTCAATAACAAAAGCAACAATCTCGGCTTTTTGCAGAGGGGGTAAGCAAGGCTATATTCTCGTCGGCAATGATATTCACGACGCAGCTTTCATTGTACGAAGAAGATCAAGAGCATAGGCTAAGGCAGCCTGAATTGCTTCGCGCGTAAGACGTGGATGGGCTTCCAGAAGTTCATCTGTAGTAGCGCCAGCGGAGAGTTCTTCAAGAATATGCTCAACAGTGATGCGTGTTCCCTTGATAACAGGTTTACCCATCATCACCTTTGGATCTATAGTGATTAATGAATTGTACATATTGACTACCTCTCAGAACGCCGCGGTTAGTTACAAAATGCTTACCCAAATTCTGCATCTGAATTTGGCGTATCTAACCATTTCCATCATACCATAAGCATACCCTAATTACTATATTTACTTATCTGCTTTTACTCTGGAATATGGAGATCATTCCCTTTTACAATTTTCAAGATAACTTCTACGAAATATGTTATCTTCTCTCAATCCCCAACCCACTCTCAACGCCACTCACATCATACACCCCTCCCTTTTGTTCGTACCCGCCCGTGAACGGATCATCAGCCAGCAACATCGGCGTGTCAAGATCGATATAGCGGAAGCCGCCCAGGCCAGCTACGAAGTGCGCGGCGGCGCTGGTTGCCAGGCGCGATTCTATCATGGCGCCGATCATCAGTTGAGTGTGCGTGGCGCGGCAGACGGCGGCGATGTCCAGCGCTTCGACGAAGCCGCATTTCATAAGTTTGATGTTAATGACGTTACAGGCTCCCATGGCGATCAGGTGAGCGACGTTGGCGGCGCTGTAGGCGCTTTCGTCGGCGGCAATGGGGATGCTGGTGTGCTGTGTGACGTAGCGCAGGCCCTCGTAGTCTTCTTTATGCACCGGCTGCTCCATCATCAGAGGGCGAATATCACGATCATCGAGCGCTTCCAGGCACAAAAGAGCCTCGCTTGCCGTGTAACCCTGGTTGGCGTCGAGCGTCAATCCGAGGCCAGGCGCGCCCTCGCGAATAGCTTCGACACGCGCCACATCTTCGCGGATATCGCCACCGATTTTTACTTTGAGGCAGGTAATGCCGCGCGCCGCCGCCGCTTTCGCCAGTTCGTAGCCGTGTTCGGGTGGGACCATTGGAATGCTGTAATCGGTTTCGATAGCGCTGCTCGCGCCGCCAAAGAAGATGGAAAGGGGCATTCCATAGGAACGAGTCAGGGCGTCGAGCAGCGCCATCTCCATACCTGCGATAGCCGTACTCTGGCTGAAATAGACGCTGCGCATAAGTTTGGAGAGTACGCGCCAGTGTGCAGCGTCTTTGCCTTCTACCAGCGCCGCGCATCCTCGCGCCGCCGCCAGCGCCGTCTCCTGGGTCTCGCCAGTACTGGGCGAGAAGGGCGCACATTCGCCATAGCCGACACTGCCATCAGCAAGCGCAAGAGTTATCAGAACGTTATTAGCCGAGGCAACGCTGCCGGTGGCAATGGTAAATGGCTCCAGCAAAGGGATATTTAAGGGTTCGACTGCGACGGAACGAATAGTAGTACGCGACATGATATTTTTCTCCTGTAGGCAAGTCCCGCCAGGCTTTCATCACATATCAATATCATCCTGCGGATCGATATCTTCCTCGGCATCCAGGGGAATATCTTCGTTGCCAACGCGGGCAACCATGGAAGGAAGAGTGCGGCTCTGTATAATGATGCCGCGCAGCAGGGAGGCGGAGGCTTGCGCCAGCATGGGACGCAGGCGTTCCAGGTGTTCGCGATACAGTTGCAATTGGGCGGCGCGTTTCTTCTTATGCTTCACTTCGGTCTCAACCTCCACCTCGGCCCAGAAATCGCGCGCGTCAAGCGCCTGACCTACGGCGGATTGCACTTGCTGCAAGAGATCGATGGTCTGGTTCAGGAGCATAAGCAAATCACCCTCGGCCAGGTCAATACGCCGTAGCAGCCCGCTAAGCGACATGCCACGCGCCCATGCCAGCGCCACGCCATGAAAATCGGGAACGATACCTGGCGAGGAGGAGATGCTTGCCTGATCTTCGACAGCTCGAATATGCTGCGTGATGTGCCAGAGTTCGCGACGCACCTGCGCTACATTACCATTTAGCGTGTTCTGATTGCGCAGGCGGCGATCATGGTCGAAGGTAAACCAGCTACACACCTCGGCCAGTTCGCCCACCGAAAGGTTATTGAGGACGCCACGAGTGAGCATTTCCACGATGAAGATGCCTGCCGGGTGAAAGATGTTGCGCAGCAAGCGCCCTTTGAGCGTCAACTGCTCGCGTTCGTCGATATAACCAAGCACGCGCAACGCGTAGATAGTGCCGTCGAGCTCCGCGGCCCCGGCGCGACTGAGCGGGTACGCGCCAATCTTCTGACGCCGCTTCTCCAGGGCTTCGATTGCCATGGCAGAGGACGCGCCCTTCTTTTTGGATGATTTGCCCCCACCCTTCTTCGCTTTCTGGACACGCGCTTCCAGCTTTTCCAGGCGAGCCAGTTCGCGAAGCTCCCACAAGACATAGCGTTGATACTCGCGCAGGCTCAATGCACAGATACGCCGCAGGTGCTTGACATCGCCCGGACGCCACAGGTTCAAGACAGAATTGTAGCGAATGATAAACGAACTTGTGACTGGCAGTAAATCAGCGGTGATACGCTCGAATGATTCTTCAAACTGCTCCCAGGGCGAATAGGGGATGACCGCCGCGCCACGCACATCCATACCACGACGCCCGGCCCGACCCGTAAGCTGGCGGTACTCGTTGGGTGTCAGCAGGCGCATTTCCTGACCATCAAATTTGCTCAGACTGCCTACGACGACGGCGCGAGCAGGCATGTTGACGCCCAACGCGAGGGTATCAGTCGCGAACACGGCGCGTAAATGCCCGCGCGCGAACAGCGTTTCGACGAGTACCTTTAAGCCCGGCAATAACCCGGCATGATGATAGGCGATACCACGCGGCAATAGTTCGGAGAGCGTGTGCGCCTGGCGCAAATTGCGGTCTTCGTGTGGCAGTTGCGTGAGCCAGACTGCTACCTCTTCCCGAATTTGCTCCTCTTCTTCGGGTGTAGTGAAGCGATGCAGGGCCGCGCCAATGGCGGCTTCCTCCACCACTTTGCGTCCCGGCAAGAAGTAGAGGCATGGTAACATGTCCGCGTCGCGCAGAGCGGTAAGCACTTCGCCCGGCGTGGGCGTTTTACGTTCTACAGGTCGTTGAGCTTTGCGCCGCTCTTGCGCCTCGGTCGCGTTAATATCTTCTTTCAGCGCTGATTGTGAAGGCCGGACGCCCGCAAGGGGCGTCCCTACATTTCCGTTCGACCCAACAATACCCGTATTATCTTCGTTCTCGTCGTCGTCCCCAAAGCTATAGACACGGTTACGTCCCTTCATCATGGCGATACGCGCCTCGCCGCCGACGTTGGGGAAATGATCTATACGGTTACCGTCGGCATCCTGCACAAGGTGCAGTTTCCCATCGAGGAAGTAGTAGTGTTCCAGGGGAACGGCGCGTTCTTCATGCACGACCAGGGCGATGGGGCGATGCACGCGGCTGATCCATTCGGCCAGGTCTTCGGCGTTGCTAACCGTTGCGGACAGGCCAACCAGGCCAATATGCGGCGGAGAGCAAATGATGGCCTCTTCCCAAACTGGCCCGCGCCCCACATCGCTCAAGAAGTGCAGTTCATCGAAGATGATATAGCCAACGTCTGCCAGTTCCGAAGGAACAGCCAGTTCCCCATCCTCGGAGCGGTCGCCACTCTCTTCCAACAGCATATTCCGGTAGACTTCCGTCGTCATTATCACAATCGACGCGCTGCTGCGTTCGACGATATCACCTGTCACCAGCCCGACCGCGCTTTCACCATACAAAACACGCAAGTCGCGGTACTTCTGGTTGGAAAGCGCCTTGAGCGGAGTTGTATAAATGACGCGCTGGCCCCGTTGCTGCGCCCGCCAGATGGCATACTCTGCCACCATCGTTTTACCGGTGCCGGTGGGGGCAGCCACCATTACGGACTGTCCCCCCGCGAGATGGGCAATGGCCTCTAATTGAAAGGCGTCCAGGGGAAACGGGTAACGCGCTACAAAAGATGCGACATCGTCATCGGCGGCTTCTACTTGAGGGTTTGCCTGCGCCACCACCTGCTCTTCCATGTTTTTGTTCTCTTCACCTGTCTCGTTATAACGTTTGATCTATTGTAACATGAAGCGCAAACAGGAACAAGCAAGGCGCAAATCCTCAAATCCTAGATAAGTTGGTCGGGGTCGATACCTAACGAGCGTAATTTTTCGGCATACACTTGTGATCGTCTGGCCTCAGCCTCGGCTTGCTGGATCGCAAGGTCGGCTTGCCGGATCGCAAGATCGGCTTGCTGGATTGCAAGATCGGCTTGCTGGTCAGCAAACTCAGCGCGGGTAAGCCGCATCTGGCCGACGTGGTCATAGAGACGCAGCCAGGTTTGATCAGGGACCAACCAGCTTTCCAGGCTCGGACTCCACAGCGACCCATCGGGACGAGGCTGCATTGCTCTCATGCTGCGCCCGCTCTGATCGAGTTGCCAGCCAAACAAGCGCCGATTCGCCCTGCGCGACAGCAGCAGTTCGTTGGGATCGTAGGCAAAGTATTCCTGCACACCCATATCCGCATACTTGCCCGGTTTTTCCGTCAGGTCCTTTTTCCAGGTCTCTTCCGAGGCAATCTCGAAGACCACCTGGGGCGCAGGCCCACTCTTGCCTACACGCCAACTGCGGGTGGGGCGATGAGCGATGCCGGTGATGATGGCAATATCAGGGGCGATTGGATATTCTTGCGAGTCAGTGGTCTGGTAGAAATTGAGGTTGTCGTAAATGGCACAGAGTCGCCCGCGAAACAACCATCTCAGCACATCTAGTAGGTAGATCACGAGGTCAGCATGAAAGGACGTTTCCCCCATCAGGTCCTCCTGGGTGGGATGGGAATCGTAGTAGTACTCTACCTCGTCTTCAATGTGCCGGGCCATTTCCTTTGTCCTTTCGCGCTACAGTCCAGCTTACCGATTTAAGGTCTGTCCAACCCCACATGTTTCTTCTACTGCAAGTGTACAGGCCCGATGAAAATATGTCAATCACTTTGCGAACATTTTTACCAGTTAATGTGTTTTGATGGCACGGGCCACGCCATAAATACATTGCTCTGCCGGGGAGAAAAGCTTTTGCTTTCCACAAAAAACTATTTACTTCGTCGTATATCTATGGTAAGATTGCCTTGATATACAGAATATTGGCACAAGCGAGACATGTCCCTCCCCGGAGGTTTACAGAGAGGATGCGCCAGCGGCTGAAAGCGCACTAACCAGCAAGGAGTGCCGGTACCCCTCGCCAGCCTATCCCGGTAGGGATTCGATGTATCGCGTCCCGAAGGTATACGTCTCAACCACGTTACGGTCGTCAAAGCGCATGCGTCCAATGAGAAATAGTGCAGATCTGTTTTCTACTGGCGATGCGGAAATCGGGTGGAACCACGGAAAGTCTAATTGCCTTTTCGTCCCTGTTGAGGGATGGAAAGGTTTTTTTTATTGTCGTTTTGCCGTTATGAGGAGGCTATTGTTATGTCGTCTGTTGTAGCAGAACTGGATGAATCGGTCAATTATACGCCGGTGCAGCGGATGCGCCACTCCGCGGCGCACGTCTTGGCGGAGGCGGTGCTGGAGATTTTCCCGGATGCCAAACTTGCCATCGGGCCAGCCATCGAGGATGGTTTCTATTATGATTTTGATCTGCCGCGCAGCCTGACGCCCGAAGATCTCCCGGATATCGAGCAGCGGATGCGGCGCATCATAGCGGGCAAGTATCCCTTTATGCGCGACCGCTGGCCGCGCGAGCGGGCGTTGGAATACTTCCGCGCCAATGGGCAGGATTATAAGGTTGAGCTGATCGAAAACTTGCCCGATGCCGAGGTCGGCATCTACACGCAGGATACGTTTCTCGACCTGTGTCGCGGGCCGCACGTAGAGAATACGGGCCAGATCGGGCCGATCAAACTTATGAAGATCGCGGGAGCCTACTGGCGCGGCGATGAACACCGCCCCATGTTGCAGCGCATCTATGGCACGGCCTGGTTCACGCAGGAGGAACTCGATCAATACCTGTGGCGACTGGAAGAGGCGCAGAAACGCGATCATCGCAAGTTGGGTCGCGAACTCAAGCTGTTCGTTATCAGCGACGAGGTGCCAGCCGGTGTGCCGTTGTTCCTGCCCAATGGTGAGATGCTGCGTTACCTGATGGAGACGTATGTGCGCGAGGCGCAGGAGAGATACGGCTACCAGCACGTGTGGACATCACATCTCGGCAAGGTAAAGTTGTACAAAACGTCGAAACACTGGTACAACTATCGCGAGAACATGTTCCCCATCATGCAGGGCGAGCAGGAAGCCTCGGAAGACGAGGCGTATGTTCTCAAACCGATGAACTGCCCGCACCACATTACGCTCTACAAGTCGCAGATGCATAGCTATCGCGAACTGCCGGTGCGGTATGCCGAGTTTGCCACACTCTATCGCTACGAGAAGGCGGGTACGCTGACGGGCCTGGCGCGCGTGCGCAGCCTGACGCAGGACGACGCGCACGTCTTCATGCGCCAGGATCAGATTCAGGAGGAGTTCAACCGCGCCATCGATCTGACGCTGGAAGTTTTCAATACGTATGGGCTGACGGACTACTGGATTTCGCTTTCGCTGCGCGATCCTGACAAAAAAGAGGATTACGCAGGCAGCGACGAGGTGTGGGAGATGGCCGAGAGCGCGTTACGCGAAGCGGTCGAGAACAAGGGCATCAAATACCGTAAGATGATCGGCGAAGCGGCCTTCTATGGCCCCAAGACGGACTTCATGGTCAAAGATGCGCTTGGCCGCGACTGGCAGTGCTCGACGGTGCAACTCGACTTTGTGCAGCCCATGAACTTTGAACTCGAGTACATCGGCGAGGACGGCCAGCCACATCGCCCGGTCATGATTCACCGCGCTGTCACGGGTTCGACGGAGCGTTTCATGGCGATGCTGATCGAGCATTACGCGGGAGCTTTCCCCGTGTGGCTGGCCCCCGTGCAGGCCATGGTGATCCCCATCGCTGATCGTCACAACGAGTACGCGCACAGCGTGCAGGCCGCGCTCAAAGCTGCCGGTGTGCGAGCCGATGTGGACACGCGCAGCGAGCGTATGAACGCTAAGGTGCGCGATGCCCAGATGCAAAAGATTCCGTACATGCTCGTCGTCGGCGACAAGGAAGCGGCGGACAACGCCGTCTCGGTGCGCCTGCGCACGAACGAAAACCTGGGCGCGACGCCACTCAATGTCTTTATCGAGCGCATCACGAACATCGTGAAGACGAAGAGCAGGGAGTTGTAAGAGAAAAGCTGTCATCCTGAGCGCAGCGAAGGATCTCTATGTGCAGATCGACGAGAGATCCTTCGCTGCGCTCAGGATGACATATACCGTTATTTCAGGTACTGGTACGCTGGCAGCGTCAGAAATTCTACAAACTGGTCGCTAGTGATGATAAAATCCAGGATTTCGGCGGCTGTTTTGAAGGGGCGTTTCTCGAACTGCGCATCACCGATGGATGAGCGCAGCTTTGCCATTTCGTCTTGCAGCAGGGCGCGGAAGAGGTCGGTTGTGACCTTGCGCCCGTCGTCGAGGATGCCATCAGGGTGGCGAATCCACTCCCAGATTTGCGCGCGCGAAATTTCGACGGTGGCGGCATCCTCCATCAGGTTGTTGATGGGAACGCAGCCGGAGCCGCGCAGCCACGATTCGAGGTATTGCAGGCTGACACTAATGTTGGTGCGCAGACCAGCCTCGGTAATCGTGCCTTCGGGAATCTTGAGCAGGTCGGCAGCCGTGACATGCACGTCTTCGCGTTTGCGGTCGATCTGGTTGGGGCCATGCATCACCTTGTCAAATTCTTCCATGGCAATCGCCACCAATCCCGGATGCGCAACCCAGGTGCCGTCATGCCCGTCGGTAGCCTCGCGGCGCTTGTCGGCGCGCACCTTCGCCAGTGCTTCTTCGTTGGCCTGGGGGTCGTTTTTAATGGGAATCTGCGCCGCCATACCGCCGATAGCGTGGGCGTTGCGCCTGTGGCAGGTTTTGATAGCGAGCAGCGAATACGAACGCATGAAATGCGTAGTCATCGTGACCTGGGCGCGATCAGGCAAGATGTAATCGGGTATATTGCGGAACTTCTTGATGGCGCTGAAGATGTAGTCCCAGCGGCCGCAGTTCAGGCCCGCCGAATGCTCGCGCAGCTCGTACAGGATTTCATCCATTTCAAAGGTTGCCAGGATGGTTTCGATCAGCACGGTGGCCTTGATGGTTCCCTGGGGGATGCCCAGCTCCTGCTGCGCCATCACGAAGATATCGTTCCACAGGCGCGCTTCCAGGTGGTTTTCCAGCTTGGGCAGGTAGAAGTAGGGGCCTGTACCTCTGTCGAGCAGCGCTTTGACATTGTGGAAGAAGTACAGGCCGAAATCAAAGATGCCGCCTGAGACGGGTTTTCCGTCGATCAGCACATGCTTTTCCGCTAAATGCCAGCCGCGCGGGCGCACCAACAGGGTCGCGGTTTTCTCGTTCAACGTGTATTGTTTGCCGTCGGGGTTATTAAAGGTAATGGTGCGTTTGACAGCATCGCGCAGGTTGATTTGACCCGAAATGGCTCCCTCCCAGGTTGGTGAAAGCGAGTCCTCGAAGTCGGCCATAAAGACTTTCGCGCCAGAGTTCAGAGCATTGATGATCATTTTACGCTCGGCTGGCCCCGTTATTTCAACGCGCCGGTCTTGCAGGTCAGCCGGTATGGGCGCGATGATCCAATCGCTATTGCGAATGTTCTCCGTTTCAGGCAGGAAGTCGGGCATTTTGCCCGCGTCGATCTCCGCCTGTCGCCGCGCTCTTCTCTGCAATAGTTCTTCGCGCCGGACGCCAAAAGCGCGTACCAGCGTAGCAACAAAATTCATGGCTTCAGGGGTTAATATTTCGGCAAACTCCGGTGTGATCTCGCCGGTAATTTCGATGCCCTTGAGGGGGGGTTTACTGGTGGTCATATTTGTAGTCCTTTCGCTGGTAAGTCTGTCATTGTTGCATCAAACGCATTAACCAGGGCGGGGGCAAGCCCGGCCCGTACCCTATACGATATAACATATCACATTAATTAGTCCGTACAGGGTAGGGGCGGGGCTTGCCCCCGCCCTGGTCTCTTTTTATATTGGTACGTTCAACACAGCCGTCATCCTGAGCGCAGCGAAGGATCTCTCCCTTCGGCAACATGCAGATCCTTCGCTGCGCTCAGGATGACAGGCGGCGGGGCGACCCTCATAGGGCTTGCCTGCTCTCCCTCTTCAAGGGGCAATCAATGGAATTGCGCCATTTCGGTTGAACCGGCCAGGGCGGTTGTCGAAGATGCGCCGCCAGAGATGACCTGGGCCACTTCGTCGAAGTAGCCAGTCCCCACCTCGCGCTGGTGTTTGGTGGCTGTGTAGCCGTCGTTCTCAAGCGCGAATTCGGCCTGTTGCAGTTGGGAATAGGCCGCCATACCATGTTCGTTAAAGCCCTTCGCCAGTTTGAACATGCTGTAGTTGAGGGAATGGAAGCCGGCCAGCGTGATAAACTGGAACTTATAGCCCATCTTTGCCAGGTCATGCTGGAAGCTGGCAATCGTTTCGGGATCGAGTTTCTTGCGCCAGTTGAAGGATGGTGAGCAATTATAGGCCAGCAATTTGCCGGGGAACTTCGCGTGAATCTCGTCCGCGAAACGCTTCGCCTCTTTGAGGTTGGGTTCGGCGGTTTCGCACCAGATCAGGTCGCAATAGGGAGCGTAAGACAGGCCACGAGCGATAGCGGCATCTATGCCGCTGCGTATCTTATAGAATCCTTCGGGTGTGCGCTCGCCTGTAAGAAATTTGTGGTCTACCGGGTCGATGTCACTGGTGATTAAGTGCGCGCCATTGGCGTCGGTACGGGCGATAACCAGTGTAGGTACGCCGCTCACATCGGCGGCCAGGCGCGCTGATACCAGGTGTTTGATAGCGGTCTGCGTCGGGACCAGCACTTTGCCGCCCATATGACCGCACTTTTTCTCCGAGGATAACTGGTCTTCAAAATGCACGCCAGCCGCGCCAGCTTCGATCATGGATTTCATTAACTCGAAGACGTTGAGCGGCCCGCCAAAACCAGCTTCGGCGTCGGCCACGATAGGCGCGTACCAGTAGGTATCGTTTTTGCCCTCAGATGTTTGAATCTGATCGGCCCGTTGCAAGGCCTGGTTAATGCGCTTGACCACATGCGGCACGCTGTTGGCGGGATAGAGGCTCTGATCGGGGTACATCTGCCCGGCAAGGTTGGCATCCGCCGCCACCTGCCAGCCGCTCAAATAGACGGCTTTTAATCCTGCTTTGACCTGCTGTACCGCCTGGTTGCCGCTCATTGCGCCGAGCGCCGCGACGTATTCGTCTGAATGTAACAGGTTCCAGAGCCGCTCCGCGCCCAGACGCGCCAGGGTATATTCGATCTGGATAGAGCCGCGCAGCCGGACAACATCTTCGCCACTATAGGGGCGCGTAATGCCACGCCAGCGTAGATTGCCCTTCCAACCTGCTTCTAATTCTGCAGCCGGGGATCCGCCTACGATGTTCTTGCTAGCGCTATGCCCATTCATTGTGTACTTGCCATTGCCGTTGTCCATATGCTGTGCGCTCATGCTGATGTCCTTTCCTCACGTGAGAGCTAATGAATGGCACTCTATAGGTAACCCTGTCGTTTACCGTCTCATGACCATCCTATAAGCAAAGAGTACCATGGAATGAGCGCAAAAAGCTATGAAATAGCTTCAAAGGTTGTGAGGTTATATATAAGTGAATGGTTATATAAGGGCAACATGTAAACGTAGTTGTCAGAGCTATCGTAGTGTGAGATACTACCGTTATTGAACCGATATGCTTAATCGAGTCCCTATGAGAGGGGAGTTTAGACTATGAAAAAAGTGGTTGGCATCTCCGAGATTGTGTTATGGGCTGCGGATAAGGAACGGTCTCTGCGTTTTTATCGCGATCTGCTGGGTCTGGAAGTGATTTCGCCTCCGACGCTAGCCAATAGCTTTTTGAAGGTGGGCGAAGGCCATGCGGGTATTCCGCAGATGATTGTGCTGGTGCCAAAATCGGACGAAGTGAAAGAGAGGCCATCTGGCTATCAACTGCATCATATGGCCTTAGAACTGCCAGAGGAAGACTTCGATGCGCAACATGCCGCGCTGGTGGCGTCTGGTTACGCGCCGCGCCCTGGTATTCATCCGGTGCTAGCCAGTCGCACTATGTATGTAGATGATCCAGATGGTAATGAGGTCGAGTTTATCTGCAAAGCTCCTGTACGATAAGTAGCGACGCCCCTTGTGGGCGTCCCGTCTACATATCCTGTGATGTGATTGTAGACGGACAAACGGGACGCCCACAAGGGGCGTCGCTACTTCTATATGAATGAAAAGGATGAATGTACGCATATGACTACTGTGACAAACCTTCCGCACTGGGATATGAGCGTCGTCTATCCGAGCCTGGAATCGCCAGAATTTCAAGCTGGATTTGTCCGCGTCACGCAGGATATTGCAGAGCTGGGGCAGCTTTTCGATACTTGTCATGTTGAGAAGCAGGAACATCTTGCTACTGATGATGAAACCATCAAGAATTTTGAAAGTGTTTTGCAAAGGTATAACGAGGCGCTGGCGGAAAGCCGGACACTTAGCTCCTATATCTCCTGTTTCGTCACGACGAACACACTCGATACGCTGGCGCAGGCCCGTATGAGCGAGCTGCAACAGGCGAGTGTGGCGCTATCGCAACTGGGTACGCGCTTCACCGCCTGGATCGGCTCGCTCAACGTGGAAACGCTCATCGCGCGCTCGCATAGCGCGAGGACGCATAGCTTTATGCTGCGTAAGTCGAAGACGCGGGCGGCGCACCTGATGTCGCCGCCTGAAGAAAATCTGGCCTCGGAACTGAATTTGAGCGGCGGGACGGCCTGGGAGAAGCTGCACAGCGATGTGACCTCGCAACTGGTGGTGGCGCTGGATGTGGGGATGGGGGAAGAGCGCAAAGAGTTGCCGATGAGCATGGTGCGCAACCTGGCCTTTGATAGTGACCGCGAGACGCGCCGCCGCGCCTACGAAGCGGAACTGGCTGGCTGGCAAAAGGTAGCAGTGCCCCTGGCGGCTGCCATGAACAGCATTAAAGGCGAGGTCAATGCGCTGAGCAGGAGACGGGGTTGGCCATCGCCGCTGGATGCGTCGCTGCTGGATAACAACATTGACCGCCAGACGTTGGATGCTATGATGACTGCCGCGCGCGAGTCGTTTCCAGATTTTCGCCGCTACCTGCGCGCCAAAGCGCACACGCTGGGCCTGGCGCGTCTGGCGTGGTATGATCTCTTCGCGCCCGTTGGGGGCGAGGATCGCGTATGGACGTTCAACGAGGCGACATCCTTTATCGTTGAGCAGTTTGGGGCGTATTCACAGCGACTCTCCGACTTCGCGGCGCGGGCTTTCCGCGAGCAGTGGATCGACGCGGAGCCGCGCGCTGGCAAGGTCGATGGCGCGTATTGCACATGGCTGCGCAAGGACGAATCGCGCGTTTTCGCCAACTTCAAAGCGGCCTTCGGCGGCGTCAGCACGCTGGCGCACGAACTTGGACACGCCTATCATAATCTGAACCTGGCGCATCGCCTGGTGCTGCAACGCTCAACTCCGATGACACTGGCGGAGACGGCCAGCATCTTCTGTGAAACGATCATCAGCCATGCCGCGCTGCGCAAAGCCAGCCAGCAGGAGCAGATCGCCATTCTGGAAGAATCGCTGCAAGGCTCATGCCAGGTGGTGGTGGATATTACCAGCCGTTTCCTCTTTGAGCAGCGCGTTTTTGAAGGGCGCAAGGCGCGCGAGTTGTCGGTTGACGAACTCAACGCTTTGATGCTGGAAGCGCAGCGCGAGACGTATGGAGATGGGTTGGACGAGAATGCGCTGCACCCCTATATGTGGGCCATGAAGCCGCATTATTACGATAGCCATAGCTCATTCTACAACTATCCCTACATGTTCGGTCTGCTCTTCGGGCTGGGACTCTATGCCCGTTATACGCAGGAGCCTGAGACATTCAAGCAGGGGTACGATGCCCTGCTCTCCAGCACCGGCCTGGCAGATGCCGCTACCCTGGCCGTACCGTTTGGCATCGATATTCGCTCGGTGGATTTCTGGCGTTCAAGCTTTGATATCCTGCGCGAGGATATCGCCAGGTTTGAGGAACTGACAAAATAATCAGATGGCCTGGCCGCACATGTGCGGCCAGGCCATCTGATTATTTTGTCAGTTCTTGCGCGAGGAAATCGCTGAGGAGCGTGAGCCGGGGCCGGGTGAGCATGTACGTGCTCAGCAGGGCGAGCAGGCTTGCTCTGGTTATTTTCCCCTTGCGTTCCAGCAGTTCGAGGGTGACGCGTATTTCGGTCAAGAGCATGGTTTCCTCTGATTGCCCCTGACGAGACATAGCAGGGCGCGATTTGAGGCCGTTATAGATGCGTTCAAAGGGTTCTACCGGCTCCCACACTGTATTCTCTTCGGTTGTCGTCATCGCCTCATCCACTACTTTCAGCAGGGCCAGCAGCCAGAGAAACTGGTGATATGCGCTCGTTTTCTCAATGTCTGTTGGTGGAAACACAAGCAGGGGTAGCAAAAGCATGGCGACATCCGTCTCGTAGTTTTCCGGGATGAGCGTTACCTCGTAGTTGCGCCTGTCGCCTTGCGGCAGGAAGCCATCTTCAAAGATGAAACGCACCATTGATTTGAATTGCAAATGCACATCTGGCTCAAAACGCCAGGGCAAGATGACGCGGCAGGTGTAAAACGGCTCATCCGATGCGGCTACGAGGTTAACCTGGGCGATGGGGTTGAGTTGAATCTGCCAGCAACGCGAGCGTTCAAGTACGCTGTTGAACTCTTCTAATTGGGAAAGACGCTGCATGGTCTGCATGTATTCTTCATGCAGATCATGCTCTTCGCGCATATAGGGAGTGGTAAAATTCATAAAGTATTTCAGGGCACGAGGAGCGGTGCTTTCCTGGATCGCGCCCAGGAAGTGACGCACCAGTGGCGTGAGAAAAAGCTCGAAAGAAATGCATATCGACGACTGACATATTCATCATTAAACGATGGGCCTGGTTTTCTTCACTCAGATACCAGAGCGGGTCCTGGATGATACGTGGGTAGTAATCGCGATAAAATGTGTGATAGCCAGTATCGTTGAGCATCTTTTCAGGAGGCTCTTGCTCTTGCTCTTTGATTTTCAGAGAAACCACTTTTCCCAAACTTTCAATCAGTCTGGTATTGATTTCTTCAATGACGGGTAATGTCGATTTTACTGGATAATTGACCAGCAGGAAGCCGCCATTTCCTTCCAGACGATAGATGTTCACGTAAAATTCGAGCATGTTTTCTGGCTGGTCGGGATGAGCAATGGTGAGTGGATATTCCCATTCTCGTTGAAGGTGGTGCGGCGCGGACTCGTATATTTCCGCTCGCACAGGGTCAGCGCGCATGGCGGCAATAAAAGTCGCGTAGGTGGTGAGCTGGCTGCGCAGGTCCTGTCGCTTCACAATGGCAGACCGAGTTGTATAAAATTCCCTGTTCCGCTCAACCGGAATGCGATGAAATTGTTGAGCCCCCACGGCAAAAGCGTTCATTCCCAGGAGGAGTTCGGGGTGAAATGGTTCGCCCACTTTCAAAGCGCCAACTAACCACAAGGCGAGAGGGTTAATGCCACAAATATTCCCACGCATGTCGAAAAATGAGGTGGGATAGGCATCTCGCAAAGCCGCGACCCCCAGCGACTGCTTGATCCTCGGATAATCGACGTAGACCACGTCTTTCCTCTCCTCTTCAATCTTATTTACAAATCACTGGTGTAGGTGTTGTTACAGTTTGAATTATAACATATATGCAAACGCATTAATACAAAATAAGGACATTTCCATCACATTGTAAGATTTTTGCTTTTTTTTGTATATTGCAGAGGCAAGACAGGGCGTTTCAGAGAGACGCAAAGCTGTCTCTTGTGGTACAGGTGCAGAAAATTCCTGAACTTTATGTCACATCCGCTCGATGATGGTGGCGATACCTTGCCCAACGCCGATACACATAGTTGCCAGGCCGTAACGCCCATCGCGCCGTTCCAGTTCGTGGAGTAAGGTGACGATTAGCCGTGCGCCGCTGCAGCCCAGTGGGTGGCCGAGGGCGATGGCTCCGCCGTTGACGTTGAGTTTTTCCTCGTCGATGTCCAGTTCGCGCTGGCATTGCAGGGATTGTACGGCGAAGGCTTCGTTGAGCTCTACAAGGTCGATGTCCTGGATGCGCAGTCCGGCGCGTTGCAGGACTTTGCGGGTGGCGGGAATGGGTCCCAGGCCCATGTAAGCGGGATCGACGCCTGCTACGGCTGAGGCGACGATACGGGCGCGGGGGAGCAGGCCTAGTTCCAGGGCGCGTTCCTGGGACATGAGGACGAGAGCTGCCGCGCCGTCGTTGATGCTGGAGGAGTTACCAGCCGTGACGCTGCCGTCTTTGCGGAACGCGGGTTTGAGGGCGGCCAGCTTTTCGAGCGTGGTATCGGCGCGTGGCTGTTCATCGACTGCCACGATGGTAGCGTCGCCTTTCTTCTGGGGGATGTTTACAGGCACGATCTCATCTTTGAAGCGTCCGGCCTGTTGCGCGGCGACGGCGCGTTGATGGCTGCGCAACGCGAAGGCGTCCTGGTCCGCACGGCTGATTTTGGTGCGTTCCGCGACATTTTCGGCGGTTTCGCCCATGCTGTAGGGATGGTGCATACTCGCCAATCTGGAGTTGATAAAGCGCCAGCCAAGCGTGGTATCTTGCAGGTTCATGCTGCGACTGAAGGCGCTGTCGGTCTTGCCAAGCACAAAAGGCGCTCGTGTCATGCTTTCAACGCCGCCAGCAACGAAGGTATCACCTGCTCCCATCGCAATGGCCTGGGCCGCGCTATTGACGGCCTGCAAGCCTGACCCACACAGGCGATTGATGGTCTGGCCGGCGACTTCGACGGGCAATCCTGCAAGTAACAGGGCCATACGGGCCACGTTGCGATTATCTTCGCCGGCTTGATTGGCGCAACCGAGCAGCACATCTTCGATACTGGCGGGATCGATATTGGCGCGTCGCGCGGCTTCCGCGATGACTAGCGCGGCCAGGTCGTCGGGGCGGGCGTCTTTGAGGCTGCCCGCGTAACGTCCGATGGGTGTGCGTACTGCCGAGAGGATAACTGCTTCTTGCATGATGGTGTCCCTTGTTATTTCCCCTTAAAGTCTGGTTTACGTTTTTCGATGAATGCCTGCATTCCCTCGCGCATGTCTTCAGTGGCGAAGAGCAAGAAGAAGTTTTTGCGCTCAATATCCAGCCCTTCTTCAAGCGAGGTCTCAAAGGCGGCGTTGACCAATTCCTTCGCAAGACGTATGGCGACGGGAGCCTGCTCGGCTACTTTTTTTGCCAGCTTGAGGGCCTCCACCAGGTGTTCGCCCTTTGGCACGACGCGATTGACCAACCCGTGATCCGCCATTTCCTGCGCGGAAATCGGCGCGCCCGTCAAAACCATTTCCATAGCGCGGAACTTGCCGAGGGTACGCGCCAGGCGTTGGGTGCCACCCGCGCCGGGGATGACGCCCAGCAGGATCTCGGGTTGGCCGAAACGCGCGTTCTCGGATGCGACGATCATATCGCAATGCAGCGCAAGCTCGCAGCCTCCGCCCAGCGCGTAACCACCTACCGCCGCGATCACCGGTTTGTGCAGGCGCTTGATGCGTTGCCACGCCTCAAAACCGCCCATCATCATATCGATGGGAGATTTATCCGACATTTCCTTGATATCCGCTCCGGCGGCAAAAGCCTTATCACCGGCGCCGGTTATTACCATGCAGCGTATGGCGCTATCGCGATCAAACTCCGCCAGCGCTTCGGCCAGTTCGCTCACTAGCTCGAAGTTGAGCGCGTTCAGCGCATGTGGACGGTTAAGCGTTACTATTCCGACGTTTTCATCTCGTTCAACTAAAATATGCTGGTAGCTCTCTGGCATGTTCTGTGTTGCTCCTCGAAAAATATGCTGGACGCGGGTGTGCAATATCATGTCGTAGTATACCACCGAAAAACGGTAATTGTACCAAGCGTTCGCCCGAAACTGTAGGGACAATGGGTAGGGCTGGGTGGATGAGGGGGCCTTGTGCTTGTCCTCGTGGTATGTACGTAATGTGGCGGGGCATCACCTAAACCATAGCGGAAATCATATTGCGACGAGGACAAGCACAAGGCCCCCACCCCTACCCCGCATCCGCCCCTTGTCCCTACAGGACGGAGGCAACCACCACCGGTCATGTCTTGTCACCCTGAGCGAAGCGAAGGGTCTGACTGGCCGGGACATTTACGTAGTGAAGCACCAGGGCGACCGCAAGGGTCTCCACCCCACATCCACCCCACTCCTGCCCTTACAATGACTACGGAAGTGGCTCTCCAGGCTCGTTCATCATGAAGCTTCTGGCCTTTGCGATTTGTTGTTTATCGTGTTCCCAGTCTTCTTTGTCCTGGTCGTCTGTTTTGATGGGAGTTTCCAGAATTATGGCAGCGTGTTTAAGACGCGGATCACATAATAGTGCGCGGATGCCTTCTTCGCCGATGATGCCTTCGCCCAGGCGGGCATGAACGTCGCGATGGCTGCCCAGCGCCTTCTCGGTGTCGTTGAGGTGAATAACTTTCAGACGCTTTAATCCGATGGCCGAGTCGATGTTCGCCAGCACCAGCTGGGCGGAGGTGGCCGTTGCAATATCGTGTCCCGCGCCCCACAGGTGGGCCGTGTCGATGCATACGCCCAGGCGTTCGCTATAATGCGGCAGCAGGGCGAGGGTCGCGCCAAGTTGTTCAAAACTGTGGCCAAGCGAGTCGCCCGCGCCTACGTCATTCTCTAACAGCAACATGACTTCCGGCGGTGTCTCTGGCAGGATACGCTCAATGGCCTGCGCGATACGCGCTATACCGGCCTCTACGCCGGAACCGCGGTGGCTGCCGGTGTGAAAGACGACGTAGCTCGCGCCCAGCAGCGCGCCGCGTTGCAATGTCCATTGCAGGAGTCCGATGGATTTCTCCCAGATAGGTTCATCTGGCGAGGCCAGATTAATCAGATAGGGGGCGTGAATGACGACTGGCTGCAGGTCAAATTCGCGGGTGGCACTGGCGAAGGCGGTTGAGCTGGCGCTGTTGCCTTCGGTTGGTCGCCAGCCGGTGGGGTTGCTGGCGAAAATCTGGATGGCGTCGCAGCCGATGGCGCGCGCGATCTCTACCGCTTTGACGGCGTTGGAGTGCAGAGGCATATGGCGACCGAGACGCATGGGCTACTCTCCCTCTTCCAGAGTACTACCCTGAATGGTTGCGCGGGGCAATTCATTCAGGCTGGTCAGGCCAAATTGTTGGAGAAATTCGGGGGTGGTCGAGAAGAGCGCGGGGCGTCCAATTGTTTGCGCTCGTCCGATTTCCATTACTAAGCCATGCTGTATCAGGCTGGCAAGGGCGCGATCACTGTTGACTCCGCGCACTGCTTCGATTTGCGCGCGAGTGATCGGCTGGCGATAACCGATGACGGCCAGCGTCTCCATGGCGGCGGTGGTCAGCCTGGCGGTCATGGGCAATCCGAGCAGCGCGGCTATGTAACGGGCGTTCTCTGGCGCGGTCACGAGTTGCACCTGCGTTCCCAGTCGTTGCAGGCGTATACCGCGCTCGTGGCTCTCAAGTTGATACGCCAGAGCCTGTAAGCCTTCATCTAGCATCACGGCGTCGATATCAAGCAATTTGCGCAGTTCGTCATATTCTAAGGGGCGGCCAGAGACAAACAGAATACTCTCTATGGCCGCCGCGATACTGGTTGTCGATGGTTTTTCCTGTATTTGAGTCATACACTCCACATAACGTAGTTATTCGGCGGTTTCTGCTGTGCTGGCATCAATGATGGCCTGTTTGGCTTCTTCTGGGGTTTGCACGGTGAACAACTGGCTTTTCAGTGTGTGCAGGGCCTCAGGACTTTCGATGGTCTCAATATGTGACTCCGCAAAAGCAAGGAGAATGGGGAAGCGCATACGTACAAGACCAATCACAGTGTCACGCTGCTCTCGGATCAATTGTTGCCGTCCCTCTTCACGTCCCTTCATCATCCCCTTTTTTACGATTTCCTGATAGGTCCAAGAATCCTCTAAGATGTCATCCAGCATCGCAAAACTCCTTCTGAACCATGACTCGTAGGCTTCGCTTCCTGGAGCTAAGCCGCCGAAAGTATAGGCCAGGGCGAGCAATTCCAGTTCACGCGCCTCGGTCAAGTCTGTCACCATTTCCCGCACCACTTCTGGCTCCGTGCCACCTTTTGCCAGTAGGATCAGCGGGTAGAGGCCGTGCAAGCCCATCTGCAATAACTGACGCGCTGAAATGTTCGCCATCTCAAGCACGGTATAATAAAACCGCTGGTATTCTTCCCCATTCCTTAGCCGCCGAATGAGTGGGGACTGCGGCACCTCGCCATCTTTGCGCAAATAGATGACGAAGGTGTAGACCGGCCACCAGTCGTTCTCGCTGGCTGTTAGCACGTTATATTCCAATAACCGCTCTGGCATGATTTTGTGCTGGCGCGATTGAAACTCAATGTGCATCAAGGCGGGTTGTCCGTTGACGGTGATCTCGTAGAGACCATCGGCGAAGATATTGCGGCTTTTCAATTCCGTTGGCAAGGTGCGAACAAAGGTCGCTCCCCTCAGTAACCAAGTGACGACATGTTGCGGCATCTCGCGCAAGAGACGTTTGCCCGCGCTATCCCATGGACCTGGCATGTTCCAAAGTCCCTCCTACCCCTTATTCTATTGAGAGTGTAACATATCGGGTAATGGCTGTCGAGTACTTTGTTTGCCAAGAAAATTTTGCCGAGTGCCAATACTTTGATAACTACACACTCAAACTTCCTTGCAACGACATGCTCAACATGCTATACTAGTGAAGAATAAATAACATTTCCTGTACTGGGAGATTGCGATATGAAACCGGAACAGTTTACTGAAAAAGCGCTTGAGGCGATCAGCGAGGCTAATGCATTCGCTAAAGAGTCCAATTCTAGCCAGATAGATGTAGAACACCTGTTGAGCGTGCTGCTTGCGCAGGAGGGCGGTGTTGTCCCGCAAATTATACAGAAGGCGGGCAGCGATGTGAAGGCGGCGCAACGTATGCTGAATGTTGACCTGGAGCGCCTGCCGCGCGTCTTTGGGGGAAGCAATCCGCATCTCTCGCCGCGCATGGAGAGGCTGCTTGAGCAGGCACGGCAGGAGATGCAGAATTTCAAGGACGATTTTATTAGCGTCGAGCATTTGCTGCTGGCTATGTTTGATATTGGCGATGGCGCGGCTCAGCGCGTGCTCAAAGCGGCGAAACTGAACCGCGATGTTGTGCTGAAAGCGTTGACATCAATTCGGGGAGCGCAGCGCGTGACCGATCAGAACCCGGAGGGCAAATACCAGGCGCTGGAGAAATATGGCCGCAACCTGACGCGGCTGGCGGCGCAGGAAAAACTCGACCCCGTGATTGGGCGCGATGAGGAGATCCGGCGCGTTATCCAGGTGCTCAGCCGCCGCACCAAAAATAATCCTGTGCTGATTGGCGAACCGGGCGTGGGCAAGACTGCTATCGTCGAGGGGCTGGCGCAGCGTATTATCAATAACGACGTGCCGAAGTCGCTTGCCAATAAGCAGGTGGTGACGCTCGATCTGGGTTCGCTGGTGGCGGGCGCGAAGTTTCGCGGCGAGTTCGAGGAACGTTTGAAAGCGGTACTCAAGGAAGTAACGAGCGCCGAGGGTAACATTATCCTCTTCATCGACGAATTGCATACATTAGTAGGAGCGGGAGCGGCCGAGGGCGCGATGGACGCCTCTAACATGCTCAAGCCGATGCTGGCGCGCGGCGAACTGCATTGCATCGGAGCGACCACGCTGGACGAGTATCGCAAGCACATCGAAAAGGATGCCGCGCTCGAACGGCGCTTCCAGCCGGTGATCGTCGATCAGCCAACGGTTGAGGATACCATCAGCATTTTGCGCGGGCTGAAACAACGCTACGAAGTGCATCACGGCGTCAGTATTCAGGATAGCGCGCTGGTGGCTGCCGCCATCCTCTCCAATCGCTACATCACTGATCGCTTCTTGCCAGATAAAGCTATTGATCTGATTGACGAGGCTGCCAGTCGCCGCCGCGTGGAACTCGATAGCACACCCGGCCAGATCGACGCGCTGGACCGGCGCATCCTGCAACTAAAGATGGAGCAGGAGGCGCTGAAGAAGGAGAAGGACGCGGCCAGTCGCGAGCGCCTGGCAAAGGTGGAACAAGAGATAGCCAACCTGACCGAGCAATTGCATCCCCTCAAGCTTGCGCTGGATAGCGAGCGCACGCTGGTGGAATCGCTGGCGAACCTGAAGAAAGAGTTGGAGCAGAAGCGGGGCGAAGGCGAAAGAATCCGGCGCGAAATTGAACTGGAGTACGCCGAACGCGGCAGCGCGAATTTTGAGAAGGCCAACCTGTTAAAAACAAACATCGAGCAGTTGGAGCAGCGCATCTCGGAGATGGAGGCGAAGTCGGCCAGTCTCAAAAGCGAGCGTATGCTGCGCGAAGATGTAACGGCTGAAGATATCGCCGAGGTCGTCTCGAAGTGGACGCATATTCCCGTTACGCGTTTGATGCAGGGAGAAATTTCAAAGCTGCTCACGATGGAGGATCACATGCGCGAGCGCGTGGTGGGGCAGGATCAAGCCTTGCAGGTGGTGGCGGATGCCATTCGCCGCTCGCGCGCCGGATTGCAGGACCCCAACCGTCCACTGGCAAGCTTCATTTTCCTGGGGCCGACCGGAGTGGGCAAAACCGAGCTGGCGCGCGCGCTGGCAGAGTTCCTGTTTGACGATGAGCAGGCCATGGTGCGTATCGACATGTCGGAGTACATGGAGAAGCACAGCGTCTCGCGTTTGATCGGCGCGCCTCCCGGCTATGTGGGCTATGACGAAGGCGGGCAATTGACAGAGATTGTGCGCCGCCGTCCATACTGCGTAGTACTCTTCGATGAAATCGAGAAGGCCGCGCCGGAGGTCTTCAACGTGCTGCTGCAAATGCTCGACGATGGTCGCCTGACCGATGGACAGGGCCGCACAGTCGATTTCAAGAACTGCGTGATCATCATGACCAGCAACGTCGGTGTAGCATGGCTGGGCGAATTTGAGGGTATGGACGAGGACGCAGTGCAACGTGTGGTGCGCGTGCGCCTGCGCGAAGAGGGTTTCCGGCCAGAGTTTATCAACCGTATCGACGAAGTAGTGGTGTTCCACCAGATCAAGCACAGCCAGATGGTAAGCATCGTGGATATTCAGGTCAACCTGCTGCGCAAACGTCTGGCCGAGCGTCATATCACCCTGCACCTGAGCGATACGGCCAGAGCCATGCTGGCGGATATGGGCTACGATCCGCAATTCGGCGCGCGCCCGCTCAAGCGTGTTATCCAGCGCGAGGTGCAGAACCGGGTAGCCATGGCAATTCTTGAAGGAAGATTGCATGACGGCGCTACTGTAGAGATTGATGTCAAAGATGACGAGTTGACTCTGGAAGTGCTGCAGAATGCGGTGTGACATAATAAAGTACTGTTCTATATACTACCGGGGAGTTTTCCCATGCAAACGATACAGATACCTGAATCGCAGCAAACTGAACGCGCGCAGCTTATGCGCGAACTGAGCGCGATGCTGGCGCAATTGAGCGTGCTGCAAAGCATTGCGCGACCGGATGGAAGCGAGACGCTTTCGCCGGCTGATGTAGCTGCGCTGCGTGATGGGCTGGTGACGCTGGAGCAGATGGCGCGCGAAATGCTCTACGAGGCACATGCGGCTGAAGATATGCTTTCTCTCGCCAGTTTGCCGGATATGCCATTAGCCGAGGCGCTGGCGCGCGCGGTCGATGAGACTGCTGAAGCGATGCAGATTTCCAGCCGGGTAGCTTTTTCGGGCGAGGAACGTTCACTGAGTGGTGAGGTAGAGCAACTGTTGTATCATATCACGCTCACCGCGCTTTCCCAGGTACGCCAGCATAGCGGGGCGCGCAAACTTCGCTTCACCTTGCATTATGAGAGCAACGAGATAGTTATGAACGTCGAAGATGATGGGGTGCCGGTAGAGCGCGCTCTTCCGGGTTTGTTTGCTAGCGATGCGCAAACTATGCCAGTACCTCCATTCACGGCGCAAGAAGGCCAGTTTAGCCGTGGCTCCGATGATGGCATGCTTGCCAGATTGCGCAACCGAGCGGAAATGCTCGGCGGTTCGCTTGAAGTGCATACCAGCATCGAACATGGAACGCAGGTACAGGCTCGTCTTCCCTATAGACAGGAAACAGAGAGAGGAAAGGACGCGATGAATCGCGTCCCTACAGCAGATGTAGGGACGCGATTCATCGCGTCCTCAAAAAAACTGGTGATGGATGCTATCCAAAACGCTCCCACCAATCCGGTACGTATCCTGGTAGTTGATAGTCTGGCCATGACGCGAGCTGGTCTGCGGCGGCTGCTGGAAAGTTATAGCGATTTGCTGGTCATAGGCGAGGCGGTCGATAGCGTGCAGGCGGTGAGCGAGACGGCGGAACTGGGGCCGCAGGTGGTCATCATGGACGCGCAGTTGCCCGGTGGTCAAAGCCTGGAGGCGTTACGCCAGATCAAGCTGCTCAACCCGGAAACGCGCGTCTTGTTGCTGTCTACGCTTGATCGCGAAGAATACCTGTACGAGACGCTGCGCGCGGGCGCGGATGGCTACGTACTTAAAGACATTTTGCCCGATGAACTGGCGCAGGCGGTGCGCAGCGTGGCGCGGGGAGAAGTACTGGTGCAGCCGCAGATTGCCAGCCGCCTTATCTCGCGTTTTGGTAAACAGGGACGCGCCATCAATGCGCTGGAAAGCCTGACCGCGCGCGAACTTGAAGTGTTGCGATTGCTGGCGCGGGGATTGCGCAACAAAGAGATCGCCGCCCGGCTGTTTGTGAGCGAGCGCACTGTCAACTTCCACCTGGCAAATATCTATCAAAAACTGCATGTCTCCGGTCGCACCGAAGCTTTGAGCAAGGCGCACGAGCAGGGATTGCTCACGGCCTGAGAATGCCAGCGCGCCAGACATCGACTTCACGTTTCAGGGTAGCGATATACTCTGCTTCGTTGTTGCCATCGCTATTGGGCGCGTATTTGGGGATGATTTGATCGACGGTGACACGTCCCCATTGCGCAACGTACAGATTGCGGATCAGCTTGTACCACTGCTCGAAGCCATCAAACCAGCTATACATCTGCGCGTATCCTCCTCGATTCTGATCGATACAGGGGCGCGTCGGGATGCAGCGCGAATTGCCAAGCGACATGGTGACGCGGGCTTCACCGGTGGTACCGAAGAGGCTTTCATGCATAAAGAAGGCCAGTGGGTAAACGGGATCAATGCCATATGTTACGCCCAGATCATACAATTGCTGCCCGAGACCCGCGGCTGGCGAATTATAACTGGCAAGCACGCGATTGATAAAATCCGCTGTGATGGTGGGTTTGCCAAGCACGGAATATGGGCCAGTGCTGGCTGGAATAGGCGTCTTTGACGCTATAGGGCCAGTGCTATTTTCCCATAAATTGAAAGCGTTATATGATCCACCGACCTGGATGGAAAAAGTTTGGCCGCTGTTATAGGGAACTATCTGTTCGGGAGCTGGCCGCTGGAATATACCTGCCGAGAGGGCAACGCTTAAGATGATTACGATACTTACCATACTCAGCACCAGAGCTACAAGCCAGGAACGATGGCGCGCCAGAGGTTTATGATACTCAGGCAAAGTTACTGTAGGCGTTCTCCGCGCCGGTAATCTTTCCTCCCATTCGTCGAATTCTACATTTGTTTCAGGCTCATACTCTTCTTCATGCAACTCTGATAATATGCGTGTAGCCCGCCGAATTGGAATCTGAGTAGTAGCTGGAATCTCGTGTAATGGGGGTTGATCTCCATAGCTACTGCCTCGCGCCATACCGAACCTCCTTGTTTTAGAACAAACGTCCTTGTATTTGTAGTGTAACACACGTTGCCAAACTGCGCAATACATCTCATAAACACGCGCAATGACACAATTTGACATACTACCAGTTAAAGGAAGAAATCGTCAACCTGCTGGTATTAATGTCTCATGTAAAGCAAGTATATCACAGGTTGCTTCTATTATGGGGGGCAAAGCGTCCCTGTTTTCGTGTATGTTCTTGTTTGATTTTTTGTGACTTCGGCACGGATGCGATGATGGAGATTACACGATGATGGAGATCACAAAAGAATGGGAATATGGCTTTCCCCTGTCATCCTGAGCGCAGCGAAGGATCTCCGTCACTCTGCATAGGCGAGGCGAGCGGAGATCCTTCGCTGCGCTCAGGATGACAGGATGAAGAGAAGGATGACAGGGGAGAGCCACTCTTGCGATAGCCTGGCGTACCCTTTATAATGAGCCTGTCGATGACACGCGCATCAGGCCGTGTTATGTGGGTGTATAAAGTAAAACAGAGCAACTTCGTTCTTCTCTTCCTGGATTAAAGGGGCGCTATGACCGGACAACTCGATATTATGCTTGTTCCTCATACACACTGGGACCGTGAATGGTACCAGACGTTTCAGCAGTTTCGCGTTCGGCTTGTGCATGTTGTTGACAAGCTGCTTGACATAATGGAGCGCGATCCCGATTTCAGCCACTTCATGCTGGACGGACAAACCATTGTGTTAGATGACTACCTGGAAGCGCGCCCGGAAGAGGAAGAGCGGCTGAAAACGCACACGCGCAGCGGGCGCATTACCATAGGCCCCTGGTATGTGCAGCCGGATGAGTTTCTGGTGAGCGGCGAGGCATTGATCCGCAATTTCCAGATAGGTCTGAAGCGCGCCGCCGAATTTGGCGAGCCGATGCAGCGTGGGTTACGTGCCTGATTGCTTCGGACATATCGCGCAACTGCCGCAAATCCTGAAAGGGGTGGGCATAGAAAACGCGGTCTTCTGGCGTGGAGTCGGCTCTGAAGCGCGCAAAAGCGAATTTTACTGGGCCGCGCCCGATGGCACGAAGACGCTGGTTTTACACCTGGCCAGTGGTAGGGGCTATTCTAATGCTCGCGATATGCCGCTTAAGCCCGATGAATTTGTCACGCAAGTTGAACTGCTCATCACGCCTTTGCTTGAAAAAGCTACCACCACTACGCTGCTTTTTATGAATGGTTCCGATCACCTGGAGCCGCAAGATGGGCTGCCTGCCACTATCAAGGCGGCTAGCGAGCAACTGGCGCGTATCAATCTCGCGCATGGGCAGCTTGCGGGCCAGGCCGATGCGACGGAACAGGACGGTCCATATCACGGTATACACGTTCGCATTGGCACGCTGCCACACTATGTAGCCGCCGTGCAAGAGTACCTGGCGCGGGTCGGGAGCGACTCGCTGCAGACGCTGAGCGGGGAAATGCGCAGCGGAGAGCTTTCGCACCTGCTGCCTTCGGTGCTTTCGGCGCGTATGTGGATCAAGCAGCAGAATGCCAAAACCGAACACCTGCTGGAACGCTGGGTTGAGCCTATGACCGCCTGGGCCAGCACGTTGGGCGCGACCTATCCCGCCGGGCTGGCGCGCGTAGCCTGGAAAATGCTTTTGCAGAATCACCCGCACGATAGTATCTGCGGTTGTAGCATCGATCAGGTGCATCGCGAGAACAGCACGCGTTTTGCGCAGAGCCAGCAAATCGGAGAGCAGTTGACGTTAGAGGCTTTGGAATACCTTGCGAGCGCTACTGATACACGGGTTCCTTCCTTGAATATGGCGCACAATGAGCGGCGCGAAGCCGTGCCCATTGTGGTCTTCAATCCAGCGCCGGGGCCTCGTACCGATGTAGTGCTGGCCGACGCGCCCACCGCGCAACTGGATAGCGATGCAGTAATCATTGACGAACGCGGCCAGCACATGCCGTTTCGCGTCGTGAAACGCTGGCGACAGGAAGTTGGCTCCGTACCTGTTGGGCGCGAAATGCTCGCCTCTATGGTGACAATGCTGGACAAGCAAGAACCAGGCGATTTCATTGCTATGGCTGAGAGTTTGCTGGTAAGATATATGGATCAGATCGGCGCTGGAAAATCCTATGAGATAGCCGGTATGCAGGTAGTAGAGGGACAGAAGCCCGGCGTTGCATCGATCGAAGTTCTGATCGCCGCTGCTGGACAGGGCCGCGCGCTGCAACAAAAACTTCACACAGTCGAACGCCAGATACTGGCGCTACTGGATCGCCAGGACATACATACGTTTGAGTTTACGGCCATTAACCGGGCGCGTGAAACCATCGAGTTCGTGGCGGCTGATCTGCCTGCCTATGGGCTGAAAACGTTCTGGGTGTTGCCAGGTGAGACGCAGACCGCGTCTCCTGCGCCCCCTACACCAGCGTCCACGCTTGCTGTCTCGGCCAACAGCATCGAAAACGAATTTTATCGCGTCGAGGCCAGCAAGCTGGATGGCACATTGACTGCTACCGATAAGCTGACGGGCGTGGTGTTGAGCGGGTTGAACCGCTTCGTGGATGGCGGCGATATTGGCGACCTGTATAACTACTGTCCGCCCGCGCAAGACCTGGTTGTGAGCGACCCGGCGCAGCCGCCAGCTATCGAGGTGATGCATTCTCCTACTCGCGTCACTTTGCGTATAAGCGGGCAGTGGTCGCTGCCAAGGGCAGCCGCTGCTGATCGGGCGGCGCGCAGCGATGAACACATCTTGTGTCCGTTCACCAGCGAAATTTCGCTCTCGCCGGGAACGCGGCGCATCGATATTCACACCAACATCGAAAATCTGGTAAAAGATCACAGAATTCGTGCGACCTTTCCTGTATTATATAAAGTAGAGAGTGTAGCGGCGGAGGGTACTTTCGAGGTGCGTACCCGGCCAATTGCGGCGCCTCGTCCGCAAAACGTGGCGGACTGGTCGGAAGAGCCGGTCAATTGCTTTCCGCAAAAACGCTTTGTGGATATTGGCGATGGCAAAACAGGGCTGGCGGTACTCAATCGCGGGTTGCCAGAATATGAGGTGATTCAGGATAACGAGGGACGGCAGGCTATCGCGGTGACGCTGCTGCGCTGTGTGGGCTGGCTATCACGCGGCGACCTGACGACGCGGAGCGGACACGCAGGGCCGATGCTTGAGACGCCGGAGGGTCAGTGCCTGGGACACGCCGAGTTCGACTACGCGCTGGTGATGCATAGCGGCGACTGGGAAGCGGAGGAGGCGCTGGTTTTGCGCGAGGCACAGGCGTTTAATACGCCCGTCCGTGCCATGGCAACCGGGCAGCACGAGGGTACACTGCCATCTCTAACGAGCTTGATCGAAGTAGAACCACGCAGCCTGGTGGTCAGCGCTATCAAACGCAGCGGTGAGGGGATGGTCGCGCGTATCTACAATCCACTTCCGCACGCAGTAGAAGCAAGCCTGCGACCGGGATTTGCCTGTGAGAAAGCGTTCGCGGCAAACCTGTTAGAAGAACCTCAAAGGCAGTTGTTTTTGAACGCCTGGGAACCTCTGCATATCGGGTTGCGTTCAGGCGAGATAGCGACGATTTTGTTTATTTAATGGCTGAGAGAAAACTGGTCTGTGGGCTATTGGCCTGCGGCCAATAGCCCACAGACCAGTTTTCTCTCCTCTTTATACCACAATGTCCTATTGTGTAGCCTTTTGTAGTCGTTTTGCCAGAGACTAACGTTTAATTAATGTACCAGCTTATGTGTATGCCGAAAGGGGCGAGAATCTGTTATGTCCAATTTACATTTTGTGTTTGCTGCCACTGGCAATGCTTTACTTGATACCTTGAACCGCGTGTTAGGAGTAGTTGTCGGCTTTCTGGTGACATTTGTCGTTATCTTCTGGATAAGCCTGATTATCTGGACCTTCCGCGATATTCGTTCGCGCACGCAGGACCTTCTTTCACAGGTTCTGGCGACGCTATTGGTTGCGGTCTTTTTTGTCGGCGGCCTCTTCATCTATATGATTTTACGCCCGCGCCAGACGCTGGCCGAAATCTACGAACGCCAGCTTGAGGAAGAGTCGCTGCTGGCCGAGATGACCGAGCGGTCTACCTGCAACAACTGTCACGCGCGGGTGGAGTCCGACTTCCAGATTTGTCCCTCCTGCGGTCAGAAAATCAAGGCGGCCTGCCCCAAGTGCGAGCGGTTGCTTGAATTGCGCTGGAAATTCTGTCCCTATTGCACCACCAATCTCACTCCTGGCCCTATGCAAAGCATACCAGGGATGCCCGTCATGCAGGGTATGCCGCCGATGAGCGGGCAACTGGGGCAACGCTACTGAGAAGCCAGGGCGGGGGCAAGCCCGGCCCGTACCCTGTACGCCCTGCACAAATTCCTTCGTAGCAGGGTACGGGCCGGGCTTGCCCCCGCCCTGGTCTCGCGTTGCCTGTCGAGCGAATTTGTGATATAATGGAGCGACGCGAAAGGTGGAAATTTCCACATTTCCATCGCTCGCAGAGAATACCTGGTAACAGGTAGAGGTACAGCATAATACCGGACAAAAGCCAGAAGTACAAGATAGATTCTATTCTATGGTGTGTCTGTCTTAATCCTCCTCAGCAAGGCATGTATCCTTTCTACACGCTTGATAACGTCTGGCACATTGTGTCCCGGCAGGTATCATGTAGTATGCATATGAAGAGACGCTTGATTGGCCAAGCCGGAATGTAGGGGAGCGAGAGTGCGAACGATGCTGTATATCCAATGACGACTTCTTATACTAAAAGGGACATCCTGGTGTTATGGTAAAAACGAGAGAAGCAATCATGACAGAGCAGACAACCGACCAGCAATATGCTCTCCCCGATCAAATTGAACCCGAACAAAAGAATGGACACGGGAATGGGAGTGGTAGCGGCAATGGTGGCAACGGGAAAATAAACGGGAACGGCAATGGCGATTATGGTGAGCAGAACATCCAGATTCTAGAGGGTCTGGAAGCGGTGCGTGTGCGTCCCGGTATGTATATTGGCGCGACCGACCAGCGCGGCTTGCATCACCTGATCTACGAGGTTGTTGATAACAGCATTGACGAGGTAATGGCGGGGTATGCCGACCATGTGAGCGTGGTCATTCACGCCGACGGTTCCGTCATTATCGAGGATAACGGGCGTGGCATTCCTGTTGAAGAGCACCATCAACGCCCCGGCCTCTCCACGCTCGAAGTCGTTATGACCATCCTGCACGCGGGCGGCAAATTTGGCGGCGGCGGCTATCAGATCAGCAGCGGGCTGCATGGTGTGGGTGTTTCTGTTGTGAACGCGCTCTCGGAGTGGTGTGAGGTGGATGTCAAACGCGGGGGCATTCTGTACCGCCAGCGTTACGAGCGCGGCAAACCCGTCACTCCCCTGGAAGAAGTTGATCTGGTCGAGGACGGTGATAGCGGTACCATCACCAGTTTCCTGCCCGACCTGGAAGTCATGGAGACGCGCGATTTCAGCTTCGACGTGCTGGCGCAGCGTTTCCGCGAGATGGCCTATCTGAACCGGGGCATGACCATTTCCCTGCGCGACGAACGCAGCGACCGCGAAGTGACCTTTTACTTCGAAGGCGGCCTGATCTCCTTTGTGCGCTACCTGAATAAAGATCGCGGGCGAGTGATGGCGCGACCTGTCAGCGCGACTCGCGAGATAGATGGGGTGAAGGTCGAACTGGCCGTGCAATACAACGATGGCTGGAACGCTACGGAATTTTCTTTCGCCAACGGTATCAATACTGCTGATGGCGGTATGCACATTACCGGCTTCCGCAGCGCCCTGACGCGCACCCTCAACGACTACGCGCGCAAGATGAACCTGCTCAAAGAGAAGGATAGCAATCTGACGGGCGATGATGTGCGCCAGGGACTGACGGCGGTGATCAGCGTCAAGCTGCCCAATCCGCAGTTTGAGGCGCAGACCAAAGCCAAGCTAAACAACGCCGAAGTGCGTCCCATCGTGGAGACGGTAGCGGCTGATATGCTCGCCA
The DNA here is from genome assembly GCA_963731605.1 of uncultured Chloroflexia bacterium. Classification (GTDB taxonomy): domain Bacteria; phylum Chloroflexota; class Ktedonobacteria; order Ktedonobacterales; family Ktedonobacteraceae; genus CF-113. The sequence continues at coordinate 1,003,677 of CAVSWA010000002.1, forward strand.
AATACCTCGAAGAGACGCCTGCCGAGGCCAAAGCCATCATCTCCAAGTGCGTGCTTTCCGCGCAGGCGCGTGAAGCCGCGCGGGCGGTGCGCGACCTGATCCAGCGCAAGAACGCCCTTGATACCACCCTGCCAGGCAAACTGGCCGATTGTTCGGAGAAACGCGCTGATCGCTGCGAGCTGTACTTAGTCGAGGGCGATTCGGCTGGTGGTTGTTTCTCTGGTGATACGCTCGTTGCGCTTGCAGATGGACGTTCACTGAGTTTCATGGAACTGGTTGCGGAGCAATCCGAGGGGAAAGAACACTTTGGTTATACTATTCGCAAGGATGGCACTGTTGGGCTAGAGCGGTTAATTCATGCACGTATAACCAAAGCACAGACTACTGTAGTTCGGGTCACGCTCGACAATGGAGAGTCTATCGTTTGCACCCCTGACCATCGCTTCATGCTCCGTGATGGTAGTTACAAGGAAGCGGCGAATCTCGCTTCTGGCGACTCGCTCATGCCGTTGTATCGTAAAATGTCTGATATGAAGGAACCGGGCATAACTATACAAGGTTACGAGATGGTGAAAGATCCCCGCTCAGACTCGTGGCTTTTTACTCATATGCTCGCTGATTGGTACAATCGTTGGAAGGATGTTTACGAGACAAAACAGATGGCGATCATTGTCACCATCTGGATTTCAATAAACTGAACAACAACCCGACGAATATTAAGCGCCTTCCTGCTCAGGAGCATCTTGAGTTGCACCGGAAGCACGTTAAACGCACATTGCACAGAACAGATACCATTGAGAAGTGCCGTGAAATTCGTCAGAGCGAAGAGTTTCGCATAATGATGAGCGAGCGTATGAGTCATCCAGATATGAGTCAAAAGCTCTCCGAACGAGCCAGGCAGCAGTGGAAAGACGAAAAGTACAAAGTCTATATGGCAGAAAAATGGCTCGATTTCTACAAGACAAATGATGCATATCGTAAAGAGGTACTTGAACAACTCAACCAGGCACAACGTGAGTATTGGAGTGATGAGGGAAATCGTCGCTTGCAAGCAGAACGTGTACGCACCTACTTTGAGAATAATCCTGAAGCTCGAGAAGCTCACTCTCAATACGCGAAGGCACAATGGCAAGATGAAGAACTGCTTGCATGGCGTCGTGAAAAGACACAGCAACAGTGGACACCGGATTTCCGGGCAAAGCGACAGGCGACTTTACAGCAAACGTACTATCGTAAAACGGTTGCAGCTTTGAAGCAATTTGAGGTAGATGGAAAGATTGATGTTGAAGCCTACAGTGCGCGCCGCCTTGCAATACGCGATGCATCGTTGCTACGGTTTGATAAGTTCTGTCTGCGGTACTTTGATGGGGATGAAGCTTTAGCTCATGAAGCAGTAGCTACGTTCAATCATCGGGTTGTCTCAGTTGAACCTTTAGAGCAAACTGTAGACGTATACGATGTCGAGGTTCCTGGGACACATAACTTTGCTCTTGCAAGTGGCGTGTTTGTTCACAATAGCGCGAAACAGGGACGCGACCGACACTTCCAGGCCATCCTGCCTCTGCGCGGTAAAATCCTCAACGTTGAGCGCGTGGGATTAGACAAAATCCTGAAAAACGAGGAAGTCAAGAATATCATCACGGCTATTGGCGCGGGCATCGATGAAAGCTTCAACATCGCCAAATTGCGCTATGGCCGCATCGTTATCATGTGCGACGCCGACGTTGACGGGGCGCATATTCGCACGCTGCTGCTGACCTTCTTCTTTCGCTACATGGAGCCTCTAATAACTAATGGGCACCTTTTCATCGCGCAGCCGCCGCTCTTCCACGTCAAGATGGGTAAAACCGTCCACTACGTCTACGCCGAAGAGGAACGCGACCAATTGATCGTGGAGTACAAGGCCGCGCACAACGGCAAAGAGCCAGAAGTGGGCCGCTACAAAGGTCTGGGCGAGATGAACCCGGAGACGCTGTGGGACACCACCATGGACCCGGAACACCGCACCATCCTGCAAGTCGGCATCGAAGAAGCCGTAGAAGCCGACAAAATCTTCAACATGCTGATGGGCGACGAGGTGGCGCCGCGCCGACGGTTTATCGAGAGCCACGCGAAGAACGCGAATCTGGACGTGTAGGTACACCAGGAGAATATATTACCGAAAAAACATGGCGAAGAAATCAAAACACGCAAAACAGAAGAAAAGCCTGGTTCCGCAGGTATCGCAGGCGGACAAGTTATTCGATCTGATCGGCCACCAGGTCTTCACAGGAGATTACGCGGAAGCGGTCGCTAATAGCGAGCGTTTGTTAAATTATCTCCCGAAAAATGCGCCACTGCGCGCGGATGTGCTTGCCCAAATGGGAACCGCGCAAGCTATGCTCCAGAATTTCCCACAAAGCTATGCCGCTTTTACTGAAGCGCTTGCTCTGGACCCGGTTAATGGCGAGCTATGGTTCAACCGGGGCATGGCATCGCGGTACACTTCCCGTATTGGACGATCTTTGCGTGATTTTGAGTGCGCTAAGGAATTGAATTCGATTCCCCCTCTGGCCGAGGACATTGAAAAAGAGTTGAAATTTACTCGTGAGATGGTTACAGAATCCTTGAAGATGCGAGGACCGAACTTTACCCTGGATCAGCTTATTGAGCAGGAGGACCTTTTTCAACGCGCGCTGAATTTTATGGAGAAGGGCCAGTGGGCTGATGCGGAACAGGCTTTCAAGGCATCAATTGCATTAGGAGATTGCTTACCGCAGCCCTGGGGCAATCTGGGCATCTGTTTGATGATGCAGAAACGCTACGACGAAGCTGAAGATGCACTGAAACAAGCCCTCGTAATTGACCCACATTATGCTCTTGCTAAAAGGAACCTGAAAATGATGCCTGAGACCCGGCGCACAGGTCCTCCTGAGATAATAGGGTTAAAAGATCCATTCAAAGATAGCAAGCTCAAGCAATCAATCACTTTTATCCAGGAATGAGGGATGCTGTCCAAACGTTATTTTTCGTCGGGCTGGTAATACAGTAAAACGTTGCCTGAACGAAACGTCCTGGTCTTGAGAAGTTTCAGGTTCAGTTTTTCGTACACGCCTTTGAATAAAGAATTGCCGTTGCCTAACACAACGGGATTCACCATAATGCGCAATTCATCAACCAGGCCCATTTGTAGTAAAGATGCCGTTAAGTTGGAACTTCCGAATATTGCCAGATCGCGGCCCGGCTGTTGCTTGAGTTGTGAGATTTCTTCGGCAATATTTTCTTTCACCAGCCTGGAATTGTTCCATTCGGCCTTATCAAGTGTTTTTGAAAAGACTATTTTAGGTATGGTATTCATCTTTTCAGCAACGATGGGATCATTCTCTACGGCGAATGGGGTTGGCCAGAAACTTGCCATACCCTCATAGGTTACTCTACCGAATAAAAGCGTATCCACCTCATCGAGCTGCTGGATGGCGAATTCATTGAATTCTTCATCCACGTTATGCCAATCTATGTCCTGGTTTGGTCCTTCAAAGAAACCATCGAGCGTCACCATCATGAATACAAAAACTTTTCTCATAAAAACTCCTTTTTAATGAAATGTTCTTCACCGGTCTATTCTTTCTAACCTGAACAGAAATGGTAGCTTTTACTTCAGCCTCGAAAAACGATTTTAATTAGAGCGAGGCGATGACCTGCACGAGCTGCTCGCGCTCGCGAGTCTCGTCTGCTACAGGTACCAGCATCAATAGCAACTCATCCAGGCCGCTCGCGAGCAACTCGCGCAGGCGCTTCTCAACCTGCGCCTGGTCTCCTGCAACCACCAGAGCTTTTACGAGCGCATCGACGCCGGTTCCATCCGGGGCAATGGGATAGCCTGCCGACGCAAACATGCGCTGGTAAAATGGCGCTTTAGTGTAGAACGAAATGCGCTGCGTGGTAGCTGCCTGCACTGCCGCTTCATCGGTACTCATTGCTACCGGGATATGCGCGACAAGCGGTGGGACGGGGCGATGTTGCGCTTCAGCCCCGGCTCGCAGCGCGGGCAAGGCCCTATCGAGCAGGTATGGGACCGGGCAGACCCATGAAATCGCGCCGTCGGCAATTTCGCCGGCCATGTGAAATGCCTTCTCGCCCAGGGCCGAGATGAGCAGGGGAATGTGTGCCGGGCGTGGGATAGGGGCAGCCACCTTGAAGAATGTGCCTTGATGATCTATGCGTCCTTCCCACAATCCTTGCCGCATCACATCGACGTATTCACGCAGGTACGCCAGGGGCGACGGCATCGCGAGGCCATAGACGCTTTCCATCACGTGGCGATGACTGGTACCCACACCCAGGCGCAAACGTCCTGGCGCGAGATCATTGATGGTTGCAGCTTGCAGCGCCATCACCAGGGGATGGCGTGGATAAACTGGCACGATTGATGTGCCTAAGCGGACGCGGGTCGTTTGCGTTGCAGCGGCGGCAAAGAGTGTCAGGGTATCCAACATGCCCATCGATTGCGTCATCCAGACCTGTTGAATACCGGCCTGCTCCGCCTCGCGTATCCTGCTTATGACGGTGGCGGCATCCGCGGCCTGGATAGCCAGCCCGACACGCGCGCGCAGAGGCAATCGAGCACTATCAGAAGATGTGAGCATGGAGCGAACAGTTTCCTGCTGGGACATGGTGGTTTCCGCCCTCCTTTTGTATATGGGGGTTTAGATTGAAGAGGTATGCTTCTTTCGAGTAGTACCTCTTATCATAGAGTAATTGTATCACTGTATTGGGTGGGCTAACAGCAGTTGCGCTTCGTTGGTTGGAGAGTCAATGTCACGGACCAGATACTGCTTTCCCCACTGCACTATCGGTTCAATGATAGGCAGCAGGCTCTGGCCGACGGGTGTCAAGCTGTATTCCACTTTTGGAGGCACGACCTGGTAATCGGTGCGCTCGATGAGACCAAAGGTCGCCAGGGTCTTCAGTTCGCGACTGAGCACGCGGGGCGCAATTTGCTGGCTCCCGCTGATGTCGCGTAAGAGTCCTTTTTTGATCTCCCCATAGCGACGGGGTCCCAGTTTGAGCGCCCAGAGGATGCGGAGTTTATATTTTCCATTGATCATCTGCTGAAAGCCGTCCACGGGACAGGAAAATCGCGGTCGCGCCAGGGTCTCCTTTTGTGCTTCACTCATCTAATTTCTCCAAGCTATCCCCTTTTGTATGGGGCAATGGTCCGTTCACCGATTTTTCCTGGTCTATGGTATCATTTTTGTCCCTACTTGCCAAGATGTGTACAGGCGCGTATCATACACCGCGAACAGAAGATACATAGAAGGAGGCAGAAAATGATACTTGTAACAGGCGCCACCGGACTGAATGGAAGCGAGTTGGTACGTCGACTCTCGGCAAGGGGAGTGCATGTACGCGCCCTCGTGCGCAATGTTGCCAGAGCTGAGGGGCTTTCCTCTCTCCCAATGGTCGAGATCGTAGAGGGTGACATGGCGCGCCCTGAGACACTCACAGGGCCGTTGAGAGGAGTAGAGCGCGCCATGCTCATCTCGTCCTCAGACCCCGCCATGCTCGAAGTGCAATCGAACTTCATCGAAGAGGCCCGCAAGGCAGGCGTCCAGCACGTCGTCAAACTTTCCGGAATTATGCCGGAACTCGACTCTCCCTTTCGATTCGCCCGCATGCACGGCGAAATTGAACGGAGACTGGAGGCTTCGGGTATGGCATTCACGCATCTGCGAGCTGGCGAGTTCATGCACGCGTACTTTCGGCAGGTGCCGTCGATCGTCGCCAGAGGGGTGTTCTTCCTCCCCATGGAGGATGCGAAGATCGCGTCGATCGACGTCGGCGACATTGCTGAGGTCGCTGCCACCGTCTTGACGGGCGCTGGACACGAGGGGAAAATTTACCCTCTCACCGGCCCCGAGGCACTCAGCATGGCAGAGGTTGCTGAGAAGCTCTCCATCGCCACCGGAAAGAGAATCCAGTACATAAATGTAGCTCCTGAGGACGCAAAGAGAGCCCAGCTTGCAGCCGGAGTACCCCCATTCACGGCAGATGCTCTGGCTGAACTCTTTGCCGAGCGACGAAAGGGCAAGGAGGCGCAGGTTTCACAGGTGATCCAGACGATTTTCGGCTGGCGCGCAACCCGCTTCGACGAGTTTGCCATGCGCCATGCCGCCATCTTCCGCGGCGAGCAGCCGGCGCCGAAGGTCTGATGTCTCCCAATGTTTTTTTGTTAGAAAAGACGCATATCTTAAATTGAGGAGCTATAGTGTGCGAAACCTGGAATTGAAGGTACGCTGTGAAACTATGGAACGCTTAAAATCGATTGAAGTTCTCGCGCAGGAACATGGCGCAAGCTATCTTGCTACTATGGAGCAGCGTGATACCTATTTTCGAGTTTCGCGCGGGCGCATGAAACTACGTGAGAGGTGGTTTAAAGAGCAGGGTGAAGTCAAACCAGCAGAAGCCGAGCTTATTTACTACAAACGCCCGGGTAAAACAGGTTCGCGCATTAGTGATTACGATGTAATGCCAGTCTCAGAGCCGAAACTGTTATGCTCGATGCTGACGAAGGCATTACGAGATACGCTGGTGATTGTTGAAAAAGAACGTGTCCTTTACGTGTATAAAAACACACGCATTCACCTCGACACTGTCAAAACGCTCGGACCATTTGTGGAGTTGGAAACAGTTATTGATGAAGCTATGCCCATGGAAGAGATCAAGGCCGAACACCAATTTGTGATGGTATTTTTAGGGTTAGAGCTTCTTCAGCCCATTGCATCTTCTTACAGCGACGTATTACTTTTGAAGCAAAAAGAGAGGGCGGGATGACCAGGACAAAGTTTTTTGCTGCCCTGGTCATCCCGCCCTGTATCTCTATTCCCCACCTCTCTAATGCGTCTCCTCCTGCCCCTGCGTCCAGCGCAGATTTGGCTTGCGTGCCGCTAAAGCCTGGTCCAACCGCCCGACCGGCGTTGTGTGCGGCGCGGTCTTGACGATCTCCGGATTCGTGCGGGCTTCTGCGGCGATCTGGCGCATGACGCTAACGAAGTAGTCGAGGGTTTCGCGGGTCTCGGTTTCGGTTGGCTCGATCATCATGGCTTCGTGGACGATGAGGGGGAAGTAGACGGTGGGGGCGTACATGCCGAAGTCGAGCAGGCGCTTGGCGATGTCGAGCGCGGTCACGTCGTGTTCTTCCTTCTGGCGTTCGGCGGTTGCCACGAATTCGTGCTGGCAGGTCTGGGGGTAGGCGATTTCGTAGTCCGACTCCAGTGCGTGTTTCAGGTAGTTGGCGTTGAGAATCGCGCTCTGTGAGACGTGCAACAGGCCGTCGGGGCCGTAGGTGCGGATGTAGGTGTAGGCGCGTACCAGCACGCCGAAATTGCCCTTGTTGGCGCGCATCTTGCCGATGGAAAGCGGCCCCACGTCTTCCCAGTAGTAGCCCTGCTCGTTCTGCGCGGGCATGGGTCCTGGCAGGAATGGCACGAGATGTTGCTTTACACCGATGGGACCCGCGCCGGGTCCGCCGCCACCGTGCGGGGTGCTGCACGTCTTGTGCAGGTTAAAATGCACCACATCGAAGCCCATATCGCCGGGCCGCGTGATGCCAAGCACCGCGTTGGCGTTCGCGCCGTCGTAGTAAAGCTGGCCGCCGGTCTCGTGTACCAGCGTGGCGATCTCCGCGATCTTGCTATCGAAGAGGCCCAGCGTGTTGGGGTTGGTCATCATGATGGCGGCGATATTGGCGGCGTTGGCGTCGAGCAGGGCCTTGAGATGATTCATGTCGATGCCGCCCGTCTGGGGGTCTGACTTCACCTCGACCGAGCGGTAATCGGCCAGCGTGGCGCTGGCGGGATTGGTGCCATGGGCGTTATCGGGGATGAGCACGATGTTGCGATGCCCCTGGCCGTTGTGTTCGTGGTAGGCTTTGATGAGCATCAGGCCCGTCAATTCTCCGTGCGCTCCGGCGGAGGGCTGCAGCGTCACGCGCGTCATGCCCGAAATTTCTGAGAGGTACTGTTCCAGTTCGTAGATCAACTGGATCGCGCCCTGCACGGTGTTATCGGGCTGCAAAGGGTGGATATGCGCAAAGCCGGGCAGCACCGCCATGTCCTCGTTGATCTTGGGATTGTACTTCATGGTGCAGGAACCGAGCGGGTAGAATCCCGTGTCTACGCCGAAATTGCGCTGCGAGAGGTGCGTATAGTGGCGCACGATCTCGATTTCGCTTACCTCCGGCAGTGGCGCGGGTTCTTTGCGCAGCATAGAGGCGGGAACCATGCTTTCCAGCGCTTCGGTTGGCACATCCATGGCCGTCATGGTGGCGGCGCGTCGTCCGGGCGCGCCCTTTTCAAAGATCAATGACTCAACGCTTCTCATGCCTGCACCTCTTTCAACGCGGATACGAGGGTATCAATGTCTTCTTTCGTGCGCGTTTCGGTCACGCAGAAGAGTATGTCGTTTTCCATGCCCGGGTAGCTGCTATGCAGCGAGTAGCCGCCAAGAATACCGGCCTGTTCAAGATGCCGTTCCAGCTTATGCGGCGCAACGGGCGCGGTTATCACAAATTCGTCGTAGAAGGGACTGCCGAATCTGGCCGAGTAGCCGGGGATGGCGGTAATCTGGCGAAAAGCGTAATGGGCCTTCTGGAGACACAGCTCGCCCAATTCGCGGAAGCCCTGCTTGCCGAGAGCCGCCATGTAGATGGTCGCGCCCACCGCCAGCAGCGATTGATTGGTGCAGATATTGGAGGTGGCGCGCTCGCGGCGGATGTGCTGCTCGCGTGTCTGCAAGGTCAGCACGTAGCCAGTGCGTTTATCGCCGCCCTCTTCGACGGTCTGCCCGACGAGCCGACCAGGGAGCAGGCGCATATATTTATTGCGCGCTGCCATGAAGCCCAGGGCGGGACCGCCATAGCTCATGGTGTTGCCGAAGCTCATCAGCTCGCCCACGGCGATATCCGCGCCGTAGTCGCCGGGAGAGGCCAGCACGCCCAGCGAGGCGGGTTCGGTAATGGTGGTGATGAAGACTGCCTTGCCCTTATGCGCTACTGGTTCGATGGCCTGCATATCCTCGATGCAGCCGAAGAAGTTGGGTTGTTGCAGCACAACGGCAGCGGTGGTTGCGCTGACAGCCGCGTCCAGGTCCTCAACTGAGGTAAGGCCGTCGCGGGTCGGTACTTCTTTGACGCTGAAGCCGCGCGCATTGGCGTAGGTGTGCAGCACGCGCCGGTACTGCGGGTCAACGCCCGTCGAAATGACCACTTCGCCGCGCCCACCGGGGCCGATTGCCAGCAGCACCGCTTCGATTAGCGCGGTCGCGCCATCGTAGAGCGAGGCGTTGGCGATGTCCAGCCCGGTGATCTGGCACACCATGGTTTGAAATTCGTAGATGGCCTGCAACATGCCCTGGCTAACTTCGGGCTGGTAGGGCGTGTACGAGGTAACGAATTCGGAACGCCGCTGCAAATGCGGCACGACGCTTGGCACGGCGTGGTCGTAGGTTCCTGCGCCCAGAAATGAAATAGTAGTGTCCAGGTTTTTGTTTTTGGCCGACATGTTACCGAGCAGGCGTTTCAGGTCCGGCTCGGCCAGCGCGGGCGGCAGGTTCATCACGCGGCCCAGGCGCACATGTTCAGGCACCGGCGTCAACAACTCTTCCAGCGATGAAAGGCCGAGCGTAGCCAGCATGGCCTGCTGGTCTTCCGGCGTATTGGGTATGTAGCTCATGCAACTATCTCCCTTGTGGGCGAAACAATGAACATATTCCATAGGGGCGGGGGTGGCGGTTGATGGGTGAAGATACGGCGGGCGACGCAAGCGTCCCCTCCCAGCGTCCACCCCACCCCCGCCCCTACGGAGAATTGCGAGATTAGCGGCCTCCGAGATATGCCAGGTAGTCAGCGGCGTTCATGAGGTGGTCCAGTTCAGCCGGGTGGCTCAATTTTACGACGAACATCCAACCTTGCTCATATGGGCTGTCGTTAATCAGTTCGGGCGTGTCCTTTAAGTTTTCGTTCACCTTCGTGATGCTGCCACTGACAGGAGAAACCAGTTCCGAAGTTGCTTTGACGGACTCAATATCGCCGAATTTCCCCTCTGCTGTGACGCTCTGGCCGCCACTCCAGGGTAGCTCGATATAGACGATGTCGCCTAGCTGATCCTGCGCGTAGTCTGTAATGCCAACAGTTGCCTCGTCGCCATCGACGCGCACCCATTCGTCGGTCTTGCTATACTTGAGGTTGGCCGGATGGTTGAGCTTTGCCATACTTTAAAATCTCCCTTCGGTTTGTGGATGTACAAAATACTATAATCGCGTCCCTACTTTTGGCGTTTGTAAAAGGGCAGCGCGGCGATCTGCGCGGCGGTATGTTTGCCTCTGATGTCGATGTACACGGTCTTGCCGGGAACGGCATACTCCGCTGCGACATAGCCCATGCCGATGTTTTTGTTCAGGGTGGGAGCGGGCGCGCCGCTGGTCAATGCGCCGATGTGCTGGCCGTCGGCGTAGATAGCGTAGCCGCCGCGACACACGCCGCGCTCGGTCATCTCAATGCCGACCAGTTTGCGTTTGAGGCCGTGCTCTTTGATTTTTGCCAGCGCGTCGTGTCCGATAAATTCGCCCTTATTGAGTTTGATGGTCCAGCCCAGGCCTGCCTCAAGGGGGTTGGTCGCCTCGTCCAGTTCGTGCCCGTAGAGGCAGTAGGCAGCTTCCAGGCGCAGTGTATCGCGCGCGCCCAGCCCGGCGGGCAGTAGGCCGCGCTCATTCCCGGCGGCCAGCACATCGCGCCATAACGTGACTACTTCGGAAGATGGGCAGTACAGTTCAAAGCCGTCCTCTCCGGTGTAGCCTGTGCGCGAGATAATGCAGTCGATGCCATCCACCTTGCCCGGCTCAAAATGATAGTAGCGAATACTGCTCAGGTCTACCCCGGTCAGGGGTTGCAGGATATGCTGCGCCTCCGGTCCCTGCAAGGCGATCAACCCGGTTTCGTCCGACTGGTTGGCCAGCCGGATATCGAAATTGCGCGATTGCTGTTTGGCCCACGCGAAGTCTTTGTCGATGTTGCCCGCGTTGACCACCATCATGTACTGACTCTCACCCAGCCGGTAAATCAGTAGATCATCGATGGTGCCGGCGTCGGGCAGGCAAAGCTGCGTGTAGAGAGCCTGGTGGACTGCCAGTTTGGACACGTCGTTGGGAACAAGATATTGCAGGTATGCCAGCGCATCCGGCCCTTCGACCCGAAACTCGCCCATGTGACTGACATCAAATAAGCCTGCGCGCGCGCGCACGGCGCGATGTTCTTCCAAAATACTGCTATATTGTACCGGCATTTCCCACCCACTAAACTCGACCAGTCGCGCATCCAGTGCGCGGTGTTCGTTATACAGTGGGGTGCGCTTGAGCGAGGCCGCCGCTATGTCTTCCTCTGTCATACTTTATGCTCCAATGCAGTTCTGAGGGTACATCTGTATGCTTCACAATATCATATTTTACGATACGCTACAAATTCCTGACCCTAAAATTTAAGTGAGATGTGATTGTGAGCCATGCACCGCCGTTGGCGACGCATGGCTCACAATCACATCTCACTTTAGAGAATCTGCCGCAGTAGCAAGTAATAAATTATATATCAAATAAGAAAGGTTAGAAGAGGTATTAGAGTCAACTTAATGTATTATTGTTGACTTGTATTGTAGAACTAATCATTGTAAGCTTGGAGAAACGGTACAGTAGAACGGATCTACCCGTTTAGATAGATTTGAGAAGGAGAAATTTTTTATGACACTTGCAACATTTGTGCTTGGTGATATTAACTTGACTGCAACAACGATTCTCTGGTGGCTGGTCGTCGGCTTGATCGCGGGCGTGCTGGCGAGCTTTGTAATGCGCGGTGGCTATGGTATCGTGGGCGACATCGTCATCGGTATCGTGGGCGCATTTCTCGGCGGCTTCCTGGCAAGTCTGCTGGGCATCGTTGCCGGTGGCATCGTTGGGACAATCATCATCGCCTTTATTGGCGCGTGTATCCTGATCGCCGTGCTGCGCATGGTTTCGCGCAGCTATCCACGCCGCAGGATATAACCCGAACCGTTTCTTAATGCGCCGGGCAACTCGCTGAGTTGCCCTTTCTTTTTGCCTCAATATAAGGCTATGGGTTGGTAGGAAAAGTCACCTGATACGCAGCTACTTGCAAGGTCGCTCCCTGGTTCAATTGGGGACGCAATCCTCCCTGACCTTGTTGGAATGTATTGGCATTGGCTGTCACCATCCAATTGGCAGGCTCGGTAGTATTCATTTGCCAGGCCTTCGCCCGCAACTGTGTGCCGATCACTTGAAAACGGATAGTGTAAAAGGTACCAGATTGTGCTATGAAAGGCGTAGCAGCTATGGTTGGACCATGTTGGGCATCCTGTCTATTGAGAATATCCAGAACTGTTCCGGTGATGCGAGCTTTGTAATAGCGGTTGTCATCCTGGTAGCGCAACATGACGCCAATATGAGAATTATTAAAAGTATCGAGCATAGCAGTAGCTATTACCTCGAAGTCAGTATAGGCCTTTGTTCCCAGTAGGGCAGTGTATAGACTATTCCCACCTGCTGTGCGGTGTATAGTCCCTTTATGATTGGCGATAGAAAAATCATTTGAATTAAGTGCATCGCCACTCCAGGGTAAGCCATCAGAAGCTATTCCCCAAAAGGGCTGATCTTGTCGGTTGAAGTTATCTTGCGCCAGGATGTTTGGGTTCACCTGAGTCGTGGCTGTAGTCGTTGTGTGTGATGTCGCTGACGGCGTTGGGTGCGTGCCTCCAGTTGTTGTCTGGCCTGTACCGTTGCGCGTCGCGAGCACCAGGGCTGTGCCACCAATCGCTACAACACCAACGGCAGATACGCCGGCGATCAAGACGGCGCGCCTGGACATGCCTTTGCGTTCCGGTTCTGGCTGTCTTTGCGCTATGGGGGGCGCGGGTGGTGGCGGGGTCGCGGGATTGAATGGCTGTATGGACTGAGCGGCTACGGTAGGCGCGATTGCCTCTGAGTATTGGGGTGCTGAGATGGAGAATGGCGTGCCAGGCGTGTTTAATACTGTTGCATCCCCAGGGTTCCTTGCCTGCGAGTTGGCGGGAGTATTGCGAGTATCGGATTGCATAAGCGGCAGTATCGGCGTGGCAGGTGAAGCTACAACTGTTGGAGCAAGTGTGGGCATTGGGGTAGAAGAAGTGGGCGCAATTTGCGTTGGGGCAAGCGTCGGAAAACTGGCCTGCAAGCCGCGACTGGCCTGTTCGAGGGCAGTGGCGAAGGCGCTTATACTGCTAAAACGCTGCGTGGGATCTTTGGCGAGCGCGGTGAGTATGACCTGTTCTACTTCCGGCGAGATAGTGGGAATTCTTTCGCGCAGGGGCGGCACCGGCGTCATCATGTGCTTGACGGCGATCTCCGTGAATGTGCCGGAAAAAGGGCGCTCGCCGCTCAGCCACTCGTAGACGATTACACCCAGCGAATACTGATCGCTGGCTGGCCGGGGATGAGCCTGGATTTGTTCCGGGGCCATGTAGGAGATGGTACCGACGGTTTCCTGCGTAAACGCGGTGCGCGTACTCTGCGCGACAACGGCGATGCCAAAGTCACTGAGCAATACCTCGTTGTGGCGTCCCAGCAGCATATTCTCCGGTTTGACATCGCGGTGAATGACTTTCTGATCGTGGGCGAATTGCAAGGCACTCGCGACCTCGTTCACATAGGCTACGACGGTGCCGAGAGGAAGGCGAGCGCCGCGTTGGTGACGCTGCCGCAATGTACCATTGGGGGCGTAGTCCATCACCAGGAAGGGAGTATTGCCTTCTAACCCGAAATCCAGGATGCGCACGATATGAGGATGGATGAGACGCACCAGTGTGATCGCCTCCGAGCGGAAATCTTCTCTATCTCCCTCTGCCAGGTTTGTTTTCAGTAATTTGATGGCGGCCAGGCTATCAAGATATACCTGTTTGCCGAGGTACACATCAGCGAACCCCCCACTTCCCAGTAACCTTTCGATGCGATAATTGCCCAACTGTTGACCCACGCGGTCGCTCATTGACGCTCTCCTTGTACACACTAAATTGGAAGTCAGGAGCTACACACCCGTTCTTTCACCTGATAATCTTTGAATATGGCCCCATTATAATCTAATTTAACGATACGGGCAACGGCAAAAGTAACTTTTTGTGGCGAATGTGAAGTATTACCAGCGCGGTTGCCAGGGTGGGGCAGAGCCGCCGCTCTGGTCAGTTGTATCTGCCCATAAGCCTGCCAAGTCACAGGAGTCAGATTTGATGGACGAAGGCACGCGAGAGATCCTTCGCTGCGCTCAGGATGACAGCCAGAGGGTTTGTCATCCTGAGCGCAGCGAAGGATCTCTCGCGGACTTGTGGGAAAACACCGGATACGGGCCACTTGACAAACGCACAGCATCCGATTACAATCGTATTGTACGAAACTTTTCGTACTGTATGAGTTTGATCGAGTCCTCTTTTAGGAAACAGAGTATGGCCGCGCAGAACGTCCCATTGCGAAGACAATCGTTGACAGTTGAAGTCGAGGCCAGCCCGGCCTACGAATTCTTGATGAGCCTGTGCGCTTTCAACGATGCCTACGGTGATTTCCACAGCGAGACAACGTATGACGTAGGCAAGGCCTGGTTTGATGATGTGCGGGCCAAAGCTTCGCCCGTCCTGCTAGCAACCATGGAGCAGTTCAGCTTTCACAGCCACCAGGTGTGGGAGCATGTATTCAGCCTGGCATACAATTGTCCGCTTCCGAGGGATGTTCCTACGTTTATTGCTTACCTGGAAACTATCGATGCCTTAGAATTGCGGCTGCACTTACTGGGGTATTATGTGCGCGAGCATCGCCGGGTTACGCCGCCCGAAATCATCTATGCGGCAGCTCAGGGGGATAGCGAGGCGCAGAAACAATTCCTCAAAACTGCGTTTCCTGATGACGCAGACTGGCAAAAAACATTGCGCTGGCTGCTGGCTCTTGATATGACCGCTACGAAAAACATACTGCTCGATATCTTACGAGGCTGGTATGACGAGGTGTTTCGCGAGCAGGAGCCGACTATTTTGCCTATCCTGGAGCGCGATGTCGAGGCCAAACGGGTCTTGAAGGCTACTTTGTCGCCGGAGCAATTGATCGAAGCCTGTACTGGCTGGGAATATGTGCCAGAGCCGGGCATCAAGCGCGTGGTGCTCATTCCTTCCTATATCAACCGTCCTTACAACTCGGATGCGGAACATCACGATACCCGCATTTTCTACTTCCCTGTGGCTGACGAGAGTGTCACAGCGGGTACAAACGCGCCGCCGGTGCGCCTCTTACGCCTGGCGAAGGCGCTGGCTGACGAGCGCCGCCTGCGCATACTCAAGAAACTTTCAACGGGAAGTTATACCTTGCAAGAGCTGGCTGACGATTTCGGTGTGGCAAAAACAACCATGCATCATCACTTAATTACACTGCGCTCAGCCGGGATGGTGCGCATGAGGTTGAGCGATAAACGCTACAGTTTGCGCCCGGATGTGATAGATAGCCTGGGAGAATTATTGAGTACATATCTTAGATAGAACGAAATAGACGAGTAGGACGTGTTCATGCCGACCAAAGCTTCAAACACGCCCTACCTCTGACCTTACGGTTGTTACCGTCCGGCTACCATCATTCTATAGCATGGCGGCCCGATGGTCAATCGATGAGCCTCTTGAGTGAGTTTTCATCATCATGAGAGGAGATTGACTATGCACTGGCATATCCAGGAACACCTGGCAAAACAGCGCAGGGAACAGTTCTTGCGCGAAGCTGCCGCCTATCGTCTATCGACCAGCAAAGCGCCATTGAAAGGCGCGGCTTCACCTTTAGAGCACCCCGCCTTCCGGCGTCTGTGGCTGGGTCTGACAATATCGCGCATGGGCGATGCGCTGACTATCGTGGCTCTGACCTGGTTTGTCTTGCAATTGACCGGTTCGGGCCTTGCTATCGGCCTGCTAGTGCTGTGTTTCCGGTTGCCAGCTATGGTAAGCAGCCCGTTGCTTGGTACATTACTTGATCGCTGCCAGCCACGCCTCATCATGGGTCTCGACAATTTCTGCCGCGCGGCCATCATTGCGACCATTCCGGTGTTGTTCTGGAGCGGCAACTTACACCTCTGGATGCTCTATGGCCTGGCGTTATGCGCCGGAACGCTCGCGCCTGCTACCGAGGTCGGGATACGCGTGGTTATTCCCCGGCTCGTTCCCTGGAAAGAACTTGAACGCGCCAATGCCCTTTCGTCAATCAGTTGGGACGCCGCCACGCTGGTTGGGCCGGCCATAGCGGGCTTCCTGGTATTCTATATCAACGCGCCCGCCGTGCTGCTGCTCGACGCCGCTACGTTCGTATTCATGGGTATGATGGCGAGTTCGCTTCCACGTTTTGCGCAGGGGCGTATTGGAGAGTTGGGGATAGGGGGCAAAAGAGCCTGGTTGGGATTTAGAGCGATCATCAACACGCGCAGCATATTATGGTTGAGCGTGCTGACGCTGCTATTTCTCTTCGCGCAGGGCATGGCGGAGGTGGCTATGCCTCTCTATAGTTTGAGAACGCTGGGAGCGGGTTCTGCTGGTTATGGTCTGCTGATGTCAGCGTTCGGCGCGGGTTCGCTGCTGGCGCTCGCTTTGCTCAGCCGGCGTTGGGTTGGTCGCGAGCGTCAGGGTATCACGCTCGCTCTGATCCTGTTCTTCAGTGGCTTACTGCTGCTGCCGTTGCTCCTGATACGTTCGTTGCCTGTTGCGCTGGCGGTTATGGTTCTGGCCGGGTGCGCAGCCGCGCCATTTTACGTTGTAGAACAGACGCTGATGCAGCGACTTGTACCCGAACAGGCGCGAGGCCAGGTTTTCGGGGCGCGCGGCGCGCTCAACGTGGCAGGCTACCCACTCGGCGGCGCGATTGGCGGAGTGTTACTGGGAGCGCTGACCGCTCCCCTGGTGATAGGGGTCCCGGCCTTGCTATGCATAGCGATGGCGTGCGCCTGCCTGGTTTCTCCAACTATGCGAGGACTTAGGCGAGAAGTTTATCAAAAATGAGTAAAGGCGGTGCGGACGCGAGCGTCCGCACCGCCTTTACTCATTTTTGATGAGATTATCCAACAATCGCTTGCCAGAAGACGTTAGCCAGTTGCGCGTACCCGGCAGGACTGGGGTGGAAGCCATCGCCGCTGATGTATTCGGGGTGTGCGGTAATCTCGCTGCCACGTTGGAGCAGGTCAACCAGAGTCACGCTATAACGCGCAGCCTGCTGAGCAATACCGGCATCCCAGCGCTCAATCTCTTTGAGCATTTGCGCTTTCTGAACGGTAGTGTCGTTGGAGAAGGCGGGCAGGCGCGTTAAATCGGGCAGATTTGCCATGAAAATGCTGGCGCGCGTTCCGTTGCGCAACTGGGAAAGCAGTGTTGAGAGATCCTGCATATAGTCGGTATAGGCCACGCCGCCGATGAAATCGTTAGCGACCAGCCAGATCGTAATCAAATTCGGGGAAGTGCTTAATGCCAGAGGCAGTTCTGCTGTCAACGCCTCGCGCAGGTGGATACCATTCACCCCCAGGTCCAGGGAGTGCGATCCCTTTGGCAGGCGCGCCGCCACCAACGGTACATAGCCCTGTGAAAGGGGAGTGTTGCTCCCAATGCCTACGGCGTCGGACGCTCCCAACGCCACATATACCAGTGGTTTGCTCAATATATTGACAGCAGTTGGCTGCGCTTGAACGGTTGAATGCGAGCCTGGCGGTGTTTGCTTATTTGTTTGCTGCGCCACTGATACGCCGCCACAGCTCGCAAGGATGAGGGCAAGACACACGACAAATACCCCTACACATGTACGAATTTTTATAGATACAGCTTTCTGTGACAATTTATGACTCCCGGAGATATTTCACATTGCAAGTATATGATGTATCAAGCTGTATCAATTGTACCATAGAGGGGAATGTATTATCCCCGGTCAACCATTTCCAACTTACCTGTTTCGATATCGATTACCAGACCATGCACTGGAATCTTCGGAAGGAAGGGGCTGTTGCGTATCACGTTGACCACTTCGCGCACATTGACATGCACGTCATTGAAGGCGCCGAGCCAGTTGACCAGGCCCTGTATATCTCCCATTCCTTCTTCTCGTATAAGTTTGTCGGGGTCAACGCCCTGCGCTTGCATGGAGGCGGTCATGGCGGTGGGGTTAGCATGAGCCAGGCCGCACTGGGTATGGCCGATAACGGCGACTTCGCGCACGCCCAGCAGGTAGATACCACCGGCCAGCGAGCGAATCAGGTCGCTGGCCGCACCTTCGCGTTCGGGTTGGGAGATGGTGGCGCCGGCAGTGCGGAGTTCCAGCACGTCGCCGCGCTCCAGGCCGAGCGCCTGCTCGAACATTGTTACCAGGCGACAATCCATACACGTTATGACAGCCATGTGCTTACGTGGGGCGTGTCCAATGATGGGCAGCGTTTTTTGCTGCACGAATTGCTGGTTGTGCGCCAGTATATCATCAATTACCATGAAAATAACATCCTCTCACATATCATATTCGTAATGATGGAGAACTTCTCGCAGCCGCGGGCTGCGAGAAGTTCTCCATCATTACATTACTCTCCCTGAACGGCGGAATAGCTGGCTTTGCCATCAAAATTGTAGAGGTTCTCGATCTTGATGAAGTCGAAGCCGGCGGAGTCGATGCGCTCGAGCAGGTGAATGATCTGGGAATGGTCGATAGTCGCGCCACGGTTATGGGCCATGAAACGGCAGCGCCAGTGATCGGTGGTGAAGGTTTCGGGCATACCGCCCGGCCAGACCCTTGCGCCGCGGTTGGTAATCATGGTCAGTTCCAGACCGTTGCTGCCAACATGCCTGAACTTCTCGCCCAGTTCGTCGGGGGTGCCGCTGTGCCAGTCGAGGAAGACATCCACGCCTACCAGGTCCTTCTGTTCATCGCTGGGCGTGCTGACGGTGGGCGCGTAGGACGTGTGCTGCGGCGCGCTCGTATAACTGACGGCCTTGAGTTGTTGGGGTACCTGTCCCAGGCGAGCGATGACGGCGTCGGCAAATTCGCGCGTGCCTACCCTTTGCTTGCTCACGCCTTCCTTGTAAATGTCATAGGTATGGATGCCATCTTCGACAGTACGCAGCCAGGCATTGTGGACGCTGGTGGCGATATCGGGCTGGTCGATGTGAACCAGCATCATCACCGCGCCAAGCAATAGCCCGGACGGGTTGGCGAGATTTTGTCCGGCGCGCCGGGGAGCCGAGCCGTGAATAGCCTCGAACATGGCGCAGCGGTCGCCGATATTGGCTGAACCAGCCAGGCCGACCGAACCGGCCACCTGGGCCGCTATATCGGACAGGATATCGCCGTACAGGTTTGGCAAGACGATCACATCGAAGGCTTCCGGCGTGTCGGCAAGCTTGGCCGAGCCAATGTCCACGATCCAGGCTTCATTTTCGATGTCGGGGTAGTCGTTGGCGATCTCGTTGAAAACTTTGTGGAACAGGCCATCGGTCAGCTTCATGATGTTGTCTTTCATGAAGCAGGTGACTTTTTTGCGGTTGTGGCTGCGCGCATACTCGAAGGCATAGCGCACGATCTTTTCGCTGCCTGGCCGGCTGATGAGCTTGAGGCTTTCCACCATATCGTGGGTCTGCCGGTACTCGATGCCCGTATAGAGGTCTTCCTCGTTCTCGCGCATGATGACCACATCCATGGTGGGATGTTTGGTATCCACGAACGGATAATAGGAGACGCAGGGGCGCACGTTGGCGTACAGCCCGAACATGACGCGCGTTGTGACGTTGAGACTCTTATAGCCGCCGCCCTGGGGCGTCGTAATGGGCGCTTTAAGAAATACTTTGGTGCGGCGCAGCGATTCCCAGGCGCTTTGCTCGATGCCCGCGCTGATACCCCGCAAATAGACCTTCTCGCCGACTTCGATCTCTTCGATATCTATGCGCGCTCCCGCCGCTTCGATAATGCGCAGGGTAGCATCCATGATTTCGGGGCCGATGCCATCGCCACGCGCAACAGTTATAGGAATATTCTTCGACATTGAAACACCTTGTCCTTTTCCGATTTGACGTTTGTTTAACTGCTTCAGTTTAGCATAGGGATAAGGGTAGGGGCAAGCTCTATACGTTTCTGCCAAAATCTGGTATGATTGGCTCTATAGGCGCAACCAATCATACATCTTGACAGGGCATCTTCTTGAGCGAAAAAGAACGTATTCAAAAATCAGATTCACCCGAAGAGCAGGAGTTACCCGGTTATCTGGGGAACAGTCCTCCATATGGTAAGCTTGCGAGCAGGGGCGAACGGGCCTGGGTAGACCGCCCGGAACAATTGCAGCAAGCCGCTACTGCATTGCAGCAGGCTTCTATCGTGGCGATCGATGCTGAGTTCACGCAGGCGCGCTCTTACAACACGAGCGAGGCGGCTTCGTCTGCTCCGCGCCTGGCGCTATTGCAACTGGCGATTGATGGGCGCTGTTTTGTGGTCGATGCGCTGCGTTTGCGCGACCTCTCGCCGTTGGCAGAGGTGGTGGACAACCGAGGCATTCGGACGCTGCTGCATGGGGCCGGGGCCGACCTGCGCGTCATGGCTGAACGCGAGTTATTCGTCACTCACTATTATGATCTGGAAGCGATTAGCCGCTCAGTCTTCGGCCAGCACGAATCGTCGCTGGCAGCTATGTTGATGCGCGCTTTCAATACCCGCCTGGATAAGAGTTTGCAGCGCACCGACTGGACTCGTCGTCCCCTGCCCCCTGCTATGGTAGCCTATGCCGCGCGCGATGCTGAAATGACGCTGGCCCTCAACTACTGGTTGTCGGAACACTTCCCCTGGGCCTTTCAATTGCACGATAGCGATAATCTGCAGGCGGAAGTGGCTCCCTGGATAGCGCCTTTTCTGCGAGGAACTTCACCGCTGCCCGTCGATGTGGTGGTTGCTGAAGCTATCCGACAGGGAAGCATTCGTGATCGCGAGCAGTTAGTCACGGATTGCCGCGCTGCTTTAGTAACGCTGATTCACCCGATGCTGCGCAGTCGCCTGTTGCGCCTGATCTCTGATCTCGCGCTTACGCAGGTAGCGCCGGATATTGAACCATTGCTCAACGCGCCTGCTGCCGATGTGCGCGCCTCCGCCATTCGCGCGCTGGGCCGCATGGATGGCGAACATTACAAGGAGCAAATTCGTCCTCTGCTGGCAGACCCGGTGCATGATGTGCGTAAAGCGGCGCAAACCGCGCTCCGTGCTCCAGGCCAGAAGTCGACTGGCAAAACGAAGACTGCTCCACCCGTTAGAAACGAAGATGGGTCGCGTAGTTGGACGATTGGCGCATCCGAAGATAGCAACAGGGCAGATGATGATGATTGGAAAGCCCGCCTGCGTTCAATCACGGGGGAGTAACCGGCGCGGCAGCCTCGATCCTACCCACACGAGCAGCAGCAGTACAGAAAAGACCCCGAAGCGTTTCAAGCGTGTTACCCACTGTTCTTCCAGAACATCATCATGGTGGCCCAACCCGACCAGCCGCACCAACCTGTGCATGAGCGTGCGCGCCGGTGCAATTGCCAGGGTGGGGGCAAGATGATTTTCCAGGGCGGGGGCAGGATGATTTTCCAGGGCGGGGGCAAGATGATTTTCCAGGGCGGGGGCAGGATGATTTTCCAGGGCGGGGGCAAGCCCCGCCCCTACCCTGTACGGATGCGCCTCTGACGCATCAAATCCGGGGAGCAGGGAGAGAGCGTCCGTTGTTGTGCGCAACTGTTCGGCCAGGTTGGTGAAAAATTGCTGGATGAGTATCTTAACAGCGCCTTTCACAAGCGATGGTGGGAGAAGCGCGCTCATCTTGCCTGGATTAAGTATGCCGCTATAGGCCACGACGGTATTGTCATGCTGCTGGCTCAGGCGTATGTCCCATCTTCCTTGAAACGGGTTGTGTTGTCCGTCTCCCTCAATCGAGAAGCGATAGGAGCTAAAGGGGTCGAGATACGATGCGCTATCGACTATGACCTTTCCCTGGTAAACCCCGCGCATCGGAGCCTGCTTCATGCGCAGCGTAAAAGCGTAGGCACGCTGCCCGCCAGATACCAGGCGTTCCAGTCCAGGCATAGCGTGTCGCAGTGCCTGCAAATCCATCAGACATTGCCACACCTCTTCCACCGGGGCCTGTAGTGTATATGTTCCCTCAATATCCATGTACTCATCCTTTATCCCGACATTGCATTGGGACGCCATTTATCGCGTCTATTATAAAAGAGAAGACGGCAACGCGCAATACGTCCGGCGATTTGGGTGGCCGTCATTTTTTTACGCAAGCTACCAGGGCGGGGGCAAGCCCCGCCCGTACCCTGCTACGTAGTGAGGCGAGAAGCCGGACAGGGTACGGGCGGGGCTTGCCTTTCACTGGTAGGTTTTTTAAAACGCGCCGCTCGTGCCTGTCATTCTGAGCGCAGCGAAGAATCTGCGTGCGGCTCGGCGAGAGATTCTTCGCTGCGCTCAGAATGACAGCTCCCACCTCGCTGACGCCTTTCCCAAAATACCTACCAGTGAAAGGCGGGGCTTGCCCCCGCCCTGGTCAACACAGCTTGATGCAAATACATGACGCCCACCCCGACGATTTTGAATGCTTGCGTTCAATTTGCTCAAGGTGTATACTAGCGCGGTACAAAATACGTATAGGGTAGGGGCGGCCGCCAGGGTCGCTCTTGAAATAAATAGATTCACCCTGGTCTAAATCCCCTCATGAGGAGCAAACAAGCATGAAAATTATTCTCTTACAGGATGTTGATAACCTGGGTAAAGCGGGCGATCTGAAAGAAGTCGCCGATGGCTATGCTCGCAATTACTTGTTGCCGGGTCGCCTGGCCGCTGGCGCGACACCCGCCCTGTTAGCCAATCACCAGCAGCGTATCGCCGCCGAAAAGCGCAAGCAGGAGAAACTGGTGGAAGCCAATAAGCAGCAGGCCGAGAAACTCGGCAATGTCACCCTGGTATTTAAGGCGCGGGTAGGCAGGCAGGGTCGCCTGTATGGTTCAATCACCAGCCAGGATATCGCCGCGGGTCTGCGCGCTACCGAAGGTATTACCATCGACCGCCGTCTGATCGATTTGCCCGATCCCATTCGCGCCGTCGGCACTTACACGGTTCCCGTGAAAGTCGCGGCGAAACTCCAGCCAAAAATTACCGTGAATGTCATTGATGAAGCTGGCAGCGAGGCCGCGCAAAACGCAGTAAGCGCGGAAGCAAAGTAAGTAAAGACGCGATTGATCGTGACCGATAACCAGGAACACGATTAATCGCCAACAATGTGCGGGCGGCGAATCTCCCAGCATATCCCGGTAAACTGGCTTGCCTGCCCTTTTCAGGGAGATGCTATGCCTCGTTGGCTCTACTTACTGCTCATCATGGCGGTTGTCGCGCCTATCGTGCAACTGGTAGGGGGAACACAACTGGCGCTGGTTGTGTTTATTTGTTCAGCTATTGCGCTGGTTCCTCTGGCGGGGTTGATTGGTCGCGCTACGGAAGACCTGGAATACTATGTTGGCCCCATCGCGGGTGGGTTGCTGAATGCCACTTTTGGCAACGCGCCCGAAATCATCATCGGCATTTTTGCCCTGCGCCAGGGATTGATCTCGGTGGTCAAAGCCTCCATTACCGGGTCGATCATCAGCAACGCTTTGCTTGTGCTGGGCACCGCTCTGGCTCTGGGTGGATGGCGCTGGGGCAAGCAATATTTCAATGCGCGTGACGCGGGGCAGTACGCGGCCATGATGGTGCTGGCGGTGGCCGGTTTCCTCATTCCCTCGGCTGGGGCGTTGGTTATCACCGATTCCCACCGCGCGCAATCGGTCAGTGTCGCTGTATCCATCATCTTATTGCTGATCTACGGCATGTACCTGGCGTGGCACATCTTCCACGTGCGTTCAGAACGGCGCAACCCCAAACGGACGGGTAAGACGCAAAAGCTGGTTCAGGAAACATCTGAGCGCAATGGAGAGGAAGCCTCAACCGGGCGGGGAGACCCGCGCAAACTGGATGTACGGCAATCCCCTGATTTACGGCTCACAATCGGTATGCTACTCGTTGCCACTATTGGCACGGCTATCAACAGCGAATTGCTGGTCGGAGCGATTGAACCCGTTACGCACCAGATTGGCCTGTCGCCGGTCTTCATCGGCATTGTGATCATCCCCATTGTGGGTAACGCCGCCGAACATTCAAGCGCCGTCTATATCGCCTTGCGTGACCGCATCGATCTCAGTATGGCTATCGCGGCTGGCTCATCCATCCAGGTGGCAACATTTGTAGCTCCACTGCTCGTCTTGATAAGCCTTTTCACGGCGACGCCGCTAACCCTCGTCTTGCAGCCGCTCAAACTGGCAGTGCTGGGACTGACAACCGTGCTGTTCGCCTTCCTGAGCCTGGATGGAGAAACCACCTGGCTGGCTGGCGCGCAACTCGTCGCCGTCTATATAATGGCCTGCGTGGTCTTTTTCTTTATTCCTGGATAAGTAATCCAGTAGAGACGCCCCTTGTGGGTGTCCCGTTTTGCTATGTGAGAGTATCATGTATCAAGAGTAACGGGGACGGGACACCCACAAGGGGCGTCGCCACTATAAAAAGATAAGAGTATGGTATCAAAACGCTCCGAATTTTTTAATGGCATCAAAGGCATACTTCCTATTCTACTGGGCGTACTGCCGTTCGGGCTGATTTACGGCGTCTCGGCGCGCAGCGCGGGCCTGCCCGTGATAGCGGCGCAGGCCATGTCGTTCATTGTCTTCGCCGGTTCTGCCCAGTTTGTGATGGTTCAGCTTATCAGCGCCGGAATTCCGGTGGGCATCATTATTCTTACCGCCTGCCTGCTGAATCTGCGTCACGCCCTCTACAGCGCGTCGCTGGCTTCCTATGTGAAGCAATTGCCCCGGCGCTGGAAAATGCTGCTCGCGTATGTGCTGACCGACGAGGCTTACGCTGTCACGATCATCCATTACCAGCAGAGCGATGAAATCGGTTATAAACACTGGTATTTTCTGGGTGCGGGTTTGACGCTCTGGATTATGTGGCAGATCAGCACGGCCATTGGCATTGTACTGGGCGCGAACGTTCCCGCGAGCTGGTCGCTCGATTTTGCCCTGCCGCTTACCTTTATCGCGCTGGTTATTCCCTCGCTCAAGACACGCGCGGAATGGATTGCGGCGGCAACGGCGGGAGTTGTAGCGGTGCTGGCGGCAGGCCTGCCGCTCAACCTGGGGTTGTTGGTGGCGACATTCACTGGCATGGCTATCGGGCTGGGCCTGGAAGTAAAGGCGGGTAAGTAAATGACGCTCTGGCTCATGCTGCTTGTGGTTGGCGCAATAACCTATGCCATCCGCCTCTCGGGTATCGGCCTGCTGGAACACAGGGAGATGCCGGCGCTGCTGCTGAAAGCCCTGCGTTTCGTGCCTATCGCTGTGCTACCGGCCATCATCCTGCCCCAACTCTTCCTGCGCAACAATATGCTGGCCCTCTCCATCCAGAATCCGCGCTGGATCGCGGGTATCCTGGCCGCGATTGTGGCATGGCGCACGCGCAACGTGCTCTTAACGATAGCGGTGGGTATGGTCGCTCTGTGGGTATTGCAGTTTCTGCTAGGGAGGTAGCGGGGTACGAGCCGCAAGAGAGGAGGCATTGAAACCGTAGCACTACCCCTATAAAGACAATTTTATCCCCATATATGTATGTTTATGCTCGCCAGGCAGATGAAAGCACGAAACCTCCTTCTTCATGCGTGTGCGTGAATACGAATAACAACGTTCTCACGGGTGGCGGCGTCTCCATTCACCGTCAAAGCCAAAACGTAGTAGCCTGATTGGAGTGTGGCAGGAAAGGAAATGGTATTCGTAAATGTCTTGCTTGTCCAATTATTGGTTTGAATCGGAGGCGCAGTGGTCATGATCGGTCCCATATGAGCAAGTACAGGATCATTCGCGTGTTTTTGGATCGCGCCCACGATATCATCTATATGTTGGAAAGGGCCAACCAGAGTAATTTGTAGAACGAGTGGCATCGGTGAAGAATCCGTCACCACTTGACCTGGATTGGCCTGCCATTGGATGGAAAGAACACTCCCAGCAGAGTGATCAGTGTCAAAGATAGCAGGACCATGATAGAGGTAGGTCTGATGTGTGGTACCGCACCCAGAGAGACAAAAAGCAATGAGCAGTAAAATGAGAGCAGCATACCACATAAGGCAAACGTTTTGTCTGGTATAGGGCATTGATCTTCCTCCTCTTGCCTTCTGGGCCATATTCCTCTTCCGACTCCTTGTTCCTACAGAAGACGACCCTCTCTTACCCGAATTTGGTTGGTAATAATCATCAGGATGGGAAGTCCTCAATTAGCTTTGTACCACAGTTTCCTTTGCTACAATCTCTACTTCTTGCTGTGTGCCGCCACGCGCCTCGTAGATGCGTATCATGACTCCGCCGATCAGAACGCCAACGCCAAAAACTCCCGCGATGGCGAGCAGGGGCAGGCGATAGTTTACGGAGTAGAGCAGGCTCGATACTGACGCGCCGACGAAGCCGCCCAACGTGCCAAAGGCGGTATACAGGCCTTGAGTGCGGGCGCGGGCATCGGGTCGCGATGCGCTAGCGAGGTGGGCGTCGATGGCGGGCTGCATGAGTGAATAGGCGATGCCGTGCAGGGCGAAGACAATCACGACAATGATGGCTACATTTGCCAGGCCATAGTAAACATAGAACGGTACCTGGGCCAGGCCAAAAATGAGAATCAGGTTTGAGCGGCGGCGGCGGTCTGCCAGACGCCCTCCAAAAGGGGAGGCGATGATGCTGGTAACGCTCCATGCCATGTACGCGATGCCGATCATAGCAACGGGGGCATTCAGGTGATCGTGCATCCACAGCGGGGTGAGCGAGATATCAAAGCCAATGAACAGGTAGTTCACGAATTCCATGATATATGCCGCGACCAGTGGGAGAGCGAAAAGCTCGTTCAGGGATATGGGCGAAGCTTTTATCCTGCTGTTTTCGCGGCTTTTTACTGGTACGCGAATCATGGTAATCACGATAACAATGGCAATCAGGCGGAAAATGACCGCGCCGATAAAGGCGGTAGCATAGCCGGTAGAGGCGATAATGCCGCCCAGGGCCGGCCCCAGCAAGAAGCCAGCGTTGAAGAAGGCGCTGTAAATGCCGAAGGCTTCGCCGCGCTTCTCGGTTGGTATGGCGTCGGTGATAATGGCGCGCGACGAGGGCAAGAAGACCGCCGCCACCGCTCCTTCACCGAAACGCACCAGTATAAAGAGGATGGGGTCAGCAATTACTAAATACGTAGCGGAAATAATGGCCTGTAAAGAGAGGCTGAGAATCATCATAGGCTTGCGCCCCCACCTGTCGGCCAGCCAGCCGCCTGGATACTGGAAGAGGAAGTTTGAAATCAAGTAGGACGACCCCATAGCGCCTATAATAAATAGCGACGCGCCATGAGCCTGAGCATACAATACGCGCACAGGCGCAACCATACCAATGCCAGTGAAGGTTGCGCAGACGGCAAATGATACAGCCAGTAGTGTCCGGTTACGCAGTAACACTGCAATCCCCCAAAAACAAAAAAACGTGCTTTGCAGCAAGAATCTACAATATCGACAGTATATCACAGGAGCGACGCCTTGCGAGGCATGAGGGAACCAGGGCGGGGGCAAGCCCCGCCCCTACCATACACGACGGAAGTTCGAAACCGACCGTACAGGGTAGGGGCGGGGCTTGCCCCCGCCCTGGCACGTTACTGTGATATACTGTTGATATTCTTCTCAACGCTATCGATACATCGTTCAGAAAGGTATGTTGCTATACATGAGTGACCAGATAAATTTGCCTCCCAATTATTTCTATCATCGCCTCACCAACGGCATTGAGATGATTGGTCAATATATGCCCAGCCTCAGTTCTATCACCTTTGGCTTCCAGTTTGACGCGGCTGTCATCCACGAGCCGGAGGAGAAACGGGGGCTAGCGCATCTTTTCGAGTACATGCTTTTCCAGGGCACAAAGACGAAGGACGCGCGCGCCTTGAACGAGGCGTTCGAGTCTCTGGGGGCGCGCAAGTCCGCCAGTACAGGTTTGGAGTCGGCGCAGGTGTGGGCGCAGATCGTCAATACGAAGTTTGATGCTACCCTGCAACTGATCAACGAATTGTTGCTGACTTCCACTTTTCCCAAAAGCGAACTGGAGCAGATGCGAAGTCTGGTATTGCAAGAGATTCGCCGCCGCGATGACGAGCCGATGAGTCGCATCGGCGAACTGATCCGCAAGAACTTCTACCAGGGAACTGCTTTGAGCCGCCCGCTGCTCGGCACGACGGAGAGCGTGCAGGCCCTGAAGCAGCTAGATTTGCGCGAATTCTGGAAGGCGCGTTACCGTCCTAACCAGACTCTTTTCGCCATCGCGGGCAAGTTTGACTGGGACCACGTGGTCGAGCGCGTGGAAGCCTTGTTCGGCGCGTGGCAGGGAGAAGCCGCGCCTTCGCCGGAACAGCATCCCGCGCCTGTGACGCGCATTACCATAGAGCACGAGGAACGCCAGCAGGAACACCTGGCCCTCATGTGTCCTTTCCCCGGCTATACCGATCCCGATTTCTATGCGGCCCAGGTAATCGCTGAAGTGTTGGGCGGCAATATGGCCTCGCGCCTGTTTGTCGAAGTGCGCGAGAAACGCGGCCTGGTCTACACTGTCAACGCCGGATTGGGCAGCAACAAGACGAGCGGCGCGCTGCGCATCTACGCGGGAACAACACCTGAACAGGGCCACGAATGCCTTGAGGTCATCGTCAACGAACTGCGCAAGTTACAGCAAGACGGCCTGACAACGGATGAACTGGAACGCGCCAAAGTGCAACTTAAAAGCGAAACCGTCATGCGCGGCGAAGGCTCAGGCGCGCGCATGTCGGCCATTTCCCGCTCCTGGTGGTACGAACGCAAAATCCGCACTATCCAGGAAATCAAGGAATCGATAGATGGCGTTACCCACGAGCAGATATTGCGCGCCCTCCACCGCTTCTCGCCGCTCAACCCGCTGGCCGTTTCCGCCATCGGCCCGTTGTCCCAGGATGAGCTGGTAGGCGATACGTTGTCGTAGCAATAAAATAATTGAGAAATGAGTAGAAGCCTGTGCCGGGCAAGCCCGGCACAGGCTTCTACTCATTTCTCAATTTGATAATGGGATGCTCCACTGGGCCAGCCAGAGACGGGCGCGATGGTCGCGAGCGCCGATGGCGATGTGCGAGCGATAGACATGCACGGCGAACGAGACCAGCACGTCGGGATCGTCGGGGTAGTATTCCAGGCTCAGGTGGTCGGCACTCAGACGGGGGCCGCGATGCCTGCCGGTGTACCAGGGACTCATCAGGTTCAGGAATGTTACTGCGTGCTCGCCCAGCTTTTCGGTCAAGACCAGGTTGGGCGATCCCCAGCCCGAGTGAGTATGGCCGCTAATATACAGCGCGACATTGGCGTGGCGCGCCAGTATAGCGCGTACTTCAACCGAATTTTCCACGTAGAAAAATGGATCGAGCAAATCGTCGTCGAGGTTGCGCTCCGGGTCGCGATCTAACACGGTGTTATGCAACGGGCAATGGGCAAAGATGATGGCTCGACTTTGCGCGTGTTCAGCCAATGTCGTATCGAGGAACTCTAGCTCATCAGCCGGGAAGATCACCTTGACGTTCTCGCGCTGCGGGTCCGGCTGGTAGGGATCGGGCTGATCGAGCATGATGCACAGGATGTCGCCTGCCATCCAGGAGTAACGCGCCGGTTTTTTCCAGGCCGCGCTATATTCTTCAACGGTGTGGGTGTTATCATCTTTGCGCTCGCGGTGATACTCGTGGTTGCCAATGCCGGGATAAATGGGAATGTTGCCCAGTTGCGCCGCCAGGTCTTTTTTTGCCAGCGTGTAGTTTTGCGGCGCGCCGGTATCCACAATGTCGCCCGGCGCGACGCAAAACGCTGGCGCGCCTTTGTCCAGCCAAAGGACGCGCGTGTCCTCGAACATGGGGGCGAGCCGCCGCGAATGTATGGCGTGCCACTCGTCGCGCGCCCGGTAATGCAAGTCTCCAAATGCCCAGAAGTACAACATCTCCTCATCTTGCTGGTGTTCCAACATATTTGTTTGTGGTGCTCCTTCATATTAGACTTCTTCCTCAATAGCCCAGTATACGCTATAATGAGGCGGTACATAGGTCTCATCAAGCAAACATCGCTCTATCAGCAAACACCTTGCCAGGGGTAGACAGGCCGTGCTACTATCTGACATAAGGTACATTTTTCTTTTTCGGTTATTATTTAACGGCTATTTGCTCTAGCGCAGAGGTTGGATATGGAAATTTCATCACTAGCAGCAGCATCGTCGGGGCTGGCAACTCTGTCGAATTATTTCTTTATAGCAGGGGCTGGACTGCTTATTGCCATGACACTGGCCTACCTGTGGTATACGATTGGCTCGGCCCGGCTGGCAAACAAAATAGAGGTTGCGCAGGCGCAGAGACGCAGCCTGGGGCGCAAGGCGAGTAAAGCTGCATCGATGGCGGTTGCCACTGAGGGCGGCGTTACCACGCTGGTTAAAGACGATGTGGTGATGCGCGAGCAGGCCGATGGCGAGAAGCCCATCGCGCTCAATCGCGGCATCATTACTGTGGGACGCGCGGGTACTGTCCTGGGATGGTTCACTATTTTCATGCTGTTCATGTCGCTGCTCATGCGCGCCATCGTAGAACAACACGCGCCATGGAGCAATCTGTACGAGTTTAGTCTGAGCTTCACAACCGCTTTGTTGCTGTGCTATTTGATCTTCGAGGCGCGGTTTCACGAGCGGGTGCGCGCCTGGGGTCTCTACATCGGAGTGTTAGCGATCATCACGGTTGGTATCGCTGTCTTTCTGGGCATTACCTACAACATGATCAATGACTCGAACGGCGCTGATACCCGCGCTGCAAGATAAGCCCATCCTGGCTATCCACGTCGCAACAGCCATTTTCGCCTACGCGCTCTTCAGCGTGGCCTTTGGCGCGGGCGTGATTATGCTGGCGCAGGGCGGCGAAGGTAAACGTTTCGCCTGGCTCCCTACGGCGGAGGCTGCCGACGAACTGGCGTATAAAGCCGTCATCGCTGGTTTCCCACTGCTGGCACTGACGCTTATCCTGGGCGCATACTGGGCCAATTACGCCTGGGGCCACTACTGGAGCTGGGACCCCAAAGAGACTTCGGCTTTGATAACGTGGCTGCTGTACGCGGTTTACCTGCACGCGCGCGGCATTCGCGGCTGGCGCGGCAAACGCATTGCGTGGCTGCTCACGCTCGGTTTTGTAGCAACGCTGTTCACCTATTATGGCGTCAGCTTCTTCGTGCCGAGCCTGCACAGCTACGCGACGCCGCACTAAGTTTATACCTCACCGCCAATGCGTAGGGACGCGGGTGGTGATGCGGATGGGCGGGGGCCCTTGTGGGCGTCCCCGTCCTTTGTTTATCTCAGCCATGTCCAGAAACTCCACCCCGGACGCCCACAAGGGTCCCCTCATCCGCTCCACACCTCCCGCGTCCCTACGCCCGATCTTCCTTGATACAGTCATTATCGCCCGGCTACAGCGATTTTCTCGGCGGCTGGCACGATTTCGGTGGCGAGCAAGTCGAATGGTTCGAGGTCGGAGACGTTTTGCAGGCTGAAGATGGCCTGGTCAACGCCCAGTTCGGCCAGTTGCGCCAGATGTTCCAGCAGGGCTGCCGGGGTGGTGGAACCGTTGCGCCCGTCGGAGGTCAGTCGGTATGAACTGAGCGTGGTCTTCTCGATCTCTTCGTAGGGACGCCCGATGGCGGCACAATGTTCGCGCAGCACTTCAAGTTTGCGTTTCAGTTCGGGCAATGGCAGGCGCGCAAAAAGATTGCAGGCATCGGCATACTGCGCAACCATTCTCAACGTCTTGCGTTCGCCAGTACCACCAATCAGGATGGGTGGATGCGGCTTTTGCACGGCAAGGGGCGAGTTAAGCGGGCGCGCAAGTTGGTAGTGTTTACCTTCGTAGGGAGCATCGTTGCCCGCCCACATCTGGTGCGCGATTTGCAGTGTCTCTTCCAGTCGCTCAAAACGTTCCGCGAGCGGCGGGAATGGAACGCCGAGGCCTCGATGCTCTTCCTCGTTCCAGGCTGCGCCAATGCCGAGATAGGCGCGGCCATGTGAAAGCACATCGAGCGTCGTCGCGGTTTTGATAAGAATGCCGGGATGTCGATAGGTGACACCCGTTACCATCGTGCCAAGCTTGATGTGGTTGGTGCGCCCGGCTGCGAAGGCTAACGCGCTATACCCCTCCAGCATTTCCAGTTCCGGCGGCCCTGAGAAGCCGATCTGGAAGAAATGATCCATCACCCACAAACTATAAAAACCCACGCGTTCGGCGCGTTCAGCAATCAATCCAAAGGTATCGCCCAGTTGCTCTTGCCCGTTAGGCCATGTGAAGTTAGGGACCTGTAATCCAAGTCGCATACAGATATATTCTCCGTTCCGATCAGGTTGTGGAACCCGGTGCTTACTTTAGCATAGGTATTATACAAAGGAAAGTGGAAAAGTGGCAAGGGAATTTTTACTTGACGCTTTCTTGCTCATCACATAGAATGAAGGCAACATTCACTACATCATTGCCACGCCACAAAAACTGAATCTCACCCATCGTCGAATGAAGCCAGGAAGCGCGAGGAGGGCCAATGTCAACAATACATGCAGGGGATGAGTGGTTGAGCTTGAGTGAGGCCGCTGAGATGTTGGGCATCCATCCCGCCACGGTGCGTTTATGGGCAGACCGCAACGAGATACCTGCGCGCCGCACCAGCGGGGGACATCGCCGTTTTCGCCGCGCAGACATCGAGTCCAGGTTGCGCTCGGAAGTTGAACCCAAACCACGTCCCGCCGCGCAACTGCTAGTGCAGAGCGTACTTGGGCGCGTGCGCTTTGCTTTCACCGATGGCACCCTCAATACCTTCTCCTGGTATGCCCATTTTAACGAGGCGGCGCGGGAAGGCTACCGTAGCCTGGGACGCCGCGTGCTCGAGTTGCTCTTACGCGCCCTGGCCGACGGCACTTCTGAGGACGAACTACGCTCCCAGGCGGTACAACTGGGCAAAGCTTATGGCGCTATCACACGTGAGTCGCTTGTTCCAGTCGCAGATGCCGTGCGCGCCTTCCTCTATTTTCGCAGCCTGGTCAACGAAAGCGTGCTGCAACTGGCTGAAGTGCGCGGCATACGCGATCATCAAGATATCCCCTGGGCCGAAAGCCTCTACCAGATACAAACTCTTACCAACGAAATCTTACCCGCGTTGATCGAAGCAGCGCAGGCAAATGAAAAGTGATTAACGGAACAAAATCCCTCCTTGCTAACGTCTACAATAGTAGATGTCCCCTCCTTAATAGATGCTCTTCAATTGAATTACCAGAGCATCTGTGTTATGTTTAGAAAAACAGCAAGGATGCGAGTATGTCAGCAGAGCATGGAGAGACCAGCGAGATATCCGGCGGAGAAGAGGTCGATGCTACTCCGGGAATAGAGACAACAATGGAAGCGTTGCAACCGCGTCCCGTTGTCGCAACACACCGCACGAAACATCTCGATCCGCATACGCCATTACCGATGCTGCTGCCCGCGGCTCCCATGTCGATACCCAATCATGCCCCTAACCCGCAAACACCCGCGCCAGGACCGGAACTTCTGCCCATTCTAGCTATGCCCAATACGCCCGATCCACAGACGCCTCTGCCCAATATAGCGTTGAATGCGCCAATCATTCACCCGGTGACACCATCCACTTCCGTCATGCCGCCGTTGACCCCGGCGCGGACTGGCATTATGCGCGGCCTTCCTGTAACTGCGACTTCTCAATCAGTGTCTTTGACCGATCTGCGGCGCAGAAAACATGTGCGCAAAGTGTTTCTGCGGCATCTGTCGCGCAGGCAGTTACGCGCCGCGAGAGCTAAAGAACGCCAGGTCAGCCGCCGCCTGTGGACAACCATCGCCAGTACCGCATTATCGCTGCTGCTCATTTTTCTCTCGGTAGGCGGCGCTACGGCCTATGTGGCATATAAATTCGTCACGACGACACAGAAAAACTATGATAATCAACTGCTGACCATACATGACTTGTTGCCGCCCGACAATTTGAGAATATATGATAGCAAGGGCGTTCTGCTTGACCAGATGGCCGACCAGGGACTGCACACAACCATCACCTTTGACCAGGTCGCGCCCAACTTGCTTAACGCAACTGTCGCTACGGAGGATAAGGATTTCTGGAGTAATTCCGGCGTTGACTTGTTGGGCATTATTCGCGCCTTTTTAGCAAATCTCCAGAACGGGCGTATCGTCGAGGGTGGCAGTACTATTAGCCAGCAATTAATCAAAAATCTCATTGTGGGCAATGCATCCACTATTGTGCGCAAGCTGGAAGAGGTTGTACTGGCTCCGCAGCTTAACAGCCACTATACCAAAAAAGACATTCTAGCCATGTACCTGAATACCATCTACTACGGTCATTTAACCTATGGCATCGATGCTGCCGCCACCTTCTACTTTGGTCTGCAAGACCAGCCAGGTCGCGCTGCCGCCTCGCAACTCGATCTCGCGCAGTCTGCCATGCTCGCCGGTCTGCCCAGCAATCCCACATTTTTTGATCCAGCCGTGAATTTTTTGGGTGCGACAGACCGCTTTAAGGGCGTGTTGGGGTTGATGTATGAACAGGGATATATCACCAATGTGCAACGATACGATGCTATCAATGAAGAACAGGGTCCGAACTTCTTCAAGTTTGGTCTGACGCTGCGCGACCTCGCGCCGCATTTTGACAACTTTATCCTCGATCAACTCACGTCGATGTACCACCTGAAAAATCGCAGCGAGCTGTCGCGCTCAGGCTTACTCGTCTATACCACGCTCGACGTTAATTTGCAGAACAAAATCCAGAAGATCATGCAGGATCATATCGCTCAATTGCGAGACGCGCACCATTTGACCAACGCCGCCGAGGTGCTGATTGATTTTCACACGGGCGCGATTCTCTCAATGCTGGGTAGCGTCAACTATAACGATACCTCCATTGATGGGCAGGTGAATGTGGCTCTGGCCTATCGCCAACCGGGTTCATCCTTCAAGCCCTACGTCTATGTGACCGCGTTCGCGCAGGGAGCATCGCCAGCCCAGGCCATCGATGATAAACAAACGACCTTCACTGTGCCAGATTCGAATCCGCCTACCTATACTCCGTCGAACTATGACTTGCGTTTTCACGGGCACATAACGCTGAGATGCGCGTTGCAAAATTCGCTCAATGTGCCGGGGGTACTGGTACTCAACCACGTAGGAGTGAGCAACGCTTTGCAAACAGCCCAGAATATGGGTATTACCAGCTACCAGGGAACACCCGGATTGTCGATGGTTCTGGGTGGTCTCGACATTCGCTTGCTCGATCACACTTCGGCTATGGGAACGTTCGCCGACGGCGGAGTGCATATGCCGTATTTTTCCATCAACAAGGTGGTTATGGGTACTACCGGCAAAGTTGTCTTCCAGCGCTCGCTGGCTCCTGGCAAGCAGGTTATCAGCCCGCAACTGGCCTATATGATGACCAATGTGTTGAGCGACAATACCGACCGTATCCCCGAATTCTTTGACTGCAATATGCTGCAACTGTACTCAAACACCCAGCAAGATTGCTGGAACGGCAATCGCGGCCAGGTGCGCCCGGCAGCCGCCAAGACAGGCACCACCAACGATTTCAAAGATAACTGGACGGTGGGCTACACCACTGATTTTGTGATGGGCGTGTGGGCGGGCAACGATGATGGCTCCCCCATGATCAATGTCTCTGGCATCACAGGCGCGGCCCCCATCTGGCATGACTCCATGCTGCTGGCGGAACAGGGCCATCCCATCCAGGATTTCACCAACCCCGGCGGTCTGCAAACCGCTACCGTGACCTATCCCGACGGCGTGACAAGCACCGACCTGTTCCTCCCCGGCACCGTACCAACCTTCAATTCAACGCCGACGCCTACGACGCCGGACGGTTCGCCCACGCCGACGCCGGTAGGCAATCCACCTGCGAATGGGCCGCTCCCAACGCCGTATTGCTCTAGCTTTACTTTTGCGTTCGCGCCTCCGGCGGATAATGTGCCGTCGCCAACGCTGGGGTGGTGGTGATTTGGATGGGGTTATGCTTCTAACAAAGAGAATATCTGCTGCATGAACTGGCTGAATGTTGTAGGATTGCTAAGCATTTCTGTAAGGTTAAAATAAAGGGAGATAGTCAAGTCTTGTTGGATGCGCGTCTGCACCTCTGATGTAATGCAACTGGCAACAAGTATGGTTTTTACCTGTGTATTATTGCGCCTGCTCTCCTCAAACGACTTCTTCGCGGCTCCGTACCGTTCAAGCGCTCCGGCAGGATCAGCGCCGCCTTTTACCTCTATCACACCTACAGTAGAACCCTGTTTGTCGAGTAAAGAAATATCTGGCTCACTGGAAAACAAAATGGATGTTTGATTGGTTAAATTAATACCCCGGTAATGAGCGATATGACCCAGCTGTTCATCTAACTGAGTAGGATCGTAAAGAACAACTGTGGCACCCGTAATTGGGATGAGAGCCAGGAGTAGATTGCGTTCTTTCGTCTCTTTCACAAGCAGGCGTTGGACAATCTTTTCAGCTTCTTCTCCGATTTTATTACGCCAGGAACCATCTATCTGCGCTCCCGTTGATGTCAGCAGTAATCCTTGCAGCTCGTCTTTAGAAAGGCTTTCTATAGAACTATCAATAATCAAGGAGATGTGCGTATTAAACAGGCGGGACAGGGTAAGCGCCTGGACTTCTGTAAGAAGACGACGGTTTTCTTTGTCTTCTTCATGTTTTTTTATATCGATATTTGTCAGATACCGGACAGCCTTCTGGGAAAGCGCCGCAATATTTCGATAGTAGGCAAGCAGCGTGGGATGTTCTCGCAACAGTTTTGGATGGCAGAATACTTGAATGAGTCGTAGTTCTTGGTGTCCTTTGATATAAGCAAAAGCGTCTTCTCCAACACTCCAATTGTCTCGCTCGTCCCAGTTATAGGTTCCTTCGATAGGAAATAGCCCGGCAATCATCAGAGGGAAGGCCAGCGTGTTGTATTCTTTGAGTTTGCGATAGAAGAAAGCTGATCGCAAACGATAATTTAAGCGGTTAGCCTCAAGTAAGAGCGCTGTTGCATCTGTTGTCATGTTACGGTTTCTCCCACACATAGACGCATTTTCGTAACTCAGTCCGACCATGATTACCCATTTGCTGGCTACTGTTTCCTTTGCCTCTGCCCAACGTCCAGATATGTCTTACCTTCAGGCCAAAGGACTCAGCCATATCAGACAGAATGAGGTCTACGGGTACCTCCTCACCGGCATAACGGACGTTATCGTTTACCATAGCTACTATTCCCCCAGGTTTTAATAAGCGAGATAGTTCGTAAATTACGAAGCACATCTCATAAAAGTAGTTATGTACTAATCGGGCAATATTTTCATTATTTAGTTGCCCGTTCTGCCGGTATATTTCAAGGGCCGCCAGAACCTCTTGTAATGCCGCTTGATTACTGAATACATCCTCGATCTTGTGGAAAACATGCTTTTGCCCCATCGATGCATACTGACCTAGCAATTGCGCCCGTTTCTCTTTATTTTCAACCGTGCAAGATAACATTGCCTGGCGTAACTTTTTTACCTTTTCTTCGTTGCAACCGAGATAGACCAGTTCCAGGGCGTAAGTGCGCGTATAGTCATAGCGGTTCGCATAAGGAGGTGAGGTCATGACGAAATCGATAGAGTTTGCTTCTTTAAGCGGCAGTATTTCAAGGCATGAACCTTCACTCAATTCAATTTCGTGAACAAATCGTTTCGGTTGTGGCATCGTATCTACTTGAAATAATTCCTGTTGAATGGTTTCCTCCGACAAGGAGGCAGCAATTTGTTCAAGTTTCTGAAAAATAGCTTCACGAAAAGTCAAAATACGACCCTTGTTAAAGGGCCTTTTTCCCTGTGATCGACCAGAACGAGCATCCCAGCGTAAATATTGTCCATCTTTGCGCGTATAACTCATCTCTTCCAAAATGCAAAAGGCCGCATAGAGAAGCAGCACTCGCATATCGGCATTGTCGATATGGCAATGACAATAGGCTTTGTAGCCAATCAGTTGCTTCTCTTCTTCTAAGGGAAAGGCACCTCGTGTAATGGCGATATGACCAAGCGCATACTTCTCGTCAAAATGTGCAGAGAAGTCAACTTGTTTGAGTTGAGCAATGATATCATTTACTTCTCTGGCGTTCATCCTGGAAGCGCCTGTACGCGCTTTGGTTGCATGAATACCAACCGGGAGGACTTCTATGCCTTTTGTTTGCCAGCCTAGAGTGCTCGCGCCAAATAACGCTGAACCAGCGCCTGAAAATGGGTCAAGTAGTATCCCTGGTTCGGATTTGAGTTGTTTTAAGAGATAGCTAACAAGAGTTTCGGAAAATCCTTCCCTGTACTTGAACCAGCTCGAAAATGGTGTATGCTTGTTCCCTTGAAAGCTGACCAGAGTTCTATCAAGTACAGGGTTCATACTGATTCTGGACTGGAATTTTTCGTACAATGCTATGCGCAATGCAGAGGAAGAGACTATCTGGACAGGTTGATCAGAAATGGAAGCGGAGGTAGCCTCGTTCATCCACAAACTCTCTTGTGTGCAAATCATATATCCTCAACAGACACGCTTACTCAAACAATCTCAACCCGTTAGCTCAGATTAGCACCTATTCTAACTGATTGTTTGATCGTTTTCAACTGCGCCCTTCATCATATTTCCTACGTCCGTTACAGGTTCCCTCCCGAAGCCGTTCACAAATTGTACACTCTTTACCTTGCGCACGCGTTACAATGTTAGTGGGGAACAAATTGATCGTGTCAATATCCTCTTTGCGGCCCGTGTTAAGTGGAGTTGGAATGCTTTGAAAATTGAGAATGAACAGGGATTAGTACCCGCGCCTGGGTCGTCTGATGCAGGGAAGCCCGCGAAATTGCCCGTGCATAGCCGGGCTGCCGCCGCGCAGAGGCTGAATGATGAGCCGCAGCAAATCAAAAGGGGCGCGTACTATGCTGTTCCGCATAAACAATATAAACCAACCGGCTGGCGCACGAAGCGTTATATCAAGCGCAAGAACCTGCGCCGCAGTAATCAGCAATATGCCATTACTGATCGCATTGGCACGCGAGGTACGATGCTGCCAATGGCGCTGGGCGCGTTGGTTATCATGATCGTGCTTGCTAGCGTTCTGGTGACGCTGACTGCTGTTGTGGAAGCGACCCAACTGCGCTACCAGCAGGACGTTACTACGCTGGCGGATATTCTGCCCGGCGACAGCCTCAAAATGTATGATATGCATGGCACAATGCTCTACCAGATGATCGACCAGGGATTGCAAACAACGGTGCCATTTTCGCAGATTTCGCCCAACCTGGTAAATGCTGAGATTGCCACTGAAGATCAATATTTCTGGTCAAACCCAGGCTACGATATCACCGGTATTGTCCGCGCCGCCATTGCAGACCTTACGAGTCATCGCATCGTTGGCGGTGGTAGCACTATAACGCAGCAGCTTATTAAAAATACTATCGTAGGCAGCCAGGATACCATTTTGCGCAAGCTCCAGGAGATTATCCTGGCCCCGCAAATCACGCGCCACTATAGCAAAGAGCAGATACTGTCAATGTATCTCAACACCATTTACTATGGCGAACAGGCGTATGGAGCCGATGCCGCCGCGTTCGTCTATTTCAATTTACAGGATACGCCCGGACACAGCGCGGCCTCGCAACTCAATATCGCGCAGGCTGCCACGCTGGCAGGTATTCCCCGTTCGCCGGTGGTGCTCGACCCATATCTGCACCCTGTCGCAGCCTACTCGCGTATGCAGGATGTCCTGCGCCTGATGCATTCGCAGGGTTATATCACGCTTGCTCAGGAGAATCAGGCCTTGTACGAGGCTGCGCAGCCTGATTTCTTGCATCACGGCATCGTCTACAACAATCTCGCGCCGCACTTTGTGAATTATGCGCTGAACGAACTGGCAACCACGCTGCATGTCAAAGTGCATGACCTGGCCCGTTCAGGATTGCTGGTTCAGACAACACTCAACCTGCCCTTGCAAAACCAGGTACTCAAGATCGCGCAGCAGCATATCAGCGCGATGGCGAAGGCGCATAACATGTCGAACGCGGCAGAGGTCTTGATCGACTTTCACAATGGCGCGATTCGCGTGCTGCTGGGCAGCGTCAACCCCAACAATGCTCAGTTTGGCGCGTTTGACGTAGCCAGTCAGGGGTACCGGCAACCTGGCTCTTCCTTCAAGCCCTTTATCTATGCCACCGCCTTCGCTGAGGGCTTGAGTCCCGGTACGCCCGTTCTGGATGCGCCGTTCACTATACAACTCTGCTGCGGCCTGGCACCGTATTCGCCGAGCAACTA
This sequence comes from uncultured Chloroflexia bacterium, assembly GCA_963731605.1. Lineage (GTDB taxonomy): Bacteria > Chloroflexota > Ktedonobacteria > Ktedonobacterales > Ktedonobacteraceae > CF-113. The sequence goes on from CAVSWA010000002.1 coordinate 1,044,282, forward strand.
CGATTTGAGCTTTCACGGTCTGGTTCCTTACCGTTACGCGCTGCAAAACTCGTTTAATGTACCCGCCGTGAAGCTGTTGACGAAAGTCGGCGTGCAACCCGCCCTGCATACGGCTCAAGTGATGGGCATTACCAGTTACGAGGGGACGCCCAACTACACAATGGTGCTGGGAACGCTCAGCGTTCACCTTCTCGACGAAGTTTCGGCCTATGGCGTCTTCGCCAGTGGCGGCGTGCGCATTCCACCCCACGCTATCGACACGGTAGCGGATACACACGGTCGCCTGATCTACCATTTCGTGCCGGTCGGAACGCGCGTGATAAGCAAACAGGTGGCTTTTCTGATGACCAATGTACTGAGCGACAACACTTCGCGCACATTCGAGTTTGGCAAGTGCAGCGCCCTCTACCTGTACAGCAATACACAGACACAGTGCTACCAGGGCAATCCTGGCCCTATCCGCCCGGCAGCCACGAAAACCGGCACATCGCAAGATTTTCGCGACAACTGGACGGTTGGTTACACCACTGACTACGTAATGGGCGTGTGGGCGGGCAACAACGACAACTCTCCCATGGTAAATGTGACGGGCGTGGACGGCGCGGGTCCCATCTGGCACGACAGCCTGTTACTGGCGGAGCAGGGCCACCCGATTGCGGGTTTTACCAACCCCGGTGGCGTAGTTAAAAGGACGGTGCATTATCCAGGCATTACGACCACAGATTGGTATCTGGCGGGAGCGCCTGTTGGGAACTGGTATATTTAATTTGACGGTGCGTGCGCATTCTTATGAATTAGTGACCTCTGATGAACTTTTCCAACCGAATGCAGTAATCGTGGGAACGCAAGCGTCCCCAGCGTCCTGTAGGGACAAGGGGTAGGGAAAGGTGGATGAGGGGGCCTTGTGCTTGTCCTCGTCACAACACGTTTCCGTTAGGGTATGATGATATACCGCCGCATGACGTATACCCAACGAGGACAAGCACAAGGCCCCCACCCCTCCCCACATCCGCCCCTTGTCCCTACAGGACGGGGACACGAGCATTACCCCACTCGGTTAGCAAAATCCATCAGAGGAAACATATCAAGCCAAATTCAATGTCCGGGGTTCAGGGATTGGTAATCCTAATGCGCGACTGCCGTCAATCCAGGTAGCAATTGCATCCTGTCCCTGTCGAACGGCTTCCTCATACGTTTTTCCATGTGTCTTACAACCAGGAAGCTCAGGCACGCTGACAATGTACACTCCATCCTCTTCGCTCCACTGAATATTCATTGAATAATGCTCGTATTGTTCATTCATCGCGTACCTCTGACCTTCTTAGGCATTTCTTACTCTCAAACAATAAGCGTTCCCTGACCACTTATCGACCTTATCTTTCAGATTATACACAACAAGGTGTTAGTAGCTCAATCCTTAAATCCACACGTCTCCCTTATCCAATCCACAAATTTTGATACACGCGCATAATGCTCTACACATCCATATGTTCCCAGAGGCTTGTCGCCATGATCTTGCCACGAACTCACTCCAGCAATCTTAAATTGAGCATCTTGCCAGATCAGAGCGGGGCCTCCGCTATCGCCGTTTGCGCTCACACCTTCCAGCACGGTTCCTTCGGGCGGCGCGTCGAAGCGATATTTGATCCAGTAGGAATTGACTTCGTGAATCTGGTTTGTGACGCGGCGCAGCGTATGGTCAGCGCCCCGCGCTCCATGCAGGCCGTTGCCGCATTCGCCCCATCCCAGTAAAAGCACCTCTTGCCCTAATTCATCGGAACGATCATAGAGTCTGAATGGCGCTATACCTTCGACGAGCGTCTCCAGTTGCACAACGGCCAGGTCAACGGTATCGGGATCACCCTCGTCCTGTTCCCATTTCGGCTCGTAGTACGGACAGACAATGGTGCGCGCGATGGGATACCGTTTTCCGGCCAGTTCGACGCTGAGCTTGATGTCGCTTGGAATAAACCTGGCGACATGCGCGGCTGTAAGAAGCCAGTCGGGTGCTATTAAGGTGGCAGCGCCGCTGCCGCGAAAGAAATTTGTGATGCCGGGCCAATCATTAGTGTCAACGATGCTCTCTTTGTCTGAGCGATCATGCCTGATAATCATTTTACAGGTATCCTTGCCGCCTGCGGCGGGCTAAGTGGGGGTATGTGCAGGCTGGTCGATGCAGGCGACCAGCCCACGCATACCCTCACTGCTTTATGGACATCAAGCATACTCAGTTTGCATGAAAAAAACAACTGTAGCGCCATTTGCGTCAGGACAGACGTTTCATAATAATAATCGGCATTTCATCGTTACTGACGTTCCATTCATTTCTATCTATATCGTTCATCTCACTTATAAAGTTATCCTCAGCGAAGAGCGATAGATATCCTTCATCCGTCTCTTTAATCAGCTGGCTGGCTTTCATGTCAAAAAGCATCCTGCGGACGGTGCTATCATGTTTACCCAGCGCTAGAGCCACCTCTTTTGGTTTCATTGGCTTGCTGCTACAATTCAGCACTTCAATCACAGACTTGCGTGATTCAGAAAGACTGCGAACGGTTGCTTTTTCTTCAGCACTCCAGTAACCATCCTGAAAGGAGAGCGCAAGGTTCAGCTTGTGGGTATAAACCTTCCCTATCCCTGTAAGACTGGCACCAAACGAGCCATTCGCCCGTTTCAGGTGCAGCAGTCCATCAGCATAGGCAGTAACGCCTGTAATTGCCTTCAAAGCACCAAATGGGTCGCTCGCCACTGATTTAAGGGCATGAAATTGTATCATAATGCAGACGTGATAGGTCTTTGCAAGAGATTGTAATGCCTTGAGAATTTCATAATCAGAAACATATCCAGAAGTACCTGCTTGCTGCCGCATATTCGACAGGACGCTGTTCCAGGAATCAATCATAACCAGGCGTGCCTGCGGATGGACAACCAGCCAGGATTCAAGGGCTGTAAGGCCATCTTCATGCATATCTGGCCATGAAGTTGCATACTCGAACTCGTCTGAAAGTGAAGCTCCATGCGCCTGAAGTGTATGAATGCGTTCTCGTAAACCTTGCTCATTATCCTCAAGCGCGAGATATAAGACATCACCCTTTTTGACCGCGATGCTTCCTAAAACGACATTGCCAGCGGCAACGCCTAATCCTAATGACAGGTCAAACCAGGATTTACCGACCTTCCGTCTTCCGACGAGGGCGATCAGTCCGTGGGGGAGGATGCCAGGCACAACCCACTTCACCGGCTCCTGCTGCTTGCTTATCAAAGATTTCACGGAGCCGATCACCGGGGATTGCCGTTGAACTGGCAGGCCCTTTTGCTGTTCCGCTCCATTCATCTCCTCAACTACCTCCAGCCCAGGATTTCGATCAACCTGCAACAAGGACAACGAGGATATCAGAGGGAGAGCATCAGTGTCTTGCCGTGTAGAGGATTTTGGATCTGTATTACTCGGATGGTCGGAGGCAAGTAGCGCAGGTAACTCGCCAGTGGTTATCATTCGCTGAGCGGCAGAGGAGTGTCTTTGCGCAAAGTACAGGCGCGTATCAAATTCGCCCGTGAGCAAGACTTTCTCGATATCTCGCACAGAGAGTCCTTCATCCACAATGCGTTTGATCGCGAGGCTGTCTGGTTGCGCTGTACCTAGAGAAAGGTAGCTCACAAGCCGATCTCCACAGATGGAGAGACGGCGATAGCTTCCTTTTCTCTTATCAGTAATAGTTCTCGCACTTTCGAGTTCACTCAGAGGATCACCCACACTTAACAGCGAGTATTCACCTACATGCGTAGCCTGCCATTGGACGCCAGGCAATAATGCAAATTCGGCGCATCCAGTCATGACCGTTGCCGCTGTGCGTCCTTGCAAAACCGCAGCCTGCCAATGGAGGCGTGGCTGATACACTCCCGTCTGCGGATTCTTCACTGCTGCCGCATCGCCAGCCGCATAGATATGCTGTGCGCTGGTGCGCAGCTGGTCGTCAACAAGCAACCCCTGCTTGTGCTTCAAAGGAACATCACAATGTTCCGCCAATGTTGTCACGGGTGTTACGCCGGTACAGACGACGACCATCTGGCAAGCAATGACCTGTTGATGGTTCGTAACCACCCCGGCCACAGAGCCAACCTTCCCAACTATACCTACTACCTCTGTTTCAGTCTGTATCCTGGCACCCGCTATTCGCGTCCGCTCCAGCACCATGTCTGACGCGACCTGGTCGAGAATCCGTGATAAGAACGTTGAGCCGCGAATCAGCCAGTGGACACGCAGGCCACTGTTCAATAACACCATAACTGTTTCAATTGCGTGGGTTCCGCCGCCAATAACCACCGCTTCTTTCCCTTCGCGCAACTGCAACCGCCGACGCAGGTCGAGATAGTCGCGCAAGCGGTGCAAGGTCAACACCCCATCAAAGTCGTATCCAGGGATATTAGCAGGGAGGCCATTCGATTTACTTCCAGTTGCCAGCAAAAGAGAGCTATAGCCGAAATCCCGACCGTCACTTAAGCGGAGGTATTTCCCTCTCGATCTAATTTCCTCGACAGACGCATTAATCACCTCGATCTGATGCGTACGTTCGGTTCCTGCGGGATAGGCTAGCAATTGCTCTTGTGTCAGCTTCCCAATGGCAAATTGCTTGAGCGCGGGTGTATTGATGGTAGGATGGCTCTGTTTCGTCAGGATGACAATGCGCTTTTGCGGAGCAAGGTTGCGCGCCTCTACTGCGGCGGTCAATCCAGCAATACCATTACCCACGATCACGATATCCGCGCGGTCCTGCAAGGCGCGAGCATTTTTTGCAAACATGCTCACAGCCTTTTCATGTGTATGCATTATGCTACCCAGTTCTCTTGCTTCGTTCCTCTCGTATCAACAAGCTGTGTTACATGACACCTCCCCATGCCCTACTACAATTCCTCCTGTTCTGTATACAAGACAAATTCATTGTGAAGAAACTTGTCGTGTATGGGAAGAGCAATACGGTGATGATCGGGTTAAGGCTGAGTTACGATTCCACTTCCAGAGTAACGATGTCTTTTTTGTTATGCTATCGGCGTATTGTAGTATATTCATCATTTACACCTACCTACATTTTACGCATTTTTTAATCAAAATTAAAATTGTAAGATATTCATTCTGAACTAGAAATTAAGTCCAGTTCCGTTACTGATTGGCATTGTCTCCGTAATGATACATAGAGACTCATCTATATAGGTTACGCTAAAAGGAAATGCATATGATGAAGACAATGCCATTTGACAAATTGGCCGGGACAGCTATAGGCAAGTATTACCTCGAACGGTTCATTGGACAGAGCAAGATAGGGCCTACCTTTCTTATACATGCCGATACAAACACCACCTATTTGTTGCGCTTTCTGGATGGACCATCAAGCGCGACACCACGGGATCACGCTGTCTACCTGGAACATTTTCAGTACCGGGCCAGTCAGATTGCCACCTTGCAGCATCCATACATTCTCCCCCTCCTGGACTATGGAGTCTTTCGCGGCTTTCCCTACCTGATCTCGCCACATCTCCCATTACGTTCTCTACGTACTCGTCTTATGAAAAATGGGGCGCTGGATACCTTCACGGTAGGCCGCTACCTGGATCAGATGGCCACCGCTCTGGAATATGCGCATGAGCACACGGTCCTCCACGGCAGTCTATCAGTGGACAGCATTTTTATCCGACTCGACGGTAGCCTGGTAGTGGCGGATGCTGGCGTGAGGAGTCTCCTCGAACTATACGCGCAAAATATGCCAGAGAATCAGTTTCTCGAATGGAGCGAGGGATACGCTCCTGAGCAATTGCTCAGCAAGCCGAGCAGTCCTGCTACTGACGTGTACGCGCTGGGAGTAGTCATCTATCACCTTCTGACCGGTAGTCCTGTATTTGGAGGCGACACGCTCGATGAACGTGTACAGCAGCATCTGTATGCCTCTGTCCCACTGCTCACGCAACGGCGCAGTGACCTCCCCGCCGGCCTGTCTGGTATCCTGACACGCGCCCTGGCGAAAGACCCGGCCCAGAGGTTCCACCAACCAGGAGCATTCGCCAACGCCTATCACAGCGCGCTGGGTGAAACGAATAGAACACGGTTGCCGTTCGTCGTCTACGCATCCCCAACCGGGCAGGGGCATCATCCTTATACTAACGGAGCGTCACCGGTAAATATGACGTATACCGATCGCGCGTGGAATAACAGCAGGTCGGCCACACCAGATCAGCCATCCGGGTCGCCTTCTCCAACACACCAGCCCACCTCCATTCCGCACTCGCTGCATGGCTTCTCCGATGATGAGTCCCTGGGTCTGACTGGCAGTCCACGGCCTGCCTTAATGCGCCGGTACGGACGGAAATTCAAGCAACGCACTATCCTGATTGCGGCGTTGGTCACACTGCTGGTGATCGCCAGCAGTGTGCTTGGAATCACATTGCTCGCGCAGAAGAGCAGCGCTATGTCAAGCGGCAGTGGTCAAGTCATATTTTTTGCAAATCAGAATGATCCCGTGGGACAGACCAACGCGCTCCACATCACTATCGAGGGTCTTCAGGTACCTCATGCCGGAAACAATTACCAGGCCTGGATCATCAACGATCAGACTGAGGCAGTCCTGAGTCTGGGTAAGCTAACCAGAAATGGTCAAACATGGTCGCTCATCTATAACGGAGCAACTACCAATCTACTCGTCGTTGGAGATAAGTTGGAGATCACCCTGGAACAAGGTGTAGTCACTGCGCCGACGGGAGCAGTGATTCTCAACGGTACCTTCCCTGTCATGGCTTTTCAGCACATCCAGCACTTGCTCATCAGTTTTCCTGAGACCCCAGGCAAGGTTGGAATGCTGATTGGCCTCTTACAGCAAACGCACCTGCTAGATATTCAAGCCGCGGTGCTGCAAAGTTTGTCAACCAGCCAGAATACTACCAAAATTGGATGTGTGGCGCAAAGCATGTTAGATATTATCGAGGGCGCGCACGGTGCGGACTACCGACCACTTTCAGGAACATGTATTGGGAAGGATGTAACTGAAGCCGGGGATGGTTTTGGCCTGCAAGGCAAAGGTTTCATCGCAGGTGCCGAAGAACATGCTTCGCTGGCGCTTAGCCAGAAAGATGCCACAAATGTTATGCGCCAACACGCAACCCTGATGGATATTGCTCTCACAAATGTCAGCGGGTGGACCACAACCATTGAGCAGGATCTCCTGCGCGTGCGGGCGCATCCCACCGACCTGTCATCGCTCCAAGAGATTACGAGCCTGGCCGACGATGCCTACCACGGAGTGGATATCAATGGTGATGGGCAAATTGATCCAGTTGCCGGAGAAGCAGGAGCTATGACAGCCTATCAGCAAGGACAACTCATGGCAACCTTAACGCTCTCTCCCGTTGCATAGCCTCGAGCATGTTTTTTGCAAGTCGAATCTCCTCTATAACGGACCTGGCGACCAATATTGCGTCGTTTGAGTTGCGCTTTGTTTATTTGACACTGCTGAAATGCTGTGCTACCATACTTAATGAACGAAGTGTACAAAATACACTAGCCAGACGCGCGGCAGTGTTGCGAGCGGGCTGAGCCTGTATAGATTACTATTTGAGAGAAATGAAGGGCCCCATGTATGGGAACACTCCCCATTTTTATTCTGGTGACGCTGGCTGTCCTCTTTGGTGTGCTGGTAATGGTACTGACAACCATTTTAGGGCCAAAGAAGCCGACGCCGGAGAAGCTTGCGCCTTACGAATGCGGCATTCAGGAAATTGAAGCGCCGAACCGCCGCTTTCCCGTTAAATATCTTTTGACGGGCATGTTGTTTATTGTCTTCGATATTGAAATCGTCTCATTCTACCCATTAGCCATTCTAATGCACAATCTGGGAGCGCTGGGATTGATCGAACTGGTGATCTTCCTGGCGATTTTGATGGTGGGCTATGTCTATGTCTGGCGAAAGGGGGCCTTCACTTGGGAGTAAAAAACCCCTGGGAGCCGGTGCAGACCGTCTCCAATAACCAGACGCCGCGTTTGAGCCGCCAACTGCACGTGAAGAATGGGGAAGCCGGTATTCTCACGACACAGGTGAGCAGATTGATCGACTGGGGGCGCAGCGCGTCGTTGTGGCCGGTCTCGTTTGGCCTGGCCTGCTGCGCTATCGAGATGATGTCCGCCAGCGCTGATCGCTTCGACATCGCGCGCTTTGGCGCGGAAGTGTTTCGCGCATCGCCGCGCCAGGCCGACTTGATGATCGTCGCCGGACGTTGCTCCATCAAAATGGCTCCTGTGCTGCGACAGATTTACGATCAGATGCCCGAACCCAAGTGGGTCATTTCGATGGGCGCCTGCGCGTCGTGCGGCGGTGTCTTCAACAACTACGCCATTGTGCAGGGAGTCGATAAAATCGTACCTGTCGATGTGTTTATTCCCGGTTGCCCGCCTACACCGGAAATGCTGCTGTATGGCTTTAACGAACTCCAACGCAAGATTCTCGAAGGCATTCCCAACCCACCCGATCCCTTGAAGGCCAGTGGCATGAAATTGGTAGGCCCGATTGGAGAGGGGTTATAGTATGGCGATAACAGCGACCTCGACGGTGACGATGGTGCGCGAGAAATTTCCACAGGCGGTGCTTGAGACAGGCGATTTTCGCGGCGAGCAGACTCTCGTGCTGCACATGGACCATCTGCTTACCGTTTGCGCGTATCTTCATAAGACGCTACGTTATACGTTTCTATCCAGCATTACTGCTGTGGACTGGCCGGAACGAGCGGCGCGTTATGATGTGGTGTACCACCTGCTCTCTATACCAAACCAATGCGAGCTACGTCTCAAAGTGCGCGTTGGGCAGGGTGGTAAGAAGCGCGAAGAGCATCCCGCCGTGCCAAGCATGACGAGTGTATGGCCTGCTGCTAACTGGTATGAACGCGAAGTCTATGATCTCTTTGGCATCACCTTTAGCAACCACCCTAACTTGCAGCGTATCCTGATGCCAGCGGACTGGACCACGCATCCCCTGCGCAAAGACTATCCCCTTTCCGGTTTTGATCTGCCCGAACCGCACTGGGGTGGTCAGGTACCATACGACATTGATCCCGGTGTAGGTAGTCAGACCATGCGCACACCTTTCAGTCGCGAACTAAACGAGAGCCGCAGCAAAATTAGCCAGAATCAGGAACCTGGAACCGAGAAGTAGGAGAATGATTTTTGATAATCGAATGCACTAACTAGAGCCACTCCTCGTCCTGTAGGGAGAAGGGGCGGATGTGGGGAGGGGTGGGGGCCTTGTGCTTGTCCTCGTGGCAGCACGATTCTGTTGGGGTTGCGTGAGGCGGGATGGTCGCATTCCGACGAGGACAAGCACAAGGCCCCCTCATTCGCTCCACCCGACCCCTTGTCCCTACAGGACGGAGATGCAGATTTCTGTTCCGTGCTCTGGCAATAATAACGAGGAACATATGCAGAAACAAGAAATAGAGACACAATATAGCATAGAGGATAGCACGGTCGGCGCGGATGGGCAGCGTATGGACACCATGACCATCAACATGGGGCCGCAACATCCCAGTACGCATGGTGTGTTGCGCCTGATCCTGACTATCGAAGGCGAGACCGTTTTGAAGGCTGTACCCGATATCGGTTTCCTGCATACCGGCATTGAGAAGACCGCCGAGGCCAAGACCTATCACCAGGCCCTGGTGCTGACCGACCGCATGGATTATCTGGCTCCTTTGTGCAACAACCTGGGCTACTCGCTGGCAGTAGAAAAACTGCTGGGTATCGAAGACGAGATCAACAATAAGATCAAGTATACGCGAGTCCTGCTGGCGGAGCTGCAGCGCATTGCCAGTCACCTCGTCTGGCTTGGCACGCACGCTATTGATCTGGGCGCGATGAGCGTCTTCCTGTACTGTTTCCGCGAGCGCGAGATGATCCTGGATGTTTTTGAAGAGATATCCGGCGTGCGCATGATGACCAGCTACATCTGCCCCGGCGGTTTGCAGGCCGATCTAACCCCCTTGTTCGAGAAGAAAGTGCGAGCGTTCACCAGTATCTTCCCGGCTCGCCTGCGCGAATACCACGACCTGCTCACCAATAATCAATTGTGGCTTGAACGCACAAAGGGCATCGGCCTGTTGAGCAAGCAGGATGCCATCGCCTATGGCACAAGCGGCCCGGTGCTGCGTGGGAGCAACGTCGTATGGGATATTCGCAAAGCCTTTCCCTATAGCGGCTACGAACAATTCGATTTCGATATTCCGGTTGGGTCCAACGGTGATGTGTATGATCGGTACCTGGTGCGAATGCTGGAGATGGAGCAGAGCTTACGCATCGTCAACCAGGCCATAGATGGTTTGCCAGCGGGTGCGCATCGCGTCAGTAATCCCAAGATCGCGCCGCCTCCCAAGTGGCAGATAACAGGCAGCATGGAAGCCCTGATCCACCATTTCAAGCTGTATACCGAGGGTTATCGCCCACCGCAGGGCGAGGTGTTTGTGCGCACCGAGTCACCTAAAGGCGAGCTTGGCTTCTATATCGTGAGCGACGGCACGGCAAAGCCCTATCGTATGCACGTGCGCGCCCCGTCATTCGCCAATCTACAGGCCCTACCACTGATGATCGAGGGCCGCTTCCTCTCAGACGTAGTAGCCGCAATTGGCAGTATTGATATCGTGCTTGGAGAAGTAGATCGATGATTTCAGAACAGGCTAAACAGCGTATGCGTGATCTGGCGGCGCGTTACCCCGTAGCGCGCTCGGCGGTTATGCCCGCCCTTTATATTGCGCAACAAGAAGAGGGATACATCACGCAGGATGGTTTGCGGGCGGTCGCGGAGACCATAGGATTGACGATTGACGACGTGGAGAGCGTCGCCACTTTCTATACAATGTACTACCAACAGCAGCCGGGAAAAAAAGTTATCAAGGTCTGCACCAGTATCTCCTGCTATTTGCGCCACTGCGATGCCCTTGTCAATCACCTCGAAGAGCGCCTGGGGATTAAACGCGGCGAGACGACAGCGGATGGCAATTTTACCCTGATGACGGCGGAATGTCTCGCCTCGTGTGGCACCGCGCCGGTGCTGCAAGTCAACGATGAGTTCGTCGAAAACGTGACGCTTGAAATGTCAGATGCGCTGATCGATGAATGGGAACGAGAATTACAAGGAATCATATAAATATGCCAGAACTGATTGTCACAAAAGATATCGATGCTCCTGGCCTGGATACGCTCAATGGGTATCGCGAGCATGGCGGATACCAGGCGCTTGAGAAGGCGTTGAAGGAGTACCAGCCCGATGAACTGGTCGAGTTGATGAAGAAGTCGGGGTTGCGCGGGCGTGGCGGCGCTGGCTTTCCTACTGGATTGAAATGGAGCTTTCTCGCTAAAAACGATAAGCCGCGCTACCTGTGTTGCAATGCCGATGAAAGCGAACCGGGCACCTTCAAAGATCGGATGCTGATGGAGAAAAACCCTCACCAACTTATCGAAGGGGTGATTATTACCAGCTATGCCTGCCGTGTGACGACGGCTTTTATTTATGTGCGGGGCGAACTGGCTCTGGCAGGGCGGCAGGTGGCTCGCGCAATCGACGAAGCATACGCGGCTGGTTATATCGGCAAAAATATCCTGGGAAGCGATTACTCGCTCGAACGTGATTATGCATCGCGGCGCGGGCGCGTATATCTGCGGCGAGGAGAGCGCCTTAATGGAGTCGCTCGAAGGTCGGCGTGGCTACCCACGCTTAAAACCACCATTCCCGGCGGCGGTCGGCGTGTACGGTGGGCCAACGGTCATCAACAACTGCGAGACGCTTTCAACCATTCCCGCCATTATCAGGAACGGGGCCGACTGGTACGCCACCTTTGGCACCGAGAAGAGCAAAGGCACGCGCGTCTTTTGCCTGAGCGGACACGTCAAGAAGCCGGGCAACTACGAATTGCCGCTTGGCACCAGCCTGCGCGAGCTTATCTACGATGAGCAATACGGCGGCGGTATCCTGGATGATAAACAGATAAAGGCCATCATTCCAGGCGGCTCTTCAACGCCCATGCTGGGACCGGACAAGCTGGATACGCCGCTCAACTTCGAGGCCATTGCCGCCGCTGGTTCGATGGCAGGCTCAGGCGGAGTCGTTATCATGCACGAAGACACCTGCATCGTTGACGCCGTGCTGCGCATGAGCGAGTTCTACCGCGACGAATCGTGCGGCAAATGCACCCCCTGTCGCGAAGGAACCTACTGGCTCACCGAAATCCTGCACCGGCTCGAACATGGACACGGCAGCCAGAAAGACCTGGATCTCTTGCTTGACATCTGCGATAACATCAGCGGCAAATCGTTCTGCCCGCTTGGCGATGCCGCCACCAGCCCGATTGTCAGCAGCATCAAGCTGTTCCGCGACGAATACGAGGCCCACGCGCGCGAGGGCCGTTGCCCATTCAAGCACCACGCCGAACCAGACCATGCCGAAGCAGGAATACAATCCTTGCAGGCAGGAGCAAGATGAAAAGGAGTGCAGGGTTCTCCCTGCCGGGATGTGGGGTGTCCCCACTCCCATCTCTTAGCGGGGTGGGTGGGGAAAACGAGCGTTATTATTTAGGATATAGACGGTAAAAACAATGCCAGAAGAGAAAAAAGACGAATTAGTTCACCTGACCATTGATGACATACCGGTGGCGGTAGCACCGGGAACGCTGGTCTGGGCGGCGGCGCGGCAGATAGGGATCGAGATTCCTATTTATTGCTATCACCCTAAAATGCCACCGCTGGGCGCGTGCCGCATGTGTTTTGTCGAAATCGAGAAGATGCCCAAACCCCCGCAGACGGCCTGTACCACGCCCGTCAGCGAAGGTATGATCGTGCATACCAAAACCGACAAAGTTCTCAAGGCGCGTAAGGGCACACTTGAATTTCTGCTCATCAACCACCCGCTTGATTGTCCCATCTGCGACAAAGGCGGTGAGTGCGATTTGCAGGACTTCACGTTACGTCATGGGCCTGGCGGCACGCGCTTCGACCTGTACAAGCGTCACTATACCAAGCCTGTACCGGTCAGCGACCGCGTGATGCTTGATCGCGAGCGCTGCATCCTGTGCCAGCGCTGCACGCGCTTCAGTTCGGAAATCTCGATGGATAACGGGCTGGTGATGATCTCGCGTGGCTACAAAATGGAGGTCGGCACCGCGCCCGACTCCGCGTTTGACTCGATCTTCTCCGGCAATACCGTCGAAATGTGCCCGGTAGGCGCGTTGACGGCCAGCGCCTATCGTTTCAAGTCGCGCCCCTGGGAGCTAAAACGCATTCCCAGCGTGTGCAACAATTGCAGCGTTGGCTGCAATGCGCGCATCGATGTGCGCGTTGATAAGGTTATGCGCCTGGTGTCTCGAAACAACGATGCCATCGACGATGGCTGGCTGTGCGACCGGGGACGCTGGGGCTTCGAGTTCGTCAACAGCCCGCAGCGACTCCGCACCCCGCTTATTCGCCAGAAGGGACAACTCCAGCCCGCCACCTGGGATGAGGCGCTGTATATGCTGGCCTCGCGTCTGCGCAAGATTGCTACTGATCATGGCGCGGTCTCGATTGGCGGCATCGGCTCGACGCGCACCACCAACGAGGAAGCTTATCTCTTCCAGAAGTTGCTGCGTGAGGCCATTGGCACGCCCAACATCGATCACCATCATGGCAGCTTCCCTGGCCCGCGCGACCCACTGACGGGCAGACCCTGGATGATGACCAACAGCATCGCCGATATTGAGAAGGCGGCGCACATCGTACTGGTCGCTTCAGACCCATACGAACGCCAGCCCATTCTCAACCTGCGCATCAAGAAAGCCATGAAAGCTGGCGCGCAGATTTACATCATCAACCAGGGCACAACGGAACTGGACCGCTTCGCGGTGCAGAAGATTTCTATTCCTGAGCACGGCGCTGGCATGGCTGCGAAATTATTGGTAAGCGCGGCTGCCCTCCATGAGCAGGTGCATAGCCCGCTTGAAGAACTGAACAACAGCATGTTGCTCGAAGATGGCACCATTCGAAGCTATGAAAAGTACCTGGGGGCCGAGACCACTATGCAGCTGCGCGAACTGGCGCATGTTATCGCCACCTCGCGGGGCGTGATGATACTGTACGACGAAATGGCGACGCTGGCCCCGGACTGCGAAGACCTGGCGGCTGACCTGCAAACGCTGGCCTACGTCACCGATAATATCAACCGTCCCGGCTCTGGCGTTGGTCCATTGTTTGAAGACGCCAACTCGCTCGGCGCGCGCGATATGGGCGTATTGCCCGATGCGCTGCCCGGCTACACACCAGCGCCGCAAAGGGGATTAAGCTACAATGAGATGTTGAGCAGCCCCGGTTTGAAGGCGTTGTACGTGATGGGGGCTAATCCCCTGCGCCACGTTTCGCAGCTGCCCTCCAACCTTGAATTTCTGGTGGTGCAGGATATTTTCCTCACCGAAACGGGTCAACAGGCCGATATCGTCCTGCCAGCAGTTACCTATGCCGAAAAAGACGGCAGTATGACTAATATCGACCACCATGTGCAGAAAATCGTACATGCCCTGCGGCCCCTGTCCGGCGCGAAGGCCGACTGGGAAATTCTGACCCGGCTGGCAAACCTGCTGGGGCAGAAATGGAACTATGATAGCCCGCAGGATGTGCTGCTGGAAATCGCTGCAACCAACCCATTCTATAGTGGACTGACCTGGGAAGACCTGGGAGCGCAGGGAGTGCGGACGCAAGAGCAAGAGGTGGCACATGCTTGAATTTCTCAATAATCCCATCGTGGCAGGCGTTATCAAGAGCGCGATCGTTATGCTCGCGCTACTGACGGCCTTCGCCTATATGACGCTGATCGAGCGGCGCGTGGTGGCCAGGCTGCAAGGCCGCCTGGGGCCGAACCGCGCTGGTCCGTCTGGCATGTTCCAGCCAATAGCCGATGCTATCAAGATGATTTTCAAAGAGCAGATCGTGCCTACACAGGCCAAAAAAGCCATTTACCTGGTCGCGCCCATCATTTCGGTAGTAGTCGCGCTGTGCGCTTTCGCTGTCGTCCCCATCGGCAATAGCTGGGTTGATGGCAAAACGAGCATATGGGACCCGATTATTGGCGATGTCAACATCGGCATATTGTGGATACTCTCGATCTCGTCGCTGGCGGTCTATGGCATCGTCTTAGGCGGCTGGGCATCGGGCAATCGCTACTCGCTGCTGGGTTCGCTGCGCAGCGCGGCCCAGATGGTCTCGTATGAAACCAGCCTGGGACTGGCCTTGAGCGGCACACTGATGTTTGCCGGCACGCTCAGTATGGTGGGCATTGTCAATGCGCAGCGTCACATGGGCATCTGGTTCGTGGCCGCGCAGCCGCTGGGATTCTTCCTCTATCTGATCGCCGGTATCGCCGAGGTCAACCGCGCCCCGTTCGATCTACCGGAAGCCGAGCAAGAACTGACGGCTGGCTACCTGACCGAATACAGCGGCCTGCGCTGGAGCGTCTACCAGATGGCGGAGTACATCAACATGATAACCGTCAGCTCTATCGCTGCCACGTTCTTCTTTGGCGGCTGGAGCTTCTTTGGACTGGAACGCATTCCCGGCCTGTCCATTGTGTTCTTCCTGATCAAAGTGGCCGTTTTCCTCTTCCTGTTCATCTGGTTACGCGCCACGCTGCCGCGCATCCGCTACGATCGCCTGATGCGCTTCGGCTGGCAATTGCTGCTGCCCCTGGCTGTAGTGAACGCGGTAATTGCTGCTACCGTCGTGGCACTGGGCTGGCCCTGGTGGATCAGCGGCCTGGCAGGATTGGCGATCATCGTGGCAGTCCTGTTCTACGAGCGGCGCAAGATCAACGAGGGGCAGAAGGAAGTGGATGTGGAAGAGTTTGAGGGATCGAAAACGATGGTGATACCAACGTCGGTGAGGTTGGCAAAGTTTGAAAAGGTTGGTACTGAATAACTAGAACTTCGATTGTTCTGTAGGGGGTGGAGTGGATCTTTCACTGTAGGTTTGTGAGGAAAGGACCCAGCCAGGTGGGAGGTGTCATCCGTCGCTACGCTCAGGATGACACTCTTTGGCGACCAGTGCGATTCAAAAAAACCTACCAGTGAAAGGTGGAGTGGATAGTTGATGGAAACGCTTGCATCGCTTGCCAGTGGTGACTAATAGGAGAGTACTTATGTCAACTTACGATGAAGTACTCAGTCAGACTCGCTCGGTTGGTTATAAGGGTGACAAGTTGAGTTGGCTCTGGTATGATTTGATTGAGGTTAATATCATCATAAGGAGGGTTGCAATGTCCACTCATGCTTATAGCGAAGCTCAGAATGATGTGATCAATCGGTTTCAGAAGCTTTCTCCAGAGGAGCAAGAACAATTGCTGGAAAAGATAGAAGCTATGGTTCGACAGCGGGTTAAAAATACCAATCGTCCTAAACATAGCATCAAGGAGTTGAGAGGTTTAGGTAAAGAGCTATGGAGGTCTATCGATGTGGAGAAATATATTGAAGAGGAACATAACTCATGGGGTGGATAGATTTATTAAAGGGTAAAGTAGTTGGTTTTGACACGATGCCGTTGATCTATTATATGGAAGAGCATCCTATCTATCTGGACATCGTTGATCCTTTCTTTGACGCAATAGAGAATGGCGAATTCACAGTGATTACATCTACAATAACTTTACTCGAGGTATTAGTTCACCCTATCAGGAATGGAGATACAAAATTAGCACAAAAGTATCGAGACCTCCTTTTACAACCTGATGGTTTTATAAAAATGGTTCCCCTTTCAGAAGAAATAGCTGAAGAGGCCGCACGTTTGCGCGCAACCTCTAAGATTCAGACACCTGATTCTATTCAGATGGCTACAGCAATCAAATCGAATGCATCATTTTTTCTGACAAATGATAAGCAATTACCATCTTTGCCAAATTTGCGAATGTTAAAATTGAATGAATTGGCAAAGGAAGATCAGGAGTAAATACACCATGTCATTTGACATCATCAAGGGGATGGCAACAACCCTGAAAAATATGGGCAAGAAGCCCACCACTATTTCTTACCCGGAGGAGGAGCGCGAGCTACCGGCGCGTTTTCGCGGGCGGCACGTGCTGCATCGCTATGAGAACGGGCTGGAACGGTGCGTGGGATGTTTCCTGTGCGCGGGAGCATGTCCTGCCAATGCTATTTATATCGAGGCCGACGAGAATAGCGAGAAGCAGCATGTTTCGCCAGGGGAACGCTATGCCAAGGTGTTCGATGTGAATATGTTGCGCTGCATCTTCTGCGGCTATTGCCAGGCGGCCTGTCCGACAGGCGCGATCACGCTTGAGCATACCTACAAGCTGGCATCCTTTTACCCTGAAGATATGGTCTACCACAAAGAGCAGTTGCTCGAACCACAGGGCGAGGCCACCGTTGGTTCAAGCGCGGTCTGGTTCCAGCCCGCGCCCGAAGATGCCAATGTGCCACAGCAGCACCACGTCTTCGATGGGCAAGAGGCCAGCGCCGCCGCCGTTGGCCTGGGCGATATGACGACGGAACAATCAGTACTCTTCACCAGCGAAGAACAGGATGAAGACCGGCGCAAATTTGAGCACGAGGAGGCGCGCGCGTCCAAATGATTGATTTTACTCTCATCTCTTTTTTTGTGCTGGCGGTTGCCAGCGTTGCCTCTGCCTTCGGCGTGATCTTTTTCAAGAACGCCGTTCACAGCGCGTTGAGCCTGATCCTGACGCTGCTTTTCCTGGCCCTGTTCTACCTGCAACTGGGCGCGATGTTCATTGCTATAGTGCAGGTGTTGATTTACGCGGGCGCGATCATGGTACTCTTCCTCTTTGTCGTCACCATGCTGGTATCGGAAGCCAGCGATAACGAGATGCAGGATCGCATTCCCTGGCAGCGCGGGGTTGCCAGCGCGTTGGGCGTTGTGCTGGTCGGCGCTTTGAGTTACCTGCTGATTACGGGCGCAACCATCGATGCGAACGTTAAGGCGAGCGGCGCGAATAGCCTGGCTGCGACCGTCACAAAGCAGGGTGATACGCAGGCGTTCGGTCTGGCCCTGTTTCACGGCTTCGCGTTCCCATTTGAGGTCACGAGTTTGTTGATTGTCGTGGCAATTCTGGGCGCGATGGTGCTGGGTCGAAAATCGTAAGCGGAGGCGATTATGTCTATACCGGTATCATGGTATTTAGTGGTAAGCGCGTTTATCTTTACCACCGGCGTAGCCGGGGTACTGATCCGGCGCAACCCCTTGATTATCTTTATGTCGATTGAGCTGATGTTGAATGCCGTTAATCTCTCGTTTGTGGCCTTCTCGCATTATCTCGACTCGGTGGATGGGCAGATGTTTGTGTTTCTGGTGCTTACCGTCGCGGCAGCCGAAGTGGTGGTGGGATTGGCTATTATTGTCTCCATTTTCCGCACGCGTCGCAATATCGACGTTGACGATATGAACGCATTACGAGGCTAGTAGTATGACAAATTTAACCGTATGGATACTGGCGCTGCCCCTGCTCGGCTTTATCATCCTGAGCCTGACCGGACGCGCTATGGCCCGCACTGGAGCGCTTACGATAGCGCTAGGTACTACGGGCGTGGCCTTTCTCCTCGCCGCCATCAGCTTTCTATCGCTACGCGGCGCATTACCATCGTCACCTGCCGGCGCAGACCAGGTGATCTACAGTTGGGTCAACTCCGGTGTGGTTGGCGCGGGGCCCGGCGCTAATCCTTTCACCCTGAATTTTGGTCTGCTCTACGATCCACTTTCAGCCATTATGTTGATGGTCATAACCGGCGTGGGTTTTCTCATCCATATCTACTCGGCGGGCTATATGCACGAGGAGAATGACGGCGAATTTAGCCGCTTCTTCTCCTATCTCAACTTCTTTATTTTCGCGATGGCCCTGCTGGTCAGCGCGGATAATTTCCTTTTCCTGCTGGTTGGTTGGGGACTGGTGGGCCTGGCCTCGTTTTTGCTGATCGGCTTCTGGTACCAGCGCCGCGCCGCGACAGCCGCCGCGCGCAAAGCCCTGGTCATCAACATCATCGGCGACTTCGGCCTGATGATCGCCATTTTCCTCATTTTCAAGAATTATGGCACGCTGAATTTCTATACCGACAGCAACGGCAACCTGGGAGCGCTTAACCAGGCGGCTCCAGGCTCAACTGCCACCGTAATTTGCCTGTTGCTCTTCATCGCCTGCGCCGCCAAATCGGCCCAGTTGCCGCTATACATGTGGCTGCCCGACGCGATGGAGGGTCCAACGCCCGTTAGCGCCCTGATCCATGCCGCCACGATGGTAACGGCTGGCGTATACCTGGTGGCGCGCGCCCATACCTTTTTCGACGTATCGCCTACCGCGCTGCTGATTATCGCGGTGCTTGGCGGCCTGACCGCTATCTTCGCAGCCAGCATAGCGGTTTTCCAGCTTGATATCAAACGCGTGCTGGCCTATTCAACTATCAGCCAGCTTGGCTACATGTTCATGGGCCTGGGAGCGCACGACTATAGTGGAGGTATGTTCCACTTGATAACGCACGCCTATTTCAAAGCCCTGCTTTTCCTGGGCGCGGGCGCGGTCATTCACGCGCTGGGCGGCGAGCAGGATATGCGCAAGATGGGCGGATTGCGCCACCGTCTCAAGATCACCTTCTGGACATTCCTTATCGCGGCCCTGGCGATCAGCGGCATTCCGCCTCTGTCCGGCTTCTGGAGCAAGGACGAGATACTCAGTTCTCTGCTGGCGCACGCTTCTTCGACGCCTGGAAAGACCGGTATTGCTTTTTATATCTTATGGGCTATCGGCCTCATAACGGCAGGGCTGACGGCGTTCTATATGTTCCGACTGGTGATGGGCATTTTCTTCGGCAGGTATCGCGGCAGCGGCCCCGCGCAGCATGGCGATGAAGGCGAAGGGACAGAGGTTGAAGAGCATACACAGGGACATGGTGGCTTTTACAGGATTTACGAAGCGCCCGCCGTTATGACGGTACCCCTGATAATCCTGGCGGTATTCTCGGTTATAGGTGGGTGGATAGGATCGTTCGGGCTAATTGGCTTACCGAACTGGCATCCTCTGGCAACTTTCCTCAGTCCGGTTTTCACAAATCCGGCCTGGTCGGTAACACCCGTTGTCTTTCCAGAGGCTTCTCTATCCATGCAATGGGTATCAACAGGGTTGAGTGTGGCACTGGGCGTAGCTGGCATTCTTGGCGCGATAGCCCTGTACAGAAAAGGCTTCGAGTACAAAGAGAGCAAGAATTCGTTCTATCAACTGGTTTTCCATAAATATTACATTGATGAGATATTGAACGATGTCATCATCATTCCCCTGTTGTGGCTTGGCCGCTCGGCATCGCGACTGCTCAAAGGCAATGTGCTGGATGGTGGCAGCAGGGGAACCGCGTGGGTGTTTAGCCGCACCAGCGCCGGATTGCGCCGCCTGCAAACGGGCTATATGCGTAACTATGCGCTGGCAATCCTGTTCGGTGTCATTTTGATTGTCATCTATTACGCGGTGAGGGGGTAGTGGCATGTTTCCATTATTATCGCTGATAACGTTTTTGCCCCTGATCGGTGGCATTGTCGTTCTATTTCTACCTCGCGAACGCCTGAGGGTTATTCGCTGGACGGCGCTGGGCTTCGCCTGGGCCGATTTGATGATTGTGCTGGGCCTCGCGCTGGGCTATTCTCAGGCAGTTCCGGGTTTCAACGCGACTATCGTGGGCGCGGGAGCAACGGCAACGTACTATGCAGTCGCGCATGAGCAAATTACCTGGATTGCTACGCAGGGCTTCAGCCTCAACTATAGCATGGATGTGGACGGCATTAGCCTTTTGCTGGTCGCGCTGACCTCGCTGCTCACGGTCGTCTGTATTGGCGCGTCATTCCGCGTGGAGCAGAAGGTTAAGAACTACATGGCCTTCATGCTCTTGTTGGAAAGTGGCATTATTGGGGTTTTTCTTTCATCAGATCTCTTCCTGTTCTATATTTTCTGGGAATTGATGCTGATCCCCGCCTATTTCCTGGTGGGAAGCTGGGGCGGCGAGCGCAGGATTTATGCCGCCATCAAGTTCGTGCTGTTTACCTCTGTAGGCAGCCTCTTGATGCTGGCGGGTATCATCGCGCTTGGCTACTACCATCAAAAATTAGCGGGCGGCGCGTATACACTTGATATTCCCACGCTGCTGAACGGCAAGCTCAATTCGACGGTGCAAACGTGGCTTTTCCTGGCCTTTGCCGCCGCCTTTGCCGTTAAAGTGCCACTCATCCCGTTCCATAGCTGGCTGCCGGATGCGTATAGCGAAGCTCCCGCGCCAGTGACGGCTATGCTGGCGGGAGCCATGTCTAAAACCGGGGCTTATGGCTTCTTGCGTTTTTGCATCCCATTGTTTCCCAATGCCGCGCACACATTAGCGCCGCTCATCAGCACGCTGGCTGTCATCGGTATTCTTTACTGCGCGGCGTTGGCGCTGGTGCAGGTCGATATGAAACGCTTGCTGGCGTATTCCAGCATCAGCCACCTGGGCATCATCATGCTGGGCATGTTCGCGTTCAATGTGCAGGGCGTCGAGGGGTCGGTGATGCAGATGGTTAATCATGGCGTCACCATCGCCGCGCTCTTTCTCCTGGTAGGCTACATCGAGACACGTACTGGTTCGCGCCGCTTGAGCGATTTCGGTGGGTTGGCAAAGCGCGTTCCCGTCCTGGCAACGGTGATGATCATTGCGGCCCTGTCCTCGCTCGGACTGCCCGGCTTGAATAGTTTCGCGGGTGAGTTCCTGGCCTTGCTGGGCGTCTTCCAGAGCAACGCCATCTTCGGTGTGCTCGGCACGGCAGTTATAGTGCCTGCCGCGTGGTATATGATGCGCCTGTTCCAGGGCGTCATGCAGGGGCCGCGCAAAACCGAAGGGCCGGTAGCTATGCTCGAACGCAAAAACATACTGAGTGATATTCAACTGGGCGAGTTCCTGTGCATCTTGCCCCTGTTGTTTCTGATCTTTTATATTGGCTTTCAACCACAACCGCTTATCTTCTTAATGGAACCGGCGGTAGTGAATGCGCTTCAGCATTTCGCGAGCGCGTTAATACATTGAGCCGAGGAATCATTATGTCGTTCACATTTACTGCATCCGCCGCTGATTGGGGGCGTATCGCGCCAGAGCTGGTTCTGGCGATCTTCGCGCTGCTCATCTTACTAACGGATTTACTCTTGCCTCAAGCAGGGAAAAAGGGAATGGTGCCCGGAGACGGGGGCAATTTCATTGTGCTGCCCGTGTTGAGCCTGTTGGGGCTAATGGGCGCGTTAGCCGCGAGCATCATCCTGTTCAACTTCGGTGATTACCTGCCTGCCTTTAACCATATGATCGGTTCCGACCCTGGCACGCTTTACGCTTATTTCATTATCTTGACCGCGAGCGCGCTGGGTATCTTGCTCTCGCCCGCCTACCTGAAGCGCCTGAACCTGCTGCACCAGGGTGAATACTACGCGCTGATGCTGCTCGGCACTGTGGGCATGATGATCATGGTGGCCGCTACCAGTTTCCTGACCATTTTCCTGGGCCTGGAAATGCTCTCGCTGGCCCTCTACATCCTGTGCGGCTTCGTCATGCGCCGCGCCACTTCACGCGAATCGAGCATGAAATATTTCCTGCTCAGTTCCTTCGCCTCGGCCTTCCTGCTTTACGGTATCGCCCTGACCTATGGCGCAACGGGCAGCACCTCGTTTGCCGGGATAAGCCATTATTTGCTGCCTCCCTCTGATCTCTTACACCTGCTTCCTGTTACTGGTGTCCATTTTCATACACCAACGCTGCTCTTGATCGGCATGGGCCTGCTCATCGTTGGTTTTGCCTTCAAAGTCTCTGCTGTACCATTCCAGGCATGGACGCCCGATGTGTATGATGGCGCGCCCGCGCCTGTGACGGCTTTCATGTCGGTTGGCACCAAAGCTGCGGCGTTGATCGCCTTCGCGCGCGTCTTCGCCATCGTATTTGCTCCTATTAGTTCCGACTGGATGCCCGTTGTGTGGGCAATTACTGTACTGACGATTGTGGGCGGCAACATTCTCGCGCTGGCGCAGAGCAACGTCAAACGCCTGCTGGCCTACTCGAGCATTGCCCATGCCGGCTATCTGCTGATCGGCGTCATAGCAGGCGGCACGGTTGGACTCTCTTCCATCCTCTTCTACCTGTTCTGCTACACTTTTCTGAACCTGGGAGCTTTTGGCATCATCTCCGTGCTGGAACGCGCCGACAATTCGGGCAGCAATCTAAGCGACCTGCGCGGGCTGTGGTATCGCCAACCGCTACTGGCTGGCTTGTTGGCCTTCTTCATGCTCTCACTGGCTGGTTTCCCGCCGATGGCCGGTTTTGCCGCCAAATACTACATCTTCTACGCCGCCCTGCAAAGCGGTCATCCCGAACTGCTCATCATCGGCGTGCTTGCCAGCGTGCTCGGCATGTACTACTACCTGCGCGTCATCGCCGCGATGTTCATGGAAAAAGAGGCCGCCGCGCAAAGTGCCGGTGTTACGGCAACTGTGCCAACTACGCCCGCGCTAGCAGGTCGCCGCGTCAATTCCGGCAAACTGAGCAATGGCACAGCCGCCACAGCCATCGCCGTCAAACCGCCAACGGCAGCATTGAGCAGAGAGAAAACGTCTGTAGTCGCGGAAAAAGCTCTTGAGCAGCCAATGGTAATAACGGGCTGGACGACCTGGGCCGCACTGGGCATAACGGTGGCGGGGACGCTGTTGATGGGTACGGCGCTGGCCTACTGGCTGGTGAACCTGGCGGTGTACGCGGCTGGCGTGATGATGCGGGTGATGTAAAGGGTTGGCAATATGTAGGGTAGGTGTCTGTATCTACCCTCTTTTTGTGTTTGCTATGTGTAGGTGAGCTGACACATGCTTCCATCCATCTCTGATCTTTCCAGACTCACACGAAAAACTGCGCAACACGCACGGACAAATCTGGTACAATCTTTGATAGCAACGTCTGCTGCCCTTGAAAGATTCCGAGCGAGCGGTACTCCTTATTCTGTAATACCAGCACCTCGACGGTGCGCTGAACTGGTTTGACAATCCAATACTCGGCTATGCCTGCGCGGGCATAGACATCGTACTTGGTGAGCCGGTCAAATGTTGCTGTGCCGGGGGACGCCACTTCAACTACCAGGTCTGGCGCGCCAATGATTCTTTTGGTTGCTATCCTGTCCAGATGCGCGTTCAGCAGAACAAGAACATCCGGCTGAAACACATCCTTTGGCCCCAATTCTACATCAATAGGTCCCGCGAACACACGCCCAAGTCCACCAAGTTCAACATGGGCAAACAGGTAGTAGGTAAGCCGCACAGCAATTGACTGGTGATCTGGACTGGGCGCAGGTGCCATGAGCAGCACTCCATTCACAATCTCATAATGATGTCCATCGTTTGGAAGAGCGGCATAATCTTTATATGTCCAGGAGCCTTGTTTTGGTCCTGGAACCCAATCAGCAGGAGTGACTACTGATAGTTCTTCGATTGTTA
This sequence comes from uncultured Chloroflexia bacterium, assembly GCA_963731605.1. Taxonomy (GTDB): domain Bacteria; phylum Chloroflexota; class Ktedonobacteria; order Ktedonobacterales; family Ktedonobacteraceae; genus CF-113. Next base: position 1,068,815 of record CAVSWA010000002.1, read on the forward strand.
CCATTGTAGTCCTGCCTCTCAATGGGAAAAGGGATTACCTATCCAGGAAACATGAGTACAGTTAGCTTCTAAGATACTCTAAAGATACCATGCATCAAGCTGACATAAGCTTACGAGGAGGGGGAATAGGATCGCCCCAGGCGCGACTCGCTTCAATCCAACTCTCGATTGCTTCCTTGCCCTTCTGAACAGCTTCTTCGTAGGTATACCCGTGTGTTTTACAACCGGGAAGCTCAGGAACCGTCACGATATAAGCTTGATCCTCGTCGCTCCAGATGATCTGCATCGAGTACTTATCTCTATTAATATCTCTACTCACTTTTTGCCTCCTTCAGGCTTCTGAGCGCATTATTCACGTCATGAACTTGATAAGGTTTAGCATCATCTCCATCATGCCCGACAAGGGTCAATTTTATGTAAGGTACTAATGGGTGTCTCCATACGGTATGGCTGCCTTTTCCTGGACGAATTTCAAATCCCGCTTTACTAAGGCGAGCCTTTAGCTCGCGTAGCTTTACTGGCATAACAATTTACCCATCCCATTCTACTGTTAGAACCTAGTATACAATAGCAGCAGATGAAAAGTCTACGAAAACCAGCTACTAAATGAATCAGCAGTGCTACATGAAAGGAGGAGCGGAAGAAGGCAGACGCGCGGTACACAAAGTTTTGCGCGATTATCACATTATCTGATCTACATTCTGACGAACGGCAGCGCCCATACCCATACGCAGATGACGAAGGCCGCGCTGCCCAGGATGACGAACAGGTGGAAGACTTCGTGGTAGCCCCATATAGTCGGGAAGGGATCGGGTTTTTTGCGGGCGTAGATCACCGCGCCGGTGGTGTAGAGCAGGCCGCCGAGAAAGAGGACCGCGATGGATATCCAGGGCAATACGGACAGGAATGCCGGAATTGCCAGTATCACGACCCAGCCCATACCCACATAGAGCGCGGCAGTTGCCCAACGCGGCAGTTTCACCGTGAAGATGGAGGTGACGATGCCGACCAGCGCCAGCGTCCAGATGACGGCGAGTATGGTGATGCGTAGCCAGCCCGTCAGGATGTTGAAGCACAAGGGCGTATAGGTTCCGGCGATCAGCACAAAGATATTGGCGTGGTCAATTGCCCGCAGCACTCGCCGCTTTGCGACACTCCAGGTCACGATGTGATACACCGCGCTGACGGTATATAGCTCGACCATGCTCAAGCCGAAGATCAGCATAGAAACCAGGCGCCAAATATCGTTGCGGCTCAATACGCATAAGATAACTGTCAGTACGATAGCAGCCACGGCAGCCAAAGCATGTGACCAGCCGCGCATGAGAGGCTTGACCTTTTTCTGTGCGATTTCGGTGTGTATATATGTGGGCGGTTGCTTAACCATACTGTTATGTGTCCCTTTCCTTTCGCTCCTGTTACAGTATAGCTATTTATACATAGAAAAGCAGCGTTGCCAGCTAACAGGGTGACGCTACTGGTTTCCCCCGCGAGGACGTAGATCCGTGATGCTTTGTATTGACTTTCTCCGGCTTTTAGTGTACTACATATATATTAGATCGGTCTCTATCTCTTCGTGATGGGATAGGTATGTTATAGACATACTTACTTCCACCTCAAACCCATTTACAAGGAGGTGCCAATCACTTCACGGATCATCCACGCACGTTTTCCCTGTCATTTCATTTTTATTTTGTCCCATTGTACCTTGCGCTAAGCGCGAAAGGAGAAACCTTGTGAGTGCGCAACCCCAGACCAGGATCAGGCGTACCTGGCTTCGTATCTTCCTGATTATTCCTTTTATTGTATTGCTGTATCCTCCGTTTTACAACAGCATAAACCCGACATTCATCGGGATGCCTTTCTTTTACTGGTTCCCGCTGCTCTGGATTTTTCTCACAGCCATCCTGACGGGTGCGCTCTACTTCCTGGGAGCCTGACAGTCACAAGTCAGCGCTCATGCGGATTGCGGAGCGCGGTACAGGCGGCGCCTGAAGCTCGCCTGCTAATGAAGTAAGGAGGAGAAGCCTTCCATGTTTACCTTTAGTCCGGTTGCTTTTACCGTCTTCATCATCTTTTTTCTACTCGTGACGGGCCTGGGTTTTTTTGCCGCGCGCTGGCGACGTGGCAACCTGAATCAGATCCACGAATGGGGCCTGGCCGGTCGGCGTTTCGGTACCGGTGTGACCTGGTTCCTGCTTGGCGGTGATCTCTACACCGCCTACACGTTCATCGCCGTGCCTGCCGCCATGTTCGGGCTGGGCGCGTTGAACGGCTGGTTCGCTGTTCCTTATACCATCCTGGTTTACCCAATCATCTTTATCCTGATGCCCAAGTTCTGGTCGGTCTGCAAGCAGCGCGGCTACGTCACCGCCGCCGACTTCGTGAAAGACCGTTTCGGCAGCAGGACGCTGGCTTTAGCCATTGCTCTCACCGGAATAGTCGCCACGCTGCCGTATATCGCCTTGCAGATGTTTGGCATCCAGGTCTCGCTGGCCGCTCTTGGCATTCCACTCTCAGTATCGATTGGCGGTTTACAGCTTGATTTGCCACTGCTGATTGCCTTCCTCATCCTGGCGGCCTATACCTACACGAGCGGACTGCGCGCCCCTGCCATGATCGCAATAGTGAAGGACCTCATGATCTTCACCGTGTTGATCGCTTTGCTCATCGTGCTGCCCGCCAGGCTGGGTGGATTCGGAACGATCTTTGCCGCCGTCGCGAAGAAACACGCGGGGAGTCCTACCACGTTTTTTGAACTTCTGAATCCTAAACAGAACTGGGCGTTTGTGACGCTGGCGCTTGGCTCGGCCCTGGCCCTGTTCCTTTACCCGCACTCTCTAACAGGCGTCTTGAGCAGTAACAGCAAGGAAGTGGTCAAACGTAATACCGCGCTGTTGCCGATCTATTCGTTGATGCTCGGTCTATTGGCGCTGACGGGCTACATGGCAATTGCAGCAGGCATTAAGCCCCCGGTAAAACTAGGCCCGAACTACGCCATTCCAATGCTTATCAACGCCCAGTTCCCGTCATGGTTCGCGGGCTTCGCCTTCGCCGCTATCTCGATTGGCGCGCTGGTACCTGCCGCTGTGATGTCAATTGCAGCCGCTAACCTGTTCACGCGCAACATCTTCAAGGAGTACATCTCCCCGAATGCCAGCGAGCAAGCGGAGTTGAGAGCTGCCAAGTGGGCATCGATTGTCCTGAAGTTTGGCGCGGTGCTCTTTATCGTCTACATTCCCACCACGCAGGTGATTAACTTCCAACTGCTAGGCGGCATCTGGATTCTCCAGACCCTTCCGGCTGTCTTCCTCGGCCTCTACACGAACTGGTTCAATCGCTGGGCCTTGCTGATTGGCTGGTTTGTGGCGGAGGTACTGGGTACCATTCTGTTCTCGACAGCCGGACTAAAGTCGGTGTACGCCATTTCCATTTTCGGCGTGAGTTTCCCGGCAATGTATATCGCGTTTTCGATGATTATCCTGAACCTCGTCCTGGCAATAGTGCTGACGCCTGTCTTCAACATTATTGGGTTGCGGCGCGGGCGCGATATCACGCTAGCCACCGATTACGATTCGGAAGAGGCTTTACCGGTTGAGGTGGGAAGAGAGGCGCTGGGCTAATATTAATATCACCCCGTAAAAAAATATATCCCCCCTTGCAAGGGGGGATATATTTTTTTACGGGGTGATATGTATCCCCACACGTTCAAGCAGCTCGCGGCTGATTTCGGCGCGGTGCTTGATGGGCATCCGTCCGGGGTGGCTGTGGGAGTCGGAACCGGTACTGATGAGCAGGTGATGCTTGCGGGCGTATGCGCGGTAGGCTTCCACCATTTCGGGGTTATGGTATGGGTGGTAGACCTCAATGCCGTCCAGGGGCACGTCGGCGCGTACTTTGTCGAGCAGATCAATGTCGTAATAGGTGAAGTTCTGTTCGCGGCGACCAGGATGGGCGATGAGCGCGACGCCACCACTGCGGTGCGCGGCATCGACCGTTTCCGCCATGTCTGCATGAATCGAGACAAATCCTGCTTCGCGGATCAGGCGCAGACCTGCCTGCCGGTCGTTGGCATAGCCGTGCTCGCGCAGCAGGAGGATATTGTCACGCGGCAACACCACATCGCCGCCGTTCTCCTGTAACACTTCTTGCTGGCGTGGGAACTCATATCCTTTGTGGCGCAACTCTTCGTAGACGGCGCGTGTATTTTCAAGCTGGCGTTGCACAACGCGCTGGCTTACCGCCAGCAGTTCATTGTTGTATGGGTCGAAACCGTAGCAGAGAACATGGCCCATCTGGCCGTTCCAATCGGTACTCATTTCAACACCGGCCAGCACGGGCAGTTTTTTTTGCGCAGCCAGTTCCTGATTGCTGGCAACGGTATCCACGCGATCATGGTCGGTGATGGCTACCAGATCGTAATGTTCCGCCACCAGATAATCAATCAGCTGCTCAACAGGCCAGCGTCCATCGCTATAAGTGGTATGCATGTGTAGATCAATTGAGGCATCGGGGGAAAGCAAAAGATGTGCGGTCAAAGGCTCCAAGATAAATCGCTCCTTAACAGTGGGAAAGAAATCGACAGGTTCATTGCATCTATGATACCACATAGCCAGGGCGGGGGCAAGCCCCGCCCGTACCCTATCTTTCACTAGTAGGGTTTTCGGGAAAGGCGTCAGCGTGGTGGGAGTTGTCATTCTGAGCGCAGCGAAGAATTTCTCGCCGAGCCGCACGCAGATTCTTCGCTGCGCTCAGAATGACAGGCGCGAGCGGCACGTTTCAAAAAACCTACCAGTGAAAGGTACCCTATACGGGATTGCCGACAGCTTCGTAGTAGGGTACGGGCGGGGCTTGCCCCCACCCTGGTACAGTCGCTACCAGCGGAAGCAGTAGCCGACGCCGCGCACGGTCTGGATCAATTTGGGGTTGGCCGGGTCTTCTTCGAGCTTTTCACGCAGCCAGCGCACATGCACATCGACGGTGCGCGTATCGCCCACGTAATCATATCCCCACACGTTTTGCAGCAACTGATCGCGTGTCAGCACGGTGCCGCGATTGCGCGCCAGGTAGGTCAAGAGGTCGAATTGTTTGGGTTGCAGTTCGAGATCCTTGCCCCGGCAATTGACGCGCCGCCCGGCCAGGTCGATACGCAATGGCCCGGCGAGCAGTTCGCGCCCCGGTCGTTGCGTTTGTGAAGTTTCGCCAGACACATTCTGCGCGTTCCCGTCTTCCTGCGTGGGATTGGCGCGTCGTAACAGGGCGCGCACGCGCGCTAGCAATTCGCGCCTGCCAAAGGGTTTGGTCACGTAGTCATCCGCGCCTACTTCCAGCCCAACTACCTTGTCGATTTCGTCACCTTTGGCTGTAAGCATAATGATAGGTGTGGCGGCGGTGCCGCCATCGCGCCGCAACTGGCGACAAACCTCCAGCCCGTCCATTTCGGGCAGCATGACATCGAGTATGATCAGGTCGGGTGATTCGCGACGGGCCACCTCCAGCGCGCTGGCGCCGTCCGCCGCCGTAATCACCTGGTAGCCGGCCTGTTCCAGGTTATAGGCAATCGTCTCAACCAGCACCGCCTCGTCGTCCACAACCAGTATTTTACGCCCCACAGTGGCCTCCAATGTTGTATCAACCAAAACGTCCGCTAATGTAATCTTCGGTTTCTTTTTTGCGCGGGCGTTCAAAAAGTTCGACCGTTGGCGCGTATTCGATCAGTTTGCCATTCAGGAAAAATCCTGTGTATTGCGAGACACGCGCCGCCTGCTGCATATTGTGCGTCACAATCACAATAGTGTAGTCTTTTGCTAATTCGACGATCAATTCCTCAATTTTCAGCGTGGCGATGGGATCGAGCGCGGACGCCGGTTCATCCATTAAAAGCACTTCCGGGTTGACCGCGATGGCACGTGCGATGCACAGGCGCTGCTGTTGCCCGCCCGAAAGACCCAGCGCCGAGGTTTTCATGCGGTCTTTGACTTCGTCCCACAGGGCCGCTCCGCGCAGGCTGGCCTCGACGCGCTCCTGGATGTGCTTTCTCGATTTGCCTTGAACGTGCAGGCCATACGCTACGTTCTCGAAGATCGATTTGGGGAACGGATTGGGGCGTTGGAAAACCATGCCAATGCGTTGACGCAGGGAGACCACGTCCAGTGATTTCTCATAAATATTGCGGCCATCGAGTATGGCCTCACCCTCCGTGCGCGTACCCTGAATGAGATCGTTCATGCGATTGAGCGTGCGCAGGAACGTTGATTTGCCGCAGCCCGATGGCCCGATCAAGGCTGTCACCTGTTTCTCGCGAACAGGTAGAGAAACATCGAATAGCGCCTGCTTGGCCCCATACCAGAAATTGGCGTGGCGCACGTCAATTTTAACCAATGCTTCCGGGTTAAGCACTGTAGCAGCATCGGCAACAGTGACTTTAGGCACAGGTGTATTTTCAACAGGTTTGGACATAGGTGTGATTTCAAACTCCACCGATGGCGGCTCCTTACCAATTTTATTGATGCTGGTGTCCATACAATCTCCTTATGTGTCACGTATCTCCCTTTACATACGACACAACTCATACCGTATTTTACACCAGCGGGTACTCTTTATGTAAAGGGATACTGGTATCAACAATCAGGCGGTTCGCCACCACAATCAAACGAATGTAACGGCCCGCTAAGGTCTTGCTAATGAAGTACGGACGCCCTTCAAACGAGATATGGCCGCTGCGAGCAACTTTGCGAGAGAAGATGTTTGCCCCTTCGGGAAGCTGGGCCGGTCCTCTTCCTTTCGAGTGTATTTGCATCTGCAAAAGTATTCATGCTTGTCTTGTCCTCGTTTTCTTCACTTGTCAAGGCTCACCCTAACATTCTGTCGTAGATGCTCAACTGAAACGTCCGCTGATGTAGTCTTCGGTTTCTTTCTTTTCAGGATGTGAGAAGAACTTACCGGTCTCTCCCTGTTCGATCAGCCTGCCTTGCAAGAAGAAGACCGTCTTCTCCGCGACCCGCGCAGCCTGCTGCATATTGTGCGTTACGATTACAACAGGATAGGTCTTTCTAAGTTCCCGCATTAGATCTTCGACCTGAAAGGTTGAAATGGGATCGAGCGCCGAAGCTGGCTCGTCCATCAATATTACCTTCGGCTCGATTGCGAGTGCGCGGGCGATGCACAGCCTCTGCTGCTGTCCGCCCGACAATTGTCCGGCGGATTCATTCAGGCGGTCTTTGACCTCATCCCACAGCGCCGCCTGCCTGAGGCTGCGCTCGACGATCTCCTTAAGCGCCGCTCCACCGGCCAGCCCGTTGAGGCGCAGGCCAATCGCCACGTTCTCGAAGATGCTGCGCGTCGGGAGCGGATTGGGGCGCTGGAACACCATGCCAATATGGCGCCGCACGTACATCGGCTGGATGGAACGCTCATAGATATTGGTTCCATCAATCAAAACCTCGCCCTGCACGCGCGCCCCGGCTATTTCTTCGTGCATGCGGTTCAGGCAGCGCACAAAGGTCGATTTCCCGCATCCCGACGGGCCGATGATGGCCGTGGCGCCGTTCGACTCAATGGTGAGATTGATATCGTGGAGCGCTTGTGAACGCCCGTACCATACATTCAGGTTGCGCACTTCTATTGCCATGACTTACTCCTTTGCTCCCTGGACTCCCTGTGACCGTGGCTCAGATGATCTGCTCAACGCCTCCAGGATAAAGGACACGGTTATCGGACACTGCGTTTAAATCCTCCGGTTGCCCAGCGGATCGCAAACGACGCGATGAGGATAAGCACGATCAGGACAAGCGAGCCGGCGAAGGCCTGGTTGATCTGCGCCTGGTAAGGGCTTTCCGCGAAGAAGAAAATGGTGTGCGGCAGCGATTCCATAGGCTGGGTGATATCGGAGTTAAAGAACGGATTGCCAAAGGCCGTCATCAAGAGCGGGGCGGTCTCTCCGGCCACGCGCGCCATCGCCAGCACGATGCCGGTGATGATGCCGCTGCTCGCCGCCGGAATGACCACCCGCAGGATGGTGCGCGATTCGGTCGCGCCCAGGGCCAGCGATGCCTCGCGCAGTTCCTTGGGTACCAGGCGCAGCACTTCCTCCGAGGTGCGGGCGACGATCGGGATCATAATGATGCCCAGGGCCACGCCGCCTGACAGGCCAGAAAAGCCCTGCTGCGGGACGACGATGAAAATCCAGGCGAACAGGCCGAAGATGATGGTCGGGATGCCGGTCAGCACATCGACCAGGAAACGCACACCCGTGGCGATGGGCCCGCGGCCCCCGAATTCGGACAGGTAGATGCCGGTGAACAGGCCCAGAGGGATACCCAGGAGCGATGCGAGCCCGACCAGGATCAGCGACCCCTGGATGGCATTGCCGATGCCACCGCCGCCCGCTTCGCCGTTGGGCGTGGGGATTTTGGTAAACAGGTCAACGTTGATGTAGGGCAGCCCCTGGCGCAGCACATACAGCAGCAGGAAGAGCAGCACGGCCACAGCGAAGGCCGTGGCCAGCAGCGAGAGGGCGATGATGGCGATGTTGCTGGCGCGCCGGCGCGCGTTGTGCGCTGTGCGCGGAGCCTGGAATGGGTTGACAGCCGGTTGCTGCCGTTCTACCATGACACTCATGCGACAAGCCCTCCCACACGACCCATCCTGTAGATCAGGACGCGCGCGATGATATTGGTGAGTAACGTGATGATAAAGACCAGCAGACCGGCCTCGATCACCGCCGAGAAGAAGGCGCCAGGGGTGGCTTCATTGAACTGGTTCGCGATGACGCTCGAGAGCGTGTACCCTGAATTGAAGAGGCCCGGACTGATGGGCGAGGCCTGGTTGCCGACGACCATCGTGACGGCCATCGTTTCACCCAGCGCGCGGCCCAGCGCCAGGATCACGCCGCCGGTGATACCGATGCGCGAGTAGGGGAGGACCGCGTGGCGGATGACCTCCCAGCGGGTCGCGCCCAGCGCCAGCAGCGCTTCGCGCTGGGCGGTGGGCGTCGTGAGGATGATCTCGCGCGAAACGCTGGTAATCAGGGGCAGGATCATGATCACCAGGATGACCCCCGCCGCCAGCAGGCTGAGCCCGTGGAACGAACCCTGGAAGATGGGCAGGAACCCCAGGTACTTCTGCAGCCAGGGCTCCGCCGACCCCTGCAGCCAGGGGGCCAGGACGAGAAAGCCGAACAGGCCGTAGATGACGCTGGGAACGGCAGCCAGCAGTTCCACGATAAAGGCCAGCGGGCCTCTGGATGGCGCGCGGGCAAAAATCGACCAGGAAAATGGCCGTGCCGACCCCGATGGGGACGGCGAAAAGGATGGCGAAAGCCGAGGTCACCAGCGTCCCGAAAATGGCGGGGCCGACCCCGAACACGTTGTGGACGGGATCAAAAGCCTGATTTGTGAGAAAATCGAAGCCAAACTGCCGGATCGTCGGCATCGAATTGCTGATGAGGATCCAGGTGACGGCCCCGATGATCACCACCACGAACAGGACGAGCAGCAAGGTGAACCCGCGAAAGATTGTATCACTGAGCCGACGATTGCCTAATCCGAGCAGCCTGCGCCACACTCCGCGTTCCTGGAAGGCTCCGTTGCATACAGCACCACTTTCTTCTTTAGCGCCAGCGCCATGCCTCGCTCGTTATCCGCGCCGCGGAGCCCCTTTTCCCTGCGCTCGCGTCTTCGAGGAGCACAGGAAAAAGGGGCTGGCGTGTGGAAGAGAGGGAAGCTTTCCCTCCCTCTCTTCCTTGCGGCCATGAGACAGGCTGACAAGGCCAGGCACCCGCTAGCTGACAACCCCGGTGTAGCACGACGAGCCGCCGCAGGTCATCGACTTGATCTGTGCCTCGTCTGCTGTAACGATGGGGGCGGGCAGTGGGGCATAGTTGAGCGGCGTGGCGTACGACTGGCCTGCGTGCGTCATCCACCACAGCATGTTCGCCAGGGCCTGCCCCTTGGCGGTATTGGTCTGCGTCTGGTAGACGACGACCCACGAGAAGCCGGAGATGGGATAGGACGCATCGCCAGGCGCGTTCACGATAAAGAACTCCAGGTTGGCGGGGATATTCGTCACACCGGCGGCATCCGCCGCGGCCCCGTCGATGGAGGGCAGCACCAATTTCCCATTAGCATTCTGAACGGCCGCATACGGGAGATTGTTCGAAAGGACATACGCCAGTTCCACGTAGCCGATCGCCCCCGACGTGCTTTTGACCGCCGCGGCGACGCCCGCGCTGCCTTTGCCTCCCACGCCCACAGGCCAGTTGACGGTGGTACCCGCGCCGACCTTAGAAGACCAGGTCGTGCTCACCGCGGCCAGGTAGTGCGTGAAGATACCCGTGGTGCCGCTGCCATCGGAGCGATGCACGGGAGTAATCGTCTCGTGCGGGAGCGTGACGCCTGGGTTGGCGGTCTTGATCGCCGCGTCATCCCAGAAGGTGGTCGTTCCCAGGTAGATGCTGGCGATAATGTCCGGGCGTCAGATTGAGATGCCCGGAGATGCCCGCGAGGTTATAGGACATCGCCACCGCGCCCAGCGTGACCGGGATATGAATGATAGGCCCGGCCGTGCTCAGGGCTTGCTGGGCGGCGGTCAGGGGCGCGTCAGTGGCGCCAAAGTCCACCGTGTGGGCGAGCAGCTGGTTAATGCCCGCGCCGCTACCGACGGACTGGTAGTTGACGTTGACGCCACATTTGGTCGTCGGGTAGTTAGTGGGGGCAAACATCTGCGAGAACAGCGGGTTATCAAAGGTCGATCCTGCACCTGTCAATCCTGAGATCGAAGGGCAGGTCAAGGTGGGCGTTTGACCAGGCGTAGGTGTAGTGCCGGTGGTCGTGGTGCCGCCGCAGGCTGAAATAAACATACTGATCACGACTGCAACTCCCAACAGGAGCGCCAGGCGCTTTTGTTTTGACATAAGTCCTCCTGCTCGTTTCCTACGAGCATGCATACTATTGACGATCCATCGCAGGCAACAGGCCTCATCCCCTCCCGTTGCCGTTCCACCTTAACGGTATCACTGGCACATTAACTATTCCTTATGGATATGTTAAGCATTCATTATGGCTATGTTAAGGTAATGTAAAATATCCATTTGGATAGGATATCTATGGAACGGCGGCATCTTTCGTCTCTGGAAAAATCTCAAGAGCGGAAAAGCGGACGTAATGGAGAATGCTCAGGTTCGCGATACCGATGGCGAAATTAGGAACGAAATATAGTCTGCCCGATGCGGGCGGGTTAGCCCCGCTCATTTGCGTTCAGACGCGCTTGTGAGACAAGAATGTATAATGAAGTGAGGATGCGACTGGCGTCAGCTTTATCCCGCATGCTCTGACGAAGACGGCGCGATTGATCGTGCTACGCATTCTTTGAGAAGGTTTTACGCCGGATGAATGAACGTTCACTACATTGCTTCTACCAGGTTTTCCGAGAGCGCTCATTACAAGCGGTAAAGAGACGAAGAGGCCACAATAGCCTGACCACCAATCACACACTGGCGGTCAGGCCGGGCGGTATTCCCCAAATGTGACGTGTCGCGCTAGCTATTGGGTACGAAGATCATGCCGGTAGGATGCGTCAACCCGATCACTACCGGTTTGATAAATCCGGTCGTCATATTGATCACCCCCACGAAACCAACTGTGCCGGAGTCGTCGGGCGCCTGTGTATACACCGTGCTGGGATACGCGTTGACCCAATAGGTGTTGCCAATAACACCGTCCGTGACCAGCAGGCGCCCAGGAGCCGTCGATGACCACACAGTATCGTCCAACTGGTCCCCGACAGGCATACGGGTAACTGTTTGCTGGGGCGTGCCGGGATTCTTCAAGAAGACCAGTTCGGAACCGGCCTGGTTCACCAGGACAAGGTTGCCGTTCGTATCCACCGTCATCGAGTCGGGGTTAACCTCGTTGAGCGTTGTCTTTGCGTTGGCGATGATGTCGGTAGCCGCGGCGTTGCCCATCAACACGGGGGTGAGGTTGACTTTCCCGTTGCCAAGCGTCATCTTGTCGATGGCCGGAAAGACATTGACGCCGGCCGAGTTGACGTTCGGATTAGAGGCGGCGACGAATACCGTACCATTGAGGAAGCACATATCGTCGTAGCCGCCACCGTGGGGAGCATTCGGAAAAGTGTACGGGGTGATGGTTCCGCTCGTTGGGTCGATAGTGACAAATTTGGCATTGCCGTCTTCGCACGATGTGACCCACAGCAAATGCGTCGAGGGATCGGCACGCATGCCGTCGCTGTGTCCGGGGACCGTGTACGTTTTCAGGACTTTCCCAGTCATGTCGTATTGAACGACAGTGCTGGAGTTCGTGTCGGTGCAGTCCTTGGCAGTCGTATTCTGATAGTCGATGTAGACGAAGCCGTTGTCAACGACGAGTGAGTCGGGGCCGGTATACGATGTGGTCTGGCGGGCAAATAACGAGACTGAATAGCCAGGCAGCGCCGCCAGGCCAAAGTCGCCAGGCTGCGATCCGCCTATGGTAGTTGTCGTGACCGTCGGTGTTGTTGCCGTGGTAGTCGGCGTTGAGCTTGAGCACGCCGACAAGATAAGAGCCAGTACTGCGGCGAAACAGCAGAGTGAGGTCGTAAAGCTCGCCCTCACCTTGATGACCGGGAACGTCGCTCTGTGCATTTCTTTCCCTACTTTCTCAAATTACACAATCAATCCAGGAACCGGAGTTGTCTCTCTAAGCAGAGATTACATTAATTCTGTTAAGCAACCGTTAAGCGTGGGTAAGATTTTATAATGTGAACGCGCCCGTCTCCCACTAACAAAGTTCTCGCCCTTCCTCCGGGGTCTCACCGACCCGGATGGTTCCCCCGTGCAGCCTCACCAGGTCTTTCGCAATGTACCGGCGGCCCAATAACCATGTTCAGCGATATCTACTCTACATAGATGCCCGCGTCAAAATGTCTCCACATCAGCCAGAGAACGTCGGAGAAATAGATATTCAAAGCGACGGGGGACAGGAGCGCATTGCTTTTTAATTTATACAACACAGAGTAATTCTGTAGTGTATAATGCGGCTGAAAACAAGGCGAGAATGATGTTCATTCGCCAGGAGGTCCAGCATGATTATTCCAACCAACGCGCGTGTTTACGATCTTGAGCAGCCGCGCTACTTTGGAGCGCCAACCTTTCCAAGCCACGCGCCCGGCTACGTGTACACACTTCACCGCCATCACGAGCGTGGCATGAGCGAGGCCAGGACGGGTGCCTCCGGTTTTATGTACACTACCGAACATTCGGGTACCCATATCGATGCTCTGTGTCACCAGGCCGAGGATTTGCGCCTGTACGGTGGCATAGAAATTGACGCTCGCATTCAAACCTCGCAAGGATTCACCGCGTTGGGCGCGGAGACGATTGAGCCGCTTGTTACACGCGGAATATTGCTTGATATTGCGCAGCAGCGGGGTGTAGACCGCATAGGAACCGGCAATCCAATCACGCGTGAAGATCTCGAAGCTGCTGAGCGCGATCAGGGTGTCGCGATAGGGGAGGGAGATGTGGTACTGCTCCGCACGGGCAATGGCGCGTTCTGGCAGGACCCGACCACCTATCTGCAAGCGGGTGGAGCGAGCGCCAGCGCCTCCTCCTGGCTTGCCAGCAGGGGAGTCCGGGCGGTGGGAGCCGACAATGTAGCCTGGGACGAGGTGGGCGTTGTCGATCCTGACCTAAAGGTAACGCTGCCGGGCCATGTGATCCTGCTGGTGCGTCATGGTATTTATATCATTGAAAACCTTTACCTGGAAGAACTGGCTCGCGATCAGCGCTATGAATTTACCTTCATCTGCCTGCCGCTCAAACTGCGGGGCGCGACCGGCTCGCCTGTGCGTCCCATCGCCATCGCGCCACGTTAACCAGGGCAGGGCTTGCTCCCAGAGGCGCGAATTTTAGCGGCGGAACAACCAGGGCGGGGGCTTGCTCCTAGTAGGCGCGAATTTTAGCGGCGGAACAGCCAGGGCGGGGGCTTGCTCCCAGAGGCGCGAATTTTAGCGGCGGAACAACCAGGGCGGGGGCAAGCCCCGCCCGTACCCTGTACGAAGTCCCGTTCTACTCGTTGCGCTTTATACTGTCGTAGTAGGGTAGGGGCGGGGCTTGCCCCCGCCCTGGTCGGTGTAGCGTTGTAGATTTTATTGTTGTTTTCGCAGAAAGAAAAGAGTAAGCGATGCGAACAAATCAGGTGAAAGAAAAGCTCAAACGAGGCGAACCGGCTCTGGGAGCCTGGCTGAGCCTTCCCAGCGTCCCATCGGCTCGTATTATGGCGCGACTCGGCTTTGACTGGCTCGTGGTAGATATGGAGCATAGCGCGCATAATCCCGCTCTCATGGCCGATATGGTGGCGACCATTGTTGATGCCGGGAGCAGCGCCCCCATCGTGCGTGTTCCCGCCCATGGAGTGGAATGGTTCAAGTGGGCGCTGGATGCTGGCGCGTGGGGCATTGTGGTGCCGATGGTCAATACGCGCGAAGAGGCACAACGCGCCGTGGAGTTCGCCAAGTATCCGCCGCGTGGCACGCGCAGCATCGGCGGAGCCTTTGGCCCGTATGGTTTTGGCATCAGCGATTGGTCGGAGTATGGGCGCACAGCCAACGATGAAACGCTGGTGATTGTCCAGATCGAGAGCGCGACCGCGTTGCACCACCTGGATGCAATTCTCTCCGTGGACGGCATCGATGTGGCCTTTGTCGGGCCGAACGATCTGCACGCTCAAATCGGCCTGCCGCCGAGCAGCGATGGAGCCGAACCCGCATTTATGGAGGCGCTGGAACGTATCAAGGCCAGCGCGCGCGCGAATCACGTCGCGACGGGCATTTTTAGCAGCAACGGCGAGGCCGCTGCCGAACGTATACGCCAGGGCTTTCAGATGATTAGCGTGACGACAGATATCAGTAGCATGATGGCAGAAGCCACGCGGAACTTGCGCGCGGCGCGCGCATAGATGGAGAGGAGATACATCGATGTCGCAGGCATTTGTATGGACGGGTAGAGCGCTGCGACCGGAGGCCGTGGCCGTGCTGGAGGGCCTGGCCTCCATTTCTACCAGTGTCATCGGCGAGCGCAACGATTGGTGCGCGGAGGCAGCACATGCTGACGTGATAGTTGTGTCCGGCTCAACATTTGTGACGGGCGATATGATGGATCGCATCGGTCCCCGGCTGCGTGTCATCGCGCGTCCGGGCATTGGCGTGGATCGCATCGACCTGGACGCGGCTACTCAGCGCGGCATTATGGTGATCAATTCTCCTGATGGGCCAACCGAGTCTACGGCTGAACACACTATTGCCCTGCTGCTCAATCTCTGCAAGCACGTCACACTGACAGACAACATCTTGCGCTCAGGACATCCATTTCCGGAACTTCGAGAACTGACGCCCGGTTTTGAGGTATTTGGCGCCACGCTGGGGCTGGTTGGTCTGGGCCGCATCGGGAGTCGCGTCGCGGTCATCGCGCAGGCGCTGGGAATGAAGGCGCTGGCATTTGACCCGTATACCACATCCGAACGAGCCATTACGTTAGGAGTAGAGCTGGTTGCCTCGCTCGAGGAACTATTGCCGCGCGCTCACGTTGTCTCTCTGCATTGTCCTGCCACGCCTGCAACCTATCATCTCATGCACGCCGGAACGCTGAGCCTCATGCCGCGAGGAAGCTACCTGATTAACGCTGCGCGTGGCGCTCTGATCGACGAGACGGCATTATTAGACGCATTACGCTCAGGCCACCTGGCTGGCGCGGCTCTAGATGTATTCGATCCCGAACCGCCGGTGACCAATCACCCTCTGTTCACACTGCCCAATACCATTTGCACGCCGCATATCGGTTCATATACAAGCGCTGGTTTTCTACGTATGGAGGTCATGGCTTGCGAGCAGATTGCCAGCATATTACGCGGCGAACGGCCAACGAACCTGGTGAATGCTCAGGTGTGGGGACGACAGCGCAATTAAAAACATAAAAAAGCCCACCTGTATAAGTGGGTCACTAAAAGTACTTAAACAGAAGCTTATGTTGAAAAAAGAATAAGCACAAGGATGGAATGCTTCATATGAAATATGGAATGAAACTCAAATATTTGAAGGAATATCTGCCTGTGATGGGCGTTTTCTGTCTCGCTCTGCTGGTACGCATAGTCTACAACGTCACAGCCGTTCGAGGCTACGTCCCAATATTTGATGCCGCTGTCTATAACAACATAGCTCATAATATTGTTACAGAGCACTGTTATTGTTTCACTCCGCACCATGCAACGGTGAGTCGCGCTCCACTATGGCCGTTTATTATGGCCGCTATTTACCTAGTCGCAGGAGAGCACAGCGCCTATGCGCGCTTATTTTTCTGCTTCATTGGTTCAGGTACCTGCGTGCTGGTGTATCTTTTCGCGAAAGATCTCTTTGGCAAACATGTTGCCCTGATTACTGGCGTGATCGCGGCACTCTATGCAGGCCTCTTCTACTGGGATGGGTGGTTGTACACCGAATCGCTCTATACCTTTTGCTTGACCGCATTCATTTACTCCCTCTACCGGCTCCAACGCGCTATCTCGGCAGCAGATTGGAGCGTAAGGAATATGTCACTGAACGGATCGCGGCACTGGCGACAGAGACTACCATGGCCCTGGGTCGTCCTTACTGGCATATTTCTTGCGTTGGCAACATTGACGCGCCCGAATGGCCCCGGCTTACTGGGCGTACTTTGCCTCTGGGGCGTCATAGCCATCCTCGCCAGAATCATGCCCTGGCACGTCGTTGTCAAAAGTGTCCTGGTGATCGTAGTGATTGCTGCAATTATCATTGCGCCCTGGACATATCGAAATTATCGCGTGACCCATGCGTTCGTTCTCGTGTCAACCGGGGTAGGCGAAGTTCTGGTAGGCGCTTATAGCGATGAAGTGTTCGGGAGCAATCCAATTGCGCACGGCCTGTGGCTACCGCCTCCGCACACCCTTATCCATGACGATTACAGGTATACGCCAGCAAATGAAACACTGGATATCGAACACGCACTTACCTGGATTCGCACGCATTTGAATAAGATGCCCTACCTTCTCGCCCTCCACCTCAAGAACATGTGGAGTCCGACGACGTTCGTATTTGGCCTTCCCACGGACGAGTTCCCCGGTCGCTGGTCGGCACAATTCGTGTGGAAATTGATGCAGGTAACACCTATTCCCGTCTTCCTCCTGGCGGCATCAGGATTGCTAGTTACATGGAAAAGAAGGAAAGATCGGCTTCTGCCGATGTATCTCGTGCTGGCTATGACTATCGCCGAGAACGTCGTCTTCTACGGCAGTATGCGTTTTCGTTCTCCCATTGAACCGCTGCTCGTATTGTTTGTAGGGGGATTCCTGTGGTGGTTGACATGCGATGAACCCGGCACACTGAGAGGGTCTGGTCGTTTTAATTCCAACAAAAAAAGCCCGCCTGTGCAGGCGGGTGGTGAGGCAACTCCAATGGTGGAGACGAGGGGATTCGAACCCCTGACCTCCGCCGTGCAAAGGCGGCGCTCTTCCAACTAAGCTACGTCCCCTCAAGCTTTGCAGTATCCTCAAACGGATCGTACAAAGATACGGCAGAGGGTGGGCCTTCCTGGACTCGAACCAGGGACCTCAGTCTTATCAGGACTGCGCTCTAACCACCTGAGCTAAAAGCCCTCAAATGGCGCGGAATATCGTGACACTGGACAACTGAAGAGTGGTAAGGCTTGACAAAGCGCATGTTCACCAATCATAGGACACACTCATGTATTCAGGTACCTCTACTCTCATGAAAAGAAAGAGAGGATCGACCTGGGATAGGCTCCTGCTCCGAAGAAGGAGGAGGAACCGGACTCCCTAGAAAGGAGGTGATCCAGCCGCACCTTCCGGTACGGCTACCTTGTTACGACTTCACCCCAATCACCAACCCCACCCTCGACGCCTGCCCCCCTTGCGGGTTAGCCCGGCGGCTTCAGGTGTTGCCGACTTTCGTGGTGTGACGGGCGGTGTGTACAAGACCCGGGAACGGATTCACCGTGGTGTGCTGACCCACGGTTACTAGCAACTCCAACTTCAGGGAGGCGAGTTGCAGCCTCCCATCCGAACTGAGACTGGATTTGATAGGATTGGCTCCCCCTCGCGGGTTGGCTCCCCATTGTTCCAGCCATTGTAGCGTGTGTGTCGCCCAGGACGTAAGGGCCGTGCTGACTTGACGTCATCCCCACCTTCCTCCACGTTGATCGCGGCAGTCTGGTCGGAAACATGCAACCGACCACAGGGGTTGCGCTCGTTGCGGGACTTAACCCAACACCTCACGGCACGAGCTGACGACAGCCATGCAGCACCTGTGCGCGCGTCCCGAAGGAACCCCCATCTCTGGGGGAGTCGCGCGCATGTCAAACCCTGGTAAGGTTCTTCGCGTCGCATCGAATTAAACCACACGCTCCGCTGCTTGTGCGGGTCCCCGTCAATTCCTTTGAGTTTTAATCTTGCGACCGTACTCCCCAGGCGGACCATTTCATGTGTTAACTTCGGCACGCAGGGGGTCGATACCCCACACGCCTAATGGTCATCGTTTACGGCCAGGACTACCGGGGTATCTAATCCCGTTCGCTCCCCTGGCTTTCGCACCTTAGCGTCAGTCACCTCCCAGGACACTGCCTTCGCCTTTGGTATTCCTCCGGATATCTACGCATTTCACCACTCCACCCGGAATTCTATGTCCCTCTGAGGCCCTCAAGTCACACCGTCTTCCCGGCACTCCCGTCGTTAAGCAACGAGCTGGCACCGGAAACGCGCGCGACCGCCTGCGTGCGCTTTACGCCCAATAATTCCGGACAACGCTTGCCCCCTACGTATTACCGCGGCTGCTGGCACGTAGTTAGCCGGGGCTGATTCCTGTGGTACCGTCCTTGCTCGTCCCACAGAAAAGCAGTTTACAACCCGAAGGCCGTCGTCCTGCACGCGGCGTTGCTCCGTCAGAGTTTCCTCCATTGCGGAAAATTCCTCACTGCTGCCCCCCGTAGGAGTCTGGGCCGTTCTCAATCCCAGTGTGGCTGATCGTCCTCTCAGACCAGCTACCGATCGTCGCCCTGGTGAGCCATTACCCCACCAGCTAGCTAATCGGCCACAGGCCCATCCCAAAGCGCCTCCTTTGCAGAAAGCTTTGCTCTCCCTCTCGCGAAAAAGAGCCTATGCGGTATTGTCGGCGATTTCTCGCCGGTATCCCTCACTTCAGGGTAGGTACCCATGTGTTCCTCACCCGTCCGCCACTCGCTCCTCTCTTGCGAGAAAAGCGCGTTCGACTTGCATGTGTTAGGCACGCCGCCAGCGTTTATCCTGAGCCAGGATCAAACTCGCCATCCAAAATGTATATCGAATCTCGTAAGACGAGACTCAAGTTCATTGTGAATGAGTTGTCTCCAATTGACAGGTTAATTACTGTACTTCATTTATTCCTTACCACTCTTCAGTTGTTCAGGTACTCGCGATGCTTCCGCACCTCTGCGCGCCTCTGCAGTTACCTGCGGGCGCAAGTGGAATATTACCACTGTGTTTGCGTCCTGTCAAGTACTTTTTTGCATTTTAGAGAAAGTACTATTTTTTTGTTTCAGGCTGTCTCTTTCCACTTGCGCGGAGAAGCGGGTACAATAAGATCAACCATTACTGGTTGTGAGATATCAACACGCTAGAAAGGGAGTCACGCCTATGGACATTATCGACTTTTTCCGTGTGGAGCAGACCCGTTTGCACCGGTGGATGCGCATTGCGCTCGAAGACCTGACGCCTGAAGAGTGGCATTATACTATCGAGGGGAACACGAATAACATCGCATTTCTGGTGTGGCACTCGGCGCGCACCGAGGATAACATTTTGCGCTTTATTTTGCAGGGCCGTCCGACGATGTGGGCGGAGGGCAACTGGCACGAGCGGCTGGCATTGCCGCCACGCGCGCAGGGAACGGGCATGGCGACCGAGGAGGCGCGCGCTTTCCATATCGCAGATACAGCCCTCTTTATGCAGTATGTTGAAGAGGTGTGGAGCGAGTACGAGGCCTACCTGGCGGCGATTTCTGATGGCGGAAAAGCTTTGTCAGAACGCGCAGTGACGGTCAAGCCACTGGGCGAAATGCCCGCGCTCCAGGCGATAGGGCAGATATGTATTACGCATCTGAATATCCACTACGGCGAGATTGCTCTGCTGCGCGGCGCGATGGGCAAAAAAGGGTTGTTAATATAATGAGCCAGGGCGGGGGCAAGCCCCGCCCCTACCATACTACGAAATGGCTGGCAAGGGCGAATATTGTAGGGGCGGGGCTTGCCCCCGCCCTGGCTGGCAACACACAGGTTTTCTCTCCTAAAGATTGATCTTCGTTTGTAGAAGGTGGGCGTGGACGCCTATGGACTCAGCCACTGCTTCTGAAAAGGGTTTCCAGGGGTCGCGGGCGTTATTTACAGAGGCGTTGACACGGGTATAGAAGGCGCTGTTTGTCATGCCGGGACGCGTCAGTTCCTCGACGCGCACGACGTAGTCTTGCGGGTTGAGGGCTTGATTATACATGCGCACCGATACGGTATTGAGAGCGTCATCCATAAGCAGAACTGCCGCGCCGTGCAGGGTTGAGATGTTGACAGTATCCACCACCCAGCCGCCGCTGTTGTAGACTTTGAGCGGGGCGGGATAGCCGGTAAAGCTCATCTCTTGCTGAAATGGCTTGTGGGTGTGGCCGAAAAGAAAGGCGATATCTGGTGGTATGGCCGAGTTGTTCTCTTCCTTGAGTTGTTCGAGCAGCACGCCTTGCATAAACCATTGCAGGCCGCGCATGGCATCGGCACTTAACGCCGCATCCGTGCGCTGTTTTTCAAGCGGGTGGAGTTTGTTGAAAATAAAATTTACCACCCATTCCAGACTCCGTTCTTCAACGCCTGCGAGCAGCCTGAACTGTCTGGTATGGGCAAGCCAGTTGGTGATAAAGTTGGCGATCAGCTTTTCAACCTGTTTGTTATCTTGCAACTTGGCATAAAATAGGCCAATATCCTGTCCCACGTCGCCGGAGCGGCCCAGCGTTGACCAGAAAAAGTCGATCCAGGCAAAGTTCTCGGCCTCTAACTCCCACATGATGGTTGGTCTTTTGCGATCGGGGAAAACCATAGTATTGAGAGAAGTCATCAGTGAATAGATGGACTCAACGTAGTGGCCGTGACTGAAAATAACGCATTTCTGCCCATTTTGACTGAGCAGGGCATAGTTAGGATAGGCGATGTTGATGGTGGCATCCTGCAAATGTGGATACACATGGAGCAGGCTGGTTAAGAACGGCTCTAGCACAAGGTCGGGGTGAAACATTTTCGTGGTATGGTCGGGGGACTCGATGGCCGCGCCGGGTTGCAGGCCGCGAATATAGCTCAAATAGCCGGTCTCCCTGGCGCTCTCCCAGATATGGTGGTCGTGGTTGCCAGGGAAATAGAGGATATCCTTCTTGAAAAGCGCCTCACCGTCCGAGGGAAAGACGAGTTCAATGAAGCGTTCGAAGACCATGGCGGCCTTATTGACATCGGTCAACGCCATTTCGAGGATATCGCCATTAAGGATGAGCGTGGGCTTTTCCGCGCCTTCGTTGCGGGCAATCAGCTCGCGCAAACACAGCGCCAGTTGACTCATAACGGCGCTGGGGCGCGACGTGTCGGTTTCGATGCTGCCAGGCTTGATAGCAGTCAAAATGCTGTTGTCCGCGCCGAGGTGCATATCCGACAGGCAGACATAACGAATATCTGGCATAGCTTCTTTGCTCCTTCTTGCCTCTCATCAGCGTATAGACGCTTATACACTACATAGCCAAATATATACCGGATGAATAGAGTAAGCTAATTTATAGCAGAGTTTCTCTTATACGTCAATATCCGCCAGGGCTTTTTCAAACGCCTGGAATGCCTCATCGCCAAACAATACGACCATGACCTGTTGCAAACTGGTAGGTTTTTGAATGTGCTGGATGATGGCGCGCAAGGCAACGGGTGCGGCCTCGTTCAGGGGGTAGCCGTACACGCCGGTGCTAAGCGCGGGGAATGCGATGCTTGTAATATGGTGGTGTTCGGCGAGATCGAGACAGCCCTGGTAGGCGCTTGCCAGCAATTTTTCATCTTCGCTCGTGCCGGAGTAGATGGGGCCGACGGCGTGGAAGACGTAGCGCGCGGGGAGTTTGCCAGCGGAAGTGGCAACGGCGCTGCCGGTAGGGCAGCCCCCGATTTCGCGACATTCCTCCATGATGGTTGGCCCGCCGGCGCGGTGAATCGCGCCATCAACGCCGCCGCCGCCGCGCAGACCACTATTGGCGGCGTTGACGATGGCATCGGCGCGTACCTCTACAATATTGCCCTTGATCAGCGCCAGCGTGACGCCATGAATGGTGCGGGTAGACATGAACATCTCTTCCATCTTACAGCAACAGTCCGAAGGGTTCTTCCAGCAGGCGTTTCAGCTCTTGCAGGAAACGCGCCGCCGTGGCGCCGTCGATGGCGCGGTGATCGGACGAGAGCGTGACCTTCATGCGGTCGCGCACTACCACCTGCCCGTCGGCCACGACCGGCGTGGGAGTGATCGAGCCGATCGCCAGGATGGCAGACTCTGGCGGGTTAATCACGGCGGTGAAGCTCTCAACATCGAACATGCCCAGGTTGCTGACGGTAAAGGTGCCGCCTGAGAACTCTTCCGGGCGCAGTTTGCCGGTGCGCGCGGCCTCCGCCAATCGCTGCGATTCTCGCGCAATGTCCAGGATGCTGATGCGGTCGGCGTTGTGGATGACGGGTACGATCAATCCCTGTTCGAGTGCGACGGCCATGCCGATATGCACCGATTTTTTCTGGAGCAATCTGTCCTCGGCAAATGAGATATTCACCTGGGGCATCTTCACCAGCGAGCGGGCTACTGCCTTGATAATCAGATCGTTGAAACTGACCTTGACGGGGGAGGGATCGCTGGCGGCGTAGGCGTTGATCTGCTTGCGCAGTTCGGCCAGTTTGCCGGTGTCGATGACGCTCGTTACATAAAAGTGCGGCGCGGTCTGCATACTCTGGCTCAAGCGCCTGGCGATGGTGCGGCGCATAGCGGTGAGTGGGATTTCAAGAACATCACCGCTATCGATGGCGGCTGGCTCACCAACGGGAATATATAACGGGGCGGGAGTCGATACGGCGATGGATGGGGGCGCTTGTGCTGCCCTCGTTCCCACCGGTACCTGCGTTTGAGCCAGCGCGGCCTCGACATCCAGTTTGATGATGCGCCCATTTGGGCCGGTGCCGCGAATACGGGTGTAGTCGATGCTGCGCTCTTCCGCCAGGCGACGCGCAACCGGTGAAATGAAAATTCGTCCCTGCGCGTCCGCGTCATATGCGGCTGGCGCATCTTTTACTACTGTCGTTGCGTTTTGCGCGGCTGGCGAGGGCTGCCTTGATGGTAGTGGTGGCGCGGCGGTTTTCCCATTCGCGCCCTCTCCTGTGCTGGTAGCAAGGCCGTCGGGCAGGGGTTCGTCGGCTGCGCCAATGAGGGCGATGCCTGAGCCGATGGGGGCCGAATCGCCTTCGGGAACCAGTATCTTGCGCAGTACGCCGCTGGCAAAGGCTTCGATTTCAATATTGACTTTGTCGGTTTCGACCTCCGCCAGCGACTCACCCTTTTTCACAGCGTCGCCTTCGTGTTTAATCCAGCGGAGTATCTTGCCTTCTTCCATGGTATCGCCCATTTTGGGCATTTCTACCGTTTTCATCGTTTATATTTCCTCTATGTTTTCCAGGGCGGGGGCAATTTAGATGTCAGGGCGGGGCTTGCCCCCGCCCTGGCATCTGTGCGTGTCCTGGTATTTGCGCGTGTTCTGGCTTATGCGCGCGTCAGGACTGCGGGTACAATGGCCTTAGCGGCCTTCACGATAGCGTCTTTGTTGGGCATGGCGAGGCGTTCCAGCGATTTCGAGTAGGGCATGGGGACATCCGCGCCGTTTACATGCTGGATGGGCGCGTCGAGATAATCGAAGGCGAACTCGTAGATGAGCGCGGCCAATCCCTGGCCGGTACCGTAGTATTTCCAGCCTTCCTCGGCAATTACGACGCGGTTGGTTTTCTTTACCGAGTCTACCAGCAGGTCAACGTCGATGGGCCGAATGCAGCGCAGGTCGATGACTTCCGCGTCGATGCCTTCTTTTGCGAGGTCTTCGGCAGCTTGCATGGTAACATGCAGCATACGCGAGAAGGTGATGATGGTAACATGCTGTCCTGCGCGTTTGACCTCTCCGCGATCGAGCGGGACGGTGTATTCGACGCCCTCATCCGGCACTTCGCCTTTGATATTGTAGAGCAGTTCGTGTTCAATGAACAGCACGGGATTAGGGTCGCGCACGGCGGATTTGAGCATCCCTTTGACATCGTAAGGGGTGGCGGGTGTGACTACTTTCAAGCCAGGGACATGAGCGTACATGGTTTCCAACATCTGTGAATGCTGGGCGCCACGCTGCGCGCCGCCACCGCCGGGCATCCGAATGACCAGGGGTATCTGTGGCTGGCCGCCAAACATGTAGTGAAATTTGGCCGCGCTATTGATGATCAGGTCGCTGGCGATCAGGCTGAAATTGATGGTCATCAGTTCGAGGATGGGGCGCAGGCCGCCCAGAGCCGCGCCGATGGCCGCGCCGGTAATTACCTCTTCCGCCAGGGGGGTGTCGCGCACGCGCTTTTCGCCAAACTCTTCGAATAATCCTTTACTGACGGCGTAGGTGCCGCCGTACCCGGCGATATCTTCGCCCAGGATAAAAACGCGCTCGTCGCGCAGCATTTCTTCGCGAATAGCCTCACGCAGCGCGTCCCGATAGGTTAAAGTACGCATTCTTTTTACTCCCTCTCCCTGCGGAACGAAAGCGCGGTGGAATTATCAACCATCACGTCGTTAAAGAGTTCTTCCGGCGCGGGGTCCGGGCTGTTTTCGGCAAAGTCCGCCGCGTCCTCGGCGACCTGCGTGGCCCTGGCGTCGTTCTGATCAAATTCTGCCTGGGTCGCGATACTCTGTTCCATCAATCTCTTCTCGAAGATGCCGATGGGGTCGCGCGTGTTGCGCCATTCGTGTTCTTCCTCGCGGGTGCGATAGTAGGCGGGATCGGTCATGGAGTGGCCGCGAAAACGGTAGGTCTTGACCTCCAGCAGCGTTGGGCCTTCACCGTTGCGCGCTCGTTCCACGGCGCGGCGCGCTGCTTCATACACGGCGATCACATCCATGCCATCAACTTGCTCGCCCGGCATGTTATAAGCTGCGGCACGCGGCATCAGCGAATCGACGGCCCAGGCTTTTGCAACGGCCATACCCATTGAGTACTGGTTGTTTTCGCAAATATAGACCACGGGCAGTTTCCAGAGCGATGCCAGGTTGAGCGATTCGTGGAACGCGCCTTCATCGACCGCGCCATCGCCAAAGAAACACATCGTCACGTTATTCAGTCCCTGGTATTGCGCGGCAAAAGCCAGCCCGGCGGCAATAGGTAGTTGCGCGGCAACAATACCATTGCCGCCGTATAATCCCAGTTCATTGCTCCACATGTGCATGGAGCCGCCTTTTCCTTTGCTACAACCGGTAATCTTGCCAAATAGTTCCGCCATCACCACGCGTGGTTCCATGCCCTTCAAAATAGCATGTCCATGCTCGCGGTAGCTAGACAAGACCTTATCTTCCAGGCGCAGATTCGTAATGCTTCCAACACCGACGGCTTCCTGGCCGATGTACAGGTGCATAAACCCGCCGATTTTGCCGCGTGTGTATTCTTCAGCGCTCTTCTCCTCGAAGCGACGGAGAAGGGACATCATGTAATGCATTTCCAGTAGTTGTGTTCGGGTAAGTCCCGCCAGTGTCGCGTTGCTAATTGCCATAAGCTTATTCTCTCTTACTATGTGCAATGCGCTAGATGTTCCTGTGCATTCTTTGCTTCACTCCATTGTGATTTCTCTGTGATCTATTTTACTCCAAGAAGCGCGGTGATGTATAGCCTGTTAGGATTATAAGATCGCCGGACGCCTCCAGGGGGCGTCCGGCGTGACACTGCTCACCTTTGTCTTTGACCGCGGCTATGCTTCTGGCCCGTGACTGGAAGCCCTCGAGCGCTTTCGGGTGAGGTTCATCAAATGAGGGATGACCCATACTCTATTATGCGCCGTGGCACTTCTTGTATTTCTTGCCGCTGCCGCAGGGGCAGGGGTCATTGCGGCCAATTTTGTTGGACTGCGCCGGACGCGGAGCCATGGGAGCGCCGTTAGCGCGCATGTTTCCATTCTGACGCGCGCCGGGGCCGGAGATGGCTCTGCGGGCGGTTCCATCCGAGCCGTCACTTTTGGCCTGGCCGCTGGCTCTGGCGATATCATCGACGTTGGTGCGCAGATTGCGCGGGGCTTTGCGCTGTGGCGCGGGCTGCTGCACTTTGATGGTGATGTTGCCACGCAGGAGTTTGAGCAGGTCATCGACGATATGATGCTGGATGTCTGATTTCAGGATATCGAACATGCGGAAGGCTTCGTTCTTGAATTCGACGAGCGGGTCGCGCTGCGCTATGGAGCGGAAATGAATGCTGTTACGGATGACATCTATCGAGTCGATATGATCCATCCACAATCGGTCGATCACTTGCAGCGTGTACGAGCGTTCGAGGTCGCGAATGGTGGGGATACCGAGGCCAGGATTTTCTTCAACCAGCTTATTAAGTTGATCGCCGCGTTCCTCGTAGTGATTTATGACTAGCTCGGTCAGCTTGTTGAGCAGGTCACTTTTGCGCACCGCGTGAATGTTTTCAGGCAGCGCTTCGTCGGGAATGTGTATCCAGACTTCCAGGGCATTGAAGACACGCTCCAGTTGCTCTTCCTCGTTGACGATATTGCCGGGGATATAGGTATCCACGATGCGCCGCACCTCGTCGCGTATCATGGTCAGCACGCGGTCGTGCAAATCGGCGCGTTCAAGCACGGCGCGGCGGTCGGCATAGATCACTTCGCGCTGTTTGGCAATCACGTCGTCGTATTCGACCACATTTTTACGGGCATCGAAGTTATAACCTTCGACGCGGGTTTGCGCCTGTTCGATGAAACGCGAGACGAGACCGCTTTCGAGCGGCATATCCTCGTCCATACGCGCGAACTCCATCACCTTCGAGACGCGGTCGGCGGCAAAACGACGCATCAATTCGTCTTCCAGCGACAGGTAGAAGCGCGATGAGCCGGGGTCTCCCTGGCGTCCGGCGCGACCGCGCAACTGGTTGTCGATGCGGCGCGACTCGTGACGTTCGGTGCCGATGATGCGCAGACCGCCCAACTCAACCACTCGCTTATGATCTATTTCGCATTCGCGAACCTTTTGATCGAGGATGGCGTTGCGCTCCTCTTCCGACATGCTGGCGATGTATTGCTGGATGGCCTCTTCTTTATCATCGCGATCAGCATCATCCTGTTCCGGCATCTCGCGGATGAAATCGACGTGTTCGGCATGTTTGCGCAGGATGGTATCGAAGTACCCGGCGGGGTTGCCGCCCAGCAGGATGTCGGTACCGCGACCGGCCATGTTGGTGGCGATGGTAACGGCCCCGCTGCGCCCGGCCTGGGCGACGATTTGCGCCTCGCGTTCGTGGTGTTTGGCATTCAAAACGTTGTGGGGTATGCCCTGCATCTTCAGTATATCTGAAAGATGTTCCGAAGTTTCAACCGAGGTGGTGCCAACCAGCACGGGTTGGCCTTCCTCATGCAACTCCCGAATCTCCTCCGCGACCGCCCGGAATTTGCCCTCTGCTGTGCGATAGATCAGGTCGGACTGGTCTACGCGGATCATAGGTTTGTGGGTTGGAATGACCACCACGTCCAGCTTATAGATTTTGTGAAGTTCTTCGGCCTCGGTCAGGGCGGTACCCGTCATGCCTGAAAGTTTGTCGTAGAGGCGAAAGAAGTTCTGGAAGGTGATAGTGGCCAGTGTATGGTTCTCGCGCTGTACCTTGACCCCTTCTTTGGCCTCGATTGCCTGGTGCAGGCCCTCGCTATAGCGGCGTCCGGGCATCTGGCGGCCTGTGAATTCGTCAACAATGACGACCTCGCCATCCTTGACGATGTAGTCTTTGTCGCGTTTGAAGATGACATGCGCTTTGATGGCATTCTCCATGTAGCGTGTCAGTTCGACGTTTTCCGCCTCGTAAATGTTTTTTACGCCCGCCAGTTGTTCGATTTTTTCGATACCGGCATCGGTGAGCAACACGGTGCGGGTTTTTTCTTCGATGGTGTAGTCTTCTTCTTCTTTCAGGCGCGGCGCCCAGCGCGCGAATTTGGCGTACTGGTCGGTCGATTCCTGGCCCTGACCGGAGATGATGAGCGGGGTGCGCGCCTCGTCAATGAGGATGTTGTCAACCTCGTCGACGATGGCATAGTTCAGGTCACGCTGTACCAGTTGATCGAGCGAATTGACCATGTTGTCGCGCAGGTAGTCGAAGCCAAATTCGTTGTTAGTGCCGTAGGTAATATCGGCGTGGTAGGCGGCTCGCCGTTGGGTCGTGAGCGGTTCGACGGCATTCACGATCACGCCAACGGTCAGTCCCAGGAACTGGTAGATCTGTCCCATCCATTCGGCGTGGAACTTTGCCAGGTAATCGTTCACCGTCACTATATGTACGCCCTTACCAGGGTAGGGCATTCAGGTACGCGGGTAAAGTCGCGACCAGCGTCTTACCTTCGCCAGTTTTCGCCTCGGCGATTTTGCCCTGGTGCAGCACCATACCGCCGATAAGCTGCACGTCGAAGTGGCGCATTTTGAGGATACGCCACCCGGCCTCGCGCACAACAGCAAAGGCTTCCGGCAGGATGTCGTCAAGCGTTTTCCCGGCGCGATATTTGCGAGCAATCTCAGGCAAAAGCGCATCAATGGCTTCTGCCTTCAATGCCACCAGTTCGCCCTGCAAGCCGCGCAGCACATCGCCCAGCATGGTTTCCAGGCGTTCGTCCGCGCCATCGTCTTTATTTGCCGCGCTACTGCGCGCCTGCTCGAACTTCGTCCAGGCTTTCTCAAAGGCCTCGTGCTTGTAATCGTCCTCCATCTCTTCCAGCGTTGGCTCAATCGCTTGAAGCAGGGCGAAGGTGGCCTTCTCCGGGTCTTTAGCTTCGTCGGGCCAGTCCTGCGTTTCCTCGGCCTTATCCATGGTGGCCGTGACGCGCCGCTTGTTGAGAACAGGGTTCAGGTTTTCATAGGCCTGTTCAAAGCATTCGGAAAGCGTGTCCTGCAGGTTATCGCGTAGCATCTTCTCCGGGTCGCGGCGTCGTTCGATCACTTTGCGCGGTTCGCTGATGGCCTCGCGCACCTGCGCCTCGCTGCACTTCGCAGCCAGAGGCTCAACGACCTCCAGCGCATCGCGGAAGATCTTGAGCAGTTGATCTTCCAACACCAGCCCGCCTTTGAGGTACAGGGCCATGTGCGCGCGAAACTCTCCCGTTTTCGCAGCCAACTGCTCATCGCTCAATTTCTGCATATTCGCTTCAAGCGCATTAATTTTATCTATAGTAGGCTGCATAGCCTTGATATCTTTTTTGTTGGGGTCACCCAGCATCTTCCCGAGTAGTTGCATTGTAACAGGTTCTCCGTGTCTGGCGTTCGCGTTCGCGCCGGTATCTATGGTAATAAGGTCATTGTGAGGCAAAATATCTCATTCATTATACCATGTTTATGCCAGGCGAAGAAAGCCGTTGGGAGTGGCGAGACAGGACTTGAAAACCCTCAATTTATTTATAAGCGCAGTGCAATTCACAATGTCACCCGATTCCCCCCCGCAGGCATGGTGAACCGCAAGAATCCACCCTGGCCGAGGCGCGTGCAGATCACTGTGAGGGTGTGGAGGGCCAGCAAGAGCGCGATTGTTCTTAGTTCGTAGAGGCCGAAATCGAGCAGACTGAGGTGGTTAGGGCCGCTTACGAAGAAACGATAGAGGGCGGGGCCTTGCTGGGCGCTGGTGAAGGTAAAGATAGCCAGGCCTATCGTGAGCGAGATTATTACGTCAATGGCAATGCAAATAGCGGCCAGGCGTGGCCCAAGTAGCCATAACCGTTTACTTAATCGCTCGCGTTTGGTAGACTGTAGGCGGCGCGTTGCCCACAGGGGCGCGATGAGGAATTGCAGGGTTAAGAAAAGCAAAGGGGCGAGGATGAAAATCCAGCCGGGGAAGAAGGCGGGCGTAATCAAGGCTCCCAATCGACCCAGCGTGTAGATGATGCTCCCCTCTACCACGCCGCGTCGATAGCTGACTCTGTTGAACATCACGTATATCCTGCTTAATGGCAGCCGCAGCCGCCGTTGCCGCAGCCACAACTGCCCATCGAAGCGCCCGTGTCATCGTAGGCGCTGTCTTCGCTTCCGCCGCTCGTGCGGGCAAAGACTGAGAGCAGGCGGCGCACTTTTTCGCCGTGACATTTCTTGCACACGATATCATCGGCGTACTGGTGGCTGACAAGCAATTCGAACTTCGATTTGCAGTCCGAGCAGTAATACTCGTACAATGGCATAATAGCTACCCTCCAACTTGTGGGAAACGCATTTCAGACAAGCATATTGTAATAGGTTGTTGAGATAACGTCAAGTCAAGAGGTTTATACATATGGCTCTTACTATTGGAATGATTGGTCTGCCCCAGAGCGGGAAGACCTCGTTGTTTAATGCAATCACTCGGGCTGGCGCGCCTGTGAGCGGCTACGCGACCAGCACGGTGCAGGCGAATTTTGCCGTTGTGCAGGTGCCGGATGCGCGCCTGCAGCCGCTGGCGGATATTTTTCACCCTAAAAAGACCACCTATGCCACGGTTGAATTTGTAGACGTGGCGGGTGTGGGGCAGGCCGCGCATGGAGATGGCGAGAAACGCGAGGGGCTGAGCGCGGAGTTTATCGGGCATATTCGCAACGCTGACGCGCTGGCTATCGTGCTGCGCGCGTTTGAGAATAGCAACGTCCCACATATCTACAATTCGATAGACTCGAATCGCGACCTGGATAGCCTGAACGCCGAACTGGCTTTGACCGATCTCGCAACTGTTGAGAAACGCATTGAGCGCACCAAAAAGGCCGCCAAATCGGGCGATAAGAAATACCAGCAGGAACTCGATATCCTGCTACTGTTGCAGGAGGCCCTGAACGATTTGAGGCCAGTAAGTTCGCTTGAACTCCTCGCGCAGGATCGCGCCGTACTTAGCGAACTCTTCCTGCTCACCCTGAAACCGCGCATGTATGTGCTGAACGTCAGCGAAGATGCACTGGGCGCGGCCAGCGACCTGCTGGAACGTATCGCGGCAGGCGCTGACGTTGACCCTGAGAAACAGGAAGGCGAACTAAAAGGCATCGCTATCATCGCAAAGCGAGCGAAGGCCGAAGGCGCGGAGGTGGCAGCAGTCTCGGCCAGACTGGAAGCCGAGCTGGCGGAGTTGCCAGAAGAGGACGCGGCGGAATATCTCGAATCGCTGGGCCTGCCCAAACTCGGCGCGGACCGCGTCATCCAGGTGGGCTATCGCCTGCTCAACCTGATTACCTTCCTGACAGCAGGCGAGGACGAAGTGCGCGCCTGGACAGTAACGAAAGGCGCGAAGGCTCCTGAAGCCGCCGGCAAGATTCACTCTGACATCGAACGCGGCTTCATTCGCGCCGAGGTGACGCGCTACGAAGACTTCATGACCTCCGGCGGCTCGTTCGCCGCCGCCGCCAAAAAGGGGTTGCAACGGCTTGAGGGCAAAGAATATGTGATACAGGACGGTGATATCGCGCACTTCAGGTTTAATGTGGGGAAATCATAAAAGGATTTTTAGTGAGCGCGACTCCGTTCTTTGCCCATCGTCACCAGCACGACGCCCGACAAGATGGTGAACATTGCCAGCACGCCAATCAGCGTGATATGTTCGCCTGCCAGCGCGACACCCAGGCCCACCGCGACGAGCGGGTTGACGTAGGCATAGCTGGTTGCCATGGCGGGCCGCGTATAGCGCAGCAGGTAGCCATAGGCAGTGAAACCGATCAACGAGCCGCCCACGATCAGGTAGGCCATTGCTCCTAATGCGCGCGGGCCGGGGAAAGCGGTCATGCGTTCGCCGATGACCGACCCCACGATAAAGAGCATCACACCGCCCACGAGCATTTGAGCCGCGCTTGCCATCAGACCCTTTGGACTGGGCAGACGCTGGCTCAGGATGGAGCCAAGCGCCCAGCTTATAGGCGCAATGAGTAACACGATTGCGCCCAGCGGGTTGGCGTGCAGTCCATTCTCCAGGTTTAATAGCACCAGTCCGGCGAAACCGATAGCCAGGCCGCACCATTCGATGGGCCTGGGCCAGCGCCCGAACAGGCCAGAGAAAAGGGCCGCCCATAGCGGAATCGCGCCCAGGGCCAGCGCCGCCAGTCCCGACGAAACCCACTGCTCCGCGAAGACAACGCCGCCGTTGCCAACCACCAGCAATAATCCGCCAACGATAGCCGCGCCCAACCACTGGGCGCGTGTCGGTCGCGCCGCTCCACGCAGTCGCAGGAAGACATACAGGATGATACCGGCGATCAACTGGCGAAAGCCCGCTACGAAAAAGGGCGGAAAGCCTTCCAGGGCAACCCGCATCCCAAGATAGGTGCCGCCCCAGAGCGTATACAGCGAAAGTAGTGACAGGAGAATAATCAGTCGCTTGGGTTGAGGCGCAGTAGTGGAGCTTGACGTTACCAATGTTTCAGTAGATGCAGGTGTCGTAGTTGCTGCCACTTCCGAACCGCTCAATTGTTGCTCTTGCATGAAATAATCCGGTGAATTTAGTGAAAAGCTAACCAGTTACGCCGCCGTTCCCATTCGGGGCTATCGGGACCATCCAGGCTGATTGCGCCCCAACGTATGGCTGCTACGTCCAATATTACCAGCATGACGAGTAGAATAAGGAACTCCATCACACCCTCCTCTGGTTAAAAACCATCTCATTGCATACATTTTTCTACAATTTTCAGTATACACATTCACTATACAATTCATAGTAACAGAGAACGCTGCCTGTTCCTACAGCCAAAGGCGAAAAAACGTGAAAGTCAATTTGTAGATAGTCGTCAGAAGTCAAGCTCAGCCGCGCGGCTGAGCTTGACTTCTGACGACTATCTACAAAATTTGTTCCGCCTCTTTTTCGAGCAATTGTTGTTTGCGCGCCTCGCCCCAATGGTAGCCGCCCATGTCGCCGTTTTCGCGCACGACGCGATGGCAAGGAATGGCGATGGCAACGGGATTGGTGGCGCAGGCGTTAGCAACGGCGCGAGCGGCGGTGGGTTGACCGATGGTTTGCGCGATCTGGCTATAAGAACGAGTCTCGCCGTAGGGGATGGCTTGCAGAGCCTGCCAGACGCGCCGTTGAAAGGCGGTCGCCTGCACGTCAAGCGGCAAATCAAGGTGTGGCTGCTGCCCGTTGAGGTGTCTCACCAACAACTCAACCCAGTTGTGCAGGGGTGTGCCATCAACGTCATGCCTGATGTCCGCCATGGGGTACTCTTTTTGAAACGCTTTTTCAAGCAAAGTATCCTCGTCGCCGATACACACGGAACACACGCCCCTGTCCGTGGCCGCCACTAACAGGCGACCCAGGGGTGAATCGACGATGGTGTAGCTGATATGCATACCAGCGCCGCCGCGCTGGTACGTGGTGGGCGTCATGCCAAGTTGCCCTGGCGCGCGTTCGTACAGGCGGCTGCTTGAACTGTACCCGACCTCATATAATGCTTCTGTCACAGATTCTCTCTCTTTCAATTGCGTCTTGAACTGCTCTAAACGGTAGGCTTCGGCGTACTGGCGCGGCGAAATGCCCATCACGCGCTTGAAAATGCGCTGCAAATGGAAGGGACTGATGTTAAATTGGTCGCTGAGGTCGGCAAGGCTGATCGCGCCTTCAAAATGCTGCTCAATGTAGCGGCAGATGCGCTGCGCTATTTCTACCTGCGGATCGGCCTGCGCCATCTCACGCGGACGGCAGCGCTTGCAGGCGCGATACCCCGCCTGTTCTGCCGCTTCTGGCGAAGCATAGAACGAGACGTTCTCGCGTTTTGGGCGCCTCAATGGACATGATGGTTTACAGTAAATGCCCGTGGAGCGCACGGCGACGAAAAATGTGCCGTTAGCGCGGCTATCCTTCTCTACGACTGCCTGCCAGTATAGCTCTTCAATACCGTCTTTTACATCTTGCATTGCGCTTTTCTCCTGATTTTTCACATCCTCATAGGTACATGATAAGATACTTTGAGCGGAGAGTCTATCCATTTCTTGCTCTTACAGTGGAGAAGAGGAAGCCAGATTTCAGCGATGGCGAACTCCACAGTGACTGCTTCAGCCATGCGAGTGTGACCAATGCCGATGTGGGTGTAACGTTTTGCCTGTTGTGGCGGTTGATATGATGAGATCTCACGCTATGACGGGAGTAGTAATTACTATGCATCCACGATGGACCGGAAACGCATCTGACGCAGGCGAACAAGCGCCTGCCACAGAAATATATCAACGACATGCCCAGGCAGTGCTTCTGTACGCGCGCAGGTATCTGGCGAGCAGAGAAGACGCGGAGGACCTGCTGTTAGAAGTCTTCCTGCGCGCCGTCGAAAAGCAGATACCACTCGCGCTGCCCGAAGCGGAACAACGGGCCTGGCTTCTCCATGTTGCCCGGCAAAAGCTAGTGGATTATTATCGCCAGCGCATTCGTCATCCGTCCGTCCCCTTAAATGAGATGACCATCGAGCAGCTTGTTGCCGCCGAGGAGCATTCGCCGGAGCAGGTTGCGCTGCGCCACGAGGATCACCGGCTATTGCGCGAACGTTTTGCGGCCTTGCCTGAACAGTATCAAACCGTGCTCTGGCTGCGTTTTGCCTATGGTTTGCGCTCGAAAGCGATTGGCCAGCAGCTCCAGAAAAGCGAGGGCGCCACGCGCACTCTGCTCTGCCGCGCTCTCAATTCTTTGCGAAGCATGTATATGCAGCATCAAGGAGGTTCTTCCGATCATGTTAAATAACGATGATTTTTCTCCTGAAACCGTCGATGAACAGATAGAGAGCCTGGTACAAGTCCAATCAAGCCAGCGCCTCAACGCGGCGCTTACGCAAGAACTCAAGGTCATGTGCGAGGAGGATCGGGCGATGATAGAGCGCGTCAGGGAACGCTACGCTGCGCGTATTGGCACCCGGCCGTCTGTCGATGCTCAACCCGCGCCGGGACCGTCCCCGTCTGCATGGACAAACGCTGGAGCTTTTTTCGAGGTCCCGGTACAGCAGAAGGCGAGACCAGCGCGCCGGTCCCGGCGGGTCTTCGCCATGGTGGCGGCTGTGCTGGTGGCGGCTGTGCTGGTTGGCAGCGTCCTATGGGTGGTTGGTACGCTGCATCAATCTGGCGGCGTGGCCGCTCACCCCACCGTAACGCCGCAGCTTACCCGGAGCCACGCGTCAACTCCGACGCCAGGCGTCGTGGTGCCAGCTCTCGCGCCATCGGGTCGCGTTAATACGCAACTGGTCTACGACGATGCGACAAACGCGCTGCTGCTCTTCAGCGGACAGGATTACACCGGCGCGCCTCCGCTGGCCGATACCTGGACCTGGAACGGCTCAACCTGGACCCGATTGCATCCGGCTCACAATCCAGGCCCGCTCGGGGGAGCCGCCATCGCCTACGATCCTACCACGCGGCAAGTGGTGCTATTCGGTGGGATAAGCAATGTTAATACGGGAGGGACTTTCATCCTGGGCGACACCTGGACATGGAATGGCAGCGATTGGACGCAGCAACATCCTGCCAGTTCTCCTCCGGCGCGCGCGGATGCCAGCCTGGCGTATGATGGAGCAAGCGGCCAGTTAGTGCTCTTTGGCGGCACACACACCACCGGCTTTAATACTCCTGACCTCAACGATACCTGGGTTTGGACCGGCTCCAATTGGGTGCAGCAGCATCCTGCCACTGTGCCACCTGCGCGCACTCAGGCCGGTCAGGCGTATGATACCGCAAGCGGCCAGTTAGTGCTCTTCGGCGGCTACGACGCCACCGGGTATGGCGTTGCTCTCAATGATACCTGGACATGGACTGGCTCCAACTGGGTGCAGCAGCATCCCAGGACCGCTCCAGCTCTCTCTGCCACACTCCAGGGCCAAGCTGTGACATTCGCCCACCCCAGCATGGCCTATAACCCGACCACGGGAAAAATCATGCTCACGCTCATTGGGCAAGGCGCCAATGATGGTACGCATGCAGACTACTGGACGCAGGCGGTCTGGACATGGAATGGCAGCAACTGGACCGGGGTAAGCTTGACCGGTCCGGCTGTCGAGGAAGGCCAGATATTCTATGACGCGCACCTGCATACCGCCTTTGAATTCACCTCGTTCATACCCAGAACCAGCGTAGACGTGAAGAATACGCTCTGGAAATGGACCGGGCAAACGTGGACGATTGTCGAGAGCTGGTGAAACGCAGCTCTCTACACACTCACCTCAACTCCTCCCTGCCAGGTGATACAATGTACTTGGATAAGTCTTACATATTTACCATACCCCTGGAGGTTCCATGTCCGAAGTTGACCGTTTGAAGTCTGATATTGATGAACTCGTGCCGGATTTGATTGCCACGCGCCGCGATCTGCATGAACACCCTGAACTGGCCTTTGAAGAGGTGCGCACCTCTGGCATTGTGGCGCAGCGCCTGCAAAAGCTGGGGTTGGAGGTGCAAACCGGAGTAGCGAAGACTGGCGTGATCGGATATTTGCGCGGGGGCGCGAGCAAGCCCGGCGCGAAAACCATCGCTATTCGCGCCGATATGGACGCGCTGCCAATTTATGAATTGAACGAGATCGATTATCGCTCGCAATCGGATGGCAAGATGCACGCCTGCGGTCATGACGGGCATACCTCGATCCTGCTGGCCGTCGCCGATATTTTGACCAAACGCAAGGATGAGCTGGCAGGCAACATCAAATTTGTCTTCCAACCTGCCGAGGAGATGGTCGGCGGGGCCGCGCCCATGGTCAAAGAGGGGGCGATGAATGGCGTTGACGGCGTAATTGGCCTGCACCTCATCAGCGACTACCCGCTGGGGCGCGTCGGGGTGCGCTCAGGCGCGGTCTTCGCCAGCGCAGACAAGCTTGTGCTGACCGTTCGAGGCAAGGGTGGTCATGCCGCCATGCCCGAAACGACGGTTGACCCCATCGTCATCGCGGCCTACATCGTGACCGCGCTGCAGACGCTCATCAGTCGCGAGACATCGCCTTTCAGCCCGGCGGTCATTACCATCGGCCAGATTCAGGCCGGGACCGCCTTTAACATCATCCCCGAAACGGCGGTGATGCATGGCACTATGCGCGCCTTCGCGAAAGAACATCGCGCCAAACTGCTGCGCCGCATAAGCGAGGTAGCGTCGGGTGTAGCAAGCGCCATGGGCGGCTCGTGCGATGTAGAATTGATCGATGGGTGCCCACCCTGCGTCAACGACGTGGGTATGACCAAATTGGTACAAAACGCCGCCATTGCTACCGTAGGCGAGAAGGGTGTTGACACCAGCGAGGAGGTCATGACGGCAGGCAGCGACGATATGGCCTGTTTCCTCGACGCCGTGCCGGGCTGCTACTTCATCGTGGGCGCGAACAATCCCGCCAAAGGAGCCGACTACCCGCATCATCACCCGCGCTTCAACATCGATGAGGAAGCCCTGCCCGTCGCCGTCGAAGTATTGTCGCGAGCGGCAATGGATTTTTTGAAATAGAAAGTGCAAGAGTTACTGCATCTTCACCGCGTCGCGGTGAAGATGCAGTAACTCTTGCACTTTCTATTAAACAGAGGCTTATACAGAGAACCACCATAAAGGAGATCGCATTGAAGATTACGTTCCTCGGACAGGCTGGCATTTTTATTGAAACCCGGCATGGAAGTATCCTGTGCGATCCCTGGTTTAATCCCGCCTACTTCGCTTCGTGGTTCCCCTTTCCCAGCAACGAAGAGGTTGACCGTGAGAAACTGGCGCGGCCCACGTATCTGTATGTCTCGCACCTGCATCACGATCACTTTGATCCGCAATTCTTACGAGAACATGTCTGGAAAGAGGCCACGGTCATCTTGCCCGATTACCCGTTAAACCTGTTGGAACGGCGCTTGCGCGATCTAGGTTTCACAAAGTTCATCCAGACAAAGAATGCCGAGGCCATTGAGGTTGATGGGCTGCGCTTCATGGTGATGGCGATGGCCGCGCCCATCGATGGTCCGCTGGGTGACTCGACTTTGATGGTGGACGATGGCGAAACGCGCATCCTCGATCAGAACGATTCGCGCCCGATGGACCTGGATAAGCTCAATAGTTTTGGCCCTTTTGACGCGCACTTTGTGCAGTTCTCCGGCGCGATCTGGTACCCTATGGTCTACCAGTTCCCGGAGAAGATGATGCAGGCGTTGGGTCGCAAGAAACGCGAAAACGAGATGGCGCGCGCCCTGCGCTATATCAATGAAATTGGCGCGAAGTTTGTGGTGCCATCTGCTGGCCCGCCCTGTTTTCTGGACGACCACCTTTTTAGCTTTAACGACTTCGACCGCGATCCCGCCAACACTTTTCCAGATCAGACCGTCTTTATCGAGTATATGCAGGCCAACGGACTCGATAATGGCCGCTTGATGATACCTGGCACTGTTGGCAGCGTTTCCAGAGAGAGCTTTACGGTTGAGCATCCATTGCCCGACAAAGAGGTACAGGCGATCTTTAGCGATAAACGCGCCTACCTGGAACGCTACCGGGCGCGCCAGCAGCCGGTGATCGACGCGCAAAAGGCATCCTGGCCGCGCGGGCAGGTGGACATCCTGGATGCGATACGGACATGGTTCGAGCCACTGATGGAGCAGGCCGACCTGACGGCGGTTGGCATCAACGGGCGCGTGCTGATCGACTGCGACGCGCAGCAGATCGTGCTGGATTTCCATACACGCCGTGTCTACGCCTGGCACGAGGAAGAGTGGGATTACCGCTTTCACATCGACCGCGCCCTGCTTGAATATTGCATCATTCATCATGAAGAGGACTGGATCAACCAGATTTTCCTCTCATGCCGCTTCGAGGCTCAGCGCAAAGGAGCCTACAACGAGTACGTCTACAATTTCTTCAAGTGCCTGACGCCCGAACGCCTGCAATATGCTGAGGGCTACTATGCCGAAAAAACTGCCGTACAGCAACTCTGGGAGAGCAACGGCTATCGCATTCAGCGCCGCTGCCCGCACCTGAAAGCCGACCTGACACGCTTCGCCAAAATCGAAAACGGCGTGCTGACCTGCACCATGCACGGCTGGCAATTCGAGCTTGCCACCGGAAAGTGTTTGACCTCCGAAGGGCATCCGTTATACGCGCAACCGCTCGAGCAAGAAGACGCTATTGCGCAAGATGGGCATGTCCACACCCATGAAGAAGTACAGCCAGTCGCAGATTCGGCGGCAATGTACGTGCGCACAAAGTGCGATCATTGCTGGTATAACCCGAAGGATATTCGGGAGGCTGCTAAGCTGGGAAACGAAGCTGATTAAGGCTCGCGAAGAACACAAAAAGTTCATTACGCTGTACAGGCACAAAACAATCAGTTCAGGAAGCAACCGCCGCTAATATTCCATCGACCTGTTCGAGCAGGCGTTGGGTATTGGCAAACCCGTAATTCACCGCGTGGACACGTCCGGTCGCATCGAGTATCACTGTTGTTGGCACCGTCAGCACCTGGTAGCGCTGCGTTAATTCAGGGGAACCAGGGGCGTCGATTTCTTCCACACTCACCTGATATCTACGCGCCTCGGTTACACGTTGCAATGCTGGAGTCTGCATGGTATGACACTGGTGGCAGTCTGCGCTGCTGAAGGCCAGGATACGCACAGGTACGCGAGCAGTAAACGCATCAGTTTCGTTCGTGTCCGATAGCGATTGCAGAGGAAGCGCGGTAAAGGCAATCTGACGACGTTTCTCAACAAAGCGCCGGCCATACCATACAATGGCGCATGATAGCAGACTGACAAGGGCCAGGACGACTAATCTTAGAATGATGTCGGGCATATGTGCTTCAGACCCCTCGCCAGTGAAAGCCGCCCTCGTAGCGCACGCGCGGCAAAAGTCCCAGACGCCCCAGGTGATAGTATACGAAACAGCCCGCGCAGAATCCCACCGTCAAATTGATGGCGGCCAGCGCGAAGACGATCAGGTCAAGCGTCCATCCTACGGCATAAGCCCTGGTGAGAAACAAGACGAGGGTGGCCGCGATGAGGAACACCGCTCCCACGCCCTGCGCGAAACGATGGGGAGCAGGGTCATCTTCTACCACACGCGGCTTCCATAAGCCGAGAGGCAACACAATACCGCGATACAACAGGCGGTACGGGCTTATATCGGGCGCCAGGGCAGCCAGCGTCATCACAATCGCGGCGATCAGCACAATGACAGGTTGACTAAAGATAAAGGCCAGTCCTGCCAGCGCTACCGTACAGGCCTGAGAGAACTTCGCGAGGTGGGTATCCACTCGCGGTATCGACAGAGAAGGGGTGGATGCGGTATCCAAGATTTTCAACTCCTTTTCAAGGACAATGAGACTATGATTTCACAAGCTCATAAGCTTATACAACCTACTAAATAATTGTTATCTCTCATATTAGCTACGAAGGATAACAAAAATGGGATGCGATTTATTGCATCCCATTGGTATCTTCTGGAGAAATTTTATGCCTCCAGTAGTTCTGCGCGTTTATTGCGCAAAAACTGTGCGATTTCTGCCGGGTCTTCCTTTTCGAGCGCCATGCGTTTCAGGTCGGCCAGCGTCTGGCTCCATTGTTCGCGATGGGCGAGGTAGCGGGAGTCGCGGCTGACGAGGTCTTCAAAAATGCGGCGTTCCAGTTCGTGCCAGGTGGAGCGGTCGCGCCCGTCGATGTCGCCGCCTTCGGGGATGTAATCGCGGTCGTTGGTATTGTTCTCGATACGCGCATAGAGCGGCTCAAAAAGGTCATACACCAGTTTT
This sequence comes from uncultured Chloroflexia bacterium, assembly GCA_963731605.1. Lineage (GTDB taxonomy): Bacteria > Chloroflexota > Ktedonobacteria > Ktedonobacterales > Ktedonobacteraceae > CF-113. The sequence continues at coordinate 1,109,828 of CAVSWA010000002.1, forward strand.
TCCATGTAGGGTATGTCCAGCGAGCCAGCATCAAAGGCCAGCGTGCCGATAAGCTGCACCTGCACCAGTGGGCGCAGCGCATCCCCTTCATAGCGGGTGCGCTCGCGGCGGCAGTATGTGTTGAGACGGTTATAGACCTCGTTGGGTTCGCTCAGACCATCCACGCGCACTTCGAGGCGGGCGAAAGGACGACGTGTGCTGACAAGATGGGTGGCATGATGCTTTGAGGGACGCGCTTCCGATTCGTCGGATTGCGCAGTATTGTTACTAGCGATTTCGACAAAATAGTAACCGCGATCCTCCCAGGCGGCCTCTTCCGCGCCGCACGTTTCGGTTGAGCCAGGGTTGTATATCCAGTCATCATACTCATATGGTTTATGCACATGGCCGAGAGCCAGGTAATCGACATGGCGGCGCAGCGATTGGAAATGGGCCATAGTTGGAAGGCCCTGCACGCGAGGCACTACGCCATCTACGCCGGTGTGCATCATCAAGAGGCGATATTCGATGCCAGCGGCTTCTTCTCCGGCGCGAGCCACCTCCAGCGCCTGCGCCAGGCCCTCAATGCTGCGAGCAGTGGCGGCTCCCTGCCAGGGCAGGCCATACACGCGCACCTTGCCGTTGAGTACATCCATGTGCGAACCAACCATCGTGGACTGGTCCCAGGGCGCGATAACCGGAGCGCCGTCGCGCATCCTGGGGCTGAGCAACGTCAAATACTGTTCGTGACATAAAAACTGTAACCATGATATGCCTTCGCGGTAATAGCTGCGATCATGGTTGCCCTCGATAGCGATGACCGGGATGCCCTTTACTTTCAGCTTCTTTAATCCCTCGATGGCATGAATAAGCGTCAGGGCATCGATAGCGCGTTTATGAAAGAGGTCTCCGGCAATTACCAGAAAATCAGCTTCGCGATACAGGGCATCATCAACGATGTCCCAGAATGCCCGGCTGAAATCATTAAAACGCTCGCGCACACCGTATTGTTCATAACCGAGATGGGTATCGGCAATATGGATAAAAGAAGCTTTCATAGTTGTTCTCCATGTGTATAATTAGTGCGGTCCCGTCATGAGTGCGCGTACTGCCGCCGCGACCAGCACCAGGGAAATAATGCTGAACAGGAGCATATCTCGCCGGGGATTTTTGCCGCCGGTGGCGTAGGTGATGGCTACCGGGATACCCAGGGCAACGATGCCTCCATAGACGAAATGCAGGTAAAAGAGACCAGTACCGGTACCGGGATGCTGTCCCAGCAGTAACAGGATAATGCCGAATAACGCCTGTAAAAAACCGACCACCGCCGTAAAAATAAGGGCAATGCGCCAGGGTCGAATAATGGTCTGCTTTTTCATAAAGAAGAGTATTAAACCCCAGACGCCCGTTACTGTGCCGGCTATCAGGATCAATATCGCGTTAAAAAAGTGCAAGTTAGCAATGAAATCTACCATACGGTTCCTCTGAACGCCTGAAAGCGTTTGTAACTTTCCAGAATATTCTTTTTCAAGGCCAGAATAGCGGTTATTCTGAGCATACCTACTATAACGCATCTCTTCTGTTGCAGCAAGAGGGACAACGCCGGGAACTTTTTTTGTATAAAGGGCGTCAATAACCACGGGTGGGTCAACCAGTAATAGCATGACTATTGAGGAGAACCAGATGTCTCGAACCAAACATTTCTCGCGCAATGTATTTAGCCGGATTGCCTGTGTTGTTGCCGGTTTCCTGTTGCTGGGGTTTTTCCTGGCTGCCTGTGGCTCTAGCTACTACTACCGGGAGCGGTCAGCCGACCCCTACCGCGACGCGGTCAGCGCAAACGGTGGATTGCGGTAAAATTCAGAGCCGCGCCAATGGCATTGCGCCTTCAGATAAAGCAGCGGCGCAACAGGCGGTTAATTGCTTCTACCAGGCGTATCAGAAATGCCAACCAGCTACTCTGATGTTTTCCTCCCTGGGTCTAGACGCGGGTGTCATCCATCATTTTGCCGTGAAAAACGTCAACGGCTCCTGCGCTATTAGCGACGGTTGGCAGCATTACATCGCGCCCCGACCACCCGCCGGAACCATTACCTATTCCTGCGCCAGCATGAACATGCAGGCTGACGGACTGCATATCGAATCATGCGGCACTGTTGGTTCGGTAGTGATCCCGTCGTCGTAATTGTAGGGAATCGGGCGTCCAGGACCGAGTGGATCGTACTGACTCTCCATCCTTCCGGGTGATCTGTAGGGACGCGATTCATCGCGTCCGCTCCCGTCGCAGCAGGCCCAAAGGCGGACGCGATTAATCGCGTCCCTACATTTCCAGGGCTTGGCGCATGTATTCACGCAGGCCAGGGGCGAGGTCGGGCCTTTTCAGGGCAAACGAGATTGACGTGGTGAGCAGACCCCAGAGGCGTACCTGTGTCTAAGCGTTCACCAGTGAAACGCACGCCATAGCATTTACCGGCTCTGGCCTGCATTTCTATGGCATCCGTAATCTGGATCTCCCCACCTCTTCCTGGTGGCGTTTTCTCAAGCAAGGGGAAGATATCGGGAGTGAGCACATATCGACCATAAGCGCCTAGATTCGATGGCGCTTCTTCCAACGACGGTTTCTCGACGACATACGTGACTTTCAACGCTCCTTTTTCCAATTCTTCAACGGCGGCAATGCCATAGCTGGGGATAACTTCCGGCGGCAGTGGCACCAGTGAGAGTACTGAGCCGCCGTATCGCTCGTACACCTCGATTAATTGCGGCAGGCAGGGCGTCTCAGGCGAAACGATAATGTCGCCCAGCATGACGATGAACGGCTCATCCCCCACCAGTTCTTTCGCGCACAAAATAGCGTGCCCCAGACCCAGTGGCTCTGATTGGCGCACAGATGTATACGTAGCCATCTCTTGCAGCACGCGCAGTTCCGCCAGTTCTTTGTGCTTGCCCTTGCGTTCCAGGACAGCCTCTAACTCAGGGAATGAGTCAAAGTGATCTTCTATGCTCCGTTTACTGCGGCTGGTGACGAAAATAATCTCTTCGACTCCCGCGGCCACAGCCTCTTCTACAATATATTGTAATGTTGGTTTATCGACGATGGGCAGCATTTCTTTGGGTATTACCTTGCTGGCTGGCAATACCCGCGTCCCCAGCCCCGCCACCGGCAACACCGCTTTCCGAATTTTCATGAACCCTCCTCAACGCTACATATCTATTTCCATTGTAGCTGTCTCTATTGTAAGGGATGGAGCGGGAAGGGGCAAGCCCCGGTCGATTTAGGTATCCCACTCTTGACATATACGTATACATATATTATATTCTTCACAGATGGTGTATAGCGGCGTTTAGTCAAACAGGGAGCAATCGCTATGCCAGAATTACCCGTACAAGGAGTACCCGTCATGCCAAACAGAACTATCTATATAGCAGACGCGGATGTGCCTCTCTTCGAGAAGGCCCAGAAGTTAGCCGGGGGCAACCTCTCCGCCGCCATTGGGCACGCGCTGCGCACCTTTGTCGAACGCGAGGAAGCGCGGCAGGGCGGGTACGAGGATATCACGGTCAAAGTGGGCAAAGGGCATCCTTACCTGCAACAACAGTTCAGTGGTCGTCTACTCGCCAAAAGACACTTGAAAATGAGCAATGAGGCTCGCATGTTGACAATGATTGTCTATCAGACAGCGAAAGGCCGCTTTGCCGTCTACACGAAGAATCAGCCCAACTGGTCAGGCTGGTCCCATGGCTGGTCAAAAAAATCAGGCAAAGGTGAAAATTGGGATTGGGACTGGTCGCAGGGTAATAAATCATCTCATGATTGGTCGTCGTATTATGAAGACACCGAGTTGCGTCTGGATGTGTATGACACATTCGACGAACTCAAAGAGAATATTCCCGAAGAGTTATATGATGCCATTACGCGCTACCTCAAAGGGGGGAATGTAGAAATCCTGGACATTTAGTTGAGCTTGTACAACACTTTGTAAAGTGAGGATATTTTATGGCAGACAATACTAAAGAGGTCATCTCGATCGATGTGCAACACCTGGTGAAACGTTATCCCCGCGCCAGCGTCAACGCCGTGGACGACATTTCATTCACGGTGCGGCGCGGCGAAATCTTCGGTTTGCTGGGGCCGAACGGGGCCGGTAAAACCACTACCATCGGCATTCTGACAACGGCTGCTCGCCCCACCAGCGGTTCAGCGCGCATCATGGGTATCGATGTAACGGCGGACCCGATGAGCGTCAAGCAGCGCATCGCCGTTGTGCCGCAGCAGAGCAACCTTGACCGCAGCCTGCGGGCGCGCGAAATCCTGACCTTCCATGCCAGCTATCATGGCATTTCACGTTCCGAACGCAACGCCCGCGCCGACGAAATACTCAAAGAACTGGGACTGGGGGATCGCGGCAAAGACAAGGTGGGCCGTTATTCTGGCGGTATGGCGCAGCGTCTTATGCTGGCACGCGCCTTGATGCACTCGCCCGATGTACTTTTCCTGGACGAGCCGACCAACAGCCTCGATCCGCAGTCGCGCTTATTCCTGTGGGATCGCATTCGCACCCTCAACCAGCAAGGCGTGACAGCCCTGTTGACTACACACAACATCGAAGAGGCCGACCAACTATGCGAGCGTATCGCGATCATGGATCACGGCAAAATACTGGTACTCGATACACCCGACCAATTGAAAAAGATCATCCCCGGTGGCACGCGCCTGGAATTGCGGTTGCGCATTCCCGAACTGGTGGCATCCGGTACAGGCGCGCTCCCTCGCGAGTCAACCATGAAAACGCAACTGCTCGATACCCTACGCGCTATGCCCGGAGTGGTCAAAGTCGATGAAGTCGCGGCTGACGACGATCAAGACGGGCAGCAAGGCATTACGCTCCTCCGGCTGTATGCCGAGGATGCTAACGCGCTGGTCATGCAGGCGACCCAGGCTGCAGTAGAAGCGCATGTCGAACTGCGCGACCTGCATATCGCACGTCCCAGCCTCGAAGATGTCTTCATCTACCTCACGGGAAGGAATCTACGCTAATGGCCAGTATCACTCCTGCGTCACAAACGCAAACGACGCGCTCTCAAAGTCGTTTTGGTACAGCATTCACGGCATTCATGGCAATTTTGCGCCGCGATATTGTAATCACGGGACGCGAGTTTATCGCATTTTTGCTTCAGGTCCTGCTGCAACCTTTGTTCTTCCTGTTCATTTTTGGCAAGGTACTGCCCAGCATCGGGTTCGCGCGGCCTGGCTTTGCCGCCGTGCTGTTACCGGGCATTGTGGGGCTAACAGTTGTCACCACCGCTCTACAAGGTGTGACGTTACCACTGGTGCTCGACCTGGGCTTCGCGCGCGAGATCGACGATCGCCTGCTCGCGCCCTTGCCCGTCAACCTGGTAGCGGTCGAGAAGGTCATCTTCGCCGCCATGCGCGGTCTGGTGGCGGGGGCGATCATCTTCCCCCTGGCCTGGTGGATACTCGGCAGCGGCTTTCAGGTGCGCACTGATGCCATCGGTACAATCATCGGTATCATGGTGCTGACAGCCTTTGCGGGCGCGACGCTGGGCCTTTTCATCGGTACGACCGTCAAGCCGGAACAAATTGGCTTGATGTTCGCGCTGATCTTCACGCCCCTGATCTTCACCGGCTGCACCTATTATCCCTGGGCCGCGCTCGGTGGTCTCAAATGGTTCCAGATCGTCACACTTTTCAACCCTGTCACCTATGCATCCGAGGGACTGCGCGCCTCGATGGTTCCCACCGTCAACGGGCAATCACTGCCCACGCTCGCCATGGGCTGGGTGATCCTGGGATTAAGCGTGACCATCGTGGCATTCTTCATCCTGGGAGTCAGAACGTTCAACCGGCGCGTGGTGAATTAAAAGCTGATTTTGCCCTTGTCATGTCTCATAAGGGATGCTATACTAGCGGCGTGGGAACAGCACGTCGGTGTAGCTCAGTGGATAGAGCGTCGGTTTCCTAAACCGCAGGCCGGGAGTTCGAGTCTCCCCATCGACGCTAAAACTTTTTTCATGCTCCATTTGGAGATACAAGACGATCAAAGGCCATCTATCACATGAAGATAGATGGCCTTATTATAAACCACTGGCCCTTAATCGTTCACAGCATGAATTACATTCTGGCGCTTGCTCAGAGAGGCTACTGCCAGATAAACGTCACGCCGGGGCCTGGAGTAAACTCCACATTCGTGACAGCATAGGGATAGGCGCCCCAACTCATATTGCTGGCGATGACGTGGCCGTTGCTGAGAATTCTCTCGACTACCGCGACATGCCCCAGGCCGCCCGCGCCCTGCACGCCCGGTTGCAGGTTGATGATGGCTCCTATAACGGGAGAACGGGAGACATGCCAACCATACTGATACGCGCGAGATGTCCACTGCCAGGCGTCAGCCTGCGTGTGCCAGGGTACAAATATGCCGTGAAGTTGGTGATAACGCTGATCGGCCCACCAGGTGCAGGAGGGGTAAGGGAAGACATTGGCCCCCGCATTCGGACCTGACGGTACGGGTGTCGGCGTACCCGTGGACGGATTCGTCGTTGGGGTGCTTCGGACAGGTGGATTTGCTGTTGGCGTGGCGCGCACAGGTGGATTTCTTATGAGCTGAGCCGTTACCACAGCGGGATGGGCAATTGCTTTGCTGGCGGCAATGGGTTTTGGTCTTACCTGATGATATATGTTTGTGTTAGCTGTACGCTGAAACGTTGCGCAAAGAACGCAATCGATAGACGGTTGGAGCCGGGGTTGCACGCTCTTGACTTGCGCGACCTGCCCATGACTGACAAAAAGCATTCCCAACAACGCTACCATCCCAACACTTACTACAAAATTAGACGCCTTACGAGATGAAAAAAACTTCCAGATGCTCTGGTGTTTTTGCAATGTAACTTTCCTTCGGTAATCAACTTGCGACCCTCGCAAGCTGTCGCCTGCCAGACCCCAAACAGCAAGCAGCAAAGTATGCAGGCAAACATGTGTTGGGGAATATCGGCAACGATGAATATATAACATGTATTGTACATAGATACAAATAGACGTGGGAATATAGGAGTAATTGGCTAGATACAAAATGAGCAGCAATGAAGCATAGAGAATTGGAAAGACATTTTACAAATTTGCGGCAATACATATAGTAGGGACGATTCTCATGTGAGAATCGCCCCTACGCTTGCGGATGATGTGTCCAAAATGTTCTTTAGCAGAACCCAGTTTTCACTTCCGAAACAGGTTTAAGCCAGCCGATCACTGGCTGATGAACCTCACACCTGGTCCCGGAGCGAATTGAACATAGGTGATGCGCAGGGGATTGCCTCCCCAACTCATGTTGCTAGCAATGACATTACCATTTTTGAGAATCCGCTCCACAACTGCTACATGGCCCAGCCCATAAGCGCCCTCGACCCAGGGTTGCAGTACCACAATTGCGCCGAGCGTGGGTCGAGACGAGACGCGCCAGCCAAATTGATTGGCACGCGCCACCCACTGCCAGGCGTTGGCCTGCATTTTCCAGGGAACAAAGATACCATGTAGCTGGAAATACCGTTGATCGGCCCACCAGGTGCAGGCTCCAAAGGGGAAGACATTGCTCGATCCCGCGGGAGGGCGCGGACCATGATGCTTATCAACTTGCCGAATGAAGCCGTTCACCTGGAAGATGCAGATGAGTTGCCCCCTGTAAATACGGTTGGGGTTGGCGAGACGATTGTCGGAGGCCAGGCGTCTCCAGCTAACTCTGTAGCGCGATGCTATTGCGCTCAAAGTATCGCCATGCGCCACAACGTATGACATGACGCCTCGCGGACAAAAAGTTTGCGCCTCTGCTTTGCCGCTATCGAAGCCTAAACTCGTTCCCAGAACGAGCAGGGTTAGCATCACAATGATGCACCGCGTCACTCCTACCAGTGTATATCGCCGGAAGCTATCAGCTATCCACTTATTCAATGGTTTACCAAAGTTCTTCCAGGCTTGTTGGTGTATTTGCAATATTTCCTTCCTTTGCTAGACAACTTGCAACCGACTGAGATTGCAACACCCGCAAGCTTGTTTTCTTCCACCGCGCAGGTACAAAGGCGCAATGAAGCACCTCCATTTCACTACGCAAATGGGCAGTAGCGCCTGTTACAACGCTCTTTCACAAATATACACTGTGGTACAAAATAATTTATCAAGACGCATGAGCAGGCACGCCTGCTCATGCGTCTTGATAAACTTCTCTACTCCTCGGCGAGATGCTTGCCCTGTTCCTGGTTGTAGTTGATCTCTACAACCTGTTCTGAACGCAGAGGCATCCGTTTTGTGCCTGGGGGCGGCTCTGTTACCATCGGGCCGCGTTTGGAAGTGGGCCAGTGGGGGAGTGGGGGAAGTTTGGAATGCTGGAGCGTTTTCTCCGGGATTATTTCCAATTGTGTATCCTGATCCATATCTCTAATCTCCTGATACTATTTGTTGTACCTATTTTAGCACGTTTAGACCAGGTGGACTGGTACTTCAGGGCCGTTCGTCCCTATACACCAGTCCACGCTCGTTACATAATAGGGGTAAAGGACACTTTTGTCCTTCTACAAAAAAACCAAAATCGAGAAAACTATCAATTATCTTAGGGAAGGATGACATATGCGCGTACTCATCACAGGCGCCACCGGATTGCTGGGTGGGCACCTGATTAAACATTTGCAGCAGCGCGGCGAGGATATTCGCGCGCTGGTGCTACCCGTTGAAAATACGGATAAACTCGTGAAACAAGGGGTTGAGGTGGTGCGGGGCGACATTACCGATGGGAGCACGCTCGCGCCCGCTGTGAAAGGTGTTGAGCTTATATTTCACCTGGCGGGCATGATGGGCGTCTGGCGGCCAATGGCTGACTATCGCCTGGTGAATGTCAACGGCTCTGAAAACCTGTACATGGCGGCGCAAAAAGCCGGAGTGCGCCGTTTCGTGCATACCAGCTCGCATACGGTGTATGGCCTGGGCTACGGTCGTTTCATGACCGAGAACGACCCGCTGCGCCCCGACCCCGATCCATACAGCGTCACCAAAGCCGAAGGCGACCGCATGATGCGTCGCTTGATGCTCAATAGCCCGGTGGAAACGGTTATCCTGCGTCCCGGTACCTTTTTCGGGCCAGGAGATCGCTTGCACTTCGGGCGCATGGCGCAAAAAGTCAAAGACGGCAAGGGCCTGATCGTTGGACGTGGAAACAATCACCTGCCATTCTGCTACGTTACCGACGTTGTGGATGGCTTCATGCTGGCGGCTTATCATAAGAACGCCCCTGGCAACGTCTACAACATCACCAACGACCGCCCCCTGACGCAGCAAGAGATGTTTGACGCTATCGCCGACGCGGTCGGCGGAGTGCGTCCGACGCGCCATCTGCCTTATATGCCTATTTACTACGGCAGTATCGTGGCAGAGCGAGTGGTTGCGCGTATCACACGCACCAAACCTATTGTGACGCAGCTTGGCGCGCTCATGTTTGGCAGCGACAACATGCACAGTGTTGAGAAGGCGCGCCGCGAGCTGGGCTTCGAACCCCAGGTGGACCTGCGCACCGGTATCAAACTGGCCGCCGAATGGTTCAATGCTGGCGGCATGAACGAAGTGGCTGTTACGCAGGCCAGCCAGAACGCGCCCCTGGCCGGAGCTGCGCGCTAAATAAGAATAAATCAGCAATAACCAGGGCGGGGGCAAGCCCCCGCCCTGGTTATTGCTGATTTATTCGGCAGTAGTCGAGACTTTCTTTCCTGCTCCCTTGAAGCCGAACTTTTTGATGGTAGAGCGCAGCCAGCCAGCCGTCGGGCCGTCGTCGATTTTCTTACTCGTCTCTACGAGAAAGGTGGCTGACAGGGGTCGCGGCGGCAACTTGTTGGATTCGCGCAGCGAGGCGAGTTCCGAGTAGTGCTGGAAAGCCCAGTACATGTTGACGCGACACGATTTACAATTCTTGATATCATCTTCGTTTTCGGCTCCACACTGTGGACAGATTGTCATAGTAATTGCTCCCTCTTTGTTCATACATACGATGTGTCCATCGCATCCCTACATACCTGACAATTGTATTATATAAGGCCCATACGCATCGCTTCGGCTACCGCTTGCGCACGGTCCGTCACTTGCAACTTACGGTAAATATCCTGCATTTTGCGTTTGACGGTCACTTCACTCCAGAACTGGCGCGCAGCAATCTCCTTATTGCTGCATCCCTCGGCTGCCAACCGCACAAGTTCGATCTCAAGATCGTTCAAGCCTGAGCGGGCGCGTTCTTGCTCTTTGGTAAGTCGTTCATATTCGCTCAGGACGCGCGTGATAGCGCGGGCTTCGCCTATCACACGCTCTCCCCGGTAGACCGAGCGCAAGGCTGCCAGCAACTCATCGGTGGGCAGCGCCTTTTGCAGGTAGCCATACACGCCAATACGCATAGCGCGCAGCATATGATCATCAGCAGCATAGCCCGTCACAATCACAACGCGGGTATCCGGGCAAGCACGCTGCAATTGCTGCGCCACATCAAGCCCGTTGGCGTTGCCCAGGAAAATATCAAGCAAGACAATATCCGGCTGCAATTGTTTTGCCAGCATTACCGCCATGCTGCCTGTCCCCGCCTGGCCTACCACCTGGAAGTCTTCCTGCTCGCCCAGCACAGCGCTTAATCCGCGCCTGATAAGCTCATGGTCATCCACGACCAACACGCGAATGATGGTCGGCCCCACAGAGTCGCGCGCATCAGGAGCAGTATCTCCCACCTGCATTGCGCCATCTGGAGTGGAGGCTGACTCCTGGCCTGCGTTATCAGAAAGCAATGCCGCAGGTTGCGATCTGGCGCTATATTGAGACGGGAAAAACGCAGATGTCATTTTAACTCCGTTATATAAGGTCCGGCCCATCCTGGAATACGGGTTATGCCGAGCAGAGATCAATAGTTCTATTTAGATACATCGTCTCATGATCCCCATACATTAAACACCATTTGCCGCCACATTTCATCTCTCCTTCATGTTTATAGGATATTCTTCCTAGAGATCAAGCAAGCGGCTTACCTGGCCATTGATACGAACGAATAGTTATCAAGATACGGTTGGAATATACATAACCCTGAGAAATACAGGATAATACATTATAATCAGGGGTGGATTACAAAGCAGGAGCAGGTATTTATGCGCATGAGAGATAAGCACGAAGACTTCCCGGAAAAGTCCTCTCGAGAACCAGCCCATACGAAACGATACGTTCGCGCGCGGAACACGGAAGCTCAGTCCGAGGCTTCGGAAGACTGGCAGGTGTCATCAACGACAGAAAATGAAAATCTGCCACTCCCTGTACCTGTTGATTCGACAAGTTTTGCCTATCAATTATTGCTTTTGCAAGAACGCCTCGTCGCCTACGAACAGCTCCATCTTGAAGAGATTGCCGAGCTGCGGCAAGAAATCGAACAGTTGCGCCGCGCATTCCTGCAAGAAACCAGTCCCCAACTACGCGCTATACCACCTATACGCACTACCTCCCAGTAGCGACACCCCTTGCGGGTGTCCCGTCTTCTACTCCCTGTGATGCATGAGCGGATGGGTAGACGGGACACCCGCAAGGGGTGTCGCTACTGGATTTTTTATGCTGTTGCTTCTATACTGTCATCTGAAGCGTGGCCGTTGCTGTTCGTGATAGGAGAGCCATCCACAACATTGAGAACGGGCAACTCGCGCGCTTTCGCTCCATTGCCATTGTGGGCAGATGCTTCGGCGCTGGCGTTGAGAACGGGCAACTCGCGCAGTTTGGCGGATTTACCACGATTACTGGATGAAAAGACTTTCGCGACGGAGCCTTTCCCCACCTCAAGCGCGACGCTTGTCAGGGTGGGAACATGGCACAACATATTGGTATAGGAGGCGTTAGCCAGCGGGCAATAGCACTCGCCCGCTTTGATGCTGCGGCGCAATTCATCGGCTTTGGATGTTGTCCAGACGGACTTGAAATCATAGTTGTGTTCGCGCAGGTTGCCCACCGACTCGGCGCGAATGCAGCACGTCCACACGTCACCGTTGGGCGCGATCTGCGCCGAGGCCACACCGGCCAGGCAGGGAATAATCTGCCGCTTCTCGACCAGAGTGCGTTTCACGATGTCATAGTAGCGGTCGCGGAACGCCTGGGTGATGCGCGGCGTGATGCGCGTGATATCGCCAAACTCGGCTTTGTGAATGCCTTCTTGCAAGCGTTCGATAACGGGCTGGTATTTCTGAATAGGCGGTGTGATGCCCATGCCGACGGTATCCAGTTCGACGCGCTCTTCAGCGATTTCGCTGATGAAGGAATCAGGCTTCAGTTCATCACGCACGAAGGCGTAGATGTTATCAAACTCGTCCACGTTAAAGTTGGAGATTACCGTATGCACGCCTAATGTGAAGTTCTTGTAGCGCCCTTTAAGGGCCTTCAGCCCGGCATAGGTACGCATAGAGCGTTCAAAATTGCCTTTGACGCCGCGCACAATATCATGCTTGACCCCTATGCCGTCGAGCGAGAGGTTGATAATCACCTCGGAGCCGGGAGCCGCCTGCAGCACGCGCTCGACGCGCTCCGGGATAATCTTATCCTGGATGCCGTTGGTAGGAATATTGATCACGCCCGGCCGGCAATGCCGGTAGGCGGCTTCCACCATTTCCGGCAGGTCTTTACGCAGTGTCGGCTCGCCACCGCTAAAGGTGAACCAGTAGGCGGCGCGTCCTACCGACTCGAACGTCTTTTCGTACTCTTCAATGGTAAAATCATCGTTCGGGCGCTGCCAGACATTGCACGTTTTACAACGAGAGTTACAGCGATAGCTCACGCTGATGGTAAGATTCATTGGAAGAGCAAGAGGTTTGCCAAGCGCGTATGACGCCTGCATTTTCGCAATCTTCGGTAAAACTTCAAGCACGTCTCATTCCCTTCCTGTTAGCCTGATAGTATAGAACATTCATAGATTCTCTCTTTATCTTTTCGGCCAGAAATAGCTAAACCTGAGAGTAGATAGCCCGGTTCCCCCTGGCGCGCCAGTTTTCGCACAACGCTGAACCTGCGGAGCGTCCCGCACTTCTAGTCTATAGAACGATTGACATCCATGCAAGCAACGTTGGTATCAAGAGAGGGGTACCATTGTATCTTGTATTACCTGCTTTTATTGTATCTACTCTTGCCAAGAAAAAATCTGGCGCTTGTGATAAAGTACAGATGTATATGATTGTTGGAAGCCAGGGCGACCATTTCCGTTTTTTCTCTTGTAAAAAGAATACGTTTACTAGGAACCACTTTTAAGAAACCTGGGATTATTTATAGTATTTTGGGGGGGAGAGATATGATTGATCTGCAAGACCCCACGTTACAGGAACGGCTGCGGCGGCGCGCACCAGAGGGTCGCTACGAGATCAGCGAAATTGAACTGGTGCTGGCTATTCGCGCGTGCGATACCAACGGAAATACGGATGGGTCGCGTATGCTTTGCGAAGTGCTGGTAGAGCGCGGTAAATCAACGGTCCAGCATTGCGCCAGGGGACTGAGCCACCGGCCAGATTTGCGCGAAGAGGCCGAGGCAAACATGGTCGAGCGTCTTTTGCGTGAAGCGCGGAACCCCAAAGAGGTCTTCATTACCCAGAACTTCATCCACGCGCTGCGTATGCTCTGCATCGATGAGTTCAAGCGCACGCTGCGCCAGGAGGGTCTGCTCTACCGGCGCGATAGCGAGGGACGGCCAGGCGGACGCCCGCACCACGTGCCGCGTTCGATGATGGAGCCGCTCCAGCCTACGCCCGTCGACAGCGATGCGCCGCCAGCCGCCGATGTGGCCGATCCGCTCGACCAATATGATCAATTACACGCGCGCGAGGAAAGCTTGCGCATACTGAATATGCTGGATGATCCGCTGGATCGCATGATTATGGTGCTGCGCGTGCTTCGGGCCTGGAAATGGGATGAGATCGCGCAGGCGTGTAAGCGCAACGAACGCACCATTCGCCTGCGCTACGAAAAAGCGTGCAGCGTATTGAAGATACGACTCGTCAGTGAAGAGCAAACCACTATTCACAAAGCGCCACAACATAGCCGGCGGGAGGATAAGTAGCATGAATACCTTAGATGCGCAACACATTAAAATGGCCTGGCTCGCTGCCGAAGAGAGCGGTGACAGAGCCGCGCAGATCGCGCTGCTGCGCGACAACCCGGACGCGCAGGATGAGCTGACCGACTTCATCGCGGCCTACCACATAACCGCACTGGCACCGCCGGAGAGCGAGGCGCTGTTGCCCCTGACGGAACGCGCCGCGCAGACCGCCATGCAGCGCGTTTTCGGCAGTCCGCTTGCCAGCGCCGACCTGCGCTCGCTGCGCGCTCGCATGGGGCTGAGCCTGACCCAGGCCGCCCGCGGGCTGCGCCTGGGAGCGGATGTGTGGAAAAAGTTCGAGGATGGCGTAATCGATCTGCTTAGCCTGAGCGAACGCCAGACTGGTCGCCTGGCGCGCTTCTTCCAGATCAGCGCGGAGGAATTTGGCACATTGTTACAGAACAGCTCGCCCGTTCCTACGCTCAATCGCCGTCAGACAGCCCGGGCCGCGCGCGAAAGCGAACAGCAACCGGCCAGGAAGCAATCGTTCGCCGAAGCCATTGAGAAAAGCAGCATGGCTAAGGCTGAGAAGAAGGAGTGGGTATGAGCAGCGTCATTCGCATTCTGCTCTGTGAAGACCAGATGCTGATGCGCCAGGGGCTGCGCACCATCCTGGAACTGGAAGCGGGCTTCGAGGTGGTCGGCGAGGCGGCCAACGGCGAAGAAGCTATCCAGAAGTTCGATGAACTCCGGCAGCAGGGTCTCGGCCCCGATATCATTCTAATGGATGTGCAGATGCCGCGCAAAAACGGGGTGCAGGCAACAGCCGCCATTACGAGCGCGCACCCCGCGGCGCGTGTCATCATCCTGACCACTTTCGACTACGAAGATTATGTCTTCGAGGCCATCAAAGCGGGGGCGATTGGCTACCTGCTCAAAGATGTCCCGGCGGACGAACTCGTCTCCACCATTCGCAAGGTGTATCGCGGCGAGCCATTCATCCAGCCCAAAGTTGCCAGCAAGCTGCTGATCGAGTTTGGGCGCAAAGGACGCCCCTTGCCCGCGCAACCTGCCAGCAGCGGCGACGAAGACCTGAGCGCGCGCGAAATTGAGGTACTCAGGCGATTGGCGGCGGGAGCCAGCAATCGCGACATAGCAGATGCCCTGGCGCTGGCAGAAGGCACAGTGAAAAATCATGTTTCTAATATTTTGAGCAAGCTGCACGCAGACAACCGCACGCAGGCCGCGAACCTGGCAAGAGAAAAGAAGATTATTTAACGCGGTGCGCCTCTATGCTTGCCGCCTGCAGGCGGCAAGCATAGAGGCGCACCGCGTTAAATAATCTCTGTTACAACATCGCTCCTTATAACGTCTATGCATATGGGGTATTGTAGGGTATAATTTTGCATCTACTCAAAAATATATGATGATGTTATCGGAGGAAATTCGCGATGATCGGGCCTTTTAACTGGATTGACCTGCTTTTTCTCATTACTATCGTGCTGCTCGTCTTTAATGGCATTCGCAATGGCGCGATTTTTAGTATAGTCAACCTGCTCAGTATCCCAATCGCGCTGGGGGTAGCCATTTTCCTGGGCAAGCCTTTCACGCTCTTCCTGGCCTCCAATGGCCTCTCCATCTCGCCGTTGTTAGCCTATATCGTGTTGTTTTTCGCCGCGGTACTTATCATCCACATCATCGGCACGATGCTGCGCGGCGTGATTCACGCAGTGCCGCTGATTGGCCTGGGAGATGTGCTCATCGGCGGACTGGTCGGGTTTATCGAGGCGTGGTTATTGTGGGTGATCATCCTGCTGGTCATTGGTGGATTCCTGAACAGTGTGCAGAACGCCATTACCGCCGGTTCGAATGTCATTCCAGGCTTTAATATTACCCTGGGCCAATACACGAACTGGCATGACACTTATAACCAGGCGTTGACCAATAGTCTGTTCGCTCAGGTCAACGGTTTTATCCTCTCCAAGTTGCCCGTTCTCAAAAGTAGCGGGTTGTAAGCGAACCATAGATGGTACAATAGGAGAGGGTGTTATATAACACGCCCATCGAAAATACGAGCGGAGGAAGACTACGCCAAAACAACTTATTGAAAACGGCTCGCGAGGGAAGCACGAACAGGCCTTCCTGGTAGCGGTAGATCACGATGAGAGCGATAGTTTATGGAGCGTGGAGGATTCGCTGAGCGAACTGGGAACGCTGGCTCGCACGGCAGGGGCAGAAGTGGTGGGCAGCATGATTCAGCGTTTGCGCCACCCCGACGTAACCACCTACATTGGAAAGGGCCGCGCCCAGGAACTATGCGACACTGAAAAACAATTGCACCTTGACCTGGTGATCTTTGACGACGAGCTTTCCCCTTCGCAACAGCGCAACCTGGAAAAGTTGCTCAACGCGCGCGTGCTGGATCGTACCGCGCTCATTCTCGACATTTTCGCGCAACACGCTCGCACACGCGAAGGCCGTTTACAGGTTGAACTGGCGCAACTCGAATACCGGCTGCCTCGCCTGGCCGGTCGCGGCGTGGATCTTTCACGGCAGTCCGGCGGTTCGCGCAGCGCGAGCGCGGGAGCTGCTGGCGCGGGCGGCGCGATTGGCGTGCGCGGCCCCGGTGAAACAAAGCTCGAAATCGACCGCCGCCGCATTCGCAGCCGCATCTCTGAATTGCGTGAAGAGATCGAAGGGGTGCGCGAGCAGCGTAAAATCCACCGGATGCAGCGCACCGCGCAGTCTATGCCCGTCGTGGCGGTGGTTGGTTATACCAATGCCGGCAAGTCTACCCTCTTCAACGCGCTCACCGAGGCCGAAGTGGTGGCCGAAAACAAGCTGTTCGCCACGCTCGACCCTACCACGCGCCACGTGCTGTTACCCAATAACCAGGAAGCACTGCTCACCGATACCGTCGGCTTCATCCAGAAGCTGCCCACAAAGCTGATCGCGTCCTTCCGCGCCACGCTCGAAGAAGTCATCGATGCCGATATGCTGCTGGAAGTGGTCGATGTGAGCCACGAAAACGCTATCGAGCAGAGCGAAACGGTCAGCGATGTGCTGGGCGAACTGGAAGCGCGCGATAAGCCGCGTGTGACCGCCCTCAATAAAA
Organism: uncultured Chloroflexia bacterium; assembly: GCA_963731605.1. Lineage (GTDB taxonomy): Bacteria > Chloroflexota > Ktedonobacteria > Ktedonobacterales > Ktedonobacteraceae > CF-113. The sequence goes on from CAVSWA010000002.1 coordinate 1,127,006, forward strand.
TCGACCTGCTCAACGACGCATCCGAGCTTGATACCACCCTCTATCCCAACGCCGTTGCTATCTCCGCGCTACAAAACGTGGGTCTGGACGCGCTGCGCGAAAAAATCGCCGAAGTGCTGGCCGCCAGCATGGAAGCTGTGCGAGTCCTGGTTCCCTTCGACAAAAGCGAACTGGTCGAACTCTTTCACCGCCGGGGTCACGTCGAACACGAGGAACATATGCCCAATGGCACCCTGCTGGTTGGGCGCATCCCCCGCTCACTCAAGGGGTATTACATGGCGTACAGGGCGTGACTGATGCACTTTGCTGACCGAATGCAGCAATGAATGTCCACTCCTGATGATTTTCGACAACCGAATCGGGTAATAGAGTGGTTTCGTCCTGATGAATATTAACAACCAAACTCGGTAATGCGCGTGGCCCCGTCCTGTAGGGACAAGGGGCGGGGTTGGGTGGATGAGGGGGCCTTGTGCTTGTCCTCGTGGCAGTGCGATTCGCCGGGGTTCCATGAGGCAGGATGGTCGTCCCCCAACAAGGACAAGCACAAGGCCCCCACCCAGCCCCACATCCGCCCCTTGTCCCTACAGGACGGGGGCGACCGGTTTGCGGAATTACCGGTTTTGGTCGTTAAAATTCATTAGGGGCAAGGGGCGTCTCAAGGAAGGCATGGTGTCAACTCATGTGCAAAATCCCGTCCTCTTCGGGGAGAACCTCCCGCGACTTTGCAATAATCTCATAACATCCAACGCTGTCTAAGTAAATCATATAATGGTGCATCTCCCTGTCACTTTTCGTCCTTGTTCTGGTTTAAAAGAGCCGAACAAATCCTAAAGGACCTCTTGATATGGCGTTGCCCACCATCTGGCTGCACCACTGGCTAACGCGCCTACTGCGATTCTCGCCAGTGGCCCCACGATGCCACTGATCACGCCCACGACTGCCGACTGGAGCGGTTCAGCCGCTGAGGGGGTTTTGCCCTGCGTGATATCGCTGACGGTGGTGGTGACGACGTTGACCACCGCGCCGATGATGGCGCCAAAGATGGCAGTGCAGAACGGCCAGCAATGGGCCGTGGTCGGGTCGGTGCAGGCTGTCGTAGCCTAAAGAACTCGTCACACTAGAAGAGAAGCTGCCTCACTCGCCTCTACAAGGAGGGTGAAACCTGCTGTTGCGCTTGTATGTGATGATCCTCCGATACACGAAGAGGGGGCCGAGCAGCCACCACCAGGCCGCATACCAGAGGACCTCCACTACGCTCGTCAACCACAAACCTTCGGCGTGGCGGCGGGTCTCTTCCGGCGTAAATACATGAAAAAGGCCAACCTTCGACCAGACCTGAATACAAATGAGCAATGCGACGAGGAAGAACATTACAATCAGGACGAGTTCTAGCGCCACAAGCGCTTTGAAAATGGCAAGCACGAGCATCGTAGTTTGTCCCTTCCGGTTTTACGTACAGAACGTCATATCCCTGGCCCCAATAAGATACCTCATGTGTGTTCTTGCTCCTCGTTACGTGGGGGGATACGCGGGTACAGCGCCAGCAAGGCTTCTCCTTTCTTCTCATAGGCGTCGCGATGGTCGGGGTCCAGACGTAGCACTTCATCGTAGACATGGAGCGCTTCTTCATGTCGCCCCAATTTCGCCAGCGTCATCGCTCTGTTGTAAAGGACATCGGTATGGTCGGTGCAGGCGCGAAGCTTGTTCATAGGCCACTAATGCTTGCTCATACCGCCCAAGATCAGCCGCCAGCGTTGTTCCCAGGTTGATTAACGCATCAAGATTGATCGGCTCCAACCGAAGGGCCTGTTCATACGCCTCAAGAGCCGCCTCATACCTTCCCAGTTCAGTCAGGGCCACCCTTTATTGTAATACGCACTACTGTTGGTAGAATATAGACGTAACGCTTGCTCATAAGCCGAAACGGCTTCTTCATAGCGTCTAGCTCTGCATGCGCTAGCCCTTTATTGTAATACGCACTACTGGTCGGATCCAGGCGCAGGCTTTGCTCAAATGTAGCCAGGGCCTCTTCATGCCGACCAAGTTCCGCAAATGCCAATCCTCTATGGTAGAGAGTTAGCGCGTTAGTAGGATGCAGTTTCAGTGCCTGCCCATAGGCAGTAAATGCTTCTTCGTATCGCCTAAGTTTGGCAAGAATGATTCCTTTGACCGAGAAAGCCGTAGCATGGGTGAGGATCCAGCTGAATGGCATGCTCTACCACCCTCAGCGCCTCTTCATAATGACCAAGATAATATAAGGCAGCTCCTTTGTTTGTAGTACTTTCCGTGTCCTTAGGATTCAAATACAGCGCTTGCTCGTAGACAGCTACCGCTTTTTCGTATTGTCCGAGCTTCGTCAGTGTTACTCCCTTGTTGTACAGTATCATTGGATCAGTAGGACCTGAAGACTGTGCTTGATCATAAGCAGCAAGCGCATCTTCATCGCTCCCAAGTCCAGCAGCGCTACCCCTCGGTTGTAATGCAGCGCAGCATCATCAGGCTTAAAGCGTAGCCCCTGTTCGAGGGTCGCAAGAGCTTCTGCATGTCGGCACGCTCACCTAGCACCACTCCTTTGTTTTTATAAACAAGCGCGTCCTGCGGATCGAGACGGACAGCCTGTTCATAGGCAAGCAGCGCCTCCTGGTAGCGCTTCTGCGAGACGAAGTTATCGCCTTGACGCAGCCATTCCTGTTGTGCTTGTTGTCGGCTTGCTTCATCATCGATCACTTGTAGTTCGCCTGGGTGGAGTGTGTGGATAAAGGGCTAATAAAGCCTCTCCCTTCTTCTCATAAGCCTCTCGGTCGTTAGGATCTAGTTGAAGCGCCTCATCATAAGCAGCGATGGCTTCTTCGTACCGTCGGAGATAAGCCAGGGAGATGCCTTTATTTTTATAGAACTGAGCGTCGCCAGGATTCAGACGCACAGCTTGTTCATAGGCTGCAATTGCTTCTTCATACCGCTCAAGGTGAGTGAGCGCTACGCCAATATTGTTATATGCATCAGCATAGTTGGGATTTAAATGAAGTGCTTGCTCATAGGCACTAAGAGCTTCTTCATACCGCCCAAGATCATCCAGAACCCAGGCTTTGTCGTTATAGACCTGAAAATAGTCAGATTTCAAGTTCAGGGCTTGTTCATAGGCTGCAAGAGCTTCTTCATATCGCTCAAGATCGTGCAGGGCTGCACCTTTGCTAATACATGTATCGACATCGTTAGGATTTAGATGCAAGGCTTGCTCATAGGCTGCAAGAGCTTCTTCATATCTCCTGATGTGAAATAATGCCATACCTTTATTGGTGTAGGCACGGGCATCGTTAGGATTTAGATGCAAGGCCTGCTCATAGGCTGCAAGAGCTTCTTCATATCTCCCAACCTGAGTGAGCGCAACACCTTTGTTTAAAGAGGCGTCAGGGTAGTTAAAATCCACATGAAGCGCTTGCTCATAGGCTGCAAGAGCTTCTTCATACCGTCCGAGATCGTCCAATGTCACACCTTTATTGTAGTGGATTACAGCTTGAACCAGGATCAAGACGAAGAGATTGCTCAAAAATCCGTTAATGCTTCCTCAATACGACCCAAGCTCACCTAGCATCACCCCTTTGTTTTTATAAACAAGCGCGTCCTGCGTATCGAGACGGATAGCCTGTTCATAAGCAAGCAGCGCCTCCTCGTAGCGCTTCTGGGCAGCGAAATTATCGCCTTGTTGTAGCCAATCCTGTTTTGCTTGTTGTTGGCTTGCTTTATCTTTGTCCTTCTGTTGGGGTGTCTCTGTCATTGTTCGGATTCTCCTTTACAAGAAGTAGCCTCACCGTTAGTATAGCATGAGTTTGCAGAAACCATGCCCTTGAACAATTTCAGCAATGGCTATTGCTCTCTACTAACGAGTAGGAGAAAGGAGGGAGCAGCCCTCCTCTCTCTTTAATTGATCGAGCAATATTAAGCCAGGAGTAAGATTGCCAGAATTTCAGCTGCGTCTACTGCCTCAGGTACGGATATTACGGGTACTAAACCAGGCAACGGGTTTTGACAGCCAGTGCCATCAACTTCATGCGCTTTGCCGCTTGGAAAGCTGGCGTCCCACATGCGAAGTCTCGCACCTCACACTTTGCTGCGCTCAAGGCTTCCTGAGCGAGATGAGCAATTTAGCAACAGTATCCATTACTACTCGGAGGCCGTCTATCATCTCTTCGTTTGCCGTGGATGTTATAAGCCTTATGTCAAGCCTCATACGAGTCGATGTCATTCCAGGCTGTTTATTCCCAACTTCACAGCTATCTGAGGATCAGAAACGGGATAGATGGTTTCTCGAGGTGTTATCAACTGCTCGAAATTCTGCGCCCTTGCATACGGGCATTGCTGGCGCACAAATGGGGTGATGTCTACTATGTCCAAAATCCAGTCATGGGCATAGCGTACTAAGCTAGAACCGCGCAACCCCAATTGGATTGCGCGCCGTTCAACTCTCGCCCCCGATGGGTCGTGATCCGGGTCCCACTGCAGGAGAACCGATGAACTTGCTACTAATCCTTGCCAGGTGTCTCTTGCCCCATAGATCTCCTCAATGTAGGTTGAATGAACAGCCTGTGAGAGGATTTCATCAAAGGCGGTACGTCTCAGCCGAATGGCAAGTGCCACTTTCTGCCCTGGCCTGGTAGCCCAGCCGCTGCGGTACATCATCCACAGGAATCCAGGTTTGATCCAACTCATGCGTGAAAACGAGAACTCACCACCAAAGTAGCCATGTTCCGCAGCAAAATGCCCAATGGTAGGATTATATGCCTGGTAAACGATCACTGACTGATTGTCGAAGTGAGCAAGGATATTTCGGCCTCGCTCAGGCCAGCAAGCAAGCTGTATAAGATAGGGTTCTGTAACAATATCCATGGCAATTCCTACATCCCTTGTAAACAATACAATTAATTTTTCACTTCATCTGCTCTTTCAGATCTATTTCTCTCTTTTGAACAAATCCTTTCCATCAACGATCCAATATCTTTCCTCTTCTGGCACCTCCGACAAAAAGTCCCGAGAGGAGCCACTCCAGCCATCTGGAATATAGTGCTCGAAGCGGATCATTTCGGGATATAAAGAGGAAAACTGTCGCTGATCAAAGTTTACTAAGAAGCATGGCGCAAAATCCAGCAAATCGTTTTGCTCATCGTGCGCTTTGCGAGCTACCATCATTTGCGATAATGCTCTTGCTGGCACGCACTTCTCCGCAATCAACGATAAAAAGAGTTCTGCTGTATGTTCATTCACTATAGCCATGTAAAATCTATCAGCGTAACTCTCCGAAATGGGATGAGCGTATCCCGCTGCTAATAAAGCACGATGATATTTCGTGTAATCTAAATACCAGTACTCTCTTTCTGTGACATACCATGCAAAGACGTGGCGAAACAGCACACCTACAACAATATTTTGCGCGTATTCTGGCTCAGGGAACATACCTATTTTATCCTTTCAAACCTCAGAGAAGAGTTATTCCATGCTTCTTTGAGGTCAAGTGCAGAAACTACTAAATCACGCGCCCATTCGTGGCATATTCTTCAATCCACCGAACCCATGGAGGAGGAAACTCATAAGAAGTGCCAGGCGTAGTTGACCACACTTAGCATCACAAGAGAGGCCTTTCATGGGGATTGAAATCATTCCATTCAACGTCTTCCAACCGCGTTTCCCGCTTATCAAAATCCTTGCGGGTCCAGATATGACCGTCCAGTTTATCGATACTGATCCACATTCCCCCACCTTCTCTGGTGCGAAATTGCTCCAATTCAGCTTTAAAGACCCAGTATTCCGGCTTTTCTCCAGCAAAGAAAAGAGGGCTAAGGGTATCACCGGGATAGTGTTGAAAGTGCCTGGCACTGATCTCTGGAAGTACTTGCGCTGCGAACACTTCCGCTTGTTCTCTGCTAATTCGAGGCTGACGATAAGCGGATGAGAGCCAGAAGCCAACCGCCCTGACCGACTGTAAACGTCGCAGCAGGGTTTTCGCAAGCAGTTCGGACACATCCAGACCGAGAAAGCCTGGACGTTTAGGAGAGGGCGTTAACAACTTTTGCTGGAAGGCTGTATCACGCAGAATAGGCACGTCCTGAGCAAGGTCTTCCATATCGGGTAATGCTCGGCATCCTATTGAAAGATAAATATCAAACATCGAAAGAACGTTCCTTCCTCGCTCTCACTACATATGTCAGAAGCATCTGTCTGAAATTGTTATCCACTACTTCATACAGGTGTTCTCAATTTGAAAAACTTTACTTTCTCCTGCCTTGCACGAGAAATTTTTTGCTGCTCCAACTGATAAGCGCCTTGGTTCCACTTCGCTCTTCTCCTCGCCCAGGCATAGTTAGCGCCAATCCTTTATTGTAATGAGTTGTAGCGAGGCCAGGATCGAGCTGAAGTGACTGCTCAAAGGCACCCAGCGCCTCCTTGTATCGTCCAAGTTCGCCTAAGATTACTCCTTTGGCTTTAATGGAAAGCGCATTCCACGGGTCGAAAGCAACTACTCAGGTGTCCTCATCGTTACACTATCGTCAAATTAGCGTCGAAAACGAAAATAGTAGACAATAGCGATAATAGTAGCGACAAATAAAAACGTTATAGATGTTGCAGCAAATGCGTAATCACGCGTGACGGCGAAGTTTATTAAGCCATAGACTGAAAATGCAATTAACCACAAAATGGCGGTTATATAAAGAAATCCTGGTTTTCTCATCTTTCGTTCTCCATCAAGCCTTTGAAAGCCAATCTATTTGTCAATTGCTTATCCTGAGACAATTGCTAGGAAGGTTATGTTTTGAGTCTGTCAAGTATTTTGTGTAAGTCGTTTTCATTATTGAGGAACCCTGCCAGCAAATTCAATAGCAAAACAATTGAGGGCAGGCTTTTGCGACCTCAAGGCCCGGTTGCCCTATCGGCATAGTAGATTAGGAAGTGATCGTCTGGCGGTTCTCCCGCTGGGAGCCGTCCAGGGATAAGGCGGCCCTGTCCATCATACCAGTGTTTGACGGTTGAGGTAGGACCTCCTACAGTAAAGCGGCTGGACGTATCCAGTTCGATGCAAGGCGAAGTTTTTCCGTTACGGTACTTTTTCTTAGCCTTTATAAGTAAGACTGAACACGATCAGATGAGGCACGATGAATCTGATCTCTACGCCTACTGCTGCTACCCTGGAAACACATTGAAGTTGATGCCAGACGCATTGCCAGCTACCGCGAGGGATAAGTTAGCAGTCAAATAATGTTGGCTAAGTGCATCGGTTCCGGAGATGGTGACGGTATAGCTTCCGGGAGACAGGTTAGCAAAGGTATAATTGCCCAATGCGTCCGCCGTAGCGGTCGCTATCACAGTAGAGCCGTTAAAGAGCGTCAATGTTGCTCCTGGCAAAGGCGCGGACGTAGTGCAAAGTGGGGAGGGACCCGGCAGACAGGCCAGGACGGTGCCGATCACAATATAGGTTGGCGTCACAATCAGGGTGACGGTGATAGTCTTACTGCCAACAGTATAACCATTGATATCTGTTGCCATAAGGCTGATTGTTCCAGTATGTGTGCCAACCGATAGGCCGACGCTATTGACACTGACAGTCAAAGTGCTACCACTTCCGGTATCTGGCAATGGCGTAGAGAGCGTCAGCCAGGCGCTGCTATTTAGGTCTCCACTGGCCATCCAGCTTACAGGGCGCGAACAGGTACCAGTTTCTTTGAGCAGGACGCTCTGCGAAGCGGGAGAACTTTGCCCCTGAGCCGCTTTGAAGGTCAATGTGGGAGCGACTACAACAGGCAAACAGGGTGGTAACACCGTTAATGTCACGGAAATGGTTTGTGGGCTGCCGGTAGCGACAGTACCCGCGCTATCTGTGGCAGAGATAGTAATGCTGGTCGTGTAAACACCAGCAAGCAATGCCGGTATACTTGTACTTCCCGCCGAGATAGGCTGTACCGTGAAACTGGATGATTGACCACTGGCTTTAATGCTGTTCGACGCTGGTTGGACGACTAGCCAGGGAGCATTAGCAGGTACACTGGCGGTCCAGACCAGGGGCCAGGCGCAGTTGCCAGTACCGGTAATCAGCAACGTCTGGGAGCCAGGATCATAAGGTCCCTGCACGCCGCTAAAGGCCAGGGAACTGGACGAGGGCTGCGTCAGAGTGCAGGCCGGTTGCACAACAAGGTTGATAGAAACGACTTGCCCGCCGCCACTGGCAATCTTACCATTGCTATCGGTGCCATTTAGTATTATCTGCCCCGCATAGGTGCCAGGTGACAAGTTCGATGTATTAATATTGACAACGAGCTGCACCGTTTGACCTGGCGGCACAACGCCGACTGATGGAGCCGCATTTAACCAGGAAGAAACTATAATAGTAACGCCCGTACTCCACTTAAGCGGACTTGCGCCTGTATTAGTTATAGTCACGACCTGGCCCTTTGGATTCGGTTGCCCCTGTGTGTTACTGAAATTGAGATTGAGCGGAGCGGCGCTCATCACCGGCGCGTTCTTCACCGGCGGCGGTTGCACATTCAGCGTAACCATCACTGTTTGCGTACTATTCTGCGTGGTCAAGGCAATGAAGCTGAAATAAGATCTGGGCGGCAGCCCCATCGCGTTCGCTCCAACCGAGATAAACTCGCTGGTCGTTCCCGTAAGCGTGCCACTGGTGGGAGTCGCGCTGAGCCAGTTATAAGAAGACGATAGCGCCGCCTTCCAGCTAATTGGCGTGCCAGCGCAGCTCGCGGTGGCGTTCAAACCCAGCGATTGGTTACTGGGATTCGGTTGCCCCTGCACGGCTGTAAAGGAAAGAGACCCTGAGTTTGTCACAAGGCCGCAGTGCGGCTGCACCGTGAGCGAGACAGCGACCGTTTGACTGCTATCAACAGCTCCCGGCTCGCTAAATACCAGGTATCCCAGGTACGCTCCAGGCAGCAGGCTATTGCTATTCACTGACACATTTATTTGTTGGCTCGAACCGGCCAGAATCTGACCAGAAGGTTGATCGACAGATAACCAGCTGCTGCTAATTCCAGGTATATGCGCGAGAGCCAGTTGATTAGAGGGCGAGGCGGTGGCAGTAATGGTCAGTGACCAGTTCAACGTCTGCGTTCCCGGATTATTCAGTATAAGCTGCTGCGCAGACGGAGCCGGTGAGCCATCAGTAGTAGCAAACGAGAGGACGGCAGGAGTCGGGGCCAGCACAGGTCCCACATTTGGTGACAGCCCGGTTACATCAACCGTCGCCGTGATGATCTGTGGAGACCCCACATTGGTGGATATAGTGAGAGTTCCTGTATGCTTTCCAGGAGACAGATTGGCCCGCTGCGCGGCAACTGCGATTTTCTGGCTCTGGCTAAATATACCCTGACTGGGGGAAATGAGTAGCCAGGGCTGGTTGCTGCTGGCAGACCATGTTATAGAGCCACCGCCTTTATTTATTAGAGTCAAAGGTAGGATTTTATTAGATCCCTGAATATCGGAACCAAAATCTAGCATACCCTTACTATTCTGGCCTTCTAGCACCAGGTGCGCGGGTATAGAAGAGTCCTTCCCGTTTTTAACCTGTAGTTGAGCGCTGGCGATAAAATGTGTGGTAATATCTTCGGCGTACACCTGGTCAAAGCCCACTGCCCATTTTTTGTCTACGATGAGCGTGGCTTCCGCCGAACCATCCTTCCCAATCGTGACCATAGTAGGACCGCTGACCGTCGTCACTGTTACCTGCACATCATGCGACAATTGCACACTGTGGCCCGCCGAAAAATTTACGATGTGAACCGTGACATGTTGAGAAGCCTTTGCTACATCTACAAAGCTAGGAGAGAGTGTCAAAGCTGCTACCGCCGGGCCAGTGGGCAGGGTACTGGCGCGCCTGGGGTGGACTACCACGACTGAAAAGAGGATACCGTCTATGATAAGCGCGAGCGCAGCTAGAATTGCCAGAACTGCAAACACGATGCGCAGCGAGGAAACGTTGCGCGGCCTGACCAGGCGCAGGTTGTGATTGGTTGGCACGCTTTCCGCCAGCGCGCGTTTAATATCCTCTTCCTCGATACGCGCGGATTCAACGCTATTGGGGATATGGCGGGAGATCAGTGGGTCGGTGCTATTTGCCCAGGTATCCTCGTTCTCTTTTTCCTCGACTTCGTTATCAAGCCAGGGCCAGAAGTCTGGCAAGCCTCCATTACTATCGTGTAGAACAAAACCACGTTCCGGCGTATCCTCCCGTGCCGCCGGCAGAGGGCCAGATGAGCTGATCTTTTCAGGAGCGCCTGTGTTCGCGCGCATCTTAGAAAATTTGGGCAGGGGAGTGCTTTCGCGCCGGATATCGGCGGAAATATCGCGAATAGGAGCCAGCCGCGAAGCGCGAGGCAAACGACGGTTGGAAGGCTCAACTTCAGAGATGAATTGCGCGGCCTCGCTCAAGCGCGACATCGCCTGTTCTGCACTATCCGGGTAGGTAAAGCTATCTAGTGTAGGTGGATGAGGTGTTATAGGCGAGCCTGGAGAGCGCGGGGTTTCGACGATGGACGGTGGCGTTGCGCTAGAATGGGCCAGGTCGTCCTGTGACTCCTCCTTGTCCGGCTCCTGCGCAATCAACGAGTACGCTGATGAAGACACGACAGATCGCGTTCCTACAGCTGAGGCGACACCTCCTGAATCGGAGGAACGCGAAACAGACCCCTGGCGAAACTCGCTTCGCAGCAGGGATCGACATTCGTCACAAAATACGGCGGACGTTTCACAAGGCTTGCTACAACGCAAACACTGGCTCATATGTAACTCTTCTCACCTGCCCGGACGATTGCCCAACACGAGGACACGATAGATCGCGCCCCACCCGACGTTGCCACAAGAAGCGCGCCTCAGGCTCCACGACATAACCCTGCAAATAAAAACTCAGACCCGATGAGTTCTTTTGTACTAATAGAACGTTGAAATATATCCTTTTGTCACATCAAACAAGCAGAGAAGCCGGAGGTACTATAATCCCCGCCCTGGTTCTCGCTCCTGTCCACGCGCCCTGGTTACACTCTTGTCACATTCCGCATACTCCGATATAATCCGCCTATGCAAAACAATTTGAGTGATACGATTGCAGCGATTGCCACGCCGCCGGGGTATGGCGGCATCGGTATAGTGCGCGTCAGCGGCCCGGATGCCTTTGCTATTGTGCTGCCGCTGCTGCGCAGGCCGGGCGGCGAGACGGCATTACCGCCGTCTCATACGCTCACCTATGGTCATATTGTGGCGCCGGATACACAGGAAATACTGGACGAAACGCTGGTCGCCTTTATGCGCGCACCGCACACGTATACGCGCGAGGATGTTGTCGAGATTCAGGGACACGGCGGCCCGCTCATTCTCCAGCGTATTGTGCGCCTGGCGCTGGCCCGGGGTGCGCGTATGGCTAATCCCGGCGAGTTTACCTTACGCGCCTTTCTGAATGGACGGCTTGACCTGGCCCAGGCCGAGGCTGTAATGGACCTGATCAGCTCGCAGACCGAGGTAGGGCAGCGACTCGCCATACAGCAGTTGCGCGGGCGCATTTCTGAGCAGGTGCAACACGCCCGTCATTCCCTGCTCGGCGTTATTGCGCGTATCGAGGCCAGCATCGACTTTCCCGAAGAAGATGTACCCACCCCACAGGCAGCCGAGCTATCCCCATCGATACTGGAAGCGCAGCGGCAAGTTGACCGCTTGCTGGCCGGTGCCGAGCAGGGGCGGCTCTATCGCCAGGGGTTGCGCACCGCCATCATCGGGCGTCCCAACGTGGGCAAATCTAGCCTGCTCAACGCGCTGCTGCGTTCCGAACGCGCCATCGTCACCCCTATCGCCGGCACTACCCGCGACACGGTTGAAGAAGTAGCCAATGTGCGCGGCATCCCTTTACATCTGATCGACACCGCAGGTATCACGCCCACCAGCGATCTAGTGGAGCAGATTGGTGTCGAGCGCAGCCGCGCTGCCGCTGAAAGCGCCGATCTGATCTTGCTCGTTGTAGATGGTTCGGAACCGTTGACCGCGCAAGACCACCGCGTTTCAGAAGAACTATGGGCGATGGGCTTCGGAGGTGAGGGCGGGAACGAGGATAAGGGCGCGGAACGAAGGCAAAGCGATCTCCCGGCGGTTACGTTACAAGATATGGCAAAACGCCCTGTTATCCTGATCGTCAATAAATCGGATTGCCGCCAACAGGTAGAAATCGCTCAACTTCGGCAAATGTGGCCCGGCGCTCCGTTGATTTATACGTCCATGCTCACCAGCGCGGGTATTGCCGAACTGGAAGAGCATATCGCGAACCTGGTGCTGGCGGGGAAAACGTTGCAAAGCGAGAGCGCTTTGATTACCAGCACGCGCCACCAGGAGAGTTTGCGCCGCGCATCCGAACATATCCGGGCTTCGCTTCTCCCCCTGCGCGAGGGGTTACCTCTGGATTTCGTTTCGATTGATCTCCGAGCCGCCTATGATGCCCTGGGCGAAGTCACCGGGGAAACGGCCAGTGAAGATTTGCTAGAAAGAATTTTTCATGAATTTTGCATCGGCAAATAGACGGGTATGAGCGTTAGTATAATGAATTATGAAACAAATACAACATCTGAGGAGACGATATGTTGCCCAGAAATACAAAAAGAAGAAGATTGTTGCTACTTGCCTCACTAGTGCTGGTAATTAGCATAGTGGTCGTCACTATTACCTATCATTTTGCAACGCCCCAGGCGCAGACAGACCCGCCTAATAAGCAACTTTCCACGACGGTCGTAACATCCAGCCCGACTGCTGTCAGGACAACGGCCTCCACGCCGGTACAGACGCAGGTGGGCGCTACTCCTACGCCAGCGCTGTTATCCGCCCCCAATCCGGCCAATGTGCTGGGGATTGATTTGAATCCAGGGCAATATTTCGCAGGCATAAACTGGATACGCCTGGGGTATCCAAGCTGCGGATTTGGCGATTTGAACGGCGCGCATTTGCATACGACCATGCAAAACTATCACAATCTGGGATTGCGCGTCTTGTTGATCGTATGCCAACCCGGCAAATCCGGCCCGCGCTTATTTGACCCGCAGCTCTTCGCCGACATCGCGCAGAGCGGAGCCGATGCCATCCAGTGCGGTAACGAGGAGATGAAGCAGAATGCTCTGACCAATTACGTTACCCCATCAGATTTTGCGCGCTTCTTCGATATGTGTACCCGTTCAGTCCACGCGGTGCAGCCGAACACACCCATAATTCTGGGCGCGCTCGATCCCCAGGTCGTCGGGGGAGATAACGGTGGGCTGTACTACCAGGTGAGCTACCTGAACCAGATGCAAAGCGCCATGAATACGCAGGTGCATCCGGGCGGCACCTGGTCCTGGCGCGCCCAGATCGTGGGCCTCATCGATAGCTGGCACAACGGCTACCCCAGCCAGTATGTTAATAACCTCTACGCGCTCTTTGCATTCTGGGCGCAGCAGTTCGGCGTCAATCTGAACAACGGCGACCTGGGAAAACACCTGTGGGTCGTTGAGGGTACAGGCTGCTTCAAGGGCTGCGGCATTAACCAGTATAGCCAGTACCAGGTAGCGGTTTCCCATATCCTGACGCTTATCAGCGATGCCCAGACCACCACGCGCTATAAGGTTCCTTACTTTTTCTTCAGCGACCGTGACTTTGTCCAGAGTGGGGAGTACTGGCCCATTGGTATCCTCGATAGGCTGGGGCATCCCAAGCCCATTCGCCAGGACCTCGGCATGGGGGCGCGCGCGCTGAACATGCAATGCTCTAACGGCCAGTTCAGCGTCGTCAACCAGGAGCAGCTTTTAGCAAAACTCTACTCAGGCTGCTCGCTGCCATCCAATTACCTTGGAATACTGACCAGTTAACTTGCTATGGATATTCTCACATAGGATTTTTATGCAATCGTTCGAGCGATTTCTCAGAAGGTACGCGAGAACAACAGACCATTGGGATGGAAGCGAGCGAAGTTGCTCTATTAGAAGGCAACGCCTCCGTTGCTGATTCAAGCGCGCTTGAAAGCAGCCCTGTGCCTCATCAGATGGTAGATGGCACCGGAGCCGCAGCGACCGGTTGGCGTGGGTGGTTTGCAGCGTTACGATGTGTGTTCCCCGTCTACCTTGCCACTCACCTGGCCTTGCTCATCCTGACTTATTGCGCGGCGCTTTTCTCGCTTGGCAACTTCTCAACGAAAAGCCTCCCGCTCACTACTTTGTTGACCTCCTGGGATCGCTGGGATAGCTCTCATTTTACGTACATTGCTAGCAATGGCTATACCACAGCATGGCGCACGGCCTTTTTTCCATCATTCCCTTTACTCGAACGCCTGTTAGCCTTCTTGACAGGCAACCCTTTTGTGGCTGGCATGATTATTTCCAATGTGGCTGGCCTGTTGATGCTCGCTGTATTCTACCGGCTCGTGCTGGAAGACTTTGATCGCGCTCAGGCCTGGAATTCCGTTCTCTATCTCGCCGTATTCCCGACGGCTTTTTTTTTCGCGGCGGCGTATAACGAGTCGCTCTTCCTGCTGTTCACCTTGCTCAGTTTTTTTTACATGCGCCGCAGTTCGTGGTGGCTGGCAGGGCTGTTCGGCCTGCTGGCAAGCTTCACTCGTTCAGCCGGTATCTGTTTACTGCTGCCATTCTGTTATGAATACCTGCGCCAGCATGACTTCTCACTGCAAAAAATGCGTATAGACGCGCTGGCCAGCGCAGGCGCAGCCGCCGGCATCGGCATCTTTGCCCTGTATTGTTATTATCGTTTTCACGACCTGCTGGCCTTCTCTCACGCTCAGGTGGTTTGGGGCCGTTCCATGCACGGCCCCTGGCATGGCTTAATCGATGCCGCAGTCGTCATCCTGCACCGGGCTGTGCTTTCCTTCGACTCGATTTACAACGTCATTGACCTGAGCGTGTGCCTCTTCATACTCGCGCTGGTGATACTCGCCTTCATCGGGCCGTGGAAATTTACCGGCGCATTCCGCGTGTATGGCCTCTACGCGGTTATAATCTACCTGTTCAGCCTCATTTTCCCCATCAGCGGCGGCGTTCCGCTGGGGGCATTTTCACGCTACATGCTCGAAGTCTTCCCCGCCTTTATCCTGCTGGCTGCCATTGGCAAGAAACCACAGGCGAATCTCTACTACCTCATGCTCTCTGTGCCGCTACTGGCCTTCCTGCTGCTTCAGTTTCTCACAGGACACTGGATTATTTAATTTTTCGAAAAACGAATATTATAAAATTGTAAAATATTGCGCAAAATCCCCTTGACAAGGCCTTAACACTGTGGCATAATACCGATGTTGTCACAGCGACAGGGAACAACTTCTGGTAAGCGAACCTCTTAAAGGTTTACTCTCAAGGAATTAACGAACCCAGGGTTCTCATGCACCTGATAAAGGAAAGAGACACTGGTGTTTTATCTCTGTCTCACAAGCAACGACAGCGAGCGATTTACTTGCTCTACGGTGTACCTTGACAATTGAAAAGTGGAAGCAGAACAGTAACTGTAAAAGAACGGTAAGACACGAAAGAAACAGTTTCTGTCAATTTCTGAACAAGAAGAAATCTGCGAACAAGCTAAGTGTCACAACTTGGCCTGGATCGCTCAAGTGCAAGTCGCGTTCATCCCGCAGGGGGTGAGCACACATAAACTTGGATGGCGAGTTTGATCCTGGCTCAGGATAAACGCTGGCGGCGTGCCTAACACATGCAAGTCGAACGCGCTTTTCTCGCAAGAGGGGAGCGAGTGGCGGACGGGTGAGGAACACATGGGTACCTACCTTGAAGTGAGGGATACCGGCGAGAAATCGCCGACAATACCGCATAGGCTCTCTTCGCGAGAGGGAGAGCAAAGCTTTCTGCAAAGGAGGCGCTTTGGGATGGGCCTGCGGCCGATTAGCTAGCTGGTGGGGTAATGGCTCACCAGGGCGACGATCGGTAGCTGGTCTGAGAGGACGATCAGCCACACTGGGATTGAGAACGGCCCAGACTCCTACGGGGGGCAGCAGTGAGGAATTTTCCGCAATGGGGGAAACTCTGACGGAGCAACGCCGCGTGCAGGAAGACGGCCTTCGGGTTGTAAACTGCTTTTCTGTGGGACGAGAACGGACGGTACCACAGGAATCAGCCCCGGCTAACTACGTGCCAGCAGCCGCGGTAATACGTAGGGGGCAAGCGTTGTCCGGAATTATTGGGCGTAAAGCGCACGCAGGCGGTCGCGCGCGTTTCCGGTGCCAGCTCGTTGCTTAACGACGGGAGTGCCGGGAAGACGGTGTGACTTGAGGGCCTCAGAGGGACATAGAATTCCGGGTGGAGTGGTGAAATGCGTAGATATCCGGAGGAATACCAAAGGCGAAGGCAGTGTCCTGGGAGGTGACTGACGCTAAGGTGCGAAAGCCAGGGGAGCGAACGGGATTAGATACCCCGGTAGTCCTGGCCGTAAACGATGACCATTAGGCGTGTGGGGTATCGACCCCCTGCGTGCCGAAGTTAACACATGAAATGGTCCGCCTGGGGAGTACGGTCGCAAGATTAAAACTCAAAGGAATTGACGGGGACCCGCACAAGCAGCGGAGCGTGTGGTTTAATTCGATGCGACGCGAAGAACCTTACCAGGGTTTGACATGCGCGCGACTCCCCCAGAGATGGGGGTTCCTTCGGGACGCGCGCACAGGTGCTGCATGGCTGTCGTCAGCTCGTGCCGTGAGGTGTTGGGTTAAGTCCCGCAACGAGCGCAACCCCTGTGGTCGGTTGTATGTTTCCGACCAGACTGCCGCGATCAACGTGGAGGAAGGTGGGGATGACGTCAAGTCAGCACGGCCCTTACGTCCTGGGCGACACACACGCTACAATGGCTGGAACAATGGGGAGCCAACCCGCGAGGGGGAGCCAATCCTATCAAATCCAGTCTCAGTTCGGATGGGAGGCTGCAACTCGCCTCCCTGAAGTTGGAGTTGCTAGTAACCGTGGGTCAGCACACCACGGTGAATCCGTTCCCGGGTCTTGTACACACCGCCCGTCACACCACGAAAGTCGGCAACACCTGAAGCCGCCGGGCTAACCCGCAAGGGGGGCAGGCGTCGAGGGTGGGGTTGGTGATTGGGGTGAAGTCGTAACAAGGTAGCCGTACCGGAAGGTGCGGCTGGATCACCTCCTTTCTAGGGAGTCCGGTTCCTCCTCCTTCTTCGGAGCAGGAACCTATCCCAGGTCGATCTCCTGCACTGTCTTCTCGTCACGAGGAGCGCACAGGAGTCACTGGACAGGGTTGAGAGAGACTGCGGTCACGCGGTTCCAGCAGAGTCACGGTTGTGTTTCCACTTTCCAGTTGTCAGGGCGACCTGACATTGCACTTAAAAAACCGAATAGGAAGTATTACTTCAATTTTGCCGAGGGCAGAAACGAGAACAAGAGAGAGACAGAGGAGCTTGGACGTGTTTGCGAATAGCAAATGCGGTGAAGACAAGCGAGAGAGAGTACGAGGTGGATGCCTAGGCGCTGAAGGCCGAAGAAGGACGCGGAGACCGGCGAAACGTTCAGGGGGAGCTGCATGCGAGCGATGAGCCCTGAGATTCCGAATGGGGCAACCCCACCAGAGTCATGTCTGGTGACCCTCGGTTGAATACATAGACCGAGTGGAGGGCAGCGGGCGAACTGAAACATCTCAGTAGCCCGACGAGAAGAAATCAAACGAGATTCCCGTAGTAGTGGCGAGCGAGGCGGGACGAGCCCAAACCTGACGCTCTTCGCAAGAGGAACGGCGGGGGTTGTAGGGTCCGACACACACAGCACGAGTCTGCCGACTCGAAGGCGTTGGAAAGCGCCACCAGAGCGGGTGACAGTCCCGTAGAGCAAGGCGGAGGAGCGCTGGCCGGATACCTGAGTACCACGAACCCCGGTGAGTTTGTGGGAAGCTGGGGGGACCACCCTCCAAGGCTCAACACCTTCAGCGACCGATAGTGAACAAGTACCGTGAGGGAAAGGTGAAAAGCACCCCGCAAGGGGGATGAAAGAGACCCTGAAACCACGTACTCACCAGCAGTCAGAGGCCACTGTGGCATGAGCCACCAAGGGCTGATGGCGTGCCTTTTGTAGAATGATCCGGCGAGTGCATCGTCGTCGCGCCCCCCTTCCGCGCAAGTGGAAGGCAGGTTAACCGTCGCTAAAGACGGGGAGCCGCAGGGAAACCGAGTCTGAAGAGGGCGACCAGTGGCGATGATGCGACCCGAAACCACGTGAGCTATCCATGGGCAGAGTGAAGCGGCTGTGAAAGGCCGTCGAGGCTCGAACTCACCAGTGTTGCAAAACTGGGGGATGACCTGTGGATAGGGGTGAAATGCCAACCGAACGTGGAGATAGCTGGTTCTCCCCGAAATGTATTGAGGTACAGCCACCGGACAAACGCGTCTTCTGGAGGTAGAGCACTGAGTGGGCTCGGGGCCAAACGCTGGTTACCAACCCCAACCAAACTGCGAATGCCAGAAGTCGAACCGGTGAGTGAGACGGCGGGGGCTAAGCTTCGTCGTCGAAAGGGAAACAGCCCAGACCACCAGCTAAGGTCTCTAAATCGATGCTCAGTGTCAAAGGAAGTCCATCCGCTATAACAGCCAGGATGTTGGCTTAGAAGCAGCCATCATTGAAAGAGTGCGTAATAGCTCACTGGTCGAGTGGATGGGCGCCGACAACGTAGCGAGGCTCAAGCATCGTACCGAAGCTGTGGATATCCTGTCTTGTCGCAAGACGAGACACTAAATGGGTATGGTAGGGGAGCGTTCTGCGGGCGGAGAAGCCTGAGCGCAAGCACAGGTGGAGCGCGCAGAAGAGCGAATGCCGGAATGAGTAGCGTCATGGGTGTGAGAACCACCCACACCGAACGCCTGAGGGTTCCTGGGCAACGTCAGTCGTCCCAGGGTGAGTCGGGACCTAAGCCGAGGACGTCAAGTCGTAGGCGATGGAAAGCAGGTAGGAAAGTCCTGCACCAGCGTGCGTCGTTACGAGTGAAGCGGGGACGCGATAGGGAGCGTGAGCCGATCAAATGGACAGGATCGGTTGCCAGCCGGAAGCGCGAGACATAGGCAAATCCGTGTCTCATACAGCGTGACCACTGGGACGAGCCTCCGCAAGGGGGCGGAAGTCATGTGCACCCAGGTCG
Organism: uncultured Chloroflexia bacterium; assembly: GCA_963731605.1. Classification (GTDB taxonomy): domain Bacteria; phylum Chloroflexota; class Ktedonobacteria; order Ktedonobacterales; family Ktedonobacteraceae; genus CF-113. Next base: position 1,146,155 of record CAVSWA010000002.1, read on the forward strand.
CCTAGAAAAGCCGCTAGCCAGACGCGACTGCTGCCCGTACCGCACACCGACACTGGTAGGCAGGGGGACTTCCCCCCAGGTGGACGAGCGAACCTCTGTCAAGGAACTCGGCAAATTGACCCCGTACCTTCGGAAGAAGGGGTGCCCTGGTAGCTTCCTCGCTGCGTGCAGGGGGGTGAGAGGGCCGCAGTGAAAAGGCTCAAGCGACTGTTTACCAAAAACACAGGTCTCTGCTAACGCGCAAGCGGATGTATAGGGGCTGACTCCTGCCCAGTGCCGGAAGGTTAAGAGGAGCCGTGCGAGTAGCGGTGAATCGAAGCCCCGGTGAACGGCGGCCGTAACTATAACGGTCCTAAGGTAGCGAAATTCCTTGTCGGGTAAGTTCCGACCCGCACGAAAGGAGTAACGACTTGAGCACTGTCTCGAACAGGGGGCTCGGCGAAATTGAAGTACCCGTGAAGATACGGGTTTCCCACGACAGGACAAAAAGACCCCGTGGAGCTTTACTACACCCTGGTCTGGAGACGAGGGGGTGCATGCGTAGCATAGGTGGGAGCCGGAGAACCGCTTTCTGTGGAGAGCGGGGAGGCGCCAATGAAATACCACTCTTGCACACTTTTGTGTCTCATGCCCCTTCCGTGATCCGGAGGGCAGACAGGGCCAGGCGGGTAGTTTGACTGGGGCGGTCGCCTCCCAAAGCGTAACGGAGGCGCCCAAGGGTTCCCTCAGGGTGAATGGACACCACCCGCATAGAGTGCAAAGGCAAAAGGGAGCTTGACTGCGAGGCGGACGGGCCGAGCAGGGACGAAAGTCGGGCTTAGTGATCCCACATTTCCGCGTGGAAGGAGTGTGGCTCAACGGATAAAAGCTACCCCGGGGATAACAGGCTGATCTTGCCCAAGAGTTCACATCGACGGCAAGGTTTGGCACCTCGATGTCGGCTCGGCGCATCCTGGGGCTGGAGTAGGTCCCAAGGGTTGGGCTGTTCGCCCATGAAAGCGTCACGCGAGCTGGGTTCAGAACGTCGCGAGACAGTTCGGTCTCTATCCGTCGTGGGCGTGGGAACATGGAGGGCTGTCATCTTCAGTACGAGAGGACCGAGATGGCTGGACCGCTGGTGAGCCAGTTGGGGTGCCTGCCCCAGTGCTGGATAGCTACGTCCAGAAGGGATAAGCGCTGAAAGCATCTAAGCGCGAAGCCGCTCCCGGGATGAGTGTTCCCATCTCTTTCACGAGATGAAGATCCCAGGTAGACCACCTGGTTGCTAGACCGCAGGTGCAAGATGGGTAACCGTCGTAGCTAAGCGGCACTAATGATCGAACGGCTTGTTTCAAACAAACAAATGTATCTTCGCAAAGCATATTCGAGCGAGCCTGTTTCTTTCTGGCTCTCTCTGGTCTCGGCAAAATTGAGGTAATACTATTCTTCGGTTGGAGGACGCACTTCTAGTGTGTCCTTTTTGCTATTAGTATCATCGGGAAAGGGTAAAGCCATGCGTATCGACTTTCATACCCACCTCTTTCCGCCCGCGATACAACGACATCGCGCAAAGTACTGCGCGCGCGATAGCTGGTTCAATCAGCTTTACCAGAACCCGCGCGCGGTAATGGCAAATGCGGAAGACCTGGTAGCGGAAATGGATGCCGCAGGAGTCGATGCCGCGGTGAGTTTTTCTTTTGGTTGGACAGACGCGGGGTTGATTGCGGAAACCAACAGCTACATCATAGAAGCAATGCAGAAGTATCCAGGTCGCATCTATGGAATGGCGGTGCTGCAGCCAACCGCTGGTGACGCGGCAGTATATGAACTGGAGCGGTGCGCAAAGGCTGGCATGGTCGGGCTTGGCGAATTGATGCCACATGGGCAGGGCTACAGGCTCGGCGATATTGACTTGCTCGCGCCCATCATGGAGGTCGTGCAACGCTATTCATTGCTCGTCATGTCTCATTGCAGCGAACCGGTAGGGCATCTGTACCCTGGCAAGGGCAATGTTTCGCTGCCCGATATCATCGCTTTTCTCACCGCCTTTCCCGATATCCGTTTTATTGCCGCGCATTGGGGCGGTGGTTTGCCTTTTTATACACTCATGCCAGAGATACAACGCATCACACACAATGTATGGTATGATACCGCTGCTACCGTCTATCTCTATGACCAGCGTATCTTTCCAGTGGTAGCTCATCTGGTCGGGGCGAGTCGTATCTTGTTTGCCAGCGATTATGGTCTCCTGCGCCAGCAACGTATTATTGAACATATCCAACAATCTGGCCTGGATGAGCGCTCTATGCGCATGATCCTGGGCGAAAACGCGCAACACCTGTTGGGAATATAAACATGCGAGTGATCTCATTGGGAAGTGGCAGCAGCGGCAATGCCCTACTGGTCGAAGCAGGGCCGCAAGGCCGCACGAAAGTATTGATTGACGCCGGATTTAGCGGTCGTATGTTGACGCAGCGCCTGCGCCAGGCCGGAGTTTCGCCTGCCCAGTTGACGGGCATCCTGGTCACACACGAACATATCGATCACATACTCGGCCTGCCCTATATGATGAAATACCACCGGCTGCCCGTCATAACAGACCCACTCACCATTAGCGCTATACAACGCATCTTCGCCGGAGAAACCGCCCGTTCCGATTCCGGCGCGCTCGTCTCCCTGGAACTGGAGTCAGGCGCGCCGGACAGCGAGCAGGCCGCAGCACTTTTTCACCCCCTTTTGGCGGGGTCAAGTACCCTTTTCGGCGATATCGAAGTAGTATCGTTTCTCGTCTCGCACGATGCTGTCTCGCCCTGCGGCTTCCTATTGCAAGCGGGCGGGTGCCGTGTCTGCGTAGCGATCGATACCGGCGAGGTAACATCCGCGATGCTCGCCATGATGCAACACGCTGATTTACTGATCCTCGAAGCGAATCATGACCGCGAACGACTCTTGCGCGGCCCCTATCCCTATGCCCTCAAGCAGCGTATACTCAGCGCCACCGGCCATCTCTCCAACGACCAGGCCGCAGAGGCTTTCTTGCGCACCTGGCGCGGCGACGCGGTACGCTGGGTCTGGCTCTCTCACCTCAGCCGTACCAACAATACACCACGCCTGGCATTAAACACCATGCGCGCCCGTATAAGCGAGGCCGGAGCCAATCCAGCGCAGGCGCATATCACTGCGCTGCCCCCGCACCTAGGTGACGTATGGGACTCCACCCAGCTATGGCAAGATACATCGCTCTGGGAAATGCAGGGGTAGTTGAGCTATATTTTAATAAGAGGCAAATGTCATCCTGAGCGCAGCGAAGGGTGACAGGCTCCAGTATATTTAAGCGGAGGAACGTACATATATGTCTCGTAGCAGAAAAATTGTGTTGTACTTGATTGTGCCACCGGTGCTTTTCGCGGTGGCAATCGCGATCGTTTTATTACTCTACCTGCAATTTCATAAAACGCCTGAGATGGATCTGACATCTAAAGGTTTTTCATTGAGCGCGATAGAGATAAACGAGGGAGAAACCATCCATTTTGTAAATTCGTCGAACGTGACGCAGGTGCTGTGCCTGGGCCAGGATACCATGTGCGATACCCACGCCGTCGCGCCAAAAGCCTTGAAAATGCCGGGTATCCAGCTTAAACCCGGCGATACCATCAACGTGGCCTTCGAGCAATTTGGCATATACAACATAACCAGCACGAACGTCAAAGGCATCAATTTGAAGATCACGGTTGATCCCGCCGCGTAAAGCTATGCCAACCCCAGCGCGAGACGGGCACGGGCGGCGTCATGGACGGCTTTGAGCGACTCGAAGAAGCCTAGCGCCTGCTCAAAGTAGAGATGCGCGAGACCAAGGTCGGCAGCGCGCTCTTCCGGGTTGTCGGAATTGACTACATCGGCATGACGAGTATAGAACATGCCCAGGTAGTAGAGCGTTTGGCCGCGTTCCCAGGGCAGGTCAAGCAGCTCGAAGTCCTTGAGCGCCTGGGAGAGATCGCGTTCGGCTTCCTCCCATTGTTGTTGTTCCAGGTACATTCGCCCGCGCGCGCGCAGCGCCACGGCCAGGTACTTGCGCGTTCCAGACTGCTCCGCCTGCGCCACGGCTCGCTCGCACAGGGTCAGTTGCGTCGCTGCGCTCTCGCCGGTAATAACCACCAGTTCCGCCAGCAGCGCCAACACATTGGGCCTGGGATACGGCTCAGAGTCACGTAATGCTTCCTTAAAATCAGCGCTGGCGCGTTCCCACTCCTCGCGCGCGAGGAGGATGCCGCGTGTGAGTTCCGGCTTGATGTCGCGCTGCTCTGCCAGGCGCTTATATTGCCGCAGCAGCGAATCGCTTTCTTCTTTGTTGCCTGTGCGATAGGCAATATCGGCCAGCGTCTCCAGCGCATCGAGCAGCCAGCCGTCATCTAACTGGTACTGCTCGGTCATTTGCATGATTTGATAGGCGACTTCGCGCACCTCGTCCCAGCGGTTCCATTCATACCAGACATACATGCGGCACAGCATACTGTAGATCAACATAGAGGGGCTTTCCATCATCTGCGCGATGCGCCAGGCGTGCCCTAACCACTTGACCGCCTCCGGGTAATCAGAAATGTAGCGGTGCGCTATCCCCAGTGAGATATACAGGTCGTGCAACTCTTCCCGCCCTTCGATGCGCGATGCCAGTTGCTGGCGGCGGTGTTGCGCTTCGTGAACATCCCTGTATTTATGTTGATGCTCATAGATAAAGGCCAGGGCGTCAAGCGCGATCCACAGCGCCGCTGTGTCCTCCGCCTCCTCAGCGATGCGCAGCGCCTCGTGGATGCTAGCCGTGGCATGTTCGGCAATCTCTGGTCGTTGTTGCGGGCTGGCAGGCTTTAATTGTCGGATATACCACAAGGCCTGATAAGTAAGAAAAGCAGCGTGATTGCCGCCTCGCGGCTGACCTTCCAGCAGTTTTAGACCTGCCTCAATATATCTATGGGATTCCTCTATAGCGGGATGACGCTTGAACCAGCCCAACCAGCGCGTTGCCAACTCTGCCATACGCGCATACAGGCAAAGCAAGTTGTTGGCGGTTTCGGGATTATCATTTGCGCCTGTCTCGCTCAACAGAACTTTCAGAGATGCTGATTTGGTGCCTGAATGCTCGTGAGTAGTGTAATACGCGAGTAAATCCTGCTTGCTCATATGCGGCCCTGCCAGGATCAAATCCAGCGCGTGCGTATATTCATGCCAGGCTTCGTCAGCGTTGGTGCGCTGGGCGTAGGCATCGCCCAGCTTTTGATGCATCATGGCGATTATTGTTGGCTGCGCGTCGTTCTCAATCAGCAAATCAAGCGCCTCTATGTATGCCTGGATTGCGCGAATTGTGTAGTAGCTGTGATATGCCTGATCGCCCGCTTGCGTCACGTATCTGATGGTACGACGAATTCAACTCCGGTCGTGTGAGCAGAAGCGGGTAGATTGTAGCGTCTTCGCTTTCGCCATCGTTCCCAGCGCGCCCGAGAAGACTGGCAGACCACGTCGCGAGCGCCTGTTTGTAATGGTAGGCCAGCAGTTCGGCGAACTGTTCGGTGTTCTCACCAGTTTTTTGCTCTATCCAGACGGCAAGCTGCGCGTGTTTCTGCGAACGCCGGGCGCGTGGAATATTGTTGTAGACCACATCACGAATCAATATATGCTTGAAGCTAAAGACACGATCATGCGGAACGGGAGAGCGCATCGATTTTTCCGCTTCGACAATAAAATCGTGTTGTATTAACGTTTCGATAGTGCTGAACACCGTCTCGCTATCCAGCTCCCCCGCCAGTTCAAGCAGGCCTTGCAGCCAGAAAGTGCGCCCGATAATGGCGGCATCTTGTAACACCTGCTTCTCAACCCGGCTCAACAGATCAACGCGCGCGGCTAATACGCCCTGCACCGTATCCGGTAAGCGGGGTATGGGCAAGACATAGTGCTGGTCAATCAACGTATCGTCCGGTGGTGTGGCCGGGCTGGCTAGCTCGCCCAGGGCCGCCACGTTTTGCTTGCTCACCCGCCAGCAGCCATCTTGCTTGACCAGCACGCCCTGATCGATAAGCATACGCACTATCTCTTCTACAAAGAAGGGGTTGCCCTCGGCGCGTCTCTGGATGCTATGATAGAACACTTCGGGAATTTCATCGCTATCCAGCAAACCAGTGATCAGATCGCGTGTTTCATCGCTCGTCAATACCTCAAGCACGATGGTGGTGAAGTTGCGCCGCCCGCCGCCCCAATCGCGCCTGTGTTCAAAGAAATCGGGACGGGCCGGGCAGAGAAACAGGATAGGCCCGTGCGTAATACGGTCAGTCAAATATTCCAGCAAGTCGAGCAGGGCTTCATCGGCCCATTGCAGATCGTCAATCACCAGGATAAGCGGACCCTGTCCGGCGATAGCCTCGAGAAAGATACGCCAGGCGCGCATCAACGCCACCTGCGGACCGCCTTGCTCGGTACTCTTGCTATGCGTACTGCGCTGCATATCGGGTCGATCACCGGGAACCTGCCGGGAGATGGTGTTGCTCAAGCCGCCACCGGTGCTGCGAATCAACGCACTGGCAACCTGCGCGGGGTCTTCGCTGCTTTTAGCTGCGACGAGGGTTTCGTATACGACTTCTATCAGGCGTTTTTCAAGCTCGTCTCGCCCCTCGCCTTCTTGCGCCCTCAAAAGCGAACGTAAGATTTCGATCAGAGGCCAGTAGGTAATGCCTTCGCCATACGGCGGGCAGCGTCCCTGGAGCACGCGCGGCGTGACCAATCGCTGGATATTTGAAGCGCTTTTCGCGGTTTCCTCTTCGCGCTGGATAAATTCACGCACCAGGCGCGACTTGCCAATACCCGGCACACCCAGTAGAGTAATCAGGTGAGGGCGCTGTTCCGCCTGCACGCGCGCATAGGTAGCGTGCATCAAGGTGAGTTCCAGCGCGCGCCCCACCAGTGGCGACTCTAACCCTTCGATGCCGCGTGGGTGCTGAGCATACGGGGCAGATGTTTCGCGCCTCCCTTGCACCGCCCAGGCAGGTACCAGCTCCTGCTTGCCTCGCAGGTTCAGGGGGGCGATGGGGCGAAAGTCGAACACATCGCGCGTCGTTAAATAGGTGCGTTCGCCTACCAGAATGATATCGGGGCTGGCAGCCTGTTGCAGGCGCGCAGCGACATTGACAGCATCTCCGGTGATGAGAAAATCCTGACGTGTGGACTGCTCGCTAGGGGCCGCAACCTCGCCCGTGTTAATGCCGATACGCATTTGCAGGCGGGCCGCGCCCGGCTCGCGTTCCAGGCGGCGGTCATTGAACTGATGCAATGCCTCCTGCATGTCGAGCGCGGCGCGGATGGCGCGGTCAGGGTCGTCCTCGTGCGCGGCTGGCAGGCCAAATACGGCCATCACCGCGTCTCCTATGTATTTCTCAACCGTACCGCCATGCCGCCGTATTTGCTGTGTCATCAAGTTAAAGTAGCCGATTAGAATGGCGCGCATGTCTTCCGGGTCCAGGCGGTCGGCCAGGGGAGTAGAGCCAGTAATGTCGGCAAACATGATAGTGACGACTCGCCGTTCCTGTGGCGTCTCGTCGGACCCGGAAATATTCCGTCCATCTAGACCCTTCGCTGCGTTCAAGGACACAATCGTATTCATGTCCGGCAAAGCTTCGGTTGCATGGCTATTGTCGCCGTTGTAGGGACGTGATATGTCGCGTCCGCTGCCGGTCCCCCCGTTGACGGGTGAAGCGGAGGTATCGACTCTGAGCAAAGTACCACATTCAATACAGAATTTCGCGAAAGGCACATTGACGGTCCCGCAGTTCGGACAGACAACCAGCTGGTTGCCGCACTCCAGGCAGAATTTGGCATTGGGTGAGTTGATGGTCTGACAGTTGGGACAACGCATAGTTCTCTGATCTTTCGCCTGGTAACCAGGCCAGGGCGACCGCCAGGGTCGCCCATACAATACACGTTTTATGTATATGGCAGGCACGGTTGTATAGTAGGACGCCATGCGAGACCCTCGCGATGGCCCTGATATTGTACAACATGTATGCGTGATTAAGGCGCGGAATGACGTAATACTTTATGAAGAGAGCCAAATGGTGTTTATGCTTGACGATAGCAACGAATTTGCGTACTATAGTGCGTGAGGAAGGGAGTTCACTATGCAATCTGATTTTCAAGTGGAGAGTCGCAGTTATGACCACATGTATCGTGGATCGTGGCGTGGATACCGGTTAGATGCAGCAACCCAACTGAGCGACGAAGAACTCGCGCAGGTTGCGCCTGATTGCTTGCGACTCTGGCTGCCTGCGGGTACGCCCATGCACTGGGCTACTCGGACGCGGCCATTGCGCTATGATTGTTTGCAATTGTACTGGCCCGAACGCTGGTATACGTTGAGCGCGTTTTATGACGATCGCGCGTTAATCCATACATACGCTTCTGTGATGCAGCCCGCGCTGTTTGAACAAGATCGGCTGGTATACGTCGATCTCGATCTGAGTCTCCTGATCAAACCAGATTTGAGCTATGAAGTGCTGACCCAGGCCGAGTTTGACCAGTTCGCGGAAACGCTGGGCTACAGTGAAGAGACGCGTATCGGGGCGTTGCTGGCGCTTGAGACGCTGACCCAGGCAGCGCGGCTGGCAATGGGCTTGTTTGCTACCATACCGCATACCCTGCGCTCAACTGATTTTCGCCTGATCGATTGTTATAAATAGAATTCGCTTTAGATACAGTATGTTATTATACGTATAGCTCATTTTGTATAATAGTAGCGTTTCATAATCTCGTGCCACCTGGAACGGTGTGGTACGGCTATAAAGATGCTTATAAAAGGCAGGCGAAGGTGAGTGTGTGATGAGTAAATTTACGCAAATACTGCGGGATCAACTTGCAGTTAAAGCAGGTAGCGCAGTTCTCCTCCTGTTGCGAAGCGGAAAAGAGTTGTCGGGCGTTGTCAATCACGTTGGTGAAGATTTTGTGGTACTTAAGCGAAAAGGCAGCTACGCTACTACCATTGCACTCGATGAAATCGCGGCATTTGATTTTCCTGATGAAACGCTACCGGTAGAGGAAAACGTCGTATTGGGAAACGAGATACATTCGCCGCCTCGCCCGCCGTTGCATGTCGCTCCAACACCTTCAGTCGCTCAACCCTTACCCAAACTGGGAAAAGAAGTTCTCGAACGGCTGGAAGAAGTAACCGCGCAATTTGAGCGTAAATTGCAGAGGGCCAGAGTTGATATCGTTGCGCCCGACGCCCGTACACCTCCCGAAGAGTTGAGGGCTTTGGGAGAAAGGGAATCGGTTCCCATCTGGGTGAGCATTAAGAATAAATTTGATAATGCCGTGCGCGTGAAAGAACTCGATCCGCGCTTTGGCAGAGTTCAGGGCATCATTGGCACCCTCAAGGATCTGATCGAACAAGTACCTTCCGCCCCATCTTTGAAACGGCACCTGGCCTACTTCCACTACCTGACCAACAACATAGCCGCTGCGCTCGATAGCGCGGAGGACGCGGCCAATCTCTCGCAAAGCGCCCGCGACTGGCTGATGGTGGCGGCCTTCGCAGCGATAAAAAGGGATGAGGCGCTGGCCTGTTCCGCGCTTGAGCAGGTTTTCCAGCGTCACGCGCTCACCGAAAATGGGGATGTATGGTATGTGTACGCGGGGTTGCTGCGCATATCCGGCAACTACACCTTATTGCGCGATATTTACGAGGCACGGCGCAGGTCGGACCCGCCCACTTTCTCCGAATCGGAAGAGCAATTACTGCTCGATACCTGTCTCTATCTCCTGCATTCCAGTAAAAGGGACGAGGTGGCGTTGGACATCTTGCGGCAGGCGATGGATGGCGCGCCAGCCAAAAATCTCATACCAGATGCTATCAACTGGCTGGTGGGGCGGGTTGGCCCTGAATACCAGCAGTTGGCCCTGAGAATGAAAGCAGCTCATGAGGCGACCTTGCGAGAATTGCGGGCTGAGCACGCGGCGCCTCCCGGTGTGTTGTCGAACGGCGCCAGTAGAGAAAAACAGCCAGCCGTCCTATACCCCGCCCTACCCTCCGCCCTACCCCCGGCCCTACCCGTAAGCGCACCCGTACATCCAACTGCCACTTCAACACTGCCTGCTGCTCAACCCACGCCGCTGGCAGTAGTTTCATCGCCACACCCGCAGCAGCTTATTGGACACATTTATACATACAAGTTCGACCGCAGTTTCGGGTTTCTGTTTGGCGCGAACGGGGCGAGCTACTTTTTCCACCGCAGCGCCATCATCGACGAAGAACTGCTCGACCAGCTTGAAAACTTGACCGAGCCTAATTTGAAACCAACAGAGCAGATTCCCGTGACATTCGAGATTGCCCAGGGTCCGAAGGGGTCACTCGCGCTCAGCCTTTCCCTCTACCGTAAAGTGCATGACATCTTTGATATGGCCTGCGACTACGCCAACGCGGGCGAGTACGCCAAAGCGGTAACACAGTTGAGAACGGTGCTGGCACGCGACCCCGACTATGCTGGAGCGCGCGGCTTCCTGGAGAAATGGACGGAGTTCGCGCAAACCGCTCGCGTGGTGGTAGCCCCCACAGGCACTAACCCATTCGCGCAGGGCAAACGAGCGCTGATGATTGAAAAAGACACGGAGAAGGCGGTGCGGCTGTTGCGACAGGCCATTGATGAACACGACTCGGTGGAGAATGCTATTCGGGAACTGGCTCTGCTGCTGGGGCGCACGGAGCGCGGCGATGAAGCGATTGCATTACTTGAGCAAAACAGGAGACGCATGAGCAACCAGCAATCGGTGGATAACCTGCTCATCGATGTGTACTCGCGAGCGGGTCAGTATAGCGAGGCGCTGCTCCTGCTCGAAAAAGAGCCTGGCGCGAGCCACCACACGCGAGCGCAAAGCGCACATTTACTGGCAGATGGCGAACTGCTATCTCCAGCAGGAAGACTATGTGCAGGCGGAGCGCTATTTCCGCCAGGTGATGGAACTGGGGTTGGATCGCAAAGCGGCCCGCAAAAACGTGGCGCTCTGCCTGGTAAAGCAGCAAAAGTATGACGAGGCCGAACAACTCCTCAATGAGATCCTGGATGTCGCCTCGGATGCGCAGGCCGTGGAACTGCTAAAAGAGGTGTCGAAGGTGAAGGCGACGGGGCAATCCGAGCGATTGGACGAGATTCTGACCGTGACGCGCCTGTCCAGCTTTTCCAGCGAGATCAGTGGTTTCACGCAGTTTTTCCTGGGGCGCTGTAAGTTTCAGGGAGTGCGCCCGGAACGCGCGCAGCAGAAGAAGTTCGATCGCTCCGACGTGCGCAAACTGGAAGAGCTGGCAACTCAACTGGGAACGCGCAACCCCCGCGAACGCTCGGAATATTATCTCTCTGCCGCCAGGATCATCAGCGAGGTCGAAGACTGGGATGATCCGCGCCAGATGTACAAGTACCTCTATCGCAGCTTTGCCTCACGCGGCGATGCCAGCGTGATTGAAAACAAGCCGTTGGATGCCGCCCGCGAGTGGTATTGCGAGGCATTAACCGTGTACGACGGCGAGCGCAATCGCAACCGCGATGAGCGCGACCCCGGTTATCGTGGTGATGAGCAGGACGCCGTCAACGCGCTGGTGCGCTACCTGTCTTCGACGCTGGGGACGGTTCCTATCACCCCGCACATACCGGCCTTTGACGACATTCTTGAAGAAGCCTTCCGGCTGCTCGGCGATCAAGACCGCCTGTTTGACCAGATTACCTATCTGTTGATACGCAGCCGCTACGCTGCTCAACGCATCCTCAACCGCCTGTATAACAGGCCGCCTCTGCGGGCGCGCGCGTTGCAATATCTGAAAAACAATGACATTGGACAGCACAGCACCGCGAGCCATCAAGACGAGTTCATGCAGCTCTGGAACGATTTGCGGCGCAAGCGTTTCGAGGAGACACGGGCCATCTCTACCGAGCTTGGCCTGGTTTCCGAGTCGGATTTGACCGTCGCCTCGCTTGAAAGCTCCATACGCACACTGGAGCGGGTGAAGAATATTGGAGAGCGCCTGCTCTTTGATCTCGATCAGCAGCGTATCCGGCAGGTGCAAAAGATACTGGAAACGCTGGTGGACCTGGGTAAAGAAAACGTCTTCGAGGAGCAGGAGCGTTTTTGCACCCTGACCGGCTCGTACTGTGCCGATTTGCTGCGCGAAATTGAGGAGAGTCCCACGCGGCTATCCGTTGAAGAAATGTACCCCATCGTTGAGATGCTTCAGAAGAAGACGGTTGACCGACTGGAAGGAATTTATGCAAGCTCAGTTCCCCAGGTAATGCTGCGCCTCCCGGAGGATATGGAGGAGCGCTACACGCCGGAACTGGGCAAAATTGAAGTACAAATCGTGATTGCGAACCGTATGGGGTGCAGCCCGGCAGAGTCGTTGGAAGTGGTGGTGCAGCAGGATGAGGTATCCTTCAGCGTGGGAGGCGAGGAGATCAAGCTTAACGGGTCGCTACGCGGCGGCGATCAGAAAATCCTGCGCGTCCCGCTACGTGTGACCGAGCAGGCGCGCCAGGCCCAGGCCTTCTCTTTGCCCGTCTATGCGCAATATCGCACGCGCTCAGGCGAGACGCAGCGCACCCCGGTCGAGAATTTTTCCATCCGGCTCTATTCTGAAAAACAGTTTGAGCGCATCGAAAATCCCTATGCCACCTATGCCAAGGGCGGCACGGTGGAAAACCGTGAGATGTTCTATGGCCGCGACGAGTTGATTACCAACATCGCCAACTCCATCCGCTCGGCGCGTTCGGAAAGTAAGGCGGTCATCATTTACGGTCAGAAGCGCGCCGGAAAATCATCGATCCTGTACCATCTACGGCAAGCGCTGGCAAACGACCCCGATTTACTGATCCTGGATGTCGATAATATCGGCTCATTGCTGGACGTGAGATCAGCGCCATTTTTACATCAAATCCTGTGGAGAATCCTGCGCAAGTTGCAGTGGGCCATCGAAGACGAGGTGGACGAACGCGGCCGCAGTCCATTAGAGGTGCTCTTTCCCGACGATACAAAGTTCTACCAGCACCCAAGCCCGCTGACGCTCTTTTATGATACGTTTGAGGTGTTCAAGCGCGCCGCAGCCAGGGCGGAAGACTGGCGCAGCGCGCGGCTGGTAGTGGTGATTGATGAGTTTTCCTACATCTATAACCACATCATGAGCGGGCGCATCCCGGAAGAGTTTATGCAAATCTGGAAGGCCTTCCTGCAAAGGAACCTCTTTCACGCGGTAATGGTGGGACAGGATGTGATGCCCCGCTTTCGACAGCGCTTCCCCAACGAGTTTGGCACGTCGCAGGATGTGCGCGTCACCTACCTCAAACAACAAGATGCTGTCAAACTGATCGATGATCCCCTGCGTATCGGGGGTAAACACGGTGAAAGCCGCTTCCGCGAAAAGGCTATCGAGCGCATCTATGATCTGAGCGCGGGCAGCCCGTTCTACATACAAATCATCTGCGATCGCCTGGTTGACTATATGAACATGCATCATGCCCGCCTGGTGACAGAGGCCGATGTTGAGCAGGTGAAAAACGAGCTGGTGCGCGGCTCAAATCGCCTGGGCTGGGACGACTTTGATAACCTGTTGAGCTCGGGCGATACGTCGGACGAGGCTATTTCGGTGGAAGACGCGAAAATGGTGTTGACGGCCATTGCCATTAATACGCGCCTGGGCGTATGCGACCGCGAAAGTGTGGTCAGCGCTGTTAGCGGCACAAAGGCATCAGTAGATGATATTCTGGACGACCTGGTCAAAAGGGATGTAATCGAGCTACAACAACGGCGCAACTACCACATGCAGGTCGAGCTATTCAAAGAGTGGCTGCTGGCGCAGATATAGGATGGCAGCATGTCCCTTTCAACAAATCCTTTCAGCGTACATGACGCGCCACTCAGCGGTTCGCAATTCATAGGACGTAAAGCTGCCTTACGGGTCATCGAGCAGCGCGTGCTGGCAGTGCAGGAGCCGGGCAACCTCTCCATTGTGGGCCTGCCTCGCATCGGCAAGACCCGCCTTGTCTCTCATGCCATGTTTGAGCGAGAGTTCCTGCCAGCGACGCGCGCGCTGCTGCCCATCTGGCTCAATCTCGCCGAATATGAGCAGCCAGAAGCGTTCTTTCGCGCCCTGGCTCAGAAGTGTATCGAGCGCGTCACTTCCCTGGGTTGGTCCACTACTGCTGTGCAACGCGCCGCGGACGGGGCCCTGCAAGAGGGTATTTCGTGGAGCGAAAGCTATGCGCGTGTACAACGCTACCTGCAAAAGCTGCACCAGTCTCGACCGGGTATACGCATCGTTTGCGTGCTGGACAACTTCGACGCGGCGGCTGAACTCTTCAAAACAGACCCCACGTATTTTAGCAGCTTACGCGGCCTCTACGAGAACCCGGCCTGGCGCATAACCTTTATCACTCTTTCTCACCATCCGCTGCGCGAGATCGAATTGCTGGCGCACGGTGTGCCTACCCTGCACGTCCCTTTTCAGGAATACTATCTGACCCCATACGATACGGCTGATATGCAAGAATACTATACTCTCCTGGCAGCCGCAGGTCTGACCACTAGCGACACACTGGCCAAACGTATCGAATGGTACGCTGGCAAACATCCCTACCTGCTGGCGCAGCTGGGTTCCCGGCTGGTAGAGACGTGGCTTGAAAACTCGCAAGTGAATGTTGACGATGCCTTTCAGCACGTGGAAGCTGATTTTCGCGCGTACTATGCACTACTGCTGGATACACCAGTAGCGACACCCCTTGTGGGTGTCCCGTCCCTGTATTCAATGATGCATGTATTGATGGACGGGACACCCACAAGGGGTGTCGCTACTGGTACGGACATCGATATGTTGATGAGGTATGGCCTTATTCAGCACACATCGGAAGGATACGAGGCTTTTTCGCAGCATTTTCAGGCGTATGTGCGCGAAACGATGCCAGTAACCGGGGTTCAGCAGGAGGATGAAGACAACGAGGAGTTTGACGAGGATTGGTCGGATGATAACTGGGGCATGGAGATCCTTCGCGGCGCTCAGGATGACAAGCAGCAGTATGAACCGGCTGCGGCAGAGGATACGAGCGGAGCGTATCTCTGGTCGATGTGGCGCGAGACAGAATGCGCGATGCGCGTGGCGCTGGCAGCGCTTTTGCAAGAGAAGTACGGGGAAGACTGGTTTGAGCGTCTCAAACAACTCCATCCAACCTTGAAGACAAAAGGCGAGACGACGTTTTTTGATCGTTGCCGCGTCTCGTTAGAACGCGAAATAAAAAACTGGGGCACGCACGCATTCGGCAGCATGTTGGATTATACCAGCCCGCAAGACCTGTTCGCGCTGTTGCTGGCGGAGTGGGAGACCTTTCGCCCTGTCTTTAGCGAAGATCCGATGTACTGGAGGCGCTGCTCTCGCCAGTTGGTAGAGGTGCGTGTCCTGCTGGCGCACAACCGCGACAGGTCGTTGCATGATTTTGAGCGCAGGCGAGCTATTGACTATTACCAGAAAATACTGGCGCTGTTGCATCCCTGGCGTGCAGTGGAACATGAACAGGGGAACGCGGCGGAGTCAGAGAGGCGACTCTGGCCACTGTGGTTAGAAACCGAGACGATGTTGCGCGAGGTAGTGGCGCTCGCGCTCGAAAAGCAATATGGCGAAGACTGGTTCGAGCGCATTGAAGCGGCGTATGCGCAGAACGCGCTCGATCAGCGTATTAAAGAGTATTGCCAGCGCTGGCGAGAGTTCCGCGAGCGAGAAATAGCGCATTTCGGGATGCGGCGCTTTCAAAACTACCTGGATTTTGCCTATCCCCAGGAAATGTTTGCTATAATCTTCTCAGTGGAATGGAATACCTTTCGCCCTATTTTCCGGGCCGACCAGGCGTATTTATGGCAGCTTGGACAGTTTTTCGCTAAAATGCGCAATCCACTGGCGCATCACCGCGAAGAAGCCATACACGGCGAGAATCGCCAACGAGCCGAGGATTGTTGCCGGGAATTGTTGGCAATGCTGCGCAACGCGCTGGAGATTGCGCGAGAAGGAGACACCCATGCCTGACCGCATCGACCATGTTGCTATCATTGTGCGCGATATCGAGCAAGCACTGCTCTTTTATCGCGATACGCTGGGCATCATTCCCGGCGAGATACAAGAAGTGCCGACCGAACAGGTACGCATCGCCTTTTTGCCGATGGGTGGCCCCGGTGGCAGCGAGATCGAACTGATTCAGCCTCTCACAGCCGACTCCAGCCTCTCAAAATTCCTGGAAAAGCGCGGCGAGGGTCTGCACCATATCTGCCTGGAAGTGCCGGATATCGACGCCGCCCTCGCCGAAATGCAGGCGAAAGGCGCGGCGGTGCTTGACAAGCAGCCGCGCATGGCAGCCGAAGGCCGCGCTATTTTTATTCACCCCAGAGCCGCGAACGGCGTCTTGTTGGAACTGGTGCAGCGCGAACGGCTACCAGGGCGACCGCAAGGGTCGCCCCTACCATACACGAAATAGCGCTGACCCGTCAGGGTAGGGGCGACCCTTGCGGTCGCCCTGGCAAATTCACCAGGTCCGATGGGCAAATCTGTTCCGTCAGGAACCGTTTAAACACCTGCTGTCTATCATTTCCTTGCAACCAGGGCTTCATCAAATGCCTGCCGTAGAAGTAGGTGAAGATATAGCCTTCGCGGAAAGGGTCTCGCAAGAACTCCAGGTCTTTTTGGGCATACTCTTCGGGCAACAGCGCGTACTTCGTGATGTACTGCTTCACTTCATAATCGGACCGACCATCACTCATCATGAACCTGGCATTGCCATCAATGCCCGCCATCAGTTCGTTAGCTCGCGAGAATTTCCCCGTGTCCACATCAATCGGCACAATACCTGCCGCCGGATACAGATACTCTCTTGCCCATTGCTCTGCCTCGCCGGGCATGAAGACCAGATCATAAGCTGAGGTGGCGATGCCTTCGCTGATCACACTCTGCGGGCAGATGATCGGTGAGATGGCCTGCTCGATATAACCGCGCTCGCGGTAGAGAGACCGCTCTTTCATGACAAATTCCGTGTGGTGGCCGGGGTAGCCTTCGTGGCAGACAAGGTCCATCAGCCAGCGCATATTGGTGGGTAGGTCGGTGTTCAATTCAACGCGCGAGCGATAGTTACCCAGATACCAGTTTTCACCTCCAAAGACTTTGTCGGAGACGACATCCAGTTCTACCTCTTCGCCCTGTGGCAGGTCTATAAAGCTCAATACGCGACGGCGAGCCTCATGCATAGCCTGGCGCATAAAATCGACGACCAATCCCGCCTTTTCGCTCGCCAGGTTATAGCGTTTTCTAAAAGCTTGTAAGCGCTCAAATATGCTTCCATCGCCGGGCAATACCTCGTCGAACAGGGCGTGCGCCTCCTCAAAGCGTGTCTCCGGCGTCCAGGTTGGGCGAATGTCGAAGCACTTCTGCACCTCGTCTTCCAGCGTGAAGGTCTCACCGCTCAGTTTGCGGCACACCGTTTCCAGCGCAATCGCCTGTTTCGACAGGTATGTTGCGCGTTGCGCTTCGAATCCCTGCGCCGGGAGCGCGTTCGAGCAAGGCCATTGCTGCGCGCACCAGGTCGGGCGCGGGCGTTTCTGCCTCGTTCTCGACGGCGGCTTTCCACTCCGGCGGCCCATAATAGTAATCTACAAAGCGGCTTTCGGTGAATTTGCGGATTGCTTTGTCCATGCGAAACTGCAATTGGACGTAGTCATAGAGCCATTGCTCGCTCATGCCCTACCGCTCTCTAAGTTAATCATGCGGGAGTCCAAGAAGTCCTGCGACGGAGATATCTTCGTCTATAACTTCCCAGTGAATACCAACGCCGTGTCCAATAAGTTCCCATTGTTGCCGTTGTTCATTTGTGGCACGTTGAAGCCGTGGAAACCATTCGAGAGGCGCGCTGATCTCGCGCCCGTCAGAAAGGCTGACGTGAATACGTTTGTCGTCAAAGTAAACACTTGCTGCTGATGCGGTTCTATTGTGTAAAATGCTCATGCCATGCCTCCAGAATGAGTCCCAAATGCTCCAGAATGATTTCCTACTGTGTTCCGCTACAGGGGTAAATTGCCATGCTTTTTAGGCGGGTTGGTATCACGTTTATTCTTCAACATCTCTAACCCCGTAATCAGTTTCGCGCGTGTGAAACGCGGTTCGATCACTTCGTCAACATAGCCGCGCGCGGCGGCGATGTAAGGATTGGCGAATTTCTCGGTGTATTCGGCGATCAGTTCTTTGCGACGCTTTTCGGGGTCAGCCGCTTTGTCAATCTCGTCCTTGAAGAGGATATTGACCGCGCCCTCCGCGCCCATTACGGCGATTTCCGCGGTGGGCCAGGCATAGTTGAGGTCGCCGCGCACATGTTTGCTGTTCATCACGTCGTATGCGCCGCCGTAGGCCTTGCGTGTAATTACGGTGATCTTCGGTACCGTTGCTTCGCAATAGGCATAGAGCAGCTTCGCGCCATGGCGAATGATGCCGCTGTGTTCCTGTCCCAGGCCTGGCAGGAAGCCCGGCACGTCCACAAAGGTGATGATGGGAATATTGAAGCAATCGCAGAAGCGCACAAAACGCGCGGCCTTGTCCGATGAGTTAATGTCCAGCACGCCTGCCAGCGCGCCCGGCTGCTGCGCTACGATGCCTACCGAGCGGCCATTGAGACGAGCAAAGCCAATCACAATGTTGGCGGCGAAATATTCCTGCACCTCGAAGAACTCAGCGTCGTCTACAATATAGGTGATAACCGTTTTTATGTCATAGGGCTTATTGGGGTTATCAGGGATGATGCTGTTGAGAGCTTCTTCCGCGCGCGTTGGCGTATCTTTGGGCGTGACACGCGGCGCGTCTTCCAGGTTGTTGGACGGGATGTAGCTCATCAACTGGCGAATCATGCGGATGCAATCGGGTTCGCTGGGACAGGAGAAGTGCGCCACGCCGCTCTTGCTGTTGTGAACCATCGCGCCGCCCAATTCTTCAAAGGTGACATCCTCGTGCGTCACGGTTTTGAGCACGTTTGGCCCGGTGACAAACATGTAGCTGGTCTGCTCCACCATAAAAATAAAGTCGGTGATGGCTGGCGAGTAGACCGCTCCTCCCGCGCATGGCCCCATAATGGCGGAAATTTGCGGCACCACGCCCGATGCCAGCGTGTTGCGCAAGAAAATATCGGCATACGCGCCCAGGCTCACCACACCCTCTTGAATGCGCGCACCGCCGGAATCGTTCAGGCCGATGACGGGTGCGCCGTTCTTCATGGCATGATCCATAATCTTGCAGATTTTTTCGGAATGCGCCTCGGAGAGCGAGCCGCCAAAGACGGTGAAATCCTGCGAGAAGACGTACACCAGCCTGCCATCGATTTGACCATAGCCGGTGACAACGCCATCGCCCGGAATAATCTGCTCTTCCAGGCCGAAATCTGTTGACCGGTGCGTTACAAACATATCCAACTCGTTGAAAGTGCCGGGGTCTAACAACAGGTCGATGCGTTCGCGAGCCGTTAATTTGCCTTTTTTATGCTGCGCCTCGATACGCTTGACCCCACCGCCCAGCGTTGCGGCCTCTTTCAAACGGTGCAATTCTTCCAGCTTCTCTTGCGTGGTTTTGCTTCCAGGGGTATCTTTTGGAGTGCGTTCGCTTGTGGTCATAGTTATAACTCCATACAATTAAACGTTCAACCGGGTTCGTAGGCAGTATAGCATGTAGGTCGCAGATATGTCTAACCAGGGCGGGGACAAGCCCTGCTACCTTCTATATGAAATGTCAGGGCTTGCAAGAAATGCGCTTTCCTGCTATTCTAATAACAGGGGAATGGTGTAATCATTGCCCTCACAGGTTGTACGTCATTCTCGAATGAAAGCGAGAACTCATGAATACCCCTCTTCAAAGTACAAGTCTTAGCGAGGACGCGCTCGAACTGGCAGTGTCCGGTAGTCACGATGCGGAAGAAGCGCACGCGCAGAGTGAGGCACATATTCACCTGCCTAACCCCAGTTACTGGCCGCTTCTGGTGGGCGTTGCGATTCTGATTATTATGGTCGGTGTGCTGATCAGTCATTCTACTCCTGTGCTGATTATTATCGGCTTTCCTATTTTGCTGATTACCATGATGGGCTGGGCGCTTGAAAACCCGAATGCTCCGAAAGGAGCGGCTGTCAAGACGGGTGAATATGCCATGTCTTATGCTGAGGCTGCCATAACGGGAAAGCCTACCGTGCTCGGCCAGGTTGCTTTGCGCGAAGCCGAAGACGTGTTGGAGCAAACCGTTACCATCAGCAGCACAGCCTGGAGCGCGCATCCCGTCAAGGTATTTGTTGAGCGCGAAGGCGTTGTCCTCTCACTCTATGGCAAAGTCGAGATGGAGGCCCAGAAAGATGAAGTCGAAGCCGCGCTGCGCAAGATGCCTGGTGTGATTGACGTGATGAATTTCCTGGTTGCCGAAGATGAACTTCTAAATGCCGTCAATCGCGTCATTGATAGCCAGAAAGCCGCTGGCAAACTGGAAGGGGCGAAGGACATCTCAGTGCTGGTTGAAAACTATATCGTAAGCCTGTATGGTGAAGTTCCCTCGCCAGAGATGAAATACATGCTGGAACGTGAAATCACCGGAGTGCCGGGCGCGCGTGTAGTCATTAACCACATCGGCCTGGATAAGGATATCCCCGGCAATATGGGCAAAACCTCGAACAGGATTGCGCGTATCTAACCAGATTTTAGCGGCCTCTGATAAACCCAACACGCCTTGTACTTCCCACTGGTTTCTAGGAGGGTAATCATGCCAACTCGCGCAGAGATTCTAGACACACTTGCGGCATCGCAGACACAGGTCATGGCGTTTTTTCAAGGGCTGAGCCCGGAAGACCTGGAGCGCCCGGCAACGGCGAATGGAGTTCCCGGAGAAGCTCCGTGGCGCGCCAAGGATCATTTTGCTCATCTGGTGAAAAGCGAGCGCAATATCCAGCGATTGCTGCGCCGTACACTCGCCGGCGAGACTCGAGACGTTCTATTACGCCTTCAATACCCGGCTGGAATGGAAATGCCGCGCATCCTGGGCAATCTGAGCGAGCTGACCCCGGAGGAGGGGGAGCGGCTGGGGATGGCCGTCGCCAGCGTCAATCAAGCCTATGTGGACGCGCACCATGACGACAGTCTGCAGATGCTGGCAGCGGATTACCTGTCGGCCCGGCAGGACACAGTGGACCTCCTGCACCAGTTCACCGATGATCAGCTGGCCGCTCTGGTGCCCGCTGTCATTGGTGACCTGGCCGCCGGCGACTTGTTTGCCGGGAGAGCGGGGCATGCGGCTGAGCACATTACCTGGATTAAGGAAGGATTTCGTCAGGGCGTGTGACACTCCCCACGGCTAAAGCCGTGGGGAGTGTCACCTCATTTCCATCGCCATAGTGCGTTCTGGAGTGGCATTGCGTATATAAAAGGCCCAGTAGCCCTGTGTGGTTCCATAGGTATCAAGTAGGCGCTGCATTTCGGCGGCGGCAAGGGGTTGCCCATTGTTATAGATGCGCGACGCGGCTTTTGCCAATTCTCGATCAACGGCTGACACGCGCTCCATGCGCCCCAGCCCACGCAAAAGGATGAAGTAAGACGACCACTCACCGATACCCCGGATGGCGCGTATGCGCGCCGCGACTTCGTCGTAATCACCATAGCGCAGAAACTGCTCGTCCGCTTCGAGAAAGAACTGGATCACAGCGCGCAGGTACTCTACCTTGCGTTCGTTGCGAACGATGCTTGCCAGTTCTTCAGGTTTCGCCTGCGCGAGCTGCTGCGGTTCCGGGAAAGCCGCATATGTCCCGTCAGGCAATGTAATGCTCGTTCCCCAACGTTCAACCAGGGCCAGTTTCGCTTTATGAGCTACGCGCCAGGGGATACGCTGGCTCAACACGGCCCAGCAGGCTATCTCAAACGGGGTCAAGAATTTTGGCTGGTGCAGACCGTACAGGCGTTCAATCACCGGCGCGAAATCAGGGTCACGCTGTCCGATGGCATAGAATGGTTGAACATCATCATCCAGGCTGAGAAAAAAGCGTATGCGGTCAGCAACAGCGGCATGTTCCACCTCGCTCAAAGGATGCCTTGAGAAGTGCGTATAGGTGAGTTCTGGTTGCTCGATAGTGCCTGTGCTGCGTACTTCAAACGCAACGGGACGACCTTGCAGCGTGAGCGCCTTGGTCACGAAGTCGATAACTAGCGTCTGTTCGCCCGCCGTTGGCCCAAAGGCATGGAGAAATCCAAGTGTCTTCGCGAAGTCGAATGGGGCGCGGGGCGTCAGGGTTCCTGTAATACTGTTAAGCCGTTCAACTGTCATCATGGTAGTACACCTCCAAAGTTGTTTTCACGTCTTTTTTGAATTTTCCATCGCTTAAGCAGAGTATAGCAGGCACATGTGACAGCAGTATGTCAGTAGTGAAATCACATATTTGTAACAGCGTAAAATTCCCGGCCCAGGCACTTGACAACGACCTATCCCGTCAGTATACTTACTGTAATCAATACCGTAAACGTTTACGGTAACATTTACAGCGTATTTTATGTGTAGGACAAGGTTGAATCGTTTCCGGGCGGGGGAGAAACGCCAGTACCCACCAGAAGGCGATAACGCACATTCCTACCAGTTTCACTCAGTACATATCTCGCGGGGGAAGTTATGCCAGGGAAGGCTACTATTCGTGACATCGCTAAACTGGCCGGGGTATCAACGGCCACGATCTCGCGTGTTTTAAACAACAAGCCTGACGTGGACCCGGCGACACGCGAGCGGGTGTTGCGTATCGTGGAGGAGCAGCAGTTTGTTCCCAGTATCACCGCCTCTGGCCTGCCCAATGGACGCAGCCGCTTGATCGGTGTGCTCATCCCTGACCTGACATGGCCGCTTATCCCCGAGCTGATGCGAGGCATCGGCGAAGTCGTAGGCAGTACCTCGTATGAACTCATCCTCTATAGCATCTCAGACGCCAATCACGAGAAAGACCGCAGTGATGTTATCGACCGCATTGTTGGAACGCGCCTGGCAGCCGGCCTGCTAGCAGTCTTTCCGGGCCGCTCGTCGGAACACCTGGCACAATTGCACTCACGCGATTTTCCCGTTGTCTTGATCGACGACCAGGGCATACCACCAGAAGGAACGCCCTGGATCGGTGCCGATAACCGTCTGGGCGCCTATGAAGCCACTTACCACTTGATTCGCCTGGGGCATCGCCGCATTGCACATATTCAGGGTCCGCTCAAGTACCAGGTGTCGCACGACCGCTACCAGGGCTATTGTGATGCGTTGAACGAAGCAAATATTTCTCTTGATCCAGATCTGGTGCTCGAAGGCGATTTCATGCCTCCTACCGGGCGCGCCTGTACCCATGCCTTCCTTGATCTGCCCGCCTGGAAACGTCCCACGGCCATCTTCGCGGGAAGCGATTACATGGCCTACGGGGCTATTGCGGCAGTAGAGCAGCGCGGTCTGCGCGTACCTGATGATGTGGCAGTAGTTGGCTTCGACGATAACCCATCATCGGCTCATATGGAACCAGCGTTGACCACCGTGCGGCAACCGTTCTATGAGATGGGCCGCCGCGCCTGCGAAATTCTCCTGGCTCTCGTTGACATTCCACGCCCGGTCAATGGTCTAAACCATCATAACGGTTGGATGTCTGGAGCGCCTGCGTCTCGTTTCGATGACCAGATTCGCGTCAAAATGCCGACCAGTTTTATCGTGCGTGCGTCCTGTGGCGCCTCTCGCCGCGTCACCATTGAATAAGAAAGGGGTGAACGCCACTTCGTATTCGTAGCAGGGTACGGGCGAGGCTTGCCCTCGCCCTGGCATCTCACACTCTCGCGGTCTGTTTTTGTGAGTCAACGGCTTTCATTTATGCGTGAATCGCATTGTACCGTTGTCAGGTTGTCCTTTTGTCCTTTTAGGCACACACTAGAAGCAAGATGCTTCTTACTGTGAGTGGATCGTCGAATGATTCGTTTTCCCAACGTTAGGAGGTAAAACGTGACTCCCAATCTAGCATCTTCACCGCGTCGCAACCGCCTGGTTGTAGTGTCCTCACTGCTGCTCGTGCTAGCCATGTTGCTGGTCGCTTGTGGCGGCAGCGGCAATGGCAACTCTACACCTACAGCAACAACCCATGCAACGGCACTTCGTATTCTTTCTTCGCCCGGGCAAACCAACCCTGACCTCTTTAACCCATTCTTTAACACCAACCAGGGTGGCGACTATGGAGCGCAGGGTTTGCTCTACGAAGTGCTCTACTACACAAACCTGTATACTGGTACGGCCTCATCGTGGCTGGCCAGCAGCTGTACTTTCTCCACCGATCTGACGCAGTTGACATGCAAGCTGCGCACAGACGTGAAATGGAATGACGGCCAGCCTTTAACGAGTGCGGATGTCGTGTTCACTTTTAACTTGATGAAACAAAATCCCGCCCTCGACCAGGGTTCGCTGTGGGCCACCATTCTCAAGAGCGTCGATGCACCCGATAGCAGCACCGTCGTATTCACGCTTACGCACGCCGATAGCACCGCGCTTTTCCGTGTCGCAGGCTCGGTTTTCATCGTGCCACAGCATATCTGGTCAAAAGTCAGCGGCGACCCCGCCAGGTTCGCCAATGACACTAATCCTGTCGGCACCGGCCCCTATCTGCTCAAGAGCTGGAATCCGCAGCTTATCACCTATACGGTCAATCCCAGTTACTGGGGTACGAAGCCGCAGGTTCAAACGATCCAGATCCCCTCGATCAAAGACAACACGACCGCCATTACGGATATGATCAATGGCCAGCTTGACTGGTCAGGCATCGGTTGGGATCCTACGAGCGATGCCGCGTTTACCGCCAAGGATTCACAGCACAATCACACGTGGTTTGCTGCCAGTAACACCGTCATGCTCTACCTGAACCTGCGCAAGGCCCCGTTCAATAACCTCCTGGTGCGTAAAGCGATCAGCGCAGCGATTGACCGCAGCCAGTTGCCACAGGGTGTGGCCCAATACGCGGTGGCCGCCAATCCAACCGGCGTCATCATACCCAACTTTAATAACTGGATCTCGTCGCAGTATCAAAGCGGGTCCTTCGACGGCCAGAGTAAGGTCGATAGCTACCTGACCCAGGCTGGCTTCAAGAAGGGCAGCGATGGCTTCTATAGCGATGCCAGTGGCAAACAACTCTCTTTGACGATCGATGTTGTCAACGGTTGGAGCGACTGGGATCAGGATGTCAAATTCATCGTGGACGACCTGAACAAGGCTGGTATCAAAGCGTCGATGAATTCAGAGAGCGGTTACACACCGTACTACACCGCCATCTCGACTGGCGCTTATGATGCCGCTATCAGTTGGACCAACACCGGCCCTACGCCGTACTACGCCTACCTGGGACTGCTCCTCAGCGCCAATGCGTCTCCGCAAGTGGCAGTTGGCACCAATTTCGAGCGCTGGGACGCGACAACCAGCAATGGATTTGCCTCGAAGACTGACCAATTGCTCGCGCAATATCAGGCGACCACTGATCCCACTGCCCAGATGCAGGCCATCCAGGGCATCGAGGATATAGTGGTGAATCAGTTGCCGATTATCCCCTTGACCGTCAACGTCTACTGGGATGAATATAGCACGGCGCACTTTACAGGCTGGCCGAATGCTGCTAATCCCTATGACTCGGGCGCTCCTTATACCATGCCAGACGAAGAGAACGTCATTCTTCATCTGACACCGGCCTAGAGCGACCAGGGAAAGCTTGTACCGCCCTGGTCCCTGGCAGAGCCGCAAACCAGGGACCAGGGCGGTGTCCAGGGACACTCAGCCCCTGGACACCGCCCTGGCTGACAGGATAGAATGCCTCTCAACTACCTTATACCTTGACTTCAAAGGAGATAGATCATGCGCTTCCTCTTGAGACGCACGGGCTTCTACCTGGTCGCGCTGTGGGCTTCGGTGACGTTCAATTTCATCATCCCACGCTTGATGCCAGGGAATCCGGCCCTGGCGTACCTGGCAAAAATCCATGCGCAAAATGTGACGACCGCGCAATACAATGCGATGCTGCAAGAATTTGGTGTAAACCCCAATGTATCCATCTTCAAGCAATACTTTGATTATATAGGTGCCTTACTGCATGGCCAGCTGGGCATTTCGGTCTCGCAATTCCCGTCGCAGGTCTCAACAATCCTGGCACAGAGTTTACCATGGACAATAGGCCTGGTAGGGGTCTCTCTCATTCTGAGTTTTCTCATCGGCACCCTGGTTGGTATGTTGATTGCCTGGAGGCGCGGCTCCTGGTACGATTCCACTATACCTCCAATCCTGACGTTTTTATCTGCTGTTCCTTATTTCTGGATGGCCCTGGCGCTGATTTACGTCTTTGCCGTGAACCTGAACTGGTTCCCAACCGATAGCGGCTACGATGTGTTCAATACAACTCCCGGCTGGACCTCCGATTTCGTCACGAGCGTCATTGGCCATTCCATTCTCCCGGTCTTGACGCTTGTGATTGGTTCGCTGGCCGGCTGGGTGCTGACCATGCGCAATACCATGATCACAACGCTTTCGGAAGATTACGTCCTGATGGCGCAGGCCAAGGGACTGTCTGAAAGACGGGTAATGTTTAATTACGCGGCCCGCAACGCGATTTTGCCCAGTATTACCAGCTTCTCTATCTCGTTGGGCCTGGTGGTCAGCGGCTCTCTGCTTACAGAAATCGTCTTCAACTATCCCGGCATCGGATTCGCCTTATATAGCGGCGTTCAGGGTGTCGATTACCCGCTGATTGAGGGATGTTTCCTCGTTATAGCTATCGCCGTGCTCAGCGCGAATTTCCTTTCTGAACTGGTCTACACATTCCTTGACCCACGTGTACGGCAAGGGAGGAACTAAATTATGCAAGCGACAAATTTAACAGATCAGCATATCGATTCCTCCGCTATCCTGAGCAGGGCGAAAGGGCGTGGGAGCAGTATCCTGCGGGTCATAACCTCCAACCCGAAAATCGCCATCGGTCTGGGAACCATCGCTTTTTTTATCCTGGTAGCGCTGGCGGCACCACTTCTGACGCGCTATGATCCCAATGCAACTATAGTGCGAGGCGCGCAAGCTCCATCGCTCGCGCACATCTTCGGCACAACGGGTCTGGGCCAGGATATGTTCGCACAGATCATTTATGGAGCGCGCGTCTCTCTTGTGATTGGCTTCGTCGCGGCAACTGGTTCTACCGCGCTACAGATTTTTTTCGGTCTGACCTCGGCCTACTTTGGCGGTATCATTGATGAGGTGCTTTCCGTAATCATTAATGTTTTCCTGGTCTTGCCGGGCCTGCCTCTTGCCATTGTACTCGCTGCCCTGGCCAGCAATGCTGACTCCGCTAATAAAAATGAGTTTGTGATCGCGCTGGTCTTGCTCTTCACCTCCTGGAGCTATGGGGCGCGCGTTTTACGTGCGCAGACGCTCTCATTGAAAGAGCGCGAGTTCGTGGCAGCCGCGCGCGCTACCGGTGAAACGCCCCTGCGCATCATCTTTGCTGAAATACTGCCCAATGAAGTAGCGCTGGTCGCCTCGACCTTTATCGGCACCTTTGTTTACGCCGTGGGCGCCGAGGTGGCCCTGGAGTTTCTTGGGCTTGGCGATACATCTCAGGCCAGCTGGGGAGTAATTTTATACTGGGCACAGGGTAACCACGCGCTCATAACAGGACAGTGGTGGGAATTCGTTCCGGCCGGACTATGTGTAGCTGTGCTCTGCGCTAGCCTGGCATTTATCAATTTCGGTATTGACGAACTGGCGAATCCCCGCCTGCGGGTCGAGCGCCCACAGCGCAAGCGATTGTTGCCAGGCAAGAAAAAGGCGGTAGCGCAATGATGACACCTTTCGTTGCTGAACCATCTACCAGCGCCTCCACGCAGCAAAGTTCCGTGTTGCTGAGCGTCAAACATCTCAACGTGGACTACGAGACGAGCGACCAACCTGTCCATGCTGTGCATGATGTAAGTTTTACGCTGCACCGGGGCCAGATACTCGGTCTGGCGGGAGAAAGCGGCAGCGGCAAATCGACGCTGGCCTACGCCATCACCCGGCTGCTACGCCCGCCTGCCAGTGATTACAGGCGGTGAAATACTTTATTATCCGAAAGATGAGCAGGGCCTCAACATATTTATGGACGAGGGCAACCGCAAGGGTCCCCTCCCTGACATGTATGGCGACGAGGGCGACCGCAAGGGTCCCCTCCCCTCACCTCACCACCCCCGCCCTTACAATGACTACGAAAACGGATATGAGGATAGGGACGGGGCGATCGATATATTACAATTGTCCAAAAAGCAGTTGAGGGCTTTTCGCTGGCAGGAACTGGCGATTGTTTTTCAGAGCGCTATGAATGCTTTGAATCCGGTAATGCGCCTGGAAACGCAAATTGCGGACGTGTTGGAGGCACATGAGCCATCAATGGGAGCGGAGGCGCGCCGCCAGCGCGCTCTGGAATTGTTGCGGCTGGTGGGCATCACGCCTGATCGCCTGCGCAGCTACGCGCATGAACTGAGCGGCGGCATGAGGCAGCGCGCCATCATCGCCATTGCCCTCGCGCTCAATCCAGAAATCATCATCATGGACGAGCCAACAACTGCTCTTGACGTGGTTGTGCAGCGAGATATTCTAGTGGAGCTGATGGCACTACGCGAGCATCTGAACTTCGCGGTCATCTTTATTACACATGATCTCTCCCTCCTGCTGGAGGTTGCCGACCAGGTTGCCATTATGTATGCCGGTCGTATTGTCGAGACAGCCTCGTGGCAGGAACTTTATCAACATCCGCGCCACCCCTATACGTATGGACTGCTGAACTCGTTCCCTTCACTGCATGGGCCAAGGCGCAGAATGAGCGGCATAGCAGGCTCTCCGCCCGATTTGCGCAATGTTCCGCCAGGCTGCGCGTTTCGCCCGCGTTGCCCGTTTGCCACTGAAGAGTGCAGCGAGCGCATTCCGGCTCTGGCTTCTCCACAGCTAGAAGGAGTTCATATTGGCGCGCAAGGTCTGGAACCGGACGATCTGCTAACCAGAAATGCGCATTCGACGCGATCTCAGCACTACCAGGTGGCCTGCCATTTATATAGTGGGGAACAAATAGGAACGCAGTCTAGCGCGTCCGGCGAGGAGGATCAATGAGTAGCAAAGATGCCGCGCGACCTTTTGTAAAGACGCGAGTCAGGGCGTCCGACCAGGAAATACAGCAAGCTTTACCCGCTACTGGAGACATGACCGGCGAGGTGACGCAGATTGCAAACGAACCGATCCTGGAAGCAGTCCATTTGAAGAAAGTGTTTCCGTTACGCGCCGTCAAGTGGTTTGGGTCGGCGCGGGCAGTACAGGCCGTGGAAGATACATCGCTGGCCCTGTATCCAGGGAAGGCTACCGCCCTGGTGGGCGAAAGCGGCAGTGGCAAGACGACCGTAGCTCGTTTGCTGGCACGTCTCTACCAGCCAACAGGCGGCGAGATTCGCTTTCAAGGTGCGCCCATAGCGAGAGGATCCGGAGCGGTACGCGCCTACCGGCGACATGTGCAATACATTTTCCAGGACCCCTTTTCCTCTCTGAACCCGGTGCATAGCGTTCGTTATCACCTGGGACGCGCCCTGCGCCTGCACGGGTACGTGCGCGATGCTCATGATGAACGCCAGCAAATTCTTGCTCTGCTAGAGCGCGTGAACCTGACGCCGGCTGAACAGTTTATCGATAAATTTCCCCACCAGCTCAGCGGCGGGCAGCGCCAGCGTATCGCTATCGCGCGCACGCTGGCGGTGCGTCCTTCGGTCATCCTGGCGGACGAACCAGTCTCGATGCTGGACGTTTCCATTCGCCTGGACGTACTGAACCTGCTGCTGCGACTCAAGGAAGAGGATGAACTGGCATTCCTCTTCATCACGCACGACATCGCCAGCGCCCGCTATTTCGCGGAGGAGACGCTGGTGATGTACGCCGGACAGATGGTTGAAGGTGGGCCAACCGAAGAGGTAATCCAGCATCCGCGCCATCCCTATACGCAATTGCTGCTCTCTGCCGCGCCCGATCCCGACACCATGGGGCACCGGCAGGCCGCCGGGAATGCATCCGCGACACCTCACACGCGAGGAGAGCCGCCGAGCCTGATCAACCCGCCCGCCGGGTGCCGCTTTCATCCACGCTGTCCTTCCGCCATGCCGGTATGCAGCCAGCAGCGCCCAGCGCGTACTGACCTGGGCGACGGCCACTGGACGCACTGCTTTCTCTATAGCGAAAAAGAGGCATCTAATAACTGACAACCGAATAGAGTAATGGCTAAAAACGTTCGTCCCCGTCCTGATAAACTTTGCCAACCGAATGCAGCAACCAGCGTCGCCCCGTCCTGTAGGGACAAGGGGCGGATGTGGGGAGGGGTGGGGGCCTTGTGCTTGTCCTCGTGGCAACGCGCTTCGCCTGGGTTCCGTGAGGCGTGATGGTCGCACCTCCGACGAGGACAAGCACAAGGCCCCCTCATCCACTCCACCCCGCCCCTTGTCCCTACAGGACGGACGGGGTACGTGCATTCCTGCATTCGGTTGGAAAAATTCATCAGGACGCCGGACGATCGGGACGCAACTTATCGCGTCCATTTATTAATGAACAGGAGAATCGATGAGCATTATCAACGAAACGCAATCTGTAGAGACGCGATTTAGCGCGTCCGCCGCTACGCCCTCCCCAGATACGCAGCCAGCCCCGGCAACCGCCGTCTTCCCACCCGATTTCCTCTGGGGAGCAGCTACCTCGGCCTACCAGATAGAGGGCGCGGTGGGAGAAGACGGACGCGCCCCTTCTGTATGGGACCGCTTCGCTGCTCTGCCCGGCGCTACATTCCAGGGCCAGACGGGCGAGATCGCGGCGGATCATTATCACCGTATGGAAGAAGATGTTGCGCTCATGGCTGAACTCAATTTGAGCGCATATCGCTTCTCGCTCTCCTGGCCGCGTATCCTGCCGCAGGGTACAGGGGCGGTCAATGCGCGCGGCCTGGATTTCTATGACCGCCTGGTCGATGCCCTGCTCGCTCGAGGCATCAGTCCTCTTGCTACACTCTATCACTGGGACCTGCCTGTTGCCCTGCAAGATCGCGGGGGCTGGCTCGCGCGCGATACTGCCTACGCTTTCGCCGAGTATGCCGAGGTGGTGGCGCGCCGCCTGGGAGACCGCGTTCAATGGTGGCTCACACATAACGAACCCTGGTGTTCGGCCTACCTCGGCTATGCCCAGGGCCTCCACGCTCCGGGCCTGCGCGACAAACAGCTAGCTGTCAACGTTGGTCATCATATCCTGCTCTCGCACGGTCTCGCCGTGCCGCGTATGCGCGCGCATCTCTCTTCTCAGGCACAGGTAGGCATTGCGCTCAACTTCTACCCAACCTATGCCGCCGATGAGCGACCTGCATCCCTGCTGGCCGTCAAACACGCCGATGCCTTCCGCAATCGCTGGTTCCTCGATCCGCTCTTTCTTGGACGCTACCCAGACACCCTTTTTACCGATCTGAACGTGGCTCCTCCGCCTATCCTTGAAGGTGATTTTGCCATCATCTCCACTCCCATTGACTTTCTGGGCGTCAACTACTACTCGCGTATGATCGTGCGAGGCCGAGCAGATAGCGTGAATAGCGCGGAACACACGATGTCCGAGGATAGTTATGAAGCCATTGAGCGTATTCCAGGCGCGTCCTACACTGAAATGGGGTGGGAGATCTTTCCCGATGGCCTCGCCAATATCCTGACGCGCATTTACCGTGAATACGCCCCGAAAGCAATGGTCATCACCGAAAGCGGCGCGGCCTTCGACGATCACTGGAACGGCAACGACGCAATTCACGACCAGCAGCGTATCGATTACCTGCAACGGCACATTGCAACCGTCGCCGGGGTCATACGCCAGGGGGTACCCATCAAGGGCTATGTTGTCTGGTCTTTCCTGGACAATTTTGAATGGTCCGAGGGCTACCACAAACGCTTCGGCCTGGTCTACGTCGATTACCCGACGCAACAGCGTATTGTGAAGGAGAGCGGCCACTGGTACGCCGACTTCATCAAGCAACATCGCGGGGCAAAATAAGGAACGCGAGGTAGAACAAATTTGTTCTACCTCGCGTTCCTTTTCAATTGCATTACCGCTTCCGCAAGAACGCCGGGATGTCGATCACATCGCCGGGAGGGGCGTTGCGATTGCCTCGCGGCAGGTCGAGCGCCTTGGGATCCATGCGGCGGATGGGACGCTGCTGGCGCGAGTCGGCGGCAGGACGCTGGGCGGGCTGCGCCTCCGGCTCAGGCACGGGCAGGCGCGCCTGGGGAATGGGAGGCATCAATTCCTCCATATCGTCCACATCGTCGTCCAGGTCGTAGTCGTCGTCGCTCATGTTGTCGCGCATAGCTGGCATTTGCTGCATGGCCTGCATAGGCTGGCGCGCAGCTTCCTGCATAACCGGTACGGCAGCGGGCGCTTGCTGCTGAACAGGACGCGCTACGGCAGGCATCGGACCAGTTGGTCGGCGCGCGATGTTGTTGACGGGCGGCGGCGTGACCGGCAGAGGGTTGTAGCCCTGCACCTGGGGCACGCTATGGGATACTGGCGGCTGGCGATACGTGCTGTTGCCGTTGACACCCGTAGAGGGAGTTGACACATGGTAAACGCTGCGCCCGTAATCGGCGCGAACCTGCTGCCCTACGACGGCGGGACGCGCATCGAAACCGGTGGCGATCACGGTGATCTTGACCCTGCCATCGAAGGCCGGGTCTTGCACCGCGCCAAAGATAATGTTGGCCTCCGGGTGCGCCGCCTTGCTGATGATATCAGCCGCCTCGTTGACCTCGTACAGCGTCAGGTCAAGCCCGCCGGTGATATTGAACAGCACCCCACGCGCGCCGTTGATGTCGATATCAAGCAGAGGGCTGGCAATGGCGATATGCGCCGCGTCGACGGCACGCGACTCGCCGCTGGCCTCGCCAATCGCCATCAGGGCCGAACCCGCCGCAGACATGATGGTCTTCACATCAGCGAAGTCCAGGTTGATCAGACCCGGTACGGTAATCAGATCGCTGATGCCCTGGATGCCCTGGCGCAGCACATCATCGGCCAACCGGAACGCCTCTTTGAGGGGCATTTTCTTGTCGGCCACCTGCAAGAGGCGGTCGTTGGGAACCGTAATCAGCGTATCCACATGCTGCTTGAGGTTGGCAATACCCTCTTCAGCCGCGAGACGACGCCGGTTGCCCTCGAACATGAACGGCTTGGTAACAACGCCTACCGTCAGCGCGCCCAGTTCGCGCGCGATCTGCGCCACGACAGGGCTGGCGCCGGTGCCGGTGCCGCCGCCCATGCCTGCCGTGATGAAGACCATGTCCGAGCCTTTCAGCGCCTCGTACAGCTCTTCAGCATTCTCTTCCGCCGCTTTTGCCCCGACGCCAGGGTTGCCGCCAGCGCCGAGACCTCGTGTGAGTTTGTCGCCTATGCGAATACGGTGCGGCGTATCGGTGAGCAGCAGAGCCTGCGCATCGGTGTTTACGGCGATAAACTCGATACCCATCATGTTGGCTTGAATCATGCGGTTGACCGCATTGCTGCCGCCGCCTCCTACGCCGATCACTCGAATCTGGGCGAAGCCCTCAACTTGATGATTTCCCATTGGTAGCATGGTGGCCTCCTTTGTAGGGGCGCGTCCTTACGCGCCCACATTGGCGGTTGATGGATGACCGCGAAGGTCATCCTTACAGATATTCTCTATGGTATAAACGCGCGGAACCAGCGACCCAGCCGAGACATCATATCGCCTGTTCCTGATTGCTCATTTTCCTCATCCTCAGAAAATTGCGAGGTATGGCGCAACCCCCACAATAAGAGGCCCACCGACGTAGCGTAGGCCGGCCGACTGATCGAGTCGGCCAGTCCATGCAGGCCCAACGGCGAGCCGATACGCGCCGGCAGATCGAGAATTTGCCCGGCGACATCCAGGATGCCGGGCAGTTCGGCTGTGCCGCCCGTGACTACCAGCCCTGCGGGCAGCAGTCCATCGTAGCCGGATTTCTTGATCTCCTCGTGTACCATCTCAAAAAGCTCTTCCACACGCGCCTGGATAATTTCGGCGAGCAATTTGCGCGGCACCAGGTCATTGCAATCGGGCATATAATGCGCCAGGTCAATCATGTCGTCCTCGGCGATGGTATCCGGGTTGCAGTGGCCGTAGGTTACTTTGAGTTCCTCCGCCACCGGCATCGGCAGGCGCAGACCAATGGCGATATCGCTGGTAATCAGTTGCCCGCCGATGGGAATGACAACGGTTTGCCAGATGGCTCCATCAGCAAAGATAGCGATATCGGTGGTGCCGCCGCCGATATCCACCAGCGCAACGCCCAGGTCGGTTTCGCCATCCTCCAACACGGCCTCGCTGGAGGCCAGCGGCTCCAACACCAGGTCT
Organism: uncultured Chloroflexia bacterium; assembly: GCA_963731605.1. Classification (GTDB taxonomy): domain Bacteria; phylum Chloroflexota; class Ktedonobacteria; order Ktedonobacterales; family Ktedonobacteraceae; genus CF-113. The sequence continues at coordinate 1,180,640 of CAVSWA010000002.1, forward strand.
TCAATCTCGACCCGCGCCTTATGCACGCATTTAATTAAGTTGTGAATCGACGACACAGCGCCTGTGATTATATGCGTCTCCACTTCGAGGCGGAAACCGGACATGCCAATAGGATTCTTGATGCCCTCCTGTCCATCCACCACGTAGCCACGCGGGATGACATGAATCACCTCGCGATTGGCTGGAATGGCGATGGCGCGCGCTACCTCGATAGCGCGGCTAATGTCGTTCTGCACAATGTCGCGATGACTGGGCGAGATAGCGACAAAACCCTTGCTATTTTCAGAGTCGATGTGGCTGCCCGCGATGCCAATATACGCGGTTGTAATGGTTTTTCCAGAAAGGCGTTCTGCCCGATCCAGCGCCGCTGCAATGGAAGTGACTGTTTCCTCGATGTTCACCACCACCCCACGGCGTAGCCCTTGTGAAGGGCAGGTGCCGACACCAACAATGCTCAGCTTCCCGTCACGCTCTAAGACGCCAACGAGTACGCATATCTTTGTTGTGCCAACGTCGATGCTTGCTATCACCCGCTCTTGCACGATACACACTCCTCAGGATTCTCGCAGGTACGCGATAAATCGCATCCCTACCAGAGGCGATGTCCCAACTCGCACTACGAATTTGTATCTACTCGAAAAAATCAGTTCCCTACCACATTGTACAGATTGCAATAAATCGAAAGCTTGCTATGCTTTCACAGTAAACACCGGTCGCAAACCATAACGCAGGTCAACGGTAGCCAGGGTAAGCTGCTGCTGCTGCGCTCTGCTCAAAATTTGCTGGAGTTCGACCAACCGGTTATCCAGCGGATTCGTATCGTCCGCGCTGCCCAGGTACGCGATCCAGCCCTGCGGACTCTGAACAATAAACGAAGATGGGCCGCCCGTTGTCGCGTCGTAGCGCAACGTAAAGGCTGATATATTCGTGACCCGCGGCAGTTGCGCAAACACTTGCTGCGCGAAAGCGATATCCGCCGCGTTCAGTTGCGTCCCAGGTTGCACGCGCTGTATTACTCCTTTACTACGCGCATCAACAACAACTCTCAAATGCTCTGCTCCGGCGGTCTCACTGGCAGGGCCGATCACAATACCATGGCTATCTACACTATATGTGGCTTGCGATGTTTGCCAGAGCAAAACGGGCTGACGCTCAACAACGCTCACCGTCAACGCATTGGGCCACGCTTTCTGGATACTGGCCGAAGCGACCAGAGGCAATGCATCGATGCGGCTGGTAAAATCGGCGACATCAATCAGAAAAATGTTCTGCCCCTGCATTCCCATATGCTGGATCGTATGCACCAGCGCGGGATTGCCCGTTCCCGCGACCGCTACCTGCCCTACATGGAAATTCGGGCTGAACAGGGCAAAGCCCGCGCTCACCATTGCCAGCGCTATCAACGAGAACAGCATCATAAAACGCCGCCAGAAAGACCTCCTACGCCTTTGCTCTCCGCTGCGCACAGGAATGGGTGTGTAAGAACGTGGCAGCGGCTTAACCAAACGCACTGGCCCTTCTGGCGCGGGCACACCTGTCCGGGCAAGCGTGCGCTTCACCTGTCTATGGGCAGCAGGTGGCGCTGCCGGGCGCGCATAACGGGCGTGTCGCTCAGCCCAGGTCGCCGGTTGCTCGATCACTTCTGGCGTGCTAACGTTGCGTGTGCGCTGACCCTGCACCCCCTGCCCATGCGCCCCCTGACCGTGCGCCTCGTTTCGCTGCCTGTCGCTCTTATTATTCATTATGATCTCCCTGCGTTTCTCGCCAGCGCTGGCGCGGCGAGAAACAGAAGAGGAAGACGGCCTATGATCCCTATATACGAGAGTGATTTGTTCTGGTTTGCGTTTGCAATTCATCATGGTGTACCTGTACCTGTTCCCCACTCGCCGCGCATTTCAACCTCCAACTCCAAATCCACCCCGAATTGATCATGAACACGCTTGCGAGCTTCTACTATCAAGGCAACTACGTCGGCTGCGCTGGCCCCACCGAGATTGACGATAAAATTAGCGTGACGCTGCGAAATCTGCGCCTTGCCGCGTGTCATTCCCTTCATGCCAGCCTGCTCGATCAACCGCCCGGCGAAATCGCCCGGTGGATTTTTGAAGACGGAACCGGCGCTTTGCTGCGGCGGCTGCGTCCTCTTGCGGTGTTGTTTATGGTCTTCGATAATAGCTTTCAGTTTTTGCGGATCTTCACGATGCAGCCGCACCGCCAGTTGGACGATAATTTCGGCTGGCTCGATTAGCAGGCTGGGCGGCGCGACGGGATTGCCCTGCGCGTCAAACGCGATATGGCGACCGGCGCGAAAGCGGCTCTGGCGATAACTCAGGTCTATCTCGCTATGCAGATAACGCCGCAGCACTGGCACAGAAATCCCCTCTCCGTTGTGGCTGAGCGAACTACCCCGCGCATCCATCACTTCCACCCATTCCAGCACGGAGCCGAGTTCGCTGTTATGCGCGCCCGCGTTCGAGATGACGCCGCCCCCCAGGGTGCCAGGAATACCCGGCCCAAATTCCAGTCCACCCCAACCCTGTTCGGCCAGTTCATTTAACAGGCGCGGCCAGCTTACACCTGCATCCGCGACCAGGAGGGCGGTTCCATCGCCATGATCTTCAATGCGATACGTATCCAGCGCGATACGCGCCACGATACCCCGCGCGCCCGCATCGGCGTACAGGATGTTAGTGCCATTGCCGACCAGCAGCAGGGGCCACAGCCGTTCCGCGCACAGGTGTACCAGCCGGATCAGTTCATCCGCCGTCTTGAGCGTGACCCAGAGATCCGCCGGGCCACCCACTCCAAACGTGCAGTGACGCGCCAGAGCTTCGCCGCGTCGCGCGCGCCCCTGGAAATGCGGTTGTAGCTCTGTGTAAGCCATCTCAAGATCGAATGTCATCTAACTTTCCTTTTCGCGATTCTTACAAGTTCTTTGGCAATATCCTGGGTCGCCTCTGGCTTCGCAAATGCGCTGGCGGCCTGCGCCATTGCTGCCATCTGCTCTCGTGATGCCAGTAATGTCCGTATACGCTCTACAAGTATGTCTGCCCTCAAATCGTCGTTCGAGATCACGAGTGCCGCCTGTTTGCGCTCAAACATGGCGGCGTTTTCCCGCTGGGCAGGGCCGCCTACGGCTGGCGACAGGGGAACCAGCACGCTGGGCTTGCCCAGGATAGCCAGTTCTGTCAGGGTGGATGCGCCCGACCGGCACAACACCAGGTCCGCCGCCTGCAATGCCAGAGGCATCTCTTCGTTCAGGTATGCCACTAAACGGTAGCGTTGTCGCAACTCCTCGTCCTGGTCTGCCAGCAGGCTATCAGCCTGCGCCCGTGTCTCGTTATACAAGTCCTTACCACTAATCTGGAATACCTGACAGTGTGCCAGCAGGCCGGGCAATGCCTGGCACACCACCTGGTTCAGATGCCTGGCGCCCTGGCTACCGCCCGTCACTAACAGCAGAGGCAAGCTGGCGTCCAGGCCCAACGAGCCTCGCGCAACCGCTGGCGCAGTTTCCCGCGCATCCAGCATGACCTGCCGTATCGGATTGCCCAGCAGTAACGTTTTACGCGCCGGAAAGTAGGGCAACGAGTCGGCAAAGGCCACCGAAATGCGCGTTGCCAGCGGCGCGGCCAGCCTGTTCGACAGGTTGGGCGGAACATCCTGCTGGTGCATCAACACTGGTACTCCGTTTACTCGCGATGCCAGCGCCGCTGGAACCGCTACATAGCCGCCGCTTGTAAAAGCGACATCTGGCCGAAACTTCCTTACAATACTGATCGCCGAGAACATACCAAGCGGGACGCGCATCACCCCTGTAACAGTCTCTAACGAGACGTAGCGGCGCAATTTGCCCGCTTTGACGGTAGCTAATGTAAAGCCCGCCGCCGGAACAAGCTCCTTTTCCAGTCCATCGTCGCTGCCGAGAAACAATATCTCCGCCTGGTACTGTGTCCGCAGGCTGGTGGCAATCGCCAGGGCCGGGTAAATGTGGCCTCCGGTTCCTCCACCTGATACAAGAACTCGCATTTCTATCCTTATCCAGTAGCGGCTGGTTTTTTACGTAAGCCGATGGTTTGCCGCGATAAGGCGGGCGACGCTGGCTCCTGAATGTAGCGTGAAATGTTCAACAGCACGCCTACCGCCGCCAACGAGACCACCAGCGACGAGCCGCCAAAGCTGATAAAGGGAAGCGGCACGCCCGTATAGGGTATGCTGCCCGTGTTGGCTCCGATATTTATCATGGCCTGCAACACCAGCCAGGTGGTGATGCCCGTTGCCAGCAACGCGCCGTACAGATCGCGCGAGCGGCGCGCCAGCCGGAACCCGCGAAAGGCCAGGAACAGGTACAAAACGACGATAATGGCGCAGGCTATAAACCCCAGTTCCTCGCCGATAATCGGTAAGATCGAATCGCTGAACGGGAAGGGAAGATAGCCTGTCTTTTGACGGCTGGCTCCCAATCCCAGGCCAAACCACCCTCCTGACCCGAACGCGAGCAGCGCCTGGTAGAGCTGCAAGTTGATGCCTGTCACATCCTTAAAAGGGTTCAAAAATCCCAACAGGCGAAAGTACCTGTAGCCATGAAACGCTTCAAATACGAAAATCGAACTGCCACACAGCATAGCCAGCAAAAACTGCACGATATTGGCTCCAGCCGTGAAAAACATGACCACCGCTAAACCGGCGATGATGATGGCAGTTCCCAGATCGTTTTCCAGCAGCACCAATCCCAGAATAAAGCCGACCAGGATCACGAACGGGGCCAGCCCATACAGAAACGTCCCTACCTGGTTGCCTTTGCGCGCCAGCCAGTCCGCGATGTACAGGGCCAGCACCAGTTTGGTCAGCTCGCTCGGCTGGAATGAGAAAAACGAGCCAAGCGCGAGCCAGCGCGATGCGCCGTACACGGTGGTGCCGAACTTCAACACCACAATCAACAATGGAAACACGACGATCATGCCGATCAGCGAGTAACGCCGCCACGCGCGATAATCGATGCGCATCGTGACCAGCAGAGCCACCAGCCCCAACGCCAGCCAGATCAGTTCCCGCTGGAAGTAGTAGCCCGCGTCACCCTGGTAGCGCGCAGCCTGAAACGAACTCGCGCTATACACCATCACAATGCCGATACACGAAAGCAACAGCACAACTACCAATAGCCAGGAGTCGATCTTTCCGGCTACGCGCGGCAGACGCATCTCTAACTGCGATAGCTTCTTCGTCTCCTCCTCGCTCAGTCCCTGCGCCGCAGGAGCCGCTACAGGTTGTTCCAACTTCACGGATGCGCGTCTGCGCCAGCCAGCCGTCACGCCCGAATGCACGCGCTCTTGCTCAACCTGCGCAGCCGGCGACTTACTAATTGGACGCAGTGGCGGCAACTTTCTGACGCCGACCGGGTTGAAATCCATGCCAGATACCGACTCATTCGCAGCATAACGCGCGCTCCTGACAGGGGAACGGCGTGTTACTTGCTTACGGCTCGCCACATTTCTCCCCCTGTCTTCCCAGTCCTTACGCTCGATCCCATCCAGCGCGGGAGAACGGCGCGGGTAGCGCCGTGGCTCTCTGTCCATATTCGGTTTTCGGCGGTCGTCGCGTGTCATTTTGTCTTCCTGGCACTATCCCTTGACATAGAACAAATTTTCTATTATACTTACTTTACTAGCAGATGTGATACATCTTTATAAAATCTGGTCTCCGCCCGTCCTGTAGGGACAAGGGGCAGGGTTGGGCGGATGAGGGGGCCTTGTGCTTGTCCTCGTCCAGTGTACGTAATTCGGCGGGGTATCATGTAACCCCAGCAGAATCTCGTTGCCACGAGGACAAGCACAAGGCCCCCACCCATCCCCTCATCCACCCCTTGTCCCTACAGGACGGGGCAACCCTTCGTACCAATCTGGTTTTTACTATTCAATTGTCGAAAAAAAGTGAAAAAGAGACCGCTATCACTTCTTCAGGAAAGGATAGCGAGAAACTCCTATTTTTTCATTTTTCTGGTTTATTTTCCTGTTCCTGCATCATGTCCAGCGCGTGTTCTACTTCACTCTCTTCGCCAGCAGCCTTATGAACATGCGCCTGTTGCAAATCAATAACTTGAACCCCCAGTTCGTGAACCAGAGAATTCCAGGGATCATAGCTGAGTACCGGCACGCCCTCCTGACTATCTACCCCGGCTGTCTTCACCGCCTCCAACGATGAAGGCAAAGGGGAAGCTTGCGCTTCCAGGCCAAGAAGTTGACGCCATGCCTCGCTCAATTCAAGTTGTTGTTCAACTTTTTTCTCAAGATCATCATTTTTACTTTTATTATTTTGATCCGGCGCTTGCATGTTTTAGACCCTCAAAATATGCTGACATCGCATCTGCTCTTATATATTTATCCATTGAGTTGAAGCGGCACATCCGGTGGCACATTGAAGTACCACATCAATTGCTGCGCGATATGACCCCACAGTGGCGCGGCCGCCGTGCTGCCATAAATCGCATTCTGCGGTCGATCTAGTTTCACCAGGATTACGAACTGGGGATTCGAGGCCGGAATAAAACCAGCCACCGAAGCCACCGTTTGATCGGCTGAGAGACCGACGGTAGTAGCCGTACCTGTTTTCGCGGCAATGCTATAACCGGGAACCTGCGCCAGTTGAGCAAACCCTTTAATGGCGGCCTGCTCCAGCATCCCCGTCAATAATTGCGCGGCTTGCGCGCTGATAACTTGCCGTTTAACCATGGGCTGCGTGTTCACGTTATGCCCGTTGCCCTGAATCGACGATACCAGGTAGGGCTGCATCTGCACGCCGCCGTTGGCGATAGTCTGGTAGACCAGCGCTACCTGCAACGGTGTCGCGTAAATACTTTCTCCGAAAGCCTGGCGGGTCAGGTCGCTCATCGTCCAGACCGGATTGCCCGGCTGACGATAAGAACCAGGGTTTTCCTGCCCATCGTCGATACCGGTAGACTGGCCGAAGCCGAATTTTTGCAGGTACGGATAGTAATGGGCCGTACCCAGAATATTGTGCGCCACATAAGCCGCTCCGACGTTAGCGGAATGAATCAACACGCCCGTCATCGTCTCGGTACCATAGGCCAGGTCTCTCCAGTTGCAAACGGTAGGAGTATTATCAGAAAAGCTCATGCAGCCCTGGTCATTCAGCGTGGTATCCGGCGTAATCAAGCCCTGGTCCAGCCCCGCCGACATCGTTACCGCCTTCATGGTCGAACCTGGCTCATAGACGCAGTAGATGGCGGGATTGAAGTACACTCCGGCCTGGTTGGTGCATCCCAACTGGTTCGCGTATTGCCCGTACTGGTTCGGGTCAAAGGTGGGATAGCCTGCCATCGCCACCACCGCGCCAGTGCGCGCGTTGAGAACCACCACCGTACCGCTCATGGCCTGTAACTGCTTCACGGACTTAGCAAGCGCGTCTTCCACCATATACTGCATGTTGCTATCGATGCTCAGCGTCAGGTTCGCGCCGCTAATTGCTGGTTGCTCGTTGGCGGCTCCCAATGTCAACGGGTTGCCTTGCAGGTCGGTTTCAGCCGACAGGCTTCCCGCTGTGCCTTGCAAAACGCTGTTGTACTGTTTCTCGATACCATACATGCCTTGATTGCCGCTATCGTTCTGTGTTACAAAGCCCAGAATTTGCGCGGCCAGCGTGCCGCCTGGGTAAACACGCCAGGTGCGGGGCTGGAGAAACACGTCCGGTAATTGTAAATTGCGCAATGCCGCACTCTGCGACGGGTTGATATCTACGGCCACACGCACTGCCCACTGCCCCTGAGCAAAACCATCGCGAAAAGCCTTTTGCAGCGTATCGATCGCAACCTGAGGTACAGCGCCATGGAGCGCGGTTATAAGCGTTTGCAGCTCGCCCTGCGGATCACCATTCGGATGGTCAACCGAGAACTGTTCTGGCTCGACATACACGTCATCGCGAATGATGTTGGAAGCAAGGATGCGACCCGCGCTATCGAAGATCAGCCCGCGTGGAGCATCGAGTATCTGGTTTTGCAGGTGCTCATTGTTGGCTTGCTGCGCGAGATTATAGCCGCTATGCGACTGGAGAACTTGCCAGTAGTACAGCCTCCCCAGCAGTACCAGCATTCCGAAAGTCACCAGCAAGAAAATGAACATCTGTCGCCGCCGCGCGCGTTGCATTTCGCCATTCATGCTCTTGCCTCCTTTCTGCCTGGTACTTGCAGATACCTGCGGTAAACCGCTTTCTGCTGTTCAAGGTTGTAAATGTTGATCGTCCGATGGTATTGCTTTGAGATGCGGGATAACCAGAACTATGATCGTTTTCGGATCGGCGGGGACTAACCCCATAGCGCTGGCGCGGGCCGCAATGTAGACCGGGGATTGCTCCTGCGCGATCTGTTGCGCCAGGTCTTGATCTTCACGGGCCAGCGTCGCCTGTTGCCGGTGTAAACTCTGGATTTCTTGATTCGCTGTTACTGCCTGCCCCAATTGTGAAAGGTACAGCACGGCCATCAAGCTGATAAGCAACACACTACAAATGCTCAATCCGACGGGTCCCATGCGGAAGAAAAACGGGTGCAGTTGTCGCCTTCGCCTGGCAGCCAGGATAGGCTTTATTGATACCCGCATGTTTTTCTCCCTTCTGTGTTACAAGGGCAGGCTTGTCCCCGCCCTGGCCTACTTCCCGATCTTGTTTCTTATGTCGCTATTATTTCAGCAGCGCGCAATTTGGCGCTGCGAGCGCGAGGGTTAGCCTGCACTTCGCGTTCTCCCGGTGTCACTGGCTTAGGTGTGAGAATGCGCAGTCGCGCTTTGTGACCGCATATACACACCGGCGTCTCTGGCGGACAGATACAATCGCTCGCCTCGCGCCGCATAAACACCTTGACCAGCCGATCTTCCAACGAATGAAACGAGATGACCACCATTCTCCCACCTGTCATCATCCCCTCACCTCTCGCTATATGTTGATGGACGCTGGCCGCGCTGAGTATCTCCAGCATTTGCGGCAGCGCAGTTTCTACTTGCTCAAGTTCGCCATTGACGGCGATACGCAGCGCCTGAAAGATGCGCGTAGCCGGGTGGATCATGCCTGGTTTGAAAGGTACGCCAGCCGCAGCCAGCTTTGCTAACTGCGCCGTACTGGTAATTGGCCCGCGCGAACGTTCCCGAATAATACGCCAGGCAATCTGGCGCGAGCGTCGCTCTTCGCCGTACTGCCAGAAAATGTTTGCCAGTTCTTCTTCGCTGGCATTGTTCACCAGTTCAGCGGCGTTCAGTTCCTGCGATTGATCCAGGCGCATATCCAGCGGCCCATCGGCGCTGAACGAGAAGCCGCGCTGCGGGTCATCCATCTGGTACGATGAGAAACCCAGGTTGAGCAAGATACCATCCACAGAAGACACAAAATCGGCCTCGTCCTGTACGATACGGGCCAGTTCCGCGAATTTCCCTCGCACCAGCGCTAATCGTCCCTGATCGACCATGCTCGATAGCCGTTTGCCCACTCGCTCCAGGGCCAGCGCATCGGTATCGATGCCGAGTACCCTGCCATCGGGCGCAGATTGTTCAAGAATGGCCTCTGTGTGACCGCCTCCACCTAATGTTCCGTCTATATAGTGCCCGCCAGCTCTCGGCTGAAGATACTTCAGCGTTTCTTCTAGCAGTACAGGTATATGACTGAGTTGGTCTGATTGCATATCTATTCCACTACGATGCGCCTTGCGACTCCCGCCTTTAGTGCATTGCCACTTGACCTCTTCGGGTTCGAGAAGTATACTATCCTCGCTGGAAGCGGCAAAAGCCTCCCTGGTTTCTCGACCCGCTTGAGGATACTGCAATTTAGAAGGGGATGCCGTTGCCTTCCGCATCAAGTCTGTCCTGGTATTCCTGCCAGGCGGCGCGATCCCAGATTTCAAAGTGATCCCGCACACCCGCTACTGTTACTTCGCTCTCCAAACGGGCATAGGAGCGTAACCTGGCAGGAATTACCAGTCGCCCCTGTCCATCCAACTTTTCTTCACTCGCGCTCGGATAGATGCGCCGCTCAAAGTCGCGTAACTCTTCTGTCGTTTTGCCTTCGGTTAATTCCTGCGATTTCTCCGCCCAACGCTCAATAGTATAGACGGATAAGCACGTTCCCATGCCCTTACTGATTACCGCGCCCTCTTCCAGTTGCGACCGGAATTTCGCGGGAACCGCTACGCGCCCCTTGGCATCTATTGAATGATCGTACTGGCCGAGAAACATTGCCTTCTATTCTTTCGCGAAAAACGCTAACCGCTCCCCACATGATCGTCATGCCCGCCACTTTCTCAAATAACATCCCCACAATCCCCCACTTCTCCCCACTTAGTATACCATTACAACGAACACTGCGAAAAGGGTGTTATCCACCAAAATCGTTTCAAAGCGGTGGATAACTTGTGGATAACTAAAATCAAGCATTGCATTGACATAACGAGAAATACATTGATGCATGTAGTCGCCATTATGCACGTTCTGTTCGTTCATTCTATTGACAAGCCGTTGTGATGATATACTGTTTTTATCAACCAGATATGGTAATGCGCATGTCTTCGTCTTGATAATGTTTGACAACCGAAGCAGGGAGTCACTGGTAACGCCCACCCCTTGTCCCTAATGAACTTTGACAACCGAATAGGGTAATGGGGAGAAGTGGGGCGTCTTCTGTAGGGACAAGGGGCGGGGTGGAGTGGATGAGGGGGCCTTGTGCTTGTCCTCCCTGGGGTATGTCCACTGCGCCTCACGCAACCCGGACGAATCATGCTGCCACGAGGACAAGCACAAGGCCCCCACCCTTCCCCACATCCTCCCCTTGTCCCTACAAGAAGCCGGGGACGCAGGCGTCCCTGTTATTACCGCATTCGTTCGTCAAAATTCATCAGATGGGAAGCCATGATTTGTCTCATTCCTGTTTTTTAAACGATGCGTTCGGGGTGCGTATAGACATTCATGGTATGGTCGCGCAAGAAGCCGATAAGGGTGATATTGCTGGTTTCGGCCAGTTCGACGGCCAGACTGGAGGGGGCGGAAATGGCGGCGATACAGGGGATGCGGGCCAGCAGGGCTTTCTGGATGATCTCGAATGAGGTGCGGCCGCTGACCAGCAGGATATGCTGGCTATAGGGAAGCGTGGGAAGTGTGGGATGAAGCAGGCCATGCCCGATCAGTTTATCGACGGCATTATGACGGCCAACGTCTTCGCGCAAGAGGAGAAGTTCTCCGGCGCGGGTGAAGAGGCCGGCAGCGTGCAATCCTCCCGTGTGTGAAAACACGTCTTGCTGCGCGCGTAAGCGAGCGGTAAGAGTATAGAGAGTGGCAGGGGCGAAATGCGTTCCATCTTCGACTAAAGGAGGGATATTGCATAGCAGATCGGCGATGCTATTTTTCCCACATAGCCCGCAGCTTGACGAGACCGCGAAATGTCGTTGAAAGGCGGGAGCGTCAGAGGCATCGGAGGTATCAGAAGCGGCGGCACCGTCTGTAGACGAAGATCGTAACGCTACATCGACAACATTCGCCAGGGGCAAACCATCAGCATCAACGGCTACTTCGAGAGAGAGTATATCGTCGTGGGATTGGATAATGCCTTCGCTAAAGAGGAAGCCGCAGGCCAGTTCGGAATCGTGGCCGGGAGTGCGCATGATGACAGCCAGGCTGCGCCGGTTGAGGCGGATCTCCAGGGGTTCCTCAACGGTCAGGTGTTCCTCGCGCTGTTGTTGCTCGGTATCTTGCCAGTGCGCGACCGGCAGTTGCATCACGCGCTCTGGATCGAGCGGCGAACGCCAGAAGCCTGGAGCAGTCATTTAGTATCTTCCTCGTTGCTGATACGCCGGGAGTGATTGGGTGCTGACCATCCGCGCAGTTGATGAAGGCGGCACATTCTGACGTTTGAAGTAATATTTGCAGGCTCCGGGCTTTACAGGGTCGGGGGGCTCGATAGCTACCAATCCCCATCCTTCCTGTTCTAACCAGCTCCACGCATCGTATTCTTCGTCAAAGTCGCGCACGACATCACCGGCGATGGTAAAGACCATTGTTCCCAGTAAGTAGCGATGCTCCCAGCGAACCATCGTGTCCTATCCTTTCAGGGTCCATTCATGACCCTGCATTCATATTGTAACCTATCCATGTATAATTTGCCGCCGTTGGCGGTATAGAAAGAGGCTATTGGCACACCCCCGCCAGTCTACAAAGAATCAACGATAGCGAGTAGAAATGTTGCGCATATTCAGGCATGTGGAAAGAAGACTTCCCAGGCTGTCATTCTGAGCGCAGCGAAGAATTTAACTCGCCACACAGAGATTCTTCGCTGCGCTCAGAATGACAGCCTGGACGCTCACTATGACAGTTGGTGAGTCACAATGACGGGCGGACGTTGACGGCCCTTGCAAGCAATGTTAGGATAAGAGCGAGAGAGCAAAACGTACTTTACCGACCGGGGGTTGTGGATGCATCATTACGTACATAGCAGTAACGAGTTATTGCGCAAACGAGGTTACCGCCTGACGCCGCAGCGTTTCATGATTTTAAGCGTCATTCAGGAAGCTGAACAACATTTGAGTGTTGAGCAGATACAAGAGCGGGTTCAGAAGCGCAACCCGTATGTCAGCCTTTCCACGATTTACCGCACGCTCGAATTATTGCGAGAACTGGGGTTGGTGCGCGAAAATCATCTCCCCGGCGGCCAGCCACGGTATGAAGCCGCCGAAGGTCAGGCGCATCACCATCTAGTCTGCCGCCATTGCCACGCGACCATTCATCTGAACGAAAGTTTGCTGGGCAATCTCAATGAACAGCTACAGGAACAATACGGTTATCATAGCCTGACGCTCGATCTTGTGGCGGCAGGCTATTGCGACGAGTGCTGGAAAGCCATGCAACAGCAATCTTAATGCCCTAGAAGTCCTGTATTGACACAGAAATTGGGATCGGGCGCGGGCGGCTGCTGCACTTTTATAAGCCCCTGTGAAAAGATGCTGTTGTAGATGTTGCGCAGCATAGGGCCGTTGGCGTAGGCTCCTTCACCACCGTTTTCCTTCATAGCCACAATGGTGATGGCCGGCTTATCATTGGACTGGTAGGTGTACGGCGCTGCCGTGATAAACCAGGACTCGGCTGGCGTTTTGCCCGTGGCATCCACCTGACCTGTACCCGTCTTGCCGATTACCGACCACGGCGCGTATTGATAGCTGAGTTGCACTCTGTTGAGCGAACCGGAGCCACAGGCAACCACGCTGTACATGGCATCGCGCAACTGGGTCGCTGTTTGCTGGGTGATGGGATTGCCCAGTGATGTAGCTGAGAACGACTTGAGCACCGATTGCGAAGGGTCCACAATCTTCTCGATCAGGGTGGGGCGCATCAATTGCCCATCGTTGGCGGCGGCGTTATCAAAAAGGGACATCTGCATAGGGGTCATGAAGTCAACGCCCTGACCATAGGAGTTTTCCGCCAACTGCACAACGCTAAGCGCAGTTTCGGGCGGAGCAGTGGTGGCGCAGAGATTTTTCTGCGGCTGTGGCGTGACCGTGCTGACATTGACCGGCAAATCAAAGGGAATCTGTTTGCCCACGTAAAAGGCGCGGTTGTAATTGAGCCAATCAGTAACTCCCGTATTGGTGCCAACTTGAGCGAAAATGATGTTATCCGAGTGAGAATAGCCGTAGAGCAGAGGTACGGGGTAGGTATGCGTGTACTTGTCTATGTTATTGCCAACAGGGCCGAAGAGTTCGGTGTTGTTGCCCTCGCCCAGGCGCACCTGGAGCGCTTGCAGGTGATTGGGTAGGCCGTCGTTGTAGAATGGCGTATCGAGGGTAAACTTGCCGCTATCCAGGCCGGCCATCAAAGTCAGGGTTTTATAGGTTGAGCCTGGCACAAAACAATCGTTGATGGCGCGATTTAGCAAGGGCTGTTTGGCATCCTTCAGCAGGCTCGACAGGTAATCGAGATCACCGCTCGCGACACGATTATTATCATAGGTTGGATTGCTGTACATTGCCAGAATTTCGCCCGTGTGCGGGTCTGAGACAATGACCGAGCCGCGATCTGTCGTGAAGACATCGTTGAGGCCAACGTCCGGCGCTTCCAGGTGAAAATTATTTGCAACAAGGTCCTGAATACGCACATCGATGGTGAGATAGATGTCGTCACCAACGGGAGGAAGGTGCAGAGCCTTGTTCAGTGTATTGGTTAAGCCAGCAAAGCCAACATTGCCGCTCAGATAGTCATCAAATTGCTTCTCGACGCCTGCCTCGCAATAAGGGGTTTCGGCGCAAAACGTGGAACTGACATAATAGCCAATTATTGGCGCCATAGACGGATGCGTATAGACGCGCTGGTAGACGCAAAGATTGCCGGCATTCGGGTTGTTGGTATTGGCGGGAATGGGTTCTGAATAGGCGAGTAAAACGCCGTTGCGGTCGAAGATGCGCCCGCGTTTAGCGGTAGCATCGGGCAAACACTTACGCCCCAACGTCATAATAGTGCTACTGGTAACTTGCTGCGCGACGACTACCTGCCAGTAAACTAAGCCGATACTGGTCGCGATGAAGAGCGCCATAAACACCAGGCTCAACCGGCGAATGCTCGATGAGATATTCATACTGTTTCCTCAAATCCAGACATATACCATAGTATTGCATAGCTTTTCAGGCAAAAGTTTATCACTGTTCTCAGCGATTGGCAAGACCGGAAGGTCACAACGTACAGGAGCAGGGCAGAATTGAGAAACTAAGAGTACTACGTTGAACTTACACAAGAATTATACAAGTATGTATCTAGTCTCAATGCTGAAAAGATATTGACAAAAATCATCTTTTCATTTTACAATGTATAAGAAGGGGATTTTGTTATTTATTGATTCCCCTTATTAGCACTTTAGTGCGAGCAGGAGAATATTTGCTATGCCATATGATCCACCACATCAGCAGATGGGACGGTCCGTTGGGGCAAAATTGAAAGAGGCGCGTCTGGCAAAGAAGTATACGCAGAGTCAATTGGCAGGCACCGATTTCTCGGTAAGCTATATATCAGCAATTGAGCGAGGGCAGATACATCCATCATTACGAGCATTAGAAATTTTTGCCATGCGACTAGGTCTTTCCTCAAAAGACCTGGTGATACCACAATCTCCCGGTGGGGCTGCTGCAACTTCTACAAAGAAAGGGTTAAGCAGTTCGGATGAAATTGATTGGCGTGTATTGACGTCGCAAGTGATGATAGAGCAGAATGACAACCAAAAGGCAATTCTACAGTTACAGGAGTTGCTAGCGCATAAATTGACCAACGCGCAAGAAATTCGTGTGCGTTATCTGGTTGCGTTAGCTTTCAGCAAGTGCAACCAGTGGCAAGAAAGCGAGAATGCGCTCTCCGAGGCGTTGCGCCTGGCAAAGGATGCGCGTAGTCATACTCATGCGCAACTGCTCCTACTTCAGGGCGTAGCACACTCTTCCTTACAAGATCACGGCCAGGAGCTTGCTCTCCACCAGCATAGCCTGGAACTACTAGAATCGTCGCAGAACCAGGATGTTTTCTACATGAGCGAAGTGTATTCGCAGTTGGGCCTGCACTACCTGCGCCTCGACAAAGCCGGTGAAGCGCAAGCCATGCTGTTAAAGGCTTTAGAAGCGACCGGTACACTGACAGCGCCAGAACGTATAGAAATCTACAGGCAGAGCAGCCAGCAGTTTGTCGAATCGGGCGACTATATGCAGGCAACATTGCGTTTGTATAAATGCCTGTATCTGCTTGGCGCAAGCGAGAATGAGCAGCGCAAAAGCGAGCTGTTCCACGCTCTTGGACGAGCGATGCTGGCACATAATCAGCGCGACACCCGCGCCTACCTGGAACAGGCGCTTGAGCAGCCAGAAGTTCTGCAAGATGCACAGTCAAAAGCGAGCGCGCACGTCCACCTGGCGCTATGGTTACTAGAACATGATGAGGCAGCCGAAGCCAAAAAACACGCGCAAAAGGCGCGCGCATTGCTCTCTTCCACAACAGATAACAGTATAGCAGCAGACGCCCATATTGTTGCAGGCAAAATTGAATACGCGCACAAACGCTATAAAGCAGGCGATGCCCATTTTGAAGCAGGCCTGCAGATGCTTGAACGCCTGAACAATCGCGAGGACCTGGCAGACAACGCTGCCCATTACGCCCAGTTACTTGAAAACCACGGCGATGTCCACCGCGCAGTCACATACTGGAAGAAAGCCTTCGATAGCCGCCAGCGCATGTTCAAATCAGAAGGCGAATAATATCTATATGTAGCAGGCAAGCCCCCGCCATTTGTCATCCTGAGCGCAGCGAAGGATCTGCGTTCTGCCTGGTGAGAGATCCTTCGCTGCGCTCAGGATGACAGCAAGGCTTCAGTGAACGCTTCTGGGACTAGCCCCACCCTGGCTAGTTAGACGATTGGCCTTATATCCAGCTTTTTAAACATGGCTTCTAACAAATTGCGGTCTTCCGCAGTTGTCAGGCGTAGCTCGGTTTTACCAAGCTGCACAGTCAGATTGCCCTGGTCGTTGACCGGGGATTGGCTGCGAATAGCGCGAGGGTTTCCTCCAAACCAGCGCACCGGTTCGATGAGCGATCCCAGTGGCACAGTGATCTGAAGGTATTGGCCGCGCAAAGGCGTATCAAGATTTTGCAACTGAAGTTCAAGGATATCCTCGCGCTGCGTGACCGAGCCTTGCAGCGTACCAGATTGCAGTTCGATGAATGGCTCTCTCGCGGGACGTTCAAGCATTTCAGCCCGGCGTCTGGTTTTACCTGCTCGCGCGCTATTGCCCGCGCCAACAAGGGATGAATAGGTGCGGGTGGCCGGATTCTCTTCGTCCTGGCTATTTCCGGCGGCAAGTAGAGCAACCTCTACCAGGTTTTGCAGGGCGCGTTGTCGCAAGGAACTTTGCATGATATGCGAACTCATGGTCAGGCTCTGCTGCAAGAGCGCGCGCGCCCAGGCGTCATTATTTCCATGTTCATGACGGGCGACCCGCAGCACCGCCTGAGCCTGGTTAATCAGAAGTTGACAAAGGTAGACGAGCATACGGGCGGGTGTGAGAGCAAGGGTATGATGCCCGTTGTCGGTCGCCTTTTGTTCGCTATCAACTGCTAGCGCGGCGCTCATAGCATCATATATTTCCAGGTAGGCATTGTGACAAACAGAGCAGCCAATCAAATGATACACGAGAGGCGCATAATAGAGGGTGGCCTGGTCGTCATTCTTCAACAGGGCCAGCGCGAAATCGGGGAGTTGTTGAAAGTAGGGCAGGTGGTAGGCGTTGGCTGTATTTGCCACATCGTCGAGCGGTGAGGTAGTATCAGACCGCAATTGCACTGACGGCATAGCCAGTATCGTTTGTAACCACCGTGCCAATGGCAAGTAGGCCATGCGTGGGTCGGGACCAGATTTTTCGCGCTTATCCATGTGTATGTTCTCCTCGGACGCTTCGGACGCGATGTATCGCGTCCCTACAGCGTGTTACTCACCTTCTTCGTAGAAACGCGCCAGGCGCTTACACTGAGATGGGAGCAGGCGCAGCACTTCTTCGCCATGCCAGTTCAATAAACCTTCGGTTGTCAGATGTTTGAGACCCGTCTGCACTTCCTTTAGAGAAAGTTTGTCATGCGCCAGGGTTCTGATATCTACCAGTACCACATCCGCAGCGGTGGATACTGTTTCATACTCTGACAAACGTAAAGCAACGACAACTGCCAAATTGGTGCTACTTTGTTGCAGGCAGTGGCGTAATTTTTTGTGGGCGTGGTCCCTATGCTGGCTGGCATGGGCCAGCGGCGCGACGCTATCGGGCAGGCCGCACTGCTGGCGAATCTCCCGCGCCATATCACGCGCATCCAACTCTTCCAGTTCTTGCAATACGGCTTCTAATTGACGTGGCGCGGCGCTCAAGGCCTCTATGCAGTGTTTGAGCAACTGGCGCAGCGATTGTTGGGAAGCAGCCTCAAGCGCGGTTTCTTCGGGGGAGTCAAAAGGTAGGGTTCCCCACAACGTCTCAACAACACTCTCCATCGGTTGCGCGTCGTCGTCTGTCGCGCCCGGTCTTTCAAGCTCGGCCAGGGTACTGGTGGGAGCGCGGTGCTTACGCAGGCGGTCGATGGCCTTATTTTTAACGCACCGGTTAAGAAAAGCATAAAATTGCGCGTTGGTCAGGCGATCAAGCGCGGTTTCAGGCGCGCTATCGCCACCGCCCACGATATGCAAATGGGTTAATTGCTCAATAACATGACCCACTACCTGGTCAACTTCAACGGCGTCAAAGGCCAGCGAGCCTAAATACCGTTGGGCGCGTTGTTGTAGATAGCCATTGAGAGAGGCATAATGTTCTTCTAAATGATAGCGTAGATCGTGTGCCGAGAATGGCATACAAAACTCCTCCAAAGCGCTGGTAACTCTGCCAGCACCATACATGCCAGCGGCACGATAATACCTGTGAATGAACATGTCCATTGTAACATACAAACTGATTTTTGCGGATAGTTTTGGTAGAATAGAATTTTTCCTGTATTGCACTGGTTTTACATATAAAACACTATAAATAACAGAGCAATAAAAAAGTGCGGAGGAAACCCTCCGCACCCCCAGTTAATACGTGTTTACTCCATATCGCCGCGATTGCCCTGCAGCTGGTGCTGGTAGGCTTTCTTAAAGGCGGTCAGGCTGCGCTGGACCTCGCCGCGCTGCTCCAAAAGGCTTGCATACCGCGAGTAGGCCACACCTGCCAGCTCGTGTGCGTTGGACTCATCCAGCAGATTAAGCGCCTCCGAGAAGAGTTCATCGGCGCCGGCGTAGTCTTTGGAGTTGTGCCGCAGTTGGGCAAGCGCAATCAGCGCGTGTCCCAGCGTTTGCGCGTCGCCGCTGCGCTTCGCGGACGCGAGAGCAGCCTGGGCCTCTTGCTCGGCGGCGGCGCCTTTCCCGCGCTTAACGAGAAGTTCGGCGAGGCTGGTATGACAGAGGGAAGCCGTGACATCATCTTCGAGTTCCTCTTCGATGGTGATGGCCTGCCGGTATTCACGCTCCGCGCCCTCCAGTTCGTTCTGCTTTTCGAAAGCCTTCCCCAGACGTTGGTGGGTGATACCAACGACACGCTGCTCATCGCGCATCTCATAAATGGCAAGGCTGCGCATGATATACTCACGCGCCATGAGAATCTTGCCCGCATTTTTATACTGCTGGCCGATCTCCATGTACTTTTCCGCGAAGCTCTTGCTATCGCGTTTCATGCTGTCAAGAGTAGCAATGGCTTTATGGTAATAGGAAATGGCTCTATCAAGATCGCCATGCCGGAAAAAATCGCTGGCGACATTGCTATACACATCAAGCGCAAAAACAGGATCGTTGATAAGATTACTCTCTAAAGCGCTCGCGCAACGAATATGATTCTCTAAAGCCAGAGTGTAGTTGTACAGGGAGAAGTACGCTTTACCTAAGAAATTGCGGGCGCGCTCAGCATATTCCACATCACCCATATTCTCGCCCTGTGAGACGGCTGCGCGTAGATCGACGACAGCCTCCTGATACTCGCCCAGGCCTAGATGGACCTGGCCGCGCAAGAGGAAGAGTTGATATGCCTGGTCAGTCGTAATGCGCTCTGCCAGGATGGGAGTCAGCAATTCGCTTGCCCTGGTATACAAACGCTGTTGGAGCAATACGGACGCCTGTAACAATTCGACATCGATGCGCTGATCGGGGCCTGAATCGGCGGGTGAGTAGCCGACCGCTCGCGCTTCCGCTGCGCCGCCGGGCGATCCCTCGAGCAAGAAGGTCAGAGGAACATCAAGGCGCTTCGCCAGAATGGAGAGCGCTTTCAGGGAGGGGCGAATCTTGCCTCGCTCGATTGCCGATATGTATGAGATAGAAAACTCGGGAGAAGCCAGTTGCGCCTGGGTCAACGATAGCTTGGTGCGAACCTCCCGAATGTTGCTGCCGACTCGAGCAGCAACCGCTTTGCCCACGTTCGTGGTTTCAATTGAAGCCATTGGACCGGATTTCCTTTCTTTAACTAAACGTCGTAGGGGGATTACGAACGTACATGTTCGTTCTATGTGGCCTGCGGTGTTTTTTAGACAACGCAAAAAAACACATCAATTTAAAAATGATGCGTTAGAGCACAATATTTGATCACTCCACAATGCGAATTCGTCCACCTATGCAATAGTGCTACCGCTCTATTATAGTGAGCAAAATCCTCTCGACTCGCTTTGCGGAATGGTCCATTGATTGTCCTAAGACTGCAAGCAGTGTAAGGATAATACATTGGATATCCTCCTGGATAATATCATACCATAGTGTAAACAAAAAGTCAAATAAATTCTATCTTTGACATTAAATATTTCATAAAAACCAGAAGAATAGACACCTATGATTAAAGAGTTCAACATCTGTATTCAAAATCAAGTATTTTAGGAATATTTTCTATACAAAAAGATAGTTTTGATTTTCAAAATAACCTCCACTTGATTCAGTTTACTACCACGCTGAAATTAAGTAGCTCGATTTTATAATAAAGGTTCAGGTTTTGATTTAGCTCAACAATTTCATTGTGTGTATCATATTAAAAAAATGCACTTTCAAACAAAGAACCAGCCTTAATAGCCAAATAGTACTGCCTTTTAAAATCAACCGATCAGAAAATTAACCGTCTGACCGGGGCTTGGCAAAGAGAGGATATCTCTCCTATAATAAGCGCAGTGTTTTGAGCTTTCTCATTAAGACAGGGGCAGTTTATCAATGCATCGACGCATGATCGAAACAGGAGAGGGATCAGATCAGATGAAAACCATCAACGCCTTATTTGCTTCAGCAGTAGAACGATTTCCAGGACGCACTGCGTTACTCGAGCCGACCGATGATGCTGGCATTGTGTCGTATACCTATGCAGAACTTCAAGCAAAAGTGTATGCCTTCACAGGCTATTTACAGGAACAGCAGTTTGTCAAAGGGCAACGTGCTATGCTGTGGGCCCCTAGCAGGGTTGATTGGATGATTGCTTTTCTGGGCACGTTGCTTGCCGGGGGAGTGGTTGTGCCTCTTGATAATAATTCGAAGGAGGATTTCATCGAGCGTATCGCGCAAACGACCGGGGCAACCCATCTTATGACGACGAGCAAACAGTATGCAACAATCAAAACCAGAGCGGGGGCGGGGGGCTGGATGTCCGCCCCTACCCTGATCGACCTGGATCATCTGCCACAGGGCACGTTTGATGCCTCAGCATTACCAGAAGTGACGGGGGATGATCTGGCCGAGTTGGTCTTCACGTCGGGAACGACCGGACAGCCCAAGGGTGTGATGCTCAGCCATTGGAATATTGCGAGCGACGCGATGGCGGCGCTCGAGGTGGTTAAAATTACGCAGGAAGACCGCACGCTATCTATACTGCCATTGAGCCATATGTTCGAGATGACCATCGAAATCGCAGAGTTTCATGGAGGAGCCAGCATCCTGTACGCAAGATCGCTAGTGCCCGATACACTGCTCAAGCTGCTTGGTACGCAGGGTGTCACCTGTATGGTGCTCGTGCCACAGGCTTTGCAACTCTTTATGAACGGCATCGAGCGGCAGGTGCGCATGCAGAAGAAAGTGAAGCAGTGGGAATGGTTGCATCGCGTGGCGCGCAGGCTGCCCTTTGGCATGAGGCGTCTGCTCTTCGGCGCGGTGCATAAGCGTTTTGGCGGCCATTTTCGTTTCTTTGTGAGCGGAGGCGCGTATTTACCGCCGAAGCTGGCGGAACGGTGGGAGAATATGGGATTCAGGATCATGCAAGGCTACGGGGCGACCGAATGCTCACCAGTCGTATCTGTGACACGCCATGAAGATCATACCTACGAGAGCATCGGGCAACCCCTGCCGGGAATGGAAGTGAAGATCGCTGAAGATGGCGAACTGCTCGTGCATGGACCTAACGTGGCGCAGGGATACTGGAAAAACCCCGAAGCGACGGCTGCCGCCTTTCAGGATGGCTGGTATTATACGGGCGACCTGGGCAGCAAGGATGAGAAGGGCAGACTGTATCTGAAGGGGCGCAAGAAAAACCTGATTGTGCTTGCCAATGGCTTAAATGTCTATCCCGAAGATATCGAGAATGTGTTGCTGGCTAATCCAGCCATCAAGGATGCCGTTGTGATAGGTTTGATGGAAAACGACGAGGGGCCAACCGTGTATGGCATTCTTTTGATGGATGATCCTTCGCAGGCCAAAGCGACCATCCAGCAAACGAATAAGCAACTCGCATCACACCAGCAAATACGAGGCTATTCGGTCTGGCCAGAGAAAGATTTTCCGCGCACGCCGTCGCTGAAGGTGAAAAGGCCAGAGGTGATGGAGAAATTACAATCGATACGAAACTCGGTGAAAGCGTGACGTTGAAAGATTCAGCATCTAATGGCGCGTTTGAGGACGCGATAAATCGCGTCCCTACAAAGAAAAATCCCACGTTGTACCTGGTTGCCACGCCTATCGGCAACCTGGGCGATATTACGTTGCGCGCCCTGGAAATATTGCGCGAGGTGGATTACGTCGCCAGCGAGGATACACGCAAGACGGGCATGTTGCTCAAACATTTCGAGATTGCCAAGCCTCAAATTGCCTTCCACGAGTTTAATGAAGAGCGCGCGGGGCAACGTATAGAAGATGCGCTGAAGCAGGGCAAGTCGGTGGCGCTGGTGACGGATGCCGGGACGCCGGGCATCTCCGATCCCGGCTATACTCTGGTGCAGCGCGCCATTGCCGCGAACCTGGATGTTACGATGATACCCGGCCCGGCGGCCTTCGTGATGGCGCTGGTACTCTCCGGCCTGCCCGTGCATAGTCACACCTTCAGAGGCTTCCCTCCACGCAAATCCGGCCCGCGCCGCCGCTTCCTGGAGATCGATAAGGACGCTCCGCACACGTTGATCTATTACGAAAGCCCTTATCGCCTGGCCGCTTTTCTCAAGGACGCGCAAGAGGTGCTGGGAGACAGGGAAGCCGCGCTCGCCAACGACCTGACCAAATTGTTCGAGCATGTCGAGCGCGGCACAATCTCATCGCTGCTAATATGGATCGAGCAACAGGCGAAACTTAGAGGAGAGTTCATTGTGGTGATTGCAGGAAAAGATAAGCAGAGGAAAATTGACGAAGAAGAAAATAAGGAATGATTAATAACTTCTATGGCTTAATAATGGAACTAAGCCGCAGAGGTTGGAGCAGGAACATCTAGATACTCTGCTAAACTTTGTGGGACTGGAATCTCTTCATTATCTTCGGCCATACCCTGCAAATGTAACTCGATGGCCTCTCTCATATTCTTTTTAACTTCATCTAACGTTTTTCCAGTTGCAATGCACCCTGGAAGATCAGGAGCGTAAGCGCTGTAATTATGGCTACCCTGCTCTATAATGACCAGAAAACGATACATACACTACCTGCCTTTCATTACTTATTGAATGTCACGGCTTCCTTAGCTGAGCTTGCCTGAGAATACTCGCCAATGTTTTGGGATGCACATCATCATTTGGATGACCCGCAACAGTAACACGACCAGGTTTCTCAGAATGCTTGTACTGTCGATGACTTCCGACTGTGCTCACGCGATACCAGCCAATTTTCTTTTTCCTGAATGATTGTACTACATTATTTAGCTGGCTAACAGAACAACAATGGATACACAACACAGGCAGCCTGTGTATCCATTGTTGTTCTGTGTAGCCAGTTAAATTCCCATCACCTCAACCAGCTCCTTAACGGCATCGGCGGATTTTTGAGGAGGGCGCGTTCGCTTTCGCTGAGTTCGACTTCGACGATTTGTTCGATGCCTTGCGCGCCGAGTTTGACGGGAACACCCACGAAGAGGCCGTTGATGCCGTACTCGCCTTGCAGGTAGGCGGCGCAGGGCATAATCATCTTCTTGTCGAGCAGGATGGAATCGACCATTTGCAGGACAGAGGCGGAGGGCGCGAAGTAGGCGCTGCCCGTGCCAAGCAGTTTGACGATTTCCGCGCCGCCATCGCGGGTACGTTGCACAATCTGTTCGATGCGTTCGGCTGACATCAACTGCGAGATGGGTACGCCAGCCACGGTACACATACGCGCCAGTGGCACCATCGTGTCGCCATGGCCGCCGAGCACATAGGCCTGCACATCGCGCACCGACGCGCCCAGTTCCTGCGCGATAAAGGTGCGGAAACGGGCAGTATCCAGCACACCGGCCATGCCGACAACGCGGTTGCGCGGGAAGCCGCTGATATGGTGTGCCAGTTGCGCCATCGCGTCAAGCGGATTAGTTACCATGATGATGATGCAGTTGGGCGAGTTCTTCGCTACCTCTTGCGTCACCTGTCCGATGATTTCCTGGTTTTTCTTGACCAGGTCGTCGCGGCTCATGCCGGGTTTGCGCGGAAAGCCGGACGTAATCACCACAATATCCGAGTTGGCGGTATCGGCATAATCGTTGGTGCCGATAACCAGCGAATCATAGCCAAGCACCGGCCCGGCCTGTAACATATCGAGGGCTTTGCCCTGGGGCATATTTGGCACGATGTCGAACATCACCACGTCGGCATAGTCGCGCTCAACAAGTCGTTGCGTCAGCGTGCTCCCCACAAAACCCGCTCCGACTACCGTTATTTTGCTTCGCATAACACTATCCTTTCAACTGGAAAATACGGAACTTCTTTGTTCCACAGGTATTGTATTCCGCAGCGTGCTGGATTGGCAATGTATCCCTATTGTATCCACAATGCTTGCCAATACTATAGTCATATTGCTTATTGGCAGAGTGATATGGTAGACTTTACTATGTAATCCTCTTGTAGCTTGCTTGCGCTTCGCCATATCTCGGACGAAGAGGCGAGCGGCTCGCTCTGGCGTTTCTTATCAGTGGTCGTACCGGCCACAAGGAGGCGTTCTCGCATGGCAGAAATCAACACATCCCAGGAACAGAGGGACGAGGCGTTACTGCAAAAGCTGGGCTACAAACAGGAATTGCGGCGCACGCTGGGATTCCTCTCCAACTTCGCGGTGGCTTTCTCCTACATCTCCGTCTCAACCGGCACTTTTTCATTGTTCGCTCTCGGTATCGTGGCGGGTGGGCCAGCTTTCTTCTGGACATGGCCCATTGTCGCAATTGGTCAGTTCATCGTGGCGCTGAACTTCGCTGAACTGTCGTCGCACTTCCCTATCGCGGGTTCTATTTACCAGTGGAGCAAGCGCCTTTCGGGGCACTCGCTGGGCTGGTTCACCGGCTGGTTTTACTTTTTCGCCGGTGCGCTCACGGTGACAGGCGTGGCAATCACCATTCCCATCCCGTTGCTTGCCATCTTTCCCGGTATTCCAGCGACCATTCTTGGAATGCCCAACAACGTCTTTATCGCGCTGGTTTCCATTATCATCGGCACCGTCATCAACGTTATGGGTGTGAGGCTGGTCTCCATCATCAACAACATTGGCGTGGCTGCCGAGATCATTGGCATGATCGGCTTCGCGCTGGTGCTGCTGATCTTCTTCAACCACCAGCCGCTTAGCTTTCTCTTCACCGGTTCCACCGTCACCAGCTCGTCGCTCGGCGCCGATTGGACGCCCGGCCTGGGCAGCGGCTACTTTGGAGCATTCGCGGCTGCCCTGTTTATGTCCCTGTTTGTGATCTACGGTTTCGACACGGCTGGTACACTTGGCGAGGAAACGAAAGACCCGCAGAAAAACGCGCCGCGTGGTGTGCTGTGGGCCATCGGACTGTCAGCTATCGCCGGCTTCCTCTTCCTGGGTGGCACTATCCTCTCGATTAAGAATCTCCCGGCGATTGAGACAATTGCGAGTGGGACCAATCCTACCAGCGCGCTGCCAACCATCATCCAACAGGCTTTTGGCACATCCTGGGGCAATATCTACCTGGGAGTTGTGTTTATCGCCGTATGTGTCTGCACGCTGGCAATCCAGTCGGCCACCATCCGCCTGATGTTCTCGATGGGACGCGATGGTCGCTTACCCTTCGGCAGGGTCTGGGGCGCGGTCAACCCGACCTTCCGCACACCTCTGTGGGCGGGCGTCGGCGTGATGATTCTCTCAGCCATCCCTCTGGTAGCGTTATTAAATAATTCCGCTGCCATTGGTATCATCGTGATAGCGGCAACAGGGTTGATTTACGTGTCGTACTTCTTGAACAACGTCGCCTCGCTGGGCGCCCGGCTCAAGGGCTGGCCGCGCACCAAAGCGCCCTTTAGCCTGGGTCGCTGGGGTATGCTGGTCAACGTTGTAGCGCTGATCTATGGCGGAGTGATGATCATCAACTTCCTGTGGTTTGGCGGTCTGCGCAACACATTCGCAACCAATCCAAACCTTAACTTTCCTTTCCCAGGCTTAGGCAACACCTTCTTTGGCAACTTCCCACTGTTTGAGTTCGCGCTGATCGTGCTGTTCGTCGTTGGAGCGCTTTACTGGTTTGGCTACAAACGCCGCCAGGTGATCGATAGCGGCCAGCAACGCGCCGAAGCGCTGGCGGACTAAGAAAAGCTTTCTGGATCATGGGATGCCAGGACGACCGCGAGGGTCGCCCCTACAATATACAAGCGTTCTTCAGTTCTCCGTATATTGTAGGGGCGACCCTCGCGGTCGTCCTGGTAATTGTTCCCTGCTTTTGTTATGCGTTTATCATTGACAAACCGCAAATGTATAACATACACTAGCTATAATAAGATTTTTCAATAATCTCATCGACAATCACAGCATTCAACGAGGATTTAGCAGTGAACGTTCTGACCATGCCCGGTAAACGGCTCTTTTTAACAGGCGATGAAGCTGTAGCGCGCGCTGCATTGGAATGCGGAATCGATGTTGCTACAGGGTATCCCGGCAACCCCAGCACAAAAGCGATCACCTCTCTCATTCCAATCGCTAAACAGTATGGCATCACTGTCGAGTGGAGCGTGAATGAGAAGGTGGCGCTGGAAGTCGCGACCGGCGCGGCCTGGGCAGGCAAACGCAGTTTCGTGGCGATGAAAATGTCCGGGGTCAATGTAATGGCCGATAGCCTGCTTTCCATCGCGCATAGCGGCGTGCGTGGCGCCATGGTCATCTACACCGTCGATGATGTGGGCGTGTACTATGGCATGGTTGAACAGGACACCCGCTATTATGCGCAACTGGCATCGCTGCCCCTGCTGATGCCAGCCAGTCCCGAAGAAGCATACAGCATGACACACCTGGCCTTCGCGTTATCTGAGCAAACGGGCGCGCCCGTCTTCGTGCTGGGAACGACGGCAGTCGCCAATGCTATTACCGTGATGAAGGTTGGTCAGATCGAACGCGAGAAAGAGAAACGCCCGGCATCGTTTCCACGCGACCTGGCAAAATTCACCAAAGCAGCCCCGCAGTGGTGCCGCGACCAGCACGCCGATGCCATCAAACGGCTAGAATTAGCCGGAGAATTATGCCGCGCTATGGCGAACGACGTGAATTACCTGTTGGTAAGTGAGCCTGGAGAACGAGGAGAAGAGGGGAAACGACTCGGTATCATGGTAGCAGGCGTCAGTTTCAGCTATGTGCAAGAACTGCGCCAGCGCGCGCCGCACTGGTTCGCGGGCGTGCCGGTGTTGAAGCTCGGCATGATACACCCCTTGCCGCGCCAGGAAATAGAGCATTTCCTGTCACAGGTGGATCACGTGGTGATTTTGGAAGAGCTAGACCCCTTAATCGAGACGCAAGTACTGGCGATCATTGCCGAAAATGGGCTGCATGTGCGGGTGCATGGCAAACGCAATGGACTCTTGCCGCGTATAGGAGACTATTCTCTTGAGCTGATACAGAACGCGCTGGCCGCCATTGATGCGCTCATCGGACGCGCGCCCACCTGGACATCACCCGCGCCAGGTGAGTAACGCGCCAGGTATGCAGGAGATGCCAACCCGGTCTCCATTGAACGGCAAAAATGGACATGCCCTGCCTATGCTAAAGACACCTGCGCCACAAGTGAGTCCAACAAACCTGGTACTTGCGCGCTCGCTTGAATTTTGTCCGGGTTGCCCGCACCGTATGACGTACTATGCCCTCAATCGCGCAATCGAACAGCTTGGCTATACGAAGGACGAGGTGATTACAACGGGCGATGTGGGCTGCACCATCATTGGCATGAACGCGCCGCTCGATACCTGTTGGACAGAGGTTTCTATGGGAGCCAGTATCAGCATCGCGCAGGGCATGAAGCAGGCCGGTATCGAACGGCCTGTGCTGGCCGCGATGGGAGATGGCACCTTTTATCATAACGGCATCGCGGGTCTGCTCAACGCCATCCAATCCGGCGTCAATCTCACACTGCTCATTCTGGACAACAGCCGCAACGCCATGACGGGGATGCAGCCCGACCCTGGCACAGGCAAACGCACCGATGGCGCGCCCAGCGTACGCGCCAACATTGCCATGATCGCGCGCGGCTGCGGCGTCGAACATGTGAATCGGCTCGATCCTTACCAACTGCCGGAGATGGTTGCCGCCTTACAGGAGGCCATGCGCAGTCCCGGCGTATCGGTGGTAATCGCCGAAGCTCCTTGCACAACACAGGGTATCTTGATCAACGAACCGGTACAGGTAGACCAGCAGGCGTGCCTGGCAGGTCGCGGCTGCGAAGATACGCCCTGCTACCACAAAGTGGGTTGCCCCTCGGTACTACTCTCGCTGGATAACGTGAAACCGCTCGTCAGCATCGATAGCGCGACCTGCGTGGCCTGTGGCCTGTGCGTGGACGCCTGTCCCTACGACGCCATCAAACCGATCGAACAATCGAACGGGCAAAAGTCGCAGGGCAATCCCATAATCGCGGGTGTGCAACTGCGGCATATGGTGCAGGAGTAGCCGGCATGAAAACAACCAACATCATTTTGCTCGGCATCGGTGGACAAGGAACGCTTACGATGATGGAAATGCTGGCAATGGCGGCTGAAGCGGCGGGCGAAGAGGTGCGCGTGCTCTCGCGTGTCAGCCTGGCGCGCCTGGGTGGTTCGGGCATGTGTCATGTGCGGCTCGGACCGGCAGCCAGCCCCGCCATTCCCACCGGTGAAGCGCATATACTGATCGCGCTGGAGTTGAGCGAAGTGCTACGCGCTCTACCCATGGCGTGTCGGGGAGCGCTGGCCTTCACCAGCCTGTACCGCCGCATGCCGGTGGCAGCCGGGGTAAATGATCTGCATTATCCCACGCGAGAAGAGATTGAACATGCCCTGCAAGAAGCCGGTGTGACCGCTGTTTTTGTGCCGGAGCTATTACCGCCATCAGCAGGCGAGACAGAGCAAGCCGGGGATAGCCGCGTCAACATCCTCATGCTCGGTGTGTTCGCAGGCTATACCAACCTGCTGCCCCGCGCACTCCTCGAACAGGCGATTGAGCAACGCCTGCCGCGCTTCGCCGCCGAAAATGCGCGTACCTTTATGGCGGGATGGAACTACGGCGCGTCATTACATGCGCCAAAAACCACTTGACAAGTCGCAAGACTTAGGATACTATTAGGCACACAACACTCTGGGGTGTCGTTCAATGGTAGGACTGCCGACTCTGGATCGGCCAATTGGGGTTCGAATCCCTGCACCCCAGCTTAGAGAGAGGCGTATCGCCTCTCTTTTTTATGCGCCCGAATACGTAGGATATGGACAGCCATATGCTGGCAGTCGTTAGCTCGCGCAGCAACTGAGCCGCTCGACATCCTTCGTAAAGGAGATAGCTACGAGCTTGAGCGCTTCGGCCATCGTCGGGTAGATGTGAATCAGATCGATGAAGTCACTGGTCGTCGCCCCGAAGTGCAGCGCCATGGCCGCCTCGTGGATTACTTCCCCGGCGTTTACGCCAAGCATCGAGACCCCTATGACCCGCCGGCTCTCGCGTTCGAGCACCATTTTGATCACGCCGCGTGTATCGCGCATTGCCCCGGCTCGCGGCACCGCGCTCAGAGGGATGGTGTTACACTCACAGACAATCCCCGCTGCATTGGCTTGCTCGTCTGTCATGCCCACGACCGCGACCTGGGGGTCGGTGAAGATAGCGCGGGGGATGACAAGATGGTCTACTTCGCGCAGCGACTCTCCAGAGAGGGCATTATGGGCGGCCATCTTGCCGTCGCGCGCGCCCACGGGCGTCGCCATCTGGCTTCCGGTTTCCCGTCCGATCACGTCTCCAGCAGCCCAGATATGAGAAATGTTGGTGCGCAAGGCGCGATTCACGCGCACGGCTCCCGCTTGATCTACCTCCACTCCCACCCTCTCCAGGCCGATCTCCTGTGTATTGGGGCGTCGCCCGGTAGCCACCAGGAGCTTTTCGGCGGTACATGTAAACTGGCTACCGTGTCGCCTCACCGAGAGGGAAATACCCTCTTCCGAACGTTTCACGCCGCGCGCCTGCGCGCCAGTGATGATGCGCAGCCCTTCCTGCTGGAGTATCTCGGTGAGGGTCCCGGCTATTTCTGGCTCGTAGCCAGAGAGAATGCTCTTGCCTCGTGTAATGAGTGTAACCTCCGTCCCCAAGCGAGCAAACATCTGGCCCAGTTCGAGCGCGATGTAGCCACCGCCCAGGATAAGCAAGGAGCGAGGCTGCTCGCGCAGTCCTGTTCCCCAGGGGTCATCGGCAGAACTCAAGAGATCACTGGTGAGATATGGCATATCAGAGAGGCCCGGCACATCTGGAATGCTGGCCATAGAACCGGTTGCGACGAGAATCTGCTCGCCCACCAGACGACGCACACCACCGGCGCTCCGCACCTCTACATCATGGTCGGAAACCAGACGTGCCTGGCCGGGGACTATCTGAATATGGTCGGGATCATCAAGCAAGCTCTCGTATTTGTGAGCGCGGTAATCCTGGATGATCTCATCTTTCTGGGCCACCAGGTCCGCCCAGGTAACTGGCATATGCACCGGAGTCAGGCCCGGATAGCGCGGATGGGAGGCATCATAGACGAGTCGCGCCGCTTCAATCAAGTTCTTGGAGGGCAAGCAGCCCCGATTGGCGCAGGTACCACCGACAGTGCGAAATTCGGTCATGACGGCGCTTTTACCGAGTTCAGCAGCGTGCAACGCCGCGGCAAAGGCAGTCGAACCGCTGCCCAGAATCACCAGATCATAACGCTCTTGCGTTGATGCCATTGATGTTGTTCACTCCTCACTACGTTCGACTGAATGAAGCGTCTCCTGCTGGTCGAGCGCGTCAAGCATAGGGCAGGGACTTCCTGGTCCTCGTCCTGTGCATAGTGAGGCTACCTGGATCAGGGCCTGCCGCATACGTTGTAACTCGATCAACTTCCGATCCACTTCAGAGATTTTCGCCTCCGCGCGCTGCTTGACCTCTTCACAGGCGGTCTGTGCGTCAACGCGCAAAAGCAGCAGTTCATTTATTTCTTTAAGCGAGAAGCCCAGTTTTTGGGCGCGTTTAATAAAGTGGAGACGCTTGACCACCTGCTCGGAGTACTGACGATAGCCAGAAGCCCGGCGCGGCGGTTCTTCCAGTAAGCCTTCACGCTCATAGTAGCGAACCGTTTCCACGCCGACCCCGGCTCTCCGCGCAACCTGTCCAATCGAGAGTATATTCATCTCCATCACTCCTTCAGAAAAAGTATACACTCTATACCATACTACAGAGTCAAGAGGAAGTGTCTTGTGATTCCCCATAAGTGCGCCAGAGATCCTTCGCTGCGCTCAGGATGACAGCCAGGGAATTTGTCATCCTGAGCGCAGCGAAGGATCTCTGGCGCGCATTCGTCCAGCAAACCTGCCGCACATAGCCTTGCGGACTTATGGGGAATCACCAGGAAATATCTGGAGCTTCAAAGCGTGATGAGGGCTTAAATCAGTTGCGCGACTGGTTGTGGAGAGACAAGCGATTTACCATCATGCTTGCTGCTCGCCAGCCCCAGTAATTGTAAGACGGTCGGGGCTACATCCATTACGGTAGGTTCCGAGATGCCTTCCTGAATATCCATAAAAGTGGGTACGTGTTCCATCAACAATACCCCTTGCGCGGTATGTCCCCCCGAAATGACGCGATGCGCTCCATCGGGTGTTACGAGTGGCACAAAGAGATTGCTGGCGACACCGAAGTCGCTGCGCAATTCAAACACGATATCGGGATAGCGTGTCATGAAAGCGCTGCCATGCAACTCCTCGCGCTTTTTGGCCCAGTTGACGATAGGGTATCCTTTTACCCGCAATTGCTGCAACTTTTGGAGCAGCGCATCGCGTGTTCGCTGGTACGACTCGCCTCTGCGAGCCAACGCATCGCGGTTCAGTGCAATACCTCCAAAGGGGCTGATACCCGCCAATTCGACCAGTTGCGCCGCGCTGGCTTGCTTATCGATACTGGCGAGCGAGCGGTTCTCAGCCCTTCTGCCGGGTAAATGGCGCGCGAGGCGAGGAAGCATATCTTGCAAACGTTCCTGCGCAACCAGTAATCCCTGACTGCGCAGCCATTCATTAATATGCAGGCGATAAGCACAGCGCCGCCCATGACCGTGTCCGCTGACGACGAGCAGCACGCAATCATCAGCCATAGAGCGGCGAAAGCGCCCGATGATTTCATCGAAGAGGCGGTAAAACTCCAGGATGCGGCCTGCATACTGGTTGCGACCCGGATAGGTCGGATCGCCGGGATCGCTATAACGCCAGAGAAAATGCTGCGCGGAATCAAGCGCATCCAACTGGATGAAGAAAAGGTCCCACGGCTCGCGATGAAACAGTTCCAGCGCCATCGCTGCCTGTTGCAATGTGCGCGATTGCAACTCATTGCAAAATGCTTCCAGGTGGCGCGGCGAAGGCACGCTCATCGCATCGGCCCGTGTAACTTCCGCGCTGGAAAATGGCTGCGCCAGCACCATGCCATTGACCTTTTCGGCAGGAATGGTCAGCAAAGGATTCACGATGCAGACACGTTTCCCCGCTCAACTGGCCGCGCTCCAGAATGTCTCTACGACCGAGCGCGACGCCGCTTGTGTGTGTTCCGAGTTTTTGTTTCCATCTATTCCATGGGATTCGTCAGGAAAGACAGGACACCCACAAGAGGTGTCACTACTGGTCAGGATACCGTGATTGGCAGGATGCAATCCGGTGTAAATACTGGCCCAGGCTGGAGCTGGCTCAGGCGGAAAACACGAACGCATTTCTAGAAAAGGCGAGTGCAACAACAGGCGACGCACATCAGGCAGGGATGGCCCATAGACCCGCAACAAGTCTGCATCAAGACCGCTTATACCCAGTATTACTACTCTCGTCATACATCCTCCTCCATCACACCTGGCTGGACCGCAATTTTTGCGCGCTCTGCCAGTACCGTAACACATCATCAATCATGCTCGCATCGCAGCGTACCTGAAATATGCCGCGCCTGGTCACCTCCCGCATATGGGCGATCACGCTCTCATCCAATCGCTGGCTGGTTCCGATGGTAAGCATGTCACGTTCGGCCCCCACTGGAACACACTGGTAACGACAGGCCAGTTCATACGGGAAAAGATGCAAGATGCGGCGCGACGGATAGCTTGCCAGGAAAGCGAGGTACGGCATGGATTGCGGGGGCGCATTCACATATGCATGTTGCGCGGTTGGGAATGCATGTGGATGTTCTGTCTGTGATGCTTCCGCGTCTTTCGCGCCCACCACTAGCGGGCGCAGGGAGAGCATCCGCTGCCAGTGAGTCAGCGCGGAGAGGCCATAGAACGTCTGGAAATCACAATCGACCTCTACCAGCAATGTCTTCACGCGCCGCGCAACACTTTGCGCTCCTTGCAGAGGAGTGGCAGGCAGACCTATAGCGCAGACCTGTTCGAGGAAAAGAAGCGTATCAGTGCGGCGTATAGCGCGGCGTATGCGCCCAGCTGCCTGCAACAAAGCAGGCATATATTTTTCCGAAGCGGTAATTTGCACGAGAGAGGCGCATTCATCGATTGCTTGCGTAGTATCTACGATATTCGACAGCGAGGTATTTACACCAGGGCGACCGCAAGGGTCGCCTCTACCATACACGACAGCGTTTTCCACCCGACAACCTCCACATCACCCAACTCACGCTCAAGTATTTATGAATATCATACCAGTCAAATATACAAGTTGCGCCGGGAATACGGTTAAGATTGGGTTAAGACCTGCATCTTTTGGTAAAGAAACACCATTTATTCGCGTAATTCGATACTTAACCGAATTACCTGATATGTTTACCAGCTTACAACCGGCCTGCTACTACGAAATATGCCATGGTATGTCATACTGAAAGAAAGTGGGTGAGAGGTGCGGTGTGGAAGAGACAGGCGAGAGAATCCAATGGAGTATGGCATTGCGACCTGATGCATCTATGCTTCCGGACAGGAGTGTTTTTTTACGCGCCTCAGGCGGGGTATCGTTGACGGCAACAGTCGGAGATATGCAAGGGTTGTTGCCGGGCATGTGGGAAGGGTTCTCGTTCATGGGTGGTGGAGAGGTGGAAGAAGGGTGTTATTACAACGTGCAAACGCGGGCGCAGGAAGTCACGCCATTATGCGCGCGGGCTTCTGGCGATTAAGCGCGGTAGGGGTTTCGGTCCTGTTCGGGTTCTGCTCGCTTCTGCTAGTGGCGCGCTCGCTGGGGCCAGAGCTTTTCGGTCAGTACGCTTTTGCGCTCTGGCTGGCAACAGTCATCGCGCCTGTTGCCGGGGCCGGTATGTCAGTCCTGACCAGCCGCGCCATTGCTAACATACAGAGTCGCGCCAGGCCGGAGATAGCAGCCGGCATCTTCTATTTTGTGGTGCGCCAGCGCCGTGGTAGATTAGCTCTGTATTGCTTGCTCTACTTGCTGCTCATAGTACCCTGCGCGAGGTTTTTTGGGAACATAACACTGGTGCCACTATTACTGGCCGGGCTTTTCACGCTGATACACCTGTCTGGAGGCACTGTCGCTATTGCTTTGCGCAGCCTGCGCCGCTTCGATTTGTTAGCCGCCATTCACTTGCTTGGAGCTGCAACCACGCTGCTGCTGGTACTCTTGAGCGCGCAAACCGTAACTTCTGGCATCAACCTGGTGTATCTGTTTCTGCTCGCCCCGGCAGTCGCCAGTATGCTGACGGTATGGATATCCGCGCTTTGCGCAGGCAAACTGCTACCGCTTAAACAGGCGCGCAAGCCGGGGATGGAGCTAAAAGAGCAACTGGCACGCGGATTGCGCAACTCGCTTTTGCCAGTTATATTGGATGTGATTGTCTGGCAACACGCGGAATTGATCGCGCTGGGTCGCGCGCGCTCCACTGCTGACCTGGGGTATTACTTGCTGAGCATCATGATAAGCGGGCGCGTTATGCAGGCGCTACCCACCCTGTACACAACGTGCATACTGCCACTGCGATTGCGCATAATGCCGGATCGCCGCTCCACCAACGCTGCTGATGCGTATCGCAGGACAACGCTCGGCCTGGTCTGGCTGGCGCTTCCGATTTGCGCGTTTGGCGTGGCGTTTTGTCCGAGCTTGATCGACTGGTGTTTTGGCGCGGTTTATCTGCCCATGGTAATGCCATTGCGTATCTTATTGGTGGCGACGGCCCTGGGCAGCATCTCCAGCGCCAGTATCACGCGACTGGCGAATGAGGAGCGCAAACGAGCGCAGGTCTGGCTCAGCATGGTAGGAGCGACGCTCACACTCGCTCTAGCATGGCCGTTGAGCGCGTCTGCCGGTATGATGGGCGCGGCGATTGCCAGCGCCATTGCGCAGTGCATTTGCGCCACCGGTACAATGGTTATATGCATACGAAAAATGCGTTCTCGGAAGGCGTCATGACTGCCCGGCAAAAATCCCGGCTGGATACGCGAAAAGGCAAAAGTGAAGTCGTCGAGCGCCAGCCGACGAGCGTTTCGCCGCGTTTCAGCATAATTCTCTGCACGTACAACCGGCGCAACCTGGCGCTGAGCGCGCTGGCAAGCCTGCGGCGTCAAACCCTACCCTACAATACGTTTGAGGTCATTGTCGTCGATAATGGTTCCAGAGATGGTACGCCAGCAGCAGTGCGGACATACGTGAGCGCGGGAAAACACCAGAACAAAAAAACCGACGATGTTTGGAAGGTTATCTGCCTTTCCGAGCCGCAAAACGGTCTGGCCTACGCCCGTAACACGGGTCTGCTGGCGGCATCGGGCGAGATAGCAGTATTTCTTGACGATGATGCCCTGGCCGATTCGCGCCTGCTCGAACGGCTGTGGCAGACTTACCAGGAAACGGACGCGGATGGCATCGGCGCGCATGTCGATTTACGCTGGGAAGCTCCTCGCCCGCACTGGCTGACCGAAGATATGCTCGACATGCTCGGCCACTTCGAGCCAGCCTCCAAACGCGCGCAGCTGAACGCGCCCACCAGTTTTAGCAGTAGCTGTTTTTCAGTGAAAATTGAGGCTTTGCGCGCCACGGGCTTCTTCTCGCCATTTCTGAGCAAGCGAGACAATTTACCGGCCAGCGCAGGGGTGCAGGACATGTGCCAGCGTCTTTATGCTGCCGGTTACGCGCTGTGGTATGAACCAGGGGTAGTGGCTACACATCGCGTACCAGCCGCTCGCCTGACTCGCGCCTTTATAGTAGGACGCGCATATTGGAAAGGCCGCTCCGAGGTCATGGCTCGTTATTCCAACACGGGCCAGCAGCATACATTCGATACACTGGGCGCGGTGCTGCGCGAGCTGCGCGAGATAGCTTTTCTGGCCTGTATTCATCGTCCCTTGCTGCGCCTGGCTGGTCGCTCTTCCAACGAACAATTACAGGCTGCAACCGAGCAGGCTCGCAGTTTGGGACGTTTCCAGCAACGCCTCTCTTTTCTGGAACATGCCCCATTCGAGCTAGCCGCCCCTGCGGTATTCTTCGCGCGCGCGCCGGATGGCGATGAGACAGCGAATTTGCTGGTGAGGGCGCTTCAAGCGCAGGAAATTCGCTGCGCTCCTGGCGATGCCAACATTCCACTTACCTGGCTCTGGCAGCATCGCTCCTATCGTGGGAGATCAATCGGCATCCTGCACTTCTATCGACCAGGCGCGTTTGATCTCTCGTACCGGCAGCAACAAAAGCTGGCGTTCCAGCTGTGGCTGGCGCGCCGCCGGGGCATTCGTATTATCACAACTGACGCGGGCGGCTGGTGGCAAAGCACGCGCGGGCTGCGCTTCCTGGCTCCTAGAATGCTGGAACGCCAGTTAATGCGCCAGAGTTCCGCCATTATCAGCTTTACACGCCAACCAGACCAGCTCTACCCCGACCGCAGGCTGCGCCGCAAACTGCGCTGTCTACCCCATCCTGGCTATGCTGGTTCCCTGCCGCCGCTTCTATCCCGCGATGAAGCGCGCAAGCAACTGGACTTTCCCGCAGAAGCGGGATATAGCTTTTTATGCCTGGCATCGCAGCATAACGAGCGCGAACTGATTCAGCTTATCGAGGCATTCCGCCAAGCAACACAGGCCGAGAAAAGCGCAAAGGATGCAAGTTTGCCCATGCAACTGCTGCTCGTCGGCGCGCCATGCGATAAAAAGGTCTCGCCGCCAATTCTTAAACTGGCCGCGCTGACTCCCACGCTTCACCTGCACAGAACCAATCCCGATAAGGACGGGCTATCGCTTTACCTGAGCGCGGCGGATGCGCTGGTCTTGCCCCATTTCGCCATTCACACGGCGGGTATGCTGGAAACTGCCATGCTCGCGCTTTCCTACGGGCGCGTAGTGATCGCGCCCAACCTGCCACGCTTCTGCGGGATGCTCCCCCCACGCGCCAGCATTCTCTACGACCCGGCCAGCCGCGAGTCGTTGACGCGCGCCCTGCTCAACTCCCGCCAGCGCGAATACCACCTGCTGGAACGCGACAAAGAGGCGCTTGACGCCGAAAGCGGCTGGGCCCAATATGCGGATAGGCTGGTCAAGGTGTATAAAGAGGTGTTACAGCGCAAGGTGTAGCGCAATTATGGTATGATATATATACAGCCAGCAATATTGCTCTGTTGTTCATTCACCCGCGCCCAAAGGAGTGTGCAGATGATTGCCAGCGACATTATGACCCGCAAAGTTATTACCATTCACCCCGAAGCCAGCGCGCAAGAAGCCGCGCAGTTACTCGACCAGAAGCGTATCAGTGGACTGCCAGTGCTTGATGCCAGCGGCAACCTCATCGGTATCGTCACCGACGCAGACATTATCAGCAAGGTCAACCGCTACGGGTTGCTCGACCAGAACGGGCTGCGCGTCGCCACCATCATGAGTCGCGATGTTACAACCGTCGCTGAAGAGACACCCATTAGCGAGATTGCTACTCTGCTTACAGAGCGCAAAATCAAGCGCGTGCCGGTAATGCGGCAGGGCAAGCTGGTGGGCATCGTCAGTCGCGGCGATATCGTCCACGCCGTCGCGCTTGGGCACTTGATTATCCGGCAATGGTGATATGAAGAGCGAGCCAGGGCGGGGGCAAGCCCCACGGGCGTGAACGTAAGGACTGCTGTCATCCTGAGCGCAGCGAAGGATCTCTCGCTGGGCCGCGCGCAGATCCTTCGCTGCGCTCAGGATGACAGATGATGGGCGGGGCGACACCTATAAACACACGTCGTTTACTACTGTGCTGGTAGTGGCATCCCACTCAATGGAGCCATGTTGGAACGTCTGGAGCAGGGTTGTATCATTACCCAGGCCGGGATCGTTGAATGGCGCGAGGTTTGATGTCGGGTAGCCGTGGCAGCCGACCGCGCCGTGATCGACGATAAAATACTGCGTCCAGACGCTGCCATGCACCCAGAACGGCGCGGTTGTGCCATCGGCTTGCAGTAACGCGCCCGGCAGGTCAGAGCCGCCGCCGAAATCCTGTGTCCAGCCATTGCCCCAGCGATGGGCAGGCGCGCCACCGCCATTATCCCGGGGGAGACCTAGCACGCTTTCACCCCCCAGTTGCGCAAAGGTCGCGGTAAATACATTCGCCACTGTATCCGGCGCGCCATACCCAACCCATGCGCGGTCATAGCTGCCGCCCGTCCAGTCGGGGATGGTGCAGGTGCCACAGGTCACAAAACTATCAGTTGTGTTGCTGAAATCGTTCTGCGGGGGCAGCAATGATGGCCCCAGCGATGGTATGTAATTATCAGTCCAGGCGTTGCTATAAAATTGAGGATGCGCGGCAAAGTACCAGACGTACTCTTCATAGATCGAGTGGAACGGCGCGCCCGGATACCAGTGGGCGTAGTTGGACGATGGCACATCGTTGGGATTATTGCCAGACGAGCCATTATAGGCCCACACAGCAAAGAACCAGTCGTTGGCTTTGTACGGGTTATTAGGGTCGCTACTGGACGCGACACCGGCGGTGTTGTTCCAGTTATTGATGAGCGCGGCAATGCCTACGCCGATGTTATAGCTTTGATCGTGCTGCACTCTGCTGGCATCGCTGCGACAATTGTTGGCGCTGATACATTGCGGCGGCATCCCCCATGTCTGCTGGTACTCACCCCAGCCGCCGTCGAAGCTTTCAACAGGCGTCCCAACTTGCTCACCGCCTACCTGGTAATCG
The DNA here is from genome assembly GCA_963731605.1 of uncultured Chloroflexia bacterium. Lineage (GTDB taxonomy): Bacteria > Chloroflexota > Ktedonobacteria > Ktedonobacterales > Ktedonobacteraceae > CF-113. The sequence goes on from CAVSWA010000002.1 coordinate 1,220,143, forward strand.
GTGCTATTGAACTGGTGCCAGTTACTTTCGGTATAAGCTACACCGTGCAAAATAGCCGCCGAGACGTGTGGCGCGCCATTATTGGAGCTACACAGGCCATAGCACATAGAAGAAAGCGCGGGCGCGTCCAACAATAGGCCATTGTGTCCCTCAAGCATCCATTCATCCTGTTGAAAGACACTGGCGTTCATTGATGGCCCATTGGTCAGGCGTTTGCGAAATGCCAGCAGCTGGGCCAGAACATTTCGCGGAACTGGTTGAACGCGCTCGGACGCGCTATGCCGCGTCCAAAAGACCTGCACAAGCTGGCCTCCATAAGGTAATGTCAGCGACTGTAATGCGCCCGCGCGCGCATCCGCCAGCCAGAGTTTTTCCTGCGCGGGCACATTCGCGATGCCCTGCGCCGCCAGGTCGTCGCGCACACCTATTACCTGTGACATTGCCAGCAGAGCGCCATCTGCCGAACGCGCCTGGGCAGTCAGCGCGCGTCCATAGCGGCTGGTGTCAAAAAGTGGCTGCGCCCGTGAGATTGAACCAGTAGCGAAAGCGATACGAATAGTGATGAAGCGCAGGGGCTGCCAGTTCAAGACGCGCTCGCATTCGACGGACGCGCCATCGCTGCCAACGCGCAGCACGTTGCCGGGTAAAATATCGAGCGGCAGCGTTAAGAACAGTGATGGGGAAACAGTGGCCGCTTCGGTGGTAAGACGCACTAATGCAACGGGCTTACGCGGGCGCGCCAGCGCCAGGATGAGATTCCCCGCGTGATCCAGCCCGAGCAGGCGCAGCGAATTCTGGCCTGTCGGCTGGTGGTAGAGCGTCACATCCTGCCCGGCCATGTCAACACGATGAATCTCATCATAGCCGCTCACGTTGAGATGCGAACGAGTATGCGTTGTTTGGAGCGCAAGCAATTGCTGTCCGGTCGCGCCACTCTGGTAATACACATAACGACTATCGAGCGACCAGATCACCTGGTCGACAGATGCGACATGCAGGGCCAGCATCCTGCCATTTGCAAGCGAGCCGGTACCAACCAGTAGAGGTGCGCGACTGACCGCAGGCGCGAGCGAATGCCCATCAGTTGAGAAAACGCTCAAAGCCGCGCCATTGAGATTAGAGGCATAACCCATCATGAGCGGCTGTAACAATGCCACATAGCGGCCATCGGGTGATGGGAACACCAGCGGCGTTTGTTGCGCAGAGCTGCGTCGTATAGCCACAACTGGCACAACGTCGCGCAAATCACCACCAATAGCGCGGTAGACCACGAGGGGGCCATAGGGTTGCTCTTTTTGACTGTAAGAAACAACATAGAGTAAATCAACGTTGTGAGGCGCGGCATGAGTGGTAATAAGCCTGGCCTGCTGCTCGTGCCACGCGAATGTGGCTATACGAGCGGGCCAGATCAAAGCCGTCAAAGTTAGAGCAAGTATAATAAGAGTTACAAAATATCTTCTGTGTGTGTGTTTCTCTTGAAAGAGATTGCTTAAATTTGGCACGGTCACGTTCCTCCAATTTAAGCATACACATAGAACAAAGATGCTAAAGGGCAAGCGAAAAGAGGGAGCATAGCAGCAGGACGCGCGCGTCCTGCTGCTATGCTCCCTCTTTTCGCTTGCCCTTTAGCTACCCGATATATTCTTGAAAACTCTCAGGCAGGGGCTTATTCATTGCCTTGAGGAAAACGGTGGCCTTGCCCAGGAAATAAAAGCACAGGAGGCGAGCTTGTTGCTCGCCTCCTGTGCTTTTATCGTCTAGTCTAGACGCTGTTCCGCGCTACGGGAGAGCGGAATTTAGTAGCGTCCACCGCGGTTGTAACCGCCGCCGCCACCGCCGCCAGAGCGACGATCACGGTCGCGTCCGCCGCCGAAGCCGCCCCGGCTACCGCCGCCGCCGCCACCGGACTGACGCTCGCGCGCCTCGTTAACGGTGATGGTGCGCTCGCCCATAACGGTCCCATTCAGACGGTCGATGGCAGAACGCGCTTCCTGGTCATTGTTCATTTCGACAAAGCCGAAGCCTTTGCTGCGCCCGGTATCGCGATCAGTGATAACGACCGCGGAAGCGACTTCGCCGCCCTGCGAGAAAAGGTCAATCAAATCTTGCTCGGTGGTTTGATAGGGGAGTCCCCCTACATACAATCTCATTCGAGTATGCTCCTGTTTCGACATCTCTCATACGCATTGACGCTCGAAGAAACCATTTCTCACCGAAGCGATACAATCCTTTTTTGATGTCATACACACATTTTAACACATGATGCAAGCATTTTATTCCTTTGCAATCCTCAACATGGCTCATCAGCGCCTGCGACGCTCCCCATTATAGGGAGTATAGTGCGCGAAGTGTGGCCTGCGGCCGCACTTCGCGCACTATACTCCCTATATAAGCGGCAAAGGCATATAACCCACAAGGGTTATATGCTTGTCCCTTTGGACGCTAATCGCTATAATGTGCAAGGTAATACAAATTTAGACATACAAGGACTGCCAAAGTTGTCAGAGAAACGAACTCGTCTGATCCGGGAACTGATCGAGACTATTGCCTTCACCTTACTGGTCTTCCTGGTGATCCGCTTTGCCGCTCAAAGTTTTCGAGTGGATGGCGCGAGTATGGAGCCTGGCCTGCACACGGATGAATATGTGCTGGTGAATAAGGTAGCCTATCTCTTTCACGAGCCGCAGCGTGGGGATGTAATCGTCTTTCACTACCCACTGGATACAACAAAAGACTTTATCAAACGTATCATTGGCATACCAGGTGACACCATCAAGACCACCAGCGACGCAGTGATCGTAAACGGGCAAACACTGAACGAGCCATATATCTCGACGCCTTTTAACTACGCCAGTGATACGTGGAAATTGGGACCTGGTGAGTTTTTTGTAATGGGAGATCATCGCGACAATAGTCTCGATTCACGAACGTGGGGTCCGCTCAACCGGAGTTATATCGTCGGGAAGGCCGTCGCAGTCTATTGGCCTTTCAACAACTGGGAATGGATCAACACCTTTTCCCCGGTATTCGCGAGTATTAAGTAGCCAGGGCGGGGCTTGCCCCCGCCCTGGGAAATAACTTGTTCCGCCCTGGCAATTAGACAACGAGGTTTGATTTGAACAAATCATCACACCTGGCGCGCGAGATAGTTGAAACACTTGCGCTGACCCTGGTCATTTTTCTGGTAATCCACTTCACCATTCAAAACTACCAGGTTGACGGCACCAGTATGGAGTCCAGCCTGCATAATAGCCAGTACGTGCTGGTCAATAAACAGGCGTATCTCTTCCAGCAACCGGCGCGGGGAGACGTGATCGTTTTTGTCTTTCCACAGGATACGACAAAAGACCTCATCAAGCGCGTGATTGGTTTGCCAGGGGATACCATTGTGACCACGAGTTCTACCGTGCAGGTAGATGGGGTAATACTCAACGAGCCATATGTCAAAGTGCCATATAATCTGGAGGGACGCCAGTGGGTGGTGCCGCCAAACAACTACTTTGTAATGGGTGACAATCGCCAGTTCAGTGACGATTTGCGTTACTGGGGGTTTGTGCCAAAAAGTTATATAATTGGCAAGGCGGTCATGATTTACTGGCCGATAAGCAACTGGCAATTTATCAACACCTATTCATCTGTTTTTACCGCTATCAAGCCCAACCATTAAAGGAAAACATGCATGAGCGACGCGAATTCGGAATACCCATTACGACCACCACAAAAACGCGCGCAAAACCCATATGACAATGGCGCCGGTACTTTACCCGCATCACCACCTCACCGGGGGCCTGTGCATCAGCGCGAACTACCAACTCAGCCCGCGTTGCCGGCGGGAGGCGCGGGCAAAATGCTGAGCATCAGCCTGGTGGCGGGCATTCTCGTCGGCATTTTGAACATCGTGTTCACACTTGTAAATGCGCCTCTTTACCATCAGGCCGCGGGCTATGCCAATCATCCCAATCAGATGCCGCTCAACGTAGCCTCAGCCGTGGTTGGGCTTGGGGCGCTGACAGGCGTCATCGGGCTTCTTATCTACTTTATCGCCGGGTTCATTACCGGTAAAGTAGCGGTAGCTCGTAAATTCGGCTTCTTCGGCGGTTTTGTGGCGAGTGCCATCGCGCAGGTTATCGGCTTCATCGTTGGGCAAATCCCGAACTATCCGGGCAAGATCAATTCGGGTTTCAGCAGCAATCCCCTGAACATCGGAGGCGGTTTAATTACCGCGCTTATTATTCTCGTGCTGGTAGCCCTTTTAGGTGGTCTGTTAGGCTGGCTGGGTGCAAAACTTGCCACCCGCCGCCACCCCTTTTACGTCGGGTTGGACGTGTGATCGATCGTAATCGATGCGTCCGGCACGTTGTAGGGACGCGGGTGGTGCGGAGAGGATGTGGGGACCCTTGTGGGCGTCCTCGTCGAGTTGCTGGCGAGGACTCTGCTCATCGGTTCTGCCCAGGCGAGCAGGCGTTCATCCTGCATAAAGCGCCCGATGCATTGAAAACCCAGGGGCAAGCCGTTGGCGCCACTTCCAGCGGGCAGCGAAATTGCTGGTACTCCGGCATGTGTCCAGGGCAGATTCATCAACGGGCTGCCGGTTGTGGTAAGACCCTCCGGCGCGGGACCGGTCGCGGACGGACATACCCAGAGATCGACGCCTGCGCGCTCCATGATTTCCTCCAACGTTTGGCGCAAAGCGAGTCTGCCTGGGAGCATTTCCGCTAATGCTTGATCGGAAATTTCCTGCCCTTCGCGCAGCGCGGCCAGCGTGCGCGGGCGATAGAGCGAGGCATACTGGTCGAACCAGGGCGCGTGTTCGCGAGCCATCTGCGCGCTAAAGATACGGGTATGGCGGCGGTTAATCACTTCGATGTCCGGCAAAACCTGCACGCGCCGCGCTGTATATCCGGCTTGCTCTAAAAGCGCAAGCTGCCTTTCAAAAGCCGCCAGCGCCTCCGCTGATGCCTGGGCCAGAAAGGGACCTTCAGGTACGCCCAGTACCGGCAATTCATTCGATATGGCTCGTTCTGCTGGTTGCCAGTTTTCGCACATGAGCGAGGCAGCAAGCCTTGCTCCCGCTACGTCTTGCGTAAAAATGCCGAGGTGTTCCAACGCTTCAGAAGATAAAATCCAGCCGTTGATGGGGATGCGCGCATGACTTGACTTGAAGCCGACAATGCCGCAAAACGCTGCCGGACGCACAGTCGAGCCGATAACCTGCGTGCCAATCGCCAGTGGACAATAGCCAGCCGCGACCGCCGCCGCCGAACCGCTACTTGACCCGCCGGGAGAATAGGCCAGGTTGTGCGGGTTGCGTGTGGGTCCCGGCTCAAAATAAGCAAATTCAGTAGTGACGGTTTTCCCTAAAATAAGCGCACCGGCGCGACGCAATGCCTTGAGATAATCGCCTTCCTGCCCCCGAAATGTTTCGGGCGGAAGCCGCGAGCCGCAGCGCGTGGCAAAACCATCCACAAAGAACATATCTTTAATGCCGATAGGAATACCATAGAGCGGCGGGCGAGCAGCCGGATCAGGATAACGCGCCTGCAACGCCCGCGCATCGGCTAGCAGACGCTCGCGCAGCCCCGTTTCGGGCAACAACGCCTGAATTTGCGGTTCTTCAGCCTCAATGAGATCACACATCTCATTGATATAAGCGAACAGGTCGAGATCACCACTGCGCAACGCGGCAGCCGTTTCTAACAGTGGAGCAGCATGAAGAAGCATGGTGTAGACTCCTTTCGGTCTGGTTTCCTGCTGTGCTGTAACAAAACGATCACATTCCGTCGGAATGTGATCGTTTTGTTACAGCACAGCAGGAAACCTCGCCCTACTCGATTGTCACCGACTGCATTACATCGCCCTGGCGGATATTGCGCACTACATCCATGCCGGAGGTGGTGTCGCCGAAGATGGTGTAAAGACCCGGCAGGCCAGGCTGGTCTTCCAGGCAGATGAAGAACTGGCTGCCATTGGTGTTAGGGCCGGCATTCGCCATCGCTAGCGTGCCAGCTTTGTACGAGCGTTTGACTGGCTCGTCTTTGAACTTGTAACCGGGGCCACCGCTGCCCGAACCGGTGGGATCACCGCCCTGAATCACGAATCCAGGCACCACGCGGTGAAAGACTACACCGTCATAAAAACCGTCACGCGCCAGCGCGACAAAGTTATTGACGGTCTGAGGCGCTTCGGCGGGATTCAGTTGCAGGTGAATATCGCCCTTGTTGGTCTTGATGGTTGCGTGATAGGTTTTATTCGTCTCCACCTGCATAGGCGGCGGCGCGCTATATTGTTTGGATGCCATGAGTGTCCCTTTCTCTTTTACGACGCTTGTAGCAGGATGACATGCTCCATAACGTCGGGTACAATGTTCTTCGTGTTGGCGTTACTTGGATCTGGTCCCTGAATCTTCAGGACAATATTCATGCCCTGCACAACACGGCCAAATAGATTATACGATTTGGTAAGCGTTTTGGTATCATCGGCAGTCGTAATGAAGAACTGGCTGCCGTTGGTATTTGCGCCGCTATTCGCCATAACGATAACGCCCGCGGTATAGGCCCCTAATACAGGCTCGTCCTTGAACTTATAGCCGGGACCGCCGCTACCAGTGCCCAGGGGGTCGCCGCCTTGAATCACGAAACCGGGTACCACGCGATGGAATTTCAGTCCATCATAGAAGTGGTTTTCGGCCAGGAAGACAAAGTTGTTGACCGTCACAGGCGCGTACTGCGGATCAAGCTCAACTACGATCAGACCGCGATTGGTATTAATGCCCACACAATAGAATGACTTCGTATTGATGAACATGGTCGGCGCGTTGGGATAGCTATGGTCGATCTTCGCAAAGGTAGTTGCGTCTGGCGCGGGTGAGGTATCTGTCAACTGCTTCGTCAATTTCAGGCAGGGTGAAGGATTGGGCAGAGTCAGGTCGGGTTTAGGCGTTGGCACAACATGCACCTTGACTACAGCTTTTTGTGGTGGCGCGAACGGCCCGGCCTTGAAATAATACAGGCTAAAGATGCTGGCAGCAATCACGAGAAGACTCAGGCTAATAGCCCAGGGATAGCGGGCCAGCCCGCGCGCCGGGGGTTTGTACCCCGGCATGTTGCGGCTACGCTCCTGCGGTTCTTTGACTTCTAATTTTGGCAGCGTGGTGGCGTGCGCTTTAGCAACCCTCACCGTTCGCTTATGTTCAGCGCGTTTCGTTTTCGGCATGTTTCTTTCTCTGTTTGTTTTTGTTTCAATCCTCATCCGCCCCGAAAGCCGGATGCCAACTTCCTAAATAAATACCATTGTTTCGTGCTATAATAACCCTCTTGCGCGTTTGGGTCAAGTACCAGTAAGCCAAAATTGGCTCAAAATTCCTTGACAAACATATTTTTTGTAGGTATCCTTAAAGCATAGATATTCCACATTGTAGATTAAATTCCATATACTGGAATATCGACACGGAGAGAAGATAGGAAGGTCGCATGGATTCGACAGTAGTGCGAGATACAAAGGTCGGCGTGCTCGATAAGGCGATGCGTATTTTGCGCGCATTTCCAGGAGGCAATGTCGCCTTGACGCCTCAAGAGATTGCCAGGCTCACTGGTATGTCGCTCCCGACGGTGTACCGGCTGGCACAGGTGATGGGCGAGCATGGCTGGCTGATGAAAGAAGGGCAGCAGTTTCGACTGGGCATGACACTTTTGCGCCTGGGGACCATGGTAGCCGAGGGCATTGATGTTCGCTCGCGAGGGCTGCCACACCTGCGCTGGTTGAAAGAGCAGACCGGTGAGAACTCGGAACTGTACATTCGCGTCAAAGAATTGCGAATCGCTATAGAGGCGGTGCGCGGCCAGCATAATTTGAGTACGTTTGTTGAGATCGGCGCTCCTTTGCCATTGCACGTCGGGGCGGGCGGAAAGGTGCTGCTCGCGTGGCTGCCAGACGAGGAACAGAGCGATCTGATCGAGGCAAGCGCTGCGCGTTATAGCAAATACCTCGTATCTGACGTGCAAGCATTGAGAAATGGTCTTGCGCAAATACATGAAAGAGGATGGGCAGTCAGTGAGGGCGAACGGGCAGCGGATGTCGGGGCTATTGCAGCGCCTATTTTTGACGTGAACAAGCAGGTTGTCGGGGCGATGGTACTGGCCGCGCCGCTGGTGCGCCTGGGGGCAAGAGAGCAGGCCGAGTACCATCCATTGGTATGTGAGGCAGGAAGGCGCGCATCGATTGATATGGGATACGTTGCGCGGGAATAAAAGTAAGCAATACAGCTAGAAGGTTCGAGGACGATGGCTTCTAATGAAATATCTCTCTCCCCATCAATGCAGATGGGAAATACTGAGCGGCAACAGCCTCTCGCAGGGGTGCGCGTATTAGAACTTGGATCCTTCGTCGCGGCTCCATTGGCGGCGCGCGCACTGGCGGATTTTGGCGCAGAAGTAATTAAAGTAGAGCCGCCGCGCCGGGGTGATGAACTACGCGAGTGGGGCACGATGGTACCAACGCGCGCGGGGAAGATATCGGCGTGGTGGCTGGCGCAGTCGCGCAATAAGCGGCTGATTACGCTGGACCTGCACCATACAGAGGGGCAGAAGCTGGCCCTCAGACTGGTTGAGCAAGTCGATATCGTGATTGAGAATTTCCGACCGGGTCGCCTGGAAGAGTGGAATCTCGGCTATGAGCGCATGAAGGCTGTCAATCCTCGCGTTGTCTTAGTACGTATTTCTGGTTTCGGCCAGACCGGGCCATACCGCGAACGGGCTGGTTACGGTAACGTGGGCGAGTCAATGGGCGGCGTGCGCTTTGTCACAGGCTTTGCCGACCGGCCACCGGTGCGCGTAGGCGTCAGCCTGGGCGATGCTCTGGCTGCCCAGCAAGCAGCTTACGGGGCGATGCTGGCGCTACGAGCCAGCGAACGCGATGGTCAGGGGCAGGTGGTGGATGTAGCGATTACCGAGGCGGTTTTCGCGCTAACCGAAGCCATGTTCACCGAGTACAAACATGCCGGGATCGTGCGCGAACGGGCCGGCAACAGTATGTTACGCGCCGCCCCATCGAACGTGTACTTGACGGCAGATGGACACTGGCTGGCAATTGGCGGCAACGGCAAAAACGTGTTTCGCCGCCTCGCCCAGGCGCTGGGACAACCCGGGCTGGCAGAAGATGAACGTTTTCATGACAACCACGCGCGCGTTGAACATAACCTGGAACTCGATGAGATTGTCGGCTCCTGGATTGCTACACTTACCCTGGCAGAGGCGCAGGCGATTCTGGACGAGGCAGGTGTGCCGGCTGGCCCGGTAATGAGCATCGCGGATATCGCCGCAGACAAGCATTACCAGGCACGCGGTATGCTTGCCAGCGTGCCTGATGAACGTATGCCAGAGGATGTTACCTATATGGCTGGCATTGTACCGCGCCTGACTGAAACGCCGGGAGCCATATTACACAGTGGCGGCGACCTGGGCGCTGACAATTCGGCAATTTATGGCGATTCCCTCGGCCTGGACGCGAGAGAATTGGAGCGATTACAAACGGAGGGGATTATTTAATCATGACTGCATCTCCCACATGGCCTTCACAGATCACAGTTGTCGATGTCACGCCGCGCGATGGGCTTCAAGACGCCGATCGTTTCGTGACTTCTGAACAGAAACTGAGCTTCATCAACGCGCTGTTGGACGCGGGCGTTACGGCAATAGAGGCGACTTCTTTCATGCATCCTAAGTGGATACCACAGCTTGCCGACGCGGATCACGTTGCGACACATCTCCCACAACGTCCCGGTGTCGTGTACAGCGCGTTGATACCCAACATGCGCGGCTACGAACGCGCGCAGGCGGCGCATATTGATGAGATAACGCTGGTTGTCTCTGCCAGTGAATCACACAACAGGGCCAACCTCAACCGTTCGGTTGAAGAGTCGCTGGCGCAACTGGGAGAGGTGGCGGCGCGAGCGCGGCACGACGGAGTGGTGGTGCGCGGGGCGGTCGCAACCTCATTCGGGTGTCCATTCGAGGGAAAGGTAGACCCGGAGGCGGTGCTGCGTATCGTGCGAGCCTACGCGCGCATGGAAGTACAGCAGGTTTCGCTGGCAGATACCATCGGGGTAGGCAATCCGCGCCAGGTGTATACCTTGTTTGAAATGACGCGCCAGGAACTGCCTGAAAACATTTCACTGTCGGCGCATTTTCATGACAGGGCGGGCTACGGTCTTGCCAACGTCTTCGCCGCGCTGCAAGCGGGTGTAACAACATTCGATGCAGCAGTAGGCGGACTGGGGGGCTGCCCTTACGCGCCAGGCGCACCAGGCAACCTTTCGACAGAAACGCTGGTGGAATACCTCGAAGCGATGGGCCTGGCGACAGGTATATCGCTGACGAAACTGGCAGCAGCGCGCGAACAATTAATGCAGGACCTGGCGCATGGCGAACCCGTCACAACCGGACATTCCATGAGAAGATAGCCTGTTTTTAAGCGTATATCCAATACGCATACTATAGATCGACATCGAAGTCATCCATCAGGTCTCATTTATGAATAAGGAGGCTAGCATTGCTGCACACATTACTTTTATCATTCGGCTTCGGCCTCATCACGGCATCCATTTTGGCGATCGCCGCTGTGGGGCTTTCGCTACAATTCGGCATCACGAATTACATCAACTTTGCTTACGGCGATTTATTGACCTTTGGTGTGTACACGGCGTTTGTGGTCAACCAACACTTTGGGTTGAACATCTGGATCGGGTTGGTTGCGGCCGTGATCGCTACCGCTATTCTGGCATGGCTGATTAATCTGCTCATATTGCGTCCTTTCACGAATCGCGGCACCTCGCCCATCATCATGCTGGTAGTGACGCTGGGCATCTCGCTCATCCTGCAAAATGTGATCTTAGCTATATTTACAGAGCAATTCCAAAGCTACTCCATGAACACGGGCAACCCTCTTAACATCGGACCGTTCCTGTTTACGCCGTTACAACTGGGCATCATCGGCCTGGCGATTGTCACCATGCTGGGAGTTCACGCCTTGTTGCGCTATACCCGCCTGGGCAAGGCCATGCGCGCCGTATCCGACAGCCCTGAGCTTGCGCGCGTGTCAGGCATCAACACACGCCTGATTGTCAACGCGGTATGGCTGCTGGCCGGTGGACTGGGCGGATTGAGCGGCGTGGTGCTGGCCTTCAATGTGGCGAGTTTCACCCCGACGGTGGGCTTTGGCTTTCTCTTCGTCATCTTCGCGGCAGTCATTCTGGGCGGCATCGGCAGCCCCTATGGAGCCATCGCGGGCGCGCTGGTGGTGGGAATTGCTACAGAAGTGAGCGCGGCTTTTATTAATTCCGAGTATAAGACCGCTGTTGCGCTCGCCATTTTGATTATTGCGTTGCTGATTCGACCGCAAGGTATTTTCGCTTCGCGTGGACGCGCATAGATGCGCTTGAGAGGAAAATACGATGCCATCATTTGCTTTCTACCTGCTCACACTGGCGGTCTTCGGTGCTATTTACGGCACTCTGGCGATGGGTCTGAATATCCAGTGGGGCTACACAGGCATACTTGATTTCATGTACATTGCGTTCGTGGCCGTGGGCGGCTACGTTACCTCGCTTCTAATGATGCCGCCCGCTTTGCCGGGGTCCGGCTTCCAGTATGTGCTTGGCCTCAACTGGCCCTTTATTCCGGCCTTGCTCGTAGGTGGCCTGGCGGCTGCCTTGCTGGCCCTCATTGTGGGTCTGCTGGCTTTAAACCGCCTGCGCAGTGATTATTTCGCGATTGTGACCGTGGCCGTTAGCCTGGTACTCTACACCATTGCCGGCAATAACACCCCACTGGTCAACGGCTGGGACGGCATCTCCGGCATTCCACAGCCTTTCCAGAATACGCTGAACCTGGATTACAATACCTACCAATTCTTTTTCCTGGGACTGTGCCTGGTTATCCTGATTATCGTTTACATCTTCTCAGAGCGACTTTATCACTCACCTTTTGGGCGGGCGCTGCGCAGCGTGCGCGAAGATGAAATGGTGGCGCAAGGATTAGGCAAGAATGTGTTCGCGCTGCGCTTAAAAGCATTTGTGATCGGGGCTTTTATCGCTGGTATTGGCGGTAGTATGCTCGTCATCTACGTGGACGCCTTCAATCCGAGCGCGTGGACGACGGGCGAGACGTTCTTCCTGTGGGCCGCGCTGCTGCTGGGTGGCAGCGCCAACAACCGGGGCGCGATGCTGGGAGCTTTGATCGTGCCGGTGCTGTTCTCTGAAGTTACCCGCTTCCTGCCCGCCTTCGCTTCGCCGACAGTGGTAAACTCTTCCCGCTATATCGCCATCGGCGTCCTGCTCATTTTGACGGTGCGCTTCCGCCCTCAGGGCGTTCTGGCTGAGAAACGCTTCCGCGTGCGTAAAAGTAAGCTTCAACAACTCGAACCAGCTTTAGCAAGTGATTCGGGGGTGCATATTACGGACGCGGACCTGGAGGATAACCTGGGGACGTTGCCCGATGCCGTCACGCCTGCGCGGGGCGAGGAAGGGATGACACTATGAGCAGTGAAATACGCCAAAATGCTCGCGAGGATGGTCAGGAAGATAGTCGTAAAGATGTCACGAGCGACCGCCGCGAGGATGGCCAGGGCGACCGCGAGGGTAGTCAGGGGTTCCAGGGCGACCGCGAGGGTCGCCCCTACCCTGCTACGAATACGGCGACGATGAATCGGGCTGACACTATCATACTGGATACGCAGAACATGGCGAAAAGCTTTGGGGGGCTGCGCGCGGTGGATAATTGCTCCTTTACCGTTGCTCGCGGCAGTATCACGGGCTTGATTGGGCCCAATGGAGCGGGCAAAAGCACAGTAGCCAACTTGATTACGGGCTTTATCCGCGCTGACTCCGGCGCCATCTTGTTTGACGGGAAGGACATCGCGCGCCTGCCTGTTCACCAGATCGCGCGCCATGGCCTGACACGTACTTTTCAGATCACGCGGGAGCTTGAGCGCATGACAGTGACAGAGAACATGCTGGCAGCCCCGCACAATCAACTGGGTGAGAGCTTCTGGCTGGGACTGCTGGGTCTACCGGCGGTGCGCAGGCAGGAGGACGAGAATCTGAAACGCGCACTCAAACTGCTGAAGGATTTCGACCTGTATCACCTGCGAGATGAATATGCCGGGAACCTGAGCGGGGGACAGCGACGCCTGCTGGAACTGGCGCGCGTAGTGATGACGCAGCCCAAACTGCTGCTGCTGGACGAGCCGTTCGCGGGCATCAATCCGGTACTGGCAGCGCGTTTGAGCGACTACATCGATGCGCTTTGCAAAGACGAAGGCATCACCTTCCTGATTATTGAACACAACCTGGCGATGGTAGAGCGGCTCTGCCACACGGTAATCGTCATGGCTCTGGGACGCTCGATTGCCGAGGGCAGCATGGAAGAATTGCGCCAGAACCCGGCGGTAGTAGATGCCTATTTAGGGGAGGGGTAAAACTATGACGACACACAACCCTGAAAAATCTCCCAACAGCGCTGCGAACAGCAATGCCAGCGGTAAACTCCAGAAAGCGCGACCTGCCATTCTAGAAGTGCAGGGAGTTGAGGGGGGCTATGGACATGCCAAAATTCTGAATGGCGTCTCGCTCAAACTCGAAGCGGGGCAGCTTGTCTCAGTGGTTGGGCCAAACGGGGCCGGGAAAAGTACGTTGATGAAGGCCATCTTTGGTTTAATTCGTGTAACTGCCGGGCGCGTCTTGCTAGACGGGAAGAATATTACCAATACGCAACCAGAGGAGCTGGTGAAACTGGGTATGGCCTATGTGCCACAAAACAATAACGTGTTTCCTTCGCTCTCGGTGCTAGAAAACCTGGAGATGGGGGCATACATTCGCAGAGATAACTACCGGGCGCGCATCGAAGAGATGTTTACGCTTTTTCCCGATTTGCGTGACAGCCGCCAACGGCCAGCAGGCCAACTCAGCGGAGGGCAACGCAATATGCTGGCGATGGCGCGCGCGTTGATGCTAGACACCCACGTCTTATTGCTGGATGAACCGACGGCAGGATTGGCTCCCAAGGTCACACTCAGCGTATGGGAGCGCATCCTGAGTATCCGTGAGTCCGGCGTGGCCGTGCTGGTTGTCGAACAGAATACGCGTATGGCGCTGGAACGTTCCGATTACGGCTATATCCTCGTGACCGGGCATAATCGTTTTGAGGGGCCTGGCTCCGAGTTGATAGAGAGTAAGGAGGTGGCAAATCTGTATCTTGGGCAATAGTTGTCCATTGCCCGCTATGACACGCCATTGAGATGAGATATGGCGCAGTTGTTTTCACAGGTTTAACAAACGAGGAGTAAGACAATGCGTACTTTTTCCACATCGTGGTGGGCCAAAATGTCAACCGCCGCACTCATTTTGCTGGCAATGCTATTGACTGCCTGTGGCGGCAGCAGCGGAAATAGCGGCACCACGAACACTTCTCCCATTAAGGTAGGAGTGATAGGCCCGATGAGCGGCTTCGAGTCCTTTATTGGTCCCGACATCCTGAAAGGAGTGCAGGTAGCAGTTGACCAGATTAACGCTAATGGCGGGATTCTGGGACGGCAGGTGCAGATAGTGACGGCAGATACGGCGGGCGACGCGGTGGACGCAGTGCCGGCCCTGCGCAAACTGATCAATGTCGACCAGGTCAATCTGATCGTGGGTCCGTCATCGTTGGAAGCGGAGGCGGTGCTGCCAATCCTGCAACAGAGCAAGATTCCTGATGTGATCGTGGGCGGCACGACGCAGCTTGACAACCTTGTGAGCACCTATGTATGGCGCAGCAGTCCCTCAGATAATCTGCTGGGTGTAGCGATGGCTTATTACGCGAATACTAAGGGCTACACAAAGGCAGCGCTGGTGTTTGGCAGCAATGAGTCGGCGCAGACGCTGAAAGCGCCGGTGGTGGATGCCTTCAAACGGCACGGCGGCACGATTGTGGCCGATATTAGCCTGGTACCGGATCAGTCTTCGTATCGTTCTGAGATCGAGCAACTCTACGCGGCGAATCCGCAGGTTGTGTTTACCCAGGTAGACGCACAAACGGGCGCAACGCTGTTCAGCGAGATCAAGGAGCTAAAGGGTCTGGGCCTGCCATTTATCGGCACCGATGTAACGGCCTCGTCAGACTTCATTAAAGCCATCACTCCTACTGTAGCTCAAAAGGTGCTCACCTCGCTGCAAGGCACCTCGAAGGGGGGTCAGGCAACGTCAGAGTTTACACAGTTATACCAGACAAAATTTGGCGCAACTCCTGTCGAACTGGCGGACTACGGGTACGATGCGATGAATGTTCTAGCCCTGGCTGTTGACGCGGCAGGCTCGCTCAATGGCGATGCGGTAGGCGCGAAGATGAGGACGGTGGCAGACCCGCCTGGCACGACGGTGTACGACTACAAAACGGGCTACACAGCCCTGAAAGCGGGTACAAAGATCAACTATGATGGGGCAAGCGGGCCAATGGACTTCAACGACCATAATAATGTGACTGGCGGCTTCGATGCAGTGTCATCTGATGCAACCGGCAACATTACCACGGTACTAACAGTTACAGCCCAACAATTGAACGGGTACTAGGATTTTAACGATGTCAGGACGGGGGCAAACTTAACTTGTAGCCTTCGTCCTGATATTGTTTTCCAACAGAATACGGTTAGCCGATGAACCAGATTTGGTCGGTAAAATTCATCAGAACCTGGGCGAACATATCCTATCATGATCGCATTCGGTCAGCAAAATCCATCAGAGAAAGGATCAAGCGGGAGAAAAAAGATGAACCTGCGCCAGCCATAATAGCATGGTATGCGCGCTGACTTCATAGCGTTGGGCGAGCCAGTGGATAAAGGTCTCATCCAGGTAGTCGAGGGATTTTTCTTTAAGGTCGGCGGCAAGCATAGCAGCTGGCATCAGGAATCCAGCAGCGACGATGCTGGCTTCAAACTCGGCGGGATCAATTTTCAATGACGTTAGCTGCAAGTCCAGTGGAAAAGGAAAGGTGCGGTCGATATGGATGCCCGTATGGTGACGCAGTTCAATATGAGCCAGTTCATGAGCGATGGCAAAACGCCGCTGGAACTTGTCATGCAGCGCGTTGATACCAATAATCGGCTGGCCGCCTTCCCAGAGCAGCAAGCCCGACACAGTACTCTCGTAGGATACGCTGCGCACTGGTATGCCTCTTAACTGCGCGACGTGCTCAACAGGAACCGGCGGCTCGCTGACCTGCGCGAGCGAAAGCAACCTCTCAATCGCTTTTTGCAGGCGGTCATGATTGATTTTCCAGCTCACGAAGAAACCTCCAGCGCGACCACACGTGTCGCCCCTACCATATATGATACTGTTTCGCAGAAGTAGCGATATCGCTCCTGGCTTATACCCCTGCCAGCATTTGCACTTCTTCAGGCGTCGGTTCATCGCCAGGAGCCTCAAGCTTCTCAACGGGACACCAGGGACAGCTATGAACAGGGACGGGCGGCTTCTGCATAGCTTTGGCGGTCTGGGCGAGATTCTTGACATTGAGCTGCATAGCGTCCTGTGTCAAATGGGCAAATTGCACCAGATTTCGCTGGTTGCGGCGCACCAGGAAGCCCCTGCCGGGCGGCATATCGGTCATACGCACGCCCAGGACCGGCTGATCATTGGGATCAGCGCCAAGCACAATACCCAAGCGGCCTGCTCGTACCTGCGTAAGCAAGGGGTCTGTGCGCCCCAGGTCTGCAGGGGTACCGGCCACCAGGATATACAGCCGCAGATCGCGCGATTGCAGCAAAAACTCCTTCAAATCGGTAATAGGGTTTTTACTCAGCGCATTTAACTGCTCGTAATCGTCGATGACGAACAGGATGGGGGTTAAATCCCTGCCAACGGGTTCATCCTCCTCCTCCTCTTGCTGTTCCAACTCTGCCTGCAAACGCGCCAATCGCCCGTGTAACTCTACTTTCAGCTTTTCGACGGCAGCCACCAGCTTTTCTTCGCTATCTGCATACTGCCAGATGTTGGGCAGACGACGCATAGGACGCGAGGTGCGCCGGAAATCCACCAGAATGACCTTTACATCAGCATAGCCAGGGGTACTGGCAAGCACCATCAAGCAGGTTTGCAGCACGCCTGTGCGTCCGCTGCCAGGGCCACCCGCCACCAGCGCGTGGGGAGTATCGGCATCCAGTTCAAGCGCAATCGGCTGAAGTGAAAGGTCTTCGATACCAATACGCATAGGCAGAGCGCGAGATTGGAGCGACTGCTCACCGCCAAAGGCCGCCTCAACCAGAAAATCGTCGATATGCACGTATTCGGGAAGCAGCT
This sequence comes from uncultured Chloroflexia bacterium, assembly GCA_963731605.1. Classification (GTDB taxonomy): domain Bacteria; phylum Chloroflexota; class Ktedonobacteria; order Ktedonobacterales; family Ktedonobacteraceae; genus CF-113. The sequence continues at coordinate 1,237,466 of CAVSWA010000002.1, forward strand.
GGATAGGAGGTGCGCTATTGCCATCGCCCTCTGCTTCTTTTGCCATTTCGGCAACCAGTTCACCCAGGAAACGATTTGCTGATCATCATCGTCGCCCGCAGCGGGCAGCGCGATTTGGGCTTCGTCCAACGTTTGCCCGCGCCGGTAGCCGCGTCCCGGTACGGCGGGATCAAGATAGGCAGCGTCGCTTTTGCCCAGGAAAATCAGCGAGTCCGTCAGTTCAACCAGGCGCAGGCCGATACGCAGGTCGATCAAGCTCATCAGTTGTGAGGAAATAGCGACGGGCCGGTCTGCGCTCAAAACAAGATAGACGCCGTAAGTACGCCCGAAACGCGCAATCGCCAGCAACATATCCATTTCTTTATCAAAAGCCTGCTTAAATTCGATGAACTTATCGATCACCAGCACAACGCCGGGTAATTCGGGCAGGGATGGCTTTTCCTGGCGGCGGCGTTGATAGGTCAGAAAATCATCGATCTGTAGATCGCGGCAGATGTTTTTACGTTCCTCGATGATGCCGTGCAGTTTGCGCAATAAGCGACGGATATATTCGCCATCTGGTTCGCCAAAGATGCCGCCAACATGGGGCAGTTTCTCAAAGACGCGCAAAGCCTGGCCACCGTAATCGACGAGGTACATGTGCAGTTGCGCCGGCGTGTGTGTCTGCGCAAGCGAGGTAATCAGGGTACGCAGGAAGACGCTTTTGCCAGAGCCAGACGCTCCAGCTACCAGCACATGCCCGCCCTGGCGCGCCAAATCGAGCATCAACGGCTCCTGTCGCTGCTCTACCGGGAGATCAACCAGTCCGACGGGACAGGTAAGCCAGCCGTAGCGCGGTTGCGGCGCGCCAGATTCAGCAGCATCGGTTGGCTCGCTAGATTGTGGAAGATCATGCCGCGAGTTGATTTCTTGCAGGCTGATGCGATTCGGCAAGGGATCGGGCCAGGGCCGGAAAAGATCAGCCCCGATCGTGGCGGTGTATGGCTCGATCAAATCCATCAGCACCTTCTGGTCGGTGACTTCTTCAGCGCCCATCGATGACTGCTTTGCCAGGATGACCGATTCATTAGAAACACGCGCTTTTTGCGAAATACGCGCGCTCTGCAATAACTCGAAAACCTCCGTACCCACCTGGAAATAGGCGCGACCGGGAACACTGAAGGGCAAGAGTCCGGCCTCGGAACGCCCCAGCATATCGCGGCTATCCTGCACGGACGCCACGCGCAGGCAGATGCGGAACTTGAGGTTGGACCAGATGTTGGGATTGACCGCGCCCGTGGGCTTCTGCGTGGCCAGGATCAAATGCACTCCCAGGCTGCGTCCTTTCTGCACGACGCTTACCAACCCTTCCATAAAAGTAGGATGCTCTTTCGCCAGTTCCGCAAACTCGTCAATGATAATAAAGAGATTTGGCAGGGGCTGGTAGGCCGAGGGATTCTGGGCGCGCAGAGCCTGGTATTGCGCGATCTTCTTGGCGTTGGCTTCGGCCAGGATATGTTCGCGGCGTCTCAACTCACTTTTAAGGGCGTGCAGGGCGCGTTCGGTCAGCCTGCCACTCAGGTCGCTGACCATGCCGACGGTATGTGGTATCTTCTCAAACGGCTTGAAGGCCGCGCCGCCTTTAAAGTCCACCAGGACAAAGTTGACCAGGTGCGGGTGGTGTGTCAGAGCCAGCCCAACGATCAATGAACTGAGCAACTCGCTTTTGCCCGCGCCTGTCGTACCAGCGACGATGCCGTGCGGGCCATGCGCGTTGTCGTTGAAATCAATCCATACCGTCCCATTCAAGCCTGTGCCCATAGGGACACGCAGGCGTCCAAAGGGAGGCGAACTCCACCACTGCTCAACAATAACCTGGTCGGCATAATCTATACCAAGCAAGTCGAGCAAGCGAACATTACTGGGCAGATCGGCAGTATCATCACCTGCGATAGCAATTTGCAGAGGGGCGAGTTCTCGGGCGATGCGGCGCGCCATCGCCACTTCCATGATGTCCGGGCGCACATTTTGCAGCGTCTCGCCCGCGAAGCCGGCAGCCGCGTAATTCAAGTTGTTTTGATCGAGGATACGCACGACGCCGCGACATTCGCCCGGTACGGCCTGTTCCTGAGCCACCAGGTAAATAATCGATACGCCCAGTTGTTCGCCAAGCTTGAAAGCGCTGTTCAAAGCAGGATGTTTGCGCACTTCGATATAATCATGCACCATCACGACCAGGTGCGGCAGGGGAGTTTCCGAGTTACCAGTCGCAGTAGGAGGAGACGTTTCACCATCACCCCGCGTAGCTCGCTGGCTCAGCTCTTCCAGCAGCACATTCAACAGGAGATCAGCTTCTTCCTGACCTGCGGCAAACAAACGCTCCAGTTTGCCCTGTTTGCTTTGTTTGAGTGGCAGCGTATGCGGCAATTCTTTCAACCACACCCAGTCCTGCTGTTGCGAGATAGGGAAAAGGCCCAGAATGCGCACATCTTCCGGCGAATGTAACGCGGCAATCTGGCACAAAAAGCCGCGCGCAAAATCGGCCACGATCTGGCGCGGCCCGGTAATACCCAGCGACTTGACCTTTGTAAGAGAGACGCCACATGGAACATCTTTTACCAGCTCGAATTCCTGTTGGAATTTTTGCACTTCGGCCAGATTGGGATGAGTGATATCCAATTCGGGAGCCTGTATCTCAATCGCGAACGGTTGGGCACCCAGTCCTACACGAACTTCCAGGAAATCCGGGTCATCCGGGCGTCGTTCCCATAGATGCGTGTGCGCGCTAATAAATGCTTCCAGATCGCTATTATCCGGGTCTTTGAGCAACGACAATGCGCGCTGCTCTTCGACCTTTTCTCTCATCTTCGCGCGTAATGTTTTTAGCAGTTCACGATACTTCCGGTCGCCTTGCTTCCATTGTCGTTTCACCTGCTTGCTTTTTTGAGAGCCGGTCGTCATGTTCATCAAGGGCGACATCAGGGAGAAGAGCAGCATAGGCAGCAGAAAGATCATTTGCTGTGGAGATCGCTGTCCCGCCAGATAATAGATACCGACCATCAAGCCCATCATAATCAGAGGCATCACCAGCGTCGCATTGGATTGTTTGGGAGGAAGCGCTTCTCGCTCCGGCGGTGCGGGAATGGTGACTTTTCCCTGTGGAAACGATGGCCAGATACGCGGCGGCCTATTAAAGATCTCTCGCGTCGTGGTCTGTGCATTAGGCTCTGCTACTGGCATAACTTTTCTCTCTTTACAACATTCACCCTCTTAATCTCCATAGAAACCAATTCGACACATTCATCAGGGTTTCTCAGTGCTAAAAGTCCCGATACGATACGTCCAAACCTACCCAAATAGGCCATAGCAAAAAACGTTTTTGGGCCAGTTGACGAATTTTTCGACCAATCTGTGTGGATAAGCCTGTGGATAAAATTGGGGATAACTGGGGATAAGTACGTGATTCTGGTGGATAACTGGAGGATAAACTATGTTATGTCACGCGGCACGCTCACAGCATGGATACGGTTAGACAGACATATCCACATATCCACAGAGCACACCTCCTGCTTGCATTTGCTTTACTGGCAGAGATTCGCTACACTAGTGAAGCACCGATGTTGAGTTTGAGAGATTTTTTTACCCGAAATTCAGCCGAAGTTGAGCGCAAAAATCGAACCTATGTGCTATAATCCGGCTAAGAAGAAATATCCATTACAAAGCAGGGCACGAGGTATAGGCAAGCGTGGAGAAACTGTTACCGCAAAACATAGAAGCCGAGTGCGGCGTACTTGGCAGCATCATCATCGACCCGGAAGCCATCGTGCAGGTGTCGGATTTTTTACGCGCCGATGACTTCTATCGTGACGCGCATCGCACGATCTACGAGGTCATTCTCCAGCTTTTCGAGGAACGCGAGCCGGCAGATTTCATCACTATCTGCGACGAACTGGAACGAAGCAACAAACTGGAAGAGGTGGGCGGAGCGAGCTATATCACCTCGCTCATCAACCAGGTGCCGACCAGCGGCAACGTCGAATACTACGGGCGCATTGTCGAGCGCGCCTCCATCCTACGCCGCCTGATTCACGCCGCCGGGCAAATAGCTGCCGTGGCCTACGACTCCAACGACGCGGATGCCGCGCTGGAGAAAGCTGAGCAGTTGATTTTCAAAATCAGCCAGCGCCACGCCCGCTCTGACTTTGCGCATATCAGCGAAATCCTGGCAGACTATATGAACAAGCTCGACAAGCTCCACGAGCATCGCGGCTCGATTGTGGGCGTGCCAACCGGCTTCACTGACCTGGACCGCCTGACCGGGGGATTGCAAAAGTCGGATTTGCTGGTGCTGGCAGCTCGACCTGGAATGGGAAAAACGTCGATGGCGTTGAGCATGGCGCACAATAGCGCCGTCAAATTCCAGCGCTCAGTGGCCATCTTCAGCCTGGAAATGAGCAAAGAGCAACTGGCGCAGCGCCTGCTCTCGATGGACGCTGGCATCGATCAACAACGCCTGCGCACCGGCTGGATCGAGGACGACGAGTGGGACCGCATCGTGGTGGCGCGCGATACACTGGAAGAGGCCAGCATCTGGATCGACGACACGGCCAGCATCTCTACCACCGAGCTGCGCAGCAAAGCGCGCCGCCTGCAAGCCCAGGAGGGCATTGACCTGATTATCATCGACTATTTGCAGTTGATGCAGGCCACCATCGGCGGCAAACGCAACGAGAACCGCGTGCAAGAAATTTCCGAGATCAGTCGCAGCCTGAAGGCCCTGGCACGAGAATTGAACGTGCCTGTACTGGCCCTTGCGCAGTTGTCGCGCGCGGTGGAAAGCCGCCAATCGAAGGTGCCGCAGTTATCGGATTTGCGTGAAAGTGGGTGTCTCACAGGCGATACGCTTGTATATCTACCGGACTCAGGCTGCTACAAACCTATCGAACAACTGGTCGGTCTATCTGGCTTTAATGCACTCGCTTTGAATACTGAGACGTGGAAACTGGAACCTCGCGAAGTCACTAAGGCTTTTTCTACTGGCTATAAGCCGGTGTACAAAATGACAACCCGCCTGGGTCGCTCTATTCGTGCAACGGCGAATCATCAATTCTTGACAATACACGGATGGCAACGGCTTGATACATTGGCAGAGGGTATGAGAATCGCTTTACCACGTCACTTAGAAGGCTCTAATAATTATTGCCAACCGAATAGAGTAATAGCTGGAAACGTCCACCTTCGTCCTGTAGGGACAAGGGGCGGATGGAAGACGGGTGGGGGCCTTGTGCTTGTCCTCGTGGCAGCGTGATTCCGTTGGGGTTGCGTGTGAAAGAGTGGTTCACTTCCGACGAGGACAAGCACAAGGCCCCCACATCCACCCTACCCCACCCCTTGTCCCTACAGGACGAGGATAGCTGGGACGCAAGCGTCCCGACAATTACGATTACCTTGTTCGGTTGGCAAAATTCATCAGTGGCTACTATGGGTGATGTATATTGGGACGAGATCATATCAATTGAGCCAGATGGGGAAGCCGAAGTTTATGATCTAACTGTGGAAGGACTACACAATTTTGTGGCAGGAGATATCGTCGTTCATAACTAGATCGAGCAAGACGCCGATATTGTCATGTTTATTTATAGGGACGACGTGTATAATCAGGATACCGAAAAGAAAAATATCGCGGATATCATCGTAGCGAAACACAGGAATGGCCCGCTGGACGAAGTAAGTCTGTTTTTTCAAGCCAGCCAGACCCGCTTTCGCGACCTGGAAGTCAACCAGACTATTGAAAACTAACTGGACGTATTTGTATGACAGTATTTGCCGGATTCCCTTCGGGGAAAAATCCGTATGTGCCGGTGCCAGAAGTATTTTTTACGGTGCTTTTGCCGGAGATCGAGGATATGGCGGAACTCAAAGTTACGCTGCACCTCTTCTGGCTGCTGGCGCAAAAGAAAGGCGACCCGCGCTGTGTGAGCGATCGCGAGTTACTGGCCGATATGGTGCTGTTGCGCAGTCTCAAGCGCAAGGGCGATCCACGTCCGGTAGAGGAGAGACTGCGGCATGGATTGGAACAGGCGGTAGCGCGGGGCAGCATTTTACGTATCTATCTGAAATTATTGAGCGAAGCAAGCGATGAGGAAGAACTGGTGGGATGGTATTTCTTTAATACGGCGCGTAGTCGTAAAATAGTCAACGAGTTGCAGGGAGGAGAACTTGTTCCGGCCAGTTTGCTTGCCGCGCAAGATGATGAGCCGGAAGAGCAGGCACAGGTATATGAGGATACAGGCTCTGTAGTTCCCGCCGGGAGGTCAGGCGCGTTACGAGGATACGAACGAGCCTCGCAGGTTCAAGTGCAAATTGAACGGCCAAACATCTTTATTCTATATGAACAGAATATCGGGTTGCTCTCTCCACTGATCGCGGACGAACTGAGAGACGCCGCCGAATTCGTACCCCGCGGAATGGATTGAAACCGCCTTCCGCGAGGCAGTTCTGCACAACAAACGAAAATGGAGTTATATCCGCGCCATATTACGGCGCTGGGAAACGGAAGGCAGGCAAGCATGGAACGCCTGAACGAAATTATTAACCGCACAGCGCAGCGTCGCCAGACAAACGGACCCGATACATCGAGTCCCTACACTACCACTACCCCGCCGCAAGGGCCACGCCCCGGCGCTGCGCCGGGTCATCGTCCTTTGCCTGAGCAGAATGCGCGCCTGGGCCAATATAGTAACGCGCCCCGGACTCAACAGCAGCCAGGCATAACACACCGTGCCGTCACACCACCGCCTCGCAGCCAGCAGAGTTTGACACGCACACCCGGTAATGCAGGGAGTTCAACCCACTACACACAGGGCAATAGAAACGCGGGAGAACGCTTCACGCCCGCGCCTGAACGCGCCTCCTGGCAGCAGGGGCAGCGCGTGCCCGCCCGCCATGCCGAAAACTATCAGCCTGTTCCTCAGCCGCCAGCGCAGGCTGATACACAGGCTGATTGGCCTCGCGAATGGGAGGAAGATACAGCTCCAATCCGCTATGGCGATTGGGAAAGCGATGGGTATGACGAAGCCGCGCCCAAGAGAGACGCCAGTGATAGTTATTTGTTAAATCGCGCCAGCGCCAGGATCGCTCAAAACTATCCCAGAAACCAGCAATCGATGGTAACGCGCGAACTGCGTTCCCACCTGGATGAAGAGGTCGAACCAACCGTAACGCCTCATACACGCGAAACACGCCTGCCCATACCTCTTGCGCAGCCGCCAGCGACGCAGCGCGCCGGGCACATGCCCCGTCTCACGCAGCCGCTCAACCGGTCAACATCGACGGCACGGTTACAACAGGATGCGTCAAACGCGCCTCAGCCAGTGATACCTGCTCCCTATACTACCAGTATCGCTACCTGTCCGGTTTGCAAAGGCGCGGGTTATTTGCGGGCTGATGTTCCCTATGGACATCCCAATTTTGGCAAACCTATTGCTTGCGAATGTAAAGAAATCGAACGCACAGCGAAACGTCGCCGTCAATTACAGGAAGTGTCCAATCTGGGCGAGTTGCAAGACAAAAATTTCGAGAGTTTCAACCCCAACTCCTCGCGATCGGTATATAACGCCTATCATATCGCGCTAGAATATGCCGAAGACCCCTATGGCTGGCTGGTCTTGATCGGCAAGGTGGGCTGTGGCAAAACGCATCTGGCGGCGGCCATCGCCAACCGCCTGCTCGCTCGCGGTTCGCTGGTGCTTTTCAGCACAGTAAGCGATCTGCTCGACCACTTACGCGCAACTTTTATGCCCACTTCAACCGAAGTGTACGACCAGTTGTTTCAAAAGATGCGCGAAGCGGCATTACTGGTGTTGGATGATCTGGGAGCGCAACAGAGTTCACCCTGGGCCAATGAGAAGCTTTTCCAGTTGCTCAATTACCGCTACAATTCGCGCATTCCAACCATCATCACAACCAATAACACGGGTTTGCAAGGAGTCGAAGAACGTATACGCTCGCGTATGACCGATACCAGCCTGGTAACAAGGGCCACATTCGAGGACGCTATTGATTATCGCCTGCGCAATCCCAGGCGCGACTAAGCCAAATTAGCAAACGACATACAAGAGTGCCAAATTACTTTGTTTTTTGCTTGCGTTTACAGCTTGCAGGTGCTATCATAACGGTACACGAACTATCGTGAGGGTTCGATATCCTTCAGGTTGAAGGATGGAGAGTTCCTCTGCACACTCTGTTTTCGCCGATACCGTCTCTCATTTTCAATACGGGTCGGGGGGACTCAACTTCTCGCGTCCACGTCCGATCCGCCTGAGCAAGAGACCAATCGCTACGGATATGAATAAGGAGCAAAGATGGGTAGCAAATTTAACCCAAATGATCCTCGCTGGATCAAAGACACCCGCGAAGTTATGGAGCCGAAGGGCATCATTGTCCCTAACGTGATCGAGTCAACGCCTCGTGGCGAGCGCGGCATGGACATCTTTTCCCGGCTGCTCAAAGAGCGCATCATTTTTATTGGCACCCCCATTGATGATAACGTCGCCAATCTGACGGTTGCGCAATTGTTGTTTCTCCAGAGCGAAGATGCGACAAAAGACATCTGGCTGTACATCAACTCCCCAGGCGGTGTGATTTACGCCGGTCTCGCCATCTATGACACCATGCAATGGGTCAAGCCCGATGTAGCAACCGTCTGCGTCGGCATGGCGATGAGCATGGGCGCAGTGCTTCTGGCGGCTGGAGAAAAAGGCAAACGCTATTGCCTGCCCAATTCCACCGTGCTGATTCACCAGCCTCTGGGAGGCGCGGAAGGCCAGGCTGCGGATATCGAGATCACCGCTCGCGAAATCCTGCGCCTGCGCGGCAGCATCTACGACATCCTGTCCCGCCATACCGGCCAGCCCCGCGACCGCATCCAGTTGGACGCCGACCGCAACTACTTCCTGACCGCCCCGCAGTCGGTGGAGTACGGCCTGGTCGATGAAATCCTCTCCAGCGAGGAAGCCCTGAACCGCTAAATTGTGGGCTATTCCGGGATAAATTACCGGACAAACCAGGGCGGGGGCAAGCCCCGCCCCTACCCTGTACAGCGAATCAAGCTGGCACAACGAGTTTTCGTAGTAGGGTAGGGGCGGGGCTTGCCCCCGCCCTGGTTTAGGTAGACAGGTATATCTATGACACCCTCCTTGCGCAAAACGCTGTTTGAAACGCTCTACAAAAACAAATATCTCTACCGGTTCGCCAGCACAGTGCCTTTCGCGGGGCAGTGGCGGGTCTGGCAGCGCCTGGTTTTGCCACGTTTGCGCGGTCATGATGTCCTGGAACTCGGCTGCGGACTGGGCGATCTGCTGGCTGACATGCTCGCCGCCGGGTATACCTGTCGCGCAGTCGAGCACTCCCCGCAGATGGTGGCAGCGGCGCGCGAAACGCTGCAACGCCGCAAAGTGGGCATGAGCACTACGGTTATTCTAGGTTCTGCGCAGGGATTACCTTTTAGCGACGCCTCGTTTGATACAGTGGTAAGCACCTTTCCTTCCGAATATATTTATGAGAGTGACACCATTGCCGAAGCAGCGCGTGTGCTGCGTCCTGGCGGGCAACTTATTGTAATCGAGGGCGCGAACCTGCTTCCGGTCGGCTTCTTGCAGCCCCTGCTGGTACTCATTCAGATGATTGTTTATGGCACCTCCGCCGTTTTTGGCCCGCGTAAAGAGCGCAATTTGAACGATGAGGTTACGCGTAGTCGAAGCAAAACGCCGCCTGAACCTGGCGTGGTACATATCGACCACGATACAGGCACGGGTACCACAACCGACGAAGTAGCGGATGCCTGGTTCGGTCAACACATCCCCCTGGAACAAAATGGACTGCGCCGCCGCTCCGAAAGAGTGCGCAGCCGGCGTTGGGAGGTCTACATCACAATTGGGGAAAAACTCTGATGTACTCTGCTTCCTTGTTGACGTAAGGGCGAACTTTGATTAACATGAGTATAGAAGGGTTATAGGGCTAAGTTGAAGGGAGGGCGCGCAGTGACAGGCAAACAGGAAATACAGGGTACAACGCGATTACAGAATACGCTGGTGGGGCGATCGTTACAGGAGGGAACCTACCAGGTAGAAGCCGTGATCGGACATGGTGGCATGGGAGAAGTCTTTCTCGCCTCTCACCGGGCGCTCGATGTGCCGGTCGCATTGAAACAGGGACGCGCCGACCAACCCCTGCCGGAAAGCGTCATGACCGAACTCGACAATCTCCTGCACCAGAAACAGACAACCCCGCGCACACCCACCCATTCGCTGTTTATCGACGATTTTCCACTGAGCGGCGGCATCAATACCGACCGTTTTTTGCGCGAGGCCCTGTTGCTGGCGCGCCTGAATCACCCGGCCATACCTACACTCTACGACTATTTCATGGAGGATAACTACTGGTACCTGGTGATGGAATACCTGCCAGGACCAACCCTGGCAAATTACATTCACCAGTATGCTCCGTTGCCCCCACTTGAGGCGTTAAATTACACCATGCAGTTGTGCGATGTGCTGGACTATTTACATCAGCAAGCGCTGCCCGTGGTCTTCCGCGACCTGAAACCATCCAACGTGATCCTTTCGCCTGAAGGGCGTTTAATGCTGGTAGACTTCGGCATTGCCCGTTATTTCAAAGAGGGTCAGATCAATGATACTACCGATTTTGGTTCGCCTGGCTACGCCTCGCCCGAACAATTTGAGGGCAGTGGGCAAACGGACGGTCGGTCCGATCTGTACAGCCTGGGCGTGATGCTGCACGAGATGATTAGCGGTCAACGTCCGGGGCGAATAGGGACACGCTCAGGCAAGATTGAATCGCCACGCCAGATCAATCCCGCGCTTTCACCTGCCCTGAGCGGCCTTGTCACCGTCGCCACGCGCGCCGAAGCCATGTACCGCTTTCAGACCGCGCATACCTTTTATATGGCGCTCGAACGCACTCGCGTCATCGAGGAACGCCGGGCCTTCAACCGCTTCGCGCTCCTGATAGGAGAAGACGAACGCACCGGGCAAACACGCGCGCCAATCGAGCCGGCAAAAGCGCAAGTTCTCGCCACTATTCCCGCGACAGGCTCTAAAAGCAAGTTGACCGCTTCCAGAATGCAGCTCGCCCATACGCGAGAAAATCTCTACAAGGCGCGTCGTGAGGGGTTGGAGCAAGAGGCGCTGGCGATACAACTGGCTTCGATCGATGAAAGTCTGAAACAACGCGCAGCATCTCATATTATGCCGACGCCTATGGTCAGCGAGCGTGAATTTGCTTCGCCTCGTTCAAATTGGCCCCGCAAGTTGCTCACGGTTTTACTTATGCTGGCGCTCCTGTGTGCCAGCATCCTGGCGTCGTATTTGGCCTATCATCACTATACCTCGGGGCATCCCACCAGGCCCACATCCAGCGTGAAACGCACCGTAATGTAACGCCCCCGCCAGAAGTGACAACGCAAATGACCTGGCAATTCTTGCCCTCACTACCATCGCCGGAAGCCGATAATACTGCCAGTTTTGTGGTTGTGCAGGGGAAAGGCTATATCTACGTTAGCGGCGGTTTTCGGGGCGCGGGCGCAAATCCTCCTTACAGTCGCGGACTGTATCGCTACGACATCGCTGCAGCCCATTGGGAGAGCGTTGCCAGCGCTGGTTTTCCCATCATGGGCAACAATGCCGCCGCCGTGGACGAAAACCAATCTCTCTTCTTCACAGGCGGCTTTTCATCCGATACCGGAAAGGTGACGCAAGCGCTCTATATGTATTCACCCACCACTGGCACCCTTCAGAAGATTCTGCCCCCGGTTCAGGCTTTCATCGGATTTGGCAGCACAATGTTCGCAGATCAAACGGGGCATCTCTACCTGACCGGGGGATTCGCCACTCCAGGCGATCTCCTGGCGCCTGCTGGCACCGGCTGGTATCGCTACGATATTCACACATCCAAATGGGAGATATTGACTCCAATGCTCACGGGATTGGGCTACGTAACGCTCGCCCCAGATGGACAGGGCGGCATTCTACTTATTGGCGGGTCAAAAGACGCGGGTCAGCACCAGTCATCATCTCACATCTACCGCTATGACACCACCCAGAACACCTGGGTACTTGAGCCAACCAGCGCGCCACAGGCCATAAGCGGCGCGGCAAGCTGCCTGGATGGACACAACCACCTGGTAATCCTCGGAGGGTATAATACCGCTCACGCCAATGCCCTTGCTACCGCCTGGCTCGTCACTCTCAACACACTAAGCTGGACCGCGCTACCTGCCTTGCCCGGCGCTGGTTCGCTGCTGGGCGCGGCAGCCTGCGACGGCGCGGGTCACGTTTTCCTCGAACGCGGCGCGAACAGTAGCGGCCACCCCACGTCTGATTTCATGGAATTGACGTTACAGTCATAATTTCAAAGAAAATATATGCAGCATTCTATGCGGGTCGAATCGTATCAATTAGCAATGGCGGAACTGACACCGGTGCATCGCTCCAGGAATAGCAGGAAAGGAGCGACTCGCGCACGGAATCGGCTTCGGACTGGCTGCGGGCGTGGATTTCGACCAGTGGATCACCGGCATTGCGATAATCGCCGACTTTTGCCTGCAAGACGAAGCCGGTGCGGTGATCGATCTGCTCTCCTTTTTTGAAGCGGCCCGCGCCCAGTCGCATACTGGTAAGACCCACCTGTTCGGCCTCGATAGCGCTAATGTAGCCAGAGCGCGGCGCGGGTAACATCACACGCACCGGCGCGGCTGGCAACAACTCAGGATGCTCGATTTGACGGGCATCCCCATTCTGGGCAGCAATGACTTCGGCCAGTTTGGCAACCGCTGCGCCAGATCGTATGGCCTGTTCAACCTTCATCTCCGCTTCGGACAGACTGCGCGCGTTCCCGGTCATGACCAACAGTTCTGACGCTTCATGATAACAGAGATCGGACACATCCTGCGGCCCTTCGCCGCGCAAGATCGCGATTGCTTCGGCCATTTCCAGCGCGTTGCCGACAGCGCATCCCAGCGGCTGTTCCATCGAGGTAATGGCCGCCACGGTGTGCAGACCCGCCAGGCGTCCGATAGTAACCATCGTCTCGGCCAGCGCGCGAGCCTGCTCTACCGTTTTCATAAATGCGCCTGAGCCAACTTTGACATCCAGTAGCAAATGGGATGCGCCTACGGCAAGCTTCTTACTCATGATGCTGGCAGCAATCAGGGGAATACTCTCGACGGTTCCGGTAACATCGCGCAGCGCGTACATTTTGCCATCTGCTGGCGCGAGATCATGAGATTGACCCGCCAGCACAATTTGGTGGCGGGTGAGAATTTTGGTAAACTCCTCACGGGTGAGGCTAGAGCGAAAACCCTGCACAGATTCGAGTTTATCAACAGTGCCGCCGGTATGTCCCAGGCCGCGTCCGGTCATTTTGCCTACCGCTACGCCACAGGCTGCCACCAGGGGCGCGACCGCCAGCGTCACCTTGTCGCCCACGCCACCCGTGCTGTGCTTATCAACCACAGGCGAGATGATGTCGCGCGCGTGGAGCTCCTCTCCCGAACGCGCCATTGCCAGCGTCAGATCGCTGGTTTCGCGCGCATCCATACCGCGCCAGAAGACAGCCATAGCCCACGCCGACATCTGGTAATCAGGAATACCATCTTGCGTATACTGCTGAATCAACCAGTCAATTTCGGGTGTGCTGAGGGTATGCCCATCCCGTTTCTTGCGAATAAGCTCAACAATCTCCATGCGTGCTTCCTCTATGGACGCGCTTTAGAGTAGAGTGGCGCGATGTATGCAGGTATATACGACACATCTACGCTCATATGATCAATCGCGTCTTTACGAGTCATTCAGAACGATGCGCACCGAGTCGGTTTCAAAACCGTTGCCGGTCTCAATTTGATAGCGATTGGTGATCAAACCGCCCAGGCGCACATTACGGTCAAACCGCAACTGCCCGTTGGTGAAGTTGTAGACAGTTGTATTATGCTCCAAAACGCCCTGGATCAGAACCGTCTCAAGCTCCGCTTCTTGCTGCTCTTTACATGCTTTCAGCAGAGTTGCGACCTGCTGCCAGGCAACGCCTTTCGCATACACAATGCGTACAGTTTTTTTGTGTCCATCCCCAACAGTGCTTTCTATCACCGTATACGGCAACGCACCCTGTTCAAGCGCCTTCAACTCTGCTATAGCGCTTGGTGGGAAAGGTGCGGGCGGCTCTGGCGCAGGCGGCGGTGGTGGGGGTTGGGGTGGCAGAGGCGCAGGAGCCTGTCGGCGTGACTGCGGTGGTGCCTGAGGCGCGGGCGCAGCGCCGGGTCGGCCTTGTTGTCCGGGCATGGGAGCCTGGCGTCCCTGCTGACCCGGTGCCGGGTACGGCTGTTGATACGGCGGTTGCTGGCCCGTGGCAGGCCGTGGCGGGGTTTTCAAATCGCGACCGCAACTCGTACAATAAACCGTGCGGTCAGTGTTAAATCCTCCACAATATGGGCATCGCATACTTCCTTAGCCCTCCCGATTCGCTTATTCAACTCATTAATTAGTGCTGCTGTAGTATATCATACAACTACCTACTTACTATGACTTTCGTCATGCACAGAAAACATGTCTTTACGTACTATCTATTATGCGGTGCCTGACTTACACTATACGCAGTAATCCGGTTCTTGAAGGAGCCAGGGGCAACGCTCCTGGCTCGTATATAGAAATCAAACGATATCATGCAGGAGTAAAGCATATGCAAGATTCAATGGCATTCAGTACGAAGACTGGCCCCATTCATCTGCCGAAGGATGGTCGCCCCGTGCATGTCCAGGTATCCAACCTCGTCAAAACGTTCGGCAAGCATGAAGCGGTGAAAGGCGTCTCTTTCACCATTGGCAAAGGGGAGATTTTTGGACTGCTTGGCCCAAACGGAGCAGGCAAAAGCACCACCATCAATATGATGTGCGGCTACCTCGCGCCTACATCGGGTGATACCACCATCGATGGTGTTTCAATAACCAGGGAGCCGCTTACAGTGAAACGCACCATCGGCGTTGTGCCGCAGGAGATCGCGCTCTACAAAGACCTGAACTCTCTGGAAAACCTGAACTTTTTCGGGCAAATTTACGGTATGGCTGCTAAAGAACGCCGCGCGCGCTCGGAAGAAGTACTGCATTTCGTCGGGCTATACGACCGGCGCAAAGAACCCATCAAGAACTTTTCAGGCGGTATGCAGAGGCGCATCAATATGGCAGTGGCAATGATCCACCAGCCCGCCTTTCTGATGATGGACGAGCCAACCGTCGGCGTTGACCCACAATCGCGAGAGAACATCTTCGACACCATCGAAAAGCTGCGCGACCAGGGCATCACCATCCTGTACACCACACACTACATGGAAGAGGCCGAGCGACTGTGCAACCACATCGCCATTATGGATGAAGGCCACATCATCGCTATGGGGACGCTCGAACAATTGCTGGCCCTGCGCGACCAGAATCGCGAAGTGCAGCGACCGCACGGGCTACAGGAACTCTTCATCCAGCTGACAGGCAAAACGCTGCGCGACTAGCAGGACAAATCGGCGCGTTTGAAAGTTGCGCGCTCAATAAGAGAGAAGGATCGCTATGAAAAATCTCTGGTACATCGCTCGCAAGGACCTTTTACAAACAGTTAAAGACAAAGGCTCGCTCTTTTTCATGCTGGTTATGCCGTTGATATTAATTACCGTCATCGGGCTTGCCTTCGGCAGTTTCTTCGGAACCGGCTCATCTCAAATCGCGATTACTGTAGCTATGAGCAACGCGGATACTGGTCCTATCGGCAAAGCCATCACGCAGGCGTTGAACATTAATACTGCTTCGCTCAAAATTACAATCAACCAGTATAGTACCACCGCCCAGGTAAAAGACCAGGTAGCCAATAACAGCAATGTCAACGCCGGGGTGGTCATTCCCGCCAATGCATCTAACCTGTTGATCGCCGCATCCAGCGCCGGCGCTCTCCCTAAAAATCTGGTGCAGGTATACTCGTTGCCCGGCACAAGCGACACGCGCCCCACTATCATACAAAACATTGTAACCAACGTACTGACTTCCGAAGTAGCTGGTTCGACGGCTGTAGGACAGGTCTACAGTATCTGCAACCAACCAGGCAACCACTGCGCGCAAAGCAGCATCAACACGCAGGGCATTGCCAGCACGGTCGGGCAGGCCAGCGCGACGGGTGGAAGTTCGGCCGTCCAGGCTTTGACGGCTGGCAAGGCGGTTCAGTATAACAATTTCGACCAGGTGGTTCCCGGTTATGCCATCTTCTTCGCGCTCTTCGGCATCAACGCGGTAGCGGGCACCATTTTACAGGAGAAAGAGGATGGCACCTTCCGCCGCCTGTTGATCGCGCCTGTACAGAGATATGCCCTCTTAGGCGGTAAGTTGCTGGCGCAATTCCTCCTGACCCTGGCACAGTTGACCGTACTCTTCGCTGTGGGCTACTTCGCTTTCCATTTGACGATTGGCTCGTGGCCCGGAGTGATCGCCCTGCTCATCGGCGCGAGCTTCGCTACAACGGGATTGGGTATCCTGCTCGTCTCGGTTGTCAAAACGCGCCGCCAGCTCAACCCCGTTGTGACGCTAGTCGTGCTAGTAACCTCAGCGATTGGTGGAGCATGGTGGCCGCTTTTCATAGAGCCGACATGGATGCAGCAAATCGCCAAAATTGGCGTAACAGCCTGGGCAATGGAGGGATTGAACGGGGTAATGATCCTGGGCAAGGATTTCGCGCAAATCGCGCCCGACCTGCTGGGATTGCTGGCCTACGGTCTGATCTGCTTCTTCATCGCCACGCGCCTGTTCCGCTTCCAGGAGAAAGGCTCCAGCATAGAACAAACATAAGCACAACAATGAAGGCCCCCCACAGTCGGTGGAGGGCCTTCATTGTTGTGCTTATGTTTACCATTGTTTGATGACTGCCTCGACCAACTGGGCGTTGGATGGGGTTTTTTCCATCAGGCGCAGCACCTGCTCGGTGATCTCGCGTTTGGGCAGGTCGGCTACTTTGCGTCGCATCAAAGACATCGCCTTTTGTTCTTGTTCCGAGAGCAAGCGTTCCTCGTGGCGCGTGCTGGAGGCGGCGAGGTCGATGGCGGGGAAGATACGGCGGTCGGCCAGTTCCCGCGAGAGGCGAACTTCCAGATTGCCCGTTCCCTTAAACTCTTCATACACGACTTCATCGAGGCGGCTGCCCGTCTCAACCAGGCAACTGGCAACGATGGTCAGGCTGCCGCCCTCCTCAATGGCGCGAGCCGCGCCGAAGACGCGCCTGCCAACCTCTAAAGCGCGCGCGTCGATGCCGCCTGAGAGGGTGCGACTGCCACCGCGCTGGCTGCGCGGTCCATCCCACATCTCGCTGCTCAGGTTGTGGGCGCGCGCCAGGCGTGTCAGCGAATCGAGCAGGATAATTACATCGCGACCTTGTTCTACATGTACTTTGGCGTCGTGCATGGCCTGTTCCACCATACGCCCATGCTTTGCCAATTGCTGATCAAAACTGGATGCATAGAGTTTGACATTTGGCCCCTGCACCTCGGTGCGCCACTCGGTCACTTCTTCCGGGCGTTCGTCCACCAGGCACAGGAATAATTGCGCATCGGGGTAGTTCTTGAGGACGGCTGCCGCCGTTTGCCGCAAAATAGTGGTTTTGCCCGCCTGCGGGGGCGCAACAATCAATGCGCGCTGCCCGAAACCCAGCGGCACGAACAGGTCAATGAGGCGCGTAGACAGTGGCGTGGCGCCTGTCTCCAGTGTTATACGACGATTCGGGTGTATAGCAGTCAATTTTTCAAATGGAATGCGTGCTGTTGCCAATCTTGCAGATCCTTTAGCTGTGCGATTCGATGATTGAGTAAGGAGAATGCGTTTGATGGTAGTGTATCACATGTCGTCTAGAGGGATTCTTATGAGGTTTTTTATCAGGATATCAAAAATCCGAAAAACTGGCTATTTTGCTAATTCACTTTCAAACATTGTAACTGGAACAAACTGAGCAGGATCAGTTTCGGGTAAATTACCAAATTCCTTGTTAAAAATAAACTGGAAAAACTCACTTAATTGAGCCTCAAAATCCTCGACCGATGTCATATTATCGATACATCTTATCTGTCGCTGTTGAAGTCCGAAATCTGTCGAAAGTCCCACCGACATATAAAGCCGATTGTCCTCACTATACAAGAGGGTAAGTGTATTTCCAGAAACAAAGGTATCATCAAGATATTGTGGGTTCGCAGCTCGATATTGTATTCGTTCAAAACAAGCAAATAAATCGGCATCAATGAATAGAAAATAGGCGTCTTGTAGAAATTTTTCTCCGAATATCTGCAGGGCTCTACTATAATTTGCACGAGCGAACTCAATGATAACCAGATCATAGTTCGAATGTTTCCAGCTAACAATCGCTTTTTTTCTAACAGAATTCAATACTTCATCAAATACGCGAGGATCAAGTACATCAAATCCTCCATAGTCGGTTGGTCTAAAACGTCGCTGAGCCTCATCACTGATATACTGATCAAAGACGAACAATTGCTTCAAGAATGTATAGTCATTAATACAAAAGGACCAGCCTCTTCTTACCATTACGTATTTCTCAAAATAAATCTTTATATATTTTTCAACGTAACGAGTTGCATGAGACTTTCCACCACCAGGAGGTCCTAAAATAAATAGCTTTACGGGCATGAATAATTCTTTCCGCATTTTTGGTACATTGAGATAATTACATATTATAGCATATAGTGGTATGACCTGATACATTTTGGGGACTGTTTGATATTTATTAAGGATAAGGAATGAATAGAGAAGATGATTTGTACTGGTGGCTACACGATTATACAGAAAACCACGAGTATAAAGAAGCAGGGCAAACGTATTTGACCTGCTCACAACAAAATACTCTCTAACCCGCTAAAGACTTTGAGAGAAGTTGCGCCTTCTCGCAGGAATAGGACATGTTTATGATACTGCCACCAATTGAGGACCTACGAGCTTGCCAAAGATCTTTCCGACTTTGCTTTCAAGCTCTTCATCCGTCCCGGAGTTGTCAAGCTCTTCATCCGTCACATCGATAGTTTGCAGAGTGTTGAGATACTTAAAAAATTGCTCACTGGACCAATCGTCTCCGCTATAATAACTCCTCATGATATCGTCGGAGACGAAATGGTCATATTCGGACCTGGATCTATTCTCAATTGCACGCTGATGTACACGTCTGATACAATTCTCCAGGTCGAGCTTGACATAGAGCAGATGCGCGCCTTTCAAAATCTCATAACCAAAAATATCTAAGGCACGGGTATACTCTTTGCGCGCAAACTCGATCAGCAAAAGTTTATTCGCTCCCGATCCGACTCTGCTCTTCTGTTTGTACTTTGCCTGCCATTTGTTTCAAAACTGTATCAAGTACCTTGAAATTGCATACATCGAAGCCTTGACATGAATCAGGACCTTTCTGACGAAATGACCTTTCCTCTTCAGCAAGATCGTCATCTATCTCTTTTTGAAACATGTCATGCAGGTGTTTGTAATCGTAAATGTGCCGGGTATTCCAGCCATTTTCCTTGAGCAACTGTTTCAAGGATTCGTGCTACGGTGGATTTACCAGTGCCTGGACGCCCTAAGATGAACACTTTTTTAACCATAACAAAACCAGCTCCCCACCAGTTTCTTTGAATACTATGTTCTAGTTTTTTTCAGAACATAGTGTGACATCAATCCGTAAATCTAACAGAAAATTTTGAACTTATAGAATACATCACCCCCTTTAACTTGATAACTCACCACGAGACCAAAGTATATAACCCCAATTCGCATGGTCCCAACTCACGACACAATCCCCACCGTAAGCCTGCCCGCGATTGGGTTTACAAGAAACCCTCCAAGATAGATGTTTCTCGTTCCAGCTACAGCATCTTTAGGCTCATACCTACCCAACACCTCTTTAAACTTCGGATACATGTGCATTTAGAAACCCCCACGTAGCGTCACGTTTTGTAACACGAGCAATTCATCAAGTAAGATGGGTCTGCCAACCATAGGGCGTCGCACATCGACACGATAATTTCCTCTTAGCAGTTGCAGAAGTTGGACAGCTAGATTACGCGCGTCAAAGTCAGCAACATGCCAGGCAATTTCAAATAGTAACGATCAGCGCCAACATCTGGTACGTTTCTAAATTCGGGGTTAGATTGCAGGCGAAGTTGGCCCTGAAGCTTCATCCCAACTTCACGGCTGAGATTTCTTGCAGCACGGTCTCCAGTTTTTGATCGCTTAGGAGTTTGCTTATCGATATCTAGAACAATGAAGGAGACCTCTCTCCCCTCCAATTGCACTGCATCATCTTGCTTGAGAATACCAATCAGAAGACTATAGAAACTCATCAAAAAAATCCTCCTCTGAGAGAAATTCTCGGAAGGAGATATCCGCTGTTCTCAGTCTGGCGGCGACAGCTTCTGACAGTTTTCCGCTCACGGATCAGAATAGCCGCCCGCGCCGGGTAAGTTGCTGATTGATCCTCAGCATTCTTGTCAGCAAACGTAAAGCACGCTGATAAGCAAGTGAGAAAGCGTCAATCTCGTCAGAGGCGATATAGATCGGCACCTGCTACCATGCCATCAGCGCTCTCAAGGGGATCGCGATAGCCGGTAGAATAAAAATCCTCCAGCATAGTGATCAGCTCGTAACGCATCTGTTTGAGTAACATATGATGGATGGATCAGGAGTCCACTTTGATAGGCTCTATATGTCTGATACCCGGTAGCCTGTAAAGTTAAATCTCTTGAAACTTAAACGCGCAGGCGATTCATCGCTATGGGGCGCGCGTCCTGATTGTACGCTGTAGCAGTGGCAGGGAGGGGGTATTGCGGAATAAACAGGTTGCAGAAGCTTCCACCGCCTGCGACCATGCGCTTCTCCTCCTAACTCCACAATCGCGTTCATCATATTATCCAGCAGGGCATCAGTAACATTTGGGTTCAGCCCAAAATTGGTGACATGTTCTATCCAGTCGCGTCTACCAGCGCTAAAACAAGGGAGCCAATCCTCAACATACTTATAAACAAGTTCAAAAATGCGCTGTATAGATGCAACCTGAGTGCCTGTGACAGCAATATCCCTGGACTTGCGCTGTATCACAATAATCGGAGCAGGACAAATATTTTCGTTCCAGTCCGGCAAGTATTCAATGCGGAAATCGCTGGGATAGTCAAACGTAGGAGCAGGCTCATATGATGCATAAAAGGCCTGGTTCGCTCCTATCCATCCGATCAACGACGGGCCTGCCTGCGAGATATTATGTGAGGAGCCTATGCGTAGTCCCGGTTCTCTGCGTTGAAGGGGAGGAAGAGTCCCGCGATTGTTCCCGGCATTTCTTCGCAGATGAGTAAGAGCGACAACCGTAACGCCTGCGATACGAAAAACCGCCGAAGTATTCTTCATCAGCAGTATCTACATGAGTATCAATTGCATGATGTTTGCCTTCAGGTACATATTCGCGCTCTCAACTGCTAGATAAAGACATCAGCGGTACGTGATCGCCCGCCACTTGCTTCCAAATGGTATCAACATCGGAAGGGATATCTCCGGGACCATAGCCCTGGTCAAGCAACTCCCGGATAACCGCAAGCTTATCCGGATCTTCCGTGATACTGCCTGTGCCCTTTACCCTCTGAAGATAAGGATAGTCTATCAGTTTGCAATAATCCCTTCCTCTCCCATTCGCGTAACTGGTTTTCGCTAAATTTGAAGAGATTAGCAGCACGGCTAATAGTCACCGTAGCCCGTGAATGTGCATCCAACATACGCTTCCACACACGTTGCTGGACTTCCTTCTGCTGTAAGTGTTTTCTGATCCCTTCGATGCTCAGATCCTTCATTTTGATCTCCCAACCAGCAGAGCGCTTTCTAGACTAATTTTGTTTGAAAGCATTATATTTTAGACTTTCTTACCACATGCGCATAAAATTTAATTCCCCATATTTTTAGTATATGGTGTTACATCAAACTATTCTTACTAATAAGGCTTGATATACACAAGGAATTCTCACATAGAACACCAATTCATTATAATATACGTTGTCAAGAAAACAAATATCACTCAGATTTTCTGATAATATCAAATAACGAACAAGGCTTACCAGGAGTAACGCTAACTATGTAGAGATATCCCTTACAGGAAAAAGGCCTGGTATTGCCCCTCAAAAAGTTGAGGTCTCAAATGATTGTCATTGAACCACAGAAATTCTATTGTTAATTTGTTTACCCTCATATTTTTTGTATTGTACGTGTTTTTTCAGCTGCATTCCTTTATTATTAGTGGCATTTGCGTAATTCGGAGAATATCAAGATGTAGATAAACACACAGGAAACCTCTCAATATATTGAGTATATCCACAGATATGTTCGTTATACATTTGTAATATCTCCTTATATTCAGGTGAAATAGAACTTTCCTTCGGCATACCTCTTGACTTTCATTAGAAATTCTGCTACTATATTATCAGATAATATCATAAAACGTAACTTTGTAGCAACTATGTTACTGTTATTTATTGTAAAACCTGGTATGTTTCCTTGAAAGGGTGATTTTTAAGTTGTAACAATAGATTTTCTGATGTTCATGGACATAAACTGTTAAGTTCCTTAAGGAGGTTTATATGCAAAGCGTCGTCAAACCAGAAGTAGTGGCAGGAGCCACTGATATACATGATAATTCATTTTGGAGTGAGCTCTGCCCTCTACTGATGTCTCTTGTAACGCACTGGGTTTATGGCGCAAACGTAGCCGCATGGTCAGGGCAGGAATTTGATATTGCATATGACATTACTTATACGGCTATCAGGAAAACGATTGAGTATGTGCTTCATGCGCAGCAGAAAGGAATCGCTATTGCTTCTTTGCAGCGTCTCGCTATCGTAATAGCGAAAAACTACTTTCAAGACTCACGCCGTAAAGACTTCAGGCTCCTACGTGGAGAAGCAGCCAACTACTTTCTAGATGAGTCGTTGGCATCAAGGGTTGAGGACGATCTTGAGGATATTGTGCTTAACATTATGATCGAGGAATCTCTTTTCCACCAGGTTGCAGAAATGATAGCGCAGTTTCCGCCCAAGCTTCGCCGGGCAGTTCTCATTGATCTCGCGCTTCGTATTGATAAACATGGGGACTTTGATTGTCACCCAACAGCATTGCGGCAAGCATTCATTGAAGTCGGTATCTATCTCGAAGATTATCTGCCACTTATACCTGATACTCCTGTTTTGCGTTCCAGGCATGCATCACTGGTAAGTCTTGCATATAAACGTATTGCAAAGTCCGTTCGTCTTTGATCTTTCGCTTCTCGCACGCCGCTTCCCTACAATGTGGGCAGACCGGCAGAAAGGATGATAGTATGTTTTATATTGGCATACAGACGCTGATCATTGTCATCCTGATTGTCTTTATCGTCGGGTTGATTGTGGGCTTCCACTCAGGCCGCCCTCGTTACCCACGTTATTAGTTTCACACTCTTTTGACCTTCAACCAGCGCCGCGCCATACGATTGTTGTGGTAGAGGCCGCGGGATAGCGCAGGTAGCCAGCGGAGATCAGCAGGTTCAACAACAAAGAGAGGCCCTGCGGCTGGCACTCCAGGCGTTGCGCCAGCGCGTCCAATGGAAGCGGTTGTCCGTTCAGAGCATCGAAAACGCCCATTTCGCAGGCGGTGAGCATAGCAATAGAAATTTGCATGGCGGCGTGCGCCCCCACGATGAGCGCAAAGATGCCCCAGGATTCATGCCGCGGCCAGCAGCGCGAATACCGCGACGGCGATGATATGCAAAGCAACCGGGCCGGGATGGCTGAGCAAGAATAGCCCTAGTCCAATGTCGTTTAAATGTCGCCTGCGCGGGATTTCCATTGCCCGTTATCCTTTTTCCGAAAAAGATTATGACATCCCAAATCGCTCAAACAGAAACGCCCAGATGTCGCTGCGTTCCTCGATCAGCTTTGTGGTGGGTTTGCCAAATCCGTGACCGGCTTTCATCTCAATGCGCAGCAGAATGGGATTATCTCCGACGTGGGCCGCTTGCAGGGTAGCAGCGAACTTTTTGGCGTGGGCCGGGACAACGCGGTCATCGGTGTCCGCTGCCAGGATGAGCGTGGCGGGATAGGCCACACCCGCTTTGACGTTGTGCAGGGGCGAGTAGGCGTACATGAACTTGAAATCTTCAGGATTGGCTTCCGCGTTGCCGTAGTCTGAGATCCAGTAGCGACCGACGGTGAATTTGTGGTAGCGTAACATATCGATCACCGGCACCTGGCAGATCACCGCGCCGAACAGGTCGGGACGCTGCACCATGCAGGCCGCCACCAACAGCCCGCCATTACTGCCGCCCTGGATAGCCAGGCGCGATGAGCGGGTATACTTGTTGGCGATCAGCCATTCGGCGGCGGCAATGAAATCATCGAAGACGTTTTGCTTGCGTTCCAGCGTCCCGGCCAGGTGCCAGGCTTCTCCATATTCGCCGCCGCCGCGCAGATTGGCAACTGCATAGATGCCGCCATGTTCCAACCAGACCAACGCCGGTACGGAAAAAGTGGGCGTCAGGCTTATATCGAACCCACCATACCCGTACAGGAGCGTGGGGTTGCTGCCATCCAGTTTCAGCCCCTTTTTGTGCGTCAGGAACATGGGGATGCGCGTGCCATCCTTCGAGGAATAAAACACCTGTGTTGTCTCATAGCCACTGGCGTCAAAGTCCAGTTCCGGGGCGTGATAGAGCGTTAAAGCGCCGCCGGTGAAGTCATAACGGTAGATGGTGGATGGGTAGAGAAACGAGGTAAAGCTAAAAAACAGTTCCGTCTGGTCGTGTTCTCCCGAAACCTCCACGATTGAGCCAGGCGCGGGCAGCGGTATATCGCGCTCATAACGGCCATCGACGCTATAGATTTTTATTTCGTGGTGCGCGTCATGCAGGTAAAGAATGACAAACTGGTGGTTGACCATCAAGGCGAATTCTATAGCATCGTCCTGTTGTGGCACAATTTCGCGCCAGTTCGCGCGCTGCGGCTGTTCGCAATCGATGGCGATGATGCGCTTGCGAGGCGCGTCCAGCGTCGTCTGAAAGTAGAAGATGGGACCATCGTTGCCGATAAAATCGTAGCTGGCATCTGCCTCATCCAACAGGCGTATAAATGGTCCATCGCTTACGACTTTGCGATAGTAGAAGCGGTTTTTGGGGTCGGTGCCATGCCAGACGCGCAGCATCAGGTATTCATCATCGTCGCTCATAAAAGGGGAAAAGCTCAGTTCCTTGAAATCGGGTCGCTCAAACACCAGCCGATCTTCTTTCTGCGGTGTGTCGAGCGTGTGCCAGTAGACCTGACTATAGTTGCTCTGATCTTCTGGCGGCACGCTGCCCGGCTCCGGCAACCGGTTGTAGAAAAAGCCGCTCTTATCGCGTTTCCAGGCCACCGATGGAAATCTGCCCCACTGGATGACCTCTGCGTATTCGACGCCGCTCTCCACCTGCCGGATATGCAATTCCTGCAAATCGCTGCCGTGCCGCGAAAGACCATACACCAGCAGCGTACCATCTTTGCTGAAGGACTGCGTAACCAGCGCGGTCGTGCCGTCTTCGCTCAGTGTGTTGGGATCGATCACCAGAGTAGATTCGCCCTGCAAGCTCTCTTGCCGGTACAGCACAGATTGATTTTGCAGCCCATCATTCTTCGAGTAGAAATAATAGGTGCCTTTGTGAGATGGCACCGAATATTTGGGGTAATTCCACAGAGCCGTCATCCGTTCGCGCAGCGCGGCCTGAGCAGGAATGGCGGCCAGATAGTCTTCGCTGATGGCGTTTTGTGCCTCTACCCATGCCAGCGTATCAGGCGCGGCAGGATCTTTCGAGCCAGCGATAGGGATCGGCTACTAGCGTGCCATGATAGTCATCGACTGTATCATCGCGATGCGCGAGGGGTCCATGCATAGTGAATCTCTCTTTCATCATTCATCAACAGGCAGGTTTTCAGATGACAGGGAATGTGGGCTGCGACGCAGCCCACATTCCCTGTCATCTGAAAACCTGCCGTGTGCTTATCTGACGGGCAGGCGGTCCAACATGGCTTTGAACCAGCGTGAACGCAGTTCGCCGCCCGCGAAGGCCAGCGTTATGCAAATTCCAAGTACAGTACCGAAGATCCACAGAACCAGGGTAAGCGTACTGCTATTCATCGATAGCAAATTATGTGTCAGGTTCATAAAAACGAGGGACAAGGAGTCATGCCCATTGGCAAAGGGCAACAGTGCGCGTACCGCTGGCTGCGCCAGGATTGATCCCAGGGTGGCAACCGTTGCCAGTATGATGGCGGCCAGCCATTCCGACAGCGATAGACGCCAGGGGAAGAAGGGTTGAGAATTGCGGCGCGGAGCCAGCGCGACACGCCGCATGATTTGCGCGTGCATATTTATAGGCTCAGCAACCATCTGCACCATCTTAAACTGGCGAGAGATTTCTTCTAACGTAGCCAATTCTTCGCGACAGCCAACGCAACGAACAACATGCGCTTCCAGATTGCGCATCTGCTCTAGTGTCAGTCGTCCATCAATATAGAATTGTAGTTGCTGCCCTGCTTCTTGGCAATGCATGATTAGCCTCTCGTTCCCGTGGATGAATCACGATCCAGTCCCTGCAACCGTTCTTTGAGCAAATTGCGCGCGCGGAACAAATGTGTTTTAATAGTGCCAACAGGCATAGTGAGTATTTCCGCCATCTCTTCGTAGGTCATATCTTGTAGATGTCGCAGAATCAACACAATACGGTACTTTGCAGGAAGATGAGAGAGATGTTCCTGAACAAAAGCCTGCCGCTCATGTTCATCGATCTGTGCGCTTGCGCAGTCGAAGTTGTCTTTGCTTTCCAGCGCATGTTCCGCCTGTAACGCCGCCTGCAATGCCCAGTCGCGTTTGCGCGTCTCAAGTTGCTTCAAGGCGCAGTTATAAGCAATGCGATAGAGCCAGGTAGCGAAACGCGCCTCGCCCCGGAAGGATGGCAGACCCTGCCAGGCAGCCAGAAACGTCTCCTGCGTAATCTCGCTTGCTTCCTCATATTGCTGAAGCATACGATACACCAGGTTGAAAATACGTCGCTGGTAACGCTGGACAAGCTGTGCAAAGGCGTCCTGATCGCCGCGCTTGCTGGCAGTGACAAGCCGTTGGTCGTCCAGTTCAACCGGGGAAGAAGCCGTCAAGGAGATCGGTACTCCCAGACCGGTTAATGATGGCAAGAAATGCTCTCTCATATGTTCCTTTAGAGATTCAATCTACAGAAAATGTTTCGTTGGTATGAATCCCGAACGGAAACGTCAGACGATCGGCATTGAAACATCTTTCCTGTTTATCGTATCTTACCACATAGATACATCATAAACCATAAGAGACAGGGGTAATATATGTCTTCATCTGTACTCGCGGCCTTGCTTGGCTGGTTGATCGCACTCGCCATTTTTCTGGGATTTATCGCGGTGCTGCGCTACATCGACCACCGCGAACGCATGGCGTTGATCGCGCGCGGCATCGATCCCAACCGCCTGCGCCGCCAGCGACGGGGCACAGGCGTCTTGCGCGCGGGGCTGATCGTGGGGATGGTTGGTTTTGCCCTGACTATTGGCCTCTATCCCCTGGGCTATATCTTGCCAGCCGTTTTCACCAACACACCACTCCATGTCGGCCCCTGGCTGCTGCCCGGCCTGATCCCCCTCGGCGTAGGAGCCGCGCTCGTCATCAGCTACTACCTGGGGCAAGATTCCCGCCCGCCCGACAATGACTCACCAGTCCCGGAACGGTACACGAACCCTATCATGAATCCACTTGAGAACGATCACCATGAGTCTAAACCGCCTTCGTCGCTGCTTTGAATCATTTAGAGGGCGTCCCATCTTTCTAGAGTTGTGGAGGGGACACCGAGAAGGGGTGTAGCTACTGACTTAAAACTTTTAAGACTCACCGGATGAGAAGTGAGGAGGCGTGTTGCTATGCAAACATTCTAAAATCCACATGCGTGCCAGCGTAGTAGGCCCAATGCCTTTCTTATGGGCCTGTTCCCGTAGTTCTTCCAGTGTTTTAGCATCGAGACGTATAGTGATGCCTTATGAAAGGTTTTTTGCGAATCTCACTTTTACCGGCTTTAGTTCATCCATGTAGTCGGTTATATCATGCGTATCCCAGAAATCAGCTTCCTCTTGATGGTTTGCAAACACTGGAATACGGCTTTTATCTATCTTTGTGTCTTTTTTCTCGTGCGTTGTCATGATTCCCTCCTTTGTTCGTCACCAAATTACAGGATGATTGCAACACATTGCGTTACAAATCCAATAAGATTAGCAAATAAACTACCACAATTAATGGCAGAAACCGGTCGCTCCCTTTGTCCCTGATGAGTTTTGACAACCGAATAGGGTAATGATATCCTTTGGGATGCTTGCGTCCCAGGGTTTCTGTAGGGACAATGGGCAGGGTGGAGTGGATGAGGGGGCCTTGTGCTTGTCCTCGTTGGACTATGACCATTTCTGCCTCACGGAACCCCAACGGATTGTGTTACCACCAGGACAAGCACAAGGCCCTACAGGACGGAGGCGGGCGTTTCTAGTGATTACCCTATTCGATTGTCAAATATCATCAGGACGGGGCTACGCATCATCCCCGCGTTTGGTTGAAAAATTCAGCGGATTGTACTACCTGACCATCGCACTATGATACAATGGAAAAGATCGTTGGACGTGCCGCGTAATGAAAATCGCGCCGCGCGCCGGTGAAGGTAGCTCGTTTTTGAAGATCACTGTACCATGAAGGAGTGACTGAATGTACGTCAAACTTGATGCTCTTGCGGAAAAAGGGTTTGCTGTTCTGCGGAATTATGAAGGCCCGCAGGTTCCCCCGGAAGAATGGATGCAACTTGAATATATGGACTGGAAGAGCGGCGGCGACACCAACTTCGCCCCCATCGCTTCCGCGCTCGGCGAGATGGAGTGCGCCGGATTCTGGGATCATGGCAAGCCTGATAAAGACGGCATATGGACGAAGAACGCTGAACTCTGTCCCACGCTGGTGAAATGGACCGAGGAAGTAGGAGCCAGGTACGGGCGCGTGCGTATCATCAAGTTGAACCCCAATACCGAGGCGGAGGCCATCCATAACCTGCATCTCGACGACAACAACCGCCTGAACCCCGATGGCGAAGGCTGGGTAGTGCGCGCCTGGTTGCAACTGACCGACGATCCCGACTCGTACATGATTCTGCGCGAAGACAAGAATGATCCCTCGACCGAGTCGCGTATTTCCATGCCTCACAACCGCCAACTCGTCATCGACTCGCAACGCATGTGGCACGCCGCCTGGCACCCCGGTCCCAAACCCCGCTACGCCCTGATCGTCTCATTTGAGAGCGGCGACGCCCTCAACAAATGGATCGAGAGCCAATCGTAGTCAAATTACCAT
Organism: uncultured Chloroflexia bacterium; assembly: GCA_963731605.1. Taxonomy (GTDB): domain Bacteria; phylum Chloroflexota; class Ktedonobacteria; order Ktedonobacterales; family Ktedonobacteraceae; genus CF-113. The sequence continues at coordinate 1,266,963 of CAVSWA010000002.1, forward strand.
GACATACAAAAAGGGTTGAGGCGGTTTGCACCGTCCCAACCCTTTTTGTCAGGGGAGGAGGAAGAAAAGGAGGTAGTATTATGCTTTCGCGTGAAAGTGCCGGTCGAACAGGTTATTCAGCATGGCAGGATGCTGTTGCAGCCCCGTCATCAAGGCGGTAGCCTGCGCCTGCGTCAGCTTGCCATCCTTGACAGCCTGGTTCGCAGCGCTCTGCACAGCGTTCAACACGATGGTGTGCAACTGGGCGCTTGTAACACCCTGCGCCGTCGCGATCTGGCTCAGGCTCTGGCCATTCTTCAGATCAGCCGTCAACCCGCTGGAAGTCAGCTTCAAGCCCTGCGCTACCTGGCTCTCGATGTTGGGCAGGTACTGTTTCAACGAAGCGAGTACGATGCCGCGACCCACGATGCCATTGCCTTTACCGGTGCAGGCCTGATGCGACTGGAGACGCTGCTCAATGGCGGTAGCCTGACTCTGTGTCAGCTTGCCGTCCTTCACCATCTGAGCCAGCACATCCTCTCGTGCCGACAATTTATCTTGCTGCAAGGTGCTGACGGAAACGCCCAGGCGCTTTGCCAGGTCTTGCAGGTATTGTTCGCAATACGTATTCGTTGCGCTAGTGGCCGTGCTGGTGGCGGCGGTAGTGGACTGGCCAGTCTGGGCTGATGCGAGCATCGGGCCAGCGAAGAACGCGCCGAACAGAATGGCGCCTACCAGAAAGACAGACCCGCCAACGATCAAAAAGATTTTTTTCATGCGTTTGAATTCCCTTTTTCATAAGAGACGCGCTTTAACGCGTCCGAAATTTTTATGTATTGTCGCCACACGTCTCTGTGTGACACCCTAATCATACCGCTCAAATGTGAACAAAGTGTATGCTAAAGTTCAAGATTTGCTCAAGATTGATCTCGAGAGAGGCAAAGGCCATCCCAGAGACGTGTTTTCGGCAGGCGGATATGTTACCATACCCTGTAGAGGCAACCATGTAACGAGCCAGTAGCGACACCCCTTGGTGGGTGTCCCATGCGGCTAGCTATGCTTAAGACGGAAACGGGAGACGGGACACCCGCAAGGGGTGTTGCTACTGGCCTGGAGTTCTATAGAATGGCTCAAAAAATACTGATTATTGAAGATGAAGATGGTATTATTCACCTGCTGAACCTGTACCTGCGAGACGCAGGCTATGAGGTCGTCGTGGCGAAAGATGGCGCGGACGGCCTGGCGCTCCACGCGCGCGAGCATCCTGACCTGGTATTGCTCAATATCATGTTGCCCGCGCTGGATGGCTTCGAAGTGTGTCGCCGTATCCGCGCCTGGTCGAAAACCCCTATTCTGATGCTCACCGCGCGCGGCGATGAGGATGACCGTATTCAAGGTCTGGACATTGGCGCGGACGATTATATCGTCAAGCCCTTTAGCCCGCGCGAACTGGTGAGCCGCGTGCGCGCCATCTTGAGACGGGTAGGGGAGCAAGGTGACGCTCAACAGGGGAGCCAAGGTGACGCGTCGGCCAATGGCAAATCTACCCTGCGTTTCCCCAGCCTGACCGTTGATCTGCTGGCCCGGCGCGTCGAGGTCAACCATGTTGAGGTGATGTTGACCCCCACCGAGTTCGATATACTGGCCCTGCTCGCCGGGTCGCCCGACAGGGTTTACACCCGCGAAGTACTCATGAATAAAATCTGGGGCTACGATTATTATGGAGACGGCCATATCATTGACGTGCATATCAGCGCCCTGCGCAAGAAAATAGAGGCCAATTCCATCTACCGCTATATCAAAACCGTCTGGCGCGTCGGCTACAAATTCGAAGTGGGTGCAAAATAATTACATATATGGTAGGGGCGACCCTTGCGGTCGCCCTGGAGGACTGATATGCAGGTTCCCTGGTGGCGCAGCATTCGTTGGCGACTGGCAATTGGCTCAATACTGGTATCATTGCTGGCAACAACGCTATTAGCGATTACGGTACTTATAGCAGTCAACTACTACTATGGCGTTGATGTGCGCCAGCGACTGACCACGTTTGCCTCCGATACCGCCGGGCGTCTGGGCGTCAGCTATACCCAGAATGGAAACTTGCCAAAGGCTATAACCAGTGTCTTGCCTGAAATTTCCGCCCAATCTCAGTCAGATCAAGGATTTCTGCTACTCATCTTCAATAAAACTCACCAGTTGCTCTACCCGCGTTTCGGCGCTGCTAAAAACCCGCCAGGCCAGGGTCTTGCTGCCCTGCTGGTAGCCTCAAGCGATCCCTCACTCCAGCGCGGAGATTACGCGAAACTGTTTACCGCCAATATCGCGGCAGGTAAGGGCACGACGACCATCGATCAAATTGGTCAAGCGGGTCCAGTCGGGTCTGCGCGCCTTTTCGCCGCGCTGCCTATCTACATAGATGGGCAAAGTAGCTCTACAATCATAGGGACGTTGGTAGCGTTGCCACGTTCCGCCGCCGAGAATACCGCCCCCCCCTTCCTGGCAACCATAACCGGCTTCGTGCTGATCGCCGCCATTATTATCACGGCGCTGGCGACACTGGCCGCGCTACTCTTCTCGCGTACCATCACGCGGCCCCTGGCAATCTTGACCAATACCGCGCATGTGCTGGCATCCGGCGATTATAGCGCGCGCGCGCAGACGAATGCGCGCAGCGAACTGGGCGAACTGGCCGAGACTGTCAACGTGATGGCGAGTCGTCTTGAACGCGACGTGGAAGAATTGCGCAGCCAGGAAAACTTGCGGCGCGAACTCATCATGAACATCACGCACGACCTGGCCTCGCCTCTGACATCTATCGCTGGCCTGGGCGAGTCGCTGGTGGACGGCGTCAACCAGAATCGCGAAGACTATGAAAAGACCGGGCGCGTCATCGTGCGCGAAACACTGCGCCTGCGCCGCCTGGTCAAAGACCTGCACGTCATGGCAAAGCTGGAAGCTGGCGCGATGCAGCCGCAGCGCAAGCCACTACGCCTGGCCGCGCTGGTCGATGAATGCCTGGCGGTGATGACACCTGAATTTGAACGCGCCAACGTAGAACCGCTCAACAACATCTCCTACACGCTGCCAGTAATATGGGCCGATTCCGATATGCTGATGCGTATCTTCTCGAACCTGAGCGAAAATGCCTTGCGTCATACGCCACCCGGTGGAACCGTCACCATCGAGGCGCGCCAGCGGGACAACATGCTCAATATCGCTGTCACCGATAGCGGCAAGGGCATCCCGCCGGAAGCCCTGCCGCGCATCTTCGATCGCTTCTTCCGCGCCGATAACTCGCGCCAGACCTCCACCGGCGGCAGTGGCCTGGGACTCAGCATTGTGCGCGCCATCGTCGAAGCGCACGGCGGAACTGCCCGCGCCGAGAACGCGCCCCAGGGGGGAGCGCGCATCATCTTCTCCCTGCCCATCCCCACCTTCAACCAGGAACAAATGGCGGGTATTACAACAATGCCATTCAAATAGGTGAAGGAATAGAAATAGGGGCGCGTCCCTCGCGGTCGCCCAGGTACTCTTCTCCGGTAGGTAGCCCATATTGCTTACTACCTATCTGTGCTCTATCCACAATGCTATACTACTGAGGAAATATCAATGAGTGCCGATAATATGTGATGTGAACGGGTTCCCTGATATATTCTTATTAAAAATACCCGAGCCGGATATGACCAGTAGTAAAGGGATGAGCGAGTATGACGATACACACATCTTCCAGGCAGGACAGCCAACTATTGAATGGCATAGCCCCCTTTGCAGGCGCATCGCAGGAACTGGTGGACGTGCTGCAAAAAATTGTGCGCAATGCCGGGGCGTTACTCGATGTCGATAATTGTTCGGTGGCGCTGCTGGATGTAGGGGGGAGTTCGCTTATTACGCTGGCTGCGCTGCAAAAACAGGGGCGGAGACCGCGACATACTCGTTTCCAGCAAAACGAGGGTGTGGCCGGCTGGGTGGCGGAGCATCGCAAGCCGCTGATTATCAACGATGTGAGCCTCGATCCGCGCTTCAAACGGTTGGGACGCTCTCCCATAGGCTCGATGGTTTGTGTGCCGCTCTTCGATAAAGAGGAATTTATCGGTACATTGACCGCCAGCAGCCCGGAGAAAGCGGCCTTCGATGAACGCAAACTGCGCATGTTGACCATCTTTTCCGAGCAGGCGGTGCTGGCTTTTGTGAATGCCCGTCAGGCGGAGATTTCCCAGCGCCAGGCCGATCAACTGGAAATGCTCATCAGTCTATCGCAAGGCATCACAACACGCCTGGAAGCCGATGATCTGTATCGCACCATCCTGCTAAACGTGCGGCGTCTCGTGCCTGCGCAATCTATCGTGATCTATGCCTACCAGCAGCACTCCCAACTGTTGCGCCCGGTTGCCGAAATTTCAGATGAGGAAGGCCTTGCTTGCTCGCAAGAAGCGTGCGCTGCATCGGTGAAAATTGGCGAATCGCGCGGGGAGAGCATCAATATCAATTCCTCAACATCGCTGGAGGCGTGGGCCGCGCTGCACCGTCACCCTATGTTACGCGCCCCGGAACAGGGCCAGCAGGTCGAGGATAGCGCAACAGAGACGGACGCGACCGATGCGAAGATGGCGATCCCGCTTGTCTCGAAAGAGATAGTGTACGGCGTGCTTGTATTACAGCGACCTAGCGCATTTAACAGCGAAGAACTGCGGCTGATGCGCAACCTCGGTAATATGGCCGCCGCCGCTCTGGAGAACGGGGAACTCTTTTATCGCGTACACGCCGACCAGGTGCAGATGCGTGCCATCTGGAGCGCCAGTTCCGATGGCATCGCCCTGGTGGGCGTGGATACCTGCTTTACCGAAGTCAACCCCGCTTTTGGACATATCTTCGATGTTGATCCGCAGCAAGTAATCGGCATGGAGTGCCTGGAATTGTTCGGGTGTGAGGACGAGGGAGGACATGAAGCCTGTCGCGAACTCTGCATAATTCATCGCGCGCTCCAGGAGGGCAGCGCCCTGCCCTATATGGAAATCGACATCTCGATCAAGGGCGTTTCCCATTCAATCGGTCTGAGCGTCACGCCGGTGCTGCTGGCAAACCACCCGTTCTGCATGGTGATGGCACGCGACATGAGCGCCATTCGCGACCTCATGCGTATGAAGGCCAACTTCCTCTCCATGATTACGCACGAGCTGCGTTCGCCCATCAACGCCATTAACGGCTATCTCAACCTCGCGCTCACGGGCATCGCGGGCGACCTCAACGAGCAGCAACGCGAATTTGTGCGGCGCGCGCGCGGCGGCAGCGAGCATCTTTACGCGCTGGTCGAAGACCTTTTACTGGTCTCACGCGCCGATTCGGGTCAACTGCGCCTCAATCGCAGCGTCACCAGCCTGCCAGAATTGATTGCCAACTCCGTTGAAGAACTTGAGCTGACAGCCTCGGATAACGGCATAACTATTGTCTCCGACATTCCCGGCGACTTTCCCCGCGTCTATGCCGATGGCACGCGCATCCAGCAGGTGCTACGCAACCTCATCAGCAACGCCCTGCATTTCACCCCGTCTGGCGGCAGCGTGACGATTTCCGCCAGCGTGGTTGAAGATGTCGCCGCCACGCCCGATGGCGAAGCGCCGAAAAGCTTCGTCGTGCAGGTGCGCGATACCGGCAGTGGCATCGCCCCAGAATACCAGGAGCGCATCTTCGAGCGTTTCTATCAAATCCCGCTGGACCATGCTGGTCGCACCAGCGGCCAGGGTCTGGGACTGGCTATCGTCAAAATGATCGTGGAATTGCACGGCGGCTCGGTACGTGTTGAAAGCATCCACGGCGAGGGAAGCGCGTTCACGTTCACTATACCGGGTATCCTATCCTGAATCTGGTTAATGAGATTGAGTTGTGACAGGTCAGAGCGCCGTACTCTGGCCTGTCACAACTCAATCTCATTTTTTTTGCCCTTGATTTACTGACAAAAGCGTGCTATGCTGAATTTGTCCCTAAAATGTGGGTATCGTCGGGAACGTGTAGGGCCTAATGTATAGCGCCCATTCAGAAATCACGCCTGGTTGCTTGTACAGAAAAGGAGACAGACCATGGGTATGCTGCGAATTATGTCCCGTAAAGGTGACGAGCGGATCGTGTGGGATAATAACAAAGCGAGCACAAACGATCTTGAAGCCCTGGCGGCAATCCGTGAAGCCGAGCGCATCTTTAACGAAGAACGCGCGCGCGGCGCAACCGCTTTCAAAGTCGAGTCTGGTAAAACTGTTGAGCGTCTTGAAACCTTCGACCGCACCGCCGAGCAAATCGTCATGGTTCCCCGCGTTATTGGCGGCTAAGGAGAAGTAGCAGCTATGTGGCAAACTCTCAGCCTCTTTCTTGGTATCTGGCTGCTATTCCTGTTGCTGGCGATCTATTACCTGTCCCAGGCTTCCGATGGGCGGGTCGGGCAATTCCGCGAAACCGTGAGCGAACATCTCTCTGCTGAAAGCCGCGCAAAGGCCCTGCTACGCGAGATGTTGTCGGAGAACCAGTACCAACAACTGATCAAGTTTGGCTATCTCGAAGTATCCAGCCCATCCATCGACAATCGGACGTACCGCATCCCAGGCTCCGGAGGGCTGGTAAAAGTCTACGAACGCGGCTGCGCCGTGATGGAACTCTGCCTGCAACCGGCTGAGCCGCTGCCCGATGGCGATGTGGTCGTGATGCATAAGCTGATGATCGAGGCCAACGAGCAGGAATATTTGCAAAAGGCGAACCATTTCGCGCCCGGCATCATCTCCCTGCGCTGCCAGCACCTGTAAACTGACATATTCCCCGTAAAATGTATGACGGGATTGGTAAAGGCACAACCTTTGCCAATCCCGTTGTGTGTTTCGCTGAACTTTCGCTTCCTGAGTACGTATATACTATCTGAGAGCCAGTAGGGGCCAGGGCGGGGGCAAGCCCCGCCCGTACCCTACTACGAAGCGGAATGCGAAGCCGTACAGGGTACGGGCGGGGCTTGCCCCCGCCCTGGCCCCCGTCCCTACTCGACTATGGCAAAGAATCCTAGTATAATCTAGCCAATAGCCCAGATGCAAAATCTAAAAAGCGGAGAAGGTAGGCGAAAGATGGAATGTCCCTACTGTAAAGCGGAAAATCGCGATGGCGTGCGCTATTGCAGCAATTGCGGCAGGTTAATAGACCCGGCTGCGCTCGGCAGCGGCGTCTCTTCAAGTTCATTGACTGTTGCCAGTACCCAGGCAAAAGGGATTACTCCCGGAGGAACCGGCGGCTCGCACACACTGAGCATCGGCACTCCCTTACAGGGTGGTCGCTACGTGATCAAAAAAGTGCTTGGTCAGGGTGGCATGGGCGCGGCCCTGTTGGCAACCGATAAGCGTGTCAACAATAAACCGGTGGTTATCAAGGAACTCGTTTCCGATAGCAGCGATCCTGAAAAAATTAAAGAGGATGAACGCAACTTCAAGCAGGAAATGATGACCCTGGCAGCTCTGCGTCACCCCCTGATCCCTGCTGTCACCGATAGTTTTGACGAGAACCAGCGCTACTTCATGGTTCAGGACTATGTTGAGGGAGAAAACCTGGAAGAGCGCATGGAGCGCATCAAACAGCCCTTGAAGGAACGCGAAGCCCTGGGCTTTGCCTCTCAAGTACTCGATGTACTCGAATACCTGGCGCGGCGCACCCCGCCCATTGTGCATCGCGACATCAAGCCCGCTAATATCATCATCGATAACGAGGACAAGCGAGCGCACCTGGTAGACTTCGGCATCGCCCGCGCCGACGTGGTCAAGAATGCGCGGCGCAAGCAGACATCGGCCCTGGGTACACCGGGCTACGCTCCCCCTGAACAATACCAGGGCAACGCCGACCCGCGCTCCGACCTGTACGCCCTGGGCGCGACGCTGCATCACCTGCTGACTAACCGCGACCCACGCGACTTCCCGCCCTTCAACTATCCACCAGCGCGTACGCTGAACCCGCAGTTGTCGCCCGAAGTAGAACAGTTACTTGCCAAAGCCACCAATAACGATGTCACGCAGCGCTACCAGAGCGCGATTGCCATGAAACGCGACGTGGATACCATATTGCTCAAACGGCACGGCGTTTCGGGCGCCATGGACAGCTACACGCTAGGTACATCCGGGCCAATGCCTGCTGTTTCACCCACTCTCCCCTATGGAACGGCGAACCAACCGACGCTGGCAAATCAACCTCCACGCAGACCCGCGCCAGTTACCCCGTTGCCACCCGTCATGGCACAATCGCCCTATCAGCCCGGATTGTACGCCGCGCCGACACAGGGACGCGGGAGCAATGTCGGACGCAATTTTCTCCTTCTCATCCTGGTAGTCGTCTTGCTCTCCGCCTTCAGTTTTGGCGCGTACTACTACTTCCAGCATCGCGGACCGGCTACCGCGAATGGTACACCTACGCCCGTTGTAGCATCAAACATACCTATCAATGGCTTAGGTGTGATGAAGGCTTCCAATGGCGAAATGATTGGCATCAGTAACGGGATCGCCGCTTTTGATACCACGCGGCCCGGCGGGGATTTGATAAACCAGGCGGCGCAAAGTTTTCAAAAAGGTGATAAGAGCGGCGCGGAAAGCCTGTGGAGCCAGGCGACCCAGGCCGATACGGGCAACGCCGAAGCCTGGATATACCTGGAAGATCAGACCGTGCTGGACAATGGCAGTCCCTACATCGATATCGTAGTTGCCACCATGCTCACCGGCGATAAGGGTACTATTAGCATAGGACGCGATGACCTGCAAGGGGCCTATGTAGCGCAGAAGGCCTATAACGACGGACACGTGTTGCCCAATGGCGTGCAGGTGCGCTTACTGATCGCTAATTCTGGCAGCCAGACCACCTTTGCTACCCCGGTCGCCCAGGAGATCGTGAATTTGCAGAAAGCCGACAGCCATTTCGTGGGCATCATGGGCTGGCCGTTCAGTTCACGTGTTGTGCAAGTGTTATCGACGCTGACCCCTGCCCAGATTCCAATGGTATCGCAGACCGCGTCCAGCGACTCGCTAACAGGCAAACCCTACTTTTTTAGAGTAGCTCCCCCTAACGTGACACAGGGCGTCATCGGCGCGCACTTCGCGGAGACAAACTTACATGCTACGCGCGTTGCGTTGTTCGTAGACAATTCCGATCCCTATAGCCAGACCCTGGCAAAGGCTTTTACCGACCAGTTTACCAAAGATGGCGGCACGATTGTCGCAACAGAGAATTACACGGTCAACAAACCGGATAACTTTGTGCAGTTGCTCAACAATGCCGAAACGGCTAACCCCAACCTCATCTACTTCTCCGGCTACGCTGTTGACGCCAGCGTATTGCTGACCGACCTGCCCACATCCGGTACATTTGCCAACTTACAGGTAATGGGCGGCGACGCCTTGTATGAGCTGGGCGGGTATCAGAGCAGCTCGCACGCGGCGGGGGTGCGTATGCACTTCACAACCTTTGCCCATCCCGACGAATGGGCCATCTTGTGCGCTGCCGGGAAAGCGTTCGCCTGCTCGCGACCGAATTTCTTCAGCAACTACAAGGCCAACTTTGACGCTAATGGCAAGTACGACAATGGCATCTATGGCTATGCCCGCGCTGATGGTGATGTGATCCTCTCCTACGATGCCACTACAGCGATACTAACCGCCGCGCAGAATATGCTGACCGGCACGAAGACCACCCTGACTCCGGCAGAACTGCTGCAAGGTTTGCGCAAAATTACTGGCGCGCAGGCCATCCAGGGTGTCAGCGGCCAGATCTCCTTTAATACGGATGGCAATCCGGTCAATAAAGCCCTGGTGATATTGAAGATAGTACCACCAGGCTTCATCCAGATCGACTCGGTACAGGGCTGCTTCCAGGTAGGACAGACAGGCTGCTAACCAGCATCAAGAATGAGAACAGGCAGGGTCGACGACCCTGCCTGTTCTCATTCTTGATGCACCTGTAATCTGGCGGCGACTTCCGCTTCCGTCATGCCCGCGATCTCCACGATTTTTAGCCGCCCGGTTGCGCCGCGCGCGATGCTAATTGCGCGTTTGGGCAGGCCGAGACGTTCCGCGAGCAGGGCGATGAGCGCGTCGTTGGCCGCTCCATCAACGGGCGGCGCGGTCAATCGCGCTTTGAGCACGCCTTGCTCCCATGCGATGGCGTTGCGGCTGCTGCGCGGGATAACGCGCACGGTTAAGCGCACGAGAGCGTCACCAGCCGGTGGGAAGCGCTTGCAACAACAACGCCTGGATGGTGATAAGGAAGAAGAAAGCGATCAGAAACGACATGTCGAGGACGCCCACCGGGCGCACAATGCGGCGGATGGGAGTTATAAAGGGGTCGGTCATGCGCGCCAGGAAGCGGATAAAGGCAAAACGTTCATCGGCGCGAAACCACGTAGCGAAGACGCGGATAATCATGGCGATAATCAAAATTCCAATGCCATACTTTACAATCCCGTAGATCAGGCCATGATCCAACGGGATGCCTAAGAGATCTCTCATACACAACTACTCCTGAACGGTTCGTACCTCAACGACGGTCATGCCAAGAATTTTGCGGCGGAAGATTTTGCTGACGCGCACCCCCTCTAAATCAGGGAGCGTGGTAACGTGCTTTTGCACAAACTGCCCCAACGGGCGCGCCGCCATGATGCCCGCGACGGAAGAGAAGGCGGTAGAGGTGACGCGAGTGCGCGCGCGGCTGGAAGTCATGCCCAGCAGCGTTCCCATTGCAAAGAGCGAGACACCCACGACCAGGTTTGTGCCGCAATTAGGGTGAATTGCCAGTTCGGCTTCGCCTGCCTGTAAGCGCTGTAAAGCCTCGTCCAGAGAACGCCGCAACTGCCCCAGGTCTACGTCGCCAAAGATGATAAAACCGCGCGAATTGGAGCGCGCGCTTACCCGCAGTTCAGGGACGTAGCCACTCAATATGGTAATTGTAGCGTGCTCTAAAGCATGGTTTTGTCGAATACGACGGCCAAACAGTATCTCTTCCGGTTTCATGGTGTATTCTTTCTCGTCTAGACATAGACGCGCTCGCCAAAGATGGCTCGTCCGATACGCACAATCGTAGCCCCTTCTTCTATCGCCACCCGGTAATCATCGGTCATACCCATCGAGAGGTGCCGCCAGTCACTTTGCGGGATTTCATTGCGCAGGTGGTCTCGCAACAAGCGCAATTGCCGGAAAACCGGTCGCGTCTCTTCCGGGTTTTGCGCGATGGGCGCGATGGTCATCAACCCTTCCACTCGCAAGTGCGGCAGCGCGACAATGTGCCGGGCCATCTCCGGGGCTTCTGCCGGTGACATGCCCTCTTTGCTGGCCTCGCCTGAGACATTGATTTGTAGCAGCACCGGCAAGGTAACGCCCTGCCTGCTCGCGTGTCGCTCCAGCGCCTGCGCCAGGCGCAGGGTATCCACGCTCTCCACGCTGGCAAATGCGCCGATAACCTTACTGGTCTTATTGCTTTGCAAATGGCCGATCATATGCCAGTACACCTCTGGCGGGTGAAATTCCGCGATTTTGGGCAAGGCATCCTGCACGCGGTTCTCGCCAAAATCCGTCACTCCCAAATTATACGCCATACGCACAAGCTCAAGGGACACCGTTTTAGAAACAGCGATCAGCGTCACGTCTTGCGCATCGCGGCCAACCCTCCCGGCAGCCTGTCCGATAGCCCCGCGCACATATTCAAGATTGCCTGCCAACTGTTCTGGTGTTATCATGCGACACCTTACATATTTGCGTCATATTCCCGGCGCAATGCCAGGATGGACGGGAATCGCCCCGTCTTGCCATGTTCGGCGCGATACGAATAAAAATGCTCTTTCTGGCAACTGGTGCAGATGCCGCTGACCTCAATATGTTCGGGCAGCAACCCCGCCAGTAGAAGCTGGTTGCGGTTCGTTTCCCACATATCAAGGCGCAGGCTGCCGCGCTCCGCCAGTTCTACTACATTAAATACGGCTGAGTCGCGTACCAGGTTGCGATAGCCTTCCCCGGTCGGCATGGCTTCAAATTCTCGTTCCCCTCGAAACAGGCCGCGCACTTCCTCTGCCACCTCGTAACAGCACGCGCCGATGGTCGGGCCGATGCCCGCGTAGATATGCTGCGGCTGGCAGCCAAATTGCTCGCCCATGGCGTTGACAGTAGCCGCGCCGAGGCCGCGCGCCGTGCCACGCCACCCGGCGTGCGCGAGTGCGATCACGCCTCGCGTGGGATCGTAGAACAGCAGGGGGGCGCAATCAGCAGAAGACATGGCAAGCGCCACGCCACTTCGCCTCGTGATGATGGCATCGGCCTTGCGGCGCGGTCGAGTCGTCCAGATCAACTCGCGATCATCAATCGTATAGGAGCGATAGGGCCAATCTGTTCGCCAGTCGTCCCAATCGTCGCCATCCAGCGTCAGCACGTCCGCGCTATGCACCATCCAGGCGGTTGCGCAGGGATACGTTTCAATGCCCAGGCTTTCTAATACCTGCAGGCGGTTGCGCAAAACATTATCAAAGCTATCGTCGTTGCTCACCGAAACGTTCAAACCGGCATGGGGAGACACGCTATACCCTCCATGCCGCGTGAACGAGCCGTGAACCAGTTCCGGGAATTGCTGGAAAAGGGCGAATTGTACGTAGCGCGTCCCGCCCCACTCTTGTTCGATCAATGTGACTCCTGATGATGATGTGTATTGCCTGGAGGTATTGTAACACAAAATCTTGCTTGACAGTCTTTCTATCTTCGTATATACTTACGTGTATACAAATGCAAATAGAAACGAGGTAAATATATGCAGATTGTGAAATTACGCAAGGTAGGCAATTCAACAACCGTTACCTTACCGGCTGCGATAGTGGAGGCCCTGCATTTACATGAAAACGATGAGATTGCTGTCGAAGTCGCAGGAGACCGCATTATACTCGCACGCGCTAATCAGGATTTTCAGGATGCGTGGGCGGCGTATGAAGCTATCGAACCACGATATCACAATGCTAATCGTAAATTGGGCGAGTAGTAGCAATGATTCGCTTCCTTTCTGAAACGATTGTGCTGGCGATTCACGATGACCAGGTACGTCTATATGGGGGTGTACACGGTGTGCGCGATGAGGCCAGACTTGATTCTGCGCTCCATATGCCGCAAGCACAATTCGGTGGTGAATTTTTACACTCAACCATCTTTCATATGGCAGCAGCTTATGGTTTTCATTTGTGCCAAAATCACCCTTTTATAGATGGCAATAAGCGCACGGCAGGCATGGCTATGTTTACTTTCCTACGCTTGAATGGACTAGAGCCAATAGCTTCAGAGCTTGACTACTACCAGACTATGATGGCGGTAGCAAACGGAGAAATGAACAAAGAACAGCTAGCAACATGGTTACAAACGGTTGCGCTTTCGTTGTAAAAAACTGAACGCAAGACCAAAAATTTGCTATCAGGGGTGTACTGGCTTGTGTTACAATTACAGCACTGGCATTTCTAAGAGCAGGCCTTGGCATATTGTTCTACCCCTGAAGGAGGTAACTGTGGATTTCACCCTCACCGACGAGCAAAAGATGGTCCAGGACACCGTAAGGCGTTTCGTAGAGCGCGAGCTGATGCCTCTGGAAAATGAGGTCATGCAAAACGAAGGCAAATATTCCACCGGCATCGAACCCGGACTCTATCACGAATTGCAGATGAAGGCTAAGGAACTGGGCTTCTGGGGCATCAATACGCCCGAAGAATATGGCGGCGCGAACCTGGGAGCAGTCATGTCAGCCCTGATTGCCATCGAAATGGGTCGCACGCTTGTCCCATTCACCTTTGGCGGTAACGCTGATAATATCCTCTATCATGGCAACGAGTGGCAGAAAAAAGAGTATTTGATCCCCACCATCGAGGGCACACGCCATTCCTGTTTCGCCCTCACGGAGCCAGGCGCGGGTTCTGACCCCTCTGCCATTCGCGCTACGGCTGTCAAGGACGGCAAACACTGGGTCCTCAACGGGCAGAAGGTCTTCATCACCGGTGGCAACGAGGCCGATTTCGCCATGGTCTTCGCCGTGACCGACCGCACCAAACCACCGCAAAACGGCGGCGTCACCTGCTTCCTGGTTGACCGCGAGATGGGCTGGACCTCGCGCCCCGTGCATACCATGGGAGGCTGGTCGCCCGCCGAACTCTTCTTCGAGAACGTGCGCGTGCCGGAAGACCACGTGCTGGGCGAGGTCGGTATGGGCTTCTCGCTCGGTATGCAGTGGATCGGCCAGGGCCGCTGGCTGATCGCCTCGCGCTGCGTCGGCACGGCAGAACGCCTGCTGCAAATGGCGCTCAACTACTCCAAACAGCGCGTCACCTTCGGTCAGCCCATCGCCGACCGCCAGGCCATCCAGTGGATGATCGCCAATTCCGCCGTCGAGATTCAGGCCACCAAGTGGCTGGCCCTGCACGCCGCCTGGAAGGTCGATCAGCGCCTGGATAACCGCCACGAGGCCAGCATGGCCAAACTCTACGGCGCAGGCATGGCCAACCGCGTCGTTGACCGCGTCATGCAAATTCACGGCGGCATGGGCTATACCCGCGAAATGCCCATCGAACGCTGGTACCGCGACCTGCGCGTTACCCGCATCTACGAAGGCACCGATGAAATCCAACACTTCATCATCGCGAGGGCGCTGCTCAAAGGGTACGTGAAAGTGGGAGCGTGGGATTAGAGGTTGGCGTTTGCCATTGACGTGAACCATTGTAAGTGGTTTCAGGTATCAAGATGAAAAATACCCTGGCTCTCGTTTTGCTAATAGAGAGCCAGGGTATTCGTTTTGTGAAAAATGCAATATTTTGAAACATATCAAATGCAGTAACCTATACCACAGCGTCCTGATGAATATTACCCTTTACAACCGGTCGTGTCATCCTTCGCTGCGCTCAGGATCTCGGCGCCCGGTCAACCAGACCCTTCGCTGCGATCAGGGTGACACGACATTCCCGATAACAGCAATTTCGTAACTGCGCCCCATCTTATATCACCTCCTGTGAACAAGTTCACAAAAATCTGGGAACTTCACATACACCTCTCACCGTCTCTTCTCTAGCGAGCCAAATCTCTCGCTATACGAAACATCTGAGAAAACCATATTCAGACAATCTGAAAAAAGAGGTGTACTATGTCATCAATGCTAATAAACTTCAAGTGGCTGTTTTTATCTATTGCCGCCATTGCGCTGGGATGCCTGCTGGCTGCAAGTATCGTTCTCTACCATAACTCACAAAACAATTTTCATATACCGCCTTGTGAGGCTATGCGTCCCTATATTCAGTATCATGGAACCATGTACTTTGCGGCATCTGATAGCAATAGTCTCACCTCATCAGACCTGGACAATGCAATCACAACAATTGGAGACGGGGCAAATCAAGCTACTTCGTGTATGCCCTCTGGTATAACAGTCTACAGCGTGAAAGGCTATTCAACTACATCTCGTCTCGCAGCCGATTTCCAGGGGCTGATGTTGTTTGAGCCATATACGCCTACTCCAACTCCAACTGCTTCTCCCTCGATTTCGCCTGCAAAGCATTAGACGCTTTTTTCATCATTAAAATGAACTGCCGGTTGTATAGTAGCGAAACCCGGCAAAGTAGCGAAACGTATGATATACTGGTGAGGTTCTTTCCTATCGCATCCATGTTTCCGGCCTTCTACATAAGGCCAATGCACAGTACCCTGGCAAAATGTGTAAAGTGTGTTTTTTCGTTTGAGAGGAGGGTATTCTTCCATGGAAATGCAAGTGCAGCAAGTGCAAGACATGCGCCAACGCGCAAATCGCATCTCATCATTCCTCACGGTCCAACTCATTGCACTGATTGGTTGGATTATCGTGCAATCACTCCTGTTCGTTTCCCCCCTGAGCAACAGCCTGCCTTTTATCGTTAAGATGATCATTGAGACTATCTGGTGGATCGCTACCCTGGTCATTATGTTTTACCTGTTCAGGCGGATATATGACCGCTTTGTGAAGGCCGTCCTTGACCTGGAGGATGCAAACAAGAGGTTGAGGAAGGCGACAAGCGATCTCTTGATAGAAATAGCAAATCCGGACGAGCAAGAACAATAAGATGCTTAAAAGGCGCTGGTAAACAATTGTCCTACTCTACAGCTAAACCCCTGCAAGAGCGGCGATTGCAGCACATCATTTTCGTTGAGTGTCTTATGGAGGGTAAGGACGGCGTCTTCTCGTCGATAGACCTCAACACGCCGTTCTTGTTTCTTTCACTCAAACAAGCGTCGAGTAGATTATAACATCCCTGTAAGGCCATTGACATACTTTATTTTCTGTGCTATATAATCAGTACGTGCTAAATCAACAGTACATACTGATTTTCTCGCATGAGAGTAAAGGATGATGCCATATGAGCGCATTGCATAATAGAAGCGAACTCAACGCCATCCCTGTGCTGCCCGACGATGTGCCTGTCACCATGCCCGACTTGCCCGCGCAGGTACCTATCACCACTTTTGAGCAATTCAAAGCCATCAGCGAGCCGGTACGTTCGCGTATGCTGGGCATCATCCAGAACCAGCCCGCCACCGCCAAGCAGATAGCAGATAGACTTGGGGCAACGCCCGGCGCTATCGGGCATCACCTGCACGTGCTCGAAGAAGCCGGGCTGGCGCAGATCGTGGCGCGGCGGCTGGTGCGCGGCATCGTCGCCAACTACTATACACGCACGGCGCGCATCTTCAAATACAATCTGCCAGAGGATGTGAAAGGC
Organism: uncultured Chloroflexia bacterium; assembly: GCA_963731605.1. GTDB lineage: Bacteria > Chloroflexota > Ktedonobacteria > Ktedonobacterales > Ktedonobacteraceae > CF-113. The sequence continues at coordinate 1,283,695 of CAVSWA010000002.1, forward strand.
GGTATAAGCGCCTCACTTGAGATTTTGGACAAGGCGCGCGACGAACTGGCCGAGGCTCAAGCCACGATTAAAGAAGACCCCTATCGATGCGAGTCTTTCCCACACATTCGCCTCTCGCCGGAACGCGCCCGTTACTATGAGAAACGTATCGAAGCGCTGGTTGATGATATATTGCACGAAAAGCCCGATCCTGACGGCAAGGTGTATGGCATCCTGATAGGTATGTTCATGTCGCCGCCCTACATGCAAGGCCCTGACATATCCTCCACCGAGGACGCTGTTTGATAGCAGGAACAAGGAGTCTCCCATGCAGAATAACATGCAAACGGCACAAACACCCGGCAACAGACTCAGCAGCAACTTCTGGAAATACTGGACAGGGCAGACCATCTCAAACCTCGGCAGTTCGGTTACATTGTTTGCCTTACCGCTACTTGTTTACAAGCTGACCGGTTCTGCTATCAACCTGGGCATCTCCGGCGCCGCTAACTTCCTGCCGTATTTGCTCTTCGGACTCATTCTGGGCGCGTGGACGGATCGCGTCAATCGCAAGCGCATGATGATCTTCACCGACATCGCGCGCGCGGTCATCATTGCAACCATTCCGCTACTGGCGGTTTTGGGCGCGCTCCCGATCTGGTGGATTTATATCGTTGGTTTCATTCACTCAACACTGACCATTTGCTTTGAGGCCGGGCAGTTCGCCGCCATTCCCAGCCTGGTCAAGCAGGATGATCTTGTCACAGCCAACGGGCGCATCCAGGCCAGCTACTCGGCTGCTCAGATCGCTGGCCCATTGCTGGCCGGCTTGCTGGTGATACGAGTGCCGCTTCCATCCCTGATGCTGATCGACGCCATATCGTTCCTCGTCTCGTCGCTCTCCATTGCTCTTGTGCGTATCAACTTTAACGCCAAAAAGGGCGAGCAAAAGACAAGTATTCGCAGCGATGTGGTCGAGGGACTGCGTTACGTTCTGAGCCACCCGGTGCTGCGCAATATCTCGATCATGATGGCGCTGGTCAACTTTGTCAGCACCGCCTCTTATACCCAGATTGTGCTCTTCGCAAAAGTGCGGCTCGCGGCAAGCGATGTACAGGTGAGCCTGCTCTTCTCGGCTGCCAGCCTGGGCGTGGTAATTATGGGCTTGTTGGCCGGGCCGCTGCGCAAACGCTGGTCCTTCAGCACGGTCGCGCTGGGAGCGTTGATGTTGGAAGGTCTGCTGGGCGTCGCATTCTCGCTGATGCGTTGGTACTGGGTCGCCGCCTTCATCTGGATGCTGGCAGGAGGATTGGGCATTCTCTTCAACATCAATACGGGTAGCCTGCGCCAGGCTATCGTGCCCAATCACATGCTGGGCCGTGTCATCAGCATCGCCAGCGTGCTGGCATGGTCAGCCATCCCCCTGGGCAGTCTGCTGGGTGGCTTCGTCATCACCTGGACGCACAATGTAGCCCTCGTCTTCACCATCACCGGCATCCTGACATTTCTGATCCCCTTTAGCTTCTCATTCACCGCCCTGGGACACGCCGACCGCTATATCCCAAAGAAAGAAGAGAAAAAAATCGAAGAAGCTGCTCTTGTCCCTCGTGAATCATGAAGGACGCAGCTCATGACTGGCCTAAAAAGAGGGAGCGGGTTCCACAGTGGAACCCGCTCTCTTTTGAGAATACATGCGTTCAGCTTAACAGACTTTCGACAGACCTTTGAACGTAGCGAGGTAGGTATAGCGGCCCTTGATGCCGATCGACGGCTTCTGGCGCGCAAACCAGGAGAAGAAGGCCTCGTCCTGTAAATGCTGGGTGAAGCCAGTGACGGTGAAGACGACGCCGACCAGGGGATCGCCAACCTCAAGAAAATTATTGCACCCGTATTGCGGAGCAATCGGAGAAATCCAGTTGGGAACGATGTTGTTGGTGAGAGGGTCGTTCAACCACTCGGCCAGTTCATGGCTCAGCGCGCTGACATCTTCGCCAAAACCACCCACCAATCCAGCGTCAGCATTGACGGTGAAGATATAGGTTTGCAGCCCGGCGCTGTTTTGTACCACGTTGTGATAGCCGCCGATGCAGCAGTTATTGATATTGGGCGCGCCAGACGACAGGTAGACATTGTTGGACAGGAAAATCGGCAGCATGTTCGCGGTAAAATGCAGCGATGTCAGCAGGCCCTGCAACTGGGGATCAAACCAGTTGATGTCGATGATGCCGATATTTTTACCGGAACCGGGGTCTATTGCGATACTGCCATCCACTGCCGGGACGTTGATAGTTACTGCCGTCGCGATGGTAGGTGTTCCTACCAGTACGTGATAATTCTTGGCCGTTGTCGAGGCATACTTCCAGAACTCCGCACGCTGAATGGCATCGCCATACTGTGTCTTGCCACTCGAGAACTGCGCCTTCTGGAAAATGGGAGAGTTGGTGGTATTCGACACCTTCTGTGTGCCATCGAGAATTGTCCCGTTGGAGAATTGCAAGATAAGCGGTACGATGGTAGTCGGAACCGTGGTGGTAGCGGAACCTTTAGTAGGGTCCGTGCCAACCATGCTATAGCTGTAGGTTTTTCCCCCGGAGACGAATGATGATGACCATGTTGCCAGTCCGCCGCCCCCAGAATTGCGCGATGCACTAGAACTTTGAGATGCCGCAAAATTATGGTGGAACGTGTAGTTACGTGGCGTTGCGCCACCCGAGACTCCCGCGGCATGGCTGGAACCGGCATTAGCGGAGAATACACTGAACGCCAGCGCCCCCATCATCACCACGCTGAGCGCGGCAAAAAGCCGCACAAATAGTTTGCGCGAAATCATTTTGGTCCTTTCTTCCTTGGCGTTCACTTTTGGATAGCTCGCGTGAGCCAGAGGTTATGAAGCGAAGTGAACTGTTTCCCCCAGTAATATGTGCCTCACAGATAAGAGTATACTGAGCTTTTCTTTCATGCCGCTTTCAGTTGGCTTCTATGAGAGAGAAGTACTATAGCAGTGTGCTTTAGTCAAGCGAGACGAGGAGGAGCTTACATAAGAAGTTGCGGGAGGAATGGGGGGTGTCTTCTGATTTTACTGGGGAGGCGAGTGTGGGATGAAGGAGGAGCCAAGTACAGTGCGTAAGGCTCCTCCTTGCGAGTATAAGCGCTATACAGTAGCAGCGAGGAGCGGTACCATCAACTCGCACCGCCAGGGATACTCGGCACTTACACGCTGCAGGCACAAAAAACCGCTATTAGGTATAGAATGTTCCATCAGAAAATCTCTAAAATCCCGCATGCCCTCTGAAGAAATGTGTTCCGGGTTACGTTCCAGTAGCCAGTGAATAGCGCAAATGAATTGCTCATGGCTGAATACGGCGATAGTTTCAACTTCTGTAACCTCAAACTTTGCCATGACCCTACGTGCCCGATCGATGAACATTTCAAAAGACTCAGACCCTGGCCCATCAATCAATGTGGGATCACACCTCTCCCAATAAGCATTTACCTGAGGTTTTCGATCCTGTACCGTCGTGGAAGCAGGAAAATCTTCCGAAGAGAGGTAGGTATATTCATGTACAAGCCATTCCTCATCGGGAATAGAGGGAAAACGTGACTTCGTTGGTTCGGCTGTCTGTTTGGTTCGTTCGTAGGATGAAGTTACAATGAGGTTGGGTGAGACTCGAGATTCAAAATAATCGGCAATACATTTGGCCTGTCCCTGACCCAGTTCTGTAAGCCTGGCACTTTGGGGACTACTAGTTGGCAAGCCCGCATTTGACTGGCTCTCGCCATGGCGTATTAATAAGACTGTAGGCATGTTTGCACTACTACCTCCTTTAATCCGAGAATTTACTTTTGATGTACCTGAATATAGCATATTTATCGTAAAAAATAAAATACTGGCAAAATTACTCGACAATTTACTGACAAACTTCGTAGCTTTGTTCAGCTTATCAAGTAATCTTTGGCTTCAGCAAAGCTTTCCTCGATGGACCTGATTGTGAAGAGAATAAGCGTATCGGGAGGTAAGTGCTTGAACTGTTGCAAGTAGTCAGCGATAGTAGCAGGATCAACTCGAATAGTTGTAATTTGCGCCGGTCTTTCCCGTAGTCGGCGGTTACGCAGGTTGCGGTTAGCCACGCAGAGGATGACCTTGAGTTGTACATTTTCCATATTGAACACGATATCCTGCGCGGTGTCTAAAATAAACGAATAAAGAGCGGCAGTATTGAGAATTACCGAAGTTTGTTTTTCTTTTAGCGCATTACCAGCAGCATCAAACGATTGCTCGTAAGCAGCTATGCCCGCTTCCTCTTCATCCAAACCCTGCCTTAAAAGCTTGCCTTTTAGGTTATCCTTGTCAATGGCATGCCACTGTAGATCTTCGGCTAATTTACGAGCAAGGGTAGTTTTTCCAGCACCTGGCAGCCCTGCCATCAGGACTAAAGTGAGATTGGCGTTTTTCATTAAATATCCATTTCAATGAAAAAATGTAAACGCCTTTTAAGCGTCTTCTTAAATAAGAGACGCAAATGTAGAGGATATATAAAAAAACTGGAGGCTATTCCATCTCAAGAAGGATATTCAGTAATGCCTCGATCGCTTTATTGCGTTCGCGGAAATATTGGCGTTGACTGGTGAATTCCAGACGAGTTGAGATGTGTTCATGTTTGAGTGGGCGGCGCGAATAACGATAGTAGAGGATATTATAGAATCTCCATTCAGGATCAGTATCCGTTCGCACTCCAGGGCCGCGTAGACGCTCGCGCGCCTCGTTGATGACTTCGCGAATCACTTTCCCCTTTTCAACAACCGTGGGTGCTGTATCTTTGCTGAGGCGTTGTGAAACGGCCCTTATCAATCTCAAATTAGTCTCACCTAAAGCCTGCGGGTCGTTTATTTTCTTCAAGGCTATTTCAAGTTCACGCACAGTGATATGAAATAGTCCTACCTGGCAGGTGTTGCGCACAAATATTCGAAAAAGGGCGCTCTCACTCAACTCAGGGAGTTCTCGAATCTGAAGGCCTTTTTGTTGCGCTTCATCTTGAAGGTAGCTACGTTGAGCTTCCGACAGACGTTCCCAGGTATCACTAAAGTGTGGCTTGAGGTCTTTGTAGGTCAGTTTCTTAAGACGTTGCTCATCAACTTTACCATTGGTCGATTGCTTCTCCTCAAAGAGGACATAGCAAATACGCTCAATGAAGAATGGATGCCGGCCCGCCAATTTTAATACCAATGCTATTTCTTCATCTGTGAATGGCATACCTGCTTTTTCAGCGGGTATACTGATAAGGTCCATGGCCTCCTGCGGTGCCAACGCATCAAGCGGATAGGGATAAAAAATATTAAAGAAAGGGGAATCTACAATACCGCGATGACATACTTCATTTAACGGTGCTATGGAAGCAGTAACATAAGAAACCTTGCCAATCGTAGCATGAGCGCGTAAAAAGGAAAAAAATTCAGGTCCGAAATGCTTATTGAGCGTGATGTTATCAAAAGAATCCAGTAACAGCACAGGGAATAAATCCTGTTCCTGGATTAAATCCAGCGCATTACTGAACTCATCTTCACCTTTGCCTTTGGAACGCAAGGGCAGTCCCGAAATTTTACGGCACTGTGTAATAATCTCTCTGCTTACGTTATGAAAGAAATCCTCACTGGTTTTATAAAGATGTTCACGCAGATCAAAGGGCACAAAAACATGGCGACCCAGCCTGAATGTATAATCCGCTCGTACCTCTGGCAGGCACGCATACCATATAAATGACGATTTGCCGATATGTCGTGGGCCAATCAAGGCAATAGATTGACGATTGGCCAACGTTTCATAAAACCGTCTGAGTAGATTTGCGCGTCCAAAAAACATTTCTTTATTACGAATGGTTGCCATATTAAAGTAAGGATTTGCCAACCAGGTCGCCATTGTGAACCTCCTTGTTTGTCCAAAGGGCCAGTGTTCCGTTTTATGAATTATACCTGCTCAGGCTATCGAGGCGCTGTCAAATTTGTGACAGTTTCTACCTGCCCTTTCTCCGCTGTCAGATAATCTATAATTACCACAAAACTGTCAGATTTTTGGCATACATTGACCAACATTCGTGCATATACTGTAGAGTAACACATAGAAGAACGAAAGGGAGAGCCGAGGAAAGGAACTGAGTATGCCAGCCAATACAATTGATGACCTGCGGGATGCGCTTGGCATCGGACTGAGCATGGTTACTCGTATATGGGAATTCAAAACTAAGGACTGGGTAACAAGCGTATTTGCCTCGGATATTGATAACGATGGGGAGGTAGAAGTAGTTGTTTGCTCGCGCGATGGACGTGTGCATCTTCTGACAAACAGTGGGGATTGCAGGTGGGAACATATAGTGGGTAGGAAGGCCTGGATTGGTACAGGAGTCGTCGGTGACTATCTAACGGGGTCCCGCATCGTTGTTGGAACACGCGATGGTGGAGTTTATATCCTCGATAAGGATGGTAAAGCTCTTCCTGAAAAAAATAATGCTTCCCCATTGAATGATATTAGTCGCGTCATTGATACAGGCGCAGAAAAGGAGGCTTATTGGCATCACACAGGTTATGTAATTAGTCAAATCCACATTGATCCTGAGCATCCTTCTACGATCATTATCGGCTCAGAAGATCGCTGCACTTACGGTTTGGATTATGAAAGCGGAGTGCAACTCTGGCAGTTTCAGACGAATGGGCAGGTACACGCGGTATTTTCCTGTGACATCAACTGTGATGGCAATACTGAAATACTGCTTGGCTCGCTTGACAACTATCTGTACTTGCTCGATGCTCAAGGCCAATTATTGGCAAAGTATAATATGAAATTTTCTATCCATACGCTTTATGCTACCGATGTCGACAAGGATGGGCAGGTTGAGATATTGGTAGGTACGGACGGAAAAGATTTGACTGCTTTGACATTTGATGCAGACTGCGGCTTCGCGGAAAAGTGGCGTCATCCCTTTGATAATCGTTTGCTCTCCCTGTGCGTCACCGATATTGATGGGGATGGGCAAAGTGAAATCATCGCTGGTTCTGAGGACAAGCATTTCTATATTCTTGATGCTCAGGGAAAAGTTATCTGGCGGCACAATCACAAACATCGCGCATTCAGCATCTACCCATACGATATTGATAATGACGGTGTGCCGGAACTGCTGGTAGGCTCAGATAATAACATCGTGCGGGCTATGCGTATCCGCCTGCGAAGAGGTGTAGATAAAAAAATTCGCAGATACTACAAATCCTTGAAAGAGCACGATGCAGCTCGTCTCGCTGAATTAACGATCAACGAACGCAACCTGCTCCAGGATATTTTACTAAAATCGACTAAAGAATACGTTAACTTGAAACAAGCTGAAGACCTGATAGGGGAAAAACTTTATAAAGATGCACTTTCAATACTCCTCAGACTGGAGCAACAGAAGGTAGAAAGCCACTGGAATAGGAACGCTATTGGACATATTCGTACAGTCTGCTTTCGGCAAGTCAGCGGCGATCTGAAACAGGAAATCATTGTCGGGACCATAGAGGGCAATGTTATGGCGCTTAATGCCAGTGGAAGAAATTTATGGTCTACTCACCTTGACGATCGCATTGTAGATGTGCAAACGGGCTTCATAGACCATCACAGACAAGAAGAAATCGTGATTTGCTCATCGGATCATCATGTCTACATTCTGGAAGGAACAAAGAAACGAGAGCGGCGCAAATTCCACATCGATACTTATATGTTGAGCATCTGTGTAGCAGCCCCAAACAAACGAAGTCAGGCTGAGATTATTATTGGTTCAGAAGATAAGAAACTTTATATCTACGGAAGCGATTTACAGGTTCCCTTAGAAACAATCAACACCAGCGAAGGAATCCGGGTTGTGCGCACCTATTCTCCGGGGGAAGACCATTCAGCCGAAATCGTTGCAGGAAGCCTTGATAACCACGTCAATACCTACACCCGTAATGGAAAAAGCCTGTGGAACTATGAAACCCGCGATCATATTCGCGCTATCTGCCTCAAAGATATTAATGGAGACGCAAAAGCAGAGGTGCTGGTAGGCTCAGAAGATCGCAACTTGCATGTCTTGGATAGCTCTGGTCACCTGTTATGGCGCTACTTCCTGCCTCACAGCATCTTGTCTGTGGATGCAGCAGATGTAGATCACGACAGCAGGTTTGAGATTTTTGTTGGATGCGCAGATGGCTACCTGTACGTGTTTAATCGCGAAGGTGATTTCCTGTGGAAATATCAGGCCAGTGATCGTATTCAAGCTGTGCGTGTGGAAGATATTGATGACGATGGTCAAGTAGAGATTGTGATAGGCTCCGAAGATGAACTTGAACTGTTGCAGTTAGTGAATCAACGCAATGTGCAGCATCTGATTGATCAATGCTGGTCGGTATTATGCCAGGAACAACCTTCATGGCATACCTTGAACGAACTCCTTTATGGATCCGATCCTTATCTGCAATCCTTCGCGTTAGGCAAGCTTGCGGATTTAGATTCTTTCTCATCGAGTGATTTCTCTATACTTGAACAGTTTGCGAAAGAGAGCTTAGTGGATGTTCGCAAGATGCTTGTTCGAGTAACATTGGAACACTACCAGATTTCACCAGTACGTGCGCGTCTGATCCTTCAATGGTTATCGACAGATCCCGAACAGGAAGTGAGAAGCACGTTTATTGAATATCTTCCAGCGTTGATGAAACATGATTGGGAACTTGGTTTTCTCTATCTAAAGCGTTTCTCGGAAAATGATAACCGTTATGTGCGTCGGCTTGTCGTGCGCAAGCTGCATCAATTGATTGATTTGCCGGTAGAGATAACAATGGAGAGGCAGCGCAAGATTTTTGACCTGCTGCTCGCTGCTGCCCAGAACAAGGAATTGGAGTGGGTGTGCCAGGAAACGGCACGAACATTGGCACATTTCCTGGACCGCTATCATGGCGGGCTGATTGTTAATGTTCAAATGTTTATCGTAAAAGATATTCAACACAAAATTTTGCTGCATATCGTTTATACTGCTAAATCGTCGGTTGTCAAGCATTACCTCAACGCTGTGATACCTATGCTTGGAGGCCTTACCGATGAGAACATGTTAGAGAGAACGCAACAACTTGTTTATGCACTTGAAGAGGCCACGGGTCTCGACTTTAGCCGAGATGTGCGCACGATTTATGCTGAGTTGTGCCGTCTCCTTGTTCTCCGTACGATTGCTGAAATTGCTCAGTATCAATGTTCACTCAATGAAAATCAGTTTGCTGCTGATAATAAATTTGCCCGTATCATCCTGGATATTTTTGAGAAGCTGAGTTCAATCAGTCGGGTACTACGCATTTATTTGAGGCGGGAGGGGCTTCCTGATCGTTTATCGGGCCTGTTAGAAGCTATCACAGCCATCGACAAAGTGATTAAATATCTCGAACGACCGTACTCGCTATCTTTGTTGGGCGAACCAATCACCAAACTTCCTGATCACACTGTTTTTATTCTGCTTTTTCAGAGGTGGCGCGAGATGGTGCTGGCAAAACTGAACGAGCTGCGCGGGAAGGCGGAATTTCGAGCCGAACTGCAGGCGAAGCATACACGCTACGAAGACCAGGTGGGTATCTGGCTCATTGTGCGTAACAAAGGGCGCAGTTCGGCAAACGATGTGCAGATCACGCTCTTACATAACGACGACTTTCCTGTTGTGGGCAACAGCTCTACCGAGTTCGAAACCATTCTTCCCCAGGAAGATATTACCGTCGAATTTATTGTTAAACCGCGAATTACAAGCTTAGACCTGCGTTTCGAAATCGCCTACAGCGATGCAGAGAAACCGTTGAAAGTGGATGAGTTCGAAGATCACTTGGAGTTAAGCGAAACCCTCCAGGAGTTTCGCTACATCCCCAATTCTTACTCAACAGGAGCGCCGACACACGATAAAAGGATGTTCTATGGCCGAGAAACCGATTTAGCGTTCTTGCAAGATAACCTGACACGTGACGCGAAAACCGTGATTGTTCTTTATGGCCAGCGGCGCTCAGGCAAAACGACCTTGCTACTCCAATTGATTAACACTTTCGCTCTGGGTGAGCATATCCCGGTGCTGATCGACATGCAGCGTGTCTCATATAATATCAATATTCACAATTTTCTATTTAGAGTGGCCCATTTCATAACCCAGGCTATGAAGAAAAACGGTATCTTCGTCTGCGAGCCAAAGCCTGAAGATTTCGATATCGACCCAATCTACACTTTCGATGTTTTTCTGGATAATATAGGAGAGCAACTCGCGGAGCGAAAGCTAATTCTGCTCATAGATGAATTTGAAGTTCTGGAGGAGCAGGTTATCAGAGGAAAATTGGAGCCGGAGATATTCGAGTACCTGCGCGATATTTTACAACATCGCCAGAACGTCAATTTCCTGTTCTCTGGTACTCACAAGATTACAGAGTATACAAAATGGTATCGCTCGGTCTTCTTTAATATTGCTCGGCATCACCGCCTATCCCAACTCAACCCACAGGGAGCAGAAGATTTAATCCAGCAGCCTGTCGCAGGGCTATCTCGAATACGAGCCGTTAACCGTGACAAAGATTCGCCAGTTGACGTGCGATCAGCCTTATCTTATTCCATTTGATATGCCGGGCTATTGTCGATTATTGCAATGAAGAGCGTAAAACATATGTTACCATTAACGATGTCAATATCGTGTTGCGCGAGGTTATGCAGACAGTCCATTTTCACTTCGACTGGCTCTGGGATCAGATTTCGCCGGAGGATCGCGTTGCTCTTTCCGTGCTAGCTGAAGGTGAGAAAGAAGATGGACGCTGGCTCTCGCTGGCCGAGATTGTAAGATATTTACCGATCGAATGGAATTACATATTACGCGGGAGTACTTGCGCGCGTCCTTAAAAACCCTGATCGATGCCGATTTCATAGAAGCGGCACAAGCGACCGCCGGGATAGCACATTTGAGAGCAGCCATTTTCGAATACCCGTAGGTTTGACTCGTGAATGGCTGCTTGACAGTGAGACCTCTGGAAATCGTGCGCAAAGAATTGAGCAACTAACTTTCGCCGGGGCGAGAGCGAAGATCATCATCGACGTGTATGCTTGTCGCAAAGGCCACTGTCATGCCCAATGCCAGCAAGATTCCATATAACGCGGCAAAGACCATGAAGGAGTGGAAAATGATGCCCGGCAGAGCAATCACAATGGTCAGCCCGCACACCAGCAAGAAAAGCGCACGACTTCTCATAACCAGCGCTCCTCCCAGCGCGAACAAGACCAGGCAGAGCGATAGCAACATCCACAACATTTGCGGCTCAACCTTCAACTCAAACAGGGCCATCCCTGCCGCGCTTCCACCGAAAAAGTCGAAGGTGAAAAGGGCAAAGATTTCCTTCCAGATGTCTTGCTCTCGCTTCTTTTTGACAGAAGCCGGATCGCCCGAAACTGGACGGCTCGCGGTTATGCGCGTTTGAGCATTACTCATAACCGATCTATAGCCAAAAGCCGCTTTCAATGCAGCCGCGAACTCAAGAACGCTACCAAAACGATCTCGTGGATTTTTGGCGAGAGCTTTTAGTACAACCTCTTCTACTTCCACCCGGAGAGTAGGAACGTGATCCCGCAATGGAGGTGGAAAATCGTAAAGATGCTGATCCATAATTTCGTCCGGGGTACCACGGAATGGGCATACTCCACACAGCCACTCGTAGACAACGACACCCAGCGCATACTGGTCGCTCGCGAAACATGCCTCTCCCTCTATCAATTCGGGAGCCATATACGCGGCAGTTCCCACGATCTCATCTGTGCCAGACGCCGCCTTATGCGCGGTGATGCTGATGCCGAAATCGCTCAAAAGCAACTGGTTGTTGTCTCCCAGCAGCAGATTCTCAGGCTTAATATCGCGGTGAACCAGTCCTCTATCATGGACATATTGCAAAGCCTCGGCTATTTGATCTACGTACTTTACCAACGCCCGCGCAGTCATGCGCGACCCCCTGGGATACAGCTGGCGCATTGTACCGTTTGGTGCATAATCCATCACCAGGTACGACCTATGACCCTCTACACCAAATTCCAGTACGCGTACAATGTGAGGATGGACCAGGCTGGCAGCTATACGCGCTTCGAGATAAAAGTTGCTTTCATCAGCATCTTTCATTCCAGCGCGCAGCACCTTGACCGCGGCTAGCGTCCCAATATACCTATGCTCGCCCAGGTAGACAGCGGCAAAGCCACCCTTCCCTAACAGCTCAAGTACGCGGTAATTGCCGATGTGCCTCCTGGCATTGTGTCCATGTTCCGTATAGAGTCTGTTTGCGTTCATAGCATTATCCTTCCCACGCGACGATGTATGACCTTGTTCCCCACTTGCTGTTCTGGCATATGTGAATTGTAATCGACATATTGTGCCAGAGGTTTATTGCATACTGTCATCCTTATGACAGGTCATAAGGATGAGTAAAAGCAGATTTTCAATGATCCGGTCCACTGGCATCGAAACACTGCTTGATAAGCAGTGTACAGCAGTAAATGTGCCAGGAGGTCAGCAATTAGTGCGGGAAAAGTGACAAACAGAGGGTAGCTAAAACAGAGCGGCCAGCAGGCTGACCCGCGCGCGGGTCAGCCTGCTGGCCGCTCTGTTTTAGCTACCCTCTTACTTTTACTTCATCCGTACCAATCTCGCCAGTTGGCCCAGGCCGGGTCTTTGTCCATACATCAGGACGCCGAAGCGATAGATGCGCGCGGAAATCCAGGCGCAGATGACGATGGCAAGCAGCATCAGCCCGACCGTCATTGCTATCTCCCACCCTGCAACCTGGCTCACCCCGATACGCACCAGCATCGTTGTGGGCGTCCAGAAAGGTATATACGAGATCACTTTCATCCATGTCGCATCGGGAGTGTAGACGCCAAAGAAGCTCACGATATAACCAATCACCAGCAAGAATGTCAGGGGCGCCACCGCGTTCTGCACCTCGTCCTGCCGTTTCACCAGCGCCCCCAGAGCGGCAAACAGCGTCGCGTAGAGCAGGAAGCCCAGCAGGAAGTAGAGCAGCATCAGCAGCAAGAAAGAAATGGAAACGCTCGTGATATTCAGGTTGAGCAACCCGCCGCTGCTGCCGAAAAGCACGCTTTGTAACGGATTTTGCAGCAGCAGCGCGCCAATACCGACAGCCACAACGCAGGCCATCTGCGTCAGACCTGCCGCGCCAATGCCCACAATTTTCCCGACCATCAACTGGAACGGCGTAGCGGCATTTACCAGGATCTCCATAATGCGACTGCCCTTCTCTTCCGCGACCCCCATTGCCACGCTCATGCCATAAAGCACCACCGCCATGTAGATCAGGATGTTACCGGCATAGGCCAGGATGTAGCCTGTCACGACCTCGCTCACCGGGCGGTTCTGGCTCTGGCCCGTGTTTACAATCGCGAAGCTCGGCTGTGCGAACAGACTGCTCGTTTGAGCCGAGTGAGACCGAGGCGATGAGCTGTATCGAGGAAATTGAGCTGCTGCGCCACAGTCTGTATCCTTGAAAGGTTGGTATCACCACTCAGCGCGCTGGTGCTCGTGTAATATGTAAAGCGCAAGTCCGAGTTCGCGGAACGTTTCAGCGCCAGCAGGATATTCAGGCTGCCATTCTTCACCTGATTTTGCAGACTACTGAGCGAGTTGGTCGTCTGAACGCTAATAGCAAAGGGAGGCGTTCCCGAAGTACTCTGGCCCGTAGTATTCGTTCCGCTTGTGGAATTTGCCGTCCCATTGAGCGTCGCGCCGATAGACTGCGCCAGCGCATCGTTACTCAAACCGGCAATCGGACCCGCGTTATTCACCACCACTATCTTCGTTTGCGAATTGGAGTGTGATGCAATCAATTGAATGACGGTTGGGACAAACGCGGCAATCACCACCAGCGCCATAATGACAATACTGCTAATGATGAAGCTGCGCTGGGTCACGCGGTTTTTATACTCGCGCCCGATAATCAAACGAATATTGCGCCCGTTATGCACAGTAGCGGCGCCTCCCGCAGTGACCGCTACAGCCCGTTGTTCCTGTTCCGTGCGTTCTTTTTCTGGCGTCAATATAGAATGTTCTGGCATTGCATGCCTCCTTTTTTCTGTTGATTGCCACTTGACCTCTTCGGGTTTGAGAAGTATACTATGCGCGCCGGAAGCGACAGAAGTTTCCTTTCTTTCTCGACCCGCTTAAGGGTACTGCAATTATGCTGATAGTACAGATGGCGCATCCGGCAACGCGCTCGTGCCCACGTACTCGATGAAGATGTCGGTCAGCGACGGCTCGGCCAGCTCGAAACGGCTAATGGTACCACCATGCTGAAGGGCCGCCTCGACGATAAAGTTGGGGTTGAGATCGGCCTGTATTTGCATCTCGATGTAATCCTGCCGCCGTTTCGTGACCTGCACGCCCTCCAACGTATCAAGCCAGCGCGCCTCAGCGTCGTTGTCAAGCTTCAGTCGCACGACATTACGTCCATGCTGGTGCTTGACCTCCCGCACGCTGCCCTGCACAATAGTCTGCCCTTTATTGATGATCACGATGTCCTGGCACAGCTCCTCGACCTGCTCCAACTGGTGGGTGGAGAAGATGATGGTCTTGCCCCGGCGGTGCATCTCCAGAAATGCCTCTTTCAGCACATTGGCGTTGACCGGGTCCAGGCCGCTGAACGGCTCATCCATAATCAGGATCGTAGGATCATGCAGAATAGCGGCGAGAAACTGCACCTTCTGCTGATTGCCTTTGGAAAGTTCTTCGATCTTCTTTTTGCGGTTCGCGTTGATCTGAAAACGCTCAAACCATTCGTCCAGTTCTTTCCCGGCGTCCTGCTTTGATAAACCGTTCAGCCGCGCCAGGAAAAGCAACTGCTCATCGACTTTCATCTTCGGGTAAAGTCCCCGCTCTTCCGGCAGATAACCCCAGCTTCTGCGCGGCACCTCGCGCACGTCCTTACCATTCCACGAGATACGACCGCTATCGGGACGCAGGATATCCAGAATCATCCGCATAGTGGTCGTTTTTCCCGCGCCGTTGGCACCCAGGAAGCCAAAAATAGCTCCCTCCTGCACTTCCATTGACAGGTCTGTAATGGCCTGGAATTGCGCAAATGACTTATTGATGTGTTCTACTACCAGTCCCATTGTATTACTCCTCGCTTTGTACCAGGTTGTTTACATTGAATCATCATAATCTTTACTATTCGTCACCTGACGGAACCCTCGTTGAAACTGTAACATGCATATACTGCTTGCGCAACAAAAAATGGTCGAATGGTGAAAAAATAAAGCCAGCAGGCGCAAAATGTGACGTGAATGGAGAACGGCTTCCCTGGCTGGAGAGCCCTGTCATTCTGAGCGAAGCGAAGAATCTCAAGCCGACGAGAGATTCTTCGCTTCGCTCAGAATGACAGCAGCGATGGCTCAATGAAGTTTGCTAGAGTAGTAGGGACGCGATTGATCGCGTCCGCCTTGAGCGAGTGCTAGGGGAGGCGGACGCGATCAATCGCGTCCCTACAGATCACATGCCGAAAGGCTTTCAATATAACGCCCCATATGAGCAACAGCGCGTTGCATGTGGACAGGGTCTTTGTAGAGGCTGCTCAACATAACCGCGCCCTCCAGCGTAGCAATCAGAATCGAAGCTACTTCGTCTGCATCCGTCGCAGGGGCCACCTCCCGGCGCTCTATGCCTTTATTTACAATACGATGGATGGTGACGCGCCAATCATCCATCGCAGATCGCGCGCGGTCTCGCAGCACTTCATTGGCATCATCCGCTTCGATAGCAGCATTCAAAATCGGGCAGCCCCCGGCAACCGGAGGATCATCGGTAATGCTTTGAAAGACGGAGACGATGGCTAGCAAGCGCTCTATAGCGTTCAGTTTCCCGGCTAGCGCCTGGCGCACGCGCTGCCTCACCAGTTCATAGGCGTAATCGAACGATTTAAGGCCCAGTTGCTCCTTGCTGGAGAAGTGGTTATAGATGCCCCCTTTCTCCAGCCCGGTCTCACGCATAATGTCAGCGAGCGATGCGCCCGCGTATCCCTGGCGATTGAAAAGCTGCGCCGATCTTGCCAGTATTCTTTCTCGCGTCTCTTCTCCCTTGCTCATCTCGTGTTCCTTTCTCATCTAAAGCCCCGGCAGCGCCTCTGACTGGAGCAACCGCTCGCCATCCCTCAACAAGCGCGGGTGAGCAGCAACTCCGCAGGAATAACGGCCCCGCCGCTGTCTTATACGTTTTTACGCGAGATAAGCGCCCGTTTCCAGACCTATCACGCTCGTCAAGATGATACGCTTTTTCTTTCAGCATGGCCGATGTCTCCCGCTAATTTCTCTCGTTCATCACCAGTCCTGTCATCCTGAGCGCAGCGAAGGATCTCTCGCCGGCCACCACACAGATCCTTCGCTGCGCTCAGGATGACAAGGCGGGACGGGACACCCACAAGGGGTGTCGCTACTGTGCGGAAGAAGCTGAAGGGCGCAAAATGATACACGTGGTCGTCCCATGGGCATACAGTTTGCCCCCGGCATCGGTCAAGCGAGCCTCGGCGGTAGCGATGCGCCCTCCCAGGTGAATAATCTTCCCCTCGGCGTAGACAGTTCCTGTCTTCACCGTAACAGGTCGCAGATAGTTGACCTTGAGTTCGAGCGTGGTATAGGTCGTCCCGGCAGGCAGCAGAGATTGCACAGCGCAGCCGAGCGCCGAATCCAGCAGCGTCGCCATAACCCCTCCATGCACCGTGCCCAGAGGATTATAGTGATACTCCCCCGGCTCGGCAGCGAATACAACACATCCCTCGCTCACCTCGGTAATCCCAATCCCCAGTAATACCGCGAAGGGAGGTGGCGGCAGTTCCCCTGACTGCAACGCGCGCAGATACTCTATGCCACTGATAGTCTTTCCGGTTTGAACCGCGGCAGCCGGGTCTTCCCAACTCACCACCCGCGTCCGGTTCGCCTGAAGATGGGTCATTGTTTATTCCTTTCATACCAGCTATATCATCAGACCATTCGGTCTGTTTTGTTCGCAAAAATTTGAGACCGATCGGTCTCAAATTAAGTATACCTGATATTGTCAGATTGTCAAGAGGCGAAAGTATGGCGACCCTTGCGGTCGCCATGTAGACCACTGTGACTTTTAAATCTAACTGACCTGGAATCGCCACACATCTACACTGCCATCGGCGCTTGCCGAGGCAACTAGACTGCTATCGGGCGACCAGGCCACGTCGAAGATGATATCGGTCTGTCCGTGAAATTGCGCCAGAGTTTGCCCTGTCGCAGCGTTCCAGATATGCACGCTTTTATCATCGCCCGCCGAGGCAATCCGTTTGCCATCGGGCGACCAGTCCAGCGCGTAGACCTGGCCGCTGGACCCCGTGTAGGTCAGGAGAGTCTGGCCTGTTGCAGCGTCCCAAACCTTCACCGAGTTATTGGAGGTAACAGGGCCATAGTTTCCTGCCGCACCCGTTCCTGAAACGATGCGTTTGCTATCGGGCGACCAGGCTACCTCCCAGACGGGAGCCTTGTGATCTTGATAGGTTACGAGGTGCTTTCCCGTCAGCGCTTCCCAGACCTGCACCGTTCCATCGTGGCTGGCCGAGGCAATGCGCGTGCCATCTGGCGACCAGGCGACCCGCTCTACCCCATCGCTATGCCCCGTATAGGTGACGACGGCTTTACCGGCCTGCGTATCCCATACCTTAACGGTGTTGTCCTGACTACCCGATGCTACGTATCTACTATCGGGCGACCAGGCCAGTCCCTCAATAAAAGCCGTCTGGCTGGTATACGTTGCTATAGGCTGTCCGCTCGTCGCATTCAAAATAACGATTGAACCACCGGACCCTCCCGCCGCGATCTTTTTGCCATCGGGCGACCACGCTACCGCGAAGACATAACGCGCAATAGATGCCTGCCAGAGCTGTAGTCCTGTCTGGGCATTCCAGACCTGCGCCGTTCCATCGTTACCGCTGGAAGCCAGTTCTTTGCCATCGGGCGACCACGCGACTCCGATGACAGGGCCAGCGTGTCCGCAGTACGCCACCTGTAGCGATAGAGGGTGGAGTGCCTGTCTGTGTGCAGGTAGCCGGAGTTGGCGTTGGCGTTGATATCGGCATCGAAGTAGACGTAGCGGCAGGCGACGGAGTCGGGGTTGGAGATTGATTGCCTTGCGTTGACCCACCGGAGGACGCGCACGCGGCGAGCAAGAGCAATGGGCAGCAGCAAAGCGCGTGGATGATACAGTGTAGAAGCCTGTGACGAAGGGCGAGTTTTTTTCCTGGCGCGTGAAATATCATTCTTCTCATGCTCCTGTATGCTGAGTGATCGATGGGCATCTTTCAATGGATTGAGCATAGCATGGAAGATGAGGACACACCATTCGCCAAAAGGCGCATTTTTTGAGGAAAATATTACGGAATGATCTTATGCGCCCTGGCCCTGGCGATGGCGGAGGTGCGATTGTGAACATCAAGTTTGATGAAGATGTGTTCCAGATGCTTTTTCACCGTTACCGGCGCAACCACCAGGCGCGCCGCAACTTCCCGGTTAGATAAGCCAGCAGCCACGAAGCGCAGCACCTCCTGCTCCCGTTTGCTCAATAGTTCGTGCCGCGTCATCGTTGTAGAAGAGGGAATTGCCAGATCATGGCCTTCAGCAAGCGCCATGTGGGTCTCTGGCGTATGTCCTATAGCGTACTGGCCCAGGAACTGGCAGCAGCGATAGACATGCGGCGCCTTCATCTGGTGCGCAATATCGCGCAGGCGTAGGAATATGGGAGCGATATCGGCGAAACAGCCCTGCGCGTGTGCATAAAGCCCCTCATCTAAGAGCAAAGCGGCGATGGTATAGCGATCACTACACACCTGCGCAAGCACGAGCGCGGCTTCCGCGCAAGAGCGCGAGCGCGCATAATCGCCCTCCACACGCGCAAGTTCCGTCTGAACGGCCAGTATGAAGAGCCGCCGGTCAGGCGACGAACCGTTAGCCGGTACTTGATTGGAAAGGAGCCGCAGGCAGCCACATAAATCTTCGCGGGCATTGTCCATATCATGCAGAAGACGCGCATAAAATCCCCTGACGAACAGCGCAACAGCCAGGCTCTCAGGCTCATCGACGTGCCGGGCGCTCAAAATCGCCTCAACAAACTGCTTCGCGTAGCTGTAATTGCCGAGAATATCCACGATATGCGCGAAGTTGGCAAGCGGCTGCCACAGGCCGAATATCGGAGCAGAGGACGCGGCCAGTTGCAAGCTCGCGCTCCAAACCTGCCGCCCAAACCAGTAGCTCGCGTGAGTATACAGCAGGCCACCGAGCCGGTTCAAGAAATAGACGCGGTGCTGGTTGTCCTGCGCGAGGCAACTCGCTTCAATACCCATCTGAAGGAGACGTTCCGCCTCCGCCATCGAGCAGATACGACCGGCTGGTCGTGCCATGCCTGCCACCAGGGATACCACGGTAGAGTAGTCTTTACGCTGCCAGCCGCGTGCCAGCGCCGCCTGCAGCACCTCCCATCCCATTTCCAGTTGCAGCACATCGTCCTGGTAGCGTTCGATGTACATCAGGGCATACGCCGGTAGATCATCCAGATCACAACTGGCCGCCTCCGGCATCAGCAATTCCAATCGTTTCACAGCGGCAGTTATACTCGCGGGATCGGATGCATAACAGTTGGCGTGCCGGGGCGCGAGCAACTGAAAGCGAAGCGGGCTATGTTTCAGATGTTTATCTCCTAAACATGAACCTGTTTATGTGAGCATACTATATGACATATCACAGCATACTTACATTACGCCAGGTACGTTGCCAGACTCACGAGTATAAAGCATTACATCACCTCCCAAAATCGTGCATTGTATGCGTCTACTCAATAGCTTCGAAGCACACTTTATAGTACTCTTACAATGGGAGTACATGTACATCAAACACACAGTGAATAGAATTGGAGACACATCGCTATGTCCCGTACAAACAAACGCTACGGCTGGATTCCCGATTTGCCCGACCAGCGCGACTTCCTTTTTGCCTCACCTTACGCAGCGAGTATCGCGCTACCGAGTAGCGTCGATCTACGTTCAGTCTGTCCGCCGGTGTATGACCAGGGGCAACTGGGCAGTTGCACCGCCAACGCCATTGCAGCCGCGCTCGAATTTGATCAGATCAAGCAGAATCTGACGCCGATCTTCGTTCCATCACGCCTGTTCATCTACTATAATGAGCGCTCAATGGAGGGAACAGTCAACTCAGACAGCGGGGCGCAGATTCGCGACGGCATCAAAACCGTCAGCTCGCAGGGAGCCTGCTCTGAAAGCGAATGGTCCTACGACATTACGAAATTCGCAGTTCAACCCCCGCCCAATTGCTACTCTGATGCGCCACAAAACAGGGCCATCAACTACCAACGCCTCTCTCACAATCTCCAACTGATGCGCGGCTGTCTGGCTTCTGGCTATCCCTTCGTCTTTGGTATGACCGTTTATGAAAGTTTTGAGAGCCAGGCGGTAGCGCAAAGCGGACAGGTGCCGATGCCAGCGCCCAAAGAACAGACAGTCGGCGGACACGCTGTTCTGGCGGTCGGCTACGACGATACCAAGCAGGTTTTCCTGGTGCGCAACTCGTGGGGTTCTGCCTGGGGAATGCAGGGCTACTTCACGCTGCCCTACGCTTACCTCTCTGCCACGAATCTCACCAACGACATGTGGACGATTCGGACTGTACAGTAAAGGCCATCTACCCCAAATATCCCATGTGTGCTACAATTGCGACGGTCTAATCAGCCATATACAATAAAGCACAAACGAGGGATAGAGATATATGGACTATGCCATACTTGGTGGGGGCGCGCTGGGGCTGCACGCGGCGTATCGACTGGCAAGCGCCGGTCACGCGGTGATGGTGTTTGAGCAGGAGACGACCGCGGGCGGCCTGGCATCCGGTTTTCGCGTGGGCGATAACTGGCTGGAGAAATTTTATCATCACTTGTTCAAGACTGATACCACCGTCATCAAGCTAATTGCGGAGCTTGGATTGAGCGATCGGCTTGAGTGGTCGCACCCGCGCACCGTCTGCCTCATCAACGGCAAGTTCCAGCAACTGGACTCGCCCGTGACGTTGTTGAAGTTCGCGCCACTGCGCATCGACGAACGCCTGCGCGTAGCAGCCGTAGGCGCGCTGCTCAAGCTGACGGGATCGGGGCCATACGAGGGGAAAACGGCGGAAGCCTGGCTGCGCCGCTGGATGGGCAAACGCGCCTACGATATGGTCTTTGCGCCGCTTTTCGGGGCCAAGTTTGGCGCGTTGCGCGACCAGATCGCGCTGCCCTGGTTCTGGGCGCGCTTCCACGACCGCACCACTTACCTGGGCTACCTGCGCGGCGGCTTCCAACAGCTCTACGAGCGATTAGTCGAGCGTATCAGCGAAGCGGGCGGCAAAGTCCTGCTGGGGACGCGCGTTGAAAGCGCGCAACCGCTCAATGATGGACGCTGGGAAGTGCGCACCAGCTCGGGAACGTGGACATTTGACCGCGTTATCTCTACGATGGCGACACGCCTCACCTGCCGCCTCATACCCGCGCTGCCGGAAGATTACCGCGAGCGATACGACTGGGGGCAGGCGTATGGCGCGCAGTGTCTCATTCTCGCGCTGGACCGCCAGATGACCGATAGCTACTGGATCAATCCTTGCGATCCCGGTTATCCCTTCACCAGCCTGGTCGAGCATACCAACTATCGCCCGCCATCCGAATACGGCGGACGACACCTGCTCTACCTCGGCAACTACCGTCCGATGGACGACCCGCTCTTCAAACTGAGCAAAGAAGAGGTTATCGCGCAGTTCTTACCGCATCTCAAGCGCATCACCCCCTCTTTTTCAGAGGACTGGATAACAGAGAGCTGGCTTTTTCAGGCACCCTTTGCGCAGCCCATCGTTACCACCGACTACCGCCAGCACATCCCGCCGCTGCGCGCACCGCTTAACGGATTGTGGGTCGCCAACATGTTCCAGGTTTACCCCCATGATCGCGGGCAGAACTACTCGTTTGAACTGGCAGAGCGACTGGTGAAAGAATTGCAGTGATGATTCGCCTATTGTCAAAGATTGCCCTGGTATGCTATACTATGCTTGAAGCAGGGGAGATGTGCATACAATTCGTGTAGAGTCGCTTAATAGGCGTATTGAGGCGAATGAGGTACATGCTCTAAGATGGTTTCAACGGGTAGGGCCAGGAAACCATTTGCGCGGAATTGTTCAATCGGGGTGTAGCGCAGTCGGCTAGCGCGCAGCGTTCGGGACGCTGAGGTCGGAGGTTCAAGTCCTCTCACCCCGACCAGAATGGCACACTTGCGAACCAACGCAGGTGTGAGCAGATCAGGTTATGCAGGAGAAACAGATGCCGGTACGTCAAATACAACAGGCCAGTTCGTCTGGGTGTTGCTGTTTGAGCGCCGCTTTCCAGTGTTCCCGCCAGGAACAGTGGATAAGCGGACGCTGCCTGGCATTACAACATCACCAACCTGGCTGCGCAAGTAGCTTCAATCCCTATCCGCCCAGTCGTCGTCGCAGACGTCGGTAGAAGCTGAAGGGTGGGGATACTCCCCTGCCCGTTTCCACAATCAAGCTTCTCATTCGCTGTCTGCATCTGGTTTCGGCTCTGACAGAGAGGAAGGGAAGTCATTCATGGCTGTTCTTGTATTGAATTCTTCACTCCAGCCTCTTTCAGTCATCCCTGAACGTCGTCTCATCGTGCTACTTTCTCGCCAAAAAGTGACCTTTGTAGATGATAGCGTTCGTCAGTTGATTGAGGAGAGCATTCAGGCCCGCCGTCTCGAACTGGAACGCCCGGTGATCGTGCAGTTGCTCGCCAACGTGCGCGTCCCGCGCCTCGCGCTGCAGCCCACGCGCTCTAATATCCTGCTGCGCGACGACGAAACCTGCCAGTATTGCGGCAAGCGCAGCCGCGATCTGACACTTGACCACATCATCCCGCGTTCGCGTGGCGGTCCGGGTACCTGGGAAAATCTCGTTGCATCCTGCAAAAGCTGCAACGGGAAGAAAGGCAATCGCCTGCTGAAAGATGTGAACATGCGCCTGCTGCGCCAGCCGCGCCCGCTCACCACGGAATACGCCGGTGTCTTTCTGCTGCGCTATCCCCGGCTGCGCGAAGCCTACGAAGAATTCTTGCTCACCGCGCAGAGCGGCAACATACAGCGCCAGGAATTGAGCGCGTAATCGTATACTATGTCTATGCAGAATTTGGGCTAGCCCAAATTCTGCATAGACATAGATTTCCGGTGGTATCGCTGGTATACTGTAGTGTAAGGCAATACGTGCGATTTGAAACTAGAAAGGATTTGTATTACGTAGTAGTAGTAACAGCGCTTTAGTGACTGTTGGCTACAAACCAGAAGGAATTCTATGCTCGATCAATCACATTTGATAAAAACAACCGAAGAGAAACAACGAACTGGCCCTGCTTACCTGTGTTTGCACGGGCATTTTTATCAGCCGCCGCGTGACGACCCGTTCACAGGACAGATACCCATTGAACCCGCCGCGACCCCTTACGCCAACTTTAACGAAAAGATCACTGAAGAATGTTACCTCCCCAACGCTGAAGCGGGCAATTTTGATGAAATCAATTTTGATCTTGGCCCGACCCTGGCTGCCTGGCTGGAGGATGCGCACCCCGATGTGTATGCGCGCATCATCGAGGCTGACCGCAAACATGTGGCGCGTTACGGGGTCGGCAACGCCATGGCCCAGGCGTATAACCATACCATCCTGCCACTCGCCTCAACCCGCGATAAACGCACGCAAATTGTGTGGGGCTTGAGCGACTTCGAGCGCCGCTATGGGCGTAGAGCCACCGGCATGTGGCTGGCCGAGACTGCCGTTGACATGGAGACTCTGGACTTGCTGGCGCAATATGGCATCACCTATACCGTACTCGCGCCCTGGCAGGCTGCCTCTCCCATTGACCCGACCGAGCCGTATATTCTGCCGTTGCGCGAGGGTCGCAGCATTACCGTTTTTTTCTTTAACGCGCCGCTTTCCGGCGGTGTCTCTTTCGATTGGAACACCACCAGTAACGCGGACGAGTTCGTTACCGGCTACCTGCCCGGCCACCTGGAACAGAGCAAGCTGGCGGCAGGCGAACCGCAATTGATCCTGATCGCGACCGATGGCGAACTCTACGGCCATCATAAGCCCTGGCGCGACAAGTTTCTTACGCGCCTTTTGCGTGGCGGCGCGCCCTCCTATGGGTTTGAGGTCTGCACACTGGAACGCTACATGCGGATGCACCCCGCTACACATGAGGTCGCCTTGCGCCTGCCGAGCGCGTGGAGTTGCAGTCATGGCGTAGCGCGTTGGGATACGGGCTGCGAATGCACCGAGAACGATAGCAGTTGGAAGAAAGAGCTTAACTCCGCCCTGCGCAACCTGGCGGGACGCGCCAACCCGCTTTTCGAGCAGTACGCGGGCGAAACGCTGCGCGACCCCTGGGCGGCTCGCGATGCCTACCTGCCCGTGCGCAACGGCTGGGAATCGCTGGAAAGCTTCTGGGCGCAGCAGGGCAAAGCCTCCATCGACGCATCGTTGATGCAGCGTACCTTGCTCCTGCTGGAAGCCCAATACTACCAGCAGTGCAGCTTCACCAGTTGTGGCTTCTTCTTTGAAGAACTGGATCGCATCGAGCCGCGCAACAACATAGCCTTTGCGCGTCGCTCCATCAGCCTGATATGGCAGGCGCTGGGCATCGATCTGCAACCAGCCTTTGTCAGTGACCTGCAAGCCGTGAAAAGCTGGCGCACACCAGGGCTGACGGGAGCGGATGCCTACCGCCAATTGCCCATCGCGCGCGCCGACCAGTTGCCATCCCTGGCCCCGTCCCCGTTGCCGGAGCAAAGCGAAGAAGAGAATATTGCATGATACACTGCCAGGGCGGGACATGTCCCGCCCTGGCAGTGTATCATGCAATATTCTCTTTCATCACCCGCTTGTCACCGTCCACAAATCGTTGAGGGTGCTGCCAGCCCTGCCATTGCCTGCGCCTGCATAGATGAATGCCTCTTGCTCCCTGGCATCCCAGACCATTGTTGAGTCTGTGCGTCCCGGTATGAGGTGAACGCTAGATTTATCCAGCGGCGTGAGCAAGCCCCACAGGTTCGTCACAGGGTCGTAGGCCCACAGGCCCCAGTAGGGGCCATTTGGATCGTTGTCATTCCAGCCACCAATCAGCAACAGCTTATCATCCTTGCTATCCCAGACGCCGATGCCCTGTTGTCTCGCCTTCGGATTCGACGCGCTTACAGGTGTAACAAGGCTCCAGCTCGCCCTGGTGCTGTACGAGTAGAAATCATCGCGTTGCTGCCTGCTCAAATCGAGGCCGCCAAAGGCGAACAACTGGTTATCGGTTGAGTCCCACACCAGCGTTTGATAGGCGCGCGGCCCCGCCGGAAAATCGCCCAGTCGTTGCCAACTACCGGCGCTGCCAGGAGTAGGTGTGTATGACCAGAAATCTGCCAGCGGACCATACTTATCAATGCCACCTACCAGCAACATCTGACTGCCATTCCAGACAGCATTGGCGGCGCGCGCGCCAGGCCCATTGCCAGAACAGGCCATGGGTGTCCAATTACCAGCGCTAGAAGACGGCGAATACGACCACAGATCGCCCAGATAGCGATTATTCGCGCCTACTCCGCCATAGAGCAGGATTTGCTGGTGAACGCTATCCCACACCATAGCGGCATTTATACGCGGCGCAGGCCAGGTGCCATTGGCGCAGGTGCCACCAGCAGCGGCAGAGCCAGTGATCTGTGTCCAGGTAGCCGTCAATGGATTAAAGGACCAGAGATCGTTCAGAAAATTACCCGCGCTATCTATACCGCCAAAGACAAAAAACAAATCATCGGCAGCATCCCACACCATGCCATGGCCCGAACGATCGATGGTGGGTGCGCCAGTTGACTGAAGCGACTGCGCGTTGAGCGTGAGCGGAGGAAATACAGGCGTCTGAGGCGTCGTTGTAATGATAACGGGCGGTGTCACCGTTGGCGCGACCGGCTTCACTTCCAGTGTAAAGCTAAACTGGCTCAAGATGCCAGGGTCCGACTGGCCCAGACTGCCTAGAATGGTAAATCCCGCGAGGTAGGTTTCGGCTTTCGATGGCAAAGGCAAGAGACCTTGCAAGTTCGCATTTACCTTCACGGTGCCTTTACCACCTGCCGGCACGGTACCCTGTTCTGGCGATACCTGTAGCCACGAGTTGACGTATTTATACGAGACGTACCAGTTGAAATTCTGGCTGCTGTTGTTGGTTATAGTAATCGTCTGCGCGCCTGGATGCAGTCCGGATTGGTCAAAGACAAACGGGTTCTCGCTGCCTGTAGCCGAGATCAAACTCAGCCCTGTCTGTACAGTAAGTTTGACAATGATGGTCTGCGTATTGACATCCTGGCCTCCAATTTGCAACACGGCGCTATCGTCGCTCTGCAACTGGCTCGCATCGGTCGTGATAGTCAGGATGGCTGTTTTACCAGCCACGAGGGTTCCGTCAGATGGTGTATAGGAAAGCCAGGAGACAGTATGTGGAGATACTATAGCCCAATGCAGATCTGCTGTGCCGGTATTCGTGATCTTCACCGGTTGCGACGCGCTATTAGTCATATCTACTTCGTTTGTGCTGAGCTTCAGTCCGGGACATACACCCATCACACAGGGGTTAAACACGCGCAGCGCACCCAGTGTGCCGCCGCACACAAACAAAAAGGCGAGCAAGAGCAATAGAAGCAAGCGTCCCCATTTTTTCCGGGGTAGCGGAGCCTGCAATTTTCCCCGTTCCCGGTAAGGCACAATAGCATCGTCTACGGTGGCTACCTGATCGAATGATTGCGGCAAGGCTTTGTCTGCACTCCCGCCCTTTTGCGCCCCAACCGCTTTCACATCGGGTTGAGGATACTGGATGGTGGGAAGTTCTTCGACCGCTTGATCGCGCCCGCGTCCGGCCAGAACTGCTGTGCGCTTGCGTCCCTGTACATCGGTTTGCGCGTTGGCTGCCAGCTCCACCGCGTCGCGATAGGCAGCGGCGAAAGCGAGCATATCAGTGTAGCGTTCGGCAGGTTCTTTCGCCAGCGCGCGCAAGATGACCGCCTCCACCTGCTCAGGGATATACGGGTTCCACTCGCGTAGTGGTTGCGGCGGCGTGCGCAGGTGTCCATGCATAATGGAGTATAAGTTGCCCGTAAAGGGAAGATGGCCGGTCAGCAACTGATAGCAGGTGATTGCCAGCGCGTACTGGTCGCTGGCCGGTCGCGGCTGCTCCAACCATTGTTCCGGCGCGGTATAGGCAGGCGTTCCCACGTAACAATGCAGCGAAGCGTGAGTATAGCCGTCCATGATAGCCGAGACGCCGAAATCCGCCAGCAACAGGTGATCATTGCCATCCAGTAAAAGGTTAGCCGGTTTGACATCCAGGTGAATCAGGTTATGCCCGTGAGCGTAATGCAGCGCCGCCGCCGCGCTCTCGACGTAAGGCAACAATTGCTGCGCCGTGAGCAACTGCTGTTCCAAAGCCGGAGATGAGACGATTTCTCGTGTCTCCTGGCATTCCTGTTCATCCCGCGCAATCTCGCTCACTTCAAGGTCAACCGTGCAGCTTTCGTCAAGCTCGTCATGCTGATCTATGCTATCTGAATCTTCCTTAAGCGTTTGATCAGCCATGATAACTGTCTCGCCGGAAATCGGCTCTGGAATCGATTCATCGACTATGGCTTCGCTGGTCGGCGTGATGGTGGGCATGATAGAAAGTTGCTGTGGCACTGCCTGGCAAAACTTCTGAAGCGATTTGTGCGCGGCATATTTCATAACCAGGTAGGAGCGACCATCCTCCAGTGTGCCAACGCGCATCACGGGTAAAATATTGGGATGATCGAGGGCCGCGATTGCGCCGACTTCGCGCGCGAAGAGTTCGACCGAATCCTCGTCGGCCACACGTTCAAGCGACATAATCTTAATCGCCACGCGCCGGCTGAGAGGCGGCGATTGCACCGCCTCGTATACATCGCCAAACGCGCCAGAACCAATCCAGCGCGTCACACGGCAATCGCCTAAAGGCGCATCCTGCAACAAATACTTACAGTAGCGGCAGGCCACCAGCCCTTCGACCGCTACCGATACAGCATTCGCACCAGCTTCGGTGGCGGCAGGGGATGAAATACCACTATTTTCGTGCGATTTTCTGGGATTTAAACAATTTACCATAGCTCTTCAATAATAGGGCACGCTGACCCTGGTATATAAAAAAACTTCCCCGCGCAATGATACCATAGCAATAACGAAACCAGGTATGAAATAGTTCACAAAAACAGATCAAATGCAAAAACGCGATGAAGGACGATCAGATGTGTCTTACCCCACTCATACTACGTCTGATTGCCAACCAATCTTACAGGCATTCATTGACGCCATATACTTATTTCTTGTCGCGTATGGCGCTGGCTAGCTTGCGATCTTTTTGCGCTTCCAGTTTAATCAAGGGAAATGAGCGATGAAATTGCTTATCGAGCTGCCTCGCCTTTTCTTCGGAGAGGCGGGCGCGTCGTTCATAAGCCTGGGCCAGCATTTCGCGTTTCTCGTCATCGGGTATGTCCAGCAATAACAAGAAGGCCAGCGCGAAATCAGGCTTGCCCTGCTCAACATAGCCACGCGCCAACGCCAGTCCATCCGCGCCCTGTTGCAACTGCTGCCGCGCATGGGCAGTAAACACCTCTTTGAGCATGGGAGCATATTGTTCTTCAAATGAATTGGACATGGTAAGGCTCCTCAGTCTATTTCATAGTTATTATTTTCAGCTTTTATCATGGTAGCATATGGACAGGTCATTGCGTTGATCTCGAGCATCGAATTTTTAGTACTTTCCTCGTCTGCTATGAATTTAGGACATAAAATCAAGCTCTATTGTGTCTTATAAGCAATACGATGTGCATATTTCTTTGCCGCCTGCGGCGGCGTGCTGAGGGAGAAGAGTTCTGCGGGCGGTTCGCCTGCGACGAACCGCCCGCAGAACTCTTCTTGCTAAACGTGCGGAAGTAAGGTGTAAAAAAATAAGGAGAGGGATTGGCGCACTATTTCAAACTGATGGAGCGCAACCATGCTATGCCAATAGATGAGAAAGGACCAGGCATAACTTCGGCGGAAGTTGAGTCATTTGAGACCATCTTCATACGCTATTATCCCCTGGTTTACCGGCTAGCCTACCGTTATGTGGGGCAGCCCGACGAGGCAGAGGATATCGCGCAAGAGGTCTTTATGCGCTTTTATCATCTTCCACCCCACGCTACAAGTGAAGCGCAACAACGCGCCTGGCTCTGCCGGGTCGCCATCAATCTTGGCTTGAATGTGTTGCGAAAGCGCAAAAGTCGCTTCGATCAAGAACGACAACTCGATACTGTAACGCAAGAGAGCCTATTAGACATCGCTGAGGAGCGCGATCCAGAACGGTTTGTGCTTGCCGGGGAGCAAGCAGAGCTGGTGCGCAGCATCCTCGCTCAACTTCCAGAACGGCAGCAAGTTTGTTTGATGCTGCGCAGCACAGGCTTTAGTTACGAGGAAATAGCGGAAGCGACGGGCATTCCTATTACATCTATCGGCTCGGTACTGGCGCGGGCCATGCAGGCATTTCGGAGAAGCTATCATGAATGAACAACAGCAAGCGAGAAAAAATAACGGATGCCTGGAAGAGGGCCAACTGATAGCATGGCTTGATGGCGCGCTAACTCAGCAAGAGGCGAATGAAGTGATGGCTCACCTGGCAACCTGCGCTCGTTGCACTGCCGAAGAACGCGAGTTGAGAAGCGAAAGCTACCGGGTTTTTAATCTTCTCTCCAGGTTAGACCCCTTGCCCACAACAAATGCCAGGTCAGCAGCAGTTCTTGCGCGTTTTCAGACACGCCTGTACGCGCAGAACACAGCGCTGCCTCATTCCAATGGAAACATCGACACGCGAGCCTTTCCACTCCCCAATGCGGAAAGAGATGGTTCTTTACTCATTCCGGCGCGTCCGTCCACACACAGGCATCGTTCTGGCGCGCTGGCCCAGACACTTGTTGCCGCCCTGATTATCGCGGCACTGCTTGGTTCAACACTGCTGCTTCTGAGGTCGCGAGTTCCGTCACCAGAAAGCAATCCAAAACAAACCCCTTCTATCGGTCCTGTAGGGACGCCTGTGAAGATTTATAGCCAGGCTGGTGGGCTGGATATGTCCATGCAGATCACGCCCGGCCCCTACTTTCTGAGCGAGATGCTCGCGGCAGACCTGATACTCACCAATCATTCTCAAACCGCCTACTTGCTACTGGGAACGTGGGATAACCCGGGCATACCGTATGACCATTGTCATCTTCCTCTCAAAGTTGTAATGACAGGCGGAGATAGCCCACATGATACGCTGCTTGAGCGCAACCTGGCTGCGGCATTCTCGTGCTACGGTACTCCCGGAACCACGCAGTTGCTACCCAACCAGACCATTACCGTCCGCCAGTACCTCACGCTCACGAGTAGTGGACGCATGACGCTCACTGTACAGGGAACGTTTCAAAAGGCTGCGCTTGGTCAGGATGGCGTCGTCCACATTGTCTCATCAACCGGTCCTTTTGACAGAAACTGGCCTTCCTTGCAAATCGCGGTGCAGGCGCAGGTGCCAGCGCAGCGTTTGATATCCTTGCAAGCACAGCCCGCGCAGGTGATCGTCGATGCTCCATCTGCCGCTCGTGGTCGCCTTTTATACATGTCTGTCTTCGACTGTGTTGATGGGAGAAGTTCTCAACATGGAGGGCCTGATTACTGGATCAACCTGACGACGATAGCGATAGAAAAACCACAATGCGGTTTTTCAGTCACCAATGGTACTCCGACTCCGGCTACGTTTGTCCACTGGGTGTACGTCGTCGGCGCGCCTGGCTACTCTATAGTTTCTGGAACGTACCCATAAGGACCTGGCTGATGGCTATCTGAAATTGCACATATGAAAGGAATACTGCTATGTCATATCGAACCAGGCACCTTCTGCTCGTGACAGCTTTCTGCCTGCTTATATTTCCTCTTCTCAGCAGTTGTGGCACAAATACAACGCCTACAAGTAACCAGCAGCCAGGCTTATCAACTACGCGGCCAGCGAAGCCTTTTGAAGCAGGTCCCTATAATTGCAAGGGGAGCGTTCATTTCGCTTCAAATACCAGCGCAACTCCGCGTTCCCTCTATTTTGGGGATACTCGCGGCGACCTGTATGCAGTCAACGCGCAAACGGGCAGTCTGCGATGGTGTATCCATCTTGATAACCCGCAGAAACAAACCGCTCCTCCGTGTCCCAAACAGTTCCATTGCCCACCATTTCTATCGTTTTTCATCGTTGGTACACCTGCTGTCGTCGATGGCGTCGTATACGTATGTGTATCCAGTAATGTAACCGGGTTCACCTATGCATTTAACGCCAGCGATGGCTCGCTGCGCTGGCACACAGAATCAAACTGTGGAATGAACTCTATGGCCTTTTACGATACTGCTGTCCCACTGGTGGATAATGGTATCGTCTACTCCGGTCTCGCTGCGCTGCGTGCGCAGGATGGACAGATACTCTGGAAAGAAAGTCGCGCAAGCATTGTGCAAGAGGGTGCATTCATGCCGCTAGCTGAGGCTGACGGAGTCCTCTATGTCAATACACAGGAGGCAGCCTACGCGTTAAATGCCGCGGATGGCTCTGTTCGCTGGCGCTATCCATCTCATATATGGATGACAGTAAGCGGGCCACTGGCTGTCTCCTTCTCCAACCAGACGCTTATCATAGGGACAACGGGTTCGGTCGATCAACCTGAGACAAGCGCTGCCTATGCCGTCAATATAGGAAATGGCTCGCTGCGCTGGTATCACCTGATGGGTGATTACAAGGGAGCGACATTTGTCAACAACGTGGCTTACGTCTCTTCCGGTGACGGGTATCTGTACGCCTTCAATGCAATCGACGGCCATGAACTCTGGCGTACCAAATTAGACTATAGTCCGTATCCCCCCATTACGGCGCAGGGAATAGTCTACACTAATTCTGATGGCGCAAATGCAGTCGATAGCGCGAATGGAAAGATTCTCTGGCACCGGTCATTGGGGTACGATCAAAGTTTTTCATTTGGCCCATCGGTTGTCGTTGACGGAACTGACTTCTTATCAAGTGCCAATGGGCAGGGCATTAACACGATCTACGCGCTCAATGCAAGCACTGGAGCAGAGTACTGGCACAGCGCCGGTACCAATCAGATTTCGCCACCGGCAGTAGCGTGAACATTTACGAAGTGGCATACCAGCTAATGGTAACGGTGGGCGTATGGATGCGTCCCAGCAGGCGGTAATGGCTATCCAGCCAGCGCTGCGCGGCCTGCGCCTGAGCAGCCGCCGCGTCGGTGGGAACGCGCCCTACAATATAGAACAGGCGCGGGTGCTGCGCGGCGTAATGGGCCAGGGCCTGCGGATCAACCGCCGCCGCCGAACCCGTAGCGGGATCGACCGGGCCAAAGTTTTGCCAGGAGAACTCGCCTGGCGAATCGTTGCTGAAATGCGTCCCGTTGGGATAAGCGTGCAGGTAATACTCGACGGCAATCTGGCAGCCTTGTTGCACATCGTTATCGAAACAGACCAGCCCATCGCCCGGCTGCGAGCGCTGTTCCAGCCAATGCACGGTCGAGTTCCAGTCCTCAACTTGCGCGCTTCGATAGTACACCGGCACAAGAGAAAGCGCGATCAAGAACAATCCCGCAATCAGCGCGATTTGCGCTCCGCGCCAGCGCAGCGCGGCAACGGCCAGCCCTACCAGCAAAAACAAAGGAGGCAGAACAGTCACAAGGTAGCGCGTCGAAAAGAGGCGAATCGACCCCTGCGAAACAATAAAGCTGCTGATAATCGGCACAAAAAACCAGCACACCAGGGAGAAAGCGATGGGCAAAAGCTGTTGCATCTGTTGTTCGCTCTGACGGTCTCCTGGCCGGTAAAAGGTGACGCTCTGCAACAATGGCGCGGAATCTGGCACATGCGGCAGCACGGCAATCAGCACGGCGCAGAAGCACAACACGAACAACATGAGCAGGTAGATATTGCTGCCGGCGGTAATCAACTGGAAAAGAACAACCACCTCGTGCAGGCGCGGCACAGGCAGCCAGCCCGTTTTCGGGCCTCGTAAACTTTCCAGCAACATCGGGATAATCAATACGCCGGTCAGCAGCAGACTCTCAATGAAGGCGCGCAAACGATGACGCGCTACAAAGCGCCAGGGGCCGGGCAGCAGAAGCAGACCACCGTAAGCAGTTACCTGCGCCACGATAATCAAAATGCTGAACAGGTGCGCGTATACAGCCAGCGTGTTCGCGATAATGAAGCAGGCCCACCAGCGTTTTGTATGCGACTCGCGGGTCAAGATGGCAAACAGGGCGTACCATGCCACGCAGGTCAGTAAGAGTTGCAGGCTATAGGTGCGCGTTTGCTGCGCGTAGGTCAGTTGCAGGTAGTTGAGTGTGAAGAGGCCCGCGCCCGTGATGCCAGCCACCAGCCCCAGGTAACGCCTCCCCAGCAGGAAGACCATCACCGAGGCCAGCCCCGCGAATACTGCCGAGGGCAGGCGCACCAACGCTTCGACCGGGTTGAAGCCGAGCAGACCCGTTAGCGCCAACCAGAAGTGCAGGAACAAGTAGTACAGTTCCATATTCGGCTCAGGCCCCCAGATGATATGCCACAGCAACGGCAATGGCTGCCGCGCCAGTTCAACCGAGAAAGCCTCATCAAACCAGATGCTCGGCGTACCCAGATTGTGCAGGTCAAAGACCAGCGCCGCACCAAAAACTAGCAGGCCCAGCAGCCAGTTTGAAACCAATACATCTAAGATTCGCTGGCGGCCTGAAAGCGTTACAGCGTCTCGCGGCCTCTCCTCAATACCAGCCTTTTTGCTTTGTTGTGATATATTGCCCGTCCGTGCCATATTTTCCCTGTACCTGATGAATTTTGACAACCATTCTGTTGGGACAAGGGGCGGGGTACAGACAGTTCCCACTATTATTAGCCGTCAAAGTTCATTTACATTCTATAGTGTCTTGTTTAGAGAACGTTCCTGAGAAGCGGCTTGTAACAACACATGCCTGAATCTGGTACAACATTACGCTTTCTGTTATAATAGCGAAGCAATTAAGGGAATACATATTCATCGCCTGTGACGAGCCAGGGCGACCGCAAGAGTCACCCCTACAATACGACGAAATATGTAGCAGCGGCTCGTATCTCGTATATTGTACGGGCGACCCTTGCGGTCGCCCTGGCACTCATAACGTGGAAGAGAAGGATTAGAACAATGTCCGAACAATATAGAGCCTTGCAAGGTTTCAAAGACATATTGCCCGACGAGCAGCCCTACTGGCGCTTGATCGAGAAAACGGCGATAGAGGTGACTGAACTCTATGGTTACCGGCGCATCGAGACGCCGACCGTGGAGGAAACCTCGCTATTCAGCCGCACCACCGGCGAAGGCACCGACATCGTTGACAAAGAGATGTACAGCTTCAACGACCGCCCCGACAAGGAAGGGCGCAGCACCAATCTCTCGCTGCGACCAGAAGGCACAGCGAGCGTGGTGCGAGCCTACCTTGAACATGGCATGTTCCAGCTTGCGCAGCCCGTCAAGCTCTACTACCTGCGCGAGCCGATGTTCCGCCACGACAAGCCCCAGGCGGGTCGCGTGCGCGAACACCACCAGTTCGGCTGCGAGGCGTTAGGCGAAAGCGACCCGGCAGTAGATGCCGAGATGATCGGCCTGCTCTTCCAATTTTACACGAGCCTGGGCCTGAGCAACCTGCATGTCTCCCTCAACAGTATTGGGGACCGCAACTGCCGCCCGCAATACCTTGAACGCTTGAAAGAGTACTACCTGCCACTGCTGGAAACGTGCTGCGACGATTGCAAGGTACGTTTCTACAAGAACCCCCTGCGCCTGCTCAACTGCAAGGAACCGCAAGATCAGGCCAAGATTGCAGGCGCGCCCAAAATCGCCGATTACCTGTGCGACCCGTGCCGCGAACATTTTGCAGCGGTCAAGCGTTACCTTGACCTCTACGACGTGCCCTACCAGTTCGCCCCATTGCTAGTGCGCGGATTGGATTACTACACGCGTACCGTCTTTGAGATAATCTCCACTGCCAATAAACAGGCCCTCAACGGCGGCGGGCGCTACGATGGGCTGGCCGAAATCCTGGGTGGCAAGCCCACGCCCGGCATCGGCTTCGCTACCAGCTTTGAGCGCATCTTCCTGGAACTGAAATACCAGAAGATCGCGCCACCGCCCGAGGTTCGCCCGTGCGCCTACGTGGTCTACTTCGGCAAAAGCGCCGAAATGAAAGACGCGGCGGTACGTATCGTGGCCGAATTGCGTCACGCCGCTATCAAAACCGAGATGGGCTACGGCGACCGCAGCGCCAAATCGCAGATGAAACAGGCCAACACCTCCGGCTCCGCCTACGCTATTCTGATCGGCGAAGACGAACTGGCAGGAGGCTATGTAATGGTGCAAGACCTGCGCGCTGACAAGGATTTAGCATTGGAAGCCAAGCAAATTAAAGTGCAGCGCGATATGCTGGTCGCTTACCTGCTAAAAGCATAGCGCGGCCATATACTACTGAATTTTCACAACCAAAGTCGGGAATGTCATCCTGAGCGCAGCGAAGGATCTCGCTCGTCACACAGAGATCCTTCGCTGCGCTCAGGATGACAGGTCAAGGCCGATCTTGATTGGGATTGTTTATCAGGGAAACTTATTATGGAATGCCTTTCCTGTCGCTCAATCTCCGGCGAGAAACGCATCTCGCCCGGCCCGTTCATCTACGAGGGCGCGTACTGGCTCGTCGATCACGCCTACCCAACCTCCCACCTGGGCTGGCTGGTCATCGTGCTGAAAAGACACGCCGAAAGCCCTGCACGAATTGAGCCGCGCAGAATTCGCCGAACTGGCCGAGATTCAATACAAACTGGCCCAGGTCACGCGCCAGGACGCGCATGTCGAGAAAGAGTACACGATGTGCTTTGCCGAAGCGCCGGGCTTCAGTCACATCCATATTCACTTTGTGCCAAAGCCCAGAGACCTGCCAGCAGAGTTAAAAGGGCCAGCCATCTTCGCCTTGCTGAAAGTTGACGAGGCGCACGCCGTACCGCCCGATACGCTTTGCGCGTTTTGCGAGGATTTTCGCGCGAAATTTATAGAGTGAGGAAGAATACTTCACCTACAGGAAACAGAAAGAGAAGACATGTCAAATCCACCCATGATTCTCTGGGATTTCGATGGAACCCTGGGGTATCGGTCGGTGACGTGGAGCCAGGTTCTCCTGGATATCTTGAAGGAACATCATCCAGACTCCACTGCCACCCAGCAAGAGGTAAGACCATTTTTGCGAGAAGGGTTCCCCTGGCATCAGCCTCACATTTCTCACGTGGAGGTGACGACCTCGGAGCAATGGTGGGCGGAGATCGAGATAATATTGATACGCGCCTATGTTGGTACTGGCTGTTCGTTTGCACTAGCCAGGCAGCTTGCCTCTTTGGCTCACCAGAAGTATCTTGATACGAGCCAGTGGTTTTTATTTGAAGATGTCATTCCGGCGCTTGAAGCGTTGAGCAATCAGGGCTGGGAACACGCTATACTTTCCAATCACGTGCCTGAGTTACCAGCAATTGTTGATGCTATAGGGTTGACTCCATATATGCGGATCGTCTTGAGTTCTGCCTTGAGGGGATATGAGAAACCTCATCCCCAGGCATTTCTACAGGCGCTCGAACTGTTGGGTCATCCTCAGACCCTCTGGATGATTGGCGATAATATGCAAGCTGATATCCTCGGCGCTCAAGCGGTTGGATTACCCGCCATTCTCGTCCGTAATGAGGATACGAGCGCAACCTTCACCTACCCTGATCTTTCGCCGATACCTGGCTTCCTTTCACAAAAGAGGGCGTTCCCCTCTAAATATTAGCAAGGAAGCCGCTACGTTAAGATAGAACAATTTCAAGGGAAAAAACATGCAACCATCACCCATAATGCAAGTCATATCGGTCAATGTTGGGCTGCCAAGAGAAGTGGCCTGGAAAGGCCGAAAGGTATTGACAGGCATTTTTAAGGAACCAGTGGCTGGTGCCATCGCCGTTCGACGACTCAATTTTGACGGCGATCGCCAGGCGGATCTTACCGTGCATGGCGGACCGGATAAGGCCATCTATGCCTACCCGGCAGAACATTACCAGTACTGGAAGGAACAGTTTCCACGGATGGAGCTGCCCTGGGGGATGTTCGGCGAGAATCTCACAATTCGTGGTTTGTCGGAAGAAACAGTGTCTATTGGAGATAGCTTTCAGGTTGGATCAGCTCAACTTGTAGTGAAGCAGCCCAGAGTGCCCTGCTACAAGCTTGGCCTCAAGTTTGGACGCGATGATATTCTCAAGCGTTTCCTGCAAAGCGGGCTGACCGGTTTCTACTTCGCGGTACTGACAGAGGGCGAAGTCGCTGCTGGAGACCCGATCAGCCTGCTACAACGTGACGAAGGACAGGTCAAAGTCGCTGATATCACACGCCTCTACCATCAGGACAAGCGCAACCTGGAGTTACTGCGACGCGTATTGGCCGTGGAGTCGTTACCCGAAGTGTGGCGAAGCTACTTCTCACAGCGCCTCGCGCGACTCACAAGCCCCGATGTGACAGACAAAATCTGAAAAGGGCGAGCAGATTTCTCT
Organism: uncultured Chloroflexia bacterium; assembly: GCA_963731605.1. Classification (GTDB taxonomy): domain Bacteria; phylum Chloroflexota; class Ktedonobacteria; order Ktedonobacterales; family Ktedonobacteraceae; genus CF-113. The sequence continues at coordinate 1,321,499 of CAVSWA010000002.1, forward strand.
GCTCGCCTCACCAGATATTTACCCCCCGCTGTACCCGATAACGCTCGTTTCCCCAGGCGTCGTTCCCAGGAAGTTGAAGAACAGACCGCGCTCGGCCACGATGGGCAGAGTGGGGCCGGTGCCGCCGTTGGTCGGGAGGGATTGCACGACGATGGAAGTGTCTTCGGGCAATGCGCCCTGCGAGTTGGCGGGGACAAAGAGGAAATTGTTGGCGTTGACCTGCGTCACGCTCATGGCAGGAATGTTGACCGTTACCTGCGAGAGGAAACGGGCCCCCTGGCGTGTCACGAAGAAGGTAACGGCAGCGCTCGCGGGCATATTGTTAGGGTTGAAGAGGGTGATGGTTTCGGCGAAATTATTGCCCAGGTGTCCCTCGGCGAAGCTGTAGACGGTCGGCAGGCTCGATGAGCCGGGCGTTACCCCGACGACATCTACCCCGGTGGGTACCGGGACGAGCGATGGGTTGCTGTAGAACTGCTGGCGCTCGCTGGCAATGGGAATACCGTTGGTTGAAACCACCTTCATAGCAACCAGCGAGCTATAGCCAACATCGGAATTGACGTTTTCGACAAACTGGCTTTTAGCGGGCACGTTCACGTTGACAATCCTGGTGACGCCGCCGGAAAGCGCGTAGGTGATAGTTACAGTGGCGGGTGTGCCTGAGCTGTTCACATCGGGATTGGCGAGGATCAGGTATTCTAGCGAAGGGGTGTTCGGCGCACCGGTACCACCACCGGCATAATACCAGCTTGTAGCGGGGGTAACACCCTGCACAGAACTGCCCCCCTGCACCACGCTGCCAACGCCCGCTACAGTGGTGCGGAAGTACAGGGGTCGCTCAACTACCACCGGTTGGTTCGAGTCTACCTGGATATAGAATGACTTGCCCGTTCCCAGCGTGTTGTTAGCAACCAGCGTGTTGCGCTGCCCGGCGGGAATGCTCATGCTGGCCTGCCCGATCAGCGCTCCGCCGCTAAAGTAGCTGACCGTCACGGTAGCGGTCGGCTGGCCGATGGGATTAAGCGCGGTAATGAAGGTGTAGAAGCCGGGCAGCGTCTCGCCATTAGCAAAGGTGAAGTGCATAGCGGTCTGCGTCTGCCCGATGATATCAGAGCCGCCCAGCGTATTGCCCAGGAAGGTAAAGTAGATGGGACGCTCGGCCACAATGGCGATATCCGAGGTGATGGACAGGGAAACATCCTGCCCCACACTGGAATTACTGTTTACACGCAGCGCGTCGTTGACGTTGATCGTCGAGCGCGTGCTTGGGCTAAGGGTGAATGACTGGCTGAACGGCCCACTGCCGCGCAGCAGGTAGTTGACCGTGACGTGCGCGAAGCTGCTGATCGAGGGGTTTTCAAGCGTCAGCCACTCCTGAAAGTGGTTGCCGACATGCCCTTCCGCCAGGTACCACCTGGTGCTGGCTGGAACGGCGCGAGACTGGGGCAGCGAAACCGCCGCGATCACAAAACCATAGGCATTGGCCGTGCCTGATACCGGTCGTCATATCGTAACCGCTCGTGGCAGGATAGGAGAGGTTATTGCCGCTTGTCACATCGTGGAAGGCGCGTCCGTAAAGCGTATCGAGTTGAGCAGGGAATACAGCAATGGGTTGAGAAAGCCGAGATTGTTGCCGCCCTGCGCCAGTGCGTATTGATCGGTCAGGGCGATGATGGCTGCCCACATGGGAGCCGCCGCCGAAGTGCCGCCCACGCGCGCGAACGGGAACGAAGGGGAACAGCTAGCCGCAACAATCGTGCAGTATACCAGATAGCCAACGGTGGGGTCGGCGTTCATAGCGATATCCGGCACCTCGCGGCAATATTGTCCGACGACCGCGTGACAGGGCGTGCCGCTGCTGTAGGAATTGAGGACTCCAGTCCCAGTTTGATAGGAGGGCATACCCCACAAGGTACTGATGCCGCCGCCTGAGCCGGTGGAGCTTGCCAAATCGGACCAGGTGGATTCGTTGTTGTAGCTGTTATCACTATTGATGGTTAGATGCGTGCCACCTACGCCCGTCATATAGGGATTGCTGGCTGGATCATCAACGTTCAGCGTTCCATCGCCACAATCGTAGGCTCCGTTATCGCCCGAAGCCGCCAGCAGGCTCTGACCCTGCGCGCCAGCCTGGATGAAGTATTGCTGTTCCGCTGTTATATTGGTTCCTGAGAGATTAGGCTCGCACACGCCCCAACTGTCGCTGACAACGGGAACATCATCGGCCAGGATTTGCGCCCACTCGTCGTTGTAGCCAGTGTCGGTATTGGGAGCTTCGTAGACAAAGAGGTTGGTCAGATTATGCAACATGCCAAGCTCAATCTGCATATCAAGCTCAACTTCCAGCCCGCCTGAAGTTTGCGAAGCAGGCCCGCCATCGATCAACACAGTATTGATGCGTGTAGGCGAGTTCGCATCAAAGCAACTTTGATAATTGCTGATGTCCGACGATGTATAGGTATCGAGTTCAAAGAGGGCGATGCTCTGGCCTTCACCGCGCAGTCCGGCGTTGTAGGCCGCCGTATAATTGTAGGCCGAAGCGAACTGCGCGGGTGTGAGATATTGCAAGGCATTGCTGCCTGGATTGGGGCAACTAATCGTTCGCGGAGACCTGACACCCCCAACCGGCTTCGGACTCAGCGGTGGGTGAGTGCGCACGATAGCATTGTTTAATCCATTGATATCTACGATAAGCGGGCGCAGGGCCAGAGGCACGCGCGGGGCGCTGCTGTTGGCATAAAATACCCGCCCCTGGCGCGAGCGATACGAGCGTATTTGCACCGCGAAGGCTTGTTGCGCCTGGGCCACCGTGCCGGAAAAATCAATGAGTTGCTGCCCGGCGCTGGCGCGCGTCACACTAAAGCCCTGGGCGCGCAGGAAATCCGTCACCTGTTGCACCTCCTGCGCCGTTGGGCCATAGAGTGCGGCAAACTGCGACGGGCGCAGGTAGCGATGGTAGAGATATGAACCGGCAGTATAAACTCCCTGCACATATTGCTTTAACTCGCTCGCATTGCGCAGGCTCAAATTGATGCTCATTGAGAGCGGCGTCTGTGGGTCTACATTGCCCAGCGCCTGGCTCTGTGCCACCAGAGGCGACACCGCCGCAATCTCTGCGGAAGACGCAAGCGGACTGGCAAATGTCAAATGTGAAACAAATAAAGGCCCCGCCAGACTTATTACCATGCTAATCAACATTATCCCCATGAACCATCTGGAACGCTGCATAACAATCCCCCTAACCAGGTTGTATCAGACGAATAAAAATATCTATTTCTTTCAGTATAGTGAGAGGGCCGAAATGAAAGGATTTCACATTTCGTGATACGTTGTTGATTTCTTGCCCTGTTTGTGTGATTTTATCGTGATGTGGGGGGGTTATGATTGCAGTAACGAAAGTGAGAGAAACCCGAGTGAAAAGAAACTTCACAGAGCTATCGAAGCAATTCGTTAAAGTTCGTTAATTGAAGTTCGTTTGCATAAACTATCCATCTTGGAGGTGGAAATCATGAGTATAATGAGAAATGTGCAGCCCAAAGCGGCAACACAGGTTTCCGAACCGCCCATCGCGCGGTTCTTGTTCGCCGACACTCGTATTGCGTGGTTCTGGTTGATTGTGCGTGTGTATGTTGGCTGGCAATGGCTGGTCGCCGGTATCCACAAGCTAACCGGTTTTTCCATTGATTTCAGCACTTTTGGACAGCATACCGGTAATTCCTGGATATTCACCAACCATCTAGGAGCTCCGCTGGCCGGCTTCCTCCAGGGCGCGGTTACCCCGGCCAACATCGCAAACCCGGCAACGGGCTGGTACGTCTGGTTCGCGCAGCATATCGCCATACCAGGCGCTGGTGTCTTCACCTACCTGATCACCTTTGGTGAGATCCTGGTCGGCCTGGGCTTGATCTTCGGCGTTTTGACGGGTATCGCCGCCTTCTTCGGCCTGTTCATGAACCTGAACTTCATGATGGCGGGCGCAGTGAGCATCAACCCCATCATCGGTGGTCTGGCGCTCTTCCTGGTGCTGGCCTGGCGTGTGGCGGGCTACTACGGTGGCGACCGCTGGATACTGCCACTACTTGGCACTCCCTGGACTGGTACGCTTGCCAGAAAGCCCAAAGAGAGCGGCGCGGCAACGCCTCCAGCACATGCGATAAGCTGAGGCAAATGAGTTGCCACACCACAACGAAACGTGTAGTGCATAGCTCGTGTATGGTAAGGGCGACCGCGAAGGTCGCCCTGATTCGTCTTTATTTGATCGCTTCTTCTTCAGTAAGCTAAGGGTTTAGTAATACTTTCGCCATAAAGGCCCCCTCAATTACCTGGTTTCCCGTGTAGATATAGAATGTAAGGATACCTTCCTGTATCCCACTCTGGAATGTCGATGAATAGGGGATGCGCATGGCAAAGGCGGATGTACCTGTAGCGCTTGCCTGACCAATGGCAGCGCGATCATGATCCTCGATGAGGATAGTAGTATGTTTGCCAGTGAAGGCGGAATTGACGCCCGTTACCTGTACAGGGCTGCTTAGCGGCTGTGTATTCTGTGGAGAGGATAGCGTTATGCCATCGGTTGTCACATCCGTTACCTCCCAGATGCCGCCGTTCGTATTGAGTTCCAGGCGGCTCAGGGCAAGCCGGATGCCCGCGCCGCCCGCGGATGGATTTTTAACCAGCACAACAGCTTTCGCATCGCTCGCGCCCCCCCCGCTCAGCACGGTCGTGGGAGAATTTGGGTCCCACTTGAGGACGAACTGGGCAAAGTTTTGCGCAGTGGTGGCTGCGCTGAGCCGCCACTGCTGATACCCCTGCCCATTATTCACCTCGTATTGCTCAAATTCAGCCTGGTAGCGCGATATGTCCGGGAACAGGCCTGGAAAGGCGACAGGTACGAGCGTCCCGGCGCTATCTGACCACTTGAATTCGCGGTAGAGATCGACCGCCTGCTGCGTGGCAGGATGGCCTTTATTCAGACTGGAGTTCGGGTCAATCTGCGCTGTGAGGAGCGTGTTGTAGTTGCTGATGTTTATATCACCCTCGAACAGTCCGGTAAGCGCAAAGATGCGCACAGGCTTCGCGCTGGTGATCGCGGTAAAAGCATCGATGTCGAGCAGGAATTTTGTATCATTGTAGCCTATCTTGACCACCGCCTGGAGGGTGGGAATCCCCATCAGGTAGCCACAGATGACTCCCTGGACTGTTTTCGTGGGGCCAGTATTCACGATGGTATTCCAGTGATCTACCGCTTTTACAGCAGCCGGGCAAGGCTGCTGGCCCAGTTGTATACCCTGCCTGGTAGTGGTCGTTGCTACCGGTGACTTCGCGACCCCCGCCGAATTTCCGCCGCCCTGGTCGCAAGCAGAGAGCGCCAGGCTCAGCGCCAGGAACACGCAAGAACCAACGACCAGCCAGCGTCTCTGACCTACAAGGTGTTTCATCATGCTCCGCCTCCGCAAAATAGTACGTTCGGAAAACAGATGATTTCCTTTATTCAAATCGGTATCGAGCCAGCCCTTCAGGTACATCGATGGTGGACGGGCACGTTCAAACGGCTATATCTTCTGATTCGATTAGAGTATTCAAGCTGTCACCGGCTTGAAAATCGGGGCGGCCTGCGGCCTCGAAGACGATGCCGATGGCGGCTTGCATGGCTCCATAAAGGGCAGCGTCGCCCTGTAATTGCGACAGGCGCAACTGCAAGCTATCTCCCACGTGGCGACGTATCAATTGCTCAACGGGTTGCAAGAAGAGTTCTTCGGCGTGAGGCAGATCGGCAAGGTCGCCGCCAAGCACGACGATTTCAGGATCTATGACCGCCGCCAGGTTGATAATAGCAATTGCCAGGTATTCATTCATAGTATGCATGACTTCTAACGCCTGCTGGTCTGCTGAAAACGCGCGTTCGCACAATGCTTCTAATGCTTCTAGAGAAGATTCTTGCGCATTGCCGGAAGCGTGTGACGCGAGGAGTAGTTGATCGATGCTGACCAGCGATTCCAGGTATCCGCGCGGGCCAACCTCTTTATAAAGACTGGCGCGATCAACTATCATATTGCCGACTTCGCCAGCGGCCTCGGCACTGCCACGAAAGAGATTGCCATCCAGCACGATACCCGCGCCAACACCTCTGCCCACGAAGAAGTACACAATATTGCGATAAGCCCGGGCGCAGCCAAACTCGCATTCTCCAATGGCAGCTAGGTTGACATCGTTATCCATGGCGACAGGTACTCCAAATAAACGGTGCAGTTTATCACTCAATGGGCGGTTGTTCAGGCCTGAGAAAATCCTGGCGGCGTCAACATAGCCGGGGTCGGGCGATAAATGCACAACACCGGGAACGGCCACTCCTATCGATAGAATGGTGGTCTGCTTACCAGCAAAATGGCTCATGGCATCTGCGATAAGGGAATTAAGTTCTGGCAAGACGCTTTGAGGTGCATTGAGAGACAGGGTACGCGATGCGCGCCTGACAATTTCACCGTTAAGTGTTGCGATGGCTACACGTGCCTCTCGAGTGCCGAGTTGGAGACCAAGCACGAAGCCAGCATCATCTCGGAAACTATAGAGTTCGCCCAGACGCCCGCCCGTCGGCTGCGATTTGCCAGTGCAGACAATCAGATTGGTTTGCTCCAGCGCATCCACGATACGCGAAACCGTTGGACGCGAGAGTTTCAATCGCCTGGCAATCTCGGCGCGCGAAATCGGCCCCTCTTCATGAATAAGTTGCAAAATAAGCCTGCGGTTGGATACACCCTTAACCGAGGACCAGGATAACATTCTACTCATATCTTAAACTTGCTTCTGCATCTGTATATCGACATTTCCTTCTTTTCACCAGTGTAGAGTATAACCGTCACTTTTGTCGAGTGTCAATATTGCTACCAATATTCCAGTATTGACAGCTCATCCATCGTATGTTACCATTAGAATGTTACACCGTGTAACAAAGTTTATCATTCGTCCGGGCATTTTGTCAAAATAAGAGGAGGATTTATGGCGAGTTCTCAGCAACAAAGCAGGTTTGGACGACTACGCAAGGATGCCATTAGCGTTATCGGGGCGGTCGCACTCGCTATGGCGTTTATGGGTCCGGCGACCAGTGTATTTTTTAACACGCAGCCCGCGACTGCCGGAGCCGGGTATGCTCTACCGTTAGCGCTTGTACTCGCGTTGATTGTGTGCGTGCTGGTGGCTTCGGCGATTGGCGCATTCGCGAAAAAGATACCCACCGCCGGCTTTGCCTACACCTTTAACACGTATGGCTTTGGCAAACGCGGTGGCTTTATGTCGGGCTGGATACTGGCCTTCTCCTACGCGATGGTTGGGCCAATGCTGCTCGCCGCTATTGGCGCGCTCACCTCCGCGTTTTTCCAGACGCAATGGAACATCACTATCCCCTGGTGGGCATTTACCATTGCCTTTGCCGTGATTGTATGGGGTATCGGCATTCTGGGCGTCAGCCGCACGGCCACCACCGCTCTTATCTTTCTCGCGCTCGAAGTATCCGTCATGATGGCCTTATTTGTCACGATTTTAGCGAAAGGTGGAGCGCAGGGCGTCTCGCTCGCGCCCTTTAATCCGGCCAACTCGCTCAACGGCTTATCGGGTCTGGGCATCGGCCTGTTATGGGGCATTCTGTACTTTGTCGGCTTTGAGTCTGCTGGCACGCTGGGAGAAGAGACGCGCAACGCCCGGCGCAGCATCCCGATTGCGCTTTTTACCGCCGTTGGTGTAATTGGCGTCTTTTACGTGCTCTCTGGATGGGCAGCCTCTCTAGGTTATGGCAGCAACCATGTGAACGCATTCGTGAACGATGGCAGCCCCTGGGTGACATTGACTACAAGATATTGGGGTTCCGGCGTGGTATGGATTGTTTCGCTGACCGCGCTGAACAGTATCTTTGCCAATCTGATCTCGGGTATTAATGCAACGGTGCGCGTGCTCTTTGCTATGGGACGTGAAGGTCTCATCCCTCGCGGTCTCGGCCAGACCACGGTGCGCGGCAATCCATCGGTTGCTTTAACGGGCTACATGGTCTTCGCGCTGGCCTTCGCCTTGATCGGCGGCATACTCTGGACGCCATTAGGGGCATATGGCTTTTTCGGTACGGTCCTGGGCCTGGGCATCGTGATTACCTACATTCTCGTCAATCTGGCCCTGATTGTCTTCTACAGGCGAGATTACCCGGCGGAGTTCTCTATCTGGCGTCACGGCATTCTCCCTGTGGTTGCCAGCCTGCTCATGCTGCTGCCAATCTATGGACTCGTCTATCCGGTGCCAGCCTATCCTAACAACCTTGTGCCATACATCATGCTCGTATGGATCGTGCTTGGAGGCATCTATCTTTTCCTGATTGCCAGTCGGCGACCCCAGTTGCTCAATGCAATGGGGCGCGTCATGGTCGATGAAAAACCCGCCACAGATGAAGCATCAGCGTCGCCAGGAACGGCTTTAGCCGATTAAGTTCGCATAGCACACAATACGGGAGATAGCGTATGTACCTGCAACGCCTGAGAGAGCGCAATCCGCAACTGCTCGAAGCAGCCGTCACGCTCCACCAGGGCGGTCGCTTACCGCCCAATACCTGGCTGATTGATCTTGACACCATTGTCGAGAATGCGCGCGTGATGGCTACCGAGGCCCGGAGACTTGGACTGACCACCTACCTGATGAGTAAGCAGTATGCTCGTAATCCCTACGTCAGCGCGCTTGCCCTCGCCAATGGGCTGAATAAAATCGTGGCCGTCGATGCGGCGTGCTCCTTAATGGCCCGGCGCTACGGCTTGCCAGTTGGACACATGGGGCATCTCAACCAGATTCCGCGCCAACTGGTGCCTCCAATGGTGGCGATGCGCCCCGATGTCATCACGATTTACAACGCCGAACATGCGCGCTGGATTGACAGCGCCGCCGCTTACCAGGGGCTGACCCAGGATGTGTTGATACGCGTTTCTGCTGCGGGCGACATCTTCTTTGATGGGCAGGAGGGCGGCTTTGATGAAAGCGAAGTGCCAACCATTGTCAACGAGATCGCGCGCCTGGGTCACGTGCGACTGGTGGGCGTTACCGCCTTCCCCTGCGTGCGCTACAACCACCGGCCCGACGAAATGCCGGATGTAACGCCCAATCTGCATACTATTCTAAGGGCGGCCGCTACTCTGCGCTCATTGGGCGTTGAAGTCAAACAGGTCAACGCGCCCGGCAACACTTCGTCCTTCAACATGCCGATGCTGGCGCAGTTTGGGGCCACGCATGTCGAACCCGGTCATGGGCTGCTGGGAACCACACCCAACCACGCCTTCAACGGCACGCTGCCGGAACGGCCCGCCTATGTCTATGTCAGCGAAATCTCGCACCATGTAGGAGCGCGAGCGTATGCATATGGCGGCGGCCTGTTCCACGATGGCTACATTTCTGGTTCCACAGTGGGCGCGCTGGTCGGTTCCTCGTGGAATGAAGCGGAGGATAACGGGGTAGAGTACCTGCAAGACATCAAGCAGATCATAGATTATCACGTTGTATTGCAGCCGGGCAGCAAGTGCAAGGTTGGGGATACGGCGCTGCTTGGCTACCGCACCCAGATGCAGATGACGCACTCCTACGTCGGGCTTGTCACCGGCTTGTCGGGCAAACGCGAAATGGCGTTACACTACCTGTTTGATCACGCGAGCACCGCTCTGAACGAGCATTACGACCCGGTTGATCCCAAGATTGTGCGCCGTGATATAGACCAGTTGGTGGCATCGTATATGTGAGTATACAACAGCGAATGAGGGGCATTCCCGGCGGGAATGCCCCTCATTCGCTGTTGTTATTACACTTCTTCTTCGGTAATCGAATAGGGGGGCTTTTCTACAGGGACCCGATAGCCGCGCATCTGGTCGCCGGACGCGCCTGGTTGGCCGTTGTCCGGCGCGGGAGCCATCAGATCGTTCGTGATGGAACGAAGCAGCTTTTCAACGCGGTCCCAGCGAGCGGGATAGCGGTCGGAGTAGAACTTCTCTTTGCCCTCAACATCGTAGATGTAAAAGACGTAATCCTTGTCACTATAACGATAGTCCACTTTGGTATAGGGGACGCGGGTCAGCTCCAGCACCTGCAAACTGGCGCGGGTCTGCTCGCGTGGATCATTGGAACGATCGGCCTGACTGGACGTTTGCGCCAGTTGCACGGCGGCGCGCCAGACATCCATGGGAACCCCTTCAGGCGCGGCATCGGGATGAAGGGTCTCGTTCATTTCCGCGCTGTAGACCAGGTCGCCGGTGGCATTTGCCAGACGTTGCTCTGGAATCGCGCCCGACCCGAAAATGAGCGTCTGTAACGTGAGATCGAAACGTCGCGCGATCTCGCGAGAGCGCACAGTTTTGCCAGTGCCAGCGCAATGGGGGCAAAGCTCCGTTTTGGCTCCCTGGCAAGTATCGCACACGCGCTTGCCTGTGCCGCAGGTACACTCCACCTCGCCATTGACACAATCCGGGCAGGGTATGGTGCGCCCCTTATTAGCGGGGTCGGTGTCAACCGGGTTGCCAATCGGCACGCCCTGCTGGCGAATACCCTCGAAGATGTCTGACACCTTCTCGCCAACGCTACTGCTCAAAGTATCTGCGCGTTTCTGGAAAAACGTTTTCTTTTTAGTATCCTGCCAGTCGGCGATGTAGCCACGACCTTTACAGGTGGAGCAGCGCAGGTGCGTGCGGCCCTTGCAGTCAGGGCAGATCACCCAGCCGCGTCCAGTGCATGTGGCGCAAAGCAAACGCCCGGTGCTATTACAGGCGCTACAGGCAAAGACCTCGTCCTGCCCGGCCAGCCGGACACGGCTTTCAGGCGCTTTCAGGCCAGTAACGGCAGACAATTCGTAATCCCACACGGGCAGCAGAGGTTTGGTTTGCCCGACGGGACGCCCGGTGTATGGCTCGGAGATCGACTCCATTGAGCGCGTCTCCCAGCGCGTCTGCAAATTGATTTCCCACACTTCGTCCTCGCCCCAGGAAACCAGGTCCATGTAGGTGCCAAGCTCCTTCGCGAGTTGCCAGTTGCCCATGCTCCAGTTATTCGCCAGGCGACGAATACGTTCCTCCTCGACATTGGAAGGCTGACGCGGTTGCAGTGGTGTATTGCTCTGCTGCCAGTATGTGCCAGCTTTATCAACCACGCGCTTGATGCGTTGTTGTGCTTCGGTTGTGGTTTCTATAACTTTTCGCCGAATTTCTTCGATGCGTTTATCTAAATCGTCCTGGGACGGTCTGCCAGGTTGAGTATCGGGGCTGGGACCCTCTTGCCATTCATCAGCCATTGATAATGCCTCCCATAGTGCGTGTTCGTAGGATGCGATGCGTCACGCCTGTTCAACAATATGTTCTCACCATCATATACGCTTAAACACGTGGAGGGTTGTACGAACTAAGTCACAAAGAAAGCCAGAGCTGGGGCAGGCCCTGGTTCGCTCTCCTGGCCCCCGCCCTGGCAGACATTACACCAACGCCACGATCTCTTCTTGCGCGGGTACTCCAGTGACTTCGACATCATGTTCGTGGATAAGAATATTGACCTCGCTGCGTATGCCAAATTCTGGCAGGTAGATGCCCGGTTCGATAGAGCAGCAGGTGGAGGGCAGCAGAGTACGCTCGTCGCGTGTCTCATAATTATCCATGTTCGCGCCGTCGCCATGCACCACGCGGCTGATGCTGTGGCCGGTGCGATGCACAAAGTAATCGCTGTACCCGGCCTGCCCGATCACTGCTCGCGTGGCATCATCGACCTCGCGCCCCTCGACAGCTATACCCTTCTCCAGCCGTTGGCGAGCGAGGTCGATGCCGCTGTCGCGTGCCTGCCGCACAATCTCAAACACCTCGCGCTGGCGAGCGGGAATCTCGTCGCGGGTACCTGCAAAAGCCATCCAGGTATAATCGGCGATGATGGAGTTCGGTTCCGGCAAGCGCGCCCAGAAGTCGAATAACACCAGGTCGCCGCGATGGATAGGACTGCTTTTGCTGCTGCTCGACTCGTAATGGGGATTGCTGGCATTAGCATTGACGGCCACATGTGGATCGCCCGAAGATAACACCAGCCCCGCCTGTTTGATGAGCGCCACAAAACGCTGTGTGACGCTGTACTCGTCGATAGATACGCCAGCGCGCAAATCGTCGCCCAGGGATGCGAAAAGAGTGTCTTTGGCGGTGATAAGGCGTCTTCCGGCCTCACGATGGCTCTCCATCTGCGCCTCGCTCAGTTGCGCCCCAAAACGCTGCGCCAGGTTCGCCGAACTGACGACATCCACGCCAAATGAGCGCACCAGTTCGAGCGTGCCAGCGTCCACACGCGACATATACGGAATGGCATTCAGAGGTGAATATTCCATCGCAATGCGCTTGCTCGCTCGCAGCAGCGCTTGCAGGTGTTCATGCATCTCTCCCCACGTGCGGAACACCCGCTGTTGCCCCGGCAGCGCGCCCAGCACATGCGACTCCACCGCGCTTACAATGGCCGCGGGTTCGCCCTGCGCGGGAATAAAATAGAACCAGCGCCTGCTATAAAAGGCGTCAAAGGGCAGCCCAAGCACCTGGTAGGCGATAGGATTGGATTTGCGAAAATCATAAAAAAGCCAGCCATCAAGATGCTCGCTTTGCAGCGCCTGTTGGATAGCATCAATATCCATAATAAGTTCTCCTCTAATAAATAGATTGGTTGTGGATATTGTATCATGAATGGCTTTTCAGCATGGCGCGGGGTATCTTCGCCAACAGATCGGATGCCAGCAACCCCCGGTCTCCGATTTCGGCGCTCACCAGTTCGGCGGCGGCAGTGTGCAGATAAACGGCGGCGCTGGCCGCGTCGAATGGCTCAACCTTTTGCGCCAGCAAACCGGCTACCATACCGGCCAGCACATCGCCCGTTCCCGCCGTTGCCAGGGCTGGATTCGCCAGCCAGTTGATGCGCGTGCGGCCATCGGGATGTGCGATGATGGTGCAAGCGCCCTTGAGCACAAGCGTTACCCGCCACTCTGCGGCCTTGCGGCGCGCCAGTTCCAGCCGGTCAATGTTGCCTCCTGATACCTTTAAGCCGCCGCTTAAGCGCCCCATTTCGCCCGGATGGGGAGTAATCACCGTTCCAGAGGGCAAGAGAGTCCACCAGCGCTCAAGGGCCGAGAGGTTGTTGAGTCCATCGGCATCGATCAAGAGGCGCGGGCGCTGCGCGTCGGGTAGCGAGCGCAGGTGTTCCAACACCTGGAGCATGACTTCGCGCCTATGAGCAGATTGACCCAGACCCGGCCCCATCAGCAGGACACGGTATCCTTCAAGGTACTTAATGAGGGCGGATGATTGCTCAAAACTTACCGTCTCTTCGCCAGGCAGAAGCGCGAACGTCACCTCGTGCAATGCTCCAGCATAGATGGGATGCATACGTTCCGTCACCGCCAGCGTGACCAACCCCGCGCCAGTGCGCCCAGCCGCGTTGCCCGCCAGGAATGCCGAGCCGGGGTACGCGGGCGAGCCACAAAACAACATTACCTTGCCAAAGGTGCCCTTATTGCTATCGAGCGGGCGCGGCGGCAGCAGGCTATGCGCCAGTTTTCCGGTCAGCATCTCCGTTTGCAGGTCCTGTTCGAGTTCGGGGGGCAGCCCGATATCGCCGATGAACAGCTCGCCCGTATAGCCACGCCCCGGAAAGAAGAAAAAGCCTAGTTTCGGGCAGGCCAGAGTAATCGTCATATCGCAGCGTATTGTGCCAGGATCGACTTCCCCCGTATCGGCATTCATGCCCGTTGGCAGGTCAACGGCCACGACGCGCAGCGTCTCGCGTCTGGCACGCTCGTCTCGCGCGCGAGCCAGCAAGCTGCGCATACTTTCGGGCAGTGGACGCGAACGACCTGTCCCCAGTAGCGCATCGATAATGAAGGCGGCGCGGGAAAAAACCTCTTCCAGACGAACCGCTGTTTCTTGCTCTGGCACATCCTGCTCCGCCATGGTCAGGCGCTGCTCTTTCCAGCGATAGACGCTGACCTGCGCGCCCCATTTTTGCAGATAGCGCCCCATGACCAGCCCATCGCCGCCGTTATTGCCAGGGCCGACAAGTATCAGGCATTCGACCTCATTCACAGAACGTAGGCGGCGAATGGAATGAGAGAGGATTTCTGCCGCGCTTTTTCCGGCATTCTCCATCAGCGTAGGTGAGCTTAATCCAAAGCGGTGATCTGCTTCGGTCTCTAACGCGCGCATTTCATCAACCGTTACAATGTGCATATATTTGTACTCTCCTGTATTGTTTATTTCAGATGATATCTTTATACTTCATTGTAATGCGCAAGCTGATTGTTGAAAAGAGGTAAAGACAATGTTTCAAAAATTGCGTCAAATAGGATGCCAAAATGGTTGACTTGTCCCCAATTATACGATATTCTGAATCAGAATAGATTATGTATTAATGCGCCTTTATCCTTTATTGTATCGTTTTTCGTCGGGGCAGAATCACAAACACCCCGCGTCTATTTTTAGAGCAGGCGGTCATGCTACAGGCACGCACGTGGCGCGACGTATTGGCAGAAATCATCCACGACACACACGAGAAGCAGCGCATGGCTGCTGCGCTGGGAGTCAACCAGGTGACCCTGTCACGCTGGGCTAATAATCTGTCTCGCCCACGCTCCCAACATCACAAAAAACTGCTCAATGCTATTCCTGCACGGCACAAACAGGAATTCGCCGAATTATTTGCTGTAGAATTTTTGGTCAGTCGCGAGCCAATTACTAATGATCAGAGCGAGGAAACGATAGATGAAATACCTTCCGCGTTCTATGCTCGCGTTTTTAGTGCCTATACCAGCACCCCGCATGATTTGCGTATCACCTCAATTTTATCTCTCATCCTGCAACAAATGCTTTCGCATCTGGATATCGATCAAGAGGGCATCTCTATATCGGTGGCGCTTTGCACTGCTCCACCGAACGGACAGCCCGTGCGTACACTTCACGAATTTACCGGGCGCGGGACGCCGCCGTTCAAGAGTCACCTGGAGATGCAGCCATTCTTCCTGGGCATAGGGACGATGGCAGGTTTTGCTGTTACCCATAGCCGCCAGTTGGTCATCCAGAATCTCAGAGAAGATAAAGGCTTTGCCCACTTTCTCAGAACCGATTTTGAAGAGAGCGCAATGGTCTATCCTATCACGTTTGAAAATGGGATCGCCGGTTGTTCAATTGTGTCCAGCACGCGCCTGGACTTCTTTACAGCAGCCCGGCAGAGGCTTGTTCAAGACTACACCAATTTAATGGCGCTAGCCTTGAGCATCAGCCATTTCTACAAGTCATCGCAAGTAAATCTGCGCGTTTTACCGGAACCAGAGAAGCAATACGGGTACTTTACGATTTTCTCGCAGCGCTTGATCGCCACTATTGGCCGGCTAGCCGGGCAAGGCGTTTCACGAGCAGAGGCGGAGTCCATCACTCTTAGAGAAATCGAAGAAGAAATCCTGCACTAGAACGAATTTTAGCATGAAACTTGCCCTCAAAATCACCCCCCAGCGCAGCACGCAGTATGCCAGCATGACCGGGAAATTGGCCGCGCCAGAGTTGCTCGCCAGCCCACTAGCTGCTGCCATCCAGCATATTGAGCCGATTAGGCTGGCCGGGCAAAACTTCTTGCTGGTCACGCTCAATGACGCGGGTCATCCTCTCATGGGTGCTATACTGGCGCGCCTGGGGGCAACCAGCGAGGCATACCACTACTTTAAATCCATCGGGGATATGCAGGGGCCATTCCTGCGCCCGCTCGATTGCGCATTTACACCGTTCGTGCCGCTGGAGATGGCCGAGGCACGCCGCTATAAAGGGAAAACGAACGAGGTCTTTACGCGCGTGCTGCTCAACGTGGCGCTTTTCGCGGGAGCATTCCGCGAGCAAGTGACGGAGCGCCTGCGCATCCTCGATCCGCTCGCGGGAGGCTGCACAACCCTCTTTCTCGCGCTGGCTGCCGGGTATGATGCCTTCGGCGTCGAGCACGAGAAGCAGGATGTCGAAACGACCGCGCTCTTTCTTCGTCAATACCTGGACAGCGAACACATCCCCTTCAGAGAGCGGGACGAACGGGGCCGCCGCGCCGGGCGGCGTTATCTCTTCGAGATTGGACACAAGGGTTCCACTCGTTACCTGGCTCTGGCGCATGGAGAAACGGCGCAGGCCGACCAGCATGTACAAGAGGTGCCGGGCGGGCCGCATATGCACGCTATCGTGGCCGATCTACCCTACGGCATTCAACATTTTGGCGAGATAGCCAGCTTACTGAATGGAGCCTTGCCTGTTTGGGAACGGCTGCTGTTGCCGGGCGGCGCGCTGGCCCTGGCCTGGAACGCCACGCGCATCGAACGCCCTGAAATGGTTGCGTGTATCGAACGCGCCACATCCCTGCGGGTGCTTGACGATCCACCCTACACCCTCTTCGAGCACGCAGTAGATCGCGTCATCAAGAAACGCGATATTGTGGTGGCGGTTAAATCAATTCCTTAATCATCACGGCGGTAACGACCGTGTTTCCAGCGCTGTTCGTCACCAATAACGCCACGATAGCGTCTTGCATTCCTGTTTTGAAGGTTGAAACGTAGGGTACCATTACAGTAAACGTTGCGCCGCCCTTTGCGCCCGGCGCGGTGGCATGGCCGATAGCGCTATAGGTGTGATCGAGAATGGTGATCGTACTGGTGGTTCCCGCCGAGGTGGGGCTTGTGCCGGTAACAGTAACAGGGCTGGTCAGGATGTCGCGGCTTTGCGGGGCAGTGATAGAGAGGCCGCTGGCGGTCGAGGCCGCAACGCCTACCACTTCCCAGATGCCTCCATTAGTGTTGCCTTCCAGACGTTGCATCGTCAATGTAACAGGTTGCGTTCCGGGCGTGGGATTGCTGATATTTACGACGGCTTCGGCATCGCCAGAACCGCCGCCGCTTACGACTGCGGCATTTATGTTGTTCCAGTTGAGCAGCGCGGGATCGATGGCGAAATGCGCTGCTACCTGCGTCGCGGAGAGTTTCCAGCTATCCTGGCCGACGTTGACCTGCGTCTGATCGAGTTCGGCCTGGTAGCGCGTCATATCAGGGAAGAAACCTGGGAAGGAGACGGGCGCGAACGACGCGGTATTGAACTCGCGGAACAGGTCTTGAGTGAAGCTCGCATTGTTTTTCCCGCTGTTGACGCTGGAATTTTGATCGACCTCGGCGGTCATGACCGTGTTGCGCAGGCTAATGATCGCTTTGCCGTCAAACAGGCTCAACAGCTTAAAAAGTTGAGCCGGGTTGGGACTCTCAATATTGTTATAAACATACACGTCGAGCGTTTGCCCTGTGTTGTTGTAACGCACCGTAATCAAGGCTTGCAAGGTGGGTGTGCCGCTCAGATAGCCACAGGTGACGCCTTCGACTTTAGACACATTCGGCTGCGTCGGGATAATCGCATCCCAGTGCGCGGGGTCTTTCACCGCGTTTGGACACGGTTGAGGGCCAAGTAAGATGCCGGGCGTCACACTCGCGGTGGGAGTTACGTTGCCCGAACCCCCACTGGAAGGAGTAGTACGCGGCGTCGGTGTCACGCCGTTCGAGCTGCTGCTGCTGCACGCGGTGAGCAAGAGGGCAAAGATTATCAGACATAAGGGCAGGCACAAGGCCCCCTCATCCACTCTCCCCCGCCCCTTGTCCCTACAGGACGCCTGAGACGCAAGCGTTCTTTTATCCATATACCCCTGTTTAGCGAAGCAGCGAGCCTAACACGGAAACGGCGGCAAAAAGGATCACAAAGACGATGGTGATGTTGAAGACCAATCGCTCTACACCGCGCCGCGTCTTGAAGACAGAACCGGAGCTATTGCCGCCAAACGCGCTGCCCAGTCCGGCCCCGCGCACCTGGAGCAGGATAAAGAAGATGACGACGATGCTCAAGATAATCTGAATAATGCGAATTGCATTAAGCCATTGTGCAGCCAAAGTTTTCCTCCATTGTTCTATCTCATCTGGCGCGATCACTTAACCGCGTCGGCGGCTCTGCCAGTGCCCCGGTCTCTACCAGGCATTTTACTTACCACGTGGGATTATAACATAGAACGCATAGCCCGTCGATAGATTTTCTGCTTATTACAACGCCCAGGCAAGAGATTTAGTAGCGCGGTGCGCTTTTTCATGACAGTCTGGACATAAGACGACAAAGTGGCGCGGCGCGTAGCGTTCAAGCAGGTTACTGGCAAAATGCAGCGTGTGTAGCTGTAATGCAGGTTCCACCTTACCGCATTCAGGGCACTGGTAATGCGCCTGCTGGCTGAGAGATTTTTTCAGACCATTCATTTGCGATACGTGAATGGCATCGAGACTGACATGAAAGAGCATTCCCGCTACGATTAAAAAGAGCAGTCGCGAACGCAACCGCAGCGCGATAAAGAGCAGGCTGCCCAGCACAAGTGGATGATGGAGAAATTTGGCCTGGGGCAAGCGCTGCGGATCGGCCTGCCCAAAGTATCGTATAGCGGCTCGAAAACTCAGCGTCCGATACGCGATGGCGTGCCAGATCAAATGATCAATGTCTATACCAAGGCTGGCGAGCAGCGGAATCCAAACATCTTGCCGTAACCAGGGTGAAACAACAACAGCGGCTGCCGTTGATAATTTGAGATGTTCCTGTATGCGCATGGATTATCTATCCTTTTCAATCTGAATCAGGGCGGACAGTGACGAACGGACGCGGTGGGCGGACGCGATAAATCGCGTCCCTACAGGCGTTCATGTTGATAGGGTATGTAATGCTTTTTTGTGTGTAGGGACGCGATAAATCGCGTCCGCCCACCGCAGCTCACACAAATATAAGCGCAGTATAAGGCGTAGCGGGATTGTGGTCAATACGACGGATGGGGGGGTAGGACAAATTCATAACTACATTGATATATTTACAACCGTATCTCAACCCGATATTTATATGTTTCATACTATTTTAATGTTAATCTACCCTCATTGGAGGCGCTACAAATAGCGTTCCTCCACTCAAATAGCGCAAAAAAATGGTAAGAAGCTTCTTCAGCGATACCAATGGTTGTATATCAAGATACCATAGAAGCTTGTTTGTTCTTTTGCTAGCCTCTACTATAACAGTGTATTCATAAAGCTGGCGCGGCCATGAGGGCCGCCATGCTAGATCATCTCATGAAGGAGATGCCTTTTATTATGGCAACGCAAATCGTCAATGACATTCAGGTAGAGTTATTGAGTGAGCCTGTATCTGATACGGCGGATAGAATTGGATGTAGTATAGGAATAATGGCCTATAATGAGGAAGCGAATATCGCCAGTACGCTTCAAGCGGTGCTTGCTCAAACTGGCCCTACTATCCTTATCAATGAAGTGATTGTGGTTGCCAGCGGCTGCACCGATCGCACCGTGCCGATCGTGAGCGAGATGGCGGATCAGGAAGCGCGTATCCGCCTGTTCGTGCAGGAAAAGCGCGAGGGCAAGGCCTCCGCGATCAACTTATTTTTGAAACAAGCTACCAGCCCGGTCGTTGTATTGATCGGAGCCGATGTCATCCCCGAAACGTCCGCCATAGAATACCTGTGCGCTCCCTTCAAAGACACCACTATCGGGATGGTAGGGGGGCGACCTGTGCCGGTCAATGATCCGAATACCTTCATGGGGCACGCCGTCCACCTGCTGTGGCGTTTGCACGACGGGTTGGCGCGTACCTCTCCCAAACTGGGCGAAGTAATCTCCTTCCGCAATGTGATTAAAGGTATCCCGACCGATAGCGCGGTCGATGAAATTTCTATTCAAGCGCTGATCTCGCAACTGGGGTTCAAATTGATTTACCAGCCAGCGTGCGTGGTCTATAACAAAGGGCCGCTGACAGTGCGCGACTTCCTCAAACAGCGGCGGCGCATTTATGCAGGCCACCTCAAAGTGCTGCGGCAACAGAAATACGAGGCTTCGACCATGAAGGTCAGCCCCATTTTCCGCCAACTGATTAGCGCGCGCCACTATGCTCTGAGCACGCCGCGCCAGGTTCTGTGGACATTTGGCACCATGGTTCTGGAAGGCTATGCGCGTATTCAAGGCCACTACGATTACAGACGCAAGCGCGAGCATCATATCTGGCAGCCAGTAATTTCGACAAAGGCTCTGGAAGCAGGTCAATATAAGATGCGTCGCATCTGTAACGCGCAGAGTGTGATCGTCTTTCGCCTGCTGCTCGAAGGGGCGCAACATAACGACGTGCAGCGCGAACGCGAAGAGCGCGAGGCCAACGAGGTCGCTCGCAAGCTGTTGCCCGTCCTGAAAGGCAAAGTTCGCAAAGAGGACATGCTCTCGCTCAATGGCCCCGGCATCATCACGGCAGTTATTCGCGCCGAACAACACGGAGCGGAAATGGTGGCGCAGCGTATCAAGAAGTTAGTGGAGTCCACCCAGGTGCGCGTTGGCGGCCGCGGGCGCACCGTCAATGTGACAGTGGCTTATAGCTCTCTGACTTTCGCCTCTCCTTCCAGTGGCAGCATGACTGTGAGCGGGCCTCTTATGGATGAAGTGGCGATCACCGCGCTTGCGCATTCAAACCCCTTGTAGAACACTTATCCGTGTGGTATACTATGTTTCGGGCGAGGACAGCAGTCCCCGCCCGACTTTATTATGAAAAGCGAATAAAGGCTCAATGGAAATTTCATGGTTGGGCCACTCATGCTTCATGCTGCGTGGCAAAAATGTTACTCTAATCACCGATCCCTATTCTCCTCAGCCCGAACACCCCCAGGGGGAAATGCAAAAGGTCAGGGAGGGCAAGATCAATGCCCCCATCGTCACCATCAGTCATAACCACCCCGGCCATAACTTCGTGGAAGGCCTTCGGGGAAATAATGGGAATCTCCGTGTGGTGCGCGGCCCCGGCGAATATGAGATCAGTGATGTGTTGATTACCGGCGTCCCCTCCTACCACGACGCGAAGCGCGGCGCGGAACGCGGACGCAATACCATTTATATTATTCACATGGATGACCTCGTAATCTGTCACCTGGGAGATCTGGGCCACGTATTGCAAGAGGAACAACTTGAAGAAGTTGCCGATGCCGACATCCTGTTGATCCCTATTAGCGGCTCCAATACGCTCAGCGCGGCGCAGGCCGCCGAAGTGATTAGCCAGGTTGAACCGCATGTGGTCATTCCAATGCATTATCGCCCCTCTACAGGCACAGGCGAGGGACCAGACCCCCTCGATAAATTTTGCCGGGAGATGGGTATCGAGGCGGTAAACGTGCTGCCGAAACTCACTATTCTTCGGAGTAGTTTGCCGGTAGAAACGCAGGTTGTCATCCTTTCTCAGCGCTGACCAGGAGGGTCCTATGTCCAAGTTTATCTTTGTTACAGGTGGTGTAGCGTCGTCGGTTGGGAAGGGTATCACGGTTGCCTCGCTCGGACGCTTACTCAAGAATCGCGGTATCAGTGTCTCCCTCATGAAGCTCGACCCCTACATCAATGTTGACCCCGGCACCATGTCACCCTACCAACACGGTGAGGTGTTTGTGACGGATGATGGGGCAGAGACGGATCTTGATCTGGGACATTACGAGCGCTTTACCGATGAACCAGCCTATCAGAGCAACAACGTGACGACCGGGCAGGTCTACGCCGCCGTGATTGGCAAAGAGAGACGCGGTGAGTACCTGGGCGGGACGATTCAGGTCATCCCGCATATCACGAATGAAATTAAGGATCGCATCCACAGCGTGGCGCGGCATTCCGACGCGGACGTGGTTATCGTGGAAGTGGGCGGCACCGTCGGTGATATCGAGGGCGAGCCATTCCTGGAAGCTATTCGCCAGATGCGCAAAGATGTAGGACGGCGCGATGTGCTGTACCTGCATGTGACGCTGCTGCCCTACCTGATGGCGACCAAGGAACTGAAGACCAAGCCAACCCAGCACAGCGTCAAAGAGTTGTTGCGCGTGGGTATTCAACCCGATGTCATCCTGTGCCGCTCCGACTATGCGCTGACCGACGACCTGCGCGAGAAAATCGCGCTGTTCTGCAATATCGAGGAACGCGCCGTCGTGCCGCTTTTGACCACCGATACCATTTACGAGGTGCCGCTGATTCTAGAGGAGGCGGGACTGGGCGAATACCTGGTGGATGAACTGGGCCTCCCCAAATACGAAGCCCAGATGCACGAATGGCGTGAACTGGTGCAACGCATCAAACGCCCGCGCCCGGAAATGACGATTGGACTCATCGGCAAGTATGTCGATCTGCACGACGCCTATCTATCGGTGGCGGAGAGCCTGCGCCATGCCGGTTGGTACCATGACATAGATGTGCATATCAAATGGATCAATTCCGAGTCCATCGAGAAAATGGGCGACAACTATACCGAATTGCTGGAAGACGTGGCGGGCATCGTGGTGCCGGGCGGCTTTGGTCCCCGTGGCATCGAGGGGAAAATCAAGGCGGCGGGCTATGCGCGACGCACTGGCAAGCCGTACCTGGGGCTATGCCTGGGTATGCAGGTAGCCGTAATCGAGTTCGCGCGCAATGTGCTGGGGCTGGCCGGAGCAAACAGCACGGAGTTTGACCCGCAAACGGCTCACCCTGTCATTGATCTGATGGTGACGCAGAGGCAAATCGCCGATAAAGGTGGTACAATGCGGCTGGGCAACTGGGTGTGCTGTCTGACGCCCGGCACAAAGACCTATGCAGCCTATGGCGAGGCCATTGTGTTTGAACGGCACCGCCACCGTTACGAGTTCAACAACGAATATCGCAAACGTATGGAAACGCACGGCATGAGTATCAGCGGTCGCTCGGCTGACAACAGCCTGGTAGAGATTATGGAACTGACTGACCATCCCTGGTTTGTAGGGTCGCAGTTCCATCCCGAATTCAAGAGCCGTCCGACTCGACCTCATCCCCTCTTCCGAGATTTTATTGGCGCGTGCCTGCAAGAAGAGCAAGAAAAACAGCACGAAGCGTACAGAGTCTTCGAGCGCGAAGTGGTAGGAGCCTCGGCAGAACTGGCCGAACACGCTTCCATGCACCTTGCATCCGATATGCCAGATGCGCGTATCGAAAAGTAACAAGATGAGCTGCCAGGGCGGGGCTAATATGATTTACCTGAGTCAATTGATTGGCGCTGCTGTTGAAGATATGCAGGGCGCGCGAGTCGGCAAAATCGTGGATGTCCTGGTGGACCCGCTCAATCCCATCCCTGAGCTTGTTGTCGAGGGAGAAGGGGAACAGCGTTGGCATGTGCCTGCGCGCGCATTGCTTCGCACCTCCTCTACTATATGGCAAATTCCAGCTGACGCGACAAAGAATGATACGCTATCGGGGCAACAGATCAGCCTGGCGCGTGAGGTGCTGGACAAGCAGGTGATTGATATTGAGCATAAAAAAGCCGCGCGTGTAAATGATGTCTGTTTTGCCGATGATTGGCGCATCCTGGGCATTGATAATAGCGCACTGGGACTGGTTCGCCGCCTCGCGCCAGCGTGGCTATTGAGCGGGAGAAGCAAGCGTCCCCAACGTCCTCCAGCTACACTTATTCCCTGGGATCGTATCGAGTTGATCGGCGAGCCGAGTGTGCAAGAAGACCATAAGGATGACAAGGGCGAGGATACAGGCAATGATAAGTTGGCGGGACGCGGGGAAGGGGTCAGGAGGTGAACGAGGACGCCCGCAAGGGTCCCCTCTCCAACTACCCGTCCGCCCGCGTCCCTACGGAGGATGAGCGGGCAGTTGGCGGAGATGCGAGCGGCGGATATCGCCGATATTATGTACCAACTGACACCGGGACAGGGAGCGCGTCTTTTAGAGGGGCTGGACGACGAAACAGCGGCGGATACGCTGGAAGAACTTGATACGGAGAGACAGAGCCACATTCTCGAAAATATCAGCGCTGAACGCGCCGCCGATATCCTGCAAGAAATGGAACCAGATGAAGCGGCAGACCTGGTGGCGCGTTTGCCGGAGGAACGCGCTCAGGAACTGCTGCGCCTGATGACTCCGCAAGAGTCGGAAGATGTGCAGGAACTGCTGGTGTACGAGGAAGATACCGCCGGGGGTATCATGACCACCGATTTCGTGGCTATCGACGCCACAAAGACCGCCGGTGAGGCGTTGGAAGCTGTGCGTTACAATATTCGCGAGCAGGATGTGCGGCTGGCTTACATCTACTGCATCGCTGACGTGGCGCGTGAAGATTATACGCTGTTGGGCATCGTTTCGCTCTGGGATTTGTTGGTGGCAGACGCCGCGCAGCCACTGCAAGATCTGATGGAAACCGATCTCGTAACCGTGCAACCCGACGCTGAACCACGCGCCGTTGCCGAGATCATGGCAAAATACAATTTCCTGGCCGTCCCCGTTGTCAGCGAAGCAGGCACGTTGGAGGGCGTTGTGACGATTGACGATGCGCTGGATATATTGCTCCCTGGCGAGCGGCGCAAACCTCACAGGATGTATTAAAAACACAAAAGCATACAAAATGCAGGCGACCTTGCGGTCGCCTGCATTTTGTATGCTTTTGTGTTTTTATATTTTATAGGCGGTTATGGTATCCAGGGTCTCAAGCACCTGGCTGATATCCAGGCAGACATCGAACATGACCTGGGGCAGCCAGTCTTCCGGGCGCGGGTTATCTGCAACCACTTCGCTTTCGTCTTCGTCGTCGGTCGCCGGGCGGTTGCGCTGCACGAAGCGAGCGGAGCGGCTATGCGGCTCGTCGTGCAATCCATGCATCCCGTCGGGATGCCAGATGGGCAGTTCAACCCGCTGTTGCACCGTCAGCGACTCAGCTTGCAGGCGGCTATCTTGCAAAGTCATATTGACGCCAGGGCGAGTTTCGATGGTACGGCTGCTCAGTTCGCTGGCTCGCAGCTTGAGCATCTGGGTCATAGTGAGCAGACTGGCTTCAGTAAGGCCCGTGCCCGAACCGTTCAATGGTAAAACATACGAGAGGTCCAACTCCAACGGCGGGATGTCGCTGGTGTGCAGGTGCGGGCAATGCTCGTCTGGCTCGTGAAAGAAATCGCACACACCGACCGGCCCTTCGAGCGAAAGGGCAGTATCGAGGGTACTCCAGGTAAAAGAAAGGGTGCAGGAGCTACGGGTCTCCGACCCCTCACAGCTACCAAAATGACAAACGCAGGCAAATTCGCGTTCCATCGAACGCCCATTAGTCCAGTATTCGGGGTGTGTCACTAATTCCAGGCCCGTTGCCGCTTTGAGGAAAAAGGCAGTCACATCTTCGTAGGTCAACATTGGTTTTCTCCGCGCCGCCCATTCTGCAACACCTTGCTGCTAGTTTTCCTGTTACGGCGTGCTTCTATATTAGCGATGTGGAGGGTATGTGTCAATATTTTCTTTTGTATCGACCAGCTTGCGCATACGTTTCGTTAAAACCCCTTTGCGTAGAGCAAACCCACCAGTCCACATAGCAGGCCGATTATAATATAAAACACCAGTTGATGCGGCTCCGAGGCTACGCCTGCTCAGAGAGCAAGGCAACGCTATAGGCTTTGAAAATATCGTCACGGCCGACTATTCCAATGGGATGCCTGGAGTTGCCACGAGCCACCACTGGTAACAGCGGTTGATCATGCACTCCCATCCGGCGCATCGCCTCGTCCAGAGGTTCGTCGGCAAAGATCGTTTCAGGAGGAGCACCTGCGCTCACAAGCTGCTCCAGGGTCTCATCTCCTCGCTCAGCGAGCACGGCCTCCTCGAGATCGTGGGCCATCAGGACGCCAACGAGCGCCCCCGCTTCATCCACAACCAGCAGCCCCCATTCATTGCGCTGCTTCAGTTCCAGGATCGCTCCGGCAACCGTGAGCGTCCGTGGAAGTGTAATGCCCTGCCAGCGCTGTACTCATGGCTGGATAGCCGACCCCAAACACCTGCGGCAGGAAGAAACCGAGCGCGCCAAGCAATAACCCGCCCGGAACGGGTTTGAGATACTCCGGCATCTTAATCGCGTCAAAGCGATCCTCAAACCAGTACAGAATGTGCGTAAACGCGACGCCTGCGACCGCGCCCAGGATGCCGAGTATCGCATACAAAGGAATGTCCGTGAAATGGAAAATCTGGTAGGAAGGCAAAGGAAACGCCGGGACATTACCAAAAGCAGTGCGTCCAATCACCGCGGCCGTGACGCTCGCGATGACCACAATCCCAAAGGAACGGGTCGAGAACTCGCCGAGAATGATCTCCAGCGCGAAGAAGACCCCGGCAATCGGTGCGTTGAAGGTAGCGGCAATGCCACCTGCTGCGCCACAGGCGACCAGGGTGCGAGTGCGCGCGTCCGACATGCGAAAGAGCTGTCCCCACGTTGAGCCGAGGGCCGAACCGATCTGCACGATGGGTCCCTCGCGTCCCACGGAGCCACCAGAGCCAATACAGACCGCAGAAGCCACCGATTTGACGGCCGCTACAATGGGGCGAATCCGCCCTCCCTTCTGCGCAACAGCCAGCATGACTTCGGGTACTCCATGTCCTTTCGCCTCACGAGCGAAAAAGTAAATCAGAGGGCCAAAAATGAGCCCACCGATCGCCGGGATTAAAATGATGGCAAAGGGTCCAAGAAGCGTGCTCAGCGCCGGACGAAGCACATTAAAAAAGAGGAAGGTAAACCCACTGATCAGCTCGCGAAACGCAACGGCACCCAGTCCTGCTCCTACCCCGACCACCAGGCCGGAGAGGAGCAGCACCTGCGTTTCGTGCAGCTTCAGATGCAGGAGACGATGTAGCATGTTCCTGACGGAGGGAACCGTGTTCAGAACAGAGGCGATGTTCTGAACACGGCGTCGTAAAAATGCGAGCAGGTGAGCACGTTTCATATAATTCCTTCCAGGTACATAGGCGTGCCGTAATGGGTGGGTAGTCACTCATTTTAGGCTCAAAAATTTTTCATGCGAGTGTCGTGCCGATGCCGCGCAGAACCAGGTCTGCCGCGGCTTGCGCCTGGCGCGCTATCTCGTACTCTGATTGTTCCAGCACACCAGCGGAAAGCACATAAGACTCGGTTAAAGAAAGCACCATCAGAGCGGTTGCTTCCACATCAATATTACGAAGTTCGCCTCGCGCGCGGCTCTCTTCCAACATCAAAGCAATCACGGCCACATAATCCCGCAGCAACTTCGTGGCTTCCGCCTGGAATGCGCGGTTCACGCCATAGAGAGCGCTCATATAGACATTAAAGTAGTCACGTTCCGCGCTGGCCTGCTGCACAAATGCCAGGAAAAGACGCTGCAAACGCTGGCGCAAGTCGCCCTCGGAGGCCAGTGCGGTGCGAATTAAAGTGAGTTGTGTCTGCGCAATCGAGCGCAGCATCGCCAGAAAAAGCTCGCGTTTATTCTCAAAGTAGAGATAAATGGTGCCTTTGCCAATGCCAGATTGTTCCGCGATGGTATTGATATTCGCCACATCGAATCCATGACGCGCAAACTCAATAGCGGCTTCATGGATGATACGCTGGCGTGTCGCCTCTCGCATCTGTTCATCGACAATTTTCGGCATAAATGTTCCAGAACAAAATTTTTTATAGTAAATCTTCGGTCATCTTAATAAAACAAGTGTATCACCTGTATGCCGACTTTGCAAGCGCAATCAGATCATTGCCCCTAAAATGACTGACCGGACAGCCATTGAAAAATCTATGCTTTTATGTTAATATATAACTGACCGGTCAGTTATTACTATGTGATTGAGAGTCACGTATTCTTGATAGGAGTGATGAACAGAGAAGGAGAAACCCGATGGCAGAATCTCTTTTGCAGTCACAGGACCTGCGTAAATCTTATGGACGGCGTAAAGTCTTGCAGGGTGTTACGTTTTCGGTGAGCCGGGGCAGCCTTGTTGGAATTGTTGGAGAGAATGGCGCTGGCAAGTCAACACTGCTGCGTATCCTGGCGGGCGAGTTGCAGCCCGATGGCGGGCAGGTGTTCCGTTACGGCTTGATGGGATATTGCCCGCAGGCGGTCAACCTGAACGATGCGCTCAGCGTTGACCAGCATCTTGACTACTTCCGGGCCGCGTATCGTATCTACGATCAGAGCTACGCAAACGAGCTTATTGAACAACTGGGCTACCAGATGTATCGCAAAGAGCTGGTCGGCAACTTGAGCGGCGGCACAAAACAGAAGCTCAATTTAACGCTGGCCCTTATGCACCAACCACAGTTATTGCTGCTGGACGAACCCTACCAGGGCTTCGATTGGGAAACCTATCAACGTTTCTGGGAACTGGTTAGCGTTCTGCGCCAGCACGATTGCGCTGTGCTGGTCATTTCGCACCTGTTTTTTGAACAGGCACGCTTCGATGTGTTGTATCACCTGGAGCGAGGACAAATGCAGCCATCTGACGCTAGCGACAGCGCCGCCGAAATGCGGAGAGGAACAGGCGCGGTCTCTACAGAAAGAAAGGAGTAAGATCATGACCTCACTCTCTCGTTACCTCACCGCAACGCGCTATGCCTTGTTTGAACAGGCACGCAATCGCACTGCGCTCCTGCTGTTGCTGTTTTTCGTGCCAGTATGGTATTACTTTTACTTGCTGTTGATTCCTCCAGATCCGCTTGGCTTTCTTTATCGCGCTACCGGAACGCTATTGCAGGTTAATGGGCGTGATCTTGGTTTTCTTAGCGCCGGTCTCAATGCCATTACTCTGATTGTCGGATTTATGCTTTTCGCATCGACTCGTAAAAATATACAGTTTGACCGCCGCTTGACACTGTGTGGTTATTCGCAGGGGCTACTGATACTGGCGAAGCTGACAGCCTTAGTAGTAGTATCAGCTATCATCTCGCTGTATGCCAGCCTGGTTTTGTTCTTTTTCTGGCATCCCTCATCGCTGGCGCTCGTATGGCTGGGCTTCTTCTGTTCGGCTTTGAGTTATGGCGCGTTGGGATTGCTACTGGGGGCGCTGGTGCGCGGGGAGCTTGAGGGCTTTTTCCTTATCATCATGATAAGCCTGATCGATACCCTCCTGCAAAACCCGCTTGGCAATCCTGTTGCCAATCAGCCGGTACTGCGCTGGTTTCCCTCGTTCGCGCCCATGCAGTTATCGGTTGCAGGAGGCTTTGGGCTGCAGTTAAACTGGCTGTACCTGCTGTATGCGTTAGCCTGGCCATTCGGCTTTGCGCTGCTTGGACTGCTGGTCTTCTGGTGGAAGACACGCGCGCGCAGTGTGCATACCATCGCCTTGCAACAAAGCTGAGCATAAGCGACAATAGGGCCAGGATAGAGGCGCGGGTTTACCCCTGGCTTGCCTCCGCCCTGGCTTCTTGCCACAAAAGTAAAGTTGGAGGTGTATATGTCTCCCCGTCCAGATGTAAGCGAGGAACGGAGAAACCAGATACTGGCAGCGGCATCTACGGTCTTTGCGCGCTCAGGCTTTCACGAAGCGCGTATGGATGATATTGCGGAGGAAGTGGGACTCAGCAAAGGCGCGCTCTATCTCTATTACAAGAGCAAAGATGCCATTATTATCGCGCTGTTAAAGTTCTTCTTTAACCAGGAAGTAAACCAGTTACGCGCGTTGTTACAGAAAGAGCAGCCGAATTCAGCGCGCAAGCAACTGATGGTAATGAACCGTATGTTTGCCGAAGGCATGAAATGGATGTCTAACCTCATGCCGGTGGCTTTCGAGTTCTACGCAGTGATGGCGCGTCGCAAAGATGTGCGCCTGTTCCTGAAAGATTATTTCAAGGAGTATCGCGGATTACTTGCGGCCTTAATTCAGCTAGGTATTGATCAGGGTGAGTTCCAGCCAACGGTAGACGCGGAAATGCTGGCCATTGCTATTACGGCCCTTTACGAAGGGTTGGCCTTACTCTGGATGGTTGACGCACAGGCTACCCAATGGGAAAAGGTGGGCGAACAATCGCTTACTATGCTGCTCAACGGCATCAAAGCCTGAAGTGCCCTTGACAAATTTTTTTAATAATTTAGTATTCTTATACGATCAAAGCGCTGCCCAGAAACGTTGTCCCGATTGAAGAACAAGAGCAATAACACAGGAAAGAGGAAACATCTATGACTGATCTTCGCATTCAGCGACTGGCAAAACTGCTGGCGCATTATTCGCTCGATCTCAGAAAAGGAGATCGGCTGGCGATTCAGACGCAGCCTCTGGGCGCGCCTCTCGTGCTGGAACTTGTGCGCGAGGCGCTGCGAGCGGGGGCGCATCCCGAATACTTTATCTCGCTGCCGGGAGCGGCGGAAATCATGTTCCAGGAAGCGTCCGATGAACAGTTGCGCTACATCTCTCCGGCGTTCCGCACGATGGTTGAAGAGTATGAAGCCGCCATCACTATTGTCGCGACAGAAAACACAAAAGCCATGAGCGGCATCAACCCGGAGCGCATGGCGGTCAAGCAACAGGCGCTCAGCGATTTGTCTGCGAAGCAATTGCAGCGCACTAACCCTGATGACCCCCACGCGCCCGGCTCGTTGCGCTGGAACGGCGTGCTACTGCCGACCAACGCCTCCGCCCAGGACGCGGAAATGTCGCTCGCCGATTTCGAGAACTTTGTCTACCGCGCCTACTTTTTAGATGAAGAGGACCCGGTAGCAAGCTGGCAAGCGTTGAGCAAACAGCAAGAACGCATGGTGCAGTGGCTCAAGGGGAAGCGTACCGTGCATCTGCGCGGCCAGGATACCGACCTGACCTTCTCCATTGAAGGACGAACTTTCATCAACGACGATGCCCACTACAATATGCCGGGCGGCGAATTTTTCACCGGCCCGGTAGAGCATACTGCCAACGGGTATATTCGATACAGCTTTCCGGCCACCTTCCAGGGTCGCTCGGTTGAAGATGTACGCCTGCGTTTTGAAAATGGCGTGGTGGTCGAAGCAAGCGCGGCGCAAGGCCAGCTTTTCCTGGACAAGATGCTCTCTCTCAACGAGGGAGCGCGCCGCCTGGGCGAATTCGCCTTTGGCAACAATAAAAATGTGGATCGCTGCATCAAACACACCCTCTTTGATGAGAAAATGGGTGGCACGGTCCACCTGGCGCTGGGCGCAAGCATTCCGCAAACCGGCGGCATGAACCATTCCGCGTTGCACTGGGATATGGTATGCGATCTACGTACAGGCAGCGAAGTGCGTATAGACGGCGAACTATTTGCCAGGGATGGGCAGTTCGTCATCTAATATGGCCTTAAAATAGGGATATGCGCATGGCGACGCCACGCGCATATCCCTATTT
Source organism: uncultured Chloroflexia bacterium (assembly GCA_963731605.1). Classification (GTDB taxonomy): domain Bacteria; phylum Chloroflexota; class Ktedonobacteria; order Ktedonobacterales; family Ktedonobacteraceae; genus CF-113. The sequence continues at coordinate 1,352,706 of CAVSWA010000002.1, forward strand.
TAATTACAGCATGGGGCGAATGGAGCGGATGGTATAGTTAGTCACGCCGCCAGGCGTTGAGACCGTCACATAGTCGCCTTCTTTATGCCCCATCAACGCTTTGCCAACGGGCGCTTGATCGGAGATCAGGCCGGATTTGGGATCGGCCTCGAAGGTCTCCACGATCTTGAAGGTACGCACCACGCCGGAATCGGCCATTACTTCGACCTGCATACCGATACGCACGGTGGGTGGGCCTTCCACATCTGCATGCATATCGCCCGTCATAATCTCCGCGACGGCCAGCAGACGCTCCAGTTGCAGGATTTCACCCTCAGTCTTGGCCTGTTCGTTCTTGGCGTCTTCGTAGGCGCTGCTTTCGCTGATATCGCCCGCTTCCTTCGCCTCGTGGATATAATCAGCGATCTCTTTGCGTTTGACGGTGCGCAGGTATTCCAGACGTTCTTTCTTTCTCGCAAAGCCATCTGGAGTCAGACGATACACCTTTTGTTCTGACTTCGACTGCGTTGTATCACTCTGTCCACCAATACTCATAGACTACTCCTCCCTGGTGTCAGGGGAAATGGGGTATACACCCCCCTGAAAAAACCGTATTTAGACATGAAGCAGATTATACGTTCTCAAGTACCCCACGTCAAGTGATTACGGCACTGATTTTACACAACCGCCATTATTGTAATGAGGTCTACATCCTTCAGGGTGTCGCAAAATTCAGTAGCGACACCCCTTGCGGCTGTCCCGTGGCTGTCCCGTGGCGGCCATTGTCCAGTGAGACGGGACACCCACAAGGGGTGTCGCTACTGATTTCACTGGAAAGCATCCTTAAATTGGTAGCTGAGGATAGCCCGGCGCGAGGCGGCCCATACGGAACAATGAGGTGCCGCATACCTCGCAGTCGCCTTGCACCGCGATGCGTCCATTTTTCATCGTCACTTCACGAGCATTCAGTATACCTCTTTTTTCTTTACACTTCATGCAATACGCCTCAATGCGCGGTTTGCCCGTATCATTGGCCGCAGGAACTGTCGCATCCTGCACGCTGGCAGCCTGGGGTGACTCGTCCAGATCGCTCTCCATCGATGTTTTAGTCTCTGCAAGAGCTGGCTCAGCGCTCCATTGCAAGACAGTTTTGACCACGGTTTCGGGTAGTTCCTTGTAAATCACAGAGGTGGTGCGCTGCAACAATACGATGCGTGTGGTGACACCGCCTACCTCGATCTCTTCTACTTCTAATGAACCCGGCGCGTCATGCCCATGCCGGGCATAGTGTAATTCTGCGGTTCCCCAGATTAGTAACGTGGGTTGCTTCAATTTTTGGATTTCGCTAGAGACTTCATGCGACAGATTACCGGCGAGCCAGTCCATCGGCGCGTGTTCCGCCCCAAATTGGTGCGTCGTAGCATACGTATAATCCGGGGGCGGGTTACTTGTGTCACTGGCCAAAGAATTCTCTATCAATTGTTCGGGTTGCCCGTACCTCAAACGGCTAAGCAGGCGAACGATCGCCACTAGCAGTGGATACAGCAGCGCCTGCGCCTGTCGCGGTATGATGATTCTATCTGGCAGCGCCCTGGGAAAGAGAGAGGAGGATGGGGAAAGAACGGCAGGTAGCCCGAATGCTCCCGCCGAATTGCCGTATAAGGCCGTTGGTGAGAGCAGTACCAGGCGGGTACAGAGTTCTGGCGAATTGGCCGCAATGGTGACAGCGTAATTGCAAGAAAGCCGGCTCGCCACAAGCGTTGCCGGTTCTCCTACGACATTGGTAAGAAAATCATGGAGAAGTTCTGTATAGATGTCAGCAGTATAGGAAATATCAGGACGGTCAGACAGGCCAAAGCCGAGCAGATCAGGCGCATACACGCGGAAGCGCGTTGCCAGGGATGCCATAATGCCAAGCATCTCATAGGCCGACCCTGCCAGTTCAGGCGTATGGACAAGCACCATCGGCGGCGCGTGTTGCTCACCTGCCACTTTATAGTAGACATGCCCGCGCTTCCACCTGTATAAATGTGCTTCTCCGGGCAAGGGGCTATCTAATGGCTGCGGCGTCACTAATATATGGCGGAACGCAACCAGTCCGGCCACCGCGATCGACCCCAGTGCGCCAAATCCGAGTATACGCAAAAATACCCGCACACTTCCTACGAGCCGGTCAATCACATATTTCATAGTAATAACGCCTCCTCTTTTGTTGAGACGCGCAGAATCGCGCCCACCAAAGTATAACACAGCATGAAAATTTGGAGCAGCTTCCTATACTGGTGTTGTAGTGACACTGGTTCTGATGAATTTTTTCAACGACCGAATGGAGTAATGAAGGAGTTACCCGCAATGAGAGTGAAGAGGCGCTGGCGTTCAGGGCTTGTGTTGACTGTGCTTATCGCGATCATGGTGGTGGCCGCCGCGTTTGGTCGGCAACTTTTCGCTCGCCAGGCGGCGAACATCGATACTAAGCTCGTGAAAACCGTTTCACCAGCTCTCGTGACTATTCCCAGCAGCAAAAACCTGTTTGAACCATTTATCCTGCCAGTGGTGCCAGGAACAGTCGTGATATGGCAAAATAATGACTCGCAGCCGCATCCTTTTACTACGACACCCGATCACAACACATTCTTGAATCGCCAGAGTTTCTCATTCGACGTGGCAGCGGGAGGAAGCGCGCGCTTCACTTTCACCGAACCCGGCCTGTACCATTACTTTGAAACTCGCCTGGATAGCTGGAATAGCGCCTTTTCCCGCGTAGTAGCGGGGAATAAGAAAATAAACTACCCTTTGTCAATGGAAGGGATCATCTGGGTGCAGGGGCAGATCGCTAATCTCCCCTCGACAAACATTAACTTTGTGCTAAAAGGACATGACGAATTTGCCCACGAATTTCTTGCTGTCACCCGCGATGGCGCGGTCACATGGCACAACCTGGATGCGGACGCGCAGTTCGTAGGCGAGGTTGACGACTGGACTGCGCCTGTCAATCCAGCCGATATTGGCCTGTACCGCCTCTCTGGAACCGGTGAGACGCCGGGCGGAGATTTTGCTACTATTCTTTTCCACACGCCAGGCTTGTACTACTACTATTGCCGTTACCATGATACTGTTGATCCGGTGGATCACCGTGTGACAGCGCTGGCAATGGCCTCCGAATTCCCCATCCCTATGGAAGGCTTCGTGCTGGTAGTCTAAAAGATAAACATTGCAGGGCGACAAGACAATTACCAGGGCGACCGCGAGGGTCGCCCTGGCCTGTCGCTTTAGAAAATCTCACTTCTGCCGATACCTCTATGCAAGAGCAGAGCAACCCTGCTGCTATTTGATATGAATGTGAGGACAGAATCCGTGAGTATTTCAACCCAACATCTTTCGCAACCTTCCGCCTTAGTACAGGATGGGATAGCGCGCAAGAAGCGTGATGGGTTCCATCCCCTGTTGAAAATGCAGATTGCTCCCCGGCTCGGGCTGGGTTTCATCATCCCACTGCTGATGGCGGTTCTCGCGATGAGCAATGTTGCCTGGCAAAGCCAGCAATTACAGACGCGCGAAACGATTCTTTATGGTTCTTTGATACAGGGGAACATCTTACTCCACAATGTGATCGATAACTTTGATCAACTGCGCAGTAATATGCTTGGAATGCTCAACGATGCCGCGAAACCTGGAACGTCGCTTCAAATATTAAGCGAAGATAATAATGCCATTACCATACACACCGGGAACATCGAGGTCGCTCTGAACAATTACCTGCAGCAAGACCTCTTTGGCCGCTATCCCGATCTTACCGATCTTTTCGCGCAAACCGGTCATGGTACTCTCATACAACAGCAACACGCCTATGCCAGTAACGTGATATCTACCTGGCATATCTATGTCGTTACGCAGCAACTTATGCTCAACTATCTCAACCAGGGAAATACCGGACAGGCCAACTTTGTAGAGCAAAACCTCTCAGAACACGAATATGCAGATAGCATGGGATCGATGCTCCAACTCCTCCAATTTAACAGAGGCCTGATCTCCCCCCTGAATGATGCAATTCGAGTCGAGCAGAGCAGGTCTCTATGGACAACTGGCTTAGCGGGACTGTGTATCCTGCTTGGCATAGCTGTCGTCGGCTGGCTGGTCTTTGCCACGCTTGTGCAGCGGCTACAACGCTTGCGCCGCGTAGTAAAGTCGATTGAGGGCGGCAACGTCGCTGCCCGCCTGGATGTTGTAGGGAAGGACGAAATCGCCAGGGTTTCAGGTTCCATCAACGATATGCTTGATACGATCGTGGGACTGCTGGATGAAACGCGGCACCAGCGCGACGAACTGGCGAATGCCGAAGAACTCAAGCATTTACACCAGGAATTGCAGAGCAAGCATGAAGCCTTAAACGAGGCCAACGCTCGCCTGGCAGCCCTGGCAACCACCGATCCACTGACAAGTTTACCGAACCATCGTACCATCATGAATCGCCTCGAAGAAGAGATTTCACGCTGTCAACGCACGCAAGAATCGTGCGCGGTATTGTTTATCGACATCGACCATTTCAAGCAGATCAACGATACCTGGGGACACCGCGCCGGTGATGCTATTCTCTGCGAGACGGGGCGGCGGTTAAGTCAGACCCTGCGCCTGGAAGATTTCGTAGGGCGCTACGGCGGTGAGGAATTTGCTATCATCTTAACCGGTGTTGCGCTGGATGAAGCCCGGCAGGTAGCCGAGCGTTTGCAGCATGTGCTGGCCGACAATCCGTTTGAGTGGGAAGCCGATGATCTATCCCAGTCAAATTCCATCTCGATCACCGGCAGCATTGGCGTTGCGCTCTTGCGCTCACATGGGAATACCTGTGAAACCCTGATCGAAGCGGCTGACGCGGCGATGTATCACGCAAAACGCACCGGACGCAACCGCGTATGTATCTCAGGCGAAGAGAAAGCATTTGCGCTGTCAATGTTAGAAGAAAATATCGGCGAACATACTCCCGACACCTATGTGTTGCAGGCGCTGACCGCCGTAGTCAACGCTCATGATGGAGATACGGGCGCTCATTCGATGCGTATGGTGCATATGGCTAAAGATACCGCCCGCGCGCTTGGCTGCTCTGAGGATGAAGTACGCCTGGTGCGCCTGGCTGCATTGCTCCACGATATTGGTAAGGTGGGTGTTCCAAATGAAATCTTGCACAAACCCGGCCCCTTGACCGAGGATGAATGGTCGGTCATGCGCCGCCATCCTAAAATTGGACGGCAAATCCTGGGACAGGCGGGCGGCAAATTTGAACTGCTCTCCCATATCGTCGTCGCCCATCACGAACGCTGGGACGGCAAAGGCTACCCCTATGGGTTGAGCGGAGATGCCATTCCGATGGGAGCGCGCATCCTTGCCGTCGCCGATTTATTTGACGCCATGACCTCTGATCGACCCTATCGCAAAGCCATGCCGGTCGCTGAGGCACGCAATGAACTGCAGCTTTGCAGTGGCAACCAGTACGATCCGCGCGTCGTCACCGCGTTCCTGCATGTACTCGACAGGCAAGAGCAGGCACAACTAGATAAATCCCTGGCAGTCACCCAGTAGCGACACCCCTTGCGGGTGTCCCGTCACTTGCCCCTTGCCACGTTGTGTATGAAAAACGCGGACGGGACACCCGCAAGGGGTGTCGCTACTGGCTTCCCGCCAGGATCTCCGCCGAGGTTTCGCGTGAGAACTGCTCCTTATAGAGACGAGCATACAGGCCGTTGAGCGCCATCAGCTCATCGTGCGTGCCGCGCTCGACAATCTCGCCCCTGTTCACCACCAGGATGATGTCAGCCGCCAGGATGGTTGAGAGGCGATGGGCAATCGCCAGCGTAGTGCGGTTCTTCATCAAAGGCTCCAGCGCGGCCTGGATGAGGCGTTCCGAATGCGTGTCGAGCGCGCTGGTGGCCTCGTCCAGGATCAGGATGCGCGGGTTCTTGAGAATCACGCGCGCGATGGCAATGCGCTGCTTCTCGCCGCCAGAGAATTTGTAGCCGCGTTCGCCCACGATGGTATCGTAGCCATCGTCCAATTCCATAATACGGTCATGGATAGCCGCCGCCTTCGCCGCCGCGACCATCTCCTCATCAGTGGCACTATCACGCGCATACATCAGGTTTTCTCGCACCGACGCGTGGAAGAGGTAAGTTTCCTGCGTGACCACGCCAATAATCTCGCCCAGCGAATCCAGCGCGAGGTCTTTGATGTTATGCCCGTCGATCTCTACCGCTCCACTATCGGCATCGTACAGACGCGGCACCAGGTAGGTGATCGTTGTTTTGCCCGCGCCGCTTGGTCCTACCAGAGCGGCCAGTTGGCCGGGTTGAATGCCGAATGTGATGTGATTGAGGGTCGTGCGCTCCTCCTGCTCCTCTGTGATAGCCAGCGGCTCAGGCGAAACAACTTGTTGGACCGGCTTATCCCCGTTGTCCTGTTGCTCCGCGGCCAGTAAGCCGCCCGGCGCGGCTGCCTCGTCGCGCTTATAGGTGAAAGAAACATCGTTGAAGGTGACCTCACCGCGCGCCTCGTTTGGATCGAGATGCAGCGCGTTGGGCGCATCCTGAATCTCGATGGGCAAGTCTAGATACTCGAAAATGCGATCAAACAACGCCAGCGCGCCCTGAATCTCCACCTGCACCGAGAGTAATTGCCCGATAGGGAAGAAGAGACGGCTTTGCAGTGTAGTAAACGCCACGATGCCGCCCAGCGTAATGCCAGCGCCCGCGGGACTATGGATGATCTGCCAGCCCGCCACCAGGTAGACCACCGCCGGGGTGATCGAGAAGAAGGTGCCGATAAACATGAAGAACCAGCGCCCAATCATTTGCTGGCGCACTTCCAGGTCGGTCAGTTTCTGGTTCTCGTTCTCGAAACGTCCCTGCGCGTACTTCTGGCGAGCAAACGTTTTCGTGAGCAGGATACCGCTGACAGACAGCGTCTCCTGCATCATGGCCGTCAGTGCGGCCAGGCTTTGCTGCGTCTTCTTGCTGGTGCTGCGCCTCACATTGCCTACCCTATAGGTGATATAGAGGAAAATGGGCAGCAGGCCCAGTGAGATCAGGGTGAGCAGCGGGCTGATAATCGCCATCGCTATAATCGTGCTGATGGCCGTCGAGATATTGGAAACGACGCTGGTTGCCGTATCGGTGACGACGCTCTGTACGCCACCCACGTCGTTTGACAGCCGCGATTGAATCTCGCCCGTGCGCGTCGAAGTGAAAAAGCGCAGCGACATGCTCTGCAAGTGACCGTACAGCCTGTTGCGGAAATCGCGCATCACGCGCTGCCCGACCACATTGTTGAGATAGGTTTGCCCAACGCCGATAATACCCGTGATAACAGGCATAATAAACATGATGCCCACCAGGATGAGTAACAGATTCAAGTTGCGTTTGCCAATCGCATCATCAAAAATGAAGCGGATCATGAGCGGATTGACCAGCCCTAATACAGTCGTGAGGATGATCGCGATAAGCACCAGTACTACCTGGAATTTATACGGTCTGAACGCTTCCGCGACGCGCCGTAATGTGCGCGCATCGGTCTTGCGCCCTCGCTTCTTCTGTTCTTCAAGATAAGCGGACATCCCGCCGCCCATGCCATGAAATCCCATATAATTTATACTCCTGAAAAAATCTTATTTGCACATAACGATATATCGTCTTCTCTACAGTGTACACTATCTCCCCATTATTTTCCCTGTTCAAGAGTCTGGTCTTTCCCTGTAGATTCTGACAGGCTGAGCCGGTGAATTAAACCGGCCAGCAATGCGCCGCGTACAGGCAACGAGTCGATACGCAAGTATTCGCGGCTCAGATCATGCATCCCGCCGCCTACCGGTCCCAGGCTATCGAGCGTGGGAACGCCCGCTCCAACCAGCGAGTTCGCATCGGAGACGCCTCCCTTACTCTCGGCCACGAGGGTCAGTCCCAGAGCCTGGCCCTCCTGCTGTGCCTCTTCAACCAGCCGCAGAATTTCGGGAGTTGCCGTATAGGGCGCGCGTCCGCGTGTGCGCGCCAGGCGCGTATGCGTGCCGGGAACGATGCTTCCTGAAACGATGTGCGCCAGTGTTTCGTATGCCAGGTTTAATCCATGTTCGTCATAGGCGCGTACCGAAATATGGCAGCGCGCGGCGTCTGGCACAACGTTAAGCGGTTCGCTGCTGCTGATGCGTGTCACATTGAAGGTGACGCCGGGAAACATGCTGTTCAATTGATGCACCGCAATCATCTTGTGCGCCAGCTCGATCACCGCCGAGCGTCCCCGGTGCGGCTCCGCTCCCGCATGGGCAGGCACGCCGGTTATATCCATCACGTATTTATCAGCGCCTTTACGCGCCCGCGTAATCACTTCGGCAGAGCGCGACGGCTCAAGCACCAGGGCAACATCGATGCGCGACGCGATCTCGCGAAAAAGGAATGTGCTGCCGGGAGAACCTACTTCCTCATCATTATTAAACAAAAGCGTGATCTCGCCATATTCCTCGAAGTTCGTGTCGATGAGCGCCTTCATCGCGTATATTCCCAGCAGTACGCCCGATTTCATGTCAATAATGCCCGGACCAGACGCCAGTCCGTCCCGTATCTGAAATGGCCGCGTTAGCGCAGACCCTCGCGCATACACTGTATCAACATGTCCCACCACCAGCAGGCGCACATGGCCTTTGCCCCGCCTGCGAGCTACCAGGTTTGGCCCATACTGCTCCGTTGGATGTAGTGAGACGGTAAAGCCCAGGTCGCTTACCCAGGCTTGCAGGTACTGCATGATCTGTTCTACTCCTTCGCTTTGTCCTGTGCCTGAGTCGATGTTGACAAGCAGTTGTAAGCGAGAGAGCAATTCTTCCTGGTAAGACTGCAATGTGGGGAGATATATTTGAGCAAAAGCGCGCATAGGTTGTCCTTCTGACCAATAGGAAGCATTGAAATCTGCACTCTATTGTAGCACATGGCGGGTCTCCATCCTTTGGGCCGGGAAAGGCCAGTAGCGACACCCCTTGTGGGTGTCTCGTCCGGGTTTCCCATCAGATGGAACGTAGCCGCACGGGACACCCACAAGAGGTGTCGCTACTGGTTTCGCCGATTTTTGCCGATAGTGCAAGAGAAGACAGGACAGTATTTTAGAAAGGAGCAGATTTCGATGCAGGTCACTTCGTCTTCATCGACTGGATACAGCAGGGAAGAAAACGGGTATCAGGAGGAAATGGACGCGCCCGCGCCTCGTTGGTCGCCACGCATCATCTATATTCGCGCCGGCGTGACGCATCTAGCTTCTCCTCTGATTCCATTCGCAGTATTCAAAGATAATCCCCTGCTGAGCTTTCACGCTGCCAGAGAAGCGCGCCGCCCATTCGCCCGCTTAGAGAACGCCGCCGAGGTGGTAACGTCTCTCTGGCATCAGCCCTTTACCACGTTAGCGGAGGCGCAACGTTATTTTCTGGTAGCGTGGAGCGCCATGCCGCGCATTTCTCCACGAATTGTACCCCTGGCAGAGCTAGCTTTCGGCATTGCGACTCCTGGACCATATTACAAAAGATGGATTACCACCTGTGCTGCCTGCTATGAGGGTGAGCCAGTGGCATGGTGCATCGAGATAGATATGCTTGGAGAACAGGAAGACATCATCGAGATCGCGCTAACAGAGGAAAACATGCAGCGCTTGCTGCCCTCTCAAGCCGTGGCGTATCCGTAGGGGCTTTCACTCGTAGGTTTTTTGGGAAAGCGTCAGCGAGATGGGAGGTGTCATTCTGAGCGCAGCGAAGAATCTCTCGCCGAGCCGCACGCAGATTCTTCGCTGCGCTCAGAATGACAGGCGCGAGCGGCGCGTTTCAAAAAACCTACCAGTGAAAGATCCGTAGGGGCGGGGGTAGAGTGGATGCAGGGAGGGGACGCTTGCGTCGCCCGCGTCCTGTTCGTTACATCCCGCCCCGGTACAACACAAGCGTCCCCTCTCCACATCCACTTACATATGCTGCGCTTTGTCGTACAACGCGAACCAGGTATCATCATAGTACGGCGAGAACATATGATTGGGCTGGATGCTGCTCGTGAAGTCGTTATGACCGCTCAGGTACAGTTTGTTACCAACCGAGATGAACCAGGGGCCGCCGCTGGAACCGCCCGTCATGTCGCAGGGAATCGAGATCACCAGGCCGCCCGCGTGCTGCCAGCTTTTACCGGCGGAACCGGGACACGACTTGCGGGTCTGACCATCGAAGGGATACCCGGCAGGGTAGCCATACGCGTAGAACGTCGAATTGGTCGGCTGGTTGTAGGCCCAACCTGCCCCACCAACCACATCGGTCAAATTCCCCTGGCTATTGGCAGAAACGATCGCCATACCAAAATCGCGATGCAAATCGCCCTGCCTGGCTCCTAACCACTCGGAGGGCACCAGTAGATCGCGTGCGGCCCAGCAGCCGTAAGACGAGGGACCGCTATCGTACTGGGGACAGAAGATCACGTTGCGTACCCAGTTACCATTCCAGTAGAGACAGTGGCCGGCAGTGTCAAACGTATTATGGTTGGAGCTTACCACAGCCGTACCAGAACAGACCATGTTTTGACCGGAGGCGTTGGTAAAAAAGACCTTGCCAACCGTCGAAAGGGGAAACGCCGCGTTCCCATTGCCGGGAGCCTGACCATCTTGCCGGGCCGCCTTGCCCGCGCTAGTGTCGCTGCTTGCCTGTGTGACATCGACGCTATTGCCAGAATTGTCGATCAGTTGATCGGCATCGATGGCGCTACTCATAGTATTTTGTGTCCAGTAGCTGACGACGCTGGTCGAGGACGCATCAACCGCGTGTTCGCTAACCGTAATCGTGTCCGTTCGTCCCGTCATCCAGGCAAACACAAAATTCCCAAAGACAACCAGGTACACCACGTATACAACGCCCAGCAAGCCTAACAGAGTTTTGCCAGGCGGGGGCCATGAGATGATTTTACGCTGTCGTGGCATGATGCCTCTCTCTTTCAGCAAGCATTGCGCGACTTAGACGGGAGGGCGTTTGGAACGCTTTTTTCCACCCTCAAGAGGCTTGATGTTCTTAACTTTTGGCATTTTAGCAGGTTTGGCGTTGCGCATCCTCTCCTCCGTCCAATATTTGAGCGCATCCCCGGCAGAAGTATCCACCGCGTGCCCTACGACACCGGCCGCATCATCCGATTTTGTCAAACGCTTCCGCGCTGCCATCGCCAGGTATACCCCCGCCAACAATCCCAGCAGGAGCACCCCCACCAGAGGCAGTCGGTTGAATCTACGTTGTTGTAACATCATGCCTCTCTCTTTCCATGAGCAGCATTTTCCCTCATTTAAGTTCAGTTTTCCACTTTTTCCACTATGGATAAGTATACCGCACCAGACCTGTAGGGACAAGGGGTGGATGCGGGGAAGGGAGGGGGCCTTGTGCTTGTCCTCGTCGCAATGCGACCATCTGCAACTATTCGCCAGAGCCTTACGTGTTAAAGCAGGATGTCTTTTTTCATGAGTAGCAGAACATGACCAAAAAGGAGCAATAAAATATGAGTTATCAACCGTATCCACCCGAACCAGATGCACAAAGATACCAGCAGCCGCCCAACGAAGCGCCTACCGAGGCACAGCCCTATCCCGTTCCCGTCAATGCCACTTCTCAAAGATCGAATAGCGACGGGTCGAATGCTCAAAGCCAGTACCAGAACTATGTAGACCCGGCGGGCAACCAGGTCGAGCGGCGTGAAGAAAGCTATGTTGACGATAATCTGCGGCGCGCCAACATACGCAGCAGGATTACCAACATCACCTACTTTGTGTTAGCCGTGCTGGAAGTCGTCTTGCTGCTGCGTCTCCTGTTACGATTGCTTGTCGCGAACGAGGCCAGCGGTTTCGTCATGCTCATCTACAATCTGAGCCACATCTTTGTGGCCCCCTTCAACGGCATCTTCAATGACCAGACACTGGGAAGAAGCGTCTTTGAAACCTCTACCCTGGTCGCCATGATCGTCTACGCTTTGCTGGCCTGGGGCATCGTATCACTTGGCCGCCTGGTATTCGCCCCCACCAATCCAGCCAGCCAGAGCGTAACATCAACTCGCCGCAGCCGTCTGTAGGGGCCTTTCACGCAATTCGCGTATCGCGTCAATCATCTCCGGGGCGTTGCGCACAAACTCCGCACGCACCGGCAGGTGGGCCTTGAAATCCTCCACCGTCATATCATTGAGGAAGCGCGTACCCTCGTTGTCGAGCATCACACGCGGCAGCAGCACGAGATCGCCCAGATCGTCATTGGCAAGCAGCGCATCCAGCACGTCCTGTCCGCATAGCAGACCGGCCACCGTGACTTCGGGACCGAAGAACTGGTTGACAACAGGCAACATCTGCACGTCAAGGTTCTCTACCTGGCGCAAATCTGCCGCGAATGCTTCAATAACACGGCTCGCCATCGTGCTGGTCACGAGCGTAACGCGGCGCGGCTGTGGCATGTGTGCCGGTAATTTGCGTTTGCTGCGCTCCCATTGATCGATCAGGTAGCGCGTCATGCCCACACCATTTTCGATTTGCGCGTAGGATCCATAGTGCCGGGCCGGTGGAAAGTCGCGCCCGGTGATGTAGTACCATTCATCCGAGAGGTACACAAAAGGGGAACCATCCTGGCTTTCGGCCTCGAAGCGCCGCTGGTGCTGCTCAACCTGCTCGATCACCACATCGGCCTCCCCAGGCGTATAATGGCGCAGCGCCGGTAAATCGCCCGTTTTCATCATGTTGTTATATTTGGTGAGGCCCACCGGCACCGCCGAAATCGATTCGACGATGGGGCGCAGCGCGGCCAGGTCTGCGATGCTGCGATCAAGCTGCGGGCCATCGTTGATGGGCGGGCACAGCACAAGCTGCGTATGACAGGTGATGCCCATGCCGCCCAGGCGTTGAATGTGCTCGATGATGTCACCCGCGCGCGGACCATCCACCATCTTGCGCCGCAGGTCTGGGTCTGTCGTATGCACCGAGACATACAACGGCGTCAGCTTTTGCTCGTCCAGCCGCTGCCAGTCGTGCTCTTTCAGGTTGGTCAGCGTAATAAAATTGCCAAACAGGAAGGAGTAGCGATAATCGTCATCCTTGATATACAGCGTGGAGCGCATCCCGTGCGGCAGTCCCGGCTGAGCCGAAAAACGTTCGGGCAGCCCCTTGATAAAGCAGAAGACGCATTTATTAGCGCACTGGCGAATAAAGGGCGCAGGCTCCTCGCCGAAAAGCACCCCCAGGTTCTCATCGTAGGTCTTATTTATCTGTACTTCATGCTGGTTCAGTTGCCGCTCAAAGCCGATCGTCAATTCTTCATCGGCCACGTAAAAGCGATAATCCACCAGGTCGCGCATCGCGTGACCATTGATCGTGCGAATCAAATCGCCCGGCTGCAATCCGGCCCTGTCCGCCGGACTTTCAGGCACAACCTCCCGCACCCATCCATACATTTTTGGCATTGGTCTTGTTCCTTAATAATGGGATATATCCAGTGAATTATAGCTGTAATAGTGAAATGCGTCAAATTTTCAGTTCACCAGAGATTATTCGTTCTCCCTGGCTTCCAGAATAATCTCTTTAATCTGCTCGACTGACAGGGTTTTGATATCCATCCGTTCACCCTCTATCGTTAAAAGCAGCATCTGATTCTGTCCCGTAGCGCTCGCATCCTCGTGTAAAAAGCTATACAACGTTTGCGCCACCCTTTGCGCGGCGCTCTCCGCCCGCTCGCCATGCTTCTTAATGCCGATAGCCACAAGCGCGGGAGCCGTCACATCTCGCGGCTCAACCAGGTCCACATCCACATCACGCTCATGCTTCAACTTCTGCTCCAGCGTCTTGAGATGCTCCTTTGTATCCGAAAAGAACTCAATCGTAATTGTGGTATCCATGTTGTGTGCCTGCTCTTTCTCATTCAACTTACCAATGTGCTGGTATTATATCTGTATTCATGTCTGGTGACAAGCAAGAAAATGAGGACGCAAGCGGCATAAGCGCTCCTACCATCGATGAAACCCTCCATGATGTAGGGGCGGGAGAGGTTGGGAAGGGCGGTAGGGGCGCTTGCGCCGCCCGCGTCCCTGTTCTGACACATCCCGCACCCAGGGGCGACGCAAGCGTCCCCTCCCATCATCCACCCCGCTCCCGCCCCTACGAGACCCCCGGACACCTTTTTCCCGATAGGCGATCCTCACGCCCCCGGAACAACCGCTCGCAACACAAACTGGTAGTGTATCAAGTTGCCGATGCGGATGTAGTCGCGTGGTTTGAGGAGGTAATCGCGGTCGGCATCGAGGCGGCTTTCGTTGATGAAGGTGCCATTGCGACTGCCCATGTCGCGCAAGAAATAAGCGCCATTGGTACAGGTGATGGAGGCGTGGTGACGCGATATGGCCTGGTGATTAATCACCAGCTTTGAGGTGGCTTCGCGTCCAATGGTCAGGGCCTCGCCCTGGTTGATGGGTGTGTGCGTATGTTCGGGCGCGACGGTCATTTCCGGGTCTTGCGAGTTCAGCATCATGGTGGGCGTATCGTCAATATCTTTGCCAGCAACCAGCAATTGAGCGGTTCTGACTGGTAGCAAGGGAGCCAGAAAAGCGGCGGAAGGAATGATGCGCAGGCTATAGGGATCGTTGCTGGCGGCTAGCTGTATTTCCATCGCCTTTTCCCCTGCTCCTTCGTCTTCATCCACGTCCGGCAATTCGATGAGCGGCGCGGCGGGCGCGAACTGTCTTCTAAAGCTGCGGGCGGGCGTTGTTGTGGCAAGCCCCGGCGCGTTCGTCCTGGTCTTGCGCACGGCCAGCACAGGCGCGGGCACTTTTTGCCCGTTGAGCCAGTTTTGCAGCTTGAAATCGCGCTCAAACAGGCACGATGCTACAGGAGTGAGATCGACAGCGTGATCGATGGCGCGTTTGAATGCCAGCGTGTCGCGCTGGCCGTCGAAGGAGAGCATCCCCACCGGCACGCCGTTTTTAAGCCAGACTTTGCTGTAAATATGCGTCTGTAGATCAGCCATCACTTCCTGATTAGCAGGCGCTGACACACTGGTCAGGCCAACGGCGGCTATGTCAAAGCCGAAGAGTGAGAAGGTATTGATGGGGTGCAAATAGGCATTGCTATAGGTCGCGGTATGGCGCAGGCGCAGTGCGTCCAGCATTCCCATCATGCCGTAAGCGGCAGCGCGGCCCTGCTGCATAGAGGGGTACCACTGACCGGGGATGCGCATACGACCCATAAGCGGATCGAGCGTTTCGGCCACATCACCCGCCGCGTATACATCGACGACGCTGCTTCGCATAGCATGATCCACCGTGACGCCGCGCTCGCAGGCAATCCCACTGGCTTTGATACAATCGATCGCAGGCTCAGAGCCAATCGCCATTATCAACAGGTCGCATGGGATACGCGCCCCGTTGCGTGTAATGATACCCTGCACTCGCCCCGACTTCCCGATAATCTCCGCGATCTCATCCTCGACACGCACCTCAACCCCGGCTTCCTGTTCCTGGTGCAAAATAAGTTCGGACGCCGTTCTATCCAGCATATCCGCCCACAACTGGCGGCGGCGCAGCAGGTGGGTAACATGCAGGCCGCGCTTGCGCAGCGTATCCACCGTCTCCAGCGCCAGCGGGCCACCACCGTAGACCACCACGCGCCGCGCAATTTCCAGAAAACGCAGGGCCGCCTGGTAATCTGTGACTGAACGCAGGGTCAGCACACCCGCCAGGTCGCAACCGGGGCAGGCCAGACGGCGCGAACGCGCTCCTGTTGCCAGCAGCAAACGGTCATAGCCTAAACCCTGCCCCCGCCGCAGCGCAAGCTGGTGTCGCGCCACATCGATATCTTCGACGCGGTCGAGCAAGAAGCGCAACCCCTTATCAGCGTAAAAACTGGGGCGGCGCGCAAATAACACATCTTCTTCTACCAGCCCGGCCAGGTAGTCCTTGAGCGAGGGCCGATGACAGGCCGGTGTCGGCGTTTCCGCGATGATGGTGATCTCTGCCGATGGCTGCTCCTGGCGCACAGTCTCGGCGGCGGTTACTCCAGCTATTCCATTACCAACAATCACAAACGAGAGACGCTCAACCATATCTTACCCCTGATGCTTCCAATCCAAATTGCTTCTATTTGTATCGATGTATTTCATTGTAGTCAAGAAGCTATTAAAATGGCGTGAAAATGGTACAAAGGGGTACTGATTAGCTATTCCTATTCCTTGATCTCGCTTGCCGCCTTAATCTCTGCCAGTTGCTGTGTATGCACCTTCTCGTGTGCGGGCAGGACATTTACCACCTGGTAGAACTTGATCTGGCCGAAGGTGGGGTGGCGCAGGGGGCGTTCCCAGGCATCATCTGGCAGTTCCGAGAGATACTGGAAGATTTCTTCGCGGCGCGCGGCCATACCGGCCAGTACGGCGTTCGAGCGAGTTGGGGGGCTCGGCTTCGCGCGTGCGGCGCGGAGTCTCTTCTCCCAGGTTTTCGATGAGCGGGTTATCTTCGTCTTGAATCTTCTGCATGGTTTCCAGGGCCAGGCCGTCAGCTATATAGAGATGATAGGCCAGTTGCAGCGGCGTCCACTCGTCCTCCCCTACCGGATTGCGCGTCAGTTCCTCGTTGCTGAATTTTGCCAGTTGCCCCATAAATTCTATACGGGCCGCGACCAGTTTGGGACGTACCTTGTCAAATGGATTCTCTACAGTGGACATGTGTCTTTTCTCCCTCCAACTGGCAGCGCATCTCTTTTTTGGTTAGTCCGCCTGTCGCACCAGTCTTGTATATAAACGTTCCAACTCGTCTTCGTTATTAAAATGTAGGACTAGTGTCCCCTTGCCCTTGCGGTTGCGCCGCAAATCTACCTTGACCATCAGCGAAGTGCGGAACTGCGCCTCCAGGTCGTCAATGTCGGGAGAGCGTTGCTGCGTCTGCGCCACTGGCGCGTTCTGGCTGGCATCGGCGCGTTCGGCTGATTTGATGCGCGCCGCCAGTTCTTCGGTTTGCCGAACGTTCAGCTTGAGGGTGATAATGTTGCGGAGGGCCGCTACCTGGTCTTCTTCGCGGGTGATACCCACCAGGGCGCGCGCGTGTCCCTCGGTAAAGTTTTCGAGTGAATTGACTAAAGCTTCGCGCAATTTAGCTGTCAGTTGCAGCAAGCGCAGCGAGTTGGTGATGGTCGAACGGTCCTTGCTCACCTGGCGCGCTACCGCTTCCTGAGTCATGCCGTATTCCTCGATGAGAGCCTGATACGCCAGCGCCTCCTCAATCGGGTTGAGATCAGCGCGCTGGATATTTTCGATGAGGGCCAGTTTGAGCATTTCCTGCGGCGTGGCTTCTTTAATGACGACGGGAACTCGCGCCAGCCCCGCCAGGCGCGACGCGCGCCAGCGCCGTTCTCCCGCGATAATCTGATACTTCGTCACACCGCTTTGCGCGGCTACTCCTGGCGCGAAATCTGAATCGGCGAGCCAGCCATTAGGCCCCGCGTCGATCCGCGTGACCACCAGAGGTTGCAAGAGACCATGCTGTTTGATCGACGCGCTCAATTCCAGCAGCCTGGGATCGTCCTCGCGAAAAACGCGGCGCGGCTGGCGCGGATTAGGAATAATGCTGTCGAGAGGGATTTGCAAAATGTTGTCATCGGAAATACGCGAGGGCTGCTGCATTTCCATAGATTCGGAACTGCCCGGTATCAAGGCATTCAGACCGCGCCCCAGGATAGATTTCTGCTTAACCACGCGCCATCACCTCCTCCGCCAGCGAACGATACGCCGTCGCGCCTGGCGAGTGCGGATCATAATCGAGGATAGACTGCCCGAAGCTGGGGGCCTCGCTCAGGCGCACATTGCGGTTGATAATCGTCTGGAACACCTCTTTAGGAAAATGACTGCGTACCTCTCGCACGATTTCTCCCGCCAGGCGTGTGCGCGAGTCAAACATATTCAAGACCACACCCACGATATAGAGTTCGGGGTTAAGTTTGCTTTTAACCATCTGAATAGTATTGAGCAGGT
The DNA here is from genome assembly GCA_963731605.1 of uncultured Chloroflexia bacterium. Classification (GTDB taxonomy): domain Bacteria; phylum Chloroflexota; class Ktedonobacteria; order Ktedonobacterales; family Ktedonobacteraceae; genus CF-113. Next base: position 1,370,701 of record CAVSWA010000002.1, read on the forward strand.
GACTCAATCCCTCCAATGCCAGGTATTCGCACTGAATAGGGATGAGCAGTCCATCGGCTGCTACCAGTGCATTGACGGTGAGCAGCCCCAGCGATGGCGGACAATCAATAATGATGTAATCACAGCGTTCGCGAATTGGCTCCAGCACCTGGCGCAGCCTGTTTTCGCGGGCCAACGCCCCCACCAGCTCGATTTCAGCCGCCGCCAGGTCAACAGTACAGGGGGCAACCACCAGCTCGCGCCGCTGCGTCGGCACTATCACATCAAAAATGCTTAATTCCTCAGGCTCTTGCACAAGCAGGTCATACAGGGTATGGGGTCTGAGATTCCGGGCTACCCCGATGCCGCTGGTTGTGTTGGATTGCGGGTCCATATCAACAAGCAACACCCTGCGACCAGCCACCGCCAGATAGGTAGCAAGATTGATGGCTGTGGTAGTTTTCCCAACCCCACCCTTCTGGTTTGCGATTGCATAGACTTTTGACACTGGTTACTTCCATTTCATTGATTGTCATGCGCAAACACATTGTAACAAAAGCACGGGTGAGAAGCAACACTTACCGGTCAAAGTAAAGTATACGCCCACAGTTGCCGCACTGTTGCAGGTCCTGGCTGACCCGCGCCCGTTGCAATTCGCTGGGAGTGAGAATAACGCGGCACCACTGGCATGAACTTTGTTCAACTCTGGAGACGGCGCGGCCCTGTTTGGAGCGTTTGAGCGTTTCGTAGCGCTTAAGCAGTTCAGCATCGATGCTGCCTGCAAATAGATCACGCCTGGCCTGGACTTCCTGCCGTTTGCTTTCAAGTTGTTCCCCACGCTGCACGCTGGATGCGTTGAACTGAGTCCATGCCTCTTCCGCGCGTTGTAAAGCCTCGCTCTTCTGCTTTGCCATCTCTCGCAAAGTATCTGTGGCATCCATGACTTCCAGCGTCATTTCTTCCTGGCGGCTTTGCTGGGCGCGCAGGTGCTGAGTCTCCTGTTGCACCGCGTAGAGTTCCTTCGGGTTGGTAATAGAACCACTATAAAGACGCTGCTCCAGCAGTTTCAGGCGGTGATCAAGTTCTTCGAGCGCCCATTCCGCCTCTTTTTGCGCCTGCAAGCCAGAGTGAAGTTGCTGTTGCGCGATACGAGATTCCGCCCGCGCTTTCGCCAGGGTGCTATCCCCTTGCAGGGTGCGTGTCAGAGTTTGCTGTTCCAGGATAAGGCGTTCAAGTTTGAGGTCAATTTGTTGCAACTGGTAGAGCGTGGCAGCTATTTGTGTCGTGCTCATCGTGATCCTTTCCGAGAGCTTGATGGCAACCAATTTTGTCGGGGTTGGATTCTATCGTACAACTGACTGCAAGCGACTGCAAGCGACTGCGCGAGAATGTGTCGAAGAGAAAAGAGAGCAGGGAAGGTTTCGCCTTCCCTGCTCTCTTTTCTCTTCGACATCGGATAATTGCTTATCCGCCGATGTAGCCGATTGCGTCCGTGCCGCCCTGAGTGCTGGCCGCGTTCCAGTACATAGGACGTTCCGCGACGAATGCCCCGTTGGGCGATTGCACCACCATCGATACCTCGAAGCCCGCGAAGCCGTTACCAGCATGGTAGAGATTATGGATGACCATACCGGTTATATCAGCCGTGTAGCGCGTATGCGCTCCTACCGTCACCGAAGTTGTGTAGTAGCCACCCGCGTTGTTGACCAGGAAAATGTTGATGGTTTCCGAGCTGGCTGTCGGGTTCTGGATGGTCAACCACTCGTCAAAGCCGAGGTTGACGTACCCTTCGGCAAATCCGTAGTTATTCGCCGAGGCCGGACCCACCATACCCAGCACGTCAGTTCCACCCATACTCTGCAGGTTGCGTCCGTTGCCAGTATGGTTATATTTGAAGAACATCTCGCGCTCAACTACGATATTCGCGCCCGTTGATGTGATCTCGGCGGAAACCGACGCGCCCGGTGCAGCCACAACGGCATTGACGCTCCAGACCGTCTGACTATCGGGATTGACAGTGATAGGAAAGGATTTCATCGATCCGTCAGAGAATTCCAGGTTTATGGTTACGCTGGCCGCTACATTCGCAGGGTCAACGTTGGCGATCACGAAATTCTCCTGGAACTGCCCGCCGGTATAACCCTCGGCGAAAAGCCAGTCTTTAGCAAGGGTCTGCACTCCCACCACATCTGCTCCGCCGGAGACTATGCCGGCATTGCCGCCAGAAATGTTACTGAAGTAGGTGGGGCGTTCGACCGCTACAGGCTGCGTCGATGTCACCACTACTGCCACGCGCCCTGAGAAACCGCTGGGGGAGATGGTGCCGCGCGTTCCACCTGGCACCGTGACCTGTTGCGACGTTACCAATTTGCCGCCGGCATAATACTTCGCCGTTACAGTGGCTGTCTGGCCGCCGATGGGATTCAGGATCGTAATAAACGACGAGTAACTGCCACCGCCGGGTTGAGCGCCCTGGGCCAGATCGCCGAAGTTGAAGGTTGTACCCAGGTGGGTCATGCCAACCACATCACTGCCACTGTTGGTTCCCAGTGCGTTAAAGTACAGGGGTCGTTCCGCCACAATACCTTTACAATTGGGAGTAGCCGAGGAGTTGACCGTCAGTACCGCCGCGTCGGAGATACCCGGCCCGGTGGGCGATGTACCCAGGTCGCCATCTACCCACTCCGTCACACGGGCGGCCGCGGGTACGTTGACCGACACCTGTTTGGTGAAGGACGCGTGTCCATCAGGCTGCGCCAGGTAGTTGATAGTGACCGAACAGGCATTGCTATCAGGGTTTTCCAGCGTCAGCCATTCGCTGAAGTGGCCTCCCGCGCGCCCCTCGGCAAAGTACCACGTGGAACTGACCGGACCGTTTAAGCTGGGCGGAGGAGTTGGGCTGGGATTAGGGCTGGGGCTGGGATTGGGAGTTGGGCTGGGGATTACACCAGTGCCGTAACTCAGGAAATGTTGATAGATATAGGTACCCATGCTCGCAAGGGGCGTTCCCTGGTAATCGGAGACAAGCTGCGGATAGCCACAACCGGCGCTGCCTGGTTGCGCCCACCATGCCCAGGCGACCCAGCCCATGGAGTGCGAGTCAAAGTAAGCGATCAACTGGCTCATATAGGTCGTGAGACAATCATACTCGCCGCTCTCCGCCGACATGACGGGGAAGCTCGATGTCAGGAAACCGAATGAAGCATCCCAGTTGGCCGCCAGCTTGCCACTATAGGGATAGGGATGCGTATCGAAGACGATATTGGAACCAGCAATGACGCTTTTACCGCCGCTGACCACTTGCGATAGATCATAGCCCCAGTTCATACCAGCTACCAGGATCAGGTTATTAGCGCCAGTTCCGCGGATAGCATCCACCAGTGCCTGCTCGCCAACGCCCGTATAACTGTAGGTCTTGGTGCATGTGCAGCCACTGACGTATGAAGTATCGTTGACAACGGGGCAGCCACTGAGCCAGCACGCCCACGACGCGGGATGTGGCTCATTCAGTGCCTCAAACAGCACATTGCTATAACTTGCATAAATAGGAGCAACGGCTTTCCAGAAGCTGACGCTTACGCCATCGCCCTGTTGCCACTGCGCGCCGCCAGGCGACTGTCCATTGGCATCCGTCCACATCAGGTCGATCATTACATTCATATGAGCGGCAGTCAATGTATCGACCACCGATTTGACAGTGGCCTGGTATTGGGCGGCGGTACATTGCCCTGAAATACCATTAAACCACATATTCTGCGCCAGGTTGATGCGCACCGTGTTGGCAAACCAGTAGGTGTTACCTCCACCTGTTGTACCAGCGCCCATTAAGCCCAGGTGTTGGGCATCCAAATAGCCGCCGCCGGTGCAGGTGAATTCCAGTCCATCGCGCCCAATCCCATGAAAGATGTAGGGCGTGTTGTCAGCGCCGATAATCTGGTTGCCTTTTACCGTGTATGGCCCATTCGCGAACTCATGGTATGGGAGGGCATTTGGCGCGGCTGCCTGGGCATTGCGCGTCACACCACTATGCGCTATGAAAGACGCAAGCGGAACGCCCGCGCAAAGCACGATAAACAGAAGCAAAGCAGTTAATTTTTTAACACTACGTGAACGTGACATAAGCAATTTCCTTTACAACTTACGACGAGACACGAAAAACTGGGAATCCATCCAGACATCCGGGCAAGGTATAGGGTCATTGTAACAGTACATGGACTTTCGTCAATATTTCAAATTGTTTCACAGTATTCCATTTTTTGAGTAATATTGACTAATTCAAATACCCCTACTTCTTCAACGGCCATGTAAATCAGACAGGTGGCAGAGCTAGATCATCAGGTACTTTTGTACCCTCTCATTACCCATTTCTTATGCAGAGTGACAGGATGGCCCAAAAAGCGTTCTACCTTTGGGGTGATGTATCAGCATATTTATATCTATATATAGACGCTATTTATCGCGCCCCTGTCTGGGTGTCCGTGCCTGTCGATACAGAAAGAAGTTCATCGTTAGGAGTACATGCGTATGCCGTCCTCTTTCTTCCAGAAGCATTTTCTCTTGTTTGTAATTGGCGCGATTGCGTTAAGTATTATCTTTCAAGGGGTTCTGATAGTGGGAGAGCATTATGTGAACTTCCAGCAGGGACAACAGCCTCTGGGCAATGGCAACACTACGAACGTTGGCGTCGCGCAAAGCCCCACCTCAATCGTCACTGCTACTCCGCAGCCGACACAACCCGCGAAATATTACCAGCGACCAGATTTTGAAGCCGGTATGGTGTATCCGCAATGGAGCCAGACATCCTATGGCCCAAACGATATTGCCTGGCAGAATAACCTGCCAGGCATTCAATCTCAGACGGCAGCTCGCTGGTTAGAAATGCCCATACTCTTTGTGCAGCCCACGCCCACCTCTACGCAAGTCGCGGCGGGGCAGAGTACGCCCACACCACAATCAGTCATCTTTGGGGTACGGGCGGCACGCGCGCTCGGCTTCCATGTCTTCGTTGTGCCATTGCTTGGTGTAGATGTGCAGGGTGCCTGGGCCGCCAGTATACAATTTTCAAATAGCGTGGATGAACAGCAGTGGTTTGACAACTTCTGGAAGGCGTTCGAGCCATACGTGGTGGCGTGCCCAGGTCGCGGGAGCTGAACAGATATCTATTGGGACTGAGGAAGTATGGCTACAACAATACGCGCCTGCTGCCTTGTGGAATACTTTAATAGCGCGCGTGCGCAGCATATTTACGGGCATCATCACTTATGATATGAACTGGACATCGCTGAGTAGCCCTATCCCATCGTGGTTCAGGAATCCAGACCTGGGCATGGTCGGCATTTCAGAATACATCCCAATGATCGGTACGCGGGCGCGTCTGACCTTGGAGGAAATCATCCCGCTATGGAAAAACAAAGTTAAAGGTGTATTGGATACATTTTCAATACAGATCGATAAGCCGGTTTTTATTTCTGAAATCGGCTATCGTAATAGCGCTGATTCGCTCTACAATCCCTGGTACCCGGACTCGACTGTCTCGCCGCCAGACCCGGCGGAACAGGCGGCAGCTTGCGACGCCGCGCTTACAAATATTATCCCCGATCCGCGCATTGCAGGGGTTTTCTTCTGGGGGTGGGATGGTGTAGGAGGGTTCAAACTCTCCGGCCAACCAGCAACGGCGGTACTCCAAAAGTGGTTCACCTCGCCCCAATCCTGAATTCTCTGGCGGACAACCCTCGTTTCCCCTAAACACCTGAAAGTAACTATGTATAATATTTTGACGGTTATGAAAGATATATGAATCAAATCACGCGCCAGCAAGTAAAGAACTCGCTTATACCCCCCGTCAACGGTGGCATGAACGCGATGAAGCGCGCCTCTACGGAAGCTCCGCCACTGACGGATAAGGAATTTCGCGTGAAAGTCGCGAGCTACGCTGAGTGGCTGTCGGCGCAGAGCCAGCGCGGTGTGCGCGGCTCTGAGCAGTACAAATCCGAAGCTTTACGCGAGATGAACGAGTATATTGAAAATGCCGGAAAAACCGTGCGGGTGAGAGACCGCGAAATAACCACTTTTGCCCCCTTCCGGCCTGATCTTTCCGCGTTACAAACATTCACGCCCAGGCAAGTAATCGCGCTGATCGTGCTCGCGCTCGCGTGGGTAACTGGCGTGTTGTTTTCTCACATAGCAGTGCTTGTTGGCACTATCTCTGTTATCACCCTGCTCTATACCAGCCACATAATATTGAACGTCGTGCTGGCGCTGGCGACCTTCGGACGCAAGAACGAGGAAGAGATTGACGAACGCATCATTCACGCGCTTAAATATGCCGATTGGCCGCACTATACCATCCTTTGCCCTCTCTATAAAGAAGCACAAATTGTTCCCCAGTTCGTAAGAGCCATGAGCGACCTGTCCTACCCGACCAACAAACTCCAGATTCTCCTGCTGACCGAGCAGGACGACCGCGATACACGCGATGCCATCCGCGCTCTGAACCTGCCGCCGCACTTCCAGATCGTAACCGTACCCGATGGCAAGCCGCGCACCAAGCCACGCGCCTGCAACTTTGGCCTGATGCAGGCCACCGGACAATTTGTGGTCATTTACGACGCGGAAGATATCCCGGAACCGCTGCAACTGAAAAAAGCCGTGCTGACCTTTGCCAATTATGGCTCCAACCTGGCGTGCGTGCAGGCCAAATTGAACTACTATAACCCTGAACAAAACATGCTGACACGCTGGTTCACCGCCGAATATTCCCTGTGGTTTGACCTGATCCTGCCCGGCCTGCAGCGCACAAAGCTCTCGATTCCCCTGGGCGGCACATCCAACCATTTCCAGATACAAACCTTGCGCGCGCTGGGTGCCTGGGACGCTTATAATGTGACAGAGGACTGCGACCTGGGGCTGCGCCTGGCACGCTATCGTTTTGACACGGTGATCCTCAATTCCGTTACCTATGAAGAGGCCAATTCTCAGCTCAGCAACTGGATTCGCCAGCGTTCGCGCTGGATCAAGGGCTACATGCAGACCTACCTGGTCTACATGCGTCACCCCTGGCGTTTCCTGCGCGCCGGAGGCTTACGCGAGTTCACTTCCCTGCAACTGGTGATTGGCGGCAAAACCGCCGTGCTATTCTTAAATCCGTTGCTATGGATCTCCTTCGTCCTCTATTTTCTGCTGCGACCGGAAATAGGACACACCTTTCAAGCGGTGTATCCCAAACCACTGCTCTATTTAAGCGTGATAAGCCTGGTCTTTGGCAATTTCTTATATATCTACGTGTACCTGCTGGGATGCATTCGACGCAAGCAATACAAGCTGGTCAAATATGCCCTGTTTATTCCCATCTACTGGCTACTCATGAGCGTCGCGGCCATCATGGCCCTCTTCCAGTTGATTTTCAAGCCGCATTACTGGGAAAAAACGGTACACGGGCTGCACCTGCGCAAAAACCAGCCGCCGCCCAATATTATGGCGCTCAAATCCAGCACTATGGAACTGGATGAAGTGCAGACCATGCGCGTGCCAGCATTCCACAATAATGGTCATGGGAATGGTTTCGGCAACGACTATGGGTATGGCAACGGCTTTCCAGGACAACCGCCCACGACTCCCAATTTCTACGCGCCTGACCCTGAGAAAGAGCAGAGCAACATGGTGGTATCGGTAACGAGCGCCCTGCGTCGCTTGATGACGTTGCCCATGCCCGTTGTCACACCCGCAGAGCGGGCCAGGCGACAGGTTCCCCTGGTCTGGTGGAAAAGCCCCTGGATTTTCGTGCTCATTTTAATCACGGCCAATGTCAGTCTTGCCGCCTGTAACATTTCGTTTCAACATTACGCTATTTTGCTGTATAGCGACGCTTACTCACATTTGCGCATCCCCCTACGCGTGTTGGAGACGCACTTCAGCATCGCGCAATTCGGCGGAATCTGGCTGCCGCTGCCGCATCTGTTGATGTTGCCTTTTATCTGGAATACCTTCTTGTGGCGCACGGGTCTGGCGGGTAGCGTACCATCGATCATCTGCTACATCATCAGCGCTGTCTTTCTCTTCCAGGCCGCGTATCGCCTGACCAGGAATAATCTGGCGAGCTTTGTGGGTACATTGATATTTGTGCTGAATCCCAATATCCTCTACTTGCAGACAACGCCTTTAAGCGAACTAGTGTGTATTGCTACATTCACAATGGCCTGTTACTTTTTCCTGGCATGGACTCAGGAAGACCAGCCTCGCTATCTGGTACTGGCGGCCGGCAGCACTTTTCTGGCCACGATGGCACGGTATGATGGCTGGATGCTGGTGGTGATTCTGCCTATACTGATCATAATGATCGGTCGCCTCAGACGCCATAAACTGGCGCGTATCGAAAGTAACTTGATCATTTTTCTCGTATTGGCTACCCTGGGTATCGCGCTGTGGTTCGCGTGGTGCGCGATAATCTTCGGCGACCCACTCTACTTCCAGCATAGCCAGTTCTCATCACAGGCACAGCAGGCTATATTCATACAGGCAGGCACTCAGTATACCTACCATAATATTTTTCAGGCATTTCGCTTCTACATACTTGACTGCGATCGATATTATCGGGCCTATGCTGTTCGTGCTGGCGGCGCTGGCAATGGTTTCCTTTGTCATGCAACGCAGATTGAAACCAGAAACTCTGGGCGCGCTCGCTTTTCTGGTGCCATTCATCTTCTACGTTATCTCACTTTATACCGGGCAAGCTACGTTATACGTACCTGAAGCGGTGCCATCCTACGCGCAACAGCACCTTTTCAATGTGCGCTATGGCTCAGAGATGGTAGCGCCGGCGGCTTTATTTGTGGCAACGCTTGTCAATCGAGCCAGCATCCCTTCTTTAGGAAAAGCAGGCAGAACAATTGGCTATTTCGCCTTTATGCTAGTGATCATCGCTCAATCGGTGCTGATTGTTTCAAATGGCATCATCACCTTGCAAGATGGTCAATACGGAGTCTCCTGCGAGCCGCAACACCAGATCAACATTTACCTGGCTCAACACTACAATGGAGGCAAAATCCTGGAAGACATCTTCTCATCGGGCATTGATGGAGTTGACGCAAGTATTGACTATCAGAATTTTGTAAATGAAAGTTCTGGCCCGAGCTGGAATGCCGCGCTACAAAACCCTAACAAAATGGACTGGATCATCGTGCGTCCCGAAGCACTGCGACGCCCCGACGACCCGCATGATTTGATAGCCCAGCATATCGATCTGAACGGGGTCGCGTTCCTCACCGAATTTACGCTGGTTGTCCAGGAGCCAACCGGGGTGGAACTGTATCACCGCAACGGACTGCCGCCCCTGCCAACATACTCTGTTCCACCGGGTCTGCTTAATGCGCATTATCGCTGCGGAGCTGGCGGTTCATGAAATCAGCGGTCAAACTGAAAAAGATAAGAATAGCACCCTTTTCTGAACTCAATACATACAAAGCTCCTGCGGTTCATCAGGTATCTGAGCTTGATACGCTGGTAACGACGGCAATCACGCTCGAAGAGATACGGGCTGCTCCCGTCAGAACCCGGTATACCGTGCTCTGGCAAATCGCGCGTTTCAGTGTCGTTGGCATCTGTAATACGGGTATCGACATCGCTATTTTCAATCTACTGATCTTTCTACATCCCGTAACTAATGCCAACCTGTTACTGCTTTTCAACTCGATCGCTTTTGTGCTGGGCGCAGTCAACAGCTTTCTTCTGAACAAGTTTTGGACGTTCAGACGTAAACGAGCCATTAAAGGCAGCGAAGTATGGCGTTTCGCAGTCATCAATACTCTTGGTATTCTATGCAACGATGCAATAGTCTGGTCGGTAGCCAGTCTATTGCGTTCCATAATGACTAACTCTTTGCTCTGGGCTAACTCTGCTAAATTTTGCGCGGTACTGGGAACATCTTTTATCACCTATTTTGGCATGCGCCTGTGGGTCTTCGCAGAAAAGCATTACTAGCAATGATGTTAACTAAAAAAGGCCAGGCTGCTTGTCCTGGTCTCTAAATGCATCCTGGCCTTTCTACAAATGAAAGGCATAAAGATTCTGATCGGTAGAGCCGATATACAGCACTCCATCCAGTACGGTGGGCGAAGAAGAGATGGCACTGCCGGTGGCAAAGCTCCACAACTGTGTACCCGATTGAGCATCGAAGGCGTAGATTTTACCGTCGAGCGATCCGACGTAGACCACGCCATTCGCCACTGTCGGTGAAGATTCAATAGCATCACCCATCACAGCGGTCCACTTCGGCGAACAAGTGACATTCGCGCATTGCGTGGTATCAAAAGCATAGAGCTTGTTGTCGTGCGAGCCAATGTACAGCATGCCATTAGCCAGCGCAGTGGATGAGAAGATGTAATTGCCCGTCGGAACTTTCCATAGCGGTGGGCAGGAGGACTGTCCACAACCTCCAGCATCGAAAGCGTAAACACTATGATCGTCAGAACCAACATAGACGACTCCATCAACGACGGTTGGTGAAGTATTGATATTATACATTGCCGCCCCCGTCCACAAAACTCTTCCCGAAGCGGAGTCCAGCGCGTAAAGTTTATGATCGTTTGACCCGATGTAAACCACATGGTTTACCACTGCCGGAGAGGAATAGATGGCAGCGCCGGTAAGAGTCTTCCATAGCAGCGAGCCATTACTGATATTGAAAGCATAGATAGTGTGATCGTTAGAGCCGATATAGAGAACTCCGTTGACTACGGTGGGCGACGAGTAAACGTAGCTACCAGTAGTAGCTACCCAGAGCGGTTTGCCACCAGTGGCAGCGTTATAGGCGTAGACGTGGTGGTCGTTCGAACCAATATAAAGGACACCGCTCACGATAGCAGGCGAAGAATAGATGAAACTACCAGGTCCACTGACGTAGTTGCCTGTAAGAGTTTGCCAGAGTTTCTCCCCGTCGTAGCATCAAAAGCAAAGAGATTGTTATCGGTAGATGTAATGTAGACAATGCCGTTGGAGACGAGTGGAGAGGAACGAATAGGACTGGTGGTGGGCGCTTTCCAGAAAAGTTTTAAGCCCGCAACATTGGATGGGATTGAGTGTAACCTCATCAGGCATTGAAGCGCGTGTGCTGTATATTAAAGCCAAACATCGGGCTATAAGGCGGGGGTGGAGAAGGTGTCACTTGTATCTTTACTCGCGGTGTAGGCGTTACAATAACTTTGCCAGACTGTGATTTTGAGCGCAATTAAATAGAAACTGAGATGCTGGCCGCAACGATAATTACTGCCAGCATTACCAGCGCAACCGCATTGCGAGTCGGGGGCTTCTGGCCCTTGCGCGGCGCATATTCCGGGCGAGCAGGCGACGCGACCTCATACACTGGCAACGCGCCAGGAGTATCAACCGGACGGGTAGGCGAAATCCCCGCTCCAGGAGCAGACACATTGCGCTGTGAAATAATAGTCGGTATGACATCTTCGTGCGCTGGCGCGTTGAATTCATCTCTTGTCATGGGATTTTCTTGTGTTGAGCGTTTCAACCCCAGGGGTGGTCGCGTCTGCACGGTGGGGATGTCCTCTTCAACCTGGGGCATCAGAGTGCCAGGCGCAGGGGTAGGAGTGGGAACGGGACCCGCTAATGCGTGGCATCGAGGATGAATTGCCGGGACGCCCGGCCTGTTCCAACGCGCCCACGAAGTCCTGCACGCTTGGGAAGCGGTCGCGTGGGTCTTTGGCTAAGGCTCGCAAAATCACCTGCTCCACAGGTGGTGCGATAGTGGGCGTTTTCACATGCAGGGGCGGGGGAGCCACATGGGTGTGCTTGTAGTAGAGTTCCGCGATATCCCCGCTAAATGGGCTGCTGCCGCAAATCCACTCGTAGATCACGATTGCCAGCGCGTACTGGTCGCTGGCGGGACGCGCCTTCCCCATGAATTGTTCGGGAGCCATGTAGCGAGCCGTGCCTGAGGCATCCGACATAGACTGCGTAGCGGTACGATGTGCCACAACGGCGATACCGAAATCGCCTAGCAACAACTCGTCATTGGAGCCAAGTAGCATATTACCGGGTTTGATATCCTGGTGAATGAGTCCCTGGTCGTGAATATATTGCAGGCCCACGCCCGCCTGTCTTGCATACGTGATGATGGCTGTAGGGGGCAGAGGCGTGCCTGTCGCATAACGGCGGCGCACCGACCCACCCGGCGCGTACTCCATGATGATGTAAGGTTGTGTCCCGCCTTCGACACCGCATTCGAGTGTGCGCAGCACATTTGGGTGGCGCAGACCTACACCCCGGCGCGCCTCGTTCAAGAAGTCTTCCAGATCGTTGGCATCGATCTGCAATTTGGGCACTTTAATGGCGGCATACGTCTTGAGATAGAGATGTTCGCCCAGGTACACCCTGGCAAAGCCGCCATCGCCTATCAAACGCAGTACGCGATAGTTTCCAAGCGTCGCATTCTCAGCCATGACTATCACCTCTTTCAACAGGCTCGAAGAGAATGTGGACAACCCTAACGAATAGTTTACCATATAATCGCTCGCGTTGTACGCTTAATCCACTTTGATCTTCTGACGATTTTTTCACTTACAAATGATCGTACATACCTGTTTCATCCCTTGCTGAACCTTCGTTGCCCGTGTACAATGATAATGAGAAGGTGTGACCGCTACAAGTGAAGCGAACGAGTGAGGAGCATCAAACTTGTGAAGAGACGCCTGGATCTTTCACGGATACTCCATAACACGACAACAGGGCGGCAACCAACTCGCTCCCTTTTAGTAGGGGTATTCATTCTCCTGCTGCTCAGCCTGATAGTTTGCTGGCGTTTGCTCACATTTGTACCCTCGTCCGGCTCTTCCGGGCAGCTACTCCAGCCAACCAGCAGTCCTACACCAACGTCACCCGCGCCGCAACTCCACATTAAGGGCAACCTGCTTGTTGACAGTCACGACACGATGGTACGGCTGACGGGCGCTAACCGCTCAGGTACAGAGTATCGCTGCTTACAGTACAGCGTTTTTGACGGGCCGAACTCCGAAGCCAGCATCGATGCTATGCTAACATGGCACATCAACGCCATACGTATCCCTCTCAACGAAGATTGCTGGCTGAATATCAACATCAAAGATAACCGCTTTGGTGGAGACTACTACCGGGATCACATCCGTAGCTACGTAGAGCTACTCATCTCCAACGGTATCACACCCATCCTCGACCTGCATTGGACAGCGCCCGGAACGCAAAAAGCCACCGCGCAGCTACCCATGCCGGATCGCGACCACTCGGTGACGTTCTGGCAGCAGGTTGCCACTACCTTTAAGGGAAATAACGCGGTCATCTTCGACCTGTTCAACGAACCATTTCCCGATAATAACAGTGACACGCTCACCGCCTGGCAATGTTGGAAATATGGCACTGACCCAAATTACTGCCCCGCCGGTACTGCCGGACTGCATTACGATGCAGCCGGAATGCAGGAACTGGTAAATACAGTGCGCAATACGGGAGCAACCAACGTCATTATGTTGGGGGGCATTCAATATGCTTCGATGCTCGATGGTTGGATACAATTTAAACCTGATGATCCGCTGAACCAGTTGGCGGCTGCGTGGCATCTTTATAATTTTAGTTCCTGCAACCTGCGTCCCTGCTGGGGATCACAGGGCTTACCCGTGATGAAATACTATCCTGTCATAACCGGGGAAATCGGGGAAGATGACCTGGGTGGTGTGTTCATTAAACGAGTGATGAACTTCCTCGATCAACCAGGCGAAGGCTTACAGCCACAGAGTTACCTGGCCTGGGTGTGGAATACCGATCAGACCAAATTCGATTTGATAGAGAATTATAGTGGCAAGCCAACCACTCCCTATGGTAAGACCTACATGGATCACTTGCTAGCTTTGCATCCACCCATGCCCCAACCCATGCCCCAACCTACCCGCCCGCAACTCGCGCCAGGTCAACCCGACATACCATACAGTCGCAATTATTCTCAGCAATTGGTTGCCGACCGCCGAGCGGCTCTACAATATGATCTATGATATCCGACCAGACTTGAAATTTAGCCTGCGCATCACAGCCCATTACGAAGCGTTCGACAAGCCGCGCCAACGCGGGGTCCCAGCTTCGCAAATCGGCCAGCAGCCGTTTACTGCTTACCCACCAGCGCCCCTGAATGCGGTAATGGAACTGCAGAAAATCGTTCAGGCCTACATGCATCACCAGTAGCGCAGTCACAGGATCGCTCTGCACATTTCGCTCGGCCTTATTATTGCCGTGATAAAACATGAATTGCAAGAACTGGTACTCGTCAGGCGTAAGCTTGCGCGGCTGTACCGTCTTCGCCAGGTCGCATAGCTCCGTCAATTCGCCCGTCTTATCAAAGACGATCAGCGACTCGGCAAGGATAGGTACGCGTTCGCGGCTGGCGATCTCCTTATCGAGGTCCTTGCGAAATTGGGAGATAGATGAGAAAGACAAATCAAGCTTGACTCCACCAATCACCGGGTGATTGATATTCGCACAAGCGTTGTCCTCATCAGTCACCACTTTAACATCCATATCGCTCTCATCCGTCGCCTCACCGCGCGCCAGCGACCCAAAGATCAACGCCGCCTGGTACCGTTCATACTGCGCGAGCCGCTGGACATGCTGGTATGCAAGAAGAAAGCGCGGTGGAATGTTGGTAGGCATTGCCATGAAAAACCTCCCAGGTGAATTTCGCCAACTGAATGGAATGCTGGAATGGAACGCTTGCCGTACTCGTCCTGATGAATTTTGCCGACCGAATTGGGTAATGGAAGGATGAGGGGTCGTCCTCGTTCTGTAGGGACAAGGGGCGGAGTGGGGTGGATGTGGGGGCCTTGTGCTTGTCCTCATGGCAGCGCGAACCGTTGGGGTTCCGTGAGGCATGGTGGTCGGTCGTATTGCCACGAGGACAAGCACAAGGCCCCCACCCTACCCCACATCCACCCCTTGTCCCTACAGGACGGGGCAACGCGCATTCCTGTATTCGATTGTTAAAATTTATCAGGAAGCAGGTAGCGCGCATTGCTGCATTCGGTCGTCAAAGTTCAACAACTCTGATTACACCTGTAATCCCAACACTCTCGCCAACCGCAAAATCTCCGCTCCGCAATTCACATCGTGACTCGTCACAGCGTTCTCTGCCGCCTGTCGCAGCAGCAGCATAGCTTCGGGGGTGTTCAAATCGTTTTCCATCGCTGCCATAAAACGACCGTGCAACACATGATCTTCGCCGCTTTGTCTACCAACAATTTCGCGCACTTGTTGGAAGAGAGCGACCGTTTCGGTGGCGACTTGCAGGTCTTCGGGGAAACATTCCCAGGGATAGCGATAGTGGTGGTTTTGCAGCGTGACGCGGATAGCATCGGCGCTATATGTTTTGAGCAGATCGCTCACCAGCGTCAGATTGCCCAGCGATTTACTCATCTTCTCGCCATCCTGGTGAACCATACCGGTATGCATCCAGATGCGCGAAAAAGGAGACTTGCCCGTAAAATGCTCGGATTGCGCGATCTCGCAGGTATGGTGTGGGAAGGCCAGGTCTGCCCCGCCGCCATGAATGTCGATCTGCGGGCCAAGGTATCTCATCGACATGGCGCTGCACTCGATATGCCAGCCGGGGCGACCGGGACCCCAGGGGCTGGGCCACGCCGGTTCGCCGGGGGCCTGCGCCTGCCACAGCACGAAGTCGAGCGGGTCGCGTTTGCGCGCATCACCGGGAAAGTTGCCGCGCTCGTTGGCAATGGTCAGCATGGCGGCATAGTCGTTCAGGCCGAT
This sequence comes from uncultured Chloroflexia bacterium, assembly GCA_963731605.1. Lineage (GTDB taxonomy): Bacteria > Chloroflexota > Ktedonobacteria > Ktedonobacterales > Ktedonobacteraceae > CF-113. The sequence goes on from CAVSWA010000002.1 coordinate 1,386,466, forward strand.
GGCGCGGCCCAGAGTGCCGAAATCGGGATCGCGTTCGACGCTGTAGTAGACGTTGCCCCCACTCTCGTAGGCATAGCCCCCGGCAATCAACGTCTGCGCGATCTCGATCATGGTCGGAGTTTCCTCGGTGGCGCGCGCGTAGACATTGGGGCGGCGCACATTAAGCGCGTCCATATCGCGTAAATAGCGCTCGGTCTCGCGGCGTCCCAGTTCGTCCCACGTCATACCCAGTTCGCGCGACTTGCGCAAAATATCATCGTCGATGTCGGTCACGTTCTGCACATAATTGACGGTATAGCCGCGAAATTCCAGGTAGCGAATCAGCGTATCGAAAGAAACATAGGTGAAAGCATGACCCAGGTGCGTCGTGTCATAGGGCGTGACGCCACAGACATACATGCGCACCGTCCTGTCATCGAGCGGAACAAAGTCTTCCAGCGATTGCGATAGCGTATTGAATAGTTTCATCGTGCAGATACTCCAGGACCAAACAAGCGAACGGCATTAGCGGTGGTGATTCGTGCAATCTCTTCTAATGTGATGCCACGAATTTCGGCCAGCTTTTCAGCCACGAATTTGACAAAAAGAGGTTCGTTGCGTTTCGCCCGCAACGGCTGCGGCACCAGGTAAGGGCTATCGGTCTCGACCAGCACGCGCTCCAGCGGAGCCATGCGCGCCACATCCGGCAGCGCGTTGCCCTGCCTGGTGAGCGGTCCGGCAAAAGAGAGCATGAAACCCTCGAATGCAAGACACTCTTCAGCCTGCGCTACATCTCCCGAAAAACAGTGAAAGACGCCGCGCAGCCCCTGACCATGCGCCCGCAGCAGTTCGATCACATCATCGTGCGAGTCGCGCACATGAATGATGCAGGGTAGATTACAATCACGCGCAAGCTCAAGGTGTGCTACAAACACGGCGCGCTGCACATCCCGCGGCGAGAGCATCCGAAAATAATCCAGCCCGAACTCGCCAATCGCCACCACTTCCGGCTCCTGCGCCATTTCACGGTAACGCGCACCAACCTCCTCCGTATGCGTGGTAGCATCGTGCGGGTGCGTGCCAACTCCCGCGAAGATCATACCGGGATGCGCCTGCGCCAGTTCCAGCGCGTGTTCGCTCGAAGCGAGATCGCAACCCGGATCAATGATACGTGTAACCCCTCCCTCAAAAGCAGCCGAAATGACAGCTTCGCGGTCGGCATTGAAACGAGCGGTATCTAAGTGGCAGTGACTATCGACGAGCAAGAAGTGTGTCCTTTCGCACTAACAACCTGGGCGATTTTCCAGGGCGACCGCGAGGGTCGCCCCTACAATACACGAATGAACTGACAAAGCCGTAGTATTGTAGGGGCGACCCTCGCGGTCGCCCTGGTTCGTTCGATCCGCAACAAAAGTCTCACTTCATAAAGTATAGTCCCAACGTTTCAGCGATGTCAAATTGAGACATTCAAACGTCTACAAGGTATATAGAAGTCAAAACGCCCTTGACAAATGCTTTGTGTACATGCTAATATTTCAATAAACATTGAAATACTGAATAGTTATCCCAGACAAAGGAACAGAGGAAATTTCAATGAAGAAAAAACAAATCTCTATTGCTACCATTATCAGCCTGTCCATCATGCTATGCTTGAACGCCTGTGGGAGCCAGGCGCAGCCATCACCGCAAAACGGCACTATCTCTCAGAGCCAGCGCGATGTTACCTATCCCGGCTTTGGCAACGTCACCCTGGCGGGAACGCTGGTCATTCCCGTGCATAAATCTGGAGTAAAAGTGCCGGGCGTCATTATCATAGCTGGAAGTGGCGCGGTAGATCGGAATGGAAACGAGGGAACAGCTTTTGTCACCAACCTGTACAGCCAACTCGCCGACCAGCTTGCGCAGCAGGGCATTGCCAGCCTGCGCTACGACAAGCGCGGAGTCGGAGCGAGTACATCGTTTCCTCTTCCAAAAGATCCCAATCATCCAACGCCTGCGGAGATCAAAACCCTTCAGGACTTCGCCGCCTGGGACAACTACATTGACGACGCTAAAGCAACATTGAACTACCTGCAACAGCAGCCAGAGATTGACCCCGCTCGCACGGCCTTGATCGGCCATAGCGAAGGCAGCATTATCGCTGGACAGGTTGCTGTCATGGCTTCAGGGCTGGTGCATCCACCAGCCGCACTGGTCTTAATCAGCGCGCCGGGTCGCCCTATTGATGTCATCCTGCGCGAGCAAATTGCTCACCAGTTGGCCACTCAGCCCACCATTCCCGCGGCCTTCGTTCTGAGCAAATACGATGAAATCATCGCCAGTCTCAGGCAGACCGGCAAACCATCAGCCGCCGCATTCGCAGCCCTGAAGGCTAACAGCCAGGTACCTCCTCAGCTTACCCAGAACCTGGAAACGCTGTTCATCGCCTACAACGATGAGTTTTGGCAGGGCGAATTGAAGGTTGATCCGGCAGCGACGCTCAAGCGCTATCCTGGCCCGGCGCTGATTCTGCAAGGAGCGAGTGACGTTCAGGTGTTTGCCACCGAAGATACACCTTTGCTCAACGCCGCCCTCAAGAGCCGCACTCCCGACGATCACCAGACCACCATCATCCCAAATACCAGCCATAACATGAAAGCGGTACAGAACCCGGCCACAGACCCTGGCGTTTCGGGTCCCGTCGTACCGCAGTTTGCGAGCACGCTGCGCCAGTGGTTGGCCAGGAAACTCTCGGCGTGACCGCACCACGGCTGCAACCCATTTCTTAAGAGCAACCTCTCATTAAAAACGACCAGTGTCATTTGTGACCCGTTCGTGTCGTAATGGTCTGACACTGTGACGCGTATGTGAAAGCCGCGTACTACACTGGTCACAGTAAATCCGAATTCTATCTGCGCGAAATCAGCAGCCATAGATTTCACACAGTATATTGGCAGAAGAGACCGAGAGAGGTGTGCAATGACAAAGACAGAAGCCAACCTGGAAAAGGCTATCGCAGGTGAAGCGAAGGCGCGCCTGGAGTATATGGCATTTGCAATGCAGGCCATGCAAGAGGGCTATCCACAATTTGCCCAGTTGTTCATGGAGGCCGCCGGTGCTGAAACCATTCATGGCATCAACCACATGCGCGCAGCGAAAAGTATTGGCTCGACCTACGAAAACCTGGATGAAGCGGCAAACGGTGAAGACTACGAGATCGAAGAAATGTATCCCACCTTTCTACATGAAGCCGTGGAAGAAGAACATGACGAGGCCGCAGCCAGCTTCCATCTTGCCTTAGAGCGGGAGAAACATCACCGCGCCATGTTCAAAGAAGCCTTCGAGGAGTTTAAGGCCGGATTGGTCGAGCATATGTAGCTCCCTCATCAGTATTGCTCATCCCGTGTTGCAGGTGTAGACCCGCTCAGTCGTGTCCAGATGCCGTCAAGTAATAAAGCGATACCTGAGTCTCGACGAGAATCGCCCACAACCTGATGCCAGCAGTATGCCAGCAGTATGAAGGTCAGCTTGTTACAAGCCGGGGGTAACACACCCGCTACTCCTCGCTATCCAACCATAGTGTTACAGGCCCGTCATTCAACAATTCGACTTGCATATATGCGCCAAAGACGCCGCCCGCCACTTTTACGCCGAAGCTCTCGATAGCATCCTTGAATCGCTCGACCAGAGGTTCGGCCAGCGCGGGCGGCGCGGCATCTGTATAGCCGGGGCGGCGTCCCTTCCGCGCATCTGCGTACAATGTGAATTGCGAGACCACCAGCGCCTGCCCGCCAATATCCAGCAGCGAGCGATTCATCTTGCCCGCGTCGTCCTCAAATACGCGCAAGTGGACAATTTTCTCCGTCATCGTCCTGACCTGCGCCTCGCCATCGCCATGTCCAATGCCCAGCAGAATGAGCAACCCCTGACCTATCTGACCAACGACCTGTTTGTCAACGGTGACGCTGGCATGGCTTACACGCTGTAATAACGCTCGCATAGTATCATCCTATCATTTTGTTTTCTGTAGTGTAGCATGAGCGAGAGAAAACAGGCAATCGGTAATGCAGAACGCCCTATGCTATAATCAACCTTACAAGTAACACGTGTCAACTCTTTAGTCCGGGAATAAAGCGCTCAATGGGTATGTATAAAAAAATTGTCAGTCCACTCCTTGGAAAACTTGATTCGGAACGTTGGCATGGAAGAGCAAGAGAAGCGCTCCATTTCGCTGAAACAACGCCCTTCACCCTGAAACTGTTGGAACTGTTTGCCGACCGTCATCGGCAATTCACTGATGAGAGACTTCGTGTTCTCCTGGGCGGCATAGAGCTTGATAACCCCGTTATTGTTGGCGCTGGCTGGGATAAGTCTGGACGCGCTGTAAAAGCCCTCTACACATTAGGATTTGCGAGTGTCGAGGTAGGGTCCGTGCTTGCATACCCGCAGGACGGTAATGCTAAGCCACGACAGTTTATGATTGGCCCTGGTGTAGCGCTCAATAGACTGGGCTTTAATAGTTCTGGCATGGAAGTTGTCGCTCGAAAACCTTGCAGGGTATAAAGGGAGTGGTATTCCCATTGGCATCAGTCTGGGGAAAAATAAAGCCGTCGATGCTAAAGATGCTCCCGAGGCTCACGCGGTCGTTGCCATGACACTGTACGCCGATGCTGCTTATTTTGCCATCAATGTCTCATCGCCAAATACTCCAGGACTACGAGAGCTTCAAGATAAGAGACCTCTCACAGATATCGTTCAAGCAGTAAATGCAGCCATGGATGACATGGGGGGAAGAAAGCCACTGTTTGTGAAGATTGCCCCGGAGCTAACAGATGAGGCCGTAGATGATGTTATCCAGGTTGTACTGGATAACAATTTGACAGGTATCATAGCAACGAATACCACCATCAATCAGGACATTAAGGCAAAGTATGGAGCAAAATGGCGCAATGCAGCAGGCGGGGTAAGTGGTGACGATGCCGCCTTTAGAAAAATGGCAACGGCTAAAGTTGCCCATATCTACAGGGAAACACGCGGGGGCATCGATATTATCGGCGTGGGTGGAGTAAAAGATGCGCAGACAGCGTTAGAGAAATTGAAGGCAGGCGCGAAGGCAGTCCAGGTCGTGACAGCTATTCGGGGAGAAGGCACAAGCTTACCAGGGCGAATTAATCGCGGCATCGTTGACTTCATACAAAAAGAAGGCATTAAAAATATGGACGAGCTTATCGGGATGGATGTGAAATAACCAGAGGCATAGGTTAAGTCGCTATCTCTGTCTGAATCGCTACCGCAATCGCAATCGAAAACGTCTGCAAATCAGCAATACTCACATCAAAAGCGCTGATGCCCAGCAATTCGGCGCGGCGTTTCGCGTTACCGTGCAGGGTGACGGTGGGGCGACCGCTGCGCAGTTGCACCACCTCCATCTCACGCCACGCCACACCATGCAGACCCGTACCCAGCGCCTTGCTGATGGCCTCTTTAGCCGCGAAACGCCCGGCCAGCCGCGTCGCCTTGCCCCGGCACTGGCGCACCTCCATCTCAGTAAACACACGCTTGAGGAAACGCTCCCCGTGATGCTCAAAGACTTTGCGCACGCGCTCAACCTCAATAATATCAATGCCAACCGCCACATTGACACCCTGTGGCACATGCAGCGGCGCGGGTAGTCCCGCCACACCGGCAGGGCCAAACAGCCAGTCGGGTATAGGTACGCCGGGTTGACGCACCAGGGGAGTGAAGATCAGAGGCAGGTTATCTTCATCCATCTATTTCCCGTTTCCCTCGCCGATAAGCTGTTGCGACGTTGTGCTGTCCCCGGCTGGAAGCACCGAGGGAGCAGGAGTGGTGCCGCGTCCCATGCCGCGATAGATGAAGCCCAGGCGGTTCATCTCCGTCGCCTCGTAGACGTTGCGGCCATCGATTATCACCGGGCGGTGCATGGCGGCGCGGATTTGCGGCATATCCAGCGACTTGAACTCGTTCCACTCGGTCACAATTACCAGGGCATCCGCGTCCCGCGCCACTTCATAGGCATCCGAGCAAAATTGCACCTGCTCCATGCGCACGCCTTCATGCTCCAACGCCTCGCGCCCGGTTGTCATAGCAACAGGATCATAGACGCGCGCGTTCGCGCCCTGACTTGTCACCCAGCGAATAATATCAACCGAGGCGGCTTCGCGCATATCATCGGTGTTGGGTTTGAAAGCCAACCCCAGCACGCCAATGGTGCTGCCGCGCAGCGAACCCAGAATGGATGTCAGCTTGGTCACAACCAGACGGCGCTGGTCGTGGTTAATATCCATCACGGCGTGCAGCAGTTGCGGGTGCAATCCGGCTTCGTCGGCCATATAGGCCAGCGCGCGCACATCCTTTGGGAAACAATTATGACTGATCAATCCAGATGAAGCAATCAATGTGCCTGTGCTGGTTTCCATACTGTAGACTGTTGTTTCGACCTCTTCATGTTCGACCTCGCGCACAATAAGCGAAGCAAACGTTCCGTGCCGCTCATAACCATGCGGCTGAATGTGACGTTGATAGCCTGCCAGTATGCGTTCAATTTGCTCGAGACGTTTATTGCCGAAGGCATTTTTGAGGATGGCTATCTGTTCATAGCCACTTACCCGCAAGATATAAGCCACTTGCGTTGATTTGTTCATCCAGCGTTTGCGAATAGAAGGGATGACGCCAATGGTCTGCAATAACAGCGTCATGCCATCCGCCAGCGACTTGCTGACGGTCGCATATTCCAGCATCAAGTTCTGACCATGTATCACCGTTGTAACTGAGCCATCTCCACTGAATGCGCCCCTGATTAGCTCCATGCGCAACTCAGGCGAGACATTAAACACCATTCGAGGCAGAGCCTTATCTTCTGAACGCTTGCCACAGCGTAGGACATCCCGTCAGCAGCCAGGAGAAGATGCGCGAAGAGACAATGGTCGTCAAGGCACCAGGACCGCGTCGCTCAATGAACTTGAGCCCCCATCGCCGCAAAATGCGTTGCACATCCGCGACATATTCAGTTTCTTGCTCGTGGAAGCAGACACCAACTCGTTCGCGGATAGCTCCGGCGCGCCCGGTTTCCGCGCCAATGTAACCCTCAGCAAGATAATAGCCACATAGCCGCAGCAAATCCGCATCGACTGGAATCAGGGCATTGATCTTCGTCGCCGCGCCTTTCGCAGTATATAAGCGAAGTTTCTGAGCTGGGACATCCAGCAAATGCAACTCGCTCAGGTAGCGGAATAGCCGAAGCGACATACGATTGTGACGCTTGATCTCGTCTGGATACCTGAGCATTTCTCGAGGTATCGCATGGGCAAATTGCTTATACTGTTCGCTGAATGTAGTATCAACAGGCTCTACATACACATCGGCTTCCAGGTCGGTACCCCGGAGAAGATCAATTAAGTTAAGGTCATTTGCCTGCTCGATAGCTGGCAATTCGCACAGAGTCATCAGGCGGTCGCCCGGAACAATTGCCGCAGCAGGTAAAATCGCAAACTGCAAATCTTTGCGCAGGATGACCGGATGGTCGGCTGTTACACGCAGCGTGCGCCCCATGCTGGTGTTGATTTTTACCATTGTCCCTTTAAATGGTCGCCGGGTGACAGCTTTTACATCAGCAAGAATTGGCTTCCCCGTCTCCAGGTCAAATGCGAGCACCCTTTGGTCGCGTGGCAGGGCTAGCTCTACGACATCTCCCTGGAATGGCGCGCCACTTTTAGCGAATAAGGCATCAAAACGCTCTGCTGCTACGTTGGGACTATTGAGCGTGAAAACGGTCTCATTAGCCTCAAAGCAACTGCCTCCGTAACCGAGGCCGGCATCCAGAAATGCGCGCCCGATGCGCTTATCATAGCCCATGCCTGCCGCCACCTCTTTGACATCCGCGCCCAGGCGTTCGCAAATTTGCGCGATCTCGTTGATGAAGGAAATCTTGGTCGCCAGAAAAGCGTTGGAGGCATATTTGATCATTTCCGCCGTATAAAGATCGGTAATCACGATAGGCGCGCGCAACGGCAGGTAGAGTGTCGCAACCTGGCGCGCCGCCCCCTCGTCCGACGAGCCAAGCACTACGCGATCAGGCATCTGGAAATCCGCAATAGCTGAGCCTTCGCGCAAAAACTCCGGGTTGGAAACGACCGCGAATTGCGCTTCGGGACGACTCAGATTTTTGCGAATGATGCGCGTCACCACGTCGCCACTGCCCACCGGCACCGTGCTTTTATTGATGATGATGGCGTAATGGTCGAGTTCCTGCGCGATGCTGCGCGCCGCGTTCTCTACATAACGCATATCCGCGCCGCCCTGCGTCGTCGCATTGGTGGGCGTATTGACCGCGATAAAGATGAAATCGGCGTTATCCAGCCCCTCGCTATAGCTGGTCGTGAAATGCAAACGGCCCGCGTGTACATTACGCTCCACCATCTCTTCCAGTCCCGGCTCATAAATAGGCAAAACGCCCTCTTTCAGGCGTTCAATTTTCTCCGCGATAATATCGACACAGGTGACGCGGTTGCCCAGGTCGGCAAAACAGGTGCCAGTCACCAGGCCCACGTACCCTGTGCCAATCACACAAATCGTTGCCAAGTTGTTATTCCTCCACAGTCACAAAAGGATTTTCGTATTTTTCTTCGCCGATGGTGGTAGGTTCGCCATGACCGGGAAACACTACCAGGTCTTCATCGAGCGTATACAACTTCTCGCGAATCGAAGTGACAAGCTGCTCATAGTTGCCACCCTCGAAATCGGTGCGCCCGATGCTGCGCTGAAAAAGCGTATCTCCACTAAACACGCAGTAGGGCGCGCTCACGAAGCAAACGCCGCCGCGCGTATGTCCAGGCGTCTCCAGCACAGCGAGTGCCAGCGTGCCAAAGGTGATGCGATCTCCCTCTTTCAAAAGCATGTCAGGGTCGCGCTTCACCAGGGGGGCTTTGCGTCCATACATCTGCGCGGTGCGTTCGTCACTGAGCATATACACATCGTCAGCATGGATCGCAAACGGCACAGGATAGACCGCGCTCACCTCGTCGATGGCGCAGATATGATCAATGTGTCCATGCGTATTGAGGATATATTTCGGAATGAATCCCAATTCTTCGATACGGCTCAAAATGCGCGGCGCTTCATCGCCAGGATCGATAATCACCGCCTCGTGCGTGACAGGACAGGCATACAAATAACAATTCTCCTGAAAAATTCCTACCGTGATACTCGCCACAAGCGGTCGCGTATCATCCAGCTCATCCTGCGCTATTTCGTTCTCGTCATTACCGGGCATATTATGCTTCTCCCTGCCGCTATGCTGATGATTGCATTGAAATACATTATAGCACAGGGGGTTTAACGGCTCATTTCCGAGGATTTTATGCTGAGGGTTTTACATCGTCGTCCAGCCTACCAGCACGTTGCCATCGCCTTCTCCATCGCTGGCATAGCGTGTCAAAGAGCCACCGGTGAGCGAGCCATAAAAAAGCCCGTCGGTATAAAGCGAGCCGTCACGCGAGAAGTTCGACCAGGGGTACTGTGTAAATCGATTAAACCCTCCTGGTAGCGAATTCAGTTGCTTTAACCCGCTTCCATCCGTATTGATTTTCCAGAAACCGTCAGTCGGAGCGCTTTTACCCGTACCCCCGCTTCCATTAACATTAAGCATAAGGCTGGCCCCTCTATAACCAATAACGCGCAGGGTAAGCGCCACCAGGTTTTTGCAGCTCAGTGGATGACTGAAATTTGCCTGATTTGTGGGCATAACATCGATGGAGCAAGAGATAACCACACTTTTCGTTGCCATACTGCCTGTCCCGAAAACCTCGCTAATAAACAGTCGGGTCGCGTCATAGTTGCTATCTAAACTCCTCGCCATGACCTGGTGCGACCCCACGATCTCTTGCAAATCGCTGGCATGTTGATCTGGCCCTTTGCGGGTGTCAAGGATAGAAAGCGAGTCAAAGTCTGGCCCGGTATCCACAACATACACTCGCGAGTTATCAACCCAGGTGACGGGCAGGAAATCAGTAGTCGGATTCAAGCCAGAATTGGGGCCTGGAGTCAACTCCTTCTGGACGTGTCCGCTTGCCACATTCAGCAAGTAAAGGGGCAAAGGCGCATGAGCATTTGCCCCTTGAGTAAAGATGATTTGTTTCTGATCGGGCGACCATTGCGTGCCGCTGCTATTGCTCGGATCGACCTGCTGACCTGCCGGAGCGCAGTAAAGCGTCTGGAAGAACTTGCCATCAACGCGCACCAACTGCATTTCCGAGATAGCATTGTTGTTTGCGACCATGAGTACCCATTGCCCATCGTCGGAAATCTGCGCAGTCTGGATATGCTCATTCTCGCCAATGATAGCCACGACCGCCTGTCTTTGTACATCAAATATATCAAGCACCATCTGGTTATCGATATTATGGTAATAAATAATTTGCGGGCGCGTGCCCGGATGAAGCGCAGGCATGACCGCTGGCCGACCAGGGCCCGGAGTGGGACAGTCGATATTCAGAGAAGCGCTCGTAGAGGTTGGTGTAAACCGCGCCGGTGTGCTGGACGCGGCGCTCTGTGTGATCGTCGGCGTTACCGCGTTCGAGGTATTCCCAGTATCGCCACACGCGGCGATAAACGGCAGTAGGAAGAGACACATGACGATGAATAGCAGCCAGTTCTGTCTGCGTTCGGACATAATTATAACCTCGTCTTTCCACTGATCAATGATCATTGAGCGCCATCATAAATATAAGCTTTGCCATACAAAATATCTGTGAAATAGCTCACTTTTCTCTCGAACATTCGGTTGTTGTCACCTGCGATGAGATACTATAGAATACGGAGAGTGAATACAAATTTTCCTCTTCCCATGCGCGGTGGAAAGGAGAGCAACCTTGGCAGAGAAAAAGCTGATCGGCGTTATCAGCATTGGCAGCAACGATATTCACTTGCTCGTTGCCGCTACCGATGGCGCCGCCACATTTGAAAGACATGTCAATCAGTCCATGCTGGCAGAACTGGTCGGCGCTGTGAAAGGCGGGGTGGTTCCTGTCAAGGCCCTTAGCACGGCATTACAAGACCTGGAGACGCTCGTGAGCGTTGCGCGTAAAGCAGGGGCTACCACCCTTATCGCCATCGCTACCGAGGCCATGCGCGAAGTGACCAACGGCCCGGATTTCATCAACCTGGTGAATAGCACACTGGGCATCGAAGCGACGCTTATTTCAGGCCAGGAAGAGGCCGGGCTGGATTATTGCTGGGCAACCTTTCCGCCAGTGCCACAGACACCCCTACTGGTTATAGATAGCGGAGGCGGGAGTACGCAGGCCATCCAGGGCGAAGGCTTAACACCTGCTTTCGCAAAATCGCTGCCGGTCGGCGCAGGCAATATGACGAAACAATTCCTGCCACACGATCCTCCCACCATAGAAGAAATACAGGCCCTGAACGACCACGTCTCCGTCCTGGTGAATACGCTGCCAGTCGTGCTTTCGCCAGGCAGCGCCATCCTCATGGGAGGCAGCGCCGATCACCTGCTCCAGTTCACAGCAGACCCAACCAGACATATCATGACGCGCGATGACCTGCATCATGCACTGCATCAATTGCTAAAGAAGCCTGCGAAAGAAATCGTGCATGACTACGATATGCAGGTTGAACGCGCTCGCCTGCTACCCGCCGGAGCCATTATTCTTACCAATGTCCTGGCCAGATATGGCATGGATCAGGCGCTTGTCAAACCCAACGGCATTCGTGGCGGTCTGGTCGTAAACTTCGCAAGACATGGAGACGACTGGAGAAAAAATCTCCTCCTGCCGCCCGACACCCAGGAGAGACAACGTGCGTGAGTTTCCAACCGGCATCTTAACATTGCTCTTCACCGATATCGAAGGGTCCACACGCCTGCTACAACAACTCGGTGATCGTTATGCTGACGTGCTCAAAGAATGCCGCCGCCTGCTGCGCGTGGCCTTTCAGCAGGGAAACGGCTACGAAGTTGATACGCAGGGAGATGCTTTCTTCGTAGTGTTCGAGCGCGCGGCTGATGCCATCTCGTCAGCTATTGGGCTGCAACGCGCCCTTTTCATGGCTCACTGGCCCGACCAGGCGTGTGTGCGCGTGCGTGTAGGCATTCACACGGGAGAACCCAGGCCCGCGGAAGAAGGCTACATCGGCCTGGATGTGCATCATGCCGCCCGTATCATGAGCGCGGCGCATGGCGGGCAAACCCTGCTCTCTCACGTAACTCGTGATCTCGTGTCGAACGAACTCTCTGACAATGTAACGCTGCGCGACCTCGGTGAATATCGCCTCAAAGATATTGCCGGATTGTCCCATCTCTTCCAACTGGTCGTACCCGATTTGCCTGCTGACTTTCCTCCGCTTGCTACCGTGAGCGCGCAACGCGCCATCTACAACGTTCCTTCTCCATCCACCTCTTTTGTCGGACGCGAACAAGAAGTCGCCGCCATCGCCGATCTGCTCGACCAGCCAGATGTGCGCCTGCTTACACTGCTCGGCACAGGAGGGGTAGGTAAAACACGCCTGGCTCTGCAAGTCGCGGCAGAGCTTGCGCCGCGCTTCGCGGGTGGCGTCTGCTTTGTACCCTTAGATCAATTAAGCGACGCTGACGGCGTCGTGCCTGCCATTGCCGGAGCGCTCGAAATACCGGGAGGGCAGGAAGAAAGAGACGTGCCGCTTATCGAGCAGGTGCAAGCGGCGCTGCGCGACTCCCCATTCTTGCTCATCCTGGACAACTTTGAACAGGTCGTGCTTGCGCGCCGCGCAATCGTCAATCTACTGGCTGGCTGCCCGCAATTGAAGATAGTGATCACTAGCCGGGCGCTTCTGCACATACAGGCCGAACACCTCTTCGAGGTTCTTCCTCTTCCATTGCCCGCGAACGAAGCGTTGCGCGACCTGGAGAGACTATCGCGCTACGCGGCAATTACCCTGTTTGTGCAGCGCGCACGCGCCGTGGCCGCGAATTTCCGCCTGACCACTGCCAATGCCGCTGCTGTCGCGGGCATTTGCGCGCGGTTGGATGGCATCCCGCTGGCTATCGAGCTGGCTGCTGCGCGTATGCGCCATTTCTCCGCACCCGCCGTGCTCGCGCAATTAGAACACGGTCTATCTATTTTACAGGACAATATGCAGGACGCCCCGGCTCGCCAGCAGACCTTGCATCAAGCCATTGCCTGGAGCTATCAACTACTAGAACCCGCCGAGCAGCGCGTATTTCGCCGCCTGGCCGCTTTTGCCGGTGGGGCCACCCTGGAGGCTGCGGGTAACGTTTGCGCTGCCCCGGACGAAACAGAGCATCAGATCACGGAGATACTGGTAGCGCTGGTAGACAAAAGTATGGTGCAACATCAGGGACAGGATGAGAGCGACATCCGCTACTGGTTGTTACAAACCCTCAGCGAATATGGCGTAGAGCGTATGACCGAGAATGGAGAACTTGAAACTACTCGCGCAGCCCATGCAGCCTTCTATCTCTCCTCGGTAGAGCGCCTGGTACCGCTGCTGTCCGGCGCTGAACAGATTCGTTGGTTAGACCAGCTCGACCAGGACTATGAAAATGTGCGCGCGGCTCTCGAATGGCTTTCAGGAGGTATAGAGGAAGAAACCGAACGGGCAGAGCAGGCGCTGCGGCTCTGTGTTGCCCTGTTGGGATACTGGGAGATACGCGGATACTTCAGGGAGGGCATATCTTATTTAGAGCATATCCTCGCCAACAGCCCCAGGGTTGCTTCTTCCGTGCGCGCCCACGCCCTGCACGGCGCGAGTTTTCTGGCGTTGATGCTGGATGACAACGAGCGAGCCGGGCAATTCTTGCGCGAGAGTCAATCGCTCTTCCGCGAAAGCGGCGACCGCGCCGGCATGGCAAACATCCTGCGTTTGCAGGGTAATCTCGCCCTGGCTAAAAATAGCTATAAGATTGCGCGCCGTCTCCTCGAAGAGGCCCTGGCAATTTACCGCGAGCGCGGCGACACACAGAAAGTGGCCTCTACACGGGGCGCGTTAGCGCAGATAGCCCTGGCGCAGTGCGATTTTACCAGGGCGCGCGCCCTCCTTGAAGAGAACGCGGCGACCTATAGCGCTTCGGGCGAGCAGGATGGTACCGCTTACCTGCTCTGCCTCCAGGCTCTCTTACATTTTCTTTCGCGTGGCGACAGCACCGAAGCGCAAACACTGGCCGAGCAGAGCCTGGCGCGCTACAAAGCCGTGGGAAACAGGCGCTTCGTGGCCTATGTACTCAACCTGCTTGGGGAGATTCTGCTGGCGCGGGGAGGAAAAGAGACAGCGCAAGTGCGTTCGATGCTGGAAGAAAGCCTGGCGATCTTCAAAACTATGGGCGACCGCTCGGGTACAGCCGAGGCGCTTATTTCCCTTGCTCGACTGGCCGCAAGTCAGGGTGATAACGAAGCCGCTCAGGCAGCCTACGCGGAAAGCTGGGCACTTTTGCGCGCCATTGGTGCGAAGGATATGGCGGCACGGTGCCTTGAAGGAGCCGGAGAACTCGCCGTAGCACAGCAAATACCAGTGCAAGCAGTACTCCTATGGGGAACCGCCGCTACCTTGCGGGCCACAATCTTAGCTCCTATGCCGCCCATCTATCGCGCAACCTACGTCGCGGCAGTTGCTCTCGCGCGCGAAAATCTGGAAGATGAAACCTTCCAATCGCTCTGGATTCAGGGACACCAGACGCCCTGGGAGCAAGTGGAGATCTAAACAATTCTCAAAAAATGACGATACTATCTGATGCGAGGCTTTGCTCGAATAAACGCTTTTTGCATCAGGAGATAACGATGGAAGTAAACGCACAACTGCTACACAACAGTTTTTTGAAAGTCATTCCACAAAAGCAGAAGTTCGCGGCTGTTTTCTACGAAACGCTCTTCAGCGCCTATCCACATGTTCGACCTTTGTTCGCGTACACCGATAAGCTGATGCAGCAGAATAAATTATTTTCAGTATTATCCACAACGATCAACAATTTGCACAATCCTGATGTACTGAAAACAACGCTGTTTGAACTGGGCAAAAACCATATAAGCTATCATGTCAAACCCGAACACTTTGCCCTTGTGGGGGATGCACTACTAAAAACGTTCGCAGTCGTTCTGGGTGATGCCTGGACACCCGAACTAAAACAGGCCTGGGCAGAGGGTTACGAGGCTATCTCCAGCTTGATGCAAGAAGCTTACCAGTCTACATCACTTGTCAGCTCCTAACCAAAACTGGGTACATTCCTGGCAAACGGGCTGCCATTATCCGGGGGCCGGTTCACAACCGCAATTGTACAGCGCGAGACACAAATCAACTTGTCGTTTTCATCGGTGATTTGCACATCCCATACGTGCGTGGTGCGCCCGCGATGAATAGGTGTCGCTACCCCGGTCAGTTGCCCATCGCGTTTAGGCCGCAAGTGATTGGCGTTGATCTCCAGACCAAATGCCATCTGCTTGCTGGCATCAATATTCAAAACAGTGCCAAGTGAAGCTATCGACTCCGCCAGCGTAATAGAAATGCCGCCATGCAAATACCCCACCTGCTGCCGGTGATTCGGCCCGATCGGCATCGTAGCCACCACCCGATCCTTTTCAGCCAAAACCAGCGTAATATCAAGCATCTCCCACACCGAACCCTCGCGTGTGCTATTAATCATCGCCACAATGTCATCGCTCGAAATATCCATCTGCGTGTCAATCCTTTTCCTGACTGAATAATTGTCCTCTCGTGACCTCTATTATAAAACAAAAATGCTTTATTCAATGGCATCGCAACAGAACGTGTCGCCGACGGCGACACGTTCTGTTGCGATGCCATTGAATAATTAACCACTCTTGACAACCCTGTCTTCTAAACAAGATACTATGTATACAAACAGAGCCAGTTGACACCACAAGGAGCAAATATGTTCGACAAAAGTATCATTGGCCGCAGCTTTCCCCCATTCAGCATCGAAGTTGAGCGCGGCAAGATTCGCGAATTGGCGCTTGCCATCGGCGACGAAAACCCTGTGTATTCGAGCAAAGCAGAGGCGCAGGAGGCTGGCTACGATGACGTGCCACTCTATCCCACGACGCCCACTACCTTCACCTTCTGGGGCAATCGCCAGGGCATTCGACAACTCGTGAGCGCAGGCATCAACGTCATGCGCATCTTGCATGGCGAGGAAGAGTATGAATATCTCGCGCCTATCCATCCCGGCGACACTCTCACCGGCGTTTTCACCATCGTAGATGGCAAAACGCGCCACGGATCATCAGGCTCTTCGATGGACATTATCAGCACCGAAATACAGTATACGAACCAGCACGGCGCGCCCGTCCTCAAAGCGCGCCAGGTTATCGTCGTGCGCGAGTAAAGGAAAAGGAGAACACCCCATGACCAGTAACGCTCAGACTCCCACAAAGCTGTATTTCGAAGATGTCAACGTGGGCGACGAGATTCCCAAACTCATCAAAGCGCCCGTGACACACCTGCAACTGGTGCGCTACGCCGGCGCGTCCGGCGACTTCAATCCGCTGCACACCGACCCCAAAATCGGCGAATTGATCGGCACCGGCGGCATCATCGCCCACGGTATGCTCATCATGGGCTTCGTAGGCCAGATGCTCAGCGACTACATCGGCCCAACCGCCCTGCGCAAATTCGGCGTGCGCTTCAAAGGCATGACCCACCTGGAAGACGTAATTACCTGCACCGGCTCCATCACCGAAAAATACGAAAGCGACGGCACCGGCTACATCGCCGGCAAAACACAGGCCGCCGACCAGAACGGCGACATAAAAGCCAGCGGCACCTTCGTAGCCACGCTGCCCCACCGGGTGTAATATAATGCGCAGAGCGAATACCGTAGGGACGCGGGTGGGGTCGGGTAGAGTGGGGACCCTTGTGGGCGTCCGGGGATGGGCAGGGGTTATGTTTGGAAGATGAAAGAAACGAGGACGCCCACAAGGGTCCACCCATCCACCCAGCACCACCCGCGTCCCTACGCAGACGATAGGATAATACACAAACAGAATTTTACGAACGGAGAACACATAACATGGGAATGCTTGATGGCAAAGTAGCCATAATCACCGGCTCCGGGCGCGGCATCGGCTCGGCAACCGCAAAGTTGCTTGCCGCCCAGGGCGCGCTCGTCATCGTCAGCGACCTCGATCCCAACCCCGCAGAGGAGACCGCCGCCGCCATTCGCAACGCAGGCGGGCAGGCCGCCATCATCCCCGGCGACGTAACCGACCCCGCCTTTCCCGCGCAACTCATCAAGGGAACCCTCGATACCTTCGGAGGCATCGACATCATCGTCAACAACGCCGGGTACACCTGGGACGCCGTCATCCAGAACATGACCGATAAACAGTGGTACGCCATCATGGACGTGCATACCACCGCGCCTTTCCGCATCTTGCGCGAGGCCTCACACTTCATTCGCGACGCCGCCAAAAAAGAAGCCGCCGCCAATGGCCGCGCCAACCCGCGTAAAGTCGTCAACATCACCTCCGTTTCAGGCGTCTACGGCAATGCCGGCCAGGCCAATTACTCCACCGCCAAAGCTGGCATCACCGGCCTGACCAAAACGCTGGCTAAAGAATGGGGCCGCTACAACGTCCAGGTCAACTGCGCCTGCTTCGGCTTCATCGATACCCGCCTGACCGCCGCCAAAGAGAGCGCCGAGAAAATCCAGCGCGACGGCGAAGAGATCGCCCTGGGCGTCCCCGACAACATGCGCAGCATGGCCGCCATGACCATCTCTTTAGGCCGACCCGGCACGCCCGAAGAGGCAGCAGGCCCGGTACTCTTCCTGGCCTCCCCCCTCGCTAACTACGTTTCCGGTGTAGTGCTGGAAGTCACCGGGGGAAGAGCAATTTAAGAAACGTACGCGCAATATCCGTAGGGGCGGGGGTGGGGATGATGTGGGGAGGGGACGCTTGCGTCGCCCGCCTGTCGGGGTGATTGTATTTCACAATCTGAATGAAATGCATAGGGACGCGGGCGACGCAAGCGTCCCCTCCCCACTTCGCCCTACCCCCGTCCCTACGGCGATTTGAACGATCTCAACGGTATCCAACGAGAATAACAGCCATGCTGAACAAACAAACAATACATTCACTCGAATCACTCCTACAAAAGGGGCAGGTCTTCACCGACGCGGCCTCGCTGCTCACCTATGAGGTAGACGCAGGCGTCGATCGCGGCACCCCCGACGGCGTGGTACTGCCACATTCTGCGCAGGATGTGGCGCGTATCGTGCGCTGGGCGGCTGAACACCATGTCCCGCTGGTGGGGCGCGGCGCTGGCACGGGACTTTCGGGCGGCGCGGTCGCCGAGCATGGCGGCTTGATCGTGGAATTTTCACGCATGAACCGCGTACTCAACGTGGATGTCTACGGGCGCAGCGCGGTCGCCGAGCCGGGCCTGATTAACCTGCGTCTCGACGAACAGGTTCGGGCGCATGGACTCTATTTTCCACCAGACCCGGCCAGCCAGCGCGCCTCCACTATCGGCGGCAACGTCTCCGAAAACTCGGGCGGG
The DNA here is from genome assembly GCA_963731605.1 of uncultured Chloroflexia bacterium. Taxonomy (GTDB): domain Bacteria; phylum Chloroflexota; class Ktedonobacteria; order Ktedonobacterales; family Ktedonobacteraceae; genus CF-113. The sequence continues at coordinate 1,404,967 of CAVSWA010000002.1, forward strand.
CCGCATTGTTTCAAATACGGCGTCATGACCAACTATGTCACAGGAATGCAGGTAGTCTTAGCGGATGGTCGTATTGTGCAGGTAGGTGGGCGCGCCCTCGACTACCCCGAATACGATTTCTGCGGCGTGCTGACCGGCAGCGAGGGTATGCTCGTTTTAATGACCGCTATCAATGCGCGACTTGTGCGCAATCCGCCAGGCATCAAAACCATGCTGGCCGTCTTCAATTCGGTCGAACAGGCAGGTATTGCTACCTCGGCAGTCATCGCTGCCGGGTTAATTCCTGCCACCATGGAGATGATGGATCAGAAAATCATCTCTATCGTCGAAGCGTGGCTTCACGCCGGGCTGCCTACCGAAGCCGCCGCCATGTTGATTATCGAGGTTGACGGGTATCCCGAAAGCCTGCATACGCAGATCGAAGAGATCACCAGCATCCTGCGCTCCAACGGCGGCCATGACCTGCGCGTAGCTGCCAGCGAGGAAGAACGCAACCAGATATGGTTAGCCCGCAAGAGCGCGGCGGGAGCCATCGCCCGTCTCGCGCCCGCCCACTATACCGTAGATATCACCGTGCCGCGCAGCCGCCTCACCGAAACGCTGCTCGAAGTCAACGAAATCTGCGCGCGTTACAATTTACCCGTCGGTCATGTCTTCCATGCCGGAGACGGCAACCTGCACCCCCTCATTCTCATTCCCGACTCGCAGGACAAAGAGTACATGCAGCGCGTGCATGATGCCGGGCGCGAAACCGTCGAAGTAGCCATCCGCAAAGACGGCAGTTTGAGTGGCGAACACGGCGTGGGCATCGAGAAACGCGCCTTCATGTCCCTCATGTTCAACGAAACCGAACTCTCCGCTATGCTCAACATCAAGCACATCTTCGATCCCCACAACCTGTTCAACCCTGGCAAAATATTTCCCGCACCATCTACAAAGACGGGACACCCGCAAGGGGTGTCGCTACTGAGCGAGAGTGCGATAAATCTGTCTCCCACCACAACCGACGAGGCGGCGCAAACGCTGATTATATGTGCGAATACCGGGCAAAAGCTGCGCATTACAGGGAGGGTCGTTGAGGATGCAGGCAAGGTAGTGGGCAGCATAGTGGACGCGGAAGAGGACACCAAAGCGGACGCGATGAATCGCGTCCCTACAGAGACAATATTATCAACCGCTAGATTGCGCGGCATTAAAGCGTATGCGCCGGACGACCTGTATATCACCGTCGGCGCGGGAACACCGCTTGCAGAGGTGCAATCATTTCTGGCGCAGCATAATCGGTTCGTGCCGCTTGCCAGCCCCTGGCAAGATACTACTATTGGCGGCTTGATTGCCACCAACATGAACGCGCCCCTGCGAATGCGCTACGGCGCCATTCGCGACCTCATCTTAAGCGTAACGGTCGCGCTGCCCGACGGTCGCGTGATACGCGCCGGGCGACCTGTTATGAAAAATGTGGCAGGCTTCGATCTCGTCAAACTGTTCACCGGCTCCCACGGCACCCTGGGACTGATTACCGAAGCCACGCTGAAATACACGGCCCAGCCACGCGCGCGTCGTAGCCTTTTCCTCGCTGTTGATGACCTGCGGCATGGGCTGCTGCAAGCAAGGCAACTGCTCCCCTCGTCGCTGGTAGCCTCTGACTATCGCGCTCTGTAATCGCTGCGACATACCCGGCGTTCCAATCAGCCCCTACACGCTCATCTACACCGCCGAAGGCATGGAAGAAGATATCCAGGTAGAACTGGCCCAGGCACGCGCCATCATCAAACAGGCAAGGTGGCCCGGCCCCCATCGAACTCGCGGACGTATCCGGCACCGATGTATGGCGCAATCTACTCAGGCCAAACAAAGATGTAGCCCAGGTGCGCGTAGGCCTGCCTGTACGAGATATACCTGTGTACGCCAACGATCAATCATCCATCTTGAACATGGGCGCGTTCTTTGTAGATTTCGCCAACGGCTTTGTGTATGCTTCATTGCCTGTGCAAGATAGCGTGGTCATAGAGACGTTGCGCGTTCCCGCATTACAGGTTGGCGGCTATGCTGTAGTGACGCATGTACCCGAAGGATGGCAGTAACGTTGGACGAGCGAGGATATACACCAGAAACGGCGGAGTTGATGAGGGCGTTGAAACTGCGCTGGGACCCAACGGGGATTTTGGGAGATGTGATAGCATGAGTATATGTGATTAGACCAGGCCTCCAACAACCTCCCAAAACTGTGTGATATAATACCCTGAGAATTCGCGCCCCATCTCTTCTGAAGAGATGCGCCCGCGCGAAACCAACACAACACTGCGAGCGAGAGGCCTTTGTAGCTATGTTTCGTAAGATTTTGATTGCCAATCGCGGCGAGATTGCGCTGCGTGTTATCCGGGCGTGCCACGAGATGGGAATTCCCTGCGTCATCGCTCATTCGGAGGCTGACCGCGACTCCCTGCCCGTGCGCATGGCGGATGAACATATCTGCATCGGGCCAGGTGCGAGCGGCAAAAGCTACCTGAACATCCCCAATATCATCAGCGCGGCCATGATTACGAACGCCGACGCCGTTCACCCCGGCTATGGCTTCCTGGCAGAGAACACCAGCTTCGCTGAAATTTGTGCCGATGCGCAGTTGACCTTTATCGGACCCACTGCCCCGGTAATGGCCTTGATGGGTGACAAGGTAGCGGCTCGCGAAACCATGAAAGAACTGGGCCTGCCCATGCTGCCCGGCACTTCCGTTATACGTACACTGGACGACGGCATAGTGGCGGCGCGCAAAATTGGCTTCCCGCTCATGCTGAAAGCCGCGGCGGGCGGCGGCGGGCGCGGCATTCGCCACATAAAACGCCAGGACGAGTTTGAGCGCGTCTTTACCATCGCCCAGAACGAGGTGCGCGAGGCCTTCCGCGACGATGGGCTATACGTCGAACGCTACCTGGAACGCGCGCGTCACGTCGAAATTCAGGTGCTGGTCAACAACTTCGGGCATGGCGTCTATCTGGGTGAGCGCAACTGCTCCTGCCAGCGCCGCCACCAGAAGGTACTGGAAGAATCGCCCAGCCCACACCTGTCACCAGAATTGCGACGTGAAATAGGAGAAAAAGCCATTCGCGCCGTTGAGCAGGTCGGCTATCGCAACGCTGGCACGCTCGAATTTCTGCTTGACGAGCAGGATCGCTACTATTTTATGGAGATGAATACGCGATTGCAAGTCGAACATCCGGTGACGGAGATGGTGACAAACACCGATCTCGTCAAGGAGCAGATACGTATCGCGGCGGGTCTGCCTCTTCAACTTGAGCAGGACACGCTGCAATTTCGCGGTCATGCCATCGAGTGTCGCATCACCGCCGAAGACGCCGATAACGATTTCCGCCCTCAAACTGGCGTAGTTGAAAAATACCTGCCGCCCGGAGGGCCGGGCGTGCGCGTTGATAGTCACTTGTACGCAGGGTATTCCATCCCGCCGCATTATGACTCGCTGCTGGCGAAGCTCATCGTGTGGGCGGACACGCGGGAAGCCGCCATTGCGCGTATGCAGCGCGCGCTCGCAGAATTTGTGATCGAGGGTGTTACCACGACGATCCCTTTCCATCAACGCTTGCTCAAGCACGAGGGGTTCATTCGCGGAGACACCTACACTCGTTTCCTGCAAGAGGAAGCAGTGGCTCTAGGAATATAAACGACCAGCATTGAAACGAGGGAGGTGCCTTTATGTCTCGTGTTGTTGTTACAGGTATGGGTATGGTCACATCGCTGGGAAACGATGTAGCCTCGTCATGGGAGGCGTTATGCCAGGGAAAATCTGGCGTCTCTTTAATCGAACCCTACGAAGGCTATGATATGGATCAGTTCCGGGTGAAATTCGGGGCGCAAATCAAGAACTTCGATCCATCCCCCTACATGGACCGCAAGGAAGCGCGCCGCAATGACCCCTATGAGCAACTTGCCATCGCAACGTCGAAGCAGGCCCTGGCGCAGTCCAGATTGCAAATCACCGGTGAGAACGCCGACGATGTTGGCGTCTATATCGGCAGCGGCATAGGTGGCCTGGTCACGCTGCACGACCAGTTCCGCACCCTTTACGATAGAGGTCCCGACCGCATCAGTCCGTTCTTCATCAATATGATGATCGTGGATGGCGCGCCGGGCAGGGTCTCAATAATGACAGGGGCGAAAGGGCCAAACTGGGCAGCCGTCTCCGCCTGCGCCACCAGCGGCAACACCATCGGCGAAGCCTGGGAAACCATTCGCCGCGGCGATGCAAAGGCCATGATCGCGGGCGGCGCTGAAAAAGCCATCACCCCCATTGCCATGGCTGCCTTCGACAACATGCATGCCCTTTCGCGCTACAACGAGAATCCGCAGAGCGCTTGCCGTCCTTTCGATGCCACACGCGACGGTTTCGTCATGGGCGAAGGTTCGGCCATGCTCATATTAGAAGACCTGGAATTTGCGCAGGCCCGGGGCGCGAACATTCTTGCTGAGCTGGTCGGCTATGGCACGACGGCCGATGCCTACCACGAGACGCAACCCACTCCCGGCGGTTCCGGTCTGGTGCGAGCCATGCGCCGCGCCCTGCAAAAAGCAGGACTGCGACCCGACCAGGTAGATTATATCAACGCGCACGGCACCTCAACCCCGCCAAATGACAAGACAGAGACCGTCGCCATTAAAACCTGCTTCGGTGAACATGCCTATCGCGTGCCGATCAGTTCCACCAAGTCTATGACCGGGCATACGCTGGGCGCGGCGGGCGCGATTGAAGCCGTCGTCTCCATCATGGCGATCCAGACGGGTATCATCCCGCCCACCATCAACCTGCATCATCCCGATCCAGAATGCGACCTGGACTACGTTCCGAACGAGGCACGTCAGGCGACGGTCAACATCGCCATGTCGAACGTGATGGGCTTTGGCGGCCATAACGCCAGCCTGATCTTCAAACGTTACAGCGAATAACACCGGCAACGGCAAGAGTATAGGGGCGAGGGCCTGCCCATAAGCGTTCACACAAGTCATACTGTCATCCTGAGCGCAGCGAAGGATCTCTCGCGGGGCGAGTGCAGATCCTTCGCTGCGCTCAGGATGACAGAGAGCGGGTGGAGGCTCTGCCCCCGACCTGATTGGTACTATACCGACTGAGGCACAAATAACTAAGGGTGGAAAAGATGGAAATACAAGAGCATGAGACGCCCTGGATACGGCGCGTCGAAGACTTAATCAATGTGCTCGAAGGCAGCACCGTAGGCGAACTGGAGCTGACCGAAGGAGGCACGCGCATTGTCATTCGGCGCAGCCCCAACATGATGATGGTCTCCACACCAACCGCGCACTTCGCGCACGCTAGCGGCACCTTACCATTCGCACCAGCACGCGCGGAAAAAGAAGACCGCAGCGTGCCTGTAATTTCGCCTATCACGGGCGTCTACTATGCCGCTCCATCTCCCACCTTGCCGCCCTTCATTACCCCTGGCGGCTTCGTAGCCGTTGGCCAGGTCATCGCGCTGGTCGAGGCCATGAAAGTCTTCAACGAAGTGCAGGCCGAGGTCGCGGGTCGCGTGCGCGAAATGGTAGCCGTCAATGGAGAAGTAGTGCAAAAAGGCGATACCTTGTTGAAAGTGGAACCAATGTAGTACCTTGTTCAGCCAGAGGGCGAGTTTTCCAGGGCGACCGCGAGGGTCGCCCCTACAATACTTCGTCTATCTCCACATCATCAATGTTGTCGCTATCTTCATCTTGATCTTCTATAATGACTTCCGTGGCAACTGTAGTTACCCAGACAACTTTGTCTTTTCCACTATTGAAGCGTAGTAGTTTTTCCCATTCGATGCTACCATCAGGATTGCCAAAATTATTGAGGAAATCATGCACAAATCTATTACGTGCTTTTCCCCATTCCGTTGTAAATTCAATACGATGTTGTTTAGGATAATCACGCATTAAGTGAATGAGCGTTATAAAAAAATCGGGGTCTCCCGTCAGTTCTTCCCAAAAAGCTTGTCCAGAACGGATACGGTATATCCGATTGTCTTTTGGATCAGAAAACTTACGTCCATAGCCATGTCCCAGGAGCGCGTCAAATTGCTTATGTAGTTTTAGAAGCCTGCTTCGCAAACTTCTAAACTCTTGATCCTGCCTCTTAGCCTGGCTGGAATTAAAAATATTTGGGCCTGATTTGACAGCTATTGCTTTATAAACGTTATCCGTCTCTACAGCTACATCAACTCCTTCACTTGGTGAAACTGTGCCGCCGCTGCATAGCTTGGCTACCGGTTCAAAAAAGGCATCGCCAAAAATAGTTTCATCTGATGATGACATATAAGCTCTCAGTAATTCATCAACAATTTCGTAAGCATCTTGGACGCCTACTGCACGAAAGAGATATGGATTTTCTTACTGAGCACGTTGCGTAATTTAAGTTCCGAAAGCTTCTTTATCCGCCGCTGGTAAAACTGGTCCAAGCTTTGGCGAATTAAGACTTCAAGTTCCAACGGACTCATAATACTCATTACCTTCTGTATCATTTTCGTCAGGGAAGAGTGTGGGCGAAACTTGTATAGGGCTTTGCTGTTTGCCAGTGGGTCTGTTTTCTTCTTTCGATTCATCGCTGAAGAGATTTATAAGGGGATTGGGACGTTCTATGGCATCCAGACGTTCTTGCGCAATCTGCACATATTCGGAATTAATTTCGATACCAATGCACCGTCTATCAAGCTGTTTGGCAGCTACAGATGTTGTTCCAGAACCAAGAAAAGGGTCGAGGACTACATCACCTGGTTGAGTAAAGAGTTTGATAAACCAACCTGGTAATTCAACTGGAAAGGTTGCGCTGTGACCTTGATTGCTACACTCTGTAGCCATGTGCAAAACATTATCAGGATAGGCTAATTCGCGACCAACCCAGTTTTCAATTTTTTTTCCGAAGCCACTCTGTACATGAGAATTATCGCGGCGTTTATCTGTCTCACTGAGATTGCGCAGACGTGACTGACTCCAGTCACCCATTGGCACACGCACTGAATCTCTGATACATGGCAAAATGTTTATCTTTGGTAAAATGTAAACAACGCTCCCAGGCATCACGGAAACGGTTAGGCCATTTGCCGGGATAACTATTGCGTTTATGCCAGATATATTCTTCGGTCCATAACCAACCCTGCTTGCGTAATGCAAGAATGAGTTCAAGCACATAGGTGTGTCGCTCACCATCTACAACTCGCTCTTTAATATTGAGAATAAAGGAACCCTCCTTCTTCAATACGCGTTTGAGTTCAGAGGCAATTGGAAGAAACCACTCAACGTATTTATCAGGGTGTACACCGCCATAAGTATGTTTACGTTGATCTGCGTAAGGGGGTGAAGTGACGATCAGATCAACGCAGTCAGAGGGCAACCAGCGTAAAATATTCAAACAATCGCTCTCAAAGATACGAGTTTGCCAGTGTTGATCTTCACTCATACAAATCCTCAAGTCTATACAAGTTGATAGTAAGTTAGCCATCTCATTATAACATTCATTGTACACTCATACGAAGCGAGTGGGTGCTTTATAGGCTAAATGGTGAGAAGCAGTAGTTTTAACATCCTTATCAGGAGCAGATTAAATCGGCGAAAGCACCATCGCAGTCATGAATTGCCCGTGCTGATAAGAAATGGTGGCGCCCGCCTCGCCCGGCACATAATCGATTTTGCCATCGCCATTGATATCCACGCCGAAAAAGGCATGGTTCGCCAGCGTCGCCAGTTCTTGCGCCTTCGCATTGTTAGCCGGATTGCTCAACAGGGCTAGCGCGTCCTGTTGAGCGGTTGCCAGCCAGGTATTCATATCTTGCAAGCCGTAAGTAACGTGCCGCGAGTGTTCGTGGATGAGGCTGGTAGCATCGGGCTGGCCGTTCGCCAGCAAGTCCTGCGCCTGCGTCACAGCGATATAGCCGTTGGCGCCGAGCAAGCCGAAACCATCCCCTATGCCTGCCACACCTGCCATGCTACAATTCGCGGAGAGCGCTTTATAGTCAGCGCCAGTTTTGCCCTCCATAATGTCCAGCGAGGCCTGCGCGACACAGCGCGTCGCCGTCGCATTCGGATTCGCCATCAGTACATGAGCTACCGAATTTAATAATTTGGCCTGCTCGATCAAACCCACCAGCAGCCCAACATGGCCGGGCGTAGTCGTATAACTGTAGAGCATATGGCGGACATAGACGAAAGCCTGTGTAGGAAATATTGCTGAGAGCAACACGTTTTCAGAGGGTGTGGTAGCCGCGCCATGTTCCAATGTGATCTCGATTTCATCGCCCAGCCCTACAAGATTGGCCCCTTTATCAGAATAAGTCAGGGTGTACGCCTGGTCCTTAAAAGTCAAAGCGCCTAGCGCAAGCGCATGGTTCGTGCTAGTATCAAGGAACCAGGCATCGTACTGCGAGCCAGATGGAGGCTTCTGCAAGTTACTCACAGAAATGGTGATAGCGTTACTATGCCCCGCGCCACCCGGCGCATCGATGAAATTGACCACGCCGTTCGCATTTGTAGCCAGCGAGGAATTACCCGGAGAGGTCGAGTTCGCGGTATTCCCAGTCGTTGTGGGGGTGTTGCCAAAATTGGTATTTTTAATTATCGCAACCGCGCCGACACTTACGCCAGCGATCAGCACAAGCGCCAGCGCCGCGATCAAGGCTACCCGGCCCATTCCACCCACCAGGGGCCGACTCTCCACTGGCGCGAGCTTCTCGCTGCCTCGCTCATTCCCTGCGTTATCGCGCTCAAGTTGCTTATTCTCTTTAGAACCTTGCATACTATTTCTCCCCTCGGCCTGCAATTAGCATCTGGGCATTCTCTCTTTTCCTATTCCATGGGTCAGTATACACGAGTAACCAGAGCGGGGACAAGACCTAGAGGCGTGAGCTTAAGCCGAATCGTATCCGTGTTCAGGCGCTTATGTGAACATCTATGGGGTCGCCTCGTCCACCATCTGTCATCCTGAGCGTAGCGAAGGATCTCTCGCCGGGTTGTGCGCAGATCCTTCGCTACGCTCAGGATGACAGATGGCCTTACGTTCGCGCCTCTGGTGACAGGCCCTGCCCTGATCATCGTCCTGTCATGGCTTCGTAGTTGGCAATTCTGCCTCCCATTACTAATGACTTGCCATGCGCGGTACTAATTTACTACCTGGCAAGATTGACTTTCAATGCCAGCGCGGGTACACTAATATCAGCAACCGAGCGGTGAAACTATCAAGAGCCTGGTATGTGAAGCCTCGCCAGCGCTCTCTATCCCACCTGATACCGTCCTCCCACGTAGTTTGTCCCCCCCATCAGGCCCGAACCACGCCTGCAATGACTTCTCCCCTCTTTGACCGGGGCTTCTCCGGCGTGCCTGCCGCCAGATTGTCTTCTTCCCCTTGGGCTGGCAAGCGCACCGGAGAAGCCCCTCCCCTCTATTTTTCACTCCTGTATCATAACAGTAGAGACAACTGTAAACCAATTCTGTAGGGGCGGGGGAGGAAGCTGGGTAGGGAGGGGACGCTTGCGTCGCCCGCCGTTGGGATCGCATATCCCTGGAACGGGCGACGCAAGCATCCCCTCCCCACATCCACCCGACACCCGCCCCTACGGATGCAGTAGGAGAGCACTATGGCCTCGCCTGTCACCCTTATCGAGACGCTTGCGCACCTGCAACAGCATATTTCAGCAGCGTATGGTCGGCAAACGTTGCTGGATTATGCGCGTAAAAGCGCGCGCGCCCGGCTAGGCCTCCTGTTTCGCGTCGATACCCCTACTCGCCAACTGATACTGGTAGAACAATGCGGACACGCCCCGCTCCCAGCAAATCCCACCGAACATTCACCTATCCCTCTGCATGGTCTGTTTGGCGCAGCCCTCCATCAACAAGGTCTGCTGCGTATTCCTGATACGTATAGTGACCCGCGCAGCCTGCCCGCAGAGAAAAGCTGGACATGGCCAAATGGTCAAGTACAGCTTTGCGCCATAGGCACACCCTCGACAAGACCTGGCCCGCAAGGCGTAATGGTCCTCTGTAACACGCCAGATACACTTGCAACAAGTGAAACATCTGACACTTCGGCAACAGCGCAGGCGGACAACGAAATACGTATTTGCGCCGCCCTGTTAGGCGCGTATCTCGAGGATAATTCTGAAGTGACGCAAGCCGCCATTGACCGCGAGCGCAGCCGCATCGCGCGCGATATACACGATGGCGCGGCGCAGGGCATCGCTCATGCCATTCACACGCTCGAATTTGCGCAGCGCATGTTGGAAAAACAGCCACAAGAGGCGCGGCGCGAAATCCAACGGGCGCGTGAAACGCTGCTGGAGAGTCTAGACGACTTGCGACACGACATCTCGGCCCTGTTACCCGCTCCACTTGAGCAGGCGAATTTTGCCGGGGCCGCGCGCGCTCTACTCAACGATTTTAGCATACAGGAACCCGCTATCACCTTGCGCTACGAGGGCATACACGTCGAGCACTTGCCCCCATCGCTGGAAGTTGTCCTTTATCGCTTCCTGCAAGAAGCATTGAATAATGTGCGCAAACACGCCCATGCCAGCCACGTATCTGTGCAGATACAGTCGTTCTCCGGTCTGCTCGTGGCACAGGTGAGCGATGACGGCGCGGGCTTTAACATGGAACACATTCCAGTTCACCACCCGGTAAATAATGGTATATCAACTCACTTTGGATTACGCGCCATGCAGGAACGTGTCGAACAGGCAGGAGGCGCGCTAGAAATTACCAGCAAACTCAACGCAGGCACAACCATCAAAGCGCGTTTCCCGCTCGCGCTCTCCCCCCTTGCGCTGACCAACCGCGAGCGCGAAGTGCTGCGCCTGCTCGTTGATGGCGCAACCAACCGGGCCATTGCCGGCACACTCTCGGTAAGCATCGAAACTGTCAAATCGCACGTCCACCATATCATGCAAAAATTGCAGGTCAAGGACAGGACGCAGGCAGCCGTGCTGGCCACCAGAAAGCAATGGGTATAGTCATGCTTTCGGGGCGAGGTGTAGGGACGCGATTTATCGCGTCCGTGTTGGGCCTGTTGCGCAACAGGCCCAACACGGACGCGATTTATCGCGTCCCTACAAATTTAAAAAGGCCATCCTCCTGCTTGCTCGATCACACCATCAATCCCTTCCATCAAAGCTATCGTTTCCGCCAGAATTGCCACAATTTTTTGATAGCGCGCGATCTCCTCTCCACTCAGGATGCGCCCCTTGCGATCTTTCAGCCACTTCAAGCAAATCTGGTAGCCCCCCATATGCCACGTCCAGACAGCTAAAGGCACATTCTCAAAATACTGCGTTGCATTGATCCACACGCGGCCCATTGTCTTCTCGTCTTCGCTTAGCATATAGCGTACCTGCTCGACATGATGCGTACCCTGCACAGGATAACAGGTGAAGCATCGTTCTTCATCTTCCATCAGGTGCAGGCGCACCAGCTTCTCACCCATGCCGCATAAGGCGCGAAAAAGCGCGAGATTGGACGTAAGCGGAATACGCGGAAAGTCACGTTTGAGAAATGCGGCATAACGCGCCCGGTATGCAGGCGCGTGCAAAAGAGCATACATATACGAGAAGATAGCTTCCGGCCCCACGCTTTGTCGCAGGTCTCCCCATCCCTCGGCGACCCATCGCAGTTCCAGCCGTGATACAACGTCCGCGATAAAATCGGGCGCGAGATTCACTTCGCGGCTCGCTTGCCCACCGTTCCTGTCGTTACCGGTGAGGTACAGAGGGAAAATATTGTTACCGCCCCGGCGAAACAGGTTAAACTCGGTCATGGTGCGCGAGCAGAAGACGATATCCCAGGTTTGCTGGGAGATAACCTGTCCAGCCTTGCCAATCAACAATGCCAGGTTTCCCCTCCCACCTGGCGCTTCGCCGGGCAGCATATGGCGCGTGACGCGCTCCCTCAAGTGTACCGCGACATGGCGATTATAGACCGTCCAGCGCGTGTCAAAAGGCCGGTATAGCACCGGCGTCAGTTGCTGTCGCCAACTGCCATCGCTTAAAGCGCGCTTCGCTGCTGCATAGTTCCACTGCTCCTGCGTACACAGGCGGTAATGTCGTCGCGCCTCGTCCTCGTCGCGTGTTGCCAGCAGCCGTTCAACCTTGCGCATAGCCTCATCGCGGCTCCATGCCACCGCAAATTCATCGTGACAGGTAATGATGCCAGGCGCGGGATCGCCATTGGGTCTGAATATAGCTGGGATGCTCCAGCCCGCCTCGTATTCCTCAAAATAGTGCCTCTCCTGCGGCGCAAACAGGTAATGAGGAGCCTGGGGATGCTGAATAGCCCACGAAGTGTTTTCCAGGTCATGTGCAGATAGCCACGAGAGCTTCTCCGCTCGACTGCCCCAGAGATGGGCGTGATAGATGATCGGAGTGTTTGGGGACGAGGACGAATGCGAGATGCAGAGAAGCGCACCGACCAGGGCGGGGCAAGCCCCGCCCCTACCCTATCCGGCTTCGCCCGGCACTCCGTAGTAGGGTAGGGGCGGGGCTTGCCCCCGCCCTGGTTTACTAACAGAATCTACTATGACTACATTTGTCCTTTTTTACGAAGATGCTGATAGCTACGCCGGGTTGAATGTCGAAGACGTTTTCGTCTTTTGTCTCGCCCGGAGAAAGTTCCTGTTTTTTGCTATTGCCATGCAGGTCAAGCACGAAAAGTTCATCGAAGCTGCGCATGAGACTGCGGCGCATTCCCCGAAAGGTGGGGTTATCAAGATAGCTATGATTGGTAATGAAGGCCAGAATACCCTGCCCTGCCCTGTCAATCTGCCACTGCGCCAGTCGCATGAACTTCACATAATCGTCGCTTAACCACTTCGCCTGCGCCCGTTTCTCAAGTTCCGGGCAACCCTCTTTATACTCATCCAACAGCGATCGCATCCACGCCTCTCTATTAACCGAATGCCCCGCGTAAGGCGGATTCCCCAGCACAATCATGATTGGAGACGACGAATCTTGTCGTATGCCAGCCTCAACCAGAGCATTGCCCAGGCGAAACGGCCCCCGCCCTGACTGCGCTTGTCCCGGCAAATCCACATCCGCCAAAAACAGGTTGAGCCTGAAATGCGCAATCAGATAAGGCGTTACCAGCACCTCAATACCCGCTAAGCGCGGCAAAAAGTAGTGGTGAAGATGTTCGCGCCACAATTCCGCCTGCCCATCTTGTTGATAAGAAGCGCGCATACGCTCAAGCGTTGCCTGCACAAATACGCCTGTACCGCAGGCCGGATCAAGGATACACATATCCGCATCAATCTCACCGAATCCAGCGCGACAACCAAAACGCGACCGCAGCAATTGCTCTATCGAGCGCACTATATAGGACACAACCGGTTCAGGCGTGTAATAGATACCATGCGAGGCGCGTAAACGCGGACTATAGTAGCTCAGAAAAAGTTCGTAGAAATGCGTCAGCGGATCATCCCGAAAGCCACTAGCTATACTCTCCCTGTCTAGAGTTGCAAGCAAGCGCACCATTTCATCGATACAGCCAGCGACGGTCGCGCATCCTGTTTCCATATCAATGATTGCCTCAACACACTGGCGATGCAGCGGATGAGCGTAAGAAAGAACACCACTGATGTGCTGGCGCTGGAATGAGGTCGATTCCCTGTGATAATAGCGAGCAACAAAACAGCCATACACGAACAACTGAGCAGTCATATCAGCAAACTCCTCGCCAGCCATCGCCGCCTGGCTAATTTCAGAACATTGTCGATACGCGGCACGTAACTTAGTAGAAGCCGCGTCTTGCTCAAAACTCGTTGCAATGAGATCGCTGATAGTCTGCGCGATACACGCTAAATGTTTAACCAACGCAGTCAGGGTGTGCTTTTTTCGCAAAGGAGAAGTCTCCTTAGTTACTTAATGTGTGTCTTTAGTGTAGTTGGTGAAGATGCAAATGGCAAGCGTTTTATCTTGACAAATATGGTATATTACAGGTGTCCAATCGACTATACGCCGATGAACAATGTGCCGATGTAGCTCAGTGGTAGAGCAGCGGTTTTGTAAACCGCTGGCCAGGAGTTCGAATCTCCTCATCGGCTCTTTTTTATACATCACAATCCCCCACAATTTTTGACCCAGTTATAAAATTGCCCCCCAAAATGCTTGCTTCTGGCAATATTTGCTGGTATAATCAGCATCGTTAGAGAAAAAAAGCACGACCGTTACGCCTCATGGTTTTACGCAGTTCAACAACGTGTAGTTTGGAACAAAGAGGTTTCTGTATGGCAACAAACAACGACTATAGCCGTTCTTCATTCCTTATAGAACAGTACCAGCACGAAATGGATATCATAACTGCCGCTTTACAAGAAGAGAGCCAGGATGAACGCCAGGAACGACTAAGTCTTGTCCAATGCTCCTGGTCACTAAGCTGCGCCTGTCTTCAGGGAGAACTTGAGGTGACTGAGATTCCTGCCTACGCTTCAGTAGCGTTTGCTCGGCCTTAGTTGTGTTCGTAAACGTAATACAGAAAACTTGTAGTGTGCAATGCCTCATCCACCAGATCTCCTACCGGATGCGCTGACCTATCAGACACCCGTGCAATTCGGCATGGTGTACTGGGTAAACTTTGGATATCCTTCGCTGCCACCAGGCATTGAAGAGAAGCGCATTCTTGATTGGCACCCCGCGCTCGTCGTTTCCAGCGATCCCTTTTGTCGTCATGCCGGAGCCGTCAACGTAGTTGCCCTCACCTCCTATCGCGGGAAATTGCGCCCCTATCATCACCTGCTCTTAAAACGTGATTACCCACTGCTTGACACCGACAGCCTCGTCAAGACAGAATTGCTATATGCTGTGCTGCGCAGCTTGCTGGCAGACCAGTACGCCATTTGCAGATTGAACGATCCTGATCTGCGCTCGATCATGGGCAAGATTGCCAATAGCCTGGCAATCACCATGTTTTATTCGCTCCATTAACCTCTGAAGAGATGGAATGGCCTTTATGAACGTTGAGTTGGAACAACTGCGCCTCTTGCCCTCTATCGATGAATTGCTGCAATCAACGACAGGCCAGCAGCTTATGCGCGACTATTCGCGCCCGCTGACCCTGCGCGCAGCTCGTGCCAGCCTGGTCCACGCGCGCGCCGCCATCCGCGAGGGCGCGCTTTGCCCCTCATATGAAGAGTTGTTAGCCGGCACAGCCCGTCTACTGGAACGCGAAAACCAGCCCAACCTTCGCCCCGTCATCAATGCCACAGGCGTGATTATCAACACCAATCTGGGCCGCTCTCCGTTGAGCCAGGCCGCGCTCTCAGCCATACAGGAGGCGGCGAGCGGTTACTCCAACCTCGAATATGACCTGGAAGCTGGCGAACGCGGCTCCCGTCACGCGCACGTCTCCGCCCTGCTCTGCGCATTGACCGGAGCTGAAGCCGCGCTCGTTACGAACAACAACGCGGCAGCGGTGCTGCTCGCGCTCAGCGCGCTGGCAAGCGGGCGCGAAGTAATTATTTCGCGCGGTCAACTGGTGGAGATCGGCGGCGGCTTTCGCATCCCCGATGTCATGCGTCAAAGCGGCTGCCAGTTGGTCGAGGTCGGCGCTACCAACCGCACGCGCCTCACCGATTACGAAGCAGCCCTGAGCCAGAACACAGCCATGCTATTAACAGTCCACCCCAGCAATTTTCGCCTGATAGGCTTCGTTGAAACGGTATCCACCGGCGCATTGGCCGAATTAGCGCACCGGCATGGGCTGCTGGTAATGGACGATCTCGGCAGCGGTTGCCTGCTCCATAGCGAGCGTTACGGCCTGAGCCACGAACCCATGCCCCAGGAAAGCATCGCGGCAGGCGCGGATGTGGTATGTTTCTCCGGCGATAAGTTGCTCGGCGGCCCGCAGGCAGGCATCATCGCGGGCAAGGCCGACGTTATCAAACGCATCGCTAAACACCCGCTTATGCGCGCCGTGCGTATCGATAAAATGACGCTGGCCGCGCTGGAAGCCACTCTGCGTCACTACCAGCGCGAGGAGGCGGCAACCCATATTCCCATCTGGCAAATGATCGCGGCAACCCCCGCCTCGCTCGCCAGTCGCGCCACCCGGTGGGCATCGCAGTTGCAGAAGCAGGGCATCACAGCGCATACGCAGCGCGGCAAATCAACCGTCGGCGGCGGTTCGCTCCCCGGCGAGACCCTGCCCACCACCCTGCTCGCCCTCGATGCCGCGCATACTTCTCTCCCCTTAGATGAGCTGGCCCACCGCCTCAGAACGCGCAAAACCCCCATCATCACTCGCATCCAGCGCGATACGCTGCTGCTCAACCCGCGCACAGTGCTAAAAGAACAGGACAAAGAAGTACTGATGGCGTTGATAGAAGAGGCAGGGAAATGATGGGCAACCGACGGTTGCCCATCATTTCCCTGCCTCTTCTATCAACGTTCTTCTCCGCTGAGAATGCGCGTATAACTCTTGTAGCGGCGCTCGTCGATCACGCCATCTTCCACCGCCTGCTGGATGGCGCAGCCATCTTCATCCATATGCAGGCAGTCGGAGTAGAGGCATTCGCCGAGGTAGGGGCGGAATTCGACGAAACACTCGGCCAAATCTTCTGGCGCGATGTCATAGGTAGCCAGCGCGCGTATACCTGCCGAGTCGGCCAGCCAGCCGCCGCCGGACAGGGGGTAGAGCTGCGAACCGGTGGTGGTGTGTTTGCCCTTGCCGGTCACCTCGCTGACCAGGCCGGTTTTGATCGCCATGCCTGGTTCAATTGAATTCACCAGCGACGACTTGCCGACACCGGATGGCCCGGTGAACAGGGTCGTATGGTCTCTGAGCAACTGGCGCAGTTCATCGACACCTGCGCCAGTTTTATAGCTAGTCCAGATGACGGTATAGCCCAACTTCGCGTACAGAGCGGCGGCTTCGCCCACGTAGGGTTCGTATGGCAGATCGAGTTTGTTCAGGCAGATGATAGGACGAATGTGCGCAGACTCGCAAATGGCCAGGTAGCGATCAAGCATAGCAAAATGCGGTTGCGGCTGCGCGGCTAGCGAAGACCAGCGCCACCTGATCGAGATTGGCAAGCATGGTCTGCTGCACAGGCTTTTTCTCGGTCGAACTGGCATCTTTGCGCGTAAGCGCGCTCGAACGCGGCAGAATCTCATCGATCAAGCCGGTTTTGCTGTCAAGCCGGTGCAGTTTTACATAATCGCCTACGGACAGGCGCACGGGTAATGCGTTGACACTCGAATCGCGGTGTTCGATGCGCTCAGACTTTGGCAGCGCGAGCAATTTATCATAGCGCGGACGCGATTTGCTGACGGATTTTGCCGATTGAGCCTGGGCAAAGGCTTTTTTGAGTTTGCCGCGCAAGGTGCAGCGCAGCACACCGGCCTCGGTATGAACGTCGTAAATGCCGTGCGCGCCGTTCAATACCACGCCGGTAAGCGTCTCCGAATGTGCCTCGGGGTCGTTAATCAATGCGTTCCCTCCAGGAGAATAAAAAAACACGGTTCAATCAATTCTTTATGATGTCTACCGTGCGGAGGGAACAGACTCTGTCGCGCTTCTAGCG
The DNA here is from genome assembly GCA_963731605.1 of uncultured Chloroflexia bacterium. Lineage (GTDB taxonomy): Bacteria > Chloroflexota > Ktedonobacteria > Ktedonobacterales > Ktedonobacteraceae > CF-113. The sequence goes on from CAVSWA010000002.1 coordinate 1,422,521, forward strand.
AATAGCAGGCAATGGTTTCTGTTTCAAATCGTCCTGCGAAGTCCGCTGAATGCCCTCAACGCGGGTAGACAAGGTGCATACAAGCACAGTTGGTGAATATGTGTGCTTTCCCATATAACGCACCTCCTACACTGAGACTGGCAAGCCAGAATTTAGACAAACATCTCTCTTAGTGATTAGAGCATACTCGATAACGAGGGCGTTTGTCAACACTTCGCGGACCAAGGCGACCGCGAGGGTCGCCCGTACAATACACGCCCTCGCAGGCCGTTTCGTAGTATTGTACGGGCGACCCTCGCGGTCGCCCTAGGAATCCCTGGTCCCAGCCTTAACGCATCTCAAAACGCGCCTCCACCCTGCCGAATTGCAGCAGATCGCCATCGTTGAGCAGCTGTGGTTCGTAGGGCGCGAGTATCTTACCGTTCAAGCGCGTCTTATTGCGCGAGTTTTGATCCTCCACCATCCATGTTCCCTGCTGGTAGAACAGCCGCGCGTGTTTGCGTCCTAACGTCATGGTCGAGTCGTCAATCTGGATATCCGGGTGGATTTCATGTTTGGGGTCCTCGCGTCCAATAATCATGTCCTCCCCATTCAGAGGGAAGTTCTTGCCGCTCGCTACGAGTAACAGTCGCGCCTGTAGCTCGTGGGTTTCCGGAATGGGGCCTTGCATGATTCTTTTAATGGATTCCAGGGCATTAATAAAATCGCGCGGCGTCTGAAAACGAGCGGCGGGCGACTTCGCCATAGCACGTTGAATAAAAGCATCAATTTCGGGAGGTACATCGCGACGATGGCGGTAGATGGATGGAATCGGGTCGTTCAGATGTTTAAAGATGATCTCAACTACCGAATCACCCTTAAATGGCGGTTGACCCACCAGGCTTTCATAGAGCACGATCGCCAGCGAATAGAGATCGGAACGGATATCGGCATCGTGGCCGCTTTGCATCTGTTCCGGGGAACTATAGTAAGCCGTTCCCATAAACTTATCAGTAGTAGTAATGGTTGGCGTGCTGGAACTGCGAGCGAGTCCGAAGTCGGCTATTTTCACGACCCCTTTGTTGCTGATGAGGATATTCTGCGGCTTAATATCGCGATGCACAACCCCGGCCTTAAATGCGATATCCAGCCCTTCGGCGGCCTGGATGATATAGTCAAATCCACGCAGTGCATCCACCGGCCCATACGTCGTGATAAACCACTTGAGGTTCTGCCCATCAATGTGCTTCATCACAATGAAATAGATCGAGTCATCGTTGCCGTAGTCCACCAGACGCACCACATGCTCGTTATTCAAGCTCTGCAAAATGTAGGCTTCTCGCTTGAAGCGCTCGAGCAATTCGTTATCATCACTATGATCAAGATGCATGATCTTCATCGCGTAGATATGGTTAGTGACCATGTCGCGCGCAATATACACCGTGCCGAAATTACCGCTGCCGCGCTCGTCAATTAATTTGTACCGGCCATTGATAGTGCGACCAAGCAAATCGTTACCCATCTTATTTTCCTGCATTCTTATCCATAAGGCTATGTATGTGCTGTGTCAGAAATCCCTGCCTGACACTTCCCTGCTATATTACATTATTTACCAGCCGTTGTCATGCCCACTTTGCCAAATTTCATGAAAAATTCATGTTTGTAATGGTATACTATCACTCAGAAAGATTGTCGTGTCTAGTAGCGCATGGGCCGGGCTAATAGGAGGAAGCTCCGGTTGACGAGGTGGAGGCCGTTCGGATCATCAGCGGGGAGCCTCCAGGGTACACCATTACCCTGAGAAGAAAGCACGCAAACCTGGTTGGCAACAACCAGCACAATACGCTTTCATTGGTGTAGATGAATATCCATACATCTACCGAACAACAGAAAGGGTACCCGACTCATGTGCGGTATCATTGGGTTCGTCGGGCCACAGGGCACCGACGTTACTTCCATATTGCTCGAAGGACTGAGCAAACTCGAATATCGCGGCTATGACTCCGCCGGTATTGCCGTATTGACCTCGACCGGACATCTCGAATTGCGCCGTAAAGCTGGCAAGATCGCCAACCTGGTAGCTAGCGTTGAAAATGGCGCGCGTCCCCACGCTGGCTCGCTCGGCATCGGTCACACGCGCTGGGCCACGCATGGCCGCCCCAACGACGCCAACGCCCACCCGCATCCCGATTGCACCGGCGTTCTGACGGTAGTGCATAACGGCATCATCGAAAACTATGCCGAATTGCGTTCCGAATTGGAACACCAGGGACACACCTTCCGCAGCGAGACAGATACGGAAGTGCTTTCGCATCTCATCGAACGCGCCTACTTTGCAGAGGCGCAACACGATCTGGAACTGGCCGTGCGACTCGCGTTACAGCAGGTGACCGGAGCGTATGCCATCGCCGTTGTTAGTTCCGAACAGCCCGATGTGCTCGTTGGCGCTCGCCTGGGCGGCGGGCCGCTGGTGGTGGGCATCGGCGAGGGCCAGCAATTCCTGGCCTCGGACATCCCTGCCATTCTCAAATACACCCGCCGCGTGCTGATTTTAGAAGAGGGCGAAATCGCCGCGCTGCGCCCGCAAGGTGTCTCGCTTACCCTGCTGGATGGCACGCCAGTGCAGCGCGAACCTCTCACCATCGAATGGGACGCTGAAGCCGCTGAGAAAGGCGGCTATCCCCATTTCGTACTCAAAGAGATACACGAGCAGCCAGAGGCTATCCGCCGCGCCCTGACAGGTCGCGTGCGCGACGGACAACTGCACCTTTCAGAATTGGAGCAGATGCAACAGGCTGGCTTGCTCGATAGTATCCAACGTATCGTGATCGTGGCCTGCGGCACTTCTTATCACGCTGGCCTCATCGCCAAATACGTGATCGAGCAGTGGGCGCGTATCCCGGTCGAGACCGTGACCGCCGCCGAGTTTCGCTACGCCAACCCCATCGTAGGGCCGCATACGCTGTGCGTGGCCGTGACACAATCGGGCGAGACGGCGGATACGCTGGTGGGCATTCGCCAGGCGCGCGAGCATGGCGCGCCCGTCATCGCCATCACGAACGTGGTGGCAAGCGCGATCACTCGCCTCGCCGACGCCGTGCTCTACCTGCAGGCCGGCCCGGAGATCGGCGTAGTCGCCACCAAAACCTTCGTAACCTCCGTCACGGTACTCTACCTGCTTGGTTTATACCTCGGCCAGCAGCACGAACGTATGCTCCCAGACGAGGTCGAACGCATTCTCGCGGCATTGGAGCGCATTCCCGACCAGGTGCAGCGCATTCTAGAAACCGCATCCAGCCCCGGTGATAGCATCGAACCACTGGCGAAACGCCTCGCGCACTGCACCAGCATGATGTTCATCGGGCGCGGCGTGGGCTATCCCACCGCTATGGAAGGCGCGCTCAAGCTCAAGGAAATCTCCTACATCCACGCCGAGGGCCTGCCCGCCGGAGAGTTGAAACACGGCTCCATCGCCCTGCTCGATCCCGATACCCCGCTCATCGCCGTCGCCACCGCCTCACACGTCTACGAAAAAGTGGTGAGCAACATGCAGGAGGTGCGCGCCCGCGACGCCCGCGTCGTCGCCGTCGCCACCGAAGGAGACGAAGGCATCAAACGCCACGCCGACGACGTGTTCTACGTGCCACACACACTGGAGGCATTGAGTCCCCTGCTGGCAAGCGTCCCCCTGCAATTGTTCGCCTACCACGCCGCTGTTGCGCGGGGATGCAACGTGGATCAGCCGAGAAACCTGGCAAAATCGGTGACGGTGGAGTAGCCAGTACAACTGTCTGGATACGGTTGTCCATCAAGAATAAAGTCGCGGACTTGATATCTCTCGAATTCCATTGGATTGAGCCTGAGTCCGCGACTTTATTATTAAAGAAAGAGGACACATGTTCACACGTCTTGCACTACTCATTCGTCTTTCGAGCGTCGGTTATGGCCTGACTGCCTGGTAGTGAAGGCCAACCACCCCTGCCTGGAACGTCTTTGCTTCGAGCAGCTTCAGCTTCATCCAGTCAGAGATGTCTTGAAAGAGCGGAATGCCACCACCTAAGACAATCGGATTGAGAAAGAGCCGATATTCATCAATCAAGCCCAGATGGATAAACGTATGCGTCAATCTGGGACTGCCGAAGATCATGAGGTCGAGACCAGGCTGTTGTTTGAGTGCTGCGATTTCTTCCGCAATCTGGTCTTTCACCAGCCGTGAATTCTTCCATTCCACACGAGAGAGCGTTGTGGAAAACACGATTTTGGAGATATTCTCGACCCAGTGAGCGTGTGAGAGGTCGCGTGGCGAGGCCTCTGGGTCTGTAAGCACGGTTGGCCAATAACTCTGCATGCCCAGATAGGTGACACGTCCATAGAGAGCCGTGTCCACCTTCCTGAAGAGCGCGTCAACATAGGGGTTCAGTTCTTCGTCCACGATAGCCCACTCCAATTCTCCGTGTGGTCCTGTCGTGAAGCCATCGAGCGAGACATGCATAAATGAAATGACTTTCCTCATGGTATACTCCTTTTTTATGAATGATTGAGAACCTTCAACGGTTCTATCATACCCCGGCACAAGAATTTTGTCTTGAACAAAATGGACAGCTATAGATGCCAGGCGGGAACGTGACACCGAACCACTCGGTCCCCTCGGCCTGGGTGACAGGAGTCGCTTTGGTCAACGGTCCTACCACAGAGACTGTGACCTTTCCATTCTGTCTCAGAAAGAGCAGATGCCAACGGTGAGAGGCTGGGCAAACAGGAGCATAGTTGCTCCCAGCCCGACCACGCCAGACCGCTTCGACATACGGGGAGTCTGACCCTCTTCCCTCAAAGAGAGAGATCATATTTCTACCTCCGATGGATCAGATGTGAACAACATTCCACCTTGTTTCGCGCGTGAACCAGGCCCTGGAGTGAGCGAAACAAGGCAGTTTCGTTGGCCTTTGATGGCACGTTGAAGCCATTCATGGTAAAGCGTCAATTCGCACGAGAGAGTGACAATGGCTCACTCATCATTCTATTCCTTGTGGCAAGAGGAAAAACGGAAAAAGAACATGCAATGTCCACTTCGTACAGAAGTTTTAAGCAGGCGCACTAATCACAGGTTATCAGAACAGAACGGTTAATAATCGGTTTCCCATTGCTTTTGGTGAGTCAATTCGGGCATTTTACAACGGACTTCCATCTATGCTACACTGCTTCCATAGCCATTGCTATGCGCAAGCGCCCTTCCCGTTCTTTCGGTAGTCCTGGCGGAACGGCTCAAAACACGGAGACGAGACGAGGGGCGTTGCAGAGAACAGGAGAACACCTGATGAGTTTCACCAGCCGCCTCATAAGCCGGTTGATGCACCTGCCCCCGGCTCAATCCCATGACATTGCGATTACGCGCGATATTCAGATTCCCATGCCCGATGGAGTGGTGCTACTCGCGGATCACTATGCGCCACGCGGCAGTTCAAAGCTCCCCACACTCCTCGTCCGTTCTCCTTACGGCAGGAAAGGCTTTTTCAGCGCCCTGATGGTTCTCCCTTACGCCGAGCGCGGCTACCAGGTGCTGATTTCAGAGCTGCCGCGGCACCGCAGGCTCGGGAGGCCAGTTTCTCTACGCCCGCCATGAGCGCGACGATGGATTGGCCACCATCGCATGGATCAAGCAGCAGGAGTGGTTTTCGGGCGAGCTGGCCACCCTCGGCGCCAGCTACCTCGGCTTTGTCCAGTGGGCCGTGGCCGCCGACGCCGGACCAGAACTGAAGGCGATAGTGCCGCAGGTCACCGCCTCGGATTTCAACCATTTCCGCTCTCAGGGAGGCGTGCTCAATCTGGAACTGTCGCTGAGCTGGTCCACCATGATGACGGTCTATGCCGCGACGGGGATGAGGCTCAGCTCGCTGCTCCTGGCCGGTCAGCGCAATCGCAAACTGGAGCGCGCCTATGGACACTTGCCGCTCGGCGAGGCCGACCAGCTTGTTGTTCGCCGGGCATCCCAGCCTTTCCAGGAACAGCTGCTGCACGGGTCCGAGGATGATTACTGGAAGCCTGTCGACTTCAGCGCGCGCCTGGGAGAGGTGAAAGCGCCCGCGTATCTCATGGGTGGCTGGTATGATATCTTCCTGGATTGGCAGTTGAAGGACTACCAGGCGTTGCGCAAGGCCGGGCAACAGCCCTATTTGCTCGTCGGCCCCTGGACCCATACCAGTTTCAGCAACGATGGCGTGATTACCCGCGAAACGCTGGCCTGGTTGGATACGCATGTCAAAGGCGAGCAAGAGAGGTTGCACGAGATGCCAGTTCAACTCTTTGTGATGGGAGAAAACAGGTGGCGGCATTTCACCGACTGGCCACCGCCGGTTCAGAGTGAGCGTTGGTATCTGCAAGCCAACGGCGGGCTAGCCCCCACACCGCCGCTCGCCTCGCCGCCCGATCGCTACCGCTATGACCCTGCCGATCCGACCCCGGCAGTCGGAGGAAATTCGCTTGGAGCCGCGAAGCACATGGGGCCAAAAGACAACCGCTCATTGGAGGCCCGTGCCGACGTACTGGTGTATACGAGCGCGGTGCTGGAGCAAGATATGGAGGTGATCGGTCCGGTCACCGCCGAGTTGTATGTGCATTCCAGCCTGGAACATACCGACTTCTTCACCAGGCTGTGCGTTGTGGAAGCATCGGGCAAGTCCGTCAACCTGTGTGATGGCATTCTACGTTTGACTCCGGGGAGCATTCCCCCAGAACCCGATGGCAGCCTGCATATCTCGATTGAGGTCTGGCCAACCGCCTACCACTTCCGCAAGGGACAGCGCATTCGCATCCAGGTTTCGAGCGGCGCTCACCCGCGCTTTGTGCGCAATCCCGGCAGCGGCGAACCACTGACTACCGGAACGAAGCTATGCGTTGCCGAGCAGGTCGTCTATCACGACCCCGAACACCCCTCGGCAGTTCTGCTGCCGGTGCTCAGCGCATAGCTGGCGCCGACCTTCAGGATTGATAGACTAAGTAGTCAGTAGCGTTGCGTTGCAAAAAAAATGCAGGTCTTTGAGTCACGTCAAGTTTACCATGGTTTCCCTTGCCACGGTCAGGAAGTTTTGCACAATTGCTGAGCGTGAAATTCGCGGCCAGGCTACAGCCATCTCAGTCAGCGTAGCCGTTCCCTCCAGTTCGCGATAGACCACCCCCTGGCTGCGAAGGTTGTGAGCTGAGTGGGGAACCAGGGATACTCCCATTCCTGCCGCCACCAGGCTCACAATCGTATGTATTTCGGTCACTTCCTGGATCACATTGGGACTGAAACCAGCAGCCAGGCACAAATTCATCAACTGAACGTAGTAGCCCGCGCCCCGTTGGCTCGATTGCAGCACAAATGGCTCATTTGCCAGCAACGACACAGCAATGCGTTGACGAGTGGCAAGTGGATGCCCCTCCGGGAGCACACACACGATAGGTTCCCGGCGAACCACCTCGACTTGCAGCATGGGAACGCTAATAGGCAGGCGTAGCAGTCCGACCTGAATAACATCTTCCTCCAATGCGCGTATCTGTTCCCGCGTCGTCAGTTCTCTTAAGGCGACCTCGACATCAGGGAAACGCTCGCGATAGACGCGCAGCATCATGGGAAGCACATCATACGTGCTTGAGCTAATGTAGCCAATGACTAGCCGCCCCACCTCACCACGGTATGCCCGTTGAGCCGTCCGTTTGGCCTCCTGAACCTGAGCGAGCACACGTTTTGCTTCTGACAGAAACACCTTCCCTGCATCTGTCAGTTCCACAGAGCGCTTCGTTCGATACAATAGGGGAAAGCCCAGTTCGTTTTCAAGCTGGCGGATCTGCTGGCTCAGAGATGGTTGTACGATCAAAAGCTTTGTAGCCGCCCTTCCAAAATGCAGCTCCTCCCCAACAGCGACAAAGTACCGTAAATGGCGCAGTTCCATATATTCTCTCCTTTCAGTCGCATCGATAGGTAATAACTATTAATCTCTTATTAATTATGTATTGGACATGCAAGAGTTATGACTTTATACTTTAGACAGGTGACAGGCAGTGAAGAAACAGAAAAATAGCTATTTGGCATCGTAACAGAACAATACATACATTTTTATAAACCGCTAAAGAGGATAAAATGAACAAAAAACCAGGAAGTAACCTGTATGGGAAATTTGAAGCAGTCAGTGTGCATGGAGCAGCACGCGCTATTACAACTCCTCTGCCCGCAGTCCAGCAAGTAGGCAGTCTCCACGCTCGTCATACGGGCGAACTCCAGGGCCTGACGAACAAGTGGATTGTACTGGCCCTGGCAGCTACAGCGACCTTTATGACCACGCTGGATAGCTCCATTGTCAATATCGGCCTGCCAAGCATTGCGCACACGTTTCACACCGGGATAGGTGGGACCACCGAGTGGATTATTATCGGGTACCTGGTCGTAATTGCCTCCGTACTGCTCACATTTGGACGCCTTGCCGATATGATCGGTCGGAAGCCGATTTTTTTGACGGGACTGGTTGTTTTTATCCTGGGATCTGCGCTTTCGGGTCTCGCACCATCTTTGCTGCTCCTTATCCTTGCTCGTCTTTTCCAGGGGATTGGCGGGGCGCTCATCTTTTCGGTCAATGTGGCGATGATTACCAGCACATTTTCCAGCCACGAGCGAGGATTAGCGCTGGGCTTGAATATGGTGATCGTCTCACTGGGCGTGGCTGCCGGGCCGACTATTGGAGGAATTATTACCCAGTACCTGAGCTGGCGCTGGATCTTTTACGTCAATGTGCCCATCTGCCTGCTGCTGCTCCTCGCCTCGTTGTACTTTTATAGAGAGCAACACCCACAGCGGGAGCGGCGCGAGCGCTTCGATCCGGTTGGAGCGATACTGCTGGCTGTCGGACTCGCGGCGCTCACATTGAGCCTCTCTTTTGGTCAGGAGTGGGGATGGCTTTCTGCCGGCACGCTGGCTGCGTTCGCGCTAAGCCTGGTGATGCTGGTCGTGGGGGTCTATGTTGAAGCGCACATTGAGCATCCCATCTTAAACCTGGGATTAGTCACCAACCGGGTCTTCGCGTTTTCCAATATCAGCTTCATGCTCTGTATGATGGCATTGTTTGCGCCGGGTTTCCTGCTGCCATTCTACTTCGAGGAATTGCGCGGCTTCTCCATCATCCAGACTGGCCTGATGATGACTCCCCTGCCGCTAATGCTCGCCGTTACCGCCCCTTTGAGCGGCACGCTTGCTGACCGCCTGGGATCGCGCTGGCTGTCTCCCGTGGGGTTGGCGATAGCCTGCTTCGGATTATTCCTGGTGAGTCAAATCAACGCGCAAAGTTCTTCCTGGGATATCATCTGGCGTCTCGCCGTTACTGGCGTTGGTCAGGGGCTTTTCCAATCGCCCAATACACGTACCATGATGGGAGCGGCCCCACGTAATGCTCAGGGGGAGGCATCCGGGTTGCTGGCGACAGGGCGTGTCATAGGGCAAAGCATGAGCGTGGCGCTTACCGGCACAGTCTTCGCCGCGTTAGGAGGCGCTGCTGCCGGCACACTCCTATCATCGCCGCAGGCACAAAATCTTTCTCTCACCAATGTCCACGCGCTGCAACAGGCATTTGTGAACAGCTTCCATACCGCCCTGCTGGTCTGCGCCGCGTTCGCCGCACTCGGCATTTTCACCGCGCTAGCGCGAGGCAACGGGGCAACAGTAAAAGAGGTGTGAACCTGTTCCCTATCTGCGCTCAGGTACTTAGTAATCCACGTCTCATGTCCCAGGGGTTCCGGTTCAGCTCCTCGCGGTAGTATTGCCAGAGCGGTATGAAAGCGTTCATAACAGACGCTATGACATCAAGAACTGACATGCTCTAGAGGTAACACTCCAGAGACAATCAATTAGAGACATCACTAGAACACTTGTCTTTCCTGATACAATGAGATATGCTTGAGAAGTTGCGTCACCAGCATGAGAATCGGAGAGGAGAGTAGTTATGACGAAGCGTCAGATGGTCTGATGAATATGAGTGAGACTTTGACGGTAAAGAGATGCGACTGGGCTTTATCCAGTCAACAGTACCTGGATTATCATGATAAAGAATGGGGTGTGCCTGTTCACGATGATCGCAAGCTGTTTGAAATGGTGATCCTCGAAGGGGCACAGGCGGGCCTGAGCTGGTCGTTGATTCTGAAAAAGCGGGATGGCTATATGCAGGCGTTCGACGGTTTTGACGCGCTCAAAATTGCGCGCTATGATGACCGGAAAGTGCAGGAGTTACTGGCGAATCCTGAAATCGTGAGAAACAGGTTGAAGATTCAAGCGGCCATTCAGAACGCGCGCGCCTTTCTAGAGCTGCAATCCCAGTATGGCAGTTTCGATGCCTTTCTCTGGCGCTTTGCAGGTGGGCAACCCATTCAGAACGCCCGGCACAGCCTGCAGGAGATTCCCGCGAGTACCAGCGAATCAGATGCGATGAGCAAAGAATTGAAGCGTCAGGGTTTCAACTTTGTCGGGACGACCATTTGCTATGCCTTCATGCAGGCTGTGGGGATGGTCAACGACCACACCGTTGAGTGTTTTCGCTGGCAAGAGCTTCAACCCCCTGCTCATTTTTAAGGTAGTGGAGGTCTGTTAGAGCGCAGGCCGCTAGAAAATAGGGGAGACAACGAAGTGAAGGTCTTTACCTACGACTCTCTGCCCGGCAGGGTCGTCTTCGGTCCGGGCACCAGTCGAACGAGGCTAGCTGAAGAGTTGGAATTGATGGGGGTCAGTCGCATCCTGCTCATCGCCACGGAGCGGGAGAGGAAACTCGTCGAAGAGATCACCGCTCCCCTGGGCAACTCTATCACCGGCGTCTTCACCAACGTCAAGCCGCATGTGCCTGTCAAGGTGGCTGAGGAGGCCAGGGAGCTAGCGGGCAAACTCAAGGCGGATTGCCTGTTGAGCATCGGAGGCGGATCGACCATGGGTACAGCAAAGGCTATCGCGCTTGAGATGCGGGTGCCTATTGTCGCTGTGCCAACCACCTACGCAGGCTCGGAAATGACTCCTGTCTGGGGCCTTACGTCGGGGCAGCGTAAGACGACCGGAATCTCACGCGACGTGCTGCCGAAGGTCGTTATCTACGATGCAGAGCTTACCTTCTCGCTGCCCCCATTCATAACCGGGCCGAGCGCCATGAACGCAATGGCCCACTGTGTCGAGGCCTTTTACGCGCCGAATGCAAATCCCATCACCTCTCTCATGGCCGAAGAGGGCATACGAGCGCTGGCGCGCGGCTTGCCGGTTGCCATAGAGCAGCCCCAGGATATCGATGGCCGCGGCGAGGTTCTCTACGGCGCCTACCTGGCCGGCGCCGCGTTCGCAGGCGCCGGTTCTGGACTGCACCACAAGATCTGCCACATCCTCGGCGGTGCCTATAATCTGCCCCATGCCGAGATGCACACTATTATCCTTCCACATGTGGTAGCCTTCAACGAGCCAGCCATCCCTGCAATCATGGAACAGATCGCCCGCGCCATTGGTACTCGCAGCGCCTCCGCCGGCCTGTACGACCTCGCCAGCAGGATAGGCGCGCCAACGGCCCTGAAAAACATCGGCATGAAAGAGGAGAACCTGGACGAGGCAATACACCTGATACTTGAGAAAGCTCCCTACCATAACCCGCGTCCGGTGGATACGGCAGGCATACGAACCATTCTTGAGAATGCCTACGCGGGCCGCCGTCCCGGCTATATGCTGGAAAAGAACCTGTAACCCTGGCTTATAAAGGATTTAGGAGAAGAAAAAATGGACCAGGACCAAAAGAAATCGATGGCAGATAAAACGCGCAACCTCGCTGACGAGGACCTCACGCAAGCAGTAGTGGCGACCTTCGGCAAATCCACATCTGATCGGTTCCAGGAGGTCATGCAGAGCCTTGTCAGGCATATACATGCCTTCGTAAAGGATGTCGAGCTGACCGAGGAAGAGTGGTTCAAGGGAATAGACTTTCTCACCCGTACCGGTCACATCACCGATGAGAAACGACAGGAGTTCATACTGCTCTCGGATGTCTTAGGCGTTTCGATGCTCGTGATTGATCTAAACCACAAACAGGACGCCCAGGCGACCGCATCTACGGTTTTCGGCCCTTTCTTCATCGAAGGCTCTCCCCGTTACGCGAACGGCGACGACGTGGCCAATGGCGCCCCCGGCGAGCCATGCTACATGCAGGGTCGGGTTCTGTCTACCACTGGTGAGCCGCTCCCGGACGCGCGCATCGAAATCTGGCAGGCCGATGATAACGGCTTGTACGATGTGCAATACAAGGAATCCTCGCAAATGCGCGGTCGCGGCCACCTCTATTCTGATAAGGAGGGGAACTACTACTTCTGGTCGGTGAAACCGGATGCCTACCCCATCCCCGACGACGGACCGGTGGGGCAACTGCTGGATGCGGCGAAACGCGGCACAATGCGCCCCGCGCATGTTCACTTCATGATCAAGGTGCCAGGCTACAAGACGCTCATTACCCACGTCTTCAAGGAGGGTGATCGGTATCTTGATGCGGATGCCGTTTTTGGAGTGAAGCGTTCCCTGATCTCACACTTCGAGCGCCACGAACCCGGCATAGCCCCGGATGGCAAGCAAATGGACGTGCCCTTTTACACCATGCGCTACGACTTCTTCCTGGCTCCTGATGCGAACCATTCGTAACAGCCCTTAGCGAACAATGTAATGACCGGCCTGCTCCAGAACAAGCAAGGCCCGTTCAACATTCTCATTTTTAATCAGTAAGTAATCGGTCGCATACGTTGCAATGGCAAGAACGCTAATATCTGCCGCGGCCAGAGGTACCGCCAGCGAGGCGTTGACGCCCGCAACTGAAAAATCGAAGGCTCCCTGCACCTGCACACATCGCCATCCTCTCTCGGCCTCGATATCTTCTGGCACGTTGTCCTGCTGGCAAACAATGGATAATTCCTCGGGTGTGCGTGTCAATGAGACAAAGTCGCCCAACAAGGCCCAGTAGGGAATATGTTTATCGGGATGAAGCTGACAAACAGCATACGTGGGTCGCAACAACGTCAGGCTTAATTTTTTCATTGGTTCTGATTGCTCTTTCATATGTACTGTTCGTATTTCTCTGATGCTACACTGTAAAGTATAAGGACTTTTACCACCAGGGACTACATACAAAATATGCAGGATGCGTCAATCAGTTTTATGCACTATGCACAAAAATGCAGGATGCTCACGTAATCACAGGGGGGAAGAGACCGTTTTTGAGCCTGGGCAGGGAATAGCCGATCTAGATGTATACAAATCATACAAATCATTCTGATGAATTTTGCCGACCGAAGGGGGTAGTGGCGTCCCCATTATTAGTGCATTTGGGAGTCATAGATCATCAGGCTTGCTTGATACACCCGGTGTAGGCAATTGATATACAAACCCGGAGCCACCGAGAGACATGCCGCCATCAACGTTGACGCACTTCCCTCCCGCATATATCCAGGGACTCTCTACCTTTTTGGGAGGGCAGCGCAGCATGAGACTGATAGGAGTATGACCGTGTACCAGTTGCCTCCCACCAAAGATGCCCAGAAAGCGATGGGCAAACTCTTCTCCAATTGTCGCGTGCATGAACACTCCGCGCCGGGCAAAATCCTCTATCATTTCTTCCCAGGCTAACGCATCGCTCCGACTTAACAGCTTGTTGAAGGCAGCATTCACCTCATCAACAGAGCGTCCACATGTGAGATAGAAAGCAGCGTCCGCGTGCATGAGGAGGCAATCATCCACCTGAGCCATGGCGGGCAGATGCGCCATCCAATCGAGATGGCGCATCGTCAAACTGGCAATATCGGCGCGGATTCCACCGTTCTGTTTCCAGCGGGTCAGGAAATTGCTTCCCAGTCCCGTTGAGCGCCTACCGAAACGATAGGCCGCGAGCAACATCATCTCATGATTGCCAAGCAACGACGCCACTGTGCCGCCAGAGGCAGCAGCTTCAGCCTGCAAGCTCATTACCAGGTCCAGCACTGCAATGCTGTCAGGTCCGCGATCAACAAGATCGCCTATAAACCAGAGCGTCGTTCTGCCCCCCTGCCAGGAATGCTGAGCATTTATCAGGTGCGCATCCTGTAGCAACTTGACAAGCTTTTTCAGGTGGCCATGAACATCACCAATAATGTAAACAGGTCGGGGCGCTGGTATCTGCATTGGTACTCTCTTTTTCTCCAGGTCTATGCAAAGTTACGAGGCGGGCGCAATCCTAATGTCCGGCAGGATGAGCAAACTGCACAAGGAAGCCCAACGCAATAATTAGCAGGCAGATGGCGATGATTAAGAGGATAGCCACGATCACCCTCCGGCTTGACAGGTTGAGACGTGCCGTCTCTGGCTCATAGGCCACGGGCTTGACCTCTTCCAGGTGGCGCAGATCATGGAGAAAATCGCTCATCGACTTGTACCGTTTCATCCGGTCGCGACGAATAGCCAGCATCACTACGGTAGCCAGCGCCGGTGAGATCTGCGGATTCATGAGGAGGATCGAGGGTGGGTCCTGCGAGACATGCTGGTTCATAATGGCAAAGATATTCTCTCCCTCAAACGGCGTATGACCACAGAGCATTTCATACAGCATCACGCCGACAGCATAAATGTCAGAGCCAGCGGCGCCCCGCTCGCCCTTGAGCTGCTCAGGGGACATATAATCAGGCGTGCCCACTGTACCCGATAAGCCGCGCCAGGTCACGCGGCGCGCACCTTCGAGCAGAGCGATACCAAAATCAATGATTTTAACGTTGCCATCCTCTTGTACCATGATATTTTCAGGCTTAATATCACGATGATAAATGCCTCGTTCGTGGCAATAGACCAGGGCATCACTAATCAGCAACGTCATGCGGATCGCCTCGGCAACTGGCACTGGATTGGGGGCATACTCTTCGAGTACGGCGCGCAGAGTTTGCCCCGTAATAAACTCTACAACCAGGTACTCTTCCGAACGTTTTTCACCGGTATTGAGCAGTTGCTGCACTTGCGCATGATGCAGGCGATTGCCAATCTCGGCCTCTCGCTTATAGCGTTCAAAGACAGCAACGTTCCCAATTAAATCATCATTGGGGAACTTGAGAACAACTTCTTGCTCATTGGTTACATCCCGCGCAAGATACACCCAGTTCATGCCGCCATGTCCCAGCTTACGAATAATTTCGTAATGATCTACCCGGGCACCTTGCATATATGTTGTGGTCATCGGCTCTATTTGACTTTCTCCAATGCAGACAATATGACCTCGCGCCATTAGTATAGCATACGTCTGCGATGCGCCTCCCAGAACATCATCCCTGGCTTGTGGTTAAGTCGGTGAAACCTCCTCTACAGTTTTAGCGATTGCTATAATTTCATTACAAATGCTTTCAGCTTCTGTATACAACAATACCGAGAGGCTTTCTATACGATGGTGAGCGAGCGGGTTTCTTATTTTCGTCAGTTTTTCTGCATGCGTATTCCAGTACTCTTTATTTTTTTTCTGATGTTTCCCAAAAATAGGCTTGAAAAGATCATCCCATTCCGCGAAAATAAAACTGAACAGGCTCTCGGATAGGTATAGTCTAAAAGGTCTTGAGATGGAGCCAATCCATATTTATCATCATTACGATTCTTTTCACATTGCTGAAAAATGCTGGCTAATTTAGGACGAGCTTGCTTCATGGCTTCAAGACAATATTCGCCGTACTCATTTGTGCCATTGCTGTATTTCTCGGGAAGCTTTGAACGAATGACGCGACGTAGCGCCTTTTCCGTTTCACCAAGCAGCGGCCACAAATCAATCCATCGCATATTTAAGCGTAAGTACTCCTGAAAATGATGCGAGAAGGCAATATATGCAGGTATGGTATTCTGATTTGTTGGAGCTGTACTGTTCTGTTCGGATCTCGATGCTGGATTTTCTCTGATAAGACCATAGTTTATCATTTCATTGATATCAGTTTGTTTAAGGCCGTAAATGGGACCAAATAATATCTGTAGCAATTTCTTAAATCTTTTATTATCATCCTCACGTAAAATGGTGATGAGATTATCATAGTATTCTATAAATTTTTGTTCGGCTTTTTGAAATGCTGCTTTCACATCTATTTCAATATTACGATGAGCATACATTTCTACCAAATAATAGCCAAGCATCGCCAAAAGATAGGGATGTTGACCACAATATCTGTCTATGATTTCCTTATGCTCCGGGCTGATAGTAAGCCCTGCTTTAGCGCAACACTCAAAATATGCTGGTAAATCTTCCTCCTCGTTGAAAACAGAAAGGTAATGATCGGCTAAGATACCTGTCAAAGTTGATATCGAAGTTTTTGCTTCAATGTCGTTTATAGGGCGACGAGATGTTACAACCCAGCAAACCTGGTGCTCTGGATAATAAGCAAGATCGCGAATAGCTTGAATATGTTCAATAGAATTGTTGAAGAGGGTGCGAGCATGATCAAACTCATCTAGTATGAAAATAACACGAATGCCGGATTGATGAACCTTCATGAAGAAGCGTTGAATACGAAAGATGCACTCAGTCCACTCAAGTTCTTTCTTGAGAGCTTTGTTGGCTGCATTGCGCATAGCTTCGTTCTCCCACTGAAGTTCTTCCAGTTCTTCTTTGCATAACATAACAAGAGCGCGAAAAAAGTTTTCGGGCTGCTTCTGGCTATAAAAACCAAGATTGATCCAGATTGGCAACATCTTGCTCTTGTGAAGTTCTTCTTTTGCTTCAATAAGCACCCGGTATACCAGGCTGCTTTTGCCAATGCGCGGAAAGCCGACAATAGCCAGGCTACCGCCGTCAGTGAGTCGGGGAATAACTCTTCGTTCAATTGCCTCCAAACCACCGCGACGGCCAATAAAGCTTGAACTGCTGATCATGTTACCAAAACTAGCAAAGGGATTTGTTGCATATTGACTCATGCTTTTTATTCCTCATTGATGCGCGAGCAACCACTCTTTGAAAAGACCGACGCGAATAGCATAATTTTGTCCCGGTTTGATCTCAATGACCTCTCGCGCTGCCAGATCAGCGAGAATATCATTGACGCTTGTCTGGGTCTCAACAATAATACTGGCGCGGCTACAGGGGCCAGTGCGGCTGTTTGTGGCAATCTTACTTAATACGGCTCTGGCATCGTCCTCCGAGATCGCATTTGGCGAGGTGTCGCCGGAGTTTGTCAGGTTATCAAAGTCTCCCCACCCAAGCGGATTAGCTCCTTCAATCAGCTCATGCTTCACCTGTTCGACATCGGCTTCGGTGACCAGAGTCGCTTGTTTTCGATTCATGTACTCTACTAACCGATTACAGATGATCTGTATGTAGAATGGACTACCCGCTGATAGATCCAGTATATGTCTGATGGCTCGCTCGCGGTAGCGGCTCTCCCCAGTTGGCCCTTCAATACGAATAGGCTCATCAATAAGTCTTGTAGCATCTTCGGTGAATAAATAGCTGACACGTTCATCCTGGGTCACTCCAAATTCGTTGGGAAATTCATCTTTGAACTTGGGCATCACATCCTGGCCTGCTAGTACCGCGCTAAAGAGATTATCTTGCAGTAAGCCTTTCCAATTTTTCATGAACTCTTCCGAAAGTCGCCCATCCTTGATATAGCCATAGAGGTAGGAAAACTCATCGATCAACAAGACGATACGCATATACTGCCAGTCCTCTGTCTTCGCGGCAGCTCGTTGGAAACGTGTGAGCAGTTCCTGAAAGTACCGTAATGGAGTGGGATGCGTGTAAAACTCTGTAGCGGAAGGAAATGTGAGTTGTAAAGGACTACGCCCCTCATCCACTTCATCCTCGATGGCAAACTCAAGCTTATTCAAGATAGCATAGAGAATCTGGTAGAGTATTTCTATCGATGAACGCTCATCCAAAAATGCGCCAACACTGCCCAGGTTCAAAACAAGCAAATCATGCTCTTTCTTCAGTTTTTTCTCCAGATGGTGGAGAATCGACGATTTACCTGAACGCTTCTGACCGAAGATGATGATAGACTTACTTTGCAAACGAGCCTGGCTAATTGCCTCTGCGACGTTTGCAATCAATTCAGCGCGCCCATAGAACATTCTTTCGTCTCCCACTATACCCCCCTGGGCATAAACTGCATATGGATTCTCAATTCGCTCAAACTGCTCTGAAGAATATAGATTGATCGAAAATCCGATACCCGATGTTTGCAGTGTTTCGCCCGAACGGGTGCGGTATTGGGCGTAGACAGGCAGAGAGAACGCTTGCGATTGCAACGCGCGTTCGGTAATACGCAGGGCACCAGTGCAATACGCTGCTCTCCTCCCCGCAATGAACCGTGCAGTTTCAGCGAGCGCATCTCAACGGTAAAGAAATTCCCATCTTCCTGCACAATCAGTTCGACCGCCTCGGCGGGGCTGCATCCCATGCGATTCTCCACGACGATTTGTACGTCGATGTTCTGGTTGCCAGCGCTCGAATAAAATTCCATACTCCTGGGCAGGCGCAGGGTCAACTGCGGTACCGAACTGGTTAAAATACTCTTCCAGATATTTTGCCGATTTCTCCTGAAGCGTTGAGATAATTGGAAACAGATCTTCTACCGAAAGTTTAGTTGGATACACCTCAATTTCTTGCAAAAGATCCTTGCAGCGATTCTCAATCTGGTTGCAGAAACGTTCTTGCTCCTCAAAAGCGGATTGAGTCGAGGATCTAGCATGGCTTCCAGGATTTTTTGCAGTTCGCCCGCACGTTGCTTGTCCAGGTCAAAGATGAGGTTGGTTTCCACGGCGCGCAAGCGGCTCAGAGCCGCTTCGACAGAAGCAGTCGTCACATCGACCCGGTCAATGGAGCGCAACTCAATGGAGATGGTTCGTGCTTGCTCCAAGTCTTTCTGTTGCAAGGCTTTCCACAGGGCAAAAAAAGTGTCTTGCCTGATCGTCTCAGCAGGTACTGTAATACCTCTACTGCTCAGATAGTCCAGCGCCGCCTGCTGGAACTCCGCCACCGCGTGTAGCCGTGTCAGGATACGATTGGCCGCGAACTGACTGCGAAAGACCAGATAGGCAATGGCATCAAAGATTTTCTTCCGTTGCTCCGGATTTTGTAATAGTTTATCAAGGTTCTCGTTGATACTCAGGTTGTCAAAACCTACTGGACTGGTTGGCACAGCGGCGCGGCTGAGCGTCGCGTACAAAAACCGCACGACAGCATTGACTGCATCCTGTTCATCACCTCTATTGCGATTGCGGTTGCCGTCGTAGATACTCAAGGCTTCACAGTACCATTCTCGCGCGCTATCGAGCGGCTTGTTCTCGATGACTGCTGCATCCCCGCGTGATACAAAGCTGCGATAGAGATATTTATAGAGTTGATCGTAATCGTCTTCCCATTCATCGTGCTCTGAGATAATTTTGGCGGCAGAGAGATAATATTCGGCTCGTTCTCGTGGACGACGCGTTCCCAGTTTAGTCGCAAGTTCTTCCAAGTGGCGTACATCTGTCCGCTCAAAACGCCTCTCCTGCACATGTAACGGGGGTACTCCCTCGTAGGTACAGCGTTCCAGGTAGAAGCGCGCGAAAGGGCTGATATCGCCGGAAAAATCGGCCAGATGCATTTCGCTAATCATCTCATCGATCTGAGCCGATTGACCTGTCTCTCTGGCCTGTTCAACAACTTTAAGCAGTTCAGAAGATTGCGCATCGGGTAAATTAGCTATGAGTAGCTGCTCGGCTTCATCGTAGCGCGACTGCTTGATGGCGCAGAAGGCGAGATTGCGCTGCGCCACTTTAGTATTGAGGCCTGTTTCCACCACCTGCCGGAACCACTGCTCAGCATGAGGGTAATCTTCCTGACGCAGGTAGAAGATAGCGATGAGAAACTTCTGATGCGCTTGTTTGCTTTTAAATGTAGAGCTTGCGAGATTTTTTTGCAACAGGTCAATGGCCTTGTCATAGTAGGCGGCTTTTTGATAGGCATCAATGAGCAGGTTATCGATAGACTGCTTATCGTTGATCTTGCGACGATTTTCTTCGAGTACCTTTATGGCTTCCTTCGGACGCTCTAATTGCATCAAAAGTGCGGCCAGATCCTTTACAGAGCCTTCAACCCGGTTATTCTGACGAATAGCTTCATGAAAGAGTTTAATAGCTCCCTCATAATCCTTTTCGACGATTTGCAGACGTTTAGCGCGAGCCTGGAGGTTTGATCCACGCGGCAAAGCAGGAACGCGAGTATAACTTTGCCACTTATCATACAACTCCTGCGCTTTCGGATATTGCGGATCGGTCCCCAGCACTTTCTTTATATAGGTGACAGCCTTGACGTAATCTCCATCATTAGCATAAGTAGCAGCGCGTTCAAAGACCTGGTCGATAACACGCTGCCGCGATATATTGACAGCGAATTTCTCTATCGATCCTTGAGAGGCTTCAAAGGCCACCGGAATTTGTTGTTGTGGTGCGAGCCTTTCTTCCGTTAGACTCTCGATTTGCTCAAGCAGATCTTCATCAATAATGGCGCTTTGATAAAATAATATTCGAGACCATTGACGCCATGCACGCTACCATGCCCTCGATCCTTCTTATAATAGATGATCTGTCCTTGAAGTTGCGGTGGCAATATCTGGGGAAGAGAAACGGACTTTTTCTTGCCGTCGGCTACTGCCTTTAGCGATGGAGTAGAGGCAGGTTGATGCCGTACCACCTTAGTGGAAGGCACATCAGTTTGCTTCACTGATTTGATCTGTGTAAGAAATAGCCGACGCGCTTCATCTAGAGACTGTTTTTGTTGCTGGTATTTTTTGCTGATCGGCCACACCATGTGAGACATTGCCTCTCGCAGTAATTCCTGAGAAGATTTCTCTCTGAGAATCCCTCTTACTAGAACGCGGGCAACATTTTCTTGAGAAAGGTATTTCAACAGATAGATGGAAGCCAGCAATAAATATTGCTCCTCCTCAGCGGAGATACTTTGGGCAATGGCGCTGTATAACTCTTGCAAGAGCGCCCCATCCCCTAGTGTTTGCAGGAGTCCAATATAGCAGTACCAGGCATCCCGATAATTAGCAATGGAGCTATGGCGAAAAACTTGTTCGAGGGCATAAACGGCCAGCGCCTCGTCACAGGGCTTCTTGTCCAGAGCAAGAGCCGCGATATTGTACCAATCACCTGCTTCCTCGGTGAGGAAACTTACTTCGCTATAGTTTCTAATAGCTTCTGATGTATTGGCAGCTAAGAATTGAAAATAGGCAAGACATCTTCTAAGACTGGCCGAAGATGGGACTCGCACAATCAAACTCTTGAGATCATTGATAATAGGCTGGATTCTTCCAAAGTGACTTCCTAATTCATTCAACTTAACAGCGTTATCATACCTATTTTTAATGCGTACCCATTCATTCTGAGTGGATTTTTTCAGTCCCTCGTGAGGTGTTGTAAAATCAGGCGGTTGCACTTTAATACTGGCTCCACGAATTTTCCCGGCAATAAACTCTTCAATATAGGTAAGTCTCGCATTTACTTGTTGTTCCAAGCTATCTGTCTCTAATGGCGCGTTGACCCGGTCAGGTGATAAATATTTATCTGAGAAGTTAGCAGAAGCTTCTTTATCAGGAGTGACGCTAGAAATCATTGGCACTGGCTGAGGTTGTGCTTCTTCTAAAATTTCCCAGCCTCCAATTACATCGATCAGTATGGTTTTCCGCCCGATTGCTCTTTTAATGGTAATATCGTTGGAACCAACCTCAACAAGCTTGCCTGATACCTCTGCTCCAGTTTTTTGGTAATGGTAATAGTTTTCCCAATCTCATCTGCGAGCTGTTTTTGCAGTATATCTCCTGGTTCGGCCATGACTTTCCCGCGCTTCCCTTTTACCGTAGAACATTGATGCCCAATATTTTGCTATTACCGTAAGTCGGACTTATTCTCGCATATTATACACTGCAAAGTTTCAAAGCTTCAACTATTAGTTATGTGGAGCGAACCCATTTACCGGACGCGAGGGGAAGTCGACTTCCCTCGTGTCCGGTAAATGGGTTCGCTCCACAGGTCTCTTCATACTGCTCTCGAAATAGTCATATCCAGTGGCAAAGTCAAACAGCGTACCGCTCCGCCAGCCTTCAGAAACTCGCTTACCGGTGACACGCACACATCATATCCCCAGCGTTCGAGGATGCGACCGACACGGGGAGGGCAGGCCGGCATAACGATGACCTTGCCTACAACCACGGAGTTCGCGCAGAAGGTAAGCGCTTCATCCAGTTCGAGCACGAGCGGCTCAGGCACGAGTTGTTCGATGATGGCGTTACTCGCGCGATCCCACGCTGCCGGGTTAATGATGGCATGGCGAGTATCAAGCGGAGAGAAGCTGATGTCGAAATGGTAGAAACGCGGATCGACGAGCTTGATCGAATGTACCGGGACTCCCAGCAACCGGGAGAGCGCAGCATGAGAGGATTGGTCCGAACGGAAGCCATACCCAGCCAGCAAGCTGCCGCCAAATGGGAAGGCATCGCCACACCCCTCAAAGGAGAGATCGCCTTCGCCAACCAGTTCTGCTACTTCCTGGCCGCGAGCCTGGAACCATTGCGAGGTGTAGATCGATTCGGGCTGCCGCTCGGCATGGCGAAACCTGCTCAAGATCAGGCGCGAATCATCAACGAGGCCCGCGTTGGCAACGAAGACCATATCAGGCAGCCCTTTCACCGGCTCGATAATTTCGACTTGTGCCCCGGCTCGCCGCAGGTTGGCTACCAGGTTGTGCCACTGCTCAACAGCAAGATCGAGATTCGGACGAATCTCCTGATGCATCCAGGGATTGATCTCGTAGAATACGCCGAAGTAATCGGGCGGACACATGAGATATGAGTTGCCCCATGATAACGGAGTTGGTTCAACCGAAGTGTCTGCTTGATGTGCTTTTTGAGATTGGTTGGAATTGTCCATCTGTGATCTTTCTTTGACGATGCATGATTTCTCTTACTCCAAATAGAACGGGAGTACATCATCTAAGTAACGGAATTCCTGGTGAACATGTACAACCAAAACCGGCACTCTGTCATTCTGAGCATAGCGAAGAATCTCGCTTGTCACACAGAGATCTTCGCTGCGCTCAGAATGACAGACCACTACCGATTGACAGACCACTACCGATTGAACATGTACAACCAAAACCGGCACTGTGTCATTCTGAGCGTAGCGAAGAATCTCGCTTGCCACGCAGAGATTCTTCGCTGCGCTCAGAATGACAGACCACTACTACCGAATGACAGACCACTGCCGAATGACAGACCACTACCGATCTTGATTGGTAATAGTCATTAGAAGCATGTTTCATCGAACGCTTAGCCATCTGCTGAGACAGGCATACTCTGCACTTCTTTCTGAACAGGGTCTTTGCTGCCCTTTTCAAGCAGGCGTGTGCGGGTGAAGAAGGCGAAGATTGCCGCGCCGACACAGAGTACGAGACAGGTAAGCGCTGTGAGCTTAAATCCCTGGAGAATAACCCCTTCAACAACCAGGCGGCTCGCGCCTTTCCCGGAGGCAATGAACTGGTCGGCAGCAACCCGGCTTGTTGCCAGGGAGGATGGCAGCGTCGTATTAATATGGAAGAGATAGACCTGGCTCAGCACAGCCACGCCAAAGGCTGTGCCGATATTGCGCGCCATCCCCAGCGTCCCGGAGGCCAGTCCTGCCTGCTTCATCGAAACGGCGCTCACCACTGCGAGCGTCGCGAAAGAGCTAAAGACGGGAATAGCCAGACCCCGCAGAAGAAAAGTTGGCAGCAATCCACCGGCATAGTCGCTCTGAGGCGTCAGCGTAACCATCACATAGAGAAAGCTCAATCCAATTGTGAGCAATGCCACGATAAGGAACGTGTACCGCCGCGCTCCAGCCCATTGTGCCATCAGCCCGGTGAGAGGGGTAAAGAGGGCAATCAATCCAGTGGCGGGTAAGAAGGCCAGGCCGCCTTGCAGTGGAGTAAATCCCCACGTGTTTTGCATGAACAGGCTCCAATAGGGCTGCGATCCAAAAAGCGCTGCTGAGAATAAGAAGAAGCTCAGGCATCCCATCACGAAAGGCGGGTTGCGAAACAGGGCCAGATCAATGAGCGGCCAACGAACCCTCCGTTCTATAATGACAAACAACGCCAGCATGACGATGCCAGCCAGGCAACTCCCAATCACAATCACGTTCATCCAACCCTCATCACTGGCGCGGGTGAAACCGAATAACAGGAAGAGAAGGCCAATGGACAAGAGCAGCAGACCCGGCCAATCTACCGGGACAGCATCAGTTGCCTCTTTTGACTCCGGGACGAACAGCACCGCCATGACGAGAGCAACTATCCCCAGAGGAACATTTACAAAGAAGATCCAGCGCCAGCTCCCACCCTGCACAAGCAGTCCACCCAGCACCGGCCCGGCGATGAGACCCAGGCCTGAGATGCCTCCATAGATGCCAATCGCCAGGCCATGTTGTCGTGGAGGAAATGCGCGAATGATGATAGCCAGGGTGCCGGGCGTCATAATAGCCGCGCCTATGCCCTGAATGACACGAAAGACAATCAAAGCCGTGATACTCGGAGCCAGGCCACACAGCAGTGACGCCATGCTGAAGAGCGCTAGACCTGCCAGGTACAGCGCCCGCTGCCCCCAGATATCCCCCAGGCGTCCCACCCCCATTGGCAATACCCCGATCATCAGCACGTAGCCCGAAATCGTCCAGGAAACCGTACTGAGTGGGGCGTGAAACTCATGTCCGATTGTAGGCAGCGCGACATTGACAATAAACAGGTCGATATAGAGCATGAGCAGACCAAAGCAGGCGGCAAGCAGTGTAAGCCATTTCGAAGGCGTTCGCTTTTCCATAAAGCATTCTCCAGATCATATCCGAATGAGGGGTGTGGAACCCCCTGTATCACGTTATGAAAGAAGTATACACGAATAATCATCACCAGTCAAATAGTTTTGATGGTGATTTTTATGAGTAAATAGAAACTTGACGCTTACCATCAAATATATTACAATGAGGACACATAGAACGAAGGGAAAATCGATGCAAACAGTGAAAAGAGAGGCCAACAGGGGAACGCCAGAACCGCTTGCTCTCATACAGGCCGTTGTCAACACACGGTATGGGCGAACACATCCCGATGACTGGCATAGCCCCGAGCAGGTGCGCGCGTGGTTGATCCACCACCAGTTACTCGCAAGGGAGACACCACTTTCGCAGGGAGACCAGCGCCGGCTGATCGAAGTGCGCGAGGCTCTGCGCGGTCTGCTGTTCAGCAACAACGGGATGCCTCTTGCCCCTGAGCATATCGAGACGCTGAACCACACCGCAAAGCACGCCCCTCTTATTATTCACTTTCGCCAGGATGGGCAAACAAACCTCGTCCCTGATATCGCGGGAGTAGACGGAGTCATCAGTCTCTTGCTCGGTATCGTCTTCACGGCCATGGCAGATGGCACCTGGACGCGACTCAAAGCCTGCCGCAACGAACGCTGTCAAAAAGCATTCTACGACACTTCAAAGAATCGTTCAGGAACGTGGTGCGCCATGGCACTATGTGGAAGCCGCGTCAAGGCTCGCACCTATCGACAACGCCAGAGAGAAGCATAGCATTCACAATTGAAATTCCACCAGTCCGTAGAGGTATTAGTTACCCATCAGGGCCATATCCCTTGCGATATTTTCCGCAAACAGATACACTGGAGGAGTTCCAGTGACAACCTGGAATCACCTGGCATTGCACTGCATTCTCACCCGTTCTGCACACGTTTCTAATCCATAGTCCACTTTACAAGGAAATATGCCGATGGATACGACCGCGACAAACAATAAGACAGTCTTTCTCATCATGATGGAGAATCATAACTGGTCGGACGTGAAGAACAGCACCTCCGCACCGTATATCAACCAGACGCTCCTTCCCATGGCATCCTATGCTGAGCAATACTTCAACCCCCCTGGGATTCACCCAAGCGAACCAAACTATTTATGGTTGGAGGCTGGAACGAATTTTGGCATAAACAATGACGATGACCCTGCCGTCAATCATCAGAGCACGACGCAACACCTCGTTACCCTCCTGGATGCTGCCAACGTTTCGTGGAAGTCCTATCAAGAAGGCATTAGCGGCACCGTGTGCCCGCTCATTGGAGAAGGTTTATACGTTCCCAAGCACAATCCGATGATCTACTTTGACGATGTCACCAACACCAACGATCCGAATTCGTCCTATTGCATCGCGCATGTACGGCCATACAGCGAGTTGGTCACGGACTTGCAGCAGAATACGCAGGCTCGTTACAACTTCATCACGCCGAATCTGTGCAATGACATGCACAACACCTGTGCGCCCCTCAACAATTCTGTGATGCAAGGTGATACCTGGTTAGCACAGAACCTCCCGGTCATTCTCAACTCGCAGGCATACACGAACGGGGGTATCGTCTTCATCACCTGGGATGAGGGCGAAGGCGGAGATGGCCCAATAGGGTTGATCATACTTTCTCCTGAGGCAAAAGGGGGTGGCTACTCGAACACGATTCACTATACCCATAGCTCACTGCTGCGCACGCTGCAAGAGGTCTTTGGGGTAACACCGTTTTTGGGCGATGCGGCTCTGGCTACGGATTTGAGTGACTTCTTTACGACATTCCCCTGAGAGTGGTGACTCTGAATTTCAAGCAACCTGCTTTTCTTAATCGCTCTCACTGGCTTTTTCAGGTTTTTTTCTGCTCTGCGTAAATGAAGCCACTTGCATCGCGATTACGCTTACCACAATCAGGCCCAGACCGAGCCACTGGAGAAGGTTCATCACTCGTCCTAAAAAAAGAAGGGCCAGCAGTGCAGTCATTACTGGTTCGAGGGTATGAAAGATGCTGGCGACCGAAGCCGAAAGATATTGCAGGCTGACTGTAAATAAGAGGTAGCCAAAGAGCGTCGGACCTAACGAAAGGATGAGCAGAAGCGTCCAGCCGCCTCCGTCAAGGGAAATGACCAGGCCGTGCGTTCCCTGTGTGATGAAGCCCCAGACCACAAGAGCAAGCGTACCGAACAGGTACGTGTAGAAGAGAATCACAATAGGACTCAACCGTTGAGCGCGCGCTGCCCCGCGCCCTAAAAGTGTATAAAGAGCAAAACATATACCGCTAAACAGACCTAAAAGTAGCCCTCCCACATTTCCTGCCGTCCCTGCCATCAGTTCGGAGATGCTACCAACCAGCGCGAATCCCAACAGGTTGATCACAATGGCCACAATTTGCACCCGCTTAAGGCGTTCGTGAAAGACCCACCAGGAACCCAATGCCACGAAGACGGGCGCGCAGAACATCAGGGTAGTTGCAACAGCCGCCTTATTCACGGCCACAGATGTATTAAAGGCAAGGTTAAACAAACTTATGCCTACTACTCCGTAGAGTATATAAAAACCGATCTCGCGTCTTTGCAGTCTGAAGACACGCGGTGGGCGCACACGCAGATAGAGCGCCAGCAAAAGAGTTACCAGCAAGGCGCGCCAGGTGCTTACTTGTAGTGGAGACATTCGATAAAATGTCTGAAGGCGATCAATAAAGACCGGTGTCGTTGACCAGATAACCACGGCGACGAGGACAATTACGATCCCACGCCGTGATGATGTCGTGAGAGAAGAAGGGGGCGCGTGGGGCTTCGGTTCCAAAGACGTTGACATGAAATTCCTTTTTACACCATAAAAAACTCCTCATTAAAACAATAGTACCGCAAAAAGGTGCGCAAGAGAACAGCCATTGGCGCAGCGATGCATGGGCCAAAAAAATCGCTGAAAGCGCGAGCGGTATAAGGAAGCTGTTCCTGGGATACAGCAGCTATGCAAGTCCTCCTGCTTATTTGTGCCACTCAGTATACTAAAAATAACAAGGCCCAGATTTTACGTCTGGGAAATAACGTTTAGCCCCTCCAGGTACTTCTTACCGATTTTCGCGTCACCGGCTCATTGGCGAGAGTATCTCACGGGAATAAAAAATTTGAGGAACATCATGCCAGCAAAAAAAGACCAGCAAGATAAAAAAGACGAAAAGGCCGTAGAGGTTGATTTTGGTATGGGGAAAATCTCCTTCAGCGGCCTGTTTCAAGGCTTCGGAAATATTATCGATCTCGTTTCCAAATTGGAAGCAGAAGGGAAAAACGCGGGAGAGGGGGAGAGGGGGGAGAGCGCAGCGGAGAATTTACCAGTCCTTCGGGTAAAGTCAAGGCTGTCTACGGTCTCTCTGTCAAAAGGGGTCTCGGCGGCAAGCCCACTGTTGAGTCGTTTGGTAATGTGAGGAAGACTGCCAGTGGCGCGGTAGTCGAGGAGGAGAGAGAACCCCTGGTTGACATTTTTGACGAAAAGGACCACGTTTTAATCATTATTGAACTGCCCGGCATCGAAGAAGTGCATATCAAAACGAGTGTGAAGGGCGACATCCTGACCCTCTCGGCTGCTCATGGCGATCGCAAATACTATAAAGAGGTGGTTCTGCCAGAAGGCATTGATACAGGCACCATCAAAAAGAAATACAAAAACGGTGTGCTAGAAATACGAATTGGCAAAAAGTAGCATGGCAGACATAACCGTTCAACTCAAAGTGGCCGAAGCCAATCCCCGCGACGTAGGGCGTGGGATTGCCCGGGTCGATCCAGCAGTGATGGAGCAACTGGGTATTAGCGACTCCGGCGAGGTCTTTGGCCTGCAGGGCAAGCAGCAAACAGTTGTCAAAATCATGCCCACCTTTCCAGATCAACGGGGGCGCGGTATCGTCCAGATTGACGGGATCATCAGGGAAAATGCCCAGGCTGGCATTGATGATCAGGTCAAACTTGCCCGCATCAAGGTCGAAGAAGCAAGAAAAGTAACCCTTTCTCCTTTAACCCTGGCCGGCAGGACGACGACCGATAGCGCCTACCTGTTACGGCAGCTTTCCGCCGTCCCTGTTATGCAGGGAGACAGGGTACAAACTACCTTTCTGGGGACAAAGAAACAGGATTTTAGAGTAGTCGATACCCTGCCCACTGGGGCCGTGCTTTTAACACCGCGCACCAGTATTTCGATTATTGGAGAAGGCAAGGCTGCGGAAGCGAAGCTGACCTATGAAGATATCGGGGGACTGGGCGACCAGGTGAAGCGCATCCGCGAGATGATCGAGCTTCCCCTGCGCTTCCCGCAGGTTTTCGCGCGCCTGGGTATCGACCCGCCCAAAGGCGTGCTGCTGCATGGGCCTCCCGGCTGCGGAAAAACCCTCATTGCGCGAGCGATAGCCAATGAAACCGACGCCTCTTTCTTTCAGATTTCCGGCCCTGAGATCATGCACAAGTTCTACGGTGAGTCCGAGGCTCACCTGCGCAGCATCTTTGAGGGAGCCAAAAAGAACGCGCCTTCAATCTTGTTTCTGGATGAACTTGATGCCATCGCCCCTAAAAGAGAAGATTTAGGCGGGGAAAAGCAGGTGGAGCGCAGGGTAGTGGGTCAACTGCTGGCCCTGATGGATGGGTTGGAGGAACGAGGCCAGGTCATCATCATTGGCGCCACCAATTTACCCAACGCCCTTGATCCGGCCCTGCGACGCCCTGGCCGCTTTGACCGGGAAATTGTCATCCCCATTCCCGATAAAAATGGGCGACTGCAAATTCTCACTATTCACACGCGAGGCATGCCTTTTTCCGATGACGTGGATATTGACCGCTTAGCGTTTCTAACGCACGGCTTCGTAGGAGCCGATCTTGCCGCTTTAGCTCGCGAGGGGGCCATGTACGCTATACGCCGTCTGATGCCCAGCATCGACTTTGCGCGCGAAGTCATTCCTGAAGAGGCCATTCTGGCCCTTGAAGTAACAATGGATGATTTCTTAAACGCGCTAAGAGAGATCGAGCCATCCGCCATTCGCGAGGTCTTTACTGAGATCCCCGAAACAGGCTTCTCCGAAATCGGCGGACTGGCTGATATCAAACGCATACTTATCGAGACGGTAAGAGACCCCTTATACCATCCAGAGGTGTATGCAAAGGCAAATACCCGGCCGGCCAGGGGAATTTTATTAACCGGCGAGCCTGGCACCGGCAAGACTATGATGGCGAAAGCCATTGCCAAAGAAGCAGAAGTCAACTTTATCGCGATTTCAGGTCCAGAACTCCTCTCTAAGTACATCGGTGAAAGCGAACGAGGGGTGCGCGAGGTTTTCAAAAAGGCCCGGCAGGCCGCTCCTTGCATCCTCTTTTTTGATGAAATTGAGAGCCTGGTTCCTAAACGGGGCCAGATGATGGGCGACCAGGTCACAGAGCGGATCGTCACCCAGTTCTTGACCGCCATGGATGGGATTGAAGAACTCAAGGGAGTACTGGTGCTGGGTAGTACCAACCGGCCCGACTTGATTGACCCGGCCATCTTGAGACCCGGTCGCTTTGACTTTGTGATCGAGATTCCGAAACCCGATGCGCAGGCGCGGGAAGAGATATTTAAGGTGCATACCCAGAATAAGCCTCTGGCGAGAAATGTCAGACTGAGCGGCCTGGCTGCGGAAACCGAGGGTCTGGTCGGAGCCGATATCGCCTCTATTTGTCAGAAGGCAAGCCTGCTGGCGATTCGCGAGTTTTTAGAAAGCGAAGAAACAGACCTGGAAAAATTAGTGATCGACAAAAAATACTTTATGGCGGCAATGAAAGATGCAAGAACACAACATTAAATGCGCCTTTTGCAAAGGAACAGGCCACAATCCCCACTTTAGAAGCACCTGTTCGGTTTGCAAAGGCAAGGGCAGCAATGCCATTACAGGCAAGTATATGACCTGCGTCGACTGTCGCGGGTCAGGCCAGAAAAGAGGAACAACCCTGACTTGCTACACCTGCACCGGTCTGGGGGTAGTTCCCGACGTGCGGGAGGAGTTCAAAGAGGCAAGACGAGAGATTCGGGAAGCGCAAGTGGAGATAAGAGAGGGAAGTCTATGAAAAACGGCATATACATCTATGGCATTATTAAAACCAGCAACCCGCAGGAATTTGGCGCCATCGGCATAGGCGATCGGCCTACCAGCGTAGCAACGCTGGCATTCAAAGATATCGCGGCGGTTGTTTCCGAAAGTCCCTATACTATCTATGACTCCCTGGCGAAAGAGAAAACCGTCAAGGGCCTGGTTACCCACCAGTTTGTGCTTGAAAAAGTCATGGCAAGTTTTACCGTGCTGCCGGTCAAATTCGGCACAATGGTAAAGAGCGCGGGTGAAGTGATCACCTTCCTCGAAAAAGGCTATGCTCTGCTGAGCGACGAACTGCGCAAAATGGAGGGGAAAATAGAACTGGACGTGGTGGCGCAGTGGGAGATGCCAAAAGTCATGGCGGCAATTTATCGCGATAGCCCCCACATTCAACGCAAACAAAGGGAATTCGCGCTGAAAGGTAATCAAGTTGCCGTTGAGGAAAAGGTGACGCTGGGACAATTGGTAGCAGAATGTATCCAAACCTACAAAGCCAGCTCTACACAGTTGATTTTGCAGGCGCTTAAAGGGGAGGCGGTAGACCTCTGTTTGCACGACGTGGTAAGCGACGAAATGATCTTGAACACCGCCTTTTTGTTGGAAAAGAAGCACGAGGAGTCCTTTAATGAGGCGGTGACACTGCTGGATCAAAAGCTGGAGAATACCGTCAATTTTCGCGTGGTAGGCCCACTTCCACCATATAGCTTCGCTACCATACTGCTTGAAAGCATCGCTCCGGACAGTGTTGCAGGCAGCCAGAAAAACGCTCGGCCTGCATGGAGAATTAACCGATAAGTCGGTTCGCGATGCCTACTACCAGCTCGCCCAGAAAAGCCACCCGGATACCGGTGGTAGCGCCGGTATTCAGGATTTTTCGCGGCTTCATATCGCTTACAAGACCCTGAAAAATGTAGTCGCACACGGCATGACGCGGGTTGAGGTATACCGCTGGGAGAAAGACTTCTCATGAGAAGGCTGATATACGTGCCGATCATCCATACTGGGCCTGATTTAGGGACGCTCGCCGCGGGCATCGAGGGGCAAGCAAGCGCAGTTGTAAGCAGTCACACCTGGCAGAAACATAAAGAAGTCATCAACCTCTACTGGCAGGCGATTGCCAACTACTGGAAGAGCGCAAATGCAGCGGGCTTCAAAATTTTCCAGGATGGTATGCCGGTAGACGGTATCACAGGGAAAAACATTGTCAAAGACCTGGCGGCGCAGGGAAGCATCAATCACCAGATTATTGAACAACTGCTTGAGCAAGGGGCAGAGCTTGCGCAAACCGAGAACCCCGCCCTGCTCAAGCAAGAGTACCTTTTAACGAGCGCGCTACTCAAAAAAAAGTCACTGGGAGGCAGCCTGCTGGCGCTCTTTCGCTACAAATGGCACAAGGGCAGGCTCTTAAAGGCGCGTGATGCCTACATTATCAAAAGTATCAACGCACATTTGCGCGACGGAGAAACAGGCATCTGTTTCCTGGGCGCATCTCACCAGGTACTCTCCGGCTTAGCCAGAGACATCGAAGTGGTAACGCTGAAAGACCCTGCAAAAGTGAGAGCGTATTCCCAGAAGTTTGCCAGTAAAAAGGGGGAGGATGAAGTGAATAGACTGGGTTCTTACCTGACTATGCCTATCAAGCCTGTACAGGGTGAAACACATGAGTAAAGAAGAAGGTTACTATATCTATGGCATTGTTGCCACAGATCAGAGGCGAGATTTTGGCCCCATCGGGATCGGTGGAAGAGGGGATGTCGTGTATACCCTTCCCTATCGCGACGTGGCTGCCATTGTGTCTCGTTCTCCCATTGTCAAATATGCGGTAACCAGGGAAAACTCGATCGCGCACGCCAGGGTGGTGGAAGTGGCGATGCAGGAATACACCATCCTGCCAGTGCGTTTTTGCACGATTGCCGAAGAAGAAGGAACAATTGTAGAAAAGGTGCTGATGGCTCGCTACCAGGAATTTATTGATTTACTGGATCAGATGAAGGGCAAAATAGAACTGAGCGTGAGAGCGCTGTGGACCAACCTGGATGCTATTTTTGTCGAAGTGGTCGAAGAAAATAAAGAGATTCAAAGCATTAAAGAAACGCTGCTGCGTGAAAAGAACGGGCAAAAGCAATACGCTGGCAAGATCAAAATTGGCCAGCTGGTGCAAAAAGCCCTGGAGGACAAGAGAAAAAGAGAAGTCGGAGAACTGCTCGAGAGCTTGAAGCCTTTCAGCCTGCAGTGTAAAGAGAATCGCATCTATGGCGATATGAACCTTGTGAACGCCGCTTTCCTGGTATCAAAAGAGCAGGAGGGTGAGTTTGACCACATGATGCAGCAACTGGAAAAGACGTATGGCGACAGGAAAAAGTTAAAATACACTGGCCCGGTAGCGCCATACAACTTCGTGGAAGTGGTCGTCAACTGGTAGGGATCTCTATGTTAGCGAACAGATTATTCGACCCATCTTTGCAATTTATGCTGTTTGGCGGAAAAGGCGGCGTTGGTAAGACGACGATGGCGGCGGCAACAGCCATAGAGCTGGCTAAAGAACGCACTGTTTTAATCTTTACCACCGATCCCGCGCCATCGCTCGCGGATAGCTTCGGTCAAGCAATTGGGAGCGAACCTACTGCTATTGTTGGCGCGCCTAACCTCTTCGCCATGGAGATTGATGCCAGAAAAGTCCTGCAAGATTTTAAAGCAGAATACGGCGGAGACATCTTAGATATACTGCAACAGGGGACTTATCTCGCCGATGAAGATACGGAAGAGCTATTGAGCCTCGATATCCCAGGCTTGGACGAGGTGATGGGCTTAAAAAAGATTACAGACTATATGGAAAGCTCAGACTATGAGGTGTACATCGTCGATACTGCGCCCACCGGCCATACGCTGAGACTGCTCATGCTGCCAGAACTTTTGAATACCTGGATAAAGTTTTTGGCCAGACTTCGCTGGAAACATCACGCCATGGTAAGACAATTTGCCAGGGAGCAGCGTATCGAAAAGGCTGATGAGTTTCTGCTAGAAATGAAGAAAACCGTAAATAAAGTGAAATCGCTCTTACAAAACTCTGAGAAAACAGAGTTTGTGGTGGTAACGATTGCCGAGAAGATGGGGGTTTCCGAAACAGAAGATTTGATCAGCAGGTCTCGAACAGATGCGCATTCCATCCAGGCATATCATTGTCAATAACATCTTTCCGCAAGATGGGTCTGATTTTGCCGATAGGAGAAGAGAGACGCAAGCCAGGTACATTCGTGAACTGAAGGAGAAATTTAGCTCGCATAGCATCACCGAGGTTTTTTTGCAGCCAACCGAGGTTCAAGGTATCGACAGCCTGCAAAATCTGGCAACTCAGTTGTTTCACGAGACAAAAAGGGGGCAAAAATTAACCGATGTTTATTCTTGATGATTTGTTGATTGGATTACCGGCAAAGGGCCTGATAAGTATATTTGAGAAAATATACGACATGGCGCAAACCGAATTAACCGATGAGGCCAAAATAAAAGAGGAACTGCTGCGATTACAAACGCTGTATGAAATCGATCAAGTGGCTGAGGAGGAGTTCCAAAAAAAGAGGCAGCGCTTTTAGAAAGACTCACCATCGCCAGAGAAGCTAATAGTAGTGTGGTGTAGCGTCAAAGTCATCCTGAGAAACCCTTCCGCGGGTGACGGGGCCGTAAAATTGTTGAAAGAAAGAGAAGTTTTATGATTTCTGACGTCGGAGATAAAGTAAAGAAGTTCTTGACAGAGACTATTGAAGCTGAGGGCATAAGAATAGTCGCGATTGAGAAGGCCGATGGTGGCGGCTGGGTTGTCGAGGCCGAAGTGGCAGAAATAAACCAGTATTTAGCCTCTATTAAACCGGAATACCGCGTGTTTGATAAGGAGCATTATCTCATCTGGCTGAATGCGAAGCTTGAAGTCTCCTCCTATAAGCGAGGGAGAATTGGCGAGGAAGTGCTATAAGCGGGGGAATACGATGACCTCTCAATTTGGGTTGTACGCCTATGGGCTGGTAGGCGAGACCCCTGAGCAACTTGCTCTTCTGGGCATTGATAAGAAGAGCAAAGTCTATGTTGTGGCTGGGCGGGATATTCGCGTGGTGGTGAGTAAAATCGATATTGATATCTTTCAGAGCCAGATTAAGCAGTTATTTTCTGAATTTACGATAACCACAGCCCACAGTGAAACCGAAGCGCTACTGCAAGCCCACGAGGATGTGGTTGATGCTCTTATGCAAAATACTACGGTCGTCCCCTTCAAGTTCGGCACCATCCTGAAAGATGAAGAAGCTGCCTTACAGATGCTGCGGGACGATGAGGAGAAGTTTAAACAGCTCCTGGTTAAATTTACTGGAAGAGAGGAATGGGGGTTGAAGGTATACGCCGATACACAGGAATTCACACACCATATTGCGCAAACTGAACCCCAATTCAAAGACCTGCAAGCGCAACGAGAAACATTATCAAGAGGGGCTGCCTATTTATTTGGCAGAAAAATGGAGGAGGAATTAAAAAATACGGTCGTTGCCCGGCTTGCCAGAAGCACCGAGGCAATTTTTCAAGAGCTTGCAAAAGATGCGTATGAAGCTAAACTCAATAAAACTTTGCCGCAAAAGTTGACGGCTAAAAAGAAAGAAATGATTCTCAATACCGTCTATTTAGTCGAAAGGGCCAGAGTAGCTCAGATTCTGTCGCAAGGGAAAGAAATTACGAGAAAACTATGCGTCTTTAGGGTTAGACCTTGAAGTGTCTGGCCCCTGGCCTCCGTACAGTTTTACGTAAAATGGCAATGGGAGGGAGGGACGCGATGTATCGCGTCCAACTACGATGAGTCGTCAGACAATCAAAACCAGCGAGGATATCGTCAAGCATCAACAGGTAACACTTCTTGAGCTTTTAGACAGGCTTTTAGATAAAGGTGTGGTGGTGAAGGGAGAGATACTACTGTCAGTAGCAGATATCGACCTTGTTTACCTTAACCTGGGGCTGTTACTTTCCTCGGTAAAAACTGTTGAGAAAGCAGCCAGAAGACCTGGCAATACAGAAGCTAAGATGATTTCCTGGCAAACATCTCTCCAGGATGAGGATCAGGTAACAGGCCAACCGGGAGTGCCAAGCCAGGAGATCGCGCCCACACCTTGCGCCACAACCCATAACCAGAGTAAAAGCGCCGCGGGAGAGATGCAAGCCAGTACGCTACCATCAGGTATTGATACCGGGCTGGACCAGCTTTTTAAACCCAGAACCACTATCGATCCCGAAAATGTAGAAAAGGGGCTGGCTAAACTCGTATTAACCCTGGTTGAACTGATACGAAAACTGATGGAGAAACAGGCTGTCCGGCGTATAGACGAGGGACAGTTACATGCCAGTGAAATCGAGAGGTTGGGGAATACCTTCTTCCTGCTGGATGTGAAGATGGAGCAACTAAAAAAAACGTTCGGTTTAGAAAATGAGGACTTGAATTTAGATTTAGGTCCTCTGGGGAACCTTCTATAAATTACAACGAGTGGAGGTGTGTTCATGGCAGCGCAAAGTACCAGCCTGCAAGCTACGAATTTAGCTGATCTCTTAGACCGGGTTCTTGATAAAGGCGTAGTAATCGTTGGAGATATCAAGATCGACCTGGTAGAGGTCGAGCTATTGACCATCAAGATACGACTGTTGATTGCCTCGGTGGATAAAGCAAAAGCTATAGGTATTAACTGGTGGGAAGGCGATCCATTTTTACAGGCAACCGCATTCAAAAAACTGGCAGCCGAAAATGAGGAATTGAAGAACAGGGTAGCGCAATTGGAAAAAGGCAACTCTCTATAGAGCTTTGTATTTGTTTGAGGGGTATATACTGAAATTGCTACTGAGTTAGTAGTCAAAGAGTCAACTTTCTGAGGAGGTTAATAATCATGGCCGTAGAGAAATCGATGGCGTCGTCCAGCCTGGTTGAGGTTGTAGATCGCATCCTTGACAAGGGCGTGGTGGTTGATGCATGGGTTCGTATTTCCCTGGTGGGTATTGAACTCCTGGCGATTGAAGCCAGGGTTGTCATCGCATCTGTCGAGACCTACCTGAAATATGCCGAAGCCATTGGGCTGACAGCTTCAGCCGCCTAAGGGTTGAGGAAGTGAATGAGGCATCCTTTCCAGGTGGAAAGCGTCCCACATGTATCCAGGGACCCTTTACACACGGGTGACAAGTAAGACCTTCCTCGTTAGACCTGGAAAGCATGCCTTTATGTATGCACTGTCAAGATAATCGTCGAAAGGACGTGGAATATGACTGGTACCAGCCGAGTCAAATCTGTCACTGAAGATATTGAAGCTTCCTATGGACTAAGGATAGCCGGGGTTGCCGATATTGTGAATGAAACCCACCAGACGCTAGGAAATTTCCATCGTGAACACGACAAGATGGCTCAAGAGCTGAAGCGATCTCTGGCTGCTTCTGAAAGAGAAAGAAAGAAAGAGTTTGCAAGGCTGAAACGAGAACTCCAGGGGAACATAGCGACCATTGAAAAAGACACTGCCCATACGCTGGCTAGTTTGAGAAGCGAGCATCACGAGATGGCAGAGGTTTTGAGAAGCGAGCTGTCATCCTTTCAAATAGACCTTTCAAGTGCGGTAGAAGATATACTGGCCGCTTCCTCAGCCGATAGCCGACAAGCCCGCCACGAGTGGCAAAAGCTGACCCATGTGATGGCCACAAAAAGAGCCGGGAAAACCGCTCCTGCACCAAAACCAAAGCTGGCCGCTCCAACATCGGATAAGGAAGAAGCCGGAAAACGCCCTTCTACACCAAAAGCGGAGCCGGGCGCACCATCACCCGAAAAGGCCAGAGCCGGGAAGAGCGCGTAACATCTCCCGCCATCTGAAGCGAGAACAGTACTTCTTACTTTTTTCGCCTGGGATTCAAAGTCTCACTGTTAGAAAAAAACCTTTTACGTTCCAACTGGAAGGAGTAGTCGTGTATGACGGATAAAGATGTAAAAGCAAAAAGTCTTCCAGCTGAGATTGCGGATTTTTATGATGCCATTGTGGAAAAGGCCGCAGCTTTGCGGTTGGATGCTCAACGAACCATCGCTGGCGTCAAAAAAGAGCAGGCTGAAATGGCAATACAGCTGCAACAGAATTTAGCTGAAGGCGAATCCTTGAGAAAAGCCGATTTTCAGAAGCTCATGGGAGAGGTGATTGAACTGCGCCAGGCCCGAGAGAAGGAAATTCTGGACATGCTGGCGCAGTTTCACCAGGAAGAACAAGCCATTGCCCAGGGACTCAAGCAACTATTTAGCGCCGGCAAACAAGCCAGGCTGCGCGACTTTCAGAAGTTTATTGTGACGACCCGGAGAGCGACGAAGACACGGCGAGCAGAGATCGAAGAAATCGCACAGGCCAGTCTGGCTATCAGGAAGAGCGCTGAAGAAGCCATTGCCCAGTTCCGTGAAGAGCGAGAAGAAATGGTGAAGAGTTGGCAAGCACTGGCTGAAACAATGCAGACGAAACGACCGCCACGGACAGCGGCGAGGCCTAAGAATACAGTCTCGCTGCCTGAGTCGTCTACGGCAGTGCCTCGCGCTACTCGCCCCCGGAAGAGCGCGACAGCCAAAAAACAGGGGGAAGAATAAGCACTGGCTGACATGGATCACTCAATTATAAGGCAGTGTGACAGACCGAAAAAGTCTGTCACACTGCCTTGACACGAAGTCAAGTAGAAAATGAAGAAGGATTATGAATAAGAATCAAATACTGCATAGTTTATCTGTCGGCCCCTCAGAAGAGTTCATCGAAACACCTCCGGTCAAAGAAATTGTCCAACGCGCCATGTCGTATCTTGAGGCTGGCATTCCGGTTCATCTCACCGGCCCAACTGGCACAGGAAAAAGCACGCTGGCTCTGCATCTGGCCTATAAACTGCGCCAGCCGGTGATACTCATGTTCGGGGATGAAGAGTTCGGCACCTCTGACCTGATCGGCGATTATACAGGCTATCACAAGAGTAAGCTGGTCGATAATTTTATACACTCAGTTTTAAAGACCGAAGAAAATGTATCGCAGCGGTGGGTAGATAACCGTTTAACTACCGCCTGCAGAGAAGGTCTAACCTTAGTCTACGATGAATTCAACCGCTCCAGGCCAGCAGCCAATAACGCCCTTCTCTCCGTTTTAGAGGAGGGGATTTTGACATTGCCACCTTCCCAGGAAGAAGCAGGCTATATTAAAGTTCACCCGGATTTCAGAGCCATCTTCACCTCCAATCCCCATGAGTATGCCGGCGTTCACAAAACGCAGGATGCCCTTTTAGACCGCATGGTCAGCATCCATTTAGATTATTTCGATGAGGCAACAGAGCAAACCATTATCGCCGCCAGGACCGGCGTGACCCTCGATGATGCCAGGAAGATTGTCGGAATTTTGCGGGACTTCCGTCAAATGATTGAATCCTATCAGGCGATAAGTATCAGGCCGGGCATTATCATTGGAAAGATGCTCCGGCAACGAGGGATACACGCGGAGCAGCATAATCCCCTTTTTGTTGATATCTGTATCGACGCCTTAATATCGGGTAGGCACAACAGCAATGATCGAGCCAAAATGACAGAGTTAGTGATTGGTCTCATTCAGAAACATGTACAATACGGGTCAGCAACAAATTTCGCAGATGCTTTTGATAGCGAGGCCATAGAAAAATTGGTAGCCGCGGCAGAGACAAAACAAACGGATAGAAAAATGGTAAAACGAGGTGGTAGTAAATGATAACAAAAGGAGTCAGCGACCTTAGAGGAGTGCATAGCCTGAATACACGACCGGGACCAATCACCGAAAGTAGCGGGCTTTTAAAACTGCACCAACTGGCCTCTGAAAAAGAAAACTTACTAAAGAAACTGGCAAGAATTCAAGGACAAAAAGAGCAGACGGAAAAAAGACTTGCCGAAATTGCGCGCGCTATGATCATAATCGAACAAGCGGTCGAGGGAAAAATCAGAGAGCAGCCGACCTCAACTTCTCACGCGGGACTCTCTGGCGCTTTTATGAAATACTAATTGAACGTATCGCTGATTACTTAATGCCAGCAAAGAATCAGCTTAGACCCTGCTGAGAGAAAGTTTTTTTAGCGTTATTACGCCCTTTTTTCGCTACCTGCCTCGCTATTGCTACGTGTCTATCTTACAGAGTGCTTCTTTACACGTTATTGGTTGACGTGGAGCGGCCCGTCAGAGTCGCACAACGAAGGAAAGTACCGAGGTAAATAGACATGCAAGCTGTTCTCGATCATATAGAGCAAACGCTTCAAACAGAATTTCATATCGGCCCGTACCACCTGGTCAAGCGCCTGCAGCAGGGAGGCATGGCCTCGGTCTACCTGGGATGCCATATCACCACCGGCTCATACGTGGCGATCAAAGTCGTTGACACCTTCACTGCCGACTTGAAACTGTTGTATCGCGAAAAAGAGATTATGCAGGCTCTACAACATGAGCATATCGTTCCCTGCCTCGATGCTGGCCAGGACGGAAGATATTACTACATAGTCATGCCCTATTTGCGAGGCGGAACGCTGGAGGACATGCTCATTGAGAAGCCCCTCTCTCTGGAAGAAACCAGTATTGTGCTTGAACAGCTCAGCAGCGCCCTGACCTATATCCATGGGCTGGGTATTCTCCATCGCGATATTAAACCCACGAATATCCTATTTGACTGGAACTACAATCTGTATCTGAGCGACTTTGGCATTGCCTCCTGGCTCGGCGAAAAACCACAACACAACGGGCGCGTCATGGGAACTCCCCACTACACCGCCCCCGAACTTTTCGATGGACACGTGGACGCGCGCAGCGAAGTATACTCGGTAGGCATCCTGCTGTACCAGTTGCTGACCGGCTCGCTGCCATTCGATGGGCCGAGCGATTGGAAGATCTGCCTGCATCACGTAGAAACGCGCCCGCTGGCACCTTCATTCCTCAATCCCGCCATTCCGCGTCCGGTTGAGCGAGTGATACTCTGCCGCCTTGGAGAAAAACCCCCGTCATCGCTATCAATCCGTCGAAGCTTTATTGCGCGCCTATCAAAATGCGCTCGAAGCCCCACATTTCTTTGGCTACCTCTCAACACAGCTGCAGGCCACATGCCAGAAGTTGCGCAATCGCCTCTCGCCCGAAACTCCACCCTGCCAGCCAGATCTCCATCTGGCTGCCCTGGAGATGCACACCCCAGAAGTGCTATAAGGATGGCCCGCTACATTCATTTTCGATCTGCAACTTTCATTGCGATATATCGTAATATGGAATATAAAGATATATCGCATTGTTTCAATTGGTGAACGCGATATATCGCAAACGTTCTCTCAATTGAAAGGAGACAACACACAATGTTTGGAGATTTTAACAGGCAACCCGGCGACTCCCCGGAGCCGCAGCAGGCCAACTGGCAAGGCTGGACGCCCCCCTGGATGGCGCAAGAAGGAGAAGGCCCGCGCGGCCCATTTGGCCCTGGACGCGGCTTTGGCTTTGGCGGCCCACGCGGTTGGCGCGGCCCACGAGGCCCATTTGGCCCCGGTTTCGGATTTGGCGGAGGACATCACGGCGGGCATGGCCCACGCGGTCCCTTCGGCCCCGGTCGGCATTGGGGCATTCCCGACGAGCTTCTAGCGCTGCGCTCTGAGGCCGCCGAAGTAGCGCGGCTCTTCGCTATTGCCAGCAGGGGCGCGTTCGAAAACAAAGAACGCCTCTCACAACTGCGCTCATTCCTCGATCGCTCCCACAAGGAACTCTCTGACATGATCTACGGATCAGCCCAGGGACAGGCACCCGCCGAAGGCGAAAGCCCCAGTGGTTCCAGCGATGTCGGCCAGGCGTAATCTCACGCGAGAGATCCTTCGCTGCGCTCAGGATGACACCACCCCTGGCTGTCATCCTGAGCGCAGCGAAGGATCTCTCGCGGACTTTGGGAATCACCAGAAAAAAACTATTGACGAATCGCAAGATGATGATGTATACTCAGTTCGTTCGCAAGAGCACCCGACATTCCTCGATAGCTCAACGGTAGAGCGGCCGGCTGTTAACCGGTAGGTTCCAGGTTCGAATCCTGGTCGAGGAGCCTTTTGTTTCCTACCCCTCCAAAAACCCCATCACCGCCTCATTAAACAGTTCCGCCTGGTCAAACATCGAAACATGACCAGCTCTCTTCAATATAAGCAGGCGCGCGCCCTTTATCTCCTGCTGCAAAATAGTGCCGAATACGGGTGGTACAAGCGAATCGTGTTCGCCCCAGACGAGCAGCGTGGGAGCAGTGACATCCTTCAGGCAGTCTCGTATATCTTTGGTTAAGAGGTCCTGCGTGGCGCGCAGGATGGTAAGCGGCCCGGCGCGTAAAGCATCGGAGATCAGAATGGAGAAAAAGCCTGGCTTGAAATAGCGGAACGCTACCAGCAGCGGAATAGTATAGCCGTACACAGAGCGGACATGCGGTATGCCAGCCGGTGAGACCAGCACCAGACGTTTGATGCGTTCAGGATGCTGGGCCGCGATTCTGAGGCAGATATAGCCGCCCATCGAATGGCCGAACAGGTGCGCCTGTTGAATACCGAGCGCATCCATCAGCGCCACGATGCCGGAAGCTAGCTCGTCGAGCACGAAGCGCCGCCGGAAACGCCGCATCGTTCCAAAACCGGGCAGGTCCAGCAAGTAAACCCGGTAGCGCTGCGCCAGCGCGGGAATGTTGCGCACCCACCAGCGCGAGGAGGCCGACAGCCCATGAATCAGGACAACCGGTTCGCCTTCCCCTGCAACCTGGTAATAGACAGTCTGCTGCCCTACCTGAATTTCGCGCCGCGTAATCTGCATTCTGCTCATTTTGACAAAAAAGCCCGTACAAGCTTTACAAGTTTTTGAGGCGAATTATAGTTCACTGCGTGGGCCGCTCCGCGTAAAACCGCAAGCTGGCTATCTGGCAGCAGCCGCTGTGCTTCCTCCACCCAGCGTTGCGGCACAATCGGGTCGCGAGCGCCGCGCACAATTAACGTCGGAACCTGCACGCGCGGAAGATGCTCCTCCATGCCATCAGCGAAAGCATACTTCAGCGTGCGAACTGTGCGCCGCGGCCCGGCTGCCAGGTATTCGCGACCAGCGACGAACAAAAAGGGAAACGGCTCGCGAAACATATTAAGCATCAAGCGGAAAGCCTCCTGGTGGATGGTGCGCGCTCGCGGGTCCATCGTGGGGCCTACCAGCACAGCATGGGTGATGCGTTCAGGGTATCTTAAAGCGAAATCGACAATCACCTGGCACCCCAGGGAGTTGCCCAGCAGCACCGCCGGTGGCAGACCCATCACCTCCATCCAGCTGGCCAGCGCATCGGCAAGTTCTGGAATGGTCAGAATATGCGCTGGCTTCGCGCTTTTCCCGAAGCCCGGAAGATCGGGCGCATAGACGCGATAGTACGGAGCAAGCCGCAGCGCGGTAGGCACCATATATCCGCTGGAAACCGCTAAGCCATGCACCAGCACCACCGTATGTACGTCGGCAAGTGCCGGAGTTTCCGACAGACGAGCGTGCATCAACACCCCATTTACCTCCGTCCACACGCTTTTTAACTTTTCTTTATGTAAACTCGCCATTAGTCTTCTTTTCATCGTTCCAGGTAACTGTAGGGGCGGGGGTGGGGTGGACATGGGAAGGGGACGCTTGCGTCGCCCGCGCCTCCTCCCCACTTTAATGATTTGTGACGACCGAATGCAGCAATGTGTACCTCCGTCCTGTAGGGACAAGGTGCAGGGTTGGGTGGATGCGGGGGCCTTGTGCTTGTCCTCGTCGGGGTATGACCATCCTGCCTCACAGGACCCCAACAAAATCTGCATGCCACGAGGACAAGCACAAGGCCCCCACCCATACCCACATCCTCCCCTTGTCCCTACAGGACGGGGCAGCGCGCATTCCTGCATTCGGTTGGCAAAAACCATTAGATCATCCTTTTGAAGGTTCATAATTGCGTATGCACTATATACGGCTCAGCTAACCCCTTTGTTTCACTAGAAGCGCCATGGCGACCCTTGCGAACATTATGCCCCCTGGCAGCACGCAACTTGACGTTCCGCCGAAATGATTCCTATAATCCTCACGTAGAGGCCGCGCAATTAGCCGGGCTGCCCGCTTGTAATAACCATTGAGGGACTGACGTGAACGACGAAATCACCATCGACTATCATATCTTCTTCGAGCAACTGCTGGATGTTGTTCCCAGGCCTCTCATGATTATTGATACCAACCTGGTGATTCGCTACTTCAATACCCAGGCGCAGACCCTGTTTGAAACGAGGGCGTCACTCGAGGGCGCATCTATCGAACGTTTCATCACCAACCC
Organism: uncultured Chloroflexia bacterium; assembly: GCA_963731605.1. Classification (GTDB taxonomy): domain Bacteria; phylum Chloroflexota; class Ktedonobacteria; order Ktedonobacterales; family Ktedonobacteraceae; genus CF-113. The sequence goes on from CAVSWA010000002.1 coordinate 1,466,824, forward strand.
TGCTATCCTCCAGCTTATCCGGCAATGCGTGGAAATGCGCAGTTCGCGCAACGAGGAACACTCCGGGGGAAATGCCGGGGCAGGCGTGGAGTGGAACATCACGGTAACGCCCCTGGCGCACGAAAAAACGGGGGAAATGGTGCGCTTCTTTGCCATTGTGATCGAAGATTTTACTGAATTGCGCCGCCTGGAACGCGCCCGCCGCGACTTCATCGCCAATATTTCGCATGAACTACGCACTCCCCTGGCCTCTGTGCGCTTGCTGGCCGAGACGCTGGAAGACGCTATCGATACCGATCCTGAGCAGGCCCAGGCCTTCATCGAGAAAATCGAGAACGAAGTAAACCATATGACCGCCCTCGTCACGGAACTGCTTGATCTCTCGCGCATTGAATCGGGGCAGACACCGATGAGCATCGAACCGGTCGAGGCGGAACTGCTGGTGCGCGAAGTCATGGCGCGTATGTTGCCCCAGGCGCAGCGCCACCGCGTCCAGCTAGGCACCGAGATCGAGCAAGGCAAGACACTGGTGGCCGCCGATAGCAAGCAGATCTCGCGCGTGCTGGTAAACCTGCTGCATAATGCCATCAAATTTACCCCTTCCGGCGGCTCAGTCATTATTGGCACGCGACCACAAAGCGGGGATGAGAGCAAAGCTCAGAGCTTTTTTGTGCGCGATACCGGGGCTGGTATTCCACCCGAAGACCTGCCGCGCATCTTTGAACGCTTCTATAAAGTGAATCGCGCGCGATCAAAAGCCGATTTCAGAATGCCCGGCAGCCTGGAAAGTGGGGGCAGCGGGCTGGGACTGGCTATCGCTCGTCACGTGGTGGAGGCGCACGGCGGGCGTATCAAAGCAGAAAGCACGCTCGGTCAGGGCAGCACATTCACCTTCACTTTGCCGGTAACGCGCCGCACAAACACGCATTAGCATTACAATTTCGACATTGTTTAGAACAATATCAATAATTTTAACTACATCTTTATATCTTTGTGTTGCTTCTAGACCTTCTATATGGTACTATTTCACAGGGATCAATAATTTGAACCAGGGCCGCGTGTGTAACTTCCTGGTTTGTGCCGCTTTTATCGACTTCGTCGCGAATTAGCCCGAATCTCGATAATTTTGTGGTTATTTACAGACAAGATGGTAATCGATACACATATCGCGTTCCATTTTGTTCACGACACAGGGGCGTAATCTAACTAACGCCTGATTTCGCAGGGTGGCTGTTGGTAGTGTGAAAAGAGAAAGAGGACGAAAAGATGAGCAAACTGGTAATGATCATTGATGATTCACTGATAGTTCGGAAAATCATCGAAACCAGCCTGAAACGTGAAGGTATCCAATCGGTGAGTTACGCCGATGGCGTTGAAGCCTTACTTGCATTAAATGAACGACGTTGCCCCGTACCCGACCTGGTTATACTCGACATCGGTCTTCCTAAGATGGACGGCTACGAAGTCGCCCGCCACCTCAAAACGAAACAGCAATTTGGCAATACAACCATTATTATGCTCTCCCGGCGCGATGGCGTCATTGACCGCCTCAAAGGACGGCTGGCCGGCGCGAAGGATTACATCACCAAGCCATTCAGGACGCAAGAAATTATGTCGGTAGTTCGTTCATATCTGGGTACGCCTGTCTACTCCTAACATGGCATTTCAGGATGAAAAAGGCGCGCAAAGCCTGGAGCAAATGACAGATGAGGAATTCTGGCAGCACGCGCACATAGAAGCCGCGAAAGCTGCCACTATTCTTTCTCCATCTGACAGCGCGGCTTTGCCTCAATACCTTGAATGTGGGTTACAGCGCGGCACATGTTTTGTGCCACTTCACGCGATTGAAGCAGTAATTCCCGCGTTCTCTCCTTTTGCCCGCCTGCCCTTTGCTCCTCGCTGGTTGCAAGGAGTGCAGGCGTGGCGCGGCGAAATCGTCGCAGTTGTCAACCTTGATGATTATCTCTCCAACACCGGTACCCCCGCCAACGGGGGCATGGTGCTCATCGCTCGCCACCCAGAATGCCTCATCGGCCTGCGTGTGCCGGAAGTTGGATCGACCATCACCATTGAGTTCGAGCAACTTGCGCCAGTCATCACGCCCTCTACCCTCTACACTCCCGCGCGGGTAGATGTTATAAAAGGGCTGTATGGCGGATATCCCGTGCTGGATATTGCCAGGCTGCTCGGCGATATGGCGCTCCAAATCGAAATGGCGGCGCACCATGCCTGAAGAACCAATCCCCTTTGATCACAGCAAGCTTTCCGCCAGAGATCAGGAAGTGTTACGCACCTTCCTCGCCACCGACGATTTTGAGACCCTGCCACCCGATAGTGATGAGCCTGTTGCGCCACTCACGCCCCTGCCCATCGACCCGGCGCTCGATCTCGAAGACGAAATGCTTGCAGTTTTCGCCGCCGAGGTGGATGAAGACCTGGCTGTCTTACGCAGTGGTCTTGAGCAAGCAGAACGCGATGAAGATGCATACTCTCCGGGCTTCATCACATTGCAACAGGTCGCCCACAAAATACGCGGAAGCGCGGCCATGATTGGCTGTGATGCTATGTCTACTATCGCCCATCGTATCGAACTGGTCGTCCACCAGATCATAGCAGGCGAGATCAGCGTGCATACCGGCCTGTATGGTTTGGGACATGCCGTAGGAGCCATGGAAATAACGCTGGCCAGCGTCGTCACACAAAAACAAGAGGATTTGCAACCCTTGCTCGGTCTCGAACAAGATTTCATCACACTGGGTATCTCGCTCGACGAACGAAGCGACGAATCAACGCTCACAACGAAGGCATCGGGAGCCAGGGCAGAGACAGGCTCCGGTTCGACCTCCATCGATCTTGAAAATAATCGTCAGCAATTCGATCAGCTTATCCAGCACACCGAACGTTTAATTGAGCAGCAAACGGCTTTAGAACATGCACGCAAACAGGTTGACATAGCTTTTCAGGAACTGCAAACGGCGCAGGCTCGTTTGCGGCGTATCGAGGCTTTTTTCTCAAGCATCTTTATGTCAGTAACGAATGCCAGTTCTGAGCGCGCAGACGAAGGGGCCATACCCTCTTCATCTCTCGTGGCGCGTATCTTGCGCGAGGCCGCGCAGTCCACCGGACGCGCTTACCAGCACCAGACAAACATACAACCGCTTTCGCTGGAAGATGCCACGCGCTGGGATGAACTGGAGATGGATCGTTTCAGCGAAACGAACCTGCTGGTGTACGCGCTCAACGAAGCTATCGGGGATATCGCTACCGCGACCGCGCAATTGCAGCGCGCCCTGGCGCATCTCGATACGCTTATGGGACAACACCTCGCCACTTCCCGGCAGGTACATGCCGGATTCACTATGCATTTCCCGCAAGCCACCAAATTGGCGCGGGGCCTGCTGGTACGCGCCTGGGAGCAGCAGGTGATTATTCCCTTTACGCAGGTATGGCGCATCGATACCCAACTCGCGTATGACTTTGATCATTTATACACACTGAACGCCCTGCTGGGCTTCCCGGTCACTACTGCCTCACCGCAGATTCAGCCAGTACTGCGCTTGAACATGGATACCCTGGCAGCGACCCAGGTAGGCGTGCAGGTGGACGAGGTAGTCGGGCAAGTTGAACTACTTGTCAAACAACCTCCTGCTCCTCTACAGCGACCGGGCATCACCGGCATGGCGATTGATAGCGCGGGAAACGTGTTGCTGGTACTGGATATGCCCGAACTGATCCTGTGGAACCAGTCGCGTCAAAGCCAGAAGCGTGTGATTCATGAAGGCCCTGAAACATATGAAACCGCTCATCAAACAACACCCGCGAAGCCCAAAATCCTGATTGCCGACGATTCCGTCTCTATCCGCCGCACTCTTCGCCAGACGCTCAGCCAGAAGGACTATGTAATTCTGGAAGCGTGCGATGGCCGCGAGGCATTAGAAAAAATCGAGGAAGAGTCTCCCGACCTGCTTTTGCTCGACCTCGAAATGCCTCATATGAACGGCTACGACGTGCTCAATGTTCTACGCACTCGCTCCCTCTTGCCCAATCTCAAAATCGCCCTGCTCACTTCCCGCGCATCCAACAAACACAAACAACGCGCGCAAGAACTGGGAGCCCACAAATACCTCACCAAACCCTGCTCCACTACCACCCTGTTAGAGACAGTGGCAGCATTACTCGTCCCTAAAGACCTTTGACGACGATTTACAAAGCATATTCCATATGGTATCATCACCCCATACAGGATATAAGTTATTATCTTTGGCGCAGGTTTCTTTCCCCGCGCCGCCAATTTGGAAAGGAGGTGTAGAGATGCTCAAAGGCGCACGCCGCGCAACATCGATGCCCAGCATGAAGGTATGGAATTGCATCTCAACCTCCATAAGCCACGTCTCCGCCAGGATGGTCTTGCCTTCCACGTAACTCCCTCTCGTGCTGGTGCTCCCTGTCGCGCATACACACCCATTGACTCCGCTCGTTTGTTTTTGATGCGGGGTGCGATGTTTGTACCATGTGCGATTGTTTGAACACTACTATGAGGAGCATCCCATTGCAATCAACCAATTCGACCACGAAAGAACTGCCGACTATGCCAGTGGCGAATGATCTTCCCGTGGCAAAAGCTGGCTCTGCATCCAGCGCGGCTGCGCGTTCGCGCGGCAAGAAGTTCTTGTCGTACTACAAACCATACCTCGGCTTGTTTTTCGCGGACATGGCCTGCGCGCTTGTCGTATCGACGACTACGCTGCTACTCCCGTTATGCGCGCGGTACATCACCAAAAACATCTTAGAAAATAATACGCCTCAAGATCTCAACCAGATCTATCTGACGGGCGCGCTCATGGTAGCGTTGGTTGGTATCCAATTACTGTGTACCATGTTCATCGACTTTCAGGGGCATATGATGGGCGCCAGGATGGAAAGCGACATGCGCAGTGAATTATTCGAGCAGTATCAAAAGCTCTCGTTTCGCTTTTATGATGAACAACGCACCGGTCAATTAATGACCCGGCTTACCAATGATACATTCGCAATGAGCGAGTTATATCATCATGGTCCTGAGGATATCCTTGTTACCAGTTTGACGGTCACTGGCGCCTTCATTATCTTGCTGAAGGTCAATGTTGCGCTTACCTTGATTGTCTTTCTCTTTGTGCCAGTTATGGCTATGCACGCGCTGTATTTCAATAAAAAGATGAATAGGGCGTTACGCAGCAGCAAGGATAGAATCGGTGATATCAATGCGCAAGTTGAAGATACGCTCGCAGGCATCAGAGTGGTCAAATCATTTACCAACGAAGATGTGGAAAAACGCAAGTTCGCCTACGCGAACAATCGTTTTCTCGTCAGCCGCAGAGATGGCTATAAAAGTGAAATGTACTTTTCCAGCGGATTGATGGCATTCACACAGCTCATTACCGTCGCTGTTATCGTCTTTGGCGGCGTCGCTATTGTTCACGCGTCCCTGGATGTAGCTGATTTGCTGACCTATTTATTATGTGTCGGTATCCTCATCGACCCCATCCAGAAATTGGTCAACTTTGGCAGGCTCTATCAGGAAGGCATTACCGGATTTCACCGGTTTATGGATATGATGGAGGTGGCGCCCGATCTACAAGACGCGGCAGATGCGATTGATCTGACACAGGTTCGAGGGAATGTGGAGTTTAAAGATGTCAGCTTCAAGTATAAAGAAGATCATAATTATGTTGTGAAGAACCTGTCGCTGGAGATACAAGCCGGCGAATACGTTGCCCTGGTCGGGTCTTCCGGCGTTGGCAAAACAACGCTCTGCTCGTTAATTCCGCGTTTCTACGAAGTCAATGCGGGAAAAATACTGCTGGATGGGCAGGATATCCGGGATGTTACCTTGCGCTCATTACGAAGGAATATCGGTATTGTCCAGCAAGATGTCTATTTGTTTGCCGGGACTGTCGCGGACAATATCGGCTACGGGAAACTTGACGCCAGCAGGCAAGAAATCATTGACGCGGCCAAACAGGCGCACGCGCATGATTTTATCATGGCGTTACCAGATGGCTATGATACTGATATCGGTCAACGCGGCGTAAGACTCTCAGGCGGGCAAAAGCAACGGTTGAGTATCGCGCGCGTCTTCATCAAAAATCCCCCTGTGATCATTTTTGATGAAGCGACCAGCGCGCTGGATAATGAAAGTGAAAAGGCGGTGCAGGATTCATTGGAAAAGTTAGCCGACAACCGCACAACGCTTGTCATCGCCCATCGTTTGTCAACCATCCGCAATGCCCGGAGAATAGTGGTGTTATCTGACACCGGGATCGGTGAACAGGGCACGCACGCGGAGTTACTCGCATTGAATGGCATCTATGCGAACTTGTACAACATGCAATCAAAAATATGAGACCGGATTCATCGGGATGGTCGGGCAAGCCATCCTTCCTGACTTTGCAAACGGCCTGATGAATTTTGACGACCGAATACAGGAATGACGTGAACCTTACTGCGTTCTGTAGGGACAAGGGGCGGGGGTGGGTGGATGAGGGGGCCTTGTGCTTGTCCTCGTGGCAAGGCGATTCGCGGGTTCCGTGAGGCAGGTTGGTCGTACCCCACGAGGACAAGCACAAGGCCCCCACCCTCGCCACATCCGCCCCTTGTCCCTACAGGACGGAGGAACGTATTCCCTGATTCGGGTGTCAAAGATCATTAGAGCCGGGTCCAGACTCCGTGAATAGCTCCGCCAGGGACGAAAGCCAGAATGCCGGGATGCTTCCATTCCCCCATTCGCATCCATCTTGCAATATAATAGTAACGGACGTGACACCCACACGGGGCGTCGCTACTAAAGGAGCAACCAATGGATTTTACGGAAATCGTACTCAAACGGCGCATGGTGCGACATTTCACCTCGGAAGCGATCTCGCCTGAGGTGATCGAGCGCTTGTTAGAACTGGCGCGACACGCGCCCAGCGCCGGTTTCACGCAGGGGCAGTCTTTCGTCGTGGTGACACAGCCTCAGCTTAAACACGCCATTGCCCGCATCTGCCACGAAGAATCCTATGCCGAGGGCGGTTTTCACTCCTTTATTTCTGAGGCTCCCGTGCTCGTGATTGCCTGCACCAGCGAGTCCGCCTACCACCGCCGCTACCAGGAGCCAGACAAAGTCAACGACGATGGCACCGATGTTCCCTCGCCATCGCTCAAACGCGGTCGCAAAGCCAGCAGCGAGTATATCCACCACGAGAAATGGTGAACAAAACAAAGGAGATACGTATGCAAATAGTTACTACCGAATCAATCGCGAAGTATCGCATTGTTGAAACAAAAGGACAGGTCTTCGGCGTGGTTGTGCGCAGCCGGGGCCTGGGCGGCAACATCATGGCCGGCCTGCGCTCTTTGGCAGGCGGTGAGATCATTGAATATACCAAATTGTTGGAGGAAGCGCGCCGCCACGCCATTGACCGCATGGTGCAAAACGCGACCACCATGGGCGCTAACGCTATCGTGCGTATGCAATTCGACTCCTCCGAAATTGGCACCACTATGAGCGAAATTGTAGCATACGGCACCGCCGTGGTCGTCGAATCAGAAGGATAAACGCCCGTGTTGCGACGGCTCATCATCGCTTATGGCGTGCTCTGCCTGATCGGGGCGGTCGTCCTGTTCGCGCTACAAGTTACCATCGTGCTTGTAATCTACCTGGCCGTCAACGGCCTCTTGATCGTCAGTGGTATCCTCTTTGAGCGCACAGGATACCGTCCCCGCGTCAGCCAAACAGGCGAGCACCTGGCAAAAAACAGGGGAACGCTTCGTAGACCCGACGACAAAGCGAGAGGTAGAGGTATACTACAATCCGCAGACGGGCGAGCGCGATTATCGGGACGCCGGGCCGCAAGGTTGAACGCGAGCAATTTCCACGAGCAAAAATTGAGTGCTGTGAAACGAGCTTAACACGTAACAACCTCCATATCTGAAGAAAGAAGCAGAGGTATATAGACATGTTGACTGAAGATATGAAAAGAATCGTGCGCGATGAAAGGTTTGGCTTTGTTGCCACGATTTGTCCGGATGGCACGCCCAATCTTTCGCCGAAAGGAACGACAACCGCCTGGGACAACGATCACCTGGCCTTCGCGGATATAGACTCTTCACAAACAATCGCTAACCTGCGTCTTAATCCGGTAACGGAGATCAACGTGGTTGACCCGCTGATACGCAAAGGCTATCGCTTCAAAGGAACTGCCACCATTCTCACAGAAGGGTCTTATTTTGAGCAGATTCTAGCTTATTACAAACATCGAGGTGTGACCACGCCTATTCGCTGCATTGTCCTGGTCAAGGTCGAATACGCGGCGGCTCTAGTTTCGCCCGTCTATTCGCTCGGCCTGGGTGAAGCGGAGGTACGCAATCGATGGTACCGTTATTGGGACACCCTGAACCGCGAACAAATTCAGGAACCCACCGGTGAGTAACTGCCTTAAAACTACAGACAAATACCCATATCATGCCGATGCCATCCCGCATTCGAGATGGCATCCACTCCACGAACGGAATTTTCTACGCAGAACCTCGATATCGGTTTGCATCATATTGCTTGCCAGACCCGCACTGTGTTATCAGCAGCACTTCCCGACGCAATATATTTGCCATCAGGTGACCACGCAATTGAACCTATGGCACCGGTATGTCCGCGGTATGTATATAGCAAATGTCCGTCATAGGCATCCCATATCTGGACTGTCTTATCTTCACCTGCCGAAGCAATGGATTTGCCATCGGGTGACCAGGCTACAGCATGAACATAACCGGAATGTCCTTTATAGGTTAAGAGGGTCGCTCCTGTTTTGGCATCCCAGACCTGGACTACGTTGCTTGTATCTCCCGAAGCGATATATTTACTATCCGGCGACCACGCAACTGCCGCAACTGAAGCTGAATTTCCGCGATAGGTGAGCAGTAAATGTCCATCACTTGCATCCCACACAAAGACCGTAGCAGGATAGTCAGTACCCGCAGCAAGATACTTGCCATCAGGTGACCATACTACCGGGCCAATTACATTTGAACCTGCCGGTCCGCGTAAAGTATAAAGAGTTGTTCCTGGTGGTGTAGATGTCGGAGTAGGGGTTGAATTTGTCTGTTGACCGCCGCACGCTACGGGAATAAAGGCGAAGAGAAGCATTAGCCCTATTGTAGTTAAAAACCGCCTTAGTGGGCTTTTTCCCATACCATTCATAATTTTCCTCCTGTATTTGTAGTAAAGCGGATTTCCTTACTCAGTTCCAGCTAAACCATTTGCAGCGGCTTCATCTCTCCTTCATGCAATCTCCCATACTAGAGAATAGAACAAACACCTTACCAAGTCATCACAAACTGCTGCTTCGCCAACACAAACCTCTCACAAATCTCTGTAGCACAATAACAGAAACAAATCACGGGAAAGTATCAAAAATGGAAGTGTCAAAATGGTACTGGCCAAGCTACCCTCAATCATCAAACAATGGACTACGAGTACGAGGCTCACCAGATTCACTTTGGTGGAAGGGGATAGAGACGATCATCCCTACGAATCCAATCAAGGCGAAAATGCCACCGGGAATCCCGGAGGAGACGTTAAAAGCCATCATCTCAAAACAGCCCAGGAGAATCCCTCCAACTGTCAGAGCAAACGAAACAGAGAGCAATTGGCGATCACCGAGGAGAGTATGCTTCTCCCACCATTGTCTGAACATAAACGCATCCCTTTCTGCGTCAATGAGCCACAAAGCACACTCATTTTCGCGAAAATGAGTGTCACTACACCAAACGAAACCAGAGTGCAGCAGCTTTGAGAAAAGTATCATACAGGGAAATCACGTCATTATCTCAGATACAAGCCTCATTGACACAAGGCAGTCACAATCTCATTTTGAGGCTAAAAAACGAATAAAGGCAGATACCAGCGAACAACCCCGCTCTATAAAACGCCCTATCCATCTCCTCGCATTGTAACAGTCCATATGTTACAATACCCACAACACAACAACACTGAAACAGGACAACCCTTACCATGCATACCATCGATGAACTTGCACATCTCTCTGCATTGCCCAGCAGGACTATTCGCTTCTACAACACCCAGGGCCTGCTTCCCGCGCCCGTTATGCAGGGGCGCGTCGCCTATTATGACGAAGAGCACCTGGTTGTGTTGAATATCATCAAACAACTCAAGGAGCAGCAGAATCTTCCCCTGGAAACCATCCGGCACATGTTGGAGATTCGCGCCAGCCAGGGCGAGGTGATGATGAACCTGGCGCTCAAACAACGCCTGCTGCGACCCCTCAGCGCTGGTAGTCAAGATGTACGGCTTACTAAAGAGGGACTGATGAAACAAACCGGAGTGAAGGCGCAGTACATCGACGAATTAAGCAAACAGGGTCTGCTCTTTCCCGTTCAGATAGAGAATGAGGAGATGTATAGCGGAGACGATGTCTTGCTGATCGAACTGTACGAGCGCCTTGCATACCTGGGGCTGCCTCTCGCGCTGCCTGCCCTCATCCGGTTCCAGTTGCGCCAGCTTGCGCGCAGCGAACTGGCCGCTTTTGACCAGCACGTCTACCCGCGCTGGCGCGACGAGGGCCTATCGCAAGATCAACAGGCCGAACAACTGGAAGCCATTCTCACGCTGACCGATACCCTCATCTCGGTCATGCACCGCAAGCTGGTATACCAGGTCTAAAATGTGGCTTCCAGCTTCCAGGGCGACCGCGAGGGTCGCCCGTACAATACACGGTTCACGCATCCGCTTCGTAGTATTGTACGGGCGACCCTCGCGGTCGCCCTGGAAATCCAGATTATTTTTCAATCTTCTGTTCTGCATCTTCGGCTGGCGCTATTTCTTCATGGTCGGTCTCAACAACCTCAGTTTCTTCTTCGGCCCCAGCCGCTTGTTCCTCTTCAGGCGTTTCCACGTCAGGCTCCGCTTTGACTTTCTGCGGGATGCCATAGGTGGCGGCTACTTCGCCCTCCGGCACAGGTTTGGAGAAACGCAGCACCAGGAAGGTGAGCGGAATGAGCAGGATGAATACGACCAGCGAGGTCCATTGCGCCTGTTTCAGGCCCCAGTTGAGGCCCAGGAAACTGACGAAGATATTGTCGCGCACGAAGAAAATGGAGAACTGGGTAATCACGTAGCCGAACAGGTAGACCAGCATCAGTACACCTGGACGGCGCAGGCGGTGCGAGAGGTATAGCATAAGGCCCAGCAAAGCCAGGTTAATCAGCAATTCGTAAGCGGCTGATGGCTGCACGGCGGTACTCACGTTGCCGCACATGGTCGGATCGGCCAACCCCTGGCAGAAAAAGCTGTGCGGGTTCGTATAGAGCGTGGCCCAGGGAAGAGTGCTGTGGTAGCCGACGATATCACCGTTGATGATATTGCCGATGCGCCCGAAAATTTGCCCGGCAGCGCCGAACAAGACACCCGCGTCAATGGCAACCAGTGGATTGATACGCTCCACACGTGATCGCCAGAAAATGGTAGGAAGCACCAGGAAGATAGCTCCAAAGAAGGCCATGCCTCCTTCCCACGTCGCCAGGATGTGCTGTGGCTGCTTGAGATAGAACGAGACAAAATTCGGTTGCTGGATAACGAAATACAGGCGACCGCCGATAAGGCCAGCCACAACGCACCACCACAGCATCCTGTAAACAGCGTCCTGCGTAATGCCTTTGCGCTTCGTATACCCACGAATGAACCACAGGCCCAGCACGATACCCACCACGTACATAAGGCCGTACCAGCGCAGGGCCAGCGGCCCGATATAGAAGATCACCGGGTCAATATTAATTGGAATGTAAGCGAACACAGGGATACCTCCCATCAATTAATCCATACCTGTTAGATAAACTCTAATAATTTGACGCCATCCTATCATAGTATGCCTTTCCCATATGCGCAAGTGCCTAAAACACAGATTTTTCCTTTTCCCCATAGCCAAACAGAAAATAGGTCGCCGTTTCTTGCACGGTCACATTGAGGCCGTGCCGGGCAAAACGCCCGGCCAGAGGCCCAGGATCGTAGAAATTCTTGACGATTTCAAATGCGCGCCCATCGTTCAATTTGCGGGTCATCAATTGTTCTCCCTCGACGGGCAACTGGTGGTTCGCGGCTGTGCCGGTTGGTTCGCGGCGACCATCCACAAAGAAGATTTTGCCACCGGGGCGCAAAGCGGCCGCCAGCATATCTAGAAAAGTGTCCAGACGCTCAAGCGGCACATGGGAAAGCCAGAAACCGAAAAAGATTCCATCATACAGGCGCGACGGCTGCCAGCTAAAGAGGTCTGCCAGTACATATACGACCTCCTCGCTATTGACCCTGGCGCGGTTAATGGCAATCATTTCGTTTGAAGCATCAACGGCGGTAACGCTACTGGCTGTCCTGAGCAAGCGTTCCGTCCAGATGCCCGTTCCTGGCGCGAGTTCAAGCAGTTCGCCCCGCATGTCGAAGCGAGCAAGCGCGTGAAACACCTCGTCCGCTTCGGCAAACCAGAGCGCGTTCGACCGCGCTCCCCTGTCATAACGCTCCCGTCGATAAAACCATTCATCGTATTCGTTGGCGCGCTCCCGGTAGTAAGCCATCATCTCGTCAAGCACCCTGGCTGGCACATCCTGGCTCATGCTGTGGTTACTCCTTCTGAAAATGGATTTAATGAAGTTTGACCAAATACTGGGGTATTCGCTGCACCCCTGTCATCCTGAGCGCAGCGAAGGATCTCCGCCGTCAAGCATTCGAGACGTGCAAATCAGATCCTTCGCTGCGCTCAGGATGACAACACCAACCATCCTCACAGATGCATATTCTATGGCTGTCCTGTACATGGTGACAAACAGTTCTATCATGTATACTTTCTATCACAGGGAATACGTCATCCGCGAGCAAAGGCATCACGTCACATGCAACTCACGCAGCGCAAAAGCAGCCTTATTGTCATCAGCAACTATGTGCTCATGGTAATCATCTGGGGGTCTTTTCCGGTTGCCGCCAAGATTGGCGTGCAGCACGCGCCCCCTCTCTTACTTTCGGGTATGCGTTTCACGTTGGCCTTTCTCATCATGGCCCCTTTCGCCTACTGGCAGAGCAAAAAACTGTGGATCAGCGGGCGACAACACGCGCAAGTGCTGCTCATTTCGCTCTTGATGGTCGGCATTCCCAGCAGCGTCTTTTTCGCCGCCACGCCCTACGCGCCCGTCAGCGTGCTTACCATCATGTGGTCTACTACACCCATATTTACCGCGCTTTTCGCCCTGCGCGATACAGACGAGGTGCGCGGCTGGAAGTTGCTCGTCAGTCTGCTCATCGGCCTGTTCGGTGTCTTGATCGTGCTGCTTGGTCGCGTCCCATTCCTACCCGGCCCCGCCGGAGGCTCGCTTTTCAGCAGCAGCCGTACCGCGCTTATGGCCGAACTGGCGGTACTGGCCTCGGCAAGCATCTATGGCTACGGCATCCGCATGGCACGCCGCAAAAGCCCGGATATCCCCGTCACCGTCATGACCGCCTGGCAGATATTCTACTGCGCGCTCTTTTTGCTGGCAATCAGCCTGGTCTTCGAGCGCGGCTCAACGTTTCAGCCCACTCCGGCCACGTTTGGAGCGCTTTTCTATCTCGCCATCTTTTGTAGCTGCATCGCTTTCTTTCTGACCTTCTGGCTCATCCGCCGCATCGGCGCCATACGCACCGCCTACGCCGATTTCATTATTCCAGGCGTTACTCTGATCCTCTCCTACCTCTTTATCGGCGAAAGCCTGACCATCGCCAAAGTAATCGGACTGGCCTTCGTAATCCTGGGCGTGGTTCTCGTACAGATACCATAAAATCTATGATATGCTTGTTGTAGAGAGAAACAAAGCCGTTTCCAACCAATCCAACGAAGGAAGGAGCATCTATCCAATGGTAAAAAACATAAACGCGCGCAAGCCCAAACATCTTCCAGGGGAGAGTACCTATGAGCGGTACTTGCGCATTCCCGAACTGCTCGCGCTGCAAAAGCCGGAGAGCGAACTGGCGCATCACGACGAGCTGCAATTTCAGGTCGTTCACCAGGTATTCGAGTTGTGGTGGAAAGAGACATCTTTTGAACTGCAAACTATTCGCGGGCTGCTCCAGCAATTCAATGTGCCACCAACGCTGCGCCTGATGCAGCGCGTGATCGCTACTCAGCATTTGATGTTGCAGAACATGCGTATGCTGGAAACCATGTCACCCTGGGATTTTCACGCCTTCCGCCTGATGCTGGGCGATGGCGCGGGAACAGACTCGCCCGGCTTCCACGCCCTCATGACCATCTCGCCCCTGCTGTGGGACGATTTCACCGCCCTGCTCGCGCACGAGCAGGTATCGTTGATAGATATCTACATGCGCGCGGACCGCTACCCCTTGCTAATGGCCTTTGCCGAGGCTCTCACCGACTATGACGAGGTATTCCAGATTTTCCGTACCCAGCATTTCAAGCTGGCGCAGCGCACCATCGGCCCCGGTGCCACCGGCACCGGCGGCACCCCTATGCAAGTGCTCGAACGCACCCTGCAAGACATGTTCTACCCCGAACTGTGGGAAGTGCGCAACCAGTTGACAAAGATCGCCGACGACCAAGGATTAGTATAAGCAAAAAAGCGGACAGGGCGCGCCCTGTCCGCTTTTTTGCTTATTGTTACTTCGCCATGTTTTGCAGGAAACGCGCAACGGTGCGAATGCCCTTGTAGAACTGCGAGAGCGAATACTTCTCGTTGGGCGCGTGCAGGTTGTCATCCGGCAGGCCAAAGCCCATCATCACGACCGGCACGCCCAGCAGATTGTAAAAGAGGGCCGCTATAGGAATAGAGCCGCCTTCGCGAATGAAAATAGGAGCTTTGCCATAGGTTTCCTTGAGCGCCGCCGCCGCCGCCTGCATAGGCGGCGCATCAACCGGCACGATCACCCCTTCGCCGCCATGCACTTTATGCACGATCACCTCGACGCCCGCCGGAGCCAGTTCCATCACGCGCCGCTCGAATAGCGCGAATGCCTCGTCCGAGCGAATATCGGCAGGCAGGCGCAGGCTGATTTTGGCCTTCGCGACGGCGGGAATGACGGTCTTCGCCCCCTCGCCCGTGAAGCCGCCCACCATGCCATGCACCTCCAAGGTCGGGCGGCCCCAGATGCGCTCCAAGGGGGGATACTCGGCCTCGCCGGTAAACACGTTAACGCCCATCTCTTCCAGCAGCATCTCGTTCATATGCAGGGGATCGTCATGCCAGAAGCTTTTCTCCACTTCGGAGGCCGGGCGAATGTTGTCGTACAGACCCGGAATGTGGATGTGCCCCTGCGCGTCCTTCAGCCCCGTGATAATTACCGCCAGCGTGTGAAAGGGATTGGGCGCGACGCCGCCATACGAGCCGGAGTGCAGGTCGTGCTTCGCTCCGCGCACCTCAACTTCTGTATAGATGATGCCGCGCAGACCCGTAATCAACGCGGGCAGCTCTTTTGAGGGCATATGCGAATCGCAGATAAATGCCGCGTCGCATTTCAAGCGTTCGGGATAGGCCTTGACATACGCCTCAATCGATTCGCCCCCGGCCTCTTCCTCACCCTCAATCAGCACACGCACATTGACGGGCAGCTTACCATCCACCGCCATCAACGACTCCAGCGCTTTGAAGACCACCATAGTCTGCCCCTTGTCGTCGGCTGCCCCGCGGCAATACAGGTTATCCCCGCGCACGGTCGGCTCAAACGGCGACGACTCCCACAATTCCACCGGGTCCACCGGCTGCACATCATAATGCCCGTAGATCAGCAGGGTGGGCTGGCCCGGCGCTTTGAGCCATTCGCCATACACGAGCGGATGCCCCTGCGTCGCAATAACCTGCGCCTGCTCAAAACCCATGCGCTTCAACTGCTCCACGGCGTACTCCGCCGCCCTGTTAATGTCGCCCTTATGTTCCGGCAGCGTGCTAATGCTGGGAATGCGCAGCCAGCCTATCAATTCATCAAGAAATCGCCCCTCGTGTTCCGAAATATAGCTTTCGATGTTGTACCATTTCAAATTGTCCTTTCCAATTCAACCCATTTGCACTATCCTAGCAGGGACGCGGGTGATTGTCCAGTGTTTACCAGCGTAGTAATATTCAGGAAGAGGTGCGGAGTTTTCCACAATTTAGAACATTTGTACACATAATTATCCACATGTTTTAGGAGATACACTATGAGCAGCCAACAGCCAGCACATAAAGTATCGTTGTGGAAAAAGCCGGGTTTTGTGCATGTGGTCGGGGGTGGGAGTTCGTTGCTGGCCGCCGCCGTTCTCTACTTTCTTATAAGCTTTCCTCCCCTCCGCCAGTCCAACCGGTCCACTACCGTAACCGTAGGCCAGGCTTACAATAACCTGAATACCCAGCTTGAGGTGTTCTATTTGCTCGTCATACCGCTCACTTTTGTGGGCATTATCTTCATCGGACGCGGCCTGAACGCTTTAACTGGAACAAAAAGAACGGTGGCTATCTGGATGCTGTCTCTCGCACTTCTCATGATTTTACTCACCACTACTCCACTGAGCCTTTTATTTCAGTCCGCTAATGGCATCGATTTTAGCTGGATGTCGCCCTTTTCCGTCGTACTCAGCGCATCACTCATTTTAGTTGGAGCAGCCTCGCTCGTTCAAAGTCTTGTCGAATTTCTCAAAAAGAGAAGAGCTAATTAGAGCTTTGTGAAAGGCACCAGGGCGACCGCAAGGGTCTCCACCCCACATCCACTCCACTCCCGCCCTTACAATGAC
Organism: uncultured Chloroflexia bacterium; assembly: GCA_963731605.1. Classification (GTDB taxonomy): domain Bacteria; phylum Chloroflexota; class Ktedonobacteria; order Ktedonobacterales; family Ktedonobacteraceae; genus CF-113. Next base: position 1,483,593 of record CAVSWA010000002.1, read on the forward strand.
TACGGAAGTAGCACCCCAGGCGCATTCATTGTAAGGGCGGGGGAGGATGAGTGGATGGGAAGGGACCCTTGCGGTCGCCCTTGGGTCTCGACGAAAAAACCTGACAACACGCATCATATGCGCACCGCACCGTTTTCGCTGTACGTAAAAAGAATAGTATACTATTCAGAGCATTCGTTTTGTCATGCAAACAAGAAAAGAGGTTCCCCCACCTATCAGGGGTTGAGGACCCAAACACGTATATTGTACGGGCGACCCTCGCGGTCGCCCTGGCCCCCGTCAGTTGGCAGAACCAGGAGAGCATCACCATGTGTGGACGTTTCGCGCTTACCGTTGATATTGAGAAGATTGCTAAAACATTCGGCGTTGAGCCGACCTTGAATACCGTAAAGCGCTACAATATCGCGCCAACTCAGAATGTCGTCTCAATTGTGCGTAACGGAGAGGCGCACCTGGCGGAACTGCGCTGGGGCCTTATTCCCTCGTGGGCAAAGGACGAATCTATCGGCTCGCGCATGATCAACGCCAGGGCCGAGTCGTTGACGGAAAAGCCCAGCTTCAAGGGCCTGCTGCGCTCCAAACGCTGCCTGATTGTCGCCGACGGCTTTTACGAGTGGAGACAGGAGAACGGCCAGAAGACACCCATGTACATTTCCATGAAGGATAACGAGCCATTCGCCTTCGCGGGACTGTGGGACACCTGGAAAAGTCCCGACGGGCAGCAGTTGCGCACCTGCACGATCATCACAACCGCACCCAACGAGGTCGTCACGCCCATCCATAACCGTATGCCCGCCATCCTCTTGCCAGAAGCGCGTGAAGCCTGGCTCGATTCCGCCATCAAGGATGAACACCTGCTAACCCACTGGCTCGCGCCCTACCCATCGGATGCCATGACGGCGCGCGCGGTCTCGCGTCTGGTCAATGACCCCAAACACGACAGCCCGGACGTGCTGGCGTGATGGTCAATCCCACCAGACATATAGTACGCGATCATGCTCATCATCAAGATGCATGAGACGCATTTCTTCGTCTTCGCCGGGTGAGAGTACCGCGATCTCGCTCGGCTCCCATCGCTCTTCAATACGTTGTCGTAATTCTGGAAGAGCTTCGTCATTGGTCCAGATGTAGAGGGTATCAGCAGGCCAGCCATCCCAGCGAACATTGCGTAACATGCTGAGTTCCGTATATGGATGGTAATGCTTACTATCTTGTTTTTTGTAAGCAAAAGGATAAGGAAGACGCGAGGGGAGTACGCTATACCAGAGGTCGCGCCAATCCAACAGATCATTTACTACACACTCGCCATCCAGAAGATTATAGCGCACACGCCGAAATAGCTCTAAGTGCTGGTGCTGGATTGCATTGATGCTCGATTGCTGTTGTTCACCGGTCATTGGTTCATTGGGTCTCCTTTTTTCTGTTGATTGTATTGTATGTTCTTTTTGCCGTTGAAAAAGGGGGCGAAGATAAATTTTGCCGATTTTACTCGGTAAAAAAAGTAACAAATCCTGTAGGGACAAGGGGATGTGGGGTGTGGATGAGGGGGCCTTGTGCTTGTCCTCGTTGGGGGTATGACCATGTTGTCTCACGGAACCCAGACGAAGCGCGCTGCCACGAGGACAAGCACAAGGCCCCCACCCTACCCCACATCCACCCCTTGTCCCTACAGGATGCCGGGGACGCGATAAATCGCGTCCCCGCAAATCTATTACTAATCCCTCGTCCTGAAGATCTTCACCCGGCGGTTCGGCTCTTTTCCCCGGCTGCGCGAGGCCAGGTTATAGCGCGTTGCCATCTGGTGTTGCAGGCGGCGCACATAGGCATTGGCAGGCGGCAGTTCAGCCGTCGTCAGACCTTTGTTCAGCACCTGGTGAATGGCGTCCTCGGTCTCTAACAGCACCTTCATGGTCTGGTCATCCTTCGAAGCGCCGTTTGACCCGTCCTTTTGCCCCCCTATTGAAGCGCCCGTTTCGTCCTCGTCGTCGTCCAGCGGGTTTTCCACCGGAATGTCGAAGATGCGAGCCAGCGCGTGCTGCATCTGCGCGATGGTGTTGTTCTTCAGAGATAATCACGGTCTTACGCTCCTCCTCGGCCTGCTGTACCCGCTCAGGCTGACGACGATAGTAGTTTTTGACCGTGATGACGGCGTCGGCATCGTGCTGGTTATTGCTGACGATGATTGGCACGCGCAGTTGGCGCGCCGCCTCCGCCAGCCGGTCGCGGCTCACGCCGAACGGGTAGATGTGCAGCGTCTTGAGAATGGGCAGATGTTCAGGCGCGCCTTCGGGCCGGTAAATGCCCTCTGACCGTGTTATCGCGTCCGCCACTCTCGTGTCTTCCACCGTAATCAGGCCCGCCGAATTGTGCCGGTTGACATCGGCAGGCGCCGTGCCAGTGGGAGCTAACGCTCTTACCTGCAAGGGCCGCTGGACATGCAACTGCCCGCGATTTCCGCCGCCACCATTGCCGCCGTTCCCCCCATTTCCCCCGTTGCCACCGCGTGGATTGGAGGGCCCGGAACGCCGCATCGCGTTCCAATCATTCTCAAAACGCCCGCCTTCGTTACGCGGCGATGTGCCAAAGCCTTCGATGCCCCATGTCGGCACATCCATACCGCCACTCGTGATGCGGCGCGCTGAAACGCGCCCCGTCTCCTCGTCGCGAGTGCGCTCTTCGGCCATCACCACCTGGCCGCGCAGCATGGTATCCACCGTATCAGCCACGTCACGGTGTACAACCAGCTCTTGCCAGCTTTGCTGCTCAACCACCACATCGAAGGTTGGCGGCGCTTTACGCTCCAGAATGCTCTTTTGCGTGTGACGCCGCCGCGCCTCTTCGTCTCCCAGCGTGACGGTCTGGATGCCGCCCACCAGATCGGAAAGCGTCGGGTTGACCAGCAGGTTGCCCAGCGAGTTGCCGTGCGCGGTCGCCACCAGTTGCACGCCGCGTTCCGCGATAGTGCGAGCCGCAGCCGCTTCCAATTCGGTGCCGATTTCGTCGATGACGATGACCTGCGGCATATGGTTTTCTACCGCTTCGATCATCACGGCGTGTTGTTCCGCCGTGCGCGCCACCTGCATACGACGCGCCCGTCCAATGCCTGGATGGGGAATGTCACCATCGCCCGCGATCTCGTTGGAGGTATCCACTACAACGACTCGTTTATTGGCCTCGTCTGCCAGGACACGAGCTATTTCACGTAACAGGGTGGTTTTACCCACGCCTGGACGACCTAAGATCAAGATCGATTGACCCTGTTCGACGATATCGCGAATCAGCGCGATACTGCCAAGCACCGCTCGAACCAATGCGGCAAGTCAGGCCAATCACTTTCCCTTTACGGTTGCGTAACGCGCTGATACGGTGGAGCGTGCGCTCAATGCCAGCGCGGTTGTCGTCGCCAAATTCACCGATATGCTCGACCACGTATTCGAGGTCGGCGTTAGTGACAGGCTGTGTACTTAGGATCACCTCCCCATCCGGGAACCGGCCCTCGGGCAAGCGTCCGAGGTCCATTACGATCTCCAGCAGTTCGCTTCGGTTGTCGAGCCGATTGACCGCGTCGTGGATGCCTGGCGGCAATGATACCAACAGGGCTTCCAAATCGTCAGTGATCGTGTGTTGCATAGGCTATTCTATCACCTCATTGACTGGCGCGAATTGACCGTCCCAAGCCCTTTCACACCATATACAACTCGTTGTTCCAATGCCGGGACAGTGCGTGGATTCGTTGCGAACAGCGCAATGTGTCGCACGAGCACAGCTTTGGTCGAGACATGCTCAAACCCACTGGAACGCAGAGCATTAATGACGAGAGACTCATACTCCCGCACCTGGCAATAGATGGGGCGTTGATCTCCCTCCAGCAGCCGCCGAACACCGAACCGCAGAATCGGCTCGGCCAGTTCAGCATGTTCAGGATGAACCATAAGCGAGAGCTGGTGTGGAGCAGAGCCGTGACCTCGACTCAGCCGTAACCAGGCTCCTAAACGAACGCCAACATCGCACACATACGTCTCATCCCCTCGAGCGAGGGCCGTTGGTAACGGACGCAGCGAGCCGACGTAGAGCTTAGCTAATTCTTCGCTGTTGTCCAGCATCTCCGCCATCTGCACCCGTTGCGGGGTGACAGCGCGGTAAAGCTGGTGCAATCCCCACACATGGTGGCGATTCCAGCGACGCAGGGTGGGGGGGCTATACTCGCCCAGAATTGACCCAGGCTCAAAAACATAGGTCAACTGGCGGGCATAGCGTTGAAACCCCATCTTCTGAAATAATTCGTAGGGGCCAGCCTCTTCACGCTCCTCTTCATCCTCAACCTTTGCGAAAATACGGAGAATACCATGAGTGGATGCCATCTCAAGTACGTATTCGAGCAGCGCTGTCAGCACTTCATCGCTCGACGCGTTGCCATTGACCATAGATGCCAGGTAGGCAAGATCCCAGGTCAGGCGTGATGGCCGTTCGCGCGCCTGCGCGAAACCGAGGATATGCCAGTGATCCTCACAAATCCAGGTGCGAGCAGCTGTAGTGACGGGGAAAACATTCCTCAGGATAGGTGGCAGCGAAACACGATTCTCTACCGGTTCGAGCCAGCACACAAAGTTCGCGAATTCGTGCTGCTTGCTGCGAGCACGTCGGTCAATCGAGTAGATGATTCCCGGCAGATCCACATATAGTACCGGTCGTATCATCCAGTGCTCCCGCGCCACATGTTAGAAACGCGCTTTACCGCGCCCCTCAACATCCAACGCTCACGCTCTCTAAGGGGCAATAGGGACGCCCCTTGCGGGTGTCCGTCCTCTATCCCTTGACGCTTTGTACTATGCGAAGAAAGTATTGATGGAAACGTGGGTCTCTTTGACCGTTAGCCTGTGCTACCTCCGGGTGAAATGCCGTTCCTAACAGGTGTCCTTCGCGGACAGCGACGATGGTTCCATCGTCGAGCGTCGCCAGCACCTCCACCTCTGGCCCAACCCATTCAACGGAGGGGCCGCGAATGAAGAATGCGTGGAAAGCAGCTTCACCTAATGCCGGCACAGAGAGATCAGTCTCAAAACTTTCTCGCTGACTGCCAAATGTATTACGACGAACGCGAATGTGCATCGAAGCCAGCAATGGCTGGCCCGCGAGCGCATTATCCGTCTCACTCGCCAGTAAAATCAAGCCCGCGCACGTTCCCCACACCGGGAAACCCGCTCTAATCATCTGCTGCAACGGCTCCTGCAAGCCGTACAACACCATCAACTTGCCAATGGCGGTGCTTTCACCACCTGGTAGTATTATACCATCTAAATCGGTCAAATGTTTAGGGAGTCGTAGGGCAATTCCCTCAACTCCCAATTCGTCCAACATTTTCAGGTGCGCCTCAAAATCGCCCTGTAATGCTAAGACGCCAATGCGTAGCTTTTTTTGTGTAGTGTGTTTCATAAGTGTTTGCTCTTGTATAGGAAACCAGGGCGGGGACAAGCCCAGAGACGTTCATCTGTCATTCTGAGCGCAGCGAAGAATCTCTCGTGGGTGCAGCGCAGATTCTTCGCTGCGCTCAGAATGACAGTAGCGAGGGATGACAGATGGCGGGAGGCTCTGTCCTGGCATATATTACCAGCCGCGCCGCGCCATCTGCTCGCTTTCCGGCAATTTGTCCAGGTTGATGCCAACCATCGGCTCGCCGAGGTTGCGCGACACTTCCGCGATAATATCGGCGTCCTGGAAATGAGTAGTGGCTCGCACAATGGCTTTCGCGCGTTTCAGGGGATCGCCCGATTTGAAAATGCCCGATCCGACGAAGACGCCTTCCGCGCCCAACCGCATCATCAAGGCGGCGTCGGCAGGAGTCGCGCAGCCGCCAGCCGAGAAATTGACCACCGGCAGTTTGCCTGTTCGAGCTACCTCGCGCACCAGCTCATAGGGCGCGCCCAGGTTCTTGGCTTCGGCCATCAGTTCTTCTTCGGGCAATATTTGCAGGCGACGAATGCCATCCATGACAGCGCGGAGATGGCGCACTGCTTCAACGATGTTGCCGGAGCCGGCCTCGCCTTTGGTGCGAATCATGGCCGCGCCCTCGCCGATGCGCCGCAGCGCCTCGCCCAGATCGCGCGCCCCACATACAAACGGCACGCTGAAGAGATGCTTATTGACGTGGAAATGCTCGTCGGCAGGCGTCAGTACCTCGGATTCGTCGATGCAATCCACGCCGATGGCCTGCAAAATCTCGGCCTCCACGAAATGCCCGATGCGGCACTTCGCCATGACGGGGATAGTAACCGCCTCTTTAATTTGAATAATCAGTTCGGGGTCGCTCATACGCGCCACGCCGCCCTGCGCCCGGATATCGGCTGGCACTCGCTCCAACGCCATCACCGCCGACGCCCCGGCATCCTCCGCGATACGCGCCTGCTCTGCGTTGACCACGTCGCAAATCACGCCTCCCTTGAGCATCTCTGGAAAATTACGCTTAACCTGTATGGTTCCTGTCTGCTTTTGCATGACCAATTGTCTCCTACCAATGGGGTAAAATGTTCACATCTTTGCTCACATCTTACCATTTTGGATGGTAGATCGCATCAGCCAAATGGGAGCGTGTGTGCCAGCCATAGTATGCCAGGGCGGGGGCAAGCCCGGCCCCTACCCTGCTACGATGCAGCCCATACATGCCGTATGGGGTAGGGGCCGGGCTTGCCCTTCACTGGTACATCCGGTTCGATCTAATTCTCCGCGCTTTGTCCCTGGTCGCTGTTCGCGTTCGTGTCAGAGGTAGTAGTTTTACTGCTACGCAGCGCTGAAAGAAGCTTATTAGTTTGATTTTGCAAACCGCTGGCGATCAGGTTGGGGGTCAGACCGAAGGCGGCTGCCACGATTAAAAAATCGGGCCGCACCGGGGTGAAAACACCCTGCATCGCGTTTAAACCGTTCTGGGCGGTAATGCTAAGTACGGTGCTGCTCACCAGCACACCTCCCAGCCCCGCCAGCCCGGAATAGAGCGGCCTTGACATGATCTGTGCCAGCGCGAGACCGTAATCGTCTACGGCGATATTCGTAAGTGTAGCCTGACCAATTCTCCCAAAGAGGCCAGCAATCGCCCCCAGCATGTAGTACGAAGCGGCGGCGATAATTGTTGAGCGGCTGTCGCCATTAGCCGGTGTCAAAGCCAGTATCGCGATACACAGCAAGACATGCGTTCCCAGCCCCGTCACAAACGTCACTCCCAGCAGGTTATTGCGCGCCCGCACCAGCCCCTCCCATAAATGATCGCGATATTCATTGAGCGAGCGTCTCACCTCTCGCAGTGTTAATCGCGCCCTGCCTTCATCCTCCCCATCATGGGGAGATCGCGTCTTACCATTGGAGGGGGAATGGTCTCTGTCCAGTTTTAACCCGATATGATGAGCAATTTGCTGCACATCTTGCTCCAACTGCTGAACCTCTGGACTTTCAGCTTCCCCCCCTGAAGCAGTTGCAGCCACTTGCTTGAAGAGACCGGACATCGCAGGGTTGAGCTTCTTTATCGCGTAACGCATTTTATTCAGCAATTCATCGCGATTGTTTATCTGCGAGCCGGAAATCGCCATTTTGTCATGCATCGCCCCGCGCATCGTCATTTCTTGAGGCTCCACTTCTACCAGCGCTTCTTCCGCTCAATGCAATTTACCCCAGATATTTATATAGCCATACCCCATTGCCCAGGGCAGGCGCGTATTCGAGGCGTAGAGGTCTTCAGTAATTTCTTGCAGTTTATCAAAAGCTTCATTCAAAGCCACCTGCTGGTATTCCGGTAAAACCTTTTCGTCTGGATGTTCATTGCGAATTGTATAGAGGCGTGTTTCCAACTGGTGCAACCGGCTCTCCAACAGACCGTAACTGCGCGAATTTGCATTACGCGCAGAGGTCAGAGGAATAAGTAACAGCGAAATCAACCACCATCCAATGTACGTAATAACAGCGCCACTCACTATCGAGAGCCAGCCAGAATCGGACGGGCTAGAAAGGTAAATAACAATAGTGACTGCCGAAACGACAATAGGCAGCACCGGCAAACCCATTATCAGCGCCGTCCCATAACCCCTGAAAAATGTCAGCCAGGCGTTTCTCCCTGTGCTTCTCCTGCCCCTCTGCGGCGGCTGGCTCAAGGGCCCAGAGGCAAAGTGAGGAGCATCCTCGTCCTCAACAGGCTGTTGAACGAGGGTGGGCAGTGAGGGGCTCGTATTTTTTTCGCCCGAACTCGTCGAAATAAGATTATCCATGACAGTCTCCTTTCCCTTGTTACTCTCTCTCTCTAACCAGCTTGACTCCTGGCCCCCAGCCATAGGAAAACCAATAGTGCAGATAGCTACATGATATAATTTTTAGCAGAATATTACTACTATTTTTAAGGGTGATTTGCGCGATTGGTAACAAATTGCTCGAAAGGAACGCTCGATGCTCAACGACCCCATCTTGCGCGATGACTGGCATGTTGTAGCTTACGCTCCCGATCTTGTAGAGGGCAAACCAATGGGGGTGCGTCTTCTCAATGAAGAGTTGGTGCTGTGGCGGGTTGGCGAGCAGGTTCATGCCTGGCGCGACCTGTGCCTGCACCGGGGAACGCGCCTTTCGCTGGGGAAAATAGAGAACGAGTGCCTGGTTTGCCCTTATCACGGCTGGACATATAACGAAGAGGGTCAATGCGTGCGTTTTCCCGCGCACCCCGACCAGAAACCTCCCGCCACCGCGCATACCAAAGTCTACCAGGCAAAACAAAAGTACGATTGGATCTGGGTCACGCTCGGCAATCCCACCCGCGACGTGCCAGAATTCGCGCAATGGGACGATGCCGCCTTCCATAAAGTCCACTGCGGCCCCTACACCTACAATGCCAGCGGCCCGCGCGCCATCGAGAATTTCCTCGACGTCACGCACTTCCCCTTTGTGCATAGCGGCCTGCTGGGCGATCCCGCTTATCCAGAGATCAACGACTACCAGGCCGAAATCACGCCGGAGGGCGTCATCGCCAGGGACATCACCGTCTGGCAGCCCGATCCCGACGCCACCGGCCAGGGCGCGCTCGTCACCTATACGTACCAGGTGCTGCGTCCCCTCACCGCCTTTTTCATCAAATCCTCCGGCGGCCCCAGATTCGCCATGTATTTCACCATTACCCCCGTCTCCGAGCGCGTCTCCATCGCCTGGACATACGTCGCCAGGGATTACGACGCCGTTCCCGATGAGCAGGTGCGCCAGTTCGAGGACATGATAACCTTGCAGGATGTCCCCATCGTCGAATCCCAGCGCCCCGAACTGCTGCCATTAGACCTGCAAGCCGAATTGCACCTGCGCTCCGACCGTACCGCTATCGCCTACCGCAAATGGCTGCGGGAGTTGGGCTTGACGTTTGGCACGGCGTAGTTCAGCCTCTTTTTCCTGATTATGCCACAAAGTACCATTCCACTCTTTAACCCCGCTTGATTACCCCGAAAGGTCTATAGCTTGCGTTGATTTGTTTCAGCAAGACTATTCTTCGCTGTTCCATTTTGTGCATGAATTTCGCGAGCAAGATGGTAAACAGCACCAGATTTTGGGGAGGCATCTTACATGGTTTCTTTTCATCTTCCAGTGCGCCGCGTACTGGCTTATAGCGCACTTTTTATGGCATGTGCGTTGCTTATTACGAGCTGTAAATTGCCCTGGCAGCATTCGCAGAGTACGGCTGTCGCCAGCACACTCGGCCCGAAGCCGACAGCGCAGCAGTTGATTACAACGGTACAGAAAAACTTTCGCACCGTCACGGCCTTTCATGTGGTCATGAAAGTGGAGAACCTGGGTACCGCGCCGGATGGGGCGATCCAAATTCGCAGCGCGGACGGCGACGTGGTAATGCCGGATAAGGTCAAGGCCTCGGCCAATGTGCTGCTGTCCGGCCAGGTGGTCGGGGTTGAGCTGGTCAGCATCGGTGATACGCAGTATCTTACCGATCCTATTACCGGCCAGTGGCGCGTCGTGAAAGGCGTCTTGAACGCCAGCACGCTGACCGACCCCAATACGGGCATTGTTTCACTCGCCAGCAAGCTGACCAGTTTGAGCAAGCCGGTCGATGATGCGGTGAATGGCATGCCATGCTGGCGTTTCACGGGCCAGCTTGACGCGCAGACCCTGGCGTTTCTGACGGGCGGCGGTATGCCAGCAGGCACGATGCTCGCGACCAGCGTATGCGTGGGCAAGGCCGATGGCCTGCCTTACCAGTTGGCTGTCACGGGCGAGGCCGCCACGGGCGATACCGCGCAGACCGCGCGCACGTTCACCATCTCGAATTATAACGAGACCATCACTATCGCGGCACCGCAGATTTAACAATATATGAAATTATTATTCCTAATTCAGGGGGTCAGATGTACACATTAGAAGATGACCAGGAGACATCCGCCCGGCTGCGTAAGCGAGACTTTTTAGGAGTCCCGGCTATGTCGCCGCTACCAGAGGATGCTGGTTCTGGTGGGACGCATGGAGCGGTTGCAGGGCAGTTTCTTGAGCCTGCCGACCAGCTTGATGATGGGTCCTCAACGACGACTAGAATTCCCCGGCTTTTTTCTCCACAGCAGATGAGCAGTTCGTTCAAAAAGCTGACAACGCCGGGTAAGAACGTGGACAGCGCGAAGGGAAAGCGAGCGGCGCTGGCGGCAATGATCGTGGCGTGTGTGGGGGTTTTTTTAACGGCGATGGATCAGACGGTGGTGGTGACAGCGCTCACAAAAATCATTGCTGATCCGGGTATTAATATCTCTTTCACGCACCTTGACCACGCTGCCTGGATTGTCAGCGCCTACCTGCTCGGATTTATCATTGCTATGCCTTTAATGGGGCGCGTCTCCGACATTTATGGTCGCCGCCGCATCCTGATGCTGTGCCTGTCCATATTTGGCGTGGGTTCCGTGTTGTGCGCGCTGGCTCCCACATTGGGGCAGAACATTGATCTCAGTTTTCTTGGCGGTATTGGTATTGACACTTCTTCTCCCGGACTAATCTTTTTGATCGCGGCGCGTTTCATTCAGGCTATTGGCGGCGGCGCGGTAGTGCCGGTGGCGATGGCGATTGTGAGCGATTTCTACGGGCAGGAGCGGCGCGGGTTGGCGCTAGGCATCGTAGGCGCGGTAACGGAGGCTGGCGGCGTGGTTGGCCCGCTTTATGGCGCGCTGATCGTGCAGCACCTGGACTGGACGGACATTTTTTACTTCAACGTGCCGATTGTGATCGCTCTTATTATTGCCACCTGGTTTATTATCCCCAAAGGCAAACGCCTGCGCGATCGCATCGACTGGCTGGGCGCGACACTGCTGGGCGCCGCGCTTACCTGCCTCAGCCTGGGGCTGGCGCAGCAGGGAACCGATCTCGGCCCGACCGTCAGCGGGGCTACGCCGCAGAACAATCCCATTGCGCTGGCGCTGGCGGCGGTCTTCCTGGCCGCGTTCATCTTCGTTGAGTGGAGGGTGCGCCACCCGGTGGTTGACCTGTCGGTTTTCAAACGCTTCACCTTCAGCGCCAGTTCGCTGGTCAGTTTGCTGGTTGGCGCGGCCCTTATCATTGCTATGGCCGACATTCCGCTGTTCGTCGATACCGTGCTGAGCAACCAGTTCTCGCAGGCTGACCTGCCGTTAGTGAGCGGGCTGGCCCTGCTGCGTTTGACCGCCATGATTCCCATTGGCGCGTTCCTGGGCGGCTGGCTATGCGGGCGCATCTCCAGTCGTTTCACCGGTGTATTGGGGCTGCTCTTCACTGCTGCCGGCTTCTATCTGATGAGTCGCTGGCCTATGGCGGTAGACTGGAACCAGGTCACTATCAGCACGGTTACTACCGGACTGGGGTTTGGCCTGGTGATCGCGCCCATAAGCACAACGGCTATTAACTCGGTGCGACCATCGCAGGCTGGTATGGGCGCGGCCATCGTCACATCGCTGCGCATGTTGGGCATGACGCTGGGCCTGGCATGGCTGACCTCCTGGGGCATAGGCTATTTCAAAAGCCTGGCATCCAAATATCCCTCGCTGCCGGTGACGGCCACGTCGGAGCAGTTTGCGCAGTGGTCGAAAGGCTACGCAAATCACCTGCTCGTCTCGGCGCACGCTTTATACAGCGCGGTCTTCTTCATCACCATGATCGTCGCGCTCGTCGCTATCGTGCCAGCCGTCTTCTTATGGGGGACCAAACCGGCTGTTGAAGAGGGAACGCTGCCAGATCCGTCACAGCCGGGCGATCCAACCGTGGCAGTGCCTCTGGCGGGAACATTCCTGGCGAACGCTGAGTTTCTGGATACGGTCGATGAGGGTATCATACCGCCTGTTCCCCCCACTATCGATCCCAATGGCGGCGGCGGGGGTGGGCGCAGACCTCGCAGGCGACGGCGGCGCGCGCTCGTGTTTGCCAGCATCGTGCTGTTGCTCCTGCTCATTGTGGGCGGCATCTTCGCCTTCCTGTCTTCACAATCACCCGATAGCAGCGCGACAGTTGCGCCGACTCCAACGGTAACTCCTGGCTTCACGCCGACAGCGACGCAGGCGGTCATTTCCGGGCCGCGTATGATTGAACTGGCGCTGGACAACGGCGCGTTGACCTCCATCTTTGTGAAACAGCTCGGTCTGCAATCGGGCGCGTTGAGCAATATGCAGGTGTCGCCTGCTGCGAGTGATGGTATCGTGATTAGCCTGAACCTGCATATCGACGCCAGTGGCATTCACCGCGTCATGCCGGTTGAACTCAACACGACCATCGGCATCGATAAGCAGCAGAATATCCAGTTGCAAGTGCTGCATCTGAAACGGGATGGAATAGACGGTGGATCAGCCGCCGCCGCGAGTATGGAAAAGGCTCTCAATCAATTGCTCATCAATTCGGTCATGCCTTCGCTGCACACCATTCTGAAAACGGCGAAGCTGGTTGCCGTGCATACCACCTCAACCGTCGTCTGCGGTATGGGCATCGAGATGCTGACCTTGCTGATCCAGGCTCCCCCCATTCCGGGATTGCCAGCCCAACCAACGCCATCCGCGCTCTGCTTTAAGGGGCCAATCGATATCAACAAGTTGTTACCGAACTAACTGTGGGGACGCGATACATCGCGTTCGCCATATCACAATAAAGGTGTAAGGACGCGATAGCGCGCGTCCCTCTACCACCAGGAGAGTACAATGAAAAAGTTACGTTTCATTCGGGCGAGTTGGGCGCTCCTGCTGGCCGCGCTGGTGCTGGGTGTTTCATTCCTCACCCCTGCGCTGGCATCAACGCATATAGCGCGGCATACCAACGCGAAGGCAGTCACCGCTGGCACCTCAGTCGGCGCAACCGTATATTTGACCCTGAGTATGTTGCAGCCGATGTTTCAAAATAGCCTGTCCCAGCAGGTGCCGAGCGATCTAAATACTGCTATCGATGCGCTTGTTAGTAAGCTGCCAGCGCAAGATCAGGCCTGGACCAGGGAGATGGCGGTGACGCTGATCCAGCCCTCGGCCACGTTGCAAAACCTGGTAACGCAGCAAAATGGTATGGCTATGTATATACGTATCGCGCTGTATCCGGGCGATCCAAAGCCTATTGACACAGGTCTGCTCATTAACTTCAGCGTGCTAGATTCTTCCACCATACAGGCCAGCGCTGCTTCGCTCAATAGCGGTCCGGCTCTTGCCAGCGGCCCGCAGAGTACCTTCCAGATTCCTATCGGAACGCTTAACGGCGTCAATACCACGCCGAATTGTGGGGCATCGGCCTTATCGCTACACCTGCAAATTCCGGTGTCGCTCGGCTCGACCGCTTCGATTTCAACGCAAACGCAATCGCCGCTGGCAAACGTCTCGGGGCATAACAATCCAATGGCCGTTATGCTGAAAAACGCGCAGCGCAACTCTGGCGTCAATACCTTTATCGAGGTGCCAGCGGCGTCGATTTCCGCCTTGAGTGGCACTATTGGCAACCTGCCGGTTGACAGCAACTATACGGCTGAGAACATTCGCCTCAGCGTGAAAGGTGGCGCCATTCATATTCTATCTGATATCTATTGGGCCGGTATAAACATCGGAGCAGCAGATACCACTGCTACACCGACGGCGAGCGGGGGCAACCTCGTAATGCGTGTTCTCAGCACAAATTTCAGCCTGTTCGGACTATTCAATTTCCCCATGAACAACTACAACCAGCAAATCGAACAGATGATTGACTCTCAACTGGGTCCGGCGCTGGCGGGCAAGTTCACCGTTACCAATGCTGCCATCGGCCCCAATAGCCAGCTTCCCTGCGCTCTGAGCGATAGCCTGGTGCTGACGGGATCGTCAAGCATCGGGGGGTAGAGAAACTTTTACGGCGTAGGCATAAAAAAGTGGGGCGCGTGTTGCTGCGCCCCACTTTTTTATGCCTACGCCGTAAGCGGAGTTCCCAGGTTTATCCCTTCTGAAAGTGTCCACAATTGCCTGCCATCTTTTTCAGATAGAGCGTAGAGGCGTCCACCTACACTGAGGTAGACATTCTCATCCATTGCCAGAACGTCGGATGCATACCCATCATTATTTGCCGGGTGCAAATGCCATCGCTGCGAACCATCATTGGCATTAATAGCGTAGATGTCTGTCGAGGCCACGCTCGTTGTAATCGAGGGAGTAGGAGTCACATGTGTGCTAGTGTCAACTATTGAAATGCTGGAGACAGAGACTGTGGTAGCGGCAAAGTAGAGCGTGCCGTTGAAAGCTGCTGACAGTCCATACAGCGCAAGATCACTGTAATGTTTGTGCCACAGCGTGGTATCATCACTGGTGCGCAAGGCGTACAGGTCGTGTGCAGAGCTATTAATATAAAGCACCCCATTCGCGAACGCTAATTCAATGTAGTTCGAGTTAACAAGAGTATCGCTGTGGAATGTGAGGGTGCGCAGCAGCCGGCCATCGCTGACACGCAGCACAGCCACACGCCCCTGTTGTTCCAGTGGCACATAGACCTTCCCATCTGTCACTATTACCTTATTCGGTAGGAGTATGTGTGAGGAAAGAATGCCTGGATAGTGCCAGAGTTCTTTGCCATCACTGGCGCGCAGTGCAGATAGACCACTGTTCATATACGCATATACTACTCCGCCGGTAGCCGCGGCGAGGGAGCCATTACAGGGACATCCTGTAGTAGTATGACTCCATATCACTTCGCCATTGTGTATATCAACGGCGTAGAGGGTTTTGAGCGAGTTCAGGTAGAGGTTCTGCCCATCAGTAACAAGTATCCCCACAATACCAGCCAATAGCGGAGAGTTGCCTGGTGTAACCTGTTTTACCCAGAGTAAGACGCCATCGCTTTTGCGCAAGGCGTAAATTTGTCCAGGTTGAGAGGAGACAGCAAATAGTGTATTCTTCACGACTAGCAGCTCGCCAGTGAGCCTATCGTTAAGCTGCTTCTGCCATACGATTGCACCATCACTCGGACGCACCGCATAGACCGTGTTATCACTTCCTCTAGATGCGACATAGAGAGTCGAGCCTGAGTTTTGTCCACCGATTTGTGCATGGTGAGCGCCGGATATCGCGAGAAAGCCCGCAATTAATGCGCTAACCACCAGCACAGCAGCCACGCCGCTTATCACTCTAACCCACCTGCGCGAATGTCTCCTTGCTGGCGCAGGTAACATCGTTCGCCCTCTCTCGTATAGGGTAGGGGCGGGGCTTGCCCCCGCCCTGGTCGCCGGGGTCTTGGATGCAGAGGCTTTGTACCTATCCTCCTGCGAATGCAATTCCGTCGCAATTACAAATAGATCAGGCAGGCAGGCCAGGGAAGTTACCGGCGGCAGCGACAGGATACTGGCATCCATCGCATTATATGCAACCTGCACGGAGGAACACGTCGAGCATGTCAGGATATGGCTGGCAAGCGCTGCACGTTCCTCTGCTGTGAGATCGCCGGGTTGCGCGGCGAGTTTTTCGGCCCAGGCTGCGCAGGGTACCGGCATGACATCGTTCGATTTCATTCTGCTGCTCCCTTCACGCGGGTGTATGCGCGGCGGAATTGCTCGCGCCCGCGACTGACATACGCGCTGACGCTTTTCTCGCTGATGCCCAGCGACCCGGCGATCTCGCGCTGTGAGAAACCCGCCACCAGTTGTAGTAACAGGCAGGTGCGACACTGCGGCGCGAGTTGCGCCAGCGCGTATTGTACGCATTCCGCCTCGCCTGTATATTCCTCCGGCCCATCGACACTGAGATTTATATGGGAGATTACATTCTCCTCCTCTTGCCAGGGGAGCCAGCGCACCAGCCGGGCGTGTCGCAGATGCGACATGGCAATGTTGGTGGCAATGCGAAATAACCACGCTTTGAAATGCGCGTCGCTGCGTATTTCGGGCAGGCTTTTCCAGGCGCGTATAAAGGTTTCCTGCGCCAGATCACGCCCTACCTCATCGTTACCCACCAGCCGCGCCAGGTAGGTACAGACCTGACCGTTGTACTTTTGGAACAGGTCGCGAAATGCATGACCATCACCAGCGCGCGCAAGCTCCACTACCTGCGCCAGGCTGCTTTCTAGCGCGTCTGCAGTCGGTGCGGTTTCGCCGGGGGATTCACCCTGCGTGGCTTCAAACATCCACATTCTCCTCTGTTGTATTTCTCAGGTCTCTACCATAATGACGCATGGCTGCGGTCAAACCCTGTGATACTACGTTATAGTTCGGGCGTATCTTATAGATGGAACTAACAAGCGACTTTTAGCGTTGAGCTTAGTGTAGATTTGAGATACCAAATTAGCTGTTGTCGGCGTCTTTCTGTTAGATTACTTCAACTGAGTGCATAGTATCTTGGTGTGGGTTCATTCTATGTAGCTTATTTTACGGTTGCTGTCGATGAGCGTACATATGGTATAAACTAGAAAGAAAAAATTATGCAAACGACGACACTCTATGCGAATGAAGCGCATGTATATCGATCACGAAAGATTATACGACGTATCATTGCGGTGGCTATCGGGCTGACAGGCATCGCCAATATGCTGTTTGCCATCATTCCCCGGATCGACTGGAGTATGCTGCTGGGCGCATGGCCGCTGGATACTCATCATGGCCTCTATAAACTCACGGTTGTGATAGGTTTTTTTCTGCTGATGCTCTCCTATGGATTGGCACGCGGCAAACGAGGAGCGTGGCGTGTAGCGATTATACTCCTGCTTATGTCTGCATTGCTGCACATTCTGAGCGGTGGGCAGGTGCTGCCGACGGTCGGGACAGGCGCGCTCGTGGCTCTGCTTGTTGTTTGCTCGCGCAGTTTCCAGGCGAAAAGCGATCCGCCTTCAGTACGGCGTGGGTCAGTGGCCCTGGTTGTCGGGCTGGGTATTGTTTTCCTTTACACTATGTACGGGCTTTTCACGCTGTACGACCAGTTTGAGGCCCCGATTGACCGTATCGGTCTCGATGCATTTCTTACGAGAGTGTTCGCTAAAACGCATTTGTACCTTACTCCCGGCACTCAGGCGTTTGTCTTCGGGCGGGCAGTTCCCCTGCTGTGTCTGAGTGTGGTGCTCTATGGTATCGCGATGATCCTGCGGCCTGTAGCGGCGGCAATTTTCCCGACGGAGCAGCAGCAGGAGACCGTTGCTGCCCTTGCGCGACATCATGGCAAGAACTCGATCTCCTACTTCGCGCTCGAAGCGGACAAGTCGCACTTTTTTACAGCTTCCGGGAAGTCGGTGATAAGCTATGTTCTGGAGGGCAATGTGGCTGTAGTGGCAGGCGACCCCATTGGGCCCGAAGAGGAGATGCTACCGGCCATTCAGCAGTTTATGGCGTACTGCCAGGAGCAGGATTGGACGGTGGTATTCTGGCAGGTGCGCGATGCACAGGTTGAGCTGTACCGCGCGGCCAAATTGCACGTGCTGAAAATTGGGGAAGACGCCATCGTTACACCCCGCACATTCACACTTGCAGGGAACGCAATGGCAAATGTGCGCTCAAGCGCAAAACGCGCTGAAAAAGAAGGTATTCGCGTCGTATTCTGGCATGGGCCGGTTCGCGATATCGGCCAGTTGT
The DNA here is from genome assembly GCA_963731605.1 of uncultured Chloroflexia bacterium. GTDB lineage: Bacteria > Chloroflexota > Ktedonobacteria > Ktedonobacterales > Ktedonobacteraceae > CF-113. Next base: position 1,501,603 of record CAVSWA010000002.1, read on the forward strand.
CGCAGATGGAACACATTTCGCGTGGCTGGCTTGCGCGCAAGGGTGGGTCGGAGATGGGGTTCAGTATGGGACGTTTCGACCCGTATTGCGACGATCAACAGGTCTATGCCCTGGCTATTGATACGAACAACAGGGTGCATGCCTTCGTCACCTTCGTGCCGGTGTATGGACGCAAGGGCTGGGGATTGGACCTCATGCGCAGAGCCGACGAGGCTGCTCCTGGCACGATGGAACGCTTGCTGGCAAGTTCTATTGAACATCTGGGGAGGGAGGGAGCCGAAATCGTCAGTCTCGGCCTTGCGCCTCTGAGTGATGTCAATTGCGCCAATCCTACCTTTCTGGGAAACAGTATCGATTTCCTGACACAGCATTTCGGCAATCCGGACAAGAATCGCTCGCTCTTCAATTTCAAAAAGAAATTTCAGCCTCGCTGGGAGAGCCGCTATCTCATTTACTCTGGTACGCTGACGCTGCCCAAAGTTGGTTGGGCGCTGTACCGCGCTCACCAGCGCGACGTAACAGTGCTTACTGTGCTGCACAGAGCGTTGAAAGAGTGGCGGGCGCAACATAAAACCGCGCGCCAGACTCTGGTAGGTTCCCCGGTGCATTCTGTAAGTGGTACATTATCTCTATAAGCGAACTTTTTTTAGGCAGTGAGTATGTTGAAAAGATTTATCAAGGTATACATGCAGCAATTCTTGCCTTTTCTGCCAGCCCTGGTCGCTCTCCTGGTCGCGCTGCTCAGCGGAGCATGGCTCTTCAACACGACCATTTTCAGCGGTCTTATCTCGGCAATTATCGGCGTTGGCTTCGATCCTCTGCGCTCCCAACTGCTTGCCGCCCTCCTGGTGACGATGGGAGCGGCTCTCATTGGGGCAGCTATCGGGAGCGTGGTAGGAGCTGCGGGAGCTGCGGGGAAAAGACGAATAGTAGGAGGCATCTGGGGAGCCGGAGTCGTCTTCTACTTTAGCTATCTCTCCGGTTTTATACAACTTGAAATGCAGCCGGCGCGAGACCCGGGAGGCAACCTGGAGCCTTTGATCGGCGGCGCTCTGCTACACACATCCCTGCTCATGTTTGCCCTCGCGCTGCTCAGCGCCTTTATCGGTGCCTCGGTGGGAGTCGCGCTCGGCGATGTGCTACTGGACCCTCCCACGCGGCTCGCGAGTTATATCTGGCGGCGTGTCCGCTTTGCGCAGGCGCGTTCCAACCTGCTTTTAGTACGTGAAGAAGGAATGGAACCGCATATCTCAGTCGCGCAAACGGTCAGAGGTATGTTTGCTAAATGGCTGGGTGCCGCTGCGCTGGTGTTGATGATACTCTTTGTGCTTACGGGTGGAGCAGGCGATCTCTTCATCTTTTCGCCCGATATCGGCCTGCATAAGCCGCCCACCATTCTTCATACAGTTGGTTTGCCAGTGCATGGCTCGATCGTAGCAGATAGCCTTGTCAGCCCGGCTCTCAAGGGGCAAAAGAAGCCTTTTCTGGTCTATCTGCCCCCATCGTATACTACTCCTCAGGGCCAAACAAAACGCTATCCTGTGCTTTACCTGTTGCATGGATCACCCGGCAGCGATAAGGACTGGTTTAGCGGCGGCAAGGCTGACCAATCTGCCGACACGTTGATCACGCTGGGTAAAATACCCGAACTCATCATGATTCTGCCGGATGGCAACAGCCGATCCGGGCTACCGAGCGAGTGGGGCAATAGTTTCGATCACCAGCAGAATATCGAGACCTATGTTGACTAGCGACCTGGTGAACTATGTCGATGCGAAGTATCGCACGATAGCGCAACCCGCCGATCGCGGTATCGGCGGTAATTCCATGGGCGGTTTTGGGGCTATGAATATCGCCATACACCATCCCGATGTATTTGGCTTCGTTATCTCGCTGGGCGGCTACTATCGAGCCGAAGGAGGCGTCTGGGGCAATAATGCTGCCTACATGCGGGAGAACAGTCCTATTGATGTGCTACCATCCGATAAAGCAGCATGGCGATTACAAATGTATATCGGCGCTGCCACCAAAGATCAGCCCTACTATACGTATGCCAGGCAATTTGCATCCGAACTTGACCACCTGCTGCTGCCCTACCAGTTCGACCTGCAAAGTGGCTATCACTCCTGGAATATCTGGCAAACGCAAATCTATAACGCCCTACTGTGGCTGCACTGGGGGAATTGATGTAATCGCCGCTCGCTAAGACTCAAGAAACGACACCTTGATATTCCTTAGACAACCCAATATACTTATGAGCATACAACCGTTTTTCGAGAAGGAAATGAATATAATGGACATTGGTAACACACTACTTGCAATTGCGCGTGACCCTGCATGGGGAGCCGTTGGCACACTCACAGCCCAGGGTGCTGCGCTGGATAGCAGGCTAATTGTAATTCCGTTGATTTTATCCCTTCTGGCGGGAGGATTTTGGCTGTGGATGGCCTGGGATTTTGGTGGAAATAACGACATAACTGGTAACGAGAGGTTTTACTGGACGTTGGCATTTATTTTTCTGAGCGTCTTCGCCGCGGTTTTCTATTACGCCAATGTGTATAGAAAAAGGCATTAACCACTTTTTACTTTTCGATTGAAGTGAGATCGACTTATAATTGTGGATCGCTGGTTGCTTTCTATTTTACCTATTGCTTTTTCTAGCATATTCCGTTATTCTTGCACTCATCAAATGCTCGGGGAGCGTATTTGTGGAAGGAGTAGCATCTGATTATGCCAGCCGTCGAGAAAAAAAGTGATAATATTGTTGTATTTCCGGCGAAGTCCGAAACGAAGCTCGAATATCATCCTACTATCCACGATATGCCCAGCGAAGAGCGACCGCGGGAGCGCCTGCGCAATTACGGGGCGCGTGTGCTCTCCAACGCTGAATTGCTGGCGATCATCCTGCGCACCGGCACTACGCAGGAAAACGTCATTGAACTGGCGGGCAAGCTGCTGTACAAGTATGGCGGTTTCGGAGGGCTTATTGCGCGCGGAATTTATGGAGCTCTGCGCGGAATACGGTCTGGGCGAGGCCAAAACTGCCCAGTTGAAGGCGGCATTGGAAATCGGGCGGCGTCTGGGTGTCGCGCAAAATGAAGAAAAGTACCAGATCAAGTCGCCCCTCGACGCGGCGAATCTGGTCATGATGGAAATGACGTTTCTGGATCACGAACAGATGCGCATTCTTGTACTGGACACGAAGAATCAGGTGGTCGAGAACATCAGTCGCTACCAGGGAACTGTCAATAGTTCGGTCTTGCGCGCCGCCGAAATTTATCGCCCGGCAGTCATCCGCAACTGTCCAGGCGTCATTATTTGTCATAATCACCCAAGCGGCGACCCCACACCCTCGCCTGAAGATATCGCTGTAACCGAGCAACTTGTACAGGCGGGGCGTCATCTCAACATCGAACTCGTTGATCACTTAGTCATCGGTAATCATCGCTATGTGAGCTTAAAAGAGCGCATGAAATGGTGACTACTCCAGAGCGACAACAGGGATGCGCTCTGGCATTATCAACGTTGCAATATTCCACCCCATGCTGTATTCTTCAAAGGTAAGAGAGACTGGTAATATGCCTGTAAATCGCGAATGTCTAATGAGTACCAGAACACGCAAAAAGAGTTTGAATGGAGCGTTATTGAGGGTAATCAGTTCTATGTAGTGCTGCCCCTTGTGGGCATACGGTCTACTTTGCTCAAAAGGAGGAAAAAAAATTAATGAAAAATGATATGTCCAGTCCTGAAGAAGAAGGGCAAATATCGACCGATGATGAATTAAAGAAACTGCGCAAACGAGAGCAACGCGCGCTGGAACGCTTACAAGAAGCGCGGAAAGCGCAGGCCAAAGCACTGGAACGCTTCCAACGCGCCGAGGCACGCCTGCAAAAGCGCAGCGACCGCTTGCAGCGTGTTGAAGGTCGTCTTGTGTTGCTTCGCCAACAACTGGAGCAGCTACCGGGACAGGGTGAACCGCAGAGCAGCGAAGCCCCACCTCTACCCTATACGCAGCCTGGTACCGACCCGTACAGGGTAGGGGCGGGGCTTGCCCCCGCCCTGGTAATCGAAACAGATAAGCCGCCCTTGCGCGGAGGTATCGAAGTGGATATACCTCCCACATCTGGGCCATTGACTTCACTTGATAAACCGGCTTTGCGAGAAGATGCGGAACAACTGGTAAACGAGGCGCGCGCGGCAGCAGAGGCTGCTGAAGAAAACGCTCGTCTGGCCGCCGAACGCGCCAGCGAAATTGCGGCACGTCTCGAACAGGTTGGTTCAGCGCGTCACTTCGCGCAAGAGCTTTCCGAGTTGCAGGCCGAAGCTGAACAGGCCAGTATGGTGGCTGAGGAGGCCGCGCGTGCCGCCGACGAGGCCGATTTGCTAGTAGTGGACGCCGAACAACTGCTTGACGAAATAGCCGAAATTCCACAGCAAGCAGACCCGCTCGCCACACCCGAAGAGATTGCCAGTATCGAAGAAGAGGAAGAACTGACAGCTGCCCTGACTGCCGACACCATCGCCCATATCACCGCCGAACGCGCCGCCAAAGCCGAAGTCATCGCTGAGATTAGCAGCAAGCAGACCCGCGAAGCCCATCGCCACGCGCAGGATGCGGAACAGGCATTGGTTGAGGTGCGTGCCGCTATGCGCAGTGGCGTTTTGAGTGGCGAAGAAGCCCAGGAGGCCCTGTGGCGGGCTGAACTCGCCGTGACACGCGCCCAGGCCTTTTTAGCCGATGCCGAAGCCAATGAAGAACAGGCTGTCAAAGCGGCCATGAACGCTGAAGCCGACGCAGAGGTAGCCGAAGGCATGGCCTTTGCCGCTATCGATCACATCGCGCTCGCTGCCAGCGAACCGCATAACAATGGCGAGGCATCAAGATTGTCGGCCCCTCAACTGGAACAGACGCCAGAAAATAATGACGAAGCGGATATCACCACGAAAATATCCGTTATGCGCCCGCAGGAACAATTGTGAATACGAGCGAGGATGTAAGCCACGATAATCGCGAGAGCGAGGGCAGGGGCGTAAGCCAGGGCGACCCTTGCGGTCGCCCTGGGTCACTCGAAACAGGACCTTGCGCATCGATGGCACGCACTGCCGCTTATGCAATCTTTGCCTCTGATAAGCGGTGATGCTTGCCTTTTGTGTTACGCGGGTCGGACGGGCGGTCCGCAGGGGCCTGATATACGCGATGCCGTACTCCAGTTTGCACCCGAACATGGCAGTGCGGTAGCAGAACGTGTCACAGGTGATGTCGAGTTCCACATTCGTTGCAGCGATTGGTACGCTCACCAGCACCATACCGACCCGCGTTATAACAATGTTATACTCCATGTTGTGCTTATCTTCGATAGCGCCGGCCCTGTGATGCGCCACGATGGACACGCTGTACCCGTCTGTTCGCTGAATGATCTCGTACCCGCCATTTTCCCGCAGCCCATGTGGCCCTGCCAGTGCATCATTCCATCGATGGACGCGGAAGCTCGCTCTGCGCTCTTACTGCGTGCCGGTATGGTACGCTTCGAGCAGAAAACACAAAACCTGCTGGCGCAATTACAAGCAAGCCAGGCTCATGCTCCGTTCAGCGCATACGATGTCTGTTTCATACCGGCGCTGGTAGAAGCGCTGGGCTATGGACGAGATCGCGCCTTCTTTCGCGCCATCGGCCAGCGCCTCGTAGGACTCGCCAGCGATATTCCCGAACCAGCGGGACGAGCCGCCGAGCCATCCCCCCTGGACGCCGGACGTTTGCGAACATCGGGTCAACTGGTCGAGCAATGGCGCGTGAAAGGGGCATGGGAGACTATCAGGAATGCTATTATCAGGATGGACGATGCCATATCGGGCGGTGAGGACCAGGGCGGGGCAAGCCCGCCCGTACCCTATACGAAGGCGAAGCTATCCGTATAGGGTACGGGCGGGGCTTGCCCCCGCCCTGGTTGCGCAATATGCAAACATCATTGCTCGTCTTCGCTCCATCTTCGCCGACATCGGCTCGGCTCGCGCTGACATTCTCATTTGCAACGTCGTCTTGCCCTTTGCGGCGGCTGTTGCTCGCCTTGAAGAAGATCGGCTCTTGCTCGAACAGGCGCGAGAATTTTATAGAACTTATCCGGGGCTTTCTTCTAACCAGGTGACACGTTCGATGTACCGGCAATTGGGGTTGGAACGCGAACCTAAAAATGCCTGCCAACAGCAGGGATTACACTATATTTACGCGCAGACGTGCAGGGAAAAGCAGTGCGCTACCTGCATCGTCGTTGGAAGGAATGTATGACACAACAACCACTGGAGGGGGAGCGGCTGGCGCGTTACCTCGCTCATGCTGGCATCGCGTCGCGCCGCCACGCCGAAATACTGATCGAAGCCGGGCGCGTGCGCGTCAACGACCAGGTCGTAAAGACGCAGGGAACGCGAATAGACCCCGAACACGACAGCGTCACGGTCGATGGCAAACTCGTGCAGTCCACCGAAAAGCTGGTATATATCCTGTTGCATAAACCCGCTGGCTATGTTAGCACGGCTAACGACCCCCAGAAACGGCCAACCGTGCTTGATCTTTTGCCCGCGGAACTGCGCCGGCTGCGTGTCTACCCTGTCGGACGACTGGATATCGACACGAGCGGACTCCTGCTTCTGACGAACGATGGTGAATTTGCCCTGCGTCTCACCCACCCGCGCTACTCGATGGATAAGCACTACCGGGCGCTGGTGAAGGGCTATCCACCTGTAAGCGCGCTGAATGCCCTGCGCAGGGGTGTTGAGATCGTGGAGGAAACTGGCGTTATACACAAGACATCGCCCGCGCAGGTTCGCATTGTTAAACAAACAGGGGGGAATTGCTGGATCGATCTCACCATACACGAGGGCCATAAACGCCAGGTGCGGCACATGTTGACGACCATCGGCTATCCCGTGCTTGAGCTGATGCGCGTAGGTATCGGCTCGCTGGAACTTGGAGATGTAGCGGTTGGCAAATGGAGATACTTAACAGAAGATGAAGTAAGCGATACGCTGTAACGATGCAGGTATCAGTGATAGAAGGGAATCTGTAATCATTGGACTCTATCGAGCAGGCACTTAAAACGAATTTCGGGCATGACTCGTTTCGCGCGGGCCAGCGACATATCATCGAATTTATAATAGCTGGACAGGACGCTTTTGTGCTGATGCCTACGGGCGGCGGGAAATCGCTGACGTATCAATTGCCGGCTCTGTTGATGCCTGGATTGACGATTGTGATTTCGCCGTTGATCGCGTTGATGCATGACCAGGTGGATCGCCTGCGCGCCAACGGTATCGCGGCTACGTTTATCAATAGTTCGCTCAACCTTGCCGAGCAAAGGGAACGAGAGCGGACAGTGCTTAACGGGCAGACGCAATTGCTCTATGTGGCTCCAGAGCGACTGGTGACAGGCAACTTCCTGGCGCTGCTCGACCAGGTTGAGCAGAACGTGGGCATATCGCTGGTGGCGGTGGACGAGGCGCACTGTGTCAGCGAATGGGGGCACGATTTTCGTCCTGAGTACCGGCAGATCGGCATATTACGCACGCGCTTCCCGCGTGTGCCGATGATGGCATTGACGGCCACGGCTACGGCGCGGGTGCGTAAGGATATCCTGTCACAACTGGGGCTGCGCGATCCACTGGTGCATATTGCCAGTTTCAATCGCCCCAACCTCTCCTACGAGGTGCGCGATAAACGCAAGGGCGCGTTTGACGAACTGGTGCGAATGCTGCGCGAACTGGCAGGGGAATCGGTGATCATATATTGCCAGAGCCGCAAAAGCGTGGAAGAACTCAGCCTGGCTCTGAACCAGAGCGGCATCGAGTCTTTGCCCTATCACGCGGGTTTAAGCGCGGAGCAACGCACTGACCACCAGAATCGCTTTATTCGTGATGATGTGCCAGTGCTGGTGGCCACGATTGCCTTTGGCATGGGCATTGGTAAACCGGATGTGCGCGCGGTGATTCACTACGATCTACCGCGCAATCTCGAAGGATATTACCAGGAATCGGGCCGCGCTGGACGCGATGGACTGCCAGCGCGCTGCATTATTTTCTTCAGTCGCGGCGATCTCACGAAAGTGGAGTATGTCATCGGGCAGAAGACGGACGAGCAGGAGCAGCGCATCGCCCGCCAGCAGTTGAAGCAGGTGGTAGCCTATTGTGAAAGCAGCGTGTGCCGCCGCAAGGTGCTGCTGGCCTATTTTGGCGAGACGCTGGAGGATGAGTGCGGGAATTGCGATACGTGCGCGCACCCAGGCGTGCTGGAAGATCGCACGAAGGATGCCATCAAGCTGCTATTTTGTATCGCGAAGACGCAGCAGCGTTTTGGCATGAAGCATGTTATCGATGTGTTGCGCGGGGCGCAGACGCAGAAGGTGCGCGATGCAAGGCATGACCAGCTTCCTATTTACGGGTACGGCAGGGAACTGAGCGCCGATGAGTGGCTGCATATTGGCCGCGCCCTTATTCACCAGGGCTTGCTCGACGAAACGAGCGATGGCTATACGATACCGCGCCTGAACGAGCGTTCCCTGGAGGTGATTCGCAAACAACGAACGGTAGAGATTGCCACGGTGGCGAAACCTGTTCCGGCACACATGGAGAAGCCGGGTCGGCAGAAGATATATGCCAGGGGTGATGATGAAATAGCTGTGCCAGATGCTCCCGGAACCGGGGAGTTGTTCCAACACTTACGCGCATTACGCAAGCAGCTTGCCGATGAGCAGGGGGTACCGCCCTATGTTGTCTTTCCAGATACCAGCCTGCAAGAGATGGCCCGGCAACGCCCCCAGACACAACAGCAATTCGAGCAGATTCCGGGCGTCGGCGCTCGTAAACTGGCCGCGTTCTACAGCATTTTTACGAGCGAGATTCGCACCTACTGTGAAGATCTCGGCCTGGAGATGGAACTGGGAACGATCAAGCCTCCAAAGGCGAAAGCGGTAGAGACGGCCTCAAAGGAGAATACTCCTTCTTCGCCCGCCGGTTCGGTGACACGCCAGTTGACGCTGGCGATGTTCCAGCAAGGTTTGAGTATGGACGAAATCGCGCAGAGGCGCAACATGAGCAGGGGCACCATTCTCACGCACCTGACCGAATTGCTGGAATCGGGCGAATCCCTCGATATGGAGCGTCTGATACGCCCCGACCGCTACAACGTGATCGCCGATGCGCTGCGAGAGGTAGGCGGCGAGCTATTGAAGCCCGTCAAGGAATTTCTGGGTGATGAGTATGCGTATGATGAGATACGGTTGGTGAGAGCGGCAGAGAACAGAAAATTTTAACAAATCGGTAGATTCCTCGTCAATTACCTTGAGAGGGTTCTACTATGGTTGATCGTTCAGGGCAACAACTGGGGCATTATAAACTCATCCGTTTAATCGGGAGAGGCGGTTTTGCCGACGTTTATCTGGCGCAGAATCTGCACTTGAGATCATTGTGCGCCATCAAAATTTTGAGAACGCCGCTAATCCGCAAGGGACGATACAAGTTTCTGGAAGAGGCGCAACTGGCAGCCACTCTGGAACATGATCATATTGTGCGCGTGCTGGATTCTGATGTGCAAAATGGTGTTCCCTTTATTGTGATGAGTTATGCTCCACATGGCTCCTTACGTGGCCTGCACCCACGCGGTGTACAGCTCAGCTTTAACAAAACGCTGAACTACCTTGAACAGATCGCTGATGCATTAGACTACTTGCACGCGCAAAATTTGATTCACCTGGATATCAAGCCAGAAAACCTGTTAGTAGGGCGCAACTATGAGGTACTGCTTGGTGATTTTGGCATCACTGAAACGGCTCATAAGATATCCAGTTCCCGGCCAGGCACGCTCAATTACATGTCTCCCGAACATACGCGAGGCAAGCCCTGCGCGGCAAGCGACCAGTACGCGCTAGCCATCTGTGTCTATGAATGGCTCACTGGACAACCTCCCTTCAGTGGCACGCATGCTGAGATTCGATTGCAACATTTGCATGATCGTCCGGGTTCGTTGCGCGACCTGGCTCCAGATATACCACTGGCGATGGAAAGAGTGGTGCTACGCGCATTGTCAAAAGATCCGCAACGACGCTACCCCAGCGTGGGAGCGTTTGCGGCGGCCTTCAGAGAGGCCATGCCGCCTGCTCTGCCACCTGTCACAGCGCTCTCGGTCGCGCAGGTGGGTTGGTTGAAGTTGCGCAGGTGGATTGCGAACTGCCGCAAGTGGCTGCTAACCCGGCAGTGACGCTGCATTCGGTTGGCAAAGTTCATCAGATTATCCACGTAGTTTTGTGTAGGCCAGGCGCAGACCTTCGAGGGGCAGGTACTGGTTGACATGCTGGATTTCGGGGATGATGGGGGCCATAAGTTGGGCGAGGCCGCCGTGCGCGATGATTTTGACCTGGCTTTCGTCGCTCACTCCTGGTATTTCTTTACGCAGGCGGCTAATCAGACCCTGCACCAGTCCGACATGGCCGAAGATGATGCCCGATTGCATGTTCTCGATGGTGTTTTTGCCCAGGGCGTATTGCGGCGGTGTCATGTCCACGCGGTACAGGCGGGAGGCGGCGCTGCTCAAGGCTTCGGCTGAGATCATGAGGCCGGGGGCGATGGCTCCGCCCAGAAAATCGCCGCTACCGGAAATGACATCGAAGGTAGTAGCGGTGCTGAAGGCGATGATGATAGCTGGGCCGCCGTAGAGATGATGCGCGGCAATGGTAGTAGCGATACGGTCGGAGCCAATTTCCCAGGGATTATCGACTAGCAATTTGATGCCCAGGTCAAGCGTGTGATCGAGAACGATGGCTTCTTTGTTGCAATAGCGCACGGCCAGCTCCTGAAAGACGGGCGTCAAAGGGGGAACGACGCTCGATCAGAATGATATCATCGATATCGGTCAAGCGGTGTCCCGCGTGGAGCGCAAGGTCATTGAGCACCATGGCGTATTCGTCGGTTGTGCGCTGGCGGGCGGTCGAAACCACCCAGTGATGGCGCATGGTGACGCTATTATAGAGACCAAACTTGATATTGGTATTGCTGATATCGATGGCAAGCAGCATGTGAGCATCTCCTACATTATTTGCTGCAACCGCGCGGCATATTGTTTAAGGTAGGCGGCGATTTCGAAGGTATCCCCATAAGAGGTGTCGGTAGCTACAACGATCTCGCTGTCGGTGCGCGTATCTAAAAATGCCAGCGTGGTGGGAGTGCGCATGCGCTTGCGGCGCATTTTCTGACCGGATGGGAAGAAAGCGCGTCCAAAGATGAAACCGGCCATGTTTTCGCCCGCGCCGGGAACTTCTCGTATGGTGTTGCGTGGAGCGGAGCGATCAGGCGGGGGCGCGCCGCGCGCTGTGACGTAACGAACATACATGAGCGGCACATGCACAATCTTATCGCCTTCCTGCTTCACAAAGTCATCCTGCGTAATCACGATCAGGTATTTTTCGATATGCCGCAAACGCCGGGCATCTGTTATGAGCGACCAGAGACTCCCCACGCCAATAAAGAGTGTGACAAGCATCAGCGCTGTTGCGAAACAGCCGGTGAAGGCGCTTTGCTGGAAGTTATAGGGAATAGTGACAGAGGCAATAAATGCGAAGAGTCCGAAGCCAATAATCGAGCCGACGGCCCAGCCAAGCATGCTGGTCGTTAATTTGTTTTTCAGTAACGGTAGGACAAGCCAGCCTGGGGGCGTTTCCTCGCCAGATGCCCTGGCTCTCTCGAGTATCTCGGCTGCTTCCATAGCATCCCTTTCATTTCGTGTGGTACAGACCGTTAATGTATTTGATTATACCAGACATCAGGTAGCATGTGCATGGCCTCTCCCTTTACCACATCTGTCAGCAGAAAGAAGAACATGAAAGCAACACTGACATGGTACAATAGTGTGCAACATCAGGCATGGCATTGTCATTCTTCGCTTCGCTCAGAATCTGGCTCGATGGACAGTGAGATTCTTCGCTTCGCTCAGAATGACAATTTAAGAACAGGGTGGATTTATGGAAGAGCGTATACAATTTGAGGCAAGAGAGGTAGCCCGGCACCTTCTGCGAAGTTTTCAGGAAAGTCACCCACAGTGGCGGGATGATTGCACGCCACTTGACATGATTACGCGGTGGCTCGACCTGGAAGTCGAAACGTTTCATGCGGGCGATCAGCCAGAAGGCACATTTGGGTATCTGGACGCGAAGGAAAATCTTATCTGGCTGCGTCGCGATCTTCCTGCATTGTTGCGCCGTTTCACGTTGGCGCACGAACTGGGCCATGCCATGCTCCATCGTAAAGTCGCCTCGCGACTACAGCCGCTATTTGAGAGCATCCGCGCGGGTATACCTATCGCGACTGGCGACGAGGGAGGGTCACGTGAAGACCCCTGTTCGACGGATGATGTGCGTGAAGAGGTGAGCAGCCCAACTTTTCAGGAACAGGCGGAGGAAATGCTCGGCCCCGGAGTGACGTATGATCCACGCAGCCAGCGCGAACTGGCGGCCAACATCTTCGCCGCGGAACTGCTAATGCCGTTGGAGAGGGTACGCGCGCTTTACCTGGCGCGAGATACGCAGGCATCCCAATTGGCCAGTATTTTTCAAGTCTCACAGAGCGCGATGCTTAACCGGCTGGCGGACCTGGTGATGGGCGATGTGGAGGATGAGAATAGGGATACAGGTGAGCATGGATAGGGATGCGGGCGAGAGGGTAAGAATAAGAACGCGGGGGATACAGCGTGGATAGAGCGGTATGATGAGTTTCAGCGGGCGGCGATTGTGGCGCGGACGCCGGCTTTAGTTGTGGCGGGGCCGGGCAGCGGAAAAACCAGCACGTTGATCGGGCGAGCGGCCTATCTCATCCGGGAGCAGGACATCGCGCCTGAGCATATATTGGCGCTGACTTTTTCGCGCAAGGCGGCGGGGGAGATGCAGGAACGCCTTGACAAGATGCTGGTATCCAACCAGGGCGACCGCAAGGATGAGCCTCTACAAGTACCTGACCAGGGCGACCGCAAGGGTGCGCCCCTACCCTATACGCAAATATATGAAGCCCGGCCAAAGGTCAGCACGTTCCATGCTTTTTGCGCTGAATTGTTGCGGGCGCATGGTGAGAAGGTGGGGCTGCGCCGGGATTTCGCTTTGATCGATGACGCAGAAGGGTATTTCTTGTTGCGTCGTTTGGCCGCGGAACTGCCGCTGCGCCATTATCAGAACCTGGCTCAACCTGCTGCCTCTTTTCCCGATTTACTCGGCGCTTTTTCGCGCGCGAAGGATGAGTTGGTTACGCCAGACATGTACAGGCACATAGCGCAGGCTATGCTTGAGCAGGCGCAAGATGATAAGCAGCAGGAGTCGGCGGAGAAAGCGCTCGAAGTGGCCGCCGTTTACAAGCTCTACCAGCAGAGCTTAGAGCAGCAGGGCGATACCGATTTCGGCGGTCTGATTATGCTGGCGGTGCAACTGTTGCAGGACCATCCCGATGTGCAAGCGGAATTGCGCGAGCAGTACCAGCATATTCTGGTTGACGAGTTTCAGGATATCAACCGCGCCAGTGGCGTGCTTTTGCGCTTACTGGCAGGCGCGGAGCAGCGCGTTTGGGTGGTCGGAGATGCCAACCAGGCCATTTATAGCTTCCGGGGGGCTTCGCCCGCCAATATCGCTAATTTCCACGAGGACTACCCCGGCGCGGTTGTGCTACCACTTAGCCGCAACTATCGTTCGCGACCCGATATCGTCAACCTGGCAGATGCTTTCCGTCGCCAACAACTCGAAGCAGAGACGCTATCCGGCGCGGTCTCGACGGCTCGCGCCACGCAAACGGAACCATACATCACGCTGGCAAACGCGCCCGATGAAGCTAGCGAATTTAACGGCATCGTCAACGATATGCGACGCAAACACGAGCAGGGCTATGCTTACCGGGATATGGTCGTACTCTGTCGCACGCGCTCTCTGGCGCGCAAGGTGAATAGCGCTTTGGTCGCGGCAAACCTGCCCGTAATTGAACGCGGCGGAATGCTTGAGCAGCAACACATCAGAAACCTGCTCTCGATGATTATGCTGCTGACAGACTCCGGCAGCATGGGCATAGTGCGAGCGGCGCGTCTGAGCGACCATCTCATTTCGCAGCAGGATATCGAGATTTTGCTACAGGCCATCCATGAAAGCAGAAGCGGCGAGCAAAAGCGCACACTCGCCACGATGCTGACGCGCAATGATGCGCCTGCTGCTTTAAGCACTGGCGGTCGCCAATCACTGGCGCGCCTCTCCACGATTCTCAAGAATATGCGCAACACCTGTACCAGCATTTGGATGCTGTTCGCGCACTACCTGTTCGTGGAATCCTCCATCGGGCGCGATTTACTGCCAGTAGCGACACCCCTTGTGGGTGTCCCGTCATCGTCGTCCATAAGCGAAACACACACAATACAGGGACGGGACACCCGCAAGGGGTGTCGCTACTGGCGTTACGTGCGGATTATAATAGCCTTTTGCGGATGGCGCGGTATTATGACCAGCAGCAGCAGACCTTGCGGTTGCAAAAGAGGGAGCAGGCGATTGAACGCGGCGAAGAACCTGAAGAGGCGATAGCGCCGGATATCGAGGAACAGGCGCAGGGTTTTCTGGATTATATTACTGTGCTGCTTTCTTTACGCCAGGATGGGGGCAGCCGGCGCGAGAGCGAGAGCAATGATGGGGAACCCGACGTGGTGCGCGTGATGACCGTCCACGCTAGCAAGGGATTAGAGTTTCCGGTGGTCTACCTGCCGGGCATCGTTAAAACACGCTTTCCCGCGTCAAAACGCTGGCAGCCTGCGCCGCCGCCTCGCGGGCTGGGAGCAACGGGCGGTGACGAAGAGAGCGCCCACGAAAGCGGGGAAGCCTGTCTCTTTTATGTTGCGACAACGCGCGCGCGCGATCACCTGGTGATTAGCTACGCGAACCGCTATGGCAAGGTAAACCGCTCGCGCTCGCCTTATATCGATGCGCTGCTGGCCGGGGTAACGGACGAGCGCGCCATCAGGATTGTATGGCCTAAAAGCGAGGAGAGTCTTCTTACAAATGAAGAGGATGATGAAAACGACGAAACGGTTTCTGTACAACCAGATGAAGCGTTTATTAAGGCCATGAAGCCCCAGACATGGCGATCAAGCAATATCGAAGCGTACCAGCGCTGCCCGCGCCAGTATCTCTATAGCTCTATTTATCACTTTCGCAGCGAATCCGCCGCCTATCAACTGTTCTGGAGAGCCACAGGCGAAACGCTGGATGAACTGCAAAAGCAGGTCGCGGCGTCACGGGAAAGCGGAAACGATGAGACGCATTTTCCTACTGAAGCGGAGGCGCACGAACTCTATACGCGCTGCTGGCAGAGTCACGAGGGACATACGCGGCCATTCGGCTCGATGTACGAAGAGCATGGACACGAGGTGGCGGGATTGCTGCGGCACAAATTGATGGAAAGCGGCAATACGCACTGGCAACTGCGCCCCCAGTATAGCGTCGAGGTGGCGGGGAAAACCGTCGAGGTGACGGTTGACCGCGTTGAAACGCCCGCGCATCCGGGCGAGCCGGTGAAGTTCGTCAAGACCGGCTTTGGCAGGCGCAAAGATAAAGTTGATCCCTCTACCCGCGAACTGCTCTACGCCCGCGCCTCGCGCCAGCATCACCCGGCGCAACCAATTGAGCTGCGCTTCCACAACATGAGCACGGGCGAGACCTTTGAGATCGCGCTGAAAGAGAAAAAAGAACAGAAATTATACGAGGAATTGATTCAAACTATGGCGGCTATGGAGCGCAACGAGTTTCCACCTAAACCCGATGCGCGCACCTGTCCGGGGTGTCCCTTCTTCTTGATTTGCCCGGCGTAAGGCGTAATACGATCTATTGCTTTTGAAAATAAACTCGTCTATACTTTGAGTAGGTTTTCGCGAAGGAATACAAGGAGAAGAGAGATGCAAGCCCAGATCAACAATCACGAGGTTTACTACACCACGAATGGTAAGGGTCGCCCGATGTTACTTCTGCATGGTGGAACGGGGCTTGACCACACATATTTCCGTCCCTGGCTTGACCCATTAAGTGACCAGCTACAATTGATCTTCTACGATCTGTACGGTCACGGTCGCTCGACGCGACCGCAAAGTTTTGATGATATCAGCATGGATACATGGGCGGATGAAGCCGATGCCCTTCGCGCTCACCTGGGCCATGAAAAGATTATCTTGCTGGGTCATTCCTACGGCGGCTTTATTGCTCAAGAATATGCTTTGCGGTATGGCGATCATCTAGATGGGCTTATTCTTTGTGATACTGCTCCTGTGCTGGATTATATAGAGGTTGCTCTAGCTAATGCCCAGAAGCGGGGTACGCCTGAGCAGTTTCAGGCTTTGATGGCCGGGCTTTCAGCGCCTGTAGCAGACGATGCCGGTTTTCGACAGGTCTGGACAACCATCTTGCCCTTGTATTTCAACAAGTACGACGCGGGAGTAGCAGCCACGATGGATGAGGCAACGCTGTACAGCGCAGGCGCATTTAATCAGGGCATGGGCAAGCTATTACCTACCTTTAATGTTTTGGGTCGATTGAGCGAGATTACAGTGCCAACGCTTGTGTTAACGGGGCGGCACGATTGGATTACGCCGCCGGCACAGGGAGGCGAGCGTCTCCACGCCGGACTGCCACACTCGCAACTGGTCATTTTCGAGGAGAGTGGTCATTTCCCTTTCATTGAGGAACGCGAGAAGTTTGTGACAACCGTTAGAGACTGGGTGCATAACCTGGGCTAATCAGCAATAATTGCACTGGCGTTCTGGTTGACGCCGTTGAGATAAGCAGAGAGGTATAGGAGTCGCCCGGGCGTCCTGTAGGGACAAGGGGCGGATGCGGGGATGGGTGGGGGCCTTGTGCTTGTCCTCGTGGCAGCGCGATTCGCCTGGGTTCCGTGAGCCGTGATGGTCACATCCCCACGAGGACAAGCACAAGGCCCCCACCCATCCCCGCACCACTCCTTGTCCCTACAGATTTTGTTGGACGGTCTCGCCGGAAGATTGCGCTGGAGGGTCGCCATATATACCGCGATATTCGGGGGGCATCATGGCGGCGATGTGGCGCATGACTTCGTTGGTGGCCTCTTCGATATCTTCGCGGGTGATCTTTTTGCCTTTGGGGGCCAGGAGCAGCGGTTTTCCGTAGGAGATGGTGACGGGCGGGCGCAATTTTTTGAACGTGTATTCGGTGCCCCAGACGGCGACGGGGATGACGGGGACACCGGCGCGCAGGGCGATCATGCCGAGGCCAACATGCCCCTGGCCTAGCTGGTGGATTTTGCTGCGCGTGCCTTCGGGAAAGATCATAAATATTTTCCCGGCTTTGAGCTGGGTGTCGGCGGCGCGCAAGGATTGGCGGTCGGCCTCGCCGCGCTTGACGGGGAATGCGCCCAGCAAGCGTACCAGCCAGCCAACCTTGCTGTAAAAAAGCTCTTCCTTCGCCATGTAGACGATTTTGCGTTTAATGAACGAGGGTACGAGCGGTACATCCATCCATGACAGGTGGTTAGACGCAATAATGAACGCGCCCTCTTTCGGCACATTCTCGAGTCCGATCACGCGCAAACGCAATTTCAAGAAAAAGATACAACGCGCAAACGTGCGCATGAATAAATAGAACCAGCCAGGCGGCTCGTAAGGTTCATACAGGTTTTTAGCGGGTTTATGCGACTTCGCGGGTTTTACGGGTTTGTGCAACTGCTCTGCCGCCTGGGCCTGTTTTGACTGTTGCAGATGGTCTGGTTCCGGGTTATCCGACGCTGGGGTTGCGCCGCTCTGCTGCGTCATTGCGTTTCCTCCAGGTATCCGTAAATCACTTCCAGCACCTCCGGGACGCTGAGGTTATCGGTCATGATAACGATGGCATCATGCGCTGGTTGCATATTTTCTTTGTCGCTTTCATCTCTACGCTCAATGTCGCTCATTATTTCTGAGAGCGAGGGTAACGCGGCATCCCCTGTTCCCAGGCGTTCCTGCAATTCCGTGTAGCGGCGGCGGGCGCGTTCTTCCAGGCTGGCGGTAAGGTAGATTTTCAGTTCCGCGTCTGGCAGCACTACCGCACCAATGTCGCGCCCGACCATCACTACGCCATTGCGCTGGTATGCCAGCGCGCGCTGCTGGGATCTCAGCACCGAGCGCACTTCTGGATGTGCTGATACCTGCGAGACGACCCTGGTCACAGTCGCGCTGCGTATGGCCCAGGTGACATCCTGTCCACCGACGTTGACGGTATACTGGCGGCCATCCTCAACATGCGGGTGATCAATGACGATATCAGCGTGCTGCGCCAGTACTCCCAGGGCCGCGCCATTGCGCGCATCAATGCCCTGTTGCAGAGCCAGCCAGGCGACTGCGCGATACATGGCTCCAGTGTCAAAATAGAGATAGCCCAACTTGCGTGCCAACTGCTCCCCAACCGTACTTTTCCCGGACCCCGCCGGTCCATCGATGGCGATTCGCCCTGGACGCATGTTTCCTCCGCTGGCTCATGGTTGTCAATATCCTGAAGGATTATACCATATGGTTTTGGAGTCTTGTGGCTTTGTCTTGAGTGTAGGGTAGACAGCCGGTGAGGCGCATTTTTGGGGGAGCCGCTCTGCATGGAGACTCCTCTCAATTTTATATATTCGGGATAGAATTAATACAAATCCCCTTGCGAACGCGCGCCAGATGGTGTATGATAGAGCAGGTTCGCACTCTCGCGATGAGAGTGCTAAAAACAATTACGAGTGGACGCGATTTTTCGCGTCCCTACACATCATTTGAGAGGGATTGGAGCATGACTACTGTTAGCGTCAAGATTTAACCGCTGGGTGACCGGGTATTAGTCAGGCCATTATCTCGCGAGACCGTCACCAAGAGCGGCATCGTGCTGCCGGATACCGCCAAAGAGAAGCCCCAGGAGGGTGAAATCCTGGCGGTTGGCCCCGGCAAGGTAATGGACAATGGCAAACGCCCCGCGCTCGAAGTGAGCGTCGGGCAAAAGGTGCTTTTCGCGAAGTATGCTGGAACCGAATTTAAGCAGGACGGCGAGGAGTATTTGATTCTGCGCGAGAGCGACATTATGGGTATTGTAGAGTAAGTTGAAGCAAGTTTAGGAGTAGATTTCGTGGCAAAACGACTGCAATTTGACGAGCAGGCCCGCCAATCCCTCAAAAGAGGCATGGATGTGCTGGCCGGCGCTGTAAAAGTGACGTTGGGACCAAAGGGTCGCAACGTGGTACTGGATAAGAAGTATGGCGCGCCCACCATCACCAACGATGGCGTGACCATTGCGCGTGATATTGATCTGCCTGATCCCTTTGAGAACATGGGCGCGCAGTTGATTAAAGAGGTGGCAACCAAGACCAACGACATCGCTGGCGATGGCACCACAACCGCGACGGTGCTGGCGCAGGCCATCATCACCGAGGGCTTGAAGAACCTGGCGGCGGGCGCGAACCCCATGATCCTGCGCAAGGGCCTGGAAAAGGGTACCGAGGCCGTCATCGAAGAGATCAAATCGATGAGTATGCCGGTAGAGACGCAGGAGCAGATCGCCCAGGTGGCTGCCATTTCCGCCGCCGATGCCGAGATCGGCTCGATGATCGCCGAGGTCATGGAGAAGGTCGGCAAAGACGGAGTGATTACCGTTGAAGAGGGTCGCGGCCTGGCGATGGAAAAAGAGTATACCGAGGGTATGCAATTCGATCGCGGCTACATCTCCGCCTACATGGCGACCAACATGGATCGCATGGAAGCAGAGATGTCCAACCCCTACATTCTTATCACCGATAAGAAGATCAGCGCCATCGCGGACATCCTGCCCGTGCTGGAGCGCGTCCTGCAGACGGGGCGCAAAGATATGGTGATCATCGCCGAGGATGTGGACGGCGAGGCCCTGGCGACCCTGGTGGTCAACAAGCTGCGCGGCACTTTCAACGTGCTGGCCATCAAGGCTCCTGGCTTTGGTGATCGCCGCGAGGCCATGCTGGAAGATATTGCCATCCTCACCGGCGCGAAGGTGCTCACAGAGAAGGCGGGCCTCAAAATTGAGAACGCCACGCTCAAGGACCTGGGCCGCGCTCGTACCGTCAGCGCCAACAAGGACGCCACTACTATCGTCGAAGGCGCTGGCAAAACGGAAGCCATCAGCGCGCGCGTGCGCCAGATTCGCGCCCAGATCGTAGAAACTACCAGTGACTACGACCGCGAGAAGTTGCAAGAGCGGCTGGCGAAACTGGCCGGCGGCGTGGCAGTCATCAAGGTTGGGGCGGCGACCGAGGTAGAACTCAAAGAGAAGAAGCACCGCGTCGAGGATGCGCTGTCCGCGACACGCGCCGCTATCGAAGAGGGTATCGTCTCCGGTGGTGGCTCCGTGCTGGTTCACGCCATTCACGTCCTGAACAATGTGAAGGCGGAGCCTGGCGACGAGCAGACAGGTGTGAACATCCTGCGCCGCGCCCTCGAAGAGCCACTGCGTCAGATCGCCTTCAATGCTGGTCGCGACGGCGCTGTGGTTGTCTCCGACGTGCTGCGCAGCCATCGCAATCACGGCTTCGACGCGCTAACGGGCGAGTATGTGGACATGTTCAAGGCGGGTATCATTGACCCGGTGAAGGTCACGCGCTCTGCCTTGCAGAACGCTGCCAGCATCGCGGGCATGTTCCTCTCCACCGACGCGCTCATCACCGACTCGCCAGAGGAAGAAGGCGCTGGTGGTGGAATGCCTGCCGGAATGGGTGGCATGGGCGGTATGGGCGGCATGATGTAGTTCAGGCACAAAACAAGAAGACAGCCAGTGCTCGCACTGGCTGTCTTCTTGTTTTGTGCCTGAACTACATCAGTTACTCTACTCCAATATCCCAGGCCTGCTGTAAATCGGCCTTTGAATAGCATTGAAAGGCCATGAGGGTATTGGTTTTGGTGATGCCGGAGAGTTGCACCATGCGGCTGGTGACGACCTCGGCCAGGTCTTCGTATTTGTGGAGGCGCAGCAAGGCTACAAGATCATAGTCGCCGGTGACGGAGTAGACTTCGGCAACTCCTTCGATTTCGAGCAGGCTCTGGGCAATTTCGTTGACCTGCCCGCGCTGCACATTGATAAGCACGACGGCGGATACCATAGTGATGCTCCTTTATATATATGTTGACCAGGGCGGGGCTTGCCCCCGCCCTGGCTTGTTTGTATTCACGCGCCCACGGGTGGCGGCGGGATTGCGGGCAGTTTGGCGCTGATGCGCAGGCCGATGACTCGAAGCTTTTTCGCCAGCGAATCCATGGCGTAGCGCGGCGATACCCAGGGATCACCGCCCATGGCCAGGATGCGCGGCACTATATCGGGATTCGGTGAGATGCCGCGAATGGCGATGGGCGCGTACTTATCGATGGCGGCGTCTATGACATGCGCGTGAGCGTTGTCGCGGCGGATCATATCGCGCAGGAACTTTACACCGAACACTACGTGGCGCGATTCGTCGCGCGCGACGGCGGTGAAGCCGCCGCGAAAGGCTGGGAAGAGATTGTTGGTGCGGTAGATTTCCAGCATGTTGCGCTGGCCGGCCAGGGCCATAGTGGCTTCGACGATGATGTGATAGAGCGTGACGCCCTCGACGAGGTGGGCCAGGTTGCGCGGTTCCTGCCGGATGCGCTCGGCCACCTCTGTGAGCGAGTCGATGAGGATAAATTTCAGGTCGTCGTTGACATATTGGCGAGCAAAGGCCAGTGATTCTTCGATCTTCCCGGTTTCAACACCCATCACGTCGCGGAAGAAACGCTCGAAAAAGACGGTATGGCGCGCCTCGTCAACGAGTTGGGTAGTAAGAAAGATACGCATATCTTCGTCGGGCATAGCCAGCACATACGGGGCGAGCGTATCTGTCACACACGCCTCTCCTTGAAAAAAGGCGGAGAGGGCGTAGATGCGCATTTCGCGCTCATCCAGTGACATGGCCTTCCACTGCTTCCTATCCTCGCTGAAGTCGATGTCCTGCGCTTTCCACTGCTGGCGTTCCCAGCGGTAGTACAATTCGCGATAGGTAGGCAAATGTACCAGACCTTCATCGATGATGTGCAGCACGCTGTCGATGGGGGTTTGCTGTAATTGGGACAGGGGGGCTTCCTCGAGGGGCATATCAATTGACATGGTGTTTTCTCAACTCCTTTTTGTCGATTTTGCCTACTCCATTGCGCGGCAAGAGATCGACAAACTCAATTTCGCCCGGCGTTTTGTAGTTCGCCAGCATTTCACGACAATACGCTTTCAGAGTTTCAGCATCAACGTCGCCACGCTTCACCACAAAGGCTTTGACTTCTTCACCCATGCGCTCCGAGGGGATGCCAATGACGGCAGACTCGATGACCGCCGGGTGGCTATTCAGCACCTCTTCGACATCGCGCGGGTAGATATTGAAGCCGCCGCGAATGATGAGGTCTTTCTTGCGTTCGACAATATAGAGGTAGCCATCGTCATCAAACTTGCCCATATCGCCGGTATGCAGCCAGCCGTTTCGCAGTGTGCTCGCGGTAGCATCGGGCATGTTGTAATAGCCCTTCATAATATTGGGTCCGCGCGCGATAATTTCGCCAATCTCGCCAACGGCCACATCCTGGTC
This sequence comes from uncultured Chloroflexia bacterium, assembly GCA_963731605.1. Taxonomy (GTDB): domain Bacteria; phylum Chloroflexota; class Ktedonobacteria; order Ktedonobacterales; family Ktedonobacteraceae; genus CF-113. The sequence continues at coordinate 1,524,232 of CAVSWA010000002.1, forward strand.
GTCTTCATCAATAATACGCAATTCAACGCCCGAAATCGGCTTGCCGACCGAGCCAGGTTTGACGGGCATAGTCAGATTATGCCCCGTCAGTACCGTCGTGGCTTCTGAGAGACCGTAGCCTTCCAGTATCTGGCAGCCAAATTTCTTCTGAAAGCCCTCTAAGACTGCCAGGGGCAGGGGAGCCGAGCCGCTTACGCAGTAGCGCAGGCTGCTTGTATCGTACTTGTCCGCGTCGGGTGTGTAGAGCAAGGCGACAAACATGGCAGGCACGCCCGCGAAGGCGGTGACGCGGTGACGTTCAATGGCGGAAAGCACGGCGTTTGTATCAAAACGTGGATGCATGATAAATTTTGTGCCGCTCAGATAGCCCACATTCGAGACGGTCAGGCCAAAGGCGTGCGCCAGAGGGAGGATGGCCAGTTGCACATTCGTCTCCTCCTCGCTATCCACATTGTTGCCCTTACCAGCCACTGTGTTAGAAATGACGTTACGCTGCGTCAATTCTACCCCCTTGGGGTTGCCGGTGGTGCCGGACGTGTAGAGGATAACGGCGGTGTCGTCCGGTGTCAGTTCAATGCCTTCCAGATCGCCCAGGTAATCGTCGCCGCTCGCGCTTCCCCGCGCCACCACATTTTTATAGGGCAGAATTTCGTAGGGTGCAGCATTTTTCGTGGGTTGCGTCCCTTCATCGCCTGTAGAAATGATGTAACGCATGGTAGGAACGCCGGTCAACGCCGCGTGTAAGAGTGGTAGCAGTATAGGGGTGGTGATAATGGCTTTGGCGGCGGAGTTCTGCGCGATGTAATGCACCTCCGGCGCTTTGAGCAGGGGCATGACGGGAATTATGACGGCTCCGGCACGCGAAATGGCCTGGTACGCGGTGATCACTTCCGGGCAGTTCAGCATCATGACGATGACGCGGTCGCCCTTTTCGATACCTAACGAACGCAGACCGACCGCAAGTTGGGTAGCTTCCCTGGCAATCTCGATGTTGGTAAACTGGCGCGTCTCCTGGCGTTGCACATCCTCGTAAATCAAGGCGATATAGGGATCGAAATGCAGGCAGTTGTAGATTGAAAGGTCGTACATGACGCGCAAATCTTCTAATTCCATGTGGCGTATATTTCTGGTCATACATTTGCCCCGATTGTTTGTGTTTGAGGAACGACTACTTCGGCTTCGCCGGCAGTTACTTTCTCGCCGCGCTGGTTTTGCGCCCAGCATTCAATCGTAATGGAGGTGTGCCCATCGCTGCTGGCGCTGTTTTTCAGCACACCGCAGCAGGTGAGCGTATCGCCCAGGCGCACCATGCCTGTATAGCGCACTTTAAGGTTGGTTAAGAGCGCCTGCGGGTCGGAGGCAATTAGTAGCGAAATATATTGTCCGAGAAAGGCCATACTCAGCATTCCATGAGCAATTACACTATCAAGTCCTACGCGGCGCGCCGCCTCTTCATTGAGATGAATGGGATTGAAATCACCCGAAGCTTCCGCGTACCGGTTGAGCTGATGCTGTGTAATTGGAGGTTTGACCATAATGGGAAGTTCTTGACCAACGACGGTGTCTACAATGCTCACGATTCGCCTCCGTAAGTAGGAATTACGAGTCAGTCAGGAAAAACAATTAAACTTAGTATGATAAGTGTACAAGCCTGATGAGCATATGTCAATTCACAGGAGGGACGCTTAAAAAACGGGATGCATGGAGCGCCAGGGGCCAGGGGAGCCTTCGATCACGGCGGGTTGCCAGCCCGATTCGCCGTAGAGAATATCAGGATTCCAGAGGGGATTTTTAGAGTAGAAGCGATAGCGTATGTGCCAGGCGCGGTCTACTTTTTGCTTTTCGTGAAAAGCGGTATCCAGGCCCAGCCGGAAGCTCAAAAGTTGTGCGAAGTAGGGTTGCAGGCGGTACTCAAGCGAATCTGTATCAAGTTCATGATCGGTAAATGACATTTGCAGATCGAAGCAGCAGGGGTAGTGCATCACTTCGGGGTCACGGTCCTCTTCGTCAGAGTAGTGAATGAGGACAAGCATTCCCAGTAGCTCAAACTGGTAATATGGCTCTCCAGAAAAGACGTTTTGTTTGAACGGGGGCAGAGAGAAGAGATTACGTATCTCTGTGGCGAGCTGTGGAAGAGATTTCTCTGTTTTGATACAGATTTGAAACGACATACAGAACTCCTTCAAGGAGAGACTCAAGCCTTCTATAAATTTATCTTACGCCGCTATGAAAGAGGTGTCAAGCAAATGTAGCTCAGGTTTAATATTGACGTACTTTCGTCATTTCCTATGTAAATAGATACTGAATTCTGTTATAATAGTGCTTGCAGTAAATGAACAGGGAAGGGAAACTACTGGTGAATACGGGGCCGGGGGAGTTATCTCCAGGCAACATTTTACAGTATCGCTATGTGATTATAAGCAAAATTGGTGGCGGCGGTATGGGCACGGTTTATAAAGCCAGTGATAATCGCGTGGCGAATCGCATGGTTGCGATCAAAGAAATGAAGCAGGATACCCTCACCACTGCGCAGCTTGAGCTTGCCTACAAACGTTTTGAGCGCGAGGCGGCCATCTTGAGTCTGGTGCAGAACGAGCATCTGCCTCGTATTCATCATTTCTTTGAAGAAGCGGGGCGCTATTACCTCGTCATGCAGTTTATCGAAGGAGAAACGCTCTTACAACAGGTGAGTACGAACCAGGGGCCACTTCCGGTGCTGGTAGCGGTGGATTACGCGCTCCAACTGTGTGATGTACTGACCCACCTGCACACGCGACGCGACCCGATAATCTTCCGTGACCTGAAGCCATCCAATATCATTATTCAACCAGATGGGCATCTTTTCCTGGTTGATTTTGGCATCGCGCGCAATTTTAAAGCGGGCCAGACTAGCGACACGGAGTTTTTTGGCACGCCGGGGTATATGGCACCTGAGATGGCGCTGACGCAGACGGATGCGCGTTCTGACCTGTTCAGCCTGGGCGTAACGCTACACTTTACCCTGACCGGTAAAATTCCTGAGTATGTTGAACGGAACAGGGTGCTGACTCCCGTATTGGCCCACAATGCCGAAGCTCCAGCCCAACTGTACGCGCTGATCTCGAAACTGGTGCAAATGGCACCAGATGCTCGCCCGCAGAGCGCAGCCGAGGTTCAAAGCCAGCTCGAACGCATTCACCGACACATTCTCTCTAACCAGGTAAAGGTAGGCCAAACTGGCTCTACTACCGTTACAGGCAAGTCTTTAACATTTCACCAGATGCCGACGGTGGCCGGGACACGTTATCAGCGCGGGTGGCGTTCCCCACTGGCGGCGCTGGAAATTCTGCCGAGTTTGCTGCTGAGCGGGATAGGGTTATTGCTCCAGCCACTGGCGGCGGGCGCGAGCCAGATAGCCTCTGTGGTAATGTCGGCAGAGGCTAGACGTGACGTATACGATCGCTATTTGTTTTTACGGGTACGTCTCAATAACACGGGCGTCTGGACGACGCGATTTTTATTGCTATTGCTGAGTATGTTGATTGGAAGCATCGTTCTCAGTGTATTTATTGCTGCCCATTTCGGCGATTCACTTTCCCATGTCGAGTTTGGGCTGGCGTTTGTGCTGCTCGTGACGATCATTTTGTCGGGAGGGCAGCTCAATAATCCTGTAGCGCGCACTATTCTGCTTTGCACGGGTTTTTGTGTGACGATGGCTTTCCTGACACTGCTGGTCTCAACCGGTTTCCAGACGAATTCGGATGGTTCGGCGCAGCCAATGACCTTGAACGTATTGATGATCTATACATTGGTGACAGTGACATTGATAGCGTTACTCGGTAATATTGCCATACGCAAACAATACGTGACGGGTACCAAACCAGCGCGCGGTTTCACGCGGCTCAGCCATGCAGGCATAGCGGGAGTCGCCGGTGTGTGTGTTTTGTTGCAATTCGCCTTTGGCGACCAGGAGCAACTTATTTTCTTTCCCGCCACGTTTCGCCCGTTCGGCTCAACTTTCTTCCCCACGGCCACAACCAATATCGTGCCGCTGGTGCTGCTCGGATGCGTGGGGATCATTTCCCTGTTACGCATCACACAACCTTTTACGGGCTTTGATCGCGCCATGCTCTTCACGCTCTGTTTGCTGTATGTGCCAGCGCAATACACGTTCGGGCTGAGCGAGCTGAGTCATGCATTTCCTGGAGCGTTCCAATCGGGTCTGGTAGTACTCAACTTGCTCATGTTGGCTGTGCCTGTGGTGTTGGCTATCCTGGCATTCTTCCCTCTGCCAGATCAAATGGCCTGGATTCGACTCCTACCATTGTTCGCGTTAAGCCTGGGGGTGGTCTGGTTGCAGGGTTTTCTGGGAGACCAGGAGCCATTCTCCGCGCTCTCTTCTCATTCTCAACAGATAATAGGCAGTACACTGCATCTCGCTCTATTCGGGCAGGTCGTCTTTTTTAGTCTGGCAATAGCGACAATGTTGCTTTTCATCGGGGTCATTTTTTATCGCCGCGCTCCTGTTCGTCCCAAATGGCAGTATAGTTCGACGCTGGTGAATACTGCCGGAACTTCCAGAATTGGCAGCGCGGCAGATCGCGTGGGTATACTGGGGGTGGCTCTCGGCTGTGGAGTGGTGCAATGGGCATTCTGGCAGGGCATGTTACAGAACGCTCCTCCGCTCTCTGCTTCTGCCCAAAGCGCCAATTCGCTTTACGCGCCTCTCTTATCGCTGGGGATTGGCTACGCGGTGATGGGTATCTCCCTGCTGACCGCCGGTATCATAGCTGTAAGCGCTCTTTTTAATCTGTCACTGACTTATCCGCGCCTCGCGGGTCTGGTGAAATTTCTGGATCGCGTGACCGTACTGGGCATTACCATCATTGGCTTGCTGCTGATCAGTATTTTCGGAAACCATGGCGGATGGTTGGCATACCCTGTCAATCTTGGCCAGGGAACACCGTCAGGGGCATCCAGCGCTCCGGGATCAGATGTGACGATTCACTACAACCTGATTCTGATGATCCTGATCGCGCTCTTCGGATTAATCGCGTTCTTCCGCTTGACACGCGCTTTTGGGTGGACGGAACGGGTACTGCTGCTGCTGTGTGGAGTTGGGACGATGCTTATGTTGACCGATACGCCGGACGTGCAGCAACTTCCTCTGCTTTCAGCTAATATGCAGCAGGCGGCAGGAAACTTCTTCTTGTCATTAAACACTGACCAGGTGGTGGCGCTCTCTTTGCTGATAGCCGCGCTGCTCTCCTTTGCCTGGCTCCTGTCAACCCCTCTTGTTTCCGACCGCCTGGCGCTTGGGCTGGTTTTTGGCCTCGTGGCTCTGCTCGCGCTGATAGCTGCCGTACCCGCGCAGCAAGCGCCGGTAATACTCGCGTTCATTGTGATGATCCAGGGAGTATTGATAGCGGCAAAGGTTGAACGTGTGCGGCGTGGCAACGCCCCGAACGCGCAACCGTAGTAACAACATGTCTGTTGTAGCTTTCCCCTCTAAAACCTGTTATACTGGCTATACGAACATGATGGCATTGAGTTGCCGCACACGAGAAGAATTTGTATTCGAGTAGTCAGGAGAAATGCAGCCAAGATGGTTGCTGAACGACGAGCCGCGTTACCTGCGCCACCCCCCAGGCAGGCTGAGCCAGTCATACACGGCAGTCCGATTATTGCGGGCTGGCTGACTCATTACTGGCAAAAGTTGCGCCTGCCGGAACAGGAACTTGCGGGGCTGGCGATTACCCAGGATCGCCAGGAATATATGCGCTGGACGGGAAAACGCCTCAATATGCTTGCGCTCGGTTGCTATTGTTATTTACCCTCGCCAATCACTACGCGGGCGAAAGGGCATAAACACGCTTCCTTGCCCGGCTTCACGGATACGGCGCTTAAACGCCCACCGGGACATCGCCATCTTATTTTCATTGAACCGGATATGCAGCCGCAATCCATCGAGGTGACGGTGGCCCACGAACTTATTCACCTGGCGGACCGCGTGCGAGGCACGCCGCGCCGCCATCGACATCACGGCTATGACTCTATCGCAGCCGATGAAGCAGCCGTGACCGGCTACCAGCTCGAAGAACTGCGCAACTTGCTGCACGAGGAAAGCGCGCGACGCGAACACCAGCGCCGCGAACGGCGTCCCATTCGCTACCTTTACCAGTGTCCCAACTGCGGCAAAGAGTATCCGCGCGCCCGGCGTTATTCGCAGGCGGTTTCATGCAGCACGTGCGATTCGCGCTATAACCCCCAGTTTCGCCTGCTGCTGCGCGGCTAGGTATCCTTGCTTACCAAATCGCCCGCTATGGTTTGCGCGTAGAAGTGGGTGTCGATGTGATTCGTGGGAGTATGGTGACTGTTGGGGTAGGCGTTACACTGGATACACTTTGGAGTATTACCACAGGGTTGTTTTGTTGAAAGAGCGTACTTCCAACTGCCAGCGCGTTGTCTTTGAGATACCCCAGCATACTTAGGCCAAACTGAACCTGCCCAAAGGTTGCCAGAGTTGAATTGATGCTGGCCGGAGCGATAGTCTTGCCCAGTAAGCGCCATAGCATATCCGCCAGCTGCGCGCGTTCCGTCGTATCGGTGACTAACGCGACCAGGTCGCTGGCACAGGTATAGGCTGGCTGAAAGAGATTGTTTTGCCCACTGGAGCTTGCGCTAGAGGGCACCGATTGCAAGAGCGCCAGGTAATCGTTAGCGAAGCTTTGCAGGTACTGCATAGAGCTAGAGGCGGTAAAAATTGCCTGCAACACGCCGGGGGCCAGCAAGCCAATTTGCAGCCCATCACCGTTTTCACCGAGCAAATGCAACACTAGCCCCAGGGCATCCATCAGCGCGGCGTGGGCCTCGAAGGGGTTGAGGGTGATCTGAACCTGCTCGCCGGGGCCGGTGAAGGCCAGAGCCAGTTTGAGACTGGCACTCTGCACAACCCCACTTTGCGGCAGGGTGGGAAGCAATGCGCCTACCGTGGGCAAGAGGGGGGATGTGCCGTAGAGCGTTGTGGTAAGCAGGTCAGCGGGATCAGCGGAAACGGGCGCAATACCGGCAGGGGTCGATTGGACGCTGACACTGTACCAGAAGGGTGTTCCATTCTGCAAATTGAAAAGGGCGCGCGCCGGGTCGCTCAAATCGGCGGCTGTAGCCTGCAACGACTGGCTGAAGTTGGTTGTCGTTAGAATAATCTTGTACGGGCCGCTCGCGCGTGTTTGAGCGGAGACCAGGGCGGTTGCCAACGTAGTTACTACTACGCATAAGATCAGGACGGCTGTGAAAGCAGCCCCTATCGCCTGGCAACACTGGCTTTTACTCATCGGTATCTTCTTCATCCTCATCTTCATCATCGCCCTCTTTCTTGCGCGATTTCTGACGCCGGAACAACCAGAGTCCGCCCAGGCCAGCTACAAACAGCGCGAGGAGGATTATTACTATCAGTATGACAGGGCGCACAAAGGCCATCAGGAGCGCGAGAGGAGGAACGGAGAGGGAAGATGTGGTTTGATTTTTCAAGGGATACGTGGCACTCGATGCCTGAACTTGCGGCGCGGTCGGCTGCCACACCGTATCAGGGGGCATCTTGCCTGCTTTGATGTAGGCGATGGCGGTTTCCTGCGCGGCGGGCGCGGGCGATGGCAGCAGCGCGACAGTGTTGGGAACCACCACAATCTCGCCAAATATACGCGGCGTGGTACTGATTTCATGGTACTCGAACGCTCCGGCGCTATTGAATGTGACCTTCCACTGCTGGCCGGGAGCGATAGCTGACGAAGAGAAACTATTATCTACGGCGACGATGGCAATGGGCGCCGTGGCCGAATTAACAAACACGACGGTGTCATAAACATGCACCGCGAGCAAATCAGGCACGAAGCCGGGCTGCTGCGTGCTACCCGGCATAGTAACGATAAAAACATTCCCCTGCGCCATGACCTTTGGCGGCGTGGACAGAGTAAACAAGATGCCGGTCGCGCATATAAAGAGGGCGGTGAGTGTTGCCAGGGCGGGGGCAAGGGCTGGGCGTCCGCCCGACCATATGCGACGAAATTGACGGGGTGAAACGAGCCAGGGTAGGGGCGGGGCTGGCTTTTCACTGGTAAGCGTATGAAACGCACCGATCGCCAGAGGCTGTCATCCTGAGCGCAGCGAAGGATCTGCGTTCTGTCGATAGGGTAGGCGCTCGGGCTGATGCTCCCACGCGCTGGTAAATATGATCCATCTCGAATTTTTTTCATGGTTGCCAGTATCTCTCCATTGTTCTCTCACCTCTAGCATACACAGATGCAGTAAATGATATTACCGTTTTTTCTCTATGCGCGAAGAATAAGCAGTCAGGAGTTCAATCAAAACACAAAAATGGCGTATTGTCAGATAGCACGGACAATGTTATAATAGCGAGGTGCTTTCACCACCCATCGCCAAAGCAGTGGCGAAGTGTGTCGAGCAGGCATCTCCTGTAGAGGAGAGCAAGCACATGTAAAAAGTTAAAGGCCGCTTCAATGGTAGCGGCATTCGTTCACTGCATTGGCAATTTTGCCATGCTCCACCTGCTCTGGCAGTCGCCTGATATCTTTAGAAGCGATTGACCGGAAGCAAACCCAGAGGAAGGAGGTGGCTTCGTGAGGCGTGATTATGAACTCGGTTTCATCCTCAACCCCGAAGTCAGCGAAGAGCAAAACAGCTCTATACTAGAACGCATCCAGCAGATCGTCAATACCAATGATGGTCAGGTGGTGCGCATCAATCAATGGGGGCGTCGCCGGCTGGCATACCCCATCGAGCACCAGCGCGACGGTTTCTATGTGTTTTTTGATATGATTCTCTCTCCTGAGACCGTTTCTGAACTGGACCGTAATCTGAAAGTAACCGAGGAAGTACTCCGGCACATCATCATCCGGCGCGATCCGAAGATTGCGCAGAAGGAACGCGAAGAGCGCGAGGCGCGCGCAGCAGCGCAAGCAGCAGCCGCAACCCAGGCGCAGAGCGCGACCCCTGAAGCGGGAAGCCCCGCGGCAGTTGACGCTGAGAACGTTCCAGCAAGCGCTGAAGATGAAATGCCCATCGCACTCTCCCCGGAGGAGATGGAGTACGTCCCATCCGCTATTGAAGAAGAAGAAGAAATACCTGAGGCGTAGTAAAAGCGTCCGGGAAGTTCAGACGGTACCAGTGTAGGAGTTGTCAAAACATCCCTGATTTTGAAAGGATACTGACAGACCATGTTAACAAAATTATCCTGATCGGGCGTCTGGGAAAAGACCCCGAATTGCAAGTCACGCCAGATGGCACTCCTGTCACAAAATTTACGCTCGCAGTCAACCGGTATAGCAAAACGAGTTCAGGCGAGCGTAAAGAAGAAACCGATTGGTTCAACATTTCAGCGTGGCGACAACTCGCAGAGACCTGCGAGAAGTACCTGCATAAAGGCTCGAAGGTGTACGTCGAGGGACGTTTAACACAGCGTAAGTATACTGATCGCGAGGGCGTTCAACGTACCTCTATTGATGTTACTATCACTGAAATGGAGATGCTCGATCCAAAATCGGCATCGAGCGGCTCAGCGGGCTACAATGCGGGTTCCAGCGACGGCGGCGACCCATTTTTACCTGACTTCCCGGACGAGTAACCTGAGACCCTGCGCAGTGATGGACTTCCGCGCTGTGCGAGGGATAATGATGAGGAGAACAGTCCGTGCAAAGACGATCTGAAGGCGCACCACGACGCGATCGCGCGGGTGGGCGCGGCGAGCGGCCAACGCGCCGCAAAATTTGCCAGTTTTGTCACGATCATACTCGTGAAATCGATTACAAAGATGCCAGCCGGTTCTTAAAACGCTACATTTCTGATCGTGGCAAGATTGAACCCCGCCGCAAAACAGGAACGTGCGCGAAACACCAGCGACGGCTAACGGTTGCGCTTAAACAGGCGCGACACATGGCGCTACTGCCCTACACTGCCGAACATATCCGGGGCATGTAGGAGCAGGCGCATATGCATCATGGCACAGCAGCAGCCAGGGCGGGTCTTACCCCCATAGACGCGAAACTTACCGCACTATTATTATCAGGGCAGGGGCAAGCTTTGCGATGGCGAACTTACATTGCCAGGGCGGGGGCAAGCCCCGCCCGTACCCTGCTACGAAGACGCAAGCGAAGTCGTATAGGGTACGGGCGGGGCTTGCCCCCGCCCTGGTTGTTTCACCCCTAAAGTTCGCGCATATGGGGCTTGCCCCCGCCCTGGCTGTCATTCTCTTACGTTCGCGTCTTTGGGGCTTGCCCCCGCCCTGGCTCGTGTGCTATTTGTAACATTGGAGGATATATAATTCTTCGCTGTGTTTGCTGTTATATGCGCTAACCAGTGTCTTGAGCAGGAAGGGAACACTATGAAAAGTCAGACAGAGCGGCCAACGCAACGGCCATCCGGCCAGAAACCGCCGCGCTCGAATAAAGCCAGACACTACAATAGACAGACGGCTCGCGGTGTTGAGGCAAAGCGTGATGGGAAGCCGCTTGTTTTTGGTTGGGGAAAGCATCTTTCCCACAAAGAAAAGATTCAGTTTCAGCGTCGCGCGATCTGGGGATTTACAACGCTGATCGTTCTTGTGCTGGTCATGGTGCTTGTTGGCAGTTGGGTCAACTTCAACATTATCCTTCCAGGTCAGACCATCACTACCGTCAATGGACACCAGATACCGCAATCTCAGTTTCGCAAGATGGTTGCGCTACAAACACTGATTAAGAACAACGATCTGAACGGGCGCAACGGTTTGACGGCGCAGCGTATCTCGCAAGAGAAACTGGATGCCGCGCAACTGGCGATCATCAATACAGATACGAAGACAGTCACAACCCTGAATACGCAAATAAAGGCTTTGCCTGCTGGCCCCAGCTCGCAACGCACCGCCCTGGAAAGCCAGTTGAAAACTACGCAACAAAACCTGGCGACAGCGCAGTCCAAACATTCGGACTATACCGCGTCCATCAATACGCTCACGCAAACCACCATTCCGCTTGAACAGCAAATCTTTACCCAACCACAGGTTGAGAGTGACAGCGCTCAGTGGCTGCAGGATGATGAGCTGATTCGCGAATGGCTGGCAAACCAGAGCGTGACGCTACAAAATAAGATCAACCCATCGAGCAGCCAGATAAACAAGGCCATGCAAGATTTGCAGACCAATACGCCCACAACCACATCGTATAGCAGCTTGCTGAGTCAGATAGGCGTCTCCAATGATGATATCCAGGCTATGATGGGCATCAAGCTGCGACGCGATAATATGCAGAATTACCTGTCATCGCTGATCGTTTCGCCTGCTTACCAGGTACTGGCGCGTTCGATGACGATTGACACGAAGCCCAACGCGCAAGTGATTCTCACGCAACTTCAAAATGATGGCGGCAGCGACTTCGGCAAGATTGCCAAATCAAAATCGCAAGACACCGCCACGGCCAGTAGCGGCGGCGAGTTGGGCTGGCTGGCGCGCGGGCAATATGCCTCAACCGAGAGTACGGGTACCGTAGACAACTGGATATTCGACCCGGCGCGCACCATCAACCAGATCAGCCCGATACTGGTGGAGAACGGCAGTTACCGCATTGTGCAAATTTTGTCGATCGACCCATCACGCGCGATAGCCGCGACGACGCTGCAATCACTGAAATCCAGCGCGTTGTCGAACTGGCTGATCGAACTCAAGGCTCTTCCGAGCAATGTGCTTTCGACGCCCGATGCGAATATGATGACCGATCCCAATAACCTGCCACCGACTACGATCCTGCCGGTAGGCGCGCCAAGTACAGCGCCAGGCGGACCGAGCCTACAACCATAACTTCCGTGATGGAAGGTGTTTCCAGGGTAAGGGTTCTGCCCTTGCCCTGGGGAACGTAGCAATGCTCCCGAGATTTTATATGATAACCAGCGCACCTGAACAAAATCAACCATACACACCCTCTATTCAACAGCTTTTAGAAACTGTCTCTCTTTACTTACATATTCCGTTCTGTCATACCCGCTGTTACTATTGCGACTTTAATACCTACGCCGGGATGCTACCACTGCGCGAACCATATGTACGCGCGTTGCTGAGCGAGATTGCCCTGGCGGGAGAGCAGGCGCAACACGCCGGTGGAAGTTTGCGGCGGGCGCGCACGATTTTTTTCGGCGGCGGCACGCCCAGTTTACTGACGGTTGCGCAAATTCGACGTTTGCTGAATGCCTGTCGCGTCGCATTCGCGCTTGACGAAGACGCTGAAATCACGCTGGAAGCTAATCCTGGCACGTTGACTCCCGAACAACTGGTCGGGTTGCGGGCAGCCGGTATCAATCGTCTCAGCCTGGGTTCGCAGAGCTTCGACGAGCATTTGCTTAAAGCGCTGGGGCGCATTCACACACCTGAAGAGATTACCCAGGCGTTACGCTCCGCGCGCTCGGCTGGCTTCACCTCGGTCAACCTGGATTTCATGTTTGGTCTGCCTGGACAAAGTATGCTCCAGTGGCAGGAGACGCTTGCACAGGCGATGGAGCTGCGCCCGGAACATCTTTCGCTCTACTCGCTGATTATCGAAGAAGGCACGCCGTTCTTCGATTGGACGCAGGAGGGGCGTATCACTCCCGGCGATGAAGACCTGTGCGCCGATATGTATGAGTACGCCGATGAACTCTTACAGGCGGCTGGCTACGTCAACTACGAGATATCGAACTGGGCTTTGCCGGGACACCAGAGCCGCCACAACCTGACCTACTGGCGCAATCTCCCCTACATCGGTATGGGAGCAGGTTCGCATTCGTTCTTCGCAGGCAAACGCTTCTCGAACGAACGCGACCCGCAGCGTTACATTACGACGCTGAAAAAACGGCAATTGCCTGTAGTGGAGAGCGAAACTATTGAGAAAATGCAAGAAATGTCGGAGACCGCGTTCTTAGCTTTGCGCACTGCTCAAGGCTTGCATTTGCCCACATTTGAAGAGCGTTTCGCCGCGCCTTTCGCCAGCTTCGTGGGCAACCGCTTGCGTCTGGTGGAGGAAGCCGGTCTGCTTGAATATGCAGAGGGCTGGTTGCGCTTGAGCAAGCGTGGCCGCTTGCTGGGTAACGAGGTTTTTCTCAGGCTATTGCCGGAATGAGCGATGTAAAGGATAAACAGGTGGCTTCATTAGCAGCAAGTTGGGGCGTTCATACACCACTGGGTAAGGCGCAATTTGAAGAATATGGACAGGCGGGTATAGGGCCTTTGCACGCGCAATTGCTTTTCAACCGTGGTGTGACGGGTACGGAAGCTATGCAGCGTTTCCTGGCGGCGCGTTTTGAAGATATTCCTGACCCGCTTACCTTAGTCGATATGGATCGCGCGATTGAACGCATCCAACGCGCCCTTACTGATCGCGAACACATCACTGTATTTGGGGACTTCGACGCTGATGGCGTCACCTCTGCCGCCTTGCTCATGCGAGCCTTGCGCGCGCTCAAACCGCCGGACGCGCCTCTGGACTACGCCATCCCGCACCGCATCGAGGATGCGCGTGGTGTCAGCAAGGAAGCGATTGATAGGCTCAACGATAGAGGAACGAAGCTGCTGATTACAACAGACTGCGGCAGTTCAGATGTAGCAGAAGTAGAGTACGCGAAAACGCTCGGCATCGAAATTATCGTCACCGACCACCACCACCCACCAGAACCACGCCCCCGGCCATTTGCGATGATTAACCCCTGGCGAGAAGACTCCACCTATAGCGAACGTTACCTGTGTGGCGCGGGGATCGCATTTAAGCTGGCGCAGGCGTTATTTCGCGCGTATGGACGCGCAGAAGAAGCGCGCCAATTGCTCAACCTGGTTGCCATTGGCACCGTTGGCGACGTTGCGCCACTGCTTGGCGAGAACCATACGCTAGCGCGCCTGGGCCTTGAGCAATTGAACCGGACGACCAACGCCGGGCTGAAGGCGCTGATACAGATTGTCAGGTTGCAACCGGGCAAAATACGCGAGCGCGACATCTCTTATGCGTTGGGGCCGCGCATCAATGCAGCCGGGCGTATGAAACACGCCAGCATTGCCTTTGAGCTATTGACTACCGACGACGAGGCAGAAGCGCAGGCACGCGCGAAAGAACTGGAAGAACTCAACCAGGCGCGCCAGCAGATCACCGAGGAACTGATGAAGCTCGTGCGCGAACAGGCCCAGGGGCAGACCGAGAACGCAGTAGTGCTGGTCTATGGCGATAAAAGCGCGTGGCCCGAAGGCATCATCGGGCTGGTAGCCGGCAGGCTTTCGGAGGAGATTAAGCGCACGGTTTTCGTGCTGAGCCAGGACGATTCGACCAGCCGGGGATCAGCGCGCAGTTACGGAGATTACAACATCATCGAAGCCCTGCGTAACCGCGCCGATCTATTCGAGCGTCACGGCGGACATGCCCAGGCAGCGGGCTTCACTATCCTCAACAGCAACGTCGAAGCCTTGCGAGAACACTTGCTGAGCTGGCAGGGCAACAACGCGCCCGCCAATAGCACCTCAGGAGAAGTCGAGGCAGGAGAAACAGTGGAAACGCCCGATCTGACCATAGTAGTGGCAGAGCAAGAGACAAGCCTGCCTGCTATGTCGCATATGGTTGATATCGTTATCAATAAGCCGGAGAAACAACTTACTTACGAAGCCTACACAAAAATTGACCTGCTCAGTCCCTTTGGAGCGAGCAACCCCGAACCGGTATTTCGACTAGATGGAGCGCGCCTGACGCGCATCTGGGCCAGTGGAATGGAGAGACGCCATCTTCGGGTGCGCCTGCGCCACAACGAGAGCCAGTTTGACGGCACCTTCCTGCGCAAAGGCCCTTTCATTGCAATGTATCCAGAGGGGTCGCTGGTGAACGTCATCTTCTGCCTGGAACCAACAAGAGATAAGTTCAACGGGGAGGGTAAGCAAGAGATATGGCTGAAGATTTTGCATATGGACGTGGTGGGGTAGGTTTTGCGGATGGGGAGGGCAGAGCAATAAAGGGCAGGGCAGAGAGAGCCAGGGCGGGGGCAAGCCCCGCCTTTCACTAGTAGGTTTTTGGAAAGGCACAGAATTACCGTAGGGGCGGGGGTGGATGATGGGTTGGGAGGGGACGCTTGCGTCGCCCTGGGGTGCGGGGCGTGTCAGGCCAGTAACAGGACGCGGGCGACGCAAGCGTCCCCACTCCGCCCAACACCACCAACACCACCCCCGCCCCTACAGAACGCAAAAACCTACTAGTGAAAGGCAAGCCCCGCCCCTACCATATTTACGAAACGTATTGCACAGACATATCGAGTAGGAGAGTTTAGATGGTAAACGCGCTCTTTGACATTCGGGGGCGGACAGCTGTGATTACTGGAGGGAGCGGGGTGCTGGGAAGCGCGATGGCTCATGGGCTGGCACAGGCTGGCGCGAGGGTCGTGGTGATTGGGTTGCATGAAGAGAAGACCAGGGCCGTGGTTGAGGCGATCTCGGTGCAAGGGGGTCAGGCGCTTGCTATCGCCTGCAATGTGCTTGAACGCGCTGACTTGCAACGCGCACTTGAGCAGGTGACGGCGTCATTTGGCCCGCTTGATATCCTCGTCAATGCTGCGGGTGGCAACGCGCCACAGGCTACTACATCGGCAAGCAATCCCTTTTTCGAGTCTGGACAGGGCGGCTATCGAGAGCGTATTTGCCTTGAACTTTACCGGCACATTGTTGAGTTGCCAGGTATTTGGACACGCGATGGCGGAACGCGGCCAGGGCTGCATCGTGAATGTCGCCTCGATGAACGCGCTGCGGCCATTGACACGCATCCCCGCCTATAGCGCGGCCAAAGCTGCCGTTGCTAACTTCACGCAATGGCTGGCGGTACATATGGCGCAGGAATATAGTGCGAAAATACGAGTTAATGCTCTGGCACCTGGCTTCTTTTTGACTGAACAGAACCGCTTCTTGCTCACCGATGCAGCAAGCGGAGACTGGACGCCACGCGGGCAGGCTATCCTGAATCATACGCCGATGGGACGATTTGGCGCGCCGGAAGACCTGGTAGGCACCCTGTTATGGCTGGTCAGCCCGGCGTCGGCTTTCGTGACCGGGATTGTGGTGCCTGTGGATGGAGGGTTTTCGGCGTTTAGTGGCGTATAAAGTAGTATAATCATGTGAGAGGCGCAGGGCAACGAACCAGAATAAGAATTACCAGGGCGGGGACAAGCCCCGCCCCTACCCTGTACGCGCTTCGTAGACGGCTTCGTAGTATGGTAGGGGCGTACCCTTGCGGTCGTCCTGGTAATTCGCGGCATAACATAAGGGATAAAACCCACTATGATCGGCAAAGGCTCCACAAACGTCGTATTAACTGAAGAAGACGCGCGCGATCTGATAGCACAGGCATGTGCTACCTTACAGGTCGATCATAAGCGCGTGCTGGTGATTATTCCAGATGGCACGCGCACTGCTCCTATTCCACTCATGTTTCGCCTGCTTTATGAGCAGCTTGGGGGGCGTGTCGCGCAGTTAGACTATCTAATCGCGCTCGGCACGCATCCGCCTATGCCGGAGGAGGCCATCAGCCGGCTGGTGGGCGCGACAGCTCTGGAACGGGAAAAGCTCTACCCCCATGTGCAAATCTTCAATCATACATGGAGCGATCCGCAGGCATTACGCACTATCGGCGTTATTTCGCGCTCAGAGTCGGCGACTCTCACGGGTGGGCTGCTGGTAGACGAGGTACCCGTCACACTCAACGGCATGATCTTCGACTATGACCAGCTTATCATCTGCGGACCCGTCTTTCCACACGAGGTGGCAGGCTTTTCTGGTGGCGCGAAGTATTTGTTTCCGGGCATTGCCGGGCCGGACATCATCAATTTCACACACTGGCTGGGCGCGCTCGTGACCAGTATGCATATTATCGGCGTCAAAGATACCCCTGTGCGCCGCGTCATCCAGCGCGCCGCCGGGTTCGTGACGACGCCTCTCATGTGTATAGCGATGGCGCTCAAAGACAATAGGTTGCACGGGTTATATGCGGGTTCGAGCGAAGAAGCGTGGAGCCGGGCCGCTGACCTCTCCGCGCAACTGAACATCATTCACGTATCACGGCCTTACCGGAGCGTACTCTCAATGCCTGCCGCTATCTATGACGACCTGTGGACGGCGGCCAAAGCCATGTATAAAACCGAACCGGCCATTGCTGATGGAGGCGAAGTGATTATCTACGCGCCGCATATCAGCGAGGTTTCCTATACACACGGCAAGCTAATCGACTCGGTGGGCTACCATGTGCGCGACTACTTTTTGAAGCAGTGGGAGCGTTTCAAAGATGTTCCTGGCAGCATCCTGGCGCATAGCACGCATGTTAAAGGGATGGGCAGCTATGATGCAGCCAGCGGCGTAGAAACGCCACGAATTCAGGTCACGCTGGCGACAGGCATCCCTGAAGAACGCTGCCTGCGCATCAATCTCGGCTATCGCGATTATCGCGAGATTCACCCGCAGGAGTGGGCACATCGAGAAAACGAGGGTGTTTTGCTGGTGCCGCACGCCGGGGAGATGTTGTACCGGGCACAGTGATACCAGGGCGGGGGCAAGCCCGGCCCGTACCCTATACGGCTTCGCCTGACGCATCGTAGTAGGGTACGGGCCGGGCTTGCCCCCGCCCTGGTCGCCCTTCATCGTAGTAGGGTACGGGCCGGGCTTGCCCCCGCCCTGGTCGCCCTTCATCGTAGTAGGGTACGGGCCGGGCTTGCCCCCGCCCTGGAACGGAAGGCACAAGATGATCAACAACATACATACATCACCCGCGTTACAACGCATCATCGCAGAAGACGCGGTCGGCCAGTTGAGGCGGCGTGACGGGCGCATGGCGACGCTGGGCAGCGAGAACGGCGAGTTGAAGCTTGACTGGGTGGAGGGTGTGGCGCGGCTGCTGGCCGACCCTGGGATGCTGGAAGAGGTGGAGGCGGAGGCGCGGGACATATGGCTACGCGGAATACGCCATATCATCTGGGCGGGCATGGGCGGCTCAGTGCTGACGGTGCGAGTGCTGACCGGTCTGGGTTTTTGCAGCGCATCTTCTCACAAGGCGGCGCAGCCAGCCAGTGCAGAACAGATCACTATTTATCCGTTGGATAGTACCGACCCGGCAGCTTTGAATGCGATTGCGCGACAGATAGGCGGGGCAAAAGGGTTACAATTACCGTCACAAAATCAGACACTCAACCCATCGTTCTTACATTCGTTGTTGGGGGATGTGTTGATGATTGGTGTGTCGATGGGCATGACATCGGAAGAACCGATTACGCATCTTGCATGGTTTGCTGATTTGCTCAACCAGGCACAACTTTCGCTGGCGGAGCATTTGATGGTGATGACGCTGCCCGGCTCTTATCTGGATCAGTTCGCGCAGGAACGCCACGCGCCCAGCCGACCGTTGCAGCCAGACAGGGGGACGGGTACTGGCGGCAGGATGAGCGCGCCCGCGACTCGCGTTTTTCTTTTACCTGCCGCGCTCGCTTTGATACATGAGTCTCGCCCGTCCAATAGTTTGCGAGCAATGTTGCACCGCGCATGGGAAATGTACAATTTTGAACTTGCGAGCGAGCGGCCTGCTGAACATCCTTTTGTGCAATTGGCTGCTGCTCTGAGCGATACCAGCGAGCGGGGAGTGTGTTTGCTGCTGGTGGATACGCCTGCGGGATGGGATGGACTGGTATCCTGGCTGGAGCAGTTGATGGAGGAGAGCCTGGGCAAAGGCGGCAATGGGGTGGTTGTTTTCAATGACTACGAAGGCGGGTCGTCGGAATCCGCTCATAGTAAGGGCGGGGGTGGTGAGGATGCAGGGCGGGGACCCTTGCGGTCGCCCTCGTCCCTCATTGTACACATGACCACCGACAGTAATTATGCTTTACCTGCGCAACAAAACAAGCCCGACTTTGTGCTTTCTCAACCATATCTTGCTGCTATAGATGTGAATGAACGGCTGGCAGCGCTGGCGGCGAGCTTCATGGGCTGGCAATTGAGTATGGCTTTGTTCGGTTACTTGCAAGATATTACGTTTGCCGGTCAGCCAGCGGTGGAAAACTACAAGGCGCGTGCGCGCGGGCTGCGTTCGCAGGAGAATCCCTTGAGCGGGTTGGAGCAGTGGAGCGCGCAATTCACCGAGGGCATTCTCACACTGTACGGGCCGCAAGGGACTATCGCTCAGGCCCAGGGTGATAGAAGAGGAGAGGATGGTATAGCGAAAAGCTTTGCCAGGGTGTTGAGAGAGGCATCCACGGCGCAACGACTGGACTATCTCGATGGTACTATCAATGGGGAGGCGTCACCGGCATTTCTGGAGATGTTTGGGTACTACATGCGACGTCTTGGCAATGAGAACCTGGGGGTTCCCGTCAAGCTGCGCCGCGCGCCAGCAGATTATCATTCAACCGAGCAGAGCGAGATGGATGGGCCACCGTCGCTGGTCAGCCTGCGCCTGCTGGCGCGACAGCACGAGGGTTGCATGATCGGGCGGTATGATGATACGTTTCTGCGCGCCCAGGCGGTCAGCACATGGCAGGCTATGTTGGAGCAGGGCCGGAGTTGTTTTTTGCTGGTAGTTAATGGGGCATTTGAAGATGCAATGGAGCCTCTCAGGCAGTTTTTTGAAGGTGTTATCAGCGTGCTGGAATCGCAATAGCATCGTCTACAGGAGCTATCGTTTTATGACAGAACCATTACGCTTCGGGTTGGTGGGCTGCGGTGTCATCGGGCCGGTTCACGCGGAAGCTCTCGCCAGCCTGCCGGATGCGCTGCTGGTGGCCGTCGCCGATCTTGATAGCGAACGCGCGCAAAAATTGACGGAAAAGTACGGTGGCACACCCTATTATGATCTACAAAGTATGTTGCAGAGCGAGCGGCTGGACGTGGTGATTATCTGCACGCCCAGCGGGCTGCATGGAGAACATGCCTGCCAGGTGATGCGTTCGGGACGGCATGTGATAGTAGAGAAGCCGATGGAGATTGGTCGCGAGGCGTTGGACGAGATGCTGCGCGTGCAGCAGGAGACAGGGGTGAAACTGGCCGTCATCAGCCAGCACCGCTTCGATCCTGCTAGCCAGCAGGTGCGCCAACTCGTAAACGAGCAGGCATTTGGCAGGCTGGTGCTGGGCAACGCTCTTATTCCCTGGTGGAGGTCGCAGGCCTATTATGATAGCGGAGCGTGGCGCGGCACATGGAAGCTAGACGGAGGCGGCGTGCTAATGAACCAATCCATCCACTCGATTGACCTTTTGCAGTGGCTGATGGGGCCGGTAAAGAGTGTGATGGCCTATACGGATACGCTCGCGCATCGCATGGAGACAGAAGATGTAGCGGTGGCCGCACTGCGTTTTGCTAATGGCGCGCTCGGTGTCATCGCTGCCACGACGGGCGCGTATCCAGGTGTGACCACGCGCATCGAGGTTTTTGGCAGCCAGGGATCGGCCATCATCGAAAACGATGAACTGGCCTTTTTGCGCGTGGTGCGCGACGAGAAGGAAGCGGCTGGCGACTACGGCGCCAGCATGAAGAAGGTTAAGCAGGGTGAGGGAACCAATAGTAGCGGCGCATCAGCCAATCCAGCGGCACTCGTGGCAAATAGCCACGCGCTACAGATCGCTGATATGATACGTGCCATCCGCGAAAATGGGACGCCGCTTGTCGATGGGTATGCGGGAAGGCAGCCTGTCGAAATTATTCTGAGCATCTACGAGTCGGCGCGCACACACCGGGAGGTTACACTGTTATGATTCGCCTATCTGCATTTGCCGATGAGATTTCGCCCGACCTGGACGAACAGGTAGCCACGCTGCAAAGCGAGGGTATCCGCTACCTGGACTTGCGCGGCATGTGGAACATCAACGTGCTGGACTTGAGCGATGCACACATTCGCCAGATTAAGCAGACGCTGGATGCGCAAGGTATCGGTGTGGCGGCTATAGGCTCACCCATTGGCAAGGTCGCCATTGATAGCCCATTTGAGAACACGATGCAGAAACTCGAACGCGCTATTTCAGTAGCACAGGCTCTTGGCACGGGCTTCATTCGCATCTTCTCATTCTATGCACCTACTCACGCGCAATGGGCTGGCGCCGCTTTGGACGCGCATCGTGACGAGGTAATGGTTCGCCTGCGCACGATGATCGAGCGGGCGCGTGCTGCCGGTGTGACGCTGCTGCATGAAAATGAGAAAGATATTTATGGCGACACTATCGACCGCTGTGTCGATCTCATGCGAAGTTGCGAAGATGAGCATTTTCGGCTGGCATTCGACCCGGCAAATTTCATTCAATGCGGGCAAGTACCCTACCCCGATGCTTACGAGGCACTGCGTCCCTGGCTGGCCTATGTGCATGTGAAAGATGCCCTGGCCGGTGGCAGCGTGGTTGCAGCAGGCGAGGGCGAGGGACGCTGGCCCGACCTGCTGGGGCGTCTGCGCGAAGATGGCTACGATGGTTTTTTATCGCTCGAACCGCATCTTGCTGCCGCCGGACAATTTCGGGGGTTCAGCGGGCCGGATTTGTTTGTTAAAGCATCACAGGCGTTGCAGGGGATGTTGGGTGAGATGGGGTGGGGGTATGATTAGACTCAAAATCAAAAACACAGGCCACTCCGCGCGGAGTGGCCTGTGTTTTTGATTTTGAGTCTAAATTTTCACGGATAGACGCCGCGAATCTCGGTGGCTTCGGCGACACGCGCTACGGCCAGCAGGTAGGCGCCCATGCGCAGGCTGCACTCTTGCTCCTGCGACTTATTGCGTACTGCCTGGTAGGAGCGTTCCATGATGTTTTCCAACTGGCTATTGATCTGCTGCTCGGCCCAGAAGAAGCGTTGCAGGTCCTGCACCCATTCAAAGTAGCTGACGGTCACGCCTCCGGCGTTGGCGAGGATGTCGGGGACAATGGTTGCGCCGCGATCATTGAGAATGCTATCCGCCTCTGGTGTGGTGGGGCCGTTGGCAGCCTCGATAATCAGGTTAGCTTTGACCCGGCTGGCGTTCCGGCCGGTCAACTGGTTTTCCAACGCGGCGGGAATCAGCACATCGCAGGGGAGTTCGAGCAATTCGGCGTTAGTGACATGCTCAGTATCGGGTAGTCCTTTCAACGTGCCGTGCTCTTTGGAGTAGCGCAGGGCGCGATGAATCTCAATACCCTTCGCGTTGTAGACGCCGCCGGAGATGTCGCTCACCGCGACGATCTTGCATTTGAGTTCGTCTTGCAGCAGACGCGCTGTAATGCTGCCGACGTTGCCGAAGCCCTGCACAACCACAGAACATTCTTCCGGCTGCATCCCTTTGTCGCGCATGGCTTCGCGGGTCACGACCAGCACGCCGCGCGCGGTGGCTTCCAGGCGACCCTCGCTGCCGCCGATAGCCAGTGGCTTGCCCGTCACGACTGCCGGAACGGAGTAGCCGGCGTGCATGGAATAGGTATCCATGATCCAGCCCATGACCTGCGGATTGGTGTTCATGTCGGGCGCGGGAATATCGCTATCGGGGCCGATCAAGATGGAGATTTCGGTGGCATAGCGGCGCGTCAGGCGTTCGAGTTCGGCGCGGGACATGGTGTGTGGATCGCAGATGACGCCGCCTTTCGCGCCGCCGAAGGGGATGGCGACAACGGCGCACTTCCAGGTCATCCACATAGCAAGGGCGCGCACTTCATCGAGCGAGACTTCGGGGCTAAAACGGATGCCGCCTTTGGCCGGGCCGCGATTGATGTTGTGCTGCACGCGGTAGCCAGTGTACATTTCGACATCGCCATTATCCATACGCACGGGAAAGTTGACGATAAGTTCGCGTTTGGGCTTGCGCAAAATAGCCCGCATGGCCTGGGAGAGACCGAGACGGTCAGCGGCCTCATCAAACTGCGCGACTGCAACGTCGTAGGGGTTTACAATTTCAATCGCCATAGATAAATACCTCCTGAGAGCTGGCCGATCACTGGCCATCATGCTCCATAGCATTACGAAGCGTCATTGCTTCAATACATATTGCCCGCGCAGGTAAAAAGCGCGCTGCTACAGGCAAGAGAGAACGATACATATCAAAAGGCGACCAGGGCTGGGGCTGAGTCCCGGCCCTGGTCGCCCTGGATGCTCCTCTGTAGATTATTCCCAGTATATCACCTGGCACGGACGGCTTTCAAGGCTAGACAAGTTTACCAGATCAGTTGCAAAGCTGCGCGGCGCGCAGCTTTGCAACTGATCTGGTAAACTAACCATTTCTAGTGTTGCAACAGGTAGACATCCGACCAGTCGCCGAAGTATAGCCCGGTCGCATTCAGGCTGACTCCATGCAGCGAGGAAGGGAAAATGGCTGACATCGCCTGGTGATCGATGGGCAGCCAGCCCACATCGGTGATAGCAAGCTGTTCGGCTTGATTATACAGTTGGATACGCGTCTGGCCGGTAGACTGCTCTGCCTGCTGGATAAGCGAGTCGAACTGCGGATTCTTCCAATCACCGCTATTATTACTGGCGGTTGAGAAGAGGTTTAAGGCCAGCCAGTCATAGGGATCGGGATAGTCGGCGGTCCACTGGGTAGAACCCATCTGTATGATCGGGGGTTGTGTCGCGGTCTCCTGGTTATATGCGTTCAGTTCAACCGCGTTAAGCTTGACCTGCACGCCAAGGGCGGTCTGCCACATTTGTTGCAGAACCTGGGCTTCGAGTGGAGATATCTGCGAGTTCGGATACGAGAAAGAGATAGGCGGCACTTTGCTGACATCGGGATAGACCGATTGCAGGAGGGATAAGGCTTTAGCTTTATCGAACGGTATGCCTGCATAGGCGGACTGGTAGCCGGGCATACCGGGCGGGATGATGGTGGGGGCAACGACAGCGCCTCCCTTGAAGACGGCGGTGACCAGGGTGTTTTTGTCGATGGCGTAGGCAAAGGCCTGGCGCACGGCGGCATTATTGAACGGTGGTTTGGTGTTATCGAAGAAAATCAGGTCGGTCTGCAACTGTGACTGGCTTATAAAGCCTGGGATGTTTTTCGCGACAGGCAGGTCTTGCGCGGTTATATTCCAGGTAAAACCATACTGTCCGGCCTGGTATGCTCGAAAAGGCGGTGGAGGGATCATTGATAAAGAGCATGTCCACCTCTGTCAGCTTTGTCTTCGCGCCGTACCAGTGCGGATTGGGAACCAGCACCATTTTCACGTTGTGATCCCACTCTTTGACCATGAACGGTCCGGTTCCCACGCCGTTGCCCGCCACCTGAAGCGTCCATTTTTGCTCTCCAAACTGATCGATGACCTTCTGATTAAGAGGGAAGGCAATCGAGTTTGCCATAATATCCAGAAAGTACTCGGTTGGCTGCGTCAAGGTGATTTGCAGGGTTGTATCGTTGAGAGCCAGCACGCCTTTGAGCGTCTTTGCCTTGCCATTGGCAACGTCATTGGCTCCGACAATGTTACCCAGAAAGAAGGTCGAAATACCCGATTTCACATCGGGTAACAGCGCGCGAGTCAACGTATAGACGTAGGTCTGCGCCGTGACCGGTGTGCCGTCTGAGAACGTGATGCCGGGCTTGAGGGTGAATGTGTAGGTCTTGCGGTCGGTGGAAATAGACCACGTAGCTTGATCTGGCAAGACATTCAGATTTTTATCAAACTTCACCAGGCCGGTGTAGACCATGCCTACGGCGATAGCGGAGTTGGCATCTGGTCCCAGGGCCGGGTCCATCACGGCAATATCTGGCGTACCGACGTTGGGAAACGTCAGCACCTGGTTAGCCGCCAGGGCAGGGGTAGGGGTGATACCGGGTGTAAGCGTGGTAGTGGAACTGCCTCCACCGCAGGCGGACACAATGAGCATGAGCGTGCTTACGATAGCCAGGGTTGTAGAAGAACGCTTAGCGCGTCCAAAACGACGAAACAGCGAGTAACGTCTCACGAATCGCCTCACTTTCTGTATGAAGTTAGCTAGAGAAACGGCAAGCGAGATATCCCTGTATGCGATTTTATTCAATCCATTTGGAAACACGGATATGCTTACAGGCCATTGTATCTCTTTGTCAGTAGTACAGGCAAGCTGGCCGCGACTACAAGGGTATATTTGACATTGGCTCGTTCTCTTCCGGCCTCCCCACTTTGATTGACTCTCGACAACCACTCTGTTACGTTTTATAATTACGAGTATTATCAAGCTGTTCAACTGCAAACAAGAGGAAAGATGATGAACGCCCGACAAATTTTTATGAATGGCGAGTTTATACCCGCCGAACAAGGTGTAATCTCGGTACGCACGCACGGATTTTCCTATGGGACCGGCTGCTTTGAGGGTATTCGCGGCTATTGGAACGCGGAAGATCAGCAGGTGTATCTTTTTCGCTTGCGCGATCATTACCATAGATTGCTGAATTCCTGCAAAATTTTGCAAATCAAACTCCCGTATAGCGTCGAACAACTGATGGAAATCACCATCGAACTGGTCAAGCGTAACGAAGAGAAGCAGGACATTTACCTGCGTCCGGTGGCCTACAAGGGCGGTCAGGTGCTGGGTGTGCGCCTGCATGGGTTAGAGGATCACTTTGTTCTTACTTCGGAGCCTGTCGGCAACTATATTGATACCAGTGGTCTCCATTGCGGAGTTTCCTCGTGGAGACGCATAGACGATAACGCTATTCCCTCCCGCGCCAAAATCATCGGCTCTTACGTCAATTCGGCTTTCGCCAAAAGCGAGGCCATGCAAAACGGTTTCGATGAGGCCATTATGCTGACGCACGAGGGGCACGTTTCGGAGGGCAGCGCGGAAAATATCTTCCTGGTCGTCAATAACGAACTGGTCACGCCCTCCCCTACCGAGAATATCCTGCTCGGCATCACACGCGAAACGATGATGGACCTGGCTCACCGCGAGCTTGGACGCATCACACGCGAACGCCAGATCGACCGCACCGAACTCTATATTGCGGACGAGATATTCCTGTGCGGCACCGGAGCGCAATTCGCGCCCGTCGTGATGGTCGATCACCGGCCCATCGGTGACGGCAAAGTCGGGCCAATCAGCAGCGCCCTGCAACGCCTCTATTCTGAGGTAGTGCGAGGTCGCTTATCCGAGTATCGCGAATTGTGGTGTACACCTGTATACGCGGCAGTGCCTCAAAAAGCGCAATAAACAGATGAAATAATGAGTGCGGGATACGGTGCGCGGCGTCGCCGCGCACCGTATCCCGCACTCATTATTTCATCTTAATGAAAATCCCTGCAAATTCCCTGATGGCTTAACGTGTTCATATACAAGGGGACTATTATTCTTATGGAAAGGGACATACACACCTGATGATAGGCGAAGATCGTATTGCGGAACACTTTAGTTACACACCTACTCCTGTTACTCCCATTATCTCCAACAAGCGTTACGAGGATTCTTCGGTTTTTATGCCAGAAAACCTGCTGCGGGAGGCGCGACGACAAAAAAGGTTACCCCAGGAGAATGTTCCGTCCATTTGCATACTGGACCCGGATGGCGACCTGGTGGATTACCTCTATGCAACGGAGCAGGCGCATGTTGATGCAAGTTGGGCGTGTTATCACACGAAGCTGCACACGTTTACGCGCAACGAGATCGAATTTGGTATTGTTGGTCGTGTAGTCGGCGCGCCGTTCGCTGTGTTAGTGGCAGAAGAGTTATTCGCCTGTGGCTGCGAATTGCTTATAAGTATTACATCGGCGGGGCAAATTATTTCACTGGGTCAGCCTCCCTATGTCGTGTTAATCGAGGAGGCTTTACGCGATGAAGGAACAAGTTACCATTATTTGCCACCTTCGCCTTACGCTTCTCTTCATCCCACATTGAAAGAATTTGTTGCAGATGGATGGGATCATACGCATGTTCCGCTCTACAGCGGCGCCAGTTGGACCACCGACGCGCCATTTCGCGAGACGGAAGCCATGATCGAATGGTGCCGCGAGCAAGGTATTCTCACCGTCGAAATGGAGGCAGCGGCCCTCTATGCGCTGGCCGAGGCGCGGCACTATACTATTATTTGCTTCGCCCATGTCACAAACAGTATGGGCCAGTCCGAAGGGGATTTTGAAAAAGGTGAGGCATGTGGAAGCCGCGCTGCGCTCCACGTCGTTGAACAGACTGCGCGTTTATGGCAAGAACGAAGCATTCAGTGACTACTCCCCATGGCTGAAGCCAGGGGCTTTACGGCGCGGTTTGGTAAAACGCTGCTATCATCCTTCGCTGCGCGAAGGATGATAGCAGCGTTTTACTGAATGCTTCAGGGACAAGCAGGAAACGATTAACGTTTCGTGTATTGCGGGGCCTTGCGGGCGCGTTTGAGGCCGGGCTTCTTGCGCTCTTTCATACGCGGGTCGCGTGTGAGAAAGCCAGCTTTGCGCAAGGCCTGTTTCCACTCGGGGTTGGCGCGCAGGAGCGCGCGGGCTACGCCGTGACGGATGGCTCCCGCCTGGCCGCTGGTGCCGCCGCCGACGACACGCACGGTCATGGAGTAGGCGTCTTCCAGTTCGAGCAGGCGCAGGGGGGCAACCAGGGCGGCGGAGGCGGACTCGCGCTGACCGAAGTACTGGCGCGCGCTTTTGCCGTTCACGACGATGGTGCCATCACCATTGGGGAAGAGACGGACGCGGGCCACAGCCGTTTTGCGCCGTCCCATCCCATAGTAGTACTCACCTTTAATGGTATCGACCACTGTAGATTCTCCTCTTCTTTACTCTTCTGCCGCGCCCTGCTGTTTCTTCAACAGCGCTTCCGGGCCAGTCCAGGGAACGGGCTTCTGCGCCTGGTGCGGGTGATCGGGGCCAGCGTAAATCTTGAGGCGCGACATGATATCCGCGCCAAGGTTATTGTGCATTACCATGCCGCGCACCGCGTGCTGTAAAGCGCGTTCCGGGTAGCGGCCTTCCAGAACCTTACGCAGGCTGGTTGTCTTCAAGCCGCCGGGATACTGGCTATGGCGATAATACATTTTCTGATCCAGGCGTCTGCCCGTTACCGCGATTTTGTCGGCGTTGATAACGACCACAAAATCACCGGTGAGCATGTGCGTTGTGAACGTGGGCTTATGCTTGCCGCGTAAAATCTGCGCGATCTGCGATGCCAGGCGGCCAAGAATCTGACCCTCTGCATCGATGACATACCACTGCGGGTTCAGTTCACCGGCCTTCGCGCTATATGTCTTCATCATTGTCCGTTTTCTCCATTTGTAATAATCCGTCAGGATACATAACCCCTACCAGACATAGCCCGTGTGATGGAGCCGCTGAACCAGGGTGCGTCTTCTCAGCTCGTTGCGCGATGGCGGCGAATTCAGTGAGACTGAGTCGTTTCTGCCCTACGAGCAACAGAGTTCCAACCATTCTGCGAACCATGCCCGTAAGAAAGGCGTCCGCTGTAAAATCACAATAGATAAGCGCATCTTGACGCTGGCTCGAAGCCTTGAGCATGGTGCGCACGCACGAATGCGGCCCCGGTTTCAAAGGGTTGGTGGCATCAGGGCTGCGCCCGAATGCTCCAAAGTCCTTGCGTCCCAGCAAAAAGCGGCATGCCTCGTCCATCAAATTCACTGCCAGCGCCTGTGAGCGATGGTAGCTATATCGCGCGATCAGAGGCTTTCTGGCCCTATCATTCCAGAGCGTGTAACGATAGGATCGGTTCAACGCACTGTAGCGAGCATGAAAGCTATCAGGAGCCTCGCAGCTCCAACGAACCGCCACACTCTCAGGCAAGACGGCATTGAGAGCCGCCAGCCACTGCTGTGGCGTCATGGTGGAGGCGGTGCTGAAGTGGATTACCTGCCCACTGGCATGTACTCCCGCGTCAGTACGCCCCGCGCCATATACGACGGATATCTCACCAGAGATACGCAGAATAGCCGCTTCCAGGGTTCCCTGGATGGTAGGCCCCTGCGTTTCCGACTGCCGTTGGAAGCCATGATAGCCGGTGCCGTCGTACTCAATGCCACACGCGAATTTCATTCCTACACCAGGGCGATTTGTGCCATATCAGCGGCATCGCCCAGGCGTTTGCCAAGCTTGGTAATACGGGTATAGCCGCCAGGACGCCCGACATAGCGCGGGGCAATTTCGTCAAAAATCTTCTTGACGACCAGTTCGTCTGGCAGGGACTTCAAAATCTGGCGGCGCGCGTGTAGCTCAATGATCATCGCTTGATACGCGGCGCGCAAGGCCTTCTCCGCTTCAGCTTCATTGGTGATGATACGCAGCAGTTCCGCGCGGCGGTCTTTCAGCTTTTTCTCGGCAAACTTGCGGCCTGCATCAGTCAGAGGGGGCATGGACATCTCCGCGCGCTCCTCGTTGTTGAAGACCACTTTATCAAGCGAGAAATGCCCCCGGCGCGCGAACGCCAGTATGGCAGTGGCCTTCTCTTCGTCAGAGACGAAAGTAGCCAGGTATTCGCGAGCGGCGGTCTGCCCTTTGACTGCAATTGTAATCAATTTTTCGGCTTCGCCACGAATGGCGCGAGCGCGCGACTCGGTGGTTTTTATACGGTCGTAGCGGAAGAGGCCAGCCATCATGTTGCGACGCGCGGAGCGCCGGCGTGGCTCAGGCATACTCATCCGATTACCGGCAATACGGTGCCTCAAATCATTCCTCCATTTCGTGGTCGCCGTCCAGGTCGGCCCCAACAGTACTGATACGCGGATTCGGCAGGAAACTGCGCAGCAGCAGCTTCTCACGTAGTTCCTGTAGACTCTTTTCTCCGAAGTTGCGCACTCCAAGCAAGTCATCTTCATTCATAGAAAGCACTTGACCAACCTTGGTGATATTGCTGCGCTTGAGACAGTTGTAGGCGCGTACCGAAAGGTCCAGTTCCTCGATGGGAGTTTCGTAGATCTTAGGCGGAATGGGTATACTGCTCAAAGGAGCTTTTTCTGGCTCGATCAGTATAGCGCGATAATTGGCAAGCTGCGTAAAGTGGCGAACCAGAATATCGGCGCTCTGGCGCAAAGCTTCATCAGGCGTGATAGTGCCGTCAGTCCATATTTCAAGAACGATTTTATCGTAGTTTGTTATTTGCCCGACACGGGTATGCTCAACGGTATAATTGACTTTTTGCACGGGCGCGTAAATGGCATCGACGGGGATCACCCCGATGGGCTGATCCTCTTTTCGAGTCGGCGGGGACGTAGCCCTTGCCGGTCTCTACAACCAGTTCCATTTCAAGGCGAGCATCATCGTTATCCAGAGTAGCAATATAGAGTTCAGGGTTGACGATCTCTACCGTGCTGGGAGCCAGGATGTCAGCTGCCGTCACCACACGCTCACCATTGACCTCCAGGCGCATTGATACTGGATGATCCGAAAAGGAACGCAGGCGCAGCTTTTTGATGTTCAAAACGATCTCGGTCACATCCTCCGTGACGTTGGGGATGTCTTGAAACTCATGCTGCACGCCATCAATGCGAATAGAGGTCACCGCCGCACCGGGCAGCGAGGAGAGCAAGACGCGCCGCAGCCCATTGCCCAGTGTCATGCCGTACCCCGCCTCTAAAGGCTCAATATCATAGCTCGCATAGTTTCCCTGTGTTTTTGTGTTTTTAATGCGAGGCAGAGTAATTTCTAGCAAGGTTCAACCTGCCTTTCTTTCCTTTCGCTGCTAACAGGCTTAACGGACGCGATAAATCGCGTCCCTACCAGGTACACCGGCGAGGCCAGTGTTATCGCTGGTAGTACTCAACCACCATCTGCTCCTCGAAGGGCAGTTCAAGCTCTGTGCGCGACGGCAACGACATGACACGACCACTCATATCAGCGATGTCGAGGCGCAGCCAGGCGGGCACGCCTTTCTGGGCCAGCATCAGTGAGCGGGTTTTGAAGTACTCAAGTCCCTTGCTGCGCTCGCGCACTGAGATGACATCATTGGGCTTTACAATAAACGAGGCAATGTCCGTCTTGCGTCCATTTACGGCGAAATGCCCGTGGTTGACCAGTTGGCGAGCCTGGGCGCGAGAATCGCCGAAACCGAGACGGTAGACCAGGTTGTTGAGGCGCATCTCAAGTATCTGCAAGAGGTTC
Source organism: uncultured Chloroflexia bacterium (assembly GCA_963731605.1). Lineage (GTDB taxonomy): Bacteria > Chloroflexota > Ktedonobacteria > Ktedonobacterales > Ktedonobacteraceae > CF-113. The sequence goes on from CAVSWA010000002.1 coordinate 1,555,234, forward strand.
TCGCTGGTACGGCCAGTTTTTCGCGCAGCCGTATCGAAGTGTTTGCGGAACTGACGCTCCAGCAGGCCATAAGTGCGGCGCACCTTCTGCTTTTCGCGCAATTGCAAAGCGTAACCCGACGGTTTACGTGAACGACCCGACCCATGCTGTCCGGGGCGAGTATTGCGGCGCTCAAGAGTGCATTTCATCATGCACTTGTCGCCTTTAAGAAAAAGTTTTACCCCCTCGCGTCTGCATAATTTGCAGACGGGGCCGGTATAACGCGCCATTTAGTGACTCCTCCTCACACGCACAGCACGGGTTACACGCGACGCCTCTTGGGCGGTCGGCATCCATTGTGCGGAATAGGTGTTACATCAGTAATCGAAGTGATATTCAGTCCAGAAGACTGCAATGAGCGGATAGCCGCTTCACGACCAGAGCCTGGGCCTTTCACGTACACTTCGACCTGTTTCAGACCATGCTCCATGGCCTTACGGGCCGCCGTTTCAGCTGTTACCTGCGCGGCATAAGGGGTACTCTTACGCGAGCCTTTGAAGCCCTGCCCACCGGCGCTGCCCCAGGAGATCACGTTGCCATTGGGGTCGGTCAAAGTGACAATCGTGTTGTTAAACGTTGCTTGAATGTGGGCCTGCCCGCGCGGAATTGATTTGCGCTCACGCCGCCTGGGCTTGCCTGTTGGTTTCTTTTTGTCTTTGGTGCCTTCTGCCATGCTTGTGCCATTCCTCCCCGGCGTTACTTCTTAGCCACTGCTTTTTTCTTGCCGGCCACTGTTCTTTTCGGACCGCGACGTGTGCGCGCATTCGTGCGCGTGCGCTGCCCCCGCACTGGAAGATTGCGGCGATGGCGCATTCCACGATAACAGCCGATTTCGATAAGCCGCTTAATGTTCATATCCACTTCGCGGCGCAGGTCGCCTTCCACCTTGTGCTCGCGATCAATAAGCTCGCGCAGGCGGTTGACTTCTTCTTCCGTCAGATTCTTCACCCGCGTATCCGGGTTGATACGTGCCTTCTCCAGAATCTTCTTGCTTGTCGTCAAGCCGATACCGAAGATGTATGTCAGCGAAATCTCCACCCGCTTATCGCGTGGAATGTCAACGCCGGCAATTCTAGCCATCTTTTCCTCCAGTTTAGTTTGGCAGCCCCAGAGTTTCTGTAGGGGTGGGACTTGTCCGACCTCTACAGAAACTCTGGGGGCTTTTAGCCCTGTTTCTGTTTATGCTTTGGGTCTTTACTACAGATTATCATGACCACGCGATTGCGCCGTATCACTTTGCAATGTTCGCAGCGTGGTTTCACAGATGCGCGTACTTTCACGGTTTGCCCTCCTCACAGGTGCGTATACAATCAAAAATGCTCGCGAGTGGTTATAAAGAACGAGGAACGAGTGGTTACACCGACGCCGTTTCTACTCCCTATCCGCGATCCGTCGCAAAGATGCTCATTAGAAGGTTTGGAAGAGTGAAAGAGAGGAGACCACCAACCTCACGTTTTCACACGCCATGTGATGCGACCTCGTGTGAGGTCATAGGGCGATAGCACAACTTTCACCTTATCTCCTGGGACGATACGCACAAAATTCATACGAATGCGGCCTGAGAGAATAGCCAGCACCTGGTGATTTTCGTCTAGCTCAACCTTAAACATGGCATTTGGGAGGGCTTCGAGAACCTTACCCTCTACTTCAATTTCGTCCTTCTTTGGCATAGCATCCTTTCTCGAACGACGGTTGTCTTAACTGATGATTCCGAGATAAAACGGTGCAGCAGTTGGTCACTGCTGCAGCCAACTGTGAATTATAACACACACTTGCAATTTTGTCGAGGGGGTATTTTTCCCCTCTTGTAAGACACGGCTACCAGGAATACTATGAATGACTTCATCGTTTACTGACGTACAGAGTGATGCAGGGTAACGATATCCCTCATATATATAGCCCAAAGTGCTAGAGCGGGCCTCGCGTCGCTTCAGAAGCCCTGCCGCGAGATGCTCTCTACCTCACTCTTTGGCTTCAGTATAATCGCCATAGTGTTCCCTTATTCGATTGACAAAGTTCAGCATGGGCCGGATTTGTTCTCTGCGCTGGACACCCACAAGGGGTGTCGCTACCGGGACTGTGTGGCCTCCACAAGCGATGCTCGCACCTGTTCGATTGGCCGGTTGCCATCTACCACCACCAGTTTCCCCTGCTCGCGGTAGTAATCAAGCAGGTGGATGGTCTCACCGAAAAAAATATTGAGCCGCCGCTGCACCGCTTCTCCTGTATCATCAGGGCGCTGGTACAAGAGGCTTCCATCTTTATCGCACACCCCCGGCGTCTTTGGCGGGCGTGTGTTGACGTTATAAACGTGCTGGTTTGCTCTACAGATATAGCGGCCCGAGAGTCGAACTAGCAGTTCCTCACGAGGAACTTCCAGGTAGAATACCAGGTCAATCTGTTTGCCAACTTTGTGCAATCCTTCGTCGAGGGCCAGTTCCTGCGCCACGGTGCGCGGGAAGCCGTCGAGTATGACGCCGCCAGCGCAATCGGGCATTGCGAGCCGACTAAGTATCATAGCTACAGTGAGATCGTCGGGAACAAGTTCCCCGCGATCCATATAGGTTTTGACATTAAGCCCTAATTCGGTCTTCTCTGCCATCGCCTGACGAAACAGGTCGCCGCTGGAAACATGGGGGAGGCCAAGCTCGCCAGCGAGCAAATCGGCCTGTGTCCCCTTGCCTGATCCCTGAGCGCCGATCAGGATAACATTCACGTTTAACCTCCGGTAACGCTAAGACTCCACGTTGAGTCTCGGACTGACCTAACTGAGGAAGCCCGAATAGTTACGCATGACCATTTGCGATTCGATCTGCCGCACTGTATCGAGCACCACGCCTACTACGATCAGCAGAGAGGCGCTGCCCAACAACTGGTTGCCGCCAACCCTGGCAAGAAAAGGCAGAATTGCCACCACACCCAGGAATAAAGCGCCGCCCAGCGTGATGCGCCGGAGTATGTCGTCCAGGTACTTGCGAGTGGTCTCACCGGGACGGTACCCCGGAATGTGCGCGCCCTGCTTCTGCAAGTTTTCCGGTATATTCTGTTGTTGCCACACTACATAGGCATAGAAGTACGTAAATGCCACCACCAGGAAGAAGAAAATGATCCAGTACCACCAGAGCGTCGGGTTAATCAGGTAGTTAGAAATCCAGAGAGAGGCCGACGCCAGCCAGCTTGTATTGCTGTTTCCCAGGTATTGCGCGAGCACCGATGGGAAGATCAGCATCGACTGCGCGAAGATGAGCGGGATCATACCGGCGCTGTTGACCTGCATTGGAATGTAGGTTCGTTGCGCAGTTCCCACCAGCATCCCTCGCCCGACCATACGCTTGGTTGGATATTCGATAGGCACGCGTCGCTGTCCCTGGTAGACATAGACGATACCCAGGATGGTCAGTAGACCGATTATGAGAAAGACGCCGATACTGACGATGCCGCCGCCACTCGAAGTGGAAGTTGTATACCCCTGCTGGACAAAGCTCGGTATGCGGCTCACGATGCCACCAAAGATGATGATCGAGATGCCGTTGCCGATGCCCTTCTCGGTAATCAATTCACCAAGCCAGACAAGGATCATGGTGCCAGCCGTTAAGGAGAGCAAAATCGCCAGAGACTCGAGCCAGGTACTGCCATTAAACAGGTTGAAATTTGTCAAGACATTATATTTGACAAAAATAGCCGCGCTGCCGATGGCCTGTAAGAAGGCCAGGGGGACGGCGACAATGCGTGTGATCTGGCTGAAGCGCATGCGCCCGGCTTCGCCCTCGCGCATCATATTGTCCAACGCTGGAATAATGGGCTGCAACAATTGCATGACGATAGTCGCCGTGATATACGGATACACTCCTAACGCCACCACTGAAAACTGTTGCAGGGATCCGCCGGAAAAGACATCCAGCAGGCCAAGCAACTGCGTCAGACTTTGATTACCATTCTGCGCAAAGAGTTGCAGCAAGTTCTGCTGTTCAGCGTGCGTTAAAGGCACAGTGATATGAGCGAGGATGCGGAAAATCAGCAACATCCCCAGGGTGAAGAGAATTTTTTTGCGTAGATCAGGAACAGTCCAGATGCTCCGCAGTTTTTCCCACATGGGAGTCTCCTTTCACGAGAGAAGCTAGCACATTTCTTGTAAGGGCCAGACAATCGGGCGCTATGCATCTGGTCCCTACAGAATAGAACGCGCTGGAGGAGGCGATAAATCGCATTCCTGCCTAGACGCCCTGATATTGCGGTGGGGGAACTCTCTTCCCGAATTCGTCCCTGCGTCTCTTCGTTTTCTCGTACACTTTGGTTGGAATGAGTTCAACAGAACCGCCAGCAGCCTCGATTTTGTCGCGCGCGCTTTCCGTGAACTTGTGAGCGCGCACGGTCAGGGCGCGATCGAGTTCACCATTGCCCAGAATTTTCACCAACCCTTCGCTTTCAGCCGCGGTCATCAGCCCACTCTCTGCCAGCATAGCGGGAGTCACTTCTGTACCGGCTTCATAGCGAGTCAGTTTGGCGATATTTACAACGGCGTAGTTTTTGCGGAAAGCATAGTTGCTGTTGCCAAGTCCGCGCAGGAATGGCAGGCGCTTGGACAGGCGAGTCTGGCCACCATTAAAGGCGCGATGAATCTTTCCACCAGTGCGAGCCTTCTGGCCTTTGGTGCCACGTCCGGCGGTTTTACCCCGACCGGAGCCGTGTCCGCGACCAACTCGCTTTTCGGCTTTATGCGAACCAGGAGCTGGTCGCAAATCAGACAGTTTCATGTATTACTTCCTCTACCTGTACAAGGTGAATCACTTTTCTAATCATGCCGCGCACGACAGGATTATCATCGTGTTCAACCGTATGCTGCAATTTGCGGAGTCCCAGTGCGCGAATGGTATCCTTCTGATCCTGGGGATACCCAATCGAGCTTCTCACATATTTTATACGCAATGTAGCCATGATATTCTCCTTCCGGGTTGTTGCCAGGACGATGGCTGCCCGGCGCACCTATGCGCTTATGACCTACGACCGCCGCCGCCGCCACCGCCACGTCGATCTCCGCCGCCACCACCGCCGCGTCGATCTCCGCCGCCACCGCTACCACTACCACCGCGTCGATCTCCACCGCGGTCTCCACCATCGCGCCCGCCTCTACCGCGCCCAGCATTCGAGCGATTATCACGCGATTCCTCTTCGCGAGTGGAGCGGGCCTGGGCTGCCAGTTCAGCAGCACTGGCGGCGGCGAGAGCCAGGCGCTCGGCCTGTCTCTTGCCAACGATCTCGGTAACGACCTTGCCACGTAGCATGGCCTCGGTTTCGGCGGAACGCAGTTCTAACAATCCACCTACGCACGCTTGCAGCGTATTGGCCGGGTTGGTGCTTCCCAGTGACTTGGTGAGGATGTCGCGGATACCGACGGCCTCAACGACAGCGCGCACGGCTCCGCCAGCGATAACGCCGGTGCCGGGAGCTGCTGGTTTGAGCAGCACTTCCGAGGCGCCAAAGCGGTGCTTCACCATAAAGGGAATGGTTGCGCCCACCAGGGGAACCTCGATGAGGTGCTTTTTGGCATCCTCGACGCCTTTGCGGATAGCTTCGGTATACTCGGCGGCCTTGCCCAAGCCAAAGCCGACATGACCACTGCGATCTCCGACGACCACGAGCGCGCGAATGCTAAAACGGCGACCGCCTTTGACGACTTTAGAAACGCGGCGCACTTGCACGACGGTCTCTTCAAGATTCAGTTTTGACGCATCTATTCTTGGCATCTTTTCTCCTCGTGGCCTAAAATTCCAGGCCGACTTCACGAGCGCCTTCTGCAAGCGCAGCCACGCGCCCATGATAGGCGTAGCCACCACGATCAAAGACGACCCGACTGACACCTTTTTCTTTGGCGCGCTGCGCAATCAGCTTGCCAACCTCGCGCGCTAACGCCACTTTGTGGTTGTCCGCGATGGGAGCGAGTGCCTCTACCGGCGTCTTCTTCTCGCCCTTCTGCGCGGTGGGCAGCACGGTTTTGCTCTGAGTACCGGGTTTGCCGCCTTTGCCCTGCTGCCCTTTTTGTGCCGAAGCGCCTTTGGCGGGGGCTTTCGCTACCTTTGCGCCCTTGCCTCTGGCAGGAGCAGCCGAGGTGGCGACTTCGACCTCAGCAGTCTCATCTACCTGCGCCTCAATCGCTTGAGCGGCAGGTGTTTCCTTTTTGACGGGCTTGAAGTCGCGCAATGCCTCATCCAGAGAGGAGGCGGCGACCAGCGTCTTGCCCGTCATATCGTCGATGACCTGGGCGTAGATATGCACGCCACTGCGGAAAATGCTCAAACGCGGACGAGTGGTAGTGCCTTCCAGGCGATTTCTCATGCGGCGATGTCGTTTGAGACGGGCCTTATTTGCGTTAAATCTTTTAATCATTTCTTCTTACCACCGACTTTTCCAGCTTTGCCGGCCTTGCGGCGGATCGCCTCACCTGTGTAGCGAATACCCTTGCCTTTGTAGGGTTCGGGCTTACGCACGTGGCGGATTTGCGCGGCAACCTCACCGACCAGTTGCTTATCTATGCCACTGACGCTCAGCTTTGTCGCCTTGGTGGCCGGGTCTACACCATCAACCGTGAAAGAAATGCCACTGGGTGGTTGCACTTCGACGGGGTGGGAATAGCCTACCTGGATAACCAGGTTCTCTCCCACTTTCGCGGCGCGATAGCCGACGCCATGGATTTCAAGTCGTTTAGTATAGCCCTTTGTTACCCCCTCTATCATGTTATTGACGAGGGAGCGATAGAGGCCATGAATAGCTTTATGTTGTTTACTTTCCGACGGGCGCGCCACGGTCAGCGTCCCATCTTCTAGTTTCAAGGTCAAGGCAGGGTCAACCTGATATGACAATTCACCTTTGGGACCTTTGACCGTCACATAATTCGAATCGGTCCAGGTCACCTGCACCTTTGGCGGCACAGAGATTGGAGCACGTCCAATACGAGACATATTATTCCTCCTGCCTACCAGACATAGCAAACGACTTCGCCGCCCAGTCCCTGCATGTAGGCGCGATGGCCCGTCATGAGACCCTGTGGCGTTGAAAGTATAGCAATACCTTGCCCGCCACGCACGCGGGGGATAGTTGCACGTTTGGTATAGACACGCAAGCCAGGCTTGCTGACACGTTTCAATTGCGTCAGGACCGGCTGCTTTTCAACATAGCGCAGCGTCAGGCGTATCGTCCCCTGCGCGTTGTCCTTGAGGATCTCTATATCTTTAATATAACCCTCTTCCTTCAGGACGCGCGCAATCGCCAGCTTCATTTTTGATGCAGGCATAGAAACGCGAGCATGCCGCGCTGCAACCGCATTGCGAATACGAGTAAGCATATCCGCGACGGGATCAGTCATGTTCATAAAACATCATCCTCCGATTACCAGCTCGACTTAGTTACGCCAGGTAGCTCGCCGCGTAAAGCTCTTTCGCGGAAGCAGATACGGCACAGGCCGAATTTGCGCATATAGGCGCGCGGTCGCCCGCAGACCATGCAGCGGTTATGTTGCTGCACCTTATGTTTGGGCTTGCGCTGCGACTTCACGATCATTGAGGTTTTTGCCATTGTACTCTCCAGCGTTATTTCTTAAAGGGCATACCCATTAACTTGAGCAACCGTCGCCCCTCTTCGTCGGTGCGAGCCGTCGTCACAATACTTACTTCCATACCGCGAACTTTATCGACCTTGTCGTAGTCGATCTCTGGAAAGACCAGCTGCTCTTTCAGGCCCAGGGTATAGTTGCCACGGCCATCGAAAGCGTCAGCCGAAACGCCCTGGAAGTCGCGCAAGCGCGGTAGAGCGACGTTCATCAGTTTATCAAGAAACTGATACATGCGGTCGCCGCGCAACGTGACCATACAGCCAATCTGCATTCCTTCGCGCAGTTTGAATGTGGCGACGGAACGTTTGGCGCGTGTGATGACGGGGCGCTGACCAGTGATAGTAGCCAGGTCTGAGACGGCGGCATCCATCGCTTTGGCGTTCTGGATGGCCTCACCCATGCCGATATTGATAACAACTTTGTGAACACCGGGCACCTGCATCGGATTGGCGTAGTTAAAATCCTTTTGCATGGCTGGCACGATTTCTTCTTTGTACCTGGTTTTCAGTCTCGATGCCATAGTTTAACTACTCCTTCCTCGTCCGATCCTCAATGACCTTGTGGCACTTCTTGCAAACGCGCACGACACGCACTTTCTGGTCCGCGCCAACTGGTCGGCGTTCATGCCCAACGCGTGTGGGTTCGCCACACTCGGTGCAAATCAGCATAGCGTTCGACACCTGGAGCGGCATGGCTTTTTCGATCACGCCTCCCTGACGAGTCTGACCCTGTGGCTTGATATGCTTTTTCGCTATGTTGAGGCCTTCAATGATGATCTTGTTGACCTGGGGCAACGCCCGCGAAACAGTGCCTCTTTTCCCTTTGTCCTTGCCAGTCGTTACCAGAACGGTGTCACCCTTCTTGATATTCATCTTGGCAAGATGGAGAGGCTTTTTCTCTTTTTCTTTGATTGCCATACTTTCCCTCTTACGTTTGTCTTTGTCGTACTCGCGAAACGACAAACTTCAACGCAGAACCACCAACAATATGTCGGCCCTGACGGGCTTGATACATCAAGCCCCTACAACGGGCGCTCGCCCTACTGGACGCGATTTCTCGCGTTCCTGTAGTGGGCGTAAACCCTACAACACTTCAGGCGCGAGCGAGATGATCTTCATAAAGTTTCGTTCGCGCAATTCGCGGGCCACCGGTCCGAAGATGCGGGTGCCACGCGGGTTATTACCTGCCGCGATAATGACGGCGGCGTTCTCGTCAAAACGGATGTGCGAGCCATCGGCGCGCGCATATTCCTTTGACACACGCACCACCACGGCGTTGACCACTTCTCCCTTTTTTACCTGCCCGTTGGGAGCCGCCTGCTTGACCGAGGCTTTGATGACATCCCCGACTCCGGCATACTGCTTGGCAGAACCGCTCATGACGCGGATGCACATGAGTTCTTTCGCGCCGGTATTATCGGCAACTTTTAAGCGTGTCTGTGGTTGAATCACGATCGTTCCTCCTTATGCTTCCTCGTCGGAATCAGTGGAAGTCAGGTCTGGATCAACCCCGGCCAACAATTCGCCAACCGGGACGATGCCGCTGCCTCGCTTCACGATTTCAACCAGTCGCCAGCGTTTCAACTTGCTCAGAGGGCGCGTCTCTTCGATATGCACCCGGTCGCCGATCTGACAGATGTTCTCTTCATCGTGCGCGTAGAAGTGCTTGGTCTGCTTATACGTGCGCTTGTAGATACGATGTCGTTTCAACGATACGACGGCAACGACAATGGTTTTATCCATCTTATTGCTGATTACGACGCCTTCCTTCTGCTGGTGGCGTGCTGCTGTTTTGGCAGTCTGTGCTGCTTGCTGTGTCATACCTCGGCCTCCAATTGTGACATCCGGTGCAGGACACGAGCAACGTCTTTGCGGGTCTGCGTAAAGACACGGTTGTTCTTGACCTCACCACGCTGCTGTTGCAGGCGCAGGTTGAACAACTTCATACGCAAATCCTTCAACTCCCGCTGCGCCTCGCCAGCATTAAATTCACCAATCTGTTTGCGACGTTCTTTAGCTTTCGGCACTTTCGGCCTCCCCTCGCGTCAAGAAGCGCGTTTTAATCGGCAATTTGTGACTTGCCAGGCGCACGGCTTCTTTTGCGACTTCTTCGCTCACGCCGCCAATCTCGAAGATAATGCGTCCGGGTTTGACAACCGAGACATAGTGATCGACCGCGCCTTTACCGCTACCCATGCGGGTTTCGGCAGGTTTGGCGGTAATCGGCTTATCCGGGAAGACACGGATCCACACTTTGCCACCACGCTTCATGAAGCGGGTGAGCGCGATACGGGCGGCTTCAATCTGGCGAGCTTCTAACCAGCATGGCTCCAATGACTGTAACCCGAACTCGCCAAAGGCGAGCGTGTTACCACGCTGGGCGTTTCCTCGCATACGACCGCGATGCTGTTTGCGGTACTTATATCGTGACGGTGCCAGTAACATGGCTTCGATTCTCCTCTATTCGCTCTCGCTCGCGCCTGTCTCTGGCGCCTGTGAGACTTGCGGCTCCGTGGGAGTCTGCGAGGCCTCGGCTACCTGATCAGGCTTCTCGGCGCGCGGCGGTCGCGCTGCTCGCTCACCCTGTGGGCGAGGCGGGCGGTCGCCTTGCGGACGTGGTACGCGCTCACCCTGTGGACGCGGCGCTCGCTCACCCTGTGGACGCGGCGGGCGGTCGCCCTGCGGACGGTCAGTGCGCGGACCACGATCGCCCTGCGGGCGGTCGCTGCGCGGACCACGGTCTCCGCCTTGCGGACGGTCGCTGCGCGGGCCGCGATCTCCGCCTTGCGGACGGTCGCTGCGCGGACCACTGGGGCCACTGCGCTGGGGACGACGATCATTGCGACGATCGCCACCATCAGCACGCTCATGCGTGGTGAAGGAGGAAGGCGTTTCGGTCGCGCTCTCCGTCATTTCGCGGCGTTTATTGGGAAGCACATCGCCCTTATAAATCCAGACTTTAATGCCGATCACGCCGAAAGTGGTGTGAGCCTCGGCCAGACCATAATCAATGTCGGCGCGCAGTGTATGCAGGGGAATTTTCCCCTCGATCTCTTTCTCGGAACGAGCGATTTCCGCGCCCCCCAGTCTGCCGCCGCACACCACACGAATGCCTTTGGCGTTGGCGCGCATGGTGCGCTGCACTGCCTGCTTCATGGCACGGCGGAACGAGACACGCTTCTCCAGTTGTTCGGCAATGCTGCGTCCAACCAGGTAGGCGTCCAATTCGGGTTGGCGAATCTCAATGATGTTCAGCCGGACGCGCTTCCTGGTTTCCTTTTCAAGATAGGCGCGCAACTTGTCCACTTTTTCGCCGCTCTTGCCGATCACAATGCCCGGTTTGGCGGTATGAATGATGATGGTGACCTGGTTAGCAGCGGCGCGCTCGATCTCGATTTTAGAGATTGAGGCGTTCGAAAGTTCTTTCTGGATCGTCTTGCGAAGTTTGAAATCTTCCGCCAGCAGGTCCTTATAATCACGTTCGGCGTACCAGCGAGATTGCCAGCCTTTAACGACGCCGAGCCTGAAACCTATGGGATGCACTTTGTGTCCCAAAAGTGTCCTCCTTCTTAGCGTCTCTTGTTGCCGGCATCAGCCGGGTCGTTTGAGACAATCACGGTAACATGGCAGAAGCGGCGCAGAATGCGTCCCGCCCGGCCATGCGGACGCGCTTTGATACGCTTGACCCGAAACGAGTCGTCCGCCACAATATTGAGAATATAAAGTTCATCGGGGTCCAGATTATAATTGTTTTCCGCGTTTGCTGCGGCTGACGCGATAACTGTGCTGACAGGCTTCGCGCCCCCGTTGGGCATAAATTGTAGATACGCCAGAGCTTCGTTGACGCGAAGCCCTTTTACCGCATTAGTTACCAGACGCATCTTGCGCGGCGGAATACCGATGTCTTTAGCAATAGCCCGAACTTGCATCTTTCACCTCAGCGGACCGACGTGGTCCTCTCACTCTTGCCGCCCGCGTGGCCCCGGAAGTGCCGCGTGGGGGCAAACTCGCCCAACTTATGACCCACCATATTTTCAGTAATATAGATAGGCACGTGGGTTTTGCCATTATGGACGCCTATGGTCATCCCCACCATCTGGGGGAAGATCGTAGAAGCGCGCGACCAGGTCTTGATGACACGGCGGTCGCCGCTTTTGATGATAGCCAGTACCTTTTTACGAAGCGATTCGTGAATGTACGGCCCCTTTTTTCTTGAGCGTGACATGTGCTACTTCCTCCTGCCAGCGTTGCGACCGCGCACAATATATTTGTCGGTGCGTTTATTGTTGCGCGTTTTGAAACCCATCGCAGGCTTGCCCCAGGGTGTCTGCGGCTGACCGCCGATGGGGGCGCGCCCTTCACCACCACCATGAGGATGGTCACGCGGGTTCATCACGGAGCCACGCACCGAAGGACGGCGGCCCATATGACGCGAGCGCCCGGCCTTGCCGATACTGCGGTTCTCGTGATCGACATTGCCCACCTGTCCGATGGTAGCCATGCATAAGATATGCACGCGGCGCTGCTCGCCCGATGGCAGGCGCAACTGGGCATAATCGCCTTCTTTAGCCATCAACTGCGCGCCGCCACCCGCGCCGCGCACCAATTGGCCGCCGCGCCCTCTCGTCAACTCAATGTTGTGAATGGTGGTACCGGTCGGGATGTTTTTCAAGGGCAGGGCATTGCCAGGCTTGATGTCAGCATCCGGCCCTGCTACCACCTTATCGCCCACTTTCAAACCCAGTGGGGCGAGAATATAGCGTTTCTCACCATCCAGGTAATGCAGCAACGCGATACGCGCCGAACGGTTCGGATCGTATTCAATGGCGGCCACTTTGGCGGGTACGTCCAGTTTGTTGCGCTTAAAATCGATCAAGCGGTAGGCACGTTTCGCGCCACCGCCGCGATGACGCACGGTGATTTTACCCTGGTTATTGCGGCCCGCGTGCTTATTCAACTTGACCACCAGGGATTTTTCTGGTCTGGTTTTGGTTATCTCCTCGAATGTCGAAACCGACATGCCGCGACGTCCAGGAGATGTTGGTCGGTACTGTCTAATTGGCATCTCTCAACACCCCTTTAAGCCTTTAATGAATCGATCGAATCGCCCTGTGCCAGGGTGACAATCGCTTTCTTCCACTCGCGGGCCTCTACAGGCCGAGGAGCGGCACCTTTTCGCCGGATCATGCGTTCCTTACCGGGCATGCGCATGACATTGACTGAGACGACATGCACTTTGAACATGGCCTCAACTGCGTGGCGAATCTCAATTTTATTGGCGTGCAACGCTACTTTGAAGGTGTACTGGTTGTACCTTTCCTGCAAGCGCACCGTTTTTTCGGTGACTATACCGTTGCGCAGTACTTCTGTGATCTCCACAGCTTATTCCTCCTCGCCGTCAGTTGACTCTTCAGCCTGTGCGACTTCTTCGGACTCTGAATCTATAGCCTCCGCAACCTCTGCGGTTCCATCGGTCTCAGATTGGTTAGCGATTTGCAGCATTGCCTCGTCCGCGCTCAACCCTTCGCCGAAGACCAGTTCGATCCAGCGTACTGTCTGCCTGGGCATAATGACGAAGTCATGCTTGAGCAGCTCGATAACGTTAATCGAAGAGACGTGCTGCACTTTGGCATTGGGAATGTTGCGCGTGGAGCGCACAATATTCTCATCGCGTTGCGGCACCATCATCAGAACCTTCTTGCCTTCCACCGGCAGGCGGTTGAGCAGGGCGATCATGTCTTTCGTGCGTGGCGTTTCCAGGTTTAACGAGTTGACAACAATCAACTGCGCGTTCGCGACCTTGTCGGAGAGAGCCGACTTGATGGCTAAACGGCGCATTTTCTTAGGCACGTCATGGTGATAGGTATGCGGCTTTGGGCCAAATACTGTGCCACCATGCCGGAACTGCGGGGAGCGTGTGCTGCCCTGGCGAGCGCGGCCTGTGCCTTTTTGCTTATAGGGTTTTCTACCCCCGCCCGATACTTCACTGCGAGTTTTCGTCGAAGCATTGCCTTGCCGGCGATTCACCAGTTGCGCGGTCACAACCTGGTGGAGTACCGCCACGTTAGGGATAACTCCGAACACCTGCTCGCTCAGTTCGAGCTGTTCTACGGCTTCACCAGCCATGTTATACACTGTAGTCGAGGGCATTTCGGTTTACCTCATCACATGCTTCTTAATCACGAGCAACCCGCCAATCGCGCCTGGGACGGACCCCTTGACGAGTAGCAGATTACGCTCAGGATCAGCTTGAACCACTTGCATTTTCTTCATCGTCACACGGGCATTTCCCATGTGACCGGCCATGCGGGTGCCTTTCAGCACACGTCCGGGCGTTGTGCCGGAGCCAATCGAGCCGGGCGCGCGGGTGCGGTCTGATTGTCCATGGGTCTTGGGGCCGCCAGCGAACCCATGTCGTTTGACGCCACCCTGGAAACCTTTACCCTTGGAAGTCCCAACAATATCGACCGACTCACCGGGGGTGAAGAGACTGGCATCAAACCTGGCGCCGAGTTCTACTCCCTCCAGGTTGCCGCCTTCGCGCAGGTCTACTTCGCGCAGCACCTTGAACGGTCCCAGTTCGGGTCCCGGACGGCGCTGGCGGTTTTGCGACACCTTGAGCAACTTCTCAATTTGCTTATCTTTGGTTGCGGCGGGAGCCGTTTCGTCTCCGGTTGCTTCATCGGCAGTCTTCTTGCCGCGCTGTTCTTGTTGATATACCTGCAAGCGCTTGCGCTGGCCCTTCAACAATGGCAGGCTGTGACCCAGGTGTCCCAGTTCGGGACGAGTGGCCTTCTTTGCCGGTTCCTGCTCAAAGCCTATCTGGACAGCTTCATACCCATCATGGGCAGTGGTCTTGATCTGCGTCACAAAGCACGGGCCTGCTTCAATTACTGTTACCGGAATGGCGGTTCCATTTGGCCCAAATACCTGAGTCATGCCGACCTTCCTGCCCAACAATCCACTGAGCATATCCTTTCCTCTCTTCTCTGCTGTAGGGACGCGATCTATCACGTCCATATTTTCATGTGCCAGTTAGCGGACGCGATTTATCGCGTCCCTACATATGCCCCTACAGCTTGATCTCGATATCCACGCCTGCGGGCAGGTTCAATCGTGTCAACGCCTCAACCGTTTTGTTGGTCGGCTCAATAATATCAATCAAGCGTTTGTGCGTGCGCATCTCAAATTGATCACGCGCATCCTTATCAATGAACGGTGAGCGCAATACCGTATATTTGTCGATTTCGGTGGGCAGTGGCACCGGGCCTGATACGCGCGCTCCGGTCTGCTGCGCCGTGTCTACAATCTGCATCGCCGACTGGTCGAGAATGCGGTGATCGTATGCTTTCAAGCGAATGCGAATCCGCTGTTTTGAACCTGTAGCCATGTCTTTCTCCTTGTAGGGGCGCGCTTGCGCGCGTCCCTACAGTTCACGATGTTATTTCTCGACCTTGATGCATTTGCCAGCGCCAACGGTGCGACCACCCTCACGAATGGCGAAGCTGACGCCCACTTCCATGGCCACCGGCTGGATCAGTTCCACCGTCATTTCGATGTTGTCCCCCGGCATCACCATCTCCACCCCCTCCGGCAGCTTGATGGCTCCCGTCACGTCGGTGGTGCGCACGTAGAACTGCGGACGGTAGCCGTTGAAGAAGGGCGTATGCCGTCCTCCCTCTTCTTTCGACAACACGTACACCTGCGCCAGAAAGTTCTTGTGCGGCTTGATCGAGCCGGGTTTGGCCAGCACCTGGCCGCGCTCGATGTCGGCGCGCTCAATGCCGCGCAACAGGCACCCCACGTTGTCGCCCGCCATGCCACTGTCCAGCGTCTTCTGGAACATCTCTACTCCCGTCACCACCACCGTGCGCGTCTCTTCCTTCATGCCGATGATCTCCACCGACTCGCCCACTTTGACGATGCCGCGCTCGATGCGCCCGGTCCCCACCGTGCCGCGTCCCTTGATGCCGAAGACATCTTCGATGGGCATCAAAAACGGCTTGTCGGTGGCGCGCACCGGCGTGGGAATGTAGCTGTCCACCGCGTCCATCAGGTTCCAGATGCACACGGCGTCCGGGTCGTTACGCGATAGGTCGCCTTTGCTCTCCAGCGCTTTGAGGGCCGAGCCGCGGATGACCGGCACGTCGTCGCCGGGGAAGTTCTGCTTGCTCAAGCAGTTCGCGCACTTCCAGTTCCACCAATTCCAGCAACTCTTCGTCGTCCATCATGTCCACTTTGTTCAAGAAGACCACCATGGCCGGCACTTCCACTTGCCGCGCTAACAAGACATGCTCGCGCGTCTGCGGCATGGGGCCGTCCGGCGCGCTCACCACCAGGATGGCTCCGTCCATTTGCGCCGCTCCGGTGATCATGTTCTTGATGTAGTCGGCGTGGCCGGGGCAGTCCACGTGCGCGTAGTGCCGCTTCTCCGTCTCGTATTCCACGTGCGCGATGGCGATGGTGATGCCTCGCTCCCGCTCTTCAGGCGCTTTGTCGATCTGGTCAAACGCCACGTATTTGTTGCTCGCGCTGGCTTTGGCCAGCACTTTGGTGATGGCCGCCGTCAGCGTCGTTTTCCCATGGTCGATGTGACCGATGGTGCCCACGTTCACGTGGGGCTTGGTTCGCTCAAACTTCTTCTTTGCCATGAGTTTAACTCATCCTCCGTGCGCTCAGTGCAAACTTCTGTGCTTCAGGGGCTACACCTTTGCGATAGCGCATATATAATTCATTTCACAGCGAGCCAGCACGTTCTGGCCCACACAGGGTAAACCATCAGTTAGCCCGGTTGGCCTCTCCCCTGGTTTCGGCTCCGGCGCTGTAGAATTGATCTGTGTGCCGGGGCGCCATGTATCGCGCCCCGCATATACCTACCGTGTCGCTTTCGCGACAATGGTTTCGGCGATGTTTTTCGGCACAGGATCGTAATGCGAAAATTCCATGGAGTAATTCGCGCGACCGCTAGTCATTGAACGTAGCTCGTTCACATAGCCGAACATTTCGGCGAGGGGAACATGACCACGCACCACCACCATCGTTCCACGATTGTCCATGCCCATAATGGTTCCACGCCGGCGATTGAGGTCGCCGATAACGTCACCGTAGAACTCCTCTGAGGTTGTCACCTCCACCAGCATCACCGGCTCGAGAATGATGGGAGCCGCTTTGCGCACCGCCTCTTTGATCGCCAGAGAACCGGCGGTCTTGAAGGCCATTTCGTTCGAGTCTACGTCGTGGTATGAGCCGTCATAGAGGGTGGCAACCACATCAATCATCGGATACCCGGCGATGATGCCGTTCTCCAATGTTTCACGGATGCCACTCTCAGTAGGTTTGATATATTCTTTGGGAACGGTGCCGCCTACAATGGCGTTGACAAATTCAAAGCCCTTGCCGCGCTCGTTCGGTTTGACGCGAATCCACACGTCTCCATATTGTCCATGTCCACCCGTTTGCCGCACGTGCTTGCCCTGCGCCTGCGCGTCGCGTGTGATCGTTTCGCGATAGGCGACCTGCGGGCGTCCCACATTGGCCTCTACCTTGAACTCGCGGAACATGCGATCAACGATGACTTCCAGGTGCAATTCGCCCATACCGGCAATGATGGTCTGTCCGCTATCCAGGTCCGTGTGCATTTGAAAGGTGGGGTCTTCTTCTGCCAGCTTGTTCAGGGCAATCGACATTTTATCCTGGTCAGCGCGAGTCTTCGGCTCGATGGCAATCTCGATAACCGGCTGCGGGAAGGTGATCGCTTCGAGGATGATTGGATGGGCTGAGTCGCTCAGCGTATCACCCGTGAAGGTATTGCGCAGACCCACAGCGGCGCAGATGTCTCCTGCGCGGATCTCTTCGATATCTTCGCGGTGGTTGGCGTGCATACGCAGCAAACGCCCAACACGTTCGGACTTGCCCTTCGTGCTGTTCTCGACGCCCGCGCCCTTGCTCAGGGTGCCGGAATAGACGCGCATATACGAGAGGCGTCCCACAAACGGGTCGGATACAATCTTGAAGACCAATGCGCTGAAGGGTGAGTTATCGCTCACTTCGCGTGTCAGAGTTTCGCCTGTATCCGGGTCAAGGCCAGTTGGTAGGGGGATATCGAGTGGAGAAGGGAGGTACGCGATCACTGCATCAAGCATGGCCTGTACGCCCTTGTTCTTGAGCGCGGAGCCGCAGAGCACCGGCACAAGCGTACCGGCGATGGTTGCATTGCGCAGGGCCGCGATAATCTCCTCTTTGCTGATCTCCTCACCCTGGAGGTACTTGAGGGTAAGCTCTTCGTCCGTTTCGGCTATACGCTCGATCAACTGGTCGCGGTACCGTGAGAAATCGGCTTCCATGCTGGTGGGCACGTCAGTATGATCAGACTTGGTTCCCAGGTCATCGGTGAAGATCACCGATTCCTGCTCGATAAGATCGATAAAGCCTTTATAACTGCTTTCCTGTCCCACCGGAATTTGAATTGGTACGGGAGTTGCTCCCAGACGCTCGCGGATCATCTCCACTGTACGCCAGAAGTCTGCGCCGGTGCGGTCCATCTTATTGACAAAACAGATACGAGGGACGTTATACTTGTTCGCTTGACGCCAGACCGTCTCAGATTGAGGCTCGACCCCGGCAACCGCATCGAAGACGACGACGCCGCCATCCAAAACACGCAAAGATCGCTCGACCTCTGCCGTGAAATCGACGTGGCCGGGCGTGTCAATGATGTTGATACGGCTATCCTGCCAGAAGCAGGTGGTGGCGGCTGACGTAATTGTAATGCCGCGCTCTTGCTCCTGTGGCATCCAGTCCATCGTGGCGGCTCCCTCATGAACTTCACCCATGCGGTGAATTTTGCGAGTGTAGAAGAGCACGCGCTCGGTGGTGGTGGTTTTACCAGCATCAATGTGAGCGATAATTCCTATATTTCGGGTTTTTTCCAGTGGAAATTCTCTAGACATGTCCCTTGTTACCAACGATAATGAGCGAAGGCTTTGTTCGACTCCGCCATTTTATGGGTTTCCTCTCGTTTTTTAATGGTCGCGCCCTGACCTGCAGCGGCGTCCATCAGTTCGCTTGCCAGTTTCTCAGACATCGATTTGCCTGTGCGGGTGCGGGCGGAGCGAATCAGCCAGCGCATCGCCAGGGTATTCCCACGTTCGCGGCGGATATCCACCGGAACCTGGTAGGTTGAACCACCCACGCGGCGCGGCTTTACCTCGAGCGTAGGGGTGACATTCTTCAGGGCCTGCTCAAACACGTCCAGCGGGGCGCGTTTCTGCCGGGCCTCGATGGCATCAAACGCATCGTAGATGATGCGCTCGGCCAGGCTGCGTTTGCCATCCATCATCAACTTCCCAATGAAGCGCGCTACATTGCGGCTCTTAAACTTGGCGTCCGGCAATTCCGGTCGTCGCACCGCTCTTTTTCGTCTTGGCATCTCATGCCTCCTCATCAACTGACTGGTTGTATCGTCTTCGTCTCTCGTAAACACCACAAAAGGCGTCGATATGATAACGGACAACCGCCCGCTATCATCTTCAGACGCCTCATCGCGAGTGCCTATCCTGTTGAGGAGGACACTCGACTCTTCCTTTTGTGGAGATACCGTTGATGGCATCTCTGTGGAGGGACACGATAGATCGCGTCCTTACAAAAGTGATTTCCGATGCAGCGACCTGCCTGAAACGCTCAGGTGGTATCGAATAGAATTGTCGGCGATGGACGCGATAGATGCGTCCCTACAGTTTATCGTTTTTTGGCAGGGGCAGCCTGACCCGGTTTGGGTCGTTTAGCCCCATAGAGTGAGCGACCCCGGCGGCGTTTGTTGACGCCATCGCTGTCGAGGGTGCCGCGCACAATGTGGTAACGCACGCTTGGCAGGTCTTTCACACGACCACCGCGAATGAGTACCACGGAGTGCTCTTGCAAGTTATGTCCCTCACCGGGAATGTAAGCCGTGACCTCCATGCGGTTGCTCAGACGAACGCGGGCAATTTTACGCATGGCAGAGTTCGGCTTCTTGGGCGTCATGGTACGCACTTGCGTGCAAACGCCACGTTTCTGAGGCGACCCACGCAACTCGAAGGTCTTGTTCTTTAGCGCATTGAACGAATAGCGCAGCGCCGGGGCCTTGACCTTTTCTTTCTTATGCGAACGGCCCTTGCGGATCAATTGATTGATCGTTGGCAATGAATAGTTCTCCCTATTTAATTATTCCGGCATCATCTCGGCCAACCACAAAGGTCGCCCATATTTCAGACAGGTACCGGGCGCGATTTCTCGCGCCCCATACATTATGTATCTGCGGGATACTATGGTATCACTCATTGTCCAGACTGTCAAGTACCAGACCAGGAGTACCAATACCATTGCTACCGCTTCCCACACCTACGCCGGCCACAACTTGCGGTTGCGCGCTGGCGAGACGAGCGGCGGCGGCTTGTTGGCGCGCCAGCAACTCCCTGCGGCGCTGCACGAAGCCAGAGCCAGCAGGGATCAGCTTGCCGATAATGACGTTCTCTTTCAGGCCCACCAGGTGGTCGGTTTGCGCCTCGATGGCGGCTTCCGTCAGCACGCGGGTGGTTTCCTGGAACGAGGCCGCCGCCAGGAAGCTGTCCGTGTTGAGCGAGGCTTTGGTGACGCCCAGCAGCACGGTTGAGGCCGTGGCCGGTTCGCCGCCTTCTGCCAGCGCGCGCGCGTTGGTATCGGCATAGACAAAACGGTCCACGAGGTCATTTGGCAACATCTCCGTATCACCCGGCTCGTCCACCTTCACGCGGCGCAGCATTTGCCGGATAATCACTTCGATGTGCTTGTCATTGATGTACACACCAGTGTTGCGGTAGACCCGCTGCACTTCTTTGACGACGTACATCTGCACGGCTTCGCGTCCCTGGATACGCAGGACATCCTGCGGGTCGCGCTGGCCGGCGGTCAGAGCGGTGCCAGCCTGAATCTTCTGGCCGGAGGTTACAATGATGTTGCGCGACGCGGCCATCTGGTACGAGCGCTCTTCACGCTCCTCGAAGCGAATGCTCAAGAGTCCATCGGGATTGATGAGTACTTCACCCTCGGTGCGCGCTTCCACAGGTTGGGGTTCGCTGCCATTCTCAGCAGGCATCAAGGCCAGGACCTGTTGCTTCAGCACATGCTCGGAGTCGTTGACAAGCACCTGACTACCAACAGGCAGGTGATACTCGTCGAAGAAGACGTTGGTTGAAACTACGCGCACGGTGCGCACACCGGTTGCCTCGTCTTTCACGATTTCGACGACACCGTCGATCTCGCTGATCTCCGCCTTATCTTTAGGCACACGCGCCTCGAACAGTTCTTCTACACGCGGCAGGCCCTGAGTGATGTCACCCTGCGCTCCCGCGATACCGCCAGTGTGGAAGGTACGCATGGTAAGTTGCGTGCCAGGCTCGCCGATGGATTGGGCAGCGATGATGCCGACCGCAGCTCCTGGTTGCACCAGGGCGTTAGCGGCAAGGTCGCGCCCGTAACACTTGCGGCAGATGCCGCGGTGGGCGAGGCAGCCCAGCACAGAGCGCACGCGCACGACTTTGATGCCGGCATTGACGATTTCATCGACCATTTCGTCGGTGAGGTCGTCGCCGGGCTGTATCCAGTCGAAGCCCGGAATGGGATCGAGCAGCACGCGGCCCTTCAAGCGGTCGCGGATATCGGTCAGCATCATTTCTTTGCTGTCCTGCTCGGTGATGAGCATACCCTCGGTAGTGCCGCAGTCTTCCTCGATCACGATTACGTCCTGCGCCACGTCGATCAGGCGGCGGGTCAGGTAGCCCGATTCTGCGGTACGCAGGGCGGTGTCGGCCAGACCTTTACGCGCGCCGTGACTGGAGATGAAGTACTCCAACACGGTCAGACCTTCGCGGAAGTTGCCGCGGATCGGCACGTCGATGATTCTTCCCGATGGGCTTGCCATCAGGCCGCGCATACCGGAAAGCTGGCGGATCTGCTGGAATTTGGCTTTGGTCGCGCCCGACCTGGCGATGGTGAAGATCGAGCCATACGGATCAAGGGTGGCTTCCACCATCTTAGTGACGTTTTCCGTAGCGACGTTCCAGGCATCGACGGTTTGCTGATATTTCTCGTTATCGGTGATGAGACCGTCGCGGAATTGCTCTTCCAGTTCGGCAATCACGGCGTCGGCTTTGTCAAGCTCGCCCTGCTTGCCTTCCGGCACTTTCACGTCGCTGATGGCGATAGTGGTACCGGCTTTGGTGGCGTAGAAGAAGCCCAACCGCTTGATCTCGTCGGCCAGTTCGGCGGTTTTGGCACGGCCATATTCTTTGAAGCATTCGCCGATGACTTGCTTGAGATTTTCTTTCTTCATGGCGTAGTTCTTGAAACGCAGGCGTTCCGGCAGAGCTTCGTTGAAGATGATGCGACCAACGGTGGTTTGAACCAGTTTGCCATTGGACTGCATGGTCGCCTTATCGGGCGGCGGCGTATCGTAGACATCCACATCGCCAATACGCACGTAGATGGGCGCTTGCAGTTCCACGAAACCCTGGTTGTAGGCCAGCATTGCCTCGGTAGCGTCTGTGAACTTGCGGCCCTCGCCCTTTTTGTTGGGGCGGTCCTGCGTCAGGTAGAAGCAGCCCAGCACCATGTCCTGCGACGCGCCGATGGATGGCTCGCCCGTTGCCGGGGAGAGCAGGTTGCGCGTTGAGAGCATGAAACGACGCGCCTCGTCCTGGGCCTTGTCCGAGAGCGGGACGTGTACGGCCATCTGGTCGCCGTCGAAGTCGGCATTGAAGGCAGAACAGACCAGTGGGTGCAGTTGAATGGCGCTGCCCTCGACCAGCACAGCTTCGAAGGCTTGAATGCCCAGGCGGTGCAGTGTAGGGGCGCGGTTCAACAGGACAGGATGGTCTTTGATGACCTCTTCGAGTACGTCCCATACTTCTGGCTTGACACGTTCGACGAAGCGTTTCGCGCTTTTGATGTTGTGCGCGAAGTTCTGTTCGACCAGTTTGCGCATGACGAACGGCTTGAAGAGTTCCAGGGCCATCTTTTTGGGCAGACCGCACTGGTGCAGCTTCAATTCGGGGCCGACCACGATGACGGAGCGGCCAGAGTAGTCCACGCGCTTGCCGAGCAGGTTCTGGCGGAAGCGGCCCTGCTTGCCTTTGAGCATGTCGGACAGGCTCTTGAGCTTGTGATTGCCGGAACCGGCCACCGCGCGCCCGCGCCGACCGTTGTCGATGAGGGCGTCACAGGCTTCTTGCAACATGCGTTTTTCGTTGCGAATGATGATCTCTGGCGCGCCCAGTTCGAGCAGCCGCTTGAGGCGGTTGTTGCGGTTGATGACGCGGCGGTAGAGATCGTTGAGATCGGACGTGGCGAAACGCCCACCGTCGAGTTGCACCATGGGGCGCAGTTCGGGCGGCAGCACGGGCAGCACCGTCAGGATCATCCATTCAGGCGAGGTGCCGGACTCACGGAAGGCTTCGACGACTTTCAGGCGTTTGGTGGCCTTCTTGCGACGCTGGCCGACCGTCGATGAGATTTCGCGACGCAGGTCGGTTGAGAGCTTTTCAAGGTCGATGGCGGCGATCAATTCGCGCACGGCCTCCGCGCCCATGCCAGCGCGGAAGACGCTGGTGCCGAAGGCGTCACGCAGTTCGCGGTAGCGGTTTTCCTGGATGAGTTCCATTTTCTTGAGACTCTCCAGGTCCTTCTTCAACTGCTCCAGGCGCGTTTTGCGGTCGGTGCGCTGGGTTTCCAGGCGTACCTGCACGGTGTCGATCTGGCCCTGGATATGGTCCTGCATATCGCGCGTTTCGCCTTCGCTCTGCTTGCGCAGTTCTTCGAGGTCGTGGTGGGCTTTTTCGGCGATCTCATTGCGCAGGCCCTCGGCGGCTTTTTCAAGCGTTTCAAGGTCGCGCTTGCTGACGGTATCACCGGCTTTGACGATGACACGGCCAATGGCGTCGAAGGTGATGTCTTCGTCGGTTGCCTGGCCCATGCGCTCGCGCAGGATAGCCCCCAGTTCGCTTTCGGTCACTTTTGCCTGGGCGAGTTCCTGCTCGCGACTGGCCTCAATTTCTTGCTCGTTGGTGCGCAGGCGAGAGTGGATGTCGTGACCTTCGCTTTCGCGGCGGGTTTTGAGCGAGTCGATCTGTTCGACGACCTGCTCATCCAGGTTTTGCTCCAGCTTGATGAGTTCTTCGTCGAGGCGCATGAGTTCGCGCTGGCGTCCCTCTTCTTCGATGTGCGTGACGACGTACAGGGCGAAGTAGAGGATGCGCTCCAGGTTGCGTGGCGAAAGGTCAAGCAGCAGTCCGATACGGCTGGGCGTTCCCTTGAAGTACCAGATGTGGCTGACAGGGGAGGCCAGTTCGATGTGGCCCATGCGCTCGCGGCGCACCTTTGAGCGGGCTACTTCGACGCCGCATTTGTCGCACACGATACCCTTAAAGCGCACGCGCTTGTATTTGCCGCAGTAGCACTCCCAGTCCTTGGTAGGCCCAAAGATGCGCTCGCAGAACAGGCCGTCCTTTTCAGGCTTGAGGGTGCGATAGTTGATGGTTTCCGGTTTCGTGACCTCGCCATAGCTCCAGCCGCGAATTTGTTCGGGGCTGGCAAGGCTGATACGTATTGCATTAAAATCGTTGACTTCGAGCATGATTCCTCCTATTGATCTCCTTCGAAACCGGACAGGTTGATGCCGAGTTCGGGCATGACATCGTTCGAGGTGTCTTCGACGAATTGAATTTTTTGTTCGTCTTCGTTGAGGACTTCGACGTTGATGCCCAGGCTTTGCAATTCTTTTACAAGGACTTTAAAGGATTCCGGAACGCCCGGCTCCATGATGTTTTCGCCTTTGACGATGGCTTCGTAGGTTTTGACGCGGCCTACCACATCGTCGGATTTGACGGTTAAGATTTCTTGCAGGATGTTGGCCGCGCCATAGGCTTCGAGAGCCCACACTTCCATTTCGCCGAAACGCTGGCCGCCAAACTGGGCTTTGCCACCCAGGGGCTGCTGTGTGATGAGGCTGTATGGGCCGGTGGAACGGGCGTGGACTTTATCCTCGACCAGGTGGGCCAGTTTGAGCATGTAGGTGTAGCCGACGGTGATCGGGTGATCAAAAGGTTCGCCGGTGCGCCCGTCGTAGAGTTGCTCTTTACCGGAGCGCGGTTTGCCGGCGCGTTCCAGGTATTCTTCGATGTCATCCTCCGTCGCGCCATCGAAGACGGGTGTAGCGATTTTAATGCCCAGGGCCTCGGCGGCCCAACCCAGGTGGGTTTCCATGATCTGGCCGATGTTCATACGGTGCGGCACACCCAGAGGGTTCAGGATGATGTCTACCGGTGTGCCATCGGGCAAGAACGGCATGTCCTCCATAGGCAGGACGCGCGAGATGACGCCTTTGTTGCCATGGCGTCCGGCCATTTTGTCGCCCGCGCCGATTTTGCGCTTCTGGGCGATGCTGACACGCACGAGCGAGTTGACGCCGGGCAGCAGTTCGTCGCCCGCGTCACGCGAGAAGACTTTGACTTCCACAACTTTGCCGCGCTCGCCATGCGGAACGCGCAGGGAAGTGTCTTTGACTTCACGCGCCTTTTCACCGAAGATGGCGCGTAACAGTTTTTCCTCGGCGGTGAGTTCGGTTTCACCCTTGGGGGTGATTTTGCCGACCAGGATGTCCTGCGGGCCAACCTCCGCGCCGACGTAGATGATGCCGCGCTCATCCAGGTTGCGCAGGCCTTCTTCGCCGACGTTGGGGATGTCGCGCGTGATCTCTTCGGGGCCGAGCTTGGTATCGCGGGCGTCGGTCTCGTATTTTTCGATATGAATAGAGGTGAAAAGGTCTTCGCGAACGATGCGCTCGCTGATGAGGATGGCGTCCTCGAAGTTGCCGCCTTCCCAACTCATGAAGGCCACCAGGATGTTCTGGCCGAGGGCGATTTCGCCGTTCTCGGTCGATGAGCTATCGGCAATGACTTCCCCGGCGGTGACGTAGTCGCCTTTGCGCACGATGGCACGCTGGTTGATGCAGGTGCCGGCGTTGGAACGCACGAACTTGCGCAGGTTATAGGAATGCAGTTCGCCCTGCTCGTCCATGATAACGATCTGGCGCGAGGTAGCCTTGACGACTTCGCCGTTGACGCGGCTGACCGGCACCTGGCCGGAGTCGATCGCCACCTGGCGTTCGATGCCGGTGCCGCAGATGGGCGATTGCGGTCGCAGGAGCGGCACAGCCTGACGCTGCATGTTGGCGCCCATGAGGGCGCGGTTCACGTCGTCATGCTCCAGGAACGGGATAAGGGCCGTAGCGACGCTGACAGTCTGGCGCGGCGAAACGTCCATGTAGTCGGCGTTGTCGGAACTGTCCATCACGAAGTCGCCCTGGTAGCGGCCCATGACGCGATCTTCGGCGTATTCACCATTGGGCAGGAGACGCGCGTTGGCCTGGGCGATGAAGAAGCGTTCCTCATCGTCGGCGGTGCGATAGTCTACTTCGTCGGTGACGAAGGGTTTGATGCGCACCTCGGTATCAGGACCGAGCGCGGCGAGTATTTTGTTGAACAGGTCCTCGTCGATGCGAACGCGGGTACGCGCTTTGAGTACTACATCGCCATCGGGAGTTTTGAGATCTTCGTATTCGCGCCCGGCGATACCGCGATACTCACGCCCGATAAGGGCGCGATCGCTGGCTTTGAGCTTTTTGTAGACTTTGCGGTACGGCGTTTCAATGAAGCCGTAAGGGTTGATCTGCCCGTAGGTTGCCAGGTTGCCGATGAGGCCGATGTTAGGGCCTTCTGGTGTTTCAATAGGACAGATGCGCCCGTAGTGCGAGCGGTGTACGTCGCGCACATCGAAACTGGCGCGTTCGCGTGAGAGGCCACCGGGTCCCAGGGCCGAGAGGCGGCGCTTGTGGCCGATTTCGGCGAGGGCGTTGGTCTGGTCCATGAATTGCGAGAGCTGGCTGCCGCCGAAGAATTCTTTCATGGCTGCTACGACCGGGCGTATGTTGATGAGCGCATTAGGAGTGGCCTGGCCTGGCTCCTGGATGCTCATGCGTTCTTTGACGACGCGCTCCATGCGCAGCAGGCCGACACGGAACTGGGTCTGGATCAGCTCGCCGACGCAGCGCACGCGCCGGTTGCCGAGATGGTCGATGTCGTCTTTGCGTCCGATGCCGTTATTGAGTTCGACGAGTCGGCGCACAATGTTGACGAGGTCGTCAAGCGTGAGGGTGCGCTGGCTCTGCGGGATCGACAGGTCGAGCTTGCGGTTCAGTTTGTAGCGTCCGACGCTGCCGAGGTCGTAGCGACGGGCGTTGAAAAACATGTTTTTGACAAGCGAGCGGGCATTGTCGATGGTGGCAGGGTCGCCGGGTCGCATCTTTTTATAGAGTTCGAGCAAGGCTTCGTCTTCGCGTTTGACGGGGTCCTTTTCGAGGGTGGCCTGCACGAAGTGAACGATGTTATCGGTATCGACGCCGCGGAAGGCGTCGAGAATGCCCTGGTCGGTGGACAGGTCGATGTTTTCGCCGTACCACTGCTCGCGGGCGAGGTTGGCGATGGCGCGCAACAGGGTTGTTACCGGCAACTTGCGTTTGCGGTCGATTTTGACAGTGAGCTGGTTTTTGTTGCTGGTCTCAAATTCGAGCCAGGCGCCACGCGAGGGTATGAGCTTGGCGGAATAAAGGCGACGGCCAGTGATGGCGTCCTCGTCGGCGGTGAAGTAGACGCCGGGGGAGCGCACAAGCTGGCTGACGACGACGCGCTCCGCGCCGTTGATGATGAAGGTACCCTGGCGGGTCATGAGGGGAAAGTCACCCATGAAGATGTCCTTCTCGATGATCTCGCCGGTTTCTTTGTTGGTGAGGCGGGCTTTGACGGTGAGCGGCGCGGAATAGGAAGCGTCGCGGTCGCGGCATTCGTCCTCGGTATATTTGGATTTGCCGAATGGTTCGGGCGGGACGATAAATTCAAGTTTCAGGTTCTTGCCAGTGAAATCTTCGATGGGGGAGATTTCGCTAAAGAGTTCGCGCAAGCCTTCCTGCTTAAACCATTCGAAGGAGTCAAGCTGGATTTGAATGAGGCCCGGCATAGGACGAATGTCGGGGATACGCGCGAAAGAGACGCGTTCGGGAGCCGTGACGGCTCTGCTAGTAATTGCCATGGGTAGAATGCTCCTCTCACCTGGTCAGCCACTATCGAAGTTGGGACTAAGAAAGGTAAAACGCAGAAAGACGCACTGATGACAACCATACGGATAGGGTTGTCGATGCGCCCTCCTTCAGGAAATTGAAAAATGGAAAGAACAAAAGATAAATGCCCATTATGCCTGTTTTGAACAACGTTCTATGACAAGAAAAGTAACCGCCCTATGCTTTTCATAAGCGGTTACTCCTACATTTTACACCTGCCGGTTATTTGTAATTCTCCCACCAACTCCTCCCAATTCATATACATATGGAATTTCTGCCAGGCAAGACCAGACAAAACGAACAACCTGCATAAACCAGGCTTGAGGCGTTCGGGGCGCATTCCTGCAAGCCCGAAACGATCAGCGGCGATTGCCTTCCTACTGTAATGATAAACCCTGTGAGTCTGTAGCTTTATGCGGTAATCCCTACACATGCAAGCAGTGAATGTATGCGGCGCGTGAGGAAGAATGTGTCGTTTTAAGTCCAGCTTTCTTTGTCTGTGTTTTTACTTCTTATCAGCGTTGTTACTATCCCATATAACATTGCTGTACAGTATACACACTGTGGCAATTTGCAATTATACTACCAGACAAACAATATGTCAAGCGTTTTTTGCGCAATTTTGCCAAAAGTTAAAAACTGGTTTCTCTCCAGCGTAAAACATGGCTACATGGAAAGAGATGGGAGCTGGAGGCTGTGTTGTAAGGCCGCTTCGATCTGCTGCTCCAGCGGAGTATGCGAGTAGAGGGTATGTTGCTGGAGTATATGGAGCAGGTGATGCTGGTCGTGAGGATGCAGGAGGTTGAGGTCAAAGAGGGTTTCGGGGCGATCGGGGCAGGTGATGGTAAGGATGCGATTGTCAATGCGAAGCGTGGTGAGAGTGTTGAGATGGTAGGTATGGGGCGCGCCAAGGGTACGGGTGAGGGCGCGGGCACCAATGAGGCCGATAACTAAGAAAGTGGAGAAAATGAGGCTGAGAATGAGGCCAGCGATGCTGAGAGCGATGGCAAGGGCAGTGGCGAGGATGCTGGCAAGAGGGTGGGTGAGATGGATGGTCCAACCGATGAGGATGGTGGGGGCGAGGCCAGCGAGTGTGACGAAAAAGCATGTGATGCTGGCGGTGGTCATGCGGGCAATGGCATGAAGGCTTTTGGGCGAGAGGTCGCGGACGGTGAGGGTGCGGTGATGAGTGTTGAGTATTAGAATGCCGTTGCGGTAGCCATGGCGGCAGGCGAGGAGGAAGCGAACAAGGGTTATGTTGACGATAAGAAAGAGGAGGGAGCCGTAGCAAAGAGTGGCCAGGAGGGCATCCTGCCATTTGAGGTAGGGGGTGAAGTGGTGGGTGTAGGTAGGCCAGAGGCTAAGGGCGGCGATGGCGAGCAGGGTTGAGCCGAGGCCGGAGAGAAAAAGGAAGAGGGTGGCGAGCAGGCGGGTGCGACGAGCGGCCTGTCGCGTAGGATAAAAGATGATGGGACGCGCGTTGACGGCGAGTGTGTTGTGTTCGATGGGTTGTGTGCGATGCGATTCTCTTGTTTGTATCATATGCTCCCTGCTTATTGTGTGCTGTGATGAGCGAAGCGGATGGGTGCCGCGGATACGGCACATGTCGTTGTGGTTGCTTCCCCCATACAGTTGAGGACGATTGAGGAGGGGTGGTGGTTACATGACGGGAATGTGGATATATTGCTAGCAGACGCGCAGAATAAGATGGGGGGATGGAGGTGAAAGGTCAGGGGAGGAGGCGATACGTGCTATCTGAGCTAGAAGCGGGGGTCTGGCTGGCCGGGGAAGCATTGGTTTCGCGCAGGTGGGCGCGCATGATGATAAGGAGTTCGGCGAGTTTGAAGGGTTTGCGGAGAAAGAGACCGGTTTGGAGGCCCATACGGTGAAGTTGCCAATCGTGACTGCCGGTGATGACGATGATGGGAGTGTGGCGGGTGCTGTTGTGGCCGCGCAAGATTTTGTAGAGGGCAGCGCCGTCGAGGTTGGGAAGGCCGATGTCAAGGAGAATAAGGTGTGGATGCAGTGGGGGTATGGCGTGACTGGCGACCTGGCCGTCGTTAAAGAAGACGAGTTGCCAGTGAGGGAAATCTTTGAAGGCGTCGCGAAAGAGTTCGGCGAGTTCGGGGTCGTCTTCGACGATGACGATGCGCCGGAGGGATGGGTCATCATGTTGCAGAGGGTCTAGTTGTACGAAGTCATCTGCCACGTATACACCTCCCAGGGTTATGCTGTGCGAGCAGTATGCTCGGATACGAGGACGCCCACAATCGTCCTCTCCGCTCTTCCTCCTCCATTCACGTCCCTACAAGCCGATTGGCGAACAGGCATCAGATCGATTCCTGTTACTGCACATAGAATATATCACTTAAGAGTTGATGTCAATGGGTCAAGTTGGGGAGTCAGGGAGTTGGGAGATGAGTGAGTGGAAGAGTTTGCGACGCGGGCGATGGCGAGCAGGTCGGGGCGGATGTTGGTGAAGTGTTCGGGAATGGAGGCCATAGCGATATGGTGGCCGGAGATGCGGAGCCAGAGTCGGCGCTGGGGAAAATAGAAAGTGAGGCAGAGGCTAAGGATGAGAATGATAGCGGTTGGCCAGATGATGAGGGAGCCGGTGTCCCTGGTGACGAGAAGGACTGTGGCCTCGGCAGCGTTGTTGAGGGTGATGGTCCATTGCTTGTCGAGGGTGGAGGTTGTTTCGCCGATGTGGAGACGAGCGATGGCTTTGTCGGTGGCGGGGGAAGCGCCGGGTGTGCCGATGCTGATGATGAAGAAGGGATGGGCGATTTGTTGAAGTTGGAGGTTGGGGGCGTGAGGGAAGAGGATAGTAAGCGTCAGAGAGGTGCCTGCAATGGGGACGCCACGAGCGAAGTCAACCTGGAGGCCCTGGGTTGTGCTGGTCTGGTCGAGGACGATGGGTTGGGCGCAGACGAGGCAGCCGGTAGGGTCGCTGATGGTGAGGGTGACAGAGGGGATGAGGGAGGATTGGTGGAAGACGATGCCATTGTAGGAAAGGGGGTCGTTGACGCGCAGGTGGTTGCTACGGGCGACGAGCTGGCCGTCACGATAGACGCTGAGGTCGGTGACGTAGTCGGTGGCCAGTCCCGAGTTGCGGTCGAAAGAAGCGGTGAAGGAGTTGACGCGGAAACTAATGTTGTGGGGGGTGCCACGGGTGTAGACGACGGCGCTCTGGCCGGTGGGGAGAGCCTGATCGAAGGTGAAGCCGGCGAGGGTATCGCTGAGATTGACGAGAGGAGCGGGGAGGATGTGGCGGGCGGGACTGTTGGGTGGGAAGCCGCGCCACTGTGAGAAAACGCCAGCGATGAGGAGGGTGACAAGCGCTGCATGAAAGACAAACGTGGCGAGGGTGGCCCAGGAGTTTTTGTTGGCGTAGAGGTAGGTGACTACTTCGTCTGCATCAGGACGGGGGCTTGCTTCTGACGCAGCCTGTCCGGTGATGGAACGGACGCGGTAGTGGCGTTTGCGCAGTTGGCTGTGAGCGAAGTTCACGGGATCAGGATGGGTGCAGGAGATGCGTTCGAGTGCGTTCTGGTAGAATTTGTCGCTGCGGCGAATGACGGGATGGCTGAAGTTGTGCCAGATGGCGGGGGCGCGATTGAGGGTACAGACGATGATGCTGAGGGCAAGGATGGTGAGGATGAGAAGGAAATACCAACTAGAGAAGATGGTGAAGAAATGGAGGGTGTCGAAGATGGGGGTGAGGGAGCCGTAGCGCGGGAGGGCATTTTGTTGGAGCCAGGCAGTGTAGCTGGCGGGGTCGTTGAGGGCTTCGCCGGGGGCCTGAACGAAATAGATGCCGAGCAAGCAGATAGTAGTGATGGCAGCGATGAGCAGAATAGCGGTACGAACGGAACTGAGCCAGCCCCAGGCGGCGTCTATGGGATGGCGGAGGATGTAGGCGAGTCGCTGTTGGAAGCGATGGCCTGGTTTATTCGTGTTGCCTTTGTGTGTCCGGGAACTCGTACTGGTGGACGCGATTAAGCGCGTCCCTCCGTTTCGCTTGTTGGTTCGTGTTGCCATGATGCTCTCTGATTCTACACAAAATAAGATGAATGAGCAACGCTTGTGGTTGTCGTACATATGATAGGGCATAGGGGCAAATATGGCAAGCTAGTGTAAACAAATCTTTTAATCATGGCGTGGGGGTGGTTGTGGGAGTAGATGCGTTCATTATATACAGGAGAGGTCAAGAAACGGTTAAGTTGGGGTATGGCTTTGGTCAAGGTCAAGGTCAAAGTACCAGTAAATTGACCGGTATTGATGGGCATGATACACTCGATGGCAGACAGGCGGGCAACCGGCAGGCAACCAGGGCGGGGACAAGCCCTGGCAGGAGTGTAAAGCAGAAAGGCAGGATTTCGGCCATGTGGACTTCTACTCTGGAACTAAGCCCGAGGCGGGTGATATTGACGCGGGCGCTGGGATGGCTATGGCGCGATGCGTATTTTTCTTCGTTGGCGCCGCTGCAAGTGCAGAATGTGCCACGCGAGCAGTTGCCAGGGCGCGATTGGGTGCGGGTGCGCAACCGGCTGGCAGGGATATGCGGAAGCGATGTGCAGTTGATTTACGCGGAAGGCGATTTCCGGGTGGCTCCGGCGGCGCTGCCGGGGCATACGCGCACGTATCCCGGACACGAGGTGGTGGGGGAGGTGATTGAGGTGGGGGAGGATGTGACGCATGTGCAAGTGGGCGACCGCGTGGCGCTGCAATATGGGCGCTGTTGCGCAACCACGGGAACGCTGCCGCTGTGCAGGGCGTGCGCGATGGGGAAGTATAATCTATGCGAGCAGGGGCAGTTCGCCGGACCTGAGCAAATTGGGGGAGGATGGAGCGAGGAGATGCTGGTGCAGGAGCAACAGGTGTTTCGGGTACCACAGGCGTTGAGCGATGAGCAGGCGGCGCTATTGGAGCCAACTGCTGTGGCGGTGCATAGCGTACTGCGGCATGTGCCGGGACCGGACGAGCATGTACTGGTGATGGGAGCAGGGACAATCGGGCTGCTGGTGTTGCAGGTGATACGGGCGCTCTCACCGCAAACGACAGTAAGTATGATGGCGCGGTATCCGTTCCAGGTGGAGCAGGCAACACGAATGGGGGCGGCGGCTATTCTGTATCCGCAGGATAGCTATGATGGTGTAGTACGGGCGACGGGAGCGCGGCTGTATACAGGAATGCTGGGAAATAAGATGCTGCTGGGCGGATACGATGCGATTTACGATACGATTGGGACGCAGAGGACGCTGGCGGATGCGCTGCGCTGGACGCGGGCGGGGGGCGCGATTGTGCTGGTGGGGGTGGATTTGCAGTTGAAGTATCTTGACCTGTCGCCGGTGTGGTATCAGGAGGTGAGTGTGGTAGGCAGTATGGGGCACGGGATGGAGAACTGGCCGATAGGATCTGAACAGCGCCGCTCCACGTTTGCGGTAGCGGCTGATTTGATAGAGCATGGGCTGCTCCATCCTGAGAAGTTGCTGACGCACCGCTTTGCGCTGACGAATTTCCGTGAGGCGATCCGGGCATCGAAGAAAAAGGGTGAGACGCGGGCGATTAAGGTGGTGTTCGATTTCGCATTATTACCGGCGTCGGTGGTGCCGAATGTGCGTTCGACGGCGCGAAAGCTGCGGCCTGCTGCGCGGGTGACGACAGCGGCCTGGCCGGGGCAAGAAGAGGAAGTGGAGCAGGCGACAGGATTGGAGGGAGTAGGAGCCGGGGCAGACGCGACGGGGGCGGACGCGCTACATCGCGCTCCTGTAGAGGGGTGGGCGCAGCCGGAGATAGAGAATGAGCCGGTTGGGCGCAGTTGGGCGCAGCAGGTACGGCCCGTGCTTCCAGCAACGCCAGCAGTACCGGAAGCACAGGGGGATGAGGGTGAGCAAGAGCCGTTGTTTGTGACGGACGAAGTGTTGCCGAATCGCTCTGTGACGGAGGAGGATGCTCTCCCGGTGGCGCCGGCGATGGACGAGGAGTGGGCAGGACACGAAGAGGTGATGAAGCAGGGGCCAATGGATGAGACGATGTTGTTCTACGCATATGAGGAGGTAGAGGTAGGCGGGCCGCCGCAGCAGTCTGAGGAAGAGATGGTAGAGGATGCAGAATCGGGACGCGGAGCAACAGGGGCCAGAGCCAATTCATGTGGAGCGCGAGGAACAAAGAGATGTTTCAGCAGAAGGCGAGTCGGAGACAGAGACGGCGAAGTTTCAGAGGCCAGACATCGGAGGGCGCAAGCGATCAAAGGCGGGCAGAGTCAGACCGGAAGGTCAGAGGGACGCAACAAAAGACGCACCAGAGACGTTATAGAAGTAGAGTTTTGTCTATGAGCTTATACTGCAAATAACAATGAGTTATCAGGAGTGCGTAATGACTATTCAAAATCAGCAGCCGCAGCCCCTACCCCGGCAGCCCTATGAGCAGCCGGGGCATCCTATGCCGGCCAGGGTGTACCAGCAACAACAGGGGGAGCAGATGGGGCAAATACCGGCATCGCCGTTGCCTGCGCAGGACTACAGGGGGCAAGCGCCGCTGGTTCCGATGCAGGCCACGCCCAGGCGCAGGCGGCGCTTGCGCGCGCGGGTAGTGGCATTGCTGCTAGTATTGATAGGATTGGTAGGGGTGGGGAGCGTGGCGAGTTTTTTTGCGCCGCGCTTCTTTGCAACGAGCAATGGGGCGGGGAACAAAAATGCGCAGGGTATGACCGTGACGGGGAGCGGCGCTTTTGTGAGTCCGCCGCTTTCACCGACGCAGATTGAAGCGATTATGCACCTGTCGGGGTATATGAAGGACAAGGCGCTGGCGAGCCTGTATGTGTCGCGTATGACGCTGGATGAAGAGTTGGGCCAGTTGATTATGGTGGAGTATACGGATGGATGCGGCAGCGCGAGCGGGGTTTGTCCCGGGGTTACTTCTTACTATTCGTCTGATCTTGATACGATGATTCATACACTGCACGCCGGGGGTGTGATTATGTATGAGTTTCAGATGCAAAACTTCAATCAGACAAAAAATGATCTGACGAAGATGCAGCAGAGCGCGGGTATTCCTCTGTTGATTTCGGCTGATGAGGAGGGCGGGCCGTATGTGCATCGCCTGTCGCATATCTATGGTCCCCGCATGTCGGCGACGGATATTGCGAATTCGGGCAGTGTGGTAGTGGCGACGCAGCAGGGGGCGAAGGTAGCGCATGATTTGCTGGCGCTGGGCATCAATGAGAACCTGGCGCCAGACGTGGATGTGAACCTGGTGAATGGCTATGATATGGTGACGCGCACTTTTGGCAATACGCCCGATTCGGTGATTAAGTATGCGAGCGCGTATATCACGGCGTTGCAGGGAGCGGGCGTGGTTGGCTGCATCAAGCATTTTCCGGGATTGGGTGCCGCTGTTCCCGACGCGCACGCGACGCTGCCGGTCGTCAATCAGACGCGCTCTCAGATTTATTCGATTGACCTGGCTCCATTTAAGGCGTTTATCCAGTCGCCAAATGCGTTGATCAATCCGGGGATGATTATGCCGACCGATGTGTTGATGCCAGCCATTGACCCGGTCTATCCGGCAGAGCTGTCGCATACATTTATGACGGATATCCTGCGCAACGAGTTCGGCTATGATGGCGTGGTGCTGACAGACGCGCTGTATATGCAGGGCATTACGCAGAAGTGGAGCATGAATACAGCGGCGGTGATGGCGTTGAACGCGGGCAATGATATGTTGCTGGGACCGACCGGGGCCGATCAGATGCTCTCGATGATTAACGCGCTGAAGGCGGCGCTGCATAACGGGACCCTATCGAAGGCGCGCATTGACCAGGCCGCGACGCGCATCATCGCGCTGAAGATGGAATACCACCTGATGCCGGCGACGATGCCACAGGAGTAAGGTACTTCATGCGCGTGATTGAAGGAAAAGATTCAAAAGGCGTAGGAAGTGTGGGAACACTGCTCCGCGCCGGACAAGCACAAGGCCCCCGCCTCTCTCCACATCCGCCCCTTGTCCCTACAGGACGAGGGAGACGAGGGAAGAGGGGATGGTGGGCGCTGGTGATAGTGCCGTTGGTGGCGCTGGTGGTGATGATGAGTGGGGATCTGAGTTGGCTGGCGCTGAGTGCGGCGAGCCACCAGCCTGCCAGAGTGGTTGTTGGTGGAGCAATGGTCGGGCTGCCGCTTGATACGATGCAGGTCAATGAGCTGTCACATCTGGTAAGCTTTATGCAGTATAAGCAGCTTGCCAGTATGTATGTATCGAACATGACGCTGGACGAGAAGCTGGGCCAGTTGTTCATGGTGCAGTCGTATGACCAGTTTTATTCACCCTCGTTGGAGTATATGGTAAACAATCTGCACGCGGGGGGAGTGATTATGTACGCCTTCCAGATGCAGACCTTCGATCAGACGAAGCATGATATTACGGAGATGAAACTGCACGCTTCGATTCCCCTGATTATTTCGGCTGATGAAGAGGGCGGTTATGTTGAGCGCATTCAGAATATCTTCGGCCATCATCCGGGAGCGTTGGAGATTTATAACACGGGGAATGTGAGCCTGGCGACGCAGGCGGGACATCGTATCGCGCATGATTTGCAATTGCTGGGCATTAACGCTGATCTCGCGCCGGATGTGGACGTGCAACTGGTGGATGGCCCCGATCAATATTTGCGCACGTGGGGATATACGCCGGACTCGGTGATTACCTTTGGCGGCGCGTATTTGCGAGCTGTGCAGGGCGATGGAGAAATTGCCTGCCTCAAGCACTTTCCCGGACTCGGCGCGGCCCAGACCGACGCGCACTTCGCTCTGCCGGTCATCAACCGCACGAAAGATCAAATTTACTCGACCGAACTGGTGCCGTTCAAACATTTCATCCAATCGTCCAATACGTTAGATAACCCCGGCATGATTATGGATACAGACCTGCTGATGCCCGCCATTGACCCGGTGTATCCGGCGGAACTCTCGCCTACAATTATTACGGGTATCTTGCGCAACCAGTTGGGGTACGATGGCGTGGTGATTACGGATGCGCTGTGGATGACGGGCATTGCCAAAAAATGGAATTTAGAGCAGGCTGGCGTGATGGCACTGCAGGCGGGCAACGACATGCTGCTGGGCGCTATCGGCCCCTACCAGATGCAGAGCATGATTGATGCGATCAAAGCAGCCCTGCAAGATGGTTCGCTCTCGATGGCGCGCATCAACCAGGCGGTGACGCGCATCATCGCGCTGAAGATGCAGTATCACCTGATTCCTGCAACGTTCTCCCGGTAATCAGGAAGTACTCGCTTCTACCGTCGCTCGCTCTGTTCCGATTTTGGACGCGCGCGGAAGTACATACGAATGCCCGATCCATTAAAACCAAATTCGGCGCGCATCTGGTTCTCCAGGTAGCGTTCGTAGGTGAAATGGACGGCCTGCGGATCATTGACGAAGAAGACGAAGGTGGGCGGGTTGACCTGCGTCTGGGTGGCGTAGTAAATTTTGGCGACTTTGCCCTTAAAAACGGTAGGATTGTGGCGGCGCACGGCGTCGCGCACAACCTCGTTCAAACGCGAGGTGGAGACGCGGAAGAAGCGCATGTCGGCAATGCTGATGGCAGTCTCGAGCAGCGATTTGACGTGATAGCCAGTTTTCGCCGAGGTGAAGACGATGGGCGCATAGGGAATGAACTTGAGACCCTCGGCGATGATGCGGCGATAGGCTTCCGCGGTTTTGATCTCGTCATCGGGATCAGGCTCCTGCCCTTCGCGGGCGGCGCGGCGCTGCTCCTGCGCCAAATCCCACTTATTTACAACCACGATGACGCCTTTGCTCATTTCATGAACCTTGCCAGCAATGTGCGTATCCTGGGCCGCTAACCCCTCGCTGGCGTCGATCACCATAATAGCTACATCGGCTCGCTCAATAGCGCGTTCTGCGCGCAGCACGCTGAATTTTTCGACGCCCGGCCCGATATGCCCGCGCCGGCGAATACCGGCGGTATCGATGAGGATCAGTTTGCGGTTCTGAAACTCCAACTCGGTATCGATGGCGTCGCGTGTGGTGCCGGGGATGTCGCTGACGATGGCGCGTTGATAGCCCAGAACGGCGTTCAGCAGCGACGATTTGCCGACATTGGGCCGTCCTACGATGGCGATATGCGGGATATCGTCGTCCTCTTCATCGGGGACTTCCTCTTCAGGCGGCAGCGCCTCGACAACGGCGTCGAGCAAGTCACCAGTACCTATGCCCTGCACCGATGAAAGATCGATGGGATCGCCAAGTCCAAGCTGGTAAAATTCGACGGCGTCCAGGCGCGTGCGGGCATTATCCGCTTTGTTAGCAGCCAGGAGGACGGGCTTCTGGGTGCGGCGCAACACGTCAGCCACTTCTTGATCGGCGGCGGTAATGCCTGTCTTCGCGTCAACCATGAAGATGATGACGTCGGCCTCTTCGATGGCTACCTCGGCCTGCGCCTGCACATGCTTCATAATGTCGCCCGGCTGTCCCGTGAGGCCAACCTGCCCAACGGGAATTTCAGACCCAAACTCAAGCCCGCCCGTGTCGATCAGCGTAAACACGCGCCCGTTCCAGTCGGTATCGCCATAGATGCGGTCGCGCGTGGTGCCCGGCATATCTTCTACAACGGCGATTCTCTCGCCGATCATTCTATTAAAAAAGGTGGATTTACCAACATTCGGTCGGCCCACGATAGCTACAAGCGGCTTCATAATAGCCCCTCTACCCTTTCTCTGCCCATAAAGCGGCACCCACTAAGGGTGCCTTGTGTAAGGAATATGTAATTGAGGCTTATTATAGCATACTTTGTGCCACTTGTGAGGTTCTATTTTCTCTCTATGCCAAGCTTACGCTTACGAGGCATAGTTTCTTTCCAAGGATATATGTTTTCTTCGAAGTTCATCTTGCCTTTGCCCTAGCTTCGCAAAAAGCTATCAACCTCACTCTTTGAGCGGAATGTATAAGACTCGTTTTCTCATTCTCAAATTCACGGAGTCTCATAGCAGCCATTTGCGTTTAACTAATGGGAAACCTAGAATTTTTAGCTATAGTACGGACGAAGCTTTTCCGGACATCCCTCTGGCAAATCTGGGCGTATCTCTTCACTAAAATATTTAAATTTTCGTTTGAGTACGCGCCTAAAACAAACTAAGGCAGACATATCCAGAAAAATAATGGTGTCAGCAGCATTGAGGCGAATATCTGAGATATCAAGATAGGTTCCCTCAATGATCCAACTGCATTTTTTTGGACAAGCTCACTGCAATATCTGCTCGCCTGATCTCTCTGGGTTTTTCCTTCCAATTGGGTTGCCAGAAATAGCGATCCAGATGAATAACCTTGATCTTGAGAATTTCTCCTAACTCACTTGCAAGTGTGGATTTACCTGCGCCTGATGAGCCGATGATTACGATCTTTTCCATAAACTATTCCCACCCAAAAAGCATGATAATACAAGTATAACGACTAGTAACAAATGTAGTAACACATGCGATAAAATGTAATTTGCAAAAAAGCAAATCAAGACTATTTGCTAAGAAACTTCTTAAGACTGATTTGCTTTTGTTCTGATTTTTTGCGCGCGCTCCTCTAGTTGAGATGCCAATTGTCTCTCTTCCCGTCTGGCGCAACAGTTTGGAGTATATGCTCCAGGCTGGTGGCTACATAGGGGTGTTCCAACCCTAGCACTTGCTCTCGGATAGCTAATGCTTTTTCAAAGAGGGGTTCAGACTCTTCATACCTGTTCTGGGCGAGATAGAGCTTGGCGAGATCGTGGTAAATTGAGGCTGTGCGGGGATGCGTCAAACCTAGAAACTGCTCGCGCAAAGCCAGCGCCTGCTTATAGAGGGACTCAGCTTGAGCGTAATCTCCTTGCGAAAAATGATTTTCCGCCAGGTTGCTCAAACTATAGGCTACATATGGGTGTCCTCGTCCCAATGATTTTTCTCGGATCGCCAGCGATCTCGCAATGAGTGGTCTGGCCTCGAGGTATTTACCCTGGGCTTGATATACTTCAGCAAGGCTATTAAGCGCAACTGCCAGGTAGGGATGATCAGGGCCGAGTACATTTTCTCGAATCGATAAAGCTCGTTGGTTAAGCTCCTCGGCCAGCGGGTATTTCCCGCGCATCTGATAGATTTTTGCAAGCGTGACGAGCGTATGGGCAATAGTTGGATGCTCAGGGCCTAATCTTTGCTCCTGGATGTTCAGGGCTGTCTGGCAAAACTGTTCGGCCAGTTGGTATTTTCCCTGCAATTCGTAAAGTTTCGCGATGCTATACAGGCTTTCGGCAACGTCGGGATGCTCAGGGCCGAACACATTTTTTTGAATCTCTAAGGCCCGTTGGTAGTATGGTTCTGATCGCGCATAATCGCCTTGCGCGCGATAGAGCCGTGCTATATTGCTGAGGGTTTGCGCGACGCGTGGATGATCTGGCCCAAGCGCTTTTTCTTGCGTGTTTAACGCTCGTTGGTAGTATCGTTCTGCCTGCGAGTACTCTCCTTGAGAGCGGTAGACCAATCCGAGGTTATTGAGGGTTTGGGCAAGGTCGGGGTGATCTGGCCCAAGTGTATGCATTTGAATATCTAAAGCCTGTAAATAGAGCGAATCTGCATGTTTATATTTCCCAAGTTCCATGTAAACTTGCGCGAGGTTGCCCAGGCATTCGGCCACAGACGGATGGTCAGGTCCGAATATGCTCGTACGAATTTGCAATGCCTGTTGATACAGTTGCTCGGCCAGGAAGTACTTCCCCTGGGCATAGTAGAGCAAGGCCAGATTGTTGAGGCCCGTAGCTGTATCGGGATGCTCTGAACCCAATTCCTGGGTGCGAATAGTGAGCGCTTTTTGTAAAAGCGGTTCCGACTGTTGATACTTGCCCTGTGTCAAATAAAGCATCCCCAGGTCATTGAGAGTGAGAGCTGTATCAGGATGCAAAGGCTCCAGCAAGTGCTGGCGAATGGTGAGCGCTTTTTGTAAAAGCGCTTCGGCCTGTGCGTATTCCGCGTGTGCTGTCAGATAAGTTGCTGCTTTATTCAATAGACGCGCTGATTCCGAGAAGGAGAGGCCGTATTCCTGGAGATGGAGCGTGATAGTTTCGACATTCGGTAAGTAGCGCTGGCATCGTGCCCAGGTAGCAACCTCAACGTCAGGAAAAGCGCGGTTAATGGAGCGTATAGCCCGTTCTGCCCACAGTCGCTGCTGTTTGCCATCCATGCCGTCTCTAAGTACCGCCTGCACCAGGCGATGCACACTCAGAAAGTGCGCCTCTGAGTTACGCCGTATCAGGGAGTACTTGAGCAATTTCTCAATGGCCGCGTCGTACTGGAGTGGGTCAGTGACAACCGGTTCAAGCAGGGGGCCAAGTTCGGATGCGCCTTCAGAGATCATCTCTTCAGGGATGGTATCAGGGTTGAGAAAAGCAAGCAGGCGCAACAGGTCGGCAGCAGCAGGGTTATCTTTTTCAATTTGTTGAAAAGAGAGTGACCATGTCGCGGCTACCGGTTCAGGGTGATCTACGGGTATGGTTCCGCGCCGCTGCAAAAGCTCCCTGCGCCTGGTGCGATAGAGATTGAGGTATCCGGGTAAGCCACACTTTGTTTCCTCGATATACGCGCCTGCCTGGTCGAGAGCGAGCGGGAGGGCATCCAGAACTTGTACGATAGCCGTTGCCTGATCTCGCACATGTTCTGGAGCCTGGCTAAGTGGAGCA
Organism: uncultured Chloroflexia bacterium; assembly: GCA_963731605.1. Classification (GTDB taxonomy): domain Bacteria; phylum Chloroflexota; class Ktedonobacteria; order Ktedonobacterales; family Ktedonobacteraceae; genus CF-113. The sequence continues at coordinate 1,596,776 of CAVSWA010000002.1, forward strand.
TGAGCAGCAAGAAATTTAGTGCGCCGTAGCAGGAAGAGCGATCCCTCCTCTATGTGCATCTTCTCGACTTCTATGCCTTCTCCGATAGGCCCCAAAGCTTGCAAGCGCGTGGTAAAGAGGGTATTTCCTTTACCATCTATGGGCAAGAAATCAATAACTGCCTGCAAATCCTCAACGTTGTCAAGGATGAGCAACCAGTTATTATGCGTAACCAGCCATCTTTTCACAGCCGTCAGCACAATTTCTTGATCTTGTTCATATCGCTCCGGTAAATCGAGCAAGACGGCAAGCAGCACAAATTCGCTAATCAGCATATCGCGAGAAGAGGCAGTTACCCACAACACGGCATCGTAGCTATCACGATAGCGATAGGCATACTCAACCGCAATCTGGGTCTTCCCGATACCCCCCAGGCCGCTAATCGCCTTAGCCTGCGTTAATGCTGCTCTTTTGCTACTATTCAGCGCCGAAAACAAATTGACCAGGATTTCTTCGCGGCCAGTAAAGAATGGATTGCGGCGATACGGGACATTCCAGATGGATATATGGGTATGAGAATTTAAAGAAGTTGAAGTACCCCTTCCTGGCTCGGAGTCACTATCCTCAACTTCTGAAAACAGGCCCAACTCCTGAAGACTTTTTCCGAAAAGGTCTCCCAGCTTCTGGCGAAAGTATGGACCCGGAGTGGTCGTAGCATTTTCCCAGCGGCTGATGTTGATCTGATTGGTGCCGATCTTTTTAGCTACATCATTTTGTGACCAGCCCCGTCTTTCGCGTTCCTGTTTGAGGCGAGAAAAAGGTTTCCTGGGAATATTTTTCCCACCTGATAATTCTTCGGCGCTCATCGCAAGCTTCCTGACGTGAATCTCCACTATACAAGAACTTCATTGTCTTTATTCATCTCGAATTGACAACTGAATAAAGATGATAAATATATGATATAGGTCTGTTATTCGTTCGTCAAGATACTAACGTCAGATTACTCTGAAAAAGAAAGCTACCAATTGTCAGGGAAATAACGTAGTAGTAATGGAAGCTCAATAATCTGGAAGAGGGACAAGAAATATGTTAAAGAAAATTGATACATGCAAAGGTAATTAGACGAAAGTACCATTAAAATCTAAAGATTGAGCAGAATTTGTGTTCGTAAGAAGTAGCGCGTCGTATGTTTTTTAACGATCAAAGCGATTGAGAGCAGGGAGAGGAACCGAAAATGGGCAGGAAAAAGGCAGCAACAGCATTGGCGCATTATAGTGAAAACTTCGCACAACCACCGCATATCCTCCCAGCATTGTTTGACCAACTAAGTGGCGAAGGACATCCGACTTCATTCGAACAGGAGCAGCAACTTGGGCATCTTGCCGAATGTAAAGCCTGTCAGGATGCTTTGACAACCTTGTTAGCCATAGAACTCGATCAGGATAGACAGGTTGGTATTACTGAGGAACCCATCTGGAAGCTTATCTCACGGCTTACCAGCGCCATTGAGAAAGCACAAATTCGCAACGACATTCCGGCTTATGTTGAAGCAATCGAATTGTGGGGCAACGAAGAAGCAAGAAAGAGGTATCCCAGGTTGGCGGAACACCTGCAAACGTGCAAAAGTTGCCAGTCGATGGTCAAGGGAATACAGACCCTGAAACATGAAGCGGAGCAGGCGGGTAAGATTGCGCCTTTGTTAGCCGATACAGGCAAATGAGGTTAGATGGTAAAACAGAGGTTTCGTTGAAGAATGTCAGGTTCTAAATTTTTCTTGTAAGTGGCGCTGGAGGGTTCGGATAACATAGCTTGCCACAGCAGGGGATACACCAACCTCGCGCGCGGTCTTTTCAAGCGTGTGTCCATCAAGAAGAACCATTTTCGCAATTTTGCGATTACGTTCTGATTTGGCGTGGGAATCGAAATAGGCTGAGATTTCCGCGACTACTTCGCGTAGTTCTTCACTTGCGAGACATAGCTCCTCTAAAGTCCCTGGCATTTCATGTTCGTAAGCGACTACTTCGCTCTCTTCACCTTCGATCAGGTTATTCAAAGGAGTGTTTGTTCGTATATTCCGTGTATATAAACGCAGCGCATCAATTGTACGTGTGTAAGCAACAGTCGTCAGCCAGGTGGTCAATTTGCTCTCGAAACGGAAATGTGGCAGGTTAATCACTACCGACAGCATAGCGTTTTGCCTGATTTCATCCACAAGATCGGCGGTAATAGGGGTAGGATATTTGCTTGCTTCCTTTATAATCAACCATTTCATAAGCTCACTGCATGTTTCCCAATGCGCCGAATCACGATTCTCCAGCATTTCGGCGATTACCTGTTTTTCGTGCGGCCCAGGCCACTGATTTGCTGTCATAACCTACGCTCTCCTTCGTCCTGCTGTTGTGTTGAATTCGTTGGCAGTACAATCGTTCGAGATTAGGAGAGCGTTATTCTCCTGGCTTTATATAAAGTGCAGTGAATACTACCTGTAATTAGAGCCAGCTTGCTAATAATGGATATAAAAAATGCATATCATAGCTTTATTAGTATAGACGGTTTTTTTAGTCGCTCCTAAAATTTTTAATGCTTATATGGTTTTTTGATAAAGGACAGGTGGTTGTCTTTCACTGGTAGGGGTTTTGAAATGCGCTGTTTGCGCCTGTCATTCTGAGCGTAGCGAAGAATCTGCGTGCGGCTCGGCGAGAAATTCTTCGCTGCGCTCAGAATGACAGCTCCCACTTCGCTGACGCCTTTCCCAAAAAACCTACCAGAGTAAAAGCAGGTGGTTGTGGGGAACAGAAGAGAGATCGCTGGTTTCTACCAGAACAACTCCGTCACCGAACGTCCATCGTGAATGCGGCTAATCGCGCCTGCGAATAACTCTGCCACTGAAAGAACGGTCATGTTGGGCAGGCGTTTCTGGTCAGTGAGTGGAATAGAGTCGGTGATTACGATCTCTTTGATTGATGAAGATTTGAGGCGTTCAATAGCGGGGCCGGAGAATATGCTATGCGTGGCGCAGCAGTAGACATCGCGCGCGCCCTGCTCATGCACGACACGCACGGCCTGGGTGAGCGAGCCGGCGGTATCGATCTCGTCATCGACGATGAGAGCGTGTTTGCCCTCCACGGAGCCGATAATGCCCATAGCCTCAGAGATGCTGTTATTGCCGTGACGGCGCTTCTCTACGATGGCAAGCGGGGCGTTCAGGCGGTCGGCCAGTTTGCGCGCTTTCTTGGCAAAGCCTTCGTCGGCGGCCACTACGGTGAAATTGTCCATTTCTTTTTCGACAAAGTAACGCGCCTGAATAATTTGCGCGGTCAGTTCATCGACGGGGATATTGAAGAAGCCTTGAATCTGACCCGCGTGCATATCCATAGTCAGGACGCGATGCGCGCCTGCGACGGTGATGCAGTCAGCAATGAGGCGGGCCGTAATCGGAACGCGCGGCTGATCCTTCTTATCAGTGCGACCGTAGGCGTAGTAGGGAATAACGGCGGTGATACGAGCGGCAGAGGCGCGTTTGAGGGCATCTATCATGATGAGCAGTTCCATGATGGAGCGGTTGACAGGAAAGCTGAACGGTTGGATGACAAAGACATCACGCCCGCGCACATTGTCATTAATTTTCACAAAGATATTTTCGTTGCTAAATTGAAAAACATCCGCGTCGCCCAATGGGATGCGCAGATGTTTACAGATGGCTGCCGCCAAAGGCCGGTTCGCATTGCCTGTAAAAACACTCAGATCGTCCATTCGCTCCTCCTGGCTAAACTGAGTATATCACATGGCTTTTGTTTATGTAAACTGCTATTGTCGCGAACGACCAGGGCGCGGGGCAGAGCACTAGCCCTGGTTAGCTACGCGCTTTCTTCCATGTGTACTTGTATAGAAGGATCGGACACGGGGACAATGGTACGCTTCGAGACGGCGGTAGAGAGCACTATCGACGTGGTAAGCTGCCCATGCGCCGATAAGCGGTCGAGGAGAGCTTCCAGGTGTTCAACACACGAAACCATCACCTTCATAACGAGGGAGTCGCTACCGGTTACACGGTAACATTCAAGCACCTCAGGCATATTTTGCACAAAAGCGGCAAAACGCGTACATCTATCACCTTGCGACTGCATACGAATAATGGCGGTGATAGGATAGCCAACCTTTGTGGTATCGATCTCTGCGCGATAGCCTTTAATGATCCCGGCATCCTCTAACCTGCGCACACGCTCTGCAACGGCAGGTGAAGAAAGACCTACACGCAGCCCCAGTTCGCTGAATGAAAGGCGCGCATTCTCCTGCAATGCCTGTAAAATGCGCCATCCCGTCTCATCGAGTAGCTTTTCAATTTCTAAAGTCATTTTGCCTTTTTACCTTCTTTTTTTAATTAACAATGGATTACGCCTTTAACTTGTCATTCATTATACCACAGATACCATGTATAATAAAAGTCATGGAGAGAATATTGCGGCACAGCCTGAACGAGTTGCCGTTACCAAACTAATAAGGAGTATAGTATGATTACGATAGTGGTTCTTATGCTAGCTTTTGTGCTTCTGGATATGGCAGCGCTGCGTTGGGGTACCGATAGTACCGAAGGCCTGCATAGCCGCGAGTGGAGCCGGCGAGAGTATTGGGGCGAGAAGACGAGCTAGCACGTTGAAGTATGTTGATTTTCCCAAAAGCAGAAGAGAGCATCACAACCGCGTTGCCATGATGCTCTCCTCTGCTTTTGGGAAAATCCAGGATATTAGCGACCGCCACCTTGCTGGTAGCGACGGGCAATTTCGTCCCAGTTGACGACGTTCCACCAGGCCGCGAGATAGTCGGGTCGGCGGTTCTGGTACTTCAGGTAGTAGGCGTGTTCCCACACGTCGTTGCCCATGACGGGGTACTGGCCGTTCATCAACGGGCTGTCCTGGTTGGCGGTAGAAATGACCGAGAGCTTGCCACTCTGGTCGAGTACCAGCCACGTCCAGCCAGAACCAAAACGCTTGACGCCCGCGTCGTTGAAAGCAGCCTTGAACTGGTCAAACGAGCCAAACGTTTGCTGAATGGCGCTCGCCAGCGCGCCAGAGGGTTCGCCGCCGCCATTGGGCTTCATAATAGCCCAGAACATGCTGTGGTTGGAATGGCCACCGGCGTTGTTCTGCACAGCTGCGCGAACATTTTGCGGCACATCGTTGATGTTGCGCAAAATGTCGTCAACATTCTTGCTGGCAAAGTCGGTATTAGTGACGGCGTTGTTCAGGTTGTTGACATAAGCGGCATGGTGTTTGTCGTGATGCAGTTGCATCGTCTGCGTGTCAATGTATGGCTCCAACGCATTGTAGTCATACGGCAGTGGTGGTACTTCAAAAGCCATAACAAATCTCCTTAAATAGAATTGTAAGGACGGCTGACGTTGTCGTCCTGTATTCAAAAGCTTTCCGTATGTAGTTGTATTAGATGGACGGGCAAATGTCAAGCTCATGCAGGGCCATTTCTCATTGGAACGGCATCCTTGTGAGTGAAATCAGCAGCGACACCCCTTGGCGGGTGTCGCTGCTGATTTCACTTATTGCTCTTCGCTCTTAGCTTATGGCGTTAGCCGTTAGATGCTGGGAATATGAAACCGTAGCAGTTTCTTTTGCCTGTGATGTGGCCGATTCGTTTTGCAAGATCGTGTAACTTTGCTTTTTTATCGTCTGATATGTCGATCGACAATAATAGACATGAGAAATTCCTGCCGCCAACCACATGAGACCTCGAAATGTATGTATGTAGAGCGCAGGAACATCTTTGACCAATTTGTCATCCGCCATTAACGCGGCCACTACTAATTGTGTCGTTACGGCACCGAGTGTAAGAGCGGTAAAGGAGAGGAATATCCATATACGCCCTTCCGAAGGACTGAGCGCCTGGTATGCTGTAGGCATAAGGATAATGCAGGCTCCACAAATTATGCTGAGGCCGGTAATGGCCGGATTGTTCTGAGTCAGAGTGATTATAAGACTCAAGGAAGCCGCCGTTGCAGTTAAGGGACCTGCCCAATCTTTGAAACTCCATTTGTCGTCCTTGCCCACATAATCATTGAGATGTCCATAGTACTTTAGCACAAACAAGAAGGTAACGAATAGAGAAATGATCAGAGAACAGGTTATTGCAATAGCCATTGTGTCCATTTTTTTAATCTCCTGCTAGAAGTTATATTTTATAAAGGCATATACTTGTTATCTGTAGTATATGTGGGACAGGGCAAAAATTTATGCGCAAGATTACCCATATATGCGGCGCTATTCGTTCTACTTAGAGAGGCTACTTCTATGGCACTGCAAGACCCTCGACCTGGCAAATGGCTGCTTTTTCGCATCTGGGCTGGCATCGGGCTACAATCCTTTGGAGGCGGGGCATCGACGACTTTTTTGATCCAACGGGCGTTTATTGAGAAGCATACATGGCTCTCAATGGAAGAATTCGCTTACCTCTGGAATTTATGCGTGCTTACTCCGGGCATCAACCTGATCGCCGTGACGGTGTTGATTGGTCGCAAACTGGGCGGAGCCGGTGGTATAGCCGTGTCTCTGGCCGGAATGCTTCTTCCCAGCGCCCTTATCACCTGTCTACTTACCGTTGGCTTCAAAAGTGTTGAACACGTACCGGCGGTGCAAGCCATCCTGCGCGGCGTGGTTCCGGCCACTGGCGGCATTATGCTGCTGGTCGGGCTGAATTTCGCATTGCCTCTCATCCGTAGAGGGTATAAAGAGGGGCTACTTTATCTGCTGATGAGCGGGGCCCTTATCATTGCCTGCGCATTAGTAATTATCTTCTTGAAGCTCTCGGTGATCGTGGTAATCCTCGGCGCAGCTTTTCTTGGGGCATTCTTCTTCGCGCGCAAACCCGCTTCTCCTCTTCTTCAAAAAGGAGAAGGGAAACAGCCATGATTAATCCATTCATCTACTTTCTAGTGTTTCTGAAGGCCTCGCTCTTCTCAACGGGCGGCTTTAGCAACCTACCCAGCCTGCACCAGGATTTGATAGGCAACGGCTGGGCCGTCGAAGCCGACTTTGGGCAATCGATCGCTATCGGCCAGATCAGTCCAGGCCCCAACGGATTATGGGTAATCAGCATGGGCTATTTCACCTATGGCTTTCTGGGTGCGCTGCTGGCGCTGATCGCCATCATCATTCCGGCATTGCTGGTACTCGCCGTCTCAGCCGGATACACACGTATCGAACACCGCGCAGGGGTGCAGGGCGCTATGCGCGGCGTCTCGCTGGCAGTTGTTGGCCTCCTGCTCACCGTAGTTGCCACGATTCTGCGCCAGCCCGGCGTAGACTGGAAAGGGCTGCTGATTGCGGCAGCCGCGTTCGGGCTGGCTTTTAGTCGTAAGGTAAACATTCTGATCATTTTAAGTCTGGCGGGACTCGCGGGGTTTTTATTGTATCGATAACATAGGAGCAATTTCTTCCCATTCGACGCTGGTCTGGCGTCCGTTATCAAATTCTTCCAGAAGCCAGGCGTAGGCTTTTTGCAGACGGGGATCGTCCTTGGAGATGTCGAGGCCGGTATGCTGGCGCACCAGGAAGATCAGGCCGGCCAGCCCGCTTTCTTTGGTGAGCGAGACTTCGAGCGGCCTGCCCAGCAGTTGCGGCACGTTGAAGGGGGCGTACATCCACCAGAATTTGTTGAGTCCGTCGGCATGGACGCCTGCCCTGGTGCGGTGCGCGTCGCGGCCATAAAGCGGGTATTTGGGGGGAACCGGTTCACCCATATGCGCATAAAGCGTCACCAGCTCGTTCAGAACCGCGAAATCCGGCTGTTTTTCATGGAAGTAGCCCATACCCATCAGGTGTAGCAAGACACCCTCAAGCGGGGCATTGCCGGTGCGCTCGCCTTTGCCGAGCGAGGTGCCGTTGATGACACCGCAACCGGAGCGTAGAGCCGCCAGGCAATTTGCCACTACCAGCCAGGTATCGTTATGCGGGTGAAACTCGAGGTCTGCCGGTTGCAGACCCAGTTTGCGCATCTCCTGAAAAATGCGCGGGATGCCGCGCGGCAAGGCGACATCTTCATAGGGCAGGCCAAGCCCCATTGTATCGCAGATGCGAAATTTCGGACGCAGTTCGGCACCATACGCCACGCTTATCTCCTGCGCGTTCTCGATGAATGGGCGCATGAAGTCCATGGGGGCGCGTGTAGCATCTTCGAGATGCAGCCTGGGGCGAATGCCAGCATCCAGCGTCATTTTCAAGGCCTCAAGGTAGGTCTGCGCGGCCTGGTTTCTGCCGCCCGGCCTGAACTTGTGGAAGGTGTGATAATCCGACGCGGAGGCGAGCATGCCAGTTTCGCGCACGCCCAGGCTGCGAATCAGCACGACATCTTTAGCTGTAGCGCGAATCCAGGTTGTTGGCTCGATGGGCGCGCCTCCCTGGTAGCGATCCAGCGCCCCTTGTAACGCGGCACGGTCAGACGGACGATAGACAAAAAACTCGGCCTGGCGAATCGCTCTCGACTCACCAGTGAAGCGACAGAGGATGTCGTATATTTTGAGGCTCTGCTCGGTTGTAAGCGGGAGTCCACCTTGTTGCCCATCGCGATGGGTTGTCTCGGTCGTCCAGGCCTCGGCAGGCAAAGTTGTGGGTCGCTCAACCCAGTCGTAGACCGGGAAGGCATCACGCGGAAAACTACGCAGAAAGTATTCGGGTTCGTCCGGTTCAGGAATGGTAACCATGTTCTATCTCCTTGATGAATTTTGACAATCGAATGCAGCAATGACCTGACCCCATTCGGTTTTCAAAAATCGTTAGGGACGCAATGAATTGCGTCCCTACATATCATCCTCTATCAGTTGTACTCGATAACTTGATGAAAGTCAATGACATTTGATATTATTCTAATTAGCTTGATTTATATCGATTTCACCAGACCAACATATAGAAATGTTGACAAAATAAGCCGCATTCCCTATGATTGAAATAGGAGAAAATACAGTATGATTGAGTTAGAAGGCGAACAATACCTGGATGGCGGCGAAGCCAGCAATTTTCTGGGAGTCAAGTTGTCCACGCTTTATGCCTATGTAAGTCGCGGCGTTCTCAAAAGCTACAAACAGGGCATCAAACGCCAGCGTCTCTATAAGCAGACCGAGCTGGAGGGTTTGCTGCGCCTGCGGCCCGGCGATGCGCCTTCACCCGTCAATACAGCTAGAGTAGCGGTAGATGAAGAGGCTGCCGAGAAGAAAAAAACCACCGATATTCCACTTGCTGAAGATTGGGTGCCATATACCTGATGCCAGAGAAAACTATAGAGACGCTGGCGATTGCCAGCGCTGCCGGGGGCTTCAAGGGCGTTTTCGCGCACGGTGTATTGAGCGCGTTTGAAGCGGCGGGTATACGCGCCGGAGCTTACGCTGCCACTTCGTCAGCGGTTTTTCCTTCCATCTCTGCCGCCATCGGACGGGCCAACGAGTTTGCGTTGAAATACTGGCGCGTGGCCTTACAGACGCTTGAGCAGCCGGGCAAAAGCATGAGCGATTTAGTGCTTGAGACTATCGCCGCGTCGGGGCATATCCTGCGCACTCAGCCGTTTATGCCTGGAATGCCGCGTCTCGTACTTGCCACCAGCGCCGTTATTACCGACGAGGGCGCTCAGGCAACACAGGGTGATGGTGCCAGGAGAGTGGGCCGCCGCTTGCTGTTGCAGGCAGCGCGCGGCGACCGCAGTTGGGCCGATTTGCACCTGCAAGCACACTTGTTTGACTCAGCCGCCGATGACGAGCACCATCGTCTCACCAGCGCTAATATGGACGAGGTGATTTACGCTTCTACGCGCATGCTCCATGCGTGGCATGTTCCCGCGTGGATAGCGGGTCGCCCCTTTATCGATGGCTATTATACCTGCGCCTGCCCCGCTATCGAGATGGCGCAGCGTGGCTACCGCGAGATCATTGCGATCTCCAATGAACCGGGCGTTTTGTATCGCGATATCTTTCAGAGTGAAGCTATCCCCGACGACTGGCAAGGTGTCCCCATCCACATTATCCGCCCGGAAATTGACCCGGCCACCATGGGCGCGGACTTTACCGATGTTACGGACGAAGGATTGGTCGCCGGTTATAAACATGGGTTGGAAATTGGCAGAGAGTTTGTTAAGCACTGGAAGAGGTAAGAGGGGTTACAAAAATCTATGTTATCGGTCTCGCATTGCGCACATGCCTGTTCGCGATGGTCGCCACCGCGAGGATTCCCAGACCGGCGGTACACAGCCAGATTGTCGAAATCACGCCAACGTTTTGTATGAGAATACCTGTGAGCGCAAGGCCCAACGGTTGGCCGCCAAACGCGATCAGGCGGAAGACGCTATTGACGCGGCCCTGGAGCGCGTCGGGAATGAGCGCGAGCCGGTAGCTGAACTGCACGACGTTGTACAAGGGTCCGATGACGGCGCTTAACGCGGCGACTGCGCCCAGCGCGACCGCATTTGGAGCAATGGCATACAGGGGGGTGGCTATTGCTATCAGGCAGGTGGCACCGATAATGGCCTGCGCGAAGCTCAAGCGTTTTTGCAAGAATGACGCGAAAATTGCCCCTACTATCGCCCCAATTCCGCCAGCCGCAAAAATCAGACCAATGGTGAGCGAGGATGCGTGTTGATGTTGCGCCAGCACAATAGTAATCAGCGTGAATCCCGGAAAAATTAGATTGTAGCCACCAGTAAGTATCGCCATAAAGCGGATCAGTGGCTGTTTCCAGAGCCAGTCCAGTCCCTCGCGAATATCCACCCAAATGCTGTGCCGCGTGGCTACTCGCTCTTGCTGGAACTTCGCGCGTATCAGAAAGAGCGAACCAACCGAAGCCGCGTAAGAAATAGCATCTCCCAGGAAAGGCAGCATACGCGCCACACTATACAATGCTCCGCCAATCGAAGGTCCAACCAGCGAGGTGATGCCATAGGAGACTTCATGTTGCGCACTGGCGGCTGGCAACTGCTCCTTTGTCACAACACGCGGCAGGCAGGCTACTTCTGCCAGGTTGAAGAAGACGAAGAGCGTTCCCTCGATAAGCGAAACCCCATAAATTTGCAGGATGGACAGATGCCCGAAAGCCAGCGCAACTGGAATGCTTGCCATACTGAGCGCGCGCCCGCTATCACAGAGGATCATAACTCGTTTGCGATCCCAGCGATCGATCAACGCGCCCGCGGGCAAACTGAAAACAAGATAGGGGAGCGCGCGTAACGCGCCAGCGAAACCTGCTGTTGCAGGAGAACTCGTTAAAGCCAGAATCAGCAGTGGAAACGCCAGGGTTGAAACCTCTGTTCCGATACTGGAAACCATCTGACCGCTCCACAAAAGCATATAGTCCCGGTTGCGCCATAATGATGGAGGCCGTTTTGCTGTAGTAGGAGCTTCACCTTTGATAACAGGCATAATAACAGACTTCCAATCGGTAGGGAGAAAATGAAGACAAAAAAATAGATGCCCCGACGCTGGGACATCTCATAACTCACATATATATTTATACCATTTTGGGAGCCAAAAGTCAAGCTTTTTGAGGGTCGAATTTTAAATTACAGGGTGAAGCTCGCCGTTCCTATGGATTTTTCGGCTGTTTCATCCGTAGGGGGCGCGTAATTTGCCATCAAACGCTTCCAGGTTGCTTCGCCGCCAAGATGGTAGATCGTCACGCCTGCCAGTCTGGGCGCAATCGGGTTATCGCCCACAAATAGGATTGTCACAGCGTGACCTGATTGTCGCACGCGCGCCAGCGCTTCCAGGAGGGGATCGCTGATAGCGCTGGTGACGACCACGACGGTTGCCCCGGCTGGCAATCGCCCGCGTTCTGCCTGTAACAGATCTTCGATGGGGGTGCCGAAGTACGATTGAATACGCGCCAGCGTCTCCATGATGCGGCGGCGCTGTTCCTCGTTGCTGGAGGGCGGCAGGTGAATGCGGCGGCGTTTCAACTGTTCCGCCACGATGCTTTCGACGCTGGCGGTCTTTTCCGTCGAACCATCCTGCCCGGCGGGCAACGACATGCCCAGTTCCGGCATGTACATGGTCGTGTTGGCAAACAGGCCGACTGCCAGCCCCTCATCGAGCGCCCAGTTGGCGACGGAGGCGGCTACACAGATCGACAGTTCCTGTAATTCGGGATGGATACCATAATACACGTCCAGCTGCGTCGCCACGTTGAGGAAGAGTACCAGCGTATATGTAGTGGTTGGCTGGTAAAGTTTGCTCTGCAATTGCATAGTACGCGCCGTCGCTTTCCAGTGGACGCGCCGCAGATCATCGCCGTACATATAGTCTCGCACCCCAACGACACGTGAAGGGTCTTCGTGCATACGCCGGGGCGCGTTGTAATCGCCGAAAGGATGACGCGCGGGCAGGCTAAAGCGGGCAAGCGGCACAACCATAGGATAGACCAGCAGGTACTGGCGATTGGCAAGAGCCTCCTGGCGGCTTTGGAAGCCGAAGACATCACCGCTGCGCATGGTGGTTGGCCCGAAAGCATGTACTCCTCGCGCTGTGCAAAGCACGCTGTAGCGGCGCGTTACCCGTTCGTACCAGCGCAGACTGAACAGGCTTTCAAGCAAAAACGAATTGCTGCTCACGCTCATGCTCAAGTTGCTCCCACTGAAATGCAGGTCGCGTGGTACGATTTCTTCTATCTCCAGCCAGGGCAGAGGCAGGAGCCTGGCATTTTCAATTGAGAGCGAAAGTGTAATCTCTTCGCCAAACAGGACGCGCTTTTCGCTCAATGCGCGCGTATAGAGCACATTGCGCAAACAGTATTTCGTCCAGGTATCGGCGACCAACAGAATGAAAAGCGCCAGCAATCCCAGTAGCAACAAAAGAGGCTGGTGAAAGAGCAGGCTCACCAGCACAACAGCGATGGCAGCGTAATACCAGCGTTTGTTCATAACTCAACCGGAACAGGGACCATATGCAGCACTTCTTCAATGATCTGTTCCATGATCTGCCCGTGCAGGCGCGTCTGGCTGGTGGCGATCATACGGTGAGATAGGACAGGCCGCGCTACACGCTTGATATCGTCGGGGATGATGTAGGAGCGTCCATGTATAGCGGCATAGGCCTGGGAGGCGCGATAGAGGGCCAGCGTGCCACGCGGACTGACGCCCAGTTCGACGCCATTGTGGTGGCGCGTGGCTCTCACCAGTTCAACGATATAGCTCTCAAGCGTAGGTTCCACACGCACGCGGCGAATCATACCCTGAAGCTCGCGCAATCGTTCCGCCGCCAGCACCGGTTGCAAATGCTCCAACGGCTGTTCTTCGCGAAAGCGTTGCAAAATCAGGCGTTCCTCGCTCTGGCTGGGATAGTCGATACGCAGGCGCATCAGAAAGCGGTCAAGCTGCGCTTCCGGCAGGGGAAAGGTGCCTTCCAGTTCAATAGGGTTTTGCGTGGCAATCACAATGAAGGGACGTGGTAACGGCAGTGTCTCGCGCTCAACGGTGATCTGCCGTTCTTCCATGGCTTCTAAAAGAGCGGACTGGGTGCGCGGTGTAGCGCGGTTGATCTCGTCTGCCAGCACGATCTGAGATAGCAATGGGCCGGGACGAAATTCGAAATCGCCTTTTTTCTGGTTATAAAACGTAATACCTGTGATATCCGAAGGGAGCAAATCGGGCGTAAATTGAATGCGCTGGAATGAGCATCCAAGGGATTTCGCCAGCGACTTCGCCAGCATGGTTTTGCCAATGCCTGGCACATCTTCAAAAAGGACGTGTCCCTCACACAGCAGGGCCACCATTAACAGGTCAATAACTTCTTCTTTGCCTATAATTACCTTGCTGGCATTCTGGCGAACAGCACGCGCGGCCTCTTGCACCTGGCGGATTTCATCGGTTTGCGTCATATGGTTTCCTTCGTCGAATTTCATCCATCGCGTTGCCATATTATACGCGCATCACGCCAGTAATGTCACCTCGTTTGCATTCCGGGATAGTTACCCTTCCCATACTTGCTACACTACCTGGATCACTACAGAATTGGAAGAAACGCGCTGACCATTTTGATCGGTGGCTATGGCTGTTAGCGTGGCCTGGACATTTCTGCGACTTAACGAGAAAACGAACACGTACCAGGGAATTGTGACGCTGCCATTGGCATCGGTCGTGCCTGGCCCTGCGGATGCTCTCATAGGCTGGGCATTATAACGAATTTGCAAGGAGACCGCTATGCCGGGCTGGTTGGTGGAGACTGTAATATCGACCCTGGAATTGTTACTCACTGTCGCAGGAAAGCCGGTGATCTGGAGGGTGAGTTGACCGCCGGGCTGCACGGTCGGCTGAGCGGTTCCCGTTGCAGTGGGGCCTATAGAAGGCGTGTTCTGAGCCGGCGGCTGGCTGCTCTGACCAGTTCCTTTGCCGCCTCCGGGCGTTGGGAAAGCGGGATGCAGGTCAACCGGGCCATTGGGCACAACCTTCGCCGGTGGAGTCGATGAATAGCCCGCGCTGGAAGAGGAGCGGCCAAACATTGCCGAACTGGCAAGCGAAACTAGCACAATACTTGCCAGTACCACCATAGCTAAAGCGATCATAAAGACTTTATAGGCCGGATCTTTGCGCCAGTACCAGGCTAGCTTAGGCAACACTTTCTTTGGCGCGGGCGGCGTTTTCTGGCGAATGAGTAGATTGGGATTAAATTGCGTCCTGTGCTGGCCGCTTGATTCTCGCTGTTCTTCATCGAGCAGGTCTGACAAAACCAGTTTGCTCGATGAAGGATTTGGACGCTCGGTATCTGGATGATTCAGCATCGATATTCTCCTCCCGATTTGACTAATGCTTCCTCCTCATGCTCTCCTGTATCTTCTTCTGTGCAACAGTATACACAATTGTCTATGCAGTGTTCAATCAACTGGGAAATATGTCGTTACAAACGAAAATCCGCCCGTATAATCGCCATCACTACAAATGGCGAGAGGAAATTCAGATCTGGCTGCTGGATGATACCAACATGCTTACCGAGTGGCTCCCAGTTGGAAGTCCGCGATGCCGGCCCGAATATCGCCACCGTTGGCACGCCAAGCATAGCTGCCAGGTGCGTAATGCCCGAATCGTTGCCCAGATACCCCTGGCACTGCCGGAGCTGCTGCGCGGTTTCCAGCAGGGGCGCGTTGACCAGCGTTTTATAGAGACCAGGTGGAGGGGTAAGGTGGCGCTGAAGATAGGCCAGTTTTTGCTCCTCGGCAGGCCCGGCTAGCAGCAACACGGCGCATTTCTCCTGCCACAGGTTTTTTATGATCTCGGCAAATGATGCGATAGGCCAGTTTTTGCGCTCGCCGCCACTACCGGGGTGAATGGCGACAGTTCTTCCAACCTTTGGCGCGGCGGGAAGAGCAGGATGCCACGAGCGTATTTGTTTCACCGAAATCTTTACCGTTGAGGCCAGGTACTCGGCGACGTGTGTGAAACTATTCTCCGGCGGCCTGCCCGGCGCGACGATGATTTTTTTAACACCTGCCTGCCGCAAATTGCCCTCGACAAGGTGGTCAGGATCGCCCAACCAGCAAATCGCCATATTCGTTACTTCCAGTAGTTCACGCAATTCGGAATTGCGAATGCCCGTCGTCGAGAAAAGCTCGCTCCAGCGGGTCTGTTCAAAATCGGAAACGTCGTCCGCGAGTTTCCACGCCTGGGCCAGTGGCAAAACTCTAGCGTTGCTGACAAACGTGATACGCTTCGCCCCGTATTTTGCGTGCAGCGCGTGCAACGTTGGGAAAGCAAGCAGGGCATCACCGATTGCGCCTGGACGAATGACGAGAATGTTCATGGTAATCCTCTCATTTCCTCGCCAGCGATAGCACCTCGATCACCGCAATGATCCCCAGGCTCACGATAGCTGTAAAGAGGCTCCAGCTATGCAGGGCGCGTAACATCAGATTGAACACAATCCATAAAGCCAACAACATGCCCTGGCGCAGCGAATGCCGCAGGGTGGCGCGATAGAGACGCGAAGAGATGAAGCGCAGGCTGATGATGTATGCCAGTGGCGCAAAGGTGCAGGCCAGGGCCACAAAAAGCAGGATGAAGACCACCGTAAAATTCGTGATGTCATTGGGTGGCTCAAAATGAGTGTACGTTAGCAGCGCGCTCCACGCCAGCAGCGCCATCAAGGCCATCGAATAGAGCGCGCCGCGTCTTGTCACACGACGCCTGGGTATATAGTTCGTACTCATCGTAATAAATTGAAGTCTCTATTGCCGTTCAGGGGCGCATCGTGGCGGCGGCGGCTCTCCTGCGACTCCTGACTAAAGTATTGCCGCCACATGTCCGGAGCGTCTTTGCTTTCGCCGCCATGGCGGGTGATGCGCGAACGCACGCGGCAAATGACCGGCGTATTGACGGCGGCCCCGGCGATAATCACCTGACCCTTGGAGAGCGCGGGCAGGTTGTCCAGCAGGTCGCGCCCCACGCCCTCGATGGCGGCGGCCACGCTTTTCTGGTCGATTTCGTTCACGATACGCATGATACACTGCGTCTGGCACTGGCTCAACACGTCGGCATCGAGCTTGCCGGGACGCTGGCTGATTAAACCCACGCCAATGCCAAATTTGCGCCCCTCGGCCAGCACCTGCTTGAGTATGGACGTTGAGACGACTTCGGCTCCTCCCGGCGCGAAATGGTGCGCCTCTTCGATCAGCACAAAAACCGGGTAGGGCAGGTATGATTCACCCGAGTGAACTTTGCCGCGCTCGGTATCCACACGCGCCTTATTCAAGCGGCGCAGCAACGTCGCCACCACCACCTGTTGATCGCGCTCGTCGATTTCGTTGAGCGGCAGCACCGTGCATTGTCCCGGTTTAAAGATTTCGGGCAAGTCCAGGTGTTGGGTATCATCGAAGGTGAAATTATCCACGAAACGCTGCTCAATGCGCCATGTCAGGGCGTGTACCGTGCTGGAGTCGTCCGCTCCCTCGCTCTCTTCGTCGCCTTTCTGCTTCGCGACGGCCTTGATCGCGTTCAGTAAATCCTGCGCGCCCCAGGGCGAGCCGCGTTTATCGCTTCTCACCTTGCGCAGGGCGCGGCTGAGCAGGTGCTGCTGCTTCTCGGTCATCTCGGTCAGCAGGTGGCGCATATCGCCCATATCCAGCGATGAGATGCGCACTTTGACCTGTTCGGGTTTGTAGACGCGCACCGTCGCCGAATACGCGGGTCGCTTACCTTCGCCCGACTCGCTGAACTGCGGGAAGTTTGGCAGTTCTTCAAGCGTGCTGTATTCGCCGTGCGGGTCGATAATCAACACACAGGCTTTATTATAGGGCTGCATCAACTCCTCGATCACCACGCTGGCGAGGTAGCTTTTGCCCGCGCCAGTGCTGGCGATGATGGCAAGATGCGTGCTCACCACATCTTTGACGGAAAGTACTACCGGCACTGCGTTGGGCTGGCGCGTCAGCAGCGAGCCGATAGTAGCCGACCCGTTCTCTCCTGCGCGCTTGCGGCTGAGAATATTGGTCAGCATCTCGTGATCTGCCAGGAAAATCTGCTTGCCCGATTGCGGCGGTATCCAGGGGTTGATAAACGAGGAGGAGATAGGGTCGTAATAGCCCATAATGGCGACGTGCAGTTCAAACAGTTCGTTGGCGTGTGAGTCGAAACCGACCATAGCCGCAACCTCGGAGGGGGCTATCTCTGGCTCGGCCAGGAAGGTATCGGGGTACAATTGCAGCGGCACGCGCTTGAGAACGCGCCCCAGCACGCGGCGCGGCTCCGCCAGCACGCCATCGGGGTCGGCCAGTTCATAATAGACATATTCGCCGTTTTTCAACTCCTGCGCATCGTCACGCGAGACAAAGGTATACTCGTGTGTGGTTTCGCCTGGCCCTTTTGTGATACCCACTGCCCTTGAACGCGGGCGAATGCCTGTGATTGCCGGATCGAGCATGGTAGATGAGTCTCCTTACCCTGTAGTTTCGACTTTGAGCCGCCAGGCAAAGTTGCGCTTGACAATCGAGAGCAGCGAGAGATTTTCGGGAAATAAGCGCTCCAACTGGTCGATGATTTGCAATGTGACGATTGGCAACAGGCTGTTGCGCTGCGCGATGATGTGCGGAATGTAGCCCATGTGCAGGTAGGGCTGCTTTTTCCCCTCGTCATGAAAATAATGAAACGCCTGCACCTCTTCTACGCTCATAATCTGCACGTCGCTGCCCAGTTCCAACGACAATAGCGGCACGCCATGCATTACGGAAAGTATTTCTTGCTGGCCTTCCGGCAGCACGCGCTGCTCGAGCATCCCCAGCACCATCACATAGATCAGCACCGCTTTTTCCGAAATGTAGTCAGGCGAGAAGAGTTCAACCTGTGTCTCATTCGAGAGGCGCGGTCCCAGCGAGCCAAATTCCGGGTTCACCAGAATAGTGTCGTAGATTACCCCAACCGCGTAGGTCTGCGGCTCGCTGCTTTTGCCGAGGGCAGAAATGATCTGCGAGTCATGGTCGCCGTTTTGCTCGGAGCGTACCGCGATACGCACAAAACGCCCGAAGGCATAATCGGGCGGCGCGGGCACTTGCTCCACTTCGCGCGGCCCGTAGACCTGGCACACATAATTGATATGCGAATAGGATTTGACGATCTTGCCGATATCCATCGCTGGCCCCTCCACAAATAAGAACAGGTTTTCGTTGTGATTTGCAGGCATTATAACATAGAACCCGGCGTATGGCATGACGAATTACTTTGTTCTCTCCCTTTCACAATCCCTAAAGCGTCAGAAAAACATTTGGTCATAGCAACCAGCCATAGATAAACTACAAAAATTGATTGTTTTTGTTATTTATCTATGGTATGCTTGTTCTATGGTGCAAGATGTCTTTACAACAATGGAAATCGTTGAACGCACTGGATTTACCGAACGGCAGCTTGGTTACTGGGATCAACAAGGAATACTAAAACCGAGTGTGCAGCAACCCAATGGCTCAGGAAGTCGTCGGCTGTACTCAATTGATGACCTAGTGCAATTGAACTTGATTTGCCAGCTTAAAAAGCGCGGCTGGTCTACACAGAAAATCCGTGAAGCCATTACTCGGTTGCGTGATATAATGAGCGTTCCTGACCCATTGAAACAGGCTGTGTTAGTTGACGGAGAAAAAACGATACTTGCCTTTTACAAAACGAAAGAAGGCGAACGGGTCCTGTTAGATGTGTTAAGTGCCGGGGGACAGCTCGCGATGGGAATTGCTCTGGAAGTGTTAATTGAAGAGGCGAGACGGATTGTGACAAATGTAGAGATAGAGAAATTCGAGAAGGAGGCACAAAGCAATGTCATTAGCTGAGCTTCTCAATGCGCTTGACTACAACCAATATCCACAATATTATCTAAAAACTGATGCTCAACAGGCTCCGGAAATTGCGTCTTTATTTCGTACTGCTAGAGATATTGGAGTAGATGGGATCTACGTTTTCCGATCAAGCCCGGGAGAGACAAATACCTTGCCTGTAAGACCTGCTGTATACATTGCCGAAGCACAGACAGTAGATGAGGCACGTAAAATTCATCGCTATTTATGGAATATCGGTCATGCTCCCTTTCTGATTATAAAGCTACCTGATCACATCAGAGTTTACACAGGGTTTGACTACTCCGATGAAGATAGAATCAGAAGAAATAGGCATTCTTGAACCCAGGAATTTAGTCCCTGATAAACAAAATATACGTGAAGAACTTGCAGATTTTTGTGCTGAGTCAATCAATACGGGGTTATTATGGGAGAAAAGAGGCAATAATCTCAACCTTGATAGACGGGTAGACAAACGATTACTTAGAAACTTGAATACCCTCGGCAACATATTAACAGCCGAAGAAAAACTTGAGCCAGAATTAGCCCATGCTCTCATAGGCAAGTACATCTATATTCGCTATCTGCATGATCGAAAGCTTCTCTCTGATGAATGGTTGAAGCGTAATAATATAGATATACATCTCGTTTTTGGACGACACGCAACTGTTGAAGGTTTGCAGAAGCTCATAAAAGCTCTTGAGGGCTGGCTTAATGGTAATATTTTCCCTCTCGATTTTACTATTCTCACCGATAGACATGTTGCTCAGGTTGCAGCCGTATTCAAGGGCGACCAACCGCTGACAGACAACCTATGGCAGCTTAGTCTGGATCTCAAAGTTTATGACTTTGAAAATATTCCAATCGAAACTCTATCTTCTATATATGAGCAGTTTCTCCACAAGCAAGGCAAGGGGAAAAGTATCGGCGCTTATTATACGCCTGAGTACCTCGCTGATTATCTATTAGCCGAGATGAATGCTGTAAAGCCGCTTAAAAAGGGGATGAAGATTTTCGATCCATCGTGCGGCTCAGGTATTTTTCTCGTTTTTGTTTATCGTCGCTTAATTGAATTGGAACTTGTAAAGTCATCTGACGGAAAAATATCTGTATCAGAACTTGCGGAACTTCTGGGGTATCTTTATGGCATAGAGCGTGTGGTAGATGCATGTTTTATTACAGAGTTTAGCCTTATCCTCACTCTACTGCATTACGCAATCCGACCGAACTACTCGCAGAAAATAGTCAATTCAGATTCCCATCTCTTCATAATACACACATCTTTCATTATGATTTCTTTAATAGTGCCTGCCCTCTTTGGAAAGAGCAGATCAAATTTGACTGGGTAGTGGGTAATCCACCCTGGATTAAAGCAGACCCGCAAAAAGAAGAATTTGCTTATGCATGGATAACTGAGAATCAAAAAGAGCGACCCATAAGTAACTACAGTGTTTCTGAAGCCTTTAGCTGGAGAGTCATCGATATAACATTCTCTGATGGGTACGCAGGTCTTATTTTACCTGCTAAAAGCCTTTATAATCATAACTCGCAGAAATATCGTCAGCAATTTTTTTTGAAAAATGAAGTTAGTAGAATGACTAATTTTTCAAACATGAGGAGAGAGCTATTCGACGGGAGAGCTATAGCACCAGCGGTAACTATTATTTACCGAAATTCATCTCAGGAAGGTGAAAAGCCATTAATTGATCATTATGGCCCATTTCTTATCCATCAAACTTCAAATATTGACGGAAGGTTATTAACAATAACAATGAACAATAGCGAGTACCAGGCTGTCTCGCCCTACGAAGCTGAAAGTGGAGAGGCAACAACCTGGAAATATGCTCTGTGGGGTACGTATAGAGATAGGCGGGCGATTGCACGCTTACGTAAATTATTTCCTATGACACTTGGTCAACTTTATAAAGATAATGAGAAAAATGGCTGGCACCTTCACGAGGGTTCACAACTTCGTGATAACTCCAGACAAAATCAAGAAAATATCGACCATATTCCATATCTTATTGGGAAAATTCGTCTTAATACGACTATTATGGATAAGTCAGAACGACAATTTTCGATTCCTGAAAATGCCCTTCAAAAGATCCCACCAGAAGAATGTAACATTAGAGTACAAGGTGGTAGTAAAGGATTGCTCACATCAAATCCACCCCATATTATTTTGAATGCTTCATGGAAATATGTTATCTACAGTAATGAGTTTTTTGTTGTGCCACCGCGACAGATCGGCCTTTCTGCGCCTGAGGCTTATGAAGACTACTTACAAGCACTCTCTCTCTATTTAAGTTCTAGCCTAGTTCGCTACTACTTATTTTTTCAGACCCCATCTTTTGGCATTGAGCGCGATAGGATCACACTACGTGATGTCAAAAGTATCCCTGTTCCTGAATTCACATCAGAGCAAATACAAGCTCTTGTAGGTTTGCATAAGGATTTAGTTCAGAGAGAGGCTAGTGGAGACGCTGCACATCTCCAGAATGATATGGATGAGCAAATTGCCAGGTTGCTCAAAGTGCCTTCAAGTATCAATACCTTAGCCAATGAATTTAATCGAATTCGCTTGAATCTGATTGAGAATGCCAGAGATAGTGAGGCTATTAAGTACCCTAACAGTGAGGACTTAATAATATATGCGCGGCAACTACAATCGGAACTGGACGGCTTTGCTACAACCAGTTCTAGGCATCATCAGATTACCATTGATCAATCTCCAGAAGTAATCGCCTGTACTGTGGAGCTAAAATCCTCGGATGATAGACTTCCGATAGTTGTAAAAGATCGGATATCCGGGGACGCGGAAATTTTTGTTAGACTACGGAACGAATTGAACAAAGATTTTAGTCAGTGGGTATACGTTGAAAAGGAATTACGGGTTTTTGAGGGATCATCAGTTCATATCTACAAAAAACCCCTCCTTATCAATTGGACAAATACTCAAGCACTCAATGACGCTGATGACATCATTGCAGAATCTCTTTACCCTGCAAGGAATAATTTAAATGAGCTATTGAGACCCTGAGCATGTAGATGCTGAATGGCGGAATGAATACTGGGCTGACTTCCGTAAACATGTGCATGAATTATTAGTTTGGGGATATCAGGTTGCTAAACCTCAAATCAAGCACAAGCACGATGAAACTGACATCACGGGCTTTATAGCGGATGCCATCCAGGAACGGCTCGATTTACCCGACGGTCCAGGTTGGTATGACCAGTTTTATTTGCAGGAAGATCCACCTATAGATGGAGAAAGTCGCACAGGACGACGCAGACGCAGACCAGATATTATTTTTGCATCTGTCAATAAACGCCCTCGCCCTAGATATTTTTTTGAGTCTAAAAGATTGCGTGAACAAAAGACACATCGTGAGAATTATTATCTTGGTGAGGAAGGGTTAGGCTGTTTTATCAGTGGAGTTTATGCCAGGAACTTCGATGAAGCAGGAATGTTAGGTTACGTCCAATGTGATACAGTAGATCAATGGGTAAAAAGGTTGCAACTGGCTATTAACAATGACGCTGGGAGTGATAATAAACTACTATTGAAGCCGCCTCAAAGGGATTTTCAGGTTATTGATGAAATCCCGCAGGAATGGGTAAGCGAACATCACAGAAATACAGGAGGAAATATAAGCATATACCATATTCTTCTTGATTGTTGCCCATAAAGCTTCTTTAATACTGCTTAGGAGTACTCCAACATGTCCAATACATCTTTACTATGCCCCCCCTCAACAACATGCTGCAATCCCTGCTGCTCATCGAAGAAGGCGAACACGAGTTTACGCCTGAAGAAGAGAACGTCCGCGAACTGCGGCAGCTCTTTTTTCCGGTGACGCGCACCTGTGTGTATTTGAATCATGCCGCCGATGGGCCGCTTCCACGGCCTACGGCGCGCACCATGCATACCTATATCGATGATCTGAGCCACTTTGGCAGTGTCAACTTCGGTCGTTGGGGTATGTATGAGCAGGGGGCGCATCGGCGGCTGGCGAATTTGCTCAATGTGCGGCCAGATCAGATCGCCATGACTGCCAGCACGGGCGACGGTTTTATGCATATAGCTGATGGGCTAAACTGGCGCGAAGGCGATACCATAGTCACCGCCGAGTGCGAGTTTCCCAGCAATGTCTACCCCTGGCTGAACCTACAGCAGAGGGGCGTGCAGGTTCGCTTTGTGAAGATGCATGAGAACCGCATTCGCGTCGAGGATGTGCTGGCGCAAATTACAGAGCGCACAAGGCTGGTCAGCCTGAGCATGGTGGAGTTCTCCACCGGTTTTCGCAACGATATCGCTGCTATTGCGCGGCATTGCCAGGAACGCGGCGTCCTGTGCGGTATCGACGCGATGCAGGCGCTAGGCGCGTTGGATATCGACGCGCAACAACTCGGCGTAGATTTTCTGGCCTCTGCCGCGCATAAATGGCTGCTAGCCCCACCTACGACGGGCATCCTTTATCTTTCTGATAACCTGCTCGCACAACTGCGGCTGGAACGGCGCGGCTGGTTCAGCGTAGAAACGCCTTTCGAGTTCTTCAAGTATGACCAGCCCTTGAAGCAGGGCGCGGCGCGTTTTGAGCATAGTTCGACCAACCGCGTTGCTATTGTAGCGCTGGATGCCTCGCTGGGCGTTTTCGAGAGCATCGACGGTGGGATGCAAGCAGTTGAAGCGCGTATTTTGGGGCTAACAAGCCATGCCATCGCCGGTTTAGAGCGATTGGGGTATCCTGTTGTCTCGCCCCAGGGCGCGGGCGAACGTTCAGGCATCGTCTGCTTCCAACCCCATCCCGACCGGCAGGAAATGACCCCACAGCACATCGTCGATGAACTGGCGGCTCGTCAAATCTATACAGCGGCGCGCGCGACCGTGGTGCGCATCTCGCCGCACTTCTACAATACCATTGAAGAGATCGACGCCCTGCTCAATGCGCTGGAAGAGTTGAAGAAACCGCCCGTTGCCCGTTAAGGAAGGAGTACGCCCCATGTCCACTTTTGCGCGTCGTGTAGCGACATTTGGCACGACCGTTTTTACCGAGATCAATGTGCTGGCGCAGCAATACAACGCCCTGAATCTGGGACAGGGCAAACCGGACTTTGATACGCCGCCGGATATTGTGGCGCACCTGGCACAGGTCGCGCAAGCCGGGCAATATAACCAGTACGCGCCCGGTCCCGGCACGGCATCGCTGCGCCAGGCCATTGTCGATCACTCCGCGCGTTTCTACGGGCTGGACATCGATCCTGTAAAAGGCGTTGTAGTCACGTCGGGAGCGACCGAGGGCATCTTCGCCGCTATCCTGGGGCTGGTTGATCCCGGTGATGAAGTGATCGTGATCGAGCCATTCTACAATTCATACGTGCCAAACATCCTGATGGCAAACGCCATACCCGTCTGCGTACCCTTACATCCGCCAACCTGGACGCTTGACCCGGCAGAGCTTCGGGCTGCCTTCACGAGCAAAACACGCGCATTGATCCTGAACACACCGCAAAATCCGACCGGGCGTGTCTTCACCATGCAAGAATTGACCATGGTCGCTGAACTGTGCATCGAACACGATGTGACGGTGATTGCCGACGAGGTGTACGAACACCTGCTATTTGACTCCGCGCAGCATATCCCCATCGCTACACTGCCGGGCATGTTCGAACGCACCGTCACGGTTAGCAGCGCGGGCAAGTTGTTCAGCGCCACCGGATGGAAAATTGGCTGGGTGTATGGACACCCAGACCTGGTAGACGGTGTAGGGAGAGCGCACCAATTTATCACTTTCGCCGTGCATCATCCATCACAGGAAGCCATCGCATACGCGCTCAACCTCCCCGATACCTACTACCAGAACTTCCAGTCCATGTACGCCACCAAACGCCAGTTAATGCTCGATGCCCTTGCCGCCGGTGGGCTGAAATGCCTCGCCCCGCAGGGAACATACTTCGTCATGGCGGACTATTCAGACATATTCGATGGCACGCCCCTCGAATTTACGCGCTACCTTGTAAAAGAAATCGGCGTAGCATGTATCCCGCCTGAGACATTTTATAGCCAGCAACACGCCTCGATTGGTTACGGATACGCGCGCTTCGCCTTTTGCAAAAGCGATATTTTATTAGGAGAAGTAAAAGAACGGATGACTAAATTGCGTCCTTAATGAACATTAACCACCGAAGAGGGTAATGACATGGCCCCGTCCACCCCTTGTCCCTACACTACAGGACGGGGACGAACGCTTTCTATGATTAGCTACACAGGAGCATATCCCTATGTCACAGACTGATGTACCCACTGAACGCTCCAGGCCGAAGCGCCCGCTCAGCATAGGCGCGGGGACGCTGGTTGTGCATGACCAGCGCGTCTTGCTCGTGCGCAGTACCTACGGCGTGACGAAAGGTCGCTACTTGCTGCCCGCCGGGCGCGTCAACCCTGATGAGCTGCCCGATCAGGCGGCTGCGCGTGAGACTTTCGAGGAAACCGGGCTGCGCGTGGAAATCGAGGGATTGATGGGAGTGCGCCTGTGGGTCATGGATGATGGCGAACATAACTACTTCTTCATGTTTCGCGCCCGGCTGCTCTCGCCTCTCAGCGATCTGCGCCCCGAAACGCGAGAAATCGACGACGCGCGTTTCTTCAGCAAGGAAGACATGCAGAACTTGAGCATGGACGAAACATGGGCGGGCGCGATAGCCGTTGCCATCAAAGCACTCGAACCGGATGCCAGTATCTGGCCCAACTACTCCGACCTGTCTTCGGATTCCGGCGTCGATACGCCTGATCGCTGGCGCATCTGGATGTAACTCAATGTGGTATGATACGTATATTCAATGATTGAATAACCCCAGCATAGAGACAGGTGAAAGAGCATGAGCGCTTCAACCATTTATAACGAAATTCAGGCTGCCCTCAAGAGCGGCGAGCGCGTAGCAGTGGCCACCGTCGTTAAAACCATTGGCGCGGCGCCCTGTGGCGTCGGCACCAAAATGCTCGTGCGCCCTGATGGCAGCACGAGTGGCAGCTTTTCCGGGGCGAAAGTGGATACACAGGTGGGACAGACCGCTATGGAGGCATTGCGCGATGGTCAGTCTCGCCTGATCCACGTTCATCTCAACGCCGATCAAGCCGTGGGAAGCTGCGGCGCAACGCTTGAACTCTTCATCGAAGCTCTGCATCCTGAGCCGCGCCTGATAATCGCCGGGGCAGGGTATGTAGCTCAAGCCCTGTCAAGGCTGGCGCTCAACCTGGATTTTCGTATTGTGGTTATCGATGACCGGCGCGACCTGGCCGATCCGCACGTCTTCAGCGACAAGGTGCAACTGACCTTCGGCGACATCCCACAGACGATGCGCGAGCTTGAACCGGACGAGGCAAGCTGGATCGTGATTGTGACACGCGGCCATCATCTTGACAAGGATGCCCTGCGCGCTGCGCTGGAAACGCGCGCTCGCTACGTGGGTATGATCGGCAGCCCCGGCAAAATCAAAAACATCTTTCGCGACCTGCTCAAAGAGGGCGTCGCGCGCGAACGCATCGAGCAGGTGCATTCTCCTATCGGCCTGGACCTGGGCGCGGAGACTCCCGACGAAATCGCCCTCAGCATCGCCGCCGAAATGGTTATGCTGCGCAATTCTGCCAGCGGCGCGCCACTCAAGACGCTGCATCACTTTCTTGACGAGGTAGAGACAATCAATGCGTAGGACACTTCTTTGCTCTTTTCTACTACTCTGCCTGATTTCTCTTTCATCTTGTAGCCAATCATCTCCAACGGTCACATCAACCCCGACCCCCACCAAACCGCCGGTTATTGCTACATCTATCACGACACCCACAACATTGCCAACTTCGATAGGCACACCTGGCGCAACGCCGCGGCATTTCAAGACTCGTGTAATATTGTCGGGAAGGCGGCGACCGGATGACCTGGTTTTCGATCCGCAGGGACGCCTGGTTTTCGGTGACTTCTACGCTGGCACGATTAGCCGTATCAATGCTGATGGTTCAGTGACGCTCTTGTTCAGCGGTCTGGCGGGGCCAGAAGGGCTGGTCTATTTGCCCGATGGTACGCTCATCATCGCTGAGCAGCGTACCAACCGCATTTTGCAAATCGCTCCTGGTACCTCTGCTCCTACTGTGCTGCGCGTGTTACCTGGCACGCCAAGCGGACTGACCTGCAAAGATGGCGTGGATGGCATCGCCCTTGACCCGACCAACAATACACTCATTCTGCCCGATAGCCCCACCGGCAACGTGTATCGTATGAGCCTGGATGGGAAGAAACTCACCCTGCTGACCGGAGGAATTGTGCGGCCTGTGGGCGCGGTAGTAGATAAGCAGGGGAATGTGTATATAGCCGATGAATGTGGCGGCGCGGTGGTGCGTGTTGCCACAGATAGCAAGACAACGCGCATAGGGGGTTTTGGTATGCCCGACGATGTAGCCTTCGATGCGCAGGGCAATATGCTAGTCATCGATTTGAAACCCTCCATACACGCGCTGATTCGCGTGCTACAGACGACAGGCGCGCGCGAGATACTGCTGAGTATTGGCTTGATTGAGCCGCAGGGGCTGCTTATCGATGCGCGTGGTAATATTTACGTATCAGACGATTACGCCAATACTATCACGGAGTTGATACCAGCATGAGCAAACTCACCTCAATGGCCGATGCTATCGCGCGCTATGTGCCGGATGGCTCATCCGTCGCTCTCGGTTTAGCCCTGGAACCGCTCATCCCTTTCGCGGCAGGACATGAGATTATCCGCCAGCGACGCCAAAACCTGACCTTGATCGGGCCAATTTCCGATATCCTCTTTGACCAGTTGATCGGGGCGGGCTGCGTCGCAAAGATAGCTGCCGCCTGGGTGGGCAATGTCAGCGAAGGATTGGCGCACTGTTATCGGCGCGCCGCCGAGAAGAGCATTCCACGCCCCATAACTATTGAAGAATATAGCAATTTTACTATCGGCCTGGCGTTGTTGGCTGCCAGCCTGGGTTCTCCCTACATTCCAACACGCACCTTGCTGGGCAGCGATTTACCACGTCAAAATCCGACCCTGCGCATCGAGCCATCACCCATCGACGGCACTCCCCTGCTGCTGGTATCCGCCATTCGTCCTGACGTAGCGATTGTGCATGTGCAGCGCAGCGACGAGGATGGCAATGCGCACCTGTGGGGTAGCGTAGGCATCAGCGAAGAGGCCTGGCTGGCCGCGCGCGACGTAATCGTAATCGCGGAAGAAATTGTGCCTCGTGAAGTTATTTTAAGCGACCCCAACCGCGTAGCAGGACCATCATACAAAGTACGCGCCGTCGTGCATGAACCGTGGGGAGCGCATCCCTCCGCCGCGCAAGGCTACTACAACCGCGATCACCAGTATTATCACGAATACCACGTTCAGACGCGCACCCTGGAGGGTTTTCAAGCGTGGCTGGACGAGTGGGTTATGAGCATACCAGACCGCACCGCCTATTTACAAAAACTGGGCGAGCTCCGTCAGCAAAGCCTGGGCGTAAAAGAACACCACTACGCAGCCCCGGTCGATTACGGGTATTGAGGGAGATTGAAAATGGATTATACGCCTAGAGAATTGATGGTGGTCTGCGCGGCGCGGCAGATACGCGACGGCGAAAACGTCTTTGTTGGGATGCGCCTGCCACTTATGGCCTTTGCCCTGGCCAAACGCACCCACGCACCCAATTGTATTGGCTTCTTCGAGGGCGGCGTGGTGCGCGATGTGCCATCTTCCGAATTGCTCTATACGATGGGCGACGCGCCCAATATCTACGGCTCGCTCTGGACAACCACCACGCTGAACGTCATGCGCCCTATGGCGGCGGGTGATGTGCATCTCGGCTTTATCGGCGGCGCGGAAGTTGACCGCTACGGCAACCTCAACACCTCCATGATCGGCGACTGGCAGCACTCACATCCCAAAGTGCGCTTGCCTGGCAGTGGCGGAGCAGCCGATATCGCCTCATTTTCGCAGCGTCTCGCCATCATCATGCAGCACGAACGTCACCGCCTGCGCGATAAAGTGGACTTTGTTACCAGCCCCGGCTATGGCTATCCCGATGCCAACCACCCGGCAGGAGAGTCATGGCGCAAACGAGTCGGACTCCCCAGAGGCGGTCCCGCCGCGCTCATCACCACCCTGGCTGTCTTCACCTTCGATAAACAAAACGGCGAAGCCTTGCTACAATCTTATCACCCCGGCACAACCATCGAACAGGTGCAGGAGCAGACCGGCTGGGAATTGCGACTGGCCGACGATTGCCGGGAGACGCTGCCGCCGAGTGATAACGAGTTGAGAGTGATACGTGAGTATGACCCGCGGGGCGTGTGGACGAGCTAAAGGTTCCGATTAAGAAAGATCGTAACTGCTTAGATCAGCATGGTTACTGAAATGAGGGAAGGACAGGATGACCGCACAGAGTGGTCTGCAAAGCCGACAAGAGAGGGAGTCCCTGTTTGCGCAAGGTGGACACGTACTAATTCCCAGAGCAAAGGCTAAAGCGAAACAAGCCGTAGCCTCATCCCAGTTCACCCGGTTGAGTCAATTTAAGGGACCTGGGATACGCAGGAATTCGTGAGGCTGTCACTACCCCTTCTGCGCTTCGAGGTAGATCAGCAGGGCCATGGCATCGAGGCGCATCACATTTTCCTGCGCGCCCTGCACTTTGATGGCTCCTTGCATATAGTTCGAGGCGGGATTCTCATCGCCCCAGAAGATGTTGACTAAATCTTCGCTGCCGCCGCGCACGATCAGGTCTGGCTGCTCCTGCGCGCCCTCGCTCACCGTAGCGACTCCCGCCTTGATGCGCATGGTAAATGAGGCCCCAATGTCGGTGGCCTCGAAATAGATGATGCAGTTCCAGTTTCTCAGGGAACGCAGCACTCGCTCATTCTTACTGGCGCTGGCTACATACTCGTCAAGAGCTTCGCGCAATTCGTTGTGTGTTGCCATCTACTCATCCCTCTTTCGTAGAAACACCGTGTAGAGCGTCCACTACCTCTGCTGCCGCGCGCTGGCCCGACGAAATCGCGCCATCAAGGTAGCCATTCCAGACCGTAGCGGTTTCCGTACCCGCCCAGTGCAGGCGGCCAATGGGAGCGCGTAACGCCTCGCCATAGGTTGTCCAGCCGCCGGGAATCATCATACCGGCATAGCAACCGCGTGTATATTCTTCTTCGGCCCAGTTTTGTTCAATATATTCAAAAGGCCGCGCCGCCTTTTCGCCGAAGTAGCGCGCCAGGCAGGCCAGCACAGCCGCGCGCCGTTCTTCCAGAGCGCGCCTTGCCCACATACGAGCCTCGTTGCCTTCGATAAACCCCATCAGGATGCCAGGCGTGCCGCTTTCCGGCGAGTTATCGAAAGTAACGCGCACGATGCCGTCAAAGCTGGTTACCTGGCCCGAAAAACCTTCGTCGCGCCAGAACGGAGTGTCATACAGGCAATGCACCTTGATGTTGGCTCCCATCGGCATACGCTGCGTCAACTGGTCGCGATATCCTGGCAGCGCGGGTCTGTAGCGCAAGCGGCCCGCCAGGGTGGGCGCAATAGCGATAATGGCTCGCTGCGCCGAGACCACCACATTGTCTCCTTCCACACGCACCCCGCCAGTATCCTGCGTGATGGTATGGACAGGCGCGTTGAGCGCCACCCGCTCGCCCAACTCTCGCGCTACGGCAGTGGCGATAGACTGCGAGCCGCCATAAAAACGTCTTTCCTGCGCTCCCCGCGCCACGCTCAATAACTGGTTGAGGTTGCCGCCCGAATGAATGTAAAACAGGAAATGCAAAAAAGAAAGGTCTTGCGGTTCGACCGAGAAGACAGCCTGCACCGCCAGGGTGAACAGGGTACGCACATCCCCGGACTCAATGTTCTGTATCATCCAGGTCGCCACCGTTTGCGCGTCCCACTCCGCCGCCAGGGGCGCGTTCCAGGGAGCATCCAGCGGCACCTCGCTCGCCATCATATTCAGGTTCAGGATAGTTTCCACCGTTTCCATCGTCACCACCGGATCAATCGTCGAGATAGCCCCCTCGTAGGTCAAGCGCTGCCCATGCCGGTACTCGATATTCTTGCCCTCGTTATATGTGAAGAAGGTGGAAACACCCACCGCTTGCGCCAGCGCCTCCAGCCGCTCCTGCGTCGGGCCGATCCACTGCCCGCCCAGATCGATGAGCGTGCCGTCGCTGGCAGGCCGCGTATAGGAACGCCCGCCCACGCGATCGCGCGCCTCCAGCACAATCACCTCAACGCCCGCCCCCACCAGCGCTCGCGCCGCGCTCAACCCGGCAAATCCCGCCCCCACCACCACCACATCAGCCCGTCGCCCCTGCTTCTCCTGCTGATTCATTGCTTCTCCCCATCTCATTGAAAGTTGTTTTTCCGTAAATATGACGAAATCATATCATGCCCACAGCCCTTTTACAATGTGGCGAGCGTTGACCAGTGCAGGGGCAAGCTCCATAGACGCTGCTGTCATTCTGAGCGCAGCGAAGGATCTGACTGGCCGGTATTGATTGATTGGCGTATCCGTAGGGGCGGGGGTGGAGTGGATGAAGGGAGGGGACGCTTGCGTCGCCCGCCGTAGTAGGATATCCACCATTGAATAGGAGATACCCCCTCTTTTGTCCGGAGGGGACGCTTGCGTCGCCCTGGGCTGCGGGGCATGTCAGCAACAGGACGCGGGCGACGCAAGCGTCCCCTCCCCACCCGACCCAACCCCCGCCCCTACGGATGCGCCACGGCTTTTCCAACAAACCCGCGAGCGAAATGCCCCGCCTGTCCCCTGCTATGCCACAGGGCACGAAGCCGTCCAGGGTACCGGGCTGGGCTTGCCCCCGCCCCGGTCACTCGCGTATACTATGCACAATGCTTACTATGCTAAAGGAGACGACTTGTATGCTACTCGCGGGCGACATTGGAGGAACAAAGACCAACCTGGCGCTTTTTACAAACGATAATGGCTGGCGCGACCCCGTGGACGAGGCCACCTTTCCCAGTGGAGATTACCCCAGCCTGGAAACACTGGTGCAGGGCTACCTTGCGCAGCAAAAAGTCTCGATAGATCACGCCAGCTTTGGGGTAGCCGGTCCTGTTGTGGATGGGCAGGCCACCATCACCAATTTACCCTGGAAGATGGATGAAAAAGACTTGCAGGGCACGCTGCGCATACCCTCAGTGCGCCTGCTGAACGATCTCGATGCCATCGCGCACGCCGTACCCCACCTCGATCAGCGCGATGTGGCTACCATCAACGAGGGGCTGGTCAAGCCAGAGGGCGCGATAGCAGTCATAGCCCCTGGCACCGGTCTGGGCGAGGCCTTCCTTACCTGGAATGGCTCAAGCTATGATGCCCAATCGTCCGAGGGAGGTCACGCTGATTTTGCGCCCGCCAACACCTTTGAACTTGACCTGCTGCGCTACCTGCTCGAACGTTTCCCGCACGTCAGCTACGAGCGCGTCTGCTCCGGCAAAGGCTTCCCCAATATTTATGCCTATCTCAAAGAGGCCGGTCACGCCATCGAACCGGACTGGCTGGCCGCCGAGCTGGCCCAGGCCACCGATAAAACCCCCGTCATCATGAAGGCCGCGCTGGATACAGACACGCCCTGCGACATAGCTATCGCGACGCTCAATACCTTCGTCTCGGTGCTGGGCGCGGAAGCTGGCAACCTGGCGCTCAAAGTGCTGGCAACAGGTGGCGTCTACCTGGGCGGAGGCATCCCGCCGCGCATCCTGCCCTATCTATCCGGCGAGCGTTTCAAGCAGAGCTTTCGCAATAAAGGCCGCCTGGGAAAATTGCTCACCACCATCCCCGTCCATGTCATCCTGAACCCGAAAATCGCCCTGCTCGGCGCGGCCCTGCACGGCTTCGAAGCCATGAAATGAGGAGATGTCTGCTGGCTGTTCGTCTGCGGCGAACAGCCAGCAGACATCTCCTCATTTTGCGAACCGCTAAACGATTCAGAAAAAGACGCGCATCGCATGTTTGTTAGTTTGGTCTGCAAGGCGTATAATGCAATGCAACTGGACAAAGCTGTTCACTGGCGCGGCGTGCTAACACCTGCGCCAACGCCTGAAAGTGTAATGAGTACGCGTATGATACATAAAAGTGTAGTTAAAACCAGAAAGGGCAAGGTTGCCCGCGTCACTTTTAGTCTGCCCAACAGCGTCTGGGCTGATGTGATCTACCTGGTTGGCGATTTCAATGGCTGGAATAACACCTCACACCCCTTTACTGTCGGGCGAGATGGCGCGTGGAGCATAACAGTTGACCTCGAACTGGACCGCGAATACCAGTTCCGCTACCGGCGCGACGGCGAATGGATGAACGATAACGCCGCCGATGGCTACGTGGAAAACCCCTACGGCAGCGACAATTTTATCGTAGTGACCCATGAAGAAGCATGACGCCCTGGTAAGAGCAAATTTAATCCTCTTCTTCGTCCATCTCCAATAAATGTTGTTTTGCCTCTTCTGTCGTCTGTGACATGCTCAACTTGACGATTGCGTGACGCAATGCAGCAGGGTCTTCAGTAAAGATGGCCTGTTTTCTGGCAGTGCGAAGTAATTTAGGAAAACGCTCTACAACGATATCTATTATCGTTTGGCGTAGCGCTTCCAACTGTCCCTGTTCACGCCCTTTTTCGAGTCCTTTTTCGAGTCCTTTTTCGAGTCCTTCTTCCAACCCTTCTTTCAGTATCTCCTGATAGTAGGGGGACTCTCGAATGATATCGTGCATATTGCGTAGCCTCCTTTGTAGCCAATCCAGATCATTAGTATCCTTTTTACTAAATATGTATGATGCTAATGTACCCCCGATAGGTATCAACTCTGCTTTCCCGGCAGCTTCAAGTTCTGCCAAAACACTCTCCAGCATACCTTATTCTAATTGAAGAGCAACATAAGGGTAGTAAATTGTTGAGGAAAGTTTCAGAATCATAAAACATTGAATATTGGGGCAATAAACAGTATAATCTCAGTGAGATAGGTCGATACGTGGACACGGGAATGCTTAATAATTGGGTATGAAGTGCCTCAAAAAATTAGAGAACTCAAGAAACAACTGCGTCAAGCTGGATTTTCCTGGCGACCGGGCAAAGGAAGTCATACAGTATGGATACATCCAGCGTTACCCAGAGACGAACTTACCATATCTGGCAACGACGGTGATGATGCTAAGAAGTATCAAGCGTTGGATGTCAAGAATATTCTGAAGAAGCTACGGGAGGCACAGGGAAAATGAAAGCAGATCAGAACACCCATTATTCCATGAACATCCAATGGGATGAAGACGACCAGATTTTTGTTGTGACTGTGCCTGAACTTCCTGGATGCCGGACGCACGGATCGACCTACGAAGAGGCTGTTCAACAGGGGCAGGACGCAATCGCAAGCTGGATTAAAGTAGCCAGAGAATTGGGGCGACCAATCCCCACGCCTCAATTCATGACTGTAGCCTGAGATTCCGCCACTGGCAGCGTGAACGAAATCTTCGTCCCCTCACCCGGCGTGCTTTCCGCCCTCACGCTCCCGCCATGTCCCGTGATGATAGCTTTCACGATGGAGAGGCCGAGGCCACTGCCGCCGTGCGAGCCGGAGCGGGAACGGTCGATACGGAAGAAGCGGTCGAAGATAGAGTGCAGGTCGGCGGCATCGATGCCGGAACCGCTATCCTGCACCGAGATGTTCAGCCATTTCGCGCCTTTCGCGTCAACTTCTAAGCTCGCGCCCACGCCAATGCTGCCGCCCGCGGGGGTATAACGTCGCGCATTGTCGAGCAGGTTCAGCAATACTTGCGTGATACGGTCGCTATCGGCCAGCGCGAGCGGCATAGCGGGAGCGATCTCGTTGCGCAGCGTGATGCCTGCCTGCTCGCATTCGGGGCCGATAACTTCCAGCACTTCGTCAACCAGGGCGCGCATATTCAGGGGCGCGGTATCGAGGTGCATGCGGCCCGTTTCCAGGGCGGTCATATTCTGCATATCGCTGACCAGGCGGCGCAAACGCTGCACCTCGCGACCAATCAACTGCGCCGTTTCGTAGCGCGCCTCCGGGGCGGATATCACCTCGTCGGCGATGGCCTCGCTGAAACCCTGGATGGCGGTCAGGGGAGTCACAAGGTCGTGGGCAATATTCGCGATCATATCGCGGCGCAGTTGATCCTGGCGGCGCAGTTCGGTCACGTCGGTTTCGATCTTCCCGGCCATATCGTTGAAAGTCTGGGCCAGTGTGCCAATTTCATCCTTGTTTTGAGGCGTCTCGACGCGCTGCGAGTAATCTCCCCCCTTCATCTGTTCCGCCGCAACGGTGAGCGAGACGAGGGGACGCGTCAGGCGGCGCGTCAGGAAAACGCTGAAGGCGATCACTACCATGCCGATAATGGCTCCGGTAACCAGGATGACTTTGTCAAGTGTTGCAAGTACGTCACCGGGAGCGAAACCCTGCGGATACTTATAAGGCTGCGCTAACAATAACGCGCCAATGACCTTCGCGCCTACCTTTCCGCCATCGTAGATCGGTACGCTTATATAGAAGCCCGAGAAAAACGTGCTGTCCGTCGAGGAACCTTGCAAACTGCCGCTCACCTCTTGCCCCTGCAATGCTTGCGCTAACGACGAATTAACCGTCTGGTAATCGCTATCGCTCAGGTTAGCGGAAGGCGGCACATGCGTGATGCGGGGTTTCTGGTTGTTATCAATCACCAACGCCAGTTCCGGGTTGAAGTCCTCAAACCTGGCGTTAAAATTCCAGCTTTCAGTAGCTTTCTGGTAATACAGGCCGACCTGCTGCGCGGAAAATTCAGCTTCTGAACGCAGTTGACCGATTTGCGCGGTGTAGAAGTAGTTCTGCACCGCAATAGAGATCACCACGACGAGCAGCAAGATCGCGCCGAGGGCGACGCCGAGATAGCTCAGCACCAGTTTGACTCGCAGGGATGACCGCAGGGGCAGGGGCAGGGCAGGCCAGCGCATAGCTACTCCTCTGGCGTGAATTTATAGCCAACGCCCCACACGGTCTTGATGGGAGAGCTATAGGTTGGGTCGCCCGCCGCCTCAAGCTTCTTGCGCAGCGTGCCGATATGCACATCGACGGTGCGCCCATCGCCCAGGAAGGTATAGCCCCAGATTTTGTCCAGCAACGTCTCGCGCGTAAATACGCGGTCGGGCGCGGATGCCAGCGTGACCAGCAAATCGAACTCTTTAGCGGTCAGCGTCACGTTGAGGCCACTCACCTCGACGCGACGCGCCGGAATAGCGACACGCAGCTTGCCATAGCGCAACTCCTCGGTGTCTATCTTTCCTCTGCTGGCGGACTCCACCTTGAGAGCAGTAGCGCCTGTATGCGCCTCTGGCTGTGAGGCCAGCGCGGTAGCCACATATGTCCCGTTTTCGGATGAGCTTGTCCCCTCAATGCCAGCTAATTGGGCGGGCGTGGTCACGCGGCGCAAAATAGCCTTCACGCGGCTCACTACCTCACGCGGGCTGAACGGCTTCACCAGGTAGTCATCCGCGCCCAGTTCCAGGCCGGCGATGCGGTCTTCCTCCGACTGGCGGGCGGTCAGCATCAAAATGGGGGTATTGGCCCAG
Source organism: uncultured Chloroflexia bacterium (assembly GCA_963731605.1). Taxonomy (GTDB): domain Bacteria; phylum Chloroflexota; class Ktedonobacteria; order Ktedonobacterales; family Ktedonobacteraceae; genus CF-113. The sequence goes on from CAVSWA010000002.1 coordinate 1,633,647, forward strand.
GCGCGGATGCGACGGCAAACTTCCATGCCGTTGAGCGCGGGCAGCATCAAATCGAGTATCACCAGGTCTGGATGCTCGCGAGCGTGCATTTCCAGCCCGGCCGCGCCATCGCTGGCGACCAGCGCCGTAAAATTGGCCTGCTCCAGGTATAATTTGATGATCTGCGCTATATTTGCTTCGTCTTCAATAATCAGGATTTTCATAGCTGCGTCGTGCCTCTTTATATGTATATCATACCGCAATTATCATACAGAAAAAAGATCAAGAAGATGCCTAAGAATTGTAAAATCTCTCTGCACAAACATTTTACAATTTTATGCAAGATTTCTGATATCTCTACGCTAGAGTAACTATTGTAACGAGGCTATCGTAATGTATATAGTACCAGGGCTAGATGTAACATTAACATATCTACGCAGGCGCATAATAAAGACCTGTTTGAAAAATTGGGAGGACCGCTCATGCAAAATCCGTATAGCGATGAAAATGAAGACCTGCCTGTAGGGGCAAACCAGCAGCCTCTACCGGCCACCGCCACCTATCCTTATTATGAATATGGAGCCGGGTCGCAACGACCCACAGCGCCACAAGGATACAATACAGCGCCGGGACAATTCGAGCCAGACCCTGTGCCACCAACACCGGCTCGTTCCGTCTCGAGCGGGAGAAGCGGAATGCGCACGGGCGCGATTCTGGCTCTGGCGCTCGTGCTGGCGCTGGTCTTTGGCACCGGCCTGTTCGCGGGCTGGCAATTTGGCAGAACCAGTAATTCCAGCAGCCCGAGGCAGCGTTGCTACCTTACAGCCCGGCAACACCCCCAATGTGACGGTGCCGCAACTGAGCAGCAACAACATTGAGGCGGTGCGCGAAGCGGTGATAGCGAAAGTGAAACCTGCCGTTGTGCAGGTGAATGTTACCTTACAGGGCGGCAGCGCCATTGGCTCCGGCGTGATTATTGATGGCAGGGGCTATATCGTCACGAATAACCACGTCGTGAACGGCGCGCAGACCTTAGAGGTCGTGCTCTACGATGGCACGCGCCTTACCGCGCAGGTGGTGGGTACCGATCCCGCCGATGACCTGGCCGTCATCAAGGTGACTCCGCCAAAGAACGGTTTGACGACTGTTAAACTGGGCGATTCATCGAAGCTAACGGTTGGTCAGGACGTGCTGGCCATTGGCAACCCGCTTGGCATTACGCAGACGGTCACGAATGGCATCATCAGCGCGTTGGGGCGCAATGTTTCCGAGGGCCAGGGCGGCGCAACACTGCCGGATGCCATCCAGACGGATGCGCCCATCAATCCGGGCAATAGCGGCGGCGCGCTGGTTGACCTCCAGGGCAACCTGGTGGGCATCCCAACACTCACGGCCATCGATCCTCAATTTAATACGCCCGCTAGTGGCGTTGGTTTTGCCATCCCCTCCAACCGCATCTCGTTCATCGCGCAGCAAATCATCGCGACCGGCCAGGTAACTCATACCGGACGCGCGGTACTGGGCGTGCATGTCGCCAGTGTCACTCCCTCGCTCGCCGCGCAAAACAACCTTTCCGTCGATCACGGCGCGATGATTATCGATGATGTGGCTGGCGGCGCGGCGGCCTCGTCAGGCCTGCAACCAGGTGATGTGATTGTGCAGGTGAACACTACGCCCGTCAATGACACCGCATCTCTGGGTGACGCGCTGTTGAGCAAGAATCCGGGCGATACCGTCGCGGTCCACATCTATCGCGGCACCCAGCAATTGACCATCAACGTCAAACTTGGCGAGCTACAGCCGGGCGCGTAGAGACAAAATAGAGACAATTCATCGCGTCCACCACGCGATTTGTTGCAGGGACGGTCGAGGCAGACCGTCCCTGTTAATTTTTGGCTTGTAATAAGCGCCCAATCCCGCGAGTTTGTATTGATGAGTCATACCTCGAAGACGAAAAACAGCCCGGCGGCTGAAAACGCGCCATTTTGCCGTTCATTTTTACAGACCGCTTACTGGTCACATCTGATTGTTCTTGTAAGGCAAAAGAAAGGTTTTTTCATGGATTTACATGAATGGTTCAATCAACCTCAGACGCGACGACGGGTATTGAAGCATATGGGTATCGTTGCGGGTGCCGGCACAGTGATTGGCTCAGGCATCTATAGCGTAGCTCAGACGTTCGCCGCTCCCTTGAGTCCTTTGAGGCGCAAACGAAATCCCACGCCAACAACCTCGATAGGCCAAACCCAGACCGCTACAGCGACCACCACCGATACGGTAACTGCTACAGCCACAGTTACAGGGGATGGCAGCGCCATCCAGCATGTGCTGATCGCTTGCCAGGAAAATCGCACGTTCGATACCTATTTCGGCTTTTATCCCAAAGCTGGCGCCTTCGGCATCCCGGCCAATTACTCGCAGCCTGACGGCAACGGGGGTAGCGTTCCTCCCCAGCACGCCACACAACCTACTACACAGGACATCAATCATACCTGGGCTGCTATTCACAGCGAATGGAATAACGGCCAGATGGATGGGTTTATGACGACGGATGGGAGCCGTGTCATGACCTATTATGACGGGTCCGACCTCCCTTACTATTATGCCATCGCCGACTCCTTCACGCTGTGCGGCAACTATTTCTGCTCGCTGCTGGGTCCGACCGATCCCAACCGCCTGTATCTCTGGTCGGCCACCGCCGGCGGCAACACCTCCAATCATATTTCGCACGGGAGCCTGGCGTGGCCGACCATCGTCGATTTGCTGGATGCCAGCAACATCACCTGGAAATGCTACAACTTCGGTCTGGGTACCACAACGACTTCTCTCGAAGTCTTCAATACCCTCATCTTCTTCTCAAAGTGGCAAAACGATCCCCGTATCATGTTCAGCGAGACCGACTACTACAACGATCTCCAGGCGGGAACGCTGCCGCAGGTCTCCTTCCTGATTACCGAGGGGCAGGTCAGCGAGCATCCGCCCCAGAGCATCGCGGCTGGACAGCACGAAATGGCCAAAGTGATTAACGCGCTCATCCAGTCCACTTCGTGGGCCAGTTCAGCGCTCTTCTTCACGTATGACGAGGGCGGCGGCTTTTTCGACCACGTGGCCCCTCCGCAGTTGGATGCGTATGGTCTGGGCTTCCGTGTTCCCATGCTGCTGGTATCACCCTACGCGAAGCGGGGGTATGTATCGGGCCAGCTCTACGAACATAGCTCGGTCTTGAAGTACCTGGAACGGCGCTTTAGCCTGCCAACGCTGGCAAGCGTCAACCATCAGTTCGATACTTCGACCCCCGGCACGAACAATGCCGCGGCGAACGGAGGCTCGACCGGTCCGGCCTCTCCTCCACGCGATGCCCTGGCACAGCTTGGGGATTTCTACGAGGCCTTTGACTTCACGCAAGACCCCAATTATCATCCGACCTTGCCGACTGTCTAATAGGCCCATAGCATTGTAAGAGTGTCTGGAACCTGCGCGCTTGGAAGACTGAGGGATGTCCCTCAGTCTTCTTTCGCGTAAAAAGAAAATATCCCACACTGATTTTGCCAATAGAGAGACAAAAGCCCCCTGTACTTATGCGAAGTTGTCGTATGAGTAGTTGAGTTGAGCCATTTTGCAATGCTTTTTTTGATATATCCTGTTGAATCCTCAATTATCATATCACAACCAGTTATTGCATCCCCTTATACCAACATGCTATTGTATGATAGCAAATGGGCGAGACAAGTAGTCAGTCCGCTCAGGTTATGACAGAAAGAGGAGTACATTCCATCCTTGAGGGAAACCGTATGACTGAGGAAAACCACGTGACAGGCGAAGCCGATGAGCTTCCCCCTGGATCCCAAAAGACAAAAGAGCAGTGGATAGATGAGGGCAACCTACTCTTTGAGCTCAAGCGCTATGAGGAGGCCCTCTTGACCTATGAACAGGCGCTTCATCTCGACCCCACCTCTGCTGAGGCCTCTAATGGCAAGGCGATCTCACTGGTGTTCCTCAATCGAGAAGAGGAAGCCCTGGCCGCCTATGAGCAAGTCATTCGCCTTGACGACGACCCTTTCTACTCTTATCTGGCCTATGTGAATAGTGCGACCATCCTGGCTACGCACTCTCGCTACGAGGAGGCGCTCGTTGCCTCTGAAGGAGCCATTCGCCTCGAAAACCCCAGCTATGCTCCCAACCATGTGGGGAAGGGCTGGTTACTTGTGAAGCTTGATCGTTACGAAGAGGCGCTCACTGCCTATCAAGAAGCCAGCGACCTTGCACCCAATGATGCTGGTATCTGGCATACCATAGGGGATTTGTTGACCGCGCTAGAAAGGGCACAAGAAGCAGAGCAAGCCTACGAAAAAGCCAGACAACTTGACTCTGGAGGAGAAGCATAAAAAATGCTGCCACAGAAACAAAATATCCCTTTTTCGCTTGGCCCGGAGGACGCTGAAAAAGCCTGCTTGATTATTCATGGCTTTACCGGCATTGCCGGAGAGGTGCGCGGGCTGGGCGAGAGCCTGGCGGTGCAGGGAATACGCACGCTGGGTATCGCCCTGGCCGGCCATAGCGGCGACCCCGACGACCTGGCCCATACCACGCGCAAGGATTGGATCGCCTCGACGGAAGCAGGGCTGGCAGAACTGGCGCATCATAAAGAGGTCTTCGTGGCGGGCCTTTCGATGGGCGGCGTGCTGGCCCTGATGCTGGCCGCGCACCACCCTGAGCGCATCGCGGGAGTGATCGCCATGTCCACGCCGACACGCTTTGCGCGTTCATGGATGATCGGTCTCGCTCGCCCTTTCTTGAAGTGGTTTTACCCGTATAAGCCTTTCGATCTGCGTAACCCAAAGATACAAAAAATCTACTTGAATTCCCTGAACTGGCAAATCGAGAACCCCTCCATCGACTTTTCGGATCCGCAGGTGGTCGCGGAGATCAAACAGATACGCCTGTCAATCGCCGCGCTGCATGAACTGGCGCAACTGCTGGCAGCCAGTCGCGAAACGCTCAAACAGGTACGATGCCCGCTGCTCGTCATACAGAGCAAACGAGATAAGACCGTCAATCCCGCCTGCGCCAACGAACTGATGAAACTGGCAGCCAACGCTCAGCCCAAAACGCTGCGCTGGCTCGAAGAATCCGACCACGTTATCACGCTCGGACCCGAGCGCGAAGAGGTGTTCGTGCTGAGCCGGGAATTTATTGACTCGCCTCTCGTTGCTCCTGCGGTATGGGACGCCCCGGCAGCCACCAGTTCCAGCGACCAGGCAGGCGCATAGTCGCGGACGCGAGCAGCGAGCGGAAGTCAGTATTATCTCATGCCATACCACGGTCCGCCTTCAAAATCACCAAAGAAAATCTCCTTATCCTCCGGCTCAACGTTCGAAATCTGCTCGCCCGCCTCTCGCGCTAATTGCAGGTACTGTGCGCACTCGCTCTTCTGGCCGAGCGCGGCATACGCTCTCGCCATCGCTTCATACGCATAGGCCAGGTCAAAATCTCCAATCGCGTGCTGCTGGCAGATAGCCAGGCATGTCCTCGCATTAGCAACCGCCTGCTGCGGCATGTTCAAGACCGCGTAAACATGCGAGACCAGCCAGTCTCCCCGCGTGAAGTTGACCGGCGTACCAATCTCCCCCCAGTGAAAACGCGAAGCATGGACAGCATGAACCATCTGTTCATCTTCCTGCGGAGTACGCCCCGCTTTGCCAAGCAGGTTCCAGACCAGGTGATTCGTTTCCATCGCGAACGTTTTGTGCCACCGGGAGACGACTTCCACGTCATTCTCTGATGTGCTCATGAGGATACTCCTTACTCTGATGATCGCATAATGAATTTTGACGACCGAATAGGGTAATGCGCGTGGCTCAGTCCTGATATTCGATTAGCAAAGTTCATCAGGGGTAATCGCCAGTCCTTACTGACTGGATGAAAATACATGTCCCTGGTTCAACGTTCTTTCTGATTTATGGAAATGTGGCAAGAACTCGTCGATCCTATTTACACCACCCGCACCACAAACGGCATCGGCGACCGGAACTGCCGCTTTGGTTGCGCCCGCACCAGCATGGTTGCTTCTCCGGTGCTGGCCCACTCTAGCTCATCGGCGAAAGCTTTGACACTTTCAAAGCGCCTGTCGGGATCTTTTTCTAGCGCTTTCAGAATGACTCTTTCGACTTCGGGTGAGATGTCCAGACCTTTGCGGCACAGGCGTGGGGGAAGATCGAAGAGATGCTGTCGAGCGATGTCATTGAATGCGCCTGTGAAGGGCCACTCGCCTGTCAGCCATTCGTAGACCACTACCGCCAGCGCGTATTGATCGCTGCTGCGCTGCGGCTGGCCTTGCAGTTGTTCGGGCGCGGCATACACCACCGTTCCCTCGAAGTCGGAGGCGTCTGAATCTCTATTGCCGTCAAGGCTTTGGGAGAGCATGGCGACGCCAAAATCGCTGAGCCAGACCTGCTTTTCGGGTCCCAGCAGCATGTTGTGCGGCTTGATATCGCGATGGATGAGCATTTGATCGTGGACATATTGCAGCGCATTTGCCACTTGATTGCTGTAGGAGACGGCGATAATGAGTGGCAGGCGCGTGTGTTTGGGGAAGTATTCGCGCAGGGTGCCATAGGGGGCGTAGTTTATCACCATGAAGGGGGTCAAATCCTCGATGCCCATGTCCAGCACGCGCACGATATGGGGATGTTCTAATTGCGCCAGTGTACAGGCCTGGTCAAGAAATTTGCCCGTCCCTTCACGGATATAGCGCCAATTAAGGACTTTGATGGCAACGGGGATGTTAAGTTCAAGATGCTCACCGTAGTAGACCTCGGCAAACCTGCTGCGCCCAAGCAGACGCCCCAGGCGGTATTCGCCCAGTCGCTGCCCAATCCGTTCGCCGACAATCATGGCTGACCCTTAAAAACTCTCGCAACGCGCTGACCATGCGCATCTTCCAGTGAACGGGGACGTGTCAAAGAGACACCTCATCATGCTTACGATAGTAGCATGTAAGCATGTCAATCTACGCGATTCGGGTCATACACTGGTATAAAAGTACCACGCCCACTGCGTAGGGACGCGGGAGGAGTGGAGTGGAAGTGGGGACCCTTGTGGGCGTCCTCCTCGTTGATGTACCAACGTTCCTTCAACGCCGTCATTAGTATAAAGGACGCCCACAAGGGTCCCCACCTCCACTCATCATCCACCCGCATCCCTACGCGTCGATATATGAATTGTGTGCTATACTCAAGAATGTGGAGAACCAACGCTTGAATAACAAAAACGTTGAGACGGTACTGGCTCAGAGGCCACTGGGCCTGGCATTTGACTTTGATGGCACACTCAGCCCCATTGCCCCAACTTCTGAGCAGGCGCAACTGTACCCCGGTGTGACCGATCTGCTGCAACGCGCTCAAAAATATGCCCGCGTCGCGATTTTGACCGGGCGAGAGATTGAAGATGGCGCGAGGAAAATCAATCTGGATGGGTTGACCTATATTGGCACGCACGGGCTGGAATGGTCAGATGGCTTGCCCTGGCTGCGCGAGGTACATATTGCTCCCGGCGCTCTTGAACATTCAGCCGCCGGTACGTACCTGCTCGACCTGGTGGCCGCGAGACTGGCAGACCTGCCCGGTGTCATTGTGCAGCGCAAACGGGTGGGCGGCTCCATTCATTATCGCCTCGCGCCAGATCAACAGGAAACGCGCCAGAAGCTGCTTGAGCTGCTTGCAGAACCTGCACGGCGCGTCAACATGCAACTGAGTGAGGGGAAGCGCATTGTTGAGATACGCCCGCCACTGGCTATCGATAAAGGACAGGCCCTGCGCCAGTTCGCGCAAAGTAACGCCCTGCGCGGCCTTATCTTCGCCGGTGACGACCGCACCGACCTGGATGGCATTCAGGAGATAGCGCAACTACGCCAGCAGGGGCTGGCAACGCTAGGTATCGTTGTGCGACATCACGATACGCTCCCCGCATTGCTGCAACACGCGGACTTGGTGGTAGATGAGGTGCCAGGCATGGTTGCGCTGCTGCGCGGCATGATAGAGATTTTAGAATGTTCCTAACTGGCTACCTGACACGTTTAGTAATATGAGAACCTTTGACGGTTTCTCACATGGGTATACTGGATGCGAGAGAATACTCCAAACGGTATGCTTTTGAACCTTGAACAGCTTGAAAGGAAGAGTGACTATGCAGCGCACTATGTGCAAAGGCAAGATTCACCGTGCCACCGTCACCCAGGCCAACCTGCACTACGTTGGCAGCATCACTATCGATGCCGATTTGCTAGAGGCCGCCAACATTTACCCCTATGAAAAGGTGCAGGTGGTCAACGTCAACAACGGCGCTCGCCTGGAGACGTATACTATCGCCGGGGCGCGAGGCTCAGGGGTGATCTGTCTGAACGGGGCTGCAGCCCGTCATGCCGCAGAAGGTGATATCGTCATTATCATCAGTTACGCGCAATATGACGAGCAGGAAATTCGCGCATTGGAGCCATGCCTGGTCTTCGTAGATGCCGAGAACCGCATCACCGAGGCAAAGCGCGTCCCACTTATAGAAATGTTACCAGAATCGAATTTTGCCGAAGCCGTTTTCTAATGACCTCCCGGTAGTATTCATTCAACTCAAATGGTTGGGTGAATTACTGCTAGCCCTCTTCCTACCAAACGTTCGTAAGGTTCCCCCTTCTTTCACTTTTGAACACATTGTCTAAAATCCCCAAACATGGTTCTCCCTCACGCATGACCACCGCGTGTGCCTCTCCAAGATCGGCAGCATCAAGATGGTCTCCCACCGTCCCCTGCGCGGCACGGTCAAAACCTGCACCGTCAAACGCTCCTCGACGGGGAAGTGGTACGTCTGCTTCTCTTGCGAAGTCGAGCCGGAGCGGTTGCCTGACACCCCTTCGGCGGTTGGCATTGATGTGGGACTCAAAACCTTTGCCACGCTCTCCGATGGCAGCGAGATCGCGAACCCGCGCTTCTTTCGCCAGGAGGAAAAGACGCTGGCACAGGTGCAACGCGCCCACTCCAAGTTGGAGAAGGCAACCCCCGAACGCCGCAAGCACCGCCGTGTCGTTGCGCGAGTGCATGAGCGGATCGGCTGGCGGCGCGAGAACTTCGCCCATCAGGAGAGCCGCCAGATCGTCAACGCCCACGGCGTGATCTGCGTGGAAGACCTGACGGTGAACCGGATGCTCCACACCCATTGTCTGGCAAAAAGCATCAGTGACCTACTAATTACATCCTTATTATCACCCGTACTACACCAGGGCTGGGCTTGCCCCTGCCCTGGCAGCGTTGTATAGTATCCCTATGCAAATAACCGATCTTGAACCACAGGTGAATAATGCTGAGCGCGTCAATGTGTATGTTGATGGGCGTTACTTGCTGGGCGTCAATGCCGTGATTGTACTGCGCATGGAGTTGCGTATCGGGCAGGAATTGCTGCCGGAGCAACTGGAGCAACTGCGCAGCGAAGATGCGGAGCAGCAGGCGGTTGATCGCGCATTAAACTACCTCTCATTCCGCCCGCGTAGCCGTGAAGAAGTGCGTCGCTACCTGCAGCGCAAAGAAACGCCCCCCTATATCATCGACGCCGCACTGGAACGCCTTGATCGCCTCGATTTCGTCAATGATCGCGCCTTCGTCGAGTTCTGGGTGGAGAATCGCGATAAGTTCAATCCACGCGGCGCGCGCGCCCTCAAGAATGAATTGCGCATGAAAGGCGTGGAGCGCGACATTGTAGATGAACTGGTGGATAAGGATCAAGACGAAGAACTGGCCCTGCGCGCCGCTCGCAAAAAAGCCACCTCACTCGCGCATCAACCCGGCATCGATTACCAGACGTTCCGCAACCGCCTGGGCGCATTTTTACAGCGACGCGGCTTCGGCTACGAGGTCATGACACATACCGTCAAGTCCCTGTGGAATGAATTGAAACAAGAAGATGCAGAGAGAGACTAATCTGTGACGCTAAAGCCTTGAAAACATTTGGCTTCATCGTATATAATATACATAGAGAAGAAATCCCAGAAACATATTTGCACTGCCCAGGGCAGGCTATGCTTCGCCCCTGCAAAGACAGAACGACCTGGTGTTGCAGGGGTGTGAAAGCATGGTCTGCCCTTTATAATGCCCTGCTCAATTATCCTGCCGCGTTGCTGTCGCCGTCGGCGCATTTGTAGTCTGCGTTGGCGTGTCTGTTGGTGTCCCGCTTGTCGGCGTCGTCGAATTGTTGGATGGCGACGGCACGGTTTTGAGATGCACCGGCGGATACGGGCTAACATTGAGCGGCACGATAGTAATGCTCGCGATACTATCCGGCAGCGTATTGCTATTGCCCTGCGTAAAGTGAATGGCAACGCTTTGCGGATCGATGCCCGGCTGGCTTGCCAGGAAGTGACGCGCATCACTCAGCGTCTTGCCTTTGAGACTATTACGAATTAACTGCAATTGCGCGGCTGGAAATTGGTAGAGAGCAACGCCGCTAGCCGCGATCTTGAGAGCTACCTGCCCCGTAGCCGTATCGATACTCTCTATAACGGGTCGCCCAATCTCAACCGTATTGCTGAGCAGTGATATAGTGCGCGCCCAACTGTGTCACCTGCTTCATGAGCGCATTGCGCGCCACGCTTGTTGCATCTCCGCTGACGATATAGCCAACGCTTCCCTTCTCGACCATAGCAACATGCACCGTATCTCCAGCCTGTCCAACGGCAGGAGTGGGAGTCTTGGAGACAATGAAGTAATTAATATTGGTTGCCTGAATGCCTCCAGCACCGGCTATTTGCTGCTGCAATTGTTGCGCAATCTGCTTTTCAAGGCCTGGCTGCATCTGCCCGACCAGGGTATCTACATCATTCTGGGCTACCCCCTGAGTGCATAAGATGCCTAATGGGCAATCGGCCTGTCCGGTAGTTGGGCCAGATTGCGAGACTGTCTGGGTATTGGTAAAGACACGCAGAGGAATAATAGCGTTAGTCACATCAACGCTTTGCGTCGAGGCCACGGCTGTCACAGAGTAAATTTCCTCGAGTGGCTTCACCATTGGGCCAAAGTTGATTGTCACGGCGGTTGCGGTTATTGCTTGAAAACCTGTATAGGCCAATGCTCCGATTGCCAGCAAGACCACAACCATGATGGCCCAAATCAGGGGTAGGAGCGATCTCCTCCGGTTACTGCCGCCATTGCTGTGCGATGATAATGGTGGTGGAAGTGGAGCTGGCGCGCTTCTCGGTGGTGGCGTTCTGGGCGGGCTGAAAGAGGTGGTCGGCGCGCCATAATCGTCGCGGCTGAAGCTTTGAGGGACGGCTGGATGTTCTGACGAGACAGCGGGTAAGGGCGAAATCGGCGAGACAACGGGCAATTGGCCGGAATGCTGGAGCGCAACGGTTTCGCGCCGCACCTGCTCGACTGTCAGCTTTCCGCTCATACTGGCGGTCAAAGCGGGATCCGGCGACACCGGTGGCATACCGGGTAATCTCTGGGGCGGCGAACTCAGCGCCTGGTAGGCGCGCTCAAAGTTCTTCAACACCTCGTCCGCGCTGGCAAAACGCTCTTGCGGTTCAGCGGCGATACAGCGCCGCACCACATATTCCAGCGCGGGAGGCAGGGGATCAAGATCATCGCCCAGGGGCAGGTTTCCGGTCAGCATCTGGTGGAGGATCACGCCCAGCGAAAAAATGTCATTGCTGGGAGCCGCGATACCGTTCAACCGCTCAGGAGCCATGTAGGCGATAGTGCCGACTTCGTTTCCAGCGGTCGTCAGTGGCGGGCTGGCCGTGCGCCCCTGCACCATCGCGATGCCAAAGTCGATCAAACGCACATAAATTTGCCCGTCCTGCTCATCCAGCAGGATGTTGGTAGGTTTGAGATCGCGATGCACGACGCCGCGCCGGTGAATATAGGCGACAGCCTGCACCAGTGGCACAAACAACTGGCGCACCTGGATGAGCGAGAGAGAACCACTTTTCAGGCGACGCGCCAGCGTTCCGCCGTCGATATAGGGCGTGACCAGAAACAGGCGTCCCTGGTCTTCGCCAAACTCGAACAACGGCAGGATATGCTCATGCTTCAGATGGGCGCTGACTTCCGCCTCGCGCAGGAAACGCGCGCGCGCCGTCGTATCATGCACCAGGTCGGAGCGAATAATTTTGATGGCAACGGGACGACCAAAGGCGGAGCGTTGATGCGCAAGGTATACTTCACCCATACCGCCAGTGTCAATAGGGCGGATGAGATCATAATTGCCAAAACGCGCGCTACTCTGATCTTCCATAAGTGGTCCGTGCTGCTCTTTCATAACCTACGTAACCTGCTTACCTTCAGTCAGTAGATATACTTTTATATAATGCCCTCTATAAGAATAGACGTATATTGTACCCTTTTCGTCAAAGATCAAGCACATTTTTGAGCGTCAAAGAAGAAATAGCATCGATTACCTTGATACATGCCGGTAGATACTCTCCACAGGGGCAGTATAGCACCTTCATCCTGTAGGGACAAGGGGCGGATGTGGGGAGGGGTGGGGGCCTTGTGCTTGTCCTCGTGACAACGCGCTTCGCCGGGGTTCCGTGAGGCATGATGGTCGCACTCCCACGAGGACAAGCACAAGGCCCTCATCTACCCAACCCCGCCCCTTGTCCCTACAGGACGGAGGTACGTATTTCCGCATTCGGTTGTCAAAGTTTCATCAGGACGCCTGGGCCGCTAACATTCCTATGGTTTCGCGACAGGCTGCGCTTTGATGGGTTGTACGTCCTCCATCAGGGGTTGCGTTTGCATGTGCTGCTGGATTTCGTTCTCGAAGATGCGGCGCAGGATGGCAACGGCGTTGGCGTAGGTAGAGTCCATGCCAAAGTAGGAGAGGCTGCCCGCGCCCAGGTTCTTGCCGCGTGTGTAGGGGGTATCTGAGCCATAGTGCAGGATGCCCAGTTCGTAGGGCAGGCGCGCGAAGTTGATGTTTTCGCCTACAGGGTAGCGGGTCAGGTACTGGTCTTCGTAGACGGCGTTAAGGTAGGGGCCGCTCTCCATTTCGACGACGGTATAGTTGGCGCGATAGTAGAAATCATAGTACTGGCGGTTTTGCAGGTAGGTGCCTTTGCCGGACACGGCCTTCTGGTTGTCAAGCACGGAGCCGTAAATCAGGTAGGGCTGCACATCCTGGGCGGTAAAGCAGTTGTCGAGCCAGTAGGTGTTCTGGCTATGCTCGTCGAGTACCACGTTGGAGATCATCACGTCGCCGATGCTGCCGTTGAGGGTGGCTGCTTTGCCGAGGATGTAGATGCCGCGCAAGTTGGGCATGTTCTCCATAATCTCGCGCATCATGCGGTAAGCAGCCATGCCTAACGGGTAGTCGATATTCAGGATGATGGCTTTGCTCTTTGCCAGCTTGTCCATGCCGGACATGCGAGAGCGCGGATCGACATCCATGGGACGCAGGCGGGCCAGATCAAAGACCTGGGCGTCGATTTCCAGGCCGTGCCGCGCATTGATGTACCAGATGCCGCGCTCCTCCTCCTCCTGCGTGCGCTGGCGCGTGAACTCTTTACCCGCCGGGGTGCGTACCCATTCGCGAGACAGGAAGTAGAGAAAGTTCTGCCAGTTGCCCGGCACTATGCCTTGTTGCAGCTTGCGACATTCATCGGCCAGGTAGGGGTCTTCGCCGCTCAGAGCAAATTTTGTCAATTCGTTGTCACGTCGCAGCAACGCGCCCGACATGAGATTGACGAGGCTGTGGGTATTGCTGGAAACGAAGTAGATCGGACGATCCTGCAACCCCAGGGTTCCCAGCAGTTTTTCTACCGGCTCCCACCACTGGCGCGTGGCGCGCACGTAGCCAACGTGCGAGCCGCCCAGGAAGCGCAGCGCGAAACTTTTGCGCTGCCTGCCGATGGTGAGCAGGTTTTCCCACAGGAGATCGCCCCAGATGACTTCGAGGCGTTCCCAGTCATCAACGGCGATATGCAGGCGCTCGCGCAGCACTTTGCGAATCTCCGCAAACACAGGCGAGGTGTGATCCATGCGCGTTTCCAATATCTGCATGGTGGTGGGGTCGGCATTGAGCAGGTAATACATTTTGTTCCATTCGATCTGAAAGGCCACCAGAATGGGAACAATATCGTCGGTGTCGCTGACGCTGGCAACGTAGACAGCCAGGGTGTTGTTGCCATCATAGAACCACTTGCGCCGCCGCGCCGAGGCCGTCACAGACTGCCAGTGATCGACTTGAAAGCCCTGCTGCAAGAAGACATCTTCAGATTGACCCAGCAGCACCAGGTCGCAGTGAATAATAGCAGACGGCAGGCGCAGTACGCTGTAAATGAAAGCGGACATATCGGGATACGGTGAGCGCGCTTCTGGATGCAGGCTCGAATCGATATTGTAATGCGCCTGCACGAGGGCTTTCAGGCTGATTTCACCTGAACTGCGCAACAGGGTATTGTACGTGCGAATGTACATCTCAACTTCGCGTTTGCCGGCCTCGTGACGCCGGTTTTCATCAGTGAAGGCGTTGTAGGGAAGCGCTGTTTCGCGTCCATCACCATAGGTAGTGGCAAATTCTTGCTCACTCTCGTTCTGATTACCATCGCCGGTTTGCGGCGAGAATTGTTCGTCAAACGGATCGGGAGTATGGTCTCCCGTCATTTTCTGCTTACGTGGCATGTAGGTTAATCCTCTTAGTTCTTCAAGATACCAGTAGCGACACCCCTTGTGGGTGTCCTGTCCGCCTGTCCGTCTCTAATGGGAGGGTACGAGACACCCACAAGGGTGTCGCTACTGGCCTTTGCTCTGTTCTGTTCATTATAATATTCCAGATATTATACTCGCTCTATACACCAATGTGGTAGAGGAAAATTTTTGACGCAATTTTTCACACAATTTATCAAAATTCATGCCACTAAAGTTATGTCTAGAACGTTCCTTAGTAAAGAGGTGCTACTAAAATGTCCGGGCATCCCCATACCTGGCATTTCCCCCTAGTAGCGTCTCTTTTTCCATTGCCACAGCAGCATATCCTCGTGGCCGGGGACGCGGCAAGGCAGATTTTCCTGGTTCGCCTGTCGCCATTCGCAGCGTACTTCATCCGCCTGCAACAGGCGACAAATGATTGCATCGTATTCGCTCTGTGTCCATTGCCCGAAACGATCAAGCAATAGTTGCTGGCGCAGGTCGGGCCAGCGGCGAGGAAGACGGGCGCGGCCTTCGCGCAAGGTGTCTTCGCTCAAGTGTTGCAAAGCCTGCGCGTCGCGTTCGGCCAGTTGCGCGGCAAACCATGCTTCGTTCAAAATGCCCCGGCGGCTCTCTCGCTCGAGGCGCCTGCGATAGCCGCAAATGGCATCGTTCATACAGGCCAGGCTATCCTGGCGGCGCGTAGCGAAGAGCAGGGAGCAGGGAGCGTCTTCAACGGTGGCCGGGCCGATCAGCATGGGCAAGGTTAGACGCCGCGCCAATGGGAAATGTGGTTGCAGGGAAGCTAACCAGAGGTCAATCGCTCTCCCAACCTTTGAGTCGCTCTCGCTCTCTTTCGCCAGCATCGCTTTCCAGCGATCGCTGCGCAACAAGGCGGTAAAGGCGGCGGCCCCGGCAGGCGAGCGCAAAGCTGGAAGAAATACCCTCTCAACCTGTTGATGCATCAACAACAGGCACACTTCCGTTGGCGCGGTGCGCTGAAAAAGGGGCGCGAGTTCGTCTGCGGTCAAGAACGGAACCTCGTCCATTGTAGGGGCGGGGGTGGTTGAGAGGACGGGTGGGGACCCTTGCGGTCGCCCTCGTTCCTTTTGTTGAGATGACGATGACCTGGTAATCGCGAGAGGGTTGAGCAGGAAGATGGTAGCGGTTTGCTCAATAGCGGGGAGAAGCGCGGGCGCGACCTCGCGCCAACAGGCATGTATGACGCTGCTCTCTTTTGGCAAAACAAAGGTCTTTTCTTCGCTTCCACTCTTGCCCGTATCAAGCGCGAGACCTTGTAAGATGATGGGCTTGCTTTCTCGCGCCAGTTCGTCAGCCAGTGCAGCGACGCTTTGCAGCGCGGGCGGCAAAGCCTCGTTTCGAGACTTCTGCGCGGCTTTGTTGGGGCGCGATACACCGCGCTCGAGTTGTTCTCCTTCGGTAAGATCATCAAATATGTAGGGACGCGATTCATCGCGTCCGCTTCCATATCTGTGTCCGCTTCCATGTCCGCGCCCGCTTCCGCGCTCACTGTTGCGCCTTTGATTCCCGTTGGCCTTCTTAGACGTAGCGCGCGTGCTGCCCAGCGAGTCGAGCCAGATGCAGCGGCGGAAGATGCGCGTGGCGGCCAGCGAGCGGCAATAGGGCGCGACATACTCAGCCAGCAACCAGGAGCGCAATGCTGGCAATACAGCGTGTTCCGTGGCATTGCGGCGCATTGTGCCCGATTTTTGCGCCTGCTCCGCAGACGTGCTGGCTAATTCGAGGTTTTCAGATTCTGCCCACAGGTTCATAGTAGGGACATTTTATCATACCTTTGTTAAACCTGATGAACATCGCCTGTACTGTTGGAGATAAGGCTTCCAGTGAGCGGATTTGAGAAGTGCCTGTTATGATGGACATTCACAACCAAAATCGGTAATATAGCCAACCTATTGCCCCGTCCTGATGAATTTTGACGAACGAATGCGGTAATAACGGGGACGCCTGCATCCCCGGCTTCTTGTAGGGACAAGGGGAGGATGCGGGGAAGGGTGGGGGCCTTGTGCTTGTCCTCGTGGCAACACGATTCGCCCGGGTTCCGTGAGGCGCAGTGGACATACTCCAAGGAGGACAAGCACAAGGCCCCCGCCCTTCCCTATATCCCCCCTTGTCCCTACAGGACGCCGGGGACGCAAGCGTCCCTACATTATTCCAACGCTTGCGCTTCTTCGACAACGTAGCCGGAGGCGCGAAGGCGTTGTAGCAACTCATCGCACTGAGAGCGATCGCGTGTCTCAAGAGTGAGAGTTTCTTCGCGCTGCATGATGGGCAGGCGGCTGGAAATGCGCTGGTGCCGCACGTCGATGACGTTGATGCGCATGTCCGCGATGATGCCCAGCAGGCGCATCAGTTCGCCGGGGCGGTCAGCCAGGCGTGTATGGATGACGAAGTAGCGACCAGCCGCAGCCAGGCCATGCTCGATGAAACGGCCCACCAGGTTGATATCGATGTTGCCGCCCGTGAGCGGCACCAGCACCTTTTTGCCGGGCAATTTCACCGCGCCACTCAAAAGGGCCGCCACGCCCACCGCGCCCGCGCCCTCGACCAGCATTTTGCAGCGTTCCATCAAGAAGAGTACCGCGCTGATAATCGCTTCGTCATTGACTACGACAACATCATCTACCAATCGCTGGATAATGGAGAAGGTTAGCGCGCCGGGTCGCTTGACGGCGATGCCATCGGCGATGGTGGCAATGGCGGGTAGAGAGCGAACTTCTCCGGCGTCGAGTGAGGCGCGAAAGCAGGCAGCGCCCGCTGCCTGCACGCCAATAATGGTGATATCAGGACGTAATGCGCGCGCCGCAATGGCGATGCCAGACATCAGGCCGCCGCCGCCAATCGGCACGACCAGCGCGTCGGCGTCGGGCAGGTCGCTCAACATTTCCAGGCCGAGCGTTCCCTGACCGGCGATGATGTCGGGATCATCGAAGGCATGAATAAAGGTTGCGCCTGACTGTTCCTGCAATTCCAGGCAACGCTGGTAGGCGTCATCGTAGGTAAAGCCGTGCAGTACGACGGTGGCCCCGTAGCTCTGAGTAGCCATCACTTTGGCGAGCGGCGCGGTTTCCGGCATCACGATGGTGCAGGGGATATGATATTGGGCGGCGGCAATCGCCACGCCCTGCGCATGGTTGCCAGCCGAGGCAGCAATCACGCCACGTTCGTATTCCTGTGGAGTCAGGCGTGAAAGTTTATAGCTGGCTCCGCGCACCTTGAAAGAGCCTGAACGCTGCGTATTTTCGGCTTTCAGGTAAATATCCGCGCCGGTCAAATCGCGCAGCGTGCGCGAGGGCGTTAGCGGTGTATGGTGCAAACGCGGCTTGAGCAGCTTGTGCGCCTCCCAGATGTCGGCGATGGTGACAGTGGCTGCTCCGGGTTCACGATCATAGGACCCGGACGCCATAAATCGCGTCCCTACAGGGGTTGTGGTGTCGTCTTCTATTGAGCGCATGGTCTGATCCGGTCCTTTCGGTGCGACATCGAACCGTACCACGACCGCGTGGTGTTCATGAAGTAATGCAAGCATTATAACGTAGCTTGTCCACCCTGTCACCCCCTACTCAAACCCTGATCACAAACACCGCCCCCATTAGAAGATATACGTAAGAAAGGGCATCATACCTTTCCTGGGACCGTTGCGCGTCATATTGTAGAGGACAACCAGAAACCAGAGCGTGTGTTTATCACGCTGATATGGCGCGGAACGGTCATGCCAGATGAAGCGACACGCGAGCAAAACTTGAAAGCCTTTAGCGAGGCGTTGGATGACGTGCTGGACTGGCAGACGGCGGAGTATTATCACGGCCGGGTGTTTATGCATACGTGAAGGTAAAGCTGCACTATCACCCTAAGACTGATTTTGCTTATAAGCAGGTTTCGGGAAGATTACTTTCACAGGTTGACGATAAATAGCATGGCTTATCAATAGTTCTCCTTTGGTCAAACGAGTTACAGCCATGCGAATATCCTGATCTAGGAAGCGATAATCAGGTGCATTTACTTCTGATGAGCCAGTACGCCCAATAATTTTGGTTGCGCTATTGCCAGTAACACGAGGATGAACAGCGCTCATGAACTGTTGAGCAGAGATAAGGATAACGCCTAGGCTACGACCACGTTCAGCCACATCTAGTACTTGTTGGGTGATAGGACTTTCCTTATTGCCGCTAGGAGCATATTTATTCAACTCATCCACGAAAATGATAACTTTTTCTGGAACTGGCGATTTTTCAGTTCTCTCTCCCATCGCCTCAGATTTGACGGCATAGATAGTACGCAGAATATCACCAAAGACCAATGTTTGTTCGTCATCAGCCAGCTTTGCGATATCCACTACATAAGTGGTACCTCCTTTAATGTTGATAAGTTCCTCACTTAGCAGTTTCTCATCCCGTGAGCGGCTATTCACAAAGATACCTGTTTGACGAGTTTGAACAATACGACGTAAATGACGACGAAACATACCAATAGAAGCATTGGCAAACATTCCCGCCAGCGACCTGTCGCCTGTTGTCTCCGCAAGAAATCTCAGCAACGCTTCCCAGCTTTGCATGTTCCTAAAATCGGGTTCCCTGCAGGAATACCTGTCATGATTTCTCCATAAAGACCCTCAATCGTCCCGCTTGTATCAGCTACATTACTATAGAGCAAATCAAGCTTATCGGCAGTCCCCTCCAAATCATAGGCATATAGTGTATAAGATTTGGGTGATGGTGAATAGCTGTTAGCTGCCCTTTTTCATTGCGTGGCAGAAAATAGACGAACATTATCAAATGGCTTGGGTTCCAATCCTATCTCTTCCCAGATTTCTCTCTGGTTGGAAGACAATTCAGGACCTGGCTTCGTCAATGTGCAGCAAATCCGCTTGCTTCACATTGAGAATAATCACTGCAATATTCTCTTTGTCAAGTAGCTGTTTGAAGAATGGATTGCAATAAGAAACATAGCATAGGAGGTTTTTGTTGCTAAACCACTAATACCAGAGATATTCATATGGGCAAATTATGGACCAAGGACATACTGGCGGTCGAGATAAGCCACGGCTGCTGCACCATTGCTCATCTTTATTAGACCGGCGGGAATAGCGTCTTGTTTACGTTCATTCAGCAACACATCTGTTCCTAAAGCTTGCTGGATATCTTCTGGTTGAGCAAAATAAACCATTCGCTCACTGGGTACAGGCATGTAGATATCAGCCGTATTGTTTAGTACATTGAGCTGAGGCGACAGTTGTTCCCTGACGAATGGAGTTGGGCTCTTCATCTAATTGTCCAAAGTTACTAGAGATGTAGTTGGCCAAATGATTAGGAGCATCAGTCCGATGCTCCAATGTTGTGACTAAACCATATGTATGACTTGATGCTTGACCTGGTTGGTTCATCTGCTCCACAGTCATAATGTCGAAAGGGTTGACAATGACATCATCAGACAGCCAGAAAGCGAACTGGTCCGAGGTGATAGCTTCGCGCTCTGTCGCCGAGGTACGGCCAATAGGAAGAGGGATAGAAACCTCTTGTTGTTGGGTCTGATTAGCAGTTTTTTCTTGAACTTCATCATTCATAGAAGTATCTTCCTTCTTATATTTTTTGCAGGCGCGGCCAACTTATAACGCCCATGAGAACCTGTTGAGAATAAAATTGATTCTTAATAGCTTGTTCAGCCTGAAAGATGGGGTACAAATGACAATGCCAGCGACTATCTCGGCCATGGGGTGTTACATTTCGTTCAGCTATCAATGTACTGGAAAGCAAGTCAACTAGCTTTGACTCAACCGGAGTTCTATCAGGACGTGGGAGTTCAACTTTCACTACTCCCATCAGTGGGTAATCTACCTCTCCTTGTTCACGAAGTCGCACGTACCAAAAAGCAACTTGACCATTATGAGAACTAAATGCTGCGGTACGATGCGCATACGGAAGTCCGGCGATAATTTGCGTAATATCTTTCCGTTGGTTAGATTTCTTACCGAAATTGAATTGTGGGTCTTTGCGAAAGTTCTTAGCGACCCCAATCATATTGGGAGTCTTGATAAACTCATCCAATTTAACTGCACCGTCAAGGATGAGCCAATGTTGAGCATCGCGACGACCATCTGTCAAATCGATCATCTCGATTTCCAATTTGTGCATACGGTTGCGAGCAATTCCTCCTGCACGTGTACGTAAAGTATCTCTGTCCGGTTCCTGAGGAACATTAGCATTCTTTTCTGTAATGTCGATAACTTGGAAAAAGCCATCTGCCGTATTCAGTTTCTCCAATTCCATCCACACTAAATCTGACAATTCCAAATTGTCCTTTTGGGACGAGAAGAAGAATACGATTTTTGATACCAATCGGATACACCTTTCCCATATCAGTTCGCCCCATGACAGCCGACCCAATTTGAGCGAGTTCAATTGGAAATGAACGATTTCCTTCAATACCAGTCCCAAGATAGTAGGTACGCAAGCTTCCATCAATGAAGAAGTGATACAAATGCTTTTCGTTACGAAAGATTGGAGGAGTTGGACGATATAAATTCGATAAAGTTGGTGTGGGGGTCTCCGCAAATTCAGTAATTTCTCTGCTATCTCGATTGATAAGCATATCTTCTAACTCATCTTCATCCGGGCGTTGAAGATCTTCCACAGCGCCACCTGAAGCAGGCAAAATATCTATTTTATCGCTGAGTAGTTTGAGAGCGGGAGTAATAACAGTAATTGGAAGCGGCATAAAAACACCTTCCTTTAGACTTAACAAAATAGCTGCTCTTGAGCGAATAGCTGTGGTAACTCATCCCACGTCCGACCATCAAGTAAACGTCCACCAGCCTTTCGGGGTACGCCCTCCCCATTGCTTGTGAAAGAAAGCTACACCCTCAGCTATACAGCGATCCCGGAGATCTCGAACCCAATCAGGATCACAAGGTCGATGCCCATACCCACTTTCGCCACCGGTAATCAACCAGTGGATACCATCAAGGCTTAGTTGATCTAATGGACCCAAAAGTGGCTCGGCACTAATAAACCGAACATCCGCAGGAACTTCTCGGAGATGGTTGGCTCGCCAAGTATAACGTTCTGTTTCAATGGATACCCCGGCCCAAATATGTGCGATCGCCAGGGAAGGTAGGGCCAAGTCGAGCAAGTCGCGCACTACGTTTTGTAAGTACCTGAAAGATATGCCAGTCAGCCTTGACCATCACTTCAAAGACACGACGAATATACTCATCTGGTACATCTTTATGAAACAAATCTGACATCGAATTGACAAATATTCGGCGCGGCTTTTTCCATTGTAAAGGCAGTTGCAAACGGTCTGGCCATAACTTCAAGTCAAATCCCTGCTCATAGGGATGTCCTGGCACACCACGAAAACGCTCAGCAAATGTGAGGGCATAGCAGTGATCGCAACCTGGACTGACTTGCGTACAGCCTGTGACAGGATTCCAGGTAGCATCTGTCCATTCAATGGAGGATTTGTCACTCATAATATTGTCCTCATTTTTCTCAAATGAAAAATTGCTTAACTGCGTCAATTTTCATATTTACCTTGACCATTTTTAATGAGTACGCGTCCAAGATCAATCTTTTGTAAATGGTCATGACCATGTAGAAAAAACAAAGGTAAATTGATCAGTTTAATTCTTTCTTTAGTCAGAGACACACGCCCTGCTCCCAGACTTGTATAGGGTATACATTGCACGGCAAAATGAACCATCTGCTGTGTGCCTTGATACAAAATTGGAGGAATGAATACAAGCGTATGTTGTTTAGCGATGCTATCTAGAAGAATAGGGACATAGATTTTAAGAAGTCCTGCATGATTAAGCTCTCAATGCTTGTCAAAACACTCCGTAACTCCCTCTAATTCAAGGCCAAGCAAGTCCTCCTCTTGTTGCTTTACAAGTTCATCCAACTCCCCTTTATCCTTATCACGAAGGTTTAGAGTTAGAAACAATATAAAAGCGGCACCAACTTGCCTATCAAATAACTTCTTTAGAGTGTCAAGTCTATGCGAGCTACCATTTGTTCTTGCGTTAACTAGCCCTCCATAATAGTCAAGATTTACAATTTGGTATGGCCAGTGGAGCTTCCCACGTCCCTTTCCAGTTAATATCAGTTCATCGATATCAGCCCGTTCCAAGTGGACGATGTTCTCTAGATGATTTTTCAAGACATTAATTCTAGCTTATCGGCCACCTCTGTGTTTTCAACAAGCGTACAATATCCGAGAAACTCTCGCCAACTTAGGATATCAAGTAGAGCTGCGCCTGGTAGACCGAGATAAGTTAGCTTCTGTTCAGCGAAGTATGCTTGCTTGAAATTCTTTATAATATTGCGGTCGATTGCGAGCGAATATAATCTTTTGCAGTTGATGAGTTAAATACTTGTATTCCAGTCTGCTTAGACATTTATACCTCTCCGACGGAGTTCTTCTGGCAGTTGCCCCATGATTTTGTGATAGATTTCAGTTTCTTCACCTATAACTGCTGCTACAGAAGCCTTAAATGCTCTGATTGCCTACTTAAAGCTCCGGCAGATTGCCTCTTATTGTCACTTCTTTCCTCCTTGAATTCAGTAATATCAACAAACATCTCTAAGCCTGGTAAAATCCCAGTTACAACCTGGGTATTCAAAGCATCGTTTGTGCTGACCTGATTTCCTTTGAGCCGACTTGTACGAGCTTTGCTACGTCCCCCTTTCGAATTAGTGGTTTGTAGATGTATCAAGCGTCAAAGTTGGAGGATTAAATACTGATACTGGAACACTCTGTTCGGAGACTGGAGCTTCAGCCACAAGCAGGTCTAGACGCTTTTTAATTGAGGTAATCGTACCTAATGCTAAATCAAGAGATTGCCTAACTTCTTTCTTGCGAAGATAACTGCGTTTAATAATCGTGCTTTCTGCTTCCTGCGAAGAGTCGCTCTTATTTGCATCCTCACGTGCGGCTTGCAGGCTCGTCCAGATTTTATTAAGTTCCTTAACAGGCTGATCTAGCTCTACAATTTTCTCTGCATATTTTAGCCCATTGTTATCAAATACCTTCCCTATTTCATCAGCTATATGCTTAACTTTTTCACAATCTTCTTCGACACTAACTTGAGCAGACCATCCGCGTGCTCGTAAAGCAACAGAGGTGTAAAACCTTCGGAGAGCCTTTATAACAATGTCGTACCGGGGTCCTGGCTGAAAGTGTGTACGTTTAGTGTCGGGTTTAATACCGTCATCAGTTATGTAAATCTCTCCCACGAACCAGTCTAAGTTACCAGGGTCCATAACGTCTTGATCTGCATAAAGGCCACGCATGCCAGTTGTAAAATTCTTAATTCGCACAGCAAAGTTACGAGTCCAACCTTTATCAGGGTTAATATCTAGTATCTTTCTCGATCCCCGTCTATTAGTTTCGCATAACCAAGCAATAGCAACTGGTCTTCCCTTATCATCCATTATCAAATGACGCTCAGGCGGTTTGATTTCAGATACAGATTGAAAATGACGATAAACTTGTAATCCATTGACGGTTAAAATATAGTTTTGAGTCCAAGGAACATCTTTTAAAGCATCATTAACAAATGCTGTATAGGGTTTGGAAGATGTCTCACTAGTTATTTCCAAACTCTTCCAATCAGGATCAAAAGGAACAGGTAAGTGTTGTTCAGCATAGCGTGTTAAAGCTTCTACATCTAAAAGCTCACGAAAACGGTCTGTGTGAATATCAACTAGTTTCACTTGAGTGAAATGATCTTCCTGATCCCACTGAGTTTCGTGTATTTCAAGACGATCTTTCAGTAAGTCATCAATAGGAATTGGGTCTTGATAATGCTCAACAATACCTTCACAATCAATAATAAGTTTATAAGCGAAAGGATTTCCTATCTTCGTTGTAGTCAAAACCAACTGTTTACATGCAGAAAGCCCCGACCAAATACCAAGCCCTCGAAAACCAACGAATTCATTGGATCTGAGCAACTTAGGCGAAACAGCAATAGCCTTAGCAGTTTCAATATCTTTCCAATCCATACCAATACCATCATCTTTGATATGAAGAGCAGCATTATCAGCATCTACCCAGACTTGCACCATATTTGGGGTGTTCGGCATGTTTCCCGCTCAAAGTCAACATAAGAATCAACGGCGTTTTGTACATATTCTCTAAAAACCTCTAATGTAGAATAGAGCCCTCCAGCCAAGGATTTGAGTAAGGGCGCACCGATATCTTTAATTGTCCATTCTACAGGCTTTTTCACCCAGTTTTCTACCATTCTGCTTTCTCCTCTTAAATGTATAGACAGAGGCTCATTCATGACTCTTACCCGGTTCGTCATCTCCAATTCTTGTTTCTTTGGATATATTCAATTTCTCAAATAATATATCCAAATGGTCACGCAGCCAATTATTTACCATCTCTTCTCTATTAGGAATAAGCCCCAAATTAACCGCCTCTCCTAACCGGTCCCAAACCTCTACATCTATCCTCATGCTAATCATCTTCTTACGTGGACTTGGCAGTTGAGGACGCCCAGCACGTTTAGGCATCACCTGCCAGGCACGTCGAGCTGCAAGACTATAGTTAGTGATCTCTTCAAGCTCGATGAGTATAGTATTGCCATCATCTAGCTGGATTTCTAACCTGCCCTCTTTTTCAGCCTGAATTATCCCTCTTGCCCCCATCTGTGGTCCAGAACGAACACGAATCTTATCACCGGGTTGAAATCCAAGTGGCTCTTGTAATTGCTCTCCCATATCATTACCATCGTGAGCTAACAGCATTTCATATGGTGATATCATACTTGAAGTTCTAATAAATGTCAATACAGAAAATAGAACTACGTGAAAGTTGGTTGCAGTGATTTTATAAGTAATTCTTTCCCATAGCAAAGTAAAAAGCATGTATATGTAGCAATATAACATGCTTTTCAGGGACTTTCAATAATAAGTGCTTTTCAGTTAGCTTTAAGTTTACAGAGGAAGTGTTGAATACTCTACCTGTTTATCTGACACAAATTGCTTTTCCTTACTACGCAAAATCTCTCTAAATCCTTTACCCATCAGGCTGTCATCACACAAATCTACTGCCCGGGATAGGACTTTTCCTTCGTTTAGGATTGACATCAGCCCTTCTAACTCTAAATAATCGGAAGCTCGCAAGCCTGGATTACTACGTTGATTATATTCCAGAAAAGGAAGAAATTTGCCATTAAGGTCCTGAAGGTCCCAGCCCATCTCTTTAAGCAAATAATCGCTATGATTACGAAAAACATGAGTACTGGGGACAGGGCTGAAGAGCATAGGAATCACTGATCCAACCATATGATGTGCGTAGAGTGTACTGTCGACTACATCCTCTAGACGTTCATCAGGCAGACCAAACAGTACAAAGGCATTTATCTCCTGTGTTCGTGGTCGAAAACCTGCACGAATGGCTGACTGTAATGCATTTTCAAATGAACTGGTGCTTGCGTGGCGTCGGTTCCATTGTCGGTTAATATCTGAGCGCACAGTTTCTAGCGGTAAATGAACCTTCTTAAACCCCGCCTGCTTCATTAAGTCTTAGCAAATCTTCATCCAATAAGCGTGTCTCGAAACCTTCAGGGGCATAGAGGTCGAGTGGTAAGTCGCTTTCAATAATAGCCTCCATTACCTCAATGAAATGTTCACGGTTGATGAGGGCATTGTCCTCGTAAAAGCCAAATCGCCGAATACCAAGATGTTCATATTTGTAGCGAATTTCTTCAAGAATATCTTGAGTAGTGCGTGTTCGAACCTTTGCGCCTCCATTAAGCGTACGAGCAGCACAATAGACACAATCCCAAGGACATCCTCTGCTGGTTGCTAAAATTGCATAGCTTGGAGGTTTAGTATAAAGTGAAAGGTCTGTGGGAAGTTGGCTGGCTTCGCGAATTTCTCCTTTAAAAATAA
Source organism: uncultured Chloroflexia bacterium (assembly GCA_963731605.1). Classification (GTDB taxonomy): domain Bacteria; phylum Chloroflexota; class Ktedonobacteria; order Ktedonobacterales; family Ktedonobacteraceae; genus CF-113. The sequence goes on from CAVSWA010000002.1 coordinate 1,660,237, forward strand.
TATCAGCTCCAAGATTTTCAGCAGCATGTTCCGGAGCAAGTGTAGGATAAATACCTCCAACCAGTACAGTAGCTTGGGGAAAAGACGTTTCACGAGTGCTACAACATCACGTGTGCTCTCCCACCAGTACGTCATGATTGACGTAATCCAAACCTCATCAGGTTCCTGTAAGACTTTCAAACGTTTTTCTAGTTCTTGCAGGGATAAACCAAAGTGGTAAATAGGTTTTGAAATGTTATCTCGCTTTACAGAGATGGGTTTTCCATTATCATCATAACGACGAGCCTTAGTGACTATACCACGAGTCATCTGTTTCCATACAATCAACAAAATCGATCTGAAATCCCTTCTTTTTGAGAAGAGTAGCAATACGGAGTAGGCCTGCTGGCTGACTCCAACGTGCCCAATATTGGGCATCATATACTGGGGGATTAATTAGCAAAGCGCGTCGTGTTCCCTGTGGGATATGATTGGAATAGAGTAAGTCTCATCTGTTACGATCGTACCCATTTTCCCTCCTTATTAAACCAGCCAACAGTAATTGGTCGTTCATTCTAATATACCCGAAGAATTACGTGGGTCCCAACTTTCGTTGCAATACTAGACTGCACTAAACGCGAAATGAGCCCATCTCCTAAGAAATCGAAAGTACGTGAACGATATTTAGTATTAAGAACTGCCGCTAGACCTAGTAAGTCCTGATAGTTTCTATAGCTTAAACCATTGTACTCTGCGAAAGGGAAAAGCTTACCATTTTGATATTCCAGGGAGATATCTAGAGAAATACATTCTTCAGGTGTTGGCTGATAAGGGACTACTATAAGTGCTCCTGTCACATGAGCCAATTTTGTAATGAAGGCAGCCCTTTCCTCTATTCTTTCACCTTTTCGCCCGATGCAAGCAGAACCGACAATGGCTTCAGTGCGTGGTTTGTATCCGGCTTGAATACAATACTGTATTGCATTATGGTAGCTTTCAAGTAATTCTTCGTAGGCTTCTTCTGAAGGAGGCAAATTTCGGTCGTCAGCAAAAACTAGCTGTTTGAAACCTGCACGAAATAAAAGTGAAGCCAACTCGGGGTCATCTACCAGATCGCGTGCGTATATATTACAAAGTGCATAGAAACCAACTTTTATTTTCCGGTCGATAATCTCTTTCAGCAATGAACAGAATTGCTCAGGATACCTGCGAATAACATCATGGTCAGCAAAAGCAAATTGTCCAATACGCTCAAGCTGATTGACAGGTTTCGCCTTGGCGAGAAAATCATGGATAAGATCTTCGCTGGAACGCCTTTCCGTTCCAATAGTAAGATAAGCAAAAGATGGGTGAGACGGATATAAGGAAAAATCGAGCGGCAGCCCGACTATCCCTTTTATTTCTTCGGTAACGACGATATCAGCACCGCTATGCGTAGCAGCATGTTCAGTAGCAAGCGATGCATAAGCTCCGCAGAGAATTACCCGCGCATGAGGGAACTTCTTTCGCACTAAAGCAATCGCTTCAACAACCCCCTCCCATCGATACGTGGTGAAACCCTCAAGATAGACATCATCGGGTTGCCAACCCTCTTTATCCAGGTTTTCTAATTGTGCAACAAGCTCACTTTCAAGTTGCCCATATCGCCAGTAGTTAATGGAAACTTCACCACGAGTGAGTATACGGACACGACGGCGAGTGAGGCTTTCATCCGATTTATGGTACAAGGCATCAATCAGACGAACATTACGCTGATCACTTTTAAGCAAAGTGGCTAACTGGAGAAGAGTAATCGGCTGCTGCCATTTACTCCAGGGGAACCGTGTATCATAAACGGGAGGATTAAACAGCAATACTCGCTTAGAATTAGCTTCTGGCACCAGCCATTTTACTATTGTAGCCTTCATTGACTCTGAACTCATCTCACCCTCGTATATCGTAGTGATAGCCTTTATATAAATAACTGTGCCTCTGTAGATTTGAGGGTTACTTAGATAACGGCTGGGCTTCTTGAATGCTTGCTTTGTAAATTTGCATAATCTCCAACGCAGAAAATTTCCAGTGTCCGCTCGGATTATGAATAGTTGGGATCCGTTTTTGCTTAGCCCAAACCCGTACAGTACGATCACAAACTCCGAAAAGCAGTGCCACTTGCGTTGACGTAAGCAGCCGACCAGAGTTTTCTGTTAATGAGTTAAGCTCACTCAACAGTTCTCCACGTAAATCGGAAACAGTCGGAGCCATAATCTACCCGCTGACCTCGCTAATAGTAACAGGATAATCACCTTACACTTAACATAAATAAAAAGGATAAATACCGAAGATTCCGTTGAATTCCAATTCTACCGCAAGTATACCTAACTATCTATTACTCGTCAAGATCTTTGTGCTGGAAGTCATAGCAATTATGATTTTTCACAAATGATTGGAGCATCAACATCTGTAGGGGCGGGGGCTGTGTGGATGCCGGGAGGGTACGCTTGCGTCGCCCTGGAGTCGGTTCTCCCTTATCACAATTAAAACGACCAGAGACAGAACGTTCATAGTAGAGGCGGGGGCGGATGTAGGGTTGAGTGGGGACCCTTGCGGTCGCCTTCTGTGCTACAGGCCATAGCATAGCTTCCAAGATTATTATTTATTTTTAATGGATAGACCCTTGCGGTTACATTCCGTGCCTCTACAAGTCATGACTTCCACTACTTGTCCCTGTAAAAAACCTTGCTTTTCCCCCCATCTCCTGCTATAATCTAATCAGAGCCTGCTTGCTCACTTACTATTGTCACCCTTAGTAACCATCCTCCCCAATCACCAACCCTCTTTATCACACTTCTTCTGCCTCCCTCGCAGAAACCACCCTCACCACAATCAGAGAGGAACCCAACACATGTCTTCCCAGCAACCCTCCGACGACGCCATCTTCAACGCCATCGACCGCGAACGACAGGAACTCTCTCGCCAGCAGCGCCAGGTCACCCTCAACCACGCTTCTGAACTCATGCGCGCCAGGGGAGCCAGCGAACACGCTATCCAGGCCGCCCTGCACGGTTTTCACACCTTCCTGCAGCCCGCCCTTAATCCTCATATATCCATCAATCCCGGCAGTGATGTAGCGCCATCTCCCGCCACAACCACCCCTGGCCGCTTTCTCTCCAAAATCGAAACCCAGCCCACCCAATGGCTCTGGCCTCAACGCATCCCCCTGGGCAAACTCACCCTGCTCGAAGGAGAAGCAGGCATCGGTACCTCCCTTCTCGCCCTCACCCTTGCCGCCGCGGTCTCCAGCGGTCACCCTCTACCCGGTGCTACCTCGTGCCAGCCCGGCCACGTCATCTTGATCTCTCCACAGGAAAGCGCCCCCGACATCCTCAAACCGCGCCTGGAAACCGCCGGAGCCGACCTCTCCCGCGTACTCTTGCTCGACACCATCGAAAGCCTGGATGCCCACAGCGTCACCCTCTACGACCGTCCCTACTCCATTGCACACGACCTCGACATTTTAGAAGCCGCCATCACCCGCCTCAACGCTCGTCTCGTCATCATCGATCCCCTCTCCCTCGTCCTGCGGCGTACCGGTATCTACGGCACTCAGCATATACCTGATACTTCCGAACTCCTCACCCGCCTCGCACGGCTAGCAGGTCGTACCAACTGCGCCTTTCTTCTGATTCGCCATCTCAAAACAGGTCGCTTTGCCCATACAGCCCAATCTCTTCACGCGGCCGGCCTGCACAGCTATGACAGCAGTTTCCCCGGCCTCGTCGCCTCGATGAAAAACATTCTGCTTCTTGCCCACCATCCCGACGACGAGCAGCAGCGCGTCTTACTCAGCACCAAACATACCCTCTCTTCAGCGCCCGCCGCTCTCGCCTTCCAGCTAACAGCAACTCCAGAGGGCATCCCCGCTCTCTACAGTCTCGGTGAAATCCACTTCCAGCAAGAACCCTCTCTTGACCTCGGCCATCTCTCAGTCGGTCGTCAGGCTATCCTTAACATGCTGGAAACCAGCCTGCACCCACTCACTCCCATCGAAATCTCCCACACCACCGGCCAATCCCCCGAATCGGTTCGCCTCCTCCTCAAACGCATGGCCGACGTCGGAGAAATCGGCCGCCCCGCTCGTGGCCTCTACATCGCCCACCAGCATCGCCAGGCATCCAACCACTCCGAAACCACAGACACACCTGCAACATCTGCAACATCTGCAACATCTGCAACTTTCAACACAACCGCAACTACTCCCAATCCTTCATCGTAGTCATAGTAAGGGCGGGGGTTGGGCGGATGCGCGGTGGGGACCCTTGCGGTCGCCCTCGTCCTGGAACCGGGCATGGATGACTAACACGCGCTTTCATCGTAGTCATAGTAAGGGCGGGGGTTGGGCGGATGCGCGGCGGGGACCCTTGCGGTCGCCCTGGGTCAAGGCTGGTATCGCATTGGGCGTTTCGGGGTTGGGCGGATGCGCGGTGGGGACCCTTGCGGTCGCCCTCGTCCTGGGACCGCTCAAACAGACATTTGGAGATAAGGCATCCCGTGAGCGGACTTGAGCAGTGTCCTGGCTGTCATCCTGAGCGCAGCGAAGGATCTCTCGTTGGGCGAGACACAGATCCTTCGCTGCGCTCAGGATGACAGCCACTATCTCCACATGTCTGCCGCTCAAAGCCCACATTTGACGGTTCATCCGCAAAATGGTACAGTAGTAGACACATCAGGCTAAGAAAATACTATGAGAAACGAATTGCTGGCATGGTTTGCGCGGGAGGGGCTGCTGATGAGCAATATTACAACGGCGGCTGACGACCCGCAGCATGACGAGATCAAGGTAACGATTAGAGCGCCGATCATGGCGTTGAGCCGCGCATCAACCGACTTTCGTGAATGTCCAGACCCGGCGCTTTTCGGCTATCCAGAGTCCAGTCTGGAGATGATGACGCTGGAAGATTTCCACCAGTTTGTATACCAGTGGTTTGAACGCGCAGTCGCCGCGGGAATGGCACGCTGTTTTGTGTGTAACAAGGTGCTGGATACCGGCGCGGAAAAACCCTGGGACGCGCTGTTCATCACCACCGAGTGGTATTGCTGGCTGCTGGCGCATTTCGACTGCAAACGCTACCTCAATCGAGACCTCAAGGGACGCAATCCTTTCGAGGTAACACCGATTCCGCCGGAGTTTTTTGATTTGCGCGTGCAATGACATAAGAGGAATGTATGGATAAAAATTCGGTTGCCAACATGTTAGAAGATGTTGCCAGCCTGCTCGAATTGAAAGAGGGCAGCAATCCCTTTGAGGTACGCGCCTACGAGAACGCGGCGCGGGCGGTCAGCGCGTTGGATGGCGATATTGAGCAGTTGACGCGCGAAGGCAAGCTCAAAGGGGTACCGGGTCTGGGATCGACTATTATTAAGCGCATCGAAGAACTGGTCAACACCGGGCAGATGGCCTTGTACGATGAACTGGTGGCAGAAACGCCGCAGGTGAAGCTTGATATGCGTCGCATACAGGGCGTAGGGCCGAAGAAGATCAACGTGATTTATAACCAGTTGCATGTGCAGAGCATTGCTGAACTGGAACAGGCCTGTAACGAGAATAAAGTAGCGGTACTACCCGGTTTTGGTAAGAAGACGCAGGATAAAATCTTGCAGGGCATCGCTTTACTGGCCCAGCACGCCGGGCGTTTCCTCTACCCGGTGGCCGAGGAAGAGGCCGAGCGTATGCGCTCGGCGCTGGCAACCATCCCGGAGATCGCGCGTATGCAGGTGGCGGGCAGCCTGCGCCGCCGCCGCGAAACGATTGGCGATATTGACATGGTAGTGAGCGTGGCCGATGACGCGGGAGAAGAAACGCGCCGCAAGATTATGGACGTGTTCACCAGCCAGCCGTCTGTACAGGTGATTACGGGCAAGGGCGAGACAAAGTCGAGCGTAGTCTTGAAAAGCGGCATGAATATGGACCTGCGCGTGGTCAATGACAGCCAGTTTCCCTATACGCTGCATCACTTTAGCGGCTCCAAAGAACACCATATCCCACTGCGGAGGCGCGCGCTCAGCATGAACATGACCATCAACGATTACGGGCTGTTTCGCGGCAAAGAGCCGCACCTGGAACTGGTACCGTGCAAGAACGAGGCCGATATCTACGCCGCGCTCGGCATGGCCTACATCGAGCCGGAGTTGCGCGAGGATACCGGCGAGATCGAAGCCGCCATAGAAGGCACGCTGCCAACACTGGTGCGCATGGAGGATTTACAGGGCATCCTGCATGTGCATTCAACCTGGAGCGATGGACAGAATACGATTCGCGAAATGGCCGAAGCCTGTATCGCTCGCGGCTATCATTACCTGGGCATGACCGACCATAGCAAGGTAGCCGCGTATGCCGGTGGCCTGAACGAAGACGCGCTGCGCCGCCAGGGTGAGGAGATTGACCGCCTGAACGAGGAGTTCGCGGGTCGCATTTTTATTCTGAAGGGTACCGAATGCGACATCTTGCGCGATGGCTCGCTCGATTTCACTGATGAGACGCTGGCAAGCCTGGATTTCGTAGTAGCGTCTATTCACAGTTTGTTCAATCTACCGCCGGAAGAGCAGACTCAACGCATGATACGCGCAATCGCCAATCCATACGTTGATATTATCGGGCATCCTACAGGACGCATCCTGCTTGGACGCGAAGGATACACGCTGGATATCGATGCCATTATCGACGCGGCGGCAGAACACGGAGTGTGCATCGAAATCAATGCCCACCCCTCGCGCCTGGATTTAGACTGGCGCTATCTGCGCCGGGCGCGTGATAAAGGTATGAAAATACCGGTTGATCCCGATGCGCATAGTATCGATGGATTAGATGTGGTACGGTATGGTATTAATATGGCCCGTAAAGGTTGGTTGCGTCCCGCCGATGTGCTGAATACCTTATCAACAGAAGCAATCCAGGCCTATTTTCGCAACAGGCGTCATTAAACAGCTGCCCCTTGTCCCTAATGAACATTACCAATCAAAGTCGGTCATGTCATTCTGAGCGCAGCGAAGAATCTCGGTGTGGCAAGTGAGATTCTTCGCTGCGCTCAGAATGACAGGCCAATACCGATCTTGGTCGTTAATATTTATCAGGACAGGAACGATTGGGATAGTAAACAATGCACCCGAAAAGGGTAGTTGTAGTACTATCATGTAACGAAGTCTATGGTAATTTCGTAGTAAGTGAGTAATAGTAGTAGGGACGCATATGAATCGCGACCCTGCTGAGAGAAGAAAAGGAAGCACTAGGATGGCACAGCAAACAGAGTTAGCAGTAACTCGCCGGGAAGTCACAGGAAAAGCCGCGAAGCATTTACGCCAGGCGGGCCTGATCCCGGCTAATATCTACGGGCACAAAGAAACTTCAGAGGCCGTGCAGGTTGTGGCTGTCGATTTTGAGGCATTGCGTAAGGCACGCAAAACTACCGGCATCATCTCGCTGAATCTGGGTGACGGGTCCGGCGCGCAGACAGCGCTGGTGCGTAAGGTTCAACGCAATCCAATTAATGGCAAAATCCTGCACATTGATTTTTTCCGTGTCAGCCTGACCGAACGTATCTTGATGAAGGTTCAACTGCATGTTGTGGGCGAAGCACCCGCTGTGAAAAATGAGAATGGCGTGTTGCTCCACCTCTTAGATACGCTTGAAGTAGAATGCGCGGCGCAAGATATCGTCAATGCGTTTGAAGTTGATGTAACATCCCTGGAGCATATCGATGATACATTGCACGCCAGCGATGTCAAGTTGCCGGAAGGCTTCAAGCTGATTACCGATCCTGAAGAGGGTATCGTGAAGATTGCAGCCACACGCGCCGAAAAGGTCGAGGAAGCGGAAGAAGCGGCTGCCCCTGCTGCCGAAGCACCGGCAGAGGCGAGCGCCGGGGAATAACACGACTCAAGGGCGAACCAGTAGCGACGCCCCTTGTGGGTGTCCCGTCCTCTTTAACAACGTACCCATAGACGGGACACCCACAAGGGGCGTCGCTACTGGTTTTCTGGAAGCGAGCGATAGCGATGCGTATCATGATCGTCACCGATCAATATCCTCCGATGGTTGGAGGTGTTCCAAAGGTGACGCGAGATCTTGCGACGAATTTTGCCCGGCGCGGACACGATGTGGTGGTTGTCGCGCCGAGCTATGGAACGCGCGATGTCCATCGCATCGAGGATAAGGTGCATATTTATCGCTACTCCTCGTTTGAATGGCCGACCTACGTGGAGCTGCGCATACCATTCTTGCCATTCCTGCCATTCCGCCGTCTTTTGAAGCAGTATGATCCTGAGATCATTCACATCCATTCGCCGGTGGTCATGGGTAATATCGCGCAAATTCTGGGAGGCGGCCAGCGTAAGCCGGTGATCGCCACCAACCACTATATGCCTACGAATATCGGACGCTCCATCGGGTTCGATCCTATTCTGGGAAAGTCGTTCCAGAACGTCTGGTATAGCTACCTGGTGCATTTCTGCAATCGCTGCGAGTACGTGACGGCCCCCACCGTTACAGCGCTCAATTTGCTCTACGAGCATGGACTGCGCGCTCCGGCAAAGGCCATCTCCAATGGTATTGACCTCGCGCGCTACCAGCCCGGTCAGCCAAATGAGGAGGCGCGCCAGCGTTTCCAACTGCCGGCGGATCGCCCGATTATCCTGTCTGTCAACCGCTTGAGTCATGAAAAGCGTATCGACGTGCTGATCGACGCGGTGGCGAAGCTTCACGAACAGGCACACATCGTGATTACCAGCACTGGCCCGGCGGAAACCGAGCTGCGCACCCAGGTGGACGCGCTCAATTTGCAGGATAGAGTCACTTTTTCTGGCTTCGTCAGTGATGACGACCTGATCTCGCTCTATCGCCTGGCCGACATCTTCGCCATTCCATCTGAGGCAGATCTTCAGAGCCTGGCTACTATGGAAGCTATGGCCGTTGGCTTGCCCGTTGTGGCTGCCAACGCTTACGCCCTGCCCGAACTGGTGCATCACGAGGAGAACGGCTTTCTCTTCTCACCGGGCAATAGTGATGAAATGGCCCAGTATCTCGATATCCTGCTGCGGGACTTCCAGATTCGCAAAAACATGGGGGCGCGCAGCCTGGAAATTGTGGCCGAACACGACAGCACCATCATTCTTGATCAATGGGAAACGTTGTACCAGCGCCTTATCACAGAGTTCGCGGATGTCCGGAAACGCAAACGCGGCCTGCCCATGGCACGCAAACTGGCAGGTTTCGCGCGCGGCGCAGCGACGCCTTCCCACCAGATTCAGGCGAGCGACCTGGCGCTTGATAAGGGCAAGATTACCGAGGAATAATTACAACATGTTCATACAACGCCTGCCTGATTGACACTGGTTGAGCTTTTCCGTATACTTGCTCAAAAGCTTGATAGGAAGCTCTTTTATTTTATTTACAACCTGGGGATCAGCCAGAGAAGGCGTGAAACCGGGGAAAGGGGTTCAGGATGTTGCCGTCAGGCGAAGATAAACCCACCCCCATGACAACTTCGGATGCGGGCCGCAAGGGGGGAAATGTGGTTCGCGAAAAGTATGGCGAAGATTACTATCGTATCATCGGCAAGAAGGGTGGCACGAGGCTCAAGGAAAAGCGCGGCGCGGAGTATTACCGCGATATTGCCCGTAAAGGTGGCACGGCCAATATGGCTAAATATGGCCCGGAACACTTCTCCGAAATGGGCAAAAAGGGCGGTAAAACCACCAAAGAGCGACAGGGTCCTGAATTCTATAGTCGCATTGGCAAACTGGGCGGTTCCGCCCGGCGCAAGAAGATCGATTAGACAAGATTCAGAATCAAAGAGGTAGGAATGGTAATGCAAGCGTTGCCATTCCTACCTCTTTGATTCTGAATGCTTTAGCTTGCTAGCATCGCGAGCAATTCTTCGGCGTCGGGCAGGAACCGGCGCGCCGGGAGAACCTGGTGCGCCAGCCCCAGGCGGAACGCTTCGCGCGCGTTGACCGTTTCGCCCGTGAGCAGCAGGCGCATGGTGGCATTGGTGCCGATGAGAGCGGGGAAATATGCTGCGGCCACCGGTGGCAGGACGCCCAGGTTAATTTCTGGTAGACCAAAAGTGGCGTCTTCGTGGGCAATGACGGTATCGCAGAGCACTGCCAGCTCGCAGCCTCCGCCAAGGGCGTAGCCTTTGACCAGCGCGACGGTAGGCACCTTTTGCAAGCGCACCTCTTCAAACGCCGCGCAGTTGTCGTACACTGCTCGCAGCATCTCTTTCTCGCGCCCGTCAAGATGGTCTTTGACATCCACGCCCGCGCTAAATGCTCGTTCGCCCGCGCCCATCACTACGACCAGGCGCGGCTTCTGCCTGGCGGCGTCACGCAGCGCGCCGCTTAGTTGGTCCAGCATTTCAATGGAGAGAATATTGAGCGGTGGCCGGTCTAATACCAGCCACACGATATTGTTCTGCCGCCGAACACGAATGTGTGACATATCACCTACTACAGCAACTCGAGGTAAAGCTTCATAGCCTCACGAATATTCTCCAATGCCTCTTGTACTGTTTCTCCCTCACTGATGCATCCAGGTAACGAAGGAACGTAGACTGTATAGCCACCTTCATCACTTGGCTCCAATATAACTTTAATCCGCATATTTTTCTCCCTTCTCATCAATTACTGTACCCCAGTATATCATTAAATTCGCTGTTTTTGTAAACAGCAATCAGAGAGGGAAGCAATAGATAGAGGGGCTGCTTGCCTGTGGCAAGCAGCCCCTCTATCTATTGCTTCCCTCTCTGATTTTAAATCCCCATAATCACGAAGATGTAGTGGCGCGTCTCGGCGGGCAAGCAGTTCAGCCAGTTGGCGCCGCAGTTGTTGACGGCATATTGCACGGTGCCGGAACCACCATTGTAGGCGGCGAGGGCTTTGGCGTAGTCGCCGCCGTAGTTGCGATTATAGCTTGCCATCAATTGCGCCGCGCCACGCAACGCTTGAACGGGGTTCCAGGGATCAATGCCGAGACCGGCGGCGGTGCCAGGCTCAAACTGAGCAATGCCCAGCGCGCCAGCCGGTGAAACTGCGCCGGGGTTGAAACCGCTTTCCTGATTGATCTGTCGCACGAAATAGACGGGCGAGATACCGGCGGCTGTAGCGTCCTGCTGCGCGAGTGCGATGTACTGGCTCTGCGGGAGATTCATGGTAGGCAGCGTTGTCGTGCCCTGTGTGGTGGTGGTCGGCTGCTGTTGCGCAGGGGCCATATGCGCGGCAAACGCCAGGTTGGTGGCTTCCTGGCGTATCCAGTTTCCGACAGCCGATAGACCTGGGAAACTTCCCTGGCCGGCTGCCAGCGGAGAGAGACTAAAGAGGGTATATCCAAGCACGACCAGTATAATGCCGCAAACGAGGCCCAGACGCAGATGCGGATTCATCTTGAGCCGATTGCTGGTGTCTATCTTGCTGGTTTTGTCACGCTTCTTGCCGCCGGGAATAACCACCATGCGTCCGGTCGTATTGGTCGTCATAGTTGATTGGAGCGCGGTTAGCAGCGAGAGGGCATCTAACTCTGGTTGTGTATTCTTGTCGGGTTTATCTGCACGTAATGGAGCCGTATCGTCAATTTCGTCTTGAAACGACGGGAACAGGCGGAATTGCTGCATACTTACCTCATCTATGGTTGCATAAAATACGGAACTGATTTGTCTTCTCTATTTGCCGAGTCTACATGAATAGACCGAACCTCGTCAATTTTTCGGGCAAAATGCGGCAAAAAATAGCATGAATGTCCCAGATTTTTCAAAAACTCAACCTTGATATCTCATGAAATGGTTTGATACAGGCGACGAAGCGGTTGCTTTTTCCCATCCCTACTGGTAAAGTGAATGCACCAGATAGAGAGGGGTAGAGCAGCGCATGATCGAACCGATTGTAACGAGGGAGAAACTGGCCCCGTTCATCAAATGGGCAGGCGGGAAAGAGCAGGAGCTAAAACATATCCTGCCGCTTGTGCCGCCTTTTGAAGAGTATTATGAGCCGTTTGTGGGCGGTGGCGCGGTTTTCTTCTCGGTGCAGGCACAGCGCGCCTACATCAATGATAGGTCGCCCGAACTGGTCAACCTGTATCGCGTGATTGCCCGGCAGGATGATGATTTTTTTCGGGCGCTGGATACGCTGGTCAAGGGCTGGCAAGACGTAAGTCAGTTGGTAGATTCGCACACGGCGGACTTGTTATCCCTTTATAAGGGCTGCTTGCTAGAAAGTGGGGCGACGCAGGAGGGGGAGCTGTTATTGCTGGCCTTCATCAAGCAGCACCAGACGCTATTCGAGGGTTTGTTCGACGATTTTCTGCCACAGGAAAGCCAGCATTTCCTGCGCCAGCTAGCGAGAAATCTGACGGGCAAAACCAGGCGCATGAAGATACTGGAGCTGAGGAAGGGCAATTTGCCGGGCGCGGATATTCTCGCCAATCTGGAAAGCGCGATGAAAAGCGCGTTTTACATGCACCTGCGTCACCTGTACAATCGCGCGCCGGAACTGGCAGTATCGCCCGGTCGCGCTGCCGCCATCTTCTTTTTCGTGCGCGAAAACGCCTATGCGTCCATGTTTCGCTACAACAAGCGCGGCGAGTTCAATGTGCCATATGGGGGCATTTCGTATAATCGCAAGGATGTTGCCCGCAAAATAGCCTATATGCGCTCCCCGGACTTGTACCTGCATTTGCAAAACGCGGTGATTGAGCAGATGGATTTCGAGCGGTTTTTGCTGCATTACTCTCCACAAGCGAGCGATTTCATCTTTTTAGACCCACCTTACGACAGCGAATTTAGCACGTATGCCCGCAATACGTTTGATATGCGCGACCAGCAGCGCCTGGTGCGCTATCTATTGCAAGATTGCCGCGCCCGGTTCATGCTGGTTATTAAGCGCACGCAGGCCATTTACGACATGTACAAGCAGCCCGGCATACACATCAGAAGCTTTGACAAAAAGTATATGGTCAGCTTTCAGGATCGCAATAACCGGCAAGCTGAACATTTGGTTATCATGAATTACTCCATTCAGTAGGGGCGTGGTTTCAGCAAGGACAGACCTGCTCTTGTTCTTGTTGGAAAGTAATAAGCCAAACGAACGACTAGACGAATAAAGCAAGGCGCAATTCATATGAATAAATCGCAGTATGCCCTAACAGGCAGAGTCATTATTTGGCTGCGAAATCATATAAATCGGCGAGAAACAGGAATGAATTGGCAAAGATACGATAACAGGCAATCGATACACCTTGAAAGAAGGAAGATATATGTCATCCATTGAGTTTGGCTTAGTACTCCCCGCTCAACCTCGCAGAGGTATGACACGTGAAATCTATCTCGAACGGATTCGCGAGGGTCTGGATATTGTCACCGGGCATTTTAACTCGATCTGGTATGTCGATCATGTGCAATTCCAGGATGCTCCGGTCCTGGAGGGCTGGACGGCCCTGACCTACATGGCAGCGTGTTATCCCTCTTTTCACTTTGGGAATGTGGTGCTTGCTCAGTCGTTTCGCAATCCAGCCTTGCTGGCGAAAATGGCGGCAACTGCTCAGTATATGAGTGAAGGACGCTTCATCCTTGGTATCGGTGCTGGTTGGCATCAGGAAGAGTACGATGCCTATGGTTTTCCTTATCCAACACCTGGCGTAAGAGTAGAGCAGTTGGAAGAGGCTCTGACTATTCTCAAAGCGCTCTGGACCCAACCCCGAGCCACTGTGGAGGGGAAACATTATCGCGTTATCAATGCTGCGTGTGAACCAAAGCCCGATCCATTGCCACGTATTATGGTTGGTGGAGAGCAGCCACGTATGCTCCGACTGATTGCGCGGCACGCCGACGAATGGAATATTTCACAGGAAGATATCGCACACTATCGGGACCTGGTGAAAGAAAGCGAAAAGGCCTGTGCTGCTGTTGGCCGCGATCCGGCTACTTTACGCAGAAGCTGGTTTGGCGGCTGCCTGTGTGTACCTGAAGGAACCGATATGAGCAGCGTGGATATGTCGCATATCCATTCCCCCAATCCTTTGATTGGTACCCCCAAACAGATTAGAGAGAAGCTCAAGCCATTTATTGATCTGGGTGTGGTATCTTTCCAGTTAAAAAATGAGGGATTTCCTGATACAACCTCATTGCGTTTACTGGTTGAAGAAGTTTTGCCACAAATTAATGCTTAGCAAGCATTGAAAAGGGTTCTCTCACTGAATGTTATATTGTTTTTGTAACCACCGGTTTGTAAAATCGGGACTCAGCGCGCGCGAGCGTCACGGCCAGCGCGGTCAGAGCGCAGAGTGTGCCGCCGATGGCCAGGGTGGCGGGCGCGCCGATGGCCTGGGCTACCCAGCCAGCCACCAGGCTGCCAAGAGGGGCAAGACCAAAGGTGATCATGACATAGATGCTAATTACGCGCCCGCGTATCTCTTCGGGGGCCATGGCTTGCAGGGTGGTGTTTGTGATGGTCATCGAGACAACTGTGCATGATCCCATGACAATCAGGAGGAGCAGGGCGATGTGGATATTGGGCGCGAAGGCGAAGAGCAGGCTGGTCAGTCCTGCTGCGATGCAGAGGATAATCAGCATACGACCGCCGCGTCTCAGGCGCGTGCTTGCCAGCACGAGGAGCAGGGTGCCGATCATGGCGCCGATGCCTGATAGTGCGTTCATGACACCCAATCCGGTCGCGCCGATATGGAAGATGTCGCGGGCGAAGACAGGCAGCAGCGTGGTATATGGAAACACCAGAAAAGAGATGGCGAATTGTAAAAGCAGGATAATTTGCAATAACGGCTGGTGGATCACATATTTGATACCGTCGGAGAGGCCGCGCCACATTGTGCGCGGCGCATTGATACGCTCTTTGATGGCCGGGTGAATCAGTAGTAGCGGCAGAATTACGGCGATGTAGCTGATGGCATTCAGATAGTACGAGCCAGCGATGCCGAATATGCCGATTGATATGCCGCCAATGGCCGGGCCGACCACGCGAGAGAGATTGAATTGCATGGAGTTGAGCGCGATACCTTGCCGCAGTTCGTTTGGCGGCACCAGGTCGCCAATGAATGCCTGCCACGCGGGAAAGCCCACTGAACTGAAGGTGCCATTGATCAATGCCAGCACGATAATTTGCCAGACGGTTATCAGGTGCAGCGATGTCAGGATGCCTAAGATGGCTGCTGTACACATGTAGAGTATCTGTGTGCCGAGCAGCAGCCAGCGACGGTTAAAGCGATCGGCAATCGCCCCCCCCAGCAATGAGAAGACGATGTTGGGCAGCGTGGCGGCAAAGGCTACCAAACCGAGCAATAAAGCCGAATTGGTCATTTGCAGCACCTGCCACCCCTGGCCGACCGTCTGAATCCAGAAGCCAATGCTGGAGAGAAATGCCCCCGACCAGAAGAGACCGAATTGCTTTTCAGCCAGTGGATGCAAAGAGGCGGGCAGCGTGAAGAAACGATGTTTCGCAGAGAAATGAGAAGCCATTGAGAAAGAAATCCTAACTAGTTTTTAATGTATAATTTCTTATCGATAGTAATTGAGACGAACATTAGTATATGCCAACTTACAAAAGCAAAGCAACATACAAAAGCTCTATTTTAACATAGCTTTATATAGTTAGTGTCGAATCATCTTCCCACTCCTAATAAAGAAGAACCCCCTCCTCTGGCGCAACTATGATATACTTCCAGTAAACAACAGAGCCACGGAAAGGGCCAGCCCATGATTACCCAGATCGAAATAGACGGCTTCAAAACATTCAAAGACTTCAAAGTAGAACTCGCCCCTTTCCAGGTCATCTAGATACAGAGGATGTGACTATGCCCTACCTATCCATCACTGAAGCCGCCGCCGACCTTCGTTCCGGCATGACCACGCCAACCGAACTGCTCGCCGAGAGCTTTGAGCGCATCGACCAGCTGGATGGCGATATCAAAGCCTTCGTTACCGTCATGCGTGACGAGGCCCAGGCCGATGCCGAGAAGGCCGAACAGGAGCAGCGCACCGGCCTGTTTCGCAGTCCGCTGCACGGTATCCCCATCGGCGTCAAAGACCTGGTGGCCATCAAGGGCGTGCGCCTCACGGCAGGCTCACGAGTGCTGGCTGGCAACATCGCCACCGAGGACGCAACCGTAGTCGAGCAACTGAGGCGTGCCGGAGCCATCATCATTGGCAAAACTAATACCCACGAATTTGCCTACGGTACCTACACACCGCCCACGCGCAACCCCTGGAACCTCGGACGCATCCCCGGCGGCTCCAGCGGCGGCTCCGGCGCGGCAGTCGCCTCGAGCATGTGCCTGGGAGCCATCGGCAGCGACACCGGCGGCTCCATCCGCATCCCGGCGGCCTGCTGCGGCGTGACCGGACTCAAACCCACCTACGGGCGCGTCAGTTGCTACGGCGTCATCCCGCTAAGCTGGTCGCTCGACCATGTCGGACCACTGGCGCGCAGCGCCGAAGACTGTTCCATCATCTTCGACGCCATCGCCCGCTACGACCCGCGTGACCCCAACAGCGTCTCAGGTCCGCCAGCACAATCCAGCGCGTCACTCATTGGCGGCGCGGAAGGGCGTGGCTTGCTTTCGCTGCAAGGTATCAAGCTCGGCATACCAACAGACTCCTTTGTCTCGCCACTCGATCCCGAAGTGCGGGCCGCCTGGAAAGCTGCGCTGCGCGTCCTGCAAGAAGAAGGCGCTGAAATCATCGACGTTGATATTCCACGCCCCACCATGAACACCTATCGCACCATCCAGCGTCCAGAAGCCACCCTCGCGCACGTACAAAACGGCTGGTTTCCTGCGCGCAGCGACGACTACACCACAGCAACCCGCGAAAGCCTGCTCAAAGGACAACAGGTTTCCGCCGTCGATTACCTGCAAGCGCAGCAGGAACGCCGCCAGTTCTCCAGCGCCCTGCGAGCCGTCATGCAGCGTGTCAACGGCCTTGTCTTGCCAACGCTGCCCCTGCCCGCATTTCCCGTCGAACTAAGCAACCAGGACATCCTCATTGACGGCGTCATCGATAACTCAACCGTGAGCTTGCTGCGCCTCAATATGCCATTCAACCTGGCCGGGCTGCCCTCCATCTCGCTTCCCTGCGGCTTCTCCAAAGATGGTATGCCCATCGGCCTGCAAATCGCCGGCAAACCCTTCGAGGAAGCCATGATCCTGCGCATCGCCCACGCCTACCAGCAATTGACCGACTGGCACCGCCGCGAGATCGGGACGAAAGCATGAGCCAGATCACACAACTACAATTGCCACACGGGCAAATACTCTTGCCAGCGTTTTTACCCGACGCCACGCTGGGCGTGGTGCGCAACGTGGATAGCTCCGACCTGGAAGCATGTGATATCCAGGCGGTAGTCATGAACACCTTTCACCTCATGCAGCGTCCCGGCTCATCGACCATCACATCGCTGGGCGGCCTGCACGCTATGGCAGGCTGGCCGCATCCCATCATCACCGACTCCGGCGGCTTCCAGGCCTACTCGTTGATCCGCGAGAACCCCAAATACGGCTTCATTAACGATAAGGGCCTTAGCTTTCAACCCGACGGCTCCGACCGCAAATTCCACCTCGCGCCCGAAAAAAGCGTGCAGTTGCAGGTCAGTTACGGCGCCGATATCGTCGTATGCCTGGACGATTGCACTCACGTGGACGATTCCTACGAAATACAACAAGCATCGGTCAGGCGCACCATCGCCTGGGCCCGGCGCTGCAAAGACGAATTCCAACACCTCATGCAACAGAAACGCTTGCCTCCTGAAAATCAACCGCTTTTGTTCGGCGTCATCCAGGGCGGCGCGAATCACGAATTGCGCAAGCAGTGCGCGGATGCCCTGCTCGATATCGGCTTCGACGGCTTTGGCTATGGCGGCTGGCCCCTGGATGGTAAAGGCCATCTGCACGTCGATAGCCTGAGTTATACGCGGGAAATCGTCCCACCGCAGTTCCCCATGCACGCGCTGGGCGTGGGTCATCCCGCCAACGTGCTGGAATGCGCTCGCATGGGTTACGCCATATTCGACAGCGCCATGCCCACGCGCGACGCCCGCCACTCGCGCTTATACGTCTTCACCCAGCCCGAGAGCCTGCCCGCGCCCGGTTCCAACGAGCAATGGTTTAAGTACCTCTATGTCAATGACGACAAGGTTATTAAGCAGGATGGCCCCATCTCTCCCTATTGCGATTGCCTGTGTTGCCGCCGCTATTCGGTAGCCTACCTGCACCATCTTTTCAAAATCAATGATGGCCTTTTTCTGCGCCTGGCAACCATCCACAACCTGCGCTTCATGACCCAGCTGACCGCGCGTTTAAGGGAAGAACATTATGCCCAACACGACACAGCCACCCCTGCTTCAGCTTATTGAGGCGATCCAGTCCAGCGCGAAATATCGCCACATCGACGTTGAATTCATCCGCGCCGTGGGCGCAGTCGAACTGGAGAAGCGGCGCAGCCTCAAAGAAGCCCTCAAAGCCACTAAAAATAAGCTGCACCAGGTTGGCGCGGCCTATCAAGAGAACACGCCGCACTACGCTCGCTGGCTAGAAGCATTACGCGGCGCATCTCAAGCCGCAGACCCGGCCCAACTTCACGCAACCTGCAAAGAGATTATGAGCCACCACGCCTCTACCCGCGAGCGCCTACCCTTCCTGCCGTGCTTTTATTCCGCGATTCTGGCGGATATCGCCCCTATCTCCTCGGTTCTGGATATCGCCTGCGGCCTCAATCCACTGGCTATCCCCTGGATGCCTCTCGCGCCAGGCGCGCGCTACTACGCCTGCGATATCTACCAGGACATGACCGGCTTCCTGAATACCTGCTTCCCATTGCTGCGCGTTGACGGAGAAGCGACGGTATGCGATGTCATCCAGCAGTGCCCCACCCGCAAAGTCGATGTCGCCTTCGTGCTCAAAGCCATCCCCGTGCTTGAGCAGGTCGATAAAAACGCGGGCCGGCGACTGCTGCAAAGCATCAATGCCGCTCACCTCGTCGTCTCCTTCCCGGCTGCCAGCCTCGGTGGCAAGGGTAAAAATATGGAAGCAAACTATGAGACCCATTTCAACGAATTAGTTGCCGGACAATCCTGGTCAATCCAACGCTTTAGTTACGCTACCGAACTGGTTTTTGTTATTCACAGGTAGAATCTGGTGGATCGTCAATCTTCATCGGCGGAGGTGGGGTCAGCCCACATGTAGGGACGCCCCTTGTGGGCGTCCGGCCCCCCATCAATTGAGCCTTGACAGTCCACTGACGAAAGGATTATAACGATGCGCGACATCAACGAACTCGCCTCCGATAAAGCCTATTTACGCTCTATCGCCAACAATCATTACCAGCTTCCAGAAGAAATCGATCTTTTTGCATTCCTGCTGGCCCTGCTCCCAAACTTCGCCACCACAGATGCAGAGTTGCGCGACGAACTGACTTACATGATTCTCGCCCACGCCATCATCGACAACGAAACCGCCGGCAGGCTCCCCGCTAACCAGCGTGAAGCCTTATTGCTGACGTGTATCGATCACGAACATCTCTTTTATCACATCGGTGATGCCAGCAGCGACAGCGTCTTCATGCGCAGCTTTTCCCTGCTGATCATTGCCGCGCTTCTCTACGCCGACGCCCGATTGCAGCAAATCTCCCAGGAGGCAACGCGCAAGACTCAAACAGCCCTCCTGCGTTACGCCAGAGAAGAGCGCGACTGGCGCGGCTATATCAAAGGCAAAGGCTGGGCGCACTCGGTGGCCCACCTCATGGATGCCCTGGATGAGATTGCTCAGAATCGGTACATGTCGCTGCCAGACCGCGAGGCTGTTATGCATATCATCGTCCATCTCGCCACACTACCTGAACCGCTCTGCTACGAAGAGGACGATAGACAATCATTCGCTGCATATCGTGTCATTGCAGCTGGTATGGTTGATAATGCCTATCTGGAACCCTGGGTTGAGTCGTTCTTTGTTACACGCACGGAGGAGGCACCGGGAGGTACAGAACAGGACGTTACAAGCTGGGTGCGCGCCGCCAACGCCAAAAATTTCCTGCGCAGCCTCTATTTCCGCCTGCTCTGGAATCAAAAAGCGCCCTCGTTGTTAGAGCGTATATCCGGCGTATTGAAGAGACTTGATCCCGGCCCGACACCGGGAGAGAGTTAGCGCGCCTGCCAACGGGGTTGCTCCACTACAGCGAATAGGTTACACGGTAGATCACGCCGCTTTTATCATCGCTGATGTAGAGCGCGCCATCCGGACCGACGACCAGGCCAACGGGGCGGCCCGTAGCATCGCTGGTAATGTTGTTCACCAGCCAGCCCGAGATGAAATCTTGCGCCGGGCCGTCGATTTGTCCGTGTGTGTCGAGGGGGATGAATATTACTTTGTAACCGGCAGGAAAGTCGCGATAAAACGAGCCATGCAGCGCCACGAACATACCATGATACTGCAATGGAAAGCTACCAGCATTGTAAAAGGCCAGGCCCAGCGGGGCCGAGTGCGCCTGCAATTTGAAGAGCGGCGCGATAACGCCTTTACAATCGCCGGGGTGTCCATAATTGGCATCGATGCTATTTCCATCCATACAGCCCGGCCAGCCATAGTTGCCCGCCTGCAGCGCATAAATCGTGTCGGTTGGATTGTTATAGCCTTCGTAATCGCTGCCATTATTCGTCACCCACACCTGGTTGTTCCAGGGATTGACAGCCATACCAACAGCGTTGCGCAGCCCGCGCGCATAGATGTGACCGCCACTGCCATCCAGGTTATACACCCACACGGAGGCGCGATATGGATCGGTTTCATAGCATACGTTGCAGTTTGAGCCAATCGAGACGTAGAGCAGACCATCTGGCCCGATCAACACTGTGCGCGTCGTATGCAGTCCGCCAACCGGTAAATTCGTGATAATCACCTGCCTGCTCGTCACTTGAAGACCAGGCCCCAGCGTGAACCGGCTGATACGCATCTGTTCGCCGACATAGAGCGCTCCCTGGTAATAAACCAGGTTGGTTGGATCGTCCAGGTAGTTTACCAGCACCCTCTTCTCCGTAGCCTTGCCTGTATGGTGGGGATCAAGCAAAGCCACGATACTATTCGCGCCGCGTTCCGCTACGAACAACGTTCCATCCGGGCCAAAAGCCATGAAACGCGGCGCATTCAAACCGGCAGAGAAAATGCTGATGTGAAACCCGGCAGGAAGATGCAATCCAGCAACACGCGCATCAATAGTCGGACTGGGCGCAGCCGTTGGAGTAACGCGCAAGACCGGTCGTGAAGAAAAAATCTCATCCCGCAACGTATAGACCACCCCTGCCGCCATCACCGCCATAATTAACAGAACAATCAAAAGATTTTGTCCGCGTCCCGTTTTCTTATGCTGTTGCTCGTCTTCTTGTTCGGATTGCTCATCTATCATATTGCCTTATATCCTGTAGCAGTACTCTTTGCTAGATCCTCATCGCCGCCAGTGGCAGCAACGACATAGCCAACTTCTGCTAAATGTAGCGTATCTGAACAATTCGCGCAAATACTTAGCCCAAATACGGATAAGCGTCAAGTTTTTATATCAATCCCGGGTTGACGAAGGCGGGACATCTCCCGTCTTTCACTGGTAGGTTGTTTGAAAAATGTAGGGACGCTTGCGTCGCCCCAGGGTGTTGAGCTATTGACAGCTAGCCATCAGCATGTTACTATAACCATAGTGAATATACCCAACATGGTTATATCGAATTACAGGCTTTTAGAGGTGAGAACATGCAGCCAGCTAAAAATAACCCTCAAGCCATGCTACCGCTTACCCCCGCCGTTTTTCACATCCTGCTTGCCCTGGCGGACGGCGAGCGGCACGGCTACAGTATTATGCAGGAGATCGCAGCCCACACAGGGGGAAAGATGCGCATCGGGCCAACCACGCTGTATCGCTCCATCAAACATATGCTGCTCGATGGATTGATCGTCGAGGCGGATGAACGCCCCGACCCCGCGCTCGATGACGAACGCCGCCGCTACTATAAGCTGACCGGCTTTGGTCAGCAGGTCGCCCTCGCCGAGACCCGGCGACTCAAACAGGCGCTCAGTGTTGCCCGCAGCAAACCGCTATTAGCAGGTTCAAAGCCAGTTGTATCAAGTGGGGGTGCAGAGTAATGAACACATCCCCTACACCCAGAATCATATCTTTCTCCGTCGCTCTCTATCGCTGGCTGCTCAATATGTCGCCAACCGAGTTCCGCCGCGAGTACGCCGCGTCAACTCTCCAGGTTTTTCGCCAGTGCTGCCGCGATGCCTACCAGCAAAAAGGCGCTTTTGGCGTCATTTGCCGTTGGCCTGCCCTGTTTAGCGAGGCCATCCTGGGCTTGCTGGCAGAATATCTGTTTCCCTATCACAGAGGAGGAAGAGGCCCTATGCAGCAAACCGTCCGTCGCTCGATGACAACCACCTTTTGCGCTTTTGTCCTCTTTGGAGTTGGGTACGTGGCGATTGGAAGAGTCGCCGACCCGGTTGAGCCATTTAACGCCGTTGCGCGGCTCCATCCTGTCATCGGCGTCGCTTTCAAAATCTTCACCTACGGCGGTGTACTCGCGTTTCTGGTCATCGTGCTGGGAGGCTTGCCTATCCTGTTTACCGCCGTGAAACGCGCTATGCCCGGTGGTCTGCGCGGCATTGTGCGCCTATTTGTCATCAGGCCGAAACCCGCGCTCAAACTTCTGGGGGCCGCGCTGCTTATCTCCGCCTGTTTCCTGGGCTTTTTGCTGGCAACGGAAGCCATTTTCAGCCCGCCACAACCATGCACACCAGGCATCTGTATAGCTTCACAACCGTTGATAGTTATAATACTCGGTTTTGCCGCTATTCTCGGCGTTGTAACACTCCTCGTATTCGTCATACTCGCCATTACAACTTCGCTCTCTCTGGCCGTTTTGCGCAGCGAATTTAGCGCGGCCATGTTGCGTTTCGCCCTGCTCCCCGTCGCCATTACCACCCTGATCATGGCGTGCGCTACTCTTGCCGCCGCTTTCTGGGTCGCCAGCCTGTGGATAGTCGCTCCGCAATTCGCCGCCAGCGGCTCAGGCCTCGGTAACGGCCAGACTACATGGGTAATCGCCATCGTCCTCTCTATGGCCTTCGCCACGATACTATCCGCCGCCAGCCTGCGAAACGGACTGATGGTCTTTGCCAACCGAAATCGGTAAACCCTATCAAAACGTAGCCACCGTAGGAGACGAGTCAACCGCTCCACCCGTGGCAAATTGCCAGATTACACTGCCGTTAGCCATGTTTAGCGCGTAGACAGTATGATCGTCCGAACCAAAGAAGACCGCTTGCCCGGCGATAGCCGCCGAGGTACGCACAGCAGACGCCGCCTGGAAGCGCCAGTTCTGCGCGCCACGCAAGGCGGTCAGCGCGTAGAGGGAGCCATCATCAGAACCAATATAGACAATGCCATTGTTGAGAGTTGGACGCGCATTGATCTTGCCACCAGTTTTGAAGCGCCAGAGCAATTTTCCGCCCCTGACCGCATACACAAACTGATCGCTCGCGCCTGCATACACAACTCCGCCCGCTACGAGCGGCGCGCTCAAAGCTACTGCGCGCGGGGCCGCGTACCTCCACAGTGATGAGCCGTTAGCGGCGCGCAGCGCGTACAAATAGCCATTTGTCGAGCCAACATAGACGATAGTAGTATCAATCACCGGCATGGTAAAGGCTACATTGCGCGCCAGGTCACGCCACCTCAGCGAACCGTTTCCAGTATTGAGCGCGTACACATACCCGTTGCTGGCCGAGCTGTAAAGCATATGGTTAGCCACCACAGGCATAGAGGTAGCCGCCGGCCCTACCGTGCTATAACGCCACTTCAACGCGCCATTGGCCTCGTTAAATGCATAGATCGAACCGGCGCTCGAACCAGCGTAGATCATTCCCCCGACTACCACCGGCGACGTGGGTATCGCCCCCTTTATCTGCTTGCGCCACAACAACGCGCCACTGTTAGCCTTGAGCGCGTACAGATAGCCATCGTTTGCGCTAAAGTAGACATTCCCGCCGTCGAAGACCGGGGTAGATTTGATCGCGCTGCCAGTTGTATACGACCACAGCGTCGAACCATCGACAACGTTAAGCGCGTACATAGTGCCATCGGATGAGCCGGTAAAGAGCGCGGTGGTGGGCTTTGCCTGCGCGAATGAAAGCACGCAGCCGCCATCGGCATTGCTCCACTCCTGTTGCACCAGGTAAAAGTTATTATGCCACTGAACATTCGCCAGGTTCCCATCCAGGTTGGTGTTGCCAAAGTTCCAGGCGCATTTATCCCCAATCTCGTTGCCCTGGCCGTCATACCACGCGTTGAGCAAGGGATCAGTAACTGCTTCTATCTGCTCGTGAGTCAAAACGTTGATAGTGCTATCCGCGGCGAGATCATTGTTGGGCGATGCGCTGGTGCCGCAGCCATTGAGGGCCGAGCCTGTATAGGGCATATTGGCGTAGATAACGTTTTGCCCCGCGTTACTTTGAAAGTAGCTATGGTAAGCGCAATATTGCGTAAAGGCGCAGGAACTCGACGAGGCATCAAAGCACGAACCCTCGCCCGCCGAGGTAAAAACATAGAACAGGTTATTGAGACCCCCGTTCCAGCCATTCGCCTGCATCGCCTTCGCAACCTCGTTCTGAAACAGCGTATCACTCATACAATTACCGGGTGTGCTCGTATCCAGGCAATCCGAAGCAGGATACGGCGATGTATCCATCCACGCGCCGCCCAATGTACTGCTATTCACGATAGAACCGCCAGTATCATAATATTGCGTGGCTGTATTGTACAGGCCAGAGCCGCCGATATCGCCGAAGTAACGTCTAATCAGGCTGACATAGGTCGCGCTCACCGAGGTCGCGCTACCGTCCTGCAAACTTGAGGGCAGCCAGAAAATAGCGTAACTGGTGCTCGTGGCGCGCATAACCGGCCCGGTATGGTATTCAAGCGGCAAGACATCAAACGCGTGGTTAGCGTGATATTGCTTGGTCCTCAAAATATGAGGATGCCCCGCCGTCACGAGGCGTACAGACTGTGCTTGAGCAGAATACGCTGGTTGAGCCAGTCCCATAACGCCCAGCATGAACATAAGCATGCATACGGACACGAGGGTTTTGCAGGAAAAAGAGGCGGTTCGCGATGCAGGCATAGCAATACTCCTGACCAGTGTTGGTACGACTCACACATTCCATACATCGGCTTATGTCTATTTAACCTGAAGAGGGCTTTCTGAAGTCCAGGGTTACTTGAGTCAAGTCGGTTGAACGAGGCGCCCATGAGATCCTTCGCTGCGCTCAGGATGACAGTCTTGCAATTGTCATCCTGAGCGCAGCGAAGGATCTCATGGGCCGCCTAATGAATTTTGACGACCAAAACCGGTAATCATGTGGGTCGGTTGCCTCCGCCCTGATGAACTTTGACAACCGAATGCAGGAATACGTACCTCCGTCCTGTAGGGACAAGGGGCGGGGTGGAGTGGATGAGGGGGCCTTGTGCTTGTCCTCGTGGCAATATGTTACGCCGGGGTTCCGTGAGGCAGGATGGTCGCACCCCCACGAGGACAAGCACAAGGCCCCCACCCTGCCCCACATCCGCCCCTTGTCCCTACAGGATGGGGCCACGCCATTACCGCGTTTGGTTGTTAAAATTTATCAGGATAGGGCCACGTCATTACCGCGTTTGGTTGTTAAAATTCATTAGGGAAACAACAGAAAAAACCGGTGTCCAACGTATGGACACCGGTACTGGCTGAAGAGGCTTATTTGCCTTTCAGAATTTTGGCGATCTGGTGGGCATCTTGTCCCGCCTGCTTCAATGCCGTGTGAATCGTCTGCTCGGCAGTTTTCAGACTGGTCAGACTACTCTCATAGGCGGAGCGATTGTAGTTGAAGTTCGAGGGCGTGAGGGCCGGAAAATCGGATTGCGCCACATCGAACTGTGACTCGGCGGTAGTCAACTGGGCCAGATAGTCGTTGTACAAATGTGTTCAACTGGCCCTGCTCGCTGGCAGGCGCGCCCGCGATAGCCTCCTTGATCTGCTCGCTCAGCCCGCGCAGTTTGGCGTCAACGTTCACCGCGATATCCAGGTAGAGGCGGCGATAGTCACGCGGCAATACCACAGCGTAGATACGAAATTGTCCGAAAATGTTGACCACATCCTGCCGAGCGGCAGTCGCAGTCGTCTCCGCGTTCAGCTTTGTTTGCAGAGCGGTCAGGCCGCTTGCATTGGTGCTGATATCAGCCTGTAACACGTTTGCCTGGTCGGAAGTAATCAACTTGTCGTTCAGGCGTTCCGTGACTTTGTTGCCCAGACCCGTCAGTGAAGTCTGACGAGCGGCGATCAGCTGGTCGCCCAGCGTGATCCAGCACTGTGTATCGGTCGCGGCGCATTTCGTAGTGGCGGGAGAAGCCGCGAACGCGGTCGCCGGGATACTGAGCGCGAGCAGGCTGAGCATACCGATAGCTACAAAACGCTTTGGCATACGTCGAAGAGTTGTGAGAAATTTCATGTCATAGTTCCTTTCAAAGTAATCAATAGTTCATAGGAGTCGCGTATGAGATCATGAGATACAGTAGAGAACCCCGCCGGATTACGAGATTACGGCTGTCCGCCATCCTGCGCTGCGCCCGCGTCAGCGTTATTGACATCGTTATGCGCCCCATCGAGCTGGCGCAGCAAGCTCTGGATTTGCTGGTCAGTATTCGTGGCGCTGTTGCTGCCGCTATTCTGCGTAGTCGAGCCAGACTGAGAAGGCTGGTACTGTTGTGGCTGCGTATTGCCGGGATTGCTAGCCGGCGCGCCCGAATTAGCGGCATTGGTCGGCGCTCCACAGGCGGAAAGCGCCAGCACCAGCGCGACAGCCGCCAGCAATCCCAGGCACCGTTGGCGAGATCGTGTAAACCAATACATTGTCATCTCCTTACAGCATTGAAGTATTTCAGAGGTTATTCGCTTTACACTGCCTATTCTACCGGGCAAACCTCAAGGATACCTCAAGGCTGACTCAATATTTGCTCTGGTTTTTTACGCGAGCGACCAGGGCAGGGGTAGGTTTTTGGGAAAGGCACAGAATTACCGTAGGGGCGGGGGTGGATGATGGGTTGGGAGGGGACGCTTGCGTCGCCCTGGGGTGCGGGGCGTGTCAGGCCAGCAACAGGACGCGGGCGACGCAAGCGTCCCCACTCCGCCCAACACCACCCCCGCCCCTACAGAACGCAAAAACCTACGAGTGAAAGCCCTGGCCCCTGCCCTGGTCAACGCACACTTGATGCAATAACTTGATACTCACCCCGGCATTGTCGGCATTGCTTTTCGATTGACGTATTGCTCTGCTGCTGCGCGGAGCCTGTTGGCTCCCACTCACGTGGCCGTTAATTTGGGCCAAACTCAGGTAATTAGGAGCGACTTTTGAGAAGCCGTGTTTATCGAGTTGGTTGTGTTGAATGTTTCAGAAGTTTCAGAAGTTGCAGATGTTGCATGTGTATTGGGGTGGTTCAGCGGGATGTTGGTTGTTGCGGGTGTGTCGAATGTTGCAACGTATCGAATGGTTCTATTAGCAGTATTACTCATACGATGCGATGCAATGGATGAGTATATCGAAAGCAAGCATTCGCTATTGAAAGTATACTGTGTGGAAGGTGAAAATGCAAGGGTTGCACAGCTATGGAATACTTTTTCTACCTCTATAGCAGTTTCTATCTTCTTTTGTTCGTAGAGAGATTAGGGTAGAACCCCATTAACTGGTGAAAAAGTCAGGAGGGCTTGAAAA
This sequence comes from uncultured Chloroflexia bacterium, assembly GCA_963731605.1. Lineage (GTDB taxonomy): Bacteria > Chloroflexota > Ktedonobacteria > Ktedonobacterales > Ktedonobacteraceae > CF-113. The sequence goes on from CAVSWA010000002.1 coordinate 1,688,021, forward strand.
AACCAAGCATCCATTGGCTAGCTGTGGATATGCAAACATCAACAGAGCCAATGAATGCATCGAAGCAATTTTGCCCGAACTTGACGTGTTCTGCAAGAGGCCAAGTGGGAGCGGGCAATATCAGTATCCATGGTCGCAAACGCCCACGATACAAATGTCACAGGTGCGGACAGACCTTTAGCACAAGACGGGGACAAGCCCTGATAATGTTTACCACCCGAATCGGGGAATGCGCGTGGCCCCGGCGTCCTGTACGTCCTGTAGGGACAAGGGGAGGGGTTGAGCGGATGCGGGGGCCTTGTGCTTGTCCTCGTGGAAGACGATTCGCCTGGGTTCCGTGAGGCATGATGGTCGTACCCCCACGAGGACAAGCACAAGGCCCCCACCCATCCCCGCATCCGCCCCTTGTCCCTACAGGACGCCGGGGACGGGGGCGAGCGTTGCTCATGATTCCCCAATTCGGTTGGCAAAGTTCATCAGGATGGGGGCGACGCTGGTCGCTGCTATGATATACTGAACATACGACTCAACAGTATTTCTGCCATATTTAGCAAGCTTGGAGTAGCGCATGACGAGAGCATACAGCGACCGCATCGGGTTGATGGCCGATGCCCCCAATTTTCCTGCCGCCTGGGACGAAGTGGTCGAAAAGGTTAAAATTGCCGACGAACTTGGCTATGACTCGATCTGGCTGGGTGAGTCCTGGGGTTACGAACTCTTTACCTCGATGTCCGACCTGGCACGCGCCACTAAACGCATCAAGATCGGCGCGGGCATCGCCAATATTTATTCGCGCTCGCCCGCTTTGATCGCCAGCACGGTCGCCACGCTGGACGAGCGTTCCGGCGGGCGCATCCTGCTCGGCCTGGGACCATCCGGCGCGCAGGTGGTTGAAGACTGGCACGGCGTGCCATTCCAGAAGCCGGTGCAGCGCACGCGCGAATACGTCGAGATCATTCGCATGATCTTGCGCGGCGAAAAGCTGGTCTATCACGGCGAGTTCTTCAACCTCGAACGCGGCTTCACACTGCGCTTCAAGCCGGTGCGCAAGGATATTCCCATCTATATCGCGGCCATGGGGCCGAAGAACGTCTTGCAATCCGGCGAAATCTCCGATGGCGTGCTGCCCGTCTACTGGCCGAGCGCGAAGTGGGGCGAACTGCGCGAGCAGCTTGACGAGGGCGCGCGTCTGGCCGGGCGTCCCCCGCATAGCGCCGCCATCGCCCCCTACATCACAACATTCATCCTCGACGAGAACGCCACCGGCGAGGAACGCAGCGAGGCGCGTAAGAAGGCCGCTATGCCGCTGGCCTATTACATCGGCAAGATGGGCGTCTACTACGCCCAGATGCTGACCCGCAACGGCTTCGGCAAAGAGGTTGAAGCGGTACAGGAAGGCTGGAAGACCGGGCTGCAATCAGCCATCGCGGCAGTCACGCCCGAACTGCTCGACTCCACCTCCATCATCGGCACCGCCGCAGAAATCGTGTCCCGCCTCGACCAGTGGGTAGCCGCAGGCGTCGATGAACCCATCCTGGCCATGCCCCCCGGCCCCCCCGACCAGGCCGGCCCCAAATTAGCCGCGTTGATGAGCGCCTTACGTTCGTAGGGACGCGGGAGGTGTGGACGAGGACGCGGGGACCCTTGTGGGCGTCCTCGTCCCCTTCGCCAAATGATCGTGTTGAGGCCGGCCCCAGATTAGCCGCGTTGATGAGCGCCTTACGTTCGTAGGGACGCGGGAGGTGTGGACGAGGACGCGGGGACCCTTGTGGGCGTCCTCGTCCCCTTCGCCAAATGATCGTGTTGAGGATAGGTTGATGCAGGGCAACGAGGACGCCCACAAGGGTCCCCGCATCCACCCCGCATCCACCCGCGTCCCTACGGATTAGGCTTGTTTCACAAAATCATCGGCGTGTTTCAAACGCTTCCCGATAGATGGGTGGTCGTAGAAGAGAAATTCTATCACGGGCGATGGCTCAACGTCGGACAGGTTCTGGTTTGCCAGGCGGGTCATCGCGCCTTTGAATGGCTCGATCATGCGCGTGGATTGCAGCGCGTATTCGTCGGCCTGGTATTCCACGTAGCGGCTGAAGCCGTTGCTGAGCGGCATGACGATGAAGCCGAAAAGGGCGGTGAGCGCGAGCAGCAGGGGAAGAGTGGCGGCATCCGCCAACCCCGCGTACAGATGCTGTGTCTGGACGGCCCAGTGGAACACGACGTTTGCCACGTATAAGCCTGCCAGTGTGAAGAGCGACTGGCTGAGGATCAGCTTCCAGATGTCGTGATGCACGTGGTGGCCCAGTTCGTGGGCCAGCACCACCTCGATCTCCTCGTGCGTGTAGCGGTCAAGCATGGTATCGCCCAGCACGATGCGGCGTGTATTGCCCAGGCCCATCAGCGCGGCATTGGCCGCCGTCGTCTTGCGGCTCATATCGAAGGTGTAGACGCCGCGTACATGCGTGTTGGCGCGCTTTGCCAGCGCCAGCAAGCGCTGTGTCAGCTCGCCTTCCGGCATGGGACGGAACGTGTAGAAAAGCGGGAAGAGCAGCACGGGCGCGAGATTCGCCATCACCACCGAGAAGAAGAGCATCACCAGCCCGACCCACAGCCACCAGCTATCCGGCTGCGCGGCCAGCAGCCAGTAGATCAGTTCCAGCGCGGCGATGCCCAGCACAAGTTCTAAAACCAGCCCGACCAGCAGATCGCGCAGCCAGCTTTTGAGAGTCATCACCGAAAGTCCATAGCGGCGCGAGAGCGTAAACCCATAATAGCCGAGTGGCGCGGTAATGATCTCATACGCCAGTATCACGATCAGGAAAAAGCACACTACCTGCAATGGAAACCAGCCATGCACCGGCTGCCAGTTCAGCGAGCGCAACTGGTCTCGTATCCACCCGGCCAGACCTGTGAAAAGCAGCAGGCAGACGCCCACGGCTGCTATGCCCATATTGGCATACGACAGGCGGCGGCGTATACGAGCAAACGCCTTAGCCTTACCCTGCCGTTCCTGGTCGATTTCCACCTGCTGCGCCTGCTGTCCTGCGTCGATTTCCATTTCCATGCTGGTTATCTCCTGGGGTATTTACATTTGTCTCGTATGATACTATGCTACATCGTGTAAGGTTTAATGACAAGCTGTTACCAGGGCAGGGACAAGCCCCCATTGGCCCGACTTGCCCCTACTCCCTACAGGCGGGACCAGGGCAGGGCAGGCCCAGCCCGTACCCTATACGTTTGGCTTGCTTCGCAAGCCTCCCGTTTCGTAGTAGGGTAGGGGCTGGGCTTGCCCGCGCCCTGATGCCTTGCCCCCGCCCTGGTAATCTCCCTGGCTATCATCAAAATCGATGTCGATTTCTCCACATCTCATTCGTCTTTGTAGTAGAGGGGTGAAATCATGCCCCCTTCTAAATAGTAATAGAGAGAAAGAGGTACAATATGCGTTATCTCGTACTGATCTATCAAGATGAGGTGGCCCACTCCGGGTGGAGCGAGCAGCAATTGGCGGAGGAATATCAAGCCTATAGCGCCCTGGATGGCGAATTTCAGAAAATCGCGGTGGAGATGCAGGGCGGCGATGCCCTCATGCCTACCCAGACCGCCACAACCGTGCGCGTGCGCGACGGCAAAACGCTGACAACCGATGGGCCTTTCGCGGAGACCAAAGAGCAGCTCGGTGGCTTTTACCTGCTGAACTGCAAGAGCCTCGATGAGGCCATCGCGGCTGCGGCCAAGATACCTGCCGCTAAGGATGGTTCTATTGAGATTCGACCGGTCATGGAATTTATGTAAATACCGGTAGGGGCAATGGACGCAATTCAGCGGGTTGTGGCAGACACCTTTCACTCGGAAGGCGGGCGCATACTTGCTTCGCTTATCAGTTCCATGAGGGATTTTGAGCTGGCCGAGGATGCGCTGCAGGACGCTATACTCGTGGCGCTTGAACGCTGGCCGCTGGAAGGTATACCCCGCAATCCCAGCGCCTGGCTTACCACCGCGGCGCGCAACAAAGCTATTGATCGCCTGCGCCGCGCCACCACGCTGGCGCGCAAGCAAGAGTTACTACAAGAACTGGTCGAGCAGGATACACAGGAGGCACTAGCAGAGATGGAAGATCGAGCCATCCCCGATGAACGCCTCAAGCTGATCTTTACCTGCTGCCATCCCGCCCTGGCTCTGGAGTCACAGGTAGCCCTGACGCTGCATACCCTGGGCGGGCTATCGACCCCGGAGATTGCCAACGCCTTTCTGGTGCCGCTCCCAACTATGGCCCAGCGCCTCGTGCGCGCCAAACGCAAGATTCGCGATGCTGGCATTCCCTACCGCGTCCCGCCAACCGAAGTGCTGGGGGAACGCATTGAGGCTGTATTTTATGTCATCTACCTGGTGTTTAATGAAGGCTATGCCGCTACCAGTGGCAATGAACTGATACGGCGAGAACTCTGTGACGAGGCTATCCGGCTGGCGCGCGTGCTAGCCATGCTGATGACGCAGGAGAAGCTGTCGGACGCGGTTCCAGAAGCCCTCGGCCTGCTCGCGCTGATGCTGCTGATCGACTCGCGGCGCGCCGCCCGCGTTGGGCCGGAGGGTGAACTGGTGCTGCTGGAAGAGCAGGACCGCTCGCGCTGGAACTCGCAAGAGATACAGGAAGGCTCGACACTGCTGGAGCGGGCGCTGCGTATGAAAAGAGTTGGGCCGTATCAGATACAGGCGGCCATTAACGCGCTACACGCCCAGGCCGCGCGCTCCGAAGACACCGACTGGACGCAGATCGCCGCCTTATACGGCATTCTCCTGAAAATGATACCTTCGCCGGTGATCGAACTGAACCGGGCGGTGGCAATTGCCATGGCCGATGGTCCCCTGCGCGGCCTGGCCCTGCTGGATCAACCGGCCCTGGGCAAAACACTGCGCGACTACCACCTTTTTCACTCCGCCCGCGCCGATCTGCTGCGCCGCGCCGGGCGATTAGACGAAGCTCGCAGCGCCTATACCCTTGCCCTCAACCTCTGCCAGAACGAACGCGAACGCGCCTTCCTGCAACGCCGCCTGGCCGAGCTAGCACACCTGTCATCCTGAGCGCAGCGAAGGATCTCGCCGTCCCGGATACGTTCCCGTCACCAGGAGAAAGCCAATTCATACATGTCATCCTGAGCGCAGCGAAGGATCTGCTCATTGCCCCGGATACGTTCCCGTCACCAGGAGAAAGCCGATTCATGCATGTACGTCCTGAGCGCAGCGAAGGATCTGCTCACGGCCCGGCGAGAGATCCTTCGCTGCGCTCAGGATGACAAGTACGGCTGGGACGACCCCATGGTGTATTATCTTGCCCTGGCCGGGTCACGGTATAGTAAAAGTACTAGAGATGACAAAGCAGGGATGCGTTTTGCGCTGTCAGTGTGTTATAGAACGCATGAGGAACCGCTATTACTTCCTCGTAAACAAACATCTACTTACAGGAGAAATTCATTCATGAGCAGCCCTAAAGATTGGAATACGCAGATCATCGAGGAGTTTCACGCCAATGGCGGCAAGGTCGGTGGTCAATTCGCGGGCGCAAACCTGCTCTTGCTTCACACACGCGGAGCAAAGAGCAATCAACCGCGTATCAATCCCTTAGTATATTTTAAAAATGGTGACGCCTTCGTGGTTATCGCATCCAAAGGGGGCGCACCAAGCAATCCCGATTGGTACTACAATATCCTCGCTCATCCAGAAGTAACGCTTGAGGTGGGCACCGAGCGTTTCAATGCTCATGCCACGGTTCCAGAGCGACAGGAACGTGACAGCATCTTCGCCGACATCGTGAAGCAAGCGCCAGGTTTTGGCGAGTATCAGCAAAAAACTTCTCGTATCCTCCCAGTCGTTGAACTGAAACGTGTCTAAGGTCTCCATGCAAACGCGCCTTCCTAGCTTGAAGGTGGCGCAGTCAACGCCGCCAGCAAGCCCAGCGCGTAGGCTTCGGCGGCGCTCTGCGCGTCGTACATGTGGTCGCGCATCATCAAGCGATAGCGGCACTTCCAGCGGCGCGCGGGCCAGGGAGCCAGTTTGAAGAGGGTATAGGTCTCAACGCGCTCCTCCAATGCTTCGCGCAGCGCGACCTCGTCCGTGACGGTGATGCCATAGTGAGCAAGCTGCTGTTGCAAGGTTTCGGATATCATTGCGCTGCCTGATTACCAGCCACGGCGGCGCGCATTTCCGCCCGGATGGTTTCGGGGCTGAGCTTCTCCCAATCCGTGCGCGGCAGGCGGCGCGGCATGATAGCGAACGGGCCGCTCCAGTGTTTTGCGTGTTCCTCCACCCAGTCCAACGCTTCAAAGGCCTTCTGGCGCGATTCTTCGACGACGGGAAAGCGCAGGGCGGCGCGATCAAAAACAGCGTGATCTTTAGTAAAAACGCTGCCATCCTCTCGTATAACCACATCGATATACAGATCAGTATACACAAGTTCGCGTGTATTATTGGTGTAATCCGGCGTTGGCAGGATGATATCGCAATACCCGTCAGAGAAGGAGCCGTCCTCAAAGTAGGCAATATGAATGGTATACCACGCGCCCGGCCAGAAGTACGACAGCGAATGCTTTTCCGAAAGAAAGAAATCAGGCTTCCACTTGTGCGGTTTCCAGTGCCGCTTCGTGCCGAGTGGCGCCCAGATCGTGACATACTCATCGCTCACCGGCAACTGGTAGCCACTCCACTCCCCCCACGCGTCCCCATTGACCAGCATCTTATAGATATCCGCTTGAACCAACATACATTAAAACCTTTCAGTATTCAACCAGCCAGGCCTATGAGGATTATAAACGATGAAGGTAGTGAGAGACAAGCTAAGGGGATGATGGGGTGTTTCAATGGTAGTTTATTTGAGAAAAGCCATCGCGCGTCCGTAGGGACGCTTGTGTCCTCAGCATCCTGATGATATTTGACAACCGAATCGCAGGGTAATCACGAGCAACGCTCGCTCCCGTCCTGATGAACATTGACAACCGAATGTAGCAATGTTTGGAAATGTTCACATCCGCCCTTTGTCCCTACAGGAGACGACACCCCATTCTCCCCCTTGCGGTCGCCCTGGGCCGGTGTGTACCAACCCCCTGTGCTATAATGTGCTAGAAACAACCAAACAAACCACCATACTCAACGAGGAGCCATATATCATGACCGCAACAAAAGAGACGCGCACCGAACGCGATTCGATGGGCGAGATGCAGGTACCCATAGATGCGTATTATGGCGCGAGCACCCAGCGCGCTGTATTGAATTTCCCGATTAGCGACTTGCGCTTCCCGCGCCAGTTTATTCGCGCGTTGGGGCAGATCAAACTGGCGGCAGCCCTGGCAAATGAGGAACTTGGGCTGGTAGAGCCGCACATTGCGGAGGCCATTGTGCAGGCGTCGCAGGAGGTGATCGACGGGCAACTGGATAGCCACTTTGTGCTGGATATTTTTCAGACTGGCTCCGGCACATCAACCAATATGAATGCCAACGAGGTGATTGCTAATCGCGCCAGCGAGTTGATGGGCGGGTCGCGTGGGTCGCGCAAAGTGCATCCCAACGATCATGTCAATTTTGGGCAATCGTCCAATGACGTGATTCCTACCGCTATGCACGTGTCGGCGCTGGTGAGTATCGAGCATGACCTGATACCGGCGCTGCTGGGACTGCAAATGACCCTGGAGCAGAAATCGGACGAGTTCATGCCCGTTATCAAGACCGGGCGCACGCATTTGCAGGACGCGACGCCCATCCGCCTTGGACAGGAGTTTCTGGGCTACGCCGGACAGATCGAGCGCGGCATCGCCCGTATGCGGCACGCGCAGAGCGAGTTGTCGGAGGTTGCTCTCGGTGGCACTGCCGTTGGCACCGGGGTCAACACGCATCCAGAGTTCGCGGGGCGCGTCTGTCACCGTCTGGCGGAGATGAACGGGGTCAACGTGCATGAGACGAGCAATCATTTCCAGGCGCAGAACACGCTCGATAACATTGTGGAGGCGAGCGGGTCGCTGAATACGCTGGCCGTCAGTTTGATGAAGATTGCCAACGATATGCGCTGGCTGGGATCAGGTCCGCGCGCGGGCATCGGCGAGATCGACTTGCCCGCTGTGCAGCCGGGCAGCTCGATTATGCCGGGCAAGGTCAATCCGGTAATCGCGGAGTCGGTGTGCATGGTGTGCGCCCAGGTGATGGGCAACCATACCACCATTACCGTCGCGGGACAATCGGGCAACTTCGAGATCAATGTAATGATGCCCGTCACGGCCTACAACCTGCTCCAATCGATCAGCCTGCTGGCTGCTGCGGCTCGCAACTTCACAGAACAGTGCATCAAAGGCATTTCGGCCACCAGCAAAGGCCCGGAGATGGTCGAGCGCGGCCTGGCAATCTGCACCTCGCTGGCTCCAGTGATCGGCTATGACGCAGCCGCCGCTCTCTCCAAAGAGGCCTACAAGACCGGCAAAACCATCCGCGAAGTAGCCCGCGAACGCACCCACCTTTCCGAAGAAGAACTCGACCGCATTCTCGATCCCGCCGCCATGACGAAGCCGGGGTTGGAGGGTGGCCCGGCTGGAGGGTAAGCTACCCGCCGCGTAGTATTGTACGGGCGACCCTGGTGGTCGCCCTGTCTGCCTCGGAATCCCCTCACTCCCCGGCACTTTTTGTACCCCAGGGCGACCGTAAAGGTCCCACCCTTCCCATAATGACGATGGAGAGCTCTATGCCGGAGTCATTGTAAGGACGGGGGAGGGGTGGATATGGGGTGGGGCCCCTTGCGGGCGTCCTCGTAGCCACAACGTGTCGGGGACGGGCTGGCCGGATTGTGGACATAGTGTGACAAGAACCCTTGCGGGCGTCCTCGTAGCCACAACGTGTCGGGGAGACCCAATCACCCACCTGCTACCCCTCCAAAAGAATAATCCAGTAGCACAACTTGACAGTAATTCGTTTCACGTGTATAATTGCACTAGAACAAAATTTCTAAAACAGCAGTTTGAACACGTGAAACGAGCGTAGCGGGTGGCGATGTAAGGCAAAAAGTGTTCTAGATAAAAAGGAGTCATTCGCATGACATTCAATCCTGAAAAACATCTGATGGAGCTACAGGGCAAATCCTACCTTGAAGTAAAATGGAGATTAGTCTGGTTTCGCCAGGAGTGCCCCAATGGCACGATCGATACTGAAGAAGTCCTCGTAGACCTTGATCGCGAAGTTGAGGCTGAAGTGCCTACTGGCAACTGGATAGCGAATCCGAATAGACCCGGCAAGAAGATGCCTGAAAAAATGGTGAAGCGCGATAAGGGCTATGCTCGTTTCCGTGCTATTGTGAGCGACGGCAAGGGTGGTCGCGCCACCGCCACCAAATCAGAGAACGCGGCCAGCTTCCCCGACTATATCGAGAAAGCTGAAACCGGCGCGGTTGGCCGCGCATTAGCCATGCTGGGATATGGCACCCAGTTTACCGGCGACGAATTAAATGAAGAGCACCGCATCGTCGATGCGCCCGTCGAACGCGCCAATACCTTTCAGTATGCGAGTAACGGAAGCAACGGAAACGGCAAGCCTGCCGTCGCGAGCGTGACGAATGCAAACGGCCAGCAGAGCGACGAGAAGCTTGCCAGCACTCCCGCGACCGAACAGCAACTTGCGAGTTTGCGCAAACTTTGCCAGCACCTGGGCAAGCCGGAGCCGGAGGGCCAGGGCGCGATGACCTACCTGAGCGCGAAGGAATTGATACTCAGCTTGTCAAAAGAATACAACGAATCCAGGCAAAGTCGTAAAGCTTCTTAAAAGAGGTGTGAAGTGCCTTCCAGAGGGACTTTATGATATTATGAAGGCAAATAATTGTTGAGTCCAGGTAGTGCTGTCAATACTACCTGGACGGTGAGTAGGAGTCAGCTACCTACGTGGAAACCATGCTTCAAGATATCCTTGACAACAAATACTACGTTTATACCCTTGCATACCCCGACGGCACAGCTTTCTACGTCGGCAAAGGTAAAGGAAGGCGCATCAACTTCCATGAGCGGGAAGCAGAACGAGGAATAGATTCCTATAAATGTCGTATTATCCGCAAGATATGGAGTAATGGTGAACAAATTCTCAAGACAGTCCTTGCCGTTTTTGAGACTGATAAGGAGGCAATACAATACGAGATAGCCTTGATTTTCTTTATGAACGGACTTACTAATCGTACACGTGGAGGTGAGGGTTTTGCAGGATTAGAGCGCACAGAAGAACATCGTCGTAAAATCGGTGAGGCAAATAAAGGGAAAACCCGTTCAGAGGAAATTCGACTCAAGATAAGCGAGGATCAAAAAGGAAGAACTCATTCGGAAGAATCTCGCCGCAAGATGAGTGATGCCCGAAAAGGACATGGAACATCCGAAGAAACCAAACGCAAGATCAGTGAGGCAGCCAGGGGACGGGTATACTCTGAGGAGGTGCGCCGCAAGAGTAGCCGATTTAAAGGGCAGAGGCACTCTGAGCAGACACGTCTTAAAATGAGTGAAATGCGAAAAGGACATCCTGTATCAGTGGAGACTCGGCAGAAAATCAGCGAGGCAAAAAAAGGGCAACCTAATTCAGAGGAGACACGCCGTAAAATGAGCGAGGCAAAGAAAAGGGATCCTTTGACAGAAGAGCATCGGCGCAAGCTGCTTGAGATAAACACTGGCAAAAAGAAATCTGATGAAACGAGGCGTAAGCTCAGTGAATCCAACAAAGGGCATAGTGTATCTGAGGAAACCCGACGAAAAATCAGTGAAGCACAAAAAAAGTGTCACGAACAAAGGCAGAGCCGCAAAGCCTCGTAGACAGTTCATCTTACCCATGCGCGAGGAGAATGACGGACAATGACCATGCAAGAACTGGAACACGTTGAGAAGAATATGCAGCAGCAATGGCATGACCTGGTCATAGCGGAACAAGATGGCGCTGACCTGCAGACGCTTGAGCAGATGTACGATACCTATATCCTGCTGGCCGAAGAGTACAATCGCTGCTCCGAGGAATACCAGCGCGAGCAGCAACGAGCGCCGGGTAAGCGCGGCCCCCATGTTTCAGGGAGTAAGAAGCAGTCTTTTTTAGGACGCGAAAAAGGGCAAGAGGATATTAAACTGGCATCGTAAAAATAAGAGAGTTAACACACATCAGGGCAAGATCAACCGTGCCGGTTGATCTTGCCCTGATGTGTGTTAACTGATTTTTTATAATCGTCCGACGAAGTCCGACAGGGCGTTTGCGACCTGTTGGGGGGCGTCGAAGAGGATCAGGTGGCCGGCATCGGGTACTATCACCAGGCGCGACGCGGCAATCTCGCGGTGCAGGCGTTGAGCGAATTTCAGGGGCATCTGGGCATCCTTCTCGCCCCAGATGATGAGCGCGGGTTTGCCCATCGTCTTGAGGTCGGATGAGACCGCGTTTATGTAGTTGGCGTGCAGCAGGCGAATATGCTGGAAGAGCAGTTCCTTACCCAGTTCGCTATCCCAGGGTTCAACGTAGGCGTCGAGAGCGTCTTTGAAACGATTGGTCTGGTAGACGCCGGTGGGCACCGTCTCGCGTAGATCGTGTATCACATCTTCGACGGCGGTGTGTTTGGGCAGATCAGGGTCCTGGCGTTTCTTCATATCCGACAGGGGCCAGTCGGGCGCGAAGGTGTATTCGTAGCAGATGCTATCGATTAAGGCCAGCGCGGCGACCCGTTGCGGGCAGAGCCGCGTAGCAAGTATCTGCGCCACACCGCCGCCGATGCCATGTCCCACCAGCACGATGTTGGTGAGGTTGAGTTCTTGCAGCAGGAAGTTCATACAATCGGCTTGACCCCAGATAGAGGTGTCTGCCGGCCAGGGACGATCCGATTGCCCGTAGCCGAGCATATCGATGGCATAGACGGCGCGGTTGAGTCCCGCCAGGCCCGGAAGAACAGTGTCCCAGGTGAAAGCGCCGCCCAGGATGTCGTGAAGTAACACGATGGCGCCATCGGTGCCATATTCAGCGCCCTGCACGATATAGCTGATAGTGTAGTGAATGGCATGAGCCGACCGCCGCTCCCGGGAAATGGTTGAAGAATCTGTACTCTGGTTTGACATACTACCTCTCTTTGCTCAGCCCGATTGCGGAGCAATACGTATAGTTTAGGCTCTGGCGATACAAAGCGGGAACGTTGTAAAAGGCGCTGAAGCCGGCATAGTGAGCGCACTTCTCGCCCAGTTCGTCTTCGATGGTCAGCAAGCGGTTATATTTTGCCACGCGCTCGCTACGGGCAGGCGCGCCCGTCTTGATCTGCCCGGCATTGGTGGCGACCACGAGGTCAGCGATGGTGGTATCCTCGGTTTCGCCGGAGCGGTGCGAGACGACGGCGGTGTACGAGGCGCGTTTCGCCATCTCGATGGCAGCCAGCGTCTCGCTGAGCGTGCCAATCTGGTTGAGCTTGATCAGGATGGAGTTGGCCGAATGCTCTTCGATGCCGCGTTGCAGGCGCGTGGTGTTGGTCACGAACAGGTCGTCGCCCATGAGTTGAACGCGGCCGCCCAGGCGCTGGCGCATCTGCGACCACCCATCCCAGTCGTCCTCGGCCAGGCCGTCCTCGATTGAAATGATGGGATACTCGTTAATCCACTGCTCGTAAAGATCGATCATCTCTGTGGAGGTCAGGCTGCGGCCTTCACGCGCCAGCACGTACTTGCCATTGCTGTAAAATTCGCTGGAAGCGGGGTCCATGCCGAGGCAAATATCGACGCCGGGCTTATAGCCCGCGCTTTCAATGGCGGCGATAATGACTTCCAGCGCCTCGCGGTTGGAGCTAAGCGAAGGGGCAAAGCCGCCTTCATCGCCTACGTTGGTGTTCAGTTTCTTGCCATGCAGCACCTTCTTCAAAGATTGGTAGACCTCGGCCCCCATGCGCAGGGCTTCGCGGAAGGTGGGCGCGCCCACCGGCAAAATCATGTACTCCTGCATGTCGGTGGAGTTGTCGGCGTGTTTCCCGCCGTTCAAAATATTCATCATGGGTACAGGCAGCACATGCGCCGAGACGCCGCCCAGGTAGCGGTAAAGGGGCTGTTGCAGGGCAGTGGCCGATGCCTTTGCCAGGGCCAGCGAGACCCCTAGAATGGCATTCGCGCCCAGCGCGCTTTTGTTGGGCGTGCCATCCAGATCGATCATCATGGCGTCCAGCGTTACCTGGTCGGTAGCGTCCAGCCCGATCAGCGTTTCGCGGATGGTGGCATTGACATTATTGACGGCGGTCAGCACGCCTTTACCGCCAAAACGATGCGCGTCGCCATCGCGCAGTTCGACCGCTTCGTGCGCCCCTGTAGATGCGCCCGACGGCACGGCAGCCAGTCCGCGCTCGCCCCCTATTAACAGTACTTCGACTTCGATAGTCGGATTACCTCGCGAGTCCAATATCTCACGCGCCATCACATCTTCTATGATGGTAATTTCATGTAACGCATTCGGCATAAATAAAAAAACCTCCGTTATGACAAAACCTCTCGTGGAAGTATTGTACACCGGAGATCGCACATGGGCAAGTTCCCGCCCTGGGAACTTGCCCCGCCTGCTTATTCGTATATGGTAGGGGCGGGGCTTGCCCCCGCCCTGGTGATCACTTATTCCCGCCCTGGTGATTGCATGGCTTGCCCCCGCCCTGGTCACGTCTTTGGAGCTTACTTATTGGTATCGGCGTCTACGTAAATGGGAGACGGGCGGCGGATCAGCGAATTGCGCTGGGGCGCGCCAGCGTAACTGCCACGCAGGTTGTTGCCGTATGCCGTTTGCGTTGGCTGCACGACGGGCTGCACATCAGGCGTTTCGTTACCATTGTTGGTTGCTGATCGCACCATCTCAAGGCCCTGGCGCAGGGTGATCATGTCGCGCATAAAACAGGCTACAGCCGAGGCCGCTGATCCCTTCTCTTTCGAGGTATCGTAGCGGCGCGTGGTGGCCTCACCTGCTGCCTGCGCAGCGCGGGCCATCAGGTCAGCCGTTTTAGCGGCGTAGGCATCCTGAAAAATATCGTCCCAGCTGCCCCACCTGCCGCGCAGGGGCTTCCAGCCAAGCTGGCTATCGCTGACTGTGCGCCACTTTTCTTCCGTGAATTGCATCCAGTCATCCAACAGGCGCGAAACAGCGGCCAGTTGCTGGCGCAGTCGCTCCTCCTCTTCGGAGGGACGCTGCGGGAATGCCTGGGGAAAACTATCGGTGGTCTGCTGGCTAATCATGCCATTGGGTCCGAGCTGCGGGAAGCCCATAGGCATAGGTTGGCCATTCATGCCAGTATTCATACCGTTGACGCCGGGGAGCGCGCCGGAAGTGGAAACGTTGTAAAAGCCAGAATTGCCGGTCAGGGCGGCAAAATTGGGGGCAAGCTGTCCATTGGGCATGTTCAACAGGGGGATCTCGGTGCCAGCCGGGAGTTCTCCGATAATCTGAAAGCCGCTTGCTGCCAGCGAGGGACTCATGTTGAAGACGGTCGAGCCGTCAGGCAGCAGCATACTATCGGAAAAGGCGGGGATGCCGCCGATGACGATTTCTTCATGGCCTACGGCGTCCAGAATACGCCATGCCAGGCGCGGGTGCCGCGTGGCCCACCATACGCGACGCATGATGAAAGTGCTGGCGAAGGTGAAGTTGACGACGAGCCAGACCACACCGCGCACGGCCAACCAGTTGACGAGCGCAACCACAATGATCCAGTACCAGGCGTCATGTTGCCCTGCTTCTTCAATGAAGGTGAGTACTGCCGCAACCGTCAGGCTGGGATCGCGCAGAGGGTTGATAAGATCTATAATGCGCCAGTACCATTTTCGGTCTGTGTTCGCTTTCAATATGCGCTCCTCTCGATGCTGCCGCTGGTCCGGCAGGTCGATGTTAATTTATACGCTCTAGTGAGCATCCGCTTTGAACCCCGCTTATTATCATCTATGTATAACGGATGGGATACGAAGTGTCGGATATTACGGTACTTTGGTACCGTCGGCGGACCAGGGCGGGGCAAGCCCGGCGGCACCTGGTTGTCATCCTGAGCGCAGCGAAGGATCTCTCGCCGGGCAGTGGGCAGATCCTTCGCTGCGCTCAGGATGACAACCTCCAACCAGGCTTCAGAGTAACCTCCAGCCCTGGCTCACATCATATATAGCGTTTCTGTATCTCCAGCAGTTGGTCGATGCCTTGTTCGGCCAGGGTAGTGAGGGCGTCCATGCTGGCGCGGTTGAAGGTGCCGCCTTCGCCGGTACCCTGTACCTCAATAAACTCGTGTTCGGCGGTCATTACGACGTTGAAATCGACATCGGCGCGTGAGTCTTCCTGGTAGCAAAGGTCGAGCATGATTTCTCCGCCTACGATGCCCACGCTGATGGCAGCGACCGCCGTTTTCACAGGGTGCGCTGGACAGAGGCCGCGTTTGACAAGCTGCGAGCAGGCGCGGTGCAGGGCGACGTAGGCGCCGGTGATTGAGGCGGTGCGCGTGCCACCGTCCGCCTGAATGACATCGCAGTCGAGTGTGATGGTGCGCGGCCCCAGAGCCTGCCGGTCAACCACGGCGCGCAAGGAACGCCCGATGAGACGCTGGATCTCCTGCGTGCGCCCGCTCACTCGTCCTTCTCGCTCGCGAGAATTGCGGGTATGAGTGGCGCGGGGCAACATGCTGTATTCCGCCGTAACCCATCCCAGGCCCTTGCCTTCTAAGAACGGCGGCACCTTCTCTTCGACGCTGGCCGTACATAAGACGCGCGTTTTGCCTGCCTCAATCAGTATAGAACCTTCGGCATAATCTACAAAATCTACGGTGAGACGAACGGAACGAAGTTCGGTCAGCGAGCGTTGATCTATACGTACCATGATGTTTTGAAACCTTTCTCTACTTTCAATAGTAATACTACTATGGGGTACAAATGAAAAAGATGAGACGATAGTAATATCGGACTAGTACATTTTACCCATAGAGCAAGTTAGATGTGGTACTATACCATAGGTACCATTTATGTATCACAACATATGAAGAGAGATGATTGCGTTCCAGAATGTATCAGAACGCTTCTTCACGAGGCCAGTAGCGATGCCCGGGTGGGCGTCCCGTCAGTTCATCGTTCATCTGCGCCCCGATCACGGGTACGCAGACAGGACACCCACAAGGGGTGTCGCTACTGCCCACCCAACGCTGCGTGGATACTAGCAGGTCAACACTTTCAACATCAAGGGTCATCGTATCCTGATGTGCTGTGCCAAAGGAAAGGATAAACCGATGTCCACAGTTCTACGAATACCAACAAAAACGTCACAGTCGATACATGCACACCGCCTGATTATAGCCACTAATCGCGGCCCCGTTGAGTATTACCTGAGCCAGGAGCAGGAGCTGAAGCATCGCAGAGGCCCCGGTGGGGTCGTAACCGCGCTGACGGGCGCGAACAGTCGAATGGATGTCACCTGGGTAGCAATGGCGATGACGGAGGCTGATCGGATCGCGGCAAAAGAGGCCCAACAACATGAGGGGGTGATGCGCTCACCTCTTGCGGGGCAAAATATGCTACTGCGCTATGTGTCAATTCCTAAATCGGCCTACCGCAAACATTACGAGGAAATCAGCAATCAATTGCTCTGGTTTGTACAGCATTACCTGTATGATCCTATGGAGGACTCACAGTTCGCTCACAAATTGCAAGATGCCTGGAAAAACGGCTACACTGTCGCAAACCGCGCTATTGCTGATGCGATAACTGCTGAGATTGATCGAGGAGAGGGCACGCCGGTGGTGATGCTGCATGATTATCACCTCTACCTTGCTTCTGCCATGATTTGCGAACAGCACCCAACCATCATTATGCAGCAATTTATTCACATCCCCTGGCCCGATATTCGCTGCTGGCAATTTCTACCCGGCAACGTGGCGCAAGACATATATAACGGACTGGTCGGCAACGATATTATCGGCTTCCAGACGGAACGCGATGCCCATAACTTCTTAGAGGGCGCGCGCACTCTGTTGGAAGGATCGGTCGTTGATTTTGCGGAAAGCGCGGTCTGGTGGCAGGGGCATCGCACGCAGGTACACGCCTACCCCATCTCGATTTCCGCGACAGATGAAAAACGCCTGGCGCAAAGCCTGGCCGGGAGACGAGCTGTGAATAAAATCTCGCCCCTGCTGAAAGAGAAAATCATTATGCGGGTAGACCGCATCGAGCCAACCAAGAATATCCTGCGCGGCTTTCAGGCGTATGCGTTGCTGCTCGAACAGCATCCAGAATTATGTGGTAATGTGCGTTTCCTGGCGTTTCTGGTGCCATCGCGCCAGGGGCTGGCAAAATATAAACGTTATACAAGCGAGGTCAAGAAGCTGGTCGAGGAGATTAACCAGCGCTTTGGCACAGACGAATGGATGCCCATTCACGCGTTCTACGAAAATGACCGCGTACAGGCGCTGGCCGCCATGCAACACTACGATGTCCTGCTGGTCAATCCCATCATCGATGGCATGAATCTGGTTGCCAAAGAGGGGCCTGTGGTCAATAAATGCGATGGAGTGCTGGTACTTTCGCGCACAGCCGGCGCGTTCCAGCAACTGGGCAAGTTCTCACTGCCCATCACGTCCACCGATATCACTGATACTGCCGAGGCCCTTTACACGGCCCTGACCATGCAATATGATGAGCGACGCGCTATGGCGACTCAGGCCAGGCTAAGCGTCGAAAACCAGGACCTGAATGCCTGGCTGCAACGCCAGATCAGCGACATCAATGCCTTACTCGACCGTTTGCCAGCTAGAATCTTATCCCAGGAAGTCATGTTTAACTTATCCTCCGCTACTGCTGATCCCGTCGCGGTGGGATAGGAGATGGCAAACGAAAAGCCAGGAGCAACAGCGCCGTTGCTCCTGGCTTTTCGTTTGCCATCTCTGTCATTAGCGCGGCGGGTATGACACATAGATGGTTTTGGTTTCGCTAAATTCCTGGACGGCGTGGGCGCCGAGTTCGCGGTGGCCGTTGCCGCTGGCCTTCATGCCACCGAAGGGCAGGTGGATTTCGGAGCCGGTAGTGGGAGCGTTAAAGTAGATCAGGCCGGATTCTATTTCGCGCATGGCCCGAAAGGTCAGGCGGCTGCTTTCGGTAAAGACGGCGGTTGAAAGGCCGTAGTTACTGGAGTTGACAACCGAGATAGCTTCTTCGTAGGTATCGACCGGGACGATAGAGACAAAGGGGCCGAAGACTTCCTCTCTGGCGATACGCATGGCGGGGGCGACATTGGTAAAGATGGTGGGCTGGTAGAACGCGCCTTCGTGATATTCTTCCTCGCGAAGGGGATGGCCGCCCATGACCAGTTGAGCGCCCTCGCGTTTGCCAATTTCAGTGTATTCATGCACAGCTTTGACGCGCCCGGCGTTGACGAGCGGCCCCATGTCGATCTGGGGATTCAGGCCATCTCCTATTTGCAGCTTTTCGGCGGCGGCCACCAGGAGCTCGGTAAAGGCTTGCTGCGCGGAACGCTGCACGATGACGCGGCTGGTAGCGGTGCAGCGCTGACCAGTGGTGCCAAACGCGCCCGATGTTACGCTTGCCACGGCGAGATCAAGGTCGGCATCTTCCAGCACGACGACGGCATTCTTGCCGCCAAGTTCGAGGGCGCAGCGCCGCAGGTCGCGCCCGCAAATCTCCGCTACGCGCCGCCCAACTTCGGTTGAGCCGGTCAAAGAGATCATGCTGACGCGAGGATGGCTGGCAAGGGCGTCGCCCAGCGAGCCGCCGGGGCCGGTGAGAACGTTCAGGACTCCGGCGGGCAGGCCAGCTTCGTGCAGGCATTCGGCCAGTTTCAGCGCGAGCAGGGGCGTATCACTGGCCGGTTTGAGGATAACTGTGTTGCCAGCCAGCAATGCAGGGAGGGTTTTCCAGGCAGGGATAGCCATCGGGAAGTTCCAGGGCGTGATGATACCCACAATGCCGAGCGGGTGGCGAATGGTCATACAAAATTTATTGGGAAGCGCGGAAGGCACGGTTTCACCTTCAGCGCGTCTGCCCTCGCCCGCCATATATTTGGCAACATCAATGGCGATTTGCACGTCGCCGCGTGTCTCTCGCAGAATTTTGCCCATTTCGCGTGTCATGAGCGCGGCCAGTTCCTCTTTGCGCCGTTCCAGGATGGCGGCGGTGCGTAAGAGAATTTCGCCGCGTTCGGGTGCGGGTGTGGCGGCCCAGCCGCGTTGCGCCTGCGAGGCGGCTTCGATGGCGTCCTCGATATCGGCGGCGGTCGATTTCTGGTAGTAGCCGATGACATCTGAAGTACGAGCCGGGTTGGTGCTGACGAAGGTTTCACCATCGCGTGAATCGCGCCACGCGCCCCCGACGAAGTTCTGGTAATGCTGGCCCTGCTTCGTCTCTGAATCAGGGGATGAAATAGACATGGCTATGCTCCTCGTTGAGTTGCGGAATCGCTTAACGGCAATCTGGTTGTTCTAAATGGCATTATATCACGCTGACCTGATGAATTTTACCGAATGGGGGAAAGAAAGGGCAAGGTGTGAGGCGCGGAATGCGCCAGACTGTAGGGACACGGGTGGATGATGGGCGGATGGGTGGACCCTTGTGGGTGTCCTTCTCGCCTGATGATATAGAATCTGATAACTGCGTGAGGGATGTTGGATGAGGAGGACGAGGGACGCCCACAAGGGCCCCCACCCCGCATCGACCCCACCCGCGTCCCTACAGAACCAGGCCACGCGCTTTACCGGTTTGTACGTACTAATCGCCTGACATTGCCACCCAACATCAACTCCCTCTCCTCGTCGGGAATAGAGAGGCGTTGGACGCGGCGCAGGTTGTCGGCGGGCATTCCGTAGGGATAGTCGCAGCCGTAGAGCAGGCGCGCGGCTCCCAGGGCGCTTACGATGGTTTCGTTGATTTGGCCCAGGCTGGTGTCGAAGTGGATGTTGGGGTAATCGCGGAAGTGGGTTTGCACGCGCTCCTGACCGCCGTTAAGCATACCCATGTGGGGAATGATGAGCGTGACATCGGGATAGCGGCGCACAAATTCGCAGGTGACATCGAAGTGTTCTTCAAAAGTCATGGGGAATTTCAGCGCTTGAATGGCGTTCATGACGGCCTGGAAGTCGGGCGCGTCCATCTGGCGGCGCACATTGTCTATATTGATAGGGTAGCTGTAGCGCAGTCCGCCGTCGTGCGCGGGTGAGAACCAGCAGTGCCACTTGATACCATTATACAGGTCAAGGTTATCCGGTACGGGGAGACTGTTATAGGGACGCTGCCCGCTATAGGCGTTGCCGCCGTAGTAGTAGAAGGCGTAGTAGCCCATACGACGCGCGGCATCCAGCGCGTAGAGCGAGTCGTTGACCATGTCGTTGCTCTCCGGGTCCGCGAAGACGACAGCGCGGCTGATACCGGACGCCTTGAGCAGCGAGTCGATTTCTTCAATAGGAAGGTGATAGCGTCCGATGTGGACGTGCGCGTCGATAATTTCTGGCATTGTGGGCCTCCCCTTGAGTGAGAGGACGCGATGAATCGCGTCCCTACAAAATCGAGTTCGTCTAATCAAAGTGTAACACAAAATCAGGTGGCGATTAGAAATTGACTGTCCCCATTTTGGGTTTGCTGCGTTTCTATGAGTGTTATCATGGTGACATCTCCCCACGCCTAAAGGCGGGGGCTTCTGGCCTCACGACCAGAGGTTCCTGCTTCAACGGCCACCGCGTGGGAGACTCTCACCTCGCCACGTCTTCTGTTGCCTCGACAGGCATTGAGTGCCGAGAGTCCCTCGGTCAACACATTCTTGGCGGCGTTGTAGTCACGATGGTGACGGGTGCCGCAGGCAGGACAGACCCACTCCCGCACGGAGAGGTCAAGATCGGAAAGGACATGCTTGCACACATGGCACGTTTTGGAAGACGGGTACCACCGGTCGATCTTGACCAGCGTGCGTCCATACCACCTCGCCTTGTACTCCAACTGGCGCACGAAGCCGCCCCAGCCCACATCGCTAATGGCTTTGGCGAGGGAGTGGTTCTTGACCATGTTCTTCACAGCCAGACTCTCCACGCAGACCACTTGGTTCTCAAACGTGATGCGCGTGCTCAGTTTCTGCTGGTAGTCCCGTCGGCGGTCGGCAATGCGGGCATGGAGCCGGGCGACTTTGCGTTGCGCCCGTTTGCGGTTCTGGCTCCCCTTCTTCTTGCGGGCATGGGTGCGTTGCACCCTCGCCAACTTCTTCTCGTCCCTCGCGTAGTACTTGGGGTTGGCGATGTCCTCCCCGTCGCTTGTCACCACAAACGACTTCAAGCCCAGGTCCAGCCCGACCATCTTGGGCGTGATCGGCAGAGGTGCGATCGTCTGCCTGATCAGGATGGAGATGAAATAGCGCCCGGCGCTGTCCCTGGTGACGGTGACGCTCGATGGCGTCGCGCCCTCTGGAAGCGGACGGTGCCACACGATGGCGAGCGGCGCGCGTTGCTTGGCGAGGGTGAGGCTCTTGCCGTCCCAGGTAAAGGCATTGGCGGCGTAGGTAGCGGATTGGTCGCCCCGTTTCTTCTTGAAGACGGGGGAGTCGGCACGCCCCTGGAAGAAGTTGACGAAGGCCCGTTCCAGGTGGCGCAAGGCTTGCTGCAAGGGAACGGAGGAGACCTGCGAGAGGAAGGGATAGTCCTGCTTCAACGCGGGAAGCATGGCTGCCAGGTCGTTGTAGGACAGGCTCCGGCCTTGCTGGAAATAGGCGTGCTTGCGAGTGGACAGGCCCCAGTTGTAGACGAAGCGGCGGCATCCGAAGGTGCGGGCCAACTGTCCGGCTTGCTCCTCCGTCGGGTAGAATTGGTAGCGATAGGCGCGTTGCTTCTGCGTGCTCACGGGTTCCTGCCTCTTTTCGTGTGTTCTGAGTCAAATGCTCTAGAACAATTTTACTACACTCCGTGCAAAAAGTCAAGCGAGCTGGCCTGGGAAGGGGGTCCACCCCACCCATGCCCCAAAACAAGGAACGCCGCTCATATCCCCAAGGCTAAAGCCGGGGGTTTTACGCGGCGGTTCGATAAACAACATGCCGACGGAGAAGATAGTTGTGTTGCCTATTGATAGTGATTACGCGATAGAGAGCGATGAAGCTGCGCTGATCGATGAGGCGCAGGCGAATCCGCTCGCATTCGAAACGCTCTACCAGCGTTATGTAGCGCGGGTGTACCGGTACCTGCGCGCGCGGTCGGAGGGTGACGAAGACGCGGCTGATCTGACGCAGCAGGTTTTCCTTCAGGCGTTTCACGCGCTACCCGGTTATCAGCAGCGAGGGCTGCCTTTCGCGGCGTGGATTTTTCAGATTGCGCGACATGTCGTGACCGATAGCTATCGCCGCCACCGCGCTACGCTGTCCTGGGATGCGCTGCCGACTGCTTTGGAAACGGCGGTTGAGCAAGACCCGGAGAGTATCGCGCTGCAACAGGAACGCCTGGCGCGCCTGCGGATGCTGCTGGCAAAGCTGGATACCGGAAAACGCGAGTTACTGGCGCTGCGCTTCGCGGCGGGCCTTAGTTCTGCGCAGATCGCAGTTGTGCTCGGCAAAAGCCCGGCAGCCATTAAGAAGCAACTTACCCGTATTATCGCGAGCCTCAAGGAGCAATACCATGAGCGATAAACAGCCCAAAATAGATAAGCAAGCGCTTTCTACGCGCTATCCTGATTTACTAGACACGCAGGTAGATGCAGACCTGTTGCAAGTGATCGATGACCTGGATACGCTGTACACGTCTGCCGCGCTGCCAGAACAACTTATTTCAGGGCGAGCGCAAGATATATGGGGACGAGCGCGGGAGTTAGAGGAACCAGGGCGACCGCAAGGGTCGCCCGTACAATACATTACGCGGGGTCGCTTTGATGATTTGAGCAAGCGGCGGGGAGCAATTACATTTAGTAGTTCGCGGAACCGGCCCGTTGTGGCTTTGCGGCGAAAACGCTGGTTAAACCGGCTTAATGCGTTTGCGGCGGTTCTGATTGCGGCCCTGTTGGTAGGTTCGCTGCTGGTCGTGACGCGCCTGGCGCAACGCTCGCAGCAAGGGAACACGGGTGGTCACACGAATTCGACCGCGCCGCAGTGCATCATTTCGCAGGCACACAACAGTAATGCGTGGCTGTCTTCTCTGCACATGATAGATGCTATGACGGGTTGGGCTTTGGGGGTAGACCACATCACGGGTCTACATCGTATCTTGCGTACAACAAATGGCGGCACGTCCTGGCAAGATGTGACACCGTCGCAACCAGGTAGTACGCCTACTTCTGTATTGCAAAAAATAGCTTTTGCGGGCGAGCCTTACTTTTTGAATGCATGCGCGGCGTGGGTAGCTTTAGTGCAGACAGGAAATGCGCCGGCGCTGCTTTTCCGCACCGGAGATGGCGGGAAAACGTGGCAACAATCTACACTACCGGGAAGTGAAATTCGTGGGATCGACTTCATTGATGCGCATATGGGCTGGCTAACGGTGGATGTGCTTAAAAATGGCAAATTTGCCGAAGAGGATTTTTATCACAGCGTAGATGGGGGTCAGAGTTGGACAAAGATTGCCATTAGTCGTCCTGCAACCAATAACCAGCCCGGCGCTCTCCCATTTGCGAATGCGGATAACAACCCCATCTTTATCAACGCGACCACAGGTTGGATTACCGGCGCTTTGAGCGTCTCTAATAACCCTCGTCTCTACATTACTCATGATGGCGGTCGAACGTGGCATCAACAACTCTTACCGCCGCCGAGTAATAGCGATAGCAGAATATTTAAAAGTGGGACGGTTGTATGGCAGCCTCAATTTTTCTCGGCACGTGAGGGTATTCTACCCGTCAGTTTCTGGTCAACCAACAGTCTTGATATCTATGTAACGCATGATGGCGGGAATAGTTGGCAGGATACATCGCTGCTGCGTTTCCCGGCAACCCCTAATCTCGATGTTTACGCGCCAACACCTGATCCCATTTTTGTGGATAGCAATCACGGGTGGGCGGGTGCCTGGCAAAAGGCGTCAATATTGTACGCGACCAGCGATGGTGGCAAACATTGGAGGAAAATTGTACCTGGACCCAATCTACAGTATACGGCATTGATTGACTACGATTTTGTGACAGGCAAGACAGGTTGGGCGATCGGCGCATTCACCGGTAAATCACCCGTGCCTGTCCCTCCGATGTTATTCAAAACGGAGGATGGTGGGGAGACGTGGCGGTATATTAAGAGAGGGTAATTTAAATAACCCACGAAGAGACAGCCAGAGCGACGCCGTCGCTCTGGCTGTCTCTTCGTGGGTTGTCAGGCTGTTTCGATGGTGGGGCTGCCACTCGCGGGGGCAGATTCGCTGGAAGCGGGCGGGGCATCCTCTGCGAAATCACCTTCCTGCGCGGCTCGCTTGAAGACATAGTAGGCTGAGTTTGAGGCCAGAGGTTGAATGCCGACCAGTTCCCAACCCTCTTTGCCCAGCGTGTTGAGATAGCGCCGCGCGAATGCGCTGCGCCGCTCGTTATCTCCCATAAGGGTTTCGAGTCCCTCGCTGGAAATACGCCCGTGATAATCGATATAGGCCACTTTATACGCCCATTGTGCCATTGTGTTTTGTTCTCCCTTCTTTATTTTTAGGGCAACCACAAGGGGTCGCACCGACAATTTTTCAGGGCGACCGCAAGGGTCGCCCCTACAATACACGATTACGCCTATGTTGAGTGTAAGATACCACAACGGTTTCGGTCCCTACCGACGCGGCCCTACGGTACCATATCCGATGATACCTCCGCCGAGAACGCTGCTGATTCCGCCTCGCACGCAGACTTTTTGCATTCTCCGCGATCAAGCGGCACCGCGCCGGGTTCCACAATCAACGCCATGCCGTTTGCAGAACCGCGCCGGTAGATTCCTCTGCACAGGAGTAAGTATAGCCGCGAATGCGGCTTTCTGTACCGCTAATTTCAACGGTTTTTGGCATAGATACTATTAACAGGCACGAGCCTGTAGGTTTGTACAGGAAGGTAGTATTAAAGAGGCAAATCGAAGGAGAAGGTTGTGCCTTGCTGGTCTCCGCTGGATTGGTCGAGGCGCAACTCGCCGCCGTGGGCTTCGATGATGCATTTGGCGATGTAGAGGCCGAGTCCCGAACCTTTGTGGGAGCTACTGCCAGGGAGACGACTGAAGGGACGGAAAAGCTGTTCAATGCTGGCGGTGGGAATGCTCACGCCTTCATTATGCACGCTGATGTGCATTTTACCGGGTGTTTGAACTGCGCGTACCGTGATGGTGGTGTCTTCGTCGGAATATTTGATAGCGTTATCTACCAGATTGCCCAGCGCTTGCTGGAGCCGGTCAGCGTCCCAGTTACCGACGACGGGAGATGTGGGTATCTCAATGGCGAAGCGATGATAGGGCGCGATAGGACGCAATTGCTCTGCCACTTCACGAACCAGGGCGACGGCGTCGCAAGGGGCGCATTTCAATGAAAATTGTCCCGAAGACAGGCGCGAGGAGTTGAGCAGATCGCTTACCAGGCGCGTCAGACGCCAGCCCTGGCTGATGATGATGTTGGTGCCGCGTTCGATGGTTTCACGGCGCTGGTTGGGACGCGCCACGATCTGGGCGTAGTTGATAATGGGGGTGAGAGGGCTGCGAAGCTCATGGGCAATCATGGCCGCGAACTGCTCTTTACGCGCGAGTTGTTCCTGTAAGAGCAGGTTGGCCGCCGTGAGTTCGTTCACCTGGCGTTGCAGGTTCTCGACTTCGTCGTTCTGTGATTGCTCGGATTGCTCATGCTGCACTTGCATACCCTGTACCTCTCTCCTGTTTTTCGGCAAGGGATTGTGTAACCAGTATACATGGCTTTTCCCTCAGAAAGCCAGAAAATGCATTCCTTCTAGGAGATTTGGGTAACCACATCAGAACGAGACTTGTCTTGTCCTGATGTGGTTACCCGCGCAATAAATCTAGTTCTTGTAGTTCTTCACGGGCGGCATCGCTTAGTTGGGTGAGGTCCATACTTGGGTCGGCGTGTGAGATCAGGTGACGCAGGCGTTCCACGATGCCCTGGCGGATAAAGTGGTCATCGGTCAGCCACAATTCGCCGATGGTGATTTCAATCTGGCGGCGTTGGATGCCTGCAAACGTTGATTTTGGCATAATGGCTTATTTCGCCTCTGCTGTCACTTTGTTTTCGCCGGATGTGCCTGAACTACTCTCAGCCGGTTTGCTTTCGCTCGGTTTGCTTTCGGTGGAGGCGGGTTTGTTTTGACCTTCTTTTGCGGCAGCGGCCTCATCGCTTTTGGACGCGTTGCCGTTTTCGCTCGCAACAGAGCCGTTACCGTGATCGGTCTTATAAAAGCCGGAACCCTTGAAGACGATCCCTGCCGCGAACAGCACTCTACGAATGTGTTGGCCGCATTTGGGGCAGGTGGTTAATGGGTCGTCGGACATTTTTTGCCATGTTTCAAAACGATGGCTACAATGATTGCATAGATACTCATACGTCGGCATACGATTGTCACCCCTGGTTGGACTCTCCGCACGCTTTTTAGCGCGCCTCTATTCTCTACCTATTACTATATAGCGCAGACCTGCGATATTGTCAATCAAATTTAGCAAGAATGCGGCGAATCATCTTTTTGTGCATAAAGTGGATAAACACGCGGCACAGTTGAACGCGATTGGCGGACGCGATTGGACGCATAAATCGCGCCCCTACATATAACAACGTTGTGGGAGGGGAAAAGTATTCCCACAACAGGTGTCGCTACGATTCGGTGTGACCGATGTATTCTTTGACTTTTTCGGCGGCGTCGCGGGTCATACCGTTGAGGGCGGCGAGGTCGTCGATGCTGGCGGAGCTGATGGCTTTGATCGAGCCGTAGTGCTTCATGAGGGCCTGTTTGCGTTTGGGGCCGATGCCTGGAATTTCGTCTAGCACCGATTTGAAGGTGCGGTCGGAGCGCAGTTTGCGGTGGTAGGTGATGCCGAAACGGTGCGCCTCGTCGCGGATGCGTTGCACCATGTACAGGCCCTGCGATGAGCGTGGCAGGATGATGGGGTCGGGCGAAGCTGGTGTGAAGATTTCTTCGTTCTCTTTCGCCAATCCCACCGTTGGCACGTCGATATGCAAATCCTGCAACACCGCCATCGCGGCGCTGAGCTGTCCTTTGCCGCCGTCGATGATTATCAGGTCGGGCATGGTCCATTCGTGTTGCAGGGGGTGTTCCGCCTGCGTATCGTCAATGGCGAGGGGGGCTTCCTGCTGTTCGGAGGTAGCCTGCTCGCTGCTGGCCTGCCTGCGGAAGCGGCGGCGCAGCATTTCCTGGTGACTGGCGAAATCGTTTGGTCCTTCGACCGTCTTGATTTTGAAACGGCGATATTCGCTGTTTTTGGGGCGTCCAGCCTCGAAGACGACCATCGCGCCTACCGAGTTGGTGCCCTGGGTGTTGGAGATGTCGTAGCACTCGATGCGATAGGGTGGCGCGGCCAGGTTCAGGGCAGCTTGAATCTCTTCCAACGCCAGTTGTGTTTTCTGACTATCGCTCAGCCATTTGATGCGCTGCTGCTCCAGCACTTCGCGGGCGTTCTGTTTGACCATTTCGACCAGGCGCAGCTTGTCGCCGCGTTTGGGAGCGGTAATTGATACCGCACCTTTGCGTTTCTCCTTGAGCCACGCCTGCACAACGGCGCGATCATCGGGTTCGGCCTCTACGATGATTTCGGCGGGAATGTGCGGCGAGCTTTCATAAAATTGTGCGAAAAACGATGCCATTACTTCGCCGGGCGTACTCTCGCGAGTGCCTTGCAGGATGAAGTATTCACGCCCCACCAGTTTGCCGTTGCGGAAGAAGAAGACCTGGGCGCACGTCTCATCCTCGCCGTTGGCAAGGGCGATTACATCCTGGTCGTCCTGGCCCTCGGTGGAGATGACGCGCTGCTTCTCTAGTATGCGTTCGACCGCTTTGATGTGATCGCGAATGCGCGCCGCCTCTTCAAAGTTGAGATTTTCCGCCGCCGCCTGCATCTTCTCCTGTAACTGGTCTACCACTTCATCGTGGCGGCCTTCCAGGAAAAGGATGACCTGCTGGATGATCTTATCGTATTCTTCGCGTGTCGTATAAGCCACGCATGGGGCGATACAGCGATGGATATAGTATTGCGTGCAGGGACGCGCCAGGAGTTTTTGCTTCCAACCGGCGGGCGGTTCTCCGTTGCGCGGTGGGGCCCAGTTCGTGGCGTCATAACGGCAGGTGCGAAATGAGAAAAGTTTATTGAGCAAGTCCAACGTGGCATCTACGGCGCCGGAGTTGGTGTATGGACCGAAGTAGCGGTTGCCGTCGCGCGAGAAGCTGCGCACGCGATAGACACGCGGGAAATCTTCTGTCAGGGCAACTTTGATGTAGGGGTAGCTCTTGTCGTCGCGCAGCAGCACATTATATTTGGGGCGATATTGCTTGATGTAGTTGCTTTCTAATACCAGCGCCTCTACCTCGTTTTTGACCACCAGAAATTCGATGTCTTCTATTTTGGCCACCATGCTGCGATTCTTGGGGCTGAGGTCGGTGGATTCCTGGAAGTAGGAGCGCACGCGGTTGTAAAGCGAGATGGCCTTGCCGACGTATAAAATGGTTCCCGACGCATCCTTCATAATATAGATGCCCGGCTTGTGCGGCAATGAGTTCAGGACTGATTGGATTTTCTCGTTCATGCTGTAGTATAGCACAAAAGATACACAGGCAAGGCGGTGTAGCAACATTGCTACACCGCCTTGCCTGTGCGTTTTAAGAACGTCTCACACAGAGACAGATAGGGGGTTACGACTGGGTGTCAACGTTCTCGAATTGCTGGGCGGTATTTTGCAAGTGGCGACCGATTTCCTCGCCCTGGGAGACAATGCGGTCAGCGGCTGCGCGCCATTCCTGGAACATCTGCTCAAAGCGCTGGCGGCTAACACCCTGCCAGTCGCCTTCGAGCTGGCCAACGTGGTTTTGAATTTGCGGCTCGGTCTGGTTGCTAAGCTGCTCGTTGAGTTGAACGAAGACCTGGCCGAGCTGACGCATCAGATCGGTATTTACATGAATTGTAGCCATAGTACTAGACTATTCTCCTTCTGTCACTAATGACACGTAATTAATGAGGATTAGTAAGCAAGAGTTGCTTTCTTCCTCACCTGTAGTATAGAGACTTATTCCAAATTGATAGCAATCAAATTTGTGGAAAATTACCGTTCAAGAGCATAGTCAGAAGTTGGTTACTGTTGTATACTGGGACACGATGGGAACGAGAGTTCCAGAACGGGCGCTATCAAGCAGCCCTGACAAGGTAAACAGGCATGAGTTGTATTGGAACAGCCGGGCACATCGATCATGGCAAATCGACGCTGGTCAAGGCTTTGACGGGCATCGATCCTGATCGGCTGGCGGAAGAAAAAGAACGCGGCATGACGATTGACCTGGGCTTTGCCTGGTTGACGCTGCCAGGCGGGCGCGAGGTCAGCATTGTCGATGTACCCGGACACGAGGGCTTCATCAAGAATATGCTAGCTGGGGTTGGTGGTATAGACGCGGCGCTGCTGGTGATTGCTGCCGACGAGGGTATTATGCCGCAGACACGCGAACACCTGGCGATCCTCGATCTACTGCGTGTGCCGCGTGGTGTGGTAGCGCTAACGAAGGCCGACCTGGTGGATGAGGATTGGATTGAGATGGTGCGCGAAGAAGTGGCGGAAGTGTTAGTGTCAACAACGCTGGCCGGGAGCGCCATTCTTCCGCTTTCGGCCTATACGGGCCAGGGCTTGCCGGAACTGGTGGCAGAACTGGAGCGTCTCTTAGATGAGGCGGTGGAACGGCAAAATATCGCTCGCCCGCGCCTGCCCATCGACCGCGTTTTTACATGACCGGTTTTGGCACCGTGGTCACTGGCACACTGCTGGATGGCGTCTTCAGGACGGGACAGGAGGTTGAGGCGCTGCCGCAGGGGATAAAGACGCGCATTCGCGCGCTGCAAACCCACCGCTACGCGGTCGAAATTGCGCAGCCTGGCAGCCGGGTTGCCATCAACCTGGCAAATGTGCCGCGCTCGGAATTGCAACGGGGAAACGTGGTGACGCTGCCGGGCCAGTTCCAACCGACGGTGCTGATTGATGCGCAGGTGCAATTGCTGCCTGACGCAGCGCGGCCTTTGAAGCACAATACTCTGGTGGATTTCTACATTGGCTCGCAGGAAGTTTCCGCCAGCGTGCGGTTGCTCGACAAAGATGAGCTAAAGCCGGGTGAGAGCGGGTGGGCGCAGTTGCGTTTGAGCCGCCCTGCTGTGATGGCGCGGCGCGACCGCTTCATCCTGCGCATTCCTTCGCCCAGTATGACGATTGGCGGCGGCGAGGTCATCGATACGCACCCGCGCTACCATCGTCGTTTCCAGGCGGCGGTAATAAGTAAGCTGGAAACGCTAGAACGCGGTACGCCGGAAGAACTGGCGCTGGCGGCGCTCGACAGGCGGCGCGAGACTGCAAAGGCAGGGGCGCGCGAGGCGGGAAAGCCAGGGCGGGGGCAGAACAGACCAGACCCGTAGAGAAGCCAGGGCGGGGGCAGAACCAGCCCGTAGAGAAGCCAGGGCGGGGGCAGAACCAGCCCGTAGAGAAGCCAGGGCGGGGGCAAGCCCCGCCCGTACCCTATACGAGGTTGTTGGGGTATGATTTGGCGGAGGTTGTGAAGCAGAGCGGTTTGGGGCAGGATGTGACGCAGCAGGCGTTGGAGACGTTGTTAAAGGAGGGCCGGACGCGGCACATTGGCGCGTATTGGTTCGCGCAGGCGGTGTGGGAAACGCTGCGGGAAGAGACTACACGCTTATTGCGCGAGCAGCACCGGCATTATCCGTTGCGCAGCGGTCTCTCGAAAGAGGAATGGCGGGCGCGGCTGGGTCTGCCGCCGAAGATGGCAAACGAAGTGGTAGCTGCTTTGCGGGAGGAAGGTGTGGTAGCGGAGGCTGCCAGTGTAACGGGAGCGGCAGGCAGCGGTCTGCGGCTTCCTGATTTTTCACCGGAGTTCACGCCGGAGCAGAAGCAACAGGTTGACCAGTTATTACATCAATTCCGCGAACATCCCTTTACTCCTCCAGGGCGTGTTGAGGCGGAAACGTTGGTAGGAAGTGAGGTTGTGGGGGCGTTGATTGAGCAGGGAACGCTGGTGAAGGTGGGCAACGGGGCGGATGTAGTGTTGTTCTTGCGCGATAGCTATGATGAAGCGCTTGCAAGATTGCTTGCCTATCTGCGGGAACATGGCACGATGACGGCAGCCGAGGCGCGCGATGTGCTGGGAACGACGCGCAAGTATATCTTGCCCCTGCTCGAACATATGGACGAGCGACGCCTTACGCGCCGCACTGGAGATGAGCGTGTGGCGGGACCGGCAATAGCGCAAATATAAAGAAGACATAAAGACACGGGATTACTGGTATATTTGTGGCACAAAGTGTTCCATTAAGTAACAGAATGCGTTACAATAGTGTGCGCGGGCAGTTGTCATTGCATTTCACCTGGCAGGCAATGTAGCTGTGCGGAAGTGTTGATGAGATGGATGAAGACCAGTGCATTTGTTTGTGAATGGGTCAG
Source organism: uncultured Chloroflexia bacterium (assembly GCA_963731605.1). Lineage (GTDB taxonomy): Bacteria > Chloroflexota > Ktedonobacteria > Ktedonobacterales > Ktedonobacteraceae > CF-113. The sequence goes on from CAVSWA010000002.1 coordinate 1,719,597, forward strand.
CTCCGTTCACGTATCGGGAGAGCCATGCAGATTGAAGTTCTGGGAGATCGCTACCAGTTACAGGAACCAATAGGACGTGGTGGCATGGCCACCATCTATCGCGGTCGTGATAAACGTATGGAGCGTGTTGTCGCCATTAAGGTGTTGCGCGACATCTATAGCACAGACCCCAAATTTGTGACGCGCTTTCAGCGCGAGGCGAAAGCGGCGTCGGCCTTGCAGCATCCAAATATTGTGCAGGTCTACGATTATGGACAGACTGATGGCAACTATTTCATTGTGATGGAACTGATCGAAGGCACCGATCTGCGCCATTATTTGCGCTCGCGCAAGGGCAATGGCAATGTGCTCGATAATGAACGCGCCATCATCATCGCGCACGATGTGGCCCTTGGCCTGGGCGCGGCGCACCGCCGGGGCATAGTGCATCGCGATGTCAAGCCTCAGAACGTGCTGGTGGGACGCGATGGCTCGATTAAATTGACCGACTTTGGCATTGCCAGCGTGTATAAAGATATCAATGCGGAACGCCTGACCACGACAGGCATGACGCTGGGCACGGTACAATATTACGCGCCGGAGCAGGCGCAGGGCGAGATTGTCAGCCCGGCTGCCGATGTGTACGCGCTGGGCATCGTGATGTACGAGATGCTGACGGGACGCACGCCCTTTGATGGCGATACTCCGGTGGCGGTGGCCATGCAGCATATCCAGGACGTGCCTGTGCCGCCCAGTCAGTACAATCCCAATATTCCACCTGCTCTTGAAGAGATCATCCTGCGCTGCCTGGAAAAGGTGCCGGAGATGCGTTTCCGTGATGGCTCGCAACTGGCTCGCGCGCTGGAATTGCTGGGCGACGCGGACACCAGCGCGACCCTCCCATTTACGCCTGGATCAACGCCTGTGCCTACATCTTCCGCGCCTCAGATACCTACGCGCCCCAACGTCAGCGGGCGCGGGTCTGCGCGTTCTATACCACCGCGTGTGCCTGTTTCGTCGCCCAATAACATGATGCCCAACGGCATCTCCCCTGATCGCGCGAATGGTAATGGCAACGGGCTGGGAACGTTCCCACCTGCGCAGCCACAGCAGCCGCTTTACCTTGACCATAATCCCTACATGCCATCCGCTGCCCCGCCAGATTCAGGCAATACGCGCCCCTTCCAGCGCGGAGGAGATCAGAGCGATAGAAAAGAATCGCGAGCCACCACCATAGTTACCGTCTTTATCCTGTTGGCCGCGCTGTTATTATTAGGCTTTAGCATTTATCTGGCCGCCCTATTAGGTGTCATCAAACTGCCATTCATAAACAATGGTGGCGTAACGCCGACGCCAACAGCAATTTCCGCTACCGTGCCTGACTTACGCAATGATAATTATGCAATAGCCTTGCAACGTGCAAAAGACGCAGGCTTCCAGTTAAGTGTTATGGGATATACACTCCCAGCTACTCCACCAGCATCGTATCTCGTGACAAAGCAGTATCCAGATCCGAATTCAACGGCGCTGAGGGGATCGACTATCGAAGTCACGATGCATTCAAAGATGACAACAGTACCTCCTAATCTTAGCGGTACGTCTCTTGTGATTGCGGAGCAATTGCTACAGGCGCAAGGACTCAATGTTAAGATAGTCGACGCGGGACCAGATAAGACACTTCAGCCCAATACGGTTGTGAAGGTAGATCCGCCATCTGGTACCTCCGTTCCTGTTAACAGTACAGTTACCCTGTCTGTAAAAAACTACACAGCCGGGTCGCCGGTGGTGACACCGACCCCCAGCCTGTCGCCAACGCCGACAAAGACGCCTGACCCGACTCCGAGTCCATCGCCGAGTCCAAGCCCATCGCCGAGTCCAAGCCCAACACCCAGCCCGTCACCTACTATAACGCCTGGACCTACCATTACTCCAACATAGTTAGCACGTAAAGGGGAAATGTTCTTTGCAGGTATGGAAGTAGGATGCATGAGGATTCAATCGAAGAAGGACAGAGTGATTTGATTTTATGCCTGTTGAGTTTGTATAACAGGCACAAAGCCCTCACCTGGCTTATAATCGGGCGATTGGTGGCGGAAGTAGGTGTTGTAAAGCAGCGCGTAGTGGCCGCCTTGCTGCATCAATGTGGCGTGATTGCCCTCCTCTACAATTTTGCCGGAGTCGAGCACGATGATGCGGTCGGCGCGGCGAATGGTGGAGAGGCGATGCGCTATCAGGATGGCGGTGCGCTCCTGCAAGATCAGGTCAAGCCCTTCTTGAATCTGCGCTTCGGTGAGAGGGTCAACGCTGGCGGTAGCTTCATCGAGGATGATGATGGACGGGTCTTGCAGCAGGACGCGCGCCAGTGCTACCAGTTGGCGCTGCCCTAAAGAAAGCGATCGACCGGCTTCTCCAACCAGCGTCTCCAGCCCTTCGGGCAGCGCGTCCAACCAATCGCCATTGCCGATATGCTGCGCGACATAGGCGACCTCTTCATCGCTGGCAGCGGGGCGGGCATAGCGGATATTGTCGGCCACCGTTCCTGAAAAGAGGAAAGGGATTTGCGGCACAATGCCCAGGCGCTGGTGGTAATCGTGCAGGTCAAACGAGCGAATATCATGTCCATCGATTAATAGCTGACCACCCTGGAATTCGTAAAAGCGCGACACCAGGCGGGCGATGCTGGTTTTACCCGCTCCGGTATGACCAACGATGGCGACCGTCTCCCCCGGCGCGATCTTCAGGTTGAAGTTTGCCAGTACGGTCTGGCGATCATCATAGCTGAAGAACATCTGCTTGAACTCGATCTGGCCCTGCAAGTGGCTTACCGGTTGTTGATCTGTTTGTTGTATGCGCGGTTCCGCATCGATGAGGGCGAAGACGCGCTCGCTGGCCGCTAAGCCAAGCTGGAACTGGCTCCAGAAGGCTGCGATGCCGGTGATGGGGAACCACAGTATGCGAATACCCTGCAAGAAAAGGAACCAATCACCCGCTGTGATGCTGTGATTCAGCGAGTCCAGCCCGCCGAAGTAGACGACGATGACCATACCGATGTTGGCGACCAGCACCAGCAAAGGGAAAACGCCATTATAGACGAAGCCGGAACGCACATTCACATGGTACGATTGGTCATTGACACGTTTGAACTCGTCGTACATGTTCTGTTCCTGGCGGAAGTTCTTGGCGACGGTAATGCCACTGATAGCCTCTTGCACGTTGGAGTTGACATTGGCCATCGAACGCTGCGAGCGCTGCGTAGTGCGACGCGCAACGCGCCGGAAGACCAGCGCGATCAGCCCGATGAAGGGTATGATGGTGAATGCCAGCAGCGCCAGTTCGATACTTCGTACCAGCAATACTATCGCGATCAGCACAAAGAGCAATACCTGGCTAATCAAGTTGAGGGTCAGCGTCACGACGGAGGCGAAATCCTCTGTGTCAGAAGTCACCCTGCTAACGATCTTCCCCGATGGAAATTCATCGTAGAAGGACATGTCGCGCGCGACGACGGAGTTGAATGCGTCCTTGCGCAGATTCAAGACGACATCACCCACCGCTTTGGCCGTGAGCCACTGCCGGAAGAAGTTACTCAGCCAGGAAAAGATGCCTGAGACCAGGATCGTGCCTATCAGCAGGGTAATCACCAGCGCGGTAGGCGAGGCAATCACGATATTGATGCCATAGGAGATAAGAATGGGAAAGACTGTGTCAAGCAGCGAGGTGAGAATGATGAAGGTAGCAACAATCAACATGATACGCAATTTGGGCCGGAAATAGCGAATGATGCGTCCGATCAACTGGCGGTCGCTATAGTTGCGATCATAGGCCTCGGCATCCAGCCCATCCATGATGAATCCCATATATGTTGCTCCTTTGTACTTGCAATGCCCGTTCGATTATGCGTAGGGACGCGGGAGGACGCCCACAAGGGTCCCTACGCGCTCACGTACAGGAGGGACGAAGGACGCCCACAAGGGTCCCACGCGCTCACGTACAGGAGGGACGAAGGACGCCCACAAGGGTCCCCACCCATCTCAGCGTCCACCCGCGTCCCTACGCGCTGGTTGCTGCACGTAATTGCCCCATTATCCTGCCAGGGGGGGTGTCTTCGATGCGGCAGGCAAAGCTGTTTCGTAGTGTATGAACATGCGGCGATAGGTTTCGCAGCGTTGCAACAATTCGTTGTGAGTGCCCTGGTCGATTAACTGGCCGCGCTTCAGGACAAGGATTTTATCGGCCCAGCGTATTTGCGACAGGCGATGGGTAATCAGCAGCGTGGTGCGGCCCTGCAAGAGGCGGTGAATGGCCTTCTGTATTTCGTCTTCGGTGGCGCTGTCAATGGCGCTGGTCGAGTCGTCGAGCATCAGGATGCGCGGGTCGGTCAGCAGGGCGCGGGCGATGGCGATACGCTGGCGCTGCCCGCCTGAAAGTGTGACGCCGCGCTCGCCAATCAGCGTAGCGTAGCCGTCTTTGAAGCTATCGATGAAGGCGCTGGCCTGGGCGTCGCGCGCGGCTTGCTCGATGGCTTGCTGGTCGGTATCCTGGCCCAGTCCATAGGCGATATTCTCGGCGATGGTGCGCGAGAAAAGAAAGATATCCTGCTCGATGCTGGACACCTGCGAGCGCAGGGCGTCGAGGCTCCATGCTCGCACATCCACGCCATCGACAAGGATGCGTCCCTCATTGGCATCGTAAATGCGGTTGACCAGTTTGGTGAGGGTGCTTTTGCCCGCGCCGGTTTGACCGACGATGGCGATAGTTTGCCCTGGCTGCGCGTGGAACGAGATGTTTTTCAGGACGGGCGTGTCGCCATAGCTGAAGCTGACGTTCTCGAAAACGATGTCGCCGCGTAGCTGCTCGCTATAGCCGCCCTCGTTCTCGTCAAGTTCGGTCTCTTCTTTCAGGATAACCAGGATGCGCTCAGAGCCAGACATGCCCAGTTGCACCAGGCTAAAGGACCAGTTGGCGTTGAATGCCGGGTAGTGCAAGAGGATCATGAGGCCCATGTACGACACCAGGCTGCCCACCGAAAGCTGGTGATGTAATACCAGCAGCAGGCTATGCAGGAACGCCGCCACCAGCGCCAGGGTGAGGAGCAATGGCGCGAGATACCACGCCTGCACCAGCCCATTTTGAATGAAGAAATCGCGGTAGCGGCTGGCGTTGCGTTCGAACTTGTGTTTCTCCTGCCGCTCCTGGGCGGTAGCCTTAACGACTTCAATTCCGCTCACCGTCTCGTTCAATCCGGCGTTGAGTTCGCCAAACTGCTCGCGCATACTATCTGAGACAGGGTTGAGCTTGCGCGAATAGTAGCGCAGCGCGATCAGAAACGCCGCCGTGAAGAGCAACGGTGTCAGCAGCAGTTGCCAGTTCAACAGCCCGATGAAGATAACGGTGATACCCAGGCTGGTAAACGAATCGAAGATGAGATCGAAGGCGGGTACGATCATACTGCTCAACTGGGTCATATCGTTGGCGGCGCGTGCCATGATGTCGCCGACACGCTGCCGGTTGTGGAAGGTCTGGCTTTTGCCCAGCAGGTTGGCATACAGTTCCGCGCGAGCATCACGCGCTACCCGTTTCCCTACCAATTCGGGGAAGAAACGCGCGCTCAAATCGCCGATTCCGCTAAGTACCACGACGCCCAGCAGAATGAGCGACAGGCGTACTAACTGGCCTCTGTCTCCGTGGAGGACAGCGTTGAAAGCCTGACCCGTCAGCACCGGCATAAGAGATACCAGAGCGTTGACGATCAAAACAAACAGCACATAGCTGAAAATGAGGCGGCGATAGCGCGCGAGGTGGGATGCGACCCAGCGCACCGGGCTGGCCCGGTTAAACTGGTATTCGCCAGCAACGGTAAATTCGCGTTTGAGCAAGGGAACTCCCTTCGTTGAGATGCCGCAGTGATGCTGGCTAATATCATATGCAGTGTTGGTACAGATATTCTACCACGAAACATCTGCTGGCGGAAGGGCTTCGGCTCGCCCGGCTCCTGGCGGTTAGTCGTTCCTGTTGTATTAGATGTAGCATCGTTTATTAAGCTGACCGGCGAAGGTAAAGCGTAGTGAGCAAAATGTGACAAAGACAGCCGTTTTTGTGATGGCATTGTAACGAACATGTGATGAGGCCAGCCTTTCTTGTGATGGGGTTGTAACTCCGGAGGGCTATCATAGCAAGTGGAAGCAGACCGATGGTGGCGAGCTTCCAGAGACCGTTCTAAGATGGAACGAAGGAGGAAAACAATGACGTTGATTAGACGAGATCCGTTTGAGGCAATGTTGCCGCTACGGGAGGTAATGAATTGCTTGTTTGAGGAGAGCTTTATCGGGCCGCGCTTTGAGTACCTGACCCCGCGCACCTATCCGGTCGACATTTACGAGTCCGAAGATAAGTTGTTTTATGTGATTGAGGCGGCTCTGCCAGGCTTCAAGCCGGAGGAGTTGCACATCACGGCAATGGGTGACACGCTGACCATTTCTGCCGTCAAGATGGAGGAAGTGAAGCCAGATAAAGAGCCGTATGTACGCCGGGAGCGCTACACAGGTGAGATGACCCGCACCTTCACCCTGCCTACGGTGGTTGACGCAGAGAAGATCGAGGCTGTCTTCGAGCATGGCGTTCTGAAGCTCTCCATTCCTAAGGCTGAGGAAGTCAAGCCAAAGGAAATTCCTATCAAAGTCAAGGAACTGGCGGGAGTCCGCTAAGGCATAGGCGAAGGCAGTCGCCTGGCATTCTGAGCAAAGAAAAGCGATAGGTCGAGACAACGATCTCGGCCTATCGTCTTTTTACACGAGTTTGGCTCGTGTCCTCTTCCCTGTGATGGGAGAAAATGCAAGGCTTGAAGGACACCTGGAGGTTTTTGCAATAGCCCGACGGTATATTCTGTGAAATACCTGTCAATGGCATCGTATAGTAGATGAGATTGATATAACAGGTGGGTGAATGTATGCAAAATGAAAGATCTCTGGATGCGCAGCCAATTGCGTCCTCAAAGGATGAAGTTTCTAAAAATCGACTCGCTGATCCTGGTAAGAAAACACCATTGAAATTCCGCCATATTCTGGCGCGGGTGGTGCTGGCACTTTTGTTCATAATTGGCTTCTTCTTTTCGGTTATTCCGGCGGGGCGCGCGGCTGCTCGCGCGCTGTATATTCTGCCCGAACTGATCCTGGCGTCGCAGCCGGGGGCGCTTTCGCTGGCTGAGGAACCGATACGGCATGTGCAGAAAACTATCCCGTCCGGCAGCGGTACAGTCTACCTGGATATTTACGAGCCGACTACGCCGCCGCCTGTGATACCGGGGGCGCGTGAAGGAGTGGTGGTTATTCCGGGTGTGGGTGACGAGCGATCGGTTGACCAGCTTGTCAATTTCTCGCAGGGATTGGCGCGGGCGGGGCTGGTGGTGATGGATATGACCACGCCTACCTTGCTCAACTACGATCTGTCGTATTCGGATAGCGACGCGGTTGTGCAGGCGTTCAAGACGCTGGCAAGCTGGCCGGGAGTCGGGGCGCAGCGTGTTGGCATCATCGGCTTTAGCGCGGGCGACGCGCTGGCAACTTTCGCGGCTGCCGATCCGCGTGTGCGCGACAAAGTGGCCTTCATCCTTTGTTTTGGGGGCTACTTTAACACGACGACGCTGCTGCGTGCCTTCGGACGCCGCGCCTTAGATGTGAATGGACAGGCGCAGGCCTGGCATCCACAGTACGTGCCGGTTGAGGTGCTGGCGAATGTGATCGCGCCGTTGCTGCCATCCAACGAGGCATCGCGTTTGATAAACGCGCTTACGCCTGGCGGCGCGCCGCTCACCCCTGACGAACTGGCGCTGTTTTCGCCTGATACCGTTGCCATCTATCACCTGCTCAATGGCGATGAACCTGGACAGGCGGATGCCAACATTGCCGCGCTTTCCGCGCCCATCCATACCCTGCTCGATCAACTCTCGCCGAGCCGCGTCGTCGGGCAGATTCGCGCGCCCATTTACCTGCTGCACGACCGCAGCGACGAGTATGTGCCATTCACCGAATCGCGAGATTTTGATGCCGCGCTCAACCGTCTACATCACGCGCACGATTTCGCGGAATTTGGCATCTTCCAACATGTAGAAGTGAAGTCGAATATCGATCTCGGCCAGTTGCTTGGCGATGGACTATCGCTGAACCGCATTCTTAACGAGGTGCTGCAACCGGGTGTGTGAAGCTGCTACGAGCCAGGGCAGGGGCAAGCCCAGCCCGTACCCTATTCGATGATACAATGTCTCAGAGAGAGCTTTCGTCGTAGGGTACGGGCTGGGCTTGCCCCTGCCCTGGTCTCCCGCCCTGTTGCGCGTCGTCGTAGGGTACGGGCTGGGCTTGCCCCTGCCCTGGTTCGTCGTCATAGTCAACATGGAGCAATAACATGTCCACGCGCCCTCGTCATACATTTTCATGGTTCCTGCTTATTCTCGCCAACACGCTGTGGGCGTGCAGCTATGTGGCGGCCAAATTCGCTTTGCGCGATGTGTCTGTGAATACTATGAATGCGCTGCGTATGATTATTTCCGCGCTGGTATTATTGCCTTTTTTGATTATGTGGCGCAAAGACCTCAACTTGACGCGCAGGGATTTGCCGCAACTGGCGGTGTTGGCAGTGATCGGCTTTGTTATCAACAAAATTTTGGAGTATGGTGGGTTATCACTTACAACGGCATCGGATGTGGCGTTGCTGATTACCAGCGAGTCGATTTTCACTGCCGCGCTTTCGTGGCTGGTATTGCGCGAGCGTTTCAAGCCGCTCACGGGTGTGGCGCTTTTGCTGGGGCTGGCAGGGGTATATTTGATTGTGGAGAGAAGTATCGTTCCCAATATTCCCACGGGCGGGGGCGCGCTGCGTATTGTGGGCGACTTGATGGTGGTGCTGGCCCTGGTCTTCGAGTCTTTTTATACGGTGCGCGGCAAGGCGCTGCTGGTCAAACACCCGCCTTTGCTGATTACGGCGGTTGCCATTGTGGGCAGCACCATTTTCTGGATACCGCTCGCCGGAGTCGATATAGCGCTGCATGGCTGGCACGCGCCGGGCCTGCTGGGATGGCTCAGTATTGGCTGGCTGGCGATCATGTCAACTGTTATTGCATACCTGGCCTGGTTCAAGGGACTGGCAAACATCGACGGGTCGGCGGCGGCTTCCACGTTGTTTGTGCAACCGTTGCTGGGAACAACCCTGGCGATTCTATTGTTGGGCGATCAAATAGTGCCAACAACAATCGCGGGGGGAATAATGATCATCGGCAGCGTGTATTTAATTTCGAGGTAATAAAGCGGGGACAAGCCCTGGCAATGGTTCGTGATCGCCCTGGAGAAATTATGAGCATTCACCTGTATTTGAACGGCACCATCTATACGATGGATGCCGCGCAGCCACGCGCGCAGGCGATGGCTATCGATAGCGCGAGCGGGCGCATCCTGGCGGTGGGCAGCGATGACGAGGTACGACGCGCGGGCGACAGGAACGCGCAGGTGATCGATTTACGCGGCAGAACGGTGTTGCCCGGCTTCATCGACGCGCATATTCACCTGCTCATGGAGGCCTATCGCTCCCACAACATCAATGCCGGACAATGCGCGAGCGAAGATGAAGTGGCTGAAGTAGTGCGCCAGCGGGCCGCGCAGACTCCGGCGGGACAGTGGATACTGGGCGGTCAGTGGTACAAGGGTCTATGGCCCGGCCAGCAATTTCCGACCCGCGCTTCTCTCGATGCCGCCGCGCCGCAGCATCCCGTGGCTCTGTGGAGCAAAGACGGGCATGTCTTATGGGTCAACTCGCTGGCGTTGCAGCGCGCTAATATTCGCGCGGATACGCCGGAACCGCCCAACGGCGCGATTTTGCGCGATGGTGATGGCAATCCGACGGGTATTTTGCAAGAGCAGGGGGCGACATCGCTCGTCTATCGTGTGATCGACCGGCACGATCCCACGCTGACGCGCCACCTTGTCGAGGGCAAACTGCGAGAATTGCAAAGCGAGGGCATCACCGGCATTCACGAAATCGAAGACAACGAAGCTTTCCGCCTCTTGCAGCAGTTGCGCGATGAAGGTGTATTGCATACGCGGGTGCAGATGATCCTGCCGCGCCAGATGCTACCGGAGTTGCGGGCGATCGGGTTGCAGTCGGGGTTTGGCGACGATATGCTACGCCTGGGCGGTATCAAAATATTTGCCGATGGCACGCTCGGCTCGCAGACCGCCGCCATGCTGGATGGCTTCGAGGGCAACCCGGACAATCGCGGCATCCTGGCCATCCCGGAACAGGAGATGCGCGAGACGGTCAGCGCGGCTGCCGAAATGGGCATCAGTATAGCTATTCACGCCATAGGCGACCGGGCGGCCCGCGTCGCGCTCAACTCTATCGAACTGGCGCAGCGCCAGCTTGCTAATGCTGGTTCTCATGCTCAGGCCAGAACATCGAAATTGCGCTACCGGCTTGAGCATGTGCAGCTGATCGCTCCCGAAGACTTGCAACGTATGCAGCGTCTGGGTGTGATCGCCTCGGTGCAGCCCTTCCACGCCGTGGCTGATCGCGACCTTGCCGAGCGTTACTGGGGCCAGCGACACCGCCGCGCCTACGCGTACCGCACGATGCAACAAATGGGCATCCCGCTCGCGCTCGGCTCCGACGCCCCCGTCGAAACCTTTGACCCGCTGCGTATCCTTTTTGCAACCACAATGCGTAACGATACAAAGACCACGCAACGCCCGCCCTGGCTGCCCAACCAGGCCTTGCCTATCAGTCAGGCCCTGTGGGCTTATACGATGGGAGCGGCCTACGCAGGCGGCGAGGAGGAGAGCAAAGGATCGTTGACAATCGGAAAATTGGGCGACGCGGTAGTCTTGCGCGAGGATATCTTGAAGGTGCCACAGGAGAAGATGCCTGAAAATGGAGTGCAGGCGACGATAGTGGGCGGGGATGTTGTGTATGGAGAGGTGTAGAATATGACTCGAGACGCCGCCTTCGTCCTGTTGAAATTTGACGAACGAATGCGGTAATAAGCATCGCCCCCGTCCTGATGAACTTTGCCAATCACAACCGGTAGTGTCATCCTGAGCGCAGCGAAGGATCTCGGTACCCGGCCAGTCAGATCCTTCGCTGCGCTCAGGATGACACTACCGGTTGTCGTTAAAAACCTGTAGGGACAAGGGGCGGATGTAGGGAAGGGAGGGGGCCTTGTGCTTGTCCTCGTGGCAGTATGATTCGTCTGGGTTCCGTGAGGCATGATGGTCGCCCTCCCACGAGGACAAGCACAAGGCCCTCTCATCCACCTCGCCCCGCCCCTTGTCCCTACAGGACGCCAGGACGCAAGCGTCCATTAGCATCATATCCCATTCGTTCGTCAAAATTCGTCTGAATGCTGGCAACGAGAGGCTAGCACATATGAACATCATTGGATACAATGTAGCCATGCTCATATCAATATCGGGAGAAAATCATGGTATCGTTTGAGGTAAATGACTGTATAGAGCGTATTGACGAGATGCTCCGCATGGTTGTGGAAGAAAGCGAGGCCATCGAGATAACAAAACAAGGTGAGATCATCGCCCGCATAGAGCCTGTTCGGAAACAGAGACAAGCTGACACCCGAGATCATTCCGCTACATGGTATGGACTTGAGCGCATTTCAGCCGAAATTAGCGCACACTGGCAGCAAGGCCTCAGCGCTATTGACGCCGTGCGTGACGTGAGACGAGAACTCTAATGACATTTATAGCTGGATTGCTTTTATTCATAGCGGCCATGATTGGCGGCACGCTCAATTCGGTGGCGGGCGGGGGCAGTTTTGTTACTGTGCCGTCGTTGATTTTCGCGGGGGTGCTGCCTGTGCAGGCCAATACTACCAGCACGGTTGCGTTGTGGCCCGGGTCGGTTGCCAGCATTACGGCATATCGACGGGAACTGGCGAAGCTGAACCGGGTGGTGATGTTGACGCTGGGTGTGACCAGCCTGGTTGGTGGTTTTCTGGGCGCGCGGCTGCTGCTCTCGACTTCGCAGAGTACCTTTCTTTACCTTTTGCCCTATCTGATGCTGGTGGCTACGCTGTTGTTCGCATTTAGCCCGCGCATAACCGCGTTGCTGCGCAAACGGTCGGTTAATACCCAGGGCATACAGGAGAAGGCGTCTCTTTTTTCATGGCGCACGCTGGCAGTTATCTCGTTCATCCAATTGATCATCGCCGTGTATGGCGGCTATTTTGGAGGCGGCATCGGTATTATGATCCTGGCCTCGCTGGGTATCATGGGCATGGAGAACATTCATGAAATGAACGGCATGAAAACGGTATTACAGACCAGCATCAACGGCGTGGCTGTAATTACCTTCATTCTTGCCCGGGCGGTCATATGGCTTCCGGCGCTCGTGATGATCGCGGGCGCGATCGTGGGCGGCTATGGCGGCGCTTATTTCGCGCGCAAGCTCGACCCGCGAGCGATACGGATTTTTGTAATTCTTGTCGGCTCCGGTATGACGATTTACTTTTTCTTACGCAGTATAGGGATACTATGAAACAACAAGATACTCACGAGGACGCACCACATCAGCCTTTGCTAACCACTACCAACCAAGCGGTGGAGGGCGAGCAAACGGGTGTTGCTGACGCGACAGTCAGCAAAAGCGAAGGCGGCCAGCCCAATAAGTGGGTCGTATTTGCTATTCTGGCCGTTGGCATCTTTATGGCAACGCTCGATTCCTCCATCGTCAACATCAGCTTACCCACTATCGCGCGTTTTTTCGGCGTGCCACTGAACGGCGCGATCGAATGGGTCATTATTGCCTACCTGGTTGTTACTGCTGGCGTGCTGCTAACAGTCGGGCGTGTAGCCGATAGCATTGGGCGCAAGCCTATATGGGCAACGGGACTGGTTATTTTCACCATTGGCTCTGCCATCTGCGGGGCCTCGGTTTCGCTTGGCATGTTGATCGCCGCGCGCGCTCTGCAAGGATTGGGCGGCGCCTTCATCATGGCAATCAGCCCGGCCATGCTCACGAGTGCTTTTCCCGCTAAGGATCGCGGGCGCGCCCTGGGCATGAACGCGGTAATCGTAGCGTTAGGCGTGAGTGTTGGGCCGACGCTGGGCGGCATCATCACCGAGAATTTCTCGTGGCGCTGGATTTTCTACGTCAACATCCCGCTTGGCATCATTGGCATTATCGCCACACTGCGCATATTGCGGGATAGCGGCGCTCGCGGCGAAGGACGTTTTGATCCAATAGGCGCGATTTTGCTGGCAATAGGTCTGGTAGGGCTGACGCTCGGCCTATCGTTCGGGCAGGAATGGGGCTGGAACTCGCCTTTGTTGATCGGCACGCTCGTTCTCAGCGCGCTTGGCTTTAGCGGATTGATCTTTGTGGAGCGGCGCGTCGCTCATCCCATTATCGATTTCGTGTTGCTGCGCAGCCGCGTTTTTCTTTCCGCCAATATTAGCCTGATTCTGAATTTCCTGGCGCTTTTCGCGGTCAGTTTCATGCTTCCCTTTTACCTGGAAGAACTGCGCGGCTACTCTACCCTGCAAGCCGGGCTGCTGCTCACTCCCTTACCTCTGACTATTGCCGTGATTGCTCCTTTTAGCGGCACGCTGGCCGACCGCATCGGTACGCGCTGGCTGGCTTCCGGTGGACTGGCAATCGCCTGTATCGGGCTGGTGTTTATCAGCCAGTTGAACGCGCAAAGTTCGACGTTTGATATTATCTGGCGACTGGTCTTCACAGGCGCGGGACAGGCGTTGTTCCAGTCGCCCAATAACAGCGCGTTGATGGGTGCAGCGCCGCGCGGCCACCAGGGCAGCGCGTCCGGTTTTCTGGCAACAGGGCGCGTCGTGGGACAAAGCTTGAGCGTGGCGCTGGCTGGCGCGATCTTTGCCAGCCTGGGCGGATCAACGGCGGGTGTGCTGCTGATTTCCAACCAATTTCATCACACGCTATCCGTTGAACGCATCAGCCAGTTGCAGCAGACCTTCGCGAATGGCTTCCATGCGGCATTTATCGTGTGCGCCTGCATCGCCGCTATCGGGGTCTTCACATCATTAGTGCGAGGAAAAGTATGAACCGCACAGACCGCCTGTTAGCCATCGTACTCGAGTTGCAGGGCAAGGGGCGGCAGCGCGCCGAAGACCTGGCCGCTACTTTCGAGACGAGCAAGCGCACTATCTACCGCGATATGCTGGCGCTGGGCGAAGCGGGAGTGCCTATCGTTTCCGTGCCGGGACAGGGTTACTCGCTGATGAAGGGCTATTTCCTGCCGCCGCTCAGTTTTACTACCGACGAGGCGACTATGCTCCTGCTGGGCAGCGACCTGATGGCACAGAATTTCGATGCGCAATACCGGGCGGCGGCGCAATCCGCCAGCCGCAAAATCGAAGGCGTCTTGCCTGATACGCTGCGCGACGAGGTGCATTACCTGCAAAACAGCATTGTCTTCGTTGCTGGCACGCCCGATACACCGGAGAGCGAGCGTCGCGTGACGCTGTTGCAACAACTGCGCCGCGCTATCATCCAGCGTTCGACGGTGCGCTTTTGTTACCACGCCCGCCACGCGCGCGAAGGCCGGGGCGAGCAGACCACCCGCGAAGCCGATCCCTACGGCCTGATTCATTTTCCAGGCGGCTGGCACATGGTAGCCTATTGCCATTTACGCCAGGACACCCGCAATTTTCGCCTCGACCGCATCGACAGGCTTGAAATCCTTCCCCAAACGTTTCAACGCCCCGCCGGGTATGTGATGCACCAGGACCCAGAACGCGAGCGCGAGGCCCGCTCTATAACAGTGCGGGTACTCTTCGATGCCGGGATTGCGCGCTGGGTGCAGGAGGCGCGTTCGTACTACATCACGCGTGAAGAGGAAACGCCCGAAGGGCTGCTGGTGACGCTCCGGGTGCGCCAGGAAAGCGAGATTTTGCACTGGCTGCTCAGTTGGGGCCAGCATGTCAGGATAGTGGAGCCAGAGTCGCTGCGCTCGCGGCTGGAGGAAGAAGCCAGGGGGATGGTAAAGAATTACGGGATATTGTAGTCGGCCGCCCGTGCCTATTCATTATGCAGTTACAAAATCCCGTAGGGGCGGGGGTTGGGTTGTGTGGGGAGGGGACGCTTGCGTCGCCCGCGTCCTCGTCAACACCCACAAATCGCGCCATTCACCAGCTATGGCGGGCGACGCAAGCGTCCCCTCCCCACGTCCACTTCTCCCCCGCCCCTACGGATCGAGACCATCGCCCACCTGTGGCTTTAGTGCCGCCTGCCGCGCATTTTCTCTTCGTGTCTCTGTATCTGCAGTTCTAATGCTTTTAGCGGATTATTAAGGATATATTCGCGAGTCTGATTTAGATCATCCTCATTGCGAATGACATGTTCAAAGTAATCTCGCTGCCAGAGATGATTGTCAGATATTTGTCCTTGCGTTCTGAGATATTGTAGGGCCGCTCTTGCAGTTATGGATTTATATGCTCCTACTACATTTCCCAATGGTGGATGGCTCTCTTTAGCAGGGCATAGCCAGAGAATGAAATGCACATGGTCCGGCATAAGTATAAGGTGATCAAGGGCGACACTAGAGAAACGTTGTGGCAAGGCATACCAGGTTTCTTCCAGTATTTTAGAGATAGCGGGTTGTTTAAGAACAGGCTGATGACGGTTATACTGGCAGATAGTGACGAAGTAGGCTCCATTCGATGAGTAGTCATAGTATTGTAGGCGATTGGATCGACGGACGGGAAGTTCAGGATCAAGATAGTGTTTGTCCAATGGGTTGTCCTCCCATGTATTTTATTGTTATCATAGGCAGGGAAATATCTATCTTCCCACAGGCGGGCGACGCAAGCGTCCCCTCCCCACATCCTCGTCCACCCCCGCCCCTACGGAATTTCGCTGCTTCGGGCTACGGCATATTAGAAACAGTCTCCAACGACATTGCCTCTTGCTTTTCCGTCGTAGGGTCTGACCCATTCCCGTTGGTTGTGTAGATGCCGTTTGTATCAACGGGCGTGGGGGTATCTGGTGGTGCGGGCATGTCAGTGGGCAGGTTTGTTTCGACGACCATGCCACTATCGATATAGATGTGATAGGGGAAGCTGGAAGTATCGAAGGCGGTATCGTGCGAGACAAAAAACACCTGCTCGAAGTGCTGGCCCAGCGTTTCGCCGGTGATGATGTCGGCCAGACTTTGAGCGCGGTCGCGACTGGCAAGGCTCAACGGCTCGTCCAGCAGGAGGAAGCCAGGGGCGGCGTTCAGGTCTTTGGGCAACGAGGCAATAGCAAAAGCCAGGCGCAGGGCCAGCGATACCTGGTCGGCCACGCCGCCGGAAAGCGAGGGCAGGGGAATATAGGCGTTTGCGGCAGGCTCCCAGAGGCTGACCTGCAAGGGACCACCGCTTGAGATTTGTTCTTCGGGTTCGGTGATGAGACGCGCGTCGTGGTAGCGACCGCGTGTGAGCAGGGGAAGCAACTGCTGCATGTAGTATTCGGTGCGCGGCAGCATCTTGCGCATCAGGCGGTCAAAGGTGGATGCGATGAGCAGACCGGCGCGCTCTTTGGTCTGGAAGCTGCGTTCTTGCTGGGCCATGCGTTTGCGGGCTTGCTCCAGGTCGAGCGTGTTTCTGCCTGTTTCCAATTGTTCGCTGAGGGCCAGGTCCTGCTGCTCCAGGCTATGCAAATCCTGTTCAACGGCTACAACTTCATTTTGCAGTCGGGCGCGGTCCTGCGGGGTGTATTCGCTGACCAGGGGCCACACGGCAGCGATTTCTGCGAAGGTGTAGCCTTTGGGCGATGGGCGGCTGCGCTGCGCCAGCATGGTGGCAATGCGTTCGCTGGCTTGCTCAATCTCGTGCTGGCACAAATCAATTTTGGCTTTGGACGCGCCCTCCTGAATATCCAACGCTTCCATTTCCAGCGAGATACCGCGCCCATCGGCTTCTTGCGTCTCGCGCTCACAGCGTTCGCGCAATGTGCGTAGCGCATCGGCGAATGGATTGAGCGGCACAATCCAGCTTCCCAACGTGCCGCTAAACCTGGCAAGCTTGCGGTAATGTTCTGAGAGGGAAGCCTGGTTCTCCTGCAAGAGAGTGGAATTAGTTGCGTAACGATTTTGTAGTTCTTCTTTGCGGCCAAGCGCAATCTGCAAGGCGTCGAGTTGTTTACGCGCCGTGGTTTCAGCCAGGCTAATGGCGGTTTGACCGAAGCTAACGCCCAGGGGCTGCACGCGCTGGCGTAGCGAGTCTTGCAAGCCGCGCAAGGCCTCGCGCAGGGCGATCTGTTGTTCGCGCGCTCGTTCAATCTGGCGCATAGGGTTGTTGGCCTGGAATTGTTCATGCCGCAGCGCGAGGCTTTGCTTGCGCGCCAGCAGTGTATTCAGGGCCTCCTGGTGCATCTCAATTTTGGCGGAGATGTCGGGTATAGTCTGCATTTTGGCGGCGAGCGAGGTCAGTTCAAATTCAGTCGCTTTGATACTTTCGGCCAGCTTTGTTTTTAACTCTGCATCTGGCTGCGTAGAGGGCGCGGGTTTAACGGCATAATCCGGCACCGGCAAACCTTCCTGAGCGGCGGCCAGCACGATTTCTTTTTGCAATAGCTCAATGCGCCGTGCATCGGCGTGCAACCAGCCATCCAGGTCATCCCAATTCTCCTGTTTGCGCAGTTCTTGCAAGCGGGCCTTTTCCTTACGCAGCGCGGCAACCGCTTCCATCGTGACATTTAGCTGCTCGCGCGCGGCAACCGCCTGTTCGCGGCTCTCCGTCATGCGCTGCTGCGCATCGTTCAGGCTTTCACCGCGTTCGGGCAACTGTTGCAGGATAAACTGCGCCTCTTCAATGGAGCGCGGGATAGTAGAACCCAGAGAGCGAATTTCATGCTCAATCTGTGCTATGGCCTGTGGATTGTTGTTCATACGCATGGCGGTTTCACGCGCCGCGACCATCATGCCTACGCGATTGATAGCTTCCTGCAACTGGCGGTTTACTTCGCCTTCTTTGCGGCGTGTCTTGTTATAACTTTGCAGGTTTGCGCCGCTAACCCCGAGCAGGGCCAGCGCTACCATACCGGCGATGGCCGCGATAATAGAGGAATGTGATAACTCAACCAGGGCGCCGACGCCACAGAAGACGGCCAGCGCGACACCACCGATGACAATGCCCAGTTGCCGTCTCATGGAACGCTGCGTATCGAGTAACCCGGTATTCAATTGGGCGCGCTGCTGATCTGCTATTTCGACATGTTGCTGGGCTTCTGTGATGCCTTCGCCCAGTTCCTTTAAGCGCTGCCATTGCTGCAATTGGCGGCGAATGCTGAGTTGTCGCCAGCCTTTTTCCGCTTCCTCGGCCTTTGCCTGCACCTGCTGCGCCTCATTTTCAACCAGCGCCAGTTCCTTTTCGCTCTCTTCTAATTCCTGGCGCGCCTTCTCAATTTGCCGGTTATTGTCGTCGGCTTGCTGGTGTTGTCCCGCTCGCAAATCATGCATTTCTTGCGCTTTTTGTAAAGCGGCCAGTTTGGCGAACAGGCCCTGCAAACGCTGCAAGCGTGTCTCCAATTGCGGTCGCCCGGTCCGGTGTTGCTCATCCAGTTCGTGCTGCGATTGCTGCGTATCTTCGACAAGCTGGCGCGCGCGAGCAACCTGCTCTTCCAGATCTGCCAGCGACTCCTGGAGATGTTCCTGCTGCTTGAGGCCCTGCTCCAGTTCCTTAATGGTATTTACGGCATTCAACAAGTCGGTAGCCATGCGCTCAAGCGTGCCGAAAGAGCGCGTGAGGTCTGAGAGGTCGCGCACGCGCTGCTCAATGGCGGGCAGTTCTTCTTTTTCGCGACGCTCCAATTCGGCGATCTGGTGTTCAAGCTCCGGCAATTCGCGCTGCGCCTCGGCAATCACGTCATAGGCAGTGATGATTTGTTCGAGTGTGGCATCCGCTTTCTTGAGCTGCGCGATGCGCTGCTGGCGGCTTTTCAAGTCCTGGCGCTTACTGGCAACCTGTTCCAGCTCGAGTTGCTGTTCAGAAATTTCGGCTTCCTGCTGGCTAATCTCGGCCAGGTCTTCAGAAATGGTCACGGCATCAAGGGCAGCTTCCAAATCGCCCAGTTTCGCGCTCAGTTCTGGAATACGCGCCTGCACTTCGGCCAGTTTCAGACGTTCACCGCTTTGCTCGAGCAGGCGTTCGTCCTCGGTTGTGAGCCGGAAATGTTCGGCCAGGCGCGACAGCTTCTCCAGGCCAAGCATATTGCGCAGGACAAGCTCGCGCTCGCGTCCGCTCAACATCTCGAGGAGATTCAGCCCTTTTTGTTCTACCAGGCAGGAATGGCGCAAGGTTTTCCCATCGATACGCCCCAGTTCGGCGATTATACGCTCATTGGCAACATCCAGGTTGGTGATGGTTTTCTCCGGGGGCATACCCAGTTGTCGCATATCCAGCGAGATGGATTGGCCTTTGTCGCGATCAATTGCGCGCGAGATCGACAGTTCTTTCGCGCCAATAGCGAGTGTCAGGGTGACGCTCGCCTTTTGTTCGCCGTAGTGAATCAGTTCATTTAGAGAGGGAGCAGCGGGAGCGCGTTTCCCATAGGCGGCAATCAGCGGTTCGCCATATAACGCGAAGTAGATGCTTTCAACGATGGTAGATTTACCAGCCTCGTTTGGACCCGAAATGAGAATACTCCCACGCTGCGGAAATTGTAAGTTCACTTCGCGCAAAAGTCGGAATCGTTCAGCTTTTAAATGTTTCAGGATTATCATGTATTCGTCCTCTAACGATCCAGTAGCGACGCCCCTTGCGGGTGTCCAGGTCCGTCCATATATATCAAAAGAAAGAGATACGGGACACCCACAAGGGGCGTCGCTACTGTTCCCATTTTACAGATTCCAAAGGGCTGCCAGGAGTTCTTCTTTCGTAGCCACTAACGCCTGCTGTTCCTGTTCGTCTTCGGCCCCGGTAATCCACTCGTCCGCCAGTCGAATAAGCTCATCGCGAGGGGATAAACGTTCCTCTATCTCAGAAGCAGAAAAGGCAATGGATTGGGCGCGAGATATGGCCTCCGCGTCGGGTAAAAACGTGATCGCGCTATCGTCGATGGCAAGCGCAAACGCATGTTCCTCGCCAAATCGTCGCAACTGGTTGAGATCGAGCTGGTGATAACGCTGGCGGGTAAGTTCGCCTTCGAGCCGCAACTGAACCATCGCATCTTCCGCGCATAGAGGGCGCAGTTGGTCGAGTATGCGAGCGGTGGGGTCAGACGCGGCGGAGTCGGACGCGATAAATCGCGTCCCTACACCAGATTCGTCGGGCCAGAGATCGGCTACAGGGATTACGAGGCGGCGCAGTTGCACCCCGTCGACGGCGATATGCCTGCACCAGCGCACGCCATCGGCTGCAATGCCTAGAAATACAAAACCAGGCTCACCATCGGGATCGTCGAAGTGGATATGCTGCGTTGCGCCCGCGACAATCACTTCAGATCGACCTATGGAAAGGCGCGTAAATGCGTGGTGATAGCCGGACAGTATGTAGCGAAAAGCTGACTGAGAGCTGATACTGGCACGACTAACCTGGGCCTGCGTATCGAGCGATGATGTTCCGTTCGTAACGCCTTCGATGGGCGCGTGCAGCAATAGCAACGAAATAGCGGCGCGCTCAATATCGCTATCTATTTGCGCGTGGGCCAGCGGGTCCGCCTGCTGACCGGCTACCACGCCCAGGCCACATATGCCCACCTGTATGCCCCGGATATCAAGTATCTCTGGCTGCAAAACGCGCTGTGTCGCTACTGAATCGTTGGGTGAAAAATAATGTAGTGCGCCCAGGCTCGCGTAGCTCAGCTGAGGGGCAGGCGTGGTGGCATCGCCCAGTAGAGAATGCGCTTCCGCGGGTGTGTCATGCACGCCGCCAAGCGCGAACACACGAATAGCGGCCTGCTTCAATTGCGCCAGGCGCGCCGCGACAAAACTGCGGTCTTGCTCGTCCGGGCGTGGTGTATCGAACAGATCACCGGCCTGCAAAAACAGGTTGACTCCCTGGCCGATGGCGAAATCCGTCGCCTGCTGAAAAGCATGACGCTGTCGCTGGCGCAGTCCCTCGCGCTTGCGCGGATGCTGACCCGGAACCGTATAGCCCAGGTGATTATCGGCAGTCAGTACTATCGTAATGACATTATTCGTTTCTTCTTGCATGTGCTGTTTGCCTGTGCCTATGTGCCAATGTGGACGCGCTCTAATAACGCCCTCTATGATCGTCTACCTACATAATAGACGCAATGAATCGCGTTCCTAAAATACCATTATCAGAAGGAGTCTAACACATTAAACGAAGAGAGGACACGTGTTACCCGCAAAAAAGGACTATTTGGTAGCTCCCTTGTATGTTCTCCCCGTGAAGAACGGCACATGAATATGAACAAGTATAGCTGATACAAAAGTACCAGACGGGGAAGAAATTGAGAAGTATCGGGGGTCATAGTAGTAATACTATACATAACGATAGCGGTGCTACCAGGGCGGGGCTTGTCCCGCCCGTCTTTCACTGGTAGATTTTCTGGCAGTCCCAGAAGTCCCGAAATTTGACCTGTGCAATGAAAATCCCTATACTTGAGACTATACACAAAGGAAACGATTTGTGCTATGTTCGGTATGAGCAAATATAGATATATTGTTACAATGTAGGCAGAAGACACGCCATTTCCTCATATCCCATGAGGGTAGGGTTATTCGTGTAGGGAGCGGAGCATAGAGGTGGGAACAGAACGATACAATAAAGAGCGCGAGCATAAACAGGTACTTCATTCATTCGCCAAAAGTATCCAGGAACGCGATATTGTCACCTACGAACACTCACGTAGGGTTGCAACCTATGCGCAACGCCTGGCGCGTTACCTGGGCTGGAGCCGCCGCGAAGCGCGCGACCTGGCGCTGGCCGGCCTGGTACATGACCTGGGAAAGACCTGGATTGGCAATGACATCCTGCTCAAATCAGATAAGCTATCCGACGAGGAACGCCGTCAGATGGAGCGACACCCCATTATCGGCGCGCGTATTCTCATTGGCTGCGATGTGCATCCATTTTACGTGGAGACGGTGCTGTATCACCATGAAGCCTGGGATGGTCACGGCTATCCTACTGGACTTAAAGGTGAGGAGATTCCCCTGAGCGCGCGCATTTTGACCGTGGCCGATGTCTTCGATGTGCTGACTT
The DNA here is from genome assembly GCA_963731605.1 of uncultured Chloroflexia bacterium. Taxonomy (GTDB): domain Bacteria; phylum Chloroflexota; class Ktedonobacteria; order Ktedonobacterales; family Ktedonobacteraceae; genus CF-113. The sequence goes on from CAVSWA010000002.1 coordinate 1,741,754, forward strand.
CGCAGCGCCCTTATAAAGCTGCGCTGTCGCTGGATGCGGCCCGCGAACGCCTGCTGCAAGGTTCAGCCAGCAGTTTCGACCCGATGATCATGCGCGCCTTTCTCAACCTGCTGGACGAATATCCCGGCTTCACCATTCCACAGCGCTCCAGCACGATTGCCCCGCTTGATGCTGACGCACAGGATGCGATAAATCGCATCACAGCACGCCCATTGCTGATAGGGGCGTTGCACCCGCGTTGATCGTCGCTCTGCTGATGTTTGCCAAACGAGTAAAAAGACAACATGCGCGTATCATACAACATCACAATTTAGATACATTGCGCAAATTAACGTGAAAAATATACCCAATCCCGCAAGAGGTATGATACACTAGAAACATGGGAGAGTGAGAAACTTCGATACAGTCCACCTGTACATCCTGGGCGCAGTAAATGAAACCTCTACATTTGAGGGGCGGGGGTAGCAAATGCCCATTTTATTTGACCGCAGCATTTGTTGTGATTTGAATGAAACAGTTTCACGCGAATGGCTTGTGACCAACGGAAAGGGCGGCTATGCATCGAGTACAGTTGCCGGCACGTTGACGCGCCTGCAACAAGGGTTACTGGTTGCATCGCCACAAGAGGGAGCAAGTCCGCAACTACTCGTAGCCAAAATGGACGAAGAGATCGTCTTTGACCAGCGCACCTATCATCTTGGCACCAACGAGTATAAGGATGGCACGCTGAACCCGGCGGGCTTCGTTCACCTCGAAACATTTCGCCTGGAAGAGGGCTTCCCGGTCTTTACGTATCACCTGGGAGGCATCGATGGCATCATGCTGGAGAAACGCATCTGGATGCCCCAGGGCTTGAATACCACCTACATCCAGTACCGGCTGTTGCGCACTACTACTCAACAAGACACCACTCCGTGGAACAATAGCGCATCGCATCCGGCCTATGCTCGTTTTCATGACGCTCAACGAACGCTATCCCTTACGCTGTTGCCATTCGCGGGGTACCGCGCCAACAATGTGGCGCAACATGGCAAGCTCGACTGGCAATTCCGCGTTGAAACACAGCATCTCGATCCACATGACGCTACCAGTAAAAATAACGAAAGTCTCGCGGGCTGCGCCATTTATGCTCATGAAGGAGCGCGCCCCTACCATATTTTTGCGGTGGGACACGCTGAAAGCGAGAGTACATTCCTTCCCACCGGCGTGTGGTACTGGCATCTGCATCACAGGGCAGATGCCGTTGCCGGGCGAGCCGCCAACAGCGATCTTTACCTGCCCGGTGTTTTCCGCACAAAGTTGTGGCCCGGAGAAGATGTTGCATTCACGATTATTATCACGGCTGAAGACATATCCTGGCTTACATTCAGCGCAACACACCTGAAACGCTCATACTCCGAAGCTGTCGATTACCAGCGCAGTTTATTACAAACACAGCGCTACTTCGGTGATGGCGGCGCGACCGCTTATATGCATTCCATATTGCCGTTTTCCGAAAAAAACGATGCTCTTCCGCAGGACGAGGAATTTCTGCACCTGCTGATGCAAGCGGCGAATCGCCTGGTAGTGGAGCATCCCACCACAAGGGACGAGGCTGCGACCGGTTACGAGCTTTTCCTCACTGGTAGTAATAAGAACATACCATTCGTGGTTTCTGGCGACTACGGCGAGCAGGAGGATACACGCAATACATTGCTTGCTCTGCCCGGTCTGCTGCTGGCAACGCGCAGGTATGCCGAGGCGCGGCGTATTCTGAGTAAGCTGGGCCACTCCTTCCACCAGGGATTGTTGCCCGACCGCCTTCCCTGGCTGCATAACATAGAAGAAGAGGATACCTATAGCGCTGTCGATACGACTCTCTGGTATTTCTACGCGCTAGATCACTACATCACAGCCACCAGAGATTATGAGATGCTGGACAGTCTCGCCAGCGCGCTCGAAGAAAGCATCGCCTGGTATACGCGGGGGACACTGAACGGTATTGGCGTAGATGCGCATGATGGATTGTTGCAAGCCTGGTCTCCGGGCAAGGCTTTGACATGGATGAATGCTATTACTCCCCGCGAGCCGCGTGCGCCTGTCACTTCCAGAATGGGCAAGGCTGTCGAGGTCAATGCTCTCTGGTACCATGCTCTTTCTTTAATGCAAGAGTGGTCGGAGCGCTTCAATCGCGAAGGGCATACAAATTCACGGGCTGAAGTATATGAAGAGCAGCGCCAGCGATGCCGGAGAAGTTTCAACGAGCGTTTCTGGTATGCCTCTGGTGGCTACCTGTATGATGTAATTGACGGACCTGACGGCGACGATAGAAGTATCCGCCCGAATCAGCTTTTTGCGCTTTCATTGCGCCATGCTGTACTGGACGAAGCTCATCGACGCCCGGTTTTGAACGTAGTGACCACACATCTGCTTACGCCGTGTGGTTTGCGTACCCTCTCACCGCAGGCCGAGGGTTATGAAGGTCAAATTTCACAACATCAGGAGGAACAGCAAAGCAGCTTACATCAGGGAAGCGCGTGGCCCTGGTTGATCGGGCCATATGTAGACGCATTGCTGCGCGTGGATGGGCAAGCTCCAGTAAACAGAAAAAATTCCGCTTCGGAAATGCAAAAATATCAGGAAAGCGTCTGGCATAGAGGTATCCGCCTGTTAGATAGCTTCCGCGAACAATTGCGCTCCGATATGCTCGGCGCTATTGGTACCGTGTACGACGGCGATATGCCCCAATACCCACATTTGCATCTGGCATCGGCCCTTAGCACGGGGGAAATTGTGCGCGTCTACAAACTGCTGGCGCATATGGGAATACGTTTCTCCAGACAGACACTTTCTGTCTGAATACATTTTCATGACTTCTACACATTTATTCACCAAGTTATCCACAGTGAATGTGGATAACTTATTGATTTTGGTACGTTTATTACCGCTTCTTTTGTTTTTACGTGGTACCGCCTACCCTATCAAGTTTCCCACATTTCGAGTGGATAAGTTTTCCACACTTTCCACAAGTCTCTACATAGCTCGTTAGTTTTCCACAATCTCGGTGGATAAGTTTTCCACGCTTTCCACATAACATCTTCTCACTGGCGATTTTTCCACAATCTTGGTGGATAAGTTTTCCACAGTATCCACATAGCTAGCGTCTAACCACTCTCTTATCCACAATCTTGGTGGATAAGTTTTCCACAGTATCCACCGAGTTGCCATTCTATCAGTTTTTTGACAAAGACAGTGAATTCATTTTCCTCTAAACTTGTAATGATAGTGGCTGTCATCCTGCGCTGCGCTCAGGATGACAGCCAGGAAAGATCTCCATGTGTCTGTTTTTTCATCAAATCCGCATAAAGAGGAAAAACCTCGAACTGTTACTCGAACACTTATAAAGAATGAAAAAAAGGGAGCATTTGCTTAATAAAGCAAGGCCATCTGCTAAAAACGTGGATAAATCGGGCAAAATTGTGGACAACCGATGAAAAATGTGCAAAAGTGCGTTCAAATTTTTACTACCCGTATTACCTTAATTAACTGTATAGAAGGTATTCTTGTATAATCACGTTTGTCTGGTTGGCGTCAGCCAATTCAATTGTGTATAGCAGGTACAGCGCTTACAGCAAAAGCTTATTCCAGCGATCCCCAAAAAAGAGGCACGGTTTTCCACATTTCTGGTGGATAAGTTTTCCACACTCCTGACGAGTGGGGGATATGTTTGAAACATATCCCTACAGAATGGGGATAAGTTATCCCCATTCTATCCACCTGCGGTATACGAGTCGGAATCTTATCCCCATCCTGCTGGTTTTTATCCACCAGACGCCTCGGTTCATCCCCATTTTATCCACTGGTAGATGAGCGGTGGATAAGTTATCCACCGCCACTACATTGGCTTACCAGGCTCGTTTATAGCTCAGAGGTCGGAGGGAAATGATAGAAAAGCGAGGGGTTATCCACTTATCCACATAGCCTACTACTACGACGATTTCTATATATATTTTTATAAAAAAGAATCTTAATAGATAGAGGCTGTGGATAAGTGGATAAGTTGCGCACTTAGCTATGAGGAATAGGACAATTGGTTCACTTGTTACAATTACTTTGTAGAACCGTATAAAATGACGCAACTTTCTCTTATATTGCTCGTTATATTGTTGTGAGAGAAACAGCAAGATAGAACCACCGCGTTGGCCCAGGGGATAGACTATGACATCGTTGATTGAGCAGATCAAAGCAAAAATAGACGTGGTGGAAGAAATCGGGCTGGTGGTAGCTCTGCAAAAGTCGGGGAAGTCGTACAAGGGCAATTGCCCGTTTCACAACGAGCGCACACCTTCGTTTCACGTCTTCGCCGAGTCGCAAACGTGGCGCTGTTTTGGCTGTAACGAGGGTGGCGACGTCTTCACCTTTGTAGAGAAGCAGCAGGGAATTGATTTTCGGGAGACGCTGCGCTACCTGGCGGAGAAGGCGGGCATTTCGCTAGAAGAGCAGGGTGGCGGCAGGGACCCGGAAGAAGAACGCGAGCGCAACGCCGCAAAAGAGCGACTGCGCAAGATGAACGAGGAGGCCTTGCTGTGGTATCACCAGGTGTTGCTACGCGCCAGGGATGCCAGTGATGCGCGAGCCTACTTGCAAAGTCGCGGGGTTACGTCGGAGTCGGTGGTCGCTTTCAGTCTGGGCTATGCGCCTGACCAGTGGGATGGGCTGAGCCGCTATTTATCAGGACGCGGGTATACTGAACGTGAAATGGTAATTGGCGGGTTGGCGCGGGTCCGCGAAATGAGTGGTGGGGTTGCCGGGCGAGCGCAAGGGTCGCCGCAACCTGACGACGAGTCGAGCGGAAATGGGGGAGAAGGTAAGGTCGGCGGGGGCGTGTACGATTACTTTCGCAATCGCATTATTTTCCCGATACGAGATACGCGGGGCCGTGTGATTGGATTTGGTGGAAGGGCGATGGGAGACGGCCAGCCCAAGTATCTCAATTCGCCGCAGACGGTGTTGTTCGAGAAAAACAACGTGCTGTATGCGCTGGATAGGGCGCGGGAAAGTATCAAGCTGGCGAAGCAGGTGGTGATCGTCGAGGGCTATGTGGACGCGGTGATTGCTCACCAGTACGGGACGACCCAGACAGTAGCGTGCATTGGCAGCGCTATCACTGAGAAGCACATTCAACAGTTGAAAAGTCTGACAAAGCAGGTGACGCTCGCTCTCGACCCGGACTCGGCTGGCGAGGCCGCGACGGAGCGGGGTATTCAGGAGGCGTTGAAAGCTTTTGATCGCACGGTTGTGCCTGTGCCGGTGGTGTCTGAGAACTATGTAAAGCATGTGCGGGGGAAAAAAAGCCAGGGTGGCATCATCCGGCTGGAAGAGCAGGTGGACGCGGATATCAATGTGGCTCAATTACCGCCTGGCGAGGATCCCGACGAATTTATCCGTCGCGATTTCAAGGGCTGGTCTCAGGTGATCGCGCACCCGCTGCCTTTGATCGATTATTACTTTGTGGCGAAAACGGCGGGTCTTGAACTCAAGCAGCCACACGGAAAGGCAGAGGCGGCCAAACGCCTGTTGCCTGTAATCGGGGTGATCTCTGATCGTATTAAGCGTGATGCCTATATCCAGAAACTGTCCAGTATGATTGGGATTGACGAACGTAGTCTCACTGAAGAATTGCAGCGCGTGTTGCGAGGACAGAAGACAACGGGTGTTACAGCGGCCTATACGGATCGTGGCGAAGCTCGCGGGGCGGGAGAGGTGGCAGGGGGAAGACAGATTTTGCCAGATCACCGGGTCATTGAACATGCGGCTGGAGATGTGGTAGCGGGCGATGGTGAGGGCTTCGGAAGTCAGAAAAGTGGCGTGGCGAATACTAGAACATTTGGACTTGACAAACGTAGTAATAATAGGGTACAATGGGAGGACTACCTAATTGGGCTACTTCTCGCAAATCCTGAGCTAAGCACGCAAGTTTGTGGTATAATACACGATGGTGACTTTGCAGGGACAGACACGCGAGAGTTGTACCGCTTTTTCAATTCAGTGGATCAACGTGGTTCTTCCCCTTTATTTCAATCCATAGAACAAGCCGTGCCTTCCGCCCTGTTGATCACCATCGATAGAGCGCGGAAAAGCGTTGAGTCGCGGTCTCCGTTAGATGGAGCAGGATTGCAAAAAGAAGCGATCCAGTGCGCAACCCGGCTCAGGCGGGCGCGTTTATTACAACAGAATATGGAACTCCAGCTTCTCATGCGAGATGCTGAAAATGCCGGAGAGGTTGAGGCGGCGCAGCAGTTCCGGCAGCAATTCTCGATCATACATCGAGAGTTGCGAACCATTGATTCGGCCATGCATTTGCATGGTTAGCAGCCGGCGAACTTATATTATTATCCATTGATGCTTGTTTACTCCTGTCTGGCCGGGTCCAGGCATGGAGCGAGAAAATCGGATCGGGAGACAGGATAAATCGTTGTTTGTTATCCGTTTATCCATCCAGAACACGATACTTGTTTCCTGAAGGGGGATGTCAGAATGGTGAATGAAGAAGAAGTATTAAAACTAGTAGACCACGATCGTATCAACACGGAACCTTTGCGTGAATTTTTCGACGTGGGCATATTGGATGATGCCACGTTGAGCAGCTCTGATAGTTTTTTTAATCTTGGCGCGATCAGCAATCATACTCATGTCGCAACGGGAGGCAGTTTTGTTACTCCTGTGGATACGGCGGAGTCATTTGACCTGTTTAAGATACAGGACGAGGAATTTATGGATAGCCTGGATCCATCTAAAGAGCCACCCATTGGCTGGGAGCCTGGGCCAGAGGACGAAGTGGACGTTGAGGCGATTGCGCATGGCAAGTGGGATGACCTGCACGACGGTCTGGGCATCGTGGTTGCTGATATTGAAAGCAGCCTTGATGATCCCGTGCGCATGTACTTGCGCGAGATCGGGCGTGTTCCCCTGCTTTCGGCGGAGGAAGAAGTTCGTCTGGCTCGTCGTATGGAGCGCGGTCGTGGTGAGCTGACTAAACCCGCCACAATGCGCGATTATCGCACCATTGAAGATGGTGAGGAGGCTCAGCGCCGCCTGACCGAGGCCAATTTGCGCCTGGTCGTCAGCGTAGCGAAAAAGTATATCGGTCGGGGTATGAGCCTGCTGGATCTAATCCAGGAGGGTAATATCGGTCTGATTCGCGCGGTCGAGAAATTCGATTACACGAAGGGCTACAAGTTCAGCACGTATGCAACGTGGTGGATTCGCCAGGCGATTACCCGCGCCATTGCTGACCAGGCGCGCACGATCCGTATTCCTGTTCACATGGTAGAGACGATCAACCGTCTGATCCGCATTAGCCGCCGATTGCTGCAAGACCTGGGCCGCGAGCCTACGTCCGAAGAGATCGCCGAGCAGATGGAGATCAGCCCGGAAAAGGTGCGTGAGATCATCAAGGTCAGCCAGGAGCCGGTCAGTCTGGAAACGCCCATTGGCGAAGAGGATGACAGCCACCTGGGCGACTTCATCGAGGATCATACCGCGCTGGCTCCCGCCGATGCCGCCAGCCACCAGTTGCTCAAGGAGCAGGTGGAAGACGTGCTGGATAGCCTGACCGAGCGCGAGCGCAAGGTGCTGCAACTGCGCTTCGGCCTGGACGACGGTCGCAGCCGCACGCTGGAGGAAGTGGGCAAAGAGTTCCACGTCACCCGCGAGCGCATTCGTCAAATTGAGGCGAAGGCTCTGCGCAAACTGCGCCATCCCAGCCGCAGCCGCAAACTGAAGGACTACCTGGACTAAGTGTTGTAGATTGTAAACAAAAGAGGCGCGATGCTGAATGCATCGCGCCTCTTTTGTTTATGTGAAAAAGCTACTATTGCTTCCTCGCTATACTGGAAATAAGCAAGTCTATTGTCTATCGCGTAAGCAAGAGGAACAATTTATGCAACTCAACCAACCTGGAGAAATACCGTCGGCAAAAGAACAGGTGGCACATAATCCACGTTTACGCTTTGGCGCGCGGGCAGCGATGCGTGTTACGAATCGCTATACCATGCCTCCGCTTGAGCCGCGCGCGCAGCAAAATTCGGATCTGAGCTGGAATGCTCAAGGCCAGGAACCATGGGCTAGCTTCCATCATCCTAAGGAGCCGCTGTCGCCTGCGGAAGAAGATGCATGGTTAAATGACGTGCTGCCACCGTTCCGCTTGCAGTGCTTGCCAGATCATGCGAGCGCGGAGGCCAGGGCGACCGCGAGGGTTGCCCCAACCATACATACGAGCGCGGAAGCCAGGGCGACCGCGAGGGTCGCCCCTACAATACACGCACCTGCCATCATCAATCCCATTTTGCCGGGACACCGACTCTGGTCGGTGGTTCATCGATTGAGCGAACGTGTTTGCCAGGAACTGGCGCGCAGGAGCGCGGGTGTTGAAAGTAATGACGCGGAGGTCGAGAGGCTGGCGCGGGAATATGCTGTGGATATCCTACGCGCTGAATCGACGCTGGCGGCCCTTGTCTATAATTTGACCGAGGCTGAACAAGTGATGCAGGCGATGGTAGATGAAGTGTCGGGGTTAGGCCCGCTTGCTACTCTCTGGCGTGATGATGCCGTAACGGAGATCATGGCGGTCGGTCCGCGCCTCACGGTGGTTGAGCGTAATGGAGATATGTGGGAAGCTCCGTATCATTTTGAGGATGAGCAGCACATGATACGCATTGTAAGCACTCTCCTACGTGGCGCGGGGCGCTTGTTTGATCCGTCGATTATAACTACGAATGCGCGTCTGCCTGATGGCACGTTTGTGAGCATCATCATGCCACCCGGCGCGGTTAAAGGGCCAACTCTGACTATGCGCAAACGCAGCAAGCATGTCCGCACGCTGGCGGAACTGGTCAAACTCGAAACATTATCAGAGCCAATGGCTGAATTCCTGGCAATGTGTGTAGAGGCGCGCTTGAACATCGTTATTTGCGGGGGTCTGCGTTCCGGGCGCACAACGCTGCTGAATGCGCTGGCTTCATGTATTCCTGCTACCGAGCGCATCGTTACGCTTGAGGATGTGGCGGAGCTTCAGCTTGACCAGAAGCAGGTTGTTTCGCTCGAAGCGCGTTTGATTGCGCCTGACGCGAGCGCACGCGAGCGCGGGAACAGTGGAAGTATGCGCGAGTTGTTATTCAGCGCGTTGCGTTTGCGACCAGAGCGCATACTTCTGGGGGATTGTTGGAACGATGACGCGGGTGTCTTGTTATCAGCGCTGCATACAGGTTATGCAGGTTCGATGTTTAATATGTATGCTAACGGTATGCAGGATTGTGTGAGCCGTATGGAAATGATGTGGCTGGCGAACAGGTCTGCCACACCGCTAGAGGTCACGCGGGAGCAGGTGGCGCGTTCTGTTCACCTGGTGATCTACCTGGCACGCCTGTCAAATGGAGCGCGCAAGGTGATGAATATCGCGGAGGTGGTGGGTACACAGGATGGCAAGATCAAGACGCGCAGCGTTTTTCACTATCAGGAAAATAGCGAGGGTCGGGGAAGATTTGAGCCAGGCGCGTTTGTGCCAACCTGCCTGGCCGAGTTGAGCCATAATCGCCAGGGGGCTGATCTGTTTATAGCGAGTCCTTCAACGAGGACGCATGAGGCCCCACCGCCAGTTCGCTCCTGAACTCGTTCAGGTAAACACGCTGGATGTGTTCCCGGCCATGGGCGGGATCATCAAACTGATTGAAACATGCCTGTATCTCGCTATATACCCGTGACAGGAGCTGTGATTCTTCAATTTCTGGTTGTATAGATAAAAAATCCCCCAGGTGAGTGATGCTTAACGCCGCCTGGTTGTTCATACTGTTAATGAGAGTCCTTATGATTAAGGCACATGCAAAAGCGATACACCAAAAACGCATGACATTTGTACATATTGGTAGGAGTCGATAGTGCAATATACTACAGCAGGCGAGAAACAGCATATAGCCGTCGCTATTGATACGCTTCATGATACCAGGACGTTTGACTCTGCGGCAGTAGAGACACGTGATGCAGAGCGAAACAAACTTGACGAGCGCAAGCAAACGGCGGTCATCAGCATACTGCTGGTGGATGACCATGCATTGATGCGCGAAGGTCTGCGCCAGTTGCTCGAATGCGAGGATGACATGCGCGTGGTGGCGGAAGCCGTGAACGGGCTTGATGCCATGCTGCAAGTGCGCAAGTTGCGGCCCGACGTGGTATTAATGGATATTAGTATGCCGGTGGTGGACGGCCTGGCCGTTACGCGGCAAATCACCAACGAATATCCAGAGGTGGCTGTCATCATGCTAACCATGTTTCGCCAGCAGCAGCAGGTTTTACAGGCTATGCGTAACGGAGCCAGAGGCTATTTGCTCAAAAGCGCCTCGTCACAGGAAGTTGCGCAGGCCATTCGCAAGGTACACGATGGTGGCATGCTGATTGAGCCGGAAGTGACGGGCGCGCTTGTCAATGAGTATCGCCGCCTGTCCGACCTGTCCGGCGATGGATTCTCCATACATCCATCCGCACACACCCTTACGGCGCGCGAGATTGAAATTGTGCGCTACGTGGCAGCGGGCATGAGCAACAAGGAAATCGCTTCGCGGCTGGTCTATTCTGAGAAGACCGTCAAGAACTACCTGTCGATCATCTTCCAGAAACTGGGCATTCGCGACCGCACTCAAGCCGCGATCTTCGCCCTGCGCCAGGGTCTGATCCCCGATGAGGATTTATAAAAAAGGCCAGGTAAGATTGACGTTTGCCAACTTATCCCCTAAAATAGCTGCCTGATATACATTCAGCAGTAAATATAGGGGGAAAGCAATGGGAATGTTTGGGCCAAAAAGCAACAAAAAAGCATTAGGTGAGCGAAGCCAGGCTATTATCATGTACAAGCTTTTAGAAGCCGGGTATAACGTTCTTACTCCCTACGGGGACAATACGCGCTACGATCTGGTTATCGAAGACGCTGATGGACAATTCTGGCGCGTTCAATGCAAGACAGGCTGGCTAGACAAAGAGGGAACCGTTATTCGCTTCGCTGTAGCTAGCCTGAACTACCATACAAAGGCGGGCAGAACCACGCATGGACGTAAGGATTACCAGGGAGAGGTGGATTACTTTACGGTTTTCTCGCCAGATACAGAGAAAGTATATCTCATTCCCATTAGCCACACAGGAAAAACAGAGATGATGTTGCGGTTAGTTCCAGCAAAGAATAGCAATGGCTATGGTGTGAAGATGGCTGCTGATTACGAGTTGTAGTGAGGGCGGAGGGGATCGAACCCTCGGCCTCGGACTTAAAAGGTCCTCGCTCTACCACTGAGCTACGCCCTCATGTCTGGTACATTATAGCAAGGTCGGTACTCTACCACTGAGTTACACCCCCGCGCCAATAATGTATCATGCCTGTCAAGTAAATGATTTGGCTCATCCCGAATTATGTACCACAAACAGTATTCTTTTCACCCCTCCGAGTCGTGATAACCTCAAGGATGATTTCTGGCTGACCTGCCCGGCCTTTAGTGGCACAAATTCGGCAGAAATTGATCTTGCTTGTTGAAATAGAAAATGATACACTACTTTGGTACATGGCTTGTTGAGTTAACGGCAAGCTCTATTTTTGGGTGAGTGGTGGAAAAGTGGCAGGATGAACCCGGACATACTTTGCTATCGTAGAACAGGTAAGAAATACGGGAGGAGGCAGCATCTCTCCGGTCAATTAGCCGGGGGATGTGCCGAGCATAGTGGGAAAACAAATACTGATTGTTGACGACAAAAGCGAGTTGCTGCACCTGATGCGCCGCGTCCTGGAGGATGAACTGTATCAGGTAGCCATTTATCAAAACGGCCTCGACGCTTTCGCTACTGTGAAAGCGACACTACCTGATTTGCTGATTCTCGACCTGGTGTTGGGGAATATCTCCGGCAAAGAAGTGCTCAAGCAGATAAAGGATGATCCTGCTACCGCCGAGATTCCGGTGATTGTGTATACGGCGGCAGTCCTGGAAGCGGAAGAGGTGAGCAGGCTCATCGCCAGCGATTCCGTGTATTATCAAGGGGTAAGCTTACTGCAAAAACCCTTTGAATTGCAGCATTTGCTCGACATGGTAGCGCAGGTTGTAAACGAACCTGTAAGCTAATACGTTTGAACAGTATTTTTGAAGGGAGAGCAGACGATGAAATTTCTATTTGGCTTACTGGTAGGTTTTGGATTAGGCATAGCAGCCGGTTTATTGCTGGCGCCCCAGTCGGGAGAGGATACGCGCGCTTTGCTTGGCGAGCAGGGTATTACCCTGCGTGACCGCACGGGCGGCGTGGGCGATGGCCTGCGCTCGCGCGCCACCGAGGCGCTTTCCCAGGGCCGCGAGCTGTACCAGCGCACTCGTAGCGAGCTGACTGATACCTATAACAAAACACGCTCAGGCGAACTGTAGTATTTCAGTAACGACGCCCCTGGTGGGCGTCCCGTGCGCGTTTCTCCTATTTTTTATGCATATGAGCAGCAAACACGGGATGCCCACCAGAGGCGTCGTTACTATTTATCGTATTGCTTGATGAGCTTGTCCACCATGTTGCCGATTTCGTGCCAGATGTAGTGTTGATAATCTAGCATTTTGGCCTGGTTCAGATCGTATTCACGATTAGAGGCATCCTGGCGAGCGTTCTCCTCGAAACGTCGCGATAGCGTCAGTTTTTTCTCGCCCTGGTTGTGCAGGTACGTGCCCAGTTCCTGTAAATCCTTCAGCAGGGCTGCGAGCTTCTCTTCACTTGTTGCCATATTCTTGTTCCTTTGTGTTTGATGATTTTCCCCATTCGGCACCCATTACGCCTGTCATTCTGAGCGCAGCGAAGAATCCGCTCGTGGCTCACAGAGATTTTTCGCTGCGCTCAGAATGACAGCCGCCATAGTCAGTGTTAAGTTTTGTCAGCAGATTCCTGTGGCGGGTTCAACTGGAGCGCGTCGGCGTAGCGATTGAAGAAGTTGAACAGGCCAATCACTGTGGCGATCTCCACTATTTCGCCGTCGTCGAAATAGAGCTGCAACTCATCCCATAATGACTCGTCCACGTCGCGCGCGCCTGTTGTCATAATCTCGGCAAAGCGCAGCGCCGCCAGTTCGCTACCTGTAAACAAGGAGCTATGCGTATCGATATGGTAGAGCGCGTCCAGCAGCTCTTCCGTCACCCCGAACTGCTTTGCCAAAGCAGTATGCGCCGCCATTCAGTAAAAGCAGTGGTTGACCTGCGAAACGCGCACGGCCAGCAATTCCTTCAAGCGCGGATCAACTGTGCCGCCGCGCATGGCCGTTTGCAACAACTGTATACTTTGCTGCATCAATTCAGGGCGATGTCCCATGGTGCGAAACAGCACAGGCATGCTGGCAAAGGGCAACGATTCGTCCTGCGGAAACGGTACATCTTCAACCGGTGGTATACGCGACATAAGCTCAATTCATCCTTCAGATTTGTAGTAGATCGTTTCGACACTATTGTAATGGACAGAGTGAAGTTGCGCAATATGCGTATAATGATACGTAAATAAAAATCCGAAATGTAACACAAAGAAAGCGAGAGTAACCAGCTATGAGCCAGCAGCCTGAAACTCCAACACCCGCGCAAGATGGACATACCTCGCGCCGTTTCTTTGCCAGCTTTTACGAACGGACTTCGCGCAGCAGCGGGGAAAAAAGCTTCATGAGTCGCTTGCGCAAAGAAGTAATCGACCAGGCGCGCGGGCTGGTGTTGGAAATCGGGGCGGGCAATGGACTCAACTTCGCTTTTTATGATCCTGGCAGAGTCGAGCGCGTGGAAGCGACCGAGCCAGACAGCGCCATGTTGGGTTTTGCGCGCGCAAGAGCGGCGAAGGCGCGGGTATTGGTCAATCTTACGCAAGCCCCGGTAGAGAACCTGCCTTTCGCGGACGAAAGTTTCGATAGCGCCGTTGTCACGCTCGTTTTTTGCTCTGTCGGCGATCCAGGGCGCGGCCTGAGCGAAGTGCGGCGCGTGCTCAAGCCGGAAGGCTCGCTGCTCATGGTGGAACATGTGAGGGCGCACGGCGCTATTGCTGCGAACATGCAGAATATCATCACTCCGATTACAAAGTTGGTAGCTGGCAACTGCCACTGGAACCGCAACACCGAAAAAACGGTTATCGAGGCGGGTTTTCGAGTCGAACAGAGGCGCGACATTGGTGGGTTCATGATGCCTGTGGTCATATTGCGCGCAGTGCAATGATGGACATTTGCCTGTTTTATTTGATTGATCTATATCCGCAACTTTGGTATAATGTACACACAAAATTATAGAACACTAGTTTCAAAAATGCAGGAGAATCCTCATGAGCGACCGCCTCGTCTCGCCTAAGATGAGTGAAGAAGAGCAGGCCATCGAGGGCAGTTTGCGCCCGCGCAGCCTTGTGGAATATATCGGGCAGGAGAAGATCAAGGATAACCTCAGCATTCTGCTGGAAGCGGCGCGCAGGCGCAACGAGTCGGTAGACCACGTGTTGTTATATGGCCCGCCGGGGCTGGGCAAAACCACGCTTTGTAATATCATCGCTGTTGAGATGGGCGTCAACCTGCGCACCACCTCCGGTCCGGCGATAGAACACGCGGGAGACCTGGCCTCAATCTTGACCGCCTTGCAGCCTGGTGAGGTGCTGTTCATTGACGAGATCCACCGCCTGAGCCGCGCCGTCGAGGAACGCCTGTATTCGGCGATGGAAGATTTCGCGCTGGATGTGATGATCGGCAAGGGGCCGAGCGCGCGTTCTCTGCGTCTCAGCCTGCCACCATTTACGGTTGTAGGAGCCACCACGCGTGTCGGCTCGCTGACCGCCCCCCTGCGCGACCGCTTCGGGGCTATCTACCGTATGGAGTACTACGAGACTGCCGCGCTTAAACAAATCTTGACCCGCTCAGCGCGTATCCTCAAAGTTCCGGCCAACGAGGAGGGCATCGAAGAGATCGCGGGCCGGGCGCGTGGCACGCCGCGTATCGTCAACCGCCTGCTCAAGCGCGTGCGCGACTATGCCCAGGTGCGCGCCGATGGTGTTATCACTCGCGAGGTAGCGCAGGCAGCGCTGGATGCGCTGGAAGTCGATCATATCGGCCTCGACCAGACCGACCGCAACCTGCTGCTGACCATCATCCAGAAATTCGATGGTGGCCCCGTCGGCCTGGACACGCTGGCCGCCAGTACCAGCGAAGACTCCGAAACCATCGAGGATGTCTACGAACCCTACCTGCTGCAACTGGGTTTTCTCGCGCGCACACCACGCGGGCGCATCACCACGCGCCTGGCCTACAAACATCTAGGCCTGGACGCGCCGCAAGGTGGCAATGGGTTGGGGCCAGGTTTGTGGCAATCGATAACGCCTGAGAAAGATGGTGGCGCGGCGTAGAATGAACAATTGCGACGGACTGAGACTGGTCAAACCCTCACTCGAGTTTGAGGCAGAATACGCCGCGATGGTGCGCGAGTTTCTTTCGACTCGAGAAGCCTGGTTCAACAACTTTGAACTCGCGCTCGCAGATTTTTCCGCCTTCGTGCAGGAACTGCATGATGAGGCGCAGGGTATTGGCCTGCCGCCGGGAGTGGTGCCGCAGCAAACCTACTGGCTGGCAAACGAGGAGCAAACCCTGCTGGGAGAAATCCGCCTGCGCCCGCATCTGACGCCGCCTTTTGAGCAGCACAACGGCCACATCGGCTACAACACGCGCCCATTACAACGTGGCAAAGGCTACGCCACATGTCAACTTGCCCTTATCCTCGATGAAGCACGCCAATTGGGGCTTTCGCGGGTGATGCTCACTATTGATGGTGACAACCCGGCCTCGGTGCGCGTAATCGAAAAGAACGGCGGGTGGTTGGACTGGCAACGGGTTGACCCGGAGACGGGGGAGATGCGGTCTTGTTATTGGATTGAGTTGTAAAGTTCAAGCGTTTTCTTGTTTGCGCTCTTTGACGATCAGGATACCCTCACACGCGGGCACCGTGCCCTTTTTGCGCTCTTCCAAAATAGCCAGTGTGTTGTTAATTTCCAGATAGCCGTCGATAATACGCTGCATTTCGTCACGCACTCGTTTGTTGGAATTCTTTATCTGAAAAGAATGTACAGTGAGTGCGAGGTCGAGTGCGCGGTCGCGGATGAGACCGCGGGCGCGGTCGCGTGTGAGTGCGAGGTCGCGTGTGAGTGCAACGGCAAGGGCAAGGGCAAGGTTGAGGGCAAGGTTGAGGGCGCGGTCGCGTGTGAGTGCGAGGTCGAGGTCGCGTGTGAGTGCAAGGGTGAGGTCGAGGTCGAGTGCGCGGTCGCGGGCGATATAGTCTTGTATAATATTACGTGGTAGCAATAAGGGTTCTTTCAACCATACAAATCCTGTATTGAACCAGTAACCTGCGCCTGTTGGGAAGCTGTTCAGTATGTTTTCGTCTCCAATCTGCTTGAGTTCGCCTGCTGCTGGCAATCTATAGCGCCAGGGACCAGATTCGCGACCTGTCAGCCATGCACAAAAAGCGGCTGTGTCCGATGAGCGGACGCCAAGTACAGGGGTGCTTCCCTGACCGGGAGAAAAACGATAGCCTTGCCAGTGGTCGGGTTGATAATACTTCCCCTGCGTTCTCTGTTCATCCAGAAACAACTGGTACTCGGCGCAGGTAATCAGCGAAGTATCTATAAATGTATTTTCTTTCAGGTAAACCATCTGGCGCAAGCGGCGGGCTAGCAGTACCTCGGCGGCTATGTGTTGTCGTTGCGGGTCGGTATCTTCCATACCCTGGATAAGTATATTATCCAATCGGGCTTTCACATCTGGCTGTAATTTGAGCGCGTCTTTCTGACAATCAAAGGCAAGAACCAGCGTAGATACAGATAGACTATCGCTTGCCAAGCAGGCTTCAATTATAGGCGTCGCATCCGCCATGGCGCAATATAAACGTATAGTCTCCTGCCACCAGACATCTCCTACATACCATACTTGGCTGTTGCCCCATTGCTTTTCGCGTATGTATATGGCTGTGAGGTATTCCTGAAAAGTCAGGTGAGCAAAGCTGTAGACGCCATTTTCCCTTTCCAACAGCAGGCCGCTGACGTTTTCCACCAGTTTCAAGAAATCAGCAACTGACAACTGCGTATTGACCAGACCCAATGGCTCCTTAATTATGGCAACTGCCTGCGCGGGTGTGATGTCGCGTGTACCTGACTGCATCATGTAAAAGGCCAGTGGTTCTAGCACAAGTTGTATTTGATCAGGCTTTAGCTCCAGTTGCTGCCCTTTGGCCTCTTGACGTTTGCCCAGAAAAACTTTGCAGATATCGGCGTATAGCGATACTCGTTTCTCCGGCAGTTTGCCGCCACCTCCATAGCGGTGAACAATGGCGATCATGATGAGCAATAAGGGATTGACCGTGAGAGCAAGCAAAGTCGGATTGCTATACAATTGTTGGAGTAGCCCTTTGGCGTCTGCTCGCGCCCGCATACGCACGCCTTCATCGTCCTTTTGTTTGCTCATAATTTCATTGGCAAGATACCATTTGTGAATGAAACGTTCGACCTGTTCAGGCGTGAAAGGACGCGCTTCCAGCATGGCAACCCCGCCGAGTGGGTTATCGCGAAAGCCGAAGGGGCGAGAAGTGACAATAAAGCGATTCTGGCGGAAGGCAACCATCTGTGTTTGTACCCAACTCACCACCTCTTTGCGCACCTGTGGATCAGCTACTTCGTCCAGGCCATCCAGTAACACCAGGCAGCGTCCACTATCCAACTGGCGTTTAACCCAACCTGCTGGCGGATCAGGCTGTTCCCAGCGCTTCAGATGGTCATGTAGCGCCTCTACCAGCGTAAAATCAGGCTTATCTTTACCGGCGCTATTATGGATGGTGCTGGCATGATCGCGCAAGAAGAGCAGGACAGGCAGTTTGCGCGGTAACCTGATCCTGTCATTCAGTCGTTTCCTGGAAGCCAGCAGAGAGAGAGTAATATGCTTGAGAAGCGTTGTTTTGCCGCTCCCTGGCGGGCCTACAATCACAAGATTTTGTTTAGCCAAAGGAGCAGAGGCGAGAAAATCCCAGATGGTGTGACTCCCTTCACGCAACTCCTGTGGTATAGGATTGGTGGGCATTTGCTGGGGCATAGTAGTGTCGATGCTTAACTCAATGAATACCTGGTCCAGTTCCAGGCCAAAAGGACCCTGAAGGCTCAAGCCTTTTACATCGAAATCGCGGTGCTGGTAGCCAAGATATTTGTGGTAGTGTTTGTAATAGCCGGAGAACATGCCTCGTATTCTGTAATCGATCAAATGAGCAATATGTCTAGCCAGGGACCCTCCAACCTTTGCCAGAGCCGGGCGATAATATAGGCAGTCAAGTCGAAAATGGCGAACCCAAATAATATTAACAATGACCACCAGGGATGTTGATTGACGAAATGGGTAGTAATAGCGATAATGGCCGGGGGAACATTAAGCCCGGCAGCCAATGCCAGTACGACAGCAGGTAGCCAGTTATTCTTACTCTTATCCTGATGAGATGGAGGCGGTGATGGTGGTGAACTGCTCATAACTCATCCTCGTTTTATAAAGACACTTACGACTTCCAGATGAGTATATCTAAAAACACCGTTGAATACAAGAGGAAAAATGAAATACAGTCGTTATCGATGACAAAGCGCAGATACATGCCTCTTTGCCTGACATTTTGAGGAGCTACGGAGGGCGGCGCAAGCGCCCCCACCCATCCTCTCCACAACCCCCGCCCCTACAAGATTGTGCATATGGTTTACGGTAGGGGCGGGAGAGGTCGGGAAGGGTGAGGGGGCGCTTGCGCCGCCCTCGTTCGTACTGTGCAATCACATGTGAGGTATATCAGATTCGCCAACATAGTGTAAAATGGTGCGGAAGATCACGCTATAGAGAGGGCTATCTTGAACTATAACATCAGCGATTTCGATTACGATCTTCCATCGGAACTGATCGCGCAGACGCCTATTGAGCCGCGTGATGCTTCGCGCCTGCTCGTTTTGAATAGAGAGACGGGCGCAATGGAGCATCGCCATTTTTATGATATGGGCGCATACCTGCGTCCCGGTGATCTGTTGATTGCTAACCAGAGCCGCGTTATCCCGGCGCGCCTGCTGGGGCATCGCGCTGAAACGGGCGGAGCAGTAGAAGTACTATTGCTGGCGGAACGCGCTGATCTTGGCGCTGACTACTGGGAGACGCTGGTACGTCCGGGGCGACGTTTGCATGAAGGGTCGCGCATCGTTTTTAGCGACGCGAGCGATGCTGAATTGCTGTATGGCGAAATATTGCAACGGACAGACGCCGGGGGGCGCATTGTGCGCTTTTGGGTAGACGAGGTGGACGGACGCGATTTATCGCGTCCCTACAGAACTGTGCGTCAATGCATCGACAGGCTGGGACGGATGCCGCTGCCTCCGTATATTCACGAAACGCTGCAAGACCCCGAACGGTACCAGACCGTCTATGCGCGAATCAGCGGCTCGGCTGCCGCGCCTACCGCCGGGCTGCACTTTACGCCGCGTTTGCTGGATGAACTGCGCGGGCAGGGTGTGCGCGTGGGTTTTGTGACGCTGCACGTGGGACTGGATACGTTCCGGCCCGTTGAGGTAGATGATTTCCGCGAGCATACGATGCATAGCGAAGAGATTGACCTGGACGAAGCGACGGCTGAATTGATCAATGAGACGCGCAGGGCGGGCGGGCGCGTCTTCGCGGTTGGCACGACGGCGGTGCGCGTGCTGGAGAGCGTGGCGGCTTTTCACGATGGGCAGATTCGCCCCTATCAGGGCGCAACACGGCTGTTCATCACGCCCGGCTATCGTTTCCAGGTGGTGGATGCCATGATTACCAACTTCCACCTGCCGCGCTCCACGCTGCTGCTGCTGGTAAGCGCGTTTGCAAGCAAAGACCTGATCGAGAAAGCCTATCAAGAGGCGATACGCGAGCGATACCGGTTTTTCAGCTTTGGTGATGCGATGCTGATGCTATGATTGCTTCTGCTTCGATTTCGACCAGCATGTCGGGGGAGATGAGGCGTTTGATCTCGATCATGCTGGTGGCGGGGCGAA
The DNA here is from genome assembly GCA_963731605.1 of uncultured Chloroflexia bacterium. Lineage (GTDB taxonomy): Bacteria > Chloroflexota > Ktedonobacteria > Ktedonobacterales > Ktedonobacteraceae > CF-113. The sequence goes on from CAVSWA010000002.1 coordinate 1,761,830, forward strand.
TCTGGCTGAAGAACTCGCCGTGCGCTTTGCCGACCTGCTCCCAATCTCGTTCTATGTCGAGGACGTAGATGCGCGTGCGTACTACATCCTGGAGGGTGGCTCCGGCTCGTTGTAGCGCGGACTCGATGTTTTTGAGGGTTTGCACGGTCTGCGCGTAAGGGTCGCCGATGCCTATAATCTGCCCACTGGCATCGGTGGCGGTGGTGCCTGAAACATGGACGGTATCACCCACGCGCACGGCTCGCGAATAGCCGACGATGGGTTCCCAGGGCGTGCCGGTGGCGAAATTTTGGCGTTGCATGATGCTAAAGCTCCCTCCTATGCGGTTACTTTGGTTCTGTCTTTCCAGTTCCACCATTTCAACAGTTCAGGGTCGTGCTGCTCGTGAGATGCATAATAGACCGCGCAGCGAAAGGTGTAGAGCAGGCAGCGATCAACCTGCGTTCCCTGCAACTCGCATTGCCGGACGTATAGTTCTTCCGGGTCCTGGCCGACCAGTTCTTGCACCGAGCGGAATCCCTGATTCCACAGGTCCATGGCAATGCTTTTGCCGATGCCGGGGATGGTTTGTAACTCTTTCAAGATGGCTTTTTGTGTTGTATCTGGCATGTGATGCTGTCTCCTTTTTCATGTGAATAAGGACATTCTCTGAGCGCTAATCTTCCTCCCGTGCAAACACGCGGCGAAGTTCAGCATACTATATCATTCTGCATAAGTGTATATGATGAGTGTGACAACGGTATGTCAGTAGCTTCGCTCTGTCATGCTACGCCTGGTTCTGTTCCTCTCCCCTGTCATTCTGAGCGAAGCGAAGAATCTCTCGTCGGGCTGCACGTAGATTCTTCGCTTCGCTCAGAATGACAGTCCACATGTAACGGCACTACTGTTGTGGTTGGCATTGCTGCACGTAGATTCTTCGCTTCGCTCAGAATGACAGGGGGAAGCGCGGCATGACGAGAATGGGTTTTACGTAGATTTACACCGGGCTTGCCCCCATCTCTATCAACTGCTACAATAGGCGTTGCAATCATTGTATCCTAAGAAATTGCTGAGGAACAGTTACAGAATGAATATTTACGAAGAGTTTCAGTGGCGAGGAATGCTATACGATGCTTCCGAGGGATTACAAGAGGCGTTATCGAAAGAGTCTCTTACCGGCTACATAGGATTTGATCCTACAGCCGCGAGTTTGCATGTTGGGTCGCTGGTGCAGATTATGCAACTGGTGCGGCTGCAACAGTATGGCCATAAGCCTATCGCGCTGGTGGGCGGCGGGACGGGCATGATCGGCGATCCCAGCGGCAAGACGCTGGAACGCCAGTTGCTTACGAAGGAGCAGATCGCCTTTAACGTTGAGGGGATACGCGGGCAGCTTGGCCGCTTCCTGGACTTTGAGCATACGAGCAACCCGGCTATGCTGGTGAATAACGCGGACTGGCTGACGACTATCAGCATGGTGGATTTTTTACGCGACGTGGGCAAGCATTTTACCGTCAACTACATGCTGGCGAAAGAGTCGGTCAAGCGGCGTTACGAGCAGGGCGATGGCATTTCTTTCACCGAATTCAGTTATATGCTGCTGCAATCCTACGATTTCGTGGAGTTGTTTGATCGCTATCACTGCACATTGCAGATGGGGGGCAGCGACCAGTGGGGCAATATCGTGGCTGGCACCGAACTGATCCGCAAGTTGCGCGGGGCGCGCGGCTATGGCATGGTCTTCCCCCTCGTGACGACATCGGCAGGCGTCAAGTTTGGCAAGACAGAGGCGGGGACGATCTGGCTGGATGCCAACCTTACCTCGCCATTCCGCTTCTACCAGTTCTGGATTAATACAGATGACCGAGACGCGATAAAATACTTGAAATTCTTCACCATGCTCACCCAGGCAGAAATCGCGGAACTGGAAACGGCAATGGAGGGCGCGCCGGAGAAGCGCGTGGCACAGAGACGGTTGGCGCAAGAAGTGACGCGCATGGTGCATGGCGAAAACGAAGTGCGCAAAGCCATGCAGGCGTCGCAGGTCTTGTTTGGCGGCGAAATTGCCGACCTGGACGCGCGCGACGTACTGGACATCTTCGCGGAGGTGCCATCCAGCGACCTGGCGGCAACGAGCTTTGAGGGTGAGGGACTGCCCATGGTGGACGCGGTAATCACCTGTGACTATGCCACATCGCGCGGCGCGGCGCGCCGCTTGATCGAGGGCGGTGGTATCTATGTCAATAATCGCCGTGTGTCCGATGCGCAGGCCGCGCTTGACCGTTCGCTTTTGATCGAGGGGCGCTACCTGGTGATGCGCAAAGGAGCCAGGGAATACCATTTGATACGCGTGATCTAAAGCATCCCCTCCATTTCGCTTTTGGGGTCGCGCATCATCAACTCCGGCACGGCTTTATGGGGATCAAGTCCCTCGAAAAGCACCATGCTGAGTTGCAGGGTGATGGGCAATTCAACGTTGTAGCGTTTAGCCAGTTGCAGGGCGGCCTTCGTAGTGTAGATGCCCTCGGCGACGCTGTGGGTAGATGCCAGGATATCTTCCAGCTTTTCGCCAGCCGCGAGACGGCGGCCAAGCTGCTGGTTGCGGCTGAGCGGGCTGGCGCACGTGGCAATGAGGTCGCCGATACCCGCCAGGCCAATGAATGTCAGGGGGTGCGCGCCCGCCGCAATGCCCAGGCGCGCGATCTCGGCCAGGGCGCGGGTGATGAAAGCGGCTTTGGCGTTTTCGCCGTACCGCATTCCTTCGTTGAATCCTGCGCCGATAGCGATGATGTTTTTCAACGCGCCGCCGAGTTCCACGCCTATCACATCGGTTGAGGTATACGCGCGAAACTGGGGGGTACTTACCAGATCGCGAATACGCATCGCCGTCTCTTCGTTGCTGGCTGCCACGACTGCGGCGGTCGGTTTGCCCAGGGCTATCTCAAACGAAATATTAGGGCCGCTCAACGCCGCGATGCGATGAGCAGTAGAGGGAATTACCTCTGTGATGACCTCAGTCATGCGCTTGAGGCTACCAATCTCGATACCTTTGCTGCAACTCACGCACAGGGTGTCGGGGCCGAGGTAGGGCGCGAGCAGGAGCGTGTTTTCGCGCATCCGCTGTGAAGGTGTGACAAATAGCACTAACTGCTTATCGAGCGTCGCCTCTGCAATATTCGAGGTGACACGCAGGTTATCTGGAAGATGGAAGCCGGGCAGGAACAGCGTGTTCTCGCGGCTTTGCTGCGTGGCAGCGGCGCGTTCGGGCTGGTGTTCCCACAGCGTAACTTCCATACCCTTGTTTGCCAGCAGGAGGGCCAGGGTTGTTCCCCACGCGCCACTGCCGATCACGCCAACGGCTGTCATGACATGAAATTCCTTCTCTAGTGATCTTCAGCCGGACTCTTGTGCAAGGTTTCAGGGCGGGCGGTTTCATCTTCATAAACCGACGGTTTCAAGATGCCGATGTAGGGCAGGTTACGATAACGCTGGGCGTAGTCCAGGCCGTAGCCTACCACAAAACGGTCGGGTATTTGAAAGCCGGTGTAGTCAAGCTCAACGGGCTTGACGCGCTCGCGTCCCTTGTTCGAGCAGCGTGCAGACGCGCAGGCTCATCGGCCTGCGCTGGCGCAAGACATCCATTAGATAATGCAGTGTCTGGCCGCTATCGACAATATCTTCTACAATGAGCACATTTTTTTGCTGCACTGGCCCTTCCAGGTCTTTGAGTATGCGTACCACACCACTCGATTCGGTGCTGTTGCCATAGCTGGAGATAGCCATATAATCGATCTCCAGGGGGAGATCAATAGCACGCGCTAAATCCGCGATAAAGGGCACAGCTCCTTTCAAGGTGCCGAGTAATAGCAGGTTCTTATCCCGGTAGTGAGCCGTGATGAGCTCACCCAGTTCTTTGACTTTCGCCAGGATGATTTCAGACGATAAAAGTACCTCTTCGATGTCTTCGTGCATGATCTCTCCTTTTGATTACTCTGATCAATTGCCAGGGCGGGGGCAAGCCCCGCCCCTACCCTATCTTTCACTGGTAGGTTTTTTAAAACGCGCCGCTCGCGCCTGTCATTCTGAGCGCAGCGAAGAATCTGCGTGCGGCTCGGCGAGAGATTCTTCGCTGCGCTCAGAATGACAGCTCCCACCTCGCTGACGCCTTTCCCAAAAACCCTACCAGTGAAAGGCAAGCCCCGCCCCCGCCCTGGAGTCCTCTGGAACGATATATAAACGCACTATATACTCGGTTTTGCCTGTCAGACGCACTCGCTCGTCCAGGCTGACGCCAGCCAGCCAGATGCAATGGGATGCTGAAAAAAAGAGGGGGATGGAGTCACGCGCTGGGCGGGCGATGTGTTTATCCACCAGGATATCCTGCACTTTTTTTTCATGAAGCATCCCCAGTGGTTGCAATCGATCACCGGGACGCCGCGTGCGCACCTGCAAACACGCGCCAACGCTGGCAGCATCTATATATACAGCATAACGGCTTGCTGGTAGCAAATGCCATACTTCCGGCCAATCCTCGCGGCTCAGCGCGTCTTTTACTTTCTCTAATAAAGCACCTGTAAGTATCTCCGCTCTGGCGATCCATGTCGTTCCGGGTACAGCGACCTCGCCCGGAATCGACAACGCCACCTCATCCCCATCATTGTAGGGACGCGATTTATCGCGTCCTGACTTATCGCCTTCTGACTTATCGCGTTCACCCATCAGGCCGCTATGAAGAAGACGTTCGAATGTTGCTATATGCAAAACGCGAGTTACGCGCACGTCTCGCGGGAGATCGAGCGAGCGCGCCTGCCGGTCTGCCGGGCCTTGTAACAGGTGTTCTATTAGCGCGTAGTGGCGCGGCTCTAAGGGCGATTGACCGCCGCAGAGTTGGGCGGTGACGCGCCGCACGAGGTGCCGTTGCAGATTTGCAGGCAACGCTGCCAGCTCCTCTAGCTGTAAGGCGATGGCGTTCTCTTGCTCAGTGAGAATGACCTGGTGCCAGCAGGCATCAATCTGTGTCTCGATATAGTCAAAATCGGAGCGCATCACAGCGGCGCTGCGTAAAAGCGTGGCGCGAAAGCCGGGGTTGATGGATTCCATGAGTGGCAGGAGTTGATGGCGGATGCGGTTGCGGGTGTATGCTGGGTCGGCGTTGCTCAAATCTTCCAGTGGCTCGATGCCATGCTGGCGGCAGTAGGCCACTGTTTGCGCGTGGGTAACGGTCAGCAGCGGGCGAATAATATCACGCTGGCGCGGCTGCATCCCTACCATGCCGGATAAGCCGCTGCCGCGCAGGTAGTGTAGAAGCAGCGTCTCCGCCTGGTCGTCGGCGTGATGGGCCACGGCGATACGCTCTCCCTGCGCAACCTCGCGCAAGAAACGGTAGCGCGCCAGCCGCGCCGCGTCCTCGATGGAGCGATGTTCAGCGCGTGCCAGCGCCGGGACATCGATTGCGCCGCCGGTGAAGGGCAGGCCCCACGCGCTGACCATGTTCGCGACGGCTGCGGCATCCTGCTCGCTGGTCTCGCCGCGCAATTGATGATTGAGGTGCGCGGCGTGTACGTGGATAGCGGGATAGCGTTTGCCAGGTCCGCACAGTTGACGTAGAAGGTGCAAAAGGCAAAGCGAATCGGCTCCGCCCGATACAGCTACAATCACTGTGCCGTCTGGTGGAAACAAATGGTATTGATCGATAAAAGCCGCGATACTCTCTAGCATGTTCATGTCTAATATGATACGATATAAATCGTAAAAAACAACGGAGTCTTGTAGGGACGCGATTTATCGCGTCCGCTTTTCGCATCCTGTTCGGTTTATCTTGTCTGGTTTATTGTGTGCATCTGGTAGGAAAAGATCGTATGGCAATTCACAAAATTATTACTTCGGAAAACCCGATATTGCGGCAGAAGGCCAAAAAGGTGCATCACTTCGACGCCTCAATGCAAAAGCTGGTCGATGACATGTTCGAGACGATGCATGTCGCGAACGGTGTGGGGCTGGCAGCTCCACAAATCGCTCTTGCTATTCGCCTGTTCGTGGCCGAGTTTGAAGAGAACAAAATCGCGCTCTTCAACCCGGAGATTATCAAGGCCGAGGGAGAAGAACTCGGCACCGAGGGCTGCCTGAGCATCCCAGGTTACGCGGGCGATAATATCCGGCGCGCCACCTCGATTGTGGTCAAGGGGCAAGATGTGCGCGGCAAGCCAATGCGAGTGCGGGCCGAAGGGTGGTACGCGCGCGTACTCCAGCACGAAATCGATCACCTTGACGGTATCCTCTTCCTGGACCGCCTCGATAGCCCCGAAGATCTCCGCGAAGTAAACGCAGAAGAATTTGAGGAAGCGGGGATAATGGCGGAATAGTGACCAGGGCGACCGCAAGGGTCGCCCCTACAATACTACGAAACGTCCCGCGAAAACCGTATATTGTAGGGGCGACCCTTGCGGTCGCCCTGAACACTAATTTAGTGCTTCTGTTGGCGGCGTAGCATGGGAACATTAGTTTTGCCAAGAGCGCTTTCGCACCCTTTGCACACGTAGAAGCCCTCTTCCTCACGATAATGGAGTTCGCTTACCGTGAAGTGCATGTAGCAGATGCCGCAGCGCGTGCTATCTTGCTGGCTGGCAACCTGACGGTCTTGCGCGAAGAGTTCTTTCAAGCTGGCGAGCAGTTTTTCAAGATCGAGCGAACCCGCGTAATTGCGACCCGTAGTGACGATGGGCAACATCCCTGTATCATTACTGGCGCGTGCCTCGCGACGATTGACAAACGAACTACTGGTACTGTTCCCCGCCCCCAAACCGTTATCCGAGCCGGGTGTATATTGCATACCTTAAAAGGTCTCCAAATCTGCCGTAAGTGGGATATTAACTTCACTTATTATAGCACATTACATTGGGTATTTCTACCAGTGTTGAAAAAGCTCTACATCCTTATGTGTGAACCCAGTAGCGACGCCCCTTGTGGGTGTCTCGTTACCTTTAATAGGCTGTAGGCATACACGGGACACCCACAAGGGGCGTCGCTACTGAATTTTGCCTCGCCCTGAAAAACCGGTACTCATCTAACGCGGTTTCTGTCCCCAGGCTGTCAGGTAATACCAGAGGGCGTAAAAATTCTCTGACCGCATCTCCTGTAACATCTGTTGATAGCTTTGCTCTATCTCCTCCGGCGTCGCTACTTTCATTTTGACCATGAAGGGCTGTACCTGCCGAAAAGCGATCTCGCAGTTGGAGTACATGCTACTGTACGCGGGGGTATTGATAGAGAAGTCGATGAAGTGAGATTTCTGACCGACATCCTGGCAACCTGCATCAAGTAGAAAACGGCGCAGCAGAGGGGTCACGCCAAAATTATGACCATCAGGAGACATGCACAGACCAGCAAGTTGTATGGCGCGAAACGTGAGTTCCATCCAGTGCGCAAATGCCGCGTTATTCGTGGTGGCAGGTTCGTCAAACTCAGTCAGGCGGATGATGCCACCAGGGCGGGTGATGCGCACGCATTCTTCTAAAAGCTTCGGCCATGCCGTTTTGGGCATAAAGGCCACCAGGAAACGGGCATTCACCAGGTCGAAGGAGTTATCGGGAAAATCGAGCGGCTTCAGCACGTCCATAACCTGAAAAGTGGCGTTCTCCATCCTTTGAGACCATGCCATAGCGCGCGCATACTCGATCATCTTGTTGCTGATATCGATTCCGGTAACCTGCGTGTCTGGATTGGCAAAGGCTACATCGCACACCCAACCACCTGGCCCGCAGGCAATATCAAGAATATCAGAGTAATGTGAGGTATCTGTTTGTTCAGGGAAAAGGCCACCCATGCCCTGCGTAATCAGGCGATCTTGTCCGATCAGGCGGGTCATTTCCGTGGCGCTTTCGGAATCCAGGATATATGTGTTCTCATCTCTGGGTAGTTCGGTCGGCATATTCCGGCTCCTCCGCGGCCCTATTCAAGGAGTTTCTGATAGCATCTAATGCATTTGCATTAGATGCCCCTATTATATAGAGGCTCCCGGTAGATTGCAACAAGCGGTTTAAGAAAAATCTATCTTGCGTGAGAAGTATTACGTTTCTCATAATAGTATGAGAAGTTCCCCGGATACAGGCGCACCTTGCCATCTTCTTCGATCGATACAATCCTGGTAACGATTTTGTCGAGGAAGTAGCGGTCGTGCGAGACGGTTAGCACTGTTCCTTCGAATTCTTGCAGCGCGGCTTCCAGCACTTCGACAGAGGCGATGTCAAGGTTGTTGGTTGGCTCGTCGAGCAGCAGGAAGTTGGCGTCGGTCAGTACCAGGCGCGCCAGTTGCAGGCGGCTCTTTTCGCCGCCGCTCAAACGCAGAATGGGTGTGCGGATGTCGTCGTAGGAGAAGAGCAGGCCGCTCAGGAAAGCGATGGCCTGCGGCTCGCTCATGGGTTTGATGCGGCGCACAAAGTCGAGCGGCGTGCTTTCAAAGGGCAGCGTCTCCTGTTCCTGGGCGTAGTAGCCCGCGATGACGCTGGCTCCAATCTTGACGGTGCCAGCGTCGGCTGGCAGCATGTCCAGCATAGTGCGGAGCAGCGTGGTTTTGCCGCTGCCATTGGCTCCCACGATGCCGACACGCTCACCATACAGGATGGTCAGGTCGAAGGGTTGGAAGAGCGTGCGCCCTGCGTAGCCTTTAGTCAGACCTTTGACCTCCAATACTTTCTTGCCACTGCGGTCGGAGTCCAGGTTGACCTTGATTTTGTCGCGCAACAAGACTGGCTTGCTGACCCCTTCGCGTTTGATGCGCTCGATACGTTTCAGGGTATCCTCAGCTTTGGTAGCGAATTTGTCATTCAGCTTTGCCCAGCCCTGGTATTGCCGCCACACTCCCTCTAATCGCTTGATCTCCTCTTGCTGCCGGGTGTACAGCTCGAATTGCTTCTGGAGCCTGCGCTGGCGTTCCTCGAAGTAGTAGCTGTAGTTGCCAGCATAGGACGAGATGCGCCCATCTTCCATCTCGAAGATTTTCTTGACGGCGCGATCCAGCAGCAAGCGATCGTGCGAGATGATTACGACCGTGCCAGGATAGCTGGCGATATACTGCTCCAGCCAGGCTTTAGCTTCGATATTGAGATGGTTATCTGGCTCGTCGAGTAAGAGTAAATCAGGAGCCTTGAGAAGGATACGCGCCAGGTTGACCAGCTTCTTCTCGCCGCCGCTCAGCGAGCCAACTTCTATGTCGTACCAGGCAGGTCCGAAACCCAGGCCCTGCAATACCGCCTCAACGTTATGCTCGACGCTGTAGCCGCCCGATGCTTCAAAGCGTTCCTGCGCCTTGCCGTATGCATCGAGTATGCGCGCCAGTTCGTCCGGGTCGTCGGCAATAGCGGGGTCGGCCATGCGCGTCTCCAGTTCGTTGAGCAGGCCGGGCAGGTCAACCAGTTCCTGCGTGACTTCGGAAACGGCCTCGAAGACTGTTTTGTGACTCTGGCTCGGATCGGCCTCCTGCCGCAGATAGCCCAGGGTCAGGTTGCGACGGCGCGAAATGACGCCGCTCGTCGGATCATCCAGGCCGGCCAGCAGCTTGAGCAGTGTGGATTTGCCTCCGCCGTTCTCGCCCACCAATCCAATACGCTCGCCCTCCATAATTTCCAGGTCGATTTCGTGAAAGACGGAGTTGCCGCCAAAATCTTTACTTACCTTTGAAAAATTCACGAGTAACATTTTAATGTTCTCCTTAGTCAGTAGTCAGGTTTTCTTAAAAAGAAATATAACAGGATGTTTGTATGCCACGAGTGACAAAAAAGGGATTAAAGCGGAGAACCTGGCGATACATGCAATGCTGTGCAGAGTATGGAGATGGCGAGAACTGAAACGGGGGAAAGGTCGGGTGCGTTACCAACGAAAGCTATCACTACCCCGCGCAATTGACATGCCCAAGAGAGTAGCGGTAGCCTTTACAGGCGTTCAGACACCGGCACCATTTTCCGCCGCATAAGCAAATGTGCCAGGCTTATACGGCGAAATCATGCGCGATGTGTTTATACGGATAATGATGGTGACTCTTTTCGTTCATGAGTTAATGCTAACATGCTGGAGAGCCGCCTGTCAAGCACACGATTCAGCAGCAAGGCACCGTCACGTTATTTGCAACGGCATGATGGCAGTTTCCGTTGCGACCTCTGGGTGGTACAACAGGCGCAGTCCCGATACGGCCGCGGCAGGCACCTCAAACACAATCATCCCATTGAGGTTAGTATGTGCCGCGATGGTGCCGTAGAAGTTATCGGAGCTATTGTATTGATAGCCGAAGGTATCGCCGCCCGAACCCATCAACTGGAAGTAGGCGGGCAGGTTCATAATCGCTTTCGCGCTGGTATTGCGCACGGTGAGAAACAGGCTGATCAGGGTGGAATTGGCGCTGGCCGCCTTTTGTCGGGTGGCGCTTATAATGATTAAGGTACGGTCAGCCAGCACGACCTGCTGGCTGCCGGGTTTGCCCCCACTCACAGGTGTGGGGCTGGTAATAACTATTGGCCTTCTGCCCGGCGTACCGCTGATGGATTTCGAGACAACAGGTTGCGGTGTGCTAACGGCGGAGGCAGTTACCTGGGGGATCGACCCTTGCTGCTGAGTCGAGTGGGTTCCCGTAGCTCCATTGCTGCTCGTGTTACTACCAGAGCTACACGCAGCCAGCAATGCGAGCAAGAACAGTACTATTCCAGCCGATGCTAGCTTCCTTCGACGCTGCTGGCGCACTCCTCCACGACGAGGGAGACCAGCAGGGTGCCACCCTCGCGACCACTTCTCTCCCGCCCTTCCAACATTGTGAGGGAGGACTACCGACATTACCTTTTTCCGATGCACAAGCATTGCTACGTCTCCTCTATCTAGAGCGCGAGGCAGTCGTTGAAATGCCCTGCCTCGCGCTATATGTTTTTAATCGGCCTCAGAGTAATCTTGCCAGGAAGGAAGAGATGGTGGCACTGCCGCCTTGTGTCAGGAAGCGCATCCCGCAGAACCCGCTGCTCAACGCGCTATCGCTGGCCGTGGCCATCCACCCGCTCGGCTCGCTGCCCGATGCCAACCACACGTTGGCGCTCAGCGTCGTACCCACCACCCGGAAATGAATGGTGTAAGCCGTACCCGCCGTCGCCACAAACGGCACCGAGGCGATGACGCGAGTCAGCCCACCGACCCTTCTCTGGATGATCAGGTTTGCTCCATCGATGTAAGCCTTGTACCAGTTGTTGCCGTCCGTCCAGCGCAGCACGTCCCCGAAGTTGGTGCCATTGAAGGAACTGAGCGAGCCGGTCACGTACACCTCGGCGTTGGTCGCCGCCGGCCCCAGCACCGCGCTGTAACTGGCCCAGCCGGTGTTGGAGACCAGCCCGGCGTTGCCCGAAATCGAGAATGCTCCTACGCTGTTGGCGTCTCCACCCCAGGTCTGCCCGTCGGAGGCTGTACCCCACAGCGAGTGATTGGCGCGCTGGAAGCTGTCCTGCGCGATCGTCGTCCCTGGCGAGGGTGAGGGCGAGACCGTAACGGTCGGCGAAGGTGACACTATGACGGTCGGCGAGGGCGAGACCGTGACGGTCGGCGTGGGTGACACTATGACGGTTGGCGAAGGCGAGACCGTCATAGTTGGCGTGACGGTCATGGTTGGCGAAGGCGTGATCGTCACGGTCGGCGAAGGAGTGACGGTTGGCGTGGGGGTACCAGACCCACCGGGGATAATCGCCAGGAAGGAAGAGATGGTGGCACTGCCGCCTTGTGTCAGGAAGCGCATCCCGCAGAACCCGCTGCTCAACGCGCTATCGCTGGCCGTGGCCATCCACCCGCTCGGCTCGCTGCCCGAGCCAACCACACGTTGGCGCTCAGCGTCGTACCCACCACCCGGAAATGCATGGTGTAAGCCGTACCTGCCGTTGCCACAAACGGCACCGAGGCGATGATGCGAGTCAGCCCACCGACCCTTCTCTGGATGATCAGGTTCGCGCCATCGATGTAAGCCTTGTACCAGTTGTTGCCATCCGTCCAGCGCAACACGTCCCCGAAGTTGGTGCCATTGAAGGAACTGAGCGAGCCGGTCACGTACACCTCGGCGTTGGTCGCCGCCGGCCCCAGCACCGCGCTGTAACTGGCCCAGCCGGTGTTGGAGACCAGCCCGGCGTTGCCCGAAATCGAGAATGCTCCTACGCTGTTGGCGTCTCCACCCCAGGTCTGCCCGTCGGAGGCTGTACCCCACAGCGAGTGATTGGCGCGCTGGAAGCTGTCCTGCGCGATCGTCGTCCCTGGCGAGGGTGAGGGCGAGACCGTAACGGTCGGCGTGGGTGACACTATGACGGTTGGCGAGGGCGAGACCGTGATGGTCGGCGAAGGCGAGACCGTGATGGTCGGCGTGGGTGACATTATGACGGTTGGCGAAGGCGAGACCGTGACGGTCGGTGAGGATGACGAAGTCGTGGTCGGCGTTGGCAGAGGCACGTTATTCTGCACAGCCTTCCCGATCTTATTGCCGAACTCCTCGTCGAACCAGATGACGTTGTGGCTATCGACGTTTAAGCCATCGTGCGTGTGCGCGTTCGGTGTCGTCACCGCGTAAAGCGAGAACACCCCGCTACCGCTATCCGGGAACGACCCGATGATGTTCTGGAGCGCGTCGTCGAACCAGACCAGCCCATTGCTATCAACGCTAATACCGGATGTATGCGTCCCGCCGCAGCTTCCGCATGGTGGGGTATAGGCAAACTCCTTGACGCCGTTGGTAGTACCTGGCTGCGCCTGCGAAATGTTCAGCTCGGCAATCATGCCAACCCAACCCTCGCTCCACCAGATATTGCCGTTGGGATCAACGGTTATCAGGTGAGGGGTCAGACCGCTGACGGGGCTGCTGCGAATTTTGTATTCGTTCAGCGTGCCGCCCGATGTATATTCGCCGATCAAACTAACTGAGGAGTTGTTTTCCGTGAACCAGACATTGTTCGAACCATCGACCACGATGCCATATGGCTGACTATTGGTAGCGGGTGTAGCAAATTCCTGAAAGGTATGGTTAGATGGGTTGAATTCGCCGATCTGGTTGGTGAAATGCTCGGTAAACCAGATCATGCCGTTGTGATCGATGGCGATATCCCAGGGACCAGCTCCCGCGGTTGGTATCCCCCATTGCGAGAACATATTTGAAGCGAGATTTAGCTCACCAATAGAGTTCGACATGGGCATGGGAAACCAGAGATTCCCCTGGGCGTCGAAGGCCAGGAAGAGCGCCTGCCCGAAGCCGGAGGGAAGCTGGTAGTTCGCAATCCAACATGAACAACCGGGGTTAAATTCACCGATCTTGCCGGGAGGCGTCGAACTGCCGCAGGTCGGGGAGGGATCGCAGCCGGGCATAGCCATCCAGACATTCCCCTGGCTGTCGAAGGTCGTCCCCCACGGCTCCTGGCCGCCGTTCAGCCAGTAATCAGAAATAGTTACGCTCGGTGATTGCGCGAAGCTCTTGCGCACAAAATTGCTCGGCAGAACGAGCGTCATCATGCTGAACACCAGCAAGCCTACCGATAAAAGGAATAAAACAATCTTCTTTTTTTTCATAACACATTATCCCTATCTAGCAGAGCATAGCCTTGTTGCCATAAATGCATCTAGACCGTTCATAATAAGACATTAGAGTCCTAAATATTTATTATCAAACATATTGCGGTACAAACAGGACTCTTAGGTATCAGTTTTCTGAGTCGATTGGCTCTATTTATTTGAACGATTGATTGATTGACATGGTCTGGCACTGTAAATTAAGCGGCAGGGCATCACTCCAAAGGACGCGGCGAAACAATTTCAAGATTATGTAGCCTTCTGGCACTGCGTGAAAGTAGAAGTGTAACATCAACGATGTCACATTGCTATATGTGACATCGTTGATGTTACATGATCGCTGACAAAATACTCCTCTTTACTTCTTGCCCTATCAACAACATTGCCTGGTGCCTGCGCCACTTTCCGGTGTTCCCTGTATTTGGTTCTGGCGAGTATAGTTTGCAGCCAATGTATGTTGAAGATATGGCGGACCTGGTGGTTGAAGCTGGTCAGCGCCAGGGAAAAAGCATAGTAGATGCGGTAGGCCCCGATATTTTTACTTTTGAGCAAATAGTACGGCTGATTATGGAAAAGCTGCGCAAAAGAGTTATACTAACACTTGTGAATCCTCGCGTCGCCTTGTCTTTAACGAAAATGATCGAGCTGTGGAATACCTCATATCGATTGCCGAAAATATGAGGTATAATGCTTTTAATTACTATGAGGAGCTTCTCGTGTAGCCCAACCCTTTATAAATCGGATTGACTGGAACAAAGCACAGGTATACGTAAATGGAAAGATCGATAAAACTACTGTCTATGCTATGCATGGTCGGCATCGTCTCATTGATGTGTCTGTTGGCCGGTGGAGGCATTGCGTCAGCCCATACCTATGATATTCCTGGTGGCAATGTGGCCGATCCCGTTGTGCGCGCTGTAGATATTGCGCAACCGGCGGTGGTGCGCATCATTACGCAGGTTGATGGCAAGTTGATTGTGCATTTTACAACAGGCAATGTCACATTTCCGCAAGATGGTAGCAACGGGTATCCGCTGGTCACATCGGGTTCCGGCACGTTCATCAGCGCGCATGGCGATATCTTGACCGCCGATCACGTCGTCAATCCGCCACAAGCCGACCTCGATAGCTTCTTGCAACAGACTGCGGCGCAGGATGTGGCGAACTTTATGGATGCGACATTGAAGGCCAATCCACAGGTTTCGGCTGCCCAGGTGGCGCAGGAGCTGGCGAGCGGCCAATTAAATTCTACCAGCCAGTATGACACACCGCAAAGCAGGATATATCTGAGTTTCGCTTTCACCGGTCCATTGAGCGCGACTAGCTTCCAGAGTATCCCGTCCAATGTGTTTTCAAATGTTGATCACATTGAGGCCCAGAGCGCCGTGAATCAGAAAGATGTGGCTATCATCCATGTCAGCAATATGGATGATATGCCAATGGTGCAGCTTGGAGACTCAACCGGCGTTCAGGTGCAGGATCAGCTCACTATCATTGGTTTTCCTGGCAATGGAGATGTGAGTACAACACCGACCAACCTGCTTACCTCGTCGGTAAATACCGTTAATGTCAGTTCGATCAAGACGACGGATACGGGCGCGCCCCTCATTCAAGTGGGCGGCAACGTGGAACATGGCGATAGCGGCGGCCCGGCGCTGGATTCGACCGGAAAAGTGGTTGGGATTGTCAGCTTCGGTATCGGCACGCAGGGCAGTACCAGTTTCCTGCAAGCAGGCAATAGCGCGCAACAGTTGGTGCAACAACTGAACCTGAATACTAGCCCCGGAGCACTTCAAACGGCCTGGAGCCAGGCTTTTAATGATTATAGCGTCACAAGTTCCGGCCACTGGCATAAAGCTGCGCGAGAGTTGCAGCAGCTTGCCACAACCTATCCGCAATTTAAGGGCGTTAATCGCTACCTGGTGTACGCGCAACAACAGGCCCAAACCGAGAAAGTAGCGGTAACACCGACGGCAACTCCTACAACAACATCTTCTCCGGCGCCTGCGTCTTCATTCCTGGCAAGTAACTGGCCTTTGCTGGCAGGCGGCGCTGTGGTTGTGCTGGGAGTATTGCTATTCGGAGTGGTGATCGCGCGGAGTAGAGGCAAGAAGCCTGCCCTGGCAACAAGCAAGCAGAACTATAGTACACCAGCAAATGGAGCATATCCATTTACGCCGCCACCTGTAAACCAGGGGCCTTCGTTACCGCAACCACAACAAACGTATCAGCCGCCGCGCAATCCATCAATGCCCTTTGGCGTGCCACCAGTGCCGCCCGTCCAACAACCGCCGGTGTGGCCTGCTCCACCTCAACCAGTGCCGCCTTCACTTCCCAGGCAGGCGAATCCATATGCCGCGGGTACTTCAAATGCGGCTGGGGATCGCACACAGATTATGACGCATTGGCCCTGCGGCCACATGAATCTCTCGACTGCTCGTTTTTGCAGCAAATGCGGAGAGCCAGCGCGGCAGAGTCCGCCTGTTCAAAGATATGAACAATAGAAAGAAAGCATATGATACAGAAAGTTTCGCATGGCACGATCTTCCCTCGCGAGGATGGAAAGATCATCGACGAGCATTTTGGGGTCCTGCATACACAGCAGGACTCTTTTAGCCTCGCTCATATGACCGCGCCGCCCGCGTGGCGCGAACCAGCGCAGGTGGCAGATTTCGATGAAGTGCTGATGGTAGTCAGTGGCTCCCTGGCGGTCGAAGCCGACGGAGCGCGCGTGGAGGTGGGCGCTGGCGAATCATGTATGGTAGGTCGCGGAACACGGGTGATCTACAGCAATGCATCCGTGGATCACCCGTGTATCTACTGGTCGCTGTGTATACCGGCCTTCCGACCGGAACGCACAACGATGTAATTGTTATTCTATGCGCCCATGATATTGTAGCCGGCATCTACGAACATGATTTCCCCGGTAATGGAACGCGCCAGGTTGCTGCTCAAGAAGAGCGCGGCGTCGCCAACATCGCTCTGCTCGATATTGCGGCGCAGGGGAGCCGCAGTCTCGACGTGTCCGCGAAAGGTGGTGAAGCCGGAGACGCCGCGCGCGGCCAGTGTATTGAGCGGCCCGGCTGAAATGGCGTTGACGCGGATATTAAACTCGCCAAGCTCGAAGGCCAGATAACGCACGCTGCACTCCAGCGCGGCCTTCGCCACAGCCATCACGTTATATTTGGGCATGACGCGCTCGCTTGCCATGTAGGTCAGCGTCAGCATGTTGCCGCCGCCGTTGGCCTGCATGAGCGGTACGGCTCGCCGCGCCATTGCCACCAACGAATAGGCGCTGATATCCAGGGCGGTCTGAAAACCGGCGCGGGTGGTCTGGTGGAATGGGTTCTCCAGTTCCTGCGGAGGGGCAAAGGCGACCGAGTGGATAAAAGTGTCAAGCTTGCCGCCGAAGAGTTCCCCGACTTTCTCAAATGCGGAGTCGATCTGTTCATCGCTCTGCACATCACAGAGAATGGTGGGGGTGTTGGGAATCTTCTCGGCCAGCTCTTTCACATATTTTTCCATACGTTCCTGGTAGGTAAAAGCGAGTTGCGCGCCTTCGCGGGCGAAAGCTTGCGCGATAGCCCAGCCAATGGAACGATGATTGGCTATACCGGCAATGAGCACTTTTTTTCCTTCAAGTAGGGGCATGATGTATTACTCCTCTCAGCATATTGCTCTGTCTATTGTACGACATGGGGAAGCAAACTTTTAGCGCTCTACGGGGTAACGTCTCATCATCCAACCATTCATCCCGTTTGCCAGGTTATGGACATTGTTCAGACCGGCCACCAGGGCAATTTCGGAAGCGGACGCGCTGCGCTGCCCGCTGGCGCATACGAAGATCACTGCTTCATCTGCGGGAAGTTGCAGATCCTTAAGGGCTTTGCCGAATGAGTAAATACCTTCGATTGGTACCAGCGTGGCTTCGGCTATATGCCCGCGATTCCACTCGTCCATCTGGCGCACATCGATAACGCGCGCGCCCGCTTCGATCATTTGTTTCGCTTCATCGGTGCCAATCGTTTTGTATGGAAATGCCTCTTCATCATCATAACCGGGCATTATTGCTCTCCTTCTGCTCTGCGGTGTACTGTTCCAGCCACAGACGACCATAGGTAGTCAAACTCACTACGTATTCATCGCCGTAAAAGGTCATTGTCAGCAAACCCTGGTCTTCCATATCACGAAAGTCGTCTGTCACCAGAAAATAGCGAGGAACCAGGCGTGACATATCGCTTTCCGGCAATTGCTTCCATATTAGTAATTCGCGAATGACTGCCGCGAATTTGGGATTACTATCATCAACTGCTCGCATAAGTGTTTTCTTTCAACGATCTTCTTTAAGACTTCGGGCTATCTGATGAATTTTATCGTCAAAGTTTATCAGAGGTGCGATTCATCGCGTCCCTCACTGTTGTCAACAGTGTATCAAATTCACAGGTATTGAGCAAGGGAAAGAGATAAAGAGCAAACAGCATCATACGCAAATGGCGTATGATGCTGTTTGCTCTTTGAGCGGAGGGTTAAGCGGTCGCTCTGGCTGTGCGTGTGCGGGGCTGCGTTTGTGAAACCAGCACGAGTAGAATGACAACAAGGCCCGAAATCAGGTGAGGGAGCCACACGTTGGGCGTATTATGATAAAAGCCGAACAGAAACGGAGAGGCGGCTAAGAGCGCGGCTGCCACAAAGTCGAAGAGCAGATGCAAGGGCATGGGGATGAACTTGAGAGCAGGAATACCCAGTTCATAGCGGGTCAAGAGGCTATAGACAATGAGGCCGACGCCAAGCACCATAGGGAGGATGACGGCTATTCCACCTACACTGAAGAATCCGAAGAGAAATGGCGCGATTATCAGGGCGATGCCTCCGACGTAGTCGAAGATGCCATGCACCTGAGTTGGAACGAAGCGAATTGATGACATGTAAACTCCTTTTCCCACGAGGGGAATGAAAGACTAAGAGTACTTCCTGACTGGCAATAATAATAAATGCTTCAGGGTACTGTATCAAGATTTTTCAGCATACATCATGCTGCTATCAGGTACTACGCCCGCAAATGTAAACCGGATTACTTTGACCAGGGCGGGGGCAAGCCCTGGTAATCGTTCGTTACGTTCGCGCCTATGGGTCTTGCCCCCGCTCTGGTCTCGACGCCCTGCTCCTGGTGTGTTATAACGTGGGAGATAGCAGACCATTCTATTTTTAAGAGGAGGCATGGAAATAATGCCTGACCCATTGCAACCGCCTGCGCGTATCCAGGCCAATATGGTTATTCGCAACATTGGGCAGCTTGTCACGGTTGCGCAACAACCCGTTCCAGGAGCATCCGACCCCTTACACGTTATAGATAATGCGGCAGTCGCTCTGCATGACGGGGTGATCGTCTGGCTGGGCCGTGACGATGAAAGCGAACCAATGTTCCAGCACGACGCAGATAATTCTGTGGGGGAGATCGCTACCCTTGATGCTCAAGGCATGGTGGTAACACCTGGCCTGGTGGATTCGCATACCCACCTGGTTTTCGCGGGCGACCGGTCAGAAGAGTTCCACCTGCGCCGCCAGGGCGTGAGTTATGGCACGTTGCTTGCCCAGGGACGCGGCATCTTGACAACAATGCAGGCGACTCGCGGCGCGGATACTCAAACATTGACAAAGTTGGCGACCGAGCGGCTGCATACAATGCGCATTCATGGTACGACAACTGTCGAAGTGAAGACGGGGTACGGGTTGGATAAAGTAACTGAGCAGACGTGTTTGCGCATCATCAACAACCTGAATGCGATGGAGACTAGCCCGGCGTATGAGTATAGCCGCGTGCGCGTGGTACCAACGTTTCTGGGAGCGCACAGTATTCCGCCTGAGTATCGCGATAAGCGCGATACCTATGTTGATCTTGTGGTTGAAGAAATGCTGCCATCATTTGTAGGATTGGCGCGTTTCTGTGACGTATTCTGCGAGCGCGAGGCGTTTTCACTGGATGAAAGTCGCCGCATTCTTACACGCGCGAAAGAGTTGGGGTACCAACTCAAAATTCACGCAGATCAATTGAGCGCGTCGGGCGGCGCCAGGTTGGCGGCAGAATTGGGCGCGACATCGGCAGATCATCTCGATTTCGCCAGCGATGCCGACCTGGACGCTATGCGCGAAGCCGGAGTGGTGGCAACGCTGTTGCCCGGCTGCTCCTATACCCTGCGCAGTCCCTATCCACCGGCGCGGCGTCTGCTCGAGCGCGGACTGCTTGTAGCGCTGGCAACCGACTTTAATCCAGGTACTTCGTATTGTGAAAACATGCAGATGATACTTGGCCTGGCGATGTCGGCTATGGGTATGTCGCTGGAAGAAGCATTGACGGCGGCCACCATTAACGGCGCGCGCGCCCTGGGGCTGCATGAAATGACGGGCAGCATCGAGGTGGGCAAACGCGGCGAACTGGCTTTCTGGTCGATTGCGGATTATCACGAAATTGGCTACCATTTCGGCGTGAATCTTGTGCATTCGGTGTTTATCGCGTCCTGACTTTGTATGTTTCACGTGAAACATTGTTATCATTGAGGGAATAGCTGCATGGCTTCGACACTTTCCAACGAAAGTCAGTTTGTTGTTGATTTGCTCACGACGTTACGCCATGAGAAATTTAGCCCGATGGCGTGGGCGCGGTTTCTCGCGCGGTCGTGGAAAATGTCGCGGCAGACAGCTGATGACAATCCGGGCTTGAAACGTTCATGGAGTCGTGTCAGCATTGCGCTTTGTGTGTTAGCTCTTATGCTACTGGTAGCCAGTTTTGGATTAGAAGGTCCAGCTATTACGCTGCGTCTCTTGCCGGGCTTTCTGTTTTGCGTGGCATGGCAGATTAACGATATATACTGGCACCTGGGATTAAATCGCCAGCAGCAGACGGGAGCGCTGCTACCCGGCGTCGGGATTGCCAATTTTTGCACGCAATTGCGCGGGCTGGGCGCGTCATACTTACTGGGTAGACTGGCGGGCGGTGTGCCAACTCCGACTGTACTGATCTTGCTTATTTTTCTAAGTGGAATCATCACTGACATCCTGGATGGGCAGATCGCGCGCCGCACATATACGCAGAGCAAACTTGGTCAGATAACCGATGGTGAAGCGGATTTTTGTCTTTACCTGGCTGTCACCCTGATGCTTATGCAGAATAGCACTTTGCCGGTTTGGGTGGGTATATTGATGCTGGCGCGCTTTTTGCTGCCCTTGCTGGCTGCCCTTGCCAGTTATTTTATACTCGCGCATCCGGTGCGTTTCGGTTCAACCGTCTGGGGTAAATATGCGGGACTGGCGCAATGTCTCTACTTCCTGATTCTGCTGGCCCCAGCTCAACTGGATGGAATCAAGCGACTGGTCAATATTCCATTGCTTCTCGTGACGCTGGTGTTCATGGTAGCCGCTCCTACAGCGCAAATTATGGCGAATGCACAACAAGAAAAGAGGGCGTGATGACACTTCTGCTAACTATGCGCAACTGGCAGAACTACTATATGCTTACAGGAGCAGCTTCAGCGACCTTGATAGGTTTACTCTTTGTGGCGATCTCGATCTCGGTTGGCACAAACCTGGGCATACAACAGGCAAGAAACTCGCTACGGACGTTTGTGAGTCCAATCCTGATCTACTATTCTCAAGTTTTCATCATTTCTTGCCTTGCGGTTATGCCTTTGCAAAGTATAAATATTCTCGGCGGCGTGGTAGTGGTTTTGGGAGGGCTTAATTTCTTTCTCGCACTGAAGGTATGCTGGCGTATTCTTGTGCTTCATCGCGAGGAGATGGATCTTGGACATTGGATATGGCATTTCTTGCTTCCGCTCATTACGAGCATTCTCTTTATTTGTACTGCCATTGGGTTTTTTGCTGGCTGGCAACTGGCCCCGGCGGGACTGGCGCTCGCAGATATGCTTTGTCTCGCCACGGGTTTGCGAAACACCTGGGTACTGACCCTCTGGCTTGTATTGCACCAGGGGCCGCGTAGCGACACTGCGCCTGAAAAACTGGCAAAAAGCGCTGATCCCGAATCGCTCGTTGGATAATGAACCAGTAGCGACACCCCCTGTGGATGTCCCGTTCTCGTTACCCATGTATATTCCCAGAGATATTCCAGGAGTAAAATGGACAGGACACCCACAAGGGGCGTCGCTACTCAATTACGCGGCCTCTCACAATCTGCTACAATACCTGCAAGAGGCATCGTAGCCAGAAAGGAAACTTCATCGATGAAGACCGAACATCCTCAGCAACAATTTACACATGTATCGCTCGATGGACTAGCGCTACTGCCGGAGCAGGTAATCGCGGTGGCGCGGCATCATGCGCTGGTTGAGTTGGATACGAAAGCTGTGGCGCGTATTCAGGCAGCGCGGGCAGTAATCGACACATTGGCGGCGGAGGGGCGCAAAGTCTATGGCGTGACTACCGGTTTTGGTCATTTGAGTCGCGTGCGCATCCAGCACGAGCAGTTGACGGATTTACAGCATAACCTGTTGCGCAGCCACGCGGCGGGGGTGGGCGAGGCATTAAGCGAAGAAGTGACGCGCGCAATGATGCTCTTGCTGGCGGCGAGCCTGGCGCGTGGTCATTCGGGAGTGCGCGTCGAAGTAGTACAATTGTTGATTGCATTGCTCAATGCGCGTGTTTTGCCGGTGGTTCCCTCGCGTGGTTCGGTAGGTTCAAGCGGCGATCTCGCCCCCCTGGCGCATCTCGGCCTGATACTGATTGGCGAGGGAGAGGCTATCATCGAGGGACAACACTGTAGCGGCTCAGAAGCTCTCAAACAGGTTGGACTTGAGCCTATTGCGCTGCACGCGAAGGAAGGATTGGCGCTCATCAATGGCACCCATCTTATGGAAGCGATAGCCGTGCTTGCTCAACATGACGCGCAAGTATTATTGCGCGCCGCTGAAGTAGCCTGCGCTATGAGCATTGAAGGTTTAATGGGCAGTCACGCGCCGTTAGATGAACGCATACACAGGCGAAGAGGACAGATCGGTCAGCAGATCAGCGCGGAGCGTTTGCGCAGACTGGTAGCGCAGAGCGAAATCAATGTCAGTCACGCGGATTGCCCTCGCGTGCAGGATCCGTATACCATGCGCTGTGCTCCCCAGGTGCTGGGAGCTGATACGCGATGCGCTAGACTACAGCGCGGGTGTTTTCGAGCGCGAACTGGACGCTGTCACCGACAATCCCCTGGTATTTCCCGATGAAGGGGACGTGTTGAGCGGCGGCAATTTTCATGGGCAACCTCTTGCCCTGGCGCTGGACTTTCTAGCAATCGCGCTTGCGCAACTGGCGAGTTTTTCTGAGCGGCGCATCTTCAATCTGATGGGGCCGCACGACTGGGACGAGGGTGGCGCGCCACTGTTTCTGACGCCCAATCCCGGCTTGAACTCAGGTTTTATGATCGCGCAATACGTGGCCGCCTCCCTGGTCAACGAAATCAAGGTGCTTGCGCATCCGGCCAGCATCGACTCTATCCCCACTTCGGCGGGTATGGAAGATTTCAATAGTATGGGCGCAACCAGCGCCCACAAACTGCTGCGCATCCTCGAAGAGGCGCGTCAGGTAGTTGCCATCGAGTTGATGAGTGCCGCGCAGATGCTCGAATTTCGCAAACCATTGAAACCCGGAGCAGGAGCGCAACAGGCTTATGAAATCGTGCGTTCTTACGTGGCAAAACTCGATCACGACCGCGTGCTCTCTCCCGATATCAACGCGCTGGCGCTGGCTATTCATAGAGAAGCGTTTGAGATAATAGAATAATGGCTGAATGTTTCACGTGAAACAATTTTATTGTGAAACGCGTGAAACCGTCCTGATAGATGTATGTTTCACGTGAAACATCGCCCCAGGCGAAATTGCTAACGAATAGAAAATTGTGCTACACTTCCAGGTAGAGACAGTCAATGAAGACTGCGCGCCTCATGATAATTTGCGCAATGTGAGCGCAATGGAGGAGAGAACGATGGCCATTACCCGCAAAGTTCCTGAGAATAAAGCAACCCCTTTTCCACCTTTACCCCGTTCGCAACAGGAACAACGAGCATTATTGAGAACCCTGCGCCAACAAATAGTGGAGCGATACCGTCCTGTTATTATGCAGGGATCGGGGCCAACTCGCGTTATGGCCCGCATGGTGGGCGAATTGGAACAGCAATGCCGTGATAACTCCATAGATGAAGAAATTCTACAGGCTGAGATCGTCAACCGCACTATTGGTGACGTAAATTTGCGCCGCGTGAGCGAGTGCGAAGGCGCTGCCGGCGGCCCGGCTGACTATCGAATGCTGGCCGACGAGATAGGTGTGGCGCTGCCCGGCGAAGAATTGCACGGCTACACGGCCAGTGGCAACACCTATCTCTGGCTGCGCGAAGAGATGATGCGTTGCGAGCGCATATTACTGCAACAGCGTTTTGATGTGCGCATTTATGATATACCTGGTACTGGCAATCCGCTATTGCGCGAATGGCTGGCGGGAGATATGCAACGCTGGGGTTTGCCGGTCGAGAAGGAGCAGGTTTATCTATCTCTGGGCGCAATGGATGGTACTGATAAAGTGTTACGCGCCATGAATTTGTTTTTGCGCGAGCGCGACGGTGTCATTCCGGGTATTCTGTTTCCAGAGCCGGGCTTCACCGTGCCAGAATGGCAGGCCCGTTCCTACGGCTATACATTACATCTCTTCCGCACGGAAGCCGAAGATAGCTTTAAGTTGACACCGGCTGAGTTGGGCGCATTGCTCGATCAATGGCCGGATAGTCGCCTCATTTATCTTACTGTGACGAATAATCCTACCACTTTTGCCTATACTGCGGATGAACTGCGCGCGCTTTGCGCGGTTTTGCGCCCCTACTGGGAAAGCGGGCGCGACATTTATATGCTGGCCGACCTGGCTTATATAGGTACGTCCGAGCCTGAAGCGGACTTAGAGCGTATGAAGGCATTTGCTGCACCCGATGTATTGCGTCATAGCATCTTTGTCAGCAGTTTCTCCAAATCGTATACTCTCACAGGCGAGCGTTTCGGTCACGTGACGATTGGCGACCTTACACTTGCGCCAGCGCTTGGCGTTGGTTGGTCCAACAGCACGGCCTCGCTGCCTGGCGAGTGGCAACTACGCTACATGGCCTATTATCGTCTCATCCACTCTCATCCCCGGCTAATCGAAAAGCTGCGCTCCCTCTACCGCTTGCGGCGCCAACGGCTACTCGCGCAGTTGAGCCGTATCAACGCGCAACAAGACCTGTTTGAAGAGATCTACGCTGGAGATGATGCCACTGTCTATATCTGGAGCCGCTTGCGGCAGGGCGAAGATGCCTTCTCGCTCTTCGAGAAAACGGGCATAGTAGGTGTGCCAGGTTCCGGTTTTGGCTATAGCGATGACTATATCCGCTTCTCAATCGGCGTCATTCCCGTACCGCAGGTAGAATGATGTGTAGGGACTCGATAAATCTGCGTCCTGATGAAACTTTGACAACCGAATGCAGCAATGAACGTTCCCGTCCTGTAGGGACAAGGGGAGGATGCGAGGTTGGGCGGGGGCCTTGTGCTTGTCCTCGTGGCATGAAGATTCGCCTGGGTTCCGTGAGACAACATGGTCATACCCCCAACGAGGACAAGCACAAGGCCCCCTCATCCACCCAACCCCGCCCCTTGTCCCTACAGGACGGAGGCACACATATTACTGCATTCGGTTGGAAAATTCGTCAAGGCTATAATTGAGACGCGCATGTGATAGGAAACTTGATGAAGGCTCGCTCTAGATGATACTCTGATAGTAGGCATACTATACGGATAGCAATATCCTCGATATTTGTGAAATGTTTCACGTGAAACATGTACTGTGCCAGCGTTACTACGCAAGCAGTAATTTGCATTTGCGGTAACACCGTGTTAAAGGAGAAAATAGACTATGACTACTCGCATCGGCATCAATGGCTTCGGACGTATTGGGCGTCAGTCGATGAAAGCCCTTATGGAACGCTATCCACGCGAAATCGAAGTCGTGGCCGTGAACGATTTGACCGATACCAAAACCAACGCTCACCTTTTGAAATATGACTCCACCTATGGCCGTTTCCCCGGCGAGGTCGAGGCCACCGCCGATTCGTTGATCGTCAACGGGCATAGCATCAAAGTGATTTCGCAGCGCGACCCTGCCATGATTCCCTGGGGCGACATGGGCGTAGAGCTGGTGATCGAGTCAACTGGTCTCTTCACCGACGCGGATAAAGCCGCCGCGCATATCAAAGGCGGCGCGAAAAAAGTCATTATCTCCGCGCCGGCCAAGGGCGAAGACCTGACTATCGTGCTGGGCGTCAATGATGCCATGTACGATCCGGCCAAACACCATATCATTTCTAACGCATCCTGCACCACCAACTGCCTGGCTCCTGCCGCGAAAGTCATTAACGACACTTTTGGCATCGAGAAGGGCCTGATGAATACCATCCACTCCTACACCAATGACCAGCGCATCCTGGACCAGGTTCACAAGGACCTGCGCCGCGCTCGCACAGCCGGGGCGAATATTATTCCTACCAGCACCGGCGCGGCTCGCGCACTGGCGCTGGTCATTCCCGAACTCAAAGGACGATTCGACGGTATGTCGCTGCGCGTGCCGACCGTGACCGTTTCGGTAGTTGATTTCGTTGCGGTGTTGCGCAAAGAGACCACCAAAGACGAGGTCAATCAGGCTTTCAAGGATGCTGCCGGGGGCGCTCTTAAGGGCATTCTCGACTACACCGATGAGCCGCTGGTCTCGACCGATTTCCGGGGTGACTCGCATTCTTCGATCATTGATGGCCTGTCAACGATGGCTATGGGAAATATGATCAAAGTGATTGCGTGGTACGACAACGAATGGGGTTACTCTTGCCGCGTGGCCGACCTGACCCATTTCATCGCGCAAAAAGGGTTTTAGGGAAACATCGCTATGGATAAGAAGACCGTTCGCGATAGTGATTTTGCTGGAAAGCGCGTCTTGATGCGCGTCGATTTCAATGTGCCGCTTGATGCGGAGCGGCACATTACCGACGATACGCGCATTCGCGCCGCCCTGCCTACTATCCAGTATGTTCTCGATCATGGAGCCTCGCTCATCCTCATGTCGCACCTGGGTCGACCCGATGGCAAGGTAGTCGAGAAGTTGAGTCTCGCGCCCGTCGCCCGCCACTTGAGCGAACTATTGGGCAGACCGGTTAAAATGGCTGAGGATTGTACCGGGCCGCATATTGAAGCGCAGGCCAGATCGCTTTCGCCGGGCCAGGTCTTACTGCTGGAAAATCTGCGCTTCCACTCGCAAGAAGAGAAGAACGATCCCGCCTTCGCGCAGCAACTTGCCGCCCTCGGGGAACTCTACGTCAATGACGCTTTTGGCACCGCGCACCGCGCTCACGCCTCAACCGAGGGTGTAACGCGCTTCCTGCCTGGCGTAGCTGGTTTCCTGATGGAACGCGAGCTGAACTTCCTGGGTTCGGCTCTTGAGCATCCCCAGCGTCCCTTCGCCGCTATCGTAGGCGGCGCGAAGGTGTCGGATAAAATTAAGGTTCTTGAACGCCTCATCAGTATGGTTGATATCTTACTGATAGGCGGTGGTATGGCGAACACATTCCTCAAAGCCGAGGGCTATGAAATCGGCGACTCGCTCTTTGAGGAGGGCAAAGTGGAACTGGCGCGTGACCTGGTAGGCATGGCACGCCGCAAGTCATTGAATCTGTTGTTACCGGTTGACGTGGTAGTAGCGGACCGCTTCGCAGCCGACGCGCAGCATAAAGTAGTCGCTGCTGATGATGTACAGGCGGGTTGGCGCATATTGGATATCGGCCCGGCGACTATAGAGGCGTTCCGCGCAGCCCTGACAAATGCGCGCACTATCATCTGGAATGGCACGCTTGGCGTAGCTGAATGGCCGGCTTTTGCTGGAGGCACCTCAGCCATGATCGATATCCTGGCTCAGAGGACGCAGGCGGGCGCGATTACTATTGTCGGCGGCGGCGATTCGGCGGCGGCGGTAGACGCGGCGGGCGCGGCTGCGCACATGACGCATGTCTCAACTGGTGGCGGCGCGTCGCTCGAATTCCTCGAAGGACGTGTGTTACCGGGCGTCGCGGCATTACAGGATAAAAACGTATGAAAACACCTGCGCGTACCGCTATCATAGCGGGTAACTGGAAGATGAACTTTGGCCCACAGCAGGCAGCAGCTTTCGCCGGGGAGATACTGTCAGACCTGGTGCCACTCGTTGAAGCATCCTCGCATATCATTTCGATCATCTGCCCGCCAGCCATCTCGCTGGTGGCAGTCCAACACGCCATGCGCGAGCAGTATCACCAGCGTATCGAACTGGGCGCGCAAAATATGTACTTCGAGGAAAAGGGAGCCTTTACCGGCGAGCTGGCCCCCTCGATGGTGAGCGAAATTTGCACGAGCGTCATTCTGGGTCACTCGGAGCGCCGCGCTTACTTCGGCGAAAGCGACGATCTGGTCAACAAGAAAACGCTGGCAGCCCTGCATCACGGGTTGCGCCCGATTGTGTGCATCGGCGAGCGTCCAGATCAATATGATGCCGGTCAGACGCGAGAAGTAATTCAGCGCCAATCACAGCTTAGCCTCGGTCATCTGCCAACCAAGCATATAAAAGAGGTAGTGATTGCCTACGAGCCTATCTGGGCAATCGGCACCGGCAAAGCTGCCACCGCGGAAGGCGCGGGTGAGGTGATTGCCTACATTCGCCAGCTTTTTGGTGAGATGTATGGCGACGAGGCGGCAAAGGCCGTGCGTATCCTCTATGGGGGCAGTGTGACCTCAGATAACATTGGTGAATTTATGGCTCATCCCGATATCGACGGCGCCTTAGTTGGGGGAGCGAGCATCAAACCAGATTTCGTAGAGATTGTGCGCAAAACAATCGAGACAGTAGGAATGTAACGGTTAAAACAAAAGAGATGTAACAGCGACGCTGTTACATCTCTTTTGTTTTAACCGTTACATTACCCCTCGATGACTTCCGTCTGCCAGACGCGCACAGCGCCGTCTTCGGCGCTATTCGCCAGCAGGCCATTTGCTCCGAACACTACGCCGTAGACCTCAATGCGATGATTGATGGTTTGCAAGGCGCGGCCCTGGCGCACATCCCATAATTTCAATGAGCCATCTTCCGAGCCGGAGACTAACAGGCGGCCATCGGCGGAGAAATCGACCGTCCAGACGGCTCCATCATGACCCGTCAGGGTTTGAGCGAGCTGGCCGTTGGAGGTATCCCACAGGCAGATGGAGCCATCGGCGGAGCAGGAGGCCAACAAATTGCCATCGGGCGACCAGGCCACGCCATAGACGATATCGCTGTAGCGCAGGCGGCGTTGCAGCGTACCAGTATGCATGTCCCACAGGCAGATGGTTTTATCAAAAGAGCAGGAGGCGAGCAGCGTGCTGTCATAGGAAAAATCGACGCCGACCACCACGTTATGATGTCCCTGCAAGACGTGCAGAGTCTCGCCCGTGGCGGGCTGCCAGATACGCACGCTTTCATCGTTGGAGCAGGAGGCCAGCATACGGTTATCGGGCGAGAATGCTACTGTCCAGACCGCGCTGTTGTGTCCCTGTAAGATCTGTAAAGCCTCGCCTGAGCGAGAGTCCCATAAGCGCACGGTTTTATCCTCTGAGCATGAGGCAACCACCCTGCCATCGGGAGCGTAATCCACGCCCATTACCGCCCCTTCGTGTCCTGTAATGGTGTGCAGCAGCGCGCCCGACGCGGTATCCCACAGGCGCACGGTCATATCTTCGCCGCACGAGGCAATCCTCGCGCCATCGGGCGAGAACACCACATCATCGACATGCCCGTGATGGCCGGTGAGAATATGCAGTGGCGTTACCTCGACTCCCGCTACACGGCGTTCGCGGCCAGGTGGTTGAGGCGCGGCAGCGGTTTTCCATTCAGCCCACTCGATCAGCGTCATCGCGCCGTATTCATGGCCGAATTTTTGCGGGTACAAGCGGCCCTCGTCCTGTTCCATTGTTTCGGCGAGATAATCGTAGAGCGTGCCAAGCGTAATGCGCCCGGTGCGCGGGTTGGCTGCCTCTCCTTCAAGCGCGTCGATCACATGCGACATGAAAACGCCGCGTCCCTGTTCCATCTGCGAGCGCGATATTTCCATGCGACGCTGCGATGTCAGCACCACGCGCCCTTTATCACGCGGCAAATCACTGAGCGACTGGCCGAAAAGCAGCGCGGTCTCTACAGTGGGCTTCGCGTGATTCCACGCGCTACCGCTATGCGCGACATCCAGGATAGTCAGGATATTGCCAGCTTTAGAATCGTAGAGGTAATGATCGACCAGCGTGGGGATATGCAGGCCGGTGGCAGGCCGTTCCGCCTTTGTGGCGTGTAAAGCCAGGTAGCCATCCCGCGTGGCAGGATCGAGCAGCGCGTGACCGGAGAAATATAGCAAAACCAGGTCGTTCGTCTGAGCGCGCACGAGGCAGAGATCGCGCAACTGGCTTTCGATCTCATCGCGGGTGGCGTTCTCTCCGCCAGGTAGACCACGTTTTCGGCTTGCCAGCCCCCGCGCTCAGGATCGATCAGCAGTTGGTACAAACTTTCCGCGTCCGCCTGCGCGAACGGCAGCGAAGCAAAATGCGCCGCGTCCTGGTACTGCTCGATGCCTACAATCAGTGCATAATTGTGTTCCACGTCTTACCCTCAGTTTTTTCTTTTTGATACGCTCGAATTATACACTATCTGGCTGCCTGACCATCAGAAAAATACTATCTTATTATTTGTAGCAGCAATAAATACGGTGTAAACGAAACTGAGGTATACTATCTTTAGCAAACTGCGCAAATGACTGCTAAACCCGGCAACTTTCGCGTAATCTGATACGTATATGTAACGTATTCATTGTAGGGGGCGAACGTTCTTACACGCATTCGCACTTGCGAGTAGCCTGAAAACAAGTTATTATCTTCACTATAAGGAAATTGTAGCGACGCGCTTGAAGGCGTCAATATAGAACGAGATCATACCCATTACATTGCGCCCGATCGCAATAAGAAAGCAGGTCGAAATCCATGGATGTCGGGACCAAATATATGTACCAGCGTAATCCCAATGATAGGCCGAATAATACGCAGCGCCCTAACCCCAATGGGGGGAATAATAGCGATGGCGGGCCGCCGCGATCGTCGAGTTCGCGCTTGATTGTGCGCACCTTAATCGTGGTGGGCCTCGTATTATTGGGGTGGTACCTGATCCAGATCTTTACGCAGAGTTCAAGTACCAGCAACGCAAATGCGATTGAGATACCATACAGCACATTTTACCAGGAGGTAATTGCCGGTAATGTCAAAGATGTGACGTTTAGCGGGCAAGATGCCAATGGTGATTTCAAAACATCCCAGACCTTAGTTGATGTGACCGGACAAAGCAAACCCGGCACCAGTTTCCACTTCACACAGCTTACCAACGGCGACCCCAATCTTACTACACTGCTGAATGCGCACGGTGTCAGCTACCAGGCCAAGGCTGCCTCTGACAATAGCGTCTTCTTGAGCATCCTGTTCAACCTGTTGCCGTGGGTGCTGGTGATCGGCGTCTTCTTCTTCATATTCAGGCGCGCAAACCAGGGACAGCAGAACATTTTCAGCTTTGGCAAGAGCAAGGCCAAGGTTATCATGGAAGATCGTCCCAGCACCACCTTTGCCGATGTGGCAGGTGTTGACGAGGCCAAGAACGACCTTGTGGAAGTAGTCGAGTTTTTGAAGACCCCTGGCAAATTCCAGAAACTGGGCGGCAAAATCCCGCGCGGCGTGCTGCTGGTAGGCCCTCCGGGAACCGGCAAGACGCTGTTGGCGCGCGCGGTAGCCGGAGAAGCAGGCGTGCCGTTCTTCTCGATAAGCGGCTCCGAATTCGTCGAGGTGCTGGTGGGTGTGGGCGCCAGTCGCGTGCGCGATCTGTTCGACCAGGCCAAGAAAGCCGCGCCCAGCATCATCTTCATCGACGAAATCGACGCGGTGGGTCGCCAGCGCGGGTCGAGCATCAACAGCAACGACGAACGCGAACAGACCCTCAACCAGTTGCTGGTGGAGATGGACGGCTTTGATACACGGCAGGCCGTTGTCGTCATCGCTGCCACTAACCGGCCCGATGGTCTTGATAAAGCTCTGTTGCGTCCGGGCCGCTTCGACCGGCGCGTGTCGGTGGAACGTCCTGACTGGAATGGTCGCCTTGCTATCCTCAAGATACACTCGAAGGACGTGCCGATGGGGCCGGATGTTGACCTGGTTGCCATCGCGCGCGGCACACCGGGCATGGTGGGAGCCGATCTCGCCAACCTGGTCAACGAGGCTGCGTTACTGGCGGCGCGCCGTAATCTCGATTACGTCACGCAGAACTGCATTGAAGAGGCGCTGGATAAAATCCTGATTGGCGCGGAGCGGCCACTTGTTCTGACTGAAGAGGACTTGAACGTCGTGGCCTATCACGAGGGCGGACATGCGCTGACGGGTTTGCTGACAGAGAATGTTGATCCTGTCACCAAAGTGACCATCGTCCCACGCGGCCAGGCTCTGGGCGTCACGCAGTACACGCCGCTGGATGACCGCTACAACTACTCGAAAGAGTTCCTGGAGTCGCAACTGGTGACGGCTCTGGGCGGGCGCGCAGCCGAGCAGGTGGCTATCGGGCGCATCACGACAGGCGCGGAGAACGACTTGCAGCGCGTCACCGCTATCGCCCGCCAGATGGTGGCGCGCTGGGGTATGAGCGAACGGCTTGGTACCATCTCCTTCAGCGAGCGCGAAGATCCCTTCGCGGGTACCTCGCTGGCAACTGGTTCGCGCGAATATAGCGAGAAGACGGCCACCGTCATTGACGAGGAGGTCAATCGAATCGTCAAATGGGCCTATGACGTTGCTGTAAGCTTGCTCACGACCCATCGCCTTACGCTTGACCGCATTGCCAAGGATTTGCGCCTGCACGAAACGCTCGACGCCAGGCAGTTGCGCAAAATCCTGGAGGATACCGGCTCCATAGAGTCTGCGCCACTATCGTACCGCTGATAACATTCTGCGTGCAGGCCTGGTGAAAGTCAAGAAGGGAGGGTGATGATCGATCATCACCCTCCCTTTATGACTTTCTTAATGTGTAGGCGTTGTTGTTGAACCCGGTGTTGTGGAAGATTTGGGTGTTACCAATGCATTGGGAGTCGGTGTGGCCTGCCCGTTGAGTATGGCCTGCTCTGCCTGTATCTTTCGTTGCAACCCGTGGAGATAGGTTAGCGCTCCATCCAGGTCTGTCTGGGTGATGGTTTGCAGCTTCTTGGGCATATTGCTTGCCTGGTCTGCCCAGTTCTGGAGAATATTGGTCAGGGCCAGCAGGGTAGCGTTATCAGCATTGATCTGCGCCAGCCATTTACGCGCTTTTATTAACGCATTGAGCAATGCCAGCAGGAAATCATCCGCGATAGTCGAGGCCAACTTTACAATGGGCGAGACAAACACATCGTAGGCTGTGCGGGTCAGCACTGCCGCGCCAATGGCCCCTTCGAGAGAAATCCCTTCGAGGGTATCCAGACCGTTGATAAGTTCCTTGCGCACTGCTTCGCCTCCGGCAGCTACGCCGCGATTAAAGGCATCCTGGAGCTGGTGTTCAATGTTGGTGCCGGCGTTTTGTAGCGCCTGGGGAATCTTGGGTCCCAGTTCGTAGGCTGCTATAGCGCCACCGCCTACCACAACCGCGCCCACGATCAATTTGCGCCGTGACAGAAAGCCCTTTTTCTTTTTTGCCTTCGCCGGGGCTTCTTCCTCTTCATAATCGATATCTTCTGATGTCGAAATGCCTCAACTTCTGCCGCGACCAGTCGTGTCGGGCAGGTTATCGCGTGGAATGATGGGGAGGCGCACAGAGTCGGGGCGACCGATGCGATTGATCAGAGGGTCCGGCTCGTTATCGTAGAGCAGATCGGGGTCGAGCAGGTCTAGTTCGTCGTCAAACGGTAGAGGTGGCTCAACTTCTTCTTCGATACGCATAGGGCGCCTGGGTTGCGCAGGATACGAAGGACGGCGACTAAAAGCGCGCGCGCGGGGTTGAGCGTAGGTTATCTCCTCTGCTTCTTCATGCTCTTCATCTGTATTGATGCCGGGATCGATTGGCCCGGTGTCTTCTGACGCGCCTGTTTTGGATCTTGTCGCGATGATCTGCTGGCGCAGCAATTGTCGCGTGCGGCGGGGGTCGGGACGTGGAGAGAGCGGACCAGTAGTCTGGCGGCTACCCATGACCCCGGTATCCTTCCCTGTCAACGGTTCACTGCGGGGAGCAGAGGTACCCGATAATCGTCCAGAGGGCGTGTTGCTGTTTCCAGTAGATGGCGGCTGGCTGCGCAGTGGATCGTAATCGTAGCCGTACTGCCTGCCAGGACTCCTCCGATATATTTTTTTTTCCGAACGATCGTCATTCATCGCAAAATCCTTCTCACGAATCGAACACCATATCTATATGTTGCTTATTTTACTCTATTTTTCAATTCATTTCAATCAGTAGCGGCACCCACACAAACTCATGCTTGTTTCTTATGGTAGCTAATGTTATGATACGAGAACAGTTTTCTGGCACATGTGGTTGGAAAAGCCATCCCCCAAACAGGAGGAAAACATTATGGCACAAACAGGCGAGAGGGGCGCTCAGGCGCGGATGCCAGCCTGGGTGCGCAACCTCGGCGACGCGCTTGGCCGTCCAATACTGGCAGTCGTGCTGGCCATCATCGCGGGCGCAATCGTTATTTTAATCACCTGGCCTAATAAGGCGCTTGACCCATTCTCTAATATCTTTTCCGCGTATGGCGCGCTCTTTACCGGCTCTTTTGGCGACCCCATCAGTATTTCTAATACCCTGGTCAGAGTGTCGCCTCTGATCTTCGCTACCCTGTCGGTTGCTATCGCGTTCCGTGCTGGATTGTTCAACATTGGCGCGGCGGGCCAGATGGCCGCCGGGGCTATGGCGGCAGACATCGTGGGTCTCACCTATATTCATTGGCCCGGTTGGCTGCTAGTGCCGGCGATGGTTATCGCAAGTATCGTGGTGGGAGCGCTCTGGGGCGGAATTGTCGGCTTTCTCAAGGCATGGCGCGGCGCGCACGAGGTCGTCACCACCATCATGCTCAACTGGATCGCGTTCTGGGGAACCGACTATCTTATCGATGGTCCGCCCTTTACCGCGCCGCTCGGCGTGAACCAGACCAATCCATTGCCTCCCCAGGCTACGATACCTCTGGTGGCAGATGTATGGAACAAGACTTTCGGCTCATTCCTGCCTAAGCTCGATACCTTCTCTTATACAGTCGATGTCAGTATCTTTGTTGCTCTCCTCTGCATCGTTATCTACTGGTTTATTACCTCCCGCACTACCTTCGGCTATGAAGTGCGCGTGATAGGTCAGAATCCAAAAGCAGCAAAATACGCAGGTATTCCTGTTAAACGCAATATACTGCTTGTGATGCTTATCGCGGGCGCGTTCGCGGGCCTGGGTGGTGCGCTCCACTTGATGGGACAGTTCAGCTACCAGTTGACTGCGACTGCCGCCTCCACCGATCCCACCGGCTTCGATGCTATTGCGGCAGCATTGCTGGGCCGCACCACACCCGTCGGTATACTGTTCTCATCCCTGCTCTTTGGCGGATTACGTACTGGCAGTACGAACATGCAAGCTATAGCGCACGTAGATCCAAATCTTGTCCTGATCCTTGAGGGATTGATTATCTACTTTATGGCTGCCGATTTTATCCCTATCTTCCGGCGTCTCTTACCTCCCTGGTTGCGGCCACGCCGTCGACCTGCTCTGGTGGTGCCACCTGACGCGCCTATTGTCTCAGAAATCAACGGCGATAGCGATGAACAGGGGCAGTACAGCGCCATCGCCGAAAGACAGAAGGAGATTTGACCGTGTTTTTTCAAGTACTCTTTCACGCGCTTATTTCCAGCAATACCTGGCAGACGACGCTAGAATTTGCCGCGCTGCTGCTTCTTCCAGCTCTGGGTGGGGTGATCTCGGAACGCAGCGGAGTTGTCAATATTGCAATGGAAGGCATGATGCTGACAGGCGCATTTGCCAGCGTGATGGTGACACTGGCCGCTGACCATTTCGGCCTACCCAGCGCTGTTTGCGTCATCTGTGGTTTGCTGGCTGCTATCATAGCCGGTGGCCTGATGGCCCTGCTCCATGCCTATTTCTCAATTCAATTCAAGACCGATCAGATTGTGAGCGGTGTGGCCATCAATATTATCGCGCTGGGTCTGACCAGTTATTTGCTTTTCGAGATTGTGCCGGTGGGTGTGCCATCGCTGCCTGACCGCCTGCGTCTGCCCGTTCCCCCGCTGGGACCACTGGCAAATATCCCTTTCCTGGGGCCTGTACTCTTTCAGCAAAACGTGATTTTCTACGTTGCCCTGCTGCTGTTGTTCGGTGTGCAATTTCTGCTTTTCCGCACCAACATCGGTCTGCGCATTCGCGCTGTTGGTGAACATCCCCAGGCTGCTGATACTGCCGGGGTCAACGTTCGCCTGCTGCGCTATCTCTGCGTGGTAGGCAGCGGTTTGCTCTCCGGGCTGGGAGGCGCCTATCTGGCGTTAGGTGTGGCAGGTCTATTTAATCCGAACATGACCAATGGACGCGGCTTTATTGCCCTGGCGGCTGTCATCTTTGGTAAATATACACCTCTGGGCGCGGCTGGCGCGTGTCTCATCTTTGGATTGGGCATCGCTCTTAGCTATGCCTTGCAGGGTCTGGGGTCATCTGCCAACGTTATAAACTTGCTGAATACGCTGCCCTATATTTTCACGCTGGTTGCCCTGGTCGGACTGGTTGGTCGCACAACGCCCCCGGCGGCTGACGGCGTTCCTTACGATCCAGGTTCGGATTAAATTCGCGCAAATAAAGGAGCAATTAGAATGCAGGAAAGTTCAGCGCTGGCTACAACCGAAGAAAGCTCGACTCCTCTGGCGATAGAGTTGCGCGAAATCACGAAGACCTGGCCGGGAGTTGTGGCGAACGACCATGTCAACCTCAAAGTGCGCAAGGGTGAGATTCACGCGCTGGTGGGCGAAAACGGCGCGGGCAAGACGACCCTGATGAATATTCTCTACGGCTTGATTCGCCCTGATAGCGGCGAAATCTATATTAATGGCGAGCTGGCACATATTCACGGCCCGCGTGACGCCATTCGCCAGCACATCGGCATGGTTCACCAGCATTTCATGCTGATTCCACCTTTGACGGTGGCGGAGAATATTGTGCTGGGGCACGAACCCGGCGGTATCAACGCCCTGTATAATGCGCGCCAGTCGCACGAAATTATCGAGAATTTGAGCAAGCAATACGGCCTACCTATTGATCCTGATGCGAAAATTGAAAAGGTCTCTGTTGGTCTTCAACAGCGCGTCGAGATTCTCAAGACGCTCTATCGCGCCGCCGATATCCTGATTATGGACGAGCCGACGGGCGTCCTCACGCCGCAAGAAACGAATGAGTTGTTTAGAGTGCTGCGCGGGCTGGTGGAGAAGGGTAAGACCATCATCTTTATCACGCATAAATTGCGCGAGGTACTCGAACTGACTGACAATATCACAGTGCTGCGGCGCGGGAAGAACGCGGGCGAGCTAGTTACTCGCCAGACCAGTCAAGCGGAGATCGCGCGCCTGATGGTCGGTCGCGAGGTCTTGCTGCGTGTCAACAAGACGCCCGCCAAACCCGGCCCGGTGGTGCTGCACGTCGAGGATATACACGCGCTCTCCGACCGTGGCCTGGAGGCCCTGCACGGCGTCAGCTTCGATGTGCGCGCGGGCGAAATCCTGGGGATCGCGGGTGTTGAGGGCAATGGTCAATCTGAACTGGTCGAAGCGCTCACCGGCATGCGGAAGATTACTCGTGGCAAACTGACCATCACCCAGGTGAAAGACGGGCAGGCTGGTGTGACAAGCGATCTGACGATGTTGGACGCGCGTGAGGAACGCCTGGTGGGACTGGCGCACATCCCGGAGGACCGGCGCGGCAGTGGATTAGTGTTGAATGACACCATCGAGGATAACTTGATCCTGGGAAGGCAGCGCTGGTCGCAATTCTCATGGCGCGGTATCGTTCTATTACTCCGCGATATTGCGAAATGGGCAAGACGGCTCATCACAGAATTTGATGTGCGCACTTCATCCGCCGAGGCTTCAGCGCGCTCATTATCGGGGGGCAACCAGCAAAAAGTTATCATTGCGCGCGAATTTTCCGCCAACCCCATGGCCCTGATTGCATCACAACCAACACGTGGCGTCGATATTGGCGCAATCGAATTTATTCATCGCCGCATCATCGAGCAACGCGATGCAGGCAAAGCCGTTCTGCTTATTTCAGCCGAGCTCGACGAGATTCGCTCGCTATCCGACCGCATTGCCGTGATGTACGAAGGCAAAATCGTAGATATCGTCTCACCCGACGCCAGCGAGGAAAAACTGGGTATCCTCATGACCGGCGGCCATGTCGAAGCATGACATCTCTCTTGTCATCTCTTAGATAAACATTCTCAGAGAAGGCAAGAGGGAGAGACGTTTATTGGCGTGATACAACAGGGATGTATGCCGGGAGCGTTCATCCTCTTGCATGGGTTTCTGAGAGAAGTAATCCAGCAATTGTATCCCTACTTCCAGATAAGCAAGTTGCAATGACGTTGGATCTTCTTCAAAATTTGTGCGTTTGGCGTGATCTATCAGCAGGGCGACTCTCTGTTTTTCCGGAAAGTCTTTTATCTCCTGTGCCGCGAGTTTGTACAGTTGCTCGTGATCAATTGTCTCGTGAATAGTAACTTCCATCTCGTCCGGGTCGGGTATGAGAGGAGGTTCATTGGTCTCGTCACAAAGGTGTGAGAGAGGGATTTCCCTACCCTGTTTGCGCACGAGATCGATAAAGTAGTGTTTAGCTGTCTGCCTGGCGAAACTCCAAATGGAGTGAACAGGCTCGTCCCCATCATTACGAAAGTTTACGCGCTTGAAAGTACGCTCAACAGTTTCGCTAATGATATCCTCAACGACAGCTTCTTCCTCGCCTATCCAGCGGGGCATGTGGCTGCGATAAACCCAACTACGCACAAAGGGTTTGAGACGAGTATAGAGCATTGCCCATAGAGAATCGTCGTCGTCGTATGCAAAAGCGGGATGAGGGGAGGCGTCCATAGGATACTCCTTTTACCTTTTAAATTCAATTAATCACGCAACATAATTCGCACGTGCCTACAAAACCGCTCCGCGCTCGCTCTACAAGACCGTTACGCAAAACTTAATCAGCCAGCAAATCTACAGATTGTGATACATGAAAGGGTAAAAAGAGCTACACTTGAGAGTGTTACAGAATTATTCTCTGTGATTTTTATTCTATCATAGTTATATTAAATTTTCAAGGGTTTGGTGTACTAATGACTGAATATAATTCAAGAAATATAAAGTGATCGGTGGCATTTTACACTTAAAATTATGATTTACATATATATTCTCATTTAGAATGCAAGTTTGTTTATAATAATACATGTTTTTGTTTTAACTTTGAAAAAGATTGATAAGCAATTTTTGCTTTTACTGCTTATTTTATGTAAAGTTACACGGTTACACAGGAAAGTTGACATGAGTAGCAATTGAGAGTACAATGTTTGCTGGTGTTGCCATCGAAAACAGAGTTTTTCTCATTTACCATAACAATCTCTGGCTAAACGCGCACGGTCATCGTATTTAACCCTACCCCTACCTGCCTACCTGAGCTTAGCTCGTAGTCTGTATAGGAGAACTTGATGAACAGGTCACATAATGCTGACACTTACGAAGGGCAGATGCTGCGTGCTCGACAACATTTACAGAGAGCGGACGCGCAGGAGCGAATTCGAACATCCATCAATTCTGCCCGTACCCATGCGACTGTAACGACCAGTGGCGCGGCAAGATTACTGGAACTGGGTGAACAGCAGTTGCGCGATTGGGAAAAACGCGGCCTCATTTCGACGACGCGCCCCCCGGTGGAAGGAAAACAGACGCAGGGACACCGCCAATTCAGCCTTGATGAGCTTGATAGGTTAGCTGTGATAAAAGAGTTGATTGACGAAGGAAAGTTCACGCCAGGAGAATTTGAGCATATTTCAAACCATATTGAAGAAATCTGGCGTGAGGTGGAGGCGATGGCACAATCGCAGCAGATAATCCTTAAGCAACAGGGGCAGACAGGTCCACAAAGAGCACATTTGCCCATAGATACGCGTATCAAGGAAGCGCGCCTGCAACTCTTCTGGCGATTTTATGTCTCGCGGGCGTTACATCTGGCCTTACAACTCATCAGGGAAGAGAGACCAGCTTCAACTACTGCGCTGGCATTGCCGCTCGCGCTACATGCGGAAAATCTGCCGGTCACCAGTATCGAAAATATTGACCGGTTGGGCGAGTCGTTGATCGGGTGGCTTGGTAAAAGTCGTTCCACCGAAACATTGCTGGTGCCAGTTCCCTCCTTTGAAGTACCCACCGATTATCGTATTCATCCCCTGATAGTTATGGAGCGAAACCAGCCACAGGAGGAGCGACCGTTAGATCAGACGCACATCATTGTGCGTCGCGACTCAAATCCCTTATCGCTCCGTCCTGCCGTAGTAGACACTATTCGCAGATTGATCAGACCCATTTACGAGAAAGCGGAGCTGACGCGGGACACTTTCGGCCCAGGAATGCGCGATGAATTAGTAGCGACGACCGAATTGGACAATACTACACATCATCCCGATATAATCCTCAATGGCATGGCGGAAATGATAGTCGAGGCCGGGGGGATGCGCGATCAGAAACAGCACTGGCGGTTCTGTTGTATTTTGCTGCCAAACAACCTTGCTCTCCCCATGCAAAACCGTACTCTGGTAGTACGCGCCCAGAGCCAGCATTCCCCACATACTATTGGCATTGCCAGCGTCCCACCATACATGAATAGTTTGAGTATGCATGCCTATCAAAGCGGACAGGTGTGTTATCGCGATAGTATTTTGCCAGACGACTCGGTAATTGCTTTTCACGACGTAGAAGGGACGGTGAAGTCAGCTATTGCTATTCCCGTTGGCGCGGAGTTTGGCGAACCGGCGGCTGTACTCTACCTCGTCTCGGTATATGAAGGCGCCTTTTCGCAGAGAACAGACCGGCTTCTATTGCGTCTGCTTAGTAGAATGGTAGGAGAGGCAGTACGCACGTATCAAGCGCGTTTGCAAGAAGCAGCGAGACTGGGAAGCATTCTGAGCGTGCCTGATAGGGTTGACGAGCTCGTTGGAGTCTTTTACAACGAGAATACGTTTATTCATGATCTTGAGAAATATTTGCTGGGGTTTAAAGCTACACAGGCACTTCTGCATCACTCTGTATTGCCCACAGCTTCACCGGCTGATAGAGCTTATGGGGCAAGTCAGGAGGCTCAGCCTGAACAGCATATTATTTCACTAATAGGTATCGATGTGGATCATTTATCGGCCCTGGCTTTGAAATATGGCGATACCGCAGTGAGAAACCTATGCCGGGAAATTGGTTTCCGCCTCGATGGAGAAATGAAGTCCACGTTTGTTAAATATCCGGGATGCCATTTTTACCGCATTTACGGTGATTGCTTTTATGTCCTACTCAAGAATATGCCCTATGAGCAAGTTCTAAAAAAGGCTGTGCTGCTCAAAAAAAGTCTGGATGGCACCTACAGAGTAAATCTTCTACAAAGTTCCGCTACGCAGCAGTCGGCTTCTGGCACATTACAGGAAGTCGAAATAACCGTGCGGTTGGCCGTCAGCTCATATAATGATCAGACACTTGCGGGGCTATTTGCTAGTTACCCGGACGATATTGTAGTTGATAGCGTGCGTGAAATGATTGACAGCGCGATTATGACAGAATTAAAAAAAGGCATGTCGGCAGGTGGCGACAGGATTAGAGCCTGGAACCCGGAGACACGCGCTTATCAACCCTACGCGTATGAAGAGGGTCACTGACAATTTTATTTTGCTTATTGGTGATGGAATATCACTCAATACCTGGGGGAACCTGCGCGGTGAGCTTCATTTTTGAAAATGAAGCCTGATATTTTAGGGAACCCTTCCTCTTTGCTTGCGCATTTTAAGGGACTTCTATTTTTGAAATACCGGGTGGCGGGGCAAAGAGTGGATGGTTGAGAAGGGGATTTATAGAGAATGGTTTGCAAGGTATTTATTCTGGGGCGCACTGGTAGTGGTAAATCCACGGCTGCGCGTTTGCTAGCAGAAGTAGCGCAGCAGAGCGGGTGGTCGGTCGAAGCATTCAATGATTATCCTTTTTTGCGTGAAATGTTTATGACAAATCCTGGCAAGCGTTTTCGCGCTACCGAACATGACGGTTTTGAAGTGCTTGATCTGTCAGTTTACGATGAAGCAATTGCCGGGTTGCTGCAAAGCGTTCAGAACTATCGTCCAGCAACAGACAAAACGCTCCTTACTATCGAGTTTACAAGCAATAATTATGCTCGCGCTCTGGAGAGTTTTGAAGATGAGTTTGTGCGGGATGCGAGTTTTATTTTTATTGCCGCTGACTTAAAAACCTGTCTGAAGAGAATTGATAAACGCACCTTGTACCCTATTACCAGGGATGATTATTACGTGATCGAAACGGTTCTGTTGCAGCATTATCCCAGTCCCTATATGCCGCCCAATGTTCATGGGGAAAAAGTAACGTTTATGAACAACATGGATTCATTGGAAG
Source organism: uncultured Chloroflexia bacterium (assembly GCA_963731605.1). Lineage (GTDB taxonomy): Bacteria > Chloroflexota > Ktedonobacteria > Ktedonobacterales > Ktedonobacteraceae > CF-113. Next base: position 1,804,151 of record CAVSWA010000002.1, read on the forward strand.
AGCTAGAAACAAAGGTCAAGGAGATGGTTTCGATGTTGTCCGGGCAAGAAAACAAAAGTCACGTACTGGCTCTACAAAGGAAGACAATTTATTCTCCGTATTATGAATACTCCTCCTCATCTACACATCAATGGGATAGTATGCCCCGTGTATGCGCTGTAGGGTGACTCTTAAATTTGAAGGAAGAAGAGCCATATTATCACCAAAGCAAAGAGAAGTCCCAAAGCAGTTAAGAATTTGCCAGTTGATCGATGTATCTTGTCTTTACGTTGTTCATGAATTTTGCTTTGAAGATCAAGAGTAGTACGCCCGGACTCTTCCATATATACAAGATAACCGCGTAAAACTTTGTTGTGTCGATAAAAATGCGTATCTATTAGGACGGCAAACCAGTAGATGAATAAGCCAAAAATGCGAATAGCCAGGGCTGCAAGCGGCTTTATCTGGAAAGAGTAAGCGAATAAGGCGAAACTGCCACCCATAAAAAAAGTAGTGATAGTCCATCGGGTTCGTATAAACTCTTGATCTGCTTTCCATATCTCCAGGTAGGCATTATCGTCAATTGTAGGAGGCTTTTGAATCTGGCTGATTTTCATGTAAATCCCTCCATAACAGTTAATACACTTTACATAATAGACGTATAAAAAGTAATTTATCAAATTAGTGTGATGCTTCCACCATGATTGACATGGTGCTGCATAGTTTGCAATACATTTCGAATGGTACCAGAACGGCCTGCTGTGTGACTTTGTGAGCGACCAACCAATCGCGCAATTACTGGCAACGGTACAGCGGCTCCAACCTATTCTGTACTAATACTGACTAGGGCAAAGGGGTTGACAGGGGATGATAAAATACCTTTATGGCGGCGTAGCTCAGTCGGTAGAGCAAGGGACTCATAAGCCCTGTGTCACAAGTTCGATTCTTGTCGCCGCTACTTTTTTTGTCTTTTTACTTCCCCAATCGTCTCAGAGTCTCAATCTGGCTCCCCAGACACCTGGGTGGTCAGGTTGACAACTCGCAAAGTCTGTTGTATGATATACAAGCCGACGCGGGGTGGAGCAGTGGTTAGCTCGTTGGGCTCATAACCCAAAGGCCGGAGGTTCGAATCCTTCCCCCGCTACCATTTCACATGGAACAAGGCACATCATCGACGCGGGATAGAGCAGTGGTTAGCTCGTCGGGCTCATAACCCGGAGGTCGCAGGTTCGAATCCTGTTCCCGCTATATATATCGAAGACGAAGCCAGGGCGACCATCGCGGTCGCCCTGGCTTCGTCTTTTTGTCTTCGGCGCTGTTCTGGTTTCACTGGTTCATGTGATATACTCAGTCATTACCTTGAACTTCAGCAAATTGAAAGCAGAGGAGTATGTCATATGGGACGACTTGAAGGGCGCGTGGCCTTTGTTACCGGAGCGGGACGCGGCATTGGAGCAGCTACCGCGTTGCGTATGGCGGAAGAGGGTGCGCGCGTGGCCCTCGCCGATCTAGATACCGAAGGGTGCGCGCAGGTTGCCACTGAACTGAGCAAAGTTGGCAGCGAGGGGCTGGTTTTGCATTGTAATGTCGCCGATAGCGCGATGGTGCAGGACGCTGTTGATAAAGCCGCCAGCCACTTTGGACGCCTCGATATTCTGGTCAACAACGCGGGAGTGTTGCGCGATAACCTGCTCTTCAAAATGTCCGAAGAGGACTGGGACACCGTCATGAACGTGCATTTGAAGGGCGCGTTTCTGTGCAGCCGCGCCGCGCAGAAATATATGGTTGAGCAGAAATACGGGCGTATCATCTCGCTCTCCTCAACATCAGCGCTGGGCAATCGCGGCCAGTCCAACTACTCTACTGCCAAAGCTGGTTTGCAGGGCTTAACGCGCACGCTTGCCATCGAACTGGGTCCCTATGGCATCACCGCCAACGCTGTTGCGCCCGGCTTTATCGACACAGAAATGACACGCTCGACCGCGCGTCGTCAGGGGTATGACCCCGATGTTGTAATCGAGCAGGCGTCTAAAACCATCCCCGTGCGCCGCGTTGGGAAACCACGCGACATCGCTAACGTGATCACCTTCCTTGCTTCCGAGGATGCCGGTTTCTTGAGCGGGCAGGTTATTTACGTCGCAGGCGGCCCGCGCAGTTAGAGGGAACATACTATGCAAACCAGGGAACGTCGCCAGGCCATTATCGTGCTTGATTTCGGATCGCAATATAGCCGTCTCATCACGCGCCGCGTGCGTGAATTGCATGTGTACAGCGAACTGGTGCCCGCCAGCGCCACGCTGGCGCAGTTGCAATCGCAGGAGCGGCTGGATATTCGCGGCTTCATTCTTTCAGGCGGTCCGGCCAGCGTCTATGACGAGGGCGCGCCCCTGTGCGATCCGGCCATACTTCATAGTGGTTTGCCCGTTCTGGGTATTTGCTATGGTATGCAACTACTGGCTCATCAACTGGGCGGACACGTCGCGCCGGCCAGCGGACGCCGCGAATACGGCCCTGCTACGCTGGAAACGCTTTTCGACGCAGCCAATGATGCGCAGCTTTTCCGTATCTTCGCCGGCATCGATGCCACATCCGCCCAGACCAATCCACTCGATCAGCCCCCATCTATGAATGCTATTCGCATCCCTGTTTGGATGAGCCATGGCGATAGCGTCGATCAATTACCACCCGATTTTCATACACTGGCCTGCACGGAGAGCAATCCTGTTGCGGCCATCGCCAGTCCCCAGGGCCTGGTCGGGCTGCAGTTCCATCCCGAAGTGTCGCATACGCCGCAGGGTAAACACGTCCTGCGCAACTTCCTCTACCGTATTTGCGACTGCGAACCCACCTGGACCACCGAGTCTGTTATCGACGAGTCGGTGGCGCAGATTCGCCAGCGTGTGCAGGGGAAGCGTATCATCAGTGGGCTTTCCGGCGGCGTCAATTCGGCGGTCGCTTCGCTGTTAGCGCATCGCGCCGTGGGCGATCAACTCACCTGCGTCTTTGTGGATACAGGCTGCTTGCGAGCAGGTGAGCGCGAGCAGGTCGTCGAGACGTTCAGCCGCCACCTGCATATCCCGCTGGTGGTCGTTGATGCGCGCGAGCGTTTCCTGGCGAAACTGGCCGGGGTGAGCGACCCCGAACAGAAGCGCAAAATCATTGGCGCGGAATTCATTCGCGTCTTCGAGGAAGAGGCCGCGCTGCTGGCGAAAGAGGGTGGCCCCATCGCATTTCTGGCCCAGGGTACCCTTTATCCTGATGTGATCGAAAGCACCAGCCACGACACCGCCGCCACCGCCACGCGTATCAAAACGCACCACAACGTGGGTGGCCTGCCGGAAGATATGCAGTTTCAACTGGTTGAGCCGCTGCGTTTGCTGTTCAAAGACGAGGCGCGCGAAATTGGTCTGCAACTCGGCCTGCCCGAAGAGTGGGTGTGGCGGCATCCTTTCCCCGGTCCCGGCCTGGCTATTCGCATCATTGGCGCGGTAGACGAGCAAAAGCTGGAAACCCTGCGCGTCGCTGATGCTATCGTCATCGAAGAGATTCGCCGCGCCGGAGTCTATCGCGAACTTGGGCAGGCCTTCGCCGTACTCACGCCCCTGCAAAGCGTAGGCGTTATGGGCGACTTGCGTACCTATTCCAACGTGGTAGCGGTGCGCGCCGTCACCACCGGCGATTTCATGACGGCAGATTGGGCGCGTCTCTCCCCCGACCTGTTGGGCCGCATCTCCCACCGCATCGTCAACGAAGTGCCAGGCGTCAACCGCGTGGTGTATGACATTACATCGAAGCCGCCTGCTACCATTGAGTGGGAATGAAGCATACTACTATCATGCGTGAATTTGAAATACTGGCGCGAGGCCTCTTCCGGCCCGATCAACTTATCATCACCTATAACCCTGCTCTGTGTATGCCCACTAGCCCGGCTTCTCAGCAGTGGATGGATACCCTGTGGGGGCAAAAGTTGGTTGAGGCGCAAGAACGAGGCGTTCCGCTGTTTGATGCTCCACTCTACCGTTTTGTGGATGTCGAAACGAGCGCGGATGGCGCCTTACATTTGACGCTGGGAGATACCGGCTACAAAGAATATGTCACCACGCGCGTACCGGAGTTTTCGAGGGGTCGGCTGCGGCAGGAACTGGGCAACGCGCTGGCCGTTTGTTCTGTGGTGGAGACAAGCGATGGCTACATCCTGCTCGATAAACGACGGGGCGTGGATGTCTATGTTGGACGCTATCACGTCATCGGCGGCTTCTTTGAACGCGATCTCAACATCCTGGAAAATGGACAGCCCGACCCATTTGGAGCTATGCGCCGCGAAATACGCGAAGAAACTGGCATCCAGTTCACCGACATTGCAGAGCACTATTGCCTGGGCCTGGTCTACGACCTGGCGACGCCTCACGCTGAACTCTGTTTTCTCACCCGCCTGCATATTTCCCTGGCCGAGGTCAAAACGCGCGTTCCTGAAGAAGACGAGATCAAACAATTGGAAACGCTATTCGTCACAGAGCAAAGCCTGCGCGAGTTTCTCTTCGAGAATCGTGGCAACATTTCGGCAACGGGCGAGCCGAATTTATTATTGTATGGCGAGCTACTTTTTGGCGAGCAATGGCTCTAATCACTCCAAAATCTTCCCGTCGCTGATTTGTAGTACGCGGTCGGCTGACTCAACGATGGTGTTGTCGTGGGTGGCGACCAGCAGGCCAATGCCGCCGTTGTGGGCGGTCTCGCGCAGCAGGGCGGCTATGGTGCGGCCTGTCATGGAATCCAGGTTGCCGGTAGGTTCGTCGGCTACGATGAAGCGGGGAGAATGCACCAGGGCGCGCGCCAGGGCGACACGCTGCTGCTCGCCGCCGGAGAGTTCGAGGCCGCGATGCTGCGCGCGCGCCGCCAGTCCCACCCGCTTAAGGGCTTCGCGCGCGAGCCGAATGCGTTCGGCGGATTCCGCGCGAGCCAGGCGCAGGGGCAACTCCACGTTTTCCTGTGCTGTTAATGACGGGAACAGGTGCGCGTTCTGGAACATCATGCCGATGCTTTCGCGGCGCAAACGAGCGCGGGCGTCCTCGCCCAGGGTGGCGAGGTCGCGCTCAAGAATGAATACATGCCCGGCGGTGGGATTATCCAGCCCGATCAGGATATTGAGCAGCGTGGTTTTGCCCGAACCGGAGCGGCCCCGCAAAGCTACGAACTCGCCCGGCCTGATGCGCAGGTCGATGCCGCGCAGCGCCTGCACCACCACGCTTCCCACGCGGAACTCGCGTGTTACTTCTCGCGCCTCGGCGACGCTTTTCAGGGCTGTTTCGTCCGCGCTGGTTGAACTGGCTGTATCCTGCATTATTTCACCTCTTCTTGCAGCATTTGTTGTCCATTTTGCGTCGTGCCACTGGCAGGCGTACCGTTTCCGTTGCCGACTGGCCATATTTCGACATGATCGCCTACCATACGCACTTCGGCCCGTCCATTAAAGGCGATGCTTTCCAGCGCCTCTTTGGGGAGCTGCAGGCGTCCCACGCGGTCGATCAGCACCGACTCGCGGTGCGTCTGGCTCGGCAGGCCGATTACCGCGCTGGGCAACGGTGTGTACTCGCTTTCTGTCTCCACCAGCGGGGCTTCGCGGCGCACGGTTTCCGTGCTGGTGCGCCCGTCGCGGATGGCGATGGTACGGTCTACCACCGCCGCGATGGCGATATCATGCGTCACGATAATAATGGTGATGCCCAACTCTTGATTAACGGTGCGGAGCAGCGCCAGAATTTCGCGCGCTGTGGTGGAGTCCAATTCGCCCGTTGGTTCGTCACCCAACAAGAGTGTGGGCTGGTTTGCCAGGGCCACGGCGATGGCGGCGCGTTGTTGTTCGCCGCCCGAAAGCTGATCTGGCCGTTTCTGCTCCATGCCCTTCAAGCCTACCAGTTGCAGCAGTTCCACGGCGTGTCGGGCGCGGCTGGCCGGATCGACTCCCCCCAACACCTGCGGTAGTTCGACGTTAGCCTGGATACTCAACTCCGGCAGCAAGTTGCGCCCGCTCTGCTGCCATACATGCCCGACGGTATAACGCTGGTAATGAATGCGCTGCGCCGCGCTCAGGCGGGTCAGGTCCTGCTTATCGACAAGACATGTGCCCGCGCTGGGTAGGTCCAGGCTGCTCAGAATGTTCAGCAGCGTGGATTTGCCCGAACCCGATGCGCCAACAATGGCGATCATCTCCCCCTGCATCACTTCCAGGTCCAATCCTTGCAACGCCACCACTTCCAGGTCGGCTACCTTATATATTTTTACCAGGTTATCACAGGTAACAAGCGGCACCGGCATATGCGTTCCTCCCCTGAATAAAATACTAATTTATGAAAAGCCAGGGCGAGGGCAAGCCCCCACCCTGGCTCACTGCCCGTACATATTAGTAAAATCCATTCTTGTATCGCTCCAAAGAGCCTCGGTTGCGAGCCTGACTGAGATGTTATACTGTTCCTGCAACGCATATATATTACTACAATGGAGATACATATGACTGCCATTATACACTGCGTAGGGTTGACTAAAACATACTCTAATGGCGTGACTGCCCTGGACAACCTGGACCTCACTATCGAAGAGGGCATGAGCTTTGGACTGATGGGCGAGAACGGCGCGGGCAAATCTACACTGGTACGTTTATTGATGGGCTTTATTTTTCCCACAAAAGGCAGCCTGAACATACTGGGTGAGAGCGATGCGCGCCGCGCCCATCCGCGCATAGGATACCTGCACGAGCGTCCCTACGTCGAATTGCGCTTCACAGGTCGCCGCTACCTCGGTTATCTGGCTGAACTCTCCGGCTTGTGGGGAAGCGCCAACCGCCAGCGCGTCTCAAGCGTGCTGGAACAGGTGGACCTGGCAGCGTCCGCCGATGAAAAGCTCTCCACCTACTCCAAGGGCATGTTGCAACGCCTGAGCATCGCCCAGACCTTGCTCACCAACCCTCAACTTCTCATTCTCGACGAACCAACCAACGGACTCAACCCTTATAGCCAGTGGAAGGCGCGCCAGATCATTGCCGCCCTGCGCTCTGAGGGTAAAACCATTCTCATCTGCTCCCACTATCTTGCCGAAGTCGAAATGCTTTGCGACACGGTCGGTATCTTGCAGCGCGGCCAGCTCATCCGGCAAGGCGCGGTCGCCGACCTCGTGCATACTCATGACACCGTAGAAATCCTCCTTACCGACGATCAAGATGCTTCTGAAATTGCCGGACCGGCTCGGTATAACAGCGCACATGCTCGCAACCCGGCACAACCTCATGCGCATTTCCGCCTCCGCTCAACAAACTGTCTTATCCGCGCTGGTTGGTTCTGCCATTCCTATACGCGAGTTACGCCCCCTGAGCCAGAGCCTCGAAGAAGTGTATATTCAAGCCACGCGGCCCGAAGAAGAAACGTCTGTGGTAACGTAGGGACACGGATCATTATCAAATAAGCAGAGAGGAAGCAACAATGCAACAAATACAAGATACATCGCAATTAACGATCGGATTCGCTCGCGCCTATCGCTCGCCGGCGGTGACGGTGGCGCGTTTGACGCTCGAAAAGCTATTTTCGTAGTGGCTGGATGTGGGGAGAATTTGTGCTGGCGCTTGTCTTCTTTGCCGCGCTCTTCTTCCCTTTTTTGGAGAATGTTTCCTACTTTTATGGCACATCGACCTGGGGTCTGAGCGCTATCGCTGTGCTGGGAACAACCGTTATGGCGCGGCAGGCCAGCAGCGCGCGCACTTATACTGTGCTGGCGCGTCTCTCAACACGAGCCGCCTACTGTCGCGGCCTCATCCTGGCAACGGCGTTGCTGCGCATTCCTCTTTTCCTTTTTATGTGCGCGCTGGCTTTGCTGGCGCGTCGTCTGACTAATCCCACGCCGGGGAACATGCTGGTTGGCGCGCCCGGGCTGCTCATCATCAATATAATGGTCGCGGCTCTGACTGTCGCGCTGACCTCGCCCATCGGCACGCGGCGCAAACGGATGCTCTTTCTGGCCTGGATCGCTCTTGTCCTCTTCTCAGCCAGCCCGATTTTTCGCCTGCCGGACCTCGTAATTACTATCCTCAGCATCGCGCGCCTGCCGCTTATTCCCGTAGGCATATGCTACAATAGTGGCGTGAATAGCAGCCTCGATATCAGCGCATTTCCTGGCTTCTTGCTTGTCGCGCTTTATGTTGTCGGGCTGGTCTGGCAGGCAGGCAACTGGCTCGAACGCCGCGAACTACTGTTGCACTAGAACAGGGGAAATAGTATGCGCCTGCGTGGTATCGTCTATGCCTTCATTGCTTCCCTCATTTTTGGACTGGGCGCGGTGCTGGTACAGCTTTTGGGGAAACAGATCGACGCAACCGTCGTAGCTTTTTTGAACCTCTCAATTGGTGGGTTGCTTGTCAGCCTGATTGTCTTAGTGACGGGCGCGCCTCTTTTCAAAGCGTTGCGTGGCTTTGAGAGCCGGGATTGGCTGGACCTTTTCTTGCTCGCGTGTCCTGGAACGTCGCTTTCTTTGCTCGTCATTGTGGTGGGGTTTACCCGCACAAGCGCGCTGGTGGGCGGATTTCTGCTGCAATTTAACGGCATTGCCGGGCTATTCTTCGCTTTCATCCTGCTGAAGGAGCGTATTGGCCTCAAGCAGGGCATCGGCACCCTGCTGCTGCTTGCTGGCGGCGTGCTGGTCGTCTTGAAGGGGTCACAGGCAATTACGCCGGGAAGCGGTCTGGGTGATTTGTTTGTCCTGCTCGGCTCAATCGGTATTGGCTTTAGCTTTATTCCCGCCAAACGCCTGTCAACCCGTATCGATTCTATGCCGCTGGTGGCTATTCGTCTCTTGCTGGGAGCAGCTACCCTGCTTCCCATACTGGCAATTCAGTTTATCGTTGGAGGCGCGCATTCGATACAATGGCAACCTTCACTTCCGACGTTGTTGATTGTCCTGCCCTTGTATATCGTTACCAACTTCTGCCTCGGCTACATCATCCAGCAGGAAGGATTGCGCCTTATTCACGCCTGGGAAATGTCGGCCATCACCCAAACCGTGCCACTTTTCGCTACTATCTTTGCCCTGCTCATCCTGCATGACTCTATGACCATCATACAGGCTCTTGGTGGCCTGATTGCCATCGTCGGTGGCGTGATCGTCTCCATTAGCAGCGAAACACCTGCGCCTGAACCCGCCGCACCAATAGCTGACCCACCCGTCCCAACTAAATATTTGTGACAGAACAGGGTCTAGCTTCTGCCCGGTCGTTACAAATTTGTAACATAAGCCTACGCTCAAACGTATGTATATATAGGAAAATATATACACAAAAGCGACCCGAAGGTCGCTCTTGATGGATATGTATACTGGTCGGGGCGAGAGGATTTGAACCTCCGACCACCACAACCCCATTGTGGTGCGCTACCGGGCTGCGCTACGCCCCGTCTTTGTGGACATAGGCAGTATAGCAGAATAATGGCCTGCACGTCAATACTTCGGGACAGTTGATGAAAGGCCGATTTTGAGGTATAATGGTAGTAACGTTAGGAATATTTTCCGGTTGCTCTGTGTTTCTTTATAGTAGAAAGACAGATTGTGTGCGTCATAGACTTCCTCCCACTCGGTTTTCGGACCCATCGTTCAAAACGAAGGACTATTTTCCCTGAGTGTAGGACCAGACCGACGGAAGAAACTGCTATCTTGCTGCTTGAGATACTACTGTTCATGGAGGGCGCAATATGATTGATGTACAGCCAGTTACCACTGGCGCTATGCTTACCCTGGATGAAAAACAACCAGCAAATCCTGACCTGGCCCGGCAATACGATGAGATCGTAGATCGGTTCATGACGAAGGAGATGGAATATATTGAAGACGACGGGGAGTGCCCTGGCAAGGATGAACAGGAGCTAGAAGAGGATATCGCGAACATGGACACCGCGCCTCTCGAATTAGATGAAGCGCCTGAACTTCAGGAGGAGTTAACCCAACTTCCCACTTCGCCCACGCTGGAAACCGTCTCAATCCTTTCCCTACCGACGATGGGTGCCGAAGAAATCACCCCTTCGCGACGTGTGTCCATGCGCCGTCGTCGTTCCGAGGATCAGGACGAAAATACCCCTAACACCGCCGATGCAGGCGAGTCAGACGCGGTGATGACCTATCTCCGCGAAATTGGCCGCGTGCCGATGATTACTCACGAGCGCGAAATCGAACTTGCCAAAGGCATCGAAGCGGGCGACCGCGATGCCATGAAGCAATTCATCCTGGCAAACTTACGCCTGGTGGTAAGCATCGCCAAACGCTACGTCGGACGCGGGTTGACGCTGCTCGACCTGATTCAAGAAGGCAATATCGGCCTGATTCGCGCCGTGCAACGCTACGATTGGCGACGCGGCCATCGCTTCTCCACCCATGCAACATGGTGGATTCGCCAGGCCATAAGCCGCGCAGTGGCTGACAAGGGTCGCACCATTCGCCTGCCCGTCTACGTCAATACCGCCTTGAATCGCATTCGCCGCGAACGCCAGCGTCTCCTGCAAGAGCTTGGCCGCGAACCTACCGAGCAGGAACTGGCCGATGCCACGGGACTTGACCCCATTCGCATGGTTGAACTACAGGCTGCCCCCGGCGCGCCCGTTTCTCTGGAATTGCCTGTCGGTGAAGACGAGGAGCAGGAACTCGGTGATGTACTGGCCGATACCGAATCGGCGTCGCCAGAGGATATAGCCACCACGCAGACCCTCAAAGACGAAGTGCAGCGCGTGCTCGAATCGGTGCTTACCCCCCGCGAACGTCTTGTCTTGCAATTGCGCTTTGGTCTGGGCAACAGTCAGGCCCACCCGCTTGAGCAGGTTGGCCGCGAGCTGGGCATTACCCGCGAACGCGTGCGCCAGATCGAAGCCGGCGCGCTGGCAAAGCTGCGCCAGCCACCTGTGCTGGAGCGGCTGCGCGGATAAAAAATTAATAAGAGACCAGGTGAAAAGTCCTAGATCGACGATCGGGGACTTTTCACCTGGTCTCTTATTTTTTCTTGATCTTCCCTAAATCGCGCTCAATTCCAAGCACCCCTTTCACTTTCTCCAGGCGTGTGAAGACGCGCTGCATCTGCTCGAGGCTATCAATCTCCAATGTCGTGTTAATGGTTGCTTCTTGCTTGCCTGCGCTTACGTTTGAACTGACCGAGGTCATGTTGACGCCTGCTTCAGAGACGACGGTGGCGATGTCGCGAATCAGGCCCGAACGGTCATAGGCTCGAATGATTACCGGGGCCAGGTATCGCTGGTAGCCCATGCTGGTCCAGCTTACATCTACCAGGCGTTCGCGTTCGCGCTCGCGGTATCGCTCGATGTTTTTGCAGTTGGCGCGGTGGATAATGGCTCCCTTACCTCGACTGATAAAGCCGACGATTTCGTCGCCCGGCAGCGGATTGCAACAGTTCGCCAGGCTGGTCAGCAAGCCACTGACTCCGGCTACCTGTAAGTGCGCCGAGGCGGCGGCTTTGACTGAGGTGGGCAGCGAGAGGATATCTTCTTCCTCTTTTGGTTCTTTGCCCCCGCGTTGCTGAAAGTAGTCGGCCAGCTTGACGGCGACGGCGTGTTGGCGGATATCGTCGCCGCCAATCGAAGCCAGCAGATCTTCAAACGATTCTTTGCGGAACTCGGTCAGCAGCCAGTTTTGCGCATCTTCGGTCAAAACTTCGACGCCGCGCAGTCCCGTGAGTTTGAGTTCGCGATCCAGGCGTTCGCGTCCGATTTGAATGTTGATGTCGCGCTCGTGAATTTTGAGGTAGCGACGAATCTTGCTGCGCGCGGCTGCCGTGCGAGCGAAGTTGAGCCAGTCGCGTGTCGGGTGCGCGGAACGGTTGGTGACGATATCGACAATCTCGCCGCTTCTCAGTTCGTAATCAAGCGGTACCAGGCGTGTTACCAGCCGTTCGCTATCGCCGCTGCCGCTTTCAGAAATGATACGCGCGCCAGCGCACTTGTCGCCAATTTTGGAGTGGATGCGATAGGCGAAATCGAGCGGCGTGGAGCCAACTGGCAGATCTTTGACCTCGCCTTTAGGCGTAAACACGAAGATCTGCTCTTCAAAAATCTCGTCGCGTACCGCCTCGACAAATTCGCTGTCATTGCTGGTGGCGGAGCGCATCTCGCGTTGCCAGTCGGCGAGCTTGCGCAACCAGGACAGCAACTCTTTGGCCGAGGCTGAGGCGCGGTCTCCCACGTCTTTATAATGCCAGTGCATGGCGACGCCGTATTCCGCTATCTCGTGCATGGTAAAGGTGCGGATTTGAATCTCCACCAACTGCTCATCCAGGCAGAAGACTGTGGTGTGTAAGGCCTGGTAGCCATTGGGCTTGGGGTTAGCGATGAAATCCTTGATGCGTCCATCTTTGGGTTTCCACAGGCCATGCACATGACCCAGCGCGACGTAGCAGTCGGGAGTAGAATCAACCAGAATGCGGAAAGCCACGAGGTCATGAATCTGGCTAAAATCGGCAGTCTTCTTGAGGTCTTCCAGGCGATCGACATCGCCCGCGTTATGGCGCAGCTTCTTGAAGAAACTGTACAGGTGCTTGACGCGCCCGGAGACTTCAGCGTGCAGACCCAGCTTTTGCATCTCTTCGTCCAGCATGTTGCACACGCGCTCAACATAAGCGCTCCGCTGCTTGCGTTCCGCCTCAACTTGATCGCGTACCCAGGCATACTTATCAGGCTCCAGAACCTGGAAAGCGAGATCATCCAGTTCGCTTTCAACGCGCGAAACACCCAGGCGCCCTGCCAGTGGCGCGTAAATTTCGCGTGTCTCCTGCGCCATCGTCAATATCTCTTGTTGGTCAACTGGATAGGCATTGAGCGCGATGAGGCGCATGGCGTGCAGGCGGTATGCCAGCTTGAGCAGCACGACGCGGGGGTCCTCCGACATGGCGAAGAACATTTTGCGCACGGTCTCGGCCTGCTGGCGGCGCAAAGCATCGCGAAGGCGTTGTTTTTTCTGCTCGCGGCTATTTTCGCCATCGCCGGTGGCGTAGTTTGACCCGCCTGCTCTGTCGGGCGCAATAAATTGCGCTCCAGCGCGCTTTTTGCGTTCCAGAATATTCAGACGTAACATACTGCCCACAACGCGCGCTACGGCTGCACCCAGCACGGTTTCTACGCGATCGAGTGACACAAGATCGGCGTCAACCGCCTCAAAAATTAAGCCGGAGGCTACGCCAACCGCGTCAATGTGTATTTCTACCAGGATGGTTGCTATCGCCAGGGCATGTTCGATAAGTGTCAGCCCTTTTTCACCAGGGGACTCACCGCACAGGTTCCAGGCAAGCTCAAACGCCTGTGTGACCTGCAGGGCCTCGGCCGGCGACATGTCCTGTCGAACGGTATTCAGTAATTGTTGGGCCTGTTCGCTCGCAAATCCCGGTGTGTGGGGACGCGACTGATCGCGTCCGCTTGTAGACATATCTATCATGAACGTTTCCGTAAGAGACTAATATCAGGAATGGATGCCGCGACCAAGATCTCGCTTTACGCTCACCACATTTGGTACCTGTTGCAAGCGTTCAAAAACAGGCTCAATCTGGTCGATAGCTTCTATCTCCAATGTAGCAGTAATCACAGCTTTTTGCAATGAAACAGTAGTAGTGGATGCGACTGATGTCATATTGATGCCCGCGTCGGCCACCACAGCCGCCACGTCGCGCAATAGCCCGGCGCGATCATGCGCCACAATAATGATAGGCGCGCGGTATCGCTGGGGTTCGATGACGAGCCAGTTGATCTCTAGCAGGCGGTCAGACTCGTGTCCGCGATACCGGCGCAAGGTGCGGCAATCGCTGCGATGCACGACGATGCCTTTATTGGGGTTGAGCAACCCGACGATGGGATCGCCAGGTAACGGGCAACAGCAATGGGCCAGTTTGATAATCACCTGCGACAGCTCGCTATCACCCTCGCTTGCGTTTTGATGATACCCATTCTTCGGCACATCCGCTTCGGACTTGATCTCACCACGTTCCTGCAACAGCGGTATCAGGTATTCCATCACTTTGCCGACACCGAGTGCATCGCGCCCCAGGGCGATAAACAGATCATCGGCAAGACTGTACTTCTTATTGGTAGTAGCCAGCAGCAGGTCGTCATGGGAGACTGCGCGTAAGCCCGCCGCGCCCGCTGCTTTCAACGCCAGGTCAAGTCGCTCGCGCCCCAGGTGCAGGTTCACATCGCGCTCGTAGGTTTTCAAGTAGCGGCGAATCTTGGTGCGAGCCGATGTGGTGCGCGCGAAAGAGAGCCATTCTCGCGTCGGGTGCGCATCCGAACTGACCATGATATGGACGATTTCGCCGCCCTTGAGTTCGTAATCAAGCGGCACAATGCGCGTTATGAGGCGTCCGCTATCCTCCAGGTTAGTGATGATACGCGCTCCCGCACAATGATCGCCAATGTCAGAGTGAATGCGGTAGGCCAGGTCGAGCGGTGTTGATCCACGCGGCAAGTCTTTTACCTCGCCTTTGGGCGTAAACACGAAGATCTGCTCTTGAAAAATGTCTCCCTTGACCGCCTCCACAAATTCATCGGCGTTCTGGGGCAGTTCGCGCTGCCACTCGCGCAGTTGCTCGATCCAGGTAATCATCTCGCCCGTGGAAAGGCGCGCTCCGCCGCGCTCCTTCAGGTACCAGTAGCTGGCGATGCCATAATCGGCAATGCGCTCCATTTCGTGCGTGCGAATTTGCACTTCAGCCAGTTGATTATCCAGGCAAAACACCGTTGTGTGCAGTGACTGGTAGCCATTGACCTTTGGCGTGGCGATAAAATCCTTGATACGCCCGTCTTTGGGCCGCCACAGCGCGTGGATATGCCCCAACGCCAGGTAGCAATCGTGTACGGTGTCCACCAGGATACGGTACGCCATCAGGTCGTGTATCTGGCTCAGTTCGGTGCCGCCCTGCTCCAGTTTGCGATTGATGCTGGACAGGTGCTTGGGCCAGGCGCGCACTTCAGCGGAAATGCCGGCCTTGTCCATCTCCTCTTCGAGAGAGCGGCAAATCTGATCGATAATGGGCTGGCGTTTGCGCCTCTCCTCTTCGACCGCGCTCGCCAGGCGGGTAAATTTCTCCGGCTCCAGATAGCTGAAAGCCAGGTCTTCGAGTTCCGCCTGCACCAGCGCCATACCCAGGCGGCGCGCGAGCGGAGCGTATATTTCTCGCGTTTCGCGCGCTTTGTTCTGCTGCTGCGAGTGGTTCATTACGCTCAAAGTGCGCATATTGTGCAGGCGATCGGCCAGTTTCAGCACTACCACACGCGGGTCTTCCGCCATTGCCAGCAGCATTTTGCGCACGGTTTCGGAGCGTTCGCGGCGTTTTAGTTCGCGCGCCTGGTATTGCCGCTGTTCAATCTGCTCAGACGTTTCCGGGGCATCATGAGTATGGTATTTTCCCTGGCCAGACGCCGCAGATGCCGATGACGCCATAAAAGGTGTCGCGCCGTTTTTGCCCGCCAGTGTATCAAATTTGGTGACGCCATCTACAATATCGGCAACCGCTCTGCCAAAACGCGCCCGCAAATCATCCAGCGTAAAATCTGTATCTTCGACTACATCGTGCAGCAACGCCGCTACGATGCCATCGGCGTCGATACGCATATCCGCCAGGAGTAGCGCAACTTCCAGGGGATGTGAAATGTAGGGTTCGCCAGAACGGCGCATGATGCCCCGGTGCGCTTCGTCCGCCATTTCATAGGCGCGTTGAATCGTCTCCAGATCAGGTGGAGATAGATACTGGCGTGTTTCAGCCAGCAAATCGCCGAGTGTCATATGCGAATTGGCGACCGACTCGTCTGGATTGATTGTCATCAAGTACAAAACCCCTGGGCAGCATACATTGTTTCTCTACTATAGTTTAGAACACAAACGAACGCAATGCAATAACTATGTACGTTGCATTTGCAACGAATAAAGCATACACTGCGTTACACATTTGAAAACATGGGGCAAAATTGTTCAGAAGCTGGTGCTTTGTTGATGTAGTAGACGTGGAAAGAGGCGGCAAATGAAAAGAGACAAGACCACGAACCTACCCTGGTCTTATCTCTCTTCACGCGTGAAGAGTTTTTGGTCGTTTGTAGCCCTAGCCGCGCGTTACACGAACCTTATCGTAGCAGGGGCTGCAATAGACGGGGCGATCATTCTTCGGCAAGAATGGCACCTGCGTCTCCACTCCGCACTCGGCGCAAATAACCGTGTGCATTTCGCGAGGGCCGCGCTCGGAGCGACCACCCGTCCCGCCAGACGTATTGCGACGCGCAGCGCGACATGAGGGACAGCGGCCAGGCTGATTCACCAGGCCTTTTTGCTGGTAAAACTCTTGCTCACCAGCGGTGAACACGAAATCATTTCCGCATTCGCGGCATTTCAGGGTTTTGTCTTCGAAATTCAAACCAGGGACCTCCTTGTGATATGATGGTATTCCTCCGGGTCCATATCCTTGCAGAGTCACCAGTTTGTTGTCACCCCTAGCAGCGTGGGCGTATAATGCTGGACGGACGCTGTGTGCCAGACCGAGATCGGATACCGGATGCTAGCATACACGATCTTTTTACGATTTACAAGCCTTTTCTTCATCAATTTATCTAATTTCTCGCATCTTTATGCAATTTTTATGTGTATTGTGTACACTAACTACCATAATGGGCTAAAGTTTCTAAAGCCGGTTCGCCTTTTAGAAACTTTGGCCCATCCTGGTAGTTATGAATTTTGTGCGAAAATATAAGCTATGTAGACAAAAAAGCGCAAAATTTGAGGGATTTACAATGATTTACACTGAGGGCTCGCACTTCAAGGATGAACATGGTAGAACGCTCATGCTGCGCGGGGTCAACCTGGGAGGTAGCAGCAAAGTTCCGTTCATACCCAATGGCGCGACCTCTATCCACGATGGCTTTTTCGATCACCGGCATGTGTCATTTGTTGGACGACCTTTTCCTCTGGAAGAAGCGGATGAGCATTTTACGCGCCTGCGCTCGTGGGGGTTGACCTTTTTGCGTTTCCTCGTTACGTGGGAGGCCATCGAACATGCCGGGCCTGGCATCTATGATGAAGCGTATATTGAGTATGTCTACCAGGTCGTTAAAAAAGCTGGCGAGTATGGTATGTCGCTCTTCATTGACCCGCACCAGGATGTATGGAGTCGCTTCTCGGGCGGTGACGGCGCGCCAGGATGGACGCTCGAAGCGGTCGGGTTCGATATGACACACTTCAGCGCTACTGGCGCGGCGGTTGTACACGCTACGCATGGCGATCCTTTCCCTAAGATGATCTGGCCCACGAATAGCAGCAAACTGGCAGCGGCGACCATGTTTACCCTCTTTTTCGGAGGTGACGATTTCGCTCCCGCCATGAAAATAGAGGGCGAGCCGGTACAGGCATATTTGCAGCGGCATTATATTCATGCTATTCAGCAGGTTGCGCTGCGTTTGAAAGATCTGCCCAATGTGATTGGGTTCGATACTATGAATGAGCCGTTGCGCGGCTATATCGGTTGGAGCGATCTCAATGCGGCGGGCGGCATACTCTCGCTGGGCGCCAGCCCCACTCCCTACCAGTCTATGCTGCTGGGCGCTGGTCTGCCGCAGGAAGTGGTTTGCTGGAAACTGGGAATAGCCAGCATTAAACGAGATGGCACGCGCATACTGAACACGGAGAAGCAGTGCGCGTGGAGCGAGGGCCGGAATTGTATCTGGCGTCAGCATGGCGTATGGGACTTCGACGCGAGGGGTAATCCCCATTTGTTACGACCTGATTACTTCGCGCAGGTCAATGATCGCGCAGTTGATTTTTCGCAAGACTACTACCGCCCATTTGCCAACCGCTTCGCCGAAGCCATACACGCTGTTGATGGCGGCGCGTTGATCTTTATCGAAACCGAGACGGGCAAAGCGCCGCCGCGCTGGGGCGCGGACGATGCGCCGAACATCGTCTATGCTCCTCACTGGTACGATGCCATTGTCTTATTCAAGAAGAATTATACCCCCTTCCTCGCTGTCGATGCTCGCACCACAAAACCTATCGTAGGCCCTGCTGCCATTCGCAGGTCTTTCGCGGAGCAACTGGCCTTCCTCAAACGCGGTGCGCGCGAGCAACTGGGCGGCGTTCCCACGCTGCTGGGCGAGTTTGGCATCCCCTTTGATCTCAAAGAGAAACAGGCGTACCGCACCGGCGATTTTCACGCGCAGGTCAGGGCATTAGATCGCAGTTTCCAGGCTATCGAAGCCAATCTGCTGAACTGCACGCTCTGGAACTACACATCCGATAATACCAACGCGCGCGGCGACCTGTGGAACGATGAAGACCTCTCCATCTTCAGCCGCGACCAGCAAACGGACCCGAAAGATATAGATTCCGGCGGTCGCGCGCTAGAAGCCTCCGTGCGTCCCTATGCCCGCTCCACGGCAGGAGAACCACTGCGCATGTCCTTCAACATCAAGCGGCGCACCTTCGAGTTCGCGTTTCGCCATGATTCCAACGTAAGCGCACCAACCGAAATTTTCATACCCTCGTTTCCAGTACCCGCATGGTTACAGTGTCGAGGTGAGTGACGGAACCTATGAAATGCAGCGAGAAGAACAAACGTTGGTGTACCGGCATAGTATGGGGCGTGATGAACATACGATACGAATAAGGAAGGCAGAGTAACATTGCGTCTGTATCTCTGCTTAAAATACCCCTCGATTGGTATCGAGCGGCCACTACAGCCAGCACGGAAGAAGTGGGAAGGTGGGCGACTAGGGATTCGAACCCCAGACCTACTGCGTGTAAAGCAGCCGCTCTAACCAACTGAGCTAGTCGCCCCTGACTTGACGATGGGGAAAAATATGGGGTGCCCTCGAGTGGACTCGAACCACCACGTCTTTTCAGACACAGGCCCTCAACCTGCTGCGTATACCATTCCGCCACGAGGGCAAGTCATAACGGATACGCACCGTATTCTATACCTCTCATTGTGATTTGTCAATCATTTTGTTCGGCTATTTTTCACGCACGATAGTTGAGCTATGACCCGTGAAAACAAGCTGCTCCAGTTCATCCCTGCCGGTTAATTCCGAAATAACAATGGTCATGGAGCCGCTTTTACCGGCGCGTTCGCGAATATCGGCCACCCGCGCAACACAGGTGATCTTTTCGCCGATGCGCACTTTGCGCGTATAAGTGTACTGCTGCTCGCCGTAAATCAACTGCATTTTGGAGCCGTCCAGTTCCAGGCCGGGAACCCGCACGCGAAACGTCGTAGGAAAGGTGGGCGGAGCGAATTCTATAACGGTTCCGCCTTGTAAAGCAGGGTCTTCCGTCGCCTCCATGAAGCGCAATACCGCCTCGCGTGTTACCTCAAATGTTTGAGGTTGCGAGCTTGCACCGATCAGGCTACTATCGATGGGCATAGATAATACTCCTTTACTTACCAGATGCGATGGATACCGGACACGATGATGAATTTTCCTGACCAAAGCCGCTCCTGTCATGCTGAGTCTGTGGTGTCACCCTGAGCGCAGCGAAGGATCTCGGTGCCGACCAGGCAGACCCTTCGCTGCGCTCAGGGTGACACCACATGGCCGATCTTGCATTGCGTCTCTACAGCGTCCATTTGAAATACCCCAGGCGTTCCAGCGCCATATAGGCCGCGCCCATTTGTCCCAGTACCGCGAAGCTGCCATCATGGATCATGGCAAGCAGTTCGGCAGGAGTCACTAGCAGATTTTCGATGATTTCCATGGGATCGTCCTTGGGCGTGCCAGTCTTGCGTACCTCGCGCGCCAGGTACCACCAGACCTGAGAGCTTGCGCCCGTCGGATTGGCATCGAAATGCGCCAGGGGTTCAAGCTTGCCACCAACCACGCTATACCCTGTTTCTTCCATCAGTTCGCGATGGGCCGTCAGCTCTGGGTCGCTTTCACCGGCATCGATGCCGCCTGCCGGAAATTCCAGTACCTCGCGCCCGATGCCATGCTTATACTGCCGGTTGATGAGAAAGCGGCCATCGGCAGTCAGCGGCACTACACCCACCCAGCCGCGATTCTCTATAATGTAGTAATCCGAGACAACCGGGCCATTGGGAATAGCGAGCTGCTCGCTGCGCACCTTGAGATAGGGCGTATCGAGAATTTGCTTGTATGAAAGAATTTTCCAGGGCGTATGTTCTGCCATTACATTTCCTTCTATAAATTGCTCTATGAATTGCGCCACTTCGGTTTGCGTTTCTCCAGGAAGGCGCGCAAGCCCTCAGCCATGTCTTGCGTGCGCATAAGCTCATCGAGATAGAGTGTGTTGATATGCTGCAGGGCTTCGAGGTGCGTGTGCTGCTCGGACTGGCCCAGGCGCGTGCTGGCCTTCGCAAAGCGCAGAGCGATCGCGCTTTTCTCGCGCAACATATTCAGAATACGCTCCATCTCTTTATTAATATCGCCACTCGCTGCCGACCATGTGACGTAACGCAGGCGAGCCGCGTTCGCGCCACTAATCTGGGTATCTTGCTCCTCTTTCCACTTCCCCGCTTTGCCCGTAACAATCAGCCTGGCATTCTCAGCCACAAGTGTAAAATCGGCGGCTGACAACAGCTTACAGGCCACAGGCGAAAGCGTATCGCGCACTACCCCCAGCACAGGCTGCGTAACCCCACGAATCGCGCCATATGCTTGCTCGACACCTGTAGGGACGCGAATGATGGTATCCTCAACGGCATCCCTATCCCATGTCTTAGCCGCGTCCTTATGGCGACGATTTTCTGTACTGGAAAAATCGAGCACAACGGCCTTAATACCAGCGCTAGTCTCACCAGAAAGAGAGGCGCAGACTGTACAAAGCTCGCGCAACATCAATGCATCAGGGTCTGTTGACAACCCGACCCGGATGGTTTGCGCCTCTGAAACAATGCGTATGGCTTGATAAGCTTGTTGCATGGTAAGTACACAATCCTGCTGACTATAAAAATGATGGGAACCGTTGTAGGGACGCGGGTGGTGTGGAGCGGATGGGTGGACCCTTGTGGGCGTCCTTTCCTGGGAAAGCGGTCATTGACCAACACGCTGCTCCCCACGCCAAGGGACGAAGGACGCCCACAAGGGTCCACCCTCCACAACTCATCCACCCGCGTCCCTACGAGTGCTCCCGCAACTTGAAACGCTGAATCTTGCCGGTGGCTGTTTTGGGCAATTCCGCCACAAAATCGATCCAGCGCGGGTATTTGAAAGCCGCTAGCCGTTGCTTGACGAAAGCCTTTAGTTCGTCTGCCAGCGCGGGTGACGCCTCGTAGCCCGCGTTGAGCACGACATACGCTCGCGGCTTAATCAGCTTATCGGCGTCCATGTCGCCCACCACCGCGCATTCCAGCACGGCGGGATGAGCTATCAACGCCGCCTCGACTTCGACGGGCGAGACCCACTGGCCGCCTACCTTCAGCATATCATCCGAGCGACCGCCATACCAGTAATAGCCGTCCGTGTCCTGGTAATACTTATCGCCCGTGTGAATCCAGTGGCCGTTCATGGTATCTTTGGTCTTCTCGTGCTTGTTCCAGTAGTAGGCAGCTGTGCTATCGCCGCGAATGAGCAGGTTGCCGATCTCTCCCTGCGCAACCGCGTGTCCGCTTTCATCCGTAATCAGCGCCTCGTAACCCGGCACCAGCTTGCCCGTGCTGCCCGGTCGAATTTCTCCGGCGCGGTTACTGATGAAGATATGCAATATCTCCGTGCTGCCGATGCCGTCCAGGATATCTACATGGAACTTCTCCTGCCAGCGCCGCAAGATGTCGGCGGGCAGCGACTCACCTGCCGAGACGCAGACGCGCACGGATGAAAAATCGAAGCGCTTTTCGGCATCCGGCAGGGCCAGCATACTGGCATAAAGCGTGGGAACGCCAAAGAAAATGGTCGGGCGATTTTGCTGCACCACCTTAAACATATCCTCGGCCAGTGGGCGACCGGGATACAGCACCGTGCTGGCTCCCACGCCAAAGGGGAAGTACAGGCCATTGCCCAGCCCATAGGCAAAAAAGAGTTTCGCGGCTGAGAAGGTAATGTCGTCCTCTTTAATCCCAAGCACAGGTTTCGCGTAATACTCGGTGCAATAGCTCATATCATGCTGCAAGTGAACGCAGCCCTTGGGAAACCCCGTGCTGCCCGAGCTATACAGCCAGAAGGCGCTGTCGTCTTTGTTGGTGCTGGCCGCTTCCAGCGTAGCCGACGCTCCCTGCACCCACTTCTCGAAATCATGCAGTGTCGCGCTTTCCTGCTGCGCCGCTCTCTTGCAGCCCAACCACAACTACGTGACGCACATATTTGAGTTCGGGCAACACACGCGCCAACTGCTTCCAGAGGTCTGCATGAACAAGCAAAACGCGCGCCCGGCTATCATTGAGCATGTACACATAATCGTTGGGCCGCAACAACGTATTGAGAGGAACAGGCACTGCCCCTATCTTGATCGTGCCAAAGAAAGCAGCCGCCATCTGGGGCGAGTCCAGCATCAGCAGGGCCACGCGCTGCTCCAAATCAAGCCCCAGCCCAAGCAGTCCATTCCCAACGCGATTGGCAAGTTCAGCCACCTGCGCGTAACTATACCCTTGCCCTTCATAGTAAATAGCCGTCTTGCCGCTGCGCCCCTCCGCGAGATTGCGATCTAAAAAAGCCGTCGCCGCATTGAATTGATCTGGCAAAGTAACCTTCGGGGTGGTCAACATAGATTATGCCTCTTTTCTTGAGGGAGCGTTTGCATACTGGTGCGTGGCTCCATTGCACATTCCTTGTATAGCGTTGGCGGACGGGATCATACATTTTGACAAATTACCCTGGATACGTGCGTAAAGGCCCAGGGCGACCGCAAGGAAGGTTCGTACAGGAAGACGTTCCTCGCTCAGCTGCCTGGATACGTGCGTAAAGGCTCAGGGCGACCGCAAGGGTCTCCACCCATCCACTCTACCGCCCCCGCCCTTACAATGAACGCTAGCCGAGAAACTTGATTCGTAGTCATTGTAAGGGCGGGGGTGGAGTGGATGTGGAGTGGGGACCCTTGCGGTCGCCCTCGTACCCCTTCGTTGTTGCCAGATTAAATTGTCAAAATTTCATCATCACATTCCTACATAAATATGCCTCTTCATTAGTATTTTATCCCAAACTCAAGCAGAAAAGAAACGTTGCCTACGAAGATTTACACAAAACTTCCTTTCGCCAAATATGCCTCTTATTTTGGCGTGGGCGCATAAATGCGCTCTTCTTCCGTAGGAGGGTCGTTCGTGCCATAGGTGTTTCTAAACCATTCGCTACGAACTTCTGCGATCCAACTCTGTAGAGCTTTCCAATCGTCACGTTTGCAGTACCATCTAGCTTTTTGATTACCGTAGCGTAACCATACTCCATCAACCAACTTTCCGAGGTACATATAGCTTTTACTTTTGCCTTCCCAAACGCAGTACCCCTTCGGCAAGATACTACCATCTGGTAGTGGAGCCTTACCAATGATTTGATCAAACTCATCAAGATCAGGCTTTTTACTTTTGGGTTGTCTTTGTAGCTTTGGTTCTTTGCCAGTTAAAGAGGTTTTATTGTCCATACTCTATTTCCTCAACATTAGATTTGCAGGAGGGCTTCTATTTTCTCGATGGAGTCTTATCTTCACGCGCATAGCAATAAAACAGCTTGATCTCTTGTTTGGCTGTATCAGGCATCCTTCCGTCCCTCACCTGCTCCATCGAATAGTGAAAGTTGTCTGTATCTTAGCATAAATCGATATGGTTGACTATACTTTCAAATGGCCATTAGTGCAACCATTTAGCGTACACCATCAGGTGTCTGCAACCCGAACCCACCCGAAACGTAAACAAAAAAGACTGCAAAAAAATACATGTAAGGATCAATACAATGGAAAGCAAACCTGTCAGAGTTCAGGTAATCATACTTTTCTTGCTCATACTCGCCAATTTCATTGCCCAGGTTCCGTATTTTCTTCACCTCTATTACAAACCTGGCATGAACCTGCTTGCTCAGCTTAGACCCTCTCTCATTATGGGTTTTGTGTTTGCGGTATTTCTCTTTGCCTCCATCCTGCTTTTCAAGCGAACTATCGCAGGATACTGGCTCATGCTCGTCTTCTTAGCCGTGGAATTCCTTTTCTACCTGTGGAATTCCATTGGCGAAGTTGCCCATGGTTACGGCCTGTTCTTTCATCTACAAAACCCGGACCTTCTATTAAGAACCGTATTCGCCATAGGTTACATCAACCTGTTTGCTTCTGGCTACTTTCTCTGCCTGTTACTGGTGAAAAGAGCTGGTTTCTTAGATCAAGGAAGATTTGAATACACTCGAAAAACAGGCGTAGAGAAGATTGTTACAATCCCAGATAAAACAGAAACTCTCTATTCCCCTCGCGTCCATAAATCGGCGAATCGGTCACGCCGCGTACCTGCAATGGCGTATACTCCCCTATCCATGCCTGCAACTCTTCCACAACCCGCGTATGTACCGCCGGGTCGCTGATAACGCCTGATCCCCGGTCAACCTCGGCCTTGCCTGCCTCGAATTGTGGTTTGACGAGCGCCACGACCCAGGCATCCGGCGTCAGCAGGGCAACCAGGGGGGGCAATACAAGGCGCAGGGAGATGAATGAAACGTCGATCACCGCGCACTGGATGGGTTCGGGCAGCGATGTGACGTGGCGCATGTTGGTATGCTCCATCACCACCACGCGCGGATCGTTGCGCAGCGTCCAGGCCAGTTGGCCGCGCCCGACATCAATGGCGTAGACGCGCCGCGCTCCGTTCTGGAGCAGGCAATCGGTGAAGCCTCCGGTAGAAGCCCCGATATCAAGCGCTACCAGTCCCTCCGGGTTCAGCGCGAAGGTTTGCAGCGCCTTTTCCAGCTTGAGACCACCCCGGCTGACGTATTTCAGTCCGCCATTATCTCCGGCGATACGGTATTCTGCATCGAGCGGTGCCAGCATCCCTGGCTTATCGGCCAGCCGGTCTCCAAGATACACCTGACCCGCCATGATGAGCGCGCGCGCGCGTTCGCGGCTCGGCGCGAGGCCGCGTCTCACCAGCGCCAGGTCAAGTCGTTCTTTGTTCGCTGCCATTATAGTCTGCGCTCCTCTTCGTAATCTGTGCAGATGATACTGCATTGACCAGGGCAAGGGCAAGCCCCCGGCTCCGCCCTGGTAAACCGAAAAATGAGAAAAACGAGGGGTTGTATGGACTAGCGCGATGCGCTATACTTGCAACAACGGTCACACTGAAATTTTGGGCGGTAATGTAGTTCATCCGTCACATAAGGAGCTGTTGTGAGTATATCCATAGAGATTGCGCGTCGCATTATGGAAGCCTGTAAGCAACGGGCTCAAGAGCTGCGCAGTCCTGTCAGCATTGCCATCGTGGATGCGGGAGGACATCTTGTACTATTTGAGCGCATGATGGCCCCCTATGGCTGGGCAACGGGCAATATTAGCCTCGCCAAAGCCAACACCGCGGTCATGTTTAACCAGTCAACCGATGCTGTAGCGCAGTGGGGGTCGGGTATCCCCGGCTTTGCATCCAGCATGGCGAGTATGACCCAGGGCAAGTTTATTATGGCCGCCGGTGGCTGGCCGATCCGCATGGGCGGCACAACGATTGGCGGCATCGGCATCAGTGGTGGTAATGCTCCCGGACGCGACGACGATATCGCGCGCGCCGGGTTGGCCGCCATCGCGCAAGCGCCCGCGGCTCCCGTGTATCGCCCTCCTACCTCGCAACCGTCGTTACAGCCAGCGCCAGTCTATCCCTCGATGCCAGCCCCTGCCCCTGCATCGCCGTCGGCACCGGGCATAGCTCCTATGCCGCAAACCGCGAATAGTATGTATCTAGGAAACGAGCGCGCGTCGTCACCAGATGACGAGCAGCTCCCCTTTGAAGATTACCATGAATCCAATGGAGGTCAGTCATGAGCCAGGAACAAAACAACGGCACCCCGCCAGCGCAGGGCAGGCCAACAAATAATAAACGCAGCAATCGCAATGGACGCAACCGGCCTATGCTGGTGACAGGCGATACCACTGACCAGCTATCCGGCAATTCGGCGCAAGAGGATGCGATGAATCGCGTCCCGACGCAAACCGCCATCGAAGAGCCTTCTGTGGCGGCTCCCATCAAGAAACGTCCCGGCTTTTTTTCCACCATAGGCAAAAAAGAAGAGACTGCGGATGCAGCAACAGCGCGCCTGGCCCGCGCCACACGCAACAAAACAGCGGCTCCCGTCAAGAAAGAAAGCAAAGAAGTTCAGGGAACGA
Source organism: uncultured Chloroflexia bacterium (assembly GCA_963731605.1). Classification (GTDB taxonomy): domain Bacteria; phylum Chloroflexota; class Ktedonobacteria; order Ktedonobacterales; family Ktedonobacteraceae; genus CF-113. Next base: position 1,830,416 of record CAVSWA010000002.1, read on the forward strand.
AGAAGTCGACGCCTCTGGCAGTTGCAAAGAGCGCGCCCACCCGCGCAGGTGGCAAGGCCGCGCCTGCCCCCAGACGTGCCGGATTCAAACCGCGCCACCTGATTGGTATTCTGGCCTACCTGATTGTAGCCGATGTCGTCGGCGTATATGAAAAATCCTGGTTGGTGAGCGCCCACGCGGAAAAATTGCTCTTTAGCCTCGGCCCACTGCCCATTTATGTTTCTACTGTCTTGTTCTTACTCACACTGGTTGTCCTGTTGGTAGTATTGGCGCGCTTCGATCTGGTGCCGCGCAGTTTGACTCCCGCGCCGCGCCAGCCCGTAACAACCGGCAAAGGTCAAGCGCAGAACAACAATACCTCTGATACAGGCTTTGACGGCTCTCAAAACACGCCAAACAGGAAACAGGGCGTCAAGGGCGCCAATGACGACCTTTACCAGGAATACCGCGAGACACAGCGCTACTGGCAGCGCCGCGACCGCAAAAAATAGTCAGTATATGTTATACTGTGCTTAACCAGTATTCTGGAATGAGTTTTCCTGCTTACAGGTAACGCAGACGAGCATGTTTGAAGAGAGAGCGAGCGGCGCAACGTTTCGCGCCGCCGTTGGCATGCAGCCCTACAAGTACAAGCAGGCAGATAGAAGAGTGTGGGGGCAGTTTCGCGCCCGTATGGCCGGATAGGTGTACCCCGCGAAGGATAGTGCTATGCCAACACGTATTATTATCGCAGACGACGAAACCATTCAACGCATGGACCTGAAAGAAGTCCTGACCAAGCAAGGCTACCTGGTTGTCGGTGAGGCCGGCGACGGCGAAAGCGCGGTCAACCTGGCTCGCGAGGTGCGTCCTGACCTCGTCATCATGGACATCCGTATGCCCGATATGGATGGCATTACCGCCGCCGAAACTCTCACTCAGGAGAAAATCGCGCCGGTCTTGCTCCTGACCGCGTTCGGAGACCTGCCCCTGGTTGAACGCGCCAAAGAAGCAGGCGTGGTCAACTATATTGTGAAACCTCTGCGCGAAAGCGAGGTAACTCCCGCGATTGAGGTCGCGCTGGCCCGCTATAACGAATTTCGCCAGATGGAAGACAAAGCTCGCACTCTCACAGAACAATTGGAGACCCGCAAGGTCGTCGAACGCGCCAAGGGCCTGTTGATGGAAAAGCAGGGACTCAGCGAGCAGGAAGCGTTCCGCAAGATACAAAAAGCCAGCATGAACAACCGCAAATCTATGCGTGAAGTCGCGGAAGCCATCTTGCTGACCAACGAAATGTAATAACCTGGAATGGAGCCACTATGTCTCCAGCGGCACTCGTAGGCGAAAACATTGTAACTATTGTCGGAATCAGGTTCCGTCCCGCCGGACGTATCTATTACTTTGACCCGCAAGGGGCATCGTACACGACGGGACAGTATGTGATTGTGGAAACCGTGCGCGGTATCGAGGCCGGGCGTGTAGTGATCGCGCCCAAAAAGATCGCCGAAAAAGATTTAAGCGACCCTTTGAAGCCCGCGCTTCGCCTGGCAAGCGAAGATGAACTGCGCATGATGCTCTCCTTCAAAAGTAAGGAGAAGGGAGCGTTGGTACAGTGCGCTTACCATGTGAAACAGCACCAGTTGCCCATGAAGTTAGTAGAGGCGGAGTATACTTTTGATGGAAGTAGATTGACCTTCTACTTCACTGCTGACGAGCGCGTTGACTTCCGCGCCCTGGTGCGCGACCTGGCCGCCACGTTTCGCACGCGCATCGAGTTGCGCCAGATCGGGGCGCGCGATCAGGCCAAGTTGCAGGGAGGCGTTGGCATCTGTGGCAAGACCCTGTGTTGTAGTTCCTGGATTGCAGATTTCGGCGTGGTATCCATAAAGATGGCCAAAGAGCAGGACTTACCGCTCAATCCCGCCAAGATTTCCGGCGTATGCGGTCGCCTCTTGTGCTGTCTCGCCTATGAAAACGATACCTATGTCCAGGCCAGGCAGACCTTGCCATCCGTTGGCGCATTTCTTGATACGCCAGGAGGCCAGGGCCGGGTTGTCTCGATCAATGTGCCAAAATCTTCGGTCGAGGTCATCCTGGAGAGTGGCGTCATTATCCAGTGGCCTGTCGAACAAAACGAGACGAAGGGCGGCGGCTGTGGCTCTTGCGGGATGAGCAAGGCCAATGGTGGCGGCTGCGGATCAGGCTGCTCCAGTGGTAAAAGTGGCGGGACAGGCGGATGCGCTTCCGGCGGGGCCTGCTCCTGTGGAAAGAGCGGCGCGAAGGCCGTCGGCGTGGGGGGCAACAAGGAAAGTAGCGGCGGATGCGGCTCTTGCGGTGTCAAGCGGGGTGGCACACCAGATGTTTCGCTTCGCTCAACATGACAAGGCGTTTGCATGACAAGACATTTCGCTCAATGTGACAGGGACATTCGTATCTAAGGTCGTAAGGATTACTATCACGGTAGACCCAATGCAGCATGTCTGCCCGGTAGAGAGGAGGGAGCCTATGACACTACAGCAGGATAATTCACGCGCATCATCGTCATGGTCAGATCCCAATACGGTCAGTTGGGATGCGGATCCCCTTTTGATGGAACCCGATGATCCCTCGACTCCTCAATTGCAGGACGAGTTCAGTCCGTCCCCCATTGATACAAGCATGGCGGCAGACGATGATGAGTGGGGTAAGCCATCTTTATTCAGTTCGAGACTCACTGCGCCAGTTGGCGCGCCAGCTTTCCCCAGTGCTGGTGCCATTGCCATTTGCTCTCCTGGTCTTTTTATTCTCTTTGCCCGCCGATCTGAGAAGCCAGCCACATATGCCCGTTGTGCTGCTGGCTATTGTGCTGCTGGCGATTGTCGTTATTCAGGGTACCGCTCTGTATTACGCGGGTTCCAATGATAGCCTGTGGACGCTTTATACTATCCTGGGTTATGCCATTTTTCTGCTCGTGGGAGCATTTGCCCTTTTTGGGATGGCTGGAGCCTTGCTCCTGCTTGCCATTCTGCTTCTCATCAGTGTTATCGTCGGTGGACGCGCTGTTCGACAGGTGCCAGAAGGACACGTTGATCTGGTTTTCTCGTTCAGTTCCTACCAGCGCACACTCTTCCCTGGCCTCAATTTTATCCTGCCCTGGGAGAAAGTTCAGAGCCGTCTGAATACTCAGGAGACGACATGGACCAGCCCGGTGGTGCGGGTCAATATCTCGCGTGACCAGGACGTAGAGATTGTAGCAACCCTTACCTATCAGCTTGTGCCTGAAGATGCGCATATTGCTATACTCAACATGCAAGACTGGAAAGATACCTTGCATCAACATTTTATTGGCACGCTCAAGGGTATGGTGAAGGAACTTTCCCCCGCCGACTTTGTGGCCTGGTCGCACCATGTCAACGATCACTCTGCTGATATAGAAGTCGAAACCTTTATAGATGCTACCGCCATGACGCGCTGGGACCGTCTTAACGTCATGTTGAGGAGCCGCCTGCAAGATCAAATGGCGATGCGCGGCATTATGGTCAACCTTGTGCATTTTCAAGATATTACGCTGATCCCGCACCTGTCTCCGGTCAGTGGCCCGCCGCCAGGAATGCCAGGCCGACCGGCAGAAGCGGCATTGGTGGATACGGGCGCAGCGCGCAGTGCCAACCCGATGCCGCGCCCTGCCGCTGTTCAACCGGTAGCTGCGCCTCTGTCTAATACCCCCGTCTCACCAACTCCGCCCAAACCGGAGGTATTCAACGCCATGGTCGATATGTATAATTCGGTACGCGAGGGACGTGTCACGGACATCAAAGTAATTCTCAACCTGGCGGCTCGCTTCGACGCGATTGCCAGCCACCCTGAAGCCAGCCAGCAATTCAACTACGACTCAGAGCGAGCCGCGCACAATCTCTACCAGCGCGCCCGTGTACTGAAAGCCGCCGAAACACACCGCGCCAGCGATCCTGATGACACAACCGAAATGAAACGCCCGGCCCGTCGCCCATTCAATGACAACCTGGCAGCAGGGGGATAGTTCAACCCGGTCAGGCGTAACGGGGTCGGGTCGTCATCAATCATAAAATGGTCATCGTCATAAAGGAATACTCGCTTCTCCTGGAATGTCTAACAGACGCGCGTTTTCGGCAGGGGGCAGCCGCCGCGCTCAGGCAACGTCAAAAGGATCGGATACCATGCAGAGAGAGAATAAAGCAAGCTCCACCATCGGGACAATTCTCGGCCCAGATGTTGCCATGCTCAAGGTTAAAGGCTTGCATATACTGTTTTTTCTTGAGCAAGGATTGGATTTGCTGCGAGTTGGCGCTGCGCTCTTCTTGCGAGAAGGATGCTGAAAGGTTGGCATTTGGTTGGGGGTTGCTGTAAGAGTGAATGCCAGGTGTAGACGAACATACACCGCGATCACAACAAGAAAGGGACAGCTACGTAGAGGGTATCTACGTAGCCATCGTCAAAAGTCAGCAAGACAGGCCGGGGGGGTAGCCTGTTGATTGCCGTCGAGAATGTCAATTGCCTCTTTGACCAGTGTAACCTTCTCAGGTTGCGAAAAAGATGCTAAAAGGTTGGGATTTCGTTGGGATTGCCCACGAATGCTGCGTCTTCGGAATCGTGGGCTGGGGAATATTCGTGTACCCGAGCGAGATTGGGAGAAAGATGGGAAATGGTTGCCATTTGGCTCGCGGGCGCGGGAAAAGTAGCAGCAGGCTCACGCTTGAGCGCGTTCCCTAGACGCTGGTAGTCCGTCCCTCGCCCCATACCACAGTAGATGAAACCACAGCGGGCCATTTCTGCCGCTTCGTAGATGTTGCGTCCGTCAATCAGCACAGGTCTGCGCATTGCATTCCGAATTTGCAGCATGTTGAGGGATTTGAACTCGTTCCATTCCGTTACCAGCACCAGCGCGTCGACGCCTTCTGCCACCTCATAGGCGTTCTGGCAGAAAACGACTGCATCTACTGGAACCTCTCCCAGTTTGAGGGCTTCACGAGCAGCCTCTGAGGCAATGGGATCGTACACACGCACCGATGCTCCCTGGCTGGTGATCCAACGGATCAGATCAACGGCGGGGGCATCACGCATATCGTCCGTGTTTGGTTTGAAGGCCAGGCCAAGCATGCCAATAGTGCAGCCAGAGAGCGAACCAAGGATGGTGGTCAGTTTCGTCAGCACCAGGCGGCGTTGGTCATCGTTGATGTCCATCACGGCCTGCAATAAATGCGGATGAAGGCCGGCTTCATCTGACATATGCGCGAGCGCGCGAATATCCTTGCCGAAACAACTGCCACCATACCCGAGACCAGCATCCAGGAACGCGCGCCCGATGCGTTTGTCATAGCCCATACCAGCCGCGACCTCTTTCACATCGGCTCCTAAGCGTTCGCAGAGCTGCCCAATTTCGTTGATAAAGGAGATTTTCGTGGCCAGGAAGGCATTCGATGCGTACTTAATCATCTCAGCGGTATAAAGATCAGTAGTAATAATAGGCGCGCGCAACGGCAAGTAAAGGGTTGCTACCTGGCGGGCCGCTCCTGGATCTGACGAACCGAGGACCACGCGGTCGGGGTTTTGGAAATCGTGTATAGCAGAGCCTTCACGTAAAAATTCGGGGTTGGACACAACGCCGAAGGAGATATCGGGTCGCAGATGGGTGCGAAGAATGCGCGTGACGAAATCGCCACTGCCAACGGGAACCGTACTCTTGTTGATAATGACCGCAGCGTGGTCAAGTTCCAGCGCAATACTACGCGCCGCGCTCTCAACATAGCGCAGGTCAGCGCCGCCCTGGTTCGTACCCGTGGGCGTATTTACTGCGATAAAGATAAACTCGCTACCCTCCAGTCCCTCGCGGTAGCTGGTGGTGAATCGGAGACGACCCGCGTGGGCGTTGCGCTCCACCAGTTCTTCCAGCCCTGGTTCGTAGATCGGAAGCAAACCTTGTCTCAGCCGGTCAATCTTCTCTTGTACAATATCGACACAGGTCACCTGGTTGCCCATATCAGCAAGACAGGTCCCTGTCACAAGACCAACATACCCTGTACCGATGACGCAAATAGTCGCCATACTCACGGCTCCTCTTAAATCACTATTCTTCAAGGACAAATGGATGTTCATATGTCTCTATGCTCAGTGTACTTGAGCAAGATTGGGAGAAAGATGGGAAATGGTTGGAAAAAGATTGCAGTTCCCAGACTATAGAGCGTGCTATACTATGTACCGGAATGAACCTATGAGTTACACCAATACATAGAAGGAGCAATCCATGTCGATACATCGTCTGAAATTAGCTTTGCCATGCCTGTTATTGCCGCTCATGCTCACCCTGGCAGCCTGTAACGGCAGTTCATCTACATCTTCACCATCTGTCACGCCCGTACCCAGATCTTCCAACGCATCCTCCCTTACACCAGTATCAGATCGCGGAACGCAGTTGCTGGCGCAGGCCGGGCAAACGCTCAACGGGGCGCGCACGCTGCACGCCATCGTAGACATCACCATTGTTGGCCCGGCCCTCAACGGCGCGATCAAAAGCGAAATGTGGAACCTCGCCCCCGACAAAAACCGCACCGTCGTTTTGCAATCCAACATCGGACAATTCGCCAGTGGCACTCTTACCGTCAGCGATAGTAAGCAAATCTGGCAGTACAACCCGCAGCAAAAGATAGCGTATCATGCGCAAATTAGCGCCTCAAGCGCCGCTACGCCCACAACGGGCGCGGCTGCGGCAGACCAGAGCCAGATGATATTCAACCTGGTACGTTCTGTCTTTACACACAGCAACGGCACGCTGATTTCTTCTTCCGCCACAGTCAATGGACACGCGGCCTACGACATCGCCGTCACATCACAGGCTCAGTCAAGCGGTTCCAGCACGAACAATCTCAATTACAGCGGCCATATCTTCCTGGATAAAACCAGCAACCTGCCCCTGCGCGTCACGTTAAGCGTGCAGGGACTGGGCCAGATCACGCTCGATCTTCCTATGCTCGCGCTCAATACACAACTCGACCAGAACCTTTTCACCTTCACACCCCCATCCGGGGTAAAGGTGCTGCCTTTCCCAACCGATACCTCGGCTTCAGGCACCCTCACGCTGGCCCAGGCCCAACAGCAGGCCGGCTATCACCTGCTGAGCATTCCGACCTCTACCACCTACCAACTGCTGTCGGTAGACGCGCTCGGCGCGCCCGGCAACCAGATTTTCGCCATCAATTACCTGGCTCAACCCGACAGCAAATTCACCATTTCCCAGGGTAAAGCGCTGGCAAACTTGCCCGCCTCCGGCCAGCATATCAGCCTGAGAGGAACAACAGCCACCATCGCCACCGTTGGCAACACCACGACCATCTCCTGGACTGAGAAAGGTGTCGGCATCCAGATTTCCGGCCCGCTGAGCGCCACCCAGTTGACAACCATCGCCAACCTGCTCGCCTGAATAGATGTTGAGCGAGGCGAAACATGACAAAGGGAAAGAGAGGCAGGGGACTCGCCGCCGGCGAGTCCCCTGCCTCTCTTTCTCACTGCTTTTACAGCATCTCCGAAACTACGCTTGCCAGCGCTTTGATGAACAGGGGCGAGGTGTTCAGCGACTCGATACGCGCGAACGCAATACCTTGCTCCTCAGCCTGCTGGCGCGCCCCAATCTCGATATCGTAGAGAATTTCAAGATGATCGGCCAGAAACTGAATGGGCGCGATGAGCACGTGCGTCTCCCCGGCGCGGCGCAGTTCGGGCATGATGTCCGCGAAATCGGGCTTGAGCCACTCTTCGGGAGTGTGGCCCGCGCTTTGATAGCAAAATTGCCAGCGACCTGCGGGCAGACCGACCAGCGCCGCAACACTCGCCGCCGTCTCCTGCAAATGGCCGATGTAGTTCGGCTCTTTCTCGATAACTCGTTTGGGCATACTGTGCGCTGTAAAGAGAACCGGCACATGCTGGCGCACATCTTCGGGATACCGCGCCAGCGCCTGCTCGACGCGCTCAGCCAACGCCTGCAAGAAGAACGGTTGCAGGTGCCAGTCACCCGCCAGCTTATGTGTCAGGTCTGGCCGCTGCAAACCCGCCACAGCCTCATCCAGCGCGCGAGCATAGCCGCTCATGATGATGGGCGAATACTGTGGCGACATAATGATGCCCAGCAGTTGCTGCGCGCCTGCTGCCGCCTGCGGCACAAGGTCAGCCACAAACGGCGGAGCAAAACGCATTCCGGCCATGACCTGGAACGTAGGGCCGTCGGGATGCTGGTCGTTCAGTTCTTTCTCCAGCGCGGCGGCCTGCTGTTGCGTGATACGCAGCAGCGGGGAACCGCCGATCAGGGCATAACGGCGGCGGAACTCCTGCACTAATTCTTCATCGGCAGGGCGTCCGCCGCGCACGTTTTGCAGGTAGACGGGAATATCGTCAAGCGTAGCAGGTGAGCCATAGGTCATCAGTAACACGCCAACGCGCGTTCTAGTCGTAATCATCGCGATGTTTCCTCGTGTACGGCCTCAACCAGCCGCCGCAACATATCGGGCGAAGTGGGGGCCAGCACGCCATGTCCCAGGTTGAAGATATGGCCGGGACGCTGCGCCGCTCGCCGCAGCACATCGCGCATCCCCTCTTCAATAACCTCCCAGGGCGCGAGCAGGAGCGTAGGGTCGAGATTGCCCTGGATGCCGCGCTCATAGCCGATGCGCGTCCAGGCTTCATCCAGCTCCACACGCCAGTCCACGCTGATAATATCGCCGCCAGCCCCGGTCATCAATTCGAGCAGGCTGGCCGCACCGGTGCCGAAGTGGATGGCAGGCACGCCCGTCTTTTTGACGGCCTCAAAAATGCGCCGCGAATAGGGCTGCGCGAAGCGACTGTAGACGCTGGGACTCAACGCGCCCACCCAGCTATCGAACAACTGCACAACATCCACACCCGCCTCAATCTGTGCCAGCAGGTAGCGCGTGACCACCTCGGTCAGCTTTTCCATCAGCGCGTGCCATACCTGAGGTTGCCCGTACATCAGCGATTTGGCAAGACCGTAGTCACGCGAAGGGCGTCCCTCGATCAAATAACACGCCAGCGTGAATGGCGCGCCGGAGAAGCCAATCACCGCCTGCTTACCAGCAAGCGAACGACGCACTAACCGGATGGCCTCCATCACGTAGGGGGTAGATTCCTCGGCTTCAGGCACGCGCAGGCGTTCAACATCCTGCATCGTGCGGATAGGGTTATGGATGATGGGGCCAATATCGGGCTGAATCTCCAGCGAAACGCCCATGCCTTCCAGGGGTAGCATAATATCGGCATACAGCACCGCGCCATCCACGCCCAATTGCTCTACGGGCATCATCGTCACCTGGGCGCACAGTTCAGGCGTCTTCGCCATTGTGAGTATGTCGTAGCGTTTGCGCAGTTCGCGGTACTCCGCGAGACAGCGCCCCGCCTGGCGCATAAACCAGACGGGAGTAGCATCAGGCTGGCGGTGATGACAGGCATCAAGAAAACGCGCCACGCCGCTATGCGGATTTATTACCGCCATTGATCTATCAGATTGCATGTGTGTTTTTGTATTCCTTCCTCACAAAATTTTGCCAGTGGAATGGCCCTGATGATTTGTAACAACCAAACTCAGGAATGATGCGCGTGGCCCCGTCCTGATGAATATTTACAAGCAAGATCGGTAGTGATCTGTCATCCTGAGCGCAGCGAAGGATCTCGGTCGGGCGAGGGAGATCCTTCGCTGCGCTCAGGATGACAGTCCCGCATGTGGTCGTTAAAATTCTGTAGGGACAAGGGGCGGGGACGGGTGGATGTGGGGGCCTTGTGTTTGTCCTCGTCGCAATTCGATTCGTTCGGGGTTACGATATGCTCTGACGGGTCTTCGTACCCCAACGGAATCACATTGTCACGAGGACGAGCACAAGGCCCCCACCTGTCTCCACATCCACCCCTTGTCCCTACAGGACGAGGGACGCATCGTTGCCGATAGTGCCATTTTTGATTGTTAAAAAACATCAGGTAATTGAGTCTCTCATACATATTCTAACGCGCAATGGGGCAGATGACAACAGAAAGTTACAAAAATCTCATACAGAATTGCGGAAAACATGGAGAATTAAGAAGATTTACGCGAACGGGTAGACAACCAGATTGGAGAAACTGGCATCGGCGCTGGTGACTGGCGAAAGCGTTCCGGCTACAAAACCGATCTGACCTGTATGATAGTTGGAGTCTTTCGCACTACCCACAAAAACACCGTTGATGAAAAGCGTAAAATCCCCATTATTAACGATCATGAACAACGTATTGGTCGCGGAACCGGGAGCAATAGCCGCTGTACTGGTCGGGGTAATCAGGGAGATGTAGTTACCGCCCCCGTTGGTATCGTGACGGCGAAAGAAAAATTTACCCTGGCTGGATATCTCAAAATCGTAAAACTGGTCGCTGCTCTGGCTGTAAATAATGCCTGCATCGCTCCCACGCAAAAGAGAGAGATTCACCTTAATGCCACCGTTGTTCATGGTAAATTTTGTATTCGCGCATGGCTGGAGAAAATCAGCCTGGTTGACCAGCACGTGGTATGTTCCATTCTGGAAAGAGCAGGCCTGACCATCATTGTTCCACGAACCGTTGGTATCACCGCTCAGGTTATCAGTGAGCAAGGGGGATAGACCTGTGACAGCAGTAGCAGTCGCGCCAAAATCCGGGGTCGGGCTGGGATTAGAGGTCGGGCCGGGCGATACTGTGGACGCAGCAGTAGCGCTGCTCCCTACCGTTGCGGTTGCTTTAGTATTCGTGCCCTGATTATTATTTGTGCGATTGGCAACGGCATAGAAGACCACGCCCGTGAGAATGATGAATAACAGGCCAATCAGTACCGAAAGGCCAATCAACGAGTTCCGGCTTTCCCGGCGCGCCGGAACGCGGCGGCGATTGGCTTCGCGTGGAGTGAGTGGCCCTGGCCTGGCGTTTCCGCCACCTCTCGCGGGCGGGGCTTGCCTTCGCCCCGCCATAGCATCAGGTGGTGCGGGGGGAAGAATCAGTTTATCGGGCTGCTGCGGCCTGACATGTGGCATCATTGGTTCCATTGGCAGGACTGGTGCCGGAGCAACAGGTGGACTGGAGATAGGTGGAACAGCGTCATTTCTGCGTGGCGGCGCGTTTGCCGGCAAATCGAAAACGGTCGCGCTACTATCGGCTGTCCTGCTCTGATCTAGCGGTAATGGCTGTGCCTGGGTTTCACGCACCGCGCGCATATATGCCTGCGCCAGCGCTATGGGAGTTTCATAGCGGCGGCGCGGGTCTTTTTCTAACGCCCGCATAATCACCACGTCTATCGCGTGAGGTATGCCGGGATTCACACGCGAAGGCTGGATGGGTTGTTCGCGCATCTGCTTCAAATACACGATGAGCGGCGTATCACCTGTAAAGGGTATTTTACCCGTCACCATCTGGTAAAGCAAAATGCCGAGCGCGTACACATCGCTGCTTTTGGTGGCCGGACCGTCGGCCAGTTCGGGAGCCATATATTCGGGCGTGCCGAGCAGCACACCCGTCTGAGTCACTTTTCCAGGATCGTCCAACGCTTTCGCCAGACCAAAATCCGCCAGGTAAGCGTAATGGTCATCGCGTAATAAAATATTCGAGGGCTTGATATCGCGATAAATCACTCCCTGATCGTGCGCGAATTGCAGGCCACTGGCGATTTGTTGCAGCAGTTCGCCCGCGTATTCCAGCGACATCGGCCCTTTTTCGAGCACATCCTGCAATGTGCCATACACGATATAGGGCATAACCAGGTAGTGCCAGGGAGGTTGCTCGCCCAGATCGTAAGCGGGAAGGATGTGGTCATGTTGCAGCCTGCCGATAGCCTCCGCCTCGCGCTGGAATCGCTCAATATAATCGGTGTGGGTACTGCTCACCACTTTGACAGCCACTTCGCGATTCATCAAATCATCATGAGCAAGATATACTTCCGACATTCCGCCGCGCCCTAACCGTCGTCCCAGGCGATAGCGGCCTAAACTGGTTCCTTCCAGGCTGGGCATTCTTTTGCTCCCCAGATTTATATATACTGTACAGGAAGTATATGCGCCTGCATCTATACCTGTCAAATTCAATATCATGCTCAAGTGGCCCCGCCCCTTGTCCCCACAGAAGACGACTCCCTTCCCCCCATTATCCTATTCGGTTGGCAAAATTCATTAGGGATGCGATACATCGCGTCCTTACACCTGTACAAGCAAAGAAATGGTAAAATGCACTCATAACCTTCACACTAAGTAATACGTTCTAACACTACGATTTACCACAAAGAAAGATATTGTTATGTTGAGCGAAGCGAAACATCTAGAGATCCTTCGCTTCGCTCAGGATGACAACGAAGCGGAGCATGACAGTAAAGTGAAGGATGACCCTAAAAGGAAAGCGAGGCGATTATATGACCACCTGGCACTATACGCGGGGACTACACGATCTTGGCAACGATATATATGCCTATCTCCAGCCGGACGGCACGTGGGGATGGAGCAACGCGGGCCTTATCACCGATGGTGAAGCGTCTTTGCTCATCGACACACTCTTCGACTTGAAGCTGACAGGTGAAATGCTCGACACGATGCGCGGCTCGCTTCCTGCTGCTGCGCATATCGATATGGTGGTAAATACGCACGCCAACGGCGATCACTGTTACGGCAATGAGCTGGTGGCTGATGCGCAAATCATCGCGTCACGGCGCACCGCCGACGAGATGGTCGAGGGCATTCAGCCAGCGCAGTTCGCCATGTTGCTCAAGCAGGCACCGGCGATGGGACAGGTGGGCGCGTACTTCCAGCATTGTTTCGGCAAGTTCGACTTCGAGAACATCACTCTGACGCCGCCACAACAAACCTTCGAGAGCGAATTGACCGTGTATGTGGGCAACAAAATAGCGCATCTGATCGAAGTGGGACCGGCGCACACACGCGGCGATACGCTTGTGCATATCCCCGGCGACCGCGTGGTATTCACCGGCGATATCCTCTTCATCGGCGGGCATCCCATCATGTGGGCAGGGCCGACCAGCAACTGGCTGCGCGCACTCGACCGCATTCTGGCGATGGATGTTGAGACCATCGTTCCAGGACACGGCCCCATCACCGATAAACATGGCGTTGCGCAACTTAAAAGCTATTTTGAATACATCTATGACGAAACGCGCAAACGCTTCGAGGCCGGTATGCCCGCCGCCGAAGCCGCTCAAGACATCCCGCTGGACCGCTACGCAACGTGGACGGATGGCGAGCGCATCGCTGTCAATGTAGCATCTATCTACCGGGAACTGAGCGGGGAGAACGAGTCGCCAAACGTGCTAGCGCTGTTTAGCATGATGGCTGCTTTAGCTCCTACGAGCTAATCATCGCTATGCTTGTGTCCATGCCCGTGCCCTTGTCCCTGTTCATCTCTTTGAGATGAGCTACGAGCATGGTTCGCAAAGTCTAATGTTCGCGCAGGTGATATACCGCCGCCATCCGTCGCCGATGTCGTCGCCATAGTGGGTAAAACCTGCCCTGCAATTGTCCCGTTGACAAATACTCTACGTATCTCCATAGGCTGGCTGACTTGAGAACCAGTATACGCAAAAATGATCCCTAGTGAGACAGGCAGTGCAAGCAGTAACAGGGCCGCGATGCTCAAAATGCCACGTCGTATAGCTCTTCCCGCGTGATTTCGCCACATATTGGCAAGAAGCGTGGCTGCGAATCCTTTCTCCATCCTGCGTAACGTCACATGCGCTGGCGGTAGTTCAGGTAAATCAATGGTGGGGATGTGATGCAAATCAGGCAATTGATCAAATCCGCTCAGAGCGTTCGCATAGGCAAGTGACATGGTCCAGGCATCTGAAAAGCGCCGCCGGGGATTTTTATGCATAGCGTGCAAAACCACCTTCTCGATAGCAGGCGAAATTTCCGGATTCAAATATGATGGCGGCGTGGGTTGTTCCTTGATATGTTTCCAGTAGATTGCGAGCGCGCTAGTGCCGGTAAAGGGCAGCCGACCCGTCAACATCTGGTAGAGCAAAACGCCTACCGCGTAGATATCGCTGCTGACACTTTCCGGCTTCTCCGCCAGTTCCGGGGCCATATACTCTGGTGTCCCAATCAGCATCCCCGTCTGTGTAATATCGCTTCCTTCTTCCAATATCTTTGCTATGCCGAAGTCCGCGAGATAGATGTGAAAGACATCAGTTGTATCGAGCAAAATATTCGATGGTTTGATGTCGCGATGAATAACACCCTGTGTATGGGCATAGGCGAGCGCGTCCGCCAGTTGATGCAGAATAATCCCGCTCTCTTCCGGCGTCATCTTGCCCTGCGCCAATCGCTCGCGTAAATTGCCTCTCTGCATAAATGGCATCACAAAATAATAAGAAGAACCGGAGATACCATCATCTAAAAGTGGTAAAATGTGCGGGTGCGATAGCTTCCGCAGAATGCGCGCTTCACGATGCAGCCGTTGAACACATTCGGAGTCGCTGTTCGTAACTATTTTGATAGCTACCTCTTGCTGTGTCTGCTCGTCAAGGGCGAGGAACACTTCTGACATACCGCCGCGTCGCAGGCGTTTCAGCAGCCGGTAGCGGCCTGAAATAAGAATATCGAGTTGATCATCTTGCATAGGAGTTCACCGCAGTTTCAAGTAGCTCGTCGTTACGTTATATACTCGTTAGTTATAATACGCCCCGTTGCTTACATAAGTGACTGAACCATAAAAATACATGAAATGTCCTGTCATTATACATGAAGTGTCCTGTCATGTTGAGCGCAGCGAAACATCTGAGATCCTTCGCTGCGCTCAGGATGACAGGGAAGTGATGGATGACTATGAAGTGTCCTGTCATGTTGAGCGCAGCGAAACATCTAGAGATCCTTCGCTGCGCTCAGGATGACAGGAAAGCGAAGGATGACAGTGAAGTGATGGATGACTATGAAAGGAAGATACTTGTTAATGCCAGACCGGCTTGTCTATTCCACGGACGACGGCAGAATCAATACCTGTCCCACCTGTGGGAAATCCTATAAACAGTGCCAGTGCGACACATCCCCCTCCAATCAATTTGCGGCCAGGAAGACCGATGGCATCGCGCGCGTCATGCGCGACCGCAAACATCGCGGCGGCAAAACGGTCACAGTGATTACAGGCATACCAGCCAGCAACGATGCCATCGCCACCATCGCGCAACAACTGAAGAAACTGTGCGGCTCCGGCGGCACCGTCAAAGACGGCGTAATAGAAATCCAGGGAGACCATTGTGATAAAGTGATGGCGAAATTGACTGAATTGGGCTACAAGGTCAAACGTGCCGGTGGGTAGGAGTTCTCACACGCTTCCACCAGGACGTGCTTCACTCGCTCCCTCTTCCACCTCTGCTAGCCTCTGGCTCCCTGCCCCATGAGCCAACGGGAAGCCCGACCCATTGGCTCATCCCCGCCGAGCGAAGCTACAGTATTGCGGGAATATCTTGCTTGTTTCTCTTGCGCGATCTGCTATAATCGGCTCAGTTTATGAGCGAATATCACCTCACACCACCAACCACCCTGCCATCGCTTGCTGTTCAGGAAGCCAAAGAAAAACGCAGACAGGTGTTAGCAGCAGTTCGGCAACGGCGACGAGAGCAGTATCGAAACTTTCTCAAAAAGATGCGGTTGCAAGTAGACAGTGATCTTGCTACAATTGCGTAGCGTATGACCAATGAAGAGTTATTAGAGAAAGCTCTAGAGGCGCTACAGGTTGGACAAGAGAGGTTAGAAAAAACTATTACCGTTGTACAGGGTGAGTTTCAAAAATGGGACAAAGCGCACGAACAGAAAACTCAAACGTATCCATAACGATATTGAGCTTGTCCTCAAATATCATGACGACATGTATATGCAGCAGCGCAAACGAATTGAACGCATAGAAAAACACGTCGGTTTACCCGTTGGTGAATAGCCCCCTCCACGTCAGAAAGCGTAAATTGTGCGCCATAACCATATTGAATGGTACACATATATTTGCCAGACGTTCATAAACCATCTATAATGCCAGCAAATTTACTTTCCCAACAATTGAGGAGTTATTCTGTAGCATGAGCTTTATTGCCAATCGTAAGCCGAACCCGTCACCAGAAATCGAATACAGTGAAATATATATCCCCAACCAGACGGAATATCGGAACAGGAAGCTTTACTACAAGAATTAAGCCGAAGGTATTGTTAACAGAGAAGGCTGTGTCAAGCATGATACTCAATATACCGGTTTTGGTTCTCTCTGTTAATCTCAATCCAGCCATTGGCAAAGTACCGATTCTTGCTTGGCCGCGCTGATGGAACTCCGCCAACATCAACAAAAGTATTCCTGTTACCTCAAAACATCGATCATAGCACTCCGCATGATTTTATCGTGAAATTCCAAGATTGGAATATCATGTCTTTTACGATGGATACGGGTTTGCTTGAAGAAGAGGCAAATATAAGGAAAAGCTTTTTTATTCAGCTTGTTACATTGTTAGAACATATTATGCCAAATGGCTGGTTCAATAACCCTAAAAATAAGGCTCATCCGCTTATCAACGATGGGCTTTTTGTCAAAAAATCATTTCCCAAAACGGCTCTTTCAGATTCCGCAACAAGAAAGAGATTTACCATTATTAGGTCAATTGCTCTTAGATGGGATGCACTTGATAACAATAACCGATGGAGATTTACAACAATTAACTGTGGGGAGCTTTGATCAATTCATAAAACCTGTCAAAGACAAAATAGTAAACTACTTAAATCATCCTACACAGTTTGATGACATTATGTTAGAGTTATCGTTCGCAGCATGGCACCTAATAGCACAACATAAAACTGAGTTACTGGAAGTTGCCAATTATCCCGATATAAAAGTTGATCTACCAGGATATGCTCTTCCTGTTTATGCTGAAGCTAAAAATGTTACGACTACTAATGAAAATAGTATTAAGCGTATAATTACACATGCCAATAAACAATTGAAGAATGTTTCCGAACCTCATTATGGAATAGTTGTGCTTAATATTAGTAAACTCATTGAGATGCAATCGGTCAATTCTGATGTCTATCCTGAAAAGGTAGATGAAATAATTAAACTGGTGACACAAAGTTTAAGTGGCGGAGAACACAGGTCTGTTGGTGCTGCTATTTTAATTTGGGATGATTTTATGCAACTTGGTAATCCTCCACAAAAGATGCTTATTGCTTATAGGAGAAGGTTCGTAAGAATTTACCATACGCCGGAAGAGGGATCCATAGCGATACCCCAAGATGCTAAGCTATTTGAAGGTTACACCACAGAGTTTACAATCAACTTCCAGCCATGAATATAATCAGTCTATATTGCGTAGCCTGAAAGCGGCTTAGCCGATTTACTCGCACGCGCCGTAAACAATATTCTACGAACCCACATGTATTGACATCTCTATCTCCCACGATTAGTATATGTAAAGTTATGAAAAGCTGAGTATGTAACGAGGTAAATCAGTTGGAAGATGCACCAATAGTACTGATATGTGGTCATTGCGGTAACAAAACGGTCTTTGAGAAGTGTGGAGACCTACTCCTACAATTATCATTTACCTTCTGGCTATGAGGTAGAAGTTACACAATTTGTATTGTTGAAGTGTATATCATGCTCTATGCCCACAATTCAGCAAAATACTTTGTATGCCGGACTTCTGTACAAGGAGTGGCCTACCGTCACTGATATTCTTTATCCCTCAGCTAAGACACCTTTGACGGACTTGCCCCCCGTTATTGAGAATAGATACCAGGCCGCATTGAAAGTAAGAAATATAGAGCCGAGTGCTTGTGCTGTTCTGATAGGAAAAACTCTAGAAGCTATATGTAAACATGAAAAAGCTGTAGGGAGGACGCTTGCAGACAAAATTAACAATCTACTGACCTCAAATCGCATTCCAAAAAAGTTGGCTGAAATGGCGGGACAATTAAGACAAATTCGTAATCTTGGAGCGTATGAAGCGGAAGATGAGGTAACAGAAGTGGATGTACCGATTATCCTGGATTTTCTTGAAGTCATTCTAGAGTATCTATACGTCGCACCGGCCAAAATTGAATCGTTACGAACAAGACTAGAGCGATAGAAAGTAACAACCCCACATTGACAAGAAAGGTGGAATCTTCGCGAATGGACAACAAAACCTATAACTACAACAAACTGGTGTCTTCCTGAACTCACTAAATCCATCTTGATGACCTCTGCTATCTATCTGCTTAACGTATGAATTGCTCAAATCTTCAATTATAGAAGAGATTAAAAATTTTTACTTTGTCGGCACAGGTTACGAGAATCCAGCAATGCAACGGAAAATATGCTAAGCGAAGTTCTTTCATTGGATAAGAGCATTTTCGTTGCATCATGCAAGTGGCTCCTACAATATGGAGGCAATCACACATGAGGATATTCAAACGATATTAAGCCTTAGAGAGCTTCGCAATAAACTAGCGCATCAGTTACCGGAGTTTTTAGTAGATGATGATATGAATATCACTGTTAATGAGCTTATAAAGATATATGAAATTCTGGCGAAGATAGATAGTTGGTGGATAAGTGAGGTCGAATTGCCAGCCAATCCAGATTTTGTACATTTAGACCACGAAGAGTTAAAAACGCTAGAGGTTTATTCTGGCCCGATGATGGTAGTAAGCCATTTAATTGAACTATTGAAAAGCTTCCAAGCAACAATGACCTTCTTGTAGGCACTTCTATACCAATGCCAGCCAACAAATATCGGGCGACTAAGCTTTTCCAGAGCATAAGAGAGTCTTTAGAGAACAAATTCATAGAGGGTTAAATAAAATGCAACAAGCTACGCAGCCGCTTTTTATCTCCATAAGAGGAATGACACCTCGTCCCGCAATTCCTGCTGATAGTACTGCTAGTTTAAAATTGACGAATTGGCGCAAATTTGTAGTAAACAAAATACAATCAAGGTACGAAAAAGTAAAATACAGGGCATTACTTCACAAACCAAATTCACAGTAGATTTGATTTTTTTGCTTACTAAAGCAGAATTTGCAAAGGACTTGGACAACTTAGCGAAAGCAGTGCTAGATTCTCTTTTCAAAGAGAACTATCAAATTAAAGATAAGGGCATTGGAGCAGCACTTTTTGAAGTTGATGACGTTAATGTAGTCAAATTAACACTGGAGAAAAGTATCATTCCTAATGGAGAAGAAGAGGGAGTAGACATCAATATAACTTGGAAGTAAGGACTATCAATATATTCCTGATCGAAAAAAACCATGTGCAAGGTCGAATTTTCACAGATGGTTTTTTTGCAGTTCAATAACTTGAGGATCTTTTGGTTTTGGTTAGTAACATTATTTAGGAGAGATAAAATGGCAGTAGTAGATATAAAAGTGCAAGTAAGTGAAACTTTCTCGGAAATACTTTCTGATGACATCGAAAATACTGAGATCACTATAGAAAGTATAGTTGGCACAGCACTTCTAGAGGTATTTGATACTGTACAAGTGGAAAATAACGGTAAACCGTTCCACTACAAATGAACCCGCCACTGTGAGTATTCGTATTCAGACAAGTTCCTCCAAAATTTCTGAAGTACTTAGGAGTCGTCAAGGAATAACAGTCGCAAGCTGAGGGGAATGTGATAGACTGTGAGGCATGAAAGAGAAGAAGAGATCAAGCAACGCTACGAGCGGGTGGCCGGAGAACTGAATGAACGGACGCGGCGGCTGTTCGCGGCCAGCGAAGCGCTGGCGATCGGATGGGGAGGGATCTCGGCCGTCTCGCGAGCGACAGGACTCTCCCGGCAGGTCATCAGGAGGGGATCAAGGAACTGCAGGGGGGGAACGAGCGGGAGAAGGGCGGATCGGCGAGAGGAGGCGGGCGCAAGAGAACGGTGAGTAAGGATCCCGGTCTGTGCGGGATCTGGAACGGCTCGTGGAGCCAGTGACACGGGGTGACCCGGAATCGCCGTTGCGCTGGACATGCAAGAGCCTTCGCAAGCTGGCGGCTGAGTTGGGGAGCATGGGGCGACGAGGTTCCACCACATGGTGCGGATCTGTTGCACGATCTCGGATACAGCTTGCAAGCCAACCGCAAGACCAGAGAAGGAGGCGAGCCACCCGGATCGCAACGCCCAGTTCGAATACCTCAATCGCAAGGTCAAGCGGCGTTGCTGGCAGCAGGCGAGCCGGCGATTTCGGTGGACACCAAAAAGAAAGAACTGGTGGGCGACTTCAAGAACGCCGGGCGGGAATGGCGCCCAGGGGCAAGCCCGAGCGAGGTGCGGGTCCACGACTTCCTCATCCCGGGACTGGGCCGAGCGACTCCTTATGGCGTGTACGATCTGGGACACAACACCGGCTGGGTCAACGTGGGCATGGACCATGACACGGCTGCATTCGCCGTGGAGAGCATCCGCCGCTGGTGGAACGAGCATGGGACAGGACCACTATCCCCGTGCCACGCGAGCTGCTGATCACGGCGGACTGAGGCGGGAGCAATGGCTCCGCGTCGTGCGCTTTGGAAATGGGAGCTGCAGCAACTGGCTGATGAAACCGGACTGGACATCACCGTCTGCCACTTCCCCCGGGCACCAGCAAATGGAACAAGATCGAGCATCGCCTGTTCTCCTTCATCAGCCAGAACTGGCGCGGCAAGCCGCTCGTCAGCTATGCGGTGATCCTCAAGTTGATCGCGGCGACCACGACTGAGGCGGGCTTGACGGTGCAATGCCAACTCGACACCAATAGCTACCTTGCGGGGCGCAAGGTCTCCGATGAAGAGATGGCTACGCTCTCCATCCTGCCAGACCCTTTCCATGGCGAATGGAACTATACCATCCTGCCTCGGACAACTCACATTGATACCGTTATTCTTTGACGACTCCTTAGTTGTATATTCAAGGAACAAAGCATGATTTGCAACAAGCAGTTGAAACCATTGCCTGGACATGAGAGGAGAGACAGCATATGCAGGACAACATCATCGTCTTTCCGGAGCCCCCTGCAGGTGACAACAGCTCAGCTTGTCACACATGCCCTCCCTGTCTTACTCACGTCGCTGATTGGCCGTGAGCACGAGGTGCAGGCAATCCACGCTTTGCTCTTGCGCCCAGACATCCGCCTGCTCACTCTCACCGGCACGGCTGGCGTGGGCAAAACGCGCCTCGCGCTCGAGGTCGCTCGGGAACTGGTGCACGACTTTGCGGATGGCGTTCATGTTGTCTCCCTGGCTCCCCTCAGCGATCCTGCCTTCGTCATTGCTACCATCGCTCACAGTATTGGACTCACGGAGAGCGGATCGCAGCCATTGCTGGACCTGCTCAAGATCTCTCAGCGCGACAAGCAACGGCTCCTGCTCCTGGACAACTTTGAACACGTTATCACGGTGGCCACACCGCTTGTAGAGCTGTTGGAAGCCTGCCCGGACTGTCAAGCTCCTGGTCACAAGCCGAGAGGTGTTGCGCTTGCGTGCCGAACACCAATTCACCGTCCCACCCCTCGCGCTCCCAGATCCTAAGCACCTCCCAGATGACCGCTCGCTCGCACACGTTCCAGCGGTGCACCTGTTCCTCCAACGGACACAGGCCATCAGATCCGATTTTCACTTGACGAAGGACAATGCTGCGACCATCGCCGAGATCTGTATCCGACTCGATGGGTTACCGTTGGCCATCGAACTGGCCGCCGCGCGCATCAAGCTGCTGTCCCCTGACACTCCTGAGCCGCCTGGAGCATCGGTTAGAACGTCTGACGAGCGGGGCACAGGATCTCCCTGAGCGGCAGCAAACGCTGCGCAACACCCTCCAGTGGAGCTACGACTTGCTGTCGGAACAGGAACAGCGCCTCTTCCGGCTGGCTCTCCATCTTCGTCGGCGGTTGCACGCTCGAGGCTATGGAATCAGTGTTCCCGGCGAGCGGCGACCAGGTCTGCTCTGTGCTTGAGGGAGTCGCATCGCTGCTCGACAAGAGTCTGGTGCAGCAAACGGAGCGAGAAGGAGAAGAGCCACGGCTTATCATGTTAGAGACGCTCCGCGCGTTCGGATTGGACTGTCTTGAGCGACAAGGTGAACTGGAAGCAGCACGGCAGGAGCACGCACGCTACTACCTGGCACTGGTACAGGCAGCCGAGCCGCACCTCTTTGGTCCCGAACAGCTGTGTGGTTCGATGTTCTGGAGCGAGAACTGGATAACCTGCGTGCCATCCTCCGGGCGTTCACGACAGGGGGAGAGGAGAAGATTGAGCTGGCCTTGCGCCTGGTGAGTGCCTTGCGGATGTTCTGGTGCGGACGGGGGGGATATCTACGCGAGGGGCGTAACGTGCTGGAGCGACTCCTGGCACAAGCTGGGGCGATTGCGGCACCCGTACGCCTCAAGGCACTCAACGCGGTCGGAATGATCCTGTGGGTCCAGAGCGACACGCGCAGATTGGAGCAGATTGCCGACGAAGCTCTGGCGCTCGCGCGAGAGCAGGGGGACCAACGGAACATGGCCGAGGCCATAATCCTATGTGGAACAGTCATGATGCTGGACAGACGCGACTATGCCGCAGCGCAGGCATGCCTGGAAGAGGCGCTGACCTCAGCCAGAACCCTCAGGGATCGCTTGATCCTCGGCTGGGCGCTCACGAGTCTGGGCCGCCTGGCGTGGTACCAGCAAGACGCTCAGCGAGCGATTGCCTGGTTCGAGGAGGGCCTGATACAGTGCAGAGCCATGGGTGAGAAGGTGTTCATGAGTGTCGTCCTGGCCGCACTTGCTCGTGCCGAGCTGAGTCTGGGTCATACAGCACGTGCCCAGATCCTGCTGGAAGAGGATCTAACCATCTGTCGCTCGTTCGGCGATAATTGGGGGATCGCCCTGAACCTCAGCCTGCTGGGACGGTTGGCTTTCCAGCAGGGGGAGACCAGCCAGGCGGAGGTGTTCCTGACAGATGGTGCCCGTCTGGCTTCCGAGGTCGGAGATCAACGCAACGTTGCGCAGTCGCGCTTGCTTCTGGCCGGGCTGGCCGCGCTACAGGGGGACTATGCAGTTGCCCGCCAGTGGTATGAAGAGGGCCTAGCTGTAGCCCTGGACATCAGGTACACGAGCTTGATCGCATCCGGGCTGAAAGGGCTGGGCTGTGTGGCCGCCGCACAGGGGTTGCATACCTGGGCGGCCATGCTTTGGGGGACAGCAGAGCCCTTGCGCGAGTCACGCAGCGTGGTCATTCCGTCAGCGATGTGCGAGAGCATGGTGACCGTAGTACGCAGCCAACTGGGTGAGCCAGCCTTTGAAGAGGCCAGATCTAGGGGGCGCACGATGGCCGCCGCACAGGCGCTCGCCTCGCCTGAGGCCTTCACACTTCAGGCGAGGCAGCAAGCCCAGGCAGCACCGAGGTCCGCTCCGACCGCTCCCACACGTCATCCCTCCTCTCCGGCAGGACTGACAGCCCGTGAAATGGAAGTGCTGCATCTGCTTGCGCAGGGCTTGACCAGCGCGCAGATCGCCGAGCGGCTCGTCATCGGCCTGGTGACCGTCAATTCGCACGTGCGCTCGATCTACAGCAAGCTGGGGGTCACCTCCCGAGCCGCGGCAACCCGCTACGCGCTTGAACACCACCTGTTGTAAAGGCTGCTTCGTCCTTCATTTTCAGTTTTCGCTTCTGACCTAGCTCACGAAGCGCATCCCGGCATCTTTTCCTCACTGACCATCTCCTCATCCTCTCACCGTCGCCTCCTCAGTTCTGAGGAGGGCCACTCAGCAGTTCGTTTCCTCCGGCTGGCGAGAAATCCTCAGTTCTGACGACGCATTCTCAGCTATCACACGCTACACTTGCAGTAGAAAGGCTGAGAGCGAACCGAGAGGAGCCAGAGAGCATGGAAGAACGCAGAGGAGAGGCCTTCGCTGGCCCTGAGCAGCTCACAGTCATGGGTAGGCACCTGTATCCAGGCGAGTCTGCCCCCGACTTCCAACTAGATTACCTGGATCTGGCCGATCTGGCTATCCGCACAGTCGGCCTAGCTGACTCCGCAGGCATGGTGCGCTTGCTGAGTGTGGTGAACAGTCTGGAACGCCCGACCTGTCAGCAGGTGACGCGACAGTGGGAAGCTCTATACGCAACTTTGCCACCAGGCGCCTGCATCTATACGGTAAGCCTGGACTCTCCGCAGATGCAAGCAAGCTTCCAGGACCGTGCAGGCGTGCTGCACCAAGCGCTCTCTGCGCTGGGCAGAGAGCAGTTCGGGCAAGACTATGGAGTATGGCTGAAAGAGTGGCGTCTGTTGCAGCTGGCCGTCTTCGTCATTGATCGCCACGATTGCGTCGTCTACACCGAGTACGTTGCCGATCAGCTCAGTGAGCCAGACTATCTCGCCGCCATGCAAGCGGTTCAACATGCAGGCTTAGCGTGAAGCTGACATGAAAAAGTGTCTTGAAAAGGGGAACCGGAAATGCCTCAGATCCTTGAATTCGTCGTCATTGGTGCTGATGGTACGACACTTCATGCTTCGGGGGTAAAAAATGTGGCACACCTCGGAACGGGTTTTTACCACATCACCTTTGATTTCAGCGTTGCCAATGTCTGTGAGGTTGCCTCTATCGGGCATTGGCAGCAAGCAGCGTGGATAACCGCCTATGGGAGTCCGCCCACGGGTCCCAACGTGGTTGAAGTAATGACAGGCGTCTATGAGGCAGGCGATGCTTCTGGACCTGCGCTTGCCCCTGTCGGTGCGGATTTGACCTTTCAATTGCTCATCGTTGCCTAGTCCTATTAGTGCCGTAAGAGGAACGTAGAAGCCGTTCGTCGAAATACGGTTTTCAGACGACGGGATGTATATTCAGTGAACAAGGAGCAGTGTATGGCTACTATCAGTGCAGACTTCTGGGCGGTGTATCTTACTTTGACAGAGACTGAAACGAAAGAAATTGAAACAGCCGAAGACATCGGCTCGGTAGTGAGTACAATCGTTGCTACTGTCGCCAAACAGGTGCCAGGAGGAATCGTCGTCACCGTTCTAGCAGCACTCGTCACTGGCTATCTACAACTCGAAGAGAAACTGATGGCGGCAGTCGATGCAGGCAATGGCGTGGTGCTGAATCTCCCCTGGCTGGCAATTTGGTACGGCCAGTATTGGTCGATCTATCCGACAGCGGTCTCTACTCAGACGCAGCAGCATTGGCGCTGGTGTTCTCGATGCAATGGATTGTTCTGGGTGGGAACCGATGCCGCGGGAGGAGTTTGCCCAGGCGGTGGCACTCATGGTCCAAACACCAGTAGTAATTACAGACTGGTGATGGATGTCCCGAATTATCAGGGCCAACATGATTGGCGTTTCTGCGGCAAATGCGCAGGGCTGTTTTGGGCGGGAGGGCAAGAAAACGCTGGGACGTGTCCAGCAGGGGGAAGCCATACACGGGGCGGTAGTTCAGACTATGCGCTCATAATGAACGAGGCCAGCTTCTCCGGCCAACATGGTTGGCGCTTCTGCGGGAAGTGTGCAGGGCTGTTCTGGCTCTGGGATACAAGCGTTACGACAGGCGGCATCTGCCCAACGGGTGGAGGTCATGTGCAAGCAGGTACGACCGACTACGCACTTATGAACTGAAATTGCAAAAAGCCTCATGAGGCTAAGAGGAATACTCATGTATGCAGCTATTCGCAGAGGAATGCTCCCTGCACATTCGATCGATACCTTCGTCAAGCAAGCGACAGACACCTTTGCCCCCATCCTTACAACCTTACCGGGCTTCGTGGAGTATTACATTGTGCGGGTGGGAACAGAGGGAGTCGTTAGTATTAGCATTTTTGAAACGCAAGAGACCGCGCAGTCATCCAATACGGCCTTTGTCGCCTGGGCGAGAGAGCATCAGATCCTTTCGCAATTTCAGGGGCAACCCGAACTCATGGAAGGAGAGGTCGTCTTCCACCCATCCAAGTAAAGGAAAGAGTTGGCTGGGTTGTAGATGCCAACATTATTCGGGTCTCCGTCAGGAATAGTGCAAGATGAGCTTATTAAGAACTGCTCGATTTTGCTGTCCGCTCCTGGCGCGGATCAAAGTTTCTCAAATGCTCTCTTGATGAGCTTTGTGCACTAAAGATAACGGAGAGCCCATTATTCGGCTCATGCGCACTTTGTGTGGAGACTGTTCGTATTGACTGTTCAGCTTCGTCCTCGTAGACCTTCTTCAGCCATATCTCATATTGGGTATTGCTAGAAATGATGAGTTTTCCACACAAAGTGCGGGAGAACCGCTTAATCTCAAAATTTACAGCTTTCTTACAAAATCTGGCGTGACATTGCCACGAAAGCGAAGACCAGCTATTTTTGGCTCTCACCATCTCTCTTTTCCGCTTTACGCCCACATTTTGCTTGCACATTTTCAAAAAACACTTGAAGCAAGCGATATGGTACATTCTTAAATAATACATGTATTTAGAACTTTAGCGGCTCAAATGGCTGCTTCAGGAAGGAATCCTTGCCATATCCCTTTATGGCTTCAGATTATTGTTATAGTATCGAAATGAAAAAGGCCTTAGAACGCCACGAAAAGGGCGAGGCTCGCGTTATTCCAATCATTCTCTCCCATGTTCACTGGCAAGGAGAACCGCTTGGCAATCTTCAAGCCCTGCCAACAGATGCGAAGCCTGTCACAAGTGCCATTTGGCATAGTCTGAATGAAGCACTTTTCGATGTTGCTGAGGGTATCCGCAAAGTAATTGAAGACCTAATTAAACTTGATATAGTAGTGAAGTTGGTTTCTACTACCGATAAATCCCGACTTGGAATTGAAGATTTACTACGCTCTAACAGCTTTACAAATGATAGTGCAAAAGCTCTGCGACTAGTTCGTGAAGAAGCACAACGCTTCTCACACAACTATATTGGCACCGAACATCTTTTACTTGGGTTTATACGTGAAAGAGAGGGCGTAGCTGCCAGGGTTTTGAGTCATTTGGGTGTCGAACTGAACAAGGTTCGTGCTGCCGTTGAATTTATTATTGGACGTGGAGAACATCCTGTATTGGGCGATATTCCTCTAACCCCACGTTCTAAAAAAGTGATAGCACTAGCAGTGAATGAAGCTCGTAGCCTATATTGCCGCGACATTAGGAGCGAGCACCTTTTGTTAGGATTAGTACGAGAAGGCGATGGTATAGCCACTGGTGTACTGGAAAGTTTGGGCGTCGAATTAGAAAAAGTACGAGCAGAAGTGCTGAACTTACTGAAAGTAAATATTTCTTCTTAGTTTTCCATGATGTCTATATAATTTAACATCTCTTATTACGTCGCAGAATGCACAAATCCCGACACGGCAAAACACCCCTTGAGGCTAGACCCCTCTTCCAATCTAGGCCGAGAGTGTGAAATTTTGCGAGTTATGGGATAGTTCCCCATTTTACCTCCTTCCTCTCCTTCCATTTTTCGTATCCCATAGTAGACAAGCGAACAGTATTTTGCTATACTGCTTCAACTTCAGCGCTTGAATGAAAAGGCACAGCATTCCTTTTCCTTTGCCTGACTTCACATGGGAAGCAAGCCGCGAGCTTCCTTGATAAGTTGGTGATCGCGTGCAGGTCAGGCATGAAAGGAGCAGATACACATGCCAGAAGAAAAAGGCCACCCGGTGACGTGCGCCAAACAAGGATGCCCTCACCGCTTTTTGCTCACAAAGGAAAACGCCTTTCAGCGTTACTGTCCTGAGCATCAAGGGGAGCAAAAGCCGCCAGATCGTAAGAGAGGGAGACAAATGACCGACCATTAGAGCGTTACGGTTGTCGTCACCCCTATCCGACGCACGAGCGTTGCTGATGATCGCTTGTGAAGCGATGTAGCAATACACATTGTTCGGGTGGAGGGTTTTTCTTGTCAAAGCATCCTCTCCCTTGTTCTCTCTTTTGACTTTGCCCCACAAAAGTGGGGCAGGCTCATTACAAGGTCAAACGTGCCGGGGGATAATTATTCCAGCCAGGGCAGATACGCTCGCAATTTCGGCAGCGATTGTTCCACCTCTTCTCGTCCCGCCGCTACAAACTTGCGACCTTCGGAGAACTGGCGCAGCGAGACGCGGTGCAATTTTGGGCGAATGACGACATCGGCTTCGCGAATACTGTGCATCCCGATAGTTGCCATCGCCAGGTCATAGGTGCGTAGTATTAAGTCTACGATATGCGGCGACCGCGTGTGCGTGTATGGTAGGGGGCGAGACCCTCGCGGTCGCCCGAAATTATCGCGGCGCGCCGATTCTTCGAGCCAGGGAGTCGCGCTTTCAAGCGAAGGCGGTTCCTGCCCTCCCAGTTCCGAGGCGATCAGGATGTGCGCGCCCATCTTGCGCAGCAGGCGAATGGGTACGGGATCGTGCATTCCCGCGTCCATCAGAATATGATCGCCAACCAGTACAGGCGGAAATATGCCCGGCAGGGCGGTACTGGCAAGGCCTGCCTGCCACAACAACCCGCGATCAAGCACAACGCCTGAGCGCGTGCTGAGATCAACCGCCACCATCGCGAATGGCGTGGTCAGGTCCTCAAAGCGCAATTCGCCGCACAACTCACGCAGCATTCGTTTCAGGCCAGCATTCGAGAAAATGGACGTGCGCGGGATGCGCCACCGCACAATGTTACGCTGAATTTGCAGGAAGATCTCTTCGCTCTCAGCAAACGATTTGCCGATCAAGTACATACCTGGCGTGATAATGCCGCTGCTACAGGCGGCAATGTAATCAACCGGCACGCCGTGCTGTACCAGTTGTTCCAGGACGCCCAGGTGCGCAAAGCCGCGCGCGCCACCGCCGCCAAAGGCAATGCCAACCGTCTGGCGCGCAATGAACCGCGCCACGAAA
This sequence comes from uncultured Chloroflexia bacterium, assembly GCA_963731605.1. Taxonomy (GTDB): domain Bacteria; phylum Chloroflexota; class Ktedonobacteria; order Ktedonobacterales; family Ktedonobacteraceae; genus CF-113. The sequence goes on from CAVSWA010000002.1 coordinate 1,859,215, forward strand.
TCAACAGACCTCGTCAATTGCGCGTCGGGAGCAAACTGACTCAGCGCCTTTCCCGCGTCCCAACATTGTGTCAGTAGGGGCATATCTGCTGGAAGCAGGCGCGTCACCTCGCGGGCCAGTTGCGCGGAGTAATCGTCTTGCGAACCGATCGTGGGACGAGCAGGAACATGCGCTACAAACACCGCCGGGTTTGCCGCTTTGCCTGTAGCAAGCCATGATGGCGCTTCATGCAGCATAGTATGCGAAACGATCAGGAGAGAGCGATTGGACAGTTCGGCAACGCTGCGCGCCAGCGCGTAAGGCGTGCTACTCGTGGTGACTAACAGCACGTAATCATATACGCTCGCCACGTCAATGATGGTCGCCAGTACGCCACTATCCATTTCAGCAAGGTGTTGCGCATCAGATGCCAGAGCCGCCAGAGCCACGTAATAGTGACCTTCGGGCGTCACCGTGGGCGCGCGATGCCGCGCAATCAGGCTATGATCGAGAGCGCAGTCCAGCAGCGATGGGCGTATTTGCTCAGGATGGCGCGCAAAATGCGGGCCAATAGCCTCATCCTGCCCGCACACCTCAAGCAGCAACACGCGCTTCTGGCTGCGCCTGGCTAAAGCATCTGCGATATGCAAACTGAGCGAGCGCTGCAAAGGCAGAGCGGCATCATCAAGCAGGGCTAACTCTACCAGTTGAGTCGCGTGGTTGGCAAGGATTTGCTGATTCGCGCGACTCAAACGCAGCGCAAGAATAGCGTTGATGTTGCGCAGCAGCGTGGGACAGGTGCCGATGAGCGCGAGAAAATCAGCCTGCGGCAAGGCCCACAGGCTGGTATCTTGTTCAGCGCGTACCGTTGCCGAGGGCAGCTCACCCGTAATCAGCGACATCTCACCGAAACATTCTCCTGGCCCCAGGTGCGCTACCGCCAGTTCGTTATGGTCTTCCTGCAAAAGAACGCTCACCTGTCCAGAGGCCACAATGTACAGTTGCCCGTGCCAGTTTCCACGTTCAAGAATGCGCGTTCCGTGTAGAACGCTCACCGGCTGCAAACGCGCAATCACATCCGCCGTTTCACGCGGTTGTAAGTCACGAAAGAGAGGACTGGCCTCGATCAGTTTGTGCGGCTCCAGATTATGCATGACTTGATTGTAGCCATAATTGTTGGCGGTGTCCACCCCTTATTTCCGTTTTCTCGTTGTCGAATTGGAATAGGCTGGTAGAACCGTGCTTCGACCAGTTTCCAGGCCATGGAGAGGACTACAATGAACATTCATGAACAAGTCGAAAACTTGCTGGCACATTTAGGAGTTGAGATGGAGCATCCAGAACAAGAGCCGCGCGCCGAAGATTCAGACGACTCGGTGCCTGAGATATCCATTTTTCAATCGTCACGCGATCATTATGGCGTTTTCTATCGCCTGGATATCATCGATCAACTGCCGCAACTGCGTGTCATGATACCGGTAGAATATGGAGCCTTGAAGATGGAGATGTACCTGGTGCGTATTAGCTCCCACACGCCGCTCCATAGTTCTTTCGCGGGTATGGCTACCTATCACGGCAGCGCTCCATTTGAGCAGGGACGCGATGCCGCTTTACAGCATCTCCTGTACGCCATTGCCGAAATGATGAAGCAGCTCTTCTGGGCCGGTAATCTGGATACCATGACTTTTCCTCCTGAAATCAACGTAAAGCGCCTCGTATAACTGCTATACATTCCCTGTCCCTTATGTTACACTTGAAGAAATAAGCAGAGACAGGGAATGCCATGCCAGAACATCTAGAAGATATTGAACGGGAAGCAGTCCAGTATTTGGGACTCAAACACGCAGCACGAGAGCGCGCATTGCCAAAATCGCGGGCAACTATTCGCGCCTGCGCCAATAGTATTCGCGCCACGCACCGGCAAGAATTCGCGGCAGCCGCCACGCTGCTGGAACAGGCCAGAACCCTGCTGGATGAAATGGCTGAGGACCTGCGCGATCATAAAGATATCTTCTTCGCCGGCTTTGTGCATGACGCGCAAAAAGAATACGCCGAAGCCGCTACCTTCGCGGCCCTCGCCCAAAACCGTTCGCTGCCCCAGGCGCGTGATCTCTCCCTCGACTGGGCGCCATACCTCAATGGCCTGGGTGAAACGGTGGGTGAGCTGCGTCGCTATATCCTGGACCAGTTGCGACAGGGCAACTACGATACCTGCGAAGCGCTGCTGCGCCATATGGACGATATCTACGCCCTACTCATCACCATTGATTATCCCGACGCCATTACAGGTGGGCTGCGCCGCACCACAGATGCCGCGCGCGGCATTCTCGAAAAAGACGCGCGGCGACCTCACCATCGCTGTCAGCCAGGCCCAATTACAGAAGGCCATGCAAGCCCTGCAACACGATCTTCATGACTTCAAGGAACGCTAGTCGGAGCAGGGCGGGGGCTTAGATTGCCAGGGCGGGGGCAAGCCCGGCCCGTACCCTACTACGAAGGAGCGGGCGAAATCGTACAGGGTACGGGCCGGGCTTGCCCCCGCCCTGGTCCGGCTAGCCCGTTTTCCTCCGGTTGTATACTTTATTGTATAGCTATACGTCAGCTTTTATAGCGACATCTTTTGTCTGCGTAACGTTATACTATACAAAGGCTTACCGATTTTTAGCAATTTTTTTCATCTTTTATGATCGTATTTAGAGGCATGAGGCGTTAAATGCACAATAGAGATGCCACAGATAACACTCCTTCCCATCCGCGTATAAAGGCTGTTACATCCGCGCAAATTGTCACGGCTGATTCGGTACAGGCAGAGGAAGTGCCCACGATACCGCTCGGGTCAATGCAAACCATTAGCGATCTCCAGCCCGAAGTTGAAGTTCACTCCGTTGCTTCAACACAATCTGTTCGCCTGCCCGCGCCATTGATTGTGCATCCGGCGGAATATCATCGCAGCTTTGCCGAATGGCTGCGCATCTGGTGGAACGGTATGCGCCCCGGCTATTTACCTCTATCGTTGATGCCCATTCTGGTGGGCAGCGTGCTGGCATGGACACAGAGCATCACGACAAAAGCGCCGCGCGGCGATTTCCATCCCCAGCGCTTCCTGGCATTGCTCTTCACCGTCTTGTGCCTGCAAATCGGGGCGCATCTCGTCAACGATTACTATGATTACTTGCGCGGTATCGATACCAGTAACGCGCTGGGACCCGGCGGCCTGATCCAGCAGGGGCTTATTAAACCCGTGCGCGTGCTCACCATCGGTCTGATTATGCTGTTATTGGGCGCGATATTCGGAGTGTTCACGGCCCTGGCTGGCGGCGCAGTATTCTTTCTCTTCGTGCTGATTGGCCTGCTATGCGCCTATTTCTATAGCGCCACGGCTTTCTCAATCTCATCGCTGACACTGGGCGAAGTCGTCGCTTTCCTCATCTTTGGGCCATTGCTCACCATGATAGCTTTCCTGATCCAAACAGGACACTTTGATCGTATCGTGCTCACGTATGGCCTCTCGCTCGGCCTGCTGGCAACCGCCTTCATTCACCTGAACAATGTGCGCGATGCCGAAAGCGATGCGCAGGCAGGCAAACGCACCCTGGCCTCCTATTTAGACCTGCGCGTGAGCCGCGCGCTTTACCTGCTTTTCTTGCTGGGAGCCTACGCGCCTATCGTCATACTGGCCGTGCCGCGTCACGCGCCGCACCTCCTGCTCATCACGCTCTGGACGCTCCCCGGCCTCGTCGTACTCATCAGTGGCGTGTTGCGTACCGACTCGCCCCCTTCGCTGCACCTGCACATGCGCAAAACACTCGCCCTCGAAACGCTGTTCGCCATCCTGCTCATAGCCGCGCTCGTCATCACCGCCTACTGGCACCTGTTAGCGCTGCCAGGGTTCCCTGTGCTGTAAATTTGTTTTCGTCTGTTGATTCAATTCATAGAAGATAAAAGATGAGGAGAGAGGATACCAAACCGAGTTTTGTGTAATAGCGTAAAGTGAGAATGCGCTAAAACCACGCTAGTCCTAGCTTTAAGGCTTTTCTGAATTCGCCGTTACACAAAATTCGGGCTCTTCCGCACTTTGCGTGCTGACATACAACCCGTAATCGTAGATAAAGTGAGAGGAAATATTTCATTCTCCCAAACAGTATCCACGAGAGGCTTCTCCTAACAAATGCTTCAGTTTACTTTCGCTGGTTTTGAGGTCCAGCACATTGCCTCCAGTGAGACCATGCTGACGATTACAGCTTGCGCACTCACGAAAACGGGAGCCTGTCCTTCCTGTGGTGAGGAAACAAGCCACGTTCATAGTTATTATCAGCGGCATCCCCAGGATTTGCCGATCAGCGGTCTCCAGGTTCAACTGATCTTACGAGTGCGGCGTTTTCGCTGCCTTAATTCACAGTGTGCTCGGCAAACATTCGCTGAACGCTTGCCGGAATTGCCGGTCTCAGCCCGGCAAACCAGCCGTTTAGGAACCATTCTGGAAAGCATCGCCGTCGTTCTGAGCGGGCAAGCTGGTTCACGGCTGGCTGACCAATTAGCGATGCCGGTGAGTGCTGATACGCTTCTGCGACGAGCCAAAAAGAAGGCCCTGGCGCTCCCAACTCCCCGAGTCCTTGGGGTGGACGATTTCGCTTTTCGACGAGGGCACACCTACGGGACGATCCTCATCAATTTAGAAACGCACCAGCCGGTAGACCTGCTCGAAGACCGCAGTGCGGAAACCTTCGCCACATGGTTAAGGCAGCATCCGGGTGTAGAAATCATCAGCCGAGATCGCTCCAAAGACGCGTCACGCGTGGAGCAACCGACGGCGCTCCACAGGCCCAACAGGTCATAGATCGCTGGCATCTGTTAAAAAATCTTCGTGAAGCCATTGAGCGGTTCCTCAGTCACACTCAGATGCCAGAAGAGGCAAGTGAGGACGGCGGGCTTGCGATCTCGCCCCGTCAAAAACGAACCAGCGGCGAGCGAGTACGTTCGGAGGGATCACGACAGCGGCGACTTGCTCTCTATCAGCAAGTCAATGAACTCTATCGGCAAGGGGGAACCATTCTGGGGATTGCTAGGCAACTCCAGATTGGCCATCAAACCGTGCGGAAGTTTGTTCGGTCTCCCAGTTTTCCTGAGTGGAGCAAACCCGTACGCACCAAGAGCGCCATTGATCCCTATCGACCCTATCTGCAAGAACGGTGGCAAGAGGGATGCCACGTGACCAGTCAATTATGGCACGAGTTGCAAGCACGCGGCTTTACCGGGAGCTGGATGATGGTCTATCGATGGGGCCAGCTTCACGGGGACGGGCAGCCTGAGGCTCTTGCTCAACCCCAGCGCCAAGCGACTCCTACGCCCCCCAAAATGGCCCCGCGCCATCTCGCCTGGCTGTTTCTGCGCGACCCTTCGCAATTGGAGCAGCAGGAAAAGCAGACCCTTTCCCTTATCGGCAAGGTACAGCAGGTCGCAATCGCCTATGGATTAGCCCAACAATTTGTGACGCTGCTCAAAGAGCGCAACGCTCAACCGCTCTCCACCTGGCTCCGGGACTGCCAGACGAGCGGAATCAGCGATCTGGTTACCTTTGCTCAAGGATTGCAGAAAGAAGGGTCTGCTTTACACGCGGCATTCACTCTTTCCTACAGTAATGGACCTGTTGAGGGGAAAATCAATAAGCTGAAGTATATTAAGCGCTCCATGTATGGCCGGGGCGGCTTCCCACTCTTACGCCAACGGGTTTTGAAGGCCGCATGAGGTAGCACGCAAAGTGCGGAAGAGCCCGAATTCTGTGTAACGTGAGCCCTTCCCAAAGAGGCAGTATGAACCTGTGACGGATCTCTGATGAGAAAGCCCTCTTGTGTGATTCCTCCGTGAGGTCCCTGGATTACGCTTTCTTTGAAAGGCCTCTCTGCTTCCTGGAGTACAGAGTACGACGAGGCGAGGGATGCAAGTTAAACGGGAAAGACCCATTCAGGAGGATAAAATGAATCGAAACAGAAAGACCGCCATAATTGTGGGTGTCTTATTCATAATTGCGACGGCGGCAAGTATACTAAGCTTGCCATTCTTAGCATCTATTAATGCTCCAAATTATCTGGTTGATGTTTCCGCGAATGCAAACCAATTATTGATTGGAGTGTTCCTGTCCGTTATCGCCGCTTTCGCATCAGCTAGCATTGCAATCGCATTGTATCCGGTACTGCGAAAACGTAACGAAAGTTTGGCGCTTGGAGCCGTTGGCTTCAGGCTTATCGAGGGAGTGTTTTACATTGTAGGCGCCATCACTTTATTGGTACTTCTATCCTTAAGCCGTGAATTCGTAAAGTCAGGGATCTCTGCTTCATCCGACTACAACGTATTAGGGATATCGCTGCTTAATGGGTATCATTTTGCAGGAAACGTAGGGTCAGTTCTGGCTTTTTGCATTGGAGCTTCCCTCTACTACCTGATATTTTATCAAACGAAACTAGTTCCAAGGTGGCTATCAGTGTGGGGTTTACTTGGAACAGCCTTGTTAATGGTTGCAATCCTACTGGTAATGTTCCAGATTATTGAGCCTTTTTCGACTCCCCAGGTACTTTTGGGTCTTCCCATCGCCTTGCAAGAAATGGGTCTAGCGGTATGGCTAATAGTGAAAGGATTCAATTCATCTGCAATCGCTTCCCTGCCCGCGAAAACAGAATTAGCAGCGATCAAATAAGCACATCCGCAATAACGAAGCACAACATCCGTTTGCAGCCGACTCGGCGCTTCGCGTCTCAGCGAAGCGTTTTTAGCGATATCTCCTTACACAACAATCGGGCTCTTCCGCACTTTCCGTGCTCAGCATAAAGAGAAGGCATTGAGAATTGGCTTGGTAAGGCAACTCGCACCTTTTCAATGTGTGGAGGATGATTTTTTGTGGAAAATATCTCTCAATGCCCTTCTGCATTGGTTTCTCGGTAGATCAACACATTAGCTGAGCACGAGAAGTGCGGAAGAGCCAAAATTCGGTATGGCATCGATTCTGTCTGTACGCTATAAAAGCCTGGTTGTAGTATAATTCTCCCTAAAAGGGGAGGGACAAGTGAGTCCAAAATTACCCCGTATCAATGCTGTTTAGCTACTTCGTGCTCTAAGGCATGATGGTTGGCAACCAGTGAGGCAAAGCGGCAGCCATGTTACTCTGAAACATCCAACGAAGCCGGGGATCGTCACAGTTGCAAAACATGCGAGCGTGATTATTAAACCAAAAACGCTTGAGACTATTTTGAAACAAGCAAAATTGACAGAAGTTGAGCTAAAGGACCTGCTTTAAGGAAGGTTTCATAATGAGCAAGTACGAATATACCATTATCCTGCACCCGGATACCGAAGAGGGCGGCTATACAGTTACTGTACCCGCCTTACCAGGATGTGTAACGCAGGGTGAAACGCTGGAAGAGGCTATCGCCATGGCTAAAGATGCTATCCGACTTTATATTGAAACACTCATCGATGAGGGCGAATCCATACCTGAAGAACACGAACATCCCCAGGCCATCGTTATCAACGTTGCCGCTTGAAGCCTGGCGCTACACTACCCATCTCGCACACTCATAGCTGCATATATACTATCAAAAAAGCGGCTGCGGACAGTTGCCAACAACTGCGTTTGCGCAAACCCATTCTGGCGCGCCATTTCTTCCCACGTGCTATATGAAAGGGGAAACGGCACCCACATATTGCCCCGATCAGTGCTGTATTCCACCAGCAGCAGGCGACCACCGGGCCGCAAATAGCTGCGCACAAGTTGTAACACCGGGTCTTTCTGGCGCACGAAGTGCAGCGAGTTTGCCATCACGATGCCATTGAGCGGTGGTAGATTCAGCGGGCGCGTGAAATCAGCGTGAATGTATTCAACAGTACTCGCGGGGAAGTAGGCGCGCATAGCTCGCTCCTGCTCGCGCAGCGCGCCTCTATCTTTATCAATCGAGTAGATGTGCCCCTGCGGCCCGGTGAGGTCGGCCAGCGCCAGCGTGAACGCTCCCGCGCCCGAACCGAGATCGGCCCAGGTGCCTCCGCGTTCTGGTATGCCCTTTGTTAGAAGAAACACATGGTCGTTATGATCCACTTTAACCGCTTTCTACCACTCAACGGGCGGCAACGTCACCTCGATAAGCGTCGCAGCCCCGCGCTGTATAGCGTGCGCAAGCGCCTCGGCCAGGTCGCCAGGCGTCGCTACCCGTAGGCCATGGATGCCAAATGCCTGCGCCATCAGCACATAGTCGGGCGCGCGCAGGTCTGTCGCGATATAACGCTGGTGGTAACGCCGGGCCTGCTGCTGCTTGACAGCCGTATAGGTCGCATCGTTAAAAACAACCGTCACCACGTCGATTTGCTCCTGCGCAGCCGTTGCCAGTTCGCCCACATTGAGCAAGAAACCGCCATCGCCACACAGCGCCACAACAGGCTTATCCGGCGCGGCAACTTTCGCGCCCAGAGCCAGGGGGAGACCGCAGCCAATTGAACACAACTCCGAGGGATGAATGAAGGTGCGGGCTTCGTAAAGTGGGAGATATTCGGAACTGGCATAGCCCAACTTTGTCATATCAGCCACGATCACCCCATCCTGTGGTACTGCCTCGCGCACAGCATCCAGAAAAGCCATGTTGCTCCCATACCTCTGCCACACATGCTCAACGAGTGACCCCTTGACACGCGCCACCTCTTCATGGCGCGAAGGGCGCGCTCGCGGCGCATCTTGCAGCGCATCCAGTAACCCATCCAGCGCGAAACGCGCATCAGCGACCATGCCCAGCGTCACCGGAAAGTGGCGGCCAATTTCAGATGGCTCGCGGTCAATCTGTAACACGGTATTCGGCAGGCGTAATTTGCTCTGACCTGGAGTTGACGCGCCCAGACTGCTGTCGATGACCAGCGCGACATCGGATGTACTGATAATCTCGTACATAGCTGGCGTGAACGGGTAGCCAGAGGTAGCTATGACTAGCGGGTGTGCTGGTTGGCAGAGTATCGCGGCTCTTTCTATCCAGTAGAACAGGCGCGCCCAACAACTCCGCCAATTGCAACAATTGCGCGTTAGCCCCCGCAGCCGTCACACCATTGCCAACTATAATCAAGGGACGCTGCGCCTCTCGCAAGTATTTCGCGATGGCAGTGAAGTTTTGCTGAAGGCAAAGGAGGCGCAACAGGCGCGGGTGTCGCTATAGTAAGTTCCGCGCCCATTTCCAGCAAGTTGAGCGGAATTTCGATATACGCGCCGCGTGGGCGTCCCATCCGCATAGCGCGGAAGGCATCGCGAATGGCATCTGGGATTTCCTCAACGTATTCTACCGCGCGCGTCCAATCCGCCAGGGCATCCATCACGCCGAACTGATTCTTCGTTTCGTGCAGCTCGCCGCGCCGGCGCCCCTGCGAAGCGCGTGGCAAGCTGGAAGCAATCACCAGCAGCGGAACGGCATCCGCGTAAGCATCCGCCACCGGAGTCGCAACATTGGTCACGCCCGGACCGGTAATCACGCTGACAACGCCTTCTTTGCCCGCCACACGCGCATAGCCATCGGCCATGAAACCCGCACCCTGCTCGTGGCGCGCCAGCACATGACGCAAACCCGGCTCGTCCAGCATAGCATCATACAGAGGCAGCGTATGCACGCCCGGTATGCCAAAAATCGTATCGACTCCGTGCGCCCGTAGCGCGGCAACAACGGCCTGGCCGCCCGTGAGATGTGGCATGTTTAATACTCCTTCAAGGCCAGGGCGGGGGCAAGCCCGGCCCGTACCCTATACGGATTGATAATGTTTCCTACAGGCAGTGTAGCACAAGGGAGCAGAGTCGTCCAAATCTGACGCGACCAGGGCGGGGGCAAGCCCCGCCTTTCACTTGTAGGGTTTATTGAAACGCGCCGCTTGCGCCTGTCATCCTGAGCGCAGCGAAGAATCTGCGTGCGGCTCGGCGAGAGATTTTTCGCTGCGCTCAGAATGACACCTCCCAAATTGGTGACGCCTTTCCCAAAAAACCTGACGCGACCTGGGCAAAGGCAAGCCCGGCCCGTACCCATTCGCACCAACTTAAGAAGCAAGCGAGCGAAGTCCGTAGCCCTCGTAACTGTTGATGATACGATTTGTTGGCGCTTATGAGGGACGAGGGCGACGCAAGCGTCCCCACCACCCCTCATCGTCCGCCCCCGCCCCTACGGATAAACCCGGCTCTTCGCTTAACTTGGTGCGAATGGGGCAAGCCTAGCGCCTCTCACTATACGATTGATGTCGCGCTACGGATAAACCCGGCTCTTCGCTTAACTGGTGCGAATGGGCAAGCCCCCGCCCTGGCGATACTACAATCTTCCATATTACCTATCCATCCCCGCCATTATGGACTAGAAAGCCGCATAAGTGGTATACTTGGCGTTAATATTGATAGCGACATCCGTTGAAGATCGAAGAAAAAATAACCCAACATATTGAGGTAGAACACATTGACACAATTTGAAGGCACTCTGATTGCCGGACGCTATGAGATACGCGAACACGTTGCTACTGGTGGCATGGCAAGTGTCTTCAAGACATGGGATCATCGTGTTGAGCGGCTGGTAGCGATCAAAGTCCTGCGCTCGCTGGATAAGAATGATCTCCGCGCGGTAGAGCGTTTCAGCCGCGAGGCTCGCGCAGCAGCCGCGCTCGCTCACCCCAACGCCGTCACCATTTATGATTTTATTGAAGAGTATGGTCAATACTTCCTGGTGATGGAATATATCCCCGGCCCGACGCTGAAGCAGTTAATCGCGCAACGCCGCCATTTGCAGTCCCAGGAAACCATAGAGATCGCTGCGCAGGTGTGCGCTGTCCTGCAAGTTGCCCACGCGCGCGGCTTCATTCATCGCGACATCAAGCCTCAGAACATTATGCTCGTTTCAAGCAATGCAAGCTCATCAGCAGCAAGCTCTCCGCTCGCGGCCAGCTTGCAGGTGAAGCTAACCGATTTTGGCATTGTGCGGGTGGCCGAAGAGGCTGGACTCACTAACAGCGGTATCGTGCTTGGCACGGCTGACTACCTTTCGCCGGAACAGGCACGCGGCGAGAAATTGACGGCCTCTTCGGACCTCTATTCCCTGGGCGTTGTCATGTTTGAAATGCTGACGGGGCGACCGCCATTTGTCGGCCCCACAGCCGTCTCTATTGCCATGCAGCACGCCTCCACCTACCCGCCTTCGCTGCGCCAGTTCAATACCAACGTGCCACCTTCGCTGGAGCAGATCGTCAATCGCGTTCTGGAGAAGGAGCCAGGTGACCGTTTCTATTCAGCCGCAGAGATGCAACAGGCCCTGCGCCAGTGCGCGCGGGAATTGGCCGAGCGAGCAAAATCGGCCTCCACTCCGGCAGCCGCGCACCATGCAACGCCTGGACCAGGCGCGCCAGGACAATTTTATCCGTCAATGTTTAGACAATCGTAGGGGCCAGATTTATCACGCCCGTTCGTAGCAGGAAATTATCATGGAACGTAATCAAATTAGCACATCTTCGGCCCCGGCAGCCATCGGCCCGTATAGCCAGGCCGTGCGCATCGGTCAATTCGTCTATTGCTCCGGTCAAACCCCGCTTGATCCCGCCACAGGCATACTGGTAGAGGGCGATATCGCGACGCAGACGCACCGCGTCATTCAAAACTTGCAAGCGGTGCTGGAAAGCGCCGGTACTTCACTTGCCAACGTCGTAAAGACAACCGTCTTTCTCATTCATATGAGCGATTTCCAGGCCATGAACGCCGCCTATGCCAGCTACTTTGAGGGGCCTGGACGGATCGCTCCTGCGCGCTCCACCGTGGCTGTAGCCGAATTGCCGCGCCAGGCTCAGGTTGAAATCGAGTGCGTTGCTTTCGTAGATATGTAGAAGCCAGCAGGGCTGGGCCTGCTGCGGACGATGCCAATCGTCGCTGCCAGGTGGGGAGTAATCGTATGAATATGGCTAATTCTTCTACTGTCTGGTTTACCACCCTTGATCGTCTGGAAGTGCTTCCGATGGACGCGGTGTGCAAGGCCTGGCTGCAATCCGCCAACCTCACCAGCGCACCAAATTTCGGAGCGGACGATATCGACGCGCCTTCGTTTAGCGGACAGGAGGAGGCGTTATATTTCACCTTGCAGGTTCCCAGCTCGCTGGCGCGCGATGTCATCAATACACGCTGGCGGCGTCCCATTGAGGACATCCTGGCGGATATCACCGGCCAGCCTGTAACGGTGGTCGTCACCAATAATTATGACGAGGGGCTGCCGGGCCGCGAAACTGGCGGGCGCATTCCGACCCCGCGAAACACGGGCGGCGATTATGCCTATTATGACATCGCTCCTCGATCGCCCGTGCCGCAGGAGCATGAAAGCGCCAGTCGCTATTCGTTCGCCGATGACCGCGCCTCGCTTAACCAGTTGACGGAAGAATGGGATAATGAGCAACGCGCCAATATTTTGATGCAAAATCGCCTCAACCCACGCTATACCTTTGACGCATTCATCGTGGGCAACAGCAACCGCCTGGCTCACGCCGCATCTCTGGCCGTCGCGGAAGCGCCCGGCGAGTCCTACAATCCACTCTTCCTCTACGGCGGCGTGGGGCTTGGCAAAACCCACCTGCTGCACGCCATCGGCCACCAGAGCATTCAGGCGGGACTGGCTGTGCTATACGTCTCATCCGAACAGTTTACCAACGAAATCGTCAACGCCATTCGCTACCGCACCACCGAAGAGTTTCGCGCTAAATATCGCTCGGTCGATATCCTGCTGGTGGACGATATCCAGTTTATCGCCGGGAAAGAATCGACCGAAGAAGAGTTTTTCCACACCTTCAACAGCTTATACGAAATGAGCAAGCAGATCGTCATTTGCAGCGACCGGCCGCCCAAAGCCATCGTCAGCCTGGAAGAGCGGCTCCGTTCGCGCTTTGAATGGGGCTTGATCGCTGATATTCAGCCGCCTGATCTGGAGACACGCATGGCAATCCTGCGCGTCAAGGCCGATGTGCTGCACTACCCGGTGCCAGACGATATCATCACCTATATCGCCGGGCGCGTGCAGACCAACATTCGCGAGTTGGAGGGCTGCCTGAATCGCCTGATGGCCTACCAACACCTGCACCAGGTCGATCTCACCCTCGAAGTTGCCCGCGCCGCCATGACCTCGCTGGGCAATGATAGCCGCGAGTCGCGCCTGAATATCAAACAAATCGCCGCGGCAGTGGCGGAATACTACCATCTCTCGCTCGAAGATATGTGCGGCAAGCAGCGCGATAAGCATATCGTTATGCCGCGCCAGATCGCTATGTACCTGATGCGCCAGGAGACACAGGCCTCACTGCTGGAAATCGGGCAAATGTTCGGCGGGCGCGACCACAGCACCGTCCTGCACGCCTGTGAAAAGATCGACCGCGAGGTCAACATCAATCCCACCCTGCGGCGCGAAATTGTCGCCATTCGCGAACAATTACAGCGAGAATAAGGCCAACAACATGTTACCATACACGACCTATTTGATCGACCTGGACGGCGTGATCTACCGGGGCAATACATTATTGCCGGGCGCGCAAGAATTCGTGGCCTGGCTCGATGCCAACCATAAGAAATACCTCTACCTCACCAACAACTCCTTTGCCAGTGGCGCGCAGGTGCTGGCAAAGTTGACACGCCTGGGCATTTCAGCCGATACTGCCCACCTGCTCACCGCCGGGCAGGCGGCAGTGCAAAACATCGCTCGCCGTTTCCCCAAAGGCACCGTCTACGTCGTCGGAGAAGAACCCCTGATGGACCTGGTAAAGGCGCAGGGCTTATCTGTAGCCCCCGTAGACTCCGATGAAGCCGATGCCGTATTGGTAGGACTTGACCGCGACTTCGATTATACGAAACTTACCTGCGCAATGAACGCCGTGCGCGCCGGAGCAGCCTTCATTACCATCAATCGTGACCCGCTCTTGCCTGTACAGGGGGGCTTCATTCCCGGCACCGGTTCCCTCGCGGCAGCCATCGAAGCCGCCAGCGGCATCTCTCCCGAAGTCGTTGGCAAGCCCGAACCCACCCTGCTCTACGAAGCCATGCATCTCTTAGACAGCCAGCCTGACGAAACCGTCATGGTCGGCGATGGCCTCGGCGTAGACATCCTGGCCGGCAAGAACGCCGGTACGCACACCATCCTCCTCTTTTCCGGCACCACTTCACGCGAAGCCCTCGCCGCCTCCCCCATCCAGCCTGATCACACCTTTGACGACCTCGCCGCCCTGATGAAAACAGAAATGGCATAAACCCACTGAACTTTTGCGTCGGATGATGCTACTCATATGTTGGAGGAGGTGATATGATGCGCAAGCAAACATAAACACTGTTTCTCCCATCTTTTATGAAAGGAATAACAAGCAGTATGACAGAAAGAGTTATGACTATGCCGGGCGCGAATGCATCGCCAGCGCGTCCTGGCGAAGTTGTTCTGAGCATCCGCAATCTCTCGAAGCAATATGGGAAGCGGCTGGCTGTGGACAATTTAAGCCTGGATGTGAGACGCGGCGAAATTTTTGGTTTTCTGGGCCCCAACGGGGCCGGTAAAACAACCACTATTCGAATGATGCTCGGTTTGATCGCACCCACCGGGGGCAGCGTTGATATTCTCGGCAAGGATATTACCTTTTACCGTTCGGAGATTTTGCCGCGTGTCGGCGCGCTGGTGGAGACGCCCGCGCTGTACCTGTACCTGTCGGGGCGCGACAATTTGCGCGCCGTTGGTTCGGCGCTGGGCGGCGTGCCACGCGCGCGTATCGATGACGTGCTGGAAGTGGTAGGCTTGCAGAACCGCCAGAAAGACCGCGTGCGCACCTACTCGCTGGGCATGAAACAGCGCCTGGGCGTGGCGATTGCCCTCTTGCAGGACCCTGACGTGCTGGTGCTGGACGAACCGGCCAATGGTCTCGACCCCGCCGGTATCGTCGAAATGCGCGACCTGATGCACCAGCTATCAGCCGCTGGCAAGACCGTTTTCATCTCCAGCCACCTGCTGCCCGAAGTGCAGCAGATCTGTACGAAGGTCGCCATCATCAATCTGGGCAAGCTGGTGACAGAATCGACTGTTGAGGAACTGACCAGCGCGCATGGCGAATTCTCCGTCACCCTGGAACGCGCGCAGGAGGCGCTGGCTCTCGTGCAGGCGCAGAACTGGGGCAGAGAAGCGCGACTGAGCGAGCAGGGCGCGTTGATTACACCCGCCCCCGCCAATCGCGGGCGCGAACTTAACCTTTTTCTAGTTCAAGCGGGCTTTGCGCCCGATACCATCTCGCAGGCCACGCAGGACCTGGAAGAGGTCTTCCTGCGCCTGACGAACGGTGGCACAGGAGGTGTGCAATGAGCGCAGTGATTACATCCGCAGCGACGGAAAACATACAGTTACGCACGGCTAAACCCAGCTTTTTCGGGCTGGTGCGCGGCGAATTTCTCAAGGTGATGCGCCAGTTGAGCACCTGGATTTTACTGGTGATGGTGGTCGGCGTGACCATCTTACCGTACATTGTAGAAACCGTCAGGCCGCGTTTCAAAGAGGCTATTGCAGGCGCGTCGTTGACTGTCTACTACGATCAGATGGGTATCGGTCTCTCGGTGCTGCGCGTTTTCACCGGCTTCTTTCTGCTGATTGTGACGGCGCGTATGATCGGCCAGGAATATCAACTTGGCACCATTCGCGTCCTGCTTTCGCGCGGCGTGGGGCGACTGCAACTGCTCTTTGCCAAGCTGCTTACCATGACGATTATCGCGCTCATCCTGTTAATCGTCGGCGTCCTGGTCAATTTTCTGCTGACCATTCTCCTGATAGGCGGTATCGCGGGCAATCTCAACTCCTTCGGCACGCTCACCTCGCAGTTCTGGTCGGATAGCGGCATCTTCGTCTTGTACTATCCTGCTGAATATGGTTGTCAGCATCCTGCTGGCAACGGCGGCGGCGGTCATTGGCCGCGCCTCGGTCTTCGGCATAGCCGCAGCGCTGGCCTTCTTTCCCGCTGGACAATTTCGGCACGGTCATCATGGTACTGGCGAGTCGCGTGACGGGTAGCGATTTCTGGCTGAGTATCACGGCCTACTTCCTGGGACCGAACCTGAACCAGATGCCTGTCGCTCTGACCAACAATCGCGCTCTCACGATAGGATTTGGACCCCTGTACAATGCAGGACAGGGCGGATCGCACGGCATCCTGGTGGATGGCACGCACACGCTGGTTGTGGCGGCAGTATACGCCGCCATCTTCGCGGCGGTCGCCATCTGGCTGACGTGGAAGCGAGATGTGAAAGAGTAGAAAAATACGAGACAAGCAGAATGCCCATCATTGCCCGGCGGGCAATGATGGGCATTCTGCTTGTCTCGTATTTACACCAGCCCGCGATAATGGTTAGTGATGGGCAAGTCGCCTGTCGCGACCGAAGGCGCGGGTAGTGATCTTGGCTCCGGGAGGAGCCTGTCGGCGTTTATATTCGCTGTAATCGACCAGCCGCATGATGCGCTCCACCGTTGTGCGTTCGTAGCCCATCGCCAGTATTTCATCGAGCGTGCGGTCCTCTTCGACGTAGGCGCGCAGGATGGGATCGAGTATATCATAGGGCGGCAGGCTATCGGTGTCCTTCTGGCCGGGGCGCAGTTCGGCGGAGGGCGGCTTCTCGATCACCGCTGGTGGGATAACAGGCGCCTCGCCCAGCGAGTTGCGGTACAGCGAGAGTTCGTAGACCAGCGTCTTCAACACATCTTTCAAAACGGCGAAGCCGCCCGCCATGTCGCCATAGAGCGTGCAATAACCAGTCGCCATCTCGGACTTGTTGCCCGTCGTCAGCACGATATAGCCCAGTTTGTTGGAAATCGCCATCAAGATATTGCCGCGAACACGCGCCTGCAGGTTTTCCGCCGTCAGACCGAGGTCGCCCTCGCCCAGCGTGGGGACCAGCATCTTGAGTGATGCGCGAAAGGTCTCTTCGATGGGTATGGTCCACATGGACATGCCAAGATTATCGGCCAGTTCACTCGCGTCACTGCGGCTGCCCTCCGAAGAGTAGCCGGAAGGCATCGACACGCCCAGCACATTTTCCGCGCCCAGGGCATCCACGGCAATAGCAGCCGTCAGCGATGAGTCGATACCACCCGATAGGCCAATGACGACCTTCTCGAAACCAGACTTGCGCACATAATCGCCAGTGCATAAAACCAGCGCCGAGTAGATTTCCTGCCAACGCTCCATCTTTGGCGCAATACACGCAGAGGAGCCAGGGCGGGGGCAAGCCCCGCCCCTACCCTGTACGGCGGTTGGCGATGCCTCATTCGTGTAGGGTAGGGGCGGGGCTTGCCCCCGCCCTGGCTCCTCTGGTTCTGTTTGCCCCCGCCCTGGCTCCCCTGGTTCTGTGTGCGCTTGCCCCCGCCCTGGCTCCCCTGGCCCTTCGCTAATCACAATTCCTGGCACATAGCCATCAGACGCTTGCAAGCGTTCCTGGCGGCGGCGCGGGTCGTGCAGGCGCGTGCGGAAGACAGAGGCGGTATCCAGGTCAACAATGAGCAGGGCTTCGGCAAACTCAGGAGCGCGGGCGATCAACGCTCCTTGCTCGTCAAAAACCATGCTGCCACCATCAAAGACCAGTTCATCCTGACCACCCACCATGTTGAGATAGACCACGATCACCCCGTTATCAGCCGCGCGCGTCGCCAGCATTTGCTGGCGGAACAACTCTTTGCCCGCGTAATAGGGCGAGCCGTTAATATTGATGATGACTTCCGCGCCAGCCTGCGCCTGCATAGTCATAGGACCGGTGGGATACCAGACATCCTCGCAGATATTCACGCCCACATGCACGCCATTGATAAGAAAGAGCGGCGCTTTCCGTCCCGCCTGGAAGTAGCGGTTCTCATCGAAGACGCCATAGTTGGGCAGGTAATGCTTATGGTACGTGCCATACAGTTTGCCTTCATGAACGATTGCCGCCGCGTTATAAATATCGTGGTCGCGATCAATAAAACCAATCACCGAAGTCAGGCCCGGAAAAGTGCGGCTGGCCTCGATGAGTTCCTGCAAGGCGCGTAAATTGGCGTCCACAAAACCCGGCTTGAGCAGCAGGTCTTCAGGTGGATAGCCGGCCAGCGCCAGTTCAGGCAGGCACACGATATGCGCCCCCGCTCGAGATGCCTCTTGCATAGCCGCCAAAATCTTCTGTGTATTGCCCTCAAGATCGCCAACAGTCACATTGATCTGTGCAAGCGCGACGCGAAGCGGTAGAATATTCATAATAGGTTCCTTTCTCGGTGGTACCAGGGCGGGGGCAGAGTCACCCACCAGATGTCATCCTGAGCGCAGCGAAGGATCTCTCCTGTGGCCAGTCGCAGATCCTTCGCTGCGCTCAGGATGACAGCAAGTCCATGTCGTACAGGGTAGGGGTGGGGCTTCGCCACTCTCGCGGCCCTCCGCCCTGGCACGGTTCAATATGCAAAGGGGTTCTAAGTGGATATACAACTGTTTGCTATTCATGTGATGCCATTTGTCATCATCGTTTATGCCATTTTTGTGCTCTTTGTCCGCCCGCCAAAAGCGGTATTGCTTGGCGCGCTGGCGGGCGGGCTGGTAATGGCGCTCATTAACGCGCTCATTGATCTCCTGGCTTATTATGCCTCATGGTGGCATTATATTGCCAGTGGCCTGGTCGCCCACCTCCCACTTCCATTCTATCTCACACCCATGCTGATCTATGGGGCCGTGGTGTACATGCTGATCTGGCGCTTCTCGCAGGGGACGCAGCAGCAGAGCAGGCGCTGGCTGGCGTGGATTCTCTTAATCGGTGTGCCATTGATTGGCTTCGGACGCGATCTCCTGACCGTAGCGACAAATTCCGGCTATCTCGTATGGGATAACGCTCTGGCAGGTCCAATCGACTTTGCATTGTGGGTAGGCATGTTTTTCGCGGGCTATGCCGTATTTAAGTTCGCCATGCAGCGCAGCCAACCTGCCCCTGTGTGATCTTCCCCACACCGAAGCCACGAACCAGTAGCGACACTCCTTGCGGGTGTCCCGTCATCTTTCCATGCCCGTATGGCTATTAGAGTTCAAATACGGGACGGGACACCCGCAAGGAGTGTCGCTACTGCTTACTTATCAACAAAGGCGACCAGGCGACAGAAGGCCGCTTCACCACCGTTGAATTTCCAGGGGAAACAGCCGATCCAGACACGCTGGTCAAGCACTTCATCGATCATGCCGCCCGCGTTCTCAACGTGGAAGACGCCGTGCGGGAACATCTGGTAATGCATAAGTTGCAGGTCGTCTTCGGGCCAGATTTCCTCAAGCGGCTTGCCGTGCTTTTTGGCGCATTTGGCGGCCAGGTCGGAGCGCACAATACGCAGCACGGTATTCATGGGATGATCCATCGAACTGGCATCGATGGCGTACCAGGAGATTTGACGTTTCAACGTCCAATCGACGAACTCGTGCGTGGGGCCGGGATGCATGTTGAAGTAGCGAACCTCGTTCGGCTCGCACACGCCGTACCAGTTGCTCTGGTAATACTTGTGATAGCCGGTATGCACTACCACGATATCGCCCGGCTCGATATGCAGGCCAGTCTTGCGCTCCCACTCCTCGAAGTGCTGCGAGGTATAGATATCGTAATCGCCGAGGCCCATGGCCTCCAGGTCAACCACCACACCCGGACCAACCAGCTTGCTCAGCGGGATACTGCCGATGTCCTGGCCATTGGTGATAAAGTGCAGCGGGGCATCCAGGTGGGTGCCGACGTGCAGGGTGGACGAAATAAACTGGCCGCCTACCTTTTCAAAGGCGGGTCGCTTGATCCACTTGACGGTAGGCCCCTCGTAGGTGGCGAAAGAGGGAGTGTTTCCATCCCAGTTTTGGGACAGGTCGATGATACGCATGTTACTCAGGTCTGGCATGTTACCTCCTAAAAACTAAAACTCGATAGGCGGACATCATCACGAAGTTTGACAAACTACGGGGTATGCGCTCCTTCCCTGTCATCCTGAGCGCAGCGAAGGATCTCTCGTTGGGCAAGGCACAGATCCTTCGCTGCGCTCAGGATGACACGGCGCTGGTTTCGTTCCATGCGCCATTTCCCCATAATCCTCTCCTGCTATCTGCCCTGATTCTGCACCGCGCCCAGGATGATCTGATCAATGAGCTGCTCTACCGGGGCGCGGTCATCAGTGAAAAAGACGGTACTGCTTTGCTCTTCGCGTATTTTTCCAAACTGGATGCTGTTCGTCGCTACCTGCGCCAGCAGTGGATTGGACAGGGAATTGAAGTTATTCTGGAAATTGCCAGGCGAGGTGCGAGCATTGGTGCCAATTATCATGGTATTGGTGAAACGCGCCGTGTCGATGAGATAGACATTCGGGAAGACCGCGTGCATAGTCTGCGCCAGCGCGTCGACCAGGCGGTAGTCAGAACCGGTGCGCCCGGCATTCAGGATGACGGTGCCAGTCGGTGTCAGGTGGTCGCGCACCTCCGAAAAAAACTCCTGCGTGGTCAGTTGGAATGGGATGTAAGGCTGCTGGTAGGCGTCGATGGCGATAATATCATACTTCTGACTGGTGGTAGCCAGCCAGTAACGGCCATCCTGGATGATGACGTGCAGGTTCGGCTCGTTCATGTGAAAATACTGGCGCGCCAGGTCAACGATCGTGCTGTCGATCTCAACACCATCGATGGGAATGTTGCCATAAGCGGCTGTTAGTTCGCGCACTCCCGTACCCGCGCCCAGGCCGATGATGGCGGCGCGATGCACCTGCTCGGGCGTAAAAGGCGGATTGTTGAAAAATGGCGCAACCATGAAGTAATCCCACGGCCCCCCGGTAATCATCTGGCCGGGATCATAAATGGAATGGATGCCCACCCCCTCGTTCAAGATCAACTGCGTCTCGCTTCCCACCTGCACCACCTGGATATAATTATAGGCCGATTCGCGCTCGGTAATCAGCGTGCCGCCACCATTGCTGCCAAAGGCAGGTTTGATCGGCCCCGAAATAGTGAAGACTGAGAGCGCCATGGGGATCAGCAGCAGCATAGCCAGGATATTTTTGTTGAAGCGCTTTTTGCGTGGCTGCGCTCCATCCAGGCGCGTGTCATCCGGGCCAGGACGCGCGCCACTGGCAACCAGCCCGATGACCGACACGAGCAGCAGGCAGACGGCGAAGGTGAAGAAGGTGCGATAGGTGCCGATGCTGGGAATGAGCCAGAGGACAGGCAAGAATGTTCCCACGATGCTGCCCGCCGTTGAAATAGCGTAGAGTTGTCCAGCTGTGCGCCCCGACCGGCCTAACTGATCGATGCTCAGGCGAATGGCGAATGGCGAGACGCAGCCCAGCAAGATCATAGGCAGCGCAAAGAGCAGGATCACGGAAACGAGCGAACCATAAAACACCCCGATAGAATAGGTGGCAAACGAGCTTTGCGACCAGTGCATAATGGGTCGGGAAATAAACGGGATCAGGCTGATGAGGAAAGCTGCAACAGTGGTCATGCCATACAGCACAGCCGGGCGCGGAAAACGGTCAGCGATGCGACCGCCCACGTAGTAGCCAACCGTGAGATAGACCAGGATCAGCCCGATCAAGTTGGCCCAGATAAACAGCGATGTGCCAAAATAGGGAGCCAGCAGTCGCGAGGCCGCCAATTCTACCGCCAGCGAGCAGGCACCCGACACAAAAACCAGCAGGATCAGCAATCTGGCCTGCGCTGGTCTGCGCGCCTTCTCTTCTTTCGTGGGGCTATTTGTCTCCTGTGGGCTAGAGCTAGTGGTGGACATATACGCAATACTCGCTTTCCAGGTTATATCATCTTGCTCTTGATATTGATATCGTGCATGAAGTATAGCATGTGGGGTGAATGGTATGCCAGTCAGCGAACCAGCTTACCAAGGAACCAGAGCGACCGCTCATTATTACGCTCTCTCGTGCTACTGCGAGGTATGCTCCTGATTTGGCTTCTGTAAAGAAGCGAGCAGATACTTGTATGGTTCCAATGCTTCTTTTGGAAACGTTTGAATCAACTCCATTGCCTCTTGCCCGTCCTCATCATCCAGACCCCACTTCTGTACCATGCCAATCAAAGCAGGTAAGGCATAGGTGGCGCACTCCGCCCCTAGCTTCTGAAAAGGGGAGAGAAAGAATGATCTTTCGTCACCGAGTTCTGGGATAGAGACAACCTGAGCGAGTAGATAGGCTAAAGTAGGTCCACAGAGTCTCGCAAATAAGATATTACTCGGAATGATATATCTGAAGATCCCTTCAATATCAAGAAAACGTCCATACATGGGGTCCTTTCGAGTTTGATAGTGATACTTTGGATCTTGATAGACACTCGTATCGAGCATTGTTCGGATCAGATGGGGGGTGACGATCTGAACTCCAATCTCGTTTAACGCCGTAACATAGAGTTTGATATAGGGTGCCATTCTATCATCGGAGACGTTATCAATGAACCGTTCAATAGCGAGTTCATTGCGGGGATAGCCCATTGCCACGATCAACCTCACTGCCAACTGCCAGGGACCTTTGGAATACAAGGTGTAAGCAGCCTTTATCGCTTCATCGATAGTAATCTCAGGGTTCTCTGCCAGGGTTTGAATGATGCGGTTTTGTGCCTGCTCATCCGCATAAGAGGTTTCTCGAAGGGTGTCTGCGAGCATCTCTTCCTCCTGCTCATCTGGATCACATCAGCGACGATAACGAACATAATAAACAATAGCAAAAATCGTAGCAACGAATAAAAACAGGATAGCTATTGCAATATAACGGCCCTCAGGCGTAATAATGAAGTTTATTAAGCCATAGGCTGCAAATACAATTAGCCATAAAATGGTAGTCAAATAAAAAATTCCTGGTTTTCTCATCTTTCGTTCTCCATTTATCTTCGACGAAGATAGAAAAAGTACCGGATACTGGCTACAGTGGCGATAAGTAAGAAAACGAGACATGTTACACCATAGGAGACATCGTGGTTAAGGAGAAACTTGACAAAACCAGAGAGGGCTGCAGCCGTCGTCGTGCTGATAATGACCGGATACCAGATAGAAGCTTTCCGCATAGGGATTCCTTTCGGTTGGCAAGTTCATGAAAGACCAAATTCGATACTGATCACGCGCTATCTCAAACTCTGTTGGCGGGCATGTTCTGCTCATTTCCAGCAAATCAGCTTGCTCGCCAACAGAGAATTGTTTCAGATGAAAGTTCCCTCCCTGGGAGTTGTCTACTTGTCTAACTCCCATCTGTTGAGAAGTGATCTACACCTTACTTTAATAATAGTTCCTCCATACTCCTCTTAGCGGTGGGGATGGGTAATTTGTTGAAAGCGCATTGGAATCCCAGCCAGGATCGTTCCACCATGTATCTCTTTGTGGCACAGGTATTTGTTGTACCAGTGGCGATTTAGTGGGAGTATCCTGTTGCTTACTATGGTTAAGCTCATCGCAAATCCTTTCAACTATACCTTGGATTAAACCCAGGGTTGATCCAGTAGAAAACACTCCTATCAAGAATGGTGCTAAAAAGCTAGCAACGGGAGTAGGCTTGAGCAGAAGCAGTAGTCCAGCAGGCAATCCAACAAATTCACTTGCCAAAGCATTGACTACTGCGCTTTCGACATAATCTCCCAGGGACTGTGGTTTCCCAGTAATCCAGCCGTACAACGCCGTCGAGACGACTCCCGAAGCTGCACCAACCCCGGCAGGGGCAAGGGCCGTTACCAACGCCGCGCCAGGGGCTGCGATTCCAAGCAGTGCCACACCTCCAATACCAAAGAGGAGGAGAAACCCCAGCGGGGCAGCCAGTACCAGATAATCTACCGGGGGAAGAGGGCCGTTAGATTTATGCCAGTACTGATAGCACCCGGCGCAGTCTTTATGCCCTGTGGGATCATTCTTCGTCTCCGGATTGTTGCCTACGTAAGCGTATAAATCCTTTCCACCGGCATTGTTCTGCACGGTATCAGCCCGCGCGAAGCGGCCACTCAGGGGATCATAGTATCTGAAGTTATAATACAACAAGCCCGTCTCGCTATCCAGGCGTTGCCCGGTGAAGTTGTAGGTGGTGGGCATGGTCCCCTGGCTGTAACGTGTTGCTCCGTAGGGGGCGAAGAGTTGGACCGCTTGTACGCTCGCATCACTCTTGAGGACCAGGGAGGCGCCACCCAGGCTGTCGTTGACCAGGTAGTACAGCGTATTGCCGGTTTTCATGCCGACGCGCTGCCCGATGGCGCTATAGTACTTGGTCGTGGTAGTGGTACCGCCGTGAAGGACTGTCTCGGTGTAGCCATCGAAGGTGATAGTATCAGTCACACCAGTGCTGTCGTTAGTCCGCTACAGTACGCGGTTGCCCTCGTTATCGTAGAGGAAGGCATCCGTTGCTGTCGTACCACTGGGGGCTGACCAACCGCTCAGGCGTCCTTCGTTGTCGTAGCTCATACTGGCCCCGGTGGGAGAGCCACCGGAACAGGTATGCGCACTCGTGGTATCGACGTTGCGGCAGGTCATGTTGCCCATGGCGTCGTAGGTCGCGTACTAGTTGGGAACCGAACTCAACCCAATCATCGCGTGGACATGCGCCGGGTCGGTATAGGTCTCGCTCCCCGATGGCCCATTGACCAGGCGATCTAAGGCATCATAACTGAACGACTGCTGGTAGGTGCTCAGCGTGGTGCCGCTTGGCGCAGTGCCACAGTGGTCGCCGCCTGTGGGCGTGCCGCTGTTACCTGCCCATACCAGGCGGCTCAGCGCGTCGTAGCAGAAGGATTGATTATCCGTTTTGCTGCCGCCACTTGTGGTAGGGAGCGTAGGTGTTCAGTTGCAACACATTCCCCACGTTGTCGTAGGTGATGCCCTGGCTCCACAGCGTGCTGCTGCCCAGCGTGACGCTACTGCTGGTCGGACGCTGGATACCATTGACATCGTACTGCGAGGTGACTGTTTCGCCATCGGGATAGACATAGACCAGGCTGAGCGACTCGCCGCCGTGACGGAGAGGCTGCTCTGGTCGATCTGGCCGCGCGCATCGAAGCCGGCGCAGCGCCAGCCCTGTACGATGCGAGCGAACCACATCGCAGCCGATCAAGGCCCTTCCGTTCTTCGTACCAGGAACCCCGGATACCATGTTAGACCCATTTACCCATCAGAACGGCCAGCCATGCTGACGCGCTTTCCTCTTTGCTTGCCGAGCTTCTTTCCTTCTCCCCATGGCTTTCAACGTTTCACCTTTCCAATACCAGGCCGAGGCGGAAGCAGGATCACCTCGAAGGGCTTCATCATAGGCGTGGAGTGCTTCGTCATAGCGCTGGAGCCCAGCTAGAACAGCACCCTTCGCATTCCAGGCCGGGTGGAAGGCGGGATCGAGCCGGATAGCTTCATCGTAGGCCTCGAGCGCTTCGACATCTCGCTTGAGACCAGCCAACGCATTCCCTTTGACATACCTGACCCACACGTTAGCCGGGTCAAGCCGCTGCGCTTCGTCACAGGCGTGGAGTGCCTCTTCGTAGCGTTGGAGTTCAGTGAGGACATGGGCCTTGCCATACCAGGCTTGTTCCACCAGGGGATTGAGGCGCAGCGCTTCGTCATAGGCGGCAAGAGCTGGCAGAAACCCTCCACCTTCATCCCTCAGGTTGTCTCCACGGGCGAGCCACTGCCTCTCAATGGTCACGCGCATCCATTGCTCGATATTCTGAAAGGCCAGATCCTGGCTCGGCCACTCGCTGAACGGCCTGACATCGCGGGGAAAGACTTCGAGGTGGTCCACCAGGTCCGGCTTCTGCCACTCCATAGAGGGGGTGCTCTCGCGCGGCAGCACTTCTCGGCAGGCAAAGGGAGCGTGCTTCCAGGCGACCGGTTCCAGCAAGAGTACCACCACCCGGCATCCCCCCAGCCATCGGAGGTCCCAGGATTCATGGCTGATCTCATTCCAGAAGGACTCCACCTGGTGTAACCGCGGACTGACCAGTAAGAGAACCAGGTCCGTTTGTGGAAAGAGCGCCAGCACATGCTCTTTTTGCCGCGCGTTGGCCAGCAATGCTCCATCAAAGCGACTGATGATGTGACACTGACGTTTCAGATCACGCAAGTGACCATCGATTTCCTCCGCCCACTGCCGGTCTTCGGGTGCATAACAATAGAGCATGTTGAGTGATGGAATAGCTTCTTCGGGCATGCCTCGCGTCCTTCCTGCAAGGGACACAGTGAAGTCTGGATCAACTACGGTTTCCCCGCTTTTTTCTCCTGGATTCTTCCATAGCTCTCTAGATAATGCTTTAAATAAGGTGGAGTGCTCCTCCCCATCATCTGAAGTATAAGGCCCTTTTGCGGTGAACACAAGAGCTTTGAATACCTTAGCCTATCATTTAGGATAGCCGCATTGGCCAGTGCGTGCTATTCAAGCGATAGCCGTTGATAGGAATATTGCCGTTTGTATCCATCCATCCATTCGGGTCCTGCCATCCAGCAGTTGCACTTTGATTGAATCTGGCAGTCCAGCCAAGGGAACTATTGCTACCAGACGGCGCTCTTGAATTTATGTCATGACAGTAGAAGATACAGGAGTTGCCACTGTCATCAGTCCATTCCCACTTATAGCCAGCTGGTATGTCTGTATTAGTGCGAAATCCTGTATTCACAGCGTCACTTGGAAGCCTGGATGTGAGTTCATCGAGGGTAGGATTGGAACCAGCTATATCACCAAATTCTCCCACTCTTGTTGAGAGATATCTAATCCCATCGACAATGGTAGCAGCAGCACCTCGCAAACCTTGACCGGCAAATCTGTTGAATAAGAAGCTGCCTCCCTTCAATAACCCACCAGTAATGCCCCCTATGATAGCTCCTTCCACGCTCGCTTGTAATACGCCATCTCCTAGATGGTTCCAGCCTTTTCCGCTCAGGGCATTACCAACTACCTGCCCAACTGCCCCTCCAGCTGCGCCACTCAAGGCACCTAATCCAATAGCAGAAACCACACTTACCCCAGGTCCGGTGACTCCAATAATCGCACCTGAAACTGCTCCCGCTGCTGCCGACTGGAGCACTTCTCCGGCAGAAGGTAATTGGCCCGTTGTTGCTAAAGACCTCACCGTTGTTACTGCGACACCGACCACCGCGCCGATGATCGCGCCAAAGATGGCGGTGCAGAACGGCCAGCAATGCCCCGTCGGGTCGGTTCTGCCCTCCGGGTTATCGCCGACGTAAGCATAGGGATCCATTGCCACCGGCATTGCTCTGCACGGTGTCGGCCCGCACAAAGCGGCCACTCAGCGGGTCATAGTACCGTGAATTATCATAGAACAGCCCCGTCTCACTATCCAGGCGTTGCCCGGTGAAGTTGTAGGTGGTGGGCATGGTCCCCTGGCTGTAGCGCACGCCGCCAAAGGGCGCGAACAGTTGTGTGGCGGTCACGCTGCCGCTGCTATTCAGCGCGATGGAACTGCTGGCCAGGGCGTCGGGGATCAGGTAGGAGAGCGTGTTGCCCACGTTCTCAGGCCAGGCGCTGCCCGTTGATGCTGTAGTACTTGGTGGTGGTAGTGGTGCCGCCGTGAATGACTGGTGTCGGTGTAGCCATCGAAAGTGATCGTGTCGGTGACGCCAGTGCTGTCGTTGGTGCGCTGCAGGACACGATTACCTTCGTTGTCGTACAGGAAAGCATCCGTTGCTGTCGTACCACTGGGGGCTGTCCAACCGCCCAGGCGTCCCTCGTTGTCATAGGTCATGCTTGCCCCACTGGGCGAACTGCCTGCACAGGTATGTCCACTGCCGGTATCGACGTTGCGACAAGTCATATCGCCCATGGCATCGTAGGCCGCGTACTGGTTGGGGAAGGCGCTTGAGGTGATGGCTGCATGGACATGGCTGCTGTCGTAGGTCATGTTACCCGATGGCCCACTGGTGATACGATCCAGATTGTCATAGCTGAAGGATTGTTGGTACGTAGTCAGCGTGGTGCCGCCGGGCGCGTTACCGCAGTGATCCCCGCCTGTAGGAGTGCCAGTGTTCCCCGCCCAGACCAGTCGATTCAAGGCGTCGTAGCAGAAGGACTGGTTGTCGGTTTGTGTTCCGCCGCCAGTAAGCGGGACAGTCGCGCTGAGTTGCAGCACGTTGCCTACATTGTCATAGGTGCGGGTCTGACTCCAGAATGTCGTTCCGCCCAGCGTGGCGCTGCTTGACAACGTGCGCTGGATGCCGTCATAGCCATAGCTGGTGTTGAAGACGCTGTTCGAGGGCGTCTGCGCTTTCGGACCAGAGCCACCCAGCGCGAAGCCGGAGATCTGGCCGCTTGTCAGGTAACTTGTGAGACCGACCAGGAAATTTACCGGGTCAGGCGTGCTTGATGTACCAAAGTAGGCGGTCTGGAAATGACCACTGGTATCATAGGTTGAGGTCAGTGTTTCTCCGTCAGGATACGTCAGTCCGGTGATTTCCCCGCCATTATTGTAGACCAGGTTTATGGTCTGGGTGGTTGTCTGGCTATCAGCAGTTACCGAGAGACTGCTTTGTGTCTGCTGTCCGCGCGCATCATAGCCATAACAACGCCAGCCACTGTAGCTGCCACTGCTAAAGACTTCTGCCGTGGTGCGCCCGGCGCTATTGGACCCACCTGTTGATGGACAACCCGCGGGGAAGCTCTGACCCGAATTGCTGTGATTGTTGTAACTATCGTAGAAGTACAAGGCGTAGGGACTGCTATTACACGGGTTGGCAGCCGTGGCGCGGCACAGTTGTCGATCCAGATTGTCGTAGCTGGTATACGTCCCCTGCTTGCGCGGATCGATCTGGCTCAGCGCGTTGCCATCGGCGTCATAGGTGAACTTCCAGGCCGTATCGCTGCTCCCGCTACACGAGGCGGGCAGAGGAGTGTTGCCACACGATCCCAGGTCGGAGTCATTCAAGCCGGTGCGCCGCTGGAGCGCGTCAAAGGTAGCGCTATAGCTGGCCTGCAAGGTGGCGTTGCTGTCAAAGGTCTGCGTCTGCATGGTATTACCGGGCACGTCATAGCTATACTCGATGGTGCGCGCAACGCTGTAGGGGCTGCTTGTTCCACTAAAGAGCTGGCCGAAACGCGCCCTGCCGAACGCATCGCTGTAGTTGATGGATTGGTGATTGTAGGAAATGATGGTCTGTCCGCTCACCGGACTGGGAGATTGCGTTTCGATAAGGCGGCCCTGCCCATCATACCAGTGTTTGACGGTTGAGGTAGGACCTCCTACAGTAAAGCGGCTGGACGTATCCAGTTCGATGCAAGGCGAAGTTTTTCCGTTACGGTACTTTTCTCATCTTTACATTACTGCGTAATCCTGTTTGCGCCTTACTCTACCGTGACGTATAATTAGCACACAACGTCAATTGCAACGTAAGGAGACGCGATGTGGCGTCTCTGTATTTTTGGAAGAATTGAGGGAGTTATGTACAGAGGTCAATCGGGCATGTGGTCCTGGCTATTTCACCGCATCTCAGGACTCGGCGTGCTCTTATTTCTCCTGATCCACATTGTGGATATTTCGCTGCTGAACTTCGGCTCCAAAGTGTATAACGAGGGCATTTCTCTCTTCGGCACCGGTATCGTGCGCGTGCTTTCTATGGCGCTGATTGGCGGTCTGCTTTATCACTCGTTTAATGGCGTGCGTATCATCCTGATCGACTTCTGGCCGAAAGGGGCGCGCTACCAGGCCACGATGTTCGCTATCGTGCTGGCGCTCACCATTGTATGCTTCCTGCCCATGGCGTATTTTGTGATCGGGCCGGTTTTTGGTTGGCCTACCGGCAATATGCCCGCCGGTATGTAAGAAAGGCCGGGCTTCGCCGCTCTCGCGGCCCACGCCCCCGTTACTGTAAGGAGTTTCCGTATGCGTATTTCGAGTGGATATGGCCCGCGCCCATCGGGTGCTGGCGGCTTTGAGACGTTTTCCTGGTATTTTTTTCGTATCTCCGGCGTGGCGCTCGTCTTTCTGGCACTCATTCACCTGTTCCTGAACCATGTGTCAACTGATGTGTCCTGCACCAGTTATCAATTGGTCGCGGTGCGTTATAGCAGCCCGTTCTGGCGTTTGTACGACTGGTTGCTGCTGACCCTGGCTCTGCTGCATGGCATAAATGGGTTGCGTATAGTCATCGATGATTACGTGCGCAGTCGCGGCTGGCGGCTTATACTGCAATCCACGCTTGGGCTGTTGACGCTGGCCTTTTTCCTGATGGGTACCATCACGCTGGTCACATTCCAGGCATCCGGGGTTATTGGCCCCAATTGCCTGCATTAGAAGCGAGGATTTGCGATGTATTATAAATTTGACGTGATAATCGTCGGCGCGGGCGGCGCGGGCCTGATGGCTGCTATGCAGCTTGAGGGAGCCAACGTAGCCGTACTGACAAAGGTCTATCCGACCCGTTCACATACTGGCGCGGCGCAGGGCGGCGTGGCTGCCGCGCTGGGCAACCTGGAAGAAGATCACTGGAAGTGGCACATGTACGATACCGTCAAGGGCGGCGACTACCTGGTCGATCAGCCCGCGGCGGAGGTGTTGACACGCGAGGCCATCGATGCCGTGTATGAGCTGGAGCATCGCGGCCTGCCCTTTAATCGTACCGCCGACGGTCGCATTGACCAGCGACGTTTTGGCGGTCATACGCGCAACTTCGGCGAGGCTGCCGTGCGTCGCGCCTGCTACGCGGCAGACCGCACCGGCCATATGCTGCTACAAACCATGTACCAGAGCGCCATCAAAAACCAGGTGCGGTTCTTCAACGAATACCTTGTGCTTGACCTGCTGCTGAACGATGGGCAGGCCTGCGGCGTGGTAGCGATGGAGATACGCACCGGCGAGATACACACCTTCCATGCCAAAGCGGTCATGTTCGCTACTGGCGGCTATGGACGCGCCTGGCGCATCACCAGCAACGCCTTTGCCTGCATGGGTGACGGCATGGCGATTGCCTACCGGCGCGGCATCCCCCTGGAAGACATGGAGATGTACCAGTTCCACCCTACCGGCATTTACAAAGTGGGTGTGCTTTTGAGCGAGGCGGCGCGTGGCGAGGGCGGCAAACTGCTCAACAACGAAGGCGAATACTTCATGGAACGCTACATGCCCACCCTCAAAGACCTGGCGCCGCGTGATATCGTGTCGCGCTGCATCTTTCAGGAGGTTCACGCGGGGCGCGGCATTGACGGCAAAGATTATGTGTACCTGGATTTGCGCCACCTCGGCGCGAAAGTGATTGAAGAAAAGCTGCCCGATATCACCGATTTCGCGCGCAACTACCTGGGCGTTGAGCCGATCACCGAGCCTGTACCCATCCAGCCCACTGCCCACTACGCTATGGGCGGTATCCCCACCGATATCGATGCTCGCGTGGTCATTGATCCACAATGGACGCCTCTGCCCGGCTTCTACGCGGCGGGCGAGGTGGCCTGCGTCTCCGTGCATGGCGCGAACCGCCTGGGAACCAACTCGCTGGTAGACTTGATCGTCTTTGGCCGGCGCGCCGGTAAACACATGGCGAAGTTTATCAAGGAAAGCTCGCACGCGCCGCTTCCGCCTGAGGCAGAGAGCTACTCGCGCGAACTGGTCAGCAATATGTTTGCGTCCACCGGCGGCGAATTCGGCGGCGCGTATTCGCTCCGCGCTGCAAAACGAGATGGACGAGAAGGTCTTCGTCGAACGCGACGAGAAAGGCTTGCAAGGAGCGCTCGACACGCTGGACGGCTTGCAAGATACCTACAAGCGCGTGCAGTTGCAGGACAAGGGCAAGAAATTCAACACCGAACTGGTCGAAGCCATTGAACTAGGCTTCTTGCTCGAGTGTTCCGAGGCCACCATTCACGGCGCGCTGGCGCGCCAGGAGAGCCGGGGAGCGCATTACCGCACCGATTATCCCACTCGCGACGACGCCAACTGGCTCAAACATACCCTGGCCTATAAAGGCACCAAAGTCCACGACGTGCGGCTGGACTTCAAGGATGTGCAGATGGTCGATGACCCGGTATTCGTACCCAAAGAGCGCAAATACTAATGTAGGGACGCGATGTATCGCGTCCTCGCACCCGCGCACCCGCGCATACAAAAGCGGACGCGATGTATCGCGTCCCTACACCTGCACCTGGCAAGAGGAGTTTTTTCATGAATGTACTGATGCGCATCAAACGCTTCGATCCTGACAAGGATAACAAGCCGTATTGGGATGAGTTTCGTGTTGAAATGGACCCCATCGATCGCCTGCTGGATGCCCTGAATACCGTCAAGTGGACCATGGACGGGACGCTCACCTATCGTCGTTCGTGCGCCCACGGCGTATGCGGCTCGGACGCCATGCGTATCAACGGGCGCAACCGCCTGGCCTGCAAAGTGCTCATACGCGACATCGGCAACAAGGTCACGATTGAGCCAATGCTTGGCTACCCTGTCCTTCGAGACCTGGTAGTGGATATGGATGCGTTTTTCGATAAATACAAATCCATCAAGCCTTACCTGATAACCACCGATTCCGAACCAGGCACCGAGCGTTTGCAGAGTCCAGAAGAGCGCGCCCGCTACGACGAGGGTACCAAATGCATCCTGTGTGGCGCGTGTACCGGCTCCTGCCCGTCTGTCTGGGGCAATCCCGACTGGGTCGGCCCGGCCACCATCGTCAACGCGCACCGCTTCATCTTTGATAGCCGCGACCAGGGCGGCGCGGACCGTCTCGCCATCCTGGGCCAGCGCAACGGCGTCTGGCGCTGTCGCACCATCTTCAACTGCGCCGACGCCTGCCCACGCGGCATCCCTGTCACCGACCTTATCGAGCATGTCAAACGCGCCATCGTGTACGGCGGTGATACGAAAGTAGATTAACAGCAACCAGGCGGAACAATGTTATCCTGTCATTCTGAGCGGAGCGAAGAATCTCCACATGGCCGACGAGAGATTCTTCGCTCCGCTCAGAATGACAGTTGTGGAGGCTTGCTCCTGTGTCCCCGCCCTGACTCCTGATAGGGTAACACTCATGACACCAACCGAAACATGGCAGCATCGCGATATTATCACCAACGGTATGCGTATGCATTACGTGACGCAGGGCGAAGGGCCGCTCGTCGTATTGCTGCATGGTTTTCCTGAGTTCTGGTACTCGTGGCGTTACCAGATTCCCGTGCTGGCGCAACATGGCTACAGGATCGTCGCGCCCGACCTGCGCGGCTATAACGAGAGCGACAAGCCGCGCAAGGGCTACGATATGGGGACGCTGCTGCTCGATATTGCCGGGCTTATACAGGCTTTGGGTTACGAGAAGGCCATCATTATAGGACACGACTGGGGCGGCGTATTAGCGTGGAGCTTCGCTATTCGCTACCCTGCGATGACGGAACGCCTGGTCGTGCTGAACGCGCCACATCCCGGTGCCATGATGCGCGAATTTCGCACGCTCAAACAACTGCGAAAAAGCTGGTACATCTTTGCCTTCCAGTTGCCCTGGCTGCCCGAATACCTCTTGTTGCGCAACCACGCCAGCGCGATTGGCCGCTTGATACGTGAGGCCGCTTTGCAAAAAGAAGCCTTCCCCGACGAGGAAATAGCCAGATACCAGCAGGCTATGAGTCAACCCGGCGCCATGACCGCCGCCCTGAACTATTACCGCCAGGTATTTCGCCGTCTCCCAACCAGCTATACCGGCGGCACCTACGATGTCAACGTTCCCACCCTGTTAATATGGGGCGAACACGACATCGCTCTGGGCATTGAACTCACAACCGGGCTTGAGCGCTGGATCAAACGCCTTGAGATCCGGCCCATCCCCGATAGCGGCCACTGGGTGCAGCAAGAACAGCCCCAAAAAGTCAACCAGTACATACTGGAATTTTTGGGCAAATAAAAAAAGGCCGGGCCGCAACGCTCCGGGGGGAAGGAGCGTTGCGCGCTCAATTCACGGAGGGAGCGAGAAATCGCGTCCCGGCCATGAAGAGCATAACCCGACCCTCTAGCGGCGTAAAGCCGCCAGTTCGAGAGAGGATGTCTTAGCAGCGATAAATTGGCTCACGAAAGAGAGGCATGGCAGCGATTTGATCTTCTGTATCGCGCATTGCCTGCTCTAACCAGAAAGACCCGCAGACACGACACATACCATGTGTGGCCTCGTACAATTTTGGCACAGGATGGAGCGAGGTTCGCTCGCCGTTGTTGTCCATCAGCCGTAAACACCAGGCGCATTGTCTTTGCATAGGTTGTTGTTCCCTTCCACATCGAAAAATTTTATGGTTCATCTTTCCAGGTGGTTTAATCTATCTGACCATTTAGTAGTTTATTGATGACCGCTCTGGTCGGGCGTGACGGTCGGTGTTGGCCCGGAACAGCCGAACCTCGAAGAAATCGTCAAAGCCGTAGTCATAGTATGCTGCGTTTCATCTACTGCGTATATAGTAACGGGAAGATTCCAGCAAGAAACACTCCAGAAAACTTTGAATTCTCCCCCTCTGGCAATAAACGGGCCGACTGTCTTTAGCCAATTACTCCCGTAATAATCCACTTCCAGCGAAATCTGGTCATTTGCCTGGAAACCACTTCCGCAAATAAAAATATCCGTACCTGTGTAGTCCGCCAGTGCGCAATTTTTAATTGCGGGACCTTTCACTACTGTAGCAGTTACTGTCGGCGTCAGGTTATCGCTCTGAGTCACGCTCTCTGTTGGCGAAGAGGTAATCGCTCCCTCTGTTGGCGTTGGCAGGTGCGGTGCCACGCCGGTTGCATTTGGCCCAGGGCTTGTAATGCCACCGAAGAAAAACGGTCTAGGATTGGGGCCTTGAAACCCCGAATTGACAATTGTATATGCCAGTACAAGTACCACCGTCATAAAAATCAAAAACAGCGCAAAGGCTGCTGGTAAGCTGATGATGCGCATACTTTTTTTATGAACAGACTGGCGTGTTATTCGCAACCTGCTCTGTGCCTGCAACTTTCGTTTCCGTTTGCCTGTCCACACGCTGGTCAAAGGTTCGCCGCGCTGCGCGTGGAGCAATACCTGATTTGATTGTAACTCAGGGTAATAGAGATAACGCGACATATATTTGAGTTGGTTCAGCGCATTGTTACTCGGCGCTACCCCGCTACGGACCCGTTTGCAAGGCGCACATCCAGTCAGAAGATGCTCGTTGATTCGGCTTTTCTCATGCTCAGTACATTGCTCGCGCATAAACGCGAGTAATATCTCTGGCGTAGGATGTTCAACGCCATTCGCATCCCTTTTCCACGTTGGATTACTGGACATACGCTATCTACCATCTCTTCTGACCCCGATGAACTGAGGTCCTACATTTTGCGCTGGCACTGGAGATGCCTCTCCATACACAGCGCGAAACTTCTCCACACCACGCGCCACCCGTTTTCGAACAGCCTCCGAACTCATCTTGAGAATATGACCGATTTCCTCGTAACTGAAACTATTGCCATAGTGAAGTTGTAGAATAGCTGCATCTTTTGGGTTCATCCTACCGAGAGCCTGCTGCACGACAATGCGTGTGACCGATTGATCTTCTGGTCCAGCCGTTGTCAGGATGTCATTCAAGCCATCAACATCGGGGCCATCTATATGAATCATCTGCCGCAGGCGTTTTCTATTCAGATAGCGCAGACCATAATTCGTGGCAATACGATAGATCCAGGCATCCAGCTTGAGTTCGCCAGATGTCTTGCCTATTTCCTTAT
Organism: uncultured Chloroflexia bacterium; assembly: GCA_963731605.1. Lineage (GTDB taxonomy): Bacteria > Chloroflexota > Ktedonobacteria > Ktedonobacterales > Ktedonobacteraceae > CF-113. The sequence goes on from CAVSWA010000002.1 coordinate 1,894,861, forward strand.
AAACCTGCAAAAAAGTATCCTGGGCGAGGTCAAGAGCTACTTCTCGATCCCCCACGAGTCGATGTAAATAGCCTGTGAGAGGGTGTTGTAATCGTTCGATCAACGTACAATAAGTCGGTGCATCCCCCGCGCGTAGACGCTCTACCACCAGATCATCCATCACCATATTGGCCTTACCCCAGCGGCCTTTTCGATAGGCTTCCCCATATGGATACGTTCTACCTTCACTGGTATAATCAGCGAGGTAGAAAAAAGCGGACACTTTCATCGAGCAATTTTAATGCGCTTCCCCACATGCGCATATGCCTACGTGTAAATAGTATCCAATTATGAAACGACAGTGGAGATACTATGGTATCCCGATGAGCCTATAGGTAAGGGGGGCGCGATATTGGGGTCCTGCACGCTGCCTTCCAGATCGATGGCGCGCACAGTAATGATGACGTTGGCGCTGGTAGTAGGTTTCCAGCTGTACTCCCAGATCACCCAGGTGAGATCGGACGCGGGTCGCTTGAGGATGGTCGGCTGCCACGTCTGGCCGGAGTCGAGGCTGACATCTACCCGGCTAATACCTTTATTGCCCGAAAAAGCCACGCCCGCTATGTAGGTCACGCGATTGATATGAACATTGCTGCCATCCAGGGGCGTGTCGATACGCGAAGTCATCCGAATAGGAGCAGCGTCGTCCCAGCCACGCTGTTGCCAGTAGCCTTGAAAATCGTAATTGACGACCTCGATACGAGTGAGCCATTTGCAGTGCTTCATGCCGTAGATGCCCGGCACCAGCATACGCGCTGGGAAGCCGTGACCCTGTGGCAGCGTGGCTCCGTTCATGCGTACCGCGAGCAGCGTCGTTGGTTCCAACGCTTTGCTCAGGTGAATGCTATCGCTGTAGTCATCTACCGCGTGAAAAACGATTTTCGTCGCGCCCGTTTTTACGCCAGCGCGTTGCAGCAGCGTTGCCAGTGGAATGCCTTCCCACTGCGCATTGCTCATGTATGGCCCGCCCACATCGTTGCTGATACACATAAGAGATTCGTTTTGAATTTGCCGGGGCAGCGCCATCAACTCCTGGTAATTGAGCGTGAAAGGATGCTCCACCTGACCATCAACAGAGAGCTTCCACGTTGTGCCATCAACCGTGGGATCAGCAGCCAGGTTCTTCGAGACGATATAGAACTGGTCGTTAGAAGTGATTTCAGGCGAGAGAAAAGGCGCTGGCTGAATATCGCCATAGTTGGGCGTTGGCGGCGGCACAATCTTACTCTGGTAATGTTGCAACAGATTCGCCACGGGCACTTTGGCGGCGCTTGCGCCGCTTGTAATAAAACGCCAGATGCCCACTCCCGCTACCGCAATCCCTCCGAATATCAAGCCGCGCGTCAGCAGAGCGCGGCGCGAGAGCGCGTCACCTTGCTCCTCATCCAACAATGCCCCGCGCCTTGACTGTGCATTCGCCGCAACCGGCAGGGAAGCTGATAGCCAGTCCGCGATAAAGACAAACGACAGGCCGAAAACGATGCCTACCGCCCCCAGACTCAGCATTCCAGCGCCAATTCCAGCATTCAGGGTCGCGCCGAAAAGACCGCCATTTGTCAGCGGCAACAAGATCACACCCACGAATAGCCACAGCATGACAGCCAGTAGCAGGCCGTGAAACCAGCGCAAGCGATCACCCTGCGCCTTCATGCGCGCATTAAAAAGCCCGCCGCTCAAAGCAAATACCAGGCACTGCCCCACCAGGATACCATAGAAGAGAATAGTCTTGGCGTCCGCGCCGATCAACTGGTGCAAAAATTCAAAAAGATTGGGCGGCATCAGAGCGGTTAGCTCAGAGCCAAAAACATCCGGCAGCAATATGCCTCCCCACGTCACGCTGATAAAAAACATGACGCCGGACGCGATCAAACCGGCCAGTAAGCCTGCCAGAAAACCAACCCGAAAGGGGCTTTTTTTGCGCAAGAATGCATTTTTCATAAAACGAGACTTTCCCAATAATAGCTTGCGTATCGATGAATACGTACCATATTCCTATACCGCCGTATGTTACACACTATTACACGGCAATGGCAGTCTCGATTTACTAGATTTTTACATCGTCTCGATCAGGTTGACCCGTTCCTTGCGCCATTCCAGCTTGCGATATTTCTCTTCTTCCAGGCGTTGAGCCAGCGCCCATTCCGACGCGCTCAACTCGCCCTCCACAAATTCGTTGCGCAGAGCGGCGCTGAAACCGGCGCGAAAAGCGCGCGCCACATCGTCCCACGAGGCTTGTGGGACAAAAGTGTGCAGGGGTGTGGTTTTCTGGCGATAGGCATCTAATGCTTCCTCGCGCGCCGCCGCATCGGGGAAGCGCAGCATGGCGAAGAATTCTGCCGCTCGGTCATCCAGAGGCAGCGATCCCTGTTGCAGCAGCGCGTCGTCCTTCCATACTTGCGCGCTACCAATCAGCTTGAAGCCGCCGCTGGTCAGGTCGGCCTGCGTAGACGAGGCGAAACAAGCGGCGGAAGGATTTTTGCTGACGCGCTCATCGCTCAATTCGGCATGGACGCCCAGCTGGTTGAGCGCGGCCTGCAACCCCTGCGCGAGATAGGCATAGGCCGCTACAACACCCGAGGGCACGCCATGCCGTTTGCTGATGATGATGCTGTAGGTAAACTCGTCGCGATGGTAGACGGCGCGCCCGCCAGTGGGACGCCGCACCAGTTCTACCCCCTGCTGCTCGCACACGTCGCGCAGCATTTCGCGCTCGACGCTCTGGAAACGGCCCAGCGAAATAGAGGGAGACGACCAGCGAAAAACACGCAAGGTGGGCGGCGCTTCGTCGCGCAGGTGATGCGTTAGCACTGCCTCGTCAATCGCCATATTCATCGCGGCGCTTTGTATATGTGTATTGAGAAAACGATAGGGTTGCGACATGGTAATAGTATCCTCTAGTTTAACGCAGGCGCGCGGCGCGCCACTTTTCGCGCTGCTCCTCGCGCACCTGCTCCGACGCGGGCGCGTAACGCGCCAGAAACTCATCTCGAAACGCGCTGTAATTGCCCGCGATAATGGCTGCGCGCAACTCGCTGGCCAGGCGCAGCATGAAACGAATGTTATGGATGCTGCCCAGGCGATAATACAGGTGTTCCCCCGCCCGCAGCAGGTGATGCACGTAGGCCGCGCTATAATTGCGACAGGTGTAGCAATCGCAGCCATCTTCAATCGGGCCATGCTCGCTTCGGAAACGCGCAGATTTGATATTGACGCGACCAGCGCGGGTGAAGAGTCCGCCGTGCCGCGCTACGCGGGTGGGCAGGACGCAATCAAACATATCCATGCCGAGTCCCACACCAGCGACCAGGTCTTCGGGCGAACCGACCCCCAGCAGGTGGCGCGGCTTGTCTCGTGGCAATTCAGGTGTGACGTAGCGCAACATCTCCCACATCAGGGCTTTCGGTTCACCTACAGACAGGCCGCCAATCGAGAGACCGGGAAAAGGCAGGTTGCCGGTGAACCGCGCACTTTCTTGCCGTAATTCCGGCTCGAACGCGCCCTGCACAATGCCGAAGAGGGTCTGTTCTAGCCGGAATTTTTCCTTAGCGATCAATGCGCGTTCTGCCCAACGATGCGTGCGCTCCATTGCCGCCTTCGCCTCTTGCGACGAGCAGGGGTAGGCCGCGCAAATGTCGAGCGGCAGGATGATGTCTGCGCCCAACTCAGCCTCGATCTGCATGACACTTTCGGGCGTAAGCATGTGCGGCGAGCCATCCAGGTGAGACTTAAAATCCGCTCCGTCCTCGCTCAATTTGCGCAGGTGGCCCAGGCTGAAAACCTGGAAGCCGCCGCTATCGGTAAGAATTGGCCCATCCCAGTGCGAAAACGAGTGCAGGCCGCCAAACTCAGCAATCAGCGCAGAGCCGGGGCGTAACATCAGATGATAGGTGTTGGCGAGGATGATTTGCGCCCCCGCTTCGCGCAATTCTTCAGGCGAGACGCTTTTCACAGTAGCCTGCGTGCCAACCGGCATGAAAATGGGCGTCGAAATAGTTCCGTGCGGCGTCGAGATGGTTCCCGCCCGCGCCCAGCTATCGGGGCATTCGGCATCAATAGTAAACGTAAATGGCGACATGGAATAAATGAAGTTCCTATCCGAAAAATTGCTCGACATGCACAGGGAAATCCGGCACGATACGAGTGGGTAATATGGCTTTACCCTCGAAGACACCAAGCGAACGATACTGCTCATGCTCTAGCGCGAGGACTTCTACAGTGCGCGAGGCGGGGTCAGCGATCCAGTATTCGGGTACACCAGCATTAGCATAGGCTTTTTGTTTATTTACCCGATCATGCCCAACAGTGCCAGGAGAAGAAATTTCGACGACAAGGTCGGGTGCGCCAATGATCCGCGAAAAAGTAATCCGCTCCAGGTGAGCGTTCAAGACGACAAGCACATCAGGCTGTACCACTGTTCGGTAGTCCAGCTCTACATCAAAAGGCGCGATGTAAACCCGTCCCAGTTTCTTCAATTTAACATAAGTGCGCAGGTAGGAGAAAATTTCACCAGCAGCAGTCTGGTGCCATTCATTGGGGGCTGGCGACATAAACAACACTCCATCCACAATTTCGTATCGCTGTCCATCATCAGGGATAGCAGCGTAATCTTGATAGGTCCAACGACCCTGCCCAGGGCCAGGAATATGATCGGCGGGGATAACCATTGGCACTCTCCCAGGAGATGTCATTGTCATGTGCTTTCTATCCTTTACGCTGTTCCTATCAAAGAGTGTCGTTCAATGCTATAAGCATAACATAGGGCCGGATTGGCTGCAAGCATATACACCTCCTACTCAGGGCTTTTCGAACTATGAGGGCAATACGCTCGTACCAGTAGTTTGCCACCCGGCGCATCTCCAATGAAGCGAGATATTCCAGTCAGCTAGCAATGGGGCGTAGTCCGTTGGATGTCCAGTGCCAGATGGGACATACGACACTGCACATGACGAACAAGTACGCTTCTCTGACGATAGATCACTTGAGAAAATCGCACGAGAGGCATTCGCCATTGAGGGCTGATGCGGGCGGCTCTAGTGAGGTGATTGGTACAGGTTATTGGGATGAATAAGGCGATAATCTGCTTTTCTCTTCTTCATTTCCTGATGTACATCAGGACAGCAAAAAATAGGGCAGCAACGCCTAATACCAAAAAGCAAGAGGCAACTCTTAGTGCATACAGTTTTCGTCTTGTTATGTTTTCGTAGATCAGTTTCGCAGCGCTTGCTGAAAGAAAGTTGATTTTGTATCGACTAGGTATAAAGACCATGAGTGCTGCGCTAAGACTAACGAGGAGCAATCCGATGGGCAGCAAATAAATCACCATGGGCCAAACATTGGATAGCTTATCGTGTAAGTTGCTAAAGGCGATAGCATTGAAGTAAAGTCCTTCGAGGATGGCAGTTGCCGCAATGATCTGCTTGGCACCTTCATCAATGGAACGAGAGGAGGTGCGAATTATGTCTTTTCCTACATCATGCCAAAATGCATAGACTTCCTCCATTGAGAAGTCGGTCTCCTGCGGCTTGACTCTAGGTTTGTTCACCTCCTGACCTCCTTGGTGTCGAAATTATAACTGTAGGTTCTCTCACAATTGGGGCATTTTACATCTATCCATCCATTGGCGTCGGAAAGCTTCATCTTAAAACCTCCAATGCCACACCCCATGGTGTTTGCAAGGTAAATAACCTCCGAAGGACGGCCTGTTTTTGTATCGCAATATGGGCATCGAATTTTTGCCATAGTCAACTCCAGAGTTAAAAATCTATGAGTCAATTATACACTATTCACCTATTTTACGCTAGGCAGAGGTAATGATAGTCGTCCAGATTTTCATTGCTAAACCTACTGTCTGTTCTCTTGACACAGTTGACTTGGGGGTATAAAGCATCTCCACAGGCCGATTGGGGGTGCCTGTAGAGTTTGATGCTTTACACGCAGCAGCTCTGGGGTTCGAATCCCTGGTTGCCCACTATCCACTTCTTTTCCCTGTGAAGTCCACAAACCGATCACTGCTGCTCAGCTTCATGTTGCTCCGGCATGGAGTCGTGGCTATGATAGTGGGTTTCGAGGGCTTCGAGCAGTTCGTGGAAGGCCAGGACGAGGTGGTGATTGCGCAGGCGGTAAAAGACCATGGTTCCTTCTTTGCGGGTACTTACCAGGTGCAGCTTGAGCAACTGGTGCAGGTGCTCTGAGGTGGTGGATGGAGCTAATCCCAAATTAGCGGCAATTTCTCCCGCGCGCAATTCATATGCATCCGGGGAGTCCTGTCCATCGGGCGGGATAAGCAGTTCCAGGATGGAGCGACGACTCGAATCACAGGTTGCGTCCAAAAACTGGTTGATATAGCGAACCACCTGAGGAGGGCGGCGACGCGGGTCTATTCTGGTGGAGAATGCGTGCTTGCCGTTTTTCATTTTTATTATTCTCACTTGTATATGATATGGTAAAACACATGAGTATTCTCATATTGACTACACGTATCATTACAAGTCTAAGTGTCACAGTATTGCCGTTAATCCAGGTATGATTCACACGGTCTCACCTCTTATCTACATAGCGCAGGGCGGCTCGCGCTAATGCGGGCCAATGGGCAGCGTGCGCAACCGGTACCTCGACCCATTCTTTCATGGGACGACCGCCCATTGGATCAAATAGCCGGGCATCTGGGAGAGCGAGCGCTTCTCCGTGCTCCGGGGCGCTCAGCTTGAAGATCATGGCAGTGTTGAAGTATCCAGCAAAGGCTTTGCCATTGTTCTTAAGACAGGGCATACCAAACATTTTGCCGGTAATGGCTGATGATGTGGCCGTTAGCTCGGCGGCAACTGCATCGTATGTAGCGCGTGGGTCTGTGTCTGTGTTCATGATATGTTTCCCTCCATTGACTACATTCCAGATCTTCCCTTTCAGGTCTTCATGTATCACACTGCCTTGAGAAAATCGAACACTAACTGATTGAACTCTGCCGGACGCTCCATGTTCGGCACATGCGCGACCCCGCGCATGACCGCTTTTTGCGCGCCGGGGATTTTTGTTGCGAGTATATCTATAAGCGTTACCTGTTCGCGCACATCGCCGTCGCCAATAATGAGCAGGGTTGGCACGCGAATTTCGGCGAGTCGCTCAATGGCTGGCGGCTCAAGTTTTTGCGTAGCGGGCCATTCTATACCTGCAGCACGCCGATTATTTTGCAAATTCATGTTATAAGCACGCTTGCGTACCTGCGGATCAACCTGCTCTGGTGTGCGATGCGGACCATCCACCCATGCGCGTGTCTCCAACTCAATGGCGCGTTCGAGATCATCGCTCTCAAAGGCTGCCTCAATCTTCTGAAACATGGCCTTCTCGTCCTCTGACTGGGCGGAAGCGAAATCGTAGCCATTGATACCAGGAGCAACCAGTATGAGCGCATTCACCATAGCGGGATAATCCAGTGTGAAATCAATGGCAATTGACCCTGCCATCGATATGCCAAGTACATTGGCCTTATCAATGCCTAAAAATGCGAGCAGGGCGCGTAAATCCCCGCGCATGGAAATTGGCTCAGGGCCAATTGGCAAATCAGATTGGCCGAAGCCGCGCAAATCGAAGCGTATAACGCGGTAATACTGCGCGAACGCATCAAACTGGTCATCCCACATGGTGTTGTCCATGATGCCGCCGTGCATAAAGACCAGCGGATACCCCTCGCCCGCAACTTCGTAGTAGAGGCGCGTCCCGTTTACTTGCGCGAAGCCAGTTATTGGATTATGTGTTGTAGACATGATTTTCTCTACTCCTTCATCTATTGCGATCAACGAGCCAGGGCGGGGGCAAGCCCGGCCCGTACCCTGCTACGAAGTAGCGGGCGAAACCGTACAGGGTACGGGCCGGGCTTGCCCCCGCCCTGGTCCTCTTGCCCGAAATCCTTCATACTTGCTCAAATTCTTTCAAAAAGGTGATCCAGCCGACCTTTCTGACGAAGCCCAGTTGCATATTGATAGCGATCATGGCGGCGTTGGGAGAATCGTTCCAGGTTTTGATAATGGTGCCTCCATGCTCTCTGGCGTAGGCGATGCCGCGCAGCTTGAGGGCTAGCGCAATGCCCCGGTGGCGATAGGCTCGTGTGACCCCGGTCAAGTTATTGGTAAAGTCGGGGTCCGCGTCGCTCTTCCAGAGTCCGGTTGTGCCAATATACTTTCCGTTATGCGCGGCCACAAAATGCGCCTCTGGGAGCGACTGCGAGTTGTTGATGAACAAATCCATATACTGATCGAAGCTCAGGGGAGTGATGCCATCGAGCGATGGAATGTCCTGAGCAACCTCGTTCTCCATCTCAAAGAGCTTGTGATAGCGTTCGGGATCGGATTCCAGTTCTTTCAGCGATTGTATCTCGATACCTTGCTCGCGCAGCTTCTCTTCCAGCCCCTGATAGGGAGACGCATCAAATGTCGTCACGTTCAGGTGCGATTCCCAGTCTCTCCACACGTCTTGAAAGCCGCGCGCCTGCAAGAAATGGACGCCAGGCGGCATATCTTCTCGCACCCTGCCGCGTATATTGAGCGGATCAAACTGTTGTACTGCTGCCATAATGCGCTCATATAAGGCGGAACCGATGCCCTGTCGCTGCGCGTCTGGGTGTACTGAGATACTTAACCAGAATTTGCGCGGATGATAGCCTTCAAGCGATTGATTGTACTGAGCCTGGGCGACGACGCGTCCGTTCTGTTCAGCCACCCAGCGTTGAAACTTATGGGTAGGGTCGCGATGCTCGTCCCAGTAACGCATTTCATCTTCAGTGGCGGCAAAGTCGGGATGGATTGAGCGGCTGATGGCGAGCGTGGCCGCGTAATCTTCAGGCGTAAATGGCCGGATATGGAAAGACATGAGTAATGTCCTTTTCGTTGATAGTGTCCAACGTCAAGTATAGCATCTGCTCTGAAAGTTGACCAGGCGGGGCTTGCCCCCGCCCTGGTCTGGTATGCCCAACCAGTAGAGTACTTGATGATCGAGATATTTCGATTTATACTACAAGTATACCACCCATACTACTTGTGAGAGCGCGCATTTTGAACGTGAGGGAGTTATGCTAGATCGCACAGGTCAAACGCTTGGACAGTACCGGATTATTGCTCCTATTGGACGTGGCGGCTTCGCGGATGTTTATCTCGGCGAGCATGTTTTTTTGAAAACGCAGGCCGCGATCAAGGTACTGCATACGCAGCTTGCTTCCGACGTGACAGAACAATTCCTGGCAGAGGCGCGCACCATCGCGCACCTGGTACATCCGCACATCGTGCGCGTACACGATTTCGGCATCGAAAACACTCTGCCATTTCTGGTAATGGATTACGCTCGCAACGGTACTCTGCGCCAGCGTCACCCCAGAGGTATCGCTTTGCCGCTCGCGCTCATCGTTCCGTATGTGAAACAGATTGCCGGCGCGTTGCAATTCGCGCATGACCATCGTCTTATTCATCGCGATGTAAAGCCTGAAAATATGCTGATGGGAGCCAGGAACGAGGTGTTGTTGAGCGACTTTGGCATCGCGACCATCTCGCAGACCTCACGCTCGTTGTCCACCCAGGACATATCGGGAACCATCGCCTATATGGCCCCGGAACAGGTGCAGGGGAAGGCGCGTCCGGCCAGTGACCAGTATTCACTGGGCATCATCGTCTACGAGTGGCTAACGGGACGATGCCCTTTCCAGGGGTCGTTCGCTGAAATCGCCTCGCAGCACATGTTCGCGCCGCCAGTATCGCTACGCGTACTCATACCATCCATCCCACAGGAAGTTGAAGAGGTGTTGATGACGGCCCTGTCCAAAAATCCAGATACGCGGTTCGCGCGCATCGAAGCCTTCGCCAATGCCCTTGAGCAGGCCAGTCACACAGAGCTAACGCTACCGAACTCGCATATCAGTCCATCGGATGCGCCGACCTACATGCCTCCGTTTGCTCGAATTGAGCGTCCGGCAACCCCTCTACCTGCTGCGCCACTTACACCTTTGCCCCCCACGCCAATACCTCCATTCAATGCCTCCCCTGAAGGCGTACCTGTTACGGTTGCGGTTACTCCTGGCATAATCGGCCCACCCATTCCCCAAAAAGAACCGGGGATTACTCGCCGCAGCCTGCTCATCGGAGCGGGCGTGGCCGTCGCACTGGTAGGCGTGGGCGAAGGCGCCTGGTATTTTTTTACACGGAAATCACCCGCATCGGCCGGGAATTCTACACCTGTCGTAAATCATAACACTCCCACAACCGGCGCGACCGCGACCGTTACCTCAGCGCCACAACCCGACCCGACCGGCGCGCCCAGGCCGGTGCCTGTTATCCCGCTCGTCCACCAGGGACAAAATCCGGAATATACGGCTGCATGGTCGCCTGATGGCACGCGCATTGTTTCGGGGGGCGCCAGTTCAACTATCGAAGTGTGGGATGCTCACAATAATACCCATTACTTCTCTATGGGTGTTGCTCCTGCTATGAAAGTCCTGCGGGTGGCATGGTCTCACAATGGCAGCAAAATCGCTTCAGCCGATTTTAAGGGCAACATCATTATCTGGGATGCCATGAACAATGGCAATCAGATCATCTCCATTCCCGCGCACCCCAATCATTATGCCAATGGCGTGGCATGGTCGCCCGACGACACAATGGTAGCTTCCTGCGGTGGTGATAATTTGGCGCAAGTGTGGGACGCGCAGACGGGCAACAACATCGCTTCGTATACGCTGCATACGAACTTTGTCAACGCCATAGCATGGTCGCACAACGGCACGTTCTTAGTAACCGCCAGCGACGATGGTACGGCGCAGGTCTGGTATGCCCGGACGGGCCAGCCGTACAAATCCTATACCAATCACACTGGCAAGGTGCTGGCTGTCGCCTGGTCGCATGATGATACGCGCATCGTAAGTGGTGCCGCTGACAACACTGCTCGTATCTGGGATACCACGTCTACTATCACGTACTTTGTCTATAGCAAACATACCGATTTAGTAGCCTCGCTTGATTGGTCCCCTGACGGGCAAAAAATTGCGACCGGCAGCAAGGATCAGTCGGTGCAGGTCTGGAGCGCCATCGATACTAGCATGGGTAGCCTGATCTACATCTTTCCCGGCCATACGTTTGAAGTTGAGGGTGTCGCGTGGGCTTTGGATAGCAGGCGCGTGGTTTCCGCCAGCGATGATTGGACCGTGCAAGTATGGCAGGCTCCGTAAGTCGAACTACATTTTTATAATTTTCCAAAATACCATTTTTATTGACTTTTCGGCAGCCAGCGTTTACAATAAGAAAAGATGAACGGCTTTGAGATAGTAACAGGAGGCAGTTTCATGGCAGTTGTCCAGCCTGATTTTTATCATCACGAGAACCTCATCCGCAAATCAATACAAATTCCTTCGATGCAGCATAAAGAGCTGAAGGCTCTGGCGGTTGAGCTGGATTCCTCGCTAGGAGATGTAGTGGAAACAATTATGAACCTGATGCGCCAGGATAATTACGAACAACTTCGAGTAGCCATCACCCAGAAACGCGAACATGACCTCTCCTCCTCCCTCGGTCATTCCCTCAATGAAGCCTACGCCTATCTCGGTTCCCTGCCAGAAACCCTTGATGACGCGCGCTTCTTTTTTAATGCCGGACAAGAAGGTATGGTTGCGTAGGACAATAGTAAATGAGTAGTGAGGCGAAGGCATCTTCAACGCCCAGCCCCCAACAACACAATACTCCCCAGCCCACACACGCGCCGCTGGTTCAACCCCAGTCTCCCCCCAGTCCCCGGCGCGGAGAAATCTGGGATGTGAACTGGTCTCCTGGTCGCGGCGCGGAACAACAGGGTACTCGCCCGGCGCTTATTATCCAGAATGACCGGGGCAATGCCTCCTCCAATTATCCACTCACGATTGTGGCATCTATGAGTCGCACGGAACGCGAACTTCCTTTGCACGTGCGCATCACTCCCAGCGCAGAGAATGGTCTGACCGATTACACCGATGTTAAATGCGAACAGGTTATGAGCATCGAGAAATCACGCCTGCTGCGCCGCCGCGGCTCCATCTCGAACGAAGAGTTGGCGCGTGTCGATAACGCCCTCAAGCTGAGTTTAAGTTTGCTGCCGTAGGGGAAAGCCATGAATCCTTTACAAATGGAGCCGCCCCGGTCATCGCAAAAAAGGCGCGGAGGCGTCCTGTCATCTTCGCAGTGGCTCAGGCAAAACGCATTGATGCCCCCCGAAACGGAGGATATTACCAGCCTGGGTGAGTTTCTGCTGCCAGGCCTGCTGGGAGCCATGGAGTCCTGCTGCATTGCGGCTGCCTTGATTGGTCTGGCTGGCATCGGCTTGCTGGGCGCGCATGTGCCACTTCTGCCATTCTGGGCGCCTTTTGCCTTTATTCTCGGCACGCAGGGCTTCTTCTATTTCATTGACAGGCGAGATGAAAATGCGCGGCACGCGCCCCAGTTGATTGCGCTGGCCGTTTTGTTTTGCCTCTTTATTATCTGGCTCCAGGTCTACGCTCCGGTGTCGGGTATTTTCGACCCGCGCTGGTTAGTCGCCCTGTTCAGCGATATCTTGTTCCTGAATACCCATTTCTTCCAGGTCGTGTTTATCGTCGCGCTCTCATTTCTTTTAAGCTGGCGCGGCTTGCGTCTTTTAGGTCGCACTATCGAACCGTCCATCGTCTCTCGCACACTCCTGCTGGGCACCGGCGTAATCATCGCCGTCATTGTGCTACTCGCTCAACTGGCAAGTGGAAGCGCGGCGCCGCCCGGTGACGCCCTGCTCTTCTTGCTGATTCCCCTGTTTCTCTATCTCTCGCTGGCATCTCACGCGCTGGCAAGAATTTCCTTTGTGCGGCGTAGTCACAGCGCTGGTTTGCAGGGCAGCATTGTGACGCAAGAACGGGCCGTCATAACTGTGATGGGCCTGTTGGGAGCCGCCCTGCTTATGATTACGGTCGTTATCGCTCTATTTGCCGGTCCGGCATTTTTCACGTCGGCCTTGCATACACTGGCGCCCCTCGGCGCGGCTCTGGCAAAAGCCTATGACTGGTTGGTCGGGATAGTAGCCGATATCGCCGTGTTTCTGGCAACCCCCATCTTCTGGCTCTTCGCCTGGTTGACTCACCTTTCCCCAGCTAAATCGCCAAACCAACTACCGATCCTGCGACGGGTGGGCCTGCGCCAGCCCCAAACGCCGTCCGTCCCTGCGGCTAGCAACCCGGCATTGTTGCTCACGCTTAAAATTCTCCTGCCGCTGGTAGTGCTGCTAGTGATAGCGCTGCTGGTGCGGCGGGCGTTGCGCCACCGCAAGAAAACAAAAGTGAGAAGGCGACTTCGAGACGGGGATTTTCACGAAAGCCTGTGGTCGTGGTCGCTTTTCTGGGGCCAGTTGAGAGCCATCTTGCGCGTTCTTTTCGGACGATTTTCTGCCGCAGCCTGCGATAGAAGCTACTTCTGCGGGTACGCCACTGGCAGAGCCAGCCGATGCGGCGGTGCGCGACATTCGCGCGATGTATCGCGCTTTCTTGAAAAAAGCGGCGGCGCGTGGCTATGCGCGTAAGAAAGACGAAACACCCGCCGAATTGCGCCAGCGCCTGGACGAAAAAACGCCTGTAGTAGAACCGCAGTTGGAGGCAATTACCGAAGCCTATACGCTGGTGCGCTATGGCGAAAGCTTGCCGAACGCCTCAGAAGTGGCATACGTGCAGAGCAAATGGAGCGAACTGGATCAGAAGTGGGTGTGAGTGATTTCGCCCGCGACAACCTCGTAGCGATGCGAGCGTGCCAGGATTTCCTCGGAAAAACTGCTGTAGTCGGTGGCGGTAATCAGCGTCTGCTCGTGTTGCGACGCCTGGTTGATCAGGTATTCGCGCCGTGCCGCGTCCAGTTCGCTGAAGACATCGTCGAGCAGGAGAATCGGTTCCTCGCCCGTCGCCGCGCGCATGAAGGCCAGTTCGCCGAATTTCGCGGAGAGGGCTGCCGTGCGCTGCTGGCCGCGCGAACCGTAAGTAAGCATGTTGACATCGTTCACCAGAAACTCCAGGTCGTCGCGATGGGGACCCAACAGGCAGACGCCCTGCTGAATCTCTTTGCGCCGCGCTTCGCTCAACTGGCGGCGGTACTGCTCAATCGCCTCCATGGTGTTCCAGGCGGCATCCACCGCGAATGACGGGCGATACACAATGCGCAGGCTTTCGCGCCCGCCGCTAATGCTTTCTTGCAATTGAGCGACATGCTGGTTGAGCGCGTCTACCATCAGCCTGCGCTCGTAAATAATCAGGTTGGCCCACTCGGTCAATTTCTCGTCGAGATAGTCCAACATGCGGGGTTCTTCCTGGTTATCGCGAATGCGTTTGAGCAGGGCCGAACGCTGCATAATCACCTTGCGGTACCTCGCCAGCGCCACGCAATAGTGGGGGCGAATCTGGCAAAGCGCGCGGTCCAGGAAGCGGCGGCGATCTTCCGGCGAGCCATCCACCAGGCGCAAATCGGTCGGCGCGAAGAGTACCACCGTCACCTGGCCAATCAAATCGACGGCCTTTTTGGTCGCGCCATTGATCTTGATACGCTTGCGCTGCCTTTCAGGAGAGCCGGGCAAGGCGGGAGTGCCGTTTCCGCCATCCTTTGCATCGATTATCACGATCTCGATCTTCGTCTCGTCCTCGCGCCGTTCAACTTCAGCCACGATGCGCGCAATGCGATCCGGCGCGTCCCAGTTGATGACCTCGCGATCTGACGTGGCATGAAACGAATTGGAGGTGGCGAGCATGGCGATAGCTTCAAGCAGATTCGTTTTCCCCTGCGCGTTTTCGCCATAGAAGAGTGAGAGACCGCGCCCCAGAGGTAAGTCGAGCCGCTTGAAGTTGCGGAAGTCGTGCAATTTGAGGTGAGACAGGTACATTCGTTAATGTCCGGGTTACTATGGGCAAGGGCGACTGGCCCCTTAAGCGCAAAACTAATGAGCGACTAGACCAGGGCGGGGACAAGCCCCGCCCGTACCCTACACGACATAATTATACGACACCAGGCCGTACAGGGTACGGGCGGGGCTTGCCCCCGCCCTGGCTGTTCTGCCGCTTCAGTTCGCGTCTGGGCTTGCCCCCGCCCTGGCACCTTCGTATTAGCGGTTGATATGCATGGGCATAATTACGTAGGTGTAGTCATGCTCGCCAACGGGTCGAATGACGCCGGGTTTGGTAGGCGCGTTGGCTTCGAGCGCAACTTCTGAAGAGCCGATCACCGCCAGCACCTCTGAGAGGTACTTAACGTTAAAGATGATCTGCATCTCAGGTCCATCGACGGCGGCGCTGATTATGCTAGTATTGTCGCCCAGGTCTTCAGCCGTTGCTTCAACCGTCACCGCGCCGGGTTCCAATCCGTCATGGCCGCCTGGATTGATCTTGACGCGGGTAATGTTTGAGCTGTCGCGCGCGAATAATTCGGCGCGTTTGGCGGCTTCCGCGAAGAGCTTTGTTTCGACCACCGCTCGCGTAGAATGCTCTTTCGGGATGATCTGGCGGAAATTGGGAAACGCGCCTTCGATGAGTCGTGATACCAGGTCAAGCTGCGGCGTATGGAAGAGCACCTGGCTGCGATTGGGCGTCACAATCATCTCGACCGGCCCTTCGACAGGCAGGATACGCGCAAGCTCGGTGAGGGTGCGCGCCGGAATGAGGATATCGCCACGCGGGTGATCATCTCCCGGCAGGGGCGCGACACGCACGGCCAGGCGGAAAGCATCGGCGGCGGCGAAGGTGATTTTCTCATCGCTCACCTGCACCAGCACGCCTGTCAGGACGGGGCGCGTATCATCGTCGGCGGCAGCGAAGGCGACCTCGGCAATCATTTCTTTGAGCAGCACGGCATCCAGCATTACTGGCGGCTCGCCTCCTTCGGCGCTGGGGATGAGCGGAAATTCCGAGGCATCCATGCCTTTGATATTGGCATTGCTGCCCTGGCCTTTGACGCTGAGCGTATGTGAATCGTCGGCAACAGCCAGGTCAACGGGGGCCTGC
The DNA here is from genome assembly GCA_963731605.1 of uncultured Chloroflexia bacterium. GTDB lineage: Bacteria > Chloroflexota > Ktedonobacteria > Ktedonobacterales > Ktedonobacteraceae > CF-113. The sequence goes on from CAVSWA010000002.1 coordinate 1,910,900, forward strand.
GGCAGGCGGCTGACAAGGTCAGTGAGCAGCTTGGCGGGAACGGTGGTGCTTCCCTCTTCTTGAATCTGCGCATCGACCCAGCAGTTGATGCCAATCTCCAGGTTTGTCGCAGAAAGCTTCAAACGTCCCTGGTCGGTTGCCAGCAAAATATTCGAGAGAATGGGCAGCGTGCTGCGATTCGAGACGGCGTGGCTCACAGCGGAGAGTCCACGACTCAGGTCTTGTTGTTTACAAGTGATCTTCACGGCGAAATTCCTCCAGGCACTACCATAAAAAGTCCATTCGGTATCCCGGCTAGTATACAGGATTCATTTAAAGAGAACAAGCTATTCCCCATAAATTGGGGGCGAGTAGGATATTTAGGGTTGTCGCTTTCCCTTCCTTACTATTCTATTTGCGCGAGCAAGAAGCGGTCGATGATGCGTAGTGGGAAGAAATTAATTCAGGCGTGCTTTGCGCGGATGCTTTGGGCACGCTGCTCCAGCGACGCTGCTCGCTCAATTTGACCCATTTGCTTTGATAAATCGGCGTAACGTTCGAGGGTGATGGCGATGTCGAGGTGTTCGGGTCCCAGGGTTTGTTCCTGGATGGCGAGCGCGCGCTCGAAAAGCGATGCGGCGCGGTCATATTGACTCTGGGCAGCGTACAGGCGCGCGAGGCCATTTAAGTTATGGGCAACATAGGGGTGGTTTGGCCCGAATGCTAGCTCGTGGATTGCCAGAGAACGCAGGTAATGCGACTCGGCTTCCTCAAACTTGCCTTGCAGGTAATAGCAGGTCGCGACGTTATGCAGGCTGTTTGCCACATCTGTGTGCGTGGGGCTAAGCGTCTGTTCGCGAATAGTGAGGGCGCGTACATAATAGCGCTCAGCCTCGCTCAATCTCTTTTGACGTTCGTAGAGTACAGCGAGGTTGTTAATGGTGGCGGCTACTCTGGGGTGAAAGGAGCCAAGCGCCTGTTCGCGGATCGCAAGGGCGCGTAAAAAATAATGTTCGGCCTGCTCGTATTTGCCACGTCGAAAATAGAGGGTTGCCAGGTTGTGCAGGGTATGCGCGTAACCGGGATGGTTGGGATTCGGCGCGTGTTCCTGAATGGCGAGAGCGCGTAAATACAGTGGCTCGGCCAGGTCATATTCAGCGAGATCAAAATAGTGTAACGCCAGGTTTGACAGGCATTCCGACATATCTACAGCATCCGGGTTTGGCTGCGCTTCGTAGAGGGCCATGGCGCGCAGGTGCAATGACTGGGATAGGTCATATTTGCCCTGGTCGTCATAAAGGGTTGCCAATGCGCTGAGAATTGCGGCTGTCTCAGCATTCCCCTGTTCCGGTTCAACTCTATGTTCATGGATGGACAGCGCGCGTTGAAAGAGAGATTCAGCCGGGTCGTATTTGCTTTGAGCCGCGCACAGCATAGCGAGCAAGTACACAGTTCTGGCTGTATCCAGGTGTTCTGCTCCCTGCATGGACTCGCGAATGCTTAACGCCCGGCGGCAGAGGGTTTCGGCTTGCGTATAGCGGGCATGGTCAAGCAGATAATGAGCAGTGCGATCGAGCAATTGGGCGGCTTCCAGCAACCGCATATCCCACTGCTCTATCAAGTCAGCGCAGACGAGCGCGTCGGGCAAATATGCCTGGCAGGTGGGCCATGTGGCAAATTCTACCCGCGGGAATGCGCCGCTTACAACGCATACAGCGCGTTCCGCCCACGCTCGATGCGTCTCCTTATCCATGGCGTCTTTGAGAACAGTTTGCACCAGGCGATGCATCGTAAGCTGCCTTGTTTCAGGGTTACGTCGCAACAACGAGTACCTGCGCAGCGTTCTAATAGCATGATCCAGCAGAAGCGGGTCCTGCGAGAATTGCTGCAAATTCGAGGCTGAGGTGCCCGCGCCCGCGATAATGAGGGATTCTGGTATGCCGTCGGGATAGAGGAACGCGCACAGGCGCAGTAGATCGGCGGCAGAAGGATTCTCCGCCTGATCCAGTTGCGCAAATGAGAGAGACCACGTGGTGGCGACGGAGTGAGGATACTCTCGCTTGCTGAATGCTCCCCGTTGTTTTAGCAGAGCTTCGCGGTGTGTCTGGTAGAGCTTCTGGTACGCTTCCAGGCTAGATTGCTTCTCCTCAATATAAGCGGCGGCCTGGTCGAGCGCCAGGGGCAGTCCGTCCAGCATTTGACAGATGGCCTCGGCATTGGCGCGATCGGCGTGGCGAGCCGTTGCGAGCGGAGCATCTTCCGCGATGATCTTTGCCCGGCGCAAGAGCAATAACGCGCCTTCTTCTGATCCCATCTTCACAATCTCAAAGCTTTTCATGCCCGGCCCCGTCAATTGAGAACGTGTTGACAACAGGATATGGCCTTCACTGCGTACTGGAATGAAATCATCCACCATTTCGATGTCATCTGCATTGTCGAGGACCAGCAGCCAGCCATTATGCTGTCGTAGCCAGCGTTTAACGGCTTCAACTACCTGCGCCTGGTCGGTGTCAGCTTTTTCCGGCAGGTTGAGAAGGTCAGTGTGAGCGAATGTAGCAAAATCAGTGGTAAGTGATTGATAGGAATCGGCGCAGGCCCATAGAATTGCCCTGTATTCATCAGCATGGCGATAGGCATACTCTATCGCAACTTGCGTCTTGCCAATGCCTCCCAGGCCGCTAATTGCGCATGTTTGCAATGACGCGCCTGTTTTTCTGGTGGTGAATGTGTCACGCAGGTATCGAATGGCATCTTCGCGACCGGTGAAATAGAGGTTGCGCCGGTGCGGTACCATCCAGATGGGCGGCGATTCAGGCTCTTCTGATGAGACAAACAATTCTTCGGGCTTTTTGTCGAATACGCGACAGAGTTGTTCGCGGTAGTGCGGGTGGGGTAATACCTTATCTCTTTCCCAGCGATTGATGCTATGCGTCGTCACGCCCAATGTTTCCGCCAGGCGTTCCTGTGACCAGTTGAGCCGCTCTCGCTCGCGCCGCAGGCGTTGCCCCGTGCTCAATTCACTCGCCATGCTCGCATCCTTCCCTCAAGCTGATACCGAATCTGATTAGACGCGCAAAATGTACTGAATCCGATTAGACGCGCAAAATGTTAGGAAAGTGTCGGGTTTCTGCGATGGTATGATACCACGATTTCAGGCACAATTGCAGCAGGTGCCAATCTGGAAACAAAGTAAGTTGATAACGACCTGGGGATATTCTGGAAAGTAAATGCATTACTCGCTCAATTTATCATTTGAGCGCTATCAAGAACGACGCAGTTTGCTACTTTCGCTGATGGAGCGGCTCTTGAGCCTGGTGGAGGCGCTGGATATTCCCTCCATCTATAGCGAGATACAGCACGCGCGCGATCTGTTCGGTTCGCATAGCCTCAAAATACTGGTCGCAGGGGAACTCAATAGCGGCAAAAGCACCATTGTGAATGCGCTGCTTCGGACCAAAGCTCTGCCTGCCTATCCAGTTCCAACCACTGTATTACTCACTCAAGTCAAAAGAGGGGAACAAGCTATGGCCTTTTTACATCATCACCCATCCAGTGATGGGACACCACAACCGCCCCTGGAAGTGGCTCTCATGGATATAGAACGGCATCTTGTTCTCGATCATAATCGCCAACCAGCGCGCGACTTTGAACGAATTGAGATACATTTGCCGCTTCCTGCCAACTTTAGAGGTATTGAATTTATTGATCCGACCAGCCCCTGGGATGACGACGGCTATGAGAAGTCGCTTATGAGTGAGGCGCCGTCCGCAGATGCCATTATCTACGCGCTCGGCAGCGACTCTCTTCCATCTAAAGAGGAAGCCTTGCGCATTGACTGGATGCTCGGTGCGGGTCATGCTACACCCCTTTTTCTATGCAATCGCTTTGATCTTGTAGAGCCGCACAGCCAAAATCTGGTAAAGCGCCGCTACCTTGCATATCTCAGCCAGCTTGTCCACCAGAACGAAGACTTCATATTTTTTACTGACGCCAAAGGAGCTTTAGAGTGCTATTTGCGAGGTGATATGCAGCGCCTGGGACAATCATACTGGCCCGCGGTAGAAGATGCGCTTTACGAACGCCTGGCGTGTGGGAGTGGCGAGCAGAGTGTATTGCGAGGCCTTGCCAGGATGCAATCTATGGTGTCCGGGACAAGGCAGCTCATCTCAGTGAAAAAGTGGTTGCAACAGACACCGCCTCAAGAGCGCGATGAAGCGCGCGCTGCGCTGCTGCGGCAATGCGAGCAGCTTGAGGCGCGGAGACAGCACATCGCCGATCAATTTAGCGCGGCCCGCCAGAGGGTTGGAAAGGAGGCAAAAAAAGATGCTGCTGTTTTCTATTCTGCGTGCTTGTCGATGCTCGAACGTGCTATGCAAGGCTATACTCCGCGCCATACCGATTTACTATGGTATGTATTCAGCGGCGATCCCTCTGTACGGCTGGCAAAGGATATCATCACGTTCCTGACTGAAACGATACGAGATCAATTCCAGGTATGGATAACAACTACCCTGGAGCCGCTTTTACAAGATAAACTTCGTCCGATAGGCGCGGGGCTATTGCAGGATATGGTCCGGCAGATGGCGCAAGCTGTGGAGCGCCGCGTCAATTGCGTATGGCATCCTACTATCCTCATCAAGCGCGTGTTGGAGGTCACACAGCTAGAGTCAAGCAGCGACCCGGAGGAGATCAAGGCCACCGTGGTCCATACGTACAGGCATACATTGAAGCAATCCACCCTCTCGCTGGTTGATGCGATTACAGCCTGCATTGACAGTCTATTACGCCAGAGGCAACAGGAACTCGATCACCTGTTAGAGGTAGAACTACACTGTTTGCGTGAGGTCGTGCGCTCAAGCGTGGAGCAAGAACAAACACATGCATATGGCGGAGATAGCGCGGCGACGCGCCTGTTACCAGACCTGGAAGATGAGCTACAGGCAATTGAGCGTGTGCTTGAACTCCTCGCCGGGTCAGCGTAAAGTCACACCTTATCGTCATCCTCGCCAAGCAATGGTGGCGCTTTGTATAGCCTGGTAGGGGTTTCCGAAAAATGCATGGGAGAACCCGCCAGTTTGATCTTGCCGGCGGTGGGATGGTCGCATTCCCAGACGTAGCCACGCGCCTGTATATGCGGGTCGTTGAAGCTCTGGCTGACGGTGTTGATGGGGCCGCAGGGAATGCCGGCGGCGCGCAGGTCTGCCTGCCATTCATCCGTATCGCGTTGCAAAAAGGCTGCTTGCAGGATGGGTACCAGCTCGGCGCGGTTGCGCACACGCTGAGGGTTGGTGGAGAAGCGCGGGTCGCTCGCCAGGTCTTCGCGCCCCAGCAGGCGGCACAGGGAGAGATAGAGGCGGTCATTACCGCAGGAGACCACAACATGCCCGTCGCGTGTGCGAAATGCCTGGTATGGCACAATGTTAGGATGTCCATTGGCGAGGCGCGGGGCTTCATCGCCTGAGATCAGATAATTCGAGGCCACATTGCTCAACATCGACATGGTAGTTTCTATCAGGGCGATGTCGATATATTGTCCCTTGCCTGTATGGTCGCGCACGCGCAAGGCGGCCAGGATAGACATGCAGGCGAACATACCGGCGGAGACATCGCCTATTGGTGAACCCACTCGCTGGGGATCACCGTCGGTCTCACCCGTTACAGCCATGACGCCCGATTCGGCCTGCGCCACGAAGTCGTAGCCGGGACGCGACGCATAGGGACCAGTCTGTCCATAGCCACTGATGGAACAGTAGATCAAGCCAGGGTTGATCGCCTTCAACTCCTCGTAACCCAATCCCTGCTTCGCCAGCGTTCCCGGCCGGAAGTTCTCTACCAGCACCGTCGCCGTGCGCGCTAGTTCAAGCACGCGCCGCTTGCCTTCTGGCGTGCTGAAATCGATGAGGATACTGTACTTGTTGCGGTTCAACCCCAGGTAGTACGCGCTTTCTCCCGCGATATAGGGCGGCCCGAAGGCTCGTGTATCGTCGCCCTTGCCCGGCTGCTCAACTTTAATCACCTTCGCCCCCAGGTCGCCCAGCATCATGGTGCAATATGGCCCGGCCAATACACGCGAAAGATCAAGAACAACTACATCCGAGAGAACAGCTTGCATGGTACCTCCTGCTGAGTCTATAAACTTTTCTTATTGTACCCCAATCTCTCCAGCTTTGTAACTATTCAGGTCTCCTCTTTATCGGCGATTCTCGTGTGGCGTGATGTGCGGCTGCCCACGCACATCACGCCACACGAGAATTCGTTTTTTCTGCTTGCTATCTGGCGCTGCCTACTATAAAATAATGGGCAATAGAGAGCGTTGATAGACCAGGAGGGTATAACATGTTCTGTTCAATCTGTGGCGGTCGCGCGCAGGATGGCGACCACTTTTGCAATAGCTGCGGGGCTTCGCTACAAACAACCGGTGGGGTCGCACATTCAGCGCCACCACCTTTGCAGGATGTTGCGCCGAAGACTGCGCAGCGCGCCAGCGCGAGTAAACCCCAGGACCCGTATAAAGATCAGATCGCGCAGCTCAAGCTCCAGCTTAAAGAGTTGAAATTGGACCTCAAGCAGATTACGAGCCAGATGGCTAATGTGCGCTCGAACTATTTTGAAACGTCCGCTTTTGTGCCGCACGGTCTGCTTAAATGGGGCTATAAAGGGATTGAAGATTTCAGACTTATGGGGCCGCAACAGCAGAAACAGCAGTTGCAGCAGCATATCATGCAGCTTGAACGCCAGTTGTTGTCATTGCAGCAGGCGCAGGCCCAGTGGAAATACCAGCAGCAAAGCAGCCAGGGGTAGGCGTCAAGCGACCAGGGCGGGGGCAAGCCCCGCCCTGGTCCTCTGGTTCAACGTACTTGACAACCCCGCTAAAGGTTGCTATGATACTGCTGCGAATCATCCGCAGTATGTCCACAAGGGCAGTAGTGGCTCTGGTGGTCAAACTCCCCATATGTATGGCAGGGGAACCCCTCCGCATCTATGGTAAGATATGACTCTCAACGGACGCGCAAGAGCGGGTTTGTATGACCCGCGCAGACGCGATGTACTCTTCTGAGGCGGGACGTGATGATTGAGTCCCATCCGTTACAAAAGGAACTGTGCTGAAGGCCATCCACCCGTGCCTTCCACGTATCCTCAGAGTCGCGCGGAGATGGAATAGAGAAAGGCACAACAAAAACATGTTTGCAGTCATTAAAAGCGGTGGAAGGCAATACAAGGTGTCTGTGGGCGAAAGGCTCGAAGTCAACCGGCTGGCAGTCGAAGTGGGTAAGCAGGTACAGTTTGACGAGGTACTGCTTATCTCGGATGCGAACACCACGATGGTTGGTTCGCCTCTGGTTGCTGAGGCGCTGGTACTGGCAACTGCTATTGAGCACGCTCGCGGCGAGAAATTGATTGTCTTCAAGTACAAATCCAAGAAACGCTACCGGCATCGCCGGGGTCATCGCCAGGAACTCACGGTCTTTACCATCGACGACATCGTCTCGGCTGGCAAGAGCCTGGTGACGGGCGAGGCTCCCGTGTTGCGACAGGATGAGGAAGAGGACGCTCTTGAAACTGAGCCGACCGCCGAGACTCCCGTTGCCGAGAGCGAGGCCGAGGCGTCTGAAACAGCATCCACTGAAGAGGCCGGGGAAGAGCAGAAGCCCACTCGCCGCCGCCGCGTAAAGAAGGCCGACGAGGATGCTGAAGATGAAGGAGAGAACTAACTCATGGCACATAAAAAAGGCGTAGGTAGCTCTCGCAACGGACGCGACAGCAAGCCTAAGATGCTCGGCGTAAAACGCTTCGATGGGCAACTGGTGACAGCAGGCAGCATCATTGTGCGCCAGCGCGGCACCAAAATCAAGCCCGGTGACAACGTTGGCGTTGGCCGCGATCATACCCTCTTCGCCTTGATCGACGGGTATGTCAAGTTTGGACATCATTCACGCGCCAACCGCAATGCCAATGTCTACCAGGAGTTCGCTGGCCGTCCCTCGATAGCCGAACTTGTAGCCGAATTGGAAGCTATTGTAGCTGAAGCATAAAAAGGCATACAAAAGAAGTCCAGCCATACACGTATGGCTGGACTTCTTTTGTATGCCTGCCAGGTTTCTAGCCAGTGGAACAAGCGGTAGGGTATACTAAAGAAGAATGTGTCGCTACTGATAAAGTGAGTAGAAAGTATGAAAGGTAGACCTATGCGAGCTATCATCAGTGTTGCCAACCGCGAGGGTATCGTTGCGCTGGGAAGCGAGCTACAAACCCACAGCGTTAGTATTTTCTCAACCAGCGGGACAGCCAGTGTATTACGGGAGGCGGGAGTTGAGACGGAGGCAGTCAGCGCGCTGACAGGTTTTCCGGAGATACTCGACGGGCGAGTCAAGACGCTGCACCCGGCGATTTTTGGGGGCATTCTGGCGCGGCGCGATAGCGAAACGCATATGCGAGAGTTGCAGGAACACGCTATAGCGCCTATCGATGTGGTGGTGGTAAACCTGTATCCATTTGTCCAGACGGTGGCGAGCGGCCATACAACCCTGCATGAAGCCTTAGAACAGGTCGATATCGGCGGAGTTTCACTGCTGCGCGCAGCTGCGAAGAATTTTGAGCATGTGATTGTGCTGGCGCGCCCGCAAGATTACGCGCCGGTCATGCTGGAATGGCGCGAGAAGGGCGAGGTAAGCGTTGAGACGCGGAGGCGTCTCGCTGCTATAGCTTTCCAGCATACTGCAAGCTATGATAGCGCCATCGCCGATTATTTGCGCGCCCAGTCAGCAGAGCCGGAATATTTGCCTGAAGACCTGACGCTCTCTCTAAGGCGCATTCAGCAATTGCGCTACGGCGAAAACCCACACCAGCAAGCGGCATTTTATAGCGAGCCATCGAGTGACACAAATCGTCCCTCTCTGGCAAAGGCAGAGGTTTTGCACGGGAAAGAACTCTCATACAATAACCTGCTCGACCTGGATGCAGCGCTGGCCTCGGTGCAGAGTTTCAGCGCCCCTACCCTGGCGATCATCAAGCATACCAATCCGTGCGGGCTGGCCTGCGATGACAGGCTGGTGGAGGCGTACAATAAAGCGCACGCTGGCGACCCTATCTCGGCTTTTGGCGGCATTATTGGCTGCAACCGGCCCATCGACGCGGATACTGCTCGCGAGATCAACCACCTGTTTTACGAAGCCATCATTGCCCCGGAATTTACGCCCGAAGCGCTGGAAATTCTGCGCCAGAAAAAGAATATCCGCCTGCTGGCAACGCATAGCCCGGTTGAGTCGGGTGGCTTGAACGGTACGCATAGCGCGCAGAGTGGAAAACAACTGGAGGTGCGCAGTGTGAGCGGGGGGCTACTTTTGCAAACATCCGACACCTGGGGAGAGCAGGAGACTACCTATCGCGTCGTGACCGAACGCGAGCCGACATTAGAAGAGGTGACAGACCTGATGTTTGCCTGGAAAGTGGTCAAGCATGTGAAATCGAACGCCATTGTGCTGGCGCGCAAACTGGCGGTGCTGGGCGTGGGCGCGGGACAGATGAACCGCGTGGCGAGCGTGCAACTGGCCCTGGAGAAAGCCGGGGAAAGAGCGCGCGGCTCCGTACTGGCTTCTGATGCCTACTTCCCCTTCGCCGACGGGGTAGAGGCCGCTGCTAAAAGCGGTATCACAGCGATCATCCAGCCTGGTGGGTCTGTGCGTGACGAAGAGACGATTCGAGCCGCGAACCATTATGCTATTGCTATGATCTTTACCGATCAAAGGCATTTCCGGCATTAGGCGAAAAGGGGATGCGATGGGGGAAAGGGCGCGATGTACCGCGCCCTTAATTTTTATCTTCCAGGGATATCTCGTCTGAGAAGAAGCGAATCCAGAGCAGGCAGACAAGCAGGCCACCCACGATTGCAAAGAAACCGACCGAGCCATCGTATTCAACGCCCGCGGCATATTCAGCTTCAGTGCCTTGCAGCGGTTGAAAATGATAGAAAAAGACCATCGCTAACCAGGCAATAGTCAGGGCGACGGTGAAACTGAGTTTAGTGACTTCGGCGCTTGAGCGATAAAAAATATTGTAGAACACGATGATGATCAGGCCAAGCAAAATGACGGTAAACTTGAAGTTGAAGATTAGGCCCGCTCCAAAATCGATAACGAGCGTTTGCCGGATGAAGAGGAAGCTACATACCCACAGGACAGTCAGAATGATGCTCCCCAAAATTTTACTCAATCCTCTACTCACGAAGCGTAACTCCTTTCAAGGAGGATATCCTACAGATAAAATAGAAGGCTCTGGGTCAGAACCTGATGCTATGTATTGTAGTCCCAACGCGCCAATAAATCAACTATCTCATAGCATCCAGACATGACGACCGCAAAGGTCGCCATGTAAAAGCGCATAACCTTTTTCTCAGTTTTTGCTACTACTATTATAGACACATCATTTTTCACGAGTCGTGAATGGAACAGAAAACAGATGCCGAACTGGTTCTGCTAACTCGCGAGGGAAACAGGGAGGCTTTCGGGTATCTTGTAGAACGCTACTTACAGATGGTTCGACGTATCGCTGTTCGACTGATTGCCAGCGAGGAGATCGCTCGCGAACTGGCACAGGAGGCGATATTACAGGCGTATCTTTCGCTTGACCACCTGCGAGACCCCGTGAGTTTCAAAAGCTGGCTTTATGGCATCACGCTCAATGTGTGTAAAAGCTACCTGCGCGATCAGAAGGGAGATATACTCTCCCTTGAAAGCGTGATGGGTGGGATGCGTTGTGATACGCTGTTTAGCGATGCCATCGACCCGCAAAGCGTGGTAGAGGAACGCGAACTGCGCCATGCTGTCTTTCAGGCGGTGCAAAGTCTTTCGTCAGGCGACAGGGCAGCGGCGCAGTTATTCTACTATGAGCAACTGACATTGCGGGAGGTTGCAATCGTTCTGGAAGTACCAGTTGCAACGGTCAAGGGGCGGCTCCATCGAGCCAGAAGACACATTCGCGAGCAAGTTTCTCTACAATACGAAGTAGTTCTCCCTCCAAAGCAAAGGAAGCGACGAATGAGAAAAGTCACAATCGATTCGGTGCGCGAACATCCTGAAACAAAACAATATGTAGTTGTCTTAAAAGATGAAGACAATGCGCAGCTCATTATCTGGATTGGCAAGGCGGAAGCCTGGGTTATTGCCGGAGCGTTGAACGAGGTTGAGCCGCCCCGCCCTATGTCCGCGCAGCTCATGCTCAACCTGTTACAGGCGACGAAGTCTGAACTGATAGAAGTGCGCATCGAGGCGCTTAGAGAGGAAATATTCTACGCCATATTGAAAATTCGCAGCGGCAAAGAGATGAGGGAGGTTGATGCGCGGCCCAGCGATGCGCTCGCCCTGGCAGTGCTGGCAAAATGTCCCATCTATGCCGCAGAAGAAGTTATAGAAAAAGCTACCGGCTTCCCCGCAGGCAAGCTCGTGAGACCCATCAGTACCTTTACGGTAATAGACCGAGAAGCTATCCTGAAAGAGCAGGAAGAGCTCAAGGCAGCGCACCTCAAAATGGCTACCGCGTTGCCCGAAATAGAAGCCCAACTCCACAAACAAGAGCAGGCCCAGGCGAGACAGGCCATCATAGAGGATTGGAAGCAGGCGCGGAACACGCCCGAATCGTAGGGACGCGGGTGGTGTGGATGTGGGGTGGGGACCCTTGTGGGCGTCCTTCGTGGCTAAAAAACGTATTGGAATATAGTTGAAATAGCGTAGTTGGTAGAAGGCCACGAGGGACGCCCACAAGGGTCCCCACCCCCATCCACACCACCCGCGTCCCTACACACTGGCGCGTTCCGCGCCATGATAATACGCCCTCGCAAATCGCGCGGCCCAAAGTGCATTGTTGACCAGCAGAGCTTTGTTGGCTTCGACGCTTTCGCCCCTGGTGGCTTTCGCGACGTGTGCGAGCAGGAATGGCGTGGTGGCCGCGCCGCGAATACCCTCCTGTTTCGCCAGTCGCAGGGCTTCTTCTGTGGCGGCTTCGAGCGGTGCGGGGTTCATAGCGTATGCATCCGGTATGGGACAGGCGACGACCAGCCCTTGCAACTGGCACTCCCACTGAACGCGGGCAATGGTAGCGATGGTTGTCACGTCGTCAACGCGCTGGCTCAGGGGTCTGCCGCTCGAACGCACGTAGAAGGCGGGGAACTCGCCGGTTTGCCAGCCAAGCACAGGTACCCCCTGCGTCTCCAGGTACTCTAAGGTCAGGTCAAGGTCGAGGATGGACTTCGCGCCGGCGCAGACTACCAGCATGGGCGTGCGCGCCAGTTCGGTCAGGTCGGCGGAGATGTCCATGCTGGTTTCCGCGCCGCGATGCACGCCGCCGATGCCGCCCGTCGCGAAAAAGCGGATGCCAGCCATGCTCGCGCACAGCATCGTACCGGCAACGGTTGTCGCGCCCAGTTTGCCCGTAGCCAGGGCTACAGCCAGGTCTCGCCTGCTGACCTTCAAGACATGTTCTGCCGTTCCGAGGCGTTCGATTTCGGCCTGCGATAGGCCGATTACGATCTTCCCATCGTGGATGCCAACGGTCGCGGGAACCGCGCCCTCGGCTCGAATCGCAAATTCCATGGCCTGCGCGACTTCCAGATTCTGGGGATACGGCAGTCCATGCGCGATCACGGTCGATTTGAGCGCGACCACGGCCTGTTTCGCTTCTAGCGCTGCCTGAACTTCATCGGATAGATTGAGATGTGGAATTTTTTGTTGCATATTTCCTCTGCGATATATTGCTATGTGTTCCCAAGTATACGCCCTACATTCAGTACGTGGCAAATGTAAGGCCCATCATATTTGCATCTTGCTTTCAGAAAATGATATATTACCCTTCGGGCCTTATGTGGGCCATAGCAGGTGCAGGGATGTTGCCAGGGCGGGGGCAAGCCCGGCCCGTACCCTGCTACGAGACAATGTGGACTGCGAAGCGCGCATAGGGTAGGGGCTGGGCTTGCCCCCGCCCTGGTAGAATGCAAGTCGAATTTGGGAGTGCAGCGTAGGATAGAATTAAGTGGTTGGGATAGCAAGCAAGATGAAAATTCACGCTGCGCAAATCGTAGGGGCCAGATATATCGCGCCCGAATAAATGTAAGTATTAAGTATAGTGAGGAGAATGAAACGTGAAGTTTGCAGGTAAATTGCTCACCGCTGGTCTGGTGATCGGCGGCGCGCTGGGGGCATTGACCCTTTTCAACAAAATGACCGATTCGCAGGCGGGCGAAATCGATACCGTCTTGAAAGGCGAGGAGCGTCGTTACCCCTGGAAGGATGGGGATATCTTCTACCTGGTGAAAGGCAACCGCGAGTCGAAGCCGCTTCTGCTCGTGCATGGTTTTGGCCCCGGCGCGTCGTCGTATGAATGGCGCAAGAATGTAGACGCGCTGGCGGAACACTTCCGCGTTTACGCGCTCGACTTGCTGGGCTACGGGCTATCGGACCGTCCCGCTATCGACTACACCGCCGAGACGTATGCCGATCTGATTAGTGATTTTTTGAAAGAAGTGATCGGCAAGCCCGCGGTGGTAGTGGCGCACGGCGAAACCAGCCCTTATGTAATCGCGGACGCTTATCGCCGCCCGCAGCTTTTCGAGCGGCTGGTACTGGTCGCTCCATCTCCGGTGATGTTACAGGAGACCGTGCCAGGCCCTCTCAACGGGCTTCTGAAAGTGCTGTTGCGCGCGCCTATCGTCGGCCAGTTTGCCTATAACCTGCTGACCTCGCGCCGCGCCATCCAGAACTACTACGATATTCAGGGCTATCACAACCCTGGCCTGATTACCGACGAACTGGTCGAGTACATTTTCAGCAGCGCTCACCAGTCTAACGCTCGCTTCGCGGCGGCGTCTGCTTTGACCGGCAATCTGACGACCGACGCGCACGAGCCTCTGGCGCGCCTGCAAATGCCCGTTGTAATTGTGTTGGGTCGCGAGGGTACGCTGACTCCCAGCGAGGCAAGCGCGGCGTTCAAGCGTGTCAATGCGCGCATCGAGACACGCACACTGGACAACGCCAGCCAGCAGCCCCAGGACGAGCAGGCGGCGAAGTTCAACGCGCTCGTGCGCGAATTCGCCGGTGTAACCGTCACACAGTAACACCCAGGCCAGTAGGAGCGCCTCTCAGGGATGTCCGCGTTTCCCTTCGATACGTGTGTCGGAGAACGCGGACATCCCTGAGAGGCGCTCCTACTGGCTGTCGGAATTAGTTTTTCTTATCTCTCCTGCTAATGGCGAGGAGGTACTGTTCAGCATCTCCGGGTGACGGCGCGACGCTAATCTTGACTGTCATGCGGCGCAACAATTCTGCGTCGTCAGTAGCTTCTGCCTGCTCTTTTGCAAGATACCCAAGTTCAGGAAATCGTTCATTGACAACTTCTCGCAAGGTTTGCCGTTGGGCGTGCAACTCTCCTGCTTGCAGACCTTTTTGTAAACCTGTCGCTAGACCTTGCTCAAGCCCCTTTTCCATGCCCTCTTCTAGCACTTCCTGGTACACGGGGCTATCGCGTAGAAAATCGCTAAACACGGCGAACCTCCTTTCATATGGCAACTGCTTCACAAACTGCGCATTGCGAAAAAACCACCATAAAAAATCTTGCGGACGCCTATCTACCAGCTTTTTCATCGCATCATCATACGGTTTAGGCACGCCACAAATCCCCCCAATCTCTTACTCTAATTAGAGTGTAACATACCGGAAGGGGCCTGTCGAGGCATTTATTTACGGATATTGCCCAGCAGGGCGCGAGCAATTACGACGCGCTGAATCTGGTTTGTGCCTTCGAAAATTTGCGCTACCTTCACGTCGCGCATGTAGCGTTCGACGGGGTAGTCGCGCACGTAGCCCGCGCCGCCCAGCACTTGCACGGCGTTGGTAGTGACTTCCATAGCCATATCGGTGGCGAAGCACTTTGCCATCGATGCGTACATGGCGGCATTCTGCCCGGCGTCTAGCTTGTAGGCGGCTTCGTAGACCAGCAAGCGCGCTGCTTCGATCTTCATCGCCATGTCGGCCAGCATGAACTGGATGCCCTGGAACGCTCCGATGGGCTGGCCGAACTGCTCGCGCGCGCGGGCATAGCGGCTGGCGGTTTCAAAGGCAGCCTGCGCCACGCCGACCGCGATGGCGCCGATGTTGATGCGCCCGCCGTCCAGCGATGAAAGCGCGATTTTGAAGCCCTGCCCCTCTTCGCCAATGCGGTTGGCAACGGGCAGAGCGCAATCCTCGAAGAGCAATTCGCGTGTCGGCGAGGAGTGCAGCCCCATCTTACGCTCCTTCTTGCCAAATGTGAAGCCGGGCAGACCCTTTTCGATGACGAAGCAGGAGATGCCTGCCGAACCCGCGTGTTTTCCTCCCGTGCGCGCCATCAAGAGATAGATATCAGCTTCGCCGCCATTCGTGACCCACATCTTGGAGCCATTGAGCACATAGCAATCATCTCGCCGTTCCGCGTGGCATTGCAAGCTGGCGGCGTCAGAACCCGACGCTGCTTCGCTTAAGGAGAACGCGCCGAGCAGTTTGCCGGCTGAAAGCGCGGGTACCCAGCGGCGGCGCTGCTGCTCGCTGCCAAAACGCGCGATGCTGCCAGTCACCATGTTATGCACCGACAAGCCTACCGCCGTCGCCATTTCGCCCTTTGCCAGTTCCTCGTACACTAAAGCGCCCGTCAGGCGACTGAGCGCGCTTCCGCCGTACATTTCAGGCGTCGTCATGCCAGTCAGACCCAGTTCGGCCATTTTGGTATAAATTTCCCGCGGAAAATATGACTGTTCGTCCCATGCCTCGGCATTGGGCGTAATTTCCTGTTCGGTAAAGCGATGCACGGTGTCGCGAATATCTGATTGCTCATCGTCGAGGTCAAATTTCATGGCAGGTTCCTCTCTGTTTTTGATCATGTCAGTGGGTACAACCTGATGAATATTTACAATCAAAGTCGGTAATGTCATCCTGAGCGCAGCGAAGGATCTCCGTATCCGGCGAGGCAGACCCTTCGCTGCGCTCAGGGTGACAACTCATTCCCGATTTCGGTCGTTAATATTCATTAGGCGAAATGATCCCGCAAAGCTGTGGCTTCGCCAGCGATCTTCACCGTTTGACAAGTTAAGGTTTGTGATTGTTTCCCAAATTGAGCAGGTGTTGGTATTGCCATTCTCGTTCTTTGGCTATGGCGGCACCGGCATCAGAGGAGTGGGTGGCTCTATGGATAGTCTGTAAGGTATAATTGGCAGCACCAATAGAATGCGCGGGAACATGTGCAGTTGCCACCGCTTGACCTGCGGCACGGGCAGCCGAGCGAGCCGCGTTATCCTCTCCTACTTCACGAGCAGCAGCATGAGATGCAAGCGAAGCCTTGCGTATGTCAGCCATCTTAAACACCCCTGTATGTATCCATGCCTGGAGTGCTTCGATAGCGTTTCGAGGGCGATGGTCTTCTGGATATTTTTCCTCAAAGTATGGCATGACACGCTCGACACAATCAACTGCCCAGACGGCCAATGTTTTATGGTCAGTTTTCCTCACAAGCTCTACCATTGACTCGTCATTGTGTGTAACTGAAAATTTGGATTTTTCCATGTATAAGCCTCCTTCGTCATAGTTATTGTATTATGCCATAAACGCTTTTGCACGTTTTAAGGGATGCGTAATTGCAACTGACTAACAAAACTGTTGGCAAGTTATACCGGCCATACATAGGGCAGATCGGCTGGCACATTCCAGTGGAATTGGCAGTAATACGCGGGGAATTTGCGCAGCAGGTTCGATTTGTGCAAATCGTGGAAGGTGGGGTCTCCCAACCACCAGGGAAAGATAATTTCGTCTGCCTCGATAGCGTAGTTGAGCATAGTGTTCCGGTAGCCCCGGCGTACCCATTCGGCAATCATCGCGTTGACATACAATTTTAGCGCGTTTTCATAGCCGCGCCACATTTTGACGGCAGGATGCTTTGCCCACGACCCGGCATAGTGGGGTTGGGTTATAATATTGAAAATCTGAAAACCTTCGACTCGCTGTTTCCCCAGCCTGCGGTAGTCAAGAATGGAAGCGGTCTCTTCAAATGATGGATATGGAAGAAATGTCTGCATTGTGACCTCCTGTGATAGGAGACGTAGCAAATGAAGGAAGTAGATACTAAAGGAAAAGGGTCGTATGAGCAGCATTACTTTACCTGGTACGGGCACGTGCCAGATTGCGATTCACCGTTTCTCCCACACCTGAATGGTGCGGTCAACGCTGGCGGAGGCCAGTAACTTGCCATCGGGCGACCAGGCGATAGAGGTCACATAGTTTGTATGCCCGTGATAGGTATAGACGCCCTGGCGCGTAACGCTGTCCCAGATGTGCGCCATTTTGTCGTTGCCCCCGGCGGCAATGTAGCGACCATCGGGCGACCAGGCGATGGAGTTCAGGCTGGCGCCGTTGCTGCGATAGATGAAGAATTTTTTGCTTCCCAGGGCATCCCAGACCTGCAAGGTTTTATCGGCGCTGACGGAGGCGAGACGCTGCCCGTTGGGCGACCAGGCAATCGTATAGACTTTTGCCGTGTGGCCGCGATAGGTTGATTTGCTGTGGCTGGTGGAAAGCAACTTGCTAAAGAAGGAGCTTTTTGGCTTGACGAGCATCCAGACCTGTACGGTTTTATCATCGCCGCCCGAGGCGATGCGCGCGCCATCGGGCGACCAGGCGAGGGTTTGCACGCGGCTAGAATGCCCGCGATGCGTGTAGATGAGCGTCCCGTTGTGTACATCCCAGACCTGCACGGTTTTATCATCGCCGCCCGATGCGATACGCGCGCCATCGGGCGACCAGGCCAGGGCCATAACGGGCAAGGCATGGCCGTGATAGGTGAAAATAGGGCTGCCGGTGGCGGCATCCCATATCTGCACCGTTCTATCGCTGCTGGCCGAGGCGAGACGCTTTCCGTCGGGCGACCATGCGACTGCCTGCACGCGGTCCTGGTGGCCGCGATAGATAATCTCTCTATAGCCATGCGAGGTATCCCAGATGCGCGCGCTTTTGTCATAGCTGGACGAGGCAATGTGCGTTCCGAGGGGCGACCACGCGATCGCTGTGATGCGACTGCTATGCCCGTTACAGGCGAAGCGCATATTGCCGGGAGCAGGAAGAGGAGCGGGCGCGCTGGGGCCGACCCCGGCAGCTTTACGCTGGATGGTAGGGGGCAGCGATGCAGGCGGTTGGTATCCTGGTGGGAGGCTGGAGGGCAGGGGATTGTTTTGCTAATCAGCAGTTGCGTTGACATGGTCTGCAATTCCTGGCGAATGATGGCAATAGTGGCAGGGCGTTTGCCAGCATCCATATCGAGCATGTGCGTCAGCAGTTGTTGCAACCTGGACAGGAAGGGCAGGCCATGCAATTGCAGCGGCGCGAACTGAAAGGGCGTTTCTGCCGGGTCATGACCCGACAAAAGCTGGTGCAGCGTGGCTCCCAGAGCGTAGATATCGACGCGTGGGGTGCTCTGTGCCTTGCCATATTGTTCGGGCGCGGCATAGCCGGTAGAGCCGAGCGCGGCGGTATCTTTGGTCTGGCCGGGTTTGAAGTGACGCGCAATGCCAAAATCGATCAGGTAGACATGCCCGTTGGCCGACAGCATGACATTGGCCGGTTTGAGGTCGCGGAAGACGATGGGCGGCTGGCGCATATGCAGGTAGTCGAGCACGCCGCAAAGCTGGATAGCGATTTCCAACGTTTTATCGACGGGCAGCCTGTTGCCCGGCAGTTTTTCCAGGTGGTCTTCCAATGTCTCGCCTTCGATGAAGTCCATGACGAGGTACGAACGGCCCATATCGGTGAATTGCTCGTAGATGCGCGGCAGGTTGGGATGCGTCAGGCTGGCAAGCAGCATGGCCTCGCGCTTGAAGGCGTCGGTTGCCTCTACCATTTCTTGCGGGGTCAAACTGGCCTGGCTCATTTCTTTGACAGCTACTAAACGATTGCCAAATTGCATATCCGCCGCCTTATAGACCGCGCCGAAGCCGCCCTTACCCACCTGTTGCAGGATGCGATAGCGTTGTTTGAGCAGGTGATTGTAGATGAGCAATCCAGTACTCTGGCTGGTCTGACTCCCCTGCTTTTGCAGCGGCTGGCCGCACGCATAGCAATACAGGGCATTGGCGCGATTGGCCGCGCCACAGGTATCGCAATAGAGTAGAGAAGTCATCATAAACCTGAGTAACCTTTACCAGTTGACGGGTGCCGCCGCCCGTTACGGAGCCAGGGCGGGGCTACAAGAGCGGCGAAGCCCGGCCCATTACGGAGCCAGGGCGGGGGCAAGCCCCGCCCGTACCCTGTACGAAACGTCAGTATGGTAGCACCGGGGCCAGGGCGGGGGCAAGCCCCGCCCGTACCCTATACGAAACGTCAGCATGGTAGCACAGGTTAGAACAGGTGTCAAGGTTTAATTAGGGCTTGGGCGCGGGTACTATGCGCGTGAAGTAAAAGAAATCGCGGTCGGTGCCATACATATATTCTGTGCCGCTGCCCTGCATAGAGGGATTGAGTTTAGTGATTTGCAGGGAGCCGGAGGCGTTGCGGTCATATAAAAATGCTCGTACCCAGTTAGGATTGATATCGGTTTGCATCGCCATGACCGCTCCCGCAGCTTTCATCGTTTGTCCAAGCGTAAGGGCGGATAACGCATTGCCCGCCGCGTAGATCAGCGAGCCGGAAGCGGTGATGCCAATGCCTGAACGCCAGGTATACGCCCGGTTCAGAATGGTGCCACCCCAGGAGGCCCCGTCGCTGGTTAGTGGATTAATAACGCCATTATCGATCAGCAATGCGGCATTCTGACGCCAGGCGGCGAGATCAGTGTTTCCACTGGTAAGGCCAGGGTCTTTTCCCCACGCGCCAAGAAGTATCTGACCCTCTTTTGTAATAGCGATAGTCGCGGCTCCATTTTGTGGCGGAACAAAAGTCGTGCCATTCACATACATACCATATTGACCATCAGCATACTTGAAACCCCCATTAAAGGCCGCGAAGAGGAGGTTGTTTTTCAGGTCGCTGGTTGCAATGCGGCCAGGTCCATAGACACCTCGCGGGCCACCAGGTTGAGTCGTCCCTGCGACCATGTGTAAAGCGAGAAAACGGGTGTCGAATTGCAATAATGTTACAATACCATAAGGGTGATTCGGATCAGGTCGGATAAAGGTTCTGGCCACCAGGGGCGGAAGATTGGAGGTTGACGCGGGTAGGCCAGCGGTTAACCAGGTACCCTCGCCGGGCAGAGATGGTGTGATAAACGGCTTGAGCGACACGAGTGGCATAGCGGTCAGAGTACTGCTCGAAGGGGTAATTTTATTTGTATGTGGGACAGTCCAGGGAACGGAAACTTGTTGACCGCTCAACTGGTATTGCACGTGATGCGCTGTGTCGGAAACTCCGAGAAACCATGACTCGATCTGGGCTGTTACGGTTGGCCCTAATACGGAGCGCATAATATCAGCAAACTGCGCCCCAAACTGCCCGTTGAGCTGGCTGCACAGTAGTCCGCTTAGAATGGTCAGAATACTCAGGATAACAAGCAAACGTCGCAACTTCTTGCGACGTGGCTTGCGCTGTTTGCGTAATGGAGCAAGCGGGGTTCGTCGTAATTTGTCGCGTTTCCTTTGCATATTGCGGGGTATGGCCGGTTGGGGCCATTGAGCGTCGGGTAGCTGTGAATGATCCACTTCTGGAAATAGCGGGAGCAACGCGGTTTGATGCGCCGGAATTTGAGGACGCTGCGTAGGCCATTTGAACTGACCTTGCCTTTGCGAATATTTCGAATCTGATGGCGGTTGATTTATCATAAACAGCGTCCCTTCAAAAATGTCTATATCTATCATACAATAAATTCGTAAACTGACAGAAATGTAGCACACAGAAATGAGAAGATCATTAAAGAGGAGATTTTTAGCAAAATGGCCCGGGAGGAATCCTCCTCAAGAGAAGCAATGGCGTTGCTCGCCTGCCCTGTCTGCCACACAGGCTTGAGGCTGGTCGAGGGCGCGCTGGTGTGCGCTAACTCCCATAGCTTCGATATTGCCAGAGATGGATATGTCAACCTGCTGCTGCAAAAACGTACTGGTGACGCGAAGGAAATGCTGCGGGCGCGGCGGAACTTCCTTGAACGCGGGTTTTATGCGCCGCTATCTGACGCCGTAAATGAACTCGTTCTCACTCATCTACAGGATGTGCCGGAGTCGCTGCATATCCTCGATGCTGGTTGCGGTGAGGGATATTATCTGGCTCGCTTGCGGGACGCGCTGGCTCCTCGACAAAGTGGCTACTGCATTGGTCTGGATATTTCGAAAGATGCCATCAGGATGGCGGCGAAGCGTCACAGGCAACTGCTCTTCGTTGTCGCTGATGTGAAACAACGACTGGTACTTACGGATGGTGATATCCATGTTATTTTGAATATCTTTGCTCCTCGCAATCCGTCCGAGTTTGCGCGTGTCATTCATGCGAATGGAATCTTGATCGTGGTAATTCCCGCCGCTGAACACCTTTTGCGCCTGCGTAGCGCGCTTGGGTTACTGGGTATGGAGGAGCAGAAGCAGCAACACGTTCAAGAGCAATTTGCTGGTGCATTTGAACTTGTGGAGTCAACCAGCATCGCGTACTCGATGCATTTGAACAAAGAGGAAATCGAGCAGGTGGTGATGATGACCCCCAATTACTGGCATATGACGGATGAGATGCGCGGGGCCATGCGCGACCTGGAAGAGATCGAGACGGAAGCGGGATTTACCGCCATGGTGTTCCGGCGCAAATAACAAAGTCCTATTTTTACGTAAAGTGACCGTTCTAAACGTCTATTCTAGAAAGCATCATGCTATAATAGGGATACCTGAGAGAGCTAAAGGGCGCGAGAGATGCCCGTAAGGGCTAGAGTCTTACCAAATTGTTATATGAGGGGGCGCAGATGGCGAAAAAAATCCTGGTCATGGATGATGACCCAACCATTGCTGATTTGTTGCGCGAGGCGCTGGCCGATGAAGGCTACGAGACGTTTATGATGACGCAGAGCCTGCGTTTCTTTGACGCGGTGCGCGAGCATAAGCCGGACCTGATCTTGCTTGATTTGATGATGCAATACCTGGATGGGCGCGACGAATTGCGGTTGATGGAGATGGGCGAGCATAAGATTCCGGTAATCGTGGTAACGGCCTTCCTGGACGCGAAAAACGAGGAAGAATGGTTTCGCCAGGCGGGCGTGGTACATATCGTCTACAAACCTTTTGACCTGGATAAGCTGCTGGACCTGGTGAGGGCGACCATCGGCGGGCCAGAGGAGAAAAAGGGATGAGCGATGGCGTTGGGCATCCGGGGCGTCCGAACCGCGTGGCGCTGGACGCGATGGGGGGCGATAATGCTCCCGGCGAGATCGTAGCGGGGGCGGTGCTGGCGGCGCGTGAATATGGCATGGGAGTTATACTGGTGGGCCGCGAGGATGCCATACGGGCGGAACTGGCGAAACACGAGACGCAGGGACTCGATTTGCCCATCATCCATACCGACGATGTGATCGACATGGACGAACACGATCCGGCGGCGGCGGCGCGTGAGAAGCGCAACTCTTCCATGTTGCTGGCGCTGCAACAGGTGCGCGACGGGGCGGCGCTGGGCGCGGTCTCGGCTGGCAATAGCGGGGCCATGATGGCGGCGGCGACAATCGTTTTGCGCCGTATCAAAGGGGTGAAACGCGCCGCGCTGGGAGGCGTGCTGCCAACGAAAAATGGCGTGTGCCTGGTGATCGATATGGGCGCGAACACGGACTGCAAACCCGAATATCTGCAGCAGTTCGCACTGATGGGTTCGATCTACATGGAGAATATTTTCAAAATTTCCGCGCCGCGTATCGGCCTGCTTGCCAATGGCGAAGAAGAGGGCAAGGGCAATTTGCAGGTGCAGGAAACGCACCAGTTGCTGAAAGCCAGCGCCGCGACGCTGGGCATCAATTTCATCGGCAACGTGGAGGGACGCGATATTCCGGCAGGCGGCGCGGACGTGGTGGTGTGCGATGGCTTTGTTGGAAACGTGGTACTGAAAGTCAGCGAGGGCCTGGCGGAAACGCTGATTGGAATGCTGCGCGCCCAGATGACCAGCAGCCTGCCGAGCAAGCTGGCGGCGGCGGTGCTGCGGCCTGGACTGCGCAAAGTTTTCGGGCGGCTCGACTACGCTGAATACGGCGGCGTGCCGCTGCTGGGCATCAACGGCTCGGCTATCATCTCGCACGGTCGCTCCAACGCCAAAGCCATCAAGAACGCCCTGCGCGTCGCCCGCCAGACGGCGGAAAGCGATGTAGCCGGAACGATTGCCAGCGGCCTGGCGAAACTGGGAGCGGCGCGAGCGCGGAAAGCGTGTAGGGACGCGGGTGGTGTGGAGCAGGGTGGGGACCCTTGTGGGCGTCCTCGCTACTTATGTGAGATCTTCGATGATCTCGCTCGCGGATACCACGCGGGCCTGGCGCGGGAAGACTTTCCGGGTAAGAACATGTGGTCGTCATATGCTTTTGTACTTTCTCTCTAAACTGTGTGGCCAACCGTGGCCAGTTACTGATTGGGAACTGTTGCTGAAGAGGGTTGCCCGGCCTCAACGCGGCTATCACGGGTAACGATCTGTGCCTTACCGCGCAGCAAGGATGCGAGCGCGCCCACCAGGCACATCACAAGTGAAAGGTAGAAGACGCTGTGCAGGCCAACAGACATCGGGTACGAGATGAGATTGGGAAAGAAGTTATGGCCTAACAGCACGCTCTGTTTCGCAGCAGGCAACGCTTGCAGTACGTTATGTGGAATCAGAGTGCTCATCGGATTGTAGCCCAGGAAGGCCGCAAAGAGTGCCGATGTTGGTGGCAAATGCGCCAGCTTAGCCGCTTCGGTAGCTGGCACCCCGGCATTGATCAGACCGCTAGAAAGTGTCGCGGGAAGGCTGGTCGCCAGACCCAACGTGATCAGACTGAAGAAGACACCGATACTCACAATTGCGCCAGAGTTCTGAAACGTCGATCTCATGCCGGAAGCCACGCCACGCTGCTCCGCGGGGACGCTCCCCATTATCGACGACGTGTTGGGTGAAGAGAACATACCCTGTCCAATACCCAGTACGAAGAGGACCAATGCGAACCAGATGTAGCTAAAGTTCAGCGGGATAACCGTCAACAAGAAAAAACCGACCGCTTGAATAAGCATGCCAAGCGTCGAGAACGGACGCGCGCCGTAACGGTCCGAAAGCCAGCCGCTGAGAGGCCCCATCAATAAGAATCCGATCAACAACGGGATCATGTAGATGCCCGCCCACAACGGTGTCACCTCGTAGTTGTACCCGTGGAGAGGCAACCAGATACCCTGAAGCCAGATAACAAGCATGAATTGAAGACCGCCACGGGCCACACTCCCCAGGAAACTACTGGCATTACCAGCAGCAAACATGCGGATCTTGAACAGTTCCAGGCGGAACATAGGATCTGCAACATGCATTTCAATCCAGATGAAGGCAGCGAGCAGAAGGACACCAGTGATCAGGGCGGCGATCACCAGGGGATTGCCCCAACCGGTCGACGAACCACCGTAAGGCTCAATGCCATACGTGATACCGATGAGCAGGATCGTCGCACCAGCCGCAAAGGTAACATTGCCCAGCCAGTCGATCTTCTGGTGTGAACGCGGCTTCGCTGTCTCACGCAACATCGTGTAGGCCCAGATCGTGCCAGCGATACCGACCGGAACACTGACCAGAAAGACCAGGCGCCAATCGAAATACGACAGAACGCCACCCAGGATCAACCCGATGAGCAATCCCAGAATCGCGGCAATCTGGTTGATACCCAGAGCGAAACCGCGCTGGCTCGCAGGGAAAGCATCTGTAATAATGGCAGCACTATTCGAAAGAAGAAAGCCCCCGCCGATCCCCTGGACAAGACGGAAGAGAATCAGCTCTAAGGCGCCCGCATTCCCGGTGCCAGGAGTTAACCAGAGTAAGATACTGCCAATCGTAAAGATCAAGAAACCCAGGTTATAGAACCTGACACGTCCGAACATATCAGAGATACGCCCGAACGTGACCAGCAGCGTGGCCGTCACAACCATGTAGCCCAGCAGCATCCAGAGAAAATACCCAGTCTCACCCGGAGCGAGTGGATCAATATGGATACCCTTGAAGATCACAGGCAACGAGATCAAGACAATACTTGAATCGATCGTCGCCATCAATACACCAAGGGTCGTATTGGTGAGAGCGACCCACTTGTAATGCGGGCCGACAGGTCGGTACCGTCGCGCTAAACGCTCGGACCCCGAAGCCTCCCGCCCCACCACATTCTGTGCTTCAGTCTGCATACTCGTCTCATTCCTTCAATAGAAAAGGTCAGCAAGTAAAGGAGTGGTAATAACCAGGCACCCGGTACTAGAACTATATTCTAGTATTTTATTCTTGTCAAGGGTATGGTACAATTAACGCACAAAATCTGGAACAGAGATAGCGGGTACAGATCGTGGTAGCACAGTAACACGTGCCGGTAGAGAAAAGGACAATCTATACCATGGTGATTGGCGATTCCGAGCACAGCGCGCCGACAGAAGCCCGGAGGAAAGCAATACTGGAAGCAGCGCTTGCATGTTTTGCAAGTAAGGGTTTCACAGAGACAACTATGGAGGATATCCGCAAGCTTTCAGGGGCAAGTACGGGTAGTATCTATCATCACTTCGCCAACAAAGAGATGCTGGCGCGCGCGCTCTACCTCGAAGGGCGCAGCAGTCTCAACGCGGCGCTTTTCACATCCATCGCTACGAATGACCTGCGCGCAGGCATTAAAGCGCTTGTCTGGGCGTATCTGGATTGGTTTGAACTACATGCAGATCTAGGGCAATACGTTATGCAAGCAGGCAACACAGAATATCTGGGCGCTTACGTGAAAGTGCTCCGGCAGAAGACTATGACCACGCTCCCCATGGAGAATTTTCCCGAGCAGTTTTTACATTGGCTTACCCCGTATATCAACGACGGGAGTGTAGTGAGCTTGCCGAAATCGCTCTACGGTCCGCTCATTTTAGGACCCAGTCGAGAATTTGTGCGCCGCTGGCTGAGGACGCGCGCACCCGCCGAGATGCAGGAGGCGCGCCAGCCCCTCGCGGACGCGGCATGGCTCGTACTGGCTCCGCCCGCTTCCCAACACGAAGAACGTGTCTGAATCCAGGCGGAGCGTCAGCGCCTCGCGTGAGAGAGGGGAGCTGAATACCTTCATGATCGGAAGCACAGCTACTCTCACGACCGCTCACGCATTGCATCATTATAGGACCAGCCATCGAGGTCGGGTGGCTCGATACCTTGTTGGCTCAGCAGAGTGGAAATCTGCGAGCGATGATCGATAGCGTGGTTGATGGCCTGGATCACCACGATGATGGCCGGAGCCTCATAGGTTCCCCCGTCAAGATAGAATATCTGACTCAGATCTCTCTGTTCAGCGATTGTGATCAGCTCTTTTCCTGATATCTCTGCTCGTCGCCGCAATTCGTCGAAGCCGACAAACGTGGTGAGTTCTTTCAGTGGAGGGGTAGGGGTTGTGCCAGTGAAAGACCGGACATAGCCTTCTTCGGCAGCGAACAGGTGCATGAGGGTCTCTCGCACGCTGCCAAATGTTCCTGTTGTGGTGGCGTCCAGTTGCGCGTCGGACAGGTGCGCGCACGCGTCGAGCAAACGCAGGTTTGCCCAGAGGTTATACGTAAAAAAGTCGGGAAGCCCAGTGGTCATTGCTATGATCTCCTTTCAGGTTCCGTTTCGCTCGTCAACTGAAGTATGGTCGCCATGCCAGAGTGATTGCATTTCGGGGCACGTTTCAAGCAAGGTGTCGAGCGTGCCCGCTGCCTCGACGCGGCCATCGTTGAGGACGATGATGTGGTCGGCGCAGCGCAGGATCGGGCGGCGGTGGGAGACTGCCAGCACAGTGGCGGTTTGTCGCGAGGTGAGGCGCTGCCAGAGTAACGCTTCGGTCTCCACATCCAGGGCGCTGGAGAGGTCATCGACGATGAGCAGTTCAGCGGGTCGCACCAGCATACGGGCGGCAGCGGCACGCTGAATCTGTCCGCCAGACAGGCGCATGCCCCTGGGGCCAACCAGGGTATCCAGACCACGCGGCATCTCGGCGATGTCGGGGGCCAGGACGGCGAGTTCGAGGGCGCGACCGAGTTCGCCGTCCTGTTCTGTGTGGCCGAGCAGGATATTGTCTCGCAGGCTGTCACTGAAGAGGCGTGGAACTTGCGAGGTGTAGGCGCTGTAGGGTGGGACGAAGAAAGCGGCAGGGTCTTCTACGCGCTGCCCGTTCCAGCAGATCTCCCCTGTATCCATCACTAAAAGCCCCTGCAAGACCTGGAGGAGCGTTGTTTTGCCGGAGCCGATACGCCCGGTAATGACCGTAAACGAGCCGCGCTTGAGAGTAAAGTTGATCCCGGCGATACCGTTCTGCGAGTCTGGATAGTGATAGTTCAAACCGGTGACGGTCAAAGCCTGGAGCTGGTTGGGGCCAATCTCAGGAATAGCGGGTACTTCTGGCAACGCTCCACGCATATAGAGAGGGCCGGGTTGCACCAGGGCGGGAGGTGGCGCTCCTCGCATGAGTGAAAGCATACGTTCAATTGAGACACCCGCTTGCTTGTACTGGGTCATCACGATGCCAAAAAGCGTCGTAAATTCGGTAATGCCGCCCAGATAAAAGACGAAGAGAGCAAAATCCCCCAGCGTGAAAGAGCCGGAGTGCATGGACTGGCCGACAAGCAACAGGATGATACCTGTGCCGATGCTCACGGTATTGGAGAAAGTCGATTGCATCAACTGGTCGAGCAGCCGATCACGCAGCGCCATTTTGAGACGCGCCTGGTTTAATTGGCGCAAGTGCTGGACAGACTTTTCCTGGGCGTGCGCGAGCTGCACGGCCTGTACCGCGCCGAACAGTTCTCCCAGGAAGCCAGTGACCTCGCCGGTGGCCTGGCGATTTGCGCCGCGCCGCTTTTTGATGCGCTCGCCCGCTAAATTGACGATAGCGACGATAGCTACCACTGGCAGACAAACGACCAGGGTAATAAGCTTGTTGATGCTGAACATGACAATAAAAGCGATGGTGACGAAGATAATGCTCGCGGTCAAATCATTGAAACCCATCAGGAAGACTGCATTCTCGTCCACATCGTCGCGCAGGCGGCTAACAGCCTCGCCGGATGAAGCGGGTAGCGCGCAGGCACCAGGAAGCTGGAGGATGCGCGCGAAAATGTTTTTTTGGAGCAGCGCCGAATTGGTAAACATAAAGGGCGCGTTGGTCAGCTGGCAGCCAAGTGAGAAAATACAGCGACCTACAGCAGAGACGATGAGAAGCGTGGCCACCCACCAGAGCGCGAGATCGCCACGGGGGCTGGCGGTCAGGCGATCGAAGAAGTCGCGGGCGGCAAAGCCCGCGAGCATCTCACTGACAAAGAGCAGGACAATGCAAAGGCAATTCAGGATGTAGAACCAGGGTCGAAACGAGATCAGGCTTAAGAAAAAACGCCAGGTCTTCATAGCAGCACCTCCTCGTGAGAGGTGAGTAACAACTGAGAGTAGCGCGAGCCAGCATCACTGGCCAACTGCGCGCGCGGGCCATATTCGCAGATGCTGCCTTCGTCGAGCAGCAGAATGGTATCTGCGCGCTGCAACGTGCGCAGGCGGTGCGCAATGATGATAGCGGTGCGGCCTCGCAGTAGCCTGTCAATGGCCTGCTCGAGCAGCCCTTCGGTAGCAGGATCGAGGCGCGATGACGCTTCGTCCAGAATGACCAGCCCCGGATCGCACAGGAAGATGCGCGTGAAGGCCAGCAACTGCGCTTCACCGGCGGATAAACCGCCGCCGTTGGGAGCCAGGATGGTATCCAGTCCGCCAGGCAGAGTACTGTACCAGCCGTGGAGGCCGAGTTCGCCAAGTGCGCTGATGATACGGCTATCCTCAATGGTGTGATCAAAGAAGGTCAAATTATCGCGCACCGTGGCGTGGAATAGCTGGACATCTTGCGTGACCATCCCGATGGCTTTGCGCAGGTCGGCGAAGCTGGCCGAGCGCAGATCTATGCCACCCAGGCGAATCATGCCACCTTCCGGGTCATAGAGACGAGCAATCAGGCGCGTGATGGTGGTTTTGCCGCTGCCGGTGCGACCGAGCAGGCCGAGCACTTCTCCTGGCTCAAGACGGAATGAGAGGTTCTTGATGACCATCTCTGCTTCTCCATAGCCAAAGGAAACGTTTTCACATTCAAGCGAGAGCGCGCCGGGAGGAAAAGCCGCGCCAGGGCCATCCTTAAGCTTACTTTCGATGCTCAAGAGTTCGCGGATGCGCGCGATGCCAGCGCTGGCCTGCTGAAAATCTTCGACCTGGCGGGAGATGGCGTTAAGGGGCTGGAATATGAGCTGCGTATAGAAGTAGATGAGAAAGGCCATACCCAGTGTCATGGTGCCGTCCCGGTAAAAGCGGGCGATGAGAACGAAAGCCGCAAGGGTCATGAGCGCAAACATGACATTGGGGACATTCCAGGGAATGGTGGAGATAATACGGGCTTTGCGCGCGGTACGCAGGCGCGCGCGGGTGTAGAGATAGAGGCGGCGCAGCATGTACGCCTGAGCGCCAGAGGAGCGAATATCCTCGGTGCCGCTGATGCGCTCTTCCAGGAAACCATAGAGTTCGGCGCTGGACTGGCGGAAGACTTTCCAATGCGGAATGGAGAGGTTGCGCAGAGCATTGACCGCAACCAGGAGCAGCAGAGTCGAGATGCCGAGAGCGAGCGCGGCCCGCCAGTCCTGGAAGAAGAGTACGAGGATAATGCCGATCAGGAGCAGCACATTCCCCAGCACCTGGATGACAAATTGTGAGAAGAAGGTAGACAGCGTGCTGATGTCGCCATCGACGCGCTCGATCAGATCACCGGGCGTGTGCATCTTGTGAAAGGAGAGATCGAGGCGCAACAGGTGCAGCGTGAGATCAATGCGCAGGGCGTTGGTAGCGATCCAGCCGACGCGTTCGCTGACGTAGGCTGCCCAAACTTTCACCCCCTGCTGAAAGAGGGCCACTACAATAAAGAGCAGGGCAACGGGCAGCAGCACGCCCTGTGGCCCGCTGGATGTGATGGTATCGATAAAGAGGCGCAGTAGTTGTGGATTGACGAGTTGCAGCGCAATATCGCCGAAAAGCAGTAGAGTGAGCAAGACAACGCGCGACATCTGCGGCTTCAGGTACGTTGCCAGTAACTGACGATAGTCTTTGAGATGGATATGCACAAGGTCTTCGTTCATGCTTCTCAATGCTATTTTTACATTTTTTCCAGCTTTGCGAAATCCATACTCAGGCGTTTCTTGCCGTGTTTGCCGTGAAACTGCACATCGACGAATTCGGTATCCTGCACCATCTCGCTTTTGAGAATCACGCCTTCGCCAAAGGTGCTATGGCGCACTGCATCGCCGGGTCGAAATTGTTGCGCTGCCGGATTTGCGATCGGCACGGGCGGCGGTACCGGTGGCGTGCTGTTCCTCGCTGGTGGGGGAGGCGCGGATGACGGTTTAGAAGGTACATTGGGCGCGGGAGTAGTGCGCGGTTGCCACGCGTTGGCCTGCGGCTTGCCGGAGCCGAAGACACGTCCAGTATCGCGTCCGTACTGGCGATCCTGGTTGTAGTCGTCGTTCCAGGCGGGTCGGCGATTTTGAGGCGCGCGCGCAGCGCCAGACGAACGCCCACCGGCAGCGCCCGAATTCGAAACAAGATTCAAGGGAATATCATCTAGAAAACGCGATGGCTCAGTTGTTTGCACGTCGCCAAAATAGGAGCGGCGCGTGGCCCGTAACAGGTAGAGACGGCGCATGGCCCGTGTGAAGCCGACGTAGGCCAGGCGGCGTTCCTCTTCCAGTTGTTCAGGCTTATCGACCGAACGCGAGTGCGGCAGCGAGCCTTCGTCCATGCCCACGATAAACACCACCGGGTATTCCAGCCCCTTGGCAGCGTGCAGCGTAATCAGCGTCACGGCGTCGCGGTTCTCCTCCTGCATCAACGTGCCATCTTCGCCCGTCTGCACCGTATCCGCGCCGCCCACCAGCGCCACATTTTCCAGAAAAAGCTCAAGGGCCGTATGCGTCTCGATCTCGGAGTAATCGCCCGCCACGCGGCGCAATTCCAGCACGTTGCTCCAGCGTTCCTCGCCATCTGCCTGCTCGCGCAAGTCCGGGCCTAAGCCGCTGCGCTCAGCTATCCTATCCACCAGTTCCGGCAGGTGCAATTCGTCCAGAGCGCCGCGAAAATCGATCTGCAACTGCGCGAACATGCTCAGAGACAGTTTGGCCGCTTTACCCAGCGTGGGATGCTCCTCAACGCGCTGTACCGCATCGTAGAGCGTAATATGCTGCTCATCGGCCCAGCGTTGCAGCTCGCCCAGCGTTTTGGGGCCGATCTTACGATTGGGCACGTTAATGATGCGCTGCAAGCTCAAATCATCGTAGGGATTGACCAGCAGGCGCAAATAGGCCAGCATATCCTTGATCTCTTTGCGTTCATAGAACTTGCGGCTGCCTATCACCTTATACGGGATATTGAGGCGCAGAAACTGCTCTTCCAGCGCGCGCGACTGCGCGTTGGTGCGATACATCACCGCGATATCACCGCGCTGCTTGACCTCGCCGCGCGCCAGCAAACGCTGGATTTCATGCCCGGCGAATTGCCCCTCTTCTTCCTCGTCCCACGCCTCATGCACAACGATCTTCTCGCCTTGCCCTAAAGCAGTCCACAGGCTTTTATCCTTGCGCGAGCGGTTGCGCCGCACCACGTTCTGCGCCGCATCCAGAATGGTCTGCGTTGAGCGATAATTCTGCTCCAGTAAGATGATCTGCGCCTGCGGAAAGTCACGCTCGAAACGCAGCACGTTCTCGGAACTGGCCCCGCGCCACGTGTAAATCATCTGGTCATCGTCGCCTACCACGCACACATTGCCCAGTCCTTCGGGTCGCTCATCGGAGGTCGATCCCAATCCCAGCAGGCGGACCAATTTGTACTGCGGCAGGTTGCAATCCTGGAACTCGTCCACGTGGATGTAGCGCCAGCGCCGCTGGTACTTGCGCAGCACTTCCGGCTCGCGCCGCCACAACTGCTCGGTCAGCAGCAGCAAATCATCGAAATCGACGCTGTTGTTGGCGCGCATCAGCTTTTGATAGGCTTTATAGATACGGGCCGCCACCTCTTCGGTATATTTGGCGGCGCGTTCGGCCATCTGATCGGGGTTCTGCATATCGTTCTTGGCGCGTGAAATCAGCGCCTGCATATTGGCGGGCTTATACTGCTTCTCATCCAGGTTCATTTCCTTGATGGCCCGTTTGATGAGCGTAGTCTGGTCGCTGGCATCCAGGATCACAAACGAGCGATTGAGGCCCAGGGGCGCCAGATAGTCCGCCTCGATGCGCAGCACCCGCGCGCAAATGGCGTGGAAGGTGCCAATCATCATCTCCTTCGACTCATTGACCCCCACCAGCTTCTCCAACCGCTCGCGCATCTCCTTCGCCGCCTTATTCGTAAAAGTCACGGCCAGAATATGCCAGGGCGACACCTCTTCATGCCGCACCATATAAGCGATCCGGTGCGTAATCACGCGCGTCTTCCCGCTGCCCGGCCCCGCCAGAATCAACAGCGGCCCCTGCGTCGTCGTGACGGCTTTTCTCTGCGGCTCATTGAGTCCCGCGAGCAAATCTTGCTGTTCCAACATCGTCTCTAACTTCCCTGCTTCAAAAATTGTTCTGAAATAAAGTCCCCGCTATTGTACCACAGGGAGTAAGAGATGGGGATGTTTGAGAATGACTTCTATCAGCGGTCGTATGCTATACTTTGTTTCCGGTGTCCCCAGCAGGATAAATCCCGGCAAAGTAAATCTTCCAACTTCTCTATATCTTCTGCAAAATATTCCGTGAGCTGCGTATGTACCTGAGAATCCATCGGAGTCGAGCGCAAAGACATCGACATCGCCTTATTAAGCCACGCCTCCCCCCAACGTATAGGTATGAGCGACTTTATACCTTTCCCTATTACGCTGTGATTATAGGTAAAACTCTCTAGAAGTGAATAAATACGACGTGATTTTGGAATCCCTGCCACGTTATAATGTACTGAGGTATCAATAGCAATGTCTTCTCTGACCCCTAGAAAGGCAAAAACATCGTGTAGCGTTTGCCCTACATTGTCGTTAAACTCGTCATACAGCACCACTTTTACGTTCTCTATACTGAACACATTTAAATATCGCTTGACCTGCTCAT
This sequence comes from uncultured Chloroflexia bacterium, assembly GCA_963731605.1. Taxonomy (GTDB): domain Bacteria; phylum Chloroflexota; class Ktedonobacteria; order Ktedonobacterales; family Ktedonobacteraceae; genus CF-113. Next base: position 1,944,183 of record CAVSWA010000002.1, read on the forward strand.
AGTACAAACCGAGATCTTTATACCACCATAGCGGCTCAAAGCCCTTTTTACAGCGTTCTTCCTCCAGTTGCAAGCCCTCGGCAAATCCCACAAATTCCCTTCCATCACGCACCAGGTGCAGATAAGCGCTGTAAGCTCGATCCACCGGGTTACGCAATAGCATGATGATCTTAGCGCCGGGTAGTGCTTGCGCTATTCGCTCTGCTGTACCAGGTAAGCAGAGATAGAATACCGATGATTCTCCAACCGCTTTTTCTTCCGTTACTCCTTCGAAAAGTCGGGCATAGTGGTCCTCATCGTGGATTACTATTTTGTTTAACCTCTCATCGCCTGGTCCGTTATACGGAAAATAGCCAGCCGCGTAATAATGCACCTCTTTCTCACGAGGAATGTAGACTTCCGGGTGTTGAACGAGATAATGGCTAAGAGAAGTTGTGCCAGATCTTGCCGCACCGACAATGAAAAAATTTGGCCTCTTGATTTCATTCTCCTCTGTTCTCATACAGATTCCTCCTTTAAATGATCACAAATATTGTGATAAATGCTCATGCCTATCCACTAGTCAACAAAGAATTTTTGAATCTTTGCTGTTTACCAAACTATGTAATGTCAAGTGGACATTCCTGTACACGGACTGCGGTTGATCGGCCCGGTAAAGCAGCGCTTCAACATATACATTGCGTGTGACACCCGGATTTATTGATACGGATTGAGACCAATCTGTCCCAGGGGCCAGCGTTACTGATGACCATGCGGTTACTTGAGCGCTATTAGCCATTACTACCATGCGATACGTTACAGGAGCAGACTCAAAGCTTTGTACGCCGATGCGCACACTACAACTCTTATCATTTGCTGGAAGCATCCAGAGTTGTGTAAAACTGGCAGGAGATTTTGCCAGTGGTCTCGTGATAGAAGACCACACAGCTACTGTCGCAATAAGAATCGCCAAAACAAACAGCAGATACTCATGCTTTTTGAGGCGGTGTGCGTGTTTGCTTTTAGCCCTGGAGGTATCTTTTTTGCGTATGAACATCGCCAGCAACGCGAATACAGTTGTGATGAGTCCGAGTGATAGTGTCCATGAGAGCGCCTGTAATCCTACCGGCAAAACATTAAGTGTGAAACCTACCACCACATCAATTGCCATGCTCAAGCCAAGAGCGAGTATCATGTGATCTGTAGGGCCAATGGGATGCCCCAGGTTCAAGCGTGGCTGGCGAATAAGATGCGTGGCAGCATCGGGTGCCAGTGAGCGCGTGCGAAACAACGTTTGAGTGAGCGTGTAGCCCGGTAAAACGAAGATGAGTGGCAGCGCAAAAATGATCCCGATCACCGGCGGGCGATTGGGAATCAGCGCCCATCCCACGTTAATGGCAACGACGAGTATAGCAGCCATGAGATCAAAGGATTTTGATCGCATAAGTAAAGTCCTCCAGGTTCAAGAATGAGCTACAAAATTCCAGAATTTTCCACTGGTATAGATTTCTTCAAAGCGGTCGAGGGTAAATGGCCCGTTTCCATCCATATCAAAAATGCGCAGACCTGCCTCGTCATGGAGCAATTTGTAAATGTGACACGCCAGGGTGTCGTAGTGGCTACTTGCCTGTTTACCATGCTCGAATACCACTATAGGCTTATGCTTTGCAATAGTAGTGATAGCCCCCTCGATGACCTGCCGTTCAGCCCCTTCCACATCGATTTTGATCAGAGCCGGTACATAATCCGCTGGAAGACTCCTATCAAGCGTTTCCGTTCGCACGGTCATCTTCTCAAATTGTGGCTGCACAGGATACGTTATTTCACGAAGTCCGCTGTGGGTAGCCAGATTCTTGACATAGGTGAAACTGGCTTCGCCCTCCTCATTGGATACTGCCGCCAGCCGGACATCCACAGAAGGGAAATGGGCGCTCAGGGATTTGTGCAAATGTGGCAGAGGCTCATAGGCGATATGCCTGCCGCGTGGGGCTGCTCGCACCATCTCAGCCAGAATCTCACCTTTATTTGCTCCAATATCAACGCAGTTCGCGTCTTCTGCCAGCACGAACGACAAAAGCAGCCGCAGGTGCTGATTGTCAAGCAAATCGCGTCTCAAGCTGGCGAACAGTGGCGTGCATACGCTTCTCAACTGGGCATCAATGCCAAGCTTAACGGCAGTATTCACTACAATTTCTTTCAGCATTTTGGTCTCCTTGAATCTTTTTAATCAGGTCTTCTTTCGAACATTGGTAGCCGACTGACCATCGCCCATTACTCACGTGCCGTAAATCACGATGTTGCCGCTATCAAACAGTCGATTGAGTTGTGGCGCAACGCTAAATTTTGTCAGGGCAATGTTACTTATCGGGCTGGTGCGATGGTAGGCGCCAGGTTCAAAATTTTCATAGTAGAAGCCTTGTGTGGGAACGCCTGTGCTTAAACGCAGATCCACGACGACATAGCTTACCTGGCCGCTACGCAGGATCGCCATATCTGCGGAGGTAAATTGCAATGAGAAAAAAACAGGCGCGAAATCTACGTGGTCTGACTCGTTGGTAACGATGTATTGATAGCCATACGTCAGCATTAATATCTGATTTATACGATCAGCTACAATGCGCTTTTCAGGTCCCAGATAGTTGTAACTCCACAGGGCCGCTTCAATACCTTCAGGTTCAACCGAGCGTTCGTCTGCTATAACCCTGTATGGACCCGGCAAGACGCGCCAGCCCGGGCCAGAATCCAGGACTGCTCCTCCCAGGAATACTATGGTGAGCGCGAAGGTTATAATCGCTGTTGCTTTCCAGTTGAGCGTGCGCGTCGGCCAAAATTGCGTAATCAGGATGGTCAGCACATAGGCAATGGATAAAAAGAGAAAAGCTGAAGAGCGGTCCGTGATATCGGAACCTAAATCTGTGAAACGAAATACCTGGGTGATGGGATAAGCGAACGCCACGATACCTAGCATCACAGATAGCACGTCGTGACGGTGTTGTTTCCAGAGGCTGAGAAGGCCAAAAGGCAGACTAAGCGCGATGATGGCGACCGAGCCCGTCATCAACAATCTATCCGATACAGGCGTCTGTAATCCAGTCGCGTTGGAGAACAATGGCCGGGCTGTGCTGATTCCTCCAATGATATGACCTAGTTCGATTAATGCGCTGTCAAAGTATGAGGAGAGGTACTGCCAGACTGGATTTCCTGGAATGATAAAGATATACGTAAGTGATACACATATGCCGAAAAGAGCAATAGCGACCAGGTTTCTTCGCATATGACGCGCAGAGGACTGAAAGAGGCTCAACACGGCCCACAGTAGAAGCAATGCATCGAAGACATAGTCTGTCATATGGTGCGTCACCGTAACGGCCAGGAGCACAAAACAGGCAACGAATATGGTCCAACCAGTGTTTTTATGCGTGGCTTGATTTTGATAGCGCACTAATATGTAGAACATGAATAAGGCAAGTGGTAGCGCCATTGATTCATAGCTAAATATTGAATCAAAGAAAAGAAAATGCGGGTTTAACATGTAGATCGTCGTCGCGATGCCTGCCATGCGACTCGATCTGGTTAATTGCTCGTAAAGCAGGAATAGCGACAGCAGCATGAGCAAGCGGGCCACGCTTACTACGATCACACCAGCATGAAAAGTATCCAGCCCGCTGATAGTACTTACCGCATTGGTGACAACCTGTAGTCCAGGGTAATAAGCGCTTACAGGCAGCAGTGGATTTGTAGTAAAGAGATGCCCTGTTCTGAGGATCGAATCTGCGGTACGCCAGTTCAGAAATTCGTCATACTCTGAAAAACGCAAAGGGCTTGTCATGAATCGAGCAAGATAGAGCGACATTCCCAGGCAACTGAGAAGGCACACGCGCTCAAGCCGTGTTGGGGTCGCGGACAAGAGCCGTACCACGTTTGGCACGAAAATGACGAGCAGTCCGAGAAAGAAAAACAATTCTAACGCGCTATTTCCATACCCCAGAACAGACAGGTAATATGATAAGGATATAATGAGTAAACCTGACGCATTTGTCAGCGCCAGCGCCGCGAACAATCCCCGGACATTGGTTCCCATTTGTACGGATTGTAAGCCGCGAGTAGAAAATCCCTCCGGCTGCGGGTCTTGTAAGCGAGCCAACCCGGTGTTTATCACTTGTCGCATAACCATTGATAGATTGCCTTCCAGTTATATATTGAACGCTGTTTGACGATGCCATAAAAAAAGTGGAGAGAATGGGGCCAGCATTAAGATGCGCATTGTTCTCTCCTGAGTGATTCGTTGTAAATTGACTGTAATTGGCGGGCGCAATCGTCCCAGGTTGGCAAAGCCAGGTGAGCCGGGAGGACAACTGGCTCTTCAATCTGTTGTCGCGCCGCCAGGGCTATCTCCGCCGGAGTACTCTTCAGCGATATCATACGAGCAAGCCCCTGTTCAGCAATCTCGCGCAGGCCAGAAGTATTCGCAACCAGTACTGGACGGTGCAGGGCGAGCGCCTCCATGACTGCTATGGGATGCGCCTCGTACTCACTCAACAACGCTACAAGGGATGCCTGCGAAAGCAGTTCTGCCATCCCCTCGCGATCTCTCGCTGGCACAAAACGAATATCAACGTGCTCAGCCACGCCGGCTTCTCTTGCTAATTCACGCAGCGCCGCTTCGTAAGGGCCATTGCCCAGAATGAGCAGCCGCGCGTCAGGACGCCATTCACGCAATAGAGGAAGCGCCGCGATCAAATGGTGATGCCCTTTGTAACGCTCTAAGCGCCCAACCGAGATGATCAGCGTCTGAGTCTGAGGCAGAATGCTTGCGGGTAGGCGCGATTCCCCTGGCGCGGCGACGCCATTATAGATAACCGCGAATTGTTTTGCCGGAAGGTGCAACAAATCGCGAAAGTAGTTCGCCTCGAAGTGCGAAACACCGATTAACTTTGATGCATGCGTCAGAAGCGGGCGGAGCGCCCTCCACTGCACACCCCTCATCCTGTTACGCAGGCCCGACGAATGTCCCCCTGTATGAAAAGTGACGATATACGGAATCTTTGCTTCCTTAGCCGCCAGCATCGCCAGAGGTGGAACGAACGTATGGCATCCCTGGCAATGCACGAGATCCCATCTGCCCTGCTTGATAATAGAATAAATCTTCGGAGAGATACCGTAATCCCGTTGCGCAGGCCAGGTCCGCACCCGAATAATGCGCACTCCCTCCATCACTTCTTCCCCTGGTAGCGAAGCATCTGAGCCGTATGGGATAGTTGTAAGAATTGTAACGTTGACGCCTCTGCCCGCGAGACGACGCCCCACTTCATAAACGTGAGTCTCAACTCCCCCTATATATGGGAAGTATCGCGTAGCCACCATTAAGACATTGAGCTTCCCTGTTTCCCCTACCATCAACCCGACCCTTTCTTTTTGTATGTCAATTATGACGACAATTTTGTAGAACCCGCGTCTATCTTTTTCATCACCGGCTCATTGCCTGTCGCGTTCGCCGTATGTGTTTCATCTGTACAAAGAGTGCCACCATCCCGTATCTTCACGAAGAACTGGCTATCTAGCCGCTGCTTTGCCCCCGACCGGTCATCGCGGGATGGATTGAGAGGTTGCAGTCGCAGCGGTCTCAGACGCCGTTGACGCCCGTTATTACGCTCATTTGCTCCTTCAGTGAAGATGCGCTCGCGGCCAACTTGCTTTTTATATCCATTTCCTGTAGCTGGAAAACTCCTGGCTGGTAGTTGGGATGTATTGACAATCCAGCTTGCCTCAATCCCCATGCCGCTCTGTACTATAATTGGCAGTGGGGCTGTATTCATAAGCCAGAAAGCCTCGGCCTCCACAGGGCGCATTTCTGTAGAAGGTGCCCGTGTGCCTGAAGAACGAAGCGTCTTGTAAACAGTGTGAAACATAAAAAGTGACTCAATGTAGATCGCAGCCACCCAGCCAGCGCTCAATCCGGCTACCCCACTGACATGCGCTCCTGCTATAGCCGCCCCCAGTTCAAGCAGCCCGCCGGGCAGCATACTGAGCATCGCGCGCGCTATGCGGTCTTGAATTCGGCATATCGCTATATAGTGATACTTAATGATGAGGGGAAAAGCCGCCAGTACCAGAATGCGTAGAATAAGCGCCGCATGTTCGGCATAGGAACTTCCGAACATACCCAGTACCTGCTTTGTGGCGAATAGCAACAGGCTATTTGCTAGCAAACTAGCAACAAACCCCAGGCTTATCGTCATCCTGGCTCTCTGCCCCAGAGTGGATTGCTGCGCAGAGTTCATGGCGTGCAGTACGATTGTAAGGACGTTTGGAACGAGAAACACAAAACCGCTAATCATCCAGGCAACATAAAACCAGGCGTTCGTGGTCGCTGAAAGTAATACCGTAACGAGCACCGGCAGCGCTAAAGTGGGAGCCTGTAGCATCAGGTTGAGCAGATGGTGTTGTAACGCAGCTGAGCCTAATGTACGCAGTAATCCCCATCGAGGCCGGTAGTCTCTTTTAGCATGTTTATTCCCGCATACAAGAAATGGGAGGAGCGCAATCATCGAAAGAGCATTGCTAACCACCCAGGTTGTATAGATGGTGATTTCTCCTCCGCCCGACACTACCATGATGACCACCATCAGCGCGACAAGCTTTGTGACAGCAAAAAGCGCATTACGCCAGAACAGCAGTCCTCCACGCAGCAGCCCAACAAGCGCCTGGTCGAGCACCGTTGAGATTGCCAGAAGGCTGACGCCAGAAGCAAAAATTGCCGCGTACATCAAATTTGACCCGTATAGTTTGAAGCCGGGTGATGTCAGGGGCGCTACAATGGCAAAAACAACCCCCGTAATCCCTCCCGCTACGCCAACCACCATAAGCGAGGTACTGATGAGCGAGCCAGCCTGGCGCGGCTGCCGGGGCAACTCGGTGATCAAAAGCGTCCCCAACCCCAGAATGCTCAAACCACCCAGCAAGTTCATAGCCGATACAGAAGCGGAAGCAATCCCCACTGCTGCCGGCGAGAAGCTGCGCGCCGCTGCCCACCAGTAAACGAAGCCCAGGATCGACGTTACGGCGGTAGTTCCCACTAATGATGTAGCGTTGATCAACATAACCTCGTTAGTCTTGACCCATCCAAGTAGTATTCTCACTCCGCTACATTTCCCTTGCTCCATGCCTGTCTGCCAGGCTTCTGAAGCAGTGTGCTACGTCCATTCATATTATTCATCTTCGCTGCCCTGTTTCAGCACTTCGATAGCATGAAGCATTTTCCAGCTATGATGAGTGTGACTGCCCGTTGAACTGGCGTTTCTTAGAACCAATGAAATTCTTCCAGTCATATAGCCCGCTATGGTTGCCCATAGACCGGCAATTATAGCTCCTGATCGGGCCAATCCAGACAAATCTCCGTGAAATAGAGCGTCTGTCAGCCCGTGTAAAACGCCCAGTGGCAGCGCTTTGAACGTATAGGTACGCTCGGCTGCCAGGCCATTTTTCGTACCGTGCAAGGAGACCAGAAAAGCTTTCCCCACCCCTTCATAGAAGCCCCGCCATAAAAAATATCTCCAACACGCGCGCTGCTCTGGTACATGATGTTTAACTACTGCTAACGGAGTATAGTAGAAATTCATTTTACCCTGATACTGTTTTGCAATACGAATACAGAACTCAGCTTCTTCGCCGCCCTCGTAATGTTGCACCCGTTTGAGGCTAAAACGCTCCTTTGTTTTACCCCTGTTTTCTCTATTATCCTGATTCCAGCCCGATGTTTCTCGAAAGCCTCCCATCGCCGTAAAAATATCCCTCCGTATAGACATATTTGTTCCGATAAAGTTACGCACAGAAGCATTGACCAGCGGCATCCCTCGAAATGTGCATCCCACAATCCACGTAAACTCATCAGGGAACCAGAGCGGACGTTTCCCCATCCAAAATGGGTCAATCTTCCCTCCCACGCCGGCAACATGAGCCTCAATGTAAGGGACCACCAGCTCTTCTATCCAATCCCGTTCAGCTACAGCATCATCATCAAGAAATGCAACTATCTTCCCTTGCGCGATTGCCCCCCCGCTATTTCTTGAACCCGATAACCCTTTCGCTCGCCTGTTCTCGATGGCCACCACATCTACCAGGTGTTCCTGCGCTCGCTTGAGCAGGGCTTCATTGTAATCGATGACAACTATGACCTCCAATGCTTGCACCGTCTGTCGTCGCACCGACTCTATGGCAGCTACCAGGTCGTCCCATCGTTTTTCGGTATAGGCACAGATAATTACCGAAACATTTTGTGGTGTCAGTGACATTTTCTATTCTTGTCTTTCTATGGCTAAATTTCATTGACCATATTCAAGTTGCTCTCTCTGGTACAATGGAGTGAATAAATGGCAACACGAGGTGAAAGTTTTGAGCTACATTGCATGGTGGGATAATAACACTGCTAAATGGATACTGTGGCATACGCATAGATATGCTATACTCCTCCCCATGCTACCATATTGACCACGTACAAAAAATGGATGGATACCTGGCGCGCGCTCTGCCGTCATGCCGGAAGACAATTAAAAAACCAAAAGTCAATGCGCTTTTGTCAATGTGCCGCATATATTTGAAACGGCTACCTGGAGAATTACCTCTTCTACCACTATACTTCCACCACCAAAAGATAGGAACTCGCATGTACCTATCCTGATGTTGATCTCATGCATCTTGTCAATTACTGACGCGCATATGAGGAGTATATAGCTGTGTAGTAACCAGCTGGTTGAGAACCAGTTGAGAAAAGGTTAAGAGTGGTATCCTTTTGATAAAGATTATTATGTCGATATATGTAGTGTTATTGATGTTGCTCAAAAAATTGGATGGTTCTTGCAAGAATGCACTACAGGAGTCAAAAGGTGAAAAAGTTTAAGTTTAGAAATCCCTGGCTACGGGCCTGTCTTGCTGTAGTCCTGATCGCTTTCCTGCTAATCTTCGTCCTGAAAGAGGTAGGTTACCATATTCCAGGGCAACCAATCAATAACCTGGCCACAAAAATCCGGTATCACGTAATCATTCCGCAGACCAGCAGCGATATCATCTTAAACCCCGGCAAGGGATGGGTGCTGTACGGTTTGCCTTCCGACCATTCAGAAAATGCCATAGCTGCTGCAAGTGTTGGCTATTTGCGTTATGACTGGTCTAGCATAGAGCCTGCGCAGGGCCAATACAACTGGTCGCCTATCGACTATGCCATCAATGCCTGGCAAGCGCAGGGCAAGCAATTTGCCTTTGGCGTCATGAACGCCGACAGTACAGATTATTCTAATCAGTTTGTTACCCCCCAGTGGGTCTTTGCCGATGGCGCTCGATCTGTCAGGAGCCAGTCCTTCGATAATGTGACAGGGAAAACTGGCATACAGTACGTACCCGTGTGGAATGACCCCGTCTTTTTACAGAAATTGAAAGATTTTGTGACTGCCCTGGCACAACGCTACGATACCAACCCCAATATCGCCTACATAGATGTGCGTTCCTATGGGAACTGGGGCGAACAGCACGTCTATGGCATCCCTCCTTCTATCGCTCTTTCACCCGCTGATGTGCAGAAGCACATTCAACTATACGCAGACGCATTTAAACATGTGCAAATTATTGTGCCCTGGGGATCGTCAAACTATAACAGCGTCTATAATTGGGCAGTAGACAACAAAATAGGTATGCGCCGCGATGGCTTGATGGTCGATTCAAACGGCAGCGAACTCGCTCGCGCTAACGGCCACGCACCCTCCATCTTCGAGTTTTATGCGAGCTATCAATGGCTGCTTCAAAATGGGTACTGGAGCGACGCGAAACTTCGCAGCGACGTCATCACAGGGAAACCAAGCTATATAAATTTGGGACAATGGGGCAACGATGCTGATATGATGCTGGCAAATAATGCATCGCTCATCCACGATCTCGCAAACCAGATGGGCTACTACTTTGTGCTGAAACGCGCGTACATGCCAACAACCATTAATAATGGTCAATCGTACAATATGGGCCTTTCCTGGTATAATCAGGGGGTTAGCTACCTGTACGGATCATGTAATGTCGCTGTAGCGTTACTCGATAGCTCCGGCAATGTGGTTCAACAACGATGGTTTACCGGATCTAATCCCCGCGCATGGACTCCCGGGTGGACAAAGACGGAAAGCGCAGCTATCACCTTCACCGGGGTGAGAGCGGGAACATACCAACTGGCCGTCGGCCTGTTTCAAAATGTGTCAGACAGCAATCCCATCTATAAGATAGGCAACCAGGGGAGAACTGCAACTGGATGGTACGTCCTTTCCAACAGTGTTGCCGTATCTTGAAGATACGATACCGCAGCTAAAAACCCCAACCACTAAAGAGCGGGCGGACGGTGAAGACAACCTTGGCTGTTGCCTTCACCGTCCGCCCGCTCTTTATGAATGACAGCAGTCCTTGATAGTACTCTCATATGCTCATGCACCTCCACCAGCGCGTTGGTTCGTTCAATTTAGTGGAAAGCAAAGCAAAGCTTGACACCTCTCTATTTAGCAGTTATCCTGAATAGTAGAACATTATTTCGTGTTGGAGGTATGGTTATGAGCGCTGATTTCGCGCACTTGCACGTGCATACTGAGTATTCGCTGCTGGATGGGTTTAGTCGCACAAAGAAGCTGGTGCAGCAGGCGAAGGCGCTGGGGATGCAGCACCTCGCCATAACAGATCATGGCGCGATGTATGGCGCGATCGAGTTTTACAAGGCGTGCAAGGCGGGTGGCATCAATCCCATTATCGGTATCGAGGCCTATCTGACCGAGGATATGCGCGACCACTCCAAACGCTACAGCGACGACTATCATCACTTGCTGCTGCTGGCGAAAAACAATACCGGCTACAACAACCTGATGAAACTGACCACCATTGCCAACACCGAGGGCTATCACCTGCGCCCGCGCATGGACAAGAAAGTGCTGCAACAGTACGCGGAGGGTCTGATCGTCACCTCCTCCTGCCTGTCCGGCGAAATTCCTAAAAAACTGCTCAAGGAACAGGTGGACGAGGCGTATACGATGGCGCGCTGGTACCAGGATGTCTTCGGACCGGAAAACTTCTACCTGGAAATTCAGGAGCATCACGGCATCTTCGAGGATGGTAATCCTTCGCCGCAGGGGCAGCTCAACCAATTGCTCTACCAGATGCACAGGGATTTGCAGATCGAGATGGTGGCGACCAACGACCTGCACTATGTCGAAGCGCACGATGCTACCTCGCACGATGTGCTGCTGTGCGTGCAGACGGGCAAGCAACTGAACTCGCCCAAACGTATGAAGTTCGATAGCCACGAATACTATCTGAAAAGCCCGGACGAGATGGCGCGTCTCTTCCCCGACTTACCGGATGCCATACTCAACAGCGTGCGCATCGCCGAGCAGTGCAGCGTAGACCCACTGGCCTACAAAGCCCAACTGCCCAACTACAGCATTCCCCCAGAATACGCCTCGCAGCGTGACTTCCTGCGCGCCCAGTGTATAGCGGGCGTCAAAGAACGCTTTGGCGAGATGACCGAACAGATTGAGACGCAGCTTGACTACGAGATCGACATGATCGCGCAAAAGGGCTTTGTGCCGTACTTCTTGATCGAGTGGGATTTTGTGAACTACGCTCGCGAGCGCGGTATTCGCTGCTCGGCGCGTGGTTCGGCGGCGGGCAGCCTGATGGCCTATACGCTGGGCATCACCAATGTTGACCCTATTCGCTACCAACTGCCCTTTGAACGCTTCTTCAATACAGAGCGCGCGGACATGCCTGATATAGACATGGACTTCCCGGATGATCGCCGTGAAGAAGTGATCGAGTACGTGGCGCATAAGTACGGCCACGACAGCGTGGCGCAGATGGTCACGTTCAACACCATGGCCGCTAAAGCATCGATCAAAGACGTGGCGCGCGTGATGGGCGAGCAGGAGATAGGCGACCGCATCACGCGCCTGATCCCGACCGGACCCAAAGTCACGCTGCAAGGGTCGCTCGACAGCGTGCGCGAACTGGCAGACATGTATAGAGAGAGCAAGCCCGCGCAAGAACTGATCGACCAGGCTCTGAAGCTGGAAGGCTCGGTGCGCTCCACGGGCGTTCACGCGGCGGGCGTGATTGTGGCGAACGAAGCGCTGGAACATTTCGTGCCGCTGCAAATGCGCGATCCCAAAGACCCGTCGAAGGGACGCATCACGCAATACGAGCAGGCGCATCTCGAAGAACTTGGCCTCATCAAGTTCGACTTCCTGGGCCTGTCCAACCTGACCATTCTGGATAATGCCGTCAAGTTCATCCAGCAAGCGCGTGGGGAAGAGATCATCCTGGAGAAAATTCCGCTTGATCCGGTCGAGGGCGACGAGGAGCAGAACCTGAGACGCCAGAAATCATTTGAACTGCTGGCGAGCGGCGAGACGACGGGCATCTTCCAGCTTGAAGGTCCCAAGATGCGCGAGTACATCAAACAACTCAAGCCGACGCGCGTCGAAGACGTGATGGCCATGATCGCGCTTTACCGGCCCGGCCCGATGGATTCGATCCCCGAATTTATCGATGCCAAACACGGGCGCAAAAAAGTGACCTATCTTGACCCGCGCCTGGAGGAATGGCTGAACGAATCCTACGGCGTGATCGTGTATCAAGACCAGGTGTTGTTCATCGCCGTTGGGCTGGCGGGTTTTTCCTGGGGCAAAGCCAATAAGTTCCGCAAGGTGCTGAGCAAAAAGATCATGCACGAAGTTCAGAGCTATAAAGAAGATTTCGTGAAGGGCTGTGTCAAAAACGGGGTGAAAAAAGAGGATGCCGAAACGCTGTTCACCCTCATTGAGCCGTTCGGCGGCTATGGCTTTAACAAGGCTCATGCCGCCAGTTATGCTGTGGTGGCCTTCTATACCGCCTATCTGAAAGCCAACTACACGGCGGAGTTCATGGCGGCCACCATGACCACCGAGGCATCGGACTCCAAAAAGATCGCCAATGCCATCGCCGAGTGCAAGCGCATGGGCGTGGAGGCGCTGGGGCCGGATGTCAACAAGAGCGACCGGGGTTTCACCGTCGAGGATGGCGGAGTGCGCTTCGGCCTGCTGGCGATCAAGGGTATTGGCGAAGGCCCCATCGGCGAGATCGCGCGCGCCCGCAGCGAGGGCGGCCCGTTCAAATCGCTGGCCGACTTCTGCACGCGCGTTGACCCCAAATTCGTGGGCAAGGGCGCGCTCGAAACGCTGATCAAGGCGGGCGCGCTGGACTCAATGGCCGACGGCAAACGCCACCAGTTGCTCGACGCGGTTGAACGCGCCATGCAACATGGCAAAAACGAGCGCACGGCTAAAGAACGCGGCATGGTCAGCCTCTTCGGTGACATGGAAGAGGTGCAGAACGCTTTTGAATTTGCTCTCAACCCCAATGCCAAAGAGATCGACAACAATCTCTTGTTACAATGGGAAAAGGAATTGATCGGCCTCTATATCGCCAAACATCCCCTGGCTTACCTCAGCGAGCTCTTCAAGGAGCAGGTCACGCACACGACCGCCGAGATTACCGAAGACATGGAAAAGCATAAGGTCGTGCTGGGCGGTACCATCACCGAGACGCGCCGTATTATGACGAAAAAAGGCGATCCCATGTGCGCGGTCAAGCTCGAAGATATGTATGGCTCCATCGAGGTGACAGTCTTCCCCAGGCTCTACGCCGAGACCTCCGAAGTGTGGACTGAGAACACGGTGGTGATTGTACGCGGCGAAGTGCAGGTGCGGCGCGACCAGCCCGGCATCCTTTGCAATAGCGTCGAGGAGGTCAAAGGCGTCGCGGAAGAGATGAACCGCAAACAATATGAGGTGAGCATTACGCTGCAACTGAGCGGCGCGGATGATCGCGCCATCTCGGACGATATCATGCGCGTGCAAGATATCTGGAACTGCATCCGCGATCAGCCTGGCCGCGATCACTACAACCTGGTGATATCCAACGGCGAATGGGTAGCGCGGCTTACGCCCGATGTGGATACGATGCCCTATGAGAAGGTGCGCGACAAGTTGGAGGCGATTATCGGGGATCAGGGAGTGATTCAGGCGGAACTGATTGAAAGATAGCTATGGTACTTACCCTGTCTGATGATGAGGTTCGCTTTCTGCGCCTGCGCGCTCAACGGCTCATTCCGTCGCCGGTGGACAACATCACGAGCGTTACAAGCGTCGTGAAGGACCTGTGTGGTATTCAGGCTCAGGATGCCAATGCGGCAGCGCTCGCGGTGCGCGCGCGCAGTGTAGGATTAGTGGCTGCTGATGTCGAACGTGCGCGGTTGGAGGAGCGTTCTATTATTCGCACGTGGGGGCAGCGCGGCACATTGCACCTGCTGGCTACGGAAGATTTGGGCTGGCTGCTGAATTTGCTGGGTACTGTTTTCGTGGCGGGCGACAGGACACGACGAGCGGAACTTGGATTGGACGAAGATAGCTGTATCAAGGGGATTTCCGCGATTCGCGATATTCTGGCCGGGCAAGGGGCGCTGACCAGGGCCGAACTTGTTGAACAACTGGCCGTCCGAACAGGTATCCGCCTGGAAGGGCAGGCGGCTCCCCATCTCCTTTTCCGCGCCGCGCTCGAAGGCCTTGTCTGCCTGGGGCCGGATCGCGGCACAAAGCCAACGTATGTGCTTATTGAGAATTGGATAGAGGGTGGCTTGCGCCCCCCATCGCTATCGCGAGAGGCGGCGCGCGTGGAACTGGCCCGGCGCTATCTCGCGGCGTATGGTCCGGTAGAACCGGACGATCTGGCCGCCTGGTCGGGCTTACCGATGAGTGAGGTACGCGCGGCGTGGAAAAGTATCGCGAACGATCTTACAGATGTAGAGGTCGCGGGTCGCCCCGCCTGGATGCTCAAGGAACAAGTTGGCTGGCTGGATGAGTTTCCCGCGCAGGCTCCAGTAGTGCGCCTGTTGCCGGGTTTTGATACGTATCTACTGGGCTACCGTAGCCGCAATCTGGTTGTATTGCCCCACTATGCCAGGCGCATTAATGCAGGCGGCGGAATGGTACACCCGACCATGATTGTAGATGGCCGGGCAATGGGAACCTGGAAACTCAAGCGAGTGAAAAGCAGTGTGGAGGTTGTGCTGGAGCCATTCGAGGAATTTGGCGACTGAAGTACAAGCGGGGTTGGAAGTGGAGGTACTGGATATTGCGCGTTTTCTGGGAACGCCGGTTGGGTTGCAGGTCATGACGCCATTACTATAAGGCAGAAGCAAGACCTTGACAACGATTGACTATCTTCATATAATTAACTTCATGGTTAACGATTCATCAGAGCGACTCACTACCGTCTTTATGGCGCTCGCTGACCCCACCCGCCGGGCCATCTTAGAACGCCTGGCGCACGGTGAGGCTTCTGGAACGGAACTGGCGCAGCCTTTCTCCATCTCCGTGCCGGCGATCTCCAGACATTTGCGCGTGCTGAAAAACGCTGATCTCATTCTGCACCGGACGGACGGGCGCACTCACCGGTTTCGCCTCGCTGCCAATTCTATGAGAGAGGCTGCCGCCTGGCTTGAACACTACCGGCACTTCTGGGAAACACAATTTGACTCACTGGATACCTACCTGCTGACTACACCGGAAAAGGAGCAAGACGCTGATCATCCCTCCATTACCCCATAACAGCACCACTCTCGTGCTGCGACGCGCGTTCACGGCCACGCGGGCGCGGGTGTTCCGCGCCTGGATTGAACCAGAGGCGTTGGAGCACTGGTTGAGACCCAGGGGCATGAGCGTGACCGTGCGTTCGCTCGACGCGCATGTTGGCGGGTCATTCCGTTTCGATATAGAGGACGGCAGTTCCATCGTTGGCACCTACCTGCACATCGATCCCCCCGAAAAACTGGTCTTTACCTGGTCAGGCAGAGGCACGCAGGGCAGCGAAACCGTCGTCACGCTGGACTTTCTCGACCAGGGTCCGGTGACGGAAGTCGTGCTGACCCACGAACGGCTGAACACTCCAGAGCGACGCGCGCTGGCTGAAGGTGGCTGGTCATCCCTGTTCGATGCGCTCGCAGAGGTTCTCTCGTCCCCCCATCTCGACTTTTGATGCTCTGTTCGCGCTCTACAGCGGAGACACAGGCAAAGTAGAAAGGTCTGAAGGCAAAGCCCCCCTTGACAGCGTCCTATTTCTCCTCTATACTTAACATATATGTTAAGTATAGTCATCTGACGACATTCAGAGGACATTCAGAGGAAAGGAACAACGATGTCAGCTATTGTCGAAGAACTCACCATTGCCGCGGCCCCGGGGCGCGTGTTCAATGCCCTGACTCAGCAGGATGAAATCGTTCACTGGTGGGCCTACGAGGCGCGAGTCAAACCAGAGGTGGGCTCTCTTGGTGAATTTCGCTTTCAGCCACCCGCGGGTGTCCTTCATTTTGAGGTGGCCGAACTGGTTCAGGACGAGAAAGTACACTGGATTTCCAGGCAAAGCCCTGGCCCGCATTGGGAAGGGACGAGCGTCACCTGGCAACTCACGCCTGTCCAGAACGGAACACAGGTGGTCTTCACGCATAATGGATTCGCCCAGGTTGATGAGCGGTTTGAACGGACACGCGGGGCCTGGGAATACTTCCTGGCCAGCCTGAAGTCCTACCTGGAGACGGGGATAGGCACTCCCGGCTCCCCTCCCTTCGTCAGGTAAAGTCGCTTTCCAAAGGAAGAAATAATATGACATTACATAACGATCCATCAACTTTTCTGGACGAAGAGAAAGAAGCGTTGTGGTATCTAGGCGGCCAGAGAATCATCAAGGCGCTTGGAGAGCGAAGCGGGGGAGCGTTTCGCCTCGCTGAATTTGTGACTCCAGCGGGAACTTCCGTCTCTGCATATTTGCAGAAGGAGGATGAGGCCCAGTATGTGATAGAGGGCGAGGCCACCATTTCTTGTGAAGGGCAGGTCTTTCATGTCAGCGCAGGTACCTTCCTATTCCTGCCATGCACTGTACCCTATCAAATGAGTGTAAGCACATCTGGCCCTTTGAGATACCTGACATGGAGGACTCCAGCAGGATTCGCGCATGACGTGACGAAGATGGGAACATCCAACAAAGCGTTGCTCTTAGCTCCACCGCTTGCTTCTGATAAAGCAAAGATACAACGACTTGCTGACTTGCTCAGAGAAAGTACTGCCCTGACTTCTCTGGATGACCTGCATTTCCCCCTTCGCCTGCTCACACAAGCGCCGCAAAACTGCGAGGGGAAGTAAGCTCAGCCCAGACTCCACAGCGCGAGACCCAGGCAGAGCAGAAAGGAACAACGATGCCAGCTATTGTCGAAGAACTCACCATAGCCGCGGCCCCGGAGAGCGTCTTCAACGCCCTGACTCAACAAGACGAACTTGCTCTCTGGTGGACCAACGATTTGAGCGCCAAACCAGAGGTGGGCTCTCTGGCTGAATTTCGCTTTAGCCAGGGGACGTTTGTCATTCAGTTTGAGATAGCCGGTTTGAACGCCGGTGAGAAAGTACACTGGATTTCCAGGCAAAGCCCTGGCCCGCATTGGGAAGGGACCAGCGTCACCTGGCAACTCACGCCTGTCCAGAACAGAACACAGGTGGTCTTCACGCATGATGGGTTCGTCCAGGCTGATGAGCGATATGCACTGACACGCGCCTGGTGGGAGCACTTTCTGGCCAGCCTGAAGTCCTACCTGGAGACGGGGAAAGGTACTCCCGGCTCCCCTCTCTCCAACAGGTAAGGCGCTTTCTGAGCATGGATTAGAAGATCACCCCGTCGTTGATCTGTGTGACACGATCAGCCGCGCTGTAGACCACAGCGTCGTGCGTTGCGACCAGCAGGCTGACGCCTGTTTCGCGTACTATGGTGCGTAAGAGCGCGACGATGGATTGTCCCGTCAACGAGTCAAGGTTGCCCGTTGGTTCGTCGGCTACCACGAGACGCGGAGTATGCACGAGCGCGCGGGCCAGGGCCACGCGCTGCTGCTCGCCGCCGGAAAGCTCCATAGCGCGGTGCTGAGCGCGCTTACCAAGCCCCACAAGTTGCAGCGTCTCAAGCGCTCTCCTGGTGCGCTCGCTGGCGGGGGTACCCAGCAGGCGCAGCGCGACTTCGACATTTTCCAGGGCGGTGAGTGATGGGAAGAGGTGAGCATTCTGGAAAAGCAGTCCCACCTTTTCGCGGCGTAGAGCGGCGCGACCCGGCTCATTCAGCATTGCCATCTCCTGTCCCAGCACGTTGACGCGCCCTCGCGTGGGATCGTCCAGCCCGACCAGAATATTCAGTAGCGTGGTTTTGCCGGAGCCGGAACGCCCGCGCAGGGCTACAAACTCGCCTGGCGCAATGTCCAGGTCGATGCCGCGCAAGACGTGAACGATGCCGCGCTCTACTCGGAAATCGCGTATGATGCCATGCGCTTCAACCACGGGGATTGCGACAACTGTTGATGCTATCATACCAGGCCATCCTTTCTGCCCGCGCCTTGTTGGGGCGCAGCCATGCTATGAAAATGTCCATCATCTTGAGCGGAAGTGGGCCAGAGTTCGATATGATCATCGAGAATGAAAGCTTCCAGGCGGCCATTGATGACCAGTCGCTCTACCGCTTCACGCGGCAATTGCATACGCCCGGTGGCATCAACCAGGATGGACTCGCGATGCGTTTGCAACGAGAGACCAATCACCGCGCTGGCACCATTCGTGCTGATCGTTTCATGACGCTCCTCTTGCGTAACAAGGGGGATGCCGCGCCGCACGGTCTCTGTGCTGGTGCGCCCGTCACGTATGGCAAGCGTGCGGTCTACTTCTGAAGCTACGCTTACGTCGTGTGTCACCAGGATAATGGTCAGGCCGAGCTGCATATTGATCTGCCGCAGGCAGGCGATGATTTCCTGAGCAGTCACGGAATCTAGCTCGCCGGTAGGCTCATCGGCGAGCAGTAGAGCCGGCTGGTTAGCCAGCGCAATAGCGATTGCCACGCGCTGTTGCTCGCCACCCGAAAGCTGCGCCGGTTTTTTCTTCGCCATGGCTGCCAGTCCGACCAGTTCCAGCAATTCGCGCGATCGCTTATTACTGCGCACCGGCCCGGCGCCGTTGAGCAATTGCGGGAGATTGACGTTTCCCTCAATAGTCAGGTCTGGCAGCAGGTTGCGCCCGCTCTGCTGCCAGACGTAGCCAATCACGAGATTGCGATAGCGCGTCCGCTGCTCTTCGCTCAGGCGCGTCAGGTCGAAATCTGCTACCCTTGCCTGCCCGGCGGTGGGAGCGTCCAGGCCACCCAGGATGTTGAGCAGCGTGGTCTTGCCCGAACCGGATGCGCCCACCAGGGCGATCATTTCCCCCTGCGCGACCTCCAGGTCTAACCCTTGCAGGGCAATGGCTTCCAGGTCGGCCACTTTATATATCCTGATGAGATTAGCGCACTGTACCAGTTGTGCTTGCATGTGTAATTCTCCTAATCTTCATTTAACCGTAGCGTCTGGCTCAATGATGGACGCGAGACGAGCCGCGCCATGAGCGCCAACGCTACGATGCAGATGCAGACGATCGCGCCCAGCGTGATAGCAAACTGGAGCGATGGGATTACGACCTGTGGCGGCGTCCCACTACGAATGTTTTCGATGAAATCTGTTAAGTAGAGCACCGGCCCGGTCAGCGTAGTGAGCAGGTAGCCCAGGCCCACGCCGAGCGCGAGCGCGGCAGCGCAGATGATGCCCAACTCCCACAGCAGCACGGCAGCAATCTTGCCTGGGGCCATGCCCAGCGCGCGCAAGATGGCGAAGCTGGTCAGGCGATTGGAGGCATTGAGCCAGGCGGAGAACAGCGTTCCGGCCAGGGCCAGCAGCAGCGCGGTAGCTATGCCCATACCCAGCAACCCGACGATATTGTTATGTAAGGCATCCTTTTGCGACATGTCGAGGATGGCGCGGCGGTCCTGCAATGCCGGATAGGCACGGCGCACGCTGGCGAGCGAGGCGGCGTCAGAGCGTGTTTGCAGCCAGATGGTGTTGGGCGCGAGCGTACCCCCGCCACTATCTTTTGCATATGCTGTTGCATAGCTCTGATAATCGACGATCAGGCCATAGTCGAAAGTGTCATCGTACACTCCTGGGATGAAATGCACTCTGCCAGCAACGATGAAATGCGTATTGAAGCCATCGCTGGTGGGCAGGATGAACGATGAGCCGATCGAAAGTCCCAGGCTTTTCCACATGCCGTCATCGACGAGCGCGTAGACAACATCATGTGTGGAGGCATCAGCGCGGTGCGATGCCAGCAGGGCCATCAGGCTGGATAGCGATTGATCCGCATACGAGGAAGACCAGGACGCTGTATGCGCAAAAGTGTCTGCATTTACCGCGACAATGTCGTTTATGACGGTAATTTGACCGGCATTGGCGGCGACTGAGGCAGTATAACCAGCCGTTGCGGATGTAACACCTGTTGTATGCTGGTATGTCGCTTCCACTTGCGCCGGGGTCTGGCCCTGCGTTGACGATGAAGTTGGGCCGCTGAAGTCAGCTCCAACCTGATAGGCCGCCGCGTCAATGGGGCGCTGCTGCTGTGTGGCGATGGAGGTGAGCATAAAGAGCGCGAAAGCTGTTCCCAGCGCCAGCAACAAGATCATGCGCGCGGCTGGACGCGGGGCGCGTTCCATCTGCGCCAGGGCCAGCATCGAACTTGCCTTATGTCCACTTGCTGCAATGTGCGATCCCAGACGTAGCAGCAAAGGAAAGACGCGCAGGAAAAGCGTGATGCCAGCCGCTAATATGAACAGCGGAGCTATGAGCGCGAGCAGACCCAGTAAAATCTGCACTGCACCAGTGGCTGAAAAGGCTGATCCTGCAAGGTAGGTATAGGCGACAAAGCCGATGCAGACCAGCAAGGCGAAAAAGAGATCGAGGTGCAGGCGACGCCAGAACGGAGCGCGCGTCTCACGCGCTGTTTCGCGGCGGAACCCCAAAACATCCAGCGCGGTGGCACGCCGGATTGCCACGATCACCATGAAGATGATGACTACTACCGCGAAAAAGGCATACCATCCGACGCTCAGAACAGCCGTTGCGGGGTTGCTGGTGAGAACGTCCAGCGCGGATTGCTGATTTGCTGGCAGGAGCCAGCGCGCGATTAATTGAACCAGTTCGAGCGCTACAAATGGCCCGACCAGTAAGGCCGCTAATCCCAACCCGATACCCTGCGTCGCGAAGGTGCCGAATATATGGCGGCGTGTGGCCCCGCGACTGCGTAGTGTGGCAATCGTGGCAGCCTGTCGTTCGATCAACGCAGAGACCATCATGCTGACCAGGAAAAGCACGAGTCCCACAATCAGGATGAGCGAGGCCGAGATTACTACTTCCCCGGCGTAGATGCGCTGGATATAATTGGGCAATATATCGAAAAGCTCGCCTGAAGCGTTGGGCACGGTAAAGGTACCCGGAAGGTTACTCAGCTTATTGCTGATGTCGGTTTGCGTATTGTTCGCGAGTTGCGAAAGCGTAGCGTAATTGTTGGCGTTTACCTGCCCTGTATTTAACGGGTAGCTCCAGTGCAACAAGAAGAAAGGCACGTCAGCGCCGTTCTTAAAGAACCTTTTGCCATCGAGTGCAAGTTGCACCTGCAAAGAAGCGATGCGCGGTAAAATGGCCGGGTTGGAGGCCAGCGCCGGGTAGAATCTGCTACTCTCACCACTTTGTATCTGAAAATTGTTGGGGGATTCCCAGTTCGAACGTACCGAAAAAATGCCAACAACAAGCATTGTCCATGTTCCTGTGCCAAGACTTTGTGGCAGATTGGCCGTAATCAGCGAGCCAACATGCACCCCCAGGCTATGGGCGGTCTCCGAGGTCAGCGCAATCTCAACCTGGTTGCCGCTCGTTTGCGCCTGCGGCAGGCGACCCTGCGTAACAGTAAGCTCCCTGGCTATCTGATCCATCGTATAACTGCTGATGCCAAGCAACCGCTGCGTGTTCTGCGCAGAAGCCGCCGTTGTGCCGGAAGCCAGAGTAAGCGCGGGCATCTGAACCGAAAAATGCGCCCCACCACTGGTGTAAGAGGCGAGATTATCATGGATGACCTGATCGATGGCCGCTTGCGCCTGTTGAAGCTGCGCGGAAGTCGGGTGGTCACTCGCCAGTGTAAAGGTGGCGCGCTGCTCAAAGGGCGGCGCGCTGCTCAAAGCGTTGCGCAGGCCAGCCGTCATGGCCACCTGCGAAAACAGTGGCACCGCGCAGACCAGCATAACCATGGCAAGCATTCCGAGCCAGGTGAATAGCAGCACATACCACATCTGCTTAAAGCGCCACCATGCCAGCTTGACAATGGCTGGCAATAGCGCCGGAGTAGCCTGACGCGACAGGGTTGGTGTTACAGCCATATCGTAAACTCCTCTCAAAGAACGTAAATGGAGGCTTCCTCTTCGCCTTGATAATTTTTGCCAATCAAAATGGCAGCCAAACGAACCGTTCGCACCATAATTGTAGGGACCATTGCGGGCGTCCTCGTTCCCAAATGCCAATGCCCTTCATGTGACGAGTGGGTCTGAGACGATTATGTATGTGGCGAGAAGGACACCCACAAGGGTCCACCCATCCACCCCACATCCGCCCGTGTCCCTACGCCCTGGCGCGTCCCGCGCCTCGTACTTGTCTCGTTCTTCCCCCGTTCGGTGGTCAAAATTCCTATGGACGTTTGGCACGGTACTTACGCCCCAACTATAACCCCGCATCGATAAAGAACTGATGAAGAAGTTGTCAGGGTGTTATGAAATTGGAGGGAATGGATCCGCGACCCTTCAGTCTTCATAAGAATCTCACAACTTTTGTGTATACTTATCGATGAAGAGAGAATTTCTTATGCGTGACAGGGAACAAGAGCATGAATTGCAGCATCCTTGTAATTGACGACGACATCAAA
This sequence comes from uncultured Chloroflexia bacterium, assembly GCA_963731605.1. Classification (GTDB taxonomy): domain Bacteria; phylum Chloroflexota; class Ktedonobacteria; order Ktedonobacterales; family Ktedonobacteraceae; genus CF-113. The sequence continues at coordinate 1,967,069 of CAVSWA010000002.1, forward strand.
ACCGTCGAGCTGATTCGCCTGTACCTGGAACGGGAGAAGTATCAGGTGCTGGCAGCGTATGATGGAGAGCAGGCGTTGGCGCTGGCGCGCCAGAAGAGTCCAGGCTTGATTATACTCGACTGGATGCTGCCCAAAATTGACGGGTTGGATGTTTGCCGCATCCTGCGCGCCGAATCCACTGTGCCTATTATTATGCTGACCGCCAAAACCACCGAAGAGGATACCTTACTGGGGCTTGACCTGGGGGCCGATGACTACGTGACCAAGCCATTTAGCCCGCGAGAACTGGTGGCGCGCGTGCGCGTCGTGCTGCGTCGCACTTCCCAGCAGGAAGACCTGTCGCCCGAAGAATTGCGCATAGGCTCCCTTTTCATCGATTTTCGCTCGCATGAAGTGTGGCGCGATGGCGAACGTATCGATCTCACGCCCAAAGAATTTAAGCTGCTGGAGACATTAGTCCGAGAAGCGGGACGCGCTTTTAGCCGCCTGGAACTGGTGCGGCGCGTCTTCGGCCTGGATTACGAGGGCTTCGAGCGCACTGTAGATGTACACATGATGAACTTGCGTAAGAAGATCGAACTGCATCCCAACGAGCCGACCTACCTGCAAACGGTCTATGGCGTGGGCTATAAGTTCAGGAGGGAAGAGCCATGAAACTGCTGCACAGCCTGCGTGTGCGTCTGCTGCTGATGTTCATGTTGGTAGTAATGGTGACATTGACAACCATTGCCTTAGCTCAACAGGCAACAACAGCATCTGCTTTCCAGAGCTATAAGGTCAATGCCGAAAAAACCTATACTATCTCCATAGGTATCGGGAAAAGTGTCCCGACTTTCGGAAAAGTAACCCAATTTGTCGTCCTGTTGCTTACAGGGTACAATAGCAGGACATTGGAGAAGGTGCAGAACGAGGTGATACAGGGCGCGCGAGATAACCGCGTGCGTATTATTCTCATCGACCACAACCAGCAGGTGGTATTCGATTCAAACGCTCAATCGACTGGAAAGCCCCCGCAGCAATACAATCCTGCACTTACCGCCAGTCTTACGTCCGCGCCGGATTTACCAATCATATTACTCTCAACCGGTATGCCTTTAGCTCGCCTTGCCCCTGTTTCACCTCCCGTAACCGATACGACTACGTCCTCTCAAGATTTTCTCAGCGTGGTGGATCACTCGCTCTGGCTGGTGATTGTAGCGGCGTGGCTGCTGGCGCTGCTGTTGACGCTGGCATTCAGCAACAATATCCTCAAACCGGTGGGCGAGTTGACGAGCATTGCCCGGCGCATGGAACAGGGCGATCTCAGCCAGCGCGTCAAAATACGCACGAAAGACGAGATTGGCAAGCTGGCCCACGCCTTCAATACGATGGCTGATAGCCTGGCGCGTTCGGAAGAACTGCGCCGTAACATGGTAAGCGATGTGGCCCACGAACTGCGCACTCCACTGACGAACATCCGTGGCTACCTGGAGGGGCTGAAAGACCATGTGGTCGATCCCACGCAGGACATCATTGTTTCTCTCTATGAAGAATCGCTGATATTGAGTCGCCTGGTAGTAGATCTGCAGGAACTCAGCCTGGCCGAGGCCGGGCAGCTTTACCTGCTGCGCAAACCGGCGGCCCTGGAAGAGATCATCACCAAAGCTGTATCTTCTGTGCAGTTGCAGGCGGCCAGCAAGCAACTTTTGCTGTTCGTAGACGTGCCTCCACTTTTACCAAAAGTGATGGCGGACGCCGAGCGCGCCGGGCAAATACTGCGCAACCTCTTGAACAACGCCATCACGCATACGCCTCCCGGCGGTGAGATCATCGTGCGCGCGCGCGCCAACTACGACGAGGTAGTTATCAGCGTGCAAGACACCGGAGAGGGCATCGCAGAGGAACACCTGCCCAACATCTTTGAACGCTTTTATCGCGCCGACGCCTCACGCTCGCGCGCTACTGGCGGCTCCGGCCTGGGCCTGGCTATCGTCAAGCAGATGGTGGAGGCTCATCATGGCCGCATAGAGGCAGAGAGTGCTCCAGGACTTGGCTCTTGCTTTACGTTCACACTACCCATTGCTGCCAACGAACCCGCGCAAAGCGTGTTTGCATAACTACTCCCTTTCACTATACAATTCATGTATAATAGGAAGGGTCTTTCTGGTTGTGGAAACCGTAGGTAGTATCCTGGAAGAAAGCAGTAGTATAGTGAGTTCAGAGCAACAAGAGCCGCCGCCTGGTGGTGATGGAACACAGCGCAAACCGACATCTGAATTGTGGGGCCCCTGGGTTGTGCCGGAAGGTGAGAGCGGTACGAATAATCGCGTTGCGCCTGGCGCGCAGTTCAGAAAGCCCTTGGAGCCACCTGCGCCCCTACCCCCGCAGCTACATAATGAAGCGAATAGCGACATTGATCCGCAGGCTTCTTTTCGAGAACATACTACCGCCGCTGCGCCATCTATTCTAGTTGCCGCGTCTGCGCCTGAATTCCCACAACCCCAGCAGGTCCAACAATCCCAGCAATTCAATCCGGTGACTTATGCGGGTTATCCCGCGCCTATCACAGGGAATCCGCCTTCGCAGGCATTTCCGCCGCCCGTCGTCGGCTATGCGCCACCGGCATCAAGTTATCCCAATTTCGCGGTTCCTTCTCCCTCATACCAGGGATATACGTCCGGGCCTCCTGCTATGCCCTATGGCGCGTATTACAACTACCCTCCACCCGGCGCATATCCGTATCCATTTGCGTACCCGCCACCTCAGCCAAAACGCGATGGCTATCTTTTTGGCGTGGGCATTACTGCATTCATTGGCTCAATCCTGGTTTTATTAGGTGGATTGTTTTCGCTTTTCCTGCTTTTTTTTGTGCAAACGGTGCGAACCAATAATATATCTTCCAATCAAAGCTTTACAGCGACCGTGATTTTCGCGGCTTTCGCCTTGATCGGTTTGATCGGCGGCGGATATAGCCTGTATCACAGCATTCGCTCGGTGTTTTTGCGCCAGCCCTCGTCAGGTTTTGCTCTCCCTCCCTTCTGGATTTTTGTCGCGCTTTACGCGGCAGTGATCGTGGGCGGCTTCGTCCTGCATAGTGGCGGACAGGACGTGGCAAACCTCACGCTGCTGGCAATGCTGATCTTGCTGGCAGGCTTTTTTCCAGCCATAGCGGTGCTGGCGCTGGGAGACCGGCGTTTGCGTTTCCCAAAGAACGCGGCCTGGCCGACAAGCTGGCGACGCTTTGTGCTTGCTATTGTTAGCGGCGCAACACTGGGCATTCTGGTGGCTGGCGCGCTCGAACTGGTTCTCCAGGCGGTGCTGGTACATGGACAGGGCATAGACCCACTACTCTGTATCAATAATCCGACTGCCCCCGGATGTCAGAGCAGCAACGTCTACAACCTGCTCTTTATCACGGTTGCCATCATCGCGCCCCTTGTCGAAGAAACGGTCAAGCCGCTCGCGGTAATCATCCTCATTGGGCGGATGCGCAGCGCGGCGGAAACGTTTGTGCTGGGTCTGGCCTGCGGCATCGGCTTTGATCTGATCGAGACCAGCGGCTACATTGCGTCCAATACGACCAACTGGCTCAACACCGCGCTGATCCGCACCGGCGCGGGTCTGCTGCATGGCATGGGCGCGGCGATGGTCGCGCTTGGCTGGTACTATCTCACGCATCCTGGCAAAAATCGCGTGCCGAAAGCTGTGGGCTGCTGGCTTTATGCAGTTGTCCAGCACGCGCTCTGGAATGGCTCGGCATTCCTGACCCTGTTGCCAGGCTCAACTGGCGATTTTTTCTCTAAACCGCTCACCATCGGCTCCGTCACCCTGCCTTATTTCGAGCTTGTCAACGCCGGCGAGGCCATATTTATCTTGCTCTTCTTCCTGTATATAACATACCGGATACGGGGAAAGGCTGTTGTTGTCCCGGCCGCCTGATGAATTTTAATAATCAAACGAGGAAGTCATGCCCATTGGAACGCTTGTGGCCCAACGTCCTGATCAATTTTGACGACCGAATGCAGAAATGGAAGCGCTCCAACGTCCTGTAGGGACAAGGGGCGGGGTTGGGTAGATGAGGGCCTTGTGCTTGTCCTCGTGGGAATATTGAGCAGGACGGAGGCCACGCTTCTATTCCCCTATTCGGTTGGAAATATTCATCAGGACGCCTGGAACGCAAGTTTTCAGACGGATTGTTATCAAAATTCATTGCGTCATATGATGATTATCTAAGATGCCAACAATTCTTCCTCAACCTCCACACCCAGCGCGGTCTGTTCGATCAGGTAACGGATAACCGCGTCCAGGCTGCCCGTCTGCCGGTATACCGCCATCTGGCGGTCCGCGCCGGTGCCGCGTGGGTCATCGAGCAGCATACGCAGGTAGTTAATTTCGCGCCTGCTGCCCATGTCATCCAGTACATCATCCACGAAATCCAGCATTTCACCGATGGCTTCACGCATCGGCAGAGAGCGCCCATACACAAAATCGATGATCTTTCCATCCAGCCCGTAGCGCATGGCCTGCCATTTGTTCTCTTCTACATAATAACGCGGCTGGATGTGCATTGCCAGGCCGCGCTTATACAGCCACGTCAGCTTCGCCACCAACGCCTGGCAGAGCGCCGCCAACGCCAGCGTATCCTCGAGTGTCGCGGGCATATCGCAGATGCGAAACTCAACCGTATTGAAGAACGCGTGCGGGCGAACATCCCACCAGATCATCTTGCCGTTGTCAATAATACCCGCTGAAATCAACGACTGCACATAGCGCTCGTAATCCGACCAGGAGGCAAACGACTCCGGCACGCCGCTGCGCGGAAACGGTCGCCAGACCACCGAGCGGTACGACTTGATGCCGGTTAAACGCCCCGACCAGAACGGCGAGTTGGTCGAAAGCGCCAGCAGATGCGGCAGCCAGCTCCGCAGTGAATTCACCAGGCTGATAACTAGCTCGCGATCTTCAGCGTCCCCCAGCCCGACATGTATATGCAGTCCGAAAATCAAAATGGAACGGCAGATATCCTGCAACTGCTCTTCCAATTCGGCATAGCGTTCGTTGGGCGTCGCAAGTTGCTCTATCCAGGAACCCGTTGGATGCGTACCCGCGCTAATCAACGACAATCCTTCCTGCTCCGCCAGCTTCAGCAGCGTGGCGCGCGTCTGTAGCAGTTCCAGGCGAGCAGCCAGGATATTCGGACAAACATCACTCGCAATTTCGACGGTCGATTGCAGCATCTCGGCCTTGATTTTATCGCCGAACTGCGCTGCCCCCTTTTCCAGCATCGTCAGAATGTACGAAGACAACTGCCCTGTGTGCCGGTCCACCATTTGAAATTCTTCTTCGATACCAAGCGTAAATCGCAATGACATCCCTGACTCCTTCTTCAGTAATGATGCCAGACGGAGACAAGCCCCGCTCTGGATGCATGGGAGGGTTGGAAAGGTTAAAGTGAGAGGAACAGCGTCGAAGAATCAAAAACAAACTACAAGGGATCACATTCCATACGGCATGTTTCCATCGTAAATCATCGTCATCAGTTGAGGCGCGCGCGCGCATGTAACTTCCTTAGGCGTAGACGCGAGCATCTTGCTTCAGTGCATCATTGCATTTCAGGCAGGTAGAAAAGCATCATCGCTTTTATGCCGCGTAAGCAGTAACTCAACATAATATCACTCCTGGGAATTATAGCGTACACAAGAAGTATGCTGTTTGTCAAGGGGTAAAATAACACAATAAAAGCAGAAGGCAGCGCCTTCTGCTTTTATTGTGTTATCAGGCAGACGCTTTACTCCGTTCGCAACGCCACAATCGGGTCCAGGCGCGCCGCGCGCTGGGCCGGGTAGAAGCCGAAAACAATGCCCACCAGCGCAGAGACGCCAAAGGCGATCAGTATGGCGAGCGGGTCAATCTGGAATGGGAATTTGTTGACGGTGGCGATCACATAGGCCACAACCGGGCCAATAATCAACCCGATCAACCCACCCAACGCGCTCAAAAAGAACGCCTCAATCAGGAATTGCATTAGCACATCGCGTTGCCGTGCCCCAATGGCGATGCGAATGCCGATTTCGCGCGTGCGCTCGGTGACGGAGACCAGCATGATATTCATGATGCCGATGCCGCCCACGATCAGCGAAACGGCTGCCACTCCAACCAGTAGGATGGATAGAGACTGAGCAGTTCCCTGCACCGTCGAAAGTATCTGTGAAGCATTCTGGATAGTGAAGTCATCCAGAGCGGGATTAGAGATGTTATGGCGTTGTTCGAGCAGCGCCTGCACCGCGCTTTGTACGCTGTTCACATTATCGCTATTGTCCGCCGTCAGTATAATGCTATTCACAAACTTGTTGCCGCTCAAACGCTGCTGAGCTGTGCTGAATGGCACGTAAACGATATCATCGGCGTTCGCCCCAAAGCCCGTTGACCCTTTCGAGGTTAGCGTGCCGACAACGGTGAACGTCACTTTGCCGATGCGTATCTGCTGCCCTAGCGGATCGATACCGAGCGGGGTGAACAGGTTATCTACCACCGTTTGCCCCAATACTACCACGCTATTGCCATTTTGCTCGTCCGCCTGCGTAAAGAAGTTCCCTTCTTGCATCTGCCAGCTCCCGATTTGCTGTTCGCCTGGGTACACGCCTTGCACGCTCGTCGACCAGTTCTGATTGCCGAAGACAAGCTGGCCGCTTGCGTTCAGGGTAGGACTCACAGCTGCCACATGTGGAAGCTGCGTCAGAGCATCCGCGTCCGCCTGTGTCAGCGATTGCTGTGTACCCGCGCCCCCTCGCGCACCGCCAGTGCTGGTGCTACCTGAACGAATGGTCAACTGCAGCGGATTCAGCGTTGACAGTCGCGCATTGATAGAGGCGGTATTGCCTTCGCTAATAGCGATCACAATAATCACCGCCCCCACACCAAAAATGATGCCCAGCGAGGTCAGCAGCGAGCGCAGCAAATTAGCCCGCAGTGCCTGCAAGGCGCTTCCTGTGCTTTGATACATTCCCTGCAATCCCCGCGCCCGCCTGTACTGCCGCTTCCCCCTCGCCGTAGGGACGCGGGTGGCGCTGCGGATGGGCGGGGACCCTTGTGGGCGTCCTCGTCCCTGTCCGTCTTCGCGTTCTGTGCTACTCATGAAATTACCTGCTTCCCTCGCCGCTATAGGGACGCGATTCAGCACGTCCCTGTGTATTGTGTCCGTTTGCATCATCGCTATGTGCATCGGATGATTTTTGCTGGGCGGACGCGATTAATCGCGTCCCTACCGCACCATCTTCGCGCACGATTACTGGCGCGGAGACATCGGTATCCTCCACCACGCGCCCGTCGCGGAACTTCACCTGGCGTTTCGCAAAATTGGCGATGTCCGGTTCATGAGTCACCAGCACAACCGTCAATCCACGCGCGTTCAACTCTTGCAAGATGGCGATGATCTGCGTGCTGGTCTGGCTATCCAGGTTGCCCGTGGGTTCGTCCGCCAGGAACAGGGACGGCGATGTGACCAGCGCGCGCGCAATCGCCACACGCTGCTGCTGTCCGCCCGACAACTCCGCCGGACGATGGGATGCCCTGGCCTTCAGCCCGACTATAGAGAGGGCCAGTTGCGCGCGCCGCAGCCTCTCCGTGCGTGGAACACCTGCATAAACCAGCGGCAATTCCACATTATCCAGCGCCGTCATCCAGGAGAGCAGATTAAAACTCTGAAACACAAAGCCGATCTTCTGATTGCGTATATCGGCCAGCGCGTTGGCGTTCATCTTGCTCACGGCCACCCCATCCAGCAGGTAGCTCCCGCTCGTGGGCCGGTCCAGGCAGCCCAGCAAGTTCATGAAGGTGGACTTACCGGAGCCGGATGGCCCCATCAATGCCACAAACTCTCCCTGCTTCACCTCCAGGTTGACCCCGCGCAGCGCCCGTACTACGTTGCGGCCCAGAATATAGTTCTTGGTCAATTGCTCAACGCGAATCGCTGCCGGTCGAGGTCGTGGTCCCTGCCCATTCAGGCCACTCGCTAGCTCGTCAACTTGCATGATTAGCCTCCCGCGCCAGACCGCGTGCCAGCACCACCCGTTCCGCCACCGCCGGTCCTGAAGAGACCGCCGCCGGTAGTATTGGTACCTGAGCCGCTCGTGAGAGTTGCGAAAGAGCCGCCCGTCGCGCTAACCACCACCTGGTCCCCCGCGTTCAAACCTGAAAGAACTTCCGAGAAGGTGCCGTTGGTCAGACCCGTCGTAATCAGAACCGGCACCAGTTGGCCGTTGCGCAACACCAGTACAATGTGACGACTGCCGGCGCTTTGCGTGCCAGTTGTACCTGTGCCAGTCCCCCCGGTTGCACTGAAACCCGAAGTGAGAGCGCTGCGCGCAATCACTCCGGCCTGTAGCGCGGTGGTCGGAAAGGTAAACGCGCTATTGCTCACCAGCAGCGCCCCAATGCGTTGCGCTGTTGTGATCGTAGCGGTGGCCGTCATGCCAGGATACAGGTGTGAAGCGCCGATACTATTCATAGTGACCGTCAATGTCACCGGGTAACTCACCACGCCCGAAGTCGTCGTTCCCACAATACTTATGCTAGACACCGTGGCACGGAACGTCTGCCCCGTGTAGGCAGTGACGGTGAAGCGCGCCGCCTGGTTGATCTGCACATTGGCGATATCGGCTTCGTTGACCGACGCGGTAATGGTGAAGCCACTCGTATCGAGCAACACTATGAAAGATGAAGTCGTGCTGCCGCTGCTAGCATTCTGTCCCACAATGCCATTAATAGAAGCCACAATTGCATTGGAAGGAGCCGTTAAAGTGGCCGCCGCCAGGTTATTCTGGGCGGATTGTAGCTGTAATTGAGCGTTCTGCAAGGCATTACTATCTGTCTGCAAGGTCGTCGTCGAATCACCGTTGGCGACCGCCGTATTATATGTATTCTGCGCATTATCGACAGAAATTTGCGCCTGCTGTACCGCTATTTGCAGGTTAGGCGCGTTTAGTGTAGCCAGCGTCTGTCCCGCTTTCACCTGCTGTCCAACATGCACATCGATGGCTGAAATCTGCCCCGATGTGCTGAAGTTCATATCATACTCCGCCTTAGCCTGTAGCGGCCCACTGGTTGAAACCGTCTGCGTCAGGTTGCCAGTCGCTACCGGAATGGTCGTGTACGACACCTGTGTTGAACTGCTGCGCCTCATATAGATGAACACCCCACCACCGATTAAAACCACCAGCAGTAGAATACTCACCGCGATCAACCAGATGGAGCGACGCCGACGCGGCGGAGCAAGCTGTGAATCATCGTCATCTTCGTCCTGGAAGAGTGGTGAAAAGCGAACCGCATCCACGTCTGTTTCGGAATTGAGCGCAGGCGCATTCGCATTTGTTTTTAATGTGTCTGACATCGTATGCCTCTCTTGAACGGGCGCGAAAAATCGTGCCTCTATGCATTCGTCGTTGGTGTTGGTGTCGGCGTGCCACGCCGCGCTGGGAGCGCTTGCAGTAGTGACACGCTGCTAGCAGTAACCACGCCCTGGCTGTTGGCGCTGCCCGTAATTGTGACCGCCTGGCCGATTTGCAAATCGCTGATAGTAGCTGTTTGCTGTTGCATCATGCGTGTAGTAGTTGTGAGGGTCACGGTGAAGTCATTGCCGCTCGTATCTGTCACTGTCAGCGAGTTGCCGCTAACTTGACTGAGGGTACCATTAATCGTCTGACGACTCGTTCCGGTAGCAGGCGTGCCGGAGCCGAATCCAGGTCCTCCAAATCCACCGCCGCCAGTGCCACGTCGTTGACCGCTGCACAGCTTCGCGCCACTTCCGAAGCTCCCCTGGCGCGCCAACGTTGTGCGCACGCTCACCGAAAGCGCCGAATACGTGTTATCCGCGTTCTGCTTCACGATGACTGTTACCAGCGAACCTGTCTTCAAATCCGCAGCCGTCACTATTGCCTGGCGAGTGAGCACCGTTGTACTCGCCACTGTTACCTGCACATTTTTTCCCTGCAAAGTTGTGACTTGCAACGTAGTATTGCTGACACTCTGTATTGTGCCCGTTGTAACGCTGAGGCACGCCGTTGTTGGCGTGCCTGTAGTCGTCGTGCTGTTAGTGCTACTCGTGCTTGTGCTGGCGCTACCACAAGCCACCAGCAACCCCGCGAGCATCACGACAGGCCAGAGAGAAAATACCTTTTTCATACTTTTACCATACACTTTCAAAAAAATTAAGCCGTACAACCCTACAATTTACACAGTATCGGTAAAAGGTCATAGAACTCTCAAGAAAGTGTAAAGTTTTTGAAAGAAGCCAGAAAGACATTGGGGGGATGCGATAAAGCGAGCCAGGGCGGGGGCAAGCCCCGCCCTGGCTCGCCACTGGTTATTTCTTTTTCACCACTGCCAGCGAGAAAAGCCGGTCGGCATAGATGTTGCCGTTGAAACTGTAGGGTTTGACGCCGTTCAACTGGCTCGTATCGATGGTGATTTGCACCACCGGCACGTAGCCTCCCTGCTTCTGCACCAGCACAGAGTAGAGCGGCTGCCCTACCACGTGTTTCACGGCGTTTGGCACGTACCATGTCAGTGAAATCGTCGAAATGCAGTTTTTCGGCGTCACAGTCAACCCGCCCCACATCGCTCGCCCTGGCAGATCACTCGTCTGTGCGGTGGGCGCGCCCAGGATATCTACCGACCAGTTGGAGAAGCCCTTGCCCGGTATCCACCCTCGCTGCCCCATGTTATAATTCCCACTGGGACAATACAGGGCATTGCTCGAAGACGTTTGCGAAAACTGGCTACACGGGGGTAAAGAATTTGGAGGAGTTGGCTGCTTGACCGGACCCCCCGTGCCTGTGCTGCTCGCCGTGCAGAGGGCCTTCCCCGTATCAAACCCGTCACCTCCCTGCAACACAGCATTGGCCGGAGCGTAGACACGGATATAATCAGCATACGTTGTATAGACACTGTAGATAGGCTTCGTCCCGCGGTAGTCTAGCGTGATGGTCAGATTATGCGTCGCGCCGCCCTGCGCATCAAGCGTGATATTGTCCTGCTGCGTTGTTTGCACATCCTGGCTGGCCTTACTGATACTGATGTTGGACTGCACCACCATAAAGCCGTCCGTACTGCTGAATGTGCTCATGGCGCCGCTATAGCTATGCGCCACCAGCCATCCCTCAGCTTGCGGATTGCTGAAGTAAATATTCAGATCGCGCGACTGAATATCTTTTACCGCGTTCTGCACCACCTTCAGTAGCGTCATAACAGGTAAGTGTCGCACGGTGTCTAGCAATTTCTTGCCGACCAGCGCGGTGAAGCTCTTGCGCGAAGCCGCGTTGTTCGTATTAGTTTTCGCCTTTTGCAATGCAATAGCCACCGGGTCATTCTGGTAGTAATGCAGCTTATCTTCCAGGTTCTGCGCCGTAATCGTATCGTTGTACTCCGGTATTTTGATTGGCCCCACGATTTCCAGCACATGCTCGATCGCCGTGGGCGTAAACATAATATCGCCATCTACCGGCCCGCCGCCCTCATCCTGGAACACCTGCATAGCCAAGTGAGCAGTAGTGGGAAAATCGCCCGACAGGTTGGCATCGCGCAGCCCAAAATTTCCAAAGTTCATCCAACTGGTATATCCCGGCGGGGCCTGTCTTCCCAGTTCCGCCCCGTTGCCGTTATAGTCAAGCTCGGTCACATCTTGTAGCGTAAAGGGAGCCATACGCCCATCTTGAATGGAGAAGACGCCAAATTGCCCGGTAAAGCCGCCGCTTGGCCGCAGTTCCGCGCGATCCATTGTCTGTATCAGAAAGCGCCGCGCCTGTCCAACGCCAAGCAACCAGGATACAATGCCGATAACCCCCTGTCCCTGCTCGATGTAGCTTTGCGCTTTAGGCAGCAGAGCCATGGCCGAGGTAATCTCCTTTTGCTGCGTCGCGTTGATAGGTAGTTGGCTTAACGAAACCTGGCTCATCTGCGTTTTAATATCCTGAATGTAATACAGGGCGTGCAGCAAGGTCCCTTCTATATTAGCAACATCATTGACCGTAATCAGTGGTGTGGTCGAACCAGAGGCGAGGGGTGAACCATGCAGGATGTTAGCTCCCAGCAGGGCGACGTTGATGAACTCGCTCCCCATGCGTGTAACGTCAATGCCCACCTGCACCAGGCGCTGCGCCATGCCCAGCTTATTACTATACTGTGGCGCGAACTGCTCCACCAGGCTTTGAATATCCTGCCTGTTGACCAGTTGTTGCAGTTGCAAGAAGTCGCTTTGCGACTGCGCAAGGTCCGCATTGGCCAGTTGCAATTTTGCCGGGTTAAGAGCAGCCGTCGGGTCACTTTTTGTAACGGGCAGCAGGGTCTTCACATCCAGTAAATGGTTGACACTATCCAACGCGATGCTCTTGATCGAGTTATAGGCGCTATAAGCCGCGATGCCCGCGCCCACCGGAATCAGCAGCGACAGAAAGAGAACAGCGACGACAACTGCGCCTATCAATCGATAGGTGCTGCGCGTGCGCGTGCGCTCCACGCTGCGCACCCAACGCTTGCGTATCGAACGTTGGGCAATGATCGCTTTTTTATCGGTAATAGCAACATGTTTCTTACTCGTCCGGGGCAAACCAGCCAGTAGCATCCGCTCGCGCACAACAAGGCTGCGGCTGGCCCTGTCCGCCAATTCTTTCACATAGAACGCCCCGCTATCCCCCTGTAATACATTCGGTACTGGCGTGCGCGCCTCCGCCGCCACATCCATCATGTCAACCGCGCTCTCCACCACCACAGTTTGAACCTGTCGCTCCGAAACAGTCAGCGCATTATCTTCAGAGAGAACCTCTTCCGTATCACTTTCCGCGGTGCCTGGGGCCATAGAAAAACCGTCTTCCGCTACCCCATTCACCTCATCTCCCGCGCCCGATTCCTCGATCCCAATCTCATCGGGCATATCATCCGCAGGTACCGTGTTTTGCTGTGGGAGCACAATGGCCGGGCGTGGGGCGGTATCCTCCTTATCGTCCGCAGACATGACATCATTTGACGACATGGACGCGGGATCGTCATGTATTGTGTCGTTCCCCACATCGTCATGTATCGCGTCTATCCTCGTACCCTGATTTATCACATTTGTCCCCGTGTCCTCAGGTATCGCGGCCGCTACTGGCGCGGGTTCAGGTTCGGGCGTATGATCGATGACCGTTATCCCTGGCATAAGGGCGCGAAAGCCCCAGGGAGCGCCATCTTCGTGCTGCATACAGCAGCGTTTTGCCAGCTTTTCCAGCATCTTAGTAGGAAGATGGTAGCGCAACGCGATCTGGTCAAGTGGTTCTTCAGTAGTGAAATAATCTTTGAGCGCTGATTTGCGTCTATAATAGCGTTTTTTTTCGCTCGAAAGCCCGGGCGGAAATGTCATCTTCTTTCCACGACGAGATATCAAGCGAACGTGTTGCTACTGCCGGAGAATTGTCAACTTGCACACCGGACAAAGCACACCTCCATTAATAATTTATACGGTGAATACATTAAGTGAAATGCTGCGCCCTCTCAACAGGGAGTCCGAGACATGCACAGCCTCTCCTCCTAGAATATAGGACGTTCAAAATGCATGTTTCGTTGCACCATATTTCTTTATTCCTATGCCCCGATACTATTATACTCTACTGATCTGCGTCTGTCTTGTTGGTTGCTTTTTGGGCCATCAAACCTCTACCCCGGCTGGAACGTACATGTTATGCTAATAGAGAGCATTGGAAAGGTAATCGCATCTACATGAGTCGCAAACAACCGGGCATCAATAGATTTTCTCAGGCCATCCGCTTTTTTCGTGTCTCCAGACTGCTGCTGTGGACCATCTGGGTAATTTACCGCGAGCGTCGCCGCGTCCTGCGGGCGCGAGCGCGTGGGAACGATGAAGTACAGCCAAATGTCGCAGTGCTGGTGGAAGTACTGGTGGCTTACCGCAAAACAGCCGTCAAACTCGGCGTACTGATGATCAAACTGGGCCAGTTCCTTAGCTCGCGAGCCGACCTGCTGCCGGAACAGGCGCTGGCCGCCATCTCATCGCTCCAGGACGAGGTGCCGCCCGCGCCTTTCAGCCATGTCCTGTCGGTGGTCGAAACCGAACTGGGAAAGCCTGTCGAAGAAATCTTCAGCGTGTTAGAACGCAAGGCAACGGCTGCCGCCTCGCTGGGACAGGTGCATAAGGCCGTGCTGAAATCAAACGGCCAGACGGTAGCCGTTAAAGTGCAGCGCCCTAATATTGAGCAACTGGTGCGCAGCGACCTCAGCACGTTGAAATTCGTGATCTGGGTACTCAACCGTTTCGTCAATACCAGCGAATTCATCGATCTGATGGGCGTCTACCGCGAATTCAAGCGCACCGTCTACGAAGAAATCGATTATGTCACCGAGGGTGCCAACGCCAAACGTTTCAAGGAAATGTTCAAAGACGACCCGACCATCCGCATTCCCGCCATCTACGATGAATACACCACGCGCCACGTGCTGGTGTTGGAATGGATCGAAGGAATCAAGATCAACGATTATGCCACGCTCAACAGCGAGGGCATTGACCGCCTCGAGGTAGCCAAACGCACGGTACAGACCTACTTCTACCAGTTCTTCGAAGCCGGTTTTTTTCACGCCGATCCTCATCCAGGCAATATCTTTGTGAAAAAAGGCGCGCCCGGCCAGGGGCCAATTATCGAATTTGTTGATTTTGGCATGGTCGGCACCCTTTCCAAAACCATGAAAAAGTCCCTCAAAGATCTCTTCCTGAGCTTCGTAACACGCGACTCACACGCCCTGGTGGAAGCCCTGGCGCGACTGGGCTTCATCGGCGAAGGCGCGAACATGGCCGCTATCGAGCGCGGCATGTCGCTGATGATGGAACAATATTATGGCATGACGCTGGGCGAGGCCCGCAACATGGATATTCCCGACGTAGCCGAGGATGTTGGTCGCCTGCTCTACGGCCAACCCTTCCAGATACCCGCGCAGTTCGCCTTCACAGGCCGCGCTGTCAGCACGCTGGTGGGCGTCTCCACAGGTCTCGCCCCGGACTTCAACTTCGTCGATGTTGCCACCCCCTACGCTCGCAAATTCCTGGGCCTCGACGCCGAAGGCGTGAGCCAGACCATTCAGGACATCCTGAAACAATTGCTGGAAACTGGTCGCATCCTGCTGAAACTTCCCGGCGAGCTGGAACGAGTCATCAACAAACTCAACAGCGGCCTGATCGAAGTCAAAACCGACGCGAACATCCATGCAGGCCGCCCCCGTCGCAACGGCAACAGCAACGGCAACGGACGCCGCAGCGCTGGCGTCACCAATGGCAACGGCGGCTCAGGTATGGGCCTCTTTACCAGTTTCCTGACCTTCGTCACATCCCTGGGCGGCGGCATCCTCCTCACCAACGTCCACCAGCTCATCGCTGGCTGGATTTTTCTGGGATTGGCCGGTTTGCTAGGATTGAGGCTGTTGTTCAGACGATGATGCATAATTATGTAGGAGCGGGTGGTGATGTGCATGGGAGGCGACGCCTCCCATGCACATCACCACCCGCTCCTACATAATACTCCCACATTACGCCGTCGGCTCGACCAGTGTCCACCCCTTCTCACCGGTGCGTTCCACAAGACCCTCTTTTTCCAGCTTGAGCAGGTGCGCCTCTACCGACCAGGCCGCGATTGAATGCAGCTTCGGGTCAACGTCAACATAAATGGCTGGCACCATCTCAGGGATGGTCACGCCGGGCGGCAGCGTCTCCAACGTTTGCAGAATTTGTTGTTCGCGCAACTGGCGGTGAGCGATATACTCGGCGATTTTAGCCTGCGCGTTAGCAATGGTAGGCCCGTGTCCCGGCACAATCTCAACTATATCTACCGCTTGCAATCGTTGCAGCGAACTCATATAGTCAAACATATCGCCATCGGGCGGCGCGATCACATTGGTGGTGATGCCCGAAATCATATCGCCGGCGAAAAGGATGCGCTGCCGCTCCAGGTAATAGGAATGATGGTCAAAACGATGCCCCGGCGTGTGAATGGCCCTCAACGTATCCTCGCCGACTGGAAACGACTCACTATCGGCCACCTCGACATCTGCCACCGGCACGCCCTCACGACTATAGGCGAAGATAGGAACGTGCAGCCGCAAACGTTCGCGCAGGGCCACCGCTCCTCCGACATGATCGGGATGCCCGTGCGTGATAAAGATGCGCCGGATGCCGCCGCGTCTCTCGCCCTCTGCTACCAGTGTATCGAGATAGGCAGCGTCATCAACCGCCGGGTCAATCACGAGTGCGCCATCGTTCCCGCCGCCCAGCACAATCGTATTAGTGCCTGGCCCCGTCATGAGCGATGGATTGGGGGCCAGCAAAATCGTATAGATCGCTTGCATATCTACCCCCTGCGCATATGGTCGGGTACTTCCCAGGTGTTGCCCGCGTCCTCTTGCAGGAACACACGCGCTTTGCCATCTTCCTGGACCAGCACTGGAATGCGCGTTGGCACGCGATGCGCCGCGCAATGATCCAGCGCCGCCTTCACGCTGTCGAAGGCCGCCAGTTCGCGCAACTGGTAAATGGTGGCGAAGACCAGCGGAAACTCGTCGCGCTCAAAACGCGCGAGTGCCTCTGCTGGCGCAATCCAGATACCCTCGCTGGTCTCCAGGCGATCATGCGCGGCCTGCTGTTCAGCCGGGGCGGTCGTAATAAAGAAGTGCGTATCGAAACGCTTAGGCATCCCTTCCGGCGTGATCCAGTGCGCGAAATAGCCCAGACGGTCCGTCGCCAGTACCAGCCTTTCAGCCCGCGCCATCTCTTGCAGCGACCCCGAGCGGTGCTGAAATGCGTGGCGATAGCTCTCGAAATGGGCTACTTGCTGCTCTGGAATGGGCAATATTTCTCCATCGCGATAGGCGAGCAGTACGCCCGCCTCCTCGAAAAGCTCGCGAATGGCAGCCGCCCTCACTCCCGTACCCGCGGCAGTGCGCCCCTCTGGATCGGCTGGCGATGCAACAACCTGCGCAGATACACCATCCGCCAACTCCGCCGCGTAATCATCCTGCGAGACGGAGCCGCCGGGAAAAACATACACGTTAGGCATAAAATCGCTCTGGATCACCCGCCGTACCATGAACACTTCGATACCCTGTCCGGCAGGCACATCCCGCAGCAACATGATCGCGGACGCCATTCGCGGCTGCACGCTCATACACTTATCTCCAATCGTGGCATACACACACATATCTACCAGTATAGTAACCTACATACCAGGGCAGGGGCAAGCCCGGACACACAAGAACCATGTGATAGAATAAAATTGGTTAATTGTTTCGCGCGGTTCTTATCAGGCCGTTTCATCACGTCTCTATGTCAAACATAAGCAGTTTGCGACTGATTGCAAGGAGAACTCCATGCAGAAGAATGCTCCTGAAATGAGCGCCATTACCATCTCGCGCCAGTATGGCAGTGGCGGAGGTGAAGTGGCGGCGCACCTGGCACAGCGTTTGGGCTGGCAGCTCATCGATCACGAAATTGTGGCGCAGGTTGCTCGCGCGTTGGGCATCACCGAGGAGGAGGCCGATGTGCATGACGAGCGCGTTGAGAGCTTCATAGCGCGCGCGCTGAATGCGTTGCAGGCAGCCGCTCTTATTGTTCCCGCGCCTATCACTCCACCAGAACAAGATGAAGCGGTTTATAACGAAGCGCTGCGCAACGTCGTGGAAACAGCAGCCAACACTGGCCGCGTCGTGATCGTGGGACGAACCGGGCAGGCGCTGCTGGCCGGGAGGCGCGACGTGCTGCACGTGCGCGTAATCGCTCCGCTCAAGCAGCGCATTATTTATGTGGCGCGGCGCGAAGGACTCGACGAGGCGGCGGCTCAGTCCCGTATTCATATCAAGGACCGCGACCGCACGCGCTACCTGCAAGCGCGTTTTGGTCGCAGCGTCGATGACCCGCTGCTCTATGACCTGATGATCAATACCGCTGTGCTCGACCTGGACAGCGCGGTCGATCTGATTAGCCTGGCGCTCGAACGTAAAGCCCGCAAACTAACAGTACGCACCGGAGAACTGGGACCCGCCACCGGGCTTGCTCGCTATCCCGGCCAACCAGCAGATTTGCCACCGCCAGCCAGCATGACCGGCGACAAAACACAGTAGCGACACCCCTTGTGGGCATCTCGTCTTCGCATTCCGTGCTGCATTTATTTTGCACGACGGGACACCCACAAGAACTTATGCGGAAACCTATCTGAAGCCGCTTCGATCCAGGGCCAAAACCAGGTTTCCGCATAAGTTCCAAGGGGTGCCGCTACTGAGATACAAACACATTCAAGGAGAACAAATGAAACTCGCCAGCTTTTCCACCACCACCCCCAATCTTCCCCATGCGCGTCTGGGACTCGTCCAGCAAGACGAAATCGTCGATGTAGACCTGGCCGCGCGCGCGCTCGACCTGCATCCATACGAACAGATGCAGGACCTACTCGATTCCTATGAGCAAGGGATGCAGGTTTTGCAGGCTATTGTAAGTAAAGCCGCCGGTCGTCGTTTGCGCGACGTGAAAACCTTCTCCGATATTGGCGCGGCCTACGCCCTGTCCCAAGTCCAACTCAACGCGCCCATCCCACGCCCGCGCAAGAACATCATGTGCCTCGGACGCAATTACGCGGAACACGCCTTTGAATCTGGCTCGCACGCGCGGAGAAAAAGAAACCGTCCCGGAAGCACCCATATTTTTTACCAAAGCCCCAACAACCATTAATGGCCCTTTCGGAAAATTGGTGATCGATCCGCAAGTCTCCACGAGAATTGACTGGGAAGTTGAACTGGCAGTCATTATTGGCAAGCCGGGCAAGAATATTCGCGCGGAGGATGCCATGTCGCATGTATTTGGCTATACAGTGCTTAATGATGTTTCAGCTCGTGATATTCAGTACCAACATAAACAGTATTTTAAGGGCAAGAGTATCGATGGCTATTGCCCTATGGGACCCTGGATCATCACCGCCGACGAAATTCCCGATCCGCAAAACTTGAGAGTGCGACTGCGCGTAAACGGCGTAACCAAACAGGAAGACACCACCGCCAACATGCTCTTCGATGTGCGCAGCATCATCACCATCCTCTCCCAGGGCATGACGCTCGAAGCAGGCGACATTATCGCCACCGGCACGCCCAGCGGCGTCGGGGACTCACGCACCCCGCCCGAATATCTCAAAGCAGGCGATGTAATGGAAACCGAGATCGAAGGCATCGGCGTTATGCGTAACATAGTAGAGCTTATTTAGGAGAGTATCATGGAGGTCAGCTTCTTTGAAACCGCGCAGCTTATCGACGAGCAGGACCGCGCAAAACAAAACTATCTCGAATTTCTGCGCGTCCCGTCTCTCAGCACTGGTCTCTACACCCTGCCAGCAGGCAGCATCGACATGCAACAGCCGCATAGCGAGGACGAAGTATACTACGTCATTAGCGGACGAGCATCATTCCGCGCAGGCGCAGAAGAAGGCCCGGTTCAGGCCGGCTCAATTCTCTACGTGAAAGCTTACGTCGAACACCGCTTTCACTCCATCAGCGAAGACTTGCGCCTCCTGGTATTTTTTGCTCCCGCCGAGTATAGCAAAGCACCGACTACCGACTGATCATCCGTAGGGACGCGGGAGGGGTAGGGTGGATGAGAGGACCCTTGTGGGCGTCCGGGGTTGGGTGGGGGTGTCTCTTTACTGTTTGCCAAATATGAGACGCGGATGCGGACGCCCACAAGGGTCCCCACCCATCACCTCATCCACCCGCGTCCCTACGGATCGATTGGGTATCGTAACGTCATCTCTGGAGATATATGGGCATCATTCTTGGTCTAGGAGCGGCGCTGTGCTGGGGCGCCGCCGATTTTTTAGCTCGCTCCCTCACGCAAGTTATCGGCACCTACCGCACTCTGTTCTTCATGCAATTTATTGGCGCGTTGGTGCTCAGCATCTACGTGCTGAGTTCGGGCGAAGCAGCGCGGCTGGCGCACCACACCACCTGGCAGCCCTGGCTATGGGCCGTCCTCGTAGCCATGATGAACGCATTCTGCGCCCTGGCCCTGTACCGCTCATTCGAGGTTGGCGTGCTAAGCATCGTATCACCCGTCGCCGCCAGTTCTTCAGCCTTGACGGTGGTACTCTCATTTCTAAGCGGCGAAACGATCAGCCGCGCGCGTGCCTTCGGCATCGGAGCCGCCCTCCTCGGCGTAGTGCTCGCCGCCACCCATTTCTCGTCCGTCTCGCAGAATGACACGCCCGGAATGCCGGGACAAACCAGGCGCAAAAGCAAATTGACGCGCGGCGTCGGCTGGGCGATGGTAGCATCCGTCACCTACGGCATCAACTTCTGGCTGCTCGGCTTCTTTGTCACGCCCTACCTGGGCGGCAGCGCGCCCATCTGGATCATTCGCCTGGGAACCATAGCCACCCTCGCGCTTGTCGCCGTGCCCGCCCGTCAGAGCATTCGCCCGCCGCGAGGCCGTATCTGGGGCTTAATTCTAGCCGTTGGGATACTCAACACCTGCGCCTACCTGCTGGCAAACTTCGGCTTCACCACCGAGCAGGTCGCCGTAGTCAGCGTACTGGCCTCGCTTTTCAGCGCCGTCACCGTCCTGCTGGCCTGGCTCTTCTTGCACGATAAGCTACAATGGAGCCAATGGTTGGGGATTGGCATCATTTTTGTGGGGATAGCGCTGGTCAAACTGTAAATTATACCCGCGCTTCTTCGCGCACCCACGACGGCAACACACCCCACAGGTTCAGCGCGGTCGGGCGCGAATGCCACAGACGCGGCGGTGTCGTAACATCGCGGTCGAAGTACTGTTGCAGCTCCGCCGACAATTCAATATGCACGCCATCCACATCGGCGAAACGCAGGAAGAGATCGTTACCCGCGCCGTGACGACCCGGCCCCCACAGGATGGTTCGCTGCTGGCGGCTCAGATAGTCGGCCCATACCAGCAATTCGGCCCCGGCGGAGATGCTATACCCAATATGATCGATGTCGGGTTTACCCTGCATCAGCATCAGCGTGTGATGATCGTTATTGCAGCGCAGCCACGCGCATTCGCGCAGCAGCCAGTCGGAGATATCAAAGCCCAGGCTCTCGGTATAAAACTCAACCATCGACTCCATATGCGACGTGCGAATAGCAAGGTGCTGCAAACCTTGCGGGCGCAAACGCGAGCGCCTGCCCTCGTTATTAGCGGGAGGCACCGTCAGCGAATCATCGGGAACCACCGATATTTCAATATGGTTGCCATCGGGATCATGGAACCACAGCGTATCACCCATTTCCGGGTTGCCATCGCGCGCCTGTAATTTCAGATCGATGCCCGACTGGCTGAGACGCGCCGCCAGCGCAGCCAGTTCCGCGTCTGTATCCACCTCAAAGGCAATATGATGCAGCCGCGACTTCGCAGCCGCAGGAGTGCGCCCATTGCTCGCGCTGCCGCGGGTATCAGTGAACAGGCTCAAGCAATGATGTTCGTCGCCCACCGACAGGTATGTATTGGCGTCCTCAAATTCCACATCCTCGCTCGTCAACGTAATTTCGGTGGCTCGCAGATTGAATCCCAGCGTTGCCGGTAAAAGCGCGTCTGCGCCGGTACGTCCGACACCCATAACCCAACATGCGCCAGCCGCGTCACTCGAACCTTCTGAATTTGTTGCTCGCTCATACATGCCTCCTGTTCTAGCTCAAATCCGCTCTCTTAATGTGTTACTGTGTATCATACACAGCCGCGACAGGAGGGTCAACGAAACTACCCGAAGGTCATATGGTGAGGTTCCATACACGCTTGAGAGGCTGCCCGACGCCACCTGGTGCATAGGTACAGCAATGCCCTCCTGTCAGTCTGTATCCATGCCGTTATGCTGTCCTCCATCCGTTTGGCTGTCAATTCGGCTGTCAGCTTTTTGCAATTTCACCTCGATCCCGTCTCAGACCACTTTGCTCAAGCATGGACCAGCCTTACGGGCGAAGTGTCTCACCTGCGAACACACGAGCGGCTCTTTGATTTGACGCACGTCATTGCTCCACGACTTGGGCCGGGCTCACTACGCCGCACTACTCCAGACGAAACCACGCTGGTAGTTCGCTGGATCAAAGCCTTTCAGGAGGAGGCGTTGCGTGCAGCTATCACCGATGAGGAAGCCGCTTGAGCAAGTCAGAAAGCTGAAATACAGAGTATCATCCTGCCCCATAGAGTTGTATCAGAGACTGCAGGTAGGGGTCATTCAACTCCGCGATCTCTGCGGAAAGGTCGCCCGGTGCGTGCTTCTGAAAAGCTGACAAGCCGGAGGCGGCGCGCAGCTCGTCTCGTCTCAGCCTGATTCTTGCTGCCAGGTACGACTCATCAAATGACTGGCCACTGTTGGCTGGCGAGTTGGCATGCCATACCGGGCTGGCGGCTGCAGTCGGCGCATGATCTCTAGAGAATGGGGCAGGCTGGTTCGCAACGGGTACATCTGCCATAGTGGGCAGGACATGCATGCTGGTGAGTGGGTTGCTGCCGAGAGCGCTGCCATTTCCAGGTCGCGAGACAGCTCTTCTGCTGTGCGCGTCTACAATGGTTGTTATCAGTCCTGCAGAGGGTCCCAATGACGCCACACTCTCGGCCATCGTGTCCTGTAGGCTGATTGGTGAGACCCGGTCGCTGGCACGTGTGCGGCTCCAGGGTGCTGCCCCACTGGGGGGATACCTGGGTGACGGCACTGGCAGCAGGCGGCGACGCAAGATCACCCACCCAGGGATGCACAGCAAACCGAGCAGGAAAACGCCTCCCAGGCCGAGCGCGAGCGATGTGAAGGGAAGGGTGTTGCCAGGGTGGCGCACTCCCTGACTGACTTGATCGCCCACAGTATTGGCTGGCGCGGGCGAGGCAACCGGAGTCTGGTTCACACCTGTTCCATGCGTGGTAATGTTGATTGATGTGGCACTGCTGGTCGGTATCGCGCCTGGCGATGGTGTTTGCATGCCCGTGGCGGTCGGCGAGAGCTGGCCGGTCGCGGTCGGCGCGGGTGACTTTGTGGAGGTGGTGGAGGGAGTGGTTGTGCGGGTTGTGCTGGGCGATGGGGTGGGCGTGGGCGTGATGGCGGTCGGAGATGGGGTGCTGGTCGCGGTTGGAGACGCTGTCTCCGTCTCAGTATCAACAAAGACCGCCTGTCCGCTCACCGTCTTCCCATTTGCCCGAAAAGACCCTGAGCTGGCATTGGCTGGAGTCGCGCACAAGTAGATGCAGAGCAAGGAGAAGCAAGCTAAGGCGAGTGCGAACGTACCGGAGAGGTAGTGGAACGGGGTCGGGCGGATGCCCGGCTCTTTTTTCGTTGTGCGCATGCTTTCGCTGGATGGAGGAGTGCAATGAAGCCCTACCCTCCATTCTCCTCTCATTCTAGTGCGTTATAGCGATGATCTACCACGGTGATGCCTGAAGGTACCCAGAAGAAGCGTGTCCGTGTTCAGCATGGTGATTTTCTTTTGCTGGACAAGAACCGAGCAAGACACAGCCCCTCCCGAATACCTCCATACCACGCCCTTTCAGTTTGAAGTGTAGAAGAAACCATGTTCCCTGTCAAATAAGGGAACTCATTGTACTACCTGTTTCTCCTTCTCCCAGTACAATCTCAACCTCAAGTAGGAGGTGTTCTTCACCTCTTCAACGAGGAGCGTGGCGCAGTGTTGAGTACCATCCTAGCTGTGGTTAAGAGTTAAGTTAGCTCAGCTCCCATCTAGTCCTGGTTCGCACAGCGCATCTTGACGCTCTACCAACCATCCAGGTACATTCCCTCTTGTTATCGTAGTTTCGATCTGCTCATGGCATCACACCGTGATGACTGATGTGCAGAAATGGATGAATACTGAAAGGAGTTCTTGTAGTGCATTCGTCACACGAAGACCACTCATCCAAAACCTCCCACGACAACTCTGGAAATAGGCCAATGCAGCTTCCGGGGGCAGGGATATCCCCCAACGCTCCTACGGAGATGTTCCCGTGGGAAGTCGCCAGTCTTGCTTCAGAGGACGGGTATCCCGATGGCATCGAAGGTGTCAACCCGTTCGCCCGATTGGCTGGCGGAGCGACGCCAGGCGCGTCGGGTCAGCGTCCTCCCAGGCGCGTGGTGAAAGGGAAATCACGCTCAGAATTCCGAGCCTGGCACTCCCCGCTTCGGTCGCAGAAAGCTCGTCACACTGCTGGTCGCGGGTACGGCAGGGGTACTTACGGTGGTCACGGTGGGGGGGATCAGTTTAGCCCGATCTCCTCAGCATGTGGGCCATACCGGCGATGATGGCGCAGTCTCGACTATTCCGCAGAAAAAGCAGGACACGGACAGGGATGGAGACACAGGCGGGGATCGGGATAACGACGGCGACGGCAACGGCCAGCACAAAGGCAAAACGCCGCACAAGCATCCGACGCACACCGGATCGCCCACGCCTACAAAGACCCCATCTCCTACGAAGACGCCCGTGTCGCAGCCAACGACGACACCGACACCGGCACCAGCGGGCAAAGTGATCGGTTCTTCCACCCAGGCCACCAACACCGCTGTCGCCTTTACCAATCCCGCCGATGGTCAGGCGAGTTGGTTGGTGCGTATGAGCAATGGCAGCTTCGTTGCTGTTGAAGGGGCCTGCACGCACGCGGGCGTTGCCGTCAAGTACAATGCGTCCTTAGGGCAGTTCACGTGCCCGGCTCATGGCGCGATTTTTAATGCGGATGGGACCAATCCCCAGGCGCCGGCGACCCGGCCACTGCCGCCCGTGCATATTACGGTCAATGCCAACGGGACGATTACGACGCCGTAGTCGCTTCCCCCGTGTTGGACGCGCTCTCGAACTACAGAAGAGGGCAGTGAGAGGTGGAGATTGCTCGGGAGCGCGTCAACACCGGTCCAGCGAAACCCGGATATATTGAATACCACCCCAGTGATGGTCAGGTAACGTTTACCCGAGGGTATGTATGTCGCATCGACTGTGAAAATGGACAAGAAAGAAAGGTACACCCTCTGTTATGATACAACAGGATAGACCTGAATTGA
This sequence comes from uncultured Chloroflexia bacterium, assembly GCA_963731605.1. Lineage (GTDB taxonomy): Bacteria > Chloroflexota > Ktedonobacteria > Ktedonobacterales > Ktedonobacteraceae > CF-113. The sequence goes on from CAVSWA010000002.1 coordinate 1,992,100, forward strand.
GAGAGGAAGAACAGGCAGCAAAGGTGGATGAAAACGTGCAACAGCAGGGAGCAAGCACATGCCAGGCCGAAACAGCTTTTCGCCCATTAACGCGCGTCGAGCGGCGTAACTTATGGATCAAAGCATACGGAGAGCAGGATGTCGCACTGCACATGTGGACGCGCCTGGTCGAACAACAGGACCTTGAAATTGAGGCGCTGCTCCAGATGCACGGCCTGCTGGTATTCGGCGTGATGGTCAGCACTCTGCGATATGTGCAGTATTACATTGACCTGAATGAAGACCTGCATCGCGAACACGAGCCGGAAACGGCGGATGCGCTGAGCGGCTACTACCTCGCGCTCGTGCCGCCGCGGGATCAGCCGGAGATCGGCCCGGAGGGGCTGCCGATCGTCTCGCGCTATATCCATATGCGTGACGTGACGATCATGAGCGCGGGGCACAAGATGAGACTTCCTTTCTGGCGCGGCAAACTGAGCGAGGTGGACGCATTTGTGGTGGGTGCGACAGCTTCGGAGTAAATCGGTCAGGCATGCGAGGGTCTAACGATCTGTTCTTCTTGCTCGAAAAAGCTCCACTGGCGGTTGCCGAAATGGTGGCTGCATGTGTTTGATCCTTTTCTGGATCACGAGTGGATCAAGCCGAGGCCGGGCCGGTGTGGCAGCGTTCCTCTATCTCCACCTGAGTGGTCTGGCGACAAGGAGTACCACGATGGCGAGAGCCAGGCCTTCGATCAGAGCACCCGGGATCTTCTGGCCCGTCTGGTTCAAGACGACCCACGGTGCAACACCAGGGAACAGGAGGAGAGCGGCGACCGCGCCTGAAAGCCCCGCGCCGAGAGTCACGCCAAGCCGGAATCCACGTCCTGGAGCCAGGCTCCTGCCGGGATGTTGTCTCCAGTCGTCAGCGACCCAACGGAAGGTCCGCCAGAGGTAGGCAACGACATGGACAGCGATCAGCGAGAGCCAGAACACGACACTGCCGCTATGTAAGGGCCGGAGGAGGCCAGCCTGCGCCGGGCCAGTCACCACGAGTCCGATCCCACTGCCCACGACTGCGAGGGTCGTGACGATCAGCAGCGGGCCGAGTATCCGTAGCGGCAGGCGTGGTGGCCCACTGCGCACATAGGCGGGTGATTTCGTGTAGTAGCGCAGGAAGCGGTAGCCGGTCGAGCCAAGCTTGACGACAAGCGGGCCCGCCAGGAGTACCCCAACAAAAATATGGAGAGGCAGCAGCGCGTGTAGGTTCGCCGAACTCACAAGCTCCACCAGGATCAGCACGAGGAGTACTGCGCCTGCCAGCGCAGTCAGCCGTTCGTTGCCAACGACCCCAGGCCGACCCTTATCATTCTCTCCGTCCGTACCGGCCGGTCGCGATAGACACGCGGACCCATTGTCATTGTCATCGAGCGATTTCATCGTTCACCTCCTGGGTATGTGATTCCATACGTAATGAAGCGTTGAAAAGATGCGAGTGATTGAGAGCCATTGATGCCCATACTAGCGAAAGTTGAAGTATTCATAGTGAATGCGAGAGGATGGCACACCTCGCGTTCGGAATGCTCGCTGGAAATGTTGTACCATCCCGGCTGGGCCGCACATGTAGACCTCGCTCTCTGAAAGTGGCCCACGACAACTCGCCGCGATCTGCTCTATCGTGAGAGACCCCTCACGTTTCGAGTAGATGAGGTGAGGTCTGAACGTTGGTTGGTCACCCTCTCGGAATCAGGAGCAGCCGTGATACCGTGTTGCGTATCGTACGCTGCACCAGCTTTGCCAGAGCAGGAAACGCCGCGCATCCTTGGCGTTGATGACTGGGCGTTTCGCCGCGGTATCAGTTACGGAACGCTGCTGGTTGACCTGGAGCGAGGCCAACCCATTGAGATGTTAGCAGATCGACAGGCAAGCACCCTGGCTGCCTGGCTGAAGCAGCACCCGGGATACTTGCTATTAGCCGAGACCGGGCAGGCGAATACGCGCTTGGCGCGAAGCAGGGAGCGCCAGAAGCTCTCCAGATCGCTGATCGCTTCCACCTCACGAAAAACCTTTCAGAGGTGGCCGAACGCATCCTTGCGCATCATCGTCAGGCCCTGCGGTCGATTCGCTTTGTCCCGGCATCTGCCACCTCATCATCTCCCCTGGCAGTACGGTATCTGCGGCCTGCTCGGGAGCGGAGAAAACACGAGGTGCAGCAAGCACGCCAGGCGCGCGCCGAGCAGATTCAGAGCCTGGTCGCGCAAGGCATGACCCAGCAAGCCATTGCCCGCCTGCTGCACCTCAATCGAAAAACCGTGGCGCTCTCTGCCCACACGCAGACCGTCTCGCTCGTCTCACGACCTGCGCGAGCAGGCATTTTGGCACCCTTTACCCGCTCCCTCTCAGCACACTGGCACGATGGGGAGCGCAATGGGGTGGGCCTGTATCGTGAGATTGCTGCTCAGGGATACACCGGATCGCGCATGACCGTTCGAGCGATTTCTTGTTAGGATTACGCGCGCTGGAACAGCAAGGTCAGCCTGTCTGCCGTGCTTGCCGCAACCGTGGAAATGACTCCCCATCGAGCCATCGGCTTGCTCTTGAAACGTGCAGAGGACCGCACGCAAGAGGAAACACGAGCGTTGTGGCAAGTCAGCCAGCTATATGCTGCCCTTGCGCAAACACAGAGACTAATGCAGCAGTTTCTCAAGATGCTGCGCGAACGACGTGGCGAAGAGTTGGATGCCTGGCTTGAGGCAGCGATGCACAGTGGTATTCCCGAATGGCGCGCCTTCGCGCGCAAACTTCGACAAGACCACGCCGCTCGTTTGGGCGGGGCTGACACTGAAATGGAACAACGGCCCTGTCGAGGGCCACATCAATCGCTTGAAGCTTCTGAAGCGCAGCATGTATGGCCGGGCAATCAACTTCCGGTCAAGGGTATATAGGCGGCTTCAAACTCAGCAGGTGGCACATAGCCGAGGCTAGAATGTAGCCTCTTCTCATTATAGACCGTTTCAATGAAAACCGCCAAATTCTGTTCTGCATCCGTAAATGAGTCGTATTCTTTGAGGTACACCTCCTCCTGCTTGAGCGTCTTAAAGAAGCTTTCCGCCTTGGCATTGTCGTAGGGATTGCCTACCGCAGACATGCTGATTTGCGCTCCGATCTCCTGCAGTTGTTCCACATACTCGCGGCTGGCATATTGCACGCCTCGATCCGAATGATGGATCAGTCCCGACTTTGGCTGCCGTTCGACAATCGCCTGATGCAAGGCGCTTCGCGTGAGCTGCGTGGTCATCTCGCGGGACAAATGCCAGCCCACACAGCGGCGCGAAAACGCATCCAGGATGCACGCCAGGTACACGAAGGCGCTTCTCAAGCGAATGTACGTGAAGTCGGCAACCCAGGCCTGATCAGGAGCCGAAAGCGTCACCTCGGCTAACACATTGGGATACACGGGAAAGCCATGGCGCGAATTGGTCGTCGTGACCACAAACTTCTTTTTGAGATGGCAGAGTAAGCACTCTTCTTGCATAATGCGTAGCACATGCTTATGATTGACGATCCAGCCTTGACGTGCTAAGGCGTGCGTCACCCGCCGATAGCCATATCCAGGAAATTCCAAGATAATGTGTTCAATCTGGTCACGCAACGCGATGTCCTGGGTATTCTGCTCAGCATGAGTGAGATGTTCATAGTACCAGCTTCTGCTGACCCCATGCAGTTCACACAAGTGTAAAATCGAGAGATCTGGATGGTCTTGCTGGGCCAGCGTAATCATCGCATGCCGCTCCGTGATTCCAGACGTTGCAATGTTTTTTTTAGCACCTGATTCTCCAGAGCGAGCTGCCCACAAAACTGCTCCAGTTCCACAATGCGCTGTTCTTGTGATGTCGTTCCTTCTGCTTGATGGGGCTGAAAGGCCGCTTCTCCACGCTCTTGATAGTCTTTGCGCCAGCGCGATAGCACGCTCTCTGCCAGTCCATATTCTCGGCAGACCTGAGCAGGACGTTTTTGTCCTGTCGCTATCTGACGCACAATCTCCAGTTTCAACTCGCGGCTGTGGGTTCGTTTTTGCATCTTTCTTCTCCTTATCTGTTTCTAGTGTACGCTATTTCGGAGAAGTTGACTTCGTTCTCTGTCCGGTCAAATGGGTTCAGTCCAGAGTGTGCGGCTGCCGTTCTGATTTCGTCGAGAAACAGGGCCTCGTCTTCGTTCTGTACCGTGTAGTAGAGGTCGATGTCGAACTCCAAGGACTGCTCTGTGGGAAACGCACGTATCCAACTGCGAAATGGCGTGATCCCGATGCCGCCCGCGATCCACACTTGCTGGTGACCACCGCTTCGGTAGTCGAACATCCCGAAGGCCAGACCCACACGTGCTGGAACACCTGGTTGCAGGGTGTCGATCAGACGGTGCGTCTCATCCCCCAGCCCCCTGATCGCGAGGCGAAGGAGGGATTCCTGTGAAGCGCTACTGATTGTAAAGGGATGTCGCTCCCACCCATGTTCTCCTCCGAAGCGCACAAAGACAAATTGCCCTGGGACAAACCGCAGAGGTCGGGCGACAGGAGCGAGCGTCACCTCCAACGTCTTCCGGTTCAGGTGGTTGACCGCTGCAACAGTGTAGTTGTGCTGCCACAAACGCCTGAAGAAGGGATGGAGCAGTTCCCGATACAGATAGGCCAGCGTGCCAATCGCCGCCACCGCGATATACCAGACGAGCAGGACCGGCGAGTGTTGGAGAACGGGGTCCACCAGGAAACCATGAAGCAGCCCGGCGATGACGAACAGGCCTGTCAAGCGGTGGAGCGTGAACCATCGCTGGTAGTTCGTGCGCATGCGGCGACCTACGACAGGTAACCTTGGAACAAGTGCCCACAGGAGCAGGAACACCAATCCGAACACAGCGATGAACCCAAGCGCATTGCCGAGGGTACTCTTGATAGTATTTTTCACGGAAGTGACCAGGATATAATGAGGGAAGAGCAGCACCACTCCTGCTATCGCACTCCAGCGATGCCACAGATACATACGGTCGAGGCCGCCAAAGGCTCTCTCTAAAAAAGGGGCTTTCGTCGCTACGAACAGCGAACATGAAAAGAGCAGAATGGCTGTCGTACCCAGCATCTCGCCCAGATACCTACTCGTCGGTTGACCTGTTGGTCGAAACAGGAACCAGAGCAAAATCGTGACGATGGTGAGACCAATGATGGTTCCTCCACCGAGAGCGCGTTGCATGACTCCCAGGATTTCCCTCTCATGGAGAGGGTGCTTCGATTGACTGGTGTTCTTGTCAGACGAAAGCACTTCCGATTCTGCTATGTCGGGTTGCACGTGTGGATACATACACTGTTCCCTTTCATTTGTGAGCGTGTGCGATGATATATCGTGCTATTCATAGCATAGGTACTCTTCCTGAAGTTCAGGTGAAGCGTGGATAAAGATTTGATAAAGGGCCTGTGTTCGATGCGGAAATGAGCAGTATCAGAAGATGAAATGAAGGGGGGCGTATGGTATGATTTTCTCTAGAAGAGTATGACGCTGAGGATGTGCAGACACATCTGTGTGAGAGGGAATGGTGTATGGCGACTCGTGTCTTACTGGTTGATGATGACCAGAAAATTATCTCCTTGCTTAAGCGAGGACTCGCCTATGAAGGATTTGACGTTTACACTGCTTCTGACGGTGAGGCTGGCCTGATCGCGGCCAAAAAATATCAACCGCACCTGGTGTTGCTGGATATTACGATGCCGGGTGTGGATGGCCTTGAGGTCTGTCGTCGTCTGCGCCTTCTTGACGACATTGCCGTTATCATGCTGACAGCGCGTGACGATGTTGCGGATAAGGTCAATGCATTGGGCTTAGGCGCGGATGATTACGTTCCCAAGCCCTTTTCCTTCGATGAGTTGGTGGCGCGCATACGAGCAGTGCTACGCCGCCATACGGGAAGTCAAGAACTGCTCTCCTACGGCGAGCTGGAACTCAATCAGGCCACCCACGAAGTCCATCGCAATGGACATGCGATGGAACTCACCACGCGTGAGTATGACTTGCTGCTCATGCTGATGCGTCATCCACGGCAGGTCCTCACCCGCGACCGACTCCTGGAGCAGGTGTGGGGCTACGATGCCGACCTGGAAACGAACGTGCTGGAGGTGCATATGGGGCATCTGCGCCAGAAGCTGGAAGCACACGGCGACGCACGCGTGATTCAGACGATCCGTGGTGTTGGCTACGTACTGAAAGGATGACGTCTATGTCTCTCCAGACGTTTGAAAAACCCCGCTTGCCCCGCTTCAGTCTTATCCGCACACGCCTGACCCTCTGGATCGTCACGCTCTTCGTCGCCGGCATGCTCACCTTCGTCCTCACCACGCTTGTTGTCGCGAATACACTTCTGCAACGTCAGAATGAAGTGCGCTTGCAACAGACGGTTCTGTCCCTGTCTATCGCTCTCGCACAGGAATCAGACCTCAATCTCTCTTCGGTTCGTCGTGAGCTGGATGCTTTCGGAACCCCTGAGAACTACCTCCAATATCAGAATCAGCAGGGCGTCCCCATCGCGAGTTCAAGCAACATGGGGAGGCTGGTCTTGCCGCTCTCTCAACTGCGACCAGCCATTACAGCAAATCGTGTTGACGTTCTCATGTTGCAAACCACCTCATTTTTCATGTATGGTCATGCCGTCGTCACAAGAGGACAGATACAAGGGTACATCCTGGGTGCGCACACTGTCACCGACCCTGAGACACTCACTCTCGTTGTAACGTTGTTGTTCCTGGGCGGTGGAGTCACACTCCTGCTGATCGCTCTACTGGTCTGGCTCCTGGTACGCAGGATGCTTCGCCCACTAGAACATCTCGCGGTCTCTGCCTCCGACATTGCCAGAACCAGCGACCATGCACTGCGCGTCCAGGTCAGGCAGCGACCTGACGAGATCAGCAGTCTTGCGCAGACCATCAATGGGATGCTGAGTTCGCTCGAAGGTGCGTATCGGGACGTCCAGAACATCAATGACCTCCAACGCCGTTTTCTCGCGGATGTCTCGCACGAACTGCGAACCCCGTTGACGATCATGCTCTCCTCGCTTGACCTGATGAAAAAAGAGCGGGGCGGCGACCCAGAATTTCAAGCCAATGCGCTGGAGAATATCCAGCTCGAAGCCCAACGTATGGCACGTATGGTCACGCAACTGCTGATCCTGGCGCGCACCGATGCCAGTGCAACGCTGACCCGCGAACCACTGCTCGTGGTGGATATCGTGGACGACGTCTGCCGAAAGATTCGGCCAGCCGATAGCAAGCTCACCCTGGAGTACGGCGAACTGGAGCTGGTGGAGGATGCGGTTGTGCTGGGAAATGCTGATTACCTGAAGCAGCTGTTTTTGATCCTGCTGGAGAATGCCTTCAAGTACACCCCTGATGGGGGAAAAGTCGAGGTGATCGGGACGCTGAACGAAGACACAGTAGCGATTACGGTTGCTGATACAGGCATCGGCATTGCAGAGAGCGACCGGTCCCGGGTCTTTAATCGCTTCTATCGCGCCGACAATGCGCGCTTCCGCTCAGGCATGGGGCTGGGTCTTTCCATTGCGCAGAGCGTTGCCGAGCAGCACGGAGGCACCATCGCGCTTGAAAGCACCGTAGGGCAGGGCAGCCGCTTCACGGTGCTTTTGCCACTCTTGAATCGGGGGGATATGCCGGGTGTGCGTTCTGATATTGCTTCCTACAATCGCACGTCCAACGAGGCCTTTCGATTTCCCCTCCAAAGGGCCATCCATCCCTCGCATATTTCTTGCAACACACCTTCCTATCGCGAACGCTTCTGCAAAATTTCATCGGTCGTTCCAAAAAATTTGACGGGCTGGATACGCACTGCCGCGCCCACCGGACAGGCCTGCACGCACGCCTGGTCGCTGTACCCCGCGCACAGGTCGCATTTGATTGCCACCTTTTTGCGCATTTCGTCATAACCACCGCGCGCCTGGCTTATATTGATGGGGCCAGGAGCCGCGTAGTTTCCACCTGCCGCGTTCACGCTCACTACGGGTAAAGTACGGCGCGCTCGTTCTTTGCCCGCGCCCTTGATGAAAATCTCGCTGAAACGTTGCCAGGTTCGAGCGGGTCGTTTCCCCGTCATCGATCTGCACAATCGAAATCGCCCCGTAGGGACAGCGTTCGGCGCAGATGCCACACCCGATGCAGCTTTCGGTGATATACACCTCGCCGTTGGGATGGCGCGCAATGCCCGCCCGGCTGCACAACATACACACCGGGTCCTGGCACTGGCGACAGGCCGTGGCGATACTGATATTGCCCACCACCATTCCCTTGCGATTCATGCGCGAATGCCCATGCCTCCGCTCGCACGCATCTTCGCATTCATTACAGTGAATACATTTATCCAGGTCGATCACCAGCACCTCCGTCCCCTCCACCACTCCACCGCTTATCAGCGAGTGCAATCCTTCCTGGACGCGCTTATCGGCAACACCGGCGACAGGCGTAAAGCCTTGCAGCGCCCCTCCGGCCAGCGCATAGCCTTGAGTTGAGACAGCCGCCTCGATATACTCCCGCAGGCGTATCGAAAAACGCTGGCCCACCTCCGGATAGCGCTCGAACAGAGACAGCAGGACATCACGAGGGACTTCCGCCACGCGACAGCGATTGATCGTGGTGACGGTAACGGGCTGACCATCGCCCAGCAGGTCGAGGCCGCCCGCGAAATAGTCACCCCCCTGCCGGTAAGCGATGATGCGCTCGTCGCTTCTGTGCTGTCCCGTGCCAGCTTTCGCCTGACGCGCAACTTTGACGAAACCCTCTAGCAAAACATGCAAGGTTTCGCGTGAAGGACGACCCTGCGGGTGTTCCGCGAAAAGGCGCTCGCCGCGCTCATAGTGCTTAATAGGAGTCTGGTTGACGAGCGCCTGCATATCGATATCGGCAATCCCCTGAAAGAGGGCCATACGCTTGAGGATAGCTTTCAGTGAGCGCACATTGTTAAAGTGTTCAAAGTGCCTGCCTACTTCCGGGACAAGTTCTATCAAACGCTGCATCACCTGTTCCGGCACTTGCAACAGGAGGGTCGGCGTCTGGGCACACGCCGAAGCTGTGTAGGGACGCCCGGTAAGCATACCATCCTCTCCCACGTACTCGCCGCGCCTGAGAATTGCCACCGCCAGTTCAGCGCCATCCCCGCCAGTCGCAGTCAGTTCCAGTTTGCCCTCCAGGATCAGGTATAAATCGCGCCCATACTCACCTTCGTATATTACCGTCTCTCCCGGCGCGGCGATGCGCTGCGTCGAGGCTGCCACCAGGTGCAGCAGGTAACTATCAGGTATGCTTTGCGCGTCGCGTAGCATAGCCTGCTCGCGCATGCGACCGATGAGAAAGGGTATCGTCCACCCGGCGGGCAATGCATCCATCACGCGCTTCTTGTCCGGCATCCCGTTCCACGAAACGCCCAGCCGCTCTTTCAGCGACAACATCAGCAGATCACGATGATTATCTACCGGACACACGGGCACGCACGAACCGCACATGATGCACTCGTGCGTAAAACGTGAGACGTGCGGCGCTACTCGATCTGAAATAGTCGCGCTGTTGAGGTCAGCGATGGTGACCAGGGACGACACGGGCAGCGGACAGGCCTCCATACAGCGATTACACCCGATACACATATCGATCTCGAACGTGACGCGCTCGCTGCCCAGCCGCTCTACTTCTCGACGATGTTCAAGTCCCGCTACAGGCAATACCGGCGCGGGAGATGTCGCGGGTGGCTGGGACCGGACTCCCACCAGCATCGTCTCAGCCTGTGGATTGGCCCCACCGTCCAGCCCCAGTTGATAGAGCGTTGATGTGAGCGGAGGAGGGGTCTCTTGCAAGTGTGAAGACACTCTCTCTGGCTCCCTGGTCTCTCCGGTGAACGAGAAGTAGAGCAGCGTATTACCTACAACGATGCGATCTCCATGCGAAAGATGGTAAGCGTTATTGATCCTGGCCCTGTTGACAAACACACCGTTACGGCTTTTCAAATCGCGCACATAAAAACCATCGGGAGCCGTGAATATCTCAGCATGGTGGCGCGACAGGGAAGTATCGTTGAGAATAATATCGTTCGGCTTCTCTCGCCCAACCGTATAATGCCTGCCGTACACCAGGGGAACGACTACGGGTGATGTGTTTTGCCCCACTAACACCAGAGCGGGAGCATCGCCGAGAGTACTCAGTACACTTTCAGGAACAACACGCGATATCCTGGCGTGTAGCTCGCTACCCCGCACGTGCGCGAAATTGTCTGGCGGCGCTGACATATCATGAGCCTGTTGCATGAGACGGTACCGGAACTCAAAAAGGAACTGCGCGTCACCAAAACGCACCCGGTCATGGTGGCGCAGCGTGTGCGCCTTCCCGGCTGGAAGCAAGGCATCATTCACAAAGGTGCCGTTGGAACTGCCTTTGTCACGCAGCAGATGCAGGCCGGATTTGCAGGTAATCTCGGCGTGCAGTCGCGAAACAGTGGAGTGTTCCAGCAAGAGCGAGACCCCCCGTTGCCTGCCGATGGTCAAGATAAAACCCTGTTCCTCTCTATTCACCTGTGTTTCGTTGACGGCCAACGGGACGTCAGGATGCGGAACGGGCACGAGAAAAGCATCAAAATCACGAGAAATGGAGTGATCAGGGTACTCCTCGCTCCCAGGTGTAGGGGGAACAGTACTATCAAGACCTCCTGGCATGCCACTCTCGCTGCCAGTGTTCTTGCTGATATTCAACACGGGCGCGGGGATATGTTGTTGGTCGAGCCAGTCGTCAAGATCGAAGTTTTCGGCAAACAGGCGGTCAGCCACGGAAGCCAGGTGTACGCGGTGATCGATGGCGCGTTTGAAGGCCAGCGCGCGCGAGCGGTCGCCCAGGAGCATCACGCCGACCAGGGTGCCGTTTTTTAAGATGGCTTTACGATAGCTACGCGGCTGCGGGTCGGCGACAATTTCTTGATACCCCTTAGAGGAGGAACCCGTTGTCAGTCCGATAGAGACGAAGTCCAGTCCGTACAGGAAGGTCGCGTTATAGTAATTCAGGTATGCCGTGCGTCGTTCGTTATTTGATCCCCGGTAAAACGGGTGATCGGCAGCCAGCAGGTCAAGCATATTGTACGCCGCGACCTGGGCCTGCTGAATGGCGGGATACCATTGGCCCAGCACGCGCGCGCGCCCGCTCAATGCCTCCGTAGTCTCGATGACATCACCAGCGGCATAGATATCCAGGCCATTGGTGCGCATGCCATTATCCACCTTGACGCCGCGACCGCAGGCGATACCGCTGGCCGCAATAAAGCCAATGATTGGCTCAATGCCGATGGCAATCAAGACCATTTCGCAGGCGATATGCTCGCCATGTGTGGTGAGAACGCCCGAAACCTGCCCATTTTTCCCTACAACCTCCGCGATTTCCTCTCCTGTGCGCACATCTATACCGTCCCGGCGTTCCTCTTGCAGCACCAGTTCCGCGGCAACAGGGTCGAGCACTTCTGACCACAAGGTGCTGCCGCGCACCAGGTGCGTCACTTCATAGCCGCGATGCCGCAGGGTTTCAGCGCTCTCCAGGGCCAGGGTGCCACTACCGGAAACTATCACACGCCTGACATGACGGAGCTGGCGTAAGATTTCCTGGTAATCGGCAATCGTGCGCAAAGTTGAGACGCCCGCGAGATTGAGACCAGGACAGGAAAGAGAGCGGGTAAGCGCCCCATTGGCGAGCAGCAAGCGAGAATAGCTCACATGCTTGCCATTGTGTAGTTGCACGAAATGCTGCATGACGTTGATGCCCACCACTCGTCCGGGGATAAAACGGATGCGCTGATCCTGGTAGAACGTAGCCGGGCGCGCCCAGAGTTTCTCTTCCGGCAAGCGCCCGCCCAGAAAATCTTTGAGGGCGGGACGATAATAGGCCGGAAAGGGATCATCCGCTATGATGGTAATCTCGCAAGAAGGGTCCTGGGCACGCAGAATCTCGGCGGCGGTGATACCCGCGATGCCATTGCCAACAATCACAAAAGTTTGCTGCTTGCTCATTACATACTCCCTGGGCAATCTGTAGAAGCCAGGCGTAAAAGCCGGCTTCCTACTCTGTGCGAAGCTCGTCGATGGATTCCACACGTACCTCTATTGAGGGCAGTGTATCGGGGCATGTTGAACACTGTCAATGTATCAAGCTCACCATAGGGTCGATGGGGGGATACCTGCTTTCCATCTTAACCCTAACTCGACCCTCAAAGACTCATCTCATCTAAAAGCTCCTGCAAATTGAAAGCGTGTAACAAATCGCCTCTGAATGGCACTACTTAAATGGAACCTGCGAGAGGGAACTTAATATTTGTAGACACCTGGAGAAAAGCATGAACTATTATTATACCGCCAGCGAGGCACAGGAACGCCTGGGCATAGGTGTGGGGGCCTTCTACTACCTCATTGAGATCGGAAAAATCAAGAAACTGGTGCCGCCTGGAAAACAACGAGGTTTGTACTCAAAGCGCCAGATCGAAAGACTGGCGCAAGATGAAACGCATAGCCTCACCGGCGAGCAGGAAGCGGGGATGACATTCCAGAAAGCAACGCTGGACGATATGCATGAGGAGTATGAATTAGCTACACTCTTGCTCAACGGGAGCGTTGGATACGGTCTTCCGACATATGAGGCGTGGTTGCATCACAATCCTGATAGCAATTTCATTGTGAGAGATCAGGGCCGATTGGTCGCCTTCATGCAAGTGTTGCCTGTCAAACCAGAAACGGTGCAGCGATGGTTAAACGGAGAAGTAAGAGAATGGCAAATTGGCGCTGAGGATGTGCTGCCGTATATGCCGGGGAGTTCGGTGGAATGCATCATAACGAGTATAGTGGCAACATCAGACGTAGACACCTGGAAAAGACGCAGGTACGGTATGCGCCTCGTGCGCGGATTCCTGCATTTTCTGGATGACCTGGCAGAGCAGAGTATCACGACCACCAGATTCTACGCAGCAAGCGCTACACTGGATGGGCACTCGCTCTTGAGACGGGCACATTTTGAGGAAAGAGGACGCATCGGGAAGCGCGTGGTGTTTGAACTCGACCCTATGGCTGCTGGTACCCGGATAACAAAAGTGTACCGGAGGTCTCTGCAGCGCGGGGCGATTATCCAATCTGCAAGCAAGGCGGCGGCATAATAGCGCCAGTCAGGACACTTTTTGCTCACAATTTCGCGCATTAAATCGCTGGCCGGGTGTCTGAGCTGGCGCGTGCATCGCAGCACGAAGAAAAAGGAGAGCGGGTATGAAACCCGAAGAGTACCTGGATCGCCTGATCGAGCAACGCGAATTCGGGATGGGGCCGCTTCCCGCGGCGGGCAATAACGAGATTGCGGCCAGCCTGGCTGCCGCGCAAGCGCTCGCTCAACTTCTAGAGATTGACATACCACCTGCATTTGCTCAAAGGTTGGAGGGATCCATTCGTGCCCGCGCCCGCGACCTCGTCCGGCAGGAGCGCAGAACCCTCCCACTCCCAACAGCACAGCCATTGGATAGCCTGCGCATCCCGGGATCTCTGGACCCCTCGCGCGTTTTGCGCCCACAGAGGTCCCAACCGCGCCGGACCTGGATCAGCGCGCTGGGCATCGCTGCCGCCCTGGTGCTGGCTTGTGTTGGCATCCTGACGGCCTCCGCGCGCAGCCTGCCCGGAGACGCGCTTTACGGGTTCAAACAGGCTGAGGAGCAGTTAAGGCTCAACTTTGCCGGCAACCCACAAGACCGTCTCAGCGTTCAGATCGACCAGTTGCGCAGCGCGCTTGCCGATCTGAATGCTGTAGCCAACGGCGAGCGTGGTGATGGCGCCATCAGACTGGCTCTGAATACCGTGGCTGATACAACAAATAACGCGCGAGGAGCAGTCGCAGCCCTGCCCGCGGGTACAGCCCGCGATGCGGCGCAGAAGAATCTCGACAGCGCCCTCACCGGGGAAGATCAGACATTGCGCGCTTTGCTGAGTCACACGGATTGGGCGACCAGGCTGGCTTTCACCGGGCAGCTATCAGCCCTGGGCGACCAGACGCCAACGGTGATACGCGTCACAGCGCTCGTTGGGCGCAATAGAGCGCTCCTGGTCACCCTGACAGGCACGCACTTCGCGCCAGGCGCCCGGTTGGTGATCGACGGGCAAACGGCGGGAACAATTACCCAGAATACCCGGCAGCAGCTGGTCGCAGTCATCAGCAACGCGACCGGGCTGTACGGCGAGCACGAGATCGGCATGCTCAATCCCGATGGAACCGCCGCCCAAATTGCTTACGGGAAAGATAGCGACCACGATCAGCATGACGATAACCTTGCCGGGTATGGCACGCCTGAACCTACCAGAGATTCAGGAAAAGGCGATGATTAGAGGAGGAGATCAAGAATTGCAAACGTTACATGGAGATCGATTGGTAGGTTGCACACTGGGAGAATACCGCATTGAACGCCTGCTTGGTAGTACCCGGTTGGGCGCGGCGTATCAGGCCCGGCAACTCTCGCAGGGACGCACAGTCATGGTTTCGACATTTAACTTCCCACAGGGAGTATCAAGCAGTGAACGTACCCGGTTAACTGCCCGCATTGTCCAGGAAAGAGCGCTACTCACCAGGCTTACCCACCCGAACATCCTCCCAACTTACGATGTCGGTGAGCAATCCGGTTATCTTTACCTGGTGTCGGACTTCGTCAAGGGCGCCTCGCTGGGCAAGGTACTCAAGCAACAAACACGCTTCACTCCTGACAAAGCATTGCATGTGCTGAAACAGTTGGGAGCCGGCCTGGACTACGCGCATGGCCAGGATGTTGTACACGGTGTATTGAGCCTTTCAAATGTGCTCATCAGCGATCAGCTCACCGTACAAATAGCCGGTTTTGGACTGAGAACCGTGCTCGAAGTACAGGAGCATACCCAGAACACGCAACATCCGGTCGGCCTTTTTAGCGCGCATGGTACCTTGCCGGGAAGCGCCGAATACGCCTCTCCAGAATGTGTGCTGGGCCAGCCTGTTGACGCTCGCTCTGATATTTATGCGCTTGGAGTCATGCTCTTTAAACTTCTGAGTGGGACTCCGCCTTTCAGCGGAGCGAACCCGCTCGAAACTGCCCTGCAGCGTATCCAACAGCCTGTTCCCTCGGTTCACGCGATCTGTCCAGATATCCCGGAAGCGCTCAACCTGGTGCTCAGTAAAGCGTTGGAAAGCGATCCGGCCAGGCGCTATCAACGAGCCGGCGATATCGCAGCCGCCGTCGAGCGCGTCTTAACCATAGTGAACGCGACGCATAAGAACGGCGACTCCAGCGTTCAGCAAATAGCGCACAGCCCGCAGCTCACCCTCCCACCGACCGTCAACTGGTTCGACGAGGCAGACAATTCATCTAACCGGTGGCAGGTAGCGCCGCCCATAGTAACAGGGCATATTCCCGCAATTCCCTCCCCGCATTCCTTACAAAAAGGGGAACGCGATGGGACAGAGAGCAGGCAGCCGATCTTACCCGGCACAGCGACTCACCCTGACGCCCCGAAGGAAATGCTTCACGCCAAAGCAGCAGGTAATCCCAATTCGATGGCAGGCGTCGACCCGTTTGCCTGGTGGTCTGCTACCCCGGACAGGCCCCTGACACCACCTACGCCCGGAACTTTTGCCCGTCGTCGTCCGGCGCAACAAGATCGCAGAAGGTTCGTCACCCTGATGGTTGCCGGCACAGCCGGGGTGCTCACGGTGGGTGGCATCAGCTTTGCCCACCTGGTTCAAAGCATGAAGCAATCGCAACCGCAGACCGCCAGTGCGCCGACGACCGGGCCAACCGCGTCGACGACCACGCAAGGAAACACGGCTACTGTAGCAACGACACAGGGAACGCAAAAGACGCCGGCGACTTCCACGTCGCCCACGGCAAAACCATCGCCTTCGGCAACGAATGGGGCGCAGCCCTCGCCAACTTCGCAACCGACAAAGCAGCCAACTTCGCAACCGACTCCGAAACCGACGCAGCCACCACCCACTCCCACCCCGTCACACACGGGGACGGTCATCGGGCAAACCAGCATGGCGACCAATAGCGCGGTGAGCTTCAGCAATCCAGCCGACGGGAATGGGAGTTTATTGGTTCACCTGTCCAACGGCAATTTCGCTGCATTTGAACGGGCCTGTACCCACGCGGGCGTACCGGTCAACTACAATTCTGGCAGTGGGCAGTTCCTCTGTCCGGCGCATGGTGCGATTTTTAGCGCCGCCAATGGCAGCCACCTGTCAGGCCCGGGCAGCGGCCCTCTGCCGACCGTCTCCATTCGCGTCAATGCTGATGGAACCATTACCACCGGGTAGCGCATATCCTGGTGCCGGAGGCTTTTTTTCTGAGCACGCAGGCTCTCAGCAGAAAGAAAGCGCCACATTATCAGTCTGAAGTTTTCTCCCGTGAATGAGGAGATGCGCTCATGCGGAATTACCGTGTCATTTATGGAGAACAACCAGGGCGGGGGCAAGCCCCGCCCCTACCCTATACGGCTTCGCCAACCACTTCGTAGCAGGGTAGGGGCGAGACTTGCCCCATATGCACGGCAGATTTTAGAAGCAAACGAGCGAAGCGAGATGCGGGGGTGTCATTCTGAGGGCGGCGGAGATTGCGTCGCCGAGCCGCACGCAAATTCTTCGCTGCGCTCAGAATGACAGGCGCAAGCGGCGCGTTTCAAAAAATGGTGCCAGTGAAAGGCGGGGCTTGCCCCTGCCCTGTAGTCATGATATAGTGGGCATCTAGTCAAGGAAAAACTTTGTAGAGGCGGGAAGATTTCGTGTCAGAGCCAGTGCAACTGCAATTAGTGGGAGCCACGCATAATAACCAACGGCTCTTTTCCGATCATTACCTCAATACTATTTTGCCAGGACAGTGGGATACCTTACAGGACGAAGCCGCCCTGCTCATGGCGCAACTCCGGCACATCTACGCCAGCTTTACCCCTAATAGCAGTAATGAAGCGCAAACGGAAGAGGACTGGATCAAGCCCGTCCTGCGCGCGCTTGGTCACACCTTTGAAGTGCAGGCACCGCTCAAAGTGCCGGACGGCATACAGCGACCCGATTATATCTTCTACTATGACAATACCTCGCTGGCCCTCAATAAAAACAAGCTTGTGGACGCCGACCTGTTACGGCAGAGCGCGTTCGCGGTGGGCGATGCCAAATCCTGGGATCGCCCGCTGGATAAAGCGTTGGGGGGCGGGGGCAAAGGCAGCGACCCCTTCAGCAACAAGAACCCCTCGTACCAGATTTTTTTCTATATGCTGCACAGCGGCCTGCCCTGGGGCATCCTCACTAATGGGCGCAAATGGCGACTGTATCACGCTCAGACCGCCCATAAGCTGGAAATTTTCTACGAGGTTGACCTGCCCGCCCTGCTGGAAGCGGATGTCGCATCCTTTTTGTACTTTTATGCCTTCTTCCGGCGCGGCGCGTTTGAGGACGGTCCGCTCTCACTGGAAAACATCCTCAAGGCCAGCGCGGAATTTGCGCGTGGCATCAGCGATAGCCTGCGCGAGCAGGTCTACGGCGCGCTGCGTTATGTCGCGCAGGGTTTTTTTGAATATAAAGCCAATGGCCTGACGCCATCACCTGAAACCAACAAGCACATTTACGATAATTCGCTCATTTTGCTCTATCGCCTGCTCTTTCTCCTCTATGCCGAGGCGCGCGACCTGCTCCCGCTGCAAGACAACACGCGCTATCGACGCCTCTATAGCCTGGAAGCCATTAAAAAGGATGCTGCCTCCGCCTTGCAAGAAGGGCTGATACTGCCCGATAGCGGCCTCTTCTGGACGCGCCTCAAAGAGCTTTTCAAGATCATCAACCTGGGCAGTCCGCCCCTGACCGTAACGACCTTCAATGGCGGTCTTTTTGATCCCGGACACCATCCATTCCTCGAGCAATACGCCGTAGGCGATGTGTGCCTCTGCCGCGCCATCGATAAGCTGGCGCGTGTCAAGAACCAGTTCGTCGATTACCGCGATCTTTCGGAACGCCACCTGGGCACCATCTACGAAGGACTGCTCGAATACAACACGCTCTTTGTAGCGCATGAACTCATGGTTGAGCGCAGGTCGAGCAGCAAAATTGTCCCCGCGCTGGATGTGCCAAAGAAGGATATAGCCCAGGAATTCGCGCCGGGCGAGGTTTACCTCGTCAATGATCGCGGCGAGCGCAAATTGACCGGCAGCTACTACACGCCCGACTACATCGTCAAATACATGGTGGACGAGACCGTGCGACCCGTGCTTGACGCCGCTATCGCGGGCGCGCAGACCGACGCGCAGCGCATCCAGGCTGTGCTCTCCATCAACGTGCTGGACCCCTCTATGGGCAGCGGCCATTTCCCGGTTGAGGTGACGGAGTATATCGCCCGCTACCTGGTGGAGCTTGGCATCCAACCGCAAGAGAGCGCGGACACTCCCAGGATTCAGCGAGCGACCAGTACAGGCGAAACAGACCTGACCTACTGGAAGCGCCGCGTGGCGCAGCAGTGTATCTACGGCGTCGATCTCAACCCGCTGGCCGTCGAGCTTGCCAAACTCTCGCTCTGGCTCATCACCGCCGCCAAAGATCGCCCGTTAAGCTTCCTCGATCACCATCTACGCAGCGGCAACGCCCTGATTGGCGCGTGGTTAGAAGACGTGGCAGCAGGACAGCACCCGCGTGCCAGGCACGTCCAGAAACGCGCGCAGGAGGCCGGGGAAACGCGCAAAGAAAGCGGTCAAATGACCCTCGAACTCTTCGATGAAGCCTTCCAGCAGACCACCCGCGTCGCCCTGGATGCCATAGCCGCCATTGAAGAGAACCCCGGCGTCACCATCAAAGATGTCAAAGCGCAGGAGACCGCCTACGACGCGCTGCGCCAGCATTTCATCGCGAAGTACCAGCGCCTGGCGAACCTTGGTATCGCCCTGTACTATGACCTGCCCGTCGGCCCCGACCTGTGGCGTCCCCTCGCTGACTACGCGCTGGGCGGAGTCGAGCAGCCCCTCTCTCCACAATTTGAGAACTGGCGCGAAGCCGCCGACGCCATAGCGGAGCGCAAACGTTTCTTCCACTGGGAACTGGAATTTCCCAACATCTTCTTCGACAGCCAGGGCCAGCCCCTCGGCGAAAGCGCCGGCTTCGACGTGGTCATCAGCAATCCCCCCTACGTGCGCCAGGAAAAACTGGGACCCGATAAGCCCTTCTATCAGGAACGCTACGAGGTCTATCACGGCGTGGCAGACCTGTTCGTCTATTTCTTCGGACAGGGATTACGGCTACTACGCAAAGATGGCAAACTGGCATATATCAGCAGCAATAGCTGGCTTACGCGCTAACTATGCCACACCTTTGCGTCATTATCTGCGCACGCAGACATACGATTGAGACCATTATTGACCTGGGAAATAATCGCGTCTTTGCCGACGCACCCGATCTGAGTCCTGCAATTCAAATCGTCCGTAAGACATCGCCTGCACCGATGAATACTTGCCCAGGCAGCAGTTTTTGACGGGTGAAGGCATAACCACATTTAGAGAACAACTTCGCTGATAAATTATTTCGCGTTCTCAATTACATGACCAGCTTGATACAGGCTGGCGATTGACAAGCGATGGTTACGTCAAGCCATCTTGATAAAATTAATGGCGATGGGCAAACCTCTTAACGAGGTAGTCGATGGGTGCATATGTCTATGGAGTGAAAACAGGCTTAAACGAGGCATTTATCATCGATCAGGCTACAAGAGATCATTTGGTTAAAGAATGATCCATACTTGTGCTGACTTACATTAAGCCGATATTACGAGGCGAAGACTTACGTCCCTGGTATCAAGAAAATGAAGGACGTTGGTTAATATGTTTTCCTAATGGTTGGACAATAGCAGACTTTTCCGGATATCTGCAACGGAACGATGAAGCATTTAGCCTGGGAAAAGTTGACTGCTCAACATCCAGGTTTAGGTGCATATCTTAGATCCGTTTGCAAAGGCAGCACGTAAACGCCAGGATAAAGGACAATTCTGGTGGGAATTGCGCCCTATGCGATTATTATGAAGCTTTTGAGAAGCCAAAAATTTTCTGGCCCGATATTACTAGAAATTCCTCGTTTTTCAGTTGGGATGAGCAAGGCAATATCATAAAGAATACAGGTTATCTTTATTCCCAACAGATGTATCACTCTGCTAGGCATTCTCCAGTCACGAGTCAGTTGGTTTTGCATTCACAGACTTGTGCAACCGCTTGGGTGAACGTGCTGGGTTAATCTCATCTATCAGCATTATTCAGTCAATTTATGATACACCTCCCTATTCCATCTCTCACCGATACCCAACGCGCCCACATGGCTACGTTAGCGCGGCAGCTTACTGAAACAGCGCAACAACGTTACGAGGTCAGGCGCAAAACGACCTACCGCATTTCGCGCGATCTCGGAACGCCTCAAGCAAAGCTCAATCAGAAATTGACGACGTGGTGGGAACTCTCATTCAAAGAATTTCGCGAAGAGTTGGTGAAAGTCTTCAAGCGCGATATTCCGCTGCGGGAGCGCGACGACTGGGAAGCGTTGTTGAGGGAACGCACTTCCGAGATTACCGGGCTGACCTCTGAAATTGTGCGATTAGAAACGGAACTGAACGCGGCTGTGTATGATGCTTTTGGCCTGAACGAAGAAGAACGAGGCATCATTGAACGCGAGACAAAATACCAGTACGGCGAATGGTAAGGTCAACCATAAGGGATGCCCATTCATGATACAATATTGGTGTTGCCAGCGTGGCAGCCTCTAGCCGAGTTTACATTGAGTACTTTTTTGAGGAACCTGTGGTTCGTTCACTATGACACTACGTAAAACAGAAACCAGGGGTCGCATATTAACTATTGAACATCCGACAGAAAGCTCTCCCGCGCTCACGGTTTTTTCAGGAAATGCAGGGCAATTGCTGCGGGGCGATATTCCAACGCTCGCGGTTCTCAAAGCAATGAGGCAGCGCGCTCACCGCAACGGCGTCGCATATGTGATGCATTTTCAGGAAGCAGGCGCAGTCAGAAAAAACAGTATAGGGATGACAAGGCTCCTGGAAGAGGTCTTTGAAGATGAGGTCGCCATTTTTCGCTATGGCCCTGAAGAGTCAAACGGTCAAATACGTGATGGCCTTGATCAATTTATCGTGTCTTCAAAAAATTTGACTGTTCGCGCGCGAAGCATCGTTCTGCTGCCGGTTGTTGAACGAAATGTCATGAGAAGAAACCAGCGCGCCGCGGTCAACACCAGTTATGATTTTACGTTACCGGATGGTGAACAGGCGTACCTGGTAACAACCGGGTTTCATTATGATCTTGGCTTAACTGCACTCAGTAAAAGAGTGAGCAAATTGCAGGCCATGGAAACACGATTGGGCGTAGAGAAACTGATCCAGCAGGATATTGAGGATGAAGGGCCGGGTTCGGAAGAGAAAACAGGAAAACCGGTTCGCAGGCTGAAAGGATTTGTCACGTTTAGCGGCGATGGGAATACACGCGGTTTTATTGGAACGCGCTGGCAGATGGACCGCATCGAAGCCTTAAAAAATGGTCTGGGAGGCAATGTGAAGGAAGCAACCGAGGAAATCAGCGTGACCGCGAATCTCCCCCATAGCATTCAACAGGAGTTTATTGGGAAAAAGAATCCAATGCTGAAATTAGCAGGCAATCTCATTGATGATGTGATCTATGCCATTGACGACACGACCGGAAGTAAATGGGGGGAGAGAAAATTAGATCATCAATTTTACCGGGATTTCACTATGACTCACGAAGGGGAATTTGTGCCTTTAGACAGGTTCGATGTCATAGAAAATAATGTCTTCTATGGTTTTGAAAACGCCGATCATTATTTCATCAGCACGCTCTTTGGCTACATTCAGTGACGGGATGTTGCCGATCCCGTTGTCCCGCGCCGCCGCCTGTCAAGCGATGTGTTCGAGAACAGGTACTTCAAAAGTTGTTGCTCATTTTGCTCTTTTGTTAGAAGCTATGGAGGGAAACCATGCAAAAAGCTCCCGGTAAACAGACACGGAATGCCTCCTCAAACGAGTACGTCCAGCTGAAGCAACTCGTCAAGCAGCGCGGATGGCTGGACCAGCAACCGATCTACTATACCTGGAAGTTTCTCTTTACCATAGGCCTGCTTGTTATTGGCATCGCTTGCCTGTTCGTCATTCACAATTTCTGGTTGCTGCTGCTGCTCGCGCTCTACATGGGCTTCGTCTCGATGCAATTTGGTCTGCTCGGCCATGATATCGGGCATCGACAGGTATTCCGCGCCAGCAAGAGGAGTAAGGCAGCGGGTTTTCTGGTAGGCAATCTGATGGTCGGGTGGAGTTGGAGCTGGTGGATCGATAAACACAATGCCCATCACGGCCATCCGAACCAGCCCGGCCTTGATCCCGACATTGTGCGGCCCTTCACCGCCTTCACCGAAGACGTGGCGCGCAGCAGGCGCGGCATGGCGCGCTCCCTGGCGAAATACCAGGCATACCTGGAGTTTCCGTTATACTTGCTCTCTCCCATTAGCTTCCTGGTAATGAGCATCCTCTTCCTGCGCCGCAAGAAGGCAAAGCACATGCGTACCGAGGCCCTGCTGCTGACCCTGCACTACGGACTCTACCTGGGACTGTTGCTCTGGCGGCTGAATCCCTGGCAGGTTCTCCCCTTCATCATTGTCCATCACGCCTTTTTCGGGCTGTATCTCGGCTCCATCGGCGCGCCTAACCATAAGGGGATGCCCATTATGGACGCGGACAGCCCAACCGACTTCCTGCGCCAGCAGGTACTCACAGCCCGCAACGTCCACGGTTCACCCCTGGTTGACTTCTGGTATGGCGGCCTCAACTATCAAATCGAGCACCACCTCTTCCCAACCATGCCCAGAAACAAACTGAGACAGGCGCGCCCGCTCATCAAAGCCTTTTGTGAGGAACACGCCATCTCCTATTGCGAAACTACGATGCTGCAATCCTATCAAGACATATTGCGCTTCCTCCACCAGGTGAGCGCGCCGTTACGCGAGGAAAAGTCTTGAGACATTTCATCGCATTTGAGCTTCTTTCCAGCTTTCCAGGGAATACCCACCCGTATTGCCACCCTCTGGCAGATCAAGAAAGTGCTCTACATTGGTTTGCGAAAGATCGAAGGTTTCTAACACGCGCACCAACGGAGGCTCAACCGGCATAGGCGTATTGGGGAAGTGCGCTTTTCCCAACAGACCAGGAAAACTCCTGCGTTCCGCGCCATACTGCCAGCTATTCATGTCGCGCTTCATGCTCGACGCGCGCCTTCTCGCCATCACCAGAAGCAGGAAAACCGCCATCGCAATCATGAAAAGCAAGACCAACAACCAGAGGTGCGCCGCCACCAATATAATGCTCGTTCCTCCAAGGAAAGTAATACCGGCAACGCTCATTGTAAGGGCGGGGATAGTGAGGATTAATTGCCTGCGCGTCTGCGCCGCCCTACCCGTTGCTATCGAGCGTCTCACATTTGTGGGCCATAACGCCTTGCTCACCCTCGCCGCGCGACGCGCGAATGCCTGCAATTGTTGCTCTTTCGTGTTTGCCATCACGACCCTTCTCCCATCGCGACACTGAAGCGCTGGCATGGAACAAACCACCCAACTCTCCAACCTCATCCACACCGTGTATGCTTATCGCCCCACCGCGCATCCGTCAAATGACCAGACACGTCCTCCACACACCTCCGCGCATACACGATTATCAGCCACCGCCACACACCACACCACCACCCCGCGCGCGGGACACTCTGCCTGACAAACAGTGTGTCCCACCTGTGTTCTCACACCAGCGCATCACTATCGCGACAGGAAAATCACCAATTCACCAGGGCGGGGGCAAGCCCCGCCCGTACCCTACTACGAGGCGAGATGCTTGATTCGCAAGCCAGGCCGTACAGGGTACGGGCGGGGCTTGCCCCCGCCCTGGTCTTCTCCCTTACTCCCACCTTGTCCCCACCATCTCATCGACTCGTTGTTGTCATATTCACATTGTAGGGACGCACCGGATGTTCCTGGTTACGAACGTATGGAGTTTGAGTTAAGAAAGCGCCATTCTACATACGAACTTCTTAACCATTTATCGAACTATTTGCGTATTTATATATCCAAAAGAATGAATTGAGGAATGCAGGGTGTCCTTAGATTCACCCTCAATTCATTCTTTTCAAATCTTGATCTTCTCATTTTTCGGGTCGTACAACGGCTCCTTCATTACCGTAGCCGCGTAGCGCGCGCCAAACAATTGTACATCAATGCGCGTCCCCGGCGCAGCAAAGGCTATCGGAAGATAGCCATATACTATGCTCTGCCGTACCGTATATCCATAACCAGCGCTGGTCACATGGCCCAGCACGCGCTCGCCGTCCAGCAGTGGCTCGCCGCCCAGCCCGGCGGCGGCGGGATCATCCAGCACGAGACAGCACAGTTTGCGCGTCACGCCCTGCGCCTTGATGCGCTCGAGCGCGTCCCTGCCGGTGAAATCGCCTTTTTGCAGTTTCACCGCGAAGCCTAATCCCGCCTCGTAAGGATTATACTCTGAGTGAATATCCGCGCTCCAGTAGCGATAGCCTTTTTCCAGGCGTAGCGACTCGATAGCGCGGTAGCCCGCCGCCAGCATCCCCAGCGGTTGACCGGCTTCCCACAGCGTATCCCACAGTTTGAGGCCATACTCCACCGGCGCGTAAATCTCCCAGCCCAGTTCGCCTACGTAGGTCACGCGCAGGGCCAGCGCCGGAATATCGCCAATGGTAATAGACTGCGCCGTTAAATAGGGAAAAGCCGCGTTCGAGAAGTCGTTATCACTGACACGCTGCATCAAATCCCGCGCAAGTGGCCCCCACACGCCGATGCAACAGCGACTTGAGGTAATGTCATTGAAGTAAACCGAGCCATCAGCAGGCGCGTGCGCGCGAATCCAGGCCAGGTCATGATTGCCGAATGCCGTGCCGGTGACGATCTGGAAACGGTCGCGAGCCAGTCGTGTCACTGTCAGATCACACTCGATACCGCCCCGCTCGTTGGGCATCTGCGTATAGGTAATGGCCCCTATCGGCTGATCCATCTGGTTATCGGTGATACGTTGCAGGAAGGCCAGCGCGCCTGAGCCGAGAATTTCGATTTTGCTGAACGAGGTTTCGTCGAACATCGCCACCCGTTCGCGTGTCGCCCGGTGTTCCGCGCCGATGGCGGGCGACCAGGAGCGGCTGGCCCAGCCACGCGGTACCGGCCAGTCCTGCCCTTCTGCCAGCGCTTCGTTGCGAGCGAACCAGTTCGGGCGTTCCCAGCCCGACTTCTCGCCGAAGACTGCTCCCAACTCTTCCAGGCGCGTGTAAACAGGACTGAGACGTAGTTTGCGCGCGCTGCTGCGTTCTCGCATCGGGTAGCTGATGTCATAATAGGTGCTGTAGACTTCGTTGACGCGCGTGGCGATATAGCGGCGGCTAGCAGTATAAGCCCCAAAACGGCGTATATCCATTTCCCACAGGTCGAGGCTCGGTTCGCCGTCTGTAATCCATTCAGCTATCATCTTGCCCACGCCGCCCGCGCCGGAGACGCCGTGCGCGCAAAAGCCGCAGGCCGCCCAGAAGCCCTTGACCTCCGGCGACTCGCCCAGGATAAACTCGCCGTCGGGCGTGAACGACTCCAGCCCGTTGACCCGCTTCACCAGTTCTACATCGCGCAGGGCGGGAACGCGCTCGAACGCACCCGCGCATCAGGCTCTCGAAGCGCGGCGGGTCGAATGGTAGCACGGTGGGATTGTCGCTATCAGGAATAGCATCGAAATCGAAAGGCAGCGGGTTGCGTTCGTAGCCGCCCAGCACCAGGCTTTCACCGTCCTGCCGGAAATACACCAGGTTATCGGGGTCGCGCAGGTTCGGCACGCTGACTCCGTTAGCCAGTTCCGGCAGTGGGCCGGTTTGCGCGTACTGGTGCTGCATGGGGATCAGCGGCATAGCAATACCCGCCATACGCGCGATACGCGGCGACCAGATACCCGCCGCCACTACCAGTATTTCAGTGCGAATGCGCCCCTGCGTTGTCTCAATAGCCTGCACCTGCCCGTTCACGATCTCTATACCATTCACCCGTGTATGGGCATAGAAGGTTGCCCCGCCATCTCGCGCCCTCTCCGCCAGCGCCTGCGCCAGGATGGTCGCTTTGGCGGAGCCATCCGTAGGCAGCCATAACGCGCCCTCGACCCCACTCACGCTCATCAGAGGAAACATGCGCTTTGCTTCGCTGGCGCTCATCAATTCCGCCTCCAACCCTACGCTTTTCGAGAAACCCACCTGTCGTTGCAGCTCCTCCATGCGCGCCTTCGACGAGGCCAGGCGCAAACTGCCCCCGCCAAAATAACCCGGCTTGCCATCCACCGACAGCGTTTTGTAGAGCGCGACGCTGTAGACCAGCATCTTTGTCAGGCTCACCGTGGAGCGCAATTGCCCTACCAGGCCAGGCGCGTGCGAAGTAGTTCCCCCCATCAACGCCCCCTGTTCAAGCACCACAATGTCGCGCCACCCGCGTTCTGTCAGGTGATAAGCAATACTGGAACCAGCGATCCCGCTGCCAATAATAACAACTCTAGCCTGGTCATGCATGAATGGGTCTCCTAATTCCAGAAGATATAAAAGTGTAGATGCTGTGGTGGCAACGCGCGCGTTGCCACCACAGCATCTACACTTTTATATCTTCTAACCATTGATCGAAAGGCGATGTCTCAACATTATGTAAAAAGCGGTTGAGATGGTGATGGGCGTATTCACGGTAATCGAAGTCGAGTTCGGAAACGCCCATCTGTAAAAAGCCCCAGAACGACTCGCGCAAATCTGAACCGAGCCGCATCAGGTGCAGGTGCGCCATATCCGCCCCACGCGCCTCGCCAAAATAGTAACGCAAAAGCAACTCGCACCCTTCAGCGTCCAGCGATTGATTGACGGCGAAGTTGCCCAGGTCGAAGAAAGGATCGCCCATCCCGGCATATTCCCAGTCAATAATCCAGATGGTAGCGCCATCGTCAATAAAATTGCTGGCGAGCAGGTCATTATGGCATGGCTTGATCTGCTGCACCGGCCCCAACGCCTCTTCGATGCGAGTCATCAAGGCAAATACACGCGGCAGCGTATCAGGAAAAGCAACGCCGTATTGTAACGCCAACTGGTGATAGTTGCGCACCGTAGCAAACGGAGAAAACGTACCTGGGAAATCCTGCCCGGCATGGTAACGCTGCATTGAAGCCACAATACGCCGCAATGTCCCCGGCTGCGCAGCGCTTTCGGGCGTAATGGCGGTTCCAGTAACAAAGTGCGTTACCAGCGCATCCTCTCCTGGCAAAAAGCGCAGCACACGCGGAGCAACGCCCACCTGAGAAGCCAGTGTAGAGCAGATGCTTTCGCGTTCCCGGTCGATGCCAAGCAGGTGCGTGCCCTTGCCCCCCACGCGCAGCACAAACGATGCGCCATCAATATCCACGCGATAATTCTGGTTGGTAATGCCACCTTGCAGCGGCGTCACTACGGCGCGTTCCGCGCTCCAACCGGGAACCTGGCTGAGTATACGCGCAATGTGTTGTTCCATAGTTCGGCCATCCTCTTTTAGTTGAGCATACAATCCTGAACTGTTGAGCGTCAAGATTTATCCACGGGATCATACACTGGAATACCTTTAGCGATGTCACCAATCGGGTTGAAAATATTCATTTTAAGTTGTGAGGAGGAAAAGGCTGATGCCTTTTAGTGTGCTACTTTTAACGGCTGCTAGTTCAAAGCGAAGTATTTCGGGTTATCGAGACAGCAAAGTGGTCATGAATGGAGATCTCAGGTCAGGAGAAGTGGTTCTCTTTTTCCAAATGGACAGAGCGCGTTCCGGGCTAAACATGCAAAAGGATGGAGTAAAATGCTGTGATGGGCTGATTTTTTGGTCTCAGGATAATGAGATCAAAAAGAAAATCTGCCTCGTGGAAATGAAGAGTTAATACATTAGGAGATCCAGCAGATCAAATTGTAGACACTCGGAGACATCTGGAACAGATACTACAAAACGATTGCAGATTTTGTAATGTGCAAATCAAATGGATGGCTTGTATCTACCACCATAGTTCATCTCAAGCACAGGTTGCGGATAGTCGTCAGAAATTGAAAACTGCCCATTTTGAAGAGGTTGTTGTTTTACATCGTGAAAGGAACGATATCGGGCCGTTCCTCCGTGGGGAAGCTGAGTCTTCAACAAGAAATAGAATTAGGAGATAAGCGACTATCCACTCGTTTTAATTACCGGTGATATCCCGTCATGATAAGCAGTGCTAATCAGGCCACGCCGCTTCACTTTTATTTGCAACCCTCCTCTCCTATATGATACAATTGGCTTGTTCCATTCAATGGAATGGTTAGCCGACCCTTAGACTTATCCGGGAAAGAAACGTGACCGTATACACCATCGAGGTGCGAGCAAACGCAGACCAGTATGACATACTGGCTCGCCAGGTAGCTCGCGAAATATTACAGTTACTTGATAGAGGCGACCAACGCGGTCTCATCCATCAACACCTTACAATACGAACAGCGCACCTCTTTCACCTCACCGGCACCCTATCTCCCTCACAAGTAGACCAACTTACCCACAGTTTACTGATCGACCCGGTCACACAAATTGCTCTTATTTCACCTTCGCTTGACCAGGTGGAAGAGAACAACACCATCGTCGATGTGTTCTTTCATGCTGGCGTCACCGATACGCTGGCGGAGAGCGTCTTGATGGGTGCATCGATGCAGGGTATCGAAGGCATCGAGCGCGTTGAAACAGGTCGCAGGTATTACCTCAATGGACGACTAAGCGTGGACGAAGTGCGCCAGATCACCGAAGCCCTCTTATACAACCCCGTCATCCAGAACTACAACCTTCATCCTGTAGGGACGCGATTTATCGCGTCCGCTGCCGCGTCCTCTAATGGCGAATCATTGGACGCGGCAGCGGACGCGATAAATCGCGTCCCTACATATATTCCCATCACATCCATGAGTGACGCGCAGTTATTGGACGTGAGCAAGCAGGGCTTGCTGGCCTTGAACCTGGACGAAATGCGCGCCATCCAGCGCCATTTCTATGAAGATGGCCGCGAGCCAACTGATGTTGAGCTTGAGACGCTGGCGCAAACGTGGTCGGAACACTGTTCGCACAAAACCTTCAAAGCCACTATCGAGTATCGCGAAGTAGATGCAGATGGCAACACCTTCGCGCAAGAGACCATCAATGGGCTGCTCAAAAGCTATATCATGCAGGCGACGCAGCAGGTAGCGCGTCCCTGGGTAGTGTCGGCCTTCAGCGATAATGCCGGTATTGTGCGTTTCACGGAGACGCAGGATATCGCCTTCAAGGTTGAGACGCACAATCATCCTTCGGCCATTGAGCCGTTCGGGGGAGCCAATACAGGTGTGGGCGGCGTCATTCGCGATGTACTGGGCGTCTCAGCGCAGCCTATCGCCTGTACCGATATACTCTGTTTTGGTCCGCCCGATACCCCCTCTGAAGAGTTACCAGCAGGCCTTCTTACGCCGCGCCGTATTGCGAGCGGCGTGGTAAACGGCGTGCGCGACTATGGCAATAAAATGGGCATTCCCACCGTCAACGGCGCCATTCTCTATCATCCTGGCTATCTCTTCAACCCGCTGGTCTTCTGCGGCTGCCTGGGCATCCTGCCGCGAAACAGCCATCCACGCAGCGTGCAGCCTGGCGACCGCATAGTCGTGCTGGGCGGTCGCACCGGGCGCGACGGCATTCATGGCGCAACCTTCTCATCCGGCGAAATGAGCAGCGAGACCAACGCGCAGGCCGGCAGCGCGGTGCAAATCGGCGCGCCCATCACCGAGAAAAAAGTCGCCGATGTGGTTATCCAGGCGCGAGATAGGAAGCTTTACTCGGCCATCACCGACTGTGGCGCGGGCGGCTTTTCCTCCGCCATCGGCGAAATGGGCGCGGACACCGGCGCGTATGTCGAATTAGAGAAAGCGCCCCTCAAATACCTGGGCCTGACCCCCTGGGAAATCTGGCTCTCCGAAGCGCAAGAACGCATGGTGTTAGCTGTCCCCCCTCAACACCTGGAGGACTTACTGGCAATCTGCGCCATCGAAGAAGTCGAGGCCAGCATCATCGGCACCTTTACCAACAGCCATCACCTCATCGTCACCTACCAGGGCCAAATAGTCGCCAACCTGCCCATGTCCTTCCTGCACGACGGCAGACCCGACCGGACGCTAGAGGCGGTGTGGGTACATGAATCAAATACCAACGAGCAATCCACCGCGCCTATAGACGCGGTGGATTGCTCGTTGGTATTGCTACTTCTTTTGAAACACCCCACCATCGGTTCGAAAGAATCCGTAGTGCGCCGCTACGATCACGAAGTGCAGGGCGCGACCGTACTCAAGCCACTGGTAGGACTGGCAGGCAACGGTCCGGGCGATGCCGCCGTTTTACAACCTATTCTCTCAAATGTAGGGACGCGATTTATCGCGTCCTCACATGCAGGCATCATTCTCTCCAACGGCATCAACCCGCTCTACGGGCAATTCGACCCCTACTGGATGGCCATGAACGCCGTTGACGAGGCCCTGCGCAACTTGACCGCCGTGGGCGGAGACATCGAACGCGCCGCTATCCTGGACAATTTCTGCTGGGGCAATCCCACTGATCCGGCGCAACTGGGAATGCTGGTACGCGCTGTCAAGGGTTGCCACGACGCGGCTACCGGCTTCGGCGTCCCCTTTATTTCCGGCAAAGACAGCCTCAACAACGAATACCGGGCCAACGGCCAACGCCTGCCCGTCATCCCCACGCTGCTCATATCCGCGCTCGGCACCATCGACGACGCCGCTCAAAGCGTAGACATGTCGCTCAAACAACCAGGCAACCTGCTCTACCTCATCGGCCAAACCCACAACGAACTCGCCGGCTCGCATTATCTCGAAAGTATCATTAATGGAAAATCCCGCCAGGGCGGGATTTTCCATTAATGATACTTCCATTCCTCATGTCGATGTCGCGACTGCGCGCAACGCTATGAATGCCACCGGCAACGCCATTCGAGCCGGGCTGGTGCAGTCCTGCCACGATCTCTCAGAGGGAGGGCTGGCGGTAGCCGCAGCAGAAATGGCGCTGGCCGGGCTGCTCGGCCTGGCTATCGATATAGAACACATGCCGCGCCAACCACTCGAGTACTCGGACGAATTGCAGGCAACCATCCTGTTGTTCAGCGAATCGGCCTCGCGTTTCCTCGTAGAGGTTGCGCCGCAGCAGAAAGACGCATTCGAGGCGCATATGCAGGAGCGCCATGTCCACGACATAGCCTGCCTGGGCAATGTAACAGAGCACGGGCGTTTTCAGGTACGCCAGGGCAAGCGCCTCCTGATAGATCTGGCCGTTGACGAATTGCAGGCAGCATGGAAGGGAGAAGCGGTATGAGCGTTCCGCGCGCCCTGGTATTACGCGCTCCCGGCATCAACTGCGACCGCGAGACGGCTCATGCCTGTCGCCTGGCCGGATTTGAAACGCACCTCCTGCACATTAACCAGCTTATTTCGCAGCCACAGCGCCTGCTGGACTTTCATTTTCTGGTCATTCCAGGCGGCTTCTCCTATGGCGACGACCTGGGAGCGGGTACCTTACTGGCAAAAAATCTGACCATCCACCTGGGAGCGCAATTGCGCCGCTTCATCGACGAGGGCCGACCGGTGCTGGGTATCTGCAACGGTTTTCAAACGCTAGTGCGCGCCGGTCTGCTCCCCGGCCCCGCAGATATGCTGCATGAACAACCGCTCGCCAGCCTGACCAACAACGCCTCAGCCCAATTTGAATGTCGTTGGATATCCCTATCTGTACTCGACAGCCCCTGTCTCTTCACGCAAGGCATCGATCATCCCATCGAATTACCCGTCGCGCACGGCGAAGGCCAGTTCGTATTAGCAGATTCCGCGCTGCTTTCCCGCTTGCAAGCAGACAAGCAAGTTCCAATCGTGTATACTATATCTACGCGGCGGGCATCACCCTCGCCTGCCGCGCCCATGTTCTCTTCCACACTAACCCCCTATCCTGCCAACCCCAACGGCTCCACGGGCAATATCGCCGGTATCTGCAACGCGCGCGGCAACGTCTTCGGCCTCATGCCCCACCCAGAACGCTACACGCAATCCATCCAACACCCGCAGCGACGCGGCAACCAGGCGGCAGAGGGCGACGGTCTGCTGATCTTCAAAAACGCGTTTGATTACGCGAATGCGATGCTGGAACCTGGGAATGATGCCGCGCGTGAAAAAGATGGAAGGGCGACCGCAAGGGTCCCCTCCCAGCCCTACCCCACCCCCGCCCCTACAATGACTACGGACTGGGGGGGGGACGAAGCTGATCATAGTAAGGGCGGGGGTGGAGTGGATGTGGGGTGGGGACCCTTGCGGTCGCCCTCGATGGTTTCCCAGGTATCTTCGCCTATTACCTCTTACGATGCCAGCGGCGTCAATATCGCCGCCGCCGATACTGCTAAAGAACTGATGCGCGAGGTCGTGCGAGCAGCGCAGGGGCCGCAAGTACTCGCGGGCATGGGAGCGTTCGCGGGCGTCTTCGCCCTGAACGGCGTAGGGCAAATGCGCAAACCAGCCCTTGTGGCATCCACCGATGGCGTTGGCACCAAAACCCTCATCGCGGTGCAGGCCGGGCGTTTCGAGAGCATTGGCTACGATCTTGTTCATCACTCCGTCAACGACCTGCTGACCCAGGGCGCGCAGCCACTTTTCTTTATGGACTATCTCGCTATGGGCAAACTCGATCCGCAGCAGGCCGCCGCCATCGTGCGCAGCGTAGCCGGCGCCTGCCGCGCAGTCAACTGCGCCCTGCTGGGCGGCGAAACCGCAGAAATGCCCGATGTCTACCTGCCGGGCGCATTTGATCTCGCCGGAACCATCGTTGGCATCATGGAACAGGACACGCTGCACAATACGCCGACCATGCAGCCCGGCGACATACTGCTTGGACTGCCATCGAGCGGTCTGCATACTAACGGCTATTCGCTGGCGCGGCGCATCTTCGCCAGCTACCCACTCGATACCATCTTTCCAGAACTGGGCGAACCACTGGTAGACGCCTTGCTGCGCCCGCATCGCTGCTACCTGCGCGAGCTACAGCTGTTGCGCGAATATCCAGATATCTGCATCAAAGGCATGGCGCATATTACAGGTGGCGGATTCGAGGGCAATATCTCGCGTATCCTGCCTCCGGGCATACAGGCAGTCATCGAAACCGGAGCGTGGACTGTTCCGCCTTTATTTGCATTGCTCGGACGCCTCGGCAACGTGGCGCGACACGAGATGTACCGCGCCCTCAACATGGGCGTGGGCATGACATTGGTAGTTTCGCCAGAAGCCGCGAACACAGCGCGGCGCATCCTACCCGAACTACTCACTATAGGCCATCTGAAAGAGGGCGAGGGCGTTCTATTGATATAGTAACGCCTGACGAAATCAGTAGGGACGCCCCTTGCGGGTGTCCGCCGTTCGCCTGTAAGCACGAGTGTAAATGACCGGACACCCACAAGGGGCGTCCCTACTGACTTTTGAGAAAGGAAAAAGAATGGCAAATCAGCCTGAATTTGGCCCCCTGCTGGCAGAGGGCAAAACCAAACTCATTTACGCCTATCCAGGCGACGATACACTGGCCTTTATGGTCAACAAAGATCAGATCACGGCAGGCGACGGCGCGCGACGCAACGAAATTGCTGGCAAGTCGCGTTGGAGTACCATCACAACCGCCAATGTCTTCCGTTTATTAAACGAGGGGCATATCGCTACACACTTCGTCGAGCAGATCAACGACGTGACGCTGCTGATACGTCGCTGCCACATGCTGCCCGTTCGAGCAGGTCATGCGACGCATCGCCACCGGTTCCTACCTCAAGCGGCACCCGGAGGTCAGCGAAGGCACGCGCTTCGAGCCGGCGCTGGTTGAGACCTTTCTGAAAGATGATGCCCGCCACGACCCACAAATCTGGGAAGCCGATATCATCAACATGGAACTGGCAACCTCGCCCGAAATCGACTGGATGGCGGAACAGGGACGCCGCGTATTTGAAACGCTCAAACGCGCCTGGGCAAGCGCCGATGTTACTCTCGTTGACCTGAAAATCGAATTTGGCCGCGACCAACAGGGACATTTGATGGTAGCCGATGTCATCGATAACGATAGCTGGCGCATCTGGCCCGGCGGCGACAAAAATCGTATGCTCAACAAGCAGGTCTATCGCAACCTGCAAAACGTAACCCCGGCAGACCTGCAACAGATCGCCGACCGTTACGCCCTTGTAGCAGACCTGACAGGCAAATTGAAAGTATCCCAGTAGCGACACCCCTTGTGGGTGTCCCGTTAAACATTGCCAACCAAATCGGGGAATGGTCGGAAACGCCGCCCCTATCCCGTAGGGACAAGGGGTGGATGTGGTGAAGGGTGGGGGCCTTGTGCTTGTCCTCGTAGCAACGCGATTCCTCTGGGTTTTGATGATGCCCCGTTTAATCGCGTGAACTGGACGAGGACAAGCACAAGGCCCCCCGCATCCAAGACCCCGACATCCACCCAACCCCGCCCCTTGTCCCTACAGGACGCCGGGGACGATTCATAAAGGAGCAAACTATGGAGAGACTACACGACGCCTGCGGGGTAGTAGGCATCTACGCGAAAGACAACGGCGCAAGTATCGACGTGCGCCGCTATCTTACACTGGCGCTGACTGCCCTGCAACATCGCGGCCAGGAGAGCGCGGGTATGGCGGTCTACGACCACGATGGCAAGATTTTCAATCGTGTCAGTATGGGCAAGGTGCGCGAAGTCTTCTCCGACACCGGAACTGGCCTGCCGGAGACACGCTGCGGCATCGGGCACGTGCGCTACTCAACCACCGGCTCCAGTTGCGTCGAGAATGCCGGCCCCTTCGTCGTCGGTGAATGGCGCGGCCAGCAGGAAACCATCGCCGTTGCCCATAACGGCAACCTCGTCAACGGCCCCGCGCTGCGCGAAGCATTGCCGCAAGAATACCTGCACTCCACTACTGATAGCGAAGCTATCGCCCTGCTGCTCTTACACGCCGAGGGTCCCACGCTGCGCGAACGCATGATCATCACTTTCCCCAAACTGCGCGGCGCGTACAGCATGGTGATGCTGGCCGATGGTAAGCTCTATGCCATGCGCGACCCCTGGGGAATGCGCCCGTTGTGCATTGGACGCATCGACGACAACTGGATCGTAGCCTCTGAATCGTGCGCCATTGATCGCATTGGCGCGAACTTCGTGCGCGAAGTCGAACCGGGCGAGCTTATCACCATTGATGAGCAGGGCATACATTCCGAAATACTGGCGAGTATCCCGCGTAAATCGCTGTGCGTCTTCGAGTATATCTATTTCTCCGACGCGACCAGCCAGCTTAACGGCAGGTACGTCTATGACGTGCGCGAAGCTCTGGGGCGCGAACTGGCGCGCGAGCATCCCGTTGAGGCAGACATCGTCGTACCCGTGCCTGACTCATCGATACCCGCCGCGCTCGGCTACGCCACCGCCTCCGGTATCC
Organism: uncultured Chloroflexia bacterium; assembly: GCA_963731605.1. Taxonomy (GTDB): domain Bacteria; phylum Chloroflexota; class Ktedonobacteria; order Ktedonobacterales; family Ktedonobacteraceae; genus CF-113. The sequence continues at coordinate 2,027,774 of CAVSWA010000002.1, forward strand.
CCTATGGACATGCCATCATCAAGAATCGTTACAGCGACCGCACTTTTATCAAACCCGACCAGCGCCTGCGCCAGTTGGAAGTAGACCTGAAATTCAATATGGTCAAGCCCAAAATACAGGGCAAGCGCCTGGTGGTTGTCGATGACTCCATTGTGCGAGGCAATACCATGAAACGCCTCGTCGCTGCCCTGCGTCACCAGGGAGCAAAAGAAATCCACCTGCGCTCAAGCTCGCCGCCCTTGCGCCATCCCTGTTATTTCGGCATCGACATCCCGCAGGAAAACGAGCTGATCGCCGCCGGTCGCACAGTGGAAGAGATTGCGGATTATATCGGCGTAGATAGTCTGGGCTACCTCAGCATCACCGGCCTGGGACGCGCCATCGCCTCGGCCAACGGCGATACTGAACTCGATGATGCAAGCGCCAACGCCTCGCTGCACAACGAATTTTGCTACGGCTGCATGGTCAAACAAGGCTGGCCCTATAATCCATTGGTGGAGCAAGTGCAGCGACCGCGTGAAATGAACGTCACAGTAAAATGAACGTTACGATTACAAGGCGCGGAACGCGCCAGAGCGTAGGGACACGGGTGGATGTAGGGTGGATGGGTGGACCCTTGTGGGTGTCCTTTTCGCCACATGAACGTATGAGAGCAACGGTGAGACAGGGAACGAGGGACGCCCACAAGGGTCCCCGCCTTGCCCTACATCCACCCGCGTCCCTACGGTGTACGGCAAACATCAATGGGATGATCTATTTTGAAATATGGAGGGAGGATTTGTAATGCAAGTACTAATAATCGGTTCAGGCGCGCGCGAACACGCCCTTGCCTGGAAACTGGCCCAGAGCCAGGGCGTCACGAAGGTCTACGCCGTGCCGGGCAACCCCGGTATGCTGGACTGTGCCGAATGCCTGCCCATGCGTATCGACATTGGCAATTTCACGCAACTGGCCGATTTCATCGAACGCGCTCGCATCGATCTGACGGTCATCGGTCCCGAAGCGCCGCTCGTCGATGGTCTCGCCGATGTGTTGCGCGCGCGCGGCCTGCATGTTTTCGGCCCCGGCGCGGCGGGCGCGGCTCTCGAAGGCAGCAAAGCCTTCGCCAAACAACTGATGCAGGAGGCCGGTATTCCCAGCGCGCAGCATCGCGTCTTCACCGACGCTCAATCAGCCTTTGCCTTCCTCGAAGATCATGGCGCGCCTGTCGTGGTCAAGGCCAACGGCAACGCCGCCGGCAAAGGGGCAATTGTCGCCCTTGACATGCAGACCGCGTTCGACGCCGTGCGACAGATGATGGTTGAGCGAGTCTTTGGGGCAGCCGGAGACGTGCTCGTGATCGAAGATTATCTGCAGGGCGACGAAATCGGCTCAACCGCGCTCTGCCACGGCACGCACTACCTGCCCCTCACGCTCACACAGGATCACAAACGCGCCCTCGACGGCGATCAGGGGCTGAACACAGGCGGCATGGGAGCGTTCACTCCCCTCTCTTTTGTCGATAAGGCCACCGAACACGACATCATGCGCGCTATCGTGGCTGCAACTTTGCAGGCGTTGAAAGCCAGGGGCATCGAATTCTCAGGTGTACTCTATTCCAACATCATGCTGACCGAACGCGGCCCCATGGTGCTGGAACACAACACGCGCTTCGGCGATCCTGAGACGCAGGCCCTCATGCTGCTCATGCAAGACGACCTGTTGCGCGTGCTGGAGTTTTCCCATACACTGCCCGTGAAAGTCGATAGCCTGTGGCGACCCGGCTATGCCGTCAGCGTTACGCTGGCATCGGGCGGCTACCCCGGCCAGTACCGTACCGGCCTTCCTATCACAGGCATTGACGAGGCCAACCGCCTACCAGACGTACAGGTCTTTCACGCCGGTACCGCCCTGCAAGATGGGCAACTGGTAACGGCAGGAGGCCGCGTGCTCAGCGTGGCCGCCTACGGCCCAACCTTGCAAGAAGCTGTCGCGCTTGCATATGACGCCGCGGCGCGTATAAAATTCGAGAGTATTCACTATCGCCGCGATATTGCGCATCGCGGGTTACAATAAATGTAGGGAATCAATGTACCGCGTTTGTAAACATCAAGGGATTGAAAAAATATGGCAGCACAGGTAATCATCATCATGGGTAGCAAAGGCGACCTGGCGCACGCGCAGTCCGTCGCCAAAACGCTCAAAACACTGGACATCAGTTACGCCATGCGCGTCTGTTCCGCCCACAAGGCCACGCGGCGCCTGATGGAGATGTTGCAGGGCTACGAGTCATCTGGCCCTCTTGTCTACATCGCCATCGCGGGACGATCAAACGCGCTCTCGGCAGTTGTTGATGCCAATACGCGCTATCCCGTCATCGCCTGCCCGCCTTATAGCGACCGTTTCGGCGGTATGGATATTCTCTCATCGCTAAGACTGCCATCAGGCATGGCCTCGCCTACCATATTAGAACCAGAGGGAGCCGCATTACTGGCCGCCAAAATGCTGGCCTTCGCGGATAACACGCTCTGGCAGCGTTTAGAGAACTACAAACAGCGCCTGTCTGCCGAACTGGCCCAGGCCGATGAAGAGGTGCAGCAGTTGTGAGCAACAATAAAGGCGAGACCTTCGAGTGGAAAATACGGGACAGGGGACAGATGGAGGCAGCAGGTCAGCCTGAAGAATCCAGAGCATCAAGCCCATCAAAGCAACCGGCGCTGCGCCTGGGAGTATTAATCTCCGGCTCCGGCAGCAATCTCCAGGCTTTGATCGATGCCATAGAGAGCCATGAACTCCCCGGCGTAGAAATCGTGCTGGTGGTCAGCAACAACATCGACGCCTACGGCCTGGAACGCGCCCATACGCATCACCTGCAAGTCATGCACCTGCCCTGGCACAATCGCCAGGAGTGCGAGGCCAAACTGACCACCTGGCTGCAACTCTTCCAGGTTGACCTGCTCGTGCTGGCAGGCTGGATGCGTATCCTCAGCGCCCCCTTCCTGTCGCAGTTCCCGCGCCGCGTCATCAACATTCACCCCGCCCTCCTGCCCGACGACGGCGTAGGCAGCTCCTACACCACCAGCGACGGCGCCACCATTCCCGTCTTTCGCGGCCTCCACGCCGTGCGCCAGGCCCTCGACGCCGGCGTAAAAATAACCGGCAGCACCGTCCATTTCGTGACCCCCGAAGTAGACGCCGGGCCCGTCATCTGCCGCGAAGAAGTAGCCATTCTCGCTGGCGATACCGAAGAAAGCCTGCACGAACGATTAAAGGTAGTGGAACATCGGCTGATTGTGCATGCGGTGAGAATGCTGCGGTAAAGTTGCCCACATCATGAATTGCTTGCGTAGCACAGTTATACCGCGTAGGGACGCGGGTGGTGTAGGGTGGACGGGTGGACCCTTGTGGGCGTCCTCGTACCTAAATTCCTTGAGTAGCACAGTTATACCGCGTAGGGACGCGGATGGTGTAGGGTGGACGGGTGGACCCTTGTGGGCGTCCTCGTACCTGATAAATTGTACTACCCGAATAGGGGACGAGGACGCCCACAAGGGTCTCCCACCCATCCACCCGTCCACCCGCGTCCCTACGGATGCTTGCGCTACCCTCCACCAACGGTTACACGACGAGTACAACAATATCCACTGGCAAAATAGAGGATAAGCTCCAGGGCGACAGCAAGGGTCCCCTCCATCCCTCACGGCACCAGCCTGTTCAAATCCCTCGGAAACGTCGTCGCCAGGCGCACATTCGCAATCCCCGTCAACTGCATAAGCAAACGTTCCATACCAATCGCGAAGCCACCTTCGGGGGGCATTCCATAGCGGAAGGCTTCCAGGTAGCTTTCAAACGGCTCTACTGGCAACTGCGCCTTCTCAAGCGCGGCCAGGTAATCGGCGTAGCGATGCAACCTCTGCCCGCCCGTCACCAATTCGGTTCCCCGGAAAAGCAGGTCGAACGAGTTCGAGTACTCGGGCCGCTCAGGGTCGGGGTGCGTGTAAAATGGGCGTTTGCGCATGGGATAGCCTGTCACGTAGAGGAAATCGCTGCCGAATTGCTCTTTCGCCCACTCGCCCAGCCAGCGTTCGTCCTGCGGAGACAGGTCAGGCTCGCCGCGCACATCCACACCGTGACGCTGCAAAATCAGCTCTTGCGCGTCTGAGAAGTGGATATGCGGTATCTCCTCCGGCACCACCGGCATCACCACGCGCAGCAATCCCAGTTCGGTTGCATAACTTTCCCGGAGATACGCGATGATACCCGCCATCACATCGCGCAGCAGAGCCATTACCGTGAAGTGGTTCTTGATAAAACCGAACTCGGCGTCCAGGCTCACGTATTCGTTGATGTGACGTGTGGTGTCGTGCGGCTCGGCACGAAAAACCGGGCCGACCTCGAAGACGCGCTCGAAAACGCCAACCATGATCTGCTTGTAGAACTGCGGGCTTTGCGCCAGGTACGCGGGTCGCCCGAAGTAGTCCAGCTTGAAGACGTTCGCGCCGCTTTCGGTAGCGGCGGCTACAATCTTGGGCGTCTGTATCTCCGTGAAATCGCGATCCATCAACACAGCGCGAAAAGCGGCCATCACGCCCGCGCCAAGCCGCAGCATGGCCCGTCGCTCCGGGTTGCGGTGAGTAATAACGGCATGATCGAGCAGCGTGGTAAGGTTGGCAGCCATTTTGCGCTTGTTCAGCGATACCGGCAATACCTCCGTCACCGGCGTAACCACCTCGATACGCAAGTTATGCAGTTCGATGCCTCCGGGCGCTTGCGGCATCTCCACCACATCACCCTCGATGGCGATCACGCTTTCGACGCCCGCCGCGCTCTCCACTAGCGGCGCAATTTCGGCCTCGGTTTCAGCCACGGCTTGCAGCGTTCCCCACCCGTCGCGCAGCACCATAAAATTGATGCCGCCCATCTGGCGCAGCGATTGCAGCCAGCCCTTCACAAGCACACGTTCGCCCACATTGGCGCGAATCTTAAGCGTACTAATTCGTTGCATAGCAAAACTCCCTTTCACTTTTGGACAAAAAAAGCCCTCGTCCTTCTAAACAGGAGGACGAGGGCTTGTGATCTACACTTGCCTGTCGTGGTGCCACCACCATTTGCCCCGTAGCGGGGCCTTCACCGGTTCAATTCAGCTCATGTGAATAAACCGTCGCGCTAGAACGGGCGCGTCCCGAAACCGGCAAGCCGTCGCCATCTCTCCAGACAGCCAGATTCACCGGTTGGCTCAGGGGTGTCAATGAGAACGCTGGCGGCGGCACTCCCAGCATCTATGCCGCTCTCTGAACGTCAGCAGATTTCTCATTCTGTTCCCATCACCGCCATTTTGTAGTATTGCTTGATAGTGACTATACCATGACACTATATGCGTGTCAATGCGCATGTTGATCATCTTTTGCGCGAATTACCAGGGCAGGGGCAAGCCCAGCCCGTACCCTGCTACGTTCTGCTTGCGAAGCAAGCCGCATCGTATAGGGTACGGGCTGGGCTTGCCCCTGCCCTGGTCAATGCCCGTCCAGGGTAGGGGCTAGGCTTGCCCCTCGCCGACTACTCCACCGGGTCCTCCGGGCTGGAAACCAGCAGGCGGATAAAACGCCTCAACGCGTAGAAGACCAGGGTAATAAATGATAATGGCAATCAACGTCGAGAACTCAAACGCCTGGTACTGATGAATCGATGGCGACTTCACGATACCCTGAAATGGTAAGAGCGGGATAGACGTTAGAGCGTAGAGAAAGCCCGCGAACGGATTGTTCGGATCGGCCCCGATCAACTGCAAAAGGAACCGAATCGCCAGCACCGTCTCCAACACCATCAGGAACCAGAGCAGATAATCGTTGAATTTGCCAATAGCAAACCGCACCGTCATGGCTTTTTTCTGACGTTCTCCCTCACTGAGAAAGCTTTCGGCAGGCTCTAACATCTGCGGAGCATCAGTTACAGGCTGTGGCACCGTCGGAGTAGCATACGCCTGCGGCTGATAGGGCGGCTTAGGCTGCCGGACCTGTAATTCTTCCATAGGAGGGTAGGCTTCGGTTGATTGGGCGCCAATAGACTCCTCGGGAAAGGGGTTGTTATAATACATGCACGCTCCTCCATGTAGTTGACCGGGCGCGCGACCGCGATGGTCGCTCTAATCCTATCGCCGGTAGAAATCCTATCTCTCACGATTATAACATGAACTACCTGTTAAGTGCTACGGCGAACAAGCAGAACAATGCCCTCCGCCTGCGCGAGTATACGAAATTGCCTCTGCAAGCTGTTCAGTTTGCTTGACGCCTCCGCCCGGTTAGCCAGTGTCAGGTTGTTAAGATCAACAACAACGTACTGCACCATCTGGTTGCACCGCGAGTCCAGGCATATAGTAGGAAAGACAGTTACAAATTGCCGCTCGCTCAAATGCGGATTGAGGTCATCGCTGGCAGAGACCGAGGCACCGGGCAGAATCATCGCCAGTACTTGATTGATATGTTGTTCCCGGCTCCCCGGATCATGATCGGCCCAGAATGAACTCAGCGCCCCCGCCATCAGCACCATGTTGAGGCCAAGCATAACCGTAATCCAGGTAAATGTCATCCATTGCAGGCGCGCAGGCGAGGTCGCTCGCGCCAGTGGCTGCATCCGCTTACTAAAACGCCGCCATTGCTCTCCCCTCCACTCGGGCAATGTCAACCGTTTCAGACGCGCTTTGAGCCTCAGTAGGGACACCCCTTGTGGGTGTCCGGAGCGGGGCGGGGCATCTTCTGTAAACGGACGAGGGCGGCTTGCTCCCCATCCGAATGCTGTCGTGGGGGCGGGAGTTGCGTGGATGGTGGGTGAGGGCGCTTGCGCCGCCTGTGTCCCTTCATCCCCATGCTGCACTGACCACCCTTGCCATAGAGCCAGGAAGCGCCGCGTCCCATGAATAGCCGCAATCATCACGAATGGAATAATCGCGGCGTTGTAATGATAGACCCCGCTATACAGCAGCGGGTCCGTTGAAAGCAAGTTGACTGCCAGGCTGGGCAGAGTGGGCAAAAGCCATTCGGGAGCAAGCAAAGGCAGAAATCCCGCGCCTCGCACCAGGCTTAACAGATAATACAGCCGGTCAAGCGTGAAGAAAAGACTGAAGAAGACCCACGGGCGCACGAAGAGATTGAGAATAGCCGCCCCCGGCGAACTGCCCAGTTCCTCGTAGCGGTACCAGAAATTGTTGGCCTGCACCCCCGGATAGAAATGAGGAATAATGATCCTGAAAGCGATCAAACTCCACAGCGCCCCCCCAATCAGCAAGGTCAGGCCCAGGCGCGGCAGCTTATATTTCCAGATTACGAGTATACCAAGCACAGCAATCGCCAGTGGCACATCCTCTTTAGTGCAAGCCGCCAGTACGCACGCGATCAGAAACCAGGCGTAATGTTTGTATTCGAGCGCCAGCAGCGCGTACAAGAGCAGAGGCGTCGCCAGGGCAACCGGGTGAAAATCGAAGATGTTCAAACCGATCAGCGCGGGGGCCAGCAGATAGGCTGTTGCCATCAACGCCGCCAGCAGTGGCCATTGTGGAATGATTTTGCGCGTCAACAGGAAGACGGGCAGCGAACCCGACGCCAGCGCCAGCGTCTGAAACACCAGCAATATACGCGGGTCAGCGCCAAAGCTATACAGCAGCGACAATGGCAAAATAATCGGCTCAAAATGGATCGCCAGCCGAATAGGGGGGCCATACCAATCGATAGCCTGGTTGGTGAACTGAAAGAGACGGCCATGCAGCGTATTCCAGATCACCTGGTCCATATTACCCAGATCAAAGGCGGTAGCCTTGAAGGTCGCATAACGCAGAATAGCCTGGTCACTCATCGCCAGGCTATATACAATCGTTACAACTGCCAGAAATATCCACGCCAACCACAGCTGGGCGCGCCGGTCAAAGCGTTGCATGTCAAATCCTGATGTACGCCATATAGACACCTACCCCCACGAGTAACATAAATGAGTAAACGATTAGAAACTCTGGCCAGTCACCTGTGCGGAAACGCCAGTGTGGATTGGGCGGAAAACCGTAGCGGCGGTGATCGGGCCACATCAAGGGCACGCCGCCTTCCGTCAAGGCATCAGCAGCGATATGCATGATACAACCAAATAAGACCGCGAAAAAGACCAGGTGCGACTCGCCAATAAATTGCGCCGGGAACACAAACCCGCGTTGCCCCAGCAGGTACTCTACCAACCGTTCCATCCCGATTGCTAGCAGCGACCCCAGAAACAGTCCCAGAATGCTATGAAACAGGGTGCGATGCCCCGCCACATGCTGGATTTCTCTACTGACCCAGCCAAGCTTGCGCCCCATCGTGCTACGCGCATTATCGATATCGGGCAGCAGCGCGCCAAAACCCACCATGAAGTAAAAAATGGCCTTATTGACAACCAGGCTAAGCGGAACCGAGCCTGCCATCGTGAGCGGGGGACCTGAGAGATGCGCAAAGCTATCCAGCACAACACCAGCAGTTAAGCCAACCAGTAAATGTGATTTACCGAGCATGAAACCAGTCTCCTCAATCAATTGCTCTATTTAGTCGCTCATTGTAGGAGGTTTTAGAACAAAGGTCAAGAGGTTGTTGACTTTGTTGGGGAAACATGGTACAGATTTGTTAGTAGTAACAACGCCTTTTGCGCGTTTTCGTCTATGGTAGTGGTGATTCTTGCCATCGCCATGTGACCCGCTGCGATTTTGCAACAGCGCTATCTTTGAAATAAACGTGAGGTAAATACAATGCCCAACGAACCATCACTTACTCCTAATGCCGGGCAGGCCACAACCGTCGCGGCCCAGGTCTTCGCCTTAGTGCGCGCATGTCCCGTCGGGTGCGTCACCACCTATGGCTGGCTGGCAAAAGCCGTTGGCTACCCACGCGGCGCGCGCATGATCGGCTGGATCATGAACGAAACGCCACAGGGCGTGCCAGCCCAGCGCGTCATCAATAGCAAGGGGGAATTATCAGGCAACTGGGCCTTCAATACACCCGGCGGAATGCGCAAATTATTAGAGGAAGAGGGCATCATCTTCTCACCCGAAGGACGAGTAGATCTCAAACGCTATGGCTGGGACCCCTCCCGCGACCTCAGCGAGGAAGAACTGCAACATATTCTGGACACCGCCGATAGCAACATAGCCGTCAGTAAACGCCTGGTAGACCTTATGCGCAACGACGTGGCCTCGCCGTTGCGCGAGACGCCACCTTCATAATTCCTCCGGCAAACTGACAAAAACCGCGTTATCTTCCACCTTCACAGCATAGGTGGCAATATCCTGCCGTGCCGGGCCGCGTAGCACCTTGCCAGTCGTAATATTGAACTGCGCCCCATGCCAGGGACAGGTCAACACTTCTCCATCGAGTTCGCCCTCGTTGAGGGGGCCGCTGATATGCGTGCAATTATCGGTAAAGGCGTAAACGCACCCCGCTACCTTCGCCAGGCACACCGGCTCGCCATCCACCTCAATCGCCAACAACTCGCCTTCGTCCAGCTCATCTGCTTGCGCCACTTTGAAATAATCCGTCATTGTCTTACACACCCCTACCCTGTACCGCCAGTAACGCGCCCGTCACGCCATCGCCGGCTGACGAGACCAGGAAAATAGCGGCCTCAATAATCTGTTCTTTGCTGACCCATTTATTTTGTAGCTCTTGCTCGCTCGGCTTCATCAATTCCAGGTTCGATTGCGTAACAATCAGGCCTGGACCCAGCGAGTTCACGCGAATACCCACGCTTTTTCCCTCTTTCGCCAGGGTGCGTGTCAGCGCATCTACTCCCGCTTTGGCGCAATTATACGCCAGCATGTTCGCGCTGGCCCCCATCACCCCGCCGGCAGTGCTGAAATTCAAGATTGCGCCCCCACCCTGCTTTTGCATAACGGGCCAGACCGCTCGCGAACAGAGAAAAGTAGAACGCAGGTTGTTGTTCAACTCCGCTTCCCAATCCGCCAGCGTCAATTCATGCGAAGGGCCATATTTTGTCAGGCCACCCGCCAGGTTGACCAGAATATCGATGCGCCCAAAGCGACTCACCGTCTGTTCGATGAGCGTATTGGCACCCTCTTCTGATGTTAAATTAGCCGTAACGCCAATCACCTGCGCTCCCTCCGCTCGCAATTCCTCCGCTCGCGCCCTGACACGCTCGGAACTGCGCGAACTGATCGCCAGCTTTGCCCCTTCGCGAGCAAAACCAGAGGCCAGCGCCAGACCAACCTGCCCCGTGTGACTGACCCCCGTGATAATAGCAACCTGATCCTGCAAACGCATACTACTCTTCTTCCTCTTCATCTGCGTTGGGTTTTTCCAACCCAGCCAGCGCCAGGCTGCGATGCAACACGCGCAACGACAAAAAAGCGCATTTTGTGCGTGCCGGACTGATAGGAATGCCCAGCGAGTCAAGCACATCATCCTTGCCCAACTGTACAACTTCCTCGACGGATTTCCCCTCGATCATCTCCGAAAGCATAGAAGCCGCCGCCTGGCTAATGGCACAGCCGCGTCCCTGGAAGCGCACCTCTTTTACCCGGTCTCCCTCGATCAGCAAATCTATGGCTAACTGGTCGCCGCACAAGGGATTCGAATCCTCAGCGTGCGCGTCAGGATGCTCCAATGTGCCATAATTGCGCGGATTGCGATAATGATCCAGAATATATTCCCGATAATCCATTGACATAGGCAAAATCCTTACAACTTGAATATTTCCAACGCCTTGTGCAAACCCTTCACCAGCATATCAACATCATCCGTTATAGTATACACGTAAAAGCTGGCGCGTGCCGTTGCAGCCAGGCCGAAACGCTCCATCAGCGGCTGGGCGCAGTGATGCCCGGCGCGAATGGCCACCCCCACCTCTTGATCGAGGATGGATGCCAGGTCGTGCGGGTGAATATCGCCCAGCGTGAACGAGATAACCCCGCCGCGCCGCGCCGCGTCAGGCCCGTAGATAGTCAGCCCCGGCACCTGCTGCAACTGCTCCATGGCGTAAGCGGTAATGTTCTGCTCATGCTGGCGCGCATTCTCCATGCCAATGGCATTGAGATAATCAACCGCCGCTCCCAGGCCGATTGCTTCTGCGATAGCGGGCGTCCCGGCCTCGAACTTCCAGGGCAGATCATTCCAGGTAGACTCGCGCAGCCCGACCGTGCGAATCATATCGCCGCCGCCCATGAACGGCGGCATGGCCTCCAACAGGTCGCGCTTGCCATACAACACGCCGATACCCGTTGGTCCCAGCATTTTATGCGCGCTGAAACACAGGAAATCGACGTTCAACGCCTGTACATCAACCGGCATATGCGGCACGCTCTGCGCCGCGTCAAGCAGGACCAGCGCGCCAGCAGCGTGCGCCTGCGCGATCATCTCCTGCGCCGGATTGACCGTTCCCAGCACATTCGACATGTGGGTAAACGCCACCATCTTAGGCTGCTGCTGCAACAACTGCTCGTACACATCCAGCCGCAGCAAACCATCATCCGTTACCGGCACAAATTCGAGCCGCGCCCCCGAGCGCTGCGCCAGCATTTGCCAGGGAACCAGGTTGCTATGATGCTCCATCTCGGTCAAAACGATCAAATCACCTGCCTTAATGTTAGCCATTCCCCAGCTATAGGCCACCAGGTTAATACTTTCTGTCGTATTGCGCGTGAAAATAACCTGCTTGCTCTGGCGCGCATTGATAAAACGGGCCACCTTGACACGCGCCCTTTCCATCTTCGCCGTCGCCTCTTCGCTGATCTCATACACCCCGCGATGTACATTGGCATGAGTCGTCTCATAATACCCGCTCATCGCCTCAATCACTGCCACCGGTTTCTGCGAACTAGCAGTGCTATCCAGGTACACCAGCGGCTTCCCATGCACCAGTCTCGACAGGATAGGAAAATCCCTGCGAATATCATCCGCGCTGCGTGTTATCGATTGTTGCATTGTTGTCATATGCTGCCTGATTTCTACCAGGGCGGGGGCAAGCCCGGCTCCTACCCTGTACGATTGTGTCGCGCATCATCTCGTACAGGGTAGGAGCCGGGCTTGCCCCGCCCTGGTTAGTGAGCCGAAGCTCAACCCCGCCCTGGTAGGTGATGCGATAACAAGTATGGCCTAATACTCCGCCAGTTGGATTTCTTCCTCTTCTTTAGGGCTATTCAGCGCGACCGCGTACTCATCAACGCCTTCGACCTCCCAGCGTTCCTGGGCATCGATCCACGACGTATCGATCTCGCCTTCAAATCCCTTGCTCATGCGCCGTACGATGCTACGCCGCAGGCGCGTGCGCAGGTTCTCCAACGGAATACGCTGCAACACCGGCTCGAAAGAAGCCCTGCACAATAATACGCTCGGCCTCTTCACGCTCAATGCCGCGCACCATCAGGTAAAAAAGCTGCTCTTCATCGATTTTGCCTGTAGTCGCGCCGTGACTGGCGCTGACTTCGTTGGCCCCAATTTCCAGGCCCGGAATCGACTCAGCGCGGCACGCGTCGCTCAACAAAAGCGTGTGATCCGAGAGGAACGAGGCTGTCTGCTGCGCTTTAGGCCGCACGCGAATCATCCCATCGAACTCAACTCGCAATTCGTCGGTTAGCACGCCCTTCACCAGCGTTTCCGCGTTGGTAGAGATGGCGGCATGGTCTGACAGCGTGTTGATCGAGTAACGCTGGTCGTGGTCAGTAAAGAAAACGCCCACCAGTTCGCCCGCGCTGCCATTGCCCAGCAATCCCACACCGATAGTAGAAAGCATGGCGTGACTGCCGAGATCGGCCAGCACCCACGTCGTGCTGCCATCCTTTTCATGCACCGCGTTCTTATTCGTAATCGTCCACACGTTCTGCCCGAAGTCCTGCATATTGCTGAACTCAACATGAGCCGCGTTCTTGACATGTACCTCAACTACGCTGCTGAACAGTGAAGGCTGCTCGCCCTCAAAAGCCGAGTTATGCTCCTCAACGTAGCGCACGCTGCTCAGTTCCTCGGCGATAATCAGCGTATGCGCGAAGAGGCCCGAAGCGGGCGCGCTGAGCCAGATTTGTGTCAGAATGGGGTCTTCGATATCCACACCTTTAGGAATATGAAGGAACACACCGCCGCTCCAGAAGGCCGCGTGCAGCGCGGTATACTTCGAGCTTTCGACCGGAATGCAGGTCGTCATAAAGTATTGCTGCACCAGTTCAGGATAGTCGCGCACCGCGCTATCCAGATCGGTCAAGATCACGCCTTTGCTCTTCAAATCCTCAGAAAGTTCTGTTCTGAGAACAGAAGCGTTCTCCTGCACGATCAGCCCTGAGCGCTGATCCACCAGCGCCTCCTGCAGCGATTGCGCGATAGAAGCAGGCAAGGTGTCATCGGCGCTGGCTGGCACATAGGGTGTGAGTTGTTGGAACTTGAAGTTTGAGAAAATGCGCAACGTTCCCAGGTCTCCCCGCCGTCCCAGTGGGGCCGGCATTCGCTCATAGCTATCCCAGGCGTGCAGGCGCTTCTCAAGCATCCAGGCAGGCTCACTCTTGAGGCGCGAAAGTTCCTCTACCGCGCTGCGTGAGAAGCCCACCGGAAAGGTATTAGCCATTGACCATCACCCCATTCTGCTCGTCAGAAGGCTTGAGCCATTCGTACCCCTTCTCTTCAAGCTCAAAAGCCAGTTCGGGGCCGCCCGATTTGACGATACGCCCATCAAACATCACATGCACAAAATCAGGCGTAATATAGTTCAGCATACGCTGGTAGTGCGTAATCAACAGGATGCCCAGGTTCGGCCCGCGCAGCGCGTTGACGCTCTCAGAAACGATCTTGAGCGCGTCGATATCCAGGCCGGAGTCGGTCTCGTCCATCAAGGCGATTTCCGGCTCGAGCAGCGCCATCTGGAGAATCTCGGCGCGTTTCTTCTCGCCGCCCGAAAAGCCATCATTGATAGAGCGGTTGATAAAGCTGTTATCCACTTTGAGCAGGCGCATCTTCTCCTGCATCAATTTACGAAATTCGCCGGGCGGAATGCTCTTGCGTTTAGCCATTTTTCCGGTAGGATGATCGCCCTCTTCCAGCGGCTTATTACCCTCGCGTACAGCCTCAAGCGAGCGACGCAAAAAGTTGGCCACGCTGACGCCAGGAATAGACATGGGATATTGAAACGCCAGGAAAAGCCGCATACGCGCGCGGCGGTCAGGCGAATATTCCAAAATATTCTCGCCCTTAAACCAGATTTCGCCTTCTGTCACTTCATACTTGGGGTTGCCCATCACTACATTCGCCAGCGTGCTCTTGCCTGAGCCGTTTGGACCCATGAGCGCGTGTACCTGGCCCTTTTTCACCACCAGGTCAACGCCGCGAAGTATCGGTTTCCCCTCAATATTGGCATGAAGGTTCTTAATAATCAGTTCTGATTCCATTACGTAAACATTTCCTCCTAATTGTATACTTCTCCACCCAACCGGGTGATAGTGAGTAAATGTGGGGACACCCCACACCCTGGTCAAGGGCTGCGCCCTTAACAATCCCGCTTTATTGCATATTTCTCCACCCAACCGGGTGATAGTGAGTAAATGTGGGGACACCCCACACCCTGGTCAAGGGCTGCGCCCTTAACAATCCCGCTTTTAATTGTGGGTAGCGTGTGCTACGCGAATATTAGATAAAGCAATAAATTGCGCCGGCGACGCCTGCTCGTGATCGGGCTCGCCCATCAGCTCCGCCAGCGTCATGGCATCGATAGTCGTCGCCACCGCGTCGCGCACCTTAGACCACAACTGCTGAATCTTGCACGAGCCAAGTTTGCCGCAAATCTCGGTCATCTCGCCCTCGGTCGCGCAAATCATCGGCGCGATTGGTCCCTCCAAAACGCGCAAAACCTCGCCCATGGTAATCTGTTCGGGACTGCGGCTCAAACGATACCCTCCGTGCGCGCCGCGCGTACTCACCAGCAAAGGCGGCTCCGCCTCGCGCAACAGCTTCGCCAGTTGTTCCAGGTAGGCCAGCGGCAGCATTTCTGCCTGCGCGATATCCGTCAGCGAGCGCGCGGGTTCACCATAGTGTTCGAGCCAGATCGACCATGATCCGCACGCCATATTCACCCTTAGTTGACACCTGTAACCACATGGTCGTCTCTCCTTCTCTTCTAGTGTACTGCGAGTTCGTCCTGCAAAATCCACGCGCAGCCAGATTATTCCGACTTATTCACTAGGATATATTCTAGCACACAACCATCAAGGGGGCAAGCCCCACTCCTCCAAAACTCATAGAAAAAAAGAATGAGGTTTGCGCAGGCTGGGAGCTTGCGCAAACCTCATTCTTTTTTTCTACTGTTTTCTTCCCACCACGATTTGCCGCGTCCCCTTACCAAACGGCTTCCAATCATATCCTCCATAGATAGCATCAATGCCGAAACCCGCCGCCAGGAAAAGCAATTGCAGTTCGCGCGGAAAGAAGATATGCATATCCAGCCGGGAAAGGTAGCGTTCGTGCTCGCCACTTTCAAAATACTTTTCATGCGTCCACAGGATATGCTCTAATTGCTCGACAGCATCATATTTGCGACTGGTATACAGCAGCATAGTAAATTCGTCCGGCACCTCGATCTCATCTTCCACATACACATGCGACGGATGATTGAGCGCGTCGCTCAGATAATCAATATCAGGCACGAAAACATCCACCACAAACCGCCCACCCGGCGCGAGATGCTCAAAAGTAGTGCGAAAAGCCTCAAGCTGCTGCTCAATTTCATACAAATGCACAATCGAGTTAAACGGCAGGATAATCAGATCGAACGTCCCCTTATGCGCCAACTCGTAATCGCACATATCCGCCTCGTGCAGTGTAACGCGCCCCCGCGTCATCTCATCTTCGCGCTCCAGCTTGCCCCGGTACGCCTTCAGCATCTCAGCAGAGACATCCAACCCCTCAAGCTCGAAACTGCCCGGACTATGCAACAACTCTATGCCAATGCGCCCGCTCCCACACGCCAGTTCCAACACCCGCTGCGGCGTAAACCGCATCACCAGTTCCCGCCAGAACGGCACATCCTGCTCCGACTGCCCCTGATACACCAGATCATAATCGCTAGCGCGCTCGTAATATTCCCCCATGTTATGAGTCATAAAATACCCTCGTCAAAATGCAACACACTCGTAGGGACGCGGGTGGTGCTGAAGAGTGGTGGGGACCCTTGTGGGCGTCCTCGTCCCCTCCCCTTTCCAATCATTACACATTCGATCATTAAACCCGCTTCCCATTGAAAAGATTAGCACAAAGCTACCTGCCGCGCAATAAATCTAGAAATCTGTAGCCAGTACCCCACAAGTCCCATAGCGTTGCCCGTGTTTGAAACAAGATGATATAATCCCTACCGTACATGTCCTCACATTGTTATCGTGTCAGGGCAAAGAGGTAATGAGAAACATGGGTAAAAAGCTTGCGGTACTGCTCCTCACATTGGCAGGGCTGACTGTGGTCTCTGGCGGCTATATTGTGGGTGGTCTTCAGGCCTACTCGCGCTATCAACAAACTGTAGGCCAGGAGCATTGCGGGGGGCAAAAGCCTGCGCATATTTGTGTTCAAGCTCCGGCAGAGGTATTCAGCGCCTATTACCCTTTTGATCTGTCCACCCATACAAACCTCTTTACGGTAACGTACAACAGCAGTAGCCCACTTACGCTTATCATTAGCGTGGGAGTGGTGGGCTTTACCCAGGTAGAGACACATACTGTCACAGCTACTAATAATGCGCAATCCAGCGGTTTTACGCCAGCGCTGCTAGACCAGGCAGTGCGCAAATTGACCAGCGATGTCACTACTTCGCTCAGCGTGCGAGTGACGGATACGCGCAATACTGTGTATTATTTTAATGACAGCCCGCTACTGCTGCACGCGCACCAGTTGATGCAATGGGTAGCGGCGAACCGGCTCAAAATTGCGGCCTGGGTCACGCCGGACGATCCAATGGTCATCGGGTTAGTGAAACGGGCAGCAAATCGCCTGGCGGCGCAGCCTGCGCCCACGCCGCTTGCTATGATTGGCTATGACAATCATGCATCACCACAGGAGGTGCGTGACCAGGTCAATGCTATTTTCGATACTTTGCGGTTGGATTACCATATGCGTTATAGCCAGGAATCCGTTCCTTACAACGGGCCGGGTGATACCAGTGTGGCGCTAGAAAATATTAAACTGCCATCTGAGATTTTGCAGCAGCAAACCGGCATGTGTATTGAATTGACCGCGCTGCTGGCTTCCGCCGTTGAGAAGATCGGCCTGGACGCTGAAATCGTGATTATTCCCGGCCACGCCTTTCTGGGCGTGGCGATGACGCCGGATGATACGCAATTTCAGTACTGGGATGGCGTGCAGGTGAACAATGGCGTTGCGGGCGCGTCGGCCAACATCTTCGCCAACGAGGAGTACAGCGCGAATGCCGGACACATTGTAGATACTATCCTGATTAGAGCAGCTCGCCAACAAGGCGTCGGCCCGATGGTATAATGTCTTTCAAGAGTACATGAGGCAGAGAGGGATACAGCGACGAGCGCGATAGATTTTCCTAACTGGTATCTGGCTGGCTGCTATGGTGGATTGGCCTGTTGCATGTGCGCCATAGCCGTCAATGCGCTTTATACGACATGGCGCAAACGCGGCACGACGAGACAACTCGCCTTCGTGATCGTTAGCTGCGTCTTTTCCGCTCTCTTGCTGCTTCCCGCTATCATCTGGTATAACGCGCGTCTGAGCGCGTCTCCGGCCTCAATCGGTTTGATCGAAGCGGCCATTGCGCTGGTCTATGTGGCCTTATGGGGGTGCTTTGTGCCGGTAGGGGCAACGGCTTCTTACTGCCTGTACACGCAGCCGCGTGAGTCACACACATCGGCGCGTATGCCTCGCCATCGCAGCAAGCGCACGACGAAGGGTAACGCGGCTGCCATCGCTAGCGCGAGACCACCACGACGCCAGCAGGGTGTGCCTGCCCCGTTTGTGTATAGCGATGATATTCCCTGGGGCTGGCTCGAGCATCGCGCAGGACGTTTCCAGGGGCAGCGATTGTCCTTGAAGCGCGCCGTTATCAGCATCGGACGCGAGGAAGACAACGAAATCTGGCTGGACGATGAAACCTCTTCCCGCTATCACGCGGAAATCGCGTGGCAGGATGGGCAGACCTATGTGACCGATTGCGATAGTATGAATGGCATCATTTTGAATGGGCGGCGTATACGCGGCTCTCTCCCCATCAATAGCGGCGACTTACTGGAAATTGGCGCGCACCGTTTTCTCTTTGAAGTTGCGCCGCTCCCTACTTCCTGGAGAGATGAGGATGATCCATTGCTGCTGCACGCGCGCCGTCCCTCAATTTCACTCGACAATATCGCGCTTGATAAGGCCGAGGAGCTGGCCTTTGAGCGCAAACCGGCAGGTTCTTCCGCGCCACCGACCCGACCCCTGAATGAATCCCTGTTCGCGGACGCGGGTAGCTTCGCTGGTCGCGAACTATTTGCATCAGCGCCACAGCATACGCCAGGCCTTGACGACCGGGCATCGAATGGAATACCGGCATGGATGCGCGTCCTGAGAAACGATCCTGTCACGCCTCAACCGTTGCCGCCGGTACGGAGCAGTATGTGCCTCATTCATAGTGGGAATCTGGCGGGAAGAAGTTTTCTGCTTGACCGGCCCGCGTTAATGGTGGGACGTTCGCCGGACTGTGATGTGCTGCTGGATGACGCGTCGATCAGCATGGAATATGCGCGCTTTACGCGCCAGCTCGACGGAGATTACCTTTCTGGCCCCGGCGCGCAGGTCAATGGAGAGCTTGTGCGCGCCCCGCATTTGCTACAGCAAGGCGATATGATTCGCCTGGGGACGACGCGCCTGGAATACATGCTGGTGCCGGATGCTGGCACCACTCCGCTGCCCATGCTGTCTGTGCCGCCAATTGCGCGTCCTATTAGCGGTCCTGTGCCTTTCTTGCGCCTGCCGAGCAAACCGAAATGATGTTACCATTCTACATGAGCGAGGGCGCGCATTGAGAGAATTGGGCGTCCATGGCCTGGGTAGAGGTAATAGACCTTCAGGCTTTCAAGGGTTTGTATGGTTTGTTGCAATTGGCGGCGGTTGGCGCCGCCACGCACCAGGGCCGTACCGCCATCCAGCGTAATTAAGGTATCTCCGCACAGAAGTTCATAGCTGAAGGGATTGTAGAGGCACAGGCTTTCGGGTGTATGGCCGGGGCTGGCGAGGACGCGCCAATCGAGGTGGTTTGGCAGGCCGCTGACATCCTCTAACCAGATATCGACCAGTTGGGACTGGCGCTCGTAGGCGGGCGCGAAGAGATCGAGGTGATGCAGCACACCCGGCAGGCGCGCCTGGCTAAACATCTGACCAACGAATTGCGATACGCCCGTTACTCCAGTCCCTACGCCGCTCGCTCCCCCCTCCTCCTCGCGCGCTACGTGCAAGGCGGCAATGGGCGCGCCGGTGGATTTGCGCAGTGCGTCCGCGCCGTCGGTATGATCGGGGTGCAGGTGGGTTAGCACAATCAAATCGATATCCTGGGGCCTGCGGTGTAAGAAGCGTTGCAGGTAGGAGAGTAGCAATTGCGCGTTGAGCACGGAGCCGGGATCGACGACGATGAAGCGCTCCTCGTTGATGAGGTAGGTATTTGCCATGGAAAAACGATCTGTAATGATATGGACATGACGTGGCCGTTGTGCCACTGGCTGAAATGGCGATTCGCTTTCAATGGCGGTGTCCAAATTGCTCCTCCCTTTGTATGAAACTTGATCTATCCTACCATTTTGGGAGGGCGGCATTCAAGCTGAAAATTGGTCATATTAGTTGTTCTATTTTGGAAAAGTATATGGTACAATAAAATCGTGGTTAAGCATTAGCATTAGGTAGGAAATATCGAGGCCCTGGTTTCGCTCCGTCACCTGGAAACTGGTAAAACTGCCTGGCAGGAGAAGTCCGATGACTTCCTTGACCACCATGAGATACAGTGTCTGCGCGCTGTTAAGTGCATTCATATCTCTTGATCCGTCAACTCATTTCAACGCAACCATTTGTTGAGGCGGAGCGAAAATCAAAGAAGGGAATACCTACCCATGATGTCCAATGAGGGATACTCCGATCGTATCCTCACCTGTCGCGATTGCGGACAGGAGTTTACATTCACCTCCGGCGAGCAAGAGTTCTACGCGAGCCGCAGCCTGACCAATGACCCCAGCCGTTGCCCGTCGTGCCGCGCTGCCCGTCGCAGTGGCGGTGGCGGAATGTCCTCGTCTCGCCCGCGCCAGAACACCGGCGAGTCCTATGAGACCACCTGCGCCGACTGTGGCCGAACTACCTCCGTGCCATTCATCCCCCGCGAAGACCGCCCGGTCTATTGCAGCGACTGCTTCCAGACGCATCGCGCTCCCCGCTCCGGCGGCGGACGCAGCGACTCGCGCGGCGGCGGCTATAGCAGCAGCGGTGGCTACGGCAACAGTGGCGGCGGCGGCTATGGTGGCGGCGGACGCAGTGGCGGTCGTGATTCTCGCGGCGGTGGTCGCGACTCACGCGGCGGTGGACGCGACCGCTGGTAGTAACCAGGTAACTGGCGCGACCAATCGCACATGAAAAGTGAAGAGGGCGACCCGAGCGGGTCGCTCTCTTTTTGCTACACCAGACACAATCATATGGGAGGGGTAATAATGACTGAACTGGCTCTAGAGGCTGGTTTGGAGTTTAGCTACTGGTTCAGGGTTCACTTTGTGGGTGCTACGATAGCGTTAATCTGCTCCTGGGTCAACGGTACCCATGGGGAGCTATCGGGATTTGATGTTGCGGCGGCTGGACTTTGTCCCGTATTCCACCATTTAGCCTGGTACGGTACACCATTGAATAGGACACGGTTGCCAGTGTTATAGATGGCTGTGCCAGACCAATCAGGATAGGTGCCAGCGGGCAATGTCGGCTGTGGAATCGGCTTCTCACCTGGCAAGACCGGGCCAATCAATGTCCAGGGCGTCTGCCACTGCTGTAAAACAGGATTATCTGGAACATCACCTTGCGTCCACCATTTTGCCTGGTAGACATTGTGGTGCCAGACAACTTTGGTCCCTTTAAGATAGGACCCTGTGGGTGACCAGATCTGGTACGGACTAGTGGCCGGATTATCTGGTTGCTGGGCAAGTTTTGAGATAGTATCTGCCGTCGTCACCAGGCCAGCGCTCAGGAAAATACTTCCATCAAAACCTGCACCAAGGCGATTCGCAAAACCATACGCATCCTGCTGCACACCGCTACAGGCATCAGAGACTATTTGCGTAAACACATAATTAGTGCCACAGGCGGTGTCCCGATTCGCCGACCACATCGACATTCGTCCTAACTTATGAGAGAGCGCAAATTGGTTTAACTCAGTCGCATCAGCAAGGGCGAATACTTCGTCTGGTGTGTCGTTTTGCCCAATCATAGGAGTTGCGCCCATCTTCGTCCAGAGCGTAGCATCATTTAAGTGTACACCTGCTTGCTGATACAAAACGCCAAGTTGACGCTCTGTTTGGATCAAGGCACTTTCCGATGCGCTGGCCATAGTTGCGCCCTCAACAAAGCTAGAGCCGTAATCCATGGTCATAACGTTTACCCCTGCCAGGTCAACATGGTGCGTCAGTAATTGACTCACCGCGTTCGTGCCATTTTCATCTAACCCTTGTGGCGTAACAGGCAGCGTCACCCATACCGCAAACTGCTTACCTACAGATCGTAGCTGTGATTGGAGCTGAGCAATAGCAGTAGCTCGCCTGCTGGCTGCAGCAGCATCCGTCAGGCCTGCTCCTTCAAGGTCAAGATCGATAGTGTTGATGTTATACTGATTGACTACCGATTGGTATGCATTGAAAAGCTTGCCTGGATCGGTACAATTGACAGCAAGCTCCTGGTTCTTCTGGCCGCCGAAAGATATGGCCACGCTGCCACCCAGTTGCTGCAAGCGAGCGATACGTCTATCGAGATCCAGTGAGCCAGTGGCCTGGCTCAACGTATATGCTCCTCCCCACGAAGGGGTACACGCATCCATAGGTGATGAGACGATGAAGGAAAGTACGGCATCGCGGTTTGAGGTCGTACCCAATTGTTCAAAGGCAAATGCAGGTGTAGCCGTAACATCGACATAGCTCGCAAACCACGGCTTGTTAGAAACGGTTGGCTGACTCGCGTGCCATTGTTGTCGGGCGAAGACGGTACCGGCAGACAGGCCTACGAGAACGAAGACTGCAAGCATCACTCGCCAGGGCGATAGCCTCCGCCGTGGTTCGCTTGAGTATTGCTCATTTGTTGCGCTTGACTTATTCATGATACTGGCTGCCTCTTGTCTGACGCCTATCTGCACGCATCTTCATTGTAGGAAGCGAGCTTGCGTCCAGTGATCTAATTGCCGCACGCATCTTCATTGTAGGAAGCGAGCTTGCGTCGGTGTCTGGTAAACGTTGCTCATTGATCACGGATTGGTACGATCCCGTTGCAGCATGCAATACACTCAGTGGAACCCTCTCTTTGGCATTGCCATGATAGAGTATCGCCCTCCAATCAAGCGCCTGTTTCGGAACAGTGGCAGCTGCGGATGTCCTGGGGGGCACTTCTACATAGAGCCAGTCTGTTAAGCCATGCCATATATCGGCCAGTGCATTCCCTATACCGATATAGAAGACTATAGCCCGTGACGCTGTTAATGCATTAAAACATTCGAATGCAGCATTTACCCAATTATGGGCTTGCGCATCCCGCCTGAAGGTAAACGCCGAGAAGGCAACGATCAATAAGGGTACGATGATATAGAGGAGCGGTGTAATGGTGCGGTTTTTGACTTTTGGCGTCCGAGCAAATGGTATCTTCTTACTAGTTAATGCTTGCTGGAGCGATTTCAAGACGCCAGCGAGGTTGACAGGTAGCAAGATTAAGTTAAATCCATAGATGCTCAGTACATCAGTGCGCTTGTAGCCGCAGTATTTGAGATCATTCGCCATAGAGATGAAGTATGGCAGTGCTGCAAGCACCACGAAAGGGCTCAACAACTGACCGTCGAATGGATATGCCAGCATGAAGATCAGGCTGAAGCTCGCCCACGTGATTGAGGCCATGTAATTAAGACGGAGCAGAATCTCAGTTCGAGAAACAAGTTCTCCGCGACGTTTGCGCGCGCGCGTTTGCGCCCATAATTTTGGTAAGATCAGCAAACCACCATTTGCCCACCGGCGGCGTTGCACAATAAGGGACCCGAAATCTGGAGGTGTGGCACTATAACTCAGACGCTCAGGATAGTTCACCAGCGACCAGCCATGGAGTGTGAGATCAATACTAGACTCAGTATCTTCAATAACAGTGCGGTCCTGGATGAAACGGCGCACCTCGAAACCGCCGATCCATTCGGTCTCAGCAATATCATCAAGTGCGCGCTTACGAATAACCGCATTGGCGCCGACCCAGAATGTTGCACCATAATGGCTCATTCCCTGGTGGAGAATGTGCTGGATGTCTGTGGTTGCGCCAGCCAGGCGTTCAATGCGTGTCCCTGCCCCCCGGAAGGACGAATACGGAGTTTGCGTCACCGCTACCCGTGCATTATCTGGCTGCTGCAAGAAATAGACAAGACGCAAACAATACTCACGTAGCAAGATGGAATCTGCATCAAGAGTCAAGAGGAATTCGCTGTCAGGGAACGTCACATCGCCTTTTTGGCCTTTGGCAGCTGGAATCAGGATAAGCCCATCCGGGGTCTCGCGCTGGAGATACGTACCGCCCATCAGGCCAATGTAGGAATTTAAATTCATTGCCTTATTAGCTTCGTGGGAGAGTGAAGCGTACTTCTTCCGTTCAAAAATAGTTACCTCGGCATCAAAAATCCAGGCCAGCCGACGGTAGAGTTGCCGTACGCGTTCGATAGGTAGCTGGACACCTTCCTGGCAAGAAGTCATCAGTGCGTGGCCAACGAGGCGCAATTCATTGGCAAGGCCATTGAGCACTTGTTCGACAAAGAATATATCTACATGGTCATCAATCTCCTCTTTATCCGCAAACGCATCGAGCCACGTTGCCGCCCATGCATAATGGCACGCAAGCTCGATAATCGTTGACTGCGTAACTAGCATACTGCCTGCGTACTGTTGTTGGAATTGGTAGAGTGCAGTACTGAAGCGGGCACGTGGTTCAGCAAAAAGCCTCATGATATCGTTGCCGAGCTCACGAGTAGCGTTGAGTCGGGCGGCAACTGCTGGATTTGAGGGATTAGGCTTATCATCAATCAGTAGCACGACACGCATACCAGGATATTCCTGCAGTGCTGCCGACATAAGGGTCTTACGGACAACTTCTGGCTCTTCACTATATGATGGCACGAGCACTGTGATCGAGGGTTGCTGCTCTGAGAAATGCCTATCGAGCTCGGCTCGTGGTACGCGTACATGCTTACTAAACCTCTGAAGTGCCCCCTGACGTGCCACCAGGTACATGAGCGCGGAGAACGTCAGCAAAGTTACTATGATCAGGTAGCCAATGGCTTGCATCGTAAATGAAAACGTCTTTGGCCCTTCGAAGAATTGACGAACAATTGTTGAGATAAGATACATTATCCATAAAAGTATTGTCAATACGATTGCAAGACGACTATAGGCAATTTTCAAAGTTGATGGTTTCTCATGCATCATTGGCAATGGCTGTGTACGGCGTTCCGCACCCCACTGCCGTTTTCGAGCGGGCCGCTTTTTCTGTTTTATGCTTTGCATGCTCGTAGCATGTCCCTTTCTTTATCTCTTTGATGGTCCGTTCTCGTTCGATCCGAAAGACTTGCCCAATTTCGCCCCACTCCCGGCAAAACAAGCTGTTGAGATCAGGGCTACTGAGCAGCGTTCGACGTTCCAGACGACCGTGACTCTTTTCAACCGAGTATGCAGTTTGCAGTTCGCTCGGTCAGCCTGGGGATCTTCAAAGAAGAGTTCGAGATCGGCGCGGGTTTGTGGCGTAATGTTCTTGATGAAAGGATGGAAGCTGGGCTATAGTATGTTTCCCCTTTGGTGAGTTGCTCCAGTAAAGTAAAAGTTATCAGTAAACAAATCCTCTCGTGCAGAGTTCTATACTTTACAATATTGATTGTAGCTGATCTTAGCTATTGGGCGTCAATTAAATAGTACCAATGTTGTACTCTACCGGAGAAATTAACTCATCGGTTATCGTACTATCATTTGGTTTGTCTACTTTGTTTATTCGCTTTCCGCTTTTGGGGTGGCCTTGTGTAGTCCCCAGGCCATGGTATATACTATCCTCACAATACTATTTTCCTCGCCAGGGAGGTCACATTTCATGTCACAGGGCAACACAGAGCAATGGCCGCATTACACGTATATCGTTCCGCAGGTGTACACAAAGGCTAAGGTGCGTTTGATCGGGCTGGGTACGTACGCGCCTTCGGGGACCATTACCAACGAGTTTTTTGCGTATATTTCGACCCGGCTGGGGGACCCGCGCAGCGCTGATGATCTGGAGCGTGTCACGGGGTTGAGTACGCGGCATGTGCGCGCCAGCACCATGCAACTGTGCCGCCGGATGGCGGGCGCGGACGCGCCGGGACTCATCGATGGGGCAGACGCTCAAGATGAAACGCTGGTGGATATGGCGGTGATTGCGGCGCGGCGCGCGCTGGCAAGCTCCGGTCGCGATGCATCCGAGATAGATACGGTGATCGGGGCCTCTTCTTCTGATAATGACGCTTTCCCCACTATTGCCGGGCAGGTGCAGATGCGCCTGGGGTTGGGGCCTGTCCGCGCTACTATGTTGAAGGGGGCCTGCGCCTGCCAGACCGAGGCTTTCCAAACCTGCGCCGAAATACTGTCCGCCAGCTCTGCCAAGCTGGTGTTGATGGTGACGGCTGAGGGATTGCTGCCCAATATCATGAATGTGCTGGACTGGAAGACCAGTTCGCTTTTCGGCGAAGGCGCGTCGGCTTACCTGTTGGAACTGGGCGACGAGGATACGTATGTCATCAATGGCTCAGATGCTAACCAGGCATCGTCGCTCTTCTACCAGACACCCCTGCGCAAAGATGTGATCGAGATGGCCGAAGTTGATTTGAAGATGCGCCAGCTTTATGAATCGGGCAAGGGCGCGGAACTCAATAAAATTCTTTCCATGTACCATGTCGGGTATACGAAGATGAATGGCAAGGATGTCTTCCGCGAAGCTCCGCGGGCCATGGCCGAATCCGTCGATGCGCTATGCCGCCACGCGGGTTTAGCTCATGATGATCTGTCGCATATTGTTCCTCACCAGGCCAACTCGCGCATCACGAGACGTATGGGCGAGCTGCTGATAAACGATTACGGCTGGCCGCGTTCGACTATGGATAAGCTCGTGGATAATTTCCGCTACTATGGCAACCTCTCCAATGCCAGTATCGCTACCGCGCTGGTTGAGCTCCTGCGCCAGGGCCGCCTGCGCGACGGTCAATGGATGGCGCTGCCTGCTGTTGGCGGTGGCATGAACTACGGATGCTGGTTGCTGCGCTACCATACGTTGCACGATGTGGACGCGGTGCTTAATCCCTAATCCAGCCCACGCTCGTAAATGTAGAATAGGGAGCCGTCCGACTCGTATTCGGCGCCGGTGAAGGCGTCGCGAACCATCATGAGGTCGGGTATGTCGGCCTGGATGTTTTCAACGCCAAAATCGGGGAGCATTTTGCGCAGCGCGTAGGCCAGCAGGCTGATCGATTCGGTAGTACCATCGATGTAGCCAATAGAGAGTGATTTTTCTCCACGTCTTTCGCGAAGTTCCACCATTGCTAACCCGTCCAGGCGATCCCAGCGTCGCAGCAGGTACACCTGTTGGGCGGCTATCTTCTGTTCGATAAGCGCGGCGGTTATGGAATAGGCGGTGAAACTTGCATTGTACAGGCCGCCGGCGGCGGGGAAAATATTGGAAACGTTGAGGTAATCGATAATTTCGTCGCTGTCTGCCAGGGTCGCCAGTGTAGGCGTTGCTATTCCGTATTGCGACTTCGTGGTGGTAGGAAGTGGAATAGCGCGAAATGGGATAAAGACATTGACGCGGCGCATGTAGTTGCGCTCGATCAGGCGGATGGCGGCGGTATTGGTAGACGAGGTTATGAGGCGCGCGGTGAGAGCATGGCGGCGTAGGGCCTCGGTGATTTGCGCCTCGAAAAGCGCGTTGGCTATACCGTTTTGCCGATAAGCAGGATCGACGCGCATACCTTCTAACCACGCCTCGCCTGCATTCAACAGGCGTAAATTGGCGACACCTACCGGCTGCCCATCCATGGTGGCGACAAACAAGGCACCATTTTCGTCGCGCAGCCATTCATCCCAGACGTAGGCGATATAATCTCCCCATTCCCAGGTCTGGTTGCAAAAAGCGAGTACCGCTTCGCGATCACCTTCTTGCGCCCGTCGGACTTCGAGTTGCGACATTGTATAAACTCCTTTGTAGATAAACCACACCCCTTACAAATGTAGCGGGAAATGCCGCGTTCGTCAATCACTTACTTTTTACCCGGCTAATGCGTATTATTAGTATCTATTGGGATAAGAGCAAACGGAGAGACATAGTATGACAGATGCATCACGCGAGACAGAACGGCAAAAGCTCGATGAACCAGATAAAAGCACGCAGGATACGGAGATTGCGCCTGTTGCACAGATACAAGGTGGGGCGAAGGAGGTTGTGCAGGGGGCCAAACAAGAGGTAGCAACCGCGCGGCTGCCCTGGTATAGCCGGGTTAAACGCGGCTATATCTTCCTCGGTGTCTACGGCGTAATGCTTCTACTTTTCGTGCTGCTGGCAACCTTTGTCCATTTCCATCCTGTGCTGGGAGTCGATGTAACGATCACTAAAGAGTTTCAAGAAAACCAGAATCCCTGGCTGAGCGGGCTTATGACAGCCGTCAGTTATATCGGCTATCAGCTCTGGTTATCAATTGGGCTGGTAGCGCTGGCCGTTGTGATTTTGTGGATGGTAGACCTGCGCCTGGAAGCTGTCACAGTCGCGGTTGTGTATGCCGTCAGTGGACTTCTAGATGGATTGATTAAGATCATCGTTGGTCGCCCGCGCCCCAATGCCAGCGTGGTCGAAGTCTTTCGCGCTGCCAGCGGCCAGAGCTTTCCCAGCGGCCACGTTATGTCCTATGTGGCCTTCTGGGGGCTGCTGTTTACATTTGGAGTGATTCTCTTTGATGGGCGTCGCTGGTGGCGTATCGCTCTGCTTATAGTTTCTGCTTTCTTTGTGCTGATGGTTGGGCCATCGCGTATCTACCTTGGGGCGCACTGGGCCAGCGATGTGCTTGGAGCGTACCTGATCGAGGCGGCGCTGCTGGGCATCGCCCTGTTCATCTACCTACAACTCGACCAAAGAGGTGTGCTAGCCTCGCGCAGAGAGCACACCTGGTTTTCAGCGAAAAAAATTGCGAGAGGCAATCATATTATATAATTACGGGCTTTTACCAGGGCAGGGGCAAGCCCCATAGGGCTTGTCCCCCACCCTGGCAGTCTAAAGTTCGCTTTTGTTGCCGTTTGATGCTTCGGGCGTTGAATTATTCGTGTTCGCGCGTTTGCGCGTCGCGGTTCGCCGGGCTGGTGTGGGTGACGAAGGCTGCGCGGCTGATGTAGATGGTTTGGCAGACGACCGGCGAGACGCGCTGGCTGTGGGTGTTCGTGGTCTGCTGGCCGGTTTCGTAGGAGTAGTCGCGACACCAGGAGTTGTCTCGCCGCTCGCCTGGCCAGAAGCCGCTGCGAGTGGGGCTGCGGTTTCCTGCGTTGAGGAGGTTGAGGCCGTGGGCGCCTCGCCTTCCTGCGTATCAGACTGGCCGCCCTGGTGATTGAAACCGCCATCTGGGGCTTCCACCGGCACAGGGATCGCCGGAGATGTTGAACGCGCGGCTGCCAGTTCCACCTCAAGATTGCGCAGGTGCGCTTCACGCGCTTCAACCCGCGCCTGCGCCATAGCAAGCTTGTCCTGGGCTTTTTCCAGTGAATCTTTTACTTGCTCAATCGCAAGCATCATTTTTGCTTCTTTTTTTGCCTGCTTTTTTTGCTGTTCTTTTGACTGCGCCTTTGGGGTCAGTTCGGATTTGCTACGTGATTTTTTTGCCATTTCTTTACCTCGTTAGAAAATATATCGGCGGGTACTCTACTACAATCCATTGTAGCATATATTTAATACGCGCCGGAGAGCTAAAGAGGTACAGGGGGCGACTTGCCTTCATCAGGATAAGTTTGCTAGAATCTTTTGTACAAGCAACCGGAGGAGCAAATAGCATGGAATTGAATGATACAACAGATTATCAGGGCTGCTTTGTGTGCGGGCAGCGCAACCCATTTGGGCTGCACCTGGTATTTCGCCAGGAGGAAGAGAGCATCGTGGCTGACTTTCAGCCGCGTGAGGAACACCAGGGCTTCCCAGGCGTAATTCATGGGGGCATTGTAGCGGCTTTGCTGGATGAGGCGCTGGGGCGCACGTCATTGCTGGGTAATAATCAAGAATGGACCATGACGGGTCGCTTAGAAGTGCGCTACCGCCGCTATGTGCCATTTGGCCCAGTGTTGCGCGTGCGCGCCAGGCTGGGAACAGAGCGTCGTCGTATGATGCAGGCATCGGGCGTGCTGACACGGGCGGATGATGAAAGTGTGATACTGGCCGAAGCGCAAGGGACGTTCTTGCCTCTCGCGCCCCAGGTTGTGGATACCCTCATGCAAGATTTTCCAGGTCTGCGCAATTTTATGAACGATTACGATACATAGAAACACGCCAGCCACGTAAGCATCCGCTTGCGTGGCTGGCGTGTTTCTTTTGACTAGCCTGCTTGATAGCCATTATCCATCGAAAGAGGGGGTTCCTCGATCGTTGGCGATGTATATTCCTGAAACGCGGGTTCAGGCGAAGCGCCGTTGCTGTAATGTACGGGAGTTGCGCCCGTCTCGCGCAAGATGTCTTGCAGTTGGCGCGCATCAATCGTCTCGTGTTTGCGCAGTTCCTGCGCTATACGATCGAGCGTGGGGCGATGTGTCTTCATCAATTCGATGGCGCGAGCGTAAGAGGTATTTACGATGCGCTCAACCTCATCGTCGATGATTTCTGACATTGTTTCGCTGTAGTCTGATGGCGCACCCGTCTCGCCACCCATGGCGAAGGGACTGGAACGCTCGCTAAACGAAATGGTGCCTACGCGCTCGCTCATGCCCCAGCGTGTCACCATCTGGCGGGCGATGGCCGTGACGCGCTGCAAGTCGTTCTCCGCGCCTGTCGTGATGTGTCCGATGGCCACCTGTTCGGCGGCGCGCCCGCCCAGGGCGTAGACGATTTGCGACAACAGGTACTCTTTCGAGTAGTTGTAGCGGTCATCCAGCGGAGTTGACATGGTGACGCCCAGGGCCTGACCACGCGGCACAATCGTTACCTTCGTGACGGGATCGGAAAACTCCGTCAGCAAACCGGCCAGGGCGTGACCGCCCTCGTGGTAAGCGGTGACGTTCAAATCCTCGTCTCTCAGTACCAGAGGTCGCTCCGCGCCGAGGAGTATCTTGTCCAGCGCATCTTCAAAGCAGCGCTGATTGACATAGTCCATATTGCGGCGCGCCGCCAGCAGCGCGGCCTCGTTGACCAGGTTGGCGAGATCGGCTCCTACCATACCGACCGTGGCGCGGGCGATGGCGACGAAGTCAACATCCGGCCCCATCGGTACGCCTTTTGCGTGTATCTTGAGGATGGCAAGGCGACCATTCCAGTCGGGTCGATCAACAGTGACGCGCCGGTCGAAGCGACCTGGACGCAAGAGGGCAATATCAAGTCCATCGGGCCGGTTGGTGGCGGCGATGACGACGACGGCCTGGCGCGTATCAAAGCCGTCCATCTCCACCAGCAACTGGTTGAGGGTCTGTTCACGTTCGTCGTTGCTGTTGATGCTCGACCCGCGCTGGCGACCCACCGCGTCGATTTCGTCGATGAAGATGATGCTGGGCGCGGCTTTCTTGGCCTGGTCGAACAGATCGCGCACGCGACTGGCGCCCACACCCACCAGCACCTCTACGAATTCGGAGCCGCTCATGGAGAAGAACGGCACGCCTGCTTCGCCCGCCACCGCGCGCGCTAGCAGCGTCTTGCCGGTTCCCGGAGGGCCTACCAGCAGCACGCCGCGTGGAATTTTGCCGCCCAGGCGCTGGTACTTGCCGGGGGTCTTCAAAAACTCGACCACTTCCTCCAATTCAAATTTGGCCTCGTCAACGCCTGCCACGTCCGCGAACGTGGTGCTGGGGCGATCTTCGAGAATCAGTTTGGCGCGGCTTTTACCGAAACTGAATATACCCTGTTGTCCCTGGGTAGCGCGGCGGCTGATAACCACAAAGATCAGGATCAAGAAGATCCAGGGCAGGAAGGTAATCAGGATATTCAGCCAGAAGCTGTTATCTGCCGGGGCCTGTGTGACGACGGTGGTCTGGGCCTGACAGGTTGGCTTTACAAATTTTGAGTTGGTGGGATCGTTGAGTATGGAAAGCAGATTCGGGTCGGGAAAAGGAAGCTGCAAGACGTGATATTGTGTATATTGTCCCTCAGTCGTGCAGAAATTGCCTGAGATATCGGTCGAGCCGATGATAGTGGCGGACTTGATGTTGCCAGCGTTGATTTCTTTCATGAAGTCGCTGTAGCTCAACTGTCTGACCTGGGATTGACTGGCGGTATTGTTGCTCGCGCTCAAAAACTGGTACAGGTAGATGCCTAGCATGACAAGCACGATAATCAGCAACCAGCGATTTATCGAAAATCCCCTCTGAGGAGGTTGTCCATTGGGGCGACCCCCGGGTCCAGGGCGCATCTGGTTCGGCTGGCGCGGTGGCGTATTATTATTTTGTAGCCAATAGCGATTGGCGGGTTCTTTATCCATGAAGATGCCCTGACTTTCTTCCCACCTACACTCGCTCAGTTCATTGCATATCCCTGTAATTGTTCGTCTTGATACGCTGGTATGTAGGTGGGTACCTGGTAATGTTCCTATTATAGCGTATGAATGCGCGAATTGCACGGATATATGGCTTTCTAAGGAACATTTTATATACGAACGAGTGGCGCTGAAGTTGGGCGCATTGTAAGCCAGGACGGAAACAATATGTCTTACCAATAGAATCTACGATGGGTTGGCCTTCAATAGTAATACGATGCGGCGTGATTGGCCGGCTTTAATGTTGAGACGATCGGCGGGGCGATTGAGGGCGTCCTCGCTGCCGACAGTTGGTTCAAAACAGACGAATTCGTGGTCGGGCTTTGATGGCGGCTCAGACCAGACTTGCATAGTATGCAGCGCGTACTCGCCATTTTGCGGCAGTTCTTCGATGGTCAACGCGCCACTCCCTGGAATCTCGATATTTACAGTGCGTGAAAACGGGTAGGGGTTATCGGGGATATGTTCGACCCAATCGAAATTCTGTACCGCGAAGCCCGCGGGGCCATTTGTCACCAGGGCGGATTTCTTCGCTTGCGCGACGGTAAAGTAGGGATGGAAGCCGGGGGCAATGGGCATGTTTTCCGAACTGCGATTCTCCATTGTCAGCGTATAGGTGAGCGTTCCTTCGCCGACTTCGATAGTGGCTGTGAAGGTGAACGCATAGGGATAGTCAGTCCTTGTAGCATCGCTGCTGCTCAATTGCATGGTCAGAGCGGTCTCGCTTATCTCCGTCACTGTCCAGGGCATAATGCGCCCGAAGCCATGAATGGGCAGCCAGGTGCCCTTCTCCTGGAATATGCCATCCTTCAGGCGTGAAAAATTGGGGATCATCAAGGGTATTCCCCAGCGTTTCACGTTGCTCGTCTCATCCGGTCGATACAGCACGCGCCACGTTCCCACCTGAAAATGGGAGACCAGGCAAATTTCGGGAATGATGCCTATGGTGGTGGTGCCTGAGGTCAGCACGCGCTCGCGCGCTGTTGGAAAATTCATAAAAGCGGCCATTGTTTCTATCCATCCAAATCCTGTTTTGGGTTATTGTACACACGTCAGGTAGGCTATAGCAAGCCACTATACCTACTACTCTTGCGTTTTCGGGGATGGAAGCATATACTTGAAATTGAATTGTGTACCGTCTGTCAGTTATTGTGTTGTAGCATACACCTTTTATCCAGTAGTGAGATGGTCAGATATGACGATGGAGGATACTTCGGAGGGAAATAGGGCCGAAGCAATGGGCGAACTGGAGAAGGAGGAGAGGCAGTCAGTGCAAGGATATATTGCCATCAAAGGGACGCGCAATGGTCTGCTTTTAACTCTTGAACCAGAGACGCCTTTTAGCGATTTGCTGACCGCGCTTTCTGAACGATTGGCCGAGGCCCCAGGTTTCTTTCGTGGCGCTTCGCTGGCTCTTGATACCACGCGCCGCTCATTGCAACGCGGCGAACGGACCCAGCTTGAGGCGCTACTTGCCTATTACCATATGTCTGTTGCCGAGCAGGAGCCGCCGACTCTCACGTTTCTCACGCCTGATGTACAGGAGAATGGACGGAAGGCGTCGGATGATCTGGTGGAGTTGTCTGCTGCACAGGTGATCGATCAGCAAGCGCAAAATGGACAGGCCATGGTGCGCGAAACGGATGATACGCTGTTCCTGCGACGGACAGTGCGATCTGGGCAGGCTATTCATCATGCCAGCAATGTTGTAGTGATGGGTGATGTCAACCCCGGCGCGGAGATTGTGGCAGGTGGTGATATCGTTGTGTGGGGCGTATTGCGCGGCATGGTACACGCGGGCTATCCCGACAATGAGCAATCGGTGGTCTGTTCGCTTTTGCTGGCCCCGGTGCAGTTGCGTATTGCCCACCTGCTCTCGCGCCCGCCGGAGGGATATGAAGCGCAGCCGCGCCCGGAAGTCGCTGCTATTCGGAACGGCCAGATCGTCGTAGAAGCGTGGATCAACGGACGCCCGCCACGCAAGTAATATTTTGTAATCATTGTAAGGGCGGGGGTGGAGTGGAGATGGGTAGGGACCCTTGCGGTCGCCCTCGTCTTCTTGCATCATTGTAAGGGCGTGGGTGGAGTGGAGATGGGTAGGGACCCTTGCGGTCGCCCTCGTCTTCTTGCATCATTGTAAGGGCGTGGGTGGTTGAGTGGATGGGTAGGGACCCTTGCGGTCGCCCTCTTATTTTAGTAGTATCGTCACCGTAGTTGCTTTCATGGAGACGCATATGGACAGTCGGGTAATTACCATCACATCAGGGAAGGGCGGTGTTGGCAAGACCACGACCACGGCAAATCTGGGGACAGCCCTGGCAATGATGGGTAAAAAGGTTGCGGTCGTCGATTCGGATATCGGCCTGCGCAACCTTGATGCCGTTTTGGGATTGGAGAATCGCATTGTCTACGACCTTGTCGATGTGGTTGAAGGACAATGTCGTTTGCGCCAGGCGCTCATCAAAGATAAGCGGCAACCTGAATTGTACCTGCTGCCAGCAGCGCAGACGCGCGATAAGAATGCTGTGAATAGCGTCCAGATGGAGCAACTGTGCCAGCAACTACGACCGGAGTTCGATTACATTATCATCGATTCGCCCGCGGGTATCGAGCAGGGTTTTCGCAATGCGATTGTGGGGGCGGACGAGATCATCATTGTGGCAAACCCGGAAATGGCCTCGGTGCGCGATGCTGATCGTATCATCGGGCTGGTAGAATCGGCGGGCAAGCCTGAGCCGCGCCTGATTCTCAATCGGCTGCGTCCCGAAATGGTGCGGCGAGGTGATATGATGGATGTAGCGGATGTGCTGGAGGTGCTGGGTATCGACTTACTCGGCATCATTCCTGAGGATGAAAACATTATCATCGCCATCAACAAGGGCGAACCTATCGTGTATGACAAACGCACCAAAGCCGGACGGGCCTACTTCAATGCAGCCCAGCGTATCCTGGGCGAGGAAGTGCCGCTCGAAAGAGGTGACGGAAGCCACATCGCTGATGGAACGCCTGCGGCGCTTGATGGGATTTGGTCCCGCATTAACTGAAAGACGTGTACGTTCATAGCCATCCTGAATGAAGGAGGCGAAAGTTATGGGTGTGTTTGAATTTATGATCGGTCGAAAGAAGCCTACTCCCGGTGAAGTGGCGAAGGAACGTTTGAAGGTGGCTCTGGCTCATGATCGCATCAAAGTCAACCCGGAGTTACTGGAACTTATCAAGCATGATCTGCTCAAAGCGATCTCGCAGCGCATGGAGATCGACGAGCAGCACGTGCAAGTGAACATGGCCCGCGAGGGCGGGTTCGACAAAATCCTGGCCGATATGCCCGTCAAACGCCAGAAAATCGCGTTTGAATGGGACCCTCCTTCCCACTCTCCGGCAGCCAGCGCCCTCAAGGGCGGCCCATTACATGTTGAAGTCGAGCGCATCCGCGACGATAAATAAGACAACAAACGCAGAGGAATGCCTCACGAGGCATTCCTCTGCGTTTGTTGTCTGTAAAATCCTACTTAACCACAATGGTATAGGGGATGCGCATGATGTACAGGGGACACATCTGGCCCTTCTGACAAATGGCTTTACCGTAGAATTCTACCTGGGTGGTGCCTGCGCTCTGCGCCGTAAACCTCCATACACACATTTTTGAGGCGGTCACGGCATAACCTGCTGGCCCTTGCAATTGCAGTTCGCCCTGGGAGGCCGTGGGGCCTGACCAGGCCTGCCCAAACGGCAGGTCGATCTCAACCACGTCGCCCACGCTCGCTGTGATAGTGGTATTGCTATCGGATTGTTTCAGCACGATTTTCGCCGGGGAGGGCGAGGTTGTCATGACTGTACCGGGACACCCATAGGCGCTTGCGGTGGCAGGGGGAGTCGCTGTCGATCCCGCGCCTGTAGTAGTCGTTCCCCCGCTCGTATTCGAGCCACAGGCAGCCAACGTAAAAACCAGCAAGACGAGAACTGAACTCAGCGCAAACCAGGTGCGCCGCTGAAGGCTATGAACGTTACGCATGTTTTCTTCTCCTTACACTCTACTACTGCAAACAAACTTGATACAAATGATACCTTCTTATGTCAGGACGTTGCATAATTATGAAAAGTTCCCGTCCTTACGGTTACATTCATTCATGCTAAAGCTCTGACTCCCATCCATGCTAAAGCTCTGACTCCCATCCATGCTAAAGCTCTGACTCCCATCCATGCTAAAGCTCTGACTCCCATCCATGATAAAGCTCTGACTCCCATCCATGATAAAGCTCTGACTCCCATCCATGATAAAAACGAGGGCGACCGCAAGGGTCTCCACCCCACCCAACTCCACTCCCGCCCTTACAATGAACGTTGCGGTGATAAGAAGTTTCGTAGTCATTGTAAGGGCGGGAGTGGAGTGGAAGTGGGGTGGAGACCCTCGCGGTCCAGGTGTTATGCGCTAACTCTGCCGCAAGATACGTTTATTTTGTCAGGACTTTTGACACCGTAAAAACGGGGCGCAAAAGCGGTGGGATGCACTTTACGGGCATGTACTTGTGGGTTGGCATCGTATTTGGGAGTTTGTTATTGTATCTATGATCCCTGGGGGTCGTTCGGGTGACTTTTGGGTCATCCTGGCGGAGTGTTTTAGTATGCAACGTAATGTAGCGCGAAATAGCCTGTTTATCGTAATTTCTCTCCTGTTGATTTGCGCCAGTTTGCTGGCAATCTCTGTAGCGGCGCGCGCCGAGCAGAATTCGCCCAAAGTTTTGAACGGGCAGATCGCGCCGCTTGTGGCACAGGCGCAATTGTTACAGGCTGCCAGTCCTGGTCAGCAGTTAAATCTTTCGCTTGGCCTGCAGCCGCGCAATATGGCAGCATTGAATAGTTTGCTCAGTTCTCTCTATGATCCGCAATCGCCCCAATATCACCAGTATCTGACGCCCGCTCAGTTTGAAGCGCTCTTTGCGCCGGCACCCGACTCGGTGCAGCAGGTTGTCTCGTATTTGCAGAGCGCGGGCATGACGGTAACGAGTATTGCTCCCAACAATCTGCTGATTGACGCTAGCAGCAGCGTTGCCCAGGCAAATTCAGCCTTTAGCACGACCATCAATAATTACCAGCTTGGCAGCCAGATATTTTACGCCAATGCGACGCCGCCTGTGGTGCCTGCCGCCATCAGTTCGTTGATTACTTCGATTGGCGGCCTCGATAATAGCACGCAGTACCAGCCGCTTTACCGGCATATAGCAGGGAAAGGACACCTGGCAAAGCTCGCGAACGGGTCGGCCAGTGGCTATGGGCCTAAAGATCTCGTGGGCGCGTATAATGCCATTCCACTGCAAAGCGCTGGCTTGCTGGGAGATAACCAGACTATCGCGCTTTTTGAACTGGACGGCTACCAGTCATCGGATGTTGCGCAATACTTTGCTAACTATGGCATAGCGACCCCTACTATCAATAATGTGCTGGTTGATAACTTCAGCGGGACGGCGGGACAGGGAGCCATTGAGGTTGAACTGGATATTGAGGTGGCGGGCGCGCTGGCCCCACATGCCAATCAGATTGTCTATGAAGGGCCAAATACGACACAGGGTCTGAACGATACGTATAATCAGATTGTGCATGACCACAAAGCGCAGGTCGTCAGCATTAGCTGGGGTCTGTGCGAGTCCAGCAGTGGCGCGGCAGAGTTGCAGACGCTGGATACCATCTTTAAGCAGGGTGCAGCCGAGGGCATGTCGTTCTTTGCCGCCTCCGGCAATTCGGGCGCGTATGATTGCAACGATAGCAACCTGGCAGTAAATTCGCCTGCCAGCGATCCCTACATCACGGGTGTGGGCGGCACTAACCTGCAATTGAATGCCGGCACCTATGGCAGCGAAACGGTCTGGTCGAATGCCTCCGATACGCAACGCAGTCCCAAAGGCGCGGGCGGCGGCGGCGGCGTCAGCAATACGTTTACGCTTCCAGCGTGGCAGACGGGCCAGGGCGTTATCAATGCGAACAGCAGTGGCGCTCCCTGTAACGCTCCGAGCGGACAATATTGTCGCCAGGTGCCGGATGTCTCAGCCAACGCTGACCCGGCGAGCGGCTATGCCATCTATTGTACTGTTAATAACGCGGGTTGCTCCGCGGCTGGCTGGCTAAATGTGGGTGGAACCAGCGCCGCCGCGCCCCTGTGGGCTGGAAGTATAACCCTCATCAACCAGTACTTGCTGTCGAAAGGCAAAACGGTGGTCGGCTTCGCCAATCCCGCGCTGTATGGCATCTTCAATGCACAGCAGTCGCTGCCAGCCTTTCACGATGTGACCAGTGGCACTAATCTGTATTATCCGGCGGCGGCTGGCTATGATATGGCGAGCGGCATCGGCTCGCTCAATATAAATAACCTGGCGCAGGACCTGGCGCTGGTCGGCTCCGGCAACCCAACGCCTACTCCAACCAATACACCGGTACCCTCGCCAACCGTGACGTTGACGCCTTCGCCACCCAGCCCCACGCCGACGAACACGCCCAGCCCTACGCCACCAGCGCTCATTATACAGAACGGCGGCTTCGAGAATGGGCAGGCACCCTGGCAAAAATCGTCATCGGGCGGGTACCAGATTATTCAGAACCTGAACGCGCATTCGGGGGCCAATAGCGCCTACCTGTGTGGCTATCCTGGCTGTATTGATCGTATCTCCCAGACCTTTAGCGTGCCTACCAACTATACGAAGCTCACTGTTACGTACTGGTGGTACTCGGATACCAACAAGAATACGCGCCAATGCCTGGATAATTTTAATAGCCGTCTGCAAACGACATCCGGGCAATTGATAGCAAATTTGCAGTCAAGCTGTAATACCAACGTGACCAACAACTGGGTTGTAGAGACCTTCGATATATCGCGGTCGCTGGCTTCCTTCAAGGGGAAACAGGTAGTACTCTTCTTCCAGGGAACCAATGTGAATAATCAGTATCAACCTACTGATTTCTTTGTGGATGACGTGGTGATTACGGCGGGGTGATTTCAGATCAAGTTAAGAAATGCCCATGTGAGGCCGCTAGCGGCCTCACATGGGCATTTCTTAACTTGATCTGAAAGGAAATAGACATCACCTTGTGTGATATACTAAACGCATAGCGCGTGCTGCCTCTCTCAACATCAGCAATGCATATTTCGGGCAAGAAGCATAGGGGCAGCATCAGACCAGGGATGGGATTCGATAGCGCGCCCTCCCCTCATTAATTCCACGAGGATGATTACAATGATTGAACATGATGGCGCCATATCGCCAGATAATACACTGTTTGTTTTGTTGTGTTTTGAAGGCCCCGATATTTATTCAACGGCGGGGGGCCTGGGTACGCGGGTGACAGAGCTGAGCGAGGCTCTGGCGACGCAGGGTTATACCACGCATCTTATTTTTATTGGCGACCCCAGCAAACCTTCGGTTGAAACGCGCATCGATGGGCGTCTTATACTCAAACGCTGGTCACAGTGGATCAGCAAGTATTATTTGAACGGCGTCTACGATGGCGAAGAGCAGAAGCTGTATGATTTTAACGAGACCGTTCCCTATCATATTTACGATGAAATAATGCGCCCGGCCATTGCCAGTGGGAAAACGGTGGTTATCATGGGCGAGGACTGGCATACCGCCGAGGCGATGTGTCGCACTTCCGATCTGTTGAACTGGTATGGCGTGCGCCAGAAGGCTCTGATGCTGTGGAACCTCAACAGCTTGATGTCGCTGCATCGTATCAACTGGGGGCGCCTGAACTATGTCACCACTATTTGCACCGTCAGCAAGTATATGAAGCATCGTATGTGGGCCTATAATGTCAATCCCCTGGTGATACCTAATGGCATCCCGAGGCGTCATCTTGAGCCTATTAACACGGATGTGTCTGACCGCCTGCGCGAGATCGCGCGCCTGGGCGATCCGCGACGCATGTTTCTCTTCAAGATCGGGCGTTTTGATCCTGATAAACGCTGGATGATGGCGATTGAGGCGGTAGCGCGTCTCAAGCATAGCGGACACCCGGTAACGCTCTTTGTGCGCGGCGGGATCGAACCACACGGCGCGGACGTGCTGCGCCACGCCTATCAAATCGGCCTGCAAATCAAGGATGTAGTGGCGCAGCGACCCAATCTGGAGCAATGCCTAGACGCGATAGCGAAGGCTGGCCCGGCTGATATCTATAACCTGCGCTTCTTCCTGCCCGAAGAGTTTGTGCGCACCACCTACCACGCCGCCGATGCTACGCTTGCCAATAGCGGTCATGAACCGTTCGGGTTGGTGGC
Organism: uncultured Chloroflexia bacterium; assembly: GCA_963731605.1. Lineage (GTDB taxonomy): Bacteria > Chloroflexota > Ktedonobacteria > Ktedonobacterales > Ktedonobacteraceae > CF-113. The sequence continues at coordinate 2,067,975 of CAVSWA010000002.1, forward strand.
TCTGGAAGTGATGGCGGCAGAGGGTATTGCCGTGACAGGTTCGACAGGCGAGGACTATGCCATTTCGTTTGAGAATGCCATCGTCACCGAAACAGATGATCCCGACGAGATCGTGGGCTACCTGATTTACCTGCGTCGCCATCCAGAGGAGCAGGAGCGCATTCGCAAGGCTGGTTGCCAAACGGCAGAACAATTCGTGTGGGACCAGGTGATCGGGAACCTTGTCAGCAAACTAGAATTTCTGGCGCGCAAACAGGATATCGTTTTTGCGTGATTTTTATGTCTGTAGGGACGCGATTTATCGCGTCCTTTAACGTGTCCATATGTATTATCCCCTACGAGGAAGCGGACGCGATTTATCGCGTCCCTACATAAGGAAATCCATCACATGGTTGCAGACCTGGCTATATATATGGTAGTCCATCAACCGCGCCGTTTGAAGCTCCCGGCGCAGCCTATTCCGCGGCGCGCATCAATTTCCGATATATATCGCTGTCTGTTTGACGAGCGTATGAACGAGCGCTATTTCCGTAAAGTGGCGCGGACATGCTATTATCCCGCGGCGCGTATGTTCCTGGAAATGGCGCGAGAGGGTATGCGTCTCTCGCTGGGCTTTTCGCTCTCTTTTGTGCGCCAGGCGGAGCAATGGGACCCGGAACTGCTCGACCTTTTTCGCGAGTTGGTGGCAGAGGACACTGTGGAGCTGATTGGCGTCGAGCCATACCACAGCTTCCTTTTTATGCTGGACATTTCCACGTTTGTCTTACGGATGCGTTGGATGGCGGATGAGATGGAGCGCATTTTTGGCAAGCGACCCACCATCACCGATACCACCGAGATGAGCATGTCATCCCTGCTGTACAACGCGCTGGACACGGCGGGATTTCGCGGCGCGCTGCTGGATGGTCGCGAATGGGTGATGGATTGGCGCGAAAGCACGCATTTGTACCGCTATAGCGACGAGGAGCCGTTTCCCCCGACCATCAGACAGTCGGTGCCTGCGCCTGTGGGCAGGCGTTTCCCGCGCCGCCTGGTGGCTGACAACGAACGCGAGAGCGCGCCCTATTTGTTTGCCCGTCACTTGAAACTGAGCGACGATGTCGGCTACCGGTTCACAGATCGAAGCTGGTCGAACTACCCGCTCTACGTCGAAACCTACGCCGACTGGATCGCAGAAACGCGGGGCGACTTCGCTTTCCTGGGCTGGGATTTCGAGACCTTTGGCGAACACCATCGCCGGGATAGCGGCATATTTGAGTTTATGCGAGCGCTGCCCGGCGCGTTGGCCCGGCGCACAATTACTACGCAAACGCCCACGACGTTGATCGAACGTTACAGCGCGCCAGGACACCTGCATCATCTTCCGTTGCCGGTTTATCCAAGCACCTGGGCCGGCAGTGGGGGTATGGAGTTTTTTCTGGGCAATGAGGCGCAGCAGCACATTTTTCATCTCATGGGAAATGTGTACAGCCTGGCGAAACTGACGGAAAACCCCGACCTGCTCGAACTGGCAATCTGGCTTACGCAGTCCGATAATCTGCACCTGATCCAGTGGTTCGGGCGCAGCGGCCCGGAAGCCGATGTGTCCAGGTACTTCACGCCCGAAGAGTGGTGGCTGCTCGGAGCGCAGCGCATCATTGAGGAGCAGCAACAGGTGTATTTCAACGCGCTCAACGCTCTGGAACCCTATCTTCCGGCCCGCTTGATACGGCAGGGACGACGCAAAAGCGCAAACAGCGTTCCCAGGCGCAAAGCTCTTCCAACTGTGCCGGAGAGCGATTTTCTGGCGCGGAAAGGCCGAAAGGGTTAGTATTCAAATTCATGGATAATAATAGTGCCACTGCGCTGGCTGATGATATTCCTGCTGACGAAGACCAGGCTCGCCATCCTCTTTTTATACTTGTGCGTCCGGCATTGGTGGTTGCCTGCCTCTACTTGCTTTTTGTCGGCCTGGATATGCATATCTTCGGACATAATTTTCTCTATTACGTGCATATTGGGCCAAGATTCGTGCTGCATATACCAAGCGCTGCTCCAGGCTATGACGGGCAATTCTTTTACCAGATTGCGCATGACCCGCTCCACGCCGGTCAGTTTCTCGATCGACCCGCTTATCGCTACCAGCGTATTGTTTATCCTATGCTGGTATGGGCTATGACGCTGGGACAGGCAAGTCTCATACCTTTCGTATTGTGGCTGGTCAACTTCCTCGCGATTGTGCTTGGCACTGAACTGGTGGCGCGGATGCTCGTGCAGCAGAAACTGTCGCCCTGGTACAGCCTCGCTTTTGGTCTCTACTTTGGTCAGGCCACGGCTCTTATTTTTGATACGACCGAACCCTTTACCTATTTCCTGGTCTGCCTGGGATTATTCCTGATGATGCGCAAACGTCCTACCGTCGCCGCGCTCAGTTTGGGATTGGCGGTTCTCTCACGCGAGACTGCCATTCTTTTTCCACTGGGGTTCCTGCTTGTCGCTCTTTACCAGAAACACTGGCGGGACGCGCTGCGCCTGATGCTATTGTCAATTGCTCCCGCTGCAGCATGGTATATTCTGGTGGCTGTCTTATTTCATGTGAAAGGTATTCCGACCGGTCCAGCCTTTCAACTTCTCCCGTTTCAGGGGCTTTTTTACTTCTCTAACAACCCGTATCGTTTGCAAATACTCATCATTTCCATGCTTATTCCGACTGTATTGAGCCTGTTTCTGCTGGTGAAAGAGGCTCTGTACCATCGCTGGCAACATGCCTCATGGCTGATCTGGCTCTTTAATCTGGTGCTGGTTATCTTCATGTCGCCTCTTTCGTATGTAGAGTTGGTCTCTTCTGGTCGTCTCTCAACTGGCATCGTGCTGGCTATGCTCTTTCATGGCCTGTACACACGAAACAAGGCCGTGTTATGGGTCTGTCAGATATATGTGCTGACTTTCCCGTATTATGTGATAGGTATTCTGGCGTTCAGGTTGCATTAAGTAGCGACGCCCCTTGTGGATGTCCCGTCTGCATTTCTCCGGTGGGTGTGTAAATACGGACGGGACACCCACAAGGGGCGTCGCTACTGGTACTATGAACTGTCTAACTGTCTTCAAAGCTTGCTCAATGCGTGTTCAGGTGCTATACTACAACAAGAAAATTTTTGCTTTACCCGCAGTTGGCAAAGCGCGCCGCAAACGGTTGTAGATGTTCTGATGAATGTTGCCGGTGGTGAAGCGGCAAACTGGTCGGGCAAAGGAGGTGAGGGTCATGGACGCTGGCCCCAGTCATAGTAGGTGTGTGTTTTTCGCGTGCCTGCTTGTGGGATCGTTCTTCTCCTCATCGAGTGTCGTCAATGGAAATGGGTAGCGTATCGTTTGATTGATCTTGCCTGACCCGGCTTTTTACCCTCTTCCCGCCTGCTCGATCTCGATGAGTCCGCATCATTCCTCATGGATGGAGTCGATGTCGAGCTAAAATCTTCTCACCTGCCAGCTTAACTTAGAGGGGTTTCTTCTCGAAATACCCCGGCATATGGACATAAGTAGAGTGTCCACCCCAGTTCATAAAAACGCATTTTGCATGGAATGCGCGCTCTGTTTTATCAGGTGTTACCTGGATACTGCGGAAATCGCGTTTCTTGTGTGTATTTGCCGTGTAACTTTTGTTACGCAGGTGAGGGGTTTTCCACATATCCACAGCGCTGTGGATATGTGTTCAGGTTTTTTATGCGAATTAAGAGAGGCGGTGATTCCATTGATTTTTTTAAGCACACTCTTTCATAAGAGCATTTATGATATCGAAGGCCACCGGTTGGGCGTCATTAAAGATGTTTCTGTCTCCTTGCGTGAGACGTTTCCGACGGTAACTTCGCTGGTTATCGCGCCATCCAGTCTCACCATCGGTAATAATGAAATGGTTATTCCCTGGTCCCAGGTGGAAAATCTGGAGGCTGAGCGTATTCACCTGACCATTGGACAGGCGCGAATTCTGCCATATACGCCGGAGCAGGATGAGCTATTGCTGAAGCGCGATTTGCTGGATAAGCAGATTGTCGATACGCAGGGCTTTCGCGTCGTCAAGGTCAATGATTTGAAGCTGGCGCAGATCAAAGGAACCGCCCGCCTGATTGGCGCTGATATCAGTTTTACCGGACTGCTGCGCCGCCTGGGCATTCTCACTCCTATCGAGTGGGTGAGCAGGATTTTCCCGTTTCGCCTCTCTGAGCGCACCATTACCTGGAATTATGTTGAGCCGATTCAGGTCGTCAAAGTAGCCACAAGCCGCCTCGCGCCAGCCCTGGCAGGAGCAGCCGGAACTACCGCTGGAGGAATGGTGCCACAGGTGCAACTGAATGTCAGTCATACCAAACTGGCGGACCTGCACCCGGCTGATATTGCCGATATTCTCGAACAACTCGATGTTGAAGAAGCTGGAGCAATGCTTGAGCGGCTTGATACAGAAACGGCTGCCGACATTCTGAATGAAGTTGAGTCGAAGCGCCAGTACGAGATTTTGAGCGAACTCGACCCGGAACGCGCCTCCGATATGCTCGAACTGATGGCCCCGGATGACGCCGCCGATATCCTGGCGGATCTCCCTCTGGAAGAGGCCGAACGCCTGTTGAGCCTGATGCCTGCCAACGAAGCGCAGCCCATTCGCGATTTGCTGCGTTACGGCGCGGAGACGGCAGGCGGCATCATGACTACCGAAGTATTGTCGCTGGCCCAGCATTTGACCGTTGAAGAAACGCTGGCTTACCTGCGGCGCAACTCGGACCACCTCGAGATGATCTACTACCTGTATACTGTGGATGAGGAGAAGAGGCTGGTGGGTGTCGTCTCACTGCGCGAACTGGTGGTAGCGGAACCGACCACGCAATTGATGACGTTAATGGACGAGGATGTGATCAATGTGCGGACCGGTACCGACCAGGAAGAGGTGGCGCGTATCATCTCCAAATATGACCTGCTGGGCGTGCCTGTCGTCGATGAGCAAAAACACCTGGTCGGCCTCGTCACCGTCGATGATGTGATCGACGTAATTCGCGAGGAGCAGGCAGAAGATTTTTCCGAACTGGCCGGGGCCAGCGTCGAGGAATTTGAGGAAGAAGAGCATTTCTCGCTGCGCTCCGCTCTCAGTCGTGTAAGCTGGCTGGGGGTTAACATCGTGGCCGGTTTCGCACTGGCCCTGCTGCTCTACCAGGTGTTTGGCGCGGCTATTGTTGCCAGCGCCGCGCATATTCAAACAACGGGCTTGATGGCGGGGCTGCGCTCCGGTGTTGCCCTCAATGGCCTTATCTGCCTGATGCCTATGTTACTGCTTACCAGTGGCAGCGTGGGCACCCAGGCGTTAGGCGTGGCCGGGTGGCAGTTGCGCTCGGCAAACGGCTCAGATTTCTGGCACGGCATCTATCGCGAATTGCGACTGGGAACGATTGGCGGGGTACTCTCCAGCGTGGCCGTAGGCGCGCTGGCGTGGTTGTTGTTTCACTCGTGGCTGCTGGGCATCGCCGTTGGCGTTGGTCTCGGCATCAGCCTGCTCATCGCTGCCATTTGCGGCCTGGCGCTGCCCACGCTGTTGCAGCGCCTGCGCCTGCGAGGTAGCCTGTTAAGCGCGCCGCTGCTCGACCCGATTATAGCGGCTATCAGTCTGACCATTTTCCTGCTTGTGGCGCTGTGGCTGATCGACACGCTGCATGTATAACTAAATGGATGATGGCAGGCGAATGCGGCTATGAAACCCGACTGGTTTCATAGCCGCATTCGCCTGCCATCATCCATTTTATCCCTGAGGCAAGAGGGGCAAAATGCGGTATTTGAGTTGCTCAGAGAGCTGGTCTACGGGCAGGCCGGCGTCGATGACCTGGAAACCGTATTCGGAAGTCATCAATTCGAACTGGGTGAGCAGGAGCGTTTGATAATTGACGAAGCTTTCAAAGAGATCGGCTCCCAGGCGCATATCCATGCCCGATTCCCAGTAGTCGAAACCGCCGCTCTGGAGGATGCGCGGGATCAAGTCATCCAGGCCGATCTTCAGATAAAATACCGCGTCTGGTTTGAGGGCGAGGCCGTAGATCGAGCGTATCCATTTAGGGTCCGCGCCGCGCACGATGGCGCGCGCCATCAATGAATAGATGTAGCGGTCGGTCAGCACGATAAAACCGGCGCGCAGGGCGGGTAAAATCTGGCTTTCAAAGCGGTCTACGAAGTCGGTAGCATAAAAGAGGTTGAGGGTGATGGGTCCGAGCGTATGGCCTTCTTTGGCCTGCTTGAGACCTGCTCCGGCCAGCACGGAACGGGTCATTTCCGTATCCATGACGGCATAACCGCTACTCTCCAACCAGGGGCGCAGCAGGCTCAATTGTGTTGAACGGCCTACGCCATCGGTGCCCTCAATTACTACCAGGCGTCCAGGCAGTAGTTCGTCGCGTTCTTTCAAGTGGATGGCATCAATGCCGTAAAAGGCGAGTCTGGTCATGGGGTCCCTCTCTAACAAACTGGTAGCCGGAACACGCATCATGCGTGTTTCTGTGTCAATTGTGAGCGTCATCGCGCGCTTCTCTCCTGGGTATCGGTCAGCGATGGACGCATCTCGCGGGCCAGTCCTGCCCATGCTGTCTCTTTAGCCGATCCGCGCATACGGCGCACGCCCAGCAGGTAGGGGCGAATAATCTTGCGCATACGGCGCTGCTGCTCCGGTATAGGCAGAGTTGCGTCCATCACGGTTAGCCCGAACTCGTCGATCATCTTTTCGTATTCACCGACGATGCGCTCCTGGAAAAGCTTGAAGCTTTCATAGGGGTCGCTGCTCAGGCCTAAGTCCATGCCGGCTTCGTAGTATTTGAGTTCGTTGCGGCCTGTTAAAATACGACCGAGCGAGACTTCGAGCGGCACGCGGTAATAGAAGGCGACGGTAGGTTTGACGGCAAACTGGTACAATTCGCGCACCCACTGGCGATCAACTTTACGGGCTACATCGCGAGCGAAGGCGGTATAAATGTAGCGATCGGCCAGCACAATCGCGCCTGCTTTGAGAGGCGCGATGATATCATGCTCGGTGCGATCAGCAAAATCAGTGGCGTGAATCAGGCTAAATGTGGTAGGCGTGAGCAGTTGCTTCTTCTTCCCCTTGCTGGTGGTTTTTTTGACAAGGGGAGACGAGTTCCATTCGCTGAAGAAAACGGTGTATCCCTCGCTAATTAGCCACTGGCGTAACAGGGCGATTTGCGTACTTTTGCCAGAGCCATCGACCCCTTCAACAACGAAGAGGCGGCCCGGAAAATTGTGCGATCCATAGGTTTCCATAGGAAATTCCTTCCACCCAGACACAGGGAATTGGGAAAGATATGATATATCGATTATGATGAACTTATACGCTATTGTCAAGGTTATACAAGGGGGTTTCGCCCATTGCTCTTAACAGGTAGCATATATGATAAGTATATACTACTTACGTATTGCTTGTTTTCTATGTTTTTTTGTTTTGTGTTGGTTTTTTTTGTTGTTTTTGGTTTGTGTATGTTTGTTTGTTGTTGCTTTTTTAGCTTGTAGTTTTTTTTTTTGGTTTGTGCTTTTTTGGTAGTGTTTTTGGTGAGGTTTTGCTGCGTTGTTTTGTTTGTTGCGGGTGGTGCCTTCTAGTCATTTTTTTGTGTTGTTCTATACTGTTCTGCTTATCGGTTTGGTAGTTTAGTTAGTTTTTTTTGTCGTTTTGAGGGCTTTTAGCAGTGCTGCGTTGCTGAGTTGATTCGGTCTGGTTTTCGTGTGCTGTTTTGCAGCCTGGTTCTCGCATTCGGTAATTTCAGCGAGGCCTGTTCGGTACCGTGCTTGGTTAGCTTTCGTTTGCTTTTAGTTGTTGCTAGTGCTTTCCGGGTTGTGTTAGACTTTGACAGCGTGCTGCGTACTCCCGCGGTCACGCGGCATGCGTACTTTTTCAGCCTGAGCTCCCTCCTCTCTGTGTTGGTGACTTTTCTGTTTTTGACCAGGGCCAGCTGCAGCTGAGCAGCTTTGGTTCTCATCTTCTAGCTTTTACTAAAGTGGTGAGCTGCTCGCTTTTCTTACACAGGTTTTGCGCACCCGTTTGGCGAGAGGTTATTGGGGCTGTTCTTTTGTCGTTTGTTCGCAGCGAGTGTAGCGCGCTCTCAGACGTTTGTGCGGATTAGCCTCTCGTCTCAGTGCTCTCCTCTCTGAGAGAGCGTGGAGCGGTGGGGCGGCGGGGCGTGCGCGGGGTAGAGGTCGAGCGGCGAGGCGGGGGTGGCGGGGCGGCGCCGCCGCGGGGGCGCCCGGCGGCGGCGGCGCGCGGGGGCCGCCCACGGCGCCGCGGCGGGCGCGGCCGCGCGGCGGGGGGGCGGGGGGGCGGGGGGCGGCGCGCGGGGGGGCGGGCGGGGGCGCGGGGGGGCGGCGGGCGCGGGGGGGGGGGGGGGGGGGGGGGGGGGGCGGGGGGGGGGGGGGGGGGGGGACGGGGGCGCGCGGGGGCGGGGGGGGGCGCGCCGGCCGGGGCGGGGGGCGGGGCAGAGAGAGCGCGCGGGCGGCGGAGACGGCGGCCCACGAGGCCGAGCAAGAGGAAGGCAAAGGAAGGAAGCGAAGAGAAACGACGAAAGGGGAAGGCGAAGAACACGAAGGAGCGAAAAAGGGAGAGGCGCGAACGGGGCAGGGGAGAAGAGAGAAGAGGACGAAGGAGAAGAAGGGAAAGGAGAGGAAGAACGAAAAGCGAGAAGCGGGGAGAGCAACAGCTAAGAAGGGGGCGAGAAGGAGGAAGGAAAAAGAAGAAGATAAAGGGGAAGGAAAGAAGAAAAGAACGAACAGGCATAACATAATACAAAAACCCGCCTCATTCGTTGAGGCGGGCTAATGAACTCTTCTACCACGAAGAGCCAGGTATTTATACCTAGTCTAGCCGCTAAAGATGAGACAAGTATTAAAAATGTGGGGAATAAAATCACCTGAACTTCCAATGTATACGTTTGCCTGGAAGAAAACATAGGTTATAATGGTGAAGAGCAAAACATCCAGATCGGGCAAGATGTGGCCTCAAGCAGAAAAAACTGTTACTCTGATATAAAAACCGAATTCGACAGCAGAGGACAAAGCCGCCTGAGAAGGGCAGCGAACTTGTATTCTTCGATGCAGAAAGGGCAGGTGTACCATCGGCCAGATTTTACATATAAATATTCCGACGCCTACCGGTCATCTTGAGGGGATACTCAAGCCGGAAGAAGAGGATGTCGAGCCGGTATACGCGGCGCTGGTGTGCCACCCGCACCCGTTGGGCGGCGGAACGATGCATAATAAGGTGGTGTTCAAGGTAGCTCAAACATTGCAGGCGCTGGGTATGCCGGCGTTGCGCTTCAACTTCCGGGGCGTGGGCCATAGCACAGGTGTGTATGACGAGGGGCGCGGCGAGATGGATGATACGCGCTACGCGCTGGAATTTTTGAGCCGCCGCTATCCCGGCCTGCCAGTCATTATCGCTGGTTTTTCTTTTGGCTCGTGGGTCGGTTTGCGCGTGGGGGCTTCTGATGATCGCGTGCAGGCCATGATTGGTCTGGGCGTTCCGGCTCGTATGTTCGATGGCAATTACCTCAACGATAGCCACAAACCCAAGTTGATTATTCAGGGGACGAACGATGAACTGGCTCCATATGACCTGGCGGCGAAGTGGTTCGAGCAGGTATCAGCCCCCAAAAGCCTGGTAGCAGTGGAGGGCGCGGATCATTTCTTTCAGGGGCGGCTTGATGAGGTGCAGGCGATTATTACCACGTTTGTGCATAATATTATGCGATAATTAGCTGAAAGCTGCGTATCCGAGCCGGACACTCTACCCATATTCCTTTTTGAAAGCATCAAAGAGATATCAGCTTTTAATGTACCAGCACGCGCACCAGGGCAGGGGCCAAGGGCGCACGCGCACCAGGGCAGGGGCAAGCCCAGCCCGTACCCTATACGAGCTTCGCGAAGCAACGTAGCAGGGTACGGGCTGGGCTTGCCCCTGCCCTGGTCAAGTTAATCGAGAAAAGATAAGAGGAATTAGCATGTCAATTGCAACACGACAGCACAGAACAGTATAGACAGAGAACACAAAGGCGGCTCCGCGCTGGCGTTGGTATCACGGCGTGGCGTTCTACGCCATTGTCCAGGCGCTGACCTTCGGCCTATCGGGGTTGACCAGCATTGTGAGCGGCAATCGAGGGAAGACTTTGCGTGAAGATTTCTTCGGGGATGTGAATTACTTCCGCGAGTTGAAGCAATCGGTCTTTTCGCCGCCATCCTGGGTTTTCGCGCCAGCCTGGACCATCAATAATATCTCGGTGATTCTTGGCACATGGCGCGTGTTGAACATGCCGAAAAACGCGCAAGGCCGCAAGGCATTCCTGGCGTTGCAAGGCGCGTCGTGGCTCAACTACACGATCTTCAACGCCGCCTACTTCAGCCTGCGCTCACCCATCAATGCTTTTGTCCTGACGTTGAGCATGTTTGTACTGACCCTCTTGAGCGGGTTAGTAGCGATTTTCCGACTGCGCGATACGTGGGTGGCCCTCTCGCTGGCAACTTTGTTCGTCTGGCTACTGGTGGCGCTGACGGCAGGGACATTTCAGGCAGCCTGGAACTACGACGAACTGTACCACACAGGCCCGTTCTTCAAAACAAACAAGAAATTGCTGAAACACGCTGCATAATGTATGGGCGGCGTTGCGCGGGAGTCTTTCACGGAGCGAGGAGAATATGGGTACACCGGACGCAAAACTACCTTCAATTAGCGCGGAAGAAGCGTGGAATCGGCTGGCGCAGGATAGCCCGGAGGCAGTCTTGATTGATGTGCGCGAGCCTTTTGAGTATCGCTGGCGTCATATCAACGGCGCGCGCAACATGCCCCTGAGCCAGTTCAAACGTCGCATCGATGAAGTGCCACGCGATAAAGAAGTGCTGCTGCTCTGTCTGAGCGGGCATCGCAGTATCACAGCGGGCAAGATGCTGCAAAAGCGTGGCGTGTCGCGAGTAGTGAATATCAAAGGCGGCGTGTTTAGCTGGCTGTGGAAGAAGTTGCCGATGGTGCATTGAAGGTGCGAGAGCCAGGATTATAGGCCCCAATATGTCTACAAACTCGGTATTCCCAAACTATATAAAGTAAGGTACAATCAGCATTAAGAAGAGAAACTGCCTTCGCAAGCTATCATCATAAGGACTTTACGATGCTCAAAAGCTGGTCTATCGAAAACTTCAAGCCTATTGTCAATTCAGGCGAATTGACACTGGCTCCAGTCACTGTGCTTGCCGGGCGCAACAGTTCGGGCAAAAGTAGTCTGTTGCAATCGATTTTGATGATCGCGCAAACGTTGAGTAACCAGTTGCCAGAACGCGCTTTATTGCCGAATGGGCCGCTTGTGCAGCTTGGAACGTTTGAAGATATTCTCAGCACATTATCTGGCTCACGCGAATTAACAATTCAATTTGAAATCAGCAGCGAGCTCGATATGATACGCCAGGGCAACTTAGAGTATCTCTAAATCATCAAACTACAAAGTTGCAGTTACCTTTGGCAGTAGCAATGCTGACAACTCAAACTCTTCTGCAATTGAAGCATCGAGGGTTGAGGTTAAAAAAACATCATTGCTATTCCATATCGAGTACATAGGAGCAGATCCGGAAAATCAAACAGTTACCGGTGATTTTGTATTGCATAAAACGTCTGAAGAAGAGTTAAAAAGATTAAAACTTTCTTCAGAAAATGTTGCTCCTGATAAATTCCCTCGTATACCCACTTCTATTAGTGATAAGTATAATTATCTGGCAGAGTATACGTATCATATAACACCCGACATTTATCAAAATGCTTCAGCAACTTTCTTAGTCACATTAACTCATTTCCTTCCTGATGGGATTGTAACAATATCTAAAGAAACAAAAGATCCTATAGCAATTGTTGACTTTGACGATGACCGCATAAGCCTTATCGCTATAACAAACCAGATAACCCGTTTCTTTTCAAGCCAGATTCGCTATTTAGGCCCTCTACGCGCCGACCCTGGCACAACTCAACGCACTTTTGCCCCAACTAGCGAATTAGATGATGTTGGTTTCAAAGGTGAGTACGCGGCAGTCGTATACCACAACAATCAAGCGGCTCAAATAAACTGGTACAATCCGAATACTGCACAGATTGAAAAAGGGACATTGCAAACCGCGCTGGATGTATGGGCGCGTTATCTAGGAGTGGCGTACCAGGTCAGAACTGAATCGGCAGGACCTGGCGGAATTGCATGGAAAGTTGTTATCAAGCAAGGTCTAAAAAACCGCCCACTTCCAGAAGTTGGGGGGGGCCTAAATCATATATTGCCCATCCTGGTAATGGGTTTACTTGCTCCAGAGAACACACTTCTAATCATCGAAGAGCCTGAAGTTACCTTGCATCCTGGTGTCCAAGCTCGACTAGGTGATTTCTTCATTGGTATGTCTAAATGTAAAAAGCAATTCCTCATTGAAACCCATAGCGAGAACCTTGTCAGCCAATTACGCTATCATATCGTGCAGGCAGGCGGCATGAAGAACAGCGATTGCACGATCTATTTCGTCGATCAAGATGAAAAAGGTGCGGCCAAATTTGAGCAAGTCGAAATATCTCCAAACGGCAATATTCTTAATTGGCCGGATGGCTTTTTTGATGAGACTATGCACCAGGAAGATCGCATTACCGCCGCAAGTCTGAGGAAAAGAGCGCACAAAGTTAAAAATGGCTAATATTTTTGTTGACCCTGTGATTGTCATGACTCCGCCTGACAATACGAGCAGGGATGGGCTTGAAGTGTGGCTGACCAACCTCACGCTCTGGTTGCAAGAAGCATTAACTTCTCCGTTTGAGTGGCTGCATTTTGTACAGGCAACCAATCTTTTGCAAGAAAGCGGACGATTTCCTGACTTTAATCTGCTGAAAAGCTGGCAAAAGAAATACCGGCTGGACATCAATATTAGTCAGATTGCCAGAAACGTCAATGCTTTTTTCCGCAATGAAGAATTTGACCTCAAACAGACCCTGGGCAGGCTGGCGTATGATTTCGAGGTGGAAACAGGCTCGATTCGTATCAATCCGGCACAATTTGCCACTCGCTGGCTCGATACTATACACGAGGATATGCACACGCTCTTTGCCGCAACCTGCGTCTCTAAATGTTTGAATCATGACGTGGCACGTGAATTACGCATCGCAACGTTAGCGTTTCCACATGCTGCCAGGGAGATAGAAATATCGGCAGTTATTGTTGACGCTATTCCTGATTTTCCTCGCAACGCTGACAATACAATTTCTCAGACCTTTCCACTACTTTTTACGCCCGATGATTTGTTGCCGTTAATCGATATAATTGAACTATGGGATAAAGGCGCAAAAGGACTCATCTACGCTATAGAGCAGCAATTCAAAAAGGATTGGAGCGAGATTGTCTCTCAACCAATGCGGTTTATTATTGGTCGCTGCTTGATCGAGTCGGTAAATGATGCTGGTCTGGACACCAATGAAAATACGCTCAGGCGAATCGTGAAATCGGCAGCAGCCGTGATCGCAGATCAGGCAAAAAGCATCAAGGGATATAAATTGCACGAACTCAGGGAAAGTGAAGCAGCTAATAGTCCTCAGCGCACTCGCGCCAGTGATAACGCGAAGGCGTGGCGTTTAATGCTCGGAAAACATGGCGCGGGCTGGCGGATGCATTACTGGCAGATTCCTACATTGGAAGGCAGTATCATCGAGTTCTCCAATGTGGTGAAAGAAAGCGATGATTTTATTTGCGAGTAAACTCACTTAACAGTGTGTCCATCTCTACCCCTGCCTTCTCACATCTGCATCCTCAATCATTTGACCATTCACGAGCGTCACGCAGCCATTTATGCACGGCCCTGGCTGGCGCGATGCTCCGCTGTGGGCGAGGAGTTGTTGTGCCTGGGCGCGGGTCAAGATGTTATAGTGAAGTTTCATCTGGATGATGCGCAGGGCGGAGGCGTTGATGCTATTGAGCGACAACTGGCCGCTTGTAACGGCCAGTTTCATGTTGGCAAGCATGGTGACGGTGTCTTGCAGGCCGCGCGGGCCGAGTATCAGGTCGTTGCCAGCCTTCACGGCCAGGATGGCGGCCTGGGACAGGCTATAGGTGTTGCTGATACCGCCCATCCAGAGTGTGTCGCTGATAATGACGCCTTTGAAATGTAGTTGATCGCGCAATATGCCTGTGACTACCTTTGGTGAAAGCGAGGTGGGCAAGTTGGGGTCAAGCTGCGGGTTGAGGATATGCGTCACCATCACCATCGGCACGATACCTTCGTTAATCATGGTGGTGTATGGCACAAAATCAACGGCATTGAGGGTCGCCAGGCTGCGGTTCATGGGAGGCAGCGAAAAATGCGGGTCAAGGTTGGCGCTGCCCAGTCCCGGAAAATGTTTGAGGCAACCGATTACGCCGCCAGCGGTCAGACCTTTGAGATAGGCCTGTCCCATTTGTGTTACCAGTTGCGGGTCGGAACCGAAGGTGCGGTCGGGCAAACCGGGGTTATTGGGGTTGGTCAGCACGTCTACAATGGGCATGAAGTTGACGTTCAAGCCCAGGCCGGTCAGGTCTTTGGCCGCGTTCAGGCCAGCGTTATAGGCGACGTTGGGATCACGCGTGGCTCCGATGGACGCTTCTGACGGGCGTTCGCCTGTGATACGGCGCAGTTCGTTGACGAGGCCGCCCTCGTAATCGGTGCTGATAAAGAGGGGAATATGCGCCTGGGCCTGCATGGACTGATTGAGGGAGACCAGTTGCTGGCGTGTTACGGCATTGCCGTTTTTGTTTTCGATCAGCACGCCGCTAATGTCATTGACCTGGATCATGTGCATCAGGTCGGCATTGAGCGTTGGGCCATAGAACTCGACGATTACCATCTGTCCGAGTTTTTGATCCAGCGACATGTTCTGCACAAGCGCGGAGGCAAGCTGGCTTTCAGAAAGGGCGGTGGGAGAAGGGTTGGCCACGGTAGTAAGATACGTAACGGTAACGGGCGGGGATATTGAAGGGCCGCTGCCTGTGCCTGAAAAGAGAGAGACGCAGCCGCTAAGGAATAGCAGCAGGCAGCACAAAACAATTCCGTATACTCTTCGCTTTCCTGTTGACCAGAGTCTGGTTTGTTTCATTGCTGTTTATCTCTCATATAGCACATACACGACACTGGTTTATGGAATTTGCCCAATTTGCCGCATTAAACCCAGCATATCCATCTGGCCCCAGTGATCTACGATCTTCCCATTTTCTAAATGAGCAACATCGATGGCTGTTACTGTAAGTTGTTTGCCGGTAGGAGCAGCGCCCATAAACGCGCCCAGGTGAGTGCCGCGAATTCTAATGCGAAAAACGACCCTATCTTCTTCGGCAAACAGGTCTTCGATAAAATAGGCCAGGTCGGGCATGGCCGTGTGAAAGCCTGCAATACGTTGTTTCTGGCCTTCACGATCAAGAGGCATATCCTGTCCGGGCAGGTAACGAGCATAATTCGGGGCCATTAACTCGTCAATGATGCCCACATTCTTTTTATTCCATGCCTCTTCGAGATACCTGCGGACAATAGCTTTATTCTCTTCGGCTGACATTTTGAATGCTCCTTGCTTTATACGACGATTGGCTAACCAGGGCAGGGGCAGAGCCGCCGTTCGCTACCTGTCATCCTGAGCGCAGCGAAGGATCTCTCGCGGCCCCCTCGCCCTGGCCTACATGACGATACCCTACGAAATTTCATGCTGTCCGAATCTGGGCTGCTTCCTCCAGGCCCAGCAATTGGATAGCTTGCTGGCGCAAGACGAATTTTTGCACTTTGCCGCTGGCAGTGAGAGGATAGGCTTCTACGAACTGGAAGTAGCGCGGTATTTTCTGGTGGCTGATCTGGTCCTTACAGTATGCGCGCAGTTCTGTTTCGCTGAGTTCTATACCTGCGCGAGGAATCACTATCGCTAATAGCTCTTCTCCAAAGAATTTGTCGGGGACGCCGAGCACCTGCACATCCGCGATCTTTGGATGGCGGATCAAAAATTCTTCGATCTCGGTGGGGAAGATATTTTCGCCGCCGCGAATGACCATGTCCTTCAAGCGGCCTACGATGTTGATGTAGCCCTGCGCATTCATGGTAGCCAGGTCGCCGCTATGCAGCCAGCCATCGCCATCAATGGTATCGGCGGTCTTCTCCGGCATGTTATAGTATCCGGCCATGACGAGGTAACCCCGGCAGCACAATTCGCCTCGCTCGCCACAGGGTACCAGCGCGCCAGTGGCGGGGTCGATGATTTTGACCTCTCCATGCGGCATTGGCACACCGACCGTTGCGGATTTCAGTTCAAAGGAGTCATCTTGTTTGGTGAGAGTGATAGCGGCGCTGGCCTCGGTTTGCCCAAATACGATGGTCGCATTCGCGCCCATGCGCTCTTTGACTTGCTCCATAAGATAGACCGGCACGGGCGAGCCACCGCTGACGACGCTTTGCAGGGAGGATAGGTCGTATTGCGCGAAGTCGGGATGCTGCATCATGGCAAGCAGCATGGTAGGAACGCCGCCAAACCTGGCGCAATGCTCGCTACTCAAGACCTGCAAGGTTTTGAGCGGGTCGAAGGCCATCAAGGGATGCAGGGTCGCCCCAACTCCCAGCGCGGCCATGATGCCTAACACGCATCCGCCGGCATGAAAGAATGGCATGGCGGTACAGATACGTTCCCCCTGTTGAACATTCCAGCGCAGGGCAAAGATTTTACCGTTATTGAGGATGGCGCGCTGCGTCTGGATGGCTCCCTTGGGGAAGCCGGTGGTGCCGGAGGTATAGAGGATTTGCGCGGGGTCGGTCGGTTGCACTGTTGCCTGGCGCTTGTTCAGCGCGTCCAGGCTGACCTGTTCGGCAGCCGCAACCATCTCGCGAAAGAGGGCAGGTCGCCAGCTCTCTTGCTCTAGCAAAGCGGCAGGAGGCGCTCCCAGCAGGCTGATATAGCGCAAGCGCGGTAATACATCACTATGTACCGCGCCATTGATGTCGCCGGGTGTGACTAAGGTGCGCATGGTTGCCAGGCAGTCGTGATCGCGCACCTTTGCCATGAAGAAGAGCGCTGCCACGTCGCCGTTCTGCAAAATATACTCGACCTCTTTTGCTCGCAGCACGGGGTTGATCGTTACCAGCACAAGTCCAGCCTTTGATGCTGCCAGTTCGAGCAGAGGCCACTCCGGCAGGTTGATGGCCCATACCGCGATATGCTCGCCTTTTTTGAGACCCAACGCCATCAGCCCGCGCGCTACAGTATTGACACGCTCATGGTATTCGCGATACGTCCAGCGAATGTCTAGCGCGCCGCCCAGTTCAGGATAGCACGAATAAACAAGCGCTTCCTGCGTGGGAATTTCTTCTGCGCGGCGATCTAACAAAGCGCCGGGTGTCATTTCGAGAAGTGAAACACCCGCTGATTCAGCCTGCCAGTAAGAAAGGCCATCGTTGGTCATACCCATTGGTGTCCTCCGTTGGAATGCTTTTTATACTGCTGCTTACAAGACGATCTATTATGCTGTAGCATACGCTTTCTAGAAATGAGTTGCAAGAGGTATTACCAGGGCGGGGCAAGCCCCATAGACGCGATCCTTGGAGAAAGATAGCCAGGGCGGGGACAAGCCCCGCCCGTACCCTATACGATCTGCGTTGTGCCTCGTGCAGGGTACGGGCGGGGCTTGCCCCCGCCCTGGTAATTGTAGACGCGACAGGCCGCGTCCTGTTCTGTCGTTTACGGAATGGCTTCTGGTGGAACGAGCGAGCCACTCTTAATCATACTGGCATAGTTGTTGGCGGTAGTGACAGCATCGGCGGGAACATCGCTGCTGGTGGTGCCGTAGCCAACGCCATCATGCGCGAGGTCGAACTTCGTGGGAGAGGCCACGAAGGTGGCATAGGTTCCCTTTTCGGCATCATCGATGATAGAGAACACTGCAGAATCCACGCGCTTGAGGGCACTGGTAATCACGCCCTTCCGGACAGCACCTGTGGAGTCTTTGCTCTGGTCGGCATCAACACCAATGCTGTAGACGCCCTTTGCTGCGGCAGCGTCAAGTACGCCAATGCCGCAACCACCGGCGACCTGGAAGATAATGTCGGCCATGTTATCGGTGATCTGCTTATTGGCGATACCCTTACAAATGGTGGGGTCGCTGAAGTTGCTGGAGTAGCCGATGACAACTTTGACGGCTGGATCAACTTTGGTTGCGCAAAACTTGTAACCGGCAATATAACGGTTGACCGGGGGAATGGGCAGTCCGCCGACCGCGCCGATAGTGTTCTTGCCCAGCAGACCCGGCACCACTGACTTGCCATCCATTTCCATCTGACCCGCTATCGCGCCGACGAGACAACCGGCCTCTTGCTCTTTGAAGAAAAGGGGTGCGACATTGCTCAGGTTCTCGCAAGCGCCGGTATTGGGGTCTGGCACCGCGCAGCCATCAACGATGGCAAACATCTTGCTTGTGAAGTGTTTGGCTACCTGATCCAGAGGAGTCTGCATCAAGAAACCAACCGCGATAACCACGTCCGCCTGATTCGCCGCCGTTGTGAGGTTCTTCACATACTCACTGGCAGTGGGGGTCTGCGTTTGAATGACGACGTCGGGGAAACCATACTGGGCGCGGGCTTTCTCGTAGCCGGTATGCGCCAACTGGTTGAAGCCGCCGTCGTTCAGGCCTCCTACGTCGGTTACTAGCGCCACCGTATACTTCGCCTTAGGGGCTGTTGTTGCCCCTGGTGTCGGAGTACTGCCACCAGTAGTGGTACCTCCACATGCTGCCAGTAGCATGGCAAACAGGGTAAGGAGTCCGGCGAGACGGATATAGCCGCTCGTTCTTCGCATGTACGCATCCTTTCTCTTTCTCTTCTTCAAAATACGCTTTTAGTCTGTCCATGGGTATCAACCAGTAAGCGCTCTTTCTCTCTCGCTGGAAATAGGTATCACTCTCGCGAGATGTCAGGAAGCGCCTCCTCATCGCAGGTGAACCATGAACAATGCAGTCAGGAACGCCATTCCGTTGAGTGGAATCGCATCCACGCCATTACATCCTGCTAGCATACATACGTCCTGAAGAGGTTGTTTCTCACAAAGAAAAGGAGGGTTATAGGAAGCGCACCGGCCAGGCGAAACTCTGCAATTGCAGAGTTTCGCCTGGCCGGTGCGCTTCCTATAACTATACGCGGATTTCGTCGAGCATCGAGAGGTTGATGAAGAGATCGCAACTCTGACGCAGCGACGCGGACATCGATTCGTCGAAAGCAACGACCTCGACTCGCACGCCATGATCGGAGCAGTAGTCGAGCATGGGAATGAAATCGCCATCACCGCTGACAAGCACGATGCAATCAACGGCTCCGCCATCCACCAGTCTCACCACGTCCATACACAGGTCGAGGTCCATATCGGCCTTCTTTGCGCCGCTGGCGAAGGTTTTGTAGTTCTTGGTAGTGATCCTGTAGCCCAGTCCCTTCACCGCTTGCAAGAACATCTGGTCGTCGCCAGGCTGCGGGCTGGTGGGGCAATAGGCGTGCGCCCGCACAAGGCGGCGATTGCCGCGCAAGAAATCGAGCAACTTGCCAAAGTCGATAGTTATGCGCAGTGTGCGCGCTGAGTAGAGCAGGTTGGCAACGTCTACGAAGACGCCCACCCGCTCCGCCGATGGGAAAGGCGGAAGCGTGACCGAGACGTTAGTGGGAGCCTGGTTCGCGCGCCGCAGTTCGGCCACCAGGCGATCGCTTTGAGTTTGAATGGCCTGCGATATGACGTTGCCCAGGTGATTGACTGCTCCCGTCGAAAGGATGCCGTCACCACCACTACGCACAGCCGGAAGCGGCGTTATGGAACCGCGCTGCACCTCGGTACCACGTATAGGGCGTGCGAGTCGGGGCTGCACGGGAAGAACGCTGCCCCGGGCGGGTGTTGGCTCTGGTCCTTGAAATGGTCCGGTCGCGTCATTGCCCAGGTTCATCTGGTTTACCGTCATACCGGACTCAATTGTATAGGAAGTTGAGGGCGTATTTGGCGTGGCTGACGGGGCGCGATTACTGAAATCTGAATTGCGCGCTGGCATAACTGGAGACACGGGCGCGATAGGCGCAGGCGCAGGCCCAATTAGCAATGGAGCGGAAGTGGTTGTTGGTAGTGTTGGCTTGATTGCCGGTGCTGGCGGCGTTGGCGTTGTTGTGGCGCCATTGCCATTAGTGCGGCGGCGACGGCGACGACGCGAAGCTGCCTGCAACTCGGAGTATTCCAGAGGGGGCAAATCTTCTAGCGGTGTCTCAGTGGAAGCGCGATGTAAGGCATCTGATGGTGTTTCCGTCGAAGCCTGTGGCGCCGGCTGGTCGGCTGCCGGTGTTCCTGCGGGAAGGCGGATTACAACGTCCGCTTTTGTGGTTTCTGCTTTTACGACCTCCTTTATGGCATCGATAGATACCTGCGCTTTTCCATGCTGGCCTTCTTGACTATGGCGGCGGCGGCGATCATTATTAGGGCGGCTCACCGGCGCGGTAGGCGCGGTCACTTCACTTTCAGGCGTGGACTCAGGTTCGGGCGCAGCCGGTTTTGTTCCAGTTGCCAGCGATGGTGATTCGAAAGCTGAGCCGTTTGTGGGTTTTGCGATCTGCTCCGGCGTTGTGTTTTCCGAGCGTGGGCGAAGGCCTGCTGGCTCAGAGGGAGAAGGCGCAAGCGATACGGGCTTTGATGAAACGGGGACTTGAGCGGCTGGCGCGGGTCGATCAAAACGGTAGCGGCGCGCGGGTTTCGGTAACTCGCTCTGCTCCACTTGCGTTGCAGTGTCCCGATTTGTCTCCGCGACGGCCTGTACTGACGTTTCTCCCTGCGCTGCGGGCGTCTGGGCGCTGGTAGAGGCTTGATGCGTCGTATCCTCTGGCTTTGTAAGAGACGTTGGAGCGGAGGGAACCGTGCCCTGGGTTACAAACGTTTCGCGCTGTCGCCCGCCTCCCTGCCGGGGGATACGAATGCGGGTCGCGGGTCGCAAGAGAGGTGACACGGGTCGCTCCGGTTTAGCAGTTGGGGCAGCAGGGGCTGTATCCCTGGCACCCGACTGCAGCTCCTGGGTTTCCATGTGAGCGAAGGACTCCTGGGCTGGCGCGGTTTCGGCCTGGGCTACTGGCTGTTCGTTGTGGCCAGTCGCAGGGACGTGGTTAATCAGACCCTGGGGAGCCATGCGTTCTTCTCGCTGGCGAAATTCCTCGATCAAAGCGGTGAAGGAGGGTGCCGCGTCTTCGGCGGTGAATGCTGAATTGGGGGTATCCTGAATCTGAATAGCGGCAGGAATTTCTGTTACCCCGGCGTTTGTGGGAGAATTGTGAGCAGACAAATCCTCTACGACAGTCACTTGAGTGTCGTTATTCTCCGGTTGTGTTGGTTGTGTTGTCACTAAGATCTCCAGTCTCAACTGTTGTGGACCGGAGCGCAGGCACGCTAGCCATTGAGAATATGCGCATCATAGGTGCGCGAGTGTCAGGTAGAGACGATAATCAGGTGAAACGGATACGATACCTTGCATCCCTACACAACGGGTTTTCAAGAGAACGCTTCAGACTTAGCTAGTTTGCGCAGGCATTGGTGGACGCGACACTTCGGGTCCTGGCACTGCTGCGCAGCGTATACATTCTCGATCCGCGTTGTAAAGGGTTCACTGAGGACGCACTCCGGCGTCCCTACGCCCGTTCCCCACCATTATACTATTCTCGGACAGGCTTCTTCAATTGCATCTACGATCCCGGTCCGGCTTTGTTTATATGCCGTCTTTTTTACTCCTGCTGTACACTCCGGTTAAACGGCGGAACACTTGTGCGTACAGGTTGAATAGAAGGTTCAATTCCTTCGTCAGTACTCAGGGCTTCAGGCCGGTTGGCAGGAGCAATAAATTGCGATCCCGCTTCGGTGCCGCTCTGTTTCTCAGAGGGGAAATCGCCTGGTTGGCTCACTTTTTTAGCAAGTTCAAGTTGCTTAGTGACCCGCCAGATATGCGCAATCCGCTCTATGGCAGTGAAATTTGAAAAGACTGCCAACAGCAACACTGCCCAGATAACAGTACCAGTGATTAGCCCGATAGCCAGTATAATGACACGTTCAGGGCGGGCCAGCAGCCCGGTTTTGCACTCCAACCCTAATCCTTCGGCGCGCGCTTTCGAGTAGCTCACCATCAAGGAACCCACTACAGCTATGTATATCGCATTTAACATCCAGGATTGCTCATGGAGGAACGGCCAGAGATTCTCATGCAGCGTCTGCGCTTGCAGGGCATACCAGAACAACCCGAACAGGATAATACTTTCTGAATAGCGGTCAAGCGTTGAGTCCAGGAATGCGCCAAAAGTAGTGGAGGCATTCCTGGCGCGTGCCAACGCACCATCGAACATGTCAAAGATTCCAGCAAACAATACCAGCAAGCCGCCAACCAGTAAATACCCTTGAGCAATCACTCCAGCTGTTACCAGACTGATTACAAGCCCTACGAGGGTGAGGGTATTCGGCGTAATACCGAGTTGAGCCAGCGGTCGCATTATCAACGTGACAAACTGCCGTACTCGTTGCTGTATGCGTCTGCTAAACATATGTGTATTGTATCATACTTGTCACTATTCGGACTAGCCCCCAAAACGAGGACGACTTTATCAGTAGCGACACCCCTTGTGGGTGTCTCGTATTGCCCGTCCACGCGGCTATTTAGCGATACGAGGACGGGACACCCACAAGGGGTGTCGCTACCGGGTTATGTATCAGGCGACGCGCATGCGGCGCAGCGGGCGGTGTTTGTTGATGTGGTGTCCGGCCAGCCGCAGGTAGTCGTTGACGCGCCAGAGCCTGCCGCCGGGCGCGCACTGACCGGCTTCAATGGCGTTGCGCACATCCTGGGCGGTGCTTCCCTCAAACCATGTGCAGCCCCGCCCAATGGAACTGAGCGTATGGGCATCGCTATTGCCGAGTTCAGGCCAGCTATAGATTTCACGGTTAGCGCTCATAGCGACACGATTGGCGTAGATGCCACAGAAACTGGCATTCCAGGTTTCGATACCATCGAGCCAGACATCCTGGTTAGTATAGATGCGATCCAGTACATCGCGCTGGCAGCTATGGCGAAAAATGCGATTCATTGGGTGGGCTACGATAGCCAGGCCGCCCTGTTCATGCACCAGGTCGATACTGCGTTCAATGCTCTGGCCGGGGGCGATGCGTTTCTCAATGAAGAGGGCGAGCATATGGCCCTCTCGCGTGCTGATCTCTTCGCCAACAATATAATCGAAACGATAGTTTCCTTTAGCCCACAGGTCGCGCGCGCGCAGCGACCCTTCGATTTCGTCGTGATCGGTCAGTGCAATCACAGACAGGTTGGTATTGTGCTGTGTATGATGCAGAATCTGTTCTACAGTGGCGATACCGTCGCTATACGTGCTGTGCATGTGCAAATCGGCTCGCCCCGGCTTACCGTGGGAATGCGCTTGATCGAGGGTCATCTGGCGGCGTTTTTTCAACCTGGTTGTTCCGATGGTGGCGTTGAGTGACATAGTGCTATTCATCAAGCTGGTAATCTTTCTGTTTGAGACGGTACTCATCTATCCTTAAACCTGGATGCTCGCAACGAACGCGACCCAGCGCGTCTCTACATCTTGACCTATCGGCAAGTAATGCGGCAGGTTGATGTAGTACAGCGAATCACCCAGGAACAATTGTAGCGCAGGTGTGTTAAGTTTTAAGCTTAACAAGTGGTAAAGAAACTAGTGCGGACGCGACTCAGCGCGTCCCTACAGTTCCGGTTCCAGTTCTGCTTCGATGAGCGCTTCGCCGGATGGCAGGAACTCTAATGAAAGCGCCGGGTCGATCAGGCCGTTCAGTATTCGGATGCAGAATTGGATGCGCTGCGGTACCAGGGAACAGTAGACTTGCCGCCCCACGCGGCGCGTCTGGATGACGCCGGCGCGACGTAACTTGCGCAAATGCCACGAAACCAGAGGCTGGCTGATACCCAGCAGGTCGATTAACTCGGTGACGGTAATCTCGCCCTGGTGAAGCAGGTGGTAGACAATCGTCAGGCGAGCAATGCCAGCCAGCGCCTTCAAGATGATTTTGAGTTCGCGCCAATCGTCCATCGCTTCTTGCCTTTCGCCATTTACATAAACACCTGTTTATATAAATGTCCATTTATATATTAACCGAGAAAAGCCAAAAAGCAAGGTTAAGCATAAGAGGGTAGGAAAAGAGTACTTTGCGTTGGGAGGATAGGATAAAAAGTGGGCTGCCAGGGAGTCGAACCCTGAACCTGTCGATTAAGAGTCGAATGCTCTGCCATTGAGCTAGCAGCCCATTTGCTTGTAGGCACAGAATAGCATACGAATGAAGTTGAGTCAAGCATAGTACGCTACAATTCGTAGTCTTTTGCCCACCTCACATTCTTTTCCTGATTGTTCTTTGTTGGTGCTAGACGTAGCACGATATGAGAAGTGCCTACCTCGTTCACCGGTACCAGATAGACCTTCCTTAGCTTCTCAACGTAGATCGCGAAGTAATCCGCTTGTCCGTAGTAGTTCTTCCTTCTCGTTCCTCCTCTATTACCCACCCCATTGTAGTGATAGGTCTGACTGGTAGCTGCGAACCTGATAACAGTGTCGTTATAATCTAGCCAACCAGTCTTGACCTGCACACGCCAGAACTTTTCATCATCATCCTCAATAACCAGATCATAGCGGTGCATCTGGCCTATCGGTTGGAGTACAGTGTATCCACATTCCAACAGCCGTGTGATTGCCGCCTGTTCGCTGATATCGCCTGTTTTTTGCGTATGACGCTTCGGCCTAAGTATTTCCATGATATGCTCCCCCTCTGTTGGCGAGAAATGTACCCTTCGTTTATCCTCGCTAAATGCCCCAATAAAACTGGTTGGTACTGCGCGTGTCAATAGTGTTCTGCATCATGAAATAACACACATCGCTACATGATTATATATCATTTTTATGATACTAACAAGTCTATAAGCGTTGTTTCACATGAATAGATAAATATAGATGGTATATAGCAAGCTAATAATAGTTATTCTAATATATTGACTGAACATGCATTAAAACGCTATACTATCTGAAGATTCACAAAGTAAGGCGAATTGAAATGAATAAAGATGAGTGGATGAACGTCGAGCAAGTTGCAGACGAACTTGGCGTCCATGTAGAAACAATCCGAAAATGGATCAGGGAGAAGCAGCTTAACGCGGTCTCACTGGGCCGCAGGGGGGGCTATCGTATACGTCGATCTGCCCTGGAGGATTTCCTGCACAAACGGGAAACAATGCCCAATCGAAATGAGTGATAACTATTCATAACACACCTCCATGACAGCATCTCCAAATAACAAAAAGTTTGAACGCGTGGTTCACAGGATTGAACCTCAGAGCAGGCTGATGTTGCCAACAGCAGGCTTGAGATACTGTGGGCATTGGCATCAACGCCATGCAGAGGTGGCCTATAAGAAAACCGTACAGCCGCGCTGTGCGAGATGTTGAAGCCAGTCGGGGATCGCAGCCAGCTTGTTCCAGCGCAAATCCAATTTTTCAAGATTTGGCAGGTATGCGATACTGGCGGGGAGAGAAACGAATTTGTTGTTTCTCAGATCCAGATCGGTCAAGCGAGTCAGATTGCCCAGAGACTCAGGCAGTGCGGTCAAGGCATTATTCCTGAGATCGAGGTCGGTCAGAAGGATCAGGTTGCCGAGGGACTGCGGTAAAGCTTTCAGCCGGTTCTTCGATAAATTGAGCTTTCTGAGGCTGGTCAGGTTTCCAAGCGATGAAGGCAGAGAAACCAGGTGGTTGTTCTGCACATGCAATTCTTTCAGGTTGTGCAAGTTGCCAAGCGCATCCGGTAGAGCAGTCAGGCGATTATTGTAGAGTCGCAATTCTTTGAGACTGATGAGATTGCCAAGAGTTTCAGGCAGGGCAGTCAAATGGTTGTCGGTAGCATTGAGATACATGAGATTGCCCAGATTACCCAACGAGTCGGGCAGGGCAGTCAGGCGGTTATTGCTGAGGTAGAGAAAAAACTTCAGGTTTTTCAGATTGCCTACTGAGTCCGGCAAAACGGTCAACTCATTATGGCCTACGTCGAGGGTAGCAAGTTGAGTGAGGTCTCCAATACGCTCCGAAAGAGAAGACAAGCGGTTTTCCGCCACATTTAACAGGCGCAGGTTGGTCAACTGCCAGCACGACTCTGGAAGAGAAGCGAGCTGATTGCCCCCCAGGCTTAATTCCCTGAGATCGGTCAAGCTGGCGAGGCTCGCGGGAAGAGCAGCCAGGCGGTTATTGTACGCGCTCAAGACTTTGAGGTTGGACAACTGACCTATATCTTCAGGCAGTGAAGCTAACTGATTCCCATCTACATGGATCTCTTCAAGATGTAGCATATTTCCAAACCAGGATGGGAGGGCAGTCAAGGCATTATCATCAAGGCATAGTTTTTGAAGCAGGAGTAAATTTCCAGGGTCGTTGGGAAGAGCAGCCAGCGCATTACCGCTTACGTCTAACTGGTGCAGATTGGTCAACTGGCCGAGCGCATTGGGAAGCGCAGTCAATTCGCTGTAGCGAAGAGACAATATACTATCGTTATTATCATGCATATCATCTGTTTCTCCTCATAATTACCGAGGCCAGTATAACGCAACGCTCAAGCCTTTGTGAATCCTCACTGCTTCGCGGTTCGCAAAAAGAGGGAAAAGAGGTTTGTAGGCGGCAGATGGAAACCTGTATTGCTACTCTCATTCCATTTTGCATTCTCGTTCGTTGTATTAGCAATAGTTATGCTGAGTCGTTTTGTCCTCACGAGAAGCGGATGCAGCGCATATATTTGATCAACGTGGGACACGGAGGAATAGCCAATGCAATCACAACTATTGAAAAGAAGAAATGTTAAACTGCTGGCGCGAAACATGTGGGCAATAAGAGCTGGAGAAAAGGTCTGGGCGCTGCTGTTGTTGCCTGTCGTGCTTTTAACGGTGTTCTCGCTTTCTTTGCTCACGTCTCCCACAGCGCACGCGGGAGGAAGCGGGCCGATTATCCACTGGGATAGCAGCATGATTTATGTGGGTCAGAATAACGGCAATCCGTGGGGGCCGGTGGGTGAGAATACGATTGTGCATGGGGCGAATTTTACAGCTAATATTAATTTGACCCTGGTGGTTTCACCGGGTGATAGCAATAGTGATGCTACGGTGTGCCAACAATCGCTGCTGACGATTGTAGTGGGGACAGCGACGACGGATAACACGGGCAGCTTCACACAAAATTTCGCCTGGCCAGGGGCAGCGGGACATGTCAACCAGGGCTATAGTATTTGCTCCCTGCTGGTATCGGATAACAGTACTGCCAGTAGCCGCGACGATGGGCAATTTACGGTGCTTACAACGAGTCCTCCGGTGATTACGCTTTCGACGAACACCGTAGCTGCTGGCAATACACTTACAGTGAGCGGGCAAAACTGGGTTCCGCCGCAAGCGGTCTCGATCAATATCGCGGGATGCGCAGCCTGCGAGCCAGGCAACACAGAAGTGACTAATGTAAGTGTGAACTCGACGGGGCTAAATAGCGGGTCATTCAGCAAAGTGATTACAATTCCTGCCAACACGAAGCCTGGCAGTTATGTTGTGGATGCACTGACGCAGAGCGGTCTGGAAGCGTTCTACACGACGGGTATTAAACATCTGACGGTCTCCCCTGCCCCGGCCGCCGTGACGCCTACGCCCAGTCCGAGCGCTACCGCGCAAGCATCCGCGACGCCTACGACGGGCAGCGCGTCTCCAACGACGAACGGAACAGTGACTAACGTGACCAATTCGAGCAACACAGGGAACGGCTCATCGACCACGGGAGGCGGCAATACAGGGCATAGTACCTTAATCACTGTACTACTGGTAAGCGCGATTTTGCTTTTCGCGGCAGCGGCTGTGGTGATCTTAATGATGATGCGTTCCTCCAGGAAACGCGCAAGGAGTGATGCGCAGCCATCTATACAAAATGGGTTTAATGGGCAGAATATTCCTCCCGTCCAGTTTGGGCAGTTTAACTCGACAGGCAGTTCTCCTGGCAACTATCCACAGCAATTTGGGCAACCTGGCCAACAACCGGGCATCTATCCGCAGCAATTTGGGCAACCATCACAACCGGGCAGTTATCCGCAGCAATTTGGGCAGCCCGTACAGCAACCATCCGGGAATGGGTTCACGCCGCCCTTCGCGCAGCCAACCGAAGCCAATACCTCGATCAACAATTTTGCGCAGAGACAGGCAACGTATGCTCCAACGTGTCCTAATTGCGGCAGGCCCCTGGCACCACATGCGATCAATTGCAGCGTATGCGGGATGCCTGTTGAGTTGATGAGACGTTGATTCTTTGGGAAGTCTTATATGGGGAGTGGGGAGTGGAATAGATGATGGGATGGGACGCTTATGTACCTCCGTCCTGTAGGGACAAGGGGCGGATGTGGGGCTGGGTGGGGGCCTTGTGCTTGTCCTCGTTGGGGGACGACCAACGCGGCTCACGGAACCCGGACGAAACATGCTGCCACGAGGACAAGCACAAGGCCCCCACCCTTCCCCGCATCCTCCCCTTGTCCCTACAAGAAGCCGGGGACGCAGGCGTCCCCGTTATTACCGCATTCGGTTGTCAAAGTTCATCAGGGCGGGAGCAAACGCATTACCGTATTCGGTTGTCAAAAATCATCAGGACGAGGCCACGCGCATTACTACATGTGGTCGGTAAAATCGCCAGACGGGACACCCACAAGGGGGCTACTGGTTACGGGGGGTGCCGTAGCGGGCGAGCAGGCCGGTGGGGCGCGCTCCGACTGGTGCGGGAACTTCTTGTGGTTGGTCAGAAGTTGGCAGGTCTGGCATAAGCTGGGTGCGCCGTAGTTTGTTGGTTATGGGCTGGAAGGCTGATGGAATGGCGAGAGTGGAAGACGTGGCGGGGTCGGACGCGATGAATGGCGTCCCTACAAGGGCGTCTGTTTGTGGCTCGTTGAGTGGGCGAGAGGTGAGACGAATGATGGGCGATGGAAACGCGGGAGGTGGGTATAGAGCATGAGTAGTGGGTGCGGTGAATGATGGGCTTGCGGGCAGATTGTTGGAGAAAGTGCGTTGCGGGCTTGCGGACAGGCCGGTGGGAAGCAAATTGACACAGATGACGATAGCCAGGGCAAGCAGAAGAGCGCATATAGCAATCAGCCAGGTGGCGGTGGCGGAAAGGGTGGTAGCGGTTTGTGGCGTCGCAGGTTGGAAGGCAAGCGCGGCATGTAGCATGGCTTGCTGGCTGGATACGGGCGGCGCGCTCGATTGTGTGGCGGTGTCACCAGTGTTTACCGGGCGTATTATGTGTTTGTTATGGGCCTGAACATCAGGCGAGACTGTTGGCGACGGTGACGGGGGTGGGGCTTCTCCGCGATAGCGAAGCATCGATGCGACGACTTTACCGGCCCACAGGTACGAGGTTGAGGTTCCCACGTATGGATGCGAAATGGCATAGACGGTGGTGAGGCCTCGACCGACGTAGATGTTTTTGAGCATGTGAAACCAGTAGACAACAGCATCTGCGTAATGGGGGTAGACGGTATAGCCGTTATAGGCTGAGGGATAGCCGATACTACCCCGCACGCTGCCAGGGTTGCGGTAGGCCAGGCCGACTCCTGCCGCACCATCGTTGGTTTCCGTCCACCAGACGGCCAGGGCAAAGGCATCGTCAATATTCACCTGGCGGGATGTCTGCTCTACCAGCGCGCCGGTGCCAACCATGGGGCTACCCAGACGGGCGAAGATGGAATCTACTGTGGCGGCAGGCAGAGAGGGAGGGCCAACGACACTGAGGTCGCTGTCTGGCAGGGAAGGCGCGGCGTAGGCCGGCTGGTGCGGGCGTGTTGTAGTCGATAGAAGCGCCAGTCCACCCCCAATCAGGACGATTATTATGCAAAATGCGATGAAAAAGCGTGTTTGTATGCCCATTTTCCTTACAGCTACGTATACTCTTGTAGTTAGACTTAACGAACAAGGCTACCAATTAGCAGCTTTTTTATAAATAAACGTAAAAATGCGTCATTTCAGATAGATTGTATCATGCAGGTGTATCTTTGTAGAAAGAATGCACTGCCTGATAGGTAATTTAGGTAGTATCTCCTGGTAGATGTATGCTATACTGGGAGACAATAACGTCCAGGATGGTGAAGAGAGAGTGTCCTGTTCAAGGCGGGTAGAGGGGATGGGTTAAGGCGGATGGTAGTGTCTTTATGACGAGTGCTTTGAGTGTTATGGGGGTCTACTAGTATCAGTCCGCAGAATAGCAATGGCAAATCCAATACGCAGACAGGGCAGCTAAATCCACGAACATTGCTGCATAAGCGCTATGTGGTTATGCAAACCATTGGCCAGGGTGGTATGGCTGCCGTGTACCAGGCGAGAGATACCAGGAAAGGCACGCTCTGCGCCATTAAGGAAATGAGCCTCTCAACGGTCACCACCGATGAGCGGCCTCAAGCGATTCAAAATTTCCTGGCCGAGGCCAAGATACTCTCCCGCCTGAACCACGCGAACTTGCCCGTTTTCACCGATTTTTTCACCGAAGATGCGCGTCACTTTCTAGTGATGGAATATATCGACGGCAACACTCTGGAAGAGTTGCTAGATCGCAACGGCCATCCCTTCTCTGAACGGCGCGTGCTGGGCTGGGCGCGGCAATTGTGCGATGTTCTTGAGTACCTGCACAGCCAGCAGCCGCCGGTGATCTTCCGCGATATGAAGCCGGGTAATGTGATGCTGTCGCGCACCGGACGTATTAAGCTGATTGATTTTGGTATTGCGCGGCTATTCAAGGGCAGCGGTTCACAGGATACGCAATTGCTGGGAACGCCAGGGTTCGCGCCGCCGGAGCAGTATGGCAGCGCCCAAACGGACGAACGCTCAGACATCTATTCGCTGGCGATGACGCTATACCAGTTGATGACATGTTCAATTTCGGAAAAAGGATTCGGGCTGACCGATGTGCATAACAAGTTTCCGCATATCTCGCCGCCCGTGGCGCGCGCGCTGGAGAAAGCGACGGCGATGCGAGTAGAAGACCGCTATGAAAGCATTGTGGTATTCCGGCGCGCTCTGTTGGGAATAGACACATTCCGCTTTGAAAACGGGGGCGAGGCTACCTCGGCGGAAGAACTGGCGGAGTTGTGCGCGCGATATCCTGAAGAGGCCTCCAACTACCTGCTTTCGGGCGAGATCGAGTCCTGGTTATCGGAGATCGGCAGCCCTGACCTGGCGCGTTCGGCCAAACGCATTCGCGCCACCGTAGGCGATCCCGAAATGGGCGTGACCAAATTCATACAGACGATTATGGGGCCGAATGCGCAGATACGCCCGGCCAGCGCCACGCAAAATGCCAGCAATCCCGGCACGCAAAGCGGCAGTCGCACCAGTCGCAGCAGCACGACTATTTCGCGCAGTATCCTGGGCCGCAACAGGGAACCCGATTCAGCGGTGATAGTGCGGCCCAAAACCATCGATTTCGGACAGGTGTATCCGGGACTATCCGCTCCGTTATTATTAACCATTACGGGCGCAAAAGGGGCGTTGGTGTCTGGCACAATTCATCCAGTCGAGTCATGGATTGTGACCGACGTGAGCAGTTTTGACGGCATGAACTCGCCTGTGCGCGTTCGCGTGGATAGCACGCGTCTGCGGGGTTCCACGCACTATAGAGGTACCATTATCATCCAACCAGAGGACAGCGAACGCGAGATACCAGTGCAGGTGGAACTGGATGTGCTTGGCTTCAATGGAGGGCAAACACAATCGTCGCCCTTGCAAAGCCGGACAAGTCCGGGGATAGGGCCAGTACGTGGTTCGGGGGGAGGACTGAGCAACCAGCCCTTACCCTTCGTGGATGACGAGGATGAGGACGATTTGGCGGCAACGGTGAGCAGCGCGAGTGGGGCGGCACAGACGATGGCAGGGCAAACTCAGCAGGGACAGATACAGAATTACACCAGCGCGCGTATTGACGAGTACAAAGCTAAATATGGTGTGCCGGGCAGCGGGGGTTGGGAAATGTTGAGGGCGTCAGCCCGCCAGCTCAAATGGATGAAGACAGCCACGACTTTTGCTGCCGCGTTGATGCTGGGCGCGTTCTTTTACCTGCTGCTGGCCCATATCCCGCCAATGGCGAAGATTCAGACGCTGCCGCCCAGCCCCTGGTTTGTTGTTGTTTTGCTGGGAATGTTGATCTTCTCCACGCTGGGCGCGCTCGTCATCAATTTGACTCGTCCCCTGACAAATCGCAACTTACTCAACCGGGCATTGACGGGCCTAATGACTGCGCTGGCACTATTGGGACTGGGCGAGCTAGCGTGGCAAACATTCTCGTTTTCCGCTCCTCCACTGCAATTGTTTGTGATGTTGCTGCTCACAGCAACGGGAGCCACTAGCGGCACAACGCCTCGAGTTAGCGAACGTATCATGAAAACCTGCACCTGGCTGATGATGCGCCTGCCCTTAGTGATGTACGCTTCGGCGGTGATACTCGGCGGGAGCCTGGGTTTCGCAGTGACGAGCGGCTTTTCTTACGGGTGTTTTGCGCCCTTCGGCGCTTTGCTGGGAGTAGGCATTGGCGTTTCCCTGGTGCTGCGTATCCGCCGCCTGATAGCGCAGGGTCAAACAGGCCCTGCTACTAAGCAAACCCCATGAACGAGCAGATGAATTTCCAGGACGACGAACCAGGGCGGGGGCAAGCCCAGCAGGGGGAGCCAGGGCGGGGGCAAGCCCCGCCCCTACCCTACACGATGCAAGAAACAGAGCCGTACAGCGAACACGAACCAGGGCGGGGGCAAGCCCCGCCCCTACCCTACACGACGCAAGAAACAGAGCCGTACAGCGAACACGAACCAGGGCGGGGGCAAGCCCCGCCCCTACCCTACACGACGCAAGAAACAGAGCCGTACAGGGTAGGGGTGGGGTTTGCCCCCGCCCTGGCGCTTCCTACCCTGATCGTAGTCCTGGGGCCGACGGCTTCGGGCAAGAGTACGTTGGGCATTGAGCTGGCGCGGCGTTTTCATGGTGAGATTGTGTCTGCTGATTCGAGGCAGGTCTATCGTGGGTTGGATATTGGCACGGCGAAAGTGACGATTGAGGAGCAGGCGCTAGCGCGGCATCACCTTTTGGATGTCGCTGATCCCCGCGAAGTGTATACCGTGGCGCGCTTCCAGCAAGAGGCTTTCGCAGCTATCAATGATATTCTGGCGCGGGGTTTGCGGCCATTGCTGGTGGGCGGTTCGCCGCATTACATACAGGTGGTTGTAGATCACCTGCAAATGCCTCATATTGAACCGCAACCGGCGCTGCGGGCGCAATTGGAAGCGCGTCCGTTGGCCGAGTTGCTGGCGCAACTGGCGGAATTAGATCCGCAGAGCGCAGCCAGTATAGATCGCTCCAATGCGCGTCGTGTGATACGCGCCCTCGAGGTATGCCTGGTTTCCGGTCAGCCATTCTCACAACAACGCGGCGCGGCAGACCCGCTTTACCGCTCGCTGCTGCTGGGCATTTCCTGGCCCCGCGAGGTATTATACGCCCGCATCGATGCGCGTGTGGACGAACGTATCGAGCAAGGTATGGTGCAAGAAACGCGCGATTTGCTTGCGCAGGGCGTCAGCCACGAACGCCTGGATAGCCTGGGTCTGGAATATCGCTATACCAGTCGCCTGTTGCGCGGCGAATTTGCCAGCGAAGCCGAAATGGCGCAGCGCCTGAAATATGCCATTCACGATTTTACACGGCGGCAGCTCACCTGGTTCCGCAAAGACAGGCGCATTGTGTGGTTAGACGGGATGGATGTTGAGAAAGCAGAGAAGGCTATCGAAGATTTTCTGGCTTAACGCTCTAGCAACCCCACCGCCAGTTCAGACATACGTATCTAGTTTTGCTTGCTCGATTTGTTCTTTCGTTATCAGGGTCTTATCCAGCTTTGTATTGTTGAGCCGGGCACCGTTGAGATCGGCTCCACTCAGATCAGCTTCACTCAGATCAGCATGACTCAGGTTGGCATTACTAAGATTGGCACCCGCGAAGTCGGCTTGTTTGAGTATAGCGCCGCTAAGGTTGGCTCCGCTGAGGTCGGCTCCGCTAAGGTTAGCTCTACTGAGATCAGCCTGGCTGAAATCTGTGTCACATAGTTCGGCCTGGCTGAGGTTCGCGTCGCTGAGGTCGGCTCCACCGAAGGAGGCTTGTTTGCCATCGGCAAAGCTAAGGATGGCTCCACTGAGGTTAGCCTTACTGAGATTGGCCCGACTGAGATTAGCTTCTCTGAAAAAAGCTCCACTGAGGTTAGCTTCTTTGAGTGAGATTCCGGCGAGATTGGCCTGTCTAAAGATGGTTCTCGTCAAGTCGGCCTGGCTGAAGTCAGCTTCACTGAGGTCGGCTCCGCTGAGATCTGGTCTTAGTGATGGATGCTGTGCTCTCCATGTATTCCAGGCTACTCTCCCTTGTTTAAACTGGGCAAGCTGATATTGGTTTGCCATTCGATGACTCTCCTCTGTAATGTTCTCGCGCTAGCAATATTCCAATATTAGATGCATTGGAGCGAACTTACAAGTTAGAAAAGATCACATTTCCATCACAAGTTCCTCCATTGACAGGCAGAGAACTTATTAACATTCATTTTGCCCATATATCATATGTTGCTTACAAACGTAAGATATACTGTAGGTGTAGGGACAAGAGGACAAGCACAAGGCCCCCACCCGTCTCCGCATCCGCCCCTTGCCCCTACAGTAACGGAGAGAGCGATTTCGTATTATTGCCAGTTTGGGTTGTTAAAATTCATTAGGAGCGCAGGCAGATGCAAGTAATTCGCTGGCAGCAGGTAGAGCAGCCGCAGGAGCAAGAGTTGAGGAGCAAGATGCAAATGGAGGGGCTGGCTCCGTATTCATGGTCAAATGGGCCGGGGGATACGTATGCCGTGCATAGCCATTCGTATGAAAAAGTGCTGTATTGTGTGCGAGGCTCTATTCGTTTTGTGTTACCCGATCAGCCGGAGGTTTCTCGCTCGATTGATATTGCCGCCGGGGATTGTTTGATTCTTCCCGCGCATACGCGACATAGCGCGATTGTCGGGCTGCAAGGAGTAACATGCCTGGAGGCGACACGATGATTTTTTCGTAGCGACATCCCTGCGGGTGAAATACGGGACACCCACGAGGGGTGTCGCTACTGGATTTATCAGGCTTTTTGGCGCAGGTACGCGGCCTGTTCTTCGGCGGCGCGGGCCTCTTTGCCACGGCGCAGCGATTTGAGGGCTTCCGCTTTGCGCAACCAGGGATCGGGGTCGTTCTGGCTCAGGCGGATAGCTTCATTAGCGGAACGCAGGGCTTCTTCGAAACGACCCAGGCGGTTGAGTACCAGGGCCTGATTATGCCAGGCTGTGGTTAAGCGCTGGTTGATCTGCAAGGCGCGTTGATAGGCGACCAGAGCCTCACTAAACTGTCCTAGCGCGTAGTGGGCGTTACCTTTGCCATTCCAGGCAAGCGCGTACTTTTGATCGATGTCGATGGCGTAATTGTAGGCTTTGAGAGCTTCAAAGGGCTGCCCAAGTTGGCGCAATACGCCGCCTTTGCCGTTCCAGGCGGTCGCGAGCCGGGGATTGAGCCGCAAGGCGCGGTCGTAGGAGTTCAGGGCGGCGTTATAGTTGCCCAGTTCATCCAGGACATTGCCACGCCTGCTCCATGCTTCAGCGAAGGTGTCATCGATAGCTAAGGCCATATCGAAGTATTGCAGCCCTTGTTTCAAGCGACGCTGAGCATAGAGGGCCTGGCCTTTGCCAAAGAGGGCGTGCGCGTTGTTTCTATCCAGGTCGAGCGATTCCTCGAAGGCTTTCTGAGCTTCTCTGTAGCGTCCCATTTCATTCAGCACCAGCCCCTTGTTATTCCAGGCCTGCACTAAACGGGGATCAAGGCGCAAGGCCATTTCAAAAGCGTCGAGGGCCTGCATGGGACGGCCCAGCGCGTTGAGTGTGGCGCCCTTACCATTCCAGGAAGCGGCGTTGTTCGGGTCAAGCTCAATGGCGCGTTCAAAGGAGACCAGGGCTTCCTGGTGACGGCGCAAACGACTCAAGGCGGTTCCCTTGCCATTCCACGAGGCGATAAGGCTGGGATCGAGCTGTAAAGCGCGTTCAAAAGAGGTCAGCGCGTCCTGGTGCTGCTGGCGCGAACCCTGCGTCAAGCCGTAGCCCTGCCAGGCCAGCGGGTTTTTGTTGTCTTTTTGCAAGGCCCGGCTATACAGTTTGATGGCTTCATCGAGGTTTCTCTGCGTATAGGAGCGGTACGCCTGGGTAAGCAGCGGATCGGTGCTAGCGTATGTGGTTGTGGTTGTCGCCACCAGACTGATCGAAGACGTTTTATTAGCAGCGGCTTGCTCTAATGCCAGCCAGACGACCTGGGCGCTGGCCGGTCTGCGCTCGCTATCCATCTCCAGCATTTGTTTGAGCAGCGACTCCAGCGCGGGATTGATAGCCGGATTAAGCTGTGATGCCGGACGAAAGAAGAACGGCTGCTCGCTGGGGTCAGACCCTGTGAGCAGGCAATGCAGCAGCGCGCCCAGGCTATAAATATCGGAGCGCGGCGTGCTTTGCGCTTTGCCATATTGTTCGGGCGCAGCATAGCCAGGCGATCCCAGAGCCACGGTATCGTGTTGTTTGCCCGGCTTGAATATGCGCGCAATGCCAAAGTCGATCAGGTAAATATGTCCGCTATCGTCAATCATGACGTTGGCGGGTTTGAGATCGCGAAAGACGATAGGCGGTTGGTGGGAATGCAGGTAGTTGAGCACGTCGCAGAGCTGATCGGCCCATTTCACGACTTGCTCAACGGGTAGGGGCTTGTCGCCGATTTTCGTCAGGTACTCTTCGAGCGTTTGACCATCGATGAAGTCCATCACAAGGTAGGAACGGTCATTTTCGGCGAAATGCTCGTAAATGCGCGGCAAGTTGGGATGCAGGAGATCGGCAAGCAGGTGCGCCTCGCGTTCAAATGCTTCTTCGGCTTCCTGCAAACGGGCGGAAGGTAGGCCCGACGTGCTCATTTCTTTGATGGCAACGGGGCGATTGTTGAACCTGGTGTCCGCGGCCTTGTATACCGCGCCCATGCCACCCTGGCCGATGCAACTCAGCAGTTGATAGCGGTTGGCAAGCAAGATTGGCCCCACGAGCATACCAGTGGTATGGCGGAACGGCATCAGCGCGGAGCAATGCTGGCAATATCGCGCCGTGAGCGGGTTGGCAGCTCCGCACGTGTCACAAAACGACTGTGGCTGTTCGGTTGTATCTTCCTCAACCTCCGTCTTCGGCTCAGCAGTTAGCGTGTCAGGAGTTTCCTGGCTCAGTGTTGGCGGAGTTTGTTTTTGTTCCGTCTCAGTTTCTCCAGTTATTTGAGCTTCTTGAGCTTGGTCTTCTTGAGTTTCTGCATTTTCCATTTGATTTCAAATCCATCACATCAGTAGCGACACCCCTTGGGTGTCCCGTCTTGTCTTGTTCGTCCATGCATTTTTGTCTTGTTCATGCTTGCATCTATTATAGGGCGCGAGGACGGGACACTCACAAGGGGTGTCGCTACTGGTTATTTGACAAAGCGGCCCGTAGGGCCAGCCAATCATCAATAGTCAGTGTTTCGGCGCGGCGGCTGGGATCGATGTTGGCAGCCGTCAGACAGGCACGTATTTCTTCGTTTTTACGGTGCAGGTGGTGCGTGAGCGAATTGTGTAATTGCTTGCGCCGCTCTGCGAAACCGGCTTGCACGATATGAAAGAAGTCATCGCGTTCCGCCAGCGAGAGCCGAACGTGGTTATGCACATCGACGCGCAAGATAGCGGAATCCACCTTTGGCGCGGGATAGAAAGAACGGGCTGGCACGCGAGCCACGATGCTCGGCTGGCCGTAAAACTGAACGCTTACTCCCAGCAGGCTCATATCGCCGGGGCCAGCGACCATGCGCTGCGCTACTTCGTATTGCACCATTACTACTAACAAACGTGGTTTATTCGCGCTTTCCAAAAAGTGCCTGAAGGTCGGCGCAGTAATATAATAGGGCAGGTTGGCTACCAGCTTGTACGGCTCTTGCGCGAACACATCCTGCGGGTCGAGATAGAGCAGATTACGCGCCAAACGCTCAACGTTGGGCAAGGCGCCAGTTGTTTTCGCAAGCAGAGTGAGCATATCGCGCTCAAGCTCGACAGCGACGACGCGGCGGGCGCGGCGGGCCAATTCGCGTGTCAAGACGCCCGTACCCGCGCCCAATTCCAGAACCTGGTCGTCCAGTTGAATTTCGGCAGCCTCGACCATGCGCTCCAGTATAGAGCGGTCTATCAGAAAGTTCTGCCCAAAGGATTTGTTGGGGCGCATACCATGCGCGTACAGCAAGTTGCGCAGTTCGTAAATGTCGGTCAGGTCTATGGCGTCGCGCACTTCAGCAGGTTGCGCTTCAATGTCGGTCAATGGTTAGCTCAACTCTCCACGTATTCTATGTAGTAAGACGTTAGGGAACGCGATTCGTTGCGCTCCCTGTTCTCTATTACCAGCCCCAGGGACCGCTGCGCCGGCCTCCGCCGCGTCGATTGCCACCCCACAAGGCGCGGCTGATAATGCTGGCAACGATCATCAGCAAGATGATGGGCAGGAAAATGAAGCCGATAGAATTGCCGAAATCGAAAGGGAAAAACCTCAATGCGCCCGAACTCATTGAAATGAAGACAAACATCAGTATGAGCCAGCCGAAGCGGAAAGGGCGCGGCTGTCGCTGGGGTCTTGCCCAGGATGGGACTCCCTGACCCTGGTTGTTCTGAGCGCTGGTGTATGGATTGAAGCCCGGCCCCGGTGTGACCTGGGCGTTATTATAAGGATTATACCCTTGTTCGTATGTATTGGCGCCGTTGCTATAGGGATTATTTTGGTACTGGGAAGGCGCCTGCTCCTGAGCAGGGAGCTGGTATTCGTAAGGGTTCGCGACGGCTTGCGGCTGTTGACTGGCAGCGTCCTGAGCCTGGTAGCCTTGAAGCATGGCATCGGGATTATATTCATAGGTTGAGGGCGGCTCATCGCGCGGCGCGGCCTTTAAATCAAGGTTGCCGGACCAGGAATATGGATAGTGCGGCTGATATATTTCGTCTTCGCTCTCAGGCTGTTGCGATTGTGGCCTGGGAACAAATTCTTGTTGACTCACAATGGTCTCCTTTGCCCCTGGCAGGGACATAGACAGGTAGCTTAAATGGAACCCTCTATCATCAAATACGAATTGCAGATACAAGAGTTGCAATTCGGACATACTAGGGTGTCGCGCTTCGTTACGTACCAGGGCGGGGGCAAGCCCCGCCCGTACCCTGTACGGGTCGGTGTCGCGCTTCGTTACGCATCGTATAGGGTACGGGCGGGGCTTGCCCCCGCCCTGGTTATACTGGTGGCGAAACGTCCCCCGGGGTTAGAACGTTATATACAGTGATGTTCCCTACAAGGATGATACAACCTTAACCTTAACTATAATCTATACCAAATGTACCTATAGAGTTGACAGAAGTCAAGGTTCGATGATCTGGTGTGCTATGATACAACCTGGGAACCTTCTAGATAACTAATAGGTAGGAAACGCTATGGATATGTTAAATAGACCTTTATCTGGTCCGCTTCCAATCCACGACGAAGAGCAAAGTATTGCATTGCGCCGCGCGCGTATCAACCGCATCATGTTTATTAAGCGGCGGCATATCCGGCAGAATCGCGTAGAGGCAAGCGCGCCACGCTTCATGGTCATTATACTCACGCTTTGCGCTGTAGTCGGGACGCTTTTTGCAGGTAGCGCGGGAGCAGCATTCGCTTATTATCAAGCCCAGTTGCCACTTTTGAACAATATCTCCAGCTATCAAGCTTTTCAGACAACGCATATCTATGATCGCAATGGGAAACTTCTCTACCAATTATACAACCCGAACTATGGTCGGCGCACCTATGTAAATTACAGCGACATCTCGCCATTCCTGGTGCAGGCAACGGTGGCTGCTGAAGATCGCACGTTCTGGGACAATCAAGGCGTTGATATACAGGGAACGTTACGGGCCGCGCTCACCGACTTGCAATACCATACGGTTGTGGAAGGGGGAAGCACGATTACGCAGCAGCTCATCAAGAATCAGCTTTTTCTGAACCAACCTCGAACTTTTCCAGTTAAGGGTGAGGAGGCCCTGCTGGCTTACGGTATCACGCAGCAGTACCCCAAGTGGAAGATCATGGAGATGTACGTAAATTCAGTCTATTACGGCGATCTTAACTATGGCATCGAGGCCGCCGCGCAGGACTATTTCAATATTCAGCCAAAATGCACGCACAATACTTGTGTCTCCGCAACATCGCAGCTTGACCTTGCCCAGGCGTCTATACTGGCCGGCCTGCCGCAATCGCCTTCATTTTATGATCCGATCATCAACAAGAGCGGCGCTTTGCAAAGGCAACAATACGTTCTGCAATCGATGGTTGATTTGCATTATATTACGGCGCAGCAGGCGCAACAGGCGCAATTAGAAAGCGCAAAATTCAAGTTTCAGTCATATAGCGCGTTGCAAAATGTGCAGGCTCCGCACTTTGTGCGGTATGTGATTGACAATGTGCTGGACCCTTTGCTCGGCACGCAAAACGTGTATAACGGCGGGTACAATATTTACACGACGCTAGACCTGACCTTAGAGAAGAAGGTTGAGCAAATTGCATACAGCCATCTTTATCAAGTGACCTGCGATAACTACCTGGGCTGTTACGGCCCGTTAAATACACAGAATAATGTGAATAATGCTGCTGTGGTGGTCGAGAATCCGTTTAACGGCGAAATACTGGCGATGGATGGCAGCGCGAACTACAACGATAACGGGCCACTGGTGCGTGGTAAATTCAACGCTGCAACCTCGTTACGCCAACCCGGCTCGACTTTCAAGCCGATTGTCTATGCAACGGCCTTTGAAATGGGCTGGTATCCAGCTATGATTTTACAAAATCACCAGACCACCTACCCGACGCTTGTCTCTAATAATCCGCCGGCCTATTACACACCGGCAAACTACGGGGGCGTGTTCGTCAATACCTATCCTATGACGATTCGCAACGCCATCGCCAACTCAATCAATATTCCTGCTCTCGACGCCATCGAGTATACCGGTATTCCCAACGTGATGAATATGGCGGGACGGCTGGGCTTGACGGAGATTACATCGAAACCGCTTTCGGCTTTAGGCCCCTCGATGGCGATAGGAGGCTCCGAGGTTTCCCTGCTGCATTTGACGGGCGCGTATGCCACCTTTGCCAACCAGGGTGTGCGCGTAGCCCAGACTTCTATTCTGGGAATCACGAATAGCGCGGGGCAGATACTCTATCGCTATGACGCGGCGCATCCACAAGGCGTGCAGGCTATGCGCCCGGATGTAGCATTTCTCATAAGCAGCATCTTGTCCGATAAGAAGTCACGTTATCACGAGTTCTTCCCCGGCAACCCGCTCGAGCTGGATCGCCCGGCAGCCGCGAAAACTGGCACGACCGACAGTTTTCGCGATAACTGGACCATGGGCTATACGCCGTATCTGACGGTGGGAGTGTGGGCAGGCAATAGCGACAATAGCCAGATGCAGAACGTGATCGGTATCACAGGGGCTGGCCCGATCTGGCATGATGTGATGGAGTATGCCTCGCATTACTATAATTACCCGACCGATGATTTCGTTAAACCGTCCGATGTGCAACTGGGAACGGTTTCCGCGCTGACCGGCCTGTTGCCTCATCAAGGCGAACCAACAACCACTGACTGGTTCATCAATGGCACTATGCCCACCGTCTACGGTCAGTATACCCCGCCGCAGCCGAAGCCGTGCAACGGCGATAATTGCCCTAACCCGCCCATATTCCCCTGTCCTCCATTCTGCGTACCACCAAATCAGAATCCAGGTTGACAGCATCGAGATAATAGAATGGCGAGTAACAAAAACATATCTTAAACGCAGGGAGAAACGTTATTATGTCCGAAAGAACTGAGCAGGCCCATACGCATGAAGCGCTAAACGGCAATGAAATACAGGAAAGCGAGCAGGAAGAACGCCCATCAGAGGCGGGACACGCGGGGGCAGGCTGCCAGGAAACGGCATTTCGCCCGCTGACGCGCACTGAGCGGCGCAATTTGTGGCTCAAGGAATATGGGGAGCAAGATTTCGCGTTACAAATGTGGACGCAGTTGGTGGAGCAGCAAGATCTGGAGATCGAAATGATGCTCCAGATGCACGGTCTGCTGGTATTTGGTGTGATGGTAAGCACGCTGAATTACTCTCAGTTTTACATTGATCTGAACGAGGAATTGCATCGAGAAAACGAGCCGGAGACGGCGGACGCGCTGCGCCAGTACTATATCGCGCTGGTGCCGCCCAGAGATCAGCCGGAAATCGGCCCCGAAGGGCTACCTGTCGTCTCGCGCTATATCCACATGCGCGATGTTACTATTATGAGCGCGGGCCACAAAATCAAGGTTCCCTGCTGGCGTGGCAAAATCGGTGAAGTCGATGCATTCGTGGTGGGAGCGACCGCCACGGAATAAAAAAACCATGCACATGAAAATTGACGCATCGACATGTCGATGCGTCAATTTTCATGTGCATGGTTTTAGGCTGGTATTACGGGTTGATCTGGACGGTTGTGCCGATGGGCGCCCAGTTGTAGAGCCAGGCGGCGGCTGATAGAGGCATGGCGACGCAGCCGTGCGTTCCCCATTGCCAGCCATATTTGGGATCGAAATGCCAGCCGTTGGTGCCCGGTCCATAGACGCTGTGCCACCAGGAATCGTGCAAGAAGAAGCCTCCTGCGCGCCACTCCAGGGCGTAGTTGATGAAGGTAGGCGGATACCAGTAGGGCGAGCCTTGCGGCCAGGGCGAATAGAAATAGGTGGGATGGAGTTTCAAGAAAACATGATAGGTTCCCGTCGGTGTCGCCAGCGCCGGGCGTCCAGTCATGACCGCCGAGTTATAAACCAGCTTGCCATTCTGGTATGCCCACATCCACTGGTGGGAGAGGCTTACCACAATCTCCTTGCCCTGTGGCGCAGGCGCGGGCTGGGGCTTTGGAGTCGGTTGCCCTCCCGTGGTGGGATTGGACGAGACAACCAGGCCGCCATAGATGTACCCGGCGGAACTACTGAAACTGGTAATGCGATACCAGTTTGAGATGCCTCCCCAAACGACCTGACCGGAGACGGTTGCATACACGGTAACGACTGTATTGGGAGCATAAACAGTCACGATGCCGTACCCGGTACCGGGGCCTGTGCGCACATTGGACCAGCCGGTCGTTGTACCTGTCCAGGTTGGGGACAATTTTGCAGACGCATGAGAAATTCCAGCCGAGAATGGATTAAAGGCAATGACGAGCGCCATTAGCAAGGCGAATAGACCGAGCAAGTAAAATCGCTTGATGCGAGCTTGCATACACACCTCCTTAAATTGAAGGACATGCTCCCTATTATTGAGTATATACAACTATTAAAAAGTACACAAGCTACATTCACATCAGAGATAAAACAGGCCCAACCGC
This sequence comes from uncultured Chloroflexia bacterium, assembly GCA_963731605.1. Classification (GTDB taxonomy): domain Bacteria; phylum Chloroflexota; class Ktedonobacteria; order Ktedonobacterales; family Ktedonobacteraceae; genus CF-113. The sequence continues at coordinate 2,111,606 of CAVSWA010000002.1, forward strand.
GCAGTTGGGCCTGTTTTATCTCTGATGTGAATTAGAACAGCGACATCTGTTGTGGTGGTTCTTCTTTGACGGGTTCGGGTTCGGGTTTCGCTTTGCTCTCAGCAGCCATGCGTTCGGCCTGCTCGATAATTATGGGAATCTTTTTGAAGTCGGCGCGAATGGTGTCTTTCAGGCTGGCCTGGTGCAGACCGGCGGCTGGATGGTACATGGCGATACAGACACGTCCATCAATTCTACGGGCGCGGCCATGAATTACGCTAACTTTTTCGCCGCCGAAGAACTTCGCCATCGAGTGACGACCGAGGGTAACGATGACGCCGGGGTTGATGGCGGCGATCTGGCGGTCGAGATAGTCATTACAGGCCGCGATTTCGCCCGGTTCGGGGTCGCGGTTATTGGGCGGGCGGCACTTCACAACATTGGTGATAAATACGTCGGAGCGTTTGAGATTGATACTCGCCAGCAGCTCTTCGAGAAATTGTCCGGCAGGTCCCACGAATGGCCGGCCCTGTTTATCTTCATTAAAACCGGGGCCTTCGCCGATAAATAAAATGTTGGCCTGGGGAGTTCCTTCGCCCGGTACAGCCTTTGTGCGACCCTTACAGAGATCGCATTTAGTGCAGATCGAGACCTCAGCAGCTACTTCCTTCAGGATATCTACCGGAGACATAGTATCCTCTTTTTCTAATATATCTAGTATTACAATCAAGCGAACCGCTCGCCCCATCAATGATAAATTTTGCCGACAGAATAGGATAATCCTGTCTATCGGGACGCAAGCGCCCCCGTCCTGATAAACATTAACAACCAGGGTCGGTAATGGATGCGCCTCCGTCCTGTAGGGACAAGGGGTGGATGTGGGGATGGGTGGGGGCCTTGTGCTTGTCCCCATGGCAACATGATGCGCCTGGGTTCCGTGAGGCATACTAGCCGCACCTCCACGAGGACAAGCACAAGGCCCCCTCATCCAAGACCCCGGCATCCACTCCACACCGCCCCTTGTCCCTACAGAAGATGCTCCCCTTCTCCCCATTACCCTATTCGGTTGTCAAACATCATCAGGACGGAGCCACGCATCATTCCCGATTGTGGTTAATAAAATTCATCAGGACGAAGGGCGGACGTTTCCTATCATTCCCCTGTTCCATCGACAAAATTCATCAGGACGGAACAGGGGAAATGGATTACCTACCAGCGGCGTTCCGGGGGGCGAGGGTTGAAGCCGCCCTCGCGGCGCTGGGTAGGGCCGCGACCGGGGCCGCTGGGACCTCCTGGGGCCGCGGGACCTCCAGGTCCTCCGGGGCCGCTCGTTCCAGGTCCCATCGGTCGGCGCTGGCCGCCGAAACTACCGCCGCTGCTGCCGCCGCGATCTCCGTAGCCGCCGCCACCAGGGCGACTGCCGCGATCTCCGCCGCCGTAGCCGCCGCGATCTCCACCGTAGCTACCGCCGCGATCTCCGTAGCCGCCGCCACCAGGGCCGCGACCGGGGGTATTCTCACGCGGACGACCGCCGCCGTAGCCGCCACCGGGACGCCCACCGCGATCTCCGTAACCGCCGCGACTGGGGCCGCGACCGCTTTCAAGTTCGGCAGCAGAGGGCATTTCACCGCTCAAGGCGGCGCGGCGCGAGAGGTTGACACGTCCCTGCGGATCGACTTCGACCGCCATGACGGTGATCTCGTCACCGAGGGAAACTACGTCCTCCGGGCGGTTGACCTGGTAGTCGGCCAGTTGCGAGGTACGCACCAGACCCTCTTTACCGGGCAAGAATTCTACGAACACGCCGAAATCGACAAGCCTGCGCACGGTACCAGTGTAGATGCGTCCAACCTCAACCTCTTCGGTGAGGGCGCGCACAGCATCCATAGCGGCCTGCATAGCCTCACCGGAACTGGCGGAAATGTTGACCGAGCCGTCATCCTCGATGTCGATCTTCGCGCCGCTCTCTTCTTAAAATCTTGCGGATCATTTTTCCGCCCGGTCCAATCACAGCGCCAATCTTTTCGGGGTTGATCTTGATGGTCTGGATGCGCGGGGCGAAGGACGAAAGTTCTTCGCGTGGGGCATCAATGGTGTCGAGCATCTTCTCCATGATGAACATGCGGCCTTCGCGCGCTTGCTCAAGGGCGGTTGCCATAATTTCATAGGTGATGCCCTTAACTTTGATGTCCATTTGCAGGGCGGTTACACCATCGGCAGTGCCGGCCACTTTGAAGTCCATGTCACCCAGCGCATCTTCGATGCCCTGAATATCGCTCATGATGGCCCATTTCCCGGCGCGTTCGCCTTCGCCTGTGATAAGACCCATGGCTACACCCGCAACGGGGGCGTGGATCGGCACGCCGGCATCCATGAGAGCCAGGGTAGTGCCGCAGACGGAACCCATCGAGGATGAGCCGTTGGACGAAAGCACGTCGGAGACGGCGCGGATGGTATACGGGAACTCCGCGTGTGTGGGTATGACCGCCGCGACTGCGCGTTCCGCCAGAGCGCCATGCCCGATCTCGCGGCGTCCGGGGCCGCGCAGGGGCTTGCTTTCGCCGGTTGAGAACGGCGGGAAGTTGTAGTGGTGCATGAAGCGTTTGCTCTCGCTGGCGCCCAGGCCATCGAGTGTCTGCCCTTCGCCGGGCGAACCGAGTGTCACCACGCTGAGTACCTGGGTCTGCCCGCGCTGGAAGATGGCCGAGCCGTGTGTGCGTGGCAGCAAGCCAACTTCGCAACTGATGGGGCGAATTTCCTTCAGGTCGCGTCCATCGGGGCGCAGGCCGCTATCCAGCACGTTGTTGCGCACGAAAGATTTTAATTCCTTTTCGTAGAAGGAGATGATATCCTTCATGCGATCCGGGTACTGCGCGCCGAGAGTAGCAACCAGTTCATCTTGCACAATACCGAACGCTGCTGAACGCGCCGCTTTGTTGGGGTGGCTACCGGCAGCCTGGAAGCGGGGCAATACGAACTCCGCGACCTTGTTACGCAGTTCCTGGTCAACAGGGGCGGGTTCAAAGGGCCGCTTGGCTTTATTGACAGCCTGGGCCAGCTTTTCCTGCATCTTGATGATGTCTTGCAAGGCTTCCTGGCCGAAACGCACGGCTTCCAGCATGATTTCTTCGGGCAGCTCCTTCGCGCCTGCTTCGACCATCATCACAGCATCGACAGTGCCGGCAATGGTGAGATCGAGGCGAGATTGGTCCAACTGCAATTCGAGGGGATTGATGACTAATTGGTCGTCGATATAGCCCACACGCACCGCGCCAACTGGCCCGGCAAAGGGGATATCCGAGACGCTGAGCGCTGCCGACGCGCCTACGATGCCCATGATGTCGGAATCGTTTTCCTGGTCTGCTGAGAGCACCATGATGACGACCTGGACATCGTTGCGATAGCCTTTGGGGAAAAGTGGGCGAAGCGGGCGATCAGCGAGGCGACACGCGAGGATGGCGTGTTCGGAAGCGCGACCCTCGCGCTTGATAAACCCGCCTGGGATCTTTCCGGCGGCATACATACGTTCTTCTACATCGACGGTCAACGGGAAAAAATCGATACCTTCGCGTGGTTCATTACTGCCAACGACGGTGGCGAGAATGACGGTATCGCCATAGCGCACTAACGCGGCGCCGCTGGCTTGTTCTGCCACGTGACCGGTCTCTATACTCATGACCCGGCCACCGATGACAGCTTCTTGACGGTAAATCATTGTTCCTCCGACTACTACTACCCCTGTGGATGAATTCCGGCTCTTATTTCACCTGCGCAGCCTTTAAACTCAAGTGGGGTGTTCTTTTCTACGTTTCTACGCATCTTACAGGCCTTAAAACACGTCTTGTGTTTCTTTGTTTTGGCGAGTTCCCTGCTTGCTTCTGGTAACAATCCTATTTAAATTCGTTGGGCCTGGCGCTTCACGCGCTTTCTACTTGCAACCGTGTTGCGTGAGATTGAATGGTGCTGGTAGTTTCTGTTTTCGCCTGTTGCCTGTGGTTCCTCGTGTGCGTGTCGCATTATGAATATCGCGGGGAAAGACCTTTCATCTCGGGCAAGCATCTCAATTGTTTTCAACACATCGGCAGGCTGGTATCCATGATGGGAGATTACTAGAGCAGCGGTCGGTTGCGGCGTCTGCCAAATTGCTATGCGCCGTACACCATTGCGCCGACCGCACCTCACAATTCTATGCTTAGTGGCGCAAGCCAAGTTTCGCGATCAATGCGCGGTAACGGTCCGGGCTTTTGCGGCTCAGATAAGCCAGCAAGCGACGACGCTGGCCGACCATCATCATGAGCCCGCGGCGCGAGTGCAAGTCGTGCTTATGAACTTTGAGATGTTCGGTCATCTGATTGATGCGCCTGGTGAGCAGAGAAACCTGCACCTCGGGCGAACCAGTATCGGTTTCATGAACGCGAGCCTCCGCGATGATGCTCGCTTTTTCTTCAACTTGTAATGGCACTCTTGTACACCTCCTGTGTGCCAGATTGGGCAAAGCAATAGGAACTTCCAGGTTGCATTATACCATGCAACCTGGAAGTACGCAATTGTGCCCAATCTTATTTAATGGTGACTTTCGCGCCGACTTCGGCCATTTTGTCAGAGATGCGCTGGGCCTCTTCTTTGGAGACGGCTTCTTTGATGGCTTTGGGGGCTTCGTCAACGACGGCTTTGGCCTCTTTCAGGCCCAGGCCGGTGAGTTCGCGCACGACTTTGATGACGTTGATCTTGTTAGGGCCAACTTCAGACAGGACAGCGTCAAACTCGGTCTGCTCTTCCACGACAGCGGCAGGAGCAGCTTCGGCGGCAACGGCGACAGCCGGGCCGGAGGCGGCGACAGGCGCGGCGCTGACGCCCCATTTGTCTTGCAAGGTCTTGGTCAGTTCGACCAGTTCCAGCACGTTCAGTTTCTCGATCTCAGCGATAATGGTATCTACGGACATGTTTTTTTCTCCTTCACTTATTGAGCGGGTTGTTCAGCGCCCTGTAGCTGTTCGGCACGGGCTTGAATGACATAACATAGATCGCGCAAAGGCGCGGTCAGCAGACTATAGGTAGTTGCCAGGGGTCCCTGGATCGTTCCAACGACCAGGGCTTTGGTATGGTTTTTCCCGCCGGGCATTCTGGCGAGACTTTCCACCTGGTCGGCAGTCAGGGTACGACCACCGAGGATGCCTGATTTCAGCACCACGATTTTCGATGTGCGAACATAATCGGATACCGCTTTAGCGGCGGTTACTTCGTCTTCGTAACCGATGGCGACGGCGGTTTGCCCGTTGAAGATGCTCTTATCAAGCATCGTCATGTTGTTACGCTCGGAAGCGATGCGCAAGAGCGTGTTTTTGGCGACCTGGAAATCGATCCTGGCGGCGCGCATCTTATTGCGCAACTCGTTCATATCCTTGACTTTCAGGCCCTGGGTTTGCACCAGAATGGTGACAGATGCGCGGCCCAGCTTATCGGCCAGGGCATCAATGATTGCTGCTTTTGCCGGTGTAGGCATGTGCAGTTTTCCTCCTTTCCTGGGAAGATATGGTTATAAAAATGGCCTCCGGTACGTTTACCGAAGGCCATGAGGAATTCTTATATTAAGGGTAGAACCCTTAACAATCCTTTTTTCCCTCGGCAAGCTGGCTAATGCCATTTGAATGTCCTATTGAAGGGTATACTTGCTGTCTTCGGTTGGTTTTATTCTGTTTTTTATGGTTTCAATGCCAGGGCGGAGGCAACGTCCAGGCGGATGCTGGGCGACATGGTGGATGTCAGCACGACGCTTTTGACGTAGGTGCCTTTGGAACCGGTTGGACGGGCGCGGGACACGGCATCTACCACGGACGTGATGTTGGCCATCAACGCATCTTCATTGAACGAGAGTTTGCCTGCCGGGATGTGCAGCAGGGCGGTTTTGTCTACCTTGAACTCAACGCGACCGGCTTTGACATCGCGCACGGTTTTGGCGACATCAAAGGTGATGGTGCCAGCTTTGGGGCTGGGCATTAAGCCGCGGGGGCCAAGTTTTTTACCGAGGCGACCAACTTTCCCCATAACATCGGGGGTGGCGATGGCGACATCAAAGCCGGTCCAGTCGGCTTCGATCTGCTTAATGAGGTCGTCCAGGCCGACGAAATCAGCGCCTGCGGCCACGGCTTCAGCGACTTTTTCGCCCTGCGCGAAGACCAGCACTTTTACTTCCTTACCGGTACCCGCGGGCAACATGGCGACGCCACGCACCATCTGGTCGGCGTGGCGCGGATCGACACCGAGCTTCATGTGAATTTCGACGGTCGGGTCGAACTTCAGGTAGTTCATCTGTTTGAGGAGTGAAACAGCTTCTTGAGGCTGGTAGAGCTTGCCTTCTTCAACAAGCTTCAGGGCCTCCTGATATTTTTTTCCGTGTTTTGCCATAAATTTTGCTCTGCCCTCCTTGTGGCAACACAACCGCAGTGACTTGCGGGCAATGAAACGATTTAGTCGATGGTAATACCCATGCTGCGAGCGGTACCGGCAATCATGCTTTCGGCCCCGGCGATATCGATGACGTTGAGATCTTTCATCTTGATCTCAGCGATCTCGCGCAACTTCTCACGGCTAATGGACCCAACTTTGGTCTTGTTGGGAGTAGCCCCGCCTTTTTCCACTCCGGCTGCTTTCTTGAGCAGGTCGGGAACTGGTGGGGTTTTGGTAATGAATGTAAACGAACGATCTTCGTAGATGGTGATTTCGGCAGGGATGACCATGCCTACCTGGTTGGCGGTGCGCTCGTTGTATTCCTTACAGAACGCCATGATGTTGACGCCCTGGGGACCAAGCGCGGTACCAATAGGGGGTGCAGGATTGGCCTTGCCTGCTGGAATCTGTAGCTTTACTACAGCTTTGACACGTTTTGCCATGCTATTTACAACTCCTCATTATCCAGGCAGATTAGATTTTCTCTATCTGCAGGAAATCCAGAATGACTGGTGTTTCTCGCCCGAAGAACGAAACCAGAACCGTTACCTTGTTGCGGTCCATGTTGATATCGCTGACGGTGCCGATAAATTCGGTGAACGGGCCATCGATGACGCGCACACTCTGACCTTTTGCGAAACTGATCTTGGCCTTGGGCTTCTCGGTCTCTTTCGTGACCTGCTTCAAGATCGTTTTCATCTCATGTTCCTGAAGCGGGATAGGACGAGTCCCGGAACCTACGAAGCTGGTGACGCCAGGCGTGTTACGCACAACATACCAGGCTTCATCGCTCATGACCATCTCCACCAGCACGTAGCCGGGGAAGACTTTACGTTGTACGGTGCGTCGCTGGCCCTGCTTGATCTCTACCTCTTCTTCCATGGGTACAATGACCCGGAAGATTTTATTGCGCATATCCATTGAATTGATACGCGCTTCAAGATGGCTTTTCACCTTATTCTCATAACCGGAATACGTGTGAATGGCGTACCAGAGACGGTCCTCCTGCGTATTCGGCTGTTGCGTTGCGCTATCCAGCGATGACTGTTCGATGTTATTGGTATGTTCAGTTACCACAGCATTTTCCCTCATCGCAATGCACTAACTTCCGCCACTAATCAACTGGAAGAGCTTGAAAAGGCCCAGATCGGCCAAAGCCAGGAACGCTGAAACCGCGGCAGACAACACGATGACAACAACGGTCATGTTCCTGGCCTCCTGGAAAGTAGGCCAGGTCACTTTGTGACGCAGTTCATCGTATGCCTCAAGCACAAATGCGACCCAACGTATCCGGCGTATTCTCTTCCACAGGCTAGAAGACTGCTGCTTTGTTTCGCGTTTTGCCGACGGGCGAGCATTGCGTTCTCGCCGCCCTTCTTGCTTCTGTTCGGCCATTTTATTTGCCACGTTTGACCTCTCTCGATCAGTTTTAACGCACCAGATTTATCCAGTATACACGTATACAATGACCCGCCGCGCTACTTCGTTTCGCGGTGGGCTGTATGTACGCGACAGGTGCGGCAAAACTTTCTCAATTCCAGACGCTCAGGGTTGTTCTTTTTATTTTTTGACGTGGAATAGTTGCGCTGCTTGCAGACAGTACAAGCAAGGGTCGCAACAATCCGGTTCTCTTTACCTTTACTGGCCATGTCTTTCTGCCTTCCTTCGTCCTGTAGGGACGCGCTTTATCGCGTCCTCATCTCGCGACACTAATGTCCCGATTCCTAACATTCCCAGGTTTAGCGGACGCGATAAATCGCGTCCCTACAGATCACGATGTTACTTCTCGACCTTGATGCATTTGCCGGCGCCGACGGTGCGACCACCCTCACGAATGGCGAAGCTGACGCCCACTTCCATGGCCACCGGCTGGATCAGTTCCACCGTCATTTCGATGTTGTCCCCCGGCATCACCATCTCCACCCCCTCCGGCAGCTTGATGGCTCCCGTCACGTCGGTGGTGCGCACGTAGAACTGCGGACGGTAGCCGTTGAAGAAGGGCGTATGCCGTCCTCCCTCTTCTTTCGACAACACGTACACCTGCGCCAGAAAGTTCTTGTGCGGCTTGATCGAGCCGGGTTTGGCCAGCACCTGGCCGCGCTCAATGTCGGCGCGCTCAATGCCGCGCAACAGGCACCCCACGTTGTCGCCCGCCATGCCACTGTCCAGCGTCTTCTGGAACATCTCTACTCCCGTCACCACCACCGTGCGCGTCTCTTCCTTCATGCCGATGATCTCCACCGACTCGCCCACTTTGACGATGCCGCGCTCGATGCGCCCGGTCCCCACCGTGCCGCGTCCCTTGATGCCGAAGACATCTTCGATGGGCATCAAAAACGGCTTGTCGGTGGCGCGCACCGGCGTGGGAATGTAGCTGTCCACCGCGTCCATCAGGTTCCAGATGCACACGGCGTCCGGGTCGTTACGCGATAGGTCGCCTTTGCTCTCAAGCGCTTTGAGGGCCGAGCCGCGGATGACCGGCACGTCGTCGCCGGGGAAGTTCTGCTTGCTCAAGAGTTCGCGCACTTCCAGTTCCACCAACTCTAAGAGTTCTTCGTCGTCCATCATGTCCACTTTGTTCAAGAAGACCACCATGGCCGGCACTTCCACTTGCCGCGCTAACAAGACATGCTCGCGCGTCTGCGGCATGGGGCCGTCCGGCGCGCTCACCACCAGGATGGCTCCGTCCATTTGCGCCGCTCCGGTGATCATGTTCTTGATGTAGTCGGCGTGGCCGGGGCAGTCCACGTGCGCGTAGTGCCGCTTCTCCGTCTCGTATTCCACGTGCGCGATGGCGATGGTGATGCCTCGCTCCCGCTCTTCAGGCGCTTTGTCGATCTGGTCAAACGCCACGTATTTGTTGCTCGCGCTGGCTTTGGCCAGCACTTTGGTGATGGCCGCCGTCAGCGTCGTTTTCCCATGGTCGATGTGACCGATGGTGCCCACGTTCACGTGGGGCTTGGTTCGCTCAAACTTCTTCTTTGCCATAGCCTAAAATGGCTCCTCCTACAACTGTCTGCGATCAAACTGTACGTCTATAGACATGCAGCAGCCGTCCCCCGACACATTTGATCGCCAATTGGTGTATAACTTCCCGCACTCAATGATCGTAATCCGACCAAACATCGGACTATTCAGGAAGAGACGATCTGTTCAGAAGACGGCAGTGAGAGCTACTTGCACTTCCAGCGTGGATATTCATGAAGATGCCATTCCAGGTAGGGACGGGCAGGTCAAACGAGAATGACCGGCGCGCGTTGACTTCATCAGAAACCACGGGAGCCCGTGATGGGAATTGAACCCATGACCCCAGTCTTACCAAGACTGTGCGCTACCTCTGCGCCACACGGGCAAAGTTGTCAGGCAGTCGGTGGGCAGTGAGGGATTCGAACCCCCGAAGTCTTCCGACAACTGATTTACAGTCAGTTCCATTTGGCCACTCTGGAAACTGCCCAGGGAGAGAATCGCCCACCTACGATGGAGAGACTCAATGCTCCTGCTACTTTCGTCACAAGCAGTAGACACTGATGCCTCCTGAGTGATCGACCAAACCATTATAGCCGACGCTTTGCGTGGTGTCAAGCATTTTTTTGGGGGTCATATCTGCTGTTTAGGAAGCAGCTTTTCAATAATCTTGAAAAGCTCATTGAGGTCAAACGGTTTTTTGAGGAATGCAATCTGGCGCTGCTGCATTTCTTTACGAGAGGGAGAATTCGCGCTGATGAGCAATGTAGGAATATTTTCTAATTCTTTGAGCGCGTGCAAGCGGTCATGGAGTTCAATGCCATTGATGCCAGGCAGTTGATAGTCAAGAATAAATAAGCCTGGTTTAACCGAATTGGCGGCTTCCAGGGCGCGCGTCCCGTCCGTTACATGGAGAACAGTATAGGGCGTTTCATCACTTAAGGCTTGAGCGATAAACTCACCGATATCCGAGTCGTCCTCGACGAGTAAAATAGTCTGAATACGAACATCATTGTTCACTACAGCTTCCGGTTGATCATGTGACATAACCAATCTCCACTAGTTCGGTAATGGCCGAAAATATATATTGTCGATTGTACTACGTATAGCAAGTGCCCAACGTTTCAAGCAAGCAAAAGAAGTAGCGACACCCCTTGTGGATGCCGCTACTGTGCTGGATGTGTCTCGTCCGTAATCTCCAGAGCATCAATTGCCGCCAGCAGCTCGAACGTCTTAAAAGGTTTGCGTAGGACAGGCACGTCAGGAAAACGAGTTCGCACCTCCTGCAATACATTGCGACCCGCGCCTGAGATTACGATGAGGGGAAGACGCGCAGAAGGGGGGTAGGTCTCCCAGATATGCTGGATGGCATCCAGGCCGGAGAGAGGGCCGGGAAGCATGAGATCAAGAATGGCGAAGGTGTAGGGCAAAACGCCAGAGCTATGCCAGGCAGCAGCCAGGGTTGAGAGAAAGGAGGCCGTGTCGTTAAAGGGAAAAACCTGGTGTCCTGCCATGACTAAAAGAGTTTGTATGAACTCCTGGTTGATAGGATTATCTTCGAGAAGGGCAATTTTCATATGGTATCCCCTATTTGTAGCTGCTCTCCGTACCCCTTGTAAGATACGAAAAAAGCTTCTGTTTAGATTACATTTTTATGCTGAGATTTAACATCTGGATAATCTACCCTTAAAAGCGGTCAACTACAATATGCATAGAGATTTCCAGAGAAGTCATGTCTACGGATGTTTGTTTGCGCATACTATCCGTCTAAAGTGGATGTCCGCTGGCAAATTTATAGCATCCACCAGTCATCCTCTGCAATCTCTCACATACGCTGCTGTAGTTGTTACCTCGACTATGGACGCGCCTCCTCAACAACGACACGCTGCTTTTGAATGGCAACGCGCTCGTTACGGGAGCGAGAGGTTCACTCCATGCCTCTCGCTCAGGGCCAAATAAACCTATGCCCCTTGTGAGTGTCGCTACTTGACAGACCCATAGTGTTCGATGTATATTACTTATCAAGCGATAAATATCTATGGGAGAGGGCATGAGTGGCAAGCAGCAAAAAAATGGCATCCATGAAGAATCTGATGAGGCGCGGGAGACGAGACGGGCGATTTTAGAGGTGGCGCGGCAGTTGTTCATGGAATTTGGATACAGGGCTATTACCACGCGGCAGATCAGTGACGCCTGTGGGCTGACGCAGCCAGCGCTATATCATTATTTTAAGGATAAGCAGGAGCTGTACGTAGAGATGGCGCGTGAGGAGCTTGCTCGAACGCATGCACGTTTGGAGAGAATAGGGAAGCGTAACGAAAGTGTCGAGGAACGACTAAAGCGGGCGGTTGCGTATCTTGTTGGCGCATCACAGCACGACCATAGCTTGATGATGCACGATATTCGCTATGAACTGTCGCCGGAGGCGCGCTTGCTACTCAACGAGGAGTTTCGCGCCAGTATGATCGCGCCACTATCCGCGCTCTTTGAGGAAGGCCAGCGCAGCGGTCAACTGCGCGACGAGCAGCATGATGGCGTCGATCCCGTTACGTCTGCCTACCTATTCTTAAGCTTTGTGTCGTATATCCTCGCCAGAGGTCAGCATGAAGCGGCGAGGAGCAGCGATAGCGCGCTCGTGCAACAGACGGTCGGCATATTGTTGCACGGGTTGGCAAACCTGTCATCCTGAGCCTCGCCCTTCTGGGCAGCAATCCCTACCCTGACAATCGCATTGAATAAAATACGTTTTTTTTTATCATCTGCTTATCGTTTGATAAGCAGACTATTGAGGAGGTCTTGAAAATGGAAGCTTCTGAGCGTCTTGCCAATGCTGAAGTACCGGCGATGGGTGATGGAGACCCGAATTATAAATGGAAGGTGCTGGTTTCGGTAATTTTTGGCACGTTCATGGTTATTCTGGACTCGACGGCGGTCAACGTGGCGATTCCAACGTTCCAGCGGGTGTTTGGAGCGTCGGTTGACCAGGTGGACGGGATTTTGACAACGTATGTGCTGGCGCTGGGCATCGTTACGCCGATGGCGGGCTGGTTCTCTGAGCGTTTCGGCATCAAGCGTGTCTATCTGACGTCGCTGGGACTTTTTGTGGCCGGCTCGATATTATGCGCGTTCGCGCCTTCGCTGCCGTTCCTGATAGCCTTTCGGGCGCTGCAGGGATTGGGCGGCGGAATGCTGGGGCCGCTGGGTATCGCGCTGCTGTTCGGGGCATTTTCGGAAAAGGAACGCGGCGCGGCTTTTGGCATCTACGGTATTCCGTTGATTGTCGCGCCGGCTACTGGCCCGGTACTGGGCGGCTACTTCGTGCAGTATCTTGACTGGCGTTACATCTTCTTTATCAATATTCCGGTGGGGATCGCGGGTATCATTCTGGGCGGCATCTGGCTGCGCGAGAACCGGCGCGGCACCTCGGCGAGGCTGGATATTCCCGGCGTGCTGTTATCAACGCTCAGTTTTGGCGCGCTGCTTTATGCCATCCAGCGCGGCAGCAGCGACGGGTGGACCTCGCCGCGTATTCTCACGTTGCTGGGCGTTGGCCTCGCCGCTTTCATTGCCTTTGTGGTTGTCGAATTACGGGCGAAAGACCCCTTACTTGACCTGCGCCTCTTTGCCAGACGCACCTACCTGTTCGCTAATATCCTGGGCTGGGTCAGCGTGATTGCTCTCTTCGGCGCGGAGTTCCTACTGCCCATCTACCTGCAAACACTGCGCGGGCGCACACCGCTGGAAGCAGGCTTGCTGGTGCTGCCACTGGCTATCTCGGCAGGTATCGTGGTGCCTATCGCGGGTTTCCTTTACAACAGGATTGGCCCGCGCTGGCTGATTGCGTTTGGCAGCCTGCTGTTGGCCATCAACACCTTCGAGTTCGCGCATATCGGCGTCGATACGCCCTACCTGGAACTAATGATAATCGTGGCTATTCGTGGTATAGCGCTGGGCTGCGTGCTACAAACGACGCTCACGGTTGCGCTTACCGGCCTGCGCCCGGCGCAACTGCCACGCGCAAGTTCGCTGCTGAACGCCACGCGCAACGTTTTTCAGTCGTTTGGTATCGCTCTGCTTGGCACTATTATTACGACGCAATTTACCAGCAATCAGAATGCCTCGGTGGGTGATATACACAATCCCGCGACCTCGTTGGGACAGCAATTTGCGCGCAACGTGCAGGCGCTTACGCAGCAGGGTGTACCGGCCTTCGCCGCGCAAAAGGCTGCAATGGGGCAATTGGTCGGCAAAATCTTTGATCCACACGGCCCCATCTTCCAGCTGAATTTCATCACCGCCATCAACGATGCCTACTGGTTGACTTTCTGGCTGTCGGTGGCAACGCTGTTGCTGGCATTCACACTGCCGGGTCGCCCAAAGCTTGATAAAGAAGCCGGCACGGACGAAGAAGCGCCATCACCCGCGCCGGTGAGCGATGCTGTCTAGTCATTCTTCGCGCCTTTCCACAGAGCGCGCCATTCGGGGTCGGTATATGACGCCAGGTCGCGGCCCCCGGCGCGGGCGGTGTGCTCCATAGACTGGAAGCGGCGCTTAAACTTGCGGTTGGCATGGCGCAACGCTTCTTCCGCGTCGATGCGCAGTTGGCGCGCAATTCTGGCGACGATGAAGAGGACATCGCCCATTTCCTCGAACTGGGAATCGGGCGTACTGGCTTCTTCTAATTCGCGCAGCTCTTCGGAGAGTTTGGTCAGGATATCCTGCATAGTATCGTAGTCGAAGCCCGTTTTTCCGGCGCGTTTCTGGTATTCCTGGGCTATCATGAGGGCGGGCGTGGCGGGCGGTACGCGGTCGAGCACGCTCTCCTGTTGCACATCGGTTCCGGCGTCGGCGCGCTCCTGGCGTTTGATGGCTTCCCAGTTCTGCACGACCTGCCCGGCGCTGCTAACTTCGACTTCACCGAAGACGTGTGGGTGACGGCGAATCAGCTTGGCGTTGACATGCTCGAAAGACATCGCCTATGCTAAAGTCGCCTTCCTGGCGTCCAATTTCGGAGTGCAGGTAGACTTGCAGCAGCAGGTCGCCCAGTTCTTCGGCCAGCTTTTCCATGTTGTTCTCTTCCAGCGCCTCGACCACTTCATACGTTTCTTCAAGCACAAAGCGGGTGAGCGACTGGTGGGTTTGCTGGCGATCCCAGGGACAGCCATCTGGCTCGCGGCGCAGGCGATAGGTGATGTAGCGCAGGGTTTCAGGCAGGCGCAGCGCGGTCATCACCTCAACGGGTGGGATGTAGAGCGTGCTGAGGTGGTTGGCGAAGTTATTGCGGTCCAGTTCGTACAACGGCATCTCGCTCACCTGCTCGTCTCCATCATTACCAGCAGCGCGCACCAGGCGCACCGGCCATTCGTCCGGGTAACACTCGCCCAACGCCAGTTTAACCGCGCTTGCCAGCCGCCGGTTGTACACCTGCGCGATGAGCAGGGGCATCGTTGGAATGATCTTGCCGGCGATTTCATCGGGGCGCAGCGCGGCCAGCTCAGTGGCATCGATAAGCTGCATACCGGCCATGAATGGGTCAAGCTGCAGCGCCTCGCACACTGGTTCGAGAAATGATAGGCCAGAAACGATGCGCGTACTCAACCCGCGCTCGCGCGCCGTTTGCAGGATCAGTTGCACAGATGATTCGGCCATCAAGGGATGCCCCGGCACCGCGTAAAGCAAGGGCTGCTGCGCGCCCAATTCGCATATCTGTTGCGCCATACGCTGGTAAAGCGTGGCCCAGTCGTCGGATTCTTCATAGAAGGTATCAAAAGATTCGCATTGCAAATTCGGCAATGCCTGCCGCAGTGGTTCGACAGTGGGATGTATATAGGTGCGGAAGTACACAGGGGTGCCTGCCTGCTCCGCCTGCGCGAAACAGGCGCGAGCCGCCAGCGTGAGATCGTCCCAGCGCCCCGGCCCAAGCCCGATAATAGTAATCGCTGTTGTCATGCCTCGTCCTCTCTCGGATGTTCGGTGTTTTGCCTGTAGTGTACCGAGAGAGAGGAGAAGTGTCAAATAGCCAGGGAAATGCCAGGCGCGGGCATGCCCGCGCCTGGCATTTCCCTGGCTATTTGACACATGCTATTGCAAATGCGCTGCCAGTTTCATCATATACAGCGTGTTGCCGGATGGGTCTTTGATAGCGAAGGTGCGACCGAATGGCTCATCTTTCAGTGGCTGTGCTACGGGTACATCTTTCGCTGCAAAGTCGGCATAGGTTGCGTCGGCGTCGTCCACGAACCACCAGAGTTCGACGTTCTGGACAGGTGTGCCATCGCCCTCTGAGGAGAGGGCAAAGCTGGCGCCCTGGCCCATGGGCTGCTTGAACTGGACAAAGCCGGGCTGCTGATCCTCGATGACCAGTCCGAGCTTTTCGATATAGAAGGCGGTCGCTTTCTCGATGTCTGTGACGTGCAATAAAACGAAATTCAGTCCCTGTAACATGGCAAGAACCCCTTTCAAATTGGTTACATGTGCGCGGCGTTCATATTTCGCTCACAGTTCAAGTATGCCAGAGGCGAATGACAACAGTATGTCAGTAGCGCAACGAGTTTTTTGCGAGAAGCTGACAATTGGGGTTATAATTACAGCACATAAGATTTTCGTAGTAGGGTAGGGGCGGGGCTTGCCCCCGCCCTGGTCAACCAATGCTTGTCGAATAGCCAGCAACGTGATATGCTTTGCTCAATATTATTATTGTGCTCGCATTATGGGCGAGCAAGGAGGGTATTTAGTTTATGGTAACAACTCCGGCACAGAAAGTTCTCTGCCCTGTTTGTCACCAGGCCGACCAGGTGAAAAAGGTGCCTGCCGCCTATGAAAGTGGAGTGACACGCCTGGCGCCGCCAGTTATGCCAGTGGCGAACGTGGGCATGATGAAATATGTTACGGTTGGTTTTGCCCTTGTGGCGGTCGGTGTCTTCTTTATTTTGGTTTTGAGCGGCACCAATGGCTACGGCAGCTGGCCGCCCGCGTTACAGATCATACAAGCTGTCGTCACCATTCTCGCCATTTGCACGGCCCTGGCGCTTTCCTTAGTTGCCCTATTGCGAGTAGTGCGTGGCGATATGAAGTCGCAGAAGTTATTGCCCGCCTATGACGAGGCGTTGGAGAACTGGCGGCGGCTCTATTATTGCAAACGCGAGGATATCGTGTTTGACCCTCAGACCAACAAAACTATCTCCGATGCCTCGCTGAAGTCCTTGATTTCCATCGAAGACAATTTGCACCATATGGAGCAGACGCAGCAGGCAGCCGTTTCGCACCAATAAAGTTAAAAAACAGGATGGTATGGGGAAGTAGCTCGCGAGCTACTTCCCCATACCATCCTGTTTTTTAACCATTATTAATGGCGGACGATTACGGCGATCACGATAACTAGCACGACGAATGCCAGTGCGCCCAGCACGAAATAGGTGTTGCGGCGACCAAGCTTGATGTCTGTGCTTGGCCCTTTAGAGATGACGTTCTTCTTTACCTCTTCCTGGCGTTTCTTGCGTTCGTCGATGCGCCTCTGCGCTTTTTTGCGCGCTGGAACGGGGGCGGGTTCGCTATATGGCCCGGTACCCATATGCTGCATGCGGCGGCGCATATCGCGATTGTAGGTATCCGCCTGCTGCTCCGCGTTCGGGGTTTGCGATTGGGGCATTTCTTTGGGCCGCGTGGATTTTGCTCCCGTAATCGCTGTTCCACCGACCGTTGGCCGGCAATTCTTACCACTCTGCTTGCCCCTGGCAGGCGCGGCCTGGGTCGAGGTAGGCGTCTGCGCGAGGATTATTTTCGGGGCTTCCTGTCGTTTTGATTGTGTCTTGCCTGGCGTGGGCTTGTCCCCACCCGGCTTATTCACCTTTGGCATGATGGTATCCTTTACACGCTATTTGGTACGTCACAGAAAATTGTTTCTACGCCAAATTGGTCTTGCAGGAGCGTCCCCAGGGCCTGCACGCCGATTTTCTCGGAATTATAGTGGCCTGCCGCGATAAAATTGACGCCTTCTTCCTGCGCGATGCCCCGTGTGGGTTCGCCTACCTCGCCCGTGAGGAAGGTATCGCACCCACGCGCAATCGCTTCTAATAAATAGCCCTGACCACCGCCTGTCACCACGCCCAGGCGGCGTACTGTTTGCGGCCCAAAGGCATACACGAGCGGCGCAGCTCCCGCTTCCCGCGTGATCTGTTCGACTATATCGGCCAGGATCATGCGTTTGGGGGCGGCGCCAATCGCGCCGATAGGCATTCCGCGCGACCCTCCCAGCGCAACGCCTTCAACGGTAAAACCCAGGCGATTGAGCCATAAGACATTATTGCCTTTATCCGGGTGCGCGTCCAGTGGCAAATGATAGGCGAGCAACGAAATATCGTGCTCAAACAAGAGCTTGAGACGCGCTTTCATCATAGCACCGATCTCGCGAGGCATGTTATCCCAGAACAGTCCGTGATGCACAAGCAGCATGTCCACCTGCTGCTCGCCTGCCTGTCGGAAACATTCCAGATTCGCGCTGACGCCCAGACCCACCCGGTTGACTGCCGGGCGTCCAATTACCTGCATACCGTTGGGGCCATAGTCCTTGAACTTGTCCACCTGCAAAAAATTGTTGAGATACTGCACAACCTCGTCACGTACTGCGCTCATAAACCCTCCCTTACAAATTGTGCTCTTCCATAAATTCTCTGGCTATCCTGGCTGCCTGTTCTTTGTCGTCGGGAGAGAGCGCGCCGTCGATTACGAGGCCGAGCAGGTGTTCTTTGATGGGGCGCAGCCAGGGGCCGGGTGGGCGACCGAAGAGCGCCATCAGTTCGTTGCCGTCCAGCGGACTCTTGATTGGTACGCGCTCGGCTTCTTCTTTCAAGCGCTGGCAGCGTTCGGCCAGTTCGTCCACGCGGGCGATGGCGCGCGATATTTTATCAGCGCGATAGCTGGTGATGTCGGCTCGTGAAAGATCGAGTAAGTCCGGCAGATCAGCGTCGCTATTGAGCATGAGCCGCCGCACTGCGCCATCTGTCCAATCGGATTCATAGGAATTGGCTCGCATATGCAGTTGCACGATGCGCGACACGCTCTCGATAAAGTCGCGGTCAAAATGCAGGCGTTTCAGGATGTCACGTGCCATATGCGCCCCGACATCTTCGTGGCCGAAGAAATGCACCTCACCCTTTTCGACTGTGCGGGTGCGCGGCTTGGCGATGTCGTGCAGCAGCGCGCTCCAACGACACACGAGGCGGGGCGAGGAACGTTCTATCACGCGCAAGACATGCGCGTACACGTCTTTGCTATGGATGGCGCGCGTTGGGCCGGTGGCTGCCTGGCTGACGCCGCGCAATTCCACCACTTCCGGCACAATCCACAGCATCAATCCCAGTTCCACCAGCAAATCCAGCCCTTTGGCGGGATGATCGGAGAGCAGGAGCTTATTCATCTCGTCGCGAATGCGCTCGCGCGAAATCTTTTGCAGCTTGTGCGCCTGGCGAATCATCGAACGGCGCGTCTCAGGCTCGATGGTGAAATCAAGCTGGGCGGCGAAACGCACGGCTCGCAGCAGGCGCAGGGGGTCTTCGTCAAAGCGTTTATCGGGTTCGTTGCCCACGGCGCGTAAGATATGCGCCTCCAGGTCCTGTCTCCCTCCGAAGGGGTCGCTGATGTGGCCCGTGAGCGGGTGGCGCGCCATGGCGTTGATGGTGAAGTCGCGCCGCAGCAGGTCGTCTTCCAGCCGGGTGCCGAAACACACCTCCGGTTTGCGCGACTCAGCGTTGTACTGTTCGCTGCGGAACGTGGTGATCTCGATGATCTCGTTATCGTAATGCAGGCGCACGGTGCCGAAACGCTCGCCCACCAGGACGACCGCGCCGGGATGGGTAGGCGCGACGATCTGCTTGACCTCGTCGGGTTTAGCATCGGTCGCCAGGTCCGCGTCGCTGGACTTGCCCCGGTGGAGCAGCCCATCGCGCACCGTGCCGCCAACCATATAGAGTTGTTTGTGCTGCGCGCGAAAAGCTTCCGCCAGCGTGATGATGATATCTACCATGATGAGCAATATGTACCCATTCCCCTGATTCTGTAATGGGCCTATTGTATCATGGCAGGGAAAGGTTGACTAGCGGTTGGGCTGTGTGGGTTTATCGTATTATTTCATAGTTGACTTGCCTTTTTCACTTACACGACATATACTCACCTCCACTGTACACGTATTTACTACAGCAGGAAGAGGGATTATGGACAGAGTTGGCGTTCAAGCTTTATTCGTTGCGGAGGGACTTTCGCGCTTGACCAAAGATATTGACTCTATCGCGAAGGTGTCAATTCGACTCTCTACGGTTCCTGTTGAGGAAGCGCGTCTAAACAGCGGGGCATCTAAGATAGGCGGCCTTCCTGATCTTCCCCCGGAAGCGGCGTGGCCTGTATGGAAGAGCGTGCCGCAGTCCTTCATCGCGCAAATTCGTCTTGACGATATTCAACGATACGATAGTGTTGGACTGCTGCCGCGCACAGGGATGCTCTGGTTTTTCTACGACGCGCAACAGCAAACCTATGGAGCAGACCCTGCTGATCGCGGAGGATGGAGTATCCTCTATAAAGAAGATTTGACAGGGTTGCAGCGTCGCCAGGTTCCCGCGAATCTTCCCACCACAGGCCAGTTTCGTCCATGCGCTCTCAGCTTTGCGAGCGAGATCAGTTTATCCCAGGTGCCTCGGCTTGATGTACCCAATTACGACTGGACGGACGCGGAGCAAAAACAGTATGAGACGCTGCTCTCGACGTTTCCTGATGCTGCTGATCACGCCACCGCGCACAACCGGCTGTTGGGCTTTCCCGACACGATTCAGGATGATATGCGAATGCAGTGCCAGCTCGTTTCTCACGGCATGACCGATGAAACCGATCCGCGCGCGGCTGCGCTCGCCAAGGGCGCAATGGACTGGCTCTTGCTGCTCCAGGTAGATTCTGACGATCAGGCGGGAATGCAGTGGGCAGATGCAGGGATGCTTTACTACTGGATTACACGGAACGATCTTCAGGCGCTCCGTTTTGATGGCTCGTGGCTTGTATTGCAGTCTGACTAAATAGAAGGGAATAGGACGATCTATGCGGCATGTATTTTTTTCCACCACTCGAGGTTCTCTTTTTGCGCCATCTGTACTGGCCGTTTTCCTCTGCCTGCTGCTGGTGGGATGCACCGTGAACCTGACAACTAGCGGTGGGACAAGTACTCCTACCACTGCTACGACTGTCTCTAGCGGGACGCCACACTGGGGAGTGCAGACCAAAACGACGGGATGTAGCGCTCACAATGGCCTGCCTGATTCCGCCTGCACTCCTGGCGATATCATTCCAAGCGCTACCAAAAGCCAGATCTGCCAGAAGGGGTACGCGGGTTCGGTGCGTAACGTACCCGATAGCGAGAAACAACAGGACTATGCAGAGTATGGTATTACGCATCACTCCACAGGTCAGTATGAAGTTGATCATCTTGTCAGCCTGGAACTGGGGGGATCAAACGACATTTCCAATCTGTGGCCCGAACTCGCCAGTCCCACGCCGGGTTTCCATCAAAAAGACGCGGTCGAGAACTACCTGCACAGCCAGGTATGTTCGGGCGCGATTTCTCTGCAACAGGCGCAAGTGGAGATCGCTACTAACTGGTTAGCAGTTTATAATCAAATGCCCAAATAGGGGAGACTGGATATTTGCAGGTGCGAGACTATGGCTCATAGACAAGGCTGGTTCCCTCATATGCGTCTTCAATAGGGAACTGGATACCGAGGCTTTCGAGTGTGATGGTGTCTCCTGATTCAAAGGTATTGATGGTCCACCTTTCTTCGCGGCGGTGAACTTCTATAAAGATTTCCTGGGAATCAACCATCACGTATTCGTGGATTGTTGGGCAGGCTCGATAGTATGCTGCTTTTTTGCCCCTGTCAGTAGCTTCTGTAGTTGGAGATAGCACCTCGATGACAACACGAGGATAGCGTATCGTTTCTTTCTGGTTCTTGTCGCGTTCATCGCAACTGATGGTGATATCGGGGAAGACGTAGCGTTTTTCGGAAAGCTTTAGTTGAACATCAGAATTGTAGACACGGCATGAACTGCCCTTTAGCGGCCCCTTGATGATAGCCGTCAGATTGGCGATGGTAATGGAGTGATCGGGACTGCCTCCAGCCAGCATTCGTATTTCACCGTCGAGGTATTCGTAACGCATGTCTTTGCTGTTCTTATTGAGTACCAGGTAGTCCTCAACATCCATAATTAAGTATTTGCGTTGTGCCATGCTCCCGCTCGCTTCCAGATACCGCAGACATTTGGAGATACTACCTGTCATCCTGAGCGCAGCGAAGGATCTCTCCATCCGGCGAACGAGATCCTTCGCTGCGCTCAGGATGACAGCCAGGACAGTTCACAAGTCCGTTCACGGGAAGCCTTATCTCCAAATGTCTGCTAATGCCATCGTTTGCTTAATAGTGTCCTGTGGTAAATGATACCATATCTAATTCACGAGTTGGAGGAACATGGGTCCACAAAGATGCTTTCTAACTCCTCAACGATATTTCCCGAACTCCTATCTAAGAGAAGGCAGAAGTGTGGAAACGTCCACTCGAATGAGACTGACAACTGTTCATATGTGAGTGTTCCAATCAAGTGTGGATTTTTCGGGGAGTTACGGTTAGCAAGAAAAACACAGAATCACTGACACGCTGCAAGTGGCACCGGCAGCAAACGCAAGCTATCAGAAGGGCGTCCTACCGATGTAATGATCGTGCTGGTATCCACCAGCACGATCTCGTCCGCGAATAAGAGGGGGAAACGATCCATGCTGCGGGGCGCGGGACCATTCAGGTATTCACCGTCGCAATGGTAAATAGCGCCATGCGACGGGCATTTGAAGCGCAGGCAATCATCACGGAAGGCAACCGTCGTACCCAGGTGTACGCAGCGCTGGTACAATGCCAGCCAGTAAGAACCGTCGATGTCGCCTACAAACAGTTCTATTGCTAACTGGTTCTCAAGCGAGATGCCTGTAAAGAGATAGCGCGTCTCTTTTGCAAGATGGACAAGATAGGTTCTCGCAAGCTGTTGGTAGAAGACGCCAGCGACATTCAGTTTGAACTTGTCGGGGGTGGCCGCCGGAAAATCTACTTTGACACCCACTTGCAGGATATCGCCAAATTGCCCGTTCAGGTTTGGATAGAGCGTAGGTAGCGGGGCGACCGGTTTCGACGCATCGTTGCATCCTGCCAGCCAGGGAAGCGCGCTGCCAGCAACCACCGCGCCAGCGATACGCGTCAAAGCTCTACGCCGCGATAATCGTTCGCCATTCGTTGAGAGCGGATCCAGAGAGTTGTCAGATTGCATAGCGTTACCTCGCCTTGATGAACCAACGCGTAGATTGTCTGCTCAGATTATAAGTGTTCTCATAAATATTACCAACCGCAAGCAGATAGACCAAAAGACCCTAATTTTAGAACAAATATC
Source organism: uncultured Chloroflexia bacterium (assembly GCA_963731605.1). Classification (GTDB taxonomy): domain Bacteria; phylum Chloroflexota; class Ktedonobacteria; order Ktedonobacterales; family Ktedonobacteraceae; genus CF-113. The sequence continues at coordinate 2,134,460 of CAVSWA010000002.1, forward strand.
CCAAAAAGCTTGACAATCTGATTTAACGAGGTTAAAATGTGAACACGAATTAGAACAAAATATCTAATGCTACTGGCAAGGAGGTTCACATGACTGTACAAACGCGGCAGGCAAGGAAACAAACGCTTGATCTGGATGCTGAAGATGAGAATCAGTATTATGTAACGAAGCCGCATTCGAGCGCCGTCCGCTACGATCGACCAGCGCGGCGCGACACGCTGGAATCGCCGATTACTCAGCCTGGCATGGTAATTCAGCGCAGGCGTTCGGCGTTGGACCCCACGACGAGCAGCGGGGTTGCGTCTAAAGCGATTGCCCCTTCGATGTCGAGGGGAGTGCATTTTACACGGCGTTTTTCGCTGGTAGCCATTATTCTGGGTATGGCGATGATGGCGTTACTGGCATTTACGCTCAGTTCCATCGGGTCCTGGTGGCAAATGCACCAGCAGGATATTACGTATGGCCGCCCCAGAACTTTCCAGGTTGATGCGGTTGTCGGCCATAATGATAGTGCGGCCAACCCCTCGCATTTTATCTTTCTCAATTTGAATCGCCACGTGATCATCATTGAGATGCCTGGCGGAGATGCTACGAAGGCGCGTATCTACAACGGCCCGACACTTTTTGGCGATGGACAGGATTTGACGCCCGTAACGGCTGAATTTAAGGATGTGAACGGCGACGGCAGGCCGGATATGATCGTGCATATTCAAGACCAGACGCTGGTGTACCTTAATGATGGTACGCAGTTCCAGCCTTTGCGTCCGGGACAACAGGTGAACTTGTGAATTGGAGCGAGTGTGAGCCAAAACCCAAAAGCCTGAAGGGACATCCCTTCAGGCTTCACTCAACTACTTATCTGCCAGATAAAATATCGGACCTTCCTCGTCCCTACCACACATGCCTCTTTTGCCGATAAACTCAGCCTTCCCCATCCCTACCACGTATCCCCATTGCCGTTACTACAGGCTATCCTGGGTCCCTACCACATATCCCCCTCATCCAATGAAGCCTGTCACTTGTTCCATCCCTACCACATATCCCCACTACCGTAATTCAAGCCATTTCTCGTCCCTACCACGTATCCCCACTCATCTAATGAAGCCTGTCACTTGTTCCATCCCTACCACGTATCCCCGTCGCCTGCGCTTTCTCACCCTGACCACGTATTCCCAGCTACCATTCGCGCAGGACTACCCTCACCACTTCAGTACAATTGCCTACTGCTATGTCTCACAAAACCAATAATAGCATGACGCGCTTACGAACGAATGAAAAAGCGCGGATTTAAGATGAAAATTTGTTCATTCTTCTCGTTGAATTGTAAAATACGTTGATTACATTTTCTTCATCAATTGCCACTCGTGTATACACTTCGCAAATACTACTCCGGTCGTGAGGTTGTATGGTATCGTTTGCGCCACATCCATGATATGATTGAGAAAAGCGCAATCAACATAAAGGATCATAAAACATGCCCCATTCATCTTTATTCGATAAGACTGTACAACTTGCCATTGATGATCGTGTACTCGTATTGAACTCAGCCGCCGATGCTTTCGTACCAGTAGCGGCGCAGCGCATCCCTACCGGCGAACTGGTGCTGGCCGAGGACAACATCGCCGCCCTGCATAACGCGCAGAAAGTATTGCGTAAAGATCAGCCCAAAACTTTCCGCGCGCGACATGTTCCTTTTCATGAGTATACGCTACATGAAGCGCCTGCCACGATGCATGTCGCGCTCATGAACATACTATACCAGCCCGGTAACGCCTGGATGCAGTATGGCTTGCAACTGGCCGCTTACGCGCTGAAGCCGGGTGGGCGACTATACGTGCTGGGCGCGAAGGATCGCGGCATCCTTTCGCTGGCGAAACATATGCATACCCTGTTTGGCAACGTCGAAACGTTGGAAATTTCCAAGGGTGAGCGGGTGATTTGTTCACATGCGCCGCTTGATAGACAGAGCGAGGTTCTGGATGCAAGACAGGACGCGATAAAGGACGCAAGACAGGACGCGATTTATCGCGTCCCTACATTGTTCGCCGAGGGGAAGTTGGACGAGGGGACGCGGCTTATTATTGGAGGCATTGGAGGTGCGCGCGACCGATGTAGCGCTTGACCTGGGCTGCGGCGCTGGCTTCATTGGAGCGCATATCGCGCGCCACGCCACAAAGGGACAGGTGACGATGGTTGACGCCAGCCTCGCGGCTGTCGCGGCAGCGCGTCGCATGATCGAGCAAAGCGGCTTGACCAATGCGCAAGTCTTGCCCGGTGACGGCGCTCAAGAACTACTTGAGCGCCGTTTCGACCTGGTTGTCACCAATCCCCCCTTTCACGTCGGAGGCATCCAGACCACGAAGATAGCCGAACGCTTCATTCGTGAAGCCGCGAAGGTACTGCGCCCGCACGGTCGCTTCTACCTGGTAGCGAATCGCTTCCTGAAATACGAGCCGGTCATGCGAGAATGCTTTGATACGGTAGAAGAGGTAGCGGGGAATACGAGGTTCAAGGTGTTGAGGGGAACGAAGTAGCGGTAAAGACCATCTTTGAACGTGCTGATGCCCTGGGACGATCCACGGGATGTGTGCGGCGGGTGCGGCCAGGAAAATTCACGGGGCGCAGTTTTGCGGTCACGCTGGTGCTAGGATTGCTGCAGCCGGGAGAAGTGAGCTTAAGTACCCTGGCGCACTTTGCCACGCCCCTACCATAACAACGAAAAGCAGTAGAATGGAGTACGCTATGTTGCTATTTTCTCTGATCTGGGGGGTGATTGGGTTGCTAGTTGGGGCGCTGGCGTGTGGGGCGAGGTTGCGCCCTGTGTTGTGGGGCAAGCGTGGCTGGCTGGTCATGCTTTGCACCGGTGTGGCGTCTGCTTTGTTCGGCGGCTGGTTGGGCGCGTGGTTATTTGGCCCGCAATTTGCGACTGTGGCTGCGCTGTGGGTAGGTGTGGTGGGCGTGTGCGTCGTTCCCCGGTTTTTCATGGGAAGAATAAGGAGAGAGGCCTCTTCTGTTTTGTAGTGACAAGGGGAGGGATGTTTCGTATTATTCCTACATTTCTGTTAGTGTTCTTCATTGAATAAAAAGGTGCAACTGCCGTGATAAACAACACCGAAAACAACGATAAACGGCAGTCAGCCAGGAAACAAGGACGCGGCAGAGCTTTTATCGTCTTTGGAGGTATCTTCGCGTTCCTGAGCATAGCGTTGTTTGTACTCGCGCCTACGGTTGTATCTTCGACAATAGACGCTAACAGAAAAAATGCGAACGGTGTTGGAGCAATCAGGAGTGGAGGATTGATGACTGGATTGGCGATTGAAATTGCTAGAGGTATAGCCCAGGCAATGGTGATGGCGGGCATATTCTTCTGTATTATCGGTATTATTATGATTGCGACCGGGGTGGTGAGGGAGTACCGGAGACGAAAAACATTCAGGTAATCTATATCTCCACCTTCTTTATGGCCAGCACGCTATTTGAGCCGTTGAGACTGCGACCGCCAAGTAATATGGCCTGTGATGGGAGGGGCGTTCCTGGTTCGCGGATGGGACGGAGTCGGTGATGTGGGTCGAGTTGTTCGCAGTTGATGGTTGGGGGAATGGCGCCATGACGGAGCGAGAGCAGGGCGGTGACGGTGTCGATGGCTCCGGCGGCGGCGAAGCTGTGGCCGAGCATGGAGCGCGGGACGCTGACAGGTAAGGTATCGAGATCGGGTCCAAATGCGCGATACAGCGCGTCTGCTTCGGCTGCGTCGGCATCGCGGGTGGCGCGTCCATCCAGGCTGAAATAGCCGATGTCTGCTACGCTCAGACCGGCTTCTTTCATGGCGCTGCTTATGGCGCGAGCGTAGCGAGAACCATTGACTGGCGAGACATGCAAGCTGTGCGCGTCGTTGGTCTGCGCGTAGCCAACCAGCTCGCCATAGATAGGCGCGCCCCGGCGTATGGCATGTTCGTATTCCTCCATGATACAGATACCCGCGCCTTCGGCCAGGATTAAGCCGGAGGCGCGTCGATCAAAGGGGCGATAGGCGCGCGGATCATTGCCGGGGGCGCAAATGCCGCTTTGTGCCAGCACCAGTAGCATACACGGATGCAGCAGAGCTTCGCACCCGCCACCGATAATCACATCCGCCGCGCCGCGTTGAATGGCCCGGTAGGCTATCCCCAGCGCGTCAAGTCCGCCCACGAGGTCGTTGACGGGCGCTTTGCAATATCCCTGAAGACCATAGCGCAGGGCGATTTGCCCGGCGTTAGCTACTTGCAGCCACGCAATAGCAGTGTAGGCGCTCATTGCTCGCGGCCCGCGCACGTGTAAAGCTTCTATTTGATGTATGACGTAGTCCAGGCCGCCCATGGTATTAGCAACGACCACTCCAACGCGCTGTGGTTGCTCTTGCTCGATTATGAGCCGCGCGTCTGCTATGGCTTCCTGCGCTGCTGCCAGCGCCAGGTGCGTCATGCGGTCGGTGCGGTTCGCCAGCTTACGCTCAAGGTACCGCTCGACCTCGAAATCGCTGGCTTCACCGGCTACCTGCACGGGTAATTCCAGTGGTGAAAAGCGCCGCACCGGCTCAATGCCGGAAACGCCGTTGCTGATGGCGTGCCAGAAGGCTTCTTTGCCGTTCCCGTTGGGAGCGATGATGCCCAGACCAGTGACGACGACGCGACGGGGTGGTTGTGTTGTAGTCCGTAGGGGCGGGGGTGGTGTAGGGTTGGGAGGGGACGCTTGCGTCGCCCGTAGTGTGATTTCCGTATCCCCGGCCGATAAATCATATTCACCGGCCGGGGTATCGTGTTCACCGGCGCGGGCGACGCAAGCGTCCCCTCCCAACCCTTCCACGTCCCCCGCCCCTACGGATGGGGGGGATGATGGATAAGATGCACGCGCCAGCACCAGGGCGCTGTTGACGCCGCCGAAGCCGCTGGAGTGGGTGAGGGCGATGTCGAAGGTGGCGCGGCGTGCTACGTTTGGCACGTAGTCCAGGTCGCAATGCGGGTCGGGATAATGCTGGTTAATGGTGGGGGGAATGTGCTGATGGTCGAGTGCCAGCGCGGTGACGATGGTTTCGATGGCGCTGGCCGCGCCCTGGGTGTGGCCGATCATTGATTTGGTGGCGCTGATGGGAATGGCATAGGCTTGCGCACCGAAGACGGCTTTGTAGGCCGAGGTCTCGGCGCGTTCATTGAAAAGTGTTGAACTGCCGTGCGAGTTAATATAGCCGATGCGCTCAGGCTCTATGCCTGTCTCTTCGATAGCCTGGCGCAGCAGGGCCTGGAGCGGTTGACCGTCTTCGGGCAGCGCGGTCATGTGGTAGGCGTTGGTGTTAGAGACAAAACCGATGATCTCGGCATAGATATGCGCATGACGCGCCAGGGCTGCTTCGCGTTCTTCAAGCACCAGAACGCCTGCGCCTTCTGCCATCACAAAGCCATCGCGTTGCCCGTCATAGGGGCGGGAAGCCTGTTCGGGCGCATCGTTGCGCGTGCTAAGAGCCTTCATCACGGAGAAAACGTTGATGCCGCTCGCGTTGATAGCGGAATCGGAACCACCCGCCAACATCGTATCTGCCTGTCCCTGCGAGATGGCCCAGTATGCCTGGCCGATGGCGTCCGAACCGGCGGAACAACCCGTGGCGAAGACCGCGCACGGCCCATGCAGACTAAAGCGGGTAGCAATCACGTTGGCCGGCGCGAAGCTTAACAGCAGAGTGGCGGACGATTGAGCATTATCAATAGCATCGTTGTCCAGGCGAGGTGGATGAGCGCCTTTACCGGTGAAGTGTATCCACATTTTTTCGCCCTCGTCGCCAGGGGACATAGCCGCGCCCATAAAAACGCCCGTTCTCTCACGCTGTGTTTCTTGCAGCGTGGGCAGCAGGCCGCTATCCTCAATAGCAAGGTGGGCGGCGGCAAGCGCGAACTGGGTGCCGCGATCCAGCAATTGCACTTCACCGGATGTCAAACTGAGCAGCGATGGGTCGAAATCGGGCACCTCGCCCGCGATGCGGGTCGGTAACTGGCTGGCGTCAAAACGAGTGATCGTTCTGATGCCAGAGCGACCGGCAATGCAGGCTGCCCAGAATGCCTCTTTGCCAATACCTGTGGGAGCGACGACGCCGAGGCCTGTAATCACGACCCGCTTGATACGCTTCATAGTTGTTTTGCCCTGTTCCTGGTTGTATCGCGCCTCGCGATACTGTATAGGTAGATACGAATAAGAGGTACTATTAGATTAAGAAAAGGGTCAGGTGAGGAATGCATGATGCTCTTCGCCTGCAAGAAATGCGCGTATGAGAGCATTCACCTGGTCGGCCTGCGCGTACATGAAAAATCGCTCACCGCCTGCAATGACATGATAGCCCGCGCAAATGGGTAGATGCTGCGCCAGCCAGCGTGTTTTCGCTTCTGGTGAAAGCGCATCGTCGGCGCGATTTATCAGCAAAATGGGCATAGTCAGGCGGTGCAAAAGCTGCCGTATATCGAAATTGTGGATGATGGGCAACACGGAGAATTTGTAGACGGCGGGCCAGCGCGTGATTTTGGCAAATTGTTGCTCAATCAAGTAGCGCGGCAGTGCTGCTGGGGGAGAGGATGTGTATTGAGCCATGATGTAGTTGATGACGATGCGGCGCAGGAACCAGGCGGGGAGAAAGCGTTCGGCGGGCAGGCGTAGAAAGAGTTCGTGCAGCAGCCAGATGAATGGATGCGGGGCGATCTGGTAATCGGCTGCCTGGGCGATGATTGTCAGCGAGCGACAGCGCCGGGGGTACTGGATGGCGAACTCGAACAAGACCATCGCGGCATCGCCATGCCCGACGAGATCGACCTGTTGCAATCCCAGACTATCAAGCACGCGCAGCAGTTCCGCCGCGCGTTCGGCCAGCCCGACGAAACGAGCGCGATTTTCCTGGCGTCGATACATGATGACGCGCCGCGACCGGCTGAATGCCTGAACCTGGCGCGCGTAGACCCATTCCAGGTGTTCGAGGATGGGTACGAAGACCAGGGCTTCGCCCTCGCCGGTATCGATGAGCGGCATATCGACGTTTCCTACGGGAATACGCTGCCAGAGTGATTCGATATACTGCACATCGGCATGAAATGTGGCTTCGTCAATCTGGGAACTGGCGCTGGCGGTGGTCGGGGCGTTCATGATGCTCCTCTGGCGAAACGTTGAGCGGGACGCAATTAGTAGAGTTAGTATATGATATGGCATTGCCAATCATCCAGTATAGGTTATAATAGGGCTAGCTTTACTATGCAATCTGTCCTATCAACATATGGAGATTTCAAACAACTGGCTGAGAAGATTGCCGGGCGTACTCAGGTAACACTACCCAGACACTATTAGATTTATTGAGGGGCACATGATGCAGCAGCAATTTTTTGAACAACCGCGCCGACCCCAAATTAGCGCGGCGCGAGAGACTTTAGCGACCCCTAAAAAACGATTATCGTTCTTGCGTGCTGTTTTCTATTTGCTGGCAGCGTTTCCCCTGGGGGTGTGCTATTTTGTGCTGCTGGTGACGGGTGTCGCTATTACCATATCGCCGCTTTCTTATCTGATAACAACGCTGCTCGTGGCTACGAAGTCTATTCCGGCAAACACCTTAATTCATGTCGGGCCATATGGTAGTATCCTGATCGATGGGCAATTTCGTCTATCCTCGCTGCTGCTATCATTCATTGGAACCATGGTCGGCATCTTCATCCTCTACATTTCCCGTATCATCTTGAACATCGTAGCGTATCTGTGGGGTGAATTTGCTCGCATGATGCCGGGCAGGCAGAGGGTGCCGCAGCCGGTGGATGCGCGCGAATTTGAGGGACGCCTGCTCAATTAGCAGGAAGAACAAGAGGACGAGGATGCCCGCAAGGGACCCCGTCCTTACAATGACTCCGAGCTGACTCAAACAGGGACCCATGTGAGAGAGGACGAGGACGCCCGCAAGGGGCCCCACTCCGCGTCCACGCCACCCCCGTCCTTACATTGCCTACGCGATTACTTCGCGGCTGACCCTTGCGGACTGCGCGCGCTCAACCAGGAGGGTGGCGAACCAGAGCAGCGCGCCGGCGACGATGGCGATTACCACTGACCAGTCGCCGGGGGAGTGAACGCCGACGGAGTTGGGGTTGGGATTGGTCGCGCCGAGGATAATCATCACGATGTTGCCAGCAATCGCGAGCGCGGATAGGGCGCTTACCCAGATGCGCGGGGCGAGGCGCTGTGGCGCATAGAAGAACTGGACGCCAAAGCCCATGATGATGAAGCCTATCAAGGCGTGAAGGAGGACGTTGATAACGCCGCCAATGCTCCATACATTGAACGATGAAAGCGAGAATTGACCGACATCGCAGCCGCCGGCGAAGACCAATACAAGGATAGCGAGCGCCTGAAACTTGCGTAAAGTGCTAACTGATGTGTTCATGAGAAGATACCTCTTTCCTTATTTGTGAGCGAGTGGCCGTTCGTTCATGTGGCCGCTTCGCGTTCAACTTCTATGGTTCAAGAATACATTGGAACGAGGAAAAGGAGTAGTGAAGAACATCAGCACTTCGCTATGACAAATGTCATGCGAGCGTCGTCAAAGCGCCCGGCAAAATATGGGTAATGTTACGCATGTCTTGAAACGGGGTAGGCGGTTATAGTATGCATAACACTATTCTATACACTACGTTCGATTGTGAGATATGAAAAGGAAAATAAAAGCTATGACTACCTTAGTTCGTTTCCAGGAGCAGCGCGAAGGGGCGTATACGCTCAATGTTCCAAAGGGCTGGAAGGCGTCTGCTGTTCTCCAACAGCTTGCCGATGCCAGTGCGGTTCCCACCTGGGAGGTAAGCGATCCTTCCGGGGCGGTGAGCATGGCCGCGCCGGGCCTCCACTTCAGTTTTCAAGCGCCTGATCCCGGATATTTCGGGCAACCGCTGCCAGGGCGAAAAATGATGCCCTACATGTCCGCGCCCCTTTTTATCCAGCAGGTCACGCTGCCACGCCTGCGCAGCCAGTGTGCTACGGCGCGTGTGGAGCGCATTGTGGAGCATCCAGAGCTGATCGCGGAGGTTGCGCGACAGTACGCGGCGATGGGCGAGAACCCGGCCTATGCGAAGTTCAGCGTTGCTTCGGTAGAGTTTGTTTTTCAGCAGCAGGGCAAGACGTATCGCCAGAGAACATACGTCTCTGTGATAGGCGTCCCGTCGATACATTGCTGGTGGGCAGATGTGATTGGCCTGGTCTGCGCCCCTATCGAGCAGTTCGAGCAATACGAGCCGGTTTTGAAAACGGTGGTCTTTTCGTTGCAGTGGAACGCGCAGTGGTTGCAGGCTCGCAATGCGCGGCTGCAAATGCTGGCTTCACAGTATATGCAGCAAGGTTTGATGAGCCAGCAAATGGCGCAGGCGCAGATACTCCAGGGGCAGCGCATGGTGATGGAAACGGGCAATATCATTCGAGCGGGACAGGAGCGACGGATGGCGGCGCAGGAGCGCAATTTCAACGCGATGGATAATATTGTAGCGGGCAATGTCGATTTGAGGGATCCCAACGGGCAGGTTTATAACGTCACCAATGATTTCCAGCCCCGGCACTGGATGGACGCGCTGGGCGTGGTACACGGCGGTGGTTGGAACGCGCAGCCGAATCCGTACTGGACTCCGCTCTCGCCAGCAGAATAAAGAAACGCAGCTAATCGCTGGACTGGCGGATGGTGATGGAGCCGACATCGGTGCGCAGCTTCAGCGCGGGATAGGGAGGAAGGCCAATATCGCAACGAGCTTTGCCGCCGGGGAAGTCGCGCTTAACGGTGAGCGGGAAATCGCTATTGATGGAGCCGACATCGGTTTTGGCGTCGAGGCGGAAGGAGGCACTGGGCGGTAATGTGACGGAGACGGTGCCGGCGTCGGTGGTCATCAGGTAGGAGCCGTGCGGATCGAGCGCGCCGGAGAAGCTGATGGTACCGGCATCTGTCTTGAGTTTTGAGTTGCCACTCAGCCAGGTGTCGGTGACTTTTACAGAACCGGCGTCGGTGGCGCAGGAGATCTGGCCGGCAATGCCGCTGACGGTGATACTGCCCGCGTCGTTCTTGAGTTCCAGGTCGGCGTTGCGCGGCACGGTGATGTCGAAATCGACCCATTTGCTGCCGATGAAAGACCAGCCGTTGCGGGATTTGACGGTAATGGCATTTTTAGCGGTATTCTGGTCGCACTGGATAGCGATCTCGCCGCCCATCAAGATGCGCCTGCGTTTGGTGGCCTGGACGACGACCTGGTTCTCTTCGCCGCCTGAATGCACGCGAATCGCGCCTACATCGTCTCTAATGGTGATTTTCGGCTGCGCCTCAACGGAGAACGTATGTGTTTCGATTGAACTTGTGCCGGGGCGATTCCTGCTGATAGCAGTAAAGAGTGCGAAAAGACCACCTACCATGGCGATGGCTAAGAGGACGCGCCAGAAGATGGCGATAAAGTCTTCGCCAATCGGGTTGGCGAACAGGGCGATTACGATAATTATGGTAAGTATCCAGAACCAGGGGTGGCGACGATGCCGCGCCTGCTGCCGGGGCATTTGCGCGGATTCCTGATAGTGATAGCCAGAAGTGTTGGCTTGATAGCCCTGGTTGTAGTCGCTATATGTGCCAGCTTTGTCCCTATCGTAGGTGTCCTGCGGCCCGTCGCTTTGCTGGTGAGGGGTGTCATTACTATCAACCGGAATAGAGGGCGGCGGTTCGTGGGTAGAGCGGCGCTGCCGGGTCGGTGTTGGCTGCCACTCCGGGTCGGCAAATTGCATTTCCATATCCTGGTCGCTCATTGTCGCTCGCTCCTGATCTTGTCTGTGCTGCACCTGGCGCGGGTAGATCATGATGAAATCTTGACAAACAAATGCGGAAATCAAACCCATTGGGACGCAAACATCCCTGGCGTCCCAATGAATTTTAACAACCACGATCGGTAATCGTGTGGGTTGGTTGCCCCCGTCCTGTAGGGACAAGGGGCAGGGTGGAGAGGATGAGGGGGCCTTGTGCTTGTCCTCGTTGGAGGGCGACCATCCTGCCTCACGGAACCCAGGCGAATCGTGTTGCCACGAGGACAAGCACAAGGCCCCCACCCTACCCCGCGTCCGCCCCTTGTCCCTACAGGACGGGGGAGGACGGAGCATGGCAATTACCGCATTCGGTTGGCAAAGTTCATTATACCTGACTATCAATATGTACGAACAGGCGAAAAAAAGAGTTGCAAAACGAGCGTATTACGAGACCAGGTCGAGCTGGGGCACGTCCAGCACGCGCGCTAAGAGGCGCACGTGGTAGGGCTGGGGGTCTTCGCGTCCAGTTTCCAGGTGGGTCAGGGTGTCGCGGCGAATGCCGGTCATGTCGGCCAGTTGTCCGAGACTTAACCCTTTACGCTGGCGTAGCACGCGCAGGTGGGGCAATCCATGGGGCTTCAAGCCCCGCTCTTTTGAGGCATAGGTTTTCATTATTTCCTCTCCTTTGAGGTCTGGCGCCAATCTTTCCACCATCGTTGCTGGAAACGCGCCCGGTAGAAACTCTGGTTTACAGGTTACTCAATTCATCATTTACACTGTAAATTCTAGCAGATCATTGGACAAACGTCCAGTGTGGTAGGACTGTTATCTGCTCAAATTATAAGACGATTGAGTTACAAAAATGTTAAAGCGTAGAACATAGTAAAAGCCAGGGCGACCGCAAGGGTCTCCACCCATCGACCCAACCACTCCCGCCCTTACGTAGAACATAGTAAAAGCCAGGGCGACCGCAAGGGTCTCCACCCATCGACCCAACCACTCCCGCCCTTACAATGATTACGATGTGGCTATGTCCTGTGGTCATTGTAGGGACGGGGGTGGTATGGATGTGGCGTGGGGCCCCTTGCGGGTGTCCTCGTGCTTTTATCCTCTGACCCACCAGTCGGCAATATTCCAGTTGTTTTTGATGACATCGGGGTTGGGCAGCACATTCTGGACGCGGTCGCTGACGGTGATGATGTTGATTCCGGTATAGAGGGGGATGAGGTAGACCTGGCTGGCGAGTTGCGCGAGGAAGCGCTGATAGTCCAGGAGGCGCTGAGCGAATGGCACGGTGTCGCGGCCCAGCGTCAGGGACTGGTCGATGATGGGGTCTTGTATGCGTCCATAGTTGCCCAGGCCGGGTTGAGTGGCGGTGGGGATTTGGGAGGAGTGGAAGACGCCGTATTCGTCATCTGGCTCCGGGCTGTTCTGGTAGCCGAACATGGCGAGGTCAAAGGCTCCGGTTGCCAGGATACCGCCCCGGCTATAGACGGCGAAGAAAGGGCCGAGGGGGTAATTGTACACATGTACATCGATGCCTACAGCCTGTAGATCGCGTTGGATGAGCGCGGCGGCAGCGGCTCGAAGGGGGTTACCGGCAGTGGTGACGAGGCGAATGGTGAGGGGTTTACCCTGCCTGGTGAGTATACCACGCAGGCCGGGGAGCCATCCTGCCTGCGCCAGCAGCTTTCGGGCTGCCGCCGGGTCGTAGGCGCTCGACGCAATGGATGGGTCGTTGTAGAGCGAGGGAGGCGGTTCCACCTGGTTAGCGGCGCGGGCGCAATCGGGCATATGCAGAGCGTCGCGTATGATGGCGCACGTGTTGATGGCCATCGCCATGGCGCGACGGACACGCACATCTTGAAAGTTGGGGTTGGTGAGGTTGAAATCCAGGTGTTCATACGAGGCGGCAGGGGTTGCGAGCAGATGCGCGGGGCTGGATACGCGTCCCAGGCCGGGCAGTTCGTATTCCATGTAGCCTTCGCTGACATCTACCTGCCCCGCGGAGATAGCGGCGCGCACGGTTGCGATGCTGTTGTAGACGCGAAAGATCACTTGCGCGAGGAATGGGCCGCGAAAGGTAGTCGAGCGGTAGCTGGTATTGGGAGCCAGGGTGTAGCTCTGCCCGGTGACGAAGCCCGCCACTTTGTACGGGCCATCGGTAACGAGTGGGGCGAGTATGACCGAGGGGGTATTTTGCAGGTCGATGGGGCGCAGGTGTTGCCAGGCGTGACGGGGCGCGGCGTATGGCAGGAAGGAGAGGTAGGGGCCATAGGGCTGTTTCATATGCAGGACGACGGTGAAATCGTCGGGTGTATCGATGCTGGCGATCTGGTCGTACCCGTTGACGTTGAGAGCGCCGGTATCGGGGTTCGTATCGAGTTGCCACCAGTATTGAAAGTCACTTGAGAGGATGGGTTGCCCATCAGACCAGCGCAGGTCGTGGCGCAGGCGCATAACGATGGTTCTGCCGTTATCGCGCACGTCGCCATTTTCCGGTAGAGGCACCTCGGTCAACTGGTCGGGCTGGGCGTGAAAATGGTTATCGAAAACGAGCGGGGCAGCCCAGAGAGCGGCTTGTAGCTCAAAATCGACGGGAGAGCCGGAAAACAGGGGGTTGACGGCATCGGGAAATTGCCGATCAGCCAGCACGATGCTACCAGTGCGGGTTTGAGATGTTGGCAGTGTCGCGCTATAAGGGCCGAGTAAAGGGGATGTGACATGGATAAGCGTGGGGCCGGTGCGCTATCGCACGCGGCCCCCGCCATCAACACGAGAAGACATAGACACAAAGAACCAATGCGCGTCCTCAATTATCAATGCCCATGCGTAAGAATTTTTGAGGAGGCTACCTTGCCCGAAATATACGCGCTCATGGTCATGTAATACTGGCCGTTTGAGCCATCCAGGGATGCAGCGTATATGAAATCGTTGGCGAACGGGTCGAAGATCGAATCCGTGCTGCTCGGCAGCAAGATGGTCGCGATGATGTTTTTGGGCAACTTCGGGGTGGCATTAGACGTGGTTTGCAAGGATTGGGCCATTTTCCACAATATTTTCTCGTTTATACCATCGCGCTGGTCGCCGGCGATCCAGAACACCACGTTGCTTTGCTGGTAGATTACTTCGCTGCGCCCGCCTTGTCTCCAGATTAACGGGGGCATCTTCCCGGTTGCCATCCACTGACCATCCACATAGATAGCCCTGGGATTATCCCCATACTGATCGGGGTCAATAGGGTAGACATTCCCATCCTTCACTACCTGGAGTACTTGCTCGACCGGGTTAAATTCGCGTACCACAATTTGCCCGGTGCCTTTGAGGGCGGCGCGATTGGTATCAACGTCAAAAACCAGGTCTACAACAGGCCCATTAGCCCAGGTATTGTTCGGATCTACATAGATTTTGATGCTATCCAGTGTATAGTTTGCCGGAATCCATTGCGGCCAGTAAATAGGAAAGCTTAACATGTGCCCCACCGTGATAAGGGGAACCTGGGTTGGATGCGTGTTCCACGAATGACTGTTGAGCATGAAATCAGCGATATTGTGATGCACATGCTCTGGCGGGCGTGAAACTTTCAAAACGCCATTATGTGAGCCGCGCATCAACAAGGATACGCCTTGTTCAAATGAAGGGGCGGTAAAAGCAACGGTGAGCATCATAACCAGCATTAGCGCTGATGCCCAGGCGAGGAGCGACTTGCGCATAGTGATGTCGCGGAATGTCTCCCCGATGGCGCCAGGCAGGGAACGCCGGCGGGAAAAGAGACGGCGGCGCAGTTTGAGCGCGCGAAAAACCCGCGCGCTTGTCTTCTGAGCGAAAGCATTGTCAACCACGGTGTAACGCGGGTCTTCTGCTTGCAGCAGCGTTTGCGCGAAGTACGGAGGCAGTATCTCATCCGGCGCGGAAAAGAGCGTGCCTAACTCTTGCGCGAAAACAACGTCTTCCTCGCTGAAATCATCAGGGAGGGCTGACTCTATGGTGGAGGGGGAGAGAATATCCCACTCCTTATGATTTTGGTTCTCGTACTCGCTCATACTCATTTGCGTGTTCCTTGAGCGTTTCTTTTAAGCTTTTCCGCGCTCGCCAGAGCCGGGTATCTACAGCGTGGCGTGTCAGGCCAGTTTTTGCTGCCAGTTCTTCGGTGCTGGCGTACTTGTAATAACGCTGGTAAATCAAATAACGGTCAAGCTCAGGCAACATCGCCAGGGCGAGACGCAGCTCCTCGCGTCTCTCACTTTGTTCCAGTAATGTTTCCATACTGGCTTCAGGGTGTGGTGGCAGTGTCACGCGGGTGTCCTCGTAGCCTCCCAACCCTGCCAGCTTGTTCCCACCCCCATACGTATCTGATGCCGGCCACTGGCGGTATTCATCCGCCGATTGTACATGTAAAGCTTGACGACGACACAACTGGCGTCGCCGGTTGAGGGCGATATACTTCGCCCGCATAGTCAACCACGTTCTAAGCGTGCCTCGCTCAGAGTCGAAGGTATTGATTTCTTGCCAGACGGTGATGAAGAGATCATTCACGCACTCTTCAGCATCCTGCGCCACGCCAATACCGTCCAATACCAGTCTCACAAAATAAAAGATTTCACGCGAATACCGCGAGATGAGCGTCTCAAAAGCTTCCAGGTCCCGTTCCTGCAATCTTTTAGCCAGATCTTCATCCGACCAACTCTGTGGCAACATCGTCGCTCCTTGAAGATTCAGGCATGTCTCTCCACCATCTTAACACGCTGTCCACCTAGCCAGCGTTATCGTTTTGTTAAGATTTAGTAAATAAGTCCTGGTTTGGTAGAGAAAAGTGCCTGAGCGGTGGGGCACTCACCTTCGCATGAGAGATATACGTTCACGGGAACGGCAATCTCTCAAAAGTACTATTGTCAGAGCCAAATAAATGGGAAGCGCGAAGGCTTAGTATCATTGTGCGTGATAGCCGGGGAAAAGTCAAGCGCGCAAACGGATGAAAATCAGTCGCGGCGCCTCAACGTATCATATGTTCAACGGGATGATGGTGGTTTCCGTGGCGACTTCCGGGCGGAACAGCAGGTTGATACCTTTGACCGCGCCAGTTGGCACCTGAAAAACGATGGTTCCCTGACGGCTGCCTCCGGGTGATATCGAGCCATAGAAGTTGGCTGACACGCTGGATTGCGTGCCGAAGGAATTTCCTCCTGCTCCTATCAACTGGTAGAATGTGGCTTGATTCATGATGGGAGATTTGCCTGTACTGGTGATGGTGAGAGTCAGGCTGACGCCTGTGGTAGAAGCGTCGGTGCCGGCCTGTTTGCCCACGGGTCCGATAGTGAGCACGCGGTCTGCCAGCGTAATCACCTGCTTCTGAGGATTTCCCTGCGGTGTGCTAGTCGCTGTTTTTGTAATCCCCACGACAACTGTTGTGCCACCCGCTGTAACTGTCACAACCGCGATCAGGGTCGGTCCTGCGCCGGGTGTATTCGCCGCAACGGTTCCAGATTGGATGGTGGGAGTCACGGCACTTGTATTGCTGCTGTCGCCACAGGCGGCGAGCAGGGCGACTATAGCCAGCGCGCCACATATTTTCAAAATACGTATATTTCTTTTTTGTGAGAACAAATACATTGCATTTCCTACTTTTCTAGCGAACGATGACCAGGGCGGGGCTTGCCCCCGCCCTGGTCATCGTTCGCTCTGCCCTGGTTTCTATTGCGTCCCTTAGCGGATATTTAGCATGGGAATTTTCGAGACGGTCCAGCGGTCGTTGGGGCTGGCGACCTCGAATTGTACCATGGAGATGGCGTCGGTGGGGCAGCGCACGATGCACAGGCCGCAGCGAATGCACTTTTCCTCGTCGATGATCATGTCCGCGCCGCCGCGCCAGTTTTCGGTTCCCTGGTGCATGGGATCGCCTTTGACGACACGCGAGAGGCCCTCCATGCTGATGCAGTCGTAGGGGCAGATGTCTACGCAGCCGGAGCAGAGAATGCAGATCGAGGGGTCGATCATGATGTTCAACTGGCATTGCAGGCAGCGCCGGGCCTGCTCGACGGCCTGTTCGGGCGTGTAGCCGGTTTCTGTCTCGCGGGTATTGCTGTAGCGGTCTTTGAGCGGCAGGCCGGGCATCATTTTGAACGGGATGGACTCGTAATCGTCCACCATGCCGCGCCGGTAGTCCGGCAGCTCAATTTCTTCCGCGGCTTCGGCGGGTTTATCCGCGCCGCCGAGGTAGCGGTTGATGGCAATGGCGGCATCGCGACCATCGCCAATGGCGCCGATGAGGTTGCGCGAACCTTCGGTGAAGTCGCCGCCAGCGAAGAGACCGGGGTAATTGGTCATCCAGGTTTCGCGATCAACCAGTGGCACGCCGTTGCGTCTGTTGACTTGCAGGTTGAGTTCTTTAGCCTGCACCCACGAAGCATCGCTGTACTGACCGAAGGCGGCAATGACGGTATCGGCTTCGATGACGAATTCGCTGCCGGGAACCGGAATGGGGCGGCGGCGGCCACTGGTATCGGGGTCGCCCAGTTTGTTGCGAATGACTTTCAGCCCGCTTACATGCACACCATCTTTGGTCATGACCTCAAGTTGGGAGACGAGGTACATGAATTCGACGTGTTCAAATTCGGCTTCATCGACTTCGTACTCGTCTGAACCCATCTCTTCCTTGGAGCGGCGATACAGGACGTATACCTTGTCCGCGCCGAAGCGGATAGAGGTGCGGCAGCAGTCCATGGCGGTGAAGCCGCCACCCAGGACGACGACCTTTTTGCCGATGAAGGCGGGTTCGCCAAAGTTGGTCTTTGCCAGCAGTTTGATGCCGTGTTCAACGCCTTTGAGGTCAGCGCCGGGGATAATTTTGTTGTCGGGGCCGGTGATGTCATTGGAGATGTAACAACCGGCTCCCAGGTAGACGGAGTCGTATTGCTTGAGCAGGTCGGACACGGTGATATCGCGCCCGACGCGCGTGTTGTAGTGAACATCAACGCCCAGGTCAGCCATGTACTGTGTGGTTTCTTCGTAGGTGACGGTGCGCGGCAGACGCCAGACGGGAATACCATTGACCATTACGCCACCGGCGACGGCGTCAGCTTCATAGATAGTGACAGGATAGCCCATTTCGCGCAGGTCGCGCGCGCAGGCCAGGCCAGCGGAACCAGCGCCTACAACCGCCACCGTTTTCTCTCTGGTGATGGGTGGTTTTTCAGCGCGGTGGCTATATTCGCGATGATCGGCGGCGGCGCGTTTCAGCCAGCAGATAGCGATGGGTTTGCCATCGATTTTGTTGCGGCGGCAGACCGGCTCGCAAGGGCGAGCGCAGGTGCGCCCCAGCACACCGGGAACTATATTGCATTTGCGGTTCAACAGGTAGGCTTCGTCAAAGCGCGCCTGTGAAATCAGCCCGATGTAGGTTGAAACGTCGGTATGGGCGGGACACCCTACCTGGCAAGGTATATTTGTCTGATACCAGTCAGGCGTGGTCATAACTGATTGGTATCGCGCTTCCAACTCGCTGTTCGGATCAAACATGGAGAAATTCCTTTGATGATAGACTTTCTGTGTGCTTGCAACACGGTTCCATGTCAGATTATAGCACAGGGCCTGGAGAGGGACAAGATGAAAAAATCTGCGGGGTGATGGCCTCCGGCCATCGCCCCGCAGATTTTTTTTCATTACCCGATCGCATCTGGGTGATTACGGCCCGGAGAGAGCGCAGCCGCTAATATGGTTGTCCCACTCCTTTTGCACGTAGTAGGCGTGACCGTTCCAGCTTACGTCGCCGCCCTGGCTGTTCAGCGAGCCGAAGTTCCAGGCGCACTTATCGCCATTTTCGTTGCCGGAGCTGTCGTACCAGGCTGTGCCCAGCGGGTCAGTTGCGGCCTCGTTCTGCTCGTGAGAGGTGACGTTGATGGTGCTGTCGGCATCCGTATCGTGATTCGGGCTGTGAGTCACGCCGCACGCCGCCAGGTTGGTACCCGTATATGGCATGGCGGCATAGAGGGTGTTGCCGAAGTTGGAGTGATAGGCGCAGAAGTAGGAGAAACTGCACACTCCAAAGGCGCAGATATTCTCGTTTTTGGCGGTAAACACGAAGAAGATGTTGTTGAGGCTCGTCGTCCAGCCGTTGACTTGCTGGGCGTGGGTGACTTCGCTCTGAATGTTAGAGTCCTGCAAGGTTCCTGATGGATAGGCGGCTGTATCTACCCAGGAACCCGCGAATGTCGCATTGCTGGCGTTACCGCCGCCGCTCTGCGTGTATTGCGTATTGATGTGGTACAGGGACGATCCACCAATATCGCCGAAGTAGCGGGTAATCAGACTGTTGTACGTTGAACTGACATACGAACCCGTTGGTTCCCAGAAAATGGCGTAGGTTTTGGCGGTACCCGCCATGACCGGCCCTCCGTGATAGGTGAGGTTATTGCCTCTTCTCTGCGGAGCCGGGTTCTGCTTCGTTCCCATGACGTGGTGATAGCTGTTGACCGTGGCGGCACTGGCGCTTAATGGCCCAAGCAAAGCCAGGGCCAGCGCGACAAATGACAGCAGGGGCAGCAAAAAGAGAGGTTTGACAGTGCGCTTCAAAGATTCTTCCCCCTTTGAATGGCAGGAGCGCGGAGATGCTCCTGAAAAGTACGACCGTCGAGACGAGTGAAATCTAGTGATCGCCGCAGCCGCGCGGCAATCACCGCTCATCCCATGAGACAAGTATAACACCGACCGCTTACATACCGCTTTGTTGCGTTTTCCATACAATAGTATAAGAGTGGGTAAAAATCTCATGCTTTTCTGTTCGATTTGCCGTTATCTCTTCATTAGAAAAGACACCATCTTCTCATTATTATGGTTATCTTATGTAACAACTGGTCGCCTGCCTGTCATCCTTCGCGCAGCGAAGGATGACAGGCAGGCGACCAGTTGTTACCGGTACTGGCCTATTGAGGCGATCAACCCGGCGAGCAGGGCGGCGCGCGGGGCGACGCTGTCCAGTTCGAGGAATTCATACGGGCTGTGATCGCGCCCGCCGATGGGGCCGAGGCCGTCCAACGAGGGGATACCGTAGGCAGATGTATAACTGGCATCGGACGCGCCGCCTGTCAGCACATGATCGATGGAGAAGCCCAGCAGTTCTGCGATTACCTGGGCCTGTTCCGCCAGTTTCAGGCTCTCCGGCGTGCGCATCATAGGCCCTTTGATGTCGGGCGCGTGCTCAATGGCCAATTCCACGTCTTCGATGAATTTGCGTTTTATCGATTCGCGGAACAGTTCTTCCGTTGCCAGCAGGTCGGCCTGTTTGAGGAAACGCAGGTCGAACTGTGCCTGAGCGAAATCGGGCACGACGTTGGGGACGGTGCCGCCTGTGATGACGCCCGCGCTGATGGTCAGTCCTTCGCGCCAGCCGTTCAGCTCTTGAAATTCGAGTATCTGGTGCGCCAGTTCGATGATCGCGTTACGTCCCTTCTCCGGCTCGACCCCAGCGTGCGCGGAACGCCCGCGAGCGGTAAGGGTATAGTTGGTATTGCCCTTGCGCGCGCTGACAATATCGCCGTTGGAACGCGCCGCTTCAAGTATGAACGCGCCCTGGCAATCGCTGCACGCCCGCTCCATGATATCCTGGCAGTGGCGCGTGTTGATCTCTTCATCTGAGACGCACAGGAAGCGCAATTCGCCATAATCGCGAAAACCCGCCGCCTGCAATGCTTCGATCGCGTAGATGGCGGCCAGAATGCAGCCTTTCATGTCACACACGCCAGGGCCGTAAACGGTATTTCCCTCGACGCGCAGGGGGCGGGCGGCGGCGGTGCCTGCCGGATAGACGGTATCGATATGACCGAGCAGCAGTACGTTGCCCTGTCCCGTACCCCGCAGTACACCGTACAGATCGTTGCCCCATGTTTCGCGCTGGATGATATCGACTTGCATCCCGATGCCGCGCAGACGCTCCGCCAATACGAGCGCCATTTCGTCCAACCCTGCTTTGTTGTAGCTATCCGAATCGACAGCGCAAAGCTCGCGCAACTCCTCTATATACTGTGGTAAGCGCTGTTGCGTATATTTTTCCACCTCGCGCACGAGGGATGGTGTGTCCATGATAAAGAAAGCCTCCTTTGCTGCTATGCAGGAGAGCATAGGAGTGTTGTGTGCTTTTGTCAATAGGAAGAGGGCATAGCGGCAAGGTGAAAGATGTGCCGCTATGCTCTCTTAACTATCCCTGCTTGCGGAAGAGTACCGTAGCCGTAGTTCCCATGGCGGCTCCCCAGACGATATGAGCGGCAATCATCATGAGATTACGTCGTACTGGTTCTCTATTGCCTGATGCCGAGATGCCGAGGAGTGGAGCAGGCCGAGGTAGCTGGCGGCCCATACGACCAGGCCAAAGAGGACGCCTTGCGCGATAGCGGGCACTGGTACTCGCCTTTGTAGGGGGCCATAGGCGGCTCCCATCGCCGCGCCGTAGCCGAAGTGGGAAACCAGGGTCGCGCCTACAACCAGTTGCTTGTTGAGATGGTGCCTGACATGCGCGCGGTGCGCTAATTCCGATGTTATCATTTCGGGCGGCAGGCGATACTGCTGTCTTTTCGGCAAGAAGCGCTGCGTTGCCAGCATGAAGATGGTCATGGGCAGCGTGGCGACTAAGCCGGCAAGCGTGCCTTTTAACAATGCTCGTTCGGGTTGATCTGCTCTATTGTTTTGGTGTTGTGTCATATGTTTTTCCCTTATGCTTATGGCTAACAAAACTATACTTCTTACACGTTTTTGGGGATGAAAAAAGGCGGACACGTGTTGGAAGTGAAAATGAAAATTCGGTAATGGACAATAGAAAGGGACTGCCCTGTCATGCTGAGCGTAGCGAAGCATCTCTCGGCCTCTCGCTACAGACCCTTCGCTTCGCTCAGGGAGACACGGTAAGACTGTTCAAACTGTCAAGGACATTTCTTCACAATTAACCCTGGCTAAGATTATAATTATTCTTACATTCTCACCATGCGATATACTTCAAACATCAATGGTTGTAATATCCAGATAGCAAAAGGAGCAACGAAGCTATGCCCCACAACGATATTCCCAGCAGTGTGAGCGGGCCGCGTGTGGTACACGCGCCGCGAGGGACGGACATCACGTGTAAGGGGTGGCAGCAGGAAGCGGCCATGCGTATGATAATGAATAACCTTGATCCGGAGGTGGCGGAACGGCCAGATGACCTGGTGGTGTATGGCGGGTCAGGGCGGGCGGCGCGCTCGTGGGCGGCCTTTGACGCGATTGTGCGCTCGCTGCAATCGCTTGAGGATAACGAGACGCTGCTGGTGCAGTCGGGCAAGCCTGTTGGTATTTTTCGCACGCACGCGGACGCGCCGCGCGTCTTGATCGCTAATTCCAACCTGGTGCCGCACTGGGGCAACTGGGACGAGTTTCGCCGCTTAGAGACGCTGGGTCTGACCATGTACGGGCAGATGACTGCCGGATCGTGGATTTATATTGGCTCGCAGGGCATCGTGCAGGGAACCTACGAGACCTTCGCGGAGGCGGCGCGCAAGCATTATGGCGGCACGCTCAAGGGAAAGTTTGTCTTGACGGCTGGCCTGGGCGGCATGGGCGGCGCGCAGCCCCTGGCAGTCACCATGAACGAGGGCGTGTGCCTGGCGGTCGAGATTGACCCGCAGCATATCCAGCGCCGCCTGGAGACGGGCTACTGCGACGAGATGGCGAGCACGCTCGACGAGGCGCTGCACCAGGTGCGCGAGGCCTGCCAGCAGGGACAGCCGCTTTCCATCGGGCTGATAGGGAACGCGGCGGAAGTGTATCCAGAACTGGTGCGCCGGGGCATCGCGCCGGATATGGTGACGGACCAGACCTCGGCGCATGACGCGCTCAATGGCTACGTGCCGGGAGCACTCTCGCTGGCGGAGGCCAATGCGCTGCGCGAGCGCGACCCGCAGGAGTATATACAGCGTTCGATGGCCTCGATGGTGGAGCATGTGCGCGCCATGTTGGATATGCAGAAGATGGGGTCGATTGTTTTCGACTATGGCAACAACCTGCGCGGGCAGGCGCTGGCGGCGGGCGAGACGCGCGCGCTGGACTTCCCCGGCTTTGTGCCTGCCTATATTCGCCCGTTGTTTTGTCGCGGCAAGGGGCCGTTTCGCTGGGTGGCATTATCGGGTGATGCGGAGGATATCTATCGCACGGACGAGGTTATTCTGGAACTTTTCCCTGAAGACGCGGGACTGCGACGCTGGATGACGATGGCGCGGCAGAAAATCCACTTCCAGGGGTTGCCGGCGCGTATTTGCTGGCTGGGCTATGGCGAGCGCGATAAAGCGGGGCTGGCATTCAACGAACTGGTGCGCAAGGGTATCGTCAAGGCTCCCATCGTGATCGGGCGCGACCATCTGGATAGCGGCTCGGTGGCCTCGCCCTATCGCGAAACCGAGGCTATGAAGGATGGCAGCGACGCTATCGCCGACTGGCCCCTGCTCAATGCACTGTTGAACACGGCATCGGGCGCGACGTGGGTATCTATCCATCACGGCGGCGGCGTAGGCATCGGCTATTCCATCCACGCCGGACAGGTGATCGTGGCCGATGGCACGCCGGAGGCGGCGCAGCGGCTTGAGCGCGTGCTGACCAACGATCCCGGCACCGGTGTGATGCGTCATGTCGATGCCGGGTACGAAGAAGCCATTGAGTGCGCGCTGGAACGCGGGGTGAAGATACCTATGCTGTAGCTGTAGAGTCTACTTTCCAGGTACCATTTTCATTCACTAACGTAAAGTTAAATGCTGATGGTTGAACCGAGGCATTACCGAAGGTAAGTATCACTCGCGCGGTGGCATTTGAACCACTTTGCTGTACATTACTAAAGGTGCAAGTTTTAACGCCACCCACTTGAGATGATTGAAATTGTTGGAACTGCTGAGCAATTGTTGCCTCTGTTGTCTGGCTTTGAGCGTGCGCCGATAGTTGGTTAAAAAAGCCGCGCGGATCATTGTTGGTGACAGTTGTGCAAACAGCCGCCAGCGTTTTTTCTGGTGTTGATTGGTTGATATAGTAGTAACCGCCTATACCACCGCCGACTACTAGCAGAAGCAGGGCGACGATGCCGATTATCAATCCTGTTCTTCGCTTTGCTGGTTGCGCGACAGGCTGGGAATAGGGTGCGCTGAACTGGTTGGGCGCGGCTTCTCGTTGCTGCGGGGCAGGCATAGTTGGCGGAAGCTGGGAAGGCGGCATCGGAGTAAAATGTTGATTGGGTGCGGCTCCTGCTTGCTCTGAGATGGGCCGGGAATAGTCGGGCTGGGTTTGCGCAGTACCGTTTGTATTAACTGGCGACTGCTGCGGAGAGTTTGATTGTGCTGGTTGCGCAGTATCGGGATAGACTGGATGGACGGCTGGCTGTGAGTCTGAATAGGCAGGTTGTGCTGACATGGTACGATCAGGCGAAACAGATGGTTGCTGGTTGTTTTGAGTCGGATTGGCGGGTGGAGGGGGGACTGCGGGCGGCTGGCTGAGCAGGCCCATGCCGGGAAACGAACTCATGACTTTGCTGGCCTGTTCAAGCGCGTTGGCGAAAGAGCGCACGCTGCCGAAGCGCTGGTGCGGGTCTTTGGCAAGCGCGGTCATCACCACTTCTTCGACGGCGGGAGAGACGGATGGAAGCTTCTCGTGAATGGGTGGGGGAGGCTCGAAAATATGCTGGCTGGCTACCTCGCTGAAGGAGCCGTTGAAGGGACGCACTCCAGTGAGCCATTCGTAGACGACGATGCCCAGCGAGTATTGATCGCTGGCCTGGCGCGGCTTGCCCCGCAATTGTTCGGGGGCCATGTAGTAGGCCGTGCCGCCCAGGTCCTGCAGGCTTTGCTGGCGCGTGCTCTGCGCGACGAGGGCGAGGCCAAAATCGCTCAGCAGGATGTCGTCGCGCCGCCCCAGCAACATGTTATCCGGTTTGATATCGCGATGGATAAACTTTTCATCGTGGGCATATTGCAAGCCGTCCGTGATCTGCTTGATGTGGGAAATGATGGTTTCGAGAGGAAGGCGAGTGTTTTTCGGGTAGCGCTGGCGCAGCGTGCCGTTGGGCGCGTAGTCCATGACGAGAAACGGCATGCCGTCCGACACGTCAAAATCGAAGATGCGCACGATGTGTGGATGCACCAGGTTGGCGATGGTCTGAGCCTCTTTGAGAAACTGTTCGGCGTCGTCCTGGCCAAATTGTTCGTAACGGACTTTGATCGCGGCCTGCGTATTGAGGCGAATATGCTCGCCCAGGTACACTTCGGCGAAGCCGCCGCGTCCCAGCAAGCGAACAAGGCGATAGTTGCCGAGTTGCTGCCCGGTATGATCTGCCATCGTCATCCTCTCCGTATCCAATAGTATTACGGTGTTGTACGTGAAGTATCCAATTTCCAGGTACCATTCTCATTGATTAACGTAACAAGGGTTGGTTTAATGGGTATGGCAGGATTACCAACAGTCACTGTCACGTTGGCTGTAGCAGTGGAACCATTTTGCTGTACATTGTTAAAGGTACAGCTTTTGATACCACCGATGAGAGGACTCTTAATTGCCTGGAAGCTCTTATTAAGATCTGCAACGCTTGTTTTGCTTTGAGCGCTTGCTGATAGTTGATTGAAAGCTCCCTGAGCATCGCCATTCTGCAATGCGGTGCAATAGGCTTGCAGCGTTTTCTCAGGTGTTGAACGAAGAACAAAGAAGTATAACGAGCCGCCGCCAACTACCAACAGGAGCAGCACAATAATGCCGACGATCAGGCCGGTGGGGCGCTTTCTGGGCCGGACGGCTGCCGGGGCAGCGGGCGCGCCGAATTGTGCGGGCGCGCCAGCCCAGGGCGCCTGTTGCGGAAAGCCCTGCGGCTGCTGCGGGTAGGCTTGAGTTGGGTAGGCCTGTGGCGGTTGATTGTAGTTCGGCTGGTTGGGCAGGGGATAGTTGGGGGCAGAAGGCGCTGGCTGCTGATAACCGGAATAGGCGGGCGGCGCTGGCTGTTGAAAGCCGGGAGCAGCGGGCGCCTGTTGCTGAAAATTCATATAGTCAGGCGGTGATGGCTGGTTGTAGCCTGGCATTGCAGAAGGTGGCGGGACTGCTACCGTTGGCGAATAGCCTGGATTGGCGTAATCGCCTGAATTGGCTCGCACTGTCGCTTCGTCGTCAGAGCCAGCTATCTCGTAGTTGAGGCGTGTGTCGCCAACGCGAATCACGTCGCCGGAGATAAGCAGGCGCGGCGTTTGTGGCATCAGGCGCTGTTCATTGACGAATGTGCCGTTTCTGCTATTCATATCAACGAGCAGGTAGCCCTGCGCGTCGGGTCGAATTTCAGCATGGTGCGAGGATGATTGCTGGTCTTGTAAAACCAACTGATTATCTGGCGCTCGTCCAATCGTGAGGGTATTTGATGTAATACCGGTGCGTTGTCCGCCCGGACCGGTCAAACTTGCTTCCATAGATGAATGACTCCTTTATGACTGATAGTTTCTGGCAGTAGTGTACCATGCTTTTGCCGGTGTGTCTGGTAAAAATATCACACTTTCTTTGCTAAACTCTTCACAGGTCAGGCCAGTTGTATCCCGTCGATTCTCCAATCGCTATTGTTGGCGGGGTCCTGTGTCAGGAGGATAATGTAGGGATTGGATGGACCTGTTGCGTTGACAAACACGATACTGGCGGTGCCGGAATTGCCAGCAGTGTTGATGGAACTGAAGGCGCAGGCGATTCCTCTGAATGTTTGCGCAAAAACAGTTTCTGGATTTGCTTTTTTCAAATTTTGCGAATACTCATTATACGCTGTGTGAGTATCTCCGGCGCGCAGGGCGTTACAGAATATAGTCAGGGTCAACTGGGGAGAAGAGAGCAAGACGCTGATCTTCCAGTTGCCGTTGGCCGAGGTGAGCGAGATGATGCCCGCGTAGCTCTGGCCGCCTGAAACGATGGTCAGGTTGTCGGTCGCGATACTGCCTGTCACGTTGGCGCTGTCATGCGTGCAGATGGTGGTGTGACCGACAGCCTGTTGTTTTGCTGCGAACTCCGCCTCCGTTGCGGTTTTTTGTAGAGAAGGGGAGAGCAGGGAATAGGCGCTGTTGTAATCCTGTCCGCGCAGGGCGTTACAGTAGGCATCGATGGTTTTCTCAGGGGTAGCGCGTGTGAAATATACGGCGGCTGCTCCGCCCGCGATACCCAGGATAACTAGAACGATAAGGCCGATCCATATCCAGCGGCGGCTGGAACGGCGCGGCGGGGGAGCATATCCGGGATAAGACATGGGATAGCCAGGAGATGTTCTGGCAAAGTCAGGCGCGGTCGGCGCGGGCAATGGCTGCTCATAGGAGTGTGGGTAGGTATAATCGGGAATATCCTCCAGAACCGGAGTGTTATCGGACGCTCTATTTTTGGTTGAAAGTGTGAGAATCTCAAAATCAGCGTCACCTTCTTCATACGTAAAGACGCTATCCCCGATGGTGATGGTACTGCCGGGGGTAAGTATGTGCGCTGTATTCCAATCAAGCCGTTGCGAGTTCACATAGGTGCCATGCGTGCTTCCCAGATCAGTAATGCTGTACCTCTGACCCTCCGGGCGGATTTCAGCATGGTGAGCCGAGACCTTCGCATCGTCGATGACCAGCTGGTTATCCGGGCTGCTGCCAATGGTGAGAACTGTCGCTTCAAGCGGTGTTTTTCCCAGAGGGCCGCGCAATGCCGCGTGCATAAAAAATCCTCCAAATTGTGCCAGGTCTACCAGGGCGGGGGCAAGCCCCGCCCGTACCCTATTCGGCCTAAGTAATCTGCTTCGTAGCAGGATACGGGCGGGGCTTGCCCCCGCCCTGGCTGCTACTGAGCTTGTAAAGTATCGATTTTCCAGCTTCCGTTTGTGTCTTGAATGAGCGTTACGAGCATCTTACTCAGGCTGTTCGCGGTGGCTGAGTTCGATGGAATTGTTAGAGAAAGCGTAGCTGTTGCGCTGGCGCCCTTGATAATCGCGGGAGTATGGGCGCAGGTAGTGATTTTGTTTGCGACCACAAAAGAGGAAAGTGATCCCTGCTGATTTTGTAATTTTGTTGATAATTGATTGGCAGCGAGCTGTCCGTTGCTTGCTAAGAGCGCGTTGCAAAACGTATCGAGCGTCTTATCCGGCGTTGAACGAGACGCGATCAGAGAGATAAGCGAGAAAACGATGATGATAGCCAGCATTGCGGCCAGCGCTGTGTAGAGACGGCGGCGGTCTTGCAGCCACAATTGCTGCTGGGGCGGGTACGTTGTGCTGCCGCCTGGAACCCAGGGCTGCGATGTATAGGGCGGTTGCGTGGGTTGCGATTGATATAGTCGCGAGCGTAGCGAGGAAATAGTGATCTTTGAAGGAGCCGCGGAAGTCGCAGGTTGAGCAGCAACCAGGGGGTTGAACCGCCCGGTGTCCTGGTCGGCTATGTTGGTGCGCGGAGGAGGCGCGGGTACCGGCGCGTTTTCCCAGCTTACCCTCTCTACTCCTGGCGGGATTCCGACACCCACGCCGAGTAGACCTGTCGGGATGGCGGCGGAGTTCTGGAATACCTCGAAGGTGAGGCTGGTGTTGCCAATTTGAATGATATCGCCCGGCAGCAGGGGTCGCGTCTTATCTGGCTCAAGCCAGCGACCGTTGACGATGGTGCCATATTCGCTTCCCAGGTCGATAATGGCGTATCCCATCCCATCGGGGCGTACCAGCGCATGATGAGCAGCGGTTCTGAGGTCGGCAATGATCAACGCATTATCGGCGTCGCACCCGATAGTTACTTCGCTCGAACCCAGCAGAGTGCGTCCCATCGGCCCCGTAAGCACTGCTTCCATAGGTACCTCCTACGATTTCCACAGGTCGCCAGTGGACTGAAATTGGTGTAAAGGATGTTATACTATGCAGTGAGCGATTGAATTTAAGCGCATTCTAGCATACATCTGAACCGGTGTCGAGACCAGGGCGGGTGCAAGCCCGGCCCCTACCATATACGACATATGGCTTGCGTTGTCGCTTCGTAGCAGGGTAGGGGCGGGGCTTGCACCCGCCCTGGACGCTTGCCTTCACGGGCAATTCATGCAATAATTGGTGGGAACTTTGACTATTTCTACTATTTTTTTATGCGCGTACCTGAAAGGCGGCAGATATTGTACGAGAAGAGTGAAACTGCGCACCAATCAGATTGCATTATTAGCACCAGCAGATTGACCAAAGCATTCGGCAAGCTCGTGGCTGTCAATGATCTGCACCTTGAAGTAATGCAGGGCGATGTTTTCGGTTTTCTTGGCCCCAATGGTTCCGGTAAAACAACGACAATTCGTATGTTGCTCGGCTTGATTCGTCCCACGGCGGGGCGCGTGGTGATGTTTGGCATGGATAATGCCTATCAGTTGCCTGCCATTCTCCAGCGAGTGGGGGCAATTGTGGAAACGCCGGTCTTCTATCCTTATCTTTCCGGCATCGATAATTTGTTGGCGGTGGCAGCGGCCTCCGGGATGCAGTCTGGCAAGGCCAATCGTCGCCGCGTGGAAGAGGTTCTTGAACTGGTAGAATTGCGCATACAGGCGAAAATGGCGTACCGCAAATACTCGCTGGGTATGAAACAACGCCTGGGCATTGCCGCGACGCTCCTGACCGACCCTGAACTGGTGATGCTGGACGAGCCAACCAATGGCCTCGACCCGTCGGGAATGTTTGAGATTCGCCAGCTCATCCACAGGTTGGCCGAGCTGGGTAAGACTATTTTCATTTCGAGCCACCTGTTAAATGAAGTGCAACAGGTCTGTAATCGTGTCGCTATTCTCCAGCGCGGCAATCTTATCAAGCAGGGCAACGTCGGCGAACTGTTGCGCGGAAGCGAGCAGGTGCTGGTGCGTTTGAATGCGCCGGAGGAGACGCAGGCGGCGCTGGCGACACTGCACGGGGCCAGGGAGCGCGGCGCGGACTGGATCAGCGCTATTGTGGTGGAAGCGAACAGGCAGGGGCAGCCAATGCTGCGTATCAACGCGCCCAAAGCTCGTTCAGCGGAGATCAACGCGCTGCTTGCCAGCAATAATTTGTTTGCCGCCGAGCTTCATCCCTACGAGGGCAGCCTGGAAGAGATATTCTTGCAGTTGACGGCCTCGAACACCAATGGCGGCAGGCGCGGTATGGCGGGTTTTGCCAATGGAGGGCCAGAGCCGTATGCCGTCAACCCGTACAACACTGCCATGCCTGCTCTGCCGAATATGCCGGATAGAGCCAGTGAAGGGAGGGCTGATTTACCATGAACGTTTCACCTCAAGTGTCCGCAAGCGCGCCGCGCAGTTCATCGGTTGTAATGGGACGGCTGGACTATCTCTCCGTTGTGCTGCGCCTGATTGGCATGGAACTGTATAAGCTGCGCCGCCGCGCTATGTCGAAAGTGCTTGGCATCATTGCCGTTGTGCTTGCAGTGCTGCCTTTTGCGCTTGTCGCTTTGGGCACGTTTGCTACTGCCAACGCGCCAGCCGGGAGCTTTACCTCTTCCTGCCAGCCAGCTAATGGTCAGAGCGGTCCGCAGCAAGGGCCACCCGCGTGTTCTACGCCTTCGCCCGCTCAGGTGGCGCAGGAACGTCAAGCGATCGTGCAAGCTACATCTGCTCCCCTACGCTTGCCCGATGCGTTGAATGTTGCCGTGCAATACGGACTGGTTGTGGGCATCGTGCTGCTTGTGATCCTGGTCGGCACCATCGCCGGAGGGGAATATGCTACAGGCACTATCCGGCTGCTCTTCATTCGCGGACCTACGCGCACGCAATTCCTGTTAGCCAAACTGGGAGCCTCGTTCATCATAATTTTCATTACTATTGTGGTGATGACCGTGCTGGGTGTGCTGACAGGGCAGTTGTTTAATCCCGTGAGCGGAATTTCGCAAACGGGCGCTTTTTGGAGCGGGGCCTGGGTTGGTCACGCGCTGCTCTACTTGTTTATTGCTATGCTCAACTGGTTTATGTTCGCAGCCATTGCCATCTTTTTCGCTACCCTGGGGCGCTCTACGGCTGCGGGAGTGGTCGCGGGTATTAGCTGGCTGTTTGTAGAACCAATTCTGGGGAGCGTGCTATCGCTCCTCGGTAATTTAAGCAAGGGCGTGCCTGGCGATTTCCTGAAAGCCATTCCCAATTATTTCATCGGGACTAATTTTGGGGCGTTGCTGAACGATCAGGGGCAATACCTGGCATTTAACGGCTCTTCCACGCCAGCAGTGTCTGTTGTTCATGCTGTAATCGTGTTGCTTGTTTACTTCGCGTTCTTTATTGGTCTGACATGGTGGATAAATAAGAGGCGCGATGTCACTAACTGATGCTGCCCGGCCATGTTGAATAGTACTACCATCAAAGACTATGCGTACTCGCTCGGCTTCGATATGGCGCGCATTACCAGTGCCGAGGCTTTTCCAGAGGCCGAGCGGGTGCTGCAAGAGCGCATTGCGCAGGGGTTAATGGATGGTTTGCCCTGGTTCACCGCCGAACGTGCCGCCGTTTCCTGCCACCCAGACGCGCTCTTGCCGCAGGCGCAATCGATCATCACGCTGGCGATGTTCTATCTCACGCAGCAGCCCGACGAGCAGGACGATGGCGTTCCACGCGGGCGCATTTCTCGCTATGCCTGGGGTGACGACTATCACGAGATCATCAAGCCCAGGCTCCAACAGTTCGCGGCCTGGCTGCGCGATTACGCTCGCGAAGACGTGCCGGAGGTGGAGACGCGCCTGTTTGTGGACACCGGGCGTATGGTTGATCGCGCCGTTGCGCAGCGAGCGGGCCTGGGCTGGTATGGCAAGAATACCAATATTCTGACCAAAGGTTGGGGTTCCTGGGTGTTCCTGGCCGAGATCGTTACCAATCTCCCATTGGGCGGGAATGGCGGCTCGCCGTTTGATACACCTTCAAAAGCGAGCTGTGGCGCTTGCGATATCTGCCTGCGCGCCTGCCCGACAGCGGCGTTACCGGCGCCCTACGTGCTTGACAATACGCGCTGCATCTCGTTCTTGACCATCGAATTGCGCGGCAGCATCCCACTCGAGCTGCGGCCTTTGATGGGCAACCTGATCTTCGGCTGCGACATCTGCCAGCAGGTTTGTCCGGTCAACATCGTGGCCGAACGGCGGCTTGGCTTGCGCAGCGACGGCAAGACCAGTAGCGCGTCATCCCAACCTCTCTCATTTCACCCGCGCAGCGAATTTCGCCCGCGTCCCGAAACCGGCAGCAGCCCCGAACTGATCCCCCTGCTGGCTCTAACCGAAGAACAGTTCCGCGAACGCTTCCGCCGCAGTCCCATCAAACGCGCAAAGCGTCGCGGCCTGCTGCGCAACGTCTGTGTCGCGCTCGGTAATATCGGCGACCCGCAGGCTATCCCGGCGCTGATCGGCGCGTTGCACGATGTGGAAGCCCTGGTGCGCGGTCACGCGGCGTGGGCGCTGGGAAGATTGGGGGCGAGGAGGCGAAACGGGCGTTGGAGGAGGCATTGGAGGGTGAAGAGGATGAAGAGGTGCGGAATGAGATACGGTGCGCGCTGGAGTGAAGCTTCGCCTGCTTGTAACAGCGGTGCGGGTAGATAGTTAACACTTTAGTGAGATGTGGGTGGATTCACGAAAGGTTCGATTTCTGTTATCTCCTCTAGTAGAGGCAAGGCGACATAAAAAGTGCTGCCATTGCCGGCGGTACTTTCGACCCATACACGCCCCCCGTGACGCATCACGATTTCGTGCGCGATATAGAGGCCCAGGCCCAACCCTTCGACATCCTTTTGTTCTTCCCCAAACTCACGGTAGAAGCGGTGAAAGATCTCGTTCTGGGCCTCTGGCCTGATGCCTGGCCCCTGATCCTGGACGGAGATGAGCGCCTGTGGTACCGGGATGCTCCCCGGTTCACGCATCACCTTGACCGCAACCGGACTTGAAGGAGGGCTATATTTGAGGGCATTGCTCATCAGGTTCACGCACACTTGCTCAATGCGTCCTGCATCTCCCAGGCAGAGCAGGGTTTCTGCCCCGGTCTCATAGCTGAGCCGATCACCACTGGTCACCTGGTACTGCTCGACCACGCGCCCCACGAGCGCCGCCAGGTCAAACGGCGCTGTCTGCTGCAGCGCGAACACATCTCCACGGATGCGGATGGCATCCACCATCTGCTCGATCAACCGGGAAAGTTGAGTAGCTTGCGCGTGAATGGCCTGCACGGATTGTGTCTGCCGCTGATCAATCGCGCGTAAGGGATCGCTCCCTGCCTCCTGGCTGGAAAGGAATAGATGCCGTTGCAGCAATCCTGCTTGTCCGAGGATGACGGTCAGCGGGGTGCGCAGTTCGTGGCTTGCCAGGGACAAGAAGTCGTCCTTGAGCTGGTTGAGGCGCTCGAGTTCCTGACGCGCCTGTATCTGCACGAGCAGTTCTTCATTGGTGTCCTGTAATGCTTCATTGAAAGCGGCCAATTCTTCCTGCAACAAGAAACCCTGCTCCACGGAGGCAGCCAGGTGCGCATAATCGGCCAGCAGCACCCGGTGAGCAGCTTCCAGGGTAGCCACCTTCTCTTGAAGCTGCGCGAACTCATGCCGCTGCTTCTGGAGTGAGAGTGCATCTGTGGCCTGCACCCTGGCGAGTTCTTGCCGGATCGAGACAGCCGTTGTCACGTCCTCTGCATAGAGCAGGAGCAGTTCCGCACGTTCCTCGCCGGTGACGAGCGGAGAAAAGAGCAGAGATAGGGAGCGTTGCTGCCCTTCTGCCAGGTTATGCATCTCCACCTCTGGGAGGCGCATGGCCTCCTGTTGCTGAAATGCCCGATCGATAGCCTGACGGACCTGCGCGTAGGGCAAGCCCTGTGCCGAGTGCAAAAAGTCAGGCGATTGCTCGCCGAGCGACTCTGGAAGGGTGAAGAATTGCCGGGCCAACTGGTTGCAAGCCAGCAGGTGATAGGTGCGGTCGAGCATTACCACCCCGATGGGCAGATTCTTGTCCGGGAAGGTAGCGGTATCCTTGAGCATCGCGAGGGCAAGAGAGGGAGACAGGGACGACCAGGGGTGCGCTATACGCTTCTCAGGCGGGAGTACGGCCAGCGCACCCGCAAGTAAGTCTGGCCGAAGCCGGCGCTCCTCTAACGGACGATACCAGCGCCACGCGGGCGAGAGGCAGGCATAGAAAGAGTCGAGAGGGGGAGTAGGAGTGGCCTGCCGGCCCAGGAATAGAAAGCCCTTACGGGCCGAGAGCGCATAGGCCCAGCGTGTGAACACCTCCATCTGTTCCTCAGACGAATATCCGGGGAGGCCATCCAGGCAAATGGCGAGATCGAGATGGGGAAATGGGATACTGGTGCGGAGCTTATGGTGTCCAAAAATCACCCGGGAGCGCAGCGCCGGAGTGATCACATACAGTTTGCCCAGGCGCACAAAAAAGCGATCGCGGTAGCTTCGGGGAACGCCGGCCACCTGGTGAGCGGAATACAGACCCCGGCGCGCCAGGGCAAGCCCTGTTTCATCTTCATCGGTGGCAAAAACGTTGATCGCGCGTGCCATGGGATGACTTCCCAGCAGATCCGTGAGGAGCATAGCCAGGGTGTAGGGGTCTTCGCCGCTACCACATCCGACCAACCAGAGACGTAGTTCGCGCGGCTGATCCTGTACTCGCGCCAGTAATACGGGCAATACCTTCTGCTTGAGGTAGGTAACAGTCTTCACGTCCTGAAAGAGCGAGGGTCTTCCCAACGCTACGGAAGCATTCATGACGTTTCCTCCTTATATTTCACTTCCACCTTTTTAATTCAACAGTACGCGCCAAAACGACCGTGGTACCACGGGGCATCCAGACAAGAGCTAATTAACGCATGCCTTTTCTCAGCCCAGCCGTCTGTGAGACGTGGCCTGCACTTCTAATTCCCCACCTTCTCTGGCATTATTCACCTCGTATGTGCTTGCTTGTTCAGGCCGCGTTTTCAATGGGAGGGTCATAAAAAAAGTGCTACCTGCGCCCAATTTGCTTTTCACCCATATGCGCCCTCCCTGGCGCTCGATAATCTCAGAGGCGATGTAGAGTCCCAGGCCCAGGCCTGTGACGCCACTTTGTTTGTGGGACTGGGCGCGGTAAAAACGCTCAAAAAGATGAGACTGATCTTCTTCGCTGATGCCTATCCCTTCGTCTTTGATCCATATGACCACTTCAGCGGGCTGATCGTGTTCTGCCGACCGCAGCTCTATGCCAGCCTTCACGGGGGTATCGGGTGGACTATACTTGAGCGCATTGGTGAGCAGGTTATTCAATACCTGCTCCAGGCGCTCTTTGTCAAAGTCTCCGAGAACACTTTCCTGACTCGTTTCCAACGTGATGGTACGCCCGGAGTTGATGGCAAACTGGTCTACTAAACGCCGTACCAGGGGCACTACATCCATGTTTTGCGCGATATGTAGCTCGAACACCTCTCCGCGCATGTGTGTGATATCCAGCATTTCATTGATAAGCCAGTTCATGTGCTCTGCCTGGTGGACGAGCTTCTCCAGAATCTGCGCTTCCGACGAACTCGTGGTAGTCGTATTGAGAGTTTTTTCCTGACCAGCATCAACGCCTGCCTCCTGCTTTATTTGGAGATGTTGGAGCAATTCCGCATTGCCTAAAATGGCAGTGAGCGGCGTGCGCAATTCATGACTGGCGAGCGAGATAAATTCATCCTTGAGGAGGTTCACTCGTTCCATCTTCTGACGCGCCTGCGTAAGCTGGGTAATCTCAATCGCCGAAACGAGCATGAAATAGCGGCTCTCCAGTTTTTCCAGGCTCATGATCGGAATAAGGCTGCACTCCCAGATCATTTCCTGGTTCGCCAGGGGCGTGTTCCAGCGAACTTCTGGTATGCGCACTGGCGCGCAACTCTCTACGGCCTGTTTCCATGATGCCAGCGCCTGCTCGCGCGGCGTGATGAAGGCTATATCATGCCATGGGCGGCCTACCAGGGTGTCGCGGTCAACCTCATGGAGAGACGCAAGCATATCGAGAAAAAGTTGGTTTCCCATCACGAGTTCGCTTGTCCCGGCATCATAGAGGGCCAGGGCAGTTGTATCGACGTTATCAAGGATCAACCTGAGCTTCTCACGCTCCTCTTCGACTTCCCTGGCGCGCTGCATGGTCTGGTCTACGGCGTACATAATCACGCCAGATACGTGGCCCGTGGTATCGTGGGAAGGCACCATGGTATAGACGAGATAGCTATCCTTCACTCCGTCCGATGTTTCTGGCAGAGAGGTACGCATTCTGGGAAGGGAGCGCATAGCATCGTGTTGATAGACCTCGCGAGCCAGGCGCACCCCTTCTCCAGCGCCTGCCCAGAAGTAGTGATATACCTCCTCAAGTGGTTGCCCCAGCGCCTTCTGCGCTTCAGGTCGCCGGGCGTAGTTGGGGTGAAAGGCTTCCACGCGCAGATCTGGCCCGCGCAGTACCATACTGTTGAATGGGGCCAGTTCAATCAGTTCCGTCAGGCGCATCTTCTCATTTTCGAGGGCGTTTGTCAGGTCTTGCAGCTCGGCCGTGCTGGCTCTCAATTCGTCGTTGCTGGTTTCCAGTTCCTCATTGGTGGCCTGGAGTTCTTCGCTGCTGGTTTCCAGTTCCTCGTTGGTGGCCTGGAGTTCTTCATTGGTCGTCTCGAACTCTTCTACTGTAGCCTGTAGCTCCTCATGCGTCAACAGCAGTTCTTCGTTGGAGACCTGCAGTTCTTCGTTAGAGTCCAGCAGCTCTTTATTGGTCTCGTTCAGCCGCCTGTTCGCTGCACTTAGTTCTTGCGTGAGCCGCACCTGGTCGGACTGAATGGCCTCCAACTGCCGCCTGACATGAATTTGCTCGGTGACGTCGCTGACGCTGATGGTCGCCAGGTCCGGGATACCTGCATCCATTTGCATCAGTGCGATCGACAGGGAGAGAAAGCGCCCGTTGCCACCAACACTATGCTCAAGCTCAACCTCAGGCAGGGTGACGGTTTTGCGTTCGCGGAAGACCAGGTCGATGGTTTCGCGCACGGCAGGGTAGGGGATGCCGCGTACCGAATGTAAGAAATCCTGTTGCTCGGCGCTGGCATCCCGCGGGTCGCGCAGTCCAAGCAGCCGCCTGGCTTCTCCGTTGGCAATCACGATGCGATAGGAGCGGTCGATGACTACTATACCCACCGGCAAAAACCGCAGCAGCAGTTCATTGAAATGGCGCAGGTGCAGCAGCTCTGGCAGTGTCGCCTGTGCCTGGCTGGCGCCCACATTTCCTATGGCGCCCTTCTCCTGGACTGAGCGGCTGCTGATTTCCAGGAAGCGCGCCGCTGTCAGGGGAGAAAGATGTTGCAGTGGAAGCGCGGAGGATGTGGATTTAGCGCCAGTGTAGCGGTATATTTTCCAATGTTTGTTGATCAGTTCATAATAGATCTGGTTTGGCCGCACCGTTTCCGCTTTGCCCAGGAACAGGTAGCCGTTGGCATGCAGCGAGAAAGCAAACTGGCTCAACACATAGTTCTGGAGTTCAGGCAAAAAGTAGATCAGAACGTTGCGGCAGAGTACCATATCGATGCGGGGAAAGGGGGCGCTGCGGCTCAGATCCTGTCGCCCGAAGGTCACCATGTTCCGCAGCGTTTTGGTAATGCGATAACCATGATCGATGTGTTCAAAAAAACGCTCCTGGTACTCAACGGGGACGCTTTTGGGCAAATTTTCGGCATACAATCCGCGCCGCGCGAAGGTGATGGCCTCTTCGTCGATATCGGTGGCAAAGATTTTGATGCTCCATTCGGGCAACTGGCTTCCCAACAGATCGACCAGCAGCATAGCCAGAGAATACGGCTCTTCGCCGGTGGCGCAGCCCGCGGACCAGAAACGCAGCACGCGGTCGCGCTCGCGCGCCTGCGCGATCAACTGCGGCAAGATTTCCTCTTTCAAATAGGCGAATGCGTTGGAGTCGCGAAAAAATTGGGTGACATTGATCAGGAACGCTTTCACCAGCTCGTTGATTTCGGAGGGATGTGTTTCAAGGTAGCGCGCGTAGTCGCTCATGCTGCTGCTACGAGTGGCAGTCATGCGCCGGTTAATGCGACGCAGGATGGTGGTGGACTTGTATTGCCGGAAGTCGATACGAGCCTGGCGGCTGATTTGCTCCAGGATAGCGGCCAGGACATCTTGTGTCTCCTCCTCCTGTGGTGAGGTGTTTTCACCGGTGAGCAGGTCATACAGCAAAGGACCGATCAATTCGATGTTGATTTCAAAATCGACGATGGAAGGAGGAAGCGCGAGGGGCATCGAGGGGTAGCGAGCGGTTTTCGGATTCTGTACGATTATGGTGCCACCAGCATGTTTGACATCGACCGCCCCTGCCGCGCCATCGGAGCCGGAACCGGTCAGAATGACGGCGATTAACCGCTCACCATAGGCCAGCGCCGCGCTCGAAAGTAACATGTCAACCGACGGCCGGGGGTGTTTGTCGCGATTTTCCCGGAAGTCAATATGTCCATCTCGGATAGCGACATTATGGTTGGAGGGGACGACATAAATCTTTCCCGCTTCAAGCAGGGTGTGGGACTGCACCACCACGACGGGCAAGGGCGTGCGCCGCCGGAGGATAGTGTCCAGCGAGCTGGGTCGCTGGGGATCAAGATGTTGCGCAAGCACAATGGGCGCGGGAAAAGTGGGGGACAGCGTGGCGATGAGCGTGGATAAGGCTTCTACACCTCCCGCGGAGGATCCAATAACGACCAGATCGCCTGAAGAAGGAAGCCCGTTTGTGATTTCGGTGTCGCTCATAACAATACACTCTTCACTCTCTAAATAACCCCGGGGCTGAGACGCACTCCACAGACAGAAGTGATTGATTCAAGCAATTATATCCACTTTTTTACGTGCCTGTCAAGCTTTCCGGGCATTTTTTCTTACTATGTATCTAGATACAATAGATATTCCATTTATACTCATCCATTGGCGATGTGGTTTACAGTTGAATAAAGGTGCTTCCAGGTGTACGAAGGGGGTGCTTTGCGGGTATTCTAGACCGGCAGGTATAAGAGTACCCGCCGGTCTAAAAGCAACAAAAAATGGACGCGACTTAGCGCGTCCATCCATCGTAGAGCAACTGAATACGAATAATTACCTCAATTTTGCCGGGACCAGAAAGTGGAACTGGAAGCGAGAGACACAGGCTCGCTCGAAGTGGTGGTACTCTTAGTGAAGATACATGCGGTGCGTGTAGTGTAGTTGAAACAAGCCGTTCGATCATTAGTGCCGCTTAGCTACGACGGTTACCCATCTTGCACCTGCGGTCTAGCAACCAGGTGGTCTACCTGGGATCTTCATCTCGTGAAAGAGATGGGAACACTCATCCCGGGAGCGGCTTCGCGCTTAGATGCTTTCAGCGCTTATCCCTTCTGGACGTAGCTATCCAGCACTGGGGCAGGCACCCCAACTGGCTCACCAGCGGTCCAGCCATCTCGGTCCTCTCGTACTGAAGATGACAGCCCTCCATGTTCCCACGCCCACGACGGATAGAGACCGAACTGTCTCGCGACGTTCTGAACCCAGCTCGCGTGACGCTTTCATGGGCGAACAGCCCAACCCTTGGGACCTACTCCAGCCCCAGGATGCGCCGAGCCGACATCGAGGTGCCAAACCTTGCCGTCGATGTGAACTCTTGGGCAAGATCAGCCTGTTATCCCCGGGGTAGCTTTTATCCGTTGAGCCACACTCCTTCCACGCGGAAATGTGGGATCACTAAGCCCGACTTTCGTCCCTGCTCGGCCCGTCCGCCTCGCAGTCAAGCTCCCTTTTGCCTTTGCACTCTATGCGGGTGGTGTCCATTCACCCTGAGGGAACCCTTGGGCGCCTCCGTTACGCTTTGGGAGGCGACCGCCCCAGTCAAACTACCCGCCTGGCCCTGTCTGCCCTCCGGATCACGGAAGGGGCATGAGACACAAAAGTGTGCAAGAGTGGTATTTCATTGGCGCCTCCCCGCTCTCCACAGAAAGCGGTTCTCCGGCTCCCACCTATGCTACGCATGCACCCCCTCGTCTCCAGACCAGGGTGTAGTAAAGCTCCACGGGGTCTTTTTGTCCTGTCGTGGGAAACCCGTATCTTCACGGGTACTTCAATTTCGCCGAGCCCCCTGTCGAGACAGTGCTCAAGTCGTTACTCCTTTCGTGCGGGTCGGAACTTACCCGACAAGGAATTTCGCTACCTTAGGACCGTTATAGTTACGGCCGCCGTTCACCGGGGCTTCAATTCACCGCTACTCGCACGGCTCCTCTTAACCTTCCGGCACTGGGCAGGAGTCAGCCCCTATACATCCGCTTGCGCGTTAGCAGAGACCTGTGTTTTTGGTAAACAGTCGCTTGAGCCTTTTCACTGCGGCCCTCTCACCCCCCATGCACGCAGCAGGGAAGCTACCAGGGCACCCCTTCTTCCGAAGGTACGGGGTCAATTTGCCGAGTTCCTTGACAGAGGTTCGCTCGTCCACCTGGGGGGAAGTCCCCCTGCCTACCAGTGTCGGTGTGCGGTACGGGCAGCAGTCGCGTCTGGCTAGCGGCTTTTCTAGGCGACCTGGGTGCACATGACTTCCGCCCCCTTGCGGAGGCTCGTCCCAGTGGTCACGCTGTATGAGACACGGATTTGCCTATGTCTCGCGCTTCCGGCTGGCAACCGATCCTGTCCATTTGATCGGCTCACGCTCCCTATCGCGTCCCCGCTTCACTCGTAACGACGCACGCTGGTGCAGGACTTTCCTACCTGCTTTCCATCGCCTACGACTTGACGTCCTCGGCTTAGGTCCCGACTCACCCTGGGACGACTGACGTTGCCCAGGAACCCTCAGGCGTTCGGTGTGGGTGGTTCTCACACCCATGACGCTACTCATTCCGGCATTCGCTCTTCTGCGCGCTCCACCTGTGCTTGCGCTCAGGCTTCTCCGCCCGCAGAACGCTCCCCTACCATACCCATTTAGTGTCTCGTCTTGCGACAAGACAGGATATCCACAGCTTCGGTACGATGCTTGAGCCTCGCTACGTTGTCGGCGCCCATCCACTCGACCAGTGAGCTATTACGCACTCTTTCAATGATGGCTGCTTCTAAGCCAACATCCTGGCTGTTATAGCGGATGGACTTCCTTTGACACTGAGCATCGATTTAGAGACCTTAGCTGGTGGTCTGGGCTGTTTCCCTTTCGACGACGAAGCTTAGCCCCCGCCGTCTCACTCACCGGTTCGACTTCTGGCATTCGCAGTTTGGTTGGGGTTGGTAACCAGCATTTGGCCCCGAGCCCACTCAGTGCTCTACCTCCAGAAGACGCGTTTGTCCGGTGGCTGTACCTCAATACATTTCGGGGAGAACCAGCTATCTCCACGTTCGGTTGGCATTTCACCCCTATCCACAGGTCATCCCCCAGTTTTGCAACACTGGTGAGTTCGAGCCTCGACGGCCTTTCACAGCCGCTTCACTCTGCCCATGGATAGCTCACGTGGTTTCGGGTCGCATCATCGCCACTGTCGCCCTATTCAGACTCGGTTTCCCTACGGCTGCCCGTCTTTAGCGACGGTTAACCTGGCTTCCACTTGCGCGGAAGGGGGGCGCGACGACGATGCACTCGCCGGATCATTCTACAAAAGGCACGCCATCAGCCCTAGGTGGCTCATGCCACAGTGGCCTCTGACTGCTGGTGAGTACGTGGTTTCAGGGTCTCTTTCATCCCCCTTGCGGGGCGCTTTTCACCTTTCCCTCACGGTACTTGTTCACTATCGGTCGCTGAAGGTGTTGAGCCTTGGAGGGTGGTCCCCCCAGCTTCCCACAAACTCACCGGGGTTCGTGGTACTCAGGTATCCGGCCAGCGCTCCTCCGCCTTGCTCTACGGGACTGTCACCCGCTCTGGTGGCGCTTTCCAACGCCTTCGAGTCGGCAGACTCGTGCTGTGTGTGTCGGACCCTACAACCCCCGCCGTTCCTCTTGCGAAGAGCGTCAGGTTTGGGCTCGTCCCGCCTCGCTCGCCACTACTACGGGAATCTCGTTTGATTTCTTCTCGTCGGGCTACTGAGATGTTTCAGTTCGCCCGCTGCCCTCCACTCGGTCTATAGATTCAACCGAGGGTCACCAGACATGACTCTGGTGGGGTTGCCCCATTCGGAATCTCAGGGCTCATCGCTCGCATGCAGCTCCCCCTGAACGTTTCGCCGGTCTCCGCGTCCTTCATCGGCCTTCAGCGCCTAGGCATCCACCTCGTACTCTCTCTCGCTTGTTGTTACTGCTTGCACGCACTGGCGCTCTTTCTTCACGTCTAAGCACACACGCGCTTCAAGCCAAGCTCCTCTGTCTCTCTCTTGTTCTCGTTTCTGCCCTCGGCAAAATTGAAGTAATTATTCTTTATTCAGTTGTGAATGTGCTTTCGTTGCTTGATGCCCGTGTATGATGCCATACTTTGCAAAGCTTGTCAACAGTTCTGGCGGCTAAATTCGGGCAAAAAAGGAAATTAGCCCGAATGTACTAAAGAAGAACGGGCATTTGACGAATAGTAGATGAGTTCAGTATGCTTCACCTGTTACGGGTAATTCGGGGTGTCTCTAAATTGTGGAGGGAAAACCACACGATGAAATATTTTTTCTGGATCGCTTTTGCCGTGTTTCTGGCGGCCTCTATTCCGCATGTTGCCTATTTCTTTGCTTCATTTGAACCGTCCCAGGGTCCCACTGGCGTCTGGTGGTGGGTAGTCAGCTATGCTATCGCTATCAGTATTGATGTTACGGTCTATCTGCTTTCGTGGACGGCCTTTCAGCGTTACCGCCGCTTCCGCACTGCCAGGGCGGTGTGGCAACACTGGCTGCTGATAGTGATGTGTACGGTATTCTCGTGGGTTGTCAACTGGGCGTACGCGAAACAGTTCCACAGTGTGACGATGCTGAGTTCCGCCGAGTCGGCAGCGCCCTGGTTGACCGGGGTTTTCCCTTTCATGGCGAGCGCCTTTCCTTTGCTGGGTATCGTTTATACCATGATGGCTGAAACGATTTCAGAGACGAGTACCGAAGAGAATCAGGGAAAAGCCCAACAGTTATCAGCACTGACTGAACTTGCCAGGCAAACAAATCTGCCTATCGCAACGCTGCGCCGCGCTTTAACCAGTGGCAGCCGTTTCAGTGCCTCCAATCTGCTGTCGATCACCAATAAGGCTGGTGCCGGGCAGACGATTCAGGAGGGTGGCATCGATCAAACTCCCGCGTTTGCTAGCCAGAAAACTGATGCCAACGATCCAAATCGTCCGATCACGGGTCAGTTTGTGGCTATCGGACGGGACGGGGTACATACGGTGAGCGGGCCAACTGTCAATGCGCCGCTGGCCGGTGTAACGACCGATGGGAGTCCTGATAAGCTCCAGATGACCA
The DNA here is from genome assembly GCA_963731605.1 of uncultured Chloroflexia bacterium. Taxonomy (GTDB): domain Bacteria; phylum Chloroflexota; class Ktedonobacteria; order Ktedonobacterales; family Ktedonobacteraceae; genus CF-113. Next base: position 2,177,612 of record CAVSWA010000002.1, read on the forward strand.
TCGAAGCGCTCAAGAGCAACCCGCGTATGACAGATGAAGAACTCGCCGAGTACCTGACCTTGAAACGACCGGCCAGCGCGCGCTTCTGGCGGCTCAAGGCCATCGAGATTCTTAATGCGCCGGGTCGCGGTTCGACGGGGCCGACGCCAGTCGTCACTACAAACGATGTGTGGACAAACTCAACAGGCATACTATCGAATGGCAAGCGCTAACCTTGACGTTGAAGTAAATGATATGGTAAACTGTGAGAGTGTGAAATACACATTTAGCTTGCCGTGTTGTGTTTAGAGCGACAGTGCGGTCTGACTATAGTACAATGAGTGACTATCTCCGAACCTTTGGGAGGGAACAATGCGGGCCACGTTCAGTTATGCAAGCATCCTACACGCTGTTGGACAGATGCTGGATCAAGTTGGAGTAAAAAGCATCGCGCTTCACGAAGAAGAGGATGGCCTCTTTATTGAGGGCTTCAATAGTGAGGGACATCTTCAGGTGCAGATGCGTTATGACATTGCCAGTCTTTATGATCTGGTAGCGCGTTCGGAAGATCTGGTTGAGGAACGCAAACAGCTTACGTCGGTAGAGAACGAAGGGACGCTCCATCGTTTCCTGGCTGACCATAAACGCGAGCTGGTGGGAGCGACCTACTGATCTACCATTAGATCTGCGCAAGCAAACAGAAGGACCGGGGTTCACCCCCGGTTTTTATTTATCGATTTGCGGGTTGCTACTCTTCGGGGGCATCGCACAGCCACTGGTTGCCATAGCAGCGCATACATTCGACCACCTCGATCAGGTCGCGGCCCTTTGCGGTGAGGGTATATTCGACGCGCGGCGGCACTTCGGCAAAGGTCTGGCGTAGAATAACGCCTTCCTCTTCTAATGAACGCAGCCGCTCTGAGAGAGTTTTGGGGCTGATGCCCTGCAAGGAACGTTCCAGTTGGTTAAAACGTTTGACACCGGAGGCTAAATCACGGATAATAAGCAGCGTCCACTTGCCGCTAATGATTCTGGCGGTGCGGGCGACCGGACAAATCATGTTATTGGTCTTATTATTGAGGGTCACTGATGTAGTTGTAATATCCATAGTACCAATCTCGTATGCAGAGAAACGCGGTTCGCGGACGTTATGCTCTTAGCACATGCAACTATCAAGACTATATCATAGCAGAAACATAATGTAAAGCGCGCCAGACACTCGACTTTACGGGGAAAGTATGATATGCTCATAGCTAATAGGAAAGCAGGAGAAGCCAATTGGCTGAACAGTGCTTCGAATGATTTCATGTACTTGAACAAATCATACATCCTGGCTGCGCGGTTTCTCCCTATGAGAGGAGAAGAATATGCCTGAAGAAATTGCTCTATTCATCGATTTTGAGAACATCCGATACAGTATGCTGAATATCCAGCGGCGGGAACCAGACCCACAGGAATTGATCGCGGTGGCGCGTCGATATGGTACGGTGATGGTTGCTCGCGCTTATGCGGACTGGTCACGCCAACCGGAGCCATTCAAAGGAAGCCTGACTGCGGCGATGATCGACAGGGTCGATTGTCCCGCCAAGCAGCGCGACCGTATTCGTATGGGAACGGTTCACTACCCTCCCACCGGTACTCCGACAGGCGCTCTTGGTTCATCTGGACTGGTGACAGAACAGGGAACGGGAACGTATGGGCGCCAATGGCCGTCCGGCCCTCTCAGCCATTCTGGCCCATTACCGGCGATTAACGTGTCGGGAGCGGGCAATGAATGGTCTGGCTATAACGACTCTGCTGAGTCTCGCCCGCCTGAGGCGGTTGACAGCTTGCTGGAAGACAGCGAACCACTGACTGAAGAGGGGTATATACAGGAATACCAGCAGCGAGAACCGACTCGCCAATTCCTGCCCTTTACCGCCTATGGTCAAGCCGGTCCCAGTGGCTCCTCCAATCCCGGCAGCACCGGCCCGCTGGGGTATCCTGCTTACCCGTCCACGAACTCGGTGGTGCATACGGGGAACACAGGTCATCTCCCGGCAGTTGGCGCAAGCGGCTCCAATACTGTCGTGCAAAGCACGGTGGTGCAAAGTACCGTAGACCTCAATATGCTGATGGATATTATTGAAACTGTCTTTGATCGTCCTACTATCTCTACATTTGTGCTGATGACTGGTGATAAAGATTTCACCCGCATTAGCGCGCGTTTAAAGCTACGTCTAAACAAAACCGTGATTGTTGTTGGAATACCTGGAACCGTTAGCCGGGATCTTGTTAGCAGCGCAAATCAATTTGTGCCACTTATACCAGGGAGCAATCCTGTTCTGAGCGGGCAATTGGCCGATAATGGCTATGCTCCAATGTCTATGACTGGTAATACGGGCGGTATGGCCGCCATTAGCCCGGCTATGTCGGGTTTCACTGGTCAGCAATATGCTGTATCTGCGCCCTATCCGATGGAAGTGCTGGACCCTCAATTTTTGCAATTCCTGGATTATATTGATCGGAACTGGTCGTGGCGCACTATTATTGGTGTGTCTAACTTTATCGGTGATCCCGTCAATCCCAAGAACCGCTTCCGGGGTCGCCTGACGCGGGAATCCGCGCGAGAGTTGCTCAATACCTGTATCCAGCAGGGTGTGCTGCTCGTGCAAACCGATCCAGGCGGGGCAGAAGATCTGCGCCTGAACCGGCAGCATCCAGGCGTCGATGAGGTCTTGAAACAATTTGTAAGGTAGGATGGCTATGCTCCGTCCACCGGACCAGGGCGGGGGCAAGCCCCGCCCGTACCCTATTACGAAGACACGGACGAAACCGTATAGGGTGCGGGCGGGGCTTGCCCCCGCCCTGGTCCGCTCTTATGGGGCTGCCCTGGTTATTTCAAGAGGAATATTATGTACGAGGCTCAATATGCTCTTTTGCAGAGGTTGATTGCCAGCCCCAGCCCTTCTGGTTTTGAGCAGAGGGCACAAGAGGTTGTGCGCGAAGAGGCGCTGGCGTTTGCTGACGAGGTACGCACGGATGTCCATGGCAATGTGATTGCATCGCTCAACCCGAAGGGGTACCCGCGTGTGATGCTCACCGCGCACATTGATGAGCTTGGCTTCCTTATTCGCTATATCGACGAGCAGGGATATCTCTATTTCACTCCTATCGGCGGATTTGATGCTTCTACCTTGCTGGGAGCGCGCGTCATCGTGCATACTCCGGGTGGCCCCGTGCCAGGTGTGGTGGGATGCCGGGCGGTTCATCTTTTAGATAGCGACGAGCAGGGAAAAGTACCCAGTTTGCGGGACATGTGGATCGATATTGGCGCGGCCAGCCTGGAGGAGGCGCGGCAACTGGTGCCACTCGGCTCTGCGGCGACGCGGGCGGCGCAACCTGAAATATTGCGGGGCGATCTGGTTGTCTCACGCGCACTGGACAACAAATCGGGCATCTGCGCGATCATCGAGGCCCTGCGGCGATTGCATGAGCGGCGCGCACAACTTCATGCCGCCGTTTTCCTGGTCTCCGCGGTTCAGGAGGAAGTGGGGACGCGCGGCGCGCAGACCAGCGCCTATAGCATCGATCCGCACGTGGCACTCACCGTCGATGTCACTTTCGCCTCGGATCACCCGCAAACTTCCAAGATTCGCCTGGGAGATGTGAAGCTGGGCGGTGGCCCCGCCATCACTATTGGCGGTTTTGTCAACCCGCGCATCTATCAAGGTATGATGGCGGCAGCCGAAAAAGCGGAGATTCCCTATCAGTACGATATCCAGTCCAGTTATACTGGCACCGATAATGACAAAATCCAGGTCATACGCGGCGGCGTCGCCACCGGCCTGTTAAACATCCCCTGCCGTTACATGCATAGCGGCTCCGAAGTCGTCTCACTCAAAGATATCGATGCGACGGCAGAACTGATGGCGCAATTCGTGCTTTCGCTGAATGAGGAGACGAACCTGATTCCGTAATACATCAGTAGCGGCACCCACAAGGGGTGTCGCTACTGAATTGCTCCATGCGGCAGCAGGGCGTGGACGCCGCGCACACCGTTGACGATCTGGGTGATGCGTAGGTCCACCACCAGGCTTGCCAGCGCGAGAGCATCCGAGCGTGTCATGTGATACTGTTCCTCTATAAGGTCAAGCATGGCGTTCAGCGCAATGATGGTCGCTTCGTTCAGGTCCTCGTGCAGCCCCATCGTAAGCCATCCGGCGGGGGTATTGGCGCGTGGTGTGGTTATCCGCACGTCATCTCGCAGGCGGAAGGTCAGGCTGACGCGCTCCATAGGACATTCGATGGCGGTGCCGCAGACTTCGCCATCGCCCTGCAGGGCGTGTCCATCGCCTACGGAGAAGAGCGCGCCGGGTACTGAGATAGGCAGGTAGAGCGTGCTACCTGCAACCAGTTCTTTGCAGTCCAGGTTCCCACCGCAATAGCGCGGAGGGCCTGTTTCGTGCATGCCAGCCTCATCGGGTGGCATCCCCATGACGCCCATGAATGGACGCAGCTTCACGATGTGACCGTATTGATTGCGCCCGGTCATGGTAGTAAGGTCAAGCATCCAGGTCATTATATGGTCCATTTCGCCAGTTTGAAGCCTGGCCCAGCCATCGCTATAGGTCCAACCCCATACGCCGGGGCGTATCTCGTTGATTTGCACTTCGAGCGTCATGCCTGGCTGCGCGTTCCGCACAAATACTGGGCCGCACAGCGCGTGCCCGAAATCCGTGGCCGGATCGCGCGGCTCGAACCTCTTCTGCGAGCCATCGCGGGTGAGGCGCGGCTCAAGGTTCCAGCCAGCGTCGAGCGTGCTATATTCGACGGTATCTCCTGAATCGATGGTAAGCGTGGGTGGAAACTCACGCGAGAACTTGCCGTGCAACGCGCGTCGAACCGGTTGGATAGTGTATGTTGCCATGATGCGGTCTCCTTATGTCGATTCCCGTCCTGATGAATTTTACCCTCTGAAAAAGGTAATTGCACAGTCTGGTTGCTCCCTTTCTGATGATTTTTGACAACCGAATGCGGTAATGCGTGCCTCCGTCCTGTAGGGACAAGGGGCGGGTGGGGATGGATGTGGGGGCCTTGTGCTTGTCCTCGTGGCAGGGCGACCATTATGCCTCACGGAATCCGGTGAAACATAATGTTGCACCTCCACGAGGACAAGCACAAGGCCCCCTCCCGTCCTCACATCCGCCCCTTGTCCCTACAGGACGGGGGCGAATGTTTCTAGTGATTACCCAAGATCATCAGGGCGACAGGTCTATTACCCACCCAGTTCTGCCCGGCGCTCTCCGAGTTTGCCCAGGCGTGCTTCCTGGGCTGCGAGTTTGGCGCGTTCTTGCTCGACCACTTCGGGTCTGGCTCTGGTGACGAAGGATGCGTTTGCTAGCTTGCCTGAAATGCGCGCGATTTCCTGTTGGGCCTGGGCGATCTCTTTGTCGAGTCGCTGCAGTTCTTTGCCGAGATCGAGAAGACCGGCCAGGGGCAGGTAGATTTCGATGGAACCGGCTAGCAGGCTCATGGCTTGCTCTGGTTTCTGCGCGAGCTGCGCGTGCAACTGCGGGCGTTCGGTGCGCGCCAGGAACTCGATGAGCGGGGCCTGCGCTTCCAGCATGGGTTGATAGTCGCCGGTCGCCATGATGACGGGCACGCGGTGAGCGGGTTCCACGTTCATCTGGTTGCGCGCGTCACGGATGCGCGTAATGGCCTCCTGCACCAGGCCGAAGTGCTGTTCGGCTTCGTCGTCGATGCTTGCGCTGATGGTTTGCGGCCAGGGCGCGACGATCAGGGCCGAGGCAGGCCAGCGCGTGGCGTCGGGCTCGCAGGCGCGGTACAGGTATTGCCACACTTCTTCGGTGACGAATGGCATGAAGGGGTGCAGCAGGCGCATGTTCGCATCGAGCACGGAGCGCAGGATATGCGCCGTTGTGCGTTTGCTCTGCTCGTCGCCCTGCATCTGCACTTTGGCGATTTCGAGGTACCAGTCGCAGTAATCCGACCAGAAGAACTCGTTGATCTGGCGGCCCGCTTCGCCAAGCTGGAATTCATCTATCAGGCGCGTCACGTCGCCCGTCAGTTTCGCCAGGCGGCTGAGTATCCAGCGATCAGCCAGCGTGGTTGGCTCTAGCGCGTCGATAGCGGGGATGCCGCCGCCAATTCCGGCGGTGGTCATCAGCACGAAGCGCGAGGCGTTCCAGATTTTGTTGGCAAAGTTGCGATTGCCCACGATACGCTCAGGCACGAGTTTGGAGTCGTTGCCGGGCGTGCTGCTGGTGGCAAGCGTGAAGCGCAGGGCGTCGGTGCCGTACTGATCCATGACGGTAAGCGGATCGATCACGTTGTTCTTCGACTTGCTCATCTTCTCGCCCTTCGCGTCGCGCACAAGGCCGTGCAGGTAGACGGTTTGGAACGGCTGCGTTCCCAGGAAGTGCATTCCGGCCATGGCCATACGCACCACCCAGAAGAAGATGATGTCGTAGCCAGTCTCCATCACCGAGGTGGGGTAGTAGCGGCGCAGGTCAGCCGTGTCTTCGGGCCAGCCCAGCGTGCTGAACGGCCACAGCCACGAACTGAACCAGGTATCAAGCACGTCCTCGTCCTGGCGAATGGCCGCGCTATCGCAGTGCGGGCAGGCGGTGATATCGACGCGGCTGGCGGTCATCTGGCCGCAGGCGTCGCAGTACCACACTGGGATGCGATGCCCCCACCACAGTTGGCGCGAGATGCACCAGTCGTGGATGTTTTCCAGCCAGTCTGTATAGACCTTTGTGAAGCGTTCCGGCACGATCTTCATACGGCCATAGTTGACCGCGCCCAGGGCAGGTGTCGCCAGCGGGGCCATTTTCACGAACCACTGTTTGGAGATGAGCGGCTCGATGATGGTATTTGAGCGATCACAATAACCAAGCGGCACGGTATATTCCTCGATCTTCACGATCAGGCCGAGCTGTTGTAGCTCCTCCACGAGATTTTTGCGCGCCTCGAAGCGATCCTGCCCGGCGTAGTGTCCGGCCTCTTCTGTCATCTTCGCGTCGAAACCGATCACCTGCACGCGCGGCAGGTTGTGGCGCATGCCGATCTCGAAGTCGGTCGGGTCGTGCGCGGGCGTCACCTTTACCGCGCCGGTGCCGAAACTGGCGTCCACCGCTTCATCGGCGATGATGGGAATCTCGCGTCCGATCACGGGCAGGATAGCCACGCGCCCTATTATGTCTTTGTAGCGAGCGTCGCGCGGGTTGACGGCGATGCCGGTATCGCCCAGGATGGTTTCCGGGCGCGTGGTTGCCACGCTGATATACTGCGTTTCCTGCTCGCCCTCCAACGGTTTGAGCGGGTAACGCACGTAGGTCAGCGTTCCCGGCGTATCGACGTGGTTCACCTCCAGGTCGGAGATGGCGCTCATGCAGAAGGGACACCAGTTGATGATGCGCTCGCCGCGATAGACCAGCCCTTCCTCATACAGGCGCACGAACACTTCGCGCACGGCCTTTGAGAGTCCCTCGTCAAGGGTGAAGCGTTCTCGCGACCAGTCGCAGGACGCGCCGAGGCGGCGATGCTGGTCCTGGATGCGGCTCTTATACTGATGCACCCACTGCCAGACGCGCTCGATAAAGGCTTCGCGGCCCACGGCGTGTCGGTCGGTTCCCTCTTTAATCAGCAGACGCTCCACCACGTTCTGCGTGGCGATGCCGGCATGGTCTTCGCCGGGCACCCACAGCGTGTCGTCGCCTTTCATGCGATGATAGCGAATAAGAATGTCCTCGACGGTGGCGGTAATGGCATGGCCGAGGTGCAGCGCGCCCGTCACGTTGGGCGGCGGCATACTGATGACAAAGGTGGGCTTGCTCCTGTCCCCGCTGGGTTTGAAGTAGCCGCCTTCTTCCCAGAAGCGATACCATTTGTCTTCGACGGCCTGCGGTTCATACGTTTTTGGTAATGATGCGATAAGCTCTTTTTCGTATTCGATCATGACCCCGTTCCTCCTGCAAAAAAACTCATTTCAGTAATATAAAAAGCCCTTCCCCCGTCAAGGACGAGAAAGGGCATATGCTACTCGTGGTACCACCTTGTTTCGATCAATATCATTTTGTAAGGATATTGATCCTCAAGCAGCGCGTTACGGGGCGCACCCATGCCGGTCAGGGCAGACTCCCAGGCGACGTTCAGCGCATCTGTTCCGAGGAAGACTTGCAGCCGGGTTGATCTTCCATCTCTAACGGAGTGTTGCGCCTACTCCTCCTGCTCAACGTCAGGTATGTAGTTGTGTTGTGTATACTGTACCCATTTTTGGGCGGGTTGTCAAGCGGTTTATCACAACCCAAACGCGAACGGCAACAAATCTCCCACACCAAATTCCTGCTCAACCCCATCAATATAGATAATCGCGTCTGGGGCGAGGTCGGCTAGCCATTGGCGGCAGGCACCGCAGGGGGTGCGTTCGGCGATGCCTGCGGTAGGGGGAACATCGATGCAGGCGACTGCTACCTGGGTGATGGGTCCGGCTCCGTTGCTGATGGCGGCGGAGAGGGCGACGCGCTCGGCGCATAGCGTCAGGCCGTAGCTGGATATCTCGATGTTGACACCGCTGTAGATGACACCGCCGGCGACGAGGGCCGCGCCGACGCGAAAATGGGAGTAGGGGCAGTGGGCGCGCTGCGCTGCTTCACGGGCACGTTGTAGTAGTTCTTCGCGTAAAACCATGGTACTATGCTCCTGTCTTTTTATGGTTGCCCTGTCTAAAATGAGCTACACTGTCGATGGTAGGTTCTGCAAGCTAACTTTTAACACCAGAGTAACACATAGCTAAACAGGTGACTATTCATAGCCCAAATTGTACCATGATGTTACTACCTGTGATGCGTCCCGTTACTAGCAATGGGACGAACTATATCGATGAATGGGCCTGCAATGTACGGGGTACAGGGGAAAACAACAGGTCTGTAGGAGGAAACACGAGTGAAAATCATGGTGGCGGATGACGACCGCGACATGGTTGATATGCTGAGCTACTGGCTCAAGGGGCATGGGTATGACGTTGTGCGGGCCTTTGATGGCGAGCAGGCCATTAAACGCTGGCGCGAGACTTTGCCAGACCTGGTGATCCTTGATGTCCAGATGCCGAAGCTTGACGGCTTCGAGGTGTGTCGCCAGATGCGGAGCGAAACCAATGCAATGGTCCTGATCCTGACCGCACATGATCGTGAAGATGATGAGATACGTGGGTTGGAGATGGGAGCTGACGATTATCTGCGCAAACCGTTTAGTCCGAGGCAGTTACTGGCGCGTATTAAAGCGATAATGCGCCGTTCTAATACCTCTAAGGGGTCATCCGGCTCTTCGTCGATTACAGTTGGGCCTGTCACTCTTGACGCCATGCGTCATGAAGTGATGCGCGATGGCACAAAGGTACGCCTCACGCCAACCGAAAGCCGCCTGCTGCACCTGCTGATTACGCATACCGGGCAAGTGTTGACGACTGATATGATTATTGAGCGGGTCTGGGGATATGACGAAGCAGGCGATTTTGGACTGGTGAAGACACACATTCGTCACCTGCGCCAGAAAGTTGAACCCGAGCCCAACTCGCCGCAATATATAATGACCGTGCCAGGCGTCGGTTATACGTTCACCGCACCTGTTACTGTTGAGCAGATGTAAGGCTGTAAGGTCGAATAGATGCAAGGTTTAAGCAAGGGCCGCCTATCAATACAGAGATGGGCGGCCTTTGCTTGAACAAATTCACCCCTTCTTAACTGGCTAATGGCATTCTCAACCACAACACAACCCACTTTGTACAAGAACCGCCCCTTCTTAAGCGTATAATCGGATTCAATTGATACTATTCATTAACTCTAAATCTGCTGAATGCACAGAAATGCATAGGAATGGTCATGGAAAGCCATAAAAACGGTCTGTTTATACCCGAAACCTGCACAGTATATATTGATGGTCCAGCAGGTGAACGATGCGATTGCCAGCCATTGTCTGCTTTGCATCGCGCGCCTGGTTCCGACTCGGAAAACGCGAGTGAGATCGTACCCGTTACCCCGGCCACGCAGGAGTTACAGCGCTATGTGCGCTCGCGGCTGGCCGCTCTGTTTCCACGTACAACACCTTTGAGTTTGCTGCTCATTCATATCACGCAGTTGGATCATGTGCATATCACGCCGAAGACTCTCGTGTTGCATAAACGTCATCGCTACCACGCGCCTACCAGCTTTCTGGAGCAGGTGTTGATCAATGTGCGACGCGCTATGCGAAACACGGACCAGGTAATCCTGCACGAAGGCACGGGCGCGGCCATCATTTTGCCCGGCGTGGATCAGGAGGGAGCCTTCAACGTTGTGGAAAGGGTCTTTCACAGCATCAATCTGTTACAGCCTGAGACGGTCATTCCACCCTTAAAGCGTGAGACCGATATTACGATTGGCATTGGTTCCTATCCCCGACCGGGCAAGTCGCTGGAGGAACTGCTCTTTCATGCCGGTTGTGTCACGCATAACCTGACGCTGCGCCCTGCTGTCAATGCGCAGTTGCGCATGGGTAAAGCAGCCGCGGAAATAAGCATCGGGCAAACGCTTGATGATGAGCCTGGTTGCCCTGGCAAATCCCGCCATACCAGTAGTATTCCCTATATGCAGCTTCCGGCGCGCCTCCCGCAGAGTTTGAAACGCCTCGTGCCGTATCGCATGGCCTGCGAATTGCGCTGCGCCCCGGTCGGGCGCGATCACAATCGCCTGACGGTCGCGATGGCTTACCCGACCGATATGCAGGCCATTTCGCGCCTGCAAAGCGCGACGAGCATGGTCATATTTCCGGTGGCGTGCGAGATCAGAGCGCTTGACGCTATGCTTGCAAAAGAATGGTAGCGAATATCCAACCAGAGAAGCGGTAATATTAACCAGATCATAACAATTTCTCAACAGAAAAGCGCATCACGATTGGTTACTATAACATGCAATGAGACAAATATATGTATCAATTGATACAGCTTTCAATACTCGTCAGGGATGCCGAGTTTGACCAAAAGGAAGGTAGCGAATACATGGTTGTGCAAATGATTCAAGATGATGTCCTACTTACGTTCAAAGAGGCAATGGGGTATTTACGGGTAAGCCGCTCAACCCTCTACCGGCTCATGTGGTCCGGTCAACTGACGGGACATAAGGTAGGCAGCACCTGGCGCTTCTACCGTGAAGATTTGCGCGCGTGCGTTGGGCGCGAGATTTCTCTGGTCGGCGCGCAGGCAGGCATTGCTTAGTTGTCTAAGCTAACAGTAGGCGCGTTTACGTTCCACATTTGTTTCTATATCTCTTTTTGTCTGAAAACACTTTGATCTCTGAAAATCAGAGTATATGAACTGATCACAATTTTCCAGGGCGAACGCGAGGATTCGTCTCTATCCTATACGAATGGGCATTTGATAGAATGTAACGCCCTCGTATATGGTAGCGGTGTTCCTTCGTGGTCGCCCTGGTTTGCTATCCGGTTTCAAAACTTACTAAGATCAAGGCTAGTTATTTTCCAACTCCCAGCAATGTTATCAAGCGGAATCTGCACGCTGTAGGTAGCCTGCGGGCGTGTGACATGCACTGTTATCTGCAAGTGCGTTGCGGCGGACGCGGAATTTGCGCTGTTCAATGAGGTCGCATCGATATTAAAAGATGCTACTTGACCATAGCGCGCGTCGATGGACTGCGCATCGCGCGTAAAGGCGCTGGCAGTTAGCCCGTTTAGTTGCAGATCGGCATACGCTCCACTGTAATCCTGCTGGAGCATATGCTGGTAGAAATCTTGCGCGACTTGATTCGCGCTAACTCCCTGTTGAGACACTCCCCCGTAGATGTTAGCTACTGCCCAGATGCCCGCGCCCACGAGCAAGAGCGCGCTTACACCGATGATCATTACGATAACCCATGTTTGCCAGTATGAGGTCCTGGTAGGAGACATGACGGCGGGATGCGGATAGTGTCCAGTTGCGTATGACGGTTGACTGCCCGTGGGCGCGTGTCTGTAGTATGGCACTGGAACTGGCGTAGGAGCGGGCGGTGAAACAACTCCAGAGATTGGTTGCGTAATATGCGCTCCTGGTTTGTTTTCAAGCAAAGGGGAAGGTTCGGCAGGCAGTTGCATATTTTCGTAATAGGAAGGCGGTGGCGGATAGGCCGCTCCCTGCTGTGTTTCCCCGGCAGCGGGTTCATACGCTGGCTGCTCTGAGTTCATACTCAAATTGCTCCTTCGTCTCCGGTCACATCGGTGCTATTGTATGTCTGGATTATAGCGGTTTAGCTGTGTGAGCGCAACCGTATGTTTACCAGGGCTTGCCCCCGCCTTGTATGTACAACTTGACAAATTATGCAACTAAACTTGTTTCTTACATTGTAAGCGCTAAAGTACTACATTTGTACATAATAAATTGTCAAATGTTTATTTGCATGTTATACTTTGGTCATATGAATGAGAGCCTGAGGTCCGCTCAATGTATGTGAAGGATAAGGTAGCAAGATGGCAGTAAATAACCTGGTTCATGGAAACGAAAGTGGATTACCTCTCAACGCCATTGAATGGCTGGAGACGCACCATAGAAGTAAAGCACCCGAACGCGAACAGATGATCCGAGATCTTCAACTCAAAAAAGGGAGTGATGTGATTGATGCTGGTTGTGGCCCCGGCTTGTGGACTCCTTTGCTGGCGCGCGCCATAGGCTCAACTGGGCGCATCACCGGTGTAGATATTTCGCCCGCAGCGCTTATTACTGCGCAGCAACGCAGCCAGGGAAAGTGGTACCAGCGCCAGGTGCAATACAAACAGGGTGTGCTTGAACAGTTGCCGGCCCAGTATGGTAGCGTCGATGTTATTTTTAGCGCGAACGTGAGCCAGTATCTCCCCGACCCGGTAGGCACGTTTGCTGCGATGGGTCAATGTCTCAAGTATGACGGGCGATTGGTCGTCAAGGATATCGATTTTGGCACCATGCGCTTTCACAATGTTGATCCGACCTTGCAGGCGCGTGTTTTGCAGGCGCGCGAGCAATGGGAACGCGAGCGTGTTGATGCCGACTATGCCTTTGAAGATAGCTGGGTTGGCTCGAAGCTGGCAGGGTATATGCGAGCGGCGGGATATACGGAGGTGACGGAGAAAAGCTACCGCATTACACGCCGCTACCCGGTACCGGAAGCTTTCCGTTTCTATTTGCAGGGTATTGCTGAGTGGTTTGTATGCGAGGGCGCGCCCTTACTCGAACAATCCTACCACAAGCAATGGCTACAGCTTTTCCTGGATGGCGAACAGTGCGTTCTCGACCAGGAGACGTTCGTGAGCGAAGAGATCGAATATATTGTGACGGGTGTCTGGCAAAAGCCGGCTTTCCCCCTGGTCAAATTCTTCGATATGCACATTCTGGAAGCTGAAAAAACACTGGCATAGTTTCAATAAATAACCGACACGCGCGTTTTTTTGCGGCTCACAGCCGCAAAAAAACGCGCGTGTCGGTTATTAAAGCAAGTCGTATTCAAAGGCAACGTCAGGGAAGTTTGTTTAATGTATCAGCTACCATTTCGATTGCGGAATCGCCTACAATTTTCTGTAACTTGCTATGTAGATTCCCCATATTCTCCATACGAGCAGTGATAAATTCATGCTTAGCGGCACCACAGGCAAAACCGTACATGCCTCGATGCGCGGCTTCGTACTCCAGGCTAATTTGTTCGAGTATACGCGCTACTTCGCTCTGGTTTCCTTTAGATTCCGGCATCGCTACCTCCTGATGATTGTAAGCCTCAAATAACTGCCTTTTTACACTGAAGTCCGCTAAGAGGGTGATAACTGATTTAACGTTGTCAATACAATGTATGCAACTTGTACACGACAAACATGTGAAATACATATGCATAGTATGCATGATACATTGTATTCTTGTCTAGAGGTTTTTTGCCCTTTTTTTCATGAAATAGCGTTAAAAGCGCAAAATTCACATATTTTTAATGCTTTTGCTAACAATGTAACGTACAAATGTAAAAAATGTCATAGAGTCAGCCAATGTCTTCAACGATTATTATGAAAAGAAGCCGCACTAGAGAGCTGGTGTCAGGCCTGGGGTTGTGATTGCTCCTATTTTCCCTCCTCTGTACGAAACCCCGACAAATCGCACTGCGATGAGGACAAGGCCTCCGCCCATCCGCCCCTTGTCCCTAATGAATTTTGCCGACCAAATCATGTAATAGAAAGGCAGGGCGTCGTTTCCTGATGAATATTAACGACCGAAATCGGTAGTGCGCGTGGCCCCGTTCTGTAGGGACAAGGGGCGGGGTGGAGTGGATGAGGGGGCCTTGTGCTTGTCCTCGTGGCAGTGCGATTCGCCGGGGTTCCATGAGGCAGGATGGTCGTCCCCTAACAAGGACAAGCACAAGGCCCCCACCCGTCCCCACATCCGCCCCTTGTCCCTACAGGACGGGGCCACGCTGGTTGCTGCATTCGGTTGTCAAAGTTCATCAGGACGGGGCGGGACGGGATGCCCACAAGGAGCTTCGATATCAATTGCGCAAAAGCTTGCCTGTCATCAACAACGACTGGATGCGATCCTGGGTTTTCTCGGTGCCGCACAGGCTGAGGAAGGCTTCGCGTTCGAGATCAAGCACATGCTGTTCGGTGACGGGGGTGACGGGCGAGCAGTCGCCGCCGGTGAGCACCTTTGCCAGGTGTTGACCGATCAGGGCGTCGTGTTCGCTGATCTTGCGCGTCAGCAGCATCCCCTCGATTTGCTGTTCGAGTACCATACGCGCTCCGCTGCCGGGTAAGAGTAACAGGGGAGCTGGCGCGGGTTGCCACGTGCCAGCGTCCTTAGCATCGGCCAGGCGCAGGGCATCAGCTTTGGCATCACGCAGCAACAAGTCTCGGTTGACGGTGATGGCATCGCTTTTGCGCAGGAAACGCAAATCCTGCGCTTCGGCGGCGCTGGTCGAGACAGTGGCAAAGGAGATGATCTCAAAGGCGCGGCGCGCGGGAGTAAACGGCCCGCCCGTCTTGCCTGCCTTCTGCATTTCGACCGTTGCGCCCTGGCGCACCAGCATTTCTTTACAGCCGCCGCCAGCCGGGATCAGTCCCACACCAACCTCAACGAGGCCAATATAGGTCTCGGCGTGGGCGCGCACATGACTGGCGTGCATGACGATTTCGCAGCCGCCGCCCAGGGCACGGCCAGTGGGAGCGGCTACGATGGGAATAGGGCTATATTTGAGCAACTGGTGGGCCTGCTGCAAGCCGTTGATGGCGTTTTCGATCTGCTTCCACTCGCCTGATTTCGCGGCCATCAGTATCAGCATCACGTTCGCGCCTGCCGAGAAATCCGCGGCATTGTTGTTGAGGACGATGGCGCGGAAATGCTGCTGCCCCTCCTCGGCGATGTAGCGCAGCATCTCGATGATGCCCTCGTCGATGGAGTTCATCTTGGTATGAAACTCAACGCAGGCCACGCCATCTCCGATATCGATCAGCGAGGCCGAGCCATTGTCGCGTATCACTTTATTGGAGGCTTTGGCCGCATCCAGCGAGACCGCGCCTTTCGGGGTGGGAACTGGCTTATAGCTGTTGGTATGGAAGTCAAAGTACTGGCGTTGCCCGACTACGCCGGTATAGAAGGTGCCTTTTGCTCCCAGGACACGCTGCACCAGTTCGGGCAGTTGGCGGCCCTGCATGACTTTCTCAAGCGTTTCTGGATGTTGTAGGAGGATATCCCAGGTCTCGAAGCTGCCCATGTCGAGATTGAAGCCCCAGCGCATGGCTTCATCGATGGCCACAATGCTTTCAGCGATTTCAGGGGCAAGCTCGGCGGCGTAGATCAGCGAGTCGGCGGTAGTTTCGCGCGCCAGTTGGGAGGCGCGGTCGTCACCGTTCAGCACGGTCAATACGCGCTGCGCCGGGTCTTCGATGCCGCGAGCCGCGCCCAGCGAGGGGAAGCGTACCTTCTGCTGTGGTTCGTATTCCAGCGTTTTGAGGTTCAGTTCCAGGATGGTAGAGCCGCCGCCGGGGTTCTTGATGCGTTTGTAGAAACCCTGACCGCTCTTTTCGCCCAGCCAGCCACGCCGGATCATCTCGCGCACCATTTCGGGCAGGCGGAAGGTCTCGCGCTGTGGATCGTTCGAGGCGTTTTCATACAGGTTGTCGGCTACGTGCGCCAGCGTGTCCAGGCCCGACAGGTCGCCCGTGCGGAAAACGGCGGATTTGGGACGTCCCATGTTTGGCCCCAGGATAGCATCGACTTCGCTGACGGTGTAGCCCTCGTCGATGGCGCGGCGCACGGTAGCCAGCGAGCCGTACACTCCTATGCGGTTGGCGATGAAGTTGGGCGTATCCTTGCCTATGACGACGCCTTTGCCGAGCGTTTCGGTAGCGAATTGTTGCATGAAGGTCATCAACGCTGGATCGGTATCCACGTCGGGAACCAGTTCCAGCAGGCGCATGTACCGCACCGGGTTGAAGAAATGTGTAATCAGAAAGTTGCGGCGAAAGGTCGCGCTGCGCCCGCCGGTCAGCATGTGCGCGGGCAAACCGGAGGTATTCGAGGTGATGATAGTGTCGGGTCGTATGACCTTTTCCAGCTTCTCATATAGCGATTGTTTTATGTCGAGCCGCTCGATGACGGCCTCGATGACCCAATCGACCCCGGCGAGTGTGTCCAGGTCATCTTCGATGTTGCCGACCGTGACGAGGCGAGCGGCTTTGGAAGTATAGAAGGCGGCAGGACGCGCTTTCAAGGTTTTTTCCAGGCCGGTGCGCGCTACCACGTTGCGGTCTTTGCCGGTATTAAGTGGCACGATGTCTAGGAGCAGGCTGGGAATGCCAACGTTGGCGAGATGAGCAGCGATAGCCGCGCCCATCACACCGGCGCCCAGCACGGCGGCTGTGCGTATCTGGTACGTCATGGTGCTATGACATCCTTTCTATGATGGTTGCCAGCCCCTGACCGCCGCCGATGCACAGCGTCGCGATACCCCATGTCTTGTCGCGGGTCTGCAAATCGTTGATGAGCGTGGCAATGAGGCGCGCACCGCTGCATCCCAGCGGATGGCCCAGGGCAATCGCGCCGCCGTGCGGGTTCAGTTTCTCTTCATCAATGCCCATAGCCTTAACGACCGACAGCGACTGTGCGGCGAAGGCTTCGTTCAACTCGATGATGTCGATATCGCTTAACTGCATCCCGGCGCGCTGTAAAGCTTTGCGCATAGCGGGCACGGGGCCGATGCCCATGATAGCAGGATTGACACCCGCCACTGCCATGGTATGCACTTTGGCCAGGGGCGTGATGCCCAGGTCGCGCGCTTTTTCTGCGGACATCAGCACCACGGCGGCGGCCCCATCGTTGAGCGGACTGGAGTTTCCGGCGGTGACGGTGCCGCCGCCGATGAAGGCGGGTTTGAGCGATGCCAGTCTTTCCAGGGAAGTATCGCGGCGCGGCCCCTCGTCGATCTCCATTAACCTGCCGTTGGGCAGAGGAACCGGTACGATTTCGCGCATGAAGATGCCATTTTCGGTGGCGGCGATGGCGCGCTGGTGGCTGCGAAGCGCGAAAGCGTCCTGTTCGACGCGGCTGATGCTATATTCGCGAGCCAGGTTTTCTGCCGTCATGCCCATGGGGATGTAGCTGGAATACCCGTACTCTAATTCAGAGGGCGGAAAGGGCATCTGAACTTTTTCCCCGTCTCGCGGCTTGATGAGGCGCGGGTTAAAGCTGGGGTTAAAGCCGCCCATCGGCACGCGGGACATGCTTTCGACGCCGCCTGCTACAATAACATCGCCCTGACCAAGCATGATACTTTGCGCGGCCATGTTGACGGCCTGCAAGCTCGACGCGCAGAAACGATTGACGGTTACGCCGCCCGCCGTCTCTGGCAGGCCAGCCAGCGCGCCCACCAGGCGCGCCAGGTTCATGCCCTGCTCGCCTTCGGGGAAGGCGCAGCCAAGGATAACATCTTCGATCAAGGCGCGGTCTAGCAGCGGCACGCGCTCAACAGCGGCGCGAACGGCGATGGAGGCCAGGTCATCGGCGCGCACATCTTTGAGTACGCCCTTGTTGGCGCGCCCGATGGGGGTGCGCACCGCGCTGACAATTACTGCTTCTGCCATGTGTGTATCTCCTTTTACTTTTCTAAAAATGCCAGCACGTCACTATTGAACTGGTCGGGATTTTCGATAATGGGGACATGTCCGATGTTGTGATAGACGATGTGTTGCGCGCCTGGAATGTGTCTTGCCAGGTAATCACCGTTGGCAGGCGGGACGAGCGGGTCGGCGTCGCCGTGAATTACCAGCGTGGGAACTGAGATACGCTCCAATTGCTGTGTCGCGTCATGCCCAAGGGCGGCCTGCAACTGGCGCATATAGGCAGGGCGATGTACCGGGCGGTAGCTGGCAATCGCGGCGAAATTGTCCATTTCCTGCGGATAATTTACGGCAAAGCCCGGGCCGGTAATGGCGGAGTAGTTTTGTCTTGCCAGTTCTCCAGGCTCGATATATTCGTGAAAAGTGGGAGCCAGCAGCGCCGCTATTTCGGGGCCGGGCTGCGCGTGTGTTGCGCCACCTGCCGAGGTTGCGATAAGCACCAGCTTATCTAGCTGGCCGGGATGGCGAATGGCGAATTGCAAGGCGACGAAGCCGCCCAGTGAAATACCTATGACGTGGGCGCGTTCCACACCGAGGGCGCGCAAAGCTGCCGCGGCGTCGTCGGCCAGGTCCGCGATGGTGTAGGGTTCCTCATACGGGTCGCTATCGCTGATGTCGCGATGATCGAGGGCGATGGTGCGATAAAAGCGGCCAAATTCGTCAAGCTGGTAGTACCAGCCATAGCGTTTGGCTCCCAGTCCGGTCAACAATAAGATAGCGCCGCGAGGATGCGCCGGGCTTACTTCGTTATAAGCCAGTTTGCGACCGTCCACCTCGACAAACGAGGGCGTTCTAAAATGCACAGAAGAAGGCTCCTTTCTCCACTGGTTGCCAGGGCGGGGGCAAGCCCGGTCTGTACCCTGTACGGGTTAGTGTCGTGCGTCGCGCTGTCATCCTGAGCGCAGCGAAGGATCTCTCGTGGGGCCGTGCGCAGATCCTTCGCTGCGCTCAGGATGACAGTGGGAAGCAAGGGATGACGGGGTGGGAGCGAGATCGCCATGCTTGCGTGTAGCCCATCTTTGCGCCCCCGCGCACCCACCCGTTTTATTTCAAAGGATAGCCACGTTTCTCAACCACGATGGCGGCGACTTCGCGCTGCACGGCTACGCCGTTGAGCAGGTAGTCGCCGATGTAGGCGCGGACGCGAGCCAGTTCTTTTTCGACTCTGTCGGCGTCGAAGCTGGTCATAATCATCTGGTCGAGGTTGGCGCGCAGGCGCGAGAAGGCCAGCCAGGTGGCGAGCTGCGCCAGTTTGACGTGTATGGAACTGTTCTCGTCGCCCCGGCGCACTGATTGGGTGGCGCGGGCCAGCGCGCTATCCACGGCGTAGAGGTCGATCAGCAGGTTTGCCAGGTACTCGATGAACTCTTCCTCATTCTCAAGGGCCTGCATATACTTCATCGCGCCCTTCATCGCGGTATAGATGGTGACATCTTTGGCGCGTTCCAGGGCGTTGACCGCTTCACGTAATGCGGCGGGGATATCCTCGCCCGCGCTATTGAGCGGCTGACCGGACTTGATACGAGCTTCGATCTCCGGGGCTTTTGCCATTAAAGGTAGCTGGCCCTTCAGCACGCGGCGGAAGAGAGTGGCGGATGTGACCAGGCGGTTAATCTCGTTGGTACCTTCGTAGATACGCTGGATACGGGCGTCGCGGTAGGCTTTCTCGATAGGGTATTCTTGCATGAAGCCGTAACCACCGAAAATCTGCACGCCCTCGTCAGCAGCAAAGGCCATGACTTCGCTTCCATGCACTTTGGCAATCGAAGCTTCAATAGCGTACTCTTCGATAGCTTTGAAGGCCGCTTCGGTGTTGTCGCCCGCGCTACGCCGCGCATTCTCGATGTTGGCAGCCGTGCGGAACACTTCGCTTTCAGCCGCGTAGGTCTCGGCGGCGATACGCGCCAGTTTCTTCTGGATCATGCCAAACTCGTGTATGAATTTGTTGAAGGCTTTGCGCTCGGTGGTATAGACGGCAGCCAGGTCCAGCACGGAACGCGCTCCGCCAACTGAACCCGCGCCCAGCTTCAAACGCCCGATATTGAGGATGTTGAAGGCGATTTTGTAGCCCTTGTGAATCTCGCCCAGCAGGTTTTCCACCGGCACGCGCGTATTCTCGAAGTAAACCTGGCGCGTCGATGAGCCTTTGATGCCCATCTTGCGCTCTTCCGCGCCGGTGGAAACGCCCGGCCAGCTTGTCTCCACGATGAAAGCGGAGGGGCGGTTCTCGCCAATGCGCGCGAAGACGATCATCAGGTCGGCAAAACCGGCGTTGGAAATCCATTGCTTGGTGCCGTTCAGAATGTAGTATGTGCCGTCCTCGGAAAGTTCGGCGCGGCTCGACAAGCCCATGGCGTCGGAACCCACGCCCGGCTCGGTCAGGGCGTAGGCAGCCAGCCACTCGCCAGTGGCCAGCCGGGGTAAATACTTCTGCTTCTGCGCCCCGGTGCCATAGAAGACGATGGGCAGCGTGCCGATGGTGGTATGCGCGCCGATGGCAGTGCTGAACGACCCTTCGTGGATACTCGACACAACCAGGGCGCTGGTCAGCAGGCCAAGTTCCGCGCCGCCGTAGGCTTCTGGCACGTCGATGCTCAAAAGCCCTTGCTCGCCCGCTTTCTTGACTAAAGATGCCATCAAGCCCGGCTCCTGGTGGTCGATGGCCTCGACATTGGGTAGCACTTCGCGCTGCATGAAGGTCTCTGCCGATTCGGCGATCCAGCGCTGCTCTTCGTCGGCCTGTTCTACCGTAAAAATTTTGTCCGCGGTTTCGCTGATAGAGGTGGTGAGGAAGGCGGTACCTGCCTCGGTTGGTTTCATCGTCGTTGACATGTGTGTGCTTTCTCCTCAGGATGGTTGTTTGATGGTGTTTTTCAGTTCGCGTTTTAAGACCTTGCCGACCAGGGTTTTGGGCAAGCTCTCACGAAATTCTACAATTTTGGGAACCTTGTAAGGTGTCAATTCCTTCTTACAGTAGGCGATGATGCTGGCGCGGGTCTCATCGGTGGGCGTGTGGCCCGCTTTTAAGACGATCACGGCTGCTACTGTTTCGCCGCGATAGGGATCGGGTACACCCAGCACGGCAGCTTCCGCTACGGCGGGATGGTGGTAAAGCACTTCTTCGACTTCGCGAGGGTAGATGTTGAAGCCGCTGGCCAGGATCATGTCTTTGGAACGATCGAGTACGTAGAAGTAGCCTTCTTCGTCCATTCTGCCGATGTCGCCGGTGCGCATCCAGCCGTTGGTGAAGATGTTGGCGCTTTCGTCCGGCGCATTCCAGTAGCCCTGCATAATGTTGGGGCCTTTGACGACGATCTCGCCTACGCCGCCAACAGGTAATAGCTCGCCCGTTTTCTCATCGAGGATGGCGGATTCTACATTTGGCAGAGGCAAGCCGACGCTGCCATCGCGGATATCGCCGTTAAGCGGGTTGCAGTGCGTGACGGGCGCGGCCTCGCTCAGTCCGTAGCCTTCGACCAGCCTGCCCTGAGTCAGTTCTTCCCAGTCGATACGCACTTTCGCTGGTAGCGGGGACGCGCCGCTGATGCACACATTGATGGAACGAAGGGCCTCAGCGCGCTTGCCCATTTCGCGCATGATGGCGATGTACATAGTGGGGATGCCTGGTAACTGTGTTGGGTGGTAGCGACGAATGGTTTTGACAACTTCCGGCGCTTTGAACTGCGGCAGCAAGACCATCGTAGCGCCTGCCAGAATAGACAAATTCATGCCGACCGTCATGCCGTACACATGGAAGAAAGGAGCCACGCACAGCGTGATTTCTCTGGCATCTCGCGCTTGAATATCCCAGTTGCGCGTTTGCAGGGCATTGGCCAGCAGGTTGCGATGGGTGAGCATGGCGCCTTTTGATAGTCCGGTTGTGCCGCCGGTATACTGTAGCGCGGCAAGGTCATTGCCAGAGGCGCGTTCTGGCAGGTGAAATACCTCTATGCCGCCTTTCGTATGCGACTCCAACAGATCGCTCATGGTATGCAGCGTGGCGTCCTGGCGCCGTTCCTCGTCGGTCAGACGTGGCTCAGGGTGTTTGGCTTTGCGCTGGGTGAGAGGGTAGAGCGGACGTAAGAGCGGGGGCAGGAAATCGGCGGGACTGGTGAGTATGATGTGTTCAAGGGCCGTGTTGGCGCGCGCGGCGCGTACCGTCGGGTAGAACATATCGAGCATTACAAGGATACGCGCTCCCGAATCGGCGAGCTGGTGCTGCATTTCGCGCTCTGTATACAGCGGATTGGTGGGAACGACGACCGCGCCCGCGCGCAATGCGCCAAAAAAGGCGATGGGATACTGGGGGATATTGGGCAGCGCGATGGCGACCCGATCACCCTTCTTGATGCCCAGTCGCAGCATGGCGGCGGCGAAGCGATTTGCCAGTGAGGAAAAACGGGCATAGCTCAATTTAGTGCCATAGTAGATGAAAGCCGTTTGCGATGGGAAACTTCGCACTGTTGAATCGAGTATCCATGTTAAGGGCTGGTCTGGAATATCGATATGAGCCGGTACCCCCTGTTCATAGTGACGAAGCCAGGGAAATCCGCCATTCGTGGGGGAAAGTTGTTCCGCTTGAGGGTTATGAATTACTGACGGGTCAGACATGTAGTAAGCTCCTCTCCGAGCTATACGACAGCAAAACAACGCATATACACTGTTAGTATAGCTGGCAACATGCAAGAATTACAAGTTGCCAGCTAACACTATTTTGTGCATAATAAAGAGGTAGCTAACAATGTGGAGATGCAATGGCAATCAGCAGCGTATCACAATTCGCGCATCTGGCGGCGCAGTTCCGGCAGATGCGCGGCATGTCGCAGGGACAACTGGCGCAGGCAACACGCCTTTCGCGCACCTACGTGTATCACCTTGAGGTAGGGAGGCGCAGTAATCCATCGCCGCATGTGGTGGAGAGTATTGCGCGCGCGCTTGAACTGACCAACGAGGAGCGACGCCTGCTTTACGCGGCCTATACGCGCCTGACGGGGCAGCAGATCGACGATCAGCCGCCCGAAAGCGTGCTGCTCGATTTTGGAGAACTGGCGCATTTGCTGGTGCATAACACGTCCTACCCGGCGCATTCACTGGATCGCCTGTGGTTCCTGCACTCCTGGAATGATGCGGCCATTATGCTGTTTGAGGTGCAGCAGGAGATCGCGAGCCATGAGAAGCGGCACCTGCTCGAACTGGTCTTCGAGCCGCGCCTGCGCCGCCATTTCCATAGCTGGGAGAGCCTGGCGCGCCGCCTGGTGAGCGACTTCCAGTACAACACACGCACATTGACGCACCTGCCCGAATATAAAGATCTGTGGAAACAGTTACGCGCGCTGCCGGAGTTCCGCCGTATCGCGGCTGCCACCTATCCCGAAGGAAAACCCGACCCCTCGTTCGTCTTCCACGTACAACATAGCGAGTTGGGTCGGCTGGCCGTGCGTACCGCTACAACCGTCTTCACAGGCATCAACACGTATTCTATGGTAAGCTATGTGCCGGGGGACCAGCACACGCTGGAGATTTACAGGAAGTACAAGTGGCAACCTTAAAGAAATATCCATTCTCCACATATCCTCCCGACCAACACTATATTTGGGTTGCGCACCGTTTTTTGTAACGCAGGGTAATCGTTTTTCGTTCAATTGATTGACAGGCGTTGATGTTTGGCGCATACTATAACCAACCAATACGGTTTGTTGAGCGGGGAAGTTTATGAAGCAGAATCCAGGTGAGAGCGTATCGCGCTCGCTTCGCGCGCGAGGCACACATCCGGCGCTGGTTGGGGTGACGCTGCCAACAACACCTGTGACAACACCGCAGTTACGCAATGGCACTCCCCCACCTGTGGCGAGAAAACAACTCTCGCGCGGTGTTCTATGGAAACTGATCGCGTTAGGATTGTTGCTCTCCCTGCTCTCTCTCGCGTTTTATCCGCTCTTCGCGGGCGCTATTCCCGGTCATGAAGCGGCAAAACAGGTATTGCCGGGCCTGTTTCCCTGGTTGACACATCTCTTCTGGACCACATGGCCCCCCGCAGCTCGCGCTATCAACCACCTCGCCATTTTCAACCTGAGTACTCCCGCGGGTTTTGCCAATCTCTTGCTTGTCGGGCTGGCGCTGGCCTTCGCATTACAACTCATCGCCGCGCAGGTTGGACGCAAAGCAGCGCGAGAACGTCTCGCGCACCGTGATGCCAACAGGGTATTCTGGACAATTCTGTCTCTGACGGCTCTGCTGTCTGTAATATTTCTCTTCGCTCCGGCCGTCATGTGGTCGCAAGTATTCCTGTACGGGCTGTATGGGCGCATGGTGACGGTCTTTCACGTGAACCCCTACGGGCCTTCCCATATGATCCTGTCGGGCAACCTGCTCTATAGCGTCTTACCTACCCGGCAGGTTGGACCCGCGCCCTATGGCCCCCTGTGGCTAGATTTAACGCTGCCAGTGACATTGCTGGCGCGTGACAGCGTGGCGAACCTGCTGATCGGCTTTCGTCTATTTGGGTTGCTGGTTCATCTTGCCAACACCTTTTTGCTCTGGCAAATACTTGGACGGCTGCGAGCGGAGCGACGCATCGCGGGTACGCTGCTGTATGCCTGGAATCCTGTTGTCCTGCTGCTGGGCATCGCCGAAATGCATTACGAACTGGTAGCGATCCTGTTTATCCTGCTGGCCTCCTACTTCTACCTGCGCAGAGCTTTCTTGCTGGGCTGGGTATGCGTGCTGTTGGCCGCGCTTCTGTCCCCGTTGTGCCTTCTCTTGCTGCCACTCTTCTTCCCTGTTTTGTGGAAAGAAACGCGAGGGATGGAGGGCGGACAGCGCGCGCTCTGGTGGCTATTGCTGATTGGACTCTCGCTCATCATCGCGGGACTGGCCTACTATCCCTACTGGCCTGGTCAGGGAACAGCTCTCATCACCACGCAATTGAGGCAGGTATTCAATCCCGATACGGCTATCAATTCACTCGATGCCGCCATCCAACACCTGCGACTGAACGCTCGTGTCATTGCCTGGATTGCAGCGCCGCTCATCTGGAACATCTTGACGGCTATCGTGGCGGGAAGCCTGCTCTTGCTGGGTATCTGGCTGGTTGACAATCTGGAACTATCGCTGCTCTTCGCGGGCTGGGTATTGCTAGCGATGTTTGCGCTCTCCCCGCAGAACTGGCCCTGGGGCGTGCTACTGCCATTAACACTCGCCATTTGCAGCAGCAGCGCGCGCACGGTTCTGCTGGCCTTTTTGCTCACCACAGGAGCGGCTCTCTGCTATATTTTCTGGCTAGGACAGGACGTGTGGGCGGGCCTGGCGCTTGTAACCATCGGCCTGCCATTGGTGATCTGGGGTTGGGGCTTCTTCTTTACCTCAACCTGGCATATGACACGCGGTGGAAACTCCGCGCCAGTTCCGGCGGTCAAAACAGCCGGTGGCCCGCGTCTATCACGCCCATCATGGCCGGGACGCCCCACCTGGCCTGGAAGAAGAGATCGTTGACCAGCCAGGGCGGGGCATAATAACCAGGGCGGGGGCAAGCCCTGGTATTATAGCCCTCAAAAAGTATTGCCAGCAGTATGCAAGTATGCTATAATGCGTCTCACATGCGGGGGTTCGCTCTTGAAACAGGCTACTCTGCGCCTTCAACGGAGCAATCAGGGTGGATTGAAGCGCAATTTCATTCCCTCAATCGCCACCTGACACTGCCTCTCTCCGGTGTGGCTAACGCCCACCTTGAAAGAAGTGCAGTTTTTTGTTGAATTATTACCTGCCCCGCAATTCAAAGAAAGAAGAGTCATGAAGCAGAAACTGAAAACGCACAAAGCCATGTCGAAGCGTGTCAAAGTGACCGGCTCCGGCAAATTCATGCGTCGGAAAGTGGCGATCAGCCACCTGCGCCGCAACAAATCACCCGAGTCCGTCCGTTCCGCCGATAAGGGCGTGCAAATGGCTCCCGCCGATACACGTCGTTTGAAACGTCTACTCCCCTACGCCTTTTAATCAGGGTAGGTTCAAGAAGCGAATGGAAGGAAGGAAACTACAATGCCTCGAGTGAAACGTGGAGTACCAGCCCACAAAAAGCATAAGAAACTCTTAAAATTGGCGGAAGGCCATCGCGGAACGCGCAAACGCCTGTTCCGTCCCGCGCATGAATCGGTCATGCACTCAATGGCCTACATGTATCGCGACCGTCGGACCCGCAAACGCGACATGCGTAAGCTGTGGATCACGCGCATCAATGCTGCCGCTCGTATGCACGGTGTCAGCTATAGCAAACTGATGCACGCCATTCACACCGCCAACATTGAGGTTGATCGCAAGATCCTGGCCGAGATGGCGGTAAACGACGAAGACGCCTTCACTACACTGGTGAATGCAGCCCTGGCAACCATCCAGTAATTCAAAAAGGGTGGGAGGAATTTTCTGCGCAACCGCGCGGTTGCGCAGAAAATTCCTCCCACCCTTTTTAGCAGGGAAATTATGGCGCTTATTACCAGCCCGTCAAATCCGCGTGTCAGTCGTGCGCGTGAATTGCAGACAACAAAAGGCCGCAAAAAGCATGGTCTTTTTTTAATGGAGGGGCCGCATCTGCTGGAAGTCTTGCTCGATAGCGTGGTTATGCCAGCAGAAGTCTATTACCAGCCAGCCCTGCTCGAACGCACAACGGAAGGGCGCTCATTGTTGCAACGCCTGCTCCACACCAGAGGATTGTCGGACGATAGCCGGATTGAGGTGAGCGAGCGCGTGATTGAGTCGATAAGCGAGACACAAACCTCGCAAGGTGTCGTCAGCGTCTTACCTCTTAGCGCATTTGCGCCCCGGCAGACTGCGGCGCGTCGCCCGCCTGGGACTCGCCCCGCCTTGCTCATTCTTGATGGATTGTCTGATCCCGGCAATATGGGAACCATTTTGCGCACCGCGCTGGCCGCCGATGTCGCCGAAGTGTTGCTGACACCCAATTGTGTTGATTGTTTTAGCCCCAAAGTAGTGCGCGCCGCCGCCGGAGCGCACGTGGCGTTGCCGGTCGCAGTCGATCAAAGCTGGGATGTCATTGAAGAACATATCGAGAAGCATTGTGGGGGCCAACGGCGCGTCCTGCTGTCCGAAGCAGGAAGTTCGCATCACTATTTTGAGCAAGATTTGCGCGCCCCATTTGCACTTATTACCGGCAACGAAGCGCATGGGCCATCACCTGAAGCCCGCAAACACGCCACTACCATCATTTCTATTCCCCTGGCAAACAACGTAAATCCCTCAACGCGGCCATGGCAACGGGCATTATCCTGTACGAGGCGGTGCGACAGATGCGCACTTAACATGAATATGGACGATTTAACCAGGGCGACCGCAAGGGTGCGCCCGTACAATACTACGTTACCATTTACGCATATGATGGGCGTATTGTACGGGCGCACCCTTGCGGTCGCCCTGGTTTTTCCTGATATTGTGTATATACGATTACCAGCGGGTACCCATTTCGCGGGGAAGGTCGGATGGGTGAGCCAGCGTAACTTCCTGGCCGCAGCTTTCACACCGCGATGGCGTAGAACCGGTATGGACCATGCCGCAGCATTCACATATCCAGCGATAGGAAATGATGGTGGGAGGACGTCGGGTGAGCAAGCTTACCGCTGCCTGCACAGCTGCATCATCGCTTTTCACAACGGCTTTGTTGGTGAGTTTTCTCTGTGCAATCATTGGGTTGTCTCCTTTAGGTTTGTGCATACCATGCGTATTGAAAATTGGTTGAGTGATTGTGCCTCTCAACCAAGTGTAACAGCCCCACGCGCCGCCTGTCTACGATTTAGGATAGGCATTATGGATACTATATATAACCTTTTGCTTATATATTGGAAAGTAGTGAATATAAAAAGACCGCCTCGCGTCTCGCGAGGCGGTCTTTTTACTCTTGCCTGCTATTGCCAATCTGGCGGGACAGGAGGACGCTGCTGTTGCCAATCTGGCGGGACGGGGGGACGCTGCTGTTGCCGTCCCTGTGAGTTATTGAAACCATTGCCACTATTTCCATTACCATTGCCATTACCCCTGCCATTGCCCTGCTGGTAGGGAGGATAAGGAGGGTAGGGCGGGTAGGCGGCGGGATTGCCGGGAGGCAGCGCATTTCTATTGCGGTTCTGGTCGGAAGACTGGGCCGTAGCTGTAACGGTGCGGAAGACGCCACTGACCGTCAGGTAGTTGTCCTGCTGCTCTTGCGGAGTAACGGTGATGTTAGCAGGAGCGTAATAGTTGAGATTATCGCGCAGTTTGAAGGCTTCGACAGAGGCCAGCAATTGTTCGGCCAGGCGCGCCAGGCGTTCCATGTTTTGCGCGGCATCGCGGGTGCTATGGCTGCTGCGCTGTGTGGAGTCGGAGACGCCGTGCATGATTTGCACAATAGTATTGGACGACTGGAGCTGCTGGGTTGCCATCTGGTTGATGCTTTCAATTTCGCGGCCCTGCCGTTCAACGACCGAGAAGATCGATTCGAGGGCGGAGCCTGCTTCCTGCGCCAGTTGCGCGCCAATCGACGTTTCATGTTCCGTATCCTGCATAGAGACTGCCGCCGCGCCGATATCCTCGCGAACGCTGCGAACGATACGCGCGATCTGGCTGGCCTGTTCTTTGGCGCGTTCCGCCAGGCGGCGAATGTCGGCTGCTACAGCGCCGAAGCCCTTGCCGTTATCTCCTGCCATAGCCGCCTGGATGGCGGCGTCGAGCGCGAGCCGGTTCGTCTGGTGCGCGATGTTGGCGATAACGGTCACGATACTATCAATTTCGCGCGAGCTATCGCCCAGCGCCTGCACCTTGGTGGAGGTTTCCTGCACGTAGGAGTTGATGCGGCCCATACCTTCGACCGTTTGCAACACCGACTCGCGTCCGGTTTGCGCGGTTTGACGCGCTTCACGCGCAACGGCGTACAGCGATTGGGCGCGTTCGGCGACCTGTCTGCTTGAAGAAGATAGACGCTCAACCTCAACAGCCGCTGTGCCGATCTGCTTGATCTGGGTGTCCGCGCTTTCGACCAGTTGGGTCATACGCTCAAAGGTCATGGTAGTTGAGTTTTCAACTTCCTGCGCTACCATCTTCACGCGCACCACCAGACTGCCCAGTTCCTCTACCATATAGTTGAAGGAGTCGGCCAGCACACCAAGGGCGTCAGCCGTTACCTCGGCCTGCACGCGCAGATCACCTTCACCGACGCCGCTCACCTCGCTGACCAGCTTCTCCACCTGCGCTTGCAGCGAGTCGCGCTGTGCCTGCGTCTCCTGGATCAGGTGGACGATGTTGTCCAACATATTATTCATAGCAGTCGCCACTTTGGCAATTTCGTCGCTACTCGTAACTTTCGAGCGGGCGCTGGTATCACCTTTGGCGATTCGTCGCGTCAGCAACGCCAGGCGGCTTAATGGCTGCGTGATGGTGAGGTTCACGATCCAACCTGTCGTGATAACCACCAGGAGGGTTAGAACGAAAGCCGCCACCGTGGCTATCAAAACTGGCTGCGTTTGAGAAGGCCCGACGGCAGTTACTGATTTACCCATCGAAACGGCAGAATCCACCACCTGTTGCCAGCTATTTCTGAGGTTGGTAAAAGTATTCCTGGCAAGCGCTAATTGCTCGTAGTCCTGGTTATAGTGGGTGTAGATATCAGTTTTGGTGTGTTGAATACCGTTTTGCAGATCAGACTGCAAAGTATTGAGGTCTTTTAACACGTTATCCTGATATGTTTTATACTGCGGCCACAGTTGCTGAGCTTTATCAAGCGCCGCTTTCTGCGCGTTAATCACGTTGTTGCCGTTGGTGGGATCATCACCTGTCAAGATACTTTTAATGGTACTCATATTGGGGGAGTTTAGTATCTGGTACGAGGCTGGATACGTTGTTATGGCCCGGTTGAACTCTGCTTCATTCTGAAGGACTTCTCCACCAATCAATGCCCCGGAGTTGAAGAATGATGGATCTATTTGAACACCGCCCAGGCTTCCGAACAACTGTCCGTAAACCTCATAATAGAAAGCTCCCAGAGCTTTATCCATGCGCGCTAGATTCGTTTCCTCCTGCGCCGCTGCGCTCTGGGCATCGAAACTGGTGCGCACTGCCTGACCGCGCGTGTTCAGCGAGCCGATATAAAAATTACCAAGCAGCACAATCACAATACCTGGGATAAGAGCCGCTATCGCAAACGCTATGAAGAGGCGGCGGAAAATAGGTATGTTACTAATGAATCTCACCATGTCAGCGTAATCCCTTCTCATGCAGCAAGCGATTGCTACCTGTAGCTCCTCTTAAATATGCTGCGCAAGCCTTCCTATACAGAACAACCACACTGTAGTGTACATCACTCCAACTGGAAATGAAACTTTTGGGTAGGAGATTCGCCTGAATCTCCTACCGGTACCTGGCTCATGCTGCTTCCACTATCCATTTAAAAGTTGTAGCTTTTGAATTCCGGATTTTCCGCCGCTACAGACAGAGGATACACCGGAATAAGCTGTCCTTGTTGCCACTGGAATAGGTATGCTAGCCCCTGCTTGTTGTGTCCATCCGTAGCGAACTGCGCGGTTCCCTGCACTGTGTTGAACGTATCATTGTGCAATTCGCTTATCAGTTTGGTTTTATCGAGACTGCCGACTTTTTCGACCGCCTGTTGCGTCACCTGTCCTACGGAATAGGCTTCGGCCACATCAGCATTGACCTGGTTGGCTGTACCACCATACTTTGCAATATAGGCCTGCACCATTTCAGCATTCTGGAAGTTGTTAGCCTGCGGATACCAACCATTGGGTACGAATACGCCTTCCGTATATTGTACGCCGCCGATGGCCTTGATAAAGTCGCTTCCCAGATCCGGTCCTGCCGTCGCAATCAGCGACTTGGGTTTGAAATGGTCCTTCTTAAAGACCGCGATTTCCGCCTGAATATCCGGCAGTAGCGTACCAAGCACTACTATATCTGGATTGGCCTTGACGATTGCTTCCGCGTTGGCGGTAGCTTCGGCAGTAGCGTTGTTATCGCCCTCGCCATATTCGTATTGCAGACCGTATTGAAACTGCGGCATTTGCTTATATTGCTTGAAGTTCGCAGGTGTGGGGAAAACAGCCTTAACACCCCCCTGCGTTAGCAATTGCATTGCTCTGTCAACCTGTGGGAAAGTAAACGGATCGTCTGAACTGAGGTAAGCGACCGTGTGGGGTCGCTGCGAGAGCGGTAGCGAGAGAATATAATAGGCGTAGGTGTCCAGGTTACTTACAACTGGCACGGAAGTAGCAAACATGTTGGCCAGCCGTTTGGTGTCCATTATGCTGGGTCCGAGAAGACAGACGGAGCGCCGCCTGCTCCCTCAATGAAAGGATAGGCGCTGATGCCAGTTGCGGCTTCAGCCGCTTTCGTCAATAAGGTGGAGAATGGCCCAAATAGCAGGTCAACCTTATCTTTTTTAATCAAAGTCGTATATCGCTGTGTCGTGGTGGCGGGGTCGCTATGATCGTCGTAATATACCAACTTGACCGGACGGCCAAGTATGCCGCCATTGTTATTAACTGTATTCGCCCAGAGCTGGTACCCTTGCAATATCAACTGGCCGTCGCTTGTGAAGTCTATGTCCTTATTTTTGGTTAAAGACACCGAGAACCCGATGGTAATGGGGTTCGGGTTGGTAAAAGCAATAGTTCCTCCGGTGGTTGATTGGTCCTGCGCGCAGGCGCTCAACCCCGCGAGCAGCATAACCATGCAGGAAACGATGGATAACCATCTGCTACTTCTTACTCTACGCGCCTTGAACATATCGTTGTTCCTCCCTCTCACGCGCACTGCGACGTGATATATGGGTACTGGTAATGCGAAATACATTTATCTCTATCAATCTTGTGGCGAAGGGATCTCCCCGGAAAACACTGCAACTCTACTTTACCCTATTTTGCCGGAAAAGCATACTTTTAGGTGGAATACCTACCTGATTGTCCTAGTGTAGACAATAGAATACGTGCTATACTTTCGGAAAACCCTTGTGGAGACCGCCGAGTATTGTCACCCTGAGCGCAGCGAAGGGTCTGGCTCGTCGGGTATTGAGATCCTTCGCTGCGCTCAGGATGACAGAACCGATATTGGTTGGGAAAATTTATCATCGCGTGATTATAATTGATTGCAGGAACAGATATTAGAGAAGGAGCCTGTCTATATGCAAAACGATTCCGTAGCCGATTGGCCTTTTCAGAAGGTATTGATCCCCAACCGGGGGGAGATCGCGGTGCGTATCATACGCGCCTGTCGCGAACTGGGGCTGAGTAGCGTAGCCGTGTATAGCGATGCCGACCGGAATAGCTTGCATGTGCGCATGGCTGACGAAGCCTACCACATCGGCCCATCGCAGGCGGCGAAGAGTTATTTGCATATCCCCACTATTATCGATGTGGCGCGCCGCGCCGGGGCGCAGGCCGTACATCCCGGCTATGGTTTCCTGTCGGAGAATGCCGCGTTTGTCGATGCCTGCACCGCCGCCGGACTGATTTTCGTGGGGCCGCCTGCCGCTATTCAACGAGCCGTGGGCGAGAAAACCTCGGCGCGCCATGCCGCTCACGCCGTCAATGTGGCCATCGTGCCGGGCGCCATGCTCGATGATGTGCCTGATGAAGCTATTGCCGCGTTAGCTGACACGATTGGCTACCCACTGCTGCTCAAGGCGGCAGCTGGCGGTGGCGGCAAAGGCATTCGTTTTGTGCGAGACCCCAAAGACCTGCCTGCATCATTGCGCACGGCGCGCAGCGAGGCTAAAAGCGCCTTTGGCGATGATCGCGTTTACCTGGAGAAAGCTGTCTACCCGGCGCGTCATATCGAGGTGCAGTTCATTGCTGATACTCATGGCAACGTCGTTCACCTGGGCGAGCGCGAATGCAGCATTCAGAGGCGGCACCAGAAGCTGGTCGAGGAAGCGCCCTCGCCCGCGCTGGACGAGGAATTGCGCCAGCGTATTACCGGTTCCGCCGTCAAGCTTATCCGCAGCATTCAGTATGTCAATGCTGGCACGGCTGAATTTCTGCTTGGACCCGACCGCGATTTCTATTTCCTCGAAGTCAATGCGCGTATCCAGGTTGAACATCCAGTGACCGAATGGGTGACGGGCATTGACCTGGTGCAGGAGCAGTTTCGCGTGGCGGCTGGCCTGCCGCTCTCCTTCACACAGGAACAGGTGGCTTTGCGGGGGGCGGCCATCGAAGTACGCATCTCCGCCGAAGACCCCGAAAATCGTTTCTTGCCGGCCACTGGCACCGTACAGGCGCTGCAAGAACCTTCAGGCCCCGGTGTGCGCGTGGACAGCGGCATGTACGCGGGCTTGCAGGTGCCGCTCTTCTACGATCCGCTGCTCTCAAAATTGATCGTGTGGGGCAAAGATCGCGCGCACGCCATTGCGCGCATGCGCCGCGCCCTCGAAGAATACTCGGTAATAGGCGTGCGCACTACTCTGCCCTTCGCGATCTGGCTGATGAACCATCCCCGCTATCTCGCCGGAGATATGTCCACCGATTTCATCGCCGAAGAATGGGATACGCGCAATGCTGCAACGCTATCCGCCGCGCCTGCTGAAGGCGAGAACGGCGTCCTTGCGCCTGAACAGATCGCCGCGCTGGTGAGCGGCATCTTGCTCAACCAGCATATCGAAGAAGAGAAACTGCGCCGTAAGCCCGTTGGCGAGAACGGCGCAGAAACCAGTCGCTGGCGCGACGCGGCGCGTAGGGATGCCCTGCGCAGGATGTAATAGTTCACCTTTTCCTTGAAGAACCAAACACCAGGTTGATTATGGCTAGCAGTATGATCGCGCCGATTACTGCCACGATGAATGCTGTCCAATTCCAGCCAACCAGCAGGGGGTGGTGGGTGATTAATGAGTAAATCCAACCACCAACAAACGCGCCGATCACGCCAACCACGATATTCCCTATGCAACCCAGGCGCGAGTTGCCCCCAGCTATGAGGCTGGCGACCCACCCGGCCAGCGCGCCAAAGATGATCCATGAGAACAGGCCCAGGTTTGAATTAACGACATCCATGTGGTGATACCTCCCTAGTTCTTTCATGTTTTAAGCAGAGGAACTTTGCCAGGGCGACCGCGAGGGTCGCCCGTACAATACATACGCATCATACATCATTTCGTTGTATTGTACGGGCGACCCTCGCGGTCGCCCTGGCTTTTCCCTGGTTCTACAGGTGGATGCGCGAATGGCTCTTTGCTGGTGTCCCATATTTGTAGTCGCCCTGGCTTTTCCCTGGTTCTATTGATGCACGCTGGCGAAGACGCTGGTGACATCTGGCAGCAGGCCGAAATTGCTGACTTTGAATGGCCAGTAGACAAATGTAGCCTGGCCGATGATATTCTGGCGCGGCACAAAGCCCCACTGGCGCGAATCCGAGCTATTGCCGCGATTATCGCCCATCACGAAGTAAGCATTGGGCGGAACGATGCGATTGTAAATGGGTTGAAAAGGATTAAAGGGATCGGAGGGGTTGACGTATGACTCGCGCAGCGTGACTCCATCGAGGGTGACTTTCTCTCCCACTACGCTGATGACATCGCCGGGGAGAGCAATGATACGCTTCACGTAGTCCACCTGTAGGTCGAGCGGGTATTCGAAAACGATCACATCTCCCCGGTGGGGGGCGTGAAAGACATAGGCCGCTTTATTCACCAGGATATATTCCTGGTTGTGCAACGTCGGCTCCATGCTCATGCCGTCCACGCGGAAATTTTGCACGGCGAAACGAATGATCAGAAACATGAGGAGGGTGAGGGTGATAGTTTCGATGATTTCGCGCATGATACGATAGCGGCGCTCAAAATCTTTTCCCTGGCTCACAGGCTCTCCTCAGCATCTCTTATTTTTCTTGTACGGGTGGCGGCAATTCAAAAGTGGGAGGTGTCTTGCCGCGACGTTTGGCGGCCTCGGCTTTCAGGCGTTCTACAGATTCGGATGGTACATGACGACCGCCAAGAGGTGTCGGGTGTATGCCGGGGCCGTGAAAGTCGGTGCCGCCGGTGGGTATGAGATGGTATTCGTCCGCCAGGGCGCGTAATGCTCGTTCTTGCTCTGCGGTGTACGGGCCGTAGTAGGTTTCGAGTCCCGCCATGCCGACTTCGCACAGTCCGGGCAGCCAGTCGCGCAGTGTGGCGAGGCCTGGAAGTTCGATGGGATGCGCGATCACGGGCAGGCCGTTCACGCTGGCGATCAGGCGCACAGCGTCATCCGGGGTGAGACGATAGCGCGGCACATAGGCGAAGCCACCGGTGCCAATATATTTGTCGAACGCCTCGCCGATGGTCTGCACATAACCCGCTTCTAACAAAGCTTTCGCCACATGCGGGCGACCTACTGCTCCCTGCGCCAGTTCGCGCACGCGCTCCCAGGTGACAGTAATACCATGTTCATTCAACAATTCAACCATGCGCTGTCCGCGCCTTTCGCGAGCGTCGCGCAGTATCTTCAACACGGATTGGAAGGTGAGTTGCTGGTAATCTGGAAAATAGCCAAGCACGTGTACTTCGCCACCGCTTACATCGGTATTGATCTCGATGCCTGGAATAAAGTCGATATCCAGCGTGGCAGCGGCCTTAGCTGCCTCCTCCAATCCACCTGTAGTATCGTGGTCGGTCAAGGCCAGCACGCGCAGCCCCACCTCTCTGGCGCGGCGCAACAATTCGGTCGGTGAATATATGCCATCCGAGGCTGTTGAATGCGTATGCAGGTCAATATGGGTATCGTTGGTCATGTTATTTTAGCGCGGCGTTACGAGCGCGGGGCATAGCCCACGATTACCAGGGCGACCGCAAGGGTCGCCCCCTACAATACCACGGGGCTTTACGTTAGCGAATCATGTCGGGGTATATTGTGACGGGCGCCCCTTGCGGTCGCCCTGGTAAAGGCGCGTCCTCCCAGTTCATTACAATTTCTAACGATAAATGTTTACTACTGTTTTGTTTAGCGGGCGAAATCGACTGCTCGCGTTTCGCGCACAACCGTTATTTTGATCTGGCCTGGATAGTCCATGCTTTCTTCGATTTTATGCGCGATCTCGCTGGCAAGCTGGCTGGCGGTGTATTCGTCGATCTCTTCGGGCTTGACGATGATACGCACTTCGCGACCGGCCTGGATTGCGAACGATTTTTCAACACCCGTGAAGGAGTTGGCAATTGATTCCAGGGCTTCGAGACGTTTGATGTACAGATCAATCGTTTCGCGGCGCGCGCCAGGCCGGGCGGCTGATATAGCGTCAGCAGCCTGCACAATGGCGGCTTCCAGGCTCTGCGGCTCAGATTCGGTGGCATGGTGCGCAACCATGGCGTGAATGACTCTGGGCGATTTGTTGAAACGACGCGCAACCTCGCCTCCGATGATGGCGTGTGGCCCCTCGACTTCCTGGTCGATAGCTTTGCCGATGTCGTGCAGCAGGGCGGCCGTCTTACAGATATTTACATCGGCTCCCAGTTCGTGCGCAATAGTTCCGGCCAGGATCGAGACTTCGACGGAGTGAGCCAGCACGTTCTGCCCGTAACTGGTGCGGAAATGCAGTCGCCCCAACAATTTGAGCAAGTCGGGTTGCAGGCCATGCACATTGGCCTCCATTGCCGCTTGCTCGCCTTCTTCTCGGATGATGATATCCACTTCCTGGCGGGCTTTTGCCACCACATCCTCGATACGCGCCGGGTGGATACGGCCATCGAGAATCAGGCGCGTTAAAGCCAGGCGAGCGACTTCGCGGCGCACCGGGTCGAAGCCGGAGAGAATGACCGCCTCAGGCGTATCATCGATAATCAGGTCGATGCCTGTGGCGGCTTCGAGCGCGCGAATATTGCGCCCTTCGCGTCCAATGATGCGGCCCTTCATTTCGTCGTTAGGCAACGGCACCACCGAGACCACCGCCTCGGCAACCTGGTCGGAGGCGCAGCGTTGAATGGCCAGCGTGATAATCTCGCGCGCGCGCGAGTCAGCTTCCTCACGCGCCTGGTCCTCGATCATGCGAATGCGCCGCGCCGCCTCTACACGCACCCGGCTTTCGATGCGTTCGAGCAGCACCTCTTTGGCCTGTTCCTCGGTCATTTGAGCGATGCGCTCAAGTTCTTTGAGATGCCCCTGCTTAATGACCTCAAGCTCTTCACTTCTCTGTTCCAGCACGCGTTCGCGAGCAGTTAGCTTGCGTTCGCGTTGTTCCAGTGCCTCAATCTTTCTCTCGAGCGTTTCTTCTTTCTGTTGTAGGCGCCGCTCCTGGCGCTGCAACTCGGTTCGTCGCTCTGTGTTGTCGCGTTCCAGAGCGGCGCGAAAACGCGCAGATTCCTCGCGCGCTTCATGGAGCGCCTCGTGTTGCTGTAGCTGGAGTTCCAGCAAGCGTTGCTCGCTGGCCTCTTTCTCAACGCGCAGGCGTTCCGAAATTTGTTGTTTATTGCGTGCGGTCCCGATTAAGTATCCGGCGTAGAGAGCAATACCCGCTCCTACTACCAGAAGAATAACCAGGGCGATGATAATGATCCCTGATTGCACGTCGGCCTACCTCTCATATAGTAAAGGCGAACAGGCCTTTCTAGCTGTAAGAAAATTGTATAATACTGCATATGTGTTCTCGGTGGCTGATGCCAGAAGTATACGATATGCCTAGCCTACTATATAGGAGTAGAGACGGTGCTGTCAAGCATACAGAAAACGCCTGTTGTGACCTGCTTCCTCACGCGCGCTGATGGCGGGGAAATGCGCATCCTGCTGGCGCGCAGGAGCCAGCGCGTCGGCAGCTATAACGCGCGCTGGGCAGGGATCAGCGGCTTCATCGAGGCTGGTGTGCTCCCCGATGAACAGGCCTTTACGGAAATCCGCGAAGAGACCGGCCTGCAACGCGAACAGGTGCGGATGCTGCGGCGCGGCGCGGTCATTGAACATATGGACGCCTCGCTGGGCCGCCACTGGCTGATCCACCCCTACCTCTTCGAGACCCTGGCGCCTGATGCTATCCAGATCGACTGGGAGGCAACCGAGATGCGCTGGATCGCTCCCTCAGAACTGTCAGCTTTCGAGACGGTGCCAAAACTGGCCGAAGCGTATACTTCCGCCGTAAATGGAGAGTTAGTGGCGTCTGATCGGTGAAATATGCTCTATTGCTCCGACTCGTAACTCTTCACACTGTATGTTCCTGTCGAGCGTAGCCTGAACAGATAGATATCATTAAATTTATCGAATTTATGGTATACTTGTCTTTTGTTGATGCATGAATCAACTCATTTGTTTATATATGTCTAACGTGATGATGCAGTTATATTTATGTTGACCAGTTTGAGAAAGAATCCATTCAATGGTTCCCTAATGGTGTAGGAGGGAGTCTTATGCGTCATCTGGATGCCTCTCCGCGTGTTTTGCTCAAGCTGCCATTTGCGCTTCGACTCAGCATCGCCGTGCTGAGCGTCGCGCTTGTGCTGTTGTTGTTTATAGTGTTGCCCGCGTCGGCCCGCACACTCTCTATGTTAGCTGTTCCGATGGCAATTGTAGCCTGGATGTTCAGGAAGCGCGGCGCGTTCATCTGTCTTGTAAGTATGGTACTTGTGCTCTGGCTTTTTTATGCCAATGAGTTGCACAGTATATTCCTGCCCCAATCGAAGATCACATCGTTTTGTGCCGGGACAGTTGCGCTCGTGATTGTTGGCATACTCGTGAGTTTGTTGCGCGATTCAGTAGATTGGGCGGATCGCGCCAGATTAGAAACGGCCCAGGCCCTCGAACAGCAGCGAAAGTTAAATCAGGCTAAAGATCAGCTCATCATAAACGTCAATCACGAGTTGCGAACGCCGCTTACCGCCATCTCTGGCTATATTGACCTCCTGATCCAGTGGGACGAGAAGATTGATAACGAGACGCGCGTGAGATACCTCAAAAATACGTTGAATAGCTGCGATGACCTGCAGGTGTTAATCGGCAATGTGCTGGATGCTTTACAGATCGACATGGGGAAAGAGCATCTCACCATGCAAAGATTTTCGGTTCTTGACATGGTGCAGGAGATCCTATCACATATTAACCCGGCGTGGCTACAGTCACATCTCGTTCACGTAGCTATCTCTGAAAAGCTGACCATGCAGGCTAATAAACAGTATTTCCGCCAGGTTCTGCGTAATCTGCTCTCCAATGCTTTTAAGTACTCCCCGGCAGGAACCGGGGTAATCATCAGCGCCGAACCTTATGAAGCGGTAGCACCAGCGGGTAATGCTGTTTCGCAGGTCTGCATCAAGGTGAAAGATGCTGGCCCCGGCATTCCGCCAACTGAGCTACCGAACCTGTTCGGCCAATTTGTGCGCCTCGAACGCGATCTCTCCGGGCCGGTGCGAGGAAGCGGATTGGGTCTCTACATCAGCAAACAGATGGTTGAGTCGATGGGGGGTCGCATCTGGGCAGAGAGCGATGGAGTAGCTGGTGAGGGAAGTTGTTTTTCCTTTACGCTACCCGCCGGTATTTCTCCCGCGCTGATAAACGCTATTGCCCAGGCAGAATCGATGCCATGAATGCCTGGGCAATAGCGTTTTCACGCTTGCGCGAAGGTATCGATCATGAGCTTCACGTCGTCGCCAAGGGGGTAGAGAATGGGGCAGGTGCAGCCGTGGCGGTTGTACTCCTCCACTTTGGCGCGCACTTCGTCGGGGGTGCCACTGGCGGTGATGCGCTCGATCAATTCGTCCGGCACAAACTGCATGGCCTCGTGAATCTGCTCTTTGGTGGCGGGCCAGCCTAGGATGGTTTGAATCTTCTGGACGATTTCAGGTGGGGTGCCGCTGGCCTGGGCGATGTGCGGCTGTTGCGCGAGGTATTGCGTAATCAATTCTTTAGCTGCCTGCACTGCGCGATGATGGTCGTGATCTATCGAGCATACGATCAACTGAGGGCGGTCGATATCGTCCAGCGCGCGTCCGGCTCTTTTCGCGCCGATTTCGATATGCTTCAAGGCGTCCGAGTTGTATTCTGGCGGCACGCAGTAGTTGAGCGCGACCCCATCGGCTATTTCGCCTGCCAGTTCCATCATGCCCATGTGCGTTGCGCCGATATACATCGGGACATGGCGGGCTGCGCGGCGGCCATGTACAACATCAAGTTCAATGCCATCCACATGATGAAACTCTCCATGAAAGGTGACGCGCTCCATGTTGAGCAGGCGCTTGAGGACCTCGATGGTTTCGCGCATGGCCTTGATCGGCTTTTTGCGTTCGATGCCGACGTTTTTCGCCAGTGGGTCCCACCACGCGCCGATGCCGCAAATGATGCGGTCCGGCGCAAGATCATCGAGCGTTAAGAAGGTGGCGGCCAGCAAGCCGATGTTGCGGGTCCAGTTGTTAATAACTCCGCTGCCAATCTTTATGCGCGTGGTCACTGCCGCAAAGGCGGCCATCGGCACAATCGCATCACGCACGAGGCGCGATTCTGCCTGCCATACCGCCTCGAAGCCGCGCTGCTCGGCGTACTGCGCGTATGCCATACCTTCGCGAATTTCATGTTTGTCTTGCAGGTACATTGCTACGCGAGCCATCGACTTCTCCTTACCTTACCTTACACTACACTGGACGGTCAATTTAAGCTCTATTTTACCACATCTACGAGTGACCAGGGCTGGGCTTGCCCCTGCCCTGGTCAACGCACGCTTGATGCAAAAACTTAACGTCCCCTGGAAAAGGTGCTCCAAAAACAAGGGGGTAGACAGATGTGGTATGCTTAGAGAATGCTGTATGGTGTATTGTTGCTCAGAGTAGAATGTCTATTGGAAGCTGCGCGATACAGACTGTTTGTAGGGCTAGAGAGATCCGATCAATCAATCGGACCGGCCCTGGAGTTGAGAAAGGCATATGTCTATGAATGACCAGACCCTGTATTGTCGCGATTGCAACCAGGAATTTACTTTCACGGTTGGCGAACAAGAATTTTACGCGAGCCGTGGATTGACCAATGCACCAAGTCGTTGCCCAGAGTGCCGCGCTGCGCGTAAGCAGTCCGGCGGTGGTGGATATAGTGATCGCGGCGGACGCAGCAGCGGCGGTGGTGGCGGCGGTTATGGCGATCGCGAAGCCCGGCAAATGTATAGCGCCACGTGCGCAAGCTGTGGCAAAGAGGCCCAGGTGCCTTTTCAGCCGCGTGAAGACCGGCCCGTCTATTGCAGCGACTGCTACCAGTCGCAAGGCTCAGGCCGCACCAATAACAACCGCCGCTCGCGCTGGTAGTTCTGGTGACAGAAATTTTGGTGCATCCAGGCGATTCTTTTGAGTTCGTGCTCAAGCGGTTCAAGCGTAAAGTGCAGGAAGCTGGCATTCTGTCGGAGGCGCGGCGTCGGAGACATTTCGAAAGTCCGCAAGATCGGCGGAAACGCAAAGCAGAGGCTCAGCGTCGGAGACGCCGACGCGCTCATTAAGCAGGTATTCGTATCGCTATTCTACGAGGAATCAAGAAGGTTTTGTGTTGAAAATGAACGGCCAATCCCGAACCTTTGTCAAACAGGTCCAGGTGGATCTGCTGGCGCTTAGCGATATGGACCTCAATCGCACCATTCATCAGTGGGTGGAGGGTAAGAACGCATACGGGCACTATCCTGGTGTGGCGGAGGATACCCTCCGCGCATTAGGGTATACCCGCGTGTTGGAAGAGAGCGAAACCCGCTCTCATCTGCCCATTGATGATTCTAAATCAGCACAAGAAACGTTGGTATCCTGGCAGCCGCCTACATCTAGCGAGTTGCGAGCTTTGCTTAGCGCTATGGACTTGAATCTGTTCGCTCAGCATGTGATCGCGCTGGCCTATGAATCCCTTCACACTATGTATCCGGAGTGGTACGATGGCTTGACATTTAATGCCCACCTTGCCAACTACTTGCGCCACATACGCGTAGCCTGACACTCTCAACCTGTCAATATTGCTACCGACCAGAAACCTATTTCACGCGAGGCAGTGTATTGATCAGAGTTCGAAGAAAGCGGAGAGCATGAAGTACTATGTTACCTATTGTATTACCCACCCTGCACACACTCCCACCACTTCTACCGGTATGGTTGAAGCTCGCACACGCCTGGATTTAGACGCCAGCTTATCTCGAGGGATAGGCAAGTGGAAGAAACAGGGGTATGCTATCGAGATTGTGAAAGTTGCCTGCATTGACGATTTTTCGCAAGATGCTGGTCATATCCAATCCAAACAACCTTTCGCCGGTATCTGAGCAGCTCGCTCGATCAATCCTGCAAGAACCTCGCAATTCTAGCGCGTATGCCTTGCGGCGCGGGTTGCGCCGATCGTAGCGCATGACGCGATCATATAACACCCACAGCACATCCAGCGTAGAATGAGCGCTGGCGCTGTGCTTCTCATCTCAGGTTAAATCTCTCAATAACGGTCTCAAATGTTCTCTGGGGTCTGTCATGTGTATTTGCACCTCGATTATATAGTTGGTTGGCTATTCTGTCCCCGGACGACTGAATCGGGTAACGGAGGTGCCCAGGCGTCCTCGTTCCCAGATACCTACAATCCTCCAATAAGATCGTTGGCCCACGAAGGACACCCACAAGGGTCCACCCATCCTCTCCTCATCCACCCGTGTCCCTACGCTCTGGCGCGGGACGCGCCACGATTATGCCGGTTGTCTCTCGTATTGCAAGCATACGCCGATATTTGCCATCCTGTAATGGCCGGAGGGGCAGTTAGCGGCCTGTACAAGAGAACAGGGTGGGGGGGGACCAGGGCGACCGCGAGGGTCGCCCGTACAATATACGTTTATTGTCCGTCGATATCTATTCGCGTATGGTACGGGCGACCCTCGCGGTCGCCCTGGTCGGTCCGCTTCAGTGAATATTAGTCGAGGAGGACGGGGAGTTGTTTCAGGCCGCGAAAGACCAGGCTGCCTTCCCATTCCATTTCTTCGTTGGCGAGGCGCAGGTTGGGGAAGCGGCGCAGCAGGGTATGGAAGGCGATTTCGCTTTCGAGGCGGGCGAGGGGCGCGCCCAGGCAGAAGTGGATGCCGAGGCCAAAGGAGAGATGGCGGTTCTCTGGTCGATCGAGGCGCAGGCGGTCCGGGTCGGAGAATTGGGCGGGGTCGCGGTTGGCGGCTCCTGTACACATGATGACTTCCTGCCCTTCGCGAATGTGTTTGTCGCCAATGCGCATATCTTCTTTAGCGCGGCGCGAGGTCATTTGAACGGGGCTGTCGTAGCGTAGCAACTCTGCCACGGCGGAGGGCATCAGCGCGGGTTCTGCTTTCAATTGCTGCAACTGCTGCGGGTTGCGCAAGAGGGCCAGCGTGCCATTGCCGATGAGGTGCATGGTGGTGCCGTGACCGGCAGCCATGATGAGCACGCAATTTCCTAATAGTTCTTCTTCGCTGAGCGTGTCGCCCTGCTCTTCCGCGTTAATCATGGCTTGCAAGAGATCGTCTCTGGGGGCATTGCGCCGCTGGCGAATGATCTGGCGGAAATAGGCTATAAATTCGGAGACGCCGTGAAGGGCCAGGAATGCATTTTCCATGCTGAGGTTGCTGCCGTCCAGCAGAGCGCCGAAGCTTTCTGACCAGGCGTTGAGCTGGTCGCGGTCTTCGGGCGGCACGCCCAGCATGGTGGCAATGACGATGGCAGGCAAGGGAAAGGCATATTCTCGAATTAGCTCCATGTGTCCCTGCGCCTGCGCGTGATCGAGTAGCTCGCTGGCGATTTGCTTGATGGCCGGTCGCAGGCCC
This sequence comes from uncultured Chloroflexia bacterium, assembly GCA_963731605.1. Classification (GTDB taxonomy): domain Bacteria; phylum Chloroflexota; class Ktedonobacteria; order Ktedonobacterales; family Ktedonobacteraceae; genus CF-113. The sequence goes on from CAVSWA010000002.1 coordinate 2,221,451, forward strand.
TCAACCACGCGCGGCGTGAAGGCTTTGGCAACCAGACCGCGCAGGCGGGTATGGTCGGGCGGGTCCATGAAGAGCATTTGCCGGGTGAGGGCGCGAATAGGCGGTTCCAGCATGGGACGCATCTCATCAGGAATCCAACTGATGTCTTCCATGAAGCCAGAGGCGGAGAAGCGCGCATCACGCAGGGCAGGCGCGACATCGGCGTAACGGGTCAGCACCCAGCTATTGGCGCGTTCGTCCCAGTACACGGGGTCGTTTTCGCGCAGCAGCCGGTAGAGCGCGTAGGGGTTGGCCGCGTAGATTGGCAGCAGTCCATCGGCCAGACTAAGTTTCTCTCCGTTCGCGTGTGTCATTGCGATGCTCCTTCAGTCTGCGTAGACATTCTTCGTCAATAAAGATACGAAGGTTTGTGTGGGTGGGTTACAAACAAGAATGTATAGCAAACATGCTACAATAATGGGGCAAGAACAGCTTTTCTCACATTTCATCTCAATTGGAAGATTTTGATAGGTGTCTGGTGTTCTGATATTGCAAGGATGAGCCTTCGATAATACGCTCGTACATGGAGGTAATTCATGGTATGAAAGTTATCAAAATCCTCTTCATCAGCCACCTGGCGGCCCTGGTACTGGGGCTTGGCAGCCTGTTGATCGTTTCGCCGCATCCCGAACTGTGGAATACCAGCCCTATCGGGGTGGCTATTTTTCAGAATGTGCTGCGCTTTGCCGGGACGCTGCATGTCCTTTTTGGCGCGGCGACGATGTTCCTCTTCGGGCTGCTCTGTGTGGGTACTCGTAAGACGCTGGTCTTTTTTATCGCGGCGACGATGCTCTCATTAAGTATGGAGCTGTTCGGCACCAGTATCGGCTTTCCCTTTGGCATTTCTTTGTCGATCACCTACCCTGGCATCAAGGTGGCCGGCCTCGTTCCCTACTCCATTCTGCTTTCGTGGTTTTATATGGGCTTCACTTCTTACCTCCTGGCGAGCAAACTGGTCTCTCTGCTCAAATGGTCCAGGCAGACGCTGTGGTCGCTGCTGCTGGGTACCTACTTTTTGATTACCTGGGATATGATATTGAACTCGGCCATTGCCGGGCAGCATCTTGACACACAGGTAGGGACATGGCAATTGTATGGTTCGTACTTCGGGATGCCTATGCGCAACCTGCTGGGCTGGATGCTGAATGGCCTGTTGTTTTTGAGCATTGCCAGGCTGCTGTGGCGTTCCAACGTCGAACCGAGGCGGGTAGTGGCGTGGCTGCCGGTGGGAGTTTATACGGCGAACACCGGCTTTGCGCTGGCCCTCAACCTCGGTGTGGGATTGTGGTTCCCAGTGTTCATATCGGCGTTTTTCGTGTTGCTGCCCAAATCGCTGATCCTCCTTCCCAGAGAAGAGAGGCATAGTGCCAGCGCGAGCCGGGGGCGCGCGGCCATCAGCATTTTTCTGTGGTGGGTGATGCGCGCCGGCACCCTGTTCTTCGCCCGGCGCAAAGTGACGATAGAGGCAGAGGGTCTCGAACATGTCCCGCAAGCAGGACCGACGCTGATCGCGGTGCGCCATTACCACTGGTTATTCGATGGCTATACGCTGGTACGTACCATTCACCGACCTTTGCATACCGTTGTGGCCTTAGACTGGATGCAGTCACCCGCTCTGCGACTGGTGGTAGAGTTTGCCTGTTCGCTGGTGGATTGGCCGGTGGTTCTGCGCAGCGAGCAATTTCGCCAGTACGCGGGGGACGAACACCGCGCGTTTGATGCTAACGAGACCCGGCAGTATTTGCGGCAGGTGACGGCAGGCACGGTGCGGCTGCTGCGTTCGGGTTCGATGCTGGTCATTTTCCCGGAAGGCTATCCCAATATCGATGTGCATCCCACGCTTAAGACCGATCTCGTGTCTTTTCTGCCTTTCCGGCCCGGCTTCGTCAAGATGGTGGAACTGGCCGAGAAGGACAGGCATACACGGGTTGCGATTATCCCTGCCGGGCTGAGCTATACGCAAAAACCGGGCAAGCGCTGGCATATCACCGTGCGCTATGGCCCCGCGCTCCACCTGAGCGATTTTGCTAACTCCGAGCAGTTGCTCCTGGCTGTTGAGGAAAGCGTGCATGTGCTTTCCGAGGTAATGCCGCCTGCTGCCTCTATTGGTGGATGATAGGGCGAACGGGACAGGGACACTTGGGACGGGGACAAACTAGACCAGCCGGATAGGGAACACAAGGGACGATTGTTGCAGATGTATCGAAAGTTTCAGAAGTTGCATATGGATTCTGTGGTTGATGTGTCGAAAGTTTCAGAAGTTTCAGAAGTTGCAATGGTGTAAGAAGTGATTTTGGCTTATATGACGAGGGGTAGGTCTCAGGATATGTAAGCAAGCGAGCTGCTTATGTAGTAAGTATACTGTGTGGAGGGGGAAAATGCAAGGGGAGGTTGGGCACAAGAAAAATATCGATTGGGATCGTTGTACTCTGCTATGTGTGAGCCGTTACATCTCTATTGTGCTTACGTTTATATGATATAGCATTCACTTTGGCAAGTACAGAGAGAATGCACAATGGCAATTCTCTTTTTGTTGTACAATGATTCTGGTTGAAACGGAAAATCGGACATATCCAGGTATGCTCTCTAAGCAGATAGCAGGAACTCAGCATCTTATGTAATCATATGCGGGGGTGTTTTAATGGCTGCTAACCTGATAAATAGCAGTATTGGTGATGGGCTGAAAGAAAAGCTGGCCCGGCTAAGATTTGATGAGCCACTTCGTGTGGTAGATTTATTTTCTGGCTGTGGCGGAATGTCGCTAGGATTGAAACGATCGGGGTACAACATTCTTGGTGGTATTGAAATCAATCAGCAAGCCATCAATACATATGCCAGAAATCTTTTCAAAGATGTGGACGAGCAGACTCTTGAACTTCATAAAACACCACATGATATAGCTACTTATACTCCAGAGATGTTCTTGCATGAGGTCCTCCAAAAAGAACACCCAGAGGATATGGTCGATGTGATCGTTGGAGGTCCTCCATGTCAGGCATTCTCGCGAATTGGTCGCGCGAAGTTACGAGCAGTGAAACAAAATCCTGAAGCATATCTTGACGACGAACGTTCTGGCCTCTATCTTCATTACCTTGCTTATGTAGACTACTTTCGCCCACTTGCTGTACTTATGGAGAATGTCCCGGATATTATGAACTATGGTGGGAAAAACGTTGCTGAAGAAATTGCTATTTCGCTAGAGGAGATGGGATATTGTTGCCGTTATACCATTTTGAATACTGCCCATTATGGTATTCCCCAACTGCGTCAGCGCTTTTATCTAATAGCTATCCTCAATGAACTTCATGTCGAACCTTACTTCCCTAAGCCAACTCACGATATTCGGATACCTTCTGGTTATGAATTTGCCCGTAATGTTGCTCTGAATGCGATAGGGCAAGATTTATGGTACATCAACCCGCCTAACGTAGTAGGTAGTCTAACTACTGCTATTTCGACACGTGAGGCCCTGGCAGATCTTCCTCCATTACAGCACATTTAGAAGGGCAGATGCCACGAGGCGTCAGAAGGTTCGATACTCTGGTTACTTATGTCTCATGATATCAAACCTTCTGAATATGCTCTCCAGCAGCGCGAGTGGCCCGGATATGAGTCTCATACAGGTGTTTGGGATCATGTAATACGCTCTCTTCCTCGCGATTATCCGATCTTCAAGCGCATGAAGTATGATGATCAATATCCACAAGCTTATCAAATAGCCTGGAGACTGTTTGAGGAGAAACTCAGAAAATATAGTGAGAAATTGGTACGGCAATTGACGAAGATTCTAGAAGTCTATATAAATCTTTTAAAAGAGACGGTACCACCTTATAAAGCGGACAGGTTTCCCAATAAATGGTGGAAGCTCAATCCAGACCTACCATCACGCACTTTGACCGCACATATGGGCAAGGATACCTATTCTCATATACATTATGACTCTGAACAGGCCCGTGTGATTTCTGTACGTGAAGCCGCAAGATTGCAGTCTTTCCCTGATGGTTTCCAGTTTGCATGGTGCTATGAACTCTGCATTCGCGCAGATCGGGAATGCAGTTGCTCCTCTCCAATCGTATGCGTGGGCGAGCATATCAAAGAACTTCTTCTTACTGCGGTGAGCCAGAAACAGGAATACGAAATAGCATCAATATAAATTTCTGTCTTAGTGGATTAAGGATGCAACTGGAAAAAGTTTTGAGTAAGCAACGATGGATGATCAGAGTGATACCAGAAGGCATCAAAGCAAATAATCATACTTTTTCTCTCAATCAATTTCATGAAAGTCTCCGTGCCTGGGGTATTAGATACAGGCGCATATATCCCTGGCGTATGACTGAAAATCCTTTTCATATAATGATGGCTGAGCTTATGCTACGACGAACGCAGGCGCAGCAGGTCATCAAGATATACGAGGATTTTCATCAAGAAATACCCGGATGCTCATACTTTAGCAGATGGCTTCAGCAGATCGAGTAGAACATTCCTTGTTCTCACTCGGTCTTTCCTGGCAGTCCCGGCTTTTCAGCAGATTGCACGCACTCTTATAGAACAATATAAAGGCATTGTACCGACCAGCTACGATGCACTCGTTGCTTTGCCTGGCATTGGCGATTATGTCGCCAGCGCGGTTTGTTGTTTTGCCTTTGGGCAGGCTGTGATCATTGTTGACACTAATACTGTGCGTGTAGCAGGTCGCCTCTTTGATATACCAACACATGCGGAATCCAGACGCAGGAAACCCGTTCGTATGCTATTACAGGCACTGCTTGATCAAAAGGACCCCAAATCATACAACTATGCAATGTTAGATCTTGCGGCGCTGGTTTGTACACCTACAAATCCGAATTGTTCTGTATGTCCACTGTTGCCATATTGTGTTACAGGTCATGAACGAATTATAACCCGTCAATAAAGTCAGACAATCAGAGATTTACTCAGTATAAAAACATGATCAGGCACTTTATAGTGGACTGAAATGGTCACTTATAGATGATCCTCAAGGAGTTCAGACCTTTCCAATAGGGGTAATATTCATTTAACCAACTATATTTACGACAGTTTCTGGTTTAAAGCCGAGCCTGCGGGCTTCTTCAAAGATTATCAGCCCTTGCTTTGCCTGCTTTATTGAGGGAATTTTGCCATTTTGTAGGAGTTGACCGAGACTGAAGGCGAGGCTACGTTGCCATGCATGAAGATTTTGAGTTTCTTTGGCCCATTTTGAGAGTTGGTACCATGTTTCAACAGGTACTGTTGCAGCCTGAGCAATCTGTTGTTGTTCAACATGGCTAAGGTTTTCAATGCCTCTATCGATTTTAGTATTTCCTTCTGGAATGATAGGTATTAATTCGTCGCTAAGCAATGCAGGCAAATCAATTATGAGGTCACGAACTTTATTCCAACATTCCTGCCGTTTACACCATTCCGTTACATTTTTGCCCCCGGGTGGCGAAATTATGATCTCATGCACCTGGTGAGAGACATTTTCAATTGCATTATGGAGTCCCTGTTCAATACTTTGTTGTTTCCAGATACGGTCAAGATCAATCCGTCCTGCTGTGCAATGATATATAGAAGCAAGAGTGTATGTCACTATATTAGCCCTATAGCCGCCAAATTTCTGAATTGCTACAATCTTTTCGGCCTGACGGAACAAGATAGCTTTAGCTACGAGGCGATGGAAGTACGATTGATCAACTTCAAAATTCCCACGTTTTTGCAGTCGCAATGTAAATTGAGTGAAACATTTCTGAGCACCCTGACTGACTATATAAGGCAACTGATCCCAGGTCATTTCAAATTTCGCTAAATCTGTTTTGGTAAATTTTTGTGTCGTAGGGTGAATTTCCTTAAACTGTCGCTGGCGTCCAGGTGTACCCTCACGAGTAATAGCATCTTGATATTGCCCGCGAGCACGCTCATAAAACCATCGTGTCTGGCGTTGAGTTCCATCAGCGGCAGGAGCCCAGATAGTGCGTGATAATGCCTCCAACTTTACGTGGAAAGGTTCATTCGCGCTGAAATCAGCTTCACTAACTTTGTTCTGACTATTGGCATAGCGGGAAATTAGTGGAACTAGATTAGCAATTTCGTCTGGTGAAACAACACTAATCTTAGCCTGAACACGCAACCGCGATACGTCTGCTTTGTCTTTGCGAGAGGTATAAAAAATTGAAGCAGTAGTCTGGCCTCCGTTTACGATTTGCAGGTCGCTGAGAGACTTGATGCCAATTCCCCCACTCGCTAAAGGTACTAGCTCAATGTTTGATGCGGTTGCCGAAATACCATTATTGTATGCTAGAAAACGTTCGGGCTGTTCCAGAATCGTGCGTCGTATTCCCTGATTAACTTTGCCTTTCGCCTGCAAAAATGAGCGAACATTCAACTCAAGTAAACGGGACCCATACGACGCATACAGCGTGCTCAAGATATTACCAGGGAGGATTGTCAGATATGCAGAATAATCAGCTTTGTCATCAGACTCTTGGAGGCAAGGTAAAGGACTACCAAACTGTTCAATAAAGTCGATTTGAATCGGTTCTTTATGCTTGCCAGAGCTGACATAGCGGTAAAGGCGGCGGATATCCCAGACATGATACGATATCTGTAGATCATTTAGTTTCCCATCGGGAATTATATCTATTGTCGTCAAGCCGTCGGTAAACAGGTAAAGGCGAACTCTAATAATATCCCGACGGCACTCATAAATATGCTCTGCCATATCGAAAGCGGGAGAAGCTTCTTCAAGTACCGTATAATACGTTTCAAAAGATTTTTCCAGGAATTTGCTTAGACGCTTGAATGCAGTTTCAACGTCACCTTTTCCGACTGTTTCAGGTGGCACTAGTTGGGTATAAATTGTGATAAACAAATCAAGCGTACCATCATCATCGAGATTAAAGCCACTTACTTCAACACCCCTGGCAGCATGGTAGCTAATAGTACCATCTTCCAGCTCTCCGGCTTCAATAAGCTCGTCAATCATATGCTGCGTAAAGGCTTCCGCCCGCAAACTCTCAATATCTTCAGTATCAGCAATGCTAATAATTTCTTGTTGCAATTGTATTGCAAATTCGTTTAGCTCGTGGTCATTCTCCATGATTCAGTCCTGCCAGTTGAGATTTTAATACATCATCGGTTACTGCATAATGGCGGCACTCCGCGGCTGCTATAGAATATCTGACTGCACCCACACCCGGTTTCAGATCAGCCTCAACAATCCGTGGGAACGCATCCTTGACTTGATAAAGAAAGGTATGCCTGACGTTGTACCGTGTACTTTCATATTGTGAGGATTGTGACTGAAGAAAACCTGCTTCAAAAAGTCGATCTTCGTAAAGTTCAAGCGCGGCTGTATCTATTGTAATCAGTTGTCCAAGGAATTGATGATTAAGACCAAAGACTCCCCTACATTTTCCCGTACATCAATAGATAGATGAAGAAGAAAAAGTGCAGCAAGACCTGTGTCGTCAAGTTGACGCTCGCTTTGAATTATTAACTGCTGAGGTTCTTTCGTGCTTGTGGTTTTCACCTCAATGGCACACGATTGTAACAGAAAATCCTGATGTGCGCCGCCTGGCCCAGCCCACGCTAATAGAGCGGGGTATGGACCAACTAGAGATACCAGTCTTTCACGCAGAAACCAGAGTTCTCCATACAATCCCTGTTGGGCTTCTCTGCTTAGGCCATCCGGCCCGATCCGCTCCAAGAACTTTTGCCAATGCGGTAAACGGCTGATAAATGCTGCAACAGCATCTGACTCTGACTGTGCATTAGCAATAACTTCAATGATATCGCGGATAAGCGCGTCAAAAACAGTACCAAACCTCTGTTCCCTCAGTGCAAGTTGAATCGTAAAACCAGTTTGCTCATTTTCAGAACGGATCAAGACTACATCAAGCCCACGAGCAGAAGGTAGATTAGCTACTATAGTATCAGAAACCTCTGTTAACCTGATCTGAAGCATATGCTGATTGGATGGTTTTGTTACAGCTAAAAAAAGCCCACAAACTGATTGTGGTTTCACTCTACGTCTAATATATCCATCGGCTAGGCTTGTAGCAGATGCTTCCAGCGACTGCCAGATCTGAGTATATGTCACAATTCATCTCCAAATTCCTGCTGCACATAGATATCATTGACCATATACTCAACGGCAGCTTCCTCTCCTCGAGGTACTTTTAGGGAAGCTGATTGCCAATCCTACGATAGGAACATGCGGCTCAGAAGGCAGATCTGAATCATACTTTAATACATAAAGAAGTAGAAGTCCTCGCCTGCCTGGACGTGTTCTTCGTATAACCTGACCAGAAGGTATAGTTGGTTTATCGTTACTTTTAGAATTACCAGAATCTTGCGTCCATATTCTCTGAGTTTCTCCTAATGCTTGTTCAACCTCCTCTTTAGATAGATCAATCCACTCATCTCTTGGACTTACGAGACGACGAATTCTATATTTGGAATTTGACGAATCAATAATTCGCTTACGTTCCGTCAGCCCAACAACCAGGCTGGCAATATTATGGGATAAGCCTTTCTCTGCATTTTCTCGATTTGATATCAATGCAATAGTCCACTCAACAAGTTCGTTATCCGCGATTTGCGCGTTTATATATTTATTGAGGACTGACGATTGAACAGTTCTTGCCGTTTCGTGCGTTTTGTATTCGGTCAAAAACTCTACGATGGCTTCGCCGAAAACATCATCCCAGATAAAATTATCTCTGATTTTATTATCATTCAACCGCAAATATCTGGTACCGAGACGTTGAATAAATGGATCCATTGCCTGAAGATTTTGCTGATTAACTTTTCTATCTTCGAAGAATACTACAGTTTCAACAATACTCTGAGAATACGATAACTTCACTTTCTGTCCTAGTCGCATTTTGGCTGGAAGGAGTAATCATTAATCCATCTGGATGTTTTCTTACACCAAGGCCATATTCCGCGGGCGTTTTTTCCAGCGCTGCCATGTCTTCAAACATCTGTCTCAGTTCTTCATCTGCTGCTGTAATATCACGATACCAGTTTACCAGTTCTGAGGTGGTATGGAGACGGCATAAATCAGTATAACCAACACGGTAACCAAACCAACGCCCCATTTGCATAAGTGTATCGTACATTTTAGAGGCTCGCAAGTAGTAGCTGATGCTCAACCCTTCCAATGTAAGACCACGAGAGAGTTTATCTCCACCTATACAGATGACGCTCAGTCCATCCGGATGTTCAACATACTGCAAAGTGTCTTTGGCAGTGCCATTGATCTTCCTGACTTCAATTTTTGAGGCAGCAGCGTAAAGCACCTCTTTCACCGGATCCCATGTCACTGTGACGAGATCCGATTCTTGAAATTTCTGCATAGTCGATTCGAAGTCGGACTTCCAAAGTACCTTGAGTTCATCTAGAAGCTGATCTGGCGCAAATCCATCACCGTATTTGAGACGTTGCTGGAGAAAGGACAGTTCCTCTGAGATCTGTTCGGCAACACATGACTGTACCGCAGTGAATCTAGTAACGTGAATGAGCATCGAATTGTGGGGATGTACTTGTCCACGTACATGCCGCGCTGCACATGTAAGGATGAACTCCTTTATAGCCTGTTTAACTGATTGAGGCAATGGGCCAGGTCGATGTTCCTTCTTATGTTTATCTGGCATCCATTCCTGATAATCACCGACTCGACGAACAAGGGGTAAATCTGAAGCAGTTAACTGACCGGTCACAAGATCTGTTGTTAGACCAAAGAGTTTTGTTGGCCCAAGATAGTTTGAGGGCGGCTGAAGATTAATGATAAAACTGCGAGGAAAGAGATCTTCACCGAACTCCTCACTGTTTATGCTATCTGCTATAAAAATATTGGCAAATGGAGTTGCCGTATATCCAATGTAAGTTGATTGTTCAAAACTGTTCAGTAGTCTACGGATCAGACCATTGATTTTTGTTGGATCCATTTCAGAGTCGGGGTTACCATCTTGATCGAGGACCGGGTTGGTATTGATTGAAGCATTATCTGCCTGATCATCAATCAAAAGTAGCGGAACATCATGTACTTGCCGTGGTGATTCACTACGCGTACTTGATTGCAGGATCGTTGACCATTTTAGGAGATTTCTGAGCACAGAAGTATTTTTCTTCACTACTAACAGGACGGGTTCAGCACCACCGATCATAACATTAGCCTGTTGAGCAACCTTCAGGTTAAAATCCCCTCTATCAGCGCTATTTGTCAAAGAATGAACATGGTAGAGTTTTGTACCCGGAAGGCGACCTACACCCAAACGAATATTGTTGGGATCAAACAAACTTCTTTGCTGCGTATCGAAGCCCAGAAAGCCTTCATCAAGGCGTAGTTGCGTTTGACTACGTAGACTATTGTGAATTCCAGCCAGAACGACAATGAGTTTGTATCCGGCATCAGCAGCTTTACAAATCAGAGCTGTGTAGTTAGAGGTCTTGCCGGATTGAACCTGACCAACAACCATGCCACGACGATCCCAAGCACCAGACCGTTGCGGATTTTCCAGCCGACTGAGAATTTGATTGGTAACGTCATCAAGACGTTGGACAGCTTGTGGAGGCATTCTGAGGTTATCATCCAGATATTGCTGATACCGCTCCCAAAATCGCCATTGTATTTCAGCACGTCTAGAAGCGAACCATTCTTGATGATCACGCATATCATCAAGAGTTAACATCGTGGGAACGTAAACGTTGCATAAAGTTTCAATCTCCTTGACAAGCTGATCCTCCTCAAAGTTTTCCCCATCCAAATACTGATTCATTTCACGAAACATTTTCATTACATGGCGAACAGTAGTACGAATTGTTTCAGTTGTCGGTAAATCTTCATTACGCAGGATTTGGAGCGCAATGGTGATAATCATCTTATTTGTTTCTGGAGCAATCATATTTCTTCCCCTATCGTTTCATCTTCCCCTAGAGACATAGCAAGCTCTTTAAAATGTTGGAATGGTTCAAGAGTTAGAAGACGTTCTATGGCCTGTGTGTGTGAATTACCTCGTCGTCGCAAAGAGATATAAATCTGTTTGATGATCTCAATCACTTCTGAAGAAGGAGACCCTTCAAACGGGGGAGATTGTGTGTCTGGATGAGCAGAGTTTTCTATTGTAATAAGCGGAACTGGAATTGTCTCTTCGATCAGTCTCAGAAGTGCTTCTACTTTGACCCTATATTCCTGGGAAGATTGGAGCAAATCTGCAACAAGGGGTTGCTCACGATTGACGCGAAAGGTTACACGCCCATGCTTCATTTCTCTATTCCAGACGAAAATGTCGTTTTCTGACATTTTACGTGCCAGCACCTTACCACGATGGCGATAAACTTCAGCAGCACGATTTCTTGTGATACGTGCTATGCGTCGCAGGTCATCTTGTAAAATACCTGGTGGCCGTGCGCGTGATTTCCTAACATCTATGTCCCATTCGTGGTCCATTGAGTTAGGTAAATCGATTGCAATACGAGCAAGCTTATAGTGCTCTTCCTTTTGAAAACCCAATCCCAACCAATCACCAGCGAGCAGAAGCCGCTGGTTACGATAGACGTAAAAACCCTGCTGAGCATTCCAGCCTTTAGGGCCTGCGGCCCTTTCATGTGTACTGGATAATATTCTTGAACGATGAGGGAGTACGTATGGCCGAACCTTGATGATGTCACCATACAAATGCAGACGTTCTTCTGGCAGTTGTTGTGTAGTGGACTCGCTACTCAGGAAAGGATCCCACGAACGAACCTTGTGACCATTAATATAGACAGTGATTTCGCGTGGATCGTCAATAAAACGGTGAAATACCATGCCCACATGATTTTCGACAATACTGATGAGTTCGAGAAATCGCCGTCTTGCCTTCTGATCATCTACGCTGGCATTGCCAACCAACCTGTCCAAATGTTCCCATAGGATTATTGTGCCACACTCCTGGTTCTCGATCTCCACGATGCGCTGTTCTGAGCCAGGAGCAACACTATGAAGTAATCGCCACTCTGATACTTGACCAACATAATCGAGAATCCCAACGCTTAGTTGTTAGCGATGATCGAGATATTTTAGAGGAGACAGTTAGAACACGGCTTTGGGAAAATGAGGCTGTTTTTAGGCCGAGGCCGAACCGACCAAGATCTTTACGACTACGCCGATTGAGAGGATTTTGGCTACCCAGACGCATTGCTGACACCAATTCTGCGGATGACATACCTTTACCATCATCACGTACAGTAATATAAGAGCTAGCTCCATTCCACATAAAATATACCCAGATGTTTTTGGCTCCCGCGGTAATGCTATTATCAATTAAGTCCGCAATAGCAGCGTGAGGAGTGTAACCAAATGCTCTAAGTGACTCGATAAGAGCACTCGGCTCAGGGTTTGCAATGTCATAGTTTTCTGGCAGATTGAAGCTTTACTGGTAAGACAGATCGAACTTCCATGCAAGATATATTGCTTGCGTCCCTCTCCACATATAGCAAGCTGGAAGTCATTATATCATACATGTAACTACTATGCAGGAAGATATGAGCAAGGTGGTTAAATGGGCATGGGTTGGTTTGCTGAGGCATCATGGCAGCGCGATCAGTCCCATGCGCACTTTGAGGGCGATGATGCGACGTAGCGATTGGCGGAGACGCTCCTGCGAGATGCGCCCTGATTGAACGGCGGCGGTCAGGGTTGTAACAACGGCTGACAGGCGATCAGGCTCGATGGGGCATTCCACGATGTCGTTGCCGGCGAGAATGGCCCGCACGCTCGCCTCGGCGATTGCCTTTGCGGGGTCGGTGTAGCCCTGTTGCTGCATGAACTGGAACAGCCCGCCCCCGTCCATGGCGTCGGTGATTACGACTCCCTGGTAGCCCAGTTGGCCGCGCAAGACCTGATCAATCAGCACGGGCGAGAGCGAGGCCGGCGCAGATGGGTCATAGGCGGGAACCATGACGTGCGTTACCATGATCATCCCAGGTTGATGCGTCAGCAGGGCGCGAAACGTGGCAAAGTCAATGGCGTTGAGTTGGGCCTGACTGTGGGTAATGGTCGGCAGCCCATAATCGGGATTGGCCGGGGCTGAGCCGATGCCGGGCCAGTGCTTCAAGGTTCCCACGATGCCGTTGTGCTGTAAGCCGTCCAGAAACGCTCCGGCATAGGTGATGACCTGAGCGGGTGTCGTGCCAAACATGCGGCTCTGGTCAACGGCTCCGCCTTGAGAGACATCCGCCAGCGGCGCGAAGTCGGTGTTGATGCCACTGGCAAGCAGGCGTTGGGCGTCAAGTTGCGCCTGGGCGTAGGCTTGCCGGGGATCGCCTGTTGCCGCAAGCCACTGCGGCGAGGGCGTGGGGCCGTAATAGGGGGCAAGACGGTCAACGTTTCCCCCTTCCTCGTCGGTGGCAATGATCAGCGCCTGAGTAGCGTGCGATTGGAGGTCATGCACCAGTTGCGTCCATCCGGAGAGCGTGGTAGGCATCAAGGGCCTGCCATTGTACTGGTTGAAGACGATGGCGTTGGCGATGTCCCATTGTTGCAGCGTCTGGTTGAGTGCAGGGGTATAGCCGTTGGCATAGACCGCCAGCATGAGCAACTGGCCGATCTGCTGCGCTTGCGTCAGATGATCGATATACGTGTCGATGCGCTGGGCCAGTCCAACAGTCGGGGTAGGAGTTGGGGTAAACGCGGGCGATGGCGATGGAGAGGGGGTAGATGATGGCTGAGGAGAGAGCGCAACGACCGGTGAGGGGATCGGATTGTGCTCAGGCGTATTTTGGATATGCCATAACTGCCCGAGGACGAGAAGGCAGACAATAATTGTCGAGATGCTCAGGAGTATAAGGGTAAACAGGAAGCGCTGTAGACCGCTACCAGAAGTCTTTTGTTGATGCCATTTATGCTGCGATGGGTAGGTATGCATCGTTCAAGAAGCCTTTCGTCTTCTGAAGAGGGACCTGCAAGTCAACATTGCCTTGTGATCTCTCTTCTTCCGCCTGTTTCGCTCGAGAGTGATAGAGTGATACATATCTTTCAATACAAGCATACATTCTCAATTTCACTGCTTCGTCACAGATGCTGGTTCTAACCTCTCAGGCTCATCACAGGCGGCTAATCTATCGGGCCGAAAGAGAAAAATCCGGCACATCAGACCCTTCGCTGCGCTCAGGGTGACACCAGAGAGCTGCGGGTGACACTCGCCGACATGCGCCTGGTGCGTGAGGCGGTAGTCCTGGAACTCGCGCGCTAAAATGTAGCGCGCATCCCGTGGGATTGTGACGATATTGAGCGACTTGAGCGGGCAAACGTGACGCGGATGGGGGGAGCGTGTCGTATGGTTATAACTGAGGAGGCTTGATGCCTGTTCGCAATAAGGAGGAAATATGAACACGTTAGTTATCTATGATTCACAATTTGGGAACACCGAGGTGATTGCCCGTGTCATCGCCAGCACGTTGAGCGCTTTTGGGCAGGCGCAGGCTGTGCGCGTTGGCGCAGCGCGTCCTGAAGAGTTTCAAGGGGTGGATCTGATTATTATGGGGAGTCCAACACAGGGATTTAGACCAACGCTGGCGATGCAGTCCTTGCTCAGAAACGTCTCGTCTGAGGCGTTGAGCGGGGTGGCTGTGGCTTGCTTTGATACCCGCTTTCGCGGAGGTCTGTGGAAGAGTTCTGCCGCGCTGCGTATGGACAGGCAGTTGCGCGCGATGGGAGTCGAGACGGTGGCTGCGCCGGAGAGCTTCTTCGTGAAGGCTATGAAGAAGGAAGGTCCCCTGCTTGCCGGGGAAGTGGAGCGAGCCGGTACATGGGCGTTGAGTATTCACCAGAGGCGCGAGGCGCTTCAACCGCGTCTCGCGGCGCGCTAAGCGCTGCGGTTGAGCAACACAATGGCCAGGGCAGGCCCAGGTGTGCCCTGGCCATCGCATCCGATACGAATGACATCTAAAATAGCGCGTTCAAGAGCGCGCGCGAGACGAGGATGTGTTCGCGCATGGCGTTGAGGGCTTCCTGGGCGTCGCGTTGTTCCAGGGCGGCCAGCAGTGGTTGGTGCGAGACGAGGGTGCCGGGTTGGGCGCGGCGCGTGGTGAAGTAGAAGCGCCAGAAACGCAGATTGTGCAGCAGGATGCGGTCGGCGGCGTCCTGAAGGAAGGTGTTGTGTACTATGTGGGCGAGGTAGCGGTGGATGAGCTGGTCGTCTTCTAAGAAGCGCAGCACGTCGGTTTCCTCGCGGGCGTTCTCGGCGGCTTCGATGAGGCGGCGGAGTTCGGCGAGATCGGCGTCGGTGGCGTGGTGGACGGCGAAGTAGGCGTTGCCGCATTCGATGGCTTCGCGCGCCTCGAAGATTTCGCGCACCTGCTCAAGGCCGATGGGGGCGATCATGAGACCGCGACGCGGGAGTACCGTTACCAGCCGGTCGATGACGAGGCGCGCCACTGCTTCATGCACGGGAGTGCGGCCCAGACCGATTTCGGCGGCAAGCGATAATTCATCGACCATTACGCCGGGTGATAAACGTAAATTGATGATCATGGCGCGCAGGCGCTCGTAGGCTACATCGCTGGCGCGGGCCGTTTTGCCTGAATCTAACGTTGAAGTTGTGATAGGTATTGCTCCTGTAGAGTGTTTCTCGTATTGTGCGCGATATCGATGAAGCGTCTGCTTTAAGTGTACCACGCTCAACAACCAGCATCTGACCATTTTTGAGGGTCTGCCAGCCTGCTCCCTGGCCTAAACCTGTTGATGCCACAACCACTGCATCCGGTGTGGCCTTGTAGAACATAGGAAAGTAGTCAGGGTCTCTCAACGCCAGGGGCGAGTTCGCATCAAAATCGCAGGCCGCATAGAGAGCGTGGGGCGTTAGCAGCAGGCAATTCAGGCTGGTCGATTGCAATTGCTGGCGCAGGGTATTCATATGGATACGAAACGCTTCGATGGGAGCCACTTTCTCAAATACGGAGAGCAGGGCCAGAAAGTGCCGCT
Organism: uncultured Chloroflexia bacterium; assembly: GCA_963731605.1. GTDB lineage: Bacteria > Chloroflexota > Ktedonobacteria > Ktedonobacterales > Ktedonobacteraceae > CF-113. Next base: position 2,237,457 of record CAVSWA010000002.1, read on the forward strand.
CGCTATCGGTTGTGCCGGTGATGTGTTCTCGTAGATGTGGGGCGATTAACGCTTCGAGGCCCTCGTTGGGCGCGACGGCTCCGTTATGCGCGAAGGCGAATTGTTTATATATGAAGGGGTGGGTGTTCTGCATGCATAGCGTGAATCCTGGCGTGGCCCAACGCAGGTGCGCGATGAGCGCGTCGGCGCGAACGGACGCAGCCAGAGAAGAAAATTCCGCGCTGCTATGGGCTGGCTCAGGCATTTTGGTGTGTTGCACCTGAGCCTGCTCGTCGTACCACGCCAGGCCCCATCCGTCGGCGTGAAGATGCGATATTTCTATAAATGCTTTCGAGCGTATTCTCCAGCACATGTTCAGCAATCACGGGTTGGCGGGCTATATAACCAAGCAAGCGACACATTGATTTTTCCTTTGTTCGGTAGATCAGGCCAGGGCGACCGGGTGAATTGCCCCACGTGTTTCCAGGGCGACCGCAAGGGTCGCCCGTACAATACTACGAGACAGTAAAATAGTTGCAGGAAATGCCGCCGTCGAGGACGATGGCCTGGCCGGTTAGCCAGTTTGAGGCGTCGGAGGCGAGGAAGAGCGCGGCTTCGGCTACGTCTTCGGGGCGTCCGAAACGTCCCAGGGGGATGCGATCGATGCGAATTTTGCGCGCTGCCTCGTCGGCGAAAAATTGTCGCACGTGTTCGGTTTCGATGGGGCCGGGACAAAGAGCATTGACACGGATGCCGTGCTTGCCAAATTGCACTGCCAGCGAGTGCGTCAGGGCTACGATTGCGCCCTTACTCGCGCCGTAGGCTTCCTGTGGATTGCTACAGCCCATCATGGCCAGGAAGGAACTCATGTTGACGACCGCGCCGCCGCCTGCCTGGATGATATGGGGGATGGCGTACTTGCAGCACAGCGCGGAGCCAAGCACGTTGGTGGCGTAGATACGCGACCAGAGCGCGACATCTAGCTCCAGCACCGATATATCCTGGTGGGGCATGATACCTGCATTGTTGAAGAGGGTGTCCAGGTGGCCCCAGCGTTTGACGGTTGTTTCAATTGCTTGCCGCACGGCTGTTTCGTCGGTGATATCGACGTGGAGGGCGATGGCTTCTCCACCACTGGCGTTGATGAGCCGCGCGGTTTCGTCGGCATTGTCCTGCGACTATATCGACAACGGCGATACGCGCGCCCTCCTGCGCGAAGAGTAGAGCGCTTGCGCGTCCCAATACGCCGCCACCGCCGGTGAGAAAAACGACTTTGTCTTTCAGTCGATCCATGTAGTCTCCTTTAGAATTTGTAGAAGTGGTTGCGAATTTCGAAGTCTATGTTTTCTGCGGCGAACGCCTTCTCCTCGGAGCGGCGCACGGCCAGGTAGGAGCGGCTCATGAGGTCGCCCAGGGATTTCATGAGTAGCTGGTCGCGTTCGAGCAGGTCTAACGCTTCGGCCATGCTGGTGGGCAGGCGGCGCACATGGTTGCGCTCGCGTTCTGCTTCGCTGAGTATTGCGGGGTCGTGTTCGCAGGGCGCGCCGGGGTCGAGCTGGCGTGAGATGCCGTCTAAGCCGGCGGCGATTAGTCCGCCGAGCGCGGTGTAGGGATTGGCGCTGCCATCTACGGATTTCAGCTCGAGGTTGTAGGTTTGCTCTTCGCGTCCCCAGAAAGGCGAGACCACGCGCACCGCCGCCTCGCGATTGTCGAAACCCCAGGCGGTGTAGGCGGAACTCCACATGTGGGGCTGCAAGCGCCGGTACGAGTTGTAGCTGGGGCAGGTGAGGGCGATGAGCGCGGGCAGGTGTTCGAGTATGCCGGCGATGAAGTGTCGCCCGAGCGAACTGAGGCCGCGTGGGTCTTGCGGGTCGTAGAGCAGGTTGCGCCCGCTCTGGGCGTCCCAGAGGCTAAAGTGGACGTGGCTGCCGCTGCCAATGTCCTGCGGGAACGGTTTGGGGGCGAAGCTTGCCAGCAGACCGTGCTGCAAGGCCACGCCGCGCACCGTATCGCGGAACTTGATCTGGTTGTCGGCGGCGCGCACGCCCTCACTATGGCGAATGGAGATTTCCTGCTGTCCGGGGCCGTACTCGTTGATGGCCTGTTCTACGACGATGCCCTGCTCGCTCAGCGCCTTGACGATATCGTGCATGATGCGCGCTGAGAGGTCCAGCCCGATTGAGCTGTAGACGGGGGCGTGGTCGAAGGGGATATAGGCGCCGTCAATTTCGCGAGCGAGGTAATACTCGTTTTCAAATGTGGCCTCAACCTTGATGCCTTGCTGCGCGGCGCGTGTTAGCATATCTTTGAGGAATGAGCGCGGGCAGGCACCCCAGTTGAGGTGGTTGTGGTCTAACTGGTCGCAGATAAGACTGGCGCTGGCAGGCGTCCAGGGCAGCACGCTGAAGGTTTCGGGATCGGGCACCAGGCGGATTTCACCGACTGGCTCCATGCCTTCGATGTCTATGAGTTGTTCGAGCAGGTTCATTGCCATCTGGGCGCGTGTCAGTCCCAGCCCTTCGTTAAGCTTGTGCGGCAGGTGCGAGACGTGGATTTGTTTGGCGCGTGTCACGCCGCTGTGATCGCAATAGAGGAAGCGCACCAGTTGCACATGGGCGTTCTGCGCCAGTTCGATGACTTCTGCATTATTCATGGCTTGAAAATCCTTTTTTCGCGTGTAGATGTGCGAGTTATAGCGGGCGGGCGACGCAAGCGTCCCCACCCATCCCTACACCACCCCCGCCCCTACGGATTATATGCGCGAGTTAGAGCATGACATCGCCGCCGTTGGGGCCGAGGATTTGACCGACATAATATGAGGCATCATCGGAGGCCAGGAAGACGGCGGTCGGCGCGACCTCGCTTACTTCTCCGAAGCGGCCAATGGGCAGTTCCGCCAGCTTGGCTGCTTTCCATTCCTCGGTTTCAGATGCCAGCAGGTCGGTGAGAATGGGGCCGGGCGCGATGCCGTTGACGAGTACGTTTCTGGTGGCGACCTCGCGAGCCAGCGCTTTGGTGAAGGCGATGACGCCGCCCTTGCTGGCGACGTAGTGGGCTACCTCGACGCCGCCGATGTAGCCTAGCTGTGATGCAATATTGATGATACGCCCTCCGCCCTGTTTGAGCAAGTGGGGGAGCACAAAGTGGGTGCAGAGGAAGGTGCCGCGCAAGTTGACGCCGAGGACGCGATCCCAGTCTGCTATCGGCAAGTCTTCAACCAGCGCCTGCGTGAAGATACCGGCATTGTTGACCAGGATGTCGATATGCCCGAAGGCGGCCAGTACGTTCTCGACCATCGAACGCACCTGCTGCTCGTCCGCGACATCGGTACGGACGAAGAGGGCTTTGCGCCCGGCTTGCTGGATGGCCTGGATGGCGGGTTGCGCCTGTTCAACGGTGGCGATATCGGCGATGGCTACATCGGCCCCTTCGTTGGCGAATGCCTCCGCGATGCCGCGCCCAATGCCTTTTGCCCCGCCCGTCACGATGGCGGTTTTGCCTGATAGTTTGCCCATAGTTTGATCTCCTCCTAAAAAGCGTTATCTATGCGTAGGGACGCGGGTGGATGTGGAGTGGAAGGGTGGACCCTTGTGGGCGTCCTTCGGCCTTTCTGTATCCAGCCGCCGCCGGACCCCGGACGCCCACAAGGGTCCCCGCCCGGCCACTCATCCACCCGCGTCCCTACGCACCGTTGCACGATCATCGCATGTCGTTCGTGGCTGTATCCTGTTTTCATGAAGATACGTCGCCGCCGGGTCCAGGACGCCCACAAGGGTCCCCGCCCGGCCACTCATCCACCCGCGTCCCTACACACCGTTGCACGATCATCGCATGTCGTTCGTAGCTGTATCCTGTTTTCATGAAGATACGTCGCCGCCGGGACCAGGACGCCCACAAGGGTCCCCGCCCGGCCACTCATCCACCCGCGTCCCTACGCACCGTTGCCCCATCATCGCATGTCGTTTGCCACTCAGCCAGGATGTCGTCGGATATAACTACGTCGAAGCGGTGGCGCATCAGGAAGAGAGAGGCGTCGTGCTGGCGCGGGTCGTCGCTGGCAACGCAGTCTTCGGGTACGACGACGTAATAGTCGTTGAATAGGGCGTCGCGGGCGGTCAATTCGACGCAGCCTTCGGTTGTGCAGCCGGTCATGATGACTGTTTCGATATGGTTGCTGCGCAGGAGCATATCGAGGTTGGTAGCCCAGAAGCCGCTTGAACGGTATTTGCGCACGATGAGGTCGCCGGGCTGCGGCTCCAGTTCGGGGATGATGGCCTGGCCGGGCGAGTCTTCGATGGTATAGAGGAGCGGTTCAGTCACCTGGTGGGACGGCAGGTGGAGGCGCATGTTGAAGCGAATTTGCGCCGGTGAATCGCTTCTGCGGCCGGGAAGGGTGGTCATTTGAATGTAGATGACCAGCGCGCCGGCGTCCCGCGCGCCCGCGAGCAGGCGCGAGAGACGCGGTAGCATGGGCGGATACATCGAGAGGTCGATGTGCAGGTGGTCGAAAGCCCAGCCGGGTTTACAGAAGTCGTTCTGCATGTCCACCACAACCAGCGCGGTATGACGCGCATCGACCAGTTCAGCCAGCGTGGTATAGACGAGTTTATTCTCGATTGAAATCATGCTGCTCCACCGAATTTCTAGGAACCGGAACTTGCTTCACCGGCATGATGGGTTGATTCGAGCATCAAGCGGTCTTCGGACAGAGGTTCCTCGGCCAGGAATGCGCCAAGTTTGGTCAGCTTCTCGGGAGATTTGGCCCGGAAGTAGAAGTAGACTATCGCGCCCAGCACGATCCAACCGATGGCGATGTATGGCACCAGATTGTACGGATATGCCTGGCCTGGCTGAGCGACTGACCAGAGCGGGTAGGCCAGCGCCGCGATGCCCAGGATGGGTACGACGATATGAAAGAACCAGTTGCGCTCCGGCAGGCTGAAGAAGTAGCGGATCAGGGCGATGTCGCAGAGCATGTAGACGATCACGATAGCGACCGTGCCAATTGATCCAGTGAAACCATACGCGCCTGTTGCGCCGGGTCCGAGCCAGGCGCCTACGGACAGACCAATGACCAGTGTGAAGATGGTTTGCCCAAAGATGGCGGTATATGGCGAGAACCAGCGCGAGTGTACTCGACCAAAGAGGCCAGGGAGTATGCGGTCGCGGCCCATCGAGAAGATGATGCGGATGGTGGTGTTGTGGATGGCAAGAAAGCAGGAGAACAGGCCGGTGATGGCGGCGAGGTCGATGATCTGCTCCAGCCAGGGGGTATAGGTGTGAGCGAGCGTGACGATGGGGTTAGCATCTTTCAAGAAATTCGCGTAGTTCGAGGCATGAACCAGTCCGTAGCCAGCTGTGAGCGCGTACATGATGATGATGTAGAAGACGCCGACGAAGAGGAGCGCGCCTCCCACCGCCAGTGGCACGTTGCGGCGCGGGTTCTTCGTTTCTTCACCCAGCGTGGCGGCTGCATCAAATCCGATGAAGGAGAGGATGCCGAAGACGACGCCCAGACCCACGCCGGAAAAGCCGGTGGGTGACGCGGCGGGTGTAAAGACGCTCAAGGAGTTGCCGCTGCCGCCCCTGGCAATGGCAATTACGGCCAGCACCAGGAAGACGATTACCTCAATTACGAGGAAGGTCAGGTCAACCTGCACGGAGGCTTTGATGCTGCGAATGGAAAGGGCGAAGACGATAGCCATACCGATGAGGCTGAAAATCCACCAGTACACTTCAACCTTGAAAACGCCGAGGACGTAGTCGTGCGCGAACGCTCCCATAGCGGTAAAGAGGCCGGGGGCCAGGATAGCGTAGCCAATCACGAAAAGCCAGCCGGTGAAAAATCCGGCGGTTTTGCCGAGGCCGTAACTGTTGAATGTGTAAAATGATCCGGCAGAGGGAAGCTTGCGCGCGAACTGGATGACGGAATTACCTACCAGCAGGCAGGCGATAAAGGCCAGTAAGAATGAGAGCGGGAGCGCGGCACCTGCCGATGGTCCAGCCGCGGGCGCGTTCAGCACTACTGCTATAACGGGCGCCATGGCGGCGGCGGCCAGCGCGATGCCATTAGGGACGGTGAGTACGTTTTTTTCCAGACGGTGTACGTTCTGGGTTTCGCCTGAAGAGGTGACGGAAGAGGGGTCTGCCATTGTTCAGCCTCCTTTGAAGGGACTTCTCAAGGTTTGACGATAGATATGATACAGGAAGAGTGATATGTATGTGATATATCACATGCATGGCAGAGTTGTCAATGGTATTTGTTGACTCACGCCTGGAGCCATGCTCTACGCTAACTCTCGACGCAAGCGGCTGTGTGGGATATACTGAGGTTAACAAGTAAACACCTGTTTTTCACAGCGCCTGTTTCAGAAGGAGTTTCGTGTATGACAGTAGCCAGAACCCCGCATATGACCGATTACGAGGCGGAACGTCGTGATTTTCACCTGGAAGTTCCCGAATATTTTAATTTTGCTACTGATGTGATTGGCAAATGGGCCAGCGATCCACATAAACTGGCGATGTTGTGGGTCGGGCAGGATGGCGAGAGGCGTCAATTGACCTACGCCCATTTCGCCGAGCATTCCAGTCGCGCCGCCAACGCCTTCGCCGCGCTGGGCATCCAGAAAGGCGACCGCGTGCTGGTGATGTTGCCCCGCATTCCGGAATGGTGGGAGACCGTGCTGGGATTGATGAAGCTGGGCGCGGTTCCTATCCCCTGCACGACGCTGCTGACTCCCAAAGATATCCAGTTCCGTTCAGAAGTGGCGGAAGTGGCGGGCTTTATCACCGACAGCGAGGGCGCGGGCAAATTTGACCAGGTACGCGGCGAATGTCCAACTGTGCGCTATGCCATGCTGGTTGATACTCCCCGGAGCGAGCGAGCGGGCTGGACAAATTATCACCAGGTCGCGGAAAAAGCTGCGCCCGAATATACTGGGCCGAAGACGCGCAGCGATGACTCCTGCCTGGTCTATTTTACTTCCGGCACGGTCGGTTATCCCAAGATGGTGCTGCACACGCACGCCAGCTATCCTATCGGACATACCATCACCGGAAAGTACTGGTTAGACCTGCATGAAGACGACCTGCACTGGAATCTGTCCGAGATGGGTTGGGCGAAGGCGGCGTGGAGCAACTTGTTTGGCCCCTGGGTGATGGGCGCGGCCATGTTCATGCAGGATGCGCGTGGCAAGTTCAACGCCATTGAAACGCTGGAGATGCTGCACGACTATCCCATCACCACGCTATGCGCGCCGCCCACCGCCTATCGTATGCTGGTGCTTGACGAGCCGATGGCCTATCTGAAGGCCAACCCGCCGAAGGCGCTGCGACACTGCGTGGGCGCGGGCGAGCCACTGAATCCAGAGGTCATCAAAATCTGGCAGGAAGTGACAGGCATGACCATCCGCGACGGCTACGGGCAGACCGAGACGGTGCTGCTGTGCGCCAACTTCCCGCCGTTGACGGTGAAGCCCGGCTCGATGGGCAAACCCTCGCCCGGCTTCGACGTGAGCGTGATCGACCATGACGGCAGCGAACTTCCACCACATAAAGAAGGCGACATCGCGGTGAGGATTAAGCCGGACAGACCCACATGGATGTTCAAGGAGTACTGGCGCAACCCGGATGCCACCAACGGCTGCGTGCGCGGCGACTGGTATATTACGGGCGATCGCGCCTACAAAGACGAGGACGGCTACTTCTGGTTCGTGGGACGCGCCGATGACGTGATTATCAGCGCGGGCTACCGTATCGGACCATTCGAGGTGGAAAGCGCGCTTAAAGAGCATCCCGCCATCGCGGAGTCCGCGGTGATCGCCAGCCCGGACGAGATGCGCGGCGAGATCGTCAAAGCCTACATCATCCTGGCCCCCGGCTACACGGCCTCGCCCGAGCTGGCAAGCGAAATACAGGATCACGTCAAGCGCGTCACGGCTCCCTACAAATACCCGCGCGAAATCGAGTTCGTGGAGACGCTGCCCAAAACCATCTCCGGGAAGATAAGGCGGGTAGAGTTGAGGGAGATGGAACGGCAGAAGAAGATGGGGAAGTAGTTTGTACATAGATACATACTTCACGCCATTCAGCCATTGTTGTGAATACCGAGCGCGAACGTGACATCTACATCGTCGTCGATGTCATTCGCGCTACTACCAGTATGGCGGTTATGTTCGACCAGGGCGCGGCGCGTGTGCTGGCGGCGGGGAGCATTGAGCAGGCGCGGGAAGCGGCGCAAAAGATTCCGGGGCGCTTGCTGTGCGGAGAGCGCAACGTGCAGCGCATCCCTGGTTTTGACTATGGCAACTCGCCTGTGCAGTATGCACAGCTTGACCTGGGCGGGCGCGAATTGATAATGACGACCACCAACGGCACCCGCGCCTTTTACGCCTGCCCGGAGCAAGCCCTGCGCATGGCAGGGAGTTTTTATAATGCCGGGGCCGTCACTGCCCACGCGCTGGCGCTGGCGAAAACGCGCGCGTGTGATATCCATATCGTCTGCTCCGGCGAATCAGACTATTTCGGACTGGATGACGCTGTATGCGCTGGCTATCTCGCGCTGGAACTGCAACGCCAGCAGGCCGGCATACAGTTTTGGGACAGCGCCAGCGCGGCTATCGCGCTCTACGAAGCCTTCAAACCGCCCAGGGTGTTAGATTTTTGTAGCGCGGCACGCGCCGTCGTCGAAGGCGGACTGCCGGACGATCCACCATTTTGTATACGCACCAGTGTAAGCGATAGCGTGCCAGTGGTCGTTGGACGAGAGCCTGAGACGGGGTTGCTGGTGATCGAGAAGGCGTAGCATATACCAATAATGGCGGCTGATCAGTCTATTCTTTGTATTACATTGTAGGGACGCGATGCATCGCGTCCCTACACCTTATCCTTGCTTTTCTGAGGGGAAGGTGTCGCTAGATCGATTATTTAATCGATCCTCAGGATAAGCTTGCCAAAGTTTCTGTTTTCACCCATCGCCCGGTGCGCTTCTGCGATCTGCTCAAGCGCGTACACTTGCTCAATCACCGGCTTTACCTGCCCGTTTGCCAGCAGGGGTAAAACGCCCGCCGCGAAACGGCGTGTCACCGCCATTTTTTCCTCTAACGTGCGAGTGCGCAGGGTGACGCCGCGCATGGAAATACGTTTCTGCATCAACATGCCCAGGTTGACATTGCCTTGCGCGCCGCCCATCGTTGCGAGGAAGACCAGCCTGCCCCATAAGGCCAGCGATTGCACGTTCTGCTCGAGGTAGGGCGCGCCAACAAAATCAATCACGACATGCACGCCTTCGCCTTTAGTCAGGCGTTGGATGCTGGCAGCAAAGTTTTGATCGGACAGGCCCACATCCAGGCCCAGCGCTCGCGCCGCTTCCAGCTTGGCAGGCGTGCGCGAGGTGCCATAGGTTGTCGCGCCGGCCGCGCGCGCCAGTTGAACGGCTGCTGTTCCAACGCCGCTGCCGGCAGCATGGATCAAGACGCGCTCGCCCATCTGCAAACCCGCCTGCGTAAAGAGCGCGTCGTGGGCTGTCATGAACACTTCGGGAATGCCGCCTGCCGAAATGAAATCGAGATTATCTGGTATTTCCACCAGTAAGCCTTCATGCGTTAGCAGATATTCGGCCTGCGCGCCGCCTCCCACCAGGCCCATTACGCGCTGTCCCGGTTTCCATTTGCTCACCAGTGCTCCCACCGCGTCAACCTCGCCCGCGAATTCCATGCCTGGAATATCCTGTGGCGAACCAGCCGGGGCGGGATACATGCCAGCGCGCTGCAACAACTCGGCGCGATTGATGCCCGATGCGCGCACGCGCACGCGCACCTGTTCGCCCACCGGTTCAGGCGTCTCTACCTGCTGAATTTCCAGCACCTCCGGGCCGCCAGGCCGCGTGATAATCACTGCTCTCATGAACGTTGCTCCTTATCTTCACCTGACAAAATATTTTTAGTTGTGTATGCCATCATACAACAGATTTGGCTCATAGAAGAATAAGCCCCTGGCGGGAAGTTAGCTTCTCGCCAGGGGCTTATTCTTGTATGAGCCAAACTATTACGCCTGCTCTACAGCCTGCAGGTCGATCTCGATGGTGACATCCTCGCTGACCAGCACGCCGCCGGACTCAAGGGCCTGGTTCCAGCCAAGATCAAATTCCTTGCGGTTGATTTTGGTTTTCGCGCTCAATCCGGCAACCACTTTGCCGTAGGGGTTTTTGCCTGTGCCGGCATACTCGGCCTTGAACTGGACGGGTTTGGTGACGCCGTGCATGGTCAGGTCGCCAATCACGTTGTACTCGTCACCCTTGACACGCTCAACCTTGTTGCTCTTAAAGTTGATGGTCGGGTATTTCTCTACGTCGAAGAAGTCAGCCGAGCGCAGATGTCCGTCGCGGTAGTCGCTGCGGGTATCGATGCTGCTGGCATCGACCTGGGCGTCAACCCAGGAATTTTCGGGGTGCTGCTCATCAATGTGAAGATGGCCGCTCAAAACGTTAAAATGGCCGCGCACGTTGGTAAACATCATGTGTTTCACCGCGAACTGGGCCTCAGAATGTGCGGGATCGATTTCCCATGCCATATGTGTATTCCTCCAGAATTTCTCTATCAAATAGTTAGTAACTTATCTAACTGTAGATAGTATACACTGCATACTTCACTTTGTCAAGTACCTAATTTTTTATTAGTAAAAGACAGGGGGGGACAAGGCGGACCCTTCCTGCTACGATACGGCGCCTTCCCGTAATGAATTTTACCTTTAAACCGGGTGATGGAAGAATCGCGTCCTGAAGAATTTTTACAACCGAATAGAATATTTGTAACTGAGCGAGCGAAGGTGTATGGGATACATTGTGCTCAGATGACATAAGCGATTTGGGGGAAAGTTTTCAACACGAGAGAGGATAGAGAGGTATGTTCACCCTCAACGATATACTTCAGGGCAATGAGGGTATGGTACGTTTACACAGCACGGCCACGCCCGACGCCGCGCGCGTGTTCCCATTTGCGCAACACGATAGCCGCCGAGTTGAGAAGGGTGATCTTTTTATCGCAATCAAGGGAGAGCGCGTTGATGGTCATCGCTTCATTCCTGATGTGGCGCGTGCGGGCGCGGGCGCGGTTCTGTGTGTAGAACCTTCTAGTGAAGTTCCGCCCGATTTTCTGCAAATTGTGGTGCCGGACGTAGTAAAGGCGCTGCACAAAACTGCTCATGAGCGCGCTGCGCGGCAGCGCAATACCATCTTCATTGGCATTACCGGCAGCAATGGCAAGACCAGCACCAAAGAAGCTGTGGCGTCTGTGCTGGGCCGCAGCGCGCCAATACTCAAGACGTTCGCGTCCTATAACAACGAAATAGGCTATCCCCTGACTTTGCTGAGCCTGGAAGAAAAACACCGCTACGCCGTACTGGAGATGGGGGCGCAGTGGGTTGGTGAACTGGCGTGGCTATGCACTACCATCGCCCGTCCTAACTGGTCTTTGATTACGAATGTGGGCGCGGCGCACCTCGAATATTTTGGTTCGCAGGAACGGGTCGCGGTGGCAAAAGGCGAACTGGTTGAAGCGTTGGCAGCAAATGGCATCGCTATCCTCAACTATGACGATCCCAACGTGCGGGTTATGAGCGCGAGAACGCGGGCGCGCATCCTCTATTACGGGTTGGGTGAAGAGGCCGAGGTGCGCGGCAGTGACTTACAGGGCGACGAATTGCGCGGCCACAGTTTTACTTTGAACTACGGCGGGCAGGTACGGCGCGTGCAACTGCATTTAGCGGGTCGGCATGGCGTGTTGATCGCGCTGGCCGCAGCGGCAGCAGGGTACGCGGCAGAGATGCCCTGTGACGAAGTATGCGCCGGGCTGGAAACGCTCGTTCCGGCGAAGGGACGCTGCGAGATCAAAGCCGGTCCCAATGGCAGCACGCTTATCGATGATACCTATAACGCTAATCGCCAATCGATCGTAGCCATTACGCGAGCCATGCGCGCCACCACGATTGCGCCCGGCGGCAAACGGTGGGCCGTGCTGGGCGACATTCTTGAACTGGGGAAATTTTCACGCGCAGAACACACCGCAAGCGGCGCATTTCTGGCTGGCAACATCGATTACCTGCTCGCTATCGGTGAGGAGGCGCGTTATTTCATCGAAGGAGCTATTTCAGCAGGGATGCCACAGTCGCATACTTTCTATTTCGAAGCCGATCTTGAGCACCAGGAGCAACTGGAAGCGGCCAAACATGCCGCCGCTGAAATACTCAAAGAGCGAGTTCAGAGCGAAGACCTGGTATTACTCAAAGGCTCGCGAGGCATGCGTATCGAAACAATGTTAGCACTGCTCTAAGGGGTGTATTATGGCGCAAAAGAGAAAAATCCGCGTTGGCATCATTTATGGTGGGCGTTCGGGCGAACACGAAGTTTCGCTGGCATCGGCCACTTCGGTGATGGCGAACCTGGATAGCGACAAATATGAAGCAATTCCTATAGCTATTACGAAAGAAGGTTCGTGGCTGCTTGGCACTACACCGCAGCACTTGCTGGCAGCCGAACGCGGCTCGCACGCGCCTTCTGATGATGCAGAAACGGAGCCATCAAGGGCAGTTACGCTGACGGGCGATCCACGCCTGCGCCGCCTGATTCCCATAGAGCAGGGTGAAGATCTGGGTAACGCGGGCGCGTTGGATGTCATTTTTCCGGTGCTGCATGGCACCTACGGTGAAGATGGCACGCTGCAAGGGCTGCTCGAGATGGCAAATCTGCCGTATGTGGGCTGCGGTGTGCTGGGTTCCGCGCTGGGCATGGATAAAGAGAAGATGAAGATGATCTTCCAGAGAGTGGGCCTGCCCGTTGGCGACTATCTTGTCTATCGTCGCAGCGCCTGGGAACGCGCGCCTGAACCCATTCTGGATGCCATCGAGCAGCGTCTGGGCTACCCCAACTTCGTCAAACCCGTCAACCTGGGTTCGAGCGTCGGCGTCAATAAGGCGCATGACCGCGCTGAATTGCTGCATTACATCAACGAGGCGGCGGAATATGATCGCAAGATCATTATCGAGAAAGGCATTGATTGCCGCGAAGTGGAATGCGCGGCGCTGGGCAACGATGAACCGCTTGTCTCGGTAGTCGGCGAAGTCATCTCCAGCAACGAATTTTACGATTACCGCGCCAAGTACATTGATAACAAATCGCATGTCATCATTCCCGCCGATATTCCACAGGCCATGGCCGAAGAGGTGCGCCGCCAGGCCGCGCTGGCCTTTCAATCGCTGGACCTGAGCGGGCTGGCGCGTGTCGATTTCTTCCTGGAGCGCGGGACAGATCAAGTCTACATCAACGAGGTCAACACCATGCCTGGCTTTACCTCTATCAGCATGTACCCCAAACTATGGGAGGCCAGCGGACTGCCCTACAAAGAATTGATTGACCGCCTGATCGAACTGGCGATTGAGCGTCACACCGACCAGCAGCGCAACCGCACCAGTTTGTAGAGGGCTGATTATGGGTTTTGTTTGTGAGCCAGGGAGGGGCAAACCCCGCCCTGGTACGACAAACGGAATCAATCGCTTCCCTACCATCCCCTATTTGGCCTATTTCCTTCAAAATGGACTAGCTTATCCGTTTATTGCCGTTATAAGGGTTGCGCGCGATAGCCGGCACATTACAGGCATTCGTGAAAAAAAGTTAAGAAACATTAACCACGCGCTATTACTTTAGTCATGCTGTCGGGCTGTATCAGTTGCTATCGGTCAAGAAATTGACTACCATGTAAAACCGTAAGCATGTCGCAGATGTGTACACGCGCTACCCCGGCGCAGGTGTATAAGTACGAGCAACAGGAAACGAGAAGAGGTAGTTTTTGATGAACGCTGAAGCTTTAGTTGGAACAGTACTGGGAACCTGCACGCTCCAACAACTTATCGGTCAGGGAGGAATGGGAGCCGTCTATCTTGCCCAGCAGTCCCGCCCTCGTCGTCAGGTAGCCGTGAAGGTGTTGTTACCTGCCACCGCCCTGAAACCGCAGCACCTGGCTGCTTTCCTCAAACGCTTCCGGCGTGAAACTGACGCTGCTGCTTCCCTTGAGCATCCCAATATCATGCCTGTGTATGAGTATGGCGAGCGTGATGGGCTGGCCTACCTGGTGATGCCCTATATCAGCGGCGGCACCTTGCGCGATGTTATGGAACGCGAAGGGCAGATTATCCTGCCGAAAGCCATCAATTACCTGGAGCAATTGGCCGCCGCCCTTGATTTCGCTCACGCGCGCGGTGTGATCCATCGCGACATCAAACCTGCTAATATTTTGCTGACCCATGAAGGACGCCTTTTACTTACCGACTTTGGCCTGGTCAAGATTATCAGCGAGGAAGCGCTGGCCCAGGTGCGGCTCACCGGCGCGGGCGCGCCTGTTGGCACTCCCGATTATATGTCGCCCGAACAGGTCATGGGTCACGAAGTTGATGGGCGCGCTGATCTCTATTCGCTGGGTATCATCCTTTTCCAGATGTTGACGGCCACCACCCCGTTTCAGGGCGAAACGCCCATGCAGATTGCCGCGCAACAATTACACTCACAGCCGCCCTCGCCGCGCCGCTTCCGTCAAGACCTACCCCCCGCCGCCGAACAGGTCATCCTTAAATCTCTGTCAAAACGTCCGTCAGATCGCTTCTCCAATGGCCTGGAACTTGCCACCGCTTTCCGCCTGGCATTCGCCAGCGCCGAATCACAGACCAGCGCAACACAGGCCGATCCATTCGCAGAAAGCGGTTTTGGTGGTTCGGGCATCTACTCGCGTCGCGGCCTCTTTGATCCCAAATGGCAAACGTCGGCAATGCCAGCTATGTACAATGAGCAGGACAACGGCCCCACAGGGTCGCGTATCCCTGTATCGCCGCAAGACGCCCCCGTTCGTTCAACCGGTCTGCTCTCGCGCACAGGTATGTTTCCCAAAGTAGGATCGGGCAACACGGGCGCGGTACCGGCTGCCAACTTTATGCAGAATCCTGCTACTCCTGCCGGTCGCGTATCGACCTCAACAGGGGCGCAGCCATCGGCCTTTCAGCCGGGAATGCGCGAACTCTCGCCCTCGACATATTCCGCGATGGGCAACATGATTCCCTCTACTCCGACCGGCTCAACCGATCCCTATGCGCAATCACGCATCAACCAGATGTCGCCCTCTATGAGGCCAACCACCGGCGCGTTGATGGCCCCTAATTACGAGCAGGGTTCTCAGACCGTCAAGTTGACCGGCCCTGTCAAAGTGGTGCAGGTGCCTGTTGCCCCTGGCCGCTATGTAACTGGTCTTTTGCCAGTGCCCCCGGCGCCTGCACCACCAAAGCCTGTTCATCCACTTCTCAAAATGCTCAAGATGGCGACCATAGTGGCAGCAATCGTGCTTTTGTTAGTAGGTGGCATGGCAGGCTTCCTTATGCTGCGCTCTCACCTGAACCAACCCGGCAAAGGCAACGTGAGTACGACGACTCCTGCAACTACTCAGAGCACGCCCAGGACGCAGGCCACTTCGAGTACCCCGGATAACAGCATTCTGTCGGACCCCCTGACTACCAACATTCGTAACTTACCGGAAGGAACCAGCGCCACACGCTCGTATGTCTTCAAGGCAGACGGGTATCATATCACCAACCTGGGCAAAGAAGGGGTGGCTGTCGTGGTGCAATATACGCTGCCCAACGAGGCTATGTCCTATCAGCTCACTATGCAGGAGATTAAGGGTGATGATACTTCGCCGGTCAACTCCTTTGGCATAATCTTCCGTTATAACCAGACGGCCAAAGGCGTGAGTACCTTTTATAGCTTCGAGGTCGTCAATACTCCCGGCGATAACGGCAAATACTGGTTCTACAAATATGACAGCAGCAAGGCCAATCCCTGGACGCCGCTGTGGAGTCAGAACTTCGGCGCCGAATTTCACGAAGGACACGCTCCGAATAGTAACAACACCTTCAAGATACTTGAGAATGGCAATACCTTCTCCTTCCTGGTCAATGGCAAGTTGGTCGGTAAACCCATTACCGATAAAAGCTATACGACAGGTTATGTTGGTATGCTCGTCAATCTCGATGGCACAGAAGTGGCCTTCTCAAGTTTGAAAATCTACCCTATCAATACACCCAAATAACGCGCTACGCCTGCAAAGGTAGCGACACCCCCTGGAACTTATGCGCAAACCTACTTGAAGCCGCTTCGGTCCAGGGGGTGTCGCTACTGATTTGTTATGCCGCAGCCGATGTGCCGCATTTTGTGCAGAAGGCCGCGCCTGGCTTCATCTCCGCGCCGCAGTTGGAGCAATGCACTTTCTCTTCTTGCTTTGGTTCCAGCGATGTGCCGCATTGCATACAGAACTTGTCGCCTGGCTCGTTGGGCGTCTGGCATTTGGGGCAAATGACCGGGGCGGGAGCAGACGCGGTCTGGGCCTGTCCGAAGTGAAAGTTCGGCATATTGAAAGGTGGCATATGAAACGGGGCGGACGCTCCAGGGCCGCGCTGCGCGCCGGGCGCTTGCTGGTGAATGAGCATGTCCAGCGCGTTTAACACCTGGTTGCCGAGGCTGGCCTGCATCAAGGTGCCCGCGCCGGCAGTAATCATCAACGGCCAGAGTACTGGAAAGAAGAAGCCCACCGCGCCGACTGCCGCTTTATCAGCCCAGCGCTGCTGGCCGATGGCGGCATGCAGTCCTTCGGGATTGCGCTGCATGACAACGGTAACGGCGGAACGCAGGCCGAAGATTGCGGCCAACTCTCCGCCTTTCCTCAATTGCACCGTTATATGGTCCGCTGAGCCAAAATGCTGTGTTTCGAATCCCTGCGCCACAAACTCACGCTCCAGGTCAGCGGCGAGTCGTTCCAGATTGATGTCGCGAGTATTGTAATAGCGAATGTCCATAAAATTGTTTTCTCCCATTGTTTCTTACTAGAGTTTTTTAAAGGTGCAGTTTACTTTGCCAAATTGGAGCGACTCGCCATCATTGATGGGACTCGCCTTATCCGGTTCGAGGCGTTTGCCATTGACACGCGTGGAGTTGGTGCTGTTCAAGTCCGTCACCATGTAGGTACTGCCGACATGTTCGATGGTGGCGTGAATGCGCGAGGTAGTATCCGCGCCGGGCACATCACTCAGATCAACATCCGGCGTGATGCCCTGCACGTCATGATCAACTCGCCCGATCAGCGCCTGTTCGCCGCTCAGTTCCACTTCCTTGCCATTGCTGAAGATGAGCTTGCCCCAGGGAACGTTGGTACTGGCGGTTGGCTGGCTGCCTGGTCTAGCTCTGATGGGCTGGCGCGGCGTTTGCAGCGTTTGCGAATTGGGCGAAACGTTGCTTTGCACTGTTGGCTGCGCGGGTGGGATATACACCGGCGTGGGCGGCATGGTGGGCGGAGGAGTGGGTTGCGCTGGTGGCGTGTACACCGGCACCGGCGGCTGTTTGGGCGCGGGTGGCGGCGCAGCCGGTTTTGATGCGCCGGGAATGATAGTCACCGATGGTTTGGGCATTACCAGGGGGTCTTTTGGTACCGGTGGCACATAGGGCGCGGGTGGTGGCGTGGCCGGTCGGAAAGTCGGAGGCCGGGGAGCCGGAGGTGGTGTATACGTTGGCATAGTGGGCGCGGGTGGCGCTGCAATGGTCGGCGCAGCCGCCTGTGTGCCTGATTGCGCCTGGAAGACCGATGTGCCGCATTTAGGACAGAACGCTACCCCTGGCTTGACCTCGAACTTGCAGTTGGGGCAAATGATCTTTTGTTGCGGAGCCAACGAACGACCACAGCCGCTACAAAACGTATCACCCGCCTCATACGGCGTGTTGCAGTTGGGGCAGCGCAGCGACGGCGAATATACTGGCGTGGGCGGCATGGTCGGTGTGGTTGGCGTATAGA
Source organism: uncultured Chloroflexia bacterium (assembly GCA_963731605.1). Classification (GTDB taxonomy): domain Bacteria; phylum Chloroflexota; class Ktedonobacteria; order Ktedonobacterales; family Ktedonobacteraceae; genus CF-113. The sequence continues at coordinate 2,255,309 of CAVSWA010000002.1, forward strand.
CAGGCGCGGATGGCGTGTAGACAGGCACCGACTGACCATACTGCGGGGGCGGCGCCCATTGTTGTTGAACCTGCGGCATCAGTTGCGCGGGGATGGGGCCTGGGCGCACATCCGGGTAGCGCTGGCGCACCAGTCCATCCAGGGTATTTAGCACACTGTTACCCAGGCTGGCCTGGCGAATCGCGCCTGCGCCGGAGGTCAACATTAGAGGCCAAAGAACCGGGGCAAAAACCAGGCCGACCGCGCCGACGGCAGCCTTATCCATCCACTTCTGCTGGCCGATCATTGTCACGGTGCCGCCGGCCATGCGTTGAATAATGACCGTCAGGGCCGTTTGCAAACCAATCAGGGCAACCAGGTCGCCGCCCTTCTTCAACTGCACCATCGTCTGATCGGGAGTGCCGACGTGCTGGGCCTCATATCCCTGCAGGCGATACATATTTTCCAGATCCATTGCAAGTCGCTCAATGTCTATTTCTTCCGATTGATAAAATCTGGCATCCATTGCATACTCCTTGTTTCTTCAGTTCCCCTGTTTTTGGAAGATGCGCACTCTCATACATACCATTTTTGCATAGCTCCTTTATATACGCTCGTACCAACTGAAAGTTAGAACGAGGAGCTACACATACAGATCAAGTATATCATGCAGTGAGGGGGTGTTTCTTGCTGATTTTTGGAAGATTTTTGATGAACAAATGTAGCAAATAGAGGGGTAAGGGCCTTGTGCTTGTCCTGTTGGCAACAGGATGCGCCTGGGTTCCGTGAGGCGTGATGGTCGCACTCCGACGAGGACAAGCACAAGGCCCCCTCATCCTCTCCCCGCATCCCCTTGTCCCTACAGGACGAGGCCATGCCATTACCTGATTCGGTCGGCAAAATCCATCAGGACGGTGGGATGCTTTTATTACCTCGTTTGGTTGTCAAATAACATCAGGATGTAGGAGGCAGGTGTCTTATCTCACACGAGCAGATAAAGATGGCAGTGAGTCACAATACGGAAACTACGAGGGAAATTTTCCCGCGTGCTATGCGAGGGCATTCAACAGCAATAACCCACGCTTACTTTTTCACAATGGCGTTCGAGAGTTCCTTGCCGGGAGAGAAGCGCACACGTTCCTTGGCAGGAACGGTGATTTTCTGATTGCGGTCGCGCGGGTTGACGCCCTGGCGAGCGGCGCTCCGGCGAACTTTGAATGAGCCAAAGTTGACCAGGCGTACCTCCTGGCCTTGCTCGAGTGACTCGCGAATACTGGTCAGCGTTGCTTCAAGTACCTCTGCTGCCTTCTTCTGAGTCAGGCCCGAGCGTTTCGCGATGCTTTTGGTGATCTCTTGCCGACCAACAATCGTCGAAGTTGACGCTGTCTTTGATTCGGCTGGTCCGGTTTTTTTAGCTGCCATAGGTTTAAATTTCTCCTTACTACGTTCGACACATGTCGCATCTTCTCCCAAAGTGCTGTTGTTGGGCTTGTAGAGCGACTTCACAACTCACTGCCGTATAGGAGTATAGCACGCGATTCTGGGAAATTCAAGGCATGAAACCGCCTCAGAGCTTGCTCGAAAGCCTCACGCCGCCTGGCAAGCCAGTCTATAGCAAGCGTACAGTTAGAAAAATGGCTTCCCAGGCGGTACGAATGGGCAGATTACCAGGGCGGGGCTTGCCCCCGCCCTGGTAATCTGCCCGACAGGTAATCAAACCACACTATAGAGGAGCAGGCCATCGCTGGTGCGGTGTTGCTCGACCTGGCCGCTAAAACGCAGGTGTTCAAGGTGTGAGAGCGTTTCGGCAACGGCCATGCGGCGCGCCTCGCTGTTGTCCCAACGGTGGCTGAAGAGTTGTTCCGCTACCCGGTTAGCGTGTTGCGGTTCCTGGTCGAGCAGGGCCAGGATTTGCTTTTCGCGCTCGTAATGATGCTGGGTGATCTGGGCGGTGCGCTCTGCCAGGCCGGTGAATGGCTCGCCATGTCCGGGTAGAACGATGCTGGCGGGCAGATCGGCCACTTTTGCCAGCGATGCCAGGTAGTCGCCGAGAGGGTTGGGACGGTCCTTTTCAGAATACAGTCCGATATTGGGCGTAATGCGGGGCAGAACGTGATCGGCGGCCAGGAAGACTCCATCTCGCTCGCGCAGAAGGCAGATTTGCCCGTCGGAGTGACCGGGCGTCCAGATGACATGGTACTGCTCATCGGCCACGGTAATGACTTCCCCGTCGTTGACCAGGGTGAACGTTTCGTGTGGTGGAACGCGAATGAGGTTGCGCATCACGTCCGGGTCAACCTGTGTGAACCAGAAATCGCTGGGCAACATCCCGTGCTGGCTGAAGAAGTTTGAGACGCGCCCGAAACGTTCGGGCATCTTACCGGCCCAGATCACACGAATGGCGTCCTCATCGATGGGATGCATAAAAACGTTCGCCCCACTGCGCTCCTGGAGTTCGCCCGATAGACCCACGTGATCGGGATGATGATGGGTGAGAACGATGGTGCGCAGGTTGTCAAGGCTGAGACCGGCGCGTTCCAGCCCTTTCCATAATGCTTCGCGGGTATCGGGCGTGCCCATGCTTGTATCTATCATCGCCCAGCCATCCTTGCCGACCAGCGCAAACACATTCACGGTGCGCAAAGGAAAGGGAATAGGCACGGTAATTTTCCAGATGCCATCGACGACCTCGCGAGCTTCTGGTAGAGGCTCTGGAGCTTTGCGCGGCTGCGCCAGTGGGGGTTGGGGTTGTTGCATGATAACAGGACTTTCTTATATGTTCGACTGTAGGGCCTGGTTGGTTGCGCCCTTTCGTTACCTTCTGCACAGATTGTATGGTGTAAAGCGCGCCTGTGTCAAACCTGACTGGGTGGCGCTTCCGGGGCTTGAAGGGGCGCCTCTATCATCGATGCCTTGTAAGCCGTGGCTGCTCTGGCTTTTTGCGCCCCGCGCGTGTAACGTACCAGACGTATAAAGAAATAGACCATAAGCAGCAGACCGAGTACTAAGAGCGAGAATGTGCCGATAATATCGCCAACGGCGTCCCAACTCGCGCCGAAGGCAAAGCCGAGCAGTAATGGGATGAGCGCACCCAGCACCTCGCCAGCAATATCAAAAAGCAGAAAATAGCGATACGGGTAGAGTTCAGTACCAGCCAGCAGATTGACAACTCCACCCAGAGCAGCCACGAGAAAGCGACTGAAAAAGATAGCCCAGCCTCCGCGTTTTTTGAAGTAGAGGCGCGAGCGAGCCACAGAATCGGGCTTGAGTAAGCGTTTTCCCAGTTTAGAATGTTCTAGCCAGTCGGCACCCTTGCTGCCCCAAAAGCGTCCGATCACATAGCCCAGGTTGTCACCGGCGACAGAGGCGCTTATTGAGATGAGTGTTAGCAGGACAATGTTGAAATCGCCCAGCGCGGCGAACGCGCCAGCCGCCAGCAGCACAAGCGCGATGGGAAGCGGTAAACCAACAGCGGCAATGAAGACGGAGACCCACAGGGCAGGATAGCCATAATCTTGCACCATATTCAGGAGGGCAGTGAGGAACACTCTCATATTTCTTCCCTCTCTGCCGGAGTAGGCGCGCGAACCAGGGCCGTTGCGCGGAGCAAGGTGGGGGAAGACGTGTGAAGTGGGGCCGTTGCGCGGAGCAAGGTGGGGGAAGACGTGTGAACCAGGGCAGGGGCAAGGGTGTGAACCAGGGCGGGGGCAAGCCCCGCCCCTACCCTATACGCGCTTCGCGGGTGGCTTCGTAGTATGGTAGGGGCGGGGCTTGCCCCCGCCCTGGTTAATGGGATGTGGCTTGCCCCCGCCCTGGTAAATGGGATGTGGCTTGCTCCCGCCCTGGTACGATGGTTGCGATAATTTAAAATCGCGTGTTGGATGTCGCGAATAAGACCATCCACAGGGCGTTTGACGCGGTCGGCTAGCTCGCGCAGGGGAAGATGATGCACCGCTTTGTCATTGGTAATATGCAATGACTGGTCCAGGTAGCTTTCGGGAATATGATAATAATGCGCGATGAAGGGAACGGTCATCCAGGAGCGAATGGTGCTGACATCGCCTGTGACCGCGAGCTTGTGATCTTGCTGAAACCTCTGGAAAGCCTGTACCGTCTGCACTGCGCAAAAAACGGTCAGAGCCAGCGTCAGGCACAATAATATACCGGTGCCAACTATTTTTAGACGCGCATTCAAACTTTGACCGCTCCTAGTATAATAGATTCTCCGTCAAGTAGCGACACCTCTTGTGGGTGTCCATTCTTTCGTTTCATGAAAGAATGACTAAATACGCATACTGGACACCCACAAGGGGCGTCGCTACTTGACGGCATATAAACTCTCCTCTAGAATAACAGATATGAACAATTTAACGCAACCACTTGAGGTGACGATCAAACGTATCGATAAGGACTTGCCTCTGCCTATCTATGCAACGGCGGGTTCAGTGGGCTTCGATTTGTTTTGTCGCGAGGATACGGAGATTGCTCCGCGCACGATTGAGCTGGTACCCGGCAACGTCATAGTGCATATTCCACAGGGTTATATGCTCATGCTGACGCTGAGAAGCAGCACGCCGGTACGCAAGGGTCTGCTCATTCCCAACGGGGTAGGAATTATCGATCAGGATTATTGTGGCGAGGGGGACGAATTGAAGATACAGGTGTTGAACTTTCGCGAGGAGGCGGTGTTGGTGAAACGCGGTGAGCGCATTGCCCAGGGTATTTTTGTTCCCATTGCTCGCGCTACATGGCGCGAGGTGGATGAAATGGGCGAGGGCCGGGGCGGTTTTGGCAGCACAGGCTTATAAATGCCAGCAGGTACAGTATAAGATGCAACAAAACTACTACGAAATTCTCGAAGTCCCGTCTTCCGCGACGCTGGCAGAAATTAAACGCTCCTATCATCGTCTCGCGCGCCTGCACCATCCCGATCTGAATAAACAGGGACTTGACACCCATATCAAACGTCTGAACCTGGCCTACCAGACGCTGCGCGATCTCCAGAAACGCGCCGCCTACGACGAGCAGCTCGCGGAAGAGCAGCGCCAGGCTGCCCTACGTCTGAAGGCGCAGCGCGAAGCCGAAATGACCTGGACAAAGGGTTTATTTGGTTTCGTCGACGAGTTGAAAAAAGGTCTCAAAGAGTAGCTATGGCTTTTTACAACTATTGGGAAGGGCCAAACATCAGGCTGCGCGCCATCGAACCGGAAGACCAGCCTTTTTTCCACTCGTTAGACGAAGATTCCGAGGCTTCGCTCAATAGTTGGATGATCTACTTTCCTCGCTCGCAGGCTGGCGACAGGCGATGGTTTGAGAAGGCCCAGCTTGATGAGCCGGAGAATGATGAGTATCGCCTGGTTATCGAGCTAAAAGAGCATGGAGCGATAGGCAGCATTAATACATTCGGTTGTGACAGGCGTATGGGAACCTTCAAATACGCTATAGCCATTGGACGCGACTACTGGGGCAAAGGCTACGCGAAGGAAGCCATTCGCATTCTGCTGCGTTACTTTTTCGAGGAATTGCGCTATCAAAAAGTGACGGTGAATGTTTACGCCTTCAACGAACGCTCCATCAAATTGCTAAAATCGCTCGGCTTCCAGCACGAAGGCCGCCTGCGCCGCATGATCTACACCGGAGGCGAATTTCACGACGAGATTTACATGGGCATGACCCGCGAGGAGTTCGCGGAGAGTATACATATGTTGTAGGGACGCGATTTATCGCGTCCGCTTGTTGGTTGTGCGACATGTATTGGTTGTAGACGGTGAGTGGATAGGCGCGGTGAACGGACGCGATAAATCGCGTCCCTACAAAAAAATTGCGTTAATCCTTACAGTAGTATCGCTCGAAGCAGCAATCGCATCTCCACCCGGCGACCATGTCACTGAGCGTATCCATTTCCTGTGGTCTTGATTGAGGATGGTGCACACGCCTGTTGCCGGCTGCCATACCGTCACGCGTTTGTCATCACCGCCAGAAGCGATGTGCTGACTGTCGGGCGACCAGGCGAGGGACTTTATTGCTTTCGTATAGTCATTAAATGTGTGGATGGTTTTTCCTGTGGCGGCTTCCCATACCTGGATAGTGGTGTCCTGCCCGGCGGAGGCGATGAACGCGCCGTTGGGCGACCAGGCTGTGGTGTAGACTGGCCCGTTATGACCCGTGTAGGTTCGTTTTACGTCGCCGGTGAAAGCATCCCATACCATTACGCTGCCGTCAAAGCTGCACGTAGCGATGAGGTTTCCTCGCGGTTCCCATGCTGTGACAAATACGCGATACTGGCGCGTGTGGGTGAAAAGCAGTTTGCCGGTGAACGCTTCCCATACCTGCGCGGTGCTGTCGCCGTAGTCGCCGCCGGAGACGATATGTTTTCCATCGGGCGACCAGGCAACACTGCGAGCGAAACGCGTATGGCCGCGATAGGTGAGGATGGTAGCGCCCGTACAGGCATTCCAGATGTGGATAACGCCGAGGGTATCGCCTGATGCAATGTATGTGCCGTCGGGCGACCACGCGACTGAAAGGAGGCTGCTTTTGTGTTCGCGGTAAACGGTTATGTCTTCGGTTTCCATGCGGGATTGATGAATGCTCCAGACGCGAACCGTTGTATCGCGTGACGCGGATGCGAGAGTGGAGCAAGTGGGAGAGAAGGCCAGGGAGAAGATGTAATCGCTATGGCCCCTGTATATCACAGGCGGTGTGTTTGATGTACCTGCGGTATCTGTAGAATTTGTAGCATCTGTTGGCATCGGTTAATGCTCTCGCGGTCCCTCGGTCAAGAGGTTGATGGCGTGGGGTAGCACGGGCAGGATGCAATCCAGACATTCGCGCACGGCTTTGGGGCTGCCGGGCAGGTTGATGATAAGGGTGTGTCCGCGGGTACCTGCTACGCCACGCGACAACATGCCGAAGGGGGTATGCTGCAGGCTGGCTGCCCGCATGGCCTCGGCGATGCCGGGCGCTTCGCGGTTGATGACCGCCCTGGTAGCCTCCGGTGTGACATCGCGCGGTGCCAGCCCGGTGCCGCCGGTGGTCAGGACGAGGTTTAGATGGCGTTCGTCGCTCCACTCACGCAGCGTCCCCTCGATCAGGTCGCGCTCGTCGGGGATGATAGCGCCCGCGCTGAGAACAGCATGGGGTATCTGTGTCACCATGGCGCGAATGGTTTCTCCGCTGGTGTCCTGGCGCGTGCCTGCCGCGCCACCGTCGCTGATGGTCAACACGCCGATTGTTATCATGCTTCCGTTGCTCCTACTCCCTGGGGGCGAGTTCGCGCATAATGGCTCCGATGCGGCGGCGCGCTCCGAAGACCCAGACGGTATACTCGTCGGGCAGGTCTTCGACTTCTACCTGGCACTGCATCTCACGCGCCAGCTTGCGGGCGATGAGCAGCAGTTGCCCGCGTTCGGCCTCGTCGCGACTGAAGGTATTGAGAGCCAGCCGGCCCATACGTTCGTCCTGGCTCAAAACGGCGTTGATGACCGCGTTCAACTGATCCAGACCAAAGATGACCTGTAAGGGCGGCGTTTCTGCTATTTGCCTGGAGTCTTCGGGTGAAAGGGTGTGATTGGCGGCCCCGTTGCTATCGATGCCATCATCCCCTACGATAGTATCATAGGTCGTTTGCAGTTTATCGAGAATGAGCAGTCGCGCCTCTTCGGGTACGTCGCCGCGTGGATGCGCAAAAGCCAGCAGGTTGTGCGCGGGGTCGGAATAGATGAAGGGTTGCGAGTGAGCGATACGCCGCCCGCAGGATGGGCAGGTAGAGACATTCAAGAGACCGGCTAACACGGTATATTGCAGCGAGGGGTCTTTCGCTACATTGACATAATCATAAATGGGGCTGCTAAACTTCTCCCCACATGGGCAACTAAAGTTGTAATCGACTGAACGTGACATCCTATTTTTTCCAGAAAGAACTGTAATACGTGACGATACGTTGATATAGTATATCATTTTGGAGAGATTGAGGTGGGCATGTAGCGTTTCATGCGCTGTATGATGATACTGACACTCTCAAGGCTGCAACGTTACCGCGAACACATGCATTTGCCCGTTCTGATGCGGCCCGTTCAGTAATCCAGGCAAAACCAGCGCGTTGGTGGTGCGCGTGGCGTCCAACGTCACCGCCATAACATAGATATAGGCGGGATTAGCATCGATACCGAATGGATTATAGCGGTAGGTCGTTTGCAATGCATTTGAGGAGCCAGTAATCCAGTCTAATACCGTTACACGTATCATGGTTGTGGAACCGTCGGCGTAGCGAATGGCCATAGTGCCACTCACCGGACCCCAGCTCGCAGCTGCCAGAAGAAACATTTGCCGGTAGTGACCAGCCGGAAGTGGAATGGTCTGGTTGGAGGCAGCGATGTTATTATTTGCCAGAGGCGCGATGCCTGGAAACTGATATGACACACCATCCACCGTTATGAGGCCGCTTGCTGGCACCTGGTCAGCCGGGTAGGAATATCCCGAACCATCGAAGTTGGCCTGTCCGGGCGTTCTGCCGATACCATTATTGTTGAAAAACGAAGCCAGTGGTACCTGCATCGCTACCGGCGCAGGGGTCTGCGTCGGTGTAGGTGTGGACACCGGGACGGGGGGGTTCGTCGGCGTCGGGGACCCGTTCCCATGATGAGGTGGTACCCGGCCGGCAACGGACGTTGATGGAACAGGTTTAGTCACCGTAGGCACAGACGTGCCGTTCTGCGCCGGGAACTCCGTTAGGCTCGTCGCAGAAGTCGAAGGCACCGTTCTCGCTCTTTTTGGTGGTATTGAAAACTTGAAAGCGAGAAAGAGCGAATTTGCTACAATAGCAGCAACGACCAGGCACGCGACCAGGATAAGTATGCGCTGGCGCCTGGATGTAAGTCTTTTCCCTGCTTTCTTCTGAGGAAGCGCAGGGGTTCTGCCAGCCTCGTACCCTGGCACTATTGCCATCTTTATCGTCTCCAGGGCCTCTAGAGCCTCTCTCAACAGGTCCAGAGTGATGGGAGTCGCTTCAATGATCGCCTGTCCCTGATCTTCATTCCCTGTTGCAGAAGCTATACCCAGAGCGGTGAGAAAAGCCGGGATATCACGATGACGCCGGACGGGTTCCCTGGATAGCGCTTTGAGAATGGCTTCCTCGATAGAGGAAGAGATGCCAGGATGAAGCTTTCCTGGCGCGATGAGTATTCTGGTCTTGTAGTACAGACCTGGAGCGCTCACCGAGGGCACCCGAAAAACCTTACACCCCGTAAACAACTCATAAGCAATGCAACCCAGGGAGTATTGATCGCTCTCCTCGCTCGTGTGACCCGCCAGTTGCTCAGGCGCCCGGTAAACGGCTTCTTCCGCAGAAACGCTCTCCTCTATCTTCTCAGGTGGCAGCAGAGTATGCGGGGAGAAATCCGTTAGCATAGCCTCGTTGCGAGTGTTAAAAAGAATGCGCTCTGGTGTTACGTGACCATGAACGAGATGCTGCTGGTGAGCAGCATGGAGAGCCTGTCCAATCTGTGCAAGGATGAGGAGCGCCTCTTTCTGCCCTATTGGCCCTTTCTGCAAACGGTCGCGCAGCAATTCCGAGGCAAGGTCTGTGTCTACCAGATCATTTTCTCTGAGCATTGCTCTCTGTCACTCCCTCAATGGGCACCATCTGAGAGGCAAAAGAACCTGCAAGCCTCCTATCCATATAACTCAATACGCGTTCTTGCGTAACAACAGGGGTACAAGGGTGGGAGCGCTTGCGCCGCCCGCGTCCCTTCTTCCATTGCCTCAACAATTCCGCGCAATTCTTTCGGAAAAGAATCGTATTGGGATGTGTCGGCCCAAGCACCTTCTCGTTAAGCGCGATAGCGCGCTGTTCCGCTTACTTGCCTATTTGACAAGCCGCTTCAGGATGCCGCGCACCAACACTATCCCGATCAGATAGGCAAGCATAGCGGCCAGCGTGGGCAGGTCGATGGTGTAGCGCGCGAATGGCAGGGTGGGCAGGTAGCGGGCAAAAGGCGCGACGAGGGGAGCGCTGAGGCGTGTGAGCCAGTAGGTGTACTGGCCGAAGGTGAGATGGGCGGTATTGATGATGAAACGCGCGAAGAGCAGCAACAATAGCAGCACGAGGGCGAGGGCCAGCAGGGTATTGATGAAGGTGATGATGGCGGCGAAGAATGCGCCAATGGCGCTTCTTGAGCGGCGCCGGCGCGAGCGGGTCTGGCCGGGGAGCAGGTAACGCGGGATGGGAGTCGTAATGGTGGGTAAAAACGGCTCGGTCATTTCGTTATAAAAGGCGTAACGCTTCGCTTTCTGACGACGGCCCATAGGTGCTTGCTCGCCCTCTCTAGCATTTCTGATATGCGGACAAAAATACCCCTATGAGATATAAACGCTGCTGATAGGCATTTTTTGCGCGGAAATGGACCTCTATAATATGAGGCATTTCACGGTTCCACTTCGATTTGCGCGTCCGTATCATCTACACCCAGCACAAGTACCTGATCCCAGCCTTCGGTGTGGGCGTCGATGAGCGTGTGTTGCAGGAGACCGGCGTGGTAGGGGATTACTTGCTCTTCTACTTTGCGGGCGCGCAATCTGTTGCGTGCCAGGCAGATTTCGGGGGGCGTGTTGAAGATGAGCAGGCAGCCATAGTAACCGGATTGGCGGGATTGAGCGAGCAGCCTGCGGCGAGTATCGGAACGCAGAGCGGTGCTATCGGCGACGGTGAAACGGCCCAGGTACATGCGTTTCTGGATGATGTAGTAGAAGAGGTCAAACGTGTCGCGGTTGACCTGCTGGTTGTTCTCGTCATCACAGATCATGGCGCGGCAGTAATCGGACGAGACGATGCTGGTGGGTGTGAAACGCTGCGCGGCAAAGGCGCTTTTGCCTGAGCCTGCCGGGCCGCAGAGCACCAGCAGCGTTCTCCGTGGAACGGTGATGTTAATCGTCATGCAACTGATCCTTGCTTGCCTGAATAACAAGACGCCTGATAACCGCGAACTGGCCTGGCGCGCCAGGCCAGTTCGCGGTTATCAGGCGTCTTGTTTGTCTTTGTTCGCGAAGCATTGCGAGACCTTCCCGCCTTTGATATAATGGCCCTGCACAGGCAGGCCAAAAAGATACAGATATTCTTTCACATGTAAATATACAACGCCCGCTAGAGAGATGGAGGCTAACGTGTCTGTTGAGATGAAATTGACCGGTACTGAAATTCGCGAACGCTACCTTGATTTTTTTGCCAGCAAGGGCCATTTGAGGGTACCCAGTTCATCGCTGGTGCCGCGCAACGACCCTACCGTGTTGCTGACTACTGCCGGAATGCAGCAGATGATTCCTTACTTCCTGGGGCGCGAGACGCCTCCTGCTATTCGCCTGACCTCGGCGCAGAAGTGTTTCCGCACCACAGATATCGACAAAGTGGGCAACGAACGCTCTCTCACTTTCTTTGAAATGATGGGCAACTTCTCGGTTGGCGACTATTTCAAACGTGATGCCATCATGTTTGCGTGGGAACTGCTGACCGGAGTATTCAAAATACCCGCCAATCTCCTGTACCCGACAGTACATCCCGAAGATGACGAGGCGCCGCACTGGTGGAGCGAGATTGCGGGCTACCCCGACGAGGCCATTGTGCGCCTCGAAGATAACTGGTGGGGGCCGCCGGGAGCGTCGGGACCGTGCGGACCCGATTCGGAAATCTATTACGATCGCGGCGTTGAGCATGGCTGTGGCAGAGCCGACTGCAAGCCGGGCTGCGAATGCGAGCGTTTCCTGGAAATCTGGAACCTGGTGTTCATGCAGTTCTACCAGGAACTCAACGGTACCAGGACGCCACTACCCAAAAAGAATATCGATACAGGGCTGGGACTTGAGCGCGTCAGTATGGTATTGCAGGGTAAAGAATCGGTTTTTGATACCGACCTGTTCCGCCCGATTATCGATACGTTCGCCGCGCTCGCCAATACCAGCTATGGTAAAGACGCGAAAACAGACATGTCCCTGCGCGTGATCGCCGATCACGGACGCGCGCTGGTCTTCCTGGCGGCTGACGGCGTGTTGCCCAGCAACGAGGGGCGCGGCTACATCTTCCGCCGCATCCTGCGCCGCGCCGTGCGGCATGGCAAACTGCTGGGGCTGGATAAGCCGTTCTTGTCAGAAGCGGCGGATACCGTTATCAATTTGATGAAGAGTCATTATGTTGAACTGGGCGTGCAGCGCGACCGCATCGTCGAGATTCTGAGCCTGGAAGAGAAGAAGTTTAGCCAGACCTTGAATGCTGGCCTGTTCCTGCTCAATAACCTGCTTGAGGATTTGAAGCAGCGCGGTCACACGGCCATTCCGGGCGACCAGGCTTTCAAACTGTACGATACGCACGGCTTCCCGCTCGAACTGACGCAGGAGGTTGCGGCTGAACATGGCTTCACTATCGACATTTCCGGCTTCGAGCAGTCTATGCAGCAGCAGCAGGAGCGCAGCCGCGCCACCGCGGTCTTTGGGCAGGTCAAAGACGAGTCCGCGCTAACCGATATCCTCAAGCGCGTCGGGCCGACCGAGTTCACGGGCTATCAGGGCATCAACGGCGCTGGCAAGGTGGTTGGACTGGTGGTGGATGGCATCGAGGTTGAAGAGATCAGCGCGCCGCAATCCGCGCTGGTGATTCTCGACTCCACGCCGTTCTACGCGGAAAGCGGCGGGCAGATTGGCGATCATGGCGAGATCACGGGTTCGATGGGCGTCTTCGCGGTGCAGGATACGCGCCGCCCGCTCAAAGGGTTGATCGTTCACTATGGCGAGATTCGCGAGGGCTATATGCGCGTGGGCGACAGCACGCAGGCCAACGTAATTGCGCCGCGCCGCGAAGATACCATACGCAACCACAGCGCTACCCACTTGCTGCACAGGGCGCTGCGCGATCTGCTCGGCCCGCAGGTGGAGCAGCGCGGCTCGCTGGTCGAACCGGAACGCCTGCGCTTTGACTTCGCCAGCCCGCGCGCGCTGACCGCGTCGGACCTGGCGCAGGTGGATGAACAAATCAATCGCTGGATTCGCGCCAATTTTCCTGTTCATACCACGATCATGCCGTTACAGGAGGCGTTACAAACTGGCGCCATGGCGCTGTTCGGCGAAAAATACGATGATAACGTGCGCGTGGTCTCGATGAGTAGCAGCACCGAGCTATGCGGCGGCACACACTGCGCTTCTACCGGTCAAATCGGCATCTATGTGACAGTGCAGGAGACCAGCATTGCCGCCGGTATTCGTCGCATCGAGGCTCTGACGGGGCGCGGCGCGGAAGCTTACCTGCGTCGCCGCTCTGCTACGGTAGACGCCATCAGCGCGACCTTGCAAACGCAGCCCGACCAGCTTGAGGCGCGTGTAGAGCAGTTGGCGCAAGAACTGACTGCCGCCAAAAAGCAGATCGCGCACTTCCAGCGCGAGGCCGCCATCCAGCAAACTGAAACGCTGGTCCGCTCGGCGCAAGATGTAGCGGGGGTTCCCGTGGTGGCAGTTACCGCCAATGTGCCTGATGACCGTGTTTTACGAGAAATAGGCGATGTAGTACTGCATAAGCTGGGCAAGCCGGGAGTGGTGGTGCTGGCAGGCAACTTCGAAGAGCGTGTGGGCTTGCAGGTAAGCGTCTCGCCCGAACTGACGAAACGCGGCCTGCACGCGGGCAAGATCGCCGGTGCCATAGGAGACCGCCTGGGTGGAAAAGGTGGCGGTAGAGCCGAATCGGCTCAGGGCGGCGGCAAAAACAAGGCCGAGCTGGGCGCGGCCCTGGATATGGTTCCCAGATTGGTCAAAGAATCTTTGAAGGCGTAGAGTACATTTTACATAGCATGACTTATGTGCTATAACGTACTCGACAGGCAAGAAATGAAATCCAGTGACAGGCATAGACCAGGAAATAATCTATGATCAATCCCTTGCGACGTATTCGCGATTTGATTTTCAGACGCTATCAAGAAAATGGGAACGACTATGACCGCGATGGTGGAGTGTATGCCCCATTACGCTCAGGAGGCGATAACCAGCGCCAGCTGTATACCGCTCTTGACATCGGGACGGCATATGCCAAAGCGCTGATTATCGAAGTGCAGGAAGATGGCATCGGGGAAGTGCTGGGGGTTGGGCGCAACCAGCAGAGCTACACGCACATGTCTGATGGTATGGTGATCGACATTCCGGGCGTGATCGCGAACTGCAACGAGGCGTTAGTAAAAGCCGAGGAATTGGCGGGGGGCATCATTGCTCCGCCGACGGTAATCGGTATTGCGGGCGAGCTGGTCAAGGGAAGCTCGATTACCGTCAATAAGCAGAGGCAGGACCCAAACAAAGAGATTACGCCGGATGAACTGGAGAGCGCCATTTCCAGCGCGCAGTCAAAGCTGCATAAGTTGGCTAAAGAGCGTATCGCCAGCGATATCGGTTATTCCAACATCGAGGTGCGCCTGACCAATGCAGCGGTTATCTCGGTTCGTATCGACGGGCAGACGGTGCATAACCCCATCGGTTTTCGCGGTCGACACTTTCAGCTGACTGTTTTTAGCTCGTTCGCGCCCCTCATGCAGCTTGGCGCGCTCGAAACGGTTGCCAAAGGGCTTGACCTGACCCTGATTTCGATTGTGGCTGAGCCATACGCGCTGGCGCGTTGTTTGAGCGTCGATGCTGGCCCTGACAGTGGAGCTATTTTCATCGATATTGGCGGTGGCACCACCGACATCGCGCTGGTGCGCCAGGGTGGTATCGAAGAGACGCGCATGTTCGCGCTGGGCGGGCGCACATTCACACGGCGGCTGGCATCCAGCAAAGGGATATCGCTCAAAGAGGCCGAAAATCTCAAAATACTTTATAGCACTGGCGGTCTCAAGGGCGCTGAGCTTGAAGAAGTGCGCGCAATTCTCGCGCCTGAGACGCAAACCTGGATGGACAGCATCGAATTGCTGGTGGACGAACTGGCAAAGGATGAACTCTTGCCCCCGGCCATTTACATGGTGGGTGGCGGCTCCGCTCTGCCCGATCTGCGCGAGCGACTGGAGAACTTCCCGTGGAAAGACCACCTGCCATTCTCGCGCGATCCACTTATTGAAATTATCCAGCCGGGGATGGTCAACACGATTTCCGATCCCAGGAACCTTCTGAAGAATGCTCAGGATATTACACCAATGGCGCTGGCATACCAGGCAATCGAATTGCAGGATGACAGCAACGTGCTCGAACACGCGCTTAACCGGGTTATTCACAAAATGCACATCTAAAAGCAGCCGAATGAATACATTTGTAGGGGGAGAGTAGGGCAATGCCTGACGAGCAGATCATTTATCTAGATCCGAACGATGAGCTGACCAGGGTGCGCGAAAAGATTGAGGAAATCCCAGCGCGGCGCATCATTTTGGTGGTGCCGCAGCAAACACAACTGCGCAGCAATGTTGGTTGGCGATTACTGCACGCCCGCGCGAGCGAACTAAGAAAAGAAATTCAGGTCATTAGCCCTGACCGGCAGGTGCGAGCAGTGGCTAAGGCGGCAGGTTTTCGCGTGAGCCAGCCACACGAAGGCTCCTCAACCGGCAAAATGCGTGTTCCTCAAACTCAGCCTCCCCCGTCCCAACGCGGCGTATCTGAGAGAGGAGGCCTACAGCGCCAGCGAGGGCCTGTCAACCGGGGTTCTAATGATAGTTGAGCCGCGCGCCAGCGCGAACCGCTTGTGCCCCCTTCCTTACGTGAAGAGCAGCCGACCATCTCCCAAACTGAGACCCGGCCCCCGCAAAGCACCTGGCTCCCACAGGAAAACCCGTCCTCACGCCTGGGAGAAGGGGAGAGCCTGCGAGCAGGCAGGGAAAAGAAGAGTCGTATCCACCAATGGAGATTATTGAGGATGACGCTTTTGACCAGCCTTTCGAGTTTGGCATAGATGAGGCGCAGGCTCACACGGCGCGTCCGCTTGCTGCGCGCCCGCAAGAAGAAGAGCCGGAAGACCCATATACTCAAGATTATGATACCGCCCGGCGCATTCGCGAGGCGGCGCGAGAGGGTACGGCAGGCGGCGAAAGCAATCCGCCCCTGCGCGAGCAAGAACCGGCAAGCGCCTTCCCTCACTCACACTTTAGCACGCCGCCCGAATCTTTGCGCGCCGATCCATTCGAGAATGATATCGAGGAACTTTCGCCCTCGCTCATTTCTGAGCAGCGCGGCGCTACCTTTTCGCCAGACATGCATGATATTGCGCCCGATGTGGCCGATATCCCTACCGATGTGCATAAAATTGAGGATGTGCCCGAACCTGGTGGCTCGCAGGATTTCCCGGTACGCCAGTGGGACAACGAATTCCTCGCTCAATCAGATGAGAGTTTTCCTGCCCCTGTCAATGATACACGGGCGCGAGGTGGCAGACGGTCAGGAAAGCTTCAACGCAGACCCGATGAGTACGATGAGGATTACCTGCCTCCGGCAGATCAATCTACACTCATACGTCCTAACCCGAACAGGTCTGTATCCTCAGGCTCAGCAGGTATACCGCGGGTTGGTGGTCGTGGCGCGCAAGTGCCGCCCCCGTCGCCCCCGGTGTCTCAACCCCCTGCGCGCAATGTGACTACCAGGCCGGTTACCCGGCCCCAACAACCACAAATACCTTCCAGGCCCATAACCAGGAGCAGGATACCAGCCGCGCTCCCCCCGCCGCCCTCTCGCCCCCGGAGCAACCGGACATCCCGGCGTCGCGGCAGGGCAACGACGATTGTTGTTGTTGGCGTGCTCGTGCTGCTCGTGCTGGTTGGCGTTGGCTTTTTCTACTATGGTACATCGGCGACCGTCACTATTACGGTGCCGTCAAAACCCCTCACCTTGCCTTCGTTCAAGTTGATTGCTTCAACCAAAACGCAGAGCAAGTTTCCCAACTCAGTAGCATCGCAACTCCTGACCCATGATGCCAGCGTGTCAGGAACGGGAACGGCCACCGGCTCTACTCAGCAGGGTAATGCAAAAGCAACCGGCACGGTCAATTTTACCAATAAAGGCCAACAAAATGTCACGATTCCTACCGGCACTGTGATTACTACCAGCGCGGGGAACGGGGCCATACAGTTTGTTACGACCGCTTCGGCAATTGTTCCGAGCGGCGGCTTAACTGTTCCGATACCGGTGCAGGCGCAGAATGCCGGAAACAGCGGGAATGCCGGCCAAAATACGATCACAGTGGTTCCGGATACCAGCCTTGCCACGATTGCACAGGCCAGCAGCCTCACCACAGCGCAGATTAATTTGGCCGTGATCAATCCCAGCGCGCTCACGGGTGGAGGGGCGACGCAGGTGCCATCCGCGACCCAGAACGACTTGCAGGCCTTAAAGAACGCGTTGCACAAACAATTACAGGCTCTGGTCAACACCTGGATACAGGGGCAGGCGCCGCGGGGCGATATTGCGGGAAAACCCTTCCCGGATATCGTGGGAAACGCGCAGCCTTTGTCGCAAGAACAATTGACGCAGGTTCCTACAGTTGGCTCACCGCTCTCAGGCAAATCTTTTACGGGTACGTTGAGCGTGAAAGTAAGCCTGCTGGTTGTGCGCCGCAGCAGTCTGATAGCGGCGGCGGAGAGCCATCTCAACGCGGCGGCCCTGGCTACACGCCCCAATCCTTATGTCCTTTCGACGCAATTCCCCATCACCCTGAGCGGTGTGTCCAGCTCTTTATCGAATGATGGCACAACCATCACTATTACCCTGTCGGCCAGCGGGTTGTCGATGTTACGGGTGGATACGCAAGCGGTGAGCATGTTTTTGACAGGGAAAACTAAAGATCAGGCCATCAGCGCCATTAGCGGTGGAGATGCCGGGCCGCGAGGAGTGGAGTCTGTCCATATTGAATTTTCCCCCTCTTTTTTGAGCATTATGCCTTTCCGCTCAGAGCACATTCACATTGATGTTTTGCCGGGTTCTTGATTGCCTTTTGGGTGAATGGCTAGACAAACGGCCTCTCCTTCGTTAGAATGCGATAGGATAGTATCTTTTCGCATGGAGAGAGCAACGATGACACGGTTGATGGCACTCGATATTGGCAGCGTCAGGATAGGCGTTGCCCTGAGCGATGCTTCAGGCTTCCTGGCTGCGCCCTATGCCACATTGCGCGTCTCCCGCGATGAAACACAGACATGGGAGGCCATCCAACGACTGATCCGCGAAACAGAGGCGGATGGCCTCGTGGTTGGGCTTCCCATCAGTCTGGATGGAGAGATACATGCCCAGGGTGCGCGCATAGAGGCTTTTGTAGAACGGTTGAAACAGCATATTGACATTCCCGTGAGCTTCTGGGATGAGCGATTATCCACCGTTGAAGCGCATCGCCTGCGCGCGGAATATGAGCAAGAGTCGCGAGGCGGAAGATCGCGCTCTGGCGGGTCCGGGCGGCGCAAGCGTAAACGCCAGGAGATAGACGCGCTAGCGGCGGCTGTGATTCTGCAAGAATATCTGGATCATGGATCAAACAAATTTGAGGATAAAACAAAATGAAGAGACGTGGGTCACGTGCTGCGATTCTATCGGTACTACTATTGGGCTTGCTCATTTTCGGAGGCGTCTACTTTGCCTGGACTACCGTTACTGACGTATTTCAGCCTGTTAACTCCAGCCAACCCAATACCGTTGCTTTTGTGATTTCAAATGGTGAAAGCGGCGCGCAGATCGCGGATGCTCTCCAGTCTAAAGGCTTGATTCGCAACTCCCTGGCTTTTCGCATCTGGGCCAGGATTAAGGGACTTGATACCCAGTTACAGGCGGGAGCGTACAATCTCAGCCCCAGTATGACGATTGACCAGGTCATCGCTCAATTGCTACACGGCCAACCCGATGCCATACCGGTAACAATCCTGGAAGGATGGCGCATTGAGCAGATCGCCAACAAGTTCGCGCATAACGATACTGCCTACCCGCCGCTCACGAAATTTAACGAACAGGATTTTCTGAACGAGGCGTTGCATCCGACCCAGTTCCCGGACTATGCTAAATATCCCTTCCTGAAGTCGATACCGGCAGGCAGTGGCATGGAAGGCTTTCTTTTTCCTGATACCTATCTTGTGCCGGTCAATGCGACCGCCCGCGATGTTGTCAATATGATGCTGACCGAGTTTAACAGCAAGGTGCAGCAAAATCACCTGGATACGCTGGCGAAGCAGAATAAGCTTTCACTCTACCAGATGGTCATTCTGGCGTCGATCGTGCAGCGCGAGGCATTGTTCGATAGCGACCGCCCGTTGGTAGCCAGTGTGTACTGGAACCGCATCTATAAGCCGAATGCTGAAACGGTGAGCACGCTCGACGCCGACCCCACTGTGCAATATGCGCGTGACTCAGCGCCTGGCACCAAAGCCTATTGGACTCCGCTGAATGATAGTGGACGGCTGATCGCGCCCACCAGCCTCTGGAATACCTATACACATACGGGCTTTCCGCCTACGCCCATCTGTAGCCCTGGTCTCGCCAGTCTGGTGGCGGCAGCCTCACCAGCGCAAACAGGATATTACTTTTTCCTGTCGAAACCTAATGATGGACACAATGTGTATGCAAAAACAAATGCTGAATTTCAATTGGACGTACAGAAATATCTACACTGAGAGAGTAACCATCCATGACGACATTGCACTTGAATATCTGGCAAACCATCGCCCTGTCCCTGTTACAGGGGTTGACCGAGCTGTTCCCTATCAGTAGCCTCGGTCATACTGTGATTTTGCCCGGGCTGCTGCCTGGTCTCTTCGGTCCGGCTAATTTACAGACCGATACAAGCTGCGGCGGGCAGAGCTGTTTTTTACCGATCATCACCTCTTTACATATCGGTACCAGTGTCGCGCTCGTGATCTATTTCTGGCGCGACTGGTGGCAAGTTGTACTGACCCTGGTGAAGAGTATCAAAGAGGGAGAGGTACACACTGGTACGGATGAATGGGTCAGCTTTCTGATCATTATCGGCGTGATTCCGGCGGGGCTGATTGGCTTGATTTTGCAAGATCCGCTCAAACATTTATTCTCCTCTCCGGTGATTGCCGCTGCTTTCCTGGTTGCGAATGGCTCCGTCCTCTTCGCAGGGGAGCAAATGCGCAAACGAGCCGTGGAAAAAGCGCAGTACGCTGATACGGTGGAAAAGAAGGCCGCTTTTAGACCCCTCTCGTCCCTGACAT
The DNA here is from genome assembly GCA_963731605.1 of uncultured Chloroflexia bacterium. Taxonomy (GTDB): domain Bacteria; phylum Chloroflexota; class Ktedonobacteria; order Ktedonobacterales; family Ktedonobacteraceae; genus CF-113. The sequence goes on from CAVSWA010000002.1 coordinate 2,275,438, forward strand.
GGAAAGAAGCGACCATTGTGGGACTGGCGCAGTCGCTGGCCCTCATTCCTGGCTTTTCACGCTCTGGAGTCACAATGGTCGGCGCACTCGGAGTTCGCCTCAATTATGAAGACGCTGCCCGCTTCTCCTTCCTGCTGGGCACGCCGCTGATTTTCCTGGCAGGCGCGCTAGAAATACCGCAGTTATTTGGTCAGCCGTCTTCGACGCTCGAGCTTGTTTTTGTAGGCATGGTAATATCTGGCGTTACTGCATATCTCAGCACGAAATTTCTGATGAAGTATTTTGAGAAAGGTACCCTGATCCCCTTTGCTTACTATTGCTGGGGCGCGGGACTTGTCGCGCTCATTTTGTTTTTTACTGTGTTCCGAAACGTGGTGCATTAACGCGGAGATGGCATATCCAAAATGGCTATGTTCTGATAGCATATGCAGCTTAACAGGGTTCATACGTTTGATACAATAGATGCACGCTCTAGATGGTTAGAGCGCATAATTTGGACGCAAGTAAATAGTCGTCCCTAATGAAGAGGTAGGAACTAGCACAATGAAAAACCCGGTCATTTTTTATCTTGTTATTGCATTAGGCGTGATCGCCCTGGGTGTGGGTGGTTATTATCTGGTTAAGGGTGGTCATCCTGTACGCGAGTACGCGGCGCTGGGAGCTGGCGTGGTTCTGCTCATCGCTGGTATCGCTGGTACCTTCATGACTCGCTCGAAGGTAGTCGCCGGCTAACCCCATATTTGAGCTACGAGAAATATGAAGACCGCCAGGGTCTCCATGTTTCTCGTAGCTCTTTTACGTCGCATTCATCTTGAATGAAGGTGAACTATTGGGGGTATCCAGGTAGGCTATTCCACTTGTTGAGTTTTTTGCTTCTGCTATAATGGAAAGTGTCCAAAATGGACGAGCGTAATGTTACTTCATAAAAGGAAGGTTTCAATATCTAGCATGAAAAATCCACTGCTTTTTTATGGCGCGATTGTCATTTCTATTATCGCGCTCGCGCTGAGTGTCTTTTACTTTATCCCTGGCCCTTATCATCCTCTCACGTTTAGTGGCACACCCACTGCCCGGCACACCACACACGCCATTGCGTTTTTCATCCTGTTCTTGCTGCTGGTCGTGGTCGCGCTGGTAAACCGTCCAAAATCTTCTTCGATCAGATAATACGAGCCAGGGCAAGCCCAGCCCGTACCCTGCTACGAAGTAGCGGCGAAGCCGTACAGGGTACGGGCTGGGCTTGCCCTGGCTCGCACGCTACTAATTCCCCAGCATATCCCCCACGATGTTTGCGTAACCACGCAAAAATTCATCTGCGTTCATGGCCTTCTTACCTTCGAGCTGCAGGCGATCAAGGACCAGTACGCCTTCGCCGGTTGCCACCTGGAGCGATGGTGTGTTGTTCACTTTGCGCAGCATAACCGTCCCGGCGGGTATGTTTTGCGCCTCCGGGGTCGCCAGAGCGTGAGCGTTAAGAATTTTTAGCAGTTTGCCGCGCCAGGTTGTATAGGAGCTGGGCCAGGGCGAGTAGGATCGCGCTTCACGCGCCAGCGTTGTTGCAGACCGGTTCCATGCAATTTCTCCGTCTTCTTTGCGCAACATATGGGTATAGGATGCCTCTTGTTCGTTTTGTGGTTGCGGCTGCAAGTCGCCTGCCACCCATAAGGGCAAAGCTGCTAATAACGCGCTCGCGCCGAGCGTTGCCAGTTTCGCGGTCAGGCTGCCTGTCGTGTCATCTTCTGCAATGGGGACGGTGCGTTTTAAGAGAATAGGGCCGGTATCGATACCTGCATCGATCAGCATGATGGTGACACCTGCCTGGTTCTCGCCCTGCAAAATGGCTTCGGATATGGGTGAGACGCCGCGATAACGGGGCAAAAGCGAGGCATGGATGTTGAGCGTGCCGTAGCGCGGTACATCCAGCACGGCCTGGGGCAAAATTTGTCCAAAGGCGGCCACGATGTAGAGATCAGCTGAATAGGCGGCCAGCGCCGCAATATTTTCCGGGCGTTTCAGCGATCCTGGCTGCCAGACGGGGATGCCTCGCGCCAGCGCCGCCTGTTTGACGGGCGAAAACACCACCTCTTTCCCTCTACCTGACGGTTTATCCGTGCGTGTGATAACGGTAACAATTTCATATCCCTGTGGCAACAGGAGACCGGGCGCGCGATTGGCGATCAAAGCCTCAAGAGCAGGCACAGCAAAATAGGGTGTTCCCATATAGATGATCTTTAACACTCAGACATTCCCATCCTTCCCTAAAAATGTATAATAAGTTAATATTAGCATATTTAGGCTATGGTTCCCCTATGAAAGGAGTACTTTTTCGTCGTACTCAAGGGAAAATGTGTTATACTCACTTTCAAAGTAGAGGCAGAAGGCATACTAAAATGGGTCTCTCCATATAGCGCACCGGACATTGTTCGCGCGCGTGGAAACGGGATACGGTCAATTTCATGCAACACATAGCGAACGATCAACCTGTACCAGCGGCATCACCCTCATCGACCGCGCCGGCCAACGTTTCCAGGCTGAGTGTTCACGCGCTTGTGCCACCAAATACCGATGCGCGTGTCATTTTACAACGCGCAGATGAGGTCAACGCGGTTCTACGTATGCTTGGAGAAGCGCAGACCAGCACTGTCGTGCTAACGGGCGATGCCGGAGCAGGTAAATCAATACTGGCAGCCCTCGTATACCGGCAGTTGCAGTCAGCGATGGAGGGCGCACCCGCGCCGTTCCATCAATTTGTCTGGCTGACGCTCGGCCCAAATGCTACTTTGCCCGATTGCCTGGCCGCGCTGATGAGCAGTATCAACGCGGGTAATCTGCCGCCTGATTACTTACTCCTTAAACCTGATCAGCAGATCTCGCTGCTTTTCAATGCGCTCAAGTATCAACAAGGCGGTATGTTCGTCGCGCTCAATCAATTTGAGGAACTGCTTGATCCGGAAACGGCGCAGGGTTTAGCGGGACGCGGCTCTATCGCGCTTTTCCTCCAAATGCTGCAACAAGACCTGGGCGGCAGTCGCGTACTGTTGACTAGCTGTCGTTCGCCTTTTGCCACTCAGAATGACAATGGATTGCGTGTCCGGTCTTACCTTGTTTCACGGGTCAGTATGCCCGAAGGTTCGGCGTTTATGCAACAGCGGGGAGTTCAGGGCAGCGCGCCGGAATATTCGCTGGTCTGGCAACGCTGCGGGGGGCACGTTTACGCCCTGGCGCTGTTTTGCGCGTTGTTTACATTGAGTGGTTTCTCGTTAAGCTACTTGCTCAATTCACCCGATTACCAGTTTCTGTGGAATGGTGATGTAACTCTCAACCTTATCAGCCTGGTGTATAACTTCCTCAATCCGATTTAACGCACGCTGCTGCGCGCATTGTGCCTTTTCAATGAACCTGTACCGCTCGATGGGCTGTTGCTAGCCATCACCGGAGATGGCCCCCCGGCGGACGCGCAAGCCTATCAACGCGAACTGGCGATCCTGCTGCGCTTCTCCATCGTTGAGCAAATGGCCGATGAAAAATACCAGCCATGCTATCTGCTGCATCGCTCAATCCGCCAGTATACGAGCGAGCATTATCTGGAAGGGCATGATCGTCGCATTAGCGGAAACCTGGAATTTGCCGTAGGAGTTGCCTCCGAACCAAACCCAATCGCGGGGAATCCAGAGGCGCGCGATATCGGGCTGGCGGCGGGTCACATGCGAGTGGCTGCATACTACCAGCGCCTGGCGAGCCGCCAGTGTCCACCTCGCGGGGAGCGCACAAGTCTCCGCGATATCGAAGCCCTGCTGGAAGTCGTCCAGCACCTGTGTCTGGGTTGGCACTGGCAACAGGCCTACGACCTCTTCTTGAGCGAAGGACTGCACGACAACTTGATGCAGTGGGGCGCGTGGAATACGCTGATTTGCCTGTATATAGCGATTGTTCCACCGGTGGGAATTGTGACACGGCATGATGAAGCGTTGATTTGCAGTCACCTCGGAGTACTGTACGGGCGGCTCGGTGATTACCAGCAAAGCTCCCAGTATTACCAGCAGGCGTTTGCCACGCAGCGCGAAATTAACGATCTGCACGGGCAAGCTATTACGTTGATAAACCAGGGCGAATTATTGCGTGGCGCGGGTCATGCGCAGGCGGCGCGTACCAATTTTCGAGCAGGCGGGCCAGATTCTCGCGCAAAAGTCGGATTTGCACCTGCAAAGCGTGTTGCTGCATAATATGGGGCTGCTGGCGCAAAACGAAAAAGAGTATCAACAGGCTTTCCAGTATTACCTGCAATCCTTAAAGCTGGCGCAGAACCTGGACGAACCCTATAATCAGGGTATGATCCTTACCAACATGGGTATGTTGTTCTTTGAGCAGGGTCGCCTGCCCGAATTGCTTGCGCTGCTCCAGTACGCCTGGCAGGTTCGCCAGAAAGCGCAAGACCCCACCGTTGATGTGCTGGCGCGCTTCCTGGATGCCTTCGAACAGAAGATGGGGCCAGAAGCGTTCGCGCAGTTGCGCCAGGAGGCTCACAGCAAGCAGAGTGAGCTTCTGAATGGAATAAGTGGGGTTGTATAACGCATGAGAGAGTGATGTGCTCATCCAGGTTTGTTGAGAGGCGTGTAACCTGCCAGCGTAATTATACCTGTAAGGGATTTACCAATAATTTATCAGGAATCAAAGGGGCGCACACCAGGGTAAGGGGTAATTCCGGGCAGTATAAAGAGCGCGGGCGACTACTATGGTGGCCCCTGTGGAGTACATAGTGGGTACACTGCGCGAGAAACAGGTGAGCACGCATCCCGACGCCACAACGGAACCGCAGGTGAATACAGGGCAAGAAGCTCGAGAGATTGGTGGAACTGGATTGTCGCGAGGGGCGAACGTGCAGGATTTTCAGACGTTTTATCAGGAAAACGTTGGCCTGATTTATCGCTTTGTCTACAGTAAAGTGGGGAATCGCGAAGAGGCCGAAGACCTGACTTCACAGATATTTATTAAAGCCGTGCGCGGCATGGATACCGAGCGCGGCTCTCAAAGTATGCAAAAATGGCTCTTTCAGGTTGCGCGCACCACAATTGCTGACTACTGGCGCAACTACTACCGAATTCCCACCAGTTCGCTTGACGAGCTATTAGATGCAGGCTGGGAAGGGCCTGCCGAAGGAGAGACGCAGGTAGTAAACAATCTACCGGGCGAGCGGGTAAAACGCCTCTTGCAGGCATTGCCCGAACCGCACCGCGAAGTGCTGAACTGTCGTTTTTTACTCAACCTTTCGATACATGATACGGCGGTCAGGCTGGGTCTGACGGAAGCCAACGTCAAAGTAATACAGTTTCGCGCGCTCAAACGCGCCTCTGATCTTGAGCAGACAGTCGGTAAAAGTCTGTAATATTCATGCGTCATTGTCATTCTGAGCGTAGTTCAGGGTGACACCTGTGACAGGTAGAGTAGCATTGCGGAGAACAAGACATTATGGCCGGGGAAGACCAGGAACGATTTGAAGATTATCTCGAATTAGAGCGCTTCATCGAAGATTTGCAAGCGGGTCGCGTCAGTCATGCTCCAGAGGGGCTGACGCCTGACCAGGCGCGCATCTATCGCATGGCTACGCTCTTTCATGCTGCCTCAACCGAGGAAGCGGCCCCGCGCCCTGAATTTGTGGCCGAATTGCAGGCAAAACTGGAGCAGGTACAGGAAGAAATTGCAAAGGGCCCTCGCAAAACGTTCCCGTTCTTTTCCCGAAAGCCGCAAAAGCAACCCCGCGTCTCGCGCCGCGCACTGCTGACGGGTGGCGCGGCGGCCGCTGTTGCGGCGGCTTCGCTCTCGGTTGGCATAGGCATCAATCACGCCGTTGATGCGCAGGAGATCAGCGGCCTGCAGAAACAGCTGTATGATGCCAGGAACCCCAGGTGGGGGAACGATAAAATTATTGCGGAGGGTGTCGATACGATCTGGATGGCGGTGACGACGCTCAACAAACTGAGTGAGCAACCAGTGAGCTTTACCTCAGGAGGTATCGTTGGCTATGTGATACGCAACGATGGCGATAGCGGCAACCCTGCCGATGGCCCGGTGATAGCGGTATCAGCAGCCTGCACCCATATGGGTTGCATTGTGCAGTGGCAAAGCGCTGACAAAAAATATCATTGTCCCTGTCACGGCGGCATCTTCACCGAATATGGCAATACTGACCATACTTCGCCTGTGCGCTACCTCAAGCCCCTGCCACGTTTAGAGGTGCAAGTTGATCCAGACGGCACAGTTAAGGTGCGCGTCCCCAATATCGCTCCAAGTACGACCGCCATGTTGTGAGCAACATCTATAATCCGCGTTCGGCTAGCCAGCGCGCGATGTGGTCCGCCACGTCCTGCCAGTTGTCATCTAACATCATATCGTGCGCCATTGATGGGAAAATGGTGGCTTCTGTGTGATAGGCGCGGGCAGTGGCCTGTACTTCTGCGGGCGTGAAGATGTTGTCACATTCAGCGCCGAGCACAAGCATGGGGGTCTTTACTCGTTTAGGACGTGGCAGGCTAAACACCATCATATCGAGGAAGGCGCGATAAGATTCGTTCTGGATACGCGTAAAATACTGCTGTACCTGGGCATCAGGCATGCGTTCCGGGAAAAAGGCTTCGCGTGTCAGAGCTGGCGTTGCCACGATGGGATAGAGTTTTAAGGTGCCATTCGCTTTAAGAAATGGCAAAGGATGATGACGGGCGATACTGAGTGTCGTGCGCAACGCGCCCGATGGAGGTACAGATGCCAGCAACACGGCTGCCGGGACGCTGTGAGTCTCAAGGTATTTTTGTACGATCAAGCCACCCATCGAATGGCCGATCAATACGGGCGGGCGATCAAGCTGGCGTGTGATTTGTTCCACATCGGCCACATAATCGGCGATACGCGTCCAGCGCAGGCGTTTTTCGCCCTCGCTTTTGCCATGCCCGCGCAGATCGAAGGTGTACGAGGCATAACCATGTTGAGCGAAATAGGGGAGAAAGTGTTCGTTCCAGCACCATGAGCCGTGCCAGGCACCATGCACAAATAACAGTGGAGTCGGGTGAGTGGATTGAGGGCCGCCTTCCGGTTGTTGGGTAAACAGTTCCAGGTGCATTTTTGTTGCCTCTCACATTATTTTATTGAGCATTATACCAGGGTTTGGCCCCGCCCTGGTAAATCGACATTCCCTCTATTAGCGATTCGCCAGCGTATCCAATGCCTGTTTCATCTGCCGGTAGGTATTGTCGAGGTGTTCTGGTATCACCTTGACATCGGCAAGAACGGGCATGAAATTGGTATCACCATTCCAGCGGGGAACAACATGCAAATGAGCGTGACCATCGAAACCGGCCCCGGCAACTTTTCCTTCGTTGATACCCATGTTGAAGCCGTCGGGCTGCATGGTCGAGCGAAGCGCGCGCAGGGCTAGTTGTGCCTGGGACATCAGCTCGGCCAGGGTTGTGCTCTCCAGCTTTTCGATACTATTTAAATGCTGGTAGGGAGCAATCATCAGGTGGCCGGGATTGTAGGGGTAGAGGTTCAGCATCATAAAACAAAACTCGCCGCGGTAGAGAATATAGTGTTCTTCATCGCGGTGAGCGGCGGGCAGAGCGCAAAAAATGCACTCCTGAGAAGCAGGTATTTTAGGCGCGATGTAGGTCATGCGCCAGGGGGCCCATAAATTGTCCATCAATTCAAATTTCTTCGGTTTGTGTTTCTGGGAGTGAAATCCACGTTTCAGCCCACTGGTGAATAGCCTGCACAACGGGTCGCAGGTCGCGCCCCTTTTCGGTCAGGCGGTATTCCACGCGCACGGGAATTTGTGGGTAGACAATACGCTCGACGACTCCCTCGCTTTCCAGTTCGCGCAGGCGGTCGCTGAGTACGCGGTCTGAAAGTCCTTCGACGATGGAGGTCATCTCGCAGAAGCGCTGCGGCCCTTCCAGCATGGTGTCCAGGATCAATCCTGTCCAGCGTTTGCCCAACAACTGGATGGCCTGCTCGTAGCGTTTGCACAAATGTTTTGTTGGTTTGGTGATGGTCGATTCTATTGGCTTTGTCGCCATGTTTCCTTGCCTTGCCTTTCCGATCGAATACAGACCAGTATGGCTTTATCGCAATATGCAGTTCAATGTATACAAGAGTATACCATCTTTTGTCAATCAACGCAAGTAGCTATAAAAAAGTAAGTAGACTGTAACAAGGCTGCAATGATTTAACGCCTGCCCTGCTATTTTTAACGGGTGAAGAACTGGTCGAATCAATGGTATTCAACGTCTTATCATGGGATATACTGGTGATGGTTGCCTGAATATTGTTGGAGTCGTATAGAGTAAGCTTAGCTGTGAGAATTACGATGAGCGTTATAAAACAACCGTGTGACGATGGTGTTATCCGATCAACGCCTCGTGCGAGAAAACCTGCCTCGCCTGGCACAAAGTCTGCCGGTACGTGGGTACTTGTCGCCACAATTCTCGGCTCGAGTATGGCTTTTATCGACAGTACTGTCGTCAATGTGGCGCTGCCGGTACTCCAGACGGAATTGAAGGCGACGGTTGCCGGTGTGCAATGGGTTGTGGAGGCATACGCGCTCTTCCTGGCAGCGCTCATTCTGGTGGGTGGTAGTCTGGGAGACCACTACGGGCGCAGGCGCATGTATGCTACGGGCATCGCGCTTTTCACGCTGGCATCGCTGGCATGTGGATTTGCGCCAAACATTACCTTTCTGATCATTGCGCGCGCTGTGCAGGGTGTAGGTGGCGCGCTACTGGTGCCTGGAAGCCTGGCGATTATCGGGGCCTTTTTCGATAGCGAGCAGCGCGGGCGCGCTATCGGCACCTGGTCAGGCTTTACCGCCATTACCTCGGCGCTTGGCCCGGTGCTGGGCGGCTGGCTGGTGCAATATGCTTCCTGGCGCTGGGTCTTTTTTATTAACTTCCCTATCGCTGCTATCGTCTTATGTATTCTCTTCTGGCGCGTGCCAGAAAGTGAAAGCGAGGAGGATCAGCGGAGAGGCCTGGACTGGTGGGGCGCAACCCTGGCGACGCTGGGGTTAGGTGGCGTAGTGTTTGGACTGACCGAGGCGAACAACGTTGGCTTTAGCAATCTACTCGTCCTGAGCGCGCTCGCCATTGGCATCGTCGCGTTACTCACATTCCTCATAGTGGAAGCTCGCATTGCATCGCCAATGTTGCCTCTCAACCTGTTTCGCTCTTCTACCTTCAGTGGCGCAAATCTATTAACGCTCTTGCTGTACGCGGCGTTGGGAGGGACGTTGTTCTTTCTCCCATTCAACCTGATTCGCGTGCAGGGCTACTCGCCGACGGCAGCCGGGGCCGCCAACCTGCCTTTTGTCTTGATTATGTTTACCCTCTCGCGCTGGTCTGGCGGGTTGGTGGCGCGTTATGGCGCGAAAATTCCTCTCATCATTGGCCCCCTTATCGCTGCCGCCGGTTTCTTCCTCTTCTCCCTGACCGGGATAGGTGGCAGCTATTGGACAACTTTTTTCCCGGCAGTGGTAGTGCTGGGTACCGGTATGGCGGTCGCGGTCGCGCCATTAACAACGGCGGTTATGGGATCGGTAGATTTACAACGGGCGGGTATCGCTTCAGGCATCAATAATGCTGTTGCGCGTACTGCTGGTTTACTGGCTATCGCGGCGCTGGGCATTGTCGCTCTCGCAACGTTCAGCGCCAGCCTGGATAGCAACCTGAGCGCGCTCGCCCTTCCACCTGGAGTTCGTTCCGTGCTGGTTGCGCAACAGAATAAACTGGTTGGCATTGATATTCCCGCCGGGTTGAGCAGCGCAACCTCCGCGGCGGTACGCAATGCTATCTCAGTGTCTTTTGTGACAAGTTTTCGTGTGATAATGTTGATAGGGGCCGCTTTAGCTCTGGCAAGCGCGCTTTGCTCATTTCTGTTGATTGAGGGGAAGCCAGGGAAAAGAGCAACATAATGTATCATTGTCATTCTGCGAAGGAAGAGTGACACATATGAAAGGAGATTTTCATGGCAAGTAAGTGTACGCATCTGGAGCATATTCAGCAGGTTACGCCGAGCGCGAATGGATGCGAGGATTGTTTGAAAACGGGCGATAGCTGGGTTCACCTGCGCATGTGCCTCGAATGCGGGCATGTTGGTTGCTGCGACTCTTCAAAGAACAAGCACGCCACCAAACATTACCACGCGACGCATCACCCCATTATCCAATCATTTCAGCCGGGCGAAAACTGGCGCTGGTGCTATATTGACATGGTGTTGATGTAACGGAAAAAGCCAGGGCGACCTGGCTCGCTCAGTCATGCACCGTTTCGCTCTGCCACTGGCAGGTTGTGGGGATGACCTGTTTCAATGACGCGGCCAGGCCATCCAGGTCCGTCACGTCGTCGCGATAGACGGCCCAGGCTTTGGCCTTCTGCTCTGGCGAAGTGGTCTTGCGGTAAGCGATGACGCTGATGCGTTTGCCATTGGCAAAAAATTCTTCTTTGATGCGCGTCAGGTCTTCCCAACGCACCTCGACTACTTCGCCATTTTTGCTGCGCTTCACCAACGCATCTACTTCCAGGTTGATGGTGAATGGCACGGGTTCTACGATGCGTAGGAAGACGATGAAGCCGAATATGAAGAGGATCGCCACAATGGTACTACCAATGGCAGGCACGCCCTCGTGCAAAGCAATCCATACGACCAGCGCCGTCAGGATAATGACTCCAAGTACGGTGATGGCACGTTTGAACGGGCTAAGCCCAGGCCCGATGAAAACGCGCTCATGCGCGGTAGCTGCTGATGACATAGTGATGATTCCTCCTGTGAGGTTATTGTAGCAATATGGCGTATGCAATGCAAGACGCAATATGATATACTAAATCCGCCGTTACAGAGGGGGCGAAAAAGTACGTCCTTATTTTCCATGTCACGTAGTACTGTACTGAGGAGGTGGGAATTTGTCAACGCAGCATTCATTCGGAACATTTAACAAGGATTTAGGCTCGCTCACTCTACAGGGAGCGACCAGGACAACCGGGAAATTGCTCGCGTCACAGGGGTACGTGGTGGGCATTGAGATAAGCGGGAGCGGGGCGCGCCAGTCGGTGGCGCTTGCTGACCTGGAAGGGAAGATACTCTATCGAACACGGCGTCCTCTGGAGTATGTGCCGGATACTGAGACGGTGTTGAAGCTGATTGATGACATGCTGGAGGAAACGCTGACAGCAGAGCGGCTGCATGGTGGGCGGGTGTTGCGCGTCGGCGTGGCGGTTGGCGGGCTGGTGGATGCCTCACAGGGGATTGTGCGAACGCTGCATCACGCGCATGGCTGGAACGACTTCCCATTACAGGACTATCTGGCTAAACGTCTTGATAGACCTTGTATAATAGATAACAATGCAAATGCGGCAGCTCTGGCGGAAGTGACCTTCGGTGTGGCGTCCGGGTTTGATAACGTCTCGCGCGCTTCCGAAAGGGTCGCGCTCTACGTTGGCCTGGGACGGGGCATCGGCGGTGGTTTAGTGGTTAACGGCAAGATTTATCATGGGGCTTCATCGACCGCCGGTGAAATTGGGCATATGCTGGTCAAAGAGCAAGGACCAAAGTGTTCCTGTGGCAACTACGGACACCTGGAAGCTATCGCATCGGCGCAGGCAATCTCACGCACCATGATTGGTCTTTCGGTTGAGCATCCTGAGACGGAGGCGGCCATTCGCCGCGTCACTGGAGCGCGAGCCGAGCGCATCACCGCCGAACAGGTGTTTCGCCTGGCGGCGGATGGCGATCCTGTAGCGCAGGGTGTCACACAGGATGTGTACCAGTACCTGGCGATAGCCCTGGCGAATATCGTGCATATTATCAATCCGGGTGTGATTATCCTGGGAGGCCAGGTGGCGCAAGTGGGTGACTTGCTGACGCGGCCTTTACAGGAACGCTTGCAGGATTTATGCCTGAAGGCTGCGACTCGCTCCTTGCGCGTGGCGCAGGGTAGTCTGGGCGCGGAAGCAAATCTTACGGGGGCGGTCACGCTGGCTTTACAAGATATTTAAGCGCGATTCGGGCACGGAAACGCCAGTAGCGACACCCCTGGTGGGTGTCCCGTTCAGCACAACCCATCCTTTGGAAAATACGGACGGGACACCCACCAGGGGTGTCGCTACTGGTAATAATTTTAATAGTAAAGGCGATCGCGAAGATCGCCCTGGTTATCAGGGCATCCAGGTGGGATGCCCCGCGAGGCAAATTGTGGAAACAGGCCGGGTCGTAAACAGGCGTTATCTCTTACAACGCCTGCTGAAGCAGGGACAGTACAGCGCTGTCTATGTCGGGACGGATCAGGTGTTACAGCGTCCCGTGACGGTTAAAGTGGTTCCCGCGCCTTATATTCAAGACTATCGCGCCGCTATTAAGTTGACCGCGCAATTTTCGCAGTCGAACATTATCGGTCTATATGACCTGGTTATTGAGACCGATGTGCTGTATGTTGTGCAGGAATATGTAGAGGGTGATGATTTTGCTACTCTGCTGCAAAAGGTGCTTTCCGTCTTCGAGGTCGTTGATCTAGGCAGTCAAATGTGCCAGTCCCTGATGTACGCGAGCGTCTCCGCTTATCGCGTTGCGCATGGCGATCTGACTCCTAACGCGGTGATACGCGATCGCAACGGCCTGGCGCGAGTTAATAACTTCGCGCTTCCTTCCGACCATATCTACTTCCAGAAGTGGAGCATTATGGGCGGCGACGATGTGGCCGTCTCCGATACCGAATTACCGTTTGGCACGCTTAGCGAGGGACGCCAGGCCGATGATACGCGCGCGGTCGGCCTGTTGCTCTATCAATTGCTCGCCAGTTCGAGCGCCGGGCGCAGGCTTTGTGGAACCGCGTCCGGACGGTCGTTTGAGTTTCCAGCGCAATGTCCCGCCCGAGCTTTGTGAGACAGTTGCGCGCGCCGTTGTGCGACGCCATCCACACGCAATTAGCACCCCTGAGGAGCTGTTTGCGGAACTGAAAACCCTGTCGGATACACTGACGTTGGAGGCGTCGTCGCTCGCTTCAACTCCGGTGACGAGCGGTTATATGCATGATGAGACAATTGCGGCCCGGCCACCTGCCCAGACTGCAGGCGCAAAACTGGCAACCGCCTTGCCTATACGAGACATAGATGCTTCCGGTGGCGTCTCTCCGTATCAATCGGGGCAAAGTTTGAAGCTGCCCGTCGCCGAACCCGCTCCGTCCGCGCAGACTGTTGCCGATGCTTCGCTCAAGCTTGCCGCGGCGCGCCGCGCCGCGTACCCTGAACCAAAACCACTGAACCAGGGCCGTTCGTCATTGATAATGATTTTGCTTATCTGCTTGATCGCGTTCGCGGCTCTGTTTGTGATTGGCTACTTTATCGGTCAATTACTGATAAAATAACGAGCGAGCCAGGGCGGGGGCTTGCCCTGATGGACTTTGCCAACCGAATGCAGCAAAGAACGTTCCCGTCGTGATGTGTGATGACCGGATGCAGTAACCAGCCTCGCCCCTTGTCCCTACAGGAGAGGGCGAGGCTGGTTAGCATTATACCCCGGTTATCGGCTCATCCATACCATCATTTATGTAGGCATAGGACATGTTGCTGCTGTTCCAGGCAAATCCAACCTTGCCTTTGCGATCAACCAGGATCAGGCCACCAGTGCCAGTAGCACGGGCGCTGAGGACGGCAATAGCGGACCGGGCAGCTTCGCTTGCGCTCTGGCCGTTCGCCACGAAATCGGCGGCTCGTTTGGCGACAAGCAGGCGCACAAAGTCTTCGCCGTGACCCGTGCAAGAAATGGCGGCCTCTTCGTCAGCATAGAAACCGCAGCCCACCAGAGGTACATCGCCCACCCGACCGGGATATTTATCATGGATACCGCCAGTCGAAGTGGCTGCTGCCAGTGCGCCCCATATATCAAGCGCGACTGCTCCCACCGTACCATGTTTTTCGTTGCCTGTATCCTTTGGTGCCAGGTCCTGGGTGCTGCCGACCTGGCGGCGATAGTAGCGCGGCTCTTCCTCGTCGCGCGCGGCCTGCCAGAGTTGGTATTGCCGCTCCGTTACTAATTCCTCACTCGCGCATTGCTCAAAGCCCTGTTCCCACGCGAACTGCTCGGCTCCCTTGCCAATCAGCAAAACATGCTCGCTTTCAAGCACCTTACGCGCCAGTGAGATGGGATTTTTTATGCGCTCGATACCCGCGATTGCGCCAACCTGGAGCGCGCGCCCGTCCATCATACCAGCATCCAGTTCGATATTCCCATTTTTGCCCAGACAGGCTCCGGTGCCCGCGTTAAATTCGGGGTTATCCTCCAGCGAGCGTACCGCCGCTTCTACCGCATCCAATGCGGAGCCGCCCGCCTGTAAGATGGCGTACCCTGCAAGCGCGGCTTCCTTGCAACCAACCTGGGCACTATCGCTCCGTTCTGGGGCGATAGTGCCCGCTCCACCATGCACAATGATAGCTATCGGCATCGATACAATCTCCATTCTCTTTTTTGAGCATTGTACCACGAAGTTTTACAAGGCGATGGCACATTGACAATCCCATGCTTTGCCTGTTACGCTTCTATGCAAAGAGATTGTCCCGTTAATTAAGCAGGAGAGCCAACCATATGACCCAGCCTCTCGATGGCATACGTATCCTTGACCTCTCACGTCTACTGCCGGGCGCTTACGCGAGTCAGATGCTGGCCGATTTTGGCGCGGATGTGATCAAAATCGAAGAGCCGGGCAGCGGCGATTATGGGCGTTTTATGCCGCCGCATGGCGCGGGTGGCATGAGCCTGTACTTCCTGGCGATCAATCGTAATAAGCGCAGTATGACGCTGAATCTGAAATCAGATGAGGGACGCGCCATTTTTCAACGACTGGTTCGCCAGGCCGATGTGGTTCTGGAGAGTTTTCGGCCAGGGGTGATGGAACGGCTGGGGCTGAGCTATGAGCAGCTCGGGAGATTAACCCGCGTATCGTCTATTGCGCCATTAGCGGGTATGGACAGGATGGTCCCTATCGCCAGCGTGCCGGGCATGATTTGAACTACGCGGGCTACGCTGGTCTGCTGAATTATAACCGGGGGCCACGCGGCGAACCCGCTATGCCCGCTACCCAGTTTGGCGACCTGGCGGGCGGCAGCTTTATGGCCGTCACCGGTATCCTGACCGCGCTGCTGGGGCGAGCGCAGAGCGGCGAGGGGCGCATGGTCGATGTTTCGATGACCGAGGGCGTGATGTCGCTGCTTCCCCTGTTTGCCACGGCCTACTTCAACACGGGTCAGGCACCCATTCCTGGCCGTTCCTCGCTGGACGGGGGATTACCCTGCTACAATATCTACGAGACGCAGGATGGCAAGCATGTCACGCTGGCCGCGCTCGAATATAAATTCTGGCACACCTTTTGCTCGCGTACCGGGCATCTTGAGTTGCTGCCGTTTCACTTGCCCGTCGGTCCCGGAGAGCGCGAACAGGCTATTACAATGCTGCAAGCCATATTTAAGACGAAGACACGCGACGAATGGATGGCAGAACTGGCGGATATCGACGCCTGCGTCGGGCCGGTATACACCCTTGATGAATTTCTGAACGATCCACAGGCGCAGGCGCGCGGCGTCAGTGTCACCGGGAGGGTGAAGGGCGAAGGCGATGATGAGATCACTTTCCGCACGCTTCCCAGTTTCCCGCGTATCTCAGGCGTTGAGCAGGAGCAACGCTTTGCCGCTCCCGGCATGGGCGAGCACACTGATGCGCTGTTGCGCGAGGCTGGTTATAGCGATGCAGAGATCGAGCAATTCAAGACAGGAGGTGTAATTTGAGTTTTGTAAGACATCCCGATGTTACGCGAGCCGAAGATGTACTGGACCCCTATCTTGAAGACCTCAAGGCCATTGTGAATATGGACTCCGGCACATTTACCAAAGCGGGTATTGACCGTGTAGGAGCCTATCTGCAAGAGCGTTTCACCGATTTTGGCTTCTCCACTTCCTTTGACAGGCAAGCGCAATACGGCGATCACCTGGTGGCGACTCACAAGGGCAGCAATCCCAGCGGGCCGCGCCTGTTACTCATCGGGCATATCGACACGGTTTTCTCTGAAGGCGAGGTGGCGCGTCGTCCTTTCACTATCAAACGCAGCAGCGGCAAGACGATTGCCACTGGCCCCGGTGTACTGGATATGAAATCGGGCGTCTTGATCGGTATGTACAGCCTGCACCTGCTGATCCAGGCGCAAGAGGCGGCCTACCAGAGCGTCACCTTCATTTGCAACAGCGATGAGGAGATTGGTTCGCCCAGCAGTCGCCCGCTTATCCAGGAGTTGGCGCGGCAAGCGGATGCCGTACTGGTCTTTGAGCCGGGACGAGCCGAGGAGACGGTGGTTTCTTCGCGGCGCGGTTGCGGCCAATATCGCGTCGAGGTGCATGGACTTTCCGCGCACGCGGGTGTCGAACCACAACGCGGGCGTAATGCCATCCTTGAACTCTCGTACCAGGTGCAGAAGATGCAGGCTCTCAACGGTTCCGTCGCAGGTACGACGCTCAGCGTGGGCATCATTCACGGTGGTGAGCGTACCAATGTGGTGCCCGACTACGCCTATTTCGACATGGACGTGCGCGCCAGCGATCAGAGGGCGGCGCGAGCCTTAGAAGCCGCTATGCGACAGGTAACGACTCAGAACAAGTTGCAGGGAACGACGATCACTCTCAGTGGTAGTATGCTGTGCCAGCCCTTTGAACGCAACCAGGCAAATGAACGCATCGTGCAGCTTGCCAGGGAAGCAGGCAGTCCCCTGGGTCTAAAGATTCAGGATGTGGGCAGCGGTGGCGCATCCGATGCCAACACCACCGCCGCTATGGGCATTCCCACCATCGATGGCCTGGGAGCAGGCGGCGGCCTGGCACACAACCCCGGAGAATTTATAGAACTTGATTACTTGCCGACCAGGATTGCGCTGGTGACTGGCTTGATACGGAAAATATAGCGAAGCCGGGGCAAATCCGTAAATCTCGCTTATGCTCTGAATCGTGGATATTCCTTGATTCGACAGGCCCTACCTGTTATGTTACACTTTGGATAGAATGAGAGATTGGGGGTCCTTATGAGATGCCGAAACCGTATGATGATGCAATGAAGAAACTGGTAGGAGGAAATCCAGAAGATTTTTTATCCTGGGTCCTTCGGGAAGCAATTTATACACAACGTTTGCCATACGAATTGCACCCGGAAAGTATTTACGCTGATGGCCTGATTGAGGCGATACTCGCTGAGGAAAGAATACTGGCGCATTTTGAATTTCAGAGTAGCTATGATATTCGTATAGGTGAGCGACTTCTGGAGTATAATGTACTTGCGTCACGTCAGTACGACTATGTAACAGTGTACTCGTATGTAATCTATCTGAAAGATTGTGGAAATGTCCCGCAATCTCCCTTTGTCCGTGTATCATCGACAGGCAAAGAGATCATCCGTTTTCATTACGTCATCATCGAACTGCATAAGATAACGGCTGAAGAAATACAAGAGACAAAGCTGTCAGGTTTGTTGCCCCTTTTGCCATTGACTATAGACGGGGAAAAGCATGAAGTTATTGAAGAAATGATTACGCGGCTGGTTGCAGCAGGGCAAACGGAATTACTATGGATCGGGTATGCATTAGCTGCGAAAGTTATGAAGCACGATCTGGGCTGGCTCAGAAGGAGGTTCTCAATGTTAGGCGATTTCCTGCGTGACTCGCCAGTATATCAAGAAGTGTTGGAGGAAGGGTTGGAAAAGGGCTTGGAACAAGGTCTGGAACAAGGTCTGGAACTTGGTCTAGCTAAAGCTCGTGAAGAAACAATGCAACAACAACGCCGTGCGTTGCTAGAGGTCGTCATTGACCGTTTTCCTGAGCTTGTGCGACAGGCAAAGAAGGATGCAGATGCCATTGATGACCCTGCAATTTTACTGCATTTGATCGTAAAGATGGGGACTGTCAAGAATGTAGAGGAAGCAAAACGGCTGCTACTTGCTCTTAGCCAGGACGAAAATTACAATTGATATGCTTGTGAAACTCGGTAAACCACACATACACGACCTGCCCATCAACGACATTACCAACTTGAGCGTGCTGGCTCAACAGATGCAGCAGGAGGCGCAGGCTCGTGGCGAAACGCTACCGCCAGCCGCGCGTTTGCATATTGGCGAGCCGAGCTTTCGCACGCCGGAGCATATCCGGCAGGCTGCTATTGAGTCGATAGCGCGCGAGCCTTTGACGTATGGCCCGGCTGTTGGCTGGCCCTGGCTGCGCGAATTGTTGGCGGAGAAGATTGGGCGCGTAAACGGATATCGCGTGAGGCCGGAAAACGTTGCGATAGCGATGGGAGGCACTGGCGCGATCCAGGCTGTTTATCTTGCTACGCTCGGCGTAGGTGACGAGGCGTTGATACCCGATCCGCACTGGCCGCATTACAACATGCAGCTCGCGGTGTGCGGGGCGACGTTGGTACCCTATCCGCTCAATCCAGAGCAGGCGTGGTTGCCCGATATCGCGCAGTTGGAGCGGCTGGTTACGCCGCGCACGCGCATGTTGGTCATCAACAGCCCTGGCAATCCCACCGGCGCGGTCTTCCCGGCCTCGCTCGTGGCAGAGCTGCTCGACTTCGCGCGCCGCCATGATCTCTATTTGCTATCCGACGAGTGTTACGACGAGATTGTATTTGAGGGGCGGCATGTCAGCCCGGCATCGTTTCTGACACAGGACGAATTTAACGAGGGGCGCGTGATCTGCGTCTATACCTTTTCCAAAAGCTACGCCATGACCGGATGGCGTATTGGTTATGTCGCGACCGGCGTGGAACTGCTGAAATCCATCGTCTATGTGCTGGATGCTGGCATGACCAATATCAGCACTGCTATTCAGCGAGCGGCAGCGGCGGCGCTGTCCGGCCCGCAGGATTGCATTAGCGAGATGCGCAACGCCTATCAGCGCCGCCGCGATCTGGCGGTGGGCCTGCTCAAAGAACACGGACGGTATGTGTATACGCCGCACGGCGCATTTTACATCCTGGTTGATATTACCAACCCCCGCTATCCGCAACGCCATGCGCGCCAGTTCTCGCTGGACCTGCTGCGCGAGCATAATATCACGATTGGGCCGGGTAGCGCCTTTGGCCCGGCGGCAGACCATTATGCGCGCATCTCACTGGCTGCTTCGGATGAAGAGATCGAACGCGGTGTGCGCGAGGTTTGCCTGTTCGCTGATAAATGAGATCATTTATACGCAACCACTCCGTAGGCGTCTGCTTTGCGCGTTACGCGAGTGAAGCCTGCTTCTTGCAGGCGTCGTAACGCGCCTTTGGTGACGCCTCCGCTCGCCTTGCTGTCGGGGTCGCCGATGTAGTGGTAGAGACGACCGCCTCGTTGCAGCACGCGGTAGAGTTGCCGGTAAAACGCGCCTGCATAGAGATCACCCGCCAGACTAAAGGTTGGCGGATCGTGGATGATACGCGCAAAGCTCTCGTCCGCGAATTCCTGCACCACTTCATAAGCGTCACCCATGATCTGGGTAATCTTCGGGTTGTCAAAAAGCTCTCGCGACCAGGGATTGAGGCGTGCCATGGCCTGCGCTCCCGGATCGAGTTCGATGGTGACGACTTCGTCTGCGTTGCGAGCCGCTTCGATGGCGGTGTAGCCCAGGCCAGTCGCTGTATCGAGCACGCGCCCGCTGATGGGTGCGATGGCGGCAATTTTGTGGCGCGTATCCTGCATAGGGTCAGTGTCCTTGATGCGATGCATCACAAAACCGGCAATCAACATGCTGGGCGCGCCCTTTGTCGGCAAAAGGCTGCACATGCGGTTGGTGTATTCCGAAAATACCTGGATGGGCTGTATCGTGTTATTTTCGACAAGATAGCAATTGACCTCGGATTTATGCATCTTTTCTATGCTTGACCAGGCCAGTCGCTCTCCACCGGGGAAGATGATGCCTTCTTTAGTCAGGGCCATCGTAACAGTGGTGCGTCCTAAATCCGGTGAAGTGCCGACGCTGGTCAGCCCTTTGCGCCTGGCATCGAGTAGCGGCCCGGCCTGAATGTACGATAAAACAATGGGATAGGCTAACATGATTGCTCCAGGTTCACTTCATTGCTCGTTCCTAAATTAGAGAAATATTGTATGGTAAGTTGCTTATCCAGTAAAGACATGAATATGAGCTTCCTTTAATCATGAAAGAGATTCTTGCCCATTATACTACGTGATGGTTTTTATAGCGCTCACTGCTTCGCAGTTCCTCTTCGCCCTGTCACCCTGAGCGTAGCGAAGGGTCTAAGTGTCCCTCGTATCGGTCTGCGCGGCGAGCCAGACCCTTCGCTGCGCTCAGGGTGACAGGACCAGGGGGTCGAAGGGGATGGGTGTCTCCTGGCGATCGCCCTGGCACCCGATAGGTGGGGAACTGGGATAGCGCGGTCGCTTGCCTCGTGTGAGAAAGTAGATTATAATGGCTGCGCATCAACTGTGGAATGTGATGATGCGAAATATCACCTACTAAACGGAATGCGAAAAGCGATATGCAGATTAGCGAACCTGCCGAGTATGCTATTTTAGGCTTGCTTGAGCATCAACCCATGCATGGTTATGAGATGTTTCAACAGTTTCAGAGCGGTATACTGGGTCAGATAGTCCACCTGGAAATGAGCCAGATGTATGCCTTTCTCAAAAAGCTTGAACGTATGGCATATATCGAGGCCGAATTAGAGGCTCAGGGGGTGCGCCCGCCGCGCAAAATCTTTCATCTTACCGAAGCGGGCCGCGCCACGTTCCACACGTGGCTCACCACGCCTGTCGAACGCCCGCGCGAGATTCGCCTGCTTTTCCTTATCAAGCTCTATTTCGCGCAATCGCTTATTCCCGACCAGTTACCCCACCTGATCGATCTGGAGGTAGCCGCCTGCCAGAAATTTCTGGGGCATCTCGAAGCGCAGCGTCTCCCCGAAACGCAATCCGACGATATGGCCTTCCTCGATCACGTGGTGCTGCGCAGCCGCATCCACCAGACACGCGCCCTGCTCAACTGGCTGCGCGAGTTGCAGGCGGAGTTCGCGGGGATGAGGTAGAGTGAAATGTGATTTGACGCGGATGGGTGTGGTCCTACTTAGCGGGGTTCTACCTATTGAAGAAGTTAGTTCTATCGTTAGGATCAACTGGTATTTTTCGCTATAATGATGAGGAGGATAGGTTAAGGACCCGGTTATTGCATGCCAGAAAGTACTGGTTTTGACAAATCCTTCTATCTATGTGATACGTTCCTTTCATCAGCATCAGCTTTGGCCCGTAGTTAGATATTTGTGTCAGCACTAAACTGCTGTAGTCCTTCGTGATTTTAATATTTTCTTCGGGGTATCACCGAGTTTGCGGTTTATATTTGTTTACAGTAATCTGGTGAGTGATTGTAATGCGGAATCTAATAGAAAATCCTGCTAATCCGGGTATCGCGCAACATTTTGAACATCTATTTAAGGGCTTCACCCAAATTGTACACAAGCTTACTTACAAATCCGCACCTACACCATTTCCAGTTATTCATTCCGCACCTACTTTAATACATGAGAAAACGCACGTAATAGACGATCGAACTCGCTATGATAAAAGTATTCCACTGCATATACTCCTCAAGAAAGAATTTGCTTATCCGATAGATATAAATTTAACCTCATCAGCTACTAGAGTTATGTTTAATACTAGCGATCCAACTAAACAACAAATCTGTTTGAAAATGTGGCTGGAATGCCACAATGAGCTTTACAATACGGGAGATGTAACGAAACAAACTAAATTTCTTCTAGAAGGGCTGGCATTTAACAGGAAATTTTCAGGAGACATTTATTATGGTATCGTACAAGTTTTAATAGATAAGCCTAATAAGCTTAAATGCGGTCCATTAATTGAAAATCCTACTCTTGAAAAGTTGGTATTCGACAGGCCTCACGCGCTTGTTATGAAACGACTTGAGGAAGAATGGCGATTGGATCATCAGTTCCAATCAGAAAAACTTGGTAATAAATCGGGTATGGAGTTTCTGGCATTTCAGGTTGCCGATATGCATAAAAAACTGGAGCGCTCTTTGACGGCATTCGGGACACCGGAGCTTATAGCTGACAAACTCGATTTTAACATTGAGCAATTTCACAAAGCCCTGGATAAAAGAAGGAATAATCCTCAAATATTGGCTAATTCTGCCTTCAGTAATTCCGACATGATGTGGATCAAATCGGCGTCGATATTGCTCAGACTTGTAAGTAAAGCGCACCAGCAGGAATTTAAGAAACGTCGTCGGGAAGGTCATATCAAACGTTGCCATGGCGATCTTAAAGCGGCCAACCTCTGGATTTGCCCACCTTATAACAAGTCCCAGCTACAAAAGCGCCTGGTAGCGCTCGATTGCGTCGATTTTAACCCGGAGTTCTGTAATATCGATACGCTCAGCGATGTAGCGATGCTAGCTACCGATCTTGAAATGCGGTTAGAAAATGTTGCAGAGAACCGCAACGGAAAGCTTTCTGGTCAGCCGCTTACCAGTCATTTCCTCCAGACGTATCTTAATGCTACCGGGGAAAATGAGACTGTATGGCCATTGCTTGAGTACTACATGACCGAAAAGGCCATTGTATGCGCCTATATGAGTATTCTCTATGATGAACTCCCAACGCTTGGAGAAAAATACCTCAAAGTCATACTGATGCACTCGCAAGAACTGGCGAAGTATTTACCCCCTCATATGTGCAAAAGGATAACGAAGCCTCTTGAGTTAGTTACGGCAAACTAAACCAATCAGGGTGGTTGAGCGAATAAAATCCGCCGTAAATATTCTCGATCATATCCTCTCCACCACATACATCTTTCAATTTCTTGCGCAGGTGGAATATGCGTTGGGTGAGAACTTGCTTGCTAGTGATTTTTCCCCAGGCGGACTTCATCAACGCTTCCTCACTACATTTGTCGGGATAATGTAGGAGCGTTTTCATCAAGGCATACTCCAGTGATGACAATTCCAGTGGTTGAGGTTCTTTACCAGGCAGCGAGATAATGAGGTCATTGGCTTGATGTATTGATGCCTGAGATTGAGGCAACATCGCTAATGGGGTCACCGTAACTTGCTCCTGCACTTTTTGAGCAAGATAATTTAGCATTACGGAGCCGGGATAATAAATGGGTTGTAACAGGTCATAGCGCACAATACCTTCGCCGTAGAGAATATACCGCAACTCTAAACCAAGTTGATCCCAGATTGCAGGAGCAATCTCTTCACTGGCACTTTGGCCTCTGCTTTTGGTAATAAAATCGTAGAATCTATCTCTGGTTTCCCTGCTGCTTACATCTAGCGACGCTTTGACACGTTTCCATGTACTATCCAGAAAGGTGCTCATACGTTCGTTGATATACTCAATTAATTGCTCGCGCTCGGTTTCTTGCAGGTCACTCCAGAAACCTCGTCTCAGCGCATATAGCCGCAAGAACTGGAAGGTATGAAAACAAAATTGTTGTAGAAGATAGGGATGTGTACCTGCTTTCTCGTAGAGCCATTGCTGCATGTCTTGTGAAAACAACATACTGCCGCCCGCTTCTCTGAACCGGCGTGCCCACTCTTCATCAAAGCTCTCCGGACCCTGAGAAAGGAATCGCAGTGTGTCTTCTTGAGTGAATGCTTGTAGAGTCATAGTGCGAAAACGCGCCAGGTCCGCCGAGATATGCGTGAACTGGTTGCTGATCCTGGGTAAAGGTAAGCTCTCAATAGAAAGAATTACGCCGAAGTGCGAGAATTCGTCCAGAAGATCAACCAGCACGCGAAAAGCGCCAATATCGTCCAGGAGTGCCAGTCCGCGCTCTTGCGGAGTCGTTGCTTTGGTAGGTTCTTTCAATAACGGCATATCAGGTCCCTGTAGCCGTTCAATGCTGTCAAGAATTACGAAGTAGTATGCATCTTGGTATTCGCGTGTTATATGTCGCAATAATTCGCGCAGTCCTTTCAGGCCGCTATATGTTCCTTTTACACACGGCCAGGCAGATTGCAAAGCCGCTATACATTGCGCAATAAAAGGCAGTAATAAATCATCAGAATTTGTGACACCTTCAAATTGCGACAGGTCGATCTGTGTAAAGTTTATTTCATCCAGATCAATATACGACCGCAAATCATCCAGTTCATTTCTCCAGGACCATTGTGCGGTCGCCGGACGTAAGAGGAAGCGAATAAGTGATGTTTTACCGATATGAGGAGCGCCTGCCAGGATGATGGCGCTCTGGCCCTCGCTGATGATCTCTTCAATATCGGCTTTTCTGCCAGACACACGACTGGTAATCATTTCTCCAGTCTCTGGCTTCCCTTGAAACGGATTGCGAAGTGATTTCCAGCCACGTTCAAATGGTGTTTCAAACATAGGAATGTTCCTTATTAAACTCTACACAGCAAAGAAAGAACGGTTATGAGTAAGCCAGCGACGCACCAGATCAATCTTGAAGGAATAGATAGGATTGGAAGGCGGTCCGCTTTGATTAAGTATCAAACCCATACAAAGTCGATCGAGGTAACGCCTGGCGACGGAGGCAAGCATACTGGCCTGGAAGGCGATTTTCTTAAGTTGCACCTCCTGTAGATTTGAACCGGTCAGCAAGTCGATCATTTTCTCGAGGAGTAATAATTCCTCGTTATAAACAAGCTCAGACCTGAGAAAATCAAAATTTTGCGAAGTTCTATCAGCGATAATTTTCTCGATGACCAGGTTCAAATCATTATCGCCAACAACCTGTTTCTGCGTGTCACGGTTCAAATGGAAAATTAGTTGTTGCCCGATCAGTGTTAAATAGTAGGGATTCCCTCCTGTTAGCATGACAGCGCGCGCCATAGTGTTGGGATGGATAGCGACGTTCAGATCGTGCAGCGGATCGGAGAGCAAGCGCCGCGCACTCTCTGAGTCAAGAAAGGTCATCTCCATCGGTTGAGCAAAACTAAACGTGTGCGCTAAAGGTTTGGCACTCAGTGTCTGGTGCGAACTGGTTGGCAAGGCAAAGAGCAGGCTCAATTGTGGAATACTATTATGTAATTCTTTCCAGAACGTGAAGAAGCGGAAACCCAGGATATGCTTTTCAACCAATTCGATGGCTCCCCCAAACTCGTCAAGTACCAGGATCAAGCGCGAGTCAGGAACTTGCTCGAATACATTTGCGTAGAAAACGTTTGAAACGTGCCTGTGGATCGCTGTCCCGATAGTCATTCCAGGAAGGAGCGGCTCTCTGAAAGTTTTCTTGAAAAACTTCACCTATTCTCTCGGCAAGTTGCATAAGAATGGTTGCTTCGGACTGTTTGCGCGCATTTTGTAATGAATATAAGACACCCCAGGAGGGCGCGTGCATATAGCGTTCGATCAATTGTTTACAGAGCGAGGATTTCCCTGAGCGACGCGGTCCATAAAGGACCAGAGCACGTCCTTCCTTCGCGTCACATAATTCGCGCTGCATGATTTTGATTTCTTCGCTGCGCCCGAAGAACATGTTGCCACCGGCGGGACGTGAGATATTGAAGGGATTCATCAGTATTGAAGCGCGCGTTGGCAGCATATTTACCAGTTCTTCCCAGTCAAATTCTATGATCGTTTTCGATATGCGACTTATGCCTTGCTCGTGTAAGTTTTCTAAGCGATCAGCAACAGGTCCAGATGTCGTAGCTCTATCAATCTGTACTTCGTTAAAATTATCGATTTTCTCTAAAGCATTCCAAATGTCGAGCAATTCCCGGTCTGAATAGACTTCTATGGTGAAGAATATAAATCCAACATCGGCCCTGGGACTGGATGCCTCAGCCTGTATACTGCGTAAATAGCAGGTATGCCTGCGAAGCAGTCGTACCAGGTCAAGCACCAATCCACCGCGATCTTGCACTTTCACAAAAAAAGCAACCCGAAATGGCGTTTGCATCTGCCAGGTCATAGGAATTAGCTGTGAGTGTTGTCCAGGATGGCGATCAACCAGATGCGAACAGGTTTCCCTGTGAACTACCAGTTCCCGCCCACCTTTGCGCAAGCGGCCAACAATAGATGTATCTCCTGGATAAGCAGGCCGGCACAAGCCACATACACGCTGCCGGTATGTTCCTTTT
Source organism: uncultured Chloroflexia bacterium (assembly GCA_963731605.1). Classification (GTDB taxonomy): domain Bacteria; phylum Chloroflexota; class Ktedonobacteria; order Ktedonobacterales; family Ktedonobacteraceae; genus CF-113. Next base: position 2,301,554 of record CAVSWA010000002.1, read on the forward strand.
ATGTGCTGCATGATCGGTGTATCAATCACGGGTATCCAGACAATGGTTCCCTGAGAAGCGCTTCCCGTATTTCCCTCCCCTACCTGTTTCATGATTTCTTGAGCTGCCCAATCGGATGTGTAATGTGACTCTTCCTCTTTTTCGAGTCGCTCCAGATATTCATGGCGCGTACCAAGTTGAAAACGATTCAGTAGCAGATGCAACTGTTCATCAAACTCCGTTAAGGGGAGCGCAAAATGATAGCGACGTAGGTTATCACGTATTAACTCATAGCCATGCTGTTCAAGATTCTTCCTGCTAATGGCCTTCTTGATGATACGTTTTGCTTTTGGCGTTCGTACATATCCCTCTTCCAGCCAGTAATAATCCGCCTGAGTTTGCCTTGAAGTCCTGATCTCTACAATGTCGCCAGCCTGTAGCGACCGGTAAAGGGGAGCTTTACGGTTATTCACAATGGCTTCAACCGCACTGTTACCCATTTCACTATCCATAGCAAAAGCGAAATCGAGAACAGTCGCATTCACTGGTAAGACTACTGAGGTGCGGTTCTTATCAAATACGACAATAGGGGCCTTTGCGTCTCTTGCAGGCATTTCCTCTAAAACCGACTGCTCAATTACCGCGAAAACATTTCCCTCGCTGCCTGGCCAGAAATGCTCTATCGCAGCAGCATCTTTTGCATAGTGTTTGTAATATTCTTTTGCATAGCGTTGATAACAAGCCGGGTAAAGGCAACCATAATTTGTAACCGCCTGCATGGGGTGTGTTGCTATTTGCAACTGGCAAACTCTTGCCTGTTCAAAAGGTATTTTGAACCTCTGCACATGAGGACTCTGAGTATCAAGAATCAATCCCAGGGCTATCTGGCTGTAGCCGTTTTGCTTGGGATTGGCAATGTGATCCGTCACGCGGTCCTGAATATGCCCCAGCTGGCTCAAAGCACCGAAAGTGGTATAACAATCTTGCACGGTAGGCGCGATCACATCGAATGTCACAAGGTCAAAGCCGGTCAACTCCGATTTTAAAGAAGTCAATGTTGTATGTGCGTCCTGTAAGCGACGTTTCAACCCTGATACTCCGCATTTCTCATAAATGAGGGTAAGAGGCAATCCAGTCATTGCGCGGCAGGCATTTTCTAAAAACCTTCGCGTTTCATTCAAGTATGGCTTCATACTTGCTCGAAGATATGCATCGTACTCGCTTTGATTTTTGTTAAACAACATCGGGTTACGTAACTGCTCTGTCAGATCCTCAACTTCGCGCTTGAAGTACCACATGCCCAGGCGCTTAACGACATTCAAAAGGCTATTGCCCACTCTTTCAATCTGTTTCGGAGTTGCTCTGGCTTTGGATGGTTTCTCAAAGTGTTGCCGGAGCGTTTTGAGCGCCTGGAAATATGTTGCGATGGCGATTAAAAGCGCACCCAGGTCTTTATATGGGGGTGTCAGTAAAGGCGGCAGATTTTCATCTTCGATATAATTTTTATTACGATTGGCCTCGTTAATATGATCGACAACTTCATTCATACCGGGCAATGCTTGATTTAAGAGGAATGCTCTATCGTACTCCTGTAAAAATCCTGCTACTACAACATGCAGTGGTAATCCCCACGAGCGCAACAATTCTCCTACTCCACGCGCATCTAACCTGACTCCCAGGATATATTCGTGCTGCATTCCAATCATGCGGTGTTCAAGAGTAGTAATCAGGTCTATCCACTCTTGTGGTAGAGGTGTCAGGTCAGGTTTCCAGGGAGTCAGCGCGAGTTGTACATCTGACATAATAATTACTCCCTTCTCACTCTCATATATGTTATAAACGTTACCCGTATCGTCCGTCATACGCACTAGCATACATCCATTTAATTCATGAAGTCAAGCTCAATGATTACTCAGCGTAACTTTCCAGCGCCAAAACGTAGCTTCCTGGCTTTTTTGACTCGCGAGATTGGATAAATCTCACTCACGTTCGTCATATATATGTAATACGCCAAATATTACGAAAATATCACCAGAATAAACAGGTAAGTGCGTGAATCCGACAAGAAGTACCGTCAAAATCGCTAAGAGTTTGTGAAATTTCTGTGAATTAAGGCATTTACGACGCTGGAAACTCTTGTATAATCACAAAATATACGTTACAATTATTATGTAGTAACTTTTGTCGTAATAGTGACAGGGTTATGCAAAGGAGAGCACACATGGGAACACAGCATTTTGGGGTATCCCCCGAGGATCACGATCCTGACCCCGAGGAAACTTTAGTGCGGTTGAACACTTTCATTGTGGCTCTCGTAGAACGTAAGGCTCGCTTTAGCTCGAACTTTGCCCGCCCGGAAGTGTTCGATCTGGAGGTTGATGAGATGGTGCAGAGGGTGCGTTACAAGTTCTGGAAAGCCTCCCAGGTACGGCATATTGAGCATCCTGAAGCCTACCTCAGAACTATCATAACTAACGAATTTAATGACCTGTCGCGCAAACCCAGGTGGCCCTTACCGCTGCTCACAGATGACGATGGAGAGTGGTATCTGGGTGATGCGCAGGAGCTTGAAGGCACGCGGACAGTTGACCCTGCGGACGAGTTTGAGGAAAGCGAAAGGCTGGATGAGCTGATGGATTCAACTGCTGCGGCCCTCGCCAGGTTGTCTCCTCGCCAACAACAGGCCATGATCTGCGAGCTAAACGAAAAAATCGGCGCGACCTTGCAGCTTATCCAGGCTCTGCGCAAATATCGAGTTGAAGTCAAAACGGTAGATTGGCCCGCAGATGAGGCAGATAAGAAGCTGCTGAAAGCTTCATTGTCTCCTGCTCGCCATAAAATGGTGGAATGTCTGGGTCTCGACCCTGTAATACGTAAAAAGAAAGTGTAGCAAAGAAAAATAGCAGGGAGTTTACCTCCCTGCTATTTTTATAGTTCTTACACCATCGGGATATGTTCCACGGGCCGCTTGCTCTGTTCCTCGCGCGTATTGCGACGAGACTGGAGGCGTTTGATGGCGCTGCCAATGCGCTTGATACCCTCCTCGATGTGGCGTTCTTCGGGAAAGGCAAAGCTCAGGCGAAGGTTCTGCTGTCCGCCGCCATCCACGTGAAACGGTTCGCCTATCACGAAAGCTACCCACTCGCCCGCTACTTCGCGCAACAATGCGCGCGCCCGCAAATCGCCCGGCAGACGGCACCAGAGGTGAAACCCGCCCACCGGCGCATTAACACGCACCTCACGCGGCCAGTACTCGGCAATCGCCGCAAGCATCAAATCGCGTTTGCGCCGGTAGACCTGGCGTAACATTGCCAGGTGATCGTCTAGCAAACCGCGCCTGAGAACTTCTGAAACAGCCCACTGTCCCAGCGCGTTGGTATTCAGATCGAAGACCTGCTTGTGGAGCGTCAGCCGCTCGATCATGGGTTCTGGCGCGGCCAGCCAGGCGACACGCAGGCCGGGTGCCAGCGTCTTCGAGTACGTGCTGAGGTAAATTACCTGCCCGCCGCTATCCATCGCCTTTAAGGGTTGGGGCTGCTTCCCATCGAAGTAAATCTCACCATATGGATCGTCTTCTAAGATGGGTGTCTGGTAACGCCTTGCCAGCAGCAGCAGGCGGCGGCGGCGTTCCGGTGACATGACCGCGCCCGTAGGATTCTGAAATGTTGGCTGCGTATAAATCAAACGAGGCCGGTGGCGCGCCAGAATCGATTCCAACAAATCGACACGCATACCCTCGTTATCGGTTGGGACGCCAATTACACGCGCATTGAGCGCGCGAAAGGTCTGAATCGCGCCAAGGTAGGTCGGCACCTCAACTACGACTTCATCGCCGGGGTTGAGCAAAAAGCGGCCAACCAGCCCGATACCTTGCGTCGAGCCGGATAGAATCAGGATGTGTGGCGTATCGACAACGACGCCCCGCGCGCGCATTCGGCCCGCGATACTCCTGCGTAAGCTTTGCAATCCCTCAACCGGGCAATAGCCCAGCGCCGTCTGCCGGGCGTCCAACAATTCGTCCGCGAAGACCGAACGCAGCATTTCAGCAGGCAGCAAATCAGTCGCGGGCGTGCCAGGCGCGAGCGAAATGATTTCTTTGCGGTCACTCATCGAAGCCAGTTCACTCAACAGGTGAGCATCAGGGCCCAGAGCTTCGCGCTCTCCTGCCGGGAGACCCAGTAGCCAGGAGGCGGCTTCAGGCTCATACGCATCTACATCGTAGGAGTAATGGTTGCGGCGCACCAGCGTTCCGCGCCCGACATGCCCTTCGATCAAGCCTTCGCTGGCCAGCTCATTGTAGGCATTCATGACCGTCGTGCGGTTGATACCCAATTCGCTGGCGAGCGAGCGCTCAGTTGGTAGGCGCACCCCTTCAGCAAGCTCGCCAGAAAGAATAGCTTCGCGCAGGCTCTGGCAAATCTGCCGGTATAAGGGTATGCCGCTTTTACGATCTAAAGCAAGCAACGTTGAAATGGGAGCCGTAAACACCGGTCGCGGCTCTGACAAGGATGCATGTTGTCTCATATATGTCTCCTGATTGGCTCACACCAATCTAAGTATAACCTATCCATCATGCCAAACGCTATGGTTAATTGGTGGGTAGAATATCAAGCCAATTGCCAAATAGTGTATATATAAGGGTATGAGTGAGGAGAAACCACAGTATGGAACATTTTGAACAACGCATCGCGGCAGTGCGCGAGGATCGCGAGCATGGGTCGCGCTGGTTAGTGCGCGAAGCCATTACCATCCTGTTCGATATAGCAACATCTACCACCCACCCGCAAGGCGAACGCTTACGTATTTTGCGACAGGTGGGAACCGAACTGGCACGAGCGCGACCGGCCATGTTTGCCATTGCAGGGGCGGTAATTCGTATCCTCGGCTCGTCGAAAAATCCTGATGAGATCGCGCTTACAGCAGAGCAACTCCTTCATTCGTATAATACAGCCATTGATCGTATTACCGAACACGCTCGCCCGTTGCTGGGCGGCACGCTCATGACCCACAGTCTTTCCGGCACGGTTTTGGAGGTGTTGATCGCCTGCGCCTCCACTCTTGAACATGTGATAGTACTTGAAGGCAGACCACGCTATGAAGGACGCGAGGTGGCGCTTGCCCTGCATTCAGCCGGAATCGCCACAACTTTGATTACAGACGCGCAGGCGGATATTTTCTTGCCGCGTTGCCGCGCCGTGATTGTTGGAGCGGATAGCGTTCTGGCGAACGGTGACATCCTCAATAAGGCTGGTACAGCCTTGCTCGCCTGGGCCGCGCGCGGACACGACCTACCCCTGTACGTGCTGTGCGAAACGCTCAAGATTGCCACATACGCGTGGACGGGCGATCTTACCCAACTGGAAGAGAAAGAAGCTGAGGAAGTGTGGGAACAGCCTATTGCGGGTATCGAAATCCACAATTTCTACTTTGACCACACGCCGGCCCGGCTCGTGACAAAACTGATTACGGAGCAAGGAATTCTATCAAAGCACGCTCTCCAGCAAACAGTCGTAGATCTTAGACGAATGTCAAAACGTGCCAGAATGACTCCAACGTCCTGAAATTTGGTGTTTTGATAGATTCTGAGTATCATATGATATAAGATTGGCGATGTAACATTGGTTAAGTGGAAAAGTGAAGGGTAATATGGATACTCAGCAGCAGCATGAAAAAGAACAAAAACAGCCACCAGATGAACAAATCCTGCCAGAATTGATCGACGGAAAAGATAGAGCGGCAACCGAGGTATCTGTCGTGCGCGCCAATACACCGCGCCCAACCTCGTTTGCGCGTGCAGCTTCAAAAAGCGAGCAGGCCGCCGCAGGAAGCTATGCCGACCCGGCGGATTTTCCCATCGAAGCGCCTGCCGCGCCGCCTTTGCCGGAAGAACCGGAAGATAGCGGGAGTAGTGCGCTAACAGCTACTACATCTCCTGCCTTGCCGATTACGTCGGGGCAGACCGACGCCATAGCGCCGGAATTTACCTGGCTATTTGAATATGGCCTGGAAATGGATGAAGACTATCTAAATAGCGCCTCGCGCTTAAATGGTCAGGCCTATATATACGGACCGGGGGTTCTCAAGGGCTATCGCATCGAAGGGATTGCATTGCAAAATGGACGGACTTCATTGACCCTCGCGAAAGCTTCCTCGCCAGAGCAGCAAGTCTGGGGCATCCTGTATCGTATCCCACGGCATCTTACCGAACAAAACGGCACTAAATCCTCCGCCCTTGATAAGGCCCACACCGCGTACCAATTCACCGCCACGCCTGTTACCGCGCACGAGGTGTACCGCAAACGAGCAGTGCAGTGTATAGCCTACATGCTGACAGAAGCAGCCCGCAAAGAACTCGTCTTATCTGCGCCGGTAGAGGCGCATTTCGATTACTCCTATGCCCGGCGGCTACTGGAAGTAGCCCGGCAACAGCATCTGCCAGAAACATACCTGCAAGGATTAGCCACCTTGACCGGGCAAAACGCGGGAGAGCCGCTAACTACAGTTCCCACAGCGGTAGAGCAAAACACAGAGCCGCTGCCGGTCGTTCATACCAGCATTCTCTCAGAGCAAGTTCCCGCCATTGCCTGGAACACAACACCAACGCCCACGCCTGGCGGCTGGCTGCTCGTGCTGGCTCTGTACCTGGTTGTAGTATTGATGGCAGCCCTGGCGCTTGCCGTCATACAATCGCTGGGATACTGGAACCAGATATTCACCGCCAGCTTCGCTCCACTGGGCGCGCCCTGGTATGTGTTGCTCTATGGACTGCTGGGTGGCTGTATCAGTTGCATCATGACGCTTGGACGCACAAGCCGGCCAGTATTGCCCGGCTTCGTCATTCTGACCTGGTTCGCGCGGCCCTTTCTGGGCATGGCGCTGGCTGCGATAGCCTACCTGGTGCTATCCAGTGGCTTATTTGTTATGAGCGTCGTGCCAGAGCAGCGCTACGCGATATTCTCAGTAATCGGGGCCGTCGCAGGTTTATGCGAGGGATGGCTGTTTTTTAGACAAAAATAAAATGCTGAAATTTGTTGCAGAGCTTGTATGAGCGCAGAGAATAGCGTACACTATACAGACAGTACACACTGTCGTATTGCCCAAACCTGTCTCCGGTTTTTCGTATTATGCAAGAGGAACTACCGCTACTGAGTGGGAGGAAAAACAGATGCCAACCTATATTAGCCTGGTGAACCTCACAGAACAAGGGATCAAGGAAGTCAAGAATGCCCCCGAGCGACTGCAATTCTTCGACGAGGCAGCAAAAGAAGTTGGTGGAAGACTGATTGGTTTCTATCTTGTCATGGGACAATATGATTACGTTGTGATTACAGAAGCTCCTGACGACCAGACTGCGGCTCGCCTTATCATGGGCACCATTGCTCAGGGCAGCGTGCGCACACAAACGATGCGAGCCTTTCCGCGTGAAGAGTTCGAAACTATCGCCAAAGGCATGTAGTATCTGGGAGGCTCCCGCGATCATCCTGGTATGTTACAAGTCTTCCATCGGAAAGATTGCGCGTACCAGGCGTTCGGGGTCGTGACGGGCCGGCCCATCTCCTTCCAGGTTCAGGTGTTCAATGACGACGTTCGGCACGAGCCGGGCCAGTTGCGCGCGATCCACGAAGACCGGCTCGCCTTTCTCCTCGGCGTACATTTTCAACACGTCTGGTTTGAACATACCGTCATTGACGATCACTCGATCGACGCGCCCGCCCAGGTAATGATGAATCTGCCTGACGAAATCTGAGGCTTTATACCCGTCGGTCTCTCCATGTTTGATCATGAGATTACAGACATAGACCTTTTCCGCCTCAGATTCGCGCACCGCGCGCGCGATTTCAGGCACGAGCAGGTTCGGCAAGAGACTTGTAAACATGTCTCCAGGCCCAATCATGATCGTATCGGCCCGTCTGATGGCGCGCACTGCCTGAGCGCAAGCAGGAACGTCCGCGGGTTCCAGGCGCACGCGCACGATGGGAGAAAGCGTGCCCATGTTTTTCTCGCCGCGTGTGTCAATCTCGGTCTCGTCGCAAATAGAACTGCCATCTTCCAGGTCAGCGCAAATCATAGTCTGCGTCAGAGTTACCGGAATGACGCGACCGGAACAGTTCAAGAGTTCCTGCGCATCCTCGAGCGCGAGTAAGAGATCGTCGTTATTAATATCCTGCAAACCCTTGAGGATAAGATTGCCCAGGCTATGGCCTCCCACGCCTCTTTCTTTCACTTCCCCATCGTTGGATTGCTCAAACCGGTGCATAAAGATTTCACGCCATAACGCCCCATTATGCGCTAAGGCCACCAGCGACATGCGTAAATCCCCCAGTGGGAGTTGACGGCGAAATTCGTCCATCAACCGGCGCGAACTTCCTCCACTATCTGACATATTCACTATCGCGCTGATGTTAAAGGGATATTTCTTAAGATGTGAGAGAAGGCCAAATGTCCCGGTACCTCCTCCAATAGTGACAACCCGGCGTCCCGCGAATTGATCTCCTGTGCGATGATGTCCTTGCACGCTGGTTCTCCTGTGGCTTATTTCAGGTTCGTCGCTCACAATACGTTTCCTCTCTACATACATGTTCCACGCCTGCTCATCCCGGGTAGACTTAAAGATGGGTGACACGATGGCGTTCAATTGTTTGCTATCTTTAACCAAGTCTATCATGCACACTTACCCCACGCAAGCAAGCAATCTCACTAAAACGAAAGTGTACCTCCCCTTGACAATTAACGATATATCGTTATACTCTATAGTAGATAACGATATATCGTTATAAAACAGAAAGGAATACACACATGTTTGGCAACCGTTTTGCTTATGGATTTCAGGGAAATAGCGAAGAGGGAGGAACTCCTCCCTGGTTAAGACATCAAGGCCCTGGTTCGCGCTTCTTCGCGATGGGGCGTGGCCGGGGAGCGTTTGGCTTCGGCGGACGCTTCGGCCCTGGCGGAGGACCATTTAAGCCTGGAAGAGAAGGGGGGCGCTTTTTCGGGCGCGGCGACATGAAATATGCCCTGCTCTGGCTGCTGCAAGAGCGGCCTATGCATGGCTACGAAATGATCAAGGCCCTGGAACAGCGTTCAGGCGGGTTCTATACTCCCAGCCCCGGTTCGATCTACCCCACCTTACAGATGCTGGAAGAAGGTGGCTATGTCACCGGCAGCGAGATCGAAGGGAAAAAAGTCTATACCATTACCGACGCTGGCCGCGCATTACTCACCGATAGCCCGCGCAACGAGGAAGGCTTTGCGGGTCCTCCCTGGATGCGCTGGCATGGACACGGCGAACGCGCCTCGCGTCCAGAAGTACACGCCCTGGCTATCGAGGCCAGAGAGGTTGCGCGTCTATTCGCCCTCGCTACCCGCGCCTCTTTCGATAACCCCGAACAAATCACGCGGTTGCGCGGAATTATCGAACGCACGCGCAGTGAATTGAACGCGCTGATCACTAATGAACCAGCCGCGCCTTCACCCGACCAACCTGCTACTCCAACTGTAGACCAGGCGTAAAGCCAGTAGCGACACCCCTTGCGGGTGTCCCGTGCGGCCCAGCCCTGTCTGCTGGGAAACCAGCACGGGACACCCGCAAGGGGTGTCGTTACTGAAGGTTATTCTGTGCTATATCTTGTGTACAACAGTCTTTTACTTTATACTGTATGCAACGGGAGTCGCTTCTTCACTCTGTGGGCGCGGTGATGAAGAGCATAGATTTCCCGTTACATTTTTGAAAGCTTTTCCCCCGGCCCTTCGTCCTCCGATTGCCCTATTTTGCAATAAAAAATTCTATCGTTTAGAGAAGAAATGTGTTATACTCTGATGAGTTTAACATGCAGGGAGGAGCTATTGATCTATGCCACAGCCATTGCCGTCAGAAATTGAACGAACGCTGCGCCGTATACGCCTGATGACCGAAGAGGGACAGGAAGAGAACGTAATCGAGCAACTCGACGCGCTTCTTACTGAAGATCCTCAGATGCAACAGGAAATCACATTTACACGCGCCTGGTATCATACCCAGAAAAGGCAGTGGGAAGAAGCGTTTCAGCATCTTTCATCGCTGTATAATCCTCAATCCATCCAGAACGATTGGGAAGATGCCACACATACTGAACGCGAACGACGGGCGTTTTACCTGGTCTGGCTTGGCACCATCGCGGTAAACCTTTCGCGCTACGATGACGCCTCCCGGCTCTTCACGCAATGTTTGGAAATCCTCGAGATGCGGCGCGTGCATCTCCCCAAAGTACGCATCAAGGCGCTATGGGGTCAGGCGATGACCTGCATAATAGCGGGTTTGAACGCGGTTGCCATCCAACATTACCAGGAAGCATTAAAGGTCTGCGTGAAAGAGAAATTGCAACAGGAACTCAAGAGGGATTTTGCTGATATCCACTATGGATTGGCCGATGCCTATCGCCAAACGGGAGATTTCGGTCGCGCGCGAACGTATGGACGCCAGGCTTTACAGATGTATGCAGACCTTCCTGATCGATACTTTGTGTGCCGTGTCTATAACCTGCTGGGCAGGATCGCTTTCCAACTGGGTGAACATCAGGTGGCGGCTGAATATATTATGGAATCGCTGTCGCTCGCCGTGCTTGAAGATAAAGTGGGCATGAAGATGATTAACTTTGTCGCCATGGCTGATGTGCGCCTCGCCGAGAAGCGCCTGGATGAAGCGCAGCGTTACTGCGATCATGCTCTGGAGATCGCAGAACTTATGCAGGAGGATCATCATTTATGCGGCATGATGTACCTGGTTTGTGGCAAAGTCGCCTTCGACAGGGCAAAAGAGACGCAGGGGGAGGAAGCGAGTTGTGCGCTTCTTGAAGCGCAGGCTATTTTTGAAAAGGCTGAGAAACAGCTGGTCCAGACACAAGCCGCGGCGCATCTTTCTGAACTCTATGGGCGGCGCGCGGAAGTGTATGAGGCCATGAACCAGCCTCAGAAGGCCCTGGCTTGCTGGAAATCCGCCTTCGATGTCTCTACCGCTCCCAAAGGCGCAGGATGGTATGATTGAATAGGGGCGTCGCTACTGTTTCAGGCCGATGCGTTCCTGCAACTGGCTGGCGACGCTGTAGGGGTCGCGTTCTCGCGTGGTAATATCCTCGATGAGGGTGCGCCATTCATCTTCGGAAACCGTTCGCTGCAGCGCATTCATCAAAGCGTGTGACAGCAGAGCCTGCACTTCGCTGCGTACCTGGCGTTGAGCTCGCTGCGAAAGCATGCCACTCTCCACCAGGTAGGTGTAGTGTTCTTGCATTGCATCCACCACATTCAGAATACCCTGATCTTTAATGGCGGCTGTTTTGAGGACGGGAATGCGCCAGGAGGGTTTGGTCTTATCGTGCTGGCGGCGTGTGGGATCGAGGCTGAGCAGCATCGCCAGTTCCGCGACGGTCTGGTCTGCGCCTGGTTTGTCTGCTTTGCTCACCACGAAAATATCAGCGATTTCCAGAATACCCGCTTTGATCGCCTGTACCTCGTCGCCCATGCCTGGCGCTGTCACCACCAGAACCGTTTGCGCCGCCCGCATCACCTCAACCTCGGCCTGCCCGGTGCCAACCGTTTCAATAATAATGGGATTATAGCCCGCCGCGTCCATAGCCCGCACGACATCGCGTGTGGAGGCTGAGAGACCGCCCACGCTGCCCCGGCTTGCCATGCTGCGTATGAACACATTGGGATCGCCTGCCAGTTCCATCATGCGAATACGATCACCCAGAATAGCGCCACCGGTAAAGGGGCTGCTGGGATCGACAGCTACTACTCCCACTTTTCGCTCGCGGTGGCGTAATTCGCGCACAAGATGCGTCACCAGGGTACTTTTGCCCGCCCCTGGCGCGCCCGTCACACCGACGATCTGCGCTTTGCCCGCGCGCGTATGAAGCTCGGCAAGATAGCGGCGCGCTACCGGCATATCGTTCTCAATCAATGTCACCATACGCGCCAGTGCGCGGCGGTCTCCGTCCAGCAGACGCTCAACGAGATTTTGCAAAACTCACCTGCACGTCCTATACGTCAGCGGTCAGGCGGTCTGCCTGAATATTGGCGCGCACAAAATTGATGATTTCCTCGGTCGATGTACCAGGCCCAAAACATCCTTTGATACCCAACGCTTTAATTGCCGGCACATCTTCGTCGGGGAGTATACCGCCAGCCGCGACAAGCACATCATCGACCGAATTTTCTTTCAACAGGTGCATGACCCTGGGGAAGATAGCCATGTGCGCCCCGGACAGGATACTCATCAGAATAGCATCTACATCTTCCTGGATGGCTGCTTCAACGATCATTTCAGGCGTCTGGCGAATACCGGTGTAGATGACCTCCATGCCCGCGTCACGCAGCGCGCGCGCGATCACTTTGGCCCCGCGATCATGTCCATCCAGGCCGGGTTTTGCAACTAATACACGTATTGGGCGAGTTTCATCCATATGGCAGCCTCTATTCTATGACCCCGAATGCCTTGCGTATCTCTTCTTCCCCTTCGCGATTGACCAGCGCGTAAATATCGTCGTTGGCTTGAATCTCGGTTTCCGCGGAAGGGAAAATGGGCTGTTTGTCTCGTATGACCAGAACGATGTTGCTGCTGCGCGACAGGCTAATATCGCGCAGCGCTTTGCCAACCAGGGGCGAGTCGGTTGGAACGCGCACTTCTACAATCTCCAGACCAGCGCTTTTGAGCGTCATGAGTTGCACAAAACGGGAACTAGGCAATTCGGCCTCGATCAGCGAGAGGATGGATTTGGTCGGACTCACGGTGACATCGATGCCGAGTTTATAAAAGATATCCGCGTGTTTGGGATTGTTCAGGCGGGCAATGGTGCGATTCACCTTATAGCGTTTTTTGGCAACCTGGCAGATCACCAGGTTATCTTCGTCGTCCCCAGTTACAGCAATCACGACATCAGCCCGGCTGGCGCCTACCTCTTCCATTGTGCGGGCTTCGCACGCATCACCGCGTAAAACAGCCGGCCCCAGTTCTTCGCTCAGTGTGGCGTAACGTGACGAGCCTTTCTCCAGCAGCAGCACCTCGTGACCGTGATGGAGCAGGTTTTTTGTGAGGTAGTAGCCAACGTCGCCGCCGCCGCCAATGATAATATACATAGGTGTGCCTCTATTTCTGCTTCTTCTCGGTGATAGCGTCGAACATGATCTGTGATCCAACAAGAGTAGGACAAAATGTCTCCAGACCAAGTTCGCGGTAGGTTTCTTCACGAATGGGATCGTAGATTCTGCATACGACCTTTTTTACCTTAAATATCTCTTTCGCGATCTGACTTGCCATGATATTGCGGTTGTCGCCATTGGTGACGGCGGCAAATGCATCAGCTTCGCGGATACCGGCGCGAATCAGCACGTCTTCATCAACGCCATTTCCAACGAACGTCGTGCCTTGAAATTCGGGGCCCAGGCGTTGAAAGGCGTCGCTACTCTGGTCAATGACTGAGACAGTATGACCTGCCGTGCCCATCATGCTGGCCAGCGTCGCCCCCACACGTCCACATCCAAGTATTACTATTTTCACGAGTTGCCTCCTGTTGCGAGCAACGAACTTTTCTTCCTGGCGTATGCGCCAGCATGTTCGTTTAATCCAGTAGTATTGTATCACGCTTAGCAGAGAGGTTACTATACAATGGGAGTTACAAATATGTTGCGCCGTTACATGCTTAGTACTATCAATACCGGCCAGCGCCAGTTGTGGGATAAATTCGTAACCACACATAGCCAGGGGCATTTCTTGCAAAGCTGGGGGTGGGGAACGCTCAAGGCTAAGGCGGGCTGGCATCCATTGCGAGTAGCATTATGGGATACACAGCGCGAGCAGATCGTCGCCGGAGCGCAAATACTGAGACGTACAGTAGCGCATATTCCACCTCGCCTGGGCCACCTCGCCTATATCCCCAGAGGACCGGTGCTTGCCTGGTCGCATCAAGAAAATAGCGCATCCCCCTCGTCAGAACACAATGAAATATTCTTCGCGCAATTACTGCCCTTTCTCCGCAAGCAAGGCGCAATCGTGCTGCAAGTAGAATTGCCACTTGAGGACGGTGAAGATGAGAGCATATGGGCGTGTCACACATTGGCTGCCTTGAATTTTCGCCCTGCGCGCCCGGTGCAGCCCATTCGCACTATCTTACTTGACCTCATGCCGGACGAATCGAGCTTGCTCGCGAACATGAAGGAGAAATGGCGCTATAACATCCGCCTGGCAGGGCGTAAAGGCGTGCAGGTGCGCCCGGCTCGTGGAAGAGAAGATGTGCAGGCATGGTACAGGCTTTTGCAGACTACCGGTCAGCGCGATTCATTTGGCATCCACAGCTTTGACTATTACTGGCAAGCATGGAAAATTTTTACGCCACTCCAACAGGCCCAGCTTTTTCTGGCAGAATACGAAGGACAACTCCTGGCCGGTATCTTCGTCGGATGTATGGCGCGCCAGGCTATCTACCTCTACGGCGCGTCGGGCAACGAGAACCGCAACCTCATGCCCAATTACCTGTTGCAGTGGGAAGCCATACGCTGGGCCAAATCTCGGGGCGCGATTTCCTACGATATGTGGGGTATCCCTGAAACGGATGACGCAGAAGAAGCAATGGCAGGCGTCTACCGCTTCAAAAGCGGCTGGGGCGGGCGAGTTGCGCGCTTCGCAGGCAATTATGAGCATGTATTCCACCCGCTTATGATGAAGCTGGGACGCAGATTTTTGTAATTACGTATCACCCTCGATGAACCGCACTCCCACCAGGACAGGCACAAGGCCCTCTCATCCACTCCACTCCACCCACTGTCCCTACAGGATGCCTTGTTCTGTACCGATAAAGACTTATGAACATAATCGTCGATACAGAATGGAGAATTTGATGCGGCAACAAAAAAGCGTATCGTACAACAAACAACATTATTTTATGTTGCTGACATTGCTAGCTCTGGCAGGCTTTACAGCGCTTTTTGTGCGGCAGGGCATGATGGCCAGGGGCGCGAGCGCTAAAAGCGATCAGCTGGCGCAACACCAGACTCAGGTAGATGGAGGCAGCTATCTCTATTACAGCGTTAAGCAAGCGAGTGGTTACGTGCTGGCGCGGGCTGCGAAGGGCAGCGACGGACAGCCGCTGGGTACACCGCTGCCAATTGCGCAATTTGGCAATGGGTTCGGCCTGTCGGAGTCGGACGCCATATTTTCCATGCAGCTTTCGTCCGATGGCGGCTATCTCGCCATTAATGGGGCGAGCGATCATGGCGAGCTGGTATGGATTTTCAATATACAGCAGAGGCAACTTACACTGACACCCGCGAACGTCATGGGAAATTTCCTGCACTGGCTGCCGGGTGTTACCAGCCATACATTTTTATACAGGCCCATGTTTCCGCTGGGTCCCAACGCTCCCCAGGATAGCACTGGCTGGAATCCAGGGCTGTGGGTAGTAGATGCCGCGACAGGCGCGATAAGCAACATCGACATCCACATGTCATCCGCTTTTCTGGTTGATGCTATATCCTCGCCTGATGGCTCGCATATCGTGTATTCAACCTCGCAAGGTCTTGGCCTGGGCAGCGATGTCTGGATGATGAGCCGCGACGGTAGCAATACGACCCACCTTTTCGCCATGCCTGGTGGCGCGCGCTCGATCGCTGGCATGTTTGCATGGTCCCCCGATGGCACGAAGATAGCCTACGAGCGGCTCTCAGATAGTCCCACGCCTTTTTTGCCAGCAGGCTTATGGCTCATGAACACCAGTGGAATGCAGCAGCGTTACCTGGCCGATACCGACGGAGGTCACGGCTTTGCGCTCTCCTGGTCGCCCGATAGCCACCGCATCGCTTATGTCTCGCGCACAAACGTCAATGACCGTTCGGCGAATTTTTCCGCGCAATCTTTGCAGAGCGCCATCGCGGTAGTCGATACCGGCACAGGACATTCATGGATCGTGGCTTCTCAAGCCCAGACCGGCAAGCAGATTAGCTCAAACGCCGTATGGACCGCCGGTGGCAAGAAGCTGACCTTTACCGCGTACAATCCCTTTAACCTGGTGCTGGGTGGCACTCCCCGCTACTGGTCTGCGCAGGTAGGAGATCAATTATCGCAGCCATACGTAATACCCCTGACCCCTTCGTTATTGAGTATCGTGGCTATTGGTTCGTAACAATGTCAATTCGCTTTGCTCAGGGCTAAGGCTCACCAGGAAGACACAG
The DNA here is from genome assembly GCA_963731605.1 of uncultured Chloroflexia bacterium. Classification (GTDB taxonomy): domain Bacteria; phylum Chloroflexota; class Ktedonobacteria; order Ktedonobacterales; family Ktedonobacteraceae; genus CF-113. Next base: position 2,317,730 of record CAVSWA010000002.1, read on the forward strand.
CAGGATTGTCATTCTGAGCGAAGCGAAGAATCTCGACTCGAGCCAGATTCTTCGCTTCGCTCAGAATGACACATGAAGGTGTTTCACATATCGAAAGGGTACAATACCATGCGGAATATGCAAAATAAATCTCACGGGTGGTTACGTAGCATCAAACTCTTCTTTTTCCTGACCCTGGTAGTAACGATTGCCGCTGCCACAGGAGGGCCAGTGGCTTTTACCCATGCTGCCCAGCGTTATGCGCAGGCGTCAGACAGCGCGAGCAACGCTGCCACCACGCTCAGCACGAAGAGCGAACAGCAAAATGCCACGCCAGTGCCTTTCATGCACCGTCCCTACTATGGAAGCCAGACTGTTGGACAGCGCACCACTTCCTTTGTCGATCATGATAAGCCCTGGTATGTCAACGACGGTATATTTGTGCGCTACGATGGCATGAGGTGGACAAATGTAGCTATCGGTTCATGTATCGGTGGAGTTAATTGTTACGATGGACACAACGGCTACGATCTGAACATGTGGTACGAGCCTGTATTGAGCGTGGCGGCTGGTACGGTCATCCGCGCTGGTTGGTACGATCCCTTGAACCACATGAGCGCGCTTGGTCTGTGGGCCGCCGTCGATCATGGGAACGGCTACTATACCGCCTATGGACATCTTAGCGCCTTAACCGTCTCGGTTGGCGAGCAGGTCGGTACGCAGTGGCAACTCGGCACCAGTGGCACCAGTGGTTCATCGACAGGACCGCACCTGCACATGGCTACCTATTATGCTCCGAACTGGCAAGCCACCGATCCCTTTGGCTGGACGGGCAATTATCCCGACCCCAACATTGTGCCTGACTACAATCTCTGGGTAAGCAATCCTGGAACTGGCAACACCATTCCCAACCTGAGTGGTAACGGTAACGCCGTCTATCCCGGCGCAACGATGGTGGACGATGGCGCATCAGGTTGGAGCAGCACCGGAAACTGGAATACGTCCACGGCCAGCAGCGATATTCGAGGTGGGCTGCACTGGACGCCTACTACCAGTGGTTCCACGTCGGCTACCGCCACCTGGCAGCCACAACTTACGGCTGATGGCTACTATGAAGTAGGGGTGTTCGTTGATGATAACCATGCCAGCAGCAGTTGGGTTCCCTATACCGTTTATAGCGCTGACCCTAACAATCCCAGCAATATGGTGAGCCATATTGTTTACGTAGACGAGACGCACATTGGTTCGTTCCAGGGGCCTTTCGGCTGGGAGAATACGGGGGCGCAGTGGATCAGCCTGGGAACGTATTACTTCCGCGCTTCCATGGCGGGTCGTATATCCCTCAGCAACGCTACCGGCGAAAATGGCCCCACACTTTCTGCCGATGGCGTGGAATTTGTGCCGGTACAGGTGTCGGCTCCTCCGACCACTAACTCGTATGGCTTCAGCGTTTCCAACGATACCACGCCTTCCGCATTGCTGCCAGGAAGCACCACTCCCGTCAATATCACCCTCGTCAACAGCAGCAATTTCACCTGGAGCGCCTCTGGCGCGAACGCTGTGCAGATTCTCTATCGCTGGTTGAACGCGCAAAACCAGATTATTGCTACCGGCAACGCCGTGGCTTTGTCCCACGATGTGGCCGTCAATGCCTCAATAAGCGCCTCTGTTCCAGTGGTTGCTCCCACCCAGATGGGCGCGTACACCCTGCAATGGGATATGCAGCAGGGATCAACTCTCTTCTCACACGCTGGCGCGCAGGTGAAAAGCGACCCGGTAGAGGTCGCCCGTTACGCCGAGGCCTTCGGTCCCGCTTCTCTACCGGGTATGCTTACTCCCGGCGCGGCCATCCAAATGAATGTTGGCGCGCAGAACAAGGGTGCATTAGCCTGGCCCTCGACTGGCAGCGCGCCAGTGACACTTAACTACCACTGGCTGGACAGCGCGGGTAATCCAGTAAACGCTGGTCTGGTTGCGCCAAATGCGCAGGGCGTGCTTCCGGCAGATGTTCCCCCTGGTGGCAGCGCCACCGTGCCAATCACGCTCAATACGCCCGTGTTGGCAGGTAGCTATAAGCTGGTCTATGATTTCCAGCAACAGGGGGTGTCGTTCTCCTCACAGGGAGCCACACCACTGACGGTAGCTGTCACCATCACGCCAAACCTGCCCAAAAGCTACTACTTCGCCGAAGGCTACACCGGAACGGGTACAACCGAATACCTGTCGCTTACCAACCCATCCGCGTCACCGGCCAGTATCAGCATTACCTACCTGTTTGAGCGCGCAGCCACTTTGACCCGCACCTATACCGTGCCTGCGCAATCGCATACCGTGCTTAACATCGACTCCGAAGTCGGATCGAATCTTGCGGTGAGTATGATGGTGCAGAGCAACCAGCCATTTGTGGCCGAACGCAGCATGTACACCCAGAAAGGCGCGTTTGCCGGCGCGAGCGACAGTACCGGCTCGTCCCAGTTAAGCAGCACATGGTACTTCGCCGAGGGCAATACCACCTATGGCTGGAATACCCTGCTCGCTGTATTGAACCCATCTACGCAGACAGCTACCATCAAAGTTACCTACCTGTTGAGCGCGCGCAGTCGTAGCGGTGTCTTGCCACGCAGCCACACATACACCATTGCACCACGCTCGCGTGGTACGCTAGTGCTCAATCAAGATATGCCGGGTCAGCAATTCGGTATGTCCATTAGCGCCAGCACAGCCGTAATGATCGAGCGACCAGAATACCTGGTGGCAAGCTCTATGCGCGGCGGGAGTTCCGTCGTTGGCGCGACATCCCCGCAGACGCGCTGGTACTTCGGCGCTGGCAACACTACGACCGGCGTCACCGAAAGCCTGGTGCTGGCGAATCCCTTCGCGGGCTGGGTAACTGCGCAGGTGCGTTACCTGACCAGCAGCGGCAAGGTGATTACACAGACCGTAGGTATCCCCGGACAGAGCCGCGTTGCCATCAAGGTCAATACGGTTGTCAACTCGGCGACGCACGCCACCGTGATAACCGCCAACGGGCCAATTGTGGCCGAACGCCAGGATTTCTACAACAACGCCAGTTCGATTATGGGCAGCACGACCGTCATGGGGGCCAGTAATAGCTACTCGAGCTGGTACATCGCGCAGGGTGATACAAGCGGCGGCCACGTCGAAACGCTGGCCCTCGCCAATCCGGGCGCGGTATCGACGCTTGTCCAGGTTGTGTACTACCAATCTCAAAGCGCGCCACTCGTCAAAACGTACACACTGGCCGGTAATACGCGCATCACCATCACTATCGCAAACGATGTTGGGGCGAACAAGTCTACTGGTATAGCCATCTACGCCGCTACGCCCATAGTAGTGGAGCAAACCATGCTCTACAACACCAACGGCGCAACCGGCAGCTACGCCAGCATGGGCTACGGCGTGTAAAAGCGATATACAATAGGGGCAATCAGGCACAGCAAGCGCGCTTGCTGTGCCTGATTGCCCCTATTGTATTCTCTCCCCCACCAGGGTTCTCACATACATCAATCCACAAAAGCTATCATCAAGTATCTCGCGTAGCGCCTGTGTGCATAATTCTTCATAAGATTCCTCCGTCGCAACTCCGGCTTCTAACAGAAACGAGCGCATTTGCTTGCCAAGTTTCCACATCTGCCAGGCGAAAGTGTACAGTCCTTTTGTTCCACTCAATACCTCGATGGCATACACCCTGTCGAGCGTGACTTTGCAACCGGCTTCTTGTATCCAACTTCTCATCATGGGCGTAATGCCCAGTGCATATGCCGGAGAAAAGGCGCGTTCAGCAGCTTTCAGCCGACCCTGTATCAGTGCATAAAATGCCTGGCAGGCAGGGCTGTTAGTGATGGGAAACTCTAATTCGTCCCAGACAAACAGGCTACCCACGCGGCAACGACGAACTAGAGAAGTCAAAATGGCCGGATATTCCTGTGGACGCAACATGCTGACCAGAAAGCGAGCGTGTACCAGATCGAATGATACGGGAGGCGCTATCTCATCTGACAAATGGCGTATATCCTGTCGCACAACCTCTGCATTCCCGAGCAGACTTACAAGCTCCTGCGCCTTCTCAACATACTCTGGCCGGCCATCGGTGCCTGTCACATACAGAGAAGGATGGTTCCACGCCAGTTCATAGACCCATCCGCCCGCGCCGCAATTCACGTCAAGCACGCGCTTCACATGCGAAAGATCGAGCGAGGTTGGTAGAACACCTCCCATACATTCACTCAGATAACGGTGCTGCAGAAGTAAATGCGCCATCTCATTTTCATCCTCCGCATCAAATGTAAATACAGGTGACAGTGAATGCAGCTTTTCCCACTCAGGGAATGCATATGAATAATTGCCTGCCATGAGATATCTCCTTAGCTTTTCATATCTTTAGTTTATAGTATCTATACCGATAAAATAATTATAGCAAATAAAACGTACCATTATCAAGAATGGCATATCAACATTGAAGTTTACATAAAATGGCAAAAAACATTACACTGCGCACATGAAGATGGAGAGCAATAAATCTAACGCCGGGGACAATTCAAACTCAAGCGAGCGAGATTTCCTATCGACTGCTGAAGCCGCCGATAAACTGGGCGTTTCGTATTACACCGTTTACGAGTATATCCGCGAGAAACGTCTGATCGCGGAAATGGTTGGTGGCGTCTACCTCATTCCCAAAAAAGCCGTCGCCGAGTTCAAGGCTAAACCCACGGGTCGCACCCGCGCCAATCCTCCCCCCTGGCGTGTCTATCGCGCGGGCGCAAAAGTGCGCGGCCTTGATATTCGCGTGCGAGCGCGATCGGGCCAACGAGCGCGCTTGATCAAGCGGTTCAACGATATGCAAGAAGCTCAGCGCCACCTCTTTCGTGGCACCATGCAGCGATACATCTTTGAAGACGAGGCCGACCCTATGCAAGTCGTCATCTCGCTCATCTGGAAAGATACCGAACTACCCGACGAACGCACCCTGCAAGAAGAACTGGTTATCTTTCAAAACGAACTAACCGATGTGTTGGATTGGTCTACCGCGCAGTATACTAAGAAACGGGCCATCATTCATACCTGACAGAACACCTCAAAATCTCTGCTACAACATGCATCCAGTCCGTTTATTCATACAGGACTAAACTCGGTCAATACTTTCGCCGTCGTAGCCAAAGGTAGCCTCCCTTTCCATTGAAAACGGTTATTTCTGTACTGTCAAGGAGTTTTGCGTGAAAAAATGGATTCTTCGTGCCCTCGTACTCTTGTTCTTGCTGGCATTCATGGGTGTAGGCTCTTCATCCGCTGCTATTGTTGCTCACCAACAATCACAACTACAAGGCGATCAATATTCAGGAGATCAAGAGGCGCTCAACGGGTCCTGCGGCGTGGAACGCTGGTCAGTGAAGACTGGCACCGATGCTGACGCTGCATTAATCAATCTCCAATCTCCGGCACAGACTACCATCGCAGCGCTTATCTCGCTACCTGCGCCTGCCAACCTGCCGTCCAACAACCGTATCCAGCCGACCGAAACCACCGTCTTCCAACTGCAAGCCACGCTGCTCGAATATAAACTGGAGTCCGACTCCGACTACCACCTGGTCATCAGCGACGGATCGGGCCATACTATGATCTCCGAGATAGCTTCACCGGCCTGTGTCGGCTCTTCCAGCCGGTTGCTGTCCGGCATCCAGAATGCCCGCTCCGAATTCGATGCTCGCTATACCCCCACGAGCAGTTTCCAAACCGCCAATGTGCCAGTTACCGTCACCGGCGTCGGTTTCTTCGATTTCCAGCATGGTCAGACTGGAGTGGCGCCCAACGGCATCGAATTGCACGCCGTGCTTGATATTCAGTTCAGCACCGGCGGGACGCCGACACCCACGCCATCACTCACACCAACGACTATGCCATCACCGTCACCGACATCGACCAGCACACCCACACCCACTCTGACTCCAACGACAACGCCGCTGCCCACGCCCAGCGGGACGCCTACCGCCACCAACCTGATCCAAAATGGTGGCTTTGAGACGAGCGGTGGTTGGACTTACGCCGGACAAAACCTTCCCACGCGCGCTACGACCGTAGTCCATAGTGGGAGTTATTCGTTGCAAGTCGGTTCCAGTAGCAGCCAACAGGGAGATTCGATCTCTTACCAGATGCTCACCATACCCGGCCTGGCCACTAGCGCGACGTTGAGCTTCTACTACTGGCCCGCCAGCAACGACTCCGTTTCTTATGCCTGGCAGGAGGCTGACATTCTCAACAGTAGTGGGCAGGTGATTCAGCAACTCTTCCACAAGACCACCAATGACCGCGCCTGGATACAGTTGACCTTCGACCTGTCCACATATGCAGGCCAGACCATCGGCATCCAGTTCCTGGATCACGAGACCTCGAATGGCTTCTCATACTACACGTACATGTACGTGGACGATGTGACCCTGACTATACATTGAACCGCCATCCAGTCACAGGTTAGCAAAATTGTTCGCAAAACATTGACATACTTTGCACAGCCCTGTACACTTGCATTAGAGTATAACAGGCGAGGCTTAACGCGCATGAAAACCCAATCAGAAGATACCAGTCCAGAAGTAGAGCGGGTGCAAATTGAATTGATTCGTAAAATGTCCCCAGAGAAGAAATTCAACCTTGTTCGCTCGATGACACGAACCATGATTCAGGCTTCCAGGGCAAATATTCAAATATTGCATCCTGATGCTGATGAGAATCAACTGCGTCTGTTGTTTATCGAGCTATATTACGGTAAAGAGCTGGCTGATCGTTTTCGTATGGATAGTGAGAGGCGGAAAGCCGTTTGAACGCACCAGACATCGTTGAGGCCATCACGCCAATTGTAGAAGAGCTTGAAGATCTCAATATTCCTTATCATATCGGCGGATCAGTTGCGAGTTCGATATACGGGCTACCCAGATTAACAATTGACGTTGATATGGTTGTAGACCTTCGACCGGGGCAAGTGTACTCATTCGTATTGCGACTCAAATCTGATTACTATATTGATGAGGATTCTGTGAAGGATGCAATCAGGCGGCGTAGTTCTTTCAGCGTAGTGCATTTCGGTACCTCGATAAAAATTGACATCTTCATACCTAAAACTCGTCTCTTCGACCAGGAAGAGTTGAGGCGCGTTGAGTCGAAGATGCTCGAGGGGAGCGAGCGCCCTTTCAATGTAGCCTCACCGGAAGGTACCATACTTAACAAACTTGAGTGGTACAAAATGGGCGGTGGAGTTTCAGATCGTCAGTGGAATGATATTCTGGGTGTTCTCAAAGTCCGGGGAACCGCTCTCGAATTGCCATATCTTAAACAATGGGCGGCAACGCTGGGTGTGGCTGATCTTCTGGAACGCGCGCTGGACGATGCCGGGCTCAAATAATAACACTATAGAGTGACCAGGGCAGGGGCCAAGGGTGGGGTGCCCAGCCCGTACCCTATACGGGCTGGGCTTGCCTTTCAGTAGTAGGTTTTTCGGAAAAGAACCGACCAGGTGGATGACACATCCGGCGACCGCCTGTTTCAAAAAACCTACTGTGAAAGGATGGGCTTGTCCCCGCTCCGGTTGACGCTCACCCAATTGTAACCGAATCTCTATCCGTTTCTCCAACGAATCGGCCAGCGCCAGCGTGAGCCAATCTTCACCAACGCGAAAGTCTGGACGTTCTGAAAGTTACCGTGAGACAAATCGCGTATAGAGCGCGTCTATACTCATGTAGGCGTGCTTTCTATAAGCTATGGAGTAATCGATGGACGAACAGCAGATGCAATTTGTTGACCCGGAATGGCAGCCATCCGACCGCAATAAACAAAGCGTGATACACCTCGATCCGCGCGAGCGACCGCCATCGTTTGAAGTATCGCCGGAAGAATATCCATCTCAGCAGATACCATATCGCGAAAGAGGCAAGCTGGTACCGCAGCGTCGAACAAAAAGTAAAGTGTGGTTCATTGTTATCCCGGCCTTGATCGTCATCGTGTGCCTTGTTCTGGTTGGCGCGCTCGCCCTTCCCTTTAGCTTTCGTAGCTATTCGTCCGCCAGCCCTTCCTCTATGCACATGCAGCCTGTGCAGCAGGACAAGTCGGGCTTTGGGTCCCAGGTACAGAAGCAGGTATTGCCCGTCAACAACTATGTGCCTACCTCTAGCGGGGATAACGAACCAATCGTAGTGATTTCGAATGATGTTGGTTCGGTGCATGTCCATATTGGAGGGCCGCGTGACTCTGTTTTTGTGATGGCGACAGAACATGATGATCAGGGAAATTTCAATGGTATGAGTGTCATCTTACGGTGAGAACGGCCCGAACAACAATACCATCACCATTACAGCCAATAGTGATACCAGCGCATCACCTACTAGAAGCATCGATTTAGACATTACGGTACCCTTTAGCAGTAGCACCCAGCTTACCGAGGGGTCTGGTATCGTGCAGATTGAAGGCGCGAGCGCGGATACCACTCAGGCCAATGCGCAGGTGACTATCAAGTCCGGTTCGGTGGAAATCAGCGGCGTGGAAGGAGCCATAGATGTGCAATCGCAAAGCGCCCCGGTAGTCTTGCGTGACCTGGGCGGGACAATATCCGCCACCAGCGTAAGCGGCTCGATTTCCGCCAATAGACTCAGTGGCCTCGTCACCTTGAATTCCAGCACCGGCTCGATTGTAGCGGACAGCGTGCAATACGGCGGATCAATCAGCACGGGCGGCAGTGGTTCCATTACCCTGTCCAACGCAACCGCGAACCAGCAAACGCTGTTGAAGACAGATGCAGGCGACATCAACTTTCAAGGCACAATAGGCTCTGGCGCCAATGTACAATTCGAGTCCGGCAGCGGCGCGATAACCATTGCCCTGCCCGCCAGTTCGACCTTTCATCTTGATTTCAGCAGCATTTCAGGCGCGCTCAAGAATGACTTCGGCAGTAACGATGTGGGTAGCGGCCAACCCGCCACCCTGCAAATAACCACCAGCAGCGGCCCGGTTTCTATTAAGAAACAGTAGCGATACCCACAAGCTTTCACCAGTGGGTTCTTGGAAAGGGACAGACGCCGGGGAGTCTTGCGTCGCCCTCTGGTGTGGGGCGTGACGTGACAGAACCAGGACGCGGGCGACGCAAGCGTCCCCACCCCGCTCAACCCAACCCCCGCCCCTACGGAACGGCAATGCTTCTCAGTCCCTGGGTCTCTCTCGTGCAAAAATCTGTCGCTCACCTGGTTAGCATTGTAATGATGCGACTGGTAAGCAAGACGTAGAGATGATATGCTGATAATATGCGGCTGTTACGGATTTACAGCGAGGAAAGCGATGTCTCAACAAGACTACGATAATCTACAAGAGCAAGCTGGCTCTTCAGACGAAGACGATCATCACAGCGGCGAGCCGGAGTTCGATGAAGAAACCCTCCGCTCGAATGAGAAGCGTTCCCGTTTTTTCTTTGCCGCCATGTGCTTTCTTATAGCTCTGCTTTTCTTGAGCGTGTATCTCAATCACCTGACATCACTCAACAGCACCATCCTGCAACTGGGCATTGTTTTTTTCGCGGCCATCGGTATCTTCTTGCTTATGCGAGGTGGTACCGCTACATATAAAAAACCTCTCCCCCCCAGAGAACAATATGAAGAGTATCCCGAAGACGGGGAAGATGCCAGCGAGGAAGCAGGCGACGCGCAGGCCTCTTTGACTCCCTTTGAAGTGCTCGTCCAGGAGGCGCTTGCGTCTATTCCCGCGGAGTTCCATGAACGCATGGATAACGTGTTTGTGCAAGTCAAATACGAACCGGACGATGAGCTATTGCAAAGAGTCGGCACCAGAGAGGGCTATACCCTGCTGGGACTCTACGAAGGCGTGCCCCTTACCGCCTATGGTCGCCTCCATAGCACGCACCCGGAGACCATCACCATATTCCAGCGCACCATCGAAGGCTATTGTCATGGCGACCCCGATCGCATTCGCGAGCAGGTGTTGCATACCGTCCTGCACGAGGTGGCGCACCATTTCGGCATCGACCACGATGAGATGCCCATCTGGATCAAATAAATATCAAAACAAAAAACGGGACGCATTTATCGCGCCCCGTTTTTTGTTTTGTGTCGAATCACTTCACCAGAAATGCCAGCAGATTCGCCGCTGGCCCCGTCAACTCCAGTACCAGCGAGGCGGCGAACGTAATCACCACCAGGGCGGCGGTTGTCAGGGCGATGGATGAACTGAGGCCGATGGGCGTGGTCAGGTGATCCTCTTTGAGCGGCGCGTCGAAGTACATAGCTTTGACGATGCGCCCGTAATAGACCAGCGACACTGCCGTGTTCAGCAGCGCGATCACCACCAGCCAGGATAGACCCTCGCCCCAGGCAGCCGTGAAGATGAAGACCTTGCTCACAAAACCTGCCATGGGTGGAATACCTGCTAGCGAGAGCATACACAGGGCTGTTCCCGCGCTCAAGAGCGGGGCGCGTTTCGCCAGTCCTTTGAAGTCCTCGATCTTCTCGCCGCCCGTGGCGTTTGCCAGCGCGATAATGCCGGAGAACGCTCCCAGGTTGGTAATGACGTAGACCAGGATGAAGAACAGCACGGCAGAGTCGCCGTCGGAATGTTTCCCTGCGATGCTGGCCACGAAACCGACCAGGATATAGCCTGCCTGCGCGATGCTGGAATAGGCCATCAGGCGTTTGATGTTGGTCTGCACGGCGGCTACAAGGTTGCCCAGCGTCATGGTAGCGATTGCGATGATTGCGATGATAATGGTCAGCGAGGTCAGGTTGACCTGACCCAGACCGCCGCTCATGAAGACGCGGATCAAGGCCGCAAAACCTGCCGCCTTCGATGCGACCGAGAAGAACGCGGTTGCCGGTGTAGGCGAACCTTCATAAATATCGGGCGCCCACATGTGGAACGGCACCGCCGAGATTTTGAAACCGAAGCCCGCCAGGATCAGCAGGTCCGCGATCAGGATCATGACATTGCCATTCTGTATGCCCGTTCCCACTGATCGAGCGATGCCAGCCAGGTCGGTTGTGCCCGTCAATCCATAGAGCAGCGCGAAACCGTAGAGCAGGATGGCGGATGACATCGCGCCCAGCAGGACGTATTTGACAGCTGCCTCAGCCGAACGCTCGCCCGAGCGCAGCAGGCCTGCCATGATGTAGAGGGGAATGCTGGTCAGTTCGAGTGAAATATAGATGGTAATCAGTTCGTTGGTACTCGCCATAAACATCGCGCCGGTGGCGGAGAAGAGCATCAGCGTATAGAACTCGCCATCGGCCTTCACGTACTTTCCCACGTAGCTATACGAGGCCAGCAGCATCACGGCGACGATCAGTATGAAGAGAATTTCAAAAAAGACCGCGTAAGGATCGATTACCAGCATACCGGAGAAGGCGCGCTGTGGCGTGGCTAAGAAACCGGGCGTCACCGCCTGGGAGATTGCGAATCCCAGCGGCACTATCAGACCAACCAGTCCCACAGTCACCGTGACGATGCGACGTTTGACGAAGAGGTCAACCATCATCACTGCCAGCGCCAGGATCGCCATACTGGCTTCGGGCGCTAGCAAATATAAATCAGATAGATGAAACATACTACGGCTCCTTGCGTCGCCGGGCGACCATACCAGTCGCCCCCTTTATTTAATGCAAACCTACCGTCGCCGCTACATGGAGTATGTTCGACAGGGCAGGTGTAATCAAGCGGATCAGGAAACCCGGGAAGATGCCGACAAACACGATCGTCACCGCCAGTGAGACGAGCGGCAAGGCCTCGCGCCAGTTGGCGTCTCGCAGCCGGCTCCATTGCGCGTTAAACGGCCCATAGAAAACACGCTTGAGCATCCACAACAGGTAGCTGGCCGTCAGGATCATGGTAAAGACCGAGACAATCGTTACCACCGTCCACACCTGGTAGCTGGAAGTGAACGTGATGTATTCTGCTACGAACCCTGCCAGTCCGGGCAGGCCAAGCGATGCCAGACCCGCGAAGGTGAAGAGGGTTGCCAGCAGCGGCATTTTTTTGGCAATGCCACCAAAGACAGCAATTTCGCGTGTATGCGCGTGATCGGAGATGACGCCTACGCAGAAGAAGAGCAGCCCGGTAATCAAACCGTGACTGAACATCTGCACCGTCGCGCCCGTCAAAGCGGCCTGGCGGAATGCCATACCGCCAAAGCCTGCCGCCGCCGCCGACACGCCCAGCAGCACAATGCCCATGTGACTGACGCTCGAATAGGCGATCAGTTTCTTCATATCCTTCTGCACCAGGCAGATACCCGCGCCGTAAAGAATATTAACGGCGGCCAGTACCGCCAGCCAGGGCGCGAATTCGCGGATGCCCTCCGGCAGCAGCGTGAAACAGATGCGTATCAGGCCATACGCGCCCATCTTGAGCAGCACACCTGCCAGGATCACGCTGACCTCCGTCGGCGCGTCCGTGTGCGCATCGGGCAACCAGGTATGGAATGGGAACATAGGTATCTTGATGGCAAAAGCCATGAAGATCAGCAGGAAAGTTAGCAGTTGCCAGCTCCAGCCGAAGATCGGACTGATGCCGCTCAGAAAATGCGTGGAAAAATACTGCATATTGGCCGTGTTGCCGCCCAGCTTGAAGTATAAGAGCAGGATACCCGCCAGCATGAAAATACTGCCGAAAAAGGTATATAACAGGAATTTCCAGGCCGAATAGATGCGTCCCGGCATCCCATGCTTCAGCGTGTCGTAGCCCCAGATGCCGATAAGCAGGAACATAGGGGCCAGTTCGACTTCCCAGAAGAGGAAGAACAGCAGCAGGTCGAGCGACATAAAGACGCCCATCACGCCCGTTTCCAGCAGCAGCAGCAGGGCCATGTATTCTTTCACGCGCATCTTTTCCCAGCCACCAATCACAGCCAGCAGCATAAGCAGGGCATTAAGAATAACCATCGGCAGGCTCAGACCATCCACGCCCAGGAAATAATCGATATTGAATTGCACATTGCTTGACTTGAAGCTGATCCAGCCTGTGTGGATGAAGTCCGCCGGGTGGTTCAAATCCCCGAAATTATAGCCATTGGTCGCCACGCGAAAAAATAGCGCCATCGAGAGCACAAAAACGACAGCGGCAAAAGCCAGCGCCACCCAGCGCGCCACCCTCGCGGGTGTTGCCATCACTGCCAGCGCCCCAACCGTCGGCAGGAACAATATCCATGTCAGATCATTCGTAAATATCATAACTACTAATCCTCATCGCTGTAGGGACGCGATTTATCGCGTCCGCTAGATGTATACGGACGCGACAGGAGGACGCGATAAATCGCGTCCCTACAGCGTGTGTTACTTCACAAACATAGCCAGCGCGAAGACCACGATTGCCAGTATGGCGACGCCGCCAAAGAAACCAACCATGTACGTTTGCACCTTGCCGGTCTCCACGTGGCGCACACCGCGTCCCACGCCAGTGACTGCCTGGGCCACGCCATTGACGATGCCATCGACCACGTAAGTATCAAAAGCCGCCTCGATATGCGAGATGCCAAATATTACGTAGCGAATGAACAGAGCATACAGATCGTCGATGTAGAACTTGCGCAGCGTCAGGCGATGCAGGAAACTTAAAGCGGCGTTATTCTCCACAAAGTCATGGATGGTTGCCAGCTCGAAGCGAGTGTACATGACGTAAGCCACGATCAGGCCAGCAAACGCTACCACCACACCTATCCAGGTAAGCGGGTCGCTCAACACCTCACCGATGTTGAGAGCAGGCGCGCCCGGCTGCACATAGCTAAAGAAGCCTGTCCAGTAGCCAGCGATGATAGAGGCAAGCGCCAGTACCATCAGTGGAATGGTAATCGTGCGCGGCGCTTCATGAGGATGGCCTTCCCCGCGATACGTGCCGCCCCACAGACCTCCGAAGCCGCCTCCCTTGCCACCAAAGGCCAGAATGTAGGCCCGCAGCATATAGAAGGCCGTCAGCCCGGCTGTGCCAAGCGTAATGGCGTATAGCCCGTAATCGCCCTGTTTGAAGGCCAGCCCGATAATGTTATCTTTACTGTAAAACCCTGAAAAGAACGGAAAACCCGAAATAGTCAGTGTCGCAATCAACCAGGTGATGGCGGTGATCGGCATGTATTTTGCCAGTCCCCCCATCTTGCGCATATCCTGCACCTCTGAATGTGTCGCGTGATGCAACGAGTGGATTACGCTGCCCGCGCCCAGGAAGAGCAATGCTTTGAAGAAAGCGTGCGTAAAGAGGTGGAACATGCCCGCGCCTGGTCCGACATCGGTACCCGCCGCCACTCCCAGTCCAACGAACATGTAGCCCAACTGGCTGATGGTAGAGAAAGCCAGCACGCGTTTGAAGTCGGTCTGTGTCAGCGCGGTGAGTGCCGCGTACAGGGCAGTGATACCGCCAACCCAGGCCACGACACCCAGCGCCGCGGGACCAGCAGCAGAGAATAGCGGGTAGGTGCGCGCTACCATGTAGACGCCAGCCGCGACCATGGTTGCCGCGTGGATCAGCGCGCTGACGGGCGTCGGACCTTCCATGGCTGTTGGCAGCCACACGGTCAGGGGTATCTGCGCCGATTTGCCGATAGCACCGCAGAAAATCAGGATCATGGCGACAGTCAGCAGCGTTGTGTTACCGGCAAAGGCATGTATCACTCCATGCGCGTCGGTCTTTGACGAGAGCGTCAGGAAGTCGAAGGTGCCGGTAGTGGTAAACAGGATCATGATGCCGATGATAAAGCCCACATCGCCGACGCGGTTCGCGATAAAAGCCTGAATAGCGGCGGTGGCGGGTTGGGGTCGATCTTCGGCAGGTTTGGCCCGCTTATTGATCCAGAAGCCGATCAGCAGGTAGGAACTCAAGCCCACCAGCTCCCAGCCGATGAAGATCACCAAAAAGTTCTGCGCAAACACGATCACCAGCATGGAAAAGGTGAAAAACGAGAGATACGAGAAGAAACGCGCATAGCCCGCCGAGTTTTCCATGTAGCCCTGCGAATAGAACTGCACCAGCAGCGAAATGGTTGTCACTACTACCATCATCGCGATAGCCAGCGTATCTACGCGGAAGGCGATCACGTAGTTGGCCGTTCCCTGTGAGAACCAGTCATAGCTCAGCACCGGCACGCCATCGGCTGGCAGTGTGAACCCGGAAATATTGATCACACGCGCCGAGTCGAGCAGCAGTAGCCAGGAATAGAGACAGGCCAGCGCGATGATCAGAATACCGACGTAGCCGCTCACCCTGGCACCCGTTGTCAGGCGCGGAACTTTGGGGTCTTCGTCGTCATCTTCTCCGTGCTCGCCGTGATCCTCGCCCTCTGAACCATGCGCTTCAACGGCATGTCCTTCGACGTGTGTCGTAAGGGTTGCTACACGCGGGCGGGTAGCGAGGTCCCACATGCGGGTGCCAAAAATAATTACCGCGAAGGAGAACAGTGGCGATAGTAAAATCAGCCACGAAGCTTGATAAAATGCCATAATTTGTTCACCACTTCATCATATTGATCTCGCCAACATCGACCGTGCTGCGCTTGCGGTAGATCGAAATAATCATTGCCAGCGCTACTGCCGCTTCTGCGGCGGCAACGGTGATGATAAAGATGGCGAAGATTTGCCCGGTCAGATAGGTTGAGTAGGGTTTGACCTTGTTAAAGAAGGAAAAGCCAACCATCGTCACGTTGACGGCGTTGAGCATGATCTCGATGCCCATCAATACCGCAATCGCGTTGCGTTTTGCCAGAGCGCCGTAGAGTCCGATGCAGAAGAGAATAGCGCCCAGTACCAGGAAATGGTTTAAGGTGAGTCCCATCGTATGTCTAGTCCTCCCTGCCAACCACTATCGCGCCCACGATAGCTACGAGCAGCACCAGCGAAGCAATTTCAAATGGAAGGACGTAGCTGAAGCAGGTGGGGCTGTACAGGAGTTGGCCGATGTAGATGACGTTGTTCGGTGGCAGCGCGCAGGCGCTTGTAGAGCCATAAGCCGTGCCGCTGCCGCCCTGCGCGGTGGAATACTGGCTGAGCGTGGTCGCAAAAATAATTGCCGCTCCCACCAGCGTGCTGATGATCGCTGCTAACCACCACTGCTTGTTGTTGGGGTTGCTGCTGCCGCCCAGGTTGGGGGTGCGCGTCAGCATCAGCGCGAAGAGTACCAGGATGGTGACTGCTCCCGCGTAGATCAGTATCTGTACGATGGCGATAAATTCAGCATTGAGCAAGAGGTAAATACCGGCAGCCATCGCGAACAGGACGACCAGAGCCAACGCGCTATGCACAATATTGCGCAACCCCACCACCAGCAACGCAGAGCCCACCAGGATGATAGCAATGATCCAGAAGAGTAAGCCTGTTACATCCATAAAAAATAAGCCTCCTCAAACATATTCCCATGAGTTTGTCTTCTTTGTTATATATGCTATCTTTATTGTATCATGCCAGATGCCGACAGCGCACATCTTTACTTGCCGCCTGCAGCGGCTTAACCACAAGTGTCGCTACAGGGATTCTAACAGAACGTACCATCCCTGACAAGGGCAAGCATGAGACAATCGGCCTACCTATCCTTTCCTTTTTATGCATATGCGTCTATATTGATAGAAACGCGCCACATAGTGTCTCGCGTGTTATAATTAAATCGCTCATTCTGACACAAGATAAGGCAAAAATAACTTCGATGAGTATCATACAAACAATGACTGATGACATTCTTTCTGACTATGATACCTGCCCTGGATGTGGCGCGGCCCTGCCTCGCGGCGCGGTTTTCTGCGCCTCCTGCGGCGAACGCCTGGATCAGGAAAAAGGCTTGACGAGCCTGTTGCAAGACGAACAGGATATCAGCGCGCGCTATCGCATTATTTCTCTGATACGCCGCCGTCCCTTCATCAATCTCTATCTCGCGCTCGATATCCAATCAACCGCGCATGGGCGTGTAGTGGCTATGCGCGATATTGATCTCACTTCTCTCGACGAGCAGGCGCGTTTGAGTGTGATTGCACAGGCGCGGCAGGAGTATGATCTGTTGCGGCGCGCGCAACCGCCCTATGTAATGCGCGCCATTGATCTGAGTTACGCGCAAGGGCATCTGTACACAATTGCGGGCTTCGCGCCCCAGTTTTCAACCAGAAACCCAGTAGCGACACCCCTTGTGGGTGTCCCGTCTCTGCAATCTTCAGATGAGGCGTCGCTTCACGGGACACCCACAAGGGGTGTCGCTACTGAATTCATCCAGGAGGATGTAAGGGAAAATTGGCCGCGACTCACAACCCTTCAGGACTTTCTCCAGAGCGGTCAGGGTTTGCCCTCCGAAAAGCGCGCCCTGCAAATCATGAGTTACCTCTGCGCGGCGGTGGACAGTCTGCATCGTCATCAGATCGCTATTAGCGATCTCGACCCCTCAACTGTGATTCTGAATGGTACAACCGTGGACGATCAGCCGGGCCTGATGATTTCGTGGTTACTGCCAGGCGCGCGCGCTGCGCTGGCACCAAAGGCTGCCGCGTCACTGCTATCCTATTTTATCGCGCCCGAAGCCCTGCAGGACGAAGAAGATGCGCGTTCGGATATCTACAGCCTGGGAGCCATTTTTTACCTGCTTCTCACCGGTATGCCGCCGGAGGAGTCAACCCTGCGACACCGCAATCGCTTGCGCACGCCCCACGAGATCAACCCGCGTATGAGCCTGCACATCAGCGAAAGTGTGATGCAGGCGCTGGCGGTCGATCCGAACGAGCGTTTCCAGACCGTCGCGGCTTTTAGCGAGGCGCTGCGCAATTCGCGTTACAGGCGTCCAGCATCGCAGCATGAAACGCCAGGCGAGCTCTCGCCCGAAATCGAAACAGTGCGCATTTTGCCCCTGTCGTACAAAGACCTGGCGCGCTGGCGCTCCGGACGAGCGAAAAAACAGGCGCCCGCCCCGGTCGCGGTACCACCTCGTCCTACTACTCCCCGCCCATCCTTGTCGCCTGAAGAAGCGGCCTCGGTCGAAACCGACTGGAAACAGTCCCGTCCCTCCGAATCTGTCCCCGTAACGGATGGTGAAGTAGCTACCCTGCGGTTGAACCCTGGCAATCTCCCTCGTTTTTATTCTCCTCCTATAACCGCGCGCGATGTGCCTGTAACGCCGGATGGAGACAGCAATGGACACTATGTTACCGGACAGGTGAAAGAAAAACCTGCAAATGAGCCGCCAACAGAAAACTGGAACTGGCAGACGCCACAAACTCCTGTGCCCCAAAATGCATCAAAACCGCCCGCGCTCCCCGCTCTTGCGGCGCGTTCGTGGAGGCAGCGCATTACGGGAATGCTGCCCGCTATTAACCTGCGTAACCTTGTAGGGACGCGATTTATCGCGTCCGCATCCCGAACCGCGTCCGCGCCCCTCGCGCCGCATGTCACGTCCGCGCCTCCCGCAACGCCTGGCCTTAAAAGATCGTTGGATGCACATGCCTGGATTGAGCAGATCAAACAGGCAGTTCTGGGAAAGCAAGAGCATGTTATTGCAGCGGCGGCTATCATCGAAACGCCCCTGCGCGTGTTACCCGATCAGCTTTACACCATGCGAATGCATGTCATGGGCAGAAACCAGGCTGAAATCTTCAACGGAAAAGCGACAGAGTTCAGGAGGATTGAGCGCCCTCGCGCATGGCGATGTCGCGGTGATCGAGGTGCGTTCGGTGCTGCAAGAAAGCTACGCTTATGTCGTGCAGATGGCAACCGTCACCATCCCGGCGGAAGGATACGTGGCAGAAGTGTCTATCCCAATGCAGCCACTTTCCAGCACCCCAACGGGACGGCGCGACCGCCTGCACATCTTTTTCCTGAACGAGCAGCGCCACCCGCTTTATGAAAAGCCCTTCGTGCTGGAAATCTTCGTCTCCCATCACGTCAAGCGCGGCAGCGAAGGCCACCACGTCCTGACCATCCCCATGTAGGCTCAAGGTCAAAAATCATTCGGGGTTGGATTCTAATAGAGGGTGGGTGATGAACCAGCTCTGGCTATCAAAAGGAGTTTCGCCGGGTTCGGGCTGCACGGGTGTATAGCAGCCATTGGACTGCAACTCGCGCGCGTTGATCGTATCGGCCAGGAATGGCTTCAAGATGCGTTCGTAAATGGCAGCGCGTAGCGACGGGTCATCGATGGGAAATAATGTTTCCACGCGGCCATCCAGGTTGCGCCGCATCATGTCCGCGCTTCCCAGGTAGATCTCTTCTTGTCCGCCATTGCCAAAGAAGTAGATGCGGCTGTGTTCCAGAAATCTGCCCACGATGCTGCGCACGCGGATGGTTTCACTCACCCCTGGGACACCCGGACGCAGGCAGCAGATGCCGCGCACAATCAGGTCGATACGCACCCCCGCCTGCGACGCGCGATACAGGCTATGCACAATCTCAGGATCAACCAGCGCGTTCATTTTGAAAAGCAGGTAGCCGTTACCGTGTTCCGAGTGCAGGCGAACCTCTCGCTCGATACGCTCTACAATCGCTTTGCGCAGGTAGAGCGGGGCTACAATCAGCTTTGCATAGGTGTTATGGCGAGCGTAGCCGGTCAATGCGTTGAACAGAAGTGAGGCATCCGCGCCGATCTCCGGACGACAGGTGAGCAGGCAGAGGTCTTCATATATACGGGCCGTAGTCGCGTTATAATTTCCCGTGCCAAGATGCACGTAGCGGCGCAAGCCATCCGCCTCCCTGCGCACCACCAGCGCGACCTTCGCGTGTGTTTTCAGCCCGACCAGGCCATACACCACATGAACTCCTGCCTGTTCTAAGGCTCTGGCCCATTCAATATTGTTCTCTTCATCGAAACGCGCCTTGAGTTCAACCAGCACCGCCACCTGTTTGCCATTCTCGACTGCCTCCTGGAGCATCGATACGACAGACGAGTTTGTGCCAACACGATACAGCGTCTGCTTGATCGCCAGCACATCGGGATCGTGGGCAGCGGCGTGTATAAACTCAATCACCGAATCGAAGCTATCGTAGGGATGATGCATCAACAGATCATGCTGTCGTATGGCGGCGAAGAGATCGCTGCCTTTACGCAACTGCGCGGGTGCGCGAGGTGTAAAAGGCGGGTCTTTCAATTCGGGGCGTTCGAGGCGATACAATTCCATGACATCGCCCAGGCCAAGCGGCCCATCGACCGTACTCAGATCGTCAGAAGTGATTTCCAGCTTCTCCAACAAAAGGTCGCGCATACGCTGCGGCATCGATGGATTGACTATCAGGTTTACTACGTCTCCAAAACGGCGATCGCGCAGGCCCTGTTCGATGCTTTCCAGTAGATCGGAAGATTTCATCTTCGAGGATTTCGATATCCGCGTCACGCAGGACGCGAAATGCGTAGCTTTCCAGGATATCGAAGCCAGGAAAGAGCATATCGAGCTGAGCCGCGATGACCTGTTCCAGCCAGACGAAGGCCACCGCTCCCGATGCTCCTTTGTCCAGAGGAACTGGCACGAGGCGCGGCAGACTGGGCGGCACCTTGACACGCGCGAAGTGGTCGCCGGAAATAGCCACCGCCAGGTTCAGGCTGCGGTTGGAGATATGGGGGAATGGATGGCCCTGGTCAACCGCCAGGGGTGTCAGCACCGGAAATACTTCGCGCTCGAAATAGGTGCGCGTGCTGGCGCGTTGTGGCGCGTCCAGTTGTTCGTAATCCAGAATATAGATGGAATGAGCCGCCAGCATGGGAATCAGTTCATTGCGCCAGTAATGGCAGACTTCTTGCACCAGCGGGGCCAGCGTCTGGCGCACAGCTACCATCTGCTGCTCTGCTGTTAGACCGTCGGGACTGAGCGATGGCACATGCGCCACCAATTGATCTTTCATGCCAGCCACGCGCACCATGATAAATTCATCCAGGTTGGTGTCAAAAATGGAGAGAAACTTGACACGCTCCAGTAACGGGTGGCGGCTATCCTGCGCCTGCTCAAAAACGCGGCGATTGAACTCAATCCAGCTCAACTCGCGATTAATATACAAATCGGGTTGATCCAATTCAGCTATGTGGGATGATGTAACCGGTTTATGATGCATATTTTTCGTTTATCCTCGCGCCTGACACAACAGGCCCGATTATGCATCGCGCCTTTAGAAAATTGTACCATCGGAGGGGAAAACAACGCAAATAGAGAGTATGAATGCATGGCGACCGCAACGGACATGTCCGTTGCGGTCGCCATGCATTCATACTCTCTATTGAATATTGCGCTATGCGCTGACCTGCATTACGAAGGTACCCCAGTCTTGCAACTGGTCTGCCGTCTGGCTGGAGCGCGGCGGCATGTACTCGGTAGCGAACCAGAAGCTCTTGCTATCGGGAGCCAGCACAGCCCACGAATAGTCGCCCCAGCGAGTGGAGGTAGGAGAATAGAAAGTGGTGCCAAATCCGGCGATATTGATGGCGCCGAATGCGCTCTGGCTTGCCCGCATTACGCTATAAACCGCGCTGGGGAAGTGATTTGCGCCGGAAAGCGTCAGCACCATTACTGATGTATCGCCAGGAATCGACGCTGCTGTATTGAGCGCACCCCAGATGCTGCCGCCAATGTATTGCGTTTGCTGCATTCGATCATCACCGTTATCGATCAGGCTGGTTGCGCCTTTTTGCTGCGCGCCCGGTGGGATGCTATACGACGAGGCGAGTATACAAAACGGGCAAGCAAACGAGGAAGAGGAAAGCGGTTGTGATGTGGTTAAGAATCGGTAAAGATTATGGAGGGAAATATCGAATATATAAGAGGTATGTAGGCATCAAGTAACAAATGGGGCGCTCGTATGAGCGCCCCATTTGTTACTTGATGCCAGCTAGTTGGCTTAGCCAGCCAGTTCGAATACGCGGTCTCCCCAGTTGGCGAACTGGTCGCCATTGCCAGGGATGTACTGTGTGGCAAACCAGATGCCGTTGCCCGAAGGATCGAGCTGACCGGCAGAGTGGTCGCCCCAGCAGCCCAGGCCACCAAATGCCGCAGTTCCCGTGAAGCCATTATCCGATGTGACACCGGGAGCGGCTACATGTAGTCCACTAAATTTCGAGCTATTCGGACTCATTCGAAATATTTGCTCTGCTGGTTAAATCACAACCGAATCTTAACCATTTCACAACTGTTTTGCTCTTACTAACCATCTGCATTTCTGTTATATTCAATATGAATATTCCGCAATCTAGTTTATTCAACGACGTGCCAGACAAATTTTGGCATCCGATGCTGAGGCATCCCTCACTAATTATGTTTATGCCTCACTAGGTAGAGCCAAAAACCCGGAGCTTCTGTGTAAAGTAAATAAAGGAGGTTTTAGCAGTATCCAGTTTCTTGCCGTTGGACCTGATAATTCTCCGTATCTCCGACGGTGGTTCTATGCTCTAAGGTCAAGTTAGAGAAACTTTTTCACTGGCGACAACGGAATTTGTTCGAAATATTAGTTAGAGAAACAAGGGGATTGTTTGATGAAAGGCAAGAAGAAACTTGTCAACATTATCGCTTCAGTGGGAACACTTGTTGTCTTGCTGTGTGTGTTGGCTGGCACCATGTATCTGCATAGCGGGGCAAAGGCCGCTCAGCCTACTATTACGCCACACAGGGTTAACGTGAAGCCTATAACCAGGGATGCTGGCTCTGTCACTGGAAGCGGCCTGGTTCTGTTCGGCTGTCAGAGCAACACCAATCCCGTTCCGGTTAAATGCTATGGCCCCGGTCAAATCCGCCAGGCCTACGGTGTTCAGCAACTGCTCAATAAGCATATCAACGGACATGGAAGCTCGATCACCATCATCGATGCCTTCGGCAGCCCAACGATCGCGAGTGACCTCGCGGCGTTCGATGCCCAGTGGGGTCTCTCAAATCCCACGCTCAATGTCATCGCACCCTTCGGCATCGGTGGGTCCGACTTCAATTGGGCTGTTGAAACCACACTGGATGTTGAGTGGTCGCATGTCATGGCTCCTGGCGCGGTGATCAACC
This sequence comes from uncultured Chloroflexia bacterium, assembly GCA_963731605.1. Taxonomy (GTDB): domain Bacteria; phylum Chloroflexota; class Ktedonobacteria; order Ktedonobacterales; family Ktedonobacteraceae; genus CF-113. Next base: position 2,340,678 of record CAVSWA010000002.1, read on the forward strand.
TGGTCATTGCCAGCACGAACAACGATGTCGATATCTTGGCTGCCACCAAGTATGCAGTAGACCATAATATCGGTGATGTGATTTCGCAAAGCTTTGGCGAGAACGAGTCGTGCGTTGATCCATTGCTCCTGGCGCAAGAGCACCAGATGTTCCAGGAAGCTGCCCAGAAGAATATCTCAGTCTTTGCGTCCTCAGGTGACAATGGGTCAGCGCAACTTGACTGTGCTGGTGTAAATCTTGTAGAGGCTGTTTCCTCACCCGCGAGTGACCCCTTGGTCACAGCCGTTGGCGGAACAGCTCTGACTGCCGACGCTAAATCAGGCAAGTACTTCGGCGAGACCGCTTGGAACGAGTCTGGCAGCTTTGGCGCTGCGACTGGTGGCGGTTTCAGCGTGCTCTACAGCCGCCCTGGCTATCAGTCCGGTGCGACAGGTAATCACTCTGGACGCGGAGTGCCGGATGTTGCGCTCAATGCTTCTATCGATGGTGGCGTGCTGGTATTGATCACGGATGGCTTCCCTGTTGCCAACTACATCGTGGGTGGAACAAGCGTGAGCTCTCCCGAGTTCGCAGGGGTCGTGGCCGACGGTGTTCAAATTGCCGGACATCGCTTGGGCTTTCTGAACAAGGGCATTTACGCGCTAGGGAAGAGTAACTCCTACGGCAACGCTTTCAATGATATCACTTCTGGAGACAATATCCTGTTATTGAGTGGTATCCCCGGGTTCACTGCCACCAAGAAATGGGATGCTACCACCGGTTGGGGAACACCTAAAAATGCCGGTAATATGTTATCCGCCTTGATTGACAAGCTGACCTGAACATCCACTAATTTTGCTGCTCGTCTTTGAAGCATCAAAGCTAGCAACCCTGGGAGTAGCGGCCCTATACTCAGGTATGTAGAGAGAATTCTTCTCAACATAAGCATCTTGGAATCTCAGAGAGGGTGAGGATATCGACGATATCCTCACCCTCTCTGAAGATTCCAGGGAGGCGAGAAAGGTGAGCCAACCAGAGAACGACATTAAACAGCAAGAATTGCTTATCAGCTAAGAAATGTAGAGAACAATGCTCCCGGAGGTGGTACGGTACATCCAGAACTATCAGGACTGCACGTGCTTTCCGAGGCTAGCACATCCATCTCGAACTGGAATGCGGGGTAGGCATGGGTATAGTCACCCGACCTATTGGCGGCACACATCGATGCATTGAAACTCTCAGTTTCGGTAACGGATTGGTTGAGATGAGCGACGGCTTTGCAGTAGCCCAAACGGAGTGTCAGGCTGAAATTGTCTTGACAGTGCCTATCGCCCTGATGTATCATCCTGAAGTGAGGTTTTTCTGCTTAAATTCAGGTTTCATGGGCGGTTGCTGAAATTGGTAGACAGGACGGACTTAGGATCCGTTGGCGCAAGTCATGAGAGTTCGAGTCTCTCACCGCCCACCGTTGGCAGGGCTTTACCCGCTATTTCTGGTATTCGGAGTGTTCTGCTTACAGAAAATTAGAACTGATTCCAGGGTACCCTATTCATTACTAGTGTAGTTTGCAGCGTCTATCGTGTTGCCAGGGCGCAATGCTTGCGTTCCTATTTAATAACACCTGTGTTGGAGGAAAAGTGAAGGTCTCGGTTGAAAAGTTGCCAGGCAGTGAAACGCGTGTGGAAGTCGATTTTTCCTGGGAAGAACTGGAAAAAGCTTCAGATAAAGCCTTTCGCAAGCTGGTTCAGAAAATTGACATTCGGGGATTTCGCCGGGGAAAGGCCCCACGCTCTTTAGTAGAGCGGCAACTCGGCAAAGAATACATCTACCAGGAAGGTCTCGACGAGCTGATGAACGAGACCTATCGTTCTGCTATTAAAGAGAATGATATCACGCCTCTTGCCCAGCCAGAGATAGACGCCCCGGTTTTGGAGATAGGCCAGCCCTATCACTTTAGCCTGACAGTTCCCGTTCTTACCCCTGTCGAACTCGGCGATTATCACTCGCTGCACTTTGAACGCGAAGAAGCTACCATTACCTCGGAAGAAGTTGAGCAGCAAATCGAGTTGATACGCGACCGCAAAGCGCACTGGGACGAGGTTGAACGCCCCGTCGAAATGGCTGATCGCATCACCGTCGATTTGAAGCTGACCGCTGAAGACCAGACGGTCTCTGACCTGAAAGACAATCCCTTTGAGCTGACCACCGAGCGCGTTGGCCTCTTCAGTGGCATGGACGAGCAACTGTTAGGCATGAACGCGGGTGAAAGCAAGACCTTTACCACCACCATCCCCGCCGATTATGCGAACGAAAAACTGGCCGGCAAAGAGGCGCATTACGACATCACGCTGCACAAAGTCGAAGCAAAAAATGTGCCAGAGGTTGATGACGCGCTGGCAATGGAAGTCAGCGAGGGCGAAATCACCAGCGTCGAGGATATGCGCAAAGCCATCAGCGACGAACTGCTCGCCAATAAAAAGCGCCGCAACATCGATGCCCTGCGCGATAAGGTCGTCGATGCCGTGATTGAGCAATCTACCTTCTCCATCCATTCCGTCCTGATTAAAGAGGAAGCGGAAGAAATGATACACCAGATGTCGCATGTGTTGGAGGAACAGCGCATGTCGATGGACCAGTATCTCATGCTCATGCGCAAGACCCGCGATGAGTATCTGAAAGAAATCGAACCCCAGGCGGAGAAGCGTGTGAAACGGCAACTGGTACTGGATGCCATCGCGAAGCAGGACGAGGTGACGGTTGTGCCAGATGATCTGGATAAACTCGCTCGCGCCTACGCCCAGGCGGGGCAGCCCATGCCACGCAGCCAGGAGCAATTGCGCGCTCTAGCAACAAGCTTGCTGCGCGAAAAAACCATTACGCACCTGGTAGACTTGACCGCAGGCCCCGATCCCGACGCGGAAAATGATGAAGAGGAAGTCGCTGTAGCAAATGCGGAGGCTGCCGCTCTCGCCGGTGATGAAGATGTAGTCGAACTTGCCCGCGAAGTGGCAGACGAACCGATAGCAGCGCCTGATGAAGATAGCTCAACCGTAGATTCAAATGTAGAGGCGCATGCTGCGCAAGAGGCGCGCTAGTCGGGCGCGATGGCATGAAGTAGAATTCCGACCGGGAAAGGTGACAGACGTGGCAAATTCGAAAAATATGCGTACAACCTATCGCTGTTCATTCTGCGGTAAGAGTCAGGACCAGGTGCAGAGGCTTATCGCAGGTCCCGGTGGTGTTTATATCTGCGATGAATGCATCGACCTGTGTCGAGAGATCATCGAAGAGGAGCAGGCTACCATCGCGAAGCCGCGCCTGCAAACGGGCAAAATACCCGCTCCCCGCAAGATCTTCGAGCAGCTTAGCCAGTACGTGATCGGACAGGATCGCGCCAAGAAGTCACTGGCTGTAGCGGTTTACAACCACTACAAGCGTATTGGCGTGGGTATGCAGATCGATGATGTTGAACTGGGTAAAAGCAACATCCTGTTGATCGGCCCCACCGGCTGCGGCAAGACGCTGCTGGCGCAAACGCTTGCCAGGGTACTCGATGTGCCATTCTGTATCGCCGATGCCACCGCCCTCACAGAGGCGGGGTACGTTGGTGAGGATGTCGAAAACATCCTGCTGCGCCTGATCCAGACCGCCGATTTTGATATCGCGCGGGCAGAACGCGGCATCGTCTACATCGACGAGATCGACAAAATCGCGCGCAAATCCGACAATCCCTCCATCACGCGCGATGTCTCCGGCGAAGGCGTGCAGCAAGCGTTGCTCAAGATCATCGAAGGCACGGTTGCCAACGTTCCGCCGCAGGGCGGGCGCAAACACCCGCACCAGGACTTTATCCAGATCAATACCGCCAACATCCTCTTCATTTGCGGCGGAGCCTTCGAGGGACTCGACAAGATCGTCGAGCAACGCCTGGGCAGCAACAAATTGATGGGATTCAAGGGCGTGGAACACGAAGAGAAGAAAACAGAGGGTTCCGCTTTGTCGCATCTCATCCCCGATGACCTGCTCAAATTTGGACTGATCCCGGAATTTGTGGGCCGTCTGCCCGTAGCGGTATCGCTGGACAGCCTGGATAAAGATGCCTTAATACGTATTTTGACCGAGCCGAAAAATGCCATCGTCAAGCAATACCAGAAGTTCTTGCAGCTTGACCGCGTAGAACTGGTCTTCACCAATGATGCCCTCGACGCTGCCGCCGAGGGGGCGCTCAAACAGCGTACCGGCGCGCGTGGGCTGCGCAGCATCATTGAAGATGTGCTGCTTGACGTAATGTATGAAATCCCATCGCGCGCGGATGTGAAAAAGGTCATAATCAACGCCGATGTGATTACGTCGCACCTGAAACCACTGCTAATCACACGCAGTGAGCGCGCAACGCCGTATTCTGAAGATGAGTCTGCATAAGCAGACTCATTCATCTTTATCGATGTGTTTTGTCTATGAAGGCGGGACTCGTGAGCGAACAAGAACGCCAGGAAAGCAATACGAATACTCCTATCTCTACGCCATATCCTCTCGTGGCGCTGAAGAGCATGGTCGTATTTCCCCGCACACGCATTACCCTGTCCATGTTGCGCGAAAAGTCGGTTCGCGCTGTCGAAGAAGCAATGATGAATTCCGGGCGTATGCTCGTCACGGCTTCGCAGCTTGACCCTGAAATTGAGGACCCGAGCCTAAAGACATCTATCACTTTGGTACGCTGGTGGAAATCACCACCATGCATCGCCAGCAGGATGGCAGCTTTCAGGTACTCTTCAATGGCCTGCGCCGCGTGCAGATCGATGAGTTTGTCGAGCAGGAACCATTTATGCGCGTCGTCGTCAACCAGCTTATAGAAGAGCAGTCGCACGGGCCGCAGGCCGATGCGCTGGTGCGCCACGCCACCAACTTATTTGAACGCTACGCCCAACTCAATCGCCGTTTCTCGGTCGAGGACATTAACTCTATTGTTGGCATCAAGTCCTCCACGCGCCTCTCGGATATGCTGGCCGCGCACCTCGTGACCGACCCAACACAGCAGCAAGGCCTGTTAGAGACGCTTGATCCGCTGGCGCGCCTCGAAAAAATCTGCGTCATTATGGGCAACGAGATCGAAATTCTCGAACTCGAATCGACCATCCGCAGCCGCGTGCGCTCGCAGGTTGACCGCACCCAGAAGGAATTTTACCTGCGCGAACAGCTGCGTGCCATCCAGGAAGAACTGGGTATTGAAGGCTCCAGCGAAGCCAACGAACTACGCGAAAAACTCGAAGCGAAAACCCTGCCGCCGGAGGTGGCCGCCAAGACGCGCAAAGAGATCGACCGCCTTGAGCGCACGCCCCCGCAAGCGGCTGAAATTCCGGTGTTGCGCTCCTACATCGACTGGATTCTGGCATTGCCCTGGAGCGAGCGCAGCGATGATCACTTCGATATCGAAACAACACACCGCATTCTCGAAGAAGATCATTATGGGCTTGAGGGTATCAAGGAGCGCATCATCGAGTTTCTGGCCGTGCGCCAGTTGCGCCAGCAGCGCGCCAGTCAGATCGGTTCTGCGAGCAGCGAAAGCCAGGGGCAGATTTTATGCTTCATCGGCCCTCCCGGCGTAGGAAAAACGTCGCTGGGTCGCTCTATCGCCCGCGCCCTGGGACGCAAGTTCGCCCGCATCTCTCTGGGCGGCGTCAATGATGAAGCCGAAATTCGCGGGCATCGCCGCACCTACGTCGGGGCGCTTCCCGGACGTATCATCCAGTCTATGAAAACGGTAGGCGTGCGCAATCCGGTCTTCTTGCTCGACGAGATCGACAAACTTTCAGCCGAGTATCGCGGAGACCCGTCCGCGGCGCTGCTGGAAGTGCTTGATCCCGAACAAAACAGCACATTCACCGATCACTACCTGGAAGCTACCTTTTGATCTGTCAGAGGTATTTTTCATCTGCACAGGCAACGTAAAATACCAGATTCCGCGCGCCCTGGCCGACCGCATGGATATCATCGATCTCCCCGGCTACATGCTCGAGGAAAAAGTTAATATCGGGCTGCGGCACCTGCTGCCCAAAGTGCTGACCGAACATGGCCTTACGCAGGAACAGATGAAAATCCCGCAAACCGTCATGCAGCATATCGTGACGGGCTATACGCGTGAAGCCGGCGTGCGCAACCTTGAACGCCAGCTTGCCGCCATCTGCCGCAAATCGGCGCGGCGCATCCTCGAGAAGCCCGATACCCATATCCGCCTTACCAATCACAGCCTGGAACAATATCTTGGTCAACCGCGCTACAGCGAGACGCCCTTCAGCCGCAAAGTGCAGGTTGGCGTTGCCATGGGGTTGGCCGTAACCGAAATGGGTGGGATGCTCCTGCCCGTTGAGGTAGCGACCATGCCGGGCAAGGGCGAGTTGCTCATTACAGGACAGCAGGGCGATGTGATGCGCGAATCCGCCTATGCCGCGCTGTCCTATATTCGCTCGCGCGCCGAAGAGCTGGGGCTTGACCCCAATTTCCAGGATAGCATCGACTTGCATATTCACATGCCGGAAAATGCGCAGCCCAAAGATGGTCCATCGGCAGGTATCACCATTGCCACCGCGCTGATTTCTGCGCTTACCGGTCGCCCGGTGCGTTCCGATCTGGCTATGACGGGTGAAATTACGCTGCGCGGGCGCGTGCTGGGCATAGGCGGCCTCAAAGAAAAAGCGCTGGCAGCGCATCACGCCAATATTTATAACCTGCTCGTTCCATTGGAAAATAGCAAGGACCTGGCCGAAATTCCCGCTAAAATCCGGCAAAGTATGCATTTTACTACCGTGGATACCATGGATCGCGTTATTGAGGCGGCTCTACTCCCCGTGCCAGCCTCCATTGTGCTGTCAAAGCAGAATGAAGAGCCGGAGCCGCGTCCATTGCACCTGGATGAGCGCACAGCATCGAACCCTAAGCGAAAAATGGCATCATCCCTCACTCCTGCTGACGTGCAGCATGAACCCGAACCTTTCCTCATTCCGCCTGCCGACCGCAGTGTGAGCGGCGATACCTATCAATCGGCGCAGGCGCAAAAACTGGAGGAGTAATACACAACATATGGCAGAACAAGATATATCGTCGATGCAAAACCCCTTTCTGGTGAGCGAGCGTCTCTACCTGCGCCCGTTGGAGCCAACCCAGGATAACCACCTGTATTCCACCTGGATGAATGACGAAGAGATCCGCCGCTATTTCTCGATTTACCCCACCAGCGACTTCCGCGGCAAAGAGCGCCTGGAGCAGTTGTATCGTGACGGCAAACACATCATTTTCGGCGTGGCTCTCAACAGCGATAACCGGCTGATCGGCCTGGTCGGACTGAAAGATATCAACCATATCAACCAGAGCGCGGAATTTTATGTGATTATCGGTGATCGTTCAGCCTGGTTCAAAGGCTATGGCACCGAGGCCACCAAATTGATGTTTCGCTATGGCTTTATGGAACTCAACCTCAACCGCATCCAGACGCAGGACATGGAAGACAATAAGGGCGGCTGGCGCGCCGACGAAAAAGCGGGCATGAAGTTTGAAGGCACACTGCGCCAGGTTATCCTGCGTTTTGGCAAATACCATGACGTGCGGGTCTACAGCATTCTCCGCAGCGAATACCTGGAAAGTCTCGAAAAATAATATGCCCATCACAATTTCAGAAATCGCCGACCGGGAGCAGTGGAACGCATTCCTCACCAGCCAGCCGCGCGGTCACCTGCTGCAATCCTTTGAATGGGGCGAATTGAACGCATACCTGGGCGCGCATGTCTATCGCCTGGGCGCGTTGCAAGCCGGGCGCATGGTGGGCGCGCTATCGCTGACCGTCTCGCCCGTTCCTCTATCCTCACCCATCCCAGTGCCAGGACTGCGCTGGAACTGGCTCTATAGCTCGCGTGGCCCCACTGTAGAAACACCCACTTCGCCCGCCCTGCCTGCCCTGATCGAGAGCGTGCAGAAAATCGCGAAGGCCGAACGCGCCGTTGTGCTGCGCCTCGAGCCGAACATCGCCGACGACGATCCCGACGAGCAAGCCTGGATTGATGCGTACCAGAAGCTGGGATTTCGCGCCAATCCCAACGCCGTGCATGGGCGACGAAGCTGGGTACTCGATATCCGGCCCGACGCCGAAAAGCTGCTGGCCGATTTCAAGATGAACTGGCGGCAAAACGTGCGCGTCGCCGAACGCAAGGGCGTGATCATCCGCGAAGCCACCAGCGACGCCGATTTCGACGCCTACTACGACCTGCTCAAGCTCACCAGCGACCGCGACGCCTTCTTCATTCACCAGAAGGATTACCACCGCCAGATCTTGCGCCACTTTGCCAGCCGGGGTGATGCAGTGCTCTATCTCGCCGAACACGAAGGCGAAGCCATCGCCGCCAAGATGCTGATCCGTTTCGGCGACTGGTGCTGGGACATGTTCGGAGCCTCGTCCAACAATAAGCGCAACCTGAAGCCAACCTACCTCTTACAGTTCCGCTGTATCGAATGGGCAAAAGCGAAAGGCTGCTCCTACTTCGATTTCCGCACCATCCCCGAAATTCTGGAGCCGGGCGAAGAGATGTGGGGCGTCTACGAATACAAGAAAGGCTTCGGCGGCTTCTCCCGCCTGAACATGCCCACCCAGGATTATGTCTATCGCCCGCTCATCTACAACACCTGGCGCAAAATCGTCGAAGCGCGTCGCGCCCGCCGCCACGATGAACGCAAACATGTCGAACTCGAACGAGCCGCCCGCGGCCAAAAACCGTAGGGACGCGGGTGGTGCGGTGCGGTGCGGGGACCCTTGTGGGCGTCCGGGGTGCGGTGGAGTCGTCCCGTTATCAGACACCGGGACAGAGAAAGAGACGAGGACGCCCACAAGGGTCCCCGCACCGCACCGCACCACCCGCGTCCCTACGCAGACGAGAGAACATGTTGGGCGGTTATCACGACGAAAGATTAATCAGGAGGAAGAATATATGGAAGCGCGTATTATCACCGACCGCCAGCAATGGAATGACTTTGTGGCGGCCTCGCCCTGTTGCAACATCACCCAATCCTACGAATGGGGAGACCTCGCCCCGCACATGGGAGCAGAAGCCCTGCGTGCCGGCGTCGTCGACGACGATGGAAAACTGCTCGTCGTCATGCTGGTGCTGATTATGCGTGCCCCCGTGCTACGGCGCACCTACTTCTACGCGCCGCGCGGCCCCATCATCGACGACCCTGCTTCACCTGCCCTGACCGTCCTGCTGAACTTCGTCAAAGCCGAGGCGCGCAAACGCGGCGCGTTCATGCTCAAGGTCGAGCCGAGCGTAGCAGACAAAGACCCGGCATGGCTGGCCGCGCTCGGAAAACGCGGCTTTCGCCCCAATTCCTACGCCACGCACGTGCGCCACGAATGGATACTCGACCTGCGCCCCGACGAAAAAGACATCCTGGCAGGCATGAAGGAGAAATGGCGCTACAACGTGCGCCTGGCGGCCCGCAAAGGCATCACCGTGCGGCGCGGCCAGGGACAGGCCGACCTCGACACTTTCTATCGTATCTACGAAACTACCAGCGAACGCGACCAGTTCTTCATCCACGACAAGCATCACTACGAAGACGTAATGCGCCTCTACGGTGAAGACGACCGCGCCGCGCTCTTCCTGGCCGAATACGAAGGCCAGGCCATCGCCGGCATCATCGTGCTGCGCTACGGTCGCTGGAGCTGGTACATGTACGGCGCATCCTCCAACGAGCAGCGCAACCTCATGCCCAACCACCTCCTGCAATGGAACGGTATGCAATGGGCTAAATCAAACGGCTGCTGGTACTACAACTTCCGAGGCATCCCCGACGTGTTGGAAGAAGGACAAGAATTGTGGGGCGTCTATGTGTTTAAGCGGGGATTTGGAGGGTATCCGATGAGATTTCTGGAAACGCATGACCTGGTGTATTCGCCGCTGGTGTATGGAGCGTATATGCGGCTGCTTGAGGTGAAGAGGAGGCGGGATGAGAGAGCGCGGCGGAGGATTGAGGAGAAGAGGAAAGAGGAAGTCGAGGCGAAACATGATTGATTTAGATCAAACTCTGTCCAGTACCGAAAAACCGTTACTGGACATACGCCTCGGCAAATATCTCACGATAAAACTTCTCTCTCCCTACATCGTTTAAGTGATCAATCTTTCGTTTTTCATAAAATTCTTTTCCATCTCCTCTCGCATAATACCAGATGCTATCAAATAGAATGCTTAATTTATAGACATCAAAGAGGTGCCGTTTTTCGTTATGACTCAACGGTCGATACTTGCTATATTCCAAAACCGTTTCCCTTGCCTCTCTGAAATCGAACACAGAGGCCTCCTTTTCAAAATGCGACCAGGTATGCCAGTCAAAAGATGGGAGAAATGGGTTGATCAATGTCGCAAGATCATATGTAAGATAGGTGTAATTAGCATCGTCAAAGTCAAGCAAAGCTTTCAGTTCACCATCTTTGAAGAGAATGTTTGAGGGATGAAAATCGCAATGGCATATCCCCTTTGGCAATGATGTCTGAAGATGAAGGATGGAGAGTTCCTTTTCAAGCCACTCCAACTTCTCTTTTGCCTCAAGGGTGTTGATCTTTTTTGCTGCTTCTTGTCCCAATTCTCGACAGAGTTGAGGACTATAGTTCCATCGTTGTGTTTTATAACGCGAGCGATACTCTTTGGTGATACTTTGCAGTTCGGCAGCCTTTCGTATGATCTGTCTTTTCTGATCCGCATTCGGGCTTTTAACCTGCTCACCTTCGATAAATTCAAAGATGGCGTACGGTTTTTCACGATACATTCCAACAAAGCTTCCCTGTCTATTCCTCAATGGGGCAGGGCAGGGATAATTTTTGTGCTTGAGGTAGTGCATGAGATTCGTTTCGAATAAAACAGAGCCTCTGGAACGATTTTCATAATACCTGAACACGAACGATCCTTGTGTGCTTCGGAGGAAGTAATTCGTCTGCACAGTTCCTTGAGAAATTGGCCCGGAATCTCTGTACGCTCCCAAAGTGTAAGAGGAAAGAAGCTCTAGAAGTTGCTGCTTTGAAAAATCTGTTTTTACTGCCATAGAAGCATTCTATCAAACGGCACCTGGAGGTGCAACAAGTTCCTCTTTCTTTCTGTATGGGAGACGTGACTATCCATCCGATTCTCAATGCGGGAGAGCCAGGATTTCGAAGACTTGACAACTGGCAATCCTCTCACCATTTCAGATACAATGACACTATATTGCTAGACTGCCGTATGTTTCACACAGAGAGGAAAGAGACACGCTTATGACACAGGTGGTTCATCAGTCATTTGCTACCACGAGTGAACGCGGATTGCGGCATGATATTCTCCCTATGCGCCTGTATCATAAAGCGAAAAAGCTAGGCATATGGGACCCTCGCAGCATCGATTTTTCCCAGGATGTGCTTGACTGGCAGCGCTGTACAGACCAGGAGAAGGACACCCTGTTGCAACTGACCTCGCTTTTCCAGGCAGGTGAAGAGGGCGTCACGCTCGATCTGCTGCCACTCATCATGGTTGTGGCGCAGGAAGGCCATATTGAGGAAGAGCTTTACCTCACCACGTTCTTATGGGAAGAAGCCAAACACACCGAATTTTTCCGTCGCTTCTTAGACGAAGTCGCGCAGTATCACGGCGACTTGCGCCAGTATCACAAACCCAGCTATTACCAGCTTTTCTATGAAACGCTTCCCCAGACCATGCACGCGCTGCTGACCGACTCTTCCCCTAAAGCACAGGCGCGCGCGTCCGTCACTTACAACATGATTATCGAGGGAGTCCTGGCGGAAACGGGCTATCACGCCTACTTTAATATGCTTGAACGCAATAACATCATGCCCGGACTGCGGCAGGGAGTGAGTTTGCTCAAGCGCGACGAGTCGCGCCACCTGGCCTACGGCGTCTTCCTCATCTCGCGTCTGGTCGCCCAGGATAAGTCCCTCTGGCCCTTTATTGAGGAGCAGATGAACACCCTGCTCATACCCGCGCTCGGCGTCGTAACCGAACTCTACGAGGGCACCGAAGAACTCGGCGAGCTGCCCTTTGGCTTGAAAATGGAAGAATACCTGTCCTACGCTACCATGCAGTTTAGCAAACGCATGGCTCGCATTGAACGCGCTCGTGAGCAAACGTTGGAGCAACTCTACCAGTTACCAGAGAGCGAGGTTACTGAAGAGTGATAGCATGTGAATAGGAAAAGCAAGAGCGACCCGCGCGCGGGTCGCTCTTGCTTTTCCTATTCACCCTACGCCATGTGCGCGCGTAGTTCTTGCAGCGCAGCCAGGCGTTCTTTGGCGGTGCTGTCGCCGGGATGCGCCTTCGCCAGGTTCTTGTAAACGCGGCTGGCCTGCTCGTACTCGCCCACCGACTGGTAGGTCTGTCCGAGCATGTCGTAAGCGTCGAAATTGCTGCGATCAATGGCGATGAGCTGCTGCAGGGCGGCCACCGACTCTTTGACCTGGCGGGTCTCAAAGTAGTGACGCGCAATAGTCTGCTGGTACTCGGTCGCCTCACGGGCTGCGACCAATTTGCCAGCAGAAGCTGACCACTTCGCGCAGCAGATCCATGTTGTCGGGCATCAGTTCAGCGGCGCGGCGGAAGTTCATAAAGGCGTCGTCGGTATTGCCGGTTTCAGCATTGATGGTGCCGAGACGCTGCAACACCTCGCTGGCCTGTTCCAGCCGATTTTGGCGCAGGTAGATATCCACCAGCAGGCGCAGTTCTGAGATGCCATCTTCGAGCAGACCGCGACCGATGTTGATATCGGCCAGCTCTACATGAGCACGTCCATCTTCCGGGGCGAGACGCGTCATCTCGCGCAGCACGGTCAGAGCGTTGTCCGTCTGGCGTTTGTCGCGATACGAACGCACCAGTTCGGCGTATTCTTCTAACGCGCTGTCGATGTCACCCCGGCGAGCAGAGATCTCCGCCAGAGCCGAAGTAACCTCGTCGGTATAGGTGGTGGTTTGCTTGACCTGGCGCAAGATGGCCTGCATCTGTTCTTGCTTGCCGATGCGTCCGTAGGCTTTAGCCAGCATGAGCGAGATTTCCACCTCGGGGGCCTGGTGTTCTTCGCCCTGCTCGCGTGGTCGCGCCGCCCAGATGGTTGGATCAATCGACCCACGCGAGTTGCTGCGCACGCTTTGCAGCGCGTTTTCAAGCTGTTGAATAGCCGCTTCCGGTTTGCCCTGCGCCAGCAGGCACTGGGCGGCGCTGGTGCGCGCCAGCACTTCATAGGACGTGTCGCGTATAGCAAACTGGTAGGCGTTGATGGCAAGGTCGTAGTTGCCCGATTGCTGGTGAATCTGCCCCTGCGCGAAACGCACGTCGAAGTTATTGGGATAAGTCTCGGCTGCCGAATTATACTCGCGCGTCACCGTCTCATAGTTCTTCTGGCCCTCGCCGCGCAATTGCCAGCGAATGCGGCCCAGGATTTCGAGCGTGTTGGCGCGATTTGCGCCGACTCCGGTAATCATGGCGATGTGCCAGCGTACCAGCGCGGTGGTATTGAACGGGTCTACCTGCAAGACGCGCTGGTACTCAGCCACAGCCTGCTGCGTGCGTCCCAGTTTTTGCAGAGCCAGGGCATAGTTCAAACGAGTCGGCACGCTGGTGGGCGCGTCCTGTAAGGCCTGCTCAAGCTCGGTCAGGGCGCGATCCATGTAGCCCAGGCGCAGGTAGGACTCAGCCGCCAGGCTGCGCTCTCGCAGCAACTCTTCTTTACTGCCGCGTGTCGCCAGCAGGTTAATCAGGCGCACGCGGTAGGTCAGATTGTTCGGCTCCAGTTGCAAGACGCGCCGGTACGTAGAAATGGCGTCATCGATGCGACCATTGACGACGTAGGTATCGATGAGGATACCGTACTTGGTGATAGCCTGCTCGACCTTGCCCTGGCGGACATAAATTTCGCACAGCACCTGGTGAATATCAAGGTACTGCGGCGCAACGTCAATTACCTTCAAACATTCTTCTGTGGCCGGAGTCAGCAGGCCATGATCGATATACCGCTGGATATCCTGCATGGATTTCACCACCTGCACCCGCGCGTTATCCGGCAGGTTAGAGGTGCTGGCGAGCAGTGTGTCGGACACATTTCTAAGGATGCCCTCGTTGCTCGCGCTGCCAGCGATCTGGTTAAGCAAATCTTCAGCGCTGGCTGCTTTAGCCGTTTGCTCTGCTGGCGGATATACCGGCATAAACAGAGGCTCAGGTATGGGAGCAGGCGCAACTTGAGCAGTCGGCGCGACCGGCTCAAGCGGCGCTGGTGGCATCATGGCGATCGGTTGCGCGGGTAAAGGCTGATCCACCGGGGCTGGCACCGGCACGGCAGGCGGCGGTGGCGGTGCCACCTGTGCTGTCTGCTCAAACGCTGTTGGCGGCGGTGGCGGTAGAGGCGCGCTAAACGTTGGCTGCTGCTCTGGCGGTATAATGCGTGTCGCGCTCGCACCGTCGGTCAGCCACGATGGAGAAGCCTCCGGGGTTGCCATGGTCGGCTGCGCTATGGTCGGCTGGTTCATCGCTGGCGAGGACTGCGCGAATGGCTGAGCGGGTTGTGCTGTCTGCCCGGGCTGCTTCATGGCAATCTGCGTCTTATCATTATCGTTCAAGATGCCTGTCAACCAATCGGGCAACTCACCTAACGAGCTGGTTGAGGTCGGAGACAACGGCGCGGACGGCGGCTTAGGCGCGCCACCAGGCACGGGTGGCATACCGCCCATGTTATACGCCATCGTAGCGGCATCAAGCATAGTGGCCTGGTCTGGTGCTTGCATAGAAGCCTGCATGGGTTGGGGTTGCGGTGGCTGCTGGTATTGGGGCTGCATCGTCATGCCGCTCTGTTCGGGTGGCAAGATGCGCGTGGCGTTGGCCTGCTGCACGGGCGGTAGTGGTGTAGCCGACGGGCGCTGCGGGGGCAATGGCGTGTTTTGCACCTGCTTGAGCATAAACTCAACCTGCGCCACCTTGTCATTCCAGCCGCGACTGCGCAAGAAACCGAGCAGGGCGTTGTAAACCGTCAGAGCCTGTTCTTGCTCGCCCAGTAGTCGATGGGCTTCTGCCGCTTCCTGACAGAGTTGCACCAACTGGTCCGACTCTTCGGCGGTCAGAGCGTCGAGATTGACGCGATCTACCGCTTCGTCAAAATGCATGGTCGCGGTGCGCAAATCGTTCTTGGCGCGATAACACTGACCCAGCGCGTAGTAGCAGGAAAGCGCGTAGTCGGGATCGTTTAAAAGCGTCTGGAACTGCCGGATGGCATCATCCCAGCGTCTCTGTTCCTGATAGAGCCATCCCAGAAAGTAGCGAGCATCGGGGCGGTCAAAACCGCTCTCGATGATTTGCTCACAGAGGTCGATAGCATCAGGGAAACGTCCCTGGGTCTGAAAGTTCTGAGCCTGCCGAAGTACGCCTGTAACCTGGCTGGCTGTAATACGTTTTCGAGAAGTTGGCGGCATCCCGCCTCCCGTCATTCCTGCTGCAAGAGCTGGTCCGGGATTACCTCCCCCGCTAAAATTGCCCGCGCTACCCATATTACCCATAATGCCAGTATTACCTCCGCTTAAATTGTTGCTAGAAACCATATCTGTTGCAAGATTGCCACTGTGTGCTAGCGAACCTGGTGGTTGCCCCTGCCCACTCAACTGAGCGAGCAGTTGTTGCGCCTGCGCATTGGCTCCATCCACCCGCAACACTTCCTCACATTGCGCCTGCGCCGCTGCAATATTATTTTGTAAAAGATAGCCCTGAGCGGCAGCCAGTCGCTCCTGAGCCATCAACGCAAAATCCTTTTTGCCCGCGTAATAGGTGGCGAGGCTTTCATGAGGCTGGGCTTCATGAGGCGACAATTGCACCGCTTTTTGCCACGTCGCTTCCGCCCGCGCTCCCTGCCCGGCCTGCGAATACAACTCCGCCAGGTGCAAATAGGCCCGGTAGGCATCCTCGCGCCTGCTCAAAATCACATACAACTCGGCGGTTTTACTCAACGCAATGACGTTGCTGGGGTCATGCTGAAGGATAAACTCGTACTCGTCAAGCGCCTGTTTCCACTGCTTGGTCTGCATGTAGCAGAAACCGAGACCGCCGCGCGCCGCCGCGTCGTCTGGGAACTCAGCTAATGCTCGTTGGTATTCTTTGGCGGCTTCCGGCCACTGGCTATCCCAGCGATAGCGGTCGGCAGCGTTCATAGCCGTGCTGAATGTTTGTCGGTTCCCAGACATGAAAAGTACTCTTCCTCGGTAATAAACAGTGTCGCAACCCGCCTGTTTCTGACAGGACTAGCGGCCAGAATCAGTCTAGTTAAAATTAGGGTACTACAAAAAAGACGGTCATGAGCTACGAGACATAGATTTTGGTACTAAAGTACCTTTTCTCTGATAGTCGTATCGTTTCATGGCACTCCATCTTGTTTCACGCTTCAAAAGGATTAGCCACGATAATTGATAAATTGGAGCGCGACCGGATAGTCCTTCTGCTTCAGCAATGTGATCACCGCCTGTAATTCATCGCGGCTTTTGGCAGTCACACGCACAGCATCGCCCTGAATCTGCGGGCGCACTTTAGGATAGGTGTCGCGGATATGCTTGCCGATCTCTTTTGCCAGTTCCTGCGAAAGGCCCTGCTGCAACTCGATCACCTGGCGTATCTTGCTGCCCGACGCCGTTTCCTCTTTGCCCGGCTTAAAAATTTTCAGCGACAGATTGCGACGTATGGCCTTCGTTTCGAGAATGTCGCGCACGCTTTTCAGCGTCATCGTGCTATCTGTCACAATCGTTATCGACTCCTTCGCCTGGGCAATCTCCGTTTTGGTATCTTTCAGGTCGTAACGGGTCGAAACCTCTCGCCGCGTCTGATCGACCGCGTTCACAAGTTCCTGCTCGTCAAATTGTGATACTACATCAAATGAACAATCGCTGGCCATAAAATTTCACTCTCTTCCTTGCCTATGGTACCGAATGGCTATTGGCAAACCATGTCGATGGAACAATTTGCTATTTTTGACTATGCTCTCACTTGAACCATTTTAGCGTAAGCCAGTTTAACTGTCAAAGCGCGTCACTGTCCCCGAACAGTCACCTTTGTGATATCATAAGCGGTTAGAGAAAGTTATTGGGAGAACATAGTATATGTCCGCTATGATTTTTGACAGCAAGCCGCTGGTGGAGCGTATGACAGCGGAACTACAGAGCGAGGCGCGTCAATTTCGCCAGCAGCAGCATCGTTCGGCGCGGTTGGCGCAGATCATCGTGGGACACGATGGGGCAGCCGAGGTCTACAGCAGGCAACTTGCGCGCGCCTGCCGCGCTATTGGTCTGGGCTGCGCAACTCTGGCGTACCCATTCGAGATCGAAGAAGAGGAATTACGCGCCGAAGTCGCCACGTTGAGCGACGATCCACATACTGACGGCGTGACGCTGCTCCTGCCGCTTCCCTCGCATATCCAGCAACAGGTGGTGACGGAAGTTTTGCGTCCTGAGAAGGATGTCGATGGATTGGGGCCGCGCAATGCTGGCAACCTGCTGCTTGGTTTTCCCAGCTTCATCCCTTCGACCGCCGATGTTATCCTGACCGTGTTGCAGGACGCGGGCATTGCGGTGGCCGGACGCCACGCCGTGGTGGTCGGGCGCAGTAATATCGGCGGCAAGCCGACCGCGCTCGTTTTGATGCGTCAGGACGCTACCGTAACTATTTGCCACTCCCATACACAGGACCTTGCCAGCATCACACGCAGCGCCG
This sequence comes from uncultured Chloroflexia bacterium, assembly GCA_963731605.1. Taxonomy (GTDB): domain Bacteria; phylum Chloroflexota; class Ktedonobacteria; order Ktedonobacterales; family Ktedonobacteraceae; genus CF-113. The sequence goes on from CAVSWA010000002.1 coordinate 2,358,410, forward strand.
ATATACTGGTGGTCAGTATTGGACGACCCGCCCGCATCACCGCCGATATGGTCAAGCCAGGAGCCGTTGTGCTTGATGCCGGCATCAATCCAGTCAACGGGAAAATCGTGGGCGACATCGATTTCGCCAGCGTAAAAGAGGTTGCCTCCTTCCTGACGCCCGTCCCTGGGGGACTTGGCCCCCTGACGCACCTCATGCTGATTCGCCATACTTTGGCGGGGCCAATGTAGGGACGCGAGCCAGGTTGGGGACAAGCCTCACTCCACAGGTGCTCACGTAAGCACTTCTGTCACGCAAGCACTCCTGTCATCCTGAGCGCAGCGAAGGATCTCTCGCCAGGCAGTGGGCAGATCCTTCGCTGCGCTCAGGATGACAAATAGTTGTCTGGTGAGACCCAATCCGTGGCAGAACATTAACGATGGCTGCTTGATTCTCAACCATATCCTTACCCAATCTTCACTGAATTGTCCCGTTTGGCTGGTAGAATTTCTGGTAGAGAGAATTAAAAATGCAATGTAAGGATGCAGACGCAATACATGTGAAGCCGGAGTAAGTTCGGCGGGAGAATACGTACATGACCCCCAGTTCAAGCCAAAAGATCGTCCAGACAAATGCTATTGCCAGTCCACGTCCTTCTATCTCTTCTTTCCCGTTTGACACTACGCTGGAGACGGTAGAACAGCAGCGGCGCTTTGAGCTATTGCGCCTGGCATTTTTTGTGTTGAAATTGCGCAAGATCGAACAACGCCTTCAAATAGCGCGCGAGGAAAGCGAAGAGTCTGAAGCGCGCGACTCGGAACTGAATTTTCGCAGTAACCTGCTGCATCACGCCATATTCCAGCAAGTAATGACTCTCATCAAGCTTGACGCGCGCGAGCAGGCTATGCAAATCATCGACACCTGCCGTAAGGGCTAGTTACCAGCGCGTGGTCGTCCCGTATTTGTCGCGAAGAACAATATCGCCCAGGATATGCACCACGATGCCCTCTTTCTCGAAGGCGCGGCGCAATGCTTGCAGATCGGTATCGTTGCCCGCGGCCAGTACGCACGGAGCAATTCTACGCAGGCCAAAAGATGTCAGTTTCCCCGAAGCGACAATTTCGTTTGCCAGGTTCTCGCTGGGTATTTCGATGAGATACACCTGCGAGAATGTCACCTCTTTGTAGGAGCGCACCCAGTCCGCGAGATTATAGGATACATTCTGCGGCACTTCTTTCTGACTATGTTCCTGAAGAATGCTCTGAAACTGCTCAATGTTCTTGCCCTGTGATAATGCGCGCAGGAAGGAAGCGCGCGTAAGCGTCAGGCGGCTCGCCATACCTGCCTGGTTGATCTGCGCGAATGGCAGCAGGCTAAAGAGCGTCGGCCAGTCAGGTTGCAGCAGCAATAATTCGCTATTGGGTTGCACAATAAGGGTGCGATTCTGCTCTGCACTACTTTCTTCCACCTGTGGTTCATGCGATGATGCGGATAGCGCCGCTGCGCCGAGGTCAGTCACCATGAACGCGACAGGGTTGACCGGTTTTTTCTCCTGGACCGGTTCTGTCGCATCGTAACCCAACGCAACTATTCCCATTTCGTAGAGCGAAGAAGAAATCAGCCCGCTTAAAATTTCGCCGTCCACCTGGTACCATTTGGCGAGGATGGTTTTAGCGTTGCGAATTCCTGAAACGCCAGTGTAGGCATATTTTTGACGCAGCGCGTATGGGTCGCTCTCTTTGATGGTGCGCAGCAGCGATCTAAGAGTGTACCAGCGTCCAGGAGTGCAGTCCTGTAGATGGGAAACCAGGGCCTTGCGTCCAGCATGATAGTCGAGATAATAGACATCATTGGCGTAGGGATTATAGTCTGCGCCCGCGATGTCGATCCAGCGCCTGCTTTGCTGCCAGTTCTCCAACAGGCTGCGTACCATGCCCTCTGTCTTCTTCCGGGGCCATTCTTTCAAGGCAGGGCCTTCGACATAGCGCGATTTTGTGGCGCCAGTGGATTGCGAAAGTTTCACCAACCCCAATTCGCTGGCAGCGTTATAGAGCATATCGAGCGTCAGGTTCTCAACGCCATTATAATCAGACGAGATACGCGGCTTGATCTGGAGCAGGGGAAACATCTTGTTTGCAATGCGTTTTGGCACATAACCGCCCTGCGTCGGTTCAATGTTCTGCTGGTACATGGCCCCAATAATGGTTGCCAGGTCGTACAGAGCGGTCGGCCCTCCCTGTTGCGTCAGGGCGGGTGGAGTATCAATTTCAACCAGGCCGGCAGGCCCGGTTTCTTCCACAATTTCCGTTATCTCAACTGCTTTTTTCACGTTCTTCAACAGTTCGCGTGGCACAAAGAGCTTACGTTCGTGTCCAATGAACGTATCAAAGGCGATGGAGTAGTTTTCGAGCTTTTGAATGCAACGCGCCAGCGTGGGGTTATCATAGCCGGTATACTCGCGCACTGCCTGCATACTGGCCGTGCCGCCCTGCGCGGACAACCATTTAATCAGTTTGCGCGTGGCCGTGTCAAATTGTTCCCAGGCAAACACGGGAACTTCCGGCTGCACTAACTGCCCCACCAGCCGTGTGCGCGAGTCTACAGTCGAAAAATAGTCATACAGATTGAAGCTGTAGCGCTGGCTGATCAAACTAATGGCATCGGCGGGTAGGCTTGCCAGTAGTTGATCCAGTTTCAGCGCGGAACGGTCCAGTTTAGGTGTGTAGATTTCTTTTTCAACCAGCGTCAGTATATCGGTCATGTCTTTGGGCACGCCCATTTTCGTGATGACTTCGGTTGGTGATTTGACTTTGGTCAGCGTTGCGGTCGTGGCCGGGCGTCCCGTTTTGGCTATAATCTGCTCGTCCACCAGCAACACATGCTCTTGCAGTGTCGCAACAGCCTGCTCAAATCCTTCACTCAATACATGCGATGTGAGTTTGAAGAGTACGTCGCGTAAGACCCCATCGGCTGTGGAGAGCGTTAGCGTGGTATGCAATACCTGGCGCGCCCCGGCATCAAGCTGTTCCCAGGCAAAACGAGCGGCAACAGGAGTATGCATACCCTTCGCCAACGCGCCAGGGTTTTGTTGCCAACTGCCCGCGGGCTTGTCGCTGACACCCCACCACTGCGCCAATTGTCCCAGTTCTTTTTCTGAATAGTTGCCTAAAACCTGTCTTACTGTTTTCATTGGCAATAGCCCTTATTCCTCTGGCTGAAATTGTTCGATGAAGCGAATGACTTCCCGTGTGAGCTGGCTGGGTGTAGAAGCTCCCGCAGTTACCGCGATGCGGTGTTTGCCCCGCAACCACTCTGTTTTCAATTGCGAAAGGTCCTCGATGCGCACCGCGGGGACGCCTGCCAATTCCTCTGATACCTGTACCAGGCGGTTGGTGTTGTTGCTGCGGGGATCGCCCACCACTACTGTCAGGTCTGCCCCTTTAGCCTGCTCGACGACCGCTTCCTGGCGCGTCTGCGTGGCCTTGCAGATGTCGATATGCACGTGAGCTTGCGGATACCGTTGCTGAATGTGTTCAATCACGCGCCGCGTATCCCACTGGGAAAGCGTGGTCTGCGTGGAAATGGCGATTTTCTGTTCCTGTTGAGGTGTCAGTTGTAGCGCATCGACATCGGCTTCCGTCTCCACCAGGCTGATATGTCCTGGCACTTCGCCAAGCACCCCCTCCGGTTCGGGATGTCCCTTCTTGCCGACGTACAGGATGTAGTAGCCCTGCCCTACCAGCCTCTGCACAAGATCGTGCGTGACCGTCACATCGGGGCAAGTCGCGTCGATACAGTGGAGGCCGCGCGCGCGCGCCTGCTGTTTAACAAGGGGAGAAACGCCATGAGCGGTAAAAATGACGGTGCCAGTAGTAGCCTGTTCCAGGATACTTGTCCTATCCGGGCCATCTAATGTAATGACGCCGAGATGGGTTAATTCTTCGATAGCATGGCGGTTATGCACGATTTGGCCGATGATATAGATTGGGCGAGGGAGCGTCGGGTCTTTTGCCGCCTGCCGCACGATTTGCAATGCATCCACAACCCCATAGCAATAGCCACGCGGCGATATTTTAATGACTTCCATGAATAGCCTCAATATAGGATAAACAGATTCGCTGTATTATACCACAAAGTTACGCGATCTGCATTTGATAACGGGCGAGGATAGCCCGCAGGTCATCGGGGGTGTACAGGCAAACAGGAGGCAGCAGGCCAGCCAGTTCTTCGATAGATGAGGTTTCGCCCAGGTCGAAAATAACCAGGGGCGCGCGGCGTCCAGCGCATCCCTGCGCAATAGCCGCGGCCGTTATTGACGGAGTTGTGCCAGCACCTGCGGCTGGCAAGGGATCGGGCATATGCATGAGCAACTGCACCGATGGCAGAAGCGCAACGAGACGCTGTGGAGTCTCCTCCTGATAGATAGTCTTGATGCCTATGTGTTGCAAAAGCGTCTTATAGGGTCCTTGTAGCTTTTCCGGTCCAATGAGCAAAGCCGAACGCCCGTGCAGACCTCCCAGGCACGCTTCCGCCATCGATGTAATCTCCGACGCAAAATGCAGCATCAAGATGCTCCCCCTCTTCTTTTACGATACAATGCGATACACTAATACCCAATCATAGCGCAAAATTCATTGAGGTGCCATCGGGTGATTGCCCTATATTTCGTACATGCTATGCTGTAGGGACTATTCTTTGAGCATAGCTTGTGCCTTCTTCGCCGAGTTCTTCAAAGTTACGGGTATACAGGCGCGCGTAAAGGCCGTTGAGAGCCAGCAGTTCTTGATGGGTGCCGCGTTCAACAATGCGCCCGTCGTCAAGTACCAGGATCAGGTCGGCTCGTTCGACGGTAGTGAGGCGGTGGGCTACCACGAGCGTGGTGCGTTCCTGCATCAGGCGTTCGAGAGCATCCTGCACCAGCGCCTCTGATTCGTTATCGAGCGAAGCCGTTGCCTCGTCCAGTAACAGGATACGCGGATTGTGCAGCAGGGCGCGGGCGATGGCTATACGCTGCCGCTGTCCGGCGGAAAGTTTGACGCCGCGTTCGCCAACCAGCGCTTGTATGCCACCAGGTAACTGTTCGATGAAGCCCAGAGCATTAGCTGCTTCTGCGGCTGCGCGTAGCTCTTCATCGGTGGCGTCCAGCCGTCCATAGCGAATGTTTTCCGCGATCGAGTCACCGAAAAGCAGGGGTTCCTGGGGAACAATGGCGACCTGCGCGCGCAGCGATTGCGTCGTGACCTGGCGAATGTCATAGCCGTCAACGCGAATACTGCCCTCTTTAATCTCGTAGAGACGCATCAGCAGGTTCAGCGTGGTTGTTTTGCCTGCCCCGCTTGGTCCGACCAGCGCAACCACCTGTCCTGGCAACGCCTCAAACGTCAGGTCGCGCAGGACGGGGCGCGCTATCTTTTGCTCGCCAGACGCTTCATCTGTAGAAGTTGCAGGGGCAGCATAGGCAAATGACACGGCATCAAAGTTGATATGCCCGGTGATAGCTGGTAATTCCTGGCCAGTATCGACCGTCACGTCAACCGGTTCATCCAGTAATTCAAAAACGCGCTCCGCGGCGGCCAGTGCTGCTTGAATTTGCGCGTACAGGTTGCTGAGGGCGATCAGTGGTCCTACCAGCATGAACATATAGAAGAGGAAGGCGATCAGGTCTCCAATGGTAAGGCGGCCCGCCAGTACTTCGTGTCCGCCAAACCAGATGATGATGATGACGGCGGCAAAACCAACAAATTGATTGATCGGTCCTAGTAGCGATTGCGAGACGGCGCGGCGCAACGCCTGCTGGAGCGAGCCGTTCATGCGTGTCGTGAAACGCCCATATTCGTAGTCTTCGCGCGCGAATGCCTTGACGACGCGCTGCGCCGAAAGCGACTCTTCCAGGATGATGCCTGCTTCGCCCAATCCCTCCTGCACGCCGCGCGTGCGCTTGCGAATAACTCTTCCCAGGCGCGTTGAGACGATAGCGGCTATTGGCGCGACTACGACAATGACCAGCGTGATGCGCCAGTTAATCAATACAGCGATCAACACGCTGCCTACCAGCGTAACGACCTGCGATACTACCGGCAGGACGTTATTGGTGAGCGACCCTTGCAGTAGCGTTACATCGTTGGTGACGCGGCTCATCAGCTCACCGGTGCGGCGCGAGTCAAAGAAACTCAACGACAGGCGCTGCAGATGGCGAAAGAGCAAAGTGCGCAGGTCAAACGAGAGCCGCTCGCCAAACGCGGTAACAAGATAGCTTTGCAACGCACCGAACACCGCCTGTAAAATAAAAACGACCAGCAGGAAAACCACAACCAGGTTGAGCAAACCAGCGTTGTGGTGACTCAATATTGTATTTAGCAGCGAGCGAATGACCAGCGGATACAACAGACCCAGGCCATCCGTTATCACCAGCAAAATCGCCGCCGCGATGAGCTGCCAGCGATAAGGACGCAAAAGCGCCAGAACTCGTGGAAGTGAGATTTTTGCGTTTGCGCGACGTTTCCCACGATCTTCTACCGCATCTTTAGCAGCATCAGGTCGCGTATCATGTGCCTCTGACATAGCCGGGCCTTTCAGTGAAGCGAGATATAAAGTGGTGTTTGCCCACAGGCGCGTTCTATGGCATATACGAGTATGGTTGAGAAAAGTTTATCAGCCTGCTATCCTAAATTTTACAAACGTATTGTGCTGTGGTATACCTGTGCATTAGTATTGCTCATAGTCCGTTACACATTCAATAAGAGGTAACATATGCTATATGTAAGGGCAATGGTAGCTGAAAATGGCGGAATAGTTATACCTGTTGAATATTTGCAGGTATTAGGTGTGCAGGCTGGAGACGAGGTCATCCTTGAACTGGATGGAAAAGAACTACGTATCTTTACCTTAGAAGAGGCGATTAAGCGAATGCAGGAATTTATTAGCCATTACGTCTCACCTGAACGATCACTGGCCGATGAACTTATAGCCGAACGTCGGATGGAAGACTAAATCGGGGGTGGGCGTCAAGTTTTTGCATCAAGCGTGCGTTGACCAGGGCAGGGGCCAAGGGCGGGGTGCCCAGCCCGTCTTTCACTGGTAGGTATTTTGGGAAAGGCGTCAGCGAGGTGGGAGTTGTCATTCTGAGCGCAGCGAAGAATCTCTCGCCGAGCCGCACGCAGATTCTTCGCTGCGCTCAGAATGACAGGCGCGAGCGGCGCGTTTCAAAAAACCTACCAGTGAAAGGCCCAGCCCGTACCCTACGACGAAGTGGTTCTCCTCACCCGTGAATATCCCACTATGTTATAATGTCCTCTGAACACTCGTTCTTATAAATATATGCAACCTCTAGCTGTTCGGAGTAGTGATAAACATGTCCATACGCCAACTCGCGCCCGACGTGGCCGCCAAGATCGCGGCGGGGGAAGTCGTTGAGCGGCCCGCCTCAGTCGTTAAGGAACTGATCGAGAATAGTATCGACGCGGGGGCAACGCAGATTCGCGTTGACCTGGCGCATGGCGGGCTCCAGTTGATGCGCATAACCGATAATGGTTGTGGCATCCCGGCCGATGAGTTACCCCTGGCCCTGTCCCGGCACGCTACCAGCAAAGTTGCCAGTATCGATGACCTGGAGCGTATTCGCTCGCTAGGTTTTCGTGGCGAGGCGCTTGCCAGTATCGCTGCCGTAGCCGAGGTGACGCTGCTCAGTCGCCATCGCGAGGCCGAACAGGGGGCGCAGATACAGGCGCAGAACGGGCAAATCTCCGAGGTGACGGCGGCGGCCTCACCTGTTGGCACGACCGTGACCGTGCGCAACCTCTTTAGCGCGGTTCCGGCGCGTCTCAAATTTCTGAAGAGCCGCAATGTGGAAGTCAGCCATTGTCATCACCTGCTGGAACAGTACGCGCTGGCCTACCCCGAAATCCGTTTCAGCGTGACGAGTGATGGACGGCAGATTTTCGCCACGCCCGGCGATGGGCAACTTTCCAGCGTGCTCATCGATATTTATGGCCTGCAAGTCGCCGAGCAAATGACGCCCATCAGCAGCCTGGACGGTCTGCGGGACGATGATCCCGAACGGCCTGTTGTGACCGGCTATACCAGCCTGCCCGCCTGTTATAAAAGCACGCGCCAGCACATGTCGTTCTTCGTCAATCGCCGCTGGGTCATGAGCCGTATGCTCAGTTACGCCGTTGAGGAAGCCTATCACTCGCTTTTGCTGGCGGGCCGCCATCCCATCGCGGTAATCAATATCGCCGTCGATCCCGCCCAGATTGATGTCAACGTTCACCCGGCCAAGACCGAAATCCGCTTTTTACGGGAACGGCGCGTTTACAAGGCTATCCAGCGTGCTGTGCGCCGGGCCGTCCTGCAAGACGCGGACATCCCCCAATGGAACAACGACCCTGTAGGGACGCGATTTATCGCGTCCGCTTCCACCGCGTCCGCCCCATCTCCCACCTTCTTCATTCCGGCTACATTGCTAAAGCCTCACGATGAATACGAAAATGCTTTTGACCTGCCCGGCGAGGACGCGCTTTACCGGCAATCAAGCAGGGATGGAGACGCGAACGCGAGCGAAGACGCTTGGTATCGCATCCAGACAGGGATAGAAGACGAAAATAGCCTTGTGTTGCCGCAGGATAACCCCTGGCTGACTGTTACCGAAGAGGAGACGGGGACTCGATCTCCCATGCTTTCGCGACTATGGCAAAGCCATATACACAGGCAGGACGTAGCCGGAAAAGAGCCATTACCCGATGATGTTGGCAAAACATCCGTGGTCGCCCGTTCGCCATCCTCCTGGCCTGTTGCGCCAGACATTGGCAGTGTTTCTAAAATGTCTCGCTTGCCAGTACTGCGCGTCATTGGTCAGCTATCGCAAAGCTATATCGTGACCGAGGGGCCAGATGGTATGTACCTTGTCGATCAACACGCCGCTCACGAACGCATCCTGCTAGAGCGCATGGTGGCGGCTTTGCAGGCGCGGGCGGCCCTGTCGCAGCTGTTGCTGACGCCCATTAAGTTTGAACTGGCTCCTTCTGAAGTGGAAGCCATTGAAGAACACCTTGAGCAATTAACGCATATTGGTTTTGCCTTGCGACTGCTTGATAACGGCCTGCTCGAAGTAAGCGCGGTGCCGGACGTGCTTATTAAACACATGAATGCGCGTTCCTTGCGCGAACTGCTGGCCGAGTTGACCGCGCCGGAGAACCTGGGCCATAACGAGACGTGGGAGGAACATGCGCTGGCAAACGTGGCCTGTAAAGCGGCCATCAAAGCCAACTACTTCTTGACGGTGAGCGAGATGCGCGAAATGATCGAGCAACTGGGCCGCACCAATGCCCCCTATAGCTGCTGTCATGGACGCCCGACGATGGTGGAGTTTAGCATGTCCGCTCTTGAGCGCGAATTTGGGAGACGCTAGTGTTTGCCGAAGTACTCACCTCCGCCGCCAGTTGGAACACCGAAGAACCCCTGCTGACCTATAGCGTGCCGCCCAGGCTTGAGCACGAGCTGCGCGCCGGACAGCTTGTCGCCATTCCTTACGGCGAACGCCTCGTTGAGGGGATAGTCTGGCGCATGGGCGAGGACCATAACATTGAAGATAGTGACATCGGACTTGACGCGGAACAACCATTGACGGGACACCCACAAGGGGTGTCGCTACTGGAGATACGTCCTATCTCTACTATCCTTGACCTCGAACCAGCTCTGTTACCGCATCAACGCCAACTGGCGGAATGGATGGCCATGTATTATATTACGCCGCTCGCGCATGTTGCGCAGACTATGCTTCCGCCCGGTTTGATGCAGCGTTCAAAAGTAGCCCTGCGCCTGATTATAGACGACCAACCGCCTGTTGATGCGCAGGAGCAGTCACAGGCATTGACCAGCACGCGAGCGCTGATCGGCCTTTTGCTGGCAGATGGCGAACTGGATGTGGAGCGCTTGAAGGAGATGTTGGGGCCGAAACGCTCGAAAGAGGTGCTGAAAGAGGCCTTAGAAAGCGGACTGATCGGGCGCGAAGCTCAGTTGCACGCTCCGCGCGCGCGCGCGCGTCACAAACGCATCACACGCCTGCTTACGCATGGCGACGCCCTTGCAGCCTGGAAGCAGCGCGCAGAAGCGCGTGTCCAGGCGAGCCTGCCCGAACCGACCGCCGTGCCTATGGCGCCCGATAATGTGCGGCGACGCCCGGCCAAGCCTGATCCCTGGGCTATCCCCGGTTCAACAAGCGCCTTTACTCTCACACGCGAAAACAAAGAAGGGTTACTGGCACAACGACAACTGGCCGCCATTGATCTGCTTGAACATGACCGGCCAGATGCCAGCGCCGCCGCGCACTGGACGCCCCAGATGCTCTGTAATGCCAGCGGATTGACCAACGCGCAATTGCAAACCCTGGTGCGCGACGGCATTATAGCCATTGAGGTAATTGAGGCGCGCCGCGATCCTTTCGCAGGTCGTAATATCCCGGCCAGTCATGCTTTGCCCTTAACACCGGGCCAACAGGCCGCTTTTGAACAAATTGTAGGGACGCGATTTATCGCGTCCGTGCCTGCACTAGCATCCGCAAATACCAACGGGAGCGAAGAGACGGACGCGATAAATCGCGTCCCTACAAAAGCTCCCATTTTATTACATGGTGTGACGGGTAGTGGCAAGACCGAGGTCTACCTTCAAGCGTTGGCGGCCATCATTGAGCAGGGCAAGCGCGGCATCATGCTGGTGCCGGAGATCGCATTGACGGCGCAGGCTGTGTACCGTTTTGTGGGGCGTTTTCCAGGGCGCGTGGCGATCATTCACAGCGCCTTGACCGACGGGGAACGCTACGATGAGTGGCGGCGCATTCGCTCCGGCAAAGTGGATGTGGTGATCGGCTCGCGCTCTGCCCTTTTCGCGCCCCTGCCGGATTTAGGAATGCTTATCCTGGACGAGGAACACGAACCAGCTTATAAACAAAGCGAGCGCAGGCCGACCTACCACGCGCGCGAAGCCGCCATTGCCCTGGGGCGTATGCTCTCTATTCCAGTCGTGCTGGGCAGCGCCACCCCTTCGGTTCGAGTCGTTTTATCGCGCCGAACAGCAGGCATACCACCTCGTCAAGTTACCCGATCGCATTGGCGCGACGCTGCCGCCCGTTGAGATTATCGATCTGCGTGACGAACTGCACGCGGGCAATACCAGCATTATCAGTCGCCGTTTATACAGCGAGATTGAGCAGGTGTTAAGCCGGGGACAGCAAGCCATTCTCTATCTCAACCGGCGCGGCGCGGCCAGTTGCGTCCTCTGTCGCGAGTGCGGCTTCGTGGCGATGTGCGATAAGTGCGACGTGCCGCTCACCTATCACGCCACCGAGCGCGTTTTGCTCTGCCACTATTGCAACAGCCAGAGCAAGGTGTTGCGCATCTGCCCGCAATGCGGCAGCGAGAGTATGCGCTATTTTGGTCTGGGGACTGAGAAAGTGGTTGATACTATCGAGCGCAGCTTTCCCAACGCGCGTCTCCTGCGCTGGGATCGCGATACAGCCAAAAATCGCCGCGCCCATGAACAACTTTTGGACCGCTTCGCCAATCGCGAAGCCGATATCCTGGTTGGCACCCAGATGATCGCCAAGGGGCTTGACCTGCCCGGCGTGACGCTGGTTGGCGTCATCTCCGCCGATATCGCCCTGATGCTGCCCGATTTTTCAGCTTCGGAACGCGCCTTCACCCTGCTCACCCAGGTAGCCGGACGCGCCGGACGCGGCGAGGTGGCCGGACAGGTGATTATCCAGACCTTCAACCCGCAGCATTTCTGTATCGACGCCGCCTCGCGCCACGATTACTCCGAATTTTACGCCGCCGAGATCGAAGCGCGCCGCCGCTACGGCTATCCCCCCTTTCGCCAGTTCGTCAAATTCACCTACAGCCACGAGAACCGCCGCCGCTCTCAAAACGAGGCCCTGCTACTGCGCGAAAAGCTTGACATGTGGATTGCGCGCCTGGGCCTGGCGCAAACCGATATCGTCGGTCCCGCGCCCGCGCTGATGGAGCGCGTGAACAGCAAGTATCGCTGGCAGATGATCGCGCGCGGCCCCGACCTGCACCCGCTCCTGCGCGTCATCGATACCCCCGGCTGGGAAGTCGATATCGACCCCGTAAGCTCGATGTAACTTCGTTTCCATTCATTTTCAAGAGTTTTTGGTTCCCTGACACCTTATACTACAATAGTGGCAGAAATTCTTTTGCTTTGCTAGCTTTGTCTCCATTTGCAAAGCCTACTCGTTACAGAGATAGAGAGTCTGCTGCAAACGATATAACAATTCTAGACAGGAACAAATTTTATGAAAATAACAGTGTATAAAAACCGAATATATAGCATATCCCGGCGTCATGCAGGTAGTCTGACGTTGAGCGTACTTTTGCTCTTGCTCTTAGTATTGAGCGCGTGTAGCGGGTCAACAACCTCAAATACTACAACCTCAAACTCCACGCCAGGCATACTATCGACGCCAACAGTTTCTCCTACCCTGCAAAAGCAGGGAGACGCGCAGTTGCAGACGTACCAGCAATGGATTGCCTTGATGCAGCAGTATTCAGGTGACGTGACCACCTACCAGCAGCAGTACACCAGCGACCAGCAGGCCCTTCACTCTGCCACCAATGATACCGCCTACAAAACGGCGCTGCATATGGTGGATACGCATGTCGCGGCGATACAGATTCCCGCCATGAAAACGGAGAGCAATTCTCTGTTCCAGCAACTGCAACAGGATGCCGCGACCTTTGGCAGCCAGCATACCTATCATGACACGTACAGCAATACTACCTACCCACTTGGCTATGAATACGGGCCGAATGGAGCCACTGGCCCTCTGTGGTTGAAAGGCGAACTTGCCTCCGCGCAAACCCTCGCGGATTACCAGCAGGCCATTGAAGACTTGAACATGGATTTAACCAATTTCCAGGCTATGGCGACGGACTTTAACGATAAAACACCTTATAACCAGGTACATCAAACCGATATCCAATTATTGCAGCATTACAATTATATGAACTCAAAGGTGGTGGTGGTGTCGCTTGCTGAACAGTCTGCACGTATCTACGATAATGGGAAGCTGGTCAATGCTTTCCAGGTGACGACGGGGCAACCAGACCTGCCCACGCCGCCGGGAACCTGGTGGGTTGAGGGGAAAAAATCGCCCACCGAGTTTAAATCGTCTGCTCCCCAGTCTTCACCCGACTGGTATCCGCCGACGCCGATTAACTTTGCCATGCAATTCCATAGCAACGGGTACTTTTTGCACGATAGCTGGTGGCGTAGCGAGTATGGGCCTGGTACAAACTTTCCTCACCTCGATCCAGGCGGCACGCAATACTCGATCCATGGCTCGCATGGCTGCGTGAACATGTCGAAAGATAATGCCGGGTGGTTATACAATTTCGTGCAGGTGTTCACGCATATCATTATTTATTAAGCAAATGTGATATGCTGTAATGAACATCTCTGGACAGCGTGTTGAAATGGTAAGCGAAACACATGGCAGATCAAACATCGCTCTTCGGGTCAGATAATCCTTCACCGGCCCGTAAAAATACTTCCCCTGGCGGCGCGGTAGAGGAACCTCTGGCGGCGCGTATGCGCCCGCGCGCGCTGGACGAAATTGTGGGACAGGAACACCTGCTGGGGCCTGGCAGGTTATTGCGCCGCAGTATCGAGGGCGATGCTATCTCGTCAATGATCCTGTGGGGGCCGCCGGGAAGTGGCAAAACTACCCTGGCCGACGTTATTGCGCGTGTCACGCGCGCGCATTTCGTGCGCCTCAGCGCGGTTTCGGCTGGTGTAGCCGATCTTCGCAAAGTTGTTGAGGATGCCAGAAAACTTAAGCAGTTTAGCGGGCAGCGCACGATTATGTTTATCGATGAGATCCATCGTTTTAACAAGGCGCAGCAAGACGCCATTCTTCCTCATGTTGAGCATGGCGTGGTCACGCTGATTGGCGCGACGACCGAGAACCCCAGCTTTGAGGTAAACGGCGCGCTCTTATCGCGCTCGCGCGTCTTCGTGCTCAAAGCGTTGAGCGAGGCGCAGATTCTCGATTTGTTGCAACGAGCGCTTCACGACAAAGAGCGCGGCCTGGGCCAGTTTTCTATCAGCGTCGATGAGGATGCTATGCGGCAGATCGCTATTTTCGCCAATGGCGATGCGCGTGCGGCTCTCAACGTACTGGAACTGGCTGCGCAAAGCAACCAGAATAAGGGCGGTACAGTTACGCTGGCGGTGGTCGAGGATGCCATGCAGCATCGCGCCCTGCTCTATGATAAGAGTGGCGACCAGCATTATGATACGATCTCCGCGCTGCATAAATCCCTGCGCGGCTCTGACCCCGACGCCTCGCTGTACTGGCTGGGTCGCATGATCGAAGCGGGTGAAGACCCCTTATACATTGTGCGCCGCTTGATTCGTTTTGCCTCGGAAGATGTAGGCATGGCTGACCCACAGGCGCTGCTGGTGTGTGTAGCTGCGCAACAGGCGGTGCATTTTGTGGGCCTCCCGGAAGCCAACCTGGCCCTCGCGCAGGCTGTTGTTCACCTGGCAACAGCGCCCAAAAGCAACGCGCTGTATGAAGCGTATAGCCGCGTGCAAGAGGACGTGCAGCAAACCCGCAACGATCCCGTTCCCTTGCAGATTCGCAATTCGCCCACGCAGTTGATGAAAGACCTGGACTACGGCAAAGATTATAAGTACGCCCACGACTACTACAAAGAAATGCAGATTGACGATGCTGAAAGACCCCCTGCCAGGCAGCTTCAAGAGTATTTGCCGGAGAGTTTGAAAGGCCGCCACTACTACGAGCCTGGACACCAGGGGAGAGAAGCTAGTATCAAGAAATGGCTTGAGAAGCGGCGCGAGCAAAGTTGAAAGATCGACAAATTGACAGTAAACAGTACATTAGTCTATATAAACGTTAAAATGATACATATTGACATACTTATGCTACAATGATAGTAATTCGCTCACGAATACGAGGGGAATGTGAAAGAGTGCTGAGAAAGAAAGGAAGCGCCAATGGCGACGAACAGAAGGCAGCCTGAGCGGAAACAGAGCAGCGATACGAAACGTACCGATCTCAATCCGTTAAAGTTGCCGCCCGATACACGCAAGCGGCAGGAGGGATTGATAGATAGCGATGAACCGGTAGAGGGCGAGGACCTGCCCGAGGAGATGCCGCGCACGCCGAGTAGCGCCATCCGCTACAGGCAGCCATCAGGAAATTTACGTGGCATACGCGAGCAAGACGATGATCCAGATATAACGCGCCAGCAGATACCGGGTTCGACGCGACGCACAAGCCAGGCATATAATGGAGTTCCCGGCCAGATGCGAGTGCGCGCCGGACGCAATACGACGATCGATATCCTACAGCCCCAGAAAGCAGCATCGAGTCATTCCAGGCACTGGTTACTGTATGTGGGCGTGGGCATGATCGCCGCGCTAGCCCTGTGGTTGACGTTTTCCTCGCTCCTGGCATGGGGTATCGGAAAATACAATGATGTTATGTATGGCTATCCACGGTATTACCAGACGGATGCGGTAGTTGGACACTACGATAGCCCGGCGCACCCCAGCCATTTTGTCGCAATGAACCTGCATGGACAGGTCGTTGTGGTTGAGCTGGCTGGCGGCAACCCTAACAGGTCCTTCGATTATGTCGGCCCCAGTATGATTGCTAAAGGGGATGACCTCATACCCATCACCCTCACTTTCAGTGACGTGCATCATAACGGCAAGCCGGATATGGTGATTCATATCCAGGATCGCGAGTTCATCTTCTGCAACGATGGAACCAAATTTGTAACGTGCAACGCCCCGTAGCTGACGCTAGCATGGTGAGCCAGGGCGGGGGCAAGCCCGGCCCTTCACTGGTAGGTTTTTTGAAACGCACCGCTTGCGCCTGTCATTCTGAGCGCAGCGAAGAATTTGCGTGCGGCTCGGCGAGAGATTTTTCGCTGCGCTCAGAATGACACCTCCCACCTCGCTGACGCCTTTCCCAAAAAACCTACTAGTGAAAGGCAAGCCCGGCCCGTACCCTGCTACGAAGCGGCGGGTAAGGCCGTACAGGGTACGGGCCGGGCTTGCCCCCGCCCTGGCTCGTGCGCTGCGCCAATGGTTATTTATGTATCAGAGTGGGTAAAAGAAGTTGCGCGGCATAGATGAGGTGCCAGAGGGTGAGGCCCAGAGTGACAAAAACGAGTAAGACGTGCAGCTTACGCCAGTAGCGAATGACATAGCGGTAGAAGCTTTCACGCTGCATGGCCTGTTCGACTTCCTGTAGCTCGGCGATATGCTCTCTGGCTCCAGGCATAAGGGCACCCGGACGAGTAAGTTCACTCTTTTTATCAGGGACGAAGCGGTATTGCCCGGCTTCGCGGCTCAATTCCTGCGGGGTTGCTTCCAGCGAGATATAGGCTAAATCCCAGGGAGTATGCAGCGGTTGATTGCGGTATTCAAAAGGGAAATGATTCGAGAGCGGCCCACCGGAGAGCGAGACAGGTGATGATGCGATGGTCTTGCTCTCTTCAGGAGTGGCGAAACCCTTCACCTTTTCGCTATTGTGTACCACTATCGCCTGTAACTTCTGCGAAATCGACTCTACGCGGTCTTCACCTCGCGCTGTCAACGCCTTATGCGCCTCCCCGGCGATTAGACGCGGCGCCAGGCGATCCAGCAGCCGGCCTATCACTCCGCTGATTGCCAGCGCGATCATGCCATAGAGCGCGTATGTGCCAGTGCGGGGATTGAAGTTGCCAAAAGAGTGCAGGAAGAGAAAGACCAGCGCCAGTAGAGCGAAGCACATGTGCCATTGCAATGAAGCATGAAGCATACCAACAACGCGCTTCTTATGCGAGCGGCGGCGGCGGCTATAGAGTATACCCGCGAGTATGGCGAACAGCGTGCCGATTATGGCAAAAGCATAGCCGGCGATACTATCGGGAGAAGCATCGGGGCTATGGCGCGCATACCACACATAAAAAGCAATACCCCCTCCCATCAACGCGAGCGTAATAATTACGCGCAGCGCTTGCCCCGCGCCTGGAGAAAAGTGCAGCCAGGAGTAGCCAGTTTCTTCATCTGTTTCGTCGAACTGGTAATTGTTTCTCACGACCTCTCCCATCCAGAGCGCAGCAAGCGAACTTTGAGCCACATCATCATAGCTTCGCGGCTCAACCCTACCGGGCAGGGCGCGACACACGCGCCGCACTGGAAGCATGAACGCGCAAAATGAGCCACCGGTGTTGAAATTGGCCCTGACAACGTTTCCCGATTGAGCACATCAATAGTAATAGCTTCGTCCAGGGCAGGACAGGCCAGCAGGCATTCATTGCAGCCGATACAGGCCACCAATTCCTGCGCCACCTGAGGCCCAGTTTTATGTAAAGTTACTGTCTTTTTTCCATGTTTTGATAATCCTGCTCGCAACATTAGTGACCCTTCTTGCGCTTTTTCTCGCTATACGACCACAGGCTACTCGATGGATAGATATCAGGCTGGCGTTGCTTGCCGTTGTTCTCCAACGATGAGGAAGGAGCCATAAACTGACTTTTGCGCCCGCGCTGGCTGGTATCTAAAAGACCATTGTCAGCAGGCACGCCCGGCGTTTCTGCGGAATTGACCTTGACCGCCGGTAATGGACTGCTATACGACCACAGGCTGCCCGAAGGACTGCGGCCAGTTCGTGTCACCTGCGGCACTTTGACCAGCGTAGACTCTATGATATGCGATGTTTTTAGTCTGCCGCTTATCATCAGTAGTGAATCCTCTCTCAGCCAGCCTGTTTGCGTTCGCTCCTATAGTGGCCCTTATCCCGGCGTCTGTGCTTGCATTGTCGCGCTGCCCGCGAGAGTGATTCAGTTCGATAGGTGCAGTCACAAACGGATCTGCAAAAAGTTGCAGGGCTTCGTCTGTATTGCGCTCGAAGATATCTGCTCGCAACAGTGGGTCTGTCCCCGGTAGAGAGCGTGCCACAGGCAATTGCTCGTCTTGCCTGACTGCCTGGCGCGGCCCGTTTCTTATAGCCTGCACTCGTTTTTCAAGCTCGTCGGCGACGGGCAATTTGCCGGTTGTCACCATACGCTGGGCGCTGTGCGTGCCTCTGCGCGAGAAATAGCTGCGCGCGTCGAATGTGCCTTTGAGCAAGGATTTCTTGATATCGCGAATGGACAGACCTTCTTCTATTATGCGTTTAATAGCCAGGCTATCGGGCTGGGAAGGGCCAAGCGACAGGTAGCCCACCAGCCGGTCGTCTATCACCGCCATGCGCCGGTAGCTGTTCCTGCTGCTATCGGTCAGGGTGGTAGTCGTGTCTTGCCATTGCAAGACATTGCCGACGGTGAGCATGGAAAGATTGCCCAGGCGTGTAGCGTGCCAGGGGACGCCGAGTTCTTCAGTCGGCGACGAGCCGGTCATCAGAGATGCCGCCATGCGTCCCTGCGAAACGGCTGCATACCATTGCGCTCTTGGGGCATACAGCCCCGTCTGCGGGTCTTTGATGGCCGCCACATCACCGGCGGCGTAGATATGCGGTACGCTGGTGCGTAGTTGTTCATCAACCAGGATACCCTGCTTATGCTTCATCTTCAGATCGCAATGCCTGGCAAGCGCCGTTACTGCTGTCGTGCCAGTGCAGACAAGCACAAGCTGGCAGGGGAGCAACTGCTGGTGATTAGTGACGACTCCGGCAACCATGCCCACTCTCCCGACAATGCCCAATACCTCGGTATCGGTGTAAACGTGCCCGCCTGCGCGCTGAATTGAATCGAGTACCATTTCGGATGCCGGGCGATCGAGCATACGCGGGAGGAAGGTATCGCCGCGTATCAGCCAGTGTACGCGAATGCCCCAGTAAAGCAGGCCCATCACTGTTTCGATAGCGTGCGCTCCACCGCCAATCACCACCGCATCTTCTACCTCTCCCAGACGCCTTCGTAAGTCAAAATAATCATACAGGCGATGCAGTGTAAGGATGCCGTCAAAATCTCTGCCGGGCAGCGTAGGAGGAAGTCCGGTAGGCGCGCTGCCAGTGGCAATGAGCAGTTCGCTATAGCCGAAGCCGCGCCCTCCCTTGAGCGTAATATATCTATCTTGCGCGTGAATCTCTTCGGCGCGCGCATTGATCACATGAATAAACTGCGCCTGTTCGGTGCCTGCCGGATAGGCCAGCAACTGCTCGCGGTTGAGTTTACCAATAGCAAACTGTTTCAGCGCGGGTGTATTGATAGTCGGGTGGCTCTGCTCGGTAATGATGACGATGCGACTGTCGGGTGCCAGACGCCGCGCTTCAACTGCGGCAGTCAACCCGGCAATGCCGTTGCCAATAATTACAAGGTCTGCGCTATCGACATTCTTTGCTACTAGTTCTGTCATTACACCATTATTTCTAGCCAGCGCGCTCTATCGCACCCGGCGTATAGTCAATCGACATCCAACACCATCAGGGCATTTCCTGGTCCCTGGATATAATACACGTCGGTATGGGCGTGTTCTCGTAAGTGTCGCTGCAAATGTCCCAGAGATGCGCGACACTGCGTTGCGCATTCGAAAGATATACTCTTGCCAGAAGCCGTTTTCAAGATAAAGTCTTCTCCTGGCCCGACTTCGACAATTTGACCTGCCGCGTGTTCGGTGTTATTCCCGTGCGCCAGTACCGGGCCAAACAGCGCAACCGCGCTAATGCTTGCTATCCCAATGCTGCCAATCAATAGCGCCACGCAGACAAGGGCAGCGAAGCGCGGTATAAATGACGCTAGTAAACCGGTGTCTTCCACATTATTCCCTAATCTTTGACACTGAAACATATAGACACAACGTGATACTTCGATATTGTATCTCTATAAATTGCGCTTTACGCGCATCTACCTACAAATTAGCCAGAATGTCTTAGCATGAGGTAAAGAAGTAGTGACGCTCCTTGTGTGCGTCCAGAGCGGGTAGGTCTCAAAGCATCGAAGGAAACGAGACGCCCACAAGGGTCGTCGCTACTGGCTTGTGAGGGTAATCAGGCCTTTGTGGGCTGCCAGCGAGACGGCTTCGGTGCGGTTGGCCGCGCCCAGTTTGCCCATAATCGAGCTGACGTGGAACTTGGCGGTGCGCTCGCTAATAACCAGGCGGGCCGCTATTTCTTTATTAGGCATACCCTGGGCCAGTAATGCCAGCACTTCCAGTTCGCGTTCGGTAAGGGCCTCTAACAAGGCAGGTGAATTGGTTGAGCCGCGCCTGCCATACTGTGAACCTACGTGGCGCAGGAGTTTGGAAGCGATTACTGGCTGGAGCAACGAACCGCCCTGCATAGTGACGCGAATAGCGTTGAAGATTTCTTCGCGCGGCGCGCCCTTGAGTAAATAGCCATGCGCTCCGGCTTCCAGGGCCGCGATGATGCGTTCGTCGTTATCAAAAGCGGTGAACACGATAATGCGGGGTTGCCTGTCTGGCGATACGCCCGGCTGTGGATGCTGCCGCAGGTGACGAATTGTTTCGACTCCATCCATAACGGGCATTTCCAGATCGAGCAAAAGGATATCCGGCAGCAATTGCCGGGCCAGGCGCAGCGCTTCATTCCCATCAGCAGCCTGCAGTGGCGTGCCGACTACCTCAAAATCGGGCTGTGTTTCTAGCACGGCTCGCAGCCCCTCGCGCACGATGGGGTGATCGTCGGCCAGTAAGATGCGGATCATGCGTTCGCTCCCCTTTCTTCCAGATGCACACACACGGAAAGGAGGGTACCCGCGCCAGCTTCGCTAAGGATACACAACTCGCCGCCCAGCAACTTGACGCGCTCGCTGATGCCTATCAGACCAAAATGACCAGAACCATATCCTCCCGTCGCCTCCCTTGTTACCGCATCAGGTTGGAATCCGATCCCGTCATCCTGTACGGTGAGACAGAGTTCGTTATCCTCGATTTCGAGGGTAAGCTCGATATGACCGGCGTTAGCGTGCTTGCAGGCATTGGCCAGGGCCTCCTGCGCGATACGATAGATGGCTGTTTCCACGCGCTGTTGCAATAGAGGGAAAGTAGCGGTTGGCGCGTATTGAAACTCGATCTCAACCTTTTCCTGGGCCATTTCGCGCGCGAGAGTAGCCAGGGCTTCGGGCAGCGTGCGGTTATGCAGGTAAGCGGCTCGCAAGTCGGCCATTGAGCGGCGCGCTTCTTCAAGGTTGCCGCGCGCGAGATTGAGGGCGCGGCGCACGGCATCCTGGGCGCGCTCCGGGCGTGTCATGACCAGGGCATCTGCTGTTTCCAGTTGCAGCGTAATGGCCGCCAATCCCTGCGACAGCGTATCATGAATCTCGCGCGCCAGCCGGTTACGCTCTTCAATGGTTGCCAGTCGCGCCGCCGCCCGTGTATGTTCGGCTGAGAGCCGGGCGCGTTGAATGGCCAGGCCAATCTGATCTCCAATGATGCGTAGCAGTTGCAGTTCTTCTTCGGCAAGTTCGCGCCAATCTTCGCTGGCGACGTTCAGCACGCCGATAGGGGTTTCTCCGGCATTGATAGGCACGCTGGCATGAAAGCGCAGACCGAGCGAGGTGGGGTCTTTGTCGCGTTCGGCATTTTTCAACCGGCTGCAACGCAACACATTGATGTTGGCCGCTCCTGCCAGGTCGCCTTGTAAGAACGTATCCAGGCAGAGACAACTGCCCATCATGCGTTCGGGATAATCCGCCAGGTAGGGAGGTAGAGACTGGGCAGCGGCCAGATACTGCCTATCATGTTCGTCCAGCAGCCAGACCCAGCCCGTCTGCAATTCCAGCAGCCGGGTAACATGGACAAGCACCTCCTGCAACGCTTCATGCACATCGATTTTACGGTTCAGATGACCCGCGATGATAGACAGGATCGCCACATCGCGGTTTAAGCGCGAGAGCGAAGCAGTTTCTGGTTGAGCGTGCAGCACCGCTGCATCGTCAGTAGCAGGCGATTCGGGTTGCGTTTCCATGCTGGTATTGTATACCAGGGGCGGTGTCACGTCCAACATGGGAGATGGGCAAGCTATTTTTGACTTGCCCTTAACTCGCTATTTGCGCGGCTACCTCGCGAACTGCACCTACCGTGTATTCCTCTTCAGCATCGATACTACACGCTTGCACAAAACCGGCGAAGAGACGGGCGCTGGTGGATTCTTGCGTGTAAATTTCTTCGGGATGGAATTGCGCGGCCACCATGAAACGGTGGCCCGGAACTTCGAGCATTTCAGCGATGCCGTCATCGGCCTTCCCGCTAATTATCACGCCCCGGCCAGGCTGATGTACAGACTGGTGATGGAGACTGTTGACCATAAATGGACCAGGGCCGAGCAATTGTTCCACGCGGCTGCCGGGCAAGACATTGACGCGATGCGCCAGGTAATCACGCGACATGTGGCGATGTGAGTGGTGCAGGGTGTCGGGACAAAGATCATGAATATCCTGGTAGAGCGTACCGCCCAGTGCAACGTTCAAGACCTGCATTCCGCGACAAACTCCCAGCGTGGGGATGTCCTCTTGTATGGCCCAGGATGCCAGCTTCAATTCAATTTCATCAAGCTCTTTGTCGGGCTGATCGGAGAGCGGATGTGGCGCTTCACCATAAACGATAGGATCAATATCAACACCACCGGAAAGCATGAGACCATCCAGGCGAGGAAGTAATGTATCGAACATACGAAAATCGTGAAGGATTGGAATAAGGATAGGAACGCCGCCAGCGTGCTCTATAGCATGAACATAGGCCCGGTTATTGCAATAAATGGGGCGTTTTGACCCATCTGCGTAGTCTGCGTGGCAGGGTATGCCAATAAGTGGACGCATCTCAGATTCTCCTCTACCATAGATGATTTCAAGCGATGTCTATACTTTGGACGTTTGAACCAGTAATTGTTGAAATCCAAAATAAAAAAAGTGGAACGCCCTTGATGCGTTCCACTCAGAAAAAATTTGCTTTAGAAAACGAAACGCACCCACCCGCGTCCAACCACTGTAAGCTCCAGCCAATACTGGAGCCGGGTAATCACGAGAGCTTGCATAATATGTTGCGTGTATTCGTTCACTTTGTATGTCCTGATGCCGGCCAAATGTCACAAAATCATCACACTTTTATCATACGCCTGGGTGTCAAGTGTCGCTACTGCGCTAACTTCCAAAGAAGATATTCCACCAGGCTTGCCAGAAATTTTGAGGGGGAGTGGTCTTTTGGGTAGGCGATGGTAGCTGCGATGACGTTTGTTTACTCCCGACGATGACGACGGGATGTTCGCCGGGTCGCACGTAGCCCAGTTGCTCGCGTGCCTCTTTCGCTATAACCGCCGGGTCTTGATAGTGGTTGGCCTGCTGCGCTAATTGATCGTGATAGCTCTGCGCCTGTTGCGTTTGCGCCTGGGTTGCATGAAGTTGCTGCATTAACTGGCTATTTGTCCAGGCTTGCGCCAGCGATCCCAGCAGAAAAGCCAGGCAAACCAGGCCCGTTACCCAGATGACGGTGCGTGTGAAAAGCGAACTGCGCCTGGCGCGCGCGCGCCCCTGTGTTTCTTCTATGCCAATTGCCGATGTGATATACGGGCTGCTTCCCCCTGGACGCGAAGGGAAAGACGGTCGCGTTCGATATTCCGGCATACGTCCACCTCTTTTTCTGCTACTCTCGAAATTCCCTGATTCAGCTATTGACAACTGTTCTTCTCTGTAGTATTATACATCCTGTCAAGAGAAACCGCCTGTATGCGCAGGTGAACCGGTGACAATAGCGAAGAGGGTACACCCGTTCCCATCCCGAACACGGAAGTTAAGCTCTTCAGCTCCGATGATACTTTGGGGGTAGCCCCACGGGAAAATAGGAAGTCGCCGTTTCACCCGCTCACATAGGCGGTTTGCTTATCATCACTCAACCGCATCGAAGCACAAAGCCCCTGCTTTCAGGCGAGGGCAGTTTTCACCGCGCAAAGAGAATCAGCAATCCCATCAGATCAAATCCGACCAGCATCAACACCAGCGCCAGGACCACGTGCAAGAGGCCGCGCCGCCAAACACGCCTGGAGCATACTGTATGCCAGAAGGTGGTAGCCGATCTTGCTAAAGTACGCAGAGAAGGCTTAATGCTTTCACTCGCGCCCGTTCCTGAGTAAGTGTGTATGTGTCGCTCTTTCAAGGCCAACACACGATTACTGATAGCCGCTTCAAACGATGTATACACCTCCTCTTCGCGCTGCCAGTCGAACTCTCTCTGCATCGCCTTCATGGGCGCGGTCGCAAAGAGGTCCTGTGGAGCAGGCGTCATAGCAAGATTATCGTCTATTGTAGGGGCGACTCTTGCGGTCGTCCTGGCCCCTGTTAGCGTACCGTTCATCATGCTGTACCTCCTGCTATGTTATTCTTTCTAGAAAGAAGCATAGCGGAAACGAAGTTGAGGCACATGGGGCAAATGTCACATGTTATTGCGCCTTCTCTAGCCCTCTGTACGCTCATGGATATGGACGCCGGGATACTCGCTATTTAGTCCATGCATATGCGTATTCGTTTCACTTTGACAACCAAAAGTCCTTTTCAACCGGCCTGAGTTGCCATTATACGTTTGAATTCAGTAGATAATTCAACAGGAAGAGGTAGAATAGTGCAAATCTGGCGTCCACTCGTTTTTCTCTTTTTCGGCGCTCTTGTCATTATGTCCTTGCTTTTTTTCTCGCTTCAGGCGATCAATGCGTCCGCACATCTGCAAACTTCTGCGCTCGTTTCGGTTGCGCCAACAGGCAAATTGCAACTGGATAGCCATTTGCCTGTGCAGTCAATCACTGGTAATAATCTTGCTAATAACGTCAACACAAAATTTGGCTCGCGCTTCGATTTCGTGATTTCCCCGGCGTTAGGCCAGGTGTATAGCGGCACTGATGGCATTTATCACGATAATACCGCCAGCTACATTGTTGGTGTTGTTCCAACTGGCAGTCACACCAGTTCAATTTTTCACATGGGTACGCCAGACCCGGCGCTGGGAGATATCTACGTTCATAACGAGCAATTGATTCAGGGCCTCGACACGTCGCGCTGGCAAGGCGATGCCAGTGACGGTTCCGGCCTGCATATTACGGTAGATATCATCGACACCTTTTTGGGCGAGCCGGGCTGCGTGGCTGTTGTCGATTGCGCCGGGGAGGTACGCGCTGATACGGTGCCGGTCTTCCTGATTGGCGTCACGCTGCAAAATAGCGGGAGCAAAGAGCTTACGGGCAAATTTCTCTTTGGCAGCAACCGCGTTCTGCCTTCGGGGAATGCCTGTGTCCAACATACGACGGCGGCTGGCGCAGCCGTCAACGTGCTCTCGTACAGTACAAAGGCTGATGCCACAGATGGCACGCTTTTCATGGCGGGCGCGCAGGCACAGTGGCGTTGTAATACGGCAGTCAGCAATCGCGCAGGGCTGGCATGGGCTTATGATATTAGGGCCGCGCAGAGCCAGACCAGCTACATGTTGATCGGAGCGTGGAATGCCGGTCGTAATCTTTTCATCAATACCCAGTTACCGGCCGGCTGCCAGCATGAATTGCTCTACCCGGCGAGCGTGTGGTCATCCGAGAACGATGTGGTGGACTATGGTATCGACAATCTTGCAACGGGTGACAACCTGCTTGGCCGCGCGCAGTCTATGGAAAATATCTTCATTCGCAATGCCACGCTTTCTCCACAACAACGCTGGGTGATTGCTGACTCGCTGCGCAGTTACAAGGCAGCGAGCTGGCTTGTCGGGCGGCAGGACTGCGCTGGAGGTGGCTACGACGCGGCGGTTTACGAAGGCGCGTTTGGCTTTCTGACAACGGTTGATGTCTTGCACGAATATGGCTATTTCGAGATCAATCGCGTTCCCTGGTTTTTCAAATCCGAGATGCAAATCGTCTTCAAAAATGTCTTGCGCAATTCATTTGGCGTTTATTTCCAGCACGATCAGGGTGGTGATACCACCAGTAATGGACTTTGCACCCATCCTGGCCAGGGCATACCAACTATTCGCGCTACCTGCTACGCGCCTCCGCTTTTCTCTATCGGTGTGCCTATGCCCACCGAGGAAGATTCTAATGTCGCGCTACTGACAGCATACTATGTGTATAGTACCGGCGACACCTCGTTGCTGACCGATAATAATAATGCCAACCTTAGTTTGATCGACGCCAGTATGCTGCATAACCAGGCGGTGGGCGACCCTGCTACCGGCATTGCCTACAATTTCCACGACACTAATACCACTTATGACGATCAAAAAGATTGTTTGCATAATCAAGCGGCCAACGCTGGCAACCTCTATTACCAGGGGCTGAAAGAGGCTACCGCCTATCGCGCCGCCACCTACATCGATGGTCTGGTTCCCGGAGACAATAATGCTTCCAACTGGATTTATGATGCCGGCAAGATAGAAGCCGCTATGGTGCGTGAATATAATGCCCGAGGTTATATCCCGCTTGCGCAGAACAACAATGCCTACAACAATTGCAATGGGCGCACAGTGACGACGGGCGAAGGGCTTTTCTATCTACACCTGATCGGCCTCGATACCTCCATGAATCCAAATCTGTTACAGGACCTGGCTCACCAGTACCCATCAGACGTGGCCGCCAATACCATCAGCTCGCCGCAAATGATTTCATTAGAGTCGACAGCCGCTACCGGCACGCAATGCCCGCGTAACAATGTCTGTTTCCGCTACGAATGGTTCAGCAAGGTCATTCTTTCCGGCATCATCGCCGACCTGGTCTATACTCAGCATGGTTGCGAGCAATGCCGCCACATAGATATGACCACGGCGGTCTATACCCATAACATAACGCTTTTACAGAATTTCAGCGACGGCATACGCGACAATGGCAGCGACTGGCCCGGCCACTACTACCCACGCGGCATGATTAGCTGGGCATTCCTCGACGCGAATTATTAAATTCACCGCTCGTCTCATTATCTGCGCTCGACAGCGCATTTCCGTAATGTTACACTTTAGTAAGAAGAGAAAGAAGTAGTGGTTCTGGCATGGATAAGCGCGATGATAAACCCTGGGATGATAGTCTGAGGAAGTTGGTTCGGGCTAATCCGCAGGCGTTTGTCACCTGGATTCTTGGCGAGGCGGAGTTTATCGGCGAGCTTCCCGAAAAGCTAAAAAGCTGGAAGTTGGAAGTAGACGCCTTATTGCGTACATCCGTTAAAGGCCATCAGATGTTGTTGCACATCGAGTTCCAGACGTACAACGACCTGGAAATGGCTGAACGATTATTGCGGTATAATGTGTTATTGAGGAGCGAGTACAAACTTCCTGTAGTATCTTGCGTAATTTATTTGCTCAGAGATGGGACTGTTCCGCCATCTCAATTAATCTGGGATGCTCCGATAGGGCGAGATGTAATTCACTTTTTCTTTGAGAGCATTGAGTTGGGGAAACTTTCTCCCGACGATTTGCTCACTATGGAGCAACCAGGATTGTTGCCTCTATTGCCATTGACGAAGGGCGGAACTAAAAAAGAAGTAACGGAGCACATGTTTGCTAGCTTGAAAGCCAGCGAACAGTTAGACCTGTTAGCAATTGGAAGCACACTTGCGTCATTAGTCTTTAGTAGAGAATATTCACCCGATCTTGAGTGGTTGCACAGGAGGTTACGCGAGATGCACGATATACTACGAGAAAGTCCATACTATCAGGAGATTTTGCAAGAAGGACGCCAAGAAGGACGTGAGGAAGGCAAGCTAGAAGGTCAGCGCGAAATGCTATTGGCGATTGTGCAAGCGCGTTTCCCAAAGATGGCTCGCCTGACTACAAAGCTGGTTGCT
Organism: uncultured Chloroflexia bacterium; assembly: GCA_963731605.1. Classification (GTDB taxonomy): domain Bacteria; phylum Chloroflexota; class Ktedonobacteria; order Ktedonobacterales; family Ktedonobacteraceae; genus CF-113. Next base: position 2,386,180 of record CAVSWA010000002.1, read on the forward strand.
GCCATCGACGACCCGACCAGCCTGCAAGATGTGACTGTCAAAATAAGCATGGCTCAGACTACCGAGGAAGTACAGCAATACCTGCTTGAAGGAATTGAAAAGAGCGGCAGCTAATGCTGGCCTTTGCTCACGTAGCATCATAAATCAAGCTGCATTGGCTTGTTTTGGATAAGGTTTGCCAGTCAACCATTCCTCGTTTGCAATTTCGATCCCCTTCGTTATACTGGACTCACAAGCATAAAAATTGCGTTGAGGAGTCCAGAAATGCTCTCAACAACCGAGTTTGATAGAACGCCATCACTGCCATTGGCTTTATCCCGGCAACAAATAACGTACCATCTTGACTCTATCTGGCAAAGGTATTTTTCGGATATTCCGCGCCTCAATACGGTGGATATTGCCTATTGTCAGCCCTGGAAGAGGCGACTGGGACTGATCCGGCTATCGCTTGACAGCACGAAATCGTTTATCGGCATCAACGCGCTGCTACAATTGCAAGAGGTGCCGAATTTTGTATTGTATACCACGATCGCGCACGAGTTGACGCATTACGCGCACGGTTTTGGTTCGCCGCTGCCGCGCATCTTTGAACACCCGCACGCCAATAATATTGTACAGCGCGAACTGGTCAGTCGCGGATTAGGTGAATTAGCCAGAAGATGTGACGATTGGATTGACAAACAGTGGTTCTCGTTTTATGATATGCAGCGTGAGGCTGGTTGGGCCGGAATTACTCATACGTCCCGCTCCGCTTATCATCACATGTAGGGATGCAGTATAGTGCATCGTGTAGAGGTATCTACACGGAGAGAACGAACGTCTTACAGGTAGAATTTGCCGCGTCGAAATCTTGACACAGGGTGATACGTGTGGTATAGTGTTGCTAGCTCCTAAGGTAAATACCACGCCATGCTTGAGTCCCGCAAGTTTCTGTGTGTATGTTATTATGTTGTTGCGTCGTAAACTGTCTTAGGTACATAGGTTAATGCCTCATTCATCCATCAAACAAACACTGTCGCCACCTGTTTTTCAGGTTTTTTCCGAAAAACGCGCGTATAGTATTTTTCCACTCAACTCCATGTTTAACACAGAAAGGAGATAGGGCGTGTTACTTCGCAGGGAGTTGTTCCGCCCTAGAACAACGTGAACATCGCTGAATTAGAAATCAAAACTATAACGGAGCTACGCGACATCGCTCGCGACCTCGAACTCTCCGGTTATACTACCCTCAAAAAACAGGACCTCGTTTTCCGACTTCTTCAGAACCATACCGAACAGCAAGGCAACATTTTCAGCGCGGGGGTGCTGGAAATCGTTGAAGATGGCTTCGGCTTCCTCAGACAGGAGCGTTTCCTGCCCGGCAATATGGATGTCTATGTGTCGCAATCGCAGATTCGCCGCTTCGGTTTGCGCACAGGAGACATGGTTTCAGGCCAGGTGCGCCCACCGAAAGATAACGAAAAGTACTATGGTCTGTTGCGCGTAGAAGCCATCAATGGCATGGACCCGGAAGTCGCTAAACGTCGCCCGCATTTCGATCTCCTGACACCCATTTTCCCGCGTGAGATGTTTGACCTGGAAACAATCCCCTCGAACATTTCGGGACGTATCATCAACCTGGTAGCCCCCATTGGTCGCGGGCAGCGCGGCCTGATCGTCTCTCCGCCTAAAGCTGGCAAAACCATGCTCCTCAAGTCCATCGCCAACTCCATCACCGAAAACTACACTGATACGCATTTGATGATTGCCCTGATTGGTGAGCGGCCAGAAGAAGTGACCGATATGAAACGCTCAGTCAAGGCTGAAGTCATCAGCTCGACGTTTGACGAGCCAACCGAGGCGCATACTCGCGTGGCCGAGATGGTGCTGGAACGCGCCAAGCGACTGGTTGAAGGTGGACGCGACGTGGTGGTATTGCTTGATAGCATCACGCGCCTGAGCCGCGCCTATAATCTGGCCGTGCAGCCCAGCGGTCGCACGCTCTCCGGCGGTCTTGACCCCAGCGCGCTTTTCCCGCCTAAACGCTTCTTTGGCGCAGCGCGTAAGATCGAAGAGGGTGGCAGCCTGACCGTCATCGCCACCGCCCTGGTCGATACCGGCAGCCGTATGGATGACGTGATCTACGAAGAATTCAAGGGTACCGGCAACATGGAACTGTTGCTCAACCGCAAACTTGCCGAGCGCCGTGTTTTCCCCGCCATCGACATTGGCCTGTCCAGCACGCGCCGCGAAGAGCTGCTGCTCGACGACAAGACACTGCGCGCCGTGGTCGTCATGCGCCGCATGTTCTCGACCCTGGCCGATCAGCGCGGCATGGAAGCTATGGAGGCGCTGCTCCAGCACATGTCGAAGACCAGCAACAATATCGAGTTCCTGGCAACGCTTAACAAGAGTATTCTCTAAAAACGATTTGAACAAACATGTAGATATTCGCCGTGTCAATCGCACCGGGGCCGCAGAAGCGCGTGGCGTCGTCATCGTCATTGATGTTATTCGCGCCTTCACCGTTGCCGCTTATGCCTGCGCGGGTGGCGCACGTCGTCTCTGGCTGGTGCGCTCGACCGACGAGGCGTTCGCCCTGCGCCAGCAGGAGCCGCGAGCATTGCTGGCCGGAGAGATCGGCGGTCGCCTGATCCCCGGCTTTGATCTGAATAACTCTCCTTCGCTCATGGCTGCTACCAATGTGCAGGGACGTACCATCATCCAGCGCACCGGCGCTGGCACGCAGGGAGCAGCGGGCGCGATCAATGCCACTCATCTGCTGGTCTGCTCGCTTGCCAATGCGCGTGCCACAGCAGCATACGCACGCAAGCTGGCCGATACGACCGGCGGATTGGTGACGCTTCTCCCCACCGAGGGTTCGAGCCAGCATCTTCCATTTGTTGGTGAAGATACCATCTGTGCCGATTATCTCGAAGCCCTTTTGCGAGAGCAAGAGAACGCACCTGCGCTGCTGGCCGACAATCTCGCCCGTCTTGATGCATCAGGCCGCTTCGACTTCATGAAACAGGGCGATGTGGATTTTCCGTTCGAGGACATCGCCTTGATAAAAGGGGTTGACCGTTTTGACTTTGTGATGGCAGGCGAACGAAAACAGGCGCATGGTTTTGATTACGTCGAGGTGGAAAGACGCGATATTGTATAGAAATAGGCACGCTTACTTCCCGCGTTCTGTAGGGACGCGGGTGGATGAGGAGCGGAGTGGGGACCCTTGTGGGCGTCCTCGTCCCTAAGAAGCACGATGGACACGCACAAGGGTCCACCCATCCACCTCACTTCCACCCGTGTCCCTACAGCCTGGCGCGTCCCGCGCCGCATCACCGTCGTCCCTTTCCCGTTTTTATCCTTTTTCAGTTAGTAAAAATCATTAGATTTACACTTCTACTGACATCGCCACTGCGCCGCCGCCGCCGAGACACAGGGTTGCCAATCCGCGACCACCGCCGCGACGGCGCAGTTCGTAGATCAGGGTGGTCAGCACGCGGGAGCCGCTGGAGCCGATGGGATGGCCCAGGGCAATGGCTCCGCCGTTGACGTTGACACGCGACCAATCCCAGTCGAGTTCTTTGCCGTTGGCGAGCGTTTGGGCGGCAAAGGCTTCGTTGACCTCGATCAGATCGAAATCGCTGATCTTCAGGCCGGTGATGTTGAGCAGGCGACGTACCGCCCGCGTAGGCGCGGCGAAGATGTAGCGCGGCGTGATGGCGGCTGAGGCGTAGCCGGTGATGCGCGCCAGGACGGGTAGATTGTGGGCCTGCGCGAAATCCCGGTCGGTGACGACGGTGGCCGAGGCTCCATCGCTCAGGCCGGGCGCGTTGCCAGCCGTGACGGTGCCGCCCTGCTGGAACACGGGCATGAGTTTTGCGAGGGCATCCATGGTGCTATCGCCGCGAATGGGTTCGTCGTCTTCCACTACCTGTATGCCTTTTTTCTGCTTCACTTCAACCGGAATGATCTCGTCCTTGAAACGTCCGGCGGCAGTGGCGGCGGCGGCGCGTAGATGGCTTTGCAGCGAGAAATGATCTTGCTCAGCGCGGGTCACGCCAAATTTTTCGGCGATGATCTCGGCTTCACAACCCATGTGGATGTTTTCGAAGGCGCACCACAGGCCATCATGCACAACGGCATCGATCATTTCGGCGTTGCCCATGCGATAGCCGGTACGCGCTTTCGTCAGCAGGTAGGGCGCGTTGCTCATGCTCTCCATACCGCCCGCCACGAATGCCTGGGCATCACCAGCGCGAATAGCCTGAGCCGCCAGCATCACAGCTTTCAAGCCCGATCCACAGACTTTATTCACCGTAAAAGCGGGGATGTCATCGGGCAAACCTGCGTGAATGGCGGCCTGGCGCGCAGGTGCCTGCCCGACCCCTGCCGAGACGACATTGCCCATAATCACTTCATCTATCGTGTCAGGCGCGATACCAGCGCGGCGCACGGCCTCTTTAATCACGATTGCGCCCAGTTGTGGCGCGGAAAAACTGGCGAGGCCTCCTAAAAATTTTCCGGTCGGCGTGCGAACTGCCGCGACTATCACAGGTGTATGTTCAGACATAGATTGGTACTCCTCCGGGGCCGTACAGGTTGCCCCTCTCACCTCATTGTGGAGATATGGGTAAAACAAGAGACTGACTATATTGTATCCCGGTGAGAGGAGCAGGGTCAATTGAGCAATTATGAAAATTCCCGCCCCATTTGGTGAAAAGCGCAACGTTGGATCGATTTCATGCGTCATAAAGATATGATAATAGGTAAGTGGATACAAGAGGCGTTAGAGGATTCTAAAAAGAAAAATGCTATTGCCACGCTTGATGGGGTGCGCGCAATCGCCTGTCTTCTGGTTATATGGTTTCATATTGACCTGATCACGCACGATACCCATGTGTGGAATGCCCAGCCATTTGGATCTTTCGGGCAACGGATACTCAATTCGTTTCTGTTTTTTGGATCATATGGTGTGACGCTTTTCTTTGTCCTTTCGGGGTTCCTGCTCTTCATGCCTTTCGCGAAGGCCTTGCTTTTTGAGCAAACGTGGCCGTCAGAGCGGCAATTCTACCTGCGGCGCGTCTTTCGCATTGTGCCCGCGTATTATCTGTCGCTGATACTTATCGTGCTGTTTTACCAGCAAAAATACCTGCAACCACAACACTGGCAAGAGCTGGGGCTATTTTTCACTTTTCTCATGGACTCTACTAAGGCCACGTTTATACAGCTCAATGGACCATTCTGGACGCTGGCGGTCGAGTGGCAATATTATATGCTCTTGCCAGTAATGGTGCTGGGTATGAGGTCGCTCGTGTGGCGGGTTAAGCCGGCGCGCCGTTTGGCCGTAACTATCGCCTGTATCCTGGCATTGATCGGCTGGGGTCTTTTTTCGAGATATTGGGGCGAATACTTTATACACCAGTATCCTACAGAGACATTTCTGGTAAATCGTCCTGTGCTTGACGCTATCCTCTTCTTTACCTTTGGTCAGGGTGGCAAATATCTCGAAAGATTTTGGCGTGGGAATGCTGCTGTCTCTCAGTTACATGTATGTATACCATCGCTCGGTTTCTCCAACAATACAGCAAACGCTGCGAAAGTGGAGTCCCGTGTTTCTGGGGGTTGGTCTGCTTTTCCTTTTTATTATGATACTGTGGAGTTTTAATCAGAGATACTTTAATGCATGGACTATCTTCAGCGACCCGATTTTCGTCAATAATTTCGTCTGGTTAGGGCAATTGGGCTTCGCGCTGTCATTCGGCCTGTGCATTTTCGCGCTGCTTTTTGGATACGACGAATTGAAGAGACCATTTGAGTGGTTGCCGCTACGCCGGGTAGGTACGATCTCCTTTAGTCTTTATATGTGGCATCTTCCTTTACTTATCCTGTTTATGGTAAAGATTGCGCCCTCGTTAAGCAGGTGGCCGTCGCTGCTGATCTATAGTATGTACTGGTTGTGGACTATGGTCGTAATTATCCCGTTCTCTTTCTTGTTCTACCTTTTTATAGAGAAGCCAGGTATGAAGTTCGGAGAGCGGTTTCAGCGAAAAAAAAGCAATCCTGCTCTGCCCATTTCCGAACCTGTAACACCTACAGCACAAAGCGAGGCCGGGCAAGTAGAAGAAAAACGCACCGCTGTATTGCTTGATTAACTACATGCAATGCTGTCTTCCGCCCTCGTAAGGCATAGTGTAAACGCGGGTAGTAGGCGTCATTGTACCTTTGCTCACGGTTGTGCAGGAAGTGTGCCCATGTGATATCCGGGGGGAATGCTCATATCCCACATCGACGGCGATACCTGTGAAGGAGGGAGCAATTGTAAACTGGTATAGATGGGTTCGCCTGTGCCGGGGCCAACCGCGCCGCGCAACACATTGACCGGGCGATACTGCATGTCAAGCAGCATGACGAGGCCATCCTTGCAGCGTATGCGGTAGACTGCCTGCCCTCTGAAGGTGTCCGTGCCGATATACGTCGCGTCTTTTGTTTGAAAATCGTGGCGCAATTGCTGGAGGTCAAACAAAAAATCATCGACCATCCACCGGTCAGCGCCCATTTGCGCGACGTGGTGCAGCGTGTCCATACCAAGCGTTTCCTGGTTGTTTCCGACCGCGATTACATCGACCTGATTCTCCATCTTTGTTTCGACGCGCATATTGCCGGTGTCCAGTTCGTCATAACTGTCTACCTGGTAGAGTTGCCCACCCGCGCCAATTCTGGTTTCGCTATGGTAGAGCACATACTGGTTCCAGGAGAGATTGGCCGGTAATGTAAAAGCAGTATGTATACCGGTCGTGTCGAAGATGCTGGAAAAGTGCAGCGAAGCAAAAAGAGCCAGGAGCACTATAGCCGCAGTTACCAATCCACCTGCGAGACTCACAAGGCGACGGCGCGGCGCGGGACGCCGGGTGATGAACGCCGGGGTGGTAACTGGTTGATGCCGTTGCCCGCGCCCCTCGATCATAGCGCGAATGGCGGCGTCTACACGCGGCGATGGCGCGGTCGCAACGGCGCTTGCAACCAGCAAGGTGGCGCGTTCCAGGGTGCGAAATTCTTCCCCGCAGGCTACGCATGTTGCCACATGCGCATTGAGCAGCGCTGCCTGTTCGTCGGTGAGGTCGTCGATGATGGCAAGATACAGGCGTATAACGGCGCAAACCTGGGGGCCGCTTTGATGCGCCGCCGGCAATGGCGGCAAATTCGTGTTATCCATACTTATCGCTCCTGCTTGCCTGCGCCCTCGTCGTTAAAACGCTGGTAGACTTCCATAAACAAACGCTTGGCGCGTGAAATACGGGTGGCGGCAGCATTGGGTGAGATGCCCAGGATTTCTCCTATTTCCTGGTAGGGAACGCCTTGAGCCGCGCTCAATACGAGCGCAACGGCATAGTCACGCGGCATGTTGGCGAGCGCACGCTGGATATGTTCGCGCTCGCCAACCTCTGGAATACCTCCGCTGTTGGGGGGCAGGTATGACATATCCTCTTCACGCCCATCGCTTGCGCCACCGTCGCGGTGGTCGCGTGTCAGCGGCCACCAGGAGATGCGCTTGCGCCTGCGCAATTGATCCACGCATAGATTCGTGGCGATGCGATAGAGCCAGGGTGAAAGATTGTCGCGATCATAGAGATCATTCCAGGAGACATAGACCCGCGTAAATACTTCCTGAGTAACGTCGTCCGCGTCTTCTTGACTGCCCAGCAAGCGATAGATGTAGGAGTGAATGGGCCGGCTGAATTTTTCATAAAGCGTGCTAAAATCCAACATGCTCGGGTGTGCTGGAACACGATGAATCGCGTCTGCTGGAATCGAATTAATTTCGCCCGTTGTCTTTTTCGTTCTCATGCCGGCATATGCTCTTTCCACTTCCTTCGTCGTCATTGTCGCGACAACGGGGGTATGGGTGGTATGGATGTGGAGCGCTGTTGCTCTGGCCTCTTGCGGACGTTCTTGCACGCTTCTCGTTTCTTCCACACTTGTTTCCCCAAAAGGCCATGCTGTTAGTATACCAGCAATGACAACGGTATTGCACATGCTGACCTCTCAGATGTAAGAACACAGTTTGTAGCATTCTCAAAAAAATTATTGCCATGGTATACACGCTGCATAGCCTGCCATTTTTACAAGATGGACATCGGGAGCTTGTCCTCACCCCGATAGGTACTCAAGTCCTACTCGTTTGATTGCTATGTTATGGAGTACTTAACCATACGTCAACATGGTTGGAAGAAAGCGTTTAGGCGACCGGGGCGGGAACCATTCCGGTACGAGTCGGTTTTGTCTGCATATTTACAGGGGGTGCAGGCTGGCGCTCGGTTCTCGCCTCAATAATAATTCCAGCAATGTATATGTATGAATACCACAGGAGAGAAATTTTATGGCGAATGCGCGTTTTAATGTCTGGGGGAAAAGTCCGCGCACTCCACGCCGGGTGCAAATGACGCTCTTTATTCCTCTGATTTGCTTCCTTTTAATAGGAACGTTTTTTGTCTATCATATCTCGCCCTTTGGTCAAACCAGGAGCGCGCTGGCCAGCACACTGGTAACGCTTCCCGGACATGTACCAGGGCTGGAGAAAAGTAGCACACTGCAAGGGCCAGCCGACCCTAACACACCCATCCAGGTGCTGGTCGGTTTTCGGCTAAGAAATCAGCAGATGCTCACCAGTTATGTAGATTCGATGTCGCGCTCGCATTCAGTTACCGCCCATCGTTATCTCACTCCTGAGCAAATCGCGCGCGCCTTTGCTCCATCGCAGGCCAGCCAGTCTGCCGTGATTGCCTACCTGCAGCAGGCGGGCTTCACTATTACACAGACGTACAAACACCAACTGGCGATTGGTTTCAATGGCACGATTGGACAGGCGGAAAGCGCTTTTCATCTTTCGATCAATAATTACCTCACTTCTGGTGGGCGAGTCTTTTACGCGCCGGGCAGCGATCCCAGCGTGCCGGACACTATCGCGCCATTTATCCAGAGCATCATCGGTCTGGACAATGCGCGCCAGTTCACGCACCCGCCCGTGTTATCTAAAACGCATGTCACCGCTTCTGTGGTCGGCGCGCACAATGTGGCTTGTCTGGCAGCTCAACCGGGGCCGACCTATAGCTACTATATTCCCAGCCAGGTCGCTACCGCATATAATTTGACTTCGCTCTATAGCGCTGGATTTCACGGCGAAGGACAAACAGTTGCGCTGCTCGAATTGGATGACTACATTGCCAGCGATATCAGCGCGTATACCAGTTGTTATGGCGGCGCTTCTGTTCCCATTACGCGCATTCAGGTCAATGGTGGAACGGGCAAACCAGCATCATCCGCTGCAACTGAAGTAGAACTGGATATGGAACTCGTGTTGAGCGCGGCTCCGAAACTGGCAAGCCTGCGCGTCTACGAGTCAGCCAATACTGCTGTGGGCTACCTGGCAAATTGGAGCCAGATCGTCAGCGATGCGACGCCAATCGTCAGTACCAGTTGGGGCAGTTGCGAGTCGAACGCCTTTGCGCAGGCGGTTTACGCACAGGAAAGTACGCTCTTTATGGCAGCCGCCGCTCAGGGTCAGACCATTTTTGCAGCCTCTGGTGACACTGGCAGCAATGATTGTAAAAATACGACGCCTACCACGCCCAGCGTGGATGATCCCGCGTCACAGCCTGATGTTACTGGCGTAGGTGGCACCTCGCTCGCTATCGCCGCCAATGGAACCTACACCTCTGAGAAGGTATGGAACGGTAGCGGCTATGCTTCAGGCGGCGGTCAGAGTACTCTCTGGGGGATGCCCACATGGCAGCAGAATACTACCACCAACATCGCTGGTTTTAGTTCCAATGTGCCGTGCGCTGCGACTATTGGCAGCTTCTGTCGTGAAGTTCCTGACGTTTCATTGAACGCCGATCCCGCTGTAGGCTATCCCATTTACTGCACGGTGGCGGCTAGCGGCTGTAGTGGCGCTTCTCCCTGGATGCCCGTTGGCGGCACCTCGGCAGCGGCTCCCATGTGGGCAGCCATGCTGGCGCTTATTAATGAGAAATCACTGGCGAATGGCGGTTTCAACCTGGGATTTTTGAATCCGTTGCTCTACTCCATCGATAAGAATAGCGGGTCAACCCATTATGCTAACGATTTTCATGATGTGACCACTGGCAACAATTACCTGACAGGCGACGGCCATAACGAATATCCGGCGGGAACAGACTACGATATGGCGACTGGCCTGGGCAGCCCGAACGCTCTTGCGCTGGCAAACGACTTGATCTCGCTTGCGCAGGCTCAACTCGGTTCGCGCAACTCTCCTGCTAATACCACCTGGTACTTCGCAGAGGGCAGCGTGGGCGGCAGCTTCAACGAGTACATAACTCTGCTCAACCCTGATCCGACTCACACTGCTACGGTCAATATTACCTATCTCTTCCAGAATCAGCCTGCCGTTGTCAGGCAGCACCTGGTAACACCTAGCACGCGCGCAACCGTCAGCGCGAATGCTGATCTGGGGATATCCAGCACGGCGGCGCAAGTGGCCATCTCGGCTATTGTGCAGTCGGTGAGCACGATAAGCAACCCGACGGCTGTGCCTATCATCGCGGAACGCCCGATGTACTTCAACTTCCACGGCATCAAGAGCGGTACCGATGTGATGGGCGCGACTAATGCTACCAATACCCTCTTCTACTTTGCCGAGGGTGATACCCGCCAGGCAAATCCGACTACCAATAGCACCTTTATCACCATCCTGAATCCCAGCCAGACCACCAGCGCTCAGGTGACTGTCACTTACTACAGCAATGGCGCCCCGGCGGAATCGGATGTGCTGAGCGTAGGGCCGTTACAGCGTGGAACCGCTGCTCCCCGGATACACCAACAGTTCGCGGTGAAGGTGGCATCCACCATCGGTATCGTAGTGGAACGCCCCTTGTACTCCTACGACAACGTAGGCACCGGTGGCGGGTGGACAAGCGGGGCGGCTTCCGCAGTTGGCGCAACCTCGCTTGGCACTGTTTCGGGCAGCGACTGGCTGTTCGCGGAAGGCTATACCGGCACGCACAACGACTTCCAGGAGTACCTGGTACTGGCGAATTTCACCAATACCAACGTTATCGCGGATGTCAAACTGGAGTATACCAACGGCACTGTGCAGACTGTTCCAGTGACGGTCAATGCGTTCAGCCAGTATTACTTCGACGTGAATAACGCATTCAGCCATCCTATCGCTGGTTGTTCCTGCACGCCGACTCCATCGGTCTCGGCGGAGGTCTACACCACTATCCCTTCGATTGTGGCGGAACGCCTGATGTACTTCCACTACGGGCCGCAGTTCATCTCCGGCATCACCGATGTCGTGGGTGAGGCCGGTCCATCCAGCCACGCTGTCTACACCTTCGCGGAAGGCTATACTTTAGGCAGTTTCAACGAGTATCTGACTCTTCAGAACCCGACCAACTCGACCGAAACGGTGGCGATCACCCTGTTTGCAGACTCAACCATCGAGCAAGTCATGCTGCAATTATTGCCGCATAGCCGCACGACGGTCAGCGTCAACAGCTTTATCGTGCCACTGGCAACGGCCTATCCGACCAATCCCATCTTCAATGCCTACGAAGTCTCGATGGACGTCCAGGTATTGAACCTCAGCGGAGGCCCGGTCGGTAGCGTCGTAGCCGAACGCCCGATGTACTTCAACTACTTCGGCGATCCCGGCGGCACCGATGTGCTGGGCTATACGGGCGGCTAGCATCGTTACACATCAGGCAAGCAAGGCCACGGCAACCCATCGGGTTGCCGTGGCCTTGCTTGCCTGGAAATAATCCCTGACCATTTTCCTCTCTTTCATATCTCCAATTGTCGCGGTTGTGACGTGTAGTACACTGAAACATAGAGGTATTGAAAAAGAGAGATGTTCGCTATGAAGAAAACAAAGATTTTTGTCTGGTTTATTCGAAGCGCCTGCTTCGTGGTGATGCTCGTTGTGTTGCTGCCGGGCGCGGGTTTCTATGCTGTACATGCGAGCGGGCCGCGACATACTCCCGTTGCTTTATACCCGGTACAACTGCCAGCTTCGGCGACAATCAACCCCAATCGCCCGGTACTGGCTTTCTACTACCCCTGGTATACTGCCCAGTCGTGGAACATAAACACCATGTCGGACCTGCCCACTATTCGCTATAATTCCGCTGACGATTCCACCATCGAGCGGCAGGTGAACTGGGCAGCCCAGGCAGGCATCACGGGGTTTATTAGCTCGTGGTGGGGACAGGGTGATATCACAGATAAGAATTTCGCGAAAGTACAGGCCTATGCCGCTGCCCTGCAACGGAACACAGGCTATCCTTTTGCCTCAACCATCTACTTTGAAAGCGATGCGCCAGCCCTGCAAGGTCTTAGCAACATCATCAACCAGTTGCGCTACGTGCTGAATACCTATGGCGGCAGCAGCCAGTTTACCCACTGGCATGGCAAGCCCGTGATTTTCTTCTGGAACCCGCTGGGGAATGGTCGCTCGCTCTCTATGTGGCAGGCAGTGCGCAACGCGGTTGATCCCCATAACAATACCATCTGGTCGGCGGAGGGTGTGAATATAAATCTGCTCTCCGTGTTTGATGGCATACACCTGTTCAGCGCGGCCTACTGGGGCATCCTGCATAACAATATCACGGCGGTTGACCAGGGATTCCGCTCGCAAATCAACGCCTACAACTCGGCGCACCATACGCAAAAAATCTGGGCGGCAGGTGTGCTCCCAGGCTATAACGATACAAAAGTACCCGGACGCAAGGGGACGTATATCGTGCCGCGCAACAATGGCGCGACCTACCGGGCAAGCTGGAACGGCGCGCTGGCGAGTAGCCCCGACTGGGTGACGATCACCACCTTCAATGAGTGGTTCGAGGGCGCCATGGTCGAACCGAGTGTGACCTATAACATGCAATACCTCAACCTGACCCATCAATATGCCACCGGGTGGCATGGGTAAAATGATATGGAAATGACGCCAGGCGGAACGCTTGTGTTCCGCCTGGCGTCATTTCCATATCAGGATAGAGGCGATGTCTTCATAAACTACACAGTATAGCGGTACAGCGCGTAATGCGTACCTTGCAGACTAACATACCAGAGCATAGCTCCGCCGCGTGTGTCGGCTGGTGTGACCTGTAGCAGGTTTCCACTGGCCGGGGGCGTCGTCACCAGGCTCCAGGTATGGCTGGCAAGATCATATCTTTGTATGCTGGGATGGGAGACGGGCAATGTCAATTGAATGTCGGGCAAACCGCCGGTTGAGGTTGTAACGGGAAGTGGTGTGCCGTACACCGGCGTGGCCGGAACGGCAGTTCCCACAATAGCGGTTCCTGAGACGGCGGTGGGTCCAACGCCCGGCGAGCTAGATGTGATAGTTGGCGAGGTATAGACGTGCCCATCCGCACTCACATACCAGCCTTGTATGACCTGCTCGTTGGGCGCGGCCACCACCTGTTGCCAGTTTGCTCCGCCGTTCGTGCTGACCTGCAGGTTGAAGAGGCCGGTGGAGGATGCTGGCTGGTATGTTGTACCCTGCCCAGGCTGGTTCTGGAGGACCAACGGTAGCGGGCCACGTATACCGCCAACATACACAACTTGTGAATTCGCGCTGGCGAGCTGAACCTGCGAGCCGTAAGGCAGGCCAGTCAATAGAGATTGCCAGTTTGCGCCGTTGTCGGTACTCTTAAACAACTGCTGGTTGATGCCAGATTTGGGTAGAATATCATTTGTCGGGGTTTGAGGAATGGGCGCTGATTTGACTGGGAACCAGGGTTGGGCGGCGATTTCATAAATGGTGCCGGGATGCGCCGGATCAAGCGTATAGGTTTGCGCGCCAAGTCCTTTAGCGGTGAATTGGCCGTCGATGATGCTCCATGTGCGTCCGCCGTCGGCGCTTGTCACCAGGCGGGGCAAGCGATTGGAAAAGGGTGGCGGTCCCAGTATGACTGGTGAACTCGTTAGAATCCATTGCACACCGTACAGGTTGTGACCATCATAGCGCAATTGCTGCACAAACCAGGGAAGCGTTATGCTGGTGCCCTGCACACGCAAAGGCGGAGAGAAAGCAGGCGCTACCGATGTCCATGTCTGGCCGCCATCCGTGCTGTGCTTGAGCATGGCGTTCGATGGGGACGCGGCATTTGTGCTGATGGCATAGATGTCGTTCTCGTTGGTAGGGTTTACAGCCAATTCGCAATAACTACCCAACGCTGCATTGGCTCCAATGTTCTGCCAGTGATCGCCAAAATCGGCGCTGCGCAGAATGATATTCTCCGGCCCCTGTATATTGGATACCACCGCCGAAGTAGTCGCGCAGGCGTAGAGTACCGCCGGGTTAGAGGGCGCAGCTTGCATTGATAGGAAAAGGTAGCCAGATTGAACTTGCTTCCATTGCCCGGTGGGGGGATGCTGGCTGCCCTGGCGTTGTCTCGCCGCCGCAAAAACAAAGATACTCACCCCAATTACCAGTAAAACAACCATACATGCGCCCAGACCTGCCAACCATTTGCGCGGGCCGCGTGGTTCAGGGAGCGAACGATTTTCCCGGTTATCTATGCTATTTTTATCCTGTGTTTGCATCTTGTGACCTCTTCCTTCTACCAAATCCTTGCCATCAACAGTCTAAAGCAGTAACGAATAAGATACCATAGAAGTTCCCTATCCGACCAGATTTCTTGCCAGCATTGACACAACGCTTGAACGGGAATAATATAAGCACGGTACAACTGTTGTAAGGGACGCGATTACTAGCGTCCATGTTGGGAGACATAGAACATGTCCCAGATGCATATAGGCGATCACGCCGCGCATGATGACGATCAGGATGAACTGGAACGATTGATGCGAGAAGGCGTACATTTAGATCAAAACCTGCTTCAGAATCCAAACACTGGAGTAACAAAGCCAGGGTATCCACATACTCCATATACAACGACGTATGAGGAAGAGAATGAGGACGAGGATGTCTCCACTACGCATGATTTACAGGGCGCTTTGGGACTTTATGCGGAGGCGGCGGCGGATATGGCAACGGCAGGCGTGGAACTCGGGCTGGGTCGGCATTTCGCGTGCGCGGATTTCTGCAATCAGGTCGTCGAGAAGGCAGCCCAGGCTGTGAGTTTACTGCGTTACGGCCATCGTTCGATGTACGACCACGACTTGCGCGAACTGGGCGCGATAGTGGGCGCTCCGCTAGATATTCAAGAGGAGATGGCGATACTGACACCGTTTCATCCCGAAGCTTTCTATGCCGATACGCCCCCGGAAGAAGCCGACGAAGTGATTAGCGCGGAACAGGCCGAAAGCTACCGCCAGCACGCTCGTCACATCTTAAACTGGGCCAGAAACGTCGTATTACATGCATAACAATTAGACAGAATCAAATTATTTGTTAGATGGAGGCTACTTGTGACACAGCAAATTACACGGTCGGAATTAGATGAGGCCGTCAAACAATCCCCCGGTAAATGGGTATATCTCTTTAGTGAAGGCAACGCGCAAATGCGCGAACTGCTGGGTGGCAAGGGCGCGGGTGTGTCGGAAATGACCAATGCGGGGCTGCCGGTTCCTCCCGGATTTACTATCACCACCGAGGCCTGCAACGCCTATTACGACTCGAATAAGCAGTTCCCGCAGGGTATGTGGGAGCAGGCGCTGGCCGCGCTGAAGATCGTTGAACAGCAGACCGGCAAAGGCTTTGGCAAGCAAGAGAATCCCCTGCTGGTCTCCGTGCGTTCCGGGGCAAGGTTTTCCATGCCTGGCATGATGGATACGGTGCTGAACCTGGGCATCAACGACGAAACCGTGCTGGGGCTGGTCGAGCTGACGGGCGACGAACGCTTCGCCTATGACGCCTATCGCCGTTTCATCCAGATGTTCAGCAAGATCGTGCTGGACACTGATCCCAAAGACTTTGAGCATGTGCTGGATAAGTATAAAGAGCAGGCAGGCGTTGCCAGCGACGCGGAAATATCCGCCGGTGCGCTCAAGCAGCTGGTGGTTGAGTTCAAACAGATCGCCGAGCGGCAGTCGGGGGAGCCATTTCCCACCGACGTGTACCAGCAATTGGGCAAAGCTATCGAGGCCGTCTTCTCGTCCTGGAACAATAAACGCGCCATCGATTATCGCAACTACAACAAGATCGCGCACGACCTGGGTACCGCCGTCAACGTGCAGAGCATGGTTTTTGGCAATCTGGGCAGCGACAGCGGCACAGGTGTAGCCTTTACGCGCAACCCCAACACGGGTGAGAAACAGTTGTTCGGTGAATACCTGCTGAACGCCCAGGGCGAAGACGTGGTAGCCGGCATTCGCACACCATCCAAAATCGACCGCCTGGAACAGGATTTGCCGCAGGTCTACCAGCAATTCCTGGATATTGCCAATCGTCTCGAGCAGCATTATCACGACATGCAAGACCTGGAGTTCACCGTCGAAAAGGGCCACCTCTATATGCTCCAGACGCGCTCCGGCAAGCGTAACGCCCAGGCCGCCGTCAAGATCGCCGTTGATATGGTTGCTGAGGGGCTGATTAGCGAGCAAGAAGCCGTCAAGCGTGTTGATCCGGGCCTGGTATCAATTCTGCTGCTGCCGCGCTTCGACGATGAGGATAAGAAGAAAGCCACAAAAGAAGGTCGCTTGCTGGCGAAAGGGTTGAACGCTTCCCCCGGCGCGGCCAGCGGTAAGGCCATATTTTCCGCTGACGAGGCAGAGAAACTGGGCAAAGCTGGCACCCCGGTTGTGCTGGTGCGTCCCGAAACAAGCCCTGATGATGTACATGGAATGCTGGTGGCTAAGGGCGTGCTGACGGCTCGCGGTGGCGCGACCAGCCACGCGGCGGTGGTGGCGCGCGGCCTGGGCTTGCCCTGTGTGGCGGGAACCGAAGGCATCCGTGTTAGCGAGGAAGACCATCTCTTCCGTGTGGTGGGAAAAGATGTCGTGCTGCGTGAAGGCGACGATATCTCAATTGATGGAGCGACCGGCGAGGTTTTCGCAGGCATCATCAAGACGGTTGACCCTGATTATGAGAAAGAGGTCGATCTGAAGCTATTGCTCTCCTGGGCTGACAAGTTCCGCCGGCTGGGAGTGTGGGCCAATGCAGACTACCCGCGTGACGCGAAACGCGCCATCGAATTTGGCGCGCAGGGCATCGGCCTGTGCCGCACCGAACATATGTTTATGGAGCAGGAACGCCTGCCCATCGTGCAGCAGATGATCCTGGCCGAGACGAAAGAGGAGCGGCAGGTTGCTCTCAATAAATTATTGCCGTTCCAGCGCAGCGACTTCAAGGGCATCTTCGAGTCTATGGTCAATGCTGAGACGGGCGAAGGCTACCCGGTCGTCATTCGCCTGATCGACCCGCCACTGCACGAGTTTTTGCCTTCTTATGAAGACCTGCTGGTCGAGGTGACGCGCCTTGAGACAGAGAGGGATGGTAATGAGAAGCTCGCTAAGCAACTCAAGGAGAAGGCTGCAAAGAAACTCAAAGAAACTACCAGGGAGCTGAAGAAGGAACTGGCAGAGAAACGCAAGATGCTCGAAGAAGGTGGGGGCCATGCGCGAGATGAACCCCATGCTGGGCCTGCGCGGTTGCCGCCTGGGGCTGCTCTTCCCCGAAATCAACGTGATGCAGACACGTGCTATTCTGGAAGCCGCGCTCGAACTGGAGCGCGAAGGCAAGAAGCTGCAGCCCAAGATCATGATCCCGCTGGTGGGCCATGTGAACGAGCTCAAGGAAGTGCGCCGCCAGCTTGAGGCCGTGGCGCGGGAGATTACCGCCGAGGCCGGTTCAGCCATCGAGTACAAGTTCGGCACGATGATCGAACTGCCACGCGCCGCGCTGACCGCCGACCAGATCGCGCCCATCGCCGACTTCTTCAGCTTCGGCACCAACGACCTGACACAGACCACCTTTGGCATTAGCCGCGACGACGCTGAAGGCAAATTCTTGCTGCGCTACGTCGATGGCCTGGAAGAGCCGGGCGCCAAAGAAAAGGTGAAAATTCTCCCCACCAACCCGTTCCAGACGCTCAACCGCGAAGGCGTCGGCCAACTGGTGCGTATGGCGGTGGAGAAAGGCCGCGCGGCCAATCCACACCTGGAAGTGGGTATCTGCGGCGAACACGGCGGCGACCCCAACAGCGTCGAGTTCTGCCATATGATCGGCCTCGACTACGTAAGCTGCTCGCCCTACCGCGTGCCGATTGCGCGCCTGGCGGCTGCGCAGGCCGCGCTATCTGGTAGTGAGAGAGATAAGTAGGGTTTAGTTGTGACAAGAATGGGGTATCTGCAAGGTGCCCCATTCTTGTTGTATTCTTTGCTAGTAGATCTGTTCGGGGATGCGCTGATCTGGCTGTAGGGGCGGGAGTGGGGTGGATGAGGGCTGGGGACGCTTGCGTCGCCCTGGGGTGCGGGACGTGTCAGGTCAGGAACAGGACGACGCAAGCGTCCCCACCCCGCTCAACCCCACCCTCGCCCCTACGGATAGCCGGGCATTTCTCAAAAAATCTACCAGTGAAAAGCTATTTGTATTCCCGCGTTAATTGGGCAGGTAGCCGAATTCCCCTCATTACTTAGCAAAATACTCATCGTGTCGCTCAATCCAGCCGGGATCATCTTTGCCGCTATCAACTGCGCCAATAAAGGGGGCAAGCGGATCATGCGCTGGATCATAGTTTACTTTGCGGATTGCAGCCATCTTATCTG
Organism: uncultured Chloroflexia bacterium; assembly: GCA_963731605.1. Classification (GTDB taxonomy): domain Bacteria; phylum Chloroflexota; class Ktedonobacteria; order Ktedonobacterales; family Ktedonobacteraceae; genus CF-113. The sequence goes on from CAVSWA010000002.1 coordinate 2,404,879, forward strand.
TTTGTTTGAGTTGTTCAACACTTTCTTTTACCAACGCGATGAGAAACGCATCAGGAGTCTGACCATGTTGTGCGGCATAGGTGGCTATTTCAGAATACATATCATCGGGTAGTCGGAAAACATGACTCATACATTGAACTCCTTTTTATATATTTAGCGCGATAAACTTGCTGGTAGTACATATCATAGAATACTCTGTACTCCCTGTCAATCAAAGAAAAACCTCTGCGATGCGCTAAAAATTCGTTATTGCGAAAAACTTGCAACAACTCGTTTTTTACAGTATACTCTGTAAGGTGAGTATTGTGGCAGGTGGCTTTTGGAGCGCCTGAGAGTATTCTGTCAGTTGTCCTCTGTAGTGTCGAACTCCGTAGTTTACGCCAGCTTCGCTGTTTAGCGCATTTTTCCTGCCGGGAATGGGTGTTATGCCGCGCGCATGGAGGTTTCATGAGCAGTCAATTCAGTATTTCCGCGTTACGTAACGTTTTTAATGATAGCTCGCACGATATCCGGCGCAAGGTTATCAGCATCTATATAGTGTTGATTGCCTTCAATCTGATTGCGTGGGTACTGGCCTTTCTCGGCTTTTCGGCGCGGTATCCGGCGCTGCTGGGCGTGGCGCTGCTGGCTTATACGTTTGGCCTGCGCCACTCGGTTGATGCCGATCATATCTCGGCCATTGATAATGTGACGCGCAAGCTCATGCAGGAGAATAAGCGGCCTGTTGCCGTTGGCTTCTTCTTTTCGCTGGGTCACTCTACCATCGTCGTGGCTTTAACCGTTGCTATAGCTATCGCAGCGACCTTCGTGTCCACTGCCATTCCCGCCCTGAAAAGCGCGGGCGGACTCATCGGCACCTCTATTTCAGCGGCCTTTTTGTACTTGATCGCAATCATTAACTTTCTGGTACTGTGGGAGATCTTCCTGGCTTTCCGTAAGGTCAGGCGCGGAGAGGATTATGACGACAAGACGCTGGACGAGTTTTTGAACTCGCGTGGGCTGATCGGGCAATTCTTCCGTCCTTTGTTCAAGCTCGTAGATGCGAGTTGGAAGATGTACCCGGTCGGCGTGCTCTTTGGCCTGGGCTTTGACACGGCTACCGAGGTCGGCATACTTGGTATCGCGGCGTCGCAGGCTGGAAAAGGGCTGCCCATCATCGATATTCTCATTTTTCCGGCGCTTTTCACGGCGGGTATGTGCCTGTTGGATACGACCGATGGCATTCTGATGCTGGGAGCTTATGGCTGGGCCTTCGTCAAGCCAATCCGCAAGCTTTACTACAATCTGAACATCACCCTGATCTCCGTGCTGGTGGCGTTTGTGGTGGGAACGATCGAGGTAATCACCATTATCGTCATGGAGTTCAAGCTGAGCGGTGGTCTGTGGAACTACTTTAGCAGCCTGGACTTCGGCGTACTCGGCGGCATTATTATCGGCATCTTCATTGTTAGCTGGATCGCATCAACGGTCATCTACAAAGTAAAGAAGTATGATGACATTGAAGTGACAATAGCAGCACCTGAACCCGACCGGGAACTCATCAGTAGTGGTGGCCAATAACGAAACTTTAGATTTTTACCAGCACCTTCAACACGCCCGGCTGCGCGGCGTATGCAAAAGCTGCCAGCGCGTCATCCAATGTATAGCGCGCGCTGATCAACGGGCGCACGTTGATTGTGCGCTGGCTCAATGCTCTGAGCGCGGGGGCGAAGGGGCCGCAGCGCGAGCCTTGCACGCGAATCTCATCGATGACGATGGGCGCGAGGTGTAACGCGCTCCTGTCGGCGACGGTGCTTTTGAGAACCACGGTTCCGCGTGGCCTCACCAGTTGCAGGGCCAGTTCCAGTCCCTGGGCCGCGCCGGTGCATTCCACTACCATATCGACGCGCCGCCCGGCTTTCTTCAAGAGATGCGCAACGTCGTCAAGCAGGCAGGTGGCTATTCCTCTCTGTTCAACCAGGGCTAATTTGTCGGGGTGTTTGCCGATCAGCAGTACCTCGCAGCTTGCCAGCGCCAAGACTTGAGCCGCCAGTTGTCCCATCTTGCCATCGCCCAGCACTATGACACTGTCGGTAGGCCGGACATGCGCTTGCTCGAAAATCTCAAAATTGGCGGCCAGCGGCTCGAACAAAGACGGCCTCTTCATCGCTGACGTTGTCGGGAACGAGGTGCAGGTTTTCGGTCGGCAGCGTCAGATACTCCGCGAACGCGCCTTGGCGGTTGACTATGCCCAGCGTGGTGCGATTTGGACAATGGGTGGGCATGTCGCGCTGGCAATAAAAGCAGTCGGCGCGATGGCAGGCCGCGTTGATCTCGCCCACCACGCGCTTGCCGATCAGGTAGGTGGGAGCGGTCGCGCCGGAACCCTCATGCACACTTTCAACAATGCCTACAAACTCATGCCCCAACACGCCCTCAAAAGCCATGTAGCCGCGTGTGATTTCCAGGTCGGTGTTGCAAATGCCCACCTGAAGGACGCGAATAAGGGCTTCTCCCGGCTCTAAAGATGGCTCTCGATAGAGCTTTTCGAGCGTGAGCGTGTTGTTTCGATAGACAAGGGCGCGCATATACTATGCTCTCCTACTATTCCTCTCGTTAAAGGCTCAAGGGAGGTTTCTGTTTGTAGTGTTGTCTCGCTTATTGTACATCATTGCGTTGTGAAGCATCTATGTGCTGGTGCGCGACTTCGCCGGTGAGATGGGCCAGAAAGGAATGGTTGGAGGTGGTGTAAAGGTTCATTAACTACCAAATAATGGTATAATAGGCACACACAATTATCAGGAACAATCGAGAGGGCCGATAAATGGTAATGCAACCGGTACGGCAGCACATGTCGTTTGAACAGTATTTATTGCTGGTGAATAACTCTGACCGGCATTATGAATACTATGATGGCGAGGTCCGTTTGATGGCAGGTGGATCGTCGAATCATGCCGCAATCGCGCTTAACTTCGGAGTGGCGCTGGATCAGGCGCTGGGTGATGACGCGGTTTGTCGCCCATATGTTAGCGACAAACTGGTACGGGTGACTCCTACGAGAGTAGTGATACCTGATGTGGTGGTTTCCTGCGATATGACAGATCATGGAGAGTCACAAATTATCGACTCGCCTGTGCTGGTGGTTGAGGTGCTTTCGAGATCAACGGAGATGACCGATCGCTTTGTGAAACTGGCGCTCTACCAGGCGAAAGAGAGTATGGAAGAAAACGAAAGAGAAACTGACTGATCGATGCTGAATGATTACGACCGGATTGCCCCGTTTTATGATGTGGAACATGCGCGGTTCGACGAGGATGTAGACCTGTATATGAATTTCGCGGAGTTGCGCGGCGGGCCGCTGCTTGAACTTGCCTGCGGCAGCGGGCGTTTGATGCTGCCCATTGCGCACGCGGGCTATGAAATCACGGGTGTTGATACTTCCGCCAGAATGCTTGAGCTGGCGCGTGTTGCGCTTGAGACAGAAGATGTGGCTGCGCGTTGCACGCTGGCGCAGCAGGATATGCGCGCGCTGCAGCTGGGGAAGAAGTTCCACATGGCGTTTATCGCGCTGGGTTCGTTCGGGCATGTCGTCACACGCAAGGGGCAGCAGCAGGCGTTGGCTGCTATACGCGCGCATCTGACTGCCAGTGGCACCTTTATTCTGGACATCAGCAATGAGGATGCGCGTTATATGGAGAGTATGGGCGGGCAAATGCTGCACCAGGGGACGTGGCAGACGGAAGACGGCAGCATGATTACGCACTTTGTCAGTCCTGCGTCATCTTCCACCATGCACCTGCTCGACCTGACGCATTTTTATGATATGCATAAGCAGGGCGAGGCTGTGCAGCGCACCATCACGCAGACACAGCTGTACCTGTTTGAGCGCAACGAGGCAGAACTGCTGCTCGAACAGGCCGGTTTCACCATCAAGGATGTGTACGGCAACTATGATCTAAGCCAGTATGAGCATGATAGCCCGCGCATGATTTTTGTGGCGGAGGCGCGCTAGAAACGATGGCACAAGAATCGTTACACGGGTGGGACCTCACTCCGGCGCAAGCCATTGCCCTGCAAAAGGAACTGGCGCAGCGGATTATACGCGAAGATCGCTTTGGAGATGTGCATAGCATCGCGGGTGTAGATATGGCGATCAACGAGCAGAATGGCATGGCGCGTGCTGCTGTCGTGCTGCTCTCCTATCCAGCGTTGGAGATGCTGGAGAAGCATGTGTATGAAGAACCGATTCGTATGGAGTATATTCCGGGCCTGCTCTCCTTCCGTGAAATCCCCTGTATTATTGGCGCGTTCGCGCAATTGAAGCAACAGCCAGACCTGGTAATGGTGGATGGACAGGGCATCGCGCACCCGCGCCGCCTGGGCATTGCCGCGCATCTGGGCCTGTGGCTCGATCTACCTACCATAGGCTGCGCTAAATCTATCCTGAGAGGCCACTATGAAGAATCGCAATTGAGCGAGGAAGCCGGGGCGTGGCTGCCTTTGAAGGATCGCGGCGAGACTATCGGAGCGGCGGTACGTACCCGTTCGCGGGTGAAGCCCATGATCATCTCGTTGGGGCATCGCATCAGCCTGGAAAGCAGTATCCGTTATGTGCTGCAATGCGCCAGGGGCTATCGATTGCCAGAGCCGACGCGCCAGGCTGATAAACTCTCAAAGCAGAATGATTGGCGCGAACCGGATGAACGATGACCAGGGCGGGGGCGTCCCCATCATTTTTTTTCGTTATACAATGGGACGGTGAAATAGAAGGTGGTTCCCTGGTTGACGGTGGATTCGAAATCAATGACGCCGCCGTGCTGCTCGACGATCAGGCGGGCGATGGGCAGGCCAAGGCCGTAGCCGCCCATGCGAGATTGCTGGGCATGGTTCGACTGGTAGAAGCGTTCAAAAACGTGGTTGCGGTCTTCTGGCGGTATGCCGTAGCCGGTATCGATGACTGAGATCATCACACATTCTTGATTGTAGGGGCGAGCGCGCAACGTGACTGTACCGCCGGGTGGTGTAAATTTTATGGCATTGACGACCAGGTTGTTGAGCACCTGCTTCATGCGTTGAGGGTCAATATAGAGCAGAGGCGAGGGAGAGAAGATATCTTTATTGAGAATAACAGATGCTTTCAGCGCCTGTGGTTGCAGGCTGCGCAGCACCTGATTTGCCAGATTGAGGAAATTCACTTCCTCTGGCTTGATCTCAAACTGACCGGAATCTGAACGGGTCATCAACAGGATATCTTCTACGATGGAAACGAGCTGCTGCACGCCTTCTTGCGCGTAGCCGAGGTAGGTTTTCTGCTCCTGCGTCAACTCGCCCATGTGTCCCTGCATCAACAAATCGATAAAGCCATGTACCGAGTTCAGGGGGGTGCGCAGTTCGTGCGAAACCATCGAAACAAAATTGGAGCGCAGGCTGTTGGCGACTTTGAGCGAGGAGACCTCGCGCGCGCTGAACACGACGATACGCCGGTCTTCGGCCTTGATGGGAGTTATGCCGACCGCGTATTCATCGGTATGACCCGGTAATGTTCCACAAATCAACTCTTCGTTGGGGATTGGCTCATTTTTTAGTAAGACGCGCGTCACAGGACAGCTTGAAGTGCCACACAACAACATGCGATTGAGATTCATACAGCCCAACATTTTGCTGCAATGCTGACCAATGACTGCCGGACGCGTCCAGCCAAACTTATCACACCCGATCGCGTTAGAATCTATGACGTGGAACTGCTCGTCGATTACCACAATAGCATTCGCGGATCCCTCAAACAATGGCTCCAACTGTTCCCGTGTGTAGCCGACCTCGCCTGTTTCCAACGGAGGCGACTCCGACACAGCCTCTGTTACCTCGGTTTGTGATTGGACTGGTTTGCGCATTGCTCGCCTCTATTTTCCCAAAAATTTGTAACCTACGCCACGCACTGAGGTGATATGCTGCGGCCTGTCGGCATCCTCTTCGAGCTTCATGCGGAGACGACGGACGTACACATCTACGATATTGCTATTGTTCTCGTTGTCGTTCCACACCTCTGAAAGCAGTTTGTCGCGGTTGACAACTTGCCCGGGGGAGGCCATCAGCACCCGTAAGACGTGCATCTCAGTTGGGGTCAGGGTAATATCGGCATGTCCGGGCATGACCACTTTTAGATCGCCGGGTATTAACTCGATCTGCCCGCAGCGAATACTCTGGTTGCCAACTTTGCTATATTTCTTGATGCGGCGCATAACGGCTTGAACGCGCGCCACAAGCTCCTGGTGAATAAATGGTTTGCAAATATAATCATCCGCGCCGATCTGGAAACCCTGCAACTTAAATTCGAGAGCATCCTGCGCCGTCATAAAAATAAAAGGGATGTCATATCCCGCGTCGCGCAGTTTTTCGGCAAACTCAAAGCCACTCAAATATGGCATCATGACATCTACAATGAGAAGATCTGGCTCGCGTTTCTGAATCATCTGCATTGCGCCACGCGGGTTATCAGTGGTCTCAACTTCGAAGCCTTCTTTGCTGAGTACAAAGTGGATGAGCGTATTCGCGAACAAGTCGTCGTCAACAACTAAAATATACACTGAATTCCCCCCTTGATGAGCAGTTAAACCCGCCCTGGTATGATATGACATACTGCTCGCTTTCACTGGCGCGCAGGTTATCAATACAAGGTTTGCTCTGAAGGCCAGGTCATTCGCGTGGGGGTTACGTTCATAACCAGGCTTTACATTCTATCGAAAACACTAATTTGCAGTTCTACTGCATAGGTATGGTACAAGATCGCTAACGCCAGTGTCAAGTGCGTATATCCCGTCCAGTCGAGATGTGATTTATATGTGATCTATCGTATCCCAGGCGCGGCGCGCAGCTTTTCCATATATACCAGCAGAATGGCGATATCTGCCGGTGTCACTCCTTCCACTCTTGAAGCCTGCCCGATAGTGCGAGGGCGTGTGCGCAGTAACTTCTGGCGTGCTTGAGTGCGCAAATGCTGAACGGCCTCATATTCAAGGTTTTCCGGGATCAGATGGTCTTCGAGGCGCTTTGCCCGATGTACAATCTGCTCCTGCTTGCGCACGTAACTCTCATATTTCACCTGCAATTCGATCTCTTCCGCCGTTCCATCGTCCAGTGCGGGCAGGCTTGCTTCTTCAGGCTTTGTTGATGCGCTGGTATTTTTTTGCGCCAGGTGCGCTACCATGTGATAGGTTACGTCGGGTCGGCGCAAGAGTTCGCGTGCCGTAAACATCTGACCCAGCGGAGCCATATCCAGTTCCTGCGCGTGTAATTCCGTCATACGCGATGAGGTGAAGACGACGGTATCAAGCTGTTGTAGCGTGCGGGCGATATGTTGGCGTTTGCGAACCACTTGCTCATAGCGAGTATCGTCAATCAGTCCATAGCGATAGGCATGGTCGCTCAAACGTAAATCCGCGCTATCGGGCCGCAGCAGCAGGCGATATTCGGCGCGCGAGGTATGCAGGCGATAGGGTTCGGTGAGCGGGCGCGTGACGAGATCATCGACGAGTACGCCGATGTACGCTTCGTGGCGTCCCAGCACAAAGGGCGGTTCGCCGCGTGTATACAGCGCGGCGTTCATGCCTGCCATGATGCCCTGAGCTGCCGCCTCTTCATAGCCGGAGGTACCATTGATCTGGCCGGCCAGAAAGAGTCCGGCTACCGCTTTGGTTTGCAGCGTGGAGAGCAGTTGTTCCGGCGGCACAAAATCATATTCAACGGCATAGCCAACGCGCATCATCTCGGCGTGTTCCAGCGCTGGAATGCTGCGCAGCATGGCCATTTGTACATCTTCCGGCAGGCTGGTATTCATGCCCTGCACATAGACCTCGCCGGTGCGCCAGCCCTCTGGCTCGAGAAAGATTTGATGGCGTTCTTTAGTGGCGAAACGCACGATTTTGTCCTCGATAGATGGGCAATAGCGCGGGCCGATGCCCTCGATGATGCCAGTATAGAGCGGCGAGCGGTGCAAGTTATCGCGAATGACCTGGTGGGTGCGCTCGTTGGTATGCACGAGGTAGCAGGGCAACTGTGGTCGCCAACCGCGCACATCTTCGTCGGTGACGGGATAGACGGGATTGGGCCGCGTTCCTGGAAGCTGTACATCTTCGCGCGCGGCGACATCCTGTGAGAAGTAGAGCGGCACGCGGCTCCCCGGCTGCGGAACGGTCTTGCTGAAATCGATACTTCGCGCATCGATACGCGGCGGAGTGCCTGTTTTGAAACGGCGTACCTCAAGGTTGAGCGCGCGTAACGAATCCGAGATGCCGAGGGCGGGTGCTTCCCCGGCGCGTCCGCCGGGCGATGTTTTTTCGCCGACGACCAGCCGCCCGTTGATAAAAGTGCCGGTGGTCAGAATCACCGATTTTGCCTCGTATTGCCAGCCATTGGTGGTCACTACGCCGCGCATGGCTGGTCGCCCACCGGGACCCGGCTCGCTCAACAGATGGAGGATGGTGGCCTGTTTCAATTCCAGGTTGGGTTCGCTTTCCAGCACAAATTTCATGGCGAGGCGATAGGCCTGCTTATCGCACTGGGCGCGCAATGCCTGCACAGCCGGGCCTTTGCTGGTATTGAGGAGGCGCATCTGGATGAAGGTACGGTCGGTATTGCGCCCGATCTCGCCGCCCAGCGCGTCGATTTCTTTGATTAAATGCCCTTTGGCGGGTCCGCCCATGGAAGGATTGCAGGGCATCAGGGCCACGCTATCCAGGTTCATGGTGATCAGTAGCGTTTTGCGACCCATTCTGGCGGACGCTAAAGCCGCTTCGCAGCCCGCGTGACCGGCCCCAACGACAATAACCTCATAGACGCCCCGCAGAATCTGCTCCTGGGGAATGGTGCCAGGTGTGTTACGCTCATCGCTCGTGGTTTCGTTGCTCATTGCACTACTCGTAATAGTTCAGATACTTCCAGTTGGATTGTGTGGATGATTGTTTCAATCGTACCTGCGTATTATGAACCAGTTGAGGTCATACGTCAATAGAAATGAGCTGCTCATTACCCAGAAGTCCGCAAGGCTATGTGAGGCGGGGGTGCTGGACGAATGCGCGCCAGAGATCCTTCGCTGCGCTCAGGATGACAACGTCCCTGGCTGTCATCCTGAGCGCAGCGAAGGATCTCTGGCGCGCTTATGGGTAGTCAATAGAAATAAGAGGAAGGGCAGGGCTATATTTACACAGCCTCGCCCATTTCGGCGGCTCGTACTATCTGGCGTAGATGGCTCAGTCCGGCTTGAAGACGCTTTTTAAGGGTGTTTTCTGATATCTGGAACTTTTGGGATAATTCTGGTAACGTCATGCCATGATAGTAATGGAAGCGAATAACCATTTGCTGCTTTGGTGTTAATTGAGAAATGGCCTGCGCCAGGTCCCATGTGCGCTCCTTGAGACCCACGGCATCGTTCGCGATTTGCGATGCCTGGTCTGTCTCATACTCAGAAAAAGATTGCCGCATATATGCAGTAGATCGCGCTATGCGCCGCTTCAGACTAATGCACTGATTAACGACGATGCGCATGAGCCAGGGGCGCAGCGCTCCTGTTTCACGCAGACCGGGCAAATGTTGCCATGCCAGTAGCAGTGAGTTCTGTACGATGTCCTCCGCGCTGTCGCGATCCTGCACAATACTGTAGGCGGTACGCAGCATCAAACTGCCATAGCGGTCAAAAATATCATCAAAGGCGCTTGTATCTCCCTGGAGAGCGCGAGCTACGAGTATACGTTGCTCGGAGGCCATATCGACTTCCATCTGTACCTGCTGTTCGAGTATTGTTTCCGCAAACCCACTTTTCGTCACGTCAGTATCTGAGATGGTTGGTGCCTCGGCTATAAGTGTTGCCATATCTGCAAGACCCTTCTTAGTTTTCAAAGCGATATGTATCGTGTTGTATCTACAAACTATATACAAAGATATAACATATATTATACGCAATGATAAGGTGTGCCGACTCACCTTTTCGTTTGATATAGGAAAGAAGGGTAGAAAAGAGCATTTTTTGACCCATATTACCCACGTTTTGATTCGCGCGCATCTTAAAGGGTGAAGCTGAAAAACACTAGGAGATGCGTAACGAGAGTATAGATAGACGCTTCCTGTGAATTATGCTATGGTTGTGGTCAACGCAGAAAGTACGGCTATCAAAAAATTTATGGCTGAGGTCTTAGAAAACATTGGGGGAGAGTGTATCGTGCGAGAAAAGCATAGGGAGTTGCCAGATCTGGAGCACTACTCCGACGTGCCTCTCTTCAATACGAAGGCGGTTGTACAGCAGACGGGGATTGCGGCTCCAACCTTGAGAGCGTGGGAACGCCGCTATACGATCCTCTCGCCTGAACGCGCCCAGAATACCTATCGCCTGTACTCGGAGCGTGATATCGCGACTATTCGTTGGCTCAAGGAGCGCGTCGATACAGGAATAGCAATCAGTCAGGCCATTGCGCTCTTTCACCATCTTGAAGAGGAACAGCTACAGAAAACAGCTTCTTCACAGTCGAATCTCCAGCCAGGGCAGGAATTCGAGAATGAGGGAAATGGGCATAGCTCTCTGGCAAGTTATGATCTGCGCTACGTGCAAGAGCGTTTGCTGGATGCCTTCAGCGAACTTGACGAAGCTGCGGCCAGCCGGTTGATGGCCCCGGTGCTGGCAATTTACCCCATTGAGCAAGTCTGTACGGAACTGATTACACCGGCGTTATGGGAGGTTGGGCGACGTTGGGAGCAGGGAGACATAACTGTTTCGGTAGAGCATTTTGCCAGCGCCTTCTTCCAGGGTTTATTGACCAATCTGCTTCACGCTATGCCTCCCGCCAATGCACATCCACTGGTGATCGTCTGCTGTGCGCCTGGCGAAGCGCATGCGTTAGCGCCGTTGATCTTATCGCTGCTTTTGCGGCGAGCCGGATTGCGTGTGGCCTATCTGGGCCAGAACATTGAGACCGAGGGTCTTTTGCAAACGGCCCGGCAGCTATCTCCAGCGCTTCTCTGTATCTCCATGACGCTCGGATCCTTCCTGGAGGGGCTGATCGAAATGGGACAGAAGGTACAGCAGTTGCCGGCTCCGCGTCCTGTGCTGGTTTTCGGCGGCCAGTGCTTTGAGCAGCGGCCCGACCTCATCGCCCAGGTTTCTGGGGTCTACCTTACCGGAGAAATGCAGAGCGTTATTTCCCGGCTGAAACGCATGGCCCATACTCACAACGGATTGACATTTTCCTGATTGACGAACTCCCGGCAACATGTTACTATCATGGCACAGCTACAAGACCCACGGGGCGGTGGCGAAATGGTAGACGCAGGGGACTTAAAATCCCCGGGATGGAGAGTCCGTGAGGGTTCGATTCCCTCCCGCCCTATTCGCTCTAGAAGCGCCTCTAGAGCCAATCCATAAGAAGTAGTCTCCACAACGGGGACTCTTTTTTTGTGCATTTTTGGCATAGTCCCCGTTACGGAAAAAAAGCCCTCCACAACGGGGACTCATACGTCCCCGCCTCGGAGAGCTACCTTATGTATCTGCTATGGTTAAATCGTTACTTCTCTTCCTTGTTCCTCTTTCTCTTCTTCCCAACTGACTTAATCTCAGAAATGGGAGAATAGGATACATGCTCGCGACGGGCCTCAGTGCTACGGTAATCTTTGAGGTAGATTTCCGTTACCTGCACCGTGCTATGTCCCATCTCGCGCGAGAGCTTGAAGAGTTCACCCCCGCGCTGAAGGTAGAACTTCGCGAACGTATGACGGAATGTATGAGCCGACACACGAACTCCATCAACCCCGCTGGCCTTTTTCACGCGGTCTAGCAGCCCTCTAACACCATCTTTCCCTAATGGCTTACCGTAGCGCCCGATGAAGAGCGCTGTTTCACTCGAGTCAGCCGGACGACGATATTTCTGGATATACTTCCAGACCAGCTTACCGACTGCCGGATGCAGGCCAATTTCACGCTCCTTGCGTCCTTTTCCAAAGACCTTGACATACGCACCGCTGGACCCTGTTACATGCACGTCATCGACCCCTAACCCACACAGTTCCGAAACACGCATACCCGTATCCAGGAGCACTAAAAGCAGCACATAGTTACGGAACCCCTCTTTCGTCTTGATATCACACGCCGCCAGCATCCTTTCTATATGCTCAGGCGTAAAAGTAGGGATGAGGTAATCAGGCGCTTTTGGTTGCACCAGGCGCGTCGATGGGTTACTATTCAACAAGTCCTCATCAATACACCAACTGAAGAAAACCTTGATAACGCGCACGTATCCACGTATAGTAAAAGCAGAAAGCGGTTTATCTTGCGTTGGCGCACGAGGGTTGTTCTCACCAGACTTCGTACTCATAAGCAGCTGGACAAATTGCCGGAGATGAACAATCTTCACGTCCTCAAGTTCAGCAACCTGGAATTGCTGCTCGAGTTTCCGAACAAACAATCCCAACCTTTTTCGATACCATGAGACAGTTTCATCCGCTAAGCCACGAATTTCACAATCCACCAGGTATTGATCGACTACCTCGGTCATTTTCATAACCGTTCCTCCATTCAGGCCACAGCCTGCAAACCATAGAGAACGCGCTTACTCTGGACATCATCCGCGAACTTCGCCCCGTACTTCTTCCAGAACACTTCAGGACGCTCAGGATTGACCCGCGCCACCAACGCCGCCATCACATAGCGCGGCATGTGCTCATGCAACCAGTGCAACACGAAATGGTAATCCTGAGTTTGTGTGAGTATCGGCACCTGCTCAACACCCGCAAGCGGGAGATCATCTTGTTTGCCGCCGAGCCAGGCCGAGAGCGTCGAAGTACAGCCGCCAATTTGCCGCACCAGTTGCAGAATATTGACCTGCCGGATACGTTCCCGAATGAGCGACCCGATAGAGGAAGAAGGCACCGAGGAGACTTCACCCGTCGCCGTGTCGATCACGTGAGCCACGTCTGAACAGAACGCCGCTTGCAGCGCGAACCAGGCCGGATGCACCGGCCACCGCGCCATGTTGGAGTCACATGAGGGAACCGCATAACGCAGCCAGCCGTCGGGCAGGCCATCGGCAGCCGTACCAGCATGACCCGCCGCATACGTCCAGAGAGCTTCTAGGCGTTCGGGTAACTCATCGGCATTCTCAATACCGTGAAAAACGCCCTCTTCTTTCAACTCGTGCAACGACTCGCGCTTAAAGCGGAACTCCATGCGCCAGACATCAGTCTCACCATCCCACACCGCCGACCCGTCTTCACGCTGGAGCCGCTGCCACAGGTCATGAAACCACACCTTTTTCTGTGACTTCTGCCGTATCTCTAACGACTTGTTGTAGATCACACAGGAGAGCGGCGAGCCATGCGACCCGAATTCTAAGGTAGCCAGCCGCCGACCGGAAATCACAGCGACCGCCGCGCCGCCAGCCGACACCGTGTCATCAGGAACAACGGCGCGATCGACCCGCCGCCGCGCACGCGAAAGAAACGTTTCTTGCCAGTCGCACGAGGACACATCCCACCCGATCATATCAGCGCAGAGATGGACTTCTGAGACCTGAAAGTGCAGCGCAGGCCCGAAGAGATCATATAGGAAGGTGAAGACCTCAACCATCGCGACCGCAATATCTTGCTTCCCGTCATCCTGGCATGACCAGAGGTATTCTGACGAAAAGCGCACCTGCGCAATAATGCCATTGAGCCGCCCACGACCGAGAGCCAGGGTAAACGCCCGACAGGTCAGTAACCACTTCCATTGCCCCTTACCCGCCCCATGTGGATACATCAGCAACGTTTCGCCAGCGAACACCAACGGCGTCGGTATAGTACTCTCTTGCTGTCTGGCTTCCTTTTGCCACAGGTCGAATTGCTCAACTAACTCATCGGTTAATTCCTGTTTGACCGGACGGTTGTTCTCATCGGCATAGCGCACGTTCAGCACCAGCGTATCCACCCCCGCCAGCACTACATGATAACCGCCTGTTCCCGTTATCTCTTGTTCAGTCATGAGCAGACACCTCCACCAGGCGCGGACAGATCACATCATAATAGCGTTGAATGGGCGACACGCCACAACGCACCGCCGCTTTCTGGACAAAGCGCAACCCATGCAAGCGCATCAGCGCATACATGGCCGATTGTGGCGAGAAATCCTTGACTGTTTCTGCCCACTCTGGAAACAAGGAAGGCCAGAACCGCCATAACGCAACATCATATTCATGCATCGCATCACCTCCATTTTTTGGGAACAGCCGTATACTCAAAGTAGTCAGAGTACTGACTACGCTTTTTTCTCCTGGCGTTGAGAGGATAGGAAGGCAATGATGCCGAACTATCCTTCCTCAACCACTGAAACAACCGACCAGAGAACGTATTTAGAAAGGCGCGTGTTACTTGTTCCGCGCCTTAGAACCGTTCACCAACAAGAATGCGCTGCCACATCTCGCTAGCAGAGACGCCATACCAGAGACACAAGAAATCAAAGAGATTGCCGCCACGCTTCCACGTATTGCAGTACCAACACGGCCCACCTGATGAAGCCGGCGGATGCACCCACAACGACGGATGCGCGTCTTTCCCGTTGGCATGATGCCAGCCAAACGGACAGCACGCCATGCCACGCCGATCAAGCCGCACATACCGCCCGATCACCGTTAGCGAGTCTTGCCGATCACACCACGCATGAATCGTCATCGAGTCTACAGGCGACGATCTACCCACCCCGACCCCTTTTGCTAAGAATGTGTGTGTGTCAGGCGGCATCCCGTCGCGCATCCCCATCGTTTCGCGCACCGGAACCGGCACCCGACGAATAGTAGCAAGCCAGTTCGAGCGAGGCGGCGACCGACTGCGCCGCAGGCACCAGCCGATCACCTGCGCCAGAGCCAGCAGACACCAGGAACGGATACCGCCGACCAGAGAGACGATGCACGCCGAACGGCACCCGCATGAGGGAACCAGGTTCTTCCCATGTGGCCCAATCGCGTTTCGGGTAGAACTCAACGCCATCTGGACAGTAGGATAGCAACCACCGCCGCACCAGATCAGGCGCAACAGGCGAGGCGAAGAACACCCGCAGATGCCCACCACGCCGCGACCCCTCTAACGCCGAGTCAATCCCATCAGCCGCTAAGGGCTTTCACGGAAATAAGTTGACAAGAGAGAGGTTAGAGAGTATCCTGCAGGCATGATGCAGGTTGATCGACGAGAAAAATATCAGCAGATGCGCACCCTGTTGAATGAGAAGCAATGGAGACAGTATCTCGCGCTTGAAGCCAAAGAGCGCGGGAGTGTCAGTCTGGTTGCCCAGGAGGCGGGGGTGTCAGCCAACACCGTGCGGCGTGGGGTCAGAGAAGTGGAAGCAGGAGAAGGCTATACACCCGGAGACCGACAGCGAGAAAAAGGGGGCGGACGCAAAAAGGCCAGCGAGAAAGATGCGACGTTGCTTGCCGATTTAGAGGGACTGCTGGAGCCCAAAGGCGATCCGATGAGCTTGCTCAAATGGACGAGTAAGAGTGTGGCTCACCTGACAGCAGCCTTGCAGGCCATGGGACATACGATTGCGGATACGGCACTGCGAGACGTGCTGCTCTCCCTTGGGTACTCGCTGCGGGCCAATAAGAAGACCATTGAGGGGACCTCGCACGAGGATCGCGATGCCCAATTTGCCCAGATCAAAGCGCGCTGCGAGCAGTTTGAGCAAGCAGGCAATCCCATCATTTCGGTGGACTGCAAGAAAAAGGAACTGATTGGCAGCTTTAAAAACAATGGACGAGAGTGGCAAGCCAAAGGAGAGCAGACCAGCGTGAATGTGTATGACTTTCTTTCGCTAGCCGATGGCAAGGCCATTCGCGACGCGCGTCTATGATCTGGTTCACAATCGTGGGTTCGTCAACGTGGGCATCGATCATGACACGGCTGAATTTGCCGTCGAGAGCATCCGGCGCTGGTGGCACGAGTCGGGCAAAGCGCTCTACCCCGGCAAGAGCCACCTGCTCATCACCGCCGATGGGGGTGGATCCAACGGGGTCAGAAATCGGTTATGGAAGAAGAAACTGCAAGACTTCGCTACCTCCGAACACCTTACCATCACGGTGGCGCATTATCCGCCTGCCACCAGCAAATGGAACAAGATTGAGCATCGGCTTTTTTCCTTCATCTCGATCAATTGGCGTGCAAAACCTCTCACATCCCTGGAAGTCGTCCTTGAACTCATCTCGCATACGACCACGAAGGAAGGCGTAACGGTGATGGCGGTCAAAGATAGTCAAACGTATCCCACCGGTCTCAAAATCACAGACGACGAATTGGCGGCCCTCAATCTGTTCCGAGAGTCCTTTCACGGTGAATGGAACTACACCATCAAACCTCAAGAGTGCTAATTACCTTATTTCCGTGAGAGCCCTTAGGTGTCGCAACCTCGATATATGTTCCACGTACCCCGGAACAAATTGATGAGATAATCGACCACATATGGGAACTGGTAGTACAGGCCAGAATTGCAGAAGCACAGGCCACGATCAAACAACTCATCGAAACGGTTCAACCACAGATCACAACTGAAAACCCCGCTCTGCTGCGCAGCCTGGCGCACGCATACCACGCAGCCGGTTACGTCGCATCAGTAAATTTACGCTCTTATGAGTCCTACAAAGCCATTCCGTTTTACCATCAAGTGGAAGAAATTGCCCGCATCATTAACGATCACACTCTCATCAATATTGGTCTCACCTACCAGGGAGACATGTATCAGAGAACCGGAAACATCACAAAGGCTATTCAATATCTTGAAGCAGCAAGAGATACAACCCCCCAGGCTGATATCGCTTCTCTAGGAAACGGCATCCAACTCCTAGGAAGAGCCTACTTCCGCATAAAAGACATCACCAATTTTGAACGCGAAATGGCCAAAAGCGAAGAAATGACCGCCCACTTCGATTCAGCCACCAGCAGCACCAGAGGCCATTATAATCTTGGCACTGTCTACGAAGAGTACGGGCGCAGCTATGCTCACTTAGGACAGATGAACAAGGCATTAGAATATCTTGACCTGGCACAGACCAATCTCCCCCAGACAAAATTCTGGGAACTTCTTATTGACACCGCAAGAGCATTAGCACTCGTAAGAGGCGGTGAAATCGAAAAAGGCGTAGAGTTGGCGATAGAGGCAGGAGAAGGTTGTATTGAAACAGGAAACATCCGGTTTCTGGACCGTATTCACATGATTGAACAATACCTCGAAGATCAACAAAGAAGATTCGGAGACGCCAAAGCAGAAATCAGGGAAGTCATTCATAAAGGTAATAGCACCGAAATTTAACGGTTACACGAGCTATTAGGAGGGGAAGAAATGGAAAGCCAACAACTGAACGAAATGCATGAAGAGAAACCACTCGTTCAGATAGAAGGACCGAGTTTCACGGAGGAACAATGGGCAATAAGCGTAAGTATAGGCCCAAATCATAGGACGTTTTACGGCAAGACCGAAGAAGAAGCACGAGAACAAATGGAGCAGCATTTAGACCAACAAATAGCAGAGCTTGAAAGATTTAGAACACGTCTACGAGGCATACTTAGCCAACCGAAAAAAGACCCCTGGCCAGACTCAATAGATAATTGGGATAGCTTGATGGAACAAGTCAACGCACGCGTCGAGCGAGAGCGAGCAGAACGACGAGCAAAAGAGGCTAGCACTGATGAAAACCAGATTGAATAATCAGATACCAAGACGAATAAGGTAACAACGGTTTGAATCAGACGAAAATAGTTAATCTCAAAACCCTACAACTTCATTGGGTTTACATAAGAACGAGTTAACAAAGGAAAATAATGAGCCAGGCCCTTTGCAAACCACTGGAAACGAAGAGTCAATAGATCAATTCTATTTAAATTGTTTCAATTTGGTTAATAGCTGAGTACTTCCGAGCAGATGATGCGGCATGTGCTTGTGATCGAATGGGAGATGTATCTGGTGCAAAAGGACTGTTGATAACTCCTTGTTTCCCATAAAACCACCCGAACCACTGTTTCACTGACTGAGTATACTGAAAGAAACACAAATGAGAGTATATTCTATGCCACAGAAACACGCAACGCAAGGTGTCCCTAACATCAATGAGCACAAGGACAGAGATGCAGCTATCATTCAGCTGGCATCTCTAATAGAGTCCTCAGGAGATGCTATTTTTGGCGAAACTCTCCAGGGAGTGATTACCAGCTGGAATAGCAATGCAGAGAAACTCTTTGGCTATACTTCCGATGAGGTTCTTGGCACCTCTCTCACTCTCATGATACCGCCTGACCGCCAAAAGAGGTGGTGGAAATAGCAAAACGGCTCATGGAGGGAGAAGTGGTGAAGAATTATGAGACGACTCGGGTGAGAAAGGATGGCACCCGCATCGAGGTGTCAGTCACTATCTCCCCCATCCGAGACCCCACCGGGACAATCATCGCATCTTCAACGATTGTCCACGATATTACCGAACAGAAACGGATGATCGAAGCACTCGCCACACGCAGTCGCCAACTGGAAGGCTCGAATAAGGAACTGGCCACGCGGACCCACGAACTGGAAGGCTCCAATAAGGAACTGGCCACGCGCAGCCGCGAACTGGAAGGCTCGAACGAAGAACTGGCATTTCGCAGCCGCGAACTGGAAGGCTCGGTTGAAGAGCTAGCCACGCGCAGCCGCGAACTGGAAGGCTCGGTTGAAGAGCTAGCCACGCGCAGCCGCGAACTAGAACGCTCGAATAAGGAGCTGGCCACGCGCAGCCGCCAACTGGAAGGCTCGAACGAAGAACTGGCATTTCGCAGCCGCGAACTAGAACGCTCGAACGAAGAGCTGGCCACGCGCAGCCGCCAACTGGAACGCTCCAATAAGGAGCTGGCCACGCGCAGCCGCGAACTGGAACGCTCCAATAAGGAGCTGGCCACGCGCAGCCGCCAACTGGAAGGCTCGAACGAAGAACTGGCATTTCGCAGCCGCGAACTAGAACGCTCGAACGAAGAGCTGGCCACGCGCAGCCGCCAACTGGAAGGCTCCAATAAGGAATTGGCCACGCGGACCCACGAACTGGAAGGCTCCAATAAGGAATTGGCCACGCGCAGCCGCCAACTGGAAGGCTCGAACGAAGAACTGGCATTTCGCAGCCGCGAATTGGAAGGCTCGGTTGAGGAGCTGGACACACGCAGTCGCCAACTGGAAGGCTCGAATAAGGAACTGGCCACGCGCAGCCGCCAACTGGAAGGCTCCAATAAGGAACTGGCCACGCGCAGCCGCCAACTGGAACGCTCCAATAAGGAACTGGCCATTCGCAGCCGCGAACTGGAACGCTCCAATAAGGAACTGGCCATTCGCAGCCGCGAACTGGAAGGCTCGCTGGAACACTCGAATACACAACTGGCAGCGATAGTTGAGTACTCAGGAGAGGCAATTATTGGTAAAACGCTGCAAGGAGTGGTTACCATATGGAATAGCAGCGCGGAGAAGCTCTTTGGCTATACTCCTGATGAGATTATCGGCAAATCTATCTCTCTCATCATCCCATCTGATCGCCAGGAAGAGTTGCCGAAAATGTTAGCACGGATCGCGGCGGGAGAAACCATCCAGCACTTTGAAACGACACGGATGAGAAAGAATGGCACACGCATGGAGGTGTCAGTCACTGTCGCCCCCATCCGAGACCCCGCAGGGAGAATCGTCGCAGCTTCGATGATCACCCAGGATATTAGCGAACAGAAACATATGGTCAAGGAACTGATCGCCGTAAATTCAGCCCTGGAAGAGGCAAATCAAGCGCGCAGCCAGTTCCTCTCCACGATGTCCCACGAATTGCGCACCCCGCTGACCTCCATCATCGGCTTCACCCAGATGTTGTTGGATAATGTGGACACAGACGAATTGAGCCAGCAGCAACAAAGCGATCTAAAGCGTATCCTCAAAAATGGCGAGCACCTGCTCAGTTTGATTAACGATGTGCTGGACCTGACGAAAATCGACGCGGGTCGCATGGTCTTCAGCTACAGCCAGGTGGACGTGAGAGAATTGCTGACTTCCGTGGTGGAAGAGACGCAGTCCATTGCCATCGCGCGACATCTCGTCTTGAGAGTGGAGGTGGAGGAGGGCGTTGATTTCCTGGCCAGCAACCCGCTGAAATTACGCCAGGTGCTGCTCAACCTGGTCTCTAACGCGCTGAAGTTCACGGAACAGGGCGAGATCATAGTCTCGGCGAGACGGGTGATCTCACCAGACCAGGAAGATGAGCGCATTGCGCTTGCGGTGACGGATAGCGGTATCGGCATCCCCGCCGATATTCAAGGACATATTTTCGAAGCCTTTTACCAGGCGGACGGGACGTACACGCGCAAAGCGGGAGGGACGGGACTGGGTCTTTCCATCGTCAGCCAGTTGACAACGCTGCTGGGAGGAACGATCGCGCTCAGAAGCGCGCCAGGCCAGGGCAGTACCTTTACGGTGATTCTGCCGATCAAGGCGGCGAGTCACTCCATTGAGCAGGATATCCCACGTTTGCTCTCACCGCGATCCCAGGAAGCCTCTTCACACCTTTCCTCTTTTCCTGAACTCACGCCAACGATGATTGAGGAGGCATTCGCATTTCCCGCACCTCGCGAGACCACCGAGGGACAGAACCAGGTAGTGCTGGCGGTGGATGACAACCCGGATGTGATCGTCCTCATCACAGCGGCCCTGAAAGACACGCCCTATACAGTCGTCGGGTTGCAAGATCCTTTACAAGCGATGGAAAAGGCGCAAGAGTTGCATCCCTGTGCCATTCTGCTTGATGTGATGATGCCCGATTTGAATGGCTGGCAACTGCTCTATCGGTTGAAGGAGAACCCGGCCACCGCTTCCATTCCAGTCATGATGATTACAGTGCTCACCGAACCGACCACAGGCTACGTGTCAGGAGCAGACGCGTACTTGATTAAACCGTTTAAATCATCTGTACTGCTCAACACCCTGCGGCACTTACTAACATCGCAGACAGGTCACTCTCAAGCCGGTAAGCGTGAGGCTCAGCGGGTGTAGAAACGAGAGATCAATCAACCGTGTTGTCAGGCATCAACACCCGGCACACATCCAGGAGGCCTTCGACACGAGCGTGTTTCCCTGAGGTCAGGAGGCCTGAAAGGGACAGGAGCATGATGGACAAACTGAGCATCACAGCACAGAAACAGAACATCCTGGTAGTTGATGATAGCGAGGATATGCGTGTATTGCTGCAACGACTGCTTGAGAGGGCAGGCTACCATGTCGTGGTAGCCGAAGACGGCCGGGCTTCCCTGATCCAGGCCAAACTGTACCACCCTGATCTAGTCCTTATGGACCTGTCGCTACCGGACATGGATGGATGGGAAGCCGTGAGACGCTTGCGCAAGATGCCTGAGTTTGGCAGCATCCCGATTATTGCCGTCACTGCTCATGTCTCTCCCCAGGAAGCGGTGCAGGCCATGGCTGCCGGATGTACGTCTCATATCGGCAAGCCCTTCAATACCAGGGTGTTGCTCCAAGAAGTCGCCCGCCTGTTGAAAGATGAAGGATAGTGCATGGCACCTAAACTCCCATGGCAGAGTAGAGTGGACACGACGAGCCAGAACAATCACATGGCCACGAACAAGAAAAAAAGATACTAGCATACTGCAAAGTGTCAGACCAATGAATACGAAAAAATCAGGTGCTTCCCTCAAGCAATATACGGCACGTACCCGATTCCCTCTCCTTGCACTCTCCCGTATAGTATGCGATTTACTAACGCCAGCCTTAAACTTCAAAAAGACAAGATAACATCAGTTTCCAAAATCCCCGGCTCTGAACGCACTTGCAATCGCGTGACGAGGCCACTAGAGCCAATAGAGGTTGTCCAGGGACTTAAAATCCCCGGGATGGAGAGTCCGTGAGGGTTCGATTCCCTCCCGCCCTATTTACTTCTCCCGCCAGTTTATGCCACTCTTTCTCAAACGCGGCCTTCTTATTCTTTGCATCCTCGCAGAGATTTGAATAGTTATGTCCTACTTTCCAATGGCGCGACACCCCGGTCTTTGCAGTTCCTATTATACTTGAAGAGTAGGAAGCCAGGATAAATGGATGCGAACTGGAGAGACCCTTGTGATACTCCAAAGGCTAAAACAAGAGACGAGAAGCTACCACGAGCAAATAGAGCGCGGTCTGGATATTTGTGACGAGCACTTGACGCTTGCAAGATATACAAATATTTTGGCGCAGTTCCTCGGATTCTATCAGCCCGTTGAACTGCGCTTAAGCGCATTGCAGGCGGGGCCTATATTACATAGGGAGGTTGAGAGACGGAACAAAACACCCTGGCTCCTGCACGATTTGACAGCTCTGGGCATTGCTGACACTGATGTGGCCGCGCTTCCTACTTGCGATGATCTTCCCACACTCGACACGCTCTCTTCGGTACTCGGGTGTATGTATGTGCTTGAAGGGGCGACGTTGGGAGGCCAGATTATATCAAGGCATATTCGACGCGTGCTGCGCTTGAATGAACACGAGGGGTGCGCATTTTTTCACGGTTACGGGTCCGATACCGGCGCTATGTGGAGAGCCTTCGGCGAGCTTCTCGAAACGCATAATTCCAACGAAGAAGCGGAGCATGTCGTTATCTGTGCCGCACGCACAACATTTATTGTATTGCACCAATGGTTGTTGATAGGAGCAAGGATATGACTGCAAGTAACGTTGGGGCGCGTGTTGATCTGACGAATTGTGATCGTGAGCCGGTCCATATTCCCGGCGGCATTCAGCCGCATGGTGTCTTGCTGGTGCTGAAGGAGCCGGAACTCACACTGCTACAGGTGAGCGAAAATGTCCAGACGATGTTTGGCATTGCGGCTCAGTCTGTACTCAATCAACACGTGAGCCGCCTTTTAGAGCCATCGCAGGTTGAGATTTTGCGCAACGTGCTTCTCTCAGAGGATATTCAGATGGCGAATCCGATCAAGTTGCGGGCGAAGGTGGGCGAACGCGACCTTGATGGCATTCTCCATCGTATGGATGGATTGCTGATACTCGAACTTGTGGTGGCGGAGGTTAAGGAGAGCGCGTCTTTTGTTGAACTGTACAGGCGCATCAAAGCATCGCTCATTCGCCTGCAACTCTCCTCTGGTCTGAATCAGCTTTGCCAGGTGGCGGCGGAAGAAATTCGCAGGATAGCAGGCTTTGATCGCGTGATGATCTATCGCTTTGACGAGCAGTGGAACGGCGTTGTGGTTGCCGAAGATAAGAAAGCCGAGCTGCCTGCATTTCTTGACCTGCATTATCCTGCCTCGGATATTCCCGCGCCGGCCAGGAAACTCTATCTGAAGAACTGGACCCGTCTCATCAGCGATGCAGGGTATCAATCTGCAGCAATTGTACCTGCCATCAATCCTCTCACCCGGCGACCTGTAGACCTCAGCTATGCAGTACTACGGGGCGTTTCCCCTGTTCACCTCGAGTACCTGAAAAATATGGGGGTGGGCGCTTCCATGTCCATCTCGCTGTTAAATGGAAATACGCTCTGGGGCCTGATCGCTTGCCACCATCTGACGCCGAAATATATCGGGCACGAGATGCGGAGCATGTGCGAGCTGGTGGGACAAATTGTTTCGATACAGCTCCCGGCCAAGCAGAATTTTGAAGAATACCAGTATGCGATGCAGGTAAAGAATATGCAGATGGAACTCGCCAGCCTGATTATGAAAGACGAGGACGGGATGAAGGGTTTGAAGGGGCATGGGAGGGAGTTGCTGAGACTGGTGAATGCGCGGGGTCTGGCTATCTGCTTTGACGAAGGATATGATGCGGTAGGCGAGGTTCCGGGTGAAGCTGAATTGCGTCCATTCATCCAGTGGTTATGGGAAAACATGCGCGAGGACGTATTCGCTACCAGCAACCTGCCGGGTATCTACGAAGAGGCGGTGACATTCAAAGAGCGCGGAAGCGGCGTCCTGGCTATTTCTATCTCGCGCATACAGAGAGCCTTTCTGCTCTGGTTTCGACCCGAAGTCATCCAGACGGTGAACTGGGGTGGCAACCCTGACGAGGGTACAAAGGCGGGCAAGAGCTTGACCGATCTCCATCCCAGAGCATCCTTTGAGCTTTGGAAGCAAACGGTTCGTCTGACCTCATTGCCCTGGCAGCTTTGTGAAATCCAGGCAGCCACAGAACTGCGCGGCATCATCGTTGACAAAGCGCTGCAGGATATCGTCCTGAAGCAGACATTGGGCTTATGGTTGCAACAATGAACGAGAGCGTTTAGCTCTTCTGTGAGCGCGCGAATAAGGGTATTTCTGCCTGGCAGATGCGATTGCGCCCTGTATGCTTTGCTGTGTACATCGCTTGATCGGCAGATTCAATGAGTGAATTACGTGTGGCGCCATGTAAATGGTAGGATGCAAGGCCAAAACTGGCGGTGATGGGAATAGGTATGATTGTTTGTGTCTCCTCGACCTCGTAGGTACATGGAGTATCGGCAATCGAGGCGCGCAGTCGCTCACCGGTCCGGCTGGCATCCTCTACATCGCAGCCGCTTAGCACAACCGCGAACTCCTCTCCCCCGTAGCGCCCGACAAAATCTTCTGCCCGTATACCTGCCCGCAGGCGAGAGCCAACCTCAAGGAGAACGGCGTCGCCTGCGCGATGCCCAAACGTATCATTCACCTGCTTGAAATGGTCTATATCGATAAATAACATTGTAAACGGACTATCACTTTTGCAGAGCGCTATTTCTTCCTCGATCCTATTCATGACTGCGCGATGATTTGGCAGGCCGGTCACCGCATCGGTCAAAGCGGCCTGCACCTGCACATTGTAGAGTTGCTTGACCACTGTAAACATTTTTTGTTGATGGCGAACCATAATCTGCATCTCATCATAGGCTCTTTGAAGGCGCGCATGATCCTCCGCCTCACGGGTATATTGCTCAAGCAGCTCCTTATATGCCTTCGTCGTCTCTTCGCGACTCACCGGTAATGTCGTTTTCACCTGGCCGATTTATCTGGTGTGCTGAATGAATTGACATAAGACCTCTAAAAGAAGTTCCCAGAAGCTCTCTCATACAACTCACTGAAAATCGTAGAGAAGACTCCCGCTTTCCTTAATCGGCAGAGATGGCAGTGAAATTCAGGGTATACACCTCAGTACTATCGCAACCCTTCACACCTGCATCATAGTGTATACTCAATAACAACTCTGGTACGTTTTATTAGTATGCATCGATGCAATTCCCATGTTGGGAGAACTCTGGTTTCGATTATGAAGAAGGGTACAAATGGAGCAACAACAAACGTTTGCTTATAATATAAAGGGTGGGCAGCCGGTGGTGGGCGAGATTCGCTGTCTGGGGGCGAAAAACTTTACAACGAAGGCCATGGTGGCGGCCCTCCTGGGAGATACGCCGACCATGCTGAGCAATGTTCCGCCTATCGGGGATGTGACGATCACCATTGAAATGTTGCATTCGATAGGCGTTGAGCTGGATATAGTCGATAATGGTACGCTGCTTATCGATCCTTCTCATATGCGCGCATCCAACGTGCCTGTGCCGCATTCCGGCAGTAATCGCGTCCCTATTCTGATGCTGGGCGCGCTGCTGCATCGTTTTAAGCAAGTTTCGGTACCCTTTGTCGGTGGAGACGCGATTGGCAGGCGCAGCGTTGACTTTCACCTGGAAGCTATTCAGCAGTTTGGGGGCAAAGTTGACGTAACGGACGGAGGATTTACTGCTTCCCGCAACGGTGGTTTGAAAGGCACTCACATTAAATTGCCCTATCCTAGCGTGGGGGCCACCGAGACCTGCCTCTATCTGGGCGTGCTGGCGGAGGGTCGCACTACTATCTCCAACGCGGCTATCGAGCCTGAGGTATTCGAGTTAATTACGATGCTGCGGGCGATGGGCGCGATCATTTTCACCTCTTCGGGACGAGACATTCGGATCGAGGGTGTGAAGCAGCTCAATGGCACGCATATGAAGGTGATGGGAGACCGCATTGAGGCGGCTTCGTGGGCCTGCCTGGCCTGCGCGTCAGATGGTGATATTACGGTGCATGGCATCCGTCCAGAAATACTGGGAAACTTCCTATCCTATTACCAGCAGGTTGGTGGCGGCTTCGAACTGCTCGAGGCCAGTAGTATCCGCTTCTTCCGCAAGGGACCGTTGCGGCCCGCCATTATTGAGACGGACGTTTATCCCGGCTTCTCGACGGATTGGCAACAGCCGTTCGCCGTGTTGCTCTCGCAGGCCGACGGTATTTCGATCATCCACGAGACGGTACACGAAAATCGTTTCGGCTACCTGAAGGCGCTGGACACGCTGGGCGCGAAAACGCAGTTGACGACCCACTGCCTGGGCGGGGTTGAGTGTCGCTACCGCGAGTCCAGCTTTGAACACAGCGCCATCATTATCGGGCCAACCCCCTTTACGGCGGTTGAGCAGATCGCCACGCCCGATCTACGCGCCGGGTTGGCCTACGTGATCGCCGCAGCCGTGGCGCGCGGCACAACCATGGTAACGGGTGTGGATATGCTCGAACGTGGCTACGGCGATATCGTGCCCCGGCTCGCCGCCATGAATCTCAATATTGAGCGCGTCAGGATCGATGTGTAAGGATGTGATTAAACGCATCCCGTAAAAAAAGTGCCAAAGGTTATTGACGTATCTACGGAGCTATGCTATAGTAAGTCCCGTCAGCGAGACAAGCCAAGGTAGCTCAGTTGGTAGAGCACAGCACTGAAAATGCTGGTGTCGTCGGTTCGATTCCGTCCCTTGGCACTTTTTGTTTTTGGAGAAAAATAGAGCCGCCCCTAGAGCGGCTCCAGGTCGCATACCCCCATGTAGCAATCGGCTTCTGGCAAGCGAAATGAAAAACTAGCATATCTGCTGTGGCGACACGTTTACCCCGATCTGCTTCTCAGAAACAAAGCGGCAAGCCAGATCGCACAGGTGTTGAGCAGCACGAGCATCGCCGTGAAGATCACCGCAGAGATCGTGATCATGAAGAATGCCACGAGCGCCCAAACACCCATCATGATGGCAAATGCCACTGGTAAGGAGAAGGAGGCCACAACCCGGCGCTTCCCTAAACGCTTCCCCAGGAGCGATGCCACGGTACTGCATATTCCGACGACCAGCATGGTCACGGGCCACACGATGATGACGGCCATGCCTCTTGCTTCTGCTTCTAATCCGGGGGTGACACCGACACCGAACCAGGCGAGACTCAGCAGCAGCGACCCCAGCGCACACGCCACGACTGCCAGGACGGTAAAAAGGATCTGTCCGATGCGCGAAGAGCGGAGGGTGTTCGCCGCTTGATATGGAAATGGTTGGCTCATGGTATTCTCCTTCAGAATAGGAATGCTAGTAGTCATCTTCTCCTGCCCATCTTCGTGAGGGAACACATCTCTGGTGGGGAGCAGGTCTATGCCAAGCATACTCTAGAGCCTCACTCGCCATAAGTGTCATATGACCTATTCACGCCCTTTCTTGCATGACAGTTTTTAGCGTTCGCGATACTGAAGGACTGTGAGCATGGGTACCTTCCCCTGGCAAGGAGAATTGTCCAATCCCCCAATGGCCCCACGCTATATATTACGCATCTTCTGTTTAGAACAATTGCCGCAACCTCTCAATATACGCCGGGCTGGTTCCGCAGCACCCGCCGATGATTTGCGCGCCTTCTTGTAGCCAGTTTTGGGCGCACACGGCGTAATGTTCTATGCTCTCTGCTTCGTTGAATTGCCAGCCTTGATCGTTATCGGGTATGCCGTCTCCCTGGGCGTAGACGCTGAGGGGGCGGCTGGTTATTTTGCGTAAGGCTTGTAGCGTGTGGGTGGCTGTTTCGGGCGATACGCAGTTCACGCCGATGAATAGCGGGTCGTACTGTTCCACTTCTTTGAGCACGTTCTCGAGGGTTTCACCGCCGAGCAACGCTGTTTGCTGATTGGTGCAGAAGCTCACGGCGAAGGGCATGTTGAGCTTCTTCGCTGACTGGATGGCTGCCATTGTCTCGCGTAGCGTAATCATGGTCTCCAGCAGGAGAAAATCGACGCCACCTGCTTTGAGATCACTGGCGTAGGCGTTATGTTCTCGCGCTAGATGCTCGTTTGCGGGGGTCAGTTCGGGCGAATAACAATCTTCGAGCGGGGCCATCGAACCGGCGATATAGACTGGATGCGCAGGTTTCACCTGTTCAATGGCCTGGCGAACGAGCTGACAGGCACGCAGCGTCATATCACGCGCTTTCTCTGCTTGCCCTTTTTTCGCGAAAGCCCATCTGGTGGTGCGGAATGTGCCGGTAATGATGATTTCAGCGCCTGCGGCAATAGAATCCGCGTGGATGCGTTGCACAATTTCTGGATGGGTGAGCAGCGCTTCAGCCGACCAGAGCGGGAGGGTAGTGGGTATGCCCCGGCGTAAGATTTCTGTTCCCAAAGCGCCATCCATCAAAATGATTTCTTTGTGGCGCAAGCGGTTCTGTAATTGTTCGTGTTTATGCATGAGTTTATTTCTGCTTGCTATGCGTGGCTGCTCTTGCCTTCACTGTAGATGTTCCTCCAACACCATCAACACATCGTCCACTACAAATGGTTTGGTGATAATGCCGTCCACTTTGCAAGAGGTGACTTCTTCCAGTTTGTCGAGGGCGGACATGAGAAAGATTTTGTGACGTTGGCGGATGGCCGGTTCGGCTTCGAGCTGCTCGCAGACCTCTTTGCCGCCCATGGTGGGCATCATGACGTTGAGGAAGACCAGGAAGTCCTCGTTGCCGCGCAGGACTTTCAGGGCTTCGAGGCCATTGCGCGCTACTCGCAGGGAGAAGCCCTCGTATTCGAGCATGTCAACCATCATATCGCGGATAATAGGGTCGTCATCGACAACCAGCACCTTACGTGTTTTGGCGTTCAAGCTCACGTGTTTCCCCCGTTTCAACTGGCGCATCTATGCGTGGAAGATAGAAGCTAAAGACTGACCCTTCGCCAGGGATGCTGATCTCCAACCAGAGTTTGCCGCCCATGGCTTCGATATAGCGGCGACAGATGAACAGGCCCAGACCTGAGCCGCGCACCGGCGTGGTCAAGGAGCGCGTGGCGCGCACGAATTTTTCAAAAACCTTCTCCTGGTCTTCCAGGGGGATGCCTTCGCCTTCGTCGCGCACGCGCACCAGCACGACGGGCGTGTCTTCGCCGTGAACCAGCTTGCTGTAATTAACCTGATCTTCGGGTAGTTGCGAGAGGGTGGTGGCGCTGGCGGATATGACGATTTGCCCGGCTGGCGGCGAATATTTGGCGGCATTGTCGAGCAGGTTGGTAACGACCTGGCGCAGGTGCAAGGCGTCGCATTGCACCCACAGGTTGGGATCGATTTGCACTGTAATGGTCTGTTCGATATTGACGCTGAGCATGGTGGTGGCTATTTCGGCGGCGGCCAGCACCTGCACCGGCCCGACTTTTAACTCCAGCTTACTATCAACTGAGCCTACGCGAGCGGCGTCGGTCATCTGGGTGACTAAATCGGTCAGTTGTTGCGTGGCGCCGGAGATTTTGGTGGCGTAGCGTAAGGCTTGCTGCGAATCGATACGGGCGCTCTGCCGTTTGAGCATGGAGGCATAGCCGCTGATGGCGCTGAGCGGTGTGCGCAATTCGTGCGAGGCGGTCACGATAAACTCGTCCTTCAGCCTGTCCATGCGTTGCAATTCGGCGTTGGTCTCGCGTATCTTCTCGAAAAGCTGGGCGTTGCGGATGGCGCTGGCAGCCTGCCCGGCAATGGCCAGTAGCGTGCTGACCTCTTCTGGCCGGAAGACGCGATCTTGCCAGGGTGTATGCACGGCCAGGATGCCAACCAGCTCGGATTGGTAGCGCACCGGAATCATCAGCATCTTATGGCTGTGCGTCTCGCGCAAGAAAATCGCGCCACCTTCGGAGCTTATCTCAGCCAGTTCATCGATCAAGTTGGTATCCAGGTAGAAAAACGAGTCCGCCTCTACCAGCATTCCCAGGATAGAATGCTTAAAGGGCAGGCGGATCATTTTTATTAGATCTTCATGCTGCTCGTGGCTACTCCTGGGCGTGGCGTCATTCCATTTCCCGGTGCTATCGAATATGGCTTGCGCGATCAGCTCTTCGCCGTCGTTGGTCAGCTGGAAAAACGTGCAGAGACCCGCCTGCACTAATTTGGCCGTTGTTTCCACGAAGTTATGCAGTAGCTCCACCAGGTTTATTACGCTGCTGATGGTTTGTAACGCGCTGTTCATGGCGGCCAGCGATTCTTCACGCTGGCGAGCTTTCGTGACCGAACGGCGCGAGCGGTCGTAGAGCTTGGCATTTTCGATGCTGACCGTAATCAGTTGTACCATGGTCTCCAGTACCACCAGAATATCTTCGGGGCTGAAGGCTTCGGGACGCGAGCTGGTCAGGGAAAGCGAGCCGACCACGCGGTTAAACATTTTCATGGGGAGCAGCAAGTAGCTTTCCTCGCCGGTCTGGTCTCCCCACGCGCCTTTTAATAGCTCCTCATTTTCTCGCACGTGTTTTGGCTCTTGTGCCGGAGCTAACAGTACGTTACTTTGTTGCTCTTGCGTGACTTTCCACCAGAGCGGGCGATCATTGGGTAGGGAGATTAGCGGGTGTTCATTCAGTCCTTCAACGCGGGTGCCATGATCGATGGCGAACACGTCATAAATCTTTTTAGTATCTCGATCATAGAGGGTGAGCAGCACAGAGGTGATAGGCACAACCGCCTTGACGAATTGATAGACATTGTCTACAAGTTTCGAGAGGATGACATCCGAGGGAAACGCGGTACTGATCTGCTGCAAGCCTTTCATATAGTCGTTATGACGGACATTGAGACGGCGCAGGCGGTCATTCTGGAGATAAAGTCCGAAGCGTTCGGCCCACTGCCATGCTTCGAGGGCTGGCCTGTTCTGGAAGCCGTTTGCCGGGGAAGTCTGGTAGAGGACGATCACGCCCAGTATTTGCTGCGTTGTCTGTTTGGTACGGATGTCGGTAAGCATCAGTGGTTCTGGGATGGGGATGGCGAAAAAATAGGCTGGCGTTCCTTCGTCTGGCCCGGTGGCAATGCCACCGGGAGCGTAACTTGCTACATATTCATCGTAGTTCACTATGATCAGATCATTTTTATACCAGGCTGTGCCTATTAAAGCCTGCCGGTATGCATAGGCATCGCCCAGGGGAAAGAGGGCTGCGCGGGATGTTGTTACTGGCTCAAGGGAGGGGAGTGGCCTCGAAAGGCGGCGCATCCGGCCCGTTGTCGAGGTGATGGCATTAGTGACGCCAGGAGCTTTGCGGTGGTTCATGGGCATAGTTGCGATATTTTCAATATCCATTTGCGCGGGCGCAAGATTATTGTTTTTAGCGCGAAAGTGGCGGCGAATCACCATCTGACGAATGTTTTCGTCGTAGAGCGCCAGACATGCCCCCTGTGCCATAAACTGCTCCATCATCTGTAGCAGCAGACTATTTAACAACGACAGGGGGTAGCTTTCGTCTGATTGTGTTTCTGACTCTCCCCAAATGGCGGTAGACATGCGATTTCACCTCACAGGGACACAGTTGGTAGCACCCTTAAGTAGAACAAGCAAACAGATTTGGATGGTGTTGATATTCCACACACTGTAGTGTAGCATATCATAGCCATCTGCTTTAATTCAACCGTAGTTCGCCACAATTTGGAGGAAAGCCGCTACTGAGAGTGGCAAGCCTGGCTCGTACCCTACTCTGACAAAAAAAGGTCATTTGACATTCTCTCTTCGTCAGGGCTATGATGCTAAGATGAAACAATATGCGCTCGCACGCTAGAGGAGTACCCATGTCTGAAACGAATGGTATGGTTTTTCATACACACCGTCTTGCTAATGGTCTGCAAATTCTGGGCCAGCCGATGCCGGATTTCGAGTCGGCTGCGCTTTCTTTTTATGTCTGCACGGGTTCGCGCGATGAGCCGGATCAGTCTATCGCGGGGGTGTCGCATTTTCTGGAACACATGGTGTTCAAAGGAACAAGCACGCTCGAACTGGCAGCAGATCACGCTGGAATTCAGCAAGATTGGGGCGGAGATCAACGCCGGCACGTCGCACGAGTCCACTGTGTACTACGCGCGCGTGCTGGGCGAATATATGGAGCGCGCTTTCGAATTGCTGAGCGACATGATGTATCCGCGCCTGTCCGAAAGCGATTTCACGACGGAGAAGGAAGTTATCGTGAATGAAATCGCGCGCTCGGAAGATCAGCCCTATAACCGGGCGGTGCGGCGCATGATGCAAGCCTACTTCGGCGAACACCCGCTGGGGCATGATGTGCTAGGCTCGCCTGAAAGCATCCGCGCGATGCGTATCGAGCAGATGCGCGATTACTGGAATCGCCGCTATGCCGCCAATAACATGATCCTGGCCGTTGCCGGCAAATTTGATTGGGATCAACTCGTGCAACTGGCGGAAAAACACTGCGCTAACTGGCGCACCGGTGATGCCGGGCGAGATGTGCGGCCTTACCAGCCAGCACACTCGCTCAACGAGATTATCATCGATAAAGAATCTGAAACAGCAGATCATGCTGCTCTCCATGCCTGCTATCGATGAAAAGGACCCGGACCGTTACGCCGCCGAACTGGGCGTGAGCATTCTGGGCGATGGCGATGGCTCGCGACTCTACTGGAATGTGTACCAGAAGGGCCTGGCCAAATCCGCCAGCGCCTTCCTGTGGACCATGGATGGAACCGGTATTCTGATTATGGAGGCCAATTCTACGCCTGAGCAGGCGCCGCAGGTGATGAAGATGCTGCGCGATGAACTCGATAGCCTGCTGGCTGACGGCATCTATGAGGACGAATTGCGCCGCGCTAAAGATAAGTTGATTAGCCACATGGTGCTGAGCAGCGAGTCCACCTTTGCCCGTATGCGCTCGCTCTCAGCCGACTGGGTCGTCGAAGGCCGGTTGGTGAGCGTCGATGAAGAAGTCGAGCGCATCGAAAAAGTGACCACCGAGGATGTGATGCGCGTCCTACGCCGTCTTCCCTTGCGCGAAAAGCAGGTGCTGACGACGCTGGGGCCTTTGAGCGAGGCGGAGTTGCTGGCTGTTTAGTATTATGCATGATCCAGGCGTCGCAACTCGACCCGGCCTTTGCGCACGCGCACGGCGAAGGTTGGCGCGGCATAGGTGGCGGGGCCGTTCACAACGGCTCCGTCGCTCATGCGGAAACGGGAGCCGTGCCAGGGGCAGGTAACGACTCCATTCTGGCATGTGCCTTCGTCGAGGGGGCCGGCCAGGTGGGTGCAGGTTGCGCCGATGGCGTGGATGGAGTTGCCCTGTTTGAACAAGACTGCCGGAATGCCTGCCGCGTCAACTCGCGTTAGCTTGCCTTCGACCAGGTCGCTGGCGGCCAGAACCGCGACGAAATCGTCGGAGCCGCCTTCCCAGGCCACGTGGTTGACGCCGATGCCTTTAGCGAAGACTAGCTCGCCGCCCAGGTAGGCAGAGAAGAGCGAAACGGCGTAGCCTGCCGAGGAGAGATAGACGCCGGCGCGGCGTTTGCCGGTCAGCCGTAAGATGAGCGAGGCAATGTTTGCAAGAAGAACGCTACTATTGAGCAAGCCGTGCATGATGCCCACGCGCCGGTCCGTTCCGTCCAGGTCGCTCCAATCTGTGAGGCCCGTTACTGCTGATCCAGTCGCGCCCAGAAGTCCCAGCACCAGCGAAATATCCGAACTGTGCGCGACTCCCTCGTCATCGTTGGTGAGCCAGGCTATGTCTAACGCCAGCGTGCTGCTCCACGCGCCCAGCGGTATATCGGTGAGGACGGGGTGCAGTGCATGTCCCAGCCAGACGCCATTCAGCGCATCCTTGATTTTGCGGTTTGGCTCTCCTGGCTGTCCGAATAGCTTCAATAGCCAGCTTTGCAATGGCGCGGCCAGCTTATCCAGCCATGTCTGGCGCTCAACTACCTGCCCGATGAGATGGCGAATTGGTGGATTCTGGGGAGGTGTTTCGGTCCAACTCTGCTGATTAGCAGGCAATACTTCTGACGACATCCTTTTTCCTTTCTGAGATAGCGCTGCATGGTTGCATCGCTTACTTCACAACAAGCCAGCAGTAGTCACGTGGCGGATTGATGCCGAGTATAGAGAACGGCACATCTAACCGGCGTTCGTGCTCAATAAAGCGCGCGACCTGCGGGTTATGCGCGTAAAAGTGCCGCGCGCAATGTAAGGCGCTTTGCAGCGAGCGAAAATGCACACACATCTCCTGTTCTCCCTGCATCTGCATTGTGACGTAGTGAAAGCCGTGCCGGGCCAGCCAGGCATAATCCTGCGGTCGCGGCCAGATAATGACTACTTTTCCCCCCCTGCGAGTGACCCTTAGCAGTTCGGCCAGTCCTGGTTCACCGCCCTGCGCCGGGTCGGCGGTAAAGGCGGAACAGGAAATGGCGAGGTCAACACTTTTATCGGGCAGAGGGATAGCATTAAAGTGTCCCCGCAAGGGGACAATCTGGTCGTGAGCCGCCCCCAATTTTTGCTGTAAAATGCGCAATAATCCTGGTGATGGTTCAACGGCGAATACTTTTTCAGCGCCATACCGCACGCACTCCAAGGAAGCCCGACCGCTGCCCGCGCCCGCATCAAGCACTCCATTGCCAGCAATATCCGGCGCAAGTTGCTCGAAAATGCCAGGGTGCAGTCGCTCTCCTCCGGTCAACTCTTCGTAAAGAGCGGGCGTTTTCCAGTAGGTCAGTTCCCAGAAGAGCCGGTCGAGCACTACGCGTCGCGCCCTGTTTACACGCTCGGGCGGGATAGCTCGCTGCAATTCGTTCAGGAAGGCCACGCGGTTGCCGGCGATGATAGTGCGCTCAATGCGTTGCTTTACATGATCGGATATACCGCACAAACTGTGCGCCAGGTCCTCTACTGATATGCCGAAGCCCTGGTGGCAAAGTAAGCTTTGCAATGCCGCGTCGTCGAAAGCCATCATGTCTTCCATTTGAAATGGGTTTTCAAACTGCGTATCTTCCTCGGCGCTCAGCGATGAATAGGAGGGCCACTGGCATCTAGCCAGCCTTGCGCAGCATGAACCTGCCTGTCCTGGAAAGGAGGTTGCGGTTTCCGGTTGTTGGACATGAAAAAGCTGTGTTTCCATATTCGGTACTGCGGGCTAAACTCAACATATGCTGAAAATCACTATTCTGTTCTTCGATATTACCAGTTCTTTTCATGTGCAGGCAAGTGAACAATGGAATACGCTACATTTCCAGGGCGGGGGCAAGCCCCGCCCTGGTATCCCTATGTTGTATCTTTCTCCTCTGTTACTGCTCGTAATACTCTTGCTACCTGCGGGGGTGGCGCTGTCTCTGCGGTGCGTTTGTCGGCGGTATTGAGTGTGCCTGTCGAGATGGGGCGTGGCAAGGGTGGCATGGCGGGCATGTCTGGCGCGAGGCCAACTTTGAGATCGACGAAGCGGCGAAAGTCGGTGGAGTAGTAGCCGCGCTCGGTTTGCCAGATGGCGCGCAGGCGTGTTTCGCTGAGCATTTTGCCGATGTATTCCTCCCACGCTTCCCACACATCTCTGGGCAGACCGCCCTTTTGCGATTGCGTCCAGATGTGTTCGAAGAAGTCCAGCATGGCGGTGCCGAGCCAGCGCACACGCTCGCGCATTTCTGGATCGGCCGCTTTGTGCGCGCCGGTATTGTCTTTTGCTTCTTCCAATGAAGAAGATGGCGTTTTGGGAGTCATGAGGTAACGGCTGGCCTCTGGATAGGTCATCATCAGTTCGCCGATGTGCGCTTCCGCGTCGTACAGGCTCTGGTAAGTGGCGCTATAAATAGTATCGATGAAGACGCGGGTTTGCGCCGTCATCTCCTTGCTCTGCTCAACCAGCGCGGTTGTTTGCACACGCATGGCGCGTGTTTGCACCACCAGCAAGTAGATGGTGATGGGCAAGACCAGTGCCTGCATACTATTGACGACCAGCCCGATGATGGCGAGTATTTCGTCGAATGTAAGTGTTGCTACAATGGATGATAGCATACATACCTCGCTATGCGTTCCTCTTTGGAAAGTATAGCATAGGGACTGTCGAACGAGAAATTTTCTTCTATAAATCTGCGATTTAGCGGCGCATTAGCGTTCTTTCAGGCAGACGGAAATCTCTGTCATAGAAGGAGGTCATCGTGCGCAAAAAAGTAGGCGTAGTTGTAGGTCTCTTGTTTATTTTAGTCGTGGGTGGATTGGTCATTCCCACCCGTTTCTTCCATTCCGCGCACGCGGAAGCGCAATCACAGCCGATGGTTCTCGGCAATCTTCCCCCTTTATTGAGTTTGAGCCAGTTGCTGGGCAGCGATACCACCGATCGCACCTTGCATATGAGCGTTGGTCTGGCGTTACGCAATCAGGAGCAACTGAGCGCGTTCCTCCAGAGTTTGTATGATCCCTCTTCGTCCAACTATCACCAGTATTTGACGCCCGACCAGTTTGCTCAGCAGTTCGGCCCGACAGCCGACCAGCGGCAGCAGGTCATCAACTTTTTAAGCGGGCAAGGGTTTAGCGTGACCCAGACGTACCCGGCGCTGATTGATTTCAGCGGGTCTCAGTCACTGGCGGAACGTGTATTTGGTGTGACGATCAACGATTACACGGCTCCAGATGGGCGTTCATTCTTTTCCAACGCCACGCGCCCGACGCTCCCCGCGTATATCGCGCAGAGCATTGTGTCGATCAGTGGCCTGGATAACGCCAACCAGTTCTCTCATCCGCCCGTTCCTTCGCAGAATGCGCCTGCGTTAAGCTCTAACGCCGCGGCAAATTGTCCTGCTGCTGGCACGAGCGGTGGAGGCAGTGGCGGCGGCGGTATCTTTGGCGGTGGCAGCCAGGTGGCGTATATTCCGAGCCAGTTTTCTAAGGCGTATAACTACGATGGTTTGCACAACGCCGGTTTGCATGGCGAGGGCCAGACGGTCGGGCGTGTTCGAACTGGATGGTTACTCGCAAAGCGATATCCAGGCGTATGCGCAGTGTTTCGGCGGCGGAAATGTACCCTTGCAGAACGTTGTCCTGGACGGCTTCAACGGGCAGCCCGGCGCGGGCGCAATCGAAGTGGAACTGGACATCGAAGTGCTGCTGGGTATGGACCCTAACCTGGCGAAGATCGTGGTTTATGAGGCTCCGAACACTACCCAGGGTTACAATGATGAGTTTGCGCGTATCGTCAAAGATCGCACGCCGGTGATCAGCGTCAGTTGGGGCGACTGCGAAAAGAACATGGGCCAGCAAGAGGTCAACCAGGAAAACCAGTTCTTCCAGCAGGCAGCCGCGCAGGGGCAGACGATATTGGTAGCAGCAGGCGATAGCGGCAGCGCAACCTGTTTCCAGGGGTTGTCTGGCGGCAGCTTCGATACCTCGTTGAATGCCGATGATCCCGCAGCGCAGCCGTATGTGACGGGTGTGGGCGGCACCAATCTGACTCTCAACGCCGACAATAGCTACGCCTCTGAGACGGTCTGGAACGGCGGTTTTCTGGGTGGCGCGGGCGGCGGTGGCATCAGCCAGTTCTGGAAGCAGCCAGCATGGCAGACCGGGCCGGGTGTGCAGAACTCGTACTCCAATGGGATGCGCGAGGTGCCCGATGTCTCGCTCGATGCTGATCCTGCCACGGGCTATCCCGTGTATTGCACGGCTGGCTCGAATTGTTCGGGCAGCGGCGGTATTCTGGGTGGTGGCAGCAGCGGCGGCTGGCTCACGGTGGGCGGCACGTCGGCGGCGTCTCCCATGTGGGCGGCCATGATCGCGCTCGCCAATGAACAGGCGGCTAAGGCAGGTAAGGGGACGCTGGGCTTCCTCAACCCCTCGCTGTACAAGATCGCCAGCGGGTCGCATTACGGCAGTGATTTCCACGATATCACGCCGCCGAGCAATAGCAGCCTGCCGTCTAACAACGATGAGATAGGCTTCAACGGTGGCGCGTACCCGGTTACTCAGGGCTATGATATGGCGACCGGCTGGGGCACGTTCGATGCCGCAAAGCTGGCGGCTGACCTCGTTGCCATGAGGTAAGAATTGTATTGAGGAGAGGGATTGATGCAAAAGGGCGACCGCGCGGTCGCCCTTTTGCATCAATCCCTCTCCTCAATATTCTGAAGATTCTATGGGAACATTTGCCGTAACTCTTGCATGATAGCTAAAAGTGAAGTACTATAGGTATCCAGAAGCGGGTTGACCGCCGCCTGTAATTTTCTAAGGGGAATAATACTAATGGAAGCAGAGAAAGATACTTCCTATCTGAAACAGGTTTCGCTATTCGCGAACCTGGCCGATGAGGATATGCATGAGTTGATGACTGCCGCGAAGAGGCGCGCCTTTCGCTCCGGTGAGGTCATCTTTCACCGCGACGATCCGGGCCAGGTACTGTATATGATTAAAGAGGGCAAAGTCAAAATTTGCATCATTAGCCCGGATGGGCAGGAAATCTCGCTGGCCGTGTTTGGGAAAGGCGAGTGCTTCGGTGAATTCGCGCTGCTCGATGGATTGCCGCGTTCAGCCGATGCCATCGCGCTGGAAAAGGTCGAATGTTACACCTTGCAACGCAGCGACTTTCATAACGCCATCATGAAAAATCCCAAGATCGCCATTCAGGTGTTGGAAGCGCTCACCAAACGATTGCGTAATACCGATAATATGGTGGAAGATTTGATCTTCCTTGACGTGTATGGGCGTGTGGCGAAAAAATTGCTGGAGCTGGCAGACGCGCACGGCGTCAAAACCGATGATGGGGTGCGTATCGAGGTGCGGCTCACCCAGCAAGAATTGGCTTCGATGGTAGGCGCATCGCGGGAGAGTGTTAATAAGGTGATGGGGTATTTCTCGGAGAAAGATTTCATCAGCACCGACAAGCACCGCATCACGCTGCACCGCATCGCTGATCTGAAACGCCGCATTTACTAAGGGCGTGTAAAGCCTGGTACTCTGTGGCCCTGTGTTACTCGCTTTCATGGCTGTTCGTCTCAATGTTGGACATAGCCAGTTCTTTTTTTGCTCTCGTGTCGAAGGGACACTGTATTCTTGGAAAAAACCACCTTAACGCAAGAGAAACAAGCCGTACAACTTCACGTGACGCCCAATACGGGTAACGCAACGCCAGTCGGCGGGCGCATACTCGCCCTGTTGCGGGCCATGCGGCCCCGCCAGTGGGTGAAAAATCTGGCCCTTTTTGTTGGGATTGTTTTCGCGCAACGATTATTGTCGCCGCCCGTCTTCGAGCGAGCTGTGCTTGCTTTTGTCGCGTTCTGCCTGGCTTCCAGCTTTATCTACCTG
Source organism: uncultured Chloroflexia bacterium (assembly GCA_963731605.1). Taxonomy (GTDB): domain Bacteria; phylum Chloroflexota; class Ktedonobacteria; order Ktedonobacterales; family Ktedonobacteraceae; genus CF-113. The sequence continues at coordinate 2,444,182 of CAVSWA010000002.1, forward strand.
CTTAATGATTTGCTCGACCTGGAGAACGACCGGCAGCATCCGGTGAAGTCGAAACGCCCGCTGGCAAGCGGAGCTTTGCCTGCTTCCTGGGCTATTATCGCTATGGGTGTTCTCCTGGTGATGTGCGCGGGCCTGGTCGCTCTGATTTTCTTCATTCCCATTGCAGCCCAGCCGGATATCTTTGAAATCTATGGCGGGGCGAGTCTCTTGTTCGGACTGACGGTTGCCACCTACCTGCTGCTTATGGTGCTGTATAGCGTGCGTCTCAAGCATGTTGTGCTGCTTGATGTCTTTATTATTGCCAGTGGTTTTGTCTTGCGTATCCTGGCGGGAGCGGTTGTGCTTCCAGTGGTGATCTCGCCCTGGCTGTACCTCGTTACCATCCTGCTCTCCCTCTTTCTCGCCTTGAATAAGCGTAGAAATGAACTGGTGCTGCTGCAAGGAGAGGCCAGCAGCCATCGCCAGATACTCAAAGAGTACAGTGTGCCCTTGCTCGATCAACTGATTACCATTGTGACTGCGGCGACCCTGATGGCCTACAGTCTCTACACGTTTCAGAGTTCAACGGGCAACCATCATCTGATGATTACCATCCCGTTTGTCCTCTATGGCATGTTCCGCTACCTGTACCTGGTGCATATGCGTATGGAAGGCGGCAGTCCCGAAGAGGTACTATTGCGTGACCGCCATATTCTAGCAACCGTTGTGTTGTGTACAGCTCTAATAATCTTAGTACTCTATATTTTACCGCAATAAGGAACAGCTATCTTTGCTTACTCGCAATAAATTACGCACAGGTCTCATTTTTTCACTGGCATTAGCCTTAATCGTGATGACCGCTATTGCTCTCTACGGTGATCTCCCCCATTTGATTACCGCGATAGCGCATTTCCGCTGGGCGTTCCTGCCCATTATTCTAGGTCTGACGCTTTTTAACTATTTCGGGCGTTTTTTGAAATGGCAATATTATTTGAAACGCCTTACAATTACAATACACTGGCGAAAAAGTCTGCTGATCTTCATTTCTGGACTCTCTATGGCGATTACTCCTGGTAAGGTAGGAGAATTGCTGAAGTCCTATTTGCTGAAGCGTTCAACGGGAGAACCCATCAGCCGCACTTCGCCAATTATTGTCGCAGAGCGCCTGACCGATGGCATCGCCATGATGGCGCTGTCCACAACAGGCCTGGCGCTGTATCGTTACGGTTGGGAATTGCTGGCCGGGCTGCTCGTCTGTGTAATAGGTGGACTGGCGGTGATCCAGAACAGGCGGCTTTCGCTGGCCCTCCTCGCTTTTGGCGAGCGTTTGCCAGGAATTTCGCGCGCGGCGCTCTGGTTACGCGTTTTTTATGAAAGCTCGTATACATTATTGCAATGGCGTCCATTACTGCTTGCCATTACACTTGGCATCATTTCGTGGACAGGAGAATGCGTGGCATTGTATTTTGTTTTCGCGGGGCTTGGTCTGGGGTTTGGGTTGGAGCTTTTTGTCAAATCGATGTTTATTATGGGCGTATCATCGTTGGTCGGTTCAGCATCTGGTCTACCTGGGGGACTGGGAACTGCCGATGGTAGTATGATAGGACTTACTCGTTTACTCCTGACATCGTCAGCAACTATTGGAGGAGCGGCAACTTTGCTTATTCGTCTTTGCACTTTATGGTTCGGTCTCGCTCTCGGCGTCGTGGCCTTGTTGATATACAGGGCTACCCAGCACACGCCCATTTTCATGCGCGAAGAACAATCATCGCTTGCGAATAGTGTCAGTAGCCCATCCATTCCAGAAAGCCAGCCGGATTTACAAACGGCAGCACCATCACACTCGGGAGATACATTCAAATGAAAACGCTTATCATTATTCCGACGTATAACGAATACGATAATTTGCGCCCGTTGCTCGATCAGATATATACGTATGCGCCCGCTTCGGATATATTGATCGTGGATGATAGTTCACCGGACGGGACGGGCCAACTGGCCGATGAGATTGCTGCGGAGAACCGGCAGGTGCATATTATGCATCGCGCAGGCAAGTTGGGTCTGGGCACGGCGTACATTGCCGGGTTCAAATACGCTGTTGAGCATCAATACGATGCCGCATTTGAAATGGATGCCGATTTCTCGCACGATCCCTGCTACCTCCCAGATTTCCTGAATGCCATTGAGTCGGCTGACCTGGTCATCGGTTCGCGCTATGTCGAAGGCGGCGGCACCCCCAACTGGTCGCCCTTGAGGCGCTTCATTAGCGGCGGCGGCAATATCTTTGCGCGTTTCATGCTCGGTCTTCCGATCCATGATTGCACGGCAGGTTTTCGCTGTTACCGGCGCGACGTGCTGGAAAGCATCGATCTGGATACTATTGAATCGCAGGGGTATGCTTTTCAGGTAGAACTGGCCTATCGTGTGTACAAACACAATTTCAAGATCGTGGAAACCCCTATCATATTCAAGGACCGGCGCGTGGGCAAATCGAAAATGTCGCGCGCGATTTTCCTGGAAGGTTTTACGTGGGTTATTCGCGCGCGCTTTGGCAAAGCCTCTCATGCTCATAAAGTGACGTCTTTGCCAGTCGAGCATATGGCTGCGTCCAGCCCCAATGCGGATAGCCCGCTTCCTGAGAGGAGTAAGGGCGAACTGGCAGAATTTCCTTCGGTTGCTCAGAAGTAAATACTAATCGTCGTCTTTGCCGCGCATGGGGTCAAGCCCGTATTTCCGGCGCACGATCCTGCGATGTTCCGCCAGGCGTTTGAGATGTTTGGGTGGCGCATTGAGTTGCGAGGTAAGGTATGCGGTGCTTTGCGCCTTCCCACCAACGCTTTTGACGGCGTGTTGCACTTCCATATCATCGCTAAACATCTCCACATCGCGTCCTTCCGCTCGCGCCTGGGCCGCTAAACGCGCAATAACGCTGTCGGCGCTTTCCCCCGCGCGCGAGAAGATAATGCGTATACGCTGTTCGTGTGTGGTCTGTTCTTGAGGAGCATCGCCGTCAAAGACGACGGTTACGCGGTGGGGAGTATGGCGATAGCGGTTGATGAGTTGAGTGATCAGGGCATGACGGGCGGCCTCAAAGCTTCTCTGGCGCGCGCTTTGAAACGATGTATCGCGTTTAATCACATTATAGCCATCGACCAGTATTTCACGCCCCACGATGTTCCTCAATCATTCCTTGCTATCTCTTGAAGAAGTGCTGCACTATAGAGACAAGATAGGCGATTTCCGCGTGAATGTCAATATGCGTTCCATGCGCGACCAGGGTGTTAACCGCTGGAATGAACTCCGCCAGCGCGATTACTACGATGAGTACCAGGACTATCACCAGCACGATCCAGGTAAACACTAGCTCCAGGCGACTTGTTTTTTTTGCTTCTGTAGCAGCGATACGCGGCTTTTTCTCTAGCTTGCGAGTGACTTTCGAGGTTTCTGGTAGGGAAGTTTTTATAGGGATGGCAGCGGCAATGGCAGCGGGAGTATTATATTGCTCGCTCTCCCTTCCAGGGGTAGCGGGCGTGCTATATTGCGCGACAACGTGTTGGACGGCAGGGTCTGTAACAATGTCTGGCTCAGGCAGGGCTGCAGTTTTGATGGAAAAGCGGCCATTACGTATTGGGGCAAAAAGGGAAGCGACTGGCTGCTGGTGTGACTGATGAGAAGAGTGTTGGAGCGTGGGAGGGAAGGTCAGATCATTGAGTGGAGTCGCCGCGCTACGAAATGGCAGACGAGCATCCTGCACGCACGCGCCGCAAACGCCATGCACATCATCCCAGCATTGCGGGCAGGCCGCACGCCTGCAACGAAAACAGAAATGGCACGCGCTCATAAATGCCGCTTCCAACGCTCCTGGCATATATCGCAAGAACGGTACCTGCTGTGGAGATGGCGCATAAACGGCATCGCAAATAGTACATGTTACCGTCATACTCGCATCTACTATCACCCCAGGCTCATGAAAAGATGGCTGCTTAGAAACATGATCTTGTTGTTGCTGAATGTTCGTTTCAATCATACTGGCTCCCGCAAAGAAAAGATAACGTCACATGCGCTCATGCAGCGCGTAAAGCAGTAATATAAAAGTGTTGTTCCACTCTCATTATAGAGAACCGGGAAAATACGAAATAGCCTTGCGCGGATAGGCTCCTACGAAGAAGAAACGTGATTTCCACAAAAATTGGTAGCTCCGAAGACTTGACATCAGCCCTGATCTCTGGTATCATCCTAGCTGCAACCAGGAGCCGTGGTGTAGTGGCCTAACATGTCTGCCTGTCACGCAGAAGATCGCGGGTTCGAATCCCGTCGGTTCCGCTCGCACAAATAGTGCAATTTACTATCAACTGTAAATTGCACTATTATTTTTTACAGACACGATCCCTTATACCTCTCTTAAACAGATTGTATCTTCTTCACCTCGTTCCATGATACTTCTTTCATAAGCCTGGTAAGCACCTGGGACTATAAGCATAGGATAGAAGTTACTCAATCCTTCTCAGAAAAAGCGGAGTAACCTCGTGTCGAAAAAGCACAGATAGCCTCATATATCTGCCTGTCACATACTATGTCTTATGGAATGATGCATTCACTATTTAATTATGATAAATTGAATATATTCAAAAATATATCAATTTTTATGCATTCTTGCTGAGAGGAGTCCAAAGTTCCAGCAGAAGTATGCCACCAGATCGATGCACTCTCTTATCCGCTATAGGCGCACATGCCCACACGTGGGGAGTTGACCACTGGCAACAGCATCTCTTCACCGCACTCGTGCTCCTCCGCGCAGTCATCGCATAACCAGCCTTTCCCGTCAAAGATGCATTGCGAGCAGACATTCGTGGCCGGTTTGCCACACTTCTCGCACAAGGTCGCTGGTGTCGTATTTCTGGCCAGCACCTCAATGGCTTTCCCTTTGGCTTCGACTTCCCGTTCTGCGACCACCTTCAGCTTCAGTTCCGTTGTCGTGCCATAGTCATACTCGTAGGAGCAGCTTTGCCCTGGACTGAAGACCTTGTCCAAACGCACCCGCATACTTTTCTCATCCATACCCCAACCACCATCCATCCCCGCGTCGACGGCATAGCGCACGCCTCCGATCTCAAAAGCACTCAGATGCCCGCAACACTCCAGCCAGGTATCCCTGAGAAACCGATCCAGCGTTGCCAGCGTGATACTCGCTGGCACGTCCAGATGCATCCAATACATCGGGAGATCGCGTCCTTCCACCACGAGATGGAAAGTCCTGATTTGTTGTGCCTTCCGGCGACTCCCTGCTTTGGCTTCAGTGCTTGCCCTTTGCTCGCACGTCTCCAGATGTCTGGTCATAGCTGACTTACTAAACTCCCCATGGCAAAAGGTACATATTCCTTTTGATGTCTGTCTTGCCATATACTTCCTCCTTTTCTGGTTGCTCATGCCCTGAAAGTTACCCAATCACAGCATACGATATGGGCAGTGAGAAGAAAAGCATGGGAGCTTTATCTAGCCACCTATGGTAAGATAGACCCATCACATAGGGCTTGACCATAGGGGAAACGCATATGGACACTTTGAAGAAAAACCTGGAACAACGCGAGAAACCCGAACTCATCGCCATCATTCAACACATTCTGCGCCAGGAGCCGGATTTGCAATGGCTCCTCATGACACCGCTGCCAACCGCCTCAACTCGGAAGTTCTCTCTTGATCCAGGGGTGTACCGCCAGCAGGTTCTCGCCGCGATGTCGGCCGGGGAGAACCTGCATAAGCGCAAACGCGGCGAGGTCGAGAGAAGACTTACCGCCATTAAGTCCATTGCTGACGAGTTTGTCGCACAGGAAGATTATGCTGTCGCTCTCACTATCTATGAGGTGCTGGTCACCGAGGTCATTGACCACTTCAATGACTATCGAGATGAGTATGTCGCGTTTTGCATTATTTTCGTCGCCTGTATCGATGGGCTGGATAGTTGCTTTGCAGGCGAAGAGGACAACCCGGAGATGCGACTGCGCGTCCTACGAACACTGTTTGCCATTTACCGCTTCTATACGGATAGCGGAATGGACCTGGATGAGGATATTGCCGGTTTGCTGGTTGGCAACACCTCGCCGGAGGAACGACAGGTGATCGCGGGTTGGGCACGAGATGCGCTCACTCACAAATCAGCATGGAGCAGCGGCGAACAATACAAAATCTTGCTGGCAGCTTTAGAACGGACCAACTAGCTATGAGTACCATCCCAACGTTAACTGAACAAAATATTCGCACCTTCGTCGGCGAGCAGAATTTCCAGAAGGGCCGACAACCTGTTCGTGATGGAGCCATCGTTAACCCAGAACAACAGGCAATGACGTTGAAAGCCTACTGTTATGGCTCGCTCCCCGAACCATATCGTGTCCAGGTCACATTTGATGGTACTGGTATCACCGCTGCCCTCTGCTCCTGTTCAATAGATACGCCGACATATGGAACTCGTGGATGCGAACATACTGCTGCCTTGCTCCTCGCATGGAATGAGCAGCCGGAAGCGTTCTCCAAAACGGACGACATAGATACCATCCTGGAACGACAGAGCAAAGACCAGTTGATGACACTCATCAAACAGTTACTCCAGAAACAGCCAGAGGTAGAATGGCATCTCACCATGCCTCCTCTGCCGGGTTATAAAAGTGTACCCATCGATACCGAAGAGTATCGCCGCCAGGTCGATGCAGCTTTTGGACATGCCGGACGTGAATGGGATGCCGTCTATGGTATCTCGTCTGATCTCTATGAGATTACTGCGACTGCCGCTCGTTTCGCTCAACAGCGGGACTATGCCAACGCTGCATTGGTCTACGAAGTGGTGGCGATGGGCACACTCGGCCATTACTTCTCCTATCACGATGAGGATGGAGCGTTGGGTCGCGTCGTTCAAGATTGTGTCGAGGGCCTGGGCGCTTGCCTGGAGAGCGAACGAGAAGATGCGATCCTCCGCGAGCGGATTTTAGAGGCCATTTTTGCCGTGTACCGCTTTGATGTAGACAATGGTGGATTTGGTCTGACCGAAGATATTCCGCCTGAATTCCTCAAGTACACGGCTCCTGAAGAAAAATACCTGGCGGCACAATGGGTTCGCACTGCGCTTGCCGAGCTTCAGGAAAAGAAGCCGGAGAGCGATTGGCGTCGTAAGCACTATGGTGGCCTCCTGTTAGCATTGGAGGCAGGCCTCCTGAGCGACGAAGAGTTCTTGCGCATCGGGCGTGAGACAAAGAGCATCCAGGAAGTAGTCACCCGGCTGCTGGAATTGGACCGGGTGGATGAAGCCGTTCAGGATGCTAGCCAGGCGAATGGCTGGCAGTTACTGAAGCTTGCAGACATGTTTGTTCAGTACCGTCAGAATGCCGCAGTTGAGCGCCTGATGGATGAAAAGGCTCAGCAGGAAATGTATACCATGTATGCGGACTGGCTGAAAAACCATTACCTGGCCAAAAACAACCTTGCTGCTGCCCTTGAGATGGCCCAACTCATCTTCCATAAGCGGCCGTGGTTCGAAGAGTACCGGAAAGTGCGCGAACTCGCTATGCAAATTGGAAACTGGGAAGCAGTGCGACTAACAGCGCTCACATTTCTGGAAGACAAGCACAACACCTCCATGCTGGTAGAAGTTGCACTCGATGAAGGAAATATTGAGCGAGCGCTCCAGTTACTAGAAGCTATAAAGCCCTGTAGCATAGAAGGTTATCAGTGGAAGTATGACTATGCTTTAGCTCCTAAAGTTGCGCTAAAAGCTGCTGAACGTGTGGAAGAGGCATACCCGCGCGCTTCGATAGACCTCTATCAGCAATATATTGAGCATCTCATCAAAGAACATGGACGATCCAATTATCAGGTTGCGTGTAGCTACCTGCTAAAAATTCGATCTCTTAATGAGAAGCTGAATGAAACTGAGCAGTGGATACTCTACATCACTTTGATACGTAAGCGGCATAGTCAACTCCGCACCTTGAAGGAAGAACTGGCGGCAGTCGGTTTGTAAGGAGAAATGTAAGGAGGAATTGGATGCCAAAGGAAATCAATCCGTGGGCGATGTATCCACGCAAAACGTCTTCATCTCCTCTTCCAGAATCGCTGAAAATGGAAGTCACTGCGAAGGCGAACGAACTCATCAAGACGGTGTTAAAGCCAAAACACATCCAGCCACCACCGGAGAATCCGCAGTTCAATTATATTGTCGATATCTATGGCAAATGGTACCACAAGGCATTCTACTTCTGTGCCGAATATCGCGTGGCAGGCCCCAATCCAATAGAGCCGAGCTTCGAGGCAAAATTTGCTCGTATGCAGTATGCCGGAAATCGTTGTTTTCATCTCTCCTTTATGCGTTATACCGGCCAGTGGATACAATTGTACACGGACCTGACGGTAGACGAAAGTATAGAAACGATCCGAGATGATCCCTACTTTACTCTATAGCCGCATCAATACGATGAAGTAGCGTAATCAATCATAACCGAGATCAGGCACTATGGTATAATAGTGCCTGATCTACCAACGGCATTTAGAGCAACACATCATACATGGAAGGAGAGGTACGAGAAAGCCATGGCGATAGAGCATCAGCGAAGCATGTCGGTTGAAGAATACTTTCAACTCGAGGAAAACGATCCTGATACACGTTACGAATACGTTGATGGCCATGTGTATGCCATGGCAGGCGGGACTGCTAATCATGACACCATCAAATCAAATATGCAAAGAATTCTTTGGAACCTTCTGCGGGGAAGCAAATGCCGCGTCTATAGTTCAGATATGAAAGTATACATTTCAGAAACGCGCTACTTCCATCCCGATGTGATCGTTACTTGCGATCCACACGACCGAGGAACAATTCAAGCAATCCAATCCCCACGCCTCATTGTTGAAGTACTTTCGCCAACCACAGAACTCACAGACAGAACGTGGAAACTCAAAAATTATCGCGCGCATCCGACGATTGAAGAATATGTGCTGGTAGATTCGCGATCGTTCAAAATAGAAATCTATCACAAAGAGCAGAACAAATGGATTTACGAAGCCTTCGAAAATTCTGACGATATTACACTGAATAGCCTGGGTGTACACTTTTCTCTGGTTGATGCCTATACAGACATAGAATTTGAAGAAACTACGGAAAATACAAACCAGTAGTCAAGGATACGTCATTTCGCATGGTGAAATCCGGCCCTGTACAACACCATCTTTTTATGGTATATCTTTGTATGTCAAGGCTTTCCATAGAGCGTATCGGTGTAGCTTGATACTCATCCGTAGATGATCCTCTTTGTAGTGTTTCGTCCAGATTACGATCCCCTGAAATCTAACGTTTGCCCGTATATCTGGCGTGTTTTCATGACACGTCTACACCCAGTATGGAAAGCAAGCCGTCGCTGGTTGCACCTCCTCCATGCTGATCAAGTGAAAGGACCGATCGATGAAGAATGGTTCGTTTGTGCTGGATGCGCACACCGGGTTTTGGGATGCCAGCAAGGAAAACTGCAAGAACCGATTTGGGGATGCATTCATCGAAACCTTCTATGCGTTCCATACCGGCTTCAATCCACCGGAAAAACGATGGACGATGGATTATGAGACCCAATTCCGCAAGGTTGATCCCGATTGGTATCTCGAAGAGGTCTTTATCAAGGGCGATGCCGATATGTCCATCCTCTCGACCCAGGTGCTCATGGACTTTTACCACACCGGCTTCTGCTCCGCCGACAAGAATATGAAGATGCGGGCGCGCGCTCCTGAGAGGATTATTTCACTGGGTGGCGTTGATCCACGCATGCCCAACGCGGTACAGGAGGTGGAACGCCAGATCGCTGACTGCGGTGTCAGAGGCTTCAAATGGTATACCGCCGAATGGCGCGGCCAATCACGCGGTTGGAGTGCGAACGACCCCATGGTTTTCCCACTCTACGAGAAATGCATCGAACTTGGCGTAAAGAACATGCATTTCCACAAGGGACCCGCGGTTGAGCCGCTCTCCCTCTCCAGGTTCGATGTGCGTGACATCGACGAGCCTGCCTGGCTTTACCCCGAACTGAACTTTATCATTGATCACGTGGGCCTGCCGCGCATCGATGACTTCTGCTGGATCGCGGCTCGCTGCCCGAACGTGTATGGTTCGCTGGCGGTGGCGCTTGCCTTTGTGCATAATCGTCCCCGCTTCTTTGCCGAAGTGATGGCCAATCTGCTCTTCTGGCTGGGACCGGACCGCATTATCTACGGAACGGACTTCCCTATCTGGTATCCCCACTGGCAGCTTGACGATTTTATGGCGTTCCAGCTTCCCGATGATATCAAAGCAGAGTATGGCGTCAACCTAACGGACGAAATCAAGCAGAAGATCATCGGCGGCAACATTGCGCGCCTCTATGGTATAGACGTTGAGAGCAAGCGAAAGGCCTTTGAAAACGACGAAATTGCTCAGCGCAAGCGCGAGTACGCTGCCTCCCATCCAGCCACGGATACGGGGATAGCGGGGACGGCGTCGCGGTGATGATTGATACAGAGGCCGTATACGCGGCGGCCGGCTCTACGCGCGATCCAGAAATTCGCCGATCGCTTGCTGATCTAGGCCTGCTCGAACGAAGTGCAGATCGACGGCGATCAGGTGACGGTTCACTTTCACCTGACCAGCCCGCTCTGCCCCTCCAGGTTTGCTACCAGTATCGGGCAGGAGATTCGCAAGCGGGTGGAAGCGGTACCCGGCGTCGCGTCGTGCGAGGTGATACTACGCGATCATTTTCTGCGCGATAAGATTCAGGAGCTTATCAACGCGAGGAGCCGCCGATGAGGACGAATGTAGCGCAGATCTTTGCTGGCCGAAAGGAAAGCGAACTCCTCGCTTTCCCGTCGGTTCGGCGTATGGCTGACATTCTAGTCGAACGCTGCCGCGAGCAATCATGGGTGCGAACCTCGGTGGCGTCGCTGGAGCGGTTCCGCGCGATGACAGGACAGCCCGATCTTGAGATGCTGCTGGAACGGGCACGGACGGAGCCTGTGGTGGCAGAGCAGGCGCTTGCTTCTTTTGCCCTGGCGCTGACCGGTTTTGCCGAAAGCCAGGTCTCTGAACTGGCCATGGGGCCGAAGATCTGGTTTCGTTTGAATGGCGTGAATGTACCCTGGCGTCCCTTGCCAGGAAGGCTGTCCTCTCCTCCCCTATCGGCGCGCGATCAGCAGGGAATGGAGCGCGCGATTCTGCTAGGATTGATCGGCAGCGGGTTGCGATTGGCCGAGTTGTTGCGATTGCGCGTTGGAGATGCCGGCTCGCTGGACAGCGAAGGACATGTGATTCCCGATCTTGAGGCAGATCCCCTGGCAGTCCAGTATACTTCTCGTCGGGGCAAACAGGGCGAGCGCATCACCTTTTTCACGTCTGTCGCCCGGCAAGCGCTGCTAGGACTCCTGGCGGAGAACACTTCAGCGGGACAGCCCCTGGATGCCGACGCGCCACTTTTTACTGTACACGTGGGGACAGGGCGAGCAGCGCCAGTGTGGCACGAGCCAGGCGGAGGAGCCAGGCTCTAATTCGCGCTGGTAGCGATGTCAATGTTGCCTTATGCCGTGCCACTGGCGATTTTTTTCGCGAGTGGGGTCTTCCTGGATCGCGTTTTGAGGGAGTAGATGAACTGAATATAGAGGAGTACATATGAAAGCAGTCCGTTTGCACCGTTATCACGAACAGCCAAAGCTCGAGGAAGTGGCCGAGCCGAAGATCAGCGGCCCGAACGATGTTATCGTGCGCATTGGCGGCGCTGGTCTCTGCCGTACTGACCTGCACATCATCGAGGGACAATGGGCGGAAAAATCAAATGTAACCCTGCCTTATACTCTGGGGCATGAGAACGCGGGTTGGGTACATGAAGTCGGTTCGGCGGTCAGCCATGTAGCGGTGGGAGATACGGTCATCCTTCACCCGCTCGTCACCTGTGGCTACTGTAGGGCGTGTCGTGCCGGGAACGATATGCATTGCATCGATTCGGCCTTTCCGGGTATTTCGGTGGATGGCGGCATGGCCAATCTGATCAAGACAAACGCCCGCGCGGTTGTCAAGCTGAATTCGTCGCTAGACCCTAAAGATATCGCTGCCCTGGCGGACGCGGGGCTGACTGCCTACCATGCTGTCAAGAAGGCGGCACCGGCACTCTATCCCGGTACAAAAGTGGTAGTGATCGGAGCAGGTGGGTTGGGTCACATCGGCATCCAGTGTCTCAAAGCCCTGACTCCTGCCGAGATCATCGTGTTAGACCGTTCTCCAGAAGCCCTCGCGTTGACGAAGAGTTGGGGCGCGGATCATCTCGTGCTGGCCGACGGCAAGCACGTTGCCAGCGTCAAAGATATTACTGACGGGCAGGGGGCCGAGGCGGTGATTGACTTTGTCGGTGAGGCAGGAGCTCAACACGACGCTGTCGCCATGCTGCGACGCGCCGGGTCTCACTATATCATCGGCTATGGCGGCAATCTCAACGTGCCTACCATCGACATCATCTCCACCGAGATCAATTTCATTGGCAACCTGGTAGGGTCGTACAATGACCTGGTGGAACTGATGACGTTGACCGCGCAAGGTAAAGTCACACTTCATACGGCCATCTATCCGCTCGAACGCGGCTCTCGATGCTATCCATGACCTGGACGGCGGCAAGCTGCGCGGACGCGGCATTCTCGTTCCGTCCTAAAGGAGAGCATAGCGGCAGTGAGTCGTTACGACGAGGATTTCTTCTCGGTCTTCTTAGTCCAACCGCTCTTCGAGTAACGGGGCAAAACAAGAAAACAGTGCTGTGCTCTGAAGATAAACTGGCCCGGCGTGACTGCCTGTCACGCCGGGCTTCTTGCGGATAATCGGACGCCCGTCGGTTCCGCCGCAAAATAGTAGAATTTACTTTCGATTGTAAATTCTACTATTTTTACGTTTAGATAGATTTTACAGTCGGTATAAAGGCAAACAACGGAGATGAGAAGTGTCTCAGCGAATCTCTAAAAGGCAGGCGTTCTTTTCAACGAGGCGCAGCCTTTTCTACTTCCCGCGCTGCATCTATTTATTCAACTGTAGCAAGGAGCTTTTAGTATGTCGCTTATCTTCCGCTCTCGCCGGTGGATTGTAGTTACTCTTTTCATCGCGCTCATCCTGGTCTTTACTCTTTCATCATCTGTGTTTGCAGCCTTGACGGGCAGCGCTACTCTTTCAGGTAAGTAGCGATCCCTACACTAACTCGACCAGCCAGCACCAGACGGAAGTCGAGCCGGATAGCTATGCCAACGGTTCAACCATTGTGGCAGCAACCCAGGTTGGTCGCTTTGCTGATGGCGGCGCCTCCAATATCGGATGGGCGACCTCCACTGATAACGGCACGACGTGGAAAAACGGTTTCCTGCCTGGCACGACTGTGTATGCGACACCTGCTGGCAGCTATGACCGTCTCAGCGACCCTTCGGTCATGTTTGACGCCGCCCACCAACACTGGATTATTTCCTCGCTTGCTATCTCGAATGCGAGTGGCTCTCCGGTGGGGGTCGCGGTCATCGTTAGCATCTCCGCGGATGGAGGACTCACCTGGGATGCCCCGGTAGTCGTTGCTAATGCGAACAGCGGCTTCTTCGACAAAGACTGGATCGTGTGCGATAACACCTCCACCAGCCAATTTTATGGACACTGTTATGTTGAATGGGACATCGCGTCCAGCAATGACACGGTACAAATGAGCACATCGAACGATGGGGGAAACTCGTGGGGCGCGGCGCAGTTTACAGCCGATAACGCTTCTGGGCTGGGTGGTCAACCTCTCGTTCAACCCAATGGTACGGTGATAGTCCCTTTCCTTAGCACAGCACCCAGTATCGCGGCTTTTAGTAGCGCCGATGGAGGCGCGAGTTGGGGGAGCAGTGTCACCATCTCCTCTGAGACCGATCACGCGGTGACGGGTATGCGTACTGAACCGCTTCCCTCTGCCGCGATAGATGGCGCCGGGAAAGCTTATGTTGTCTGGCAGGATTGCCGCTTTGAGAACGGGTGTAGCGCGAACGACATGGTGATGAGTACCTCAACCGACGGCGCCAGCTGGTCAGCGGTGCAGCGCATTCCTGCTGATGCCGTAGGGAGCGGCGTCGACCATTTCATTCCAGGGCTGGCTGTTGATCCCTCTACCTCTGGCAGCGCAGCTCACCTGGCGCTGGCCTATTACTCCTACCCGGATGCTGGATGCTCCGGCTCAACATGCCAGTTGCAAGTGGGTTTCGTATCATCCATTGATGGCGGAAACACCTGGTCGGCAGAAAACATGCTGACGCCTTCAGCGATGAATATTACATGGTTAGCAAACACAACCAGCGGGTACATGGTCGGCGACTACATCTCTACTTCATTCTCCAACGGGAAGGCCTTTCCTGTCTTTGTTACGGCGGCGGCTCCCGGTGGAAGCGGGCAATTGAACGAATCCCTGGCGACGGTACAGGCAGGTCTTGCTGTACAGGGCGGGTCATTGGTGGCATCTACTGTGCACGCCATGACATTTAAAAACGCGCATCCATTCGTTCTCTACACCGCATTTTAAGAAGGCCTGATGAATTTTTCCAACCGAATGCCGTAATACGTACCTCCGTCCTGTAGGGACAAGGGGCGGGGTGGAGTGGATGAGGGGGCCTTGTGCTTGTCCTCGTGGAGGTGTGACCATCATGCCTCACGGAACCCAGGCGCATCCTGTCGCCACGAGGACAAGCACAAGGCCCCCACTCTTCCCCACATCCGCCCTTTGTCCCTACAGGACGGGGCGACGCTGGTTGCTGCATTCGGTTGTCAAAGTTCATCAGGAGACGACCCCCATTATCCCATTCTGTTGTCAAGCATCGTCATGTGGGCTGGCCCCCCCTTTCACATGAACGTTAACGGGGTGGTGGTGGCGAAGCGTTCAACCACCTCGTAAAGCACTCGCACTCCCCATTGGAGTGAACGTGTGCTGACCCGCTCATCATGGCTATGCACGCGCCTGCCCTCTTCCGCTCCGGCATAGAGACCTGGCACGAAGCCGTAGACCTTTGTGCCTAATCGCGTGACATGTTTAGCATCGGTTCCGCCTGTTAGCAAGAACGGAATGGGCGTTGCCTCCGGGTCATGTTCTTTCAGCACGTCTTCGATTATATTGAACAACGGGGATTGCAGATCGGCTTCCAATGGCGTTGAAGGATCAAGAAACTCAATCTCTGCTTCGCTGCCTATCACCGAACGCAATTCCTCCAGTACCATCTGAGGAGTCCAACCGGGGAGGTTTCGCCCGTCTACGAATGCCTCGGCTACGGAAGGGATCACGTTGATCTGCGAGCCTGCATGAAGCATGGTAGGGGTAACGGTGTTCCGTAGCATGGCGCGCATCCTCTGCTGAAGCGAAGCCTCGACAGGCAGGAGATCGATGGCTTCATCGGCGGTCGCTTCGTCGGCCAGCACTTGATGCAAAGCCCTGGCCACGTTGGAAGGCTGGGTTGCGGCAAGTCCGGTGATATATGCGCGCGCAGTCTGGGTGAAATGGACCGGTAGGGCATTGGGGGTCAGCTTTGCCAGGATTGCGGCCAGTTTGAGGATAGCGTTATCGGGATGAGGAACCGAGCCGTGTCCGGGCTTGCCCTGTGTGCGAATGCGGAAGCGCACTGTGCCTTTTTCTGCTGTTTGCACAGGATAGTAACGCCTGCCGTTGATCTCAAGACCGCTCCCGCCGCCTTCGTTGAGCGCGTACTCGGATTCGATCAACTCGGGGCGATGCTCGACGACCCAGCCAGCCCCTGCATGTCCACCGCACTCTTCATCGGCGGCAGCCATATAGATAACGTCGCGTTTGAGCTTGACTCCCGCTCGATTGAGCAGCAGCATTGTCATGGCCTCCATGGTCACCATCTGTTTCATGTCAAGCGCGCCGCGTCCGTAGATAAAGCCATCCGCGGTATCGCCGGAGAACGGGTCGTGTGTCCACTTTTCAGGCTCAACGGCGACGACATCGGTATGCGACATCAACAGAAGCGGGGGCGCTGATCCATCGCCTTTGAGCCTGGCGACGAAGGTCGCCCGGTCGAGCTGCGGCCCCACAATTTCACTGGAGATGCCCTCGGCTTCAAAAAGGTCGCGCAGGTATTGCGCTGCGCGTATTTCATTGCCGGGAGGATTCCGCGTATCGAGCCGCAGCAGATCTCGCGTCCGCGCGATTGTTTCTTCTCCCACAGCTTGCCAGTTGATAGTGTGCTCGTTCATTGTTTGTGCCATGCAAGGCTCCTTGTTTCTCGCTACATAGAGACGCTTATGCAAGTAAGCATAGCCTTCTCACGGGGGAAAATCAAGCTGCGCAGGTATAGGGTGAAGTGGAAGTGAGAATACTGCTTTGAAATAGGCGTTCTTTTTGGGTATGTATCCTCAGCGTGCTGCTCGCTTCACGATCTGGCCCGGCGTCGCGCCGGTGTGCTGCCCGTTCCTGACGACGCGCTTACCGTTCACCCACACGTCATGCATGCCTGTCGAAAGCTGGTGCGCGTCCTCAAACGTCGCCTGGTCTGCAATAGTCCCGGCATCGAAGAGTACCACGTCGGCGTAGCAGCCGGGACGCAGCAGACCTCGATCGCGCAGCCCGAGCCGCGCCGCGACTGCTCCGCTCATTTTGCGCACGGCGTCCTCCAGTGTCAGCAGCTTCTGCTCGCGCACGTATTTCGCCAGCACGCGAGGATAGGTGCCATAGGCGCGGGGGTGCGTCGGTCCCAACTCCCGCGCCCAGGCGGGGTCTACGCCGCCCGCGTCCGTCGAAATCTTCACCCACGGCTGCTGTAGCCCCAGCGCGACGTTTGCCTCGTCCATGCCGAAGTAAATGGTGAAGATGCGGTGCCGTTCGGAGAGCAGCAGCTCTATGGTGGCGTCGATCCAGTGCTGCCCCCGCATAGCCGCGATCTCCGAAAGCCGCCGGCCCGCGTACTGCACGTTTTCGCGCTGCTCAAACCCGATAGGCATGACGCCCTGCGGCCCGATACCGTGCGCCAGCGCTTCCCACTCGCCAGAGGGAGCGAGCACTTCGGCGCGGATACGCTCCTGCACGGCTGGATCGGCCAGCGTCTCGAAATAGGCGCCGCCCTCTGCCACCCAGGGCGGCAGCACCGAGTCCAGGCCGGTGCCGGAGGCCGCGTAGGGGTACATATCGGCGGTCACATCCACGCCTGCATCACGCGCTGCCGAGATGACTGCGATGGCCCCGGACATTTTGTGCCAGTTCTGCTGGCCCGATGCCTTCAGATGATAGATCTCAACGGGCAACTGAGCCTGCCGTCCGATTTCCAGCGCCTCGTCAATCGCTTCCAGCAGGCGATCGCCCTCCGAGCGCAGATGCGTGACGTAGATGCCCCCGTAGCGGCCCGCCACTCTGGCTACCTCTATCAGTTCCTGTGTGGAGGCGTAGGTGTCGGGCGGGTAGATGAGGGCATAGGCGACGCCGAACGCTCCATCCTCCATCGCTTCGGCCATGACGCGCCGCATTGTTGCGAGTTCGTCGGAAGTAGACGCGCCCATTTCCAGCCCTCTAGCGTACTCCCGCAGCGTCCCGCCGCCCAGAAACGAGCCGATATTAGGAGAAACACCTCGCTCAACCAGCGCTTCCAACCAGTCGCCAAAGCGCGTCCAGCCCTTCGCGCGCTCAACCCACTCCTCGATAAGCGCGCGTTGCTTGTGTGGCAGGTCCAGGAAGGTATCCGAAATACGCCCGCCAGCCGGCGCTGGAGTCCACCCCTCGCCCATAATCTCGGTCGTGACCCCCTGCGTAATCTTGGAAAGGTCGCGTGGGTCGTGCATCAACGGCAGGTGCGAGTGGCTGAGAATGTCGATGAAGCCCGGGCAGACCACCATTCCTGCCGCGTGTACCACTTCGCCAGCCGCTTCTACTGGAATACTTCCGGGCGGCGCAATTTCTAGCACGCGCTCTCCACTTATAGCAACGTCTCCGTAAAACCAGGGATTGCCGCTGCCATCGACTATCTTCGCGTCGCGAATCAGAACGTCTATAGTGCCTGTCGTCATTTTACATTTCTCGCTTTCGTGGTTTCAAGTTTCAAACGAATACGACGCTTCTCCAGCGCTCTCCACTGGCAAAACCCATTCTAATAACGTACAATAACTCATACAAAGAAGTAACGTCCTCCTATTGCCACTTATAATTTATCACCAGACAAGCAAGGAGCAAAGTCATGGCACAACGCGAGGCAGTGATTGTGGATGCCGTTCGTACCCCTATTGGGCGCAGGAACGGGCGATTGAAAGATTGGCACCCGGTAGATTTGATGGCCGAGGTGCTGGCAGCGCTGGTCAAACGCGCGGGCATCGACGCCGGTCTGGTCGAAGATGTCATTGTGGGCTGCGTCAGCCAGGTTGGAGAGCAGGGTCTGAATGTAGGGCGTAATGCTGCATTAGCGGCTGGTTTCCCCGAAAGCGTTCCGGGTACCACCGTTGACCGCCAGTGTGGATCGAGCCAGCAGGCCATCCACTTCGCGGCGCAGGGCGTCATTAGCGGCGCGTATGATGTTGTTATAGCGGGCGGCGTGGAGTCCATGTCTCGCGTGCCGATGGGGTCAACCTCGCAGGGGCCGGGCGCGCCATTTGGTCCGCGCATGGTGAAACGCTACGATAACGGGCTGGTTCACCAGGGCATCAGCGCCGATCTCATTGCTCATAAATGGGAGATCAGCCGCGAAGAACTGGATGCCTATAGCCTGGAAAGCCACCGCCGGGGCGCGCAGGCCATCGCCGAGGGTCGTTTCAAGAGCCAGATTCACCCCGTCGAAGTCAAAAACGAAGACGGCACCACCACTCTCTTTGATAAGGATGAGGGCATCCGCGCTGATACCAGCCTGGAAAAGCTGGCGAGCCTCAAACCCGCCTTCAAGCCCGATGGGCTGATTACGGCCGGCAACTCCTCGCAGATCAGCGACGGCGCCGCCGCCGTGCTTATCATGGAGCGCAGCGTTGCCGAAAGCCTGGGACTGAAACCACGCGCGCGTTTTGTCTCCTTCTCGCTGGCAGGCGCTGATCCGATATTCATGCTCACCGGTCCCATTCCCGCGACCCAGAAAGCGTTGCAACGCGCCGGACTGACGCTCGACCAGATCGACCTCGTGGAGATCAACGAGGCATTCGCCAGCGTGGTACTGGCGTGGCAGCGCGAAACGGGCGCGGACCTCTCGAAGGTCAACGTCAACGGAGGCGCGGTCGCTATCGGACATCCACTGGGAGCCTCCGGCGCGCGTCTCACCACCGTCCTGCTCAACGAACTGGAACGCACGGGCGGTCGCTATGGCCTGCAGACCATCTGCGAGGGCGGCGGCATGGCAAACGGCATGATTATCGAAAGGATATAGTCTATGCCCAACTTTGCCCCAACCGAGGAGCAAGAGGAGATTCGCATCCTGGCGCGCAGCGTTGCTCTTGAGCAGTTGCGCCCGCAGGGCCGAGCCTCTGAGCATCAGGGCGACATTGCGCCAGAACTCATGCGCACCCTGGCGCAAACCGGGCTGACCATGCCCTTTCCAGAGCAATTTGGCGGATCGGGCGCAATCGAAGCTGTGACCTACGCGCTCATCGCCGAAGAACTGGGTTTCGGCGATGGCGCGCTGGCTATGAACGTGATCGGCTCCTTGATGGGGCCGATCACCGTGCTGCTGGCCGGGAACGAGGAGCAGCAGCGCGCCTGCATCCCGCCGTTTTGCGATGAGCGCGGCGCGGCCCGCGGCAGCCTGGCCTTCGCGGAACGCAGCGGTGGCTATGAACTGGCCGATATCAGCGCCACAGCGCGTAAAGATGGCGATGCGTATATCGTGAATGGCACCAAGCGCGATGTCTTGCATGGCGCGCTATCCAGTCCGCGTGTCGCGCTGTTGCGCATTGAAGGAACGAGCGGCTATAGCGGCCTGTGCGCGTTGATGATGCCGGCTCAAGCCGAAGGACTCCATATACAGAACGATACGCACAAACTTGGATTGATGGCCGTGCCGGGCGCGTCGTTTGATTTCCAGAACACGGCCATTTCCGCGAGTTGTATGCTGGGCGAGCCGGGCAATAGCGGCGTAATACGAGCGGCTGCGCTCTACAACATATTGCGCGCGAGTGTGGCCTGCGGCATGGCGCGCGCCTCCCTTGAATACGCTATGAATTATGCCAGGGAGCGCATCGCCTTCGGGCGGCCCATCGCCTCGTACCAGGGCATCGCCTTTATCGTGGCGGAGGTGGCAATGAAGCTTGACGCGGCTCGCCTGTATGTCTGGCACGCCGCAACGGAGTGGGACGGCGATACCGGGCTTGAGACGCTGGTAAAGGATGCCGAAGCGGCGCAACGCCAGGCCATCAACATGGCGAAGTCGGCCACTCTCAATGCGGTGCAAGTCCTGGGCGGCGCGGGCTTTATCCAGGATCATCCCGTCGAGATGTGGGCGCGTAACGCAGCAGCGATGGAGTAATGCAAGATGATTGATTTTACTTTGAGCAAATCACAGCAGGCGGCGCGCGATTATGCCCACCAGGTGGCTGTAGAGGAGATGCGCCCTATTTCGCTGGAATGCGACCGCACGGAGAAGATTCCCGAATCGTTCTTCTGGAACATGCAAAAACGCTACTGGGCGGGCGCGGCGGGGCAGGCGCGCCAGCAGGATACGGGCGAGGAGGAACGCCAGCAGAACGTGCTCTCCGTTCTCGCGCAGGAAGAAATGGCCTGGGGCGATGCCGCGCTCTCCACGGCCATTCCTGGGCCGGGACTGGCCGCGCCGCCCATTCTGTCGCAGGGAACGCCCGAACAGCAGATGCGCTTCCTCGGCCCCTACATGGATGGTCAACTGCACTGGGGCGCGCTGGCTCTGACGGAGCCGGGCATCGGTTCTGACGTGGCAGGTATGTCTACGACGGCGGTACTGCACGGCGATGAGTGGGTGCTTAACGGTCACAAGCACTACATCACCAATGGAGCGCGTTCGGATATTGTCGTCACCTTTGCCACTATCGATAAAAGCCTGGGCCGCGAGGGTATTCGCCCGTTTGTGGTTCCCAAAGGCACCCCTGGCTTTACCGTGGGGCGCATCGAGGAGAAGATGGGCCTGCGCGCCTCGCAGACCGCCGAACTGATCTTCGAGAATTGCCGCATTCCGAAGGAAAATCTGCTCTCCGGTCGCGAAAGCAGCAAGAAGGCCGGTTTCAAGGCCGCGATGGGAACGCTCGAACGCGACTCGCCCGATGGTGGGTTCGCTGGCGGTAGGTATCGCCCGCGCCGCCTATGAAACGAGCCGGGAATGGGTCTGCGATGAGCTGCCAAAGGGCTTTCCGGCGCATAAGCGGCGCGTAATCGAGGATGAGCTGGAGGAGCTGCGCCAGGAAATCGAGATGGCGCGTTTCCTGGTCTGGCGCGCCGCCTGGATGGCCGACCGCCGCATTCCCAACTCGAAGGAAGCCTCGATGAGCAAGGCTTACGCGGGCGGGCTGGTGATGAAAGTCACCGCCACCGGTGTGCGCATTACCGCGCCGGGCGAAAATAGCGAGCGCAAGCAGTTCCTCGCCAAGTGGTTTCGCGACGCAAAGGTCTTCGACATCTTCGAGGGAACCGCGCAAATACAACGCCTGGTGATAGCGCGCAGGCTCTTCCCAGAGATTGATATTCCATAAAGTGATACGCCCATATGCATAATTGCCAGGGCGCGGCTAGCCGCGCCCTGGCAATTATGCATATGGGCGTATCTTTTTTTCGCCGGCACAGGGCATCTCTTACATTTTCTTGCTGGCGATGGCCTCGTCCAGTTCATCCTCGTCAACGGGTAGATAATCGTCGGCTAACTGGCGATTCAGGAGCGCAACTGCGCGGTTGTCGCGCCTGGCGGGGCGGCGGCGTTCATTCACGTCGCGCTTGAAACTGCCTTGCCTGGCATCAGCGCGTTTATCACGGAGCTTTCCTCTCACACATTCACCTCCTCTCTACCAAAGTTGTGTTGGTCTGATGGCGGGCGGCGAGGCATCGAGAAAATACACTACACAAAATAATGCCTTTCTTCTCTCGTAAGAATATGGCCTGCGCAAGTTTGGCCGGGTATGAAGTACTCTGAAAATTTGCAGTTCATCCGATTATCTCTATCAATGAAGGTTGGTGAATGTCACAGTGAGGTACTCGTCGTACATGGAGGATAGCTTGAGGTTCAAATTTGTGTAATCTTGCATTCGTACGCTAAACGACGTTCAATCTGGATAGAAGTGTACAAGCAGAGCTTAGAAAAGTCAAGTGTTTTGCGGCAATCTGAAGAAAATTCATCAAGTTCTCATTATTCTACGCTATACTGTGTGCAGGTTCCTTATCTTATTATACTGGAGAGTAAATTATGCGCATTCTTGTCGCTGAAGATGATCTGCACCTGGGTCCAAGTTTGAAAAAAGGTCTGGAAGAAAGCCACTATGCTGTTGACCTTGTGGCTGATGGGGAAGAGGCGTTGTCGGTTAGCCTGGCTGTACCCTATAATTTGATTATTCTGGATATCTTGCTGCCGCACTTAGATGGTTTTGAGGTATGCAAGCGGCTGCGTGACCAAAAACGCATGACGCCGATACTGTTTCTTTCCGCATTGAGCGGTTTGGAGCATCGCGTCTCCGGTCTGGATATCGGGGGTGATGACTACCTGACCAAGCCATTCGCTTTTCGCGAATTGGAAGCGCGGGTGCGCGCATTACTACGGCGCGAAGGCCCCTCTAAAACGAGTGTGCTTAGTTTCCTGGATATTTCGCTGGATACGCTCTCGCACGAAGTGCTGCGTGGAGAGCGCGAGATTATCTTGACCAGCAAAGAGTATACTCTATTAGAATTGTTGATGCGCCATCCGGGGCAGGTATTAAGCAGAGGTATGATTACCGAACATATGTGGAACGTTGACGCGGATCACCTTTCAAACGTGATCGATGTCTATATTCGCTACCTGCGCCGCAAACTATGCGAGGGTGGTGAACCGGATGTCATTCACACCATCCGAGGCTTCGGCTATCAACTCAAGGAACCCTGATATGAGCAAACTCTGGCACCGGTTCTGGCCCCTGAATATACGCTCACAAATGATGCTGTGGTATTTTCTGATCTTCGCCATTCTCATCTTCCTGTTTGGCGCGGTTTTCTATTTCAACCTGCAAACTTCCCTTGAAACCAATATAGACGCAGAACTCCAATCGCACGCGCAAGCCATCTCCAATGGCATCAACGAAGAAAAAGGCACCATTGCTGTTCAGGATGTGACGGGCGTGCTGCCTGGACTGGTTGACCCGGATGCAGGCATAGATACACCGACGCCAACAGTAACACCTGCTTCCGGGCAGGCCACGCATGAAACGCAGGGCGATGTCAACATTGCCCCGCTGGTACGCATTCTCAATAACAGGGGCGCTGCCGTCTATACCTCACTCGCCTTTAGTAAACTCAACATACCCGCGATAAGCGTGACACAGCCGTTGCAGGGCAAGCCGTGGACAGGGACAGTCACAGCAACGAATGGGCAGATGGTGCGCGTATATAGTTTGCCGCGCCTGGATAATGGTCATGTCTACGCCGTTGTGCAGGTGGGTGAGTCCCTGTTTTCTCTCAGTACAACGCTGCGCAGTGTGGTGATCGAACTGCTGATTATCGGCCTTTTTGTGCTGCTGCTCAGTTTTATTGGCAGTTACTGGCTGGCTGTGCGCTCGTTTGCGCCGGTTGAGAAAATGACCAGTATTGCGCGTCGTATCGAAGTGGGCGATTTGCACGAGCGCGTGCCGGTACCGCGCACACAGGATGAGCTACAAAAGCTGGCATTGACGTTTAATGAAATGATCGAACGCCTGGAGAAATCCTTTGCTCGCCAGCGGCGCTTCGTTGCCGACGCATCGCATGAACTGCGCACGCCAGTTGCGGCCATTCGCAGCATGACCGATGTGACGCTGGCAAGCAGCGCAGCCGTTTCACCGGACGAGTACAAGGTTGTGTTGCATGACGTAAATGCGGAGGCTGAGCGCTTGGGACATTTGATTAGCGATTTGCTGTCGTTGGCGCGCGTTGATGAGAAAAAGCTGCCGCTTGAACGCGAAGTGGTGCGACTTGACCGGCTGGTGCCAGATGTCGCGGCCACGATGGAATTGCTGGCAACGGAAAAAAATATCACCCTTTCGGTTGAGGCCAATGAACCGGCTCCTGTATTGGGTGACGAAGCGCGACTTATCCAGGTTATCATGAATCTGGTCGATAATGCTGTCAACTATACCAATGCCGGTGGGAATATCACGTTACGAGTCTATGTTAAGGGGACTAGCGTGTATCTCAATGTAAGCGATACAGGGATCGGCATTGGACCGGAACATCTTGAGCATATCTTTGAACGTTTCTACCGCGTGGACCCTGCTCGCTCGCGCGCGGCAGGCGGCACCGGCCTGGGGTTATCAATTGTGGATTGGGTGGTAGAGGCGCACGATGGGATCATCTCGGTGGTCAGCAAACCCGGGCAAGGAACGACCTTTACAGTGCAACTGCCGCTCGTATCTCAAGCCCACCTGTGAAACTGGCGGCAGATTTTACAAATTTCTTACAATTGGAAGGTGTTCTTCATCGTTTCCTAATGAAATTCTGATATACTCAGGGCAACATCAGGCCTCTGCAACCAGCGCCTATATATCTGGCGGTTGTATGGGCTATAAACTATCAAGAACACTGTATAATCGAACACGAGGGATAGATATCTATGAAACAAACCGGAAATACGAAGGGGAAATTTACTACACCGCCCGTTCCACCGCCTCACGCGCAACCGGCCATGTCCGGCCCTGGCGCGGCCCCTACTATGGCGGAATCCCGTTGGTGGACGAGAGCTAATCCCCTGGAATGGGCGCTCTTGCCACTGCGTCTCTTTCTCGGCGTCACTTTTGTTTACGCGGGTATCCAGAAAGTGACCGATCCGAAGTTCTTTAATCCGAAGTCGCCGGGCTATATCGGCAACCAGATTATCGGTTTCGCGCACGGCTCGCCCATCCACAGTCTCTTGATGAACATCGTTCTGCCACATTCGCATTTTTTTGGCATAGCGATCATTCTGGGTGAAATAGCTATTGGTCTGGGTACTCTGTTCGGTTTTCTCCTGCGACCCGCAGCTTTTTTGGAATGTTGCTCAGCCTGATGTTCTTTCTCTCAGCGAGCTGGCACATCTACCCGTACTTCTACGGCGCGGATATAGTCTTCGTCTTTGCATGGATCACCATGATGCTGGCGGGTCCTCTGCATAGCGCGGTGCCCGCGCTGGATGGCCTGATTGTGCCGCGTTTCTTGAACTCACTCTCGCCAGAGTCGCGAGTGTGGGTGGGGCGCATCGCGCTTGTGGTACTTGGCGTAGGCAACGAGCGTGAAATCGCTCAGACTGACGTGCTATTTCCTGGACAGGGCGCTGTGCCTGGCGCGTCGCAGGCTCCTGCCTATAACAGCAAAGTGAACGGCTATCCCCAGGGTGTGCCGTACTCGGTCATGAACAATCAGGGTGCGCGCTACCAGCAGGGTACAGCGCAGCAGCAGAGGCAATCGAGTTACAAGGCGCAAATCGCAGCCCAGCGGCGAGCGATGGAAAATCGGCGCAACTTCCTGTGGGGCATACTGGCGGGTGGCCTGGGTATGCTGGGTATCACCGTTGTCGCAAAGGTGTTAAACGTGGGTGGAGACAATACTTTTACGCCAGCCCAGACCGGCGGAAATAACAGCGGAACCACCACGCAAACAACTCCCGGCACGGGGTCTGGCACTACTACAGGTTCGGGTTCATCTAACGCCATCGCGCAGGAAAGCGCCGTACCCACCAACAGCGCCGTGACTTTCACCATTCCGTCCAATGGCGATCCCGGCGTACTGATTCACCTGAACAATGGGAATTTTGTCTGCTTTGATGCAACCTGCACGCACGCTGGCTGCCCGGTGCAATTCGACCCCAGCACTTCGCATTTGATCTGCCCGTGCCACGGCGCGGAATTTGATCCCTCCAACAACGCCGCCGTTGTCCAGGGGCCAACCAACACACCGTTGACCAGCGTGCCGATCAATATCAACAGTTCGACCGGGGCGATTACGTTGCAATAGGGGTGGTAGTTTGATCATGCAAGGTACTCCATATGGATAGCGTGTGTGTCTGGCAATTGCTTCTATGCACACTGTACCATCTCCTGTTACGGGAGAGTAAAGCCTTTTTCGCGCCAGTAGCGACACCCCTAGTGGGTGTCCCGTCCGCCTGCGTCTGGTAAATGAGACGAGGACACGGGACACCCAAGGGGTGTCGCTACTGGCGTGTAAGCTTGACAGCAGGTGTAATATAGGAATGTTAGCTTTGCTATATTGACAGATGAAACGCAATGATCGGGAATAGTAGGCACAGGCGTAGTTCAACAGCGAGCCGGGAGAGTGCAAGCCGGTGGATGGCGCAGTGTCGAACCCACCTGAGAGCGTCAGTGAGAAATTGACCGGAACCTCCCCGTTATCAGAGGAAAGCGGTTCGCAAACGAATTGAACCGCGTGAAGTGGAGCTATGTCTTCGGTATAGCTCAAAGAAGGTGGTACCACGGGCAATACGCTCGTCCTGAATCAAATAGCGGGACGGGTTTTTTTATTGCCCGTTTGCATTCAGGTTTACACCATCCATGGAGATATGTGAGGCGCCATGCAATTGCAACTGGATGATAGCTTACGTAACCGTATCGCCGGTGTCACCTTTGGCATGGTGACGCTCCGGGGAGTGACGGTGAGCGAGCGAAATGATGGGTTATGGAACCATATTGAAACGTTGAGCCAGCGCCTGGCTTCTGAATTTACGCTGGAGCGGCTCGCGGAAAACGCGCACATCGCGGCGGTGCGCGGCCTGCAAAAATCGTTTGGCTTTGACCCTACGCGCTACCGCCCGTCGTCTGAGGCGTTGTTGCGGCGTGTTCTGAAAGGCCAGGGGCTGCACCAGGTCAACTCCGCCGTGGATGTCAACAACCTGTGTTCGCTGGAATGGCTCTTACCGATGTGCATCTACGATCTGCGCAACGTCAATGGACAGCCGCGAGTGCGTATCGGGGAGCCGGGCGAGCAGTATCCGGGCATCGGACGGCAGATGTTCCAGGCGGAGAACAAAGTGATTATCGCCGACGAAAGCGGCATTATGGGCAGCACCGTTTCCGACTCCGAACGCACCAAAGTGACGACTGCCACGACGGATATCCTGCTGGCAATCTACGCGCCATCCGGTCTCGACTCGTCTTTGATCGAGCGTTATGCCGCGCTGGCGGGCCAGCGCATGATCGAGTTCAACGGCGGTCAGGCGTGCGATATAGGCGCTCTGACCGTTTGAAAAGAAATATAAAACGACACAAAGCTACAAGGAGAATCTAATGCGAGTTTCACAACAACTAACTAAAACCTTGCGCGAGGCACCGCGTGACTCGGAGGGCGGCAACCAGGAATTACTGGTGCGTGGAGGCTTCGTTCGCCAGTTGACTGCGGGCGTGTATAGCTATCTGCCACTCGGCAACCGCGTTATACGCAAGATTTCGCAGATTGTGCGCGAAGAGATGGATCGCGCTGGCGGCCAGGAGATTTCTATGCCGGTTATCCAGCCAAAGGATATCTGGGATAAGAAGCCTGCCAGCGGCCCGACGCGTTCCGAGGCTATGGGCGACGTGCTGTTCAAGCTGAAAGACCGCAAGGGGCGCGACATGGTGCTTGGCCCGACGCATGAAGAGGTCGTGACCATTTTGACGGCGGAGTTCGCGCGCAGCTACCGCGACCTGCCACAGTTGATCTACCAGATACAGACGAAATTGCGCGACGAGCCGCGCCCGCGTGGTGGGCTGCTGCGCGTGCGCGAGTTCATCATGAAGGACCTGTACAGCTTCGATGCCGATTATGAAGGCATGGATGTCAGCTATCGCAAGATGGCGGATGCCTACCGCGCCATTTTCACGCGCAGCGGCATGCGTTTCATTGTCATTCAAGCTGATAGCGGCGCGATCGGCGGCAAAGATTCGCAGGAGTTTCTCGCCATCACAGAAGCTGGCGAAGATGACGCCATGATGTGCGATAACTGCGATTACGCTGCCAACCGCGAGAAGGCGGAATTTGTGCGCACAGAACTGCCCCGCGAACCTGAAGCCGCGCTGGAAGAGGTCTACACGCCGGATTGCAAGTCGATCAGCGACCTGGCGGCCTTCCTGCATATAGCGGATGCCAAAACCATCAAGTCCGTTTGCTATGTAGCGGGCGGCAAAATGGTGATGGCGCTTGTGCGCGGCGACCTGGAGATCAACGAGGTGAAGCTCTCCAATATGCTCTATCGCGCTGGTATCAACGCGGCTGATTTGCACCTGGCGACACCGGAGGAACTGGCTCAGTCGGGAATCGTAGCGGGCTATACGTCACCGCTAGGCAAGGATGAGCGCGTATTCATCGTGGCGGACACCTCGCTCAAGCTGGGCAACAATTTCGTGGCAGGCGCGAATCGCGTCGATTATCATTTCAAGAACGTCAACTATGCGCGAGATTTCCGTGTGGATGAGTGGGAAGACATCGCATCGGCGTATACTGGCGCGACCTGCGTGCGTTGCGGGGGCACGCTGCGCGCCATTCGTGGCAGCGAAGTAGGCCATATCTTCAAGCTCGGCACCAAGTACAGCGAGTTGTTCGATGCAACCTACCTGGACGCCGAGGGCGTGGCGCATCCCATGTTGATGGGCTGCTACGGCATAGGCGTCGGACGCATCATGGCGACGCTGGTGGAGCAGAGCCACGACGAGAAGGGCATCATCTGGCCGTTCAGCATCGCGCCCTATCATGTCGCGCTGGTGGGACTCGACCTGGAAAAGGAAGAAAATCGCCAGGCCGCCGAGCAACTCTACGCTGAGCTACAGGCCGCGGGTATCGAAGTGATCTACGATGATCGCGCCGAGACTGCCGGAGTTAAATTCAACGATGCCGACCTGCTTGGCTACCCAATTCGCGCCGTGATTAGCAAACGTTCCTTGAAGAACGGCGGCGTAGAGATCAAGCTGCGCTCCCAGAAGGAGAGCCGTGTTGTTCCCCTGGCCGACGCGGTGGGGGTGTTGCAGGACGAGATTCGCAGAGGCATGGCGACGGCGTAAATTCTTGAAAAGATAACATGGAGTAAGCCGCAGATTTGCCTGCAAATCTGCGGCTTACTCCATGTTATCTTTCTTTCACTATAACCACCAGAGGTAGCAGTACAAATGAATCGATGGTTACGTGTGTTTGCCCGCTTCCATTGACGTAGAGGCCGGTTGATGCGCCGCCATCCAGGTTGAGGGCTGTACTGATCGAGAGGTCGGAAGAGACCAGCAGGTCAGCCAGTTGATCGAGCGAGAATATATCGTCGGGGCTGGAGATGAACAGAAATTTGCCATTTTTATCCACCGCCACTATACTGCGGCGGCTTTGTGCGGGAGATGCGTTGAATTGCGTGCGTTTGCTCCCCATTACCAGCATGGGCGAGCATTGGACTGCCTGCGTGAGCGATTCGCTGGAGTTATAAGGTTGTTGGCTGAGCGAACGCAGTTTGATTTGTCCGTTCTTATCCATCGAAAGCATACCGCCAAAGCCGCTATAGGTGCTACCGTAACTCTGTCCGTTAGAAATAACCAGGGCTGTCGCCTGGTCGTTCTGGTCAAAGTAGCCGCCGTTGATAATGGCTGCCGCGTGTTCCTGCTGCATCCACTGGCTCATCAGAAGGGGTTTGTCTGGCTGATAGCCAATACTCAGTGTAACGCTCTGGGGATCAACACGCACGATGGTAACGGTATCGTAGTCGGCGCTGTCGGCTGTCTTCCAATTTTCGTAACGCACATCGATGCCACGCGCTGACGGGTACCAGGTATTCAACTGCGCATTGCCGGGCAAGCCGGTGACGGTGGCGGTCGGCGTGCTAGATGCGCCAAAATTGAGAGTTGGCCCATCACAGGCCAGCAGGGAAAATGCGAGAAGCAGGTTTACCAGGGCGACCATAATTTGAGTGCGAAGCCGCGCATGAGCCAGGGCGACCGCCAGGGTCGCCCCTACAATACCGAGACAGGCAAAGCCGTGGTATTGTAGGGGCGACCCTGGCGGTCGCCCTGGTATTCGCGTTTTCTCTGCTTCTCACGCTTGACTATCGACATTAGCGCTTCCTGGATGTGACTTCGATGGCCGTCAAAGTTCAAGGGAACTTCATCGATCATTATGTATTACCTTTCCAGGAAGATATATCATTTCACTTATCTGTATCTGTAACTGTAAGGGCCTTGAAAGGCGCATTTGTTCGCTTTGCTTCACTAGTATAAACGATGTGATCAAGTTTGGAGCATATAAACAGTACCAAAATCGCGCTATCTGTTTTTCTTCGGCTTTTTCCTACCTCGACGGTGGAGGCCTTGCTCCTGTGCTTTCTACGTATTACCTGCCGATTGTGTTGCATTTGGTGATTTTACACCCGGTGGAGGAACGTTTAAGCGCGTAGTATTCTTACGTGTGCCAGGAGAAGCAGCCAGATTTATGCATAAATCTGGCTGCTTCTCCTGGCATAAGGGGTGTTCTCTACTCTACTTCAGGTCGGTGGTGGCGACGAACCACTTACCTGCCTTGCCTTCACCAGTGGTCTGGCCGGGGGCGGTGTCACCTGAATAGGTATAAAGAAGATGTCCATTGTACTCGACCTGGTTGCCATTGCCCGCAGATACCGCAGTTAAAGTGCCAGCGAGCGTGCCAGAAGCGGTTGGTGTGCCTGAGCCGGTCATAAGGAGCGGCGGCCAGGCGCCTGCGCACCCGCCTGTGCAAGCGGAGGTGGTGGCCGTATCAGGTGTGAAGTAATACAGGGTATTACCTTTGGCATCGGTCAGGATAGTGACCGACTTGCCACTCACGGTGGCGGTCGCTGTCATGACAGTGGAGGCGGGGGCGGCAGGAGTGGTTGCTGCTGGCGCGGGGGGAGTTGGAGTGCTGCCGCCGTTGGAACCTGTAGAACCGCCACAGGCTGTGACAAGCATTGCCAGTAAAAGGACGATAGTAACAGGAAAAGCGCGTCTGAAGTTAGTCATCTCTTTTGTATTCCTTCTGATTATGTCAAATAAGGTAGACCCAGTTCTTGACGAAATGCTTCTGTTGACCAATACGGAGAAGGTTACAGGACCTGTGATGATCGAGAAAAATCGTAAGGGTGAAGAAAGTACTTACTTGCGCACCTGTGAAGTATGGCCCAGTTTCGGTCGCCAATAGCTCTTATGGATTTCTGACCAGAGCGTGCTTATGACGTGAAGTTCCTCTTTCACACTGACTACGTTTGAGGGCCTTTTGGTCACATCCATATCGAGCATACTGGCGATGAGTGTTTCAAGTTTGTTGACCAGCATTTCTACCATGCTGGTGGTTAGCGAACCTGGTTCGGCGTGGCTTTGAGGGCTTTTGGGACGCAGGGGTGTAAAGCGAAACGGCGCTTCTGAGGGGTCTCTGGTGGTAAGCAGTTGATGCAAAACGGCTCCCAGGCTGTATATATCGGCGCGAGGAGTGGTTTGCGCTTTGCCGTACTGCTCCGGCGCTGCGTAGCCGGGCGAACCGAGGGCCATAGTGTCTTTGGGTTGTCCTGGCTTGAAGTAACGCGCAATACCGAAATCGATCAAGTAGATTTGACCTTGCGGGGCGCGTATGATGTTGGAGGGTTTGAGGTCGCGAAAGATGATGGGTGGTTGTTGGGAGTGCAGGTAATGCAAGACGGTACACAGTTGAATGCCGATATCGAGCGCATCGCTTAAGAGCAGTCGCTGCCGGGGCGCTTTGCTCTGGTATTCATCGAGTGTTTCGCCGACGATAAAATCCATAACCAGGTACCACTGTTCAGGCCGTTGAAAATATTCATACAGGCGCGGCAGATTGGGATGGTTCAGTTGTGATAAGAGACTTGCTTCACGCTCAAAGGCGCTGGTGGCTTCAACCCTCGTCCGCGCAAGCAGGCCAGTCAGGTTGACCTCCTTTATGGCGACGAGTGTATCTCCATTGCGCGTGTCCTTCGCTTTGTAGACTGAACCGAAGCCGCCTGAACCGACCTCGTTCAAGACGTAGTAACGATCCATGAAGAGCATATGGGGAAACAGTGGTATTGGAACTGAGGCCGATGAAGTATCCATAACGCTTGCTCCTTCACTCGATTCGAGGTGAAGACAGATATAGCGCTGTAAAAAATGGGACTATGAATTACTCTTTCTATAGAAGCAGTATAGCAGCAAAAAGGAGAATGCCGCAAGTGGGTCTTAATTAAATCTGCTGGCACGTATTCGTACTGAGGTCGCACTGGATGGTGCCGTGTTCAAACTGCTGGCTGGAAATGGAGGTAGACGTTGCCGGCATTTTGATGGGGTAGCCGAAGGTCTGTAGCCCTTTGTGCGCGTCGAAATAGGCTAGAATTGGCCCAGAGATGCTCTGGCCGGTGTAGACGTAGTAACGTCCGTGGTCGGCGGTTGGGATGGTGTAATCTTTGGTGTCTCTGGCGAAAAAGTTCCACAGGTAGTCATAGGGAATAGAGTGCTGGGTATCCACGTCGCGTGGGGAAATCCAGGTGAAGGAATCGAATCCCCAGTTCATGAGGTCGCGCATGTCTGTCCACCAGTTGTTGGTGTTCATAACCACGCCGATGAGATGGTGATGGTTGTGGGTGACCGACATGACTTGAATGAAATCGGATTGATTGTCATAGCCCGTTTTGCCGCCGTCCACGCCGGGGTACCACCACATAAACTGGTTTTCATTGATCAGAAAGCGTTCGGGATGGTTGCCCCCTTTGGGGATGTGGTAGGCATTCTGGCCGCTGATCTGGTGGAGCGTTGGTATGCTCATACTATAGACGCCAAGTAGCGCGAGATCGTGGGCGCATGAATATTGTCCGTCCTGCAATAGGCCGTGTGGATTCATAAAATGGGTGTCGTACAGACCCAGTTGCTGCGCTTTCGTGTTCATTTCATTGACGAAATGCGAGAGATTACCGCCCACGGTGTCCGCGATTGCGATGGCCGCGTCGTTGCCAGAAACGAAGAGCAGACCGTAGAGCAGGTCGCGCAGGGTGTAGATTTCGCCCTTTTTAATGCCAAACAACGCGCTATCGGGGCTGAGTCGGCTGATATCGTTGCTCATGGCGTCCGAAATGGTGATTCTCTGGTCGAGATTAGTGCCGTCTTGCTCGATTGCCAGGGAAGCCGTCATCAATTTGGTGGTGCTTAACATGGGCAGGTGTGAGAAAGGCTGGGAGGCATACAGTGTATCGCCGGTGTCGGCATCGAGCAGGTAGGCAGATGTGGCGAAAACAGGTGGGGCCGGGTGGTCGATATCCTGCGGCCTGATGATAAGATTACGATTGGGCGATTGCCCGTTCACGGCGGGTTGTGTGCTATTAACGCCGGGCGTCGAATATAGATAGGTGAGTGTTGAGTTGTGTTTGCTAATGAGCGCGATTGGGATAAATAAGACGATCATTACGATCATGAGACTGATGGTGGTGATTACCTGTTTGCGCGTGAAAAGCGGTCGCGACTGAGAGCGCCACGAGTTGATGGGAGGTGTGCCGACTAGCCTGCGCTGCGCCGATTGGGGCGCGCTTCTGTGGGGCGCGTAGGCGCCTGTTGACGATGAGCGACGATTGCGGGCTATGAGTATGGTGTCGGATTCCTCGCGCGCTCCGCGCACGCGGGGGGCGTCATGCTCCTTTTGTATTCTCGCGCTGCTCGTCTCCAGGCGCGGCCTGCGCGCATATGTATGCGGATCAGGTTCTCGGATGGATCTGCTTGTGCCTGTTTCTGAGCGTAATTTGGAAGTACCAGAGGCATGAGGCGAAGGTTTTCTGACCGCTTTTGCTTTCCCTGTTTCCTCCTGGCGCGCCTCTGCTTCCAACCGGGCCTGTTGCTCTTGTTGTTCGCGTAGGAGCGAGGCTCGTTTAATTTTTGGTTCGCCCGGACGTTCGTCGGTGCGATACTCTCCCGGTGTTCGCCGGTGTTGAGTAGCGCCGTTCTGTGACGCTCTGCGCTGACGGGCCGGGTAGTAAAATTCGGGAATGTCGTGTGGTTCGTCGTCCTCTGGTACCGGCGGTTTGTACATTAAGCTTGCTGGTGCCCTTCTACAAAATGAATGTTTAGTTTTTTGCTTTGTCGGTAGTTCCGGTAAGATACTGTTGGGCCTCTTCTTCTGTTTGAGAAAGTCCCATGAAGACGATCAAGTCTTCCAGTATTTCGGGGTCCGTTAGTGCGCTAGTTTGATCTATAGCTAACCGAGCTAGTTTGGGAAACTTAGTTTGTACGATGCGCAGAATTGTTCGACGCTGGAGCTCCAACTGTTGCAATTGTTGCTGTAGTCGTTCTTTTTCGACACCTTCCTGCATGATCATTTGATAGATTTCTGATTCGTGTAATATGTCCTGGTACAATTGAAACCTCCTTCTGAGCGCATCTCGGTCTTTCTCATCTTCAAAGGCGAGAGCCGCCAGTGTTAGAGTAATTGACAGAAGATTCGCTTTCTTAACCTCGTCTTTCTCTAACTCTTCTATGACAGCAATCGCTTCGTCAACGATTTCGGCCCTTCCTCCATCTTTCGTGAGCGATAGTAATGGCAATAATCCTATCAGGCCCGTGCGCCTTAAATCGTCAGTAGGAATTTCCCAAAGTTTGATATTTGTGTAATCGAGACGCATTACCTGTTGACCACCCGGTAATTTCCTAATGAGGGGCGGTTCTACAATCTTACGCTCTCTTTTCAAGTAGATAACAAACGAGACGACCGTACAATTAAATTTACAACTGGCAAAGACATTATACTCCAGAATACGGTTTGCCATGTTTGCGTTGTTGCTGCTTTGAAATTCCAGGTGAAGTAAAACTTGCTCGCCATCCAGTCTCACTTCATAAAGAATGTCGATATCGATGCCACGATTAAGGTGTTGCGAAAGTTCGTGAACATAGGTTGCTCCGGGCAGCAGCCACGGCACAAATTCATGCGGGTTGTCTCCAACCAGACGCTTTAAGTTACTATCCCAGATGCCAGCCACATTGAAGCCCTCCTACCCGATCTATTCTGTCTGTAGTGTAACATAGCGGCTAATCGCTGTCGAGATGCATTTGCATATTGGAATTTGGCGTGGGCTTGTGGGCTTTGTCTATAGAGAACGGTGCTCTGTGGGGTGTTTTGTACTTGACGCTATTGTTCGTACATGCTACTCTGCTATTCATAGAAGCAGGCTTTATTTGGAGTCTGCTACCTGGCGTTGCGCAGAGTAAGGAGCCACACGATGCATCTCAAAACGGCTGTCATTCAGTTGAACTCTCGTGATAATCCTGCCGAGAATTTGTCTCAGGTGGAGCTATTTTTAGATCGGGCAGCCGATATGGGTGCGGAATTTGTGGCGTTGCCTGAATTCTGGTCGTATCTGGGTCCCTACTCTGGTTTTGACGAGGCGGCGCAGACGATTCCTGGCCCATTTATCGAACGCTTGCAGGAGAAGGCGCGCCGGTATCATATGATTGTGCATGGCGGCAGCATTGTCGAGCGTCACCCTGAGTTGCCGGGTAAGTTCTACAATACGACGGCTCTCATCAATCGCGACGGGGAGATCGCGGCCTGTTACCGCAAAATTCACCTCTTTGATGTGAACCTGGCGAATGGCGAGAAGCACTACGAGTCAGATCGCATCGCTCCGGGCAACGAAGTTGTGACAGCTGAAATTGACGGCATCACTTTTGGCCTGTCGATTTGCTATGATCTGCGCTTCCCTGAACTGTATCGCCTGCTGGCTCTGAGAGGTGCGCAAGTTATGCTGGCGCCAGCAGGTTTTACGCTGCACACGGGGCGCGATCATTGGGAGGTGCTGCTGAGGGCGCGGGCTATCGAGAACCTGTGCTACGTGGTGGCTCCGGCGCACGTGGGTAGTTATCCGCCCAATCGCCAGTGTTTCGGTCGCTCGATGATAGTCGATCCGTGGGGATTGGTGCTGGCGCAAGCGCAGGATATGCCGACGGTGGTCATGACGGAGATCGACCTTGAGCAGATCGAGCGAGCGCGAGAGCAGATTCCTTGCCTGGAAAATCGCCGCCCTTCCGCCTATCAATGGTAGTTCCCCTCCATTACGCCTGAGAGTCAGGCGTGTAACGAACGAGAAGAAAGGAAGAAGAGACACATGGACCTTACAGACGTGAAACAACTCATCGACTCAGGCGCCATCGAGTACGTCAAAATAGGCACGCCCGATATCGAGGGCGTCTATCGCGGCAAGCGCGTGGCGGCGCAGCATTTCTTGCACTCGCTGGAGGAAGGTTTTGCGCAGTGCGACGTGCTGTTCGGCTGGGACATCGCCGAGAACGTGCTGCCCACCCTCAAGTTTAGCAACTGGGAACATGGCTTTTCCGATATTGTCATGAAGCCGGACCTCTCCACCTTCGCGCTGGTGCCGTGGGAAGAGCGCGTGGCCTCCTGCGTGTGCGACCTGTGGACTGAGCACGGGGAACCCGTCACTATCTCGCCGCGCTCCGTCTTGCAGCGAGTGGTGCAGCGCGCGCGGTCGATGGGCTTCGAGGTGTCCACCGCCGCCGAACTGGAGTTCCGTTTCTTCCGCGAAACCATGGTCACGCTGCGCGACAAAGACTACGGGCCGGGGCTGACCCCGCTCAATCCGGGCTTCAACTGCTACTCCATCAGCCAGGCCAGCGCCGACGACCACCTGCTGGGGCGCATCGCCAGCGCCATGCGCGATTACGGCATTTTCATCGAAGGCTACAACCGCGAACACGGCCCCGGCATGTACGAAATGAACCTGCGCTACGCCGACGCGCTGACCTCGGCGGATCAGACCATGCTCTTCAAAACGGGGGTCAAAGAGATCTGCCACCAGCTGGGACTGACGGCCTCGTTCATGGCCAAGTGGAACGACCAGGAGGACGGCAGCAGCGGGCATTCGCACCTGAGCCTGTGGGACAGCAAGCGGGAGCGCAACCTGTTCTGGGAGGAGAGCGCCGAGGGGCACATGTCGGCGCTGATGCGCCAGTTCCTGGCCGGGGTGCTGGAGAAACTGCCGGAATGCATGGCCTTGTACGCGCCGGTCATCAACTCGTACAAGCGCTACGTGGAAGGGACGTGGGCGCCGCTCAACACCACCTGGGGCATGGATAACCGCACCTGCTCGATCCGCATCATCAACACGGGCAAGCGCGCCATCCGCCTGGAGAACCGGGTGCCGGGAGCCGACGCCAACTTCTACCTGGTGTTTGCCGCCACGCTGGCCTCGGGTCTGTACGGCATCGAGCAGCAGTTAGAGCTGCCGGAGCGCTTGCAGGGCAACGCCTACGACACGGAGACGGTGACACGGGCCATCGAGCGGGGGCACATCCGCCCGCTGGCGCGCCACCTGTCGGCGGCCACCGACCTGCTGGAAGGCAGCGCCCTGGTGAAGGAGTACCTGGGAGAGGACTTCGTGGAGCACTATGTAGCCACGCGGCGCTGGGAAGTCAAAGAGTACGACAAGGCCGTCACCAACTGGGACCGCCGCCGCTATCTCGAACAGATTTAAGCGGGCATGAGAGAGTGACCGGGGCGGGGGCAAGCACTGCCCTGATAACTCTCTCATGTCATGTTACCTGCAAAGAGAGGTTATATTTACTCATGAATTTGATTGAGATAGTATCATTAATATCTGCTACACCAATAGCGGCACCCTACGTCGGCATTATTATGCTGGCCCTGATTCCATTCGTCGTAGTTGCTTGCGTTGTAGTTACCGTATTCTTTATGCGTCGTCGGCAGAAGCGTCGAATGCGCGATGTGTAAGGTGAGCCTGAGTATAAAACTGGTAGACCGTCTGTTAACGCTAACCAGGGCATATTCAGCGCATCTGACAATGGCCGCCGGACACAGCCGTTACCTATACCTGACCTATTCAAGCCGGGGCTGGTTTGCGAAACATTCACAGGCGCGTATCGAAGAGACACGCTATCTCTACTGATGAGATAACGTATGCTCAGCTTCTGTAGAGCATAAACAGTCTGCACGCACCCAGAGAACAGCATCGTACTCGTGCCGGTTCAGTAACCCTTATTGAGGATACACTAGAGGATAACCCTCTCTGGTTGCAAGGAGGTCGTGCGCTTGCTCAAAGGAAATGGCTTCTTTGATCAAATCACTTGTCCTGTAGGCTTTGACGGCTTCCTCATTTTCCCAGATGATCACGGTGCTTTCATCACCTTGCACGGGTCTGGCGTAGTGATAAACGGCTACCACACCGGGTTGTTGCCTCAGACGAGGGAGAAACTCGTGCAGAAATGTTTCAACTGCCTGGAATTGTGGGGGGGTTGCCTTGCTTGTGGTGATCGTGAGAAACATATGTGCCCCTCCTGCCTCCTGTTCATGTCTCGTTTCCTGGCGCTTGCCAGTGTCCGAATGCTGAGTTCTCGACTATCCGATGGACGCTGCGATGCCACTCAGATCCGCACCTCTGCGGCGAGGAACTGGAACACCGCGCGGGTGAACAACTCGGGCGCGGTATTCATGGCGGTATGTTGTTGCCCGGGCATGACAACGACCCGGCTCTGTGGCAGAACAGCATGAACTGCCTCGGTCGCTGCTTGAAAGAACGTGGGGCTATCGCCCCCCAGCAGCAAGAGTGTCGGGGTTGCCAGGCCACTGAAGCGCGCAGGCTGGAAGACATAGTCATTTGATGCTTGCAGTTCGCGAAGAATGGTATGGGCTGCCGCTATACGCGCCGGCCACGCGGGCGCAGATCGCATCAACTCCATCTCATGGGGAGGCACATGCACTATCTCCTGCATAAAGGTGATGAGCGCTCCCTCTCGATCGCCCGCGGCGAGCAATGCCTGTATTTTGCTCACCACTTCGCGCGGGTAGATCTCGATGCCCGTGGGAATGGGAGGTTCATACAGGACTAGTTTCCTCAGATGCGTGGTACGCAGCGCCGCCTCAAGCGAACAAAGCGCACCATAGGAGTGTCCCAGGAGGAAGACAGGCTCCTCTATCGAGTTGACCAGAGCCACAATATCTTCGAACTCCTGCTCGATTGCATACGGCTCCTTATCCCCACTGCCCCCACGTCCCCGCCGGTTGAGCGCATACACGGTGAAGGACTGCTCAAAGGCAGGAAGGATGGGTGTCCACCGAGTATGGTCGGCTGTAGTACCATGAACCAGAATCAATGCGGGGCCTTGCCCGCCGCGCTGATAGGCAAGACGTGTCCCATCACTTGAACGAATTGTTTCCATCGTCGCTTTCCTCCTTGTTTGTCTTACTACCTGTCGTCTGAAAAATGACCACGTCGCATTGAACGTATGATACCGCCACGACCTTTGAAAAACCTTTTGGGGGACGAAAAGCGAGAAGGAGGCTCAGTGCCGATGTTTTGCAGCGCCGCGTAAGAAGCGCTCGCGCAACTCCGTGTCAAGATTGTCGGCCAGTCGCCTAGCAGCATCTTCCGCTCGCTGCGCCAGGCGCGGCGCGCGGGTCACATCTGCCGCCGCAGTCCAGGCACGCCATGCCCACGCGAGGTAGCCCAGCCGCTCTGCCAGTTCAGCGGCGGCGACGATCTCCGTTCTGGCTGCCTCAGCGTTCCCTAGCCGCGCCAGGACACGCCCTTTGACCAGGTGTCCCCGCACCTCGTACTTGGGCGCGCGATACGCCGCAGCATCAGCCAGGCACGCCTCGGCTGCCGCCAGGGCATCTTCAACCTCGTCACGTGCGAGCGACAGCAGGGCGCGCACATAGTGCCAGCGATTCTGGTAACGGTACCGCGCGTACTCGGCCTCGGGCATGAGCTGCGCGACGCGCTCGATCGACTGGGCGGCTTGCTCTGGAGTACCCAGCGCCAGGTGGTCCTCGGCCAGGTTCAGCAGCGTATGGATCAACGGCTCTTTGAAGGCAGGCCCACTCATCGCGCGCAACACGTCCAGGCTCTCGAAATCGCGGTCCAACGCCTCGTGCCAGAGGCCGAGATCGGCGTAGAAAGACCCGTAGGTGTTGGGGACGCGGCTGCGGGCAAACGCTTCTTGGCCCCTGCCAGCAGACTCGGCGGCAGCCAGCGCGGCGAAGGCCTCCTGGTAGCGTCCCAGGTTCGCTAAGGCGGTGGCACGCACCCAGCGCACGAAGATGAGGATGGTCTCCTCATGCTGGGCAAGCGCAAGATCCTCACCTCGCCTCAGTGCTTTGAGGGCGGTGGCCTCTTCGCCCAGCTGGTGCCGCACAATGCCGATGCGGTACAGCACCATCGCGGGCGGCTCCTCGCCGAGCTGTTTGAAGGTCACCAGGGCGCGCGCCGCATGCTGCAGCGCCTCGTCGTGGTGGCCCAGGCTGCCGTGGGGGTTGGCGAGGAAGGCGTGCGCGCGGCCAACCAGCCGCAGGTCATCGAGACGCCGGGCGAGGGCTAAGGCGCGCCGCGCGTGCGGCAAAGCTCGCGATGGCACCCACGCGGCCCAGTGGGCCAGCCCCAACCAGTGAACGGCCTCGGCCTCAGCTCGCGCATCTCCACGACCGCGGGCCAGGTCGAGCGCCCGTGCCAGGACGTTCGCCGCCTCGTCCGTCTCACCGAGCACGATCAACGCCCGCGCGCGCTCGATGAGC
The DNA here is from genome assembly GCA_963731605.1 of uncultured Chloroflexia bacterium. GTDB lineage: Bacteria > Chloroflexota > Ktedonobacteria > Ktedonobacterales > Ktedonobacteraceae > CF-113. Next base: position 2,484,804 of record CAVSWA010000002.1, read on the forward strand.
AGCGACTCGTAGCGGGATGTGTCCACCAGCCCGGGGTGGGTCTCGAGGACAGTAAGCGCCCGCTTGAAGTGGGCAGCGGCCTCGGCATTGGCATACAACGCGAGCGCCTGTCTCCCAGCTGCCGTCGCGTAGCGCACTGCTGCTGCCCACACCCCGGCGGCCTGTGCGTGACTGGCAAGTTCAGCAGCAGACACCGCTTCGGCTTCCAGTGCGCGCAGCGCCTGTCGGTGCAACGCCTCTCGCCGCGGCGCTGACAGACTGGAGTAGAGAGTGTGGCGCACCAGGTCGTGTGGAAAGCGCAGATCGCCAGCATATTCGAGCAGGAGCCGATGCGCGAGCAGTTCCTCGATCTCAGACACCGGCACTGCCTCATCTCCGAGCATCGCGGCGAGGAGTCCCGGACGGAAGGGGCGTTCGAAGACCGAGGCCGCTTCCAGCAGGCGCCTGGCGGGGAGCGTGACAGCGCGGCAGCGGCTCAGGATCGTTTCCTCCAAACGCTCTCCCGCCCTGGCACGCAGGCGTTCCGTCAGGAAAAGCGGGTGCCCGCCCGTGGCTGCCCACAATTCCAGCGGGTCTACTCCCAAGGGGAGCAGGGCATCCAGCACGGCACGCGGGAGTGGCTCCAATTCGATGACGCGCAGCCTGCCAGACGCCCGGGCAGCCTCAGTCAACTGACGCACGGGAGTGCGGTCAGCTATTTCATCCGGGCGCAGCGCTGTCAGCAGCAGGATGGGCGCATTGCCGGCTCGCTGCAGAATGCGTCCCAGCGCCTGGACCGTAGATGCATCCGCCCACTGGATATCGTCAAGGAACAGGACCACTGGTGCGAGTGCGCGCAGGACCGCCACCACCGAATCGAGCAGACGGACGCGGGCAGCCTCTGGGGGGAGGGTGAGGACTGGCGCGAGAGGGGCTCTTCCAGCCAGTTCTGGTACCAGTTCGACCACCGCCGGGCCAGCCGCCAGCGCGCGCCCGGCATCAGGATCGCTCAAGGGAGTGAGCACGTCGGCAAGCGCTGCAGCGAGGCTCGAGAAGGGGAGATCACGCTCCAACTCGGTGCATTTGGCACGCCCACAGCGCGTTTCGCTCCGCTGCAGGAACTCTGCCACCAGTCGGCTCTTGCCAATGCCCGCCTCGCCCTGGACCGTGACTAGCAACACACCCTGCTCGCTGGTCTTCCAGGCATAGTGCAGGAAGGTGAGTTCAGGCTGCCTGCCCAGGAAAGGGACATCGACGCGCTCCACGTGTGACGTTCCCACGAATGGAAGTGCCTCGGCCAGGAGGTGTTGCGCGGGCGTGTTTTGAAGGATGTGGCGATACAGTTCGTCGGTCTCCGGCAAGGGACCAGTTCCCAGCGTCTCGGCGAGTGCCCTGGAGCAGCGCTGGAAGATGCGCAGCGCCTCGTGCTGCCGTCCGAGCGCATAGCTGCACAGCATCGCCTGGCGGTAGGCCTCTTCGCAGGCCGGATCGTGTGCTATGGCTTGCTCGCAGAGGCGCAGCCCATCGTCGAACGTGCCTCGCGCGGTGGCTACTCCGGCGGCTGACACCAGCAGGTCGCGGTATGTTCGCTTCAGGCGCTCGCGGGATCCAAATGTCCAGGTCGCCTGGGGTTCATCTTCGAGATAGGGGCCGCGGTAGAAGCCGATGGCGTCAGCGAGGGAGACGGCGGCGTGTTCCAGGTCTCCCTCGTCGCGAGCATGCAGCCCCTCGTTGATGAGCGCCTGGAAGCGGTCGAGGTCGAGGTCGATCTCGGAGGCATCGAAGAGGTAGCCCGGGCGGACGCGGCGGATGTAGCGGGAGTCCCTGGCCCGGACGGCGGTTGGCTCCAGGTGCCTGCGGAGGACGCTGACATAGGTATCGAGGGCAGCAGCGGCATGCTGGGGCAAGTCGTCAGGCCACAACAGATCGATAAGACGATCCTTTGAGACGGCACGGCCCCGCTCGTTGAGCAAGATTTCGAGGAGCTGCTTCGGTTTGCGCCCACCCAGGTCTTCAGGACCCAACTGGCGTTGGCCATCCTCAATCGTCAAGGAGCCCAAGAGCCGAATGTACATATCCCTCTCCCCTGATGAACTTTGACAACCGAATCGGGTGATGATAGAATGGAGAAGAACATTTCTTCTATAAAGGCCCTATCTTCTCTCATGAACCCGGAAGAGACTTATCGCTGGTAGGTGAGTGTCAGCCCCGAAGCTTTGCTTGTACCGGCTGGCGCAATATACGTTGACTTGACTACCGCCTGCTGCTCAGCCGACTCTCGAATGCCACTAATCACCGAACCCTTTGTCGCTTCCACATCGGTTGTGGCTTTCTGTAAAAAGCCACCCAGATTAGACCCCAGCATGTGGGTAACTCCCGACGCCGCGATAAAGCCTGCGGCTGCCGCTATGCCCTTGGCAACCAGGTCGTAATGGGAGAGCAGCACCACCAAGAGCAGCGCCAGGATTACAAGCAGGATGATGACGCCTCCGGCGAAAAACGGCCAGTAGAGCTGCAATATTTTCCAGGTATAGTGACTGCTGGCCTTCGCTAAAGAGGGAGGCACAAAGCTGAGGGAGGTGCGCTCGTTGGTCAGCAGAGAGAACCAGATGTCAGCCTGCTTTTGCAGTTCTATGGGAGCCGCGCCGTCTGGCCCAGGCAGCACCTGACCGCTTGTAATAGCTTGCCACCACAGTTCGACGCTATTGGCTACCGCACTGGTGGCGTAAGGAGAGATGTAGGGTGCTATGATAGGTATATATTCCTGGCATACCTTCTCCACGAATCCGCCATCCATTTGTTGATCTTGCAGTCCAATATACCACCGCAGGGCAGCGAGTGTGCGCCCGACCAGATACGCTTTGGGAACGACCGTGGGCCTGTCCTGCAAAGCATCATGTATTGCCAGGTCCCAGTAGAAGAGGCGTTCGTTGATCTTTCCACGCAGTTGTTCATGGATCGGGGCTATTGCCGGGTCAGGTAGTGGGTTGAGTGATGGATCAGGTTGGTGCTGGCAATACAGCTTGACCAGTTCTTCCAGTACATCAACGTAATGTTTGCCATTATCAGAGTCATTCACATCTGGATGGTCTATCGTGCATGAGCTAAGGCCCAGGGTGTCTGCCAGGTCGCGTATGTATACCATGAGCGCGCGTATCTTCTCGCGTGGCGTATAGATTTGTTGCAGCAGTACCAGGCGTTCGCCGCTCCAGTCAAATGCAGGTGGCACCGCTTCCGGCAGCAGATAGCAGCGTCCGAGTAGCTCGGTAATCGCCCAACCGAAGGCCGCCGCGTCGCAAACCGTCTGTTGTAAACTACTGGCAGGCGCAGAAGGAGCTGCTATTGCGATTGTCGCGGCATCCAGCCCGTTTGGAGACGTAGTTATGACTGTTTCATCCATGCGCGGATTCCTCCCTTAAAGAGATCGCTTTTCACACATCCCAGACCTAAACTGCCTGTCCGGCTTGTTGGCTGATCTCTTTCATGGAGCTATTTTACTGCATTGATCAATACTTTAATAGTGCCTCGCGCCAGTATGCCACGCTCTCTTTCAACTCATCCAGCACCAAAGCATCCTCGGCCTCGAATGGATGAATTGGCTCAAGAAAGAGATACACATCACCGCTAACCAGCCAGGGTTCAATTGCCTGTAAAACAGCCTCTGCTCGTACCATACCCTGCGCATTGTAGGGGCGCGTGAAAGGCCAGTGATGATCGCCTGAGCGGTCACTTTGCTGTAAATGTATTATGGGCAGGCGCGGCCAGGGTTGCGCGGTATCCTGGTCGGTCATAGGGAACACCTGACCGCTCAATTCGCCCAGAATACAGCCCAGGCTGTAGGTGCCTTCTTCATCGTGAAAACTGAGAGACTGACGTTCCAGCTCTTGCAATCGCTCGATGAGACAGGCATCGGTGAAGGTGCGTTCCTCATCAGGCCCGGCATCGACAAAGTACCATCTTTATGACTTCATTTGCAAGGCATCGCCAAATCAACTATAGCATATAATTAGATCAAATACAGTGCTTTTAGATGCTTTTAGATGCTTTTAGATGCGCCTTGTTGTCAAGATTGACAAATTGCAAACTCAAGTGCTAATATTGTCCAAAATGACCGCAAGGGATGTATTTATGAGACTAGACCGACTAATTGAAGAGGCACTCATGACCCAAAAAGAAGTTGCCGATGAAACCAGACTATCCCCTGGGACAGTTTCCCGCATGGTTAACGGTCACCCTACCTCACGCCTGTCTGTGAGAAAAGTGCTTGCTCTTCTGAGTCAAAAGCTGGGTCGCAGGATAGAATTTGAGGATGTTGAAGGCTTAAACATAACTGATGACTAGCTCTTGACATAGAAGAGATATTGAGCGCTTAGGACTGTGAGATCTACAAATAGACAATATCAAGTTTGTGCGCTTATTGACCCTAGAGATGATAAAGTGCGTTATATCGAGTTTAGCAGAGACGCTCAACTCAGATACAGAGAGCATTTAATATATCAGGGTAAGCGCTGAAAAGCTGACAAGTGGGCGACCGAAAACCAGAGATTTGAGATCCTCAAATTTGCTGATGAGAAAAACTAATTTCAGAGCGAATAGGAGAAACAGGGGGAAATTAAGGGACAGTTGCCAAACTACATTATAGCGCTTAGAATAAGCGACTAAGACACTAAATAAAGCGTCAAAACAAAAGCGGGAAATGCCTGCACAAAGTTAGTATGAATTATCCGCTTCAGTTACGCCGCTTTATTTAGTAAATGGATAAGCGATTCGAGAGTACCTGAACTGGAGGGTTGAGATGGTTTCTGTAATAATGTTAGCAACTCAATGGCTTCTTACCAACGTCGGTTTGCCCGTTTTAAAAGCTGGAATAGATCAGCTAATAGGACAAATGGGAATGAAAAAAGTTCCGCCTGTTGCCGATACTGACACACCAAGACTGGTGGAAGTATATATTCAGCAGCTAGAAAAGCATATTCAACAAGTTGAATCAAAGATAGATCAAGATCGCCTAGCCAGGCTACGTGCAGCATTGAAGCAGGTAAGTGAGGCCCATAAAACAAACGCAGAGCGGGAATACCTTACCACAGCACTAAGCACATTTCACGTTGTTGCTAACTATCCTGGACAGGATACGACAGGAGTATATACCAACGAACAGCTTCGTTGCGTAGCATTCTTAGGAATGGCTGCTGCTCATGCAGCGTTAAAAGACTCCGAAGAATTAGTGGCAGAAAAAATGGCCGAAGCCGTTTATTCCGATATTGACACAGCGAGAATGTGGCTTGGCAACAATCTAGTGAACCAAATTATTTCTAGCAACCCACCTCCTGGAATTGTGTGCCCAAAGTGTGGTCATCAAAACCCCGCAGTTTCTCTTTATTGCAACCAAGATGGGTATCCCCTAACCCCTAATCAGAATTCTTCATTGGTTCTCCCATCTGTTAATAGCATACAACCAGGAGGTATAATTAAAACATTTGATTCAGCATTGTATAACGGCAGTGAGGAGGGTAGGCGGGATTTTGGAGAGAGGGGCACACTAATTGTCCGTGATAACATGCTCGAATTTCTCGGACTCGGAAAGCAACAAAAGACAATTATTACAGATATTAAATATGTCTCTCGTGCGAGGCGAAATGGTATAGATCCGTTTAATTACGCCAAAGTTTTGTATGGCGACGATTCTTCGCTCAAAATGGCTTTCTTTTGCGATGTATCTGGCGGTTTATTCGACCAAACAAAGTCGATGGTAGAGGTCATACAAGAATCGGCAAATCGATCCCGTCGTAGAACCTTTACATTTGGGACACACTCTTCATGATTATCGGCGTGCTGCTCCTGTATCATAGCGCGAGTGAGCAATTCATCGCCAGTGTCAACGCGCTGGCTGGCACGCCTGGCTATCTGCTGCCGGTGCAGCCCTACTACAACCTGATGGCAAGTATCGCCGCCAACAACGGCATCTTCGCTCTGCTCATCGCCATCAGTTTCATCTTCTGGAACCTGCCTGCCATGTTTCCCAATACTTTTATGCCAGTGCGTACCATTTTCGCCTGGTCGTTTGACCGCATCTTGCCCGGCAAGCTTTCCGAAGTGAGCGAGCGTACCCATGCACCCATTCCGGCCATCATCGTAGCCTCCATCATTGTAGCTGCCATCCTGGCATGGTCGGTACTCTCAAGTTCCTTTGCTACGTTGCTCTCCTTACTCGTTTCGCATTGACCGCGCGCCCGTTGCAGCTATGGCGGCAGTCATCGGCGAATTGCGCCCGCACATTCGCCTGCCCTACGGGGTTGACATGCTGTGGGACCCCATGGCGGCCCTGGCTGTGGCGCAGGCTGTGCGCGCCAGTTTTGTGCGCGAGGTCTTCACAGGCGTCTATGACAGCGATATGGGCTTATGGCAGCCCGATGCCGCCGCCGCGCTGGATTATCGCCGTCAGATCGGCGCGGAAAACGTGCGCCTGTTCTTCAATATCGAGCCGGAATTTGCGCGTCCCGTCTCGCCGCGTCCCATTGGCGCGCTGGCGCATAGTGTCGTCGTTTCCTCGCTGGCCGATGCCATCCTTATTTCGGGCGCCATGGCGGGCGCTGAAGCCGACCTCGATCATATTCGCGAAGCAAAAGCCGCAGTACTCGGTACACCCGTCCTTGCCAATACCGGCGTGAAAGTTGAGACCGTGCGCGCCACGCTCGCTGTAGCCGATGGTGTCATCGTTGGTACTGGACTCAAACACGATGGCTACACCTGGAACCCCGTCGATGCCGAGCGCCTTCAAACCTATTTGCCAGAACTTGCGCAGCTTGACTTTTGAGGCAGGAAAGGTGGGTGTCCCGTCTTCTTCTCATTGGTGATGCACACAGAAAAACACCGACTGGACGGGACGCCCACAAGGGGTGTCGCAACTGGTTTCTGATTACAATGCGTTGAGCGCATCGACCAGGTTGGCCCCATCGGGCGTTCCCAGGCCGGTGCAGGCGTCCCACCCCTGCCTCGCGGTATAACTGCCATTGTTGCCGCTGGTCACATCCTGCAAAGCGTTAGTCTGGGCTAAAAAGGCGTAATTCTGGTAAAGAATCGGGTTGAGGAATCCCACCGGTTGCCCCAGTTGCTGGTTAATCAGGGCGATCAGGCCGGCCCACAAAGGCGCAACGGCGCTGGTGCCGCCAAAGACCAGGTTCTTTCCATCGACACGCACTTTGTATCCCGTTTGCGGATCGGCGGCGCCTGCCACATCCGGCACGCCTCGCCCGCTGTGCTGGTCATTGACCGATAACGGGATGTTCGCCTTAGCCTGCCACGCCGGAAGGGGAAAGACATCGCTAACCCCGCCACCTGTTGCCGAAGCGGTGGGATCGTCGTTCCAGACAACCTCGCTGCTGATTACATACTGGCTGCTCAGCGTGTCATACGTTGCTTCCAACCGCGTGCCGCCACAGGCCAGGGCATGAGGACTGCTTGCGGGAAAGTCAACGTGCGCCAGCCCGTCGCCGACGCCATCCGAGGAGCCGCTGTCACCCGCCGCGCAACACACGTTGATGCCCAGCGCCGCGGCAGACTGGAATGCCTGGTCCATAGCTTGCATAGCCTGAGATGTCCAGTACACTTCCGCCGCGCCCCAGCTTATGGAGATCACCGAGGGGCTATTGCCAACATCGTGTGTCGCCTGGGTAACCGCATCAAGGAAGCCCTGGTCGGTATTCGGCGCAAAGTAGACGGCGATTTTTGCGCCCGGCGCGATGCCGCCCACCACTTCAATATCGAGCGCTACCTCGCCGTCCGCGCTATCCGGCGTGCCTGCCGGGATATTTTGCCCCCCGTCAACGGAGACGCTTATCACGTTTGGCTGCGGAATGCCCAGTTGTTGGAAATACACTTGCAGGTCGTTATCCGTGTAGCCTCCACCCAGTTCGATGATAGCGACACACTGGCCGCTTCCATTGTTGCTCGTTGGAAAGTCGTAAAGCTGGGCAAATTGCAGCGAGGAATAGGATGTATAACGGGCGGCATCGCTGGCATTCGCCGCGATTGGGTGCGCCTCCGGGTCATAGCGCTGCAAGTGCGGTCGCGCCTGCGGGCGATTATCCAGGCCAAAAACGCCTACAATGATCGGTTCTAGTTCTTCTGGAATGTGCAAAGGCCCGGTGCGTCCCCGGTAACTGCCGCCAGGATGCTCATACGTTTGCAGTTCGGTCGCGAATGCCGCGCTCAATGCCTCTGCCGAACCCGCCAGCACCATGCGCCGCCTGACCGGCTCCGACGATACAACCGTCAGATTATGGGCAGTCGCAAACTGCTCGACCTTCGCCACATCTTCTGGAGTCGCGCTCTGCGTCGCGTTATACTCCTCCCTGCTAAGAGGCGAGCGCTTCTTCTGCGCCTGCTCGCTAATCGTACCGGCCAGATTGCTTGTCACCGGTGGTCTCAGGTAAATCGTTACCTCAATGTGTTCATTGGGATCGGTCGGGCCAACGGGGCTTGCTCCGGGCAGTGGCTCCTTCTCGCTACCCGCAAGTCGCTTATACCCCTGTGGTGATATGTCTGTCATACTCTGCTCCTTCTTTTTCCTAATCTAATGCAATTTCTCTGCTTTTCTGCCCCTTCACCTCTTCTCAGTTCACAAAAAAGGGAGAAATCTGCCGCAGGCAGCAAGAAAACATGCGCATCGCGCTGACTAACGAGATTATACACGATATATGCTACCAGCATTGCTTTTGCCTTTTATTGCATGGGAAAAACTGGTATCTTTTTAAGAGGTACTTCATTTCGCACAGAGAAAGGCTCCATACATGACCCAGAACACCCCTAAACAGCCCATGAAGATCGGCATAATATTAGATATCTCGGAGGGATCGTTTGAAGGCCGCACGCCCACCTTCCAGGACTTACAGGTCATGGCGCGGGCCGCCGAACAGAACGGCCTCGATTCCCTCTGGCTGGCAGATCACCTTATCTACCGTTTCCCGGAGCAAGAAGAGCTTGCTCCCTGGGAGGCGTTTACCATGCTCAGCGCGTTGGCAGCCGTGACGACCCGCATCGAGATTGGCCCGATGGTAGCATGTACCTCGTTTCGTCCTCCCGCTCTGCTTGCCAAGATGGCCGATACCCTTGACGAGATCAGTGGCGGGCGTTTCATCCTGGGACTGGGGGCCGGCTGGCATCAACCAGAGTACGACGCATTTGGCTACCCCTTCGATCACCTTGCCAGTCGTTTTGACGAGGCTCTTCAGGTAATCGTCCCGCTTCTGCGCGAAGGGCAAGTGGATTTCCAGGGGCAGTACTACCAGGTGAACAAGTGCGTGCTGCGCCCTCGCGGACCCTCAAAAGCCGGCCCGCCTATCCTGATCGGCGCGAAGGGACCGCGCATGTTGCAGCTTGTGGCGCGCTACGCCGACGCCTGGAACACCGCCTGGCATACCGATCCTGCCGTTGTCCAGGAACGCTACGAACAATTGCGAATCGCCTGCGCGGAAGTAGGACGCGATCCCGCAACGATTACGCTAACAGTCGGCGCATCCGTTCGTCTTCAACCCGCCGAGGATAGCGAGACCGGGCGAGCCATTACAGGATCGCCCGAAGAGATCGCTCGCCAGTTGCACGCTTTTGCCGCTATAGGCGTTGCTCATTTGATTGTAGCTCTTGAGCCACTTACCCCGGCCACAATTGAACAACTTGGTCGCATAGCCGAACTGGCTCGCGCGCTCTAAGATTTGCAAGAGCCTGGAGCGCTTTCTTTATCATCGTCATGTTGCTTTTAACGTGGCTAACCTTTCAGAAAGAGGGTGTTCCAGGCCACATTAAAATCAACTTACTTTATGCTGGGCCAGATCGAGGGTAAACGAGTCGACCAGTTGCGCCGGATCGCCCCACGACTCTTGAGGGCGTGGCACCGAGTAGTACTCGCCTTTGAGCGTCTGCGCGGTGATTTCCATGCGCATGTATCCATGCCGGTTATCGAGGTAACTCTCCAATGTGACACCCGTATCAGGGGCGGGCATCGGATAGGGTGTCTGGATCGGTTGACCTTGCGGCTGCATCATGTAATGCAAGTTCCAGTATCCGCCCGCGCCAGCAACGATATAAGGAACATCGCGGCCATTGAGCGAGCGCGTGAAACGCTGGTAGTTGTGAACGTGGCCCGCGAACACGGCGTCAGGAATACGGTTGGTCTGCTGGATGGCAGTATCGAGTAACTGCCCCATATATTTACTCCCGCTATGATAGACATCCGCGGAGTAGATCGGGTGGTGCATAGCCACGATCAATGCCTTGTTCTGTGGCGCGTTTGTTAATTCTGACGCCAGCCAGGCGGTTTGGGTTGCGTCAACATATCCACCTTCAGGCACATTCGTGTACAAGCCGATAAACGTAATAAACGGCGTTTCCAGTGTCCAATACACATTGGGCTGTGTCATCGCGTCACGGCCCGAGTCGCCGGATTCCGTTGTTAGATGCGGGGTGGTAGCGCAGAAGTTCTCGAACGAAAGCGGCCAGCGATGGCACCGAAGTGTCTATCAAATCACCGTCATGATTGCCTGGGATGCCCAGAATCGGCGCCCCGTAATGCATGTTTGGCTCGTAGAACTGGGAGTAATACTCGCTTGCCTGTCCATAGTAATAGACGACATCGCCAAGATGGTAAAAGAAAGCTGGCCGGGCGGTCGCGTCGGCCACAGTAAGGTCAGCATCCATATGCTGCATCACGATTTCCTGCGACTGTGGCGCTTTGACACCGCCCGTATCGCCCACGATGTGAAATACGAGTTTGCCCGCGTTGTTTATAGCCTGCATTTGCGCGGGCGTCAACACACTATCGAGCGATAGATGATAAGGAGCCGGCCCCGTGGGCGCCGGTAAAGGCTGACGTTGCTGGTTGGGTAACGCTTCCTGCGTTCTTTGAATAACCGGCCCGCCGGTCGGGGAAGGTCTGCTCAGAGTATACCTGCGGTTGCTGCTATCGCCCGATTGCTGTTGACTCATGATTTACACTCCATGAATGTTATTTTTGCCCGTTCAGGCACATTCTATAATAGCAGGTTTTCGTCCATATTGCTAACGAATCCTTGCTTCGCTCGTTTGCTCTCAACTTCTGCGCGCGCAAATGTGCGAATTTTGCAGAATCGCCTCACCAGGGGATACAATAAATTATCAGAGTAGTTCATTGTTTGATCTATCAATGGGTGACATTGCCGTCGCCTGGTTACGGAGACAGACACATGCCAAAGACCATGTTTGAGAAAATCTGGGACGCTCACATCGTTCGTGAAGCGCCCGGAGAGTCCACCATTTTATATATCGATCGCCACCTTGTTCATGAAATGACATCGCCTCAAGCTTTCACGGGTTTGCGTATGACTGGACGACCAGTGCATAGAAAAGATGCCACTATCGCCGTACTCGATCATAATGTGCCAACGGTTCAGGGACGACGTATGCTCGATGTCGTGGATAAGGAAAGCGTGGAATGCCTTACCACTATGGAACGCAACGCGCGCGAATTTGACTTAACCCTCTACGATATGCAAGATGCGCGCCAGGGTATCGTGCATATCATCGGGCCAGAGCAGGGCATCACACTGCCCGGCATGACCATCGTGTGCGGAGACTCGCACACCTCAACGCATGGCGCGCTGGGAACGCTGGCCTTTGGCATCGGCACCAGCGAAGTCGAACACGTGCTGGCGACACAGTGCATGTTGCAACAGCGTCCCAAAACCATGAACATCCGCGTAGAAGGCACCCTGTCTTCCGGTGTTACCGCCAAAGACCTCGGCCTGTTCATCATTGGTCAACTGGGAACTGGCGTCGGCACGGGTCATGTCATCGAATTTAGCGGCTCCGCCATTCGCAATCTCTCGATGGAGGGGCGTATGACGCTCTGTAACCTGGCGATTGAGATGGGCGCGCGCGCCGGCATGGTCGCCCCCGACGAGACTACCTTCGCCTATATCAAAGGCCGTACTTACGCGCCGAAAGGCGAAATGTTCGACCGCGCTGTAGCAGCGTGGCGACAGCTTCCCGGCGACCCCGGCGCGCGCTTTGACGCGGTACATGAGGTCAATATCGATGGTCTGGGGCCGCAGGTGACTTGGGGCATCAATCCCGGCATGGTCGTCGATGTCAATGGCATCGTGCCCGATCCTGCCGCGCAGCAAGACCCGGAGCGGCGCGCCTCCTACGAACGCGCCCTCACATACATGGACCTCAAACCAGGACAGAAGATTACCGGGATTCCCCTGAATACCGTCTTCATCGGCTCCTGTACCAATTCGCGCCTGGAAGACCTGCGCATGGCTGCTCAGTACATAAAAGGCAAGCACGTCGCCCCTACCATTCGCGCCATCGTAGTCCCCGGCTCAATGCTGGTGCGCCGCATGGCCGAAGAAGAGGGACTGGCCGACATTTTCCGCGACGCCGGTTTCCAGTGGCGCGAATCGGGGTGCAGCATGTGCATCGCCATGAACGGCGACCAGCTTTCCGAAGGCGAGCGCTGCGCCTCCACCAGCAATCGCAACTTCGAGGGCCGCCAGGGACGCGGCGGGCGCACCCATCTCGTCAGCCCCGCCATGGCCGCCGCCGCCGCCATCGCCGGTCATTTTGTCGATATCCGGTATCTGTAGGGACGCGATAAATCGCGTCCAATTCTCGCGTCCCCTGATCCCGTAAAAATTTTTTAGAGGAGAAAAACATTGGAACCATTTACCACATTGACGGGCCTGGTAGCCCCACTGGATCGCATGAACGTCAACACCGACGAGATCACGCCTGCGCGCTTCCTCAAAACGACGCGCCGCACCGGCTTCGATAACGTCCTCTTTGCCAACTGGCGTTACCTGGATAAAGACTCGACACAGCCCAACCCCGATTTCGTGCTGAACCAGCCGCGCTATCAGGGCGTGAACATCCTCCTGACCGAGGACAACTTTGGCTGTGGCTCATCGCGCGAACATGCCCCCTGGGCTATTCGCGATTACGGCATTCGCTGCCTCATCGCCCCCAGCTTCGCCGATATTTTCTACAACAACTGCTTCAATAACGGCATCCTGCCCGTCACGCTAGACTCGGCCACCGTGCGCGAACTCTTCAACGAAGTCGCAGCCAACGAAGGCTACTCCCTGCGGGTTGACCTTGCCGCGCAGACCGTCACCACACCCTCCGGGCGCGCCATCCACTTCGACATCGACGGCTTCCGCAAGAACGCCCTGCTTCAAGGGTTGGATAATATTGGCTGGACCCTCAGCCACAGCGATGAAATCGCAGCATATGAGGAGAAGAGAAAGCAGGAGGCTCCCTGGATTTTCTCATAAAAAATGGGCGGTACTATTACTTACTTGTAAGGAGTTGTAGTCTATGGATAATACAAGTGGTCCGACAACACCCGGTATTTCTCCATTTGAGAGTATTCGCAGGGTGAATGAAGAGGGCTTTGAATATTGGTCAGCTCGTGATCTCGCGAAGATACTTGGTTATACCGAATACGGTAAGTTTACCAATGCAATTCAAAAAGCGGAAGCTGCATGCGAAAATAGCGGGCAAAAAATAACCGACCATTTCGCTCATGTGAGCGAAATGGTCAGCATTGGGTCTAAGGCAAAACGCAGAGTAGAAGATGTACATCTCTCACGCTATGCATGTTATTTGCTCGTGCAAAACGCCGATCCATCCAAAGATATCGTTGCTTTGGGCCAAACGTATTTTGCTATCCAGACTCGCCGCCAGGAACAAGCTGACGAGCTGGCGGCCCTTTCAGAAGATCAACGGCGCATATATTTACGTGGTCAACTTACAGATCATAATCGACAACTGGCTGAGGCCGCCAGCCATGCTGGAGTGATTAAACCGTTAGATTTCGCGATATTTCAAGATCATGGATATATGGGCTTGTATGGCGGACTCAGAACTAAAGATATTCATAGCAGAAAGAGTCTCAAGAAGAGCCAGCAAATACTTGACCATATGGGCAGCACCGAACTGGCCGCAAACCTTTTCCGCGCCACACAGACAGAAGATAAAATACGCCGGGAAGGTATCAGGAGTAAAGAGAAAGCCAATCAGACTCACTTTCTGGTGGGTCAAAAGGTCAGGCAAACCATTCAAGAGTTAGGAGGTACCATGCCCGAAAACTTGCCAACCCCTAAAGAAAGCATTCAGCAGATACAGCAAAAAGAGCAAAGACGGCTCAAGGAGGCTCCTCAACTTTCCATATTCGATGAACCATTGGAGACTGACAGTTAGCCTGTAACATACCGGGAGGAACAAACGTGGCTATACAAACCGATCCTGGCCTTGTCCCCTACCAAATCCTCGATGCCGAGGGCAACCTGGTAGGGAAGATGCCCGACATCAACGCGGAACGTATGTTGTCACTTTATCGCCATATGCAGGTGGGGCGCGTGTTCTCCAACAAGATCGTGGCCTTACAGCGTCAGGGACGCGCCACCACCTTTGGCTCGCTGGTGGGACAGGAGGCCACCGCCGTTGGTCTGGCCGCGCCCATGCAGCCACAGGATTGGCTGGCAACTTCGTATCGCGAGATTGCCTCGCTGATCGTCAAAGGCGTACCAATTCCCACGCTGGCCTACTCGTTTCGCGGCTTCACGCCTGAGAATTGGCCCGCCGAAACGCATTGCCTGCCCGTGCAAATCGTCATAGGCACGCAAATGTTGCACGCCGTGGGACTGGCGATGGCGGCGAAAATCGCGGGCGATCCCGTTGTAGCGGTCGGCGTATGCGGGGATGGCGCGACATCCGAGGGCGATTTCAACGAGGCGCTGAACTTCGCAGGCATCTTCCAGGCTCCCGTCGTGCTGGTAGTGCAGAACAACGGCTGGGCCATTAGCGTGCCGCGTCACAAGCAGAGCGCCGCGTCCACCTTTGCCGCGCGCGGAGAAGGCTTCGGCGTTCCCGCCAGGCTTGTGGATGGCAATGACATCCTGGCCGTCTACGACGCCATGAGCAAAGCCATAGAAAACGCGCGCGCTGGCAACGGGCCAACCCTCATAGAAACGCTCACCTACCGCATCGGAGCGCACACCACCGCCGACGACCCCACGCGCTATCGCGATGCGGCGGAAGTCGAAGCATGGCGCGCCAAAGATCCCATCGCGCGTTTCCAGAAATTCCTGATTGCCCGCGACCTGCTGACAGAACAGCGCGTGCAACAACTTCTCGAAGAGGTAGAAGAAGAGATCAACGAGGCCGTGCGTATCGCCGAGGCTATCCCGCCCATGGCTCCCGATAGCTTCTTTGACTACGTCGCCGCCGAACTATCGCCGCGCCAGCAAGTCCAACGCGCCGATCTTCTGCGCTACATCGACAAAAAACCGTAGGAATGGGAATTTATCAGGACGGCAGACCTGTTTTGAACGAGATATATCAGGAGCAATACCAATGCAAATGACCATGATCGAGGCGATCAATTCAGCGCTGGCGCTGGAACTTGAACGCGACCGCCGTGTCGTCGTCTTTGGAGAAGATATTGGAGCCAATGGCGGCGTGTTCCGCGTCACCGAACACCTGCAAAACAAATTTGGCGAAGAGCGTGTCTTCGATACCCCGCTGGCAGAGTCCGGCATCATTGGCACGTCGATCGGCATGGCAATTTATGGCCTGCGACCCATCGCCGAGATACAATTTGCCGGGTTCCTTTTTGTATGCATGAATCAGCTTGTTTCGCAGGCGGCGCGTATCCGTTTTCGCAGCGCGGGAGCCTACACCTGCCCCCTCGTAGTGCGCGCCCCCTATGGCGGCGGCGTGCGTACGCCCGAATTGCACTCCGACAGTCTCGAAGCCGTCTTTTTACAGACACCCGGCTTCAAAATCGTGGTTCCCTCCAATCCCTACGACGCCAAGGGGCTATTAGCCTCAGCGGTTGACGACCCCGACCCGGTGCTTTTTCTCGAAAACATCAAACTGTATCGCTCGTTTCGCGCCGAAACACCCTCGGAACACTACACCATCCCTCTAGGCAAAGCCAACATCGTGCAGGAAGGCGCGGATGTCAGCATCTTTGCCTATGGCGCCATGGTCAATGTCGCGCTAGAAGCGGCGAAACAGGCGCAGCAAGAAATAGGGACCAGCGTCGAGGTCATCGACCTGCGCACCGTCTGGCCGCTTGACGAAGACGCCATCGCCGCCTCGGTTGAAAAGACGGGCCGCGCCATTATCGTGCATGAAGCTCCGCGCGCGGGCGGCATCGGCGCGGAAATCACCGCAGTTATCAACGAACGCTGCTTCTATTCCCTGCTCAAACCCATCGGGCGCGTGACAGGCTACGATACTCCATACCCCGTGCCGGGACAGGAAGACTATTACGTACCAACCCCGGCAAAAGTAATGACCGCGCTGCGCGAAATCATGGAACCCTAGCTAGATGGGACCCTGGAAAGTAGGATTTTAAACTATGAGTGAATTGAAACTGGCGGACCTCGGCGAAGGAATGCACGAGGCTGAGGTCGTCGAATGGCTTGTCAACGTGGGCGATACAGTCAAGCTCGATCAAACCGTCGTCAAAGTCGAAACCGACAAGGCCATCGTTGAGATACCCGCTCCAGTCGCCGGGCGTGTCTCCGAGATTCGCGTGCCCAACGGCCAGACAGCTAAAGTCGGCGATGTGCTGGTCGTCTTTGACGCGCCTTCTGCATCATCCAATGGCGATTTTACAGCACCCACAAGAAGCGCAACCCCGACCGCCATTGCAACCCATGCAGCCGCGCCAACATCTCCTGCTTCCACAACGCAAACCGCAGCGCCAAAAATGCGCGTGCTGGCCGCTCCCGCCGTGCGCAAACTGGCCTTTGAGCTTGGCATAGACCTCGAACAGGTCACACCCTCCAACGCGAACGGGCGTGTCTCCCTCGAAGATGTCAAAGCCTTCGCCGAAAAAACACAATCCACCTCTGCCTCCACGCCAACTCCTGTAGGGACGCGATTTATCGCGTCCGAAACTCCCACGTCCGCATCATCCGCCGTCCGCATCACCCGCGCCTGTGCTAAAACCATCGACTGTGGAGCAGGCTCCTCCGCAAGACGAACGCCAGCCACTCACGGGCCTGCGCAAGCGCATCGCGGAACACATGGAGCGTTCCTGGCGCATCATCCCACACGCTACCGCTTTCGGCGAAGTCGATGCCACCGCACTTGTAGCCTTGCGCGACGCCCTCAAGCCCGGCGCGGAAAAGCGTGGCATCCGCCTGACCTATATGCCCCTGCTGATCAAACTCTTGCTACCCGTAATAAAAGAGTTTCCCATATTTAACGCCAGCCTGGACGAAGAGCGGCGCGAAATCATCTACAAACGCTCGTACCATATCGGCATTGCCGCGGCCACTCCGGACGGTCTGCTTGTTCCCGTATTGCGCAACGCCGATCGTCTCACCCTGTTAGAGATAGCAGCCAACGTTGATCGTCTGATCGAGGGAGCCAAACAGCGTACCTTGACGCTGCCAGAAGTGAGCGGCAGCACCTTCACCCTCAACAACGTGGGCAGCTTCGGCGGCAGCACCGGCACGCCCATCATCAACCACCCCGAAGTAGCCATTCTGGCTTTCGGCAGAATCGAGGATAAAGCCATTGTTGAGCATGGAGTAGTGACCGTTCGCCCCATCATGCCGCTCGCGCTCTCATTTGACCATCGCCTGATCGATGGCGCGTTGTCAGGCGCGTTCATGGGTCGCTTCAAAGAACTGGTTGAGCATCCCCAACAATTGATGCTCGATATGGTGTAGAAATCCCTATATGCGTAATAGCGAGCCAGGGCTTGCCCCCGCCCTGGCTACTGGCGAACATCATAAACAGAAAGAAGCAAACTCATGGTTGTAGGAGACGTTACCACTGCCGTAGATGTGCTGGTACTGGGCGCAGGCCCCGGCGGCTATGTCGCGGCCATCCGCGCCGCTCAACTGGGCCACCACGTTACCCTCATCGACCAGTCCGTGCCCGGTGGCACCTGCCTGCATCGCGGCTGTATCCCGCTCAAAGCTTTGCTCTCCTCCACCGAACGCTATAACCAAACGCGCCAGGAAGAACTCGCCTCAATGGGCATCTCTGCGCCGACCGTCAGCTTCAACTGGGCCGAGATGCAGGCATGGAAACAGAGCGTGGTAGATCGCCTGGCCGAGGGGGTACGCCGCTTACTAACGGGCAATCACATCGATTTTGTGCATGGCACCGGCTGGTTTATCAACGACCGTGAATTGCGCGTCGAAGGCGAACACGGCTCGCTGCGTTTCAAATTTGAGCATTGCATCATCGCCACCGGCGCGGATGCCGCTCCCCTCGCCGGACTCTCTTATGACGGCGAGTACGTTTTGACCCCTGAGCAGGCCTTGAAGCTGCCAGCATTACCAGAAACACTGGCTATATTCGGCGACGACTATATCGCGCTGGAACTGGCAACCCTCTTCGCCCGCCTAAACGTGCGGGTCAAACTATACGCACCGGGCGAGCAACTCCTGCCCGGCATTGACCCTGCTGCCGTGCGGTTGGTGCAGGCTGGCCTGCGCAAACTTGGAGTCCAGGTCGAGACAAAAGCCGCAAGCGCAACCATTGCCGAACGCCCCCTGGTGAATTCGCGAGGAGTGCAGCCGCGCACAGCCGGATTACACCTCGACGCTGTCGCAGTCTCACTCACCGAAAACGGTGGTATCCTCGTCAATTCTATGCAGCAAAGCAGCGTCCCGAATATCTACGCCATAGGCGATTGCACAGGCGGACACGCCCTGGCGGGCATCGCCATGAAGCAGGGCAAAGTGGCCGCCGAGACGCTTTCCGGTCAGCGCGTGCAATACGCTCCTCTCGTGACTCCCCTCGTCGTGCATACCACGCCTGAACTTGCCACCGTCGGCTACTCAGCCACGCAAGCCACCGAAGCAGGCTACACCATCACTACCGGCAGGTTTCCTCTAGCCGCCAACGGACGCGCGCTCACCCTGGGCACGGACAACGGCGTAGCTATGCTGACAGCCAGCGCCAGCGATGGCGTCCTGCTGGGCGCAACCATCGTCGGCCCCCGCGCCGGCGACCTGATCGGCCAGGCCACTCTGGCCATCGAAATGGGCGCAACCCTGACCGACCTTTCTGAAATACTGTATGCCCACCCCGGCCTGAGCGAAACCATACTTGAAAGCGCGGAGAATGCGCTCGGACGAGCGATACATATTGTAGCGAAGCCCTGAATTCATCCTCAATTTGCTGTATCATGCGCGTGTATTCCACAATAATAGTTATCCTACGGATTTTTGAATTTACTTATAATATCCCCCAGAAACTGGGTATACCATATTCTAATGTGTAGATGGAAGAAACGGTATCACAAAAGACGGAAAAGAAAAGATCAGTATTGCCAATACCGTAGCTAATAATAAACACAGAACTCCGAGGCGATTGAATAATCTATTACTCGTGAGCGCAAAGAATGCATGAGATATTGCTGCCATAGCATAAATTAACATAGGAGCGACTAGCTGGACGGGACGGGCATGGGGCAAAGGAGTGAGAGATAATACTATGCCGATGCCAGCAAGCGCAAAATTGAGCAGAATTTGCCCCTGGGTCGAAGCATCGCTACTTCGGCTAATTTGTACAAGATCATCAAGCGATGCATGCATTTCAGCACTTGAATCCCACATACTAACTCGCATTAACACGGTTGCGAATCCAGACGCTTCCAATCCTTGATCTGTTAAGTTGGCTTGCTGAATTATAGTCAGAAGCGAACGGACATCTTCTTCAGCACAATCGATTACGATCGAAAAGTGCGGGTCAAGAACAAGGTAGCCGCGGCATCGTCTTAAAGGTGAATAATGCTCGAAAAATGCAGCATCGGTTAACGAGATCTCACCTTCTGAAAGAGGAGCTTTCTCAGCTATCGATGAGGAGTCCATGTCAGATCGAATATTATCAAACATCTCTAGAAACACTCTGAACGACTCATTATCCATCGTCGGTCGGCCAGCCAGGCCACCTGTGGCGCTGGTTCTCTCCTCTTGTTGTATTCGTCCAATTAACCGTGACAGAGGATGCGAAGATTTGTTAACCTCACCAATGTATAAGACGTAGTATAGTGGCACTCCTTTCGGAGCAACTTTATTGAGTGCTGCAACTATCAACCCAGGGATCACATTTTTCAAATCCGCAAAAGTAAACAACCCTCCTATCTCAGAATGCACAGCATTTATTCGCTTGGCCCGCCACAAGGTGAGAGGAATATCATCTTCTGTCAATATTAAGTCGGCAGACTTTGCTGTTTGAGCTTGGGTTACGCTCGGTTGGCTCCGATCTGTACTGTCAACCTCAATCAATTGTTCATGCACATCAATCGAGTTGTTAGCGCTTCCTTTAACTGCTAGTAACTCAGCAATTGGAGACCAGGCACAAAACACACTTACATCCCCAAAATGCCAAACGTTATCTCCTGAATCCTCATCTTTGGCCTTTAATTCTGATACCTGGCGGACAGAAGTTCGCGAAGTTTGCGGTGTATTCTCATTCTTCATTTAATTATCCTGCTAACAAATGACTTATCGATAGCACCACAGCGACGACATCGCTTGATCAATCCGCCTGCCGGGCCTCGAATAGTTCCCAATCGATATGACCTTTTGGACACGCATCTTTTGGAGGTGGAAGAACAAAGCCTCGCCTGGGTTCTTCTGTCTGTTCTTCTTTTTTTTCTTATCGTCATTCAACATCAATTCATTTCCCTATTTTATCCTACAGCCGTTTGATCGTTTAATACTATGAATATATCGCATATCCCTTTCTTGAAAGAAAGAACCGAGATCTTCGACTTCTACTTATTTAAGACGTATGAATAGATGAATGCTAAAAGGATGTTAGACATCAGATCTTGCGGGAAACACTAGAGCTAGTGAAGTTGGTATTAACGACGGCATGACAATTTTGGATAGCTCTATGAAGAGAAAGTTTTAATTGCCATTAAGCCAAATTTTTAGTATAATTTATCTTAAACTGATAGTGTTTTAGTCCTTTATTTATAAGGTTTGACTCTTCGTAAAAGACGAATAAATCGGAGGTAGTGCGTGAAATCATCGTCATTGCATGATGTAAGTGAGCTAGTAAATGTGTTAGTCCGCAGAACAGGAGAACCTGGAGACTTAACCAACGTACTAGTCCACATTGTTCAGACAGCACGAGCGTACTTTAACGCAGATACCTGTAACATCTTCGCAAGTAATCCAATAACTGGTCACTTCATTGAACCAAGTACCGTTACCAACCCTATCACTGGAGAGTTCATTGAACCATATACGGTTGCCGGGAAATTGCTCAAATATCGCAAAGAGTCTCCTGGGAAACCGAGTCCTGGAGGGCTCACTGAAAGAGTATTAAAACAGGGTATACTACTGGTTAAAAATGTGGAAACAGCACCTGAGTATCAAAGTACATTTACGCGTCTTGAAAAAATTCGTTCTTTTGTGGGCCTAGCTTTGCGGACGAGATACACACAAAAACCATTAGCGGTGGTATACCTGAACTTCAGAGAGGCACAAGAGTTCACTCCCGATGATTACGAACTTTACCAGATATTCGCCTATCAAGCCTCATTTATGCTCCAGGAAAGATGGTTACTGTTGCGCTACCAGGAAGTTGCGCGCATTGGAAAAGAGATGAACCAGGAACTAGGAACAATTAAGACGCTCTTTGAGAAACTTCAAAAGTATGTTGGGAATATCCTCGATATAAGTCATACTTTACTGCTTGAAGTGTATCAGCCACAGACTGGTATGATTGATATGTACTTGCAAGAAGACGGCAAATTTATCTTCAAAGAGAATAGTACACTGGAAGGAGCTTCCCAATACGTTATCGAGAAGATGCAAATGGTGTTCATAGAACAGTTGAGTGAGGAACATTTAGCATCGCAACCTCTTCATATCGAAGGAACTGGAAGAGAGAAATAATATATTTTTGTTCCGCTAGTTCTACGTGATAACTCTTTAGGGGTTCTCTCTATCCAGCATCCTCAACCCTACCGCTACAATCAGGAAGACCTGTTTATCATCAACTTGCTGGCAAACCATATCTCTCTGGCGCTACACAATATCCGATTGTATAGTAACCTGGATCAGCTTAACGAGACCGGACAAACGCTGACCCAGTTATTTGAGTCAGAAAAAGCGTTGGATGCCACTGCTGACAAAATCCTGGAGGTAACAAAGGCTGATCTTGTTGTTCTCTACCCTTACAATCCAGGATTTCAACATTTCGTGGTATCCCCGCATATAGCCGGCAAGTTGCTGGACTAGACCGTCGAGTCTATGTCTGCTAGCCGCTCTGACGATCTTCCCGCATTGATGCTACGTCAGCTAAAGCCGATCTTTGCCAAAAAAGCGCTGCTGTATACGCTGAGCTACATACCTTCACACATACACATGTACGACAAGGAAGTTTTTGGCAACGTGAAGGGCTTAGCTCTACGGCAGCGATGCCTTTGCAGGTCGGGGATGATTCGGTTGGTGTACTGTTTGTAAACTTTCGCAAGCCACAACGCTTCGATGATCCACAAAAGCTTTTTATTGAGGGCCTGGCTCACTATGCAGCTATAGCAATCAAAAATGCGCGTGAGTATGACACAATACTCCAACGTCGAGTACGTGAATTGGAAATTTTACAAAATATAGACCGTGAACTCACACGTAATCTGGATTTAAATTCTGTTTTAAATACCCTGCTTAGATTAGCACATGAGCATATACCTGCTGAAGTATGCTCAATTATGCTCCCTAATCCGCGAACTCGGATCTTAGAGATCTGCAGCGCTTGGTCGCGATGCTGACGCTCGCAAGGCAACTATCATCTCCTTGCAAGAGACCAGAGGTATTACACGCTGGGTGTTAGAGCAGAAACAACCGGCGCGCGTTGATAATGTACATGACCTTCCATGGCGAGATATCTACCTTCCAGTTACTGCTGATATAGTCTCAGAACTGGATATACCGCTGCTGGATGGAGAAGAGGTGATAGGTATTCTCAATTTTGAGAGCAGCATAGAAGGAGCTTTTCGTCAGGTGGACCAAGATTTTTCTGGTTATCTTGGCAGGGCAAGCAGTGCTGGCAATTAAGAACGCGCAAGCTTTTGAACGGGAAAAAGGCCTTGTTGAGAAGACTCAGATGCTCTACGAACGGGAGAAACGCCTTCTTGCGGAAGCTCAGGTACTCGACGATATGAGCAAGGAGATCACCAGTCAGCTTAATCTCACTCATGTCTTTGATCTCATCCTGAAGAAAGCCCTGGAATTGACAGACTCAACTTTAGGAGCCTGATGCTTTATGATCAGCGAAGGACGATCTATGGATGGCTGCTGAACATGGGCAGAGGAGAAGAAAGGACTGCATCTGAACAAGAATGAGGGGATCGTAGGGTATGTTGTAAGAAAGAAGAAACTGCATGAAACTAGATCCATCTTAGAGCACCTTGGAAAGAGATCTATATAGAATTTATTCCGGGAAGCCGTTCTGAATTGGCGGTACCGATGTTAGCAGGGGATGAACTAGGGGGAGTACTTAATATTGAGAGCCTTATCCCTAATAATTTCAGAGAAAGTGATGAACGTTTATTGATGGGACTAGCGGTATCTTGCTGTTGTTGCACTGCAAAATGCGCGAGCTTATGAGCGAGAGAAACGCTTCTTGCAGAAAGCTCAAGCGCTCAATGAGATCAGTAAAGACATTACAAGACAACTCGATTAAGCACATGTTTTTGATCTGATATTAGAGAAAGCATTGGAATTGACCCATTCCAAGCTAGGCAATCTAAAGCATTATGAAGCTGACCAGAGAAACTTATTGATGGCAGTCTGAGCGTGGTGTAGCAGAGGAGAAGAAGACCATACGGCAAGAGCTTGAATAAGGAATTGTAGGCTATGTAGCGAAAAATAAGGAACTGTTAAATATAGATCCTAACTCAACAGCCATGGAATGAGATCTATCTGGAATTTTTCCCTGGAGCATCAGAATTGGCAGTACCTATGCTTATAGGAGATGACTTGTTGGGGGTACTCAATGTTGAGAGTCCCTATCTAAACAACTTTAGAGAGAGTGATGAGCGTTTGCTGACAGGATTAGCCGATATGGCTGTTGTTGCGCTGCAAAATGCTCAAGCCTATGAACGAGATAAATGCTTCTTGCAGAAGCTCAAGTATGGAATGAGATAAGTAAAGAGATTACCAGCCAACTTGATCATGAACATGTTTTTGATCTTATATTAGAGAAGGCTTAGAATTGACTCATTCAAGCTCAGGTACGTTGGAACTTGATGATTGAAGTCAAAACGAATTGTGGATGATCGCTGAGCGTGGGGTGAGTGAGAGCAAGAAAGGCCTGCGCCTCGGCCTTGACGAGGGTGTTGTGGGATTTGTAGCAAGAACGAAGCGGTCTGTCAACGTGGATACATCACGCTCTCCCTGGATGAAATGTATTTAGATTA
Source organism: uncultured Chloroflexia bacterium (assembly GCA_963731605.1). GTDB lineage: Bacteria > Chloroflexota > Ktedonobacteria > Ktedonobacterales > Ktedonobacteraceae > CF-113. The sequence goes on from CAVSWA010000002.1 coordinate 2,509,231, forward strand.
TATTCCTGAAACCGTTCTGAACTGGCGGTACCGATGCTAGAAGGCGGTGAACTACGCGGCGTGCTCTATGTAGAGAGTTCGACTCCAAACAACTTCAGCGAAGAGATCTACGCCTGCTGACAGGCTTAGCCGACCTTGCTGTTGTCGCGTTGCAAAACTCCGAACTCTATGAAAAAGCTGAAGGGAGCTACAACACTTTCAGTTGCTTGACCAGATAGCACAAGAACTTGGGAAATAACTGAGTTAGCGAATTTGTAAAAGCGTACGATGTCATTCTACAAATCGCGGAAAAACATAGTAAGAGCCAGGTAGTCATTCGGAGCTATGATGCTGATAGCGAAGAGGCCAAATTATGCGTGCATCACATTATCAGGAGATTTCGCCTTTCCCACGCATGAAACTGGATGAAGGTCTGAATGGACAGGAGCCGAGAGCGTCAAACGATAGTGATACACGATACTAACAACTGCCTCCAGACGTGATCTCGCTGAAATTATCAGACCGGCAACACAATCAGTGGTAATAATACCCATCAAGTTCAAAGACCGCTACTATGGCAATTTAGGGCTCAGCCATAAGGATGTTGGCTATTTTTGAGGTACTGACATCGAATTTATTGAAGGGCTCGCGCAGGACTCGCAAGCACGATCTATCGGTTACAGACAACGCAGGCACGCCAAGAGTTTGAGCAGCGGGCTTTGTCCGCGGAGGAAATGAGTTCGTCGGTCAATCTGCTTTTGAATTAACCATCGGTTGAGCAATGACCTTGGTCTAGTTGAGTCATACGTGAGTGATATTCAGTCTGAATTGGAAACACTTGCAATAACAAATGAAATCATATCCAGAAAACTTAATAACATTGTAAAGGCGGCACGGACAGTGTTGGACTTAAGTGGATCCTTAAAGAACGAGCTTACGTGGTCACGCTCGATACAAGAGGAAGCCGAGGGACCGGGAACCCTTCCTCCGAGGATGCTTTTTGAAGAAGTTTTAACTATGGTGACACTGCCATCCAGCATTGAGCTGCTCTTAAAAATCGATGAAGATGTAGCAGATGTTCGCGCCATTCGAGGCTTAGTGATAGACATCCTGCGCAATCTTTTAGTAAACGCCGTTGAGGCTATGCCCGGAGGCGGCAAGATCACCCTCAGTGCTCGCAACGCAAACCGCTTTGTACTTCTCGAAGTTAGTGATACGGGAGCTGGTATCCCTGTAGAAAAACAGTCTAAAGTCTTCGACCTGTTTTTTTCTTCAAAGGGGAGTTCAGGATTTGGTTTATGGAGTGCTCGTCGTAATGCCCTCAGAAATCGCGGAGATTTAGTGATTCAAAGCTAGCCTGGGCTGGGTACAACATTTACATTACGTTTGCCTAAAGAGGAAATCATGCTATGAGGCTGAATGGCATTCTGGAAAGCGAGTAAGTACTATGAAAAAGCAAGGACGTGTTCTGGTTGTTGATGACATTAAAGAGTGGCGCGAGAAATTGGTTGAGACTCTGCAACACGGTGGATTTCACGCGACTTCAGCCCTGACCATTTCTCAGGCACGTTTGCTATTAGATAAGACATTTTATCACTTACTGGTGCTTGACATTCGTATGGACGATGCTGATCAGAGCAATACAGATGGACTAGATCTTTTGCATGAAATGGATGAACAAGGCTTAAGCGAGGCCACAAAAGTCATTATGCTTTCTGGTTATGGCACGCAAGAACAGATGCGCACCGCTTTTAGAGAGTTTAAGGTGGCGGACTTTCTCTCCAAAGAGAAGTTGCACATCTGCGTATTCCTTGAGAATGTTCAACAAGTGTTCTCCAACGAAGTGAACGTCAATTTGGACCTAGATATTCACTGGCAACAGGTAGCAGAGCCTGAGCAGCTAGTAATCAATCTTGTGGTGAAGAGAACTCGCGTCAAGCAGGTTCTCATTTTACAAAATCGCCTTACCATCGAGTTGGATGATCTCCTTCGCCGTCTTTTCTACCAGGCCGAGAGTCTTCTAGTACAACCACGCACACCGGGCGAGAGTAGCACAGGAGTGTTATCCGTACAACCTTTCTATAGCACAGGTCAAGGACGAACAGTAGTTGTTAAATATGGTGATTTTCATACAATAGATGAGGAGTATCACAACTTCAACCAGTACGTCTTGCCCTTTATTGGAGGCGGGCGCAATACGACAGTTCTCGCTTTGCGTCGAACTGCGCTTCTTGGTGGCATTGTCTATTCACTGCTGGGTGCATCCAATGACTCTCTTGAAGACTTCGATAGTTTCTATCATCATGCTTCTCTATCTCAGATTAAAGAAGCCCTTGATCGTCTCTTCTTTGATACCTGTAGCGCCTGGTACGCCAGTCCGAGTCGCTTGCATCCTCACAACTTGACCTCCGACTACTTAAAATTACTAGACTTCAAATGGGAGAGACTTGAGCAAGCGCTCGCAAAACAACTACTATCTGTTCATGGTAAACAAAAGCTCTACTTTAAGTCTTTGAATAGTGATCGCCCTTTCACGAATCCTTTGATGGCAGCAGCAAGCCAATCATTTATCCGATCTACCTATACCAGTACGACGCATGGCGACTTCAATCGACACAATATCTTCGTTGATAAGAGCGGGCACATGTGGCTAATCGACTTTCAGGGAACCGGCCAGGGCCATATCTTGCGTGATGTCGCAAGGTTGGACTCAGAAGTGCGGTTTCGCTTGCTAGCAGCGGAGGAGGCAACACTGGAGGAGCGCTTAAAAATGGAAGATGCCTTGTGCAGTATAGATCGTTTTAGCCAGGTAGAACAACTTGCGACTCTGCTCCCTACAGAAAATAAAGTGCTAGCAAAGGCTTACGCGACGGTTGTGTATCTCCGCACCATTGCGCGTAGACTGGTAGCACATAATCCGAACGACGACATAAGCGAATACTACATTGCATTGCTCTATCATGCCATGAACACCATTCGTTTCACTTCGCTTCTAGCATTGAGGCAACGCGAGCATGCCTTGCTATGCGCAAGTTTGCTTGCTGAAAAACTAGGATTGAGGACATAACATGGGTACTCTTCGCGTTCTGGTAGTTGACGACAGACAAGACTGGCTAGAGCAGGTGAAACAGCTTCTACAACGACTTGGAGGAAGGGTGATTGTCGATCTGGCCTCCAGTTATGATGAAGCCCTGAATCAGATCAAAAGAGAACTCTATGACTTAATGATAGTAGATCTTGCTTTGAGTGGCAATTCACTTGATCCTCATGATCAGCAAGGACTGGACTTACTCAAGATGGTACGCGAAAGTCCAACTAACAAGCATTGTGGGTTAATAATGTTAACCGGACAGGGGACAATTACTCGCGTAAAAAAAGCACTACACGATTACCATGTTCATGACTTCATCGAAAAAGAGAGTTTTGCCTATACTGACCTCGTTGAGATCTCACGTGCTGCCATTCTTGATGCTCGCCTAAAAAGGGCCGAAAGTAGAGCCAAAGGGCGCTTGCAACTGACGATCACTTTCAATCAGGACCAAATGATAAGTAGTGAGTTAATCGGACCCGACCAGCACTCGACGTATGTAGCGGAGCGGCGGCGGCGTTTCAGCGTTGCTAACTTGACAAATAGCGCCGATAATCTGAATCTCCTGATACTTAAAGGAGGAGATATGTGGCGTCCTCTGGCTCGTTCGATAGGTAATGAGATTTATAAGTCTCTCTCTGCTGAACCTGGTGTGCGGAATAACTTAATTGCAGCACAGGCGCTGGCCCAACATCCCAGGGACCTCTGGTTACAATTCAGTGGCCCGTCTATAGGCCTGGGCATTCCTTTCGAATTACTTCATAATGGCGACTACTATTTCAGCTACAACCACATTCTGACACGACGGCTACTACAAACCAGCCCTAAGTTCTTACGAAAAACCAGTCCTTTCCACACCTTCCTTACGGGGCTGTTGAAGCGTCAGGAAACCTTGCGAGTCCTCATAGTTGGTGCCAATATCGATAGCAAGATTTTCCTGGGGCTGAAACTGAGGCTGTATCATTAAAAGATACTATTGAGTCGGACTTAAAGCAACTGGGCATCCCCCATCATGTGAATATGCTCCTGGGAGAGGATGCAAGCTATGCGAAAGTCAGGGAAGTGTTGCACAACGGTCGTTACCACATTTTCCATTATGCCGGTCATGCCCATTATGAGGACACATTACCTGAAGTTAGCGGGTTAATCCTGAACGACGACAATGATTTGCACGTCCTGGACAGCTGCCCTGAACTCAACACGCTCTTGCGTGACACTGAGCTCCATCTGGCCTTCCTCAGTTGCTGTCTGGGCGCACGCAATGCAACAAAAGTGGGACACGGCGATTTTTATGGCATGCTCGAAGCATTAGCCTCCGCTGATGTTCCGACTGTACTGGGATACCGCTGGACGGTGACGGACGAATTAGCTTTGCGCCTGGCCCAGGTTTTTTACGAAAGACTATGGCATACTTTTTCTCCAGCTGAAGCGTTACTGGATGCCAGGGTTGATGCCACCCTGGGACCAGGGGGCCGCGATGATGAAACCTGGGCATCTCCAGTGATGCTCATGCAGAATGTCTAACAAGCATTACATCTCTCACTCTCCCCTACTCTCATGTTTGTTTTTACGAAATTGAGGTGTTGCGCGTCTCCTCCAGCGCCATCCGCAAATGTTCCAGCGACGTATTGCCGCCCGAGCACACAATTCCCACCTTTTTCCCCCGCAACTCTTCGCGCATACGGTACGCCCCTGCCAGCGCAGCCGCCCCCGCGCCCTCGGCCAGCGTATGCGCCCGTTCGATCATCCATACCATCCCCTGCATAATCTCGGCCTCACTCAAAAGTAGGAAATCGTGCAGCCCTTCGCGCATAATCTCCTGGGGCAGTTCAAAGGCCACGCCCGTTGCCAGCCCTTCGGCGAAGGTGCGGTTGGGCGCGGTAACGAGGCGTCGCTGTTTCCACGTCTCATACGCTGCGGCAGATGCTTCTGATTGCACGCCGATTACACGAATAGCCGGGTTGACCGCGTGCGCCGCGATACACACGCCCGCCGCGCCTGAACCGCCGCCAATCGGCACGAAGATCATCTCCAGGTCGGGCGCGTCTTCCAGCATCTCCAGTCCCTCGGTGGCGACGCCCGCGATGAGCAGGGGTTCGTTGCCCGAATGAATGTAGCGGTAGCCATGTTCGCGGGCCAGCGTCTCGCAGTGCAACTTGGCCTCGTCGAAATTCGCGCCGAACTTAATCACTTCCGCGTCCATCCCTTGCATAGCCGCCACTTTTCCCGGATTTGCTTTTTCGGGCACAACGATACGCGCCTTAACGCCAAATAGTCGCGCGGCATAGGCCACCGATTGCCCGTGATTGCCCGTTGAGGCGGCAATAACCCCACGCGAGCGTTCGCCCGGCTCAAGTTGCGAAATAAGATTGATGCCACCGCGCACTTTGAACGCGCCCACCGGCTGGTAATTCTCGTGCTTGACATACACTTCCGTACCAATCAGCGCATCTATCGCCGGATAACGGTGCAACGGCGTGCGCGCCAGGTAGGGACGAATGCGGCGCTTAGCCTGCAAAACATCCTGAAACGTTGGTCTATGCATCGATGACATGATGGGACTCCTTTCATTCGCCGGTCATTTGTCGTTTCATATCCCCTTAGTGCATAATGAAAGAAAAACCAGCAAAAGTAAAGGGGCAAAGCTATGACCGTATCACCATCCAATCCCAGAATATCCGCCATCCGGCAAGATATGCAGCAATCCTACGATGCGCTGAACCAACTGATCGATGGTCCGCTGGCTCAACTCCTTCCAGAAAAACTGTATCAATCACCCTCTGAAAACGAATGGACCGTCATGGAGAACCTCGCTCACATCCTGGAATTCATGCCCTACTGGGGAGATCAGATCGCCAAACTGGTCGCCCGCCCCGGCCAGAACTTTGGACGCGTGCAGCAGGACGAACGCCGCCTCAAAGAGATACGCGACCACGCCCATGACTCGCTGGCGCAAATCAAAGCGTTACTGCCTGCCAGCCATGCCCGTTTGCAGGAAGTACTGGCAAACCTGCAAGATAGCGACCTGCAATTAACAGGCGTGCATTCCCGCTACGGCGAAAAGCCCCTCGCATGGTTCATGGAAGACTTCGTGACCGGGCATCTACGCGCGCACCTGGTTCAAATGAAGGCAGCGTTGGATATATTCTTGCCAGGAAATATTTAATGAAAAGCGAGGCTTGCCCCCACCCTGGCCTCATGCTATGATTGGGATGAAAATGGGAAAGGGTTTCGATATGTATGAAACGTACATTTCTGGCAAAGTTACAGCGTAACGCGCTCTATTGTCTCATCGGCGCACTCCTGCTGGTAGTAGGGGTACCACTCTATCAACTGATCGTCTTGAACGCGGCGGGATACAGCGACGCGCTTACTTCACTGGTCCAGACCTTGCGCTGGATCAATGGTCATGGCCTGCTCTTCGTCGGCTACCGCGCCTTACTGCTAGTAGGCTTTGCGCTCATAATCGGTCTGCCCTTTGCGCTCTTCCGTATCATCGTCGCCCAGGAGATTATAGGACGCGCCGATGCCACTATAGAAGAAAATGAGGGCGAGCAGCAAGAACCAGTCAAACAAGCCGTGGCAGAAGAAACAACCCCCGATGACGCGCAGGTGGAACAGCAAGAACCAGATAAACAAGCCGGAGAAGAAAAATCAAACTCTGATGACAGACAGGTGGAACAGGAACAGCAGCAAGTAAATAAGTCCGATGGCATGCCAGAATTTGCCTGGCGTGGCAAAGGCTTCGCCGTCATGGCCGCCTGGACAGGACTATTCGGCCTTATCTTCTTCGTTGCCGGAACGCTGGCAAGCACAATGTATCTACTCATCAGCGCGGCTTCTCAATCAGCCCACGTTACTGGCGACTCCGCCCCCCTGACAGGCCTTTTCACCGTCCTCACCTTCACAATCGGTGGCGGCCTGCTCGCCTTTTCCAGTCTCTTTTTCGGCGCAGTAATCGCTCGCAGCGGGCGCAGTCTCTGGCCCGACTCCTGGCTCTTTTTCGGCTATATAGCCCTCGCCATCGCTGCCCTCATGTCCGGCAGCGCAGTCCAGGTAGCCTTTGCCCCCGCCACCGGCCAGGCCGCATTAAGCACTCCCGCCATCCTCTTGTTCGCGCTGTGGGCGTTATGGTTCGGCGTAATGGTGGTCAGGCTCAAACAAGAATAGCTATACATCATACGGGAGCAGAAGATTCCAGCACAACCTTCATCGGCCCTTCGCCCTCTCTCGTTTGGCGCAGCGTAATATCGGCTGTCAAATCGAGCGCCGCAAGCAACTCTATCAATGTCCCAATCGTGGGGTTGACATCATCCGCAGAAAACAAACGAGAAATCGCCTCCCGTTTCCTCCCAATACGTTCAGCAAGTTCCTCCTGCGTCAAATGTTTTTCTTTACGAACTTCATCCAGCAGATGCATCAGTTCCATCTCAGCAGCCATCTCCCGATAGCCAGCCATGACCTCCGGATTCTGCAACCTTTTCTGGCGGCGTTGTTCATATCTGTTCATTGCTTCTCCTCTTGCATAGGGCTGATATTTCGAGTGCGCAAATACTCCTTCCAATAGCCAAATGCCTTATTCAAGTCATATTCTGATGCCCGTTGTCCGGTACGTTTGGTATAACCATGAAGCAAAACGATGCGTTCCTTGTCAAAACCAAAGAACTCACGCCCAAGTGCTCCATTGTATATGACACGAATTTCCCACATGCCCTCGTAATTATGACATTTCTCAATATATCCGCCTCCCAGCCGATAACCATGATACTCCAATGCATCAGTTGCTTGCAGTAACTTTCCAGAGAGCTGAGGATTAGTAATATCCAACGCATCTTCGAAAACCTCTGCAGGTTGGGTCGTGTCTTCTTGTTCAAAATATACAACCGTCCATTTCATATAAGAATTGTAACATAGATGTTACGCGATTGCAAGCATTATTGGATGAGTCTCTATTTATCAGCATCCCTACGTCTTGTATATTCTCCCTCCATACTGTATAATATTCACAATGCCTGCTTGCTTCGTACACTTCAGATCACCCACCTCTTATCTCGTCAGTAGTTCAAATCAAAAAACTGCTTGCTACACCTGAAACATCTGCAACATTTGCAACAATGAAACATCAGAAACATTTCAGCTTACCATCCACCATCTGAATCCTCATGCAACATCTGAAACATCTGCAACATCTGCAACAAAAACCATCGGAGCCTTGCGCCATGATTGACAACCCCTCTACAGACACTTACAATGCAAAAAGACAAAATAGATGTACATCTCTACAGTTCAAAATAATTGTATGGGAGGTGTCCATGACGACACCGGCGGCAACGTGGCAGAGCAACCCACCCGAACAGCTTCTCAAAGAACGCTTTCATATCAACACGGGTTTTCATCCAGGCCAGCGCGACATCATTGAGCAGCTTGTACAGGGGAAACGACTGCTCGTAATCCAGCGCACCGGCTGGGGCAAATCGCTCTGTTATCAAATGGCGAGCCTCTATTACCCTCATCTCACGCTTGTCTTCTCCCCCTTGAAAGCCCTGATGCGCGATCAGTGCCAGCGTTGTAACGACTCCTACGGCATCGCTGCCGGCATCGTCAGTTCAGAATTTTCGTTGGAAGAAAATCGCGCAACATTGGCGCGGGCTGTCGAAGGCGAACTCAGCATCCTCTTTATCGCCCCTGAACGCCTGGATAACGCCGACTGGCAGAGCAGCGTACCCCAGATGCGTATCAGCATGATCGTCATCGACGAAGCGCACTGTATCTCCACCTGGGGTCACGACTTTCGCCCCCACTATCAACGTATCGTGCGCCTGCTCTCCGCGCTCCCGCCCACCATCCCCGTACTTGGCTTAACCGCCACCGCCAACGCGCGCGTTGAGCAAGACGTGTTCGGACAAATAGGCGCGGGTGCGCAGGTGATACGCGGCACAATGTGGCGACCGAATCTGTATTTGAACGTGGTAGAGCTGCGGGGCGACCGCGAGAAGCTGGCCTATCTCGCGGAATTTCTGCCCCATTTGCCTGGAACTGGCATCATTTATACTGCGACGCAACATGATGCCGCGATGATAGCTGCTTTTTTACAACAGCAAGGTGTGCAAGCTGAATATTATCATTCCAGGCGCGAGGAACAGGTGAAGCGCGATATCGAACAGAAATTTATGGCAAATCAGTACAAAGTGGTATGCTCTACCAACGCGCTTGGCATGGGTATCGATAAGCCCGATATACGTTTTGTCATTCATTATCAGATTCCAGCGTCTCCAATTCACTACTATCAGGAAATTGGGCGAGCAGGACGCGATACGAAAGTCTCCTGGTGTATCCTGCTGTATGACGCGGCTGATCTCGCCATTCAGGAGCATTTTAATCGCACCGCCAAACCCGAAGCGAAATGCTATGATTTTGTCATGTCACTTTTGCAAGTAATCCCGCAGGGATTGCATGATTTGATGCAATTGACAGGATATGCGCAATCTGTGGTTGAGCATGTCCTGTTCGATTTGCAGGAGCAGCATTTGATTGAACGCAACGCGAAAGATCGTACCTATACGGCAGTTCCCAGCCTGGCAAAAGTAGATTTTGCTTCCTATGATAGTGTGCGGGAGCAGAAAAAACGCGAGCTCAAAGATATGCAGGAGTACGCGCAGTTGCGTTATTGCTATATGGAGTATCTGACGACGTACCTGGGCGATGCGCCGGGTTATGCATGCAGAACCTGTGGCAATTGTCGTTCATCCAACTTTCCAGTTATCAAATATCCGGAAAGAATACATACGGCAGCAGCGCGTTTTCTGGAAGAAGAATACCTGCCGCGCATCGAAAAGCGTGGCACTTCAAGGCATCCAGAACACGAAGCTGGCTGGTCACTGTCGTATCATGGCGGCACTCTTGTAGGCAGGCTGGTGCGCGCCAGCAAATATGAAGACGCCGGTCCATTTCCACTGAGCTTGCTGATGCGCGCCGTTGAGATTATACGCGCTCGCTATCCGCTAGAGGAAATCAATGGTATAGTAAGCGTGCCGCCCACTAAAAGCGGTATGCTGGTTGAAACATTCGCGCGTCGTGTGGCTGAACAACTCGCGCTAGAGTACGTAGCGGTCATTGCGAAAGTGCGTGAGACATACGAGCAGAAGAGTTTAACCAACTGGGTTCAGAAAAAAGAGAACGTCAAAGCAGCATTTAGCGTCAGTTCACCCGAACAGGTTGTTGGACGAACCTTCCTCATAATAGATGATATTTATGATTCGGGCTATATGCTGCGCGAGGTAGGTCGGACGTTGATGCAGGCGGGCGCAAAGGCTGTGTATCCCTTCACGATTACGCGCACCGCCCACTCCGACGATCAGTAAAGGAAATAGACATGACAGAAGACTTACGAGAACAGGCATGTTGGATGTTGCTGGCGTTTGAAAGTGGGCTATCAACTCGTGTTGTCAATAACATCGTCGTGGCATGGTGCCATCAACATAATCGCTCATTGCAAGAGTTCTACGCCGCCGATGCTCAGGAATGGACTGATATCTGTAGCCTGAGCGCAGATGTCACGAAAAAACTTGAACAATCAAAGGAGAAGCTGGTCGGCCAGGCATTTCTGGTGGAGCAGCTGGCGCATAACAACATTCATATCTTGTCGGTACTGGATGTCGATTACCCAAAATTGCTGAAAACTTCCCTCAAACGCGAGCAAACACCACCGGTTCTTTTCTATGCAGGCGATCTGCGTATTTTAGAGCGCCAAACCATTGCTGTAATAGGTTCGCGCAACGCCGGGGCAGAAAGCCTCGATTTTACACGCGCCGTCTCTGCCTTTCTGGCGGAACAGGGCGCGAACGTCATCAGTGGCAATGCGCGCGGCGTGGATCGCGCTGCCTACGAAGGCGCGACCAGCGGCGATGGATGCACAACCGTTGTGTTACCGCATGGCATACGCAAGCTGAGCGGCGCGCAAATACGAGCATTACAGCCGAAGATTAAATCTGGTAATGTACTCTTGATGAGCCAGTTCCACCCCGACGCGCAGTGGGTAGTGAGCCGCGCCATGGAACGCAACAAAGTCGTCACGGGACTGGCCCAGGTCGTCATTGTGGCTGAGTCCGATATCCAGGGTGGCACATGGGAAGGCGCACACGGAGCATTAAAACAGCATCGTCCATTATATGTGCGCCAGTCCGCTTCGGCCTTGCCGGGCAATAATAAACTGATCGAACTGGGCGGACATGCTCTACCCTGGCCTGTCGCAGACGTGGCAGCCATGCTATCACCTATCCTACAAGAAAGCGCGGAGTTGCAGCAAGAAAAACAGGAAGCTGCGCCTCATCCCGACCAACTTACGCTGTTTGCCACCTCAAACGAATAGTGAAATTGCCATATGACCACTATCGATCATCGAGGCCGTGACCTCGCCATCATCCCCGACGACGCACTGCTGCACCTGCCCACGCCCGAACTGCTGCAAGCGTTGTTTGGCTCGCACCTACCCGCGGATATGCGCGCCTCCACCGGGCGCGATAAGCGGCACGCCTTCTTGCGCACCCAACCCATCCATTTTCAGGCCATCAAACAGGCTCTGCAGGCGCAGGGAACACCGTTCAGCGTCGCCTTTGAAGAGCGGCCAGCCCTGCCCTTTGCGACCAACTTGCAAGTTGAGCCGCGCCCCTATCAGCACGAGGCGCTGTCAAACTGGCTGGCCGAGGGCAGCGCGGGTGTAGTTGTCTTGCCCACCGGCGCGGGCAAAACGCTCGTCGCGGCCATGTCCATCCACGAAACGAAACTGTGGACGCTGGCAATAGTCCCCACCCTCGATCTTCTCCAGCAGTGGCGCAACGCCCTGTCCGCTGCCCTCGGCGTCAGTGTTGATGATATCGGCATCTTCGGCGGTGGCGAAAAAGAATTGAAGCCGATTACCATCATCACCTACGACTCTGCCGCGCTCAATCCCCGCGAATTGAAACGTTTCGGGCTGCTCATCTTCGACGAATGCCATCACCTGCCCGCGCCCACCTATCGCCTGATCGCCGAAAGCGCCTTTACGCCCCTGCGCCTGGGGTTGAGCGCCACGCCCGAACGCAGCGATATGGCTCATCTCGACTTGCAACAGCTCATCGGGCCAGAGGTCTATCGCCGCGCCCCTGCGGAACTCACCGAGGGGCGCTACCTGGCGCAATACCAGGAAGTGCCAATCGATATTGTCCTTTCCGAAGAGGAAGAAGCGCGTTATGCTGAACAAAGGCGTATCTATCGCGCCTTTTTGCAGAAAAGGCACATTATCATTCGCTCGCCCGAAGATTTTCAGCAGAAGATCATCTTCATGAGCGCGCGCGATCCCGAAGCGCGTAAGGCCATGCTTGCATGGCGCGAAGCCCGCAACATCGCCATGAACGCCCCCGCTAAATATGCTGAAATCGAACGCCTGTTGCGCCTGCACGCGCAAGACCAGGTCATCCTCTTCTCAGAATACAATCCCGTTGTCGATGAGATCAGCCGCCGCTTCTGCCTGCCCTCCATCACCTACAAAACCCCCGCCGAGGAACGTCGCTCCATCCTCAAACGCTTCCGCGCCGGCACTTATAGCAAACTGGTCTCCGGGCGCGTCCTCAACGAAGGTGTCGATGTGCCTGATTGCCGCGTCGCTATCATCGTTAGTGGCAATAGCACCAGACGCGAATACATTCAACGTCTGGGCCGCGTCCTGCGTCCCAAAGCAGGCCAGGCCTGGTTATACGAACTCATCACAAGCGATACTACCGAAGAAGATATAGCGAAACGTCGCAAATAAGCGTTATAATGCGCGTGGTGAGAATCATCAAAAGGAGAAACGTGTGCGCTTTAGCTTACAAGATGTCCCGAAACGTGTTCAGAAGCGCAGTGGCATCCTTTCTGTCACACTCAATTTTTTGCGCCCTGGAGCAATGCGCGCCGAAATTGCTCGTTTGATCGACTATCACGAGCAACTGCTGGGCCAGCCGCAGCGCCGCTTTTCCATTGACGATGCCCGCGCATGTATCGGCGATTACCGCGTGGCGCACTGTTTGATCGCGACGCTCAGCCATTGGTACAACTGGCGGACATCCGATTGGACGCAGTATACCGGCAATGGCGCATTGGAAGAGGCAGGCATCACTTCTCCCATTCAACTGCGGCTCGCGCTGTACGACTTCGTTAATGAACGCTATAGTGGTTTTCTGGCTGCCAGTGACCGCGCCACAGCCCTTGTGCAATTCGCCCGCGTCTACCAACTCGGTTCGTCTGAATTGGAATACCTGCTCGCGCTTGATAGCGAAGAAGAGGCGTTGCTTACACGAGTAGACGACGAGCAGCCCACACCCGACGAAGTGGCCGCGCTGTACAACCAGTGGACTTTCGAATCTGCCCTGTTCAATGCCTCCGATGCGCATTTTGTGATCGACTGCAAAGCATTTCTTAAGGCGCAATCCGCGCAGCGTGCTGGCTCCTCTGACCATGACGCCCATGCGCCACTCACGGGGGTTGGAGCCGCCATCAAACGCCTGTGCTTTCTGGCGCGTAAACTGGGTGTCTACTACGACCTCGCCTATGAAGACGGCTCTTCGCTGCTGCACTTGACCCTGTATGGGCCGCAGGAGATGACGGGCGCGCCTGGTCAATACGGCCAGCGACTGGCCCGCTTATGTCGTATGCTGCTGCGCTATGGCGTGCGTGGCAATCACAGCCTGCCCCTGTCAGCTATTGTCAAAGCCGGAGCCACTGTGCATTTCTTGCAGCGCGCCTACCATTTTGAAATGGATAGCGACCTGCTCAAATTGCTCCCGTCTGACGCCGGGACGAAATTGAATGCACCCATTGCAGACAGTAATACTGTTTTTGATAGCAGCATCGAGCAATCTTTTGCCGAAGCCTTCAGCGCGCTTGCCAGGAGCCAGGGTGTCGATGGCTGGCAACTCAAACGCGAGCCTGAACCCCTTCTCCTGACATACGCCAGTGGCGCATCCACCACGCAGGGCATCTTCATTCCCGATTTTGCGCTTACACGCGACCAACACCGTCTCTACTTTGAAATTCTGGGCTACTGGACCCCCTCGTACCGCGAGCGCAAAATCCAAAAATTGCAGCAACTTCAGGCGCGTAAGGATATTGTGCTGGCTATCCCCATCGAAGCGAAAGGAGCCTTCGCCAGCCTCGCACATGATTTTCCTATAGTCGAATACGATGGGCAATTGTCTGCAACTGAGCTGTTGAAAGTCTTGCGCAGCCTATATCGATGATTTCGCGCAGCGCATGGCCGCCGTAGACCTCGCCTCAGTGCGCCAGCGTGTCCTGCAAGAAAAATGGATGCCTGAGCGCGTCTGCTTTGAAGCATTACACTGTTACCGGCGCTCAGAATTGATGCGCGCCATAGAGAGCGTCGTAGGTGATGGCATTGCCTTTGCTTCTGGTGTAGGATTATATGCTGTAAACTGGCTGGAACATCAGGGTATTTCATTCGTAGAATGGATGGGTGAAAATGGGCGACAGGCTATGCCATTAGCCGAAGCGCTGCAAGAATGCCGCTCGCGCTGGCCCGTGTTCGCGCAGGAAGACCATGCCAGCCTGGAAGCTCTGATAAGTCTCTGGCCGGCCATCCGCATTCATCGCGGCTCAATTTTCGAAGCCATGCTCGCCCTGGCCGGCGCACCCGTATCGGCAATCGAGGCGCAACAGGAAACGTATGAACAACCCGCGCCAACAAAAGCCGTGCGCGAACGACGTGCAACCTACAAAAAGCGTCCCGACTCAACACCCGTAACGCAAGAAGACCTGTGGGGGTAGAAAAATGTTATATCAAAGGAATCATCAATGGACGTAAACGAACTAATCGGCGTCACACTTGGCACCTGCACCCTTGAACAAATCATAGGGCGCGGCGGTATGAGCGCGGTTTTTTTAGCGCAGCAATCCCGCCCGGTGCGCACCGTGGCTGTGAAAGTCGTCATACCACCGGAAGGGGTGGACGCGGACGACAGGCGCATCTATTTCGAGCGTTTCCGGCGCGAGGCCGATACGGTAGCCCGGCTCGAACACAAAAATATCTTGCCCGTCTTTGAGTATGATGAAGCGGTTGTGGCAGGCGAACAACTGGCTTACCTGGTTATGCCCTTTGTGCGCGGCGGCACCCTGCGCGAACGCATAGACGAAATGCGGCGCGCGCGCAACCAGTTCGACCTCACTACCATCTCCAGTTATATCAGCCAGATTGCTGACGCGCTTACCTATGCCCACAGCCTGGGGGTGATTCATCGTGACGTTAAACCGGCCAACCTGCTCTTTCATTCTGATGGCCGTCTGCTCTTGAGCGATTTTGGCATTGTGCGTCTGAGCGCCATGCCCGCGCTGACCACCGTTGGCAACTTCCTCGGCACGGCTGAATATGCCTCGCCGGAACAGGCCAGCGGTAGCTCACTGGATGCCCGTACCGATATTTATGCGCTTGGCTGCATCCTCTTTGAGCTATTGACGGGTTCTGTGCCTTTTAGAGGCTCCAACCCCTTCGCCATCCTATCTAAACATATCAGCGATCCGGTGCCTTCTCTCAAGCAAAGTCGGCCTGATCTTTCGCCTGCCATCGAGTTTGTAGTGAAGAAAGCCCTGGCTAAAAATCCTCAAGACCGCTATCAAAATGCCACTGAAATGGCGGCCGATTTGCAGGCCGCCATTTCTCCTGCCCTCGCAGCTCCAGGCAAAATGCGCTTGAGTGGTGACGCTAACAATGGAGATTTGACGGTGGCCGAACGTTCCTGGCAGCCGCCTGTCCCCCAGGCTCAGGGCGCAGGGATGCAAGCGCGGCAACCAGCCCCCCATCCCTCCTATCCCCCAAACAATCCTGCTGCGCCCGTCTCGCCACCCGCAGGAGTCATGCCGCAGCCTGCTCCAGCGCAACCCGGCCAATGGAACAGACCAGTGCAGCCCGCCAATGTCCCACAAAACGCAGGAGGACTGCCGTTCACTATGCAGGCCGCTATGGAGGATGGCAAAGGCTCAACCGAGCCTACGCCAAAGCGGGGACGCAGGCTCTACTTCTATAGCGCTATTGCCATCACCATCTTCTTGCAATTGCCGACCCTGGGCCTGCTTTTAACCGCCAGGACGCCAGGAACAATTACACCTGCCGTGCCGGGTATTCTCTGTGGCACGCTGGCCAACCTGCTCATCCTGGCTACCATTGGCTTTATAGGAGTCACGCGCCATCGCTCGATCGATACTGCTATCAAGCGCTTTCTGGCTATCTCACTGGGAGCTGCCCTGCTGAGTGGGTTATTCGTCAGTTTTGGCGCGGAAGTAGTAGGTACTCACGGATTGTATGTCCCAATTGTCTCATATGCCCTGCTCCTGGCCAGCAATATCTACGGTCTGCGTCTGCTTGGCGCGGTAGATGCCCCCTATGGCGCGGTGGAAGTCGCGCCGGTGCTCTGGCGTACCGCCATGATTGGAGCCGCAACGGGGATGTTGCCGCTTACCATGATTTTGACCTTAACGCTCTCCATTCCCGCGCCACTGGTATTCACGCAGCCGCAGCTCCTGCGTATGTTCGGCATCTTTCTCGTCGCATTTCTCGGCGCGCCCATGCCGGGAGCGGTACTGGCCGTCTGGCTTTCGCAGAAAATGAGCTTCTCCATGCTTTTGCGCAACAGCGCCATCGCGGGGATGCTCATGTTCGCCGCCGCCTACGTGCTGGCCCTCTTCTGGAGCGCGTTGACCTCGAACCATACCCTGTTTTTTGAAGCTTTTAAGCAGGCTGGCCTGGCGTTCTTGATCGGGGGATGCGCGCTTGCCTTGCTTGGCGCATTACGTGGAATGCTGGATGTCTGGGTGTACCAGCGTATTATGAAGAGAAAAAATCCGTAGGAACGCGCTTTATGGCATTCCTACGGAAGCGGGTAATTTTCGTAGTCTACTGCAATGCCCACACCTTCAGGTTAGTAAAGACTGCCTCGGCTGAGTTGGTCACATCGAATGTGGCCAACCCAATCTGTCCATGCGAATAGCTGGGATCGTTATAGGTCGTCACTACAGTTTGATTGAAGTAAAACGTCAAACTGCTGCCGCGCGCTACAACTGCAATTGTGTTCGTGCTGGAAAGATCGGGTGTTGTTGGAAGGGAGCCGTTGGTCAGCTTGCGCGCGTTCCCGGCAGACGTATCAACGTAGACAACGATGTTATAGGTTCCATCGGTAAAGATCATAAAACGATAGAGTTGATTGTTATTGCCTCGGAAAGTCAGTCCAATACCATCACCGTTTTTCAACTCGCCCTCAACCTGAAAAGTGAAGTCGCTGAAATTAGTGTTGGCAGCAACGCAGGTATTGTAAGTACCGGTTTGGGGATCCAAAACGTGATACGCGTTGCCCTGGAACTTGCAGAAATTATCGTTCTGCCAGCCACTACCTTTGCTGTTATCGGTCAGCGGGTCGTTTAACTTCAAATTCGCGCTAAAGGGGTAATTGGAAGCAATAGCTGTTGCCGTCAATGCGGCTTGCGCGGCCTGGGCAGTCGCGCTTGCGTTAGCCCGTGCCGTGGCTGCGCTATTGGCCTGAGCAGTAGCAGTGGCGTTCGCATTGCTCTGTTGTGAATTGTTGTAGCTGACAAAACCGAAGGCAATACCGCCAAGTACCAGTATAAGAGCTATTGCTGAAATCAGGATAACACGCATCGAGGGACCCCGGCGCGGTTGTGTGGGCGGCACGGTTGGAGCGGGTGGCATGGTTCCATACTGATTGTAATTCGGGGCCGTGTTCGCAACCGTCTGGCCGTATGGATTGTAAGGCGGAGGTGCCGGAGTGGGCGGATTCTGCCCGTAAGGCCCATACGGACTCGGATTTGTGTCAGGCGTGGGTGGATTGTTTGGATAAGGATTGTAAGGATTCGGATTCTGTCCTGGCCCTGAAGGCGGTCCGCCATAAGCCGTACCCTGATTATAATTAGGGTCGGAGGGATTCTGCCCGTAGGGATTATAATTCGGATTAGGAGGGTACTGGCTCATAATTCTCATCTCCTCAAGCAGGCTATAATCGATGAATATACAATTGCTTTGAACACGGCACTAGTATAGCATACGTCCCTTTAGAAAAAAAGCATGTACTTCACAATCGCATTATGTCGCTCTTCACAAAGTCACGCTTATCCCCTATAATATGTACAGAGCTATTGTACATTGTCGAGCCAAAATAGAGCATTTTCGCTGCTAGGGGAGCCATTCGGCTGAGAGGCAGGCGCGATGGGCGCACTGCTGACCCTATGAACCTGATCTGGATAATACCAGCGGAGGGAAGCGGCATCAGCGTACTACCATTACGCCAGTCTTGCAGACGCCGCACCCCTCAGTATCAGAATCAGGGTTGCGGCGTTTTTCATGCTCTCTCTGGTCGGTGGCGCGAAGGAAACCCTCATGGATACACCAAAATTGCTGGCGCGTGGCATAACTAAGACATTTCACAGTGGGCGACAGGCGTTGGAAACGCTGGCCTCCGTAGACCTGTCTGTCGAGGCTGGCGAGTTTGTGACAGTGATTGGCCCCAGTGGATGTGGCAAAAGCACGCTGTTCAACATCGTGGCGGGTATTGAGACGCCCGATGCCGGCATGATTGCTATCGATGGCGTCATCGAAAGCGAGCGGGCCGGTAAAGCAGGCTATATGCCCCAAAAACCACTCTTACTACCCTGGAAAACGGTCGAGGAAAATGTTATGCTTGGACTGGATGTGCGCCATGTGCCGCGCAAGCAGGCGCAGGCGCAGGCGAGCGAATTGCTCAAACGCTTCGGCCTGCTGGAGTTCGCGCAACACTATCCCGCCACGCTTTCGGGCGGCATGAGCCAGCGCGTGGCCCTGCTGCGCACGGTGCTGTTCAATCCCGGCTTTCTCCTGCTCGACGAACCTTTCGGCGCGCTCGATGCCCTGACACGCCTGTCGTGCCAGATGTGGCTGCTCGACGTGTGGCAGGAGTTTCATGCCAGCGTCCTCTTTATCACCCACGATGTGCGCGAAGCCATCCTGCTCTCCAACCGCATTTACGTCTTGAGCGCGCGTCCGGCTCGCGTTTTGCGTGTCGTCGATGCGCATCTCCCCTATCCACGCCAGCCGCAGCAACTGGCCTCTCCAGAGGCTGCGCAACTGGAATCAGAGTTGATGTCGCTGCTTCTCAAGGAGCAACAGCTATGAAATTGCGCAAACTGGCAAGCTATGGTCCCGCCCTCATCTTGATGCTAGCGCTACTGGCTCTCTGGCAGCTGTATGTGCAGGTAGGCCAGATCAGCCCCCTGTTTTTGCCTTCGCCCACCGCCATAGTCGCGGCCCTGGCGAATAACTGGCCTATCATCTATGACAATACACTACAAACCCTGCTCGAAACGGTGCTGGGCATCCTGCTTGCCACCCTGTTTGGCCTCGCGATGGCGATTCTGCTGGACGTTTCAAATTGGATGCGCCGCGCCATTTACCCGCTCCTGGTCATATCGCAGACCATCCCCATGATCGCGCTCGCCCCACTTTTGCTGATCTGGATTGGCCCCGATATTCGCTCTAAACTGATCGTGGTCATCATTTACTGTTTCTTTCCGATAGCCGTCGCCTGCGCGGATGGCCTGGCCTCGGTTGAGCCGGAACTCATCAACCTGCTGCGCAGTATGCGAGCGACGCGCTGGCAGATACTGTGGATGGTGCGTTTGCCAGCCGCTCTGCCTGCCTTCTTTTCTGGCCTGCGCATCGCCGCAACTTATAGCGTTGTGGGAGCCATCTTCGGGGAGTACGTTGGCGCGGAGAAAGGACTTGGCATTTACATGCAGCGCGCCACCAACTCGTTCGCGATTGCTCAGGTCTTCGCGGCTATCGTCGTGACGGCTGTACTCAGTCTTTTGCTTTTCGGCCTTGTATCGCTCATCGAACGTATTGCCTTACCCTGGTATCACGGCGCGACCTATCGCCGTGTCTGACAATCATAACTGGAGGAACCATCATGAATCGTCGCACACGTTTGTTTTTAAGTATTGGCATCCCGCTCTTGTTAGTGGTTGTGGTCGTCGGCGCGTTTCTCTGGCAACAACGCGCCTCCGGTTCTGGCTCTCCAATAACCGTTGCGCGTGTCACCACGACGCCCGGTTCGGTCTGTTCAACGCTCAGTAAAGCGGCTCCGCAGCAGTTGACCAGTATGAGTCTCGCGCTCAACTGGACGCCCAATACCAATCACACGGGCATCTATGTCGCGCTGGCCCAAAAATGGTACCAGGCGGAGGGTATTGATCTTCACCTGCTGCCCTATTCCGCCAGTGTCTCGCCAGATGTGCTGGTGGCTACCAGTAAAGCCGATGTTGGCATTAGTGCTACCGAAGGCATCGTAACGGATGCCGCTGTGGGTCAACCGGTGGTTTCCATTGCCGCTATTATCCAGCACAACACCTCGGCGCTGGTTTCGCTGGCAAGCTCAGGGCTGACACGCCCGCGCGATTTTGACGGCAAAACCTACGGCGGTTTCGGCTCGCCGTATGAAGCGGCTGTGGTAGGCGAAATCATCCAGAAAGACGGTGGCAAGGGGAAGTTTACCAATATCACCCTGAGCGTGGATGCCATGCAAGCCTTAGAGTCGCACCGCATCGATTTCGTGTGGGTCTTCGAGGGCTGGGAAGTGATCCAGGCGCAGCGCGCAGGCGTAAAACTCAACGTCTTCCCCATCACCAACTATGGCGTTGCCGACTATTATACGCCCAACATCGTCACCAGTCCCACCGAGATTCAGCAGAAACCCGACCTGCTGCGCCGCTTTATGCTGGCAACTTCCTGCGGCTACGACTACGCGCGGGCCCATCCCCAACAGGCGGCCCAGATGCTCATCGATAAGGCCAACGCGGACAACCCCGGCACGCTGCCCGATGCGGGCCTGGTCTACGCCAGCCAGGACTTTCTCAGCCCGCGCTACGCCGATACCGGTCGCAAGTGGGGCTGGCAGGACGCCGCCCCCTGGCACGGCTACCCCCAGTTCATCCTGAACTCCAACGGCATCCTTGACGCCAACAACAAGCCCGTTCACAGCATGAACTTCGACGCCTTGTGGACGAACAAGTTTTTGCCTTAGAAGGAGGCGCGTCTCTTGCATGAACAATTATGCTTATACGTTTACGCTCGTATGAATCACCAGCAGAAACCCGTTCTCCAACGCAACCTCGGCCTGCTCTGCGGTAAGCTCGTTACTTACGCCGCGCGGCTTGCCGAAACGCAGGGTTTCGCCGTGCAGGGGGTAGTACAGTCCCTGGGTGCGTATGCCTGTGGCGTCACCAGCTAGAGGAAAGAGCGAGAGCAGATCGCCAATCTGACCATCTATAGCGGTGTGGCCGGGACCGCGCAGTAGCCAGCACGTCGAGAGGCCGTCGATGATCTGAATAGGCACAGTATCGAACCCGGCTAATAGTAATACATTAGCCATAGCGTGATCGAAGCGTTCGCCGCCCAGCGCGCCGAGCAGGGTGATCTGCGTCGCGCCCTGCTCAATGGCAAGCTGCACGGCCAGTTCTGTATCCGTCTCGTCTTTCTCAACTGCGGCTGAGATGATATGGCTGCCACTCGCGCGGGCTTGCTCGACGAGTTGTGTGTCCAGCGAGTCGAAATCGCCGACGATATAGGCGGGTATGTAGCCCAGGCGCAGGGCGGTGGCCGCTCCGCTATCCGCCGCGATCAGCATATCGGCCTCTGCAAGGGCATTTTGGGACGCGGTTCCGGGCTGGTAGGCGCCTCCAGCGAAGATGACAACGCGCATTATGCTTACCCTTTCGGCTACTAAGTGGCAATGCGCTCACTTCTTACGTTATATATGTGACATAGATCAAAAACGACTTTTACAAGCAGGATATGGGTACTATACATGGATTTACAGAATACAACAAGACAACCTCATTCCTGGGGCCGCTACCCGAAGGTCAGGCATAGCCAGGTACAATCAATTTACTGGCGCAGCGAGCTACCCGATCTGGGGCAACTGGAGGATTCGGCGTTGCCCTTCGCGTATGGACGCAGCTATGGCGATAGTTGCCTCAACGCGGGAGGCGTCTCGCTCAATGTCAGTCATTTGGAGCGTTTCATCGCCTTTGATGAAGAGACGGGTCTGCTGCGTTGCGAATCCGGAGTCTCGCTGGCCGAGATTCTGGAGGTGATGGTGCCGCGTGGCTGGTTTTTGCCGGTAACGCCCGGCACCAAGTTCGTTTCGGTTGGCGGAGCCATTGCCAACGATATACACGGCAAGAACCATCATCGCGGCGGCACCTTTGGATGCCACGTCACCTGCTTTGAACTGCTGCGCTCGAATGGCGAGCGCCTGCTGTGTTCGCCGGAGCAGAATAGCGAACTCTTCCGCGCCACTATCGGCGGCCTGGGCCTCACCGGTCTTATCCTGTGGGCGGAGTTTCGTCTGAAGGCGATTGTGAATCCCTATATCGACATGGATCACATTCGCTTCTCGTCGCTCGAACGAGTTCTTTGCGATTTCCGCCGAGTCCGACGCGGATTACGAATATACCATGTCGTGGGTGGATATCCTGATCGGTGGCGAGAACCTGTGCCGGGGTATCTTCATGCGCGGCAACCACAATCAATCGCGTGAACTCGCGCAGAAACCGGTGAAAAAGCCGTTTCCCCTGGCCGTCCCCGTCGATTTCCCGCCGTTCGTGCTGAACTCACTGACCGTCAGGGCCTTCAACGAACTGTACTATCACGCGCAAGTACCGAAGCGAGTGCATAAAGTTGTCTCGTATGATCCCTTCTTCTACCCGCTCAATTCCATCCATAACTGGTATCGCATGTATGGCAAACGCGGCTTTTTGCAATACCAGTTCGTGATACCCTTTGAAGAGGGGCATCACGCTATGCGCGAGATACTGGGGCGCATCAGGCGTTCAGGCGAAGGGTCATTTCTGACCGTGCTGAAAAAATTTGGCGATGTGCAATCGCCCGGAATGCTTTCGTTTCCGCGTCCCGGCCTTACGCTCGCGCTTGACTTTGCCTATGGCGGCCCGAAGACGCTGCGGCTATTAGATGAACTGGATCGCATCGTCTTACAAAGCGGCGGAGCTGTTTATCCTGCCAAAGATGCCCGTATGAGCGCGACCAGCTTCCAGACCTTTTTCCCGCTCTGGAAAGAGTTTTCGGCCTATGTCGATCCCAAATTTTCTTCGAGCTTCTGGCGGCGGGTGACTGATAGCGTATCTATTGAAGATGAAAAAATCCAGGAATTGGTGAAGACACACAAATGAAGATTTTGATGATTGGGGCAACCTCAGCTATTGCCCACGAAACGGCGAAGTGTTTTGCGAAAGATGGCGCGGAACTTTTTCTAGTCGGACGTTCGAGCGAGAAACTCGAAGCGGTGCAAAACGATCTCAAGGTGCGCGGTGCGAAACGCGCCGAAAGCTATGTACTCAATATCAGCCAGTTGGACAGGCACCAGGAGATGATCCAGTCGGCCATCGAAACACTGGATGGACTCGATATGGTGCTGATAGCGCACGGCACGTTGGGCAATCAACGCCTGTCTCAGGAAAATGTGACCAAGACGCTGGAAGAATTTACCACCAATTGCACCAGCGTGATTTCTCTTGCAACGCTGCTGGCAAATTACTTCGAGCCGCGCAAACGCGGCTGCATCGCGGTAATCTCATCAGTAGCAGGTGATCGCGGACGCCCATCGAACTACGTGTACGGCGCGGCCAAAGGCGCGGTAACGGTCTTCTTGCAAGGCCTGCGCAGCCGCCTGGCTAAATCTGGCGTGGCGGTAGTCACCATCAAACCCGGCTTCGTCGATACCCCCATGACCGCTTCAATACGCAAAGGGCCGTTGTTTGCCAGTTCGCGCAAAGTGGGCGAGGGTATCTATCATGCCATGCTGAAAGGCAAAGAGGTGGTCTACCTTCCCTGGTTCTGGCGTCCCATCCTGCTCATTGTGAAGAGCATCCCTGAACCAGTGTTTAAGAAGCTGTCGATTTAGCTCTTTTTCACTGTGTCAGGCTATCTGCCTCTTCATCGTGGCCGCGCTCAGCAGCACCATGACCAGCGCGAATAGCACCAGCGCGCCCAGTTGTCCAATAATGCCGGTAAAATCCGCGCCTTTGAGCATCACGCCGCGCAGCGCGTCGTTGGCATAGGTCAGGGGCATGATGTAGGACAAGGGGCGCAGTACGCCCGGCAATTGCGCGACGGGCCAGAATATACCCGAGAGGAAGATTTGCACACCAAATACAAGTGGGATAAACTGCACAATCTGGAACTCGTTCTGCGCGAAGGTTGAGAGGAAGATGCCCAGATTGACGCTCCCGATGGTGAGCAGCGCCGACACCAGGAAAACCAGGGCCAGGTTGCCGCTATAATGCACCCGCAAGGCGAAGATGACAAAGAGCAGGATCACCAGCGATTGCACCAGCGCGAAAAGCGTGAAGCCGCAGATGTAGCCAATCACCAATTCCACCCGCGTCAGAGGCGAGACCATGACCCGCTCAATGGTTCCCTGCGAGCGTTCGCGCAGGAAGGCCACCGAAGTCAGGATGAACACGAAGAAGAACGAGAAGATGCCGATGAACACCGGCGCGATAGAGTCGTTAAAGGTATACTGCGCACCACCGTACAGGTATTGCGGAGCGCCGACTGTAAACGGCAGCGAACTGGCAGTCACCGCTGGAACACCCTGACCGCCCTGGCTTTTCAAAGCTGCCAGCGCAATCCCCAGTTGATGGGTAAAACCTTCGGTCAGATCGCTCATCGCGCTTGCTACGGCAGGATCTGAACCCTCCAGCTTGATCTGGACGGCAGGATTCTGATTGTTTATGACCTGTTGCGCAAAGTCCACCGGAAAGATCACGACAGCATCTGCATTGCCGTTCTTGAGCGTGCTATCAACCTCGCCGGAGCTTATAGAAATGGTGTGCAACTTATCCCTGCCAGGTAACAAGGTATCAATCAGCGTTTTGATACGCTCGCTACCTGTTCCTGTCGGGTAGACAATCGCCAGTGTACGGGCGCTGCTGGTGTTGGTAAGAACCAGGTAGAGCAGTGTCATGATGAGCAAGGGAACCAGGAAGATAAGCGCGAGCGTGCGTTTATCGCGCAAGACCTGCTGGATAATACGGGCAGCGAGCGCCATAATGCGGTTGAAACTCATGATTGGACCTCCTTGCTACTGGCGAAATGGAGAAACGCATCTTCCATAGTATTCTGACCTGATTGTCGTAATAATTCCTGCGGGCTATCTTGCGCCAGCATGACGCCGAGGCGCATCAGGCCCAGGCGCGTGCAGCGGGCGGCCTCGTCCAGGTGATGTGTTGAAACGATGATGGTTACGCCCTCTTTGTTCAATTGCGCGAAGTAATCCCAGAATGAGCGGCGCAATTCGGGGTCAACGCCTACAGTCGGCTCGTCCAGCAGGGCCAGGCGTGGCCCATGAACGAGGGCGCAGGCGAGCGAGAGACGCTGCTTCATGCCGCCGCTAAAGGTTCCCACCACGCTGTCAATGCGATCCGCCAGCTCAACCCTTTCAAGCATTTCATCGATGCGCTGCTTCTGCTCTTTGCCGCGCACCCCGTAGATATTGCAGAAAAAGCGCATATTCTCCCTGGCTGTCAGGTCGTTGTAAAGCGCGCTCAACTGTGTCATATACCCCATGCGCGGCACAATTTTCGCGCTCGGCACACGTTCATGCATAATCTGGATGTTGCCGCTGGTAGGCTTCACCAGTCCAACCAGCATACGTATTAAGGTAGTTTTGCCGGAACCGTTAGGGCCGATCAATCCATACGTCTCGCCAGTCTGAATAGCCATGCTCAGGTTATTTACGGCTCGTAGTTTTCCAAATTGCTTGACCAGTTGATCGATGACTACGATCGGTTCGCCATCAATCGACTGTTGTTGCGCCGGGTCAGCAGCTAAGGTAGGTTCGGGTTCTTTCATAAAAAACGTCTCCTTTAACTAACCAGCCAATTAAAAATCTTCTCAAAAAAATTTAGCGCGGCAAAATACCCTTGAGAAATGGGTCGGCAACTGCGTGGGCAATTTGCTCGTGGGTATATTCCAGAGCCAATGGATCGCGAAAAACCTGGCGGCGCAGCACAAAACCCATCACGCTGCCTACCAGCGCCTGAACCGTTAATGATACATCAAGCGGACGTATTTCACCGCTGGCGATTTTAGCCTCAACGTAGTTTTCCAGAAAGCCAAAAAGGCGCGGGAAAAGGCTCTGCGGAATGGCGGACATAGCAGGATTATGCAGTAACTCAGGGATCATCACTCGTATCAAACCGATCATGTCTTCACCCTCAACGATATCCAGCACTTGACATATGAGCATAGGAAAGAATTGTTCCGGCGGCAACGCCAGCGCCTGTGGCGGGAACGATGCCATCAGTTTGAGCGGCGAGCGAGCCTCGAGTATGGCATACAATAACGCCTCCTTGTTTTCAAAGTAATAGTAGATCAGCCCCGGCGTAATGCCTGCTGCGAGCGCGATATCTTTATTGGTGGCATTGCTATACCCCTTGCGCGCGAATACATGCATGGCCGCGTCAATGATCTGTTCGCGGCGATCTTCTACAACTTTTGGCGTGCGAGCCATACTACATTTCTCATTTCCACGTTATTAACTGACCGATCAATTAAATTGTAAAGAAAAAATGGACGTTTGTCAAGTGATGCTTCTCGAATGAGTGGTTCCGTCCTGATGAATTTTGCCGACCGAATACAGCAACCAGCGTCGCCCCATCCTGTAGGGACAAGGGGAAGAGTTGGGTGGATGAGGGGGCCTTGTGCTTGTCCTCGTTGGGAGTGCGACCATCATGCCTCACGCAACCCGGGCGAATCGCGTTGCCACGAGGACAAGCACAAGGCCCCCACCCATCCCCACATCCGCCCCTTGTCCCTACAGGACGCAGGTACGTATTACTGCATTCGGTTGGAAAAATTCATCAGGAAACGACGCCCTGCCCTTCTATTCCCCGATTCGGTTGTCAAAGATCATCGGGACGAGGGCACACGCGTTTACGTTCCTATCAATCGACTCTTGCCTCGACGCCTTCGATGAAAGCCCTCACCGTCGCCAGGTACAGGTCGCGTTCTTCGACGTGGGCCATGTGGGAGCTTTGCTCGAAGATTACCCATTCTGAACCGGCGATACCTTTGTGAAGGACTTCGTTGAGCAGTGGGGTTGATTCGTCGTAGCGTCCCGATGTAATCAGTGTCGGGATGTGGATTTCGGAAAGGCGGTCGGTGCGGTCCCAATCCTTGATGGTGCCGGTGACGTGAAATTCGGTGGGGCCGTTCATCGTGAGGTACACCTGCCCCGTCTGGTCCATAGCTCGCTGGACGTGCGGGGGTATGGGTTTCAAGCGGATAACATGACGGTCATAATAGACATTCGTCGCTTGCATATATGCAGGGTCATCGAGCGTGCCCGCCTGCTCATGACGCAGCAAGGTGGCCTGCACCTCTGGCGGCAGCGCCTGGCGCAGGCGGTTTGCCTCGGCAACCCACAGGGGAATGCTGCTGGTGCTGCTGGCGAGGATGAGACTCACGAGGCCCTGTGGTTGGGAAAGGGCATATTCCAGCGCGAATAAGCCTCCGAAGGACTGTCCCCACAGATGCACTTTCTCAAGACCCAGCGCGCGGCGCGCGATGCCAATTTCTTCAACGGAACGCTTTATTGTCCACAGGGAAGTGTCGTTGGGCTGGTCGGAACGCCCGCAACCGAGCTGGTCATAGAAGATGACGCGGCGGCTATCGGAGGCCAGCACCGCCAAATCAGTGATGTAGTCATGGGGAACGCCGGGTCCGCCATGCAGCGTTAAGAGCGGGATGTTCTCATGCTCCGCGCCACCGCCAACGATACGATACCAGACGCGGTATTCGCCCACCGGAATAAAACCTTCTTGCTCGCGCATGATTCTTCTGGCTCCTTTTATGGAAAATCTACCCTCGCAGGCTCCCTAAAATCTGCGCCTCTCGCGGTTGTAGCGTCACTGTGATGTAGCGCACCGGGCCATGATTAACGCTGCCATCCACGTTGTACACAGTTGTATCTGGTCCGCTGTCCTGTACCGCGCCCGGGTTAGTAAATGTGGGTTTATTGCTGTACAGTACCTCATACAGGTCGCCCGTAGCATTAATTATCCCATCCACAATAATTGCCAGCGTTTCGTTTTGCCCGGTCGTATTGGCGACAACCACGACTTCTATATTACTGAGCAGGCGCGAGTAGGCCAGTATGCCCGGCGCGAGTTGCGAGATACTGAAGGTGAGGGCATCACCTGACAGGGGACGGAAATACTGGCGACCATAGCGCAGAGCGGGCTGATTATCCCGCACACTCGCGATATCTTTGATGGCGCGATAAAACGTGGAGGACTGGTCAAAGGCAGACGGTTTGCCCCACAGGGCCTCGCGCACCGCTTCCGGCGCGTTGCCGCTGCCATGCAATCCTTGCTCGGTGCCGTAATACAGGCAAGGAATGCCCTGCAGGCCGAAGAGACATACCAGGCCCAGTGTAAGCTGGTCATCAAAGTCGTGTGGGTTGGCAGCCGGGCTAAAGTAGAAGCGCTGTGTCTGGTCGTGGTTGTCCAGGAAGGTCACAAAATAGTTGGTGGCGTCGCCGTGCGTGCTGAGAATATCACGTTCGACCAGCTTGCGTTGCTCGTACATAGTGACCACTTCCGAGGGCGCGAGCATTCCTTTGCACACGGAAGGCAGGTAATAAAAGAGCGGAAAATCCAGCGCGGCATCGATGCCAATAATGTCGCCCGTTTCCGTATCCAGTGTGTCGCGTCCGATAAAGGCCGCGATCTTCTCTTCGCTGTCGTATACTTCGCCAAAGGTGAAGAAGTTCTTTTTGCCGATACTTTGGCAGTATTCGCGCATGGCATTGCCGAATTCGCGCGCGAAGCCCCTGTCGATGTACTTGAGCGTGTCAATGCGAAATGCGTCAACATCATATTTCGCGATCAGAAGCTGGTAGGCGCGTATCAAGACGGTTTGCAGTTGCGGGTCGGCGGTCAGCATTTGTTTCAGCGAGGCAAAGTCGCCAATGGTCTGGTCTCCACCTGCTTGAGGCAAGCCCTGGCGGCGGAAAAAGGCGTTGCGGCGCAGTTCCAGTGGCCAGACGGTCGCATCGAGCGGCGGATTGACAATGTTCTCCCCAACCGGCCAATCCTGCCGTGCCTCGCCGTGTTCATCGCGCCACGCAACAGCATAGGGGGTAGTGTTATAGCTCGCCTCCGAACCCTGCGTTCCCTGGCAGGTGGCATCGCCCGCGCCGCATTGATAGGCGAACACGTCTCCCGTATGATTGAGCACGATGTCAAAGATAATGTACATGCCCAGCCGGTGCGCCTCGTCAACCAGGGCGCGTAACTCCTGCTCGGCTACATCTGGACTCGACGCGAAACGCGGCTCGATGCGCAGAAAATCCTGGATGGCGTATCCATGGTAGCTGCCCGTGCTATACTGCGCATTCTTCAGCACAGGTGAAAGCCAGATCGCCCCTACTCCCAGTTCTTTCAAGTATGGCAATTGCTGGCGCACGCCATTAAACGAGCCACCCTGAAACCCGCCATAGAGAGCGTCATAGGGCAGGTTGCGCGGCGGCGCGATTGGATTGTTGAAGCGATCAAGCATCAGAAAATAAATCCACTGGTCGCGCCAATCTTCCGGCGAAGCAAAAGGCGCTGGAACTTCAATGCTCGCTTGATCGAGGGTAATCACCTGGCTGCTCTGCTTCTGCGCTCCGTCCAATAGCGCGCGCGCTTCGGGGTCATAGATGCTTGATGGCATGGTGTATTATTCTCCTGTTATTTTTCAAGGACATTGTAGCATCAGTAATATGTCCTGTACAATTCGCTGTAACGTGCGCCCTCCTGTAATAGTAAGGACTCCTGGACGGTTGTAGTTAGCTTTTATAGTGAAGTACGTCATGCATAATAGGTGAAAATGTTCATAGACTTAACCGCCATTCAGGTATAAAATAGGCTCAGGTAAAACAATCAACCAGTTACAGGTTGTAAATATAGCGAATAGCCTGCTAAACAAAAAGGAGGACTTCTATGTCACAAAATTCTGGGCGTCCCTGCCCGGCATGCGGAACTCCGGTTCCGCCGGGGCTGCGCTTTTGCAGCAACTGCGGCAGCGACATGACGGTTGCAGGTCCAGCCAGCCAGTATGGAGGTCAACAACAGGGCTATACACCAGCGCCCTACGGTCAGCAGCAACAGGTGCCACCCTACGCCCAGGCGCCAGGCGCATTCGGCCAGCAGCAAATGCCGCAGTACCAGCAGCCGCAGCAGAAATCCAACCCCATCGCTGAAGCGCTGGGGGCGATGGGACTGCTCTTTTTTCTGCGCCGCTATCGACCGGGCTACCAGGCGCGCCGCCAGAGCAGCGGGTGCTGCGGCTGCCTAGTTACGTTGATCATCCTGCTCGCCATTTTCGGGACACCGGCCTACTTTTACTACAGGGCCAATCCCAACGTTATCAACCAGATTAAAAACCAGGTGCAGAATTCGAGCAATAACACGGGCAATAGCGTCAATACTGGCAGCGTGCCAACGACTCAGCCGCCCATTACTACCGCCAGCATCAACCAATCTGTTACCTACTCAGGTGTAAACATTACCATTGTGAATGCGCAACAGTCAACCGCTTTTATCAATGATACCAGCACGGCAGCCAACGGGATGATCCGTATAAATATCAAAGAGGTGAACAACGGCAAGAGCGGGGCAGGTTACTTTTACGGTGATATTGCTCGCCTGATTTTGCCTGACAATAGCACCGTCGCATTGACCAGTGCGTCTCAGCCAGGCGGTCCTGACAGCGCTGTCACACGCGATAACTGGCTGGATTTTGCGGTACCAACAAGTGACAAAATTGACCAGTTAAAGCTGGTGCTGGGGACCATTCAAGATGCCCAGATAACCATTCCATTAACGGGCAAAGCTGACCTGAGCGCCTTCCAGGCGAAGACGGTCAATCCCAACACACCCATCAGCTATGATGGTCTGAACTGGACGCTGCAGTCCGCAACCCAGACTTTGAGTATTACTGGCAAACAGGCTAGCGCGGGTATGCGCTACGTCATTCTCGCGTTCAAAGTGGATAACTCCACTTCCCGGAATATCGTTATTGGTTTTGCGGATGAGTATATGCGCCTGAAGGCAGGTGGTGCCACTAACTCGATGGTAAGTACTACCCTGCCACTCTACGCAAATGCGAACACAACCGGTGTAACCGGAACCGTTACCTTTCTTATGCCAGAGAACAACACCGCGTATACCTTGATTTTTCTGGCAGCACAGAACTATTCGACTGTGCAGGTCAATACTGATTTTAAGATACAGTAGAGACTCGCTCGAAATGAAGCCAGTAGCGACGCCCCTTGTGGGTGTCCCGTCTAATCACTTGTATGGTAATCATGGAAAATGTGGACGGGACACCCACAAGGGGCGTCGCTACTGCGATCACACTCCCGGTTGTGGATAGCAACCTGTCGAGCTGGTATGCGATGTGGGCTTGAACGGTTGCGCGGTAAAGGACAAATCCTCGCCCATGATGCCGTCGTAGTGGAGAGCGGCAATGCCTGCGCTGGAGCAATCGCCGGGAGTCGGCAGAACCGTCAGGTCTAGTTCAGGGAACATACCGGCCTGCTTCTGCACAAGTAGCGTGTAGTTTTTTGCCAGTGGAGGAACGTACCAGGATAGTGTTACGGTCATGGTACAGTTCTTCGGCACGACCACCCAGCCACCGAACATAGCGCGTCCAGGCTCATCGCTGTTCACATTCGTTGGCGGGCCGATGGTGTCAAGCGGACGCCAGCTTCCGCCATCGAGATTGGCGATTGAAGGAGCCTGCGCCCCCGGTTGATAGAGTCCGGTTGGACAGGACAGTTGATCCTGCGGATACACACCTGTTGGCGAGCATTGCGTATACCGGCCTCCACAGAGTGGCACGCCCGTATCGAAGCCATCGCCCCACAGCAGTTTAGCGTTGAGCGGCACGTAAACGCGCACGTAATCGCGATAAGTGTCGTAGCCATACACAGGGCCAATCTGATTATAGACCAGCCGCAATTGTAACCTGTGTGTCGCGCCGCCTGCCGCGTCGAGCGTCACCGTATCATGCATAATGGTCTTGACATATTGTGAGGCTTTGCTCGCGCTCACATTAGCCTGTACCACATACAAGCTATCGTGGGAATTTGAGTGATCGAGCTGGGCCGCGTCGTTATAATGCATGAGCAGGTTTTCCGCCTGGGGGTCGCTGAAATACACCTGTAAGTCTTTGGTTTTCAGATCGTGCAGCACTTCCTGCCCTATTGCCAGCAGTTCATCCGGCGGCGCGTGGCGCACCTGGTCCATAATCAGTTGCGCCAGGTAGCCGGTGAAGCGTTTGCGGTCAGAGGTACTGGTATCGCCGGGCTGGTAGACGATCTGTTTGGCAATACCGGCATTGTCCTGCTGGTAGTAGTGCAGGCGGTCTTCCAGGTTCTGCGCGGTAATCGTATCGTTGTAACCGGGAACATGAATTGGCCCGGTAATCTGCAATACATGCTCGATTAGAAACGGTGTAAACAGGATCACGCCATCTGTGTGATGCCCTACCTCGAGCTGGTATTGCTGGATGGCGATCTGGGCCGAGGTTGGGAAATCGGCGGAAAGGTTGGAGTCGCGCAGCCCCCAGTTGGCAAACGGCCACCACGAACGATACTGGTTTGGAGCCGACATGCCCAGCGTTTTGCTGGTAGTAGTGTATTCAACCAGGGAAATGTCTTTCAGCGTAAACGCCCCAACACGCCCGCCGTTGATGGTCAATTCTCCATACTGGCCGGTGAACCCGCCCGTTGGCCGCAGCTCTGCCCGGTCCATCGTCTGCACCAGGAAGGTGCGCGGCGAATCTACGCCCAGCAGCCAGTTGGCCGAGCCCAGCAGGTTAAGCGCCTGCTCAAGATCAATCTCCGCCTGGGGAAGTATCTGCAACAACTGCCCAAACTCGTCACGTTGAGCCGCGCTGACGGGCAGGCTGTTCAACGAGAGCTGGCGCGATTGTAGCTGGATGTCGGTCAGGCGCGGCAGCAGATCGCTGATGGTCGTGCCTACCAGGTTCAACATCTCCTGCGTCACTAATGGTTTGCTCGAACTGGTGAGCAGGGAGCCGCGAAAGGTGGGGGCCAGGAAGAGCGCGGTCGAAATTAACTCCAGTCCCATATGGGTGACATCGACACCAATGCGGCTGGCTGCGCGCGCGGTCTGCACCTGTGGAGTAAATTGTGGGAAATACGAAGTGACGGTCGCAATAATAGGAGTATGATCGATTTTATACTGAAGCTGCTCGAAATCGGCCTGCGCCGCATCCAATTGTTGCCGCGCGCTCAGCAATTTTCCTGTATTGAGAAAGCCGCTTGGATGCGTTTTCACGCCTGTAAAAATGGTTTTCACATTTAAGAGATGATCTACGCCATCACGCGCCTGGTTCTTCAGCGCAATATACGTCTGATACCCGCTCACGCCATAGGCGATCAAAAAGCCCGCCGGTACCAGCACGCCCGCCAGCACAACGGCCAGCACCGCCAGCGTAATAATGCGGCGTCGCTTCGAATAAGGACGACGCTTGCGCTTTTTTACGGCGTGGAGAGGAAGCGCCGGCATTGTAGTTGTTGGAGCTTCATCATTTATATCAGAGCTAACTGTTGGCATCTGTGCCGTTGGAACATCTACATCTTCACGAACACTACTAACGGGCAGTTGCGCTGTTGAGATTTCGTCAATTTCCCCTGAAGCGCTTGCTGGCATCTGTGCTGTTGAGATTTCGTCAATTTCCCCTGAAGCGCTTGCTGGCATCTGTGCTGTTGAGATTTCGTCAATTTCCCTTGAAGCGCTTGCTGGCATCTGTGCTGTTGAGATTTCGTCAATTTCCCCTGAAGCGCCCACAGGCATTTTTGCGGTAGCGGTCGCCTCGATTTCAAGTAGATCAGGCAGACGATCGGGTGGATTATCTGCCGGGTTATCGGGTGATGTCACGGACATGAAAGTGTCTCCAAATATAGTATGCGCGAGCCACTCATACGCGCAAATCCCCACATTGCAACACTGGTATAACGATTATGATCGCTTGTTTGTTTCATTTTTGCGAAAAATACATCCGATTGGCAAGAAGCATGGAATACACTCCTAACATGTCTACTATACACCTTATGCCCCAGATATATATTCACAACAAAGGAAGAGACAGGCATCCGCGGACGGGTGACCAGGGCGGGGCTTGCCCCCGCCCTGGTCAAAGCATGTTCGATATTTGCTCTTACAATTTGCGCGTGGGTCTGCCGCGCACGCGGGCGGGCGGTGGAATGTAGGCCGGGATGACGGTGACGATATCGCCAATGCGTACCTGCACCTGGTGGTAGCGCATTCCTGGATGGTGGTGCTGCGCGAAAAGCATGAGCAGGTGATGCGCGATTACGTCGGCATCGTCGGTATGGTTGGAGAGAGCCATCTGCCCGATAATCGCTTCCTCGGCGGCAGTGACGGCCACTTCTTCGCCATCGTTCCCCATGACCAGCTTGCGTGTTTCCTGGCGCATCGCGCGGTTGGGCCAGAGCATCAGGGCGATAACGCGCCCCTTGATATGTTGTTCGCGCAGGCGCCCGCTGAGGTAGTCGGCCAGCTTGCGCACGGCGGCGCACGTTTCGTCGGCATCGGCGGCGTGGTGGAAACGCACGCGCGCATTCTGGCTCATCGGCGGCGCGTCAGGCACAACCAGGCTGACATCTTCGCCATTCGCCAGGTGGGAAAGCCAGCCTCCGAGCTGTCCCAGGCGGCGGCGCAGTCCTTCTTCCGCCAGTATGGCGACTTGAGCAAAGGTGGTAATACCAAAATCTTTTAGATGTGCCACCATTTCAGCGATAGCCACCGCGTCAGTCGCTTCGCCCTTGTTCTCGATCTCTGGCGGACGCGATGCATGGCTGTCATGTTCGCCGAGTTCGGGGAACGCGCCCGGCTGACCCGCGCCCGCCGCGCGCACTTGCAAGAGCAATGACAGTGGCAGTGTCTGCACAAAGGATGCTTCGCGGCCCGGTGGAATATAGAGTACCCCCGTGCGACCATCTTTGCGGCTCAACAAAGCAGCCAGTTCGGCGATAGCCTTGCCGTTGGCGATGCCGATTTGCGCGGTCAGGCCCATTTCGGCGATTTCCGCGCAGAGACGCTCGGCCAGCGAAACGGGCGAGTCGAAAGGTAACTCACAGCCACGCAAGTCAATGTAGGCGTCGGACATGGGAATAGTTTCGATGATACGCGAATATGCGCGATAACGCTCGCGCAACTGGTGCAGCACGGGTTGATAGCGGTCATATGACGCGGGCAAGAAACGCACGCGCGGCGCGATACGGTAAGCGCGCCGCAGGGGCATACCGGGGCTGACGCCCAGGCGCTGCGCGGCAGGCGAAACATCAATGACTCGCCCTGGCTCGTTGGGCCGGCCTGTGCCGGTGCCGACCACAAAGGCGATTCCGCGCAATGACGGGTCAAACGACTCTTCCAGGGTACAATAAAAGTGACGGATGCGCGCGTGCATGACACCCTGGCGCAGTCGCGCCAATTCAGCCGCGTGATCTTGAAAATTCCCTGATAAGCCCGTGTACTGTCTTCCCGAAGTTGCGCCATTCGTGTTTGATGGCGTCTGTGTTGCAGGTATATTTAACTGATAGTGTTGCATAGTGGCCTTCTGGCTAATTTCTGATTATATACAGATTATATCGCAAAAATCGTACAGTTGTTTCCTCATCTACTTCTTCTACCCAACCCAAATACATCATATGCGCCAGCGCCATCCGCGAGGGTGATAAATACATGCTTCCCACCAACACTCTACTTAAAGTAACGCTGTAAGAGGCGCAAGTTTGCATATTATTTGCATTTTGTGTGCTATTACTCTTCCCACCCCAGAAAATATAGCAGATCGCCCAGCACAAAACGCTGGCGGATGAAGTGGCCGTTGCGCACCGCGAAGTCATATTCTTTCTGGCTGATGGGCGGCTCCAATGCCTCGCTGGTGAGCGGCGCGCCTGCCTCTGCCAGGATGCGCATCACAATCTGCGGCTCCCTCACCAGCGAGGCCAGTTTCGGGCGGAATATCTCGTGCCAGTTGGCGCAAAAATGCTCAAAGCGCGGGCGTTGCTTGCGCCACAGGGCCAGTTTTTTACTGTAATCGTTCCAGCATTCTTTGGCCATCGCGCCCGTGGGGTCGATGGCGCGGAAGATGTGCCGGATATAGCGTTGTTGTGGCTCGTCGGCGGGGTAGCAGGTGTCGATAGTGATGGCGGCGGGATCAAACCTGTCAAGGAAATGCTGGTAGAGTCCGGCGGCGGTAATCGTTGCGACGCCCACCTGCGCGCCGTGCAGGGCAAGTCCGCGTTCGTAATGTTGGGCAATCATATCCAGGACGTGTGAAGTCACATGTTCGGTGCCTGAGATGGGAGCCGACATGTTGACGATGGATTGGGCTATGCCTGCCAGCAATAAAGCGCGCATGACTACCGCTTCGCCAGTAAGGGAACGCTCCTTAATGCTGGCCGCGTGTTCCAGCAAGATGGTATCCAGATTGTCAAGCAGGGCCAGTGGGACTTCGCTATAGTAATCAACCAGGCCAAGCGCGCTGGCAAGATACCAGTCGCCATAGGCCACGAAACGGGCGCAACAATCGCCCAGGCCCGCCAATGTCATCTCTTTGGGCGCGCCGGCCAGCACGCGAAGATCGCAAACAATGGCGTCGGGATAGCAGGAAGCAACAGTGCGTTTGACGCCGTCCTTGAGCAACACCGCCATGTTGGCGGCATACGCGGTGACAGAATTGGCGGTCGGGACGCAAATATAGACCATACGCGGCCGGTCGGGATGCTTCTGGTTATACGTATAGGCGGCATGTTTGGCAATATCGGTCACGGTTCCCGACCCAAGCCCGATAATGGCCCTTGCCGGTGTGCCCAGATGTCCCTGTTCCAACCCCCATACAGCGTCCTCCACACTTCCAAAATCGGCGTGAACCATGCCGTAATCATCGTCTTCCAGGTGCAAAGCAGATTCGCTATATCCAGCGACAGAGAGCAACTCGCGCACAAACGGTTTTAGCTCCACGTCGTCGCGCCACATGGGGGTCTCATCAATGATCAATTGGATATGCATGCCTGGCTCAATACCGGCACGCCGTAAGACATCGGGCAACTCTAATAAAGCGGCGGGGCCAATCAGAATCTCACCGATATCCACCGGGCGTAACGCGCCCTGCGTGTTGTCTTGCGCGGCCAGCCAGCTTTTCAGCGCCGGGAGATCTACAGGGTCAAACAGGAAAGTTGCGCCGGTCATCGTTTCGTCGCCTTTCGGAAGGATGCTTGCAAACTCGCATAAATTTTTCGATAGTATAACGAAGCGGCGAACGAGCGTCAATACAGGCAGTAGCGAAGAATATACACCGGTTGTTACAACGATTACGACCGGCTTCTATTTCGCGTCACCATCATCCCGGCAATGCCAATGATGATCAGGATCACACCCGCTGCAATGCCAGCGATGGCGCGCGTGGGATGGTAGCCAAGGCTAAGAGCTTGTGCCTGGTACAGCACACCGACCACCAGCGCGATAATGCCAATCACAATGATGGCGTAGTATAATGTGGAGTTTCTCATAGAATATGATCCCTTTCTTAATCTGGTACATGTATATTTTATGTTTTCTCTGGTATTTCATACCATGAGCCATTATCGCACGCGACCAGGGCGGGGGCAAGCCGGATAGGCACGAACTTGAGCGGTGGGGCGCGAACAGGGCGGGGGCAAGCCCCGCCCCTACCCTGATACGCGGTGGTCGGCGAAGCCGTATCGTGTAGGGTACGGGCGGGGCTTGCCCCCGCCCTGGCTTCACCTGTGTTGCCGAAAACTGGCTTCACCCGCGCTACAAGACAAAAATAGCGTCGTTGCTGAAAATAAGATATAATCCCTACAAGCACGAATGGGGGGAATAACACAACTCCCGCCGTGCTTTGACGTATTATATGTAGGAGATCATTCTGTCTCAATTTGCAATGACTAAAGCAGATCAACATGGGTGATAAAACATATCGCCTTTTTACGAGGCGCGGGATCATTTCAAGCACTTATCTTGTTACGTATTATGGGAGGTAACACTTTTGGAAGCTCAGACTGATGTACAGACATATATTGAACGCGGCAAACAGGCGCTGGCGCAGGGCCAGGGGCGCGAAGCTGCCATAGCCTACGCGCACGCCGCTCAAATAGAACCCGATAACCCCTTTATTCATTTAGGGCTGGCGGAGGCCAATATCGCGCTGGGCGCATATGGCGTGGTCTTTATGGCCTGTAAGAAAGTGCAGGAACTGCAACCGGAGGGCCTTGCCGCCACTATGGCGCAGGCGCTGCTCAACCTGCTTGATCGCAACTATGATCGCGCCCTGCAAAACCTGGAAGCGGTGATCGTCGAAGACCCGGGCAATGGCTACGCGCACGCCATGCGCGCCTACCTGCTACGCGTCACAGGACACGATTACGACGCGGGGCTGGCTCGTTCGCGCGCTGCTCGTCTTTCCTACGGCGGCACCTATGAAAATGACTTTCCGCCCGTGGAACCGGTGCGCGCGTCCGGTTACAACGGCAACGGGGCAACGATGCCCGGAGTTGACGCTCCAGCGCCAGGAACCGGGCGAGGCGCTCCCAGTGTCGAAGGAGACCAGATACCCAACTGGAACCGCACAAACATGCAGCGCCAGGTCATCCGCACGCGTTTCTGGATGAGCCAGAACCCGCGCTTCGTCACCAATATCCTGATAGCGATCAACGTGCTGGTCTTCGTGATAACACTTATCCTCAGCGGGTCGCAGGGTCTAAGCGGTATTGACCAGAATGTACTCTATAATTTCGGAGCGCAAGTAGGCTCCGCCATTCCAGGACATAATGATTTCTGGCGCATCTTTACTGCCATGTTTTTGCACTTCAACATTCTGCATATCGGCTTGAACATGCTCTCGCTGTTCTTCATCGGCCCCGCTATCGAGGTTTTTTACGGCAAGTGGCGCTACCTGACGATCTACCTGCTTTCGGGCATTGCCGGTGGTATAGCTACCTACTTCTTTGCCGATCCTAATTCCCTGGCAGCCGGGGCATCGGGCGCGATCTTCGGCGTCTTCGGCGCGCTTGGCGTCTTCTACTTCGTCAATCGCCGCGCCCTCGGCGCCAATGGCAACGGAGCTATCACGAACTGGGTCTTCTGGCTTGGCCTGAACCTGGTCTTCGGCTTTACTAACTCCAGCATTGGCATTGTAGATCACCTCGGCGGCCTGGCAGCCGGAATAGTACTGGCGGCCCTGCTCATCCCCAAATCGAGAAGACGGCGGGTATAAGCGAGGTGTAACAGAGAGGGCAGCGTTTATCCGGGCGACAATTTCCAGGGCGACCGCAAGGATCGCCCCTACCATATACGGCGTCGCAGTCGTCATGAAACAACTTGATACACATCTTGCTTGTTGTACTCACAAGTACACTGAATATAAGGAAGTCGAGCTTGCAATCTCGCTGTGACCCGGCTGAGTCACAACTGATCCTATCCATGCCCTTTACCCCCCCGCTCGGCTTCCTTTTCTTTATTACAATGTGACTAACACCATAATTTGGCCGCTGCGGCAAGGATATGGTATTTTTGGGAAATTCCTCAACACGTTTTCAGAATTTGATAGCTGTCCCCATAACAGCAGCATAGAAATAAGAGCCTGTTTCTGAAATACTAAAATGCACTCCTATTACACCATCTGCTCCCAAACTCACTGCTTGAGCCTCAATCTGCCGTAACGCACTTGCCATTGCCGTATTCCAGGACTGAATGATCTTATGCTCTGAGGAACTAGACTGGCTTGCGTACCCAATTCCAAATAATACCTGCAAAGGTCTGTACGTTCTTCCAGCAAGACTCGGTTCAGTTGTGAGAAACATATCTAACCTCCCCATTTTAAATTTCCTGTCTCAGGATACAAAGCGTTTGAGACGAATAGTTACCTGCTCACGGGAATATATATTTTACAATATAAGCAGTACTCTTGACCATTACGTTACGTCATGCTTTATGCTCGTAAAGAAGAAAGGAGGAAGGACCTGGATCACCATTTTTATCATACCGGCGAATTCGCCGAGATGGCGTCGGTGTCGGTGCGCGCGCTGCGCTTCTACGACAAAGTAGGGCTGCTCTCGCCGACCAATTACACTGAGGCGGGGTACAGGCTCTACACGGATCGCGATTTTTTGCGCCTCCAGCAGATACTGGCCCTGAAGTTTCTGGGCTTCTCGCTCGAGGAGATCAAACGCTGCTTGCAGGTCGGCCCGACCGTCCTGCGGGAAGCGCTCGCGCTTCAAAGAGCCATGATGCAGGAGAAGCGCGAGCAACTGGACGCTGTTATCGCGGCTATCGACGAGACACAGAACCTGCTGCAAAGCAACCAGCAGGAGTGGGAATCTATTGTGAGAGTGATCCGGGTCATGCACATGTCACAAACTAACGATTGGCGCAAAAAGTACTTTTCCGATGTGCAACTCCAGCACTTGGAAGAGCTGAGCAAACAATCTTACACAGATGAGCAGCGGGCAAAATTAGCCGCATGGGGCAAGGACTGGAGCGAGGAGGACCAGCGCGTCGCCACGCAGCAGTGGGGCGCTTTCACCTCTGAACTGCAACGTCTCACCGCCGCAGGCCCCGACCCGGTCAGCCCCGAAGCGCAGGCCCTTGCCGCTCAATGGACAACTCTGATAAGTAGGTTCACCCACGGCGACCCCGGCATTCAGGACGGGCTGAAAAACCTCTATGGTAATCTGGGAAAAATGCCTTCCGGCGAAAGACCTTATCCCATGCCCTATAATACGGAGGAAGGGGTGTTCCTGCAAAAGATGATCGAGGCGTATCGGGAGAGCCAGAAATAATTACGTTTATTGTAGAGACAAGGGGTGGATTTTCCGGCGAAAAGAACACAACGAAAAGGCTACATCTTACAAATTTGAGATGGTAGCCTTTTCGTTTTGCTTTTTCGCCGGCTTGCGCGATGGATA
Organism: uncultured Chloroflexia bacterium; assembly: GCA_963731605.1. Lineage (GTDB taxonomy): Bacteria > Chloroflexota > Ktedonobacteria > Ktedonobacterales > Ktedonobacteraceae > CF-113. The sequence goes on from CAVSWA010000002.1 coordinate 2,550,415, forward strand.
AGCGCCAACGCTGGACTAGCTGGGCTGGCGGGTGCGGCGCTGTTTGCGGCGCTGGGCTGCTGCTTTGCGCTTGCGGCGCGCCTGCGGGCTTTCGTAGTGCGTGCGACGACGCGCTTCGGAAAGCACTCCATCTTGCTGGACTTTGCGGTTAAAGCGTTTGAGCGCCTGCTCAAACAAATCTCCTGGATTTACTTTTACTTCACTCATATGTTATTACCACCGCGCTCTTCGGTCATCACTTCGGCCAGACTTCTGCGGCTGAAAGCAATCACTACAATACACAGGTTTTTCACTGCGGGGTTGGAACGGCACCTGCGCCTCGTTACCGCAACTCGAACAAGTAACGGTATACATCTGGCGAGGTTCGCGCTCACCGCCACCACGACTGCCATATCCACCAGCAGACTGCCCCTTACGCGCAGCGCGGCATGATGGACAACGGGTTGGAGAATTCGTCAGATTATGACTGGCGTAAAATTCCTGCTCACCAACGGTGAAGACAAATTCCTGATTGCAATCGCGACAAGACAGGGTCTGATCACTCAATGACATGATTTCTCTCAATTTCTGGATTAGTGTCCCAACAACTTCTCGTGTAGTGCGCGATTTGCTCTGCCATTGCTTAAACTGACCGGTGAAAAAATAACAGGCGCAAAAGCTATGCAGGACAGTAGGACGCTCTACAACGCCACACGAGTATACCATACCACTTCGCAAAATGCACTAGTTCTTTTGACAAATTTCCCAGGAATACAGAAAACCGGGCATATGCTATAATAGGCGTCACTAACAACGAAGGTTTATTCTTATTGAAGCGGAGATACAGAGAATGCCGACACGAAATGATGCTTACATTTTAATGACCGCGCATGTGCAAAATGAGAATCTGCGCAAGCACATGTACGCGGTGGAAGCTGCCATGCGTTTCTACGCCCGCAAATATGGCGAAGACGAAGAACTATGGGCTATGACAGGCCTGCTGCACGATGCCGATTACGAGGAATACCCCGATCTGCGCGAGCATACTCAAGTGCTGGCTGGTTGGCTGCGTGAGGGTGGCTATGACGAACGCATCATCTACGCAATCCTGGCGCACAATGATCTAAATGTGGCGACCCAGCCGCGCAATAACCTGCTTTCTCATGCCTTATTTGCCTGCGATGAAGTCACCGGCATGGTAACGGCGACTAGCCTGGTGCGACCCACCAGAAGCATTCTTGGTCTGGAAGTCGCGTCGGTGCGCAAGAAGATGAAAACCAAAGGCTTCGCGGCTGGCGTCAATCGTGAAGACCTGGTGAATGGAGCCGCCGAACTGGGCATAGAGCTGGACGAACATATCGCCAACGTGATCGAAGCCATGTCCAGCGTCGCCGATACGCTCGGATTGGTGGGTATACAAGATTATGCAGCAATCATCACAAGCTCAACAACGCCGCTTCACGGCGAGTGAAATAGCGGAATTTGAATACTGTCCTCTGGTCTGGTGGCACGAACAATTTGAGCCACTGGCTACGGCTGACACGGAAGAACTGTTCGCCCGCCTGGTTGAACTGGAACACGACTATGGCTCGCAAGCTACCGCGCTGCCAGAGTACGATATGATCGAGAAACTGCTGCTGCGCGCGGGCGCTTTTGACGAAGGGCGGCAGCAGCACGCCGACCACGCCGAAGAGGTCGCGGAAATTGAAGAAGAGGCGCGGATTGGCGTCAGAGCCGGTCGCTACAGTCGCCTGTTGACTATCGGTATAACCGCGCTAGTCATACTGGCCGTTTTACTGATCGTCGCGGCCATAGTGCTAAGGTGAGGATGCGCGATGCTCAACACCACTCTGCTTTCAATCGGACTTGCGTTGTTGCTGGCGGCCTTTGCCTTGCTCATGCTGAGATTGAACGAGCGGCGCGTCCAGCACGGGCGATTGATCGCGGAAAAGCAGCGCGCGCTCGGTCTGCCGGAGGGCAAACTGGTATACGAGGACGCGGATGGTCTGGGCGAGGCGCTTACGTCTCGCGATTACCCCCTGACGGGCAAACCCGATTACGTCGTGCAGTTGCCCGATGGACGCCCGGTGCCTGTCGAACTCAAGCTCAATGTGCATGACGCCAGCGCGCCGTTCGGCAATCACATGGTGCAGGTCGCGGCGTACTGCCTGATCCTGGAAGACTATTTCGAACTGCCGCCAACGCACGGCATTTTGCGCTATGCCGACTGCGAATTTACCGTCGAATACACACCCGCGCTACGCAAAAAAGTGATCCGCTTACTCACCGAAATGGCGAAGTGCAGCGAACAGCAGCGTCCGGCCTTGAAAAGTCAGGTCGTCAAAAAATGCCGTCCCTGCACCTTCAAGGCTGCTTGTCCGGTGGGGAAAAACAAGTAACAGTGTGTAAAACTCGCAATGAATGGTCCCTTTATGTAAGAAAGAGAGCAGGCAGGTTATGTCAAACGAAACGATTGAACTGATCGGTCACATCATCGACTCCTGGACGCTACCGCGTGTCTGGGACATCATCATGGATCGCGGCGGCAACTTCGCCGTCGAAGAGATGCGCATTGGCACGCATAAAACGGACCCGAGCTACGCGCGTATGAAGGTCGAAGCTCCCAATGACGAAGCGCTGGAATTGATCCTTTCCGAGTTGATGCAACTTGGAGCTGTGCTGGTGCAGGGCAATGACGCGCAAACGGCGCTGGTTGAGCAGCAGGGCGTGTTGCCCGCGAAGTTTTACTCGACAACTAATCTGCCCACCCAGGTGCGCCTGCGCGGTCAATGGGTTGATGTCGAGCATATCGAAATGGATGTAGCTGTAGTGATTGACCGCGCCCATAGCCGCGCCATAGTCAAACCTATGCATGAAGTAGAAATTGGCGACGAGGTGGTCATCGGTCATGATGGTATCCGTGTCATCCCGTTCGAGCGCGCTCGCGACCGTGAAGCATTCGCCTTTATGCAAAGCAACGTCTCATCCGAAAAGGTGAAGGTGCTGGCAATCCACGAAATCGCGCGCCAGATGCGGGAGACGCGCATACGTAAGGGCAAGATTCTCTTCGTGCTTGGCCCGGCAGTCATCCACACCGGCGCGGGCCGCTATGTCGCCGACCTGATCCGGCGTGACTATATTCAGGTCATCTTCGGCGGTAACGCTATCGTCACCCATGACATCGAATCCGCGCTTTTCGGCACCTCGCTGGGCGTCAACCTGCAAAGCGGCGAGCAGGTGGAGGGCGGACACCGCAACCATTTACGCGCCATCAACACCATTCGCGCCATAGGCTCCGTGGATAAAGCCATAGAATCCGGCTTGCTCAAAGAAGGCATCACCTACGAAGTACATAAGCGCGGCTTGAAGATGGTGCTGGCCGGCTCCATTCGCGATGACGGTCCCATGCCCGGCGTCATCAACGACATGCAGGCCGCTCAAAATGCCATGCGCCAGGCTTTGCCCGGCGTTGAAATGTGCGTCATCGTGGCATCCATGCTGCACGCCATTGCCACCGGCAACCTGCTCCCCGCCACCGTGCGCACCGTCGTCGTCGATATCAATCCGTCAGTCGTAACAAAACTGGCCGACCGGGGCAGCTTCCAGGCAGCGGGACTGATTACCGATGCCGAGTTGTTTTTGAGAGAACTTGCAGAGGCATTGGCCTGAACGTATCAGAATCTTTCGTTGGAATTTGTAACAGCTTAATCAGAAGCGAGACAATATGAGCCGCAATAACGTTACATGGGCAACATGCGCAAACTCCCACAGTACGCACTCAAATCAATAGCCTGATTGCCACGCTGCAAAATATATTGAGCAACGACCTCATTGGCGTCTACCTGCACGGCTCGCTGGCGATGGGCTGCTTCAACCCGCAGCGCAGCGATATTGATCTACTGGTCGTCACGCGTCATGGTGTGGCTGTGGAGACCAAAAGGGATGTTGTGGAATATCTATTGGCATTTTCGCAATCTCCCAGCCCAATCGAGATCAGTTTCCTGGTGAAGCTGATAGATACACTCCATAGCCGATTGCTGATTTTCTCGCCAACTGGGCTATCCAGTCGCCTGAAACAACGTATCCTGGAGCCTAGCTGTGGTGATGGTACTATACTTGCATCTGCGGTAAAAAGGCTCATCCAGTGTGGCGCGAAGAGAGAAGCAATATATCATCTTGCGCAGGGTGTAGAGCTTGATCTAGAAGAAGCACAGAAAGCAGCAGAGCGCATTCTTACGATGAACGAAATCACATCCTGCTCATGTTGAAATGGGTGACTTCTTCACTTACTGCCAGGCTTATCTCGACTGAAGATATACATTTTGACGCCATAATTGGCAATCCTCCATTTGTGCGTTACCAAAATTTGCCTGAGAATCATCGCGCTATCGCTTTTTATTTGATGCAACGAGCAGGTTTACACCCTAACAGACTTACAAACTCCTGGGTTCCCTTTCTTGTCGCCTCTACCATGCTTCTCAATAAACAAGGGCGACTGGCAATGGTAATTCCGGCTGAATTACTCCAGGTGAACTATGCTGCGGAATTGCGTTATTTTCTCAGCCAGCAATTCAGCTACATCACTCTTATCACGTTCAAGAAGCTCGTCTTTGATGGAATCCAACAAGAAATTGTCTTACTCTTAGGTGAACGTAATGGCACTGACCATACAGGCATAAGAACGATAGAGCTTGATGGCATAGATGATTTACTGACATATGAACACACGACGCTTTCACGTGAAGAATTGAAAGTGATGGACCACACGACAGAGAAGTGGACGATGTATTTTCTTAATGAGGAGGAACTTGCGTTACTCCGCCGCTTAAAAAATCATCCAAAGCTCACGACCGCAGGCTATGTAATCGATGTTGATGTTGGCATTGTAACGGGCTTAAACGAATTCTTTGTGCTGACTCAGGAACAAGTTGAAAAACATTCGCTCATGCCCTATACACAACGAATTGTAGGACGTTCAGCGCAATTATCAGGTATTCGTTTTTCAGAAAAAGATTGGTTCACAAATGTGGAAAAACAATCTCCGGCATTTCTCGTGAACCTGCCCGATGAGCCTTTTTATCGCTTACCTGACAGCCTGAAAGAATACGTAACAAGCGGTGAGGAAAAGGGGATGCATAAAGGGTATAAGTGTAGAATCCGTAATCGCTGGTACATTGTGCCATCCGCCTGGATACCTCAGGCATTTATGCTGCGCCAGGTACATCACTATCCCAAGATCATTCTCAATGATGCAGCCGCAACGTCTACGGATACAATTCACCGGGTAAAACTTCGCAATGGAGTACCAGCTCGAACGGTTGCGGCTTCATTCCTGAACTCACTCACCTTTGCATTCTCCGAAGTTACCGGACGCAGCTACGGCGGCGGCGTGCTTGAATTAGAACCCAATGAGGCTGAAAAACTGCCCTTGCCATTAATCGGCGCTGATGCGTTGAATTTGGATGAGCTTGATTTGCTTCTACGAGAAAACAATATTAATGCCGCTCTCGATATTACTGATCGAGTTCTACTGGAAGATGGATTGGGATTAAGCAGCGAAGAAATAAAAATGCTTCGCGTTATCTGGCAAAAGCTGCGAGACAGGCGTATCAACAGAAAACCCGATAATGCGCAAAAGCGTGTATGAAAAATGGGCCAGTATGCCATTAGCCATGAGAATGTACACTTTTCTTACGGCTATAATGCCTGCGAGCCTTGGCCTGGTTGCCGCATGTCTCCATGTCGCACCAGCGGCGACTATGGTTCTTGCTGATGTCCAGGAAGAGCCAGCGGCAATCTTCGGCGGCGCAGGCTCGCACACCAGGCAGCTTATCCGAGGTCAGCAAGTCCGCCGCCGACCGTACCACCAGCCAGTTTAGGCGCTCCAACTTCTCCGCGTCGCTATGCTCGCTCCACTCCCACGAAAAGCGATTACCCTCCGGCACAATACAGGCATGAGACATAGCCTGCGCTAGCAGTGTATTCAACAAATCCATATCATCCTGCGGCGGCGTGGCATCTTCCGCGATAGTGTAAAAGATGCGGTAAATTGCCTCGCGCAAATTCACCACCTCATTCACTATCGTTGAGGCCACTTGAGGATAGCGTTCTGCTATGTGTAATAGTTGTTGCGCCTCATCATCTTGCAGGATGCCCATATGTAAGCCCCAGGCCAGCAAGTCATTGTAGCTATGCAGCAGTTCATGCTTCTCGGAATTATAGCGGTCTTGTAGCGTATGCGTGAAATCCAGGCAAAGCCAGTTGCCCAGATTGTTATCAAAGTTCGGTATGTGTATATTCATTTCAGCCATATAAACTATCTCCCTTAACGGAATGCCTTATCTTCAAATTTCTGTAACCATCAAAAAGCACTTGACAGGTTATCTTTTGTATGTTACAATATAACCATCAAACACATTTTAACAGGTTAGTTATCTGAAGTCAAGAGAGCAAAAGCGCACATATCAGTCTTTGCGCATACATTGTCCCTGGAATGCATCACCTTACAGAAATGCTGGTTATTCTGAGCAATGACCGGCTGTTATCGGAAGGGCTTCACGCACATGGAACTACTGATCGTACTACTTATTATGGTCGCGTTTGACCTGGCAGTCATGCGCTGGGGATATAATAGCACGGAGCCAATAAACTCACCCGAATGGGAGAAACGGCTGGCTCCTCCATTTGTAGGGTATAAATAGGGAAAGCAATGTTTTCTGAAAAGGAAATGAAAACGGAAACGCAAAAGACCGCGACAACGGCTATACGGAAAGCATCGCCTTTCCACACATTGCGTTACGATGCGCTACTGATCTTTATCACCATGATCTGGGGCAGCACCTTTCTGGTCGTCAAGTACGTGGTCAGGCTGAGCGGGCCGTTTACCTACCTGGCTTTCGTGTATGGCGTAGGCGCATTGATCCTGGCTCTCATTTTTCACAGGCGCCTGGCGCGCATCACGCGCGCCGAGTTGCGCAACGGCTTGATTATCGGCCTGTTCCTGTTCACGGGCTACGCGCTGCAAACCACTGGCCTGCAATTTACCACTGTCAGCAAAGCCGGTTTCATCACCGGCTTAAATGTGCCACTTATACCGGTTTTCATGTTCGTCTTGTTGAGGCAAAAAGCCTCGCGTGGAGCAGTGGTAGGCATTCTATTATCTTTTGCGGGCCTCTTTTTGCTCTCACTCAACAACCAGCTTACGCTATCGATTGGCATTGGCGAAGTGCTTATTTTCGGCGCAGCAATTGCCTTCGCCCTGCATGTCGTCAATATCAGTCGCTTCTCGCCGGGCGCGGACGCCACTAATCTGGTAATTATACAAATTGGCCTGTCTTCGCTGCTCAGCTTCATTGCTATTCCTATTGCGCATCAAGCGTTGTTCGTGCCTTCGTGGTCATTCTGGATCATAGTCGTACTGATGGGAATGATTGATGTGGCTTTCACACTGCTGGTGATGAACCGGGTGCAGCAGTTCATCGGTGGCACAAAGGCTGCTCTGATCTACGCGCTTGAACCTGTATGGGCCGCCCTCGCCGGAATAGTGCTGGCAGGTGACGTGTTGAGCGTACCCGCCTGGATTGGCTGCGGCTGTATTCTGATCGGTATGATCGTCGGGCGACTGGGTTAGTCTATGCGCATTGCTTTTAGTGCTCTTTCAAACAACTTGTGATGAAATTGTTATATGCTGCTGTTTCCATTGAAACGCTCAAGAGACGTTTCAAGTCATATAATAAGGTTGTGATAGATCGAGTTCGACTTGTTTGCCCGACGAAAAACTAGCTCGCCCGGTTATTAAGAAGGATGTATATAGTATGAGCAGCCAGGAACCCCCCTTCTCTGAACAGCCATACCCTGAAATACCGCCGCCATCCGAACCATCATCCTGGCGAGAACAACCGCCCAATGCAGGGCCGCTACCCCGGGGGCCGTATTATGCCCAACCCGTGTATCAGAATCGGGCTTTAACTCCCCGTTCGAGGCGTGGCCTGTTATGTGGATGCCTGGTTGCGCTGGTGCTTGCGTTGTTGTTGTGTTCCGGGGGCGTTGTCCTCGGCGTCAGATTCGGCTTTGCCGGGATGTCCAGGAGTAGCGCCACCGATCCTGTCGTCTCCTATAACGTGAAGGCCAACCCCACTCTCGTTCTAAACGACGATGCAGGGTCTGCCACTATCAAAAGCGGGAACCAGGATACAATAGCTATCCAGGCGACCAGGTATGCCAGTTTCGGCGGGAGTATCAACAATATACATACGCAGGCCAGCCAGGATACAAACGCGAACACCCTCACAGTGACGGTCACGCGCTCCGGGCCGGATGTCTTTAACACGACCGGAATTGATTTTGTTATCACCGTTCCCGCTAGCGCGAATCTCCAGATAAGCACCGGGGCCGGAAGTCTCAATGTCAGTGGCGTGAGTGGAACCATGTCGCTCACCACCCATGCCGGCACGATTAGCGTGAGCGGGGCAACTCTGACAGGCAGTTCGAACTTCAAGACGAACGCGGGAAGCGTCAATTTCAGCGGCTCTATCGCCACGAGCGGCGTTTATGATTTCGAAACTAATGCCGGATCAATCGACGTGACGTTCCCTGCTACATCGGCCTTTCACGTCAATGCAAACACCGATGTAGGTTCGATCAGCTCGAGCTTTCCCGTTACTGTGAAGCACAACACCGCAGGCGCATCCCTCAACGCCGATATTGGCGCGACGCCCCAGGCAACCGTCACATTGAAAACCAATGCCGGTTCGATCACCTTAAACAAGGGGTCATAGGAATACATTTCAATAATTTACAAAAACTTTACACATTCAAGATTCTTTTCACATAGCTGCAACGTAAAGTTAGTAACGGGATGAAGAGGTGTGTTTGAGACAGCAGTGAAGAAAAACGGCTGCAACGTACCTGTTGCTGTATTTTTTTGGCCTCTTTCCCTCATGTGTTGCAGCTATTGAAAAGGAGAATCGCCCTATGGCAACCAATTTGCCCTCTTTTAAACCATTTTCGTCAAACCAGGGCCAACCTATCAAAATTGTTCCCCTTAAAGTACCCGGCCAGGTAAAACTGGCTGCCGGGCAGGCTCAGCTTGTTTACAACAATGGACCTTTGCTGACTGCGGTGCAGGTCTTTACCGTTTTCTGGGGAGCGGCCTGGGATCAGTCGCCCTTGAATGCCACTGGCCAGAGCATCAATGACTTCTTCGACTTTATCCTGACCAGCCCACTCATGGATCAGTTGGCGGAATATAGCGTGCAGGGACAGACGATCGGGCATGGCAGCCGCGTTGGCACGACTACCATAACGACACCTGATCCAGGTGCCTCGCTAGACGATAGCGCTATTCAGCAGATGTTGAATACCAATATCGCCAGCAACAGCGCGTTTCCCCAGCCCACCGCAAACACCCTCTATTTCATATTCCTGCCGAGTGGAGTAACGGTGACTGCCAGTGGCTCAAGCTCCTGTTCGTCGTTTTGCGGCTACCACGACGCCATTAACAGCAAGGTCTTCTACGCCGTCATGCCCTACCCGGACTGCGCAGGATGTTCAAATAATCTCTCAGTACTCGATTCGCTCACAGCCACCAGCTCGCACGAACTCTGCGAAGCAATCACAGATCCTGTCCCCGGCCAGGGCTGGTACGACCAGAATAATGGCGAGATCGGTGACATCTGTGCCTGGCAGACAAAGCATGTAGGAAACTACACCGTACAACAGGAGTGGTCAAACAGCGCGAATAGCTGCGTTTGAGTAAGAGCCAGTATAGCAATAGTGAAGAGCGGCAAGAAACTTCTTGCCGCTCAATACCTTGCTAGCATCGGTACACCACACCCCTTGCTGGCGGCCCGCAGTCAATCGGCCTCTCGTGTCAGTCTTCGGACTAGATGCAAGCCCCTGCATTCATGCATGGGGGTTGTTGCCTGATCCACAACTGTGTAATTTGTTACTCCCATGTCATGATTCTCAACCATTTCTTAACCCGTTCTTAACGGGTCAATTAGGGGAACGTATTAGAATGTTCTTATGGACATATGTATGTCAACTTCGGGAACAAGTACTGGTGAGTACTTTCCCAGGGTAAGCGGGGTTATTGTGGTAGAAGGGTAAATTCTCCAAAATGGGTGAGCATTACGAAATCGAGGACAGAAGCGCGCGCGAATGCGTTTGTTTTTTTCGATTCCCATCTGTCCAACAACACAAATCCAATCCGTGAAACAAAGATGAACGAACGTATGTAGAGAGATGCTGTCCTAAAAAAGGTGTAATCACATCTCTATGCGCTCTGCAACAGATCAATCTTTATACGGTTCACTGTAACCAGGCCAGATACTCGCGCCGTTCCTTATGGATGAGGTTATGTAGTCAGGGGAGGAGTAATACGCACGCATGTTTATGCAAAAGATCCCACTCATTAGTGTCATTATCCCAACACGCAACGAGGCCCAAAACCTCCATTATGTTTTACCATATATTCCCTCTATTGTTAGCGAGGTCATCCTGGTTGATGGACATTCAACTGACGACACTATCGAAGTGGCAAAGCAATTGTTTCCAACTATACGAATTCTCGAGCAGAATAGTATGGGCAAAGGCGACGCTCTGAGAATTGGCATTGCCGCTTCTCATGGCGACATTATCGTACTAATGGATGCTGATGGCTCAGCCGATCCTTACGATATACCTCTATTTATAAAAGCGCTCATGGCGGGTCACGATTTTGCCAAAGGCTCGCGCTTCGTGAAAGGTGGAGGGAGCCGCGATATTACGCTCTTGCGCCGCGCCGGTAATTATGGGCTGATTAAGCTCGTCAACATCCTATTCCGGGCGCATTTTAGCGACCTGTGCTATGGCTACAATGCCTTTTGGAAGCATTGCCTCAACTATATGGAAATTGACAGCGATGGTTTTGAAGTTGAGACGCTGATTAATATACGTATGCACAAAGCCCGGCTCAAGATTATTGAGATACCCAGCTTTGAGTACCGGCGTCTTTACGGCATAAGTAAGCTAAGCACCTTCAAAGATGGCTGGCGCGTGCTGAAGACTATTTTGAGAGAGCGATATGTGAAGGTTTCACCATCCCCATCTCAGCGACTTCCCCGACCCATTCATCCTTTCAATATGCAGAAACAATCAAGCAACGTTGAAGAAGTAGTCGTGGGATCTGCGACCGATAAATTCTGGACGATGGAACGTGAAAATGCGAAATAGTGGAGGTAAAGCGTTATGAAGGTATTGGCTTCAGCGAACAAAGTACCGATCCTCATATATCATAGTATCTCAAGCGCCGCTACACCCAAATTTCGACAATTTGCGATTTCGCCTGGGACATTTGGTAAGCAGATGGCATTCCTGCATCAACAGGGGTTTACACCTGTCACCGTGACGCAATTCATACAGGCGCGTTCGCAAGGAGCATTCGCGACGGGTGAGCGTCCTATCATTTTGACCTTCGATGATGGTTTCGCCGATTTTTATACAGATGCCCTTCCCATACTCCGGCAATATAATTTTACGGCTACGCTCTTCGTTGCTACGGCATTTGTTGAAGGAGCCAGTCGCTGGTTGCGGCGTGAAAGGGAAACGGCACGTCGCATGGTGAGCTGGCGACAATTGAGCGAAATAGTTAAGAATGGCATAGAATGCGGCGCACATACGCATACCCATCCGCAGCTCGATACGATTTCCACCCCTGCTGCCAGAAATGAAATGGCGCGCAGTAAAGGACTGCTGGAAGACCATCTGGGTCAAGAGGTGTCCAGTTTTGCTTATCCGTATGGTTATCAAACTGCACGCCTGCGTCAACTTGCGCGAGAGACAGGGTATACCTCAGCTTGCGCTGTGCGGCACGCGAAAAGTTCTTTGCATGACGATGCTTTTTGTCTGGCGCGTCTCATGGTTCATGCAGACACTGACCTCAATACATTCAGTACTCTGCTTTCAGATGGGAATACCTCACCGTTAGCGGCAGCGCATACGATATACTTGCGTGCTCGGACTCCCGCCTGGCAATGTATTCGTCGTAGTACCGCATCAGTAACTCGCTATCTTCGGGGAGGAAAGTGGACATCATGATAGATGAGAAACTGGATGTATCCGTCGTAATTTGCACCTACACGGAGAAACGCTGGGACAATCTCGTTGCGGCGGTTGAGTCGGTTCAACAGCAAACAGTCTCTCCCCTTGAGATCCTTGTGGTCGTCGATAATAACGCAAACCTGTTGGAACGTGTACGAACGCATATTCCGGGTGTGATGACGGTAGAAAACAGCCAACAAAGAGGTTCGTCTGGAACCCGAAACAGCGGTATCGCCATATCGCGTGGAACCCTCATTGCTTTTCTCGACGATGATGCCGTTGCAGAACCGGACTGGTTGGCGCAATTGAGCCAGGGTTGCGCAAATCCTCGGGTACTGGGAGCGAGTGGATTAGTTGAGCCACTATGGTTAAGTAAAAAACCTGCCTGGTTCCCGGAGGAATTTTACTGGGTGATTGGTTGCTCCTATCGTGGTCTGTCCCGGCTTCCAGGGGGAGCAAAAGGCGCGACATATGAGGGGTGCGCCTGCATTCGCCGTGAGGTATTCGAAGCGGTCGGGGGCTTTAGAAACGACATGGGGCGCGTCGATATTTTCCCGCCGATGGGTGGTGAAGGAGCGGAATTGTCTATCCGAGCCAGACAGCACTGGCCTCACAGAGTCTTTCTTTTCGCTCAACATGCCAAAATACGCCACCTCGTTCCAAACCATCGAACCAGTTGGCGCTATTTTTGCTCGCGGTGTTTCGCTGAAGGCTGCTCGAAGGCCCTCGTGGCAAAATATGCCAGAGACGCAGGAGCAAGAGATAATCTCTCAAATGAGCGGGCTTACCTGTACCAAACGTTGTCCCTCGGCGTCCTGCGTGGCATGGCGGATGTTTTCTATCGCTTTGACCTGACCGGCCTGTTGCGCTCAGGAGCTATCATCGCCGGATTGATGTTGACAACATCAGGCTATCTGTTTGGTAGTATGAGGCTTTTTGTGCGCGTAGAGAGGGACGTACCCCCGCCCTTGCCCGCCAGGGAGTCATGCTTCAAATAAGGAACTTGTATGCAGTGAGAATGCTACTTCGATTCCAACCTGGGACGATTGTTCCCAGCAATTACAAGACAGATACTACAGCGTATCTATAAACGCTCGGAGGGAACAATGCGTATCCTGATGCTCGCTCAATTCTATCCTCCCACAATTGGAGGCGAGGAACGTCATGTCAGAAATCTCGCGATTGCGCTCGCCGCGCGCGGGCATTCCGTTTCGGTCGCGACGCTCTGGCACAAAGGCGATGCGGATTTCGAGATGGATCAGGGAGTGCGTATTTACCGCATTCGCGGCACCATGCAGCGCGCATCGCTCCTTTTCAGCGAAATAGGGCGACAATTCGCGCCCCCTTTTCCCGACCTGGAGGCGATGCGTGCATTACATCGCATCATCAAGCAGGAGCGCCCCGACATCGTTCATGCGCACAACTGGATCGTTCACTCCTTTACACCCATCAAGTCGTGGAGCAAGGCAAAGCTGGTTGTGACATTGCATGACTATAGCCTGCTCTGCGTCCAGAAGCGTTTAACGTACCAGCATGATGTGTGCAGCGGCCCCGCTTTCATGAAGTGCATGAAGTGCGCGACCGATTTTTATGGCGCCGCAAAAGGGCCATTAGCGACCATGGCGAATTGGACATGGGCAAAGGTGGAACGGCAAAGCGTAGATATGTTTCTTCCTGTGAGCCAGGCGGTTGCCGAGGGTACCCAAATGGCGAAATATGGAGTACCCTACCGTGTAATTCCCAACTTCGTGCCGGACAATCTAAGCATGTTACGCAATGATGCCGATTCACTTTTAACACATCTTCCCGGTGAAGACTTCTTACTTTTCGTAGGTGACGTGAGACGTGACAAGGGAGTGGAGGTGCTGCTTCGGGCGTATGCCAGGACGGGAACTCGCGTTCCTTTAGTACTGATTGGACGACCGGGAAACGATATTTCCCTGGACTTTCCCCCGCATGTGTTGGCCTTGCAAGGGTGGCCTCATGAAGCCGTCATGAGCGCCTGGGGTCGCTGTACGATTGGACTGGCTCCGTCTATCTGGCCCGACCCGTGCCCAACGGTGGCAATGGAGGCAATGTCGATGGGGCGACCTGTCATCGCTTCACGCACCGGCGGGCTTTCTGACATCGTCGCCGATGGTGAAACGGGGCTGCTTGTTCCGCCTGGAGATGACGAGGCGTTAAGCGAAGCTATCCAAACGTTGCTGGCGGATCCTGATCGGAGAAGTCGCATGGGAATGATGGCAAAGCAACGATCTGTTGAATTTGAGGCGAAGACAGTGGTGCCGCGTATCGAGCGCGTGTACCTGGAAATTGTACGCAGTTGACTTCTCTATGCCGTCATATCCAGATCTCGCAAGCGTTACCAACGCGCTCGTTTCTCCTCATACACCCACATGTATCGCGCTTTTAGACTTCACATGCAAATAGCGTTCAGCCCACAACTGGAACATCAGCAACTGCCAGAGCTTGTGCGCGTGATCTCGCGTGCCGCGCATATGTTCGGACACCAGCTTTTGAATGGCCACCGGTTCAAACAGGCCCTGCTGTTGTATGCGGTCAGGCGCAAGCGCGTCCTGTAGAAGCCCGCGTAACTCCTTACGCAGCCACAATTTGTAAGGGATATTGAAGCCTAGCTTGGGTCGATGCATAATTTCCTGAGGAAGTTTGCTTTGTATCATCTGCCTGAGCAGGTACTTTCCTACCATTTTGTGCAGGCGCAGGTGGGCGGGCAAACGCGCTGCGAACTCCACCAGTGTGTAATCCAGGAATGGTCCGCGTGCTTCCAGTGAATTTGCCATGCTCATACGGTCAACCTTAAAAAGTATATCATCGGGGAGGTACCGTTTGATATCCGCATACTGCTGCTGATCCAGCGGGTTACGGCTGCCACTGGCATTGAAAAGATCGAGGATGCGCGGATCAGGTGAGGCAATGCGTTCCTGCGACCCGTTGGTCAATAGTTCAGCCAGTTCACTGGCGCGCCAGAAGGTCTGCCAGCGCGTTTGCTGCATTTCGACGGGCAGATCAGCTACATCCAGGAAGCGGCGCGCTATATTAAACACCCCTTTCTTCCTGGCCGTCGGTGGAATGCCTCTTGCCAGCGCGCCCAATGGGCTCCTAATGGCGGCGGGCAGGTGGTCAAAGGAGGCCGATGCCAGGTGTTGTGCGCGGTACCAGTCGTACCCGGCGAAAAGTTCATCGCCGCCATCGCCTGCCAGCGCCACCGTCACATGCTTGCGTGTCATCTGCGAAACCAGGTAGGTGGGTAGCGCTGATGCATCAGCAAATGGCTCGTCGAGCGCGTCCGCAACCGTTTGGAGCAATTCGGCAATGTCGGGGCGCAGCAATTCTTCGTGATGTTCGGTATCGAAGTGCCGCGCTACTCTACGCGCATAATCTAGCTCGTTAAAGGACTTCTCCTCGAAGCCGATACTGAACGTCTTCAATCGCGCGGGGCTGCTCTCGGCCATCATCGCCACAACACTGCTCGAATCAATGCCCCCGCTCAGAAATACCCCCAGAGGCACATCGCTTATCAGCCGGCGCGCCACAGCCTGCTTGAACAACGCTTCCAGCTCTGAAATGTAATCCTCTTCGCTGCGCCTTCCCTGACCGTTGCTCGCGCTCTGCGCGAATGACACATCCCAGTATTTTTGGGGGTGCCAGTCGCCCGTCCTTTTTTGCCGCGTGGACCCATCAAGTCGAATCTCTAAGAAGTGACCGGGCAGCAGTTTCTGGATTCCCTGAAAAATGCTTTCGGGCGCGGGTATGTACTCGTAAGTGAAATAGGTTTGCAGCGCGCTCGCATTTAAGTGACGCGGCACTCGTTCATAGGCCAGCAGTGACTTGAGTTCAGATGCGAAGGCGAAATAACTGCCATCGCTCCAGTAATGGAGTGGTTTCACACCCAGGCGGTCGCGTGCCAGCAGCACGCGCTTTGCCCGGCTGTCCCACAATGCGAAAGCGAACATACCGTTAAAACGCGAAATGCAATCTACACCCCACTCTTCATATGCGTGGATAATGACTTCGCTATCTGAGCGCGAGCGAAAACGGTGTCCTGCTCGCTCTAGGGTGGGAAGCAATTCTTGAAAGTTGTAGATTTCACCATTGAAGATAAGCCAGATAGTACCATCTTCGTTTGTCATTGGCTGATGCCCTGCCGGGGTCAGGTCGAGGATTGCCAGGCGACAAAAGCCCAGCCCCACGCCCTCTTCGCTGAAGTATCCATCATCGTCCGGTCCGCGATGTCGTTGCGCCGCCGTCATCTCGCGTAGCAGACCTTCGTCAATGTTCTCTCTACCATCCAGGCATACAATGCCACAAATACCACACATAATAACCCCTCTCCTCTATTCCACGTTTCCACAATCGTAACAGTGTTATAACTCTCGCTAATGTCGCCCTGAGCGTAGCGAAGGATCTCGCCTCACGCTATAAGAAATGCTGGCCCCTGGGCCGCATTGTTGATTGATTTAATTCTTGCCAAATGTGAAGACGAAGTACTCTACATACGGTAACTTGCACGTACCTATGTGGGCCTCTTCTAGTTTTTTACCCTACACACAGCTATGGGCGAAGCCATCCTGAGCGAGCCGTTACGCATCGCTCAACATGGCAGGCCCCAATAGTGTCATGCTGAGCGAAGCGAAGGATCTCGCCTGCCTGGGCTTCATCACTGTAACGCAATTTCGTCAAGGTAGACATACGCCGGATTGGCAGAACCATCCTGATGGAGCGTAAAGTAAATCTGAACAGTGTTTCCCCTGTATTTTTGTATATAGGTAAGCGCCGAGGTTTGCCAGCCAGCGCTATTTGTGCTGGAGCTAAAGAGCTTAAAAAGTCCCTCACCGCTACTATCTCTTACCCAAACTTCTAGATCGTTATGCGCATCTGCATTTGGGTTCACTAATTGATACGCAAAACTAAGGCTATTTGCGGCAGTGGGGATGGTGAGTGTTTCCATAATAGAGGAGTCAGTCGGCGCTCCCGATGGAGTTGCAGAGCCAAGTTGAGCGGAGTAGGGACTGTCATAAACATGGGTAGTATTTATGGTGGGTGCCGTCGTTCCTCCGTTTGTCCAATCAGTGAAATTTCCCGTCCCAAATCCTCCATTGAGAATGGCTGATCCTTGAGAAGTTGTTACTAATGCAGGAGCTTGAGGCGGAGTAAAATGTATGATCAGTGGTGGAATGCCTAAAGAATTGCCATTTTTGTCAGATGCCGTCAATGTAACATCTCCTACATGGGTTGAACGTACCACAAACAGCGATTTACCGGAGCTATTCGTTTCTCCACGAGTGCTTTGATATTTATATACCTGTTGAATTTGCGCCTGCTGCCCCGCGCCGGGAATGAGCTGCGCGAACATATTTGGCACACGCGCCCCCGAAGAGGTTTTCAGAACCAGGGAGACTCTGGCGAATGTTGTCCCGTTCGCGGGAATGCTGGTATAGTCAGCCGTTAAAGCAGACCTGGACAGGTTTGCGGGCGTTGGTTGTGGAATCCACCCGTAAGCAACTTGTACTGTTCCTGGGGCAAACGTCGTAGGCATTTGATCGGTGTAGGTAATGGTGGTTGTGCCTGAATGGAGGGGGGGAAGCACTTCCCACGCTTGCTCGAACTGGCTATCGAGACTAAAACTATCAACTCCCGCACCATTTGCCGCGGAGTTCGCCGTCCATTGGAATTTGATATAGTACCGGTATTGCTCAGGAAGTATCCCGTTATTGAGGAATCTTGACAGGTCAATCTGTGGATTATCATAGCCGAGCCTGGATTGCGTATACATGGGACTACCCCAATTTGAACCGTCGAGGGAGAAATAGATGCTAAGAGCATCACTGCTGGTCGCCATGTACGTTTGCGCGCTTAATAGACTGCCCACCAGGCTATACGGGCTTGTGACCTGGTAAATAACAGAGCTGGTACTCCCTGTTGTTTGACTATGCAGGTTTGGATGCATACCATCCTGGCTGGAACTGGCTATTTGTGTCTGGGTAAAAATACCATTTTGGTAACTCATCTGCGTTAAATCAGGAACATACACGATATCGCCATTAGTGTAGACTGGCGGCGTGCTGTGATCATTGGTGTCGTGATACTTCCCAACGTTGCTCCAGTTCTCCATAAGCGTCTCATTCTTTCGCAAGGAAACTCCCATGGGATGGGGCGCTGGCGGAAAAATGTTACCCAGCGGCACATTATCACCTGTTGTCGCGTATAAATTAGCTACGTGAGGGGCCGTGTAAAGACTAACACCAGTCACCACGCTTTTCCCATCCATACTGGTATTCAGAAAAATAGGGTCTGCATTGCTTGCCAGGCTTTGCTCGCTGGCAACTGTCCCCGTGCCATCGTCGCTTAGATACATTTTTTGCAAATCAGCGTCATATACATGCCAGGCGTCGCCGTAATATACCTCTGTCACAGCGTGTCCTCCCAGGTTCCATGTCCGTGCCTGATATCCCGCTGTTTGAAACATATCTGCCAGGAAACGGGAATGGTCCCAACAATGCATGTATCCGTAGGTATTGAGTTCCCCGATCACATCCATCTGATTCACTTTATTGACATTTTGCGCGTCATTCCAGTGATACGTCTCCTCAACCAACCATTGCCACAGGATATACGCCTTTTGCGCATCGCTGCTCGCCTCCGGGTGCGCCGCCAGGATGCCATTCACGATCGATGGCAGGCTCGTCGTATCCACAATTGGATATAAATTCGAAACGCTATCGGGGAGTACTTCCGGCGCGATAAGATTGGCATCGCCAGTATTCGTGATACGAAGATACTGCATCTGTGGTTCGCGGCTATCAGGGTCGGTGATTTGATAGGTAGCTGAACTTGACAATGGCTCATAGATATTTTCGGCTGGCGCTTGCAGCCAGAAAATAATGCTGGCGCTCATACCGCTTGTTTGCCCTATCGCGTGAAGTGGATACGCGCGAATGGGAAGCGCAGGCACCACAAAAGTAGCAGTAAAACTGCCATCACCAAAAGCATATAAGGGAGCTGGTGTTGTGCCTATAACAGCGCTATTTAAGGTGAGGATAATCATATCTCCTGCTCCAAATCCTGACCCCCTCACTGTCACCGTCGCCCCAATTTTTGCCGCGCCCCCAGCTTGTGGCGTCCCCAGACTCACACTAAGCGTCGTCGCAACAGCGCTCACGGGAGAATCCGCAATTGCCCGTGCATGGAATAAGGGCAAGAAGCCGAGACCGAGAGCAGCGAATAAAGCGATCACAACACATGCCTGTATCGCAAATTTCTGCTTTTGTCGATTTTTTTGTATCATCCTGAACGGAGCTGTCATCCTGAGCGCAGCGAAGGATCTCGCCTGCGTGGGCTTCATCACTCTTTGTTTCATCAGTGTATCCCTTTCATCGGGTACTCAAGTTTTCATTATCGCAAAACGCGACCCTGTAATACAGTATAAAACTCGCTAAAAGATGTAGCGATAATATACTAAACAGAGTCATCCCTGGTGACAACTGTCATCCTGAGCGAAGCGAAGGATCTCGCGAACATCTTGTCGCTTTGAGGGACTCTTCATGGTATATGACATGACCAAATGCATCGAATTCTTTTGATATGGGCAATATTTCTAACCACTTGATACATGGTTTGAGATACTTTTGAGATACTATGGAATGCTTTGGGGCAGGATAAATACGAAAGATATAGAAGCTGATATTTGGCGTGATTTATATAATGGAGTTTTGAGGGGGGGATCGTATGAGGTCTTATGCTGGCCTCACGATACGACATGCAGAAGAGGCGACTTTTGCGGTCGCTTTGAAACATGTGCTGGTTTGTAGAAGGGAAATAGAGGGGAACACAGTATGGAAAAAGTAGTAAGTGTGCCTGGGATGGGGACGCTCCTGTCAGTCATAGTTCCTGTGTTTAATGAAGAGGACAACATTCCACTGCTGCATGCGAACATCAGCCAGGTCTTGAAAAAGCAGCAGTATACCTATGAAGTCATCTATGTTGATGACGGCAGTACCGATGATACATTTCAACAACTTGGTCGCCTGGTGACCTTTGATCCATATGTTCGTGTAATCAGGCTGCGACGTAATTTTGGACAGACCGCGGCGATTTCTGCCGGAGTTCACCATAGCGCCGGCGAAATGCTCGTTTTCATGGATGGCGATCTTCAGAATGATCCTGTTGATATTCCCCGTTTGCTGGCAAAGCTGGACGAGGGGTACGACGTGGTCAGTGGATGGCGCAAGAACCGCAAGGATGCGCAGATGAGCCGTAAGCTGCCTTCCTGGCTGGCTAATCGCCTTATCTCGAAGGTAAGTGGAACGCATCTGCATGATTATGGATGCACCCTGAAAGCCTACCGCCGCGAGATATTTGAGCATGTGCGGCTCTATGGCGAAATGCACCGTTTTATCCCGGCGTATGCCGCCCTCGCGGGGGCCTCGATCTCTGAGATTGAGGTCATGCATCATCCCCGGCGTTTCGGCGTGTCGAAATATGGCTTATCGCGCACCTTTCGCGTCATACTCGACCTGTTGACATTGAAGTTTCTGGGCAGTTTCGGTACCAAGCCACTGTATGCTTTTGGTATGCCCGGCATGGCTTCACTATCACTGGGCGGGCTGCTTGCATCCCTCGTGCTAGGCCAAAAATCTTTCCACCACAAGTGCGCGCAAATCGCAATCCATTGCTTTCACTTTCGGTACTCTTTTCAGGATTTGGTATGCAGTGCATTATGATGGGCCTGCTGGCCGAATTGCTGATGCGTACCTATCACGAGTCCCAGGACAAATCGACCTATGTAGTTAGCCAGATTCTTTCTCCTGAGCGGCCAACCGTCAGTGAGAGGGAATTCGTCACCGAACATTTTGTCGCATTGAGGTGAGGCCAATGATTCTTAATAGTGTCATCCTGAGACAGCGTCATCATAGTGTCATCCTGAGCGAAGCGAAGCATCTCTCGACCATCTTATCGCCCGCGCAATTGATAAGCTTACTTGCTTGTCTAAATGATAGAAGGTGAGCACATAAGGTAGAAATGGCAAAATCAACAGTAGTATACACCAAAGGTTTTTTTGAACGCACGCAACCAGCTTCCCGGCTCTCGGCTGGTGTCATCGTTCCTATCATAATGGATCTGGTCCGGCCAACTTGCGTCGTTGATGTGGGGTGTGGCACAGGAGAATTTTTGCGAATTTTTGAGGATAAGGGCGTACAGGAGATTCTGGGCGTCGATGGCGCTTACGTTGATCGAACTCAACTGGCTATTCCTCAAGAATGTTTCAGGGCTATTGACCTCAATAAACCCTTTACGCTTGACAAGACATACGATCTGGCTGTCAGCTTAGAAGTGGCTGAACACCTGGAGCCAGCAAGAGCCTCCGATTTTATCGAATCGCTCACGCGCCTCGCGCCTGTTATCCTCTTTTCGGCGGCCATTCCCTTGCAAAATGGCTATCATCACGTCAACGAGCAATGGCCTGACTATTGGGCGCAGCTCTTTCAGGCGCGAGGATTCCGGCCCGTGGACGCAATTCGTAAACGTATCTGGCACAATCGCCGGGTTGAAGATTATTACCGTCAAAATATCCTCCTCTTCTGTAACGAGCAGGTCCTGAATAGCAATGAGGCCCTCCAGAAAGAATTTCGAGAAACGAACCCGCATATGCTCTCGCTTGTACACCCGGACCTCTTCTTACGCAAGCGCGATACCGGGGCCGCGCGGGCCATGCAATCGGTAAAAAATACCGTGCGGAAGATATCGCAGAAGTGAAGGGAACAACATGCGCGTACTCATGATTGCCCCGGAGCCTTTTATGGAGCCTCGCGGCACACCGTTTAGCGTCTATCACCGGGCAAAGGCTTTGCTGGCGCTCGGCTATGAAATAGATCTGGTCACCTACCCCATTGGAGAACGGGTATCGCTTCCAGGACTGCATATCTACCGGTCGCCATCTTTGCCATTCGTCCGCACAGTGAGGATCGGGCCATCGCTGGCCAAACTTCCTCTGGATGCCCTGCTCTTCCTGACAGCCTTCTGGCGACTTTGCCTCAGGCGGTATCGCTACGTGCATACGCATGAGGAGGCGGGCTTAATGGGCGTGGTACTGGCTTTTCTTTTCGGCTGTAAACATCTCTATGATATGCACTCCGACCTCGCGCAGCAGATGTCCAACTTTGCGAGCACGAAGAATTCACTACTCATTCGTCTCGTCGAGAGTGCGCAAAAGCTTATCGTGCGCCGGGCGGATGCCGTCATAGCAATTTGTCCCGACCTGGAGAGAACAGTCAGGCGCATCTCTCCCCACAAACCCGTCTACATGATTGAGAACGTAGCTGTAGACGAGACCCTGCCGCCGGCACTCGCGGGAGATGCGCAAAAATTACGCAGGCAATGGCAACTTGGAGATGGCCCAGTGCTGGTGTATACCGGTACTTTTGAAAGGTATCAGGGCATAGAACTGGTGTTGCGTAGCGCGGCGCTGGTGCGCTCAGCCTTTCCAGCAGCTCGCTTTGTGCTTGTGGGCGGTAAAGTCGAACAGGTGGAGAAACAGCGCTTGCTGGCACAGGACCTGGGGGTAGCAGATGTCGTTTGCTTTACCGGGCAACGGCCTCTTGAAGAAATGCCACAGTATGTGGCTCTGGCGAATATTCTGTTAAGCCCGCGCAGCAGTGGCACCAATACGCCGCTGAAGTTGTACACCTACTTGCGTTCCGGCAAGCCTATTCTGGCTACCTCCATTGTTTCACATACCCAAATATTGACCCCGCGCATGGCCAGGTTAGTCGCGCCGACCTCTGAAGCATTGGCGCGTGGAGCCATAGAACTCTTGCAAAACAGCGAAGAAGCGCAAATTCTGGGAGCGTTTGGAAAGCAAGTTGCCGAAAAAAACTATAGCTGGCCTGCTTTTGTAGAGAAGAATCGCCTGGCCTATACCGGCTTCACCAGTCACACGTGATCAAAAATGTCACCCTGACCAAAAATGTCACCCTGACCAAAAATGTCATCCTGAGCGAAGCGAAGGATCTCGCCTGGGATGTAAAGTCATAGAGAGGAAAAAAGAATGCGCTGCATAGTTACTGGCGTAGCAGGATTTATTGGTTCGCATCTTGCCGAACGCCTGCTGACCGAGGGCCATGAAGTCTGTGGCATAGATGCATTTATTGATTACTATCCGCGCCATATCAAAGAGGGCAATCTTGAACGGATACGCTCATCTAACCAATTTACTTTTATCGAAGAGAATCTGCTGGATATAGATCTGCCTGCCCTGCTTGAAGGAGCCAACTGGGTATTTCACCAGGCGGCCCAGGCCGGCGTGCGAGCAAGCTGGGGGCGTGAATTCTCCCGCTATGTCGAGTGTAATGTGCTTGCCACACAGCGACTACTCGAAGCATCTCTGCACGTAAAGAGCGTAAAGCGATTTATCTACGCCTCCTCCTCGTCCGTGTACGGTGATACCGCCACCTTACCAATAACCGAAGCAGTTATCCCGCGACCCATCTCACCCTATGGTGTCACAAAGCTCGCGGGAGAACACCTCTGTACCCTTTACCATCATAATTTCGGTTTGCCCACCGTCTCGCTGCGCTATTTTACCGTCTACGGACCACGCCAGCGACCGGACATGGCCTTCCACCGCTTCTGCAAAGCCATACTCGCGGGCCAGCCCGTACAAGTCTATGACGACGGACACCAGACACGCGACTTTACCTACATCTCCGACATCATCGAAGCAAATATGCGGGCTGCGCAAACAGATGCCGCCATTGGCCAGGTCATGAATATCGCCGGTGGCTCGCGTGTCACTCTACACACCGTAATGCGCCTTTTACAGGAAATTCATGGCTCATCCTTTGACATTGTATTCAAAGAGAAGCAGCACGGAGACGTGCGCCACACATACGCCGACACCAGCCGTGCTGAACACATTTTAGAGTATCGACCCCGTATTGCCCTGCGCCAGGGGCTTTTTGAAGAGTTCACGTATATCGCATCGTTGTATCAGCGTGATCATGCCGTCCTCGTTTAAAAACGATCGACCTGGCAACCGACCGTGTCATCCTGAGCGAACGGCAGTGTCATCCTGAGCGAAGCGAAGTGTTTTGTCAGGTTGCGCTTAGCGCAACCTGACAAAACACTTCATTCGAAAGAAAGGGAAAGAAAGAGCATGGGATCGTCTACGATGAGTAACGTATCCGCCGTTGCAAGCGCTCTACGCCGAAACGTCTCAAAGATTCTTAACAGTGGCATCCTGAGCAAAGCGAAGGATCTCGCGATAAAGAGGAAGAGGCTGAGCTTTGCCTTTCGTGTCTCAATAACCCTGCTCCTGCTGGTTTTTCTCTTCAAATCATTATCCTTGTCAACGCTAGTGGCGGCCCTTACGCATGCGTCATACGTCTTTCTGCTGCTGGGATTGCTTATCGGAGTTGTTGCGTCGTTACTCAGCGCCTTTCAATGGCAGAAGTTGTTACAGTCCGAACAGATTTTCGCCGGCCTTATGAGACTCTTTAAGCTCTACCTTATAGGCATTGGCTTCAGTCATTTTCTGCCAACTGGCATGGGGGGAGACGTAGTAAAAGCTTTTTATGTGGGACGCGCTTCGGATAATTATGCCGGTTCTGCCAGCGCTATTGTCATGACCCGCCTGACCGGGTATTTTGGTATGCAACTGGTTGCTTTTTCATCCTTACTGCTCTTTCATACCGGCATAGCAAGAAGTGTAGTAGTCCTGGCCATCCTGCTGAGCCTGTTAGTTGGAAGCATGATCGGTGGAGTTCTTCTTCTTACCACCCTGCTGCCTAAAATGCTGAACAGAAGCTGGACGAAGTATCGTATCGTTGCTTCAGCTATCCCTGTTGGCCAGGCCCTGATCACGACTATCCAGCGCCCTCGTCTCTTAGGAAGCGTCACTTCGGTAGGCGTCGTATTCTGGATACTTTCTATCCTGGACTACTACATGTATGCCAACGCGCTGCATATGCATGTGTCGTTCTCCTTCTACTTCGTCGCTATCCCTGTCATCTCATTGGTGGCTTTCTTACCTATCACCATAAATGGATTTGGTCTTCGCGAAAGCGCCTTTGTTTATATCTTCGCATCTGTACATGTGCCTACCGCCACCTCATTGCTCCTTGCCTTATTCATGGACGTGCAGGTCTTGTTCTTTGGCATCATCGGCGGTTGCCTCTACCTCACCATGAGTGGCGAAGAGAGGAACATCAAGAAACAGAGGAAGACAGAAGAGAGCCATGACCTTCGTTCGCTTGCGGACGGAAATGCCGCAATTACATGGTTTACTGAGGAGGATCAAGATGTATTCGATGCGAGCATACCTGCATTTGACGATAGCACACCAACCTTACCGATGATGCTCCTTAGCGCGAAATCGAATTCGATGCAGGGAGTGCGCGTTGGGCCGGGTTCTCAAGATGCCACCCGGCAACAAGGGCAGCAGCGATTTGCTGCTTCTCTCACGCCTGTTTTACAGGAATCCCGTCCTAAAGCGGTTATTGGCAAGAACAGGCGAATTGTCCTCGTAAAAGATGAAGATGAGCGCTGATAGAACATGAAAAAAAGTGGCCTGCGAATCGCGCTACGAGTCCATGTAAAGCAATGCGAATGTCATCCTGAGCAAAGCGAAGGATCTCGCCTGGGAAGTAAAGTTGTGAAAATAAATCAACATAACGAGGTGTAAAATGCAAAATCGCGCAATACTAAGCACAAAAAAAACACGCCTTAAAGACTATTCACTGGCGTGGCAACCCGGACAGGAGGAAGTTCCCATGTCTACTCCTGGTTTGGCCCCCAAAAAACGGGCAGCTTCAGAAGTGCCAGACATCGACGATGAATTGAGTGAACAGGAAACACAACCGTCCATTGCCGCCTCAAAAGCAGCGCCAGTGAGCCATCGGGCTGCTTCGACTCCTACGTATACACGCCCTGGAACAGCGATTCGCACGCGCTGGCTGCGAGGAAAGAACAGGCGATATCAATTGGTGTCCGCAGGTCTCTGCGTGGCTGTTCTGCTCATGATAGGGAGCGTTTACACCTGGTTGCGTATAAAATCGCTGCCACCGACTGTCACGGTCTACCAGGTTGGCGCGCAAAACGTCGCTCAACAAATTGGCGGCGGTGGTATTGTCTACCCGCTCCAGGAAGAGGATATCTCATACCCCATTACCGAGCGCGCCATTTCCGTCCTGGTAGCGCCTGGCGATCATGTGTCCGCCAACCAGCCGCTTATCCAGCTTGATATAACGCAATTGAACTCGCAAATTGACCAGGCATACAGTGATGTGTTGTCTACTGCGGATTACCTTAAATCTGTAAAAGCCAGTGGCACCGCATACAATGTCGCGCAAGCTCAACAATCGTATGACCTGGCAAGAAATAAATATACCTCGCTCAAAGCCGAAGCTTCATCCTCGACTCTGCATAATGGCACTGTGATTTCACCCATCAACGGCGTTGTGACTTCCCTGTTGATTGCGCCAGGGGAAATCTTTGCCGCGGATAGAACCATGATCGTCATTATGGATGAGTCAACAGTAATTGTGCGCGCGCAGATACCGCTTATCTATCTCGGACAGCTACACGTCGGCCAACCTGCCACCGTTATCCCTTCATCACTGCCTGGTATCAGCCTTCCAGGAAAAATTAGCGCCCTCATTCCGCGTGCAGACCCGCAGACAGACACGTTTGAGATATGGGTAGCCATCCCAAATCCCAACCAGATGCTCTTACCTGGCATGAGCGCCTTTGTGCATTTGCAGCAGATGGGTAAGGTGCTCGCTGTGCCGCGTCTCGCGGTTCTCAACCCGGACCGCGAGGGCATTGTATTCGTCGAACGCCATGGGCATGTTTACATTCAGAAGGTTCAGATAGTAGCGCGCTCGGTGAAAACGATCTATATCGGAGGCGGTATCTCGGCTGGTGACCGGGTCATACTGGTTGGGCTGGATAACCTGCAAAACGGAGAGAAAGTTCGTGTTACTTCTGTCGAATCTTGATCCAGCGTTCCCCTTCCCTGGGCGAAGTGTCTTGTCAAGTTGAGCAAATTGTCATGTTGAGCGAAGCGAAACATCTCTAAATTCTTCGCTTTACAATGGTATGAGGATGAAAACTGATGACGTTTCCTGATAGAGAGCTAATTGCGTTGCTATGGAAGTGGGTACGTGGGCTACGTAACACGAGGCCAGCTCTAGCTGGTGGTATCATGTTGTGTGCGGGTCTCGTAACCTGGCTCAATGACCCCCTGGGCAAGACGTATACTGGCTGGCATTTGCCCATCGATATCGGCTGGCAGTTCCGCATAGGTATATTTAACTATGGATTGCTCTGCCTGCTCTGCGCATCTTTCTGCTGTGCCATTTCCTTCGCGAATTGGAAACCCTGGAAGGGCAGCTCCCTTCTAGCGCACAGAACTGGTCTTGCCGGATGCCTTTGCTTGCTCCCTCTCGCCCTGTTTCTTTTGCAGTATCTGAGTGCGGACCTGGTCGGCATTAACCAGTTGGCCCAGCATAGCAAACAGTTGATCTTCATGCAGAGGCACTTTGGGTACGCGACCGCCAAGCTGTTTATTCCCCTTGATCCGTTATCGATAGATATTTCGACTATACACATGCGCTTCCAATTGTTGGTAGATCAGATATCAATTGGCCCGCTGCTGTGTCTTGTCAGCGCTTGCCTGCTTCTAACGGTTCCGAAAAGGTCTCGTCTGGTAGTCGCAAAGAAACAACGAAGATTGGCTCGCAGCGGAGGTTGGCTGATCTTTATGCTCGCGCTTGTTGTTGTATGCGGGCGCGCTCCGGCGTCTTTCGTGTTCGAGCAGCAGGCCAGAGCGCTCCTGGCGCAAGGAGAATACGCGCAAGCATTGCAGTGGCTGGATAAAGCAGCTGCCTTCAATCCTGCCCTTCATTCAATGACCTATTATCACATCGAACGAGGAGAAGCGCTCTATTTTTTGCAGCCCGACCAACAAAGTGATGAGAGTCAACTCTATCTTGCTGCAACCTACCTTCAGGAGCGAGCCATCGCTAACGCCTATCGGCAGCTTTATCCTCTCTGGCAATCTCATCAATCGACCATCTGGATTTCAGACGAGATGAGCAATCTGCTCGAACGACTGGCAGAGACGGCTCGGCCTCTATTAACCATGACCCGCGGACTCAACGTTCAACCTCTCACACTTGCCATGAAAGAAAAGGCTGATGAGGTAGCTCTATCCTGGCTGGAAACCCTGTCAAACGTTGATCCCGGCAATGCCTATACTCACTATATGCTTGGGCGCATCAACTTTGATTTACAAAATTATGCGGCTTGCGTCCAGCAAATGAGCCAGGTTATCGAGCTGAGTTCTAGCTCTGCAATTCAATCCTCGGCGTATACCTATAGTGCGCTGAGCAAGGCGGGCCAGGGGGATTATATCAACGAACGAACGCTCCTGTTAAAAGCTATAGATTTAGACCCGTCCTACTGGAATAATACTGCTCGTGAAGAGTTGTCAGGTCTTCGTTAGAGAAGGAATTGCACATGAAAAGTAGTAGTGGAAGCATGGTGTATACAGTAGCTTCAGATTTATTACTTGGCCCCGCAGTTATAACGCGTAATCAAGAAACACCGCGTGTAGACCCGGAAAGGCCCAGGCTCCCTGGCGGTAAAAGAACTAGACTGCACCATATAGCATGGCTCTGTATTGCGCTGGCGTGCCTGGGAATGAGCTGGTTTGCCTACCAGGACTTTCTGGTGCCACAGCCAAAGAGCTTCACCCCCCAATGGCACGGAGCCGCCTGGGTGCAGGCTGCCGATAGCAAGGCTCCCGTTGCGTATTTCCGCTCCGTCTTTAACTTGAATATACAGCCGGATGCTGCCTTTATTACCATCTCGGCCAGTCAGAATTTTTACCTGTTCCTGGACGGGGAAGTTATTGGCTCGAATAATTTTGCATTGAAGGCGGGAGAGTATTCACAAACCTACATGTACAGCGTGACTTCGTTCATACGACTTCATGCAAATGTAATCGCTGTTCGGGTTGCCAATAAAGATGAGCAGGCTCCAGCGCTGCGATTAAGCGTAGGTATTGTGAATGGAAAGTCTATTTCGTACTATGGTACAGGAAATGGTTGGCAGGCCACGGATGATGTTACCCGTGTGTATCCCCATAATACCGCGAGCCTGAATGATGCGACTTTCTGGACAACAGTGCCATTTGATAGTAGTTCCTGGCTGGCTATCCAGAATGCAACGTATTCGCCAGGGTCATCAATGCTGAATGTCGACCCTCAAGTCTATGAACAGCCAATGCCCGTTCAATGGATGAGTAGTGGCCTGGGTCATGATGAATACTTTGTGCGCCGGCTCTCTTTATCTTCTAGTGTTAGCAGCGCGTGGCTGCGCGTAGCCGCGATTGGCAGCGCGCGCATTTATATCAACGACCAGTTGCTAGTCGTTTGGAATGGCCGGCCACCAGCGCCCTCAATAGATTTAGCGTATTATTTCAGCCCGTCTACTGCTTTGCAACATGAATTGAGCCTTGCAACTGGTGTGTATGATATTTCGCCCTATCTTCACGCGGGAGACAATGTGATTGCTGTTCATGTAGCAGCGCCGGGGGTTGGCGCGATACAGAACGGGTCAGGTACTCCCAACGCCTCAATATCGCTGGATATGATCGTCAACGACGCGCAAAATCATGTAGCCAGGGTGATGCCTGGTAGCGGGTGGCATGTATCGAATCACGCTGTCGATGGATGGGAGCGCGGTAATGATACCGCTCTTGCGTGGCCTGCGCCTCTTCTGGTCAATCGTCCAGGCACAAGCCGTCTTTTCTATCAACCTGAGAGCAGTACCACGCAGAATGTGCAGATCACTTCTCTTTCACCTATACTTGCGATTGCTGCTTATAGCCTGGTCGCGGTGGTCGGGCTTTGGTTGGTGCTATCGCTGCTCATCAGCCGCCGCTACCGGATTGCCTACAGAAGCGTGCTTGAGATGACCAGCCTGGCATATCTTCCTGCGCTCGCCTGTGAGGCTCTGTTGATAGTTCTCTCCTTTGAGCCACAAATGCCGCACCCGTTTCCTTATACCTCAAGCTGGGCATTGGCGCTTGTCCTGCTGGTGGGAGCTGGCTATGTTTTACTCTGGCGACATACACATAAACAGTGGATGACCGCGCAAGTCGAGGCGGGGGCACGTTCCTCCCATAGACCACGTATTCGTGATGGGCGAGCCTTACCCCGGCTTGCCATCCGAGCGCCACTATCATCCACCAACAGGGTGTACAGACACATAGGGGTATGGTTGAGCAAACACTGGGTGCTGCTGCTCATCCTGCTCATTGCTATTCCGCTGGTCACATACAACCTGGCCTACGATCCCTATTGGCAGGATGAATTAACCAGCTATTATGCCGCTAAAGGCATTCTCTCCCATGGTCTTCCTATCATGCCTTCTGGCTTCTTTTACACCAAAGGGGAACTGTATTCCTACATGCTTGCGTTGAACATGCTCTTGTTTGGCGAGCAGAACGGCGCTCCACGTCTATTCAGCGCCCTGGAATACCTGGCCTGTATTCCGGCGCTGTATGTCGCTGGCCGCTATTTTTTTAATCAACGAGTTGCATTACTGGCAACGGCTTTGTTTGCCTTCTCTCCATTTATGCTTGGGTGGGCGCGCGAAATGCGCATGTACCAGCAGGCACAACTGCTGACCATCCTGGTTGTCTACCTGTTTTACAGAGCATTACAGGAGCGTCAAAATGTTCGCCTGATCTATATCGCGGTGGGCTGCCTGGTCGTGGCCTACTTGAGTCACGAGGAATCATTTATCATCTTTCCCGCGCTGGTTTTCTGGGTTGTCGTTGCAAGTAGAGATGAAAAGCATCGTTACTTCGCTGCCCTCTACCAGAAGCACTGGTGGATTGCCGGAACGATAGGCGCAAGTATCGTCATTTCCCAACTCTTGATAGCGCATATAAGCCACCCTGCGCCTATCGGGACCGATAGCAGCCAGCGGCCATTCATTCAATTTGGCGCAGACGCCATACCCTATTACGCCAAATTGCTCTTCTTGCCCTGGATGCTGAGTCATGGCACGCTTTCAAGCCAACTGCCATACATTACCGTCCATTCACTGCTTGCGACGATGGGATGCTTCTGGGCCATGCGTCGCAAAGACCGGCGCGCCATGTTTTGCGCCTGGGTTCTAGTGGCCTCTTTGTTAACGCTTGTCCTGGTCTTTACTATGCAGTCCGACCGCTATTTGTATCCCTTGCTGCCAATCTACTACTTGATGGCGGCCTACGCTTTCCATCGTCTGCTGCGCGCTTTGTGGCGGTTCGCTCGCTCGCGCAGCATGTTACGCAAACAGTCGCAGGAGGTCACGGTTCCTTCCGGCTCGCAGAACAGACTGATAACCATGATGATGGTATGTACGACGGGACTGGTGTGTGCCTGCTTATTGATTTTGCCCATGCTGCCTATCGCCAATTACAACCTCCTCATTAGCCGCGTTGCAGGTTTTTCTTATCAACGTCAACACCCTGATTATGACAATGCGGGCCGCTATATTCACGACCATTGGCGCAAAGGTGATATCGTCATCGCTCTTAGCCCGTCACTCTCCGTCCTTTACTACGTCGGGCAAGTCGATTACTTTTTTTCGACGGATCGCGCCCTCTACCTTTTTGAACGTAATGGTCAAATTACCGATACGCCCACTGGCACTACTCCTATCCTTAATCAGGGTGATTTTCAGGCGGTGCTGGCCTCACACGCGCGTATCTGGATTGTCGCGAACGGCTCAAATCAAAATCAAACGAGAGTGCAAATTAACGGACAAATTATTTTTCCTCCCGATATTCACCTGGTCTATGAGGGATATTCGAGCGCCGTCTATTTACGTGGAGGATGAGGGTGTTGAAATGCAAGCCTGGAGCCGATAGAGAAATGGGGCAGTTGTAGGATTTCCCGGTAGGAGCCAGTTCTCTTTACAGGGAGAAATTCAATCAAAAGTGAGCACGGTTTATGCGAAAATTTAGCAACAAAAGCAAGGTCATTCTAGTGTCAGGTCTGGTTTGCCTCCTCCTTGTGGCAGGCGTATTAGGTGTTGCTGTGAAAATAGGATTCCTGGGTACTGCGCATAATCCTGGGCAGACAAAGACTTTACCAACGAAGAGTGTAGCGCGGCAATACCCCAATTTCAAAGGGATTTATCAGTTTACCTCGAGTAACACTTCAGCGAACTCGGATAATCCTTACCTGGCAGGGAACTACCTGGGCTATTACTGGTCTCAGCTTGAACCACAGCAGGGACAGTATAATTGGAGCGTTATCGACCGGGATATGGCGCCCTGGACAAGTCATGGCAAGAAGATCATTCTTCGCGTGTCTACTGCCGGGTACTCGCACTGGTATCCTCCTTTTTCGGGACACGGGACCCCGCAATGGGTATATGATCTGGGTGTTTCTTCAGTGACGGAGACTGATGGTTCGGTGCTTCCCCAGTTCTGGAACCCCATTTTCCTGCAAAACTTGCATGATTTTATTCAAGCCCTGGCGCAACGATATGACGGTAATGCTGATATCGCCTTTATCGAAATCGGCCTGGGGATTGGTGGAGAATCAAAGGTTGATTCCCATAACGGCAACCCGAACATGCTAAAGTTGTGGCAAAGTATAGGATATACCAATGCTCTATGGTGGGGCGCTGTCCAAAGCATCATCACTTCCTATTCGTCTAACTTTATCAGAACTCCCCTGGCTTTGATGCCCGATAAAGTGTTCATAGAAAAGTCGAAAGCATACACCCCCTGGATGCTGTTAAATTATGCCGTACAGCATGGTTTGTGGCTTCAGGATAACGGTTTGTGGTCAGGACGAAAGTTGTCCTCTCAATTTATGGCGGTGCCGCACCCCGAAGAACAAAGCCAGGCGGCATCACTAAGCGGTGATACGCTACAAAGCGATATCCAGAGGGCGCTTGATCTGGGGGCAAACTACATATTGATTTTCAGCAGTGATTTGAATAACCCTGCCAATCTGGGTGCCCTCCAATGGGCCTACGCGAATAAAGCCGGTTGATGAGGTGATTTTACGCGCTCCCGGCTGGTCTTTCTTTGGGGATGAACAGCAGGAGCGCGCCTGCCACAAGATACGAGATCGCCATCGTCCAGAAGGCTGCGCCAAAGCCAAAGTGGTCGATCATCCAGCCCAGTATGGCGCTCCATACGGAGCCAACACCGAAGGCCAGCGCGAAGTACAGCCCGAAAGCGGCATCGCGCATGGCCGGGCTGGCAGAATCGGCCAGGTACGCCTGCAAAAGCGGGCTTTCCGCGTAGACGACAAAACCCATCAGCGTTAAGGCAATTGGAAGTAACCAGCCTGGCATTCCCGGCGCGGCAACCGCCAGAAATATCCATGTCGTCAGAGCCGAACTCCCGTAGAAAACCAGCAACATTGCCTTTCGTCCCACCCGGTCGGAAAGCCGCCCTCCAAGCAATGGGCCAAGCACGCTGCCAAGCAGCAACAACGTGAAAAATAGACTGATGATGTTGCTTTTGTAGTGCAGGATGTTTTGCAGGTACAGCGGGACGTAGGTGGTAACATTGCCCAACCCACGCCCACCGGCAGCAATGATAGAAACCAGCATGATGATAACGAGGGTGCGACTGCGCAAAGGCTGGAACATGGCCTTGAACGCGCTCAGAGGTTTCTCTCCACCGGGTGTATCCTCATTCCGTGTATGTTGAATAACGCGCCTGTCCAGCAGGCCCTTTTCATCAACCAGGATCAGGATAGCGATACCGATCAGAATGCCGGGCAGCGCGGCCAGGTAGAGCACAGGACGCCATCCCCATAGACCGAGCAGCGGACCAGCAATGAGTGGGACCGCCAGCGTACCAATATTACCGCCTGCTACATGCCATGCCAGAGCGTAACCATGCCGCTTGCGCCCGTAGCGGTCGGTAAGGTAGGAACTGCCTACGGGATGCTGTGGCGCGCCCGCGATATTCGACATCATGCGCCAGATCATCAGCGACCAGAACCCTGTGATGGTGCCTGTGAAGAAGGTACTGATCCCCACCAGAATATTCCCCACACCCAGCATAACCTTCCTTAAAATATAGCGACTGAGCAGGCCAAAGACGATTTGCAAGATGCCGCCCAGCGCGTTAGGAATAGCGACAATCAACCCGATCTGCGTATAACTGAGGTGATATTCAACCTGAATAATCGGGTATATCAGAGGCATTAACACGGCAACAGCATGAATAACAGCATGTGCCGCGCTCACCAGCGAGAGATCGCGTCCGGCAGCGGGAATGGCCGTGATTTGTTCATCTACGCCTGCCCGTGAAATGTCAGCTTTATCGCGGGTTGATTGTTCCATGAAAATCTCCTCTAATTAAAGTCTAACACGAGGTGAAGACGGAAGTCGAGTGACGGAATAGCCATAAAAGTGAGGAACGGCAGCATCAAATGAAACATCCAGAGCTTCATGAAGATTCTCCCGCTTATGTCTTAAACACTGACAGCCCTCCTCAAGTCGGAATATGATACAATAAACATCACAGAACATAGACCAACGTAGCGCAAACATCCATTCCGTTTGTCATTCTGAGAGTAGCGAAGAATCCGACTGAATGGACAGGAAGATTCTTTGCTACTCTCAGAATGACACTTCCTTACAACGCAGCCTCAACGAGGAGGAGTCACTGACCATGCTCGAGCAGAAAATGCCGCACACACACCAGAAATATGAACAGGGAACACTGTTTGATACAGCGGAACTCGCACACCTGAAAGCGGAACAGCAACACTGGGAAGAGACGACAGTACGCAAGTCGCAGGAGCGCGTGCCCGAACACGATAACCTGATGACCACCTCCAGCGTTCCCATCAACCGCCTGTACGCGCCTCAGGATAACGCTCGTCTTGATTATATGCGCGACATCGGGCTGCCGGGCGAATACCCGTATACACGTGGTGTGCAGCCCACCATGTATCGTGCCAAACCCTGGACCATGCGTATGTTTGCTGGCTTCGGCACGGCAGAGGATACCAATAAACGTTTCAAATACCTGCTCGCCCAGGGTCAGACAGGCCTCTCGACCGCCTTTGACATGCCTACGCTCTACGGTTACGATACCGATCACCCGCTGGCCTCGGGCGAGTTCGGTAAGTGCGGCGTAGCAATCTCCTCGCTGGCCGACATGGAAATCCTGTACGATGGCCTGCCGCTCGACCAGATCACCACCTCCATGACTATCAACAGCCCGGCCTCGGTGATCTGGGCCATGTACATCGCCAACGCCGAGAAGCGCGGCTTCCCGATGGCGAAACTGGGCGGCACGCTCCAGAACGACATTCTCAAAGAGTACAGCGCGCAGAAAGAGTTTCTCTTCCCGCCTGAACCATCCATGCGCCTGGTGGTGGATACCATCGAATTCGGCACGCGCCACATGCCCCGCTGGAACACCATCAGCATCAGCGGCTACCACATTCGCGAGGCGGGCGCGACCGCCGTGCAAGAACTGGCCTTCACGCTGGCAGATGGCCTGGCCTATGTCGATGCCTCGCTGAAACGCGGGTTGAAGATCGATGAGTTTGCCCCGCGTCTCTCCTTCTTTCTCGATGTGCATAACGACTTCTTTGAAGAGATCGCCAAGTTCCGCGCCGGGCGGCGGCTATGGGCCAGGCTGATGCGCGAGCGCTACGGCGCGCAGGACCCGCGCTCCTGGATGATGCGCTGCCACGCGCAGACCGCCGGCGTGTCTCTGACCGCGCAGCAGGCCGATAACAACATCGTGCGCACCGCCATTCAAGCCCTGGCAGCCGTGCTGGGCGGCACCAATTCGCTGCACACCAACTCGCTCGACGAAGCCCTGGCGCTGCCCACCGAACGAGCGGCCCTCATTGCCCTCCGCACGCAGCAGATCATCGCCAGCGAAAGCGGCGTCGTCAACACCGTTGACCCCCTGGGCGGCTCCTACTTTATAGAGACGCTGACCGATGAGACCGAACGCGCCACCATGGAGTATATCAACCGCATCGACGCGCTGGGCGGCGTGCTGGCCTGCATCCAGAACGGCTTCTTCCAGCGCGAAATAGCTGAGTCGGCCTATCGCTACCAGATGGAGATCGACGACCACAGGCGCACCATCGTGGGCGTCAACGACTACACCATGGACGAACATATCAAAGTCCCCACGCTCTACATCGACCGCGTGGGCGAGCGCGCTCACCTCGAACGACTTCAGCGCGTGCGCCGCGAACGCGACAACGCCGCCGTCAAACGCGCCCTCGCCACCCTGCGCCGTGTCACCGACAGCACCGAAAACACCATGCCTGCCATCATCGAAGCCGTGAAAGCCTACGCCACGCTTGGCGAGATCATGGACATCTTCCGCGCCGCCTTCGGCGAATACATGGAACCGGCGGTGTTCTAGCAATCTTTATGAAGAGTAACGACCAGAACCGGCATTGTCATTCTGAGCGCAGCGAAGAATCTCTCGTCGGCTACACGTAGATTCTTCGCTGCGCTCAGAATGACAATTGTTTGCCGACTTTGCTTGCTAAAATTCATTAGAATGCAGTGACCTCTGGAATAATCTCGCGACCAAAGACCTCTAGAGGCCGTAGTTCATGCGCGTCCGGCATATTAACAATCACATGCTCGATACCAACCTCGGCCAGTTCGCGACACAGACTGATGATGTCACCGACGCTCATACCATCGGGAGCCAGGTTTACCTCGTTCAGGCACGTTTTCTCGATCTCTCCATAATCGCGGCCAATCTCCTCACAGTGCTGCTTCAGCATCGCCAGCTTGCCACGAATCTCTTCGGGTTCGATCACTAAAAGGTTGCAGGCATCGCCGTATTGCGCGACGAAACGCATCGTCTTCCGTTCTCCATTGCCACCGATCAGAATGGATGGACGCGGTTGTGCCAGGGGTTGGGGCGCGTTGTGCGGCTCGGCAAGCTGATAATACCTACCTGCATAAGGCTTTACCTCACCCGCCCACATCTGGCGCACAATCTGCAACGTTTCTTCTAGCCGCGCGAACCGTTCCGCGATTGGAGGGAAAGGTATGCCCAGCCCAAGCGCCTCTCTGCTATACCAGCCAGCGCCCAACCCCAGGTAGGTGCGACCTCCAGAAAGCACATCAAGCGTCGAAGCCGTCTTGACTAGCACACCTGGAAAACGGTAAATGACGCCCGTTACCATCGCGCCCAGGCGAATCTTCTTCGTAGCAGCCGCCAGATATCCAAGTGTTGTATAGCACTCCAACATCGGATCATCCAGCGATCCCCAGTCAGGAAGCTGAAAGAAGTGATCCATTACCCACAGACTGGCAAACCCCGCCGCCTCCGCGCTCCGGGCAATCTCGGTCAGGCGCGGAGCAATTTCTGCTGACCCGCCCGGCCAGCTAAACGAAGGAAGTTGCAATCCGATACGCATTATGGTCTCCTCTCGAAAGAACATACACCGCTCTATTCTTTCAGGCTATGTAATTTTCCATAATGCTCAAGCAGCATCTTCTGGGAGCGTAACATAGAAAGCTGGAGATCGCATTGAACGATGGAGCAGTATTTGATCTGCACAAAAGAACAGGTTCTGTGTATTATTGCGCTACAACAAATTGCCTGCAAAGCGCCGCAGGCGCTGAGGAGCAAGGATTACAAAAATGGGTAGTAATCGTCTATTTAATGCTCTATAATGGTGACGAGGAGATGATTTACTTTGAAGTTGATGCGGAATGTTTGAGGGTTCTTCGCAGGTAAATCATAATGACATCTACGACTAAATTACAGGTCATACACGACGAGGTTCCACGGAAGGGAGATACCCATGCCGCGAGATGAACGAAAACACCAGAAAGCGCTCATGAAAAAGCGCAGTAAGCAAAAAGCCGCTGTACAACATAAAACGTCGCAACAGACAATAACAGCGTTCTCAGAGCAGAGCATCATTCGTCGCGCCCGCGAATACCCTGTTGTGGAATGCCGCATCAGTAGCGACTGGCAAAAAGAACAACCGGGACTTGTAGAGATTCTTGTGGCCCGCCAGCAACCCGATGGTGATATCTGTTTTGGCTTCTATCTTGTGGACAAGCTCTGCCTGGGACTCAAAAATTCGCTTGCCCATGCAGGTTTTCCCCCGGCTCGTTACCGGAGTGAAATCCGTGACAAAGTTTTCCGTGGGGCAAAGGCAAAAGATTGTCCGCCCGAACTTGCGCACCAGATGATTTATGCCTCGATTGAATACGCGGAACAGTTCGGCTTCCAGCCTGAAAAGGACTTCGCGCTCAACCAGTACATACTGCAACCGCGTGGCGAATTAGAGGAACCGTACAAGATCACATTTGGCAAAGATGGCAAGCCCTTTTTTATAGCAGGCCCCAATGACAACGTCGCCCGTATCATCAGACAACTGGAGAAGACTGCCGGGCCAGGCAATTTTGACTTTCTAGCGCCGATGGGTGATATGGATATTTTCTAAAAAGGACGTTTCAAGATACATTGGAAGAAATCATGCCAGACGACAATAAACACGGTCTCATCGCAAAATCAGCCCTGACTCCCGCCGAAATCACCGCAATCTCGCGCCTGATCGACGTGTGCAATACACATGACGGGCTACGTATGCGCATTGGCCTGGAGATGTTGCGCGAGCGTAGCGGGGACGAAACCAACGATTTCCTGTACTATGCTGATGGGCAACTGGTAGGCTATCTTGAGGCGGATAGCTATGGCAGGAAAGAAAAAGAACTTACCGGCATGGTCCACCCCGACTTTCGCCGCCAGGGTATTTTCACCGCGCTTTTTACGGCAGCTAAAGAGGAACTGCACCAGCGCGGCGCGCAGAAATTGATCTTTGTCTGCGAGCATAAATCAGAACCAGGGCAAGCGTTTCTTGCCACTACCGGCGCGGAACTGGCCTACGCCGAGCACGAAATGTGGCTGGGTACCTTCTACGAACGCGGGCACCGGGCAGAGGGCCTATCGATGCGGCGCGCAGGCGTGGAGGACATTGATACTATCGTTTCCTTCCTGGCAACCGATAGCGGCAACGTCGAAGGCGTCAAGGCATGGGTGACGGAGCTGATGGGCAAGCCCCATCAATTCTGGTTTTTCCTCGCCACCTTGAACAGCCAGCCGCTCGGAACGGTGCGCCTTGATTTCATGGATGAATTGATTGGCATTTACGCTTTTGAAGTGCGACTTGGCTACCGGGGTCTCGGTTACGGACGAGAAATGCTGGAACATCTCATCCATATCGCGCAGGCCGAGAGCCATAAACCCATCATGCTGGATGTGGAAACCAACAACACCAACGCCGTCGGCCTGTACCTGTCCTGCGGCTTCGAAGTCAAAACCACTTATGACTATTATGAATTAAATCTGGAGAAAATTATCTCATGCGCTGGTTAGAACTAACAGTTGAAACACACCCCGAAGCCATAAAATCAGTTAGCGAATTGCTGAGCCAGTACACGCCGGGCGGGGTAGCCATTGAAGAACCCATAGAATTGATCGACGAGGGGCAGGAGTATCGCGTGCTGGTGGGGCAGCCGGTCAAGGTGCATGGCTACCTGCCTGTAGATGGCACGGAAGAGGATGCGCGCCAGCGGGTCGCTGAAGGGCTATGGCATCTATCCAGCCTGGGAGCGCACTTTGTAGGCGATTTACAGACGCGCATAGTCAACGAAGAAGACTGGGCCAACGCCTGGAAAGACTATTTCCATGTCACGCACATCGGCCAGCGACTGGTAATCCGCCCATCCTGGCGCGCATACGCCCCGCAGCAGAACGAAGTTGTGCTGGAACTTGATCCCGGCATGGCCTTTGGCACGGGTCTGCATCCCACCACGCGCATGTGTCTTGAGCAGGTTGAGCGCTACACGCACTCTGGTATGCGCGCCCTCAACGTTGGCACAGGCTCGGGTATTCTGGCCCTGGCGGCTGCGAAGCTGGGCGCGTCCAGC
The DNA here is from genome assembly GCA_963731605.1 of uncultured Chloroflexia bacterium. Classification (GTDB taxonomy): domain Bacteria; phylum Chloroflexota; class Ktedonobacteria; order Ktedonobacterales; family Ktedonobacteraceae; genus CF-113. The sequence continues at coordinate 2,590,468 of CAVSWA010000002.1, forward strand.
GTCTACTGCATCGATAACAGTAGCGTGGCCGTTGAAAGCGCCACCGCTAACGCCGCTATCAATGGCTTGAGCGATAGCATCAACGTGGTGCTGGGCGTACTTGACGAAGCTGAAGCGGCGCGATTGCAGGGACAATTTGACCTCGTGCTGGCGAATATCATTGCGCGTGTTATCGGCTCGATTGCGCCCCAACTGGCGCGCGTGTTAGCCCCCGGCGGACTGTTGATTGCCAGTGGCATCATCGAGGAGCGCAAACACGAAGCCGAGCAGCCATTGCTAGCGGCCGGCCTGACGATCGTTGAGCAGGTCATGATCGATGACTGGGTCACGCTCGTAATGAGGAAATAACATGCACCGTTTCTTCGTCGCGCCCGAACTGGTACAGCGCCTTGACAGTGAAATTCCATTGCCCAGAGAGCTTGCGCACCAGCTTCGCGACGTGTTGCACTTGCAGGTCGGCGAACAACTCGTGTTGCTCGATAATAGCGGCGATGAGATATTGGCAAGCATTGCCAGCGCCAGCAAAAGCGCGGTAGATGTCCGGCTCATTGAACGGCGCGCCGGGAAAAACGAATCCTCTGTGCGCATCATCCTCTGCCAGGGTTTGCTCAAATCGGCGCGTTTTGAATGGGTGCTGGAAAAAGGCACAGAACTGGGCGTCTCCGTCTTTTCTCCCATCCTTTGTCGCCGCTCAATGTCCGGTTTAGAAGACACCAGCCCATCCAAAATGCAACGCTGGCAACGCATCATCACAGAAGCCGCCGAACAATCAGGTCGCGCCCGCCTGCCCGCCTTATTGCCCATTCGCCCCCTCACGCACGCCCTCAACGACATCCCACCCGGCGCGCTCGCGCTCATGCCCTGGGAAGAAGAACGCGCCCTCACACTGCGCGACGCTTTAAAATCGTCTTCATCTTCGACGGTAATCATTTTCATCGGTCCCGAAGGAGGTCTGACCATAGAAGAGGTCAAGCAGGCACAACAGCGCGGTGTACAGGTAGTCTCGCTTGGTTCGCGCATTTTACGTGCCGAGACCGCAGCCCTGGCGGCTGTAACCAGCGTAATGTACGAATTGGAACGATAGCCAGGGCGGGGGCTTGCCTTTCACTGGTAGGTTTTTGGGGAAAGGCGTCAGCGAGGTGGGAGCTGTCATTCTGAGCGCAGCGAAGAATCTCTCGCCGAGCCGCACACAAATTCTTCGCTGCGCTCAGAATGACAGGCGCGAGCGGCGCGTTTCAAAACCCCTACCAGTGAAAGCCCCGTCCTGTAGGGACAAGGGGCCGGGTAGGGTGGATGAGGGGGCCTTGTGCTTGTCCTCGTGGCAACATGTTTCGTTGGGGGTGCGTGAGGCGGGATGGTCGGAGTGCGACGAGGACGAGGACGCCCACAAGGGTCCCCACCCGACCACTCATCCACCCGCGTCCCTACAAGACGGAGGCGGACGTTTCGCATGATGTCCCAATCTGGTCGTCAAAAATTATCAGGATGGAGTGGGGATCAGGTGTTCCTGGAAAAACGCCTGGATGCGCGCCCAGGCGTCTTCTGAGGCGGCGGCATTATAATTGCGGCCCTTGTCGTTGAAGAACGAGTGTTTTGTATCGGGGTAGATTTTGATATCGTGCGGAATATCGTAATGGTCAAGCTCAACATCCAGCTTCTTAGCATGAGATGTAGTGAAATCCTTATCGGGATAGGAACCGACCACCGGACACATACGCTCCACTGCCTTGAGTGGTCGTGGGTTCATACCGTAGAATGGTGCGATGGCTTTGAGGCGATTGTCTGTGCAGGCCCAGGTAATGGCAAGACCGCCACCCAGACAGAAACCAATGGCTCCCACTCGCTCGCTATCGAGATGAGGCTGTTCTACTAAGAAGGAAAGCCCCGCTTTCAGATCGCGGATACCTTCGTGATTGAGCGAATTGAATTGCATACCGCCAATTAAACGGAACATGCACATGACGGCATTGCGTCCGGTAAAGAGATCAATAGCCAGTGCCATGTAGCCGGTGTCGGCGAAGCGGCGCGCAATGTCTTTTATATTTTCATTCAGGCCGAACGCCTCGTGAATAACAATGATACCTGGAAATACGCCCTCGCCTTCTGGCCGCGCCACGTAGCCGTCGATCTGGCGATTGCCCGATTGGTATACAATGGATTGCTCTATCAAAGACATATACTCGCTCCTCATTTGTTGCGACGAACCAGGGCGGGGGCAAGCCCCGCCCTGATTTAGGATTTGACCTTATCTCAACTACATGCTATCATATTGCGATACGATTATTCCAATGCATATTTTACAGGCTGAGTGAGATGTATGATGTTGCGCCTGGCGTCTTGCAGCGCCTGCGTGAGGCTGATATTATCAGCCGGGCAGGGCTGGCAATAGCGTCACAGGGTCAAGACTACTGCCGTTCAGGAGCCGTCCATTCAACAAAACGTCGGGGAGCACGGCTCTCTGGTATTGTTGACCTCTCGAATCTGGCACCGAAGGAAGGCGTAACAGCGACAAATGCCGCAAAAGCTTTGGAAAACTACTCGCTTGATCGCTATACTGTCAGTGTTGAGGTACATGATTCGCACACGTGGGATGTTCGTTGTACCTGTCCCATGATGAACGGCGATTCGGCTACGATATGCGCTCATGCCTCCGCTTTGCTTTACCAGTGGCTTGCTCATCCATTTACCTTTGCTCCTCCTGTTGATGCTATTTTGCCTCCGCCCCCGCCTGCGCCGGAAAGCGCAATTGAGGTGAGTGCGTTTGCCGATATGAGTTATAGACCAGCTCGCCTGGTTAGCCCGTTACATGCCAATTCCCCGTTGCATACATCTAGCGCTGTTCCCATGCTAAATACCGCCGATACACTCTTGCAACTCGCGTTAGGAGATTTGCGCGCCATGGCGCGCGAATATGATATCTCCATCTCTGGCCCTGGCAAACCTGAACTGGTCGAGGCCATCATGGAGAAGCTGCGCCAGCCCGAAGCCGTTCGGCGCGTCGTGGGAACGCTGGAAAAAGCGCAGCGCCAGTTCTTAGCCACCCTCACACTGGCCGGCGGACACATGAACGATGAAGAACTGCGCGGCCTTTTTGAACGGTTCTCGCTTGGCAAGCCCGAAAAGCTGCAACACATGCTCGTCACGTTGCAAGGCAAAGTTTTGTTGCTTCGCGCCACTATGAATGTATCATTTCAAATACGCAGTTCCTTAAACTCGTCGCTGCTCGATATCAACTGGTACGTGCCGTCGGAAGTGCGCGCCGCTCTGCATATCGCGCTGCCGACAACTACTTTTAATATCGAAAGCCAGGATGCGCCGTCTACAATAGAATACGCCGGGCCGTTTCAGCTGCTGCCTGATCTGTTGCTGGTCGCGCGCGCCCTCAATGGCTACCGCATCGAGCGCGATGACAGGCGCAACGAGCGTGGGGGCAGGAGCAACACAGGCAACCTCGCCCGCGCCGTGAATGCGCAATCCAGCGATGGCTCGACCGCTTTGCCCGCGCCTCCCGGACTGCCCCCGGCTGCGCTGCTGGAACATGTACAGTCGCTGGTACCGCGCCCCCTCACTTTCTTGCGTTTTGCTTACCTGGTGCTGCGCCTGTCGGATATTCTGTACGTTGAGAACGAAGCGAATTCCCCCGGCACATCTTTGCTGCGTATGTTGCCCAATGCCACCGGGCTGCTGCTCGGCATGTCGCGCTCCGAAGTGCTCTTTGAACTATTTACGCACTGGCAACGCCAATCCACTTATAGAGAGATATTTGATCTGCAGGAAGAGGGTTTACTGCTGCGTTGCCGCGCTACTCCTCTGAACCAACCTGTGTTGCGCGCGGGCGAACTAGAAGCAGAGAACAAGGCAGCCCGGCAGACGCTTCTCACATTACTGGCGCAGGCTCCCACGCAGCAATGGATCGATTTCACCGCCTTTGCGCGCCTGATCTACCGTTTGAATCCCACCTTTTTACAGCGTCGCCAACGCGCTTTTCCTACACCCCACTGGTGGATTGAACATGAAGAGGGACGGCCCTTGCAACCTGCCCAGTGGAGCGACTGGCAACGAGCCGAAGGACACTATCTCGCGCAACTCTTGCAAGGCCCTCTGCACTGGTGGGGAGTCAGCGATCTCGCCTTCAAAGAAGATGGACGTTTGCAGGCATTTCGCCTTACCCCCATGCTCGAGTTACTCTTGCAAGGCGAATCTGTAGAAGACCGGGCCATGGCGCCTGCAAACACTGCCCCGGCGAACATCGCGCCTGTAAATGACCCATTCATCGATATCGTGACTACGAGCGCGCATATTGAAGTATCTGAACAGGGTGAATTGTTGTTGTTGTCTTCATTCGAGAACTGGTCAGCTATTCAACTGGTGGAGCGCTTTGCTCAGACGCAGGGAGTGCGCGATGGGCGGCTCTGTTATCGATTGACGCCGCCATCCTTGAGCGAGGCGTTGCATCGAGGCGAATCCTTCGCCCCGTTGCTGGAACTACTGCGCCGGGCCGCGGAGTCTGAGGGCGTAGGGGGGATTGGGGGGATTGGGGGCATAGGGAAGCCCGGGCAGGACGCGCTGGCGCTCCTGCTGCGCCAGCTTGAGAAACGCCTGGCGAATTATGGGCGCGTCCGTTTGTATACCGATGCCACGCTGCTTGAGGTTGCGGATGGGCTGGTCATGCGCGAACTGGCCCTGACCACCTCGATCGAAAAACAGGTCATACAACTTGTTCATCCTACCCTCATGATTCTCAGAAAGCAGGGCGGGGAGCAACTGGTTGAAGAACTCAAGAAACGCGGCCAGGCACCCTTGCTGCATGAGGAAGAATAATATGGAAGCGAGCGATCTCTACCTGTTACAAAACGTGCCTTCCTATCACTTGCAAGCAGTGGCAAGGGCGCGGCATTTGCCACAGGCGCAGAAAAATTCGCTCGATACCTTGAATCCCGCCGAGATAGGCGAAGCCCTTTTCGATCTGAGTGCGTGCCGCGCCGTCATTGGCGAACTGGGCGAACTGGAAACACGCATCTTGCGCGAACTGGTGGCCTGCGGAGGCCGCGCCAATAGCCGTGACCTGGCCCTCTATTTCACCAATGCGCAATTGCTCGGCCAGAGCAAGGATAAGCCACTCACAGACAAAGTCACCGCGTCCGGCGCGCTTTCTACACCGCATTCCGGCTCTACCGAATTGCCCGGCGATGCCCCCCGTCATAAACGCGAATCGGGATTGCATGCGCAGGCAACTCCTTCGCTGCGTCCCTATGCCGAGGCTGCTAATAATAATGCCCTGCAATATCCATCGCCGCATCCGCACGGCATATTTGAGCTAGCCTTGCATCGCCTGCTGCTATTGGGCCTGCTCTACTGGGGCAAACAAACGAACTTTGTAGGGCGCGATTACTCCAACGGCGTCTATGACGGCGTATTGATTGTGCCTCACGTCGTCATGGAGTCAATAATCCTCAGTGAACACCCGAAAAGTAGCCTATCAGGCGAAACGCTCGCTGACAACCACATAAGTGAGAGCAGCAGCCAGGCATTGATCAGCGAAGGGGTGCTGGCCCTGCAACGTTCGCTCTACCTCTACTGGTCGCTTGTATTCTCGTCCCGCGATGGCCTGCCGCTTGTGGGCAGCAAGTTACTGTCGCGTCCCGCGCTGCGCCAGGTTATCGAGCAGGTTGAACCCAGCTTGAACACCGATGTGGTGCGCACCGAGGCGGACGCGCCGCGCCTGTTATTCCTGCGCCTGTTGCTCATGAAGCTGGAACTGATTTATGAGCGCAATGGGGCCTTATTTGCCGCGCCAGCAGAATCCTATTTCGCTCTGTCGCTCGTGGAACGTGCGCGCCGCTGCTATCGCCTGTGGCTTGAGACGGCTTTCTGGAACGAACTGGGCTATCTGCCCGGCGTTATCCTGCGCCCCGGCCCTGGCCCGCTTGATCCCGCGCATTCCGAAGTCTTACACGCGCGCGCCATGGTGATGGAGCGAGTGGAAGAGCAATCTTTGCAGACGACGGGCGAATGGCAAAGCTTCTCCACATTTATCGCGCGCGCCAAGCTGTATGTTCCGTACCTGCTCTTCCCGCGTCAATATGGCGCGCGCGCGGAACGCTATTCCACTGGTAGCAATCCCTACGGCTGGGATTTCCGCCTGCGGCATGGCTGGTTGACGCATCGCGAGGGCTGGCACCAGGTGGAAGGCGGCTTCATACGCGCCATGCTCAGCGGCCCGTTGCGCTGGTTAGGGCTGGTGGAAATAAGGGAAGAAGAAAGTCCGGACACCTTTCGCATCATCCCACACATCTCAGATATCCTCAATGAGGATGTACTCCCGCCCGCTGACGTGGTATGGGGCAGGTTGGTGGTGCAGCCAAACTTTGAACTGATTGTCCTGGCCCCCGTTTCCGAAGTCCTGCTGGTGAATTTAGACCGCTTCGCCGAGCGCGTTCGCCTCGAACAGATCGCCCAGTACCGCCTGACGAAGGCCAGTGTGACTCGCGCTGTACAATTAGGGCTGCGTGCCGAAACGATCCAGCAGCAATTGGAACAGGCTGCCGGTGGGAGCGTCGCCATTCCACAAAACATCAGCTATTCGCTGTTGGAATGGGAACGCCAGGCGCGGCGCATCGAGCTATGGCCGCGTGTCACCCTGCTCGAAGTGGACGAGGCTCTCCTCCTCGACGAATTGTTCGCGGACGAGCAGACGCGCCCGCTCTTTGGTCGTCGCCTCGCTCCCTTGCTGGCCGAGGTAAAGGCCGAACGCATGGATGAGCTACAAACATTGCTCTGGCAGCGAGAATACATGCCCGCGCTGGTCTCCGCCCCGCTTTACAATGACCTGCTGGCTAGCGGACAGATGCCGGCGCACGAAGCCCAGTGGAAACTGCTACCCGATGGCCTGTTACAGCCCTGCTACCCCGTTGTCAACCTGTACCTGTCAGCAGAACTCGCCCGCATCTCTGAACTCGACGAGGCAAGCGGTTGGAGGCGCATCACAGCCGCGTCAATCGCGGCCAGCCAGCATATCCCCCTCGATCATATCGTGCGCTTTTTACAGCACTATTGCCAGGGCGGAGTGCCGCCCTCATTTCTCATACGCCTCAAACTTTGGGGCGGCGGATACGACCGCCAGCAGGTCATCCAGGTAGAAGAAGCCCCCATGCTGCGCCTGTCAGCCTCGGCCCTGCGCGACATCCAGGCCGACGAAGAACTCGGCGCGCTGCTCGAAGCCGAAATCCCCCCTGCCAGCCGCCTCGTGCGCGTCTCGCCTCATGTCCTGCCCCGCGTACTGGAACTGCTGCGCGAACGCGGCTTCGTAGTAGAAGAATAAGCAGTTGACAAACCCTTATGGGTATGGTATCTTAATCATGCAAACGCAAGCATATGCGGGAGTGGCTCAGTGGTAGAGCATCTCCTTGCCAAGGAGAAAGTCGCGGGTTCGATCCCCGTCTCCCGCTCCATTTTTTTATCTCGATAGGGCGACGTTGCCAAGTGGTAAGGCACGGCTCTGCAAAAGCTGCACCAGCGGTTCGAATCCGCTCGTCGCCTCCAATTAGACGCGGTTTTACCTATCGCGTCTTTTTTATGTATGCAAGGTGTTCCTCATGCGCGCTCCCCATAGTTATGCCACAGAAGCCATTGTACTCAAGCGCTCCGACCTTGGGGAAGCTGATCGTATCCTCACCCTTTTCACACCCGGCAAAGGCAAAATTCGCGCCATCGCCAAAGGCACTCGTCGCCCTATCAGCAAACTGGCCGGCCACGTCGACCTGCTCTGCCGCAGCCAGTTACAACTAGCCGTGGGGCGCAACCTCGATATTGTCACGCAGGCCGAGGGGCGCGAGAACTTCTTGCACCTGCGCAACGACCTCTGGCATATGACCTGCGGCTTCTACCTCGCCGAACTGGTGGACCGCTTTGTGGAAGACCAGACGCAGCACTACGACATCTACGTCCTGCTGCTGGACACTATGCGCTACCTGGACGCCGACGCCAATGCCCTGCAACAACAGCGCGATAACGCCACGCCGCTCACTCCCCAACAGGAAGAAGGACACACGCGCCTGCTGCTGCGCTACTTCGAGCTGCGCCTGCTCATGGCTATTGGGTACGAGCCAGTCTTGCAGCACTGCGTCAGTTGCGCCAGCGAGATTCGCCCGGAAGAAAACGGTTTTCGCGCCTCCCTTGGCGGTGTGTTGTGTCCCCAATGCTCGCGCCACTGGGAACGTCGTCTCTCGCTCGACGCCCTCAAAACTCTGCGCTACATGCAGCGCGTCAAATGGAGCGAAGCCGCCCGCATGCGCCCCGACACCCGCCTGCACAGCGAATTAGAAGCGCTGATGTACGATCTGTTGCGCTTCCACCTCGAACGCGACATGAAATCATGGAGCTTCCTGGAGATGATGCGCAAGGTGTGAAGAAGACGATACATTGCCGGAATCTTTGAATACATTGTGGCGATAAATCTAACTGCGCTCAAAAAGGTTCAATCGCGCGAGCGCGATTGAACCTTTTTAGTATGCAATCTAGCAGTAGTAGGGCTTATGCCCCGCCAAAGATCACGCCGGGGTTATTCGTTGGAATAGCGTTGGCCGGAGCTGTGATCTTGATCGAAGAGTCGTTGAACCTGCTCAGGTCAACCACAATATCAGCTTTGAGCGAGAAGCCCGAAGGCGTACCCGTAGTTGAACCGGTGGTTGGTGAGCTGAACTTGCTCAGATCCAACGCCGTATTCAGCTTCAGCTCGAAGCGATGGATGTAGGAAGTGGCTTCGTCGAACCAGAAGTCCAGGCTGGCATTGAAATTGCTCACGCTAGTGAGCATATCCTTGACACTCTGCTGGCTCGCGCCAGGCAACTTCTTAAACTGGTCGGTGTTTTCAATCAACTTCAGCAGGCCAGTTTTATCGAGCGCGACAGTAATGTGACGCAGGCTCGTGCCGTTCAGCGTCTCGTCCCCGTGATCGGTCACCGTCACATCCTTTTGCAGCATGTTGAGCAGTTTGCTGAAATCGGGCGCGCTGGCGTTTGACACCAGGCTATTGACAGAGTTCGTGGTGCTATCCAGCTTGCTTTTATCTATAACATACCACTGGCCCTGCGCGTTCTGGATGTAGAGCTGGTTGCCCTTCACAATCTCCGCGAAGGCGAATTTGCCGAGTCCGCTGCTGGACAGCTTGAGCGAGGTCTGGTCGGGCAGTACTTCATCGCCGCTCGCCTTGAGCGTGATGTTCGTGTTAGCGGGGAATGTTGTGGCATTGCTACTCGACAATCCGCTGACCGTCATATTCACCGTTGCCGTCATATCAAGGTGCAGCGACTTGATCTGCTTCATCGCATTGGCGCTGTTCGCGAGCAGTTGTCCGGCTGTCACAGAACTTCCGCCACACGCGCTCACCAAAAGCAACACAGCCACCATGATGAGCAACACGGGAAGAGTATACTTCTTGCGCATAATTGTATGAACTCCTTAACTCATTGAACCATACATTATTGTTTTCGATATGTATATCCTGCTATCTATACGAACTATACGCCATAAAGGGTGATTTTTCCAATGAACTACTTCACAATGTGTGATTTTCCCCTCTTCTCATAGACCATAAACTATGATACAGTTGGGATAGCAATCTCAGCCTCGTTGCTCGATTATTACCCCAAAGATGGAGGATTTCTTGAGTGATATTTCATCGTCTTCCAGTCCCGATCTGGAGAAGTCCAGACCAAAAAGTGGCCGGTATCCCATGTACGTATTCTCGGTCATGTTCGGGATCAGTTTCCTGAATTATTTGGACCGCAACGTGCTAACCGGCGCAGCCGCTGTCGTAGGCAGAGAACTGGGTTTTGGCAATGATGGCATTGGCTACATTGCCTCTGCTTTCCTGGTTGTCTATACCCTGGCTACCGTGCCGCTCGGTATCTGGGCTGACCGTGCCAAACGCAAGAATGTGGTAGCAATCTGTGTCGCGGTATGGAGCGTTGCGACGGCCTTGACCGCCCTGGCGTCCAACTTCACGACCCTCTTCCTGTCGCGTATGGTGCTGGGCATTGGCGAAGCGGGCTATTTCCCGGCTGGCACCGCGCTGATGAGCGACTATTTCAGCCGCAAGAAACGCTCGCGCATCATGAGCTGGTGGAGCGTCGGGCAACTGGTCGGCATTCTCTTCGGCTTCGTGATTGGTGGTGAGGTGGCGGGCATCTTTCCAGGAAGCTGGCGATTGGCCTTCATCTTCACCGGCATTCCCGGCCTGATACTGGCCTTCACCGCTTTCCGGTTGCGCGAGCCGCGCCGCAACGAGGCCGACGAAGAAGAAATAGCTTTCCATCTTCCCCGATGGGACCCCCGTAGGGCGTCTCCGCGCCGCAACGAGGCTGATGAAGTAGAAATAGCTCCTTATATACCTGGTGAAGTGGCGGAAATCGAAGAACCGCCTCACGCGCTCCATATGACATCGAAGGGATGGTCTCAGGTGGGCAAGTTGCTCAAGATTAAAACCCTGGTGGTTTTGATCGCGATGCAGATCTTTGCCTTCTTTGTGCTGGGCGTCAACGTGGTTTTCTTGCCAACGTACCTTCAACAGAAAGACACCTTTGGACTATCATCGGGTACTGCCGGGTTGTTCTCAGGGGCTGTGATTGTGCTGGCTGGTCTGGCCGGTACCGTCATCGGTGGGTATATGGCCGACTGGCTCAATCGTCGTCACCAGGGCGCGCGCGTGCTGGTATGCGGGATAGGTTTCTTGTTGAGCGCGCCCGCTTTTGCAGTTGCCATCACCAGCCGCAGTTTCGGTTTGTTTAGCGCGTTCTTCGTCATTACTACACTGCTACTCACGATCTATACCGGTCCTAGCACTGCTGCCACAATGGACGTAGTACCATCGGCTCTGCGCGCGTCGGCGGTTGCCGTCACGCTTTTGATCGCGCACATGTTGGGCGATGCCTTCGCGCCCACGCTGGTAGGTAAACTCGCTACCGTCTTTGACCCGAATTCAGTATTTGACTTCAAGCATTTGCTCACCGGCCAGTATCTCAGCCACGCGCTGCTGATTACCTGCACCCCGGCTCTTATAATAGCCGGACTGATAGGTATCTTCGGCGCCCGTTGGATGAAGTCCGACGTTGCCGCCGCTGAAGAAGCAGATCGAGAGGCACGGCAAAGCGCATAGTGTAATGTGAAACTGGTCACATCAATAGCGTAACCTTGCATACTGTAAACTGAGCAAGGATATGTTATAATGCGGCCATGAATTTGAATAAGGTTACACGCATTACTATATATGTTATGATAGTCGAAAGTAGAAGTGATGCAGCGCAGAACGTTTTTTATATTAAAAGCGGTGTAAGAGAAAATGGCGAGTAATTATTCATCTGATCCGAATAATGCAGCATCTCTCAGTAATCCTGCTACGCCGCAGAGCGGCCCCGGCGGGAATGCCTCAGATAGGCCCGTGCCGGCTGTCAATCCGCAGTCCGCTCCTCGCTCAGATGGAGATGGCCGGGGGAACAGTAGCGGCAATGGGCGGCGTTTGCAACCGGGTATCGAGCTTTCGTATGGCCGCTACAAAATAGAGCGGTCCGTGGCGGCAGGTGGTATGGGCGCGGTCTATCTCGCGATAGACCAGCGTTTCAATCGTCCCTGCGCCGTCAAGGAGATGTTGGATGACTTCCAGAATGATAGCGAACGCACCCAGGCCATCGAGTGGTTTCGGCGCGAGGCTACGCTGCTGCTCGATCTAAAACATCCCTGTATTCCGAGCGTGCGTGACTTCTTCGATCATAACGGCAAAAATTACCTGGTGATGGACTTTATTGAAGGTCGCACGCTGGCTGATGTCTTCGCAAAAGAAGGAAATGTGCCGGGCCTCAATGGAGCGCGTGGCGTCTCCGAGGCGCGCGCGCGCAACTGGGCGAGGCAGATTTGCAGCGTGCTGGCCTACCTGCATAGCCAGAATCCTCCCATTATTTTCCGCGATCTCAAACCCTCAAACATTATGGTGACAGATCGCGACGAGATCAAACTTATCGACTTCGGCATTGCGCGCACGTTCCAGTCGCAACGCCAGTCAACCGTCATAATGACCATTGGCTACGCGCCTCCTGAACAAATGCAGGGCATGGCGGAGCCGCGCAGCGATCTGTACGCGCTTGGCTCAACCATTCATCGTGTGCTAACGCAGCACGACCCGGCCAATAATAAACCCGACCTATTCTCGTTTCCCATCGTGCGCATGTTGCGCCCTGACGTTTCCGTGGCTTTTGATAAAGTCATCATGAGGGCGCTTGCGCCTCAGGTTGTAAATCGTTGGAGCAGCGCCGCTGAGATGGAACGCGCTATTCTCAACTTGCCGCCTATCACGGTTCAACCGCCTGGCCCGTCACTCGCGCCGACACAGTTGGCAACTCCCCTCGCGCCTCAAACACCTGCCTCCGGCAATGGAACCAACGGGCCTGCTGGAAATCTGATTCGTACCGCGCAGGACCACCTGCTGGCCGGGCGTATTGAACCCGCCTTTGTCGTTGTGCAGCAGGCGTTCGCGTTAGAGCCGAATAACGCGCTGGTGCATAAAAGTTATGGGCAGGTCTTCGCGCGCCGTCAGCCGCCCGCGCCCGACCTGGCAATTCAGGCGTACAATCGCTCTTTGCAGCTAAACCAGAGCGATGCCGAAACCCATAAGCTGGTGGGTGACGTTTTCCTGTTCCTGCGCAAGGTGCCGCTGCAGGCCATCCAGCCCTATACCCAATCGCTGCGCTTGAACGCGGGTGACTTTGAAACGCATCAGCGTCTCGCGAAGTGTTATGAAAGTACCAATCAGTTAGAAGCTGCGTTGAATGAATACCAGGAAGCGGTGCGCCTGCTTCCTCCCAATTTCAAGCGGATCGAGCCACATTATGACCTTGGCCAACTCGCTCTTCGCATGAACCAGTTGCCGATGGCTGAACGCGCATTTGTGCAGGTACTGACGCTGAACGCGGCTTTTCACGATGCCCGGTACATGTTGAGCCAGGTATACGAACGCGAAGGCAAACTGGCCGATGCTTTACGTGAATGCAGCTACGTTGTCCAGGCAGCGCCGGGCAATACCGCCGCGCAGGCAATGTTACAACGCCTGCGCGGTCCCGCCCCGCGCTAATGGAGCATTTAATACCAGTAGACCCGATCTAAGGGAGTAAAAGCGAATTATGAGTACGCATCGTTTTATACCTGCAAAGCGCAAGGGCAAATATATGCCCTTCCTTTTCATGCTCGGCGGGCTGCTGTTGATGTTCCCCTTGCTCTTCCCTGCGACAGCCCTGGCCGCTCCCAGAAACACCGCCGCTCCCCCGCCGCTTACGCAGCCGCAGCAAATCGTCGACCTGGCCGGAGTCTCAGTAGTGCGCCTTTCTCTTGAGTATCACTCTGCAAAAGGAACGACATCGATCTTTTGCACTGCATTAGGAACCATTATCGCCAGCTGGCCTGCTCAGAGTGCCAGCGATAAGAATAATTGGGTCTTGACCGATGGGTCGCTGCTGCTTGCCTCGAAGAAGAATACGTGCGCTCCCGAAGGAACGCTCGTTTCGATTAAAATATTTGCCAGCAATAGTTTTACTAATACCCAGACCAGCCGAACTCTGCGCAACTTGGCCTCTTGACCTGTACCGCCGCCAGTGTATGCAGTGATGCGCTTACGAACACGGTAGAAACTCTTGTGACCCCGGTGAATCATGCGGTGCTGTTCTCTTTCCACACAAGCGAGTCGCTACCCTTCGTCGATGTGGAGAAGGCAGATACCACCGGAAATCCCTCACCAACTTCGATTGAACTGGCCAATAAAAATGGCGTTCCTCCCGCTTCCCCTACGAATGGCGACGCTCTCACTTCCCTGCAATTTCTCAATCCTATCGCCAACACCGCTATTCCGGGAAGCTCCCCGGCCACCCCTGGGGCTGTCAGCGCGCAGACCAATGAGCCAGGGATGCCCTTTATCGATGGCAATGGCAAGATTACCGGTATGCAACCCTCTACCTCCACATCGCTGGTAACGTTCACCGATATAGAGACCCTGGAGAAGCAACTGGTGTTTCCACCTGGGCAGACGTTAGACCAACTCCTGAGCGAAAATACCCTGAGCCAGCAATGGGACGCCGGCATCATACAGTACGAACAGGGCAACACTAGTGCAGCTGTGCAAACGCTTCGCTCGATTAAAAATGGCCCGACGGCTTTCCAGGCTCCCGCCGCTTTTATCAAAAAAGCGCAGGCGAGCATCCCGACGGCGAATGGCACACCCGGTACTACATCCACGCCCACACATGTACAGGGCAATAACGGCGCGTTTTTAGGCATACCGTCCATATGGGTGTTAGTCATAGGGCTGGTAGCAGGGGTATTAGTGCTGGTGTCGCTCTTCTTAATTGTCAGTATCGTCTTTGGGCGCAGGCGCATAGAACACAAACGAGAACTTGATAGTTTCGAGGCCGACGTGAACAGGGCGCGCCAAAGTGTTGACCGGAAGGAGATACCGCCGCCGCAACAATACTCGCCATCTCCCCCATTTTACGGGGGAGCGGCCAACTACCCGGTTGCTGCTCCTCCTTCTGTTTCACCTCCCTTGCCTGCACAGCCGCAGGCTGCGTCCATCAGTGACGTGCCAACCACGGAGATGCCGAACAGGAATGGCAGCCTTTCTCCCGAGTCGGAGCGGACGATGCCATATAGCGTGCAGCAATTGAAGGGTCGCAATCTGGGCCTGGCGGTTATCACCGAAACCAATCCCGGTATTAAGCGCAAACATAAGCCCAATGAAGATAGCCTTTTTGCCATGCAGGGCGCGCGCACCCATAACTCACAGCCGCAACAATTCGGCCTGTTCGTCGTTGCGGACGGTATGGGCGGTCATGCCAATGGACAGGATGCCAGCCGCACAGCGATTCAAAAGATCATCGATTTTATGCTGCCACGCATCTCATTGGAAAATGGCCTGAGTGACGAAGGCTATAAAAACCTGTTGGTAGAAGGTGTACAGGAGGCTAACCTGGCGGTACATCAGCGCAACTTGCAGGACCATGCCGACATGGGAACAACCATGACCGCCGCGCTGGTCGTCGGCTCTACCGCCTATGTCGCGAACGTTGGTGATAGTCGCACCTACCTGTATCGCGAGCCAGAAGGTCTGCGGCAGATTACGCACGATCATTCGGTGGTCGCCAGCCTGGTGGATGCCGGCATCATCAAACCCGACGATATTTATACGCATCCCAAACGCAACCAGATTTATCGCAGCCTTGGAGAAAAGCCCGGTGTGGAAATAGACTCTTTCATCCAGCCCTTGCAGGCCGACGATAAGCTCTTGCTCTGCTCCGATGGGCTATGGGACATGGTGCGCGATCCCGAAATCCAGCGCGTCGTTAGCACATCAATTCCAACCCCGACGGAACTTGGTAAAAATTTGATCCAGGCCGCGCTCAACGGCGGTGGCGAAGATAACGTCAGCGTGATTGTCGTCTCGATCACTGGTGAAGCTGGCCATACCGGCATGACCGGTATTCATTTACATGCCAAGCCCGACACCGTAACAGTTCCCGATATGCCCAATATATAAGTCAGCGAACCAGGGTAATTGTGAGTGAGCGAGGGCACGCACAAGTGGTGCCCTCTCGCTCACATCACCCTGGTTCACTCTTCTTCCCTGTGCTATAATCAAAACAGCAATTTTGCCTTTGCGCGCGGTATACACAAATGTTTACGTCGCGAGCTAAGGCGGCTCTTTGGAGGAAGGCGCGTGATTAATTCAGCGTATTTGTACGCGGGCATCATGCTCGCTGCCGGTTTTGGTTTTGTCTTTGTCGTGACGACTGCGTCTTATTTGATTGCGCCGCGTAAGCGCACAAAAGAAAAGCTCCAGACCTACGAATCTGGTGAAACGCCCATCGGCTCCGCCTGGGTGCAATATCCCCTGGGGTTCTACATCTTCGCACTGCTTTTTGTGGCCTTTGACGTAGATATCGTCTTCATTATCTCCTGGGCGGTGATTTTCAAACAATTAAGTTTCTTTGGCTTCTTTGAAATACTTATCTTTATCATCATACTCGCGCTCAGTCTGGCCTATGCCTGGAAAAAGGGTGTCATTCGATGGATATAGTCCCACGCTCAAAAAATTTATCCCCCGCGGCTTCTGGCTATCGTGATGAAAACGCCGCCCTTGCGCGAGACCTGGCTCCCATCGCGCAGATCACCGGCAAAGAATTGGCCCCCAAAAGCATGAAGGGCGATTATCTCGGCATCGAAGTTGATCGCTCCAACCTGGTAGCCGTCTGCCGTTTTTTACGCGACCAGTTGGGCTTTGATATGTTAAGCTGCATATCGGGCGTGGACATGCTCGATCACCTGGAAACCGTCTATCACCTGCGCTCGCTCACTCGCAAACAACTGCTCCAGATCAAGGTGCGCCTCGATCATGAAAAGCCTGAAGTTGATAGCGTGGTGTCGGTCTGGCCTACCGCCAACTGGCTGGAACGCGAGACGTATGATATGTTCGGCATCAAATTCGGCGGCCATCCCGACCTGCGCCGCATGTTGCTGGACGATGATTTCGAAGGAAACCCCCTGCTGAAAAGCTTTCACCAGGTTCCTATGACCGTTAAGTCCCCTGCTACTACGCAGGTTGATCCCAACATGGCCGTGTCCGGTCAGTTCCAGCAAAAAGGCGTGGAACACGTGGTGCAGAAGAAAGTCGGGCAGGGCCTCGAAGAACGCCTGCATCCAGGCACCCCAACCTTTGGTCACGCCTTCGAAGGGTACGAGGAAGAAGCGTCACACGATGGCGGCCAGCAAGATAAGCCGACCACTGGAAGGTAATACAGCGTTATGCCCAAAACCAGAAGCAAGAAGACGGTAAAAATGAATAACGCGCAATCACGCGCCACCCGCCAATCGCAAAACACAGGCGCGAGAACAGGGTCGGCAAATAAAGCCGCGCCGTCAGTCGTTACGAATCGTCGCCTTGCCTCGCCGGGGGTAGCAAGCGCGCAGAGTCTAATTCTTCCATCGATGGTCGCGCTTGGCTGTTGGGGTATGGCCTTCAGCTTTGTCTATTTTTATAACGATCCCAATCACTTGCTATTTGCCGGTATGGCGGCTTTGATGGCGTTGCTCTGGTCGTACAGCGTCTTTGTGCGCATACGTAAAATGCGGGCAATGCGACAAAAAAGCATGTAGATTATGAATAAAGAGGAAACCCATGGTAACAAAACAACCGGTAGGTTCCGGCATTCCTGAGACGAGCGACACATCTGAGGGGATAAAATCTCAGGAAATGCTGCTCAATATGGGTCCCCAGCACCCCAGTACGCACGGTGTGCTGCGCCTGGTGCTGACGCTGGAAGGCGAGACGGTGACAGATTGCACGCCCGTTATCGGCTACCTGCATCGCGGCATCGAGAAAATCCTGGAGAATCGCCCCGTCATGGGCGGCATTCGCTATATGGATAATGCCGATTACCTGTCTCCCATGCTGAACGAAACCGCCTATGTCGGCGCGGTCGAGCAGTTGATGGGCCTTGAGCCACCCCGGCGAGCGCAATATATCCGCTTGCTGACCAACGAGATGCAGCGTATCGCCAGTCACCTGGTAGCCATTGGTACCTACGGCCTCGACCTCGGCGCATCTACGCCCGTGTTGTGGGCGTTCCGCGACCGCGAAGGCATCCTTTCCCTGTTTGAAGCCCTGGGCGGCAGCCGTTTTAACGTGAACTACATGCGCGTAGGCGGCGTGCTGCATGATTTTCCTGCCGGGTGGCTCAAGCAGTGCGAAGCCTTCCTGGATCTACTTGAAAAGAATATGGTGGAGTTGGACAGGCTGCTGACGGGCAACGAAATTTTTGAATCGCGCACGCAGGGCGTGGGCTATATCGACCAGCAGCAAGCTATCGCCTATGGCTTAACCGGCCCGGTATTGCGAGCCAGTGGCGTTAACTGGGACTTGCGCGTCAATCGCCCCTATATGGCCTATCGGGAAGTCGCCGTCAACCCCCAGATACGCCAGGAGGGTGACTGCTTCGCTCGCTACATGGTACGTATGATGGAAATTACGGAAAGTATTCGCCTGTGCCGTATTGCCATCGATAAGATGCCCGGTGGCCCCATCGGTACGCGCACTCCCATCGCGCTGCGCCCGCCGCGCGGCGAAACCTACTTTGCCCTTGAAAGTAGCAAAGGCGAACTGGGCGTCTACTTTATCAGCGATGGCGGCGAATATCCATGGCGCGCCAAACTGCGCGGCCCGTCCTTCGTCAATCTGCAAATTCTCCCGGAGATGATCCGCGGCCATAAAATGAGCGATACCGTTGCCATTCTGGGAAGTATCGATATCGTGCTGGGAGAAGTTGATCGCTAAATAAATCCTGTGTGGAGTTATCGTATGATTTTCGCGAATATGCTAGTTAGACTGGCGAGCCAATCGTCAAACACGAATATCTGGTTGGATATCTTAGAGTTCGTGGTGGCTTTTCTTTCATTCTTCGGCTTTGTGCTGACCAGCGCGGTAATCCTGGTACTGGCGGAGCGCAAGATCATTGCCTATATGCAGGATCGCGTTGGCCCCGTGCATACTGGACCGTGGGGATTGCTCCAGAGCGTCGCGGATGTCGGCAAGTTGCTTATGAAAGAGGATATCCAGGCGGTCAAGACAGACAAGACGTTATTCATCCTGGCTCCCTCGGTATTCCTGGCCCCGGTAATTGGCGCTTTTGCCGTGCTGCCTTTGTCACCGTATGTGGGCGTGCCGGGTACGGCTCTTGCTACCGGTATTGTGTACTACGTGGCGATGAGTTCCATCGACGTGGTAGGCGTCATTATGGCCGGTTGGAGTTCCAATAACAAGTATTCCCTTATCGGCGGTTTGCGTTCGGCTGCCCAGATGATCTCCTATGAACTACCACTCGTATTGGCGCTCGTCGGCGTCGTCATGCTGACCAGCATCCTGGCAAATTCGGGGCTTGGCACTATCTCCATTCGCGATACGATGACCTTTCAAGCGACGAGCGCCTATCCATTCAAGGGTATCGGCTTTTTCGACTTCATTTTCCAGGGCTTTACCCCCTGGACATGGTTCTTTCTGCAACAGCCGTTGATGCTCATCATCTACTATGTGTGCGGTCTCGCCGAGACAAATCGCCCGCCCTTTGATCTGCCGGAAGCAGAATCTGAACTGGTGGCGGGCTACCTGACTGAGTATAGTGGTATGCGCTGGGCGATGTTCTTCCTGGGTGAATATGGCAACATGACCGTTGTGTCGGCCATTGCTACTTTCCTCTTCCTGGGTGGCTTCTCTGGTCCTGGCGTAGCCTTTCTGACGGGTCTGAACAATGGTGGCTGGGGCCTGCTGGGCAATCTGCTAGCGATAGGCTATTTCGTCACAAAAGTATATTTGCTCTGCTTCGTTTTCATCTGGGTGCGTGGCACGCTGCCGCGCCTGCGCGCCGACCAGTTGATGCAGTTCGCCTGGCTCATCCTCATCCCCGTCACGCTGTTCAACATCATCGTAACAGCCCTGATCTACCTGGTAATGAACGCCCTCGGCTCGCCTAACTGGCTCTTCCAGATCGTGCTGGGCATCGTGAACTTCGCCATGCTGGGTGGCTTCATCTACATCGTGGGTCGCGCTACCACCGCCACTACGCGCCGCGCGCAAGCCCCGTCCATCCGCGCGCAACGCCGCGCCAGCGCCGCCGCGCAACTACCCGAAAGCGCCGGGGCGGGTGTTGTGGGTGGTGGACAAAAATAAGCGCCGGAGAAACCAACCTATGCCATACGCAAATGCATCAGACGGCGTCCGTCTCTACTACGAAGAAATAGGCCAGGGCGAGCCGCTCCTGCTCATAAATGGGCAGGGTGGCGATCACGCGGGTTGGGATGGCGTGCGGGATGATTTTGCCGGGCGGTACCATGTCATCGTCTTCGATCATCGCGGGACGGGCCAGAGCGACAAGCCGAGCGAACCACCCTATTCAACACGCGGCTTCGCGCAAGATGTCATCTCAATTCTTGACCACCTCGGCATATCCCGCGCTCATGCCTATGGTATCTCTATGGGCGGGCGTATCTGCCAGTGGCTTGGGATAGAACATGCCAGTCGCGTCGGAGCGCTGGTGCTCGGCTGCACCACGCCGGGCAATGCTCATGGTGTGCAGCGCCCGGCTGAGGTAGACGCGCAGATGGCGAACCGGCCATCCGACCCACATGAAGCTTTGACCGCCATGCTCAGCGCGGTGTTTACGCCCGCCTGGATTGCAGCGCATCCAGAAGTTACCGCGCGAATGCTCCAGTATCCTCAAATTCCAGCATACGCGCAGAGGTTGCATTACCTGGCGAGCGAGGGACACGATAGCTGGGACCTTCTGCCTGCCATCAAAGCGCCTACACTTGTCATTCACGGCAGCGATGACCTTGTCAACCCGACCGCCAATGCATACCTGCTTGCCGAACGTATTCCTGGCTCGGAATTGTACATTGTTGAGGGAGGTCGGCATGGCTACTTCGTAGAATTCCGCGAGGAAGCAAGCCGTGTCGTGAACGATTTTCTGGCGCGTCATCCATTTTAGAGGAAGAAAACATGGGGTTAATGAAGCTCTTGACCATGCAACCGTCCTCTTCATGTTGTAATAATAGCCCTCCACCGATCTGCTATAGCTTCCGGGGTGGCTATCGTTTCTCCGAAATCAATTCCGGCGCTTCTCTGCCATCGAACTGCTGAGAAATGGCCGTTGCCCGCTTGCAACACAACGCCTGAGAAATCACACTGTGACGATGCCAGGAAAGCGACGCCTGGAGCTACTTGCTCAGGACGCAATTCCTGTGGAGCAACAGCGCTGCGAAACATACGTGTCGCCGCTACCGGTGAAATAGAGTTGACGTGAATACCCTCTGCTTCTCCAGTAGCTGCAAGTGCATTCATGAGTCCAAGTTGCGCCATCTTGCCAAGTGCGTACCCGGTCAACTCAGGCAAAGCATGTTCCTGGAACATAGCTCGAACCGGAAGTGGTGAAGATTACTCGCCCGTATTGCTGTTGCTGCATGATAGGGAAGGCGGCCTGGGATAGCCAGAAAGGAGCGGCGATCTGAATGGCAATGATGCGTTCCAACAATGCAGGGGTCATGTCTGCCAGTGAAGTAAAGGTGATCCATCCTGCATTGTTAATCAGTATGTCCAGGCGGCCAAACTCACGAAGTGCAATTTCAATCAGTCGCTCGCATCCCTCTCGCGACTCAATGTTCTCGTAGCAAGGTACCGCTTTCCCACCATTGTCAGTGATTTCACGGGCGACGGCCTCAGCCACGCCAGGATCAGAACCAATTCCATCAAGAGCCACACCTGCATCATGCACTACGACGCTGGCTCCGCGTTCAGCGAGTAACCGTGCGTATGCCTCGCCAAGACCTCGTCCACTTCCAGTGATAATGGCAACTTGACCATCAAATCTAATAGTCATATATATTACCGCCTGTGGATGTCACTCCTGCTTATATTCCCCGTATTTTCAAAATCAGCAGGGTGAGGGCGATGCTGACCAGCGAACCGGCGATGACCTGTGATACCGTATGGCGGCGCAAAACTACACGCGACCAGCTTACCAGAATCAGCAGCAGAAACGTAGGCAACATCACCGCGCCATAAAATGCTGTGAGCATAGTTGCCACGCCTCCCATCGACGAGGCGTGAATACTGATCTTCCACCACAAGGTCGTTACCATCATCACGATACCACTCACGGCTGTGATAATTAGCAGGGTTTGCAAGTTTTGTGGCCCGTGCAAAAGAATGAGCACCAACCAGCCAGCCAGGACTGATGAGATGCCGAAGAGAAATGGCCCGGCGCGCTCGGTGCGGCGGCTGACATCCACGTCTGATATCTTGCCCATGCGTACAGCAGCCAAAATGTAGATAAATGGTCCGAAACTCAAGAAGAAAAGAGTCAACAGGGCGTAGAGCAAGGCGCGCATGACGTTTTGCGCGTGATAAAGGGCAACCAGCACGATAAAAGGTAATGAGATTGACGCGGGCGCCAGGATGTTTGAGACGAGGCGCGCGACCCGAACATGCACGGGTTTGGATTTCGGCTCGACAATAACATGTTCCTCGGCATCGACTGCGAGATGATCCTGCATGGTTCTCCTTTACCTTTATATGTTGGTCTGCCGGATTGTTACTGTATAACCCAGGAGTTCGCTGGCGATGATGCTAAATTTTTCAGGGTCGCCACTGCACCATACGCGCAGTTCTCCCGGTATCATGTCCGGCTGCATCAGATTCTCAGTATCTAATACGTAACGGGTTCGGCGCGCAATAGCCGAACCACTATCGATCACCTGCACCTGCCGCGTAGCAACGCGCTCAATGACGGGACGCAGCGCCGGAAAATGCGTGCAGCCCAGCACAATAACATCGATATCCTCGCGCAGGATGGGCTCAAGCGCCTGCCTCACGGTCTCTTCCACCAGTGGCCCGTCGAATTGCCCGTCTTCTACCAGCGTTACCAGTTCGGGACAGCCGATGGCAAACACCTGAATGCCCCCGGCAAACTCATCGATAAGCTGGCGTAAGTAGGTAGCTTTCGCGGCCTGGTTTGTAGCGGCGATGCCTATGCGCCCCTTTTTCGTAGCGCGCGCGGCAGGTTTGACGGCAGGCACTACACCCACGAACGGGATGAATGGAAAAGTCGCTCGCAATGCGGCCAGCGCAGCCTGCGAAGCTGTGTTGCAGGCTACAACGATCAGCTTCACCCCTTGCTCGATGAGAAAACGACTGATACGCACAGACAGGTCGATAATTTCCGCTTCACTGCGCACTCCGTAGGGGCAATGCGCGGTATCGCCAAAGTAAATGTAGCTCTCGCCGGGCAACTCCTGGCGTAATGCTGACAGGATGGTCAGCCCGCCCACGCCCGAATCAAAAACGCCAATGGGAGCTTCCGCTTTTCCCTCTGACTCGCTCTTTTCGCGATCAAGCGCGTGCAGGCTGCGTTCCGCGTCCCGCGCGGGATGCGAAAAAAAGGGCTGCTGCGCCTGCATATTCACCATATTCATAAACAATGTTTATACTCTATTCCAAACTACGAAATTCACGTTGTTCACCAAACACGCGGCGCATAACGTCGCTGATCTCTCCCAGTGTCGCATAGGCCTCAACAGCCTCAATGATGAGAGGCATGAGATTCTCCGTACCTGCCGCGCCGCGTTCGAGCGCGAGCAGCGTCTGCTGCGTCCGCTCGTTATCCCGCCTTTGCCGCAAGCTCACCAGCTTTGCCACCTGGCGTCTCCCTACTTCGGGATCAACGCGCATCAGGATGGGGCGCTGCTCGTTTTCCAGCGTGAAGCGATTGACGCCCACCACGATAGCGTTTTCCATTTCCAGAGCGCGTTGATACGCATAAGCTGCCTGTTCGATTTCGGCCTGCATGTAACCATGCTCGATAGCCCGCACGCTGCCCCCCAGTTCGTCGATTTGCCGGATATATTCCCAGGCCTGCTTCTCAATAGTATCGGTCAGGTATTCGACATAATAGGAACCCGCCAGGGGATCAACCACATCGGCCACACCGCTTTCATAGGCCAGTATCTGCTGGGTGCGCAGGGCTACACGCACGGAATCTTCGGTCGGCAGCGAAAGCGCCTCGTCCTTCGAGTTGGTGTGCAGCGATTGCGTGCCGCCCAGCACCGCCGCCAGGGCCTGGTACGCCGTGCGCACGATGTTGTTTTCGGGCTGCTGCGCCGTCAGGGTGGAACCGGCGGTCTGCGTATGGAAACGCAGCATCATCGAGCGCGGGTCTTGCGCGTGGAAACGCTCGCGCATGATATGCGCCCACATGCGACGGGCGGCGCGGAACTTGGCGACTTCCTCGAACAGGTTGTTATGGCTATTAAAGAAAAACGAGAGTTGACCAGCGAACGTATCGACATTCAGGCCGGCATCGATGGCCGCTTGCACATACATAATAGCGTTCGACAGAGTAAACGCCACCTCCTGCACCGCCGTTGAGCCAGCCTCGCGCACGTGATAGCCGCTGATGCTGATGGTGTTCCAGCGCGGCAGGTTCTCGGCGCAATAGCGGAAAATATCGGTGATGATACGCATCGAATGCTGCGGCGGGTAAATATAAGTGCCGCGCGCGATATATTCTTTCAAAACATCGTTTTGCACCGTGCCTGAAAGTTTGCGGATATCCGCGCCCTGCTTTTTCGCCACCGCGATATACAGCGAAAGCAGGATACTGGCCGTAGCGTTGATGGTCATGGAGGTACTAATGCGGTCAAGCGGCAAGCCATTGAGCAGCGTCTCCATATCTTCCAGGCTGGAGATAGAGACGCCCACTTTGCCCACTTCCCCCTCCGACAGGGGATGATCGGCATCATACCCCATCTGTGTTGGCAGATCAAAAGCAACCGACAGCCCTGTGGTGCCTTGCCCTAACAGGAAGTGATAGCGCTTATTCGACTCTTCCGCCGTTGCGAACCCGGCATACTGGCGCATCGTCCAGAAACGCGAGCGATACATAGTAGGCTGCACGCCGCGCGTATACGGAAATTCACCCGGATAGCCCAGTTGTTCAGAGCTAGCGAAGTTCCGCATGTCCTCTTCGCTCAGAAGATCGGGTATCTCGATATCCGAACTGGTGACAAATTTGTCCAGTCGCTCTTTCGCTTTTTGCCTGGCGTCGCGCGCGGTTGTCTCGCTCCACTCTTGCGCGTCTTTGCTCGTATGCAGTTCCATAAAGCATCCTCTCTCTGATTCGCCTATGCATTATAGCATGATTGATGAAGAGGCTGCCAGCGCCATGTTTTTTGTCCAGTGCGGGGCAAGCCCGGCCCGTAGGGAGCCAGGGCGGGGGCAAGCCCGGCCCGTACCCTGTACGAAATGGCGATTGTGTCATTTTGTATTGTTGTTGCGGAAGTGTCAGATGTTGCATATGTTGCAATGTAATTTTCGTCTACACGTGTGAGATTTTGTGAAGCGAGGTGCTGTGTGAGGTGGTAACGCCCGGGCGAGGTAGCAAGCAGGCTCTGATTAGAGTGTACCTGAGAATGAGGGGAAATGCAAGAGGAGCGTGTTGTGTAATTCATGAGCCGTGTAGACCATGAGTAGTTACGAAAGGCGACCGCAAGGGTCCCCATCCTACCCTCATCCACCCCGCCTCTACTATGATTACGGCGAAAAGAGCGCGAGTGGATTCGTATAAGCTACCATTAGAATAGCTCCTGTGTTGGGATCGAAGCATGAAGCGTTGATTGCCACTGGAAGTAGACAGCTATACCTATGACGACTACAGCTCCTCGGGCGGGTTAAGCAGTGGCTACCATAACCTGACCCAGGATGCAGTCACCCTCAGCACCTTCAGCGGGACCTATGCGACTACCTACCGTACCTATACCACCCAGAATACTGCCGGGAGCGGCAGCTTCTACTACTACGACGTGGATAAAGTAACGCAAAGCAAGCTCGTTGATAGTTCCTCCCATGCCTGGCAGTGCCAGGGCATCACCTACGATGAAAATGCGCCCTCCGGCACGCCTATTCCCGCCGCGGGCTGGCCCACCACCATTCAAACGTACAGCAGCAGCAACTGCACCTCCACGCCTACCAATCCCCTCACCACCACGTACACGGGCTACGACCAGTTCGGCAACCCGCTGGTGAGCGTGGATGGCGTGGCGACCGCCAACAGCTCGCTCTACAGCAGCAATGGCTGCACGGCCTCGCCCACCATCTACAGCAGCCACTGGGGCAAATCGCGCTACACAGCCTGTATTGCCTATGATGCGACCTACAACACGCTGCCGACGACGGGAACTAACGCGCTCGGTCAAAGCAGCACTCAGGGCTATACGCACGAAGAGGTCCCTTCCAGTGTGACCGATGCCAATACTCAAGTGAGCAGTGAGAGCTACAGCTATGATGGGAGTGGCAACAGCACCCTGCAGGTGAGCCAGCCTGGGGAGACGAATAGCTACACGACGCGCAGTGTCACCGGCTCATCCTGCACGGAAACAAGCACGCTGCCCTGCTACGAGATCGACACTAATTCCTATCTCTACAACACGGTCAAAGCCAGCACCTTCTATGACAGCCTGGGCAGAGCCGTGGAAACGCGCACCCCCGGCCCTGGCTCCGGCTATGATACCGTGGTCATCACCACCTACAACGACCAGATGCATACCACCTGGCAGAGCGTGCCCTTCGAGGTCACCCACGGAACGGGCTGGATTGATCCCAATGGCGCGAAAGATTATAACGGGACGGCCCCCGGCGGCACCGTCACCTACTACGACGCGCTGGGCAGAGCCATCGCCGTGCAGGACCCCTCCTATGGACAGGGCAGCGACGGCATCGCCTGTTCGGTGCCGCTCACCGGCACCTATAGCTCCTGTGTCAACTACCAGTTGGGGCAGGTAAGTGGAGACAGCAACTATTATGTGACGGCCACCGCGGTTGATCCCAACAGTCATGTCAGCGTCACTATTACGGACGGGTTGGGGCGCACGGTATATGTCCAGTATGAGAGCGGCAAGTACACCAGCGCCAACACCACGGTCAACGAACAGATGAGCTACCTGTATAACGTGCTGGGTGAGCCGACTTCGGCAACCGTCACGGACAAGGCGACCCAGAGCGGCCAGAGTATCACCAGCGTCACCACCACCGCGCAGTACGACGACCTGGGACGCATGACCCAGCTGGCGGACCCGGACCGGGGAACGCATACCTACAGCTACGACGGGGATGGCAAGGCGCTGACCGACGTGTCAGGCTCGCGCACGCTGGGCTACAGCTACGACCTGTTGGGACGGCTGGGCTGCGAACAGAACCAGGCATCCACCCAGACGGTGACTGGCACCTGCACCAGCGGGGCAACTCAGTACGTGGTGAACACGTACGACACGACCAAGTTAGGGACGCAGGGGACGAGCGATTTCCCTATCGGGCGCCTGACGCAGAGCGTGGCTACTACCTATTATCCCGATAGCTCCTCGGCCACCGTGACAGAGTCGTACCAGCATGATACACGGGGACGGCAGGTCACCGAGCAGATGCAACTGGGGGTGCCCGGTGGCTGGAACGTCACCACGGCGCTGCCCACCTACAAGCTGGCGCAGAGCTACAACGATGCCAACCAACTCACGACCACGACGACCAGCACCATCCCGACGGGGCAAGGCTTCACCACCACACAGGTCTACGACAGCACCACCGGCGCGCAGACCGGGCTCTCGAACACCGGCACGGCGACCGCCACCCTGGCCACCCTGCTGTACAACGCGCGCGCGCAGCTGGATACCCTCAACTTCCTGACCAGCACCGGCACGGCGCTGATGGGCGAGCAGTTCGGCTACGATGCCACCCTGCGCGCCACCAGCGCCACGGCCACCTGGGGTAGCGGCAGCGGCAGCAGCGGCACAACCTTCAGCCAGGGACTGACCTACGACCCCGCCAGTAACCTGATCAGCCTGGCGACAACGCAGGCCGCCGTGCCGGGACAAAGCGGCTCGGGTGGCAGCGAGACGCAGAACTTCTGCTACGACGAACAGAACCGGTTGGTGTGGGCGGGCAACTCCGGCACGCAGCCCTCGGCGGGCAACGGCACCTGCGGCAGCGGCACGCTCTCCAACACCCTGTCCGGGGCCAGCTACAGCAACAGCTTCGTGTACACCCACCTGGGCCAACTGTGGCAGGGGCCGCTCAACGGCGGCAGCACCCAGTACCAGTACCTCTACTGTAGCAGCAGCACACCGCACCAGTTGACCGGCCTCTACCCGACAGGGACGACCTGCTCGGGCAAGAGTGGAGCGGTCTACACTAGCAGCTACGATGCCTTTGGTAACGTCACCAGCCGCTTCTACAGCGGCACGACCGCCGCGCTCTCCTACGACGCGCTCGACCACTTCACGCAGTGGAACGCCGGAAGCAACAACTTCGAGCAGTACGTCTATGACGCCAGCGGCACTCGCGTGCTGCGCCGTTCCACCAACGGCAGCGGCACCACCATGACCGTCTACGCCTTCGGGTTGGAAGACCACAGCTACTCAAGTTCGGGCAGCAACACCGGCAACACCTACTACTACAGCCTGGCGGGCCGACTCATCGGCAAATGGGACGGGACGAACACCACCTTCTACCTGGTGGATGCGCTGGGCACGCCGCAGGCCAGCTTCAGCAACGTGGCCAACAGCGCCGCCCTCAAGGGCAACCAGGTGTACGGTCCCTACGGCAAGCAGAACTACCACTCTGGAAGCATCGGCACCCCCAAGGGCTTCACCGGCCAGTACAACGACTCGCTGACCGGGTTGGACTACTACAACGCGCGCTACTATGACCCGGTGGCGGGCGTGTTCCTGTCGGCGGATACGGTGCAGGGCAATCCGCAGGGCATGAACCCGTATGCCTATGTAGGTGGCAACCCGGAGACGCATAGCGACCCAACGGGATTGAGACCAATTGGGGTCTGTTATAACAGTTGCTCTGGAGATCCAACTATACCTATCTCTCTACCAACTCAGCCAGCTAATTCGAATTCTGGACAATATACTCAAACTCAAAATCCTGTCCTGTCCGGAACGAGTCTGTTCATCGTCATTAGTAAGGCTGTCGTGATGGGTGTCAATGCTGCCATTGACGCAGTTATCTTCAATAATTTTCCTCGAGCAATAACTGATGTATTTAGTGCTATATCGACGCGATTGCCTGCGCTCGATAATTTAGAAATTGTGAAAGGCCTCACGGCACCATACCTAATGGAGCGAGACGGCGGATCAATTTATAACTGGCTCCAATATAAAGATGGAACAGTTGGAGGCGCTGACCCGGTCCGTGAGTTTCTGGGCAGAGTAGGTGAAGTTCTCGCTGAAGCCTATGCAATAGTTGACTTTGCTCAAAATTTTACTAGTCCACATCCAAATTCGACTTCAATGGTTGCAGACGCCTTCACTCTAGCTGCCATATACGCTTCCAGATTAAAAGATTTTTTCAAAGGGAAACCTCGTCTTTCTAGTGCGCTTGAAAGTTTGGCTGCATACGCTACAATAGGTGCATTTGGATTCAGTATTGCAAGCATGGTTACTTCAAATAGTGGTAGTAGTTCATCTACCTCTAGCAATGATAGAGACAACAGAGATAATCGATCTGGAGGTGGCGGCAACGGCGGACTCCCACCATTATCTATGTTACCAGCTCTAATGGCTCCTGGCTTCCTGCAGCCTCAGGAAAATCCAGATGCTTTATAACTTGATAACGATGACATGTAAGCAAAAAAGATGCAATTGTTTCCCTCAAATTTCTGTAAGGAGATTTTAGCTTGGCATAAGAATAATTTTTGTAATACTTCAACTCATAAGAGATTAGAATCAAGAGTAGTACCACTGAAGTATTCTTCTTGTGCCACTTTGAGATATCCGCAGTCTGAACAGGCTTCACCCGCAACCTTCATACTGCTTTCTACTTAAAATAACACGATGTTCAAGTTTTTTGAAATCACGCTCAATATCGTTTAGGTGAGTGGGAAACATCTCAAAACCATGCCAGATTTACGCTCAAGAAAAAAGTTTGCACATCGCGTTAACTAGTTGCTATATGAGATATACTTATTTACATATGGTGGCTTACCTGTATTATGGTGAAAGGATTATCAAGTAAATGGACATACGGAAAGAGAAGACGTATCGGCCCTGGTGGGGTTATCCGATAGGAAGTCTTCTCTTTATGCTTGGCACCATTACAGCCATAGAACTCATCTCTTTTTTGAGATTTCCACTCCATTTTCAGACACAGTGGCAAGTTTATAGTATTTTCATGTGCCTTTTCTTACTTTGTTTCTTTTATGCTTTCCGACTGGTTCGTATACGCCTGACGATTTCACTAAAGGGAATTTTTTACTGTGGACCTACTTACACAAAAGCTGGTTTAAGTGGTCCCATTTTCGCACGATCTATAGCGGTTGGGACAATATCACAGAATTTGTCTTCTTAGAGTGGTTTAATAGAGGAGTAATTGGCTTGCAGTTATCTCAACCTATAGTACAAATACCAAGCGTAAGTAAGGGAATTCAGTCTGGTCAGCCATTTGTAACGATTACAAACCAGAGGTCTCCGTATTTGAAGGACTATCCATTTGCGAGCTTTATTCCTCTCAGTATATTTTTGAGCCCCACGCATAGTATGAAGCAAACAAAATGGTGGGAAGATATTCAGCGATATGCGCCCCAGCTTTCAGAACACACGCCTGATAGTAACGTAGTAAATAATTAGAGAGAATGATATGAGAATCAAAATGCTTCTTGTTTTGATACCCTTGATCAGCAGTCTTATTATCATGTGGATAATCGTTTTGTCGCTTTTTTGGAGTAGGTAGTTTTTTCTTAAAGCCTGCAATGGTTATCTTCCTCGCCATTGTAATACCCTGTTCTATCGTTTACAATATTGATCGATTTAGGCGACTCATTCCGTTCGTCTATCGTTCATTGAAAAACTCGGATATCGATAAGCAACCAATCCCTCCTTTTCCCGAAAACGATGCCACTCGTTGACTTGCTTTTATGAGTCACTCAAAAAGGGTGAAACATTGCCTTTCCTGAATCCTTCTATTGAAATAGAGGATGCATATCACTCAGAGGCATGACTCCTATACCATCGGTATCAAAGAGTGCCGGTAGAGAGGGTTGGTTAGCAACCAGCAGGATTTGTATACCTACTTCCTGGCTAGATACTTGTTGGGTTCGCTATGTAGATAGTAACGGCACGTAGTTCTACATGACCGACTCGCTGGGCAGCATCCTGGCCAGCTTCACCAACATGGCAAGCGCCGCCCTCAAGGGCAACCAGGTGTACGGTCCCTACGGCAAGCAGCGCTACCACTCTGGAAGCATCGGCACCCCCAAGGGCTTCACCGGCCAGTACAACGACTCGCTCACGGTATTGGACTACTATAGAGCGCGCTACTACGACCCGGTGGCGGGCGTGTTCCTGTCGGCCGATACAGTGCAGGGCAATCCGCAGGGCATGAACCCGTATGCCTATGTCAATGGCAACCCGGAGACATGGAGTGATCCGACCGGGCAGGTGATTGTCTCTTCCTGCTACTCGCAGGGCTGCGGCATCTCTGCTCTCCCGCAGCCATCAGTAGAGTCGCTGACATCGTTTCCTGGCTTGTCTGAGGTACCCAGCAGCAGCGCGGGAGGCGGTCCGAGTAATATCTCTCTTACATCAGGGGCCAACACCGCCGATGTGACCTCAGTTGCCACGGGTGCCAAGCCTTCTCTCTATTCAGGCGGGTCAGTGCAACAACTTTCATCGTGTGGATTAAGCCAGGCTCTCTGTGGACACTATGGGGTAAACTTTGCGGTGTACTTTGGCGGATTCCAGTTGAGTGTTCCAGGGGAATGGTGTGTTGAGTGCGGGCAACCAGGAGGATCAGATAACGGCGGGGGTTCTGGGGAGAATAGCAATCTATCTGCTGCGTCGAATACAGAAGGTGTTCTGAGTAATCCTCCAGATGGGTGGGAAATAGCGGATTATGGCTCCGATAACAAAGCAGAGATAGTGGATTTTACGCATACTGATGAGTCAGGAAATACATTGGAAGCATCCCTTTATCGCGAACCAGGAGAACTGCAAATCTCCTGGATGGATTTGCTTAGACAAGCTAAGATTTATCTCCCTGGTCTAGTTAATTGGCTTGGTGATAGTGTACAAACAGTCAAGGGATATGCCACAGATAACTTCGCAACGTACTTTTCACCTGAGTCGCGTGGAGTAACACTTGTTAATAGAATGTTTTCATCAGTTTTAGAAGAAGCTGGATTTACGCAAGGTACTATCGAATTAGAGGGAAGTAAAATATGGTTCGTTTTTAGAAGGATTGAATAATATAAACGATTTCGATCCAAATCGATACTGTTAGTAAATCAGAAAGCTTATCAAATAGTGTCGATTTGGATAATAGTTGCTTCCCTGAGAAAAAAGGCGAAAACATTATTTCAAAACAGGGAGATAGTATGCTATGCTAATAAAGAACTTCACTGGCTTAGGAGTAGTTAAACTTCTAATGGGTGTGCTTGGCTAAAAAGGCCTGTTGATGGGCAGAAGCGTAGGGGCTAACAAACTGATGGTTCTGCGCAGTTGAAGGAGGCTTATCTTGAAAACTTCCCCGATGGATTCTTTGCCACTAGAGCAGTATGGACACAATTTGTCTCATTTAGCGCGACAAGGGGTATTTCCGCCATTGGTTGGATATGAAGCATCTGTGGCACATGTTTTTCAGATCCTTCTCCAGCAGGAGAAAAGTAGAAATAAATATAATCCACTCCTTATGGATACGGATGGGATGCGTCGATGGCGTCTGGTCATCGAGGTGGTGCGTCGGATGGCAGCAGGTGAGGCACCTGATCCCTTACCTACCTGGCAGGTCATTGCTCTGAACTATGAAGCACTGTTTGCCGACTCTCCTGCTTCTTTCAGAAACCATTCGCTTATGACGCTGCAACGACCATTGCCAAATGAAAGCGAGTGGAAGATGGCGTTAGCTGATTCAGGGTCGGAGGATATGTTGGATCAATTGTTAAAAAAATACAATCCGGGAGGATGGTGGCCTTCTTTGGAGGAATGGAATGCACCCACTATGGTTCTTTCCCGGCTTCAGAAGCTCTTTCTTGCCATGCGCCAGGCAGACGAGTGGATTCTGCTCTTTGTCAATCATTTTCACTGGCTTCTAGGAGGAGAACCGCAGCGTTATCCCATCGATGCCAGTAGCTTACTGAAACCCGTGTTGGCACGGCGCGAGGTTCAGCTTATTGGCGCATGTACTCCGACTCAGTACCGACAATATATCGAGCGTGATGCAGCTATCTCACGCCGATTGCAAGAATGTGACCTGAAAACTGATGAGGAACTTCAACTGATTTGACTTCGAGCAATCGGTATTGCGAGAGAAGTGTCCATGAACATCGACGCTCCAATCGTCCCGGGAGAAAGCGCTGCCGGAATCCAGTTAGGCTCCCCCATTGAAGAGCTCCTCAATGCGCATACACATTCCTTTGACTCCGGAGAGAGAGCGAAATATTCATTTCTTTTACGTGCCACTATACGGTATCGTTCAGCGATGGTTGATGTCTGGGCGATAGAAGGAAAAGTGGAACAGATTATGGTGCATGACGGCTATTGTGGAAAGCTGATGGGGAAAATTGGCCTGGGATCAACGATTGCCGATATTGAAAGGCACATCGGTGCGGTGGAAGAAGATGAGGAAGACAATCTCGTGATACCAGATTTTCCCGGTCTGTTTTTTGAAATTGAGGGATATTTTCCTGATTTACAAAAAGACCCGGCATTTCGCTTTGCCCCTATTAAAGAGATATACGTCGTTAACCTCTCCTCGCTGCCATCTTGACGAAAAAGGGGCGAGAGGATATGCTAGCCGCCTTCCCTTCCCACACGAAAAGTGGTAGTCGCGGGTAGTTAGGAAGGGCAGGCGAGATTGTTGCACTCACACTGAAAAAGAAACAACAGGGTTCATGATCGAGCAAAAGTGTAAGCGCAGGCTCGTCACACAGACCTGAACCTGATATTGTGTGAGAGCGCTCTTTTGAAGTAAGTGGTTAAGGAAGGTGTCAACCACGTCGCCTCTGAGCTTTACTTGTGTCAAGTAGTCGAGCAATCGGTCTTGCGAGGAGAAGTGTCCATGAACATCGACGCTCCCATCGTCCCGGGAGAAAGCGCTGCCGGCATCCAGTTAGGTTCCCCCATTGAAGAGCTCCTCAATGCGCAGAAAAATGCCTTTGACTCCGGAGAGGTGGTGAATCTCTCGCCTTCTTTCCCACTCAATATACGGTACCGTTCAGCGATGGTTGATGTATGGGCGATAAAAGGAAGGGTGGAACAGATTATGGTGCATGACGGCTATCGTGGAAAGCTGATGGGGAAAATTGGCCTGGGATCAACGGTTGCCGGTATTGAAAGGCACATCGGTGCCTGGGAAGAAGATGAGGAAGACAATCTCGTGATACGAGATTGTCCAGGTCTGTTTTTTAGAGTTGAGGGATATTTTCCTGATTATTTTCCTGAGTTACAAAAAGACCCGGCATTTCGTCAGGCTCCAATTAAGGAGATATACGTCCACACCACGCCAATTGAATGGCAAGCATTCGATCCCGGGACAGCCATTTGGACTTAAATACAGGGAGTATTCCAATAGACACGAAGCCGTATGATGCTGAAAAAGAAACGACAGGGTTCACCGAAGCGGCAGCGTGGTGCGGTAGATCCTACTCGCCAGTGACGATAACCAGCGCATCACCCTGATTGACCGTCTGGCCTTTCGTTACCTTCACTTCTTTAACCGTTCCGGCTCGAGGGGAAGCGAGGTCGTTTTCCATTTTCATAGCTTCAAGCACGATGACGGTCTGGCCGCGCTCAACTTTCGCGCCTGGCTCGAACGGGATACCCAGAACGAGGCCGGGCATCGGGGCGCGCACGATAGCCTCACCCGCTTCATGGGCCGACGAAATGGAGCCGCTGAGCGCTTTTTCGCGTTCATCTTCGACATGTACCTCGTAGCGCTGCCCTGCTACCACCACCTCATACCAGAAGCCGCTAGAGTCCAGTTTGTTGATCTCACGCGCATACACCTCGTATGACTTACCACCCATGAGCAGGCTGTAGCGACCACCTATGCCAATCTTGCCCTTCGCGTCAGCCGCGAGCGGCGCGAGTTGCCGCCAATCAATATTCAAGGTTTGATCGTCGATAGTAACCTCTTGCAGGTTCTCTGCATTCACAACGACCTCGTAGGGCTGATTGTTGACCGTGGAGATGTAAGGCATAAATTTGCTCCTGATTGCATATTTG
The DNA here is from genome assembly GCA_963731605.1 of uncultured Chloroflexia bacterium. Lineage (GTDB taxonomy): Bacteria > Chloroflexota > Ktedonobacteria > Ktedonobacterales > Ktedonobacteraceae > CF-113. The sequence goes on from CAVSWA010000002.1 coordinate 2,625,322, forward strand.
AGTGAAGTATATCATACACTCGACAGCCTGTACCCGATATGTTACACTTTCAAAAGAATAAGGGTAGGAGGGACTTTGGAACATGCCAGGTCCGTGGGATAGCGCGGGCAAACGTCTCTTGCGAGAGATGCCGCAACATGTCGTTACATGGTTACTGAAGGGAGCCACCTTCGTTCGCACTTTGCCAACGGAATTGAAAAGCCGCAATATCTTCGCCGATGGTCTTTACGAGATCACCGTCAACGGACAACCCGCCTTGATGCACATTGAGTTTCAATCGCGCCAGCATAAGATCATGCCAGAGCGGTTATTGGAATATAACGTGCTAACAGCCAGCGAGAACGACTGGTGGCCGGTCTACACCTTCGTCATCTATTTGCGCAAAGATGGCGAGGTGCCGCAATCGCCACTCATTCGACGATTGCGGACTGGGGAAGAATACCAGCGGTTTTATTATACCGTGCTTGAGATGGCAAACATTTCGGCGCGTCAGTTGTTGCAGATGGGCTTGCACGGCCTCTATCCGCTGATCCTGTTGGCGAAAGGTGGCACCGAGCCAGAGGTAGTGCGGGAAATGGTGACAGACTTGACCGAGGCGCGCGAACTCGAATTGCTCGCCCTGGCCTACACCTTTGGTGGCTTAGCTCCCGGTAGCGAAGCCTATGAATCGTGGTTCAGAAGGAGTTTTGCTATGCTTGATGACATTTTAGAGGACTCCTGGACCTACCAGGAAATCGTCAGAAAAGGGATGCAGAAAGGGATGCGACAAGGGCTTGAACAAGGGCTTGAACAAGGACTTGAACAAGGACTTGAACAAGGGCTTGAACAAGGACGGCAACAATTGATACGAGAGCAGCGTGACACCGTGATTGGTCTTGTACGTATGCGCTTCCCCATTCTCCTTGCTTTCGCGGAGTCACATGTTGAGTCCATCGAAAGTCCTGAGGCCCTGCACACACTGAAAAGCCAGTTGTTCACCGTGCAGACCTCAGAGGAAGCCAAACAGGCCATTGTGGATGCCAGCGGGGAAGAAGTACAAGAATAAGCATATTCATAATTGACTGAATATTGACAAAAGAAGGCGACCGTGAAGATCGCCTTCTTGCTTTTTAGCGCAGAATTCTAACACTTCTCTAACACTTCTCCTATGCGTTTCTAACGGAGAGTATGAGATACTCTGATACAGAAAACGGGAACCATGAGTACCACTACACAGGTCAGAGGATATGAACACGGAAAATACTTCACGACAGGAACAGCATAATGAGGAACTGCATGTGGCTAACGGCAAGATGCAGGGCCAGGCGCTGCGCTGTGCCAACTGTGATATCGAAATCCTCTGGACGCCAACTATCGCGCGCGCCGTGGCCTATTGCTGTACCGGTTGCGCGGCTGGCGGCCCCTGTAACTGTGACTATTCGCAGTACCGTTCGGTCAATATTTCGGGTGTCATTCATTACTATCCCGATGCCAGTTGAGCTGGAGTGTGACACACCGGGATGCATGCCGGACACCGATAATACCCGTTAAAACTTTGTTGTATTGAAAAGGAGTATAGCTCGTGGCACAAAAGATTCGTCCTGTTGGCGACCGCGTGGTCGTAAAGCCCGCTGCCAAAGAAGAAATCACCAAAAGCGGTATCGTTATTCCTGACACAGCCAAAGAGAAGCCCCAGGAAGGCACTGTCGTTGCGGTTGGCAGCGGTCGCCTGTTAGACAATGGCGATCGCGCCGTTATGGATGTGCGCGAAGGTGATCGCATCCTGTTCGCCAAGTATGGCGGCACCGAGTTCAAACTGGATGGCGAAGAGTATCTTGTATTGAAAGAGAATGACATTCTTGCCATTATTGGCTAGGCATGTAAGGAGTTAGTGTATCATGGCAAAACAGCTTATGTTCGACGAGGAAGCTCGTCGTTCCCTGAAAAAAGGTATCGATATTTTGGCCGGGGCCGTCAAAGCCACGCTTGGGCCTAAGGGCCGCAACGTCGCGCTCGATAAGAAGTTCGGCGCGCCCACCGTCACGCATGATGGCGTGACCGTCGCCAAAGAAATCCAGCTTGAGAATCCCTTCGAAAATATGGGTGCGCAGCTCCTCAAAGAAGCCGCCACGCGCACAAACGATGTCGCCGGTGATGGCACCACCACCGCGACCGTGCTGGCCCAGGCTATCGTCAACGAGGGTCTGAAGAACCTCGCCGCCGGCGCGAACCCCATGCAGCTCAAACAGGGCATCGACAAAGGCACCCAGGCGGTGGTTGACTACATCCGCAACGTCGCTATCAGCGTGCAGGACAAGAAAGAGATCGCCCAGATCGCCTCTATCTCAGCCGCTGACGAGAGCATTGGCAATCTCATCGCCGATGTGATGGATCGCGTTGGTAAAGACGGCGTCATCACCGTTGAAGAGTCTCGCGGCATCAACTTCGAGACCGAGTACGTCGATGGTATGCAGGTCGACAAGGGCTACATCTCAGCCTACTTCGTCACCAACGCCGAGAAGATGGAAGCCTCCATCGACGATCCCTACATCCTGATCACCGACAAAAAGATCAGCGCCGTGCAGGATATCCTGCCCCTGCTTGAGAAGATGACCCAGCAGGGCCGTCGCGAAATCGTGATTATCGCCGAAGATGTTGATGGAGAAGCCCTGGCTACTCTGGTCGTCAACAAGCTGCGCGGTATCCTCAACGTGCTGGCAGTCAAGGCCCCTGGCTTTGGTGATCGCCGCAAAGAGATGCTGCGAGACATCGCCGTGCTGACCGGCGGCGAAGTTATCAGCGAAGAGATGGGCCGCCGTCTCGACAGCGCCACCCTCGCCGATCTCGGCCAGGCGCGCCGCGTGGTTTCCCACAAAGACGATACCACTATCGTGGAAGGCAAAGGCGAATCGGCAGACATCCAGGCTCGCATCCGCCAGATCAAAGCGCAGATCGAAGAGACCACCAGCGACTACGACCGCGAAAAGTTGCAGGAACGCCAGGCCAAACTCTCCGGCGGCGTCGCCTTGATTAAAGTGGGCGCTGGCTCCGAGGTTGAGTTGAAGTATCGCAAGACCCGTGTTGAGGACGCGCTTTCCGCGACCCGCGCCGGTGTTGAAGAGGGCATGGTCCCCGGCGGTGGCGTCGCCCTGTTGAACGCGGTTGAGGCCCTGGACAGCCTGCACCTGACAGGCGATGCCGCGACAGGCGTCAGCATCCTGCGCCGCGCTCTGGAAGAGCCACTGCGCCAGCTTGCCATCAACGGTGGCAAGGACGGTTCGGTCGTCGTCGAAGGCGTGCGCCGCGCCCAGAAAGAGCACAAGAGCAATAAGATCGGCTACAACGTGCTGACCGACAAATACGAGGACATGGTTGCTGCTGGTATCATCGACCCCGCCAAAGTGACTCGCTCTGCCCTGCAGAATGCCACCAGCATCGCGGCGATGATCCTCACCACCGAGGCCCTCATCACCGACCTGCCAGAGAAGGAAAAGGCCTCCGCTCCGGCCATGCCTGAGTACTAAGATCGGGTTTGATAGGTCCTGTTGACACAGAAGAAATCGCCGCTCCACACATTAGTGGAGCGGCGATTTTGTTTATTCTAGAGCGAGCCTTCGTCCTGATAATTTTGGCGACCGAATGGAGTAATGGGGAAAGGGGTCGTGTCTGTAGGGACAAGGGGCGGGGTGAGGCGGATGAGAGGGCCTTGTGCTTGTCCTCGTTGGGTTATAACCATCGTGCATCTGGCGAAGCCGTACAGGGTAGGGGCCGGGCTTGCCCCCGCCCTGGCCCCCCTTCTCTGTGCGGAAAACTTATCCTGTTATGATGTGAACTTGAATGAATCCAACATCTTTGTGTAATACTTTGTCATCGCCTCGTCATACGTGGTGGTGGGTGCGAAGAACAGGATATTGTAGTAGTAAACCGTATGTTTCACTGCCAGACTGACGACATGAATCGCGCTACCCGAAGTTGGAGTGAAAACGGCATCCTCTTCATCCCAGGTAATGCCGCCTACTTTGCGACTGGTTGGCGTGTTGGTGAGCATTTGCGGGCTAGGTAAATTGCTATTTGTCCCAAATCCCTGGATGTTGCCTGTATTTATATCAACTGTGCTGGTTATCTGCGCCGAGTTGGCGGCGGAGATTTGTGCGATGAACAGGGTGACAAGCAACTGGGTTGAGGGATGAAAGGCAATATCTTTGTTGCCGTTGGATCCTTGTAGCGTTTTATCCTGTACCCAACCAGTAGGAAATTGGATGGAGAATCCTAAATCAGGGCTAACCCCCTGCTGAAATGAAAGAGGAGTGGGCAATTGGTCGCCTGTTGCACCAGGTGTTGGAGACAGCGTTCCGGGCGTTGGGGATAGCGCCCCAGGCGTCGTCGTAGCCACGGGAGTTAATGAGATAACGCGCGTCGGCTGCGAGCCATTCGCGCGATTCTGGAGCGCCACCGCTCCATAGCTCAGCCCGCCGCCAACTAGAATACTCGCAAAAAGCAGCAGGAGAACGGCGGGTAAACTCAACGAACCTGCTTTACGTTTGCGAGCGGGACCATCTGGCTCCAACTCCTGGAAGGAATCGTCAGGGTCATATTCTATTTGCGTCGCTATTTTGTAGGGAAGAGGCGCAGATGCCGTAGCGGGCCACTGCGGCGCGCCCGCTGGTAAATATGAAAAAGCGGATATACGAGGTTGCAGGGAAGAGGTAGCGGAAACGGATGAACCGCATTGCGAACATATAGTGGCCGAGTCCGACAACTCCGTATTACAGCGAGGGCAAAACATGTGTCCTCCATTTCCTGGTTGTGATTTTATGCTTGCGTCTTCACCAAACGACAATCAAAACGAACTACGCCATTACGTCGATCCGTGACAACTTTGACAACTTCAAGCTCTATTGACTCGCCAATAGATACAGGAATATCGACTTCATCTAAAACACGACACTCGAAGTGACGCTCTGGATCGGTCGCATCAGCAATGACGCAGCGAACGTAACTATGTTCGCTCCCTTCAAATATGGTCGTTAAACCAGGCATTTTTTCCAATAAAATCCCCGCGCGTGTCATGCTTTCTAATATCCCCTCATTATACAGTATCTGAGAGTACTATAAAGAATGAAGCGCAAAATGTCAACATGGTATTTGTTATTATTATGCGGGAGGTTTCTGTGTAGAGACGCGATTTATTGTGTCCCTGGATTTACCCGGAAAATTACCGTTGACGCTCTTTCCGTGCTGTGCTACACTCCTATCAGGAAAGATGTGGAAGGCGATAGTGTCCCTGTGCCTGTATTTTCTTTGCGCCTCCGCAAACAACTTTAGTATCTTCTGGAGGATCAATCAGTGCCAACTATTACTTTTGTGCGTGAGAACAAGCAAGTTGAAGTGCCTGAGGGCGATTTTGTTCGCTATCCAGCATTGGAGAATGACGTACCCGTTTATTGCGGGCTGTGGAAATTTGCGAACTGTCATGGCAACGGGTTGTGCGGAACCGACCGTGTCATCGTCTCTCCATCAAGCAATACCAACCCACTCACGCCTCTGGAAAAAATCTGGCTGCGCAATGATCTCAAGAAAACCCCCAATATACGCCTATCATGCCAGGTTCAGGTCTTTGGCGATGTCAACGTAGATACGCGCTGCGGGTAGGGAGTCCAGAGCGGGGACAAGTGCGCCAGGGCGGGGCTTGCCCCCGCCCTGGTAGTTAATTGGTTGAAGCTGGCTCGACGACGAAGTACAGTTGCGCGGCTAACTGGTCGTTCCAGTATATTTCAACCATACCTTCTACTGGTGTGGCGAATACCTCGCCCGCATTGCCATTCACACCGTTTTTCGCCTGGGGTTGGGATATAGCCCTCTGCAAAATGAAATAGACGTTGCCGCCAGTGAACCATTTCACGGTGACGGAACCCGCTGTATTTGAATGCAGGCTATAGGTCAGGTAGATCTTCTGGTTGACGGTGAACGTGTTGGTAGCGTTTTTAGGATAGCCAGAATTCGGATCGATGGTCGATGCGGTAGCTACCGAGTTGATAATAGTGCTGGCCGGTCCTCGAATAGTATTAACCGTTGGAGTCGGTAGTAGAACTGTAGGCGAAGGTTTGATATTCTGGTGTTGGGGGTTTATTATCTGCTGCATGAAGGATAGCTTACCGGTGGCCTTAGCATAATAAATGCCTCCCGCGCATAAAAGGCCAATTACCACGATGAAGCTAATCAGACCACTGATGACGCGATAGCGCGGGATAATGGCGCGTGGTTTGGTATACATAGGTGGCACATAAATCGGGCCATCCGCCGCGGGCTGTGCAGGAATCATCGCGCCGCCCTGCTGGATTGTGGAAAGTGCGGTGCCTGGCCCCATCGTATAAGGGACTGGCTGTTGTCCTCCCGTGTACGGAACCGGCAAATTCGAACTGAGCGTGGGCTGTCCGTTGGCAGACCCCTGCGCAACTTGCGGCGCCATAACTTGTGCCCACAGCGAGTTATCATGTACCTGTGAAGAGCCAGGGTTCGTATTCCATTCGCCGCTAGATGCAGGAGTCATTGGTCCTCCCCAGTAACTCCCTGACGATTGCGCAAAACCGCCGTTCTGTCCTCCCACCAATGGAGAACGCGCGTTGCATTGCGGGCATGGCCCATTATTAGCCGGGCGAAAAGTATTGCATGATGGACAAAGCATAGATAACTATCCTCGTTGAATTCAATCTCCAGGACTAACATAGCCGTAACCCTGTTAATCAAGGTAGCACCACCAATTATGCTGGTCAAGTTTTGTTGGGCGTTGTAGGGCAAATAGGCTATCATATATTGTATATTAACGTAGTTCATTGTATGTCTTGCGTCTGGAAACAGTTGAGACCATGCCAGAAACACAGGAACAATGGTATAACCGGCAGGCCATTGAGCTACTGGCCCATCACATTCCATTTGAACGCGATGCCGCCAGTAAATCAGAACAGATTGAAATGTTACGCGGGCTGGTGTTGCGTCATGGGCGCGCAATGGACCCGGACTATTTCGGCTTCGAGGCCCGCAGCGAGCTGATACGCCTGGGCCTCTGGGATCGCATCGGGCCAGCTTAATTTGTGCTATGATACTCACACGAGGTAATCTCGCATAATGATCATGTGCATAGTTTTTCAAGGGGGGCGATGATGCTCAAAGATACACTGTTGTATCTTGCTCAAAATGGGACGGTACGCAATTTCGTCATTCATAATCGCGCCACACGCGGTGTTTCCCGGCGATTTGTAGCAGGCGAGACATTGGATGATGCTGTTGAGGCAACGCGCGCGCTCAATTCGCGCAACCTGCATGTCTCTCTAGACCACCTCGGCGAAAACGTCACGGATGCGAAAGAAGCCCTGGCGGCTGCTCATGACTATATCGCGATTCTTGATCGCATCAAGCAGACGGGCGTCGATGCCAATATCTCGATCAAGCTGACCGCGTTGGGACTGGATATTTCGCCGGAATTATGCGAACAGAATGTCTGCCAAATCTTAGAATACGCGCAGTCCTTCGCCATTTTCGTGCGTATTGATATGGAAGGCTCCGCCTATACCGCGCAGACGGTGGATATCGCCCTGCGGATGCATAAGCAGTTTGAGCACGTGGGAACCGTCATCCAGTCCTGTATGCATCGCAGCAAGCAAGATGTCGAAGAGCTGGTTGCGCAGGGCGTGCGCTTGCGCCTGGTCAAAGGCGCGTATAAAGAGCCAGACGCCGTCGCCTTCCAACAGAAAAGCGAAGTCGATCAAAATTATGTGCGTCTGATGATGCAGCTTTTACTGCACGGCAACTATCCTGCTCTTGCCACACACGACGAATTTATCATCAATGCCGCCTGCAAGTATGCGCGGGATAACGGCATCGATAAAACAGCCTTCGAGTTCCAGATGCTGTATGGCATTCGCCGGGATTTGCAACAAAAACTGGTGAGCCAGGGCTACCAGGTGCGCGTCTACGTTCCCTACGGCTCGCAATGGTACCCCTATCTAATGCGACGTATGGCTGAACGCCCGGCTAATCTGGTATTTGTGATGAGCAATGCCGTGCGGCGCTAAACGCGCTTCCATGCCGACGCGAAGCGGTGAAGATAAGGAGAAAGCAATGCCGGTCATTCCCTTTAACGGCGTCTGGCCCACCATCGCTGACGACGTATTTATCGCGCCGGGTGCTATGATTATTGGCGATGTCACTATACATGAAGGCGCGAGCATCTGGTACAACGCTGTAGTGCGTGGTGATGTGGCTCCCATCATGATCGGACGAAACACGAACATTCAGGATAATTGTACGCTGCATGTCGATGCCGACGCGCCCCTGACCATCGGCGATGATTGCACGGTCGGACACGGCGCTGTGGTGCATGGCGCGACGGTAGAGCATCATGTGCTGGTCGGCATGAAGGCCGTCGTGCTTTCACATGCTCGTGTTGGCTCTAATACTATCATCGGCGCGTGCGCCCTGGTAGCCGAACACAAGGTCATTCCAGAAGGCGTGCTTGCCATCGGCGTCCCCGCCAAAGTTGTCCGTCCCCTGACATCCGCAGAATCCGAGCATATCATAACCAGCGCGGAGGACTACGCCGAGCGCGGCAGGCTGCATAAAGCCTCTATCGCTTCATCTCACGATTGAACAAAGAAAAGAGAGAATTGTATTGCTATGTTTGCGACTCTGGGCAAACGCCTGAAATTCGCGCGTGCCTTGAAATCGCGTCCCTATGCCATGATCTGGATAGGTCAGACTATCTCTAGCCTGGGCGATGGCATTTTCTACATTGCCCTGGCCTGGTAGGTTTTGGTCTGGCCTTCTTCAATACCATCTTTTTCACAATCCTGCACGAAACGATTCCCGGCGATAAGCTGGGGCGCGTCATCAGCCTTGACACGCTTGGTTCGTTTGCCATGATTCCTGTGGGCGAGGCGCTGGGCGGCATCATGACCGATCGCATCGGTCCGGCCCCGGTCTTCGTCTTCTTCGGCCTGTTCAACCTGGTGAATGTCCTGATCCCCCTGCTGGTTCGCCAGGTGCGTGAGTTGGAATAGCGACTAACTTGTCAGCGTGACCACAAACTGTGTCTGTACAGCCGCCTGGCCCGGTTGGCTGATGGTGAGGGAAATGTTCCACGCGCCGATCATGGAGAACGCTTCGCCGGGCTGGAAATTGGTCGTATAGGTGGCATTATTGCCAGTCATTGCTAGCTCTTTGTTGACCGTCCCCATATCCATGATTTGCATGTTCGTGATGGCCGAAATATGCGCGTTCGTTACTGCCTGACCCGTTGCCCTATCCTTCAGTGTGATAATCAGTGTGTTGGCTACACCAACGCGCCCTGGCTGCATTGCAAGAGAGACGGTCAAATTACCCGCCTGTTGTGTAAGCACGCTCTGTTGAGGTGCAGGATTGGCTGTGATGGTAAGCTTGTAAGTGACATCAGGAAAAACGACGGGTGGCGCGTAGAAAGACATCAGCGCGCCGCAGAGCAACACGCCCGCGCCCAGAGCGGCCAGGATATGCATAGCGTGTTTCAGGCTGTTCTCGGTTTGCTCCAGCGCGGAATGACGCGCGCGTCTCCCTGGCAAATCGGCATTCACTACCGTCAGCAGCGTCACCTGCCGGCGCAGCGCGGCTCGCAAATAGAAGAAGCTGTAGAGGGTGAAAATCAACAGGAGGGCGAAAAGTAGCAGCATGACCAGCAGCGAGCGCCCATAGGCATCATTCAGCCATTGCTGCGCGTTACTGATGGTGGTCTCCGCCAGAAAAAGACTGCCGAGCAGCGCTACAGCAAGCGACGCCAGCGCCAGAGGCATGTAATAGCGTAGCAGGTGAAGCAGAAAATCGCCGTGGTGGTCTGGTTTCAGCGTGGTCAATGGTGGAAGCAGCACAAAGCCCAGGTAAGCGGCTCCGCCAAGCCAGGCCGCCTGAGCCAGTAGTTGCAGCCACGTCAGGATGATCGCGCTATAATGCGCCTGCGCCAGTTGCGCCGTGTTGCTAGAAAAGGCCAGCGTCAGCAATATCAGAGCGGCCAGCGTCAACCAGGCGATTGTGTGCCAGCGCGCAACGTTTACCCTGCGCGAGACTCTCGAGGGCAAAGGGCTGGCTACTATCGGTGTCGAGGGAAGTGGGACAATTGAAGCCGATGCCAATTTTGGTTGCTCCGTGATGTCGCCCCACTCTTCCCTGGCAGAACTTTCCTCTATTTTCCGCTCTTCCGTCACCTGCATACGTAGTTGACCGAGGCGGTTGGCGCGTAGTTGACCGAGACGGCTGGCGCGCTTATGAGAGAATAGGACTGGCTGCCCATCGCCGGGTCTGCTCCCTGCTTGTCCACCACAAAAAGCCGAGCGCGATACAGATCAAGCCCATACGCGCTAGCCAGAACGCGCCATAGCTGGTTTCAAACACAACCTGGCGTATTGTCCCCACCTCGATGCCGCTCTGCGCGTGTGCCTGCGTCAATAACGCGCCGCGCAGCACTATGTTGATAATTTCGCCTACCAGAATTGCTGACAGGCACAACCATTGCAGAGGTCTTCCCTGTTTGCGCAGGGCCGCAAGGACTCCACCTTCTGTATCTTCGCTATTGGTTCCCGCGCTCAGCAGCAGCAGCCCCTCCATCGTCACTAGCCCGACCCAGAACAACAGGGACAGCATGGTCAGCCACTCCCACATGACAGAGAGCGCGCCTTGCAAATTCAACTGTGGTATGTTATTGCTGGTACTCGGCCCCAGGATAGGCGTGCCATTCAGCCCCGTCACCGAGGCGCCTACATTGAACCCGATCAGGCCATTGGTGGCATAACCATCGTCCAGCGCCAGCGCGCTCCATTTCACCTCGTAACTACCTCGTGGCAAACTGGCGGATGCAATGAGCGGCGTGTCAAGTTCTCGCGCATGATTGGCGGGAATAAAACTATGCCCCGTGTCAACCTCGCTGCCATTGGCCGGGCCACCGGGCGCGAAAACATACACGCGCGCGATACTGGCCGCGCTAATATCAGCATTAAAAAAGATGCGTATTACAGATGGCGCAGTGGCAAGGGTCGAACCATCCACCGGGTCAGACCCGATCACAAAGGCGTGCGCGAGCGCGACTGGTGGCTGTGAAAAAAATGGCAACCAGCTCAACCCCAGTAATATGCTAAGGCCGATGGTCAATATCGCCAACAGCCTCAGATAACGTCTCCCTCGCATCAAATCCCTCGTAGTTGTACTTCGTATGTTCTTAGAGATTGTACATCTGTCATAGTGAGTCCGCAAGTGGCGATTCTCATGTTAATTCCTGTTCGGGAAGGCCCCAATATGTGGAGAGAGTGGCTTCATCCTGAACGCAGCGAAGGATGACAGGAAGGGCACTTCTCAAGTTAGATCATGGCAAGGCTTATCTCCAAATGTCCATGGAAAACCAGTAATTTGTTGATGTATGGTTCAATCGTTATAATACTACCTGTAAACTAAACACAAAAGAGCAAAATACATGAAAAAACACAACTGGCTACAATCCCTTACGCATCTATTCCTCTGGTCGCATGTAATCGGCGTGATCGGGTTTTATATCGTCCTGTGGCTGCGTACCGCCCCGGCTAAAGAAGATCGCGCTACGCAGGTACTGCCAAAACCCAAAAATACCGCACAACCTGAAAGCAACTCCCTGGTTTCGGTGATAGTGCCAGCGCGTAACGAGGAGCGCAATATCCGCCGCTGTGTGAACTCGCTACTGGAACAGGATTACGCGAACTTTGAGGTAATCGTGGTGGATGATGGCTCGACGGATGCCACGCCGCGCATATTGGAGGAGATCGCGCAGAGCCACCCACGCGGAAACCTCCTCTTCGTGCTGCGCCTGCGCGATAGCCTGCCTGCGGGCTGGGCAGGCAAACCTCACGCTATCTATCGCGGCACGCAGGAGGCGCGAGGAGATTGGCTGCTGTTGACCGACGCCGATACATGGCACGCGCCCGCCGCGCTCAGCTATGCTGCGCACAAAGCCATTGACGAACAGGTAGACCTTTTATCGCTTGCTTCGCGGCAGGAGTTGCCCGGCTTCTGGGAGCGCGTGGTAATGCCGATGGCCTATCTTGGCATCATGATGCAATATCCGCCCCGGCAGGTAAACGACCCGTCCAGCCCGGTAGCCCTCGCCAACGGGCAATTCATCCTCATCCGGCGCGCCGTGTACGATGAGCTGGGCGGCTATGCGCGTCCCGAATTGCGCGACACGCTGCTGGATGATCGCGACCTGGCGCAAGTCGTCAAACGCCATGGCTACCGGCTGCGCATGTTCGATGGGCGCGGGCTGGTGCATGTGCGTATGTATCGCAACCTGCGTGAAACCTGGCGCGGCTGGCGAAAAAATACCTTTCTGGGGATGCGCGGCGGCCTGGCTTTTACCGTTGTCACACTGATCGGCTTACCTATGGTGGCTATTGCCCCGTTTTTATTGCCTGTGCTGTCCTGGGCGCTGAACCGATTGCCCGCCTTCAAGCAACAACCTATCGCGCCGCCCGAAGTGGCCCTGGCAACCCTGCTCGAACTGGCTCCCCTATTAGCCTATCGACGCTGGGTGAATAAAGAGTTGGACGTACCCTGGTACTATGCCTTGACGCATCCACTGGCAGGCGCGATTTTTGAGGGCATCATCGCGCAATCGGCATGGCGCGTGCTGACACATAAAGGCGTTGATTGGAGCGGACGGCAATATTACAATCAAAAAATACCCATAGACAGATGTGAATAGAGCGGGTTATAATACAGCTAGAACAATATGACTCCTGGGAAATTAGGGATGAGAAGGAGATCAGTTGCTATGCGAGGGTGCTTGTGGAGACTTTTTCGGCTGCTCGTATTGGGCGCTATACTATTTGGGCTTCTCGTAATATTCTTGCCCCAATTTTTAGCGCAGGCTGGCAATACCCTGCTCAACAACATAAATAGTAGCGCGGCTCCTATATCTGGATTGGCGCAATTCATCCCTGCTAACTTTTTGGATAAGAACAATAAGCTACAGATTTCTCTTAGTGGGCTTGATGCCAATAAGAAGTATGAGGTAACGCTTGACCCAGGCACATGCGGCAACTATGGCTATGTGGATGTTGGCCTCGTCACTTCGGACGGTAGCGGCAACGTTACAACTACCATTAGCCTGTCACCTCTTAATTCTAACAGTGGTGGCTGGTTTGTCGATGTCCATAGTGGAGCCGGCGCGAGCGATTCTGTATTAGCCTGCAGCCAGTTAAACACCAATAATGTCAGCGCCGCCGCCGATGTGACCAACACCACTCTCCAGCTTTCGCCGGTTCCTACCGATCTGACGAGTGCGCAGGTGACGCCGGGCGTGACCCCGACATCTACGTCTACTACTCCCAAGGGCTTTCCCCAAACAGGCGTAGATCCCGGCAGTAGCAATAGCTACGATAACAATGCCTACCCGCGCAAATTCTAAGATCAGTAGCGACGCATCACAAGTACCTTGAAATTGCCCATGCCTGCCGGGTCTATCAACGCGGCAACGCCCTGGCGCAGCGCATACCAGCGTAGCAAGGCAATCTGGCCTTCGTCGCTGGCGCGGTGCGTCATCGATGCCGCGTAATCACGCATGCGTATGCCTTCAAGTTCCTCAGAAATGCCCATGTTTTGCAGCCAGTCTTGCTGCGTAGCAAAAGCGTTTAGATGCAGGCCATGTCGCCGTCCTTCTTCAATCAACGCACTGAAATTGACGTGCGCCGTAATATCTTGTTGACCTGGCCGCAGCAGGGGACGGTCGTTAAGCGTGTGGTTATAGTAGCAGACCAGAGTACCTTCCCGGCGCTCTCGCGTATATAAGGCTCTGGCCTTGTCGCCATAATCAATCGTCAGCAGGAAGCCCCGTCGCAACAGAGTGGACGCGCGCTTCATCCAGCGCAGCGCATCCAGATTGATCTCCGCTCGCCATCCTTCGCTATAGCTCCGCCAGGGAACGCGATAGCCATCCAGGTAATCCTCGCATACCGCATCGTCCGGCTCTTTGAGCATTTCTACCAATCGCCCATGCTGCAAACCCACAAAAATTTCATATAGTCGTTCACCGTGCTTCTCCACGATATGCACTGGAAAAGCGTCGATCAACTCGTTAGAAAGTATTACAGAGGGCGCAACGATTTTCTGTGCGGTGTTATGAGCCGCTGTGTCGCGCGCGTCTTGCCCTGCGCGGATATCCTCAAGCTGGTAAGCGAGGGCAGTGAAAAAATCGGGTGCTTCTTTTTCCGCCCAATCGCGCACACCCTGCGCCAGGTGGCCGCGTCCCGCGCCCTGTTCCAGCACCACAAACGAGCGTGGTCGCTTCAACTGCTCCCACATACGTTGTAGCTGGCGTCCCATACAGATAGCAAACAAAGTGGAAAGATCAGTGCTGGTAAAAAAGTCCTTCTCTTCCCAGCCCATCTTGTGCGCCCCACTGACATAGTAGCCGCAGCCGGGTTCATACAGCGCCATGTGCATATAGGCGGCGAAGGATAGCGCCCCTTCACGCTCGATGCGTTCGAAAATGCGCTGCTCTAGTTCTGTCATTTTATTAGATAGTGCCGAAATCCACGACTAAGAGGTCCAGTGCCATCTCCGGGGTCATGCGGCTGCGTTTGAGGGCGGCGTCGGTAGCCAGCAACTGGCGATACGCCCCTTCCAGTTGCGCGGTTTGAAATTTCCCTACCTGGCGCAAAGCTTTTTCCGCCACGAAAGGGGCCATGCCCGTCGCCGAAACGATTTGTTGGATGCGCAGTCCGTCGTTTGCCAGTTCTTTCACCAGCAAAAGCGAGCGCACCTGCGAAGTGATAGTGCTGATGAGTTTGAGGGGCGGCTCGCCATCGGCCAGCAGGTCGTGCAACAAGTCCAGCGCCTGCTTGCGGTTACGCTGCGCCAGGGCGTCGGTCAGGTCGAAGATACGCGCCTCCTGCGCTGAGGCGGAGAGCAAGCGCACGTCTTCGACATCGATACTGGCGCGATCTCCCACGTAGGTTGCCAGCTTGTCGATCTCGTTTGCCAGCATACGCAACTGGCTACCTGTGAAATTCGCCAGTAACGAGGTAGCCTCGGGCGTAATTTTGACGCCGAGCGCCTGCGCCCGCTTGTGAATCCAGCTTTCCAGCGCGGCTCCCTTTGGCAGGGTGCATTGGATGACCTTGCCATGTTCCTGGGCTGCTTTCAACAGCGGACTGCTGGCAGGCAGTTCGTCATCAATCAGCGAAATCAGTGTGGTTGTCTCAGGGAGACGAGCAACATATTCGGCCAGCCCTTTTTCAAAGCCGCCGCGGGTTTCGGTGGAACTTTTGCTACTCTTTTTGCCTTTTTTCGGCTTGTCGTTTGCCTCTTTATACTCTGCCGCGTTCGCGCTTGCATCCTCGCCTTTGCGCTTCTTCGGCAAGCCTTCAAGCACCACTAAGCGCGCATCGGTCAGAAATGGAAAGGTGTCGCAGGTTGCGATAAGCGTAGGTAGTGGCGTTTCCCCACCAACATACGTGTCGCTATTATAGCCGTAATCTCCCTGTTTCCGCAGCTTCTTCAGGTGTTCTCGACAGGTAAATTCGTCGTTACCATGCAGTAAATAGAACATAGCTGTCCGTTACTCTGAAGCAGATACGGGCCTGCGGTAATCGCGGCGCGTCAGCCTGGCAACGATCAGATCGGCAAGGATGCCACCGACCAGCCCGGCGGCAGAGTTGATGAGCAGCGCGCCAAAGAAGACTGAACCGGGATTTGCTCCAGGCAATACCGAATCGAAAATCAACTCGCCAACCCAGGCCAGGATTACGAGGAAGCCAAGTAAACTGCCGGTAAATGCGCCAAGTACCACAACCGCGCGTCTCTTTACCGCGCTCATCCAGAATGCCAGGAACATCGCGATTGGAAGCGCGAGGATCAGGCCGAAGATGTCGGCTAAAAATACACCCTGATTATCTACGATGATTAATGCTGGACCGCCCATTATGCTTAAGCCTCCTGAAAGGTGATCTTTGTAGTATCTCTTTACTCATTATACGCCGATTAACAGGCTCTGACAACTCAATAGCAACCTGGGCGAGGAAGCATGTCATCCTGAGCGCAGCGAAGGATCTTTCGCCGGGCCGAGCGCAGATCCTTCGCTGCGCTCAGGATGACAGATGGTGGACGGGGCGAAGGATGACAGATGGTGGACGGGGCGAAGGATGATAGATGGTGGACGGGGCGAAGGATGATAGATGGTGGACGGGGCGAAGGATGACAGTAATCCTTTCGTTCCCGATGAGAGACATACGAAACTGCAACCTGATAATAGCGCATTCGTATACATGTGCAGAGAAGCAAATATCTGGTATATATGGCGCGGTTGCCAGTTTCACCAGTTCAGAAAGATTGAGGATTATCATGATGAATAGAGATAGAGTTAGCAGAAACAGGCAGTCGATGCGCAGCAGCGCAACTACATTTGGTTTAGATGAGCGCGTTGAGCGCACCCTGCTTTATCCAATCAGCGCGGTCGCAGCCCTGTTCTGGCCGCTCGGCTGGGCAGTAGGCCTGATTGTCGCCCTGTTTGAGAAAAACCACAACGTGCGCTTGCACGCAATGCAATCGAGTGTAATCTTCGGCGTGCTCTCTATTGTGCTTGCCATCGTTAAAGTACTGGCATTTTTGCTGAGTAACGTGTTTCTCATCGGGCCATTTTTGGCCTGGCACTGGGCCTGGTCGCTTCGATACTCTTCTGGCTTATTATCGTGCTGGCGATATGGATGACGGTGATGGTATGGTTCCGTCCCAATTACCGGTTGCCTGTTGTGGGCAACTGGATTGATAGCCTGTTCGCGCGCTGGCAATAAGCGCTGTGCGGTTCCTCTTAGCTTAATCCTTATACAGCAGCCCCAGGGTTAGCCCGAAGACCAGGTGACGCGCGAAATTCTGCAAGAATGAAGTCCAGTTGGCGAGTTTGGGCAGCTCGCCGCTTTTAATCATAGGATGGTGTTTATCTGCCAGTGGCGTCAACCACCACGCCGACACAATGAACAACTCGCCAAAAATAGCCCCTTTTAACCAGTTCGGTCCCGGCAAAAAGCGTTTTAAGGCCGCCGCGTACACTTCTCCTAGCAACACCCCATTCAACAGGTGAATTGCCCAGGCCAGCCAGTGCATAGACCGGGGCGGGGCCGTCTCACCCGTCAAAAGCCCTTCAATGAAGCGCACATCGCTGAAGCGGTTGCCCGTCAGCGACATATCCCCTTCCATCGCGATGCTATAAGCGACTGTGGCTGCGAATCCGGCGGCGGCGGCTCTCCGCGGGTTCCACGATGGCGAAATGATACGTCGTAAATTGTTTTTCATCGGTTTATCCTGCTTTCTTACTAATAATTATACCTGGAAAGGGTAAGCCAGACCCATAGCTACTACGCTGCCACAGGCGGTAGCCAGGAAATTTACCGCGTCATTATTCATCCAGGCGATGCCGCGCAGTGGGTGCGTAGGCGTGCCGCAGCTATGAATGCGCCGCTCTGTCTCCTTCTCGCAGACCGGGCAATAATACATGGCCTGCAATGTGGCTCCCAGCACACTATCGAAGAAACTGCCAGCCATACCACTGATGAGCGCAATCAACGGCGCGGGCGCGAGTGACTTGCGAAACCCCTGCCATGCCCAGAAGAAAAATCCCAGCGAGCACGCTCCCAGGCTCGATGCGGCTGTCCCCAGCAGAGTGATTCCGCCCGATGTGCCGGGCGCAACTGGCCGGCCAGTAGTAATCAGGCGGGGTTTTGACGCGCTCAACACGCCCAGTTCTGTTGCCCAGGTGTCGGCGTTAGCCGTCGCCAGCGCGCCCGTAAAGCCTGCCTGCGCCAGGCGGCGCGTTCGAGGCGATCTCGCCAGGCCATAGATGATGGCAAAAAGCGTTGCCAGTCCGCCATTAGCCGCCGCCTGCGCCAGGTCGCGCCTCGCGCCTTTGCTGAACTTGTCGGCGGCCGCGCTGGCTTTGTCGCCCTGTCGGAAGTGGGAAAGCAGGCTGGACGAGACAAAAAAATAGATTAGTGACAGCCCCCATGACCAGCCTCCCATGCCAAATATGCTCGTTCCACTGGCGATCGCCCCCGCTACGCCACTTTTGTTGAGCGAGTGCCGCCGGTAAGCGATCACCGCTATACCGCTGCTGAAGAACAGTCCCAATATCAAGCGTAAACCTCGTGAATGCGCGTTGGTGGGAGTTTTAGATGTATATGACATAAAACATGACCTCTTGCATGGGAAATTAGCATGGAAAGTGTTACAGATTGCTGATATTACCAGTTCTATTGTAATGAATGGCTTGTCAGGAAGCAAGTCAGGATGTGATTTATTTGGTTAGTATGTAGAGGACGTGAGCCGGGCCGGAATCTTAGTACTTTTGGCAGATACAGCAAAGTCCTTGTAATGTGGCGTTGTCTGTATTGTATCATACCAATATGTCTTATTGTGTTGGTCTATGCATTGTAAAGTCATACAAAGGCATGGTACACTGCCATCATCTCATATAACTGTGTATGGAGATACACATGTCAGGCCCTGGCGAAAGTGAGGAGCAATCGTGATCATTTGTAATCGTTGTGGCAAGCAGGTCGCCGCTGGTCTGGCGAGGTGTCAGAATTGTGGCATGCCTCTCTCCAGCGCGGCAAACACTAGCATGAATGCGCAGGGACAGGGCGATTTACCGGCCTGGCTGGAGTCGCTGCGTGCTAATGAACGGCCCGGCATTCCTGCTGGCGGACAACCGGGTTTCTCAACCGCCGACCTGATAGATGATGATGACTTACCCGGTTGGATGCGAGCCGAGAAAGCCCAGGATGGGAGAGAGAGCGATTCAAATAAGCACCCCGCTATTCGACCGGCTTCAATGTCTGCCCCTAATACCGATGCCGGTATGATGCGAGCTGAAAGTTTTTCTGCAAGTGATTTGATCGATCCAGTATCCCTGCCTTCATGGATGAATCCGAGCCAGCAGTCTGTTAACCCGGCAACCCCCACTATTTCCAGTGGAGCGAACGAGCTAAAGGTGTACCCGCAGGGTGTCCCGCCACAACAAACATCCGCGGCGTATCCTTATCAGACATCCGCCGCGCCGTTGTTGTCGGCCAGTGACTTAATTGATCGTCAATCCTTGCCGACCTGGATGTCTTCCGGGCAGCCAGGCCAGCCAGTTCCGCCATTAAACCAGGCTACATGGCAGGGGAATCAGGCACCCACTGCCCAGCCTCCTATGAATCAGGCTACATGGCAAGGGAATCAGGCACCCGCCGCCCCGTTTCCTACGTGGAATGTTGACAACGGGCTGCAATCGGGTCTATCCGCCTCTTCGTTGCTGGATGTCAACTCCCTTCCTCCCTGGTTACGAGAGGGGCAGCAGGCACAGGGGCAACCCGGAAGCAACAACATGTCTGCCGGCTCGTTGATCGACGTGAATGCTCTGCCATCCTGGTTGCGCGCCGTAGATGGTCAACCCCAGGGGTCGCAGGCGGGGAGAAACGCCCCACCGCCCTTGTATGGCACATCACCTCGTATCGAGAGTGCGCGCGTCCCTGGCCGTCCTCGCGCCGAAATGATGCCCCCGGAACAAAGCGAGGTTGCCGCTAACGTATTTTCTTCGATGTTAGGCGTGGCCTCGAGTACTCCCTATTATCCTGCTCCGAGCGCCAGTGGTCAGCAAAGTTTTTCAAGCGCGCCTGGCCAGCCTTCCGGGTCGTTGTACACTGCTCAACCCGCGTCTCCGATGGCCGCGCCACCGGTGTTTAATAATGAGCAAGCTATGGCATCAGGCTTTGCCGGCGCTTCTCCCCAGTCCGCTCAGGGAACAATGCCCGGAAGTTATACGAATAACAGTTACCCAAATATGCAAAACCCTTACACGGCCAATTCAGGCCAACCAATGTTCCAGCAGCCCCCGGTAACCGCGATGCAGCCAGGGGCATTCAATGCCGGGCAGGGCAGTCCGGTAAATCCGGCGAGCGCGAACGCCAAACCCGGCAAGCGCAGTTTTCTCGATACCATCCGTGAATGGTTCCACCTGTAGATTTAGTTGTCATAAAGGATCGTGGAGATGCAGACAGAGCCTTACCTGGGGGAAGGGCCTGGTTCGACCAGTAGCCAGAATCCCGCGTCCGCCAGTTCAATTCTGGTAGCAGATTGCGGGACTACTTTTACCAAAGTTTCATTACTCGGACTTGTCGAGGGCCAGTATCGTCTTATGGCGCGGGGCGTTTCACCCACGACAGTCACCGGCCAGAACGAGAATGTGACCAGGGGTATTATCCAGGCCATCAACGAGATCGAGTATATCACGGGGCGGCGTTTTGTCGTTGACGGACAGATCGTTACGCCCGAAGACCCATCGGGTGATGGCGTTGATCTGCTAGTCTCTACTGTAAGCGTGGGCGGCCCTATGCGCCTGGTAGTGCTGGGTGGCGTTACCAGAGAACTTGAAACGCTGGCAGCGCAATCTGTCTCCGGCCTGCATGCCGAAACCTACGCCATACCCGCGCCTTCCTTTCGCGCAACTATGGCCCCGGATGCGCTTGCCGCCGGTGTTGCAACTCGATCTTCGTCTTCTCCATCAAACCCCGCTTCGTGGTCACCTGAACAAATCAACGCCGAGTGGGAACGCCAGATTGCGCGAATGCGTGAGTTGCAGCCACACGCCGCGCTCATCGTCGGATTGGTGGACAATCCCGCGGGAGCCTCTGCGCTTCAGGAAGCTTGCCAGCTTGTAATTCAGACGGTCAAGGTTTTGAGCCAGCAGTCAGAAAGCGGTAGCTATCAACTTCCAGTGCTTTACGCGGGCGCGCCCCAGTTCGTTGAGGCTGTGCGACGCATGTTGAACGGCTATGCCGAAGTGACCCGCGTTGAAGCCCTGGTTTCGCAGGCGCAGCTTGGCCCGGTTAGCATGGCGGCCAGCGCATTATACGAGCGTGATGTCATCCGGCGCGTCCCTGGTTATGAAACCCTGCGTTCCTGGTCAAATGCCGTTCCTGTCGGCACAGCCAGTTCTTTGAGCAGCCTGGTGCGTTTTCTGGCGCAGCATTACGCCATGAACGTGACAGCCGTTGATGTAGGGTCGCATACCACCACGGTGATGATGGCAGGCGAGCGCGGCGAGTTTATTCCCCTGGTCAACACTGGCCTCGGTGTCGGTACGGGCCTGGGCGCCATCTTGCAGCAGGTTGGAATGCGGCGCATCGCGCGCTGGCTGCCTTTCACCGTCAGCGAGGATGAACTGCGCCAGTTTGCCACCAATCACATGCTGCACCCCCAGTCCCTGCCGACCAGCCAGCGCGAGCTGCACCTGTTCCAGGCATTTGCCCGCGAGGCTATTATACTGACGCATGAGGGGACAAGAGGAGGAAATTTCGGCCAATTCGAGGCCGATCTCATTCTGGCAACCGGAAGCGTTCTGGCGCACGCGCCCAAATTCGGCCAGGCCGCCTTGATGCTGCTGGACGCGCTCCAGCCACGCGGCGTCACCTCTCTGGTGCTGGATCGTACCATGCTCATCTCGCAGCTTGGCGCGGTAGCCACGGTCGCGCCCGTCGCGGCAGTGCAGGTCAACGAGAATGATGCCGTCATGCACCGGCTGGGTACCTGCGTCGTCCCTTTCGGCGATTTGCCCCAGGGGCAGATAGCCATTCGCGTCGGCGTCGAATATAGCAATGGGCGGCAGGTGACGGCAGAAGTCATGTCCGGCTCCATCGAGATCATCCCCTTAAAGCTGAACGAACAGGCGCTCTTGACGCTTTACCCTGCCCCCACTGTTGATGTCGGTCTCGGAGCGGGCGAACGCGCGCGCGCCGCCGAAGAGATCGACGGTGGCCTCGTCGGCCTGATTATCGACGCGCGCGGCAGACCTCTCTCATTCCCGACCAACGAGAACGAGCGACAGGCACGCCTTTTGCAATGGATGCAAATCATCGGGGCCTAGCATTGGGTACGAGGGCGACCGCAAGGGTCTCCACCCTACGTCCACTCTTCCCCCGCCCTTACAATGACTACGTCGTGGGAATTAGGGGCGTTCATTGTAAGGGCGGGGGTGGTTGAGCGGCAGGGTGGAGACCCTTGCGGTCGC
Source organism: uncultured Chloroflexia bacterium (assembly GCA_963731605.1). GTDB lineage: Bacteria > Chloroflexota > Ktedonobacteria > Ktedonobacterales > Ktedonobacteraceae > CF-113. The sequence goes on from CAVSWA010000002.1 coordinate 2,647,388, forward strand.
CCTGATGTTGGTATACAGGTGCGCATCTCCTTGAGAAGAAATTTGCGCAGGGTGGAGACCCTTGCGGTCGCCCTGATCTTGATATATATGTGGTAAGTGTAAGTGAGGATGGGGTTCCTCGATAGAGGAGGAGGTGGGACTATGGGGATGAGCTATCCGCCCGCGGGGTCGCTAGTAACACAAATAGAAACGCAACGAGAGCGACGCTTTGCGGGCAACAACGCTCGCTCGATTCCTCTTGTGTATCCCGGCCAGGAAGTACTGGCAGATCAACCCGTTATTCGCCTGGAGCTACACCAGGCCGAAGGTCAGACCCAGGCGGATGCGCCCGTCATCATTCCCGCCGGTCTGCGCGGGCAGGTTGTAAAAACGACGGCTCGTGGGGGTGTGGTTATTCAGACGCGCGCGGCGGTGCTGGCGGGCCACATTGGCGCGGGTCAGCAGGTCGCGGGTTTCCTGACCCTGTGGCAGCCGACTCCATCTCGACCTTCGCCCGTTCCCGCGGGCGCAATTCTTGTAATTCCCGGTCAGGCTAGCTTCGCTATACTGCGCCAGGCTGTCGCTTCAGGCGTGGTGGGCATCGTTGCTGGCAGCATTGAAATGCGCGATTTTGAAGGCTTCCTGGGTCTCGACGCCTTCGATCTGCTGGACAGCGTTGATGTCGATACGGCGCAAGTTAGCCTACCCCCTCTGACATTGCTTTTTACCGAAGGATTTGGCTCCCAAACCATGCCGCAGTCCACTCTCCAGGTGCTCACTCGCTACCAGGGGTCAATAGCCCTGTTGTCAGGTGTGACTTCAACGCGCTACGCGCTCTTCCCCGAACTCGTTGTCTCTCTACCAGAAGCAGAAACGCAACGCAACTGGCAACCGCCCGCATTCGATGCCAGCTTGCGACTGGGTGCGCGGGTGCGCGTGCGTCTCGGAGCAAACATGAGTATGACAGGTGATATAGACTACTTCTTCGTCCACCAGCATCGCTTCCTCTCCGGCGTGCAGGGACGAGCCGTGCGCCTGCGCCTCGCGGACGGAAATACCCTCATTGTGCCCATCATGAATATCGAACGCATTCCGTAGCTAGCAGGCGAGTTTGTCCACACTAACTATAAGTTATCCACAGGTCACATAGATATATGTGGATAAGTCGCGCTATTTCACAAGTTCAGGGCAGGAACTTTCATTGCTGCATTCGGTTGTCAAACATCATCAGGACGCCGTGGACGCTTGCGTCCCCATCCCGCATCACCACAACTCCCGCTCCTACAAATCGCTTGTTTGCTTGCTGCTCATTGATGGGGCGGGCATACCTATTACCTCACAATCAACGATCGGCCCGTCATATCTTTCGGTTGCGCGATATGCAGCACATCCAGAATAGTGGGAGCGACATCGGCCAGGATGCCATCGGTGCGCAGCTTCGCCTGGGCCAGTTGTGGCGCCACGAAGTAGAGCGGCACCGGGTTAGTGGTGTGTGCGGTGAATGGTTTGCCAGTCTTGTAGTCGATCAACTGTTCGGCATTGCCGTGATCCGCCGTAATCAGCAGACCGCCGCCCACTGCCAGCGTAGCCTCAACCACGCGCCCGATGCCAGTATCCACCGTCTCGACTGCTTTGATGGTTGCTTCGATCACGCCCGTGTGACCCACCATGTCGGCATTGGCATAGTTCATAATCACCAGGTCGTATTGCCCGCCGCGTATGTGTTCGAGCGCCGTGTCGGTCACGCCAGCCGCGCTCATCTCCGGTTGCAGGTCGTAGGTTGGCACTCTGGGCGATGGCACCAGCACGCGATCTTCGCCGGGGAAAGGCGTCTCGCGCCGCCCATTGATGAAGTAGGTGACATGGGCGTATTTCTCCGTCTCGGCTGTATGGAACTGGCGCATCCCTTGCTCTGAGATGACACGCGCCAGCGGCATCTCTACCTCATCGGCGCGATAAGCTACATCCGCGTCCAGACCCTCTTCATACTCGGTCATCATCACATAGTGCAGGTCAGCCAGGCGCGGCCCGCGATTGAACTTGCCCTCGGCCTGCGGCGGCAAATCGGGCATCACGAAGGCTTTAGTAAGCTGGCGCGCGCGGTCGGGGCGGAAATTATAGTGGATCAGCGCGTCCCCGGCCTGAACGACCGCCACCGGCTTGCCCTCTTCCATCACCACCGTTGGCAGAATAAACTCGTCAGTAACATGCTTGTCGTAGGATTGTTGAATAGCGGCGATGGCAGATTCTGCCTGCAAGCCCTCGCCCCGCGTCATGGCAAAATAGGCCATGCCCGTGCGATCCCAGCGATTATCGCGATCCATCGCGTAGTAGCGACCGCTCACGGTTGCCACCCTGGCCGCGTGTTCGCCGCCGATTTCAACGGCGCGTGCCTGCAAATACCGCATAAACTCGACTGCCGCCCGTTGGCGAGGAGTCGCGTCCATCGGTGAAGCTGTGGATATAGACGCGCTCAATGTCGTGCCTGTGCGCCAGTTGCAGCAGCGCTTCCAGGTGCGTTTCGTGCGCGTGAACGCCGCCATTGCCCAGCAGCCCGCACAGGTGCAGCGCCGACCCGTGCTTTTTTACATGCGCAATCGCTTTGAGTAGCGCCGGATTTTGGAAGAAAGTGCCGTCCTTAATCGACTCGCTGACTCGCGTGTAGTCTTGTAGCACGCGCTTGCCCGCGCCGATATTCTGATGCCCCACCTCAGAATTGCCCATCTGCCCCTCCGGCAGCCCGACGGCCTCGCCCGAAGTCCTGACCGCCGTATGCGGCCACTCGCGCGCCAGCCTATCGATATTGGGCGTGCGCGCCAGCGCGATAGCGTTGCCCTCCTTGCGCGGATTGATGCCCCACCCATCCATTATAACCAGCACAAACGGGCGCGGACGCCCACCAGGTGTCGTACTCATTTATTGTTACTCCATCTTGACATTCAAGTAAATAAGGCCATGTAGCCTGTTATGTAGCTCATTGTATCACGCGAAATTTCGGGTCGTCCGTAGGGACGCTTGCGTCGCCTGTGTCCTGTTCCCATCATGCAAATACCCCTCCCCAACGAGCGACGCAGGCATCCTTACTGACTCAATTGTATTTCCGCTTCATCTCCACGTTTATATATGGTAGAATAATCATGATCAGGTGTTCATTTTTGCCTGTACTGGTAAAAAGAAAGCGTTGGCGCATGAAAACATCTCAGCATAGACCGCACCACAGTCACAGACTGCTATTCGGCCTCTTTGCATGTAGCGTAGCCCTGGTGTTGCTGGCGGTTACGTCGGTGAAAGTTCTCGCCGACAACGTAAACATCGTTGATAACGCGCATGTGCTTGATGCAGCGCAGGTGGCTGGCCAGGCATCCCAACTCCCCTATGCGGTAAATATCTATACCACTAAAACCTTTACTGGCACTACAGACGCTTTCGATAAATTCACCACGACCCTGATTGGGCCGAACGATAGCAACCTGATCGTCATCAATATTGATACAATGCATCGTCACCTGGCGATTGATGGCGGCACACAGGTGCCGCTGAGCAACGACCAGTATGCATCTGCTATCCAGACGTTCACACAAAACTTCAATAATGGCGATTATACAGGCGCGACCGTGGCCGCGCTGCAATCGCTCAATACCGCGCTGGCGCCACCGCCCGACACGAACGGCTATCCTCCCAACGGCCAGATCGATCCAGGACAGGGGCAGACGTTTCCAAACTCCGGCCTGGACACCTCCTCTGTCATGCCTTTCATTTTCACTGCGTCCGTGATCGTGGTTGTGTTGTTCATTATTAGAGCTGCCACACGATCAACCCTGGGACCAGGATCGAGACGATCAACAGTAGCGCGCAACGCCCGGCCGCTTGACGCCACGCCATTTGAAGCAGGCGCAATAGGAACGATGGCCGGTAGCATGGCTGGATATGAACTCGGCAGAGAAGAGACGGAACGCCAGAATCGCGAGCATGTCCAGCAGCAGATGTTTAACAACACCAATAACGGAAACGTTGGTGGCGGCACTGGCGGTGATTTCGGTGGCGGAAATATGGGTGGTGGAAGCAGCGGAAATTTCTAACCCAAAAAGCGCAAAAGCGATAAGGCCGACGGCCTTATCGCTTTTGCGCTTTTTGGGTTATTGTTCTTGCTGGGGCATCTCGATGCGGGGGCCGCGTCTGTGGCGCACGATGCCTGAGACTCTCAGGCGTTCGATAGCGCGTTGCAGAGCCGCTTGTAGTTCAGCGCGCTCGGTGTTCGACGTGGTCTGGGCCAGTCGATCCTGGGCGCGTCGCCGCGCTTCTTCTGCGCGGGCCTGGTCGATCTCTTCGGCGTGCTCGGCAGTGTCGGCCAGCACGGTTGCCTGGTTATTTGACACTTCGAGGAAGCCGCCTGAGACAAACAGAGGCTGTTCCGAACCGTTTAGTTTGATGCGCAGCTCGCCTGGTTTCAACGTCGTAAGCAGCGCGGCGTGTCGTGGCAGGATGCCAAGCATACCCTCTGTGCCAGGGGCGATCAGCTCATCTGCTTCGCCGTTGTAGAGTTCGCGCTCGGCGGTAACAACCTCAACATGCATGGTTGCGTGTGTCGCCATGGTTTAACCCTTCTGCTGCTCTTTCTCGTAGCTCAGCACAACTTCCTCGATGTTGCCCTTCAGGTAGAAGTGGCTTTCACCGATATGATCGTACTTGCCTTCGAGGATTTCTTTGAAGCCCTGCACCGTCTCCTTCACGGGAACATAGCGGCCCTCCATGCCTGTGAAGACGGTCGCCACTGTGAAAGGCTGCGAGAAGAAACGCTGCAATTTACGCGCGCGGGACACCGTCAATTTGTCATCGTCAGACAGTTCATCTATACCCAGAATGGCGATGATGTCCTGCAATTCCTTGTAACGCTGCAACACGCGCTGCACAGCACGGGCGACATCGTAGTGTTCCTGCCCGACCACATTCGGATCGAGGAGGCGGCTGGTGGAAGCCAGTGGGTCGATGGCAGGATAGATACCCTGCTCAAAGATCGAGCGTTCCAGAATAATCGTCGAGTCCAGGTGAGCGAAGGTCGTTGCCGGGGCCGGGTCTGTGTAGTCGTCGGCAGGCACGTACACCGCTTGCATGGACGTGACCGAACCACGTTTGGTTGAGGTGATGCGCTCTTGCAATTCGCCCATCTCTTCCGCCAGGTTGGGCTGATACCCCACGGCTGAAGGCATACGACCGAGCAGCGCCGACACTTCCGCACCGGCCTGGGTGAAGCGGAAGATATTGTCGATGAAGAGCAGCACGTCCTTGCCTTCTTCGTCGCGGAAGTATTCCGCGATGGTCAGACCACTCAAGGCTACGCGCAGGCGCGCGCCCGGAGGCTCGTTCATCTGTCCGAAGACCATGGCCAGACGGTCAATTACTTTCGCTTCCTGCATTTCATGGTAGAGGTCGTTGCCCTCGCGGGTACGCTCGCCCACGCCCGCGAAGACGCTGTAGCCGCCGTGACCTTTGGCGATATTGTTGATGAGTTCCTGAATGATAACGGTCTTGCCGACGCCCGCGCCGCCGAATGTACCGATTTTTCCACCCTTCAAGAAAGGGCAGATCAGGTCAATAACTTTGATGCCCGTCTCAAACACCTCGATGTTGGCCGCCTGGTCTTCCAGGCTGGGCGCCTCACGGTGAATGGGCCTGCGCGGCGCGTCATCCACTTCGGGTTTGTTGTCTACGGCCTGTCCGAGCACGTTAAAAATACGCCCCAGCGTCTTTGGGCCGACGGGAACAGTGATCGATGCTCCCGTATCTATCACGTCGATGCCGCGCTGCAAGCCATCGGTTGGTCCCATAGCCACGCAGCGCACCCAGTTATTGCCCAGCAGCTGCTCAACCTCAAGAGAGAGGTCTTTGTCAGCTCCGGCGATGCGGGTGCGTAGTTCGTTGTAGATATCCGGCAATTGGTCTGACGGAAACTCAACGTCTACGACAGCGCCAAGCACCTGCACAATTTTTCCCTTTGTGCCTGTCTGTGTTGTCATATATTTTCTCCATCACTGGGGTCACGTTCAGGCAACCCCGGTAGCCCTATAACGCATTCGCGCCTGATACAATCTCTAGAATCTGGGTTGTGATACTGGCCTGGCGCGCTTTATTATAGGTAAGGGTCAAGTCTTGAATGAGATCTTTCGCGTTGTCGCTCGCGTTTTTCATCGCTACCATTTGCGCTGAATAAAAGCTGGCTAGCGTTTCGAGCAGCGCCTGGTAGACCTGAATATCAATGTAGCGGGGCAGCAAGGCTTCGAAGATGCTTGCCGCGTCCGGTTCATATATGTACTCAATGGTTTCATGGCCCGCATTGCCTTCATCCGTGGGTGGCTGAACCGGCAGCAGTTGCACAACTGTCGGAAGTTGTGTCACCGTATTGACGAATTTGGGATAGACCAGGTAGACCACGTCCACGTTCTCGTTCAAGAAAGCTTCTGTCGCCACCTGGGCAATGGCCGAGGCATCGATAAGCGATGGCCTGTCGCCGTAGTTCGTGAATTCCGCCGTCAGGTGGAACTGATTGCGCATCACGAAATCGCGGCCTTTGCGTCCAACCGCCACATACTCAACGCCTGGACGGGTCCCCTGCTCTGCAAACGTTTTCTGCTGTTCCAGCGCGCTCGTAGCTGCCCGGCGATTGATGTTGCTGGAAAGCGCGCCGCTCATACCGCGATCCGGTGTAATCAGCACGTAGCCGATGTTACGCACCGGTCGCTGCTTGAGCAGAGCCAGCTCTCCAACATCTTCGCCAGTCACGCGCGCGAGACGCGAAACCAGCTCGCGCAGTTGCTCAGCGTAGGGGCGCGATTGCTCCACGCGCTCCTGCGCCCTGCGCATCTTGCTGCTCGCCACCATCTGCAACGCTTTGGTGATCTGGGCAATGTTTTTTACCGACCGGATGCGCCCCCGGATTTCTCTGGTTGATGGCATATCCCGTCCTCCTAACGCGGCGCGGCGGTCTGCTTGTACTCGTTAATAGCGTCGCCGAAGCGCTTCAACAGGTCATCTGTCATCTTATCGCGACCGTTGACGGATTTCTCAATAATCTCCGCGCTAATCTCCGGATGGCTGGCATCCATGAAGCGGTAGAAGGCAGTTTCCCACGCGGCCACTTTATCCAGGCTCACGTCATCCAGGTAGCCATTGGTGGCGGCGTAGATAATCATGACCTGCTTTTCTACCGGCAGGGGCGCGTACTGCGGCTGCTTCAAAATTTCGGTCAGGCGCTGGCCGCGATCAATGCGGCTCTTCGTGGCCTTGTCCAGGTCGGATGCGAACTGCGAGAAAGCCGCCAATTCGCGGAACTGGGCGAGGTCAAGTCGCAGTGAGCCTGCCACCTGGCGCATGGCGCGTGTCTGCGCGCTGCCACCCACGCGGGAAACCGAGAGACCGACGTTTACGGCGGGTCGCTGACCGGCATTAAACAGGTCTGTCTCAAGGAATATCTGCCCGTCAGTGATTGAGATGACGTTCGTCGGGATATAGGCCGAAATGTCGTTGGCTTTGGTTTCGATGATGGGCAACGCTGTCAGCGAGCCACCGCCGTAGTCTTCGTTGAGGCGGGCAGCGCGTTCCAGCAAGCGAGAGTGCAGGTAGAACACGTCGCCAGGATAGGCCTCACGTCCGGGCGGGCGGCGAATAATCAGCGAGATGTTACGATAGGCTTCAGCGTGCTTGGTCAAGTCGTCATAGATGATGAGCGCGTCGCGTCCAGTCTCCATGAACTCTTCACCCATTGCGCATCCCGCATAGGGCGCGAGATACTTCAAGGGAGCCGGGTCCGAAGCTCCAGCTACGACGATGATGGTGTGGTCCATCGCGCCCTGCTCTTCCAGAATGGCATGTGTGCGCGCCACGGACGAGTTTTTCTGACCAATCGCCACGTAGATGCAGATCAGATTCTTGCCCTTCTGGTTGATGATGGTATCGATAGCCACCGCCGTTTTACCCGTCTGGCGGTCGCCGATCAGCAATTCGCGCTGGCCTCGTCCAATAGGGATCATGCTATCTATTGCTTTGATGCCTGTTTGCACGGGTGTATTCACCGACTGGCGCGTAATCACACCGGGAGCCACACGTTCAATCGTGCGGCTCTTATCTGTAAGAATAGGGCCCCGGTTGTCGATTGGCTCGCCGAGAGGGTTCACCACGCGACCAATCAGCGCGTCGCCAACGGGAACCGAGATTACGCGGCCCGTCGTGCGCACTTCGTCGTTTTCACGTATATGTGTATAATCGCCCAGAATGGGGCAACTGACCGTTTCCTCTTCGAGGTTAAAGGCCATACCCATGATTCCGGTGCGAGGAAATTCTACCAATTCGAGATACTTCACATTTTGCAGACCGTAGACGCGCGCGATACCATCTTGCACCGCGATAACCGTACCTACGCTGGCGGTCTCTGTTTCGCTCCCGCCGAAGCCTGCGATGTTTTTCTCAATGATGGCGCTGATTTCGTCAGCCCATGTTGCCATCGTCGTTCCTCCTCATTGAATGCTACTTGGCTCACTCTGCGGCTGTTGCGCATCCCCGGTAGAACCATCCGGGTTGACTAACCCGGCGAAATCGCTTGCGCCAACCGCGACCCCGGTCAGCAACTGCTGTTTCAGGGCTGCCAGGCGATGGCGAATACTGCCATCAATCACCTGGTCGCCAACGCGGGCGATAACTCCACCGAGGATTTCGGGCTGAACCTTCGTGTGCATGAGAATACTTTTACCTGTATTACGTTCCAGCGCCTGCTTGACACTGTTGAGCTGTTGTTCGTCCATGGGCGCTGCCGTCGTAACTTCCGCGACTGCCTGATTCTTATAATCCAACACCAGTTGCGCGAGTTCTCTGGCTATATTGGGCATGGCCTCTACCAGATCTCGCTGCACGACAAGCAGGGCGAGGTTGAGCGACGTAGGCAGCACCCTGGACGCCAACGCCTGACGTAAGGCGCTTTCTTTGCGTTGCGCGGGAAGTTTCGGCTCTTTCAAGAGATATGCCAGCGTGCGTTTGGAAAACAGTGTGGCGATCTCCTGAATATCTTCGAGCGTGCGTTCAACGGTGTTCTGCTTGAGCGCAATATCGAAGATAGCCCCCGCGTAGCGGCGTCCTATCGCTCCCTTTAGCATTACTGTTCACCTGCCTGGCTGGAGCTCACGAACTCTTCCACCAGGCGGCGGTTATCCTTCGTGTCAACCGATTTACTAATGACCTTGCCCGCCGCGCTAATCGAAAGGTTGACCACCAGGCGACTGAGTTGCTCGCGCGCCTGCGCAGCTTCCTGTTTGATACGCGCGATCTGCTGCTGCTCCATCTGGTGAAGCCGCGCCTGCGCCTCCTCCTGGACGCGAGCGGTCTCGCGTTCCGCCGCTTTGGTCGCCTGGGCGATAGTCTCTTGCGCCTGCCGGCGCGCCTCAAGCAAAATCTGCTCTGAGCGCGTGTTCGCTTCTTGCAGGTCGCGTTTCGCCTGTTCCGCGTTCTCCACGCCTTCGCGGATCACGGCCTGCCGCTTGTCGAGCGTTCCCTGAATAGCGGGAAAGCCGAAGCGCCACAGGATGAAGAAAACGATGCCAAAACTGACAAGTTGCGAAATAAACGCCAGGGTATTGACACCAAAACTACCGAGAATATCGGCGAATATGAACATTGTGGATGCGCCTCCTTTTCTTGCTGCAAGGCGAGGGCAAGCCATGCGTTTTCTCGCCCCGGCTGTGCGTCCTCACCTTACAACGCAGGCATATTATTTGCCGCTCAGTACGAAGGCGATAACCAGGGCATAAATAGCGATAGCTTCGGCGAATGCCAGACCAATGAACATATTGATACGGATCAACGGCTCTGCTTCAGGATTGCGACCGATGGCGCTGAATGCCTGACCGGCGGCGATACCGATACCAATGCCAGGGCCGATGGCTCCCAGACCGATGGCGAGCGCTACTGCGAGTGTATTGATTGTGCCTGTCATAATGATAAACCTCCTTAGTAAGGACAAACCTGATTACATGTTAATTTATGCAATCGCGGCGAAAATTGCCGCGAGTAGCAAATACAGTGAAAATTTTTGCGCGTATCAGTGGCTGGATGCCACTGCCTTTTCACGCGCGGCCTCTTCATTGTGGGCATACTCTTCTTCCGCCTCGTGCCGGCTCTCAGAATGTTCATGAGAGGTGGTCGCCATTTCCATGAAGACCAGCGTCAGCAAGGCGAAAACCAGGGCCTGCACCACAGCTACAAAAAGCTCAAACGGGATAAATACCACGTCGCCTATAGCGGGTAGCAAGAAAGCGAAAACCGCCAGTACCGCGCTTCCGGCGAAGAGGTTGCCGAAAAGACGAAAAGCGAACGAAAGCAGGCGGGAAAGCTCGGTCACCAGTTCGACAATCCCAACGAAGAACTCGATAGGCCCCTGAAAACCATGGGTGAATAATTCTTTGAATTTGAAATATTTTCCCAGGTGGGCGCCCGCTCCCAGTGCCATAAAGCCGTAAACCTGTGTCACCACCACCGAAATCAGCGACATCGAGAAGGTCAGGTTAAGATCGCTGGTCGGTACGCGGAACCAGGGCACGATCATGCTGGTGTAATCGCCGAACAGCAGGAAACTCGAAGGTTGCGCTAAATGCGCAGCCGTCACAGCGCTGCTGTTCACCCACCCGATGGTATCGATGCCCGGCAAAATGTCGAGCAGGTTAGCGAAGAGGATGAAGAAGAAGAAAGTGCCAACCAGGGGGAAAAACTTTCTCGCTTTCTCTTTCCCTACCACACCTACCACCAGATTAAGGATGCTCTCAACGCCCCACTCAACGAAATTTTGAAAACCAGAGGGGATGAGATCGCGTTTGCGGGTGCCAAAGTACACGACGACAACCAGTAGAAGAATGGTTATCCAGGTACATAACAGGGTGTTGGTGATTGGAAAACCAAACGGAGTAAATATCACGTCCGGCTGGATGTTAAAACTCTGAAGTTTCCAGAACACGCGGTGTCCTCCCTATATACCGCGCCCTGCAAGGTCTGTTTGTAGTTGAGTGCTAAATCCGTCTACCTTATCTAGTCTAAAAGAACCGGGAAAATAAACGGTACGCCCCATAAACGCCAACAATCAGGCCAAGCAGCAGCCCGAGTAATAAATATAAAGATTTCGTATGAGTAAGGCCATCAAGATAACTACCTCCCCAGGCTCCCAAAGCCAGGGGGATGGCAATGGTAAAACCGAGCTGGCCCATTAATGCCAGGGAACCCCAAACAGAGGGCGGTGGTTTTTTGTTCATCCGCTATTTCTCGTCTGTCTTCTCTCGTTATTATACCACGCGGATTATAGCACAAAGAAGCGCGTATTTGCAACAGTTGATACAATGCAACGCTGGAATCGAAAATGTAAAATAATCGGAGCCAGCGAGGCAAACTCTTGCTAAATGCATAATTGTAGTGTATGGTACATATGAGCAAAGTAGCTTCAATTCCGTAGAGACGCCATAGCCTGTTCTCTTCTAGCAAGCACATCCAAAGCCTGAGAATTGTCGTTTCTACTATTATAAAGATAAGCGCATAGCCGAAAGTAGCCTGAGAAAGTCGAGCTAATACCTTATGATAAGTAGCCCTTCACCCACTCAGCAATCGCCGCAACCTTCTGAACAGGAAAAGAAGAAGGTTGTTCGCAATACGCTCGCTAGAAGGAGACCGGGACAAGCTCCCCTGGCCCTCTTCGTCAAAGCCATATTTCGCCCCTTTTTCAAGGTTCTCTATTACCTGTTCCAGGCTATAAGCCGGCATAAGCTGATCACCGTGATCGTGATCTTGCTCTTGTTTGCCAGTTCATCAATTGTCAACTACTTTGAAACCGGGCAGGCTCCCTTTGGTATCGGGTACGATCAGTTTAATTTCCAGCTACACGGCGGCGATGGCGGCGGCGAAAAGGTCAAGAACTGGCTTTACGCGGTACGCGATGGCGACGTGGCAACCATACAGTACCTCGATAGTTTCATGTCGTCGCCCCCCGATGCGCAGACCCTGGTCAGTCTCTACAGTCAGAAACTATCGCATCTGAACTGGAAGACCATCAATGTGGTGGGTCGCACTCAGGAATCGGATACAACCGTAGATAGTCTGGTGGAAGTGGACCTGTCGAACTTAGGACCGGGAGGCCCTGTTACTGGCTATCTCTTCTTCCATTTTGTCACTGTAGCGCAGCAAGGGGGTGCTATCATCGGTATCGATGTAATACCAACGCGAGCATCTCAAGCATAGTAATATCTGCCGGATATCTCACGGTATCTCTGCAACAGAAGGGATAAACTGCTGTGTCGGAAAACACCAGGGACAAACGAAATGAACTGGATACCTCAATAGATCGTGGGCTTGACCAGTTTGGACGTTTCGCGAAACTTCGCTGGTTCTGGCTGCTACTACTGAGCATCGTCATCTGGTATTTTATTGTCGGCATCGTCCCGCAATTGTCCGCTCCCTCGCCAGGTACCATCCTGGTGTATGCATTCCAGATCATGTTCGCCGTTCTTTTTGGCATCATGCAATTTGTAGCCATCTTCTGGTTCCTGGGGCGTCCCAGACTCTACTGGGTAATGCCAGGCGAAACTGGCGTCACCTTTGCCGACTATAAAGGCAATCCAGAGGTGCTAGAATCCGCTCGCCGTATCGTTACCTTGCTGCAAGGCATCAAAGAATTCCAGGAGATGGGCGGTCAACCCGTGCGTGGCCTGTTGCTCTCCGGCCCTCCGGGAACAGGTAAAAGCTACCTGGCGCAATGCATGAGTACCGAGGCGGGTGTGCCCTTTGCCTACGCCAGCGCCGCCAGCTTCCGCGCCATGTTCATCGGCATGGATATTCTGATGATCCGCCGCCTGTATACGAAGGCGCGCCGCCTGGCGCGTGAATACGGCGGTTGTGTTATCTTCATGGATGAAATCGACGCCATCGGCGCGTCACGCGGCTCGGCGCGTGGCGGAATGGGCATGATGGGCATGGGTGGTGGTATGTTCGGCGGGGCTGGCGGCGGACTGAACCAACTGCTAATGGAAATGGACCCGCCCAACATCGAAACTGGCTGGTTTAGGAAAATCTTGCGTACCATGGGCCTCTATCATAGTCGCGTCCAGTCCCAACCAGTACTGACGGTAGGCGCAACAAATATTCCGGAGTCGCTCGACACCGCTCTGCTTCGTCCGGGTCGCTTTGACCGCAGAATACATGTTGCTCCTCCTACCGACAGGTATCGTGGAGAAGTACTCGAAGTATTACCTGAAAAAGATCAAATACGACCCGAACATCCCCGTATCCACACTGGTCGCGCGCCTGGTTGAATACACCCCTGTCGCCATCAAACACGTCATCAATGAAGCGGTCATTATCGCGCACTTCGATGGGCGCGAGGTGGTCACCTATAAAGACCTGGTAGAGGCGCAGGATGTACACGAGTTTGGTCTGCGCCAGGAAAGCGACCTGTCTCCCCTGGAGCGCCGCCGTCTCGCCTATCACGAGGCCGGTCATGCTGTGGCTACCTACTACCTGCTAGAGCGCGAGTTCCCCGCTTACGTGACGATCCACCGGCGCGGTGATCTGGAAGGCGCGGAAGCCTTCGCGGCCTGGCGACCAAAAGAAACCATCAAGACGCGCGCGAAAGAAGAGATTCTGGCCTTCATTCAAATCAATCTCGCTTCACGCGCTTCCGAAGAGCTGTTCCTTGACACCAATTTGAACGGCGTCGCCGGCGACTTTGCTACTGCTACCCGGCTGGCGCTGTCGTATGTCGGCGTGTATGGTATGGATGGCACCATCTCATCCTACCTGGGTTATGCTATGGCTAGCGGCGGTACTAACATCAATCCAAACGCGGTAAAAGATGTGTCTCAGCGCGCCGAAGCGATCCTCCAGTCGCAGCTCAAGGCGGTCAAACGCCTGTTGCAGAATCACAGCGAAGCCTTAATCGCCGTTGCCGAGGCCTTGATTGAAGATGACGAACTGGTTGCTGAAGACCTCAAGCGTATCATCGACGAGGCCGATGCTCGTCGCGTCACGCGCCTGGTCATGTCCGAATTTGAGGATGTGCTGAGCAATGGCAACGGCCATAAAAACGGGCATGGCAACGGCCATACCCTGGTAGCCAGCGCCAGTAACGGCGAGGGTTCGCATGACGAAATCACCCGCGTTATCGAATTGAGCATTTCGCCCATCGATGAAGCAGGCGGTGGCATTTCCATGAGCAACCCCGCTCCATTCTCCGACACCGACGGGCCAACGCTCTTCATGGGTGGCTAAAAGTATACAACGAAGGAAGGGCGGGCTTCAGCGTGCTGAAGCCCGCCCTTCCTTCGTTGTATAAGTAATAACGTGAGTGAGTGAGATTGTATCTATGTCTATTCGCACAACAAACAATGCTTTGACAGGCGCTCGTAAAGAACAGGCGCGCCGCCCAGACTGGCAAACTATCCTCTTCTGGGCCGCTATTGCGGCACTGTTCGCCATCGCTATCGCTATGCGCCTGTATCATCTCGGTTTACCCTTCGACCGCGATAGCTACGACGAGGGCGTGTACTGGCAATCGCTGCGCGCTATGGGCGCGGGTCATGCCCTCTATGGTGATATTTTTTATTCTCAGCCGCCCTTTTTTCTGCTCTCCACCTATCCAGTTTATGCCCTGTTCGGCGCATCGCTGTGGTCGGCGCGGCTCGGCATTGCTCTTGTTTCGCTTTTGGGGCTGCCGGGCGCGTTGCTGCTGGGTAAAGCATTAAGCGGACGCCTGGGCGCACTTGCCGCCCTGCTCTTAGCAGTCGTCGATCCTCTCTTCCTCGCACAATCGCAGACCATCCAGGCCGAGGCATCCTCCGTCGCCTTTTCCTTCCTGGCTATCGGGCTGGCTCTCTACTGGTGGAAATATCCAACCGGAAAGCGCGGTCTGCTGCTGGCGATTCTAACAGGCGTAACGGTCGCCTTAAGCATCATGTGCAAATTGCTCGGCGTCACGCTGCTTGTGCCCATCCTGCTGCTGATGGCGGCTCGATTATGGTGGGGGGTAGCAACTGACCAGGGCGGGGACGGCAAGCATGAAGATGGTGATGGAAACCAGGGCGGGGGCGACATGCGTGAGGTATGGCTGATGGAAAGCCAGGGCGGGGGCAAGCCCCGCCCGTACCCTGTACGACCGGAGCTGGATCGTACATCGTACAGGGTAGGGGCGGGGCTTGCCCCCGCCCTGGCCTCTCGCGGTCCCTCCCTCTTCGCTCGTCGCCCATATCTGTCCATCACGGCAGGGATAATCGCGTTCTTATTGACAATTATTTTGTTGACCCTACCGTTTTTCGGATCTTTCCAGGCTCTATGGTCAAGCGTCGTTACATTTCATACCGGCGCGGGCACGCTTTTGAGCAGCAATTCCCAGTTGGGCCAATCAGGCAATACCTTTAAGTTGGAGACCGCGCTGGCGACGCTGCTCACCCTGGCCGCGCTGTATGGAAGCGTGATGGCCCTGTTGCGCCGGGATTGGCGTGTCCTGCCCTTGCTGGCATGGCTGCTTGCCACAGCATTTTTGTTGTGGCGACAGGTGCCGCTATTCCCGCACCATTTCGTCTCGCTCACGCCACCCCTCATCGCGCTGGCCATTATGGGCATCGCCGGGCCAGCGGCCTATAAACGCGCCTTCGCCACTCTATCATCTTCCAGCATCGTAACCGTTCTCACCTGGCTGGCGGTCTTGCTCATCCTCTTCACGGCTGCGCTGGATGCGCGAACAGACCTGCTCTATTACAAGAACGCCGCCGCCAGAAGCGTCGATGGATTGGCGCAGGTAGAGGCGCGTGTAGCAGCCGACCTCGATCGCGCCATCACCCCCGATCAGCAGGTCGTGACCGATGCCCAGTTTATCGCCGGTCTTGCCAATCGCAACACGCCGCCCGCCCTGGTAGACACCTCCATGGTGCGTATCACCACAGGCTCTGTCACCCTATCCCAACTTGAATCACTCACAGACCAGCCACAGGTTCACGCCGTCCTCTTCTTCACCGGGCGTTTTGGGTTGCCGGATGTCGCCGCCTTCCACGCCTGGGTTGCCCAACGCTTCCACCTGTTGCATAATTACGGAGGAGGCAGGGAATTATGGGTGAGGTGAGAATTATACAGAAAAGTGAAGCTCTTTTTCAGTCGTTTCGCTTGTCAAGAGATATCCGTTTCTGCTACTATACTGTAGCGGTGATAAACGGGGCAAGCACACACCCTTGAAGCGATTGCACGGATCTAAGAGACAGACCACACCACAGGGAGAGGGAGAGACCGTAACCGTTGGAGAGCAATGTTCTGCAGACGAACACGACGAGGCCAACCTCGACCCCCTCGTTTCCTATTGTGGGTATCGGGGCATCTGCTGGTGGGCTGGAAGCCTTCACCCGGCTGCTTCAGCATCTGCCCGCCAGGACGGGCATGGCCTATGTGCTGGTACAACACCTGGATCCCGCGCATAAAAGCCTCCTGACCGACCTGCTGGCTCGGGCCACGCAGATGGAAGTCCACGAAGCCCGAAATGGCCTGATCGTCGAAGCGGACCATGTGTACGTGATTCCCCCCAACACCGACATGACGCTTTCTCAAAGCGTGCTCACACTCGTTCCCAAACGAAGACGGAGGGGCGGCACCTCTCCATTGATACGTTTTTGCGTTCGCTGGCCGAGAGTCGAGCCGAGCGTGCCATCGGGGTCATTCTCTCGGGAACGGCTTCCGATGGCACGCATGGACTCCAGGCCATCAAGGCGCAAGGGGGAATGACACTGGCTCAGGATGTCACCTCGGCCAAATTTTCCGGTATGCCCCAGAGCGCTATTACAGCCGGGTGCGTCAACTTTATCGGAACACCAGAACAGCTCGCCGGGGAACTAACCAGGATAAGTCGCCATCCCTATCTGCGCCAGTTGCAAGTGGCGGAGACGGACGAGGAGGAGTCGGCTCCGCGCATACCTGGGCGGGACATCCTGGAAGAGGAACGGGGATTCCAGCAAATTCTGCGCGTGCTGCGCCGCAGGACGCAAGTGGATTTCACCGCGTATAAGCCCACCACGCTCAAGCGTCGCATCTTCCGGCGGATGGTGCTCTCACAGATAGACAGCTTTGCCGGGTACCTGAGCTATCTTTCCGACCATCCTGCTGAGGGAGAGGCCTTATACCAGGATCTGTTAATCGGCGTGACCAGTTTTTTTCGGAATCCTCCTGGCTTCGCAGCGCTGGCACGCGAGGTCTTTCCGCGTCTCGTGGAGACGAAATCCGCGCATGCTCCCATCAGAATGTGGGTAGCAGGCTGCTCCACAGGCGAGGAAGTCTACTCCCTGGCGATCTGCCTGTTGGAGTTTTTGGCTGAGCGGTCCCTCACGCTTCCCATTCAGATCTTTGGCACGGATATCAATGCGCAGGCCATTGAGCACGCCAGGGCAGGCCTCTACGTCCCAGACGCGGTCGGGAATCTCTCCCCTGCGCGTCTCGAGCAATTCTTTCAGCGCGTCAATGGGCACTATCAGATCAGCAAGTCAGTGCGCGATCTCTGCGTGTTCGCCCGGCACAATGTGCTCAGCGATCCACCGTTCGCCCGGCTCGATCTGCTCTCGTGCCAGAATGTGCTGATTTACCTGGGAGCGACGGCCCAGAAGAAGGTGCTTCAGACTTTCCACTATGCTCTCAACCCACACGGCTTTCTCCTGCTTGGACACTCGGAATCTATCGGGACGGCCTCTGATCTCTTTGGGTCCGTTGGGGAACACAAACTGCAGGTCTACGTCCAAAAAACGATAAGTACGCAACCTTTCTTCACCGGGAACATTCGCCAGTCGACAGGAGGGGAACCACATCACCCACGCGAGGAGGACCATACCATGCAGCAAGAAGAGGGCGTCCGCGAGTTTGATCTCCAGAAAGAGGCAGACCACCTGCTGGCGAGCTATGCTCCGGCCAGTGTGGTGATCGACGCGGAGATGGAGATCCGGCACTTTCACGGACACACAAGCCCCTACCTGGAACCGGCCACGGGTCGTGCCAGCCTCAATCTCTTCAAGATGGCCCGCGAGAGCCTGGTGCTCGATTTGCGCACCGCCATTTCCAAAGCCCGCAAGAGCGGACAGCCAGTTAAAAAAAATGGCATCCAGATGAGCGACCAGGGTGTCCTGCGCGAGGTCGCCGTGGAAGTCATCCCCATGAAGACCCCTTCCATGGACAGCTACTTTTTGATCCTCTTTGAAGATACCTCCACTGCGCCCCTGCTGGACATCTCCCCGCTGACACCAAACGGGCAGCCTGCGGGGAGAGTGAAGCGTGGGGCGAAAGATCGGCGCATCCGGCAAGTAGAGCAGGAACTCGCGGCAAGGAACGAGGAGATGCGCTCCATCGTTGAGGAGCTGGAAGCCGCCAACGAGGAACTGCAATCGGCCAACGAGGAGATGCTCTCCAGTAATGAGGAGTTACAAAGCCTCAATGAAGAACTGGAAACATCCAAAGAAGAGATCCAGGCCAGCAACGAAGAGCTACTCATCATTAACCAGGAGCTTAAGCAGCGCCAGGCGCAACTGCAGGAAGCGCGTGCCTTCGCGGAAGCCGTTGTAGAAACCATTCGGGAGCCGCTGCTCGTTTTGGATGCGGACCTGCGCGTGCAAAGCGCGAACCAGGCTTTCTACCAGTTCTTCCAGGTCGATCCCGGTGACACAGAGCAGCATCTGCTCTTCGATCTGGACCACGGTCATTGGGACATTCCCGCT
Organism: uncultured Chloroflexia bacterium; assembly: GCA_963731605.1. Classification (GTDB taxonomy): domain Bacteria; phylum Chloroflexota; class Ktedonobacteria; order Ktedonobacterales; family Ktedonobacteraceae; genus CF-113. The sequence goes on from CAVSWA010000002.1 coordinate 2,666,116, forward strand.
CTGCGGACACTCCTGGAGGAACTCCTCCCCACCAATCATGCCTTTGCGGATTACGAGGTGGAGAACGCCTTTCCCAGGATTGGCCGCAAGACCATTTTGCTCAATGCCTGTCGCATCGATCACGTCCCGCTCATCCTCCTGGCGATGGAGGACAACACCGACCGCAAGCAGGCCGAGAAGGGCAAACAACAGATGCTGGATCAGCGGGATGAATTTATGGCAATTGCCAGTCACGAACTCAAGACCCCCGTCACCAGCCTCAAAGGCTATACCCAGATACTGCACACTCGCTTTGCCAGGGCAGGCGATGAGCACTCGGCGTCCTTGCTGGTCAAAATGGAGACGCAGATCAACAAGCTTCTCACCCTGATTGGGGATCTGCTCGATGTGACCAAGATAGAAGCAGGCAAACTGTCCTGGCGCAACGAGCAGTTTGACCTGAATGTCCTTGTGCGAGACATCGTCGATGAGATGGCGCATACGACTGAACGACATCAGATTCGCATTGAGGGAGCGATCGAGACCCCGGTCTCTGGAGACCTGGAGCACATCGGCCAGGTACTCACCAATCTGCTTTCCAACGCCATCAAATATTCGCCCCGTGCCGACACCATCCTGGTGAAGCTGCAAGCTGATGCGGACACCGCCACCATCGGCGTGCGGGATTTTGGCATTGGCATCGCTCAAGAGAAATGCGCGCACGTCTTCGACCGCTTCTTTCGTGTGAGCGACCCCGAACACGAGACCTTCCCCGGTCTTGGGCTGGGCCTCTATATTTCAGCAGAAATCGTCAAGCGTCAGGGAGGACGAATATGGGTAGAGAGTCGCCAGGGCGCAGGTTCTACCTTCTCCTTTACCGTCCCGTTCGCGCCACCGCCCTCATCGGACACGGTGCAGCAAGAAGAGGCAGATCTCCATGCCTAAAAGAATACTCGTTGCCGATGACGATCCAGGGATCGGAGATATGCTGCAACTGATGCTCGAAGAAGCGGGGTATGACGTGGAAATCCAGGGAGATGGGCACGCTGTGCTGCATATGCAGGGACCGCTCCCCGACCTGTTGTTCCTGGATATCCGGCTCTCTGGCACGGATGGGCGCGCCATTTGCCGCTATCTCAAAAGCCAGGAAGCGACTCGCGCGCTTCCGATTATCTTCCTCTCTGCCAATAAAGACACGCGCCAGATGGCCAGGGACGCCGGCGCCGATGATTTTCTGGCCAAGCCGTTCGATATGGAAGACTTGCTGGCCCTCACCGCAAAATATCTGGGTAATAAGTAGTTGTTCAAGTGGCTAAGCGATTATGATGAATATTTGCATCAAATTATATATGAGCTTAAAATAGTATTTTTAACCGCCGTTTTGATGGATATATCCGGTTCACTTAGAAAGAGCCTTCGCTTATCCTTACTCCATAAATCTCTAGTATTAGAGAGGATTGGAGTAAATCATGGAAAATGTAGAGTTCAAGTTAGCCCTGGGGCAACTTATTTACAAGCTGAGGAAAGAACGCAAAATATCCCAGGAGGACCTTGCAGGAGAAGCGGGAATTGACAGAACGAGGATGGGAGAAATTGAGAGGGGCGAAGCTAATCCAACCATCGATACCCTCAGCAAAGTAGCAGTAGCATTAGGCCAGACACTGGGTTCCCTCATATTAGAGGCTGAAGAGCTTATCAGTGGAACAATCAGGAAACCGATACCCATTGTTAATCCAGCTTACATCGACCACACTGTTCCCCTACCTCGAGGATTGTCCCATGTGCAACTAGAACAGGCCCTAAATAAGGCGTTGGCTATACTCAATCAAATAGGCTTGAATCCTAAAAATGGGGATATTCAGTGGAACATTTATAGCGGAGCAGTATCGAATATTGTGACAAAAGCCATCGCCGAAACTTCTGATTTCTTCCAGAACAAGGACACCGCTCATCCAGATCTCTATAATCCTGATCTTAGCCCCAATGACGATGATTGGGGCCTTGAAATGAAGGCAACAAATCAAATTGCGAAAGGTGGTGAAAGCCACAACCCGGGAATAGGCTGGTTCATGGTCATAATTTATGACATAGTAGACGACCAAACTCAAATTATTCAGGTAGAAACAGCCTACCTGAGAAAAGAAGAGTGGACAGTACATGAACGAGCCGTAGAGAGCAATCGAACGCGAACTGCTGTGACAATTGCCTCTGCTACACATAAGCTGCGTGAGAACTCTGTCTATCTAGATCCCAAATATGCGAGTACCTGGTTAAAAAAAATAGTGCAGGCAAGAAAACAAGCCAGACCACTCTGAATATTATGAGAAGAGCATAGCTTGAGATGGGCGTTCTACAGGCTCAAGAGCACATGCGGCAGCTTTTAGAGCCGCTTGTGCTTGTACTTCTACTTCAAAGGGATACAATGCAGCAAGTAAGGGTACGCCAACTACAGCAAGATCATAATACATTTTATCGATCTCAACGCCAACGCTATCATAGCCAACATTATCAGCGGCAGCTAAGGTTGAACCTCCTCCCATAAAAGGGTCGAGAATTCTTCCCTCACCAAGAGGTAAAGAAGCATAGACTATTCGCCTCATAAACCTTTGTGGCTTGAGTGAAGGATGATCTACAATATCGCGTTCTCGTTGAGGAGTGCGCTCGCTCTCTATAACATCAGTGAAAGGTCGTTCGGGAGAATCACGTCGCAGTCCCCCCGTTTTCCACCTGCGAAGGTTATCCTGCACGCGGCCATCAAGAGGCTTGCGGAATATTTCCCAGGGTTCCCAGGCCGAACGGGGTATAACGGTTACGTCAGGAAATTCATCTTCGGCATTCTTAGGTCTATCTCCCCCTTTCAATGTTTGTACTAAACGCACCACCTCACTCCGTTTTTCCCAACCACTCTCTGTAAGTGCGGCACAGAGAATATGAGATAAAAAAGTATTCGTAGCAATAATCAAATGCGCGCCCGGAACCACAACACGTAGAGCCTTAGCTCCCCATTTATAAAAAAACGTAAATAGATTTTCCAGGTCTTGCTGGTTTAAAACGGTAAAACGAGGGAGAGGAGCACGAACATTTCCTCCGAGAGAAGGGGGTATACGCCATATTCCTGTACGGTTTCCTGCCCTTAATTTTGCCTGCTCCTCGGCAGAATACTCTTTTAATCCATACGGAGGATCAGTAATAATAGCCTCAAAACTCGCGTCCGGTTGCTCATCTAGCCAATGAAGGCAATCGTCGTGAAACAGTAGTGACATAACTACCCCCAAATATACGTTAAACCATCAACAGCAATATAAACACCATCCAGCCCAGATATTATAACACTGGTTAAGACAATATTGAATAAATGGCAATATAACAACAACCCACATGGTATAATTACTCAAGGCTAATTCGTAAAACAGCTTATCAAACCGCGTCAAATCCCAAAATTCTCTAACTGGTTGGCAGCAAATCTAGTAGGCTAAGCGGTGCAAAGCAAAAAACGCCGAGCCCCCCCGCAAGCCGCTCGACACAGGTATAGTGACACATCAGGAGATAGGATATGCAGAAGAAAAAAACATTCAGCACAATGGAGATCGTGCTACTCGTCGTATTGATTGGCTCGCTCATCCTGGCCTTTTTACAGGCCCGCCAGGAAGAAAAAGAGCAATAAACCCCACACTCTACTTTTATCACGCCGCCACACCTGGTAGCGCGCCAGCAATCACATCCTGATAGCCATCAAAAAGGCATTGCATCGCCGATGCCCAGGAGCGTTGCTGCGCCTCGAAGAGCGCGGTCTGGCCCAACGTGTAGCGCATGACGACGTTGTGTACCAGGTGTTCCAGGCGAATGCGATAACCCCGCGCCTGTTCGTTCTCATCGAGTCCTGTGGCGTCCAGCAGAAAGCCGCTTCGCCCATCCTCTATCAGGTCGCGCACACCCTCGGACAGCACGCCGACAACGGGAAGCGCCGACGCCATCGCTTCCAGCACCACCTGCCCGAATGTCTCAGAAGTCGAGGGGAAGGCGAAGATATCCGCCGAGGCATAGGCTCTTGCCAGTGCTTCTCCTGTCAGATAGCCGGTGAATGTGACCGGCGCTCCGGCTAATTCTTGCTGCGCCTCTTTCAGGGCTGGCCCGTCGCCGACGATCACCAGGTGGCAGCGCGTGTGATCCATAGCGCGATATGCTGTCATCAGCAGGCGCAGGTTCTTCTCCCACGAGACGCGGCCAGCATAGAGCAGAATGGCTTTCTCTTCGGGATTTTCACGTTCGGATAACCACGCGGCTCGTAATGACTCGCTGCGCCTCTGCGGGCGAAAAAGTGTGGTATCCACGCCGCGTGGCCAGATGCGTACCCGATCAAAGCCCTGTTTGCGCAGGACGGTAGCGGTAGAGGGCGAGGGACAAAAGGTGAGCGCGCACTGGTTATGAATGAACCGGTTGTACGACCACATTGGCCGGGTCAAGAGGGAGAAGCCGAAATGCCCGCAGTAGGTAGCAAGATTAGTGTGATATGACGATACAACCTGCCGGTTGAGCACGCGAGCCGCCGCCAGCCCGGTCGCGCCCAGCACAACGGGATCGACGAGGTGAACGATATCCGGGCGAAACTCGTTCAAGCGGCGCATAAACAGAGGACGAAAGAAGTTAAACTTGAGTTCTGGATAGAACGGCAGTGGCAGACCAGCTGTGCCAACAATTTCCGCACCCGCGTAATGCCCCATACCGCTTTCAGGGCCAAGCAGCAAAGCCTGGTGCCCATTTGTTTGTAAGTATTCGAGCAGCCTTGCCAGGGTGCGTGTCACCCCGTCAAGCTTTGGCAGAAAATTCTCTGTGATAATCGCAACGCGCATAGCAACTTTTCCTCTTGACCGTAACAATCCACTCGTATCCCATATATAAGGGTAGCGCGTGATAATTACCAGCAGGTTAATCCATGGTTATGCCACCTTTAATTTCTCGTTATCATTTTGCGTTTTTTGCATATAGGACAATAGAGCCTGTAATGTGATGATTGCCTACCAATAGGCGTTTAATCAAGTGAAGCCCTGTCATTCTGGCATGATATGGATTTAATTGGTATAACAGTAGCCAGAATGTGAAGGTTTAACAGAGCCGTTCGTTATACTAAAGGAAAGTCCGGCTATTCTCTATAACTCTATCCTTAAAACTGATGAGGATATATGCTCAAACACGGCCAGGTCTGGTAACAGAAGAAAGAAATCGAAGCGGCGGGAGTGAAAGTGGAGTGGGGGTATGCCTGGTTATATGGTAGTCACAGGATCAATTCATCAGGAAGCAGGTAAGCAACGTTGAAATCCCAATTTGTGAAATTTATGAAGCAACAGGGAAATGGTCAAGGTTATGTCCCTAATCATATGGCAGCAATGAATAGCTGGTCGTCAGGCCCCAACGGCAATGATCCCTGGGCTAACCAGCAGCCAGCGCCTCCCCGTTCTGGATTGTTATCGAATTGGAATGCTGGCAGTATTCAGGGGCCACTATCTCAACCCCAGCCACCGCAGCAACCTGGCGCGCCTCATCCCAATTCTATCGTAGAGCAGGACACTGTGGAACAAAGAAGCGTGCAGCCCGGACCGTCCCAACCTCTCATGCCTCCCCAGTCTCAACAGGCATGGGGCATGGGGCCAACTCAACAGCCAGTGAACCCGCAGGCTTTTATGAACGGCCCGGTCTCGCCTCGCGAATCTGGCATAACGCCAAACTCTGCTATTTTTCCAAATCAGCCTGTGCAATTACCCGTGTCACAGCCGCTCAACCCACCTCTATACCCACCCATGTACGGGCCAAATACCAATGCGCCCGTCATGTCTATGCCTGGTTACGCGCAAGTTCCCATGCAGCCAATGGGGCCAATGGGGGGGAATGGGGGATACCCCGGCGCGGGCGGACCGCCCTATATGCAGCCGCCAATGTCGCCGGGCGGCGGAGGGGGTGGTAGAGGGGGTAGAGGGGGTGGTAGGGGAGGCGAAAATGGCAGAAACAAAAGACCCACAAAGAAACGCCGCTACCCCATCTGGGCGCGTGTCGTAACTGTCATTATGGTGTTGTTGATACTGGCCGGTGGCGGCGCATTTGTCTACTACCAGGCAAACTTTTCCAGCGCCGTCAATAACATAACCCTGCAGCAGGTACAACGCGCTAAAGGGGAAGAGAACCCTAACCAGGGGCGCACCGGCGATATCTTGAGCGGGCCGCGCATCAATATTCTGCTGCTTGGTAGCGATACCGACCAGAAATTCGGCATATCCACAGGCGGCTCAACCGTCTACCTGGCGCAGACCGATATCATCGTCACCATTGACCCCACTACCAATACGGTCGGGATGCTCTCTATCCCACGTGACTTCTATATCAATATTCCCGGCTACGGCATGGGCAAGCTGGACGAAGCCTTTGCGCGTGGCTATGGTATTGGTCAGGGCGGCTTTGCCGGAGCCGTCGATCTCAGTCGCCAGACCATCCAGCAGGATTTTGGTATCCCCATCAACTACTATGCCTGGGTCGGCCTGGATGGCTTTGTCAAGGTAATCGATACAGTGGGAGGCGTCGATGTGGATGTCACCCATCCCATTACAGATGATACTTACCCGGACGATGTCGGTAACACTACGGGCGACATATACGCTTATAAACGCCTGTATATTCCACCCGGCCCGCAGCACCTTTCCGGACCCGAAGCGTTGGAGTATGTGCGGTCGCGCCATGCCGACCTGGTTGGCGATTTTGGCCGCTCGGCGCGCCAGCAGCAGGTACTCAACTCCTTGAAGGTCAAGCTTTCCAATTCAAGCATCATCGGCCAACTGCCGCAGCTTGCTAACGACCTGAACGGCTTCGTTAAGACCGATATGTCCTTACCCGACGCCCTCAAAGTGGCGAATTTTGCCCGCGCGCTTGACACGAACAAAATCAACCGCGTCATCCTGGGGCCACCCTATTCGGTGCCTGCGATTTTGCCAAGCGGCGAATCGATTGTGCAGCCGCATTGCGACCAGATTATTCCGGTTATCGCGCAGATGTTCGCGCTCGGCGACAAAGCCGCCTGCAATATTGCTGTAAGTAGCAATAATAGCCTGCTGGCCTCGGCGCATCAACCTTCGCCAACGCCCGTGGCTGGCCCCGCTGCGACGCTACCTACGTCTGGCGGCGCACTGGCCGATATCAGCTCCTTGAGCCTCAGCAACAGCAGCGACAATATGTCAGGTTTGCATGGCCTGCTCGATCTGGTCTTCGCGGTTGTCTTTGAATCGCCCCAGGCTTTGCAGGTTTGAAAATGGAAATGACGATGAAAAACAGCAAAAAATATTCACCGTTTGTAACGATATGCCTGTTGTTGCTCGTGGCGTTAAGCGCGCAGGGCTGCTTTGGCATTGGTAACAATGGGCCGAGCGGTACGACCATCACGACCAATTCGGGCGGGAAGCAGGTAACGGTCGCGCAAAACCTGTTCAAAGGAAAAATATATCTGACCATTGATCATAACCTGTGGGTTATCACAGGCAATGGCAGTAACACTGAGTTGCTGCATTCCGGCGATATCTTCGACCCGGCGGTTTCCCCCGATGGCAAATGGATCGCCTTTGTAGAGAAGTTTAAGAACTACTCTAACCTGGACGTGATACCCGCGAACGGTGGCTCCGTGAAGACTTTGATGAACGGTAATGGGCATTTTTATATTGATACAGGCATTGCGAAAAACACCTTTTTCTGGTTTATGCAGCCGGAGTGGTCGCAGGATGGTTCGCACATTCTGTTCCTGAGCGATCTGCAAAAGAACTTTGTGTGGGCTAACCTGAACAGCCTGTTCGGGAACAACTACTTCCTGGACTTACAGGTTTTCTCGATCCCTTTCAATAATCCGGCAGCCACGCCGCAGGCGTTGGCGTATGCCAGTTTCGGCGATGGCGGGGACGCAGATGCTAGTTACCAACCCGCGAATTCCTCCGGCGCTCAGCAAATCGCTTATACTCACTATGCCTATGATGCGCAAACTGGCACGCAGCAGGTAGACCAGATCTTCCTGGCTGATGCCAACGCCATCGCCAATCATCCCGGCCTGTATACCCCACTTCAGGACTCAGGTGTGGCCCTTACGCCGCCTGCCGTGCAGAATATCGAGCCGGCCTTCTCGCCTGACGGCAAAGCAATTGCCTACATTCGGCGCGAATCCGTCACGCAAATGGGCCTGTGGATCATGGCCACGCCGCCCTCATCCGTAACTGCCACCCCCAACAATCCTACTACGGCGAAACAGGCTATGTCGGTGTATTTCGCCTCCTCGCGTATCCTGGGCAACCTGTATCTGAGCCAGCCTGTATGGTCGCCCGATGGCAAGCAAATCGCCTTTTTCCAGTATACCAACAGCGAATTTGATCTGTGGGTAACCAATGTCAAGTACGATGCCAAAATCGGCAAATATATTATACAGGGCAGCCCCCAGCAGCTTACCACAGGCGGAGTCGATGGCGGCTCCCGCGCAGTTTGGACAAATTGATACCAGTAGCGACACCCGCAAGGGGTGCCGCTACTGGTTTGTTGTGGCGCGAGCCTTAGTAAAGCCATTGCTGATTAGTAACGCTATCACAAGAGGTACCAGGCTCCCAAGCTGAACCAGCGTTAAAGTCAACAGAGTGGGGAGAAATATTCCAAAGCCTACCGCAAAGGTCGTGAAGTCTCCAGCGAGAAGGATGATGGACCATATAAGAATTGCGACGAAGCTGTAAGCGATGGCGAGCAGGATATTACTGGCCTCACTGTAATATCCTCGTGTCCTTATATATGCCAGCCCTGGTATTAAACCGAGCCCGGCAAAGCCGACGAACCAGTACCACGCAGTATCGAGAAGGAATTGAGATAGGACATCTCCCAGCAATGCTCCAATGACTGCGACGGCTAACCCAACTAACGGGCCAAATTTGGCACCAAAAAAGCATGGAATGAAGAAGCTCAAGCCAAGTATAAAGTAATCCCATCTCACAAAGTAGGTATTGGTACTCTGGCCGGGAATAACAGCATTCAAAAGAAAACTATTGCCGGATGCCAGCGCGTCTACAATGGCTCTGCCCAGAATAAAAGTTACAAAGGCATAGATGATAATGCCCGCAACACTGGCGACAATTCGAGAATTTCTTATAGCAGGAACATTTCGTCGCGCCGCCGGTCGGAGTGGTGGGGCAGCAACAACCGGCCGCGGCGCGCTTTCTATGAAAGATGGCACCGCTACGGTCGCTGGCATCGGCGGCACAAATTCGGTGGGTGCCATGTGTCCGGGTTCTCGCGAAGGCGTGTATTGGGTAGAGGGCGCGACAGGTTGCATTGTCGAGGGTATATACACCGCTTGTTTCAGCGTGTCCCGGATGCTTTCCAGCTCCTGTCGAACCTGCTCTGTACTCGCCGGGCGTTTATTTTTATCTAATTCGATCATCTGCGCGATGAGTGCTGCCAGGCGCTCAAGCGCGGGTTGGCCTGGAAAGCTCAAACGCGGCAGGTGAAAAGGCGCAAGTGAAGGGATGTTGCCCGATAGCATTTCGTGCAGGGTGATACCCAGGCTATAGATGTCGGCCTGCGCTGTGGTTTGTTCTCTATCAAACTGTTCGGGCGCGGAATAGCCGATGGAGCCGTAGGCTTTGGTGTCTTTGGCCTGCCCAGGTTTGAAAATACGCGCAATGCCAAAGTCGATCAAGTAAAGATGCCCTTCGGGCGTGAGCATGACATTGGACGGCTTCAGATCGCGAAAAACCACCGGCGGCTGGCGCTTATGCAGGTAATCAAGCACTCTGCACAGCTGGATGCCAATGTCGAGCGCTTCCTGTGGCGGCAGTTTCCTGCCGGGCGTTCTGCGCAGCCGTTCATCCAGCGTCTCCCCATCGATGAAATCCATCACCAGGTACCAGCGATTGCCCTCCAGGAAGTGGTCATAGATTCTGGGCAAACTGGGATGTTGCAGACGGGCCAGCATGATCGCTTCAACTTTGAATTGCTCGGTGGCTACCCCCAGTTCCTGTGGATTCAGACTGCTCTGTCGCATTTCCTTGATCGCCACCGGGCGGTTTCCATAGGGGGCATCCTCCCCTTTATACACGGCCCCCATACCGCCGGTGCCAGCCAGCTTGAGAATACGATAGCGTTTATTCAGCAGGCTGTCCTGTGGAAGAAGTCCGGTGCCGGGAGAGTTTATGGTGGACTGTGGCGCATCCGCCTCTGGAATATGCATGACGTGTCCGCATGTGACACAGAACTTCGCGCCAGGCACATTCTGCGCGCCACACTCACTACAATAGATGGGAGACAGGGTCATATTTTTCTGCTCCTTTTGCTTCCACAAGATGATTTTTATACTAGCACACCCATTAAATAGAAGTCAACAATTTCAATGCGCAACTAAACAATCCTGGTAAACCTGCATATACTCTTCCAATTCGCGCTGCGGCGCGAAATACGTCAACGCCCGTTCCTTGGCCCTTTCTCCCCATTCTCTGCTGCCCTCTTCTCCGCTCAAAACCCGCGTCATTGCCTCGCATAACTCCAGCGCAGACCCTGGCCGCGCTAACAATCCCTCTTTGCCATGCTCGATCATTTGAGGCAATGCCCCGGCGCGGGAAGCCACGATGGGTCGTCCGGCCAGCATAGCTTCAAGCACGGCGTTGGGGCAGCCATCGTGCAGCGAAGAGAAGGCGAATACGTCCATTACGCGCAGGTAGCGCAGCGCGTCGCGTCTCGCAATCTTACCTGTCAGCGTGCATTTGCCAGCAAGTCCATACTTTGTTATCAGTCTATTGAAAACCTGTTGTTCCGGCTCAAGCACATAGCCTACCAGCAATAAATGTGCCGTCGGGTAGCGTTCTAAGAGCATATGAAAAGCCGCGAGCAGAACTTCTAAGCCCTTCTTATTCCTGAAAACCGCCAGCGAACCGACCACGGGCCGTGGTAGAGGCAATGCTTCTACACCGTCCGCGAAATCTCGTGGGTCAATACTATTGAGAATGACGCGCCCCACGTCAGCACGATTGCAGAGGATGCGCGCCCTGTCCAATCCTTCCGAGCTGACCGCCGTCATATTCGTGGCCTGTTCCAGCGCCCATACCAGATAAGGGAACCCGTCCGCATTGAAGACATCGCTAATTAAATCGCTACCGCGAATACTGACAAGCGCCGGAATGCCCAGCTGACGCGCCGCGTAAACAGTTGGAAAGCCCGCGACGGTAGCATAAAACGCCTGCATAATGTCATAGCGGCGCATGCTCCGCCAGTTCAATCAAGGCATAATGGATATCCGTCCAGCGCTGTTCGCGCCGCTCGCTGCCCGTCCACGACGCCAGCCTGTAGAGCCGAACGCCCTCGAACGGCGCATCAAGCCGCGTAATGCCGTTGCCCCCGCGTGGCTTGAACGCGCTCTGCTCAAAAGCATCGAGCATCAGGATATCCACCTCAACGCCATAGGTCACTGCCATACCGCGCGCGATACGCGCAATCGAGTTTTCGACCCCGCCAGCATCAAAGATGTTATCGCTCGTAGTCATAGCGATACGCCGGGGATACGTGCTCGCTCACTAGTCCTCCAAAGACCGAATTGTCCGTCCCCCGTAGGGACGCGGGCGGTGCCGGGTGGACGTGGGGACCCTTGTGGGCGTCCTCGTCCCAATTCCTCCCTATGCTACCTGACGTTTATTGCCGACCGCATCGGTTAATGCGCATGGCTCCGTCCTGTAGGGACGCGGGTGGTGCCGGGTGGATGTGGGGACCCTTGTGGGCGTCCTCGTCCCAATATGTTATGGAACCAGGGACAGCACCACCCCTCCCCGGACGCCCACAAGGGTCCCCACCCATCCCCTCATCCACCCGCGTCCCTACACTCGTCAGCCCAATAATTCTTCTACCAGCCGCGCATTCGTTTCCGCGCCATCGGTCTTGACGCGCAATTGCCCCGCGCCGGGAAACGGTTCGCGCAGGCACATCTCCAGTACCGGGGTGAAATTCCCTTGCAGCGCCGTTTCAAGATCGAGCAGGCGCAGCGCTTGCAGTTTCGCCAGGGAGGTTGCGTGCAGCAACTGCTCGCGCTCGTTGAGCTGGCGCGGGATAATCAGGGCGTTCGCGCCCGTTGCCAGCGTCTCCGCCAGCGAATTGTAGCCACCAGAACCGATGAAGAGATCACTGGCCTGCATCCACACAGGCAGCGGATCGAGCAAGCGCGTCCAATGCCAGTTTGGATGAAGCGCAATCGCGCTGTGCAGGCGAGCATACGCGCCGGCTTCCAGGTATGGCCCCGCCGCGAAGTACGCCAGATCAAACGATTTCGCTACACCTTCCAGAGCGTGCAAAAGCGCCTGCCACAGTTGCTCTGTACCCTGCCCACCGCCGAAACTGGCAACCACGACACGGGTCTGCGCTTCGATGTTCAAGCTGCGCGCGCGCTTCTTGTCGCGTTGCGGCTGCCGGGCGCGTCACATAGCCGGTATAGCGCAGCAGGTTGACCAGCGCGGCAGGCACATCATAATACTCTTCCAGGCGAAAGACGCGCTCATCGACATAGACGTGAATAGCAGCATAATTTGCGCCAATGAAATCGGCCATGCGCGGGCTAAAGAACTGGCTGTTCGTCTGTTCCGGCGCGCCCAGGATACCGCGCAAGCCGAGCGTTTTGCGCGTTTTCGGCGATTGCGAGAGAGCCAGCATCAATTCGCCATCGTTGCCCTGTGGATAGTAATCGACCACCAGCGCGTCCGGGCGAAAATCGCGCATACATGTCGCAATCAGGTTTGCGCGCATTCCTGTCAATTCGTCCCGCGTCACAGACAGAATGGGCGCGGAAACGGCTCCCTGTGGGTGGTCGAAGGCCAGGTATGACGGCAATTTAAGCACGTCCATACCCGGCGGCAACAATTCAAAACCCCTTGAAGCTCCCGTAATACCCATCACGGCGCTACCCGGCATTCGTTCCAATAATCCCTGCCCAAGCGTTGCGCTGCGTATGGTATGGCCGAGGCTGCGCCCGTTATGCCAGTACAGCGCGATGCGTTTTGTCATACAGCCAGAATTTTCTCAATAGTATCCAGGTCCAACTCGATGAAACTGGCCGGGTCGAACACATGCCAGTTGGTCAGGACTTCGGGATGAACCTCGCCAAACCGCCCGATGAGCGTGTTTTCACTTTCTCCATAGTATATATCCATCTGTCGCCCCGGTATCAAGGCAGGGCTGGCGCTGCGTTTGTGCGTGTAGGGCAGGCGCAGGTGATAGCAGAGCGCGTCGAGCAGTGTGTGAGCATTGTTGAACGGATGCTCGGTGCCCGACTAGCAGGATGCCCATTTCCCAGCGCGAGTGCGCCACTTTCTGCTCATCGATATGTACCGTTTCAGAGAAAAGATAGAAGGTTGCGGGCGGCTGTGGCGCGCTGGCATGGACGGCGTTTCTGAGCAGAGGCACGAGGCTGCTATCTACCACGTATTCGCGCAGCCGGTTGACGGCATTGGCGAGACGCATCACCTGTCCAGGCGCATTGTGGCGCATAGCGCTGAGAACATTTTCCTGAGAATCCAGCAACAGCCCGATGGTCTGACGCGCCCCATAGGCGCGCATGTACTCCGTCAATCGTTCTTCCAGAGCGTTGCGTCGTGTTTGCCCGCCCAGCGCGGGAGTCGTCACCAGGTCTGTATTTTTCACCTCGTCATAATGGGTAACAACCAGGTAATCTTCCAGAATATCGATAGGGTGAATGATGTCGAAACGGAACATGGGCGGCGCGATATGCCACGTATGCGTTGTCTCGTCGTGATGCACTTTGAAATGCTGGCTTTGCAGCGCGTCTCTGAAGCGAGTATCGTCTGGTGTAAAGCCGTATAACTCGCGCATGTACTGGTCCGTAAATGTGAAAACTTCCCACTTTGCAAATTGCTCGCTATCAACCAGCGAGGTCGTATATCCCCTCAGTATATGGCCGCGATCACTGTAGTTGCAGGCAAAGGCCAGCCATAACCATGTTGCGATACGCTCGTCAAGCGCGGTGAAGACAACAGTATTCATCCCCGGCTGTAACGACAGGCTGGGCATAGCCGCTTCATCTTCGCTGGCACCAGCAGCAATGTGAATCTCACGTTGCATTCCCGGCATAATTGCCACATCAATATGCTGGCTGCTGCCGAAACCCAGTTGATCGCGCACCTTTTTGAAGAAATACCCATCATCAACGATGGCCTGCGCATTGCTCGTTTCGACGTATAAGACCCAGGCCGCTTTCTTGTCAGGCAGGTTCTCAAAATGCGCTTCAATCCTGGGGAAAGCGCAGGATGTGTTCAAAGTCATATTCCTGTCCTGCTATGGGGGCAAGAATGCGCGCCAGCCCTTCGACACACCACAATTCGGGGCGCAGCGTATCCATAAAGTTGAGGGTCAGCGTGTCCTCGCTCTGGCTATCGATCAAGGCCTTGACGCTGAGCAGGTTGTATTCAAAATCGGGCGCGGTCAGCGCTTCGGGCATCCTGCGCATAAGCTGCGCGCGCTCAAAATCAACGTTCGGCATACACGGGTACCTCCGTTTCGTCAAATCCATCGAAGCCGGTGCTGTTGGGGTCAAAGGCCTTCGGGTTATCGCACAGGAAACGCGCCAGGCGGCTGACGTTGAAGCCGATCAGTCCAACCGGCACCGGCACATTGAGGATCGCCGCCGATTCGGGTCGCAACAGGCCGCAGGAGCCGATTTCGTCGCTGCTGCCATCGGCATATACCACAAAGATATCGACCGAAACTTCGGCGAAGGGAAAATAATTGGCCTGCACGCGCACATCGACCGCTTTAGGAAACATCGCCAGGCAGACATGTTTGATGGTTCCCAGCAGCGTTGAGACGTTCAGCCCGGCATCGGCCACCAGCACATCCATCTGGAGAAATTCGGGTTTTTCGGGACGAGCGCGGCAGCAGCGCGAAAAGCCGAAGACGCGCACCGGATACGCCTGCGCCGTCGCCAGTTGTCGCACCGTGACGGGTGTGCTGTGGCTGCGCACCACCACCTGGTCATGATTGAAACCGTCCAGGTTGCCCCAGCCTCGCGAACCCGATGTGCCCTTTCCCTGGTATTCCAGCGCAAAGCGTTCCTGGCAGGTGCGTGTCGCCTCATTCATGACCTCGCTCTCTTCCGGCAGCGTCACGCCATCGATTGCCAGCAGGTGCCGGGGACTGCGCACCGGGTGGCACTTCTGCATAAATAAGACGTTGAGGTTCCAGAACTGCGTCTCCAGGATGGGCCGCGAGACTTCACTGAAACCGGCGGCTACCAGCGAGTCGCGCAAATAGCGCAGGAAACGCGGCAGGGGATGCAGCAATTCCAGGCGTTTTTCCGGCGGCGCCACCACGCTCAAAGGACGGAACTGGCGGTCGCGCCACGCGCCGCTCAAAAGCATGTCGCGTGTCACGCTGCCGATTCTGTCTTGCGTCGCGTCTTCCGCGAAGAGACGCGCCTGCGTCTCTCCCAAAGCAGTCAGGCGATAACCCACCAGTGATATCTGCCGGTCTTCCACCAGCTTGCGCTTCTCGGCCTCTTCCTCTGCCGGGTTGCCGGGATCGCGTTGCTCCGTTTCTCGCACATGCGCCAGGTAGCCTTGCAGTTGCGCAATCGAAGCTGGCATATCCTGCTGCCTCGCCGTAACTGTGCCACCAGCGAAGGCCACGTAGCCAGCCTTCTGAAACGCGCCCAGGTACATGCCGATAGTAAACTTTGCCTCGGATGGTGGCAGGTATGCGTTGATCTCTTGCAGCGTCAAAGAACCTCTCTCGATCAACTGGTGCCACAGCCGTTGCTCCGGCAAGCCCAGCTCCACATACTCCTGTCCGGCCTTTCTCAACACGCGCTTCTGCTCGCTGCCGATCACCCCGCTTTCCGCCAGCCCCTTGGCGCACAGGTAGCCCAGAGCCGATAACCCCTGCGCGTAGTTGAGTTCTTTCCCTTCCAGCAGGCTTTCGACGGATTGCGCCTGCTCCACGGCCCTGCTCTCCAGCGCGTTGAGCATATGTATTTCATTGTCGCTCAGGACAATTTCTGTGTCTTGCATATTGTCTCTTCTCGTTCTCTCTAATTATGAAGGCCCGATGCCGCTTCGTAGGGACGCGGGTGGTGATGTGGATGGGGGTGGACCCTTGTGGGCGTCCTTTGTGGCCCTCCTCAATCGACCCTTCAACGCGATACCCTTCCCCATGCGTAGGGACGCGGGTGGCGATGTGGATGGGGGTGGACCCTTGTGGGCGTCCTTTGTGGCCCTCCTCATCAACCAGGTCATATCAAGTATCCTCTAATACGTTCGTTAGGCCACGAAGGACGCCCACAAGGGTCCCCACCCCGCATCTACATCCACCCGCGTCCCTACGCACGGGCGCGTTCCGCGCTGCTACAATACATCGCTGTCGATGTAACGTCTGATCATATCTTCCCAGGTATCGTCGTCAATGTCGATGCCCATGCGGAGTTGGGAGTTCAGAGGGTTATTCAGAATATACTCGCGTATACGAAGGAGGTCTCGCTCGTTGTGCATTACATGATCGTAGAACCGTTCCTGCCAAAGATGTTTGGTATATGCTTCATTGTTGCTCTTTTTCGTGCGAATCCAGGCAACGGTTGTCATGGATTTGTAGCCGCTGATAATATCAGTTAAGGTGGTTTTGCGGACGAGTTTGATTGGCTCTCCCAGAAGAATGACGCCGTGGATGTGATCTGGCATGACGACAAATGAGTCAGGTGTTGCGGTCGGGTAACGGCTGGACAAGTGTTGCCATGTTGTGGTCAGTGTTTCGCGTAGCTCCGGGGAAAGAAAGTGTGGTTGGCGTTGCCAGGAGCAGATGGTGACAAAATACGCTCCTGGCTGGCTATAGTCGTAGTTTTTCAGCCGGAGTGCGTGGCGGTGATGTTTCCGGGGGTCGTATGTCATGGTTTTGTCGTTTCCTCCTGTGATTGTATCGATTGTATGAGGGGGACGCGGGACGCCCACAAGGGTCCACCCGTCCGCCCATCGTCCACCCGCGTCCCTACGAAGGCCCCGCGTTATTACGTTCCCGCATCTATTACTCTCTCAAAGTCCCGCCCACCGCTTCGCCGACGCGGCGGATAATGCGGTTGCGCATTGCCACTACCTGTGCTTCTCTCAGTGGCTCCTCGACGCTTTCGTAGGTCAGCTTGTAGGCCAGCGACTTGTGGCCTTCCGCGATTTGTGGCCCCCGGTAAATGTCGAAGAGTTCGATTTTAGCCAGCAGCGTGCCGCCTGCTTTGCCGAATGGCATCCAGCACCTGCGCGGCGGGAACTTCCTCGGCCACTACGAAGGCCAGGTCTTCCACCACCGGCGGGTAGTTGCTGATGGGCCGCACGGGCTGCAATTGCCATCCAGGCTTGATGAGCGGCTGAATGTGCATTTCAGCCGCGTAGACACGCGAGGTGATGGGTATGTCGAAATCGAGCAGTACTTGCGGGTCGATCTCTCCTATAATGCCCAGCGACCCTCCTTGCAACATCATCGTCGCGCATGTGGGAGTGTAGGTCCGATTATCGCTCACCGCGTTATATTCGATGTCGCTGTCCGCGAAACCCAGCCGCTGCAACATGGTGTCGATGATGCCCTTCAGGTCGAAGAAATCGAAGTTCTCCGCTCCCGCCGGGTCGGGGTAGAGGCTGGATGGGCGACGCGCACCCGTTAGCAGGATACACAGGCGAGCGTCTTCTTCGGGACGCCCGCTCTCATCGCTCTTTTCCGGCCAGTAGACTTTGCCGATCTCGAAGATCGCATAACGCGACGTGTAGCGATAGTTATAAGCCAGGTTCTCCAACGCGCTGACCTGCATCGAACGGCGCATCACACTGCGTTTAGACGAAAGCGGATTGACCAGCGTGACGAAGGGGACACCTGCCTCTTCAGCGGTCGGGCGTCCGCGATTGAATTTGTCGTGGTTCTCCACCGTTGTCAGCGAATAGCTTATTGTTTCCTGCAAACCGCAACTCACCAGGATATCTCGCATCTTCTCCTCGGTTTCCAGCGCGAGGTTGCGACGCTGCGGCGGCAGCACATCGTCCATCAGCGTCGTAGCGATCTCTTCGTAGCCGATGATACGCGCCACCTCTTCCGCCAGGTCGGCGGGTACCTGTATATCCAGGCGATGCCAGGGAGCCGTGCAGCGCAGCAGGGCTTCATCCTGCTTTACGCTCAGTCCGAAAGCTGCATGGCCCATTTCAGCGCGTGGCGCGGGCAGGCGCGCGACTTGCTCGCTGGTGATATCCAGCCGTTGCAGTCCGGCGGCGATTTCGGACAGGGTAATCTGCATACCCAGAATACGATGCACATCGCTTTCGGTCGTATATACCTCGCGTACAACCTGCGGCACCGGGTAGTTATCCACCATGCCCGGCACAACATGCCCCTCCGCATAATCGCGCATCAGGGCGGCGGCGCGGCGCGCTCCAATGGCGTTGAGCGCGGCCGGGATGCCGCGTGTGAACCTCTGGCTGGCCTCACTTGGCAATCGTAGTTTCTGCGCCGCGCGGCGGGTGTTGATGCCATCGAAGGTGGCCGATTCCAACAACACGTTGCGCGTCCCGTCATGCACCTCGGTCTCAGCTCCGCCCATCACACCGGCGATTGCGATGGGGCCGAAGGTGTCGCAAATCAGCAGCATCGAGTCATCCAACTCGCGCTCTACTTCATCCAGCGTGGTCATTTTCTCGCCAACATTGGCGCGGCGCACGATAATGGTCGGCATGTTCCCGCCCGCCCGGCGCGCGCGTTCGACCAGCCGGTCATAGTCAAAGGCGTGCAGGGGCTGGCCCCATTCCAGCATCACATAATTGGTAATGTCTACCACGTTGCTGATGGGGCGCATACCCGCCTTTGTCAGGCGATCCTGCATCCATTTGGGCGATGCGCCGATCTGTACGTCCTTAATCACCATGCCGGTGTAGCGATTGCACAGCTCAGGATCGTCGATTTGTACCGCGACATACGATTTCGCTTCTTGTCCCTCGCTCAAAGATGTTTCATCTGGCGGCAGGTGCAATGGCGCGTTGGTGAGCGCGGCCACTTCACGCGCCACGCCGATCATATTGAGACAGCGCGCCATGTCAACGGTCAGACCCAGCGCCAGCACTTCATCGCCCAGGTAGTCGCGCAGGGGCATACCGACGGGCGCGTCTTCCGGCAATAGAAGGATGCCTTCGTGTTCTTCGCTCAGCCCCAGTTCGCGCTCGGAACAGACCATACCGTTCGAGGCGATGCCACGAATCTTGGACGGCTTCAACTTCTTCTTCGGGCGCGGGCGTTCCTCGCTATAGGCGTCGATTAGCACCGCTCCGGCTCTCGCGAAGGCCACTTTGAGCGTAGGCAGGTCTTTTCTGCCCTTGTACTCGAAGAGGTTAGGCGCGCCTGTAACTACCTGTTCCGCTTCTGCCGCGCCATAATCGACATCCACCAGCACCAGTCGATCTGCATTGGGATGCGGCTGCACCGTCACGATGCGCCCCACTACAATAGTTTCCGCGTCCCACCACTCGCCGGTGTTTTCGATGCTCTCCACCTCCAGCCCGGCCAGCGTCAATCGCTCCGCCATTTGCTTGAGGGGCAGATTCAGATCAACATATTCTTTTAACCATGAAATGGGAACGTGCATTGTAATTATTCTCCTCCCTCTGGACATGTATGAAGAGGAGGGCGACCGCAAGGGTCCCCACCCCTCGTCCTCTCCACTCCCGCCCTTACAATGACTACGAAAGCAGAGTCGGCTCCATTCGTAGTCATTGTAAGGGCGGGAGTGGAGTTGGGTGGAGTGGGGACCCTTGCGGTCGCCCTCTCGCACCCGATTATGTGTTATACCCGCTCTAACATTCTTGCATCGTTGGCGAAGAAGTAACGAATATCGTCAATGCCGTACTTCTGTAGCGACATGCGATCAGGCCCCATGCCGAAGGCGAAGCCACTGAACTCGGCAGGATCATAGCCGCCGTATTGCAGCACACGCGGGTGAACCATGCCCGCGCCCAGCAGTTCTAGCCAGCCGGTGTTTTTGCACACGGGACAGCCTTTGCCGCCGCAAATGATACAGTCGATATCCATTTCCACGCTCGGCTCGGTGAACGGGAAGTAGCTTTTGCGAAAACGCGCGTGTCGCCCCTGTCCGAACATCTGGTTGGCGAAATTCATCAATACGCCTTTCAGGTCGGAGAACGTGACGTGCTTGCCGATTGCTAATCCCTCTACCTGGTAGAACATGGACTCGTGGGAGGCATCGACCGCCTCGTAGCGATAGACTTTGCCGGGCAGGATCACGCGGATGGGTTCCGGCGCGTACTCGCGCATCGCCCATGCCTGGCCGGGACTGGTGTGCGTGCGCAGCACCAGGCCGGGCGTCGTGGTATAGAAGGTGTCCCACATATCGCGCGCGGGATGTCCCGGCGGCATGTTCAGCAACTGGAAGTTGTATTCATCGGTCTCCACCTCCGGGCTATTATAAATCTGGAAGCCCATCTCAGCGAAGATTGTATAGATGTCGCGCAGGGTGCGCGTGGTGATGTGCAGCTTGCCGGGGGACTGAGGGCGACCCGGTAGTGTCACATCCACGCTTCCGGCGCGGCGCATAGCCTCCAGGTCGGCCTGGGCGATGGCTTCCTGGCGCGCCTGCAACTCTGCTTCCAACGCGATCTTAATGTCGTTGGCAACTTTACCAACCTGCGGGCGTTCTTCCGGTGACAGGCTGCCAAGGTTGCGCAAAATGGCGGTAAGCTGTCCCTTGCGACCCAGGTACTCGCTATGCCATGCCTGTATCTGCTCGCTATTGCCAACCTGCGATAGCGCCATCTCCGCGTCCCGGCGCACCTGCTCCAACTGCCGTACAATATCCTCTCGCGTCGTATTTCCCATGTGAGAGACCTTCCTGCTATCTATTAAAGAATCAAAAAAGCTGACAACACATTCGTCTTCAGGGACGAAGTTGCCAGCATACTCCGCGGTACCACCCATATTGATCCAGAACAGCACAATGCATCTCGCGCATGTGTGCCTGTGATCCACCTGGTTCGCCTGATAACGGTGGCCGCCGGGGCTGCCTACTTGCTTTCAACAGCCAGCTCTGGGGCGAACTTCAGCCGATTGTTCCGCGAAAAGGCTTGCAGCCGGCGACCTTTTCTCTCTGTAGCTTCACGTTCCGCCTACTTTTCCCCATCAATGCTTTTTATTTGCTATTTCATTAACGCATAGTATGCCAGATTTGCCATAGATTGTCTAGAGGGTAATTTGGCAATACGTCAAAGCAACCCTTGCGGTCGCCTTGTTACGGCTCCTTTTGCCCCACCATCAACACCATGTGACCGTCTCTTTTGCGCAAGAGACCTTCAGCCAGCCTTTTTATGAAAGGCGCTCTTTTCGCGAGCCAGTTGTAGCCTGGCAACTCTTCTTGCAAGAGACGATGGGCGTAGAGTGGCTGCGCATATACCACGGAAAACCCGGCTTTGCGCAAAATGCGGCTAAATTCCTGTTTGCTGAAACCATACTGAAAAAATGGCAATACTGGCTGCCGCCGTTCGTACATAAACAACCCGCTTTTCAATGTGCGCGTCGGCCCAAAGTACGGCACGGCGATCAGTATGCTGCCTCCTGGCTTCAGTACCCGGTAGGCTTCGGCAAGAAAAGGCTCAGGTCCTTCAATGCGATGCTCTACCACACCAATCGAAAGATAGGAATCATAGGTGCCATCCGGGCAATCAATAGCCAGCGCGTTGCCTTGTTTTACGGGCAGGTGTGGATTGGCTGCCTGCACCAGTTCTACCAGTTCGCGCGCGTATTCGATACCCTCAATCCGCAATCCCCGGTGCCGCAAAGCCGCCACCCAGTAGCCTGCGCCACAACCAGCCTCGAGATGCAAACCGTGTGGAGAAAGATGCGCGAGCAGGATTTGCCCCAGTTCATCCTGTCGAAGCGAAGTATTTTCCGCCGCCATGTAGTAGTCAGCAGTCAGGCGCGCCTTCCAGTAGTCATACCAGTAACGTTCATCGCCCTGCTCGCCATACCATTCAATACGCCCTCTCGATACAAAACGCCTGCGACCCTGCCAGTGTGGTTTATCCCTCTTTTTGCTAGAAGTGTTCATGCTATTGCGCTCATTGTGTTGTAGAATGCATCGAGTAAGGTGAGTATACCATGTTCTGATGATTTTTGACGCTCGAAATATGTAATGAAACGAAATGTCCGCCTCTATCTGGTTGGCAAAATTCATCAGGAGACAACAAACATGCTAATACTACAGTAAGAAAGGGAACCCTCATGGATATTGCGAACAAGGGCGTTCTGGTAACGGGCGGCGCGTCGGGCCTTGGCGCTGCCTGTGTGCGACTGCTGGCGCAGGCCGGAGCAAAGATCGTTATTGCCGATGTGAACAGCGAAGCTGGTATCAATCTTGCCACCGAGCACAACCAGACCGGCGAATCAACCTTCTTTGTGAAAACCGATGTCACGAGCGAAGAGTCGATGCAAGCCGCCGTGCGCGTGGCAGTTGAGACGTTCGGCGGTCTGCATGTACTGATCAATTGCGCTGGCATCGGCATCGCTCAAAGAGTGCTGGGGAAAGATGAGCCACACAATCTGGCTGCCTTTACACGGGTCATCCAGATCAACCTGATCGGCACCTTCAACGCCATTCGCCTGGCCTCGGCAGCCATGGCAAAGAACGCCCCTAACGCGGGCGGCGAGCGCGGCGTAATTATTAATACAGCCTCGGTGGCAGCCTTCGATGGACAGATCGGGCAGGCCGCCTATTCAGCCTCGAAAGGCGGCATCGTAGGCATGACGCTGCCCATCGCGCGCGACCTGTCCCGCAACGGCATTCGCGTCATGACCATCGCGCCCGGTATTTTCGATACCCCGCTGCTGGGCAACCTACCAGAAACCGCGCGCGCTTCACTCGGCCAGCAAGTACCCTTCCCGCCCCGCCTGGGTCGCCCTGACGAGTACGCCGCCCTGGCAAAACACATCATTGAGAATGAGATGCTGAACGGAGAAGTGATCAGACTGGATGGCGCGATAAGAATGGCTCCAAAATAAGCTCTTCCATTGAAGATACCTATTAGAGGCAAGAATTATGGCAGCAGGCTGCTTTCAGGCGAAGAGGACGTCCCATCCCAATGCTGAGAAATCGATCAAGATATGTGCTATGGCTATCCAGAGGATCACCCCTGTGTTGTTGGCTACCCATGCCCATAGTAGTCCGAGGAACCATACCTGAGCCACCAGCGCGCTTCTGCCACCAGGGCCCTTGAAGGGAAAGATCGACATGGGAGCCAGGTGCCAGAGGGCAAATCCGACGCCTGGATAAATCAGCGCCAACCAGAACTGGCCGGGAAACAGCGTGATGTATGCACCTCTCCATAGGATCTCTTCAAGCGGGCCATTGACGAGAGCCAGCAGCGCTGAAACCAACACCAGCTTTCCACTGGCTTTCTGGAGTGCTTTCGGAAAAATCAACACGTAGGCCACCAACGGAGGTGCGAGCAAGCAGAAGGCACCGAGCCACCAGGGTTGGCCGAAAGGTAATCCGACGCTGCTAAACAGATGAGCTTTATCTCAGATCTGTACCTTCTCTGGCATCTGGCGTGCCGGAGGCCAACCATCGGGAGGTGCCCACCACGACCCTCCCGGATATCTTCGCCAGATTATTACGTGAGCCACGAAGGCTCCCATGAAAGCCAGTGCGAAGCCGAGCATCTCCCCAAACGGGACGCGGGGCTGGTTGCCAGGCGGGGAGATCAGGAAGTAGCCGAGGAGCAGATTGAGAGCGAGCAGGCCAGCGACGGTACTCACCGTTCCCAGGAAGATGGTCTGCATGAGCTGGCTTCCCCGTATGACCCAGGAGGGAGCCCGCACGCGCTGTGCCGAGACTGTGCGGGACAGGTACGCATACACGAAGTAGATCACCGGTCCACCCACCAGAAGGCTGGGGGTTCTGACCAGCAGATCCAACAGGCGCAGCTGCTCGAGGGCTGCCACCGTGGTTGGTCCCTCCTGGCCAAAAATCAGGAAAGGCGTCGCCCCGTAGGAGAAGCCCAGGCTCAGGTAGCCGATCAGACTCTTGAATAGGAAGCCGATCCCCATCGTAAAGACGACGATCCCCACCATGGCCATGATCTGCGCATACCAGGCCGCCACGCAAGCCGTGAAGGTATAGCCCGACTGCGTCTCCTGCTGCCTGGTGATGGCAACAATCGGCCAGACGATCGCGATGACGATGAAGATGGGCACAAGGCCAAGGACAACAAGCATTGAAATCTCCTCCTCTTCTTCATATCGTCCTCTTACCTCGACCCGCAGAAG
This sequence comes from uncultured Chloroflexia bacterium, assembly GCA_963731605.1. Lineage (GTDB taxonomy): Bacteria > Chloroflexota > Ktedonobacteria > Ktedonobacterales > Ktedonobacteraceae > CF-113. The sequence goes on from CAVSWA010000002.1 coordinate 2,690,431, forward strand.
GCATCCCCAGCCTCGCCTCCCACTCAGCTGCCACGGCAAACAGGACTCCCCATGTGGCGGCAAGCGCTCCCCAGGCCTGGCTTAACGCTCCAGGAGCGCCGGGGAGCACGATTGACAGCAGGCCGAGGATGACCGCGGAGGCACCGGCGCTGCGAGCCGCAACTCTCCAGCCTGGAGTCTTCAAGGCAGCGAGTATACCAACCAGAACGATGGCAAGGGCCAAAGCGGCCATTTCCGCAAGACGATCGCCATACGGGCACCGCCCTAAGAAGTACGACGGGCCAGGACTAGCATGTTGGCGGCGTACCCGACTGCGGGACCAGCGGCGAGAATCGACAGCGCAGCCAGTGGAGCGCTCAGGCCCCCTCCGAGCTTGAAGAATGCGCGGCGTGCTGGATGAAGAGCAAGCCAAACACCAGCGACAGAATCGCTGCCCAGATGAAAAACGCTCTGCGGCGGGTGCTCCCCGCACCGAAGGAGGCATGTGACATCACTCACCCTCCTATTGTCGCGTACCAATGTCTGCTGTTACCATACGTTTGCAAGCTCTCGTCGGCGCAAGGAAAGATATTTACTCGTCGTCAGGATTGCTGAGATTGGGCCAATGATTACCTGGAGAATCAAGCATACTTTGCCAATATCATTGTTGATCCAGGCAAGGACAAAATGAAATGCACCGGGCAAGGCGTCGGCGAGATGAGAAAAGTTGAATGGAAAGACCATCAACAACCAGAGCGCAGCCATCGCCAGGAACACATACATCGCGACATCGAACGGGCGGGCCGGGTTGCGACGACCGCTCACTGCACGAACTCCAGGTGCGACTAAAGAAACAAGGATGGGGCCATACAAGCAGATCATCTCCACCGCTCCGAATTTGGCCGTGAAGAAGCCCGTATTGGCTACTTGATGATACACGAAGAAGCCACCTAACAGCAGCATGACGATGATGCTGATGATCTCCCCCAATCGTTGCCCTGTGGTCAGAACTTCTTTATCGGTTTTCTCTGCGACCGTTTTCATGGCATGCTCCTCATGAATTGATGCAACTGGTATCGATGTCTCTTTTTGAGCAGCTCCATCATTTCCCTTTGATGAAACCATACGACACACAGATCACACCCGCTTCACGATCGTCAGCTCTGGTATCTCACTTGCCTCACAACCCATTCCTGCTTCGGGCAACGTCCGGAGGACAGGGTGCATTTTGAAATCCAACAAGTCACGTCGAGCGTTCATTGATAGGATTAAAAGGATTGAGGCAATTATGATGCATTTAGAGCCAGCTTCTTACACGGAACGGGAAGCCTCAGACCAGGAAGGTTGGCTAGCGCCTGGGTCATCTCCTTCAATGCCGCTAGTTCAACCGTGAGGTAGTTTGCAGCTATGGATAGCGCGATCAGATTCTGTTGGGGTCAATGCACCACACCCATCACACCCTGCTTCACCCCGTCTATGACTGCCTGGACCTGCTCCATGGTCAATTCGGGATACATGGGAAGCGAAATAATACGCTCACACACCGCCTCAGTGACAGGCAACATGCCGCGTGTATAGCCGTAGTGCTGGCACGCCGGTTGCAAGTGTATGGGCGTTGGATAGTGAATGCTGCTACCTATGCCCTGTTCCGAAAGATACTGGTGTATCCGGTCGCGCTCGCGCACCTGCACCACGTAGACGTAAAAAACGTGCGACGCGCCTGGGCGAACCATTGGAACTGCTTCGACAACTTCCTTTAGCTGCTCGCTATACATGTGGGCGTGGGCCTGACGCTGTGCATTCCAGCAATCCAGGTGGGCCATTTTCACATTCAAGATGGCGGCCTGCACCTCATCCATTCGCGCGTTCACACCCAGTATTTCGTGCTGGTACCGCACGCGCGAACCGTGATCGCGCAGCTTACGCAGCGTCTCTGCAAGTTCCGCGTCGTTGGTGAGACAGATACCCGCTTCGCCATAAGCTCCCAGGTTCTTGCTGCAATAGAGACTGAAACAGGCGATATCGCCGAAACTGCCCACGCGCTTCCCCTGGTAGATAGCTCCGTGCGCCTGGGAAGCGTCTTCGATGACGCGCAACCCGTGTTCATGCGCGAAATCTAGAATTGGCTGCATGTCCGCCGGGTGTCCATAGAGGTGAACGGGAATGATGGCGCGCGTATGCTTGCTCAACGCGCCTTCCAATTGTCGCCAGTCCAACGTGTACGTATCTGGCTCAATATCAACAAAAACGGGCGTCGCTCCCACCTGCGCGATAGCCTCAACGGTAGCGATAAAGGAGTGGGAGACCGTAATTACTTCGTCACCGGGTCCAATGTGGCAGGCGCGCAGAGCCAGTGCGATGGCGTCGGTTCCATTAGAAAGGCCAATTCCATACTCACAGCCGCAGTAGCTGGCGAAACTCTGCTCAAATCGCTGGTTTTGCGGGCCAAGATAGAGGTGCATGGTATCCAGCACACCCTCTATAGCGCGCATCACCTCTGGCTTGATACTCGTAAACTGCGCTTGCAGGTCATTGAGTGGTATATACATAGGAAAGACTTTGCTCCATTCTCATTCAACGTTGCTGATCTACGCGCAACGCGCGAAAATACCAGCATACTTTACTACCAGGCAGTAGCATAATGCACTGAAGTATCGATTTGAGGTTCACAGCCGGTGCTTTTTGGTAGAACTCTTTCACTATGTGTCTAGAAATAGACACCTCTTCTTGCATGTTTCGCACCAGCCGACCAACGCGCCATCTTCTTCATGCACATTGGTCAGGCGTCTCGCGCAGTGGCAGATGTAGCCGTGTGGGTGTGCGGGGTTGCCATAAACGAGCGTGTGGGGAGGCACGTCGCGTGTCACGACCGAGCCTGCGCCGATGAGCGCGAACGTACCAATCGTTACGCCGCACACGATAATCGCGCCTGCGCCGACAGATGCGCCATATTTGACCAGCGTGGGAGTGATCTCCCAGTCATCAGCGCTTTTTAACGTGCCTTCAGGGGTAATAGCGCGTGGAAACATGTCGTTGGTGAAGCAGACATGAGGGCGATAAAGACACCATCCTCCAGCGTGACACCCTCAAAGATGGAGGCGTGATTCTGAATCTTAACATCGGAGCCGATATGCACATGCGCATCAATATAAACGCCCTTGCCGATGTTGCAGTTTTCACCAACATACGCGTGTTCGCGCACATGCGCCTGCCGCCAGATGCGCGTGCCCGCGCCGACCTGCGCATAGGGCGATACCTCGGCTGTTGGGTGAACGTAAAAAAGTGGTAACGCCATAAATCCCTCCCACAGAATGTTTCTTGTTTTCAGCCGTTTCCTCCTGGCTATAGTAGCAAGTATATCACTGTAGCTCCCGACAAGTCACATTTTCGCAACCACATGTTCCAATTGTTAAACATTTCTCCATACTGTACTGAGCCTGGACATGGCAGATCCTAAGTACAAGAAAAAGCACCTTGTTATGTTATTTGTAACTGTATCTCAACATGGACCTAAACCACTCAAGCGTACCTGAAGGTCTATCCTTACTTAGTGAATGACTATTTGATTGTAGAAAGACGGTGCAGCACAATTTCTTGTTGCTTTTCTAGGGGAGAAAATGTTTGGAGATTTGTCGGCAAGCAGGGTGGCTGTTTATTTTGACAATGTTGGCAACGCTATTCCTGATCGGAGGTAGAGATGAAGCTTGAAGACATATATAAATCGGGCGAGTATCTGGAGAAAAACCCGACCTGGCATGTTGAAGAATCTTCCTGGAAAGCAAAGCAGATTATGCGTATGCTAGCGCGGAATAGTATCGCGCCTGGAACTATCTGCGAAGTAGGATGTGGAGCAGGAGAGGTTCTGAAGCAGCTCCAGGCGAAAATGGATGCAGCATGTTCGTTGTGGGGCTATGAAATTTCTCCACAGGCGCTTGAGCTTGCCCGCAGTAGAAGGAAGTAAAAGCTGCAATTCAAACTCGCGGATATTAGGCAAGAGGAAGGCGCTTTTTTCGACCTCATCCTCCTTCTGGATGTGATTGAGCACGTGGAAGACTATTTCGGCTTTCTGCGTGATTTAAAATCGAAAAGCGCGTACAAAATAATTCACCTTCCTCTGGACCTTTCGGTACAATCATTGCTGCGACCGAAAGGGTTGCTTGGGGTTCGCAGAGCATACCGGGCATATCCACTACTTTACCAGGGATACTGCCCTTGAGATGCTCAACGATGTTGGTTACGAGGTGGTCGATTACTTTTATGCACCACGTTCAATCGGCCTGGCCAATTCTTTTGCGAAGAAGCTGCTCATACCGCCAAGGCTCTTGTTTTTTTTACTTCGCAAGGATCTAGCCGTGCGCATTCTGGGAGGGTATAGCTTATTGATATTAGCAAAGGTAAAAAGCCCGGTGTGGTGGTTCCTGAAGGGGGTTACTATATATACCCGCTCAGTGAGGAAATATCATTGATTCTACACTCCCGTCAATATTCCATTAACATGTGTGAATGATACCCTATACTAAAGGATGAAGTAGCCCTAAAAGTCTTGACTTTTTTGATTATTAAGGAGATTGTGAAGAGTGAAGAAGGATGATATCACTGTTATCATTGGGGCGGGGCCTTACGGCCTGGGTGTGTCCGCTCACCTGAAGGCACGGGGGGTACCCACCCTCGTTCTGGGTAAGCCGATGGAGCTGTGGAAGAATATCCCGAGAGGCTGTGTCTAAAGTCGATCTGGACGGTTTCGTCCCTTACTGACCCCGATGGTAGCTATAGTATTGACCGCTACATTGAGAAAAGCGCCTTGCTCGCCAGGAGCCGATAGCGCTGCCATTTTTTCTCGACTATGCGCAGTGGTTTCTAGATAACACTAAACCGGACATCGATCCCACATACGTGCGAAAGCTCGCCTCCGATGGGAGAGGATACCACCTTGAACTGGCCGATGGCCGTTCGGTTAAAGCAAAAAATGTGGTTGTCGCCCGGGCATCTCTGCAGTTATTCAGCTCCCGACCTATGCGTGCGATCTGCCAGATTCCCTTGCCGGGCATACGGGTCTTCATAAAGATCTTTCCCGTTTCAAGGGTAAACACGTCGTCGTAGTAGGTAATGGACAGAGCGCGCTTGAATACGCAGCTATGTTGAATGAAGAGGGCGCGCATGTTGAGTCAATTGTACGGAGCGTGGTGCGATGGCATACCAAATGCTGTACGATATCCCGGCCCCGCCAGGCATATCTTTTATCCCCCCGGCGATGTTGGCCCTCCGGGAATCAACTGGCTCGTTGCTTTCCCACAAATGTATAATCGCCTCCCCGACCGGCTAAAGTACCCGGTACATCGACGCGCGGTTCTCCCGGGTGGAGCGAAATGGCTACGCCCGCGCATCGAGGGGAGTATCCGCATTACAGAGCAAACGCAGATTGTCAAAGCTACCCCTGAAGGTAATACCCTGTGCCTCACATTGAGCGATGGTACATCACGCGAAGCCGATTACTCATTCCTCGGGACAGGATCCAAACACGATATCGATAAGCTTGCGTTCATTGAACCCTCCTTGCGCCAGCGCGTAGCGGATAAGAGGGGGTACCCGACGTTGAACAAATGGTACGAGTCAACTGCGCCCCATCTCTATTTCGTTGGCGCCATGGCGGGGCATACCTTCGGCCCGACCTGTCGCTTCGTCTCGGGATCGAAGAGGCTGTTGCGCGGCAGGTCGCGCGTCATCCCGCCCTCGTCGGTTGAGAGCGGCGGCGCGATCGTTGGAGGTAAGGATGGTAGCCACTCTCACTGAAGGTACTGGAACGGATCTGTATGCGGGCAACACACCTGACGCCTTCTGGCGGCTGCTCATCGAGCCGCGTGTCAGCGAGGCGGAGTGGACGAGTGCTGTTCAAGCGGCGGCATCGGTCCTACCTCCTGCAATTGCGTCGAGAAGCAAAGACCCTGGTCGTATCCTGTCTTCAATACTGGGCGAAGAGATCTTCGGGCAAGATCGCCTGGCCGCTCGGTCGGGCTAAGCGTCTCTACTACGGACTAGAAGCCCCTGCTTACCCCGGCAGCTTGTTTTATTGCTCAGGCATCTCTATCGAAGCCTGCAGGAGACGGACTTTGCTTTAGGCTGGCCCATCGAGGATCGCTACGTGCGTTTTCAGTTTGCAATTGCCTCCAGCATGTGTTGCGCCAGAGGGGATTAAGCGAGGTATCGTATATCAACCTCTGGCCCCACAGTCGTGGCTTCGCTTTTGCTCTCACCCACGATATAGAGACCGAGCAGGGTTTCGATTTCGTGCGGGTCGTTGCCGATCTGGAAGAACGCCTTCGATTGCACCTAAGAGCTTCAACGTAGTGCCCGAACGCTTGTGCCATCGACCCTGGGCTCCTTTCGGACCTGCGCAGGAGAGGCTTGCGAGATCGGTGTCCACGGGCTAAAGCATGATGGGAAGCTCTTTTTCTTCACATCATGCTTTTGAACGAAGGGCGGAGAATCAATCGTTATTTACGGGACTGGGGGGCGGTTGGTTTCC
>CAVSWA010000003.1:0-424362 GCA_963731605.1 uncultured Chloroflexia bacterium
TCCTTATCACCAATACTGATAACGCCATCATCGCTGAAACCGAGCGCACTATCGGCGTTACGTTCGATGAGATCATCACTGCTGAGCAGGCAGGAGCGTACAAACCCTCGCACAAGGGCTTTATGCTAGCCCGCGAGCGCCTGGGTTTAGCGGTATCAGACATCTGGCACGCCGGATTTGGCTTCAAATACGATATCGTGCCTGCCACAGAGCTTGGCTACACAACTGTATGGATAAATCGCCAGGGCGAGGTGCGTCCGGTCGATGTGAAAGAGACATTTCTGGTGGGAGATATGAGGACGCTGGTCTATGTGATAAAGGGCATTGCAGCCTCATTATAGTATCTTTGCAATGCGTGCGGTATACTGAATTACAGATTTTGCACCACAAAAGAAACCACGAGGGAGAAACACAGATGACAGTAGATATCAGCGACATCGAGAATATCATCGACAAACAGAATACCTGGCGGCAGACGCAGACCATCAACCTGATCGCCAGCGAGAACACACCTAGCGAGGCCGTGCGACGGGTGCAGCTTTCCGACTTCATGGGTCGTTATGCCGAGGGACATCCCAACGAAGGCGATAAGGTGAACCGCTATTACCAGGGAACGCGCTACATTGACGAGATCGAGCGCATGGCGACAGCCGAGATCAAAGAGCTTTTTCGCGCGCGGCAAGCTGACGTGCGCCCCATCAGTGGCAACAACGCCAACACTGCCATTGCCATGGGCTGGCTGCGTGGCGGCGATACCATTGTAGCCAATTCAACTGACGCTGGTGGGCATATTAGCCATGGGCCGGTGGGAGTATTTGGGCGGCGCATTCAGAGTCGCGGGCAATCGCTCAAGCTGGGCGGCCCCAACTCGGTCAACCTGCACTATTTACCTCTGACCGAAGACCATTACCACGTCGATGCTCAGAAGACCATCGAAGTAATCGACCGCGTCTCCCCGCAACTGGTGGTGATGGGCAAGAGCCTCTTTCTCTTCCCAGAGCCGGTCGAGGAAGTAGCGGCTTTCTGCAAAACGAAGGATATTCCCCTGCTCTACGACGGAGCGCACGTGCTCGGATTGATCGCGGGTGGCGAGTTCCAGCAGCCCCTGCACGAGGGCGCGACCTGGTTGACCGCCAGCGTGCATAAAACCTTCCCCGGCCCGCAGCGCGGCGTAATCCTGGGCAACCTGGATGCCCCGGGCGAACAAAAATACTGGCCTGCCGCTGATCGCGGAGTCTTCCCCGGCACATCCAGCAACCATCACCTCTTCACGCTGCCCGCGCTGCTGGTTGCCATCCGCGAAATGAAGCAATACGGCGCGGCCTATGCCTCGCAAATTGTGCGCAATGCTCAGGCGCTGGGACGCGGCCTGGACGAACTCGGCACGCCGGTAGAGGCGCGCGCCTTCGGCTATACCCGAAGCCATATGATCGCCGTCAACGTCTCGCAATGGGGCGGCGGTGTCGAGGTCGCCAAACGCCTGGAAGCCAACGACATCATCGTCAACTACAACATGGTTCCCGGCGATGCAGACCCGCGCAACCCCTCCGGCCTGCGCATCGGGGTTCCCGAAATGACGCGCTTCGGCATGGATGAACGCGCCATGGGCGAACTGGCACAGTTGATGCACGATGCCATTCGCGGCCAGAACGTGAAAGAGCAGGTCAACGCCCTGCGCGGCCGGTTCCTGGAGATGCAATACGTGTGATGCAAGCGCATCATACCCTCCGCTTAGGTGTGCAGGGACGCGGTCAATCGCGTCCCTGCACACGTAAATTCCCCTAATTTCTTGACCAAATCTTGAATTATCTCAAGTATAATAAATCATATCCGGTGGGTAATATTGCTCCTCGCTGGTGAGTGACAGCCATTACTTGAAAAGGGGAGAAATTGAATAAATCGCTATTGGTTAAGCGCGAACGGGTCCCGTTTGTTACGCCTCTTTGGGGCCGGCGTCGTTGTTTTGATAGTGCTCAGCGGTTGTGGAGACTCGACGAACAATCCGGCTACTGCGACGCCGACGAGCAATACAACAACTGTAATGCCGAATACTCCAAATGGGCAGATCAAGCATATCGTGTTCTTTATCAAAGAGAACCGCACCTTTGATAACTACTTCGGCACCTATCCCGGCGCGAATGGCGCGACGACAGCTACCGATTCAACGGGTCAGGTAGTGCCATTGCATCACCAGGCCGACCAAATTCCGGATATCGATCATTCATCGCAAGGCGCAAAGGTGGCCTGGGACAACGGTAAGATGGATAAGTTTGACCTGCTGCACTCCAGTGTGAAAAAAGGAAGTGGCGCCAGCGCGCCGTATACCAATAACAGCCTGACGCAACTGTACCAGTCCAATATCCCGGACTACTGGACGTATGCGCAGAATTTCGTGCTGGGCGACAACATGTTTTCGTCATTGATGGGGCCGAGTTTCCCGAACCACCTCTATACCATCGCTGCGCAATCGGGCGGGGTAGTAAATAATCCGGTCACTGATAAAAATATCGGGACGCTGGGCAATGCGTCGAAAGGCTGGGGGTGCGATGTCGCGCATCAGACGGTCCAGGTAGAAAACGCCAGTGGTGCCGTCTCCGTTCAGGAGGCGTGCTTCAACTTTCAAACACTGGCTGACGAGCTGGATGCCAAGCATTATAGCTGGCGCTACTACGCACCGCCATCGGGTTCTGGCGGCTACATCTGGTCAGTCTACAATGCCGTCAAACATATACGGTATGGTCCAGATTGGAAATTTGTCGTGCCAACCGGGCAATTTATGGCCGATGCCGCCAGTGGCAACCTGCCGACCGTCTCCTGGGTTGTCACCCCCGCGCAGTACAGCGAGCACCCGCCCGCCAGTGTATGTGTTGGGGAGAACTGGACGGTGCAAATGCTCAACTCCTTGATGCAGGGACCGAACTGGTCATCAACTGCGGTCTTCCTGACCTGGGATGATTTTGGCGGGTTTCTATGACCACGTGGCGCCGCAGCAAATCGATAACTACGGCCTGGGATTTCGTGTGCCTCTGCTGGTCATTTCACCCTACGCGAAAAAGGGCTTTATTGACCACACCCAGTTTGAGTATTCATCTATGCTGCGTTTTGCTGAAGATGAACTGGGCCTGCCCAACCTCACCAATCGCGATAAAGGGGCCAATAATATGATGGATGCCTTCGATTTTAGCCAGAACGCCCGCTCGCCGCTGGTATTGCAGCAACGCGCCTGTAATGTGGCCTTCCAGTACACGAATCCCAACTATGATGATTGACAGCGATTGACTCGAAGATAAGCGACTGTGAAATTCTCTCAGTCGCGTTAGAAGGTGCGCATCCCTGATTTCGCGTAACTATGGCAGAGGACGTTTGAAATAAAGCGTTTCGGCGTGGGGACTGCCAGCATGGCTACTCACCAGCTCCCATCCTTGCAGTCCCATCTGCGCCATCATGCGCCTGCGCGCATCCGCATTGGTTTTATCCCCCAGGTTCTTATCGCGTTTAAGATCAAGAACCTGGCTGCCAGAAGAGTTGAAGATGATCAGATAGTGAAAGCCCCCAATATAGTCGTAACCAAGTTCGGCAAATTCCCACTTTTGCATCCTATTATGCCCTTCTATCGAAATTATTATCGTAAATATCCCTGAGTTAAGCTTCTGCTTCATATTGTTTGAGCAACTCGATCAGCCATTGTTCATCGTGAATGGGCACGCCGACTTTTTGCGCTTTTGCCAGTTTGGAGCCGGCGTCTTCGCCTACGATCAGGTGATTGAGGTTCTTGCTTACGCCCGATGCAATCGTTCCGCCCAGGCGCAGTAGCGCCTCTTCCGCCGCCGGGCGTGTCATGTTGCTCAGACGCCCGGTGAGCAGGAAGGTCTGACCCGCGAGAGGGCCTTCGACTTTTTTCTGCTCCTCCGTCATGTTGACGCCCAGTTGTCGTAGCCGTTCGATCAGGGCGCGATTCTGCTCATCTTGTAGCCAGGCGTAGACGCTTTGCCCGATTACCGGGCCGATGCCTGCGACACCGCCGATCTCCTGTTCGCTGGCTGCCAGTAACGCATCCATCGAGCCGAAAGCCTGCGCCAGAATTTGCGCCGTTTTTTCGCCCACGTAGCGAATGTTCAAACCGCCTAAGAGCCGCCACAGCGGGCGATGCTTGCTGGCTTCGATGGCTTTGAGCATATTGTCCGCGCTTTTGTCCTTGATGCCTTCCAGCGCCAGCAGTTGATCGCGGGTCAGCGTGTAGAAATCGGCCACGCTTTTAACCAGGCCTGCTTCGATCAGTTGCGCGCACATCCTCTCGCCGATAGTATCGATATCCATCGCGGCTTTCGAGACAAAATGGATGAAGCTTTCCAGGTTGCGCGCCGGACATTGCGTGTTGGGGCAATAGGCCATGGCCTCGGCTTCCGAGCGCGCGATGGGCGTATCGCAGATGGGGCAGCGTTCCGGCAGGTGATAGACTTCTTCACTGCCGGTGCGTCGTTCCATGACCGGCTTCACCACCTGGGGAATAACCTCGCCTGCGCGTTGCACCACTACCCAGTCACCGATGCGCAGGTCTTTGCGCTGGATATCGCCCTCGTTATGCAGCGAAGCCCGCGAGACGGTCACGCCGCGAATATTGACGGGCTCCAGCAGCGCCCAGGGGTTGACTGAGCCAGTGCGCCCAATGTTGACGCGAATATCGAGCAGCTTGGTAGCGACTTGAGTAGGAGGGTACTTGAAAGCGATGGCCCAGCGCGGGTCGCGCGCCACCGCGCCTAGCTCTTGCTGCTGCGCCAGGTCGCTGATCTTAATCACCACCCCATCAATTTCATAGGGCAGATTGAAGCGTTCCTTCTCCCACTTATTACAATATTCCATCACCTCGTCAAGATCTTTAGCTAGCTGGATATTCGGATTGACGTGGAAACCCCACTCGCGGATCAGTTCCAGCGCTTCCCACTGGCTCTGGAAGTCCATACCTTGCATATAGCCAATCTGGTAGCCGAAGAAGTCGAGGTGGCGCGAGGCGGTGATACGCGGGTCTTTCTGGCGCAGCGAACCGGCAGCCGCGTTACGCGGGTTGGCAAACAGGCGATCATCCGTCATGGATTCGTTCAGCTTCTCGAAGCTTTTAATCGACATATAGATTTCGCCGCGCACTTCCACTTTGTCGGGGATGCGCTCGCCGCGCAATCTTTGGGGAATGCTGCGCACGGTGCGTATATTGGGCGTCCAATCCTCGCCGATCAGTCCATCTCCACGCGATGCGCCGGTGGTCAGTTTGCCGTGTTCATAGGTCAGAGCCATCGCCAGCCCGTCAATTTTGAGTTCGCAGACATAGGCAAAGGTGGCGTTGGGCAAGATATTCAGGGCGCGTTTATGCCAGGCCAGTAACTCCTCCTCGCTACGCGCATTCGCCAGGCTGAGCATAGGAACCGGATGGTGATGTTGCGACACATCCTGCACCGGTCCGCTCCCGACGCGCTGGGTTGGCGAATCGGGCGTTTGTAACTCAGGGTGCTCAAGCTCGATGCGCTGCAATTCAATCATCAATCGATCGTACTCTGCGTCGGTCAGCGTCGGGTTGTCCTGGATGTAATACTGGTAGTTGGCCTCCTCGATCTGATGACGCATCTGCGCAACGTGGGTTGCGAGCTGTTCCTCATCATTGCTTGCATCAATTGGTAGTGCTGAAGCATCATGCAATTCCGCCATAGGACTCGCTCCTGGTTGATACGATTTGCTTTTCTATTCTTTTTGCAGGCTGAGAAATCGGCGTAAGCCAGGCGTTTAGAAAGGCTGGTAATGAAAAACGCTAGGTGATTCTACGAATAACCCGTTGATATGGCTGCGCCATTGCGGGAAGAGCGGGCCGCCCCGAAAGCTCTGTGTATGCGCTTCCAGTGAAGTCCAGATGTTGATGAGCATATATTGTCCGGGCTGCTCGATGCAGCGTTCCACGCGAGCAGAGATGCATTCAGGATGCTGGCGAATCACTTCTATGCCCTGGCGAATCGCCTGCCCAAGTTCGTCTTCTTTTCCAGGCAGCGCCTGGAAGATTGCAATTTCTGTCACCATTGTTGTAGTCCTCCATTTCTGAAACAAATCGTATCACAGATATGCAAGCGCAATTCTATGGTAGCCTCATACCGTATGTGAGACTCCCCAATCCGTTTGAAAAGTGCTTTGAAGCGTACCTAATACGCCCGTATCCGAGACAAGAATACCCAACTCGCGGTTCTGGTCGAGCGATTGGCTAGAGATATTTTCTGAACCCACGAAGGCTTTGGCTCCATCCACGACCATGATTTTGGCGTGAATGTAGAGTTGTGGATCCTCGCGCACTGTGATAGTGCTCTGTTTAATAGCGGCAATGCCCGAGCTATTACTATCGCTGGCCGAACCACCCGGCGCGGGCAGGATTATTTCGATCTGCACACCGCGACTGGCCGCGTTGACCAGCGCCTGTTCGATGGCGCTATCGTTCATCTCCTCCGCCTCGATGAGCAACGTGTGCTGTGCGCTGCCAATCAAGTTCATGAACGCGCTGCGCGAGTTGACCGGGCTAACAACCAGGTTGGCATCGTTAAATTGGGCGGAAGTATGATTCCAATCCGCGTTGAAGATGTTGCTCACCGCCTGAACATCCTGAGCGTTCGTATCGATGATGCCATACTCGCGGTTTCTGGTGCCGCTCGCTCGAGCCTCCCAAAGCTGCACGCGAAAAGTTCGAGGTCATAATATACACGGTCGTGCCGTCGATAATCATGCCTTTCTCGTGGGTCAATGTGAAATCGGGGCTGCTAAATTGCGCTTTGACGCCAGCCGCCGCCAATTCATCGAGCGTGCGAGGAGCAGATGAGCCGCCGCCAAATGGATGCGGTTCGAGCATGACCCGCACATCGAGACCCCTGTTAGCTGCTTCTTCGAGCGCGCGAATCACGTTGCGATCAGAGAGAATGTATATTTCCAGCCAGATGGACTTACTCGCGCTTTTGATAGCTCCCGTTATCACCTGTTCGCCGTCATTGGGTTCCACGTAGACGCGCACGCCTTGCGCTCCTGTGCCGCTTGTACAGTTGCTCTGGCATTGTGGTGTGTTGCTTCCGCCAATAGAGAAACTAAAATTACACCCCGACAACGCAACACAAATGGCCGCAGTAAAAAGATAAATGAGCAGGGTTTTTGTCGAATTGCGGTTCTTATGCATAATGCCTCCCCACTTTTTTCCATTCGTGAAAGTTTCCTCATCTAGACAAGAGAATGCCCGGTCTAACTATGCAGTAAGGCCGGGCAAGTTTGCTGTCAATTGATCCCCTGAGCGATTTACAGCGGGTGCAAGAACACGTACAAAGGAGCCAGAACCAGGGTGATAGTGCTGAGCAGCTTGATGAGTACGTGTAGTGAGGGGCCGGCGGTGTCCTTGAAAGGATCGCCAACGGTGTCACCGACGACGCCTGCTTTGTGCGGCTCGCTTTTCTTGCCCAGGACGGTGCCATTCGGGTCGTTGCGGTCAACCATCTCGCCTTCCGCATTAACCTTCAGGTAGCCAGCCTCAATGTACTTTTTGGCATTATCCCACGCGCCGCCGCTGTTGTTGAGGAAGAGGGCCAGCACGATACCGCCCATGGTACCAACCATCAACATGCCAGCCTCGGCTTGCGGGCCAAGAATAGTGCCAACCGCGATGGGGGTGAGTACAGCTACAACGCCAGGCAGGATCATGGCGCGCAATGCTCCGCGCGTGCTAATATCCACGCAGCGGGCGTAGTCAGGATCGACGCGATCGGCAGGGTCCTCAGCCATGATTTTAGGATTGGCGCGGAACTGGCGGCGCACCTCTTCAATCATACGCTTGGCGGCAGCGCCAACGGCGCGGATAGCCAGCGCGCTGAAGAAGAAGATCAGTGTAATACCGATCAAGGCCGCGATAAAGACCGCGATGTTGGCAAGATCAATCGTATAGACACCAGCAGACGCCACTTTAGCTGCGGCAAGAGCCTGCGCTGAACAATTCGCGCTCGCGGGACAAATGCTATTAACTTTTGAAGTGAACAGCACGTCCAGGTAGGCGCTGAACAACAGGAAGGCTGCCAGGGCCGCCGAACCAATGCCATACCCTTTGGTCAAGGCTTTGGTGGTGTTGCCTACGCCGTCCAGCGCATCAGTGATATCACGCACAGACTCGGCCTGTCCGCTCATCTCGGTGATGCCGCCAGCGTTATCGGTGATAGGTCCAAATGTGTCCATCGCCAGAATGTAGGCGCAGCTCATCAGCATACCCATAGTGGCAACGGCTGTGCCGAAAATGCCACCCGAGTTGATGGTAATGGCGTTCGATGGAATATGCACCTGGCTACCGAAGAAGTAGGAGAGACCCAGCGCGGCAGAGATCGCCAGAACAGGCAGCACCACGCACTCAAAGCCTACTGCGATACCAGTGATGATGGTTGTGGCCGGGCCGGTCAGCGTCGCCGCCGCGATTTCTCGCACTGGACGCCATGTGCCAGCCGTGTAGTACTGCGTAATAAAGACGAAGGCGATGCTGAGCACAATGCCGGTTGTACCCGCGAAACCAAACCAGACCCAGCCGGGAATACCGCCATTGGCGGTGACGATGATGGTACCGGCTCCAGTGTCAACGCCACCCAGCAGCAGATAGCTACCCAGGAAAACGCCGATGACAGAGATGGCGCAGGTGATGTAATAGCCAATGTTAAGCTGCTTCATGGCGATTTCACCGGGGTCTTTACCGGCAGCCTTATCAGGCTCGGTGACGACCGACGGGCGAATCCAGAGCAAGCCGATGGCCGAGGCGATCAGGCCAAAGGCGCGCACCACCAGCGGAAAGAGAATCCAGCCCAGGTTATGCGTGAAGGAGTAGAGCGCCACACCCAGGATCATCGCGCCGATGTTTTCGGCGGCGGTGGACTCGAAGAGGTCCGCGCCACGACCGGCGCAGTCACCAACGTTGTCACCTACCAGGTCGGCGATAACGGCGGGGTTGCGCGGGTCATCTTCAGGAATGCCAGCTTCAATTTTACCAACGAGGTCAGCGCCTACGTCAGCGGCTTTGGTGTAGATACCGCCGCCGAGCTGGGCGAACAGCGCTACGAAGCTTGCGCCAAAACCGAAACCCACGATCAGGGACGGGGCTACCGTCGGGTTAGTCAAACCGCCATACGCGGTGAATACCAGGGAAACGCCCAACAGTGAAAGTGAGACGACCAGAAAGCCGGAGACAGCGCCCCCGCGCAGGGAAACCATCAACGCTTCGCCCAGGCTGCGCGTGGCGGCGCTGGCGGTACGGACATTGGAACGCACTGCCACGTCCATGCCGATGTAGCCGGAAATACCGGAACAGACAGCGCCGATCAGGAATGCCAGTGAGGTATGCCAGGCCAGGCTGAACTTGTCTGCCGAGCTGCCCTGTCCGAGCAGGGCCAGTACCACGCCGACGAGAATGGCGGCAAATATGGCGAGAATGGCGATGGTACGATATTGACGATTGAGGAAAGCCCTCGCGCCTTGAAAAATGGCGTTGGAGACTTTCTGCATTTCAGGGGTGCCGCGGTCTTTGCGCAGTACGTAGCTGGCAAGGTACACCGCGAAAAGCACCGCCAGTACCCCGACGACAAGGGGTACGATAATATAGTTGCTCACGTTAGGTTGCGCCCTCCTTAGGCATTTGATAAAAATAGCAATGGATCAACTCTGACCCGTAGCAAAGACTGTGCTTACTCGTCCTTGTTAAGCCGAAAAGCAACCTGCCCAGGTGACCACGATGGTCGCCTTTCTTCTCATGAGTGAGACGTTTAGATTACGCCTTAGTGTAACATAGTGTTTGTTCTATGACAAGTATTTTCGTAACGCTTAGTGAGCGCGAAATAGCCGCGTATGTTCGTCATAAACCTGAACCGTTAAACTGGTGTTACACCCGGTAGCGACACCCCTTGCGGGTATCCCGTCTTCTCTCATCTTTCATAATATTCTAGACGAACACAACGGAAATCTCACAAAGAGAGTCGCTGCTTATAACTGCGCTTGAATACGCCCCAGTAGCGGCACGAGTTGTTTTTTGCGGGAGACAAGACCATCTACCACCAACGAATGCCCATCGGCTTCGAGAGGACTTCCCAGTGTTTCCGCGACAGCGCGTTCACCTCCAGAGACGAGCAATGTACACTTCATATTGATTATATCAACTATCATGAAGAGAAAAGAAGTGTAGCCGCGTTCATGAGCGATGCGCTGCATGGTTTGCCGCAATTCCGCGCTGCGCTTCTCGATGGTGGACGGGCTGGCAGTTTCAACCGTACCGATGGCAAACTTTGTGTCGCGCACGGTAAATTCCTTGAAGTCGGCGGTCAATAACGCTTCCGCGCTGCGCGAATTCAGATCAACCGCTGCCGCCGCGAAAATCTCCTGTCCGTAGTGTTCTATGTCTTCGCCCGCGATTTGCGCCAGTTCGGCGGCGATGCGCTCGTCACGCGGTGTGCAGGTGGGGGAGCGCAAAATCAGCGTATCGTACAGCAGCCCGGCCAGCAGCGTGCCGGCGACTTCGCGTGGAATGGCGACTTCTGCTTCATGATAGAGGCCAGCGATAATGGTGCCGGTGCAGCCCACCGGGTCGGCGCGAAACATAATGGGTCGATTGGTATGTATATCGGCGATGCGGTGGTGGTCAATAATGCCCAGTAATTCCGCCTCATCGATACCATCTACCGCCTGCGATTGCTCGTTGTGATCGACGAGAATGATCCGTTTGGGATGTGCGTTGATCAGGTCGGTGCGCGAGAGATAGCCAACCAGCTTCCCATCGTTATTCACCACCGGCAGCGAACGCCTGCGAACCAGCGTGTGTTGCACTTCGCTCATCAAGTCTTCGGGATGGCAGAAATCAAATTCGCGGTTCATATACTCCTGGATGCTAATGCTCAGGTTTATCAGGCGCACAACAGTGAAGGTATGATGCGCGGTACTTATTACCAGCACGCCGCCTGTACGCGCCGCCGCCAGCGCGCGTTCAGACACCAGCAGGTCGCCAGTAATCACCAGCGCTGCCGCGCCGCTTTCAATGGCCTTGATCTGTGCATCCTCGCGATCACCCAGCACAACCAGGCAGCCAGGCTCGATGTAATCCGCCATTGTTTCAGCCTGCATCGCCCCCACCAGTACGCGATTGCCCAGCTTGCGCCTGCCATCCACCAGTACGCGCCCCCGCAGCACGCGCACCAGGTTTTCGCGGTTCAATAGCACGCGATTAACGGCGCGTGGATCAAGATCATTAAAAAAGAGTTTGGCGAAATCCTCGGTGGCGATAATGCCATGCACTTTATTTTCATGATCGACAACGGGCATCGAGCGCCGGTTATGCTCCTGCAATAACTGACCGGCCTCCAGGAGCGTCTGTTCGAGGTGGGCCGATATGACGCCGCGTCGCATGACATCGCGCACCTGGAGATACACATCATCTATCGCTTCAGGTGGCTCAACCTGGTATCGCTCCAGTACAAAGCGCACTTCTGGTTTCAAATCGCCATTGCGAGCCGCGATTGCCTCTTCTTCCCCCTGCATCCGCAGCAGCCGCGCATACGCATAAGCCGAGGCCACAGAGTCCAGGTCAGAGTTCTTGTGCCCAATCACGTAGATTGGCCTTGCCATTGTTCTTCCCCCTTCGGGTCATTTCCCCAACGTTGTCCTGTGTATATAGACGAAAATGTATTCATTCACGCATAGGTTATCAAAATAGGTGATGTTCAATCGCCAGTGCGATGGCTTCCGTATCTATTATAGTAAGGTATCTTCAGCTTGTACAGGTGCTATTTCGCTGGCGCAATCGCTCTCTGTTTCTAAAGAAACGGATATTCAAAATATGGACACGAACTTCTTCATGCTCTATACTGATATGCAGCCATTCCTCAGCAGTAGATAGCAATGGTGACAAAGCGTTGATAGAGAGAATTAAGAACAAAGTGCCAGAATCTGACTATAAACAGCTAATAAGAGAGAGTGTCCTGCGCGACGAGGACTTTATTAAGGCTACTTTTAGCGGGCGGGAGCGCGCTGTTGCGTGGATAAAAGTGGTTGTGCGTCCGGTGCTTGTGCAGGGCAAGAAACACATGCAATTTTCGTACTTCGATACCAAAAAGGATATTACGAAGAATTACCGGGACGATGAAAGCGCGGAAATGCTTGAGCAACTCATTGCGCTTGAGTTCAAAAACGTGCATGTGCAAACTGCCCGCAGAGTAATAACTATTACTGTGAATCAGAAGGGGAAGGCCATTATCCGCACTGGCAAGGCTGAGAGTCAGGCGCGAGACGCGAATTTGTCTCATGATCGCCAGAAAGCAAGACTGTTGACGGCTACCGATGCCGCACCTTTTCTGAAGGCAGTCGGCATTATGTCCGAAGATGGCAAGATTCGGGCGGATATGCAGAGTAAGTACCGGCAGATAAATGAGTTTTTAAAGCTTGTGCAGCAAACGGGAGAACTGGAAAAATTCAGTACCTTTCCCCTGCATGTCGTAGATTGTGGCTGCGGTAACGCCTACCTTACCTTCGCTTTCTATTATTATCTCAACTCCGTGCTTCACATACCGGCACGACTAACGGGAATCGATGTCAATGGAGAACTCTTAGCGCGACATACCGAAAAAAGCGCGAGTTTGGGCTGGAGCGATCTCACTTTTCAGACAACCAGCATCATAGATTTTAAGCCGGAGACGCAGCCAGATATCGTACTGGCTCTCCACGCTTGCGATACTGCTACAGATGAGGCGCTGGCTCAGGGCATAAAGTGGGGCAGTAAGCTTATCATTAGCGCGCCGTGTTGCCAGCATCACCTGCAAAAGCAACTCGATCATCAACCCGCGCCTCGTCCATTTGAGCCGGTGGAACGGCACAGCATCTTGAAAGAACGCCTGGGTGATATCTTGACCGATACATTCCGTGCCTTGATCCTGCGTATCATGGGCTATCAGACAGATGTAGTTCAATTTGTCTCAAGCGAACATACCGCGAAAAACTTGATGATACGAGCCGCAAAAACCGTGAACGCGGGGGATGCGAAGTTCGTGCGGGAATACAGAGAACTCAAAGACTTCTGGAAAGTCACTCCCTACCTCGAGCAGTTGTCAGGCGAGGACTTCACTCAACTTCTGGCGGCTCTCCCACAGACCTTTCACTCGTAAATCTATGGGGGAAAATGCGGAGCGTAAGACCATCCAGCGGTACAGCGCCAGGGATACCTGCGTTCAGGCAGTCGCCCCTGGCGCTGTACCGTTTCAATGCGATTGCTCAATGTTTGCTGGCAACACCGGCCAGTACGTTGTAGAAATCTACCAGGTTAGGGGTGCCAAGACCGGTTGCAAAGTCCCACCCCGCTGTCGTATTAAAGCCCAGATTGGTTCCCTGCGTCACATCGAAGTAGGGAGACAGGCGACCCGCGTGGTTTGCCACGTAGTAGAAAACGAGCGGACCGGCGAAGAACACGTGGTACTTCTTCATAAGCGCCTGGTTCACCAGGGCCATACCTGCTGCCCAGATGGGCGTAGCCGCGCTCGTGCCGCTGCCCGCGCCGCTACCATCGGGGAAGGTTTGCCACTGACCGCCAAAATAGAGTGGCAGGTTGAGCGCGACCGCGGAAACATCCGGCACTTCTCGAAAGCCGCGCGATGCATTGTTTTGCACGCCTTTGCCCGACTGAAAGCTCGGCTGCTGGAAGAAGTCGCTGTTACCACCACCGCTGCCCCATGAATTGGTGCATTGCGTGGTGTCCGAGCCATTTGACCACGAGACTTCACTGGCTCGCTTGCCCTGCGCATTGATCTGTAACATTGTGCCGCCCACCGCTACTGCGTTTGGGTCGCTGGCCGGGAAGCTGACCGAATAACTGCCGAACACGTGATCCATAAATGCGCCGCAGTCTCCGCTTGCCACAAAGACAGTCATATGCTCTTTTTGGGTGAGCAGCGACAGGAGTTGATCGATGCCCTTGAGGTAATTCAAGCTTTGGAAGTTTTCCGTTCCTTCCAGGCTGATGCTGACAATGCTGCCGGTGCCGATGTTTTTGGTATTGTCATCGACGATCTGTTGCAGTTCATCGATAATGCCCGTACCCACATCCTGGTTGCCGGTCTGGTAGTCGATGATATTGGCATCGGAGGCCAGTCCCTGGATCTGCTCGATATCCAGAGCCGACTCCTCTCCGGCCTGCGCTGGCGCGCCGTCGATATTTTTGACAACGATATGCCCGCGATATCCGACGCATTGCCCGTAGTTGGTAACATCGCTTTGTGGGAAGCCATCGATCTCAACCAGGTTGATGGTCATACCCTGGCCGAGGAACCCGGCACGAGCGAACTGATCGTAGCCGTAGATATGCGCCACATCTGACGGGAAAACCTCGCCAGCCGGAGCCGAACAATTCGCTCTCGCTGCCGTGCTTGCGCGCGCGCTGGTAAGCGTGTAGCCCGACGCTTGAAATCCGGTTTGTAGCGGCATACTGTAGTTATCCAGTCCTGTTACCGAGACAAGATTATTGACGATAAAGGTAGGCAGTTGAGGTGTTGTAGCAGGCGCGTAAAACGTGCGTCCCTTGTAATTGTGTACCACGAAATGCGTCTGGAAGAGCAGCGCCATGCTTTTAGCCTTCCCATCGACTGCCACAGAGGTATGAAGGTTGCTCAACGCCAGCGTGATGCCCGAAATGCCCAGTTGAGTTTTGATCTGCGCGAACGTTGCGTCACTGATGCCGATTTGATTGGCCAGGTGCGATAAATCTTGCTGTTGATTTGATATTGTGTTGAGCTGGTCCTGCTGGCTCTGGCTCACCTTGAACAGCAAACGTACATGCATCAGTGTATCATCCGCCAGCGGCCCGACGACCGGCGAGTTCAGAGCGTCGGCAGGTATGCCAAGACTGACGCTTGAAAATGTCAGATGCGCAGTCGGTGTTGGTGTCTGGACAACAGTTGTAGATGAATTGCAGCCAGCTACAATCAGTGTGAGCAGAAGCAACAGTATGACCGCCTTTAAAAAACCAGGCCGGTTAGCGGAAAAATTAGATAGAGCGGGTTTCATGAAACAAATCCCCTTCCATTTCATCGATATGTATCCTCTGCTACTACATTACTCCCAGTCTAAAAGAAGCAACGTTTCAGAAACGTTCCAGAGAACAAAGTTGCGCGGGGAGTAGGCTATCTGGTTACACCTTAACATTGAAATGCGCCAGCGTTGCCTGCATCCACGGTGTTTGCAGTATTTGCTCTACTGTAAGCGTCGTAGGGAGAGGTGGACGGATATGTTCTCCCGTAGCTCCTATGCGGGTACAGGGCTTGTGGAAGATATCACACACAGCATAGTAGTTACTGAGTCCCGCCATCACAATGGGCGATGTCGCATCGGCAATATGCTTGCGACCGTCAGGCAAGGTCAGAACCCGACGCGACCCATGCGCGGGATGAGAACAATGCTGGCACTGGGTTGTCAATTGGAATGATTTCCAACCGGGCAAAAAACGAGACATGAGCAGTAAGTGATGCATGTGCGTAAAAATATCTGCCTTGAAATCGTAATCAATCCCATTGATGACCACCGTAAAACCAGCCTGCTGTAATTCCAGCAGTCCTTCAACGGCTTCAAGATGGGTTTGATTGGTGCATAGTTGCACCTCGTCGATGCAAATAAACTCCACGCTGGCAGGTGTAATACCCTTTTGAGCGAGTTGATCTTTGATAGAGCGCAAACTATTCGAGGTCAAAACAAGGGCGGGTGTTTTCTTTTCAGCGAATGCCCTGCTCACGATGTACCCACTATCGGGGGTTTCGCCTCTATTCTCATCTCCGATACCATTTTGTGGGATCAAAAAGGCGATCTTGCCTCCTTGCTTCTGCATATGCCAGGCAAACAGTTTCATGTTTTTGGTTTTTTCTGTTTGCATACTTTCAGCATGAATAAATAGGACAGGCGCTATACCCTGGGACTTCACTTCGTGATAGGCCCGTATCATCTGCAACTGTAGCTCTTGTGGTGTGGGTGTTACCAGCATATCCAGGGCGTTTGCCTGTTCGCACGCGAGGTAGCGTGGGTGCTTCGGAACGTCCAGACTGTAGGGATCGTGATATTCCCAGGGTCGCTCTAACAACACATCCATTCGTTCGTAGGAACCTGAACCTGGAAACCACTCTGGCATGCTCGCTCTCCTCACTCGCTTTAGTGACATTACTATAACAAACGACTCAAAGCTATTCTATTGTTGAGATGAAGATATTATACGCTAATTCTTTGTCTTGACGTATGAATATCACCTTAACCTAAAAGTAGCCATTTCTCCCTATTTTTTAAAAATCGATGAATGAAAATAAAACAACATGGTACACTTGAGCCTGGAAGTTAAAGTATCCGGGGGGAAAATGTGCGAACGTTAGAAATATTTATTGAACAGACGGTTCCGGGCCATGCGCGTCCGATGGAACTCGCGGCCCACGCGCCTGTTTCCGCGCTCGTGCCAGCCATTGTAAACGAACTGCAATTGCCGCGAACCGATCTGCTGGGGAATCCCCTGGTCTATGTGCTGCGCTACTCGCCTGCCGGCCCCATGTTGCCCGATGATAAAAGCCTGGTTGCCGCGGGAATTCACTCCGGCACAAAGCTATCGTTGGATTCATATGTGCTTGAGGGGTCGGTGGCTACCTTAATGCAGAACCGTCAAGGGCCGCGTCAATCAGCCTTCTATGCCTCGGATACCCTGGCCGACTCTGCTGCTTTTCCATCTCTGGATATGCATACTTCCGGGTCGATGTACGCTGTGCCGCGTCAGAAGAAAAAACGCTGGTCGCGGCGCGCCTTTCTCCTGCTGGGAGGTACGGCCCTGGGCGCGGGAGCAGTTGGGACAGTATACGCCGCCAATCACCATGTATTCTCTTTTTTGAATGCGGGCCAGAAGCAGTCTGTAAAAACGACATCCGCAACGCAGACAACGCCCTCGCGTGTCAGCGCTACCAGCGGGCCATTCACGCCGCCTGCTTCAGCCAGAGCCGCGCTGGTATTCACGCAGCACCAGCAAACGGTGCGCTCGGTTGCCTGGTCGCCCGATGGCAAGACGATAGCCAGTGGGGCCGACGACAGGCTGCTAATGACCTGGAATATGGATGGTGTAGTGCAGGGACAGCAGAACTTGCCGGGATCAGTGCGAGCCGTGGCCTGGTCGCCCGGTGGTCAATGGCTCGCCGCAGGCTTCGCCAACCAGCTAGCGTTGTTCAACGCCGCGCATGGCCTGGCGCAGCAGCAGGTCGTGGACGCGCACAACAAGACCGTTACGACGCTGGCCTGGTCGCCTCAACAGCCATTGCGCCTGCTTTCTGGCTCGCTCGATATGCAGGCCATCGTCTGGAATATCCCCGGTTTAACGCAGCAGACCGACTTCATGCGCCATACCGCCGCCATATTATCAGCCTCCTGGGCTTCTGATGGTCAAACGGTAGCCACCTCTTCAGAAGGCGGCGTGGTGCGTGTATGGAATGCCAGCAGCGGGCAGGAAGTGCATGGGTACTACCTGGATGCGCAATCGCCCATGCGCGCGCTGGCGTTTGCTCCCACCAGCAATACGCTGGCGGTAGGAGGCGATGATGGCCTTGTGCGCCTCTGGTCAGGGCTGACCTGCCAGCAACAGCAGCAGGGCGGCTTTGGCAACCAGTGCATGGACACCCCGCAGCGTTTGTCCGCGCATACCGGCGTTGTGCGCGCTTTGGCGTGGTCGCTCGATGGTCGTTTGCTGGCGACAGGCGGCGACGATGGCACGCTGGCAATCTGGTACCCCACGCAAAGTCTAATACCGCTTTTGCGCGTTCACTTGAATGCTCCAGTGTTAGCCCTTAGCTGGTCTCCCAGTGGAAAGCAAGTCGCAACCGCTTCAGGTAACAACGTGACGCTCTGGGGGTTGTATTGATTTTCCCGCCACTTGCCTGGAACGGTACCATAGTCCCATACTCTCAGGGAAAAAAGTAATCGCCTTCATCTCATATCATAGCACTCTTCGTATTATTGGTTGTAATAGGCTAGATTTTGTCATCTTTATCCGATCGTTGTAAGCGACTAGGAAGTGTAGGTCGTAATGCGTGGCAAAAAAGAAGATACCTTGCCATTTGTTGCCTCTGATTTAATCGACGAACCTTCGCTTTTGCCTTCCTTACCACCCGGCGAACCGGGCGAAGAAGAACTTGATTCCTGGGACAATCAGATAGACCCCTTTGAACTGCGACATTTGCCGACTACTATTGAAGCTGTTCCAATAGAAGAAGCGGATATTCAACGAGCCTTCGCCCAGGCAGATACTCATATCTTAAATAATGCGCCTCTACCTCCCTCGTCTCCTACACGCCCTCAGCGATGGTCAGTTTCTCGCTGGCGCGCTCTATCTTTCCGCAGCAAGTTTTTTGTTTTACTGGCGCTGCTTATTGTTTTACTCTTGATTGCGGACGGCACTTTATTTTTGCTCAATACCACCCGGCCTCATATCTCCACTTTAGCATCCGGCGCTCCTACCCGGCCCATGCTTACTGTGACCCCGCCTGTGACGCATCCAGGTGAGACCGTCACCCTGCATATCGCCGGTTTTTCACCTTCTGCGCGCGTTTTACTGACCCGCGATATGCAGCAAGCGGTACGCACCAATAGTGGCGTTTCAATCATCAAGCTTGATAGTAATGGTCACGCGGACCTGCAAGTGCTGGTTGAAGACAACTGGGGAGCCGGGACGCATCTTCTTCTGGCTGAAGATACGCACTCACATTATATCGCCAGCGTCTCGCTTCAAGTGACGAGCGATTTTCCCGCGCCGCTTCCGCATTTATTAGTAGGTACCCCGGATCAACCCGGCGGGTTGAAAGGCCCGCTGGGTTTTGGGATAGATATTCCTGAAGAAAACACACTTCAATCGTTACTGTTGCGCAATACTGGTGGTAGCTGGATTTCCTGGCAGGCTATAAGCGATCAATCCTGGTTGTCTCTAGCTCCCCAACAGGGCGTATTCCAGGAAAGCCAGGGTGTTTTTGTGGCAGTGGCGCGCGTACATCTCGCGCCCGGCTACCACCAGGGAACGATTACGATTACATCTAACGCGGGCAAGCCTATCATCATTCAGGTACAGGTGACTGTGCTTCCACCACAAAAGGCCACTTCCGCCTTACTGGTAATTGAGCCTCCCCTGCTTTCATTTACCGCAACCGATGGGGCAAGCGGGCCAGCTCCCCAGTATCTGACCATCAGCAATCCAGGCGTGCGACCGTTGAACTGGTCATTCACAACGAGCGTACCGCAAGATGCTCTCACGCAAAACCTGACCGTTCCCGGACAGGATACCAGCGCATGGTTACATACCGATACCACGTCGGGTAGTGTTATGCCAGGAGCCAGCGCGCGCATCCGGGTCATGGCCCTGAGCCAGCCACTCCTTCCGGGTGTATACGGTGGAGTACTGCTTTTTACAATCAATGGAAATCCGCTCGTTGCAATGCAACCAGTCGCGGTGGCGCTCACGGTGCAGCCGCGCTGCGGTGTGATATCAAGCCCGGGCAGCGTTTCGCTTGCAGTTGTCGCCGGTCGGCAGGCTCTATTCGATCAACCACTCGCCATCAGCACAACTCCTGGTTGCGGAGAGGTGACGAACTGGCAAGCCTTCCCCCAGGCAAGCTGGTTGAAGATGACGCCAGCCAGCGGTCAACTTCAGCCTGGTGTCGTTGTGAAGGGCAATCTCTTGTTCAATATGAGTGCGCTCGCTCCTGGAACATATAACACCTCGGTTGACTTGCTGACGGAAATGCGTTCGCAAACGTTGATGGTGCAAGTAACGTTACTCTCTCCGTCAGCAACGATACCTGTGACAACCCCTGTTTCGGGAACTCCCCCCAATAGCACGCCTGCGCCAGGGACGCCTGTGCCAACAACTCCATCACCTGTCCCATCGAGTACGGTCGCTCCCGGAACTCCCACGCCGGTTCCGCAGCCATGCACGCTACAAGTGACTCCCACGCATCTTACATTTATTGCTACCCTGCTCCAATCGAATCCTCCCGCGCAAACGCTCGCGCTGAGCGTGTCGGGAAACTGCCCGCAACCCGTGTCATGGGCAGCTTCGGTGGATGCCGCTAACCAGGGCTGGTTGCATATTGCGGTAACATCGGGCGTGGTTAGCAAGAGCGGCGCTGCACTGGTTGTGCAGGTGAATACCAACGGTAAGCTGTTAGGCACCTACACAGGGCAAATCACTCTAACGGCCACCGATCATAGCGGATTGGCTATGCAGGGAAGTCCACAGGCCATTTCGGTGACGCTAACGGTAGTGTTATAAAAGAGAGAAGTATTGCACCATGATGGAGGGGTGAACCGGATTAGCCCTTGCACGCCTCTTCAACGAATTGCACCAGCGTCTCCATATCGTCGAGCGCGCGCGATGCCACGCTGTGCTTGGAGCGCGGCACGCTCGCCAGCGCGGCATAAGCCAGGCGGCATTGTTCGGCCAGAAAATCGCGGCAGTAGGTTCTTGTTTCTGTGCGCGCGAAGATGTCCAGTACCTCATGAACTTGCGCGGGGGTAACGGGATTTTCCTGGCTGTAAATTCGTAGTAATACCTGCCGGTCAGACGGGCTGGCGTGTTCGAGCGCGTGGAGGATAGGCAGGCTTTTCTTGCGGCGGTAGATGTCGCCCGCCTCCGTTTTGCCGGACTCCACAGAACTGGCCCAGATACCCAGCAGATCATCGCGCACCTGAAAGGCCACGCCTGTCGCCTGTCCGAAACTGCGCAGGCTGGCAATGGTCTGGTGGTCGTGTGTGCCGAGCAGCGCGCCCATTTCGGCGGCGCAGGCCATCAACGCGGCTGTTTTGCGGCGAATCATATCAAGATACGTGGCAACGGAGACCGCCTGGCGATCCTCAAAACTGATATCCTGGTATTGCCCTTCCGCGATAACCAGGCAAGCGTAGTCGAGCGCGGCCCCCAGTTTCACAGCGATGCCCGGATCGACCCCTCTCTCCAGCACGCCCCAGAGCGTCAAACGCGCCAGCGCGAACAGGCCATCTCCCGCGTTGATGGCCTGGGGAATGCCCCACACTTTCCACAGCGTGGCGCGGTGGCGGCGTTCCACGTCGCCATCTTCGATATCGTCATGAATGAGGGTGAAATTATGCGTGAGTTCGAGCGCGGCAGCGGCTGGCAAGGCGCGAGCCAGGTAAGACGTATCAGTGGGCGCGTCGCCTATCAGCCCATTGGCCCCGGCAGCTTCATAGGCCAGCAAAAGCAGTGTTGGGCGCATGAGTTTGCCAGGATTGCTGGACACGGGCGCGAATGTTGCATCTACCCAGCCCAGGTGGTAGCGTATGTACTGGTAGAAATCGAAGCTTTCACCCGCGGCGTTTGCCATATCGCTGGCTTTCAGCAGCGCGGCGCGCATCTCCGCTACTATCTCGGGCTGGTAACGTGTGAGGGTAGATTGAATAGCTGGTATCACTGTCATATAGCATGAGCACGGCGTTAGCCGTTGCTGTTTCCCTCCTCGACTGTATGATGTTCAGGGATGCAGGTAGAATAATACACCTACAACAACCGTTCCCACGCCAACCACCCAGCGAGTCACCCCTTTTATGCCGCCTATGCGATAGAAGGGAGAGCAGAGGTCGCAATAACGGGTGGTTGATTGGTAACGGTGTCCGCGCAAGCCCTCGCGAATGATGGAAATGTTTTCCGTCTTGCGGCGTGTATGCATCTCATCGCAGACGTGGCGACCGCACCCGTTGCAGCGGAATTCATCTATGTAATGCGAGGTGCGCGAAAGCGACCACTGATCGGGATAGACCTGCCTGCCACAAACATAACACACCTGCGTTTGCGCCAGGCGCATCTGCTTTTCGGCGCACGGAGAATGCTGCTGCTTGGGAAAGTGATCCTGGCAGAAACCTTTGTGGCAATCGGGACAATGCCCCAACGCCTCCTCGTTGCATTCGTGACAGCGTCTCGCCGCAGCGATACTATTGTTGCGGCGACCCTGTTGTCTCGCAAATTCTCTATCTGTGTCTCTCATGAAATGCTCTTCCTCAATGAATTGATCGCTGTATAGTAAGATATATGAAACCGAACAAATGGATAAGCATTAACCCTGTGGATAGTATAACAGTTCATTTGCCACGGTACAACAATAGGGGATAGAATGGATATAGTTTATTATTTGCGAGAGAACGCGACGTGTGTATGGTAGGGGCGGGGCTTGCCCCCGCCCTGGTCGCCAACCAGGAGAACGCGGCGGCACTGCCCCCGCCCTGGTCGCCAACCAGGAGAACGCGGCGGCACTGCCCCCGCCCTGGTCGCCAACCAGGAGAACGCGGCGGCACTGCCCCCGCCCTGGTCGCCAACCAGGAGAACGCGGCGGCACTGTTCCTATCATGCTCACTCAACAAGGAACCTTATGCAATCCAGCACAAACATCAATACCGCATCCCCTTCGAGACCAGTGAACGTTCATGCTTTGCAACTACAGATCCCCTGGTGGCAGGATATTGACCCTGCGGTCTATGCTGAACTTCAATTGCCCTCGTTGCAAGAAACGGCGCTGCCACCGGTCGATGTGGTGGTGATTGGCGGCGGCGTGGCGGGATTAAGTGCCGCGCTCGCTCTCAAAGAGCGGGATGCTACCATGCGCGTGCTGGTGCTTGAGCAGGCGGAAATGCTGGGATTTGGCGCAACGGGGCGTAACGCGGGTATTTTCACGCCGGGCATCAATATGGCAATGTCAGAAATAGACCCCGCTAGTCCCGCCCTCGATTTCTATCCGGCGACGACGGCGCTTTTCCACGACTTCATTGACGAGGGGCATAAGGATGGCACGCTCCTATCTGTGCGCAAGACGGGCGCGCTCAACATGGCGACGAGCAAACGCGCCGCGCATAAGCTGGAACGCGAGACGCAGTTGCGCGTAGCGTCGGGTCTGCGCGCGGAGTTATGGACACCCGCGCAGGTGAACGAGGCCACGCGGGGACGACTCGATATGAAAACAGTAGTCAGCGCTATGTGGCTGCCGGACGAAGGGCATATCCAACCGCTGACGCTGCTGGCGCACCTGGCGCGGCGAGCGCGTAAAGACTTCCAGGTACAAATAGTGGGTCAGGCGCGTGTTACAGGGTATGAAGCAGTGAAGGGACAGGGACAGGTGGCTTCCTGGCGGGTGACGCTGGCCGGTGGCCTATCGATACAAGCGCGCGCGCTCGTCAATTGCGTCGGGCCAATGGTAGAGGCCAATGCGCGTATTTACGCGCTCGCCTTCAAAGCCGATTTCCCCCCTGATTTCCCCTTGTTCTGGGATGCATCCCCTTATACCTATGCCGATTATCGACCGGGGAATGGTCGCCTGGGCGTGAGCGGCGGTCGCTACGGCAAGGCCGGAATGACGAAAAATGATAACGCATACTATCAACGCCTGGCCGACGCGACGCGCCGCTGGGTGCCCGATCTGCGAGGCACCAATCCCACCCATCGCTGGGCGGTAGACCTGTATGTGACAGCCGACCTGGTACCCGCAATGCGCATAGTAGAAGAAGCCGCGCCGGGCGTTGCTATCGAAGGCCTGGGTGCCCACGGCGTCCTGCCCAGCATAGTTTTAGCGCGACAGGCCGCCGATTACCTGGTTGGGCTGTTATAAAAATAATTGGGTTGATGATTTTTAACAACCAGAAACTTTAAAAGCGCGAAACAGTAGGCTTGCCACTGATGAACATTACCAACCAAGATCGATAGTGACCTGTCATCCTGAGCGCAGCGAAGGATCTCACTCGCCAGGCCGAGATCCTTCGCTACGCTCAGGATGACATTCCCGCATGTGGTCGTTAATATTCATCAGGACGGCGGCGACAGTTGAAAGTCGTTACTGTATCCGGTCGGTAAAATTCATTTAATAGGTCAGGAGAAAAATATGCCAGCGCCGCTACCTGCCACAACATGGGCTAACCACCGCCTGGAATGGGGCCAACAAACCTACGTGATGGGCATCATCAACGTGACGCCAGATTCTTTCGCCGGTGATGGTCTCGCCAGTGCAAGCATGACACCCGCGGAGATCACCGCTCGCGCTGTTGACCAGGCGCAGCGTTTTGCGGCGGAAGGCGCGGCGATGATTGACGTGGGTGGCGAGTCGACGCGCCCGAACTTCGCGCCAGTGAGCCTGGAAGAAGAACTGGCGCGTGTTATCCCCGTCATACAGGCGTTACGCTCCAGCCTGCCTACTGACGTAATCATCTCGATTGACACCTATAAGGCCGAAGTGGCGCGACAGGCTCTGGATGCCGGAGCTTCTATACTAAACGATATCTGGGCCTTGCGGCATGACGAGGAAATGGCAGCGCTGGCAAGCGAACGAGCTGTTCCGGTTATCTTGATGGCAAACATGCGCGGCGTTGAGAAGCGCGAGATTGTTAGCGATGTGATGCGCTTTCTGGCAAGCAGCATCGACACTGCGCTGGCGGTGGGCGTGGCGTGGGAGCGCATCATCATTGATCCTGGCATCGGATTTGGCACCACGCCACAGGAAAATTTGACCCTTTTGCGGCGTCTGGGCGAGTTGCGCGCGCTTGGGCGTCCCATCCTGCTGGGCGTGTCGCGCAAATCCACCATCGGTCTGGTGCTGGGCGGCTTGTCGCCGGAGCAGCGCGTAGAAGGCACCGCGGCAGCCGTTGCGCTTGGCATCGCCCAGGGAGCCGATATTGTGCGCGTCCACGACGTGCGCGAAATGATGCGCGTAGTCAAAATGAGCGATGCCATCGTGCGTGGCTACTCTGCCTGAAACACGTATAAAGGGAACCAACGGTTTTGATGAACTATCAAGAAGCCTTAGCCTATCTCTACAGCCTGAGCGATTTTGAACGCGGCGGCCCGTTTAGCCACGACCCGCATGAGAATTTACCCCGCGAGGCGCGCCTGTTGGCCGCGCTGGGCAATCCACAGCAACACTATAGCTGCACCCTCATCGCCGGCACCAAGGGCAAGGGGTCAACCGCCGCCTCTATCGAGCGTGTCCTGCGCGAAGCCGGTCTGCGCACCGGCCTCTACACGCAGCCCGATCTTCATACCTTTCGCGAGCGGATGCGCGTCAATGGGCGTCTCATCAGCGAAGCGGAAGTTGCCGAAATGGTGTCTGAACTGCGCGTGACGGTCGAGCAGATCGAGCATGAGTTCAGCCCCTACATCACCTACGAAGTAGCCACCGCCCTGGCTCTGCTCTACTTCGCGCGCCAGCAGGTCGAACACGCCGTCTTAGAAGTTGGTCTGGGCGGGCGGCTGGATGCCACCAACGTCACGCAGCCGCTCGTCTCTGTGATTGCCTCGATCAGCTACGACCACATGCAGATATTGGGGAACACACTGACCGAAATCGCTACAGAAAAAGCGGGTATCATCAAAACGGGCGGTATCGTTGTCACCTCGGCTCAATCTCCCGAAGCGTTACTTGCCATCGCCGCTGTATCCCAGGCGCGACAGGCAAAACTGGTGCGCGTGGGCGCGCTGGGAGATGATCCCGCGCAGGCCGAAGTGGATGCCGGGCTATTGCCATCTCTAAGTTACCACTATACGCTGGAAGAACGCGCCGTTGAATTTCAGCGCTTCACCGTGCTTGCTCCTGAGCAAGTGTATAGCGGTCTCGAAATCCCTCTCGCCGGTCAACACCAACTGGAGAACGCAACGCTTGCGCTGGCGACGCTCGAAATGTTGCGCGAAAAAGGAGTAGTCTGGAATGAAGACGCGCTGCGCCGGGGGTTGCGCAGTGTATTCTGGCCCGCGCGTATAGAAGTAGTTGCGCACGACCCTACCATTATCGTAGATGGAGCGCACAACACCGACTCAATACAGAAATTGCTGCTTGCCCTGCAATCTTCGTTCCACTGGCATCGCCTGTTCGTCGTGCTGGGAGTGGCACGCGATAAAGATTTGCCAGGCATTGTGCAGTCATTGTCCGCTATAGATGCAGTCGTATTGACCCGCATGGCAAATCCGCGTGCCGCCTCCATCGAGCAATTACAGGCGCTCTTCGCGCAATACGCGCCCCGTGTGCAGGTACACATCGCTGAAACAAGCGACGCTGCCATGAACCTCGCCGCAGACCTCGCGGAAAGCGCCGATCTAATCTGCGCCACCGGCTCGCTCTACCTGGCGGCGGAAGTGCTGCGCTGGGCCGCTGCCCACGGCGATCAATCTGCCAAAGCTGGCATAGAGGGCGTCGATCATTGAATCTCAGTCATTCTCGCCGCGTCTCATTGCATAGCGAGCGCTGCCCTTTTTACCGGCGGCGGAAGCTTCCTCGGCTGTCCACTGGTGCGCGGTGCCTCGCGCCTGTGAGGTGCGCCCGCCTTTGCTGGCAATCTCGCGGCGGCGTTCGGGACTCATAGCGGCCAGTCCACGCGCGCGGCCTGTATATTTGCGTGACTCCATTGTATCCTCCTCTTAGAGAATGGCGACAAACTCATCAGTAAGTCAGTTTGCAACATGTAACACGGTAAATACTTGAAGATACATGCAAGAGTAGCTTCTAGACGATCAGACTGTTTGCAATAGCTACAGGTAATACACGGCTCAGCTACCAAAAAAGGTGACAATTGAATGGGCTTATCTATGCTTCTCATTGTAGAGTATACCAGATGAAGAGCTTAACAATCCGTGTTTCTAATGTGGAATGTGAATTTTTAAGCAAATTTTAATCTCATCATGACTATTCCAGCGTAATCGTGCGGCGCAGCACCCCGGCTCGTTGAGCGCGCACCGTCAGTTCGACGCTCGATCCGGGCGCGGCTTTGAAGACCCACTCGATCTTGCGGCGGTTGTCGGTGGGCGAAGCCGCCGCTCCACCAGTTCCAGATTTTGTTGGAACGTCCCTCGAGTTGTCCCAGTTCCTGGCGTCGATCGCCAGCGATGAGGCTGACGCCTTCGGGCAATTGCACTGTGGCCTCGATGGGGCGCGCGTCGTTGCGCTCCAGCGCCTTCTGGCTGGTGTAGGTTGGCAGGAAGCCATTGTTCTCGATGACGACCACCACGCGATAGACGTTCTCGCCCTGTCGATTGATATCGAGCGAGCGCAGGCTCAAATAGGGGTTGAGCGAGGCGTGTGACAGCGTGAAACGACTGTGTTTCTTGCACATGTCGGGCAGGTATTTGAGCGGCGCGTTCTGCTCGTAGAGCTTGCCCTTCCAGCCGCCGATTTCGACCAGGCCAAGCTGGGGATGATCGAATAGCCGCCAGTTCTCGAAGGCCTCGCCGCCCATCACCTCGTCGTTCCACTTCATGAGCTTCAGGTCGTCCTCTTCGGGGTGCCAGCGAAACCAGCCGATGAAATCGCGCGGCCCAATGCCTGCCTCGGTTTGCATATCCCACAGCTCGGTAGTGAAGCCGAACCAGCCGTGATGGTCATAGCCGAAATCGTCCATCGCGCCATGCATGACTTCTTTGGGATGGTAGCGGAAGCCATGATAGACCGAAACGCTGGGGTATCCTGTATACTTCGTGCCGAGTTCGCCGATCAGCTTATACACGTCCAGGTCATCGGTATGCATGTTCTCGTCCGACTTGCGTGCCATATGGACGCAGTATCACGCCCGACGTGGTGTGGTAGGTCAGCACCCCGTTGATATTGCGGTGCGCGCGCCAGAACTCCGCCTCCGCGCGCGTCTCCGGTTCGGAAAAGGGATAGGGACCTGAGCCGGATTCGACGTTTTCCGGCGCCCATTCATACGGATAGTTGCGATTGATATCCATGCCTTCGCGGGGTGGCGCAATGGGAATCGTATAGCCATCGTAGTTGCGAATCAAGCCCTCGGTGAGCAACTGGTAATATTCGCCGCCTTCTTCGTCGATATCGCGGCGGCGCATGATGCGCGGGTCTTTTTCCGAACGTTTCCACGGCCCATTGGAGTCTTTGATGCGCATGTCCAGAATGTGTCCATCGCCGTCGATATCCTCAGGGTACAGCCCGTCGCATTCGTCCTCGTTGGGGTGCAGGCGCGTGCTACTACGCAGGTAGTAGGGTGAAGTAAGATATTTTTCCGCGCCATCCACGCTGAGGCGAGGCAACAGGTAGATCGTGGAGCGATCCAGCACTTTCGTTACCTTCTCATCGGAGCCATAGGAGGTCAGATACGACCAGATCGTATACAGTACCACCGTTGAGCCTGTCACTTCGCCAGCGTGTGTATTGGCATCGATCCAGTAAGCGGGCTTATCGATAGCCGCCCCGGTCGCAGAATTGGTGAGCGTCACCAGCCACAATTCGCGCCCCTCGTAGCTTTTGCCGATAGATTCGAGCTGCGCCAGGTGCGGATAAGCCGCGACAAGATCATGGAGAATCTGTGTGAGCGTATCATACGTATAATAGGAAAGAATATCGTTGGCGGGGTCAAATTCCTGGTGAATTATCGGTTTGATCATACTCTAACTTCCTTACTTGACGTTATTTCACGTATTATCCCCGGCGGCGGCGACTGCGCCGCTCGCGCTCCAGCGCTATATCCAGCGTTTCGTGGAGCCTTTCAAAATCATCGACATCCAGTTGAAGTTCGACCGCTGGCAGGTCGTCAGTCTTGGAGCGGCCATCTTCAAAGAGGCGCAAGACAAGGGCCAGGTCAAGGAGAGCGCTATCCTCTTCTTCATCTTCATCTTCGCTCAGAGCGTCCGCAACCTCACTCTCTTCATGTTCAGATTGTGTAAAGAAAATATCAGTGCGCACGCAGCGCAGGCGGCTGGTGAGTTTCAGCGCGTCGGTGGAGAGTTCCTCGGCCAGTTCGCGTACTACCTCCATCATCTGCATCAGGGCGTCCTGGAGTTGTTCCAGCGCGTCATCTTCATCGCCCAGCACAAGACCATTGTCAATCAGTTCTTCACTGGTCGGATGTGGGTTCGGATTGCTGCCCACCTCTGGCAGTCGCTGCCGCGCCAGGTCATTCAAGCGTTCGAGCGCCTGCGCGAAGGCAGGCGAGAGCGGCGTGCTATCTTCCATCTCCATCTGGTTCGGGTTCTCGGCATCGCGCGCGTCATCTGTATCGCTATCATCGTCGTCTTCATCTTCATCATCACTATCTATACCCAGACCGGCGGCTTCCTCCACCGCCAGGATTTGCGTGTGCAATTGTTCAAGCGTCTCGCGTGAAAGATAGGCCAGCACTCGTGCCTGCCTGGAGGCTGCAAACAACAGGAATGGAGGCCAGTCCCGGAAGCGCTCTCTCCCGCGTAAATAGCGCACCTCCACCATCCCCAAAGTATCTAGCCGTAGTGAAAGCTCCATATATCCCTCCTCGAATAGAATTGCACACATCATACCACACCAGGAAAACAGGCGTCCCATGCCAGAGCCTTGATAGTGCTGGCGAATACTCATCTGGCGGTTGAAGCCATTGGACGATTGCTGCTGGCTTGACGCGCGCTGTTCTGTGTGCGTATAATAGCAAAGTAAGTAACATACAAATAGTTAGAGAATAAAGCGGCGAAGCTTTGTGGCAGCCGCCACTATACACGACAAGGAGTTCATGATGGAACTTGGCATCTACACGTTTGCGGATGTGGCGACTTCACCACTGACGGGTGAGACGATCAGCCCCGCGCAACGTTTGCGCAA
Organism: uncultured Chloroflexia bacterium; assembly: GCA_963731605.1. Lineage (GTDB taxonomy): Bacteria > Chloroflexota > Ktedonobacteria > Ktedonobacterales > Ktedonobacteraceae > CF-113. The sequence continues at coordinate 29,622 of CAVSWA010000003.1, forward strand.
CCTTATCGAAGAAATTGAACTGGCCGACCAGGTAGGACTCGACGTTTTCGGGGTCGGCGAGCATCATCGTCCCGAATACGCCGTTTCGGCGCCAGCGGTGGTGCTGGCTGCCGCCGCTGAGCGCACGCGGAAGATTCGCCTGACGAGTGCCGTCACCGTCTTGAGTTCGGATGACCCGGTCCGCGTGTTCCAGCAGTTTGCCACGCTCGATCTACTCTCTGGAGGACGCGCGGAGATCATGGCTGGGCGCGGCTCGTTCATCGAATCGTTCCCGCTTTTTGGCTACGATCTGAATGACTATGACCAGTTGTTCGCGGAGAAACTCGATCTCCTGCTTCGGCTCAGCCAGAATGAGCGTGTTACCTGGTCGGGTCAGCACCGACCGGCCCTCGATGGACTCGGCGTCTACCCACGGCCCTTGCAGAACCCCTTGCCTGTCTGGATCGCCGTCGGCGGCACTCCGGCCTCGTTGGTGCGTACAGGAACCCTTGGACTGCCGCTGGCGCTCGCCATCATCGGAGGGGAGCCAGCGCGCTTCGCCCCATTACTCAAACTCTACCGCGAGGCTGGAAGACGTGCCGGACACGACGCGGCAACCTTACCCGTGGGCATCAACTCGCTGGGCTATATTGCGGACACGTCGCAAGACGCGAGAGACGAACATGCTCCTTACTACATAGCGGCGATGAACAAGATAGGACCGGAACGTGGCTGGCCCAGGATTGGCCGGCGGGACTACGACGCCTCAAGCACGCCGCGAGGCGCACTGGTGGTCGGGAGTCCCGAAGAAGTCATCGAGAAGATCCTCTTTCAGCACGAGATCTTCGGGCACCAGCGCTTCCTGATGCAGATGAGCATTGGCGCGATACCGCATCGCGATGTTCTACATGCTATCGAGTTGTTCGGAACCAGGGTTGCCCCGGTTGTACGGCGTGAGACCGCGCGCGTTTCTGCCCCATCCGACCCTGTGGTAGATACTCGCCCGTGAGCCGGGCGAGCTGATCTATTCTCGCCTTGTACATTGCGGTTGCCACGTGTCTTGCGCTTAGTCCCTTACTCCCACTGCTTCCAGGCAATCTGCAACGTGTGGCGCGTCAAGATCAATGCCGTTGCGATCACCAGCAGCGTTACACCTGTGAGCATCAATGTGAGTGATGGCGGCGTCGCCAGGAAAAGCGCCCGCAGCGTTCCCGCGATGACCAGGCCCGCGCTGCTCAGGATAAAGATGCGCACGCGGGCAATCATGCCCAGTATCAACAGAGCCAGGGACTCACCCAATAGGATAGCGGTTGGTAAGAAGTTACCATCGTTGAAACTGAACCACAGCGCGGGTAACAGCAACAGGCACGCGCCCAGTACAGCCACCGTTTGTCCGAGAACGCGGCGTTCTCGAATCACACCATCACGCAGGAGGAAGGGCGCGATTACCGTGAGGTAACTGGCAGGCGCCAGCAACAGCACATCCAGTCTCGTCTGGTGAAATGCCGCCAGTTCCCAACTGACCACCAGCGAAAGCAGCAGCCCCGCCATATAATAGCAGCGGCGTTGTATCTCTTTAGCGGTCTGTATGCGCTTCAATCTGCTGCTAACCTCTAGATGCAGTGGCAGCGATAACGCTACTGTGCCAGGGCGCAGCCAGCCATAGACGAAAATCAAGGCTGAAAGTACCAACAATGCTCCCGCGCCCACCTGTGCCAGCGTTCCCGCGTTGCCAGAGAAGCCACCCTGGAAGAGGATAACCAGCACGACCACTGCCTGGCCGCCGGTACCCAGCGCTTCGTGTAAAGTGGTTGCAGCCAGCCAGCCTTTTGTAGGGGGTAACGCTCGCCAGATGAACTGTGTCGCGAAAACCAGCACGCAAAGTCCCGTATAGGCGATCATCAGCGACGTAATATCCGCTTGCGGATACCATAACCAGATGGTAGCCGCCGCGCATCCTGCCGGGAAAATCAGCAGTTCCGGTATGCGTTCTACGAGCAGTATGACTAGCGCAATTGCTGTGAAGCCGAGCATACTGTAGGCAATACTGGTCGCCTGAGCCGCATTACTCTGCGTCCAGAAACCTGTGAATAACACGGCTAGCAAGGTAGTTGCGTACCACGGCCAGCTCCAGGAGAATTGCGCGAAAAGTGACGCCGGCGTTGTTCTGTTTACTCTTTCAGGCGAGATACGTATGACCCGGCCAGCGATCAGACCGATAGCAGCCGCGCCCGCGCCAATGCTAGCAACATAGGCAGGGGTCAATTGCGATGCCAGGACGACTCCCCAGGTTGCAAATCCGCCTGTAAGCCAGAGCCAGGCGGGACGCTTTTCAACCAGTACAACGGCAAAGGCGACCAGCGCGAACACAAGCATTGCATCAGGCACTGCGCCATAAAATGGTACGTTGATATTTGAAATGGAGCCATAGACACCCGTGAGCAACGCGGATAAGAATGCGGTTGCGTACAGTGGTAAAGCGGAGAGCGTGAGGCGCGAACTCGCTTCAACACGTCGTTCTCGTTTGTAGAGACAGATTGCTATACCCAGCGCGGCGGCGATAAGCGCCACTACTGGCGGTCGGAAGAGGTCGTTCAGGAACCCTGCCGAGACAATCACCGACCATGTGGCGAAAAATGGTGTTATCCACATGGGCAGAGTCGTATTTTCCACGATGCCGATCGCGTAAGAGATGATGGCAAAGGCGAGTAAGGCTATGGCTGCTGCCTTCAAGATGCTGCTGCGTAAAGCCGGTGTACCCCGTCATGATGCCAGCCAGCAGCGCGAGGATGGCAAGCGGCGCTGACCAGGCATTGCCGGCAAAGCGGCGCGCGGCGACCGCCAGTATAGCCAGCGCTGGCGCCAATACGAGGAGCGCCCAGAATGAATTGGTGGGAATCAGTAGTGCGCCGGTGGCAAAGACCAACGCCGCTACCAGCCAGCCTTTTACACGCGCCAGCGCGGCGGATGCGTACCACGCCAACGCGAAAAGGGCCAGTTCTATCGCGGTTGGACAAGAAATGCCCAGTGTCAGTTGAAGTGTGCTGGTTGTAGAGCTAATATCGTTTATTCCGACTATTACCGCGTAAACACATCCAACTACCAGCAGAGGCCATTCCCATTGACTGACGAACCGTTGAACTGTTGCATGTTGTATGTGCGAACGGACTGCCTCTTTCGTAATAAGATGTCGAATGGCTACTGCGGCCAGCGGAAAGGCCATACCGAGAATTACGAAAACGATAAGATGGTGTAAGAGCGCCGGTATGGCGAGGAGGGCGAAGACGGTTGGCACAAAAAGCCAACCTGCGCGGCGCTGGTACAGCAGCGCGCCATAAGTTGCCGCGAAGAAGAAAAGCAGCAGCCCTCCCATCATTTCCGAGCTTGCACTCAGACTGACCCCCAGCGTAATGAGGATAGTGTAAAGGGCGCTTACATCCAGAGGGTCAGCCCATGCGCCAGCTATACGTTGTCGAACGAGAACTGCTCCCACCATGAACGCCACCGATGCTCCCAGGAAGGACCACAGTGGGCTGATATGCAGGGCTAGTATGATGAGGCTATAGGCGCAGGTGAACAGGAACGCGGCGGGCAGCAGCAGCCATCGCCACGCGGATTGCCGGGGATTGGCATCGTACCCTGCTCGTTTGAAAACGATACTGAGTACGAGCAGGATACCTGCTATAATAGCCCCCACTTCGGCGAACGTTTGCCAGCCTGCCGAAAACACTGCGCTGTTTGTCAATACCTGTGCGAGTTGTACGGGCAATAGTGGCGAGGCGATGAACGGCACCAGCAGAACCAGCGCCAGCGCCAACCAGTCAAGTTGCAGTTCTAGCTTGTTTATAGGTTGCAAAAGTTGCGCAGCGAAGCGACTGACGCCTGCGTAGAGCAAGGCAACCATGGTGAGCGCCAGCGCGTAGCCGGTGGCATCGAACTGCAAAGCGTAGCAGAAGGCGAGTACGGAAACGAGAAACAGAAAAGCGAGGCTAATGACGCCGCGTGTGCGCCTGGCGAACCAGAATCTTCCGATGCTCCAAAGGAAGCGTAGCAGAGAAAGACAGAGGATTGCATAACCTACCTCTGTGGAGGTGGTGCTGCGAAAAACTATCTTCGAAAACTGAATACAGGATAACAAATACCATACCGAGCGTACCCATCACGACGAATACATACATGAAGATACGCACCGGCGCGAGCAAGATGGCTCGATTGCCATCGAAGATGTGGCTTATGCGGGATGAACGCGCTACGGATACCAGCCCGATCAACGCCAGAATCATCAGCATACTCGGCCACCACCAGAAACCGAGATTGAGCGCACCGGCAAGTGCCAGATCAGCAACCGCCAGCGCTGCTATGCCGAGATAAGCAAAGGGAGTATAACGCTGGAAAAGCGCCAGCAGAATATAAACGACGGCGGCGTAGATGGCGGAGACGACTATGAGAACCGGAACTGAGAGTGCCAGTTCGTTTCCCCCCACCAGCCTGTACGCTGAGAAACCGACCAGGGGAACCAGCAGCGCGAAGATGACCGTATAAATGCTGGCGACGATGCGAAACGACGCGAAACGATGTGTGACTATACCCGTGATACCGAAGACCGCGTGGACCCCGAAGACAATCAGGAAAGCCAGTAGCAGATTTGTGGTAGTCGCCACGAAGCTGAGCGCGCCCACCAGGATCAGGAATGCTCCCAGCGAAGCTACGATATTGATAGCCTGGTCCGCGAAGAACGAGCGCCATGAGAAAACATGGCGCGGCTCTGCTTGAGGCGCCGGAACGGGTGGCGCGGCCATGTCATCCTTGCGAGGTGTATTTATCTGATAGACTACCGATGCGACCCTCACACTTGCTGGCGCGGCCACTTCTGGCGCATTTGTTGGCGCTTGAGCGGGCGAAACGGAAGCAGCCGCAAGTTTATGTAACACCCACAGGCGATTCTGATAGCGTGCATACAGTTCAGCAACTTTCAACTGCGCCCCGCCAAACGACATCGCCTGCTGTAGGCTGGCAAGCGCCGTTGTCAGGTACGCTTCTTCCTTCCCAGTGCTAACAGGATAATTACAATTGGGACAGAAATCGTCTCTCTGCTGATCGACAAGCAACCCGCAATAATAACAACGGGATACATTGGCCTGGCTCATAGTTTCCTCCCTGCGTGTACGTGTATGTCACGAGAAAGTATACGTAAGTCGCTTCGCCAGAGTGAGTGTCAATTGACCCATTGTTACGGGTAATGGTTCTTATGTACCTATCTTCAAGCATCCGTAATTGAAGCTTATTTCCGTAGGATTTGGGCCTGAAAAACCATCCTTGTAGCTTTCACTACTTGGATGGTTTTACTTGCTAATTGTCCCGGATGCTCACTTTATCGCCTCATCTCTTTACCGCATAAGGTTGTTGCAATTCTTCCGGGAGAGGTGCTTTTTGTGCAAGTCGTGCCTGGAAGCGTCGGATAATCTTTGAGGCACTGGGCCCACGGGTTGCGCAACGAGATGACGTCAAGAAACAATAGTGGATGAATCGGCTCTCCAAGGACTATCAGCCAGCGATGGCTCTCGCTTTTGAAAAGAGGCCGCTTCACCGGAGCAAACTTCCATGCGGCGTTCAAACTCGACGACGATTTCCATACCCTTTCCCACGAACCACTCCTTTGCATCGTCTTTCGCTTTTGCAAACACTTGCGTTCACAAAATCTTTGTGGTATATATTTTGTAGACGCTACCGTTTGCAAAATAGAGCGGTACTGTACGACTTTGGGATCGAAAGCAAGCAAGGTTTGGCTGTATGAAATGAGCGTGCGCCGTTCCGCTCTTGCCTGCACGATGAAGAAAGGGGCTTCCCATGCGAATTGCACTCTTCACAATTGGGGGGCGGGGTGATACCCAACCGTTCGTAGCCTTAGCTATTCGGCTCAAACAAGAAGGCCATCGTGTCACGCTGGCGAGCCTGCGAAGTCGTCGGAGAGTGGGGATCTCGGCACGCCAACATCTGCGGCAACCTATGGACCTCCCCAATGGGCCCGTCCCTCCTTTACTCATGGCTTTCCTGGTTCTGCGTTCGCACTCCAACCAGATGAGACGCTGCGTTGTCCTGCCAATCATCCCCTCTATCCTCAAGAGCGGCGCCCCGAACGCAATGGCTCCCTGCGGGTGTTGTATGCCGCGCGCATTGGCCATTGCCGCTCCTGTCCTCTGCGTGCCCAGTGTCAAGAGAGCAGTGAGACGATCAAGCCGCGACGGGTGAGTGCTGTGTTCTGGCCGATTGACTCCTCGCCTCCAGCCCACGCGAATGTGTCTGCCATCCCACCTCGTGCATCGGTTCTCTGGAAAGACTGGCCCCAATGCGCAATCCGGCGAAAATGGCTGAAAGTCGTTCGCAGCGAAGCAGTTGAGGTGATGGAAAGCCCCATCACTCCACTGTGCTCATCTCCCGCGCTGTCCACTGAGGTGGTTTTGACCCGGGCTGAGCGGGCTCATTGGCGCCTATCCTGGGAGCAGCGCCTGGCACGCAATGCCCGTTCATTAGATGCTCCACGACTTTCCGTCACGCTTCACGGGCTGCCCTCCACGTTTGCCTCCTCTTTTGGCTTTGATCTGCTCGCCACCGCTTAACTGAACCGATTGCTGCGGGCTGTGTTTCTTACCTCAACGCCAGCTGACCCAACCACTTTTCTTGAATTGTTCCGGTTCGACAATCAATTGGTATTTTTCTCGACTCCTGTTCTGAGTCAAAGTGGGTTTTCTGACCTTCTTTGCTAGAGCTTATCTCGTTGCGCAACCCGTGGGTACTTGCGCTATTATCCTGTTATCATACTTACAAGTATAGGCAAGTTGTTGCCCTTGAGTGAGTGTCAAATGGCCCATTATTTCTGCGACCCAGCGCAGCTCTTGCAGAGGGTGTCGCCAGCAGAATCAGTGCGACGATCAGTACTCCTAGGATGACGCGATGATAGATGGCGTTCGCCTCGCCTCCTGCCAAAACATTTCCACTCATTTTGTCATCGATTTGTCATCTGAATATGCGATAATCGAGAGGAAGGCTATTATCGTTTGATAGAAAGGATTTTAATAGTTTGAGATCTCTCACCGAGCCATTGGTCAGCAATGGCTCTACATTGGAAATGACCCCGGAGAGACTGGGCTGGCTTGAGCCAACCGATGCGAATCTCCCGCTACAACAGTTGAGGGAAAAATTTAGACAGAATGGCTACCTCTGGCTGAAGAGGTTCTTTGATCGAGTTGTCATTCGGGACTTCCACTGTTTCTTCTTTGAGAATATCATTTCTGGCGCGAAAACCTTCTTTGAGATCCTCGCTTCGCGCGAGTACGAGGATTTCTGCACGATGCCCCGTCTCTGGAACTTCTACCAGCAGTTTCTGGAAGGGCAACCCTACCTGCATAAGCGCAAGATCATTCGTTTCACCCAACCCGGCGAAGATCACTGCACAGGTGGACACTACGACCTGATCTACCTGCGCGCGGGAGCCGACAAATTCTGCACCAGCTGGATACCGCTTGGTGATACCCCGGTCGAAATGGGAGGCTTAATCTACCTGGAACATTCAGACGCCGTTGGACGCCAGATGGAGGCCGAGTTTCGCGTGAAGAACGCCGACCTTCCTCCTGAAGAACGCATCAGCGCCTTCAACCGCAACATGCGCGAAAACGGCTGGATCAGTACCAACCTCGCCGAAATGGCTGATCGCTTCAAGAGCCGCTGGCTGATCGCCGACTATGAGGCCGGTGATATGGTGATCCACAGCCCTTATATGATCCACGCCGCTACCTTGAACCGCGACCCCCTCGACCGGGCGAGACTGTCCACCGACATACGTTACCAGCGTGCCGACGATCCGATTGACCCGCGCTGGGCCAAAGACTGGACCCTGGGCGACAATTTATAGAGGAGAGCATATTTGCTGCCACTGATCTACACCAACGCGGGAGCAGCCGGAATTTTTCTAGCTGCTTGCTGTATCTGGAATGTTCCAGAAGTGGTTGGCGCACTCAAGCAAAGGGCGAAGGTCTCCAGAAAGGAAGCATCGGTACAGGATCATGGCTCTCTGGCCGTCCTGATCGGGCTGCAATGGGTCGGCCTCGCCTTGAATTTCTTGCTCGCTGCATTGTTTCAGATGGCGGCTCTATCATGGCATCGGACAGCGCTCTTTGCTGTAGGGATAATCTTGATCCTCCTCGGCGTCGCCCTGCGCTGGTACGCCATCTGGACGCTGGGGCGTTACTTTACCCGTGATGTCGCGGTGTCGGCGGGTCAGCAGGTGGTGCAAATTGGCCCCTACCGCACTATTCGCCACCCTGCCTATAGCGGTACATTCTTGACGATGTTGGGAGTGGGACTTGCCGTGACCAACTGGGCCAGCCTGCTCGCCTTGTTCACATGTGTACTCGTTGGCCATATGTATCGTGTCCGCGTCGAGGAGAAGGCGCTCATCCGGGTCATCGGCCAGTCGTATATTGACTATATCCATCGCACCAGGCGCTTTATTCCCTTTGTGTTCTAATATAGCAGCAGGAGTGAACGATGATTATCCTCGTGATTATTTTGCTTATTATTCCTCTCCTCTGGATAACAGGCTTTCTAGTTGTCACGGATTTTTCTGTTCCAGTGAGAGATGCGAGGCAGTTTCGCCATGTACTCGTTATTTTCCCTCATGCCGATGACGAGGCTATCATGTGCGGGGGCTTACTGCATCGTCTCTCGGCAAGTGGAAGAGCAGTGACGCTGGTTGTGCTTACCAGAGGAGAAAGAGGAACCCGCAAGGGCATAAGCAGCGAATGCCTCAAAGAGATTCGTACAAGAGAAGCCAGGGCAGTGTCTTCCATCCTCGGTATCTCGAAGCTTATCCAGGAGGACTTTGGCGATGGCGAATTGCGCGAAAAAAAGCAGGAGCTGAGCATGTTCATTCATGCCCTTATCGACCAGGAAAAACCTGATCTTCTTCTCACCTACGACCTCTCCGGGCTTTATGGGCACATGGATCATATCGCCTGTTCTGAGATCGTCACCGAACTGCAAAAAACCACCTTTCATAACATTCCTTTATGGTATGTAACGTTCCCCAAAAGAGTGCTGGCATGGATCAAGGTACCTGAATATCTGGCAACAGATCCCCATTTTCGAGAAAAACAAGCTCTCCCCTCGCATAAGCTCTTCATTGGAGCCAGCGTGTTTCCAAAGATCAAAGCATGGTACGCGTACAAGAGCCAGCGAGCTGCTCTAAAAGAAGGGACAACCAGGTTGCTTCCCTTCTGGTTTTTTCTGTCCATGGTGCTTTTTGAATACTTTGCCCAGGTGGGTTAGTTCCGCGGGTGTTCAAGTTCCGTGGGAGTTCAAAGGAGTGTACATATGCAGAAAACGAGGAAAGTCTCAAGGAGAACCATGCGAACTATCGCTCTGGGGGTTGGTGCTGCGGGCTTCTTGACGTTACCTCTCGCATCTGAAGTTCGTTTGAAGCAAGCAACGCAGCCCCTGACAGATGCATGGCAGGGTTTGCCCATCGAACCTCGTGGCGCTACGCAGCTCGGCATTAGCTTTCGCCCACCACAAGTTGCCGCGCTGAGATTAGATGCCCGAACCACCCTGCAAACATTGCTTGCCTATCCATTTCAACTTATTCGCTTAGGAGCCTACTGGAATCGTATAGAGCCTGAACCGGGCATGTTCAATACCGATGAGCTTGATTGGCAGATCGATGCCGCCGAACGAGCAGGAAAGCAGATTATTTTGTGTGTCGGTCCCCTGAAAACCTTTAGCTATCCCGAGTTCTTTGTGCCGGCACACTATCTCAGGCAGCCTTTCCCAGAACATACCCGCATCAAACTGTCCGCGTATCCGTCGCTGCTGACGGCTGCGACTGAATTCATCACCCGTCTTGTGGAGCGATATAAACGTCGCCAGGGGATTGTCGCCTGGCAACTGGAACACGAAGCCGTTGATCCGCTGGGGGTAGAACACAGCTGGCGGTTGGATATGGCCTTTGTCGAAAAAGAAGTGGAAGCGCTCAGAAAAGCCGATCCCGGCAGGCCGGTCATGATGAACGGCTTTTTACCCACCTCTTTGCCCGTACGTCTCTCCCAATGGTGGCGGACACGCGATCAAGGCGACTCACTCGCGGTCGCGCAGCGCCTGGCAGATATCGTCGGGATCGACTATTACCCGCGTCACGCGCTGATGACCGTTGGCACAAGAACACTGTACCTGGATGGAAGTAAGCGTCCCTGGCAGCAGCAGAGACGGGAACGTTTGTTCGCACAGACCAGCACGCATGGACAAAAACTGATGGTTGCTGAGGGACAGGCAGAGCCATGGGAGACCGTCACGACTCCACCTGATCCATCCGGGCAGGGCATGTACAGTTGTTTGCCAGAGCAAGTCATCATCAACTACAACACCGGTATGCGCTGGTCCCAACAAGAAGCTTCCCTGTATGCGTATCTCTTCTGGGGAGCAGAGTATTGGATGCTCCGCAAGCAACACGCCGACTCTAGCTATCTTCAGGCATTTGCTCGCATTCTTGAACATGCCTGAAAGCGATTTTTACGCCGTCAGGCTTTACTCAAATGACCCATTATGCCTCGATCAATATTGTGCCATTCTTCAAGAATAGCACATCGTCCACCCAGACCTCGCCCGAGCGGCGCAGGTCGCACACCATGTCCCAGTGCAGCGCCGACGAATTGAGGCCGCCCGTTTCAGGATAACTTGCGCCCAGCGCGAGATGCACGGTGCCGCCCAGCTTCTCATCGAAAAGCGTGTTCTTGATGCTGCGCGTCATGCGAGCATTATTGCCGAAGGCGAACTCACCCAGATAGCGCGCCCCCGCGTCCAGCTCCAACATCGAATCGAGGAAAGCCTGTCCCTGTCGCGCACTGGCCTCGATAACCTTACCCTCGCGGAACACTAACCGTACACCTTCGATGGTATGGCCTTCGTAAGATGCAGGAATATCAAATGTAATCACGCCGTTGGCGCTGTCTTCGACCGGCCCGGTGAAGAATTCGCCGCTGGGGAAGTTGCGTTTGCCGTCGCTATTGATGAAAACGCGATCTTTAATGGAAAGCGTAAGGTCAGTGCCATTACCTTTTATATGCACCGCGTGGCGTCCTTTTAGCCAATCGACCAGGCGCTGCTGCTGCGCGGAGATTTCTTGCCAGCGCGCAATTGGGTCGGGGTCGTTGAGATAGCAGGCATCGAAGACAAATTCCTCAAACTCGCTCAGCGACATTTCGGCGTCCTGCGCATACGCCTCAGTGGGGTAGAGCGTCAGCGACCAGCGAAACTTGTTCGCCTGCTCGCGAGCGCGCCGGGTTTTTCGCAAAGCAGAACTGGCCTGTCTTCGTAGCGCCAGGCGCGCCGGATCGATGGTGCTCATGGCTTTCGTGTTCCCTTTGGAGCCGATAGTAAGCTGCGCGTCCACATACTCTGCCGACGCCGCCAGGACCGGGTTAATCGTCGCAAGCTGGCTCTCGTTACCCTCGCGCAAAAGAATCTCTTCGAGGCTTTCCATCTCGATCAGTGGCAGGGGAAACGCCCCTACCCTCACTACTTCTCGATAAACCGCCTCTACCAGTGGAGCGGCCAGCGGCGTGGCGAGAATGGCGACGGTCTCACCCGCCTTAACGTACAAACAATAGTGGACGAGCGTGTGCGCCCACCGCTCAATACGCATGTCTTGCATACACATGCCTTTCTAAAGGGAGTAAAGATTCAAAACATATATCTCTATAACGAAGCAAAGGCGAGATGTCTTCTGGTTTATGGTTTTCGGCAAAAGCTTTATATCGTCGCCATCTGAACCATCTTGTCAGCAAGACGCAGCAGTGCTTCGCGCAATTACGCAATCTTCAAGAAACATCTCTTAAATGAGGGCCGATTCTGTCCTCATTCAATGATATACTTCTTATAGCAAATAAGTCGAGCGAACGAAAAGGAAGGTGTAATCATGACAAACCTGAACATCGCGCACCAGCGGCTTCACAACCAACTCATTACGCGACCATTGTTTGAAAAGCCGGAGGATATAGTCAGGTGGCTGGGCGCTGTCCAGTGCCAGGATTACGCGGCTGCCAAATGGGCGCTTGGCCTGCGCTCGCAAGGTTTGACTTCCGACCATATCGAGCAGGCTATCAGCGACGGCTCTATCCTGCGCACCCATGTCATGCGCCCCACCTGGCATTTTGTCACCCCTGCTGATATACGTTGGATGCTCGCTCTCACCGCGCCGCGCGTTCTTGCAGCAATTGCCTATTACGATCGTGTACATGAACTGGATGGCGCTACTTTTATAAAGAGTAATGCCGTGCTTACAAAAGCTTTGCAGGGCGGCAAGCATCTTACTCGCACGGAACTTGCGTCCGAACTCCAGCAAGCTGGCTTTGCCATTGATAATTTACAACGCTTAGGCCATATCATTATGCATGCTGAATTGGACGGCATTATCTGTAGCGGCGCGAGGCGAGGCAAGCAGTTCACCTATGCCCTGCTCGATGAGCGGGTGCCACCAAACCGGGCTTTAGATCGGAACGAAGCGCTTGCCGAATTCGTCGGGCGCTACTTTACAAGTCACGGCCCTGCTACCCTGCAAGATTTCGTATGGTGGTCGGGACTGACAACAGTCGATGCAAAAGCTGGCCTCGAAATGGTTTCATCCCAACTCATACATGAGGTGGTTGATGGCCAGACCTACTGGTTTTCGACCTCTGCGCCTCCAGCACATGATCTATCTCAAACGATATACTTGTTACCCAATTTTGACGAGTATACTGTTGCCTATACTGATCGCAGCGCCGTGATTGACGATTCAGACATGGCAAAGTTTGACACTCGCGGTAATGTCCTCAACAATACCATCGTTCTGGATGGTCGTGTCATTGGCACCTGGAAGCGCACATTGAAAAAGGACACTGTCATTGTCGCACCAAATCTTTTTACTTCGCTTACCGAAGCTGAGACAAGCGCTTTGGTGGCGGCAGCGAACCGCTATGGCGCGTTTCTTGGTTTGTCGGCGCATATCGCCAACTGAATTACCCGCCCAGCGTCGCCACCATCACCGCTTTGATGGTGTGCAAGCGGTTCTCGGCCTGGTCGAAGACAACAGACGCGCTTGACTCGAACACCTCGTCGGTGACTTCCATCGCGTCCAGTCCGAATTGTTCGTATAGCCATCCTCCCAGCTTCGTTTCCTTCGTATGATAGGAGGGTAGGCAGTGCATAAACTTCGTGTCGGGATTGTGCGAGAGCGCCATCAACCTGCTATTGACCTGGTAGGGCATCATCTGTTGAATGCGTTCGCCCCACAGCTCCGGTGTCTCGCCCATCGACAGCCAGACATCGGTATAGATGAAATCGCATCCGCGCACCGCCGCTTCAGCGTCCTCGGTCAAGGTGATGCGCGCGCCCGTTTGACCGGCAACGGCGCGTATTTGCTCCATGCGAGCCTCACGCGGCCAGAACGACCTGGGACCGGCCAGTCGCATATCCATCCCCATTTTGGCGGCTCCCATCATAAGAGAATCTCCCACGTTAAAGCCGGGATCGCCAAGAAAACAGAAGGAGGCCTCCTTAAGCGGTTTGGAACAATGTTCCTGCATGGTCAGGAAATCGCCCAGCACCTGCGTAGGATGAGCCTCGTTCGTCAGGCCATTCCACACGGGTACCCCGGCGTAACGCGCCAGTTCTTCTACGATTGCCTGCGCGAAGCCCCGGTACTGGATGCCATCATACACACGTCCCAGCACGCGGGCGGTATCGCGAATGGTCTCCGATGAGCCGATGTGCGAGCCGCTGGGGCCTAAATATGTGGTGCGCGCGCCCTGGTCAGCCGCCGCGACTTCAAAGGCGATGCGGGTGCGTGTCGAGTCCTTCTGAAAGATAAGTACAATATTTTTGCCGGAGAGTCGCGGCTGCTCCGTCCCGGCGTATTTAGCCGCCTTCAATTCCGAGGAGAGGCGCAGCAGAAAGCCGATTTCCTCAGGGGTGAAATCGTCCAATTTCAAGAAATGCCTGTTTTTCAAATTGATTGCCATCGTTCTAGTTTTAGTATCCTTTCGAGATGCTGGCCGCCAGTTCATGCACGGCTGCTACAAAGCACGCCATGGGGGGGCGCACGAGACCCGCGCCGACCTGGCCTATGCCTGGCAGACGATGGGCGATACCTGTATTGATGATAGGCAGGTGATTCTGGCGCACAACCTGCCGGATGTCGATGCCTGTGGGTGAGCCGCGAAAACCGAGCGGGGGCAGTTGAAAATTACTCGATTCGGCCACCGTGATATCATACATTTCCAACGTGTAGCGCATGGCATCGGCTGGTGTGCCGCCGATGAATTGCGCAATGGCGGGAGCCGTCGCCATGGCGAATCCGCCGATGCCAGCCGTTTCCGTAATGGCGCTATCGCCAATATCAGGATTGGCGTCCTGCTCCGAGAAGCCGCTGAAATACAGTCCTTGAACCCTCTGCGCCGGAGCGACGAACCAGCGATCCCCCAATCCGCTCACACGTATGCCGAAGTCCGTGCCATTGCGAGCCATCGTCGTTACCACGCTGCTGAATGCAATGCCGTGCGCGGCAAGCAGCGACGCCTTGCACATCGCCATCGCCAGGTTGAGGTAAACGAAATCATTGCCCTGCATATAGCGCAACACGCTCACCGTCTCTGCGCTGGAATTACCGGTCTCCACCAGGTAAGGCGCGATTTCGCGCGCGAAAAGCGCCGTTGCCGCCTTGTTGCGGTTATGGCATTCGTCGCCCATTTGCAGCGCCTGCGCCGTGAGCGATACTAGTTCGATGCCCCCGGCAGCTCGCACTGCGCGTGACAGCGCTGGCCCCAACACCTGTTCCATCCAGCGCAGTTTCGCGATAACATCAGGGCTGTTAGCCCCGTAGCGCAACACCTTGCCCAGCCCTTCATTCAGCGTGCTGAACGTCTGGTGTCCATACACCGGCTCTTCTATGATCTGCACCGGCATAGATGCAGAGATGACGCCTGCCATCGGCCCCACCGCGTTATAATGGTGGCAGGGCGCGAAGGTGATTTCGCCGCTTAATACCAGCTTTTCCGCTTCAGTGGTATCGGCAGCCATTCTCTCGTAAAGCAACGCGCCAAGTATCGCGCCGCGCAGCGGACCAGACATGCGCTCCCAGGCAATCGGCGGTCCGGCGTGCAGCAGCAGGTTCTGCTGGAACCCTGGAATCGCCTCGCGAGCCGGGCGCACGTCTACCAGGCGCGGGCGCGCCGCCATCATGCGTTTAACCGCCTCCGCGTTGGCTTGATCGACGCGCTCATCGCTCAACAAGACGCTGAGAGGCATATCGCTATCACCTGGCGCGGGTTGCCATGCAACGCGCGTGACAGCCACGCCCTGCTCCACCAGCGCGTCGGCGAAAAGATCAGCGCCCACATTGGCAATGCGCAGAGAAGCGCTAAAAAGTTCAGGAGTTTCAGTCATGCGAACCCTCCTTTGTTCGTAAAATACCGCTCGTATCATCCACCAGAGCAGCGGCGGCAAGCGCGGCGACCTCGTTGCTTTCAAATACCAGCGCGCCTGCCGCCTCAAGCGCGGCGCGTTGCGCTGAGAGATGCTGCGAGTCTCCCTCGGTTCCGCACAGGGAAACGATTACTGGCAATGCCCTTCCGGCGGCTTGCGCTTCGTTGCGCAGCCTCTTAATCACGGGCGCGTATACAGACGCTGGATCGGGGTGCGAGCAGAAGCCCAGCACGATATCCAGCAAAATAACCGCCGTCTCGCTGTCTTGCGCCGCTCGCTCCAGGTACTGCAGGCGCAGAGTCGGATCGATCATGGGGTGCGGTTTGCCTCGCGTAAATTCGTCCGTCCCCAGGTCTAGCGCTGTATGCCCGCGAAACTGTTCGTTTGCCGCCAGTTCCCATTGCGGGCGCAAGGGAATATTGGAAGCGATCTCGCCCACCTGCTCGCTGAGCAGCAGCATAGCCTCGTAGCAAAGCGTACCTCCCGAATAGAGCGCGCGAACATAACGCTGCGATGGGGCCAGTCTTGCGCGCTGTTCGACCAACCTCGTTTGAAGCGCCAGTAGAGTGCCGTTGCCCGGTACGCGTGTATTGTCCTTCAATGAGAGTGATACCGCCAGTTCCGCGCCGCCTGCAAGCGTCCTGGCGAGTTTGATAGTAGCGGCTACCGCTCCAAATTCCTCCGGCTCCATGCCCAGGAAGATGGCTACCACCGGTTTCGCGACTGGGCAGCTTCAGCCAGCAGTTCTTGCGCAACGCGCATCGATGGCAGCTTGGAGACCAGCACGATCACCTCCGTCTGAGGGTCACGCGCCAGTAGCGCCAGCCCTGCACGCATCATGATGCCGTCTATTGCCTCGGACAGGTCGCGCCCGCCGGTGCCGATAGCCTGCGAGATGCCCAGACCAGCCGCCGCGATGAGACACGTCAATTGCTGCATACCGGTGCCTGATGCTCCAACGATGCCTATGCTCCCATGCGGCACAACATTACTAAAACCCAGCCCCACGCCATTGATGATAGCGGTGCCGCAATCCGGTCCCATCAGCAGCAATCCCTTGCTTGCCGCCAGGAGTTTCAGACGCCGTTCCTGTTCAACAGTCACATTATTGCTGAAGAGAAAGACGTGCAGGCCGTTGCGCAAGGCTTGCTCGGCTTCGAGCCAGGCATGTTCGCCTGCCACCGAAATCACCGCCAGGTTGGCGGATGCATCCTGACGCAGCGCCATCTCCAACGAACGCGCCGTTGGCGTTGATACGCTGCCTGAAACATCCCTTTTAGCGGGCGCGGCCAGTTTTTGTTCTACGAAAATCAGAGCAGCCCGCGCTGCGGCCTCGTCGCTGGCTCGTATGGAGATCAGCAGGTCTTCCGGCCCCGGAGCTTTCCCCAGTTCCGCCAGAAAAGTGACGGGGAGCAGGTCTGCCTGTTCCATCAATGCAAGGTTCGCCTCGGTCGCCATAACCGCCCCGGCATCGTCTACCGCCGTCTGATCCTTCACAAACTGGATCACAGACATAAGCGTGATCGAATCATAATACGTATTCCGCTTGAGCAGCGCCTGTATGACCATAGTTTTCTCCAATGTAATCGGTGGGGTAATCGATGCCTGCTGCTTGCAACCCTAGTAGCAAGCCCAGTAACGTATCGCCGCCCGAACACGCGCCATAGGCCAGCACGCGCTCCGCCGCTTGCAACACAGTTGCCGTTTCTTCTTCCGGCTGTGTCAGCGCCATGAGCAATTCTCCCACGTGTTCAGCCATCTCACCGCGAGCGGCATGTGCCAGCAGTGTTGCGCTCAATAAAGTCGTACACGGCCGGGCGGCATCGGCAATGATCGTTGCTAGCGGCCTGTCACTCTTCATGTAGGGTGGCGGGGTAAGCCCACATGTAGGGATGCCCCTTGTGGGCGTCCGGCCCCACTGTATAGTATCCGGCCCTGCTTGAAAACTCAATAACGCCAACACCCCGATAAAGCCTCCCAGCGTATCATCGCCCGAAGGCGTGAGTCCCGGCCCCAGTCCGGCCAGCCCGCGCGCGGCCTTCTCCACATTCGCTATATCCCGATCCCGGCTTGCCTGTAGCAGCAGGCGCAGTAGCGGCAGCGCGATTTTAGCCAGCGGCGTCTCCTGTATCTCTTGATGGAGAAGAAGCGGCTTCACCAGAGGGGCCAACCCGTCCTGCTGCGCTCGCTGTGCAAGGTGCCGGGCGAGCAATTGCGCGTGTCTGGTTACTGTTTCATGCCGCCAACTATGAGCTGCAATCATCGGCACAGGCTCCCAGCCAGCCTTGTCTGGAAGATGTATGGAAAGGTCAAGCATTGGTATAGAGAGAGTTCCATTGCCAACGCAGACCTCCGCACCAGGACTCAGCTTCGCGTATAGCTGTTCCATTATACACGCTGGCAGGCGCGCGCTGTTAGGCATTCTGGACACCTCAGCGCTCAGCAGCACAAAAATCGTATCATCCACAACGATATTCAGCGCTTTGGGAAAGATGCTGTGAATGAAACCGGCGCGTGTCGCCTGCGTGAAGAGAGGCTGAACGGGTCTGCTATAATCGAGCGCCTCCAGTGTCAGTGTCATGCCGAACCTCGGGGGTTATCTGCTGCTAAATACCCGTCTATCCAATCAAATATCATACCCATCGTATCCGCCTTCTCATCCTGTACCCCTGGCCAGACACCGTGATCTTCCCCGCGTCCACGCCTGCCGTTGGCGCGGCGCTTCTCAAACTGGTATCCACAGCCTCCTGTAGCAGCGCGGCGTCGTCTGTCTGGAAGTCATTCAGCGTGGCGGGACGCAGGTACATGCCTACGTCCTCGTGTATGAGCCACGCCAGCAGCGATGCCACAATCAACACTATGAAAAAGAGCAGCAGGGGGTAGCTGAAATTGATAAGAATGGTAGAGATGGCCGCGCCCAATGAGAAACTGCCGGTGAGTGCGGGAGGCGAGCCGCTTTGCGCCAGTCCAATAATCATCAGAATTAACAGAAGAGTGAGCACGGCGAAGCGCGTAAAGCTGAACTGTGTTTGCGCGGTGGTCGTGCGCGCAATGTACAGGTCGCGCCCGGCCGGGGTAATGTAAACGAAGACGGTGGCGCTGCCGCGATGCGCGGTGAGATAATCTCTCTTTTCAACCATGAAACTGCGTTCGGTCAGGCGCGGTAAGTTGATGCTCAAACCTGGCAAACCCCGCTGTATCAAATCATCTCGCGTGGCCGTAAGTAGAGCGTTCGCCTGAGCTTGCTGGTCGGCTATCAGCCAGGACGCGCGCGAAACAGGCATTCCATATCCGGCGAATGCGCGTTTGCCGAGTTGCGTCGCGAGCGGGATAGATGGCCGCGGGGGTTGGGATGCTGTATTATACGGGGCATACGGATTTTGCGACTGCAATACCTGAAATGGTGGGGGTGTTGGGGGCATAGCCGCCGGTGGAGCTGGAAAACCCTGTTGCAAAACCGGCTCTGCGGGCGGAGCATAAAACTGCCCCGGGCCGTTGGCTGCGGGTTCGGAGGTTTGCGTCAAAGGACTCCCGCAGCGCCGGCAAAATACGGACTGATCGGGATTTTCAAGAGAGCATTGGGGACAAATGATCGCCATAGAACGCACTCCTTGTTACACTCTTTGCTTGCGACGCTGGATGATTATCAGATCGCTCAATATTCCATACGCCGTCTGCTGCACGGTTGGCGTGTGTTCGATCAAGGTAATGACACCCATCGCATCAGTTTCTAACGAGATCACGCCCGTCATACCTCTCGTGCCGGCATGCAGCGTATCTTCCGCGCCGATGCGAACAGGCCGCACGCTTGCCATGAGCATACCATGTTTGCGATGCCCTTCGCTGACCAGCCGGTAAGGCGAACCCGCCAGCGCCGCTGCGCAGATATCATCGCTTGTCAGAGTGCGAATGCCTTCGCGCTCGACCATGTGCGGGGTAAGTTCGCCCTCCATCAGCGAATTCGCCAGGATGGTGGTTTTCATAACGGCGTCCCAGCCGTCCAGGTCGTACCAGGGATCGGCCTCCGCCACACCCACCTGTTGAGCTTCGCGAATCGCATCCTCTTGCGCATATCCCTGCTCGATCATACTGAGTACCAGGCTGCTGGTCGCATTGAGCAACCCGCGAAAGGCGCGAATTCCGGCGGCGGGCAGCGTAAATTCTGCCAGGTTGAGCAGGGGGAGTCCGTCCATCACCGCCGACTCGAAGCGGAATTGCGCGTTATACCGGTTCGCCAGCGCCTCCAGTTCGCTCTGCGCATAAGCAACCGGGCCTTTATTGGCTGTGACGACATCCATTCCGGCTTCCAGCGCCTTGCGAATATGCATGAGCGCGGGTTGTCCATCCTGCGGATGAAGCGTGGTAAGTTCGATGAAAAGGGAGGCTCCGGCAGCTTTGCCACTTTCAATGAATTGTTCAGCATTTTTGACACTGGTTCCCTCACTTTTGAACCAGCGCAGCGGGTCTTGCTCATCCGCAAGCGAGTTGGCATTCACCCCGTCAGGATGAATGTAAAGTCCTTGCCGGCGCGAGCCTAGACCGGTAATCACTGGCCGCAGGCCCAACTCGCGCCCCAGCCACTCGCTCCGCGATGCCAGCAAAGGTAGAAATGCCCGTGTGACATTGCCGTACCCCAGTACTAGAATGCGCAGCGGCGGAAGCAGGGCAGAGAGAGATGTTTCGCTCATAGTAATATACCTGTGTCTCAACAAAATAAGCGTGTGCCTGTTGGAGCGGTGCCGCGTTTCCGAGTTTTTTGTCAGCGCCAGAACGCACCAGCACTATGATCAAAATGGCAACAATCACTACAACGATAGCAGCAATAACAAATAGGAGCCATCGTGATGATCGCGCCCGTTGTGGCGTGTTCGCCGGCATGTGAAGTGACTGAGCGGACAAAACTGGCCCAGGCGGCGATGGCGGCCTCATACTTGTGTCAACAAACGATGGCGGCTGTGCTACCATAGGACCCGGCACAACAAGCGGCTGTTGCGCGCCCATTTGCATCAAGGGTTTGGGCGTTGCAGGCGAAGGTGCCGAAGAACGCACAATAAATTGAGGAGACAGAGCGTTACCGGGCGAAGGCGATGCTCCTGGCGCCTGGGTTCCTGGCTGCGCGGGCGAAAAAACGTTCCCCATCTCCTTCGGCGTGGATACCGGGGCAGAAGGAGTAGCAACCTGCCTGGCTTGCACCGCTGGCGGATTAATGACCAGCGTACTGTCTTGAAAATTTTGTGGGGAAGCGTTGTTCAGGGGCAAGCCGCAGCGCGGGCAGAATTGCGCAGAGCGCGTCACTTCCATCTGGCAGCGCGGGCAACGCGCCATCACATCAGGAGAGACCGGCTGCGCTATGGGCCTGTCAGATCGCCCGGCGTTCTCCGCTGCTGGCGGTGTCATGTTCTCATGTGCGTTTTGCAGGGTATCATAGGCGAATTGCAGGTCGGGCTGCGTGCTGTTGGGGTCAATGGGACGCTTCATCGTCGTCTGCGCCTGCTGCATCGACGCGGGCAGCGCGGCGCGTACCCTTTGCAGGTCTCCGCTCAACTCAACCACCGACTGGTAGCGATCCCAGGGGTCCATCGCCATCGCGCGCTTGATAATCAGGTTCAACCGGTTGAGCAAATCGGGTGAGAGCGCGCCAAGTTGCGCGATGTGGCGCGAATGACGCGGCGCGGGTTTGGATGGCTTGTTGATGCCCAACCGGAACTGCTTGTTGGCGTTGGAATCTTGCGACGCTTCAGGCGGATTCTGCTGTAATATTTCCTGGAGTGTAGGCAAATCGGGTAATCTCTGGTCGCTCGATTGCTTGCGGGTTGATACACTGGGCGGCTCGTGCCCGGTCAGCGCAAAATAGAGCGTTCCGCCCAGCGCGTAGACATCGGAGCGGCTATCGGTGCCAGTGCCGCCTGGATACTGCTCCAATGGCGCGTAACCGGGCGTCCCCTGGTGGCGAATAAATAGCAGAGTGCGCGCCCCATCTGCCGCCTTCGCATTGCCCAGATCGACCAGAATCGCTATGCCATTGGATGTAATGCGAATGTTATCAGGTTTAATATCGCGGTGAATGATGGGCGGGTTTTGATTATGTAAAAACGTTACCGCTTCACAAATCGAGATCAACCAGTTCAAAATACGCTCGAGTGGCACGATTTCACCGTGAACGCGCGTGGCGCGAATGCAGTCGGTCAGGTCTCGCCCCTCGATATACCCCAGCACGACATAGTATCGACCGCGCTCATCAAAAGCGTCCTGAAAGGCAGGTAAACTGGAGTGGTGCAATTGGCTGAGGACGCGCGACTCGTGTTCCAGTTGCGCTTTGCCGCTGCTACCGGTCACCAGATACTCTTTGAGAGCATACTGTTGCCCTGTTTGCAGGTCTATCGCCAGGTAGACGTGACCGAAGCCGCCATTACCCAGCACTCGCTCAACACGATAGCGCCCCTTCAAATTCGTACCTGACGGAAGCGTCTCCATCACCATGCAAGTGTCTCCTTCATCGTTTTCTGAACTGAGTATAGGCTATGGGGCGATGTAAGGCAATGACCCGGTTCACAATAGTGCGGATTATTTATGTCCGCCATGCGCATTATACTATAGTCACAGGGAAAGAACCAGCCTCCTATACTTAATGGATGCAGTTCGCCGGGTCAGAAAAAGAGTACCTCCTTGACTTGCAGTATATAGTAGAATGAAAGTTGAGATAGTAATACAGGCGTAAAGGAGGTAAGAATAATGCTCTCGGACCCCAACCGGCGCGAAGTGTCCCCGCGTGGTTCCCTCACTCAGCATACGGCAACCTCTCAGCACAGCACTTCCACCAGCTCGTGGACCAGGCGACTGATCATTCTTCTGACCATCCTGGCAGCCGTTGCGGTGGCTGCCGTGCTTGTTTGGGGAGCCAGTTACATCACTACAGCGATATTGATCTTTATCGTTGCCTCACTCATCGCCTATGCCATTATCCCGATCGTTGACCTCTTCCAGCGTGTCATGCCGCGTGCGCTTGCCATCGTTGCGGTCTACGTCATTGTGCTTGGGCTGCTTGGTCTTATTATTTATTTCATCATCAAGACCATGGTTGTCCAATTATCCAGCCTGGCACAAAGTATCGCGGTCTTATTGCAGTCCGGCAAAAACGGACAGGATTCCCCTTTAGTACGAATTTTGAAGGACATCGGCATTTCAAGTACCCAGATTAATAACCTGGGAGCGCAGATAAGCACCGATTTAACCAATTTTGCCGGTACGCTGGCCGGCGGTATCCTGCCCATTATTACCGGCGTTGCAAACACCCTCGTCAATATGCTGCTCACCGTTGTTATCAGCATCTACTTGCTGGTGGATGGCTCGCGCGCTATCGGATGGCTGCGCCACAAAACGCCCATCTCGCAGCGAGGCAACATCAACTCATTTTTTTCGTCCTTGCAGCACGTTGTTGGGGGCTATATACGCGGGCAGGTGACGCTCTGCCTGGTAATAGGCACGATTGTAGGCGCGGGTATGGCTGTGTTAGGCTTATCATCCTACGCTATTCTGCTCGGCGTGCTCTCATTTGTTACCGAGTTTATCCCTGTGCTGGGAACCATCATTTGTGGCGTGGTTGCTGTCCTGCTGGCCTTGACGCAAGGATGGCTGACAGCTATTCTGGTGCTGGCCTACTTTGTGCTCGTGCATATCTTCGAGGGCTATATTTTGGCCCCTCGCCTGATTGGTAAGGCGGTCGGATTGCACCCGGTCGTCTCTTTGCTGGCTCTAACCATCGGCGGGGAGCTTTTTGGAGTCTGGGGCGCAATCTTTGCTTCGCCTCTGGCCGGGCTGCTCCAGGCCTTCGCTGTAATCTTCTGGATCAACTACCGCAGTACCAATAGCGACGAATTTCCCCCCGACCAACCAGCTATCGACGGTAAAACTTCTGAGTCAGAGAAATTGATCTCGCACGCCGCCGCACCGCCTGTCAAGACAGGCAGACCACTTCTCATCAAGATCGGAATGAGCGATTTTAGTTTATGCTCGAACTGGACAAAAAGCCACTAGTTGATGGGGCAGGGGAAAGCCGATTGTACATGTCAGGGACGCCCCTTTGGGCGTCCGGGGGCGTCGCGTCTACGATGCTCGCAGTGTTTGATTGATGATGCGCCGTGTCACCGGCAGTTCGCGCAGGCGCATCGGCAGGCGCGGAATGACCTGGCGCATACCCCATGCTGATACATCAAAAAGACGCTGCCGTTGTCCATCCCACTCGAACCCGTAGATTTCACGCACTGGCTGGGGCAACAACGCGCAGGTTAGCTGGTAATTAAGGTGCATAGCCGGGCGCAAGATGGTGGGTGCTGGCGGGAAAAGTACCTGTTGCGCGAGCCTGCGCGCGTGAGGCGTGGCTGCCAGTGAATTGCTATGCACGACATCATGCACATAGGCTCGTAAATCATCCACGCTGCCGGGCATATCCTGCGGCAACAGGCCCAGCAGGCGCGCCACTTCTTTGGATTGCTGGTAATACTCGTCCTGCTCGGCCAGAGTGAGCGGCCCAATAAAGAGGTCATAGCACAGCAGCAGCGTATCGACCAGCGTGGCATGAACCCACAACAGCAGTTCAGGATAACGCGCATCGTAGGGCGTGCCAGGACGAAAAGCTCCCGCCTCGATAGGCAGCGTTCCATGCACGCCCTTATGCAGGTGGTTGATCTCGCGCGCGGCCTTGCGCGCCTTCTCGAGCGAGCCGAACATCAGCCACTCACCATGCATGAAGGTGCGTTCGGCCCTGCCAAAGGGATCGCTCATATAGCTGCTGTGCTTGCTGACTCCCATCGCCACCAGTGGATGAGCCAGTTGCATCAGTACCGCGCGCGAACCGCCCAGCAAAACTGCCACTTCGCGTCCAACTTTCCAGGCCACACTACCTGGACCATAAATACCGCTGTCATGTGAACCGTTCGTCCCATTCATGCCGTTGATGCCGTTTTGGCTACCCATGCTGCTCCCTTTGTTACGATGATTGACGCGTCAGATTGGCTATTTGCTGTTGCATCGATTGCCCCATCACATCTTCCGCCTTATCCTGGTCAGCAGTAAACAACTGGAGCGCGAAGGCGATATCAGGATTGGGTGCAAGCGTCAAATCGCGTTTCTCCTCGGTTACTGCCTGCACTATCTCAGCAGCCACCTGTTGCGGCGTCAGCATAATCTGTACATTGAACAGGCGCCTTTCGTCGCTTGTCTGCTGTTGAACCATCGGCGTATCTACCCAGGCAGGATACACGGTGGTCACGCCTATACCCGATCCGTAGAGTTCCGCGCGTAAAGCTGCGGAGAAACCGCGCACCGCCCATTTACTGGCGCAATATCCGGAGAGGAGCGGTGTTCCCAGCTTTCCCGCGATTGAACTGAGGAAGACGAAATACCCACTGCCTTGCCGTCGCATTACCGGCATGGCAGATATTACACAATTATAGGTACCCATGAAGTTGATATTCATCAACGTTTGCATATCGCTCGATGAGAACGTGTCAATTGGTCCGCCGCGCCCAATTCCAGCGCATGTTACAACAAGATCAATGCTCCCAAGTGCCTCCTCTGCCCGTTTCATCAATCCCCGCACCTGAGCTTCGTTGGTAACATCTACCGCAACAGTCAGTATGTCGCCTTGCGCGCCAGCCGTAGCCCGGCGAAGTTCCTCCGAAGCCTTTAGCAACCCATCTGCATTGATATCAGCCAGCACCACGTGCGCCCCCCGCTCGCGCAACGCGCCAGCCGTAGCAAACCCGATGCCACTGGCTCCCCCGGTAATCACTGCGACCGCTCCGGCAAAATTTGTCAATGCCATGCTCTGCTGCTCCTCTCATTGCCATGATATACGGTGAAATATATTTGATCAGTTTGATCTTACCGCGCAAGGAAGAAAGGTAAGGGCTGGCTTGCCCAGACATTTGGAGAAGGCATCCCGTGAGCGGACTGAGCAGTGTCCTGGTGTCAACTGAGCGACGCGATTGGGCTTGATCCATCGCTGGCTCAGTTGACACACCTCTCTGATTGTGCTGCTCGTGCTGAGGCGGTAATTCCTGTGGATAGTGTATCTGTGGTTGCTCGAACTCCTGTTTGGGCTGGGGGTATTGATATGGTTGCCCGCCCTCTTGATAGGTTTCAGGCGTTGTTTGAAGGGGTGACTGGTACCCTTGCTGGTATGGTTCTAACGGCACTTCTGGCGGCGGCTGTTCTGATGGATACGGTTGATAAGGCTGCTGGTATTGTTGTTGCGGCTGGTTGTTCTGCGCGGCGGCATAGATACCCAGCCCCACCAGTCCGGCGGTAATGGGAGCGATCAGCGACCCCAGAATGGCGGATATGCCGATCAGTACCAGAATCCACGGCCAGAAGCCGATCACAAACAATATCGCCAGTCCCATCAACCACACAAAACCCTGTATCCCACCATACAGTCCGCGTGGATTCATCGAACTGGCCGATCCCAACAGCGACGAGAAGGCCAGTCCCGCGAAAAGGAAAAAGAGAAACCCGCTTCCTCCAAACCAATTTGATAAAGCAAAGGCCAGCGCCAGCCCAATAAAGAAAAAGCCCCCGGCCAATCCTCCTAACCCGGTTCGATAGCCCCTGCGCATTTGTCTGCGGTAAGCTCGCGCTTGCCTGCGAGCATAACGATCATCGTACATGATACTCGCCTTCCTCTTGCAATAACGAAGAACAATTGCCACTCCCATTATAATCTATCTGGCCTGATTTCACTAAAAGGCTTACAGGCGCGTTTCAATCAAAGCGCGGCGAATACTGGCCAGCGCCGACGCAATATCCTGCGCATCGATGCCGTAATGCGTAACAGCGCGTATCTTGCCCTCGCCCATCGTACCCATCAACGCGCCGTGTTCCTGCGCCTTCGCCAGGAATTGTTGTGTCTCCGCCTCCGTCAGCGATTCCTGCGCGGGGTTGCGCACCGAGAACATGACCATATTGGTCGCGACGCGCTCTACTGCTATATCGATCTGCGGAAAATCAGCCAACCCGTGCGCCAACAGTTTAGCGTTTTCATGGTCTTCCGCCATGCGATCAACCATCTGCTCCAGAGCGACGATGCCAGCCGCCGCTAGAATGCCCGCCTGGCGCATACCGCCGCCCAGCGCCTTACGCGCGCGGTGCGCCCGTTTAATGAAATCGCGACTGCCCACCAGCAGCGAGCCAACCGGCGCGCTCAACCCTTTGGAGAGGCAGAACATCACCGAATCAACGCTGCTCACAAGTTCGCTAACCGGAATATCGAGCGCGACGGCGGCATTGAACACGCGCGCGCCATCCATATGCGCCTTCATATTGTGCGCGTGTGCCAGCGTGGTCAGCGTTTCCACCTGCTCAATGCTCAGCACGGTGCCGCCGCAGCGATTATGCGTATTTTCGATGCACAGCAGCACGGTCTGAGCGGAATGCTCATCGCTGCCATCGTCTATATTAGTCTTCACCTTGAGCGGATCAAGCATCCCATCCGGCTCTGTCGGTATAACTTTCATCGGGCAGCCGCCCAGCATTGGCGCGCCGCCCCCTTCGTAGCGATAAATATGCGACTCATCCCCCACGATGATCGCTTCCCCGCGCCCGGCATGGGCCAGCATCGCGCAGGCATTGCCCATCGTGCCACTGGCAACGAACAGCGCCGCCTCTTTCCCCAATCGTTCCGCCGCCATCTCCTGCAAGCGGTTAATTGCCGGGTCTTCGCCGTACACATCGTCGCCCACCTCGGCGCGATACATGGCCTCGCGCATCTGGGGCGTAGGCAACGTAACAGTATCGCTGCGCAAGTCAATCATGATAAGTGCTCCTTTTGTTCATGCCTGGTCATACACTGTAGTATATGCATAAGAGGTGACGTGTCGCAAATCGGAGAGAGAAGCAATGTGTGGGTTGTTTGCCTGCGGCGAACAACCCACACATTGCGTAAACGTGACTATTGAGGTACAGATGCTAGAAATAATGCGTGATCTTATCCAAAAGGGTATCGATATCAAACGGCTTTTCCACAAAATCATCAGCTCCAGCCGCCAGCGCTGTTTTCTCAGCACTCGGATGCGCCGAAAACATAATCACCGGGATGTGTTTTGTCTTCTCCTGGCTTTTGAGGTACTTGACAATATCCCGCCCGTCCTTGCCTGAGAGCAACATGTCCAACAGGACCACATCCGGTAACGCGCCATTATTGAGCTTTTCCAGGTATTCGCCCTTATCTGTGGTATCGACGAGAAATCCCGCATCTTCAAAAATAATCTGAAGGAACTCTAAAATATCTGGCTCATCGTCTACCACCAGAATCTTTTTTTGCTTGCTTTGCATATTTACCTTTCCGCCTGTATTTTCATGTGGAGCAGGAATCACATTCACGAGGGTTCCTGTACAAGCGGCAGCGCCACAGAAAATAGTGAACCCTCGCCTTTTCTGCTTTCTACCCACATGCGTCCGTGGTGTCTTTCGACGATTTCACTTGAGATATAGAGACCCATGCCCAGGCCCGGATAGGTTCTTTCCTCCGGGTCGGTCACTTGATAGAACCTCTCAAAAATCTTTTGATGATGGGTCGCATCTATACCAATGCCGAAATCCTGCACCCTCACCAGCGCCTGTCCCCTGTCCCCTGAAAGATGCACGACTACCTTCTCCGCCTTTGGAGAGTATTTCACAGCGTTGGTGAGCAGGTTGATGAACACTTGCCCAAGACGGTCTTTATCTCCCAGTATACATCCATGAGTTCTTCCTTCTATGGATATCTGATGGGTCGAAATGGCCGCCTGCACATTTTCAACCGTTTCCTGAATAAGCGCATCCAGTTCAAGAGGCTCAATGTCAAAGGTAAGCTTGCCAGCCTGCATCTTGGAAACATCCAGCAAGTCGCCAACCAGCTTGGTAAGCCTGCTGAGTTGGGCATCCATGCGAGCTAGATAATGCAGCCCTTGCTCGTCACCCTGCTTTTGTAGACGGCGTTGCAAAACTTGCGTGAAGCCCTTCAAACTGGTCACGGGCGTTTTGAGTTCATGACTCGCCATGCTGATGAACTCGTCTTTGCGCTGTTTCTCCTCGTAGGATTCGGTGACATCGCTAAAAATAGTAATGGCGAGTTCCACTCTCCCCGCCGCGTTGATAAGCGGACGCGCTTTTATCAGTGACCATTGCCGCGTTTGCGTCACTTTATCGTAATATTGAACGACAGCCTGGGGAGCAATTTCCCCACGAATTGCGCGTTTGCCCGGCAGTTCTTCATATGGTAAAGGATTGCCATATTCATCGAGTATCTCAAAGCGTTGCTCGGTATGGGCGCGTAGTGAAACGCCATTGTCCATCTGCAGAGCATCCTCAACTGAAAGATACCCGCTCCGTTTCGCTCCTGCCTCGTTCATGAAGATGAGCTTGCCGTCCCCATCTTGCACACTGATTCCGTCGGCAATGTTGGCAAAAATCACCTCAAGCTGCTGCTTGGACTTCCATAGTTCAGCTTCCAGCCGCTTTTGCTCGGTGATATCACGCGCAATAGCGGAAGCGCCCACAATTTTTCCTTCCGCATCTCTCATCGGAGAAATCGTCACGGAAACAGTGAGAACCGAGCCATCCTTTTTCAGTCGATGTGTATCATACGGCCCGACGCTCTCACCCTTTCTAATATTCTCCATAATCGTTGCGAATTCTGCCTGTCGCCCAGGCAAGAAGAGCAGCGTGACCGGCTGGCCCACAACCTCTTCGGCGGTGTATCCATACATCTTTTCCGCGGCGGCGTTCCAACTGGTGATGATGCCATCGATGGTCTTGCCGATAATGGCATCATTTGACGACACCACGATGGCGGCAAGCATCTGCCGGGCTTCATCCTCCGCTTTGCGCTCAGTAATATCATGCAAAATCGCGATGGCATTCACAACCTCACCCTGCTCGTTAAATACCGGGCGCGCCTGAAGAATGGCCCAGCGCTCAGTATGATCGGAGAGCGCATCACGGTATCCAAGTGTAGCTTGCGCCTCTGCTTCACCGGCAAACACTCGTCTATGTGGCAAGAGTGCGTGTGGAATGGGTTGCCTTTGCTCATCGAAAAACTCAAATCTGCCGAGAACGCCTGGACGTGGCGTTCCCATCGCGCTTGTTGCCGGAGTATAACCTCTCAACCTTTCTGCTGCCTCATTCGCGTAGATGACATGATCCTCCCTATCCCAGACCACGATCCCATCGGCGACCCCTTGCAGGATAATCTTCAGTTGATCGCGGGCCTTCTGTACCTCTTGATACAGCCGGGCGTTATCGATGGCGACCCCGGCCCTGCGGCCCACTTCTTCGGCGAGAGCCAGGTCACGCCTGTCGTACTTTCTGCCCAATTCGGTCGCAACAAACGTGACCACCCCGATCGTCTTCCCACGCGCAACCAGCGGAACCAGCATGAGAGAGGTGTAGCCAATCTGCCGCGCCAGGGCCAACTCCTCCGCGTTTTTAGCAGCGGCTACCAGCATCTCATCGGTAATATCAGCATAGAGTTCGGATTGGCCTGTGCGCGCAACGTTGGGTACCCCTGTTGGCGCATCAGGATCGATAGGGTATTGTTCCCGTAGCGCCCTGGCCCATTTCACTTGCTCCGGGTCTTTATGGTCGACCTCGACCAACTGAAAATGACCATGTGCATCGACCAGATCAACGGCAAACCAATCAGCAAGCTGTGGAACTATCAAACGGGCTATGTTGGCAAGCGTTTCGCGGTAGTCCAGCGTGGTGGCCAGCGCTTTGCTCACCTCTGCGAGAATGTGTTCTTGCTCCTCACTCGCGCGCAGGTCATCCTCGATCCGTTTGCGCTCGTCAAGATCGTGCGTGATGGTTACGGCTCCTTCTATTGTCTTGCCCGAAGGACTGTACAGGGGCGCCGCGCTGATTGCCACCAGCCTGTCTTGCTGTTTTTCCGGCACCCGGTACAACAACTCGGCCCCGACCACCACCTCTCCTCGCAAAGCGCGCTCCAGTGGCAACTCTTCGAGCAGGAACAACTCAGTACTCGACCGGCGAATTGCAAGCTGGCCTTTCAAGTGCTCAAGCGTATGCGATGTATTGGCCTCGGTGGCTATGTCGCGCGCTACTCGATTCTGCTGCATGCGCCTGCCCTGTGCATCGTAAATCGTCAAAGAATCGGGAATGGCATCGATAATGGTATTCAACCGCAGGCGCAGTTGTTCAGATGTGCGGCGCGCTCGTTCGATATTGCTGGCGAAGATGCTAATCGTTAACCCAACAACCAGAAAGAGGCCGATACTAATAATATCCTCGGATTGCGCGATTTGCAGAGTATAGATGGGCGGTATCACAAAAATTATCAGCAAAACCGCTCCGATAAGGAGAGCAATAAGACCTGGGCCCGCTCCCCAGCCGAGCGCCACAAGCAAAATGACCAGAATGAGTGGAACCGATGGAAAACGGAAGGAGGGATAGAAATGGAGAAGTGCGAGTATCCCAATGCATATTACCACTTGGAATACGAGCGCCACCAGATAACCAAGCGCGGGATTAGCCCACGCGCCTGACAGGAAATCTGGCGCGAAAGTGTTTTCCTTAAACCAGTGGTAGGGCCGCGCCGCAATACGCAGCAGTAAAGGTCTGTCGCTGTGAGCAATATTTGAAGAAGAGCTATTTGTCGCAGCCTGTGTCGTCAACTCGGGAACTTTCTGCGACATAGGGATGTGTTTCTGCGTTTCCATTGCGCTATCCCTCAAATGTGTGTCGTTGTGATGTCATGCCAGTCCAGAAGAATCTCTATTTGAGAAAGTATACTAGTTTTGCCCAGCTTGCGCAAACTCAGCCTTGTATTTTCCATCTCTCCGGCCCGCAAAATCATAATAAATGGTATCACTACATCCTTCGAACTTATAGCTCTTTCCTGCATCCCACTGTGGAAAACACTGCTGAACTGCTCAGATTCTCACATCTAATACGTGTGAGCGAATAAAGAAGACTCAAATAAATATGTCCCAGTATAATAGCGTACAAATCCTTGTAACCTGCGCACCAGACGAGTACAATATCTCCACATCAAAAATAACTGGTCAGGGATAAAGCATGTCAATCACGCTCGCAGTGCATCTCGCGCGTGTCTACAATCTACTCATCGCCACCTATGGTGAGCCGCGCAATGAACCCGACTTTGATCCCGTTGGCGGGCTTATCGGCACCATCCTGTCGCAGCATACCTCCGACATCAACTCGGAGCGCGCCTACAAACTACTGGTTGCAACATTCGCGACATGGGAAGAGGTGCGTGACGCGCCCACTTACAAAGTGGCCGAGGCTATCCGCAGCGGCGGGCTGGCAAACATCAAAGCCAGGAGAATCCAGGACGTGCTGCACGAATTAACGGAGATGCAGGCGCAGCGCGGCGATACCCGCTCGCTCGCCCGCGCCCTGGACGAATTGCCACACATGCAACCGGAAGAAGCGTGGCATTCTCTGCGCAAGCTATCCGGCGTCGGGCCAAAAACGGCGGCCTGCGTGCTCATGTTCAACCTTGATTTACCTGTAATGCCAATTGATACGCACGTCCACCGCGTCAGCCAGCGCTTAGGCCTGATCGGGCCGAAAGTCAACGCCGATCAGGCGCACGACATCTTCGCAAAAGTGACGCCGCTGGAATGGGTCTATCCATTGCACGTCAATCTCATCCGGCATGGTCGGCAGGTATGCCACGCGCAGCGCCCCGCGTGTGACAAATGCACGCTGTACAGTGAGTGCGCGTTTGTGGGAAGCGTGAATTCGCGGGAGAAAACTATTTTTAACTGAACCGATAAGCTGAATGAGTGACGTGCTGGCACGCATTACCCCTTGCGCAAGGTGTCTAAAGCAGTGGAGGATAAAGAAGTGTAGCGCCTCGCGCTATAGAAAGTTGAATGATAGAGTATGAAGCAGCCAGCCCGCAAAGAACGCAATCTTGCTGAGTATGGATATCCTACATCCGATGTGGCGACCCTTTCGTCAAAAGCCCTTGAGGTAACTCAACGTCTGACTGACCTGTATGGCGAACTTCCCTTCTCAAGCAAAGACCCCATGAGCCAGTTGGTGGATATTCTTCTCTCGCACCGCACGCGCGATGAGCAGACTGCCGCAGCCTGGGAGAACCTTTTGAAACGCTTTGGTTCCTGGGAGGGAGTGCGAGATGCCCCAACCGCTGAAGAGCAGGTAGATGCTGCCCTTCAGTTTCTCCGCGACAACCTTCAGAGACGATAGGAACACAGGCCATTTCATACCCATATTTCCCCATAAAGCCAGCGTGTGCTAGAATGTTAGAGAAACAAACCCGACCAACCAGATACCGTGTAGGATAAGCAAGATGTATATAGAAGGAAGCATTCAGCATTACCTTGACGACCTGGCTTCGGCGCGCCCTATTCCAGGCGGCGGCTCAGCCTCAGCTTTGAGTGGCGCGATGGGCGCCGCGCTGGCAAGCATGGTCTGCCGCCTGACGCTGGGCAAGGCTGGCTATGAGGAAGTTCAATCCGAAATTGAGCATATTTTGGAGCAGACCGAACAATTGCGGGCGCGTTTTGCTGAACTGCTCCAGGAGGACATCGCCGCCTATGGACGACTTGTAGCAGCCTACAGAATACCACGCGTCACCGATGACGAGCGTATTGAGCGCGCCGCCGCCATTCAAAAACAACTCCTGGAAGCCGCCACAGTTCCATTGGAGGTCGTAGAGTGCGCGGCAAAATTGACGCGCCTCTGCCAGAGGATCGCGGAAATTGGCAATACCAATGTCTTGAGTGATATTGTGGCGGCGACAGCGCTGGCATATGCTTCGGCAGGCGGAGCGACCTCCATGGTACGCATTAACCTGCGATCTCTAAAAAATACGAAGCTGGCTGGCGAACTGGAAGAGCGGCTGACAACCGCATTGCAAACTGTAGAGCAAGGCCGGCTGGAAGTAGCTGCTATCGTGGGGAGGCGAGCGTGACGGCGCGTATACTGGATGGGCGCGTCCTGGGAGCGCAGATTAAAGAGGAACTACGAGCCGATATCGAACGGTTTGCGCGCGAACAGGGCAGAACGCCTGGACTGGTCATCGTTCGCGTAGGCAACGATGCTGCGTCAGGTGTCTATAGCAAGGCTATTCTGCGTGTCGCTGGCGAAGTCGGTCTCGTAGCCAGCATGGCGCAGCTTGCCGCCCGTACCACGCCCGATGAGCTACGCTCAGCCTTGATACAATTGAACAACGATGTAACCGAGCAAGGTATCATTGTGCAGATGCCCTTACCGCCGCACCTCTCGCAAAAAATGGTCATTGACACTATCAACTCGAATAAAGATATCGATGGCATCAGCCCGCGCAGCGCGGGTAATCTTTTCCTGGGTCTGCCCAGTTTTCTACCAGCGACTGCTGCGGCAGTCATCGAAATACTGGAGCGCGCCCGCGTGCCGCTCGATGGGAAAAGAGTCGTCGTGATTTCGCGCAGCAACGTGGTGGGCAAGCCACTCGCCATGATGTTATTACAAAAGAATGCCACAGTCACCGTATGCCATTCTCGTACCGCCAACCTGCCATTCTTCACCCGCCAGGCCGATGTGCTGGTAGCCGCCGCCGGACACGCCATGATGGTTACGGCAGACATGGTGCGTCCGGGCGCCACCGTCATTGACGTAGGCATCAATTCGACCCCGGATGGTGGTATCGTAGGAGACATCGATTTTGAAACAGTCAAAGAAGTAGCCGGCGCGCTCACACCCACGCCCGGCGGCGTCGGCCCGCTTACCAACATCCTGTTACTGAAACAATGTATGCAGGCCGCGTGGCGCGAAGCTCAAGGCCACAGCCAAACACCACAGCAAATATCGCGCCATTAATCATTTCGCATTGCCATAGAGACACGCACCAGACCCCTTGTCCCTCATGAATGTGACCGATCAAAGCCAGTCATGTCATCCTGAGCGCAGCGAAGGATCTCAGTGCCCGGCCAGTCAGACCCTTCGCTGCGCTCAGGGTGACATGATTTGAATTGTACGGGCGACCCTTGCGGTCGCTCTGGAAATCGAATGCGACCCACGCGGTCGCCCTGGAAATCGAAATGAACGATCTCGATCCAATCGCGCAAGAGCCGGTCAAAGAAGACACACAGATCGAATTAAGCGATCTCGACCTGCCACGTTCGCAAAGAGTGCCGGTGCCAGCATGGGCCAGCCGTTTCATGCAGCGCTGGCAGGCACCTCATACCCGGCAGCGTTTGCGTAAGGTCAGTAACGCCAGCCTTGCTCTCGTCGTCTTGCTCGTCATCGCGCTACTTTCCGGCAACAACTTTTTCTCCTTGCTGGCAAATCAGGTGCGCGCAGGCTTTGGCCTCTTTCAACACACAGCGCCGCGCTCTAACCGGTCATCTGCTCTCAGCATATCGACTCCACTCACTTATGTACATGGACAAGATGGCATCGCCTGCCTGCTCGATTCACAGTGGTCGCCGCGAGGCGACGCTATCGCCGTCCTTGGGTACGAATACAATTGTCCGACCAATCACGATGTGCCGGGTATTTTGAATATTTACAATGCCCGTACAGGGAAATTGACCGCGCAATGGCAGCCAGATGATACCATTCTCGCCATCATGAATGCTCCCACAGTAGGCAATCAGGGAACATCAGTCCCCGGCATCCTGGCAACCTCCAGTTTTCAAACCGCGAATTCTAGTAGCGCCAATATGGGTGGCACTCGCCTCTTGCCATTCAGTTATATTCATGTCATGTGGTCGCCCGATGGACAGCAACTGGCACTCTCCTTCATCGTCTACATGCAGCAACAGCCATTCTTCGGCATTCTTGTGATGAATGTAAATGGCCACTACTCCCATATCATCTTTCAGCCTCCCAATTTGAATCAACAGACGCCTATCGAATGGGATCTGGCGACGGGCCAGGCGTTGGGATTCACACCCTTTCCACCGGCTTTCGCCTATCACTGGCAAGCAAATGGTTCCCTCCTCCCTGACAATCCACTCTCAAGCCTCGCGCAGCAGCCCGTTTCTCTTCTGGGTCCGGTCGGCGATCCTGATGGCAACGCCGCCTTTACCATCTGGCAGCCCGGCTTTACCACCTTTACCACCATCGCGGGATATTATGGATGGAGCACCACCTTCTCCGCCTGGTCTCCCGATGGCCGCTACCTGATTGATGATATCAACCTGCAAGGCTTCTACAAGCCTCCCGCCAGTATCATTCCTGATGTACAGGCTCTGTCAAAACTGAAATTACGCCATAACCGGCTCTTGTCGCCTCGCAATGTCGCGGTATTTGAACTGCTGCGAGGTTCTCCGCTCATAAGCTGGCGACCCGATGGCCGCGTGCTTGCCACCTATTTTGCGCGTGGTATGGTAGTCTTCTACGACAGCAAGACGGGTCAATCGCTGCAAACGATACTGTTGCCCTCCAATCAACATCCCCTGGCCGGTTCGCTAGCCTTGCTGCGCTGGTCGCCCGATGGTTCGCGCCTCCTGCTCTCAAACCCATCGAATGGCCTCCTGAACATCTGGGGGCCGGGCCAACTGCCACGGGTATAGGAAACTGGGCAAAATGCTCTCTTGCAATATCCCACATCATCGTGTACACTATCTACATAGCACGCTTGCTTGCAACCTCGTAAGCAACCCGGACTCCGAAACTTTCTCTTCGATCACCTTTGACACATTGCAACATCTGAAACTCTCGCAACATCAGCAACAAAAACCTCCATTACATCCGCAACACCTGCAACATCTGAAACTTCCGACACAACCGCAACACCAGAAAGGCCTCACTGCACATGGTTCGTACCCTCGACAG
The DNA here is from genome assembly GCA_963731605.1 of uncultured Chloroflexia bacterium. Taxonomy (GTDB): domain Bacteria; phylum Chloroflexota; class Ktedonobacteria; order Ktedonobacterales; family Ktedonobacteraceae; genus CF-113. Next base: position 65,919 of record CAVSWA010000003.1, read on the forward strand.
CGCGTTGACGACCGCCCTTAACAACGTCACCCGCGTACCCGCCTTCAAATTGACCATCGAAGATCATGTCATTCACTACGCGCAGTACCAGACTCCCGGCGCGGCTGACGCCTGGAATGATGCCTGTATCGCTGCCGACAACAGCATCATTCGCGTGCAGGTTCCTCGCGGCGGCTCCGGCTACGTCAGCGCGTTTCAGGCGCAGCGCATCACAGACCCTTCACAGTCTGCACAATGGACCTCGTGGGTGAAATCTGCCGGGTTCGAGCGGATTGATGTTCCAGGACGGTGGATGCGCGGTTTCCAACTCTGGCGGAGTGCTTACCGCTTTTGCGCAGCGCGGTACCGGAGGTAATAACCTGTGGGCATGGACATCGTCCGATAATGGCGGAACCTGGTCTGGCCCTGTTAGCGTCTTAACGCCCCCTGGCGGCGCGTTGATGAAAGGCATCAGCAGCGCCGGTAATAACGATGTCTACTTTCTCTACGATGTTCTCGGCGGCGAAGCCATGGGGTGTTCGTTTTACAGTGGCGGCGTGTGGAGCGCGCTCACAACCTGGACGCTTCCCAGTATTCCCTACGGCGCGGGCGTAGCTGCCGTCTGGGCTAACAGCGTCTACACCATCGTCTACTCGGATAGCTACAGCCTCTTCTCCTGCGCCTACAATCCCTCCTCAAATACATGGAGCAGCAATCCCGTCATCGCGCCTGCCACCAGTACCGCCATTGGTCAACTCGCTCCCCGACTCTCGCTGGCCGACAATCTCTATACCCTCGCCTGTATCGAGATTGACACTGGCGTCCTGACTGGCGCGGTCTACAGCTATCCGCGTTTGAGGCAATCCGCCGATCTGCTGCACTGGTCAAACGGTCTCATCGTGCATGATGTCACCTGTAACTACGGCGCGACCGTTTTCAAATTGTCCGCGCCCAACACCGGTAGTTCCGGACCGCGCTATTATGTCGCATCTCTGCCGCTTGTATTAAGCGCGCCCGCCTTCCAGACATCCAACGCCACGCAGTATCTGGATGTTTCCGCGTCCGTCCTCTCTTACCAACGCCACGAGCAGGTAGGCAAGCCCTCTCGCTTTGAGGTCATCGTGGATAATGCGCGTGGCGTCTACAATGCCCTCTTGACTGCTGGCAGCGCCTATCAACCCATTGGCTTGAACGCCTCGCTGGTCTTGAGAGAAGGGTACAAGACCGGCTCGCCTCCAACAACTATCGATACGGTACAGGTGGGCATCTATCATCTTGAGCAGATTCACGTCGTGCGCTCGCCACAGGAAAACCACCTCCTGTTGGTCGGACTTGATCTCTCGCGTAACCTTGACCTGCAATCGCGCTTTCAATTGACCTACAGCAATTCCACACTTGCATACCTGATAACAGAAGTGGCGGCCAGGGCTGGACTATTTTCACCCGTATTGCCCGCTACCTCGCAGATGTCGCAGATCATCCCTGCCTATGTGCTGCGCGCCGGTCAAACCTACCGCCAGGCGCTCGAACGAGCTATGCGCCGCCTACGGCCTCGCCTACTTCCTGGATCAGGGCGAAACGCTGCAGGTGCGGGAATTGTCAGGCAGTGACCCTTCCATCTGGACATACCAGCCAGAAATTGAACTCGTAAGCTTTGGCAACATCGACCCGCGAGCCAATCATATCATCGTGAGCGGCAAACCGCCTGTCGGGGGGCTTGTTGGAGCATTGACCACCGCCGAGGCATACGACGATGCCAATGTTCACCTCGTGGGCCTGGAGCGCCTGCTCCACCATACAGATCTCAAACTCACCAGCGTCTCACAATGCGCCCAGAAAGCTGCCTTCCTGCTCGCGCAGGAGGCGCGTTCCCAGATAGCCCAAACTGTGAGCGTCCCGCTTAATCCGGCCTTGCAGTTGCTCGATGTCGTCACACTGGTTGATAGCGCGGCTCCAATTGGAAGTGGTCAAAGTAGCGTATGCAGAATCGCGCGCGTATTAGCGCATTTTGACGCGCAACACGGCCTCTATGCTGTGCAACTGGAACTCGAAGGCCTGTAGCAGACCACCAAAAGCATAGCGAAGCGACTCGGCAGCGCCATGCTACCAGGTTCCTGGCTTGCCAGATGGAATGTGCTCCACGGCGCGCCCTCAGCTCACCGCTTTCTTCACGAGCTCGCCGATCCTGGCCTCTTCAGCGGCAGTCAACTCCTTCAGCGCGAAGGCGACCGGCCACAGGGCGCCTTCGTCGAGGTTCGCGCTGTCGTTGAAGCCGAACGTCGCGTACCTCGTCTTGAACTTGTGCGCGGGTTGGAAGAAGCAGACGACCTTGCCGTCCCTGGCATACGCGGGCATCCCGTACCAGAGCTTCGGTGAGAGGGCTGGCGCGCTGGCTTTGATAATCGCATGGAGCCGCTCGCCGAGGACGCGATCCGGTGCCGACATCTCGCCGATCTTCGCTAGCACGGCGCTTTCCCCGTCCGCCTTGTCCGCGTTCAGTTCTTTGACGCGCTCCCTCATCGCGCCTCGTTCCTCGTTCGTAAAGCCCTTGATCGCCTTGGCTGGGCTTCTTCGTCGCCTTCTTGTCGACGTTGTCTTCGGTGGACATGCGATGGTCTCCTTTTTGTCGTGCCGGTCCCGCCCCCTGCTACGAAGGAGCGGGCGAAACCGTATAGGGTACGGGCGGGGCTTGCCCCCGCCCTGGTCGCGTGGGCATCCCGCCCCGAATTCAGGCCTTTCCTGCCCGGCGGCGGCGCGCGGCGGCAGCATTACGGCGGCGTTCTCGCCTCCGCTCAATAGTGACGGCACGCTGTTGCTCGTCCAGCAACTCTCCATCCTGAATCTGCTCCATGCGTACCACACCATTGCCATTACTTTTCGCTGTTGGAACGCTCGTAGTCCTGCCTTGCGCGCGTAGCATTCGAGTATTGAGAATACCCTGGCGAATAACCAGGCCGGCCAGCACTGCTGCCGCCAGCAACAAAAATAAATACAATGGAAGGAGAATGCCTCGGATGTTTGCCGGAATCGCGGGGTTTTTATACTCGATGCTGAGCATAAAAACCAGGGCCAGCAGCAAATATTCGGTGCCGGTCAGCATATTGATTTGTTTATGCCACTTCATGCTCACTCCGTGTGCCCTGGCATCGCGCACGCGTTTGAAGCCGGTTAACAGGTTATAACCTGCGAGGGCCAGAAAGACTGCGCTAAAAATAGCGAGAAACTGCGGGTTATTCATAAAACAGGTGATCCTCCCAGATTAAACGAACATCGCGCTATTCAATTGTAGTGTGCCGGATATTATTCAATTTGCACAATCTCTCTCTGAGGAATGGGTGAATTAGCGAAGACTTGTACAACATATGTATCTCCTGGCTTCACGCCGGTACAGCGCAAAGTTACCACAGCGGTGTCTCCATTTGTGCCGTTTGGTTGCAATATGCCGCTCTCGGTCACTGTAGTACCCTTGTCATTCACAAACTTGATAATATCTGGATTATTAGGATTTGCGCTCCAGTGTATAACCGTCGTTCCCAGGTTTATGAACGTCAGCGTTGCGCCTGACGCGCACGTTCCATCGGCTTTCGCTGTCACAACGAGTGGGTTTGGACTGAAAACCATCTCTGGCGTGGCATCTATTATCGTCAATTGTACGGGCAAAGTCAACTGTGTATTGCCATTGATCGTAAACACGATTTGTCCGCTATACGGCAACTTTCCTTTAGGTGTTACAGCCAGACCCGCGGGGTTGACGTTGATGCCCATCGTGTGCGGTTGCGAAATGTCCAGTTGCCCCGCGTAATCGCTGTCCAGGATTGCAAGCCAGTTGAGGTTATGAGTAGAGCTGGCAGCGGCTGACCATTGCATCGGTGTGCCGCTGATGTTTGTGAAGGTAATGCGCTGCGCCGGAGGCGAAGGCTGGCCGATTTGAGCCGTAAATGAAAGATGGTCAATGGGTTGCCCGTTCAGCGTAAAGGCCAGATCGGTGCTATTATTAATAGTGACGGGAGAACTAACGGGGTTTATCTGGATGTCAATATAAGCGCTCGTTTTAGCCTGTGTGTCCGTGGCTGCAATGACGTGGGCGCCAATTGCCCAATGTTTGCTCACCAGGATGGTGACATCAAACGTTCCCTGGCTATCTGATTGGGCGCTCAGGACGCTACCATTTGAAGCTAGCACCGGCGTTGTGCTATCTAGCAAGAAATGGATGGGGTCGTTTGCCCCAAAATGAACTCCGCGCGCCCGCAGGCTTTGACCTCTGGTAAATGTTTGTGACGATGACGATGCTCCCACAACAATGAATGACGGTTGTTGCGAACCGGCAGGCTGGTTGATGCTCACAGCCCCCGAGGTGTTGGGAAGATAGCTATAGACAATGTACGCTGCCAGTCCACCGATCAGGCAGATCATCAGGAACAGTGTTACCCAGAACCCAAAGTTTCTCTCGCCAGCATCCTGATTTTGTGTCGATCGTATAGCCCGCAGGCGAAGAAAACTGTCTTTCCTGTTCGCCAGTGGCGCGGGAACCGCAGCCTGTCCCTTCGATACATCCTCGGCTGGCCCGGCCTCAACATTCTGTAGGTCGCGCCAGCTATTGCGCCAGTGTTGAGCGGCCTTGCTTGTATAGGCGAAACTTTCTGGACTGAATAGCGGCAATTCCTGCCGGTTGGCCGTGCTGTTCGCGCCATTGCCGTTCCCATTTTGCAGTTGTATGTAATTGGTCGGCATTTCATGCAATGATGGCCGGGGTGTCCGGGGTGCCTGGGGCTGGGATGTTTGGGGCTGGGGAACACCAGCAGCAAACCTCGCCTGCTGCCCGGCGCTGTTATTGTTGAGCGCAGGCTGATTCTGCTGACGCGGAGGTACCGGCCCTGATTGAAAACCTTCTGCCTGGCGTTGATTGTTCTGGCTGCGCGAACCAGGGGGAGGAGTATTCACCGGCCTGGCGAACCTGGCGTTATCCGATTGTGGCCTCTTCTCTCCAGATACGGGTGGCGTGTTTGGAAGCGCCGGTAGCGGCGACATCGGATTGGGCGGCGTCAGTCCACGCGGAATCGGCATATTCTGACGCAGCGATGCAGAGGTCACGATAGGACGAATAATCCCTGGAGCGCGAACCGCGTTTGGCGGTGGCAATGGTACAGTTTTGTCTGGCTCTTGCGGCGAAAGCGCGGGCGGCGGTGGCAGTGGCACAGTTTTATCGGGTTCAGTAGGAGCTGGTGCGGAAGACGAGAGCGTCGGCGCATCAGCAACAGGAGTTGTTGTAGCCGCGAGCGAGTCAGGAAGTGGAGATGTTGCGACATCGTCTCCTTCTTTTGATTGAGCAGTCGTTTTGGGTGTGCCAGCCAGGGGAGCGGACTTTTGTTTCTCGCCCGCCTGTCCCGCTTTCACCGAGGTAAACTCAATGGTTGTTTTCGGTATAACAGGAGGTTTAAGTGGATGCGACAGCCGGGGCGTGTTCTGTTTCAGTTCAGTCGCTGCCTTTGGTTCAGATGTATCGCTGCCTGCGCTTTCCCCCGACTTGTTCGGTGTGCCAGGTGTAACCGGCGTAGCAACGTGCGATGCTTCGGACGCCAGCAAATCGATCGTCGTCTTGCCCTCTCTCGATGGACGGACTCGCCTGATTTCAGGATTGATCGTGCGCTTCAGCCCCATTGGCGCGCCAGGGGCTGCCGGAGTTTCAGGAGATGCCAGTGCTAGCGGTGTTACCGGCGCGCCGCCAGGGGCTGCCGGAGTTTCAGAGGATGCCGGTGCTGCTGGCACCGGCGTGCCACAAATATTACAGAAGCGAGCGCCTGTTACGAGTTCATTATTACATTTGGAGCAATGATTCATTTCTTATTCTCACGCACACGATGTTTCATCCTGGTCGCGTCTTTCCAGAAATTAACCAGACTGACTCAATTAGCTGTATTATATTCTATAATCGCACGGCGTATAGCCAGAAGGCAATTACCTATTACCTTTATCTATAGAACGCGCGAATGCTCCAATGGTTATCATCGATAGTAATTTGTGCTATTACGCTCTCTTACGACGTGTATAAAAGATCGCCGTCCCGGCAATCACACAGACAAGCGGCGCGGTAATCAGATTGAGTGTAAAGGTGAGGGGATTGAGCAATTGTAACGTGCGTAGCAGTACTGCAATACTGGGCAGTTGCAGCAATCCATGCAGACCAAAGGCGATCCACAGGTTGGCGGGCAGCACAAGCGCCAGACCCAGCAGCGCTTCCATGAGCAGCGCATTGCGCCTGGCAAGCTTCAACGCCGCCTGGCCCGCGGGATTCTCCAGCCTGAAGAGGGCCAGCAGCGTGCAGGCCAGTCCAGCAGCATTCAGCAAAATTGGTTCGATGCCCTGCATGTCAAACGCGGCAGGGTTGCCCGGTAAAAATGGGACGCGCCAGGCCAGGGTCAGGTTGAGCGACTGCAAATTGACCGGAAGCGGTACCTGCCAGGGTAACAACCCGCTGAGCAGGCGTAACGTCGGAAATGGCCCCGGATCGTACCGGTTGAAGGTGAGCGCAACATCAAACGCGGCGGCAAAAACATAGCCCGCCAGGAAAGGAGCCAGACCCAGCAGCACAATGGAAATGATGTAACTCATTCCCGAACGCGCTGGTTGAACCTCGTCAGGCGCTGTCTCCAGGCTATCTAAATGAGCGGGTTCCTCGCTCTCTTCTTGCTCGTCCTCCCTTTCGGAGAGTGCGGGAAGATCTTCGTCCTGCTCAGGCGCGCTTTCTTCTTCAGCGCCTGTGTCTGCTCTAGTAGCTAGCTCGATATTCCTTCTCGCCCTTGCCGGAAGCGGACGCAGTGGCGCGAAAATCAGGTGTCCCAGCGCCGCACCGATTATACTAAAAAGCGTGGTAAAAATTGCTACTAACCCCCAGGTAGTGAAAAAACCGGCTTGAGAGGTCTGGTCAATGCTCAGACCCCGCGTCACGCCCGGGAAAGAAAGCGCGCTGACGAATTGAAATACTGCCAGTAGTAACCCGCTCAAGGCTGCCTCAAGTACCCCTGCTCCCTTGAACGTGCGCAGTTTGCGCAAACCCGTAATCAGCAGGCCGCAGCCCGTCGCGCTCAACACGGCTGCAGGCACAAGCGACGCAAACGGCTGCGCGCTAAGATGCGCCAGCGCCGCGAAGATGGCCCCGATAATCACAACCACGGCCACTGCCGGCCAATCAAAACGCCCTATTGGTTGAATAGCCAGAATGGTTGAGCTAGTTGGGTCTGCGGCGCCAGCAGGCAATTCAGAAACCGTGAGAACTGGCTCGTCAGCTCTGATGTCTACCGTTTCTTCCCGTGTCGTTGTCGCACCATCAGTTGAGTCTTGCTGCATGAATCCCGCGCTCCTTACAAATATCATCTGGCATATCATACAGAGAATGCCTGAGAATGACAAGGGGGGCATTTCCACCTTCTTACCATGTTATAATCCCAGTATGGATAAAGTTGAGCATTTTATGCATAGGCAACCATTGCTCCTGGAAGAAGAGCAATCCGAGATCGAAGTCTCCGATTTGCCAGCCATAAGCGACCCTTCTGGTCAGCGATTTTCATGGGTGGCGCGGAAGATGCTTGCCTGGCAACGCTACAGGCACCGGCAGATACTCAACATCTTCTTCATCGCATCGCTGGCAACACTCGCCCTGTTTGTAGCGTTGAGTAGTATCAGCATTCATGCTTCGCTTACCTCGCTTTCCACAATTTCGCCACAACACGTCGCCGATCCACCATCGGCTGCCTTTGAAGAATACGTCCAGCGCCCGGACATGGTGTATCGTGGTCTTAGTGGAGCTATTTCTAGCGTGGCATGGTCGCCTGATGGAAAACTCCTGGCGGCCGGCAGTCAAAATGCCACCGTGCGCATATGGAATGGTCAGACCGGCGATACTCTGCAGGTCTATCGCGGGCATAGGAAGGCAATACTAGCCATTGCATGGTCGCCCGATGGCACGCGTGTGGCCTCGGTTAGCCAGGATGGTACCGCGCAGGTCTGGCTGGCGCGCAGCGGCAAACAGCTCTTTCTCTATCGCAATCCTGCCGGGGCTATCTCCAGTGTCACCTGGTCGCCCGATGGGACACGCATTGCCTTTGGCACCATCAACGGTTCCATCCAGGTCTGGAACGTCATAACTGCCAGGCATCTTTTCACCTATGCAGGTCATCCCATCGGTGTCAGAAGCGTCGCATGGTCGCCTGATGGGACGCGCATCGCCTCGACGGGCGACGAGAACAGCGTCCAGGTCTCCGATGCCACGACCGGTAAACGCCTCCTCATCTATGAATATCATAACGACCTGGTGACCGACATCAAATGGTCTCCGAACGGCCTCTATATCGCTTCCGCGAGTTTTGACTCAACTGTGCAGGTGTGGAATGCGCGCACTGGACAGAGGTTGTTTATCTATGAGGGCCATACCAGCTACGTCTATAGCTTGTCCTGGTCGCAGGATAGCGCCACTATCGCCTCCGCCAGCGCCGATGGCACCATCCAGATATGGAACGCGTTCCTGGGTCAGCGGCTTGTCACGTTTCTCGATCAAGCTATCAGCCTGTCCTGGGCCTCAAATGGTCCTTTTATCGCCGCGGGCAGAAACAACGGGCTGGTAAATTTGTGGGTAGCTGCCTGATGGATACACTATGCTGAAAAATACGGTATTTACCCTATGCAATATAAACGTTTTGCTCTTGACTCTCACCAAAATCCTGTTAAAATCTCTAGTAACCATGTGAAATTATAGAGATTTATGAGGATTTTGAGTGCATATAGTTCTGCTCGCCGTCGATCACACCACCGCGCCTATCGCGTTTCGTGAACGACTCTCGTTTACCTCACGCCAGGTGCCTCAGTTTCTCCAGTCCGTTAGCAAGGACGCTCAAGAGTGCGCGTTGATCTCTACCTGTAACCGCGTTGAATTATACGCCGTCTCTTCCGAACCAAACATACTGGCGACGCGCCTCATGAGCGTCCTGGCTGAAGCTCAGTCTATTCCGCTCGCAGAACTTGAGCGTCATAGCTACACGCTTGTAGATGAGCAGGCTGTGGCGCATCTGCTTGGTGTCGCCGCTGGTCTCTATTCGCTGGTGCCAGGCGAACCACAAATCCAGGGACAGGTTGTCGATGCTCTGCAAATCGCCCAGGGAGCCGGCTTTGCGGGACCCATATGCTCGGCCTTGTTTCGCGCCGCCATTGTCGCGGGGAAGCGCGCTCGCAGCGAGACCGCCATCAGTCGCAATGCCGCCTCTGTCAGCCACGTGGCTGTGCAACTGGCGCGTCAACTCTTCCCTCGCCTGAACGAAGCGAGTGTATTGCTCATCGGCTCCGGCAAAATGAGCGAACTGGCCGCGCAGAATTTGCGCGAGCATGGCGCGCAGCGGCTTGTCATTATCAATCGCACGCCAACGCACGCCATAGACCTGGCACAGCGACTGGGCGCGGCGCATCGCACGTTTGCCGATCTGAGCCAATCTTTGCTCGAAGCCGATGTCGTCATCAGTTCCACCACCGCCCCACGCGCTATCATCACCGTCGATATGCTCGCAGCCGTCATGCGGCAGCGCGCTGGCCGCTCGCTCCTGCTCATCGATATCGCCTTGCCCAGAGACATCGAAGCGGAAGCAGCGTCTATCCCCGGTATCCATCTTTACAATCTTGACGATCTGCAAGCCAGCGTCAATGCAGGGATTCGGCTGCGTCTGCAGGAAGTCGAGCAGGTGCAGGCCATTATTGCTGAAGAAAGCCTGGCTTTTCAACGCTGGCTGCGCTCGCTGAGCGTGACCGGCACCATTAGCGATCTACGCCAGCGCGTTGATCTCTTGCGAGAACAGGAGTTGGCGCGCGCCATGCAGCGTTTGCCCGACACACTCACCGAGCGAGAAACCGCCGCCGTGCGCGAACTGACTACGCGCCTCGTCAATAAATTGCTGCATACCCCCACGTTACGCCTCAAAGACGCGGCGGCTGAAGGGCAGGGACATGTATATGCAGAAGCTCTACGCTATTTATTTGATCTGGAAGTGCATTTAGATGAACCACAAAATGAGTATACGGATAGGAACACGGGCCAGCAAGCTGGCTATGCTACAAACGCAGTCGATCATTGCGCGTCTGCATCAACAGTGGCCAACACTGGATGTGCAGATCGAACAAATTCACACGCGGGGTGATCGCAACACAACGATGCCATTATCCGCAATCGGTGGTGATGGCGTATTCGTCATGGAAATCGAACGCGCCCTGCTCGAAGGCCGCATCGACCTGGCTGTTCACAGTCTGAAAGATATGCCCACCGCGCAACCCGCCGGACTGCGCACCTGCGTAGTCGCTGGACGCGAAGACGCTCGCGACGTGCTAGTCTGGAGCGAGAGGGTTTACCAGGGCGGGGGCAAGCCCCGCCCCTACCCTACTACGGACGAAGTCCCGAATGACGTACAGGGTAGGGGCGGGGCTTGCCCCCGCCCTGGTAATGTTGGCGAGAATGTTTCGTCTAATGTTGGCGAGAATGTTTCGTCGCAATTGCGTATCGGCACTTGTAGTTTGCGGCGCACCGCCCAGTTGCGGGCATGGCTCCCGAACGTAGAAATCCTGCCATTGCGCGGCAACGTCGATACACGTTTGCGCAAATTAGATGCCGGCGAGTATGATGCTATCGTGCTGGCGGCGGCAGGTCTGCACCGCCTGGGGGCGCTCGAACGAGTAGCGCAGCGCGTGACCTATCTCCCGTTTGATGTTATGTTGCCTGCGCCCGGCCAGGGCGCGCTGGCGCTGGAAATGCGCGACGAGGAACCTGTTCGCGCCTTAATTGCTCCCCTGCGTGATAGCACCATAGCGGCAACTACCAGCGCCGAACGCATGTTTATGCGCCGCCTGGGAGCCGGGTGTTATCTGCCCATCGCAGCCTATGGCGAAATAGCGTATGATATGCTCACGTTGCAAGGGCTGGTTATTAGCCTGGATGGAAAAGAACAGGTACGCGTGCGCTCCAGCATTCCCTGGACAGCGCTAACAAACGTTGAATATGCCGAACAGCTGGGCGTGCAACTGGCGGAACAGGCTCTGGCGCAAGGGGCCGCGGAAATTATTGAAACGGTAAATGAAAGGCGGGTGCGCGAACATGCCTCACTCGACTAACACTGCCCGGCCTTTGCTGGGGAAACACATCCTGGTGACTCGCACACGCGAGCAAGCCTCCTCGTTCAGCGAACGCCTGCGCAAGTTGGGAGCTATCCCTTTAGAGTTTCCCATTATTCGCATCGCTCCACCGCTGGACTGGCAGCCACTCGACGATGCTCTGCGCCATCTGTGCGGCGCTACATTCGCCTACTATGACTGGCTGATCTTCACCAGCGTCAACGGTGTGGAGAGCGTATTTGAGCGTTTGAACGAGTTTGGCCTGGCTCTCCCCATTGCTGGTGTCACGCGAGTGGCGGCTATTGGTCCTGCTACGGCTGCCGCGCTCGCTCGCTACGGCGTGCAAACCGATCTTGTGCCGGGAGAGTTTATCGCCGAAGGCGTGGCTGCCGCCCTGATTGAAGACGCTAAGGGCCGGGGCGCGTCACTGGCTGGCAAACGGATATTGCTGCCGCGCGCGGCTGTGGCGCGCGATGTGCTTGTCACCGAACTGAAAGCGGCTGGCGCAACTGTGCAAGAGGTGGTCGCGTATCGCACGTTGCCCGTGAGCAACGATGATGCCCAGGGACTCGAAGTGGCGCGTTTGCTGCAAGCTGGCGAACTGCATATACTCACCTTTACCAGCTCATCGACTGTGCGCAACTTTATGCAATGGCTGACGAGTAGCGCTCCTGATGTAGCCGAAAAGCTGAAAAGCAATGCAACCGGTGAGATATTACCCATCATCGCCTGCATTGGCCCGATTACCGGGAAAACCGCCCGCGAGCTGGGTCTGCACCCGCAAATCGAAGCAACCACCTTTACTATTGATGGCCTTATCGAGGCTATAGTTTCATACGAGGGGATAGTATGACCGAACATACCACCATAACCGGGCCGGCGCTGGCAACCGCGCCCGCCAAACCGAAACAGCCGCGCCAGTTAGTGCGCTTCACCTTTTACAAACTTGATCCACAATGGCAATTGTTGCCTATCGAGCAGCGCCAGCAGGGCAAGCAAGAGGCGCTCGCTTTATATGAGGAGCATGGACAACAGTCCTTGTTGCGCAGCTTTGGCCTGTACGGAGTGCGCTCCGATTGCGACTTCATGTTGTGGCAGGCAACCTACGATATCAATGACCTGCAAGCATTGAGCAGCAAGCTCCGCCGCAGTAGCATGGGGCCATACCTGCGCGAAACGCAATCCATGCTTTCCATGACCAAGCGTTCTGTCTACGTGGGCAAGCACTCACGCGGCCATGATCCACGCCTGGTGATTACGCCCGACGATAAGAAATACCTGTTCGTCTATCCTTTCGTCAAGACGCGCGCCTGGTATGCCCTTCCTCTCGAAGATCGCAAGCGCATGATGAATGAGCATATTAAAGTGGGCATTACCTACCCTTCGGTGACGCTCAACACCACCTACTCCTTCGGGCTGGATGACCAGGAGTTCGTGGTGGCCTTCGAGACCGACAACATCAGTGATTTTCTCGACCTCGTCCAGGAATTGCGCGAAACCGAGGCCAGCCGCTACACCCTGCGCGATACGCCCATGTATACCTGCGTCGCCCAGCCGTTAGACGCCATATTGGAAGCTATCGGGGCGTGAGGTCAGAACATATGCAAGATTCTTTTCATATAGCCAGAAATCTGACATTGACTCGCTCTCATACGCTTTTTGAACAGGCGCAGCATCTGATGCCGGGTGGCGTCAACAGCCCCGTGCGAGCATTTCGCGGAGTGGGCGGCGAGCCGATTTTCATCGATCACGCCAGTGGCGCTTATCTTTATGATGTAGATGGCAATCGCTACCTCGATTACGTGCAATCGTGGGGGCCGATGCTGCTGGGACACGCCCACCCGACTGTTGTGCAGGCAGTGATAGAGGCCAGCCAGCGTGGCTTTAGCTTTGGCGCGCCCACCGAAGCCGAAAGCGTGCTGGCACAATTGGTCATGGATTGTGTCCCCTCGATCGAGTTAGTGCGCTTCGTCAATTCGGGCACCGAGGCTACAATGAGCGCGTTGCGCCTGGCTCGCGCCTTCACCGGACGCGACAAGATCATCAAATTCGCCGGGTGCTATCATGGACACGCTGATATGCTGCTGGTGCAGGCCGGTTCAGGTGTGGCAACTATGGGCCTGCCCGATAGCCCCGGAGTGCCACAGTCCAGCACCATCCATACGCTCGTAGCTGCCTATAACGATAGCGCGGCAGTCGAGCAGCTTTTTCAAAGCTATCCTGACGATATCGCCGCCATTATTGTGGAACCGGCCGCCGCCAATATGGGTCTGGTGCCTCCCCTGCCCGGATTTCTTGAGACATTGCGCAGCTTGTGCGATCAGCATGGCGCAGTGTTGATTTTCGATGAGGTCATGACGGGCTTTCGTGTCGCGCTGGGTGGCATGCAGGAGCGCACCGGCATCAAGCCCGACTTGACGACGCTGGGCAAAATTATCGGCGGCGGCCTGCCCGTTGGCGCATATGGTGGGCGGCGCGATATTATGCAAATGGTCGCTCCACTAGGGCCGATGTACCAGGCAGGTACGCTTTCTGGCAATCCACTGGCCATGGCCGCCGGCATCGCCACCCTGCGAGAAATTCGCCAGCCCGGCCAATATGAAGAACTCGAACGCAAAGGCCTGCTACTCGGTGAAGGCATCGAAAACGCTCTACAAGAGACCAGCGCGAAAGCCCAATTTGTGCGCGTAGGAGCTATCTTCGGCCTGTTCTTCACATCTCAGCCGGTACGCGACTATGCCAGCGCAAAAACATCCGATACCGCGCGTTTTGCCCGCTTCTTCTGGAGTATGCTCCGGCAGGGCATCTACCTGCCGCCCTCGCAGTTCGAAGGCTGTTTCATCTCGCTCGCCCTGAATGATGCCATGATCGAAGAGACAGTAGAAGCGGTCAGGGTTGCATTGCGTGAGAGCGCATAAATACCAGGATGGCTGCCTCGTGAGGCCTGCCATAATGTGTCATCCTGAGCGTAGCGAAGGATCTCAGTCCCCGGCGAGGGAGATCCTTCGCTGCGCTCAGGATGACAGGCTCGCCTCGAATGGGTACCGGCAGGGGTAGCTCTTGCTTTGAAATGAACGTCTCTGGGGCTTGCCCAGTACTGGCTTACTGGATAACGAGGAGTAAATCATCATGAGTACATTTCCCACCGTGCGTATGCGGCGCACACGCCAAAATGAGCAATTGCGCGGCCTGGTGCGTGAAACGCATCTGAATGTCGAGCAACTCATCTATCCATTGTTCATCGCGCAAGACCTGGCCGAACCGCGCCCAATAAACGCCATGCCTGGCATCATGCAGTGGCCTTTGGAGCATCTTGGCCGTGAAATGGAGCGTATTGCCAACCTGGGTATTCCAGCGGTATTGCTCTTTGGCATTCCTACCGAAAAAGACGAAGTTGGTTCGCAGGCGTATGCTGAGCAAGGCATTATCCAGCAAGCCATTCGCCGCATCAAGGCCGAGACGCCCGGCGTGCTGGTCATAACCGACGTGTGCCTGTGCGAGTATACCAGTCACGGCCACTGCGGCGTGATCCACAATGGCACAGTACAGAACGACGAGTCGCTGAAATTGCTGGCCGGTATGGCCCTCTCACATGTCGAAGCTGGCGCAGATCTGGTCGCGCCCTCGGATATGATGGATGGCCGCGTAGGAGCTATTCGCCACGCGCTCGACGAACACAACTTCAGCGCAACTCCCATCATGGCCTATTCCGCCAAGTACGCCTCCGGCTTCTACGGCCCCTTCCGCGAAGCTGCCGGTTCCGCCCCGCAATTTGGCGACCGCCGCTCCTATCAGATGGACCCCGCCAACGTTCGCGAAGCCCTGCGTGAAGTAGACCTGGACATCGCCGAGGGAGCCGATATCGTCATGGTCAAACCCGCCCTGGCCTACCTGGACGTAATACGCCAGGTGCGCGACCATTGCGACCTACCCCTCGCCGCCTACAACGTCAGCGGCGAATACTCCATGATTAAAGCCGCCGCCCAAAACGGCTGGATCGACGAACAGCGCATCGTCATGGAAGTGCTGACAGGTATCCGCCGCGCAGGTGCGGATATGATTATTACCTATTTCGCCCCCGATGTGGCCGGATGGCTGAGAGAGTGATAAGCAAAGTTACGGCTTCGTTTGGCGCGGCGTGAACTTTTACTTCCTCATCAACGTACAATATATACAAGAGTTCCTTTTTCATATAGTGACAGACGAACTTACATTGAGCGTGATTACCTATCCTGAAACGTAGGTCGGAGGAAACACTTCGGGAATGCGGGAGGTCTTGTCATGAAAATGGATATACTGAGGCGCTCTACCGCCGAATTACTTGGGACATTTGCCCTCGTCTTTATTGGTTGCACGACTCGAGCAATGGTTGGGGACACCACCAATTTCGCGGGAATACTTGTCGTGCATCTGGCCTTTTCCCTGACCGTCGCCGCCATGATCTACACCTTGAGTCACATTTCTGCTGCTATTTTTAATCCAGCCCTCACGCTGGGCTTTGCAGTTGCGGGACGTTTTCCCTGGCGCTATGTTTTACCATACTGGCTTGCGCAGTTTGTAGGGGCGATACTGGCGGTCGGGCTTGATCTGCTCATTCTCCCGCAGCAGGCGCCTGCCGTACACTTTGGCGCCACGCAACCTAAAGCCGGAATTCTGCCTGCCCTGGTCATCGAGGTGGTACTGACCTTCTTTCTGATGCTGGTCAATATGGCGGCGGCGACGGATAAACGCTTCAAGCGCTCAGATAGCGGTTTGACGGTCGGGTTCGTCATCCTTGTGTCCGGGCTGATGGGAAATTCACTGTCGGGAGCAAGCATGAACCCGGCGCGCAGCCTGGGACCGGCGCTCTTTGCGGGAGGCAGTCCTCTTGCAAGCGTCTGGATTTATTTTGTTGGTCCATTTCTGGGAGCAATTCTGGCAGTTGGAGTATATCAGGCAATTCGCGGCGGTGATGGCAATGTCAAGGATGTGCTAGCAGAACTTCCAGGCAAAGAAGAAATGCATCTGGAGCTATCGGAGCAGAAGAATGAGAACGCTACATCACCACCTTTTGTGCCGGAGCATATACCACATAACCTCCTATAACGAACTTCATAAATGAAATATGCTGTTCAGATGTTTTTTGTTCTAGTAGGAATGCCTGTACTGAACCGGTAGGAAATACATAGAATGGGTGAGGCGCGTTTGCAACCTGCGCTCGATACGGGTAGTAGCGATCAAGCCCCGGCTGCAGGCCATCATCCAGTACGGCGCAAATGATACGCTCGTTGCTGAGAAATGCAATGCGGTTGCAATCGTCGTAGTCGGTATAGATATGGGTCGCGCCCATGTGCGCAAGTTGATTGATGAGCGCTTGTTGACTCAAACTGCTCGCCTGTGCCAGAGGTAATTGTGTGGTGAAAATCTCGATGGTTCCCAGCAATGCGACTACCAGCGTAACCAGTACCAGGGCATAACATACGAGGGCTTGCCCCCGCCCTGGCTCATTCGTCGGCACGGATCGCCTGGCTCGCAAAAATATGATAACATGATCCTTCTTTTCCCATAATGGAAAGAATAGAGCGGGTGTGGCGATCAAGAGGCCAACCAGATAGCGGGCGGAAATCCACGGAGTGACGGCGGCGGCCTGCGGATAGAGTGTGAAGGCGAGCATGGTTAAACCTGCTCCCACCAGGATCATGAGGCGAGATGCCTGTAATATCGATGCGCGGCGTAGTTCTGAGGTGTAAGTTGTTTCCCTCCGGGAATGCCGGTACCGGATGAAGTGTCGAAGCGCGGAGATGGTAGCGATAAACCACAATAAGACGAAGCCAATGCCCCACGCTCCATGCACGACCGAGCAGAAACGGGTATACCCGCTAGACCGATCGGTCAGAGGCCAGGCATCCGTAGAAGTAACGGGACAAAACGCGGCTCCATTGGTGGCGACGGGGATGCCTACCAGTAATGTACCCGCGACCTGTTGAATTGGACGCGGCGCGATGGGTTTGGGCGCGACGAATGCTTGAGCAGTTGGCCCTCCTGTGGGCGCGGGATAGGAAGGTTCGCGATAGCCGCCACCAATCGCTCCGGTGAAAAGCGAGAGTTCGTGAGAAGTGACGGGCGTGGTGACATTATAAATAATCAGCGGCGAAATGCCGATGAGCAGGCATAGTAAAAGTGCCGAAATAGAGGGAAGGCGCAGCTCGTTGCCACAAAATAGGACGAGCATGAGGCCCGCGCTCAAGACAAAGGGCAGACATAAGAGGTGACTATAGAGGTCGAATCCGGCGATCAGACCCCAGACGCCATACGCCGCGATGCGACGCCATGGTAGACGCGCCGGGCGCTGATGAGCGGGTAGAACGAAGGTGTTGCTGGCTTCTCAATTGTCATGCTCAGCAGGATTAGCCGTAAGTGCGAGCCACGCGGTAAGCAGCAGAAGCAGCGTCGTGAATAGCATGAGTTCAGGGGTTCCACCCGCCGCCATCAGTTGTCGTAAGAGAACTTCGGGTGATCCCAGCGACAGAAAAATAAGCGTGACGAGCGCCAGCGATTTTGTATAAAGCAGTGACGCTAGAAAGTACATGCTGATGAGAAAGAGGGCAAAAAGCAGAAGCAAACCGAGACGCAACGTGGGCGTGGAAGAACCAAACAGGTGAAAGAAGATCGCGCCAAGAAATGCTTCTAACGAACCCAGATAATCCTGCCCATAGTAAAGTAGCGGGTGAGCGCCTTTGTACGCGATATGCAAGGCCATAAGGCCAAGCGTTCCCTCGTCGTTATAAGATGCAGGCCAGCCCAGGAGAATAAAGACAAGACGCAGGAGCGTTCCAAATGCAATGATCGCTCCCGCGCACACGTCATAGCGACCCGGGCGGCGTTTAAACAAAAGTCGTCTCCTTGGTTTGATAATACATCTGAATAGGTATGAGAATCAGCGAGAGCGCGAGTATCTCAAATAGCGCCCTTACCTTATACGAGCAAGCCTGCAAAGGCGTCACGTCATAAGATAAAGGGCCACGAGAGATTCTCGCGCTCTCAATGGTCTCCGCGCTTATGCGCAAGTGGTCTAGTATTTAACGCATCCGTCCAAATAGGAATTTCTAATAGCGCGTCAGCGCCCGGTGCGCGCTTGCAGCCTGCGGATGACAGCATCGACGGTGACGGCAGTCAATAATACTAACCCTTCGATGATATCCAGGGCATCGGGTCCTAGGTTTTTAAGCGCCAGACCGTTTGAGAGGCTACCTATAATCAGCACGCCCAGCACTATCGACCATACCGAGCCTTTGCCGCCGAAGAGGCTGACGCCGCCGATCACTGCTGCCGCGATAGCATTTAGCAGCAGGAACGGAGAAACCTGAGTAGTAGCAGAGAAGGTGTACGAGGCCTCGATGATACCTCCGACCGCCGCCAGCGCTGAGCAAAGGGTGAAAACGGTAAGTTGAGTAGCTACTACACTGATACCGGCGCGGCGCGCTGCCTCTTTATTGCCACCGACGGCGTAGACATGTCAACCCCAGGAAGTTTTTGTCAGGAGGATCCAGAAAAGCGCGATAGCGCCGAAAAGGATGCCGGTTGAATAGGGAACACCGTGGTTGCTTTCAAAGAGGACGACTGCCCCTTCAACGACCACAACAGGGAGGATGAGGTACACCAGGAGTTGCGGCAGCGCAGGATTCCTCAAACCCATGCTGGCACGCTTGCGGTAGTTCCAGACACGATAGAGGACATAGATCAAAACAGCAGCCGTAGGCAGGCCGATGCCAAGGCTATCGGGGAAATAACTGGCTGGACTACCGGCGATACTGACGATGAAACTGTTCTGGATGAGGAGCGTGGCCTGGCCATTGAGGAGGGTGATAAGCAGGCCCGAATAGCTGATGGAGGCTGCCAGCGTCACGATGAACGAGGGGATACGAAGTACCGCGATGAAATAGCCGTTGATGAAGCCTGCCAGTGCGCCTGCCAGTAGCCCGCCAGGAATGGAGAGCCAGGGTGGCAGTCCAACCCGTTCCGAAAGCACGCCCATTACCACGCCGCAGAACGTGCTGACAGCCGCGACCGAGAGATCGATTTCGCCAAGCAGCAACACAAGGATGACCCCCAGACCGCACAGGCCGATTTGAGCCGTTTGCAGGAACAAATTGGTGAGGTTGCCTGTACTGAAAAAGAGGCCATCGGTAATGAACTGGAAAAAGACCATAATGATGATAAGCGTAAGAAGCACGGGGAGAAAGCCAAGGTCACTGCGCATCAGTTGACCAATGCTTCGGCGCTGAATATACGATGGCGCTTCTACTGTTGAGGTGTGGGGATCCTCGGCGGTAGTTGAATCGATATCGGGTGTATTGTCTATCTTCTCACTCATGTATTAATGTCCTCCATTCCCATTTGTTTCTAGTAGCTGGCCAAATTCCGCGCCGGTTATGGCTGCCACCACCTGTTCCGGCGTGGTATCTTTAACTACATAGGTGCCGACGCGCTTCCCAAGACGTAGGACAATCACCCGGTCAACAACCTCAAATACATCTGCCAGGTTATGGGAGATCACCACCACCGCCAGTCCTTGATCGCGCAGCCGCCGAATGAGTTGCAGAACCTGGCGCGTCTGGGCCACGCCGAGCGCGGCGGTAGGTTCGTCAAGCAGCACAATTGAGGCGTTGCGCAGGATAGATTTGGCGACCGCAATGGATTGGCGCTGTCCGCCGGAGAGTTGGGCGACCACGGCGCGAATAGAGGGAAGCTTCACGTCCAGCGTTTGTAGAACCGCTAAACCGCGTTTTTCCATGTCATTCTCTTTTAACCCGCGTAAAGGTGCGAGTTCTTCACGTCCGAGGAAGAGGTTGGCAACTACGTCCAGGTTATCGCACAGCGCGAGGTCCTGGTACACCGTCTGGATGCCCAGGCGCGTGGCAGTGTTGGGAGCGGTGATTTTGACGGGCTGGCCTTGCACAAATATTTCGCCTTCATCGGCAGGCCCGACACCGCTGATGGTTTTGATGAGGGTGGATTTACCCGCGCCATTATCGCCGACGAGACCCACCACTTCACCGTCGTAGACCTCAAAATCGACACCGGAAAGGGCGCGCACCGCGCCAAAGGATTTACCGATGCCCTGCATGCGCAGGCGTGGCTCGCCTTGTGGCATGGTTGGTTGCGGGGAAGAGGTGTTATCGACCGAAGGAGTGATATTTTCGGCCATGAGATCCTCCAATCTAAAGACAATAAGCAACAAAGAAGACGGGAAAGAAAAAAACTAAACGAAGTATATCATTAAATACAACAGTGTGATAGATGTAAATTCACCTGGCGTCCTGTAGGACGCCAGGCGAAACTATGCACGGATATTACAAGTTGACGATTGTTACGGACAGATGCCGCCAGCGCCTGATGGCAAGCCCTTGCAAACGTCGGCGAGGGCGGCGCCACCAGCGGTGATCACCGTCATGACGTTGGTCTTGTCGATGGCCTGCGGCAACTCCAGAACGGACGGGATATTCGCGCCGCCAGAAGTCTGCGTAGTCACGCCGTTGGTCAGGCTGCTTGTGCTGGTGCCGTTGCTGATGGCAGCTACGATGTTGGCAGCAGCCTGAGCCTCGAGCGAGATGTCCTTAAAGACGGTCATGGTCTGATCGCCCAGCAGGATGTTCTGCAGTCCTGCAACCGTGGCATCTTGACCGGTGACGAGCACTTTCCCGTTGAGGTGCTGCTGCTTCAGCGCGGCGATTACCGTTCCCGCCATGCCGTCGTTAGCGACATAGGCGATCTGGATTTTGTTTGCGTTCGCGGTGAGCGCGGCCTGCATCTCGGTCTGCGCGGTCGGGTTGTCCCAGTTGGGGGTGAACTGCTCGTAGACGTTTTTCAGCACGCCGCTGGCGAACAGCGGGTCAAGAATGTCGTGCGCGCCCTGGGCGAAGAGTATGGCGTTGTTGTCCGTCTTTGAGCCGTTGATCATCGACACATTGCCGACGCCCGACGTCACGAATTGCTTGTAGTGATCGGCGATGTACTGCCCTTGTAGTTTGCCAACCGCCACGCCGTCGAAGGAGACGTAGTAGGCCAGATCGTTCGACTGGATCAGACGATCATAGGCGATAACTGGTACGTTGTCAGCCTTCGCTTTGGCTACGATTGCGGCGTTCTTGACGCTGTCGCTGGCAGCCACTATCAGGATGCAGTCGCCCTTTGTCAGGGCTGCGTCCGCATTGGTGTTCTGCTGATCGGCGCTACCTTGCGCGTTGGAGTAGTCAACGGTCGCGCCGGGTAGCGTGGCCGGGATATCGTGCTGCAGGTCGGGCCTGTCCTGACCGTCCCAGCGCGCGGAAGAAGCTGTCTCCGGCAAGAGCACGCCAATCTGCTTGCACCCTTTGCCGCCGTTGCCGTTGAGGGTGGTGGTGGTAGTACCACCATTGGAACTACCGCACGCCGCCAGCAGCATACTGCCGAGTACGACTATGCTAACAAGTGAGGCAAATCTCTTGCCTCGTTGACCAAATAGTTTCATTGTTTGTTTGTCCTCCTGCATAACACCTCTCTCGGGCATTTCCTGTCAGCCCTTCGTTGAAAAGTGTGCATCGTAAGACTAAAATGGAGACCGGTAATAAGATTGCTTGCTCGAAACAAGCGTTTGTACTGTTGCTCGCTAGTCCACACTCCTTTCTTATGCTACTGGCAAAGGTGTACCCTACGCATGAACCTCTGCCGGGAGACGCTCAGACCTCTCTTCTGGCCTGGCGGCGGCTTCCTCGCGTTGAATGAGGATGCGTTCCCAGGCTTTGAAGAACGGATAGTATATAAGGGCGGAGACAGCCAGGTCAAAGAACTGTAGGAGGCTTCCTCTAATGTCGCCTCCGCTGGCTACAAAACCGCTGACTCCGACGGGTACGGTAAAGGGTTGCAATACGACCGGTACATGCACCAGGCCTACGGCAAAGACGATATAGTTGATGGTGACGATGATTACAGGCACCATTACGAATGAAATCATCATCACAGGGTTAAGCGCCATAGGCACGCCAAATGTTACCGGCTCATTTATATTAAACACCGCAGGCCCTAATGCCACCTTTCCGACGGTGCGTAACTGCGCGGAACGAGAGCGCAGCATATAAATTACCAGCGGCCAGGTTGCGCCAGATCCGCCGAGATGGGCAAAGATATGGAAAAACGGTTCCGTCACGATGCCATGACCGTGCGCTGTCGCATTCACTGTGAGCGTGCTCAGCCAGAATGGCAGCGCGATGGCAGTTACCACGTTCATGCCGTGTATGCCGACCGACCAGAGCAACATCATCAAGACAATTTCCAGCAGCGCCGCCGGGTAACTGTCCTGCACCAGCACCAGTGGCTGGAACGCTCTCATCAGCAGAATAGGCAGGGTAAGCTGCTGTATTTGGCCGTTCGCGTTTGTGAATGTGTGTACGCTGACAAACCATTCGATGCTCCATACCAGCGTTATAAGTAGGATGGCTGGTACCAACGCTTCAAAGGCGCGCGTGACATTGGGTGGCACACTTTTTGGTAGCCGGATGGTGTAGCGCGAACCACGGAAACGCCGCACAACCTCGGTGGTCAGAATACCGATGATAATGCCGACCAGCAGCCCATTGCCGCCAAAGTATGGTAATACATCTCCCAGCTTCAAGTTTGTCAGGTCATTGACAGGCATGGTGGCGATCAGGAACAGCACCATGGCCAGCACTGCCGGTTGCACCGGCTCGGTGCGTCGATACTGCGCCAGGCTGTAGGCGACCCCGAATGCCAGGAAGAGCGCCATCATGCCGAATGACAGTTGAAAAGGGACCAGTATTGCTGATTGGTAAGGTGCAATAAACACTGCCAGCGCCTTGATAGGCGGATTGGCGATGATAAGAAACAGGCTGCCGGCCAGGATCAACGGCAAGGTAAAAATAATGAATGCATCGCGTATGGCCTGCAAAAAGATGTTGCTCGCTATGGCGCCAAGCGGTGGAACGAGAAAGCGTTCGACCCAGGCGCTACTGCGTTCAATCATCACGCTCATACTTTACACTGTACCTTCCCTCGCGCTTGCTTGCAGTTGAAGCGCCTGCTCCAGTACGGCTTTTCCATTCATGGTTGCGTAGTGAAATGGCTCGATCAATGCAACAGGCTTACCTACAGAATGTGCTAGCTTTTCAATACTTTTACGCAGGTGGCGAATTTGTGGCGCGATCAGCACCACATCGCACTCTTCAACCCTGGCTGCAAACTCCCCGGCGCTAAGAGCCTCAACAGTCAATGGAATATGCATTCGAGCGGCTGCGCTCTGCATACTGTCAACCAGCAGGCTGGTTGACATACCCCAACTGCAAACAATAATCATACGTAACATAGCAACTCCCCCCAGGAGCATCGACACGTATTCGGGGTCGGGTAATACGCCAACCGCAAACCAATTTCAACACTCTATGGGTATACTCGATGAAGTTGCAATATGTATGCCATAAAGTGTGCTACACACGTAGCACACTTCCATCCTCCTTTCTATTTATCCTCTAAAATAAATATATCTACCTGGCGCAAGATACCAACGATATTATAGGCCTCCTCATCTGGTATGGGACGCGCGATCTGGCCGCTGAGAATGTGCAAAGCGCGGCGGCAAATGCTCAGTTCGCGCGCGAAAAGTTGCTCAACCTGGGTGCGCACGATCTCGCTTACCAACATGCCGCGTGGCTGCGTGCCACGTTCCAGGATGCAGGCCAGATGTAGGATCAGGCCTGCCAGCACCTCAATTTCAAATGTTTCGCCAACCTCCACTTCGATCAGCTCGATCATACGTTCGATGAGCGGCATGACGCGCACAGGATTAAGAAATATGAGCCGCTGCGAGAGTGTAAAGGAAATCTCGCGCATAAGGTCAGCGCGGCGCGTGAAAGTCAGCGCGTTATTGGCTGGCGGTGTGTTGAAGAAGCCTTCCTGCTGCGTAGCAGAAGGATTGAGGAGCGCGGGGTCGATCAGCGTTTCGCCCAGCAAGGTACGTAGCCGCGCAATACCATCCCCGAAGAGAAAATCGGTCAGTGCGATGAAAGGATAACTATCGAGATGCGGGTTGATGGTTCCCACTACCGCCGTGACATGCCGGTTGCCCACCATGCGCTGCACTTCGTCGGCTGTTTTGCTCGACAAGCTGATATCCATGCAGATGATCTCCACCCCTTGCTGGCGCAGTCCTGGCATGTGTTCTTCGATCAATTCAGCGATCTTGGTCGCGCTGCCGAAACCGGTCAAACACACGGAGAGGATCACACGCGGCTGCAGCTTTGCTTGTATGATGTCGGCGGAATCGTTTGCCTGATGCCCATTTATGGAGGAATGCTCCTGAAATACGCTCCACTCTTCTTCGCCAGAGAGATCGCTGTTAGCGTGTTCATCGCCAGCGCGAGGATGTGCCAGGCTGACTGCCAGTTGGTTGAGCGTCAAATGCGTGGCGCGTTGCGCTCTCCGCGCAGCTTCCACCAGAAGCGGGGCAGAAACGCTGGCCAACGCGCGTACCTCTATTCCTGTCTCCCGGTAAATCAACTCGCCCAGTGAAAGCAGCGATGAGAAATCGACCAGCAGGAGTACTCCGCTGCCCTGTTCCGCCACCTGTACCCAGTAAATCACCTTGCCTAGCAGTTCTTCGGACAATTCGTCCAGCGTCAATTCTACCCAGCGCACGCTGTTCACGCCTACCAGTGTGTTTGCCAGTTCCGCCAATCCGGCTGCAATGCCTCGTCCATGCGCCGCCACGACAATACCAACTGTCGATTGCGCCTCGCTTAGCAGGGTTTCCGCGTTGGCCAGGAGCACTGCCAGCACATCGGTTTCGCTTTCGGGCAGGGCTATACCAAGCGTTGCGCGTAGTTGCGCCAGAGCCGCGCGCGCTACCTCATATTCAACAGGATAGGTTCGACGCACAGACTGAAGCGTCAGACTACTCATCTGGCTGCCCTGCGCGATATGTTCGAGCGCGCTGGTCAAGTGCATGGCCAGTACCAGGGCTAATTTTTCCGGCAACGCACGTCCCAGTTGTTCTTCCGCGAAAGCGACGATATCGCGGCTGACCGAAGCCATATGCTCATCGACTAGAATGGAGACAGAATCCGCGGGTTTAGCGGTGACTTCCTGCGCGAACCTCTGAAAATAGTCCTGAATGTCCAGGTGTAGCAAGCGATTGATCTCACTGTCAGGGAGTCCGCCCCGGCGCAAGCGGTTCAGGTCGGTGCTGATCGTATCATAGAGATCGTGGGCCGATTCTGGCAGGCTGTCGAAGCTGAGGCCAGTCGGTGTAAAAATATGCGGCGCTTCCAGCACATTCTTAATAGGCGCAAGTTGCCGGTGCAGTTCAGCTGTGCGCAGTAAACCGCGTCGCACATGGTCGGGCAAGACGCCCAGGTGTACATTCAATTCTGACAGGTTGTGTGTGCGGTACTCTAAATAGGCGCGCGCGCACGTTAGCTGGACATCGGTGCGTAACTGGCCGACATTGCCCGGACAATCATACAAGAGCAATGCTTGCAGCACCTGGGCTTCAACGTGAATATTGGTGCCAATACTGCTACATTCGGTGGTAAAAAATACACGCAGCAACTCGTACCGTTCTGTTACCGTGCGTTCCTGCAACCCTGGCAAGGTGATGGTCATAGGAATGCGCCTGCGAAAAGTTGGCAGCAGCGACGTAGCCGGGTCTTCTGTTGTCGCCGCGAGCAGCAGCAGCGAAGCATGTCGCTCGTGGACATCGCCCAGGCGGCGAAAGCGTTCGCGATCCATCAGGTAAAAGAGCATCTCCTGGCCTTCTGGCGGCAAGCGATGCACCTCGTCGAGAAAAAGAATTCCCCGGTGTGCCTGCTCGACTAATCCCTCGCGATCTCGTTCCGCGCCTGTATAGGCGCCGCGCGCGACGCCAAAAAGGTGGGCCATGAGCAATTGTGGGTTGTTGGCATAATCGGCGCAATTGAAGCTCACAAAAGGCGCGTCGGGAGGGAGCGCATTCAGTTCAAGCGCGTAGGTGTGCATCAGGCGCGCCAGAGTGGTCTTGCCAACGCCGCTTGGCCCGCAGAGCAGGGTATGCAAACCGCGTGGCGGATACAGCATAGCTGCTTTGGCCTGCTGCACAGCGACTTTCAGCCCTTCGTCGCTGCCGACCAGGGTGTTAAAGCTGGTAACGATTGCGCCTATATGGACAGATGCGGCAATCGCTGGCGGCTTGCCTGGCTCTTTGACGCTGGTAGCGGAATCCTGACGCGGCAGTAATGGTGCTTCTCTATGCCAGGCATAGGCCTTCGATGACTTTTCTGCGTGGCTGCTGGTTGAAAGAGAAGACGTTGAAGACGCCCTGATAGTGAACAGTACGGGTCGGCCTGGGATGCGTTCGATTAACCCTTCCTGAACCAGGATATTCAGATCTCGACTTGCATTGGTGCGATCTACCTGCGCCAGTTCAGCAACTTCTTCGGCACTGAAACCGGTAAAACGACGTAATACACCACTTTGTGCTGGCCGTTGCGTACACATTGATCGTAAGGTCTCAAACACGCGATCTTTGCGGAGCACCCAACGACTCCTTTCAGACACGGCATTGCGACTGGCTGGTTGTCATTGTAGTTTAGTTGTGTGCTAAAGCGAGAGAGTCCATGGACTTGAAACTCTCTCGCGTGATACTACCTATACCTGTACTACGTCCAAACACATGTGTAAATTCACAAGAAGAGGTTTTTCACAGGTGTATGCTGGAAGGAGAGAGAATATGAACGGAATTTTGGAAATAGCGAACCAAAAAGTCTTATTTTATCATACAAAGAGGCTATGTGGGGGCTAGTTGAGAAACGGACAAATTTCTTTAAAAAAGGACTAAAATTTTGTTACTACTGTGTTCTGTATTCCGTTTACCATTGATATAGGGACATTAGAAATTCCTTAGAAAAATTTCACATGATTTTCACTACTACAAGGGATGTGGTTGGGATGAACACCAATACTCGCAATTATCAAGCTATTAACGCATACGGTGTTATCGGAGACTGCCATTCGGTGGTGCTGGTTGCTCCCGATGGTTCAGTGGACTGGGGCTGCCTGCCGGATTTCGATAGCCCCGCTATCTTCTGTCGCTTGCTCAACGCGCAGCGCGGAGGATACTTCCAAATCGCGCCCAGCGATCAAAATATTCGTGGGACGCAGCGGTATCTGCGCGGCAGCAATGTATTGCAGACCCGCTTCACGAGCGAGACGGGCGAAGTGATCCTGACGGACTTCATGCCAGTGGAAACTCTGAGCGCGTGGCAGTTCCGTGAGTTGAATAACAACACCTGGACCCGTGAAGATGGTTCCTGTCATTGTCTTGTGCGCATTGTTGAATGCGTGCATGGTGAACTGCCTATCACCATGACCCTCAAAGTCACGCCTGACTATGCAGGGGCACCTGCTGATGTATCGCTTATACCAGATGGTATGGGCGCGGTCATTTCTGGCGGTCAGCAACATATAGGACTGGGAGTGGTCGGTGCCTACCGTTTGCCATCCTTTACCATGTTCGTGCAACAAGAAGATGGTGATGAGTACCCCTCGATCGTTGTGCAAGCTACACTGCAAGAAGGGGAGCGCCTGTTATTCGCTATCGGTATGGGGCGCAATGCCCGGGCGGCTCGCCGGTTGGCTGAAGAGGAGCTACACCTGCGCAACTTTGACTGGGAACTGGCGCATACGCTGCACTGCTGGCGCACCTGGGTGAAAGGGAGTATCAATAGCGGACGGTATGCCCACTGGGTGGAACGCAGCGCGCTGGTGCTTAAAATGATGACCTACGCTCCTACCGGGGCTATTGTGGCGGCTCCTACCACCTCTTTGCCAGAAGAAGTGGGAGGCGTGCGCAATTGGGACTATCGCTATACCTGGCTGCGCGATGCAACTTTTACGCTGTACGCGCTGAACGTGCTGGGCTTCACGGAAGAGGCGCACGCTTTTACGCACTGGCTGCGCCGTCTCTCCTATAAAAACGGCGAGGACCTGCAAATCATGTACGGCATTCGCGGCGAGCGCGACCTGGCAGAAAAAGAATTGCATCATCTGAGTGGGTATGAGAACTCAAGCCCGGTGCGAGTTGGCAACGGCGCTGCCGATCAGAAACAACTGGATGTGTTCGGCGAGGTACTGGACTGTATCCATCTTTTCCGGCGGCAGGGTGGCTTCGAGCGTTTCGGCGAGAAACTGGAAGGGCCGCTGTGGTCCATGATGCGCCTGCTGGTCGAGCATGTCTGCCTGCACTGGCAAGAGCCGGATAGCGGTATCTGGGAAGTGCGCGGCGGTCTGCGCCATTTCATCTATTCGAAAGTAATGTGCTGGGTAGCGCTTGATCGCGCAATTCGCGCAGCGGAACAGTTGAACCTGGAAGCCGATCTGCCGCGCTGGCGATTGGTGCGCGACCAGATTCGCTCAGACATCCTGCTTCACGGCTACAATACCCACATTGGCGCATTTACTCAATCATACGATAGCGAGGTGTTGGATGCCTCGAATCTCCTGCTGCCCCTGGTTGGTTTTATCGCGCCTGATGATCCGCGTATGCGCTCAACCGTAGATCGGATTATTGAGCATTTAACTGATGAACGCGGCTTTGTGTATCGCTATCATGCAGAGGATACCGACGACGGATTGTCAGGTGGAGAAGGAACTTTCACCATTTGTACATTCTGGCTGGTTGATAATCTTTCTATGCAGGGACGTATCGATGAGGCCCGCGCGCTTTTTGAACGATTGCTTGGATACGCCAGTCACCTGGGCCTGTTTTCCGAAGAGATCAATTCAAAGAAAAATATGGCGCTGGGCAATTTTCCGCAGGCCTTCACGCATATTGCCTTAATCAATAGCGCGTCTAATCTGCGCAAAGCCGAATTGCGTGTGTCAGAGCATCACACTGATCCGGTGGTCGCGGCCATCCGCTTACAGAATGGCAATAGATGGCACTCTCCTAACTAAAGCATAGGAGTATCTGGCGGCTACCACGACAATTCGAGTCAGTTTCTAGCACAGAAAAAGGGAGAATGCGAGGCAAACGCGCGTTTGCCTCGCATTCTCCCTTTTTGCTGGCAATTAGGAACAAAGAGCATCCCTGTGGCTTTTTAAGAACCCGATCACTACCGGGGTGACAAATCCAGTAATCATAAAGGTATTGTTAAACTATGCGATAATAGAGCAAAATGACCGAGCGAAAGAAGAACAAAAGATGACACTAGAAATACATTACCCGACTGCCAGCTTGAAGCCACACAAAGAGGACAGCCTGCAAAACGGGCACCTGTGGATATTTTCGGGCGCATTGCAACAGCCGCCGCACTGGATAGCGCCAGGGGGGTTGGTCGATGTCAAATCCTCAACGGGTCAATTTGTGGCGCGTGGCTACTACAACCCCCAGACCGATATTGCCATTCGCATTTTGACACACGATTTCGACGAAGCTATCGACTATGAATTTGTGCGCAGGCGCCTGCATAGCGCGGCGACTTTACGCAACGTATTCGACGCTGAGCAAACCAACGCGTATCGCCTGGTAAATGCCGAAGGTGATGGGTTGCCCGGCCTGATTGTAGATCGCTATGCAGAGATACTGGTGGCGCAAATGCATACACACGGCATAGAGAAATTGCGCTCCCTCATTATAAAAGTGTTGATGGAGGAAACAGGAGCGCGGGGGATATTGTTGCGCAACGATAGCCAATCGCGCCGCCGCGAGGGTTTGGAGGTAGAGCCGCCCCAGGTAGCGGCGGGGGGTGTCCCTACGCAAGTGGCGATACGCGAAAATGGCATCCTGTTCCTGGTTGATCCCTGGGAGGGCCAGAAAACCGGCTTTTTTCTCGATCAACGCGATAAACGCGAGTCGTTGCGCAAATATAGCAAGGGAAAGCGCGTCTTGAATTGTTTTAGCTATAGCGGCGGCTTTTCTGTCTATGCCGCGCTGACCAGTCCCATGACGCATGTAACCAGCGTCGATGTTTCCGAACCGGCCTTAGAAGCGGCGCGCCAGCATTTCGTCCTGAACGGCCTCGATCCGAACTCGCATGAATTCCATGTAGCCGATGTTTTTGATTACCTTGAGGATGCTGTTCAGCGTGGCGAGTTATTTGACGTGGTGGTGCTGGACCCACCCGCGTTTGCCCGCTCGCAGAACGCGCGCGCGCAGGCATTGAAGGCCTATCGCCGCCTGAATACACTGGGGATGCAGGTGCTGCGCCCCGGTGGCATCCTGCTCACCTGTTCTTGCTCCGGGGTAGTTGGTATGGATGATGTGCTGGGAACGCTGTCCCAGGTCTCGCAACGTCTCCAGCGCGCTGTACAATTGCTGGAGACGTATACGCATGGAGTAGATCACCCCATCAACCTGGCGATGCCTGAGACCGCCTATCTCAAGGCCGTCTTTTGCCGGGTGGGATGAGGATGATGGTTATTTTGCTTTGAATTCAGGTTTGCGCTTCTGAGCGAAGGCCAGGGGGCCTTCGCGCGCATCCTCGGTTTTGAGCAAACCGGCCATGAGGCGCTGTTCCAACGCCATTCCTTCGTCAAGCGTCATATTTAATCCCTGGAGTATAGCCTGTTTCGCGGCTCGTAAAGCCAGCGGCCCGCGCTCTAGCAGGGTGGCAATCCAGCGTTCAACCTCGTTCATCAATTCGATCTGAGGCACCACTTTGTTGATGAGTCCGATGTCGAAAGCCTCCTCGGCGCTGATGCGCCTGGCGGTCAAGATCAACTCCATCGCTTTTGCGAGAGCGATAGAACGGGGGAGACGTTGCGTGCCGCCCGCGGCGGGGATGATGCCCCAACTCACCTCAGTCAGTCCAAAGACGGCATTTTCGGAGGCGATGCGCAGGTCGCAGGCCAGCATCATCTCGAAGCCGCCCGCGAAACAGTGCCCATTGACGGCAGCGATCATCGGTTTCCAGCATTCAAAATCCCTGGTGATGCCGCCGAATCCGCCTTCGATCGCCTGCGCCCCACCAGGGATAGCTCCAGTCAGCCGTGGAATAAGCGATTTGAGGTCAGCCCCGGCTGAAAAGGATGTATCGCCTGCGCCGGTCAATACACCAATCCACAGGTCGTCATCGTCGCGAAAATCGATCCAGGCGCTGCTGAGTTCCTGCATCGTTTCGGGATCAACGGCGTTGCGCGCCTCTGGCCGGTTGATGGTGATATAAGCGACTCGCCCGCGCTTCTCGTAAAGAATTGCCATGCTCGCTGCTCCTTAAAATAGTAGTGTAATGTTGTGCTTCATGGTAGCAGTGTAGCATGTGTGGATGAAAGAGGACAAGGCGAATCAGGTTTTTCTGACGAAATCTATGGCAACTTTATGATATACTACACAATAATCCTCTCACTAGTTATTGAAAAGTTGGCGGAGAACATTGACGTTCTATGATACAGACTATTGATGAAAGCCGGGCGCAACTCATTGCAGATTTACAGGCGCGAGCGGAAGAGCAGGCGGAGCTCAATCGCATCGCCATTGCGCTGACATCCGAATTTGATTTGCAACGCCTGTTGCAGATGATGACCGATGCTGCGCGTAAAGTCACCTCTGGCCAATTCGCAGCCTTTTTCCTGTTACCGGAAATGACAATGACGGGCGATGATCGCATTGACCCGGCGAACAAAGTGATCTTCAACCTGGCCGCCATTTCGGGCGCGACTCCCGCCATCGAAAAGCATTTTCTACGCATGGGGCCAGTTGAGGGCATTGGCATACTGGAACCCATCTTCTGGGGTGGGGATTCCATCGTGGTTGATGATGTGCTTATAGATGCTCGTTATGTGGGAGTGCCACGCGGACATATTCCCGTGCGCAGTTTTCTGGGAGTACAGTTACGCACGCGGGCGGGTACTATCATGGGTGCGTTCTTGATTGGTGATACCCAGCCTTCGCGTTTTAGTGCGCGGCATGTCGAACTGATCGAAGCCTTGAGCGCGCAGGCTGCCGTCGCCATTCATAACGCGCATCTTGTGGCGCGCGAACGCCGCGCTATGGAGGAGCACGCGGCAGAATTGGAACTGCAGGTGCGAGAACGCACAGCGGAACTGGAAAGGCGCAACCAGGAACTGAGTCAGTTCGCTACGGATTTGCAAACGCTGCATCATGAACTGACTGAGGCACAGAAGCGACAGATGCTGGGCGATGAACGCAGCCGTATCGCGCAAGAACTGCATGACCGCGTGCAACAAACGCTCTTCACTATCAGTTTGAAGGCCGACTGGATCATGGGGCAACTGCCACAGCATACCGAGTTGTTGCAACCTCTACGAAGCATCAAACAATTGTCCTCACTTGGCACAGCGCAGGTGCGCGACGCAATCTTCGCGCTCTCCTCCGACGAATTTCAGGAGGGCGGGCTGGTCACGATGTTGTACACGCTCATCTCAAACCTGCGGGAGTCGTCTTCGATAGAAGTTGATCTCGTCGTCGATGAATGGGCTGTCGCTTTGCCACCCCATATTGAAAAAACATTGTTCATGCTGGCCCAGGAGACCCTGTCCAACGCTCGTCGTCATGCCCAGTCTACTATTGTAATTGTTACTGTGCAGGTGAGCAGCGAGCAGGCCATGCTGGTTGTGCAGGATAACGGCATTGGCCTGTCGCCGCAAACCTTGCAAAGCTATCGCAGTAATACTATGCACCTGGGATTGAAAGGGATGCATCATCGCATTGAGGAACTGGGCGGGCAGTTCATGCTCTCCAATGGAGAAGAGGGCGGCTTTATTGTGAAAGCGGTGATCCCGCTATGATTCACCTGCTTATCATCGATGATCATGAGATGGTGCGCGAAGGGCTGAAAGCTATGTTGTCAGCCGAGCCGGATTTCACTATTGTGGGAGACGCGGCCAATGCTGACCAGGCTTTCGCGCTCATCGAACGCAATCGTCCCGATGTCATCTTACTCAATGTCCGGCTACCGGGCGCAAGCGGAATTGAAGTATGCCGCACCGTCACTGAGCGCTACCCGGAGATTGCCGTCATTATTTTGACGACGTTTACTGACGAGTCACTGGTAGAGCAATGTATCAAAGCGGGCGCGCGCGGTTTTATCGTCAAGGACATCGAACGCTTTGACCTCAAACGCTCAATTCGCGCTGTGGCGCGAGGCGAGGCCGCCCTTGACACGAAAGCGGCTGTCGCGGTGCTGGCGCAATTGCGCCGCTCGCCACAAAACAAAAACGAACCAGTCCAGGAACCGCTCAGTTCGCAGCAGGTCGTCATTCTACGCCTGGTAGCTCAGGGACTTTCGAGCCGTGAAATAGCTACCCGCCTGTACCTCAGCGAGAATACGGTGAAAGGCTATGTGCAGGAGATTTTGCATCGCCTCAGTGTCAAGAATCGCACAGAGGCGGTGATGGTCGCTGTGAAACAAGGGTGGTTATAAGCCGACTAGAAAAAACATACCTCCTTTCGCAGAAAACATATGCTGAATTAACCTCCGTTCGTAGGTAACATCCATTTAGCCTGTCATGCTACACTGGAATTAGTCAGGGCTGCATACCCTGGCGCGCGACCCTCCTATTGTCTGGCGTGTTTCCTTTGAAGCGCAGGAATGTGCGCAATTTGACCTGGAGGTGATACCTTGTTTCCTAGTACCTTTGATTATCTAGTAGCGCGGGATCTAGACGAAGCTGTCGCCCTGCTAGAACGACACGGCGGTGACGCCAAAATTCTGGCTGGAGGCCAGAGCCTCATTCCCCTCATGCGATTCCGTATTGCCGGGCCGACGATCTTGATCGACATCAACCGCATTGATAGCCTGGAGTATATTCAGGAAACGGACGGCATTTTGCACATTGGCGCGTTGACGCGCGAGGCGGACCTGGACAACTCCGCCCTCATTCGCAACCGATACCCCATTCTTCTCGATACCTCTTCGATGGTTGCCGACCCGATTGTGCGCAACTGGGCTACCGTTGGTGGTAATATCGCCCATGCCGACCCCGCCAACGATCATCCCGCCACCATGCTGGCTCTCGGCGCCCGTATCGTCGCTCGCGGACCTGCCGGTGAGCGCGTCCTGTCAATCGAGGAGTTCTTTACTGACGCTCCCTTTGAGACCGCGCTGGCGCCCAACGAAGTACTCACCGAGATTCGTATTCCCGCTCCGGTAAAGGGAAGTGGCGGCGCGTATTTCAAACTCGAACGCAAAGTGGGCGATTATGCTATCGCAGGCGCGGCGGCTTATATTGTGCTGGATGCCAGCGGCAATGTCAGCTATGCTGGCATTGGCTTAACCAACGTGGCACAGGTTCCTATCAAAGCGCGAGCCGCTGAACAATCGTTACTCGGCAAACCACTCGATGATGCCGCTATACACGCTGCCGCCGACCTGGCCGCCGCCGCGACACAACCAACCAGCGATACACGCGGCCCCGCCGACTACAAGCGATCGATGGCGCGTACTATGACCGTGCGCGCGCTGCGTAAGGCGCTGGCCCGCGCTACAGGAGGTGAATAGCATGAGTAACCATCACATTTCTGTCACCATAAATGGCACGCTCTACGAAGGAGATGTCGAGGCCCGAATACTGCTCGTCCACTGGATTCGCGATACGCTGCGACTGACGGGTACACATATTGGCTGCGATACCACTTCTTGCGGCGCGTGTACTATCCTGGTGGATGGCAAGGCCACGAAATCCTGCACCATGTTCGCTGTACAGGCTAATGGTCGTCAGATCATGACTGTAGAAGGGCTGGAACAGGGCGATAAGCTGCACCCATTGCAAGAAGGCTTCCACGAGGAACACGCGTTGCAATGCGGTTATTGTACGCCGGGCATGATGATGACCAGCCTGGCTCTCCTGCGGCGCAATCCCAACCCGACCGAACACGAGATTCGCGTGGGCATCTCTGGCAACCTCTGCCGTTGTACCGGTTACGTCAATATTGTAAAAGCTGTGCAGTATGCTGCTGAGAAGATGCAGGCTGCCGAACAGGTGCCGGTTGGCGCGGAAGGAGGCGAGTAATGGCGACACATGTACCTTCACATGCCCTGGGCGAAGCATACAAGCGCAAAGAAGATGCGCGTTTCATACGCGGGCAGGGAAATTATGTCGATGACGTGTCCTTGCCAGGAATGCTCTACGGCGATATTGTGCGCAGCCCGTATGCGCACGCTCTGATTAAGAATGTCGATATCAGCGAGGCCATGAAGGTTCCGGGCGTAGTGGCCGTAATTACTGGTAAAGACCTGGATGCCGCCGGGCTGGCCTGGATGCCCACTCTTTCCGCCGATACCGAGGCGGTGCTGGCGCTGGATCGCGTTATGTACCAGATGCAAGAAGTTGCTTTTGT
Organism: uncultured Chloroflexia bacterium; assembly: GCA_963731605.1. Classification (GTDB taxonomy): domain Bacteria; phylum Chloroflexota; class Ktedonobacteria; order Ktedonobacterales; family Ktedonobacteraceae; genus CF-113. Next base: position 101,338 of record CAVSWA010000003.1, read on the forward strand.
GATTGGCACCAGCCGCGTTGCCGCCGCCGATGGCGTTGCCGCCGTCAATGTGGATTACGAGCCATTGCCGGTAATCGTTGACCCGAAAAAATCCATGCTGCCTGGCGCGGCTTTGCTGCGTCCCGATAAAAAGGAGAAGCAGCCCACTAACCAGATTTATCACTGGGAGACGGGCGACCGTGAGGGAACGAATGCTGCTTTCAAAGAGGCGGAGGCCAATGGCGTAGTCGTAGAGCAGGAGATGTATATTCCGCGTATCCATCCTGCCCCCATCGAAACCTGCGGCTGCGTGGCGGATTTTCACAAATCGACGGGCAAACTGACGTTATGGATAACCTCGCAGGCCCCGCACGTGGTCCGCACGCTTCTCGCTATTGTAGCGGGTCTACCGGAGCATCGCATTCGCGTTATCTCACCGGATGTTGGCGGCGGCTTTGGCAACAAGGTTCCCATCTATCCCGGTTACGTATGCGCCATTGTCGCTTCGATTACCACTGGCAAACCGGTCAAGTGGATCGAGGATCGCACAGAGAACCTCACCAGTACTGGTTTTGGACGCGACTATCATATCAAGGCTGAGATCGCCGCTGATAAAGATGGAACCGTCAAGGCGCTGCGCGTCTACACGCTGGCCGATCACGGCGCATTCGACGCGGCTGCCCAGCCTACCAAGTTTCCTGCCGGGCTGTTCCACATCTGCACCGGTTCGTATGACTTCAAAAACGCTTTTGTTGAAGTTGACGCGGTGCATACCAACAAAGCGCCCGGCGGCATCGCCTATCGCTGCTCCTTCCGCGTGACCGAGGCATCATACATGATTGAGCGCGCCATGGATACGCTTGCCTATAAACTGGGCAAAGACGCGGCGGAACTGCGCATCCAGAACTTCATCAAGCCCGAAGCCTTCCCCTATCGTTCCGCGCTCAACTGGACCTATGACAGCGGCAACTATGAAACGGCACTGAGACTGGCCATGAAGAACGTGGATTACGAGGGACTGCGGCGCGAGCAGATCGAGAAACGCGCCCGCGGCGAACTAATGGGTATCGGCATCTCCAGTTTCACCGAGATCGTCGGCGCTGGCCCCAACAAGGACTTTGATATTGCCGGTATCAAGATGTTCGATAGCTGCGAAATTCGCGTACACCCTACCGGCAAAGCGATAGCGCGTATTGGCGTGCAGACGCAGGGCCAGGGACACGAGACAACTTTCGCGCAGATCATCGGGGCTGAACTGGGTATGTCGCCCGACGATATCGACATCGAGCACGGCGATACCGATACCGCCCCCTACGGTCTGGGTACCTATGCCAGCCGCAGTACGCCGGTAGCTGGCGCGGCCACCGCGATGGCGGCCCGTAAGGTGCGCGAGAAAGCCAAGAAGATCGCTGCCTACCTGCTCGAGGTGGGCGAGGATGACCTGGAATGGGAGCCGGGCCGTTTCTTTGTCAAAGGCGCGCCGGGCAAGGGTAAGACTATCCAGGAACTGGCATTCGCGGCCTATACCAACTGTCCGCCGTACCTGGAACCGGGGTTGGAGGCAGTCAACTACTATGACCCGCCCAATCTGACCTACCCGTTCGGCAGTTACATTTGTGTCGTCGATATTGACCGTGGCACCGGGCAGGTACATATTCGCCGCTTCATGGCGGTGGATGACTGCGGTACCATCATCAACCCGATGATCGTTGAGGGGCAGATACACGGCGGCTTAACCCAGGGACTCGCACCGGCAATGTACGAGGAGTTGTCTTACGACGAGGATGGCAATGTGCAGGGCAGTAACTTCCAGGACTACCTCATCCCAACGTCGATGGAGACGCCGCACTGGGAGACCGACCGCACGGTAACACCTTCGCCGCATCATCCCATCGGGGCCAAAGGGATCGGTGAATCGCCAACGGTGGGCGCGCCACAGGCCATCGTCAATGCGGTTGTCGATGCGCTCGCTCATCTGGGCGTGCGCCACATCGACATTCCCCTTACCCCCTCGAAGGTGTGGAAAGTTCTCAACGAACACGGCGTGGCAGGGGATTAAAGACACACCTGAAATGCTGTAGGGGCGGGGGTGGTGTTGGGTGGGGAGGGGACGCTTGCGTCGCCCTCTTTGTGGGCAGAGAAAGGCCCAGGGCGACGCAAGCGTCCCCTCCCCACACCGCCCTACCCCCGCCCCTACGGATTATACTCCGGGGGAATCATATGACTGATACATTGCTTGAACTTGCCTGTAATTTGACAAAGGCTGCTGAACCGTTTGTGCTTGCCACCGTTGTGTGGTGCGAGCGGCCTACTTCGTCCAAACCGGGCGCGCGCGCTATTATTCAGGCCGATGGCACCATAACGGGCTGGATTGGCGGGAGTTGCGCTCAACCCGTGGTAATTCGCGAAGCGCAGCGCATCTTGCGCGAAGGCGACGCTGCGTATCTGCTGCGGCTTGGAACTTCGGAGACGGCGCTGGAGCGAGAGAATATGCGCGTGTTTCCTATGAGTTGCGCCAGTGGAGGACTGCTGGATATCTTTATGGAACCACATATACCTTTACCTCAACTGGCCTTGATCGGCGATTCGCCGGTAATAAGCGCCTTGAAAAGCCTGGCGGAAGTCGTTGGTTTCTGGGTGACGCAGCTTACATCTCCTGACCTCAGCCAGTTGTCCATCGATGAACATACCTCAATCGTTGTTGCTACGCATGGCTATTATGATGAAGACGTGCTGGAACAGGCATTGCGCAGCCCGGCGGCCTATGTTGGCATGGTGGGAAGCCGCAAACGCGCTGCTACCTGTCGCGACTACCTTCGAGCGTCTGGATTGACAGAGCAGCAAATTGCCCGCCTGAGAGCGCCTGTCGGATTGGACATTGGCGCGGTGACGCCTGCCGAAATTGCTGCCAGCATTCTGGCCGAACTGGTGCAGGTGCGGCATTCGACGCAATCGGCCAGCATAGAGCAAATGGCGCCTCTGGAAGACCAGGCGCACATTGTTCAAGCTGAACAAGACAGCAATACTGCTCTTGACCCTGTGTGTGGTATGATGGTAGAAATCGCCACCGCCCGGCATCACAGCGTGATGGATGGGCAAGACTTTTATTTCTGCTGTCCTGCCTGCAAGCGGCTGTTTGAACGCAATCCGCAGGAATATCTGGTGAAGAACGAAAGGTAGTACGATACATGGAGTTTTCTGGCACACAAACCATTGCCGCGCCCATTGATAAGGTGTGGGCCTTTTTACTGGATGTTAATAACGTCGCAGCCTGCGCTCCCGGCTTCCAGGGTATGGAAGTATTGGGCGACGAACACTGGAAAGCAGTGGTTGCCGTGGGCATCGGCGCGGTAAAAGCCAAATTTACGATGGATGTGACACGCCCGGAATTGCAACAACCAGAGCATATGGTAGTCAAGGGGCGCGGTAAGGCTCCCGGCAGCGCGGTTGACCTGAACGGCGACATGCATCTATCCGCGCTTGATAGCGAGCGGACGCAAATGGACTGGAAGGCCAGTGTGGTTGTTAGTGGCACCATTGCCAGCGTGGGTGCGCGGCTTATGCAAGGCGTGGCTGAACGACTGACAGGCCAGTTCTTTGACTGTCTGAAATCCAAATTGCAAGCAGCAGAGGCTGGTACGACCACAACCAGCAGTCAGTAGAAGTTGATTGTATGGAAACGGCAGTCGAACGCTGGCAAGCCATCATCGATGCGCGCGCTACACAGATGGACGCGGCATACGCGGAACTGGGACGCAGTAGCGCCGGTTATTGGGACCGGCGAGCGCGCCGCTACCACAACTCAACGAAAAATACTGTTGCCAGTGATCCTTTCTTTAACAAACTTCTGTCTGTCATCACGCCACAAATCAGTGTGCTGGATGTGGGCGCGGGTAGTGGTCGTTTTGCGCTCGCGCTCGCCCCGCTGGTGAAGCAAGTCATCGCAGTTGAACCCAACGCGGCCATGCTGGATTACTTGCGCCAGGATGCCCTTACCCTGAACCTCTCCAATATTTCATATAGCCTTAATGCATGGCTAGATACCCCCGATGATCTGCGTGCTGATACTGTGATATGCAGTCACGTCCTCTATCCCATCCGCGATATCGTGCCTTTTCTGGCGAAGCTCCAACACGCGGCGCGGCAGTGCTGCTATATTTACATGCGCGCAACGCCTATTGATGCGTTGACAGCCCACCTGTGGAGGCATTTTCATGGCGACGAGCGCTGCTATCCACCTGGCTACATCCACGCCCTGGATGTCTTATTTGAAATGGGCATTTATGCAAATGTTGAGATTGTGACCCTGCCGGGCAGTTTGCGCTATCCCTCCCTGGATGTCGCAGTTGAGGAATTGGCGGAGCAGTTGATTTTGCCTGATGATGAGAAGACACACGGGGAGTTGCGGGGTTTGATAGCTAGTTGGCTGGTCGAGCGGGACGGGATGCTGGTGCCGCCGCTACAAGAGATGGCGTGCGCAATTATATGGTGGGAGAACTAATTCTGGTTAGCCCTGGCTGGCGCAATCATACAACTGCATTCCAAATCTGCCTCCACCCGGTGGAGGAAATCCAGCGCCGGGAAAAGTCGGCGGCTCGTCGCCAGTTGAGGGAAGTGGCGTACCACCAGGGAAAGATGAGTTATTGTCCGGGTTCGACGACCAGAGGGTTGAGGAGACGACACTACAGTGCGAACCTACCCACAATGTAAGATTTTGGCTACCCGGGGTGCCAAAACCTCTATTTTTAATCACCTCCTGTAATTGCGGTGGCAGATTGTTTAGATTGGGTACGCCTTGTAGGTAGAAATAACGCACGATATTATTTTTAATCAGCGTTTGAAGTTGTTGTACAGTAAGAATGGGATCGGTACCCAGGAAGCCGCCCAGGGCCATAACTGGTTTGCCCGTTGTCAGGATAAGAGGCTCCGCAATGGTTGCATTGAGCGTAGCGACGAGGTAGCGCGTGTTGCCCTGCTGCGCTTCGAGGTATCGAATCAATTTGGGATCTGCCGTTTCGTTATTCAAGCTGTTCGTATGTATGCCAAAGGCGTTGGTGCCTGTCGTAGGCGATGGACCCGCGGACGGCAACGCGCTGCTATTTCCTTGCCATACTGAAAAGACAGCCCAGGTTGCAGGCGCGAGCAGAAGCGCCAGTAGGCCTAATGCGATGAATGGACTGGTGTTAATATGCCAGTCTGGAAGTAGTATCCCTACAACCTGCGCGATAGCCACAACAGCGCAGAAGCCCGCGAAGATGGGCGCGAGCCAGCCTGCCCAGGCGGGGTAGAAAACCAGAATCCATACTTGCGCCACTGCAGTTACGATCAGGGCTATGGGGAGCAGCCATTTGCGTCCGTCGCCGCGCCGGTAATCTCGCCACATGGAAACCAGTCCAATGCCAGCCAGGGCGCAAATGGCGGGAGCGAGCATCGATAGGTAATATTGATGAAAGAAGCCGGCTACGCTGAAGAACACATACATAGTAGCGAACCACATGCCCCACATTAGGAGCGATTGCTGGCGCGGGTTCAGGGGGAAACGTATGCGTTCCTGCCAGGCCGCCGCTAACAATCCCAGTATGGCTAATGGAATAAGCCAGCCGATTTGCCCACCCAACTGCCTGTTGAACAACCGGAATGGGCCAGCGTATCCATTTTCACCCGGCCCGGAAGGTCCGAGTACGAGTGTTGTAGAAGAGTCCCGAGGTCGTGTGGTGTTTTGTACTCCGTTATTTATACCAAGAAGACGCTCGATACCATTGTACCCGAAGGCCAGTTCTAGCTCGGAGTTTGTCTGGCTAGAACCAACATAGGGTCGCTGCGATGCCGGGGTAAGGTCAACTGCTACAACCCAGGAAAGCGAGACGACCAGCAAGGCGAGCGTAGCCAGCAGTAGGTGTAAGATGCGTTTGCGCCAGCTTAGGGGCGCGCCCAGCAAATATACCAGTCCGAAAGCTGGAACGACCAGGTACGCCTGGAGTGTCTTGATATTAAAGCCCACACCAATGAGTAGCGCGGTCAGCAGCAGCCAGCGCAATCTCCCCTTTTCGGTGGCGAGGCTGACCGTCCAGCCTGCCAGCAACAGCGTCAAGACTAACAGGCTGTCAATGGTATTGTTGCGATTAGTAACCACGCTGATGGGACTGATCGCCAGGGCCAGGGCGGCGATCAATCCCGCCACTGGTCCGAACCTACGGCGCACCAGGTAGTACAGTAGCGCGACCGACAGTACACCCGCGATGGCCTCTGGCAGCAAGATGCTTAGTCCGCTAAAGCCAAAGATTTTCGCGCTGGCAGCCTGTATCCAGAATCCGACCGGAGGCTTATCAACGCTGACAAAGCCGCCTGGATCGAAGGAGACAAAAAAGAATGTATGCCAGCTAGCCAGCATACTTTTTACCGCAGCAGCATAATAGGCGTTGGCATAGCCCTCTTGATTAAGTTTGTACATGTTTAAAAACGCAGAAATGAGAAGGATCACGCCCAGCGCGATGCGGTGCCAGTGGTGCGCGTTGCTGCCAATTATCGTCTATTGATATATCATTTGAGGTATTAATCGTCTGTTGTATCAGGCTATTGTCAATCAATGTGCTTTCCAGATAAATTATTCTTTCCGCTTTCACTCTCCTAAGCAAGTATATCAGGCAATATTCCGAATATGCGAGATTTTATCTAATTGGTTAAATGATAGCAAATGACAGATGGGACAGGCTTTGAGCATGTATTTGAGCCCAATGAGAAAAAGTTCAAGAGCAAGAACTGGATAGCTGCTATTAAATGCTCCCCATAAAATGGAAGGGGAGAAGCAGCTGCGGGCCGTTCGCCTGCGACGAACGGCCCGAGAATTTCTGTAAACTGCCGCCGCAAGCGGCGCGGCAAGAAAACTTGCGCGTTAGGTTATACAACAAAGGAGCATTCCTATGAGTGGATCACATGATTTTCGTTTCGGGGTGATTTGCGAGCGGATGCAGTCCGCTGAAGAGTGGATCGCAAAAGCGCGCTATGCAGAGAATGCTGGTTACGCGACGTTCTTAATTCGCGATCACTTTATTCGCGAGCCATTCGGCGACCAGTTTGCGCCGATGATCGCCTTAATGGCTGCGGCTGATGCCACGAAGACTCTGCGCGTTGGGAACCTGGTGCTGGACAATGATTACAGGCATCCCGTGATGTTGGCAAAGGAAGCAGCGACGCTTGATCTTTTTCCGGTGGGCGGTTTGAACTGGGGATTGGGGCAGGGTGGCTAAAGGCGGAGTATGAGCAAGCCGGGATGCCATTCGATGCGCCAGGGGTGCGTGTGAGCCGGTTGGGAGAAGCTCTCCATGTCCTGAAGGGTCTTTTCGCCGATCAGCCCCTGACATATTCTGGCTCACACTACAGAATCTCGCACCTCGATGGGTTTCCCAAACCACTCCAACGACCTCATCCACCAATTCTGATTGGCGCTGGAAGCAGGCGAATGCTGGCTCTTGCGGCGCAAGAAGCGAATATTGTGGGTATCCTTCCCAAAGCGCTGCCGGACGGGACCATTTCAGAGGAGGTTATGGAGCGTTTACCGGCAACGATGGCGCAGAAAGTCGAGTGGGTGCGCCAGGCGGCAGGGGTACGCTTTGGCGAAATTGAATTGAACATGGTGATTGCGCCCATTTTCACGGAGCAGCGGCAGCAAAAAGCTGAACAACTTATCCTTGAACGCGGATGGAATGACGTTTCTGTTGAGCAGGTCATGAATATGCCTTCCATTTTTATTGGCTCTGCTAACCAGATTGCTGAGGATATGTGGAGAAGGCGCGAACTGTATGGTTTCTCTTATTACGTCGTTTCGGACGCGCATATGGAGGCGTTTACACCAGTAGTATCTCTGCTCGCCGGCAAATAATTAAGAGGGCCAGTTACATACAACCGCGTGGTTGTATGTAACCGGCCCTCTTCACAAGGCATCGTGTTAGACGATGGACTTTTCCAACTTTTCAAAGAAGGTTTTGAGGGAGTTCTTGGTGATGCCCTGGCCGATGGGATTGTTGGCGATGGCGATGGGTCCTTCGAGTTCGGCGTTGGCATCATAGGTTAGCAGCGCGCCGTCTGCTTCGTCGGCAATGCTGATCTGGCTGGTGGCATTGACGGAACCACCTCTGCCCTGGCGTTTCACTTCCAGCACGAGCAGGTTGGGGTCCTGGCGCTGGGCCATGCGGATGATAACGCCATAAGGTCCCTTGAGTCCTGGCAGGGGTGTGGTGATATTCGCTTTGATGCGCGTTGAGTCGAGCAGTTCGACTGAATCGCAACCGGGTATGCAGTTCTGCAATACACTGGGATTGAGTATAGCATTAAATACTTGCCAGCTATTGGCCTTAAATTTGTGTGTGCCGTTCAGTTTCATGTTACCCTTCCTCCAAATACTATATTCTGGCCGAAACTCATCTTCATTGTGATGAGGCCAGGTTTATTGCGGCTAATTCACGAAGTGTATTGTAGCGGTATTGTGGTCTTCTTTCAAGCGAAGGGTAGTTTTCTACCTAAACTTCCTATAGGGCATGGGCATTTTACCCGGTTGCGCCAGCCATGCGCGGGAGTTAGCTCTATTGAGCAAGGTTGCGTTTCTGCTCACTTTTGCGCCTCAATGATAAACCAAATGTGCTATTTACCCATGAGGTTTCTCGCTCCTATGTTATACTGCATCTAGCTGTATCAGAGTATTTCATTGATGGATAGAAACAAGCGATTGTATCGTAGTACACATATGGGAGTGCATGATGGTAGGTCATGATGAACAAGACGAACAGGATAAGCAGCGATGGCACGCGCGTTTTGCCAAAGAAAGACAGGGGCTTTCTGTTTCGGTGAATGAAACATTAGCAGAACCGTACCTGCATGAAGACTTCGATGAAGAATTGCACGATGAACCTGAGTCGATGCCACAAACGTCGCAAAAGTTGCTCATCGCCCCTCGTTTAAGCTTGCAGTCCAAACAGATGCCCGCTGTACATATAGTGCCGGATAAACTGGTCAGACCCCTGCACGTTGATCCATCGCCTGTAACAAATCATATCGAGGTGCCGCCAGTCGCGCCAAAGAAGAAACGATTGGCGGGGCGCAATACAAAAGTTCACTTGCAGGCTGTGCCGAAAACGGAGAAACGGATCGCGAAAAGAATGGCTTCATCCCCAGGTATCGTTGATTCGACCATCGTAGAGCAAGCTATACCTGATAGTGCTCTTTCGCTCCCAGATACTCGGATCAATGAGCACATGACAGAGAGGCCCATCGCCGTGTCGCTGACAAAAGATGAGAAATTCGCGCGCGAAAAGCTGGCCGGTGCGGGTCAGTTTCTTCAGGGGCAATCCGAGATTACCATCGAAAATTCGCATGTGTCCGCGTCGAGCGTAGTGATGGTGAATTTGCTCGGCAATCCCGGTCCCGTCGTTGTACAGTACTACACAATGCTCCCCGATTATGGCTTCAAGGTCCATTTGAGCTCGCCTGTTTCTGCTAACACGCCGTTCAACTATGTGATTTTTCTGGGAGAATTGTTTTAGAGTTCGCCTTCAACCTCTTTGCGTAAGCGGCGAAAAAATTCTTCCATGAATGCGAAGCGTTCGCGGGCCAGTTCGCGCCCGGTGGCGGTTGTCATGCGGTCGGGCAAATTGCCGAAGAGGAGTTGAAATTCGATGCTGGGTGAGTAATCTGGCCGGCGTCGAAGCTGGCGAACTAATGCCGGGTCAACCGGTTCCACGATCTCGTCTGGCACGGGTGAATAGAGCTTTTGATTGTAGCGGCCTGTAATAATGTAGAGGCGTCCAACACCGATTGCCCCCAAACAATCAATTTTATCGGCGTCATAAAGAATGCGTCCTTCCAGAGTTTGTGGGGGAACACCGCCAGTCATGCGATGTTCGCGAATGGCCTGTTGCGCGGCTGGAATGGATGCCTGGGGAAATTGGGTATGCTTGAGTAGTTCTGCGGCCATTTCAGCGCCGATGTGGGCATGATCGCCACCATGCCGCAGTTCGCGCGCCTGTCCGATGTCATGCAGCGCCACTGCTGCCCAGATAGTCGGCAGGTCGCCGCCTTCGCGCGCCGAGATGGTGTCTGCCAGCGCTATCACTCGCGCCAGGTGATCGAAATCATGAGCGGCATCTTCGCTGCCCTCACGCTCCATCGTCTCTTGTGCGAGTTCCAGCAGCCAATTTCTAAGCGTGTGCAATTGGTTCTGTGCCCTCCAGCGCGGGTAATGTAAAAATAAAACGGCTCCCTTCACCAAATATCTCGCTACTCTCAGCGTGAATTTCTCCACCATGTAATTGTAGCAACTGTGCGACCAGGAAGAGTCCCAGCCCGACGCCTTTGGCATTACTTTGGGAGGTATTAGGAGCGCGGTAAAACCGCTCGAACAGTTGAGGGAGAGCATCGGGAGGTATGCCAATACCTTTATCATCCACGCACACTTCAATGACGTGTTTCCGTTCGTTGTTCAAACAATGGCGCATCTTTAGAGTTATGGGACCGCCGAACGGGCTGTATTTTATGGCATTCTCGACCAGGTTCGCGATGACCTGGCGCAAACGCGCGCTATCGCCCTTGACCAGGTAGGGACGGTCGCAAGGCTCGATGATACAGGTGATGGTGTGGTCCGAGGTCGTCGTGCTATTCTGGACAATCACCTGCTGCGCAATTTCCGCCAGATCTACAGTAACCGGAGAGCTTAGAGTCAACTGACCATTTGCGATTTGTGATGCCTCGAGGAATGTCTCAACGACTCCCGTCAAATAGCGTGCCTGTTCTCCTATAATTCCGAGGTTTGCCGTCGCTTTCGATAACACAGTCTGGCCCGCCTCCTCTTGCTGCTTTTGAAGATGACCCAAATTTTTCGCGATCAACTGGCTTTGCGCCAGGATAACAGTGAGCGGTGTGCGAAACTCATGTGCGGTAATAGCCATGAAGTCATCCTTGCTCTCGTTAGCCTCGCGGAGCGCAGCTTCGCTGTTACGAGCGGCAAAGGCTTCCTGTTGCCAGAGCGCCTGATCGACCGCCAATCCTGCCAGTTGCGCGATGCCTTCAAGCACGGCGATATCCCAGATACTAAATTCATATCGCTCTTGCTGGCTGGTTTCTAGCGGCGTAGTGTTTCCATTGGCGTCGGAGTGAGACATCGATCTGTCCAGGAGTAGTAGACCATGCACGCGTTTATTATGTTTGATTGGTGCCGCCAGCACCAATGTATGACTGAGCGGATTAGGCCGGTCGGGCCATTGCTCGGCGCTTATCATGGTCGCGTGACCATCCATGACCTGGGAGAAAAAACCATGATAGTCGCCGGGGTTGGGTTCAAGCCAGACCTGCTGATCATTTAGCCAGTGTTCTTCGCTTTCCTTGCTAAATCCTATGGTGAACAGGGGAACGAATTTTTTATGGTGTTCATCGAAGATTTGCACCGCGCCTTGTTCGCAATTGAGGGTGGTCAGGGTGCGTTCCAGCACAATGCGCAAAATGGCATTGACATCTGTGATGCCTGAAACGGATTCTGCCACGTGTAGCATCGTATCAAGAGCCTGGCGAATGCGCTGTTCCGCCCGTATAGCCTCACTGACATCGCGGAAGGCGCTCACCACCCCTATCTGTTTTTCCTGGCTATCATAGATAGGCGCTATGTTGATCTCGAGGATACGTTCGTCGCCATCGGCGCGGCGGGTGACGAAGTGTTCGGCGCGAATGCGTTCGCCGCGCAGCGCGCGTGTGAGCGGGAACTGGTCGTCTGGCATAGGTTGACCATCAACAGTATAGGTGGGGTACCGTCTTAAAAAGGCGCTCAAGTGATTCTTATAGTTTTTGGGCATTCCCAGAAAGTGCGACGCGGCGTTATTGAGAATCATCACATTGCCCTGCATATCGGTCACGGTAATACCTTCGGTCATAGCGTGAAAGATAGCGTCAAGTGTGGTGGCTCGTCCGGTGGCTTTAACCGCGGACTCGCGCACTTCGGCAAGCAGGCGAAATTTTTCGACTGCCAGGGCGCATTGAGCGGCGATATCCTGAGCATACGCTATCTGACCCCCGGTTGGCTGAAACGTATGCGTGTAATAGTTGACAAAAGCCAATCCTACACATCTATCGGGCGTATTCAAGCGCGTCTTATTGACGACATGCTCATCAGGTGCGCTCGCGCTTACGATCATAGGAACTATAATGGTGTTGCGCAATCCTACCTGCCGATAGAAGAGGATTTCTTCTCCTTCGATTTCTTCTTCTTTGACATAGAATGTTTGCCCGCTAATGGCTGCGTGGTAACAATTGGGGAGATGCGCCAGTTGCATACTCCCGTTCACATTGGGCGGTGTATATCCGAAGTGACTGTTCACCAGGCACAGTTCGTCTCCTTCAATCAACGCGATCGCGCCGCCGTCAGCGCCCAGTGCGCGTACCAGGTTATCCATGGCTATCCTGAAAACAGTGGAGAGGTCTTCGCTGGCATTGACAGCTAGTGCTACCTGGTAGATAGAACGCACGCGCTCGATGAGGCGTTCCGCTCGTTGGCGTTCTGCCTGCGCCTGTTGGTATAAACGCGCGTTGTCGATGGCGACTGCTGCCTGCTGTCCGATGGCGCGGGCCAGTTGCAGTTGCTTTGGCGTAAACGAGCGTGATTGCGCGGGATCATCAAGGGAAAGCATACCGACTGGCCGCCCTTCGCGAATAAGGGCGACCAGTAACATTGAGCGCACCATAAAAGTTTCGGCCAGATTCTTCATAGTAGATTCTGCCCGTAAATCCTCCAGGTACAACATGCCTCCTGATTGTAGCAGGCGTTGCACCGCCGCGTCATCAACTGGCAATGAACTGCGGTACCAGATAGCATCAGCCGCCCTGATGGTCTTGCGATCCAGTATGTGTGCCGCAAGGTGGTAGGTCTGCGGGCGTAAGATGCCACGCTCATCTTCCAGCAGCCACACGGAGCAGCGTTTCACTTCGCATACCTCTGTTGTGCGCTTTGCCAGCACCTGTAAAATATGTTGAAGGTCAAGAGAAGACGCGAGCAGTTCTGCCAGTTCGCGCAATATCTCGCTTTCGCGCAAGGCGTCCTGCAGGCGAATATGCTCTTCTGGATCAGGCGCGGAGTGTTGATTGGCTAACATATGCTGGACCTCGTTATTGCTTGCAAGTAAATGTGAACTGGTGGTATGAGAAGTTCCTTTGTTCTAAACCTGGTGGTGATCTAACTTTGTTAAGCAGGAGTGGAGACATCACTGGAGAATGTACAAAAGCTACTATCAGCAAGCGCAAATATTACTGTTGGAACTGGTAGCTTGTATTTTCTCTTACACAAGTGTAGCAGATGAGCACGCTTTACGTCAAGCTAAAAGGGACTTTTAGGTACAATGCCGACTTTTTTATGATCACGAATAGTGAAGTGATATAATAAGGTCGCACAATGAAGCACACGTAAGAAGGAATGCACCAATGGCTCTTAGTATTGGCGTTGTCCGGCATGGAAATGCATGGAAAACATGTATGATGGAACAAGGACAGCTCGTTGAACAACACACTTTTGAAAATACGGTGCAAACCCTGTCCTACCTGACACATACCTGCGCCCGGTATCCCGAATTGACACTTGCCATTTCCCTGGCTTGCGAAACACCTTTTCTAGCGTTAGGCGATTCGAATGAGCAGCAATGGGAGGCAATCCTGACTTTCCCCTTTAACGATTGGACAACCTCGGAAGCCTGTGAATTTCTTATCGCCATAAAAGAGAGTAACCTGCACAGTTACCTGATACCTTCCATGCGTTACTTGCCCGGTATCCCATTGTACCGCCGGTTGACTCCCCGCAGAGCGGGGAGTTCAAATGATGTTTGCGTTATTGCCGCGCTTCTCTCTCGATTGAGAGAGCGAGAGGCAACATGGTCTGAGATGCAATTGTTTTGTGTTCAGGTCAACCGCCAGTTTAAGAGTATTCAAGCGTTAGAAGATGGTTGTATTGTCAATAGTATTGCGATTGAGGTTCCTTCCGGTGTGCAAGATGAGCGAATGCAGGCAGAATACGAAAAGGCCTTATGGGAAGGGCTGACGCAGGATATAGCCGGGTTGATAGCCATTCACCATATTGAAGATATCGTCGCGCTGGGCGACTTTCAGGATGCATTCATTGATCATTTTGCCGAAAACTATCAGGTGTACCTGTTTCCTTCCACCGGGGCCGATGAACCTGGATTCGAATGCGCGCTGGGCGCGGCTGTACTTGCCGAGGGTCTCTTTCAGACTGGCAAAGCATGTGAGATCGTTGAACGATTGAGTATACGTGAAGCTTATGTAGAGCAGACTACTGTGATTTCGGATGAGTTCAAAACCTCCACCTAAAACGCCCGGCATTGCATCGTTGCTTTGGGATATAGTACGACTGAGCGCGAAAGCCTTGTGGGGCAGTCGCGTCAATCCCATGCGATCTCTAGTGGAACGTCAACAGGCGCTTGCCGTGTTAGGTCTGCCACCCGATGCTACTCATCAGCAGATTAAGCGCCGTTATCGCGAGCTTGCCAAAAAATATCACCCTGATCGGGGTGGTGACCAAAAGAGATGCGGCGCATCATCGCCGCATACCAGTTGCTTATAAAAAGTTCGCCTTCGTAACCGTGAGAGAAGTTATTCTTTAGAGTTTCTTTCCTCTTCATCGCTCGTTGCTTGAAACTGCGATGGTACATTGGCGAGACGCAGGGCTTTTTCCAGTTCTGCGTTCCCCGCTCGATCGTCGCCTTGTTTGATCAGATACGCGCCCAGCATCTTGTGGACGCGGATTTTCGCGCCCAGGCGATCGGTGCGCTCCAATTCTGCCAGCGCCTGTCGAAAGGCAGCGATTGCTTCGGGATTGTTGCCCGCCGCCAGAATTTGTCCTTTTGTCATGTAGGCATCGGCGCGTCTGAGAATGTAACTGGCTTCTCCAGCTTTCAATGCTGTATCAATATACTCCATGGCGGTTACGCACTGATTATCATCTAATTCGACGCTCGCCAGGTAGCACGCGGCGGCAGAGACGATATTTGCTCGCTCCTTAAGACTATAGCGTTTCACCTTTTCAGCGATGGTGGGCGACCTATCCTGTTCAGTCCCGTCCAGTGTTGGAGACCATTCATCCAGTACCTTTTTGAGCCGCTCACGGGCCGCGTTGAGGTTCTCCATCGCCTGCTCAATCAGCGCTATTTGACAGTTCATAAGCGCGCTGCGGGACAGTTCGTTGATCGTGTTATAGAGGGTGCAAGCATTTTCGGCGTAGCTAAGAGATTGCTGCATCAATGAGAGAAAGGCTTTTTTTGCCTCTTGATCTTGCCGGTTGCCGTTTTCTGCTTCATTCCAGAGTTTATATGCCTGTTCATAGAGCACAAGCGACATGCCCCATTGCGCCTCGGCAACCAGACGCAAGGGAGTAGCCGTATTCATATATGAACGCGCATCCTGGAACTGTTTGTAAGCCGTTGCATACTGACCGAGTTCCCTCGAAGCCGCAGCCAGGTGCAGGCGCAGCAATAGCGCTTCCATTTGCTGATCGGGTGGTATGTAGTCTGGTAATATTGAAAACGCCGAACGGAATTCTTGTTGGGCTGCCAGGAACTCGCGCATATTAAAGTAGCACTGGCCTCGTAACGCTATGATGCGCCAGCGCAATGTTTCCGATGCATGTGATAACTGGACATTTTGCAACTGCTCAAGCGCGCGCAGGGGATGTTTCATTTCCAGAAGTTGGGTTGCGAGTACACGCTTCTCCTCGATCTTCTGGAATTGCTGTGTTTCAGCCTCGGACTCGCGATGCAGTTGCGCTAATTGTGAAAGCTCCTCCATCGGCAAGTGCAATTGCTCAGCCAGATATTTGAGACTATCTGCCGATGGCTCAATTTTATTGCGCTCAATTTGTGATATGAGACTGGTACTATATTCTGTACCGGCTACCTCGGCCAGCGAAAGTCCCTGCATCTGGCGCGCGGCTCGGATTCTTCCGCCCAGAGTATCCGGGGACACCGCTTTTAGTGGACGTGGCATTGTTCAAAAAACCTTCCTGACCGAAAGGCTGTAAGTCTCTCGGAATAAAGACTTGCAGTGAGTATATGTGGACTAAAAACATATAAAACAAACAGAATAGAGAAAACACAGCATAGAATACCTATCATACCATATACGTTTGCTCGTCTGCCTGGTTGCATAGAATTTAAATGAATTTCACCCAAGTTGTGAAGTGATTATTCACATTTTATTTTTTAATGAGAAAAGTTTTTGCTAAGGATAACACATCAAGCAGGAGTAATCCATAGGTATTAGTGCTGTTATTTTACCTCTTCATCTTGTTGATGTCTATAGTCTTTTTAGATATATGGATTGAGAAAATTGAATTGAAAATAATAAATCCCGTTAAAAATGTAAATACTTGCTAGTAGCTGACTTGCCGTGCAGCTTAATGTTACCTGTGGCGGCGTGCCGAAAGAACCGCGAAAAGGTGAGAATCGGTAAATAGAACATATGCCCTATTTCCTATTGACAGGAAGAATAGAACACTGTATGCTGAAGACACACGAATAGCCAGATGAAGAGAGGAATCAGGAGTATGGCACGGTCCGCCAGGATATCCCCGGTGACGCAAGAGGACGTGGAGTTGAATGGTCAGCTTTCATTATTTTCTGCCAGCGCGAAGAAACTCGATGGAGAAAGTACAGTGAAAAAGGAAGCCGCACCTGTAAGTAATGATATTGTTAAGCCGGTGGGAAAAACTAAGAAGCCATCTAGTATAAATTATTCAGCCGCAGATATCCAGGTGCTTGAGGGCATCGCGGCTATACGGCATCGTCCGGGTATGTATATCGGCTCAACGTCCGCCACAGGCTTATTGCACCTGATCTGGGAGGCGTTAGACAATGCTGTTGACGAAGCGGTGGCCGGGTATGGCAAAAATATCTGGGTGAGCCTTGACCGTGAAGGCTGGGTGACAGTGCGAGACGAGGCGCGCGGGATGCCGTTCGATGTGATGTTGTACCAGGGCGAGTATTTGCCTGCCGCGACGGTCATTTTAACTGTGCCGCATTCCGGCGGTAAATTTGAGGAGGGCGTCTACAAGACGGCGGGTGGACTGCACGGCGTGGGTTCAACCGTCATCAATGCGCTCTCTGAGAAGCTAGAAATGACCATCTGGAAAGATGGGCAGGAGTTCCGGCAAGTATTCAGTCGCGGCACGGCCCTGCCACATGAAGTGTTGTTATGCGATCCGAAGTTGCATGGTACGCGCCTGCGCTGGTTATATGATCGCAGTATCTTTGATACAGATGCCTACTATTCGCTCGAAGCCATTGAAAGTCGCCTGAAGGCCGCCGCCTATCTCAATCGCGGCGTGACTTTTCACCTGGATGCCTGGGATGACGATGCCGAGCAGCAGGTGCAGCGCGTCTATTTCTCGCGTGAGGGGCTACCGGATTATGCGCGCGAACTGGCGACCGGCACCAATCCACCTCTTTTCAAACAGGTAATTGGCATTGTTAAAGATAA
Organism: uncultured Chloroflexia bacterium; assembly: GCA_963731605.1. Taxonomy (GTDB): domain Bacteria; phylum Chloroflexota; class Ktedonobacteria; order Ktedonobacterales; family Ktedonobacteraceae; genus CF-113. Next base: position 118,831 of record CAVSWA010000003.1, read on the forward strand.
AGATGCCGTGCAGGTGGAGGTTGCGCTGCAACCCACCAGTGGCTACAAGATCACCATGTACAGCTATGCCAACGCCGTGCGCACTCGCGATGGTGGCGTGCATGAGACGGGCTTCAAGGCTGCCTTGACCAAAGTGGTCAACGATTACGCGCTGAAATGGGGCGTGATTAAGAGTCGCGAGAAAGATGGCTTCAAGCCAGAAGTCATCCAGCAGGGTTTGAACGTGGTTATTTCGGTGAAACTCGTCAACCCGCAGTTCCAGGGACAGACCAAAGACCGTTTGAACAACGCGCCCGTGGAAGGAATCGTGCGTTCGGTTGTTGACGAGGGGCTGAAAGAGTGGTTTGAACGCAATGCAGCCGCCGGAAAAGACTGGCTCAAGCGCATCCTGCAAATGCAGAAGGCGCGCAACGAGGCGCAACTGGTAGAAGAACTGGCCCGCGCTGGCAACAAGAAAAACGGCGAGTTGATCGACACCTCACTCTCGAAGAAGTTCTTGCGCTGCAACACCAACGATCCCTCACGCGCCGAACTGTTCATCGTTGAAGGTGACTCCGCGGGCGGTAGCGCTGGTCAGGGGCGTTTCTCCGATTTCCAGGCCATCTTGAAACTCAAAGGCAAACCGCTCAACGTGGCGAAGGCCGATTTGAAACGTATCGTCGAAAACGAAGAGATACGCACCATCATCAACGTGCTGGGAACCGGCACGCGCGACTCCTTTGACCTCTCTCGCCTGAAGTTTCACCGCGTGATTATTGCCACTGATGCCGATGTGGATGGCCTGCATATCCAGTGTCTCTTACTTACGCTCTTTTACCAGGAGTTTAGCGATCTGATCGAACGCGGGCATGTCTTCATTGCCTGCCCCCCGTTATACTCCGTCAAATACAAGGGCAAACTGACCTGGCTGTTGGACGACGAGGCGCGTTTGCAATTCCTGAAAACGCGGCCAGATGCGCAGGACCTGGAGTTCAAACGCTTCAAGGGTCTGGGAGAAATGAATGCGCGAGAATTGCGTGAGACCATGTTCGAGCCGTCGCATCGCACCCTCAAGCGCGTCACGATGGAAGATGGCGTGCTGGCGGCCCGGCTGGTCGGTGAACTGATGGAAGACGAAAATGCCGAGGCTCGCCGGGTCTTCCTGGCGGAACATGCGCGCAAGATTAAGGAACTGGATGTATAAGATATGGCTCGAAAACATAGATACCTCGACGGAAGTTGGCACGATCCGCGAAGAAGAATTTTCCGTCATCATCTCCCAGGCATTTGCTACATATGGCCTGTCGGTTGTGACTGATCGCGCTTTACCCGACGCGCGCGACGGCCTGAAACCGGTGCAGCGACGCATCCTGGCCGGGATGCGCAATGCGCGTTTTCTCTCTACGCACACCACGGTGAAAAGCGCGGAAGTGGTCGGTCTCATTCTGGGTAACTATCACCCACACGGCGACGCCTCGGTCTATGATGCAGCCGTGCGCCTGGCTCAACCCTTTACGCTGCGGTACCCGCTCATTGAGGGGCAAGGCAATATGGGCAGCGAAGATGGTGACGCGCCCGCCGCCTATCGATATACCGAAATGCGTCTTTCACCTCTGGCTGAAGCGTTGATGGCAGATATGGAACGCGAAACGGTGCCTCTGCATCCGACCTATAAACAGGACCCGAAAGTGCAGGAACCCGATTATCTGCCAGGCCGCATCCCCCCCGTTGTCAATCCATCGAGCGGTATCGCTGTCGGTCTCTCCACCAACATCCCACCGCATAACTTGACCGAAGTACTGCGCGCCTGCATCGCCCTGTTAGATCGTCCAACCATGAGCATTGAGCAACTTATGACCTACATTCAGGGGCCGGACTTCTGCCAGGGCGGGCGTATCATGGGTATCGAGGGGATAAAAGATTACCTGACAACGGGCAAGGGACGTATCATCGTGCGAGCCGAGGTGCGCCTGGAAGAGACCCCGCGCAACCGTTCGCTGGTGGTGACGCAGATACCGCCCATTGGCCGCGACAAAGTCAAAGCCTCGATAGTCAAAGCCATCAATGCGCGTAAGCTCGAAGGTCTTCTGCCTGACGTGCGCGACGAGAGTGATACCGAAAAGGGGACGCGCATCGTGCTGGAATTGCGCAAAGATGCCGATGCTGCGCAGACCCTTTCACAGCTTTTCACTGAAACGGACTTGCAGATTGCGCAATCGTTCCAGATGGTCTTCCTGTTCGGTGAGCCAATGCTGGCCGCTCGCCACCCCAAACAGGTTGGAATGCTGGAACTGCTCAATTACTGGAACGCGCATCAGGTAGATGTCATCACGCGCCGCGCCCAGTTTGACCTGCGCAAGGCGCGCGAACGCCTGCACGTCGTGGAGGGTTTGATAATCGGCGCAACCCACGCTGACCGTATCGTGAAGATCTTCCAGCAGGCTGAAGATCGCGCCGAGGCCCGAAAAAAAATTGAGACGACCTATAAGTTGACACCCGCGCAATCGGAAGTAATCGCGTCTATGACGCTGGCCCAGGTGACGCGCCTGGATGCCAGTAAATACGCCAGAGAAAAAGAAGAACTACAGGCCCGAATCAGCGAACTGGAGCATCTGCTGGCAAATCGCGATGCTCTGATCGCTATGCTCAAGAAGGAAATGCAGCAACTTATCAAGCAGTTTGGCGATGAGCGCCGCACCGTTATTGAGATCGAGGGGCAGGCCAACGCGCCCGTTACCGAGGTTGCCCGTTTGCACGAACGCGAACCAATGGCGCTTGCTTTTACGCGCTCAGGCGCGATTAAGGCGCTGTCTGTCGATACCTACGCGCCTAAAGGCAAAAATGGTGATGCGTCCTATACTCCCGCGCGCGGCGATGAACAGCTGCGCCAGGTGATGCTCTCCACGTCGCAGGATTATGTGTTGTGTGTCTGCTCCACAGGGCGCGTGTTCCAGATTGCGGCCCATCGCATTCCAGCCGGGCACTCGTCCCTCGAAAAGGCGAACCTCTGCGCAAATTGCTATCGCTGGCCCAGGGCGAAGAAGTTTTGACGTTGCTGCCATTAGAGGCTTTTGACGAAGACCGCTATCTTGTCACGTTCAGCAAGTTGGGCAAAGTCAAAAAATCTCCCTTGAGCGATTACAAAACGGCTGATAGCAACGGCGTGCAAGATATGAAAATTGCGGAGGGTGATGGTGTGGTTGCCGCGCTCATTTCGCGCGGGCAGGGCGAATACCTGGTGACGACCGACAACGCGCAAACGCTGCGTTTCAGTGACGAAAATCTACGCGCGCAGGGACGCGTTGGTCAGGGCGTGGCCTGCATAGCACTTGCTCCAAACGCCAGGGTAGTTAGCGCGAGTTACCTGGATAGCGAGGAGGAGAATACAGCCAGCAATCCATTAAGCCTGTTTGTGCTGACTGAAAGCGGTCTGGCCAAGAAGGTTCCTCTTAGTCAATATCCGGCGAAGGGCCGCGCCACCGGCGGCGTGGTGACAACCGAACTGGTCGGCAAAGATAAAGTAGTGTTCGCCAGTATCATCAACGAACGACAGCACTTCCTGATTATTACCAACGGCGATGGCAATAAATCGGTCAATGTTGTGAAAGCGTCCGAGATCAAGATGTTCTCACGTTCCAGAAAAGGGATGCCGCTTGTCAAAGGTCACATCATCGGAGTTGTGGGATTAACATCGTAACGTAGGTGTAATGGGGGAGTTATGCGCGTAATAAGCCTGCATGATGCAGGTGAAATTGAGCGCTATTTGCGCCAGCACACGCTCATTCACCTGTATGAGTTGGGCGATCTCAACGACTTTTTCTGGCAGCACACAACCTGGTATGCTCTCAAAGAGGCGGAACACATACAATCGCTTATCTTGCTCTACAGCGCCATAAATCCTCCGGTGCTGCTGGCAATCAGCGAAAACTTGCCCGCGCTGCGCCATTTGCTGCAATCGAGCATACACTTGCTTCCACCTCGCTTTTACGCGCATCTCAGCGGCGACCTGTCAGCTTTGCTGGCAACCCATTACCGCGTAGACTCGCATGGCCTGCATTACAAGATGGCGTTAGTAGATACCTCACGGCTGGAAACGATAAATTCGTCGGAAGTGATACCCCTGGCTGAGACCGATCTTGACGAAGTACAAACATTGTATAGCATAAGTTATCCTGGTAACTCCTTTGATCCACGTATGTTAGAAACAGGTCAATTCTACGGCATCCGGCGCGATCTCGCGCTGGTCAGCGTGGCCGGTGTGCATGTCTATTCGCCGCGCTACAAGGTTGGCGTCGTTGGTAATGTGACCACCCATCCCGCCTATCGAGGAAAAGGACTGGGAACAGCAGTGTGCGCTCGTCTATGCCGTGAATTATTGCGAACGGTTGAACATATCGGGCTGAACGTGAAGGCGGATAATGTCGCGGCTATTACGAGTTATAAACGGTTGGGTTTTGAGGTAGTTGGGGAGTACGAGGAAGGATTGCTCTCCACACTTCTATATCCAACCGTATATGACGGCGACCATTGAATGAAGTGGGATATTAAAAAACGCGCTGCATCTTTTCCACAATCTCTTGCGCTTCGATTATTGTGCGCTCGATCAGTTCTTTTGCGGTTGGTATATCATGGATTAACCCGACTACCTGACCGGCCCAGACGAAACCTTCGTCCAGCGCGCCTTCGAGCGCGGCGCGCTGATTGACTTTGCCTAGAATGTAGGGCAGGACACTTTGAAAACGCTCGTCGGGTGCGGCATGTGCCTGGTCGAGTGCGGCCTCAAGTCGCAGTATTTCATCGGGTTTAGGGCCTTTCAGCACGCGCGCCGGGCGACCGATGCTGCGCTCAATGATGACTGTGTCGGTTTCGTTGGCCTCGACCAGCGCCTGCTGATAACGCGGGTGAGCGTTGCTTTCCTGGACTGCGACGAAGCGTGTACCCAGTTCAATTCCCTCGGCTCCCAGGGCAAGCGCGGCAACCAGACCGCGTCCATCTGCCAATCCTCCGCTTGCCAGTACCGGAATCTTTGACAGAATCAACGATGCGTGGCGTTAAGACCATTGTGCCGATATCGTCGCGTCCCAGGTGTCCGCCGCCCTCGAAGCCCACAGCGATCACGGCATCCGCACCCAACGCCTCGGCCTTGCGCGCCGCTCGCACGCCTGCCACCAGCACCATTGTGCGCACCGCTACGCCGCTCTGCTGGATACGCCGCAGCAGCGGCTCTGGATTACCGCCTGTAATGCTAATGACGGCTGGCGACTCGGCCAATGCTGCATCGATGAAGGCATCCAGCGGAATATGGCCGATAGGAAAATTGACGCCCAATGGCTTGTCCGTCAGCCGTTTAGCTTTCTGGATGTTGGCCTGGAGCGCTTCAGGCGTATCGAAACAGGCGCAGCCTAACTGCCCCAGACCACCGGCGTTTGAGACTGCCGCCGCTAGTTCCGCGTAGGAGAGACGCGATAATCCCCCTTGCACAATGGGATAGCGAATATTCACCAGTTCGGTGAAACGTGTATGTATACGCTCAGATAGAGTTGACAAGAGTCGCCTGCCTTTCCATAATCATCCTGTAAATCTGAGAGACCCTGTATCTGTGTGTCCTATATTCTATGCAATCCCTGCGCGAAAAACAATGGCCTGCAGGTCTATTACATACCCGCAGGCCAGATCATTGATGCGAAATGGTTCTTTTGATTGACTAATGGAACAATCCCGCCACGATAGAGATGGTAGCCATGATCGCTAACAGCAGGAAGAACGCGACCACCATCAAGCTACTTCGCGCATAACGCGCGCTACTACTGCTTGAACTTACGGTTTCATAATACGTCGAACGCTCTACTCCATACTCATTATCTTGCGACATCCGTTCCTCAGTGTAAGGCATACGCTGCGCGAAACGATGGGTATTCTCGGTTTTTAGTAAAAAGAGATAGAGGCTGAAGCGTGTGCCACCGATGATTAACCCGGTAACTACTAACAGGGCCACCAGCGCAACCAGAATGGGTTCCATTTTTCTTTCCCTTTTCGGGCTTCTTGCCCGCTTATGGTGTTTCACCTTCCACCACAATAGACGTAATATGTGGGAAATTTCAAAATGGGATTGGCGCTGTTTGAGTTGTTTTCAAGGGAAGCACACGCAACAGGCAGATTTAGAGAATTACCGTTACTTTGCGCAGTTTTCCTCCACGCAAGAAGCTCACCGGGATTTTGTCGCCGGCCAGGTGACGACGCACAATGCGCTGCAGGTCTTGCGGCTCTGTGACGGGTTCGCTCGCGGTTGAAACGATGATATCGAGGTGTTTTAGCTCTGCCGTATCCGCCGGTCCGTTTTGTCGAATTTCGAGCAGTTCCATGCCATACTGTTGTGAAAGATTAAGATTGCGCCGCAATGTATCATCAAGTCTCACGCGCATGCCTCCAACGCCGAGCGTTACCCTGCCCGAAGGCGTTTCGCGTCTCTTATTGATTTGAGCAATGGCTGACTTCACGGTATCTAATGGAATGGAGAAGCCGAGTCCCTGGGCCATCGGCATCATGGCGGTGGTGATGCCAACCACGCGCCCCTGACTATCTACCAGCGGGCCTCCAGAATTGCCGGGATTTATAGAGGTATCCGTCTGGATCAGATTGGTCATCTTGCGAATGCCCGGCCCTTCCAGTGTGCGACCCAGGGCGCTGACTACTCCGGCAGTGACGGTCCAGTTCAATCCGTAGGGGTTGCCTACGGCTATGACCAGTTGTCCCACTTTCAGGGGGAAACGGCCTAGTTCGGCGACCGGCAGGCGATCAGCGCCGATACGCAGCACAGCGATATCAACCTCCGGCTCGCTACCGATCAGTCCCGCGTTGAAGGTGCGGCCATCCGCGAGCGTCACGCGAATGTTCCGCGCATGAGCAACAACATGGGCGTTGGTGAGAATCTGACCATCCGAAGCGAAGATGAAACCGGAGCCTAAGCCGCTGCCGAAGACCGAACGGGTGATGCGCCCGCCCTCGCGCTCTATATCAATTCGCACAACCGCAGGCCCAACTCGTTCCGCGGCGCCGGTCACTGCGTTCGAGTAGGCATCTAACGCCTGTGCGTCTTTATCCTCTATTGTCATAATTGGTCTGGCACTTTCCTGTGAAACCCACTCAATGGAGCGCGTGCGAGGCGATGACTCAATGAGATTGATAACAATTGTATCACAAATAGGGAATTTCTGCTGTGGTGGAGGGTGTGCTGATGCGCTTGTCACGCTCAAAAGAGCGATTTTCGTGTCCGTCCGTATCCTCCTGTAATCGCCATCATCCGTCCCTTAAGTTGACAATTTGACTGACAGTTCCGGTTGGCTTTCATCCGCTTGTTGCCATGCTCCAAGCGGGTTTGAAGGGGTGCAGCGAAGACAAATTTGACGTTTCTACATGCAACGCAGAGCGAATTCTGTTCCCGCAAAAGGCTTGCCAAATATCTTCATCGTCGGTGTTCGGCGGTTTCAATCCTCATCCGACTCGAAGCCCTGATGAAACTCCAGCACTTTTCTATAAGCTCTATAAAATATCCTGTTTCATAGCTCCCTGATTCTCCCTCGTTTTGCGTGGCGGTTTGAGCCGCTCCCCGCCTTGTTCGGCGGAATTTTCGCGTCCGTCTGTATCCTCGCCATAGTGTCAATGTGCGTGTGTTAGGCTGTCAGTTAGGCTGTCAAACCCGCCACCTCTTTATGCTACCACCTGGCGCGCTCCAGGTAAACCGCGTCACTCTTGTAATGGAGAAATTTTGTCCAGGAGTGATCAGGCGACGGGCGCGCGTAGAGCCTTTCACTGGTAGGTTTTTTTGGGAAAGGAACTGGCGAGGGGAAGATGTCATTCTGAGCGCAGCGAAGAATGACAGGCGAGACTGGCGCGTTTCAAAAAACCTACCAGTGAAAGACACCCCTCGTGGGTGTCCGGGGAAGGGCTGGAGTGCGGCCTTCCCCGCCGTCGTCTTGCTCTCCGCCTGCGGCGCGAAGCCCAGCAGATCGAGCGCGGGTTCCAGCAGCTTGCGGCGCGTCACGCTGGTTGGCTGGTTGCTGAGCGTGTCGCGCGCGCCGGCGTAGAGGTCGCGCAGGGCGTGGAAGGCGCGTGTCATCTCGGCTGACGCGGCGGCGTCCTTCCCTTCCACTCGCAGCTCTCCGCAGGTGTTGCATCAGGTAGTGATCGGAGAACAGCGCGCGGTTATTAACAGGGAGTCACGGTATTTTACAGGGCTCCTGCGTAAGAAGAATGCAACGGGTAGCCTACATCGATTTGGGGGGGGCGAGTCACTCAACCACACGCAGGTTCAACCTGGAGTCGAATGAATCAGACCCTTGAGTACGAATGGACCGGTTTACAATATGAGCGTTGTAAACCGGTCCATTCGTACTCAAGGGTCTTTTTCTTCTGTTTGCCCATTATTGTTCGGCTTATGAGCATGGAAAAGCCCCGAGCTTGCTCTCTTGTTCTTGACTCCTTGACAAAACCAGAAGGATCTCGTATATTTTTATTGAATGAACACACACTCATTGGATAATCTGAGAAGAGGAAAGACATGCCACGGACGGAAGAAGCCAACCAGCGCATCCGAGAGGAGCGCAGAGAACAGATCCTTGATGTAGCCTCTCGGGTGTTTGCCCACAAGGGACTTACAGGAACGCGCATCGCGGATATCGCCACCGAAGGCGAGATGAGCCAGGGCCTCATTTTCCGCTACTTTGCCAGCAAGGAAGAGGTCTTTGCCGCCGTCATCGAGAAAGCGCTGCGATCAGCGACTCAACTCGCACAGGTCGCGTTACAGCAGCCCTGTTCTCCTCTGGAACAATTGCGCTGGCTCTTGCAGGTCTATTTCGAGGGCGTGTGGCGCAAGCCAGACTACGTCCTGGTGGTCCTGCACGCACTCAACAGCGAGACCACGCCCTCGGAGGTGCGGGAGCTGGTTCTTGAGCAGTCGCAACGGACACTGCAACTCTACCGACGACTCATTGTCGAGGGCCAGGCAAGCGGGGAGATTGTTGAGGACGACCCTGATATGCTGACCTTGGCGTTTGCAGCCTGCCTCCAAGGAATCAGTTCCGGGGTGACGTATCTGCCTCATGCACTTGGTATTGAGGGACCACCTGATCCTGAGGTCATTCTGCGGATTCTCAAGACTTGAAGAGCACGCTCATCTCCCCATGCAGGGTCTCTTCCTCTCTTTTCTCTTGACACCGTAGAGAATTATGTCCTGTCGTCCTGATATCGTGTCATACGTTTGTATCTATGCTGCAAAGAAAGAAGGGAATCGTGCAAGACAACTCCTCGTTTCACCGTGACGCTGCGGCACCTTCCCCGTCGGCGCTTTCGGAAAGCGCACGCCGGTTTTCCAGGCGCACCATCGCTTTGACCTTGATGGGGACCATGCTGGTCACGTTTATCTCCACCTTGGATCAGACCGTTGTGGGCACTGCTCTGCCGCGTATTGGCGCTGACCTGCAAGGGTTTGACTTGATTGCCTGGGTCACCGCCATCTACTTGCTCACCATGACCGTGACCATTCCCATTTACGGCAAACTCTCCGACCTGTTTGGGCGCAAACCCATCTTTCTGGGCGCGCTTGTCATCTTCCTGATCGGTTCCGCGTTGAGTGGCCTTGCACAGAGGATGACGCAGCTCATCGTGTGCCGTGGGTTTCAGGGTATCGGTGCAGGTGGACTCGAATCGATTGCCATCGCCGTTGTCGGTGATCTCTTCCCCCCACGGGAACGGGGCCGGTGGATCGGCATTACCAGCAGTTCCTATGCGCTCGCGTCGGTAGTCGGCCCGCTGGTCGGCGGTCTGCTCACCGACAAGATTTCCTGGCGCTGGATCTTCTATGTGAACCTGCCAATTGGCCTCATCGCGCTGTTCGTTCTGGCCTTCATCATGCCCACCCTGCGCACGCCCCATAAGCGCATCGTCATTGACGCTCTTGGCGCGCTGCTGATCGTCTTGGCAATAGTGCCCCTCCTCCTGGCTTTCTCCTGGGCAGGCAACACCTTCGCCTGGCTGTCATGGCAGAGCCTGGGCCTCTTCGGGAGTTCCCTCGTCCTGCTGGTGTTCCTGGTCATCTACAGCCTTCGCCAGGAACGTCTGGGGCGCGAACCGATTGTGGAGCCGAGCATGTTCAAAGATGTGCGCGTCTTCAGCGTTTCACTGCTGGCATCGATGCTCATCAGTATTGTCCTGCTGGGCAGTGTCTACTTCCTGCCGGTCTTTTTGCAGAGCGTGACGGGCGTCTCGGCCACAAATAGCGGCCTGGTACTGATCCCCCTGGCGCTGGCCTCGATTGTGGGGGCAGTTATTGGGGGGCAGGTAATCACGGCGACAGGGCGCTACAAATGGATCGCGCTGGCCAGCGCCGCCATGATGATCGTGGGCATGCTGCTGTTGCTGCGCCTGGATGTTTACTCGACCAGCCTGGATATCGTGATGGCTCTGCTGGTATTGGGGCCAGGCGTCGGCTCTGGGCTGTCGCTTTACACCATTACCGTTCAGAACGCCATGCCGGGCAGGATCGGACAGGCCACTTCGGTAGTCGTTTTCTTCCGCCAGCTTGGCCAGAGCATTGGCCTGGTCGCCATCGGGACCGTGGTGACCACCTCCTACATTCCGGCATTCCATCAGGCTCTGCCATCGACACTCATGCTGGCCATGCCATCCCGGCTCATCAAAGTTTTCGAGAATCCGCTGGTGCTCACCTCGCCCGATATCATGGCCCCCATCCGCGCAGGCTTCGAGCACTCTGGAGTCCAGGGCCGCGCTGCCTTCAATACAGTTCTCACTGCCGTGAAACTCGGCCTGGCGGAAAGCATCCACAGCGCCATTCTGCTCAGCCTGGGCCTGATGCTCTTGACCTTTGTGGTCGTCTGTTTCCTCAAAGAACTCCCTTTGCGGGAACGCAAGAGACCCACGGGATACGCAACGAGGTGGTGTAACCAAGATGGATAGTGGGTAAATCGTCGAGAAACTGGCAAAAGAGACAAAAACTGTGTCTTCTTGACAAGGGAAATACTACTATTACGAACTTTCCCGAGAAAGAAGACACAGAAAAAGTATGACATACCCTTCAGTTCATGTCCAAATTGCCCCAACCTCCGTTCCCTCCACGCCCTCGTGGCTCGGAGAAGTGGCCATTGTGGCGCATGTGTTCAGCCAGTTGGGCCTCCAGAAAGCCATCGAGGAGCGCGTGCGGTTTGCACGCGCTCGTATGGGGGACTACGAAGTGATTGATTTTGTCGTGATGCTCCTTGGCTACGCCGTGAGCGGGGAACGAACCCTGCAGTCCTTTTATCACCGACTTCTTCCCTTTGCCGAGCCGTTCATGGCACTGTTTGGGAGAGCAAACCTGCCGCATCCTGCAACGCTTTCCCGCTTTCTGGCCGCCCTTGATCAAGGGCCGGTGGAGGCACTGCGCACGCTCTTTCAGGAAGATCTGGTGGCGCGATCGGCGTTCGCTTCTCCACCTGGTGGGGTGTGGGATCGCCTGGGAAGCCATTGGACCGTGGTGGATGTCGATGGCACAAAACAGGCAGTCAGACAACGGGCACTTCCCCAAACCGCAGACCTTCCTGCGCCCCATCGCCGCTTTGAGCTGGTGGCGGCTCCCGCATACCTGGGACGCAAACGGGGAGAAATCGCACGCACGAGAACGACGGTTCTGCAAGCGCATACGCACCAGTGGCTGGGCACGTTCGGGAACGCCGGCAATGGTGATTACCGGGGTGAATTGCTGCGAGCCCGAGCGGTGATCAGCAGCTATGCCAGCGCGCTTGCGCTTCCCCTCTCCCACGTCCTGACTCGTCTGGACGGCTTGTATGGCAATGCCGCTCCGCTTGCCGATCTCCTCGCCGCTGGTGGACCCGGCGTTATTGTGCGCGGGAAGGACTATCACCTGTTGGACCTGCCTGCCCACGACATACGCAACGAGATAAAAGCAAGCAAACAGGCAATAAGAGGGGCGACACTATTTTCATGAAGGAGAAAAACGGCAAAGTGCCCAGGGAAGAAGAGATCAAGAGAGATGTGAGGAGAGTGAAGGCGCATTGAACAGAACAGATCCACAAATAAGCAGCAGGCAGGGCGGGGTTTGCGAGGAGTTACGCAGCCATCACCACATCAAAGCCAAAAGCGTGAGCAAAGCTGACCGGGAGACCATGAATGGTGACCTCAAGGGGTGGGGTGGTAAGCAGACGAGCATTGCGGGCGAGACGTTGCGCCCAACTGAGCCGCCAATGGGCTCGTTGGGCGCGGGTAAGCACATCCGGGAGGGGAGCATCCTCTGCTGCCAGGTGCTGAACGGAGCCAGAGGTGAGCAGAACGGTTTGCGAGCGCAGTAACCGGAACCAGTGTCGCCGGAGATGACAGCGCTCCCAATCGCCCCACAGCACCGGGTGGGAAGGCACCGGGTGATGGGAGAGTGGTTCATCGGGCGGTGACGTGGTGGAAGTCCGGGGCCAGAACACGGCACTCACCCGTCGCGGTTTGCTGGGAGAGCCGTGTTCTTGACACTGCGCGCGCAGAGGACAGGCGCGACACTGGCCAATACGGGCGGCGTAGAGGACCCGCAGCGAGCCATCCCGCTCCGCTCGCCGCTCTTGCGGGTAGAGCGGGTGATCAGCCGGACAGCGCAGCGTTCCATCTGGTTGCAGAGCGAAATCGGCTCCAGCAAATCCTTTGGTGAAGGATCGGCGTGCCCAGTGAGCAGGCCCATAGGGCACAGGCTCACTCGCTGGCACAGGCTCATCACTCTGAGAATAGGTCAGTTCTGTCAAACGCATGGGAGAAGCAGACACGTGCTGCCCGAACTCCAGGCGCAGATTCCAGATCCATTGCGAGAGGATTTGCCAGAACTCTTGTCCACAGGGCGTATGAGACACCCAGCGATCGGGATCTTGTTCCTGATCTTCATCGGCGAGCACCGTTTCGAAGGACCCGCGATGCAAGTACAGATCAAGGACGTCGGCGGGAGTGAAAGCGTGTGGTGGGACGGTGGTAAAGAACTGCTCATAGATCATGCCGTTGTGCATCGTCCCGATGACAGGTGGGGAAGCAGTGGCCGTACGCGCAGCCAGGAGCATGCGCACCCGCGGCCCGGTAGGCGTGAGGGGAATATCCAGACAATCGTAGAGCGCACGACTGGTTCCCGACTCAGGATGCGTCGTCTGCTGATCGGGGGGCTGCTGCAAACGCGTCCTCACAGCAGGCAGGTTCAAGAGGTGATAGTCCTTCCCGCGCACAATCACCCCAGGTCCGCCAGTGATGAGGAGATCGGCAAGAGGGGCTGCATTGCCATACAGGCCGTCCAGACGAGTCAAGATATGAGAGAGAGGAAGAGAAAGCGAGGTCGCATAGCTCTCGATCACCGCTCGGCTGCGCAGCAATTCTCCTCGGTAATCCCCATTTCCTGCGCCACCAAAGGTGCCAAGCCACTGATGCGTATGCGCTTGTAAAATGGTGGTTCGCGTTCGCGCTACTTCTCCCCGTTTGCGTCCGAGATAGCCGGGAGCGCACACCAGGTCAAATCGGCGATGAGGCGCGGGAAGCTCTGGCGTCTGCGGCAGCGCCCGTTGTCTGGCGGCCGTTTTGGTTCCATCGACATCCACCACCGTCCAATGAGTTCCCAGGCGGTCCCACACCCCACCTGGTGGGGAGGCAAACGGGGGCCGCGCCACCAGATCGCGCCTCGAAAGAGCGTGCGCAGCGCCTCCACAGATGCGTGGTCAAGGGCCGAGAGAAAGCGGGAAAGCGTCGCAGGGTGAGGCAGGTTCGCTCTCCCAAACAGCGCCATGAACGGCTCGGCAAAGGGAAGAAGTCGCTGATGAAAGGCCTGCAGGGTTCGTTCTCCGCTCACGGCGTAGCCCAGCAGCATCACGACAAAATCAATCACCTCGTAGTCCCCCATCCGAGCGCGCGCAAAGCGCACTCGCTCCTCGATGGCTTTCTGGAGGCCAAACTGGCTGAACACATGAGCCAGAACGGCCACTTCCCCTAGCCACGAGGGGGTGGAAGGAACGGAGGTTGGGGCGATTTGGATATGCACTGAAGGATGTGTCATACTTTTTCTGTGTCTTCTTTCTCGGGAAACGAATGCAATACGGTGTTTCCCTTGTCAAGAAGACACAGTTGTTGTCTCTTTTGCCAGTATCTAGCCCATTTACCCCTCATCAAGCCTGCTTGCTTTCATCTCGTTGCGTATGTCGTGGGGAGAGCCGCCACAAGTGTAACTGCGGGCTGCGGAAGTAGGTCTCGAAGTGATGAGAGCGCTTCACCTCCTCGATGGCCCGGTGCTACGTAAGCTTTTTAACCATTTGCACGAGAAACACATTCGCGCCCGTTCGCAAGCGTTATCATCTATCGACTACCAGCGCATAGCGACGCTCAGCATCTCGCCCCGCGCGGGGCGAGATGCTGAGCGTCGCTATGCGCTGGTAGTTTGTAAATCATTGAGCTTCCCACCGTTGTCGAGAATTGATTCAGACAAAGGCGATTACTGATCTGCCACGAGCCGCAAAGTAGATGGTGTTTTGTCAGGCTGCGAGTTCCAGGAAGGAAGGGAGTCGGCCCTTTTTAGCCAATTTCTACTGAAATTTAGTCCTTCTGTCGGTCAAGGGAGGCAAAAAATGGGGCGAGTTCCCTTTTCAACAGGTAAAGCGGAACTTCATCGCTCCCAACTACTCGCTACTTTGCGGCCCGTAGCAGCTTACGTAGCACTGGGCCTAGTCGGCTCTTGACCACTGGAATCTACCTGACTCCCAGCGAGGAAGATGTACGCCTAGGCATTGGACGAGCTGGAGTTTGACAAAAGCACAATGTAGCCCTAGACAATCGAGTCCACCACCGATCAACTCAAAAATATCTAAAAGACTCAAACGTTCCCGCCATTGCAGCCCGATCAACTTCCTGGTCAACTTCATCGCAGATCTCATTGCTTAGTGCCATCAGCCCAAGAAACAGTCCCTCGGGCTCCAATCCATCGCGCTCTAGCAGGCTTGGCTTATCCCGAACTCACCTTCATGACAGCGCGATTCCTTGACAAAACAAGAGAGAGTGCTTACACTTGTACAGTAAACAAAAACAAGAGTGGTTTTTAGCACCTGTGCGGTTTTCCTCTAGTGCGTCCTTCGTAGCAGTTTCAGCACTCTCTCCTGTGCTTTGTTGTCCCAGCTTGTCTCGGCACGAGCGACAGAGTGGAAGAGAGGTGCGCTTCCGCTTGTGCCTGTTTGACGGTCATCTTGTTCGATGCGCAACGAAGTAGGTGGCGCGGGATGCCGCGCCAGATGGCGAACCTGCAGACGCGTTGCTTTTTCTCGCATACCTTGCGCGTCCGATTGGCTGAGTCCGTCTGAGCAGCGGCATCATCGTTCTCGCATCACGTTACGCAAAGAAGAGAGAACCACCGTTGGGGTGGCTCTGGCGCACTAGCAACAATACCCACGACCAACAGGAACATGTCGGTGAGAACGTGTGCCTGTTCTCTGCGCTCAACAGTCAGAAAGTCTTAACTGAGACATCTGGCGATCGAGAATGGTAGCCATGCAAGGAGTGGTACGATGTTTGCACACATCCTGGCTCCTCTGGACGGCTCTGCTCCTGCGGAGGAGGCACTGCCAGTGGCAGCCCATATCGTGCGGGCCTCGCGTGGCTCCATTCATCTCCTGAGGGTGGTCGGCTCCCCCATTGACCTGGGGGAAGAGGATGATTTCGACCCGCTGCTGCGCGAACAGGAAATCGAATCCGGGACAACCGTGGCAAGCGACTATTTCCGAACAATGGTGGCGTTGCCGATGCTGGACGGGATCCAGGTCACGACCGAAGTAGCCCCTGGGTTCCCCGCCCAGTATATTCTGGCAGCCGCCAGGTCAGGGGAGGTCGATCTCACAGTGCTGAGCAGCCACGGCAGGACGGGTTTCACGCGTTGGGTGCTGGGCAGCGTTGCGCGCACGCTGGCGCATGAGAGCACGGTCCCGACCCTTGTCCTGCACGAGCACGAAACCGCGTCTCTGCTCGCACACCCCGACGCCCCACGACCGCTGCGTGCCCTCGTCCCACTTGACGGCTCGCCGCTTGCCGAGGCCGCACTTGAACCGGCGGCACATCTGGTCGCCAGCCTGGCGACCCAGGGTGAGCTGCACCTGACTCACGTGGTCAAGCCCTTCCAGACCACGGCGAAAGAGGGCGTTGAAAGCTCGCTCAATGCGGAGGTCAGAGCGCGTGCCAGGACCTACCTGACGCAGGTGACGGAGCGCTGGCAGGCGAGGACGAAGGAACTCGGGATCTCACTCAGTTGGTCTGTCGCACTCGAGGCAGACGTTGCGAGCGCCTTGCTGCGCCAGACGGAGCCAGGAGAACAGGGGCAGGGAACCGCAGGCAGCCGGGGCTGCGACCTGATTGCCATCTCCACCCATGGTCGGCATGGGCTGGAACGCTGGGTGATGGGCAGTGTCGCCGATCGCCTTCTCAACGCTACGAAGCTGCCGATCTTGATCGTGCGGCCACCGCAAAAAGGATGACAGGAATGCGAAGCAACAGGGAAGAAACCTGCCACCTGCTGGAGGCTGACTTCCCCAGACGCTCTCGCTATACTGAGATCTGTTGGATGCGAATGCTAGAGGGCAAGCAAAAATGAGACAGAGTGCTTACGTGGGCACGCTGGCGCGTAGGCAACAACGCAAACAACTAACAGGAACATGTATGTGAGACAGTCTGCCTGTCCTCTACGCTGAACAGTCATCATGTAGAGAAAAGCCTTATGGAGAAAGGTGACACGTATGACGAGTAACGGGACGAACACGACATTCGGTGCGCTGAAACAGATCGATGCTGGCCTCCTGCAAGTCGGATACGCTGAAGCTGGCCCTACCGATGGTCCGTCAGTCATGCTTTTGCACGGCTGGCCCTATGATATCCACAGCTATGTCAACGTGGTGCCCAGGCTTGCACAGGCGGGCTACCGGGTGATCGTCCCCTATCTGCGCGGCTCTGGCACGACGCGCTTTCTTTCCAGCGACACCCCCCGCAATGGCCAGCAAGCGGTGATCGCAGTTGATATCCTCGCGTTGATGGACGCCCTCAAGATCGAGCGGGCGATCCTGGCCGGCTTTGATTGGGGCGCTCGGACGGCCAACATCATCGCGGCCATCTTCCCGGAACGCTGCCAGGCCCTGGTCTCGGTGAGCGGCTACCTGATCGGCAGCCAGCAAGCCGGCCAGGTGCCGTTGCCCCCACAGGCTGAGCTCCAGTGGTGGTACCAGTATTACTTCGCCACCGAGCGCGGCCGGGCCGGCTACGAGCGATACCGACGCGACTTTGCCAGGCTCATCTGGCAGCTCGCTTCGCCCAAATGGGACTTCGACGAGGCCACCTTCGAGCGCAGCGCCGCCGCCTTCGACAATCCGGATCATGTCAGCATCGTGATCCATAATTATCGCTGGCGGCTCGGACTGGCTGCAGGTGAGCCGCCCTATGACGAGCTGGAACAGCGGCTCGCCACAGCTCCGACCATCACCGTGCCTACGGTCACCCTGGAAGGCGATGCCAATGGGGCCCCACACCCCGAGGCCAGTGCCTATGCCGGGAAATTCGTGGGTCGCTATACGCACCGCGTCATCACGGGCGGCGTCGGGCACAATCTGCCCCAGGAAGCGCCTCTGGCCTTTGCCCAGGCGGTCATCGATGTCGACGCTTTCTAGTCGTCGGCATCCTCTCGTGTGAGGGAGCCGTGCTCGGCTAGCGAGCACGGCTCCCTCACGCGGCCACTCTGTCATCTACCAACACAAAGGAGACCTGGTATGGGAACCCAAACCAACACAACGACAGCAACCGCAGTGCGTCCCTTCCGCGTGGACATTTCCGACGAAGCGATCGCCGACCTGCGCCGGCGCATCTCCGCGACGGTCTGGCCCGAGAAGGAGACCGTCGCCGATACATCGCAGGGCGTGCAGCTGGCGACGATGCAGGCGCTCGCTCGCTACTGGGGCAGCGACTACGACTTCCGGAGACTCGCCGCGAAGCTGAATGCCCTGCCGCAGTTCCTGACCGAGATCGATGGGCTCGACATGCATTTCATTCACGTGCGTTCGAAACATGACAATGCCTTGCCGCTCATCGTCACGCACGGCTGGCCCGGCTCGGTCATCGAGCAACTGAAGATCATCGATCCCCTGACCAATCCCACGGCGTATGGCGCGAGTGCGTCGGACGCGTTCGACCTGGTGATCCCGTCGCTGCCGGGCCACGGGTTCTCCGGCAAGCCAACCTCGACCGGCTGGGACCCCATCCGCATCGCGCGAGCGTGGATCGTGCTGATGAAACGCCTCGGCTACACGCGATTTGTGGCGCAAGGCGGCGATTGGGGGAATGCGGTGACGGAGCAGATGGCGCTACAGGCGCCTCCCGAATTGCTCGGCATTCACACCAACATGCCTGCCACCATCCCAGATGACGTGGCGAAGGCACTGCAGTTCGGCGACCCGCCGCCATCGGGTCTCTCAGCCGACGAACGGCACGCGTACGACCAGCTGGACTTTTTCTATAAGCACGGCGTGGCCTACGCCCAGGAGATGGGGAACCGCCCCCAGACGCTGTACGCGCTTGCGGATTCACCCGTCGGCCTGGCGGCCTGGATGCTCGACCATGACGCGGCCAGTTACGCGCTCATCGCCCGCGTCTTTGACGGTCAGACTGAGGGCCTCAGCCGAGACGACGTCCTCGACAACGTCACGCTCTACTGGGTGACGAACACGGCGGTCTCCTCGGCTCGCCTGTACTGGGAAAGCAAGCTGGCCTTTTTCGCCCCGAAAGGTGTCGCGCTCCCGGTGGCCGTGAGCGCCTTTCCTGACGAACTCTATCAGGCTCCGAGGAGTTGGACCGAGCGCGCCTATCCCAAACTCATCTATTACAACAAGCTCGACACAGGCGGGCACTTCGCGGCCTGGGAACAGCCGCACCTCTTTTCAGGAGAGATACGCGCGGCGTTTCGATCGCTGCGCTAGTTAAAGAGAAGGGACGGCGAGCACACGTCGTGTCCGTCGTCCCACACCATCGGTGTGACGATCACCCGGCCTGACCGGTTGGTCGACACTCATTCAAGTAAGGAACGCTCATGTCTCAGACAACTCCTACCACTGGCCCTCTGACCGTCGTGCTCGTGCATGGCGCTTTTGCCGATGCCTCAAGCTGGACCGGCGTGATTGAACGGCTGCAGAAAGAAGGGATGCAGGTGACGGCCCCCGCCAATCCACTGCGTGGCATCGCCAGTGACTCCGCTTACATTGCCAGCTTCCTCAACCAGATTCCCGGCCCAGTGCTGGCCGTCGGCCACTCGTACGGCGGTGCGGTGATCTCCACCGCCGCCACGAAAGCCAGGAACGTCGTCGGCCTGGTCTACGTCGCCGCCTTCGCTACCGAGGAAGGGGAGCGCCTGGGCGATGTCGAAAACGGCTCGAAAGGACAGCGTCTTGAACAGCGCATTGGTCACGCTCAACTATCCGACGGGACAGGGCGCCCAGACCGCCGTGGAGTTCGCCATCAATCCGGCACGCTTCCATGATGCCTTCGCCGCCGACCTGCCCACCGTGCAGACTACCCTGATGGCCGCCACTCAGCGCCCCGCCGCCGAGCTGGCGTTCTCCGAGCCGGCCGGGGTGCCTGCCTGGAAGACCTTGCCTTCCTGGGCCGTGGTTGCCAGCGGCGACAAGGCGGCCGGTGCCGATGTCATCCGGGCTATGGCCAGGCGCGCCGGGGCGACGATTACCGAGGTCGAAGGCTCCCACGTGATCATGATCTCGCAGCCGCAGGCCGTCACGGATGTGATCCTCAGTGCGATCGCCGCCGTCGGCTAAGCGGGTAGGCGACCAGTAGTTGGTCGCTTCTCGAACCACGTGGGTCAACTTCAGCAGGTCGATGCCAGCGTTCTGAATGGTGCAGACGCACCATACCGACACATCCAGGCAGAGGAAAGGCATGCACGATGAAAGCAAACCAGCTCTTGCTCGCGACGAGACACCCCGCAGCGGTTCCCTTACCCATTGAAGGGGAGTTGCCTTCTCTGGGCGGCGCGACCGCGTGGCTCAATTCGCCGCCACTCTCGGCGGCCGACCTGCGCGGAAAAGTCGTACTCATCGACTTCTGGACCTACACTTGTATCAATTGGCTGCGCACCTTGCCCTATGTCCGTGCGTGGGCCGAGAAATACCGGGAGCACGGCGTCGTGGTGATCGGCGTTCACACGCCCGAATTCTCCTTTGAGCATGACCTCGACAACGTGCGCCGGGCCGCCAGGGACATGCGGGTCTCCTATCCGATCGCGATTGATAACGACTATGCGATCTGGAGTGCGTTCGAGAACCACTATTGGCCGGCCCTCTATCTCGTCGATGCGCAGGGCCGTATTCGCTCTCACCACTTCGGCGAGGGTGCCTACGAACAGTCTGAGATGATGATTCAACAGGTGCTGGCCGAGGCCGGCATCAGCGGCATCGCTCATGAACTGGTCTCGGTCGATGCCCAGGGCACTGAAGCTGCCGCCACTTGGGAGGACCTCCGGTCTCCGGAAAACTATGTCGGGGACGCGCGCACCGAGAACTTTGAGTCTCCCGGTGGGGCAGTCGTGGATACCCCTCACGTCTATACTGTCCCCGCGCGCTTCTCGCTCAATCAGTGGGCCCTTGCCGGTGAGTGGACGGTGGGGAGAGAGGCCACATTGCTCAACGAGGCGAATGGGCGCATCGCGTACCGCTTTCACGCCCGCGATGTACATCTGGTCATGGGACCAGCGGCACGGGGAATGTCCGTGCGCTTTCGCGTGCTCATCGATGGACAGGCGCCGGGCGCGGCTCATGGAAGTGACGTTGACGAGCAGGGCAACGGTACGGTGACCGACCAGCGGCTGTATCAGCTGATCCGACAACCGAAGCCCATTGCTGATCGGCAGTTCGAGATCGAGTTTCTCGATGCGGGCGTGCAAGCTTTCGCGTTCACGTTCGGCTGATCCACGACAGAGGCCAGTGTGGTATGATGTAGATCGATTGCCCCACTCCCTACCAGAAGGTCAGGGGTTTCAAGAGTGTGTTTGGCTTGGAGTGAGCCTTCGGGTGAAGACTGGGAGATCAGGCGGCTGGCCTCTTGTCCTCATCCGTTCTACTCGTGAGGTGTCGTTGCATGGATGCGCAACCTCAACACGAGCGTCACTCGGCCAGTGGATCGAAGGGACACCAGCCGCGCGGCGCAACGAGCACCACGCTGCTGCGACGCCAGGGACGAGCCAAAGGGAGAGAAACCATGGAAAACCAAGCAATTCGGACAGCCCTGGATCGGCACTGGGCAGCCTCCGCATCTGGTGACAGTGAAGCGGAACACGAGATCTATCACGACGACGTGCTGGTCGAGTATCCTCAGTCGGGCGAGCGCATCCGTGGTCGTCACAACATTCAAGCCATACGCTCCCACCACCCGGCGAAGCTGGGCTTCACCATCCGGCGTATCCTTGGCAGCGGCGATCTCTGGATCACCGAGTACGTGCTCAGCTATAACGAGCAGCCAACGCAAACCGTCAGCATTATGGAGTTTCGCGATGGCAAGGTTGCCCACGAGACACAGTACTTTGCTGATCCGTTCGAGCCACCTGCCTGGCGATCTCAGTGGGTCGAGCACCAGGAGAACTAGTTCAGTAAAAAAATGGGGAGCTAAAAATGGCTGTCTGTTCTCCCGCGCATTTACAAGAAGCATGTGTGTAACAGCCCTTCTGATGCGGATGTGCATCTTGAGAGATGGTCAATTCCCATGATTGGCCCACCATTCCCATCATTGACCTGAAAAATCGTCGAACATTCACACTATTTACCAGGCGGCAAGCCAGCCTATCTTGGACGGCTTGGCGCGGAGCTGACAGTAGAGGACGGCCGCAAAGCCGCCGCCATCGCCTGCCTGGACGTGCTGTCGGCGGCGCGGCACCATGTAGGCTCACTCAACAAAGTGAGCCGAGTGGTCAGGCTTGGCGTCTCGATCGCCACGGATGGTGATTTCCGGGAACATCCCAATGTTGCCGATGCGGCTTCGGAAATGCTGGTACACGTTTTCGGGGAAGAGAAACTATCGACCCGGATCGTGCTAGGCGTTGCCAGTGTGCCGCTCGGGATGCCGATCGAGTTGGAAGTGATTTTTGCGCGTCACTCCGTCAATGCGAAGGAGTCTTCACGCGCATGGCAATCAGAAAACAGCTATCCCTCTCGTCTCCGCTGTGCTTTTTCTTGTCCTGCTGGCTCCAAGCTGGGTTCTGGCTCAAGACAATCAAAAGGAGAATCCCATGAATACCCTCGTGTCTTATCGCACCGTGCAGGTCGATGGCCTGTCCATTTTCTACCGGGAGGCCGGGCCCAAAGACGCCCCTGCCCTGCTTTTGCTTCACGGCCTGCCATCCTCTTCGCGGATGTATGAGCCGCTTTTGCAGCGCCTGTCCGACCGCTATCACCTGATCGCCCCGGATTATCCGGGTTTCGGCCATAGCGATTGGCCTGATCATACACAATTCGCGTACACCTTCGACCACATTGCGACCGTGATGGAGCATGTGACCGAGACGCTCGGCCTGATGCATTACAGCCTCTACATGCAGGACTATGGTGGGCCAGTTGGCTTTCGCCTGGCTCTTGCTCACCCGGAGCGCATTCAATCGCTGATCGTTCAGGATGCCGTGGCGCATGATACCGGTCTCGGGGACAACTGGAAACCCCGCCGCGCTTTTTGGGCCGACCGCGCCACCTACGAGGCGACGTTGCGCCAGAATCTGCTCTCGCTGGCAACCACACGCACGCGGCATGTGGGCAACGATCCCCAGGTCGAGCGCTACGATCCTGATCTGTGGACCGATGAATTCCGTTTCCTGAACCAGCCAGGCCAGGCTGACATTCAGAGCGATTTGTTTTACGATTACCAATCCAACGTCGCTTCCTACCCAAAATGGCAGGAATGGATGCGTACAACCCAGCCGCGCCTGCTCGTTCTTTGGGGAAAATACGAACTCTCGTTCGACAATTCCGAACCTGAAGCGTTCCTCCGCGATGTACCGCAGGCGCAAGTGCATAGAGTCGATGGCGGTCACTTCGCGCTGGATACGGCAGCTGATGAAATTGCCGACCTGGTTGACCGCTTCCTGACTGGTTCGAGGTACATCCCAACGTGAAACTGGTCGGTTTCCCTATCCTAATCGGAGGTCGAGTCACAGTGGTAATTGCGCTAGAGTGAGGACAAGAGAAGAAAGGAGAGCCTCTATGCCACGACTGCTCTCAGTGAACGTTGGTCTGCCCCGCAACATCGCCTGGCGTGGAGAAACGGTGCGCACCGCCGTCTGGAAGGAGCCGGTCCAGGGTCGGCGCATGGTCCGGGGGCTCAACATCGATGGCGATAAGCAAGGAGACCTGGCCGGGCACGGAGGAGAACAGCGCGCGGTCTTCGTCTACCAGATGGAGTCCTATCACTATTGGGAGCGTCAGCTCGGTCGGAATGACTTCGTCTTCGGACAGTTTGGGGAGAATTTTACCATCGAGGGCTTATCTGACGAGGAGGTGTGCATCGGCGACCATTACCAGATTGGCGATGCTCTTTTTGAGGTCACACAACCACGTGTCACCTGTTACCGTGTTGGCATCCGCATGAACAACCCCCAGATGCCAGCACTGCTGGTTGCCCACCGCCGACCGGGCTTTTATCTGCGCGTCTTACAAGAGGGTGAAGTGGAGGCTGGCGATGAGATCTTCAAGGTCGCCGCTGGCTCTGAACGCATGACGGTCGCGGAGATCGACGGGATGCTCTATCTGAATGACCAGCCCCGCGAAAAACTGGAGCGAGCACTCCGTATCCCCGCTTTGAGTCCAGGGTGGAAGATGTCCTTCCAGGCCCTGCTTGAGCAAGCGGTGCGCGGGGAGACGACCGGAGGCAATCCTGGACTCGCCCCGGCAAGCGGCCCCCCTCCGGCCTGGCGGGGATTCCGTCCCCTGCAAGTCTCAGAGATGAAACGGGAGAGCAACAGCGTGCGCTCTCTGGTCCTAGTGCCAGCCGACAAACAACCCCTTGCAGCGGCCCTCCCTGGCCAGTTTGTCATCCTGCGCCTGAAACCCGGACCAGACGCCCCACCTCTCTTGCGCAACTACTCGCTCTCTGACGCACCCGCGACCGATCACTACCGCGTCAGCGTCAAGCAGGAGGTAAACGGCGCGGCTAGCACATATGTGCATACCCGAGTAAACGTCGGCGATGTGCTTGAAGTGAGTGCTCCGCGAGGTTCCTTCACACTCCAACCTGATACCCGCCCCATCGTCCTGCTGAGTGCCGGAGTGGGAGCAACTCCGGTGCTGGCCATGCTCCATGCCCTTGCCGCCGAGGCAACGTTGCGAGAAGTCTGGTGGCTCTTTGGAGCACGGAACCGCGACGAACATCCCTTTGCCCAGGAAGCTCGCCGCCTCCTGCAACTCCTGCCCCACGGTCATAGCTATATCCTCTATAGCAGACCTACCCAGGAAGATAGGCAAGGGCTGGACTTTGATGCGATCGGCCACCTCAATATAACCGCGCTCAAGGGGATCGGCGTGCCGTGTGACGCGGACTTCTATCTGTGCGGCCCAGCCGCGTTCGCGCAAGATCTAACCCGTGAACTCACGGACTGGGGTGTGACCAGGGAGCATATCCATACCGAACTGTTCGGACCTGCCGCCGCCAGCACACCCGGCCTAGTTAGCGCATCTCGGCAGCCACCACACCCACCAGCCGGATCTGCTGGTACGGGTCCGCTGGTCTCCTTTGTTCGCAGTGGCCTCTCCGTTCCTTGGGATACAAAATTCCAGAGCCTGCTCGAACTTGCCGAGGCTTGCGACATTCCGGTGAGGTGGTCGTGCCGGACAGGGGTCTGTCATAGCTGCGAAAGCGGGCTGATTGAGGGCCTCATAAGCTACCAACCAGAGCCACTGGACCGACCTGCCGACGGCATTGTGTTAATTTGCTGTTCCCAACCTCGTGATGAGGTCCTGCTTGACCTGTGATGCTGCCGTCGCCGATCTGAAGTGAGATGCACCCGTACTTCCTCTGCATGTCTGATGACTTGCAGAGGAAGTATGAGAACCGTATACATTCTGTATTTACACATATGGGGTCCCAACATTTTTTCCCCCATACGCACCAACTTAAGGACTTAGGTCCAGTTCGTCGATCCCCGCTGGAGGAGTTGCGCGGAATTGGGTCGTTTTGCTAAAGCCCGCCGGTGCCGAGACGAGCGTGAGCGCACTCCTCACTCCCCGCGTGAGTCGTTCCGAGAGCTGGGGGCGGCGCACGAGGTGCGCGCGTGGCAGGGGTCGATGGAGCTTGGTGGAGAGCAGTGGGGTGAGTGCATCGCTCCGCATCCCAGGTGCTGCGGCTTGCGCCGAGGGGAGAGCAGCGTCCGCATCGTTGTCAGGCGCGGTCTCGACGAGAGCATCAGCCAGCGCCTGGGCCACCGTCTGGAGACGTGCCAGGGTGACGGTCTCGGACTTGCCCAGGTAGCGAGAGGAGAGCTTGCCGTGCCGTTTGCGGTAGGCTTTCCAGTACCAGCCCCCGCGCTTGTGACCTGCCTGCTCACGGCGCGCGGTGAAGTTGCCCGTCTCACTGACGAAGGAGAACGTGGAGGCCGTCTCCAACCAGGCAAACCAGGCCGCGGTATCCACGGTCAGTATCTGCTCCTGCCCGTCCTGCCGATAGACCAGGGTCTCGCCCTGGACGGTGGGAGTCATAGCTGACTCCTCTCTGCTGTCGCACAGCTGCTCATCGATCCGGTTACCGGACATGCTCACGGTGACACCCCAGTATAGCACAGCCTGCGTGATGTTCGGTAACTGTGCTCCGGTGAGAGGAGAAGATCTGGAGGGCAGTCCGAGAGGGAAAAGAGAGCAGAGGGCTTTCCTGCACCTGGTCGTCAAGATCTTCGACTACCCTCTAGGAGACCTCCTCACTAAAGACTGGCTCTTCCAACTTTTTGGTGAAGCGCTGGGTGAGATTCACCCACTTTTGTGGAAACCCGAAACCTTCGGGTTAGTTAGCACATCCCTTGTTCATATACAACCGGGCTGACATAGCCGAGTGAGGAGTGCCGCCGAACTCGGTTATAAAAGCACTCAACATACTCGAAGATGACTTGCCTGGCCTGCCCGAGCGTCTGGAACGACATGCGTTCGACACATTCGCCCTTCAGCGTCCCGAAAAACGATTCCGTGACTGCATTATCGTAACAGTTGCCGGTACGGCTCATGCTCACCGTGATGTCAGCTTCCGCCAATGCGGCTCGATAGCGATCACTGGTATACTGCGATCCACGATCCGAATGAAACAACAGTTCCGCTGATGGATGTCGCCCAAGCCGAGCCATTCGTAAAGCGGTCTCAATCAGCGTTTCGTGCCTTCAGTCGCCGCCATCGCCCAGCCGATCACGCGCCGGGAAAACAGATCGAGCACGACCGCCAGGTACAGCCTGCCGACATCCGGTCCACACTGCCGTAATGTCGCCCGTCCACTTCTCCCGATCGACGGCTCGCGGTAAAATCCTGATCCAAGAGATTGGGGGCCACGCGGGCACCAGGCTCACTTTTCGTCGTGATCGTCTTTTGATGCCGACGGCGAGCGCATAGCCCTCGCTCTCGCATCAGACGTGCCACTCGCTTGCGGGAACAGCTCATCCCTTGGGCTTGCAATTCCGCATAAATGCGTGGACTCCCATACACCTGCCGACAAGACTGATAGGCTTCTTGAATCTGATCGGCTAGTATGCTATCTTCCCGGCAATGCGCACTCATGGGCCGCTTCTTCCAGGCGTAATATCCGCTTAATGACACCCCCAGCGTGTCACAAAGAACCTTGGCGGGATATTCCTTGCGATAGTCTTCCACGGCCTGGTACCTCCAACGCCGATGTGGGGGAGATCGACGTGACCTGGATCGACGAGGACGACCCCCACGTCAACCCAATGGGCGTGAAGGGGATCGGGGAACTGGGCATCGTCGGCACCGCCGCCGCCATCGCCAACGCTGTTTATCACACCACCGGCACCCGCGTCCGCGATCTGCCGATCACGCTGGATAAGCTGCTGTCGTGAAACGATTGCGGCGAAGAGTTGGTCCTCCCTTGCAACTAACTTTTTTGACGATCTATCAATTTCTGTCATATGCTTATTTCCATAGAGGTAGTTTAAGTTGGAAACGGGAGTGAAAGGTCCCGTTTCCAACTCGCCATTTCCAGTGAAGAGTCAACATCTTCATTACAAACGAGCACATGAGTATCATAAAGGGAAAGGAAAGCGAGCGCAATGGCAAAACAATGTAGTCATCTTGACCAGATACGCGAGGTAACACCGAGCGCTAATGGGTGCGAGGATTGCCTGAAAATCGGCGACACCTGGGTACATCTGCGTATTTGCCTGGAATGCGGGCATGTGGGCTGTTGTGACGATTCGAAGAATACGCATGCCACCAGGCATTTCCATGCCACCAGTCACCCGATCATGCAGTCCTTCCAGCCGGATGAGAACTGGGGATGGTGTTACACTGACCAGCTCTGGCTCGACTTTGCGGACCCGATCTGGGTTCGACGATAATTGTAGGGCCGTCAGAAATGGCTGCAAAGGGAGCAAAGGGATGGCACAGAGAACACAACTTGTGGTCCCGGTCAGTGAACGAGACCATCGTCAGGGGCCTGATACCGCCGAGGTCACGCTGGTGCAGTACGGCGACTACGAATGCCCCTATACGCGCCGCTCAACCTGGGTGGTGCAGGCCATACAGCAGCAACTCGGGGAGCAGTTGCGCTTTATCTATCGCAACTTCCCGCTCACCGAGATCCACCCCCACGCGTTGCGTGCGGCCCTGGCCGCCGAGGCTGCCGCGGCGCAGGGCAAGTTCTGGGAGATGCACGATTATATCTTCCACCACCAGCATGCGCTGGAGGATGCGGACCTGGCCCAGTTTGCCGAGGCGGTGGGTCTCGATCTGCAGCAGTACACACGTGACATGGCCGAACGGCGTGCGCTCGCCCGCATCGAAGAAGATGTGGAAGGGGGCGAACGCAGCGGAGTGCAAGGGACACCCACCTTCTTCATCAATGGGATCCAGTATCGCGGGTCCTGGGAGCATGAGGCCTTACTTCCTGTCCTCCAGGCGGCCAGTCGAACAGCGTGACGCCAGTCAGGTACCACGCAATAGAGCAGAGAGAGGCAGGTGGAGCAACACATGGAAAACATAGACGAGACGCAGCAAATGGACCGAGTGGAACGCTGGCCAGCATTGCCCTATCAAGCATGGAAGGAGACGTATGAAACGCTACACATGTGGACGCAGATCGTGGGCAAAGTCCGCATGGAACTCTCCCCCTTTCTCAACCACTGGTGGCATGTCACCCTGTACGTCATCCCGCGCGGGCTGACCACCTCGGCTATTCCCTACCACGGTGGCAGCTTTGACGTGACGTTTGACTTCCTCGCGCACAATCTCCTCATTTGCACCAGCGAGGGGACAACGAAAGCGCTGCCGCTCATCCCGCGCTCGGTGGCTGCCTTCTACCACGAATTCATGGACAGCCTGCACGCACTGGGTATCGAGGTCGCGATCAATACCTTGCCCAGCGAAGTGCAGAGTCCCATTCGCTGTGATATCGACGAGGTGCATGCCTCCTACGACCCGCTCTACGCCCGGCGCTTCTGGAGCGTCCTGACCCAGACCGCCAGCGTCATGCAGCGCTTCCGCTCCCCGTTTGTGGGCAAGAGCAGTCCCGTACACTTCTTCTGGGGCAGCTTCGACCTCGCCGTGACGCTCTTCTCCGGTCAACGCGCGCCAGAGCGCGCAGGGGCCGATCGCATGACGCGCGAAGCGATGTCCCATGAAGAGATCAGTTGTGGCTTCTGGCCCGGCAATGACAGTTTCCCCACTCCGGCGTTCTATGCCTATACCTCTCCAGAGCCGCCTGGACTGCCAACCGCCGCCATTCGCCCACAGGAGTCCTTCTACAGTCGCGAACTCGGCGAATTCCTCTTGCGGTATGAGGATGTGCGCAACGCTTCCTCGCCTGAGCAGGCACTCCTTGCATTTTTTCAGAGCGCCTACGAAGTTGGGGCCACGCTTGGGCAGTGGGATCGCGAGGCGCTGGAAAGGGGGATGAGATGAGAACGATCGGTCGCGAGGAAAGGAAGGCCTCCGATGTCTCTGCCTCTCGAGCAGACGCAGTCTGGACTCCCGCAAACCGCAGGCCAGGGTAGGGTCTGGGTCATCTTCAGCGGGCTGATGCTGGCTTTGCTGATCGCCTCGCTCGATCAGACGGTGGTGGCCACGGCTTTGCCGACCATTGTGGGCGATCTCGGGGGGCTCAGCCAGCTCTCGTGGGTGGTCACTGCGTATTTGCTGACCTCAACGGTCTCCACTCCACTGTGGGGCAGGCTCGGTGATCTCTACGGGCGCAAGCGGCTCTTCCAGGCGTCGATTGTGCTCTTTCTCCTCGGTTCCGTTCTGTGCGGCCTCAGCCAGAATCTGGCCGAACTGATTCTTTTCCGCGCCCTGCAAGGACTGGGAGGTGGGGGCATCTTCGTACTCACCCAGGCTATCATCGCCGATGTCGTGCCTCCACGGCAGCTCGGACGCTACCAGGGTGTGTTCGGTGCCGTCTTTGGGGTGAGCAGCGTCGCCGGACCCCTCATGGGCGGTTTTTTTGTCGAGACGCTCTCCTGGCGCTGGATTTTCTACATCAATCTACCTATTGGCGCTGCTGCTCTGCTCGTGCTTGCGGTGGCCTTGCCCGCCACGGGCCAGCCAGGTCAGCATACCATTGACTACCTGGGCACCGTGCTGCTGACGGTCGCGGGAAGCCTCCTGATCCTGCTGACTTCCCTGGGCGGGAGCGTCGCTCCCTGGGGATCGGTGCCGATCATCCTGCTCGCCATTGTTGCTGGCGTGTTCACGCTGGGCTTTGTCCTGGTAGAACAACGCGCTGTCGAACCGGTGCTGCCGCTGTCCCTCTTCCGCAACGCCGTGTTCTCCCTGTCCAGTGCGATTGGCTTTGTGGTCGTCTTCGCGCTCTATGGGGCGACCACCTATCTGCCGCTCTTTTTACAGGTTGTAAATGGGGCCTCCCCCGCCAGTTCCGGCCTGCGCCTCTTACCCATGATCATGGGGTTGCTGCTCACGTCCGTCACTAGCGGGCAGCTCATCAGTCGCTGGGGGCGCTACAAAGCCTTTCCAATTGCCGGCACAGCCGTGATGACGCTGGGCATGTTCCCGCTCTCACGCCTGAGCGAGCACACAAGCGTGCTGGTGGAATCGCTGTCGATGGCGGTCCTGGGACTGGGAGTGGGGTTGGTGACGCAGGTGCTGGTGATGGCCGTGCAGAACGCTGTGGATTACCGCAACCTGGGCGCGGCGACCTCTGGGGTGATCTTCTTCCGCTCCATCGGCGGCGCGTTCGGCACAGCCATCTTTGGTGCCATCTTCTCCAATCAACTGGCAGCCCATCTCGCTTCCCTGGCGGCCTCCCTGCCGCCCGGGGTCAATCTGAGTGCGACGGAGAGTGTGGCCGCGATCCACCATCTCCCAACGATCGTGCGCGTGGAGGTGGTGCATGCCTATGCCCAATCACTTTCGGCGGTCTTTCTGGTGACGGTGCCCATGGTTGCAGTGGCTTTCATGTTGTCCTGGCTGCTGCCGGAAGTGCGGCTGCGCACCACCACCCAGGCGACCGACGTGGGCCACACCTTCGCTATGCCAACCACTCGCACTTCCCAGCAGGAGATCGAGCGGGCACTTCACGTGCTGACCAGCCGCGACCGCCTGGACCAACTCTACCGCCGGCTCGCAGACCGCGTTGGTGTTGACCTCGATCCGCTCTCGAGCTGGCTCCTGTTCCGTCTCCAGGAGCAAGCTCCTATTACGGAGGAACACCTGGAGAAGCGATTGCGTGTGCCAGCCGACAGGCTCACACCGGCCCTTGAAGTGCTGCGGGAGAACGGGCTGGTCACCATGACATCGCAAGTGGAGGGTCAAGGAGGTGGAGAACTCCAACTGACACCTGCCGGGCAGGAGACACTCAAGACATTAACGACCGCCTGCCATGACAGACTGGGCGAATTGCTTGACGGCTGGTCCCCTGAACGGGAAGCGGAGCTGACCGTCCTGCTTCGTCGGGTAACGACGACCCTGTTCAATGAAGAGAACAAGAAGGAATTGATCGGCACTCCGACTTAGAACTGCCAAGGCTCCTGCGTGTCTGGCGGCTTTTGTGGATACCTGGCTCCTGGTCGTTGAGATCAATAGGTAAAGCTGAACGGGAATCCTCTTGTCGTGACCGCATCATCTACTTGGATGGCATCCATTTCACAATGTGGCATAGGAGCAAAACCGATGCGACGGTAAATCTCACGGCACTGGGGTCTAACTGGAGGACAGCCGAAAAATGCTGGCCTGTGTGCTTGCGCACAGGCGCGACAAAGACGGCTGGAGTTGTCTTTTGCAAGACCCGCGCACGCGAGGGGTGAATATGCAGGATGGATCAGGCATCGTGGCAAGGGATCAACCGCCAGAAGTTTTGACATGATAAACGGGCAGATGAAAAGTGTCGTTTTCTCCTTGAAAAATTACAAACGGATGTCCAATTGCCTCACCGGGCCAGATATTCTACAATAGGGGTGACAGGTGAGCATGGAGGAACCAATCGGAAGAGAGTCATCAAGCAACGGATGCAAGGGAGACAATCATGGACGAGTCAACAGCGTTGCACGACCAGCTTCTGGCAACGAAGTTTTTTATCCCTTCTTTTCCCCATGCGCTGATTCTGCGTCCTCGCTTGATTGAACTGCTCACAAAGAAGAGTCTGGAGTGCAAACTCACGCTGGTTTCGGCCCCTGCTGGCTTCGGCAAAACCACGCTGCTCTCCAACTGGATCCACTCGCTGCCAGCGGAGCGCGCACGGATCGCCTGGGTATCTCTGGATGAAGGAGACAATGAGCCGACGCTCTTCTGGCAGTACGTGCTCTCTGCTCTGGACAGAGCGCTGCCCGGACTCTGTGCGGAGCTAGTCATCTACCTGCAAACACAACAGGCTCCTCCATTGCGTTCCGTCCTGCAGACGCTCCTCAACCGTCTTGTCGAGCAACCTGAGCAGTTTCTCCTGATCCTGGACGACTACCACCTGCTCACTGAGCAGGCGGTCCACACCACGCTCACCTACCTTGTGGAACATCTACCTCCTCAACTTCGTGTGATCCTGACCACTCGCGCTGACCCTCCGCTCCCATTCTCGCTGCTACGAGCGCGCGGACAGTTGCTCGAACTG
Source organism: uncultured Chloroflexia bacterium (assembly GCA_963731605.1). Classification (GTDB taxonomy): domain Bacteria; phylum Chloroflexota; class Ktedonobacteria; order Ktedonobacterales; family Ktedonobacteraceae; genus CF-113. The sequence continues at coordinate 151,153 of CAVSWA010000003.1, forward strand.
CGTACTGACGACTTACGCTGTACTCCAGAGGAGGTGGTCACCTTCCTCAAACAGATTGCACGCATCCAGCTCTCCGAAGATGTAGTCGAGAGCGTAGCGAGCCGCACTGAGGGCTGGCTGGTAGGCTTGCAACTGGTTGCCCTCTCACTGCAGGGGCGGGCTTCACCTGGCAAGTTGCTGGAAGAGGTGGAGGAAGTAAGTGGCAGCCAGCGCTACATCTTCGATTACCTGATCGAGGAAGTATTCGGGCGCCAGAGCGCAGCCGTGCAAACGTTTCTGCTCCAGACCTCAATTCTTACACAGCTCTCGGCTCCCCTGTGTGACACCGTCCTGGCACAGAGCGGGAGCCAGCAGATGTTAGAGCAGTTGGAACGCGCCAATTTATTTCTCGTCTCGCTGGATGGGCAGCGGCACTGGTATCGCTATCATGCCCTCTTTGCCCAAGCACTGCAACACCGCCTGGAGCAAACGCTGCCGGCCGTTGTCCCCGGCCTGCATTCCCGCGCCAGTCGGTGGTATGCGCGGGCTGGACGCCTCGATGAAGCGCTCTCCCATGCCATCGCGGCCCAGGAGTGGCCCTGGGCTGCTGACCTGATCGAGCGAGTGTATCCACGTATCTGGGGCAACAGCGAGCATGCGAGGCTTCGACGCTGGCTGGAGCAACTCCCTCCTGAGGTGCTGCGCTCGCGGCCTCGCCTGTGCCTGGCCTCTGCCAAGACGCTGTTCATGGGTGCCTCTTACACCACATTAGAACGGTGGCTGGACGATGCCGAAACCGCCTTGCAGGGTACTTTACGGACGCTGGCCAATGGACCTGCTGAAGCAGAAGTACCACTCTCATCCGCACAAGACGAGCGAGAGAATCTTTTGGGAGAAATCGCCGCCCAGCGTGCCGTCATTACCGGCTATTATCTCGGTCAGGGACATGCCACCCTGACGTTCTGCCGGGATGCCCTTGCTCACCTTTCCCAGGAGAATCTGTTAGCACGAGCAGAAGTCGCCTATGCCCAGTCCCTGGCGTATTACTCCTCCGGTGACATTGTGGCGGCTATCCAGAGCATCAGGAAGGCCACTGCGCTCGCTCGGGCCGGGGAGGATACTTCTTCCACCATTATCTATCTGAGTCGAACGGCGTATTCCTTGCTTTTGCACGGGAAGCTGCACGAGGTGGTGCAGGTTGCCCGGCAGTCCACGCTACTGGGAGCAACGCTGGCCGGACTCCCTCACGCCATGCTGTGCTGGGCCTATATCTTCCACGCGGATGCGCTGCGGGAGTGGAACCGGCTGGATGAGGCCCTGGAACTGGCATTACAGAGCGTCCGGCTGAGCGAGCAGACAGAAACCACCGTGGCCTTATACCTCGGCTACACGCTCCTGATGCGCATCTCCCTGGCTCGCAAAGACATGGACGCCGCACGTCTTGCCTTCCGGAAAGCAGAAGAGGGTCTCCAGAAAACCTACAGCCCTTACCGGCGCGATGCCTACCTCATCGTCCATTGGATGCAGTTCTGGTTGGCCAGTGGAGAGCAGGAACGCATCAGGAACTGGCTGCAGGAAATTGAGCAACCGGGTAGTGTGGACACTGCTGTGCATGCGCCACTGGCCCATGAACGCCAGGAGGTAGCACGGGTCCGCATGATGCTCGCCCGGCAGATGCCTGCCGAAGCGCTTGCACTCCTGGAATCTCTGCTGGGCAGGGCCAAGCAGCAGGAGCGCTGGAGCCATGTGCTCGAAATGAAGATATTGCAAGCTTTGGCTCACGCCCTGCGCAACGAAGAACAGGAGGCGTTGACTGCCCTGGCACAGGCGATACACCTGGCTGAACCGGAGGGCTACATCCGCGCCTTCGTAGACGAGGGCGCTGCCATGGCCACCTTACTCTCCAGGCTGCGTGACAGAGAACGGGTGCAAGGGCCAACGCCCTACCTGAATACGCTGCTCGCCGCTTTCTCATCCGCGAGGAGAATGCACCAACCATTTCCTCCAGGACAAGAAGAGCCGAGAGGGTCCCTGCGAGAGCAACCACTCATCGAACCTTTGAGCGAGCGCGAACTGGAAGTGCTCCGACTGATCGCGCGGGGCGACTCGAATCAGGAGATTGCGGATCAACTGGTGATCACACTGGACACCGTCAAACGTCATGTGACCCACATCTTCGAGAAACTGGGGGTACATAACCGCGTCCAGGCGGTAGCAAAGGCTCGCGCCCTGAGCTTGCTCTCCAATGAACCGTAGGTGAATACCATTCTTCTCTTCCTGGTGTTCATGGCAGGTTCACAAACTGCCTTCTGCCTGACCACCTGCCCCCACCAGCCATATCCGACGCCGTGTAGGTGGACTCGCATGAGTCCCTGGCCCGCAGCCACTGATCACTCGTTATCTTCCGCAGCAAAACCGTGCAGCGACTCCACCGATGGCACGAAGTAATAGGCACCGCTCACGGCTGTCGTATAGAGGGTGAGGGCATCGCGAATGCCATCCTCTGCCCCGGCCATACGCGCGAGCATTCTCGCGAGGCGATGCTGGTCGCAACTGAAACCGATGAACATGGTTCCATGTTCGGTGGCGGTGCCAAAGGGGGTATTGCGGCGGAAGATATGCAGTTCCTCACCATTTTCTTCGATCACGTTGCGCGAGACGTGCGACGAGGGGCCGCGCACCTCCTCATCAAGCTCCACGCTGGTACCTTTGGTGCGCCCTATGACCTTCTCCTGTTCCTCAACCGGAAGTGCCTCGAAAGCAGGGGCATCGTGCAGCCACTTCTGCACGAGCACGATGCTGCCGCCCGCGCCGTGTGACTCCGGTGGGATCAACGCCACATCCGGCGCCACCGACAGACTGGGATTCTCGCTGCCGTCGATAAATCCAGTTAAATCGCGGTTCTCCTTGTAGGTCCAGCCCGCCACTTCGCTCACCAGTGTTGCGACCGGCGCAAGCGCCATCATCGCCTCGCGCGTCACATCAAACACCTTATCGTAGGCGTGACCGGCAGCCCACAGAAACAGGTCATGCTGGGTGGCAGGCATGCTGTACCCATCAACACCCGCTAGCGGTTGATCGAAATCACGCACGCCCTCCGGGATATCCTGCGGCGCGACTTGCCTCCATAACGATGGTCGAAATCCGGCCACCAGGTTGACCCCACCGGTCGTCGTACTCGGTTCCCGCCGGTTAGCAATGGCCTGCACCAGGGCAAGTGGTTCGGCACCCTCAAGGAGATCGAACTCCATATAGGAGTGCGAACCGGTTCCCAGGGCAAAAATACCACTTTGTGCTGCGCGCATAACTCTCCCTCCATCTCTCTTCGAGGTTCAAGAAATCGTGACAAATAATGAGAGTGCGTACCAACGGTGCTTTCACACGGGCATTGTAGCATCGCGGCAACCATACCAACAAGAAGACACATCTGAGGTTCCCCCACAGAAGCGGGTCAACCGGAGTAGCATCTGTCCCACCAAAGTGGGACAGGTGAAACGCGACATAATCCCACTCCGGTAGGACGACTTCGGCCCGGCTTCCGGCTACACTGCCTTGTAGGAAAAAGTAATGCGTGAGCAGATACCAAAAGGAGCAAATCTCATGGAATACACACAGTTTGGTCAGACAGCCCTACGGGTCTCAAAGATCAGCTACGGAACCTGGCAGTTCGGCGGCGACTGGGGCCGCGTCGAGCAGGCGCAATGGGAGGCTGGCAAAGCGACCGTCCAGAAAGCGCTCGAACTGGGCATCAACTTCTTCGATACCGCACAGGCCTATGGCTTTGGCCTGGCCGAGCGTCTGCTCGGTGAAGCCCTACAGCCCTACTTGAAGAAGGGCCTACGCGAAGAGATTGTGATCGCGACGAAGGGCGGGTTGCGCATGGAGGGTGATACGCTTTTGCGCGACGCCAGTCCGCGTTGGCTGCGCCAGGGAGTGGAGCAGAGTCTACAGAATCTTGGTGTTGATTACATCGATCTGTACCAGGTGCACTGGCCCGATCCCAACACACCCATCGAAGAAACGGCTGCTGCCCTGGATCAACTGGTCCGCGAAGGCAAAATTCACTACGTGGGCGTCTCCAACTACGATGCCGCGCACTTGCAGGCGTTCGAGCACATCAGAATATTAGACAGCTTACAGCCTCCCTACAGCCTCTTCCGGCGCGAGATTGAGCAAGAGATCCTGCCCTATACGCGCCAGCATGGCATAGGGGTACTCGTCTACGGCGCGCTGGCACATGGGATGCTCGCCGGTGGGTTCACGCTCCAGACGCGCTTTCCCGCCGATGACTGGCGCAGCAAAAGCCCCATCTTCCACGGTGAAACCTTTCAGCGCAATCTGGCAGTCGTGGAGCAATTAAAGCGCCTGGCGGAGGGAGAAGGCATGAGCGTGGCGCAACTGGCGGTTGCCTGGGTGCTGGCCCAGCCAGGCATCGATGTGGCCATTGTTGGCGCACATAACCCTGAGCAGCTCGCACAGACCGCCCCGGCAGGCGATATTCATCTCAGCCAGGTCATGCTGCAGGAGATCGAGCGCATTATGCGCGAGGCGGTTTCTATCGGAGGACCTGCACCTGAAGGCATGTAATCGACATTTCATGCACATCTCGCATCTATCAGCATTGGCACTCGGAGGAACAGCATGATCAGACAGAACGAAGGTACGTTGCCCAGGCTCCGGGTGAAGCCGTCGAGGAGAAAGGGTGACACTGCTGTTCTGGTTCACAGGGCCACCACCACATCTCCAAAGCGGGGAGTGCTTGTGACCGAGAAAGGTCCCACCTTTCTGAAGATGTATGGCATCCCGGTGCTTCTGCTCAATCTGGCGGTAGGCGGCTGGACTCTCGTCGCCAGCCATATCGCCCAGGGGGGGATGGTCTACCTCGGGTATGCGCTGATCCTGAGCGTAGGTGTGCGTCTGTACCTGGCGTACCTGGATCACTACCTGTCTCAGTGTAAATAGCGCGCGAAGTGAGGAGAGTTGATATGAATATATTCTTCACGGAGGCCCGCGAGACGCTCGTTCCGCGAAGTGAGATCAAGCACGGTCCGCTGCCGCCGCTGCTGGTCGGCATGACGTTCGTCACTGGCCTGGTCGATGCGTTTAGCTACCTGGTGCTCGGCCACGTCTTCGTTGCTAACATGACCGGCAATGTCGTGTTTCTGGCGTTTGCCCTGGCCGGCGCACCTGGCTTCTCGATCCTGGCCTCCCTCGTGGCGTTAGGTGCCTTTGTGCTCGGCTCATTTGGCGGAGGACTGCTTGGGTCGCGCCTGGGCCAGCACCGCGGACGCCTGCTCAGCGTCGCTGCCGCGTTGCAAACGCTCTTGTTGATGGTCGCGATAGTCCTGGTTGCATTTTCTGGCAATCCGGTATCTACAGGATACAGCTATAGTCTCATCATCGTGCTAGGCGTCGCGATGGGGCTCCAGAACGCCACCGCCAGGAAACTCGCGGTGCCCGATCTGACGACGACCGTCCTCACCCTGACCATCGTCGGCATGGCGGCAGACAGTCGTCCCGCAGGCGGCAGAGGATCGAAAGCGGGCCGCCGCTTGATTGCAGTGCTGGCTATGTTTATAGGCGCCCTCATCGGGACCTTACTGATCTTTCACATTTCCATCGTCCTACCGCTCGTGATTGCTCTCATCGTCGTATCTTTGATCGCAGGAACGGCGCACCTGCTTTCGAGGACGGACGCAGCCTGGGTCCGCGCGAGTGAACTAATGAATACAAAGGAGAACAGTATCATGACTCTACAAGAACAATCCAAACCAACCATTGCCTTTATCGGCCTGGGCCATATGGGAAGCCACATGGTCCCCCGGCTGATCCAGGCCGGCTATCAGTTGACCGTCTATGATCGCACCAGGGAAAAAGCGCAGGCCATCGCAGGAGCTACTGTTGCCGGGACGCCCAGAGAAGCAGCCGCGCACAGCGAGGTGGTCATCTCTATCGTGACCGATGACACTGCATTGGACGAGGTGATGCGTGGCCCGAACGGTGTGCTGGCCGGGGCACATGCCGGATCGCGCATCATCGACATGAGCACCGTCTCCCCGCGCGCCTCGCGCCACCTCTTCAATGAGGCCAGGGCACGGGGCGTTGCCATGATCGACGCAGCCGTGTCGGGTAGCGTGCCTCAGGTAGACCAGGGCAGCCTGGTGATCTTCGTCGGTGGTGAGCAGGAGACCTATGAGCGGTGCAAGCCCATCCTGGGAATCCTGGGACAGAACAGCTTCTATATGGGTTCAAGTGGGATGGGGACTACCATGAAGCTGGTCGTCAACACGCTGCTCGGCCTGGGGATGCAGTCCCTGGCCGAAGCGATCGCGCTCGGCGAGAAGGCGGGCCTCTCGCAAGAGGCACTCCTCGACGTGCTGGGACAGACGGCCGTGCTCACACCCGGTCAGAAGTCCAAGCTGGAAAACGTGAGGCGCGAGCAATATCCGACCACCTTTGCCCTCTCGCTCCAGCACAAGGATTTGCAACTGATCCTCGATGAGGCGTATGAGGTCTCGGTGCCTATGCCGGCCACGGCGGCAGCCCTCCAGATGTATACCGCTGCCCTGACGCAGGGCATGGATGAGGACTTTTCCGTCATGATCAAGTTCATGAAACAACTGGCCGGTGTCTCCCAGGAGGAGCACCCGTCCCTTCATTAAAGGAGAACTTGCTATGCAACACATCACTCAACAACCTGCTACAGAGAGTGGAACATTCACGATTGGTGGAGATCTGACAGTGTATCGTCTCGGCTTTGGAGCTATGCGCCTCACAGGCCCGGGCATCTGGGGTCCGCCGAGGGACAGGCAGGAAGCCATCGCCGTTCTGCGCCGCGCTCTTGACCTGGGAGTGAATCTGATCGATACGGCTGACTCCTACGGGCCAGCGGTGAGTGAGTCGCTCATTTTAGAAGTGCTCTACCCCTATCCGAAAGACCTGGTCATCGCGACCAAAGGCGGTCTCTTGCGGACAGGGCCGAACCAGTGGCCCCAGGATGGACGCCCCGCACATTTGCGGGAAGCGCTGGAAGGAAGCCTGCGGCGTCTGCGCCTCGATTCCATCGACCTCTATCAATTCCATCGCCCAGACCCCAACGTGCCCTTTGAGGACTCCGTTGGCGCACTTGCGCAGATGAGGGAAGAAGGAAAGATTCGCCACGTCGGACTCTCGAATGTCACCATCGATCAACTGGCACGCGCCCAGAGGATCGTGCCCATAGTCACGGTGCAGAACCACTATAACCTGGCGGTGCGACAGTCCGAACATATGAATGTCGCCGAGTCCGAGGAGATGATTGATCTGTGCGCTAGAGAGGGGATCGGCTTTATCCCCTGGTCTCCGCTCGCCTTTGGAGAACTCGCTCACTCCGGAGGAGTCCTTGACCAGATTGCCAGGTGGCACAATGATACGCCAGGTCAGATCGCGCTCGCCTGGCTCTTCAAACGCTCAAGCACGATGCTGCCCATCCCTGGCACTGCCTCGGTGAAGCATCTCGAAGAGAACATCGCTGGCGCAACGATCAGGCTCAGCCAGGAGGAGTTCGACGCCATCGACCACGTCAGTAAGCAGTTGTGACACTCCTGGAGGGAGAAAGCAGTGCTGATTCTTATCGGAAAGGTGAGAGAAACATGAACGATGTAACAACAGCTGGAACGCCGCCATCGCTCGAAGGCATTGCGAGCAGACCCAGTCCGTTTTCTGTAGGAGAGACATTGGAACGCCTGAAGGCAGCCATCGGGAACCGGTACCTGACTCTGTTTGCCCAGATTGACCATAGTGACGAAGCGAAACGAGTCGGTCTCACGATGCAGGAGGCCCATGTACTGATCTTTGGCAATCCAAAAGCCGGCACGCCCCTGATGATCGCTTCCCCACTGCTTGCCCTAGATCTGCCTCTCAAAGTGCTCGTCTGGCAAGGCAAGGATGATCGAGTCTGGGTGAGTTCGACCAGCGCCGACTATCTGAGGGATCGCTACTCGATCCCACAAGCATTAGTCGGCAACATTGCCGGAGTTGATGCTTTGATTGAGCAGACGCTTCAAGGCTAATGCGTTGGTCGGATCAGCGAGATTGCGTCAGAGCCACGTTATGGGTCAAACGACAAGGAGCTACCGATAGCCGCGCCTGAGCAGAAACTTCGCACCCGCCTCAAAGCCTTTGTGTCCCGGCACGAAGAACCCAAAAACATCTGCCAGCCGGTCGGTTGTGTTAAATGCAAAGCAGACGGCCAGTGCATCTTCGATCTGCTCACGCGAGACCCCGGCAGAGAGCACCGCGAGCATGTCGTCCGCTTTGACGGTATGCTCGCGTGTGAGCTTGCCCAGCAGGCGCAAGGTGGCCCGCAGTGGCTCCTCAATGGGCGCGGTCTCCAGATCGGAAAGCACTGCCTGCACTTTCGCTTCGTCCTGATACGCCATTGCTGCTGTTGCCGTGTGCGCTCCAATGCAAAAGACGCACGCGTTCATCTTCGAGACAACTGCCGCCATCAACTCGCGGTCGCCCACCGACCACGCGGAAGGTCCGCGCATCGCGAGATGGGTGAGCGCCCCCATCGGTGCGCCATAGAAATCGGGGCGGTAAAAGACCAGTCTGGCGGCGTCAGGGACCGGCCGACGCGAGACCAGGTGAATAAAGGCAAACAGCACCTTCGTGCCGAATTTGTAGCCGTTATTGAGGATTTTCAGACGCATACTCACTCCTTTTTTTGTCAATCATCGCCTCCTCCAGGGCGTCGAGTGCTGCCTCATATTGCCGCGTGGCGGCACCGATGGCGGCGCAGACCACCAGCTCGAAGAGCTGATCCTCGCTCTCGCCCGACGCAAGAACGGCGGCGATGTCTTCGTCGCTGACCCGCGTCGGGTGCCTGGCGACCTTGTCGATCAGGGTGCGCAGCGGCTCGTCGAGCCCGGCGTTCTCGAAGGCGGCGCGCCGAGCGGCCCGCGACGCTCTGCCGTCTCCTTCGAGGACCCGGATGACCACTGCCCTGTGCGCCGTGCGCTTCTTGTCTTCACTAACCATGGTATCCAGCTTTCCTCCTGCTCGTTGTGTGATGGCTCGGCTGTAAGTCCCACGGGATGCGCAACGAGATGGCACCAAGCAAGCGATAGGGGATGAATCAGCTCCGCAAGGACTATCAGCCCTCCTTGACCTTCGATTCCGTGGAGAATTTGCTACCATCTTGCAAACTCGCATCGACACGCGAACTTGACGACGATCTCTACCCACTCTCCCCCGGACTATTCCTTCGTCTCGACTTTCGTCTTTGGCTTTTGTGGACACTTGCGTTCACATATTTTTTGTGATATATATTTTGTAAACAATAGCGTTTACAAAATAGAGCGGTAGCATTCGGGTTGAGCCCGAAGCAGCCAGAAGAAGGACACCTCTCATGCGAATCGCACTCTTCACGATTGGGGGACGGGGCGATACCCAACCGTTTGTGGCCTTAGCCGTTCGGCTGAGGCAAGAAGGTCACCGTGTCACGCTGGCGGCCCGGCCAGATTTCGCCGACCTGGCTGCCGATTACGGCGTCGATTTTGCGCCGCTGGGCCACCCGTATCAGCCGTTCATCACCGGGGCCGCCGCATCCTCGGCGCTTGGTGCGGGCCATCTCCTCCATCAGCTGCGCTATGGACTCTCGCAACGGCGGTATGTTTCTGACCAACTCAATCAGGATGCCTGGCGCGCGGCGCAGGGCGCAGAAGCGATCCTCTACAAATATAGTTGGATCACCGGCTACAGCATCGCGGAAAAACTTGGCATTCCGTGCGCCGCCGCCATGCTCTTTCCTCTGACCCCAACGAAGGCGTTTCCCAGCTTTTTGATTGGCAGAGGCATCAGTCGCGGCCCGCTGCTCAACCAGCTGACCTGGAGTCTGAGCGAGCAAGTCGTCTGGCAGCTCCTGCACTGGGATGACACGAAACTGCGCCGTGAGTTCGGGCTGCGCCCCCTGCCTTTCTTCGGCCCGTTGAGGCGCCAACAGCACGAGGAGATGCCGGTCTACTATGCCTTCAGCCCGGTGGTACTGCCACGACCCGCTGACTGGCCTGAGCGGATGCAGGTGACCGGCTACTGGTTTCTTGATCCTCCACCAGGGTGGCAGCCGCCAGTCGATCTGCTGCACTTTTTGCAGGCTGGCCCGCCCCCGGTCTCTATCGGGTTCGGGAGTATGGCCAGCCGCGATGCGCAAGCCACCCTGGACCTGGTCTTGCAGGCACTCGCGTTATCTGGTCAGCGTGGCGTCCTCCTGAGCGGCTGGGCGGGTCTCGGCAAGGGCCGCACCCTTCCTGAATTCGTCTTCAGTGCGGAAAGTCTTCCGCATAGCTGGCTCTTTCCGCGCATGGCCGCGGTGGTGCATCATGGTGGGGCCGGAACGACGGGTGCCGCACTGCGCAGTGGCATCCCTTCCGTGCTCACACCCTTGGCCGCCGATCAGCCTAGTTGGGCACGACAGGTCCATGCGCTGGGTGCTGGGTCTGCTCCGCTCCCCTTTCAAACACTCACCGCAGAGCGGTTGGCAGAGGCGATCCGCGAGGCGGTGACGAATGCAGCGATGCGACAGCGCGCCACCGAACTGAGCAAGCAGATTCAAGCGGAGGATGGTGTGGGACAAACGATGGAACACTTCTTGCGCTATGTGGACAAGTGGAGGAAGGATGGACCCGTGAGGTGTTAGCAGATCGCACAAGTCCTGAAACGAGAGCGACTGGACGAGGCTCGGCAGAGCATGAAGAAGCTGGACAGACCCGGCCAGCAGCAGCACAGGAACAGAGCGCTCTTTCCCACGTCAACACATGACCGAGAGGGAGGCCAGGAGCCCCATGCAAGAACCACGAAGTCGGCCACGACGACGCGGGCGACCGCGCAGTGAGCCAGCGCATCGCGCCTTACTGGAGGCCGCGCTGCGGGAATTCGTGGCGCGGGGCTATGAGGCGATGAGTCTGGAAGCGATTGCCGCCGCAGCGGGCGTCAGCAAGCTCACCTTGTATCGACGCTGGGACGGCAAGCTCTCCCTGGTGCGGGAGATGTTGCAATCGCTGAGCGACGAAACACCGATGGAGGATCAAGGCAGTCTGGAGGAGGATCTGCGCGTGCTGCTGCGAGAGGCGTATCGGGCCGGCACCGCCTCACCTGCGGGGCAGATCATGCCACGGCTCGTGGGAGAAATCGCGAGCCATCCCGAGTTGCTGGAAGTGTATCAGACAAAGATTCTGCGCCCCCGCCTCGAGCGACTGAAGGCGCTCATCGCCCGCGCGCGCGACCGCGGAGAACTGCGGGAGGATCTGGAGTTTCCCATCCTGGCAGATATGTTCGGCGGTCCCATCTTCTACCACTTGACCGTGCTCGCCCTGGTCGAACCGAACACGTCGGATGATGTGCCAGAACTGCTCACCCAGGCCATCCTGAGGGGAATAGCCCGGGAGGGAAGGTAGCACAGGTGGCAGACGCGCGTCACTGCCCGTTCTCGGATCTTCAAGGGCAAAGTATTGATGGCAAGACATCTTTTCTCAGAAACGGAGGATGCCTAAGAGAGTCATGACGCGTTCTGATGTAACCATCCAGATTACTCCCATATCGCTTCCCTCAATGCCTTCCTGGATGGGAGAAGTGGCAGCCTTTGCCCAGGTTCTCACCCATGTGGGAACCCTGAAAGCTATTCAGGAACGGGTGCGTTTCGCCCGTGCCCGCTTCGGCCAGTACGACCTCATCGATTTTGCCGTGGTTCTCATTGGCTATATACTCAGTGATGAGCCTACCTTGAAGGCATTTTACGAACGGGTTGCTCCGTTTGCCGAGCTGTTCATGGCCCTCTTTGGGCGCAACCAGTTGCCACATCACTCGACCCTTTCCCGTTTTCTTGCCGCTCTTGACCAGAGCGCCATGGAAGCCCTCCGCACGCTCTTTCAAGAGGATCTGCTGGCGCGCCTACCGTTTCCTTCTCCTGGCGGCTTATTCGACCGGACAGAGGAGCAGTGGATCGTGGTCGATGTGGACGGGACCCGGCAAGCAGCCCGTCAACGTGCGCTCCCGCAGACGGAAGCATTGCCTGTTCCTCATCGTCGTTTTGATCAGGTTTGCACTCCAGGCTATCAGGGGCGCAAGAGGGGAGAAGTTGTGCGCACCCGCACGGCCATCCTCCAGGCGCATACGCATCAGTTTCTGGGCACTTTTGGCGCACCAGGCAATGGGGATTACCGAGTCGAACTGAGGCGAGGTATCCAGGTGGTGACCACCTATGCGACAAAGCTTGGGCTTTCTCCCGCTTCAGTGCTACTTCGACTGGACGGCCTGTATAGCGACGCTGCTCCGCTCATCGATGTCCTCACCGCTGATCTTGGGGTCATTGCCAGAAGTCGTGACTACCGTCTCCTGGATCTGGAGATGGTCCAGGAGGCACTTGCCCATTCCCCAGATCAGATGAACACTCATCCCGAAAGTGGGATGACGCGTGCGCTCTACGATTGCCCAGCCGTTCCTTTAACGCTCACCGGACCGGAGGTTCGTCTGGTGGTGGCCACCCATGCCCTCACCCCCTCGCCTCCGAAAATTGGCGTCGAGCGAGATGGCACGGTCTACGAGTTGTTTGTCAGCACCCTTCCTTCTCCAGCTTTCGCTCCCTCGGATGTGCTTGACCTCTACCTGCATCGCGGATCGTTTGAGACAGCCCTCGCCGACGAAGACGTGGAGTTAGACTCGGATCGCTGGTACTCCCATACTCCTTGTGGCCAGGAGTTTTGCCAGATCCTGGCGCAATGGGTCTGGAACCTGCGCCTGGAACTGGGGCAGACACTCTCCTCTTCAGCGCCGTGTAGGACCGAATTTGCCCCAGCGTCTGAGGCTTCGCCTGCTTCTACCCATGAGCCTACACGTTCTGAGAAGCCAACACCTCCGGTCGAATATGGCCCTCCCCAATGGGCTCGTCCTTCTTTTACAGGAGGCTTTCCAGGCTCTGCTTTTACCCTACAACCGGATGGGACGCTGCGTTGCCCTGCTGATCGCCCGCTTTATCCACAAGAACGGCGTGCCGAACGTGACGGCTCCCTTCGGGTTTTGTATGCCGCTCGTATTGGCCATTGTCGCGGCTGCCCCTTGCGGACACAGTGTCAAGAAAGCCCTGAAAGCCGCAAGCCGCGGCGGGTGAGTGCGGTATTGTGGCCACTCTCATCCTCTCACTCGGCTCCCTCTCTTCTCCACCCAGACGCGCCTGCCCCGCTGCCCCGTGCGCCGGTACTCTGGAAAGACTGGCCCCGCTGTCGCATCCGACAGGAATGGTTGAAGATCATACGCCGTGAAACGGTTGTCTTCGCCTTTAGCACCACGTCAGCACCATCGCCAGTCACCACTGCGACTGAGGAAGTCTTGACCCGAGCTGAGCGCGCGCATTGGCGTCTTTCCTGGGAGCAACGCCTGGCTCGCAATGCTCGCCCCGCTGATGCTCCCAGACTTTCTGCTACGCTCCATGGTCTTCCTGCTACCTTCGCGCAATCCTTTGCGTTCGATCTCCTCGCCACTGCGTAAGCTACAGCTACTTGTCTGCTTGTTTCCTCGATGCTGTCTGACTCCGCAGATTTTTTCTCTCGATGCGTATCAATTATCGGCGTTTCCCTCTCCCTTTTTACAGTGCAGCTTCACTGGGAAACTTTTTCTTTCTTCTCTGCTTGAGTTTATCTCGTTGCGCATCCCGTGGGTAACGTATTGGACAGACAACATGGTTGCCCTCGAACGGATGTCGAGTTGCACGGGGAGAGAATAGAGGATGGGTGTTAGCAGCACAGGAGGATACCATATGTTTTCCACACGCACAGGTGTAGCCATCCCCCCTTGAACTGCCAGCCAGCAAACTATACCACTTAGGCCAAACTGATCCAAATGCTATGATGATCCAAAGTTGTGCACAAGGAGGATTCGTAAAACTCACTTCTCCTCTTCTTTCGCGTAACGTTAACGTAAAGGTGTTTACAGAAACGCCATACATCGCTTCAAATCACCGTCGCTTCGTGGGGCACTCCATGCCTGCGATGGCCGCCCTCCTCCGCCGGTTCTTGTCCACGAGCGAGCCACAACCCTGCGTGAGCGGCAGAGCCCTGAAGACCAGCGGAACGAAATTGGGCGCTCAGTACCGACGATCATACGCGCTTTTCAAGTTGCTGTTCTCGTTTTTCGACGGTAGAGGTCCAGTTGATCGGTTTGGCCGTTTGGTTGTCAAATGAACCTGGAAGTGAAGCCGTCCGTCACACGCGTGCTCTTGCTCCTGGAGCCAGCGTTCAAGCTGTTTGGGAGTGTGAGTAGTTCCATTATCAAGGATCAAGATCACGGTATGCATGTGACGACGCAGTGCTTGGAGGATGATCTCCTGTCGCACAAAGGCTTGGAAGTCACTCAAGCATTTGCGAGGCCTCCATGTCCCGTAAACCTTCCCATCGGCGACCGAGGGTCCAACAAACAGATGTCGTGCGCCGCGACGATGGTAACGCGCTTCATGCAACATCGGCTTTCCAGGCTGAAGAGGGCGAGGCGGTTGCTCGCCCTCGCGGGCCTGAATGGAGATTTTCTCATCGAGACTGAGCAGCCAGACGCCCTGGCCCAAAAGGGCTTGAGCCTGACCATAGGCATGCAAGACCGGGCGAGCGCGTTGCAAGAAGGAGACCGGATCATGAATATGAGGCCCGCAATGATAGCTAAAGGCGGCGAAGACGTTCGGCCTTCAACCAGCGACCCACGGTACTGGCCGAGATGTGAGCAAGAGCAGGGTCTCGGGTCACGCGTTCGAGCCAATTCAGCCCGGCAGAAGCCCCGAGAGCGGAACCTGTTCCTGCTTGGACAAGCTACACGCGATGGCGGTGACTTGCACGCGCACTTGAGGGGAAAAACGCCTCGGCGCTCCACTGCGGGGCGCATCAGCAAGCTGGTGGGTTTTGACCCACCGCCTACGCCATTTGCGCACGGTGCGGTCGGTGGTGCCAAGGACTGAGGCCAGTTGTTGATTGCTCTGTTCGGGTTTGACATGCGCCTGGAGAATGATCCGCGCACGCAGGGCCAGCGCGTGGGCTGTTGTATGCGCTCGCACCAAGTGCGCTAGCTCTCTGGCTTCTGCATCGGTCAAGGGAATTGGATAACTGGGTTTGGGACCACGCATGGGGGTTCACCTCCAGCTTCCAGCCTATCCCTTCCCCTTGATCTTGTCAAACTCGGAAGTCACTTGTGATACGCTGTACTTAGCTGACGTGAGCCCGGCCCGCTTCCTTCTTTGGAAGCGGCTGGTCCGATTTTGGGCGACTCCAGAAAAATGCTCCGGGCACCAGAATGACGAACCAGAGCGGTCCTGCCATCAGGATTGGCAGTATCTGGGCAAAGTAGGGTGTGCCGGAGAGAATCACCGCTAAGCCAATCAGGATACCCACCCACACGATCAGCGAACCGATGAGATAGGTCCTTTTAAACGTTTTGCTTTCAAATGGAGTTTTGCTTTCGAACATGGTCTTCTACTTTCCCGCAGGACGTGCTGTACGCCTCTGCGTTTCACTTCTAGTATGCTCTATCGCTATCACAGGAAGCTCACGCTTCCTCGATAGAAACTCCCAAAAACCTCACGCTTTAGATGCAGAGGTTGAGAGAGATGAAAGATTTCTGTGAGCAATCTGTGACAGAAGAGCCTCGTTTTGTGAAAGGCTTGAGAAACTCCTGTGTTATGCTCTCACTTGCGAAATGGAGGCGATTGCTTTGACAGAGCGAATCACACTTGCCGAGTACCAAAGAGCTGAGAGCGAACTGCGAACAGAGATCGAAGCAGTTCCGCGCCTCCACCCGGATGAAGTTCAGGTGGGGCAGAACGCGCTCCAGCTTTATACGGATGGGCGTGAACTCTATGCTGCGATGCTTGCAGCCATTGATGGAGCCCGGGAAAGCATTTACCTGGAGTGCTCTCTGTTGAGGGACGATGGGGTTGGTAGAGCCTTCACAAGGCACCTGGAGCAGAAAGCCGCACAGGGAGTTGCGGTCTACGAGATGTGCGCTGGCTTTGGCAACCGCATGCGCGCGCGTGCTTCCAGTTCTTTCCATTCCGGTAGGCATATCCTGGGTCAGAGGTCTTTCCACCATCCCTGGCACATGCTGGACCCGCGGCGTTTCGCACAGGACCACCGCAAACTCCTCGTGGTGGATGGCGTCGTCGGCTTCATTGGCGGCTACAACCTGGGAAGCCGTTATACGACCGGCTGGCGAGATACGCACCTGCGACTGCGCGGCCCGGCGACAGCCAAACTCGCCCATGTTTTCATCGACTATTGGAATCGCCTCTCTGTTCCGCACGAGCGCATTGCACGCCGGTACCCGCGCCGCTTCGACCCATCGATTGTGGTGCGCGCCAACGATGCGCTGCAGTTGACATTTCCCATCCGCGACATGTATCTCGAGGCCATCGATCGGGCCGAGCGCACGATCTTGCTCTCCAACGCCTCCTTTGTGCCCGATCGCAGTCTGTTTGCGGCATTGCAAGCTGCTGTCGCGCGTGGGGTGGATGTACGTGTGTTGGTAGCGTGGCCCTCCGACCGCATCATTGCCGGCCGGGCGGCGTGCAGCGCCTTCACGCGCTGCTTGCAAGCAGGCGTCCGCCTGTTCGGCTATCGCGGGGGCCAGCTGCGCGCCAAGACCTGTACCATCGATGGCCAGTGGTCGACGGTTGGCAGCGCACATCTCGATCTACTGAGTTCGGTCGTCAACTACGAATGCAATATCGAGATCTATGATGCCGCGATCGCCTCCCAGATGCAGGAACTTTTCGCGTGCGATACCGCCAACGCCGTTGAGTTGTCGCTGGCCTCCTGGATCAAGCGCCCCTGGTACATCAAACTGAGCGAACGGCTCCTGGCACCGCTCCGCTTCCTGCTCTAACTATGCGCGTATGATTCTTCAACTGCAAGGTTCGACTCACCTTGTCACCGGGTCAGCAGGTACGTCCACCTGCTGTTCATCACCTACAACAGCAGTCAATGCCTTCCCCGGCGCATATGTCCTCGTGCCCATGCGCGTCACCAGCACAGCGCCCAGCCCGACGGCAGCGCCGATGATCAGCGCGACCGGCCCGGCGATGGGGATATACCCGATTCCCATCGCAACCATCATGAACAGCAGCGTCCCCAGAAACGCTGTCAGGGACGACGGCATCTTCCATTTGAACAGCCGAACCAGCGCCAGCCCGACCTGCAGGCCGAGAGCAATCCATCCGTAGAAGGCGGCGACCCCCAGCATGAGGAGGCCCAGTAAGGTGACCGGGATTAGGATGATGGTGAAGGCCATGAACACCAGCAGCGACAGCGTCACGACGAGCGCCAGCAGTCCCAGGGCTCCCGCGATCACCGCATGCTCCGCGACGGCTTTGCCCAGGCGAGCAGTCGGCTTTGGCACAAAGCGCACGAGGAGCAGCGCCAGCAGCGCTACGAACAGAGCACGTCCAGCGAACCAGAGCACCTGCGCGACCAGAGATTGCGCGTTCCACCAGGCCTGAGCCAGCGGCAACGCGATGCCTGCTCCTCCGTTGACTACCTCCCCAACAATGATAGCCGCAGGTGACCGGTTGAGCGTCCCGACACCGACTTTGAGGCTCCCCTCTACCCTCGCGTGTGGCCCGAGCGTCAGCGTCCCGGTCAGCAAGGCCACGTCCCCACGGATGGTTCCATCGGCCTGGAGGTCACCACTGAGTAGATAGACCGAGCCGCTCACCTGGCTACCCTCCTTGAGTGTGACCTGTCCGCCCAGTATCACCAGGTCTCCATCCACCGTCGTCAGTGCATGTTTCCCCTCGAGGATGATTTTCCCGCTGTAGACTTGCGGCTCACACGCGGACAGGATCAGCAGGGGAAACAACAGCAGGAGTACGATCAACAGGTGTTTCATGCGCTCCTCCCTTCCGGCGGTTCTGGCAGCTCTGCCGGTGAGCGCCTGCCGATACTCGCGGCGGCCGCTGGAGCATTCCCGAGGCCGTACAGGTCTTCGGCGAAGAGCGGCTCCTTTTCGTACACCGCCGCCACTGACCCCTCGGCGAAGAGGACGGAGTGGAGCCGGGTGTCCCACTCTAACGCTTCCCACGCGCCGCCGAGCAGCGCGCCAGGATTCATCGTCACCTCGGCGTGCTCGATGGGATAGGTGCGCCAGACCGGGTGGGAGACCCGGTAGCGGAAACTCTCGCCGGAGCGGCTGCGGTCGATGCCCCAGTAGTGTTCCTTCAGGAAGTGCTCCTGGCTGTCGGAAGGTGGTGTCGCGGGGTCGTTGCGCACCCGCAGGCGGATCTCGCCGCCGCGCCCCCGGTGCTGGAGGTGTGTCTGTACGCTGATGCTCTCTCCCTCGACCTGCACGTCGTGCGAGAGGTGGGCCAGGAAGTAGGGCTGAAGGTAGAACAGCCGCGCCCCCAGCACCACCAGGGGCACCGGAACGAATTCGCGCAGGAAGACGCAGGCGCGCATCGGCCCGCGGCGCACGTAGAAGCGCAGGTTCACCTCCGGGAAGCGCTGTGCCGTCGGCACCGGCAGCCCGTAGACGTGCGTGTCGGCAAAGCGCATGGCGACGAGGGACAGCAGATGCAGTCCCGGCTCGTCATCCGGTGCGTCAAGCTCGCTGCCGGGTGGGACGTGCGGCAAGAGGAGCTCCGGCGGCACGCGGTAGTTTGCGAGGACGAGGTCCGTCCAGCGCGCGGTCAGGAAAGGGCGACTCATACGACCTGCTCTCGCACCTGCGAGCCTGACAGAGCCGTTAGATAGTGATCTGTGGTGGTTCATGGTTTGTCTCCTTTTGCGTTGCCCCATGCTGCTCTGGCGGAGACCGCGAGCGTCGCGAGGAAGAACAGCAGCGCCAGTGCGGCGACATAATTGAGGTGCTCGCCCACCGCAAGGCCACCCAGGCGCCACTGGACGGCCAGCGCCGTGCTGATGAACGTGGCCGTCCAGCCCGAGAGCGCCACGCCCAGGGCCGCGTTGCGACCGATGGTAGCCGGGGTGGACAGATCGGCCCACAGGGCGAAATTCACGACGGTGTACAGGCTGACCGCGGTCGCGTAGAGCATGGGAAGGATCAGCGGGGCGGTATCCCCCGGCGAGAGGCGCGTGTCGAACACGTACATGAGCAGCACCAGCGCGAAGATGCCGAAGACCCAGAGCAAGAGCGCTTTCACGTCCAGGACCGTATACAGCACGCCGGCAATCAAGGCCGCTCCCACGTGCGTGATCCCGATGAACAGGAGCGTGCCCACCTGCTGCGACTGCCAGGCGTTGTTGACGTAGACGGGCGTGAAGATCAGGCGCAGAAAGCCCAGGCTGTCTACGAAGTAGATGCCGAACATAAGGAAGAGCATCACTAGCAGCGGACGGCTGACGCCGGTGTAGCCCCTCTCACCCTTCCCCACGAACCGTCCCATGCCGAACTCAGGCCGGGTATGCTGCTCGGCCAGCCTGTCGAGAAACGCACCATGCTTGAAGGCCAGGAATGCCAGCACGGCTGTGCCAGCGATCATGGGACCGAGGACCAGCGCCGTGAACCTCTCGATGGCCCACGTTGAGGAGAAGACCGCCGCGCAGAAGTAGGCCAGCGCGGTGATGGCTGCCGCTACATAGCCCCGGTCCCTCACCGGGATCAGGTCCACCGCCAGGCTAAACGTGACGGGAACGCCGATGCCGAGCAGAGAGGAGGTGGCGACGATCCAGGCGAGGAACAGCAGCTCGCTGCGGATGAAGGGGGCGAGGCCCGTCAACATGGTCTGCACGAGCACAATCCCGAAGGCTATGCGTAACTTGAGGATGAATTGCTGACCCCAACCGCGCTTCTGCATTTGCCAGCCAAACAGGAGGGCGACGATGCAGGTGAAGAGCGCGAAACAGGTGATAGAAGTGGCCACCGCCTGCTCGCTCATGCCGATCAGGCGCGTGCCCAGATCGAAGAGGCCCAGCTGGACAAACGTGACGTTATAGTAGTAGCCCGTGGCCATCATCCCGATAAAGAGGGCGTACCCGAAGACAACGGGCCAGTTGCGTTCCTTGATGTAGCGAATAAGCTCCATAAGCTATCCCTTTCCAATCACACTCCAATCATCCGACACGCGCCACACAGGTGTATCACGAGGGGCACGTGCGAGGTCACAGGGGGTTCACAAATACCCTGGCAGAACGGTGCGTTCTGGTGATGCGCCTGCAGTCCAAGATGTGATCGTTTTGTGGTCGTGGGGCGACCCGCTGTGATGAGAGAGTGAGGTCGGCATGCTACCCTTCAACATGGAACCGTGTGAGGTTCCACCTGGAGGAAGTAATTGGAATAGAGCATCCATTCCGCTCGCGCAAAGGGAAAGATCATGAAGCACAAAGTAGTACGGACCTTACTCTACATACCATTACTGTTGGTCGCTGCGTTTGACATCGCCTACGCTGTCGTTGCCCTGACAGGCTTGCTGGACCGGTCACTTGTTGCATGGCTGCCACGCACGTCTTTCAGTGACTCCACCATCCTCATGCTCATGCTGGCGATCGTCGTCGGGGGGAGTTCGTTCCTGGCCGCCATCACCGTGTTCCTGCGCCGCGAATGGAGTGTACTCCTCTCGGCGGTGGCGGGCGTCCTCATGGTCGGCTGGGAGGTCATGGAGGTCGCGCTCTCCCGACAGTTCTCGTGGATGCAGCCGCTCTTTATGACCCTCGGCCTGGTAGTCTTGGGACTGGCATTTTCCTTGTGGATGACCGAGTATCGTGGTCATAGCTTTCACATCAGGCATCTCAGTCATGCCTAAAGGGAAACGCGAAAGGCTGTCCGTGCCTTGTTTCAATCGTTCCATTGCGCGTAACAGCGAGGAGTTCATACCATGGGATTAGTTGTTGAACATATAAACAAGTCGTTTGCCGGAGCGCGGGTCATCACGGACCTGTCGATGGAAGTGCAAGAGGGCTCGATCTTCGGTTTTCTCGGACCAAACGGCGCTGGCAAAACCACCACGATGCGCATGATCCTCGACATTCTGCGCCCCGACAGCGGGCGCATCACCTGGAACGGCAAAGATGTGAGCGAAGTGCCCCGCCGGGACTTCGGCTACCTGCCGGAAGAGCGGGGACTCTACCCGAAGGTCGAGGTACAGGAGCAGTTGCTGTTCCTGGCGCGCCTGCACGGGCTCTCGAAGTCCGCCGCGCAGCACCACCTGGACGAGTGGCTCGAGCGCTTTCAGATCATCGAGTACCGCAAGAAGAAGGTCGAAGAACTCTCCAAGGGCAACCAGCAGAAGATCCAGTTCCTGGCCACCATCCTGCATGATCCGCTGATCCTGATCATGGACGAGCCGTTCAGCGGCCTGGACCCCATCAACGCCAATGTCCTGAAAGAAGCCTTCGAAGAGATGCACCGCCGGGGCAAGACCCTCATCTTCTCGACACACCAGTTAGAGCAGGTCGAGGAGCTGTGCCAGGACGTGGTGATCATCAATAAGGGGCAGACCATCGTGCAGGGCAGCGTGCGCGAGGTCAAACGCCAGCACGGACGCAACGTGGCGCGTTTGAAGCTCGATAACGACCCGGAGGCGCGCTGGTTGGATGGGCTTGCGGGGGTGCAGGTCACGAAACGCCGGCAGGACTACATCGAGATGCAAATCCCGGCGAACCTCAATCCCAACCTGATCGTTGAGGAGGCGCTGCGCCGCGGCGGTGTCATCAGCCGTTTTGAACTGACCGAGCCATCGCTCACCGATATCTTCATCGAGCACATCAACGAGGCCGCGCGTCCAGCCACTCAGGCGAGAGTATCTGCCTGATGGATGTCCATACGATACGAGAAGGAGCAAAACGATGTCAAAGAAGAGTGGAGTCGTGCTGGAAAGAGCAACGCCCGTCATACAGCAGCATACTCCGTCGATCACTACAGGTGGCGCGGCTCACCGGCACACCCTGCGCAACATCGGCCTGATTGCCAGCTATGAATTCAGGAAACGCATCAGGCAGCGCAGCTTTATCATAAGCACGATCCTCATGCTGGTGCTGGTGATCCTCGGCGCGTGCGTACCGACCGCCATTGAGTACTTTACGGCCACCTCGAGTTCGCAGACGAAGATGGTGGTGGTGAATAACGCCACTACTATCGCCACGATGAACGACGATGCGTTGTCCCGCTATATCAATACGGCCCTGAATGGGACGGCGACCCAGGCCACCGGCACGAAGACAGCCGGGAGTACCCCTTATTCCATTCGCATGGCACCCGCAGGCAGCAGCATCAGCGACTTGCAAAAGCAGGTGAAAGATGGCACAGTCTCGATTCTGCTCGTGCTCGACCGCGCAGCCAACGGGGAGATAGGCTTTACCTACTACACGAATGCGAGCAGTTCCAGCCTCACAGTCGATCCCCATCTCTCCGGGGTGCAGGCGCTCGCCGGACAACTGAACGCGCTGGATAAAGCCTCTCGCCTGGGCTTGACCCCCGCGCAAACCGCCAGCCTGTTCGCGCAGCCTGCGTTTAGCGTGGTGCATACCGGGCAGGATCAAAACAGCCGTTCGGTAGCCGAGACCGTCACCGGATATATCCTCGCCTACGTCGGGATTTTGCTCATCTTTATGTCGGTCTACCTCTATGGCTATGGCGTGGCGACGGGAGTCGCCGAAGAGAAGAGCAGCCGCATCATGGAGATCCTGGTGAATGCGGCCACGCCGTTCCAGCTCATGGTTGGCAAGATCGTAGGCATCGGCGCGGCGGGACTCTCGCAGATGGCGGCCTTCGTGGCGGTGGGGATCGGCGCGCTGCTGCTGCAGACCCCCGTCAAAGCCCTGCTGTTCGGCACGAGCTCCGGGGCAGGAGGGCTGAGCCTGAATATTACGGGCGCTTCCGTCACGATGCTGCTGCTGCTGCTGGTCTACTTCGTGCTGGGTTTCTTGCTCTACGCGACGCTATTTGCCGCCGTGGGAGCGCTGGTCAAACGGCAGGAAGACCTCCAGAACGTGGTCCAGCCCGTCATGTGGCTGTTCACGGTTGGCTACCTGGTGAGCTTCTTCGGCATCTACAGCCCCGACGCGGCGTGGATCAAGGTGATGTCCTACATCCCCTTCTGGACGCCGACCACCATGCTCATGCGCATCGGCACCGGAGCCGTGGCCTGGTGGGAGATCGCGCTGACCACTGCGCTGATGATCGTAGCCATCTACCTCTGCGCCGTGATCTCGGCGCGCATCTACCGCTTCGGAGTCCTGATGTACGGGCAGAAGCCAGGGCTCCGGCAACTGGCCAAACTGGCACGAAGGGTATAGGCAGAAGAGCCTAACGTTATGCTTTGCGATGATCTAGCAGTACACTGGCGCCAGCTTGCTCCACATAATGAGCCTGGGAGGCGAACATGAAAGCCACAACTCTATCTCGCCATCCCAGGCCCCCCTTCTTCCTCGGCGCCAGTGGAGTGCGGTGGTGGCGTCACTTGGGGAAGAGTTGGGCTGGAGCGGTTTCGCTCTTCCCCGTCTCGAGATGCGCTTTGGCGCCATACGCGCCAGTCTCATTCTCGGAAGCATCTGGGGTATCTGGCACCTGCCATTTATTTTGCTGCCCAACTCTTAGTGTCGCTTGATCCACCTCGCGACCTCGTTCACCACCTCTTCGGCCACATGAGCAGCCACAGTGTAGGTGGCGGGAGTGGCCTTTTGCCGGCCTTCAATGGGCATCAAGAGATGGTTGAGGCCAGGATACATGCTAAATTGCACGTCGCTGCGCCCACTCAAGGCGTCCTGCCAAATCTGGAAATCCTCTCGCGTGACATGGTAGTCGCCCTCGCCCAGCAGGAACAGCATCGGCAGTTTGAGCGTTTGGGCCACTTTCGCTGGGTGATAGGTGTGCAAGTCGAGCCAGTAGGCCGCCGGGATATCGAGCGGCAAGTCGGAAGCTTTGGCGGTCGGCAAGCGGGTGGGATCTTTGACCAGCGCCACTTTCTTTTTGAGCACAGCAAGCCGCTGCTGTCGCGCCAGCGGGTCGGCCGTACTCAGCGAAAGCACATAGATCATCTGATCCAGGATCACATCCTCCAACGGCCGCGCAGCACCCGCCAGGATAATTAGGCCACCAATCTGCGGACAGGCCTCGCCCAGACGCGGAGCCAGGTAGCCGCCCAGGCCATGTCCCAGCACAAAAATATGCTGCGCGTCTACTTCTGGTCGATCACGCAGGAGAGTCACTGCGGAGAGCGCATCGTCAAGGACCTCTTCCTTGACGGTAAGGGAGTCGACCCTCCCCAGGCTGGCGGGATAGACGTGTGAGCGCTTCTCGTAGCGCAGCACCGCGATACCCTGTGAGGCTAATCCCCAGGCCAGGTCGCGGAACGGCTTGTTGGGCGGCATCGTCTCGTCGCGGTCCTGTGGTCCCGAACCATGCACCAGCAGCACCGTAGCACATGACCCGTCCCCTTGCGGAAGACTCAAGGTGGCTGGCAACGCCCATCGTCCCTGCCCAATCTGCACCTCGTGTTCATGAAATCGCTCGGGCTGTGCGTACGACGGAGGCTCATAGGTCGCGGTCGCTTGCCTTGCAACGGTTCCCACCGGCGTAATCGTTAAACTAGTGATCTCGCCCGCGTCATTCAAGACGATGTTCACATCGAGACGCGCGCGCTCAAAGACGCAGGTAACCACCTGCACCAGACCCCGGTGGGTCTGCACGGCAGAGGTGTTTCCCAGTTCCTGAAACGCTCCCACCTGCTGTTCAATCCTCTGCCAGGTGGCTTGGAGTTTTCCTCCCGGGAGCAAAGGTTTGATATGATCTGCCAGACGGTGCTCCACTGCGGCAAAATCCCCATGCGCCAGTTGTGTGACAATGTCTTGAGCAGGATCCATCATCCCTCCCTTCTGCTCACAAAAATGCGGCGTGTTGCTTTCGCTGTCCCCTCTTGAGAAGGCTAGGAAAAACGAACAGAAAAATCCTCATTGAGCGTACCACATGAGAGGCCCAAGCAAAAGGGGGTCTTCTTAAGGAGAACTCGTGCCAACAATTTGACTAGCGAAAGGCTCTTTTGTTCTGTGCGCTCTATCTTCCATCGTGCCAAAAAAGGTCAGGTTATTTCGGCGGGAGCCCTAAGGTGTATCGTGAGATCAAAGAGATGGGCTACACTGGCTCGGATCAACCCATTCAGCGCTACTATGTCCAGTTCCGCAAAGCAAAGGATTTTCGGAAATTCAAGCAGGTTGATCCCGCCCAGGAAACACCTGTGCCTACGCCAGCCAAACGTCCACCAACCGCTTCACAGGTCGCTCATTGGATTACCTTTAAGGAAGATCAGCGCCTGGAGTGGCAAAAAAAGTATCTCACCCAGCTCTGCGAAGCCGATCAAGAGATCCGCGAGGCCAATGATCTGATCCTGGAATTTACCACCATGCTGCGAGAACGGAAAGGGGAAGGCTTTGATACCTGGCTGGAAAAGGCGGAGCAGCAGGGCATCTCTGAGCTACGTAGCTTTGCGAGTTCGCTCAAAAAAGATTATGAGGCGGTGAAGGCCGGGCTCACACTGGCCTGGTCGCAGGGACCGGTTGAGGGCCATGTTCACCGCCTCAAACTCCTCAAGCGCCAGGCGTATGGTCGGGCGAGCTTCCAGACCCTGCGCAAGCGGGTGCTGCGATGCGGCTAGAAAGGCCGCTCAAGGGAGGCGCAACCCCCCATCATCAAAAGCGCGGGAGAGCCAGTATGTTATGAGGAGGTCTCGCCGGGTCAGGTGGAAAGACATGACGCCGAGCGAGTATGTTCATTTAGAACGTCAGGGCCATTGAGGAATGGTGACGCGGATGCGTGTTCCTTGCCCCGGCGCACTCGCAATCTCCAACGACCCCCCGAGTTGAGAGACCCGCTCACGCATCGACTGCAAGCCCAGGTGACCCGGAAACGATCGCTCTGGATCGAAACCGACGCCGTTATCGCTGATTTCCAGCTGAACTCCTGCAGCGAGCACGCGCAGCCGCACCTGCGCTGTGGCGGCGCGGGCGTGTTTCACGCTGTTGTGCAGCGCCTCCTGGGCAATGCGATAGAGCGCCTCCTTCGCCGCGAGCGGCAACGCGGGCTCCGCCCCCAGGTCCGTCACTACCGGCAGGCCGGAGCGCGCTTGTATCGCTTCCGCCTGCTTCTTGAGCGCGCTGGCGATCCCCTCCTTCGACAGCGACTCCGGGCGCAGTTCGAAGATCAGGGCGCGCATCTCGGCCTGGGCCGCTCGTGCCTGCGCAAGCAGCTGGTCCAGGGTTCCGGCGAGTTTGCCCGGATCACGCTCTACCAGGGCGCGCCGCGCATGCAGCGCGATGCTGTAGAGAGCCTGGGAGACGGAGTCGTGCAGCTCGCGGGCCAGGCGCTGCCGCTCCCGGAGAGCCGCCAGCTCCTGCGCCTGTTCGTACAGTCTGGCGTGCTCCAGGACGACCGCCGCCAGGTTCGCCAGCGCGCGGACGAGGTCGGCACGCTGCTGCGAGTAGTAGCGCGGTTGGCTGTGAGCGAGCATGAGCAGGCCGATCGTCTTCTCTTTGACCAAGAGTGGCACTCCCATCCAGGAACCCACGGGAAGAGGGATGTGTCCGGGAGACATGCCCGCTGCCTCGTGGGGGGCCTGCGCGTCCTGTGGCCGCCGCGAGGTGTCGTCGATCACCAGGGGATCGCGCCGGCGATCCTGCAGCATGCGAGTCATATCCCGCTCGAAGCCGGCGAGCGTCTTCCTGAACTCCTCAAACGCCTGCTCTCCCTGGTAGTCGAGCATCGTGAGCCGGTCGTCCTGCCAGGCGTAGATCACCGCAGCGCGATAGTCCACCACCGTTTTGAGCCGGGCCAGGATGGTGTCGAGCAGGGGCTGCAGTTCCAGTGTGGAGGCGATATGCTCGGACACTTCGAGCAACAGCCCCAGTTCTCTCGTGCGTTCGCGAACGCGCTCCTCTAGTTGCTCCTCCGCCCATTTCCTGCCGATCCCCTGGGCTATCGCCTGCGCCACCGATGCCAGCGCATCCAGGGTATCCTCCAGGAGCGGTTGGTAGGCGAACATGCCCATCACCCCCACGACCTGCTCCTCTACCACCAGGGGATAGCCTGCGAAGGAGACCATCCCCTCGCGCCTGGCCCATTCTCTATCGCTGATGCGCGGATCGTGCTGCACATCGTTGGTGAGGTGCGGCTGGCGCTCCTGGGCGATCCAGCCGATCTCGAGCTCTCCAACGGGGATGCGGCCGTGCGCACCGTTGAGGTGGGTGTACTTGCCGGCGCTCGCCTGCAACAGCAGCGCATCCTCTCCTGGCTTGAGCGTCCAGATACGGGCAAAGGCCGCCTGCAAGCTACGCACCATCGCCTCGGCACAGCGCTGCAAGATCGTCGCTAATGGCGCGCGCTCGGTCAGGGCTGTGCTCACCTCCGCGCGCAAGGAGGCGTGTTGCGCTTGCCGTACCAGCCCGTCCTCTGTGGCTTGCCGGGGGTCCATCTCCATGAGAAGCCTCCCCTTGCGTGTGTGCGCCCAAGGCGCATCCTAGGTGTCCTGGCCGAGAGGTGCGGGCGGGACCAACCCGAGGCGGAGAGCGCAGAGCGCGGCTTGCGTGCGGCTCTTCACTCCGAGCTTGACCAGGATACTGCTGACGTGGGTCTTCACCGTCTTTTCACCGACCGAGAGGGAGCGGGCGATCTCTTTGTTCGACAGCCCCTGTCCCAGCAGTCGAAGCACTTCGCTTTCGCGCCTGGTCAACGCCTCTGGAGATGTGGGAGCGCGGACTTCCTGCATCAGCCGTTTCGCCGCCTGAGGCGAAAGCTGAACCTGCCCTGCGGCGGCGGCTTTGATCGCCTGGCACAGCTCATCGCCCTCCACGTCCTTGAGGAGGTATCCAATCGCGCCTGCGCGCACGGCTCCCACCACCAGGGCATCCTCAAGCGCACTGGTCAGCACCACAACCTTGGTCGCCGGGAGTTCACCGAGGATCGCTTCGGTTGCCGCGACGCCATCTATCCCTGGCATAAGCAGATCCATGAGCACCACATCGGGCCGCATCTGCCGTGCCAGCTCGACGGCCTGCTCTCCGCTGGTGGCCTCTCCCACCACCTCCAGTTCAGCGTCCTGCTCCAAGAACAGGCGCAGCCCCTGGCGGACCATCCAGTGGTCGTCGGCGACCAGGACACGAATCGTCATCGCCTCTCCGCCTTTTGACGGAGTGAACTCCTCCGTCGAAGATCGAACTCAAAAACCAGCCCTTGGCCCGATGCCGAAATCGAGAGGGCCCGCTATACTCAGACATGATCAGAAAGCAGTGCTAGCGCGGCGGCCAGCAGAACCATTGCTCGGAGTCTAGTTGGTCTACGGCTCTAATCACCTGCCCATCATTGTACCATGAGTGTCGACCCCTGCGCAGTGCAAAGTGGTCGCGGAGGAGCAAGCAGCTGAGGAAAAAACATTTCGATGAGTGTATCAGGATGGTGAGCCGTGAACTCAAAACCCCGCTCACCACCCAGCTGGGCTATGCGCAGCTCCTGCGTGGAATGCTGGAGGAGCAGGGCAATCAGCTGGCCCTGCAGTACGTGTCGCAGATGGAGGCCCAGCTGGGAAAGCTCATTCGACTCCTCTCCGACCTTCTTGATCTCTCCAAGGCACAGGAGGGCAAACTGATCGAGGAACTGGAGCCGGTCGTGCTGGACGACCTGGTGAGAGAGGTGGTGGTGGATGTCCAACGAACCGTGTCGTGGCACCGCATCGTGCTGGAAGGCAAGACGGGGTGCCGGCTGGTGGGGGACCGCGACCGGCTGGGGCAGGTCGTCCTCAACCTCTTGAGCAATGCCATCAAGTACTCGCCCCGGGTCCAGACGGTCGTGGTGAGCCTGGACGCCACCTCTGAGGAGGTCACCGTCAGCGTGCAGGATTTCGGCATCGGCATCCCCTCCCACTGCCAGGAGCGAGTCTTCGAGCGCTTCTATCGCGGGTCGGGCGAGACGGAGAAGAACTTCCCCGGCTTGGGCATCGGGCTCTACATCGCCCGGCAGATCGTCGTGCAGCACGGAGGCAGGATATGGGTGGAAAGCGTCCCAGGGCAGGGCTCCACCTTCTCCTTCGCCCTGCCCTCGATCTAGGGGCGAGCAGGTTGCACGCGCTAGAAAGAGCAAGCAATGAAAAAATACATTCTAGTGATCGATGATAACGCGGATATTTTGGATGTCGTGCAGATGACGCTGACGTTGGCTGGGTATCGCGTGCAGACCAGTCAAACGGGGGCGTGTTTATCGTTTCTGGAAAGTGACCCGCCCGACCTGATCCTGCTCGATGTTTCGTTGCAGGGGGAAGATGGACGGGATCTGTGCCGACAGGTGAAGGGGCGGGAGCAGACCCAGAACATTCCCGTGATCCTGTTTTCGGCCCACAACGTCCCCACCCAGGGTGCTGCAGAGGCAGGGGGTGCTGATGGCTTCCTGGCCAAGCCGTTTCGGAGCAAGGATCTGCTCGCCCTCATTGCCAGCTGGGTCGATGCGGGGCCAAAGGCTTGAGCGACGTACAGACAATCTACCTTCCAAGACAGAGAAAGGCTCGTGAGACATGATGGATCTCGAAGACATGAAGGAAGATGATCCAGCAGGACAGCAGCGTATCAGCAAGCAGGCGCTGGCTCTGGGGCAGTTGCATCGGTACCAGCGTGACATCGCAGATCAAGCTCAGCGAGTGAGTCTGGCGATCACGACAATCGCCGAAGCACTCAACACGGGGAGCACCCTCTCGCCTCCGATGATCGACCACCTCAAAGCGCAATTGTTGAAGGCGCATCTGCAGTTTGACGACCTGCTAGAGGTCCTCGAGCCGATTGATGAGCAGACGTGGCCCAGGTGAGGTCGATGGTCCCAGCCATGTTCGTCCTTCTCCCTCCCTCTGGTTGTGGAACCTCATGGGCAAGTTTTTGTTGGCATGGGAGGGGTCAGAGCATCAGGCACTTTAAAAGAGTAAGAGGGCATTTCCAAACCCAAACAAGTAGGGTAAACTGACGCTAGATGAGGCTAGCTCCCTCGCCCAGGAGGTCAGTTTCTTGATGCCTACCATTCTCAGTGACTAGGCACCAGTGCCCCCACCAGCATATCACCGGACACAAGGGCGGCTGGGTCCAGCCCCGCATATTGATGCGCTCACGTTAGTGCGCACCCTGCACCTGCTCACGTTGTGTCGGCTGGCGGTGCGCCTGGCGCATCATCGGTGTCCGCCTCCCTTACCGGCAGGACCAGGAGGCTCGCCCCTGCGCTACAGCGAGGCGTCGTTGCTTCTCATTGCGCTCTTGCGCACCTTGTGGCGGCTGTCGTATCAGGATATGCAGGACTGGTTAGCGGCCTGGCCCGCGCTCGCCCTGGCGTGCGGCTTGCCGCTGGATCGCGTGGGGCAGCCGCGCATTCCCAGTGCCTCCCAACAGTGGAAACGGGCGGCTCGTGCGGGCGCGCCCATCTACGAGGCGCTCTTTGTCCTCAGTGTGCTCAGCGCCATCCGACGCCGCCTGATCGAGGCACGTGATCTCATCATTGATAGCGCCCCCATCCTGGCCTGGTGCCGCACCGACCCCGATGCCGCGGTCGGTCATGCCCCGGCTCAGCATCCCCGCCCGCTCTTGCGCGGCTATCGCGTGCATACCCTGCTCTGTGCAGGTACGGTTGCTTTGATAGGCGCCGTAATCGGGTGGTTGAGCGTGGCGGGGATTGTGATCGGCATCGGCTGGTTCAGTATCGATTCGGTGTTGAGTGGTCTCGTTCTCCTGGCGAGTCTGAGTAACGCTACTGTGTTCATCCAGGCCAGACTCACCAGCATGGCGATGGGATCGAACAGCGTCGCAGAATATCCAATCCTGCATTCCGTTTTTTCCACTTCCTACGAGATGGCTCACCTGTTCCTCCTGGCATCCATTCAGGAGGACGCTCCGCGAGTTCCGATGGTGGGAGCATATTCCTATCCCAGTCCCATCTGGAGTGCCGCCGCCTCTTGCCTTTCATCGAGCCAACGCACGGCCGCCTCTTGCCTTTCATCGAGCCAGCGCTCCAGCTGCTGGGCAGGGATCGGGCGGGAGAGGTAGTACCCCTGTGCGATATCACATCGAAGCGTCTCCAGCAGGTCCCAGGTGGCCTGATCTTCCACCCCCTCGGCTACCACAGACATCCCCAGGCTATGGGCCATGTTCACCGTGGAGCGCACGATGGCCTGATCTGACTGGTCGGTTGTCACGTGTTGCACAAAAGCATGGTCGATCTTCAGTTCGTCGGCTGGCAGGCGTTTGAGGTAGGAGAGCGAGGCATAGCCTGTGCCGTAATCGTCAATGGCGATGCGCACTCCCAACGCGAACAGGCGGTTCAACACGTGCAGGGTATGCTCAGCGTCTGCCATCAGCGCGCTCTCGGTGATCTCGCAGCACAACAGGCGGGCAGGCACTCCGTACTGTGCCAGCAGGCTCTCGATGGTATCCGGCAGGCTTGTATCGCATAAGCTCCGCATGGACAGGTTCACGGCCACGCGTAGTTCCAGTCCCCCATCCAACCAGCGCCTGCATTGCTCGAGCGCCGTCGCTACCACCCAATGGGTCAGAGGGACAATCAGCCCGGTTTGCTCGGCGAGCGGAATAAACTGGGCTGGGGGGATCAAGCCGAGCGTGGGATGCTGCCAGCGCACCAGCGCTTCGACGCTCGAGACCTGGCCGGTATGCAGGTCGGCTTTCGGCTGGTAGTACAGGCGCAACTGGCCCGCGGCAATGGCCTCGCGCAACCCCCCGAGGAGCATCAGGCGGCGCGGGCTGTACTGGTCACGACTCGCATCGTAGAGGGCGAACCCCTCATGCCCCAGTTTGGCGGTGTACATGGCCACGTCTGCATGCTGGAAAAGGGTTGAGGGTTCACTCCCATGGAGAGGGGAGAGCGCGACCCCAATGCTGGCCTCGACATGCAGAGGATAGCTCTCAACCAGAAACGGTTCTTTCGAGTGTTCTCCCCAGTGCCGAGACGACCTGTCGCGCAGCCGCTTCGTCCGCGCCGGGAAGGAACACGGCAAACTCGTCGCCGCCGAGCCGTGCGACGGTCGCAGCGCCACTGACCGCCTGGCACAGGCGCTCTCCCACCTGTTGCAGCAGCTGGTCACCGCGCTGGTGACCGATCGTGTCATTGACCTCCTTGAAGTGATCGAGGTCCAGGATCAGCAGCGCTGCCGAGATGTCGCTCTTGTGTGCCAGGGATGTGCCCTGCTCGAGCCGCCTTTGCAGCAACGTGCGGTTCGGCAGGCCGGTCAGCGAGTCGTGCGTCGCCTGGACTTCCAGTTCATCGTTGTTAAGGTAGAGGGTGCGCAGTTCGCGCATGTCCACGAACTGCCGCACCAGCATCAGGACCATCAGCACGACTGCACCGACCACTACCCCTGTCTCTAACATGGGGTCGCCTTCATGGTTCCAGATGTAGAGCAGCAGGAGCCCCACGATGGGGACCCAGACATATGGCAGTAGAGTTTGCCGCAGCGCAGGGCACCTGGCAGTGCGTTCGCTTTTCACTCCCTGTCCGGCGATCTGCAGCCCCAGCTGAGGCAGCACATACAGGGCTCGGGCGGCCAGGCCCAGCAGCAGGTAGCCCAGGGGCCAGCCAAGGTTGAGCAGACTGCCCAGGCGAAAGAGACCGTGGAGGAGCTGGTAGTTGTAGATGGTATCAGTGAGGATAATCACCGTGAAGGCCAGGAAAAACAGGAAGAGGACCGGGCGCATCACGGGTGTGTTATGACGCACCACCAGCAGGCACAGGCAGAAGATCAGCACGAGGTCACAGAGCGGATAGGCGGTCCCCACGAGCTGAGCAAACGCACTCTCGGCTCCTTGCCTGATGGTGGGACCCAGGATGAAGTACCAGCTCACGGTCACGACGCCGGTCATGGCGATCACGCCATCGAGGACCATGCGTGTGCGGCTGGTCCTCGAGAGGTGAGGCCAGGGCAAGAGCAGGACCGCCAGCAGGGCGAAGGGATAGGACCCCAGGAAAGCGGCGTCAGCCCAACTGGGAAAGAGCACCGCCAGGTGCCACACATCCTCATTCAGTGTCCAGAGGACCTGCCCGAGGAGATAGCTCAACAGCGTGCAGGTGAGCAAGAGCGGGACGAGCGAGCCGCACGGGGTCCACCAGGCCAGCCAGGGGGAGCAAGAGCGGGCTGCTGCCTGCTTGCGTGTGCCTGCTGGTAACAAGATGGGCAGAGTGAGGAGCAACCCGATCGTTTCTAACAGGCCTTGCAGGAGGTTAGCACCAAAGGGGAATTGGGCAGGCGGCACAGGTTTGAGCAGCAAATACACGAGTAAAACGCCCATCCCGGCCAGCAGGAGGCTCAGCGGCTTCCAGAGAGTGCGGGCGAGAGTACGGTACATAAACGGTTTCCTCCAGGGTGCATGGTTTCTCAGGGCGCGGATGCCTGAGGTGAGTGTCCTTTGTATCTCCTATCGGCCCAGCCGTCTCATTCTTGAACCGTGGTGGCAAGATCGATCAGGATGGTGTTATTGGTTGGACAGCGAGTGCGGCTTGAAGAGATCGACTGTCAAATCGGTTGACATTTACGTGTGAGCTGTGAGTGAAGAGGCTTGGGAGGCTGATGGAGGGGGATAACGTAGGGATAACAATTGTATCACAATGCGGCAAATTGCGCTGTCGCTTTTTTATTGCGCCTGCAAAATGTTGGATACCGCAGTCAAGAGGGTCTCCATTTTGAATGGTTTTTCAATCAGGTAAGCCTGGGGAGCGAGTCGCAGGGCGTAATCGATTTCACGCGCGGTCGCTGCTGTGCAGAATATCAGCGGTAGAGAGCGTGTGTGGTTGTTATTCTGAATCATTTCAAGTATCTGAAAGCCGCCGATGTCAGGTAGATGGAGATCAAGGATGAGCAGTTCGACGGGCAGCATAATGTCTGTATTCGATACAGGCGTATACGGCGAAGTATGGCATACATTCGTTAATGACAGGGCCTTCAAACAATCCCTCGGATGTTCGTAAATGGTTACATGGTGGCCGGTATAATTTAGCATAGTGGCAGTAAGCCTGGCTATGACCGGGTTATCTTCAAGTAGGCCGACGTAAGCCATAAAAATCCGTTGCGCTCCCTGGTTGCTTGCTCTCTCAAGTGCATAGACACAATTCTATGTTGCTTACCCGCCTTTGTCAAGTGAACGTCAACTTTTAGTGTCTTTGTCTCATGCCTGCCATGCTATCGACGATATTCCCCGGATGCTGTACAATCAATAGCGTCCGAAAACGAAAATTTGAAAGAACATATTGAGTTGATGCATGAGTGAAGAACAAGAAGTTTCTAGAGTTCCTGTAAAAGTTGTGCGCTTTGGCATTGGCAAAGAGTTGCGCCTGTACGCTGATGAACTGGCTGTGACAGGCGTTGAAGAGGGCCAGGAGATACGCCTGCGCCTGGAATTGATCAGCAGGTTGATCTTAGTGCCGGGCGACCCCAATCCATCCAGGCTTGTCTTAATGGCGGACCTTGATGACGATACAACAGTCATACTGGCGGAAGGCATGTCGAATGCGCGAGATTTTCGCGCCATGTTGCCCCGTATCCGCGAGTTTTGCCCCGAAATGCAGTTTGATCCTCCCGATATGGAGGAGCAATTGCGGCAGGCGCTGAATACGCGCCGCGCCTGGACATTGACGTGTTACGGAACATTTTTGCTGATATGTATTATGTTGTTCGTAATCTACCTGGTGGTGGCCTTTATTGGCGCTCATCGTTGAGAGTGAAAGAGAAGGCACATGTCGAAAACGCAACTTTTCCCTGTCCCCGGTATGAGCGGCGATGAGCGCGTGCGAGTGTTCCGCCGCGTCTTTGATGCCACAGGCGAATATGAAGGCCTGGAAGTTGATGCCTATGTCATTATCACCGAGCGGTACGTCGTAGTGCTGGATACCATGCTCTGCCCGGCAGACGTGGCCGCAATGATGAGCTTCGTGGCAGACGAACTGGCGGGACGCATGGTACTTTGCGTCGATAGCCATGCCGATTGGGATCACGCCTGGGGCAATGCCTATTTCACGGGCGAACAGAGCGCGCCAATTATCGCGCACGAGTATTGCCGAACTCGCCTGCAATCGCAAGAG
Organism: uncultured Chloroflexia bacterium; assembly: GCA_963731605.1. GTDB lineage: Bacteria > Chloroflexota > Ktedonobacteria > Ktedonobacterales > Ktedonobacteraceae > CF-113. The sequence continues at coordinate 186,187 of CAVSWA010000003.1, forward strand.
GCGGCGGATGAATTGGCAGAGTTTCAGCAAAGCTATGCCCTCTTTCGCGATGTGTGGCTGGTACCACCCACCATCACCTTTGCTGAAAGCATGGTAATTCACGGTGGTGATCTGACCATCGAACTGAAATCGGCTCCGGGACATCATCCAGACCAGATTGTAGCGTGGATTCCAGCATTACGTTTGTTACTGGCTTTTGATGCCGTGGAGAACCCCTTGCCGCTTATGGATGACCAGCGTTGTGTGCCGGACATGTTTACCACGCTGGAACAACTGGTGGCCCTGCAAGCTGAGCGTGTGTTGTGTTCGCATGGAAAATCGACTAGCCCGCAACTGGTAGCCGCCAACCTTCATTATGTGCGCGAAATTGAACGCCGCTCCAGGCTACTTTTGCAGAAGCATCGGCCAGCGGACGAAGAGCTTGAAAACGCTTCCGCGTTGATCAACTATCCATTTGACGAAGTGATCGCGGCCATTGACGGTGAGTTTGATCGCGCTTTCTACGCGCAAGGACACGAAGAAAATATCCGCTCAGTTTTGCGCTGGCTTATGGAATGATGCATTGCGCCTGCGCGAACTCATGCGGATCAGGAGATAGAAGAACACTATGATTAACAAGAATGGGAGCAGGCGTGTGGGGTCAAAGATACTATTTGTGCCTGGGTAGAGATAGATATTATTGATTGCCACGAGGAGTTGATCGTAATTTGCGGCGCCTTGCGCTATCGCATACACGCTTTGATGGGAAGGCAGGCCCGACGCAACCCTTCCCCAGTTTTCTCCACTATCTGGACTGCGTAAAATCCCTACAATGTTAGTGGCGATATACACCGTCGTGACCGTGTGAATATCGATGAGCACGCTATAAACGCTGATGCCGGTGAGGGGAACCTGGCTGGTATGCCAGTGCGCGGCGGAATCCTGCGAGAGAAAGAACCCCTTGTTTGTGCCCGCGTAGATCAAACCTTGCGCGCCTCCCTCAATAGAGGCGGGCAAGACGGTATAGACGGTAACACCGGCAGGCAGTCCGTTATTCAACGCCTGCCAGCTTGCGCCTCCATCTGGCGAGCGATAGACTCCCATACTTGTAGCGGCCCACAATTGATGCGCATCTGAATCAAAGGCTAACCCGTGAATGGCAAGATTTGCAGGCAGCCCGCCAGTGGCGGCTGACCAGGTCGCGCCTCCATCCGAACTGGCAAAGATGCCATGTTGCTCGCTTCCCACGTAGATGCTTTGCGTCTTTTTGAGGTCAAAAGCAATAGCGGTGTATTTGTCTTGAGGGAGAGCAGCGACTTTCGTCCAGTTTTTTGCGCTATCGGCGCTGACATAGACTCCGGCGTCGCTGGCCGCGTATAGCTTTTTGCCAGAGTCGTCGAAGACGAGAGCATTGATAGTAGCTCCAGGCTGTAGGCCGTTCTGCTGCTGTTTCCAGCTTGTGCCGCCATCGGCGCTGACAAAAACGCCATTTTGGGCGTCCCCGGCATACACATTCTGCGCGTTGTTAGGATCAACCGCGAAAGAGCGAATATGTGCCTGCTGCAACGTGCCGGCCTGCCAGGTACCGGAGGCGAAAATGCCAACGGAAGGCGCGCAGGCCGAAAGGATGACAAGCAACGACACGAACAGCCAAAGCAGGCGCAGAAAGGAAAATCGTCGCGCAATTTGCATGATACGTATCCTATGACAACAGGTTCAACTCAGAGCCAAGGCTGCGCTCCCGCGCCAGGCGATAGACTAGCGTGGCAGTAGCAATATCTTCAAGAGCGATACCAACACCTTTGTAGAGCGTAATCTCGTCTGCTGATTGGCGTAGCGGAATATTACTCTCGACCAGGTCTGCCAGGTTATGCACGCTGTTCCAGTCGAACAGTCCCTCGTCCGCCGGGATAATCAGATCGCCAGCTTCTAGCTTCGCCTGCTCGCATGAATCGGTGACAATACGGTCGCAGCGCTGCAGGGTTGTCAGGTCCAGTTCGCGGCGGCTGGCCCAGTTGGAGCCGATAGCGTTAATATGGCAACCTGCTTTCAACCACTCGCCGGGGAAAACCGGTGTCGATGAAGTTGTAGCCGTAATCACAATATGCGCTTCTTCGATAGCCTCGCGAGGGTTGGCTACGGGTCGCACTGGAATTTTCAGGCCGTGCGACATCTTTTCACAGAACCTCTCGCACGCAGGCAAGTCGCGACTGTAGACATTTACCTGGGAGATTTTGCGCACAGTACACACCCCGATTAGCTGCATCATGGCTTGCTGCCCTGCTCCAATCAGCCCGACGATCGATGATTCTGGTCGCGCCATGTAGTTGGTGGCAATGGCGCTGGTCGCGCCTGTACGCATGGTTCCCAACCATTCGGCTTCAATAATGGAGAGCAGCTGACCATTGTTCGTGCTAAAGAGCATGACCACAAAGCGCATACCGGAGCGAAAGACCGTATAGGTTTTATAGCCCATCGCTTCCATCGAAGGCACAGATGCGGCCAGGAGATGCATCACACCGTGTTCTTCAAGCATGCGAATACGCGGACGATTGATTGCTTTATCCTGAGCCAGCGCAACGAAGGCCTCCTCTACTACCTTGATAGTATCGCTCATGGTCAAAACAGCATGTACATCTTCTTCACGTAATAATAATGCCATGATTTCTCATCTCTACCTTATTGAAGTTTATTTCACGCGGCGTATGACGCGATGGATATAGATAGCAGTCTCTTCTACAGCAAACCCCTTTGGCGGTTTCATCATACTGGTCTGTTGTTGCGAGAAGGCATCTTTCATGCCCAGAATTGTTTGAGGCGTCAAAGCTCTCGAAGCGGAGCGAACCGGCTTTTCGAGGCGCGCCAACAGATTGCGCCGCAGTAACTCCAGACCAAAACCAAACGCCAGCGCGCCTACACCTGCTGCCAGGCGTGGCAACTGTGGGTGTTGCGCGATTACGGGAAGATGAGAGGTGAACGGCACAAGGCTGGTTGATGGAATGGAGAGGTCAGCTCCACAACGGCGACAAAAAACATCTTCAGTCGAGCAATTGGCCCGGCATTCAGGACAGAGCATAGAATCCTTCCTTTCGATGAAAGCTCCTCATTTCCTACTAGCGAGTATTTCCGAGATAGCGTCGATAACGATGGCATTTTCTTCGATGGTATTGTAAAAATAGGGCGAGACGCGCAGCAGGCCGGGGCGATAGTCAGTGATGATATTGCGGGCCACCAGCCCTTTGACGATCTTATCAGGTCGTTCAAGCTCGAGCATGACGATGGAACTGCGGCGTTCCGGCTCCTGTGGCGCGTGAACCGGCCAGCCTTTTTCGCGCGCGCGCGCAATCAGATCATTGGTCAGGTAGCGCGTGCGCTCACAGATGCGTTCAACACTGATCTCTTTGATGATATCCAGCCCGCCATTGGCGGCGTAAATGCTTGGAACCGAGGGTGTCCCCATCTCAATCCTGGCGGCATCGTCGCGGAACTCAAATTCGCGCGTCTTGAACTGGAACTGCTCGCGATGTCCGAACCAGCCGCTGGTGGTTGGCAGCAAGTGTGGTATCAGCCCCTCGCGAATGTAGACCAGCGCCAGTCCGGGACCGCCCATCAGCCATTTCAGTGTGCCTGTCACTAGAAAATCAATGTCCATGGCTACAACATCCATAGGAATCTGGCCTGTTCCCTGGTAATCGTCGATCAGCACGTAAGCGCCGTGCTTGTGCGCGATATCAGCGACTGCGCGCACATCCTGGATATAGCCACTGGTGAAGAAGACACGCGAGGTAGCCACCAGCGCGGTTCTATCATCCACCACGTCCTCGAAAAGTTCTGGCGGCGTATGGATGCGATCTGGGCTGCTGACAAACTGGCTTTCGATCCCCAGGCGTTCTTTGACCAGCCATTGATAGGCTAGCGTGGGAAAATCCATGTCGGCCATGATCACTTTGTTGCGCTTGCTGTAATCCAGCGCGGTCGCAATTGACGTGAGAGCAGTCGAAACGTTTGGCGCAATGGCGACTTCGTGGAGTTGCGCCCCGATAAGCGAAGCAAACTTCTCGCGCGTTTTGGCAATCTCGCCCAGCCAGATTTCATACCAGGCGTGCGCGCCCCATTCGTTCCACATCTCCATGAACGTTGCCAGTCCCTGCATCGAGCGAGAGGAGAGCGCGCCCAACGAGCAGCTATTCAAATAGGTCTTGCGCTGCAAGATGGGAAACTCTGCCCGATACGCGACAAGCTCCGGGTGCTCGATGGCATTGGGAGCCGGGAAGTGCTTCCGGGAATCGCTGGTGGTCATGGCAAACTTGCTCCTTCGTCATTGCTGTTCGTAGATTAACCAGGTCGCCGCTGCGATATCTTCGTACTCTCTATTCTACTGCTTTCGCGAAAGAGCGTCTATACTTCTGGCGAGCAATCTCGCGGCACGCTCGACTTCCTCTTTGGTTGACCAGCGACCGAGTGTGAGCCGCAGTGCGCCCAATGCGGCATCGCGCTGGCGACCCATCGCCATCAGCACTGGCGATGGATCTGTATTTCCCTCGTGACAGGCCGAACCGGTGGAACTGGCGATCTCCGGTATAGCTTCCAGTACCTCTTCGCCAATCACCCCTTCGACACTGATGTTGAGCGTATTGGGGAGTCGCAGGCTTTCATGCCCGTTCAAGCGTATGCGACCGGGCAAAGCCGATTCAAGAAGACGTTGTAAATCATCTCGCAAGTGACGTAAGCGTGACTGGCTCTCTGGTAATTGTTCATATGCCAGCGCGCAAGCAGCGCCTAAAGCCACCATAAAGGCCACATTCTCCGTCCCCGCCCTGCGCCCGGACTCCTGACCGCCGCCATAAATGACCGGTTCAAGTTGCAGCCCGTGGCGGACATACAACGCTCCGATACCTTTAGGCGCGTATAGCTTGTGTCCCGCGATAGTCAACAGATCAACACCGAGTTCGTTTACAAGAGTGGAAATTTTGCCCACCGATTGCGCCGCGTCGGTATGCAGCAATGCTCCATGCCTGTGCGCGATCCCGGCGATTTCTCGCAGCGGCTGTAACGTCCCGGTTTCATTGTTGGCGTGCATTATGGTAATTAATACGGTTGAGTCCCCTGTAGCCGCTTCAACGTCAGCCAGATTGACGCGCCCGTATTCATCGACTGGCAGGTAGGTGACGCGCAACCCGTGCAGGCGTTCAAGCGCGCGGCAGGCGTTCAACACGGCGGGATGTTCCGTGACTTGCGTGATGATATGGTTGCCCTGTTCTTTGCGCGCCAGTGCGATGCCGCGAATTGCCAGATTATCGCTTTCAGAGCCGCCGCCCGTGAAGATGATTTCATCCGGTGCGCAACCGAGTAAGCTTGCAACCTGCCATCTGGCCGTGTCAACCGCTTCATGCGCAATATGCCCGTAGAGATGCGAACTGGATGGATTGCCAAAGTGTGAAGAGAGATAGGGCAACATGGACTCGACTACTGCCGGGTCAACCGGTGTCGTGGCGTTATAGTCGAGATAGATTGGGCCGTCTTTCAGGCCGGGATGAGTGTTCATATGTTTGCCTCACTAAATCAGATGAGTTGCGAGCATATTTTGCAAATCGTCCCACAACGCGCTCAAATGCTGCTCGGTGGTGCGCAGATTGCCTATCGCCACGCGCATTGTAAATTGACCATGCAGTTTGGTATGCGACAGGAAGAAACGTCCTGCCTCGTTGACGGTGCTCATGATGCGCTCGTTCAGGGCTTCCAGGTGTTGCTCGTCGTCTATCCCCTGTGGATGGGCGCGAAAGCATACGGTGCTGAATGGTGTGGGTGCCATGCGCTCAAAGTGGGGGGAGTCGTCAACCCAGCGCGCGAAAAGCTGCGCCAGCCGGATGTGCTCGTGGATACGTGCCGCTAGTCCCTCCTGGCCGAAATAGCGCAAGATCATCCAGAGCTTAAGCGAGCGAAAGCGACGACCCAGCGAGGTGCCGTAGTCCATCAGGTTCGGTACTTCGTCCCCGGCGCTTTCGCTGTTGCGCAGGTATTCCGGCACCAGGCTGAAGGCTGCTTTCACAACGTCTGGTTTGCGCGTGTAGAAGACACTGCAATCCATGGGGGTAAAGAGCCACTTATGCGGGTTGAGGATGAGGCTATCGGCGCGCTCGCAGCCCGCTAGCACCCACTGCATTTCCGGGTCTACGGCGGCAGAGCCGCCATACGCGCCATCTACGTGCAGCCACAGTCCGTAGCGTTCGCAAATGTCGGCAATGCGCGGCACGGGATCAATGCTGGTCGTTGATGTCGTGCCAATGGTGGCGACGACAGCGAATGGTTGCCAGCCCTCCACCAGGTCTTCTTGAATAGCCTTTTCCAGTTGCGCGGCATCCATACGAAACTGGTCGTCAATGCCGATCTTGCGCAGGCCAGACTGCCCGATGCCCAGCACGATCCCTGCTTTCTCAACCGAAGAATGCGCCTCCTGCGAGGCATAATAGCGCAGGCGCGGCACATCATTGCGACCAGCCATACCATCCTGGCGAATATGCAAAGGCAGCGCTTCGCGCGCGGCTGCCAGCGCATACAACACACCTGACGAAGCGGTATCATTGATAACGCCGAAGAGCGGATTGGGTAGTCCGAGCATCTGGCGCAGCCAGTCCAGTGTAACCTGCTCTAGCTCGGTTGCAGCGGGTGATGTACGCCACAGCATGGCATTAACGTTGAGCGCGCCCGTAAGCATCTCGCCCAGGATGCCGGGGCCGGAGGCGGTGTTCGCAAAATAGGCCAGAAAGCCCGGCACGTTCCAGTGCGTAATACCCGGCATGATGATGCGCTCAAAATCTCCCAGGATGCTGCCCATCGATGCAGGTTGCTCAGGCGCCTGGGCGGGCAATGCGCGGCGAATATCGCCCGGCGCGGTTTGCGCGAGTACCGGATACGATTCCGCATTGCTAAGATAATCGGCAATCCAATCAACTACCTGGTGGGCATAGGCGCGAAATGCTTCAGGTTCCATATCATCGATGGATGCTGGTTGTTGCGCTTTATCGAGAGAGTGGTGATCTTGCATACGACTGTCCTCTACTGTGTTCAGGCTGTTCTCTATTCAATGCTTAAACCTGTTAGACCCGGTCAAGCATCCGGTCGCCGCCAAAAATGTTGCGCATTTTGAAAGGGGTTGGCGTTGTCGCCAACTGCCAGGCCCGTAATTTCCAACCTTTGTAGAGAAACCAGGGGTCTGACAATCTATAGCTTGTTTGACTGGTCCACTCAGGGAATGGTAAGCCATCCTGCCAGCAGAGCCATTCAACCATAGCTGCGCAGAACGCTGCCCACCTGTGCAATTCGGGTGTGGAAGCTGGAGCTATTGGCGCTGTCACTAACTCCCGTCGATGTTCGACTGCCGACCTCCGCCAATCATCCAAAAAATCACCTATTGCGACCCAGGGAGTAGTATTGCCTGCCGCGCAAATACGCTCGAAAGGTTTCTTGAATAGTTTGTCTATGCCAGTGATACGGTGACGTTGCCATTTCTTATTTCTTCCTGCATCTCAAGCGAGAAAACATTACTCGAAGATTTCATCGATCATATATTCTATTCTGGGAACTAAAAGTTGTTCGGGTACGTATTTTTTCACTATAGAAAGCGCTTCTTCAGGGCTTGACAAATTTAGTTCGTGAGCCAGAGCCTTAATATCCTCGATATCCTGAGGACGCCCGGCGACCAATTTCATAGCGAGTAAGTAATCCAAAGTTGGCGTATAAATCCGTAAACCTGGGAACTCGGCCCAATGTTCCACAGGTGGTTGTGTATAAAAAAAGCCCTTCACACCATCATTAATCCAATCATATGTTAAACCTTCTCTATCAGCTATTACTTTGATTGCTTCCCGAATGATATCAGCGTGCTCTGGATTAAAGTAAGCATCGATGTCTTTAGTTACTTCGCGATTTTGTACTTTGAGTAACATTACTGCCCCGCCCGCGAGCAAAATTTCACCAGTTACCTGATGCTGAAGTAATTCTTGTCCAAGCATACGCAGGTATTTTTCGATGTCCTGTTTGTTCATTGATTGGCTCCTGCCAATTAGCTACTATGGTTGAGCTTATACCTATGTGATGTGTGATTATGACGTTGCGTACAGTTTAACATATAGATCAAACTGCTTGTTTTACCGGGGTGAGCAACATGTTTTTGCGTCGAATGATTCCTGGGCGACCCTACGATACCCCGCTTTTTGCATATTATTTGTGTCTGTATGTGTTGGATGTTGCGAAAGTTTCAATAGTTGCATAGTAATTGCGAGGCGAAGAGGGGTTTGTTGCGAAAGTTTCAGTTGTTGCTGATGAATCTGTTGTGATAGTGCGTAGAATGGGAGGTGGGACGGGTTACTTTAGGTCTGCCCGGCGAGCGAGACCCTTCGCTGCGATCAGAGTGACAATCGAAGGGGATGGGCGTCTCCTGGCGGTCGTCCTGGCACCCAATAGCTATAGTTGGTGAAACCGTCGCCCAGCACGCTTAAAGCAAGCAGGCTATGAAATAAGTATAATCGGTGGGAGGAAGAAATGCAAGGTGTATTTCCTTACTGATTTTCCGCGATAATTAGAAAATAGTCCATTTGGAAGTCAATATATCCGCGCCGCTCGATGAGGTTATGTATCTCTAGCAGCTTATCAAAATAGCCCTCGATTGAGAAGTCTGGTATCTGCCAGGGAATGGCTTTCAGATAATAGACAACGGCGCCAACGTCGAAGAAGCGCATGATGGAGTGGTCTTCTCTTTGTTCAATAATGTGCCAGCCAGTATCTTGTAGTTGTTTGACGGCGAATGACAATGTCCAATTGCCAAACTGATATTCATCTGCTCCCATGAGAGCGTTCAGGTCGTTTTCGTTTGTACTGCCAACTTGCTGTGTAATGAACTGGCTGCCTGGTTTGAGAACGCGCATCACTTCAGTGGGATCATAATATTCATGACGGTTAATAATCAGGTCAAACTGGTTATCCTCAAAGGGGAGTTTTCCGTCCTCGCCAACTTGATACACCTGCACTCCTAACGGTTCGAGTCGCTGGCGTGCGAGTGGGACATTGGGCGCGTAACCTTCAGTGGCGCAGGTATGAGGCGGCAATGGTTGCAAAGAGGAGAGAAATTCACCGCCGCCTGTTCCCATATCCAACAAGGATTGCGCTTTTCTCAATCGCGTCAAGAGTTTGCTGGCGTAGCTCCAGGATAGCGGAGCTTCGGCCATGCGGCCAGTGGCGGAAATATGCGAGAAGTCCCATCCCGCGAACGGGTGGTTGGCATCAGCCATCAGCAGGTCGAAAAGTTCTGAATTCTGCATTCACTGGTTCCTTGAAAATAATTAAGAGGCGACCACATCGGTCGCCTCTTAATTATACACGATTTTATGCAGAAAACTTGGCAGCCAGTTCGCGGGGAGATGGCTCGACCAGCACAGAGCCATCCGGGAAGACGATGGTTGGCACGCTGCGCCTGCCGCGATTGACTTGTACAACAAAATCTGCGGCGTCGTCATCCTCTTCGATGTTGATGTATTCATATGAAATGCCGTGAGAGTCGAACCAGCGTTTAGCCATGCGGCAATCGCCGCACCAGGTGGTGGCATACATTTTTATCTGCCGCTCGTAGTGTTTTTGCTCGTTTGCCAGGGACGGGGTGGAATGATCGGACATTAAATACTCCTCATGAAAATTAGAAATCAGGCTAGACCTGCACTTTGTTTATCACTTACACCAACAATTTGTTAGTGAGCAATATTCCCGGCAGGCTTGTTGATGCGCTCCAGCATGAGATCGAGAAATTTCTTGCCGCCCGTTGCGACCAGCCCTGGATTGCGCGCCAGCACACCCAGTACCAGGCCGGCGGTGAAGTCGCCGCGCAATGCCTGCGCCATTTGTGGAGGGGTGAGGCGGCGCATCAAGTCGAGCGCATTATCCCACTGTTCATCGCTGTAATTGGCGATATGCTTGTTAATCATGTAGGAGATGTCCATGTCGCGCCCGAAACGCGCGCGCCACTGTTTATCGAAGCGAGCCAGGAATGCAGCCGAGCTATCTCCGGCCTTGACTGCTTCGGCTGCTACCTCACCGGCCATTTGTCCCGAATAGATGGCGAAGCGGATACCCTCGCCTACCAGCGTGGAGCCATGGCCGCCAGAGTCGCCGGCCAGCAGCAGCCCGGCGCGGGAAAACGATGCGAGCGGCCCTTCAGATGGAAATAGACCCGTATGGTATTCAATCGGGCTGGCATCCTGAAATTTATCGCGCAGTTGGGGCAGATTCTGCGCGATGCTATCGAGGTAGGAGCGCGCGTCGTCGTCACTGTCGGGGTGGAGTACGCCGACGCCCAGCCGCACGCGGCCATTGCCACGCGGGAAGGCCCAGGCATAGCCACGCGGCGCGAACTGGCTGCCCATAATCAAATATAATTCGTCCTGTGGATAGTGCGGCGCGTAGAGATCATATTCCGCGCCGTAGCCGTAGCGGTGAAATGCTTTGCCCATATCGGTACGCACGCCGATGTGTCGCGAGAAGCCACTGGCATCGATGGTAACAGCTGCGCGCAGAGTTATGCGCTCGCTGATGTGGCTCTTGGCAGTCACACCCAGCACGCGCTCATCTTCCAGCAACGTTTGCTCAACCGTGTGGCGCACACGAATGGCCGCGCCCGCTGCTACTGCTCGTCCGGCGAGATGCTGGTACACGCCGCGCACATCCATCACGCAGGCAACGGCGGGATCATAGGTGAGTGGTACTTCACGATGGGGAGAAACAAAATACACCTTCGATACCGGGTGATAGAGGTGTTGAGGGATGCCTAACGCCTGCATATCGCTGACCCAACTTCCCCCGCTCGTATGCACCGGGTAGCCAATTTCGTTCTGCCGTTCCAATACCAGAGCACTCGCGCCCCGCCTGGCTGCTGCTTCGGCGGCGGCTAGTCCGGCGGGTCCGCCTCCCACAATCAACACATCAACATCGTTTGACATGGAAATCCTTTTTTGATCTGACAATCTCTTGTGCATAGTATAGCTCACACGGTTCAGCCCTGTCCAACACACTGGCCCGTTGAACCTACATTCAATTGTCAAACGTGTTAAACCCATACTACTTTCAACATCTCCATTGACGAGTAAACAATGCTCGGGAGAGAAAACTGCTTTAGCAAGAGCAGCAAGAAAGCCTTTCTTCGTTGAGGAGCAAGCATTATGGGTACATTTGTCTTCATCCTGGTCTTTGGCCTGATAATAGCTATTGGTGTTCTCGCCAGTGTGCGTCTCTATGTTCCTGGTACTCTGGGAACAGGCCGTTTCAGACGAATTCGACGGTTGCGCACTGTGCGAGCGGTGCCTGGAACGGTCGGTGCTTTATCCGCCGGTACAGTGATTGAAGAGATCATTGACGAGGAAGAGCCTGAAGAGCAAGAAGCGTAGCGCCCTGTTCGTTCTTCCGGCTCTGCTTATATTACACTGCCTGCCAGATTCGCACCGTGCCATCCTGGCTGGCTGAAGCGATTTGTTGTCCAGACCGCGACCAGTCGATAGCCCAGATCAGGCTTGTATGGTTGTTGTAGGTGAAAAGATGCGAGCCAGTGCTTGCATTCCATATTTGTACCGTTTGATCCTGCCCCGCTGAAGCGATGAGGGTGCCATCGGGCGACCATTTTACGTCTTCGACATGCCCGCTATGACCTGTGTAAGAAACGACCATCGTGTTCGTATTTACATTCCACACCTGAACGACCTTGCTATCTCCACCGAAGGCGATGTATTGTCCATCGGGCGACCACGCCACCGCCCGTACCTTCGAGTTTTGCGTATCGCGAAATGTGGCAAGATTGGCGGCGGTGTTACTATTCCAAATCTGTACGGTGCCATCCAGACTCGCGGAAGCAATACGCGACCCATCGGGCGACCATACTACTGCCCAGACTGTCATGGTATGGCGCGTATAGGATACGATGAGAGTCCCATTGTTTGCGTTCCAGACCTGGGCGCTCATATCTGCGCTGCCAGAGACGATGCGCGAGCCATCAGGCGACCATTTCACTGTGAAGACGGGTTGATTGTGTCCGCCATAGGAAAAGACTGTGTTGCCACTGGTGGTATCCCATACATCGATGGTGGAGTTTTCACCACTTGAGGCAATGAACTGACCTGAAGGAGACCAGGTGAGCGAATACACCATATTGGCTTGCTGGTGCATTACAGCGCTAGTGAGATTCGTATAACTCCAGACCCGCGCTGTTTTGTCTTCGCTGCCAGACGCGAGTAGCAGCGCGTTATTGGGCGACCATTCCACCGTCGTTACCTGGTCACTGTGACCCATGAAAACTGCAAGCGTGTTGCCCTGTGTACTAGAAGGCGGAGTGGCACCGGTGGTAGGAGTATTGGCGGGAGTCGTCGTCGTCGCGTGTGCGGTCGAAGATGCGCTCGGTGTTGGCGTTGAGACTGCCAGGGGACCGGGAGACTGGAAATGTTCGTAGAGCAGTACCCCGGTAATAGCGCTTCCTATAGCCACACCGGCCAGCCCCGTGAAGAGTGCGCGACGCGAGATGCCCTGCTTTGACCTGTCTGACTGCGGTGTTGGTTGGTACACACCCGGCTGAAGTGATGGAGGGGACATGACGCGGTAGTTGTTCTCCGGCGCAAGGGAGGAAAGCGGAGGAGGTGGCGGTATGGGTGTGAAATGCGCTGGAGTTGTTTGGGGAATAGGAGAGTGAGGAGTTACCATCAAGGTTGGCAGGTTTTCATCGAACCTGTTCATGCCGGGTTGCAAGCTGGAAGCCTGTTCAAGCGCGTTTGCGAAGGCCGTAACCGTGGCAAAACGTTGTTGCGGGTCTTTCGCCAGGGCTGTTTGAATAATCGCTTCAATTTCGTAGGAGATGTCCGGAATCTTCTGACGCAGTGGTGGTGGTGGCGTAAGCACATGCTGGCTGGCAACTTCGGTGAAGGTTCCGTGAAAAGGGAGGTCGCCCGCTAACCACTCATAGACCACGATGCCCAGCGCGTATTGATCGCTGGCTGCCTGTGGTTTGCCCTGAAGTTGTTCGGGGGACATATAGGCTGCCGTGCCAACTACGTCATGCCGGGATGGTTCGCGGGTCGTCTGGGTAATCAGGGCGATGCCGAAATCGCTTAATAGCACATCCATATTTGAGCCGAGCAGCATATTTTCCGGCTTAACATCGCGGTGAATTAAACGCCTCTGATGCGCGTATACCAGCGCTTCAGCGATTTGCCGCACATACGGCAACATGGTTGCGATCGGAAGGCGCGTCCCTTTGGGGAAACGCTGGCGCAGCGTGCCGTTGGGCGCATACTCCATCACCAGGTAGGGGACTTCATCTTCCATACCAAAATCAAGCACGCGAATAATATGTGGATGTGACAGGCCTGCGATAGTGCGGGCTTCCTTAATGAAATCGGGCAGATCATTTTCGGCCAGGTGGGTTTGCAGGACTTTAATGGCGACGGTGGTGTTGAGATAGAGATGCTCGCCCAGGTACACATCGGCAAAACCCCCGCGCCCAAGCTGGCGTATGAGGCGATAATGACCAAGTTGCTGCCCTGCGCGGTCTGCCATACAATGTACCCCTCGCTCGAAATAAGCCGTTTTCAGGCATACATCTACTACTATCTGGGGAAAGCATCATTATTATATGCCTGAATGCACACATATACAAGCGCTGACGAGGGTGATTGGAAGCATTCTCGTTTATTTCGCCGGGTGCGCCGGTTGCATAAGGGCTAATACGCTGCTTTCGTCCTGGCTGGCGGGGATGTAGTTGTCGGGCGCGGACGAAATTTGCCACACCATCCCTTCTTTGATGATGTAGCGCCATTCCAGGTTGGGACTGTCGTTGAAGTCGGCTGGCGTGGAAGTCTGGAGCAAATTGATAACTTCGCCAGGTAAAGAGTCGCTGAGCTTCAACGTGCCAGACTGCACCTGCTGGATATAGCTGGGAACAACGTTTTGCGGATCGTCGCGGAAAAGAACGCGGTTCAGATTACTCAGGTTGCTCATCGCAGCATCGCGGTGCGCGGGTATCGCCAGGTCATTGTTGATACGCACGCGCAGCGCATCGAAGAAGCTGTATTGCACTAACCCGCTGCAAATGAAACGGAACATGGGTTCAGATTTGGATGAATTTTCTTCCCAGTGTTTGAATATGTTGGCCGCGCCTGCGGCTGCCTCGGCAATCAGAGGAATGGCTGATAGATGTTCTCGCGCTACCCGCTCAATATAAAGCGAGGTCAGTTCCCAGACGACATTGTGGTCGTACAGGTTGTTAATTTGATCGATTGCTATACCGCGTGTGTGGCGCAGGTAATTGAGACCCTTTACATCTTCCGGGTCGGTGGGATCGTGCTTTGCGATCTCGCGTGGGGTTTCGACGTACCAGTCTAAACGCGGTCGTTTGATGCCAACCGTAAAGGTATCGTATGGGACGACTTCATTTCGCCAGCTTGCCACGCGCACGCCCGATGTCATGGCCTCGACGAGAAACGTGTTGTCGAACCCCTTTGGAGGGTCATTTATCAAGTACAGCAAAGCCGAGTGACTCCACTGGCTATTAGTAGCCATGCGGATGAAGCGAGAAAATATTTGACCAGGATCAAGATTAGCGCGTACCACTATATCCGAAACACGCAGACGAGGACCTTCATCACTGGTTTGTAAGAAATAATTGAGAGGGTCTTTTGATACAAATGTCGCGCGATTGGCCATATTTTATTGCCTGCCTTTCAATAAATTAGCACATCATTACAGAAACATGGCCTATTATACACTAATTGCGCCATCAAATCGCTATAAAATACCAACCGTTGCAGTGCGTGGTCTTGCGTGGAATGCCTGGGTATGGTACCCTGATTTGCGATATGGGTAATAAGCAAACAAATTCAATGGGTGAACATCTATGCCAATTGTGAGTGTTATATCGGTTGGGAAATCGTTTGGGGCTGAGCGCATTTTTGAGGGTGTCAGCTTTCAGATTGATGAGCAGGATCGTATCGGGCTGGTTGGCCCCAATGGAGCAGGCAAAACCACACTAATCAACATGCTGGCCGGGCGCGAAGAGGCGGATGAGGGAAATATCGCGTTAGCTCGCACTATCCGCATCGGCTATCTGACGCAAATCAATGATTTTCATCCAGAAAATACGCTGCGTGAAGAAATGCTGACTGTCTTCGACCAGGTGCGCGCGTGGGAACGCGAGCTAGGCGAGCTTACCCGTCAGATCGAAGCTGCTGCGACACATGAGGACGCTGGCGCGCGCGAACAGATTTTACAACGCTATGCCGACCTCCAACTGCGGTTTCGAGCACGCCGGGGGCTATACTTACGAAAATAAGGTAGATCAAGTGCTTGACGGCCTGGAGTTCACACGCGAGCTACAGGAATCTCCTGTCAGCCATTTGAGCGGTGGCCAGCAAACACGCGCCGCGCTTGGCAAACTGCTCTTGCAGGAGCCTGATTTATTGTTGATGGATGAGCCGACCAACCACCTTGACCTGGCCGCACTGGAATGGCTGGAAACCTATCTGAATGGCTGGAAAGGCGCGATGGTCATCGTGGCTCACGACCGCTACTTTCTCGATAAGGTGGTATCGCGTACCATTGAGATGGCTTTTGGGCGTATTGAAGAATATCCCGGCAATTATACGCGCTATCTACATCTGCGCGAGGAGCGCATGGAGCGTCGCCAGCGCGAATACGAGGCGCAGCAGGCGCAGATAGCGCATACGGAAGACTTTATCCGCCGTTATAAGGCAGGTCAGCGCAGTCGCGAGGCGCGGGGCCGTCAGAAGTTACTGAATCGCCTGGAGCGCGTGCAACGCCCGCAAGATTTCCCTGAGATGCATTTCGAGTTTAACTCTGTCGTCGGCAGCGGCCAGATGGTTTTCTCGACGCAGAAACTTGTTGTTGGGTACCCGGCTGCAGCGGCTGGCGATGAACCGAAGGCGCTGGTGCGTGTCGCGGACCTGGAACTGTTGCGCGGGGACCGTGTCGGGCTGCTGGGACCGAACGGCGCTGGTAAGACGACCCTGTTGCGCACCCTCATTGGAAATATACAGCCGTTGAGCGGCCATGTCTATCCCGGCCATAACGCGCGTATTGGATACTACTCTCAGACGCATGAAGGCCTGAATCTTGAACGCACCATCGTGGATGAAATTCGCCAGGTCAGCGTGTTGAGTGAGGATGGTGCGCGCAGCTTTCTGGGGCGCTTCCTTTTTAGCGGCGACGATGTGTTTAAGTCGATTGGCTCATTGAGCGGCGGGGAACGCAGTCGCGTGGCCCTGGCGAAATTAACGTTGCAAGGCCCGAATGTGTTGATACTCGATGAGCCAACCAACCATCTTGACCTGCAATCGCGCCAGTTTCTGGAAGAGGTGCTGGGCGAGTTTGAGGGCACCCTGCTCTTTGTCTCGCATGATCGCTACTTCATCGATAGCCTCGCTACCAAGGTCTGGGTGATCGAAGACGGCGTGCTGATTCCCTATATGGGGAATTATACCGATTATCGCACGCGCAAACGCCCAATCGTGCTCGATGTGCCTGAGCCAGTCAAAAACATCACGAACGCTCCGGCTCGCGTCAAAACGAGCATATCTCCCTCCGCATCCGGGCAAAAGAAGCAGACCAGAGTCAAAGTGCGTTCTATCGAAGATGTTGAGCGTGAGATTGATACAGTGGAAACGCGCGTAAAAACGTTGGAGGATGAGTTAGCGCAGGCCGCTTTGAAAGGCGATGCCGCGCAACTCACACAGCTTTACGCTGAGTATGAACAGGCCAAAACGCGGGTTGACGAGCTTTTGATTGAATGGGAGCGGCTTGGGGCTGCATCATGAGGTGTATCTCTGTTTCCTCCTCACACCAAGCGCAAGTCCGCCGATAAATCCACCTATTCCTATAAGAAGCGGCATAACGGCAGCGGCTAGCAACCAGAATACCATGAAAAGCACAGGGACAATCAGTGGCGGAAAAGCGACCAGTTTATTTAGAAGCGTGTGATAGCCAAACTTGTAGATGCCGCCCAGAATGCCTGCCGAAAGCAGGCAAATCAGGATTGTAAAAAGCAATCGTCCGGCACCGTAGAGAAAAGTTCCGCGCGCGGCAAGTATGCAAAGTAGACTGAGTCCAAGACTCTCGAGAATGAAGCCGATGATGATGGGCAAATGAGGCTGTAGAACGAGTATGGCCGCGCCCGCGCTTCCAATAAACAGCGCGAAAACTTGCAAAGCCGCGCTCAATAAAAACGATTTTGCTTTATCGCTTTGAGGTACGCTCTGTGATCGTGATGTGGGTGGTTGCCATATGTTGTCAGGGGGTCTCATGAGGCTAGCTTTAATAGATTCGCGGATGGCTTGCGCCTCTGTATTTTGTGGGTTTAGGGCAAGTGAACGCTCAATAGCTGAAGATGCTTCCACTGGCCTGCCCGTGTTCATGAGCAGCGCGGCTTGCAAACTCCAGGCCAGGGCATTGTTTGGATCGATTTGAAGTAACTGCTCAACGGTTGCTAATGCTTCCGGGAAGCGGCCTGTCGAGCCAAGAACCTGGCCTTTGAGCGTGAGAGCATCGACATAGCTAGGGTTCATTTGCAGTACCTGTTCGACCAACCCCAGCGCTTCAGGAATATTCTGCATCGAAATGGCCTGACGAGCTTGTAGAATAAGTTTCATGCTTTGTTGCTGGCGATTTAGTTCCATAACCGAGAGGGAAAGCTGCCCAGATGTAGAAGTTGATGGAGAAAGTTGATCTGTTGCAGTGCCACCTGCATAGCGCGCGGGTTGTTCGACAAGCGACCCGCTCTCGCCAACACCTTGATAGGTGAATTGGCCGGTTGATGAGGCGGATGCTCTCATAGCGGCGAGAGGAGGAACGGCGGGAGAGAAGGCTGGCAACTCGCCCACCAGCACGATTGGGCGCGGTTCCTGGCCGTAAATCTGGGGCATATGTTGCGCACCCGATTTACTTGTGTTGTACGCATACAGTTGTTGCAGGGTAGTTTGTCCTCTTACAGGGTCTTTCGCCAGACTGCTCAAGCCAACAACGGTGCGGTACAGGGCGGCACCCAGACCCTTTTCTCCTACTTCGGGGGCCATATCGTTGCCCCGGCAGGTGCAGTACACGATACGCCCCTGGCTTTGTTGTAAGACCTGCCGGAGAGTTGGCCCGATCAAGGGCTGGAAATCGAAGGGCGATACGCGCCGTTGATTCCAGGCAAAACCTGTTTGAAAGCAATCCAGCACCAGGATGATCTGGGCGGCGCGGCTTAATCCCAGCGCGTGGCGGGCCAGGCTAGAAAGGGATATGGCGCTGCCCGGTTGCGCGTAGATGGTATTTGAACCAGCCAGATAGCCCTCGCCGCTGGCTTCGTCGATGAAAGCGTGTCCGGCGAAATAGATAAAAATGAGGTCTCCGGGGTCAGCCGCGTGGACACAAAGTTGCATGACCTGCGCTTCCAGCCGTTCCCTGGTTGCTTCCTGGCCAACTGTGACATTCACCTCAGCAGGATTCCACATACCGCCACGCGGGTCCAGCAACCACTGCGCGAAGGCTCTCGCGTCCGTTTCCGCGTATTGGAGTGGGCGGAAAGTTGGGTCTTGATAATTATTGATGCCGACAAATAATCCCAGGCGTCTGCCCACAGATGATCTCCTCAAAAGCTATTCTTCTGCGCATATTTTACAGTATTTAACACAAAGCAAGCGTGAAATGGAGCGTTCAGGGTACTTTTGGTAACTATCTTGCTGGTGCGGCGTGCGACAAAGCGGTCAGATCTGGGCTAGAAGATGTTGTATACTGCGATGCGAAGATTGTGCTGATTGTTGAACAGGCTATCAAAGGGGAAATACGCTCATGCCTCGCATTCTTGGTATTACGGGAAATATCGCCTGCGGTAAAACTGCCGTAGGGAAAATGCTGCTCGCAATGGGCGCGGAGCGCTATATCGACGCCGATGCGGTGGTGCATGGCCTCTATTTGAGCGGCCAGCCGATAGCGGTACAAGTCGCTCAGGCGTTTGGTTCCCAGGTACTCGCACCTGATGGCAGCGTAGATCGCAAAGCGCTGGGCGATATCGTATTTCAGGATACCGAGGCGATGCGGCGTCTCGAGGCAATCGTACATCCAGCCGTTGGGCAGGCCATTGCGAGCGAATTGGGGGCTGTCAGCCCTACGGGAATTGCTATCATCGATGCAGTTAAGTTGCTCGAAGGCGGTTCCGGGGCATTTTGTCAGAGCAAGTGGATGGTGATTTGTGGGGAAGAACAAGAAATGGCGCGTCTGATCGCTCGCAATGGGCTGAGTCCCGGCGAGGCGAGGGCGCGACTAGGCGCTCAAGCGCCGGTTACGCCGAGATTGCCCCTGGTAGATGAGGTGATCGATAATAGTGGTTCACTAGAGGAGACACGACGGCAGGTTGCAGCGGCCTTTGAACGCTTCCTCAAACGATTTCCAGCGTGACGCTCAAATCTATTGACATCGTTCAGGGGTGTGCGTATAATCTGCTCATCCATATTGAGGTGTAATCTAAACATTGCCAGTCACACTGTCTGCATGATAAGCAAAAGGGGAATGTGATTTTACTTACCTGAGCAATTTCAACTTGAAAGTGGTGAGATTTAAGAACTTTCTGACGTAATACCGTAGGAGGGGAAATTGCTTATTCATTCCAAAGGTGAGCGCCTGCACCCTCACAGAATGTGGTTTATCTAGTAGAACTGAAGGAGGCTGACTATTTTGAACAAAAGATGGTCACGTATTTTTGCCCTGTCAATGGGCATCCCATTGTTGCTGATGCTGCTGGCTGCGTGCGGTGGTACAGGAACTACCGGTACCGGCTCGACTCCCACTACCACCGGTAATGTCATTATTAAGATCGGGACCGATCTACCCGTCAGCGGAGCTGATGCCTCAAGCGGTAAGCCGGCCGAGAATGGCGCGCGTATGGCTGTTGACGAAGCCAACGCCGCGAA
The DNA here is from genome assembly GCA_963731605.1 of uncultured Chloroflexia bacterium. Taxonomy (GTDB): domain Bacteria; phylum Chloroflexota; class Ktedonobacteria; order Ktedonobacterales; family Ktedonobacteraceae; genus CF-113. The sequence goes on from CAVSWA010000003.1 coordinate 206,148, forward strand.
TGTCATTCCGGGCTATACGCTTGTATTTGACCCTAAGGACGATGTCGGAGCAGGTGGTACCCACGATCCGACCGTCGGCGCAACTAACGTTACCGCGCTGATCGGTGACGCGCAGGTCGCGGGTATCGTTGGGCCATTCAATAGTAGCGTGGCGAAGGCGGAGATGCCTATCACCAATCAGGCCCCTATCGTGCAAATCAGCCCGTCCAACACCAACCAGTGTCTGACGAAAAATACTCCCCCCGAAATTGGCTGTACCGGGGCGAATGACCTGATCTCAACGCTGCGCCCAACGGGCAAAGTCACCTACTTCCGTATCGCCACTACTGACGATCACCAGGGTGCAGTCGGCGCAGACTTTCTCTATAAGACCCAGAACTACCACACAGCCTATGTAATCGATGATACTGAGACCTACGGCGTTGGCCTGGCGATCCAGTTTATCAAAGAATTCACGGCTGACGGTGGCAAGGTCCTCGGCCACGACAGCATCAAGAGCACGACGGACTACAGTGGTGAGCTGACAAAAGTGGCAGCAACGAAGCCCGATGTCCTCTTCTATGCCGGTGTTGACTCTACCGGTGGCACACAGATTCGCAAGCAGATGGTTTCCACTCCCGGATTGCAGAAGACCCCCATGGGCGGCGGTGATGGTATCCAGACGAGCGCTTTCGCAACTGCCATTGGGACAACGAACGGCGGCCCGGTCTTCAGCACCGTTGCGGCCATCGATGCGACCAAAGTTCCAGCTGCTGCAACGTTTATCCAGAACTACACGGCCAAGTATGGTGCGCTGGGCGCTTATAGTGCGGGCGGTTATGACTGCGCGAAGATCTTGATTAACGCGATCAAGGCCGCTATCGCGGCAGGCGCAAAAGCACCCACCAGTTCGAGCGACAGTGCGGGGGCGCAGACATTCCGCCAGGCTGTGATCGACCAGGTAGCCAAAACGGATTACAATGGCGTCACGGGTCACCAGAGCTTTGATGCGAATGGCGATACCACCAACAAGACCATCTCGGTCTACCAGTTGGCCGATGTCAGCGGCGCGCCCGGTTGGAAGTGGGCTTCCGCGATAACCTTGCCGTAATCACGAGCTAGTAAACTTATCAGGTCAGGCATTCTTGCCTGACAAGTCGGCCAGTCATCGGGTTGGCTGGCGAGTGTATACAAGGCAAGCAGGGTTTCGCGCCAAACAAGTGTATGGCGCGAACCTTGCCTGCTCTTGTTTTATCTGATATGATAAATTCTAATTGAAGAACTTACACGCACTTTTGTAGCTAGAAGGAGGGCTGCCGCTTACTATGACGCTATTCATTCAATTAGTACTGGTCGGAATCATCAGTGGCGCTGTCTACGCGCTGATTGCCCTGGGTTACACGATGGTCTACGGTATCATTGAGCTGATTAACTTCGCTCACGGTGACATCTTCATGATGGGTACCTTTATCACCATCACTATATTCGGCGCGTTTCATATTACCGATAATCCCCCCTTTGGCATGCCGATTGTGCTGGCCATCATCGTAGCTTTTGTGGCTTCCACAGTTCTGTGCGCGCTACTCGGCGTGGTGATTGAACGCATCGCCTATCGTCCATTGCGCAATGCGCCGCGCCTGGCTCCCCTGATCTCGGCCATTGGCGTCTCATTGGTGCTTGAGGATATTGGAAAACTCTGGAAAGGCCTCAGCCCTATCTCTCCACCGCAGATATTTAACACTGTTCTCTACATTGGTCAGATATCGATTAGTGTTACCGATATTATTGTAGTTGCTACCGCCGCAATATTGATGATAGCTCTACAGTGGATGGTGAACAGCACCCGCATCGGGCGCGCCATGCGCGCGGTAGCGCAGGACCGCGAAGCGGCGGCATTGATGGGCGTCAATGTTGATCGCATTATCTCTTTTACTTTTCTGGTTGGAGCGGGGCTGGCGGGTGCAGCCGGATTTATTTTCCTTCTGAAGTTCCCCACAACCACATTTACTATCGGATTTCAGCTTGGCCTGATCGCCTTTACGGCAGCTGTCCTGGGTGGCATTGGCAATCTCGTAGGCGCCATGCTTGGCGGCCTGTTGATCGGCCTGGTTGGATCGCTGGTCAATTTGATCCCCAACTCTTCTGATCCAACCGTGCATGGCTTTGGCATCCCACACGGAGGCGGCGCCTGGTCGCTGGCCATCATCTTTGCTATCCTGATCCTGATCCTGGTATTCCGTCCCTCCGGCTTACTTGGTCAACATACTCCTGAGAAAGTATAAGGGGTCATCTATGTCGGGCGTTGTATTTGAAAGCGAGGCGTGGTGCTTATGGCTGTTCCTGTAAATACAAGTAACAGGCTGTTCCTCCCGGCACGGGATACGCGCATGTTGTTGATTAAGTGGGTGATCGCTCTGCTTGTCCCTGTAATAGTATTTAACTTTGTCTGGCAGGGCGACGCGCTTATCAATAATGTGATCCTGGGGTTTATCAATCCTGGCAGTTCGCAGGTGACTAACGGGCAACTGGTAGAAGCTGTGGTATTTATCTTCATCTTTTACCTGACCTTGCTGGCGCTGTCTGGCTATCTCATGGCGGCAGATAGTGGTCGGCGTGGTATGGTTGAGATCTGGGTTGATATTCTGATCTTCACTGTCGTACCTATCTTGCTCATCTCGGCAACTTCTAACCTGATTATTGGACTGGCGTTATGTGGCATAATATGGCCGATTTACTTTATCCTGCGTAACCGCATCCCGTTTCTTTCCTTTCTCAATCCCAAATCTCTTCCCGCGCCTGAAAGTCTTCGTCTGGTTGATAGCGAACAAAGAGCAGTGATGATTGGTCGCTCCAGAGCGGGCGGGTTCTGGTTTGGCAGTTCCCTGGCGATCGTCTGGTTAGTCGTCGATCTGATCTTCTATTTCTCCGGATCGTTGCCCATCGAATTGCTGCTCGTTACTGCCATCCGAACGGTCCTTTTCCCCGTTGGCGGCTACTTTCTCGGCCTGTTGGGCGGTACGCTCGCTGTTCGACGTACCATCGCGGCCAACAGTAACGGCAAAAACGTGGGAGTTTCCAGTCAGAAGAAACAAAAAGAAGAACAAATCCTGGCTACCTCGCGCGCTCGTGAAGAAATACGCGAAGAGGTACCCAACGATCTTCCTTTGCGTAGCGCCGGCGCGAGGAATTTCTTCTTAATTCTTCTGCTGACATTTGTCATCTTTTATCCGGTAATTGATCCCTTCCTATTCGGCTCTGGCACGGCTGGCCGTCTGAGCGGCTACAACGACGCAGGATACTATGTCATTCTGGCGCTGGGTTTGAACATTGTGGTAGGCTTTGCCGGATTGCTTGACCTGGGCTATGTCGCGTTCTTTGCCATTGGCGCATATGCCTGGGGTATCTTTGGCTCGACACAATTGGGTTTCATATCCCCAATTCAAATCCCTTCCAACATTCTTTCAGGGTTGTTCTGGCCTATGTTGCTTGTCACGGCCCTTATAGCTGCTGGCTTTGGAGTCCTGCTTGGCGCGCCTACATTGCGCCTGCGTGGTGACTACCTGGCGATTGTGACACTGGGTTTCGGTGAAATCGTGCCGGTAGTTTTCTTGAACCTGGACAATCTTACAAATGGGACAAACGGCATAGTCGGCGTGCATTCCCCCGCCTTCTTCGGCATTCCATGGTCACAGATTACGCCCATACCATACTACTATCTCATTCTGGCTTTGATCGGGCTGACCATTTTTGCTAATATTCGCCTGCGTGACTCCCGACTGGGGCGCGCGTGGATCGCCATTCGCGAGGATGAAATCGCAGCCGCCTCATCGGGTGTCAACCTTGTGAGAACCAAGTTGTTTGCGTTCGGAGCAGGCGCGTTCTTCTCAGGTCTGGCTGGCGCTTATTACTCCGCGAAGTTGGGTGGGGTATCTCCCGATACCTTCGGCTTTGGCGACTCGGTGATTTATCTGGCAATGGTCGTAATCGGCGGCCTTGGGAGCATTCCGGGTGTGATTGTGGGCGCTATTACGGTCTACTCTATCAATCTGTTTATCCTGAACTCGCTGGACTCACTGGCTTCCGACCCGACGAGTTTCCTGCATGGCATTAACCAGTTCATCGTTACCTATATTCCCGGTTTTACTTTCGGGAACATCCGTAACCTGGTGTTCGGGATCATCCTCATTGTGATCATGATCTTCCGGCCTGCAGGTCTCATTCCAAGCGCTCGCAGGCGGCGTGAACTGACCCGCGCTCCAGAAGAGGAGGCCGCATTGGAGCTTGGTTCTTTGGATGTTACAACTACTGATCCCGGCTTTGAAGCTGAAGTTCGCATTGAATAACGTCGAGCGGGAGAAAGAACTATTATGAGCGTTAAACAGGAACAAGACCATACCGGCCAGCCCCTGCTAGACTTGCAAAATGTTTCTAAGCACTTTGGCGGACTGGCAGCCGTGCAGGACGTGAACCTGCAAATCTGGCCCGGTGAGATTATCAGCATCATCGGACCAAATGGAGCGGGGAAAACTACTGTCTTTAATCTGATTACCGGCATTTATCGCGCATCTACTGGTGATATCCGTCTGGGTGGAACATCAATGGTTGGTCTCACGCCGGACCGTGTGCTCAGGCATGGAATTGCTCGCACTTTCCAGAACATTCGACTGTTTAATAACATGACGGTGATGGAAAATGTGCTGGTTGGTCAACATACCCAGCTATCAGCTAATGTCCTGGGTTCGCTTTTTCGCCCTCCTCGTGTGAATCGCGAGGAGGCAAATGCGCGTTCGCGAGCTATTGAGTTGCTGAGTTTCTTTGGGAATGAACTGATTGAACGGCAGGAAGAATATGTCGTAAATCTCTCCTATGCCCAGAAGCGACGTGTCGAAATTGCTCGCGCCCTTGGCTCCAAACCTAAATTGCTTCTGCTTGATGAGCCTACAGCAGGTATGAATGAAGTTGAGACACTTGAAGCGGTGAAATATGTGCGGCGTCTGCGCGATGAGCTTGATCTGACGATTTTATTGATCGAACATAAACTAGCCGTGACAATGGGTATTTCTGATCGCATTGCTGTCCTCGACTACGGGCGTAAAATCGCCGAGGGACTGCCAGAGGACATTCGCCGTAATGAGCAAGTGATTGCTGCCTATCTTGGTAAACCTTCAGTGGCTGAGCAACAGACGGCAGAGTAGCTCAGAGGTAAATGACTTAGTAAAGATTGAGGTCTGTCATGTTACGATTGACAAATGTAGATACATTCTATGGCCCTAGCCAGGTATTGAACAACGTTACGCTCGAAGTCAACAAGGGCGAGATTGTCTGTTTGCTGGGAGCAAACGCGGCTGGTAAGACCACGACCATGAAAACCATCTTCGGCTTAGTGCGTCCTCGTAAAGGTAGTATCGAATTCGAGGACAAGCGCATTGATGGAAGATTGCCCGGCGATATCGTGCGCCTGGGCATGGCTCTGGTGCCTGAAGCGCGTCGTATTTTTCCGCGCATGAGCGTGCTCGAGAATCTGGAAATGGGCGCGTTTATCCGCAATAATAAAATCGAAATCGAGCAAGACATCGAGCATGTTTGTGAGATTTTTCCTCGCATCAAGGAGCGTCTGAAGCAGATAGCAGGTACCATGTCAGGCGGAGAACAGCAAATGCTGGCGATGGGTCGCGCCCTGATGTCCCGCCCGCGCATGATCTGTATGGACGAGCCTTCGATGGGCCTATCGCCCATTCTCGTACAAACGGTGTTCGACACTATCAAACGTGTGAGAGACGAGGGTGTGACCATTTTCCTCGTTCGAGCAAAATGCATCGATGGCCCTCAGCCTGGCTGACCGGGGGTATGTTTTGCAAACCGGCCAGATTGTGTTGAGCGATAGCGCGCAAAACCTGCTGACCAACGACCTTGTGCGCCAGGCATACCTGGGCGGCGCATAGTTGTTAATAGTTACATGAGAAAAGGGCTGCGGGCGTTTCTCCGCATATGAAACGCCCGCAGCCCTTTTCTTATGGGTTAGCTATCCGTCCAGCTTTTTATGCAATGCCTCGATGCGCTCAATTATCTCTGCCAGGGTAGTGACGCCCAGGTCTTCCATGTCTTCGCGCAGCGTTTCTAGAAGCTCCAACATTTCCATGTCGTTGTATTCATTCTGGTCGAATGCGTCGTCTCGCGTTGATTGGGCGTTCTCCTTGCCATGGGATGCTTTTGCCATTGCTCTTCCTCCGTATTCAGATGTAACGTTACTATGCTCGTTCGCAAACTTATACTGACATCACATGCTCATTCTGTCAAGATGTAAGAGGATATTTTGTGAGCAGTGTAATGATGAGAGGAACTCGATCAGAGCTACTGAAATAGAAATGAGGTGTTGGGGTTTTCATAGCTCCAACCCGGTTGTGAATCATGGCCGGCGTCAACGAGCGAGGGTAGTCCATGTATACTACCGGAAGCGTCTAGCGCGACGGCGTAGATGCCCTCGCCCGCAGCCAGTTTTTGGCTTTGCCAGTTGAGGCGACCCCGCGTGAGTAGCAGAAAATGCTGACTATCGCTGGCCCATAGACTGTTGGACACGGGTTGCGCGAGCGCATTGGCGTCGGGAAGCGAGGCGACAGTGATATCTGAAGCATTGTCGCTCAGCAGATGCTGCTGCGTTTGGCTGGCGATAGTAATCATCTCAAGCGTATGCAGTCCATCTAACACAATGAAACGGCTATCGGGAGACCAATACGGCACGCTGCCGTCTTCACTCTGAAATGAAAATACGCTGTGGGTTGCAAGATTGTAGATGCTGTAGGTTGCGCCAAGGCTGTACAGTATGGAATTACCATCGGGCGACCACGCGAATTGTGTGCAGTTACATGTCGCGATGCTGGCAGTCCCGCCGGAACCGTTATCAAGCACAAGTTGCACGGGGGGCGTTGCCGGGTTAGCAGCAGGGAGTTGAGGAGCAACAGGTGCAATCGTGGCGTAGAGTAGTATGGGATGTGAATGGGCTGGTTGCCACAAGATGCGCTCTAACGTGGCTGGCAGGGGATGACCTGGCAATGCCGCCCGCGTTAAGAGGTGAAAATCCGTACCCGCCAGCGTGGTCGTAAATAATCCCTGCGGGGAATTTCCTATAGCCATAGAGGAATCGGGACTGAAAGATGGAATGGAGTAGGTGGAAGGTAACGATTTACGCGCTATCCCGTTGGGCTGATCGTTTTGTGAAACATACCAGGAAGCGGCGAGTGATTGTAAGCCCCTGGTGTTGGTGGATGTTTCGCGGTAGAGCAGGCGATTACCGCTGCTATTCCACCAGGCATTACTATGTTGTATAGTGGAGCTAGAGCCAATAATGGGAATTGCCATACCGCCATCAATACTTTCAATATTCAGTGTTGCGGGCAGGTCTCCCGGCAATCCTGTAAGTGGGTTGAATTGTAGGCGTTTACCGGTTGATGTATTGGCGTAGTGACTGTCTAGCTCGCGGAACACGAACATTTGATGGTCAGGAGACCATGCATACCCGATCACGGGCACATTATCGGATACCGCTTCAAAAGCGTTTGCGCCGTTCGGGTCAATCGTCCAGAGGTGTCCATCGCGCACAAATGCAATCTCGTTCCCGCCCAGGTGTCCTGGGCTACAGGCTGCCAGGTAGATGCAGAGCAGTAGAGAGAGCAAGAACAGACGTTGACGTTTCATGCGCTGAGTATAGCGTATGCGGGTGGGGATGACAAGACGCTGTGTCTTCGGAGCCTCAAAAAGCGGTGGCTCAGATATGGTATAATGAGCACAATCCATGCCTTCGCGAACGAATGGGGCTATGCCAGCCGGATTGCCGACCTGGCCTGCTTCACCAGTGAGTGGGAGAGCATTGGGAATCATTCCTTAACCCACGAACGTAACATAAACATTCCCTGCGTTTGAGGGGCAGGAATTGGCCGTATGTCGAGCAAATTATATCCAGGAGAGTGGTAGGGTAGGGTTCGCGATTGCACAGGAAGTGGGAAAGGAAGAGATTGATGCAATTGCAGTTTACCCCCTATGTATTTCCTGTAGCTGTCACGGCAGTCTTGCTAGCCGTGCTTGCGCTTGCCGCATGGCGTCATGGAACTACACAGGGCGCTACGTACTTCTGTTTACTCCTGCTGGCGATGGCTCAATGGTCGCTGGGGTACGCGCTAGAATTGACTAGCCGCTCTCTTTCATCGGCCCTTTTTTGGGACCATATTGCCTTGATAGGAGCGATGGCTGCGCCCCCGCTCTGGCTGGTATTCGTGCTTCGCTATACCGGGCGAGCGCATTGGTTGGCGCGTCAGAACCTGGCTTTCCTGGCTGTTGAGCCGCTCATCACGCTGCTGCTGGTCTGGACGAATGGGCTTCACGGATTCGTCGAACACGCACGGCTGGATACCAGTAGCCCGTTTTCAGCTCTGGTTGTGACCTACAGCGCCTGGTCCTGGGTCACTATCGCGTACTCGTATGTGTTGCTGTTTCTCGGCGCACTCGTCCTTTGCTCCTTCATCCTGGCGGTTGCTCGTTTTACCCATCTCTATTTCGCGCAGGGGGCTTGCCTGCTCGTAGCCGTGTTGGTACCCTGGGCGGGAAATGCCATAACGATCACTGGCCTTAGTCCACTTCCCTACCTGAACCTTACTCCTTTTGCCTTTCTCATCTCTGGTCTGGCGCTCTCGGTGGGTTTTTTTAGCTTCCGCCTGTTTGATATCATACCCGTAGCGCGTGAATCGGTCATTGAGAGTATGAGAGAAGCTACCATCGTGCTGGATGCGCATGACCGCGTCGTCGATCTTAATCTCGCCGCACGGCAGCTCGTCAACTTCAAAGCCTCAAAAGCAGTTGGGCGACCGTTCGCCGAGGTCTTCGGCTCCTGGCCTGAGCTGGTGGAACTCTGCCATAACTCCCTGGAAGTTGATGAAGAAGTGATCGCGGGCAAGGGTGAGGCGCCACGCTACTATGGCCTGCGTACCACACCTCTCTATGGCCAGGGTAGGCATCTTGCTGTTACTGGCCGCCTGATCGTCTTGCATGATATTACCACATATGTTCAGGCAGAAAAGGCGCTCAAAGAAAGCGAGGGACGTTTTCGCAGCATCTTTGCCGAGGTTCCTGTAGGCATAGCCGTTGTAGATCTGGAAGGCCATTTGCGGCAGGTGAATAAAGCCTTTTGCGAGATGCTAGAGTATGGTGAACAAGAACTGATCGGGTTCAGCCTGCTGGCCATTACCCATCCCGATGATGTCGGAGCGGATATGCTTCTTGCTAGAAAGGCGCTATCCGGCGAGCTTGCCAGCTACAAAGTTGAAAAACGGTATGTGAAGAAGAATCATGAAACGCTCTGGGCGGATTTGACCGCTACTATTCTTCGCAATCAGCATGGGGAGGCCATGTATGACCTGGTGATGCTTGAGAATATTATCGAACGCAAGCGGGCCAGACTGCTCGAAGAGGAGCGGCACCATGTTGCCTATGAGCTGCATGATGGGCTGGCACAGGTAGTGGTGAGCGTCCACCAGCATTTGCAGGCCCTGGCGAGTCGTTATCATCCACGCGCTCCGCAGGCCAGGCAGGAACTCAACAAGATACTGGAGCTGGCTCAGCGTTCGGTCAGGGAGACGCGACGGCTCATTGCCGGCCTACGGCCAACGGTCCTGGACGATTTCGGGTTGGCAACGGCTCTGCGCTTGCAGATTGAGGCGCAGCGTAACGATGGCTGGACAATTATTTTTGAAGAGGCGCTCGGGCCAGAGCGCCTGCCGCGAACGATTGAGACCGCGTTGTTCAGAGTTGCGCAGGAAGCGCTCACCAATGTACGTAAGCACTCAAACACCAGGCAGGCCCGTCTTACCCTGGAGCGTCAGGATGCGAACATTCGCCTGGAGGTGCAGGATTGGGGCAGCGGTTTCGAACCACGGACCTTGTTTAAAGTATATCGCCCAGGTGAACATGTTGGGATCCGCGCCATGCAGGAGCGAGTGGAACTGCTTGGTGGCCGTCTCTCGGTTTCCAGTCATCCCGGTTTCGGCACCCTGGTGGTAGCCGAAGTGCCCGTGCTACTATCCAACGGGAAAGACCGCGACGATGCTTCCAGTGCAGCCGGACTCGAGGCCGCGCCACTGGTGCTCCGCAAGCATCTGACTGAAAGGAACGAAAATGATGAGCATTAGTCCTCGACGCCAGCGCAAGCTCGGACTCGCGCGCCTGGTGATTGCCGACGACCATGAGCTTGCTAGAGCCGGTTTGCGCACCATGCTCATTGATCAACATGGTATTGAACTGCTAGCGGAGGCAAAAAACGGTCGCGAGGCACTGGAGTTTTGCCGCCGCTTACAGCCTGACCTGGCCTTGATCGACGTGCGCATGCCAGACATGGATGGCCTGTCTGTGTGCCGCAGCATCAAGCAGGTGGTTCCAGCAACCAATGTGATTCTTGTCACTATGCACGAAAATCCACATTATCTCCTTGAGGCGCTCAGAGTGGGTGCGTCGGCGTATGTTCTCAAGGATGTGACTCAGCGCGAACTTCTTTCCACAATTCGACGTGTCCTGCGCGGCGAATCGGTGCTAGACCCGGACATTGTAGTTCGCGTACTTGGGCATATGATCGGCGATACGCCCCGCCAGGCTCATCTACCCGCAGTACAGCTATCCCCGCGCGAACGCGAGGTGCTGCAACTGCTGGCTCAGGGTCTGACGAACCGGGAGATTGCACTCGCATTGACGGTGAGCGCGAGTACAATTAAAATCCACGTTGAGCATATCCTTGCTAAGCTGGGTGTCTCCCACCGCACCCAGGCTGCTGTGCGATCTATCGAACTCGGCCTGTTCCAGTCCTCATCCAGGGACGTAGATGCTTGAAAGGCCCGGTCGCTGGTATATTCCCTGGAGTTGGCATTGGCTGGATCGTAGCCCCAATGCGAGGTGAGGTAGAGAGCGACCCTTTAGTTAGAAGGAGGTAGAAAATGACCATAGAGGTGAAACAAGAAGAGTTTCCGAACCAGCCGCCACATCTAGTAGAGATGTCGTGGGATCCGATTACACGTATTGTTGGCAGCCTGGGTATTTATACTAAAATCGACTTCAAGAATCGGAAGGTAGCGGAATGTCATAGCACCTCTTCCATCTTCCGGGGTTACAGCATCTTTATGCAGGGCAAAGACCCGCGCGATGCCCACTTCATCACCAGCCGTATCTGCGGCATCTGCGGCGACAACCACGCCACCTGCTCGGTCTATACACAGAATATGGCCTACGGTGTCAAACCACCGCCACTGGGTGAGTGGATTCTCAACCTGGGTGAGGCGGCAGAGTACATGTTCGACCACAACCTCTTCCAGGAGAACCTGGTTGCCGTTGACTACTGCGAGCTGATGGTGAAGGAGACCAATCCCGGCGTGCTCGAACTGGCCAACAAGACCGAAGCTCCCCACGCGAGAGAGCATGGTTATCGCACCATTGGCGATATCATGCGAGCCTTCAACCCCTTCACTGGAGATCTCTACCTCGAAGGGCTTCAAGTCAGCCGCTATACCCGCGAGAAGTTCTGTTTGATGGAGGGGCGCCATGTGCATCCGTTCGACCCTCTATGCTGGAGGCGTCGGCACGGTGGCCACCGTCCGGCTCTTTACCGACTACCTGGTTCGGCTGATGCGGTACGTCGAATTTATGAAGAAGACCGTGCCTCTGCATGACGACTTGTTCGATTTCTTCTACCAGGCCATGCCTGGCTACGAGCAGGTCGGGTACCGGCGCACGCTGCTCGGCTGTTGGGGAACATTCAAAGACCCCGACGTGTGCGACTACGATTATGGCACGATGGATAAGTGGGGGCGCGCCATGTTCGTCACGCCCGGCGTGATCGTGGATGGCGAGTTGATAACGACGAGCCTGGTCGATATCAACCTGGGCATCCGCATTCTACTGGGTCACTCTTTCTATGACGGTTGGGAAAACGAGAGGACCTTCGTCGATCGCGACCCACTCGGCAACCCGGTTGACAAGCGCCATCCCTGGAACCAGACCACCATCCCGAAACCGCAGAGGCGCGACTTCAACGGCAACTATAGTTGGATGATGGCGCCGCGCTGGTTTGACAAGCGCACCGGCGATTATCTGGCCCTCGACACTGGCGGCGGCGCCATTGCTCGCCTGTGGACAACCGCTCTGGCGGGTATGGTACATGTGCCGGGTTTGATCGAGGCAACTGGTCACAGTGTTAAGATCACCCTGCCCAAGTCCGCCACGAAGCCGCCTGTAGATTTCGAGTGGAAGATTCCCCAGTGGAGCAACGCCATCGAGCGCAACCGCGCCCGCACATACTTCCAGGCCTATTCTGCGGCTGTCGCGCTGCACTTTGTGGACAAGGCGTTGGCTGAGTTGAAAGCCGGCCACACCAAAACATGGAACGACTTCACGGTACCAAGGGATGCCATCGGTTGCGGTTTCCACGAGGCCGTGCGCGGGGCGCTTTCTCACCACATGGTCATCGAGGGCGGCAAGATCGCTAATTACCATCCCTATCCTCCCACTCCCTGGAACGGCAGCGTGCGCGACATCTATGGCACCCCCGGACCGTATGAAGATGCCGTGCAGAACACGCCCATCTTCGAAGAGAATGGTCCAGACAAGTTCAAGGGCATCGACATCATGCGCGCCGTGCGCAGCTTTGACCCATGTCTGCCATGCGGGGTGCATATGTACCTGGGCGAAGGGAAAGAGCTCCAGGTAGTTCACTCACCGACTTTTGGGATATAATATTCACTCCTACTACAATTGAGCGGAAAAATTAGAGATGACATTGCAAAATTGAGCGTCTATGTTCTTAAAAAGTGAATTATGAATAAAGCTGAATACCTGCCATCACCATTTAGAGGTGATAGAGCACATAGGAAGCGCTATAGCACTGATAGTACCCTGGCTATTAGCAGCGCTTTGCTGGTGACGGGTATCATTTTCGTCTTCCAGCTCTATCCGCGCATACCAAATATCTCGGTGGCTTATCTGTTCATCGTGCTTGCCCTGGCAAGCACGAGAGGGATGTTTGCGGCTGTTATAGCTTCGGTGGCGGCGTTTCTCTCGTTTGACTTTTTCCTGGTGCCGCCGCTCTATACCTTTACCATCGGAAAAGTGGATGAGTGGTTAGCCCTCTTCATTTTCCTGGCCACAGCTATTACTACTGGTCAGTTGGCCTCGGCATTGCGCCGGCGCGCGGAACAGGCTCGCAGGCGCGAACGCGAGGCTCGTATCTTGTATGAATTGTTGCGCGATACGAATCGTGAAGAGGACCTGGAACGCCAGTTGCGTATTATCGCTCGCGCTGTGGTGGATGTATTTTATCCCTGGGGAGTGCGAGATTGCTCTATTCTGCTGCCTGATATGCAAGGTACCCTGGTTATGCAAGCGAGCACTCATGTGAATGACAAGCCAGAGGCATTGTTACCAGATGAACTGGCCACCGCTGCGTGGGTAATGACGCAGGCGCAAACGGCTGAATTGCACGATGTGCTGTTGGCGCCGCAGTCTGACGATAGTTACTCGCAAAGGGTGGTGTTGCGAAGCTCAACCATCACCCATCCGGTGCGGCGTATTGCTCGTATGGTGCCCCTTAAACTGGGCCAGCGCGTTGTTGGTGTGCTACGGCTCTCAATGGAGGATGATCCACGCCTATTCGACGTTGAACGAAGCCTGGGTGTTGAGCGCGAACACTCACATCCAGATTCCGCGTTTTTCTGGACTTTTGTCGATCAAGCCGCATCGGTTATCGAGCGCGAGCGCCTGCGGCGGGAAAGTTTGCAAGTCGAAGTATTGCAGCGAACGGATGCGCTGCGGGCAGCGCTGCTCTCCTCGGTTTCGCATGATTTGCGCACTCCGCTTTCATCGATCAAAGCGGCTGCCAGTAGCTTGCTGCAAGAAGACGTGCAGTGGGACGATGAGGCGCGACACAGTTTTGCTCTTGCCATAGTGCGTGAGGCGGATCGTCTCAATCGCCTGGTGGCAAACCTGCTCGATATGTCTCGTATCGAAGCGGGAGTACTCAAGCCAGAGAAAGAGTGGTATCCGCTGGCTGAGCTGATTCACGATGTACTGGGGCGAATGCAACCCATGTTTCAGGGCCGCGTGGTTCATACTGAGATACCCGACGACTTGCCGCCAGTAGAATTGGATTACCTGCAAATCGACCAGGTGCTTACAAACCTGCTCGAAAATGCGAATCGCTATACGGCTCCTGGCTCGCCTATTGACATTAGCGTACAGCTTTGTGATGATAGCGTTATGGTGAGCGTCGCTGATCGCGGCCCTGGTGTTCCGCCTTCGGATTTGGAGCGAGTCTTTGATAAATTTTACCGCGTACTCAATTCAGAGAAAGCGGCTCGCATCACTGGCTCAGGTCTGGGACTGGCGGTGTGCCGTGGTTTGATTGAGGCACATGGCGGGCGTATCTGGGTTGAGAATCGGCAGGGTGGCGGCGCATTGTTTCGATTCACATTACCATTGAGAAAAGCAGAGGGAATGCCGTATGACTAAAGGTGGAGCGCGTATTCTGGTTGTTGACGACGAAGTTGAGATTGTGCGAGCCTTGCAACGCAGCCTGACCGCGCATGGATTTGAAGTGTTCACTGCTCATAGCGGTGAAGAGGCTCTGGAGGCGGTGGCGCATTACCGCCCCGATGTAATGGTGCTTGATCTTGGTTTGCCTGGTATCAGTGGGCTTGACGTGTGTAGAGAAGTGCGCGCGCAGTCGAACTTGCCCATTATCGTGCTGTCTGTGAAAGATACCGAGCGCGATAAAGTTCTGGCGCTTGACCTGGGAGCCGACGACTATGTTTCTAAACCCTTTGGCGTGAATGAAGTGCTGGCGCGAATTCGTGTTGCGCTGCGCCACAGCGCGCAGGTGGAGTCTGGCACAGAACCGGTCTATGCGGCAGGTCCACTGAGCGTTGATTTTGCTCACCGCCAGGTTACGTTGAACGGGCAGGAGGTCAAACTAACACCGACAGAATATGATCTGCTCAAGGCTCTTATCAAAAATCGCGGGAAAATTCTGACACGCCAGATGCTGCTCTCCCAGGTATGGGGGACAGGGTATGGCGCAGAATCCCATTATCTCCATGTCTATGTCGGCCAGTTGCGGCGCAAAATCGAGCCTGACCCGGCTAACCCCCGTTTCATCCTCACCATTTCGGGCGTTGGATACCGTTTCAATGCCGACGACTGAGCAAAGAAAAAGAAAACCAGGACAATCAGGCTAATCGCCCGGCAGGTACATACGACTATTTTCCTATAGAAGAGTGTTTCTACCTGTTTTTGTGTAATATAGCTTATATGTGTGTAGTTCGGGAAGGCGTCGTTGTAATGCGTAAAAAAGACTTCAAACCAATGGGGCAGCAACCTTCGCTGTCTCAACATACGCGCCACAAACCCTTACTCTTGATTCGTCCGCGAGGGTTCTCTCTCGAGATGGAGAATATTTTATTTGTACGTCGTCTTTCGCCCTCTCGCATTCCCACTTTCAACAGCATGTTACGTATTGTGCTGAATCTCTTCAGCGTGCTAGTGGTGGTGGGTGCGACCTGGTTTTTGATATCTGAAGCCTCGATATATGCCTATCCAGAAATAAAGCAGGCTACAACGACAAAGCCGCAGAAATGCGCAAATATAAATCGTTGCGCCGTGCCGATTCTGAGCACACCCACGTCTACGCCTCCTGTGTTATCCGAAGGTACACCGACTGTACTAGCGACCTTTACGCCTACTGCCAGGCCAACAATGACGCCTGTGCCGAAACCATCTCCTGATCCCACTCTTCCGCCTACAGTCACTCCTGTAACCGCGTATCTCCTGGTTACACCGATGCCTCTGACTATCTCACTCGTATCGATCTGCGACAATGAACAATCCACCATACTCAAATTGACGAATACTGGCGGCACCCCACTAGTCTGGTTTCAGGATACTACCAACAGTTCGCGTGGTATCAAGATCTCAGATCCCACCAGGACACATCTGCTGCAACCGGGAAAGTCTGTGAATGCCCAGGTGAATTGTCTTTCAACGCTTGTGGTTGGCCTGTATAAGCTGGTTATTAATTACAATGGCGGCGTGGCCAATGTCGTTGTAAAAATTAAACTGTGACGAAACTGAAGGCCTTTTTTCCCTCGACGGAGTTGCGCAGTTATGATAGACTTGTGCTACGCATAGGAAAGGGAACCTTTATGGATGCGCAATCCACTTCGTTCAACAGTGCGACGCGGCCTGCACGTTTAATTGCGGTGGGGAATCGCATTAGCCTGAAAGCAGCGACGAGTGAAGACCTGTTCTCGGCAGAGTTGGAGCGTATCGTTTCGCTGGCAGTGCCGCATCTCTCTCGAGAACGACCAAACCTGGTGGCGTTGGGAGAAGCGCTGGGGCTGCCACTCGCGCTGGCTGGCAAACGTGGCTATCTACCGCGTCGAATGCATACGTCTAACGTGGCAATTACCATGCTTGCGCTGGGTTATACCCGGCGTATCCTGCATTATCGACACCTCTATCCCGGTATCTCTTCAGTACGCGCCCTGTTGCTCTCACTCTCTGATCTCCTGTATCGCCCGTTTACTGCCACGTTAAGCAGGCTGGCTGCGCGCCATTCGATCTATTTGTGCGCCAGTACAATTACGCCACATGTACGCGCCTCGACGTCACTGGTCGATATCAATCGTTTGGGACGCAAAAATGCCGGGAAGGTCTATCTGCCCGATGGGCCGGGCGTCTATAACACAGCCTTTTTATGGGGGCCGGACGGCAAGCTGATTGGCACAACCGACAAAGTATTTCTGACCCAAAGCGAGCAAAGTACTCTTGACTTGACCTCCGGTAATTTGCAGGAGGTGCGAGCATTCGATACGGAGCTTGGTAAAGTGGGTATCGCCATCAGTCTGGATGCTTTTACGCCGGACTACCTGCGCGTGCTGGATGGACAAGGGACGCGCATCGTCATCCAGAATGACGCCAATGACACATTGTGGGCGGCTCCCTCCAAAAGCTGGGATTGGCAGCCGCAGGAATGGTTGAACTCGGTGCTGGGTTCTGTGCAAGAAGAGTATGCCAATCTGTCTGTCAATGTATGCCCAATGCAGGTGGGTAATTTTTTCGATATCACCTTTGATGGTCAATCGACTATTAGCATGAAAAGCGATGCAGAGCCAGACCCGGCATGTAATTTCGTTGGCAACGATGGTTTCAAACATACCGTAAGTGGCAAACCGATGAAAGGCACATTCCTGGCAATGTCTCCCTGGGTGGTTGATGATCCCGGCAAGGCTCATGCTGCCTTATCGCTTGCCGAACGTCGCAACACGCTAGCACAGGTGGCTAAACAACTGCTTCCTGGCGGAGCGCGTGCCAACCAGTACCGGGAATTTGTCATATGGGCTGATGTCGAAATACCAGAGTAAGGCGGCGTCATTTTTGCGCGAAGTTCCTGGGCGGGGCAAGCCTCGCCCAGGAACTTCGCGTGTCCTGATACCCTTGCGCTTTCTCTTTTCAGACGGTAGAATAGAGTTGGTTCCACCTGTTTCAGGTACAGTAGGAACATGTAGGAATGGTAACAGATACCCCTTTCCCAGACATGTATCGTATGTGCCAACCCCCAAGAAAGGTAGCAAGAAAGCGGAATGACTATCACTACCCGACCTCGCACTATTGGCGAGTTGCGAGAAAGTGGATATAAAGTACTCACTGTCAAGGAGGAGTTACGTAAAAATCTCATCCAGAAGATCCGGCACGGGGAAGAATTATTCCCTGGCATTATTGGCTATGAAGATACTGTTATCCCCCAGGTTGAGAACGCCATTCTCTCCGGGCAAGACATCATTTTTCTTGGTGAACGCGGCCAGGCCAAGACTCGTATGGCGCGCAGCCTGGCAAACTTGCTCGACGAGGTCATCCCTATCATTGAAGGGTGCGAAATTAACGATAGTCCCTTTGAACCGATATGCAAAGCCTGTCGCGACAAAGTTGAGGAGTTCGGCGACCAGGTTGAGATTGCATGGCTGCCACGCGACCGGCGTTATGGCGAGAAACTGGCGACTCCTGATATTACCATCTCAGACCTGATCGGTGAAGTTGACCCTGTGCGTGTAGCGGAGGGCCGCTATCTCTCGGATGAACTGACGATCCACTATGGCATGATCCCGCGCACTAATCGCGGCATTTTCTGTATCAACGAACTGCCAGACCTGGCCGAACGTATACAGGTGGGATTGCTCAACATCATGGAAGAGCGCGATGTGCAGATTCGCGGGTACAAAATTCGCCTGCCGCTGGATGTGTACGTGGTTGCCAGCGCAAACCCGGAAGACTATACTAATCGCGGGCGCATCATTACGCCGCTCAAAGACCGTGTTGGGTCAGAGATTCGCACGCACTATCCAACCACCGTCGAACACGAAATTCAGATCATGGAGTCCGAAAGCAACCACTTCATTACCGAGGGTATGGACATCATCTTTCCCCAGTTCATGAAGGAAGTCATTGCCAATATCACGCAACTGGCGCGTCACAGCAATGATATCAGCCAGCGTTCCGGCGTGAGCGTGCGCGTATCGATCTCCAACTTCGAGAATGTGTTGAGCAACGCCAGTCGTCGCGCTATGCGCTTGAAAGAGCGACAGATTGCGCCGCGCGTCAGTGATCTTCCCTCCATTATTGCCTCGACGTGTGGCAAGATCGAGCTTGATACGGTGGGCGATGTGAAGGAAGAGCGCATTGTGCAAAAACTCATCAACAACGCCATCCTTGAAGTCTTCAACCAGAATTTTGAGGTGCGCGAATTTGAGCAACTTGTGGCGGGCTTCGAGCGTGGCCTAAACGTACAGGTGGGCGATGATCTCCCCTCGATGGAGTACGTCAATCAGCTTTCTAAAGTGGGCGGACTCAGCAAGGCCGTTGATAAGCTCAATGGCCGTGGTAGCCCTGCCAGTATCGCGTCCTCAGTCGAGTTTATTCTCGAGGGCCTGCACTTAAACCGTCGGCTTAATAAGGATGAAGTAAATGGCAAAACGCGCTACCGGCGATAAAGGAACGTTCCCATGTTCAAACGCTTTTACAAGAACCGTTACGGGTATACACGTTGGGATGGGACGCAGCGCATCGAAGGACTGGACGCGGACGACATTCTGAACGCACTCTCGGATGAGTATCTCGAGGAAGGCAACCTGCAACAGGCGCTGCGACGCCTGATGCAGGAAGGCATACGCACAGAAGATGGTCGTCGCTCGATGGGCCTGCGCGAATTGATGGAGCGCATGCGCAACATGCGCAGCGAGCAACTGAACCGCTACAATATGGCCTCCGGCGTCATGGATGACCTGCGCGAGAAACTTGAGGAGATCAAAAACCTTGAGCGCGAGGGCATTCAGAGCCGCCTTGACGAAAAGCAGGATGCGCCCACCGGGCAACAAAATGCGCCTACCGGACAGCCGCAAGATGGACAACAACCATCAGACCAGCAATCCGGTGGACAGCAACAACCACCGTTGGGTCAACAAGGTCAGCAGGGACAGCAGCAGTCCGGCCAGGACGGGCAATCGAGTGAAGGTGGCGATAGCGATCTCACGCCTGAACAGAAGCGCAAGATGCTGGAGATGATCGCGAAGCGCAAGCAGGAATACCTGGAGAAGCTGCCCGACGACATTCCCGGCCAGATAAAAGGACTTTCCGAATACGACTTCATGGATGACGAGGCGCGCGATAAATTCAATGAACTGCTTGCCAGTTTGCAACAGCAGATGATGCAGCAGTTTTTCCAGGGGATGCAGCAGTCTCTGCAAAACATGACCCCGGAAGATATCGCCAAAATGCGCGAGATGATTCGCGACCTCAACAAAATGCTGCGCGAGCGGCAGGAGGGGCGCGAACCCGACTTCGACGCATTCATGCAGAAGCACGGCGAGTACTTCCCCGGCGTGAACTCGCTCGATGATCTGCTAGAGCAAATGCAGCAGCAGATGCAGGCCATGCAGGGCATCATGGATAACCTCTCGCCAGAGCAGCGGGAAGAGCTGCAAAATCTCATGGAACAACTCATGGGAGATGATCGCATCCGCGTTGACATGATGGAACTGGCGCAGAACCTGGAAGCCCTCATGCCAATGGAGCAGGCACGCACGCGCTACCCCTTCAGGGGCGACGAGTCGCTGCCCCTCAACGAGGCCATGCGCATGATGGGACGATTGCAGCAGATGGAGGGTCTGGAAGATCAGTTCAAAGATGCGCGAAGGCTGGATAACCTGGAAGCCATCGACAGCGATAAGGTGAAAGACCTGCTCGGTGACGAGGAGTACCAGTCGGTTGAGCAGCTGAAAGAGTTGATGAAGACGTTGGAAGAGGCCGGGTATATCCAGAAGAAGGGCAATCGCTGGGAATTGACCGCGCGCGGCATCCGCAAGATCGGTCAGAAGGCCTTGCAGGATATCTTCAATAAACTCAAACGCGACGGCTTTGGTCGGCATATCAGCCCGTTCCGGGGAACCGGCGGCGAGCGCACCGACGAGAGCAAGCCGTACCAGTTCGGCGATCCCTTCCTGCTCGATCTGGAAAAGACGCTGATGAACGCCGTCCACCGGCGCGGCACCGGTACGCCGGTTGGCCTGGAGAAGGAAGACTTCGAGGTCTACCGCACGGAGTTCACCACCCAGTCATCGACCGTTTTGATGATTGACCTGAGCATGAGCATGATCTACAACGGCTGCCAGCCTGCCGCGAAAAAAGTCGCGGTAGCGCTTGAAAGCCTGATTCGCTCGCAGTTCCCGCGCGATAACCTGCATATCGTGGGCTTTTCGTACCTGGCTCGCGAGTATAAGTCCGAAGAACTGGTCGAGATGAGCCGTTTCGATAACGAGACTGGCACCAACATGGCGCACGGTTTGATGCTGGCGCGGCAACTGCTTGGACGCCATCACGGCGTCAATAAGCAGATCATTCTGATTACCGACGGAGGTCCGACGTACTGGCATGAAGATGGAGAATGGCATTTCGGCTATCCGCCCAATGCTTACGCGGAACAACAGACGCTGCTGGAAGCGCAGCGCTGCACCCGCGAGGGCATTACCATCAATACTTTCATGTTGGGCGAAGACCGCTGGATGATCGCCTTTATCAACCAACTGGCGGAGATCAATCGTGGCCGCACCTTCTATGCCGATAAAAATAACCTCGGCGAATACCTGCTCGTCGATTACCTGAACAGCAAGCGAAAAATCATCGTTTAAGCGATTTGGAGACGAATCGCGATTAGAGCCAGGGCGACCGCGAGGGTCGCCCGTACAATACTACAAAGCGGTTCGAACTAGCGTATATTGTACGGGCGACCCTCGCGGTCGCCCTGGTAAGCTAGACAAGGGCTGTTAGTTGATGCCGCAAGAAGCTTCACTTACTCAATTCATGCAGAGCCTGCACAAGCTTGACCCTCTTGTTTCCGAGCAGCAGTTGCAGCTATTTCTGCGCTACCGGCAGGAACTGATCGAGTGGAATAGCCGCTTCAATCTTACCGCGATTACAGACCCCGACGAAATCTTATGCAAGCACTTTCTTGATTCGGTGTCTTTGCTGGCGGTGTATGATAAGCGCCAGGCGAAAGTGC
Source organism: uncultured Chloroflexia bacterium (assembly GCA_963731605.1). Lineage (GTDB taxonomy): Bacteria > Chloroflexota > Ktedonobacteria > Ktedonobacterales > Ktedonobacteraceae > CF-113. The sequence continues at coordinate 227,755 of CAVSWA010000003.1, forward strand.
TGGATATTGGTGCGGGAGCAGGTTTTCCGGGTCTGCCTCTCAAGATACTGCGTCCGCAATGGCAGGTTGTACTACTAGAAGCTACGGGAAAAAAGGTAACTTTTTTGCGACACATGATAGAGACGCTTGAGCTGCGTGAGATCGAAGCTGTGCAGGGGCGCGCCGAAGAACTGGCTCACCAGCAGGCGTACCGCGCTTCATTTGATCTTGTAACCGCCCGCGCCGTCGCCTCGTTGCCCATCCTGCTGGAATATGCCGCGCCATTTTGTCATGTGGGTGGTCAGATCATCTTGCCCAAAAAGGGCGATGTAACAGCGGAACTGGCGCAGGGAAAACTGGCAGCGCGGCACCTCGGATCGATCTTAAGAGCCGATAGAGCTGTCACTTTGCCCGGACTGGAAGATGGCCGAAGGTTACTCGTATGGGAGCAGGTGAAAAAATGCCCGGAGTCGTTTCCACGCAGTGGAGCGGCAATGGCGAAGAAACCACTCTGATCTTAGTAGTCCACATGATAAATGAGGAGGTAAATAAGCTCTCGGCCTATCTGATATCTAGATGATCCCGATCATTGTACTCCTACACGAATTGAAAAGGTAACATATGATACAGACAAAAATACCGGCTGGCCTGGAACGCCGTACAGAAGACCACCGGCTGATTACAGGCCACGCCTTTTACGTGGATGATTTGAGACCGCCAGATGGGCGACCCGCCGCGCTACATATGGCCGTTGTGCGCAGCCCCTATGCCCATGCCGAAGTGAAAAACATCAAGACGGATGTGGCGAAGGCATTGCCCGGTGTCGTAGCGGTATTTGCTGGCGAGGAAATAGTGAGCAATATGCGCCCTATGGAGACCATACCTTTGCCAGGCCTCAAGAAGCCAGAACGACGACCGTTAGCGCTGGGGCGCGTCCGCTATGTTGGCGATCCCATTGCCGTCGTGCTTGCCGAAAGCCTCGCTTCCGCGGAGGATGCTCGTGACCTGGTAGAGGTAGACTATGAGCCTCTGCCTTCAGTCACCGACCCGGAAGCGGCGCTTGCTGAGGGCGCGCCACTACTTTATGAAGAATTTGGTACGAATGTGGCATTCCAATCGCAATCGGGCCGGGGCGATATTGCAGCCGCTTTTGCGAATGCTGAACATACCATCAAGTTGCGCCTGGTCAACCAGCGCCTCGCGCCAAGTTCGCTCGAGCCGCGTGCCTGTCTGTTCGACTACGACGCGGCCAGCGGCTTGTTTACGGCCTGGGTCTCTTCTCAATCCATCTACAGGGCGCGGGATATGCTGGCCGGGGTGCTGGGCATTGATCGTAACCAGGTTCGGGTTTACAATGCCGAGGTTGGCGGTGGCTTTGGCACAAAAACAGGCTTCGTTGGCGAAGAAATCGTTGCCGCAAAGCTGGCGTTTCAATTCGGACGCCCGGTGAAGTGGATTGAGACGCGCAGCGAGAATTTGCAGGCGCAAACGCAGGGTCGCGGCCAGATCAACTATGTCGAGGCGGCATTTCAAAACGATGGGCGCTTGCTGGGCCTGAAGGTGCGCACAATTGCCGATCTGGGCGCGTTTCTGAGTTTTACGACGGCCATGGTACCCAACGGTACGCCATCTATGCTCAACGGCCCGTACCGCATAGAGGCGGTAGACAGCCAGGTTGTGGGCGCGTTTACCAATAAGGTACCGACAGGAGCCTACCGGGGAGCGGGTCGGCCCGAAGCGAGCTATATTTTGGAACGCACCATGAACCGTATTGCCTCCGAACTTGGGATAGATCCCGCCGAGGCGCGCCTCCGCAACCTGATAGCGCCTGATGCTTTTCCCTACGCGACGGTAACGGGTGTCGAGTACGATAGTGGTAACTACCGGGTGGCTCTTGAACGTGCGCTAGAATTAGTGGATTACGAGGGGTGGCGCTCAAAACAGCGCGAACGCCGGGAAGCGGGGAATGCGCCTCTATTTGGCATCGGATTGGCTACTTTTGTTGAAATTTCCGGTGGCCCGATTGCTCCAAACAGGCCGGGCATACCACAGGAATCTGCTGCCGTGCGTATCCGGCGGGACGGAACCATCCTTGTGCAGAGTGGCGTTGCCACCAATGGTCAGGGACACTTCACCACTTTCGCGCAGATTGCCGCCACTACCTTTAAGCTTCCTGGTTCAAAGGTAGAAGTTCGCATGAACGATACCGATATTCCGGCTTTCGGTTTTGGCACATTTGGAAGTCGCACATTGCAGATTGCAGGTTCCGCTGTATTGCTCGCCGCCGAAGCCGCGCGCGATAAAGCGTTGCAGGTAGCGGCGCGTCTGCTCGAAGCCGACCCGGCAGACCTGGTATTGGAGAATGGCAGCGTGATGGTGCAGGGTGTTCCGGCGCGCAAGATTGAACTGGGCGAACTCGCTCGCCTGGTCGAAGAGGAACCGGGTCTGATCGAGCATGAAGCGCCCAATCCTGCTAACGGCAAACCTATCGAGGGGTTAGCCGCCTGGCGCGACTTTTACCCGCCGAACGCAACCTTCTCTTCTGGCACGCATATAGCTGTAGTGGAGATCAATACCGATACGGGTGATGTGCAGGTAGTCACCTATGTGGCGGTTGATGATTGCGGGCGCGTGCTGAACCAGTATCTTGTCGATGCCCAGATACACGGCGCGCTGGCGCAGGGGATCGGACAGGCCCTCTATGAAGAAGTGATGTATGACAATGCCAGTGGACAGCTTCTTACTGGTACACTGATGGATTATACGTTGCCCACCGCCGGGCAGCTTCCCACTTTTGTCACAGAGAGCGTCGAAACACCTTCTCCGCTCAACCCTCTGGGCGCGAAGGGTGTAGGCGAAGCCGGTTGCATCGGCGCGCCGCCTGCCATCGTCAATGCAGTGTTGGATGCGCTCGCCCCTCTGGGCATCAAGACCATCGATATGCCGCTCAAACCTGAAAAGGTCTGGATGCTTATGCAGGCGGCTCGCGAAGGGAAACTTGTACAGCCAGACCCTTCGCCACCGCCAGTGTTTAGCACACAGGCTAAGTTAGACGACGATAGTCGGCCAGCTTTTTTGTGATGTAGGCTACCTGAGTTTTCATATCAAAATCTGCGGGCGTTGCGTGGATAACGCGAATCGAACTCTGGCTCTGCCAGTATGTCCTGTACCTGAATCGTTCTGCCGCGCTGGGGACTGACCGAAACCAGCGCGATGGGCGTTTCAAGCAGCTCTTCGATGCGCTTCAAATAGCTTTTCGCGGCACGCGGCAGGTCTTCGTAGTCGCAGATGTTGGTGGTATCGCTGAGCCAGCCTTCGACCTCTTCATAGACCGGTACACAGGCCGCGAGGTCGCTTTGTGTGGCGGGAAGACTATGCACGAGCTTGCCGTGAAGTTGATAGGCGGTGCAAATCTTGATGGTAGGAAATGTATCGAGCACGTCGAGTTTAGTTATGACGGCAGCGTTCATGCCGTTCAGTTGCGCCACAAAGCGACCCGCGACGGCGTCGAACCAGCCGCAGCGGCGCGCGCGGCCCGTGTTGGTGCCAAACTCATGACCTCGTTTGCTCATTTCCTGGCCCGCCTCGTCAAAAAGTTCGGTGGGCATGGGGCCGCTGCCCACGCGAGTGATGTACGCTTTGTAGACGCCAATCACGCGGTCTATCGAGTGTGGGGGTAGCCCCGCGCCACTGGAAGCGTTACCCGCCATAGTAGCCGATGAGGTGACGAAGGGATAGGTGCCGAAATCGATGTCGAGAAGCGCGCCCTGCGCTCCTTCTAGCACGATGGTTTTGCGCTCGAAAAGCGCGTCGTGCAACATGGCCTGCGTATCTGTAATGAGCGGGCGCAGGCGTTGCCCGTAGCCGAAATATTCGCCATGTATTTCTTCGAGAGAAAGTGGTGGTTGCCCGTAAATTTGTGTCAGCATGCGGTTCTTTTGCTGGAGAATCGAGGCAAGTTTGGAGCGAAAGGTATCAACGTTGAGCAGATCCGCCATACGAATGCCGATTCGGGCGTGTTTATCAACATAGGCGGGGCTGATGCCACGTTGGGTGCTGCCAATCTTATCCGCTCCCCGCGCCTCTTCTTCCATTTTGTTCGAGCAGAAAATGATAAGGCATGACCACGTGCGCTCGTTCGCTGATAAACAGGCCCGATGTATCGATACCCTGGCTTTGTAGTTCCTGAATTTCGTCAAGCAAGCCTTTGGGATCGACCACCATACCATTCCCGATGATACAGGTTGTGTTGGGGAAGAGTATGCCAGATGGCACTAATCGAAAAGCGAACTCACCTTTTTCATGCACCACGCGATGTCCAGCGTTATTTCCGCCCTGGTAGCGCACCACGAGGTCTGCCCGCATGGATAGTTCATCAACAATCTTACCTTTACCTTCGTCGCCCCACTGCGCGCCAATAATTGCCAGTACCGCCATATATATGCGTCCCTTCTGCTCATACCGTACTATACCGAGTAGTCTGCTTTCGCACCCATGCTATGCTACATTACCGGATAGTGAATAGTCAAATCCTGACAACGGAGAGATGCAAGCCCTTACTGGAACTTGAAGCTATTGAGCATGGGTTGGAAGAACCCGTTATAGAAAGTGGTGAATTGTAAGGCGGGCCACTGCAAATCAATAATGAACGCCTTGCCTCCTTGAACAGTGATCGCGTATATCTGAACTTGTTCGGTTGCGCCATTCAGTTGATAGGATGCCGTCTCGTAGGTCCAAATTTCTCCGCCGATGTTCATGCTAAGACTGGTGGTTGGCGCGGTATAACCGGGGTTTGAGGCATAGTTGGTGGTCAGATCATTTTTGATGAGAGTGATGGCATCACTTGTAGTTGCTCCTGGCGTTTTGAAAATGGCGTAGGCATCGACTTGTTGGGGATCGTTAAATTCGATCGATGCTGCTACTGGAGTTGTCTGTTGCCAGCCATTGGGAGATTCGACCTGGAAGCCATTGGTAATGCAGGGTGTATCGCAGAAAGCGAAGCCGCTGTCCGGTGTTACCGTTGGCGATGGGGTGAGCGTTGGAGACGGAGTTAGCGTTGGCGAGGGTGTAGGAGAAGGCGTGGGACTCGGCGTTGGGCTGGGGCTCGGCGCGGTTGTTGCAGTGACGGTGGGCGTTGCGATAGTTTTCGGGTTGTTTTTATTTACGAGGTAGAGAATGCCAAACGAGCCTACGGCAATAATTGCGCAGACCAGGCAGATGATGGCAATTACCAGAACCACATTATTGTTATGCTTGGGAGGTGGTGTCATCCCTGGGCGCGATCCATAGGCCTGCCCCGTCTGGTAGATGGGCGCTTGCGGGAAACTGGGCGGGGCAAAGTTTGCCTGCACGGGTTGTCCAAACTGTCCCGCGACCGGCGTTCCTCCCTGCGTGGGTCTGCCAGCATACCCCTGTTGTGGATAGACTGGCGGGTAACCGGGTCTTTGGTTTGGCTGGATGGACATGGCCTCGGTGGCGTCCTGGTAGAACTCGCCCTGCTGCTGCGGGCCAGAAGAACGCACGGCTGACGGGTTAGAGTTGGGAGATGAAGGATATGAAGTGGAAGGAGTACCCGCGTTGAAATTTTCTGTGCCAGGAGCAACCTGCGTATTGTAGGAGTTATTGAGCAGTCCACTGCGCATAGGTGGTGTCTGAACCATTTCTGTTGGCAGGCCTGTCGGTCTGGTTGGCGCGCCGCACTGCCCGCAGAAAACTTCGTTTGGGTCTAACACATTTCCACAATTTGGACATTTCATTCCCGTTACCTCTATTCAGTCACAACGTATGCGTAGCAACGCACCAGCAAAATTTCCACAATCACTACTGTTTATTGGAACATCTTATCGGCGTTCATTATAACGCATCTTGCGTTTCGTGGCTACTCATCATCGAAGCTCAGCGCAATTTGTTGTAGCCCGGTATGCGCGTAGTGATGATACGCCATATATGAAGAAAGTGGCAAAATGCTCAAAAAGTCGTGTTCCTCATGTAATAACGTTGGAGCGCGATCAAAAGGCCCACTAATAATCAACCAGACCCAGGGGATACGCTGCGCCACGTTGATACGCTTCATATTCTTGCGATCAGTACTGCTGGCTCTGGCAAGGCCGGTGGGATGGCTATGATATGCTCCAATGACTCGTCCGGGATATAAAAGATCGACATGCAGCAGGTCTTCGGGATCAAATTCAAAGTAAACGGGCGAGTCGAAAGGGTTGCGTAAAGGGTGCGCTGCTTCAACGTGCCAGTTGCCTGTTTCGTCGATGCTGCCAATCAGCACTCCGCACGCTTCAATACGCCGCCTTTTGAAAACATCTAGCAGCAGCGTCTTTTTAGCGGCCATGCTCAACCTGACCAGGGCATCCGCCTGTTTGTGCATAAAGTGTGCTCTATCCTTTTCCACATTGAGAAAAGCGCGTTGCGATCAATGTTTGTTTTCGTGATGCTCGCGAATCATATCAATCACGATAGCCAGCGCGATTACAAACGGCGCATCCACGCCCTGCGCCACATCAACGGCGTAGCTGTCGCGGAAGAGCGAGAACTGGCGACCGATCTGCGCCAGCAGATTGCCATTGTTATCGCTGACGGAAAAATCCCAGTTCCAGACATCGCCCTGAACATGGAAGCCCATACCGTTGTCGGCCTCAATCTTGAAGCTCTCACCGAAAAAGCGGAACTGCTCGTGCATACTGGCCGAAAACATGCCAAAACGGTAGATTTCATAATGGGGCATCAATGAAATTACTCGCTGCTTAATTTGCACTAATTCCTGGCCGCTTTGAATATCGAACATTTCCAGGTTGTCGCCAATATGGAAAAACTTGCCGCGTATCTCGAATACAGGATGACCAGCCTGGTCGCGCACGACGAAGGCCTCGGTAAGACTCCAGGCTCTTTCTCGAATATGGTAACGCATGGTGTGACTCCCTTCCGTATGGATAATCAGGCTTTGAGAAATTGCGCGGCTGAGTAGCTGCGCACATCGCCGATGTGTAAGACGCTGATATCGGCTGTGAAGCTGTCGGGATGCTGGTTCATGGCATATTTGCCCTGCTTGACAAATACCGTGGTCAGCTCATTCCCCAGTATCAAACTACTATCCGCGAGAATTTGCGGCTTATCATCAATCATGACGTAGCGATCAGCCGGATAGAGTCGTTTGATCTCCTCCAGATGCTGCTGCTTGTGTTTGTAGATCAGGACGCGGCCTTCGACGGTTTCAGCGAGATTGCTGCGAAAAATCTTTTCGGCCTGGAAGAACATGTCACCGTCGGAGACGATGACCGTTAATCCCAGCGTTCTCAGATAGTGCAGGGACTCAAGCGCGTAGGGATAGAGTTTGTCGTAAAATGGATAGTTATCGAAGATCGAATGGACGTGCCGGTAGGTTTCCTCGTCCAGCACGTCCAGGGGAGTTTCAGCGCGCAGTCGCTGCAGGGCCAGTGGGATGTTGACCACTTCTGATTCTTGACGCGCCTGTTCGTAGATTTCCCAGAAGCGCGTCGTGAGTTGTTCTCCCATCTGTACCATGAGGTGTTCGTTGAAGTCATCCTTGATATCATCGTTGGCGATCAAGGTGTTATCGACATCGAGTAAAAAAACCAGTGTTGGCAAGTTCCACCTTCTTTAAGCTCTCTAAGCTTCATTCAGCTTTCAATGTTGATCGGGTTCAAACTCAACTGTGCCGCTTTTGCCGCCGCCTTTGAGCGCGATATAGGCCTGTTCGAGGGTAATGGTGGTGTCAACTCCCTTGCACATGTCATAGATGGTCAGGGCAGCTACCGTCGCGGCGGTGAGGGCTTCCACGTCAACGCCTGTTTTGTAGTGCGTGCGCGTGCGGGCCTCGATGAAGATGAGACCTTGCTCGCTATCCAGCGTGAATTGCAGGTCAATATGCGTCATGGGCAGTTGATGACAAAGGGGAATGAGTTGCGGTGTCTGCTTGGCGGCCATGATGCCGGCAATCTTTGCCACTTCCAGCACGCTTCCCTTCGCCACCGCGTTGGTTTCGATCAGGCGCGCGGTCTGCGGTAGCATACGCACTCGCGCCTTTGCTACAGCCTCGCGCAATGTTTCCGCTCGTCCGGTCACATCCACCATGTGGATACTTCCGCTTTCATCCAGGTGCGTCAACTGGGAGTTGGATTGCTCGGTCATCATGTCCATCGCTTTCGATTACATTGGTTTACTTCTCGCGGGAAGAGTATACAAAGGGGTTCAATACATCCTCGTATGCAAATAGCTCATTGGCATTGAAGAAACGCGCGACCTCAACTTCCGCCGTTTCGAGCGAATCGGAGGCGTGGACCAGGTTGGCCTGCACGCTCATCGCCAGGTCGCCGCGAATGGTGCCGGGAGCGGCCTCGCGCGCTTTGGTAATGCCGCACATCGCGCGCACGGTATTGACGCAATCGACCCCTTCCCAGCAGCAGGCGATGATAGGTGTGCTGCGCATAAAGGTCTTGATTTCCGCGAAGAAATCGCGCCCCACCAGGTGGCTGTAATGTTCGTCCAGCAGATCATCAGATAGCGCCATCATTTTGATGCCGACCAGTTTCAAGCTCTTGCGCTCAAAACGCTGGATAAGTTCGCCAACCAGGTCGCGCTGTATGGCGTCTGGTTTAATAAGTACTAACGTGCGTTCCATGAATATAGAGTATCCTTTCTTATTTGTCCGTTAATGGCATGTATTTTCATGTCTTTTGTACGTACCCCATTGTAACGTGTATGCTGGAAAATGCAAGCCCTTAGCGCTTCCCACCTATGATATGATCTATGTAAAAGAAATTCTCTCCTGGAATACATGCGAGCAGTATGAAGGTTATTTTTCGCAGTAAAGATTTTGCCAGCATCGATGGCGCTGGCCTGGGATTTAACAACCGGCGTCCGGGCGCGGCTGCCTGGCATTACCTGGGGCGTGTGCAGCATCGCCAGTGGCAGGGGACGTATGAATGTTCCTGGGATGGGCCGCAGTTGCTCTGGACGGTGCATGGCGATGAACGACTCTTTGCGCTGGCGGCGGCGCTCAAGGCGCGTGGATTGCAGGTGGAAGTCAAACAAGATCAAGAAGCATAGAAGTGTAAGCAAATGGATATGGATAGAACTATTTCGAGTGACCAGAAGCGCGTACTACTCCTGATGTCGCCAGCTACTTACCGGGCAGGAGCATTTTTGAGCGCGGCAAAGAAACTGAACCTGGCGGTGGTAGTGGGCATTGATTTGCCCGAAACGCTTTCGGAGTACTGGCATGTGCCGCTCGGCCTGGATTTCGCGAACCCGCAGGTCTCCGTGCGCACTATCGTGGAATATGCGCAAGCGCATCCTCTACACGCCGTTCTCTCGGTGGACGATAGCGCCTCCGAACTTGCCGCGCTTGCCAATGCTGCGCTCGGACTGGCGCAAAACTCGCCACGAGCGGCAGAGGCGGCGCGCGATAAACTGCTGATGCGCGAGCTCATGTCGCAGGGAGGCGCGCCTTGCCCTGTATTTCGCCCGTTTTACCTGCGCGATGATCCCGCCGAAATCGCCGGGCAGGTCAGCTATCCCTGCGTGTTGAAACCGACGCGCCTGTCAGGAAGTCGCGGCGTGATACGCGCAGATACTCCGGTGGAATTTGTGGCGGCTTTTCAGCGCATCAAACGCCTGTTGCTGCACGAAGGCCATTCCGAATATGAAACCGTGTTTCTGGTCGAAGACTTCATCCCCGGCTTTGAGGTGGCCCTGGAAGGGTTGCTCACGCATGGTCAATTGAAAGCGCTGGCCTTGTTTGATAAGCCCGATCCGTTGGATGGCCCGTTCTTTGAAGAAACGATTTACGTCACACCCTCGCGCCTGCCCGCAGAAACGCAGGCTGCTATCGCCCATTGTGTCTCGGTGGCCGCTTTCTCGCTTGGCTTGCGGGAGGGACCGGTGCATGCCGAATTGCGCGTCAACGAGCAAGGCCCCTGGATGCTAGAGATTGCCGGGAGATCGATTGGCGGACTCTGCTCGACCGTGCTGGAATTCGGCTCAGGCATGTGTCTCGAAGAACTGATCTTGCGCCACGCTGTTGGAGAGGAAATCACCGGCGTTGAGCGCGAAAACAGCGCCGCCGGGGTGATGATGATCCCCATCCCATCGGCAGGCGTCCTCAAAGCTGTGCGTGGCATCGAAGTGGCGAAGCGGGTACCGCTTGTCACCGGCATAGAGATTAGCGCGAAACTAAACTATCCACTTGTGCCTTTGCCGGAAGGCGCGAGCTATCTGGGCTTCATCTTCGCGCGCGGCGAAACGCCAGCAGAGGTGGAGGCTGCCATTCGCAAGGCGCACAGCCTGTTACATTTTGAAATTAGACGCGAAATTCCCGTGCTGCGCCCGGTTTAAGGAACTATCCGGGTATCGGGCATATGTAGAGATAACGTTGGAGAAGGAAAAATGGGCAGATTTACACCGCAGGAGCCTAGTATGTTCGGCTTGGCTCTAACTCCTGACTGTACAGGAAGGTGTTCCTTTGGATACCAACCACACCAGCAATAGCATTGAACGTATTGAGCAGAATGTAGACCGAGAAATCTATGCACGTTCTCGCAAACGGGCAGTGATCTACTGCCGTGTCTCAACTGACAAGCAGGAGCAGGACGGCGAGAGTCTGGAATATCAGGAAGCCAAATGTCGTGGCTACGCTGACCTGCATGATATGGATGTAGTGAACGTCCTGCTAGAAGCCAAGAGTGGCTTTATTCACTACTCATTACGCGAAAAACTGACCATCGCCCGTCAGTTTATCCGCGATGGCTTGACTGACGTGATTATCGTCTTTGACCTGCGGCGCTTCTCCCGTAACTTCGTCCATTCAGCCATGATCTTCGAGGAAATTGAAGCCACTGGGGGCGAAATTGTCTCTGTATCCGAAAGAATCGACAACTCTCTTACTGGTAAGCTCATCCGCTCCATACTGGCTTGGAGCGCCGAAAGTGAGCGCCATAAGATCGTTGAGTATGCCAACCGGCGCTGGCAGACCCGGGTTGAGGTTGGCTTGCCGCTCGGCATTGGCCGTCCCCCCTATGGCTGGGATTGGAAAGATAAGGAAAAAACCGCCCACGTCATTAACGCAGAACAAGCCGCCGTTCGCGTGTCGATCTTTCATATGTTCGTCGAACTGGATATGTCCTTACGCGCCATCATGCACAAACTGACGGAAGATCGGGTCATGACACCCACCTATACTTGGAAGTTCCGCGATCAGCCGCTCCCACACGGGGAAATCAAATTAGAGTATTGTCTATGGAGATATACGACTGTGCGCGAGCTGCTCATGGACCCAGAGAACATCGGCACTTTGGTCATTTGCAAAACAAAACAGCGGATTGGGCCGGATGGCAAGCGAAAAGTCGAGGAGCATCCGAGCCGGCGGGAGATAGCAGGCGGTATCCCGGCAATCATCGGCGTGAGCATATATGAGCGGGCGCAAGTGAAGTTGAAGACCAACAAAGCAGACAAAGGCCATTTACCGCTCAAACAGGAGGACTACCTGCTCAGAGCGCACATCACCTGCGCAGCCTGCGGCTGCTCTATGAAACCACGGACGCAAATGAAGGGGCGGCACAGTGAGAACGGCAACTCGAAGGACTATCCCTTCTACAAATGTACCAATCTGCATAACAAATATGGTGCCTGTCCAGCCCGCACCGCAATCAGGACGAGTCCGCTCGACGAGATTGTCTGGCAAGAATGTTGCGAACTGTTCAAGCGTACGGAAGCTGTGCAGGCCGCTTTAGAACAGGAATTACAAGCTGCTGCCAACGCACTGCTGGAGGTTACGACAGGCCAGGAGCAGATTAAAGACATCGAGGCTACCATTCAGCTGGCAGAGCATGAGTGGACCAATTATGCAGAGGGCAGCTATATGTACAACCTGATCTCACAGGACATCCTCAAGCAGCAGGAGCAACTGGTTCGCTTTCAAGAAGAAATTGGCTCCGTCAATGTCGAACGGATTGTGGGTGCGTATCAGCGGCGGATTTTGGACTTTTGGTCATTCCTCAATGTGATGCGCGGCCGCTATGAGCAAGCGACGTTCCAGGAAAAGCGCAACGCCCTCGAAGTACTGGGAGTGCGCGTGATCGTGCATGACGCAATTGAGACGCACGGATTGTCTGCCGATGCATTGGATATCGGGAATGCCGGTCAGGAATGGTTCAGTGCCAAAGCTACTGCCCGCGCTCTTGGCGTCAACCCTAAAACCATCCACTTCTATCGGCGGAACGGAACCATTACCAACTATAAGTACGAGCCATACCTACAAATCCATCGGGACGAGATCGTGAAGCTGCAAAAGAAGGGCTTTTTGCAGCGCAATACCGAGGAAGTTGTGCGCTCACGCGTGGATATAAGTTACTCCCCCAGGTTTACGGTTCTAGGAGGAGGAAGTGGAATTAATCTGAGAGCTGTTCCAGTGTCCTTCACCACGCGCAGGTAGGTGTTTGTCTCGGTTTGCTGCACTCCGGGGACTTTATAGAGTTTCTCTGCCAAAAAGTTCAACAGGTGATCGTTATCCCGGCAGACAACTTCGGCCAACAGATCGGGGTTTCCCGCACAGACAATGAGATAGATGACCTCGTCGAATTCCGCAATCTCCCTGGCGACTTCCAACAATCGCTCTCCTGAGACGCGAATGGAGATCATGCTGGCGAGCGAAAAGCCCATTTTTAAGGGGTTGGTGATGGCGACGATCTGCATGACCTGGTTGTTAATCAGGTTGGCAACCCTTTGCCGCACGCTGGCCTCTGAAATTCCTAATTCTGCCGCCAGCTTGGTGAATGGGCGACGCCCATCGAGTTGCAAAGCCTCGATGATGCGCTGGTCTATTTCATCTATTGTGTTTTTAGCCGAGTTATTATTCTGTTCCATGATGCGCCTATCCTACCATCTTACGGCCCTGTATGCAATAATTTGCGGGCCAATTTTACATATCATATGATATAAGCGAGCATATTTGATGAGCGTAGGCTCCGTGAGAAAGGATTGTTGCCATGCCTCCCACCTCTATCCACCCCCCGACGCATCGCACCGGCCTGATTTTCGATGAACGGTATTTACGCCACGATACTGGCGCGCAGAACATTGTGCGAATGCGTAATGGTTCGTTTGAAACTTCTCCTGAAAACCATCCCTCTTCGACGAGTATTACAAAGCGTATCAAGGAATTTCTCGACGGTGCGGGATTGACCGCTATGATGCAGCCTGTAGCGGCGCGCGCTGCCAGCGATGATGAACTGGCCGTCTATCATACCCGCGAATACATTCAGGGGGTGCGTTCTCATGTGCGAGGTGGCCCAATGCAGGGCGCGTGGGGAGAGATCGAGAGCGATACGCCGCTCAGTGCTGGCTCTTTCGACGCGGCGGTCTTTGCCGCGGGTGGGTCTATGAACGGAGTGCAGGCCATTATGCAGGGCGATGTGCGCAACGCCTACGCGCTGTTGCGGCCACCGGGACATCATGCAATGAGTAATCGCGCCATGGGCTTCTGCGTCTTCAACAATGCTGTCGTTGCGGCGCACTATGCGCGTAATACATTTGGCCTGGAACGTGTGATGATCGTGGACTGGGACGTGCATCACGGCAATGGCACACAAGATGCTTTTTACGCCGATCCAGGCGTGCTCTTTGTCTCGCTCCACCAACATAACTGGTATCCCAAACTATCCGGCGAGCTTGAACAGGTGGGCAGCGGCGCGGGGGCTGGTTACACTGTCAACATCCCGCTTCCTGCTGGAACAGGCGATAGGGGTTATCGCGCTGCCTTCGAGCAACTGGTAATACCTGTCGGGCTGCAATACCGCCCGCAACTTATCATCATCTCGGCTGGACAGGATGCCAACTGGCTCGATCCACTGGCCCAGAATATGCTCACGATGGCCGGATTTCGTACTATTTCTACGCTCATGCTTGAACTGGCCGAGGAAATCTGCGATGGTCGGCTGCTTATGCTACAAGAGGGCGGTTATAGCGTGGCCTATGTGCCATATTGCACGGTTGCCGCCGTCGAACCGCTTGCCGGTGTTAATCTTGGTCTCGTCGATCTCTACGCGGGCTCGTCCGAAGTTGATCGCTGCATGACCATCCTGACACAAGAGACGCAAGACGCGCTGGCGGCATCCAAAAAGTGGCATAGCAACTGGTGGAAAATATGATTTCATATAGCCATTGGCTATCAAACGAAGAATATATTGATGTACAGTAGCGCGATCCGCGAGAAATTGTGAGGACACTTTTCATGTTCACCCTGCGCCGCTACGAGCCTGCCGACATGGAGGCCGTCGAATATTTACACGTGTATGCCATTAAAGAGGCTGGAGCCTACCTGGGGCGCGGTCCCTGGGACGACGATGTGTATGCGATTGAAGAAGCATATCTCAACAACCAGGGAGAATTTTTGATTGGTGAATGGGATGGCATCTTTGTAGCTATGGGCGCTTTACACCGCACAAGCCCGGAGCGCGCCGAAATCAAGCGCATGCGCACCCATCCCGACTACCAGGGACGTGGCTTCGGCCAACTCATCCTCAGCGAACTCGAAGCCCGCGCGCGTGCTATGGGCTACAAGACACTGCATCTAGATACCTCGATAGTGCAACTGCCTGCCCAGAAACTCTACGAGAAAAACGGCTATCGCGAAGTGGGCCGTGATGTTTACCAGGGTTTGGAAGTGATTTTGTATGAGAAGCAATTGAGGTAGAAATCGAGCATGATTGTTCCCTCTAGAAAACATTTTCATATAGCCATTGGATATATTGTCCATCCTTCAGAAAAAGTTCATTATCCACCCACACTTCACCATATTCCCTGAGATCGCACACCATATCCCAATGCAACGCGGAAACATTCAGACCGCCTGACTCAGGATAGCTTCGACCCAGCGCCATATGAAGAGTGCCGCCAATCTTCTCATCGAATAACGTATTGCGGGTTGCTTCACGCACTCCATAGTTTGTGCCAAAGGCGAACTCGCCGATACGCCTGGCCCCTTCATCCAGATCGAGCATACGCACTAGAAAATCTTCACCGACCGCGGCATGGGCCTCTACTACCCTACCACGCTCAAAGCGCAAACGAATATCATCAACGGGATGACCGTCGTAGCTGCTGGGAAGCGCAAAACGAATGGTTCCTTGCGCGCTATCCTCCACCGGGCCGGTGTAAATTTCGCCATCGGGAAAATTGAGGTGCCCGTCGCACGTCAAAAATGTACGACCTTCGATTGACAGGGTGAGATCAGTATCTTTTCCAAGAATATGAACCTGCTTGCGCCCCTGTAAACCCTCAATAAGTTTTTGATGCCGCGCAGATAAAGCCTGCCAGCTTGCCAGGGGATCGGTGTCATTCAGTAGACAGGCATTGCTCATGAACTCCCAGTAGTCTGCTAACGACATGTTGGCGTTCTGGGCATAGGCATTGGTAGGATACTGAGTATAGCACCAGCGCATATCACCGCGCGCTGCGCGTTGCGACCAGGTGGTCATGGTCGCCTCTTGCGCTTTGCGTATCTGGGCCGAGCGTTTTGGGTCAATGCGTGAGAGACGGCGCGTATTGGTATCGGCGTCAATATATAGCAGGCGATCAAAGCGCTCGTTAATCAGTTGCTTGAGCGGTGAGACAAAGTTTAGCTGATCATCACTGGCTTCCTTCAAATAGATTTCATCCGCCTCATCCATCTTCAACTGTAGCTCAGGATGAGCTCCGACACGTAAAATTTCACAGTAGACCTCGCGCACAAGTGGAATCGCTTCGACTCCTGCCATGACTGCCACAAGTTGCCCCGGTTGCACCGCTAGCGAGTAACGCACCAGTACCTGCGCCATGCGACTAAGCCTGTTTTCAGAAAAAGTCATTGTATTGCTGCTCCTTCACGTTTTCATTTTATTATAGCTACCTGTGACATAAGTGTAACAAAATGAGACGATGATATGCAAAAATATGAGCCTCGCAGCCCTTGCAAAGCAAAAAATATGCTATACTAGAGTTATGCCAGTCTTACTCTATTCATACGAGGAGGCGCTAAATGGAGCAGACCCCACGCGCGAGGAACGATGAATTCGCGGAACAGTTTACGTCGGTACTACACGAAAACTGGACGGACATTCTTCAAATCGTCAACAACCAATCCCCACGTATTGCGGCCTTACTGAGGGTAGCCACACCATCAGGATTGAAGCGTCTCAATGGAGGCTGGCACATCCAGGTGTTGACCCGGCGGGTGGTTGAGCGCGACAAGCTGCGCCAGCCCCGCGATAATGAAGTAGTCGCTCAGGCTATTCGCGCGTGGGCACACAGGACGGCACAGTTGAAACTGCCTCGCGTTACCGTCAACTTCGAGAACTAAGCGCCTGGCTTCAGTCAGAAGGAGAGCAAGGGACCATTAAACCCACTATTTCACAGCGTCCCACTACAGGCTATCTGATGGTCGCGGGCGGAGCTATTCTTTTCGGTGTTAATGGGAATATCTCAACCTTGCTCTTCAATGACGGTGTCACGCCCCTGACATTGATCTCTTTCCGTATGCTCATCGGGGGCATATGCCTGCTAGCCGTCATGCTCCTCTGGCAACGTAGCGCCTTGAAAGCGCCGCGTCGTTACTGGGCGTGGATAGTAGTCTTCGGACTGGTGCTGGCGATGAATACCTTCACGTACTTCCTGGCGATCAGCCGTCTGCCGCTTGCTGTCGCGCTGGTGATCATCTTCACGGCTGCCACCTGGATCGCGCTTGGCGAGGCGCTATGGCAGAGGCGAATGCCGTCATTCCAGGTACTCATCTCACTCGTTCTTTCATTAGTAGGCGTGGTTCTGCTAACGGGTATCTGGCACGCCAGCCTGAACAACCTCAATACGCTGGGATTGTTTTACGCGCTGCTTGCCCTGGTAACGTATACTGCCTATCTCCTTTGCGGACGCAGGGTAGGTCGCTATCTTCCATCGATGACCTCGACCGGCTATGGAGCCATCGTTGCCAGCATCTTCTGGTTCAGTGTACAGCCCCCCTGGGCTATTCCCGCTAAAACGTGGTCACCCTATCATTTTGTGCTTATCGTGTTGGTAGGCATCATTGGTATGGCCGTACCATTCGCGCTTGTAGTTGGGGGCCTGCGTCGCGTGGACGCTGCCCGTGTTGGCATCGTCGGTATGTTGGAACTGCCAGCATCGGGCATTATCGCCTATTTCCTGCTCGGCCAGCGTCTCGACTTCGGGCAGATAGCAGGCTGCCTTTTTGTACTGTCAGGTGTGATTATATTGCAATATGATAAGCCCGTGATACAAACGGACATATAACGAAGGAGCCTGTGCTATGGAACTGAACTGGAACCAGTATACCCCAGGTGAAAACACGATGGTCATCACGACACTGGACACACATACTGCCGGGGAACCGCTGCGCATTGTCACCGGCGGTATGCCGGAGTTGCCCGGCGCGACCATACTGGCGCGGCGGCGCTCTATGCAGGAACAGTATGACCATATTCGCAAAGCGTTGATGTGGGAGCCACGCGGCCACTACAATATGTATGGCTGCATTCTAACACCTCCGGTAACGCCTGGCGCTGATCTCGGTGTGCTGTTCATGCATAACGAAGGCTATAGCACCATGTGTGGTCATGGAACTATCGGATTGGTCACGGCCCTGCTAGAAACGGGCGCACTGCCTGCCAGGGGGAAACATACCCCTGTCAACCTTGACACCCCGGCAGGACTGGTACGCGCTACGGCTCATATCGATGACTCTGGACATGTCGAGAAAGTCTCATTCCTGAACGTCCCCTCGTTTATGTATGCGCGAGATATAGAACTGGTAGTCGGCAGCTATGGTCGCTTGACCTTCGATATTGCCTTTGGCGGCGCCTTCTATGTTATAGTGCCAGCCAGCCAGGTGCGACTACGGGTATCACCCGAACAAGCATCAGAGTTGGTGCGCGCTGGCGAGGCCATCAAGAAAGCTGTCAATGTCCAGATTCAGGTCAAGCACCCTGTAGAAGATGATCTTAGTTTTGTCTATGGCGCCATATTTACCGACGCGCCCGCAAACCCGGCGCATCACAGCCGCAACGTCTGTATATTCGCCAACGGAGAAGTTGATCGCTCGCCCACCGGCACGGGCGTTTCCGCGCGCCTGGCCCAGCTTCATGTTAAAGGCGAGATTGCAGAAGGCCAGCATATCGTGATCGAGAGTATATTGGGCGAGATCAGCGTCTTCGGTGGTCACGTCGCGGAACGCGCGCATGTCGGACCATTCGAGGCGATTGTGCCGGAGGTGAGTGGCACAGCATTTATAAGTGGAAGGCATGAGTTTATCATCGATCCACGCGATCAGCTGGGACGAGGGTTTCTAATTTCATAGTTTCCACAGGGACGAAACATTGGCTTCAGTAAAAGTCGCAAATTCCCACATCTAGCGAATCGTTTGATCTTTGTAGCTTACCGGATTGATGCGATCCTGGCGGTAACTCTCCTGGTAGGCGTCGATCACAATTTTGCAGATTTCTCTGGGGTCGTCGGAGAGCATGAGCAAACCGAGATCGTCGGTGTTGACTTTATTCGAGGGCAGCATGGTATCGCGAATCCAGTTGATTAGCCCGGCCCAGTACTTTGAATCGTAAAGGATAACCGGAAAATGATTGACCTTTTTAGTCTGAATAAGTGTCAACGCTTCGAATAATTCATCCATGGTGCCGAAACCACCGGGGAAAATGATGAATGCCTCGGCGTATTTGACGAACATGGTCTTGCGCACGAAGAAGTAGCGGAAGTCGAGTGATATATCCAGATAAGGATTTGATCCCTGCTCAAATGGTAGCTCAATGTTGCAGCCTATCGAGACGTTACCACCCTCCTGCGCTCCCTTGTTGCCCGCCTCCATGATGCCTGGGCCTCCACCGGTGATGATGCCAAAGCCTGCCTTTGCCAGCAGGCGAGCCGTTTCTACTGCTGCCATATAATGAGGATCTTCAGGTTTTGTGCGAGCTGAGCCAAAAATGGCGATGGATGGCGGTATCTGTGATAAAGCGTCGAACCCGTCAACGAACTCGCTCATAATGCGGAAGACGCGCCAGGGGTCCGTATGAGTGAAATCGAAATGCAGCGCGCGTTCAAGCGCGTGTTCCTGAAGTCGCTGCTCCTCCTGCGGGACCGCCTCAGTAGGCTTAATCAAGGGTTGGGTCGGGCGGCTGAGAAATCGTTCATCCTCGGTTGTTGATCGTCGTCCTCTATTATTGGTGCGAAAGCGCATGGATTTGCCATTTTTATTGGAGCCATTAGTGCCGTTCAGCCCATTCTTTTTTTCTGAGTTATAATCCCGACTCATTTTACTCATGCTCCTCTTGTTCAATTTCAACTGGTGTTTCGGCAAGCTGCGGCGGTCGCGGTTGCCCTTTCACTATCACGGTCGCGAGTGGAGGCAATGTCAGCACAATCGAGTGCGGGCAGGACTGCCAGTATACGGCCTCGCTCGTCATAGGCAATGTATTAACCACTCCTCCTCCTCCATATTGATTGGCATCGCTATTGAGTAGTTCGTGATATTCTCCAGCAAATGGCACCCCCACGCGATAGTGGTAGCGCACGACAGGAGTGAAGTTACTTATAAAGACGAGCGTATCTTCCTCTCTTTTCCCGCGACGTTGAAAAGAGATCACGCTATTGTCCGAATCGTGCGGATCGATCCACGAGAAGCCGCCAGGTTCAGCATCAAGTTCGCTGAGGGCAGGCTCTTGCGTATAAAAATGGTTCAGATCGCGCAGGTACGCCAGCAATTGCGCGTGGCGCGCATCACTTGGAGGCGACAGGAGGTGCCAATCCAGACTTTCTTTATAATTCCACTCGCTCCATTGCCCAAATTCCGCGCCCATGAACAACAATTTCTTGCCGGGATGACCCCACATATAGCCATAGAAGGCGCGTAAGTTGGCGAACCGCTGCCACAGATCGCCGGTCATTTTATTGATCATCGATCCCTTGATATGCACTACCTCATCATGGGAGAGGGGCAGGACAAAATTTTCCGAGTAAGCATACATCAGCGAAAAGGTAATATCCTTATGGTTGAAGCGGCGGTATATGGGATCAAGGTGCATATAATGCAGCATGTCATGCATCCAGCCCATATTCCATTTCATGCTGAAGCCCAGCCCGCCAACGTAGGTCGGCCTGCTCACCAGGGGCCAGGAGGTTGATTCCTCGGCAACCGTAATCGTTCCGGGCTGTTGTCCGTAGACGGCCTCGTTCAACTGGCGTAGAAAATCGACTGCTTCAAGATGTTCGCGCCCGCCATACTGATTGGCAACCCATTCGCCGGGCTTGCGCAAATAGTCCAGGTAGAGCATGGAAGCAACGGCATCCACGCGCAGACCGTCTATATGATATTCTTTTAACCAGAACAGCGCGCTCGCAATCAGGAAGTTGCGCACCTCGCTACGTCCATAATTAAAGACCAGCGTTCCCCACTCTTTATGTTCTCCTTTGCGCGAATCAGCGTACTCATAGAGGTGCGTGCCATCAAAGTAGCTGAGAGCGGTGCCATCTTTGGGGAAGTGCGCGGGAACCCAGTCGAGGATTACGCCAATACCCTGCTGATGCATATAATCAACGAAGAACTGAAAATCTTCCGGCGTGCCGAAGCGGCGAGTCGGCGCGTAATAGCCTGTCACCTGGTAGCCCCACGAACCATCAAATGGATATTCCGTTATGGGCAGCAGTTCGATATGTGTGAAGCCCAGGTCTTTGACGTAAGCCGCCAGTTCTACTGCCAGTTCGCGATAGGTCAGAAAACGATCTTCTTCCGGGTTGCCCTCGACATGCCTACCGGGTACGTGTTTCCACGACCCCAGGTGAACTTCGTAAATGGAGATGGGTGAATCCGAGCTGCTGGTGTTTACCACGATCGTGCATCCACTCGCTATCTTGCCAACGATACTGTGAAATATCAGCAACGATGCTGGCCGTTTTGGGTCGCAGTTCAGCCGCGAACCCGTATGGGTCGGTCTTATCGACCGTATAGTGATTGTAACGCGAATAAATGGCAAATTTGTAAAGCGTCCCCACTGGCACACCTGGCACAAAACATTCCCAGACGCCCAGATCATTATGTCGTCGTTGCATAGGGTTGGCGCTGCGATTCCAATCATTGAAATCGCCAATAACAGAGACACTCAAGGCATTGGGCGCCCACACGGCGAAATTTACCCCCGTCACGCCGTTGACAGTACGGAGGTGCGCGCCCATCTTCTCATAAATTTGATAATTTTTGCCCTGTCCAAAAAGATAGAGATCATAATCGCTCAAAAATGATGGAATAGCTTGCTCATTATCAGAAGCACTTGAAAGCACATTTTCCTGTTCCGACGCACTCATTCTTCGCATCCTTACACTGCATGTTTATTACGATATTAGCATAACACAAATGGGAAGCGTCTAGCATATTTTGCGGACATCTGGCTGACAAAGCAGCCTTTAAGGCTCTACTATTATCAATCGCATGTGTAAGAACCGTTCTCGCTAAGACCCCCCGCATGTTGTATACTCATTGCACTACTGTTTTGCGCTTTTGGCTATCAGGCCAGTAAAAAAACGCTGGCAAAACAGAGATTGTGCTTGCTATAACTTCAGGCCACAAGGTGATGCACATGCCGCTACCACTTCCATCCGAGCAGGACGTTTCACGCTCGCTGGGCATTCATCGAGTGCTGGAGCCACGCGGGTCGCTGCCACAGCCAGCATGGAAGCTCGACAACACACCCATCGCACAAGTGGGCGAAACACTGGTTGATGTTCACGCGCTGCATATCGACTCCGCCAGCTTTACACAGATCGCCAGCGTGTGTGAGCGCGATCCGCAACGAATGCAAGCGCATATACTCGATATCGTAGCGCAGCGTGGCAAGATGCATAATCCCGTCACTGGCTCCGGCGGGGTGCTGATCGGTACGGTACTGGAACTGGATGAGCAGTTCGCAGCCATGCACAAATTGGCTATAGGAGATACTATTGTCAGCCTGACCTCGCTTAGTTGGCTTCCCCTTTACCTGGAAAGTATCGGGACCATCCATCTTGAGCGTTCCGAAGTCGAGGTGCGCGGCAAGGCTATTTTCTTTCGCAGCAATCCGCTGGCGAAATTGCCGCGTGACTTGCCGCAGCCTGTGGTGGTAGCGGCGCTGGACGTGGCGGGCGCGCCATCGCGTGTGCTTGAGCTTGCCCAACCCGGACAGCGCGTCACGGTAATTGGCGCGGGTGGCACAGCAGGATTGCTGACGCTCTGCGCGCTACGTAAGCGTCTTGGGCCACATGGCGAAATTCTCGCGGTAGAATTCAGCGAAAGAGCGTTACAAGACGTTGCCGCTCTGGGGATTGCCGACGTGCTTGTGCAAGGTGACGCCACTCAGCCCCTGGAACTGGTTCAACGAGTGCGTGCTGCCTGCCGGGGCGCCGATTTTCTGGCGGACCTGGCCATCAATGTGGTGAATATTCCCCATAGTGAGTTTGCCAGTATCCTGCTGACAAAACCCGACGGGCGCATCCTGTTTTTCAGTATGGCTACCAGTTTCACAGTCGCGGCGTTGGGCGCGGAGGGCATAGCGCGGCAGGTTGAAATGCACATTGGAAATGGCTATATGCCAGATTGTGGCGATGTGGCCCTGCAGCTTCTGCGCGATTTCCCCGCGCTGCTCTCAATCTTCAACAGGCGTTTCCCTGAAAGACCACCGGCATGACCGATTCCTGCGTTTCTCTGGCGCACATCGTGGCAAAAGCGCGCGTTCAACATCTCTCCCTGATTGGATTGGCCAAAAACGTTGGCAAAACGACGGCCACCAACTCTCTATTGCAGGCGCTGCTCGACGAGAGGCTCTACAAAGCAAGCGAACTGGCGTTGACCTCGCTTGGTCTGGACGGGGAGGCGATTGACGCTATGACAGGTTTGCCCAAGCCGCGCTATGTGCCACAGGCCGGGTTACTCGTAGCGACCACACACGAATTATTGCGCCAGGCCGAAAGCGAAGGGGCGCGTTTCGAGCGGCTACAACACCTTCCAGGCAGAACCGCCCTGGGGCCAGTGATACTTGCGCGTGTGACGCTGCCAGGCAGGGTGGTTATCGCTGGCCCGACGTTACTGCGCGATCTGCGTGCCACACTTGACCAGTGTGGCGCATTTGGCGCGAAGCTGGGCATCGTTGATGGCGCGATCAACCGCCTGGGAGCAGCTGCGCCCGCCATTACAGATGCATGTCTGCTTTGTGTGGGAACCAGCATTGCGGCCACGCCCGAACTGGCGGCTCGACGTTCAGCGGACGTCTTTGAGCGACTGATGACGCCGCAATCGGTTCATTCAGATGCCTATATGAAGCTCCAGGAACCCATACGTCTGCTGTGTTTTAATCCGAATCTGCCAGAAAACGAGCCAATCTCATGCAACGCACTGGCCGAGCCAGAGAACGAGGCCCGCTGGATAGTTGAACAGATGCATGATGGTAGAGAGAACGAGGTGGTCTATTTTCTGCGTGGCGCATTGACCGATGAGCTTACACAGGCATTGCTCCGGCAACTGTCACAGCAATCAACGACCCGGCAGGCCGAGTTCGTGGTAGAAGATGCTACAAAGATATTCTGTCACCCGGTAACGCTTTCGCGGTTGGCAGCGCGAGGGCTGAACGCGCGCGTAGCCAGAGTTGTGCGCGTGCTGGCGATCACGATGAGCCCCTATACACCTGAATATAATTGCACACCTCAGCGCTTACTCGATGCGCTTTTACGCGAACTGCCTGAAAATTGCCCGCCTGTAGTCGATGTCATATCAGGCATCTCACATCCTGCGAGAGTGTAACCTCTTGCCGTATTTCTTCTCAGAGGTACAACAATGGAAGCTCATCTCAGCGTTGTACTTTTTCAACGAGTCGCTGTGGTAGCTGATCTAATCGAAAGCGGCACTGACGTAGGCAGCTATCACGCGGCAAATTCTTCTACCCGGATATACGTCGTTAGTGAATCAACTCACGGTAACTCCATAGGAGCATCAAGATTATGAAGCACTCAAGAAGTTTTTTACTCCTTACCATGGGCATGGCCCTCGCATTTGTCCTGGTTGCCTGCGGCTCTTCCACCGGCACCGGCTCGTATGGCGTAAGCAACAACACGAGTAGTGGAGGTCAAACGACAACCACATCGGGCGGGTGCGGTCGTTATTGCTCACAGGCATCAACTCCTACACCCGGCAGCACTGGTTCCGCGATCACCATCAAAACCGCAACCATGACCGTCAAGGGCAAATCGGTAACAGCGCTGGTCAATAATCAGGGCATGACGTTGTATTACAACACGTCGGATACCGCATCTTCTGTCGTATGCAGCGGCGGGTGCGCCAGCGCCTGGCCTCCGGTTGTGAGTACGTCAGTTCCCAGCCCTGTTTCTGCTTTGCCCGGCACGCTGAGCCTTTTGACCGACGCTAACGGCAGCCAGGTAACATATAACGGGCATCCCCTGTATACCTACTCTGGCGATAGCGCTCCTGGACAGGTCAACGGTGATGGTGTGAATGGCGTGTGGTTCGTTGCCCCTACCAACCTTGCCGCTGCATCTGGGAGCAACTCGAACGGGTATCCAAAGGGTGGCTACCCTGAGTATGGTTCCTGATTAAACACATAAACAAACAACCCCTTGCTGAATGCCATAGCAATATCTCACGGCGCATTCAGCTAGGGGCTTTTTTGCTACCTTCTCAATAGTCGTTCTATCGTGTACAATACAGACACGAACTGACGAACGAAAGTGAGAATGAAGAAACGTGACTAAAGGGCGCGCTCGAATCTATGATGCGCTGGCATTACTGGTCGTCATCATCATTATCGGGGTGGATCAATGGACTAAGGCGCTGGTGGTTGAACGCCTGGCCCCTCCTGATTATGGTCCTCATATCTACCTGATTGGACAGTACCTGGTACTCTATTATATACGTAACAATGGAGTGGCCTTCAGCCTCTTTGCGAATAGCGTTGTACTGATAGGGTTGATTATTATCGCCATAGGCATCATCGCGTACATGTACGCGCGTATGATAAATAACGGGTCGTTAGCGATCAAGTTTATTTTTGGTCTGATTATCGGCGGCGCGCTGGGTAATATCATCGATAGGGTAAGGCACTCGGGCTATGTCGTTGACTTTATCGCTTTTAGCATCCCGCAGATCAAATTCTATTTTGCCATTTTTAATATCGCGGATGCAGCTATATCGGTGGGGGTCTTCCTGCTCTTCGTGATGCTGCTCTTTGGCAGTATTCATCGTCCGCGCACCGCTCCCGAAGTGAATTCGTCCGCTCAGAATCAGGACGATTTGCTGGGGAACCAGCAGAAGGGTACCCTCTGATATGAATATTCCGCCAATGCAACCAACGCTCTCAGACGATAGCCGTATCGTGTCAGTTGCATCAGAGGAAGTCGGCCAACGCCTCGACCGCTACTTGACAACTATCCTGAGCGATCTGTCGCGCACTACGGTGCAACAATTGATCACCAATGGTTCGGCGCTGGTCAACGGGCGGAAAAGCAAGCCAGGCTATATGCTACGAGACGGCGACGAAATTCAGATATCCTCAATCGCCACTGCCGCAGACGCGGTTCGGGCCAGACCAACCGCTATGCACCTGGATATTGTGTATGAGGATCAAGACCTGCTTGTCGTGAATAAGCCAGCGGGGATGGTTGTGCATCCGGCCCTCGGTCACTATGACGATACGCTGGTGAACGCGCTGCTGGCCTATTTGCCCGCGTTGCAGGAGTCGGATGATTCGATGCGCCCTGGTATCGTTCACCGCCTGGATAAGGATACCTCTGGCCTGATTATGGTCGCGAAAAACGCGCGCGCACTGGCCGCGCTTCTGGAGCAAATGCAGCGCCATGCTATCATCAAACGCTACCTGGCGCTGGTTGACGGCAATGTAGCGCTTGACCAGGGGAGCATCGACGCGCCCATCGGCAGAGATCCGCGCCACAGACAGCAGATGGCAATTACGGCGGTTGGCAGCCGGGAGGCGCGCACGCACTTCAGAGTGCTGGAAAGATATGCTCGTCACACGCTGCTTTTGTTACAACTGGAAACCGGGCGCACGCACCAGATTCGCCTGCACTTGAAAGCCATCGGCAATCCGGTCATGGGAGACCCGGTCTACGGGTCGGGCAACGTTTTCAAACGAGCGCCGCTGCATCGCCAGTTCCTGCATGCCAGCCAACTGAGCTTCACACATCCGTTTACTGGAGAAACTATTGAATTAGAGGCGCCGTTGCCAGCCGATTTGCAGGCTGTGCTCGACGAAAAAAATTACCTGTAAAAGTTTCCTGTAGCCGACTGGCATACTGGATGGCTCTATGGTATAATCTCAATGTGAGCAAAACGAACTTTCTCCCATCCACAAAATAAAGTAACGTAACCAGGACAATGCCTACGTCCTCATTATTTTTTTCCGGTTGATGTAATATCGCGTAGTGTTACGTTCAATTTATTGTGAGCATTCTCCGCCTGGGGTATCCAGGTTGTAGCTTGAGCTTGCATACAGGTCATCTCTGTCCGGCTATTTCACCAGTGTTATCATTTTATCTCAGTCGTCCTTGCTTGCCATGCCGAAAGGAGTACCCTGACCATGCCAGTACTCGAATCAACCGATCACATTGTCCCGCGCAGCATTTTGCCACATCGCCCCATCACAGGCGATAGCAAAAAATCGGGCAAGAAAACTACTACAGAGAGCTCCATTATACCCGTAGCTCAACGTGCCTCGCGTCTGCAACCGAAGCAAACCGAGGAGCATGAGCCAGAGAAAAAGAAAGATAGCGATCACGATGATGAAGTGGTTGAGGTGTGGACACGAGATGCCGCAGAAGTTAGCGAGACGAAGCGCGCTCGCGCCTCGTCCGCCCAACCAGCAACTGGTACCGGGCCGAAGAAATTGCCGAAGACCCCACTTCCCACCGGGCCGCTCAAGAAGGCCAGTCCACGGCGCAATCGTTTAGCCCTGCGCGCGCACCCGCTTCTGTTGCTGGGCATCGGTATGATCTTCATGTTGATGTTATGGACGCTGTTGACGCTGGCCGCTAGCTGGTGGAACACGACATGGGACGATATCCACTACGGACGCCCGCGCACCTTCCAGACGGATGTCGTCGTTGGTCACAATGACTCGGCAAGCAATCCGAGCCACTTTATCGCGTTGAACCTCAATGGGCGTATTGAGGTGATCGAGTTTCCCGGCGGCGACGCCTCAAAAGCGCGCATCTATATAGGCCCGCAACTCTACGGTAGCGGCCAGGAACTTATCCCGGTCACACTCTCCTTTGTCGATGTCAATGGCAACCATCATCCCGATATGGTTATCCGTTTTCAAGATACCCGCATCGTCTATATCAACGACCAGGGAGGGTTTCGCCCGGCGACTCCGAATGAACTGCCCGCGGTACAGCGCTACTTGCAGCAGCATGGGTAAGAGATATCTTTCGCACACCTACTCATTTTATACCTTGTCTTAGAGAATGTTTCTGAAAGAAGCCACGCTTGACCGCATAATCCAGCACGGCCATTGGATCGAGGAGTCGGGGACCGCTCCAGTGGACGCGGATGGAGATGGGCGCACTGTCCGTGGGCAGGTGGAGGGTGCGCTCGCCATCGAGGACGAGCGTGCAAGGGTGGCAGGTAATGGGATTGGTCTCACCGATCGGCAGCACACGCCAGGCGCGAACCCGCGCTGGGCGGATGAGTCCGGGCGCGATGGGCGCCAGCACCGTTACCACATCATTGGCCATACCGTCCGGATCCAGGTCAAGCGCCAGCGCTTCCTCCGCCTCGGGCGACAGGGGGTGCAGGTGCGCGCCAATCGCCGCCAGTCCCAGGCAGCCAGGGACCGCCTGCGTCAGCCAGAGCTGGCGCAAGCTCGTGAGATCGGTGATAGCCCGCGCCCCCAGGAACACCTCGGTGGAGATGGCGATATCCACCAGTGCGCTCTCAATTATCTCGTTCGCGCGGACGATCTCCAGGCGCTTGGTACGCCGGATGGGCGCCGGATCGGGAACCAGGCCACGGGCAAAGATGCCGACCGCCAGCCCAGCAATGGTGCCCTCGATGGCGCTGGGGATGACATTGTTGGTGCCCGTGGAAATCGGCAGGAGCGGTGTCTTGCCACTGCCCTTGGCCACCGCGCGATTCGTGCCATCGCCCCCTAGCGTCACGATGCAGGCGCAACCCGCCGCCACCATTTGCTCGGCCGCGCGCGTCGAGTCTGTCTCGTTGTTAGCGCATAGCAGAGGCAGCTCATGTATTGAGAGATGCAGCTCGCTTATATCGGCGGCACG
The DNA here is from genome assembly GCA_963731605.1 of uncultured Chloroflexia bacterium. GTDB lineage: Bacteria > Chloroflexota > Ktedonobacteria > Ktedonobacterales > Ktedonobacteraceae > CF-113. The sequence continues at coordinate 256,084 of CAVSWA010000003.1, forward strand.
CTGGCCCAGCCCGTAGTGATCGGGCATCACCAGCACCTCGTCAATGCCAACGGCTTGCAATCCAAGCAGAATGCGCCGGATGATGCGGATCTTCTCCTGATTATCCACGCCCGACCCATATCCGCTGATCCGGCGCACATCGTGCGCCGCGGCGGGGTTGGCGATGATTCCAACCGGTGCCACGCTCAGTACGCTCCTTCATAGGTAGCCTGCGACTCAACCAGCCGCTTGATGGTCTGGAGAAAGGCCGCGGCCGGAGCGCCATCCACGGCGCGATGGTCGAATGTGAGGCTCAAGACCATCAGATGGCCCAGCACTGGCTGTCCATTGCGGGGCACGATAGCCTCGCGTATGCGACCCACACCCAGGATACTGACCTCGGGCGGATTCAGAATAGGGGTGAATGCGTCGATATCATAGGCGCCGAGATTTGTCAATGAAAAGGTGCTGCCGCTCAGCTCGCCCGGCGCGGTTGCGCCACTGCGGGCCCGCTCAATAAGCGCGCGCGACTGCGCGGCGATTTGCGCGAGTGTCAGTTGGTCGGCATCGCGGAGCACCGGCACTAGTAGACCATCCTCCACGGCAACGGCGAGCCCCAGATGAATCGACTCATGACGGCGCAGGCGATCTCCCTCTAGCGTCGCGTTGAGCGCGGGATGCTGCATGAGCGCCCGCGCGATAATCCAGGCGAGGAGATCATTGTAGCTGACTTCCATACGGGCCTGGCACCGTGCGCGCGCCGCCACGAGGGCAGCGGCATCGACCTCGGTCGTGAGCGTGAGCTGAGCCGACTGCTGTATGCTCCGCAGCATACGCTCGGCAATTATTTTGCGGCGCCCGATGAGTGGTTCGCCGGGGGCGACGGTCGCCATGCGGGCGGGAGCAGGCGCGCCTGTAGCGAGAGAGCGGCGCACATCCTCCTCAGTGATGCGCCGCCCATCCGCAGGAGTTACCCGCGCCAGGTCTACCCCCCGCTCGCGCGCGAGATGGCGGGCGGCAGGCGATGCAGGCGTAAATTCGGCGCTGGCGCCAGGTGGAGCTGCTGCCATCTCGCTGGCCAGGGCGATCTCGGCGACCACGGCTCCCGGCTTTACCACATCGCCACGCTTGATGAACACCTTCTGAACTACGCCATCCCCTGGCGCGGGAATCTCAATGGTTGCCTTCTCGGCCATCAACTCGCCCAGAGCCTGCCCCGCGCGAACTGTATCACCGCTACGCACGAACCAGTTGGCGATGTAGCCTTCTTCAACGTTCGTCTCGGTCCATGGTTGGATAACGACCTGAATGGTCATGGGTTATGCTCCCTGGATTACTTCGCGCGCGGCTGCCGCGATCTTCGCGGCGTTCGGGAGCACGAACTGCTCCATCGGGCGGCTGTAAGGGATGGGTACGTCAGGCACGGCGATGCGGCGCGCGGGGGCATCAAGGTAGTCGAGTGCCGATTCGGCGACGGTTGCGATGATCTCGCCGCTCATGCCGAAGCTGCGATAGTCCTCATCCACCACCAGCAAGCGATGGGTCTTCCGCACCGACTGCACGATAGCATCGCGATCCAGCGGCACAAGCGTGCGCAGGTCCAGCACTTCGGCGGATATACCCTCGCCAGCCAGCGTTTGCGCGGCTTCGAGCGCGCGGTGTACCATCATACCGATGGTCACAATGGTGATATCCGTACCCTCGCGCTTGACATCCGCCACACCAAAGGGGATGGTGTAGGGCTCCTCGGGTACCGGCCCGGCTGCGGCTGCGAGCATCGTCATCCAGCCAAGGCCCATCAAGCCCTTGTGCATGAAGTAGATGACGGGATTGTCGTCGCGGATGGCCTGGATCATCAGGCCCTTGGCGTCGTAGGGTGTGGAGGGTACGACCACTTTCATGCCCGGAAGGTGCGCGAACACGCCGTACAGCGACTGCGAGTGCTGGGCCGCATCATTGTAGCCGGCGCCAAAGGCGGTAATGAGCGTGACCGGCAGACGCAGGTTGCCGCCCGACATGTAGGTGTTCTTGGCTAGATGGTTATAGATCTGGTCCATACAGACCCCGAAAAAGTCAACGAACATCAGCTCAACAATTGGGCGCATGCCTTCAAGCGCCGCGCCGGTCGCGGCGCCAATGAAGGCCGTCTCGGAAATGGGGGTGTCGCGAACGCGGTCTGCGCCAAATTGGTCGAGCAGCCCCTGTGTGGCGCCAAAGATGCCGCCATACCTGGCGATATCTTCCCCCATCACAAAGACACGTGGGTCACGTGCCATCTCCTGGGCGATCGCCTCTGAAATAGCGCGAGCCGTGGTAATTTCACGTACATGCACAGCCATGAGTATTTCCTCCTGATCAGCTTTGATCAACCAACGGGGACAAATACGTCTTCAAGCGCTTCCTCCGGCGCGGGGGATGGGCTCTGGCGGGCAAACTCGATGGCCTCGTCCACCGTTGCTTTTGCCGTCCGCTGTATCTCCGCGTCCTGTTCGGGCGTGAGCCACCCCTGCTCCAGCAGTTGCTGGCGTAACCGCACAATGGGATCGTGTTGCTTGAGGTGTAGCACCTCCTGGGGGTCTCGATAGAGTTCTGGATCGCCCTGGAAATGCCCAAAGTAACGGTCAGTATGCACTTCCAGGAGCGATGGGCCGTCCCCGCGACGCGCGCGACTCACCGCCTCGCCCGCAGCTTCGTAAACGGCGATGACGTCATTCTCGTTCACGGAGATACCTGGGATGCCGTAGCTTTGGGCGCGATCGGCATTCCGTGCGACAGCCGTAGACTGCCCCTTGGTCACCGAGATCGCGTAGCTATTGTCCTCGCAGACGAAGACAACGGGAAGCTTCCAGAGGGCGGCGAGATTGAGCGACTCATGGAAAGCGCCCTGATTGGCCGCGCCTTCCCCGAAGAATGACACTGCGATGTCATCGCGGTGCTGCATCTTGGCGGCGAGGGCGGCGCCAACGGCGACCGGCATGCCTGCGGCGATGATGCCGGAACAGCCAAATTTTACCGCCGGATCGAAGAGATGCATGTGGCCGCCCTTGCCTTTGCCCAGGCCTGTCTCTTTGCCAAAGATCTCCGCCGCCATCTTCTTCAGGTCAACGCCCTTGGCAATGGCGACGTGATGGGCGCGATGCGGGCCAGTTGCGGCGTCGGAAGAGCGCAGGTGGGCACATACGCCAACGGCCACGGGCTCCTGGCCTGCGGCCAGGTGCATCTCACCTGGCACCGTGCCCCCGCCAATGTCGAAAACGGGCGTTTTGCCTTCCATATACACCTGCGCCATGGTCTCTTCAAAGTTACGAATCACCAGCATCTGCTGGTATAGCGAGAGAGCCGTCTTTTGATCTACCGCCATAGCTGATCTCCTCCCTGGGGTCACTCTAGTATTTAGCTTGACAAAATCACGCATGCAGCCGCTACATTTTCTCGGCCAATCCTCTACCGCTCCATCAAATGTCGTGTGAACCACTCCACGGCCGGAGGTGTTCGTGTCTACAGAAGGAAGACAGGCCAGGCCGCCTGGCTACACTTTCGAAACAAGAGTGTAGCGTGCCGTCTGAATTTGGATTCGCCCATTCGCAAAGATAATGGTATCCACACCATCAGATATGCTAGCAAGCCTGGAGTCGGCAGCCCATTCGAGGAACAGGATATTTTCGACATAGGTTGTCTTGACATTCCATTGCGCTTGAGGAAGCGCCTGAAACACGCCGGCGAAGAAGGCGCGTATGGCAGGCTTTCCCTGTAGTACGCCTGACGAGGAGATAAGATAGGCAGAATCAGCATAGTCCAACTCGGTCGCGTCGAGGTCTTCGGCTCCCAAGGCCTGGGCATGGTGCGCAAAGATCTCTTCCGGTGTGCGATTCGAAAGTTCCGCAGATTGTGTCATGGCCGTAACTCCTCTACTCAGCAATCTGAGGGTAAGAAATACGCTGTCCTTACAATTGAGTGGAAATAAACGATTACCGCTGTATAGCAAGTATATCTTGCTGTTTAGGAAAATACAAGAAGCGGATTTCTCTATTAGAAATCCTAAAGCATAGCGCTAAACACGTCCTCCCATATCCCGCTTGCCACAGAGCCTACTTTTTCAGAAGGGACCGCCACTCTCCAGAATGGAGAGTGGCCTCTACAAAAGGCGATGCCGCTTCTCGCCAGAGAAGCGGCATCGCCTTTCTCTTTTTTGAAGAGAAGATTCCTGGTCTACTTCTTTTTCGCGCCGTTTTGCGACGCTTTAGGAGCAGCAGGCGTGATTTTTTTAACGGGTGTTTTCGCTATGGCGGTGAAGCCGGTAGCAGCCTGGGAAAGCACTGCGCCAACGGTGAAGCCAACCCGTTTGCCAGCGGGGATAGTAATCTGCTTGCCACCGCGAATGGACTTGACCTTACGCGCAGCGACTTTACGCAGATTCCACGTGCCGAAGCCCATCAGACGCACTTCGTGATCCTGGGCAATTTCCTCGCGAACCACGTCGGTGAACGCATCGATAACCTTGCTGGTGTCTTTCAGTGTCAGGCCGGATTTAGCGGCAACCTGGTGAATTAGCTCATCTTTACCAACAACAGGATGAGTCTTTTCGGGTGAAAGTGTAGCCATACGAGTAAATATACTCCTTCCAGATAGAGCAACCGAATGTTGCCTTTACTTTCATGTAACAACGCACTCTAGTTCGCCAGTTGACCGCTCTTAGAATGTTGAACAGCCACGAGCGCGCATTGCGCGTTGGAATGGACTTGCCACTCACCATTACTATACAGAGTGACACCAAATGCGCTGTCTCAAACAAGACGGTGGAAGTGTAGCTTGTGAGGAGTATGAAACTTCACCCGACCAGACCTTGCCGGATAGCATAGGCGACGGCGGCAGCCCTACCTGGCACGTCCAGCTTAACAAAGATATTGCTGAGGTGGCGATTGACTGTTCTGGGACTGATGACAAGGGCCTCGGCTACTTCGCGGTCGGTCTGGCCCTTGGCCACCAGGCGCAGCACGTCTACTTCGCGGATCGTGAGGTGCAGGTCAAGTATGTAGTCTTCGCGTGATAGATGTTGTTCACTAATTTTGCGAGGAACTTCGGGCGGCTTGCGCGCTTCGAGCTGGCGCAAACCCTCAAGCAGGGTATCTACCATGTTGACCGCTCTGATCATTTCGTACTGCATGAAGATGTCGCGCGCGGTCTGGCATAGCCGTAGAATCGTCTCCAAAGCTCCCGGCGAGGATATTTCCTGCTTGCCCAAACGCATAGCGAAGGTACGCGCCTGTTCATACAGAATAGCGGCCTCCTCGGGCTGATTGCCCGCTCGGCGACACAGTTTGAGTCCTTCATCGAATGCCAGTTCCGCATCGTCCCAGTGGCCGTTTAGCGCCGCTACCTCGCCCCTGATGCGGTCAACTGCTATGCCATAATACATAAAACCGTGCAATTGCTGAATACGCTCAATGTACATGGTAGCCTGCTCCGGCGCGCCAATATGCAGGAAGCCTTCGGCGAGAAATGGGATGTAGTAATGGCCGCTATACCCGGTCGGCTCTTGCAGGGCAGCTGCCTGTTGCAGTTGCGCTTTTGCCTCCGCTTTGCGTCCTGTCACGGCCAGAAAGTGACCATACAGGGCCAGGGTACTGGGATACCACTCGGTATTGATGGCGGCGCTGATCGATGCCTGGAATAGCTGCTCCGCATTGTGCCAGGCGCCCCTGCGAAAGGCGAGTTCTGCCTGTACCTGCATGATAATGGGCTTCAAACGCTCATTGCTGGTGGCCTCGGCTTCTTGCATGGCTTGCTGCATGCGCGATTCGCATTCCGCCCATTTGCCCTCAGCCAGCGCCATCACCCCCATATTCCAGTGCAGCCACCCCAGCACGTGACGCACACCATAGCGGCGGGCCATCTCGAAGCCGCGCACGTTGTGCAAACGGGCCTTTTCCATCTCGCCCAGGGCCTGGTAGATGATGCCCAACCCCTGATCTCCCAGAGCGGCGCGGAATGGATCACCTATGGCTATGTACAAATCGTGAGCCTGGCTTTGCAGGCGAATGGCCTCGTGAATATGCGAACCCCAGCCGCGTATCCAGCTTATGAAGTGCAGCGCGAAGGCCTGGCTTCCCCGGTCGCCCAACTCGGTCGCGAGTTGATACGATTGCCACAGGTTTTTTTCAGATTCCTCATCTCGCCCAAGCAGCAAATCCAGCGTACCCTGCGCCTGTAGGAGCAGCACACGCTCCTCGCTAAGCAGTTTCCTGGCGGGTTGTTCGCGCTGGCCGGAGAAGCTGCGCGCGGTCATCCATGCATACGAATGCCCTGGCTTGAGCGGCGCAACGAGTTCGCCAGTTCCGTGAAAATCCGCGTCCAATGTGCTGCGAGCGGCTTGCAGGTGAGCCAGCGTCAATTCATACTTCCCCTGCATACGATACACATCCGCCAGCATCCGGTTAGCCCGGGCTATCAACGAAACTTGCAAGTTGTCAGGTACCTGGGTCGTGGGAGATTCAATCTCGTGTTGTATCTGTCCTAACGCCTTTTGGAATGACTTCGCTGCCTGGTTCAATTCTCCCACTTTGAACCAGCTTTCACCGATCAAGACATAGACTTGCGCCAACAAAGGCCGTAGCTCCTCATCTGCCGCGAGCGAATCGGTCTGCATGAGCTTGAGCGCGGAACGGAAGTGACCGATGGCTTCACGGTGAGCCTGCTGTCTGACCGCATCTTCCCCGGCTTGCAAACTCCAGCGCAGCGCGGCCCTGGATTCGCTGCTCAATACGTAATGACGAGCCAGTTCAGCAGCAGGAGCCAGTATGCCCTGCCGCGCATAATATGCCTCTAATGCAGCGCCGATTTTGCCGTGCAAGTCGCTGGCTCGCAGCGCCGGTACCTGGCCGCTCAAAACCTCCTGTACAATACTTTGACAAAAGAAGTAGGAAGAAGTGTACTGGGGAACGTCATTATCATTCGCGAGATCATCATCCAGGTTTTCAGAAGACGATTGACGCGGTGAAGGTGCGATAATCAAAGCCTGTACCGCCTCGTTGATCTTTGACTGTACCCGGTGTTCGCTTTCTCCCGTTACGGCCACCAGGGCAGGGAGTGGGAACGAAAGGCCAAAGAGCGCTGCAATACGTACTACTTCCAGGCAAGCTTTGCTCAATGCTCCCAGCCGTTCCATAACGGCCAGGGCAATGCTTATAGGTAATGCTGTTGCGCTGGCCCTCGTCGCGTCCCATATCCCATTGCGTTGCTCAAGCTGGCCGTTCACGGTGAGCATTCGCACCAGTTCTTCCAGAAAAAAAGGATTGCCGCCCGCTCGCGTGATGAGCGCTTCCGCGCCCGTGATGGTGCCGGGGAGCAATGCCCGCAGGTGTTGTTCCGCACTCTCTCTATTGAGAGGCTGTACCGGGAGAAATAGCAGCAGGCCCTGGCGCATAAGCTCACCCAGTACCTGCATTGTTGTGGCTGCCTGCCGATCAGCTTCGATACTTTCACCAGTATCATCGCCGGTAGTTCGAGCCGGAGGACGAGTCACCCCGACCAGCGCGACGCGACTGCCGCGCAACCGCACGGTCAGGTACATAGTCAGTTCAAGACTGGCGCTGTCCGCCCATTGCAAGTTGTCAATGCTCAATATGACGGGATATTCCGCCGCCATACGCTCCAATAAGGTCGCTATGGCATCGAAAAGGCGAAATTTTTCCTGGTCTGGAGTAAGCGGCTCTGATACGCTAGCAACCTTCAAGGTGTGTGGCAAATCGGGAAAAAGACGAGCCAGCGCGGCTACCATAGGAGGACCAACCAGTGAGATGGACGCACCTGTATCCGGGTTACCATCATCCGGCAGTCTGTCTGACGCATTGGTATCCAGCCCGACCAGGTAGCGCAGCGTCTTAAGTGAATTTGCGCGTATGACGGGTCGCAAGGCTTCGGCAAATGGCATAAAAGGAAATGACCTGCTGACCTCAAAGGCGCGCCCTTCGAGCATATGGAAACCACTTTTTTCGGCTTCCTGGCACATTTCCGCGAGCAGGCGGGTTTTCCCTACGCCTGTTTCACCGCTTATGATTAATGCTCGCGCGCCATGCGCCCGCTGAAGCGCAACAGTATCTAGCAGATTGCAAATAAGCTGCATCTCGCCTTCACGTCCAACCAGGGGAAGAGGCCGGGAGAGTAGCTTGATGCCAGAGAGTGGGTCAGCAAACGGTGCCTGCATACGTACGCTCTATCGCTTTCTTACCTATTCCATAACACGGCGTGCCGTTCGTTTTGCCATACGCGGCGCAATATCATGATAGATGAATAGTCCGTAATAAACCAGTAAAAACGGCACATCAAAAAGAAAGTAAATCCAGAACGTGCTGGATGCGCCTAACCATAACAGGTGGTAGAGTAGAGCGAGCGCCACCAGCGTGCCATAGACCAGTGCGACAATCGCCAGAGGTCGCACACGCGCCCATTCTCGTTCCGTTGCAAGCCAGAAAGCCCCGGCTGCGTTGCCCAGAATAATCGCGCCAATAAAGCGATCTAGTATGACAGGAATACTGGTAGGCCAGAGGGGTGGGTGAAGTTCCGGTAAAAAGAAAAAACCGAGTCCAACTACGAGATTAACCAGTCCCGCGAGAAATGACAATGCCCGTTCCGACGGGCTAAATACTTCATGCTTGCTCATCTAATAGCCCCTTTCTGATCGTCTGACCAGTCGATTATACAATACTCTGGCAGCGGAAGTAAGTCGGTAGTAAAGGTGATTTGTGGTAATAAACGGCACAAGATATTCTTTCATTGAAAAGTACACGTCCGGGACAATAGGCCGAACTCAGAAAATCTTCAAAAGTGGCCGATGTACGAAAGAGAAGTGAAGGCTTTCGTTATTCTTGAGGTGTGTGATGAACCATGTTTATCAGCTGTTCCGGTCCTGGTGGTTTACCACCTTGACGCCCGCCTGTACTCCCTTGACAACGCTCGTCCAACGAGAAAATATGCGCAAACGGCGGCTTTTCAGCCTTATGCTACTGGTTGCCTTGATATTAAGCCTGGGGTATATAGCTTACGCAGGTATTACTTCATTCACGCGCCAGGTACCTATTAGTGGTCTGGGAGTGGGCTTCATTCTATTGGCGCTCTGGCTCAATCGACAGGGGTACCTCAAGATTGCCAATGTGACCTTTTATTTCGGTTGTGGCTTAACAACCCTCCTGGGGGCGCAAACGACAACGCTCGCAGATCCGCTTCTCCTCTTATGGACCTGTTTTTTGCTCACGCTTTTCCTGGTATGCCTCGGTTTCTTTGTTCCTGCCTGGATGATCTTCCTGAGCGCGGTAATCGAATACTTCTTGTTCATCTGGTATCTTGTCAACATCAATGGCGCTTCAATCTCTCTGCTATTATCGCCATCAGAACTCCAGCACGCTCTTCTCTATCTCGGCCTCTTGACTTACGCGAGTGCCTTCCTGGGCATTTTCTATGCTCTCACGACGAAAAGAGCGGTCATCCAGGCCGACCGTGCCGTCGAGTTGGAGCAAGCGCACCAGATCATTTCTGAAGCATATGCCAGCCTGGAGGTGGCCAATACCGCGATCCAGATGCAAGCCTTGACCGATGGGTTGACAGGTCTGCCCAATCATGGCGCCATCATCGAGCAGATTGAGGCGGAACTCCTGCTTTGCCAGACCACCCAACGCAATTGCGTGATCATCTTCGTCGATATCGATCATTTCAAGAGCATCAACGACACCTGGGGACACGCGGCGGGCGATGCCGCGCTGTATGAGGTGGGACAACGTCTGCGTGGGGGCATCCGCAAGGACGACAGCATCGGACGCTACGGGGGCGAAGAGTTCGCTATCCTGCTCTCGAACATCGAACAGTCGGAAGCGTTCGATCTGGCCGAACGCCTTCGTTGCTCCATCGCCGATGCACCCTGCTTGTGGCAGCAAAAGGAGACGCAGGCAGTCACACGCATCCCTCTCACGGCCAGCTTTGGCCTGGCGACCTTCCCCCTTGATGGACTCATTGCCAGGGAATTGCTCGACATGGCAGACGCCGCGATGTATACTGCCAAACACACCGGGCGCAATCGGGTCTGCCTCCCAGATGAAGTGGAGGTGGCTGCCCTCACGGCAGACACGGCTGTACACATCCCTCAATATAGCGAGCAGAATGTCCTGCAGACGATTGCGACGATGGCTGCGTTCCATGATCAGGAAACTCAGGCCCACGGCAACCGCATGATACGGATGGCCGAAGCCACCATGCGAGCGCTGGGCAAATCCGAGGACGAGGTCGGGCTGCTTCGCCTGGCAGCGCAATTGCATGATATTGGCAAAATAGGTATTCCAGAAGCCATTTTACGCAAACCCGGCCCTCTGACCGAAGTCGAATGGGACGTCATGCGTCGCCATCCACAGATAGGCCAGCAGATCCTCACCCCGGCACGAGGACAATTTGGGCTCGTGTCTCATATCGTGGTGGCCCATCATGAGCGCTGGGATGGACAGGGCTATCCCTATGGGTTGGCAGGGCAGGAGATTCCACTGGGAGCGCGTATTCTTTCCGTGATTGACGCCTATGATGCGATGACCTCTTCGCGCCCGTACCGGGAAGCGCTTTCGGCAATACAAGCCCGCGAAGAAATCCAGCACTGTGCGGGTACCCAGTTTGACCCGCAGGTGGTCGGTGCCCTCTTGCAGGTGCTAACAGCGCAAGAGCCACTGGTGAGCATCCTTCCCGCTTCTGACTCCCCAGAACCTGAAAATGCGCTTGTGACGAATAGGTAGTATGTACTATCTAGCTACGGTTGGATTAGTGCATAAACCAGATGGACGCTTCTTGTGGGGGTATGCCCATACAATACCTCCACAAGAAGCGTCCAGTCAATCAGATCACCGGTTGGGTTTGCCCGTCGGTCATGGCCTGCGGGCCGGCATGTAATGTGCCTCCACCACCATCAAAAGGCGTACCGGGAATGTTGGGATTGTTCAAGACCTGGCGAGCGGCCTTGACGCCGTCGAACCACATTCCCACATGTTCAAGCTGAATGCCCGAAGCATCACCCGTCTGATCGGTCGATGTGACAGTCGCGGCGCGGTTATCGGCGGCGAATGCGCCCAGCGTTATCAAGTGGAAAACCGACTCGGCGCTGCCATCGCCGCGTGTGATTACGTCACCAACGTACTCTGCATGGCCGAAGGGTTTGGCGGAAAGCTCGGTGAAGAAGACGGTAAACTTCTGGTCAGGCGGCATATTCTGTGCGTCCACAATCACCGTGTCAAAGTCGCTGACGGCTGGATTGCCCTCGATTACCGTTACTAGCGCGGTCGCATTCGGGAAAAGCGGCTTGATGCTTGCTGGCGTAAGCGAGAATTGCACAATCACCGTTGGATCTGCCGAAGAGAGTACCTTGACGGTCGGAGCTTCCTGCTGCCCGAAGGAGGGGGTGCGCAATGTGAGTTGTGTTGTAGGAAATGTTGGCCCGCCGCCGGTAGTAGTGCCAGACGTGCTGGTAGGAGTAGGAGTAGGTGTACTCAATGTGCTGCAGGCGCTCACCAGTAAGCCCAGCAGCATCACGGTTGCCAGCAACCAATGCGCCTTGAAAACTCTTTTAAGAGACATGAACTGGCTCCTTTCTTAGAATACCGGCAGGGTCTGCCCGTCGGTCATGGCCTGAGGGCCGGCATGTAATGGCGGGTTGCCCGCGTCAAAGAGCGTACCAGTTAGAGATGTATTGTTCAGTACTTTCTGGGCATCCTGAAGCGAGCTGAACCACATCCCCATGTGTTCAAGGTTGATGCCTGAGGTGATGCCCTCCTGTCCATCTATCGAGGAGCCGGGATTGCGCGCATCCATGGCGAAGGCAACGAAGGCGATATTCTGGAAGATGGTTTCGCCACTGCCATCGCCCCGCGTAGTCAGGTCGGCTACATACTCAACATTCCCGAAGGGCTTATTCGCCAGTTCGATGTAGAAGATGGTGAATGTGATATTGGGCGGCATTTGCTGCACGTCAACCGTGATGGTATCGGAAGTGGCATTATTACGATCTCCACGTACAATCGTTACCAGCCCGCTGGCGTTGGGAAACGCCGACTTGACGCCACTGGGTACTAGTGGAAACTGCACGATGGTGGTCTGGCCCAGCGAATTCAAGACATGCACGCTGCGTGACAGTTTCCCTTCGCGTTGCAACTGGCGTAAAAAGGCGTCATTTGCATTGAAGTCGCCAGACAATGCCAGCGAATGCGCGGCGATCTGCGGCGCGGCTACCGCTTTCGTGGCCGCTGAAGCTATGCCAGCTTGCATACTCAAGATGAACAAGAGGGTAGCCAGCGGGATGGCGCATTTCGATATGATGCGACGAACAAATTGCATGATAGTGCTCCTTTGTATTCAGAACCTCTGCTGTCCAGCGTTAAAACACCGGATCGGTTTGTCCGTCGGTCATAGCCTGCGGGCCTGCGTGCAGTGGTGGGTTGCCACCGTCGAACAGGGTACCTGTTAGAGTGGTATCGTTCAGCGCTTTCTGCGCGTCTTGCAGCGAGGCGAACCACATGCCGAGATGTTCCAGTTGAATGCCCGAGGCCGAGCCACTTTGATCCTGGGAGTTAATAGTTGGCGTGCGGTTATCAGCGGCGAAGGCGACCAGTGTAATAGCCTGGAACGAGGATTCGCCAGAACCATCGATGCGTGTGTGGAGGTCTGCGACATACTCAACATGGCCGAAAGGCTTATTCGCCAGTTCGATGAAGAAGATGGTAAAGGTGATATCGGGTGGCATATTCGAGACATCGACTGTGACCGAGTCGAAAAGGCTCACCGCGGGATTGCCCTGCACAATTGTTACAACGCCCGTCGCCTTTGGGAAGGCTTTTTTCACCCCACTGGGGAAAAGCGGGAATTGAATGATGACGCTCGGCGGTTGCGACGAAAGCACCTGTACGGTTGAGGCGAGTCTGGTGTTGTTGCACCATCTCCCGCAGGGTCTCGGGTTGGAAGCTCTGGTTGCGAATTTGCCTGCCCGCGTCGATGCTTGAACTTGCACCGATGGTTTGCGCGAAGACGGTTCCCGCGATAGCCAAAACCAGCAATAGCATACCGAGGAAGGCAATACGTTTGGAAATGGTAATCCGTAACATGGTAGTCCCTTCTGACTGACTAACCGCCCCGGCACACAATATATTGCCAGGGCCAGTACATTAACACTACTACCATTGTACTGGTTTAACTCAGGCAATGTATGCGCAAGATTACCCATATATTCTTCTGTGAGATGCCTATTGATGTACGACTCTAAAAGCCAGTAGCGACACCCCTTGTGGGTGTTCCGTTCGTCTCCGCGCCAATTAACAGAGACAGGGACGGAATACCTACAAAAGTGTCGCTACTGACTTTACTATGAGGGAATTGCGAAAGAGTGTACCTACTCAACTATGACGGCTTTCACCGAATACACCGCTGGCAAGAAGTCCGCGATCAGATGCCAGGTATCGCCGCGATCGCGCTGGCAAAGACCTGGCCGGTGTTGGTGCCGACGTAGACTCCGCAGGGATCGAGCGTATCCGCGCACATTCCATGGCGCAGCACGCCCAGGCGCACACCAGGACCAGAGGGCAGCCCCTCGGTCATTGGCTGCCATTGCTCCCCGCTATCCTTTGTGCGATAGACGCAGAATTGCTCGCTGACGTTGTTGCGAGCGTCATTTTCCACGATGACGAAAACGGTATCCGGGTTATGAGCGTCAAGTGCGATGGGGAAGCCAAATTCGGAGGGCAGATTGTGCTGGATATCTATCCAATCATCGCCGGCATTGATGCTCTTGTAGATGCCACAGTGGTTTTGCTGGTAGAGTACATCTGGCTGCGTAGGATGCTGAATCATGCGGTGAAGGCACTGACCAAACTCAGGGTAGATGTCCGGCTGAAAGCTAGCGCGCACATTCTTGTTGAGAAAGACCCAGCTTTGGCCGCCATCGTCTGTGCGCATACAGCCGACGGAAGAGATGCCCACCCACATGCGCTGCGCATTGGTAGGATCGACCACGATGGTATGCAGGCATAGGCCGCCCGCGCCAGGCTCCCAGAGGTCACGTGTAGGATGATTGGCAAGACTCTCGTTATACGCTCCAATGCACTCCATTATCCGTGCTGACCCATAGGCTGGCCGGGTCAATTCCCGCGTACAGTGTTCCAGGTTCGTTTGTGCGTCCCGGCTCGACGATCCAGATGTTCTCCAGCTTTCGCTCGCTTCCTTCAGGGAACTGGATACCCTGCTCCGGTTCCCGCCAGGTCTGTCCAAAATCATCGCTATAGCGTAAAAACGAGCCAAAAAAGTCGCCATTGTCGGCGGCGAACATGCGATGCCCGTTGCGTTGGTCGAGCGTCGCGTAGAAGATGCGGCTGCCAGATAGCCCTGTCGCGTTCATTTCCCACCGGGAGCGATCACGCGAGGAAAGCAGAAAGAGACCCCGTTTGGTACCGACCAGCACCAGCACGGTGCCTGGCGCAAAGGATGTTGAATTGTTCATGAGAAGACCTCCTTTTGATGCAGCAACGATGTCTTCAAAATTACTATGTGATATTAACCGCCAGCCACAGACTGTAAGACATGGATGGTCGCTCCCTCGCGCACTGGAGTGTCCAATCCCTGAAGATAGCGGCTATTTTCACGGTCTACAAAGATGTTGACGTAGGGACGCAGTTCACCAGTTTCATAACAGAGATTGAAGCCCAATCCAGGATAATCACGGTCAAGCGCGGCAATGATATCGCGCACAGTATGCCCGCAAACGCTGACAGACGTTCGATTACCCACTTTTTCTCGCAGCGCGTGCGGCAGGATCACCAGCGCGCACGGCGCAACCGCCGGTACATCCATAAAAAAAACCTCCGCTCTGTAACACCTGTGAAAGGCCACTCCAGTACTTAGAACAAGTATACTATAGCTTTCTTTTTAGCACAAGGATTTTAGGAAATTTGTCTCTATAAAACTGAACGAGACTGGGGAACCGTATTATTGCATTGATCTTATCTGTATGACTCTTGAAAACCGCTTCATAATAGAGAATGAGATTTCAGAAAATTGAGTAGACAGACTTATTGCTTCTTATAGTCATATATTTGCGCACTTATGTTATCAGCCAGAAGGGGGGTATTGAAAGGCGATTCTATTATCGCGGGTGTTGTCTCATTTTCACTCCAGAATGATGTCCTGATTGACGATATCCAGTTCGCCATAATAGCGAGCTACCATAGCTGAGTGGCCTTTCCATCCACCAGCTTTGGTAACAGCGATTGGGTCACTTCCACTACGGATGGCTCTGCGCGTCCACTCGTGCCGGCCGTCGTAGCTGGTGAGGTTTAAACGTTCTTCCGGCGTACGAGTATTCTGGTGCAGTTCTTGTTCAATATTCAAACCGATAAGGTGCAGGTGTTTGGCGAGCGCGCGCGTAGTAATCGAGGGTGTCCAGAGTTCCGCTTCTCCTTTTACCTTTTTACGCCTGGCTGGTCGGGCAGCCTCACTGGTTGGTTGCCGCTGCGCGTAAAGCGGTCTGTTGGGTGAATACGGTCGGCGGCCACCTCGTCTAGCTGCCTCTACCTGTGGTTCGGCGCGTGGAATCTTCTCGACCAGCTTTTCGTTTTTCAGGCTGCGCACCAGGAGAGGCGCTTCAGTTGAGCGATCTTGTCGCAGACTCAAATAACGCGTCAAGGCATCGTACAATCGCTGGGTCAGGCGGGCTTTCTGCTGGTCGTGTGTTTTATGGCGAGTAATACGGAGCGTTCGTTCATCCATGTTGAGATCTTTGAGCTTCAAACTGACGGCTTCACTGGGGCGCAGCGAAAGGTCATACATCAAGAGAATGGCAACGAGATCGCGCCATCCCTGCGGCGTATCTGGTCGGTTCAAAAGCGCCTGAAATTCCTCTTTTTCCAGGAATGTAGGATCAGGTTTTTTATGACCAACATTGGTGGGAATATCCTGCTGCTCGCGCTCAATATCAATACGCTCAGCCTGCGCGCCGCGAATGCGCGGAATATTCGTAATTGAAATGAGTTGGTCAGCAGTCTGGAAGCCCGCATCATGAGCCATCCGCGCATAGAGCTTGATGATATCAAGATGATCATTGATAGTCTTGATCCGGTATCCCTTTAGTTGCATCCAGCGCAGAAATAGTTTGACCAGGCCAAATGTCACGGCCTGCCAGAGATGTGGCTCCTCGGCCAGGTGAAATGAAAGTGAGAGGTCGGCGCTCTGCTGAAGAAATAGCATAAAGTTGGAGAGAGCAGCTATCTCCTTACGAACGCTGTTCCACGCTTTTGTTCGCTGTCGCTCGGTAAACATATTATTTCGCGCAAAATCGTCCGCCGCTCGCGCCAGTTCACCAAGCAACTCCGCCTCGATAGCCAGCAGGCTTACTCGCGTTTGTCCGTGAGATGATACGACGAGTTCGGAACCCACATCGTGGTTCTGACTCTCTTCATCGTCGAAAATAGCGTCCACAGTCAGCCATCCTTTAATTGTCGTGGTACAATAGGTTCTGATAGTCCTAAACTATCAGAACCTATTGTACCACACAGCATTACAGCTTGCAAGAACTATATAAATATAGTTCTTGCAAGCTGTAATGCTGCTCCTAAATGAATAATCCTTTGTTAGACAGGGATCGAGATGAAAAGTCATTTGCGCCTGTCTGCGTTCTGCTAATAACGCAGACCCCACCCCAAAGTCTTACCCGCTCTATAAAAAATAAGACAGTCGCATCCTCTCCTTGCCTTACAGTTATAGAGTAATTACCTGATCGGGTGGATTGGTCGCGAGTGCTGCGTAGAGATCTGGAAAGCATCCCACACGCACCCCGTTCTACAGTATTCACGGGTCGATACCCTCCCGCTGCATCGGGCGTTGCCAACTCTCGTTCGATCGCACACTGATCGCAGAGCATCAGCAAGATACCCTGCTCACGAGCTACGACACTCAAGCGTTCACCAAGCGGGTCGCCTTTACGCAGCGCATACGTATTGTCATCGAAGAAAAACATCCCCACCACCTCAACACCGTGACGGTGCTCTTCCAACTGAGGCAAGATCATCTTTCCAAGCTTGTAGCTGACGGTGTGTCCCGTCGTACTAAATATATAAGCCACTTTCATAACCAGGTTCCTCTTTTGCTTTTTTGGGGGGCAGCAGGTACGTGCTACCCTTTCGTATGATTCTTAGTGTCGGCACTTCCAGTGGTGGTCTCACGCTCCTTCATTGGAGGGCGATCCAGGCTCCTTAAGGCGGAGAGTTCACGTTCAAGCTGGGCAATGCGCTCCTCGCGAGCCTGCTCTTCCAGCTCGATCTGCGCGAAATCGTCTGGAGAAGAGATGCTCGAATGTATCCAGGGACAGCAAGAGCATCCACATCCCCGACCTCTTTTACATCCTCGACCCTCTCGACAGTCCCGGCATCCCATGCCTCCTCGCCCCCGTTGGCTGATGGTGTAGGTGGCCAGAAACGTGCTCAGGCTGTTGGCAGTCAAGCGAAGGGCCCGCGCCCAGCCTTCCAAACGTCCTTGCCCAAGAAGCGTCAGAGTATAGGAGCGTCGATCAGGACCAGCAGGACTGACTTCCTTCCCACTCGCCACTGCGCCACCGGCTTCTAATCGGCGTAAGACTTCATAGACGCGTGCTGACTGAATCTTCTGAGGGACCAGTCGGCTCCGTGCGAGAGCGTTTGCCAGTTCATACCCATAGCTTTCTCGCTCTGAGAGCACAAGCAGGACAGCGGCCTCCACGATGCCCTCGACGACGGCTGGCCTCATGTAGGTAACGTTCTGCTTCATACGCTCATTGGATCTCCTCATACACTGACTATAACGGGATTCGACCTAGTTGTCAAGGGGCCGAGGCAACACTTTTGCAACAGGAGTGCTCCTTTTGTCTGTCGCAGCCTGAACATACCTGGTTGGTAGAAATATCCTCACCGGAGGAATCCTCGAGAGGTCCCTGTTTCAGCAAGCCCTGATGTGTGAGTTGATGAATCATTAACCAGCCGAGATCAACGATATAGAGCACGATCACCACATCACCTAGCATTGTCGCTACCCTCCCCGCAGGAAGCAGTTGATCTACTCCCCAGAGGATGAACGCCGAACTGACCAGTAATGACTTCAAGAAAGCCAACAGTTTAGGACGGATAACCAGTTGAAAGCTGAGCGAGGCCAGCCCAATGAGCAGTAGCGGCACCGCCGATACTGGGGCATGGGTCAGAAAGCGCAAAAAAGGTTGGAAAAGATCAAAGACGAGCAGCAATACGCAACTGAGAAGGGCAAGTGTGGTGACGAGGCCAGTGAAGAGAATGAGACCTGGGATCAGCACGTGTAAAAGCCTGCGAGGTACACGTTGAGTCTTGAAAATATGGTTCATTAATGACCAGAAAAGCGTCAGAACTTCCCTCCATGCTGGCAAGGAAGGCGCGCAATCTCCCCTTTCTATTACAATTGACATGTGCCTATCATTCGTAGTATACCTCACGAATGCTCAAGAAACGCTCAATGAGGACGGAAAAAGAGGAAGCTAGCAGATTGCTGCTGCAAAAGCGTGGGGTCAAGTACGCGCTGATTCCCCCGGCGTTCCAGCAGCAACTTTTGCCACCAGTAGCCCGTCAGTAATCATGCGTGAATAAATATCAATCACTTGCTGCACGCTCAATCTCCCATCGGGCCGGAACCATGCTGCCACTTCCGTACACATGGCAATCAAGGCATACGACGCTATTTTTATGTCAACTTGCCGGAAAATACCCTGTTCCATGCCCTCTCGCAACAAACTCTGGAGCAGCATTTCGTATTGATCGCGCAGGGGCAGGATAACACCTCGCTGATCTTCCTCGAGAGCGCGTATCTCCGTATCGATAATAAAAAACTCCGCTTTATAGGTGGTGTGCAGGCGAATATGGTTTGCAATCGCCTCGTGCAGTCGTTGTTCGATAGGTGAAGTTTCCTGCACAATGCGTTGCAGGTTGGCGTTCAGGTTGCGCATGTGAGTGTCCATAATCTCCACCAACAGCGCTTGTTTACTGGCGTAATGGTAGTAGATACTGGCGGCCTGAATGCCAGAAATACGCGCGATATCGCGCATGGTGGCGGCGTGATAGCCATACTGAGAGAACAACTGCACAGCAGCAGCCAGAATTCTCTCGCGCACCGAACGAGTATCAGTTTGCATCGTTCCCTTCCTTTTCAGTAACATGATTATGCATATTTTACCAGAATGAACGATACATCAGCACATCTGCTAGCTTTCTTCCTATCGTCATGCTACGCCGTTTTCGTCTTGCGCTGGCGATCTGCCTTTACCACAGTAGTTCCGGTAGCTCGCCCAATAATAATCGGTTCTTCCAGCACATCCGCCGCCGAATCGCTAATATCCAGGCGAGCTGTAATAACCTTGCGGCACTCAAATTCCATGCGGCGCGAGGTGCGTCCCACCTTCGTGATACGCCCGACAGCCTCCACGAAATCGCCCGCATAAAGTGGCGCGAGCAGTTCAACCTTCTCATAGCCTACCAGCAGCCCTTCATCTCCATCACACATAATTGCCAGTTCGGTCGCCAGGTCACCAAAAAGCGAGAGCATATACGCCCCGTTCACCAGGTGCCCCCCATAATGCGCATCGTGCGCGCTCAAACGCATTCGTATCATAGCCGTAAGCTCTTGTGAGTTTGCCATAGGAGTATCCCCTTTCATAATGCAGGTTAAGACCATTATTGAGAAATCTATCAAACGTTAGTTAGGTTGGCTTCTGAAAGTTTTTTCACCAGTAGTAGTAGATATGGAGATAGTATGCATCAAACGGGCGAGGAAATGCAAACATCGACAAAGGTTTTTACTCATGGTATACTAGGCATAAATCCCTCTCATTCGCCGCTCCTGGCATCACAACAGGTTGTTGAAAGGAGGTGAACCGCACGAATTCCCCGAATCATCACCTTTGTTCCATGTACATCAGTAGGATTCATTTTCATCCATTTTCATCAAGGAGGGTAATGCATGGCAACTGAAACAAGCGAGCGGAAGGGCTACTTCACGGGCTGGACCGTCAAAGAGAGCGGCATCATAGCGCCGGATGAGCGTCTTCCCTGGGGACAAACGATTTTCGTCGGCCTGCAACACGTGCTGGCTATGTTTGGTTCAACTGTTCTTGCTCCTATCATCATGGGTTTCGACCCCAACACCGCCATCTTCTTCTCCGGCATCGGCACGCTTATCTTCTTCGTCATGGTAGGAGGACGAGTTCCCAGCTACCTCGGTTCAAGTTTCTCGTTCATTGCTGTTGTACTCGCCGCTACAGCCTACAAAGGCATCGGGCTGAACCCAAACCTGGGCGTAGCTCTCGGTGGTCTTATCGCGTGCGGCGTTGTGTACGGCATCATCGCCATTATCGTGATGTTCACTGGCTCGCGTTGGATCGAAATCCTGATGCCGCCTGTCGTCACCGGCGCAGTAGTGATGGTGATCGGGCTAAATCTGGCGCCGGTTGCCATCAACGACGCCAGCGGCAGCTCATTTGATACGGTGATGGCTATCGTGACGGTACTGGCAACCGCCGCGGTCGCGGTGTACGCGCCCGGCACGCTGCGCCGTCTGCCTATTCTACTGGGCGGTGTCATCGGCTACGTCGTCTACGTCATTTTCAGCAACGGTTTTGGTTTCGGCTCGGCCATTCAATTCAGTGGTGTGTCCAAAGCCGCCTGGATTGGTCTGCCCAACTTCACCGCGCCAGTCTTCAATGGCAACGCGATGAGCCTGATTGCGCCGGTCGCCATCATTCTTATCGCTGAGAACACCGGCCATGTCAAAGCGGTGGCGGCCATGACGGGGCGCAACCTGGACAAGTACCTGGGGCGCGCCTTCCTCGGTGATGCTGTCGCCACCATTGTCTCAGGCTTCGGCGGTGGCACCGGTGTGACGACTTATGCCGAGAACATCGGCGTCATGGCAGTGACGCGCATCTACTCCAGTCTTAACTTTGTTATTGCCGCCTTCGTAGCCATTCTGCTGGGATTCTGCCCCAAGTTTGGCGCGTTAATCGCGACCATCCCCGGTGGAGTCCTGGGTGGCCTCGCTGTCGTGCTCTTTGGCCTGATCGCCGTTACCGGAGGGCGCATCTGGGTTGAGAACAAAGTCGATTTCTCAAAGAGCCGCAACCTGGTGACGGCTGCCGTGGCCCTGACCATCGGCGCTGGCATGATTAGCGTGCGCGATGTCAATTTCGGCCTGACCATCGGCGGATTCACCATCGGCGGCATCGGTGTAGCCACCTTTGGCTCCATCATTCTGTACCAGATACTACGCGAGCGCAATCCCCAACCTGAGGAGGCCGCTACGGCTGATTCTGCGATTGGGCCGTTCCCTGAAGCGGAGACTGGAGCGGGCGAGTAATAACTTCTTTCGAGTAAGGTGGTGGAATATGCCGGGTGCAGCGCGGCATATTCCACCACCTACCAGCATAACTTTGCCAGGCGCAAAGTTGAATCGGGACCCTGGGGAACTCCAAATGATATAATACTCTGATAAATTGTCACACATGTGAAGCTCAGCCAACAAATAATTAACCGGAGTAACACTATGCCACGCTACGAATCAGCCCCACAGCTCACCGATGAATATATCACCTCGGTCTGGGAGACGCTGCCACGCCATGTGCGGCCTACATTGCTGCTACAGAGCGAGACGCTTTCGGCGCAGTTGGGATGCGATATTACTATCGCCAGCGAGACTTTTCAATATACTGGCAGCTTCAAGTTTCGCGCGGCCTACAACCTGCTGTCGAGTATTGCAGAGTCGCGCATCGTGACTGCATCGTCGGGCAACTATGGACAGGCGGTGGCCTACGCCTGCAAGCTGCTTGGGAAGAAATGTACCGTGGTGATGCCTGCCACTTCAGCGCAGGTCAAAATTGCGGCGGTACAATCGCATGGTGGCATTGTTGACCTGATTGATGTGCAAAAGATCAGCCGCAATGAGCGCGTGCAGCAATTGTTGGACGAACAACCGGGAGCGTTCAGCGCGCAGGCCTATGACGATTATCGCGTGGTGGCTGGCAATTCGACGCTTGGCATGGAAATACTGAATGCCGCCGCTTTCGATGTCATGCTTGTGCCGGTTGGCGGTGGTGGACTCAGTTCCGGCCAGGTGGTGGCGCGCGATCACGCGGGGGCGCGTACCGAAATCATTGGCGCGGAACCGCAGCCTGGCAACGACGCGGCCCGTTCGCTGCGCAGCGGCACGCTTATCTACAACGAGCGGGAACCCGCGACTATCGCGGATGGGGCGCGCACCCTGGGACTGGGCAGGCTAAACTGGGAAATCCTGCAACATGGCGTGGCAGATATAGTCGAAGTGCCGGATGGTATGACCCTGGAAGCCCTGCGCCAGTATTTTCGATACCTCAATCTCAAGGTTGAGCCTACAGGCGCGCTATCGCTCGGCGCGTTGATGGCCGCGCCCGAACGCTTTCAGGGCAAACGGGTTTGCTGTATTGTGAGCGGAGGCAACGTCGATCCTTCGGTGTATGCGAGCGCGTTGCTGGGATAATAAACATGTTCATCTAGCTGACAGGAAAAATAGCGAGATGAGCAAATATCGCCTGCGCTACTGGTGGGGCTGACGGCAAATTTGAGACAAAAAGAGCGACCTCGCCACCTTTATAGGCGCTATCGTTAATAGCTTTAACTAGCACATTATTCACTTTGAATTCAATGCTGCTGCCTTTGGCAATAATTGTAATATGATTAGTATTACCCGCGGATTGTATGGCAGCATTAGGAATATATTCGTTGTTAGTAAGCGACGTGTCCACTGGAATGCCATTTGCATCAAGTGTGCCTTTGTAGATAGCATAGGTGCCATCGCCATAGAGTTCAAAGCGATAGTACAGACCTATATCAATGCCCTGGCTGGCAATTCCTCGAATATAGACGCCATAGCCGTTCGCTTTATCACCTTTAGATAGCTTCGCGTCTACATCCAATTGAAAATCGGAAAAAGTCTGACCTGGAACAATTTCCCAGAGCAGCTTATTATGGTCATCTTCTAATACCATCTGGCTTCCACCAACTGTTACCGAATATTGACCGGGATTGCTGGTGAGGTTCCACTTATTCGTATTGTCTTGAAAGGTATCGCTAAAAAGCGGCTTTACCGAAGGCGTAACGATAGCGGCGGTGGGAGTAATTGTCACGGAATTCTGGCTCTGATTTTTAAAGAGATAGAAATATCCGGCAATGCTACCACCACCGATTAGTAACAAAAGGGCCACGATAACCAGCAGTATGGCTACTACATTGGGACCGCGCTTTTGCTGTTGAGGTTGCGATGGTTGTTGTTGTTGGTAGTAATTGCCCTGCGCGAAACCGTTCATAGCGGGTTGAACGGGTTGAAATGCATTTCCCGGCGCTGCGGGTGAAGCAATATACATACCAGGCTGCGCGTTGGCAAAGCCATTGAAAGGTATCTGCTGATTCTGCCTCTGCGTATCTGGCACGCCGTTGGCGTACTGTTGAGGGGGAAGAGCATTGTACCAGCCACAATTGCGACAGACAGGCACATCTGGCAGCAGGGGAAGCCCACAGCGCATACAGCTTTGAATGGTTTGTCCACCTTGAGGTGGATACATCGAGGACATAGGATACCTCCATTGAATACCGGCATGTACACAGTATTGTTATAGTGCCGGCTTATCCGTACCAGTAGGTTTTAGAGCGCCCCTTATTTGCATCCTCAAGTACCCCCCATTTGGAGCGAGTATGGCATATAACTCTTTGAAAGTCTAACGAATAGTATATTTGGGCCACAGTCAGTAAAGACGCCCCAGGTGGGCGTCCCGTGCTATGCTCAGATCGTTTATGCATGTTCGTACAGAACGCCCACCTTGAGCGTCGCTATTGCGCTTCTTTCGCATCTCTCAGGAGTTCGTACAGGCGCGATGGATGCAGAGGCATCTCGCGAATACGAATACCGAAGGGCGAAAGCGCGTCATCGATAGCCGAGGCGAAGAGCGCTGGTACGGGAATGACACCGGCCTCGCCAGCGCCCTTAACGCCAAGCGGATTCAACGGCGAAGGCGTTTCTACGTGATCGACCAGCAGCGAAGGGACCTCAGCCGCAGTAGGCAGCAGGTAATCCATGAAGCTGGCGTTAATGATCTGTCCCTCTTCATCATATACCAGCCGTTCAAAAAATGCTCCCCCAATACCCTGCGCCACTCCTCCATGCACCTGTCCCTCGACCACCATGGGATTGATGACGCGCCCGCAGTCATGCACGGCAGCATATTTCACAAAGGTGACATTGCACGTAACGGGATCAACCTCGATTATTGCGCCGTGAATGCCGCTGGCAAAACTGCCGTGCGGCGGGCTATAGAAGCCGCTCGCCTCGAGGCCGGGGCTGCCTCGTTCTTCTGGCAGCGCTGGCCCTGGACGCGGCCCTGCCAGCTTCATCGACATCAATTTACGCGCATTCTCTCCGTAGGCATAACGCAGGGGATTGGCAGAGATAGCCACCTGCCCCAGCGTCAATGCGCGGTGCGGCGCGTCTCTCACGAAGACTTTGCCACCGGCCAGCTCAATGTCTTCTGGCGCGGCCTCAAATAGATCGGCAGCCACCATCTTCGCCTTCTCGCGCACTTTGACGGCGGCAATGTGTATGGCTGAACCCGCGACCGTCGCGGCGCGACTGGCATAGGTACCCACGCCCCAGTTAAAGGCCTGTGTATCTCCGGTTGTCACCATCACATCGTCCGGCGCGATGCCTAACTGGTCGGCCACGATCTGGGCGAAGGTAGTCATGTGCGCCTGGCCCTGCGTCGTCACGCCGGTTGAGACGAAGACGCGCCCGTCCGACTCGACGCGCACCATGGCGCCTTCGTATGGTCCGATGCCTGTCCCCTCGACGTAAGCGCCAACGCCGATACCCAGGTAACGCCCTTCTGTGCGAGCCTGTGCCTGGAGCACGGGAAAGTTATCGTAGTCCAGCAAGGCCTTGAGTTTATCCAGGCCTGCCTGGTAATCGCCGCTGTCATATTTTGTAGGGCCACCGTCCTGGTACACCAGGCCTACGTCCCACGGAAACTCATCGGGCGAGATGAAATTGCGCGAGCGCACTTCCAGCCGGTCCAAATGAAGTTCGCGCGCGATGCGGTCCATGATGCGTTCCATCACAAAAACAGCATGAGGCCTGCCCGCGCCGCGATAGGGGCTGACAGGTACCTTATTGGTGTAGAGTACCGTAAATTCGCTGGAGTAGTGCCTGAGCCGGTACGGGCCGGGCAGCGTACACGCTGTGATGATGGGCACGATAATCCCATAAGGAGTGTAGGCTCCCGCGTCATGCAGGAAGGAGTCGCGTACCGCCAGCAAAATCCCTGCATCATCAAAGGCATACTCTACTTCGTGGAGCTGGCTGCGTTCCTGGTTGGCGGAAATAAAATGCTCGCGCCTATCCTCGATCCATTTAACGGGCCTGCCAAGTTGCATAGCAACAAATGGTATCAGCACCTCTTCCGGGTAGAACATCATGATTTTGGTGCCGAAACCGCCGCCGACATCGGGGGCGACCACGCGCACCTTATGCTCGGGCAGGTGAAAGATGGCGGCCAGGCCATTGCGAATAGGCAGTGGTCCCTGCGTTGATATCCAGCAGGTCAACATGCTGTCCTGCGCGTCCCAACGCGCAACCACGCCGCGACACTCCATAGGCATTGCCGCGCCGCGATCCATGAGCAGTGTTTCGCGTAGAACATGTGGCGCGCTGGCAAAGACACTATCTGGGTCGCCAACGGTCTGCGCCAGGTGCGCGGCTACGTTGCCCGGCACATCGTCATGCACCAGAGGCCCGCCCGCGGCTGAAGCTACTTCCAGGCTATGCACAACCGGGAAAGATTCATACTCCACGTCGATCAGGTCGAGTGCGTCCTCGGCAATGTAGCGGTTATCCGCCACGACCAGCGCGACCGCTTCGCCAACATAACGCACCATGTCTCGCGCCAGGGGAAGCTGCGTGCGCGGCTGCGTCAGGGCCGCATGGGGCACCAGTAACGGCGAGGGTTCCAATACTTCGCCCAGGTCTTGCGCGGTCAACACAAGATGCACGCCCGGCAGAGACCAGGCAGCGCTGGCATCAATGCCGACGATGCGTGCTCGCGCATGAGTGCTGCGCAAAACGGCGGCGTGCAGCATTTCTGGCAGATCGATGTCGTCAACATAATTGCCGCGCCCCCGCAGTAAACGCGGGTCTTCCAGTCGTTGCACTGGCGCGCCAAACCAGCGAGTCGCCATTATTCCACCTCCATATGCTGCAATCGCAAGCGTTCGGCGGCGAGTTTAACCGCTTCCACAATGTTCTGGTATCCAGTGCAGCGACAGATATTACCTGAGAGTTCGTGACGAATCTCCTCTTCGGTCGGATCGGGATGTTCGTGCAGCATGGCATGAACGCTCATAATGATACCCGGTGTGCAAAAACCGCACTGGAGACCATGTTTCTCGCGAAACGCCTGCTGAATAGGATGAAGCTCGCTATTGACGCCCGCCATACCTTCGATAGTGGTGATCGCCATGCCATCCGCCTGCACCGCGAACATCAAGCAGGCGCGCACCGCTTCGCCGTTGAACAGTACCGTACAACAGCCGCACACGCCGTGCTCGCAGCCAACATGCGTGCCGGTGAGATGCAGTTCGTGGCGCAAAAAATCGGAGAGCAGCAGGCGCACCGGCACCGTGTGTTCGTAGCGATTCCCATTGACCGTCACAGCGATTTCGCACTCCTCTACACACTGGGAAAGATCGTCATCTCGTTCTCGCATTGCTACTCTCCTTCCGGTTGTTCGCGCCGCGCCCAGGCCTGTTTTAACACACGCCGGGTTAGCTCGGATGCCAGTTCGCGGCGATACTCTACGGTAGCGTGAACATCTTGCATATCTTCGCCCACCACGTCCCGCGCCGCTCCGGCGGCGGTATCTACCGTTTGCGCGTCGAGTTTTGTTCCAATCAATATCTGTTCGACGGCGCGAGCGCGTATGGGAGACCCGGCCACGCCGAGGTAAGCTATGTTAGCCGACATGCAGGTATCATCTGGCGCTGGTGTGAGTACAGCCATCGCTCCTACCAGCGCGTAATCTCCCGCCCGCCGCGCAAATTCTATAAATGACCAGCCAGCCTGTCGCGCAAGCCAGGGAAAGCGCACCTCTGTAAGCATCTCGCCCGCTTCGAGCGTAGTAGAGAGATATCCTGTGAAGAAATCCTCAGCCTTGATAACGCGCTCTCCTTGCATACTTTGCGCCAGCACTTCGCCATCGAGACAGGTCAGTAGCGCGGGAAGCTCGGCAGCGGGATCGGCGTGCGCAATACTGCCGACCACTGTTCCGCGATTGCGTATTTGCATATGCCCGATATGTTTGATAACTTCCACAAGAAGCGGGTGCTTCTCCTGCACCAGCACCGAACGTTCGATCTGGCGCTGGCGGGCAATCGCGCCGATTGCCAGGTAGTCGGGTTCCGTCTCGAAGTAATGCAATTCGGAGATATGGTTGATGTCAACGATGTAGGCGGGCGCGGCCAGGCGCATATTGAGCAGGGGAACAAAGCTTTGCCCCCCTGCCAGGATTTTGATTTCTTCTCCAAACTGGTCGAGCAGCACAAGCGCCTCATCGAGGATGCGCGGCGAGCAGTAGCGAAAACGTGGAGGTTTCATAGTTGCGCTTCCCTCAAAAATAAGTTGCCACTAAGCAGCAAAGACGGTCTCTATCGACCGTCTAAAATAATGCCTGGGCGTCATTCATATACAGGGAACCGGGTATGTTTCCTGTCTGGTAAGAGTAAACTACTACTGTCAGTCCTTTCTGTCAAGTCCTGAGAAGTCAGATGTCTACAACGCTCACCTTACAAGTGGAAAAATCGCAATTTGCTCAATACCAGAATGCCAAGATGCATACCAATCAAACAAACAGCTATACACGCGAGTGCTATGTGTACGGCACGCCACCGTGTGATGAAGCGACGAGCGCGTTGTTGTCGTTGTAGCGAATGGAGTAAGCGAGCGCGTTGAGCGAGAAGCTGGCGGGCTTGCTGAAAGTCGGCCTGTTCGTATGGGGGAAGTACAGGCTGAATGACTGATGCGCCATCTCCAATTTTGAAAGCCTGGAGGCAAAATTGCTGGAATGGCTCGGATTTTCCGGCATAGTATCGCTCAATCGCATAAGTCAGTTCCAGTATGCGCTCTTCTAGCGCCTGGGCGATACCAACGCCATTCGCGTTAGCGTCCCTGGCAATGACGCGTGTCTGCCATAGGTCGATCAGGCGGCCCGTAATGCCGCTGCCAACCAGCAGGATAACGCCATATAGCGCGAAAGGGCCATAATACGTACTGCTGAGGCATTGCGGCGTCAGGCAGTAATGGCGCGCGACGTAGTCAAAGTTAGCGTGCAGCATAACAACCAGAACGGTCGTGATGCCCAACCAGTTATGCATCCATAACCAGTTGCGCGCCTGACCCGGCAGAAAGCGCAGAAAGCGCCGTCGCAAGGTATAGGTTGCTGTCAGTCCGATCATTGCCAGGGCTACAAGGCCAAATTTGGCAAGCGGACCATTGCCAGGGCTAAACAAAGGGGAGCCATGCAGGGTATCGCGGTAGTAGAGGTAAAATAATCCCGTGTAAAATAGGACGCAAGCCAGCAGCGAGAGCCACCATGCTCGCGAAGTGGGGGTTTTCCATAGACGGCGTAGCGGACGTTGTTCTAAACGACGAGCAGGCCTTGGTCCGGTGCTTATCGACATACTATCTACTCCTTAGCGCGCCCGCCTGCGCAAGATTTCCTCGGTTGTGCCAAAATAGCCAGCGGGTTGCGCGCGGAAGGCCGCGCCCGTCGGGCAGGCCTGTATGCAGGCCTGGTTCTCGTAACCCGCGCACAGGTCACACTTAACGGCCACTTTTTTCAGCATAGCGCTATACGTATCAAGCGGTTGTTGCGTATGAATCGGACTGGAATTGGCTGTAGTCGCGGCCATTGAGAGCAGTTTCTCGGGTGCATAGCGTCCGTATTCTTTGCCAATGCCTTTTTTGAAAAACTGGCTGAACTGGTCCCAGGTCGAGCGAGTAGCCGTCTCTGTCTGCTGATCAGCAAGTGTCATAATCGAAATGTTGTCATACGGGCAGCGTTCGGCACATATGCCGCACCCGATGCAGTTTTCCGTAATATACACTTCGCCGCCAGGCATACGCGCTATTCCGGCGCGGCTGCACAACATGCATACCGGGTCCTGGCAATGCCGGCAGGCCGTAGCTATGCTGAGGTTGCCCACCACCATCCCTTTGCGGTTCATGCGTGAGGAACCATGCCTCCTCGCGCACGCTTCCTCGCATTCGCTGCAATGCACGCACTTGCTCAGGTCTATTACCAGCACTTCGGTTCCTTCAATCACACCATCTTCGACCAGAGCATGAAGACCCAGCCGCGCTTCGGCATCGGAAAGCGCGTTGACGTTAGTCTGTCGAACCTTATCGGGGAATACAGCTTCAAAGAGACCTGTATGAGCAGCATCGGTAGCGGCGCGGTAGAGGTTGAGCTGGGTTTGAAAACGTTGCGCAACATCAGGATAGCGCTGAAAAACTGCCAGCATCGCCTGGCGCGAAATTTCAGCAACGCGCGCGCGTGTGATTGCTGTTACCCTGACCGCTCTATGATCGCCCAGCATATCCAACCCTCCAGCAAAATAGTCGCCGCGCTGGCGATAAGCGATGATACGTTCTTTGTTTCCATGCTTACCAGTTTCATGAGTAACTTGCCGCGCTACTTTGACAAAACCTTCAAGCAAAATATGCAGGCTTTCGCGGGCTGGTTGTCCTTGTCCATTTTCTGCGAATAACTGTTCGTCGCGCTCGTATCGTGTGATGCGAGTTTGCTGCGCGACCCACGCGATATCCTGTTCTGCCATACCCTGAAAAAGCGACAATCGCTTCAGGATGCTGGTGATCGAGCGCGCATCACTCGCTCGATCGAAATAGCTACGCACCGCAGGTCGAATCTCCATCAGACTTTGCATAACCTGTTCGGGAACCAGCAAAACAATGCCAGGAGTTGCGGCGCGCGCGCTGGCCTGTTGAGGTTGGCCGGTCAGCATGGCATAGTCGCCCAGGTATTCGCCGCGCCCGCTTATGGCGACTGGCAGCGCTGCCCCCTGTGGCCCAAGCGAAGATAGTTCAAGCTGCCCATCCAGAATAATGTAGAGGTCACGCCCAAATTCGCCCTCACGCAGCAGCATTTCGCCCGCGTCGACCATCAACAGGCGCGATGCCGCCGCCAGGTGCAACACATACTGATCTGGCACCTTCTGCGCATTCGCAAAAATAGCCTGCTCGCGCAAGCGGCGCAGTAGTAACGGTACGTTCCAGCCCACCGGAAGGCTCTGCTGTAGACGAGGCATATCTACCGGTTTATCCCACGCCACACCCAGACGTTGTTTAAGCGAAAGCATAAGCAGGTCGCGATGATTATCCACAGGACACACAGGGACGCACGAGCCGCACATGACGCACTCTTCTGTAAACCTGGCAACCGGCGGTGTCATTATATCCGAGAGTGTGGCATAGTTTAAATCTGCTATTGTCACCGTTGCCGAGAGCGGGACAGGACAGGCTCGCATACAACGATCGCAACCCACGCACATGTCAATTTCAAATTGTATTTGCTGCCTGTTGAGAGGCTGAATGTCCGGGCGATGTTGCAGCCCTGTCACAACAGGTTGACTAGCTAGTGGTTGGGACGTAGACTTGTTTGCTTGTGACGGTAATGAAATCATGCAATTCCCACATTTCTATGTTCAGTGTGTCTGCTGATCCCCAGTTCAGGCGGCGGTACCGCCTGGCTATCGAGCCACTGCGCCATATCGAACTGTTTTGAGAACAACAGCGAGGCCACAGGCGACAAATTCACACGATGGTCGATAGCGCGTTTGAAGGTGAGCGCCTGTTTGCGATCCCCCAGCGAGAGCATGCCCACAGGTATGCCATCTTTCAATACGACTTTGCGATAGGAGCGGGGTTCTGGTGGCGCGATGATTTCCTGCAATGCAAATCGCTGCGCGTTGGCGTTTGTCAATCCCACCGAGCCGAAATCAAGGCCATACAGAAAGGTCGCATTGTAATAGAGGCCCGATCCGTAACTGCCATCGAGCCTGTCAAGCATACTATAAGCCGCGGCGCGAGCCTGCTGGATGCCTGGGAACCATTGCCCGATGAGGCGCGTCCGCCCCGTAAATGCGCTGCTTGTCTCGATCACATCTCCAGCCGCGAAGACATCAGGCGCGTTCGTGCGCATAGCATGATCTACCTTGACGCCCAGACCGCAGGCGATACCACTTCTCTTAATAAAGTCGATATTTGGCTCGATGCCGATTGCGATCAGTACTAGCTCGCATGGAATATGCGCTTCACTCGCTGTCACTACTCCTGTTACCTGCCCCTGCGACCCGCTAAAGTTGACAACCCCGGCATTGAGGTGAATATCGACGCTATCATGTTGTTCCTGCTGCAAGACAATATCAGAGGCAGTTGCATCCAACACTTCTGACCACAGTGTGCGGTGGCGCATGATATGCGATACGTGGAGACCGCGCTGGCGTAACATCTCAACTGTTTCCAGCGCCAGGGTGCCGCTGCCTACTACGACTACTCTCTCTACGGATGGTAGGCGACCCACAACAGACTGATAATTGCTCAAGGTGCGCAGGGTGACAATTCCGCCAAGGTTGCTGCCAGGGCAGGAAAGCGCGCGGGGATATGCTCCGCTAGCAAGCAGTAGTCTACCATACGCGATAGAGCTACCATCCTGGAGGAGGACGCGATGATGTGAAACATCAATTCCTGCCACGCTGGCTGCGATACAACCAATGCGCTGCTGCTGGTAAAAGTTGTTAGGACGTGCCCACACTCTTTCTTCGGACACGCGCCCGGCCAGGTAATCCTTGAGCGCGGGCCGGTAATATACAGGTGTCGTATCGTTAGCAATGATGGTGACTTCTGCGTCTGGGTTCTCAGCGCGCAATGTTTCTGCTGCTGTGACACCTGCGATGCCATTCCCAATGATGACAAATGAATTATAAGATTGTTGCATGTTTGTTTGTCACAACTTTTATAAATATAGGATTTGCCCGGACTAAGACTAAGCCTCACAAGATAGTTCATCGGCTTCCCTTGGGCATATGCACACCTATTCTAACGGAGCTACCTTAATAAGGGATTAAATATGGGAGAATATGACTTTGTGTACCATCCGCCGCGATCAGTAGCTTGTCTCCCTTTCGTCTTTCATGGTATGCTAGAATAGATGTTCTCAGACACATTTGAAAAATGGAGTAATATGCAGCACACGCGCTCCGCGCACACTCGAACTGGAAGATGAATACCTGTTTGGCTGGGACACCACGCCCGGCATCGTTTCCGTCTGGGCAAATCGTTCAGGCGAGGCTATCGTTTGGAGGCGCGAGGGCGAGCATATCAGCAGTACCAGAGAACGTTTTCGTCCCTGGATTTTTGCCACTACTCTGGATGACCTGGCGCATATCGGCGCGTCCTTACACTCACCTTCCTCACCGGCAGCGCATATTACGTACCGCGAGTTGGATGGTGAGGAGGGCAGTTATCGCTTTCTGATCTCATCAGCAGATGGCCGCCAGCTAGAACGCGAACTGCTGCGCGGCGCTTCTAAACGATTGCAACGCCAGGTGACGAGCATAAAGCAGTTGGAGCATGATTACCACCAGGTTGGACCCGTCGAACAATACCTGATGTCGAGTGGGCGCGTCTATTTCCGAGGATTGAGCTACGAAGACCTGCATCGCCTGCAATTTGATCTTGAAACCACCTCACTCGAACCACAGAATGGTCGCATCTTTTTGATTTCTGTGCTCGATAGTCGCGGCCTGGCTACGATCCTGGAAGCCCCACAGCCAGAAGATGAGGCACGCATGATCGCAGATCTGTGCGCGTTGATTCGCGAACGCGACCCCGATGTGATCGAGAACCATAACCTCTTCGGCTTCGATTTACCTTTCCTGGAGCAACGCGCATCCGTGCTTAGAATTCCTCTGCGTATCGGACGCGCCGGAGGCCCGATGCTGCTGGATAGGCGCGAGGAGACGCTGGCGATTGGCCCGGAGGCGCGGAAACGGGTGCGCTACAGCCTGGCCGGTCGCGAATTGATCGATACGCTGGACGCAGTACGCCGTCATGACTTCGTGGTGCGCGATATGCCCGGGCATGGCTTGAAAGACGTGGCCCGTTATTTCGGCATCGCCTCAGCCGACCGTGTGTACCTGGAAGGGTCTGCTATCTATGACACCTACCGCCGCGATCCCGAACGTGTGCGCCGCTATGCGCTGGATGATGTAACCGAAGTTGATGGGCTTTCGCGCCGCTTGCTAGGCGCACCGTTTGCCCTGGCAAGCATGGCTCCGCGCCGCTATGAACGCCTGGCCTCGGCTGGCCCGGCCATGGGTATTCTCGAACCTATGCTGGTGCGCGCTTACCTGCGCTCCGCGGCCGCGTTACCTCGCCAGAACACCGCACAAACTTCGGAATATGGGCTGCACGAGGGTGGCGCTGTGCATCTCTTCGCGGATGGCGTAGCGGAACACGTCGTCAAATGCGATGTCGCCTCGCTGTACCCCTCGCTCATGCGTACCTTCCAGATCGGCCCGGCCTGCGACCGCCTGGGCGTGCTGCTCAGCCTCGTGAACAGGTTGACCGATTTGCGATTGGCGCATAAGGCAGCCGCGAAAGCTGCTTCAGAGGTCTCGGTGGAGGCAAATCATCACGAGGCTACTCAGGCTGCTATGAAAATCCTTATCAATTCCGCTTATGGGTACATGGGAGCCGGTTCGATGGCCCTCTTCGCCGATAGCCACGCCGCTGGCGAAGTCACCAGGCGCGGGCGCGAAATACTCACCCAGGTAGTAGATGCTCTGCGCGGGCGTGGCATGGCGTTGATCGAAGCTGATACCGATGGCGTGTATTTCGCCGTGCCAACCGATTGGAACGAGGAACAGGAGCGCGAACTGGTGGCGCAAGTCGGAGCGGAGTTGCCGCCGGGCATCCACCTTGAGTACGAGGGACGTTACCGCGCCATGTTCAGTCACGAAGTCAAAAACTACGCGCTCCTCACCTACAACGGGCAGTTGGTGGTGCGCGGAGTGGCCCTGCGTTCCAGCCGCTCAGAGCCGTTTGGTAATCACTTCTTGCGCCAGGCCCTTTTATGCTTGCTGACCAATGATATACCCGGTCTGCATCGCATCTTCCTTGATACGGTCATATCTATTCGCAATTGCGCTCTACCAGCGTCGGAAATGGGAACGCGAGTGCGGCTTTCAAAAACGCCGGAGGCCTATCAATCTGCGCGCTCGTCGCATCCCGAACCCCAGTACGAAGCTTTGCTGGCAGCCGGACGAACGCGCTGGTTTCCAGGCGAGCGCGTGCGCTTCTACCGCGCTCGTGGAAAATCCTATGTCTGGTTGCCGGAAACCTCAGAAGATACCACTATCGATCAGAACCGCGCGCAAACTGATACTACTTCGAGCGATGGGAAATCAAATGCAGGCGCTACTCAAAGCATACGCGAACGTGTTGGAGACCGCCGCGACTATGATGTTGAACACTACCTCAATGTGCTGGTTACGTCATACGCGGCTCGCCTGCGCAAAGCCTTCGCCCCCCAAGATTTCGAGCAACTCTTCCGCGTAGAGCAGGCAGGCTTATTCGATCAGCCTGTTGAGAATATTGAGCCGCGCTGGATTCGGTGTAAGAACAAGTGATGTATTGCTCACAGATCGCCTCGTTCTATGGCGTGCCAATCGTCAGATGTTAGCATCAAGAGCGCTTGATAGCGCAGGGGCAACAGCATCCTGATCCGCCATTCTGCTGGCTCATTCTGAACCTTCTAGCTGAAAATGAAAGGCACCCGATCTCGCTCTGAAAGCGACTTCTTCCCGCTTTTTGTGCTACTATGTGGGTGATAGGCACACACGGTCCCGCATGAAAGGAAAGCAACATGGGTACTTCTCTCAGCAAAACGCAACTCCTCACGGAATTGCGCACTGAACAAGCGGCCTGGGAAGCCTTGCTCGACGAGATTGGGCAAGCTCATATGACGCAGCCAGAGGTCGCTGGTGGCTGGTCGATCAAGGATATCGTGGCTCACCTCACGGGCTGGCGCCGCCGGTCGGTGCGGCGCTTCCAGGCACTTCTGCATCATGAACCAGACTTTTCACCGCCCTGGCCACCAGAACTGCGGGAAGACGATGACATCAATGCCTGGATGTACGAAGCCAATCGCAATCGTCCTTTGGCAGAGGTCCTCAGCGAGTCGCGAGAAGTCTTCCAGCAACTCGTAGAGACCCTCGATGCCTTTTCTGAGGATGAGCTCCAGGATCTGCGGCGCATCCTCGGGCTGGAAGAAGAGCAGGTCAGCGGCAGCATGTTCTTCGCTCATTTCCACCAGGAGCACGAGCCAGATATGCGCGCCTGGCTGGAGAAGGTGAACAAAGAAGGGTAACACATCATCTTCTCAAGGGCCAAAAGAAGCGAGTAGAAGATGAACCAGAAGGCTCGTGAATTTACACATAGTGAGTACTGTGAATCTTTCCAGAGACGGTTTCTCAAACGACCAATGGTTGAGCTGCTCAACATTCAGAGTACATTCCCACCCTTCCGTTAAATAACCACGGACCACTTGTCGTGGCTGATCAGAGACTCTTTGTCGGGACATCTGGTTCAAGCGACAATCCTCAGGCAAGCCGTTCTCGCTCTCAAGCGCGATCCTGTTCGCCTGGCGCAAAGCGGGACCGAGTCGTTATCGCAGGAGAGTGGTTAGTGACCCGGCGTGGAGTACTTTCACCGACCTGGTGTCAAAAGGTGGTGTATCTTTCATCTGCATGGCAAGAGTATAATAGGAGAGGGTATGTGACGTCAAGACCAGTATGCTTGTTCTATATCGCTTGATGTCTTTGAAAACGTTACTCACAGTGAAGAGATAAAGGAGAAATAGAAACGATGGTAGCTCGATTTAGTGCTCGTAACCAGTTGCAGGCAAAAGTAAAGTCGGTCAAGCTCGGAGCGGTGATGGCAGAGGTGATTGTGGCGCTTGCCGATGGGCAAGAAATTGTCTCTGCGATTACACGGACCTCGGCGGAAAGTCTGAACCTGAAAGCAGGGGATGACGTGGTCGCCATCATTAAATCGACGGAAGTTATGATTGGCGTGGACGAGTAATTGCTCCAGATCGTCATGAAACAGGTCGCCGCAGCATGACTGCGGCGACCTGTTTCATGATAGTCGCTATATCCAAAGAGAAAGTCCACTCTTGAACTAAAATAAACTCATTTGTGCTGCCGGTCTATGACCATCCAACAGGATATACGGTGCCGCCAGTTCGGGGGCGCGAATTTTGAGTTTGCGCAAGGAAGAGAGATCGGTTATGTGTCCCTGCCGTCGGGCGTGGATAATTTTATCTGCTCCAAGTGGACCGATGCCTGGTACGCGCAGCAATTGCGCACGTTCGGCTGTCATGATCTCCAGTGGCGATTGGCGAAGATGTCTCTCTGCCCATGCTCTCTTAGGGTCAACTTCCATTGGCATATTGCCATTTTGTAGGAAATCCAGGTCATGTATGCTCCACCCATAGTCGCGCAGCAGGAAACTGGCCTGGTACAGGCGAAATTCGCGCAGGGGATCGGTTGAGGTCAGGTTTTCAAATGGGGTCTGCTCAACCGGACTGAAGCCAGAATAATAAGCGCGCGTCAAACCTGCGTGGCGATAAAGCCGTTCGCTCAGTGAGAGTAGTTCCTGGTCGGTATCACCTACCGCTCCAACGACGAACTGCGTCACCGTGCGCGCCAGTTTCTGCTGAGGGTTTTCGCGGCAAATCACCTCGGCCCAACGCAACATCTTGAGCAGTTCATTGCTAAAGTCCTTCTTGGGAGCCAGCGCATTCAAACGATCCTGTGTGGGCCCTTCCAGGTTGACCGAGACGCGATTAGCCAGTTGCATGGCGCGGTGCAACTGTTCGTATTGCACACCCGGCATGATCTTGAGGTGAATATACCCCGCATAGGCGTATCGATGGCGAATAATCTCGATAGTATCGATAATCTTATCTTGCGTGGTCACACTACCTTTTATGATGCCCGATGAGAGGAATATGCCCTGCACGCGGCCAGCGCGTTGCAGCGTATCAAATGCACCCGCCATTTCGTCTGCCGAGAAAGTCATGCGCTTCGTTTTGCTTCGCCCGGCCCGGAAGGGACAGTAGAAACAGTTGCGCTCGCACGCCGTGGTTAACATGGCCTTGAGAATAGGCTTCCTCCCCGTTGGCGTCGAAACGTTGGTAATGCACTCGGCAAGGCTATGTGACTGGTAGGGCGCGCGTCGCCGCTCCATCATCGGCTGGTCGCCGGATGGCTCGTACTGTGTAGCATCTCCCATCTGGGTAAGCTTTGTAATTGTATCGGGCTTAATCAGTGTGTGCATAGAACTATTATACGATACAAATGTTCTAATTTCAATAAAAACGAACTATTGCTCTTGAGCCATCTATCTATTTTGTGTCATACTCTAGGCAACCACTCATCAACGAAAGTTTAGCAACAAGGGGGTTGCGCGTATGCGAATTGGAGTAGGGCTGCCTTCGGGCGTTGCAGGCGCAAGCAGTCAGCTTATTTTGGATTGGGCGAAACGAGCAGAGGCAGGGCCTTTTTCAAGTCTTGGCGTAATAGATCGGCTGGCTTACGATAGCTTCGAGCCGCTTAGCACGCTGGCTGCCGTAGCTGCTATCACACAGCGCGTCACACTGGCAACCACTATTGTGATCGGGCCATTGCATAACAATGCTCTCCTGGCTAAAACCGCCGCGACGGTCGATGCGCTTTCGCGGGGCAGGCTGGTGTTGGGGCTGGCTGTTGGGGCGCGTCATGAAGATTACGAAGCGGCAGGCATTGACTATCGCAGCAGGGGTCGGCGGCTCACCGAACAATTGATCGCGCTGCGCTCGCTGTGGGAGGATAGCGCTATTGGCCCGAAAATGGCGCGGCAACGCGGCCCTGACCTGCTGATCGGCGGATTGAGCGACCAGGGCTATGCTCGCATGGCGCGTTACGCCGATGGCTATGTGCATGGCGGCGGACCACCCAGGGCGTTCGCGCGCGGGGCAGACAAGGCGCGGGCCGCGTGGAGAGATATGGGACGCCCCGGCAAACCTCAAATCTGGGCGCAGGCCTATTTCGCGCTTGGGGATGAAGCTGAGATCGCAGCCGGACAACGCTATATGCGCGAATACTATTCATTTGCCGGGCCTGTGGCCGAAAGAATCGCTTCATGGATGCTAACCACACCTCAAGAAATCGCCGGCTTTATACGAGGCTATGAAGAGGCTGGCTGCGATGACCTGGTGCTTTTCCCCACCATACCGCATATCTCGCAGATAGAGCGATTAGCCGGTGCGCTGGAGAGCCTTGGCAGGAGCGCGCCATGAAGATCACCATTCTCGGAGGTGGCCCTGCCGGGCTATATAGCGGCTTGCTTATCAAGAAGACCAATCCCGCGCACGAGATTACTATCATCGAGCGCAACGCCGCTGATGTCACGTATGGCTGGGGTGTCGTCTTCTCCGATCGCACGTTGGCCTCGTTTCAACGCGCCGATTACAAGTCATACGAGCAAATCACCAACCAGTTTGTGAAGTGGGACGCCATCGATGTGCGCTATCGCGGCGAAACGATACGCTGCGGAGGCCACGTCATTGCGGGTATTGCGCGCATGTCCTTGCTCAATATATTACAGGGGCGTTGCCGTGAGATCGGGATCAATCTGCGCTTTAGCGAAGAAATCAACGATATGGCGGAACTGGCCGGGTATGACTTGCTGATCGCGGCAGATGGTCTCAATAGCGTGGCGCGCAAGACCTACGTTGAGCAGTTCAAACCGGCGATGGAGTATGGCAAGGCGCGGTATATCTGGCTGGGGGTGAGCAAGGTGTTGGATGCCTTCACCTTTATTTTCTGCGAGAACGAACACGGCCTGTTCCAGGTACATGCCTATCCCTATAGCGGCACATCCAGCACCTATCTGGTCGAATGCGATGAGGCAACATGGCTCAACGCCGGGCTGGATAAGGCCAGCGAAGCGCAGAGCCTCGCTTACTGCCAGCGCTTGCTGGCAGTACATCTCGATGGCGCGAAGCTGCTTTCTAACAACTCGAAATGGATCAGCTTTCCTACCCTCAAAACCAAAAACTGGCACTATGCCAACATCGTTTTGCTGGGCGATGCCGCGCATACAGCGCATTTTTCGATTGGGTCAGGCACAAAACTGGCGATGGAAGATGCTATCGCGCTGGCGGGCGCGCTTGAACAGCATACCGACCTGGATACCTCGCTCAACGCCTACGAGTTGGAACGCAAACCCGTAGTGGAGGTTTTCCAGCGCGCCGCATCCGAGAGCCAGAGCTATTTTGAGACCATCAAACGCTATCTTGGTCTGGAACCGGTGCAATTCGCCTTCCAGTTGCTCACACGCAGTGGGCGCATCACTTATGACGATCTGCGTTTTCGCGATGGGCGTTTCGGCGAGGCGGTTGATCGCTGGCACGCGCAGCAAACAAACATTGCGAATAAGAGAGTACTCCCATCTGAACACCCGCCACAGCGCCTGTTCGATCCGGCGCCCATGTTTAACCCTCTGCCCCTGCGTTTGCTAACGATACCCAACCGTTTCGTACTTGCTCGCACCGTTGAGGGTACACCATCAGGATCGCCGCAGATAAAGAGCATCTACCTACCAGATCATGGAATTTTAGAGAATGCCGCGTATGACCAACTCCTCATGGACACCTACCGGGGCGCTGGACTTATACTTGTTGAAAAGATCGCTGTTGCGGCAGAGGGGCGCAATACCCCGCGCTGTACCGGCATATATACACAGCCTCAAGTCGAAAAATGGGCGGAACTTGTCGAGGGTATCCACCGCGTAATGGTGCAGAAAATAGGCATCGAGTTAAATCATGCTGGCAGACGTGGTTCGACGCGGCCTCGCGCTGAGGGGCTGGACAGGCCATTGCGACAAGGTAACTGGCCTTTAGTTTCGGCGTCAGCCATACCCTACGGGCAGCAAAGCCAGGTCCCAAAAGAGATGACGAGCGAAGACATGCAGCGAGTTTGCCAGGAGTTTGTGCGCAGCGCGCAGTGGGCATTGGATGCCGGCTTCGACTTGCTACAACTTAACATGGCACATGGCTATCTCCTGGCAAGTTTTCTTTCACCCCTCACCAACCGGCGCGATGATGCATACGGCGGGTCATTGGAACAGCGTATGCGTTACCCTCTAGATATTTTTGATGCAGTGCGGAGCTGTCTGGCCTGCTGACAAGCCGTTGTCGGTTGCGCTCAATGCCAGCGACTGCGTTAGAGGTGGTATGACCACAGAAGATGCCATCATCATCGCCGGGGCGTTGAAGGAGCATGGATGTGATATAATTGCGGTGCAAGCGGGCCAGACCACCAGCGACAGCGAACCAGCATATGGGCGTGGTTTTCTGACCGCCTATAGCGACCGTATCCGCAACGAGGCTGGTATACCAACCATCGTCGGCGGCTATTTAACGAGCAGCGACGAGGTGAATACTATCATCGCTGCGGGTCGCTCTGACCTGTGCATCATCGAATCCTCAGACGCATCAAAATAACCACGCAAGACTATTTTGGAGGGTACGT
This sequence comes from uncultured Chloroflexia bacterium, assembly GCA_963731605.1. Classification (GTDB taxonomy): domain Bacteria; phylum Chloroflexota; class Ktedonobacteria; order Ktedonobacterales; family Ktedonobacteraceae; genus CF-113. The sequence continues at coordinate 296,841 of CAVSWA010000003.1, forward strand.
TTAATGGCTAGCGATCAAGCTCTCGTTCTTTCGGGAAAGCGCGCCATTGTCACCGGCGCGGGTCGTGGCATCGGGCGTAGCATAGCACTCGCGCTCGCCAACGCTGGCGCGGATGTCGCGGTGACAGCTCGAACTAGCTCGGAACTCGATACACTTGTTGGTGAAATTTCGGCGCTGGGCCGCCGCAGTCTGGCGGTATCCTGCGATGTCACAGACCCCGAACAGGTACAGTACATGGCCTCCACACTGCTTGAGGGTCTGGGAGGAATTGATATTCTCGTCAACAACGCGGGCAATGCGGGTAGTCATAAATTCCTCAACCATTCAGACGAACTCTGGCACCGTATGCTGGCTATCAATCTGACCAGTGTTTACTACGTATCCAAAGCCTTTGTACCTAAGCTGGTTGAACAACGTTCAGGTCGTATCATCACCATTGCCTCTATCGCTTCTCGCGTGGGGGGTGGCTACATTGCCGCCTACACCGCCGCCAAACATGGCGTGTTGGGCCTGACGCGCGCCCTGGCGACAGAATTGCTGCCATATAATATAACAGTCAACGCTATCTGCCCTGGCTACGTGGATACGCCCATGACCGACGGGAGCGTCGCCAACATTACTGCCCGTACCGGCATGAGCGAGGCGCAAGCGCGCGAAACGCTGGCAAAGACCAGCCCGCAGCATCGCCTGATCGAGCCGCAAGAGGTAGCAGCGATTGCCGTTTTCCTGGCGCAGGAGAGCAGTAAGGGCATTACCGGCCAGGCCATCAACATCGATGGCGGCGGTGTCATGTCCTAACATATGGAGCAGGAGCAGGAGGCTAGAAATGGCATACGATTTTCTCTATGAAGTTGCTGATGGGGTCGCCACAATTACGCTCAATCGCCCGGAAGTGATGAACGCGCTCACATTCAAAGTATACGCCGAATTACGCGATCTGTTCGAGTCATTACGCACCGATGATTCAGTACGCGCCGTGATTCTCACAGGGGCGGGGAATAACTTTTGTTCCGGCGGAGACGTGCATGAGATCATCGGCGAACTGTTCAAGCGTGATATGCAGGGTCATCTCGAATTTACGCGCATGACTGGAGCGGTGGTGCAAAACATGCGGATGCTTGATAAGCCCATTATTGCAGCGCTCAACGGCATGACCGCTGGCGCGGGGGCTGTACTCGCGCTGGCCTGCGACCTGCGCATTGCCTCCGAGCGCGCGCGTTTCGCTTTTCTCTTCACAAAAGTTGGCCTGACGGGCGCGGATATGGGTGCGGGCTATCTCTTACCACATATAATAGGTATGGGACGCGCTTTTGAATTGTTGCTTTTGGGCGACACCATCGACGTTGCCACTGCCGAACGCTTTGGCCTTGTGAACCGCGTCGTTCCCCACGCGGAACTACTGCCAGCCGCGCACCAATGGGCGAAACGCCTGGCTGATGGTCCCACGCTGGCGATTTCCATGACTAAACGTATGCTCAACCAGGAACTACACATGGACATGGTCTCCGCTATCGAAGCTGAGGCGCAGGCGCAGGCCTTGATGTTGATGGGCGATGATCACCGTACATTCTATGAAGCGTTTCAGTCCAGGTCTAAGCCAGAATTCCGTAAGTCATAATCAGCATTGATGATACTTCTACCAGATAAGGGGCTTTATGCATGGAAAAAGAAATTATTAACCCGTCGTCGCTGGCGCGGCCTGTAGGATTCAGTCACGCAGTTGCTACAAGCGGTGGTCGCCTGCTCTTCCTGGCGGGTCAAACGGGAAGCGATGCCCAGGGACGCATCATTGCGCCTGGTGATATTGTTGCCCAGTATGAGCAGATTATGCGTAATTTCCAGGTGGTTGTCGAGGCAGCAGGCGGCAAGATGCAGGACATCACCAAGCTCAATATTTTTGTGCGCGACCGTGATGACTACCTGGCGCATCTCAAGCAACTGGGGCAGGCGCATCGCTCGATTTTTGGAGCATACTATCCGGCGATGGCGCTCTTTGAGATTTCGCGCTTCTTTCAGGACGACGCGCTCATTGAAATCGAAGGCATGGCAGTCGTTGATAACTAGAGGTACAGAGTATGGACTTTGCGCTGACTTCAGCTCAACAAGAGGTACAACGAAAGGCGCGCCAGTTCGCTGAACAAGAGGTTGCGCCCGTGGCACGCGAATCCGACGAAAGGGGCGAGTTCCCCCTGCACTTAGTGAAGCGCATGGGAGAACTGGGCTTTCTCGCTGGACCGGTTGACCCGGCCTATGGCGGCTCCGGCATGGATAGTGTCAGTTACGCGCTGGTGTGCGAAGAATTAGGCCGGGTAGACTCCTCGGTGCGTGGTTTTCTGACCGTCCACGCTGGCCTGGTATCCATGTGCATGCAGGACTGGGGTACAGAGATACAAAAGCAGCATTATTTGCCCCTACTCGCCCGTGGTGAGTGGATTGGCTGCTATGCGCTGACCGAACCAGAGGCGGGTTCAGATGCCGCCAGCATGGAGACGAACGCTAGAGATGATGGCGATCATTATGTATTGGATGGCGAGAAAATCTGGATCACCAATGGCATCAGCGCACATCTTGCTATAGTATTTGCCACCATGGATAGATCGCTACGGCACAGGGGTATCTGCGCGTTCCTGGTTGAGGCCGATAACCCTGGCTTTCATCGCCAACCAATGCCAGGCAAAGAACTGGGTCATCGCGCCTCCGAACACGCACATATCACTATGAGGGATTGCCGTGTACCAAAAAGCGCGCTACTAGGTCAACCCGGTGAAGGGTTTAAAATCGCCATGTCCGCGCTTGATCGCGGACGTATTGGAGTAGCTGCTGGCGCGGTTGGCATTGCTCAAGCGTGCCTGGATGCCAGTGTAGCCTATACCACGCGGCGTCGCCAGTTCAACCAGCGCATTGCCGATTTCGAAATGGTGCAGGCCACGCTGGCCGACATGGCCGCCGATGTGGAAGCGGCCCGTTTGCTGGTTTATCGCGCAGCCTGGGTCAAAGACCAGGGATTGCCTGCTACAAAGGCCACTTCCATAGCCAAACTTTTCGCAACCGAGGCTGCTATGAATGCCGCATCCCAGGCTGTTTTACTGCATGGCAATCGCGGCTATTCCAATGAATATCCCGTCGAACGCTACTATCGCGATATCAAAGGGCTGCAAATTTATGAGGGAACCAGCCATATTCAGCGAGTTATTATCGCTCGCGAGCTGGTAGGTCGCGACAAAAAATAGAGAGTAGTCTGCACGTACAATGAATGTACATAAGGAGGAACACAATGAGTGTGTATTCGTCTCACGTTGATACCTTTGCGCGCGATAATTTGCCACCGCGTGACCAGTGGCCCGACTTGATCTTCACCATCCCCGAAGTCCTGTATGCCGAACGTCTGAATTGCATAGTTGAACTACTGGATTCGCATATCCAACAGGGAAACGGCGACCGCCCGGCGATTGTTGGCGAAGGTGGCATACTGACCTATGCACAGTTGCAGGCACAGGTGGACAGCGTGGCCCATGTGTTGACGCATGATATGGGACTGGTACCTGGCAACCGCGTGCTGTTGCGTAGCGCGAATAGCGCCATGATGGCCGTTTGCTGGTGTGCCATTGCTAAAGCCGGGCTAATTGTGGTGGCGACGATGCCGCTGCTGCGTGAAAAGGAACTGGTAGACATTATTGAAAAAGCGCAGATCAGCACGGCCATTTGCGATCGGCGGCTAGATACCGAACTTCTGGCGGCGCAGCAGCGCTGCCCGGTGCTTCAACAGATCGTCTATTTCAACGATGCTTCTCCAGAGGGGCTTGAAGCGCGCATGTCAGCCTGGAATGAGCCTTTTAACGCGGTGGATACAGCCGCAGAAGACACAGTTTTGATTGCATTTACCTCTGGTTCAACAGGCCAACCGAAGGCAACCATGCATTTTCATCGCGATATCCTCGCGTCTTGTGATTGTTTCCCGAAATCGATTCTGCAAATGACACAGGATGATATCTGCATCGGGACGCCTCCGCTGGCTTTTACTTTTGGACTTGGCGCGCTGCTTATCTTCTCGATGCGAGTGGGGGCCGCCACGGTCTTGCTGGAAAAATTGACCCCCGATATCCTGCTTTGGGCTATTGGAAAGTACCGCGCAACTATTGCCTGGTCAAGCCCGCTCTTTTATCGCCAGATGTCGGCCATTGCCAGCAAATTTGACATCTCGACCCTGCAACAGTGTGTTTCCGCGGGCGAATCGCTGCCAGTCTCAACACGCGCGCTGTGGCGCGATGCGACCGGCATTGAGATAGTCGATGGTATCGGCTCTACCGAGATGTTGCATATCTTCATAGCCTCCGCAGGCACTGAAGTACGTCCAGGCGCTACGGGCAAAGTGGTAACTGGTTACCAGGCACGTATCGTTGACGCGGATGGTCAGGAGTTGCCACCCAATACGGTAGGGCGGTTGGCGGTGAAGGGGCCAACCGGGTGTCGCTATCTGGCCGACGAGCGCCAGCGCACCTATGTTCAGAACGGCTGGAACCTCACCGGTGACGCATATCTGATGGATGAGGATGGCTACTTCTGGTTCCAGGCGCGCACCGATGATATGATTATCACGGCGGGCTATAACGTAGCCGGGCCGGAGGTGGAAGGAGCATTACTCATGCATCCTGCCGTGGCTGAGTGCGCCGTTGTTGGCGCGCCTGATCCCGAACGCGGTACCATTATCAAGGCATTCGTAGTGCTCTTGCCGGGTTATACCGGGGATGCTACCCTGGTACACACCTTGCAGGATTTCGTCAAGCAAAGCATTGCTCCGTATAAGTACCCACGCGCCATTGAATTCTGTGATGCCTTACCGCGCGCTGGTACCGGGAAGGTACAACGCTACAGGTTACGCCAGTTGGAGTAGGATATATCCCTCTTTTTTTGACTTGGTGTTTGGCTGTGGATTATGTATTCTATGGCTATATGAAGGATTGTTAAATGCTCAGCGAGCCATTAACTGTAAGAGAGGCTACCCTGGAAGATATTCCATTCCTGCGCTCCATGATCTGGGAGGCCATTCTTGCCTCGCCTGTTCAATTAGCTCATTATGGCTTAGAAACCATGCAGCAGCTTGAAGATCAGTACTGGACGAACTGGTCAAAATTAATGTCACCCGACCCATGCTTTATAGCAGTTGATGCTTCCGGGCGCAACTTGGGAGCCATAACCGTCAAGCCTGATGATACAAATGAGCCGGTACAAGGCTGGCGCATCGGGATTGGTATCGAAGATAGCTCGCGGGGTTATGGTGTTGGCAAGCTCTTGATGGAACGCGCCATAGCCTTCGCCAGAGAACAAAAAGCTAAGTATGTGACCTTGTTCGTGGACCCTGCCAATGCGCCTGCCATCAGGCTTTACCAGCGCGTTGGCTTCATTGAGACCGGTGGAAGAGACGGGTTGATAGAGATGCGTATTCAATATGCATAATACTACTATACTACTACGTACATCCAAAAAGGAGCACTACTACATGGATGCCAATACAAAAAAACAGGCGTTACGATCATTCACGTATGGCCTGTTTGCCGTGTCCTGCGCCGATCTTGGTGAAGTCAATATCTTTACCGCTAACTGGATAACGCAGGCTTCGTTCGAACCACCATTGCTGGCTCTTTCGGTCGAGAATGACTCGAAATCCCTGCCTATGATACAGCGCAGCCGCAAGTTTACGGTCAATGTGCTGCGTTCCGGTCAGCGAGAACTGGCGGGCAAACTGGGGAAATCGGCTATCCAACATCCTGATAAATTGATCGGCGTCGAGTACACGCTGGGAGTAAATGGTTGCCCGCTATTGCCTGACGCGCTGGCCTGGGTAGCCTGCGAGGTGCGCCACACTGTTGAGGCGGGCGACTCAACGATTATGGTTGCGGAAGTTGTAGACGCGGGCATAACAGGAGAAGGGCAACCTTTGACTATGAACGAGGCCGGGTTTCGTCATGCCGGGTAAAGTTACGATGTGCTAAGATATGTGCAGTAGTCCTGTGTTTAGAAGGAGCCTCGTTCATGCAAAACGGAAGCGGCTTTTCCGTCGATGCCGAATTATACGATCCTGATTGCGCATTTTGCAATTACCATGACATTACCTATATTCTGAAAGAGACCCCGCATTTTTTGCTGGCGGCTGACCATGCCCCACTGGTGGAAGGACATATTCTTATCATCCCTAAAAGCCACTATACCTGCTATGGAGATGTGCCGGGCGCGCTGGACGCAGAATTGTTCTCCTTAAAAAGCGAAGTGCAGCAATTTTTTACGCGCTTTTATGCGCCTCCTGTCTTCTGGGAACATGGCATTTTTCGGCAGACCGTCTTTCACTCGCACATGCACTGTTTTCCCTGGGGCGAGACCGGGTATGATCTCAATGAAGGCTTGCATAATGAGATTGTCACCTCCCAGGAAGACATTCGACACTGGCACAGGCAGCATGGGCAGTACTTCTACATGGAGGATAGCACGGTCGCGCTGATTTTCGCGCCTGAAATGGAGCGTTACCAGATCATTATGAAGAGTGTTTTTGTGCGCAGCATCACGCTGCAGGGTGGCAAGGCCCAGTGGAGATCGCCCAAACAGCGATACGACGAAGGTGTACCCTTAATAGAGGCGGCCATGGAGAAGTGGCAGCAATTCCAACGAGAAGGAGCAAACTATGCCGGTGAATCCAGTACGCGATGAGTATATCATCGCCGGAGATTTGACCTTTCACTATTTACAATGGGGAGAACAGGGTTCTCCTATTATATGCGTACACGGCATTACCGCCAATGCCTTTTGTTTCCAGGCCCTGGCCGACGAGTTATCGAGGACGCATCGTGTATTCGCGTATGATCTGCGCGGGCGCGGAGATAGCGATAAACCCGAAAGCGGCTATTCCCTATCCATTCACGCGGATGATCTCGCGGAAATAATTGACGCCCTGGAACTGGATCGCCCAATCGTGATCGGCCATTCGCTAGGTGCTATGATCGGACTGAATTTCGCAGCTCGCTATCCTGGAAAATTGAGCAAACTCATTCTTATGGACGGTGGCGGTCATCTCCCCTGGCGCACGCTCGAAGAGCAGCCAGCCTGGCTGACAGGTTCTATTGGTCGCCTGGGAACGCCCGTCGCCTCATTCGATGAATACATTCAACGTCTCAAGTTTGCCCCGTTCCTCGGCCCCTACTGGAATGAGTATCTGGATATTTACTTCGCGCACGACGTGTTTCACCAGCATGATGGCTCAGTTATTTCCAAGGGCTACCCGGCAGGTGTGAGTGAAGATCAAATGGCAATTTATGAGTACAAACCAGAGGCGCTCTGGCCGCGTGTAGAGGTACCCACCTTACTCTTAAGAGCAGGACAGGGTTTGTTTACCTCTGACGACCAGTTGTTGAGCGAAGAAGTTGCCGAAGAAATACTGTCAAACATTAGAGGTTGCCAGTTTGTGAACTATCCAGAACTGAACCATTATACGATTGTCTTTCTGGCGAAGGATGGTCCGGCGCAGGCTATACAAAATTTTGCCAGTTTAAAACTATAGCCAATGGCTATATGAAACGAGAGACTTTCCAACGAAGGGGAAAACAGGAGAGGAGTACATATTTATGGCTATACAAAAAGTGGGCGTCGTCGGCTGCGGGTTGATGGGCGGAGGAATTGCCCAGACCTGCGCTCAGTCCGGCTATGAGACGGTGGTGTGCGAAGTTACCCAGCCTTTGCTCAGTAAGGGTATGGCTCGTATTCACGCGGCATGGGACATGATGGCGAGCAAGGGCAAGATCTCCCAGGGTCAGCTTGACGAGAATCGTAGCCGACTGCATGGCTCGCTCAACATGGAAGATTTCGCTGAATGCGACCTGGTCATTGAAGCAGTCATCGAAAATATGGAGGAGAAATTGCGGCTCTTCCCCACGCTCGATCGCATTCTAAAGCCAGGCGCGTTATTGCTCACTAACACCTCATCATTGAACGTGACGCAGATGGGCGCGGTGACAAAGCGAGCGGACAAAGTGTGCGGGTTGCACTTCTTTAACCCGGCTCCCGTCATGAAGCTCGTTGAAATCGTGCGCACGATTTCAACCTCGGATGAGACAATCGAGACCGCGCGCAGCTTCGCGCTATCTCTGGGGAAAACGCCAGTGCTGGCAAAAGACACGGCGGGGTTCATTGTCAATTTCCTGCTCATCCCCTATTTGCTGGCTGCTATCCGCATGTTGGAGAATGGCATGGCCTCGCGTGACGATATCGATGCCGCGATGAAACTGGGCTGCGGCTACCCGATGGGGCCATTTACCCTGCTTGACTACGTCGGGCTGGATACCACCATGTGGGCAGCCGAAGCAATCTATTTTGAGTACAAGGACCCCTTATACGCGCCACCACCGCTATTGCGCCGCATGGTGCAGTCGGGCATGTATGGCAAGAAAAGCGGTCGGGGATTTTATACGTATGAATAGGTAACTCACGGGCAACAAAGCGAGAGTCCACCAATACCACGCAGTATTGGTGGACTCTCGCTTTGTTGCCCGTATATGATTACTCAGAGCCTTTTTCATCTACCACGCGCTGAGGTATGGGCGTTACTTCTTCGCGGTGATAGGAATGAGAAGCGTCGGTATTCATGCCCGGCCAACGACGCCCATAATTATAATGTCCCGTCTCAGCCGGTGAAAGTGGCAAATGTCCAAACTGTGGCACCCCGGTTACTTTGGGCCGATCCATCTCTGGCGACTCATGATACAGATCATCTGGCACGCTGTCCAGTCCTTGCTGCCGCAGGTCATCCTCGCGTAGCGATAAACGGATCACGCCCTTGACATTCCCTGCCACCACGCTTTTTGGCACATAGTATGCTTTGCTGAATAAGCCGCCGCGCTCGACCAGAATATACAGGCTGAAACGCGCTCGCACTTTTCCCAGTTTCTTCCCGTCACGGTCCAACACTTCCTGACCCAACTCAAATGTATGCGCTAACACTCCACCTGCTGGTGATTTTTCAACCGACATACAACCACTCCTTCATTCCAAATAATAATGAGACCTGACGAATGCATTGCAAGCCGCAAGAAGTTCGTCACTCTTATTATATGGAACAGCTAGATGAATCTACAACCCCTCGTGTTCCTCGACCTTGACGTTGCCCGATGCTTCTGGTTCCAGTCCGCGCGCAACGCGATCTTTAGCCACAAACAGCGCGTTTGCCTGGGCGCTGCCTGGCGTGTAAAGGGCATGCGCGCCGGGATGGGCGCGTTCCAGTGGAAGTTGTTGATGATGATAGAGGCGGTTAGAGAGCAGAGCGTGATTTGCGGTCATTGCCACCTGCAACGACTCGACCACGCGTTCGAGATGCTCGATACCATGCAGCACTTCCTGCACGCTGGTATGATTACCATTGAGAACGCTTGCTTGTGGCTGGCTGCGCACAAACTCGTCTCGCAGTCCATGAATACGCACAGAAAGGTACTGTTCCAGATTTTGTAATGACCGCGAGATGGCTTCGCTGAGAGCAGAAAGGCGCTCATCAAGAGCTTTGCCGATCATATCGCTCAGGTCTTCCCAGGGCAATTCTGTTTGCACCTCGAATGCTTCCAAAGGATGAACACCGTTAGCGGTCATGACAGTATCCTCGATCGATTGAAGCGTAGCTTCCTGTAATTGCTTGCTCACCAACTGCTCTATACCAGGCAGTTGTGCTTCCAACAAACGAGCCAGACTGCTCTCTATCTGCTGCTTTTTCTGTTCCGCGTCAAGGTTCATGGCCTGCGTAAAACGTGTTTGTTGCATTTGCAGCTTATCGCTGAACACCGAGTCCAGCCGGCTTTGCATCTCCGTGAGTTTCAGCGTCATAGTGCGCAGTATTTCCTGCTGCATGGTAAAGAAACGCTGGTCGTGTTCGCGGCGAGATTCGACGATACGCTGTTCAAAAATGCGCTCCATCTCTTTACGCTGGGCTGTTAGTCGCTGCTCAAGAATGGCGTTGAACGATTGAAGTTCGTCTTCGGTGAATGACATAGCGCGTGCTCCTTGCTCTCTTCCCCGTTTCGGTTGCGTTCCGAAGCTAAGTATATGGTTACTAGTATGAACGTGTCAATTCCTGAACAATTTCATACCCAGGTTGGCTATTCTATCGTTGCATTCCCTATCGAGGCGAACAGTTTCATAAAGAGAACATCATTTGCCCAAATGTTCTCCTTCTCCTGATTCTGGACATGGCAGACTCACGCGAGACTATAATAAAAAGTACCACAGGCCCGAAGTTGTATACAACCCGTTCTTTTGGAGGATATGTCATGCCACGCGCTATCGACTTCCACGTCCACCTGCCGACGACGGAGTTTATGCAGATCACGCTCGGACCGTACGCCAGGGCCGCCGAACGCTTCTTCCGCACCGAGGTGAAGCTGAAGGATATCGAACAGGTCGCCGCGGATTACGCAGAACTCGATATGGTCGGCGTCCTGTTGGCCTGGGATGCGGAAACCGCTACCGGATTGCCGCCACTGGGAAATGATTATGTCGCAGCCATTGTCAAGCGCTACCCACAACAATTTGTCGGGTTCGCCAGCGTTGACCCGCACAAAGGGAAGGCAGCCGTCAAAGAAATGGAGCGAGCCATCAAGGATTTGGGTCTGGCAGGCGCGAAATTTCACCCCGGCGTTCAGGCGTTCTATCCAAACGACCCCACTTTCTATCCCCTTATGGAGAAAATACAGGAACTGGGTGTGCCTGGCCTTTTCCACACGGGTACGAACGGGCTGGGCGCGGGAACCCCCGGGGGCATGGGCGTCAAACTCGACTACACCCGCCCCATCTACCTCGATTCCCTGGCGGCCGACTTTCCAGGCCTGACCATCATTGGGGCGCATCCCTCCTGGCCCTGGCACGAAGAGATGATTGCGATCGTGCAGCATAAGGCCAATGTGTTCAATGATCTCTCTGGATGGTCACCGAAATACACGCCCGAGTCGCTGCTGCGCGAGGCAGCGACTCGCTTGCAGGACCGCTTCCTCTTCGGCTCGGATTACCCATTCATCACACCCCAACGCTGGCTCAAGGACTTCGAATCCATCGACTTCTTCACGCCGGAGGTGAGAGAGAAGGTACTATGGCGCAACGCCCAGAAGCTGCTGTCCCATACCGCCGTCGGACAGATGAGCTTCTCGTCTTAGTTGAGAGGCATTTCCCCCTTGACAGAATATTGTCATAGAAACTATACTTTAATAAGCAATATTACCCTTACTCAGTATCGAACATTGAATTATCAGAGAGATGATCGATCCATGATTCTTTCTGCTGCGAGCGGACAGGTAACAGAAGGGAGGTTTTTTAGAATTTTCGCTTTCGTTGAAATGATGAGATGTCACACATCAAAAGGAGGCTACGATGCCCACCAATCCAATGGATTACAACGGCAAAGATACCGTTCTCGACGTAGCGCGCACCGAACGCGCGAAGTTCTACAACATCATTGACGACCCGGCTAACTGGTACGTCCAGACGCGCTGCAGCGAATGGGAAGTGCGCGACATGGTCGGCCACATGATCGATGTCACAGAAGGCTACCTGACAGCCTGGGACATGGCTCGCAAGGGTGAAACCGGCAATGCGCTTGGCTTGCAGGTAATGAGCGACCGGCTCAACGAACATGCGCAGGCATTCCGCAGCCTGTCACGCGAAGAAGCCATCTCCCGGCTCAAAAGCGACTCAAATCAAGCATTCGCTATTTTCGATGCCCTCACCTCTGAAGAGTGGATGGGTTCCACTATCCCCCACCCCTACATGGGGCCTATACCAACCTGCTTCTATCCCTCCTTCCAAATCATCGACTATGGTATTCACACATGGGATATGAAGTGGGGCCTGGGAGACAAAACTGGAAAGCTCGATGAGCGCACTGCCGGTATCCTGATGCCGTTCATGTTTATCGTCATGCAGTATACGGTAGAAGAGGAATCGTCCAAAGGCGTAGATGCTGTAATCGGCATCATCGTCGATGGCGAATGGGGTGGTCAGTGGCGCGCTACTGTCAAAGACGGCCAGTTCACATGTGTTCCAGCCGACAGCCTTGAAGACGTGCAAGCTGTTTTCCACTTCAAAAATGCATCAGATTTTGTTCTCACCACGTATCAACGCTTCCCAGGTGGTGAAACGAGTGGAGACTCCAAAGTAATCGACCAGATCCGTCATCTGTTCTTCAGAATATAGGAATTTGGAAAGTGCTGGAGTATCCGTAGGAGTGGGGACCTTTGTGGTCGTCCAGAACGATGCCGAAACGGGTGAGGTCTTTTTGCAACAGACCCACCCGGCACATTCTATCGCTCCTGCCTCGGAATAGAATACGATCCCTTCCGAGGCGACCTCAGCAACAACCTGACCCTAAAGTGGAGGTACATCAGTGTCAAAAATCCAGGCTCAAGGTGTTCACCATATCACCTTCGTAGGTTCCAACCGGGAGGCGACCATCGATTTCTACCAGGGAGTGCTGGGTATGCCATTTGTTATGGAGCAACCCAATCTCGATGTCCCAGACGAGACGCACCTCTACTTCGACGCGGGCGATGGACGGCTGATCACTTTCTTCGTGCGTCCTACGCGCGTAAATGATCCCACTCCCAATCCGGAAGGCATCGGCAACCTGCACCACCTCGCCTACACCGTCTCGCATGCTACGTACACCCAGGTCTCCGAACGCCTCAAAGAGCGCGGCATTTGGAATACCGGCAACATCGACCGCGGGTTCATGGACTCGATCTACTTTAGAGATCCCAACGGACAGCTGCTCGAGATGGCCTGTTACAAGTTCGTTCCGCCAGAAGGTTGCAGCTTTGCCGAAGTACTCGCCACAGCGCACCGTCTGAGGGTGGCCGCCGGCGCCTACAATATCCAGGATGCCCACCTGGCCGACGCCATCGCCGAGCTGACCCGGCGAAAAGCAAGCTTCATTACGGAGGGAGTACTGGCATGATGCACCCCGCCGAGCCCGATGCGCGGCCTCCGGGTACGTTCTGGATGTTGGATCTGGTCCAGCCACTACCGGCTGGCCCCGTACCGCATGTCCCGGTGGCCTTTATGCGTGTCGGGCCGGAGGTGGCTCAGGAACTGGCGCAGGCCATGGACCTCGACGATGAAGCGGAGGTGCTACAACGCTTTGAGGATGGGCGGCATTGTTATATCGGTAGGATCGAAGGCAGGCTTGTTACATATGGCTGGGTTACATTCGACGAAGAGCATATTGGCGAGCTGAGTCTCAGCATTCGACTCAAAGCTGGTGAAGCCTATATCTGGAATTGCGCCACACTGCCAGCATACCGCGGGCAACGTCTCTACCCGGCGCTATTGACACACATAGTCGGTGAACTACATCATCAGGGTCTGCGCCGCATCTGGATTGGCACGGACGGTGACAACCTGCCCTCCCAGAGTGGTATTGTCCTGGCAGGCTTCCAGCCTATAGGCGATGTCGTCATCAGTAGTGTCTTGACGATGCGCCGGGCCAGGTTGCTGGGACGACCTGGCATTTCTAAACAGCTGATCATGGACATTCGCCAGGCTGTGCTGGGGGGACGCGAAGAGGTCTTGCTGGAAACAACCTCAGGCGAACTTTCAGCCGGTACCATATACCCACACCTGGATCAGCCTCTTGTGCTTGCAGGCGAGTTACCTGGGAGCGCGCGAGCAGCTATGGTTATGTTGCACGGGCGCGGAGCCACGGCGCAGGATATCCTGACATTGGCGGCAGACCTGCACTGCCCTGGCTTTATTTACCTCGCGCCGCAAGCCGCCGGAAATGCCTGGTACCCCAACAGCTACCTTGCGCCCATCGCAAGCAACGAACCGGACCTCTCATCTGGGTTGGCAACCATTACATCTCTGCTCGATCAATTGGCGCAGGTGGGCATCCCTGCCGAACGTACAATCATACTGGGTTTCTCGCAAGGAGCTTGCTTGACGCTAGAATATGTAGCGCGCAACGCCCGGCGTTACGGTGGCGTCGTAGGTCTAAGCGGCGGCCTGATCGGATCCGAGGGTACGCCACACGACTACCCAGGCTCGCTGGCAGGCACACCCGTTTTTCTGGGATGTAGCGATATGGACCCGCACATCTCAAAAGAGCGGGTAGAGCAAGCCGCTGAGGTCTTGCAACTGCTGGGTGGGAACGTTACAACGCGGCTCTATCCTCACATGGACCACACTGTCAACCAGGATGAATTGCGCTTCGTACAGGATATGATGGCCAGTATACTGCCGATCGGCAATTGATGAATAAACGCATGAACCGGAGGTGTGAACTTTATGCCGAAGCAGGACAATGAGAAAACCACGCCGCAAGTCGGCCCGCTCGACGGACTGCTGATCGCCGACTTCTCACGAGTGCTCGCTGGCCCGTACTGCACCATGCTGCTTGGCGACCTCGGCGCAACGGTGATTAAGGTCGAAAGTCCTGCGGGGGATGATACTCGCACCTGGATGCCACCAGACCGCGATGGTGTGGCGACCTACTATATGGCAATCAACCGTAACAAGCGCTCGATCATTCTTGATCTCAATGATTCCGCAGACCTCCGATTGGCACACGAACTGACTACCCGCGCCGATGTCTTCATCGAAAATTTCAAACCTGGCGGCCTCAAGCGCTTCGGCCTGGATTACGACACGGTCCAACAGCGAAACGCTGGCATCATCTACGCATCCATCAGTGGTTTCGGCACAGCGCAGGGGGCGTCCCTCCCCGGTTATGACCTCATCGTGCAAGCCATGTCCGGCTTAATGAGTCTTACGGGTGATACTGATGGTCCGGCCTATCGCTCCGGGATTTCGGTGTTCGACGTGATGGCCGGGTTGCACACAGCCATTGGCATCCTGGCCGCTCTCAACCACCGTAATCACACTGGCGAAGGCCAGCATGTGGAAGTAAGCTTGTACGCCACGGCGCTCTCAGGAATGGTCAATCATACAACTGCTTATGTTGCTGGCGGCGTCGTTCCGAACCGCATGGGCAACGCCCATCCCAGCCTGTTCCCCTACGAACCGCTGCCGACAGCGGATCTGGAGCTTATTATCGCTGCCGGGAACAATGGACAGTTCGGCAAGCTATGCGAGATCCTCGATCTTCCTGAGTTGCCGCGCGATCCCAGGTTTGCAAATACCAGGGATCGCACCCGCAACCGCGAAGCCCTGCGCCCGCTGCTGGTTGAGCGGCTACGCGCGAGAACAGCCAACGAATGGTTCCGCAGGTTGAGCGCCGCTGGCGTTCCGTGCGGCCCGATCAACAATGTTGAAGGAGGGGTCACGTTCGCCCGCGAAATCGGACTCGATCCCGTCGTCGAGGTTGGCGTGGGAGATGATGCCGTGCCAATGATCCGCCACCCCATTTCGTTCTCACTGACACCTCCGCGCTACGATCTGCCCCCACCGGCGCTCGGCCAGGACAACGAGCAGATTCGCGCCTGGCTCAGCCAGACGATACGCGACGACCCGGAGGAACGCAAAACGTCCAGGCCAACCCCCGACCTGTCATCCTGAGCGCAGCAAAGGATCTCGTCAACCCCTAGAAATAGATCCTTCGCTGCGCTCAGGATGACATTCGCCAGGGCAAGATTGAGACAACGACCAGTCCAGGTTCAGCCAGGATACCCTGGCAGCAGCCCTGTATCGAGAGGGCTGAGAACCTTGTAAGGTATAAGGAACAGATGGAATATCCTACCGGAATCGGTACCTCCGATGCCACCAGCATTCACCTGCTTGGTCACGATCTTGCTGGCGAGCTGATTGGTTCTATCGGGTTCGGCGAGCTGGCTCTCTGGCTCGCCACGCAGCAGCGACCGACACCGCAGCAGGTGCGTGTGTTCGAGGCCGTGCTCGTCTCGCTGGCCGATCACGGCTTTACCCCCACCGCGATCGCGGCCCGCCTGACCCTGTATAGCGCCCCGGATGCCATCCAGGGTGCGATGGCAGCGGGCCTGCTGGGTGGCGGCTCGCGCTTCCTCGGCGTCACAGAAGACACTGGCCGTTTTCTCGCTGGCGTGCTGGCAACCGTCGCGGGCCATCTCCCGGAAACTGATGAGCAATGGGACGCGCTTGCCCGCCATGCTGTCGCCGAGCAGCGCGCGGCTGGCCGCTTCGTCCCAGGCCTGGGCCACCCGGTGCATAAGACCGTTGACCCTCGCACAGACGTAATCATCGCGATTGCCGACCAGGAGGGCCTGCGGGGGCCGCACCTGCGCTTGTTCGAGGCCATTGGTCGTGTCCATGCCGGGGTGATTGGCCGCACACTGCCACTTAACGGCGCTGGAGTGGCAGGCGCCGCGCTTGCTGATATCGGACTGCCACCCGAGTTGTTGCGCGGAGTGGCCTTGCTCGCGCGCGCGGCGGGACTACTCGGTCACATCGCTGAAGAGCTGCGTCACCCCATCGCACCCGACATCTACGCGGCGATCGACCGGAATGCCGTATATCGGCCAACCGCCAGCAACGACATCGAACCTGCGAGAAGAAGAAATAGCGTGACTGATAGACTTTTGACGACAGTTGTGGGAAGCTATCCTCAACCCGAATGGCTGGTGGACCGCAAGAACTTACAGAACCGATTACCGCCGCGCATCCGGGCGCGTGAAATCTGGCGTATTCCAGAACCTTTGCTGCAACAGGCTCAAGACGATGCCACCCTGCTCGCCATTCGAGACATGGAGCGTGCAGGCATAGACATTATTTCAGACGGGGAAATACGAAGGGAGAGTTACTCCAACCGCTTCGCCACGGCGTTAGACGGGATGGATCTCGATAACCCGGGAATGGCCCTGGATCGCACAGGCCATTCCAACCCGGTCCCGCGGGTCGTCGGCCCAATCCGCCGTTTATACCCTGTTGAAGTACGCGACGTGGAGTTTTTGCGACGCAACACCAACCATCGCATCAAGATCACTGTGCCAGGCCCTTTCACTGTTACCCAGCAAGCGCAGAATGACTACTACAGCGATGAGAAAGCCCTGGCATTGGATATCGCGGCAGCCATCAACGAAGAGATCAAAAGCTTGCAGGCTGCGGGAGCTGACGTGGTACAGATAGATGAACCATATCTGCAAGCGAGACCGGAGAAGGCCAGGGCCTATGGGGTAGAGGTCATCAACCGGGCGCTGGAGGGGATTGAAGGAACAACGGCGCTGCACCTCTGCTTTGGGTATGCTGCTATAGTTCATGCCCGACCTCCCCAGTACTCATTCCTCACGGAGCTGCGTGATTGTGTCGTCAGGCAGGTTTCGATTGAAGCTGCTCAACCGCGCCTTGATCTATCAGTCCTTCGTCAATTAGCCAATAAAACCATCATTGTTGGCGTCTTGAATCTGGGCGATATGGAGGTAGAAACGCCGGAGACAGTAGCCGGAAGAATACGCGAAGCCTTGCAGTATGTAGAGCCGGAGCGCCTGATCCTGGCCCCGGATTGCGGCATGAAATACCTGCCACGGGAAGTAGCCTTTGGCAAGCTATGCGCATTGGTCGAAGGAGCCAGGATTGTTCGACAGGAATTGTAATGAAGGCTATGCGGGGATCAGGTGGTATTGCATTTTCATCAAGAGGATACGTTGAACCGACTGATTGATGCGGTCGATAGTCAATTGACCATTTTGAAGAGCCTGTTTCAAGGCCGCGATCACCTGCGCGACCTGGCTGATAGAGTAGGGACCTTCGACAAGGTCATTTCCGGCGACGATCGACAACACAGACGCTTGAGGCAATGACCAGCGCTGGCTGATGCCGCCCATATAGAGGCCATCGGTGATGACCACGCCGTTATACCCCAATTGCTGGCGCAGCACGCCGTTAATGGTTTTGGGTGAAAGCTCGGCGGGAAGATTGGGGTCGATAGCTGGTATCAACACATCGGTAGACATGACCATCGCCGGATGGTCTTTTTGTAGCATGAGCTTATAGGGTGCCAGGTCGATGCTTTGCAACTGCGCAAGGTTCCTGTACACGGTAGGTAGCCCGGCATGAGGGTCTGATGTGATTGCGCCTAACCCGGGAAAATGTTTGAGGGTGCCAATCACGCTATTCTGTTGCAGGCCGTTCAGGAATGCGCCCGCGTAGGTCGCCACAGCCGCCGGGGTGCTGCCAAACATGCGGCTCTCCAGCACGGGCGGGTCAACGGTATGCACATCGACAACTGGCGCAAGATCGGCGTTAATGCCTAGTTGAAGCAACCAGTTAGCAGCCATCGTCCCCTGATTAAAGGCGAAATGCGGATCGCCGGTAGCAGCCATCGCGGCAGCAGAGGGCAGATAGCCATGAAAAGCATACAGGCGATTCACCAGTCCGCCCTCCTGGTCAGTGCCAATGAGCAGGGGTATTTTAGCATCTTTCATAGCCTGGCGCGAAAATGCCGCCACGTTGGCTATTATATCGTCGGGCGGATTAAAGTTGCGATTACTGGCCTGATAGAGAAAGCCGCCAACTCCCTGTTGAGCAATCATGTATTGCAGCTCCGGCGCATAGCTATTGCCCAGGTATTCTACGATAATCAGTTGCGCCAGTTTCTGATCCAGCGTCATACCCGCCATGATGCTCTGTATTTTCGCCATTTGCGTCACTAACGGATTATCAACCTCGCCATCGGGTCTACTCCCAGGCACAGAGGTCGGCAAGGGTTTTGTAGGAGTGGGAGTGGTCTGGTGAATACTTGAGGCATCAACTCCACCAAAGATACTGGAACAACCCGTCAAGAAAATGAGAAACAGCGCGCAGCCCATCTTCATCCAATATCTGGCATAGCGATTACGGCGGATTGGCATCCAATTAACATCCTTCAACTGAGCGATTATAACGGCGCATTCTTCTACCGCAACGTAACCCATACAATGAAATGAACGCGAAAATTGGCGAACAGTAACGTATCCACTATCATCGCGCCGATTGGCAGTTTTGACCGTTACCTATTTCACATAAAATGTGTGACGTACTTCACATGACATAGCTGCCCCTGGTAATACCTCATCAGTATCATCAGCCACAGGCGCTGAGTAGCTTGACTGCTCTCATGCCGACCCTTGTGGCATGGAAACAAGAGTGGATAGCGTGCTATAGTCTTAGTAGAGGTGTTGTGCCTACTTCTAGTTAAGGCGGTTGCAAGCATATGGCAAAGATGGAAGATGTCGAGTTCAAAGAGAAGCTTTTTCTGAAAGGGTATCCATTTAAACATTATAGCCCGCGCCCCGGCGATCCAATTTCCAACGCGGTCACGCCACTACAAAAACCGCTCTCCGCCTGTAGGGTTGCGCTGGTTACGACGGCGGGGTTGAGCATGCCAGATCAGAACGCCGTTTGATCTCACTATACGCAATGGCGACAGTTCGTTTCGCGAAATCCCTATCCGACTATTTCTTTACAATTACTTGAGATGAACCAGCGTAGCTGGTCGTTTGACCAGACAGGTATATTGCGCGATCGCAATCTGGCTTTCCCACTGGATCGCCTGCGCGAATTGCAACAGCGAGGAGAAATCGCTGCGCTCGCTCCCCACAACTATAGCTTTATGGGGTCAATCGTCGGGCCTGCGAAATTGATGAAGGAAACCGCGCCAGAAGTAGCGCGGCGGCTCAAAGCAGATTCGGTTGATGTCGTTCTGCTGACGCCTGTCTGACCGATGTGCAATCAATCCGTGGGATTGATCCAACGCCAGATTGAATATGCAGGCATCACGACGGTTTCTATCTCGTTGCTACGCGAAATTACCGAAAAAACGCGACCGCCGCGCGCCCTCTTCGTGCCTTTCCCGCTGGGCTATCCGCTCGGTGAACCGAATAACGCCGATCTCCAGACGCGCATCATGCAAGCGGCCTTCGCGCTCCTCTCGCGCAACGATTGCCCGGTACTCGAAACGTTTACTTCGTAGGGACGCGAGCGTCCGCATCCCTGCGAAGAAAGGACAATCTGGCGCAAACGCGCTTAGATTTTGCGCTCCTGGCCTTTCCAATACGCCTCGCGAATATTCCTCTTGAGCAGTTTGCCAGCCGGGTTGCGCGGGAGTTCATCCAAAAAGTCCACCGAACGGGGCTTTTTATAATCGGCTATTCGTGCGGCGCAATACGCGATCAGTTCTTCCTCGGTAGCGCTGGCTTCTGGCCGCAGAGAAACAACCGCCTTCACGGATTCGCCCCAGTCAGGATCGGGAACGCCAATCACGGCCACATCCGCGACAGCCGGGTGGGCGCTGAGTACGGCTTCAATTTCTGCCGGATAGATGTTGACACCACCCGAAATGATCATGTCGATCTTGCGGTCACAGATGAAGTAGTAACCTTCTGAGTCGCGGTAGGCAATATCTCCAACTGAGAAAAATGTGTCGCGCATACTCCTGGCGGTCGCATCCGGCTTTTTGAAATACTGCGCCAGCGAGGGATTGCGCACCCACATCTCTCCCGGCACGCCGTCGGGTACTTCCTCGCCGGCTTCGTTGAGCAGGCAAATCTCCTGACCAGGCGCGACAGTGCCACAAGAACCGGGCTTGCGCAGTTGATCTTCGGGGCGCAAGATAGTGACAAAACCGGTCTCGGTCGCGCCATAAAACTCCCACAATACCGGGCCAAACCGCTCAATGGCACGAGCCTTAAGACTAGAGGGACAGGGTGCGGCACCCAGGATAATTGTGTGCAACGAGCTTGTATCAAAGGTCTTCGCGATCTCGTCAGGCACATCGCATAAGCGTTGGAGCAGGGTGGGAGCCATGAAGGTGGTCGAAACGCGGTGGCGATCAATCAGGCGCAAGGCTTCGACTGCGTCGAACCTGGGCAATATCACGGTCGTTGCGCCCAGCAAGATTTGCAGGCTCAAGAAGGCATTGGGGGCGCTATGATACAACGGCCCGGCCAGCAAATGTACGTCCGCATCGCGCAATTCAAACGACTGGATGACGCCCAGCACCGCTTCAAGCGAGACACCGTTCGGACGATACGCGCCCTTGGGATTGCCCGTCGTCCCTGATGTATAGCTCATGGAACTGCCGAGCGATGCTTCGCCTACAATGGGCATCGTCTCGCTGGCCGACGCAATGACCTCTTCGTAATGTAGCCAACCAGCGGGAGCATAACCGCCGATAGCAATAAAAGTCGGGTGCCCCTGTACCCCGGCGCGTGCCTGCTCAACTACCTGCACCAGTTCTGGCGCGGCCACCACCACTTTTGCCTCGCTATCATTGAGTACGTAGGCCACCTCGCGCTCGCGCAAACGGTAGTTGACCGGTACTTGAATAGCTTTGATTTTAGTACAGGCCGCTCCAACCTCAACCCCTTCAATGGAGTTGTGTACGATAATCGCAACGCGATCTCCTGTATTGACGCCCAGGGCTTTCAGCACATTGGCGACGCGATTAGCCCGCATGTTAAGTTCTGCAAAGGTGGGCGAACTTTCTCCACAGATCAAAGCGATTTTATCCGAGCGCGCCACGGACTGCATGGTCAAAATATCAAGAGCGAGGGTCGGCGCTTCATTGAAACCGCCATTCGGTTCGGGCATGACATATCCTCCTATTCTCCTTTTGTGCCGCGAATTGTGGAACAAGCAGAAAAATTATATAATGCTATTGTAACCCAAATTGCGCGTTACATGTGCAGCAGGTTTGCAATTATGGAAAGCATATGAATTTTTCTGTTACACTGATCATATGGTTGGGCATAGTCATCATGCTATTCATCGCCCTACCCATCATTCTTATGGCGCGTAAAGCTCACTGGATACAGCAACATGGGGAGCGAGTTGTCGCGCAGGTGACATCCGTGAAGCACGACAAGAAAAAAGCTTCCACCGGCGCCATGCATCATTTTTATACCGTCACCGCCGTCTGGACAAGTCCCAGCACAGGACAAACCTACACGTTCTGGAAATACTTCTTCGACGAAGACCCCGACAAGTCCATCAGCACGCTGGTGCCGGTAATCATTGATCCGCGCAACCCCAAACGCTACGAAATTCAGGTCTGAGAAAGCTACCCCCTCCTTGCCACCAGCTCTTGCGCAATGTAGCTGGCAACCATGGCTGCGTTTGAACCCGGCCCAAAACCAGCATCATAGCCCAGTTCTTTGGCAAAAGCATGTGAGATACGCGGCCCACCCACGATAAAAAGATAACGGTCGCGCACGCCTTCGGCCTCGGCCAGTTCGATCAACCTGGTCAGGTTATGGATATGCACATTCTTCTGGGTCACTACCTGCGACACAAGAATAGCCTCGGTTTGCTCCACCGCTGCTCGCCGCAAGAGCGCCTCACAGGAAACCTGCGCCCCCAGGTTCAGAGCGCGAAACGCTGGAAAGCGTTCCAGGCCATAATTTCCCGCGAAGCCTTTCGCATTAAAAATAGCATCGATGCCAACTGTATGCGCGTCGCTCTCGATGGCCGCGCCAATGACCGTCACGCGCCGCCCCAAACGCTGCTCGATCAGTTCGTTAATCTCGTGAAAGCCCATCTCTTCATGTGCCAATTCATCAACCTGAATCTGGTCGGGGTCAAGCGTATGAGAACACGCGCCATACACCACAAAAAAGGTAAACGCCCTGTCAATGGCCTCGGCGTGCGCAACCAGTGGGTTACTGATACCCATCAGCATTGCGTAGCGACGCGCCGCCTCCCGCGCGCGCCCACCGAGCGGCAGGGGCAAAGTAAACGAGATTTGCACAACGCCATCGTTGGCAGTATCGCCGTAGGGTCGAATCTGCATAGGAAACACCTCGAAAGGGGAAATACTGTTACCGTATCAAACAGTATAGCACTTTGGGCAAAACGTGTGCCAGGCCATGATGAGTTTGCACTCAGATACATTTCCATGCATCTGGATAAAGAAGAGTTTATCAAAGCCCATATGGTATACTTTTCATAGGCGAACGCAATGAACGCCGCATCGTCTCTCTTTCCTCGAAAGGACTACCAACCATGACACATCAGAACGAGCAGTATGACGCGATCATCATCGGAGCGGGACATAATGGTCTCGTGGCGGCAGGCTACCTGGCACGCGCCGGTAAAAAGGTGATTGTGCTGGAACAACGCGACCGAGTAGGCGGTGCCTGCACCCTCGAAGAGCCGTTCCCCGGCTTCACCATGTCGCCCTGCGCTTACGTCGTCAGCCTGCTGCGCCCTGAGATCATTCGCGACCTGGAATTGCACCGTTACGGCTTCGACGCCTACGTCAAAGACCCGCAGATGTTTGTACCATTCCAGGATGGCAAGTATTTGTTCTTCCGTGCCAGCACTGAAAAAACTATCGAGGGTATTCGCAAGCTCTCCAAACACGACGCCGAGGCCTATCCGAAGTTTATCGATTTCTTTGACCGCGCCTCGGCCATCCTTAACCCTATTTTGCTGGAAGAGCCGCCCTCCGTTGCCGATCTCGCCGCACGTTTTCGGGGCGAAGATGAGGAGATTTACCGCTATTTGATGTTCGGCAACCTGTACGATATGCTGGCTGACTATTTCGAATCCGACTATTTACGCGCTGCCTGGGCAGGACAAGGTGTGATAGGTTCCTTTATTGGCCCTAAAACGCCCGGCTCGGTCTACGTCGCCTGGCATCATATGTTTGGAGAGGTCAATGGCGAGCAGGGCATGTGGGGATATGTGCGCGGCGGCATGGGACGCATCAGCTTCGCTCTGGCGGAATCAGCCGAGGCGCATGGCGCGGTGATTCGCACCAATGCGCCAGTAGCTAAAATACTGGTGCATAATGGCATGGCCGAAGGCGTGTTGCTGGAGAATGGTGAAGAGGTGCGAGCAAGCGCGGTCCTCTCGAACACTGACCCCAAACGCACCTTCCTGCAGTTCTGCGCGGATGCCAACCTGGATAAAGGCTTCCTCAAGCGCATCTCGCACTTCAAGACGGAGAGCGCGGTCATCAAGCTCAATATCGCGCTGAAAGAACTGCCCAGCTTCTCGTGCCTCCCCGGCACAGCGCCCGGCCTGCAACACGCTGGCTCGCTCGATCTCACGCCCACGCCCGACTGGGTGCAGAATGCGTATGAAGACGCCATGAACGGCGGTCTCTCGCAAAAGCCCTATATTGAGGCGTACATGCAATCGTCCACCGACCCGACTGTCGCGCCCGCCGGTTATCACACTATCTCGATGTTCTGCCAGTACGCGCCATATCACCTGCGGGGCCGCGAGTGGTCAGAAGAAGTGAAGAACGAGATGGCTGATCGCATCATTGCTACAGTTACCGAATTCGCCCCCAATTTCGCCGATGCTGTCCTGCATCGCCAGGTACTCAGCCCCGTGGACATTGAGCAGCGTTACGGTATGCCCAACGGCAACATCTTCCACGGCGAGATTACTCCCGATCAACTTTTCTCGCTGCGTCCCACACCCGAATGCTCGCGCTACCGCACGCCCGTCGCCGGTCTCTACCTGTGCGGCTCAGGCACCCATCCAGGCGGCGGCGTTATGGGCGCGCCCGGACACAACGCCGCCAAAGCTCTCTTGAGCGATTGGGCAAAGTAACAGCCGCTGCAGCTTCCAGGGCGACCGCGAGGGTCGCCCGTACAATACACGCCGATCCTTTACCCCATTCGTGTATTGTACGGGCGACCCTCGCGGTCGCCCTGGTTCACAGCATGATACAAATGTCCTACTCCCCCAGCCAAAACGCCATGTTTGTTGTAGAATAGATGCTAAAGTCGTTAATTCATTTGAGTTTATCGATTCTATTACGTATCACAAAAGGCTGGAAGATCACCATGCAACTCAAAGTAGCCGTCGTCCAATTTGAAATCAGCCAGTTTGCGCCACAAGAAAATTTGGAAAAGGCTGAACAGTTCATTCAACAGGCAGTAGCGCAGGAAGCCGACCTGATCGTTTTCCCCGAAGACTTTATCGCTGGTCCGCTTGACGGGCGCGTCGATCTGGCTGACTTCGATCAGCGCTACGTGAAGCACTTCCAGCAGCTTGCAGCTCAGTACCACATTGATATCGTCCCTGGTTCCATCATTGAGGGCGACGAGGACGGCCTGTACAATACGGCATACTATATTGACCAGCACGGCGACATTCTGAGCCAGTATCGCAAACTCAACCTGTGGCTGCCTGAACGTAGCTATATCACGCCTGGCAACGATATTGCCGTCTTTGAAACACGCTTCGGCAAAGTTGGCCTGATCATTTGCTGGGATTTGATGTTTCCTGAAATGTTCCGCGCTATGGTCAGCGAAGGCGTCGAAATGGTAATCTGCCCCAGTTACTGGTGCCTCGAAGATGCTGGCAAGGGGCAGGAGCTTAACAAATTTTCAGAAGTGATGCTCGTTAATGCCCTGTGTCTTGCCAGAGCTTTTGAAAATGAAGTTGTGCTCGTCTATGCCAACGCCGCCGGAAAGCAGGTCTCCGGCCAGAATACCAGCACCCTCATCGGCCAATCTCAAATCACCGTTCCATTCAAAGGGCCGCTGGACATCGCCATGGACAACATCGAGACCATGCTTGTCGAAGAAGTGGACCTGGATGTGCTTGCTATCGCGGAAGAGGCGTATGAAATCCGCAGCGATTTGCAAAAGGGCATCACCCGCAGCTCTCCAGTGGAGATTCCACTCGCGGCAGCTCATGCAGCCCACTATAAGGGATAATTTTATATCTTCGTGCTCATCCGTCGCAGGTGTAGTAACCAGATCAGCACCAACCTATGCACCGCTCCTACGATAGCGCCTGCAGCCACTATGAATAGCAGGATCGGCGCTATCTGCCACGTAAATCCATAAGCAGGGCCAAAACCCATCATTCCTATGAAGATCACCGCCATACCTAGCAATCAGGCTAGCGCGTTGGCGTGAACCCACCTGCCCGCCTTTGGCAGGTGTTTCTCTATGTGACGAGAGTGTGAGAAAGCACGGCGATTCGAGATGAGTCTGTGAAGGAGGTCAGGTAGACTTAAACAGGTACATAGTATAACAAAACGACAGATTTTCCAGGAAAGGAAATCAACAATGACACAGACAGATCCAAATGCGCCTTATACGGCGCAGCACCAGGGACGAGAGTATCACGAAGAAATAAATGTCATGGGTGACCAGCTTGTCAGCACGGTGGAACGGCTGATTCACGAAGGCAGTGTTCGCCGCATCATCATCAAACACGAGGGACGCATCATGATGGAGATTCCTCTGACCATTGGTGTGGTAGGCGTGCTTGTAGCGCCCATGCTCGCGGCGGTCGGTGCTATAGGCGCAGCATTGACGAACTGCACAGTCGAAGTCATACGCACCGAACACGCTGCATACAGCGGGGATACTGTTCCTCCTAATAGAGCAGGAAAACCTCTACTCTCAGGCATTGGCGGTCAGACGTACTCAATTTCCCATTCAGGCATGCAGTTGTTTGAACAAGCCAAAATTAATACACTCATGAGCAGCACGGTGATCGACCTCGTGAGCGCGCCTATTGAGCCGGGAGAGTATCGCCTGGAAATCAGCGTCACGATGGGTGGTGTAGAAATATTCCTCCCTCGTTACGTCCAGTTCACCCTGGAAGGCAGCGCCCTGGCGGGAGGCAGGAACGTTCACGACGCCTATTACGAAGGGCCTCGCGTATGGGAGATCACGAAAGAGAAACTGCGCTATGTGGTTAACCTCCCAGAACAGCCACCTGATTTTGCCTTCGCTCCGCCCAATCCTGAGCGACCGGTTCGTATTCATTTTGTAACGCATATCACGATGGGAGGCGTCGATATCTATCGCCTCTAACCTTCATGGTGGAGCGGGCATTGTTCACAATTGGTCGTGAAACAATGCCCGTTACGACTACTTTTTGAGGTCATCCAGCATCGCCCGCACGAACATTACCGCGATTGATAGCCAGTCGAACGAGCGCGTCCACGCAACCCATTCCTGTTGCGTGGGCCAGCCCGGCTTGTAGCGGGGAATCATTTCTTTCGGCATAACGGTGGCCCACTTGACACCTTCGCCCAGGCCACCGGGAGTGATACGCACCATAATGTTGAAGACGTTCTCGTTGGGAAGCTGGCGTTTCCAATCTGGCAGCGATTGTAACAGAGGGTCGCGTCGCCATATGCTGAAAAGCGCCGGGTCTTCAGGCGCGCCGCTTTCTGAAGGCTGCAATGTAACCACCTGGCCGACAACAGACGCGCGATCCCATTCTGGTAAACGCATCGAGACGCTATAGCGATACTCATCCAGCCCGGACGCCGAAATAAAGGCACGATATCCCTCGCGTTCGATGCGCTTCTCGGTAGCGCTTTGCCAGATACGCACCATCGCGTCCAGGCGTTTCTTCTTTTCGTCCGCGCTCAGATGTGCGTAGGGTCCGCTATCCAGCGCATTTTGTTTTCCCAGCATGGAGTAGTTCCAGTCCTTCTGGCAAATATGCCGCTAGCCATGCCACAAGGTCATCGGCCAGCGGCGCAACAAACGTATGTCGTTCATTATCAGGACAGCGCCTGAGTTCCAGGCTATAGGCGTGCAGAAACTGCCTCGTTAGTTTCGCCTCAGGTGTTTCCTCCCCGGCAGGCGATGCGTAAGTCGCATCCCCTATGATAGCAAATCCCGCAGCCGCGAGATGGGCGCGAATCTGGTGCGTGCGCCCGGTAATGGGCCGCGCTTCCAGCAGGGCATATTCTCCACTCACGGCGAGTACGCACACCAGCGTCATAGCAGCTTGCCCAAGCGGGCCAACGATGCAGCGGCGGCGATCTTCGGGGTCACGCTGCAAAGGTCCATCGAGCATGTACCTGGCCCCATTGACCGCCAGAAGCTCAGCAGATTTTACAGGTTGCTGTTCGTTCCCATCCTGTATGAAAACGGTAAACTGCGCGCGCGGTCGCGTCCATTGCGGCGAACCTTTACGCACAACCGCCAGGTAGCGTTTCACGATGCTGTGATCATAGAATTGGCGTACCAGGTGACGCCGCGCTCGTTCGGTACGCGCCAGCGCAACCACGCCCGATGTGTCCTTGTCGATGCGGTGCAGCAGGCAAGGTCGCAGCAAAAGCCCTTCTTCCTGCCACTGTTTCGCTCTTTGTTGCTCGCGCAGCATGATCTGGATATGCTCCGGCGCGCCCGCCCATTGCGGCTTATCAGGCAGTTCTTCAGGTTGCCAGCCATCGCCGCCCTGCTCCGCGAGATAGGCCAGGATACTATCCCACATCGTGCCATCGGCGTGTTTATAGGTGGGATGAATGACCAGTCCCGCCGGTTTGTTGACGATAAGCAGGTGATGATCCTGGTAGATAACTGGAATGTCGATGTTGGCCTGTGTCATGGGTGAAGTATAGAGGGAATACAAGCGTTGGTCAATAGTATTTGGCTATAAGAAACAGCAGAGTTTTGCAAATTCGTACCTCTGCTGTTTCTTAGTTCGATCTATTCCGGTACCACCTGGCAGCGATCGGGGGACATTTCCAGCCAGACGTGCTGTGCGATCTGTGGTTGGAAAGCAGGGAAGGCAAGTACCTGCATTGGGCGAACTTCGTCCAATGCAATTAACGTGCGCCATTGGCCGCCCACGAATGATGTATGAGACACCATGCCCTCGAACACGTTGGTATGGCTAAAATCGCGCGCTTCTGCATAGACGCGCACGTCTTCAGGACGAAACATCAGGCGCGCTCTTCCATTCAGATGGCCTCGCACATTTTCATTGAGCTGGCCCGTCACAACACGTCTTTCCGGTACGTCTTCATCCAGGCGCAGCGAGATAGTGTCCGCGTCAGCAGTAGCGTTGACGATATCGCCAGAAAGCATATTCGCGTGGCCCATAAATGAGGCGACAAAGGTATTGGAGGGGTGCATGTACAGATCGGTTGGCGTGCCGATTTGCTGCACCTTGCCGTCGCGCAAGACCAAGATGCGGTCAGACATCGACATGGCTTCGTCCTGGTCATGGGTGACATTGATAGCCGTCATTTTAAGTCGCCGGAAAAGTTGCACCAGTTCCGTGCGCATACTTTCGCGCAGGCCCGCGTCCAGGCTGGATAATGGTTCATCCAACAACAGGACACGCGGTTCCGTCGAGAGGGCGCGCGCGACAGCCACACGCTGCTGCTGCCCGCCGGACATTTGATAGGGATAGCGCTGGCCCATACCAGGCAGATTCACCAGTTCCAACAGTTCCTCTACCCTTTTTTTGATGTCTTGCGCCGGTACATGGCGCAGGCGCATACCAAACGCGATGTTTTTCGCCACCGTCATATGCGGCCACAGCGCGTAGTCCTGGAAAACCATACCAATTTGGCGATCTTCCACCGCGACTTCGCGCTTCCCATCATAAAATACGCGCTCGCCCACTTTGATCCACCCACTATCCGGTGTGATCAGACCTGCCAGCATACGCAAAATGGTTGTTTTACCGCAGCCCGACGGACCCAACAAAGAGAGTATCTCGCCCTCTTCCATCGCCAGGTCAACATTCGATACGACATGTTTTATGCCATAACTTTTATTCAGTTGCCGTATTTGTAAGTACATCTACGTTTACCCTTCCGCTCCTCTGCGCCACACCAGTTAGCCGACCGACCATCCAGGGGATGACGCGAATCATGGTCAGCGCTAATGCGACAATGGCTACATTCAACATGGAAAGCGCCATTCCTGGTCCAAGCTTAAAATCATTGAACAGGCCGACGATGCGCACCGGCATGGTGGGCTGCCCTGGTGGATAGAGCAATTCAGATGCCGCCAGTTCAAACATGGTGCCTGTGAAAACGAGCAGCCAGATGGAGGTCAGGCTTGAGCGCAACAAAGGCGCAATGATATGTATCATGAGATGGAAAATGTTGGCACCCTGCACGCGCGCGTTTTCCAGCATATTCTGGCCCACCTGCTCTAGAGCGCCCAGGCTCAGGCGCGTGGCATATGGCACACTGCCGCCGATATAGGCAGCCAGCAGCAGCCAGATGGTGCCATAAAACTGGATGCCATTGGCTCCTCCAATCCCTATATTCTGTAAGTAGGGCGCATTCCAGGCAAAAATGTAGCCGCAGGCCAGAATAATGCCCGGCACTGCAATCGTCACCAGCGTAAATAGATTGAGTAACCTGCGCCCTGGCAGGCGCGTGCGGCGGATGATGAAGGCAATCGGCATTCCCAGCAGCGTCGTAATGGTAGCCGCGCTAAATGCCAGCAAAACCGTGCGAATCAGGGAGTTGAGATCATCAGACCCCTGGGTAAGTATGCTTGTATAATTATCCAGCGTCCAGTTGCCGGGAGTCAGCCCAAGTCCGAAGGCATGTAAAAATGACAATACGATGCATGAACCTACCGGAATGACCAGCGCCAGCAGAAACACCACGACGCAAAAAGCGAAGGCAGGCCATTTCCATATACCCAGCGATACAGAGCGCGCCGGGCGGTTGCGCCCACTGATTACCTGGAAGGAACGCCGTCGCAGCACACCCGCCTGCACCAGCAGAGCCAGCGCGATGGCGATAAAAAGCAAAAGAGAGAGGGCTGCCGCGAGCGAAAAATTGACAGGCGACGTATTGATTGCGGTGTAAATCTGGTAGGTAACGAGCGTCACATTGGAGCTTTGCGCAATGGTGGCCGCGATACCGAAATCGGATAACGCCTCCGCGAAGGCAATCAAGCCAGCCGCCAGGATGGCCGGAAGCAACAAGGGAGCGTTAATGCTCAGCCAGGCGCGCCATGTACGCGCCCCGGAAAGGCGCGCCGCGTCCTCAAACTCTGAACCAAGCCAGCGCAGCGCGGCGCTGACCGAGAGATACACATAGGGAAAAGTTTTCAGGCTCAAGATGAAGATCACGCCTACGGGTGAGAAAAATGAGTTAATGAATCCATCAGAGAAGTGCAGGTACTGATCTGGGATACCGCCGCGAATGATCACCAGCGACCACGCTTCACCGATCAAGAATGATGGTGTGAAGAAAACGATCCATACCAGGAAATCCATCGCCCGGCGCAGCGGCAGGTCGGTGCGCTTCGCCAGAATAGCTAGCAACGTTCCCAGGGCAGCCGAAATCACCGCCGTTACACCCGAAAGCCACAGCGAATTGCCCAATGCCTGGTAGTTCAGCGGGTCAGAAAACACCTGGCCGATCGCGCTCAAGCTGGGCGCGATGTTGGGATTGCTGGCGTAGATATTCGGAAAAATGCTCTGGAGGATAATGGCAAGCAGCGGGTACAAGATTAAAAGTACCAGGATCACGACGGGAATGCCGATAACGAGAGCTAAACCGCCGTGACGTAAAAGAGCGCGCCGCGTGAATGACAGAGAGGGTATAGTGGAGTTTTCCACTATACCCTGCGCCGATTCCTCTGCGATCGCTACTGGACGATGTTGGCGTGGAACCATTGCTTAAATTCTGCCTCAACTCCTGCCCACTGGGACACATTCAAATCAATAAAGTTAATGCTGTCGTACTGCCTCGCGGCAGTGTTGGTAATTCCCTGTACCACCGGTATGAAGTACCTGTCACCATCGGTCGGGTCATGGTTCACCATCACGGTCTGTCCGCCGGAGGATAGCACCCAGTTGACGAACTGTTGAGCGCAGCCCTTGTGCTGGGAGTTAGCTGAAACCCCGATGACTCCTGGCAGCCCTATCACGCCCGATGATGGGAAGATAATCCCTAACGGCTGCCCGGCCTTGATCGCGCCATAGATGGCAGAGTCCTGCACAATGCCGAACTCGCGCGCGCCAGTCTCTACGCTGTTCAGCGTGGGATCGTTGGTCTGGAATATTTTCAGTCCGTTGGCCTTCAGTTTCTGGAAGAATTGCTTGCCCGCATCCTCGCTCCCCATAAGTTGAGAGACACCAGCAATTAAAGGATAGGTAGGGCCGGAAAAAGCCGGGTCGTTCATGGCGATCAAGTTCTTGTAGGCCGGATTGAGCAGGTCGTTCCAGTCCTTAGGCAAGCCCGCCGCCGGGATATGATTCTTGTTGTAAGCGATAGCTCCCACCGTTGTGAGGCCAGTGGGGTAGTAGCTGCCATCGCTCGGCACATACTTCGCACCTTGCGTGGTCAAGTTAGCAGCGTTGGGCGATTGCCACTTCAGCAACAACCCCTGGTCGTCAAGCGACTGCATAGTCACATTACCATCGAACCAGGTGACATCCCACTGCGGATTATTCCCTTCGGCAGCAATCTTGGCGAGCAGGTTGCCAGTACTATCGTCCACCAGCTTTGTCGTTATGCCGGTCTGAGTCTGGAACGCTTTGGTCGCGTCAGAGTCATAGCCCTGCGCCGAGTACACCGTCAACCCGGAAGCTTTATCGCAAGTCAAAGCGGTTGAAGTAGGGGTCGTCCCACCACTGCTCGCTGGCGTCGGCGTCGTTCCCGCCGTTGTACTCCCACCGCACGCGCTAAGCGCAACGACCAGGCAGAATGCAGCAAAAAATACATAAGAGCGTTGTAACATCGAACGATGTCGTGTTACACTGTTTGCCTTGTTCATTGGTATCGTGTCTCTCCTTACCCGAAAATGTAAAACAAGCTCACGAACTGAGTTGTTGAGTATAGCGTAAGAGAAGAAGATTAAATACTGTTTATTGGATTGTTAAATATCGCGTCATCTATGCTAAAAACGTAGATGATTTCCATTTGCTGTTTGCTACAGTTAATGGCTACATGAATGTTGGGATGAGGCCTGGGAGGAATATAACAACTTCCCCACTTTATAGGATTTCTACATAGCCTTCCGTTCCATTCACGCGAATTCGTTGCCCATCTTTTATCAGTTTGGTAGCACTTTCCACTCCGACAACTGCTGGTAAGCCATATTCACGTGCGATAACTGCTCCATGGGTCATCAGCCCACCAACTTCGGTGACGAGGCCTTTTATGGAGACAAACAATGGTGTCCAGCTAGGGTCAGTAAAGGAGGTGACTAATATATCTCCCTCTTCTAGATCAGCATCTTCCATGTGTAAGATGACACGTGCTCGTCCCTCTATCACTCCGGAAGAAACAGGGAGACCTACAAGAGCTTCGGCTGGGAGATGTTCTCGTTTGTACTCACCTGCCATGATTTCACCATCAGACGTGATAACACGTGGGGGAGTTAGTTTTTCAAATAATTTGTACTCGTCTTTTCGTTTGCTGATGATCTGGTAATCCAGTGTATATGTGCGTACGACTTCGCGAAGTTCTTCAAATGTGAGATAGTAGATATCTTCTTTTTCATGAAGAACGTTGGCTTGTACGAGTTGTTCGGCTTCTTTCAGTAAAGCCTGCTTATAAACGAAGTAGCGATGAACCATGCCGTATTTGGGATATTCACGATACCCGATGAAATTCCGGATGAGGCTGATCATTCGTTTTGTCTCTCTGGCTTTTTGTTCACCATCCGGTAGTCGCCTCAATCGATCTACTAACTCTTGTTCTTTTTTCAATGCTTCCTGTCGCCCTTGCTCAAATTTCCGATTGCTGGCATGAGGCTCAAAGTTTTTGATGTTACTGAGAATCATGGGGACAAGTGTCGTTGGTTTTTCACTCCAACGAGTTTTAGTAATATCGATTTCCCCGGCACATCGCATGCCGTATTTGTTGAGATAAGCATAAATGGCGTCCCGGCTTTCCTGTCCACCATCAAACTGAACCAGTTCATCCAGAAAGTTGTCATCTTTTGCATGCTGCAAGTACTCAATTACATCTGGATAAGGGCGAATCACATCTGCAACATCCAACAGCGCCAAACCCATTTCCGAAGTTATATTGTTGGGTACAGATTGAGAAAGCGTGTCTGCTACGTTTTTTTCACCTAACCACTCCTTCATTTTTTCATTGATCCATGATGAAGCATTCATAGCAGTCATAAACACACCCGAACTTTGTGGATCAAATAAGATCTTCTTTAATTGCTGAATGTCTTCCAAAATAAAATCAATCAGATCCGATCCTGATTTCGTTTGGATGTTTTGTTTTAGTTCTTCTATCGATGTTTCACTACGCTTGATCAAATCAGAAACGATTGCCGGATCGTATTCGTTTAGTGTTTTATAATCCGCAAGCGACGAACCTTGATTGCTTTTAC
Source organism: uncultured Chloroflexia bacterium (assembly GCA_963731605.1). GTDB lineage: Bacteria > Chloroflexota > Ktedonobacteria > Ktedonobacterales > Ktedonobacteraceae > CF-113. The sequence goes on from CAVSWA010000003.1 coordinate 330,815, forward strand.
CGGGAATCTGTTCCTGCTTATCATCCGGTAGAGATTTTATAAAATCTCCCCGCCCTAAGATAGTCATGAGTGCGTCTTTTATAAGCGGATCTTTTCCCAGGACATCTACTACAATTGCTCTTCTGGCTGGTGAAGTCAGATCCTGTATAACATCAACAAACAACCTTCCCCCAGCTGTAAACATGGGGCGTGCAGCCGTTAGCTGCCAGAAAGAGATTCCCAATGGTTTCATGGCGTCAGTCATCATTTGTTGATGACCGACAGATACATACACGTGATTTTCCTGGTCATTGGCATCGGGAATGGGGTATAAAGTAGTGATGGGTCGGCTCTGGACAATAGAAAATGTATCATCAACCAAACACCATTCGATATCTTGTGGGCAACCGAAATGTTCTTCGATCTTTCTACCTATGCGCTCAAGCTGCAAAATCTGCTCATCCGTCAGCGCTTGCCTATTCTGCCTCTCAAGCTCAATCTCCTGTTCTTTCGTGCCGCCATCTTTTAAAGCATACATAGCCAATTTCTTGGTGGATATCTTCTTATCGATAACCTTGCCGTTACGCACTTTATAGATATCTGCATTCACCAGGCCGGAGACCAAAGCCTCACCAAGTCCGAAGCTGGCATCAATGGATAACAGCTTCCTATGAGAAGTGACGGGATCGGCAGTAAACACAATTCCTGCCGCCTGCGGGAAGACCATCTTCTGAACAACCACAGAGAGGTAGACTTTACGGTGGTCGAACCCGTTCTGCATCCGGTAAATCACCGCACGGTCCGTAAAGAGCGACGCCCAGCACTTGCTGATATGCTTTAGGATGGCCTCCTTTCCGATAATGTTCAAATACGTATCCTGCTGGCCGGCAAAGGAAGCCGTCGGTAAATCCTCTGCAGTTGCGCTGGATCGTACTGCATAGGCACTTTTTTCATCAAGCCTGGAGAGGAAACGGGTGATCTCTTCATGAATGTCTTGAGGGATGGCTATCCCTTCGATGACGCTGCGAATCTCACCGTTAAGTTCACCGAGTTTATGCCGGTCTTCCACCTTTAGAAGCGATAACTGATCAAGTAATTCGTAAATCGACGACGTTTCCCCAATGATTCTTTTAAAAGCTTCAGTAGAAATACAAAAGCCATCCGGTACGCGTATTCCTTCAATCTTGGAAAGTTCCCCCAGGTTCGCGCCTTTCCCCCCAACAACCATGAGTTTTGTTTTGTCAATATCGTGAAAACCAAGGACAAAGGACCTCATACGTTTCCCTCCTTTAATAGAACAGATTGCTCGCTTGCCGCCATAACCTCTCTTCTCCTTTCATCTCTCGGTGACTCCTTTCGCACACGACGAGAGTCTGGCACACACCTTGCTTTTTGAGCACACACACGAGAGGCGTCTTTGCTCAAAGGAGAGCTTTCACCTCGGGTGCGACTGAGTGGCATCGCCTCCGTCTAGTATAGGGGAAGGAACGCCAAAATAAATCGTCCAAAAAGGCAGTGTGCTAGTAGACAGGGGGTGATATAATAAAAGTGTGAAGGCAACAAAGCGCGTAGTAATTAGCTTATCTTCAACCATTTTCAGCTCCTTTGATCCTCTTCATTCAGAAAATACAATCAAGCACCAGTAACTCCTTTTTCTGAACGAGCACCCAATCACTTTCCTGTTCCATCCAGCGTGTGACATTGCGCACTGGTCGCGACTTGCGTGCTGAAGACCATATTTCCTGATCTCAGCACCCCCGGTCACTCCCAGCAATGATCGCATTGCCTCTTCAATGCGTGTAATAAAAAGCGAATACTCTTGCAGATGAGCATAAAGCAGGAACATGAGACCCACAAGGAAAAGCGCAAGCGGCAAAAACGAAACCGCATGGTATATAATGATTGGGGTCTCTACGGCTATGTAGAGATGCTCGAGTACAAGTGTTTGCGCTTTGGGAAAGAACTCTATATAATAGACGAACGCGATACGACCAGGATGTGTCATCTGTGCAAACACAAGCAAGTGATGCCACTGTGGCAACGGACGTATCGTTGTGAGAATGAGAACTGCGGCCTGGTGATGGATCGCGACGAGAACAGCGCGGTCAACATCTACGAGCGGTTCCTTGCCCGGCCTGAGCCACACACTCTCTAGAGAGCGCGGTGTGCTGTCAGAGAGAGGGACGCTGTAGGGACCGTGAGGGCTACACGTTCCATTCCTCTGTAGCAATCAACACATATTCATATGTTTTGAAAGGCAGTTTACATGGCTTTCGTACATTATATCAAAAAGCCTGAGTTGCGGAATCCTGTTGTTGTGGCCGCTTTCTCCGGCTGGAACGACGCGGCAGAAGCGGCTACTACTGCGGTTAAATTTCTCAAAGATCGTTGGAAGACGGTTTGTATTGCCGAGATCGAGGCCGAAGAATTTTACGTTTTTACGGAGACTCGCCCCACCGTACAGACGAAAAGGGGCCAGGTGCGCTCAATTCACTGGCCGACCAACCAGTTCTTTGCGTTCGTCGATCCAACCTGGGAACGCGATGTGATCCTGTTCGCGGGCGTGGAACCACAACTCAAGTGGAAAACCTATACTTCTGCTTTCCTGGAAGTCTGCAAACGGTTCAATGTATCGGAAGTACTCTTGTTAGGAGCGTTCCTGGCCAATATTCCCCATTCATTGGATGTGCCAATAACTGGCTATTCCTCTACGCAAGAGATGCTGGAACGTATGCACGAAATCGATGTGCAAAATTCTCGCTACGAGGGTCCGACCGGCATTACGGGCGTAGTGCATGACGCCGTTAGCCGCGCCAAAATTCCGGTGTCGAGCCTGTGGGCCGCCGCGCCTCATTACCTGGTTGCCTCTCCGAATATCAAAGTGACATCCGCGCTGTTGACCTACCTGAACACCTTCCTGGCCTTTGATCTTGATCTAAGCGATTTCCAGAATGATGCCATTCGCTTTGAAGAGCAGATTTCCACGCTGGTCGCGCGCGACCCGGAAGCCAGCGCCTACGTGCGCAAGCTGGAAAGCGAGACCGAGAGTATGCTGGCCGAGGGCGACGATGACGAAACTGATGAAGATGAAGAGGCCGCTACCACTCCTGACAAACCGCCCGTTTCAGGCCCCTTACCAAGCGCGGACAGCCTGATTCGCAGTGTCGAAGAACTGCTACGCAAAGAACGCGAAAACAACCATTCCGATAGCGAGAGTGACGAGGAGCATGGATGAGCAAGGTTCCCTATACGCTTGAGGAGGTGCTAAATCCTCGCGCCATCGCTATCCTGGGCGCGTCGCGCGCTCCCCACAAATGGGGGCACGTGGCCGCCCGCCAGTTAATCGCCGGGGGGTTCCCCGGCCCTATTTTTCTTATCAACCCTTCCATTCCAGAAGTACTCGACCGCCCAACCTTCTCAACACTGCTTGACGTACCAACGCAAGTTGACCTGGCAATTATCGCGACAGCCTACCAATATGTTCCACAGGCCATCGATGACTGCATCGCGCACGGCGTCAAAGGCATCGTCATTATAACCGCCGGATTCAGCGAAACCGGGCCAGAGGGCCGCGCGCTGGAGCAGGAACTGGTGGCGCGCTGTCGCCAGCATGGCATTCGCATCATTGGCAGCAATTGCATGGGCGTGTACATCAAACGCTCGCGCCTGAATGCGCTGGGTATGGTCTTTCCCCTGCCAACAGGCCCAATCGGGCTGGTCTCGCAAAGCGGCAATCTGGGCATGTATTTCTACGCCCAGGCCCACCTGGATGGCTGCGGCTTCACCACTTTTTTGAGTGTGGGCAACGCCGTCGATGTCACCTTCCCCGAATGTATGCAGTACCTGGCAAGCGATCCTGAAACGCGCGTCATCGCCGGATATGTCGAGGCTATTCAAGAGCAAACGCTACGCGAAGTGACGCACAGTATGTACCAGCGCGGCTGCTATAAACCCGCGGTGATTTTATTGAGCGGTGCGACAGAGGTCGGCGTGCGAGCCTCACTTGCGCATACCGGCACGATTTCCACCGTGCGACCCGACCATGAAAACGGCCTGTTGGGAAGCGGCGTCGTGCGCGTGGCACGATCAGATGAACTCTTCCCGGTCGCCCAGGCGCTGGCAACGCAGCCGCCCACGCCCGGAGGCGGTCGCCGTATCGCCATCATCGGTGATGGCGGCGGCAGCGTCGTGGCCAGCGGCGACGCCGTCATACGCGCCGGGTTGGAAGTTCCAGTCTTGAGCGCAGGCACGCAGCAATCTTTGCGCAAACTCATGCCGGCCCGCGCCACATCAACCAACCCGGTAGACGTGGCCGGAGCCGCCGATGAAGACCCCCTGGCCTTCGCCTGGCTCAGCGAAGTCTGCCTGCAAGACCCTGAGGTGGATGGAGTAATCATCACGGGGCTTTTCGGCGGCTACCGCTGGCTGCTCTCCGAAGATTTCGGACCCCGCGAAGAAGCCGCCGCGCGCGAGCTTGGCAAACTGGTGAGACGCTATAAGAAACCCGTGCTGGTACAGAGCATCTACGCTCGCCACGATATTCCAGCGCTACGCATCTTACGCGAAGAAGGCGTTCCATACTACGAATCTATCGAAATTACCTGCCGCGCCATGGCAGCATTGAGCGAAATAGGCATGTTTTTACGGGAACAGGCATAACGGACTTTCTATCAGACACGTGTGTAGCTCCAACTGACCATTTCACCGTTGTGATAAGGCATATAGCCATGAAATTGACGAGAATCATCATCAAAGACCATCGGCAAGAAGAGAGCATCGCTCGGCCAGAGCGGTAATGACAGCAGTGAGGCGAGCGGTATCCATGCGAGCGTGCCCTCGTGATTGCCTTCGTGGAGCTTGCCGTGCCAGCTTTCAATGCGAAAAATAAAGCCAAACCAGTCCTGACCCTGCTTGCCAAAACCGGGCCAGGAAATGGTCCCTCGCAGTGTCATACGCTCCGCCATCAGCCCGGACTCCTCAAAAATTTCACGGCGCATCCCGCTTACGATGTCCTCGTTTGGCTCTACACGCCCGCCCAGGCCATTATATTTGCCGTAATGTATGTCATCGGGACGCTTGTTACGATGGATCATCAAGACCTGGGTACCATCCAGCGAAAGAATATATCCCAGTGTTGCAAGAACAGGTGTATACATAGTATCCCCTCCTTTTTCATGATGTAAGTGTAGGGTACAGGTTTCATCTTTCGCTGTCAACAGGTGTTTAACCTCCATCATTTGATGGGATCAGCTTCTTCGAGAGTATTGGAAGAAATTCAAGTATTTTTAAATACATCGAAATATTCCGCTTTTTTCCACACTTATACTGAAAACAATGCCTGGAAAGCCAAAAGAGATGACCTTTCGACACAAAGAAGAGGTTCATTTCTCGTTTCCTGCGCAAATTATTTTTCCGCAAGGCTCTATTCCGACATGTTGCTTTGCAAATAGTAGGAGGATTGTCGCTTCATGCGAAGACGGTTCAAAGGGTATCTGTTCATTTTTGTGGCGCTCGCCACTGTAGTCGTCGCCATACTTGGCGCAGGCTTTGCATCCGCCAACGAGCACAGCCAGCAAACTGCCCATACAAGCTTGTCTGGCTCTGGCAACAAAGCTACCGCAAAAATGGTAGCGATGCATATGATTGACATGCGGAAAGTTGCGGCAGAAACATCCACGCCCGCCAGTCAGCATTCAGCCATGCGACCACTGCTCACGGGCGTGAGTTCAGCACTGTACTCCCAGCGCAAAGCTGATGCAGCGCAAAATCAATCTGTTCCAGTTAGCAGTTCGCGGGGCTATGCGACTCCCACTACTCAAAGCGCCTTGACTCCCACGAGGACTAAGGCATTCCAGGGTATGGCTGACTCAGCCGCTACATGCCCCTATTTTGGCGGGTGTCAGCCACCCGATCAGGCTCTAGCCACCTCTAAGTCCTATGTATTTCAGGGCGTAAACACCTCGTTTTCCGTCTATAATACCTCTGGAACGCTTCAGGCAGGTTGGCCGAAGAATTCGCAAAATTTCTTTGGCGTTCCTAATCCCGGAGCCTGCAATTCTGCCGGTCCATTCCTGAGCGATCCGCGTGCCTTCTATGATGCCAATGATGGACGCTTCTGGGTAGCCATGCTCCAGGTAGAAGGGGCCTTTGGTCTCAATTCGTGCCCTTTCAAAACACTCTACTGGGTCGCGGTCAGCAAGACTAGCGATCCACGCGGTGTCTGGAACATCTATGCGTTCGACATGTCGCTTGGCACGACAAACGCTGCCGACTATACCCAGTTTGGCTTCGATCAACAGGCCATCTACTTCTCAGGCAACATGTTTAACCAGGCTGGCTCAGCCTACGAGTACGCCGAGGTTTTTGGGGTCAAAAAGTCGAATATGGAAAATGGGCTGGGTGTCAGCGCTTTTGGCTTCTCAGGTCTAAATGTATCCACAAGATCGAGCAGCGTTCTCGTGGACACCGTCCAACCCGTTGAGGCACAGTTGGTTTCCAAATACGATGGGCCGCGCGGCGGGATGTTTATCAATTCGTGGAATATGAATGGGGATCCTTTCGGAGATAACTGCTTCTCCAGCGTATGTCATGGTTTGTCGATCTGGACCCTCACAAACCCGGGCGCTTCCACAACCGCCCTGACGTTCGCTTTTGTGGACAGCCTGGGCTACGTCCTTCCACCAGGAGCAGACCAGCCTGGCTGCTCTCAATGTATCGAAACGCTCGATACACGTATCAGCGGCACCCCTGCCTATCGCAATGGGCTTATCTCGTATGCGCTCGAGACGGGCGTCAACAACGGCAGCCAGGTGGTTCCCGGCATTCTGTGGGGACAGGTTGCGCCTGCAATGAATGATGGTGGAACACTGACAGGCGCCGTACTGTTCCAGCAAGGCTACTATTTCTATAGTGGCGATGGAGCGGCTTCCTTTGGCGCGCTCATGCCCGATGCCGACGGGAATTTGTTCATGGTGTTCGAGTTTATGAACAGCTCGACCAATCCAGAGATTGCTTACACTGCCCGTCGTGTGGCATTCCCATTCGGCAGCTTCCATGATGGTGGCATCATCCTCAAATCTGGCAACGCTCCAACTTTCGACTCGCGTTGGGGCGACTTCGAGGCTACCTCGTTTGATGGCTCAACCAACGTGTGGTTCTCGGGTCAGTATTCAGCCAGCAGTGGCGACTGGTCTACCTATATCGGCAGAGACAGTTTCTGCGCTACGTGCAACTAGCGCGAATGTAGCTTGATGGTGTGGCATTCTCTATGCCACACCATCAAGCTTTTTCGCATCGTTACGACCCATCAATTGGGACGCAGCCGCTTTTAATTGAGCTTCGCTACGCGCTCCGAAGCCCGGCAGGACGCGAATGCGCTGGCGATGCGCTGCCCACCACAGCTTTTCTGGCGTATCAATACCCAGCCCTTCATAGAGGCGAATAGCAATATGGGGACCAACATACTCAACCGCCATCAAGGCCCGCGCGCCCGGCGGCAGTAACTGCAAGCTCAAATCTTGATAAAAGGTCATGGTGCCAGTATTGACCAGTTCAGCGATACGATTTTGTAAACGCTTACCCAACCCGGGTACCGGCAACAACTGCTTGCGCGCAATATAAGCGGCGGCAGGTTGCTCAAGCTCTAGCACACCGTGCGCGGCATTGCGATACGCCTGGATGCGATAGGGATTGCTGTTTTGAAATTCCAGCAGCCCGGCGATACCGGATAGCACTTCGGCAATCTGACTGTTCGTCACGATAAGCCTGACTGGCCTCCTCGGCCTCCAAACCCGGCAACGCGGGCTGCATAGCCGATCTACCCGATCTCATGAAACCGGAGGGTAGTATGTGGATGCTTTGTGTAAGCTGAATCATACTCATTGAATTTGCCCCTTTCTCTTGTGGGCAATGCATGTACTCTCTCTTGGATCTATTCTTTCGCAACGACTCTAAACCGGAATAATCTGAACTTAGTGTACAAATTACATTGAATTCTTGTTCTAATTATATCATATTACATAAGACAAGTCAAATCTCCAAACGTCCGCACTTGCTATGTTCACCCTATAACGCTTGCCACAAGATAGATCAACCCCAGCACAAGCAAACCGATCGCGGGCAGCCAGAGCGACAGCATAAAGGGCAGAAAATTTGACGGGGTTCGATTAGCAACAAGCAAGACTTCGATGATGCCGACGAGTAACACGATCAGGCCGGGGGTAACAGCTCCGGCTTTGATATAACCACGCCTCCCCATCAGCGCGATACCCAGTAGAGCAAGCCCAATTGCAACGATATACGCAGGAAACACCTGGCCGCCAGAAATATGTCCGCTGAAAAAGAGGAATACAGCCACTCCCAGTAAGAGCAAAAGCCAGCCAGCCGCCATCAAGCGATAGGGATTGACCAGGGCAGCGAGAAATATCCCCGCGCCCAACACCAACACGCCTATCGGATAAGTAACAGTAGAGGGATGCACCAGCCATGCCACCAACACACAAATAATACCGAACAGGAACAAGAGCAATGCCTGCCGCCGACTGCGAGCGCGTGTCGCAAAGTGACCGGAGAATTTTTTTGACATCTCTATTGTTCCTTCCTCACTAAAAAAACTACATGGACTGCATGATCTGTATTATTATACAAAATAATTCACGCACATATAGCAGAGTATGGTGTCAATAACACCAAAGGGCCAGAGAATCTCTTTTTATTCTCTGGCCCTGGTTATTCAAGCGCATGATCCACGCGCTATTCACTCTACTTTATAAACCGGTTGGTGGTACTTCGGAAACATCAACATCCGGTGTCGAGGTTGGAGTCTCGGTGCGAACCGATTCGATCGAACAATGGGTCAGTAACGCGCCGATAGTACCGGCAACAGCCAGCGCGGGAGCCACGAGCGCGCCCACCACGCCGAAGGCCAACGGGAACTCCGCAATCGTGCGCCCCTCTTGCTTGATTACGATATGACGCGCATTGCTCTCCTGAACCAACTCTCGTACTTTTGCGACTATCTGGTCGCCCATAACCTGCAAATCATCCATGTACCCTTGATAAGAGGTCTTCTGGTCGGTGTTTGTAGAATTATCCGTCTGTGTCATGATTGTCCTTCTCCTTTATAGTATTCTATTACAACTTTTCTATACTCAACACTCAATGTCAGCGTCTGCCATAAGCTTCACAAAGCATGACATGATGTGCTATGCTTTGCCTGTGACTTTGTTGTCACGTCAAGTAGGCTACATTCTATATACGGATGTCGTCCATTTAAGTTGTGAAGAAGTGTGAACCTATGACATATTTTTTAGCGAAGACCGACCCGGAACACTATTCCATCGATACTCTTGAGCAAGACAAAACGACTGTGTGGGATGGCGTGCGTAACGCTGCTGCGCTGCAAGCCATCCGCGCAATGCGTCCCGACGACGAAGTGCTGATCTACCATAGCCAGGGCGAAGCCGCCATCGTTGGCCTGGCGCGCGTCCAATCCGAACCGCGCCCGGACCCCAACGATGCTAAAAGCTGGGTTGTGGACATAGCCTTTGTGCGCCGTCTCGCGCAGCCCATCACGCTACGCGAGATCAAAGAAAGCCACCTGTTCGACGACTGGGCATTGGTGCGCCAAAGCCGCCTTTCGACCATGAGCGTACCTGAGAAAGTAGTGGCGTGGCTGCAAGAAAAGCATGGGTTGTAGCTAGAAGGAAGCGCATCAATCATGGATACGAACGCTAACTGGTATGCCGGTGGGCGCTGGGTACACCCGCACGAAGCCGTAATCTCCGTTAATGATATGGCCGTGCTGCGCGGGTATAGCGCATTCGAGGCGCTGCGCACCTATAATCGCCACCCATTCCACCTCGATGAGCACCTGAAACGCCTGTATCGCTCCGCTGAATTGATCGAGTTGCAGATTCCCTGGCCCGCTTCATTTATCGCCGGAGTGATACATGAAATCATCGAGCGTAATAGCTATACGCACGCCGCCATTCGCCTGCTTGTCACAGGCGGCGAAAGCGAGGATTCCATCACGCCAACCGGCCAGCCAACGCTGGTCGTGATGATTACCCCGCTGGGTGAGCGCGATATGCAACGCTTCTCCAGGGGCATCAAGCTGATCACCACCCGCCTGCAGCGCGAAGCGCCGGAAGCAAAGACTACGAATTACATGGCTGCAGTACGCGCACTCAAAGAGGCCGCCAAACACGACGCGGCAGACGCGCTCTTTGTGAATAGCGATGATCACGTGCTGGAAGCCACGCGCAGCAATTTCTTCATCTTCCGCGGGAATACGCTGGTGACACCCCGCGAGGGGATATTACATGGCATCACGCGCAACGTCGTGCTTGAACTCGCGCATGGTCGCTTTACCATCGAGGAACGCCCTATCCTGCTGGACGAACTGCCCCTGACCGAGGAGGCCTTTATTTCCTCATCATCGAAGGAAATCACGCCAGTAGTGCAGATTGATGACCAGCACATCGGCAACGGCAAACCGGGAGCGCGCACCTACGAGTTGGAACAACGTTTCATCGAGCTAATCGAGCGCGGAAATTTTTGAAAGGAACAATGCTATGTCTACTTCGTATCACACAATGCAGGGCAAGATTTGCCTGATAACCGGCGCTACCTCCGGCATCGGCAAAGCGACCGCGCTTGGACTGGCAAAGCAGGGCGCGACGGTCGTACTGGTGAGCCGGGACCGCGCCAGGGGCGAGCAGGCCCAGAGCGAGATCAAAGAACAAAGCGGCAACCCGCATATTGATGTATTGTTTGCTGACCTGTCCTCCCAACAGTCTATCCGCCAGCTTGCGGACAACTTCAAGCAGCGCTACTCACAGTTGCATGTGCTGATAAATAACGCCGGAGTCTTTCCCGTAAGAAAACGCCTGACCGTGGATGGACTGGATATGGTGTTTGCCGTCAATCAACTCGCGCCCTTTCTGTTGACCAACCTCCTACTCAATGTGCTCAAGGCCAGCGCGCCCGCCCGCGTTGTGAACGTCAGTTCGGATTCGCATGAAGCCAACTATTTGCAGTTGGACGATTTACAGTCCGAAAAACAGTATCGTCCCATGCGCGCCTATGGGCAATCGAAACTAGCGCTGGTGCTTTCCACGTATGAACTGGCACGTCGCCTGGAGGGAACAGGTGTTACCGCCAACTGCCTGCACCCCGGCTTTGTGGCAACCAACATCGCCCAGCGCGATATGCCAGGTATCGTGCGTCTCCTGGCAAAGCCCATCTTCCTGTTCGGCATTAGCCCGGAAAAGGGAGCCAAAACTTCGATCTACCTGGCATCTTCGCCCGAAGTGGAGGGTATCACTGGCAAATACTTTGACAAAAGCGTGCCTAAGATTTCAGCCCCGCTCACCCACGATGTGACCTTACAACATAAACTCTGGCAAGTGTGCGAGGTAATGACCGGTTTAGCAGCAAAGGTGGCATGACGAGTAGAAAGAAGGAGCCAGCACAAATAGCGCCGGCTCCTTCTTTCTACTCGTCATGCCACCTGTCAACTGACCGAGGTCGCCGTTCTCGGCTCGGCAACAACGCTCAAGGCTTCCTCGAAGATGTCCAGGCCCTGCTGAAGTTGCTCGTCGGTGACAACCAGCGGGACGAGGATACGCAGCACATTGTCGTACATTCCCGCTTTAATCAGCACCAGCCCTCGCTGGTGAGCGGCTGACATCACTTCGCTGGCGGCATGAGCGTCTGGTTCCTTCGTGGCGCGATCCCTCACCAGCTCGATGGCTGCCATACCACCCAGTCCGCGCACATCGCCAACCAGCGAGTAACGCTGCTGGAGCTGTGAGAAGCGGTGCGTGATGATATGCCCGATCTCGCGCGAACGGGCCGCGTAATCTTCTTTCTCGAACAGGTCAAGCACGGCGAGCGCGGCGGCACAGGCTACGGGATTGCCGCTATAGGTCCCTCCCAGAGTGCCGGGAGGCGGCGCGTCCATAATGTCGGCGCGTCCAACCACGCCGCTCAGAGGCATACCCGCCGCCAGCGATTTAGCGATAATCATCAGGTCAGGCTGAACTCCATCGTGATCGACGGCAAACATGCGACCCGTGCGGCAGAAGCCGGATTGAATTTCGTCAGCGATGAACAGGATATCATGCTTCTCACAAAGCGCTTTCAGAGCGCGTAAGAACCCGGCTGGCGCGGCCATGAAACCGCCCTCGCCCTGCACAGGCTCGATCACGATTGCCGCCACCTGGTCGGCAGCTACTTCGCCAACAAACATGCGCTCAAGTTCAGCGATGCAGTAATCAGAAGCTTCCTGCGGCGTCATATTCATTCGATAGGGATAGGGGAACGGCGCGCGATAGACCTCCGGCGCAAATGGCCCGAAGCGATGCTTATATGGCTTCACTTTGGAGGTCATGGTCATGGTCATCAATGTGCGACCATGATAGGCATTATCGAAGGTGATGATGGCCGGTTTGCCGGTAGCATAACGCGCTATCTTCACCGCGTTCTCAACCGCTTCCGCGCCGCTATTGAAAAAGATGGCCTTTTTAGGGAAGTCGCCCGGCGTGATGTGAACGAGACGCTCGGCGAGAGCCACATATGGCTCGTACATCATGACGCTAAAACAGGTATGAACATATTTCGCGGCCTGCTCAGCGATGGCCTGCACCACCTCCGGGCGGCTATGACCGATGTTCATGACGCCGATGCCCCCGGCAAAATCGATATAACGATTGCCATCGACATCTTCAATTACGGCCCCATCCGCTTTCGCGGCAAATACAGACATGGTAGAGGAAACGCCACGCGCTACAAACTGCTGGCGACGCGCCAGTAGTTCCCGCGATTTTTCTCCGGGGATGTCAAAATACGTCTTGTTCTCAGTCATTGAAGTGATTCCTCCTGATTTCGAGAAGAGAGCCAAATAGCAAGCAAACTACATCTCACGCACTCTTCTATTTACCATTTTAGCATATCTCTCTGCGAGCTTGAACGGCCAAGTCACTTGTAAAGCATCAGCCATCATCAAAGGTTTCATGAAACATACTTTTCTTGAGCAAATCCAGATTATTTTGCCGGAAACGTATAGCCCTGCTTTACTTTCTCCATTCTATACTTATTCTGCGAAAGGTCTCTCCGAAAGAAAAGGGCATCATTTTATGATTACACTTGAACATATCCTGCCCGTTAAGGCGAATCGGTGGTTTTCCTGGCAGCGCTTTTTGCTTGATAGCCTGCTAGCAATCGCGGGGGCGCTGCTGGTCACAGGGTTGATCTACCTGTTCCAACTCTACCCGCGCATTCCCAATATCTCGATTGTGTACCTGCTTGTAGTGCTGGCGCTGGCGAGTACGCGGGGTCGCTATGCCTCGATTCTCGCTTCCCTGGTGGCCTTTCTCTCATTTGATTTTTTCCTCGTTCCCCCGCTGTACGTCTTTACCATCAACCGCGTAGAAGAATGGATCGCGCTCTTCGTCTTCCTGGTGACGGCCATCCTGACCAGCCAGTTGGCGGTATCTCTAAGCAAGCGTGCCCTGGAGGCGTCGCGCCGGGAACGCGAGACGCGCATCCTCTACGATCTTGTGCGCGTCACTAACCTGGAAGCAGAACCGGAACGCCAGCTCCACACGATTGCGCAGGCGGTCGTCGATGTACTCTCTCCATGGGGCGTACATGATTGTGCCATTCTGCTGCCCGATACCACCGGAACCCTGCAAATTCAGGCCAGCGCGTATCAATCGGCGGCAGAGATCGCGCTGTCATCTGACGAGAAAGCGATTGCCTCCTGGGTGATGTCTCACGGTCGCACCATGGGCTTATATGACGATGCTGGTCTTGCTTCTACCACATCTGCTCGTTTTGTGCAGCACGTCATCGTCCATAGCACCGAAAAAGGCCGAGCGGTAAGCCGCTCGCTACGGCTGATCCCACTCAAGTTGGGAGAGAAAGTCGTAGGGGTCCTGCGACTGCGCGTGCTGGAAAATCCCCACATGTTAATGCAAGAAGAACGCCTGGAGGAGGGACGGTCGCGGGCAGGCGCTCCAACCTCTTTCTTCTGGACGTTCCTTAACCAGGTAACCGCGCTGATCGAGCGCGCGCGCCTGCAACACGAAAACCTGCGCATCGAGGTGTTACAACGCACCGATGCTCTGCGCGCTGCCCTCCTTTCTTCAGTCTCGCACGACCTGCGCACTCCTCTCACCTCCATCAAGGCATCGGCGAGTTCCCTCTTGCAGGAGGATATCGAGTGGAATAAAGAAGAAAGGCGCAGTTTCGCGCAGGCTATCGAACACGAAGCGGATCGCCTCAACCGCCTGGTGGGAAACTTGCTCGACATGTCGCGCATTGAAGAAGGCGCGCTCAAGCCAGAAAAAGAGGAATACTCTCTCACCGCGCTCATTCACGATGTAGTAGGACGTTCTCGATCCGCTCCTGCGTGGGCGCGACGTACTTCTTCGCCTGCCACCCGACGACCTGCTGCTGGTTGAAGTGGACTACCTGCAAATCGACCAGGTTTTGACCAATATCCTTGAGAATGCGGTGCGCTACACGCCGGAAGGATCACCTATCGAGGTGAGCGCATACGTCAAAGGGGACAAAGTTGAGATCAGCGTGGCAGACCGCGGGCCAGGTATTCCCCCAAACGACCTCACACGAGTTTTCGATAAGTTCTATCGCGTCCTGCACGACCAACACACCGCGGGAATCCCGGCGGGCTCAGGGCTTGGGTTGGCTGTGTGCAAGGGGTTGGTTGAAGCGCACGGTGGGAATATCCGGGCAGAACTACGCGAGGGCGGAGGCCTTGTAATCTTCGTAGAGTTGCCCGTAGGCGAGCGAGAAAGGATAGTCTCATGAGCAAAACTGGGGCCTTGATCTTAGTGGTCGACGATGAGCGAGAGATTGTACGCGCCTTGCACAGAGCGCTGAAGGCGCATGGATACAACGTTCACACCGCAAGCAATGGCGAGGAGGCAGTTGAGGCCGCAACGGCGTTACGACCAGACCTGGTCTTGCTCGATCTATTGCTCCCAGGCATGAGCGGGCTGGAGGTATGCCGCCGCATACGAACGTCGTCCAACGTACCGATCATTGTACTCTCGGTAAAAAATGCCGAACGCGACAAGGTCGAGGCGCTTGACCTGGGAGCCGACGACTACGTGGCTAAACCCTTTGGCATCGACGAAGTGCTGGCTCGCGTGCGAGTCGCCCTGCGCAGGACCATCCAGCCACCAAATGGAGCCGAGCCACGTTTCCTGGCGGGTTCGCTCTCGGTCGATTTCGCGCGGCGGCAAGTCAAACTCGCTGAGCATGAAGTCTCATTGACCCCTACCGAGTTCGACCTGCTCAAGACACTCATCATCCACCGGGGCAAAATTCTCACCCGCCAGATGCTCTTGAAAGAAGTCTGGGGAGACAAGGCGCACGCCAGAACCCACAGCCTTCACGTGTACGTGGCCCAACTGCGCCAGAAAATCGAACCTGTATCCGAGCGACCGCAATTCATCCTGACTATTCCAGGTGTGGGCTATCGCTTCAATGACACAGACGCATAGAGGTCAATAGCTCTCTTGAGCATCTCTTGAGAGTTCTTCCCCACGCCTTGAGAACATCCATAAGAGACATCGAAATATCCAGAACGCACATTTACCTTTTTAGAGGTACAGTTTGGACGAGGAAGAAGAAAGCAGGTCCGGGTCAACCCGGCTTCGCGCATTCACTTCGTTCTCAGGAGGCTTCTATGAAAACGCTACGCTGGCTGCTGCCTTTTACTTTCGGGGTTGACATGCGCGCCATCGATTCCGCTATCAGCCTAGCGCAAAGCGCTGGAGCCATGCTTGTTCCTGTCTCGCTTGTCTCCGCCCCAACCAGAGGTGTACGTCTCGAGCATGTCCAGCAGTCGAAAGACTTTCTGGAGGTCGTACAAAACAAAGCCGAAAGGCAGCAGGTGCCGCTCGAAAGCTACGAGGTTTTTACTGTAGATGTGCTAAAGAGCCTGACAATCCTTGTGCATGACGCGCGTTGCGATGGGATTGTGCTGGTGACAGACGGGAATCATACGCGCTTGATGCAAGATCAGGAGGTGAAGCATTTACTTATCAAACCGCCCGCCGCGCTGGTACTGATCCGCCTGCCCGCGCATACAGGTTTCACACCGCCTGTCCGCCCGGGTACACGGTTCTTATCCAGGTTGCGCAGACTGTGGGAGCAGCGGGATACCACATGCCAGACACAAAGCGCGCCAGCCTGCGAGGAACCCCTGTGGATCAGAACAGAACAGCGCCATATTGGATGACTCTATATGCTGGAAGAAAGGAGGCGAATGATATGCCTGGAGCGCGTATCTTACTGGTAGAAGATGATGAAGTCTTACGCGAATTGATCCTGCGCAATTTGGAAGCGCGCGAACACGACGTGCGCATCGCGGAAGATGCACACTCAGCGCTTGCTCACCTGCGAACTACGCCATTTGATCTCATTATCCTCGACATCTGCCTGCCAGATGAGACTGGTTGGGAGGTGCTGCGTACCGCGCAAAAGGAAGGTCGGCTCCCTGCCCTGCAGATGAATGGGCACGCCGGGCAACTGCCGGTAGTTGTTCTCTCAGCGGTACGGGTCAGCCCACGCCGCTTGCAGGAATTTCACCCGCTGGCCTATCTGCCCAAACCGTTCCCCATGGACGCCATCCTGCGACTGGCGGCCGAGGCGGCGAGCCGCCGCAACGGCGAAGTCGTTTCTGAAGCGACCGATGAGGAAGAAACCGGAAGTTCTCGAAGCACATTATCCGATGAGGAGGATTTGTATGCTTGATGCGATTATCATACTCGTGACCATTATCATGTTCGTGGCGTTCATCGGCTTCACCGAGGGCTGCGAGCGCCTGTAGCAAAGGAGGAATGCTGTGAACTCAGCGCTTGAGTATATCCTGGTGGGCATCGTCACACTGGCCGTGCTCGTTTATCTCGTGATCGCGCTGCTTGCGCCCGAGAGATTTTAATGTTGTCTTATTAGTCTAATAAGTGAGGTAAAACCTATGCCTGTAACACTCAATAGTGTCCTGCAGGTAGTCATCTTCATGGTGATCGTGCTGCTGCTGACCAAGCCAGTCGGCCTGTACATGTACAAGGTCTTCAACGGGGAGCGCACCTGGCTCTCACCGGTCCTCGTGCCCGTGGAGCGCTTCTTCTACCGCCTCTCCGGTATCAGTGAGGATGACGAGCAGAAGTGGACCGGCTACATGATCTCCGTGCTGATCTTCAGCGTGGTGGGCATGCTGCTCCTCTATCTCCTCGAGCGCACCCAGCAGCTCTACTCGGGCTCGTTCCTCAACCCGGCGGGATTGCCCAATGTCGAGCCGCAGCTGGCCTTCAACACCGCAGCCAGCTTCACCACCAATACCAACTGGCAGAACTACACGGGCGAGCAGACCATGAGCTACCTGACGCAGATGGCCGGCCTGGCCTTCCACCAGTTCGTCTCCGCCGGCGCCGGTATCGCCATGGCTGCGGCGCTGGTGCGCGGCCTGGCCCGCCGCAGCGCGCAGTACCTGGGCAGTTTCTGGGTCGACCTCGTGCGCTGCACGCTCTACATCCTGCTGCCCATCTGCATTGTAGGCGCGCTGGTCTTCGTCTCGCAGGGCATGATCCAGAACTTCAACGCCTACACGGTGGTACATACCCTCAACGGGGGGACGCAGACCATCGCCCAGGGGCCGGTGGCCTCGATGGAGATCATCAAAGACCTGGGTACCAACGGCGGCGGCTTCTTCAACGTCAACGCCGCGCATCCCTTTGAGAACCCCAACGCCTTGACCGGCCTGCTGATCATCCTGTGCGAGATCACTTTGGGGGCCGGGCTGTTCTACATGTTCGGCAAGTGGGTGGGCAACACCAAGCAAGGCTGGGTGCTGTGGATCGTTTCGGCCATCCTCTTCCTCATCGGCGTGTTCATCGTCATCCCCGCCGAACAGGCAGGCAATCCGCTGCTGACGACGGCAGGGGCCAACCAGGTGGTGAGCGCCACACAGTCGGGCGGCAATATGGAGGGCAAGGAGGTGAGGTATGGCATCACCATATCATCACTGCAGGAAGTGACCACGACCGCCACCTCGACGGGCACGGTCATGAGCTTCCACGATAGTTATACGCCCATTGGCGGGCTGGTGCTGATCGCCAACATCGCACTGGGTGAGATCATCTTTGGAGGGGTCGGCGCCGGGCTGTACTGCATGCTGATGTTCGCCATCATCGCGGTCTTCATCGCCGGACTGATGGTGGGCAGGACGCCGGAGTACCTGGGCAAGAAGATCGAACGCAAGGAGATCATGATGGCGGTGCTGGCCCTGCTGGTCTCGCCGCTGGTCATCCTGGGCTTCTCCGCCGTCGCCGTGGCGCTGCCGGCGGGCCACGCGGGACTCACAACGGGGGCCGGCAACCTGGGTCCGCACGGGCTGACCGACATCCTGTACGCCTTCACCTCCACCAACGGCAATAACGGCTCGGCTTTCGCGGGGCTGAACGGCAATAACCCCTTCTACAACTGGACGCTGGGCATGGCCATGTTGATCGGGCGCTTCGCTGAGGTCATCCCCCTGCTGGCTCTGGGCGGCGCGCTGGTCAAGAAGAAGGTAGTGCCAGCCGGGCTGGGCACCTTCCCCACCACCACGCCCCTCTTCGTTGCCCTGCTGATCGGCGTGATACTGATCGTGGGCGCGCTGACCTTTTTCCCAGCCTACGCACTGGGGCCGATCGTCGAACAGTTACTGATGCATGCAGGGAAGGTGTTCTAAAATGCAAACCGATAAAATACAACCTGAGGTACCAACCGACGGGCTAGAAGTCAAGCAGTGGAAGACGCGCCGCAAGGGGGACCTTTCGATCTGGGACCCTAAGATCATCCGGCGCGCCATCCCCGATTCCTTCAAAAAGCTGGACCCGCGCGTGCAGGTCAAGAATCCGGTCATGTTCGTGGTGGAAGTGGGCAGCGTGGTCACCACCATCGAGTTCGTGCGCCTCTTGTTCGCCCAACCCACGGCGCAGCTTCCCCGCACGCAGCTCAACTTTGAGATCTTCTTCGTACTGGCGGTGGCTATCTGGCTGTGGTTCACGGTGGTCTTCGCCAACTTCGCCGAGGCCATGGCGGAGGGGCGCGGCAAGGCGCAGGCCGATACCCTACGACGCGCTCGCACCACCACTATGGCGAAGCGACTGGCGAGTCCCGACCGCTTCGGCCCGACACAGGAAGTCGCAGCGCCGGAATTGCGCAAGGGCGACCGTGTGCTGGTCGAGGCCGGGGAGGTCATCCCAGGCGATGGCGACGTGGTGGAGGGCGTGGCCTCGGTGGACGAGTCGGCCATCACCGGCGAGTCGGCCCCCGTCATCCGCGAAAGTGGCGGCGACAGATCCGCCGTGACCGGCGGTACGCGCGTGCTCTCCGACTGGATCGTGGTGCAGATCAGCGCCAATCCCGGCGAGACCTTCCTGGACCGCATGATCGCGCTGGTGGAGGGCGCCAGGCGCCAGAAGACCCCCAACGAGATCGCGCTGAACATCCTGATCGCCGCCCTGACCATCATCTTCCTGCTGGTGGTGGTCTCGCTGGAGCCCTTCGCCATCTACTCCGGCCAAGCCGGTCTCGGTGACCACGCTGATCGCGCTGCTGGTGTGCCTGATCCCCACCACCATCGGCGGGCTGCTCTCAGCCATCGGTATCGCCGGTATGGACCGCATGGTGCAGCGCAACGTGCTGGCCATGAGCGGGCGCGCGGTAGAGGCGGCGGGCGACGTAGACGTGCTGCTGCTGGACAAGACCGGCACCATCACGCTGGGCAACCGCCAGGCCACGCGCTTCGTGCCGCTGCACGGCGTGGAGGAGCGCGAGGTGGCCGAGGCGGCCATGCTCTCCAGCCTCTCGGACGAGACCCCGGAAGGCCGCTCCATCGTGGCCCTGGCGCGAGAGAAATATGGCTTCACCGACGCGGTCGATCCGGCAGCGACCTTTATCCCGTTCTCGGCCACGACCCGTATGAGTGGCGTCGATCTGAATGGAGCCTCAAACGGCACATCGGGCACGCATGCTATCCGCAAAGGAGCGGGTGACTCGGTCGCCGCGTACGTAGCGGAGCATGGCGGCACGAGCAGCGACGAGCTGAAAGTGATCGTGAACGGCATTGCCAGCATGGGCAGCACTCCTCTGGTCGTGGCAGAAGTACGGTCGGGGACTAACGGCGCCGACGGCCACGCGCGAGTGCTGGGGGTAATCGAACTCAAGGACATCGTGAAAGGCGGCATGCGCGCCCGTTTCGACGAACTGCGCCGCATGGGCATCCGCACCGTCATGATCACGGGCGACAACCCGCTCACCGCCGCCGCCATCGCCAAAGAGGCTGGCGTGGATGACTTCCTGGCGCAGGCCACCCCTGAGACCAAGATGAAGCTTATCAAAGAGGAACAGACGGGCGGGCGCATGGTGGCCATGACGGGTGACGGCACCAACGATGCCCCGGCGCTGGCCCAGGCCGATGTCGGCGTGGCCATGAACACGGGCACGCAGGCCGCCAAGGAAGCGGCCAACATGGTGGACCTGGATTCCAACCCCACCAAGCTGATCGAGGTGGTGGAGGTGGGCAAGCAACTGCTGATCACGCGCGGCGCGCTGACGACCTTCAGCATCGCCAACGACGTGGCCAAGTACTTCGCCATCATCCCGGCGGCCTTCTCGCTCACCTACCCGCAGTTGCAGGCGCTCAACATCATGCACCTGGCCACGCCCAACAGCGCGGTGCTCTCGGCGGTGATCTTCAACGCGCTGATCATCGTCGCGCTGATCCCGCTGGCCCTGCGCGGCATCAAGTACCGCGCCATCGGGGCGGGTCCGCTGCTGCGGCGCAACCTGCTGATCTACGGCATCGGCGGCATCATCATCCCCTTCGCTGGCATCAAAGCCATCGACCTGGTCTTGCAGTTGCTGCACCTGACCCTGGGGTAAGCAAAGAGAGAGAGCAAGCAATCGGGTGGGCGTCACCCGTGAAGTGATGACGCCGCCCGAGTTGTGAGAGAGGAAACGTGCGATGAAAACATTTTTGACGAAATACCTGCGCCCGGCGGTGGTGTTGACCCTGATCCTCACCATCGTGACCGGCTTCCTGTATCCCGGCATCGTAACCGGCCTGGCCCAGCTGATCTTCCCGTACCAGGCCAATGGCAGCCTGGTGAAGGCCTCTAACGGAACGGTCATCGGCTCCGACCTGATCGGACAGTACTGGACCAAGCCCGAGTACTTCCATGGGCGGCCCTCGGTGACCGTCAACCCGGTGACCGGGACGCCAGAGCCATACGCCGCCGACAACTCGACCGCCTCGAACTCGGGACCAACCAACGCGGCCTTCATCCAGACCGTGCAGCAGCGAGTAGCCGACCTGAAGAAGGAGAACCCCAACGCGCCTGCCGGACCCGTGCCGGTGGACCTGGTGACCGCATCGGGATCAGGGCTTGACCCCGACATCTCGATCGCGGGCGCCATGTACCAGGTGCCGCGCATCGCCGCGGCGCGCGGCCTCTCGCAGGACGTGGTCACGAAGCTGGTCACCAATCACGAGACTGGGCGCTTCCTGGGCATCTTCGGCGAGCCATACGTCAACGTGCTCGATCTGAACCTGGCGCTCAACGCCTGCGCCGCGAACTCATCTTCGTGTTGACATCACATTGCGGAAGAAGGCGCGAAGTGAACCCGGCGCAGAGCGCCGCTATACTGGTGAGGCCATGAAAGAGCAACCACCTGACGAAGAACAACGCGAGCGCGAGGAGGGACGCCCTGATCCGGAGGAGCTGCTGCGCCGCTACAGCCTGCGCGATCGCGACCTGGCAGCAGCAGCCCCTCCCCGGGCTGCGCCACCGGGTCGCGACCAGGAGGAGGACGAGGATACACCGGTTTCTGCTCCGGGGCGCTACCAGCCCCGGCGGGGCCGCCTGCGCGTTTACCTGGGCTCGGTAGCGGGCGCGGGGAAGACCTATGCCATGCTCAACGAGGGGCACCGTCGCGAGAGTCGCGGCACTGATGTGGTGGTGGGCTATGTGGAGACGCACAAACGTCCCCAGACGCAGGCGCAGATTGGGGATTTGGAAATCGTCCCGCGCAAGCAGGTGACGTACCGCGGGGTGACGCTCGAAGAGATGGACACCGAGGCCGTCATCGCCCGCCACCCACGCGTGGCACTCATCGACGAACTGGCGCACACCAACGTCCCCGGATCGAAGCACGCCAAGCGCTACCAGGATGTGCAGGAGATCCTCGACGCGGGCATCGACGTGGTGACCACGCTCAATATCCAGCACCTGGAGAGCCTCAACGACCTGGTGGCCAGTATCACGGGCGTGCGCGTGCGCGAAACGCTGCCAGACTGGATTCTAGATCAGGCCGAGGAAGTCGAGCTGATCGATATCTCTCCCTATGCCTTGCGCCAGCGCATGAGGCACGGCAATATCTACCCCCCCGAACGCATCGATACCGCGCTCAATAACTTCTTCCGCGAGGGCAACCTGACGGCTCTGCGCGAACTAGCGCTGCGGCGCGTCGCCGAGAAGACCGAATCCCAGCTCGAGCAGTACATGACCGAGCACGGTATCAGCGAATACCGCTCGGCCAGCGAGCGGGTGCTGGTGGGCTTCGATGCCCGTCCCCACACCCGCGAGGTCATCCGTGACGCATGGAGGCTGTCCCACGGGCTGCACGCCGATTTTATCGCCGTGTGCATCCAGCCTGAGGGCTACCTGGCCTTCACCAGCAAGCTCATCGGGTGGCTCAAGTATCGCGGCGATGCAAAGCGGTACAGGGAAGAGGCGCTGCGCCGCCTGGAGGAACACGCCGTGCTGGCGGAGGACCTGGGAGCAGAGGTGATCCGCACCAGCAGCCCCGACATCGCGCGCAAGCTGGTGGAGGTCGCCCGCGAGCGGCAGGTGACGCAACTAGTGCTGGGCCAGCCCGCCCGCAGCCACTGGGAAGAACTCATTCGTGGCTCCATCATCAACCGCTTGCTGAGACTCAATGCCGGTATCGATATTCACCTGGTTCCGCGCAGCCACGAGGAATAGGGAAGAAGGATGGTCACAAAGACGTGCCGTTTGTTCCCGCAGGCAGTCTATGTGATGAGGAGAACGCTACCCGGCGCGCGTGGCGCACTGGTGCCGGGCGCCGGCCATTTCTGGAACCTGGAGTTTGCAGACCTGTTCACTCAGACGCTGCGTGCCTGGATAGAGGATAAACCATTATATGTCCTGTGTCGCATCGACGCCCAGGCCGAGATGACCGGCAAGCAGTACGCGCTGGCCTTCGCCGGCCTGTTTGCGCGGCAGACCAACAGGCCAATGACAGCAGGCAAACTCAAAACAGACTCGCTGCTTTTCGCGTCGGTAATCGTCGGGACGGCCCTGATTGTGGTGGCCCTGACCTACCTGCCCGCCGCGGCGCTCGGACCCATGATCGAGCACCTGCGCATGGTGAGCGGCTAACGTCTGTCGAAAGGAGGAGTACACTATGGACGAAAATCAGGCGCGGGAGTATTCCTCCCTCAACCCGGCGGAGAGGTGTTCAGAGGAGATGAGCGCTCTCTCCGAAGAACCTCCCCAACGATGGAGAGCCGGAGAAGCACCGTGCCTGCCGCGTAACGAGAAGATCCGCTTGATTGCTCTGGGTCTGGGACTGCTCGCGTTGCTCGTGGGCTTTCTCCTCTATCTTTCCAGCGGGACCGTTCTCCCACTGTTTGGGACGATGGTCGTCGCATTTCTAGGATACAAACGTATCGATGCCAGATTCGATACGTCTAAGCGATCTCGAGACTGAACCACGTAGAAAGTGGCCGTCTCAATACAGGAGGAAGACAACCATGCGGGAGATCCGCAAAGGATCATTACAACTGAGCGCATCAGCACCGGTATCTCGAATCAGACCTTCGGCAAATTCACCGATGCGGGCGACCAGCTCAGTCTCGTTGACCGGGGCCATTTCGACCAGACCTATACGTCTGAAGCGGCCAACCTGACTTTGTATACTACGCCTGGCCTCGTGCTTTTCCCGCTGATCGGACTAGTTGCAGCATGGGGGGGGTGTCGCGTCGCTTCAAGGAGTTCTAATGAATAAAGGAGATGTTTCTATGCATGCAATTGAGCAGATCCCACAGCTCCCAGTCCATACAGCGAGGTCCGGGCAACAATACCTCGTTGATGGCCTGCTGGGTGCCGGCGGCGCGCTGGCCGTAACGGGTATCATTTACGGGTATCACCTGTATCCAACCATCCCGAACATTTCTATCGTCTACCTTCTGGTTATCCTGGTCCTGGCAAGCATACGCGGGCGCTTCGCGTCGCTCGTGGCCTCAGTGGTTGCCTTTCTGTCATTCGATTTTTTCCTCGTCCCTCCCCTGTATACCTTTGTCATTGCCCGCTGGGAGGAATGGATTGCGCTGTTTGTCTTTCTCGCGACCGCCCTGATCGCGAGCCAGCTCGCCGCAACGACACGACGCAGTGTAGAGCAGGCGAGACTACGTGAGCGTGAGGCACAGATTCTCTTTGAAGCGGGACGTGTCATCAATAGCACCCAGCACCTTGACGAGCAACTGGATACCATTGCGCTGGCTCTCGTCAGAATTTTCTCTTCCTGGGGAGTGCGCGAGTGCGCGTTGCTGGTCCCTGATGAAGGAGGAACGCTCAGCATTCAGGCAGATGCCCCTATCCGCATCGAGCATTTCACCCTGTCGCACGACGAGGTGGTGGCAGCCAGAGAGGTGATGGCTCAGGGAAAAATGCTTGAGGTAAGCCAGGCTTCTCAATCTGCTTCTGCTGCTTCGCGGCAGGGCCCACTATTACGCCTGATCCCTCTCAAGACAGCCAACCAGGTACTGGGTGTGCTCTGTATGCGCATTGAAAACGGGGTGTCGTGGTTTGCGAGCGCGCAACGCATGCTGGAAGAACAGGAGCAGCCCGACAATCAGGCCATCTTTTTTTGGACCTTTCTCGATGAGGCTATTATGAGCATCGAGCGGGCGCGCTTGCGCGCCAGAGGTTGAGCAAACAACGGGTGAAACATAGAGAAAGGAGGTATGTCAAATGCCAACGGTTTACCATGCGGGTCAGAGAATTGATCACTATGAAATCATCCGCCCACTTGGACGAGGGGGCGCGAGCCACGTCTACCTTGCGCAGGACTGGCACGCCCAGCGGGAGGTCGTACTCAAGTTTCACGACGACGAGGTGATCGGTGGTGCTGCTGTCTTCGAGCGCTACAAGCGCGAAGAGGAGATCGGCAAACGCCTGGATCATCCCCATATTCAGCGACACCTGAATGTGGGCGAACAGCGGAGCAGGGAATACCTGGTCTTGGAGTATCTACATGGTCGGAACCTGCGAGCCGTCATGCTCGAACGGGCACCAGCGCTGCTACCTCCAACCGAGGTGCGGCGCATTCTCCTTCAGGTGTGTGAAGCGCTGCTCTATGCCCACGAAAACGGGGTGATCCACCGCGACATCAAACCGGAAAACATCTTGATCCTACCAAGCAACGACGTTAAACTGCTAGACTTTGGCATCGCTCTCCTTGAGGGGAAGCAGCGAGGCATCTGGCAGAGTATTTCGTCGCCCATCGGAACACCAGACTACATGCCCCCGGAACGCCTGCTGGGGAGAGATGGGGATGGACGGGTTGATATCTATGCCGTCGGCGTTGTTCTTTATGAGCTGCTCTGCGGTCAAACTCCATTTGAGGAACACGATGGCTTTCCACTCGTTACCAGGCACATCTCCCACGACCCTCCGGGACTCCTCGGGCGCAATCCGTCCATCTCCCCCGCGCTGGCGACGCTGGTAATGCGCGCCATCCGGCGGGACCCGTCCAGGCGGTATGCTCACATGCGTGACGTACTCAAGGACCTCCAGAGCTTAGACACGGTAATACCGGTGGACTATGTTCCAGATCGACCAAAGCTCGGGGGTCGTTACCGGCAAGCCATCAGCATTGCACTCGTCGTACTGGTCGTCTGCCTGGTCATCATCGCTTTCGGCTACTTTGCCCAGGCTGTGCATTCCTCTTTCGTCCGCTAACTTGCCACCACAAAAAAACCCATGCTATAATGACAGAACAACTCAATCTTTATGCATGTGAGGAACACCGGGAAGTCTGGTCGGTAACAGACCCTTTATGCATTTCGCGGAAAGCGATGTAAGGGGAACAAGAAGCCAGATCGCTCCTGGTATTTTTTTGTGGAAGCAGGTTCGTAGCATGTTTTCATCCGGTATCTTCTCATCTTTACCCGTAACGCTGGGCATTTTTCTCGTTTCGCTCCTCATTGTGATCGCTACTTCAGCACGCTTCACACGCAAATTGGAAGAGCTATGCGAAGCGCTCCATCTTTCAATTGGCGTACTGAGCCTGTTGAGTGCGCTGGGAGCCAATGTTCCCAATTATGTTTCCTCAGCCATAGCCATTCTTAGCGGACACATCGATGTCGGTATCGGTATCATCGTTGGCTCAAACATCTACAATATTGCCATTATACTCGGACTTTGCGCCCTGCTGAATCCTGAGCGCTCGGGTATAACGCTGAATGTCCAGGAGAAACGAGATGTAGGTGTGATTGCATGGTATACCCTGGCGATCATCTTCCTGGCATTTGTGGTGGTTTGCTGGCTTCCGGGCGGACCGCTTATCACATTCCTGCATCATTCAAGCAATTTCCACGTACTCGTACTGCTTTCGAGTATTCTTGGCCTGGGAGTTTTCGGCGCGCTACTGCTACATATTCTCAGGCGCACACATGGAGGCGAGGGAATAACCCTTCATCACCACGAACCTGAGCGGAAAGCTCCTTTATCCATTCTGCTGCTGAGCAGCGAGGTCATATTTACATTGGTCGTAGCGTTAGGCGGAGTGCTTGTAATGGTCCAGTCGGGGCAAACTCTCACCACCGATTTGCATATGCCGCCTATCCTCGCGGGCTTGCTCGTGCTTGCTGTCGCAACGTCGTTGCCTAATACTGTCGTCGCGATTAGCCTGGTACGTACTGGAGAAACGGCGGCCTGCATCGAAGAGGTTTACAGCAGCGGCAGCATCAATGCAGCATTGGGCATCGTGATTCCACTGGTATTCTTACAGGGCATGCTGGGAGACCGCTTCCTGCTGCTCCTCGATGCTCCACTTACGCTTACACTCTTCTCGGTTGTATTGTTCTCCGTTTTGAGGGGTCGAATAAGTCGAGGTCTCGGCGTCTTCTTGTTAGGTGTTTATGTGGCCTGGATACTTGTACGATTCTGGCTATAGCGAATTCTTGCGCGAGTTTTGAGAATTACCATGGTATAGTGAAAATAGATGCAGGTTATCGCGGCAAGCCAGATGCACCGATGAAAAGAGGATTGCGACAAAGGGAGGAATCAAATTGGAGGAAAAGCCACCAGAAGAAACAGGCTCAAACAAAGACCTTGTAACAAAAGGCAGCACTGAGCGAAGCGCACTCGACCGCGCGCAGATTCTCGAAGAGAGTGACGCTGACTTTATCTTACAGGGCCGCATTGAGGAACGCCAGGGCAGTAGACTGGGTGATGCGCGTGTACGCATTGTGCGTCCCAGCCACCCGGGATTTCGACGTATCAAAAGCGGTGTGGTTGAAGCCACCCAGGCCGCCTACGCTCCACAGGGCCGCATGGGGAAGACAGCCTCCAGGCTCAAACGCATTTTTATTGGAGTACCCATCTCTACCGCGCAGGGAGAACAGGAACGCCTCTCTAAATTCAAAGCGCTGGCAGTGCTTTCATCCGATGCCATCTCCTCGGTTGCCTATGCGACGGAGGCTATCCTAATCAACCTTGTCGCGGGAGGTTCCCAACACCTGGGATTGACCTTACCTATCAGCCTGGTAATCATAGGACTATTATGTATCGTCGCCATTTCATACCGCCAGACGATTCCCGCCTACCCCAACGGAGGCGGGTCCTACATTGTCGCTAAAGAGAATCTGGGCACGCTGGCGGGCCTCATAGCCGCGGCAGCCCTGCTGATCGACTATGTTCTCAACGTCGCGGTGAGTATTGCTGCCGGAGTTCAGAATCTGGCTTCCCTCTTCAGGGCGCTCAGTAACTACGTGGTTTTTATTGATATCGGGCTAGTTGCCCTCATGATGATTATTAACCTGCGCGGTGTGCGTGAATCGGGAACGGTCTTCGCCCTGCCTACCTATTTTTTCATTGGGAGCGCGATCCTGCTCATCGTGGTTGGACTGGTGAAAGCCTTTGTGTTCCAACATCAACCTCTCATCGGTGAGTATGCTTCGGTAAAAGCCATGGAACCACTCTCACTCTTCCTGATCCTCAAATCGTTTGCTACCGGCTGTTCTGCCATGACGGGAGTAGAGGCCATTTCCAATGGAGTGCCAGTCTTCCAAAAGCCAGAAACGCGCAATGCGCGCACCACTTTGACCTGGATGGCAGCTATTCTTGGCACACTCTTTTTAGGTATTACGCTGCTGGCCATGACATACCACGTTGAGGCTAACGCGGCAGGCCATCCAACCGTAATCTCCGAGATTGCTCGCCAGGTCTTTAGCGGCCCGCTCGTCTTCATGTTTCCAGTCTTCCAGATCGCCACACTGGGCATTCTGGTCCTCTCGGCTGAAACCAGCTATGCCGACTTTCCCCGCCTCGCCTCGCTTTTGGCGCGCGACAAGTTTCTGCCCAGTCTTTTCGGGTTTCGCGGAGACCGGCTGGCATTTTCAGTTGGAATTGTGTTTTTATCGGCGCTTGCCAGCCTGCTGCTTGTCGTCTTTCAGGGCAACACAAATGCGCTTATCAACCTGTTCGCGGTTGGCGTCTTTATGTCTTTTACCCTCTCTCAGGCGGGCATGGTACTCCACTGGTGGCGTCTGCGCGCTCAACACAAAGGATGGCAGCGCAGTATGATCATCAACGGAGTTGGAGCCTTTACCACCCTGCTGGTAGCAGTGGTGATTTCCTCTATGAAATTCCTGGACGGGGCGTGGATTGTCGTCCTGCTCATTCCCGTGCTCGTGCTCATGTTTATGGGCATCTCTCGCCACTATCTCCATGTGGAACGCGAACGCACCAGCGATATCCCCATTCACCCCAGAGACATTCATCACCGTTTCGTCGTGCCAATTGAAGGACTGGACCGCGCATCTATCCAGAGTTTAGCCTATGCTCGCTCGCTCACTCGTCAGGTGACGGCTGTCCATGTGGCAATTGATGCAGACGAAGCAAATCAAGTTCGCGCCGCCTGGAACGAATGGCAACATCATCTCAAAGAAGACGAGGAAACCCACCTGCTGGTGATCGAGTCGCCCTATCGATCGCTGACCCGTCCCCTGCTGGCCTATATCGATACCATGCATGAACGCCACCCTGAAGACACGCTGACCGTGATTCTGCCCGAATTTGTAGTTGCCCACTGGTGGGAATATATCTTGCACAATCAGACAGCCTTCCGCTTAAAGGCCGCTCTGCTTTTCCGTCCGGGCATCGTCGTGACCGACGTTCCACAACACTTACGCGATCGGGCAGTGCGCTAGATGGAATGCAGGTACTGCGTCATCCGAAGATCGACAAGGCATTCGGCTTCGATTCAGAATAGGGCTCATCCGCAACAGATTCTGGCGGAGGCGCTTGCTCCAGTGGAATAGTAAGTGCCACGGAGCCTGGGTCTAGCGGCGCGATAGATGGAACAGGTCGATCAGCCCAGGGAGCGCGCGGCCCGGATTGGGATGCGTGATGGTGCAGTCGGCTCATGCGCTTTGACCGCCAGCTATAACGCGATGGCGGTGTAGCCGTCAGCAAACCCAACGTATGGATAGCGGCCAATACGGCCAGAGGATCGCCAGTCACATACATAGCATAGCGATAGCGAGCCGATTGTTGGCTCAGCGAGAAAACCCTACTAACAACCAGTAGGATGCATAAGACGCAGAGGCTGAACAAGGCGGTCAATGCAGTGGAGGGCGCAACCGGAGCGTCTAACGAGGCTACCAGCAGAGAGAAGGCTACGACAAGTATCCAGAATGTGGCGATCACTGCAAGGCTGAATACAGAATTGATGCGAGATGCCTTTTTTTTGATGTAGCCCAACATGGTTGCTATCAAGGCATCCTGTTGCCGCCAGTCCGAATTCTTGAGGAAGATATCGCTCAACAGCAGGGTCGGATTTCTCAGTCCACATACCAGTGATTGCGCTGACCCGGTGCGCGTCATAGACTGTACATAAATATCGCCAATCTCAACGTCCTCTCGTTCAGCAAACTGGCGAATGCGCGGCTCAAGCATGGCCCAGCTAGTCTTTTCAAGCGGTTCCACCCGCGCTATCCACTTGAACGTAAAGTTCTTCGTCAGTCCGTCAACGAGGCGAAACAATACGGCCACTACAGGAATAACCCACAGGTACATGTAAAGGTTGAGTAATAAAAGTAAGCCTGCAGCCTCGAACAGGAAAAATAAGGACAGCGCATCGGGAAGTATAACTCCGTAACGCCAATCATTTGCCAGGTGTCCACAAAAAATGCTTCGTATTGAAAAAGCCATGACCTTTTGTGACGCGAGATCGCATCCCTGAAATTCGGCCAGCGCGGGATTATCAACGTACAATAAGGCGAGAAAGTCGAACAGAAAACGCGGCAGCGCCAGGCACGGCGCAACAACAATGCACATGGCTATCCCCACGAAGACAAAGACCCTGGGATAGATAGCCTGCGCGCTCAAGAACAACACTGCCGCAACGGTCACTATGACGCTGGAGACCGCCACCAACAGCGTTAAATGCGCGCCCGCCATTGCTAGCTGTTTATAGGCGGCATAACGTGGGATTTCGTCATCGCGCATTGCAGCGCGTTGTTGTTTATAGGCGCGGTGGAAGCGTATAAGCTGAACAATTGACGCGGCGCAGGCCAGCAAAGTGGCTCCAATCCCCGTCGCGCTAATAATTAGATCTGGCATTGTTATCCCACCTTTTGCCAAGTATACCCTTCAATTTAGTGGCACCAATTAACGGTACCAGCCATTTGCTGTATATATCTCAGTATAGTGAGTTGACGAATTCAACGAGTTGCGCCGTACTCAACTCTTTCCGGCGCGGTGGTCGCCACCAAAAGTAATGTATACTTTATAATGCGGTTGTTTGAAAAACGACGCGGGGGCATGACATCGCGCATTCCCCCGCGACAACACAAGGCATCGGCCCCTAACCTCTATGAAGGAGTTTTACTTTGGCAGACCTCACCCATATTCAACACATTCGACAGGAAATGATCGCCACAACTTCGCGCATCTATCTAAATGCCGGGACGTTTGGCCCCATGCCCGCCTGTGTTCCCGCCGCTATGCAAGAGCGGGTGCAGCAAGAGTGGCAAAACGGGCGACTTGGCGCATCAGGCTTTGAGAGTATGTCAATTATCTATGATGCTGCCCGCAAAGGAGCGGCACATCTCTTGAACGCGCATGTCGATGAAATCGCTCTGACCGATAATACGGGTGAGGGTCTCAACATCATTAGTTTCGGCATCGATTGGCATGAAGGCGATGAGGTGATTACCACCAACCATGAGCATATCAGCTTGCTCGCCCCATTATACCAGTTGCGCGACCGCTACGGCATCAGCATTCGCGTCGCCGATATTGGCGAAAAAGGGGAGCGACCCGTACTCAAGCCCGTTGCAGACCTCGTGACGCCGCGCACCCGCCTGATCTCGCTTTCCCATGTTTCCTGGATGACGGGAGCGCGGCTGAATATCAGCGAAGTCGGTTATATGGGTCGCGAATGGGGCATCCCCGTCTTAATCGACGGCGCGCAGTCAGCAGGAGCCATTCCGCTAGATATGCACGCGCTCAACGTCGATTTCTACGCCATCCCTATGCAGAAGTGGCTATGCGGTCCCGATGGCACGGGTGCGCTTTACGCCCGTCAGGAGGCACTGTCCTACGTCAAGTCCACCTATGTCGGCTACTGGTCGGTAAAACATGAAGAGGGTATTGACTGGGAACTGCTCGAAAAAGGCGCAGCGCTTCGAGGTTGGAGGCCGGCAAACGGCGGCGCTGACGGGGCAGGTCGCCGTGCTGAACTGGCTGGATGCGGTGGTCGGCTATGATTGGATATATGAGCGCATTGCCACATTGAGCACATACGCCTTTCACGCGCTAACCGAGATTCCCGGCCTGGTTATGTTGACACCACGCCCAGGTGAAAGCGGCCTGCTGGCATTTCGGCTTGAGGGAAAAAATGACGCCGAAGTGGTAAAAGTGTTGAATGAGAAGCATAACATCTTCATTCGCAACATCCCCTCCACTCACGCGCTGCGCATTTCAACCGGTTTTTATAACACGGAGGAGGAAATAGATACGGTGGTGAGAGCGCTGCACAACATCTAACGTCCCTTGATGAAACTGCCCCTCTGTCATCCTGAGCGCAGCGAAGGATCTGCACGATGAATACCGGTGCCTGGCAAGGAGATCCTTCGCTGCGCTCAGGATGACAGACGAGTACGTTCGTCTTCCTGCGTGTACCGATTTCAAATCGCATCCATAAAAAACCGCCTATGTGAGCGGGTGAAACGGCGACTTCCTATTTTCCCGTGGGGCTACCCCCAAAGTATCATCGGAGCTGAAGAGCTTAACTTCCGTGTTCGGGATGGGAACGGGTGTACCCTCTTCGCTATTGTCACCGGTTCACCTGCGCATACAGGCGGTTCTTCTGACAGGGATTATCCTACCATACCGGCAGTGTCCTGTCAAGCTTTTTTTTGCCAATTTTCAATTTGTGCAAATTGCACAAATAACATGCCGGAACTTTCTGGTAATCTATCCATAGCTTCAGGGGCCTTAACCTCTTATCATAGTAGTAGAGATTGATCATTTCAGATAATGGCTGATAAATGGTCAACTTTGTGCAAAGTACATAAATATATCGATTTTGAAGGATCCAATATTCCAGCAATGGAGCCGGGATAGAAAGAGAAGGAGTGAGAGGTAATGACCCCAGAAGAGGTACTGCAATTTGCCAAAAAGAACGACGCCAAGATGGTGGATTTCAAGTTCGTTGATGTTCCCGGTACATGGCAACACTTCAGCGTGCCACTGCACGAGCTTGATCTTGAGACGTTTGTAGAAGGGAAAGCGTTCGACGGCTCCAGCGTGCGCGGTTTTCAAACGATCGATGCAAGCGATATGCTCATAATCCCCGATCCTGATACCGCGATTATGGACCCCTTCACGGCAGCTCCGACCCTGAGCCTTGTGTGTAACATCGCTCATCCAGGCCCCGGCGGCACCAAGAAATCCTATAGCCGCGACCCTCGCTATGTGGCGCAAAAAGCGGAAGCCTACCTGCGCTCAAGCGGTATCGCGGATACCAGCTATTTCGGCCCGGAGGCCGAGTTTTTCATTTTTGACAACGTGCGCTACAACTCAACCTCCAACATCCAGTATGCCGAAATTGACTCCGACGAAGCGCATTGGAACAGCTCGCGCAATGGCGCAAGCAACCTCGGCCATCGTATGCGCCCCAAAGAAGGCTACTTCCCTGTCGCTCCCAATGATACGCTACAGGATTTGCGCACCGAAATGGTTCTCCTGCTTGAAGAGAAAGGTGTGCTGGTCGAGGCGCAGCATCACGAGGTCGGCGGTCCCGGACAGGCTGAAATCGATATACGCTTCAATACACTGCTGAAAACTGCGGATAACATGCTGCTTTACAAATACATCGTGAAGAACGTGGCGCGCAGGAACGGCAAAACGGCCACATTCATGCCCAAGCCGGTGTTTGGCGATAATGGGTCTGGTATGCACGTCCATCAAAGCCTGTGGAAAGATGAGAAGCCTCTCTTCTATGATAGTGAAGGGTACGCCGGTATCTCACAAATGGCGCGTTACTATATCGGCGGGCTGCTGACACATGCCCCGGCCCTGCTGGGCATCGTGGCCTCCACCACCAATAGTTACAAGCGCCTGGTCCCAGGTTACGAAGCGCCGGTGAACCTGGTCTTCTCAAAGGGCAACCGCAGCGCTGCCGTCCGTATACCCTTGACCGATTGCCCCCCCGCCAAACGCATTGAGTTCCGCTCGCCCGACCCAACGGCAAACCCCTACCTGGCCTTTGCCGCCTTGCTCATGGCGGGTCTGGATGGTATTCGCCGGGGCATTGAGCCGAGCGAACATGGCTTTGGCCCGGTGGACAAAGACTTGTTCCACATGTCTAAAGAAGAATTGAGAGAAATTCGCTCTGTGCCGTCCTCGCTGGACGCCGCATTGGACGCTCTCGAAGACGATCACGCCTTCCTGTTGGAAGGTGGCGTCTTCACAACAGACTTGCTCGAACATTTCGTTGAATTGAAACGTGCCCAGTCCGACGAAGTGCGCCTGCGGCCTACACCGTTGGAGTTCACACTGTACTACGACGCTTAAACCCATCCGTGCCTCCTTTCATTAGGAACCTGGTAACTTTTGTTGCCAGGTTTCTTTTAGCCATATTGTGATGCTTCGAGTACCATTGTGTACTTCATTGTAATATCTCGTATATATATGTGCCATTGCTATTTATAGTACAATATTTTGAAGTTAAATTTATATAAAATTGACATTAGACGATCCAATATGGTATGCTTGTGGTATCGCCCACCTGTAATCAAGTTCACACGCGGTTTGAGAAACTCACAAAAGTTACTATGTCGAATGGGAGGAAACACCAATGGCGAACAATTCATCAATTCCTGACTACGAGGAACTTTCATCATTCATCTCCTACAAATTTGCAGCGTTACGGGCTCCGTATATGGAATGGGCTAATCTGGCACGACAGGCTATACGAGGGTTGAATTATAATGCAGGCAGGCTCTCAGAAATCGAAACATTCATTAACTCGCAGCGCGAAGAATTGCGCAAAGCAGTAATCATCGCTTCCGAACACTTCGAAGAAGCTCTGCTTGTTGATTTGCGCAACCAGGCCAGTATGAGTAAAACTGCCTGGAAATCGCTCAAGAAGAATCACCCTATCACCATTAAAAATGGCTTTTCCCTGATCAGCTACTAATACTCTCAGACCACTCGCAAATTCTTCATTGTAGTTGAGATATCTTCAATACGAAACATCTCAACTACACTTTTTCTTATTGACATTTATCACTTTATCTATCATACTCTATCTGTTAGATATGCTTATTCGACATCTCTATTAGACTGGTCTTTAAGATATGTCTAAAATATTTCATATATCCTTGCTGCCTGCGGAGGCTTGTTCAGAGAAAAGAGGGTGACTTGTACGAACTGCTGATCCTGGCGCTGCTGATGCGCGATACCATGCATGGCTATTTGATTGCCAAAATCATGAATGATATGATCGGGCCAGAGACGAAAGTGAGTCATGGCTCACTCTACCCCAAATTGAAGGCTTTAGAGCAAGAGGGGTTTATTACTACCACCGATATACAGGTAAAGGAGAATGCTCCCCAGCACGACCGGCAGGCGCGAGCTTATTCCATTTCAGAAGATGGGCGCAGGCATTTCCACCAGTTAATGATGGATATGACCGCGCATCCCGGCGAATACTCCAAATTCTTCTGGCTCAAGGTGTGCTTCTTTGATTTTTTGCACCCGGCGGAACGCCTGGAACTGGTCGATCACTACATCCACTATTGCCAGATGCATATGCATCACCTGAAAGCCGAGGCCAAAAATGTAGTGGATGGGAAAGCATACTATCACTCCTTGAGCCTCACTCAGCTTGAATTGACGCTGCACACCTTACGGCGCGCCAGTAGCCACTGGCAGATCGAATTAGAGTACGCTAACGGCTTGCGCGAGAAAGAGATGGCGAAAGCGTTGGTAGATGGCTCACCGAATATGATATAGTACTAAATGAAGCGTTGATAAACTGGAATGTACCGGACTGGAGTTTGACTCATGGAACTGCTCGTTGATAGCTATGGCCGCCGCATTAAAAGTATGCGCATTTCGATTACCGACAAATGCAACTTCCGCTGCACCTATTGTATGCCAGCCGAAGGTTTACCCTGGCTAAAAAAGGCGGAAATCCTCTCTTACGAGGAAATCGAGCGCATCTCGCGCGTGGCAGTAGCTATTGGCATCGAGCAAATTCGACTGACAGGCGGTGAGCCACTGGTGCGCCGCGATGTCCCCGACCTGGTGCGCATGTTGCGCAAAATCGATGGGCTGCGCAGTCTCAGCCTGACCACTAATGGCATTCTATTAAAACAACAGGCCGGCCCGCTAGCCGATGCCGGACTGACTCGCATCAACGTCAGCCTGGATTCACTGGTGCGCGAGAAGTTCGCGCAGTTGACGCGCCGGGATCAGTTACAGCGCGTACTGGAAGGGTTGGAGGAGCTTGAAAAGCACCCATCCATCCATCCGATCAAAGTAAATGCCGTCGCCGTTAAAGGCTATAGTGAAGAAGAGGCGCTGGAATTTGTGCGCCTGGCGCGGCGCAAAGCCTATGTCATGCGCTGGATCGAATTTATGCCGCTCGATGCCGACCAGATATGGCGTAAAGAAGACATCCTGACCGGCGCGGAACTCAAAGCCATCATCGAAGCGGAATACGGCCCCCTGGTTCCCATCACCACAGGCGACCCATCCGAAACGGCGCGCCGCTACACCTTCAGTGATGGTATCGGTGAGGTTGGCTTCATCAACCCCGTCAGCGAACCATTCTGCTCCAACTGCGACCGCATCCGCCTGACCGCCGACGGGCAACTACGCACCTGCCTCTTCGCCACAGAAGAAACTGACCTGCGCGCAGTGCTGCGCTCCGACGCAGACGATGAAGCGCTCGCGCAGTCGATACGGCGGGCTGTCTGGAACAAAGAGCTGAAACACTATATCGGAGATAAACGTTTCAAACGCGCCAATCGCAGCATGTCGATGATTGGCGGCTAAACAGGCTGTTCGCTGCAATACTGCAATTTTCCACAAATGTGCTGCAACCGTTTTACATATGCACTACATGCATTACCACTATGAGCGGCTTTACCGCACTGCGTTACAAAAAAGCTGATTGTTCGTCGTTATAGTCAAATAGATGATATGTGCAGTCCAACGTTTCTTTAAGGGCTGCTCGTTTTTGTAGCGTAAAAGCAGAAAGAGGCCACCGTGGCGCATGAAGAAGCGGGTCTACTAACAGTCCGCGAAGTTGCCCAACAGTTACGGGTGGATGATACGACGGTGAGACGCTGGATCAAGAACGGCGTACTGGAGGCAATTACGCTTCCTCACCGTGGAGCGCGTCAGGCGTACCGCATTCGACAGGCTACGCTGGATGCTCTGCTCAATCCGTCCGAACAGCCCGCCCGCTGAAATCAGGTTGATCGTAGCCAAATGGCTTCCAACCTGCTAGACTAGTCCCCAGTACACCAGCTAGTAGTCAGGAGGCACATATGTCTACCATCACGCCTGAAAGGTTATTTCAAGAACTGCACGGCGACGATAGTTCAAAATTTGCGACGCTTCATTCCCCGGCTTACCTCTCTCCAGGCGGGGCCTCGTATCTCACCCGGCCAGGGGTTGTTTTGCTTGCCCGGCCAACCGTCAATCTGCAGGGATTAGCAGGTTTTCTGGACGGATTCGATGAATCGTTGCATTTCCGGGAGTACCTGAACGATCCCACCCTCTTGCCAGAAGGGGCGCAACTCAGCAAAATTGCCGGACAGCTCTGTTATATGAGTTTTGGCCCCAAACGCACCTTTAACGCCCAGGCCGACCGCTATTTTGACAACCTCAAGTCTTCTGGACATGGTTCCGTCTTTGAACACGCCAGTTTCAGTTTTCTGCTTTATGGCATCTCGCGCAGTGTGACCCATGAAATCGTGCGCCACCGCGCAGGATTTGGATATTCCCAACTGAGCCAGCGTTTCGTCTCAGGGCGAATGCTGCGTTTCGTCGAACGCCCCGAATACGCCGGCGATGAGCTCTTCCACGCGCAATTCTTAGAGCGCATCGAACGCTCCTCCAGCGAATATGCCGCCCTCAGCAATCGCCTGTTGGAGATGCAGCAGGCGGGTACGCAGATTCTCAGCGCGGAGGCCAAAACCGATTTGCGCAAAAAGGTGCAGCAGTGCGCGCGTTCAGTGCTACCCAACGAAACAGAAGCACCGATGGTCATGACCGGTAATGCCCGCGCGTGGCGGCACTTCATTGAGATGCGGGCCAGCGCCCACGCCGAGATCGAGATTCGCGAACTGGCGATGCGCGTCTTCCTCTGCCTCTACAAAACCGACCCGGTGCTATTCAGCGATTACACGCTGGAAAAGCTGCCCGATGGCACCTACGCCGTAAAAACCGCATACCCAAAAGTCTAACTGATCGGCTTATAAATCGCCACGATACAACCGCATACCCATCAGCGTTTGCTCATCCACTCGCAGCATCTCAAACTGCGCGGCCAGGTTCTCTGCTGCCGGATCGCTTTCCGGCAACAGAGCTTCAAAGTAGATGGGTTGTCCCTGCTGCCGGGCCTCATATTCAAATTCAAAGATGCGTATACGCACATTGTTGAGGGCACTCATGAGCAAGGCGTAGCCCGCGCCACGCCGCCGTTGTTGGGGTAGCACTGTTCCCTCGCACAGGAAGTGATAGGCATGATGGCTGCGGCGCAATTGCAGCACGGTATAACCAACCGCTTCACCTTCCAGCCCATCCAACGTGCCAGCCTGCCCCCACTCGTTCAGGTCGTCATCGTCATCGGTAATCAAGAACACGTTGGTTGCTGCCTGTAATTCCGGCTGCGCCAGCCACTGCTCAAAGTCTGCCTCGCTCATGGTCGCGATGCCATCAGCCTGAGCCGCCTGCTGCTGAATATGCGCCAGGGTTGCAATATCTCCAGGGCGATAACGCCGGATTCGCATCGATTATATTCTCCGTAGCCGTAATGATGGTAATGTATGGGCCGATTCCCAGGGGAGTATGTCCTGTATTGTACTACATTCCTTGTTACAGGCACAGAAGCAAAACCAAATACAACCTTCATGAGTGTATAATATGCAAAGGCCTTTATTAATTTTTCAAGGAGGAAGTTGCTATGGGAACAGGAGCCGTAGCCTTACTACTCGTTTTTGCACTACTTATCGCCGCGGGAGTTGTCACAAGCGTGCGGCTCTATTCTCAAGGCGCGGTGGGAACAGGCCGTTTTAGAAGTAAACGCCGCATTCGCACCATTCGAGCAGCGCCCGGTGGCAAAGTAATTGAAGAGACCGTTGAAGAGATAACCGAAGAAGAAGAGCCTGTCGAAGAAACTGAACTATGATTTCATGCGCTATTGTTCGGCTGGCGTAATACTCTTGCGTTGCTCGCTCAATCTTACAGGAGACCATTATGCAGCATGACCATGAATTATTTAATACACTTCGAACCGACCTGGCGGAACTGACGGCCCTTCACGCACCATCTGGCGCGGAACAGCCCGTAATTGCGCGGCTGCGCAGTCTCTTTACGCCGCTGGTTGACACTATTACATTAGATCACATGGGCAACCTCACTGCAACGCGCGAAGGGCCTTCGGACGCGCCGCATATCGTAGTCTCGGCACACGCCGATGAGATCGGAGCGATGGTCGCCAGCATAGAACCGGAAGGCTTTCTCCGTCTGGTCCCCCTGGGCGGAGTTCAACCACACCTGCTCGAAGGACGCGCCGTATGGGTTGGCGGTCACAACGGGGCAATAGGAGCCAGGTCGGGTCATCTGACCCCGCGTAGTGAACATGGACAGGGGACATCCATGAGTGATTTGTACGTTGACCTCGGTGTTGACAGCGCGGCAGAAGTAGAAGCGCTCGGTGTGAGCATCGGTGATCCAGTGGTGGTAATCTCCGAACTGCGCAACCTGGCGGGAACGCGAGTAAGTGGCAAGGGCATCGACAATCGCGCCAGTTGCGTTGTCTTGCTTCACCTGTTGCAGCGTCTCCATTTACGCACGCTTCCCTGCCGCCTGACCGCACTGGTGACGGTTCAGGAAGAGGTAGGATTGCGCGGAGCGCAGGTCGCCTTTGCACGTCTACAGCCTGACCTGGCGATAGTTGTTGACACCTTCCCGGCGGCTGGCACACCCGATACGCGCCACATGACCTACACCGCTCGTGTCGGGCAGGGAGCGCTCATCACCCCGTCTTCCAGTTCGGGAGACTCCGGCTTCCTCATTCCCCAGGCCGCCCGTGACACCATGATCGCCGCCGCAAAGCGTGCCGGTATACCCTACCAACTAGCCGTAACCAATCGCGGCGAGACAGATGCAGCAGCCGCTCACCTGGCAGGATCAGGTGTCACCACTCTGGAAGTAAAAATCCCCCGCCGCTACTCACACTCGCCCGTCGAACTGCTTGACCTGCGCGACCTGGCAGCAGTCCTGCTACTGGTAGAGGAACTCGTAATGCACCCGCCGACAGTGGAGCAGCTCGCTTTTTTAAGGGATACTGAGTAACAATTCGGCAATATCCTCTTCCAGCACCTTTCAACTGGTGCTGTGTAAAGCGATTCGAGGGACGCTTTAGCAGACTCCGAACCAGCACGCGTATATTGATCAAAATGCTTATAAAACGAATAGACCGTTCGTAATTCGATGGCAAAAGGGCGACTTCACTATATCCACCAATAACATCAAGCCAATGGCTATACGAAATATACTCTCCATCACGCATGTGAAAATGCCCCAGATCATACCAGCAATTCGCGCCTCGAATCTCGCCAAAATCGATGATGCCAGTGTATCGTCCATATTCCTGGAATATGTGAGTCGTATCAAAATCACCATGTGCTAGATAGGCTTGTTCACCTTCTAACAAGTTATCGTAGTAGGCACGAATTCTATCCAGCGCTGCAACCGCAGAAGCATCAAGTACATTTTTGCCAAGATATGCCAGATCAGATTCCCAGTATTCGAGCATAAACGCGTGGTCTGTGGCCTGTTCCGCACGGATATGTTCTGTGTCGAGCAGATCGCGTTTCACCCAGCCAAAGCCCTCGACTTTCACACTGTTTATTAGTGCAAGGTCTCGCCCAGCTTCTATCGCGATACCCTCCAATTCTTCTTGCCGAAGTTCGGTTGATTCGCTGATTGGGATGCCTTTCATTTTGGTCGTTACCATAACCGAAAGCTGCAGAGGCTCATAGCAATGGTCAAAATAGATGACATCTGGAACTTTGACCTCCATTTGCCGCAGGCGTGTATGCACAGCCACTTCTGGCGCGAAGCTTGCCCCTTCTTCCGGCAATACGCGCAGGTAAAATGTCTCGTGTTGGAAAATAATCCGGTAGACATGGGTAGAGACGCCTTCAGTGACACGTTCCACCAGTAGCGGACTCGTGAGAAAGATGCGGTTGACTAATTCATAAATTTTAGGGATACCCTGTGAAGGTTTTTCTCTCAAAGCTCCTCCAACGGCCAACGAACGAACGCGCCTACGTTCTTATTCCCGTTGGTCATTCCACCCCGAATGCAACAATACCAACGCTCACTAAAAAGCCCTTGAACGAGGCGACGGTACATCTGTTGCGAATAAATCCGAAGGAGGAATAGTCGGCTCCAACTGTCCGAGCAGCGCATCGTCGATAGCCGCGCCTGCCGCCTCTAATGCCGTAAAAAGCGCGCCGATCACTGGCTCAAAGCGGCTGCGTGTCGGGCGCGCATCTGGCGAGGTGATCTGTACCCGTTCGACGATAGCATCTGGCAACAGAGTCGAGGGATGGCGCAGCACCCCGCCAGCCAATATCAGTGGAAATGGCGTACCCTCGATCCCGACCTTACGCGCGGCAGCCCTGGCGTATTCGCCCAGAGCGCGGCCATGTTCCAGCACAATTTTGCGAGCAGCTACATCACCTGCCTCAGCTTCGTCAAGCAGGAATGGTACTATACCTCTGATACTCCTGGAGTGTTTATGCGGACGCGCAGTGAAGAGATGTAATACCTCTTCCACGCTTTCAAGCTCAAAATATTCGAGAAAGTGCCGCTTGAGCGTTGTTGGGGGATCGATACCTAGCTCGGAGCGCACAACAGCTTCCAACGCCAGCGAGCCCATTTGCGAGGCCCCTTGCGCCTGGTCCTGCCAGAAGCTGGAATGCCACATGCGACCATCGGGGCCGCGCGCGCCTGTTGCGCCTCCCGTGCCACACACGACGGAGACGCCTACATTATTAGCTACCCCGGCGTGCAGCACCCCCATGGCATCGTTCTGTACGCTGATACTGCGCCCGTAACCCCGCGCGCGCATGGCAGAATTGAGCAGGGCAAAGTCTTCAGGCCAATCCGCGCCTGCCATACTGAAGACTCCAGCCGCCAGATCGGAGGGGAGGATATGCGCCGCCTGCAGCGCTGTTTCAACGGCAAATTCGATGTTAGCGATGGCCGCAGCAGCCGGGTCTGGCCAGTTGGTACCACTCACCGGGGCGTTATAAATGTCGCCACAGCCACCGCGCCCCGCGCCCACAATCGTGCCATCCAGCGCGGCAACCAGCGCGATTGTTTTCGTATTGCCCCCATCGACACCCAGTACGTAGCGCATAACCTTCCTCCTGCATACAGCAGCTCATCATCTCGTTGTTCGGGATTACATATCTATGATGCATGAATGACACAGTTCACCTGCTAGCGTAGCAAGCGTTCCGGCAGGTACTGGCGATGCGCCGCCGCCATCTCGTCGTAAATCGCCTCAGCTTTGGGCAATGAAAAGACGAGAGGATGACTGGCAAGAGCGCGAATGGCATCGCGGCGATTGCCGGACCAGGCAGCCTCTGCCGTCAATGCCTGGTATTCACCGAGCATCTTGAC
Source organism: uncultured Chloroflexia bacterium (assembly GCA_963731605.1). GTDB lineage: Bacteria > Chloroflexota > Ktedonobacteria > Ktedonobacterales > Ktedonobacteraceae > CF-113. The sequence continues at coordinate 373,570 of CAVSWA010000003.1, forward strand.
CAGGCCCACGATGTGACGCGGCATATGTCCGAACACCAGCGGCCTCACGCCGTTGCGATCAACCAATGCCTGCGTCTCGACCACCAGGTCATCTGGAAAATCTGCCAGCGAGCCTTGATTCGGCACATTGACGTACCAGGTCTCTTTGCGGTCATTGTAGAGAGCGTCCATCACATCCAGGGCCAGTTCAAGCTCGTGGATGCCGCCACGCGAGCGTTTTGGGTTAAGCTCAGGCACGTCTTGTGCTGCCTGCTCGCGGTAATGCGCCCAGTAATCAGGCACCTTTGCCATAATATCCTGCGACCTGGTGGTTGGTTTCGCCAGCAATTCCGCCAGTATCTCATCCTTGAAGTAGAAATACTGGAAATAGTGGCTGGGCAGCGCATCCATCAACAGAGCCAGTTCGATCATGCGCAGTTCCTCGCGATTTTCTGGTGTATGCGGCATACGCTCGTAGGCATCGCGCAGCATCGGCATGAAATCCTGTCCCTCGTACTGGTGGCGTATCGTCCACGAGCCATGATTCAGCCCCACCGAAACCGCATCAAGCTTGTCGGGATCAAGTCCAGCCAGTTCGGCAAAATCGCGGTTGATCATAATCGGCCCCTCGCACAACGAAACCGTTGGAATCGAGGTATGATGAGTGACAGCCTCGGAAACAATATTGATGGGGTTGGTATAGTTAAAGAGCCGCGCGCCGGGACAGACCGCCTCCATGTCTTCGATGATACTTTTCGTCACATGGATGGAACGCAGCGCCATAAAGAATCCACCTGGCGCCTGCGTTTCCTGACCAATCACGCCATGTCTAAGCGGAATACTTTCATCCAGGTAACGCGCCTCGAAGCCACCCGCTCGAAAGCTCGTCAGCACGGCATCGCAATCGCGCAGCCCTTCGCGCCGGTTCGTCGTAGTGCTGAAGGTGATATCCAACCCCCTGGCGCGAGCCATCTTGCGCGCGATAGTCTGCACAATCCCCAATCGTTCCTCGTCGAGATCGATCAGAACCACCTCGGAACCATCGAAATTCTCCCCCTGGTGGATAAAGGAAGCCATCGTGCCAGCCGCCCGCGTGCTCCCCCCACCGATATACGCCAGTTTGATACGTGCCATGTAATTGTTATCTCCTTTGCTAACGAGCGGACCAGGGCGGGGGCAAGCCCCGCCCCTACCCTGTACGGCTTCGCAAACCTATTCGTAGTAGGGTAGGGGCGGGGCTTGCCCCCGCCCTGGTCAACTGCCACCACCTGGTCAACCCACTCCCTGGTCAACCTACTCGCCCCGCCCTGGTCAACCCATCTGACCCTTCTCGCCTTCCCCATACAAAAAGCAATGCGTCCAGTGGCCTCCACCGAGATCGGTGCGTCCGGGGAAACGCTGGCGGCACATCTCCATGGCGTGCGGACAGCGCGGGTGAAAGCGACAGCCGGACGGCGGATTGATCAGGCTGGGAATCTCTCCACGCGCCGGAAGCGGCTCGGCCTTTGACCCGTCCGGCCCCAGGCGATCAGGGTCGGGCGCGGCAGAGATCAGCAGCCGGGTATAAGGGTGCCGAGGTTGCTGGATCACCTCCTCGCTTGGCCCGCCCTCGACGCTCTGCCCGGCATACATAACCAGCGTATCTTCGGCGAAGTAACGGGCGCTGGCAATGTCGTGCGTGATAAAGAGCAGCGCAAGATGTTCTTCGTCCTTCAGGCGCAGCAGCAAATTCAGCACATCCAGGCGAATCGAGACATCCAGCATGGAGACCGGTTCATCGGCCAGCAGCACATTGGGGCGAGTCGCCAGCGAACGCGCAATCGCCACGCGCTGACGCTGCCCCCCGCTCAACTGGTGCGGAAACTTCGTAATAAACTGTTCCGCGGGACTCAGGCTAACTCGCCTCAAAAGTGTCAGAATCTGCTCTCGTTCCTGGAACGATTTATGTACATGACCATGGATGCGCAGCGGGCGACCTAAATGATAGCGCACATCATGCACAGGATTAAGCGATGAGAAGGGGTCTTGAAAGACAAGCTGCACATGGCGACGATATTCTCGAAGTCCAAACGAACCTTGCACCGGCTTTTCACGAAACTGGATGCTGCCAGATGTTGGCTCATAGAGCCGCGCCAGCAAACGCGCTATCGTCGTTTTGCCGCTTCCACTCTCTCCCACCAGCGCCAGCGCGCGGCCAGGGTAGAGCGCGAGTGAAGTATCTTCGACCGCGTGAACGACGCTTTTAGGCCCAAACAGCTTGACCCCCCGCAGAGGAAAATACTTGCGCAAATGTCGCGCTTCTAAAATAGGCGCGTCTATTCGCGCATCGCCGCCTGTTGTATCCAGCACTATTGGAAAATCGGCCCTGTCATTTTCTGTGCTCATTCCACGCTCCTCACTCCCTGCAACGCCTCGTAATACGCCCCGTATTTCGCTTCGAACTCCGCGTTCGTGGGTAATTCTTCGCTGTTGTTCAATGTAGGATCATACAAGTGGCAGGCTACCTGTTGCCCTGGCGTCTCAGGCGCGGACGGGCGAAGCGCTGGTATAACCGTTCGAGCACGATTCAAAAATACAGGGGCAGCGTGGATGAAACGCGCAACCGGATGGTACCGCTCGTAAATCAGGCGGCGAGCCTGGGATGCCGGTCATCTGACGGCGCGGCCCATGTATGGTTGGAAACGAGTTCAATAGCCCGAAACTATAGGGATGGCGCGGCTGGCGATGCAATTCACTGCTAGTTGCCGTCTCCACAAGACGCCCGGCATACATAATAGCGATCTTATCCGCGATTTCAAGCAGCAGCGAAAGATCATGCGTAATAAAGATGACCGAGAAGTTCAAGCGCTCGCGCAACCCCATAATCTCCGTCAATATTTCACGCTGCACCACCACGTCAAGCGCCGTCGTGGGTTCATCCATAATGATAAGTTCCGGCGAGAGCGCCAGGGCGATGGCAATAATGGCGCGCTGGCGCATACCGCCGCTCAATTCGTGTGGGTAGCTGCGCATTCGATCGGGCGCGATACCCACCAGCCGCAGCAAATCCGCGATACGCTTCTTACGCGAATCCGGCCCCATTTTGGGTTGGTGCGTTCTCAGGACATCGTTGATCTGCGACCCGATATTCATTACCGGATTCAAGGCATTCATGGCGCTCTGAAAGACAATCGACAGTTCGCTCCAGCGAAAGGCGCGCAGCTCGCCTGGTGTGAAGTCGAGAATATCAACGGCCTCCGACAAATCCTCATGAAGTCCGAGCTTACCTGCGCCCTTTTTCTTCTTCGTTATGCGCGAGAGACGTTCCATGCGCACATCGTCTTCGGCCTTCGATCGCGGATAATAGAGGACTTGTCCATGCGTAATTTCCGCCGGCGGGCGCAGCAACCGCGTGATGGCGTATGCCAGGGTCGATTTGCCGCTGCCACTCTCACCCGCCAGTCCGAGAATTTGCCCGCGATCCAGCGTAATGCTCACATTGTCCAGCGCGTGAACCGTGCCGCTGGCGGCATAATAATCGACGCTCAGATTACGAATCTCCAGCAATTTGCTTCTATGGGAAGAAGCTTCCTCAAATTCATTAAATTCATTGCTCATCATCCCGCCATCTCTTTCTGCATATCCGTTTTTGCTTTTCTTCTCTTTGATATCTTCGGTTCCCTGCGCAGGCGCGGATTGGCTATCTCGTCAATGCCAAAGTTCACAAAGGTGAGCGCGGCTCCCAGTATGGCAATGCACAATCCAGGGGCCAGGAACCACCACCACGCGCCGAGTAGCAGCGCGGAATTATTGGAGGCCGAGAAAAGCATGTTGCCCCAGGTCGAGGCAGTGATATCGCCCAGACCCAGATACTCCAGGGCAGTCTCGGCCAGGATTACATAGACCACCGTGCCAAAGAACTGGGCTGCCACAATGGATGTCTGGTTGGGTAGAATCTCATAGAAAATAATGCGCCACGTTGACTCACCACAAGCGCGAGCCGCCTCAACGCAATCCCGGTTGCGCAGCGAGAGCGTCTGTGAGCGCAGCACCCGCGCTCCCCAGGACCAGCCCGTGATCGTCAAGACAAACCCAATCGCCACCGGCCCCTTATTCGGCAGGAAGGCCGCCAGCAGGATGGCCAGAGGCAGCGTTGGCAACACCAGAAACACGTTGCACACCAGCGAAAGAACCTCGTCCACCCAGCCGAGAAAATAGCCAGAAGTCAGGCCCACCAGCACCGAAATGATGGTGGTCACCAGACCAATGCCCAGGCCCATAAAAACCGAGAAACGCGCTCCTACCACCGTCTGAAGGAACACGTCCTCCCCAAAATTCGTGGTGCCAAACCAGTGCGCAACCGACGGTGGCTGCAGCACATCTTCAGTAAAGGTATGCGGGTCTTGCCGCAAGATGAGTGGCCCAAAGATAGCGAGCAGGACAAAGAAACCCACCACGAGCAGGCCAAAGCTTGCCTTGCGATTCCCCGTCACCAGTCTCCATACATCGTGCCAGCGATGCACCTGAGCAGGAATTGCATTAGCTTCAGGAGAAGGTAAACTTACCTCTTGAGATGAAACGCTCATTAGTTAATTTCCTCCCAGGCGCACGCGCGGGTCAAGCAGAATATACAAGAAGTCGGCCAGGAAGTTCGCGGCCAGCACAGCAATACTAATCACCAGGAAAGCCCCCTGCAAAAGCGCGTAATCATGGTTATCTACCGCTTGTAATGTCGCCAGGCCTATACCAGGATACGAGAAAACTATCTCGGTCAGCAAGGAGCCGCTTACCACAAACCCCAGCGAGAGCGCGAACGCGGTAATATTTGGCAAAATGGCATTGCGAGCTGCGTACATATACATAATACGCCCTTGTCTCAGGCCCTTCGCCTCGGCCATCAAGACGTAATCCTCCGACAACGTGGTAATCATAGCGTTACGCATACCAAGCATCCACCCGGAAATAGAGCCAATCACGATAGTCAGTGCAGGCAAGATGGCATACTGGACCGCGCTCAATATGAAATCCAGGCTCCAGCCTGGCGTTGTGTTATCGGTATCATAACCGCCATGCAGGGGGAACCAGCCGAGTTGTGCCCCCAGGACGTAGAGTAGCACCAGCGCCAGCCAGAAATAGGGGATCGCGGAAATAAAGGCAAAGAAGGGAGTCCAGAAAGCATCATGAAACGAGCCGCGCCGCCAGACGACGACAACCCCCAGAACCGTTCCGATAACAAAGCTAATGATCAGCGATGTCCCGACCAGGACAAGGGTCCAGGGAAGGTCCTGTCCCAGAATCTGGGTCACAGGAGTGGGCAGATAGGTAAGGGAAATGCCCAGGTTGCCATGCATAATATTATTGAGATACTGCCCATACTGAACCCACAATGGGTCGTGACTCACGCCCAACGAGACCTCTAACGCGCGCAGCATCTGGGGCGAGGCGTGCCCCCTCATACGGGACATAAATATTTGCGCCGGGTCGCCTGGAACCAGGTGGGGTACGAGAAAATTGATGGTAATCGCGGCCCACAGCGCAACCAGATAAAAACCAATGCGACGAAGCAGATAACGCATACTATCCCCTTCCAACAAGGCGGGTGCAAAAACCAGGCAGACCCACTCGGCCATCAAGTGTCATCCTGAGTAGCCGTCGAGTGTCATCCTGAGCGCAGCGAAGGATCTCGGTCCCTGGCGAGTCAGATCCTTCGCTACGCTCAGGATGACAGGCGCGGTTGGTCTGAGAAACCGCCAGAGTCGCCCTGGTCCTGAAGCGAACGACTCTGGCGCAAGCCCCGTCTGTTACTTTACTGAACCGGTTGCAGGTTCAAGAGCACATACTCAATGTCTGGATAGACCGCGGTACCAGGAGCGGCATACGGATGTTGCGCGTCGGGCCATCCGACGAACTTGGCCGTGCTGTACTCATACCAGTAGGGTTCAGCCGTCAGCGGGATACTGGGTAACTGATTCACCATGATCTGTTGCAGCCCGTCTAACGCTTGTTTCTGCACCTGTGGGTCAGTAGTAGAAGCATACTGGTCCAACAACTTATCGGTTGACGGGTCCATCCAGCGTTCGTAGTTGGAGGGAGCCGATTGACCGATGGGGGCTGAGTTTGTGCTGCGCAGCAGACCATCGTAGATGTAGTAAGGTGTAGGGCCGGGGTTGGTCCACAGGATGCCGGCATCGTATTGTCCGTTTGACAATGCGCTTGTAAAGGCGTCATTGGACATGGCATTCACCGTGGCATTGATGCCTGCTGCCTGCAGGTCCTTCACCATCACCTGGCAGTCCGCCACATAGTCGGTATAGCCGCTGACCACAATGATGCTAAATGTCAATTGCTTGCCATTCTTGGCATAGAAGCCATCGGAACCTTTCGTCCAACCGTCGCTCTCCAGCGTTTGACCCGCCTGAGAGGCGCTTTGCGTAAATTGCATATTGGCAAACTGCGGATCGATGTAACTTTGAATAGCCTCTCCCACCAGCCCGGTCGGATTGGCCGGCGGCTCATAGCCAGCTTCGCCAAGTTTGGAGATGGTCTGGCGATTGAGCGCGAGACTAATGGCTTTGCGCACCTGCAAATCGTTGAATGGAGCCTTCGTCAGGTTGAGGTAGAGCATCACATCGTCGCTGCTGGGGAACCAGTAGTGGAAGTGTTGTTTATCCAGAGCCACGTAGGTCTTATCAAGGTTGGGAACAAACAGGTTCGTCCAGTCGATCTGGCCTTTTTGCAGCGCCAGTTGCGCGCTATCGTTGGAGGCATAGGCCGGAATCTTGACCTCATCCACCTGCGGCTTGCCAGGCTGCCAGAACTTGGGATTCTTAACCAGGTCGACCAGTTGCGGGGTGAATGACTTGACGATATACGGACCAGTGCCAACCGGATTGGGATCGGCATACTGTGATGGATCGCCCTTGACGCCCGACCAGGTATGTTTGGGCAGCATGTAGACCTGCCCACCCAGTATCCACACAATGGGGTTGAAGGGCTTGCTCAACGTCACTATGACCGTACTGGCATCGGGCGCGCTCACATCTTTGACGGCGGTACTAATACCGGTCAAATCTATGGAGGGGTTCTTTAAGATCAGGTTGAGCGTAAAGACCACATCATCGCTGGTGAACGGCTGCCCATCCGACCAGATCACGCCCTGGCGCACATGGAATGTGATACTCTGCGCATCGCTCGCCAGTTCATAGCTGGAGGCCAGCCATGGCTTGACCGTGCCATCCAGGCGATTGACGTTGAGCAGCGTTTCATAGATCAAGCCTTGCGTGCCACTGATGACGCCGGGAGAATACGGATTAAAATTCTGCGTATAGGCATCCTGTTCATTCGCCAACATGGTGAGCGAATTTGGATGCAAAGGTCTCTTTTGCGTAGTCGTGCTATTACTTCCGCCACAGGCCGCGAGTACCACCGAGAGCAGCAGCAGCAATGATACCACCGTCATTCCCGCCTTATTCCTCTGCACAAATACAGCAGTGTGAGTCATGGGCAACCTCCTTAAATAACATCATTACCTGTCGTTGTCGAAACCGGGATTTGAAAATCCGCTCCACAGGATGCGCGCACTACAAGGTTGGTCGCAAGCAGAATACGAGTTGGCTGCATCTCTTCCACAGCTTTGCTGTTGCTTCTTGTGATGCCTGCATTGTCACGCGATGCGTCGAGGAGAGAGAGCAGCAGCTTCAGGCCCTGTTCGCCCATTTCATAGTAAGGTTGGCGGACAGTCGTGAGCGACGGATGCACATGGATAGAGGGGGAATCATCGTCAAATCCCACCAGGGCAATATCGCGTGGGATAGACAGTCCGCATTCTTCAGCCGCCGCAATTACGCCGTAGGCCATCTGGTCGGTCGCCGCGAAAATAGCAGTGGGCCGCTTCCCTGCTGGCAAAGCCAGGAGTTTACTGGCGCAGGCGCGACCGCTTGGAGGCATAAAATCGCCCTCAAGCGCAAGTTCAGGGTCGGGGGCGATGCCAGCTTCGAGCAAGGCTTTGCGATAGCCTTCATATCGTTCGTGTGAAGCTCGATACGCCGGAGGCCCGGCGATATGCGCGATACGCCGGTGCCCAAGCTTGATAAGGTGCCAGACAGCCGTATACGCGCCCGTCAGGTTATCAACACCGATCGACGGAGTCGTCTGCACTCTCTGATCATCCACGATAACCACCGGGAATCCCTGGGTATAAAGACGGGTCAATTCTGCCGAGGCCGTGCCGGGAAATACCGCCAGCACACCGGCTGTCAACTGCGTCGCCAGCACACGGTTGATTACCTCACTGTGATCTTGCTCGCGATCAGTATCCTTAATGCTATACAACACCAGTTCATAACTGGTATCCTCTAGCACATCGGCCACACCGCGCATCAATTCCGGGATAAGCGGCCAGCTAAACGAGGGAATGAGCATCCCGATCAATTGACGGCGACCACTGGCCAACCCCGCAGCAGCCATACTGGGGATAAAGTTCTGCTCTTCAATGATGCGCAGGATACGTTCGCGTGTAGCCGGGTCTACGTCCGGTTTGTTGTTCAATACACGCGAAATCGTCGTCTTCGACACACCTGCCAGACGCGCAATATCCTGAATTTTAGACCTGGTCGGCTTTTCCTGCATACACATCACGCTCTCTTCGCTGTTCAAATATCAAGCAGGTTTTCGTTACCGCTCCCGTTACCGGTTACGGAACCGATTATGAGTAAGTATACTGATGGAGTTGAGTTCTGTCAATGGTTTTTTTACAAAGGCTCTGCGTATAATGACACCCTTGCATTCTGTATGATATACTGAATGCGCACAACACTAAATCTTGATGAGAAAGGATGCTGAGAGGTGGCGAAAGAGCAATCACTGGACAATCTCTGGTTGGCGCAGACACTGTACGATCTTGGAGGCGTCCAATTTGGAAATTTTACCGTAAGCGAATCAGCCGTTAGTTCCCCCGTATTTGTCAACCCCAAGGTGCTTATCAGTAACCCGACCGCCTTGCGTGTCGCCAGCAAACTCATGCAACAGGAAATTAACCTGGCACAGTCGCTGCGACGCCCGCGCGTTCATCCCTTTGCTGTAGCAGCCGGGGTTCCGGTAGGTGGACTTTTATTGGCCTCAGCATACTCGCTGGAGACCAATATCCCGTTGATTTACGCCCGTATTCGACCAGAAGGAACTGGAAAACGCGGCATAGAGGGCCGTTTTAATGCAGGCGAGACCGCTCTGATTATCGACGACTTGATAACACGAGGCAGCAGCATCCTGGAAACAGCCGAACTCTTGCAAGAGAACGGGCTAAAAGTGAAGGATGTTATCGTGCTGGTCGACCGCGAGCATGGAGCAGCCGAACGACTAAGGCGGCATGGCTATAATCTGATGAGTATTCTGAAGCTAGATGTCATGCTCACCCATTACAAGTCGCGTGGCCTTATTTCCGAGGAAACCTACAATACCTGCGCTGAATACCTGCGCGGCAAACAGGGCGAGAACCACACTCTATAGCGTAGACAAAAAAAGCGAGAGAAGCATGAAGCGCGCGCTTCATGCTTCTCTCGCTTTTTTGCGCTTTTATCCCTGGGAGGGCAGTTGCGTTACGGGTGGTACCGGGCGCGTGGACCCATCATGCCCATTCACCGCATTCGAATTCGATGCCACTTTATCTCTGGCAATCTGTAAGAACGGCTCGATCAGGTCAAGCGGCAGAGGGAAGATGATGGTCGAGTTCTTCTCCACTGCGATTTCTGTGAGTGTTTGCAGGTAGCGCAGTTGCAGAGTGCTGGGCTGCGAGGCAATAATAGTAGCAGCCTGGGCCAACTGGCTGGAAGCCTGCAATTCACCCTCGGCGTGAATGATCTTGGCGCGCTTCTCGCGCTCGGCCTCGGCCTGCTTCGCCATCGCGCGCTGCATAGTGGAGGGCAGTTCGATATCTTTGATTTCGACCGCGGTGACCTTTACTCCCCAACGCTCGGTGTGTTCGTCAATGATGGCTTGCAGTTCGCGGTTGATCTTGGTGCGTTGCGACAACAGCTCGTCCAGTTCGGATTGGCCAAGCACGTTACGCAGGGTTGTCATACCAATCTGCGTGGTGGCCTGGATGAAGTTCATCACGTTGACCACCGCCGCCGCCGGATCAACCACATAGAAGTAGACGACAGCAGAGACTTTGATAGTGACGTTATCGCGCGAAATTACTTCCTGCGGCGGCACCGGCAAGGTCACAATACGCAGGTCAACCTTAATCATACGCGTGACAAAGGGCGGGACCAGAAAGATACCGGGACCTTTCGCGCCAATCAACCGTCCGAGCACAAAGATCACGCCGCGTTCATACTGCTGCACTACACGAATCGCCGATAAGAGCAACAATATGATGATAACTACCACAATACCAACTACGATGAGTATGACTGTTGTAGAATCCATGAGATGCCTCCTTTTACCTTTGAGTCAAACCAGAGGGAGAGTTACTCCATATTTCTGACGCGGGAGCAACGTGTAAACGTAACCCTTCCACGGATATGATGCGTACTTCAGAACCTGGATCAAGGGAAATGGCGGAATTATCTAGCACCGCTGACCAATTTTCACCACCGTAATCAACCCTGCCCTCCGGTATGAGCGGCGTCATGGCAATCGCTATCGCCCCGACCATACCCTCGGTTCCCGTCGTGACGCGCTGCCTGCGAACGCGCACGATTATCAAAACCACGTACAAACCAAGCAAACCTACAAAACCCGCCATACCAATCACAAGGGCGGTATTTACCTGCGGCCCCGCATATGGCCCGCCGCTATTGAAAAAGAGCAATGCCCCGAAGATGAGCGACGCCATCGCGCCCAGCGTCAGCACGCCATGCGTCGTCAACTTGACATCCAATACCAGCAGCACGAAAGCCAGCGCCATCAATGCCAGACCCGCCCAGTTGGGTGAAATCGATCCGGCCCCAAAGAGGAAGAGGATCAGCGAGATGGCCCCCACCACGCCGGGTAAAATGATGCCCGGATGCGAAATCTCCACAAAAAGACCGATAACCGCAACGATGAAGAGCAGGAAGATCACATTCGGATCGAGTAACAAGGAGTAGAGCGTGTCAAAGGTTGACGCGCTGATCGTCTGGATGCTGACACCCGTCGTATGCAGCGTCACCTGCCCGGAATTGAGCGTCACACTTCTACCATCAACCTGTGAGAGTAGATCGCTCAAACTACTGGCGCGCAGGTCGATGATTTTGACATCATATGCTTGCTGGTCCGTGTACGCGGTGGCATTGGTAATCATTTTCAAGGCGGGATCAACACTGCGATTGTAACGGGTCTGGATACTGGTCATATCTGCGGTCAGGACACCCTCAATTTTGGCTTTTTCGGTGCTGCCGATATCGCCACCCGTGCTGGTGACGGGACTCGACGCGCCAATTGTGGTTCCTGGTGCCATCGCGGCCACTGGAGCAGCCAACGCTACGAATGCGCCCGCGGAAGCGGCCCATCCACCAGTTGGGGAAACATAGGAGATAATCGGCACCCCGCTATTGAGTTCAGCTATTTTCATCGATTCCATCGAAGCAAGGTCGCCACCAGGAGTGTTGATCTCAACCACTAACGCGGTCGCCCCATCATTTTCAGCGGTAGAGATGGCGCTGGTCAAATAGTGAAGGGAGGCCGGACCGATATCGCTATTCAGCGTCACAACATCAACGTGCGCGCCATTGGAAGCAGCATGGGCAGACCCGGCGCTAAAGGCGATGGAGAGAACTACAAGCACAACCGCAAGAAGTAAAGCAGGAAACAACAGTAACGCAATTGGCTTGCGTCGAGCGCGGCGCGAATACATGGTATTTTTCCTCCATAAGCTTAATTACGCCGCCTACAAGCTAGAATACAGGTGTATCATACTAAACCAGAACATGATTTCCGATACCAGGCACAGTCAATCATTCCATAATACCAAAAGCAATAGCGAATTGCTATAGATAATATAGCATACTGTTATGCCAGTGTCAAGGGTACTTGCCGACTTAGTCACATATTACGTGTGTGAATGCGCATATCAATGCGCACAGTGAAGATTACCTGGCCTCAATTACACAACTGCTCTAGATGGGAAGTAGATTTATGCCAGACTGCTTTCTCCGGCATTACTCAACCACGTGATATGCCTCTACTCGCTCGTGAAGCATCTGCGCCCAACTTGCGGCTCGCTCCAATTCCCCGCTCTCAAGAGGTCCCTGCTTCCCTTTGACGAGAAAACTCTCTGGCGGAAACAAGCGCGTTATCCCTTTCTCGCGAAGCCTGTCGATCAGAAGCTCAGCCGCAGAACCAGTCATCCATTCGGGTTTGTCGTAGCGTGTATCGAAGCAAGCGACAGCCACCCGGTTCAGCGATTCGGATGAGACGTATTCGATCAAGGAGCGCATAGCCGGGGTGGCGCTCCATTTCTGTGTGGGGCATCCAAGAATCAGCAGGTCTGCTTCTTGAAGTTCGAGAGGGTGCGTGTGCTCAACGCGAACAGTTTGCACCTGTCCATACGCGCGCAGTGCCTGGGCGATAACCTGGGCGATTTGCTCGGTGTTCCCGAATTCTGAATCATAGACTACTACCGTGTTCATACATTCCTCCTTATCGGAAAAGAGGGCGAAACATGCTTCGCTGCTTTGATCGCACCTGTTACTATGTGGTGTGTCTATCTTTCCATCTTGAAGTATAGTAGAAGCATCTCACCCTGCTATCACAACGGCATGCGTCGTTATCACACAGCTATCACAACAGTTTATCCCATCTCGAAAAGGGTTCAATGGATAACGACCCAGGTCACCCACAAGCCATAGCCGACCGTCAGAACCCCCACCCCTGTAAGCGCGCGGCTCACCAACCTCTCGGCGCGGGCAGAAATTCCGAAATCTAGCAGTATAGCGCGCACTCCGAGCATGGCATGTGTGGCAACGACGACCAGAAACAACACTTCGAGCGCGAGAAAGACAGGACTGCGCAAATATGCAAGTACCTGCGCGAAGTCGCGCAACCCTCCTTTGGCAATGAAGTGTTGCGCGACGATATGCAGGCCGAGCAAGAGCACTAAGCCGACACCGGTAATCACCTGCCAGAGCCAGCCCGAGGTCCTTTTTGGCTCCTGCGCAAACGGATTTTCCATCGCCTTTACCCTCCAAAGATCTTGAATGCGGCTACTAAAAGCGCTATGGAAGCAACAAGCATCAGCGTAACGAAAAGTGGTTTTTGTGCCCTCACCCCTATGTTCAAGCCCGTCAGCGCGATGCGTATGCCATTAAGACCATGAATAAGAATACCGGCCAGCAAAACGACATCGAGCGTCAGGATGTACGGCGAGCGCGCCAGCGACACGAAAGCATCCCAGCCACCTGGGCCGCGTGTCAGCAGGCTCAATATGACCAGGTGCAGGTACAGATATACCACAAGCCCGATGCCGGTGATGCGATTGAGAGCATAAGCCCACATGCCTAGCTTGCGCCGCCGCACGTCGAACCAGCGCCCCGCGCGACGTACTTTCGGTGGATCGAGAGTGACCATGATTACGTTCTCGCTTTCTTCTTTAATCGCCGCTCAACAAGCTCGCGGCGCAGCGCCATAATTTTGCCCACCGGATCAACTGCTTGCGGACAGGCCTCCAGGCATTCGAAAGCGCTATGGCAGCGCCAGACACCATGTTCGCCATCGGCCAGCGCCAGCAAGTGCTCCTTTAATTGCGGATCATCGGTTTTCTCGCAGGTACGGTAAATAGCGGCCAGGCCCGCAGGCCCCAGAAACCTATTATCAGCAGCCATCGTCGGGCAGGCACTCATACAAATGCCACACTCAATGCAATTCTCGAAGCGATTGAAGCGGGACAGGTTGTCTGGTAATTCGACGGATTGGGATTGCAGGCCGCCGACCATCTCATCTACGCTAAGTGGCAAGAACGGCTCTGAGTCGCGCGTGATGGTCATCTCCGATGCCGACATGCGCTGGAAAAAGCTGCTCACATCCACTACCAGATCGCTAACTATCGGAAAGTTGCGCAGCGGATCGAGTCGCAGTGCGTTATGACCATCCCATACATCGACCAGGCGCGTGATGCACGGCAGTTTTTCGACGCCATCAACCCGCAATGCACATGAACCGCAGGATGAATGATGGCAGGCACGGCGGAAGGTGAGGCTGCGATCGTGCGTCGCCCATGCTGCATCAATGGCATCGATCACGTGCGCCGTATCCGCCACCTGTACGGTAAATGTATCGTAATGAGGCTGCTCACCCGGTTTGTAGCGAAAAATTCGCAAAGTCACGTTCGAGCAAAGTCATAAAGCACCTCCCTGATAGAACAAACGGTACGAGGCTAGCGGCACCTCGCGCGTGCGACACTCCGCTTCGACGCCAAGTTTCATGCAAACCATATCGGTGACCCGTTCTGCCATTGCGCGCGCGGTAGTGGTCTTGCCACCGGCAATAGTGACGAAGCCGTCCACTCCATCGGTTGCGTGATCGAAACACTCGAAGGTGCGGCTTACCTCACGCGCGTCTCCGGCGCTCCTGGCGATCAGAGGCCGTGCCACCGCCATTTTGGCGCGCATCGGGATCTTACGCACAACCGGCAGCAATAGCTCCCCCTGCGTAATCATCCGCTCGACATGTTCAGGGGGAATCGTGATCAAGTCGGGGTCTTCAACGGCCCACGATGTGGTCCCAATCGTCGAGGTGGCGCGCTGTGGTACCACAATATCACCGTCGGATGGCTTATTGAGGCGGTTCAAGACCATATTATTGAGGCGGCAATCGAGCGTCACCATGACGCCAGCCGTCGGCACTTCGGGAACCGATACCCCTGCCCTGGCAGCGATTTCTGCCGCCCAGGGACCCGCCGCGTTAATAACCAGGTCGGCGCCTATGATTTCGGCCTTACCGGTACAATAATCCTTGACTTTGACACCCGTCACGCTTTTGCCCGAACAGATGATGTCGGTGACTTCAGTGTATCTGCGGACGGTGGCACCGTTGCGACACGCTGTCGCAAGGAAGGCAAGACAAAAGCGGAAAGGCTCGAATACACCATCTGGTACTTGTACAGCAGCAAGTGTCTCAGGGTTGAGGAATGGTTCCATGTCGAGCGCGTGTTTGACAGGAATGTCGCGCGTGGGGATGCGACAGGCCGCACAGCCTTCCAGGAATTGCTCTTTGAAGGCGAGGTCGGCTTCGGTGAGCGCGACAAACAGGCCATCGTTCAATTCCAGGAGATCCGGCATGATGCTCCGCAGGATTGTATTCTCCTCGATGCATTCTCTGGCGGATTCTTGATCCGTGACGCAATAGCGGCCACCAGAATGGAGCAGGCAGTGGTTACGCCCGGTCGTACCCGAGGCCACTTCCCCACGCTCAATGACCGTGACGCGGAAACCGCGCAACGCGAGATCGTGCGCCGTCGCCGCGCCGGTAGACCCGGCACCAATTACGATGATATGAAACGGAGACATTGTCTACTCCCCAGGCTGATAGTGAGGCCTTCGATCGGTACAACACCGGCTTAACACATATGAGCACGGTCGCCGCTAAAGAGCCTCTGCGGGAAAGCAAATCGACACTATCCTCGTAGCACTCAAACCATATCAGCTCCCTGCCCGTATTACTACTTTCCTCAACTGTAGGGCAAATACCTCACACATGTCTCACAAAAGGCTCGCCTTTCCTCACGGTCTTATCACTGTTTCTCGGCTTCCATGCGCATGTGAGCAGAGGCCAGGTTGAGACGTAATATTCCTTGTCATCGGGTGCCTGGCGATGGTGGCCCTGCGTCATCCCCGTTCCGTTGTGAGGCCTGCCCACCCCCTACTGGCTCTGTACCCGAAGCTCGTCCGCTCGTGGATGCCGATGGCATTCTGTATTCCGTTGCACACCAGACGTTATGGATCTTACACGCGCGATCTGGTGACTCCCACCGGACGCATTGAGGTACCCCGCCCTTGGCCTCTGCCCTGGTCAATGCACACTTGATGCAAAAAGATGACGCCCACCCACGTTCCGAAACGCTTGACAAATGAGCTTCATCCCGGTACAATACAAATGATCAGTGAGTGATCATTTGTTCGTCGCTAATCTCATCGTAGGATTTTGTCATGAAGCATCGCACGCCAGAGCTGAGTGATAGCCTTGAATTGATGACGCGTGCCGCGACACTCTATTATCTCGAAGACCTCACGCAGGCGGAAATCGCGCAAAAGCTTGGTATCATGCGTTCCAGGGTTGTACGCCTGCTAAAAAGAGCGCGTCAAGAGCATATTGTTGAGATTACTGTTCATCCACATCCCGCATTGAACCTGCACTTAGAGACAGCACTAAAAGAGCGATTTGGCTTGTTAGACGTACTCCTCGCCACTGATGAGCGAGATGATGCATTACAGCGTTCCCTTGTTGCGCAATTGGTTGCCCATTATTTGTCTCGCAGTCTGCAAGATGGCATGTCTGTAGCTATCGGTATGGGACGTAATGTTGGCGCCATTCCCAATCATATCTCCAATGTCTCGCCACGAGCATGCCGCTTTATCAGCGCGTTAGGAGGATCACCGCAGATAGAGATGTTGATTAATCCTGATGATATTGCTCGCCGCCTGTCAGAAGGTTTTGGCGGCACAAGCGAAAGCCTGTATGCCCCTGCCTACGCGGAGTCACCGGCCATTCGTGACATGTTCATGAGCCATGAAATGATACAACAGACGTTGCAGAAGGCACGCCAGGCTGATATTGCCCTGGTCGGCATTGGTGACGCATACGACAACAGCGCTGTGGTACAGATTGGCTGTTTTACTTCTGGTGAGATGCGTCAACTGCGCCGGGCAGGAGCTATTGGTGATATGTTGGGATTTTTCTTTGATATCAATGGGCAACCGGTGACTGGTGGCATGGAACATCGCGTCGTCGGTCTGAGTGGGGAGAACTTGCGCAGCATTCCCCGTGTTCTTGCCATTGCCAGCGAGTCGGAAAAGGTCCAGGCGATACTCGGCGCGCTGCGTTCAGGCATAGTCAGCGTACTTGCCACGAGCATCAATAACGCGCGTGCGATACTGGCACTTGATAAAGAAAGAGAGCAAGATGTATGATACAGCCAGCATCTGTCGTCTGCGCCGGTATTTTAGTCGCAGATCTCTTTGTCCCCCCGCTTGAGCGACTTCCAGGGGCGGGAGAGTTAATGGCGACAGAAGACTTTCTTTTCCAGCCCGGTGGTTGTGCTGCCAACACAGCCATATCGCTCGCAAAATTAGGGGTATCGGTCAGTGTTTCCGGTAAAGTAGGCAATGACTTTTTCGGAGATGCTGTCGCACGCGAGTTACAGGTCAGGGGTGTGCAGACCGGTGCCTTATGTCGCTCATCCAGATATACCACTTCCAAGACCGTTATTTTGCCAGTGGTTGGTGAAGACCGGCGCTATATCCATACCATCGGAGCAAATGCCGATTTCATGGTAGATGATATCGATCTTGCATTAGCCGACCAGGCCCAGGTATTTGCGTTAGGCGGCTATTTTGTGCTTCCTAAATTGGAATCGCCACGGCTTATCGAACTGCTTGCAGGTTTGAGGAATAAGGGGGTGCGTACTGTACTCGATATCATAGTGCCAACGAGTACGCATCATCCAACCCTGGACGATCTTCGGCCCATCCTGCCTCATATCGATGTCTTCATGCCTAATTCAGTGGAGGCAACAATGCTGACGGGCGAAACAGATCCACAGAAGCAAGCGGAACTTTTTCTTCATGCCGGGTGCGCTATCGCCATCATCACCAGGGGAAGGGATGGCGCTCTACTCATGAGCACACAGAAAACGCTCGCGGCCCCGGCAGTTCCCGTCGAAGTCGTAGATGTATCGGGGGCCGGCGACGCTTTTGCCGCGGGCTTTATTGTGGGCCTCCTGGAACGATGGTCGCCGGAAGATGCCTTGCGTTTCGCTAGCGTGATCGGCGCTTCAGCTTGCACAAAGCTAGGTTGTACCGGCGGCGTTTTTACACGAAAAGAGGCAGAGACGTATGTCCAAACACATTCGCTGCCTGTTGTGTCCCTTAAAACATCATGACAGATACCTGTTTGGGTATGGAGTGTCATTCTGAGCGCAGCGAAGAATCTCACTGTCCGGCGAGCCAGATTCTTCGCTGCGCTCAGAATGACACTCCTTGAAATGTAGGAGCTAAAAAGATGATTGCGCCATTACCCTACCTTCTTGCGAGGGCGCAAGCTGGTGGATATGCCCTTGGCTATTTTGAAGCCTGGGATAGCTACTCTCTTGAAGCGGTAATTGAGGCTGCCGAAGCTGAGGATGCTCCCATCATCCTGGGTTTTGGTTGTATGATGGTTTCCCAGGCCTGGTTGGATACAGGAGGTATCGAGACTTTAGGCAGTCTCGGCTATACTCTAGCTCAGCGAACACACGTGCCGGTAGCTTTTTTACTTAACGAGGCCCACACCTATCGAGAATGCCTGGCAGGGATGCAAGCCGGATTTAATGCTGTCATGCTGGATACCTCGGCATGGCCCAATGAAGCCGCTATCGAGGAGATAAGCAAACTGGTCGAGGTCGCCCATGCCCGGGGAGTGGCAGTCGAAGCAGAGCTGGGTCGCCTACCCGACGCGATAGAGCAGGGTATCGATGCCTCCACCGCTTCGCTGACTGACCCCGTGGAGGCGGCGAGATTCGTTGAACAAACAGGTATCGACTGCCTGGCCGTATCCATTGGCAATGTGCATCTTCTCACCCACGATGTCGCTCCTATCGATCTATCGCGTCTCGCGGCTATCCACGAACGCGTTGCTTTACCTCTGGTCATTCACGGCGGTACCGGCTTTCCTCCAGAAGTCGTACCCGCAGCCATACGCTACGGCGCAGCTAAATTCAACGTCGGCACTATTTTAAAGAAAGCATTTTGGGCCGGTATCCGCGAGTCGGTGCTGGCACTCGATGCCCGCGCCAGTGTGCATGATGTATTGGGATCTCACAGGGAGGGAGATTACCTGCTTGCTGGCAAGCGAGCTATGCAGGCGAAAGTACAGGCATTTTTACAGCTTTATGGGAGCTGCGGTCATGCTGATGATGTACAGTGACCTCTCTCCCCATAGCGTTCTATCATGCTTCATTTGATGCGGAAATAGAGTGTGGCATCCCTCGGGCAGCGAGCAAAGCAAGAAAAGGTATGTCATTCTGAGCGCAGCGAAGAATCTGGCTCGCCGGATAGTGAGATTCTTCGCTGCGCTCAGAATGACAAAGGAAGATCGGGTATGACAAAGGAGCATTCGGTATGACAAAGAAGGAAGATCAGGTATGAGCGAAGCATTGAGTACGGAAAAAATGCTCTCATTATACAGGCAGATGACACTCATCCGCCATTTTGAAGAGCGCGTCTACTTTTTGTATTTGCAGGGAGAGATTCCGGGAACCGTTCACCAGTACCAGGGACAGGAAGCGGTTGCCGTCGGCATCTGCGATCATCTCAGCTTTTCGGACTGGATTACTTCGACACATCGACCTCACGGCCATGCACTGGCTAAAGGGGTAAAGCCTCGCGATGCGCTTGCCGAGCTTTATGGTAAAGCCACCGGTTGCTGCGCCGGAAAAGGTGGTTCCATGCATTTAGGCGAGCCTGCCGTCGGCATGGTACCAGCCATTGCTATCGTCGGTGGCGGGAATTCTGTGGTCGCGGGCATGGGACTGGCCTTCAAATTGCGGCAAACGAGCCAGGTCGCGGTCTGCTTTTTCGGAGAAGGCGCGACCAACGAGGGAGCCTTTCACGAAAGCCTGAACTTTTCCGCGGTACAGCATCTCCCTATTGTGTTCATATGCGAGAATAATATGTATGGCGCCTCTACAGCCTATAATAAAGTCTCGCTGGTGGAAAATGTGGCGGATCGCGCCCGCGCATATGGTATTCGCAGTGAAATCGTCGATGGCATGGATGTACTGGCCGTGTATAAAAGCGGAGGAGAAGCTATTTCTGCTGCGCGCAAAGGTGAAGGCCCGATATTGTTGGAGTGTAAGACGTATCGGTTTACCGGCCACAGTCGCAGTGACGCGCGCGGGTATCGAACAAAAGAAGAGGAGAATTTCTGGAAAGAGCGCGACCCTATTCCGCGCTTGCGCCATGCGCTCATCACGGAGGTAGGTATAAGCGCAGCCGTTTTCGATGAGATTGATAATGAAGTGAAGACAGAACTCGACGAGGCGACCGAATTCGCCCGTATGTCTCCCGATGTGACGCCTGAGCAGGCCTTGGAAGGGGTGTACGCCTGATATGACAAAGACGAGTGACAGTGAAACTCCCCGGCAAGACGGGCATGACGACAACGAGCGCCGGTTAACCATCGGCGAGGCATTACGTGAAGCCATTGCGGAAGAGATGCGCAGGGACCCTGCTGTTTTTCTCATTGGCGAAGATATCGGCGTCAAGGGTGGTTTTGGCGGCGCATTCGGCGTCTACCTTGGCTTGAATGAAGAATTTGGCCCGGAGAGGATGATTGACACGCCCATCAGTGAAAAGGCCATCGCCGGTGCGGCGGTGGGAGCCGCTATGATGGGTATGCGCCCTATCGCGGATATGCAGTACGCCGACTTCCTCTTCGAGTGCATGGATGAACTGGTGAACCAGGCGGCCAAAATGCGCTATATGTCCGGAGGGAAGCTCAGCGTTCCTATGGTTATGCGTGCTCCAGTGGGTACGACAAATCGAGGCGCGCAGCATGGGCAATGTCCAGAGAGCTTTTTCATGCATGTGCCAGGCTTGAAGGTAGTTTGCGTCTCCGACGCCTATCATGCTAAAGGTATCCTCAAAAGCGCGGTGCGCGACGATAATCCCGTGCTGATTTTTGAGCATAAGCTGCTCTATGGTAGCAAAGGGCGGCAACAGGCCGGAGGCCTCGATCTCACGACCCATGTTCCGCGCGAAGAGTACCTGGTACCGCTTGGCAAGGCAGTTGTGAAGCGGCATGGGAAGGATGTTACCATTGTCGCAACTCATCTCAGCTTATACCGCTCGCTTGCAGCTGCTGCAGAGCTCGCTAACCAGGGTGTGGACTGTGAAGTGATCGATCCGCTCTCTCTGGTACCGCTCGATACAGAAACGCTCTGGCAATCAGTGCGAAAAACAGGTCGCCTGGTCATTGTCCACGAAGATACCTTAACCGGCGGCTGGGGGGCCGAAATTGCCGCGCGCGCCGCCGACGAATGTCATTACTATCTGGAATCACCCATCAAGCGTGTCGCTACCCTCGATACGCCACTGCCATTCGCGCCTATACTGGAGCAAGCGGTTGTACCCAGCAAAGAGCGCATCCGCTCGGTGATTCTCAGCCTGTTCGAGTAGCCAAAAGGAGCGTACACAGTGCTACAGGGAGTGCGTATGCCCGCGTTAGGGCAGACAACGGATGAGTTGCGTATCATCTCGTGGCTTAAAAATGAAGGTGACCAGGTTGAACAGGGTGAGCCGCTGTTTGAAGTGGAGACAGATAAAGCGACGCTCGAAGTCGAGGCTTTCTCCAGTGGCATATTGAGAAAAATTGTACGCCAGAAGGACGAGGTTGTAGAGGTGGGAACGCTAATTGCCTACATTGGTAAAGCTGAAGACGAGCTGCCGGGTGCAATGCCAGTGCAGGTAGCGCCTTCAGCAGAGGAAAAGCCGGGTATTTCCTCTGCGCGCTCTATCTCGACACATATCCCCGCCACTGCGCCAGGCGGGGATAAGGTACTCGCATCTCCGCCGGTGCGAGTGTTGATGCGCGAGCATGGCATTGATCCTCGTCGGGTTAAAGGCAGCGGCCCGGGTGGTCGTATCGAACGCAGAGACATAGAAATCTTGATCGAGCAGCGTTCCTCGTCCACCGGCGAACTATCATCATTTTTGCCAGTTCCACATCATCGTCAGGTCATCGCCCAACGGCTGACGCAATCGGTGCAGACGATTCCACAAATTGCCCTGACCTCTACGATCGATATGCGGCAGGCGCAAGCGGTTTTAGGTGTTGAGCGAGAACGTGGCATCATGCGTCTGACCTACACGCATCTCATCTTGCGCGCGGTTGCCCGGTCGTTGCGCAACCACCCCCGGCTGAACAGGTTATGGGTAGCAAACGGTCCGCAGTTCCAGCAACTAGCGCAGGCCAACGTCGGCCTCGCTGTAGCGGGCGATGGTACTTTGCTTGTCGTCACCATCCCCGAACCTGATCGCCTGTCTCTAGCAGAACTGGTCAAAGTAACCGATGCAGCGATAGCAAGGGGACGTCAGGGAGCGCTTATCGCTGCCGATACTGCTCAGGCAGCTATGGCTGTCAGCAATTTAGGCATGTATGGAGTGGAGAGTTTTACGGCTATTGTCGATCCAGCTCAGACCGCCATTCTTGCTACCGGGCGCGTCTTGGAGCAGCCTGTTGTGGAAGAAGGCAGCGTTCGTATCGTTCCCCAGATGAAAATCACGCTCGTCATCGATCATCGTGTTGCAGACGGTGTTGCCGCCGCGCTCTTTTTACGCACACTTAGTGAGGTATTAGAGAATCCACTGGAAAGGTAATACTCTTGGACTCGATAAACAAGCTGCATGTACAGGATCGTTGGTCTATGGCAGAGGTCGCTCATTTAACGGAACTGGAGGTATTGGTCTATCAATCGAGACTGGTAGGTTCGGATCCAGGCCTGGTGGTATGGGGCGGAGGAAACACATCCCTGAAAGTCTTTGAGACCGATTACCGTGGGAGAACGTGCCATGTCCTTCGTGTGAAAGGAACCGGGTCCGATCTCAAAGCCGTTGTACCACGCGATTTCCCCGCCGTGCGCATGGACGATCTTTTGTCGCTCCTGGAACGCGAGCAGATGAGCGACGAGGATATGGTCGAGTACCTGGATCACGCATTATTGGAGCCACAATCTCCCCGCCCGTCTATCGAAACACTGCTTCACGCCTTCGTGCCAGCTCGCAGCGTCGTTCACAGCCATGCTGACGCCATCCTTGCACTGACCAATAACCAGCTTCGCGACGAGATTTTGCGAGAGGTTTATGGTGAAGAAGTAGCCATCGTTCCCTATCTGCGTCCCGGTTTCGCCCTTTCCAGGATAGTTGGTCAAGTAGCCAGTAATCCGCAATACAAAGCCGTTATCCTCCTCAACCATGGTTTGATTACCTGGCACGATGATCCAGGTGAAGCCTATCGCTTGCATATCGAGATGGTAAATCGCGCTGCCGACTATGTCGAGCGTACTGCCAAAGCACAGGGGAGTTTGCCAGGCGAATCACCCGACATACTCGATGCGCAAAAGCGGCGAGAGATAGCAGCGATACTGGCGCCAACTCTACGCGGACTACTAAGCAAAATAGAGCCGGTAATCATCCATTTCGATGATTCAGACGACATACTGGACTTCGTGACGGGAAGAACGTTCAGTCTTGAGCGCGTGCGCGCTGTGATTGACGCAGGAGCTGCCACGCCTGATCATATCCTCAATACCAAACGATCTCCGCTCTGGATTGAAACGGCAGACCTCTCTGATGCGCAAACTATCGCAGCAGCGGCACAGGCAGCCCTGGAACAGTACAAACGAGACTATCTTGCATATTTTGAGCAATACCAGCAGGGCGAGCCGCTGCTCGCGCCGCTGCCGCGTGTCGTACTGGTAGCTGGATTAGGCATGTTCGCGGTGGGCAAAGACAGTCGCGCCGCTACTGTTTCCAGCGACATCTATCATCACACCATTGCTATCGTCGAAGGTGCTGAACGAATTGGCGCCTACCAGTCGCTTTCACTCAAAGACACCTTCGCGGCAGAATACTGGCCCCGCGAGTTGTATAAACTCACACTGGCTCCTCCAGAAATGAGACTGAGCCACCGCGTGGCGCTGATCACGGGCGCGGCAGGCGAAATAGGTTCGGCTATCGCGCGCCGCTTTGCCGCGGAAGGAGCGCACGTTGTCTGTGCCGATATTGATCTCAGCAAGGCTCAAATACTGGCTGCCGACCTGACCAGGCGCGCCACCAATAATCGCGCGCTGGCGGTGCAGATGGATGTCACCAGCGAGGCATCGGTACGCGAAGGGTACCAGCAGGCGCTACTGGAGTATGGTGGGATCGACATTGTCGTGCTGAACGCGGGAATTGCTCACAATTGTCCGCTCGATGAACTCTCCCTGGAAGATTGGCAGCGAAGTTTTGCTATCAATGCCACCGGCGCTTTTCTGGTTGCCCGCGAAGCGCTGAAGATCATGAAGACCCAGCAGAGCGGAGGAAATTTCGTGTTCGTGTCCACAAAAAATGTGCCCGCGCCAGGCAAGGATTTTGCGGCCTATAGCGCCTCGAAAGCGGCGCAGGCGCAACTCGCTCGCGTGCTAGCTATAGAGGGAGGAGCGCATGGCATACGCTCAAACATTATCAATCCCGATGCCATCTTCGGCTCCTCCGGCCTCTGGTCGCCGACCGTACGCGAGGAACGAGCCCGCTCCTACGGCATTGATCCCTCGCATCTGGAAGAATTTTACCGGAGCAGGAACATCCTCCACGCTCAGGTCACGGCGGAAGATGTCGCGGAGGCAGCGTTATTCTATGCCTCAGATGTTTCCGCTAAAACAACCGGCGGTATGTTGCCAGTCGATGGAGGGCTACGCGAAGCATTCCCGCGCTAAGAATATGGTCGTTTTGCAAGAGGTAAAAGGTGATTTTGTTATGTCCAGACATGTTCCTAACTCCCATCCTAACATCACCATCCCTGCTAAAGGAAATATCTATTCCGTCAACGAAGCATATGAAACGCTTTACGATGAGAGCACAAGAGCTTACCTTGCTTTGCTCAAAGCATCAGCAGATTACACGGCCCGCTATGTGGGTTCGCTGGTGGCAGACGCATATAGAACCCTGCTCAAGGGTGGTATTTTTCTCTATCCAAGAAACAGAAAACAGCCGGATGGAGGGTTGCGCCTGATGCTAGAAGTAAATCCACACGCCTTGCTCATAGAGCAAGCGGGAGGGATGGCCATTACCAGTGACGGAAAGAGTCCATTGACAATTGTGCCAAAAACGATGATTGACCGCGCATCGCTTATTATGGGCAGCAGAGAAAATGTGAAGGTCTACGCTGGCTTTCTCAACGGCTAAGCTAGACTTTGGAATTGACCCGAAATAATGGGTCTCCGTCAACTTCCGTACGAAGCTCAAGCAGACCGCGCCAGCACCCGATGTCGTAGCAGATCAAATCGTAGAAAGGAAGAACTAGCATGGCAATGTCGAAGCGGTGTATCCCCTATACGCCTGTATTTTCGCCTCTCCTCCCTTCTCCTATCCCTTCCCAGGCCGCTTCTCTTTCATTGGTTTTTCCCCGTAATACCCATTGACAGACAAACTGACAGGCAAACCCTCAAGAATCCTCTTCAAACAGATGAAAACCGGCCACAGGATACCTGGCTTTGGTGGGCTGGATCTCTCAGAATAAAAACGCGCAGTTTAGAACACCTGGCTCTTGCTTGCATCCCTCAAAAGCCCTAAAATAAAGCAACGCGCCGCTACTGCTTGCGAGTTGATAAGCAACCGTTGAGCTATCTCATATACGTTGGTTTCCTGTGACCCGTATGGTCTTACTTTCAGTCATCCTGACGAGAAACGAGACAATCAGGCGCTGAACCACGTGGGAACTCTCCGAACAGAAAGTGTTGTGTATGGAGGCGGAGACAGAAAGGAAATGAATGCTATGGAACGCGCTGTCAATCGATCTCTCTTGTGCCCGCAGATCATCGGTCGAACCCCTGAATTCGCTGCTCTTCGCTCGCTTGTGGAGCAAGCCAAAGGGGGGCAAGGCCACATTGCTCTGATCGCCGGAGAGGCGGGGATCGGCAAATCACGTCTGGTGAGCGAGTTGAAAACCACTGCCGTGGCCCAGGAGTTCCTGGTCGTGCAGGGAGCCTGCTTCCCGACGGATCTTAGCTATCCCTATGCACCGTTGCTCGACCTCTTGCGCGCTCTCGTGGCTTGCAACCCGAAACCCGCGCTTACTGCTGCTGTAGAGACCTTAGCTCATGATATCTTTCCTTTGCTCCCTGAACTGGTTCCTGACCACACGATCCCACTCCCACGCCTCGAACCCGAACAAGAGAAACGCCGTCTTTTCGCTGTCCTGGCGAGGTTCTTTCTCCACCTGTCAACACAGGTCCCGGTCCTTCTCATCATTGAGGATGTGCATTGGAGCGACGATGCGAGCTTGGACTTTCTTCACTATCTGGCGCGGCGCTCTGCGTCCCAGCCACTCCTGCTCCTGATCACCTACCGCCAGGAGGAGATGCAGCCAGTGTTGAGCAACTGGCTTGCACAACTCGACCGCGAACGGCTCGCTCACGAGGTCCGGCTCGTGCCTCTTGAACGCAACGAGGTCGATACGATGTTGTCGGCCATCTTTGAGGAGCAACACACGAGTTTCGACATGCGCCGCTTTCTGCACGGGGAACTCCTGGATACTCTCTACACGCTGACGGAAGGCAACCCCTTTTTCGTCGAGGAAACGCTCAGCTCGCTTCTTGCAGTCGGTGACATTTTCTACGTCCAGGGCTATTGAAATCGCAGGGCAGGAGGCGAGGTCTCCATTCCACGCAGCGTTGCCGACGCTGTACAACGACGAACAGCACGTGTGGGCGAAGCGGCCAGGCACGTGTTGACCCTGGCTGCCGTGGCCGGGCGGCACTTTGATTTTGCCCTGCTCCAGCAGCTCACCCACTATGATGAGCACCAGCTCCTCCTGGTCATGAAAGACCTGGTCAAGGCTCAGCTCGTCGTCGAAGAATCTGCCGACCAGTTTGCGTTCAGGCACGCGTTGACGCGGCAGGCCATTTATAGCCAACTGCTCACACGCGAGCGTTGTACGCTGCACCAGACCATTGCCGAAACGCTGGAGATCCAAACTCCTGTCACATCCGATCTGCACCTGGAGGACCTCGCCTACCATTTTTATCAAGCGCGAGACTGGCAGAAAGCCGTAAACTATGCACAACGCGCCGGAGAGAAGGCGTTCGGGCTGTACTCGCATCGCGCTGCCATCGACTATTTCACCTGGGCGCTGGAGGCAATTGATCACCTGGCCCTCTCTCCTGCCCCCGCGTTGTACCGTACGCGTGGGCAGGCCTATGAAACGCTCGGTGAGTTTAAACAGGCACAGCATGATTACACCCAGGCACTGGATGTAGCTCGCAAGATGCCTGATCGCGCGGCAGAATGGCAAAGCGCCATTGACCTGGGTTTTCTGTGGGCAGGACACGATTACACGCAAGCAGAATCATGGTTTCGCCAGGCGCTCGTCCTGGCGCAGTCGCTCGATGATCCTATGCTGCACGCCCGTAGCCTCAACCGCATCGGCAACTGGCACCTGAACGTGGAACAACCACACGAGGCGCTGCGCTCCCACCGGGAGGCGCTGGCCATTTTCCAGCACCTTCATGATGCACGCGGAATCGCCGAGACACTGGACTTACTCGGTATGACGAGTTATCTCGGTGGCGATTTGATCGGAGGCACGGCTTACTACCAGCAGGCAATCGCACTCTTTCGAGAGCTTGGAGACAAGCCTGGACTGACCTCAAGCCTGGCAACCTTAACGCTGCGCGGTCCAACCTATCAAACGGATACCCTGATCTCGACGGCGAGTTTAGCCGAAGCGTACCAGGATGCTCAACACGCGCTCAAGATTGCGCGCGAGATTGGGCAGCGCTCTGCTGAAGTGTATGCACTCTTCCAGGTGGGACTGTGCCAGGGGTCCCAGGGAAAGTATGGGCAGGCATTCGGCGACAGTGCGGCTAAGCCTGGACATCGCTGAAGAGATTGAGCATCGCCAATGGCAAACGGCTGCCAGTACCGTTCTCGGGGGAATCTATAGCGGTCTGCTTGCCTACCCACAGGCGCGCGAACACTTCGAGCAAGCGTTGGTGCTTGCACGCGAGATTGGCTCATTGTTCTGGACGCGCATTGCCACAGGGTATCTCGCCTCTGTGGCTATCCAGCTACATGATCTTGTTCAAGCGGAAAAGTTGCTTCACGCCGCACTCGATCCTGATACTCCTGCTGAAACTATGGCGCAGCGCATGGTCTGGTGCGCGTCCGTGGAACTGGCGCTTGCACAGAGAACGTCCTGCTCGCGCCTTAGACATTCTTGATCAATTGGTCGCTTCTGCTGCACAGAGAGCTGAGGGACAAAGCAGCCTGCGAGTCTTGAAACTGCGCGGTGAGGCGCTGGCAGCATTGCAACGGCCCGCCGAAGCAGAAGGTGCATTCAAGACAGCGCGAGAGATTGCAGAGGCGCAGGGCGTTCGGCCAGTACAATGGCGAGTATGCGTTGCTCTCGGCAAGCTCTATCACGCCCAGGGAAGAAACACAGAGGCTGAGCAAGCGTTTGCGACCGCCCGATCGCTGATCGAAGAACTCGCCGCAACTAGCGCAGATGAATCTCTACGAGACAACTTTCTGCACCTGGCGATGGCCATGTTACCCCACACCCGTCCTCTCTCTCCCAGGCAGGCAGCCAAACAAGCTTACGGCGGGCTGACGGCGCGCGAACGCGAAATAGCGGCACTGATCGCACAGGAGAAATTCAATCGCGAGATTGCTGACATCCTGGTACTGAGCGAACGAACCATCGAAACTCACGTGAGTAATATCATGTTTAAGTTGGGTTTCACCTCACGCAGGCAGATCGCAACCTGGGCGATCGAACGAGGATTGACGGCGCGCAGATAAAATCGTGTCCCTCATTTCCTACGTACCCCTCTTCAGAAATCTACGAGCTTGCTTGCATGCAATCTGCGTAACGTCCACGATGGCAGAACAAGACTTTCCGGCTATACTGGAAGAGTCAGCCGTGGAAGCAATCCCGACGCTGGCAATCTACTTCAAGTCACTCCCAAAGAAAGCAGGAACGATTATGTCAACAATGCAGACCAAGAGTTTGAACGCACCCGAAGAGACAAGGACCTTGCCCAAGACCACGGTCGAAGTGATCACCTTTGGTGATCTGTCGCTCATGAAGTTGACCTTCCAGCCTGGATGGCGATGGTCGGAGCACGTGAAACCCACAGCAGGGACGCAGAGCTTGCAAAGTGCCGCATTTTAACTACGGTCTTTCTGGCCGCCTGCACGTGCGCATGGATGATGGCACGGAGAGCGAAATAGGGCCAGGCGATGCCCAAAGCTCCCTTGGGACACGACGCGTGGGTCGTCGGAGATGAGCCCTACGTCGGGCTTGACTTCCAGGGCGGCCATCTCTACGGCAAACCGTCTCACTAAGGAGTCGGAATGGGAGAAGTTTGAGACCTTCTCCTTCCATGGAGTCCATGCAGGGGAGATGCTCACGCGCAGAAACTCGCCTGCATGGCAAGGAGAACAAGCGATGCCTGCTTCCAAGAGCCAGCTTACTCACCGGGAATGAGAAGTGCTGAGCCTGCTAGCAGCAGGCCACACCGATCGCACTATTGCAGAGTCACTGATACTTAGTCCTCGTACGGTCAATCGGCATATGTGCAACATTTTTGTCAAATTGGATGCACCGAGCCGCGCTGCAGCCGCCGCTTCTGCCGTCCGCAGTGGAGTAATTGACTGCATCAAGGAAAGGACAATCGCATGAACGCACCAGACATTTTGAAGTATGGACAACTGACGGTCCTGCAGACCATCGAAGGCTTCCCCGAAACCGCGTGGGAAACAGCAGGCGCATGTGGCGTCTGGTCCGTCAAGGACATCATCGCCCACCTCGCTTCCTATGAATGTGTGCTGGAGGAAGTGCTGGCCACATGTATGGGTGGTTCCCACAGCTCTACACCGTACCTGACCCGCTATACGGATCCAGGTAGCCAGTTTAATGATACCCAGGTGGAAAAGCGCACAAACAAAAGCATACGAGCAGTTCTAGAGGAGCTCAACGATACCCATGCCCGGGTGATGTCGATGGTGGGCAAAATTTCTTCAGAAACGCTGCGCCAAACCGGAACACTCCCCTGGTACGGCATGGCGTATGCCCTCAATGATTTTCTCGTCTACGCGTACTATGGACACAAACGCGAGCACAGCGCTCAGATCGCTGCCTTTCGGGATGTCCTGAATCGTCTTCAGTGAGGAGCAACATATCATGCAGGAAGATGTACTGACAGTATCAACTGTTGAGGTAATCAACCAGTTTAACGATGCCTTCAATCGGCACGACGTTCCGGCGGTGATGGCCCTGATGACCGAGGACTGCGTCTTTGATAACACCTACCCGCCGCCAGATGGTGAACGCTTTGAAGGACAAGAGGCGGTTCGCCACTTCTGGGAAGAGTTTTTTCGTTCATCGCCTGATGCCGTTTTCGAGGCCGAGGAGGTGATCGTGCACGAAGATCGCTGCGTCATTCGCTGGAGGTACAGTTGGACAATTACCGACGGGAGTCGCAGACATGTACGTGGCGTGGATGTCCTTCGTGTGCGAGACGGCAAGGTTGCGGAGAAACTTGCCTACGTCAAGGGATAGAGAGAGAGAGAAGCTGAAGGAAGTGAGCCATCTATGCTCGAGCATCCCACGCGATGCGCAACGAGCTTGTTGAAGAGCTAATCATCAAACTGTAAGCGAAAATCATGCAGACCGGGCAGGGGAGTCCGGAAGATCTAGCCAAACTGGTGGGAGGAGAGCAAACCACGCATAAGAGAGGAAGAAGTGAGAACCAGCCGGGAAACGAGGCCAGAAGGATTTGCTCGGAGAAGCCAGCGTGTCCGAGAAAGTCGATCGGCGGGGAAGCGCGAAGTTACGCCACAGCGAAACCGAGTGAGGTGGCAAAGTCTGCTGGGATGCCAAACAGCATGATCGCGACTTGCCCAGAAGTTTCCGTGCGCGCATTGCGAGCGAGCCGCTTAGCCCACGAGAGGCGCGAGTGCGCACGCTGCGCCCGGGAGAGGATCGCGTCCGTGGTGGGTGGGGATGCGGCAGAAGGCAGCAGGCGCACGTCGAGGCGTTGGTGCCGCACGAGCTGGATACAGGCACGCCGATGTTCTCTGCGGCTCCAATCTCGCGTAGCCGCAGTGGTGCGGGACCGACGCGAAGCGGATGCATGTTTTGTGTAATATAAAAGGGGCTCAGCCCACCATTCGGGGAACAGTGCCCGGTTGCTGATTTGAATAGCTGCTAGAAGAGGCAGAAAACAGCGAACGGAAGCCGCACACAGGAACCTGCTCCTCCAAGAGCTTTGAAGATGAAAGACGACACGGCATGGGAGCACTTTCAAACACTGGTCAGCAGCTGACAGATGAGCGGCGGCGGTTGCTTTGACGAACGCGCTTTCACTCAGCTGCCGCTGCCGATCCCGGTTTTGCTGTGCGACCTCGCTGCATGAGCAAGAAGACCAGGAGCCCATAGAGCGGAATGCCTCCGATGGCCCACCCCAGCCATGTTGGGAGAGCAGGCGGTGCAGTCGCCACTACCGGGACCAACGTCTCTCCCTGACCGGCGCTGCCTGTGACGACGATATCCAGGTACCACGTTCCCTGTACGGTGATCTCCGCATCCCCCTGGATCCCATTGCGCACGTTCGGATCTGGGCCAAGACTTGCTCGTACCGCAGTCGCAGGCACATCCGATGGGTCGGGGACCGATGTGACGTGGTAAGTCAGCGCTCCACCTACGGGATGCTGCGGAGCAATCGCAAAGGGGAGGGCATAGCTCGCGCGCGCAGGATAGGTATAGAGGCTGACGGTGAGCCCATAGGGTCCGGCTTGCGCCTGCACAACACGCGCCGGCGTGCTTCCATGTGTGGTTGCGGCAATCGAGTAGATGATCTCTCCTCCTACCCCCAGCAGAGCTATCACCCCAAAGGCGAGCAACAGAAATTGCAAAGGCCTGGGCATTTTCTTTACCTTTCCAGGGAGTCCAGGGACTCGCCTACATTCCGGCCGAAGAGCGTTCCCAGGGTGGCGCCCGCCAGCCCCAGGAGCATTGAAGGTGGGTAGCCCGCTGGCCCCACCTGGGCTGCCAGCACGAGGGGAAAGAGCGGGAAGATGGACACGACCGGCAGCGCCCCGGCAAGCAAGGCGGTGAAGGCCAGGACGAGTGTCAGCCTGCGCCGCGACCACTGCTTGCGCTGTGACCTCCGTACAAAGACATCGATCAGGATGGCCACCAGCAGAGGCATGAGGAACCATTCAAGCGCGACAACCGAGGTAAAGGGAGGAGCATCCTTGTAGTGCAGACCTTCCGCGCCCAGCAGCCAGTCAGTCGCGGGCTGCACAAAGGCGGCCATGATCCCCGCTAGCAAGAGATAGCAGGCCACGACAGACGTTGCCGCCCAGCGCCAGGGGATGGCAAAGGCGGCTGCGATGAGCGTGAAGGCCACCAGCATCCCTGATAAGAGCGGGAAGACGCTGATCGTCACGAACCCCAGGCTGATCAGATTCTCATCGTGCAGGGCGTCAAAGAGCAGCAGTGTGAAGAGGCTCAGCACCGTTGCCAGGGCCAGCGCCACTCCCAGTGTGGCCACACGCCTGGTCCCACTCCCAGCGCCGCCAGGTCTGGCGGCCAGGTGTGCGGCTGAGCCGAGCAGAAAGGCGGTGCCAAGTGCGACGATGCCCATGCTGGCGACAAACATGACATGGAACGGAGCCCAGATCGCCACATCGATGCCATACAGGGCATGCCAGTAGGCGTCCAGAGGAAAGGCCGCGGCGGCCGTGAGCGCGGCAAAGCCCACCATATACGCACCAAGCGGGCCGGAGAAGACCTCCGCAAACCCCACACTGTACTGGGCACTGCTCTTAGTGCGCCGCGCCCACCAGCTTTCGATGAGCACGGTGAGCAGGCCGCAGATCCCACTGAGGGCGACGCCGCTCAGCATCATGAGATGTGGTGGAATGAGCGTGCGATCTCGTCCGATATACGAGTGCCATTGAATATCCCAACTGGTGCCCTCGAGAAAAACGATGGCTCCCAGCAGAGCCGCCAGTCCCAGGACGAGGCGCAATGTTGCAGCAGATCGAAGTGAGCGTGCCAGGGGTGGTAAATCATGGTCTCCTGCTGTTCCAGCAAACGTTTTAGCCATACATCAAGTTCCTTTTCGTTCGAGTAGACGATTGAACCGTCGAATTGCACGAAGGTGTCTCCGATTTGGACGCGAGACTATCGCGCGTACCGAGATGAGCCAGGCGAAGGAAGAGCGATGGAACACCGCTGTTGCGCCTCCCATTCATACTCAAGCAAGCTACACCATATACGAGGGAAGGGCAAAATGGTTAGGGAGGAGGCGCTACCCGTCCTGTGTGCGCTGCTTGCCGGGCTGGCTGATGGAAACAGAGCCGTGCGGCTGCCTGGGGTCACCGTCTCCGGCCTCCTCTCGTCACAGGAGGCGCAGCGAGCCAGACAGCTTGTCGCTCCTTCCCCCTGGCAAGAAGAGCGGGAGCAAGGAGAAGCTGAGCGGCGCAGAAACATCCTTAAATCAGCACTTGAGGAGCCCACCCCTGCAAAATCTGCTGTGATCAAACATACTCCTGGACAAAGCGATGTATTCGGAGAAAGGACGAGACAGAAGAGCGACAACGCTAGAGCAAAGCTCAGCAATCCCCAAAAGTGAGGGAGAGCCCCAATATCATTGACAAATACAAACGCCAGCAGGTCGCACAAATCCGCGCGGCTCATGCTGATCTCAACATCACGTATGAGCTGACCCAAACATTCGTCTCAATGCTGGCCGAGCATCAAGATACGGCCCTGGATACCTGGCTTGCACAAGCCGAACACAGTAGGATCAAGGAACTCAAAAGCTTTGCAGTGGGCATCCGGCGCGATTACGCCGCCGTGCGTGCCACCTTCACTTCAGAATGGAGCAACGGTCCGGTTGAAGCGCAGGTCAACTGCTTGAAACTGCAAAAACGGCTGATGTTCGGTCGCGCCAATTTTGATCTCTTACGGCTGCACGTCCTGCGTCGCGCCTAACTACTCCCTTCTCCATATCCCTGATCCTCCTCGGTTGCTCTTCTTCAACCCCTTGCTGATCATCTTCTCGGCCACAAGCAAGCAGGCTCACTTATCTTGAGGATGAGCCTCACTTGACAAAAACACTGGTGCGCCACAGGCACACGACGCCCCGACCGCCACCCCGCGATCCGTGCGCGCCATATGACACGCACGGCCACGAACCACTGATCGACAGTGAGCCTGGGAGAACCATCGCGCGCATCCGACATCGGTGCGATGGCTTGCCCGACACCGGCGTGGCGAACCGGGTCGAGGAGCCGTGGCCGACGCTGGTCAGAGTTTCGCCGAGCGAGAAGCCTGTGGCAGAGACACGGACCGGTCCGCGTGGGGCCCACGCCTTTCCACTAGCTCTGGCCGCCGAGGGACACCGAGCTTCACCGTCGCGTGTGGAGCGGGCGATGCGTCGCCGCGGCCTGCCCCAGCCAGCGCGACTCCCGGCACGAACACTCGCTGCCCAGCGAAAGTTCGTTCGGCGACGCGAGCCTCACCGCCCACGTGTCGCAACGGTCGCCGCGCTGCCGGACTTGCCGAGTTGGAGACCACCGGCGGGGGGATCCGGCGCATCGCCGGGGTGGCCGACCGGTGTCCGGCCGCACCGAGCCATCGACTTCCCTCGGCTGGTCGGGATTCTCGGGCGTTGGTGAAACCGCAACATCCGATCCACCACGATCGCCCCGCTTGAGAGCGGGATTCTCGACGCGAGGCCGGCCCGCCACCCTCGGAGGGTGGCGGGCCGGTCGGGTTGCCGGTTTGTCAGCTGACGGTGACGTCGTCGTACTTGGTATAGGTCGCGTTGCCGCGGCGGTTGTCGTCTCGGTTGGTCAGGGTGATCGTGTAGGAGTGTCCTGCGACGATGCTCGCGGTGACCTGCCTCCACCCGGAGGAGGCCACGCAGGTCCTGGGTAGAACCGTGGTGGTCTTGCCGGTGGTGTTGTCCTTCAGCGTGGCGGTCGCCCAGTCGTGGTTCACGGTGTCGGGGCAGGTCACGTTGTACCAGAAGGACAGGCTGGCTGCTCCCGCTCGGAGCGGTGAAGGTCTGCGCGATTGACGAGGCGCCGTTGGTCGGCGATGTCGAGCCGAGCAGCGCCGCGTAGGTTCCGCTATGGGGACCCGACGTGGTCACGCCCGTTGCCGGCCCGCTGGCAGTCCAGCCGGACAGGGCGCCGGTCTCGAAGCCACCGTTGACGATTCCGCCCGGGTTGGTGACGGTCAGGGTATAGCCGGTGGTGTGGGTGTTTGCCGTGCCGGTGGCGGTGATGGTGATCGGGTAGCTGCCCGGCGGGGTGCTCGTCGTGGTGGTGATGGTCAGCGTCGACGAGCCTCCGGGACTGATGGTGGCCGGGGTGAAGTTGGCCGAAGCTCCGGCGGGCAAGCCGCTGGCGGACAGGGTGAGGGTTTCAGTGTCGCCGCCGATGGCCGTCGTGGACACGGTCGTCGTGGTCGAGCCGCCGGGGGCGACGCTGCCGGAGGTCGGATTGTCGGACAGTGTGAAGTCGACGGCGCCCACGACCGCGGCGTAGATCTCCGAGGTGGAGCTGCCGTTGTTGGCGCTCCCCCACGAGAGCGCGATCTGGTTGTTGGGCAGCGTGGCCAGGCCGAACGTGTCACCGGGCCAGACCGAGCTGGTGCCGTAGGCGGTGGAGATCTGCGCGGGCGAGCCGAGCAGTCCGCCGGCCGTCGTAAAGGTCTGCAGGTAGGTGGCCCAGCCCTGGGCCGGGGCGTTGGTCTGCCAGGCCACGTAGGCGGTGCCCGCGGGCCCGCCGACGACCTGGACGATGTGCGGGGCGGTGTCGCTGTCGGGGGTCACGCGCACCGGGGTGGACCAGGTGGTTCCGGCATCGGTGGAGTAGCTGATGTACCCGATGTCCGCGGTGGAGCTCACGGTGTCCCAGGTGACGTACAGGGTGCCGCCGGCATCGATGGCGATGGAGCCGTCGATCCACCAGGAGTTGATTTCGACCGAGCCCAGCTCGGGATGGATCTGCTGCGTGCTCAACGGCCAGGTGACCCCGCCGTCGGTCGAGCGGGTGAAGTACTCATAGCCGGGGGACAGCGCGAGGGTGTTGGGGTCGGTCTGGTGTCCCAGATACACCGCGTCGATGTTGCCTGCCGGGTCGACCAGCAAGGGGGCCATGTCAGCGCCCATCAGCGGATAGCCCGGCCCGATTGGGGTTCTCGGCCCGAACGTCTTCCCGCCATCGGTGGACTTCTGGATCACCTCGTTGAACTCTCCGTTGGAATAGGCGCACGACCCGCCGGAACTGCAGATATACTGCACGTTCGACGCGCTCGGGTCGTAATCCCACGTCACGTAGATCGTGCCGTCCGGGGCGACGGCGATGAAGTCACGGTCGCCGAAGTTGCCGGACGTGCTCGGTCGCAGCGAGGTGGACTGGGTGAAGGTGGCTCCCTGGTCGAAGGAGGCCTCGACCACCGGGTAGTAGTAGCCGCCGGAGTTGAGCATGAAGGCCACGTACACGATACCGGTCGGGCCAACCGCCAGCGACGGATCCCATCCGCCGCCGGAGCCAGGCACCTCGACCGCCGCGCTGTAGGTCGCCCCGCTGTTCGTGGACCGGGCGTAGCCGATCCCGCCGCAGCCGATCCACGCCTGATACACGTACGGCGACGCGGTGGCCTCCACCACCTCAGCGTTCTGCCCCGAACAGGCTCCGCTGACATTGATCGGCCCCTGCGGCGCCAGCCGTGGCGCACCTGCGCCGAGCGCGGCGGCAGCCTTCGGAAACAGCGCTCCCAAACTCAGCGCGAGACAGACCGCCACCAGTGATATGAACCGACGCGACCAACTGAGCCGGGTGAGCTGGGAATGACGTTGCGCGGTCGGACGAGAAGAGGTAGACTTCAAAGTCGTTTGTTCCTTTCATTGGGAACGAGAAGCACATCCGCCTCTCAGGTTGGCCGTGGAGGGTGCAGGCATAGGTGTCCGAGGGTAGAGTCCCACGCGGTTCCCTGCCCTCGGAAGCAGAAGGGAATATGGGTGGGACGCACCCGTCATGAGATGCTGGACACCGAGCACTTTTCTCCGCCCCCACGGACTGACTCAAAAAATACTCCCTACGAGTGAACCAGGGGAGGAACGCAACGATGCAGGCGCTTTCCCAGAAGTGAGCATGCTTCCCGACACGCTCCCCAACGACGGTTGCTCGGCTGGCTGGGGGGGGAGCCAACGGCTGAACCGACTGCATCGGGTCAATCAAAAGAGATGCTCAAAAACCGTGTGCCGTTCTGGAAAGAAGTTGACCAGTGCAGGGTGAAGCGGGCAGATCGGCTCACGCAGACTGGCGAGGTCTTCGTGTTTGCCCAATCGAGCTGGGGTGTCAGTTGATCAGCCATGCAGATGTAGGTCAACGAAGCCTCCAGAGAGAAAGAAGGAGCGGCTCTTCTGTTCAAGCAAAAAAGGACACACTACGAGTTGTGAGACGAGATATACAACTGATGAGCTACACAGCACTAGTATAAACGATACTAAGCTATTTTTCAAGAGCGAGTTGTACGAATGTATGTATGATTGATACGTCGAGAAAAGAGTCATGGATCACTTTCAAATCAGAAAAGGGTATTCTGGGGCTGTTGTGATCAAGAGATGAGAGAGCGAGAAAGGCACGGGCACAGATCACTCTCTTGTGCCACATCAACCGGAAAGAGTGGATCATCTTCATTGAAAGAGGGATCTTTCCACGTATTTGAGGAAGCGGGCAGTATTCTAAACGGTCGTTTCTTGAGTCTCGAAACCGACCGTTTTCTGACACTCACCGTTCAGCTTTTCCTGTATCGCGGCACATTACTTCTGCGAGCGTGATGCGGAGGTTTGACTTGTCTCAAAAAATGTGTCAAAATCAGAATCTCATTTTCTGATGGACGAGATGAGTAACTGACACAAACGGAAGAAATTCTATGAAGGTCGGCTATATTCGCGTCTCCAAACAGGAGCAAAACGAGGCATTATAGAGAGATGCCTTAAAAGAAGCAGGATGCGAGAAGTATTTCAGCGATAAAATCACCGGGTCGAAATTTGAGCGGAAAGGATTGGAGGAACTCCTGGCCTTTGTGCGTTCGGGTGATACCGTGATCGTGTGGAAACTTGATCGGCTGGGGCGCTCGCTCAAAGATCTCATCGAAACGCTCAACCTTCTCAAAGATCGTGGAGTGGATTTTATCAGCCTCACGGAAAAGATCGACACAACGACGCCTGGTGGTAAGCTGATCTTCCATCTCATGGGAGCACTGGCTGAGTTTGAGCGCGATCTCATTCGTGAGCGCACCAATGCCGGACTCGCTGCTGCTCGTGCAAGGGGACGTATTGGAGGGAGGCCAAAAGATTGGCGACCAACGGAAAAGTGGCCCTTGCTCGCCGTCTGTTTGCTGATCCAAATCATTCTATTCCAGAGATTTGTTCGACGCTTGGGATCTCTCGCTCAACGTTGTATCGCTATGTCAGAGAAGCAAAAGATGCATCAAACTCATCGAACTCATGAATGAGAAGGAGGTCGAACTCATAGAAACCATTTTCCTCTCTCTGGCAAAATAGTCATTCCTGATCCTTGATACGACACGGAATTATCAAGAAATTACGACACAGAATTTTGTAATTTACAGTCGCGCCAGCAGGAACTTTGACATCATATCCCCCATTGCCAAAACTACAGGAAGCCCAGGGTTGATTACTCACCATCCATTGATTTTTGTTATTGGGACCAGTCATCGGATCATCCAGAAATGGGGCTCCTGGTCGAGTTAATACTGGCGTTGAAGGTGTAGATGTTGAGGTTACTGCGCTGGGATTTTCAGGCGTCGTTTGCCAAATACCATACACGCCTGAGGTGGTATAGCTGCCACTCAGCGACCCATCCGGGAACAAGAATCCGCTCCATATGATGGTAAATCCACTCCCATCCGTGGCGGTATCGGTAAACATCACGCTGCCATCAACCGCGAGGGTTCCGCTGAACGGCCCACTTCCCGTTGAGTCCATGCCCCCAAACCACATTGCCACTGATCGTCCGCTTATTCTGCACAATGGAAGTAAGCGTCAAGGGGGCTGTCAAATTATAGTCGATATTCTTCCCCGTCCCGTGATAAGCGATAGCCAGGTGCGGATTGGGGGCAGGCTGATACGGCCTGGTCTGCCAGGTGCCTTGTTGGGACGCCCCCCCTGCGCTTAAGGTGGTCAAGTAGGTGCCACCAAATGAGCCATCCGAGGCCAATGTCCCTTTGAACGTGATGGTGCCATTTGAAAGGTTCTCAGCAAAGGTGGCACTACCATTGGACGCAATAGTTCCGGTAAAGGGGCCATCGCCAACGAGCAGGCCGCCCCAGAATACCTGGCCTCTGATCATCTGCTGGCTTTGCGTAATATCGGTAAGGACAAAATCTCCTGTCGCTTTCGTGGTACTTTGCACTGCCCCTTGATAGGCGATAGCCAGGTGCGGCGACGCGCCAGCGAGCTGCGTTGACGTAGGCGAGGGCGTGACCGCAGTGGTGAGGTTTGGCCTGGTCGTTCCTACTAGAGGGCCACTATGCAGCAAGAAAAATCCCCCAATCAGGGCTACGATGATAACGGCTGCGGCCCCAATCAAAGCCGCTTTCACGTTCTTGCCTGTCTTGCTGGGCTGGTTTTCGGGAATCCCTATGTTTTTCTCTCGCTTTTCTGGAGTCCGAAATGGTGGAGGGATTGTGGCTTGAAGTGCGCTTGTTTCGAAGTGATCGTTCGGCTGAGCTTTCTGTTGCACGTCTGCCACCGCTCTTCTCACACCCATGGTGACATCCAAGAAAGCCTCGTCGCGGTTCGTCCAGGAGGTGACTGCCCTGGCACCCGTTGGCAAGACTTGTAACTTATAAAATGGAGTATTTTCCAAATCAATTGGGCGCAAGATAATTGGGATGACTCGCGCAGTGCCTGTTTTGTGTTTTGCCAGCGCGCGGGTCATCTCCTTATCATAACAGTAATCAGAGGCTATAAAGTCAGCACTAACGAGCAGCAGGATAATATCCGCCGCCTCCAGGTTCTGACTTATCTCTCCGGCCCATTCCTGGCCGCCAGTGATATCCCGGTTCGACCAGGCTTGAATGATGCCGGAGCGCTTGAGTGCGGCCAGATGCACCTCTAATTTATCACGTAGAGCAGCATCTTTATGGGAATAAGAGTAAAAGACACGTATCGGGCGTGGCTGCTTGTCAGTCATGGTACACCTGCCTTTGTCAATCTACCTGGATGGAATGCCGGATCTCCTTTACCATCCCTATTCTACCAGAAAAAAAGCGCCCAAAATGCCATCTTTTTCGCTACCAGTTCGATCAATTTTTCGAGTGTCTGGTCCTGCTAGATATCTTTTAGAACTTTTATAAAAAACTACAAAAAGGCCCTTGAGTAGTAATGGAACGGAAAACAAAGCTAAGGAATTTTCGGCCCCGTTGTCATAATAGGGTCACCATATCTTTTCAGGCAAAACATACGCTAAGAATATCTCTCAAATACTATTTCCTGTCTCATCCCCTTTATTGGAACTTGAGGTAGGACTAGGATGCCTATAAAATCCGATCATTGCGCAAACGGTCGTTTGCGCAATGAAATTGATAGAATAGGTTTCTGCAACACTATAACCTGATTTTCTACGTTACATTTGACCCTTTCCTAATTTTTTACCCGTTATTCCTGTGTCAGCAGTTCCCGAACGGACGAAACAGCGGCAACCCACTCTTCTCGCACCAGCTTGATGACCCGCCTATCAGCGGCTCCCTGATGTCCTTCCACGAACCATTCCTGATTGTGTCGGTTGATGCGATCCCGGTATCCGCTGCCACGGCCCCACTCCTGTCCAAGCTCTTGCCAAAAAGTCGCGTCCTCGCGCATTTCGTCGGCATGGATGCTCTGTCCGACCAATTGGGCCTTGCGGACGAGGCTGTCAAAGCCGCCTTCCAGGATTCGCACGGCCTGCTGCACTAGGTCGTGTGCCTCCTCGAACTGATCATCGTGCAATAAATTCTTGGCGATATCCTGAAAGCCGCGCAGCTTAGACTCTGTGATCTGCGTGGCAATTCGCCGCGCACCATGACTAAGCTGGTGCGCATAGTTAAGGTGTTGCCATTCGCCGTCGCGGACCACGGCGGCATATACCGACCTTGGATGTGCCGACCGTACCGCCGCGAGCAGGCTATCTTGCACATGGATCGTGGGTACCGAAACGATCTCGGCGTTGTGATCGAGCCAGGTTGTCAGGCTACGCCCGGCAGCCATCATGACTTCGCGAGCCTGTGCTTCTCCGTAGTTCGCTAGTAGGGCGTTCGCTCCTCGAATGATTTCGCGCAAGAGGTTGCGGTGAGATTCACGAACCGCGTCGATACGGCTGCTGAGGAAGGAGCGTAAAACCCCCGGCGCGTCTTCAGCCGCGTTGAAGAATGTCACCGGCAGGCTCGTGAGCCCGAGGGGGTGGAGTTTCAACTGGACTTCGTCGGCCTTGAGTTCATAACCCTCAGTGGCCGTTTGAACCGGATAACCGTTATCCTTCATGGCCAGGGCGTCGCCGGGTCTGGGAAGAGCCAGGATTGCAACATTACTTTCCAACGTGCGCACACCACCTTCCTTGGCATGCGTCAGCAACTGGCGCACGGATGTCGAGGGGGCTTCGCTGAAGACTGTGCAGAGCACCACGACCGTATGCGGATCATCGAAATGCTGTTCGAGATCGGCCCGCTCGACTATGTCGTCGATGCCCTGGGTATCAATCAGCGTGACCGATAATAACTCCTCGCCGAGCACGGCGGTCGGCAATACAAGCTCGATCCGCTGCGGCAAGGTGAATTCAGGATGACGACCGTTGTTCACACGCTCGAATAGTTCTTGAAGCCACTCCAGCGCTGGTTTCGCGGAGTTTTCAGCGGAATACCAGATGTCCCGGCGATCCCGTTTGTGCAATTCCATGCGCGCCAGAATCTCGACTGACAGGGCTTTCGCGTCGGCTGCGTCTGCGGCAAGTAAGCGGGCTTCATCGACTGCCGGGATGACACTTCCATCCGCCTTCTTTTCGGCACGTTTGCGGCGCAGGCCGGCCATACTACGAATCGCCCTTTCGACTTCGCGCGAGATTCCGGGCGAGCCGGAGTCGCCTTCCGCTTCCTCTGCGGATTGCGCGGGCTGCGACGGATTCAGCAGGAAATTAGCGAAATCGGACACGTACCTGCGAATCTCATTTTCCGTGCAGGGCTCAATGATCATGCCGTATCCGGACCCCGGCGAATATGCACCTCGCAGATCGTAATGCCGCCCGCGCCGGTTTCCAATACCGCCTTGGGCATTCCCTTATCGCTTGGAATTTCGAGACCCTCCGCGCGGCAAATCGCGGTTGATTTCCCCACCCCGATGGTGCCAATGAAGGCAACGTCGATAGCGCTTGTCCCTTACCCGCGCCGCTGCGACTGACAGCTCTTCCTCGTAGCGGACAAGCCGACGCTCGAAGAACTGCTTCACGTCCGGCTTTTCCGCCAAGGCGTGGACATTCTGAGCGGCCTGTTCCGCCTCCCAGAGAAGATCGGCATCGGGGTCGGCCAACGCTGGCGCGGGCAAAATGCGCCACGTGCGCTTGAGGATGTCCTTGGCCCTTAGCGCTTCGGGCGTATCGATGCCCCGCAATATGATGTCGAGTTCGTCGTCCGAGGTGGAGCGTTCTCCACTTTCAACGCGGGAGAGAACCGCCGCACTCCATTGGAGCTTTTTTGCCAGCTCGCTCTGTTTCAATTTCGCCTGCTCCCTAAGGGTGGCGAGATATTTTCCGATTTCTGTTTCACGACTCATTGCGACTCCTTTCAAAATCCCTGAGTCACAATTATGCAGCAACGTTGTTAATTTATCAAGCAATATTGCAGCAACGTTTCATATGCTTCACAGGGGGGAGTGGCAGAATATGCTTCAAAAAGGGGGGGGCAAGTTGGGGCTGAGACAGCGAGCTACGAGATCCTCTGTCCAGAGCCTCCACGCCGATCCCACCGTAGCACGCCTTCGTTAAGACGGCGGGAGCACATCCCCATAGTCCTTTACCCTGCTGGGCCTTGAGGAGAACATGGGGAGCAATCTCCTCCCGCGCTCTATCGCCACCAGCAAAGGCGGCAAAAGCCTCGGGAACACGTGCGTTTTCGCCCACAGGCCCAAAGGCGTTGCGGGAACCAGGATCCTGGCATTTGATCCCGCCTTTTTTTGCTCCTGTATGACCACGGGCCTGAAGGCCTGTTCGTACTGGTGAAACGCGAGCTTGTGATCGCCCAGCGCCACCTTCAGTTCTCCGGCCAAAATATAGGCTCCCATCATGGCCAGGGTCGATCCTTGCCCAGTCAGCAGTGCCGGGCAATAGCCAGCATCTCCCAGCAGCACCGCTCGTCCGTGGGACCAGGTCTGCATGCGGATCTGGCTCACCGCATCAAAGT
This sequence comes from uncultured Chloroflexia bacterium, assembly GCA_963731605.1. GTDB lineage: Bacteria > Chloroflexota > Ktedonobacteria > Ktedonobacterales > Ktedonobacteraceae > CF-113. The sequence goes on from CAVSWA010000003.1 coordinate 416,941, forward strand.
ACAAGTCGGGGGCCGTGTGCATTTTCTCCAGGAGTCTGAGGGACTTCCCAGCCTTCGCCGGCAAACACCGAAGCGAGCAGTTGCTTGTGCTGCGCCACATCATGGTAATCATAGCGTAGCCTGGTGGGTTGCTTGAACAGGAAAAACGCGGCCAGTGTCTGGTTTCCTCGTGTACTGCGTACCGCGACCTGTTTTCCAGGAACCCCATACAACTGCATGGAGGCCTCGCCCAGTCCCAGATAGTTGTCGGTGGTGAAGACCCCGACCTGGTAGCCTAAATAGCGCTCAAATTGCGCTTCGTCTCCAAACACCAGGGTGCGCACGATGGAATGCAACCCGTCAGCCCCCACCAGCAGGTCGAAGCGGCGGGAGCCGCCCCGCTCAAAGGTCACGTCAACTCCTGCCTCGTCCTGCCTGAGCGCCTGGATGGAGTCCCCGAAGCAGTATTCCACCTCGTCCTTGGTGAGCTCGTAGAGCGTCCTGGCCAGATCGCCCCGCATGATCTCCACCACATCCACGCCCAGGGCCTTGGGCACAGCTTGGATGTTGACTCGGCTGATGCGCTGATTGCGCTCGTTGACAAACGACATCTCCTCGAGAGTCGTCTTCTCTTGTTGCAGGCGCGGCCAGATCCCCATCAGCTTGGCCACCTGCGCGGCCTCAAAGCGCACGTCAACCGGGTACCCGCCTTCTCGCAGTTGTGGCACACGCTCGATCACGGTCGGGGTGAACCCATAGCGCTTGAGCCAATACGCCAGGGTCGGCCCAGCAATACTCGCTCCTGAAATGAGAATGGTGGTATTTTTGGTGCTCATCATGGTTCTCTCCTTCGAGATTACGACAAGGGCAGATACCTTGAATGAACCTCACGGATAGCGGAAAGCTAAAACGTCCACACAGAGCCACTGCATTCTAGCACAAGAGGCGAGGCTCAGGCTGCTCCGCAGAGGTCCTTTTGAGATCGTTCGCCTTCAGTCCAATGGTACGAACTCTGGCACCCGCGTCGCCTCATGCGGATGTCGAAGCATTTTGTGGCAGCTGTGAAACAGATTTGAGGCAGAAAGTCGGAAAATTTCCCGAAGATCGGCTCTCACAGGGGTAAGAAAACTCACGGCCACGATATGGTGCACAAAGCGGAATCGTGGCCAGCATATCCTGCGCGATCTCTCAGGCAAGCAAACGGTAGAACCGCTCTTGATCTCAGTTTGCGGCCATGATATGCATCACACATGCGGCCACAAATTCGGTGAAGTCACAAAAGCAATAACTCCAATTGCTAAATTGACAGCACAGCAGCTTTATTCCGGGAAAATCTGCTTACCAGAGTCAAGCATCATGTGGCCGGGTTTGAAACAGATCATCCCATTCACCCATTGCATCCCTCTGCTGTCCCGGTAGCACATGACCATAGATGCCCAGGGTAATATTAATATGGCTATGTCCAAGAATTTCCTGTACTACATGCGGTGGGACGCCCATTTTAAGCAAGATGGTGGCTGCGCTGTGTCGCAAGTCATGTATACGCATGGTAGGCAGTCCTGCGTCTTTGAGCAACACTCTGAATATGTGGCGGAGATTATTCGAATGCATATAGTACCCATCAGCATTGCAGAAGACGAGGTCAAGTTCATGCCAGCGAATACCGGCTTTTTTCTTAATCTCTGCCTGGTGTTCACGATGCTCCTTGAGTGCCTCCATGACAACTTTTGGCAGCGAGATCGTCCTTCGACCTTTCTCTGTTTTCGGCTCCTTCTCTCTATATCCATGCCTGGCAAGAAAGCTGACGCTGCGACGCACTTGTAAGCTTTGTTTCTCAAAGTCGATGTCTTGCCACTTGAGGGCCAGCAGTTCTCCATGCCGCATCCCGGTAGTGACTGCAACAAAAAGCAATGCTTCTAAACGATGCCCCCTAGATGTTTCTAGCAGTGTACGAGCCTGTTCTCCTGTCAATACCTGCTCTTCACGCGGCATGAGTCGTGGTTTCGTCACGAGGTCACAAATGTTGCGAGACATAAGTCCCCATCGTACCGCGTTCTCAAACGCCGAATGGAGCAGGGAATGGAGCATACGCACCGTCCCAGGTTGTAAGCCTTCCTGTGTTTTGCTCGTATAGAACGACTGTACTTGCTGCGGCGTGATTTTCTGCAACTGCATAGTCCCAAACGCAGGTAAAATGTGCGTGTAGACATGAATCCGATACCGAGCATACGTATTCAATTCAATGTTCGGCTTTGCTACCTCCTCTAACCAGCGTGGGAGATAGGCATTCATCGTCTGCTTCGGCCCGGTCGCCAGCTTCCCTTGCTGCTGCTCCATCTTCGCCTGGTTCAACTGGCGCTGCGCTTCAGCGTAGGTCTTCCCGGAAAAGTATTTGGTTTTGCCATCTTCTAACGGAAGTTCCGCGATCCAGCGCTGCCTGCTCTCGCGCCAGTAAATGGCACCTTCCCCGCGTCCTCGGCGCGCTTTCTTGCTTGGTTTGGCCATCGTTGCTTGCTCCCTCTGACCGTTCAGGCGATGCGCCGCTTGACCCACTGTTTGAGTTCTTCTGCGGGTACCCTGACCGCCGTGCCAAATTTGGCGGTTGGCAGTCCCTCATCGCGGATGAGGTCATAGACCTTTGATCGCCCCAGGCCGAGCATGGCTGATACCTGCGGGATGGTCAGCAAGAGTGGTTCTATAATGGCAGTGGTTGGTTTACGCTTGTGCATGGTTATGCCTCCAATCGGAAATCGGACCCGAACATCGGTACCGGGATGAGTCCGGCCATGAGGCGCGAGCAACCCGCGCCCCCAATCCAGCGCACCAGTTTATCAGGTGCATTGTTGGACGAGAGCGCCAGGGGCAACCCGGCGCTGCTGCGCCCGTTCAAGATCTTGTAGAGCGTCTCCTCGCGAAACTCGCTCGGTTTGAGCTTGTCGATGTCGTCCAGCAGGAGCAAAGGAGCCTGGATGGCGCGGCGCAGCAGGTCATGGTAGTCTTCTCCCTGCCCGATGCGCTCACCGATGGCATCGAAGAGCGAGACCACCGAGGCGAAGCGACAGACGCGCCCGCCTGCAGTGACGGCGTTAGCGATGGCGGCCAGCAAGTGCGTCTTGCCGGTGCCAAAGCTCCCGTAGAAAGCGAGTGACCCCTGTGGGCAGGTGGCAAAGGCCTGCGCCATCTCCCACGCGGCGGGCTGCCGCTCCCGCCGGAAACTGGCGAACGTCTTGTCTGCTAGTCCTGGCTCTGCCCAGGCGCGGCCCAGCCAGGTGTAGGTCAAGGCCCGGCGCGCCTGCATAAGCTCCGCCGCGAACTGTGCGAGTTTGCTCGGCCTCACGGGCGGCTCGCTCGCACGCGCACGGTCGGCGCGCATACCAGCCATCGGCAAAAACGATGGGCGGCACCACTCCGCACTGGGAGCATCGCCAGGTTTTCTCTTGCGGCTCGCGCGATAGGCGCGGGAGTGCCCAGGCCGGGGCCGGATACAGGTTACGAACTCGTTTCATGGCTGGCTTCCTCCTGCTGTGTTTCTCTGGCGCGGCGGAGCAGCTGCTCCGCGCGTTGGGTTACAAACGTGTGATACGGGTTGTCGGCTGGCGGCGTGCCAGGGGGCCCGGCTCCATTGGCCGCAAGACGTGCCTGGGCAGGCCGCGCCCTTGCACTCCTGGCGGTGTCCGTCGCAGGCGCGCCAGGTGCCACGTAGCCACGGCGAGCGGTCTCGGTCTCGCGCTTCACCCAGCGCCGGAAAAACGCTGGCGTCATGTGCTGTCGCTTGCGGTTGCGTTTGGGGTCGGCAATCCACTCGACCGCCGCGTCAGCTTCGCCCAGCAGTGAGAGGCCAGGGCGCGCCAAATAGTCGGCCACCACACGCGCCAGGTCATCGGTGACGGGCAGTTTGAGAATAGCCGCCACCTGCTTCGTGGCTTCACTCACTGTTTTTTCAGAGAAAACGGAGTCGGCGGCGTCGGCGCGCGCAGCGGGGAAGGGTAGCACGTTGGGCGGGGGCTGCGCCTCTTCGTCTTCGATTCTGATTTCACTTTGGATTCTGATTCTGATTCTGATTCAGGCGGAATTTCCCCGGGTTTTTCAGGATTTCCCGGATTTTCCCCGGAAAAATCTGGGAAATCCGGGGAAAGTGCGCTGGCGCTCTCCGCGGTGGGTGGCGCGGGTAGACGGGAGGGTGTGCGCTTGGCCTCCGGGAGCTTTTGCCAGTCATCCCAGCGGGTCAGGACATAGTAGCGATGTTTGCCCGCCTGGTAGCACTGCACCAGCTCGGCCCGTTCCAGTTCAGCGAGTGCCGACTCAATGACTTCCGGCGGATAGTCCAGGTCGCGGCCCAGGATCACCGTGTGAGCCAGGCTGCGCCCCCAGTCGTCGGCCTGGAGCACTAAACCAACCAGGATGAGTCGCACGTCGCCCGAGGAGAGCGACATCACATCCGGGTCGCGGAAGTAACTGGTGGGGATTAAACGGCCTCGTACCATGTCATGTTCTCCTTTGCGTATGGTCTGTCTGACGGTGATAGCGCGCCCTGGACAGACCTGCACACCTCACGATGGATGCGGACGCCATCACCTGGATATGCAGTGAGTTGTAGCATACCCAGTCGGGTGTCAGTCGGGAAACGGTCGGGAAGTGTCGGGAATCAGTCGGGATTCGTCGGAACGTGTTCCAGGCTGGACAGTTGTGAGTCAGTTGGGATGTAGTCGGGAAACGTCGGGAACGTGTCGGGATTCGGTCGGGAAAAAATCGGGAAGTGGACCTACCGATATCCGGCGCGGCTGCGACCATGAGCATGCTGGCGCAGGTGAGCACCTGAACGGGTGTCTGCCAACCGGCGCTACTCGCATTTCGTTGCGGTGCGGTGTGAGACCGCCATCGCGCTTCTTCCCTCGGAGGTGTCGACACCTCTTTGCCCGGCGTCTGCGGAAAGCCTCGCCGCGCGAGTTCGTGGGTCCTTCCCATCTGCATGCCGCAGCCTGATGGCCTGAGCGCAGTCGGGATACGGTCGGGATGCGTCGGACGCTTCGCCGGGCAAGAGCGAAAGTCGCGAGAATGAGCATGCCGACTTTTTGGCAGGGCAATGCGCTGCTGTGGCTTGCGAGGCTGGATGAGCGCCTGCACAGAATCTGGCACTGTGGTATTTTCGCTCCTTTTTGACGCGTTCATCACTGGACCTCCGCCCCGTGTGATGGGATACCTTTGCCCGGTGTCTCCGGATAGCAGCGTCGTACGAGTTCATGAGTGCTGACCGCCTGCGCGCCGAGCCAAATAGCCAGGGCTCGTTTGGCCGGCGTCAGGTCATACTGTGGGTGCGTTGGCTTGTTTTGAAACCAGGCGCGGCGCAAGCCCAACTTCGCCGCTAGTGCGTGCAGCTCTTCCAGACTGGCATCGGTCGCCATGTGGCACCAGTCTTTGTAGCGAAGCTGGCACTGCGGGTAATGCTGGATGACATCAACGTAGATCATGCGAGCGCCTCCTGCGGGATGGAACAGGGCAAACCACGGGGTGTTTCGTGCCAAGGTCGCAGTCGGGAAACGGTCGGGAAACGTCGGCAAGCAGCGCCGCGCACTGCGCGATTTTGCGAGAATGAGCATGCCGACTTTTTGACGTCGCCTTGCGCTGCGCTGGCTTGCGTGGCTGGACGAGCACCTGCGCGAAATCTGGCACTTGTCTATTTTCGTGCCTTTTTTGGTGTGCATTGCGGCGCTCAATTGCAGCATGGGTACACCTCCCTCACCTGCCCTGCCTCTTGCCCGGTGTAGCCGAGCGCACCCAGTCCGCGCACCAGCACTTCGCGCTGCGGCTGCCGGAGTCACGGCCAGTCCCAGTTGCCTGAGCGCAGCCGTTTTGGAGCAGGCAAAGCGAAAGCCGGGAACAAGGCCCATCATGGCCTGGTACTCCGCTAGCACACACATGCGGTAGCCACAGGAGCGCACATCGGGGAGATCGCTGCCTGACCAGTGCTCCGGCAGCGTAATCAGGCAGCGCCGATCTCTGATCGGAGCCAGGACTGGCTTCACAATGTCCTCCGGGGATGGAATTCCAGGAGGCCCCTGCGGTCACGCTTCCATCCGCGTGGTAGGTCGCCGTCCATTCAATGCTGGTCTGCTGGCTCATACATAGCTCCTTTGCAGCAGGGTATCGGGCCGCTTGACTTCCACGCGGGAGCGCGAGCAGGTGTGTGTGGCACAGCGTCGAAGACACCCGGTCGCCTGGAAACGCCTCACCAGCTGGGTGCTGCTCGTACCAGCAGCCAATACACGCGCAAGGGAAGCTGTTCTCCTGGCACGCGAGCAGGGCGAGGTAGCACGCCCATTGCTGTTCATCCATGCTGGCATCCCTCCTGCCATTCCAGGCGTTCCATACGCAGGCAGTGCAGCGCCTGGCTGACGGCGTCCAGCACATCAGGGGCGTTGCCCGCCAGATCACCGATGCGCCAGCACACGCCCGCGCCGCTCTCATCCGGGGTGATCTCCAGGCTCCCAGATCTCGCGGCTTGCAACACCCGCGCAAGGGTGATGGCTTGATAGCCGTAGGGGCGCTCTTTGGTGGGGGTGCCAGGGAGCCAGGGGTGAGTTTTGCCGTGACAGCTGGGACACAGCTTTTCGACCTGGGCCTGCGGGTTCTCTGGATCGTGATTCACATGGCTGGTGTGCAGGGGCATAAGGTAGAGATTATGCTTGCGCGAGAGGCGCATGGTGCCAAGCACTGCGCCGCAGCGTTCACACCGGCCCCCGGCGCGCTGGTCAGCTTGTTGGACGCGCTCTTTCCAATCAGCGGGGTAGAGATGGCGTTGCATCGCGGGAGTCTCCTTTGGTGGTGACTTGCACCTCAGAGATCTCCCTGCTACAATGAGGAGAGAGACCTTGTGGCTTTCCAATGCTACTGAAAGGGGTTTCGATCAAGCTCGCCTCCGAGCGGCCAAGCATGTAGGCGAGCTTTTTTGTGGGCTCCAGCAGCGTGAGCCACCGCGCAAGCGGGCTGTCGCTGCTGAGCACATCGCGGAGTGTGGCAAGCACCTCCGGTTCGAGTAGTTCAGCCATACGTTTCTCCTTTTAGATCAACCGGACGTGCATCCCGGTACACAGGCCGCAGACCGCGCCATCACTGGCAATGAAGTAGTAGCCCGGTAAAACACGCTGAGAGATGAGATGCTCGCTTGCGTAACGCTCCCGGCCATGCTCGATATATCCGGGGGTCCACTGCCCGCCGAGCAGGATGGCGATGGGTTCGCCGCTGGTCAGATCATGCCCGGTCTCCGGGTCATCCAAGGCGTAGCGACCCCGGTTGGTTGAGGGGACGAGCGTGTAGATGGTGTCGTCGCTCATATGTTTTGCTCCTTTAGGCGTCCATCCGCCAAGTCACGTGCTCGCGCCTCATCGAGCATGGCTAAGAGATCAGCTTCCAGCAGTTGATCGGCTTCAAAAGCCTCATCCGTCG
>CAVSWA010000004.1:0-233414 GCA_963731605.1 uncultured Chloroflexia bacterium
CAACTTTGAGGTACTTCTGTAGTTCAAGGATAGCTTCTCGCGTGTCGGAAAATGGCTCCCAACTGCCCATCGAATCGGCAAATGCCTCAATATCTTCTTCGGCATAGGGAACCTGCACCGTATCGAGGGCCATATGCATCGTGTCACGCAACACCTCGCGGTATGGACGGTAGCGTTCCTGAATAGAGACAAACTGGATCTCTTCCCAACGATGCTGGAGCGCGCGAGCATCCATGCTTTCGATATCGTGTGCGGCCAGACGCTGCGCGAAAAAACGCTGCACCGCGCTTTCCCAGTCGATCAAGGTACCATAACAATCGAAGGTAATGGCCTTAGGAAGTGGAATCACGAGATTACTCCTCACGCTAGATAATAAGTTACTGAAATTGCTGTTGAACAAACGACATTATGCTGCTATACTACAACATACTAACCGAAAAAGATGGGTATGCTGTCTTTTTACCTTTGGTCGGAACATTTACAATTGGCGTGGGGATGAAGGCGGTCTATTTCCAAACTCGTCATAGATCACCTCTGACTAGAAACTTAGGAGGATTTAACTTCATGAAGGTCTATACTGCGGAAAACATTCGCAATGTAGCGTTGATTTCCCATGTTGGAGCAGGTAAAACATCTCTCATTGATGCGGCGCTGTACGATAGCGGGGCAGTCACGCGACAGGGCAAAGTCGATGAGGGTAGCTCAATCGCCGATTACGACCCCGATGAACTCAAACGGCGTATGACTCTCCATGCAAAAGTGCTACCTGTCGAATGGAAGAACGCCAAGATCAATTTTATCGATACCCCTGGTTATGCTGACTTCGTGGGCGAGGTCAAAGCGGCGCTGCGTGTGGCTGATGCCGCGCTTGTGGTGGTGACGGCTGAAAAAGGTGTGGAGGTCGGCACGGAACTGACCTGGCAATTCGCGGACGAACGCAAGCTGCCGCGCATCGTGCTGGTCAATAAGCTAGATCGAGAAAATACGTCGTTCGAGCAGGCGCTCGAGTCGCTGCGCAACCGCTTCGGGTTGAAAGTCGTCCCGTTGCAACTCCCCATCGGCGAACAGGCTGGCTTTAAGGGTGTGGTAGACCTCGTTACACAGAAGGGTTACACCTTTGAGGGCGGCAATAAGATGCAGGAAGTCACCATTCCGGCTGATCTCAAAGACCGTATTAGTCTCTTCCGCGATCAATTAATCGAGTCGGCGGTTGAGAGCGACGACGCGATCATGGAAAAATTCCTGGAAGGCGAAGATCTCAGCGATGAGGAAATTCTCACTGTCGTCAAAAAGGGCACGCGCAGTGGTGAGTTGATCCCCGTTTTGTGCGGTTCAGCCAGCAAAAACATCGGCGTGCAGACACTGTTAGATGCCATTGTGGATAACCTACCTGGCGCGGCAGACTTCGTGCCGGAAGATGCAAAGGCGTTTGGCAAAAATCTCTCCATGTTCGTCTTCAAAACGGCGGCGGCCCAGGTCGGCACCATCAGTAACTTCAGAGTTTATACTGGTACCCTGAAACCGGATATGCATGTGTTTAACCAGCAAACCAGGTCCGACGAACGCATTGGACAGCTTATCCTTCCACGCGGCAAGACGCAGGAATACGCTACCGAGATTCCCGCGGGCGATTTCGGCGCGGCAGCCAAACTTGCCAACACCCATACCGGAGACACCCTTTCCAGCAACAAGGACACGGGCAAACCACTAGAACCCATCGACTTCCCGGAGCCTTGCTTTACAGTTGCCGTTTTCCCTAAAAGTAAGGCTGACCTGGATAAGATGAGCAACGCGCTGGCGCGTGTCGCGGAAGAAGATCGCACCCTGCGCGTCGCTCGCGACCCCCAAACCGCCGAAGTGCTGCTCTCCGGTATCGGAGAGTCCCATCTACAGATCACCATCGAGGGCATCAAACGCAAGTACGCCGTTGACCTTGAGGCACGCGACCCGCGCATCTCCTACCGCGAAACCATTCGCAAGAAGGCGCGCGCCAACGGACGCCACAAGCGGCAAAGCGGCGGTCACGGTCAATTTGGCGATGTCTGGCTGGAGATCGAGCCGTTGCCCATGAGCAGCGAAGAAACCTTCATCTTTGAAGACAAAGTCGTGGGAGGCGTTGTGCCAAACCAGTTCATTCCAGGCGTCGAAAAAGGCGTGCGCGAATCGCTCAAGCGCGGCTTCATCTCCGGCAACCCGCTGGTCTACGTCAAGGTGGCCCTGGTGGATGGCAAATACCACCCGGTTGATTCGTCCGCGCAGTCTTTTGAAATCGCGGCTTCGCTGGGTATGCAAGAGGCCGTACCCCTGGCCAGCCCGGCTCTGCTCGAACCCATCATGACCGCCATCATCACGGTGCCGGAAGGCAACATGGGCGACATCATGAGCGATATCAATACCAAGCGCGGGCGCGTGCTGGGTATGTCAAACAGTGGCAACGGGATGCAGCAGATAACCGCCCATGTGCCACAGGCCGAAATGCTGCACTACGCGACCGACCTGCGCTCCATCACACAGGGGCGCGGCAACTTCAAAATGGAATTTTACCAGTACGAAGAAGTCCCTGCCAATGTGCAGCAGGAAATTATCGCGCAGCACAAGAAAGCTGAAGCCGAAAAGTAGCCGCATTCGTTATTACATATGTTCGACATTTTTTGCCGGACAATTCGTGAAGTGCGCAACCAATCGCATCTGCGAGATGCTGCGACCGGTTCCAGTTCGTTCCGATCAATGCATACCGCGTCTTGCCAGCCGGAAACGCGCTCCACGTCCTGGTCATTGTCCTGATGGATGGTGATCTTAAACGCTTCCGGGTCGTCATGGCCCGGAAGTGTCTTTTGGGCCTTGCGCGTCTTATCAATCCTTCAAGGCGAGCCTTGCTAATAACTCAGGGATCATCCTGTTATGATCGGCGACCAATGGCGGTATTTCGTGTGGTAATGAGGCCCAGAAAAACTCGAAGATGAGAGGCATCGGCTCAGGTCCAGTGGAAGGATTTAGTTCTTCATGTTGCCAGCTATCAGGCGGATTACCCGCACAGCGCAAATGATAGAAGTAGCGATGGTTGATTTCGTCAGGCACAAAATCGACCATATCGCGTTCCTGCTCTCCCAGGAAACAATCCAGGGTAAGACCCTGTAACCCCGTTTCTTCAAACGCCTCTCTCAAGACAGCCTCTTCGGGAGATTCGCCCGCATCGATAGTACCGGCAGGAACCTGTATCCCCGCTTCAGGAGCATACACGTGACGAAAGAGGAGCAAACATTGGCGGTTTGTGATGTAGGCAAAAACCTTGTGCTTGACCTGTTTCACCCTCGCTTCCCCTTGTGCTGAGGCTGGTTCCTTTTAGCGCGATTGCCGCCACCCGCGCCCTTTTCTCTGCGTAATACCGCGTTAGCCTCATCTTCGTGCCCATGACTGACGAGCCACTGACCCGCCTGCTCGTGTAAATCGCGCATCGTCTGGCTACCGGCAATCATCATCCACATGGCAAACTCGGGATCGGCTGGAGCGCCTTCGTCCCACTGATTTTCGGCTATAAGAAATTTGCTCACCTGCTTTACATCTAAGGTGCGCAGAACCGCATCCAGGCGTTTTCTAAAAGTTGCGTAATCTGTCATATTTGTCACCTTACCTCTTACTTCGGCATGCAGTACCGTACTGCATCCCAGGCCAGGTCAGAAGATGTCAGAGGTACTGAACACAGAAGAGTATATGTTATTTTGAAACATGAGCATTGTAACACACACGCAAAAATCTCTCGATGCTGAGATGTGCCACCTACATCGAAAGAGATAGATCATTCTTCTCAACCTTTTTATGTATAATTTAATCCAATCTTAACCCGGTTCATACTAGTATCTCAGCCTGCCAGGTGTATCATTACCATTAGCGCTTATATTGCCCGTACTTTTGAAGGGATACTTCCGGTCATTGTGGCAAAATCATGGATGGGTTATCGTTTACTTCTATAAAAGGAAAAGCGAAATATGAATAAAAGAAAAATCATACGCAATCTTGTTGTGCTGGGATCAGTGCTAGCGAGCATGACGTTGACATTAACGCTATTCGGCAAAGACATACAAGCTAGCCATGCCCAGTCGCCTGGCGTGACTGTCACCGATTTCTGGCTGAACGGTGGTCAGGAACCCTGGGGAGTCAACTTTGATAGCAAGGGCAATGTGTGGGTAGCTGTTCCTGGTTGTGACCCATCGCCTACCTGCGGCGGCACAACCCCTCCTGGCAAAATAGAAGTGTACAATCCTGCCGCTTCGAGTTGGATCAACACGTATCAGCTCCCCGCCGGTTTTGGGCAACCCCTGTTCCTCGCGTTTGACGCAAGTGGGAATGTCTGGTTCCCCATGCCAATGTCAAATTCAATTGGTATGTTGAATCCGCAGACAAATACCTACCAACAATTCGCGGTGCCAACTGCTGCATCAGGTCCCTGGGACATCGCCATCGATCATAATGGCAATATCTGGTTTACCGAACATTATACGAACCAAATCGGCGAGTTTAATCCCGCCACGCAACAAATGACCGAATTTACGACACCTTCGGCCAACAGTCAGCCTTATGGCATTGGAGTTGATGCCTCAAATAATATCTGGTTCACCGAAAATAACTCGGCGGTCGCGCAAATCGGCGAATATACTGCCGGTGGGCAAATGAATGAATATAAAATCCGCAACAATCCCCCTGGTGGACTGACGCCTCACCTGCTTACAATTGAACCTGATGGCAATGTCTGGTGGACCGAGGGATGGGTCGGTATGATTGGCGAACTCAAAATAGCGCAAGCAGTGCCGGGAACAACGAACGGAGTCACTGAGTACGCCTACCCGGCAACCTGCACCACCTGTTATGGAACCCATGCTTCCGGTATCGCCTTCGATTCAAACGGTTTGATCTGGTTCGATGATTCGATACAGGGCATATTTGGCTCTTTTCCAGATACTGGTACAGGTTCGTTTTCCATGTATGCGGCGCCTACGCCTCAACATCCCCACGACGGATTAAATGTCGATAGTCAAAATCGCATCTGGTTTACAGAGGAGTTTGCTAACAAGCTTGCGGTGGCCATCCAGAACATTGTACCACCACCGCCATCTCCAACGGTCTCACCATCGCCAACCGTCTCACCATCGCCGACAGTCTCACCGTCTCCGACCGTCTCGCCATCACCGACCGTCTCGCCGTCGCCCACCATTACACCAACACCTGGGACGACAATAGCTCAGGATACCTTCCAGCGCGCCAATCAGAAACACTGGGGCAATGCCAGTGATGGTCTTACATGGGCTGGTGATGCGAACAACTCCAGTGTGTTCTCTATTGTGAATAATGCCGGGCAAATCTCAAATGGCTGGTCCATCTATAATGCTGTGCTTGGGCCAGTCGCCACAGATTCAGAGGTGATATTCAGTGGTTCGCTCAGCAGCTTCAAGTATACCAATCTGGGAGCTGTATTACACTGGAAGGATACCAATAACTGGTACAAGGCCTATATCGATGGAACCAATCTGGTAGTGCAGAAAAAGGTAAACGGGGCCACTACAACCTTGAAAACTGTTCCGTTTGCCGCGGCAGCCGGTAAATCATACTCAATTGACTTCAGCATCGTTGGCACGACTCTTTCAGCCAATGTGTGGCTGTCCGGCACCACAGAGCCATCGGGCTGGATGGCAACAGCGACTGATAGTTCGCTTTCATCGGGTTTTTGTGGCTTACGCATCCAGTTGCAGAGCGGCGTCACCGCAACCATTACATCATTCCAGGCATTGTCTTAACGCTATCGACTCCGTTCTTCAGGGAGGCCCTACCAGTCGAGTCTGGTCTCCCTGGGAACCTGGTCCACTCGCATTGCTTCGCCATCGCGCGCGGCGGAACGTTTGGCGGCCTCCATCACCGCAATGTTATGCCTGGACTCTGCTGGCGGCACGGCCAATTCCTCGCCGCTGTGCAGGTGGTTTGCCAGGTTGCGATGGAAGGCATAGGCTGGCGGCTCAGGTAACATGAGATGTTGTTCGTGGATGGCTCCGCTGATGTCGCGTGTATGCACGTATAGGTCCGGCAGGGCTTCGGAGAGCGCCAGCCGTTCCTCAACCAGGTCGCCCGACCAGCGGCGCGTCTTCACCGTTTCCTGTCGCCAGTGTCCCACGATGGCGCCGCGTGTTCCCAGGATGTACCATTTCGGCTTGGGCGCGGCGGCGATATCCGAATGCGTAAATTCGGCCTCCTGTCCTCCGGCGAAACGCAGGTAAAGCGAGGAGTGATCGGCATTCGTGACATCATGCCAGACGCGCTTATGTTCCACGCCGCGCACGCTCACTACCCTGTCGGGAATGAGTTGCAAAATCCAGTCGAGGTAATGCGAACCCCAGTCATAGAAAACGCCGCCAGAGATCGGCTCGTGTGAATGCCAGTAGTCGCAGGGATGCGCGAAACCGCCGATGAACGTCTCAATGTGGAAGACATCTCCAATGAGTTGCTCTCGCAGCACGCGCGAGATTGCGAGAAAATCTGGATCCCAGCGACGGCACTGGTAGACAGTCAGGGCCAGCCGCTGCTCTTGCGCAAGAGAGATCATCCCATCGGCCTCTCCGCTCGTAAGGCAAAAGGGCTTTTCGGATACGACATGCTTGCCAGCGCGTAACATGCGCATAGAAATGGCGGCGTGTGTATTGGGGGGCGTCGATACAATCACCACATCGATAGCGGGATCGCGCGCCACCTGCTCAAGATCAGTGCAGGTCTCAATGCCGGGAAAGGCTTTGCGGGCGATGGCTAAGCGTTCTTCACTGCGGTCGCATACCAGGGCGTACTCCAACCCGGACACGTTGCTAATGGCGGTGCCATGCTCAAAGCCAATCGCGCCATAGCCGATCATCGCCACGCGCTTCGTCGTTTCGCGTGTATCCGCACCTCCGGCATAGCGAATGGCGCGTTCGATCATCTGGCCAAAGACGGGATGCTGTCGCGTTTGCGGATCGCTGCCCGGCGTGGCGCAGAAGATGCGCCCCTCTCCATACCTACGCGCAAAGGCCAGCGTATAGGAGGCATACCGCCAGGAAGTTTTCCACACTATTTCTGCGTCAGGGGGAACAACATCCAGGATGTACACCGCTTCCAGCATCGCAAATGAAGGATCGACGCGGCGCGTTATGTAGTGATCGGCGTTCGCAACGCGCGCGATGATCTCGCAGCGCGGCACACAAATGCCATGCGTAGTGCCCAGCATCTCACCAAGAATCGTGTGTTCGTGATAGGCTTCTACCGCATCGCCGATGCATACCAGCCCACCGCCCTGCTCAACAAACTCGCGCAGTAACTCTTCCTCTTCGCGCTCAAGCGGTCCAATATCACCATCGAGCAAGACAACTTGCCCGGCAGCGTGTACACGGTCTGATTGTTTACTTCGCGTGATGAAATCCCGCGCGCTGATGGTACCGATTTGTTCGTACATGGAAACTCCTGTCTTTGGTATGAGGCGGGATTGCTGTTGTATCAAATCCCGTGGTGATGGGGATGATCGTGCGAATGGTCAGGCCAGTGGTGATGAGCGTGAGTATGCGCGACATCGACGGGTGGCAACTCCTCCTCTAAATGGCTATGCGTACCCTCGAGGTGATGGGGATGATCGTGGCCGCGCCACAAGTTCTCCGGCCGGTAGTTGGCAACCAGCAAGCTTTCGCCATGATGCCAGCGGTCGCGGAAGATATCATAGTTCTTCTTGCTTTTGGTGGCTCGTTCTTCTTCACTCAAACTATACCATTCGCGATGCGGGTGCTTGATGATGCGTTCAGATACCAGGGGCGTGATCAACACGCGATAGCCGGAGGTCTTGAAGAAAAAACTGAAGTAGATATCCATCAGCCGGTAGAAACGGAAACGCTCGTCGATGCGGCCAACTTCGGGCAGTATAGCTCTGCGAAAGGCCATCAGGTAGCCCTCGATCGCGTCCACATCGGGACCAGCGGCCTCGCTAAATTCGCGCAGATCGTCTGTCACCAAACCATAGGGGCCAACGACGCCACTATTGGGGTCGGCCAACGTTTGCGCCAACGGCTCCCAGATATCGCCATTAATTTCGATGGAGGTATCCATCAGCACAATATTGCGACCCCGGCTGGCACGCATGGTGGCATTGCGCCCGGCAGCAAAACCGATATTATGATCGGCGAAGAGTATTTGCAACGCGATGCGTTGGCCATCGTCCGTGACTATATCGCCGCCGCGAGCCAGTTGTTGCAGATAGGTCAGTGTATCATCGGTCGAACCGTTCTCAACAATGACCAGTTCAAGCGAGTAGCCGCCGGCATGACGCGCAATGCTCTGAATAGCCCGTTCCAGGTCGGAGCGGCTATTGTGCGCCAGCAGGTTGATCGAAAATTCATACACATCGGCAGCCTGCGTATTATCTGGCGCGTCGGTAGAACTGGACAGGACAGTAAATTCGTCTTCCAGGCGGCGCGACAGCACCAGCGAGCCTTGCGTGGTATCCCTCAGCGTATACCCTTCGGAGGCCAGTTCTTCGCGCACGCTATCGGCCAGAGGATAGAGTTCCTGCTGCCGCAGCGCCGAACGCGCCTGCACCTGCCGCGAAACCAATACGGGCAAGCGGATGAGATAGGTAAGCGGATCGGCCTTTCTTTGCGGCAAATCGCTCAACACGTAGTCTTTGAGTCCAAAGCCAAGGATGCGGTCACAATCGAACAGCAGACGCACGCGGGTGGTGGCATCGCAATCGCCAGCGCGCAGCATGGCCCATACAACCGACATGGCACGCGGCATATTCAAGTCGTTTTCAACCTCGGCCAGGAAACGTTGCTGCCAGTAGTTCGCTTCGAGCGGCTCGTCGCTCAAGATCAAAGCCCGGTCGGATTGCGAGTACAGGTGATATGCGCGGTCGCGCAGGCGTTCGAGCGAAGTCAGGGCCGCCTGCAATGCGCGAAAGGTGAAATTCAGGCGGCTGCGGTAAAGGGCGGTAGTATAAAAGTAGCGCAGAGAGAGGACATCGAAGCCACGCGCCTCAATTTCGGAGCAGGTGTAGGCGTTGCCTGTTGATTTCGCCATCTTCTGCCCATCGGCCAGCAGGTGTTGCGCGTGAACCCAGTAGTTGGCGAACGGCTTGCCGGTGAAGGCTTCGCTCTGCGCGATCTCGTCTTCATGGTGGGGAAAGATATTATCGACGCCGCCCGTGTGCAGGTCGAATTGCGCGCCGAGGTACTTCATCGACATGGCGCTGCACTCAATATGCCAGCCTGGGAAGCCGCGCCCCCACGGGCTATCCCAGGCCATTTCGCGGCCCGGCTCGGCCACCTTCCACAGCGGGAAGTCTTCCGGGTTATGGCGATCTTCGACCAGGCCTTCGCGCACGCCCGCCAGCATATTTTCAAGCTGGTTGCCGGAGAGCTTGCCATAGCCGGGGAACCGTTTGATGTCAAAATAGACGTTGCCATTGGCCTCGTAAGCAAAGCCTTTTTCTTGCAAGCCCTGAATAATGGCAATCATTTCCGCGATATGTTCGGTAGCGCGGGGAAAGACCCTGGCGGGTTGAATATTCAGCTTCTCCTCGTCCTCGTGAAACGCATCGGTATAGTACTGCGCGATTTGCAGCGAGGTCTTGCCCTCTTTTCGCGCCTGGGCCAGTATCTTATCCTCTCCGCGATCCACCATCTCCTGCCGCATATGGCCAACATCGGTGATATTTTTCACGTGCAATACGTCGTAACCACGATACTCAAAGGCGCGCCGAATCCAGTCAGCCATGGTAAAGGTGCGCAGGTTGCCAATATGGATGTAGCGATACACGGTCGGGCCGCACGAATACATGCCAATCTTGCCTGTTTCTCGCGGGATAATCTCTTCCAGGCGGCGCGTCAGGGTGTTATAGATTTTCATTGACTCTTATTGTCCTCCTCACCGCTTCGCGGTTCGCAAGTTGAGAAAGAAGATGTCTGTGGGTTGTTCGCCTGCGGCGAACAGCCCACAGACATCTTCTTTCTCAGCCCGCTGCAAGCGGTAAGAAACCTCGCACATCAGATTGGTTGGTCATTTCAAGCACTCACATGATATGGTACGAGCCTGTGTCATTCTTTGTCAAGGCAGAGCACTGTGCGCCTCGCCTTACTATAATACGTTATATCTCCAATTTTGGATGAGATATACATACTCTCGAACGCGCCAGAAGATAAGAACTGGTAATACTGCTTGAGGCAACAGAAAGCGGCTCTTGCCCTCTGAAATGTGGTATAATAGGAATGTACAATTGAAATATCGAACTTTCATGTTATCACAGGTGATAACCTTGACCCCGATGGGATGCGGGCGATGATGAGGTGAGGATACGTGAAGCAACGTTGATTCTTCCACATGCGAGTCTCCATTTAGTGTTCGGTTTGAGCGTGAACATCCCGCTTTGAAAAGATAAAGGAGATTAACATGCATAGAATTGTCCATGTAGTAGCAAGCAATGGCAGGGCATATGATGTGCCATTAACGGCACAGCAGGCTGCCTTTTACATGCGTATGGCAGAATACAAGGCTGTAGCTGATCCGTCGATTACTTTCGGCGACCTGCTGGCAGCAAAAAAAGAGAGGGAAGCGCAGCGCAAGCGCAGGCAAAACCGCTAACTCTTAACAAGGTGTCGGGTATCCATGAAGGATACCCGATTTTTATTTTACCCTATCATCTCTCGCACAACCTGCTGCACACGCGCCCCTTCGGCTCGTCCCTTCGTCTCCTTCGCGGCCAGGGGCATCACTTTGCGAAACTCTTTGCCGTTTTCGTCGATCAGTTTCGCGACGATCACGCGCAGGTCGTCGTCACTCAATTGAGTGCCTTGCGCGTAGCCCTGCAAAATCTCCATCTCGCGCTGTTCTTTTTCGACCAGTTCAGTGCGCCCGCCCTGCTGGTAGAAAGGTATGGCCTGGCTGCGCTTCTTGATCTCCTGTTCGAGCACTTTGAGCGTATCGCCCTCGGTGAGTGGCCGCCCATATTCCGAGTTTTTGCGGTCGGTGCGCGCCACTTCAAGATTGTGAATAGCTCCCAAAGCCATACGTAGCGTGTCCAGCTTCAGTTGATCGCGCGCGCGTTGGGCATCCTGTATGTCTTTTCTTAGTTGTCGTTCCAGCGGAAATTCTTCTCGCGCCATAAAAAACACCTCTTCCCTCATAATACTATCTGTAATGGCCCTTAGTGTACCATGTCACGAGGAAAAAATCACTACTACAACACCCGTCTCCCCAATAGCATCTTGCCGCGCTTGATGATCGTCTCTTTACCGACACGCCCGGCATTCGCAATTGTCTCCAATCACCTCGCGCAAGGCTTCTTCTCCAACCGGAATACGCAGGCGCAAAACGAATTCTTTGCCCGTACCCAGGCCGAGTTTGCGCTGCCAGAATGAGGCGTGAAGCAGGTTTATCTGCTGCGCGATATGCTCCATGAGAGCGGAAGTATCGCGCCGGAAATCGCTGTAGTGGACGGGGCCTTTACTGAAGGCGAAGGTAACTTCCTGCGTTTGTGTGTCGCTGGAAAGGTCGGCGGTCAGGCCTTCGCCAAGCTCGTAGATGAGGTTGTAGGTGCCAAATGATGTGCGCCCCACGTATTCGATATGATCGCCATGACTACCTTTATAGATACCCATGCGGTCGCGCACAACATGTTCCATTACGTCGTAATGCAGCGAGCCGCGAAAGAGCAGCCATGCCTCGTGCAGCGGCCCCTGTCCAGGATTAAACCCCAGCGAGGCCATGTATTCGCGCCCATCTGCCACGCGCTTCGACAGGTCGGCATCAAGCGGCGTTTCCTCTGCGAAGACCTCTTCGCCCGAACCCTGCATACCCAGGACAGACTCCGACCCGACGCGACCGGCGAAGCGGCGCAAATCGCGCTCAACCGCCTGCTGAACCGCCTCTACACTGGCCGTTTCCGCCAGCAGTCCGAGACGCTGTAATTTTCGCGCGGTCTCTTCGGCCTCCTGCCGCGCCTGTTGTTGCAACCATTGCTGCAACTCCTGGCCGACTTCCCGCGCCTGTTGGCGTATATCCTCGTGCAGGGCCGTCACGGTACGCGTAAAGTCCGCGTCAGCAATGGTGGGGCCAGCCTGGTGCAGCACAGTAAAGAGCAATTGCGGCACATCAGCATTGAGTGCGCGATACACGTCCATGGTATGCTCCCTTCGGGTTCGTGAATCTTTTTCGTACTACTGTAGTATATGATAATTCGCGACCCGAAATGGCGGTTTTGTTTACGATCAAGGCGTTTTACTATTGGCCGGGAGCGCGGTGAACAAGGTTCCAGAACTCCTGGTCGCCTTGATATGACTGGCCTGTCGAGGTGTTCTGGATAAGCTGACAGCTTCCTTCGTACACCTCGGCCTGGAGAATTGGTAAGCTCCACTGCGAGAAAAGAAAGTTGTAGAAGGTGCCCTTCCCTGCCACTTTATCTGCTCCTGAAGGGCAATCTTGCGGCGTTGGGGCCGGTTGAAGATTGTTGAACTTCGTATAGATTTGCTCTATAAAGGTCAAGTTCTTAACGAACTGCGTGCTGTAAAGATCCTTATTCTGAATGCTGAGTGTGGCAGCATCAGGATGCGCCGGTGCGAAGGTAGCTCCGGCCATAGTCCCATCGAGCAGGCGCTTGAACTGATCGTTCATGCTATACAGGCCCGTGCGTGATTGAAGGTTGCCATTCAGCGAGATGAGGTTGTGCTGCGTGTCGATGGCAGAAGGAATCTCCTGGTCAGCCGCGTAGAAGACGAGTTGATATGCGAGAGGACCTGGCAGATATGCTATGTTCGGGGAAGCAACTGGCAACGCCAGGATCGCGTCATAGAGGCGCTGAGCAATCGCAGCAGAGATAATGCGCGCGGTGAGAGGCCATTGGCCCGTTTGAGGTGCGCGCATAACGGCCAGCCACTGCACGCTGGACATGGGCGATGCGTGATAGATGGCCTGGTCGAGTTGCGCCCAGAAATCTGAGCTTGCCTGCCGGTCAAGTGGCTCTCCCTTGATCGAAACCGGCTTACACCCGTCCCGCTTAGCAGTGACCGTCACCAGTGGCTTGCCGCCTTGATTAAATGTCAGCGTATAGTGCGGCCCAAGATCTGCGGTACAGGGCTGGTTATCTGGCATCTGTGGCAGCCCGTAAATCGTCGCGTAAAGCTGCTGCACCATGCTCGCAATGGACAGGGTCAGGGGCTTCTTGCCGCCAGTTACCTCATTGATCTGGATACTCACACTATCAGGTTTGCCCGGTGGCACGTTTCCTGTGCCTGAATTTGTGCCGCACCCATCGAGGAAGACTAGAAATCCCACAAGCGACAGACAAGTCAAGAGCGTCAAACTTTTTTTCATCTATATGACTGCTTTCATCCAGGTTTCAAAATAAAGAGCGAAATACCTCTGTCAGAGAGACGCGCTGAGGACAATGTTAGTTCCACCTGCTCTACGTTTGTGAAGTATGGCGAAAAAGACCGGCCAGGATAAGATAGAAGTAATGCTACAATTAACTTCATATCTATCCTTATTTCCAGGAGAAAGGAAACTCCGCATGTCTCGAAGCGTCTCACTGGCCGGCGCTGAACAGGAACAACCGCGTGTGGGGGCGCTGGTCTCGCTCTTTCTGGCCCCGGCGTTTGTATTTGCCAACATGTATAGCACGCAGGCCATTCTTCCCGTACTCAGCAACGCTTTTCACATCAGCGCGCCCACGGCCGGGCTATCGATCTCCATGTTAGTGCTGGCGGTTGCCGTAGGCTCGCTCTTCTACGGCCCCATATCCGACCGCATCGGACGCAAGCCGGTGATGGTGTGTGCCAGTCTACTGGTGGTGATTCCCACGCTGTTGCTAGGTTTCTCGCCGAACTTTGCCACGCTGGTCATCTTACGCGCCATACAGGGCTTGCTGATGCCCGGCCTGACCAGCGTGGCGATTTCATACGTCAACGAAGAATATTCGGGCAAGGGACGCGGCCTGGCCATGGGCATTTATGTCAGTGGTCTGACGTTGGGTGGATTATTCGCGAGATCGGGTAGCGCGGCGCTGGCGGGCATCTTCAACTGGCAGGTAGCATTGTTCGCGTTTACGGTACCCACACTCGTCGCCGCGCTGTGCATGTGGCGTTTCTTACCGGATAGGCGCAGCGGCAAGAACCTCAACGGCGGCGTGATGCTGCGCACGCTGGTACGCCTGCTGGCTAATCGTCAATTCGCGTTGCAGTCGCTGGGCGACATGCGTATGCACCTGCGCAACCGCAGCCTGGTGGGAGCATTTGTGATTGGCTTCACCAGTTTTTTTGGCTTCATCGGTACCTTTACCTATCTCCCCTATTACCTCACAGGACCGCACTTTAAGCTGTCCACCATTTCTCTTGGCCTGGTGTACCTGCTGTGGCTGACAGGCGTTTTCTCGCCGATCGCAGGCACCATAGCCGGACGCATTGGCTCGCGCCGCGCTATCGCCTTCAGCATGGGAACCGCCGCCACTGGACTGCTGATTACGCTCATTCCTGTGCTACCCATCACGCTATTCGGCCTCGGCCTGTTGACGCTGGGCATGTTTTCCACTGTCTCCGCCGCTAACCTTTATCTCGGCGAAAAGGCCACCACCGCCAGGGGCACGGCGGCCTCGCTGTACCTCTCGATTTACTACTTCGGCGGCAGCCTGGGTGCCGTGTTACCGGGTTTCACGCTGCTCTGGGCTGGCTGGCCTGGCGTGGTCTCGCTTTGCCTGGGTATGGTCTTGATCGCGCTGGCAGCGGACGCGGTACTGTGTCGCTAGCCTGCACTCATGAATATTATCGATTAAAGTCGGTCATGTCATTCTGAGCGCAGCGAAGAATTTCACTTCCCACACAAAGATTCTTCGCTGCGCTCAGAATGACAGTTCAATACCGATCCTGGTCGTCACTATAGAATCTCGCCCTGTTCAAGCGTTACCGAAGATGAGCGCGGCAGCAAAGACCAGCGCGCCACCACCGACCACCTGCACCATCGACAGCCACCACTTCGTGCCAAAGAAGCGGTAACGTATCACCGCAATGGCGACCAGTTCCACGGCTACCACAACATAGGCGATCAACAAGGCGACGTGTAAATTCTGCACAAGGAAAGGCAGGGTATGCAATGAGCCTCCTAAAAAGGTCATACCGCCCGTGATTAAGCCGCGCACCACCGGACTACCGCGCCCGGTCAGTTCACCGTTGTCGGATAGCGCTTCCGAAAAGGCCATGCTAATACCCGCGCCGGTTGCTGCCGCCATGCCTATCAGAAAGGCCGTAAACGGGCGATGAGTGGCAAAGGCTGTCGCGAAGATAGGGGCCAGCGTAGAGACCGAGCCGTCCATCAGCCCCGCCAATCCCGGCTGCACTACCCGCAAGAGAAAACGGCGCGATTGCTCGTCACCGCTCGCCGCCTCTTTGATCGATTCAACCACCTGTGAACCAGATGTGGCAGCCTCCTGCTGAGAACTCTCCTGATGTGGCGTCGTTATATGTTGGTGCTCTGAATCGAGCGGGTGCGTTCCTTTACTCCAGTTGTGTGCCATTACGTCGTCTCCTCTGCATAAATAGCGATCTTCCTCCATTATAACACATTCTAACTTTTAGTTTCATTCCATCCAACTTGACAATTAGCCTGAGTATATTATAGTATTAGGTTAGCCTAACTTAGGGCTGGCTAATACTATGAAGGTCATATTATATGCAAGAGTGTCTTTCTGCTTCTGAGCAAGAATATCTGAAGACCATTCTACTTGTGCAGCAGAAAACGGGTCATGTCACCATACAGGCGCTGGCGGCGAGAATGGAGATCAAACCAGCTTCCGTTTCGGCTATGATCCGGCACCTGGCTCAAAATGAGGACGAGCAGGGAGCGTATGTGATGCACACACCGTATCAGGGGGTGGCATTGACACAGCGAGGAGAGAAGGTGGCGATGGAACTGCTGCGCCACCAGCGCCTGCTCGAATTGTTTCTGGCTACCACGCTGGATATGTCGTGGGAGCAGGTGCATGACGAGGCAGAGCATCTCGCGCCTTTCATTTCGGAGGACCTGGAGGAACGCATCGCGGCCAGACTTGGTCACCCCACACGCGACCAGCATGGCGACCCGATTCCCAGCCGCGAGGGACTTGTTGACCTCGCCGACGATATGCCGCTGAGCACGCTCGAAGTGGGAATGCAGGCAAAGGTAGCGCGAGTGCCTGATGAAGATCCGGCCCTGCTGCGCTACCTCGGCACGCTCGGCCTGATTCCAGGGGCCTGGATCGCTATCGAGGCGCGCACCCCCTACGGAGATATTCTAACCGCGCGCATCGGCGAAGCGACCCACCCGCTCGCCGGAGAAATAGCGGGGCGCATCTCCATCAGCGCCTCGAGCAGGCGCAGCGTGTCGGCAAGCCTGACGACCAACGATTACGCTTGAATCTGGATAGAAACAGCATATCGTTGAGTAATGGACTTATCGCCCTCAAAACTGCGCCAGTACTTTAACTGGAGATTGACCGTTCCAACACTCTTTGCCACAAACTTGAATGTCTGCGTCCCTCCACTTCCGACAAGGTTGCTCGACGCCGCATAATCTGTTTGCTTAAGCGTAAGCAACGGCTCATTGGTCTTATCAATCGCCCACTGGAAACCGGTGGTGGGATTAAAATCCAGCGCAATATCTATCTCATCACCAACATGCACCGTGATTGTCTTGCCATTATCTGAGCCGCTGAGCGATGTCGTCCCCGCGCAACTTGTGAGGAGCAATGTGAGAACGCTCATTGCTAAAGCGATTGCGAAAAGAGTTCCACGCTGTCTTCCAGCTTTATCGTTTTCCATATTCCAACCTCCATCGATTGATGCTCTTACTCCAATAGTATATGCTATTGAGAGCCAGGGTTAGTAAATTTTTGCTACGCTCACTTTCATTGTAGATTGCTCCCGCTTCTGCTATACTCTTCGATAATCGAGCAAATCATCGGACGCGGCACGCGCGTGCGCGATGATTACGGTAAATACTACTTCAACATCATCGACTACACGGGCAGCGCGACCACGCTCCTTGCCGATCCCGCCTTCGTATGTGCGCGCCAGGATAGTATACTTTGCCGTAAATGATGAGATACAAGGGAAAAGAACAATGCAAGAACATCTGGTTCAGTTCGGTAACGTCAAGCTCTGGACCATCTCACAAGGTCAGGGACTTCCGGTGATGCTCTGCAATGGTGGACCAGGCTATTGTGATTATTTAGGGCCTGTCGCTGAGATGATGCATGATCTGGTCCAGGTGTACCGCTGGGAACAACTAGAATGTGGCCGGTCAGCAGCGGTTCCATCGTATGACCATGCCACTTGTCTGACCGACCTTGAAGCTCTCCGCGAGTACTTTGGCCTTGATCGCTGGATCATTGGTGGACACTCGTGGGGGGCTAATCTTGCCCTCGACTACGCTACGAACTATCCCCACCGGATACTCGCTCTCATATATCTGGCTGGCACCGGCATCACTGAGGATTGGAGACCAGCCTTTCAGCACAAGTACAGAAGTGAGGCGGAGGGTTGTTCTCTCCGCCTCACTTTTATACCACTCACTACGAGATGGATGCTCCGCGCATACTTGCTCACGAGGGGGGTACGTATTTGTTGCACATCCCCATTGCGGGTAAAACAGGCGTTTGCTGCTCATAGCGACAGAAATTGAGCCGAGCCCACGTAGCCCAAAAAGGCTATATTTTGACCTCTGTCTCCCCCACTGCTTGCAAACAAGCAAGCAACACGCTACGCTAGCAGCCTAGTTTCTGTGGAATGAGGTGAGTCCTGTGCCCCGTCGCCGTCGTGAACGCCGCGCACGCACCCATGACTGGCAAGCGATTCAGCAACAGACGCTCTGGCCGGAGCAAGAGCAATACGAGCGCCTGCGCCCCATTGTGCTGTTTCGGCGAGACGGCAGCCTCCCGTGCGAAAGAGACGGGGGTCTCTGAACGCACGCTGCACTACCAGGCGGACCAGTTTGAGCGCTTTGGCATGGTGAGCCTGTTTCCCAAAGCACCTGCCCCTGCTGCTAATCCTGGGCAGCGGCTCCCGGAAGACGTGCGCCAACTGATTGTTGATCTGAAAGCCGAACACCGGGCTTTCGTCCGCATGAGATTGCGCGGATTTGTTTTCTTCGTTTTGGGCGCAAGCCCTCGGACCACACGGTCAGCGGGTGTTGGCTGATGGACCCAAGCCTACCGTGACCACGCGGCGGTATCCGCCCTACGCCCAGATCGCTGATCCCTACCAACGGCGCCGAGCCATTGTCGATTTGCACGCGCAAGGCTGGTCCAATACGAGCATTAGCGCCTACCTGCAAACGCCCTCGACCATCGGGTGTATGAGGTGCTCCAACGCTGGGCCAGGCTCGGCCATGCGGGACTCGATGATATCCCACAGCAGCACCCGCGCAAAACGGGTATTCGGGAAATCCATGAGGTGGGCAAGCTGGTGGTGGACAGTCCTGAAC
This sequence comes from uncultured Chloroflexia bacterium, assembly GCA_963731605.1. GTDB lineage: Bacteria > Chloroflexota > Ktedonobacteria > Ktedonobacterales > Ktedonobacteraceae > CF-113. The sequence continues at coordinate 18,499 of CAVSWA010000004.1, forward strand.
TGGGCGCGTATCGCGTGCGTGCCGCGCTGGAGCAGATCGGCATCCATGCTCTCCCAGGCGACGTGCGGAAGGCTCCTGGCCCTCAACCGCAAGCTCTACGGAGTGTCATCCGCCACCGGTGGAGCGCCAGACGCCACGCAAGGAGATGCCATTCAAGGCACGGTTCAGGCATGAATTTTGGTCCGTCGATGTCAGGTACATCGAAGAGCATGGCTTAGGCTTTCCAGAACCGATCTACATGATTAGCATTCTGGAAAACTACAGTCGCGCCCTGTTGGCAAGCAAAATCTCTCGCACGCAAAATCAGTGGGACTACCTGGAGGTGCTCTTTGCGGCGCTTGCCACGGCGGGCGCACCCTCCGCTATTGTCAGTGACGGCGGCGGGATTTTTTCCTGTAATCAGGCCATGGATGTATATGCGGCGCTCGGGCATCAGCAAAGAGCGCATTGAGAAGCGGCAAGCCTGGCAAAATTATATTGAGACGCATTTCAATATTGCCAGAAAAATGGCCGATGCCCGGTTTGCACGGGCGACAAGCTGGGAAGAGGTGCTGGCCATTCATCGCCGCTTTCTGCGCGATTACAATGTGCAGCGGCATTGGGCGCACGAAGCCCGTGAGGATGGCTGCCACAGCCCTGTAGAGGTCCTCGATTGGCACAAAGGCACGATGTACCCGGCCTCGGTGCTCGACCGCATCCTGTTCGCCACCCGCTACACGCGCCACCTGGACACGCATGGCCTGCTGCGCTTCCACCACTGGAAGCTCTATGCGGAGCGGGGTCTGCCCAAGGCGCCCGTGACCGTGTGGGTGTATGAGGGGTCGCTCAAGGTCGAATACCAGGCCGTGACCCTGGCCACCTATACAGCGTCGAAGTCGAAGACGATCGCAAGCATCTGCGCACAGGTCAGCAACCCGCGCCTGGTGGAGACGCCGTTCCGCTCGCCTCAGTTAACGCTGTGGACGCTCTGACCCTGATGACTGGGTGCTCTATTGGCGAACTCCTGATCCGGCACCTGCACGCCGCAAACGCCGTTTCTCTGGAATCGTTCAACAACTGCCATTGTTTGACCTCCAGTTTTCAGAAAAGGCCGTTGGAGCCAATGAAACCAGCTTCGCTCTGCGCCTCCCACGCAGCCATCTCCATCTGGTCCAGAGGCCCTCCGAGACAGAAGAATCCTGATTGGGAGAGACGGTTTCGGCAGTGGGTACTACTCTACTGTTTAGATGGAAAAAGCACGGCCTTCATATCTAGGTGGGCAGAAACTGCGCTTAAAAACGCAACACGAATCGAACAGAATTTGCTGTCCTCAGCAGGTCAGGGATGCACTGTCCTATCAGGCATAATTGCGCCTCTGAGTGATGTAGCTTGTGCCAGTAGCTCTTGAGTGGCTACAGCACCACTCAGGTTGGCACCCTCAAGATAGGCATTAACCAGGCAGGCGCCATCCAATTTGGCACCAGTCAGGCCAGCACCATTCAGGTTGACATCAGTCAGATTGGCTCTACTCAGAACGGTACTAGCCATATCGGCTCTACACAGGTTGGCTCCAATTAGGTTGGCTCCATCCAGGCGGACACCGTTCAGGTTGGTTCTGATCAGTTTGGCTCCAGGCAAATAGGTATCAGTCAGGTTGGCATCAATGAGGTGAGCGCCAATGAGATTCACGCCAGCCAGATTTGCCCCGCTCAGGTTGGCGCGAGCCAGGTTCGTTCGACTTAGGTTGGCACCGGTCAGGCCTACTGCACTTAAGTCGATACCCTCCAAATTACGACCGCTCAAATCCAGTAGATCAGGACTTCCGGCCTCTCGAAGAAGACGCTCTACGTCTCTTCTGGTGAGCTTATCGCCTTTTTCCGGTCCCTTTTGTCGCGAAAACATGCTATTGCTCCTTGTACTAGTACTCTTTTCAGTTCCAAAACACGAATTGCACGAACATCTTCATGGAAGAGCTGATATCGGGGCAGGGAATTGGAGGTGGAACAACCTCATAGGCCATTCTCTGCGTGCTCCGACCATATCCACTGGCTGTGAGACATGTACATCTCGCGATCTCACAGCTCTTCTGGAGTGGACAGCCTCCCCCCTATACATCCCACCGTGGTTTGTTGGAGGGGTGTGTCGAACTATCGCAGATCAGGCCGGGTTTCCCGTCATTTCTGTTACAGCCCTGGGGTCCGAGTACGATCCGACCGGAAAACAACGCTAAGGATTTTTGAGCGTTGTTTTCCGGTCGGATCATACTCGGGACCCCTCTACTTAAGCAAGAGCCTAAGCAGACGGTTAGCTGGATTAGCCGAACTTTACGGGCGGCGCGTGCCTTGTTTCGGGCTGTCACCATGCGTTTTGTTGGTGCTACCCTTTTGCAGGCGCTCTTCCTTGGTCTTCTTTTCTTGAGAACCTGACTTGCCCCCTGTCGGGCGCATATTGGGTTTTTTGTCGTTTGCTGCCATGAAAGTAATCCTTCACTAATAGATTGAGCGGTTTATTCAACCTAAGTACGACATACACAAAAAAAACAACGAAAGCTTTCACTTTCAATTTAATAGTAACACGCAAAACTGAATGAGTCAATTATGATTGATAGTTTTGCGGCTTACAGCCATCTACCTATGAACTGATTGAGATCAACAAAATAAAAACCTGCCTTAAAAAAAGCAGGTCAGTCAATGTCACCAGATTGGTGACGGGTTATCTATAAGGTGGTCTCCTAGTAGGCGAGTAATCAGCTATGCCTCGTTAACTACTCGTCCTCGTCATTACTTTAAGTATTTTTCTGCGTTAGTTCTATCCTTCGCCGAACGACTACTGCTCCATTCTCAGTAGTGGTTTCCCATGGTGAAGGTGGAAACCCGCGGTATATCCACAACGCTAAGATAATCGGCCAGACTAACATTTTACCCATGGTTGCAAAAGACCACCCAGGGCTTGATATGATGTGGTTGATCAGTTGAGTATGAAATATAAACTTAAAACCACCAGCCCGGTAAAAGTAAACAGACATGCTCACTAGTAGACTAATGATCTCAATCAACAGAAAAAGTCCCATTCGTTACACTCCCTTGCTGCCTTTCTGAAGGTACTTGTCGTAACTCAAGATAGCATGCATAATCAATACTTTTCCTGGAGGCTTCCCCAGGATACTAAAGAATACGACTCGCAGCCTACAAGGCCACAAGCATGAAAACTACAATAACATAATTTATTGCTTGCTGGCAAGGTTTCGCGTTATTATCGATCAACTCGCTCTATAATGGGGTCCGAGTATGATCCGACCGAAAAACAGCTCCAGCACAGATTTTTCATGCAGTGAACGCAATGAAACGAATACGTCAACCATTATTTGAGTTGGTTTGCACGATCGTAAGCCTTCTTCGCCTCTTTGTGATGTCCGAGACTCTCGAGTGCTACTCCCTTGTTGTACCAGGTGCGAGCGTCATTTGGGTTCAACGCCAGGACGCGGTCGTAGGCCACCAGGGCATCCTGAAAGCGTCCCAGACCCACGAGCAGATTGCCCTTGTTATACAAGGCAAGGATGTTGTTGGGGTCTAAAGTTAAGACGCGGTCGTAGGCTTCAAGGGCGCCCTGATGAGATCCCATGTTCTTCAGCATTCGGCCCTTGTTGTACCATACATTGACGTGATTGGGGTCCAAAACCAGAGCCTGATCGTAGGCTACCAGAGCCTCCTGGTAACGTCCCATCTCGCCGAGCGCATTGCCCTTGTTGTTCCAGGCGTTGACGTAATTGAGGATCGAGAGCCAGAGCGCGCTCGCAGGCAGTGGAGTGCCTCCTGGTAGCGTCTAAGACTTAAGAGTACGTTGCCCTTGCTACTCCAGGCAAGAGCGTTGTTGGGATCGAGAGCCAGGCGCGCTCGCAGGCGTCTAGCGCCTCCTGGTAACGTCCCGAGATTCCTTAGTGCATTACTTTTGTTGTTCCAGACGTTGGTGTCGTTGGGAACGATAGCCAAAGCGCGGTCGTAAGACGCCAGCGCTTCCTCGTAACGCTTCAGTCCAGCAAGCGCTATGCCTCTACCAAAGTAGGCACTCGCGTCGGCGGAGTCAAGCTGGATGGCCTGGTTGAAGGTCGCCAGGCCTTCCTGGTAGCGCCCCTGGTTGTTGAGTATATTGCCCTTCTTGGTGCAAGCCTCTACATTGGTGGGATTGAGTTGGAGTACCCGGTCGTAGGTCGCCAGCGCCTCCTCGTATCGGTTCAGTTCGCTGAGCGCAGCGCCTATACAGGCATGGGCCAACACATCGGTTGGGTCAAGCTGGATGGCCTGTTTGAGGGCTTCTAGAGCTTCCTCATGGCGTCCCAGGTTATTGAGAGAAAAGCCCTTTCCAACATGGTATTGCGCCTGAGTGGGGTTAAGTTGGATGGCATGGTTGAAGGCGTCTAGGGCTTCCGCATCTTGCCCGCTCTGGATATGAGCTAGACCTGCTCTCCTCCCATGCCTCGGGGTGCTCAGGTACGTTAGCAGGATTGGTAGCCATTTGCGAGGGTGTGGGAATCCGTGGCTCCCAGGTGTTGATGGTCCCGCCTGAAGCTAGCCAATGTTCCCGTTCGTAGCCTCTAAGCATCGCCAGGGACACGCCATTAGTTCGTAAGAACTCTAAAGCGGCATTCATAATGGCGTTGTACGAGGGGTGTTGGCGGGCTGATGCTGATGAGCTGAGAAGTTCCCAGGTTGTGCGGGACGCCCCGTATACGGCCCAGCCACCAACCGGGAGTACAGCCTCTGCAAGAGCTACCAGGAAGCCATCAGGATTGGCGGAAGCAAGTGGATACAGACCTCCCATCATTTGCCAGATTTCCTCCGGATTATCTGCACTCGCTTGAGGATTGAACTCATATCGGCCAAAGCGCTCCATCATGCGAACGATATCACTTGGCAATGTGGGCGGTCGTTGTCGCCCGCTGAAAAAGCCCATACTCCTGACTCCTTCCCTTCATTTGATAAATATGGCCTGTACATTAGTAGTGAAGATAACTTCATATAGATCGATTATCGGATCAGCCATTATCCACCGTGAGCGCCGGATCAAGAGCATGAAGTTGCTTCTCAACATCATACATGTAGCTTCGGATGTAACCGGCGTCAGCAATGAATCCAAGCTGAGTGCCGTAGCGCTTGAGCCACATGGAGCATTCCGTTCTGCCTCCGGGAGGTTGGGGATCGACCGCGAAAATGATCTGGGAACCCGTTGCTCCCTGTTCTACTTCCTGAGCGCGTCTGCCAACGAGAATTGTTAGCACTGAGGCGAGACCTGCCCGCCCTTCGTAGGTAGCAATACTCGCCGACCAAGGTGATCTCCCAGGGACGACGGAAACGCTGTCCCGCTCTACAGACCACTTGACGGCGCGGAACTTGAAACCTAGCGTGGACATTGCTCGCTCGAAAGCCTGAAAACACTGCTCATCGGTTGCTCGGACAGAAAAATGCCAATCCTTTCGGTGATCTAGAAGACCCTTTGTCTCCCCTTTCTACACGTATCAGAATCACGTTGATCGTCGTTCGAACTCTGTCATCAAATGAAGGGCGGCAACGCAGTCACGAGGAACCGCCTCACAAGCTCCATAGGAGTGTCGAAACTTGGACAACTCAGCGATTGGGCTGACGGTCGCCCTCATCCCCATTCTTCCTGTTGTCTCACTCGTGATCATGGCCTGCTCCATCTGGCTTAGCTTGCGCTACCTGATATAAGTCAGCCTCGATCAGCCCGGTTCGCATGAGTTCGACCCCGCACTGTACCCGTCCCTCGTAGGTCGAACTCATGGCGTCCGAACATCTCCATTGACGAGATGATATCGGGGGGTAGCGAACAGTGTGCGGAACAACCTCATAGGTCCTTCTCCGCCTGCGCCGACCTTATCTACTGGGTATGAGTCATTTACATCTCGCAAACTCGCAGCCCTTCTGGAGTGGACAGCCTTCCCCCTATATGTCCCACCGTTGTTTGTTGGAGGGGTGTGTTGGACTATTGCAGATCAGGCGGGGTTTCCCGTCTTTGCTGTTACAGTCCTTGCAGCTCAGCGGCATGTTAAACATATTCGAGTGCTGCATACCGCACTCATACACCTCCCACTTTCCGCTACACCACTTGCATGTCCTTTGGGTCTTCTTTCCTAGCTTCATGATTTCAACCTCCAATTCAAGCACCATATCCGCCACAACGGAATGAGCGGCATCCCTCTGTCAGCCTAGGTTTTGGACACGGCGATCACGCACTCGGGCGTTCACCCTCCACCACGGAACCTACTTGTCCGGCGCCGACGTGATCTTATTTCTCGTCGCCGACGGGTCGGCAAGACTCGATCAACGATAGCGGGGAACTCTCGCGATCATCCCAACTGCCATCAGAGGCTTATCGCTTTTCTTGTTTTACAATCGAAAATTGAGAATATTCTCTACTAATTCTAACGCGGGTAAAAATGAAGAGTCACAATGTAACTCTCCATGAGTACTAAAAGGTTTGCCCAAAACGTGTACGATGCTATGCCGCTTAGCCGATCTGTCGATTGCCTTAGCGTTGTTTTCCGGTCGGATCATACTCGGACCCCTCTCCACGTTTCTCTGCCGCTCAACTGACCTCTTCATTCACTTGGGGTCAGTTTTCAGGATTGGATATGCTGATCCTTGATCCAATGGCCTTTAGGCCTGCTGGAGGAGTTGGGGTCCTGTAGACTCAATTCTGACGCTCTCCACGGGGTACCAGCGACCCCACCCACGGATCATCACCCGCAGTTGCCCCTTCCACCGGCTGACCGCGACGACTGACCCCAGCGGGCAACTGACCTGTGTGGTGCCGTGGAAGGCTTGCTCCACGAGCGCCGCCCTGATCTGGCGGACATTGGTTGAGTGCATCGACGACTCCTTTCGTGATTCGCCCCGTTCACCCGTTGTCCACAGAGGGCTGCTCTTGAGGAGCTGCGTTGGGTGCGGTGAGCACAAAAAACCGCTCATACGGGGCAGGTGGGCTGAGGAAGGTGAAGAGATCAACCAGGATGTCGGTGGCGAGTTCGACCGCGCAGGCGGCATGGTAGACAGTCTGAGCCGCATCATCGCTCATGATGAGCGGGTAAGCCCTCAACGGCTGGGAGCAGTACGGACAGGGTTCGTTCAGGCTCACCACTCCCGCGAGCAGGCGGTGGGTGTCGTTGACGATGAACATGACATGCTTCCTCTCTTTCGATCTGTCACAGGTGTCATAGAAGATCTCCGAGAGAAGTATACCTATCTTGCTCGGTGCCTTGGATCACTCAGGTGGCTGGTTTTTCCGCAATGAGGAAGTGCAACAATACGTACCCCCCTCGTGAGCAAGTATGGCTCCGCGCTGCTGTTCCGTCCGTTGCAGGCGCGACCCCAGTTCTACCAGCAGGGAGCCGAACCTGCCCGTGACACGCTCCACGAATGTTGTTGTCTGTTCGCTATGAGCTGGCCTGTGGCTTTGCTGCATAGCGTGATGGATTTCAGCTTGACGAGTAGCGACCAGCTTTTCATAGAGGTACGGGTTGTTTGACATTGCGCTTGCTCCTTTTTGCTACTGGTTTGTTTCTTTCATCTATTTCAAGTATACTCTGATAAGAGGATATAATCAGTCCTGATTAAGACAGGATTTTGGGCAAAAAGGAAATTCGCTATGTACCATCCGACGACGCGCGTGCTCACGGTGCTTGAATTGTTGCAATCGCACCGGCAAATGAGCGGGCCGAAGCTGGCAGAACGCCTGGAGGTAGATGTGCGCAGCGTGCGCCGCTATATTCTGATGTTACAGGAATTGGGCATACCTGTTGAGGGAGAGCGCGGGCGTTACGGCAATTATCGCCTGCGGCGCGGCTTCAAAATGCCCCCACTGATGTTTACGGAGGAGGAAGCGCTGGCCCTCACGCTGGGACTCCTGACGGCGAAACGGGTAGGAATAGCCATGACCACTCCTTCCGTCGAGGGGGCGCTGGCTAAGATCGAGCGGGTGCTGCCCGAAGCTGTACGCGAGCGCGTGCAGGCGGTACAGGAAACACTGGTGCTCAATATTACATCGTCGCAGTTTGCTCGCTCAGCGCCCGGTAGCTCGGTGGTGCTCACCTTTAGCATGGCAACGCAGCAGGAAAAGCGCGTCTGGATGCGCTACCGCGCCAGCCAGGCCAGATGAAACGGAGCGAGCCGTCGATCCTTACGGGCTGATCTTCCAGGCGGGACTCTGGTACGCCATCGGTTACTGCCACCTGCGGCAGGACCTGCGCATATTCCGCCTGGATCGCGTGCTGCATGTCGAACCGCGCGAGGAAAGCTTTACGCGCCCCCCCGGCTTCGACGCCCTGGATTATTTGCGACGTTCTATCGCGACTATGCCGGATACCTGGAAGGTGGAGGTGTTGCTGGAGGTGTCAATGGAAGAGGCCGAGCGGCAGGTGCCGCCAACCATGGCGATGCTGGAACAGACCCCCAACGGCGTAGTAATGAGCACCTATACGCAATCGCTCAATTGGATGGCGCATTTCCTGGTCAGCTTACGCTGCCCCCTGGTTGTGCGCGAGCCTGACGAGCTTCACGAAGCGTTGCGGGCGGTCGCGGCGGAGATTGTACAACTGGCGGAACGCCAGGAGTAAAGAATGTGATCTTTACCCTTGCTGCTGCTGATAGCCCATTTCGTAATGAAGTTGCGACTGTTCCTCCCAGGATGGTTCTTTGGGCTGGGGCAGTTTTGGCGAGGGAGAGCCGCCCATGTGCTCTTTTTTCTGTTGTTCCAAACTCAACTGCAAACGCAGTTCTTCATTGCGCAGTTCCATCCTCTTCTCGCTGGCCCTGATGCTGGTTTTGTAGACCTCCAGCAAAATACCGAAGACAATGCTCACCATGGATATAATAAAGAGAAGCAATACGACCGTCAGCCAGAAGTTGTTAGCCATCATTTGCATAAAACCCATTGACGTACCCTCGCATATCAGTGTGATGATTCCTGCCAGGCAACAAATTCTCCTGGCTCTGCATGTATTACGTGAATGCGAGGGCAGAGTTGCACTTTTGAGTGTTCTCAACTACGAACTGCCAGGTGATACCTGTGCCTTTCACTCGTAGGTTGTTTAGGAAGGAAGCCAGAGAGGCGGAAAGCTGTCATCCTGAGCGCAGCGAAGGATCTCTCCTTATCAGCGCGCAGATCCTTCGCTGCGCTCAGGATGACAGTTTCTTCCGGCGCGTTTCAAGAAACCAACAAATGAAGAAGTGGTTAGTCGGCAATCAGCGTGGGCTGTTTCGTCTCAAGCGGCTCGCCTGCGGCCGCAGCGCGGTTCGCGGCCTGGATAGCAGGGTCGCGCCCCACGAACAGCGCCAACACTGCGCAGATGCCGCAGGCGATCACCACTACTGTAAAAGTGTCATTGAGTCCCTGCGTGGTGATGTGTTGGGTAACGCATGTTTTGACGGCTGCCGCTCCGGCTCGCGCCAGTGGGGCGCAACTGGCCGCAATCCCCGTCAGGGGACGCTGCTGAAAGGCTGTCGCCACTTCGGTGCCATGCGTGATAGCTCGCTGCGTGAGATAGGTGGTGAGTACCGAGACACCCACGGCGGAAAAAACCTGGCGCGTGACGTTGACGAGCGAGGATGCCCGCGCCATAGCCCTGTTACTCACGACAGAGAGGGCGAGCGTCTGCATGGGAATGTTGACCAGCCCAAGCCCCAAACCGCGCATAATGAGCCATCCCTGCAAGGAGAGACCGGTCGTTGATACGGTTAATTGCGCTACGCCAATCGTGCCAACCGCTACCAGCGCGAAGCCGACAACAGCCATGATACGCGGCCCGACGCGGTTATACAGTCCCCCTGAGATGACGACACCGACGGCGGAAGAAAGACCTTGCAGTATCAAAATTTCGCCCGCTGAAAGCGGCGTCAGCCCCCGAATGCGTTCGAAGAAGAAAGGCAACAGGAAGAGGCTGCCAAAGAGGAAGGCCGAAAGCGCCCAGGTGAGCACGTTGGCGATGGTGAAGGTGTAGTTCTGGAAGAGACGGATATCCATCACCGGGTCACTCACCACAAGTTCGGTGACAACAAAGGCCACCAGAACGACGCCGCCGCCAATGAGGAATGCCAGCACGGTGCCATCTCCCCAGCCGCGCGAACTGGCCTCGGAGATTGCATAGACCACCGAGGTGAAGCCGATCATCGAAAGCCCCAGGCCCAGGAAATCGAAACGCCCTTTGGATGCCGGTACTTCGTCGTGCTGGCGTTCCGAGGCGCGCCCGCGCAAGACGAAGAAGGCCAGGGTTAGAGCAATCACGCCAAGCGGCAGATTGATGGTAAAAATCGCGCTCCAGCTAAAGGTGGTCGTCAGATAGCCGCCAATGGTTGGGCCAAAGGCGGGAGCCAGCAGGACAGGCACGCCAATAATAGCCGAAGCCACACCGCGTTCGGTCGGTGGAAAGGCGCGGTATATCAGTGCGAAAACGATGGGAAAGAGGCCGCCGCCACCAATACCCTGAATAACGCGGAAGAGGATCAGCATGGTTTCGGACGGGGCAATGGCGCACAGTCCTGAACCCACCGTAAACAGGCCCAGCGACAGCATGAACACCAGCTTGGTGCCGATTTTATCGCTCAGGTAGCCCGCGATGGGAATGACGGCGGCCTGGGCGAGGAAATAGCCCGTGGCAACCCAGGTGATGGTGGAGAGATCGGTATGAAAAGCCAGTTGCATCTGTGGCAATGCTACACTGACGATGGTATTATCCAGGACCGCCATGAATAAGCCAAGCGCGCCAATCAAGGCCACCTGCCATTTATATTCGAGCCGCATGAAAGATCTCACTTTCTGATCTTGTTGAATGTAATTAGATTTTCGAACGTCGTTCAGTGAAGGATAAAAAAAGAGTGGATTACTCTTCTTGTCTGGCACTCCATGCCGCGAACATATCGCGCATGGCGCGATGTATCAATTCTTTTGCGTGCGATTCGCCTCCATGGATGCGATCCGCCATCGACAGAGAAATCAGCCCGTGAACGAGGCTGCGTATTATCTCTACCGCGCCTTCCATATCGGGAATATCTACCCCCCTGGCCTGTGCCCAACCCACCAGCGCTTCTTGCGTGGTGACAAATGCCTCGCGGGCAGCGGGTGGTTTTTCGAGGCAATCAAATGATACTCCCCCCAGACCATTCATGACCTGGTACAGTTCCGGGTTGCTCATGGCAAAATTCCAGTAGGCTTCCGCCATGTTGAGCAGGCGTTGCTCAGGGTCTTCTGTTACTTCCCGCACTGCTTTGAGCGCCGCCGCCATCTGGAGAAAGCCCTCTCGCAGCAGTTCGACCAGGATATCTTCTTTGCTCTCGAAGTATTCGTAGATCGTCGGCGGACTATATTCAATGCGTTCCGCGACTTTGCGGATAGTTACCGACTGCCATCCCTCTTGCCGCGCGATCTCCCGCGCTGCCATCAGGATGCCCTGTCTCACCTCTTGTTTTTCTCGTTCGCGTCGTTGCTTAATGCCCATATCTTTATGGCCGTTCTTTTTCCTAACATTGTTCGATAAAATCTTAGCATGTATTTCAGGGAAAGTCAAGGGTTTGAGGCGCTTTTTTTAGCCCTGATTTGTGGTGGTTATTGTCGTAGTCGGCCTGGACGACCTATCACAATACATGTGGCGCACTCCTTGCAAAATGCGCTCCTGGGAAAAACCGCGTTCTTGTCTCTGGAAGAGGTAGAAAGGAGGATTCAATAGTCCCAAAATAGCATCTGCCGCGTAAGGGATATCCAGGGAGGCCAGTTCTCCACGTTCTACCGCTTCAGTAAGCAGCCCTGCCAGCAATTCATGCAACCAGAGATACCAGGGCGACTGGTGAAAGGAAAAGCGCCGCGAGTTTCCAGAAGGATCGCACCGGGCTTCTCGCATAATGGTTGCGGCTACCGGTTCCAGCATGGTTCCCTGTTCTTCGAGCAAAGCCACCATTTTTACCAGGACACTCTCCAATCGCTCAAGCGCAGAGGCCGCCCCCGCTGCATCGAGCAGCGCCGCGATTTCATCCACGAATCGCTCGTGGCGCTCGCGCATCAAATCCATGCACAATTCGCCCTTATGACGATAGCGGCGATAAAGAGTGCCCTGCCCGATGCCAGCAGCCAGAGCGATCTGGTGCATACTGACAGTGTCAACGCCATGCTCCCCGAATAGGTGTCGCGCGACGTCTAATATGCGTTGGCGATGCTCCGCTGCATCACGTCGTTCGCGCCGGTGGTGTGACGCGATCCACTCTGGCATGCCCAGAGGACACATATTTTGACGAGATTCTTCTTTCACTGCTCTTCCTCTTGACAAGTGGACAATTGTCCGCTACAATGGAACATGGGTATGTGGACACATGTCCATTTAGAGTGTAGCACATTGAGACGGTATGGTCAATACTCAACTCACCAAAAGCATTCGACTATTTCGTTTTACAAGTATGATATGAAAGGAATATCGATGAACCGCTTTTCCACTGCTGAAAAAGAATATATGCATAGCCAGCGCCTGGGCCGGCTGGCTACCGTCAATGCGGCAGGAGAGCCACACGTCGTACCCGTGACTTTCCGCTACAATGCCGAACTGGACGTAATCAGACATTGGCGGACATGGTATGAGCCACAGCAAGAAGTTCCGCGATATACTACACAATGCAAACGTGGCGTTCGTCATTGATGATGTGCTTCCGCCCTGGCAGCCACGCTTTCTGGAGATACGCGGGCGGGCAGAACAGGTTCTTGAAGGGGGTCAGAACTTTGGCTCAGGCTTCGCGCCGGAGATGATACGTATTTCCCCCAGGCGCATCATTTCCGGTGGGATTGAGCCAGGAGCCAGTAGCTATGCTCATACCAGCCGAAAAGTTGAATAGCTGAGATTCAACTTTAACATGACACGATACGTACACTTATCAGGAATATGAGGATGCAATACATTGCATCTATGTTTACTTATCCGTCCCATTGCCGCAGGCGACCGGTCGGTACTGGTCGCCTGCGGCATCACTATCAATTGAGGAAGAAAATTATGGCGAATAAGCCGGCCATCTGGGCCGAAGGACTCGAAAAAACGTATGGAAAAACGCGCGCGCTGGCTGGAATTGACCTGGCCGTCGAGGAGGGAAGTGTGCTTGCGCTTCTCGGCCCCAACGGCGCTGGCAAGACTACAGCCGTGCGCATTCTGACGACGCTCTTAAAGCCGGACGCCGGACACGCGGAGGTAGCCGGGCTGGATGTCGTCAAACACGCCGACCAACTGCGCGCCCGCATTGGTCTGGCCGGCCAGTATGCCGCCGTCGACGAAAACCTCACCGGCTACGAAAACCTGGTGATGTTCGGGCGACTCTATCACTTATCCGGCGCGGTCTCGAAAAGCCGGGCAAACGATCTGCTCGAACGCTTTGATCTCGTTGATGCAGCCAGGCGCGTCGTGAAGACGTATTCGGGAGGAATGCGCCGCCGCCTTGACCTGGCGGGTAGTTTGATTATGACGCCTCCCGTTCTTTTCCTCGATGAGCCGACGACCGGACTTGATCCGCGCGGACGCCTCGCCATGTGGGATGTCATCAGCACCCTGGTCGCCGATGGCACCACCGTCCTTCTGACGACGCAGTACCTGGAGGAAGCCGATCAACTGGCGAACCAGATTGTGGTTGTTGATCTGGGTAAGGTAATCGCCAGGGGCACATCCGATGAACTGAAAGCCCAGGTTGGAGGAGAACGGCTCGAGATTACAGTGGCGCGTAGAGGTGATCTGGATGCCGCTGCCGAAACGATGCGTCCTTACAGTCAGGGTGAGATTCAGGTCAACGCATTTGACCGCCAACTTATTGTGCCAGTGGCGCAAGGCGCTCAAATCCTGGCATCCGTCGTGCGCGATCTGGATGCCGCCAACATTCCAGTGGACGACCTGGCGCTGCGCCGCCCCACGCTGGACGATGTTTTCCTGACACTGACCGGACGCGCCGCTACCACAGGCGACCTGTCAACAGATACACCGGCCCTACCCTCACGGCCACTGGCAAGGAGTACCCGATGAACGTAAGCAATGTCCATTTCACAGGACAACTGAAACCCCTGGCGCGTCCTCGCATCTACTGGACCATCTCGGACGCGCTTGTGCTGGCGAAACGCCACCTGACACAGATTCCACGCATTCCAGAGGAACTGGTCTTCGCGACCATTCAGCCTATCATGTTCGTGCTGCTCTTCCGCTACGTGTTCGGAGGCGCAATCGCGGTTCAAGGCACCACCTATGTCAACTACCTGATGGCCGGCATCTTCGCGCAGACCGTCATCTTTGGCGCAACCACCACCGGCGTCGGCCTGGCAAGCGACCTGCAAAAAGGGCTGGTTGACCGCTTCCGGTCGCTACCGATGGCGAAATCAGCGGTACTGACAGGACGGACCCTCTCAGACATGGTGCGCAATACCTTTGTCGTGATCGTTATGTGGTCGGTCGGTCTGCTAGTCGGCTTCCGCCCGCAGGGTTCCGTCATTTCCTGGTTCGCGGCAGCAGCCATCCTCCTGCTCACCAGTTTCGCTTTCTCGTGGATATCGGCAACCATCGGGTTGCTAGTGAGCAGCGTTGAGGCGGCGCAATCGGCGGGCTTCATCTGGCTCTTTCCGTTGACCTTCGCCAGCAGCGCGTTCGTGCCGACCGCAAGTATGCCCAGTTGGCTGCGAACCTTCGCCGAACACCAGCCAGTTTCGCTGATCGTCAACGCGGTACGCGGACTACTCCTCAACACCCCCGACACCCCGACCATCCTCGGGGCGCTCGCGTGGTGTGTAGGAATCCTGATCGTCTTTATACCGGTAGCGGTCTGGGCCTATGGGCGCAGGACAGCCCGGTAAGATTAATGTCTCGCTACGTTAAAATTATGACTCTGTCCGTTAGAACAAAGTCACCTGAGCCGGAAATGGCTCAGGTGACTTTTCGCGTTTTATCTGGTTTTATCTGGTTCACTCATTTCAATCAAGGATATGGCTGTGATGTGCCAGGAGCATGAGACCAACTGATTTAATACTATTTGCAGCAGTTACTTACTGTAAACTAACCTGCCATTTTCGTTACTCTTTGTCCCAGCCCTGACATCGCAGCCAGGAAGACTCTCAATCGTCATGCAGGCTCCTTTCTTTTGTTCCCCACTCTCCTCACTTCCTCCTCACACCAGTAGTATAACATCTATTTCGCCCAAACGGCTGTCACAGGAGCATCACAACCCCGCGCTAATAAAGCGCATCGGATACCTGTGCATTGATTCGATGCCCTTGCCCGTAACGCGCACCAACTCGCCCACTTGCACACCCATGCGTTCATCTTCTGTAATCACATTGGGTTGAATCACGACAACCATGTTCTCGCGAAAGGTGAATGGCTGCGTCGGCCTGGCGCTTGTGCGGCGCGTGCGCAGGATGGGCGCCAGGTAGCCCCCGCCGAACCCGTGCAGCAGGTCGTCGCAGATGGTAAAGCCGGCAGTGTGAATGTATTCGGCAGCGTCTAACACTTCATCGGTCGTTGCCCCGTCTCGCAGCACGCTTGCGATGCGGTTATAAGCCTCCACCGCCACATCATAGAGGCGCAGGTATTCTTCTGTGGGCGGTGTTCCGATAGCAAACGGGCGGAGGATTTGCCCGGCGTAACCGGCATAGTGCGCGCTGATCTCGGTTATCAGCACATCGCCTTTTTCAAGTAGGCGATTGGATTGATGCTGCGCGGGCACGCACACGGTTGGTTGCGTCATGGGTGTCGTTGCCATGTAGTGAATATGAGTCTTGCCACCCAGCCCCAGGTACGCGCCCTCCACAATAGCGGCCAGTTCGTATTCATGGATGCCTGGACGCGCTTCGCGTTCGAGCGCGGCGATGGCCAGGTCGCTGAACTCGGCACCCTTACGCAGAAACGCGATTTCTTCTTCGCTTTTGACGAGCCGGAGTTGCATTATATGAGGGATAAAATCCACCAGTTCCGCCTGTGGGAGCATAGCGCGCATTCCATTGAATTGCTTAAAGGTCATAGGGCCAACTGTGCCTATTCTGTCCCCGGTCAATCCTCTATCGCGCACGTTTTCGACGGCAGCGAGTATAATATCTGGCCCGCCCCAGCGCACATCCGCGATACTGGCGACCAGCCGCGCATTCGGCACATGGTTGAAATACTGCACGAACAGCGTAGGTTCGCCCTCTAGTGGAAAGACAAGTAAGGCCTCGCGCATGGTGGCAAAGTTCGAGAGATACAATACCTCATGATACGCGCTGACCGTGCCATACAACATGAGCGCCGAAAGGCCCTTTTCTCGCATCGCGTGACGGACGTTCGCGTATCGATGGGCGTATTCAGCTTCTGAAAAACGGGGGTATAAAGTGTTATTCATGGTTCTATTTATCCTGGCTGGCTATATTGACCAGGCATTACTTCACACGCGCAGTCTGTCGCGCATCCAATCAGCTTGCTGTGGTCGATGCTTGTAGGGGATATTATTGCAGACGTGATTACCGTCTTCAAACATCCATAGTTCTGCTACGGCGCTGGCTTCCGCGGCCATACGCTCGGCATCCTGATACGGAACCAGCCTGTCGCGGCGTCCCATAATTACCAGTAAGGGGCAGGTGATTTTCTCCATTATGCCTTGCAGGTTGAATGCTCGCAATTTCTCTAGCGCATCTGACTCGTTTGCTGCTTTGAGGCGATGGATAAAGGCGGCGCGTGTATGGCCGGGCAGCCTGTCGAAATGGCCCGCGAAGTTGTACCCGCCACAGTTGCCAATGACCGCCTTCAAACGAGGCTCAAATGCGGCAGCGCGTGGAGCGTAGTACCCACCAAGACTGACTCCCATCAGCCCGACCCGCCGCGCATCTACATCCGGTCGGCTCTCAAGATAATCGATAGCGTAGCGGGCAGGCACTTCGTAATCGAAGCGCATGGCGTACTCGAATTCCATCTCGCCCTGACCCGGACCGTCAATGGCCAGTACCGCCATACCGCGCCGCAAAAAGTCATCGCCGTAGCTATGCATTTCTTCCTTGACGGAATCCAAACCCGGCACGAGGATCACCACCGGAGGCTTAGGTGTATGCCAGGGTTTTCTCAGAATGCCGTACATTTTCGCGCCACCCTCGTAAGCAATAGTGACGTGTTCGCCAGGGAAATCAAAATAGGGCAGGCCCTTTTTATACGCGCTCACCGCGTGATCGTGCGCGGCGCGCAATTCTTGCGGCTTATGTACGAACAAAAACTTGCCGAAGTGGTAGGCCATCGATGCATGAAAATAGTGGTACCCCGCCAATTCGTAGCGGCCCTGCGCCCCGGCTTTTTCGGCCATCTGCTCATGCATGGCACCGCACTCTGACCACACCTGGCACCAATCGTCCCAGCGTTCGATGATATTCGTCACACGCTGGAAATCATTTGAATCGATGCCATTGGCAATAAATCTGGGGGACCAGTTATCAATCGCGCTCTGTACCAGTTCGTCTCGCGCCATGAGTGTGTCCTTTCGCAGGTTATAAACAACTAACGCCTATCGTCACGTCTTAAATAAAAATGCCATCTTCCCAGTGCTTGAAGCGGATTACACGGTCGGAGAGACGGATCAGATCGTCGTGCAGGTCGGTATCCAGCGTGCCGAGTAGCCCGTTCGTGGTGTTTCTTTGTAAGTTGGCAACCACCAACAGGTGTTTATCCTGTTCGTCTTCCGGGTCAGCCTCATCGATCAGCGTAGTCAGCAACGCTTTATACTCCTCGATAGCATCTACCAGCGCATCGTATGTTTCTTCGATGGCGCGCACTTTCGCTTTGCAGACCGCGTATACAGCTTTTTTCTCAGCCATTGCAAAACCTTTCCATGTTCACATGCGTCGCCACCTGTATGGTAGTTCAACAATAGTGCCTGGCACCTGTATCTTCACAAGCTGTTCGAGCACGGCTGTCAGGATGGCGCGCTGCTGTTCAGGCTCGTTGGGGCCGCCCATCGGATTACCCGTTGGGAAGCGCAGGTAGCAGGCGCGTGAAACATTGGCGTGCGCGGTAATCTCTGGTCGCACCGTGACCGAAATGGTGGGAATTCCGAGCTTCTCGATAGCTCCCTGAAGCAGTCCGACGGACTGGTGGCACATCGGTCAGCCAGGTGTCAGCACGACAACATCCGTACCTGAGTTCAACAGCCGTTCCGCCACGATGGGCGCGGTTGTATCGCGCAGCAAACGTCCATCGGGAATAAAGCCCATGAAGCCAAAATGCAACGGCGCGACCTCTCCTATGATGCCCATGTTCGCCAGTTCATGCAGCCTGTCGATGGGAAAGACGCAGTTGGGATCGGCGTTGGCATCGCTGGTGTCATAATGCGAGTGATCTACAGCAAGTTCGCTTGCCAGCGTAGCGCCTGGAATCTCGCGAAAGCTGGCATCTCCATGCGGGTCAAGCAGATCGTGCGCTGGCTGGCTTTTCAGATGCACGCCCGCCGTTGAAACGAGCGCAACACAACACTCGGCGAGAGGCTTGCGCAGAGGTTCCCACGCAATCGACTCGTTGGGCGTGAAACTGGCATTCTCATGCATCTCGGCGGTAAGCTTGAGCCAGCGCCGGAAGCGCTCTTCTAAATCGGGTGTAGGCATTGAATGTTACTTTCCGGGTTTACGCGAATAAATGCTCGCGCATCCAATCGGCCTGTTGGGGTCGATGTTTGTAGGGAATATTGTTGCAGACGTGGTTGCCGTCCTCGAACAGCCAGAACGTTGCCCGGCTGCCAACATCCGCCGCGATTCGCTTTCCCTGTTCTGCTGGCACAAGCCGGTCGCGAACCCCCTGGATGACGAGCAAGGGACGTTCAACCTTTTCCGCCACGCCCTGTAAGTTGAACTGATTTAGCTTGTTCATCGAATCTTCCAAATTTGCGCCTTTTAGACGGTGTATATACGTTTCGCGGCTAATCAGGGGGCGTTGCGCGAAGTTCTCGCCGGGATTATAGGGGCCGCAGTTTTCGATGGTCGCGAGCAATCTACGCTCGAAGGCGGCGGCTCGCACGGCGTAATATCCTCCCAGGCTGACGCCCATCAGACCAACCCGCTTTGCGTCTACATCCGGCCGGCTTTCGAGATAATCGACAGCGTAGCGCACAGGCACTTCGTAGTCGAAACGCATGGCGTGCTCGAATTCCATCTCGCCCTGTCCCGGACCGTCAATGGCCAGTACCGCCATACCGCGCCGCAAAAAGTCTTCGCCGTAGACGTGCAGTTCCTCTTTTACCGAATCCAGGCCAGGCACAAGGATCACCACCGGGGGCTTAGGCGTATGCCAGGGTTTTCTGAAGATGCCATACATGGTTGCGCCTCCCTCGTAGGGGATGGCGACATGTTCGCCGGGAAAATCGAAGTATGGCAGGGCGCGCTGGTAGTATTGCACGTTATAATCGTGCGCGGCGCGCAATTCTTGCGGATGGCGCACAAACAAATACTTACCGAAGTGATAGCAGATGGCCGCTTGATAGTAATGCTGGCCTGCCGATGTGTAATAGCCCCGCGTCTCGGCTTCTTCGCCCATCTGCGCGTGCAAGGCTCCGCACTCTGACCACGCCCGGCACCAGTCGTCCCAGCGTTCGACAGTATTGGTGACACGCTGGAAGTCGTTGGCGTCGATGCCGTTTGAAATAAAGCGGGGAGCCCAGTTGTCGATGGCGCTCTGCACCATTTCGTCTCTTGCCATGAAGATGTCCTTTTATGCTTTGGAGAGCGTGCCACCCAGGTAGAGATGGCCGATCTCAGGATTGTTCAGGATTTCTGTATGCGTGCCTTCCAGGCGCACCCGCCCGCTTTCCAATACCACTCCGTTGTCGGCAAGGCTCAGTCCGGTGCGGGCGTTTTGCTCGACCAGCACGATGGTGCGACCGCTGCTTTGCATGACCTTGATCGTTTCTATCACCTGCTTGAATGTTCTGGGGTCCAGTCCCATCGATGGCTCATCCAGCAAGATCATTCGCGGGTCCAGCATGAGGCAGCGCGCAAACTCTACCAGTCGCTGCTGCCCGCCCGACAGGTTGCCCGCTTTATCGTTGGCGCGCGTTTTCACGATGGGGAACATCTCCTCAACTTCGCCCAAACGCCGCGCAACCAGGGCGGAATCGTTGAGCATGTACGCGCCGAGCCGCACGTTCTCGCGCACCGTCATGGAGGGGAAGAGGCTATGGTTTTGCGGCACCTGCACAATGCCAAGCGCCAGAATCTGGCGCGGCGCGAGGCCAACCAGGGAGTGACCATCGAAGGTGATCTCGCCCAGGCGCGGTTTCAACAACCCGCTGAGCACGCGCAACACCGTCGATTTGCCTGCTCCGTTGGGACCGACGATACAAGTGGTGGTAGCTTTCTCGACTGTCAGGTCGATGCCTTTAAGTACATCGCCCCCGTCATAGCCCGCGTAAATATTGTGTATTTTCAGCAACATCTCTTTAGTCTCCCAGGTAGGCTTCCAACACTGCCGGATTCTCTCGTACTTCCGCTGGCGTCCCTTCGGCAATTTTCGTTCCGCGATGCATGACCATTACCTTCTGGCATAATCCCATCACAAATTCCATGTTATGCTCAACGATCAAAAACGACACGCCCTGAGAGTTGAGCGCGCGAATGCGTTCCGTCAGGTAGTTAATCATGGTGGGATTGACGCCGCCCGCCGGTTCGTCCAGCAGGATCACCTGCGGCTCGGCAATCAGCACAAAAGCAAACTCCAGCAGCTTCTTTTGCCCGTAGGAGAGATTGCCTGCTGGCAGACTCTTGAGTGAGGTCAGCCCGACGAAATCTAGCAATTCCAGGGCGCGCTTCTGTTCATGCGTCGAACTCCAACGGCTGAGCAGCCCCTTGAAATCATTACGCTGGGCGGCTACATGCATGTTCTCAAGCACGGTCAAGCGGGGAAAGATGCGCGTCAATTGAAAGGTGCGGCCAACGCCCAGGCGAAAAACCTTATCAGGAGCGGCATTGGTAATAGTTTGGTCTTGAAAACGCACCTGCCCGTTATCAACTCGCTCATAGCCGGTCATAATATTAAACAACGTGGTTTTCCCTGAACCATTAGGTCCTATCAAGCCGGTGATGGAGCCTTTTTCCACGCTGATTGAACACATATCAAGGGCGCGAATGCCTCCGAAGGCTTTGGAAATGCCCTGCGCTTCCAATAAACTCATAAGTTGATCCCTTCCTTCTTCTCGACATATTCAGCGCCCCCATTCCCATTTCCGTTACTGCCAGATGCTGGTAGCTCAACGGTCAGTGTACCGCCCCCTTGCTGGCGTTGTTGGGAACGAGTAGACTGGTATTTGTTCCAACGGTCGGCCAGAGTGGGTATAATGCCTCTGGGCAAAAGCAAAATGACTATCAGAAACAACGCGCCGTAAGCGATCAGGTAATAGCCAGGGGAAACGAATTGCAATGTGAAGTATTGCTGGGCCGATTCCAGTATCAAAGCGCCCAGAATGGGGCCGGAAATAGTTCCCAGGCCGCCCAGAAAGGCCATCAGCGCGATCGCCACATCAAAGGTAGCATCGAACGCGGTGTTCGGGAAAATCGACTCGATGAAGTAGCCCCACACGGCTCCCACCATACCCACGATAAAAGCCGAGATCACAAAAGCCGCCAGTTTAGATGGACCGGTCTTCACGCCCAGGCCGAGCGCGCGGTCCTCGTCGTCGCGGATAGCCAGCAGACCCAGGCCGTATTTAGAATTGCGCACCCACCAGGAGATGGCAATCGCCACCAACAAGATCGCTAATGTGACGTAGTAAAATGGGTAATTGTAGAACAAATTGCTCCAATCGACCGGGATGGGAAGATTGATGCCGATGGAACCGTTAGTGAACTGCGTCAGGTTATATGCTAGCAACTGGAAGATGAAGAACATGGCGATGGTGATCACAATAAAGGCATGCCGTCTCACCCGTAATGAGATCCAGCCCAATGGAATAGCAAAAATTGCCGCCACCAACCCGGCCAGGGGCACTACCAGGAAAGCACCATAGCCACCTTGCACGTGCCAGTTCTGAGTCAGAATGGCGAATGCGTAAGCGCCCAGACCAAAGTAGGCAGCGTGTCCCAGAGCGATGTAGCCCGTGTAGCCGGAAAAGATATTCCAACCAGTGGCAGCAGCAGCGAACATCAACGCAAAAACGGCAATGCCAGTGATGGCCGGATTGGGAAATACCTGTGGGAAGGCGATCACCAGAGCCAGCAAGACTAGCAGCCCGATAGGTTTGAGCATCTTCATTGCTTTCGAGCCTCCAACTTTCCGAGCAACCCTTGCGGACGAACTAGCAGAATAACCACCAGTAAAACGAAAAAGACGGTGCTGGCCCAGACCGGCGACCAGATTACCGAGGTAACATCCTCGATGATAAGCATACCTAGAGAGGCTATCAGCGCGCCCGGCAAGCTGCCCAGGCCGCCAAAGATGATGATAGCCAGCAGGCGTGAGATCAAGTCATAGGCGCTGCCAGCATTGAAAGCATTGGTTGCTCCAAACGCCATGCCTCCAGCGGCGGCTAATGCGATGCCGATGCCAAAAGTAATCGCTGAGACTCGTTCTACGTTGATGCCTATCAATTCAGCCGCCGTGCGATTTTGCATTGCCGCGCGCAGGCTGAAGCCGAATTTGGTGCGATAGAGCAGCACATAGAGTCCGCCGAGCAGCGCCACCGCCAGTATAAAGCCAAACACGTAAATGTAGGCCAGGTAAAATCCGCCTACCTTAAACGAGGCCGTGACATACCAGGCTTGCAGCGAGACGTTATTCGCTGTGAAAATGAGGTTGAGCACACCTTCAATAATCAACGCTATGCCAAACGTTACTAGAACGGAGAGCATAGTGCGATCACGCTTGAGGGGGCGGATGAACAGGAATTCGATCACCAGGCCTAAACCAAACATAAAAGGCATGGTGATGAGTAAGCCTAAAAACAGGTCGATGTGCAGTTTTTGCTCCAGGAAATAGCTGAGGTAAGCGCCCAGAATGACCAGAGCGCCCTGTCCAACGTTGATAATATCCATCACCCCGAATACCAGCGTCAGCCCTGATAACATCAAGGCATATACCCCGCCGGTTAGTAATCCGGTGACGATAGCTTCAATAATGAGTGCAAACATATGTCCTCTTTCCATCAATGGAAGTCAATAATGACAGGTGTCGCATATTCAAAGGGCGCACTGTTTCATTCGCCGATCTCATCTAACATGAATATACACTATAGGAAATGGGTAGGAAAGTCTGCTACCGGGGGCAGCAGACCTTGCTCCTACCCAACACGTACATATCCTGTACGACTACGAAACGCTAGGGCCAGTTCGGCTTCGGATACTCTGGAGCAGCCGACGCCTGAGAAGCCGGATACACAGAAATCAGGGAGCCTTTTTGCCACTGGAACAGGTAGCCTGTTCCCAGGGTATTCTGCCCGGTAGCATCGAACTTCACGTCTCCCTGAACGGACTGGAACGTATCACCAGAGTGAAGTTCTGCGATCAGCTTGGTATTGTCGATGCTGTTAATTTTGGTCGCCGCCTGCTGGAACACCTGTCCGACCGAGAAAGCTTCCGCAACGTCGGAACTGATTTGATCGGCAGTACCGCCATACTTCGCCAGGTAGTCGCTGACCATCTTAGCATTCTGGAAGGTGTTGATGGTGGGATACCATCCACCGTTCGGCACAAACACGCCTTCCGCGGTTGCGGTGCCACCAATGGCATCGGTAAACTGTTTGCCCTGGTCAGGTCCTGCTGTCGCAATGATGGCCTTCGGGTTGTAGTGCTGCTGTTTGAAAGCCAGGATATAGGACTTGATATCGGGAAGCAATGTGCCGGTGACGACGACATCCGCATTGGAGGCCACCATCTTTTGCGCGATAGGCGTATAGTCGGTGGTTTCAGACGGGTAGACCTGGTAGGATACCGTTTTGACACCGCCCGCTTCGAGAAGCGCTTTGGCCGTGTCTACCTGCGGCTGGGTGAACGGGTCGTTCTGGGTCGCATACGCTGCCGTTGTTGGTCGTTGCCCCGCTGGCAAGGCCAGCAGATACTGCGTAAAGCTGACCAGCAGGTTGGCTACTGGAGCAGAAACATCGAACAGGTTGTTCAGTCCCTGTTGAAAGACGGAGGGACCACCACCAGCGCCTTCGATCATAGCATATCCGTTGCGGCTAGCAACTACCGATGCCGGCTTCGTCAGCAAAGAGGAGAATGGGCCAAATACGATGTCACAATGGTCAATGTTGATCAGTTTGTTATAGTTCGTTACAACCTGAGTGGTGCTGCTGGCATCGGAAACGATGTCCAGTGTGACCTTGCGACCAAGCACGCCACCGCTGTTGTTGACGGTATCAGCCCAGAGTTGATAGCCCTGCTGGAAGGCCAGTCCGTCGGCTGAGAAGTCACCGGTTAGCGATAATGACACGCCAATCTTGATGGGCGTTGTTGGCTGGCTCGTGGGGGTTGTGCCAGGAGTACTGGTAGTTCCTCCACAGGCGCTGAGTACGAAGAGCGCGGCGATTAAAACGCCAATACTCTTCAGGACTGGATTGTGCCACAAGGCATAACGTCCTTTCACTGTTGTCCTCCTTGATTACTTAGGAATATCCACAGCGGCTATTCCTGGATTTCTTCACACCATTGATGTGAAGTTAGAGCAACTTTGTTGTACCGTTCTTCGCGTTTTACCGGAAACAACGCTTAGTTGTTGCTCACGTATCATTCTACGTTCCACCCGGCGATGCAATCACCCCACCTGCACTGATTACGCCAAAAGTCCCAATGGTTCCTCTACAAGGGTTGCCAGGGTATCCAGAAACTGCGCTCCCCGCGCGCCATCGACCGCTCGATGATCGCAAGAAAGCGTCAATACCAGCATGGGCTGCACCACAGGTACACCATTGACCGCCACAACACGTTCGGCAATGCGACCAACTGCCAGGATAGCAGCCTGCGGCGTATTGATGATGGCGTTGAAGGCGTCAACATTGTACATGCCCAGGTTGCTAATGGTGAATGTGCCATCGCTGATATCCTGTGGACGAAGCTTGCCTGCCTGCGCTTTCGCCACCAGTTCTACGCGCCGCCGGGCAATTTCGCTCAGGCCAAGCGTATCCGCCCGAGAAATAACTGGAACCACCAGGCCCTCCTCGACAGCCACAGCCAACCCTACATTCACGGCTTGCTTCAACGTGAGTTTACCCTCGTGCCACGAAGCATTGACACGCGGGTGCATCCGCAAAGCCGTTGCCACAATTTTCACCAGCAGGTCTGTATAGGTGACTTTTTCGGTAGATCGCTTCAAGACCTGCTCGCGCCAGCTCATCAAGCGGCTGGCATTGACCTCGCGCACCAGGTAAAAGTGAGGAATGCTGGTCCAACCCTGCGTCGTGCGCTCGGCCATAATACGCCAGATCGAGCTAACCGCTACGTTGCTCTCGCCAGACCCATTAGCCATAACTACAGGCAGTTCGGAGGCAGGAACGATCCGGTCTAATTCCACATGCGCAACAGGAGATTGCCTGGTTGCAGCCAGCACATCCGCCGCCAACACTGCTCCCTGCGGCCCGCTACCTCTGATAGTCGCCAGGTCCTTCCCTTGCTCCAACGCCAATCGACGCGCTTTAGGAGAAGCCATCGTCAAACGCGCCGTTGCGGACGCAACGGGGAGCGACGCGGTAGGCCCAGGCGCGGCGGGACCGGACGCGATAAATCGCGTCCCTACATCAGTACCAACATTTTCACGGTTCTGAATATAGGAAAGCACATCGGCCTGTTGAATACGCCTGCCCGACGATTTGATCTGAGTCACATCAACATTATGTTCGGCTGCAATGCGTAACGCCAACGGGCTGGCCGCTGTTGTAGGGACGCGATTTATCGCGTGCGCCCCCGCCGCGTCCGATCCCGCGTTCGCTCCAGTCGCTTTCGCATTGACACCCGTTTTGTTTATTTCGTCAGGAGAAAGGATAGTGGCAATCACCTGCCCAACGGGAATATCTTCACCGGCAGCAGCCGATACACGCGCCAGCACGCCATCTGCGGGCGCTTCGATCTCTACGATTGCTTTATCGGTCTCGATTTCTACCAGTGGTTCCCCTTTGACGACCTGCTGGCCCTCTATCTTGAGCCACTGTACGATCTTGCCGGTGTCTTGTGACATCCCCAACGCTGGTAGGATGACATTAGTAGCCATCGTTGGTCTCCTCAAAAAAATATACGACCAGGTGATATGCGTAACGCAGCGTCCCTACGCGCGGCGCGCCTCATTTGTTCCCGTAGGCACCCCCGATGGACGATTGCCATTGAGTTGTACGTTCAGGTTCGATTGTGTCTCGCGAGTCGTGGGTAACGGGCCGGTTGCTGTGTAGTAACGCGAGCCTGCCACCAGCAATTGTTCCGCCGGGAAGCGGGTAATAACTTCGCAGCCGTTCTTCGTCACAACCAGTTGTTCCTCGATGCGGGCCGCCGACCAGCCATCGGTGGCGGGCCAGAATGTCTCAAGGGCGAAAACCATGCCCTCTTTAATCACTTCCGGGTGGTCAATTGAGACCAGGCGGCTAAAGATGGGTTTCTCCCAGATGGAAAGCCCCACGCCGTGACCGTATTGCAGCGCGAAGGCGGCTTCCTCGTTCGGGAAACCAAATTCTTCCGCTTTAGGCCACAGCTTGACGATATCGGCAGTGGTCACGCCCGGTTTGATGGCGTTAATGGCAGTGTCCAGGATATCGCGGCAATATTTGTAGGCGTCTACCTGCGACGGCGATGCGCTGCCGATGGCGAATGTGCGGTAGTAGCAGGTGCGATAGCCATTATAACTGTGCAGGATGTCGAAATAGGCCGGATCGCCGGGACGCAGTGCGCGATCAGTGTAGACATGCGGATGGGGGCTGCAACGTTCGCCGGAAATAGCATTGACGCCCTCAACATGCTCTGAACCCAGGTCGTACAATACTTTGCTGACCAGGCCCACGCACTCATTTTCGCGCATACCCGGCTTCATGGCGCGGTACAGCTCATCATATGCCGCGTCCACCATCATACAGGCGGTCGCCAGTAAGGTAATCTCGTCCTGCGTTTTGATGATACGTGCCTGCTGCATCAACTGCTGACCATCGACGATTTTGATGCCTTCAGCCTGCAACGCGAAAAGCACGGGCAGTTCAATCACGTCAACTCCCAATGGTTCGTCGAGCAGTCCGCGCTCCTCCAGTTCAATGCGGATTTTTCGCGCCACATCCTCAGCGCGACCCGATTCAGGTGACATCGCGCCTCGCTGGGTGGAGATACCCGCGCGCGAGCGTTCACCAAGCCAGGGGCAATAAATCTGGTGATGGCGCGCCGCAGAACCGAAGTCCCACAGGATCGGCTCGTCATCTCGCGCCAGCAACGAGAAACGGGTCAGCTTATCCATGGCCCACGTCCCGATATGTGTCGCCGTGATATAGCGTATATTATTCATGTCGAAGCAGAGCAAGGCTCCCATGTTCGACTCTTTGAGCAGCTTTTTGATGCGCGTCAAACGTTCGGTGCGCAGACGTTCAAAATTGACCCGCTCTTCCCAATCAACCCCCATCAAGCCATAGGTTCTTACCGTCATGACTTTTCTCCTTTATTATGACCTTATATACCAGTAGCGACACCCCTTGTGGGTGTCCAGAGCAGCAAACACATCACATCACGGGACACCCACAAAGGGGTGTCGCTACTGGTAGTTACACACGTCCGCATAAGGTTTTGGCTACCTCGACGACCGAGGCGGCGGTAGGTACAGTCAGGTCTTCCAGCACCGGTGAGAATGGCACCGGCACATCCATGGCGCCCATGCGCTTGACCGGGGCATCCAGGTAATAGAAAGCGCCCTCTGCTATGATTGCGGCAAGTTCCGCTGTGACTCCATAGCGCTCATAGCCTTCATCAATCACGATGGCGCGACTGGTTTTTTTTGCGGATGCAATCAGCGTATCCTTATCGAGTGGGAAGGTCGTGCGCGGGTCAACGATTTCCGCGCTGATATTGAGCTTCTCAAGCAATTCAGCGGCAGCCAGGGCAATCTGCACCATGCTACTGGTCGCCACGATGGTAATATCAACGCCGGGTCGTTTGATGTCGGCCACGCCAAAGGGAATGGTGTAGTCGCCGTCAGGCACAAGGCCCTTCAACTGGTACATCATCTTGTCTTCAAAGAAAATAACCGGGTTGTCGTCGCGGATGGCCGTTTTCAGCAGCCCTTTAGCGTCATAGGGAGTCGAGGGCATGACCACTTTCAAACCTGGAACATGGCTTACCCAGGCTTGCAGGCTCTGGCTATGCTGCGCGGCTGTGCGGCGCGTGGCTCCCATTGTGGTGCGCACCACCAGAGGCACTTTGAGCTTCCCACCCGACATGTAGTGAACTTTAGCTGCCTGGTTTACAATCTGGTCCATGGCCAGGCCGAGGAAATCGCCAAACATGATATCGACGATGGGGCGCATACCGGTCATCGCGCCGCCGACACCCAGGCCGGTGATACCCGCTTCGGAAATGGGTGTGTCAATTACACGTGACGTGCCGAACTCTTCAACCAGTCCCGAAAGCACCTTGAAAGGTGTGCCCGCCTCTGCCACATCTTCGCCCATGATAAAGACACGCGGGTCGCGCCGCATCTCTTCGGCGATGGCTTCACGTATGGCCTGGCCGAGCGTAATTTCTCGCACACCGGCATTCGTGGTCGCACTCACTGTATTGCTACTAAGCATAGACATCTTCCTCCACTTCGTCGGGGTCTGGATATGGCGCATTGAGAGCAAAATGTTCTCCCGCCTCAACTTCGGCCTCCACCTTTTGCTCGATCCGTTCAACTATTGTATCGTTAATCATGCCCTGTTCAACCAGCCAGCTCGCCAGCAGTTTAATGGGGTCGCGCTGCGTCTTCCAACGTTCTTCCTCCTCTTTCGGGCGATAGTAAGCTCGCTGGATGTCGCCGACGTGATGACCGTAATAGCGGTAGGTGTTGCAGAGCATGAAAGCGGGTCCTTCGCCCTGTCGAGCGCGAGCAACCAGGCGTTGCGCCGAGTCATATACCGCGCGAATATCCTGACCGTCTACCGTTTCGCACGGGATGCCGAAAGCCGCAGGTCGCGCGCTCAAATCGCCCGCTGTCGTCTCGCTGTAATGGGTATATTCGTTGTACTCGTTATTCTCGCACACGTAAATGATGGGAAACTTCCACAAGGCCGCCATATTCATCACCTCGTATAGCATTCCCTGACCCAACGCGCCATCGCCGAAGAAGCACACGGCCACCTGGTCGCTGCCGCGCATCTTGATCGACATGGCTGCTCCAGTGGCAATACCCGCGCTTCCGCCCACAATGGCGTTCGCGCCCAGGTTGCCTGTATCCTGGTCGGCAATATGCATCGAGCCACCTTTACCTCAACAATAGCCTGCTTCTTTGCCCAGCAGTTCGGCAAACATGCGGTCAACCCGCGCCCCTTTTGCCAGGCAGTGTCCATGTCCGCGATGCGTACTGGTGATGTAGTCGTCGCGCCGCAACGCCGCGCACACACCTACCGCGATAGCCTCTTCTCCACTATACAGGTGAGCAAGACCGGGCATTCTGGCCGTCATATACAGCTGGTTGACATGCTCCTCGAAATAGCGGATGGTGAGCATTTGCTCGTACATCGCCAGCCAACGGGCTTGCTCCGCATCCATATTAGTATCGATGGCTTTGGGTGATTCGGTTTGTGACATTCGTTTCTCTCCGAGTATTACATGTCCACGCCGGACATGCGAGCCAGAACCTTATAGACAATCGCGAAATCCTGTTTTGACAGCCCCATAGCGCGAGCTGAGGTGAGTAATTGATTGCTGATGGCGACGGTCGGCAGCGCCACGTTGAGTTCTCTGCCCAGTTCTTCGGCCAGCAACATATCCTTCTGCATCATGTTGACATTGAACCAGGCTTCTTCAGGCATATTGAGGATAAAGGGGGTGCGATACTTGAGCGAAGGCGAGGCAATCACGCTGTTGAGCATGACTTCGAGCGCGGTTTCTACCGGCACGCCGCCTTTGATCGCCAGCAGCAAGCCTTCACAGAAACTGACGAATTGCGTTTGCAAGTTGAGGTTGATGGCAATTTTCATGAGTACGGCCTGGCCATTTTTGCCGACGTAGTTCACTTTTGGGCCGATGTTGAGCAAAATCGGTTTGACCTGCTCAAAAATAGCTTCGTCGCCGCCCACTATCAGGGACAGGTTGCCCTGTTCGAGGGTGATAACGCTGCCCGACACAGGCGAGTCGAGCATATGCGCGCCTTTTTCGACCACCAGCGAGGCCAGGTGGCGCGATGCGGCGGGGCTGACAGTGCTCATATCAATACATATCTTACCCGTACCCAGGCCAGCCAGTATGCCTTCGGGGCCATTAAATACTTCATGCAGCGCGGCGGTGTTTGTGACCATGGTGAAAACCATATCTACCGACTCTGCTACGGCTCGCGGCGATTCGCCCCACCGCATTCCAGCATCTAAAAGCCATTGAGCTTTTGACTTTGTGCGGTTGTATCCCGTGACAGTATGGCCGGCATCCAGCAGTCGCTTCGTCACGCGACCGCCCATAGCTCCCAGCCCGACAAATCCAAGATTAGCCATGACCACCTCCAAAGAAATAAAACAAGGGACACGATATATCGTACCCCTATAGCCATTTGGAATTGGAAAAATCATGTACGTCTTCGCGCACCTGCTGCAAGTGCGAACGCATAGCAGCGCGCGCCGCTTCGGGTTCGCGCCGTATCACGTTATCTAAAATACGCTTGTGGTGTATTTGCCCGCGCTGCGGACCACCTTCGACTTGAAAGACCTGTTTGCGCTGTTCGCTCAGCAAATTTACGATTGAGTTTATAAAGATCATAATGAGAGCATTCTGGGTTGCCTGCGCCAGCGCCTCGTGAAAACGATTATCGGCGGCAATAAATGCGTCGGCATTGTTCAGATTTTCGTCCATCGTCGCAATCGCCTCGCGCATAGCTGCAATCTCTTTTTCCGTAGCCCTCACGGCGGCCAGAGCCGCAATTTCAGTTTCAAGAATGCCGCGCACTTCCACCAGATTATCCGAGCCGCCCACTTCCCCCAGTTTCAATCTCATGACCAGACCAATCGAGTCCTGCATGGCCTCGTGAGCGCCATCAATCACAATGGTACCTCTACCGGGACGCATATCAACCAGCCCCTTTTGCGCCAGGATTTTCATAGCTTCTCGCACTGCCGTGCGACTGACATGAAACTGTTCCGCCAGTTCGCGTTCAGTAGGCAGGCGATCCCCACTGCGCAGTTCACCCTGCAAAATCCGCGTTTCGATTTGCATCGCGACCTGCTCAAATACCCTGGCCGACTGAATTGGAGTATACATTCATGCTCCCCGGACACGCGAATTTATCTTGATAAATCTTACGGAAATGTGACGATATCACATGATGGTTTAATCATCATACCATCTTGCGCTGCTAAAGTCAAGTTTTTTTTCAAATTCATCACTACCATTTGGAGTTAAGGCTTCCCGTGAGCGGACTTGAGAAGTATCCTGGCTGTCATCCTGAGCGCAGCGAAGGATCTGGCTCGCCGGATGAAGAGATCCTTCGCTGCGCTCAGGATGACAGGTACTATCTCCCCATGTCTGATTTAATCAGAGTTCATTTATTGATTCCTCTTTCCATTCGCTCACTTCAAAATTCTGGTCGCCACTAATGCGCACATAAAAGAGCTTTGTAAATCCCTCAGCATAAGAGGGACGAGTGAGTTTTTTGAGCGTGGCAAAAATCGCCACATCCGGCACCCTGGCTTTGCCCTCTCGGGCGCGGTTGCGTTCCAGACACTGTTTTACCTGAACTGCAAAAAAGTAGCCAATGGTCTCGGCGCCATAGAGACGGCCCAGGTTAATCAGTTCTTTGCGCTCTTCTAGTGTCGGGTTGGTATTATCGACCACCACAGAGAGATTTTGCCGCAATGCGGCCTCGATCAACTGCCGCTGCTGATGAGCCTTGCTCTTGTTTTTCATCAAGTCCTTGCTCACGTACTGATATCCCGCTCCAAAGCGGCTGCGCGCGAAGGTACTTTTGCCAGAGGCTTGCAGGCCAATCATTATGACCAGTTCCATCAATGTACTCATTTCCCTCATGAGAGTCTCTTTGTAGGTATCTCTAGCATACTATACAACAGACAACCTGGGAAACATGACTCAATAACCAGATGGTATGATGTGTGAAAAGTGCGCCGTTGAACGACCGGCATATACATTTCCAGACTTGACTTTAGCAATTCTAAATGGTATGATAATTAAACCATCATGCGATTTGTTCATCCCTTAGAAGAAACTGCTGCCACATGTATGAATACCTCCAGACGAGCGGTTTTGAACGCCGCAGGGAAGACATTGGGCCTATCACAGGACGCTCGCACTATGTCGATGACCTCAGACCCGCGGCGGGACGCCCTACGCCTCTGCATATTGTTTTCATACGCAGTCCTTATGCCCACGCCGAGATTGTAAGCATCGAACTCAATGCAGCCCGTTCGCTACCGGGCGTTGTCGCGGCCTTTGAGGGAGCGGAACTCGTACAGGGTATGCCCCCACTGCCCACCATACCTCTGCCCGGATTGCAAAAGTCGGAACGCCGCCCTATGGCTGTGAAGCGCGTTCGTTATGTCGGAGATCCCGTAGCGGTTATTGTAGCTGAAAATCTCCCAATTGCCGAGGATGCGCGAGATTTAATCGAGGTTGACTACAACATGCTGCCCGCGGTGGCCGACCCGGAAGCCGCCATCGCGCCGGGCGCGCCGCTTCTCTATGAGGAACTCGGCTCGAATATCGCGATCTCTCAGAAATCCGCATATGGAGATAGTCGCGCTGCATTCGAGCAAGCCGACGGCGTCATTTCATTGCGCCTGCTTAACCAGCGACTCGCGCCCAGTTCGCTTGAGCCACGCGCCTGTATGTTCGATTATGACCCGGCAAGCGGGGAGCTTACCGCCTGGTTGTCCTCTCAGGCGCTTTTCCGCGCCAGGGATACGCTGGCCACGTTTCTGGGAATGGACCGCAATCGCATTCATGTATTCAATGCCGATGTAGGCGGGGCCTTTGGCGCAAAGAACAACTTCCTGGGAGAAGAGATCATCGCGGCATTGCTGGCGGTGAAGTTCGCGCGACCTGTCAAGTGGATTGAGCAGCGCAGCGAAAACCTGCAAGCCCAGTCGCAGGGACGCGGCCAGGTCAACTACGTCGAGGCTGCCTATCAAAACGACGGCAGGCTACTTGGTTTGCGCGTGCGCCTGTTAGGCGACCTTGGCGCGTTTCTTACCTTCCTCACCCCAATGATGCCCATGCGCGTACCCTCCATGCTGTGTGGACCGTACCAGGTGCAGGCGGTGGAAAGTCACGTACTCGGCATATTCACCAATAAAGCTACCACGGCCCCCTATCGCGGCGCGGGACGACCGGAAGCGGCCTATATTTTAGAGCGCGTCATGGATCGCATCGCGCTGACACTCGGCCTCGATGCGGCAGAGGTGCGCCGCCGCAATTTCATTCCCCCACAAGCTACTCCATATAAAACGGTGACGGGCATCGTGTATGATAGCAGCAACTATCAAGCCGCGCTCAAACGCGCCCTTGAATTGGCCGACTACAAGGGCTGGCGAGCCAAACAGCAGGAATATCGCCAGACCTCAAATCCGCGATTACTGGGTATTGGTCTGGCTTCTTTTATCGAATTGTCTGGGGATAGCGTGGCTCCCCCTGCCAACACGCCGCGTGAAGCCGCCACTGCGCGGATTCGTAGCGATGGCAGCGTGCTGGTACAAAGCGGCGTTGCCCACAATGGGCAAGGCCATTACACTGCCTTTGCGCAAATTGCAGCCTCCGCGCTCAACATACCAGCCTCTACCATAGAAGTACGCATGAACGATAGCAATCTGCCCGGTTTTAGCATCGGCACCTTCGGCAGCCGCGTCACGCAGGTAGCCGGCTCGGCGGTGCTGCTGGCCACGGAAGCCGTCAAAGAAAAAGCATTGCAACTGGCCGCGCGCGTGCTGGAAGCCGCTCCTGCTGATCTCGTGATGGCGAATGGACAGGTGCATGTGCGTGGGGTTGCCACGCGCGCGGTAACGCTGGGCGAACTTGCCCGTATGGTCGAGGAACAACCCGACCTCATCGAGCACGAGGGTCCCAATCCCGCCAACGGTGTACCCATTGAGGGACTGGCGGCATGGCGCGATTATAGCCCAACCGGCGCAACGTATGCTTCCGGTACGCACCTGGCAGTTGTGGAGATTGATCGCGAAACCGGCGAAGCGCATATCCTTCAATACGTGGCGGTTGACGACTGCGGGCGCATACTTAACCACTATCTCGTCGAAGCCCAGGTACACGGCGGACTGGCGCAGGGCATCAGCCAGGCGTTGTATGAAGAAGCGCTCTACGATGCGGACGGTCAATTGCTGAGTGGAACACTGATGGACTATGCTCTGCCAAATGCCAGGATGCTGCCAGATTTTGTGACGGACTTTATCGAGACCCCTTCGCCTTTCAACCCGCTGGGAGCGAAAGGAGCCGGTGAATCGGGCTGCATCGGTGGCCCGCCGGCCATTGTCAATGCCGTGCTGGACGCGCTCGCCCCGCTCGGCATCACCAGCATTGATATGCCGCTTCGACCGGAGAAAATCTGGTCGCTCATTCAGGCCGCATCGCTTGCGCCCGTTCACGCACGAAAGGAAGATGCTTGATGACCCAGGTACACGTTTCCCCGCGCTACAGCCGCTCGGAGGCCAAAGCATACGCGCGCAACAACCTGCGCGGCGTATGGGGCGCAATTCCCTATCCATTTACGCCCGAAGATGCACTCGATGAGCAGGGTTTGAGGCGCAACATCCGTTACTGCATCGACAATCACCTGCTGGACGGCATCTATTGCGGCCACTTCATGAGCGAGTTCTGGTCGCTCACGACCGAGGAGCGCAAACGCGCCGCCGAAATCGTGGTTGACGAGTGCCGGGGCAGCATTCCAACCATGATACATACAGGCCATACCTCTGTGAAAGAGAGCGTCGAACTCTCCCAGCACGCCGAACGCATCGGAGCCGACTATCTGGCTATAGGAAATCCTTATTTCATGGCGTATAGCGAAGAGCAAATCTACTCGTATTTTCAAGCAATTTCCGAGCGCACCTCGGCAGGTATCCTGATTACAAACACCGGGTATACCGGCATCGTGTTGACTCCTGAGATGATTAGTCGACTGGCCGATCTCGAAAATGTGGTGGCTGTAAAAAATTCGCCCAAGCTGCCCCATACGCTTGAGACGCTGCGACTGGCGGGCGACCGTATTATTGTCAGCAGTCCCGATGAAAGCATGTGGTTCACGCTGATGACCGAACATGGCAGCCCCGTCTACATGTCCTCCGCCGCGCCTTACCTGCTTCAGAAACCAGGTTATACGCCACTGAAAGACTATACCGCGCTCGCCATGAACGGGCAGATCGAAGAAGCTGCGACCATCAATCAAAGCCTTGAGCCTGCTCGCGCCATCTTCAATAAATGGCTGCGCGACCCCTGGCCAACGCGCCGCCTGATGCCAATTGCCTATCTCAAAACCTGGAGCGAGCTGCTCGGTATGGTGGGTGGCCCGGTTCGTTCTCCGTTACTGCAAACGACACCTGCCGAACGCGAAGAACTGCGGCAGGATTTGGTTAACATCGGATTATTGTAGAACGTAGGTGACTGACCAGGGCGGGGGCAAGCCCCGCCCTGGTTCGCTATTCAGGCACAGGAGACACAAATGACAGAACAGTACGATATTGTCATTGCGGGCGCGGGACATAACAGTCTGATTACGGCTGCCTATCTGGGAAAAGCCGGGTATTCATGCCTGTTGCTGGAAGCGCGACATGTGATCGGCGGCGATACCATGACCGAGGAATTGACGCTGCCCGGCTTCCAGCATGATACATGCTCGACTACGCACGCTATTTTCATGCAAAGCCCCATCTGGATCAACCAGGAATTGCCCCTGGCCGAGTACGGTTTGCAGTATATTCAGGCTGATCCCGTCTCCCACGTCGTATTTCCTGATGGCACATACATCACGCAATGGATGGACATCGACCGCACCTGCCAGGAGATCGCTAAATTTTCGCGGCGAGACGCGGAGGCCTACCGCAAGATGATAGCCGACTGGCGCAGCGTCGCGCCCATTTTCAACAAGATACGCTATACTCCTGCCGGTTGGGATGCATCGCTTTCTGGATTGCTGGCTGACCACCCCCAGGGCGCGATGTGGATGCGCCGCCAGGCACTCTCAGCATGGGATATCATCGACGCCGCTTTCGAGGACTGGCACGTCAAATCGTGGATGATGTGGTTCGCGGAAGGCACGTTACAGCCAGGCGAACGGCCCGGCACGGGAACGCTCGCCTATTCCTTTGTGGCAGGTCGCCAGCGCAATGGCTGGGCCATTCCAAAGGGCGGTTCCGGCAGCTTGCCCAACGCGCTGCGCCGCATCGTCGAGTCGCAGGGTGGAAATATCCTCACCAACCAGCGTGTAGAACGCCTGATTCTGGAGCAAGGCCGCTGTGTAGGTGTCGAGACCGCTTCTGGCGAGCAGTTCCGCGCGCGCCGCGCCGTCGTCTCCACCATCCACGTCAAGCACCTGGTTAATATGGCTCCCGCCGAGGCCTGGGGAGAAGCCTTCTTGTACGGAGTGGAGACCTATAAGGCGGGGCGCACGTTATTTGTGGCCCATTACGCCACCACAGAACCACCGCGATTTTCTACCGATGACGGCACGCTGGAACTGGTGGCGGCAGGCGTGGCGCAAACGGCGGAGCGCCAGTTGAACGTGGGACACGACTTCCATCGTGGCATCGCATCCCTGGATCAGCCAGTATTGCTCATCTTGACGCCATCTGTGCAGGATGACACACGCGCACCCGCCGGTAAGCATATGATTAAGGTGATGGGCCAGCAACCCTACTCGTTGCGCGAGGGACCTCAGAGGTGGGATGAGATCAAAGAGGAGATAGCAGCCAACAACCTCGCCGAGTTGCGTAAATACGCGCCCAATCTGACCAGCGATAAAATCCTTGCCAGCGAGATTCGCAGCCCCCTCGACCTGGAACGCTACAACAGCCATAACTGGCACGGCAGTTGTCATGGCGGAGACATGGACCCGTCGCAATCCGAAACGCTGCGCCCGGTCCCCGGTTACGCTCAACACCGTATGCCCATTCCCGGCCTCTATCAAACGGGCGCGACTACGCATCCGGGCGGTTCAGTTACCGGCGGCCCCGGTCGCAACGCCGCGCTGGTGCTGCTCAAAGATCTTGGCCGCGATCTGAATGAAGTGATTCATCCATAAAAAGAACCGGCAGGCACGTTTGAAAGAAACGTGCCTGCCGGTTCTTTTTCCAGCGCTCCTACTTGAAAAGCGCGGGAACATTGAGCGTATAGAACTCGGCTTCGAGGTATTCCAACAACAGAGCAAAGTTCAGGATGTCGGCATCATTCTTCAGCATCCCGGAGGGATCGCTCCCGCCATTGAGGCTGCTAATGAACGGCGATACGTCCTTTACAATGTCGGCCTGGGTGATAGGCGCATCAAACGCGCCATTCGCGCTTATCGGTTTTCCCAGCAATACATCGAGGAAGCCGGCGTGACGCGCCTCGATGGTCAGAATAGACCCGGCGGCTGCCAGATAGGCTTTCGACGTAATGGCCGGAGCCGCCAAAAGGTAGGCTCCAACGCCCACATTCTCGAACACCTGGGCAAGGTTGGCGAAAGAGGTGAGATCAGATTGCTGAATCCCCTTGAAGGTCGGCTTTGGACGGGGCGTGGCACCTGCTTTGGTGAGCGCAGCTTGCAAGAACTGTACGTGCGCGACCTCGTCGGTCATGATCTCGTTAAATGCGGCTTTCGTGTCCGCCAGGGACGGCATGATCAGGCCAGCAGCGCTGGTTGGCGTTGCTGCCGAAGTGGTTGTAGTGGGAGTTTGCCCACCATTTCCTGTGGTAGTCACCTGTCCGCACGCGGCAAGCAATACGACAGGAGCGGCGACGGCGGTTGTCACGATCGAACGGCGTATGAATGACCTGCGCGAGGAATGCTGTGCCAGGTCGGATGATTTGAGAGAAAACGGGCTGCCATCTTGCTCGTTGGCAGGCATTAATTGATTTGTCATGTTTTCCTTCTATGCCAGGGTTCAAGTGAACCCAAAGAGACAATTTTCGGTTTGATAGCAGATCTGCATCGTGGGCGAAGATATTAAGCGCTTTCTCCGTCACATACAGGTATACGCCTCATAGCATATTCGGATTACACCTCATAACAAATTTTTATATATAGATGCTGTTAAGTTCATCTATATCATGTAATATACTCAACAAATGCTTATTTTATTGCAGAGGTGTGCGGGTCTTTTTTCGAGACCCACCCTCACCGCCATGATGATATAACCATGCAATATCATCCTGATGAATTGTGCCGACCGAATGCGGTAATGCGTAGCCCCGTCCTGATGAATATTACCACCCAAGATCGGGAATGATGTGTCACCCTGAGCGCAGCGAAGGGTCTGTCTCGCCAGGCCGAGATCCTTCGCTGCGCTCAGGATGACAGTGCCGAATGTGGGTGTAAATGTTCATCAGGACGGAGGCGGACATGGCCTGTCATTCCCCGCTTCGGTTGGCAAAGGTCATAAAGTATCCGGCTGGCTTTGAGAACCATGTTGCCATTGTTTCCAGCCAGCCGGATACCTGACTCGCGCTTAGTCGAGGGCGACGAGGAAATCGCGCACTTCGTAGCCTGTGGTCAGCTCATTCCAGTTGAGTGTGGGAGGCTGTTCGATGCGCAGGGTGTCAAGGGCCAGCAGGCGCTGTAAGAAGATGTCGGTCTCCTGAATGGCGATGTACGCGCCTGGGCAGCGATGATGACCGTCGCCAAAGCTCATAACCATGGAGGGAATGCGGTCGTCGGAAATTACGCGGCCAGGGCAGAGCGCGTGGGGTTGCTCACCAACCACCAATTCATCTACATTCGTGGCGTAGATGTGAATTTGGATCAAATCGCCTTCGGGAATAACTACATGCTTGCCCTGACTTTCAAGGTGAATATCCGCGGTGGCGCGGCGAGCGAGATTGCCAACTATCGGCTCCAGGCGCAGTGTCTCGTGCAGCATTTCCAGGCGTTCCTCTTCGGGAGCGGCCAGGTAGCGTTGGCGCAAATTCGCGTGTTCCAGGAAATGCCAGGCCGCGATGCTGATAAACTCGCGCGTCGTCACCATGCCAGCCGCCGCGTACGTGACACACTCGATCAGTATCTCGGTATCGCCATAGTTTTGCGCTAGCAGGTGCGAGATGACATCTTCCTGGGCCTGTCGCCGCCGCGCTGCAATAGCTGGTCGCACGTCCAGCCAGTAGAATGCGATCATATGCCGCTGGTGAAAGGCCCTGTATAGACGTGCGAATGGCTTCCATTTTAGCAAGGGCATCTTACGCTTAGACGGCGGATTCTGTTGAAAGAAGGCGTCCAGTCGCCTGCCCATGCCGGGTAAGCGACTATTGGTAACACCCACCACTCGCGCTGCAACCTGCACGGCCAGCGCCAGGCTCAACGAACTCAGATCAACGCGTCTCTTGCTTTTCAATTCGTTGATGAGCCCATCGGCCAGCGTTTCCATAAAGTACCGGTAATCGGTACTCACTGTTTTGGGCGTGAAGAAACGCGCCGTTTGTTTGCGCTGTTGATGGTGCGCCTTGCCCTCCATATAGAGGATGGGAGTGTTCTTCACGCCGGGAATCTTCGCCAGGCTATCAGCATTGAACCCCGCCTGCCTGGTAGCGCTGCTGCGTAAGATCGCGCGAGCCTCCTCAAAACCGTACACCTGCCAGACGCCCTGGGCATCGCGTTCGAGCGGCGTTGGACGCGCTTCCATATTTCGTGAGGTCTTTTGATAGGACAATACAGTATGATCGACGGGACAGCGTGCTGGAACACCGCCCGGTGTTTGTGCTGGTTGTGCTTCCTGTGAGATAGGCATTGAGCGCCTGCTTTCCTGTTATTTGTAACTGTGATATAACGATATTCATATGATATTTAATATATCATATGTTATACGATAGCTCATAATTTTTGGAAAGTCAAGACAAGCTTTCCGTAATGAGGTTGTTATGGTATGCTACGTGGACAAGAAGAGGTACGCACCTGTTTCAATGCAAACGGGTAGCATTGGAGGCGAATATGGAGGTTCAGGACCGCAGGGTTAAGCGAACGCAGCAGCTTTTAACCAGAGCCTTGATAGCGCTCACACTGGAAAAAGGCTACGAGGATGTCACGATTCGAGATATTACCGAACGGGCCGATATTGGCTATGCCACCTTTTTCCGTCACTATCACCACAAAGACGAGTTGCTTAAAGACGTGTTGGTTGTTGTACTTTCCGAACTCACTGATCTGCTCGGCCCGGCCATGCCTGCTGGCGATCCTGCCACCGTCGGAGTTCTGCTCTTTCGCTACGTGCAAGAGCAGAGCGAAGTCGTCCGAGTGCTGCTCAGAAGCCACACGCTCCTCCAGAATATTATCGCGGCTGCTACGCAGAATGTTGTGAATTTACATAAAGCGCGGACAGAGAGCCTGATCCCCATCGAGATTGCAGCGAACCATATCGTGACCGCGTCCATCTCGCTCATCCAGTGGTGGTTGGACCGCCAGATGCCATATGCCGCGGAACAGATGGGAGTGATCTATCACGAATTAATCATCCGCCCTACCAGCGAGGTAGCTTTTTCCTCCTGATCAGGTCCCCAAAGCTTCGCTTTCAGGTTCATCCATAATGGTTGAAGTCAATTGTTCAATCACTTTGACATCTGCTTCGCGTAGCGTCACCTGGCTGCCCTCGTTGATCCATTCCATCACGTCAACCAGCAGCGCTGCATCGTACCCATTTTGTGTGCGCACGAGTTGAAACTTCACCACTTTCAAGACGCGATAATCTGGATAGCCTGGAACGGCTTTGCCTATGAGCTCATTGGCCCAGCTTGCAATTTCATTTACCGTTTCCGCCCGCTCATAGGCAAGCATACATGTTTCCATCATTCGCTTTTCTTTCTGAATGCCCCATACCGTGAGGAATAGTTTGGCCCAATTCATATCAAGCTTCAAATCTTTCAGACGAATTTAGCACGCTCCATGGGCAAAAAAAGTTGCACCGCTGAGAGTGCAACTTTAAGCATTACGAGAAATGTTTCTATATGTGCTTCACAAGCTGAAGAAGAGAGACGAAGCAGCGCCTAACTGGCTAGCCCAGGCAGAAATCTTTTCCGCTCTCATCGCCGAAACAGTGTCCATCTTTTGTGAGAATGACCACGTTTTTGATGTTTGCGAACTGTTTGAGGGTAGCAGTGATTTCAGCTTGCACGCGCCCATCCGCGCCAATGCCGCCAGAGTTGAGGCTGCGGCAGAATTTCAACGTCGCCGTTCCCGGTTGCGGCACTGTGCCTCTCATGTTCAGGGCGATGATAATGTGACAGACATCACAAATCATGGGTTTTCGGATTTTTAAGCTGTTTGACACCCACTATAACAGCGTGCTAGACTGCGCACAGGAAAACTACTTTCAGCCTGGGAGATATCATTGGACGAAATCAAACATTATTTGTTAGATATGGATGGCGTTATTCTACGCGGCACAACACTTATCCCCGGCGCGGCAGAATTTATACAACGGCTGCGCGACCAGAGCATCCCTTTCTTGATTTTAACCAATAACTCTCTGTACACTCCCCGCGATCTACAGATGCGCTTATCGTATATGGGATTACAAGTGCCATCTGAGGCCATCTTCACCTCCGCTCTGGCGACCGCGCAGTTCCTGCACTCGCAGCGTCCAGGTGGCACCGCCTATGCTATCGGTGAGTCGGGGCTAACAACGGCTCTGCATGACATCGGTTATATCCTGACCGACCAGGAACCGGAGTACGTGGTGCTGGGTGAAACAGTCACCTATAGTTTCGAGCGCATTACGCGCGCCATCCGCTTTGTGAGCGCGGGGGCGCGTTTCATTGCCACCAATCCCGACGTGAATGGGCCTGGTGAAGGGGGAGTCGTTCCTGGAACAGGGGCCGTAGCGGCACTGATTAGCGCGGCCACCGGAGTCAAACCCTATTACGTCGGCAAGCCAAACCCACTTATGATGCGTACCGCCCTGCGCACCATAAATGCCCATTCAGAGAACTCAGTTATGGTGGGTGATCGCATGGATACCGACATGATCGCCGGACTGGAAAGCGGACTGCGCACCATTCTTGTCCTCACGGGAGTTACTCGCCGCGAGCAGGTGGAACACTTCCCCTATCGTCCCACCTGGATACGCGAGTCCATTGCTGAGATTGAGGTATAGCAAAAGGCTGCCGCCTCAATGCATAATCGTCCAGACCGCTTGCGTATGGGGTGACAGCCTGGTGGTATCGACATCTTCTGTTGTTGGATCGACAAACAGGGGTAGCACCACAGAGAAAACGCTGCCTTCTCCTGGCACGCTCTGCACATCGATGCGACCAGCATGACGCTCAACCAGCTTGTGCGCGATGAACAATCCTAACCCTAACCCTCTCCGCGAGCCTGCTTGTACGTCTACCTCTGGCACGCGATAATACTGGTCAAAAATGTGCTCCAAATCTCCTGGTGGAATGCCCACACCCATATCGCGCACCGAGATAATCGCCTCGAATCCCATCTGTTGCAGCGTGACGGTAATTGGGTACCCTTTAGGCGAATACTTATGCGCGTTGGATAGCAAATTGAGCAGCACCTGGCCTATACGATCAGCATCCACCTCGGCCTCAATCGGCTCGCCGGGGGCTTCAAAACGCAGCGCGGGACCGCTTCCCGACGTATACTCGTCGATGATATGGCGACATATTTCAACCAGGTCACAGCGCCGGCGGTGGATGACGAACATATTCGTTTGGATAAGCGAGGCATCCAGAAGATCATTGACAAGGAGATGCAGGCGATTAATCGAGCGTTCAATATCATTCAATCCCAGGCTCACGACCTCATCCAGCCCTTCCCGTGTTACGCGTCGCTGGAGAAGTTGCGTTCTTCCTTTGAGCGTGGTTATCGGCGTTTTGAGTTCATGCGCAACCATGCTGAGAAATTTATCTTTGGAGGCGTTGGCTTCCACCAGTTCGCGCGTGCGATTTTCGACGATTCGTTCGAGCGAGAGGGCGTGGAGTTCCAACGCTCGCTGTTGGTCCGCTAACTGGCGGCGCAAGC
This sequence comes from uncultured Chloroflexia bacterium, assembly GCA_963731605.1. GTDB lineage: Bacteria > Chloroflexota > Ktedonobacteria > Ktedonobacterales > Ktedonobacteraceae > CF-113. Next base: position 61,790 of record CAVSWA010000004.1, read on the forward strand.
GGCGCGTTTGAATTGCGCGATTCAAGGCCGCTACCATATAGTCGCGATCAATTGGCTTCTGGATGAAGTCATAGGCTCCGCCTCTCAGGGCCTGTACAGCCAGATCATGCTCGCCATGGCCCGTAATCAGCAGCGTCGGCGTATCGGGCCGCAGCTCCTGAACCTTCGCCAACAGCGCCAGGCCATCCATGCCGGGCATCTTAATATCGCTCACAATCGCATCGTAATCGTGTTCCCGAATGAGATCAAGCGCATTGTGGGCCGAGTCCGATGTATCCACTTCCACGGCAGTCAACCGCAGTGACAAGGCTTGAGGGAGCGCCTCCAGCAAAGCTGTATCATCATCAACGATTAATACATATGGTATTTCATGCGTATTCATAGATGGCTCCTCGCTAGTCTACGCGTGTTCGCGGAAGTTGGATTAAGAAATGGGCTCCCTCGCCGGGATGGTTTTCGACCAAGATCGCGCCCTGGTGATCTTTAATGATGCCGTATGTAATAGAGAGGCCCAGACCCGTTCCCGCTCCAACCTCTTTTGTCGTGAAAAATGGGTCAAAGATACGCTGCTCAAAATCAGCAGGAATACCTGGACCGGTATCTTGCACACGCAATTTTACGTTTTCTGCCTCCAGCGTACAGGTGATGGCTATCACTTTTTGCGCCATGTCGACAAGCGCATCGCGCGCATTGGCCAGAAGATTGATCACCACCTGTTCCAGTTGGATGGCGTTGCCAAACACCATCACTTCTTCAGCAGGAAACCGCAACTGCACCTCAATCTGGCGCAGGCGCAATTGTTCTTGCATAAGAGAAATCGCCCGTTCAACTACCTGTTGCATATTCACCGGCTCGAAGCTGACCGCAGCAGCGCGGCCAAAGGTGCGCAGGTGCGAGATAATTTCGGTTGCTTTGCGCACCTGCTGCATGGCTTTAGTAAGTTCGTACAAGATGCGCTGTGGATCGGTATCGGCTGTGTCCAGTTGTATGAGATCAATGACATTACCCACGAATAAGCCAATATTGTTGAGCGGGTTATTGAGTTCATGCGCGACACCTGTCGTCAATTCGCCCAGCGTGGCTAATTTGCCCGCCTGTACGAGCTGTTCCTGCTTTTCGCGCAACTCCTGTTCGCGGCGCTGCACCGCTTCCGTCGTCTCGCGCAAGTCGCTCATGATATGGATCATGGCTTTACGGCTATTCTCTAAACGCAGATTGGAACTATGCGAATCTTGCAGGATATGCATGAGTGCGCGGCGCGAATTATGCAGGCGCTCCGTCTGCCCTTCCAGGCGGCTGCGATCCTGTTCGTAGTCGGCCAGAATATGAATCATCGCCTTGCGTTGATCGGCCAGCTTGCGATTTACCGCGTTCAGATCATTCAGAATATGGATGAAGGCACGGCGGCGTTCTTCGCTTTTATGCAAACGCATTTCCAAAGCGCGATTCTGCTCAAGCAATGTGTTATAGGCGCGCCGGACAGTCTCCAAATCCATCTCCTCCGCTATTTCCGCTGAACCGTCTGGCGTTGTATATTCGGCTAATTCATTCATCACATGTGACCCTGGCGCACTTTTTCAATTTCACGCTTCAAATTCTCCACCTCTTTTTCCAGCGCGATCATCTTGAGTTCGCGCCCGACCACTACTTCTTCAAACTTTTCCAGGTCGAGAATCTTCTCCTGCAATTCCGATTTCGACTCCTGCAAATCGCGCACCACTTTTTCATAGGCGCGCATATCGCGCAGGATACCAATCGCGCCAATCACTTTCCCGTCCGTATCGCGCAGCGCCGATGCATTGAGCGTAGTGGGGATCACCTCGCCGGAGGCGCTACGCGGGTTGAGGCGCGCATTGCGAGTCGCGCCGCGCTCGATCACTTCACGCAACGCGGCCAGGAACTCGCGGGTTTCTTCGGGGCTGATAAAGCGCGAGAGCGACTGCTCCAACACTTCGTCGGGGCGGAAACCCAGCAGTTCATAGACGGCGTCGTTGGCCTGCAAAATCTTGCCTTCCAGGTCGGAAACGAACACCGGGTCGGGCGCGTTCTTAATCAGGCTATCTGAATAGGCCAGGGCCTTATCCAACTCGCGCATATCGCGCAGTATGCCGATTGCGCCGATCACTTTCCCATCTGTATCGCGTAGCGCCGACGCATTCAGGCTGGTCGGAATCACTTCGCCAGATGCGCTGCGCGGGTTGAGGCGCGCATTGCGGGTCACGCCGCGTTCGATCACCTCGCGCAACGCGGCCAGGAACTCGCTCGTTTCCTGGGAACTGATAAAACGCGAAAGCGACTGCTCCAGCACTTCGTCTGGACGGAAGCCCAGTAGTTCGTACACAGCATCATTGGCGGTAAGAATTTTGGCTTCCAGGTCGGAGACAAAGACCGGGTCGGGCGCGTTCTTAATCAGGCTGTCGGCATAAGCTCGCGCTTTATCCAGCTCGCGCATATCACGCAGGATACCAATAGCGCCAATGACCTTGCCATCCGTGTCACGCAGCGCCGACGCATTGAGCGTGGTGGGGATGACTTCGCCTGACGAACTACGCGGGTTGAGACGCGCATTGCGCGTTGCGCCGCGCTCGATCACCTCGCGCAAGGCAGCGGTAAACTCGCGTGTCTCTTCGGGACTGATAAAACGCGAAAGCGACTGTTCCAGCACTTCATCCGTGCGAAAACCGAGCAGTTCATAGACGGCATCGTTGGCTGTGAGTATCTTGCCTTCCAGGTCGGAGACAAAGACCGGGTCAGGCGCATTCTTGATGATAATGTCGGCATCGAGCGAGCTATATGGCTTTGTCATACGAGATGAAGTTGGAGTAATTACCGTCGTGGTTGAAATAACGTCTTCGGGCATAAAGAAAGACCTCCTTTGCGAAACTCAGGTATTTACTACACGTTTCTACTTACACGTTCGTATACAATAAAGTGTAGCAGAACCTATTACCGTACACATCGAGGTAAGAGATTAGTCACGCTGAGTTTTTAGGAGCAACGGGCAGGCATATTTATACTCGAGTTTTGAACTGGAAGCGGTGAAACAGGCATCACACGCTACCCAATATGTGTGATGCCTGTTTCACAACCTCTATGGCGTATCTGAATAAGTAGACTATGTAGAAGCAAAGCTAATCGACGGCCAGATAGACCGAGATCAGCGGAGCCGATGTTTCATTCCCAGTGGGTAAACCGTTCTGATCAACCCAGTGATAGGTGAGGTAGAGCTGAGCATTGTACGATCCAATGGCTAACCCACCTCTCTGTGCAGTTAAAACTATAGAAGCTGAATCATTTGCCTGTAATGTTCCAGATTGCTGGTCCGGAACTAACCAGGCCGGTAATGGGGGATTGGGAGGAGAGTTCAGCGTCCAATTCACCGTGCTATTGTTGTTGTTCGTGAAACTCAGGGTATACGTTGCTTCGGGTTGCTGAGGGGGAATAGTGATATCTATATGTGAAGGCAGACCGTGCGCAACCTTGGGACCTCCATCATTGTATGGATGAACGCTGACATAGAAGGTGACAGGAACCTGCACCGACGTTGAGGTGGTAACAGGCGGCTGAGAAACCTTTGAAGTCAGGGCCAAATTGGTCGTATATGAATAGTCTGGTTCCAGCGCCGCCGCGTTGGCCGTCACATACACTGTGTCTGATTCATTGGGTTTAAGGGTGCCTGTACGTTTGCTCAAGGTTACTCCTTTATTCTGCCCGGTAGCGTGGTCTTCCCTGATAGCAGCCGGATTATCAAGTTGATCCAACTTTACCCTTTTTCCCATCCCTGATCCGCCGCTTCCAGTAGTAATTTCCCAATCGATAGAGTTAGTGCCGGGGTTGTTGATGACTAGCCCGGTTGTGTGAGTGCTATGTGGCGTTAACCAGCCCAAATGCAGGCCGGCCTGGAGAGAAGAGGGAGCGGGTGATTCAGATTGCATGGGAGATTCCTCGACTTTCACTTTGCTTAGCGCGTTTCTACTCATTGATGTTTCATCTCCTTCTGAAGAAAAGGTCAGCATGACGGAATACTCTCCAACTTCCAGGGTACGGGTGTCAACCGTTACGCGAATCAACTGTCGCGCTCCTGGTTGGAGAATGCCGTGATCTGGCTCCAGCATTAACCACGTTGATTTGCGCGCATCCGCGAGCCAGATCATAGGTTGTTTCGTGGTGTTAGTGATTATCTGTTGTAACGTCTTCTGGTTGCCCCGGAATACACGACCAAAATCGAGCATACATTCGGTTAAGGTTGGAGGCCCCGGAAAAGGTTTTTCATTTGGAAAGCTACCCTCCTTATTTACGATATCCATTCGTTTGTTATCTCCTCCTCCTTGCATATAGCATTGCCAACTTCTACCGTAGCGATCACCGGTTACAAGCAATAGTAGCAGGGAAGGTGGGGAGATTACAGGACAAGACTAGACATGTTTTTGACAAGTTTTAGTGAGTTTTGTATTTCTACGTCTTACCTTGTATACTTCACTTTATCAAGAAATTTCTATGTACGAAAAACAAATGTCGCGTGACAGGGTATGGTGACGAGGGACACCACCAATTCAACTACCACTTCTGCTTTATTACTACTATCTGAACGACGATGATTTAGATTTTTCCATATGACTTTTTTCATGGAATTTCCTCTTCTTGACCGGGGCTTTCGCAAGAAGAGCGCCAGGATACAATTCAAAGGGGTGTGTCCGGTATGGACTATGAGGAACGTGTCCCGAACGAGAAACTGATACGCGCGCGTCTTGAAAAAGGCTGGACGCAGGCTCGCCTGGCCGAGGAAGCCGGTACGACGTTTGAAACAGTGAGCCGGTGGGAGCGCGGCGTTGTCATACCAGGTCTATTTTATCGCGAAAAGCTCTTTAGCATTTTCGGTAAAACAGCAACTGAGCTTGGTTTGGATCAGGCCGATACTGCTTCATTCAATTCTGCTGACTCTACGCGTATCGTCTTCCTTGCATCTGCATATGCAGATGCTGAACACAAGTTTGTCGTGTCGCTTAAAAAAGAACTGGCAGCGCTGGATATTACGCTGTGGAGCAGCGGCCTGGTAAAACGACAGGCAGCGCACCACAAAAGCGCCATACTTGAAGAGGTCATTCGCGCAGTTCAGCTTGTGCTGGTCATTCTTTCTCCTCATAGTAAAGGATCAACGCATGTCAGGCATTCACGCGACCTTGCCAGGCATTTTAAGCAACCTGTGTGCGAGATTTGGATCGAGGGTGAGTCCCTCTCGGACTGCCTGCCCGACTCTTACGGTGAGCCTGGCGTAGTAATTGATGCTCGCCAGGGAGAAGATGCAGCGTTGCGCAAGCACATCATCGCAACCATCGAGCGGCTTACTCCCGGCGACCCCGGCACCATCGAACTCTCTGAACCGATGTGGAACGTACCGGAGCCGACCAGGTCGCTCATCGGGCGGGACGAGCCACTGGCAAGAGTGTGCGAACTCCTTCGCGGCCCTCATGCCCGCTTAATAACGATCACAGGCCCAGGTGGAATAGGGAAAACGCGCCTGGCTCTGCAGGTGGCAAGGGAAATACGCGAACGCTTCGTTGATGGAACCTGTTTTGTCTCGCTCACTAACCTGCAGGATCACACACTCGTTGTTCCAACCATCGCGAAGGAGCTGGGCATCAGAGAGCGTGAAGATAGTCCGGTGATGGATCGTGTGAAAGTGGCATTGAAACAGAAGCATTTTTTGTTGCTCCTCGACAACTTTGAGCATATGCTGGAAGCATCGACGCAGCTTCAGGAACTCCTCGCGGCCTGTCCGCACCTTAAGATGGTCGTTACCAGTTGAGCCAGGCTGCGTGGGTTGGCTGAGCGCGGTGATGAAGCGCAATTTGTGCTTCACGAGCTTGATGCACTGTCGCCGGACGGGGCAGTCGCGCTTTTCGAGCAGCGGGCGCGCGTCGCAAGAGGGACATTTGAGATAACTTCTGACAACCTGCCTCTCGTTACGGAAATTTGCGAGCGTCTGGATAAGCTGCCCCTGGCAATTGAACTGGCTGCCGCCCGTCTCGGACCATTGTCACCTCAGGACTTGCTGGCGCGTCTCAAGCAGCGCCCTCAAGACGCGATGGAGAATATTTTTATTGATTTAGATAAGACCGCAAGTGACCGGCAGCGCTCACTCTACAATACGATTGGGTGGAGCTATCGCTTCCTTCATCCCGGCGAACAGCGACTTTTCCGGCGGCTTGCTGTGTTCGCGGGCGGCTGTAGCCTGGAAGCGCTCGAAGCTATGAGCGATGCGCTCGATCATGATTTGTCGCAGGTATGGAAGGATGTAGAATCGCTTCTTGATAAAAATTTGTTGCGTTCCAGAGAACGAAATGGTGAGGTACGCCTGTATTTGTTTGAAACCATTCGCGAGTATGGGTTGGGACTGTTGAAGTCGAACGAAGAAGAGGAGATCACCCGACGAACTCACGCCTACTGTTATTTGAGGCTGGCGGAGCAGGCGGCAACCCATCTTAAAGGAGAGCAGCAGACTGACTGGCTGGAGAAATTAGAACGGGAAGTGAAAAACCTGCGGGCAGCGCTGGACTGGTTGATTGTCCATAATGAGGCGGAGCAAGCACTACGTCTTTGCAGCGCACTGGGGCGCTTCTGGCTTTTGCGTGGATACTGGACTGAAGGGCGGCGCTGGTTAGAAACGGCGCTGGCGCTTCCCGCTCCTGCATTCCCTCCAGCGGGGCGAGCGATGGCGCTCTACACTGCCGGTGATCTAGCCTATTATCAAGATGATTCTGGAGCGGCGCGCGCGTTGCTGGAGGAAAGCGCGCAACTTAGCCGCGCTCTTGGCGACACCAGAACGCTGGGACTGGCTCTGGGTACGCTGGGAGTCCTTATGCATGAACCTGGCACGCACGCGACCGCCCATGCTATGCTCGCAGAGAGCGAGAAACTGTGCCGATCGCTGGATAATCCCTGGGAATTGGCATATGTGTTACGTAGAAAAGCTCAGCATTATATGCAGGATGGGTATCTAAGAGAGGCTATCGATTACTTGCGAGAAGGTCTTGTGCTGGCAAAGAAATTAGGCGACAGGTCGCTCGCCGCGAATACACTGGGAACGCTGGGCGAAGTAGCCTCGCGCCAGGGCGATATTCTACAGGCCAGCGCCTATAATCGTGAAAGTCTCTCGTTTGCCAGGGAGATCAACAATAAACATCTGCTGGCCAACGCGCTCAATAATCTGGATTATTTCTCAGCGCAACAAGGAGAGCCGACCCTGGCAAACAATGCTCTGGATGCCCTCAAGCTGTCGCGGGAGTTAGGCGATCAATTGCTCATCAACAGGTCTTTGAATACGCTGGGGTATGCAGCCCTTCACCAGCGCAATCTGCCCCAGGCCATGGTATGGTATCGCGAAGGTCTTTCCCATGCCATTGAGTGGGATAACAAAGCAGCCATAGGCTGGAATCTGTATGGGCTGGCTCTAGTCGCCGAAGCGGAGGAACAACACGCGCAGGCAGCCCGCCTTATTGGTGCAGTAGAGGCGTGTTTTGATATACATGCCGATATGACTCCTGCCGAACGCGCTGAATTTACCCGTGTGTTCGATAGCGTGCGCGCTCACCTGGGAACGAAGTCTCTTGCTACTATGCGCAGGGAGGGACAGGCTCTGGCTCCTGCTCAGATTCTCGTCGCGCCGCGTCCTCTCCCTGTCATGGGACCTCCCCCCTCTCCCAGGTACCCCCATGGCTTGACGAAGCGCGAGGTGCAGATTCTTTGCCTGCTCACGAAAGGTTTGACCTATCACGAGATCGCCGTAAAGCTGAATATCAGCCCGCGCACTGTCAATACAGCTCTGACAAGGGCATACGATAAAATTTCAGTGAGTAAAACTGCCACCTCCTCTGATGGCAAAGACGCGAGCAGGGTGGCCCCACGCATTGCTGCTGCCCGATTTATGGAAGAGCATGACTTGTGCTAGTTGCTATATCCATTTGATTTCTCCCTCATCAGCAAATACACCGCGATACGTACAGCTATGTACCTCAAAACGACGTATTTCTACAGTTTCGGCAGCGCGCGAAATCCACTACACTTACATCAGAGCAGTATCTAAACCAAGAACAGGGTAGCCCAACAAGGAGACCTCGAGCATGTATGAAGAATCTCCGCGCTCTATGAGCATACCGGCGCTTACCGAACGATGCATGAAAGAGCTTCAGAACTACGGGCAAGGAGCGCCTTCCGATGATCGATTTGGCATGGAGCTTTTCTATCGCGCGCTGATGCAACGTAATTCCCTCGCCTGGGAAGCTGTGCAGCAGTGCTTCAATGACATCGTGTGTCGCTGGATGCGAAATCATCCCCTGCGGGATGTCGCGTGTCGCTATGACAGCGAAGAAAACTATGTGGCTCAGGGGTTTGCGCGCTTCTGGCAGGCAATGGTAAATAAGCAGAACAGCACATTCCAGTCGCTGGGAGCGGCGATGAAGTACCTGCGCGCCTGCCTCCATGCCAGTGTTATCGATACGCTGCGCACTTACTCACGGGCGCGCGTGGTTGGCCTGCCCGAACCAGGAGAAGCAGGCGAACCTTCGTGCGAGGATGTTTACGATAGCGGAGAACTGTGGCAGGCCATTCTTCACCTGCTACCCGGTGAACGCGAACGTCGTGTCGCCTACTTTCTCTATCATTGCGGTCTGAAACCGAGGGCCATCGTGCATTTCTGCCCTGAGGAGTTCGATGACGTGCAGGAAATCTATCACATCCGGCGTAATATTATCGAGCGCCTGCGACGCAATACCGACTACCTGCGCAATCGTCTCGGCTATGATATCTTCGAAGAATGAGGTCAGGGTGTAAATTAGCAGGCTGTCTCTTTCGCAGCACTTTTCACCAGCTCGCGCTTTAAGGCCTGCAAACCCAGGCGCATGGAGGATTTGACGGTACCCAGGGGCATTTTGCACAGAGCAGCAATCTCAATTTGAGTATATCCTTGAAAATAGCTCAATTCAAGCACCATGCGCTGCTTCTCGGTCAAATGCGCGAGGGCTTCGCGGAGTTGCGCCTGCTCTTCACGGTGCCAGACCTCTTCCCAGGTATCAGCCAGGGCAAAACGCTCATCAAATTCGATATCCCCAAGCGGTACTTCTTTTGGGGTAGTGCGTTGGCGCTGCTTGCGTAAGTAGTCAACGGCATAGTTGCGCAAGATCGCAAAAAGCCAGCCGCGCACGCTCCCAGCTTGAGCGGAGAAGGTGGCGGCATGTCGCCACACTCGCAGGAACGTTTCCTGGATCAGGTCCTCCGCAATCTGGTAATCGCTGACCATGCGATATGCCAACGAATACAGCCCCTGGGAGTAGCGTTGATACAGCATATCCAGCGCCCAGACAGCCCCGTCAGCAATGGCAATGAGCACATCCTGATCCGTCGCAAAAGCATAGGGCGAACAAGAAGACGCCGGCTGCTGCTCATCCGCAACGTAAATCTTCGTTAGCATACGGGTCCCTGACTTTCTCCTGGTGGGCCTTAGACAACATCTTCTCTACATAAGTAACTATACCGGAAAAAGGGAGAATTACCAATAGCATAATGGTATCACAAAGGTATCAAATTTGCTTGCGAGTGGGCGGCGAAAGTGGGGGGTCTTTGATGGGTAAGAATGGAACCGGCGACCTATCAGTTGATTTGACGCAGTTTGAGACTACAGTTCATTGAGACACTTCTTTACCGCACATATTACTTTTGGCACTCATTAGTGGATAAAATATGACTTCTGCAAATAATTCATGTATAATAGAAAATATTAATTTTAGGAGAGGAGGTTGTATATGTATGTCTATACCCAATACGCAAAACAACAATTCCATCAGTAGGACTATCTGCTTTTTTACGCTTACCTTATTCATTGTTCTCATTATCGCTGCAGGAAATTGACGAGGTAAAAGCATGATCATAAATATTAATCAGATTATAGATGCGATGGTAATTATGGTTTTATTTGAGTATCGGCATCTGTGTAACATCCTCAAGCGGGAGGTCGGTACGTAGCAATGTTCGTCTTACTACTCTCATTAAGCGTCTCAGTGGTGGTAAGCATTGCAAAGTCCAATTCAGACCACTTGCACAAATCGTTTTGGCCCCATCACGGCTTTCGCCTATCAGTCTTTCTACGTTGTACAAAGTCTTCAAAGTCCTCACGAGAGATACGATACTCACCACCTACATCTAATGCCACAAGTTCACCTGACTGTATCCATCTACGAACAGTGTTGACATTTACCTTCAGGTCTCTTGCTATTTCCTCGGTTGTAAGCCAGTTTTCACTCTGAGGCATACGAAATTCTCCTAAAAAACTGAATTTCAAGCATTGTACAACGGATAGCTTGTTCAGTCAACTAACATGCATCTAAATGTTGTCAAATATTGTAAAAGCTATATTGAGATGTTAAAATATATCTGAAGATAATTAAATATTTCAAGCGATTACTAAGGAGTGCTTACATTCTATCTGAATGCAAAATAAAAAGGAGAAGCAAATGGAACTACCTGGTAACGCCAAACGGACTACTAATAGTATCGGCGATATTACTGAGGCTGCCATTATTGCCCAATTCTTGCAACTTGGTTTCATTGTTCTTACCGTCTATGGTGGAAACCAACGGTACGATCTTGTCATTGAGGATGCGGACGGCCAATTCTGGCGTGTGCAATGTAAAACGGCTCGAATTAGAAGATAATGGAACAGTAGTCGCATTTGATACAGCAAATCACAATTACGCATTGAAGACTAAGCAATGGCGACATTACAGAGGGCAATGTGATTATTTCGCCGCCTTTTGTGAGAAGCTTGGTAAGGTCTATCTTATTCCGGTAGATCAGGTTGGCACTACTAGAGCAAATCTTCGCATGGTGCCAGCGAAGAACAATCAGGCTAAGAATGTGCGATGGGCGCAAGATTACGAGTTATAGAGGAGCAGCAAATGGAGCTACTTGGAGGAGTCCGACGTGATACCAACAGGATAGGTGAGATTAGCGAGTCTGCCATCATTACCCGATTCCTACAACTTGGCTACGTAGTCCTCACCCCATACGGAGGGAACCAGCGCTATGATCTCGTCATCGAAGATGCCGACGGGCATTTCTGGCGCATACAATGTAAAACGGGACGCATTGACGAAGGCAGCACGGCAATCAGGTTTAACACTGCTATTCGGAATGTCACTGGGAAAAATAAGCAATCGCGAAATTACCGGGGGCAATGTGATTATTTTGCCGTATACAACGAGATATTAAACAAAGTCTACATTGTTCCCGTGGATCAGGTGGGTACTACGAGTGCTGCTCTTAGATTGACTGCACGGAAAGAACAGTCAAGAAAAATATACACTATGGGCGAGGGACTACGAATTATAGTGGGCCCAGCTGGGATCGAACCAGCGACCAACCAGTTATGAGCCCGGCTGCTCTAACCACTGAGCTATGGGCCCTCGTGGGACGTATTGTACCATACCTCAGCCGACTTGAGAAGAGGGTAATTTCCGAGTTTCTGGGAATTACCCTCTTCTTTAATTTAGGGATTATAGACTGGCCGGAGTTCCCTGCACTTCAACCAGGGATTGCGCGATGTTTGCGGCCCAGGAGTCAATGGCATCCCAGTCGCGGAAGTCGCCTTCGGGCGCTCGGACGGCCTTCGTTACCATGCGTTCGGCGAACGAGAGTTTGTGGTGGTCGAGGGTGCCGAAGAAGACCCTGTGCTCTCTTGGCTTGATGGTCTCCTCGAACTCGGCCAACTCTTTGGGTTGTTGCTCGGTATCCTTGACCTCGGTGCCGAGCGGGCCGACGCTGAACAGCCATACCGGGCGTCCGGTTAAGACGGCCAGGTTGCGATGCACCCAGGCGGTAGCCTCCTTCATCCAGGAGCCATAGTAGATAGGGCTGCCGATGACCAGCGCCTCGTAGCTGGCGGGCTGCTCAACGTCCTCCATTGGCCGGATGGCGACTTCTTTTCCGCGCAGCCGGAGTTGCCCGGCTATGCGCTCCGCGACTTCCTGGGTCGATCCATGCTTGCTGGCGTAGGTGACGAGTATAGACATGTGTTATCTCCTTCTTTATACTTACAGTGACAGAAAACAAGGGATGAACGCTGCTACCCATAGTCTTTTTGAGACGGGCAAACCCCACGACTTCCGCATCCTTTGCTTACCCATTACACATACACATTCAGGATATTGCACGCGCGTCACAATACCTTCACAGTTAGAGGCATCGCGCTCTCACCTCCGTCACAATCTCTGGATGCCTATTACATCCGCAATGTGACTATTCTGTGTTCCGCGAGCTAACGATTGTGATAAAAACGTGGTATCCATAAGCGATACTGTACTCAGGAAGCGATTGATACTTCATGTAGAAGATGTTAGCCCGGCGGAATGGATACTCCATTCTGCCGCGATTAAAGGGAAACAACTATGAAAAACGTCCATATGGAACACAAAGGAAGACGCATCGCGCTTGTCGTAATTGAGAGCTTCACCGGCCTGGGCGCTATCGGTGGGAGCATAGCAATATTGACGGGCGCATTCGACCAGTGGCTGCCGCTCGCGTGGCTGCAAGGCACACCTTTCAGCGACTACACCATTCCCGGACTGGCGCTCCTGGTTATCATTGGAGGCGGAATGCTGCTGGCCGCGGCTACGCAGTTCACCCGGCACGAATGGGCCGTGCTCTACTCGGCGGCAATGGGCCTCGCCATGATCGGCTTCGAGATCGTCGAGGCAGCCGTCATCGACCGTAACGCACAAGCTGTAATTCCCAGCACGATAGTACAGCAAATCCTATTCTTTGCGCTCGGTCTGACTATCCTCGGCCTATCCGCCTCCCTGTGGATAGCGGAGTATCGCGGCCATCACATTCTAAACAGGCATGTCAGGCACGCCTGATGGAACAAAGGAAGAGCGCAAAACTATGCACGCAAACCGGGCAGGGTATTCCTCAAAGGCATCTTGCCCGGCTTCTTCCGTTCATTCATGCATACCGACTTTTACACAGGGAACTTCCCAAGAATCGCATAAAATTCGTGGATTCAGATGTTTTATCTCATGCGAAGTGTGTTATAATAGTGGGTGTTATACGTGAGGTTCTGTTCCGCTCGTTTCGCGCGCGAGCATTACGTGCCATTGAAGACACCTGGGAACAGGGACGAAACGAAGGCAGAATTACGTGACGATTCCAGGCAACATTTCAAGAGGTGTTCGTTCAGAGAAAGAACAATTGAGAAACACCCGCACTAACGGGGCCGCGCCACATCATGTTAGGCGCGGTCACACATTTTTTCAGGGAGCATTCGATGGAGAATGAAGTAACGATTAGGATTGGCGGCGAGTCGGGCGAGGGAACCATTTCGGGTGGCGATATCCTGGCTCTGGCTGCTGCGCGGTGGGGATACCACGTGTATACCTTCCGCACCTTTCCCGCCGAAATTCTCGGTGGGCCTTGTATGTTTCAACTGCGTATCAGCGATAAACCAGTCAAGTCGATGGGCGACTTTGCCGACGTGTTGATCTGTTTGAACCGCGAGGCCTTTGATCGCAACGTCGGCGAATTGCGGCATGGCGGCGTCTTGATCTATGACCCATCCGACTTCACGCCCGATAGCGGCGATTTTATCACCTACCCCATCCCATTCAACGACATCGCTCGCAAAGAAGTGCAGCTTTTCCAGACCAAAAATATGGTCATGATGGGAGCCATCTCCGGACTTTTTGGTCCGCCGCTGGAAGCAATCACCCAGGTGGTAGAGTCAAAGCTCTCCAAATCGCGCAAATCTAATCCCATTCTGATGGAAAAGAACATGCTGGCGCTGGACATCTCCAAAAAGTACGTGACCGAGAAATTGACCAAACGCGATGCCTACCAGCTGGGACCCGTTGAAAAAGCCGACCGCGTGGTGCTGAACGGCAACCAGGCCGTGATAGCCGGGGCGCTGATGGCCCATTGCGACTTCTTCGCCGGCTACCCCATCACTCCAGCCAGCGACATTATGGAGGGACTGGCGAAAGAGCTGCCGCAAATCGGCGGTACCTTTATGCAAGCCGAGGACGAGATCGCAGCTATGACCGCGGTGCTGGGCGCTTCTTTTGGCGGAGCACGCTCTATGACCGCTACTTCTGGTCCAGGTTTCGCACTGATGAGCGAGGCCATTGGCTATGCATCGATGGCCGAGCTGCCAGCCGTCATCGTCGATGCGCAGCGCGCCGGTCCCAGCACCGGAATGCCAACCAAGATGGAGCAATCCGACCTGAGTTTCGCGCTTTACACCGGACACGGCGATACCCCGCGCATCGTGGTCGCACCCGCGGACGTGGCCGATTGCTACACCCTGATGGTGGATGCCTTCAATATGGCCGAACGCTACCAGGTACCCGTCATCTTCCTGACCGACCAATCGCTTACCGCGCGCGTGGAAAGCGTTGATCGCAGCGTTTTCAAACCGCTGGAAACGACACGGCGAACGTTCGTCCCCGCTCAGAACGGGGTGAATGGCGCGGCGAGCAATGGAAATGGACACGCGGCAGGCGTTGTTGAAGAAGAACATGCCTTCGCGCGTTATGCCTATACTGCCAGTGGCATCTCCCCGACCTCCGCGCCCGGCCACGGCGGGTCATCCTACGTCTCAACCGGCCTGGAACATGATATTCACGGGCATCCAGACTATGAGCCAGAAGATCATATCGCGATGATGAAGAAGCGCTTCCAGAAGCTGGAAACGGCCGGGAATGAGCTGCCTCAACCTCAACGCTACGGTGACGAGGATGCTACCATCGGCCTTATTGGCTGGGGTTCGACCGAAGGCACTATTCAAGAGGGAGTTGATCGCGCGCGCGCAAAAGGGTACAAAGTAGCGGCCCTGCATCCAAGGGTACTTTCGCCCCTGCCGGATCGCGCCATGCGCGATTTCATCAATTCAGTTCAAACCGTGATTGTGCCAGAATGTAACTATTCTGGTCAGTTAGCCAATTTGCTGGGCGCAAAGTACGGTCTGCAAGCTATTCGCGTCAACAAGTTCGGCGGCATACCGTTTACCGCGGGCGACATTCTGCAAGCAATTGAGGAGGCAAACTAATCGTGTCACAAACAACTTTGACTCTGGCGCCTAAAGATTACAAAAGCGAGGTAAAACCTACATGGTGTCCTGGCTGCGGAGATTTTGGTGTATTGAATGCCATCTACAATAGCCTGTCGGTCTTGAAACTGCCGCCCGACGAAACAGTCGTGGTATCGGGAATTGGCTGCTCCAGTCGGCTGCCGCACTTTGTGCAAACCTTCGGGTTCCACAGCCTGCATGGTCGCGCGCTGCCCGTTGCCCAGGGCATGAAGATGGCGCGTCCCGACCTGACCGTGCTGGCGGTAGGCGGTGACGGAGATATGTTCAGCATTGGCGCGGGCCATCTCATCCACGCCGCGCTGCGCAACATCGATATTACGGTTGTGGTGATGGACAACGAGACCTATGGCCTGACCAAAGGGCAAACTTCGCCAACCTCGCCAACCGGTCACGTCACCAAATCGACTCCCTACGGTCTGCTGGCCTCGCAGTTCAACCCCATCGCTACCGCACTTTCACTGAACGTCAGCTTCGTGGCGAGAGGTTTCTCATCGCGGCCCAAAGAACTGGCCGCGCTGATCGAACAGGGCATCCAGCACAAGGGGTTTTCGTTTATTCACGTCCTCAGCCCGTGTCCAACGTTCTACAATACGATGGATACCTGGAAGACGACGGTTACGCCCATGCCCGCCGAGCATGACACGCACAACCGTTTCAAGGCCATGGAACTATCGATGGAGACCGCAAAGCCATTCGTTGGCCTCTTCTATCGCGATGAGCGAACCACGATGGATGAAGCGGCGCATAAAATGACGCAGCAGGCCGGCGCATTCGATATCAACAAGTATATGGCCCGCTACAAATAGCAGGACAAGAGCAAACCAAAAGGGCGACCCGCGTGGGTCGCCCTTTTGATCTATCCGACTTTTCTACTCATATCGACTGTCGCCCAGGTTTTGGATGAGTTGACAACAGCGTAGGTAAATTGCTCGCCACAGGAATGGCAGAACATGCCACTATCGTTATGAGCTTTGCCGCCAATGGCGGTCAACTGCACCTCGGCTGGCTTGCCACACCATTCACAACGACTACCACG
Organism: uncultured Chloroflexia bacterium; assembly: GCA_963731605.1. Classification (GTDB taxonomy): domain Bacteria; phylum Chloroflexota; class Ktedonobacteria; order Ktedonobacterales; family Ktedonobacteraceae; genus CF-113. Next base: position 77,959 of record CAVSWA010000004.1, read on the forward strand.
CGGGGCAGAATCTACAGCAACGGGTTGGCGAAATTCATTTTTTGACATCAGGTATCCTCCTGGTTCGTGTTCATGGTTAAGAAAGAACAACATCACGAACGCATAGTAGGGGAAACCCGTATCTGGTGGTCAACGATTCTGGAGAGTCCACGGCGATACGGCAAATCCGGGAAACGCGCAACATCGCCCAGGAGCGGCGTCGCTCCCTTGCTCGACCAAGTGGAGAAGTGTATTGCTACATGCCTGTCGTCAGACAATCAGTCGATGCAAGTACACTATAGCACATTTTCACGTAAAACGCCAGTGATTTTTTTACGCGGGGTGGGTTTTGCGCGATTAATCTGGGCATGACAAGCCTCACCCGGCAGCTTGTCATCCTGAGCGCAGCGAAGGATCTGCGCTGTGCCTGCAAGAGATCCTTCGCTGCGCTCAGGATGACAGCCGCGCTTCAGTCAACACCTCTGGTGACTTGCCACAGCCCTCGCATCATTCAACTCCTTTTTCACCTACAGATGCTGCTTCCTCGACAGCAGGGAAACGTGATGTGAGCAGCGCGCCTGTGATCCAACCAATGGCTCCCAACCCCACTGTCAAGCCAAACCAGATCAGTAGCACTGAATTCAAAGCGACATTATGCAGCGCAAAGACTCCCGCGAGGAAAATGCCGAGCGCTAAACCCGCAGTCACCCCAATAAGACATCCTGGATGTGCCAGGTTGCGTCCTCGTAAACGTTTCATCATAGAACAACTACCCTCTATTCAGCAAATAACCTCCATAGGATGATAACGCGCATCCGCTTTCCCGTCAAGCCAGTTGCGACACTATTTTTTGTGAGCAGCCTGTAAGCAAATCATGTATAAACAGATGTAAAATAAGAAAGTATGCAGCGCTATCCATCAGTATCAGTAGTTACACCCGTTGAACGGTGGGGAACCTTCCTATCGAATTGCAAACAGAATAAACGGGTGAATTGAATGAATATAGTACCAGAGGGTAATTTAAACACTACATAAGGGCCAGGAATTTGGACATTACTCAGAAAGATGATTATACTAAAGTAACAGTAGTAACTGATGTTGATTTTTGACTTTCGATCAAGCTTTATATTATATTCAAAACGCAATCATTGCAATCAAGTTGAAGAGGTATTCGAGGTCAAGCTCATCGTTTGGACAGTATGTAAACGATTCTACGCAGAAGAAAAGAGAATGTCACTGTGTATAGTAGGAATACGTTCATCGTCATGCGTGGCTACCCTGGTACCGGGAAAAGCACCATTGCTCGTTTGCTCGCAACATCCCTCCATGCACCGCTTATTGATAGGGACATTATCCGCCGAGTAGCGGTAGACATATTCGGAAACGCATCCCAGGTAGGCCAATTCTCCTACGAGCTATTGTTTGCGCTGACCCGCGAGCAATTGAGCCTGGGTCTGAGTGTGGTAGTAGATACACCCCTCACATACCGCAGAACATACGAAGCCTGCCTCGAATTAGCCCGAACAAATGATGCGAAGATGCTGGTTGTTCACTGTCAATGCCCGCCGGACGTGCAAAAACGCCGGCTGGAGGGACGCAAAGGGCAGGTTTCCAACTTTCAAATTACATCGTGGGAAGAATGGGAACGCTGGCAAGCGCGCTACGAAGAGTTTGAAGATCACGGTTGTATTATCGACACCTCGTATCCCATGGATGAATCGCTGGCAAAGGTGATGCGCTCAATTCACGAACTGCATGGACAGCAGACATACTTTGAAGAATTGTCGGATAATCCCCGCCTTTAACAGGCAACGAACCAGGGAATCGTACCTTCATCCATTTGCATGATTTTAGAGCCTTCTGTATAATGAAATTGCTACTACCCTCTACCGTGATGGCTTGCGATGTAGCAGCACAAACAACACAAAACAACAATTCCATAGGTGACTCTTCACCGAATTGAAAGGAAGTATTTCGCATGGCAAAAACAATGGCTGATATCGAGAAGAAAATCGATATTCTCGATGAGACCGAAGAAGTTCATTCAGGACGCGGCTGGAAATTCTGGGTAATTGCTCCGATCGTCCTGGCAGTGCTGGGGAGCAGCGCGTTTCTGGTGGTGCGGCGCTTGTTCGGCAATTCCGAAAACTAAAACTATTTGATGGCAAACAAGCAGCCCGCCTGGATTATTGCAAATCCAGGCGGGCTGCTTGTTTTTACCACAGCGACTTGCGCAAGTCTGCTTCCAGCGTCGCATTCAACGCGATTTGCGTACCGCGCGCGCTTTGCGCGGTTTTCGGCAGCGTTTTCTCGATAGTTTGTATGGCATCTGTCAAGCACACACTGCCCGGCTGCTGCCCCGTAGCGATACAGATACCCGCAGTCAGGTAGTTAGCCGAACCTAGGATATGCTGACTGATGGTTGAACTGGTGTCAGCCAGGCTACTGGCAATATCGGCCCACTGCTTCCCTGCCAGGTCCTGCGGCGAAAAGCCCGAACCTAATCCAATAGCAACGAACTTATTGCCAATTTCGATAAACGGAATACTTCCTGCATTTGCTGCATCGGTGTAAGGCGGCGCGTCATAGGTGGTGATAAGTTTCTGTTGCGCGGCTGTTGGTGTTTGTAGAATCGGGTAGTTGCCGGTACTATCCTGCACGTTTCCCGTCTCTTCTACCGGCACAAAATCGACATACTGGCTAGTATAGATTGGCCCGTTGTACAGTTTGGGATCAAAGGAAAAGGTAGGCGTATTCGGATAAGAATCGGTAGCCGAAGAAGTGGTCTGGTACAACTGGCTGAATGTGCCAAAACGACTGAGCGCCACTACCATTGCCCAGCGCTGCGCCGCGCAAAACGGGCAATATTCAGCCCCGATATACAGAAATTCGGGCTTGCCTGTTGGCCCGTTTAACGCTGGAGGAGAACCCTGTATAGCCTTGAGCGGGTTCTGTATTTTTCCGGTACCCACTACCGCCAGAATATTCGGGTCTACCTTAGTAACAGCGTTGAACACCTGCGAACTGGTGGCCGAGGGTGGCGTCACGGTTGACTGTATGTGCGAGATAACCACAAAGGCTACGATAATGACCGCCAGTAGGGCAAGCACGATACCTATCATGTATGACTGATTCCAGCCACGTCTGCGCGAGGTTGACTTTCTGCGGCTCGCAACCGGGGTTGATTGAACGCGATTTTGCGCGCCACCTAGCCGCTGCGAGCGCTGTTGTCGCTGCTTTTCGCGACGTTGCGCGGCTGATTGTTGTTTATTTGCCATTCTATCTCCTCAATTTCAAATTTTCAGTTCTTGCACTCTATCATACCAAATTTTGCCCCGTATGTAACCCTTATAAGTACTTCCCACGCTTCCAAAACCTCTCAAATTTCTCACAACAATTTTGCTTGACAAAGTACCAACCCGTAGAGTACAATCAACGGGCTGGTATGGAAGCATCCGGCGAATGCGCCTCGTTCGTCTAGTGGCCTAGGACGCCGCCCTTTCAAGGCGGAGATCACGGGTTCGACTCCCGTACGAGGTACTATTTTCGGAAAAGCCTGGTACGCCGTAATTTATTTTTGGCGTGCCAGGCTTTTCTATTTTGTGCTTTAATTTTATGTAGGGAATAGTATTCAGTCACGAGGAAATGAGAAATGATTAGCGTAGAAGAAGCTCTTGAACGCATCCTGGCCGGGATCGCGCCTCTTAGCGTTTCCCAGGTGCCTCTAGCGGAGTCTCTGGGCCTTGTGCTCACCGAAGATGTCGTCGCGCAGGAGGATATGCCGCCGTTCGCAAATTCCGCTATGGACGGATTCGCGCTGCTTAGCGAGGATAGCAGGCCGCGTGATGGGCAACCGCCGCGCCTGCGCGTGACCGGCACGGTGGCGGCAGGCTATGTCGCGCAGCATTCCGTCACCAGGGGCACAGCGATGCGCATTATGACGGGCGCGCCGGTGCCGCCGGGAGCAGATACGGTGATCCAGGTGGAACTCACGCGCAGCGACAGTCCGCAAAGCGAGTGGGTCGAAATTCTGCAAGAGGTTGAGCCGGGCAACAATATTCGCCCCGCCGGAGAGGATATGCGGCGCGGACAAACCGTGCTGGTGCGTGGGACGGAGATCGGCCCCTGGGAAATTGGCATCCTGGCGACACTCGGCAAAGCCACGGTGCCGGTGATCCGCCGCCCGCGTGTCGCCATTCTGGGAACCGGCGACGAGGTGATCGAAGTAGATCAACCCCTGCAACCGGGCAAAATCCGCAATAGCAATAGCTACCTGCTCGAAGCGGCGGTGCGGCGGGCGGGAGCCATCGCGCACCGCCTGGGAGTAGCGCAAGACACGGTGGAGAGCCTGCGCGAGAAATTTAGCCAGGCCGTGCAAGCCGATTTAATTCTCACTTCCGGCGGCGTCTCGGTTGGCGATTTTGACCTCGTGAAAAATATCATGGCCGAGCAGGGTGCCATCAACTTCTGGCGCATCAATATGCGGCCCGGCAAACCCGTCGCTTTTGGACATATTGGCCAGACCCCTTTGTTAGGCTTGCCCGGCAACCCGGTTTCAGCCGCCGTCACATTTGAACTATTCGGTCGGCCTGTCATCCGCAAAATGCTGGGACATACACGCCTGCTACGCCCGCAGGTCGAGGTCATAGTCGAAGATGGCGTCGCCGATGTTGCCATGCGCCGCCACTACGCGCGCGCCCATGTCACCTGGCGCGATGGCCGCTTCGTAGCCCGCACGACCGGCAATCAAGGCTCCAACATCATGACCTCGCTGCTCAACGCCAACGCCCTGGTCATCGTGCCTGAAGGAGGCGTACAGGTATGCCCAGGCGACACCGCGCAGGCGATGATGCTGGACTGGCCGGAAGTGGAATAAAATACAGCGTTTTCCAGGGCGCGACCAGGGCGGGGGCAAGCCCCGCCCTGGTTTTTTCTGTCTCTGCCCTGGCCGCTCTCGCCCTGGCCGCCCCCGCCTTAGTCGCTCTCGCCCTGGTCGCTCTTGCCCTGAGAATGCATACGATAGCGCAATTGATCGCGCGAAAGACCCAGTAGCGCGGCGGCCTGCACCTGGTTGCCACGACAATGTTCAATCGCCTCCTGCACCAACCGGCGTTCGATTTCGCTCAGGAAAGCGGGCAAATTGATGCCGTTGGGAGGCAGATGAATATCGGTTTGTAGCTCGGCCAGGCGCTGTGCCGCGCTGGTGTTGGAAGCGCGTAATGCGCCGGGCAAGTCAGCAGGAAGAATCATCTGGTCATTACATACGATTTGACCATGCTTGATTGCGCTGTGTAGCTCGCGCACGTTGCCCGGCCAGTCGTAGCGCATCACCAGTTCCATCGCCTCGTCGCTAACGCGCAGAGGTTCCTCCTCGTCGAGCGAAAACTGGCGTAAGAAGTGCGCCACCAGGGGTTCGATATCTTCCGGGCGTTCGCGCAGGGAGGGCAAACGCAGCGTAATCACCTGCAAACGATAGTAAAGATCATTGCGAAAAGCGCGCCGGGCAACGGCGGCGGCAAGATCGACGTTCGTGGCTGAAATCACGCGCAGGTTGACATGCATCTCTCTGGTGCTGCCTACGCGCCGGAAGCTGCGCGTTTCCAGGAAACGCAGCAGTTTGGCCTGCAACGTCAGCGGCATCGAGCCAATTTCATCGAGAAAAAGTGTGCCGCCATCGGCGCGTAACAGGTAGCCTTCACGAGAAACCCTGGCATCCGTGAACGCGCCCGCCTCCACGCCGAAGAGTTCCGTTTCCATCAACGTATCGGGCAACGCTGTGCAATTGATATCGACGAAAGGATAGGCCGAACGTCGGCTCAAGGTATGTATGGCGTGGGCCACCACGTCTTTACCCGTCCCGCTCTCGCCCTGTAGCAGCACGGTCGTATCGGGGTAGGCAGCCACCTGGCTCACCTGTGCGGCAATATCGCGCATGGCCTGACTGCGACCAACCACCAGACCTATGCTAGCAAGGGGATCATCCACCAGCGCTCCCGCCGCTAACTCATGATGTAAAGAAGTATTTCGCCTCAACACACATACACCTCCCTGAATATGAGCCAGGGCGGGGACAAGCCCCGCCCTGGTAATAATTTACGGGAGCTTGCCCCCGCACTATCCCGCCTTCGCGTAAACGCGGCTACGCTCATCGTACTGGCTCATTGGCAGCGGCTGCGAGGGTTGCGCGCTGGTTGGAGCGACGACCCAGCCATTGCCCAGCACGAAGGTTGCGCCATTGCCTCCATTGCCCCACTGCGAATGTGTTTCGATGGGGTAGGGCAGGGAGAATCGACCGCGCGGGTTTGGTGAAGGCTGCGCCGCTTCCCAGGGCTGCGCGGGCATAGAAGAGTATCCCGGCGTCATCATACCATTGCTCAGGCCGGCCTGGATGTATTCGCGTGAAACGGGTGATAACTCGTTCACATCTCCAAGTCCGTAAGCCGGCATGGTTAGCGCAATGACTCCAAGAGCCACCAGTTCTCCGGCTACCTGGCACACCTGGTCAGGCGGCATACTCAATTCCTGGGCGGCCATCTGCAATGTGGTCTGGCCGTCCGCGCGTGTAAAGAGTCGCCATTGATCGGGCGTAAAGGGTATTTGCGGGTTCTGCTCGCGATAGGCGGAAAGGTCTACGGGAGATAACACCATGTGGGGCTGCATATAGGCAGTGTTCACGCGCATGGGCATCATTGGCGTAGTCACAGGCCGCGGTGGTAAAAGCGTTCCCATTGTCGATCTGGGCAGCGCATCAGTATGGCGTTCCGTATCCGGCACCGTGCCGGGCGACGAATAAAAAGATGCCATGGCCGTCGTGTCGTCGAAGAAAGTGGGTTTTTCCCCGTGCATGGTTGGCGCATCAGAAATGCTGTTCTGGATGGCACCGGCTGCTTTATAAGTAGGATGCGCAACAGCAGTGGAAGTGGAAGGGGCCGCGCCAATAGTGACAGGTTGAGCAGAAGCTTCGGAGGGTTGCTCAGGGAGCATTGACAAGACAGGGAGGGCAATCAACAGGCGATCACTTGGCGGAAGTTGGTTTTCCTCGAAATAGATCTCGCCATCTGCCCAGTTAATCAGCGCCTCAATCACGCGAGACGCCTCACTGAAGGCCCAGAGATAGAGGCTCTGCTGGTTGATATGCCCCAGGTCAATCAAGGCAAGCGCCACGCCTACCTCGCGATAGCGGTCAGCGCCCGGCGTTAAAGCGACATCCTGGTAGGCTTCCCGCGAAATAGCTCCGGCCTGTAACAGCCGGTCTGCCAGCGAAATGTCCGGTCGAACCGGACCGATACATAGCAATTGCCCCTGTCGAAACGAGAGTTCCACAATCCGCTCTCCCTGCTTTACTACGAGCAATCCGGTTTTCTGATAGGACTCAATTCGCTGCAAAATAATCGACAGGTCAAACTGATCTAACGAACCTATGAATGACACTAAAACACCGCCCGTCCAAAACGGCTCTGGCCACCAGAACACTATCCGCGAGCACAGCTGCTCCACGGCTTTACGTTCCTGCGCGAGAGTCCACTACGAAACGTTGCGATAGCTTTACGATGATGCCTGAAAGTAACAAACTGATACTTCCAACCTCAACTCCTTAGTCGAAATCATCGTAAAAGCGGAGATACACACCCCAGGTATCCCCGCCATGCTTCGATCCTCATACGTTTGCTTTTTCAATCCGCATCCGACCCGCGTGGCCGAATGCCAGGGGAAACAGAAATCAAAAGGGCCACACAACCCTTCCGGCGGAGGGAGAGGGATTCGAACCCCCGGGACTTTCATCCAACTGTTTTCAAGACAGTCGCTATAGACCACTCAGCCATCCCTCCGACATGAATATACCATATCCACTACCACTTTGAAAAGGGAATGGCCGAATAATCTCATGCTCTCACATCTTTGAGCTTCAAAAAGAAGGCAATTGCCACCATAAGTACCACGATAATTGCCAGCAACGCGCCCCATACCAGCAGCAGATGCGTCATTGCGCCCGGAAGCGCGGTGGCCGGGTCAAGCGTAGCAAAGTGCGTGCCTTGAAAAGAGAAGCCATCTACTCCCAGTTTGTCTCCGTGCAGGCCAAGCGATGAACCCAGTCCCGCCATGGCCCAGCGCGCCGCGAACAATGCTCCCATACCCTGTAAAATCGGCGTTCCCAGCTTGAAGATGATGCCGGAGAAGATCACCTGGGGAATGATTACCAGAGGAACAAAGCTCATGGCGCGGTCGGCGTTACTCGCCAGCGCGGAGATCGACAAACCTAACATAAGGCCGGCCAGAGAGGTGAGGGCCACCGTTATATACACCTCAAGCAGCACCGGCAAGAAGATGCCCTGGTGAAATGGCGATTTCAGGTTCACAAAGTAGACCAGGATGGCGCTTTGCAGCAGGCAGAAAACGCCCAGCACGACAATCTTTGAGAACATATAGGGTGCGATTCCCAGGTTGACCATGCGCTCGCGCCGGTAGATCGGCACCTCGCGCACAATGGCATGGACACCATTGAGGCAGCCGAATAAGACAGCCGCGAAAGCCATAATGAAGAGCAGCGTTTCCGCGTCTACACCTGAGTTAGGGGTAATGGCATTTTGCAACGCCTGCTGTGGAGTCAAACCCTGCTGCTTCACAAAAGCCTGCCCCTGCGGTGTTTTGAGCAGGTCAACCACGCGCTGGCAATCATTTGTCACAACTGGCCCCGTGTTATTCACCGGATTGGCCCTCAATGGGCAATTTGTAATGCTGGTAGATGCGAATACGTTGGGCGCGGCCAGGTAGAACAGGATCAGGCCGATGATGGGAGCCTGCAACAATAAGGTCAACAGGGTATTTATATCATGGGTGAGCAATCGTATATAACGCCGCGTGAGCAGCCAGAATTGCCTGCGGGGACGCCCGCGCCTGGGCCGCCGCTCCAGTTCCATCGTTTCAAACAGGGTCTCGCGCCCGGCAACCACCCTGTCAAGCGGTTCCTTGACGTAACGCGAGTAGTATGGAGAACGTTTGAAGTTCTCTTCCGCTTCGGCAGGGATTCTTTTATCACTTGCGGTCGGTTCCAGCGCGTTGTAAATCTCGGCATAATCGCGCGTGCCGAAGTAGGTCAGTGCCTCTGCCGGCGGCCCATAAAACGCCAGGCGGCCACCTTGCGCCAGGAAGCATACATAATCGCAGAAATTGATGTCATTGGTGGCATGTGTCACCAGCACAATGGTATGCCCTTTGTCTGCCAGTTTGCGCAAAAGCTGCATCATGCGCCGGTCAAGGCCGGGATCGAGGCCGGAGGTTGGTTCATCGAGGAAAAATATGCTGGGGTTCGCCAGCAGTTCAAGAGCAATCGACACCCGTTTGCGCTCGCCACCCGAAAGATGCTTGACCAGGTAGCCGCGCCGGTGCCGTATCTCCACTTCGTCCAGCACCTCGTCGATACGCTCGCGAATTTGCGACCGCGTAAAGTCCTTCGGCAGGCGCATCTTTGCCGTATAGTACAGGGCCTGCGCCACGGTCAGATCAGGGTGAATAATGTCGTCCTGCGGCACATAGCCAATCTGCGTATTGAATGACGCGAGGTTGCGGTAATAATCCTGGCCGTTGTACAACACGCGGCCCCGCGCGGCTGGCCGCAGCCCGCTCAAGGCATTCAAAAGTGTAGATTTACCAGCGCCAGAGCTACCCACCAGCGCCACAAAGTTACGGGCAGGGATATCGAGTGATATATCGTGCAGCAGCACATGAAATCTGCGCCCGCTGGTCTTGAGGTGTACCGCGTCAACCCGAATACTATAGCTCTCGTCCTGCTGGATAAGCTGATTCCCGGTATAAACCAGGCTGAACGGCCCGATATGAATTACATCCTCTGGATTAAGTTCCCTGGCTCTGACCTGTTGCGCGTTGACGAACACATGGTTGGTACTACCCTGGTCAACAATGCGATACCCGCCGCTGCGCACCCGTTCCAGCCGCGCATGATTGCCCGAAACAAGCGGATGATTCAACACTACCATATTATTCGGGAAACGCCCAATTGTAATCACCGGCGCTTCCAACAAAATAGGGGAAAGCGGTGGCACTGGACCCACTGCCGGTAAAGTACTCGTTTTACTAACTGGCGGCATTTCGTATTCATTAGACGGTTGCCCCACCAGCGCCGGGTTGGGGGCAAACCTCTGATCTGGATTCATCATATATTCGTGTCCATTCTATAATAAAAAAGGAAAGCGAAAAAAGATCGGAAGGCGACGCTTGCGCAGCCCTTGCTCATCATTACAGTATCTAACACGTAATATAGACCCAAATGGTTGACACGCTAGCGGTCATTAAGTTGCGTCTGCGCGTAAAGGAAGTAGTCGAGGAAAAGGGGGTTAGTATGATGAAGCTATCCAGGGCGTCCGATGTTACATTCAACACAATTAAGCGCCTCTACAGAAACCCCTATGGAGGAGCGAACATCAACACCCTGGATAAGATTGCGCGTGCTTTGGACGTACCTCTTTCCGACCTTACCGAGGAAGTGCAAGACGAAAATTAGGGGATAAATTTTGTAGGGCGAGATTGTGAGTATGCGGGGTGGGGGATGCTTGCGTCGCCCTGGGGTGTACGGCGCTAAGGGTGCATGGGTATATTTCCATAGCGTCCGGAGTTGGGTAGGGACGTACCTTGCTCCTTTAATGCAACCGCGACAGACAAAAGACGATGACGCCCACAAGGGTCCACCCATCCACCCTACACCTCCCGCGTCCCTACAGCAAACTTCGTGTTATTATTAATAGCAGCATAATCTAATATCTTTCCGAAAGGAACCACAACTATCACCACCATCACATTTCAACATAATGCCGCCGTTTCGCCAGCGAGCATCTGTGATTTACGCGAGGCCGTTGGTTGGGATCGCGCAGATAGTGATTATCCAGTAGCTTTGCAGGGCTACTGGGGAACGGTGAGCGGATTCGACGATAGGGGTACACTCGTGGCGTGGTGCGCCATTCTTAGCGATGGGGTGCGGCACGCTGTGCTTATCGATGTGATTGTGCATCCGGCGTGGCAGAGACGGGGCATCGGACTGGCGCTAGTAAGTGAGGCTATCACGCGCATTCAAGCATACGGCATTACTATTATCCATGTCGATTTTGTGCCTGAACACCAGGCGTTTTACGAGCGCTGCGGTTTTCAGACAGGTCTGGGAGGTATCATCGGAGCATAATGGAGAGAATGCAGTTACTTTGCTCAACCGGCGCATTCAGCCGTTTCCCTGAACTCATCGATTACCAGTCTATTTTAGAGTATGGCCCACTGCTGGCGGTGGACGGTCTTGAAGTGATGTTTTTTCCAGGCTGGACGGACGACATTGAACATATTGCCGCCGGGTTACGGGCTTCTGGCCTGCGCATCCCGGCCATTCACGCCGAAAAGGGCATCGGCCCGGCCTTAATCAGCGCGCAATTCACAGAACGCGAGCAGGGATGGCGATGGCTGCAAGCGGGTTGCCGCCTGGGGCAAGTAGTGGGAGCGAAGACGCTGGTCGTTCACCTGTGGGGTCTGCCCGACTCGGACGATAGACTGGCGGACAACCTGACAATCCTGCCAGACTGTATCACGCTGGCTGAGCAATACGGGCTTACCCTGGCAGTCGAAACCGTCCCATGCAGGAGCGGTGATACACTCGGCAATGCGCGCCGCGCTGTCGAGCAAGACAACCGCTGCCGTGTCGCGCTTGACACTGAGTTCCTGGCCCTTCACCAGCAACTTGAAGCCGCGCTGGATGCTGATTGGCTCTGGCAAAACTCGCTCGTCCATCACATCCACATCAAAGACTATGACGGCGCTATGTACTCAACCGACAACTACCGTCGTTACCTGCACCCCGGCGAAGGCGCAATCAACTTCCCCCATTTCTTCGCTGCCCTCAGAGAGCGTCAGTATAGCGGCCCTATCAGCCTGGAAGCATCGGTTGTTCATCGCGATGGCACACGCGATATTGATAAGCTCAAGCGCACGCTGGGTCAGATAAAAAAATTTGCATATTAGGTTGAAATATTGTATGCTAGTATCTGGCTGTCCGGGAGGAAGAGGTATGGTAACTGTAGTCAAACTAAATACGCTTGGCGAGGCCAGAATCCAGTATGACGGTGAGATTGTCAAGCGCCTTGAGAACGGCGTAGTTATACAGGCTTACTGGAAACAGGCGGCTAAAGATCTCGGTTATACACGTTTCGAGCCGGGAGATTGTTTTACCGAATACTATTACAGCGACCGTTGGTACAATATTTTTGACATTGCCGACGCTGGCGGGCAGAGAAAAGGCTGGTATTGCAATATTGCGCAACCAGCTTCTCTTTTCGATGGGCGCATTGAGCAGGTCGATTTGCTGCTCAATGTGTGGGTTGACCCGCGAGGCGTTCCACTCGTCTTAGATGAAGACGAGTTTGAAGCAGATAACACGCTGAATGCCGAACTACGTCAAGCCGCGCTTGATGGGCTGCGTGAACTGTTAGAGAGAATTGCGGCGCGGAGTGAGCCGTTTGTCTATACCCTTCCGCGTGAGAAGGGATGAGCAAAATAGACTGGTGTGTTGAACCAACACTGTGTCAGAGCCACACAAGACTCTGGAAGGGCAAATCTTGATGGAAGAAAAAGGCGCCAGGTTGTTCCAGGTTGATGAAAAAACATTCGACTACGGCTGGAACATTGTGGAGCTTGAGACACGCAGACAACTTCGTCTGAAAGTAAACGAGCTACTTCGACTTGTAAATGACCCAACACTTACTACCAGCGAGATGCAACAGCATCTGCTGTACAATAAAGCACGCTTCGGGAAACAACTGGCAACCCAGCTTGTGCATTCCCTGCCTCGCAGCGACCCCCGCGAACGCCAATCTATCGTCTGGTTACTGACGCTATTAAACGAGGCTGCTTCGGTCACACCGCTTCGGCGCATGTCCGGCAACAAGCTATTGCCTCGCCCGGTGCGACTCTCAGCGTCGCTGGCCCTGGCAGGCATGGGCGCAACTCCCGAAATGTTGGACGAGCGCCGCCAGACACGGCTGTACGCGATCAGTTGATTGAGGCAGTATGATCCGTATAGATATCCCCGGTAGAGGGTTAATCGAGCTAACCGATGCGGTTTTCGATGTCAATGGGACTATCGCGGTCGATGGTGTGTTGATTGCAGGGGTTACTGAACGTCTGCAAAGACTGCGAGAGCATCTTGCCATCCATATCTTGACGGCTGGCACGCATGGCAATATCTCAGAACTTGAACGCGCCCTGGGCTTCCCGCTGCGCATCATCAGCACGGGCGAGGACAAGCAGCGATTTGTGCAGCACCTGGGGCCAGAGCATGTGATCGCTTTCGGCAATGGCGCAAACGACGCGGCCATGATGAACATCGCTGCTATAAGTATCGCCGTTATGGCAGACGAGGGCCTGTCTCTCCTGACACTGCACGCGGCAGATGTGCTGGCGCATGGGCCGCTCGACGCAATTGATCTCGCGCTGCACCCCAAACGCCTCATCGCCACGCTACGCACATGAATGAAACAGGAACGGTATCATGGCACAAACTGAACAGCCGGTCGATGCCGTAGCTGCAACGCCCGTCGAGCAATCAAAAACCGGCCTGCTGTACGTCTGCCTGGCCGTTTTCTTTTTCTCAACCAGCCCGATTTTCGTGCGCTGGTCCAGCCCGTTCACCTCCGTTGAAATTGCCTTCTGGCGGCTGGCAATCGCTACCTTGCTTGTAGCCACGATGGGCATACTGACGCGCCAGCGCCTGCTATTGAAGCGCCGCGAGGTGCCGCGCTTCCTGTTTTACGGGCTGGTAACGGCGCTGCACTTTCTCACCTACATCAGCTCGCTCAGCTTCACGACCATCGCGCACGCGCTGGCCCTGGCTTATACGTCGCCCATCTTTGTAACGCTCTTTTCGGCCATCTTCTTGCGCGAACCGCTGCCGAAACGCAAATATGTGGGCATCGCCATCGCCATAATCGGCATCGCCATCATGGTCGGTTTCCAGCCAAACTACACCGCCTGCTCGCTCGCCTCGCCAGGCCATTGTATGGTACTCGGTGATGGCATCGCGCTGCTGTCCGGCATCTGCTTCGCCATTTATTCGGTAGCGGGACGCAGCGAACGCGACCGCCACCCACTTTTCCGCTACACCACCAACGTCTATGGCATGGCCGCGCTATGGCTGCTGCCCATCACGCTCTTTTTCGCCTTCTCGCACACCTACCCATTAGGAGCTATCGGCGCGGTCGTCGCCCTGGGCGTCTTCCCGCTCGGTCTTGGACACACGCTCTATAACGCCGCGGTGCGCCGCGTCCACGCCACCTACGCCAACCTGATCGCCACACAGGAAGTGACCGGGGGTATCATCCTGGGCATTTTCTTGCTGGGCGAGATACCCTCGGTCGCGGCTATTGTTGGCGTGCTTGTGACGCTGGTGGGGATTGCGGGAGTGTTGGGATTTTCCCAGGGCAAAAACAATACGTCGGATTTGGAGTGAACATATGATAGAGTATACCTGAGAGAGGGTGAGCGGAAGATCTGGGTATCTTCATGGGGTACCTGAAAAGGAGAAACATGATGCGTCTGAAGCTCTTTGTACAATTACTATCATCTTGTTGCTTTGTCATACTGCTGTGTTCCAGTTCTGTATCTATTACTTCCTCTGTCTCTTCTCGCTCCCCTTCCGCGGGAACCACGCTCTCAACGTACTCCGAGCATCGCAATGCTGTAAGTGCAGTCGCCTGGTCTCCTGACAGCAAGCGCGTGGCTTCGGCCAGCTATGATAAGACCGTACAGGTGTGGGACGCCACAACCGGCTATCGCTTCGTCATTTATCATGGACACACGGATTGGATCAGCGCGATAGCCTGGTCGCCTGATGGAAAGTATCTGGCTTCGGCCAGTTTTGATAAGACCGTGCAGGTGTGGGACGCCGCAACGGGGAAGCGCCTTTTGACCTATCGCGGTCACTCCGATACGGTGACCTCCGTCGCCTGGTCTCCTGATGGAAGTCGTCTGGCTTCGGCCAGTTATGATAAGACCGTACAGGTCTGGCTGAGCCACACGGGACAGCTTGTGCTGACGTACCACGGCCACTTCAAGTGGGTCACGGCAGTCGCCTGGTCTCCTAACGGGAAAGAGTTGGCCTCTGCTGGCCTGGATACCACAGTGCAGGTCTGGAACGCGACTACTGGCAAGACCCTTTTGACCTATCTCGGTCATGCGGACACTGTGACAGCGATTGCCTGGTCCCCCGATGACCAACATCTCGCCTCCGTAGGCTTAGATATGACAGTAGAGGTCTGGGACGCTGCCACAGGGAAATTCCTCTGGATGTATTGCTGCGCCGGGTGGGTGAACGGCATCGCCTGGTCTCCTAATGGCAGGTATGTAGCCTCAGCCAATACCCGTAAGACCGTCCAGATATGGGAGAGCATGACGGGGACTCGCACCTTGACTTACCGCAATCACGAAAGTGAAGTACTCACGGTTGCCTGGTCTCCTGATGGAACACGCCTGGCATCGGGAGATGATGACGGCCTCGTGCGCATTTGGCAAGCACCAGGTGGAAACAGCGATTGCTGCTGATGCGACAAAGCAGCTCCCTCACCGGACGCCCACAAGGGTCCACCCATCTTCCCAACCCCTCCTGCGTCCCTACAGATATGACACATCCACAATCCATCCCTCATCTTTGTCACACTCTACTGGTATCCCATATCCCTTTTCTCTTTCCACATACGCCCGGCCCGCTTGTACCGCGCACAATACCGCGTCCAACGAATCGCCCATGGCATCCCGCACCAGCATCTCTTCCATTTCATCAGATATCCGAACCGACAAACCATACAGATCTCGTAGTAGATCAGAACTCAGACCTTGCACAATCTCCCGTCGTGCCATTTCTCTATCAATGGTTTGTTGACTACGCTCATCGCTTTTATAGCTGCGCTTGCCAATCAGCATGCGTGCCAGCAGCGCAGGATAGCCTTCGACGGCTACGCGATTGTCGGAGGTTGGACGGCAGGGGAGAATGCTGATTGGCGAGTTGAACAGGCGAGTAGCGCCCTGGAAAAACATCTTGCCGACGGGGACGCGGTGCAGCATCATGGGGCTGATAGCGCCCGCCAGTTGATCGGTGGCGCGCAGGTGCAGTTTATCGCCGGGCGGGCGACTGGCGCGGTAGGAATGCAACGCGTCTTCAAATTCCGCTTTGCTCATGGATGAGACAATGTCCATGTAGCCTTGCCAGCCTTGGGGCCAGCCGAGGTTGGCAATCAATTTGCGGGGCTGGCCGAAAGGGAAGTCGAACGCGGCCAGCCAGGGGCCATCGCTGCGCAGGAACGTTTCAAACTCAACGAACGAGGGTAGTTTGAGGCAGCTTGTGACGGTCAGGACGGTACCAGAGAGTTCGCAACAGGCGCAGGTAATAGGTTTGCGGCGCGTGGGAGAAGAGGTGAAGTCGAGGCCGTAGATTTGCATGATCGTTGATGCCAGCGTTACAACTGCGCCATGACGCGCTTGCTGATGGCGCGCAGGGTGGCATATACGCCTGTGCCGCTGGAGGCGACCGCCTCGAAGCTGGGCAGGCGGCGGCGGTTCAGGTAGCGTTCGAGTACGGGCACGGGCAAAGCCGAGGGCATGTCGCGCTTATTCCACTGTATGATGATGGGGAAGTTGGTCAGGTCTTTACCGAGGCGGCGCAAATTCATCTCCAGTTCGGTGATGCTTTGCACATTCTCTTCAAACTTCTCGGCCTGTGAGTCCACGACAAAGACAATGCCGTCCGCGCCATTTAAGACGGCCAGGCGCGTGCGTTCGTAGAGAATCTGTCCGGGCACGGTGTAGAGGTGGAAGCGCGTGCGAAAGCCATAGACCGTGCCCAGGTCGAGCGGCAGGAAATCGAAAAAAAGCGTGCGTTCGGTCTCAGTCGCGATACTGAGCATATCCCCGCGCACCGACGGGTTGATGCTCTTGAACACGTATTGCAGGTTGGTGGTTTTACCGCAATATCCAATACCGTAGTACACGATCTTGCAGTGGATCTCGTGCGAGGCAATATTTATGAGCGCCATGTGCCAGGTTCCCCTAATCGCGGAAAAGCAGATCGATGGTGTCTTCAACGGAGGAGCGGAACTGGATATTCAGCACCGAAGATTTCTGGCGCGTCGTATCGGCCCGCACTCGCTCCAACGTGCGGCTCAATTCATCGGAAGCCTTCTTTGAAAGCACTTTGACCAGCCCGATGTGGGTCAGCTTATCGAACACAATGACCAGCAGCCATTGATCTTCGATCATGGTCGTATAAATATTCTCATGCACGCCCTGTTGAAATATGGTGCGGAAGTCCTTTTCACCAAGCAATTCCGCGACATGGCGAGAGGAGGAGAAGGCGCCGGCCAGTAACGCGCCCAGGGAAGTTGCGTTCCGCTTGGTACTGCTTCCCTGCGTGGTCACGACCTGGCCGCTCTTATCAAGCAACATGACAGAGGAGGCGCTGGTATCATTCATAAGTTTATATAAGACATTGGAGATAAGTGAAAGCTCATGATCTGAGATTATAAGATTGGTTAATTGTTCCATGTACGCTACGCCCTTAGTGTACTTACAATCAGGGTACACAAGCCATTACGGTGTACAACTTCGCATCAGGAAATATCAAGCGCCTCAAGAATTTCGGTGCGGCTGGTCTTTACCATGTGTCGCACGCGGCCAATGCTCGCAGCATTATCAAACATCGTGACCATCAGGGCAAAATCGCCCAGGGGGTCAACGCTGACTAATCCATGCTCGTACTCATGCAAAACACCAACCACGTTGCCACGCGCAATCTCCTGCCCCAGCGCCTCGGCAGTATTAAGCCCCGAAGTCATCAGCGCGCCCACAGCTTCCATATCTTCCTTGCCGTCGCGCGTCAGTCCCTCGATCATCAATCCGTCACGCCCTACCAACACTGCCAGCCGCACCCCAGGAATCGATAGAAAGCGGCTCAGTGTTTGCTTGAGATCAACCATTCTTTCCTCCATACACCAGATAACAACCTGATTTCATTGCATGATCTCACACCATTCTACTCTGCCTCAGCCGCGGGACGCAACCGAATAGGACATCATGGCTAATGGATGGGCAAATGCCAGGCACTTTCAACACACATTCCTACGAAAGAGAACGTATGAACTCCCATTTCTGCGCAATTTCAAACTTCTGGATAACCTTTCAAAAGTTAGCGGCGATTGGCCCCATAGTTGGGAGCTTCTTTCGTGACTATCACATCGTGCGGGTGGCTTTCGCGCAAACCTGCATTGGTGATACGCACAAAACGCGTCTTGTCCTGCATCTCGGCGATGGTGGCGCAGCCCGCGTAGCCCATGGCCTGGCGCAGACCGCCTACCAGTTGATAGACCAGCGGCCCCAGCATTCCTTTGTAAGGAACTCGCGCTTCGATGCCCTCGGCAATCAGGCCGCTTTCTTCGATGATATCGTTCTGGAAGTAGCGGTCTTTACTGAAACTGCGCTGCTTCATGGCGGCAATCGAACCCATACCCCGGTAATCTTTGTAGCGTTCGCCGCGTGAGATAATCAGTTCGCCGGGACTCTCATCTACTCCCGCCAGCATACTGCCCAGCATGACCGTATCCGCGCCCGCCGCGATAGCCTTGGCGATGTCGCCAGAATACTGGATGCCGCCATCGGCTATTAGCGGCACACCATAGCGGCGGGCCACGCGCGCGCAATCGTAGATAGCCGTGATCTGGGGCACACCGACGCCGGCAATCACGCGGGTTGTGCAGATAGAGTTGTGAACAATAGCATTATCAGCGATGAAGCTGTGGGTCGGACAATCAACCTCAATGTCATACACCGGCACTATGACGCCGGGACGATCTGAGTCCAGTCGCTTCACAACCTGATACTTCGAAAGTAAACGCTGCTCATGCGAGACATTAAGACGAGAACTGTAGCTAATACGACACCGATCGGCAGATGTGTTCTTTAGACCTCCGGCACTCGCTTTCCTCATTTCACAGTTAGGAAAACTCCCTTCCAGGAGGAAACAAAGTACATTGAATAGCTCTACAAGCGGCTGCGAAGTATTGCGGAAATTGAAGCGACCGTCCGCAGTTACACAGCCATCGCTATCGATGAGGCCATCAAAGAGTCCGCGTAGATAGTTATGGTTAGCACTCAGATACCTTTCTGGCAGACACTTTTCATGACGTTTGCCAAACTGAGCAAACAATCTTGCCCACTGGAGTGAGTACAGGTGAACCTCGGTTTTGCTCTTGTGCGGTGTTGGTACTACATCGATACCTGTCACCTCTTTCAAGCAGCGGGCAAGTTTTGCAGCAATTTCTTGTTCATGGTATGCGAAATACCATGAAACTCGCCCAGATATAGAGTTTCGCGAGGGAGCGATGAACGCATGACCATCGCCGAGAAACGCCCCGAAGACATACCCAAGCTCATAGGAATCTGCAATAGTTGTTTGGTAGCGTGCCAGTTGTTTCTCCTGCCGGATGGCGAACTCGCGCAAGTCGATCTCAAAGCCTTGTGGAAGCTCAAATGCAATATGCCTTGGAAGAAGCATCGTATCGCGTTCGCTTTCACCAATCTCTTTCCATCGAATTTTAGAGACACCAAAGCGTGTCGGATTCTCCAGAACTCCGATATATCCTTTTGAAGCCACCGTAGCAGCACTGACTGTAGTGAGATCGCCGACAAGATAGCGGTGATCCGGCGTCACCTGTGTGCGGCGGTGAGAAGCTGTGTGTCGTAGCGTCATAACCTCGCGAATGCCAGTACACCAGGCATTGACAACTGTGACTGGTTCACCGTTCATATTGATAACGCGGTCGCCCGGCTGGATATCCTCAATGTTCTTATAAGTAGTATTGGCCATCAGAACACGAGTTCCAGCCGCAAAACATCCCGCGCCAATGCCCACCTTTATCGCGTCAACTCCTGCCGCAATCAGGGCCTCGGTCGCCTCCGCCGTCACGACGTTGCCAGCCATCAACTGCACCTTCGCGCCAAATTGCGCCTTGATGTGCGCAACGCTTTCCAGCACCATGCGCGAATGGGCGTGTGACGTATCGACGACCAGCAAATCTACACCTTCTTCGATCAGCGCTGCGCAGCGCGCATCCGCATCCGGGCCAACGCCGACCGCCGCGGCCACCCGCAAACGCCCAAACTCGTCTTTCGCGGCATTGGGATAGAGAATTTTCTTCTGGATATCCTTCATGGTAATCAAACCCTTAAGGATACCATGCTCATCCACCACCGGCAGCTTCTCAATTTTGTAGCGATGCAGGCTGTCAGCCGCCTGCTCCAGCGTCGTCCCGACCGGTACAGTGATGAGACGTTCGCGTGTCATGAGTTCGGCAACTGGGCGATCAAATCGCGTCTCGAAGCGAATGTCGCGGTTCGTCAAGATGCCCACCAGTTTGCCTTGCTCTGTAATGGGAATGCCCGATATATGAAAGCGTTTCATAGCCGCCAGTGCCTCGCTTAAGAGGGCAGTCGGCTCCATCGTGATGGGATCGGTAATCATGCCCGACTCCGAACGCTTGACCTTATCGACCTCTTCCGCCTGCGCCTCAATGGAGAGATTGCGGTAAATCACGCCCAGGCCGCCCTCACGCGCCAGCGCAATGGCTAAACGACCCTCGGTAACGGTATCCATGGCCGCGCTAATCACCGGAATATTGATGGTGATTGAACGTGTCAGGCGAGTAGAGGTGGAAACTTCACGGGGCAACACCGAAGAGGCAGCAGGGATAATCAAGACATCATCAAAAGTGAGACCTTCCAGAGCAAACTTTTCCGCGAAAGCATCTCCTTCAGGCACAATAAGCGCATTCTGGTCTGGTATGTAAGTTGAAGACATGACGACGGCGCATCCTCCTTCTTAAGAAAACGTCCAGCGCACGACCCGTCATGGGCTGGACCTCCCACCGGGGCTATACGATGAGAACGCACCCATCGCTCTGAAATTATTGGTGGTGTGTATTTTCAATATTCGTTATACTGTAACACGCAGAAATACGATGCGTCAAATTGAAATAACCGGCAGGTTGTCGCTAAATCCGCAAGAATACGTGAACCATGCCGCGAGAGAATTCTTCGCTGCGCTCAGAATGACAAGTTCAGGGACTGTCATTCTGAGCGCGGCGAAGAATCTCTCCTGCGCTTTCGGCAATCTACAAGGCATACAGAATCACACAGCAGTTTGATAAACGCTCATAGCACGCGGTATGATATACCAGGCTAAAAGAATATATGAAAGGCAAGCTGAATGTCTACTGTCACTCGTGGAACCATCGCCCTGGTTGGAGCGGGGGAATATCTCCCTAAAATGAATCCTGTCGATCAATACCTGCTTGAGCAGCTTCACGATACACCGCGCGTGGTTGTTTTGCCAACGGCTTCCGCGCCCGATGGTGCGGGCGTGCCTGAACGCTGGAACAACCTGGGGGTCGAGCACTTCACCCGGCTCGGCGCGCCGGTCGAACCACTAATGCTGCTCACCCGCGAAGACGCCAACAACCCCCTCTTCGCTGAAAAGCTGGCCTTCGCCAACTTCATCTACTTTTCAGGCGGGAAACCAGCGTATCTGCTGGAAACGCTCAAGGGTACGGATGCCTGGCGCGCTATTATACAGGTACACGAGCGCGGCGGCGTGATCGCCGGGTGCTCTGCCGGCGCGATGGTTATGGGCGCCATCCTCTTCGACTTCCCAAAGATCTGGCACACCATTCCCGCGCTTGATCTCGTTCCCGGTATCGCGGTGATTCCCCACTTCGACGAGATACCAAAAGCAATGACCTCAACCATTGCCAACATTGGACGCAGTAAAATTACCGTAGTCGGTGTGGATGGAGCAACCGCCCTCGTCGTATCGGATGGTCGTTGGAGCGTGCAGGGGACGGGAAGCGTTACCGTCATTACCGCAAAGCAGAAACATCGTTACCAGGCGGGGGAAGAGATTCCGCCTGTCGAAGTCTAACACGTTATCATTAAAAGGAGTCACTTTACCCATCATGGAAAATGAAACCCAGAAACGCGTTCCCGGTCACTATGGCCTCGAAGAGATTGAAGCAAACCAGCTAGAAGCGTGGCACAATTCCAACCCCGAACGCGATTACGTCACGCATTTCGAGATACCAGAGTTCACCTGCCTTTGTCCGCGCTCAGGCTTCCCCGATTTCGCCACGATTATTATCGACTATGTGCCGGAAAAGTCCGTTGTTGAGCTGAAAAGCTTGAAGCTCTACATCAACCAGTACCGCAACCGCCAGATCAGCCACGAGGCAGCCACGAATCTCATTCTTGACGAATTAGTGGCGCTGCTCGCGCCGCGCTGGATGCGCGTGGTGGCCGACTTCACCGTGCGCGGCAACATCAAGACCATCATCTTCGCTGAACACAACACAGATGGATACACAGGGCCGCGCCCGGAGTTCAAACGCTACCTTCCAGGGATGTAGTCGTTTTCGATAGTTCCTGCTCGCGAATGCTTTTGGCCCAATCGAAACAGGACTATAAAAACATGTTACAATATGCCTCAGTTAGTCTGAAATTGTTCCTAAAATAATCCATTAAGGCGCTGTTTGCGCGTTTATCAACCAGTTACCGCTAAAAGCAGCACTATTTCGCGCTATTCACAAAGAAGGGAACAGGAGGAATTATTATGTACTGTATGCATTGTGGCATGAACTGCCCCGAGGTCGCCTCTTTTTGTCCCAAATGCGGCAAAACATTACATTTTAGCAACGGCGAAAATACCATCTCTCTATCATCATCGCAAGCGTCAATAGCGGAGACGCAGGACAGTGGCTCCCGACCGGTAATATGGCGATTAGATTTCAGTTCCGGCGCGAAATGGTTGCGACCGCTTGCCATTCCCCTCGTTATACTGGCCTGGATTGGTTTGACGGCTGTGATCTTATGGGCTGCATCTCATGTGGCGCGGTCGCTCATCCTGGTCTCCATAGCCGCCATCCTGGCCTTCGCGCTCGCGCCACTGGTTATAGTGTTGCAAAAGCGCCTGCCGCGGCTGCTGTCTATTCTGCTGGTGTATATCTTTGTGTTTGGCGGTATCAGCGTCGTTCTCTATTTTCTCATGCGCGCCGCCGTTATCCAGGTCAGCGAACTCAAAAGAACGCTAGGTGGCTTGCTGGCATCTGCTCCCGGTAGCAGTCCTTCGCCACTGGAAACAACCCTTCAATCACTCGGGGTTGGCATAACACAGCTTCAGGATGCGCGCCAGATTTTGATCAGCCATCTCGGAGGGTTAGCCAACGATGCGGTGCCGCTGCTGCGCGACATCTTCAACTTTGTGTTAGATGTGATAGTAGTCGCTATGCTCAGCATTTATTTCCTGCTAGATGGCAAACGGTTAGCGAGCAAGCTGCGCGAAAATATGCCGCTTTCGCAACAGAAAAGAGGCTTCTTCCTGCTGGATACGCTGGAGCATGTCGTCGGGGGCTATATTCGCGGTCAGTTGATACTTTCTTTGCTAATCGGCCTGCTGGTGGGTGTAGGAATGGCTATCTTTCAGGTGCCGCATCCCATCCTGCTCGGCGAACTCGCCTTTTTGCTGGCATTTGTGCCCGTCCTGGGAACTTTTATCTCAGCCGCCGCCTGCATCCTGCTTTCATTCGCCGCGACAAATAGCTGGATTATCAACCTGACTCACCAGAGTTGGGTGCTCGCCGTTGTAGTCCTGGTATATTTCCTTGGCGTACACGCCATTGAGAGTCATATCGTAGGCCCGCGCGTCGTCGGGCAGGCGGTTGGACTGCATCCCATCATTTCCATCGCCGCTTTGATCGCTGGCGCTGAACTCTTCGGCATTTTGGGCGCGCTCTTCGTCGCCCCGGTCGTAGGCATCATCCAGACCATCATCATCTCCCTGTGGAGAGAATGGCGCGCCGCTCATCCCGACCAGTTCCCGCCAAAGCCCGTCATGGTGGAGAGCAAGCCCCAAAGTGAAGTATCTCCACAGCCAGCATTAGGTGAGATAACAACATAACATCTTAACATCTGTCACCCTTCGCTTCGCTCAGGGTGACACGGCTACGCTGAAAAGAAAGGCATCTATGAGCAACAATCATCTCGAAACGGCACAACAGATCGTCGCGCAACTGGCGCAGGGCGACTTCGTGGGAGCCTGGCAGCAGGCGGATAGCAGTGTAAGGGAGCGCTTCAGCGGCGGAACAATTGCGGGCAGGATGGGAGGGCGTTGAGGCGCAGGCTGGAGCGTTCAAAGAGCAGGTAAGAACGCATAGCACAGCTTCACCGCAGGGCGAAATCGTGATTGTAACCTGCACCTTTGGCACAATCAACATGGACATCAACGTGGTCTTCAACGCCGAAGATCAGGTCATTGGCCTGACTATCACGCCAACAGGCACTATCGATCAGCAGCTTGCGGCGCACGAGTCTGTGCCATCCTATGTACGAAAGGACCTTTTCCACGAACAGGAAATAGTAGTCGGACGCGGAGAATGGAAGCTTCCTGGCACACTGAGCCTGCCTCTCGGAAACGGGCCGTTTCCTGCCGTGGTTCTGGTGCATGGATCGGGACCCAACGACCGCGACGAGACGCTGGGTCCGAACAAGCCCTTTCGCGACCTCGCCTGGGGCCTGGCCTCACAGGGCATCGCCATCTTGCGCTACGACAAACGCACTCGTGTGTATGGCGCGCAGCTACAGGAACACCTCGATAGTTTGACCATACAGGAAGAAGTCATCGACGATGCTCTGGAGGCCGTTGTCCTTTTACAGAGCGTTCCACAGGTGGACTCGCGCCACATCTTTGTGCTGGGTCACAGTCTCGGCGGGTACGTTCTCCCCCTCATCGGTAAAGCTGGCGCGGAGATCGCCGGGTTGATCGTACTGGCCGGTCTTGCTCGTTCGCTGGAAGATACCATCCTCGACCAGTTTACCTACATTTATTCGCTGGATGGGACGATCACGCCAGAACATCAGAAACACCTGGACGAAGTGAAGAGACAGGCTGCGCAGGTTAAAGCGCCCGATTTGTCACCCGAAACTCCCTCTGCGACATTGCCATTTGGGGTACCAGCAGCGTACTGGCTGTCTATGCGCGGCTACCATCCAGAAGAAATAGCCAGAGCCTTACAGCAACCGCTCCTGATTCTTCAAGGCGAGAGCGATTACCAGGTCACGATGGAAGATTTTCAGATGTGGAAACACGCGCTGGCTGATCGCCCGGACGCGCAATTCAAAAGCTATCCAACGCTTTCTCACCTTTTCATGCCAGTAGAGGGCGGAGGCAAAGCAACACCGGCTAGCTATGCCATACCCGGACATGTCGCGGAAGAGGTTGTGCAAGATATCGCCGCGTGGATTAAGCAGCAAAACGAATAGGATAGGGCGACCGCCTGGGTCATCCTGGTGAGGATTTCATGCCAGCTAAACTTTTCCAGCCACTGACAATCGGGCCGCGAGAAGCTAAAAACCGCATTATTTTCGGTAGTCATACCACCAACTTTGCGCGGCACAATCTTTTGAGCGAGCAGCACGCCGACTATTACGCGGCGCGCGCGGCTGGCGGGGCTGGTATCATCGTGCTGGAAGAGCATATCGTGCATCCCTCCGATATGCCCTATGAATACGCGCTGGCAGGCTATTTGCCCGGAACACCGGCTGCTATCGCCCATGTTGCAGAACATATTCACGCGCATGGAGCATTAGCCATCGCGCAACTGAACCACAACGGGCAACAATCTGTGAGCGATCACTCGCAGCGCGAGATATGGGCGCCATCGGCCATACCCGACGTGTCAACACGCGAAGTGCCCAAAGTGATGGAGTTACGTGACATTACAGCGGTTATCGAGGGTTTCGCGCTCGTTACGCGCCACGCCGTGCAAGGCAACGCTGATGGCATCGAGCTACAGATTTCCGACCGCTCGCTGCTGCGCCAGTTTCTCTCGCCCCTGACCAACCAGCGCGGCGACCAGTACGGCGGCTCGCTCGATCACCGGCTGCGTTTTGTGCAGGAAACTCTCGAAGCGGTAGACGCTATGCTGGGCAGCAATCGCATCCTGGGAATCCGTCTGTGCGTGGATGAACTCGCTCCCTGGGCCGGATTGACGCCAGAACAAGGGCTGGAAATCGCGCGTCTACTGGTCGCTAGCGGGCGCGTCGACTACCTGACCATCACCATGGGCAGCATTTATAGCTCGCACATGTTTCCTTTTTCCGCCTCCATGCATACCGCTCGCGGCTATGCAACACACCTTGCCGCCCAGATCAAAGCGGCAGTCAACATACCCGTCTTCACAGCCGGGCGCATCATGGATACCGCGCAGGCGGAACGCATCCTGGTAGAAGAACAGGCCGACGGCGTAGAAATGATACGCGCCCTCATCGCTGACCCACGCCTGCCGCTTCTCTCACAAAACGGACGCGCCCACGATGCGCGCCCCTGCATCTCCTGCAACCAGGGCTGCCAGGTGCGTAATGTCATGAACGCCGCACTCGCATGCAGCGTTAATCCCGATGTTATCGGCACCTCTGTAGGGACGCGATTCATCGCGTCCTCTGTCATGTCCGGTGTCACGACCTCTGTCTGATCCGGTGACATGCCGCTCATTCTATCATGTCCGGTGTCACGACCGCTCATTCTGTCATGTCCAGTGACATGCCCGCTCATATCGACGACAACATTGGGCGCGGTGCCGAAGGCGGTAGAGGACGCGATAAATCGCGTCCCTACATCATCGTTGGAGGTGGGCCTGCTGGTATGGAAGCGGCTCGCGCGGCTGCCCTAAGGGGTCGGTATGTCGTCTTATACGAACGCGAAAAAGTACTGGGAGGCGCTGTTACTCTGGCAGCGAAGGCGCCGGGGCGCGGTGAACTGCAATTGATTACCGATTACCTGCAAAGGGAACTGGCAAAGCTGGACGTTGAAATTCACACGGACGTCGAGGTAACGGCTGACATGCTTATAGAGCAACACCCACAAGCACAGGCGGTTATTGTCGCGACGGGCGCGCAAAGCGGCTTTGGCCTGCTCCCCATTCCCGGCCACGATTTACCGCATGTTACCGGTACGCGGCGCATATTACGCGGCGACCCTGTGGCGGGGCAGCGCGTGGTTATCATCGACGAAAGTGGAGCGCACGGCGTCTACTCGGTTGCCGAATTGCTGGCCGCGCAGGGACACAGTCGTTGAAATCATCACCGAAGAATGGTACGTCGGACACGACCTGACCGCCACCCACGACATTGTTCCCTGGATGCAGCGCGTTATGGCGATGGGCGTCGTCTTCACTCCTCATACCAGCATCACACGCATCGAAAGCGGGCAGGTCATCGTTACCGACCGTTTCGCGTCAGGCGAACGCGCCATTCTCGCGGATGCAGTCGTGCTGGGCGTTTACGAGCAACCCGCCCAGGAACTCTACCTCGCGCTCAAAGGCCGCGTGCCGCGCCTGTTGCGCGCTGGTGATTGCGTTGCGCCACGCAGGATTGAACATGCTATACTTGAGGGCAGATATGTTGCAAGCAAAGCATGAAGTGAGAACAAGATGGCAGGTCAGTACCAGTATCTCTTCACACCCATTCGTATCGGACAAACCAGCATACCCAATCGCGTCGTCTTCGCGGCGCATCTGACCAACCTGGCCGAAGGAAACCTGCCGGGTCCGCGCCTGATAGCGTATTATGCAGAACGCGCGCGCGGCGGCTGCGGGCTGATCATCACCGAGGAGCAATCGGTACATCCCAGCGACTGGGCCTATCAGAAGCTTATTCACGGGTTCGATCCACAGGTGATCCCCTGTTATCGCCGCATGACACGCGCCGTTCACGAGCATGGCACGCGCATGTTCGCGCAAATCAACCACAACGGGATGCAGGCCAGCAGCATGTATTCGCGCCGCCCGGTGTTAGGCCCTTCACCGGTGGTTGACCCTATCCACCGCGAAATGTGCAAGGAGATCGAGCAGGAAGAGATTGCCGAGATTATCCGGGGCTATGCTCTAGTGGCGCGACATGTGCGCGAAGGCGGCTTCGATGGCGCGGAACTGCAATCTTCGCATAGCTCGCTAATGCGCCAGTTCTTCTCGCCCTATTTTAACCGGCGCAGCGATGCCTACGGCGGCTCTTTAGAGAACCGGATGCGTTTCGCGCTGGAAGTTATCGCGGCGGTACGCGCCGAGATCGGGCGCGACTTCACGCTCGGTATTCGCCTCTGTGGCGACGAACTGATACCATCTGGGCTGACGCTCGACGACGTGCGCGAGATTGCGCGGCGTTTAGAGGCCACCGGGCAACTCGACTACATCAATACCAGCATTGGCGAGTTTCACAACCTCTACATGGTCGAAGGTTCGATGCATACGCCCCCTGGCTATCAACTCTTCGTCTCAGCCAGCATTCGCGAGTCCGTTAAGCTGCCTGTCTTCTGCACAGGTCGCATCAAAGACCCGGTGCAGGCCGAGCGCATCCTGCGCGAAGGACTGGCCGACATGGTAGATATCGTGCGCGGGCAAATCTGCGATCCCGCCTTCACTCGCAAGGCGCGCGAGGGGCGCAGCGAAGCCATTCGCCTGTGCATTTCCTGCAACCAGTATTGCATCGGGCGCATGGGGCTCAACCTCAGCCTGGGCTGCATCCAGACACCCGCAACCGGAAACGAACTGCTCTTTCCCACCATTACATCGCCTCGCCCGCAAACGCGCAAACCCCGGCTGATCGTAGTCGGCGGTGGCCCCGCCGGAATGCAAGCCGCCAAAGTAGCCGCGCAACGCGGCTATAGCGTTTGGCTATACGAAAAGCTACAGGAATTAGGCGGGCAAATCAACCTGATTACACGCGTACCGGGCCGTGTCGAATTTGGCGACTCCTCGCGTAACTTGCAGCGCGACATCATCGAAGCCGGTGTCACAATACACACGGGCGTCGAGGTCACGGCGGAGATGATCGAGCGCGAACAGCCCGACGCCGTGATTATCGCTACCGGCTCGCGTCCCGCGCTCCCGCCTATTGCGGGCGCGGAATTGCCGTTTGTCGCCACCACATGGCAGGTCTTGCAGGGCGAGAAAAGCGCATCACCGGGGGACTACGTGCTGCTCTACGATACTGTCGGCTTTCATCAAGCCACCAGCGTTGCCGAACTGCTGGCTGAGCGCGGTTGCCAGGTAGAGGTCGTAACAGGGCAATTCTACGTTGGAGGCGACCTGGGAATAACGCTCGACCTCGAACTCTGGTACCGCCGCGCTCTGGCAAGGGGCATCACATTGACTGCCAACCACTTCCTTGCTAGCCTGGGGCCGCATAGCGCCACCATCATCAACAACTACACCGGACAGGCGCGCCAGATCGAACAGGTTGCGCTGGCAGTAATGGCGATTCCGCAAACAGCGAACGATGATCTTTACATGCAGTTACAGGGCAAAGTGAAAGAGCTGTACCGTGTGGGCGATTGTGTAGCCCCGCGCCGCGTGGAACACGCTATTCTGGATGGCGAACGAGCGGCGCGAAGTTTAGGAACCATCAATCAACAATTGAAGCCGAGGGATAAAATGCTGCCAGCCCGCTAAATGGTGCTCAATGCGGATTTCCTGGTTTCAAACTGAGCAACAGGTTATATATACTTCTCGGATCGTCCCATTGGTCTCGCATCTCGCCCAAAGAGTAATAGAAGGTTCAGTTTTTCTGATAGTAATTGTCCCTGAGCAAAACGCAATGTGCGCTCCATTTTGCTAAGCAAGCCAGGATAGAACTTCGTAACATCGTCTCTTATATGCTCAATAGAGGATCAGCTATCCCCCTTACTATTTCAAGGCCAAATTCATACTGAAACTCACTTTGTTCGTAATATCCTATCTCTCTATAAAGTGGTCCTCTGTGTGAAATCAAAGCGGTATATTCCTGCTGGAATGCATTGAGTTCAAAACGCATGATAATGCGGTTTTCCAACGCATTGTATGTTCTAATTGCAATTTGTCGCTGATGCCAGGGTAAACATTCGTGCTACTCCTTTTCAGCCGCGTTGCGAACGACGATGATAGTATCGCGACTTTCAAGAGTAGGTATACCCGATTTTGAATTTTTGCGTTGGTGAAAATTTGCTTCTTATCCTTTAGACGGTTTTATAGGGATTTGTAAAATTTTGCTGCAGTTCAACTATCTGGATAGCTTTCGTCAGCATATCGGCCAATGGAAGGGCCGCTGCCTGGCCTGGGTTGGCAAGACAGCGGCCTCCCTTACACGTTGTACCCAGTATAAGTAAGAAGCGCTTTCAATCGGTAGGTGCCAGCACGATCTGGTCTTCGCTGATCTTGTACGCATCCACGCTCGAGATGTCGGCGCGCGATAGTTCCTTCAGGCCCAGTACCGACGCGAAGGAGATGACGGCAAGCACGACGATGTAGATCGATACTGACTGCCAGGAACCACCCCCGATATTGACCACAACTTTACTCAAGCCCAGAGCAGATAGCGTGGTTTTCCCATTGAGTAGCAGCAGCGCGATGATGGGAGCCAATCCACCGGCAAACGGCGCGGCAAGCTGATAGCCAAGCGATGCGCCGCTGTAGCGCGAGCGCGTCCCGAAACGCTCGGCAATGAGCGCCGCCTGTGGGCCATACACCCAGGCATGGAAAAGGGCGAGGGACAGAACCACAGCCAGAATGAACAGGCCCGTGACGTTGCTATTCATCAGCAGGAAGTACGGAAAGGCGAAGGCGGCCATCAGGACGCAGCCGATCAGATACCACCTGCGCCGTCCCACAATATCGGACAGATAGCCGAAGAGTGGGATGGTGAAGAGTTCCACGACAGCCGCAATGGTGATGGCATTGAGGATCAAGGTGCGATTCAACAGCAGCTTGTCCAGGCCATAGGTGATTACAAAGGTAGTAAAGAGGTAGAAAGGAGCCTGTTCGGCGAAGCGCGCTCCTGCGCTGAGCAAAATCTCTGGTGTGCTATGCCGGAACGCTTCGATGATGGGTGCCGAAGACTCGCGTCTTTGATTTTTGACCTCGGCAAACATCGGCGTCTCCAGGATTCTCAAGCGAATATACAGGCCGACAATGACAAGCAAAGCGCTGAGAAAGAACGGGATGCGCCATGCAAAACCGGTGACGAAACTGGCGCCAGCCGCTCCCTGGATAATGTTGACGACCACCGTCGAGAGAATCAAACCGACAGGAACACCCATCTGCGGCCAGCTTGCCCAGAAGCCGCGATTGCGCTGGCTGCCATACTCCATCGCCAACAGAACCGAGCCGCCCCACTCACCACCAACGCCCAGACCTTGACCCAGGCGCAAAAGTACCAGAATGAGAGGCGCGGCAATTCCAATAGAGGCATAGCCGGGCAGGAATCCGATCAGCAAGGTCGAAATGCCCATCAACAGGAGCGTGGCAATCAATGTGGACTTACGACCAATACGGTCGCCAAGATGACCGAAAAGCGCGCCGCCAAAGGGGCGAGCAATAAAACCAACCAGGAAGGTGAACAAGGACAGGAGTGTACCAACGATGGCATCGGACGCGGGAAAAAAGACGTGCGGGAAAACAATCACCGACAGCGAGCCGTAGAGAAAAAAGTCGTACCACTCGATAGCGGTACCCAGGGTACTTGAGAAGATGACTCGCGTCATCGTTCCTGAAGAGACAGGGGTATTGGTCGCCATGGTTTCCTCCAGTACTAACAAAGAAGCTACATCGTGCTACAACAACGTTACAACGACGTGACCTGGAAAAACGCGACGAAGCGCCAACGGAAAATGTTCCAAACAGTGTCGCTCATCACATGACTGGAACAGCAAGCGCTTAATGTTCTCTTTCTACTTCTCCTTTCTTACTCACTACTACAGGCAATGCCATTGTATACAGGTATACAACACAAAAACCTGCTACAAGTAGTATACCCTATTTTTTTACTTTTCAGAAGGGTTACACAAGCAATATTTTCAGTGAGCAGTTCGTCTATTTCCACGTTTTACGCAAAACCCGTAGCCAGTTCTCATAAGCGATTTTGCGCAGCGCGGCATCGTCATACCCATGCAATCTTAAAATGTCCACCAGTTTCGGCAACCCTGCCGCGTCACCGATGGCGCTGGGGATGACTGTGCCATCGAAGTCGCTGCCAATTACGACACTATCAATGCCGATGCGCTCGACAAGATAGTCAATATGGCGCACCAGCACATCGAGCGACGTATCGGGGTCCTTCTGGCTATCTTCGCGCAGGTCGTAGACGGCGAAATTCAAACCCACCAGTCCCTGTGATTCCCGAATTGCGTCCAGCTGCTTATCGGTCAGATTGCGTGTCGATGGGCATATGGCGTGTACGTTGGAGTGCGTCGCCACCAGGGGCGCATTCGAGAGCGCGGCCACATCGAAGAAGCCACGTTCATTGAGGTGCGAGAGGTCAAGCATGATGCCCAGGCGGTTGCAGGCTCGCACCAGTTCTCGTCCAGCACCTGTCAACCCCGGTCCCGTATCGGGCGAATGCGGAAATTTGAAAGGCACGCCCTGCGCGAAAATATTGGGCCGGCTCCAAACCAACCCGACCGAACGCAACCCGGCGCGATAGAAAATCTCAAGCGTATCAAGGTTAGCATCAATCGACTCGGCTCCCTCGATATGCAGAATAGCCGCGTGAATATCGTGTGCCAGGCAATATTCCAGTTCATCGACCGCGCGCACCACCCTGACCTGTCCGTCTGACTCGGCCTCCAACCTGAACAAGTTCGCCATCATCGTAATCGTGACACCACGCGCATACTCAGGATCAATAGCAGCAGCATAGGGTACTTCAAAGCCGTTGGCAGTCTGTATGACGGCCATCTGCCTGTCTTTTTCGTCACAATCATCGCACGGCTCAGGCACAAATATGGCGAAGAAACTGCCCGCGAGTCCTCCCTCGCGAGCACGCGGCAAATCAACATGTCCCGCGTCGCTGCGTACAAAAAAGCTGCGCCCTCCGCCGCGTTCCGGTAAATAAAGATGCAACAATGTATCCTGGTGTCCAACGATAATGGGGAGCTTGTCTTGCGTGGTCATGCGTTATCCTTCTTGCTTTACGCTTCAGATGAATGGCGTTACAGTTTGTCATTATACCATTTTATACCTGATAATATTCGTAACGTTCTGAATTAAGAACGCATGGTACAATACTGTAGAGAAAGAGGCCAGCAATGCAATTACGTAAACTTGGCCGCACCGATTTAGAGATATCTCCTTTGAGCCTGGGCAGCAATATGTTCGGCGGCATCCTCGACGAAAGCACATCGATAGCCGTACTCGATGCCTATGTAGAAGCTGGCGGCAACTGCATTGATACCGCAGATCGCTACCCCGGCTGGATACGCGAGCGCAAACCTGGTGAAACCGAAATGATTCTGGGCCGCTGGATGAAGGCGCGGAAAAACCGCGATACGCTTATCATTGCGACCAAATTAGGCAGCCACATCGGGCCAGGGAAGCAGGGTCTTTCGCGCCGCTATATCTTTGAAGCAGTGGAAACGTCACTACAACACCTGCAAACCGATTATATCGATATCTACCAGGCGCACGAGGATGATGCACATACCCCGCTTGAGGAAACGCTGCAGGCATTCGACGAATTGAAGCGTAACGGCAAGGTGCGGGTTATCGGAGCCTCCAACTACTCCGCTCCGAGGTTAGCCGAAGCTTTACGAATCGGCCAGCAACATGGCTACGCGCGTTACGAGTGCCTGGAACTGCTCTACAACCTCGCGGAACGGGATGCATATGAACGCGATTTAGAACCGCTCTGCCTTGAAAATGAGTTAGGAGTGACGACATACGCGTCACTGGCAAATGGATTTTTGACGGGTAAATATCAGCCCGGCCAGGCCTTGCCACTGAGCGTGCGCGCGCAGTTCATCCAGAAACAATACATGAACGAGCGAGGATTTGCTCTGCTGGCAGAAATTGAACGTATCGCATCTCTCTATCACGCCACACCAACTCAGATATCCCTGGCCTGGATTATGGCCCGTCCTGGCGTGACGGCCCCTATCGCCAGCGCAACCTCCGTTCAGCAAGTGCGCGAACTACTTGGCGCTATCGAATTGAAACTGGATGAAGAGGCAATTACAGCCCTCAACATTGCCAGCCAGTGGCGTATTGAATAATATTTTTGGGGAGGGAGAAGCTATGTCTGAAATCTGGGCGGTACTCCAGCATCACGAAGGACAACTCGACGAACAGAGCGGGGAACTGCTGTCTGAAATGCAAGATGTGGCGCAGCGACAGCAGGAAAAGCCGGACGTATGCGCCATTCTACTCACCTTGCCAGTATCTCCACTACCCGACCTCGCATCTATCCATACGCCAGGTATAGCGCATACCTATATCCTCGCGCATCCAACGCTGGACCGGTATTCCACAGAAGCCTACGTCAGCGCGTTGGCGTGGTTTATCCAGCAGCGCCACCCAATACTGGTAACGAGCAGCGCAACGGCTAACGGGCGCGATTGCATGTCGCGTCTGGCAGCACGCCTGCGCCTGCCATTCGCGCCGGGCTGCCTGAGTATCGACATCCAGGATGATGCGCTTCTCACGCTGCGCACCATGTATGATGGTCGCGCTTACATTCAGACACGCGCGCAGCTGCAAGGCCGCACTGCACTTGCCACTCTCATCCCCGGTGTGCGAGGCAATCCCATCTCAAGTAGAAATTCGGCTAAAGGGAACCGAGTTGGGGAAATAACGATGGTCACTCCGACCATTGACGATTTCATTGAGCGTAATCGTGTCAAACACATCGCGCTACAGGCTCCCTCGCCAGAGGATGTCGAACTGGAAGCTGCCGAACGCATCGTGGCGGGTGGGCGTGGCATTGGACGCGAGGGCTTCACGCAAGTTGCCGCTTTCGCGCGTTTGCTTGGCGCGGCGGTGGGAGCAACCCGCGTGGCAACTGATCGCGGCTGGGTGGAACATGCGCGGCAAATCGGCGCGACGGGCAGAATCGTGCATCCTCGCCTTTATATCGCCTGCGGCATTTCCGGCGCGGCTCAACATGCCAGCGGAATGCGCGAGGCCCAGACCGTCATTGCCATCAATCCTGATCGTACCGCCCCCATCTTTGCCCTGGCCGATCTCGGTCTGCTCGGCGATGCCAACCAGGTCTTATCGCTGGCCGCAAACTTGATGGGCCACAACTAATGTCATTGGCTGTAGACAATCCTACCAGCGGTATGGCACACTGATTACCATGTCATACTGTGTTTGCCGGGCGGGAGGCCTGCCCTGGCAATTTTTCTTGCAATTAAGGACCTGTTCATGCATCAACGCGCTACTTCATATAATCGCCGTTTTCTTTTTTACACACTCTACCTCACGTATATCGGTGGGGGCATCATGAGCATCTTGCCGGGTCCCACTCTGTCCCTGTTGGCGAACAATACACACGTTTCAACCGCCATAGCAGGGTGGATATTCACTTCTGGAGCCGGGGGATTCGCGCTCGGTGTGCTATTGACAGGCGCGCTCGCAGGGAAAATCCACCCCAAAACCATCCTTATAGCGGGATTATCGCTCATGGCTATCGGGGCTATCATTCTTCCCGTGACATCTCAATTTCCGGTATTGCTGGTAACAGCTTTATGCAAAGGTATCGGCTTCGGCGCTCTCGATGTCAGCATCAACATCTTGATGACACTGGCTTTTCACGATTCGCTTGGCGAATCTTTCAATAGCCTGCATAGCGCGTATGGTATAGGCGCGCTGGTCGCGCCTGTGCTGCTTTCGCTCACGCTGACTTTGATGCATGATTCTCGCTGGGCTTACTTTACAGGCGCCATCCTGGCGTTTATTTGCGTCTTCATGCTGGCCTGCCAAAACGCGCCATCCGCCTCTGCGCTGCCAGCCAAATCAGCGCAACAGGAGCAAACCGCATCGTTATCTACTCGTCAAATATTCCGGCAACCGCTGCTCTGGCTGATGGCGTTTGAATTTTTCTTCTATATCATTGCGGAGATTGGCTTTAGCAACTGGATTGTCACCGCCATCAGCCAGACCGCCGTCATCTCTCTCGCGCTGGCAGCGCCCTTCGCGACAGCTTTCTGGGTAGGTCTGACGCTCAGCCGCATCGTTGGCGGACAGGTACTTCGACGCGCCACGTTGAGCGAAAATCAACTGCTCCTTGTCTGTATCATTGGCGGGTGCCTGAGTTGCCTGCTGGTCGCCATTTTCCCCGGCCAACTGCTGATCAGTTTCAGCGCGAGCGCGTGCGCGGGCTTCTTCTTCGGGCCGATCTATCCCGGATTGATGGCTATCGCGGCTCGCTGGTATATTCACGCGCCGGACACGCTTTCGGGTGTGATGCTCTTCGCTTGTGGCATCTCCGGCATGATCTTCCCCGTGCTGATGGGCCTGTTCATTCCTATCATCGGCTACAACTGGGTCATGACTGTACCCGCGTTAGGATGCCTGTTGATCCTCGTGCCGTTTATCCTGGCGATGGTCAATCAGCGCCGCGCATTGCAATTGCCGCGCCCGGAATCTACAATAGAATCGGCATTACCCCTGACAACACATGAATTCCATTAGAAAGTGTGAAAGAGAGATATGAAAGCTGTACAGTTTGACCGCTATGGCGGCCCCGAAGTGTTGCACTCAGTTGAGATAGCTGATCCCGTTTCCGGCCCCGAAGATGTCCTCATCGCGGTCAAAGCCACCACCGTCAATCACCTGGATTTATTTCAGCGCGATGGCAGCAGACCAGTTGGCAATTTGCCCTTTACGCCCGGCCTGGAAGCGGTAGGCGTCGTCCTCAAAGACGCCCAGGGATATCACACCGGAGATAGGGTCATGACCACCTGGGCCACTACGGCCAGAGGCGGCGGCGGGTATGCCAGTATGCTGGCCGTTCCCGCCGCCAATCTAGTACGCATTCCCGATGGCGTTTCATACGAAGCGGCAGCAGCGACCGGGCTTACCTCCTCTACCGCCTGGGGCGCGCTTTTCGATGTAGGCCAGCTTCAAGCCGGAGAGCGCGTCTTGATCTGGTCTGGATCAAGCGGCGTCGGTTCAATCTCCATCCAGATTGCAAAGCACTTTGGCTGCCAGGTACTCACCACCACTACAAATGATGCAAAAGTCGCCGAATTGCGCCGCCTGGGAGCCGACATCGTTATCAATCCCACAACGCAGGACGTTGCCAAAGTCGCGCAGGAAGCCGGGGGTGTTCACCTTGTGATAGAGCTGGTCAGCACCACCCTGCAAACCAGCATCGACGCCTGCGCCAGAGGTGGCCGCGTGGTGCTAATCGGCAACCTCGGCGGCCAGATGGCGACCGTCGATACCCAATCCTGGCGGCTCAAACTGGTCAACGTGCTGGGCGGCGGCGTGCGACACACCTCAACCGCGAACGAGCAGCGCATTCTGGAACTCGTCGCGCAACACGCCATCACACCCATCATCGCCCGCACCATGCCCATCGAGCAAACCGCCGAAGCCCATCGCCTGCTGGCCGAAGGGGGATTAGTAGGCAAAATCGTGCTTACGCATGGATGATAACAGTGCCAGGGTTTTTCGCGAATTTTACTTGACAAAAAGCATCTTTTGTATTACAATAGTTGCAAAAAGATGTGTGATTTGTGAAAATTTACGAACTTATTGTAGAGCCTGGACGAGAGGAGCATATTGCTCGCCATCATGTGAATGTTGAAGAGGTTGAAGAGGTTATCTTTGGTGTGCCTTTCATTCGGAAAGCAAGGCAGGGACGCTATCACATCATTGGACAAACCCAGGCCGGCCGGTACTTGGCCGTATTTGTCGCTCCCAGAGGAAGTGGTATATACGGCCTGGTTACAGCTCGTGATGCAGACGATGCAGAGCGCAGAGCTTATTTACAATATAGGAAACAAAAATACACATGACAAGAAAAGAACGCGAACAGCCAAAGGTTACGAAGACCCGTATACCGATCTTTAAGTCAATTGAGGAAGAAGCGGCCTTCTGGGATACCCACTCAATTGAGGAATTTGCAGATGAGCTTACTCCAGCCGAGAATGTAAAGTTTGTCAAAGGTAAATCAAAAAAAGTCCTTACTGTACGGTTTGACGAAGACACATTTGATGAACTTAATAGAGAGGCTAGTGAGAAAGGCATCGGTACCTCGACCCTGGCCCGTATGCTGATACTAGAGCATCTTTCGAGCAAGAAGAGTCTCCTGACTACATGATTTCATTTTGCATCTCCTCACCACAACGTCATATACTGAAGCATGAGTACAAAATACCTAACACTCATCCCTCTGTTTGAGGAATTACAGGCGAACGTATCGTCGTCAGGCCATACCATGAAAGTGACGCGCAGGACCTCTTCGAGGCCGTCGCTGAATCACGCGAACATATTCGCCCCTGGCTCCCATTTGCCGACGCGCACCAGACAATCGAGGAAAGTCGCGACTGGATTATCCACATGATGGCGCAATGGTTACTTCGCGAGTCTCTGGAAATGAGCATTTGGGAAGCCACCACTGGCCGCTATCTCGGTGGAATCGGTCTCCACGTGCATAACTGGGATACTGGGTACTTTGAAATTGGCTACTGGATACGCGCTTCCGCCGAGGGTCATGGTTACGTTACGGAGGCGGTGCGCCTGCTGGCAAATTATGTATTTGACACGCTCAAAGCCAATCGCCTTGAGATCCGCTGTGACGAGTTGAATGCGCGCAGCGCCGCTATTCCTCAACGCCTCGGCTTTGTCCGGGAGGGATGTTTGCGTAACAACGTGATCGCGTCAGATGGAAGGCTACGTACCATGCTGGTTTTCTCGCTCATTCCGGGCGAGTGGCATGACGAGCGCCCGTAAAGGATAGCATGACGACCGGACAGCAATTCGATGCAATCGTAGTAGGCGCGGGTCCAGCCGGCAGCAGCGCGGCCCTGGCGATGGCGCGCGCGGGTCTGCGTGTCGCTCTCATCGAGCGCGGCGAGTATGCTGGCGCTAAAAACGTCTCCGGCGCGGCACTGTACGCTCCCGGACTGCTTGCCGAACTACTGCCCAACTACTGGGAAGAGGCCCCCGTCGAGCGTTTTCTGACGCGGCGCGTTATCTCATTGCTGGGACAGGAGTCCGCGCTCTCCATCGACTTTCGCACCAACCACTTCGCGCAGCCGCCCTACAACGGCTTCACTATCCTGCGGCCCAAATTTGATCGCTGGCTGGCCGAAAAGGCGCAGCAGGCCGGAGCGTCGCTTATCACCTCAACCGTTGTTGACGATTTGCTCTACGAGCGCGACCAGGTCGTCGGTGTGCTATGCCGCCGCGAACAGGGCGAACTCTACGCCCCCATCGTCATCGCAGCCGATGGAGCGAATTCGTTCCTCGCCAAGAAAGCCGGGCTGCAACGCGAATTTAAAGCCGATGAGATGACGCTGGGCATCAAAGAGGTGCTGCGTCTTGACGCGCATACCATCGAGGAGCGTTTCAACCTCACCAACGACCAGGGAATGGCAACGGAATATGTCGGCTTCGCCACAGGCAACGTCAAAGGCGGCGCGTTCCTTTATACCAACCGCGACACGCTCTCCATCGGACTGGTCACGCAGATCGCATCGCTGGCGCAGCAGCGCGTCAAAGCCTACGAGCTACTCGACCGCTTCAAGCAGCATCCAGCAGTTGCGCCGCTCGTGCGCGATAGCGTGCCCGTCGAATATTCCGCGCATATGATCCCCGAAGGCGGGTGGGCTATGCTGCCGAAGCTTTCACGCGGCGGACTGCTGGTGGCGGGAGACGCGGCGGGTTTCGTCTTCGCGGCAGGCATCTTTCTCGAAGGCATGAACTTCGCCATCGCCTCCGGCCTGGCAGCCGCGGCGACCGCGCAAGAAGCGCATTCTCAAGGCGATTTCACTGCCGCGAGCATGGCACGCTACCGCCAGCGACTGGAAAAGAGTTTCGTGCTGCAAGACCTGAAACGCTTCAGAGCGCGCACCCGCCTTTCTCAACAATGAGCGCCTGTTGCACATGTACCCTGAGTTGCTCTGCCAGGCAGCCGAAAACGTCTTTCGTGCGGATGGCAGGCCGCGCCGCAAACTCGGACGCACCATTTACAGTACCATGCGTGGCAAAGTAGCGCTGCGCACCATGGTGCGCGATGGCTGGCAGGCCGCGCGCGCCCTATTTTTCTAGTTACAGGATAGGGGAGAATCAATCATGCAGCCGGTCGAGGAACGCCTGGAACTTGTGCGCTTCAAGGTCGATAAGACCCCGCACATCCGCGTCAACAGCGAAACCTGCAAAGATTGCGATACTACCGCCTGTGTCTACGTGTGCCCTGCCGGTCTCTTTGAACTGCTGGGCGGCGAAATGCACTTTTCCTACGAACACTGCCTGGAATGCGGCACCTGCTACGTGGCCTGCGACCGCAAAGCCATCGAATGGAATTACCCACGCGGCGGCTGGGGCGTCAGCTTCCGCGCATCGTGAATCGTGAAAGATGCGATTATGCTGCTCATCGACATGCCAGGGCGGGGGCAAGCCCAG
This sequence comes from uncultured Chloroflexia bacterium, assembly GCA_963731605.1. Classification (GTDB taxonomy): domain Bacteria; phylum Chloroflexota; class Ktedonobacteria; order Ktedonobacterales; family Ktedonobacteraceae; genus CF-113. The sequence continues at coordinate 118,452 of CAVSWA010000004.1, forward strand.
CCCCTACCCTACTACGACGCTCAACAAGCCGAGAAGCCAGGGCGGGGGCAAGCCCAGCCCCTACCCTACTACGACGCTCAACAAGCCGAGAAGCCAGGGCGGGGGCAAGCCCAGCCCCTACCCTACTACGATATGACGCTTGACACCGATTCGTATAGGGTAGGGGCTGGGCTTGCCCCCGCCCTGGCAGTCTGCATCATGAAAAAGAATCGAGGAATTAAATGAAGATCGAAGCCAAATTACAAGCATTAGGACTTGTTTTACCAGAAACCATGAAAGCGCCCGCCGGGGTAAAACTGCCCTTCGCCAACGTGCGCGCGCGGGGCAATCGCGCCTATATCGCTGGACATGGCCCGCTCATGCCCGATGGCTCGCTCGCCAGACCTCTCGGCAAAGTCGGCGCGGAAGTTTCCGAGCAAGAAGCCTACCAGGCTGCGCGCCTGGTCACGCTCGCCATATTAGCCAGCCTCAAACGCGAATTAGGCGATCTCGACCGCGTCACGGCGTGGCTGCGCGTCTTCGGCATGGTCAACACCGCTCCCGGATTCAATCGCCAACCAGCCGTTATCAACGGCTTCTCAGACCTCATCCTGGAATTGTACGGCCAGGAAGTTGGACAACACGCGCGTTCCGCGGTCGGTATGGCTTCGTTGCCATTTGATATCCCGGTTGAAATCGAGGCCGAGGTAGAGATTAGCAGTTAGAAATAAGGCAGCAAACCGACAGCACAGGCAATCCCCAGGCGAAATTGCGAGCGTTCAGATCGTAGCGATAGAGACCGCCAGCGCCTTTCAGACCCATCTCATTATGCCAGACCAGTAGATGAGTGGTATCTTCGGTGAAGATGAAAAGACAAACAACAAAAGTCTCAACAGTTGAAGATCCATTTCATGAAAGGAGGCTGCTTTCTCAAAGGTCAATGAGCGGCCAGCTTGAGTGCCACGGCTGTCAAGAAGAATGCAAAGGCCATGACCATCGCCCAGACACCTACAATATGGAACCGCTCCGCGTGGTTGACGAGCGCTCTCCAATTCTTTGGTGGCGCGCCAGGCTGCCAGGTGAGCGTGGCACTGTTGATAGGGACGGTACCGATGACCCTGATCAAAATCCAGGTGAGCACGGCGAACACTCCCGCGCACCGGAACCAAAAGCCGGGCGCGCCACCATCGAGAACAGTTACGGCAATCCCTGACACTGCCGTCGGCACAAAGAAGGCGGGCACCAGCACACGCAGTCTCAATACTAGTGCTTGACGGAGCAGGATCTGCGACTGTTCGTCCAGAACTTCGGCAGGCGCACGCAAACCGTAGTGGATCACAATTTCTATGCCGGCCAGGATACCGGCGAAGAACAAGTTAATGAAGTCGAGGACAGTGGCCGGATTCATGGTTCTTTTTTCCCTTTTCACCTCTATCATACAATGCGATATATCGTTATCGTTATGCAAAGCATATACGATATATCGTTACTAGTCAAGGGCGCAAAGTAGAGAGATTTTGGAAAGCTACATATTAACTTCCACCAGAATTGTGTAAGAACCAGTTATCACATCATTTACCAGTTGACCGATATATACGTTGACTGATAAGATATAATCACGGTTTCAAGTAAATCTTGATAAAGCGAGGGAATGGGAACGCTTCTTTTGCACATCACTGTCTGCGTCAAACAAACGCCCGATAGCAGTTCCGTTTATATCGACCCCATCACGGGGCAGGTCGATTATGAACGCTTCGTCCAGGTCTTGAACGCTGCTGATGCCTGCGCGGTTGAAGCGGCTGTGCGCCTTAAAGAACAGTTTGGTGGTCAGGTAACGGTCGTCACTCTGGGGCCGCGAGATGCGGAGGGGGCATTGCGAGCAGCGCTCGCTATTGGGGCAGACTCCGCGCTGCGCTTGTGGAATGCGCAGGCTGAAACATGGGGGCCATTTACTGTCGCGGCTGCGCTTGCAGCGTATCTAAAAGGCAATAAAACCTCACCTGCCCCCGACTTAATCTTGTGCGGGGATGCTGCCAGCGACTGGTCATCCGGCATCGTTGGGCCAGCTCTGGCGGAGCAGCTTGAACTGCCACAGGTTACGGGTGTGATACATCTTGAGGCACATGCGCAAGATGGAAAGCTTGCGACGACCTTGCGCATAACGCGCAAACTCAAACGTGGCTATCGCGAGCTACTGGAAGCCCAACTGCCCCTGCTCATCACCGTCACCAGCGAACTGAACGAGCCGCGTTACCCCTCGTTGCCAGCGCATATGGCAGCGCTCGAAGCAAGCATACCTGTTATCGATCCCCTTTCGCTCGATAATACGCTCGGACAGGATGAAGCCGACGAAACCACTATCCTCGAAATGCATACGCCGCGCCCCCGCCCAAAGCATATAGCCGCGCCCGACAGCCACCACAGCGCCTTCGAGCGTATCGGAGAAATCATCTCAGGCGGCGCAACGGGTCGCCAGACAAAACTGGTGGAGGGTTCGTCCGAGGAACTGGCAAGAGCGCTGGTGGAGTTTTTACGTGATAAGGGATTTGTGTAATCCAATAGGGCTTACCTACTATTTCAACGATGTGTAATGGGTATAATTCTAACGTGTAGGGACGCGATTTATCGCGTCCTGCTTGTAGGAGACACAAGCGGAAGGACGCGATAAATCGCGTCCCTACACATGTTTTCCTGCCTGATGCAAACCAGCCATAGTCTACGGTGCTACCGACGTACTCAGATCGCTGCGGATCAAGAGAATCATCTGGTACGCGCCTCCCGTTGAGCCGAAGGGGACGCGGTTCCACCACCAGTTCCAGATGCGCTGGGCGGCCAGTTTCATGTTGAAGGTGGCGTTGACCGGTGGGTTATCGCCGTAGCTCAGCCAGAGCGGCAGACCCACACCCGTATTGCCGGACTGGTCGCCAGTGCATGGGTTTTTGGTTGTCTGTATGCACGGGGCTGGCTTGTAGCCTTCATCCCACCATGTGCGCATGTTATAGACGTGATAGGCATACGCCGCGGGTTGAGCGCTGCTATTGGCTCCGCCGTACTGCGATTCGAGGGCGTAGGGGTTTGGAGGATCGGCTCCGCCAATGATTACCGGGGTGTTAGCTTTTGTCCAGCCTGAGCAACCGCCGGGATAATCGAAGCACACATCTGTATAGTCACGCACGTACCAGGCAAAGGGCCAGGTGGCATCGGCGGTGAGGGCAATAGGCATCAGGTGCTTCCCGCCATAGAATTTTTTGTCGAGCGCGTCCACTTTCGCCATTACAATATTTACATCGGTGGTTGTCTGGACATACACCAGCATCTCGTGCGGCCCATCCGCCGGGTGGATATAGGCCAACTCGTAGGTATTATGCACGGTTGGCAGCAGCAAGAGTACCGCCAAGATCACACCCGCGATACCTACCACGCCGCCGAATATGCCACCTCTGGCGCGCCTGGGAGTATACTCTGCTGTCCCCGCAAGCGCGTTCGCGGGGGCAAGGCTGGCTGCTTCAGCGCGGCGGGTGAAGAAACCCTTCACGAAATTGACGGCTCTGGCCACAAAAGGCTCCAGGCCAATACCAGCCATTATCAGAAGCGGCATCGTCATATGGATCGTCAACCAGGGCATTTTTTCAGCCGCCCACGAGTAAATGACCAGGCTTCCCATAAACCAGTAGACCAGGAAGAGGCGAAAACGGGTCGGTTGGGCGATACAGCGCAGGATACCGATCACGCCAAAGAACAATCCGACCTGCTCGTAGAGGGGAATGATGGTCAGGTAATAATACCAGGGCTGGTTGCCGCGCGCCACCTGCTGCTGTTGAATCCAGTAATAGATGCCCTGCCAGATGCCATCGCCGATACCGTTGGTGACATTGGTAAACAACACCGTGAACAAGCACCAGGAAGATGGTCCAGGCGCACAATAGCGCGAAGAACCAGTGCGTCCAGGGCATGGTGACAATGGTATCCAGGAGCGGCTGTTTTTGCGGGTCAACGAATTTAGCCAGGCCGCGCCTGCCTTCGGGCGGTAATTTGCCTGACATCTCGCGGAAGAGCAAAACCAGCACAAAAACGCCCAGCCCGATGCCAATCCAGGGCACAATCGCCACCGTCACCTGTTTCAGGTGAGCAACGAACTGATCCGCCTGCGGAATAGGCGTCCCGGCAGGCGTCATAATGCTTTTGGCGAGACTGTTAATAAAGGAGAGCAGCCACTTCCCGGCGAGTCCCGCGATAGCAAAGTAGACCAGCACCAGCACTGGGGCGAAGGTGCGCGGAAGCACATTTCCCGGCGGCGGTGAAGCGCTTGCGCCTTCTTCGCTATGCCGGGGTGAATGCAGGGACAATTTCAAACCCAGTTCCCAGACGACCAATGCTCCCAGGAAACCGCCGAAAAGCAGTATTTCAAGGAATATAGATTCTTTGGTCGCGTAAGCCAGCGCGAACCCGGCTGCCGCGATTACCAGCCAGCGCATTTTGCGATCGCGCACATAACGCGCTACGCCAACAATCATAACCAGCGTAAAGGCCGCAAAGTAGATATCTTCGCGGGCGAAACGCGAGAAGTAGACGATGCTCGGCGAGACGGCCAGCATCAGGCAGGCCAGCCACGCGCCCCATTTGCCGATATAGTCGCGCAAGAAATAGGGCAAACCCACGATCAACGTACCCAGCGTCGCGGCAGGAATACGCACGGTAAATGTATTGATACCGTTATCAGGCGCGCCCAGCCAATGAGAGATGGTGTAAACCAGGGCAATCGCGTGGAATTGGAACGGCCCGTGCAGCAGGGGGTTATAGGCATAACAGCTATAGCCGGGATTCGATGCAGGAGGATTAATGCACCACGTCCAGTGCTGCATGTTTAACATCAATTGCCAGGAATAGTACGCGTGTAGACTCTCATCATGGTGAAGCGGCTTATCGCCCAGGCCCCAGAAACGCACAATCGCGCCCAGCAAAATGACACCCCAGAACGGCGCCCAGCGCAGCACCTGCTCGCGTGTCGGGGGATGAAGGCGGAAAGCGCGCTTCTCGCTATGCGTCTCTTCCAGGTTTTCCTCGCTATAGGCAGGCGCATCCTCGCTCACATCTGCCCGCTGGCCCAGCACGATGAGCTCACCCTCCTGAACGGGAACCTCAAGTTCGCTCCCTGTTACAGGCGCAGCAGTTTGACCTTCGCCAGCAATCACATCCGCGCTTTCTTCGCCCTCGAGCGGCCTGGTATCAAAGCTCTTCAATGACTTTCTCCTCCTGACATTTTCAGCATGATAAGTACCTTACGCGCTTCCGGGCACCTGGTATATGGTTACTCCATCAGCGGAGTAAACGGTCGGCATAAATTGACGAAAACGCCCCAAATCAGAACCAGCATATGTTGAAATTTCCATGGGACCTACATAAAGATACTTGACCTGGTAATGCGTCAACAGGTTCAATACCACGCGGGGATCAGTTGACGTGTAGATAGTGTTGATATCTGCCCCGCGACGATAAAAATCCGTGGCATTGTACGCATTATTCAACCAGTTCACGCGCCACTGGTACTCGTGTCCGACCCACCCCATCAGCGTTGGCAAACCAGTAAATACTGAAACGCGCCCGTAGTCTGAGTAATCCCCACCATTTGGTCCATACGCTTCGAGAAGCACCGGATTGCCCTGCACATGGCTATTCAACCAGTTGATCGCCTCATAATCGCCGCGGTTGTACGACTGGTAATACGCAAAACCATCCAGGCTGTTGCTGCGCTGCATAAACTGATTGGTGCGCTGGTACGCGCCTACAATTGGATAAATCGCCCCGGCGAGCAACAAAAGCAGGCATACCAGGGACCACAGGAACTGTGCGGCTCGCCGCTCCCACAGAATAACGCTCTTCCGTGGCGAAGCCGTTTGAAAACTTTCTAAGATAAAGTACAGCCCCGCGCCCGAAGTGATCGAGAGCAGCGCCCATGCCTGGAAATAGAACTTGAACACCGTGTTCATACGCGGGAAATTGCCCGCGAAGACATCGCGCAGGTATACCAGTTCGGTAATAGCAACCAGCGCGAAGGCCACCGTGCCGAGCAGCAAGGTGAAAGCGCGCGGGCGATCATGCACATTCAAGAGCGTCAGTTCAACCCCCAGGGCAGTAATCACGAACGTTACTACAAACCAGAGGCTATTTTTCATCACAACCAGCAATAGCAGAGCCGCCGCCAGTATAAGTATCTGGCTCAGCATCGGGATTGTAAGCCACGCGGGCAGCCCGAAACGACCTTTTTTGGTTTGCACAGCCGCCTGCTGATCCTGGTCAGGCACAATAGCTGCCGGAAATTGCGTATCCTGGCGACTGATTTCAACTTCTTCATCCTCACTCGAATTGAACTCATCTTGAGGCTGCTTCAGCGCGTGAGGGACGTTTGCTAATTGCGGGCGCGGCTGAGCCGGCGCGGATGACGCGGCAATTACGGCCAATTCTTTACTATTGGTTTTCGCGTTACCGGCATCGATTGTTGCAAACCCGCGCAAACCACGCGAAGTTGGAGAGTTCTCAGGCACACTCGCGAGTTCTGGCCCAGCGCCGGGGTCTATTGCCGGAGCCACATTTGCTGCCCCGCGGTCCCGGAAAAGGTTTATTAGCAAAAAGGAGACGAAGATAAACATAAATGTGCCATAGATGAGCATTTCTTCCGAAATTTTGGAGCGGTCTACGGCGTTCACTATCCCGATACCCTGCGAGGGTGAAATGAAATTGAGGTAAAATGGGGCATAGAAGAAGAATGACAGCGCGATCAGCGAAGAGCAGTTCGTGAAAACGTCCAGTACCAGTTCAAGACAAAAACGCCGGTACGCCATCCATTGCTGCAACGCGACACAAATAAGCGCCAGGCCCAGATAGGTCGGCAAATCCCATCCGTTCATGGTGAATAACCCACCCAGCACCAGGGCCATAAAGCCCAGGTTGATGGGCAGTCGCCACCCGCGTCCGAACACACGCATACCTTTTGCGTCGTCATTATCCCCACCCACGCCTTGCTCGAGGAAAACATTGAAGATAACGGCAACCGCTAGAATGGTAAAGGCCAGCGTCAGCACATGCGCGTGAAAACAGGAGAGCAGGAAGCTAAAGGCGGGAAATTCGTTGATAGTTTTAGGATAATCAACAACACGGCTGACATTAAACCAGTAGAAATAGGGCAGATCGCCATGTTGTTGAAACCAGGCCTGGGTGGAGGCCAGGTTGCCCAGTAATTCGCCCATCAAAAGCGACAGCACCCCAAACGGCATAGCTTTCGCTAAAGAGAGCGTGGGTACACCGTTCGAAGCAGCTCGTCTCGCAAAGAAAAACGCGCGCGCGCGTGGTTTGCTCGGATTGCGGCGGCGGCGATGCATGGCCCACGCTACAATGTTGCAGGTCACGCCAAAAATGTTGACCGCCGTCAGGCCGAAATAGGTGCAGATGCCCGTATTGAAAACGACTGAAGGAGATTGTCCGATCAGCTTTGCCAGCATCGCCATGACGTAGTGCGCGTAATAATAGTAGTTGATGGCATAGCCGGAAAGCCACATATCAGAAGGGGGGAAATGCGGGCTGCGCATAATGGATGCCAGAAAGCCCTCGTCCATATACATTTCAAAACCCTGGATATTCGGCCCATACGAGCGAATCCAGCCGAGCAAGAACACCATGCCCAGAAATATGAGTTCGCAGGCAAGAATATAGACCAGGTGAGTTCGAATCAGTTGCAGCACAGATTTCCAGAGACGCGCGTAGCCGATCACGTTGAAAGCCAGAATAATCAGCAACACGCCGGCAATAAATAACTGGCTGAATGGCAGGAACTGTAGCGTCATGAGGGGAAGCCAGACACTAAAGGCCAGCAGCGCTATACCTACAATTTTGGTAAAGGCCCAGCCGCGATCCGGCAGATTCTTAAAGATGGTGAATGTGAGCGGTAAACATAGAATACCCAGCACCTCGACCAGCGCCCACATTTGGAGTAGTTCAAGCATTGTTTCTCTCTAATATGTTCCAGAAAATAACTGCATAAGTATCTCCCATTTTTCTTCATGGGATGGAATAAAATGTCCCTACGAGAAAACACGCGTGTAGCAGCGCTAATTTACGCACCGGCGCGCTTCATCTCAGTATAAGACGTTTGCATTATCTCATATGTTCCGTTTTTGCGCCATTATTCTTACTTTTTGGCACCCCTACAGCACTTCGTAAATAGTAACGCCATCATGGCGATACACGACGCGCAAACTGCTGCCTACCATGCGATCAAATTTGTCCAGGCCGCTTGTCGATTGAGTGGCGTAAGCTTCGCGCTCCAACTCTCCCACATATATATACTGCACATGGTAGTAGCGCAACAACTGGTTAGCCTGATTGGGGTCGGGAGTTGAGTAAATGATGCCCACATCTACCATGCGGCTCAACACCTGCTCGCTATTTCTTTGTTCGGCAACATGGTCGGGCCAGCCCAGCACATCCGGCAGACCCGTGTACACCGAGACTCGCGCAAACCATGTGAAGGAGTAAGGTTCGGCGGCTTCCAGTATTACCGGCGACCCGGCAATATTTTCGTTTATCCAGGCAATCGCTTCCGCGTCTCCAGGATACCAGGCACGGATGAACGCTTCCCCATTCAACGTAGGTATGTAATCGGCGCTCAACACGGGCGGCTGGCCTTGCTCCCAGACCTGGTGATCGTGAATACGAGAGAGCGTTCCCAGCGAGAGAAAGAGTGAATTAGCGACGATGAGCAATGCAAATACCGCCAGCCACACACTTCGCAGCAGGCCGCGCAGGTGTTGCCACAGGCGCTGCGCAGCTAACGCGCCTCCAATGGCAAAACAGAACCACGCCGAAATCGAGAATTTGAAAACGCTATTCATACGCTCGTAGATACCGCCATCGAGAAAGTCGCGCACGTACACAAACTCTACCCCCAGGCTGATACACAGCGCCGCCATGAGCAGCAGGCTGATAAAGCGCGTGCGCTGATCGCGCTGTGCGATCAGCAGAAACGCGCCCGTTGCGATCAGCGTCACCAGCAACGCTTTCAGCCCCAGCAGGGCGGCGAACGTCAACACAACCGCGCACAGCAGTATAAAGCCGCAGACACGCCGCGCAACAGCGCCGTTAGCCACGCTCAACGCGCGCCCATCCGCCTCAGCCCGCGCCGCCAGTCGCCGCGTCCACCAGCGATAGAGTTCGAGCAAGAAGAAACTTCCGGTAAGAAAGAGCCACAGGTCATTGATGGTCAGGTAATCGCTGAGCTTTGTTCCCAGGCTAACAAGACCCAACCCATTCACATAGAGTTGCTGGTAGCTGGCATAAAACGGCAGGTAAAAGAGATAGGCCAGCCCGCACAGCGCGGCATAGATCGCCAGCGAGACCAGCACCGACATCGCTCGCATCCTGGCCGGCCACCCGCTCGAGTCAACAATCGCGCGTAGCAACAGGGCGGCAGCCGTCAGCAGCGCGTACAGCGGCATATCCCAGGGATTGATGCAGGCCAGCGAGCCAAATATGAAGGCCGCCAGCGCGTACAGCGGGAGGCTCCTCCATCTCAACCGCAGCCGGGTATCAACATGATGCAGGATGCTCTCGCCTGAGACCAGGATGGCGGAGATGATCCCCAGCATGAAAATCGTCACCGGCATATCAATGACATGCGGGTGCAGATCGGCAAAAAGAAAGCTCCAGAACGGAAACTCATTGATGGTGAAAGGGATGATCCGACTGCTGCGCCAGTAATCAAACATTGGCAGCGCCAGATGCTTTAGAGCAGCCCCCAGCCAATCTTTCACCTGGAGCAGCCCGTCGAAATTGCCGATCAACGCGGCAAAATAGCTCCCCAGCAGGGCCAGCGATAAGCGGCGCGCCAGACTGTATACGAGCGAAAACGCGCCCGTGAAGGTCAGCGCGAAGAGCGTTGGAATCGCCAGGTTAAAGGCGGTGGCCGGGGCAATGCCGGTCAGTTTGATGAACGCGCCAAAGACGATATAGCCAAAGTAGTAATAGTTGATGTAGCCGCCAGCATACCAGGGGTCAAGCGGCGGCATATAGGGACTGCGCAAAATCGCATTCAGAAAGGCCATCTCCATCGGTTTTTCGCCGCCCAGGTAGACATTCCACACATCGGGGTTGAGCGAACGGATACCTACGAAAAGTAGGAATGCCAGCGTAAAAAGCACCTCTTCGAGCAAGAGCAGCCGCCAGCGCCGCCGCAAAAATGTCATTATCGCTTGTCTTTGCGCGTAAAACAGCGCCGTCCCGCTCACCAGCAAGACACCTACTACTAACACCGTCGATACGTGGCTGAACGCCACGAGATGCAGGCAGGCCAGTAACCAGGCCAGGTACGCCAGTAGCAGCATACCCAGCAATTTGCCAAAGATATAGCCTCGATCTGATGCGCCTCGTAACGCGGCAAATACCAGGGGGAAAGCCAGGCAGCCGAGCAACGCGAGCGCCAGCCACCAGCAGAAGACCGGAAACGTGTTCGCGAGACTGTGCGCCGGAAACTGCAAACCAAAGGGTGGAGATTGTTGATCCTGCGCAATCTGCTGCGAAGTTAGCAGCAAAGATGTATGCGCAACCAACCGGGGTAATAAACTCGCCTTCAACGCCCACAAAGCCAATGCCGCCACGCATAACGCGAGGCAACTCAGGGGCAGCACATACCAGCGAATGCTTTTTTTCACGCTTCTTTTTGTTTCTTTATATGTCCCAGAAAATTAACAGTTCATCAAAATTTCGTCAAGTGACCGCAAATAGATCAGCTTCATGGCTGGCACAAGTATACAAGGGGTCAATTGGCTGGTCAAGGGGAGGCATTACCAACAGGTATAACCCATTTCCCAAAGCAGGTAAATAGAGGTACAATACAGAATAATAGGGTACAGGCGATATTCGCGGTCGCCCTGGCAATCGCAGGTGCATAGAAGAGGGGAGAGTATGGAACACGCTTTATTACAACAATTACGCCAACGTCCATTGCTATGTGACGGCGCAATGGGTTCGCTATTATACGCGCGCGGCATCACCCACGTACAATGCTTTGACGCGCTCAATCTGTCGCAGCCGGAGCTTATCGCGGGCATTCACCGCGAATATATCAGCGCGGGCGCGCAGATTATCGAAACCAACTCATTCGGCGCCAATCGTGCCAAGCTGGAAGCCTACGACCTGGCTGGGCAGGTGCGCGCCATCAATAGAAGCGCGGTGCGGCTGGCGCGTGAGGCAAGAGAGGTATCGGGACAGACCGTGTACATCGCAGGTGCAGTGGGGCCGTCTGGTCGCCCGCTCCAGGCCCCCGATGAAAGCCGATTGAGCGATCTACGGCGCATATTCCGCGAACAAATCGAGGCACTGCAAGAGGGCGGCGCGGACCTGCTGATTCTTGAAACATTTTCCAATCTACCCGAACTACGCCAGGCGGTGCTGGCGGCTCAAGAAGTAGGCGGCCTGCCCATCGTGGCGCAAATGAGCTTCTATGAAGACGGGCATACACTCTCCGGCCAGTCGGCGGCTCGCGTGACAGCCGTCCTGAGCGATCTGGGCGTCGATGTGATGGGCGCGAATTGCAGCGTTGGACCAGCCGCCACCTTTGACGCCTTGCAAGAGATGATAGCCGAGGCGCAAAAGCTCGGCAACGACACAACAGGAACGCGCCTCTTCTCGGCGCAGCCCAACGCGGGTCTGCCCGCGCGCATCGACAATCGTTTCTTCTACGTCGCCACGCCCGATTACTTCGCGGACTACGCCGTGCGTTTTGCCTCAGCGGGTGTGCAGTTGATTGGCGGCTGCTGCGGCACTACGCCGCGCCATATCGCCGCCATGCGTAACGCCCTCGACGAACACTACGGAACGCCACAGCAGCACGCGAAAAATGGGGCCGCGCAAACGACAGACACTACCCCATACGTAATTTCAGCGGGGCAGTCAACCATCGCCCGTTTGATCGAAGAAGAGGCCATCCTGCCGCAAGAAGGATCAAAGACCCGCTTACAGGAAAAGCTGGCCGCCGGGGAATTTGTCATCAGCGTTGAGCTTGACCCACCCAAGGGACTGAATCCCACCAAGATTCTAGAGGGCGCGGCCCTTATGCAAAAGGCAGGCGTAGACTGCATCAATATCGCCGATAGCCCCATGGCGCGCGTGCGTATGAGTTGTATCGCCATGGCGCGCCTGATACAAGATTATCTCGGCATTGAAACCATCATCCACTTCACAACACGCGACCGCAATTTGATGGCGCTGCAATCGGAGATATTGGGAGCGCACGCGCTGGGTATCCGCAACATTCTGGCCTTAACGGGCGATCCACTGCGCGTAGGCGACTACGCTAATACGACAGGCGTATGGAACGTCGATTCGGTGGGGCTTATCGCCGTCATTCAAGGCATGAACGAAGGCCATGACGCGGCAGGTTCATCAATTGGCGCGAAAAGTTCGTTTCATATCGGGGCCGCGCTCAATCTCAATATGACGGATGAGCAGGTAGACCAGGAAATCGATAAGTACTGGCGCAAGATCAATGCAGGCGCGCACTTCATCATGACGCAGCCAATCTATGAACTGGCCCCTTTGCAGCGTTTCCTGGCGCGAGCGGGTACACCGCCCATTCCAATGCTGCTGGGTTGCATCCCACTCAACAACACACGCCACGCGGAATTTCTCCACAACGAAGTGCCTGGCATCACCATCCCTGACGAAGTGCGCCAGCGTATGCGAGACGCGGGGGAGCAAAGCCACGAGGAAGGACTGAAAATTGCGGAGGAACTGTTGACCGCCGCGCGCGCGCTGGTGCAGGGTGTTTACATCGAGACCTCCTACCAGCGCTACGATGTAGCAGTACGCTTGACGGAACGACTTAAATTGGCTTCCCAGGCCAGTTCATGACTAGAGTACAATCACTATTTTTTCAAGAGATAGCATAACGCCAGAATGATGTCCGTAAAAGTAGATGATAAAAATGCGTATTGCTCCAACAGTTTTGAGGAGATGGGGGAGTGACAAAATATCTATCTCTGTAACTCCTTCTATTCCCAAATCGTATGTGGTAGTAAAGTAAGTATTCTCAATAATGGACAAATCGTTTGTTATGTATATAGAAAGAGTACCAGGAGATCAGTCTTTGCAACACACTAATCAATCTCTTCCACAAAAACAGCCAATCACATTTGCAGCTATCACCATTATTGGCGTTGCAGCCTTACTTCTGGGCCTTGCTTTGATTATACACGCGCATTATCATGAGCGCGCGTATATATTTCTTGGTCTGGGAGCAGCAGGCTTCATCGGCGGCATTGCCGGGATCGCCGTTGCTGGCCCGAAGGTCAAGGCAGCGTTAAGTTACGGGGTTATCGCTCTGGGTATGATGGGTACAATCGTTGGCCTTAACTACCTGACGAATCGTTATGGCCTGGCTCCGAACAATACACACGGAGCTATAGTCATAGCTGCGAGTTTTGTTGCCATACTGGGTGGTATTGTCGGCGCGCTGATGGCGCAGCCCAAAGGTGGTTTGGCCGCTGTATCGAGTGTAATTCTGCTGGGTGTGATCGCATCTTCAGGCATTGTAGCGTTGATAGTCGGCACAATCTATTTGATTGTCCTGGAACACCCAGGACATGCCTACACCCTACTAGGCGCAGGCGCGGTATGCCTTATCGGTGGGATCGCCAGTGGCACCTTCGCTCAGCGCAAAGTGAGGCCAACTTTACGCTAATTTAAGAAAGGAAGTCACTATGCGCCTCCGAAAAATGGACCACACCGCCCTCATCGTGCGGGAATTGGAGCGTTCCAACTGGTTTTATGGAGAAGTGCTGGGATTGCAAGAGGTGCCACGACCGAGCAATTTCGCCTTCGGTGGAAGTTGGTTCCAGGGTCCGGGCTTCCAGATACACCTGATCCTGGCGAGTGACACCTCGGCTCCCGCAGGTTTTGGTGAAGTGGCAGAAAAAGACGTTCGCATAGGTCGCGCGCATCATATTGCTTTCGAGGTTGATGATGTGGAAAAGGCTATTGCCACCATGCGCGCTCATCACATTGAGATTGCCGGTGGGCCGCAACAGCGTGGGGACGGCGTCACCCAGTTCTATATCTACGATCCAGATCGCAACTTCCTGGAGTTCTTCGCGTGGGATTAGGAATCTACTATGTATGCACAAGGCAGGTGAACTATCATGAATTTGAACGCTAAAGGATTAAGCCATCTTGGTCTGAGAGTCACCAATCTGGCACGAGCGAAACGTTTCTATGTTGATACCCTCGGTTGCCAGGTGGTGAGGGAAACAGATGGAGTAGTGTTAATCAATGCGTATGGACTGCTCATCGGATTGCAAGGAGAAGATTCGTACTCATTGAAAGATGATCGCTTCGATCCGTTCCGGGTCGGTCTGGACCATCTTGCTCTTGCAGTGAAAGACGCAAGTATTCTTGAAGACCTGGCGCGAGAATTAGACGCGGCAGGGATACGCAACCATGGAGTTGAGGTAGACCCAGAGACCCATGATACATACATTAGCTTCTATGACCCTGATGGCATTGCATGGGAACTCTATTCCGTCGCGACTCATCCCGACGTGTAGACCAGGGCAGGGGCAAGCCCAGCCCGTACCCTACTACGAAACTGGCAACCCCTTTCGTAGTAGGGTACGGGCTGGGCTTGCCCCTGGTTATTTGTGCAAAAAATTTGACTTGTTTCAAGCTATGTGGTACACTTTACGCGGTATTTCAGGCATAGTTTTTGTTTTTTCATTTTTAAAAAAACATGTGTATCTTAAGAAGGAGGTCTGGCCTATTAACAGGGATTTTCGGGGAAACGAGCGTCCACGAGAGACGCGAGTCAACGAGCGTATTCGAGCGCGTGAAGTGCGCTTAATTGATGAAAACGGTGAGATGATGGGAGTGATGCCTCCCCAGCGTGCGTTCGATATTGCCCGCGACCGGAATCTAGACCTGGTCGAGGTTTCACCCAACGCCAATCCACCCGTCTGCAAATTGATGGATTTCGGTCGCTTCAAGTACGAGCAGGCTAAAAAAGAAAACGAGGCCCGTAAGAACCAGAAGACGATCACCTTAAAAGACATTCGTCTGAGTCCGCGTACTGATGAACACGATATCGATGTCAAGACGCGCAAAATCCTCGAATTTCTGGCAGAGGGTGATCGCGTCCGGGTCAGTATCAAGTTCCGAGGGGCGGAAATGCGCCATCCCGATATCGGGCGTAAACTGCTCGAACGGGATCGCAGAAGTCTTAAAGGGTATCGGCGTCATTGAGCGTACTCCTGTGATGGAAGGCAAAATGATGTCCATGATCGTCTCCCGCGCACCAGGATGGGAACCACCCAAAAAGCAAGCTCCCGCCCCGGCTCCTTCCAAAAAGCACCAGGCTCATCAGACAGAGGAAGAAACTGCTCCTCCCGTTCAGGCTTCGATTGAGGCAATCCAGGCCATACCTGAACCCGTCCTTGTCCCGGAGGAAAGAGAGAGCGAACAGCCTCCACTTGAAGAAGTGTAACCGGCAGATTCACAATCGTGAACCACAAAACAAAAGTCATACCGGAAAAAGAGAGAGGGTATCTGCAGATACCCTCTCTCTTTTTCCGGTATGACTTTTGTTTTTAAGCTTTCAGGCCATAGCAGTTGACAGACGTGTAAGAAGACGACTACGATAGTAACATTACACACCTGTAAACCCGAATTAAGAAAATAAGCAATGCACATAACGCAAATATGGGAGGCAATGCATGAGTAACTACGACGAACCTGGTTGGTATGAACAAGATAACCCATCTGACCAAACGCAACAACCCGACCCGGCAGATACATTTCCTCAAAGAATACACAATGACGCGCTTAACACGTCACTTCCAGATAAGTACAGCGCGCCATCGCAAAAATTCCCAACAGGCCAGTTCGCTACAGGCAACGCGACCAACATAGGCAATCGCGGAAACGGGGGAGGAAGCAGCAAGTTTGGTCAGGTCATCGTCAGTCTTGCTCTTGTCATTATTGCCTTCACCGGTGGATGGTTCGGCCACCAGATTTATAGCGGTCTGCTCACTTCTTCCAGCAACCAGTCCAGTTACTATGCTAATCTTTTCCAGCAGGCATGGTCCATTGTCGATCAGAACTATGTTGACCGCAAAGCTGTCAACTACAAAGAAATGTCTTACGCCGCCATTCGCTCTATGCTAGCCGTGCTCAATGACAAAGGCCATACCTACTTTCTGTCGCCACAAGAAGTGAAGTCGCAGCAGCAACAACTGAGCGGCACATCGAGCGGCATCGGCATTTACATAAACCAGGACCCTAAAACAAAACAGGTGATTATTACCGCAACTGTACCTGGCGCGCCCGCCGATAAAGTCGGCTTCAAAAGCGGCGATATTATCGTGGCGGTCAACCAAACCAATGTGGTAGGCAAAGATATCGCTACCATCCACAATCTTATCGAGGGCAAAAACGGCACCAGTGTCGCCATCACCGTTCAACGTCCCCCCACCAACCAGCATCTGACCATCAATGTCACACGCGGAGATTTTAAGATCCCTGGCGTAATTATGCACTACATCTCCGAAACGCATATCGCGCACATCCAGATTCTGGGCTTCGATAGCGGCGTCTCTGACCAGCTCAAAACCGCTCTTTCCCAGGCCAAAAAGCTGGGCGCGACCGCCATTGTACTCGACCTGCGCGATAACCCCGGCGGCTACCTGCAAGAAGCCATCAATACGGCCAGCGAGTTTCTCAAAAGCGGCAACGTGCTCTTAGAGCAGGATAGTTCGGGCAATCGCACGCCCGACCCTGTGAACGGCCATCCTATCGACACCCAAATTCCCCTCGTGGTGCTGGTCAACGGCAACACGGCCAGCGCCGCTGAAATCGTCTCAGGCGCGCTCAAAGACAACAAACGCGCCATCATTATGGGCGTCACCACGCTTGGAACCGGCACCGTGCTCAACGAATTTGACTTGCCTGACGGCTCAGCCATCTTCCTGGGCGTGCTGGAATGGCTGACCCCCAATGGCAACTTTATTCGCGACAAGGGCATAGCCCCCAGATATCGTCGTCCCATTAACTGCCGGGGCCAATCCCCTGACTCCCAACGTTGAGAACCAGAGTAACATGACCCTGCAACAAATTCTTGCCAGCGGTGATAATCAACTGGCGGCGGCAATCAAATACCTGCAAACGCACCCATGAAATGAGAACATACAAGCAATCCAGGGAAACAGGCAGATAACATATGAGCAATTTTCATGAACAAGACACCTGGGATCAAGATGAGGTCGAAATCGTAGATCTCGGTGCCCCTGACAAGGGTCTCAGCCGGTACTTTTTCGCTCTTGGCGAAAAATGGCACGCTAATGCATCCCTCCGCGTCAAGCTTGTTGCGCTCGTGGGTGCTCTCAGTCTGCTTATCGCTGTTCTCCAACCGGGTTCTTCTTTTGTGAATAACCAGACTCCAGGCGCTCCCCACGCTATGTCTACGCATCCCCTTCCTCACACTATCTACACCATAGGTTGTGCCACGGCGATCAGTATTACGCCTGGTCAGGATGTCACCTTCACATGGCGTCTGCTCTCGTCTGCTTCTTCCGCACAGGGGTGCATCTTCTCAAGTGGTTCTGGTAGCCAATGCTCATCGTGGCAGGTCCTGTCCACTTCTTCCACTAAGGTGGAGGTTATTGATTGTAGTACTGGTACGCCTTTGCCAATACCATCAGGCAGGAATCCATGAGAGATGATGCCCTCTACCATGCGCACGTTCATACCAGCGCGGCTGCTGCCTGGTAATACTTACTTGTTGGCATATGACCCAGATAGGGCGCGATAAAGCTGGTCGCCTCGATTACTTTCTCAAGGTCAACACCCGTTTCAATGCCCATGCCGTGCAACATATACAACAGGTCCTCGGTTGCCAGGTTGCCAGCCGCGCCCGGCGCGTAAGGACAACCGCCCAGGCCACCGGCAGAGGAATCGACAATGCTGATGCCCAGTTGCAGAGCCGCCAGCACGTTCGCCAGCGCCGTGCCGCGTGTATCGTGGAAATGAACGGCGATCTGCTCAACGGGGATCGCTCCCTCTCCGGTAAACAGGTCGATTACCTCCATCACCTGATTGGGTGTGGCAACTCCAATCGTATCACCCAGCGATAGTTCGCTGATACCCATTGCCAGCAAATCCTGCGCTACGCGCAGCACCTGCCGCGCCTCCACCCTGCCCTCGTAGGGACAGCCAAAGACGGTGGAGATATAGCCACGCACAGGCACCCCTTCGCGCCGCGCCATCGCCACCACCGGGCGGAAATTGGCGAGGCTCTCCGCTATCGTTGCGTTGATGTTATGGCGCGTAAAGCTCTCGCTGGCAGCGGTAAAGACGGCAATAGCGCGCGCGCCAGCCGCCAGGGCGCGTTCCATGCCTTTCACATTGGGGACCAGCACAGGATACGACGTGGTAGCCAGCCGAGTTATACCACTCATCACCTCGGAAGCATCGCTCAACTGTGGAATGGCGCGCGGGCTGACAAACGAGGACGCTTCCACCACGGGCAACCCGGCCCCGGCCAGCATCTGGATGAAGCGAATTTTCTGTTCTGTGGGAACCAGCGCCTTCTCATTTTGCAGGCCATCTCGCGGGCCAACTTCCACTACGCGCACGCTGCGCGGCACTCTGGCAAATGGAGACATCATCGATCAGGCCCCTCGATATTCATAATGCGAATCCTGCTCATTTGGAGGCACTGGCGGTGTTTGATTCTGCTTCTCCAGCTTCGCGCTATCGGGCGGACGCAGCAGCAAAGGCTCTGATTTGGTAGCGCTCATATCGCGCTGGAGTTCCACCCGAACTTTCGTGATGCGCCTTCCGCGTGTGTCCATGACCGTGAAGGTGAGGTTCTCAAACGTGATGGTATCGCCCGGAACCGGGATTTTATCGAGTTGAGCATACAAAAATCCACCCAGCGTGTCGTAATCCTCGTTCTTCAGTTCCGCTTCCATCAATTCGTTAAATTCATCGATGCTCAACTTGGCATCAACAATATATTCGTACTGGCTAATCTTTTCATGCAGGTTCTCTTCGCGGTCATATTCATCGCGAATATCGCCCACGATCTCCTCAACCAGGTCCTCAATCGTCACCAGGCCGGCCACCGAGCCATATTCATCGATGACGATGACCATATGGATGCGCCTCTGGCGAATTTCGCGCAACAGGTCATCCAGCTTTTTCGTCTCCGGCACGTAGTAGGCCGGGCGTACCAGGGTGCGAATTGGTATGGTATCATGGCCGTCGCGCAGTTGTTTGAGCATGTCTTTGGTGTATAGCACACCGACGATGTTATCAATCGTATCTTCGAAGACGGGAATACGCGAAAAGCCGCCCTCCATAGCAATATCTACCGCGTCATTTACGGTAGCGTCGCTTTCCAGCGTCACCATGTCGATGCGCGGCACCATTACCTCGCGCACCGTTGTATCAGCGAACTCGAAGATGCTGTGAATCATTTCCGTCTCATCTTCTTCCAGCACGCCCTCTTCTTCGCCGACCGTCACCAGCAAGCGCAATTCTTCCTCTGTCACAAATGGACCGCGCTTCACCTGCCCGCCCATCATACGCACCAGGAAGTTGGTAATCGTACTCAACACCACCACGATCGGATGGAGCAGCCAGGCCGTGGCTTTCACCAGGGGAAGCAAGGCGCGCGCCCAGCGCAGCGGATTCTGCACAGCCGCCGTTTTCGGCGTAATCTCGCAAAAAATGAGCACAACCAGTGAGATCAGAACCGTAGAAATGAGTTCGCCAAGCGATATAGAGAAACGCAACGCCAGCACGGTTGCCATGCTCGACGCAACAATGACAGCCACGCTGTTCACAATCAAGATGGTTGAAAGCAAGGTATTCGGCTTCGCCAGCAAGCGTTCGATTTCAGCCGCTTTCCTATCACCATCTTCAACCAGATTTTTCAGTTTAATGCGACTGACAGAAGTAAACGCTGTTTCAGATGCCGAGGCGATGCCACAGAGGATTAACGCTACAACCAGAATGAAAAATTGTAGCCATGCTTCTGAATCGAATGTGGGAATGTGAAAATCGCTTGCGGTGCGCGTCAAAAACAAAGCCGCAATAGTATGTCCTGCTAATCCAGGGCCGTCCATGAGACCCATTTACTCCTTTTTCTCGTCCTCGCCCTGAGAAACATGGGGAGGCTCTTTCATGCGCAAAATACGCGCAGGCACACCCGCCACAATCGACCAGGGAGGGACATCGCGAGTCACAACAGCGCCAGCTCCGGTAGTTGCATGTTCTCCAACTGTCACAGGCGCTACTAACATTGTATCACTTCCGATTGATGCTTCATCACCGATAGTGGTACGATTTTTGCGCACACCATCATAGTTGACGGTAATCGTACCCGCGCCAATGTTCACATGCTCGCCAACCGTGGCGTCACCCAGGTAACTGAAATGATGCATATCCGTTTCCGGGCCAACATATGAATTCTTCACTTCTCCAAAATTACCCATACGCACATTACGCGCCAGATGCGCGCCGGGGCGACAATGGCTAAAGGGACCCATACGGACGCCATCTTCCAGAGTCGCCTCTTCCAACGCGGAATTGCGCACAATGCATCCGTCGCCAAGCACCGAATTGTCAATCGTGCTTCCGGGTCCAATGCGACAGAACGAGCCAATGCGCGTCTTGCCTGTAATCATGGTACCGGGGAGAATAACGCTATCCGGGCCAATTTCAACGCGCGCGTCAATATAGGTGGTTGCCGGGTCGATAATTGTCACGCCCGCGTACATCAGCCGTTCCAGCACGCGCCGCCGCATCACCTGTTCAGCCCCGGCCAGTTGCACGCGATCATTGATACCAACCGTCTCGCTAATAGAACCAGTGACGGTGGCGACCGTTTGCCCCTGCTCGCTGGCTATACCCACCAGGTCGGTCAGGTAATATTCACCCGCCGGATTCTTCGGTAGCGTTTCCAGGACCGACCACAGCCACGCGCGCTCAAAACAATACACGCCCGAATTGACCTCTTTGATGAGTTTCTGCTCGTCCGTAGCGCGTTTCATCTCAACGATTTCGCGCGCCCGCCCATGCGCGTCGCGCACAACGCGCCCGAAATCGGAGGGCTGCCCGGCGATGGCGGTGAGGAATGTTACAGTCGCCCCGCGCTCAACATGCTCAACAAGCAGGCGAGCTAATACCTCGCTGCTGATGAGCGGCGTATCTCCATAGCACACCAGCACGATTTCCGGCTGCGGCTCCAGTGTATCAAGCACGGGTCGAGCCGCCATCACCGCGTGACCAGTCCCCAACTGCGGCTCCTGTATGGCATACAAACAACGCTCGCCGAAAACGCGCTCAACCTCGTCTGCCCCAAAACCGACCACAACCAGCGGTTTTGCGCTTGTTAGCGTAGCACGAAGGGGAGCAAAAGCGTCCGTTTGGGGAATGCCGTCGAGGGCGTTAAGCACATGCGCCAGTAGTGGCAACCCCGCCAGTTGGTGCAACACCTTTGGCAAAGTTGAACGCATCCGAGTACCTTTACCGGCAGCCAGCACTACGGGCGCATACATTATCATAGTGAAATTTACATACCTTTTTTAACGACAACAATCCAGCATCATAATATAAAAAAGGCTCGGGCGCCAGGATTCGAACCTGGGATCGTGGTTCCAAAGACCACTGCCTTACCGCTTGGCCACGCCCGAACGCTGCTCAACAAAAGACCCGGAAAAACTCCACAGCCCTCTATCGCACGCACCTATAGTACACGATGGCATGTGATTTGTCAACGAGTTTTGGCGGCCCACTTTCTCTGCTTTCAGCTTTTCGCAAATCATAATCTCTTTTTCTGCATTGTATACTATGGCATGAGCGATCATTCCAGAATTCTAATACGAAAACTCCGGCCAGTTATGGCTTCGATTTTAGCGTCCGTTCGCGCTCGTTTCGATGCGCCTGATAATCAAGCGCGTGAAGCATTCCAGAACTGGCAGTCTCGCTATCTTTTTCCTCCTCATCATCCACAACACGAATTCTGCCTGCAAACCGCCTTTATGCAATTCGTCCAGGTCTACCTGCTTCGCATCTGCGAAGAATATGGGCTGTTCCCACCATTTCCAACCGGCGAACTGGAAAGTAAAACCTGGTTCGCAAGTTCAATGCAGACCATACTACATCTACTGAACCATCTCGACACTGGCACAAATACAAGCATTGCGCATTGCTTCGATTGGTTCGCGCCTGACGAGCAAAGTATGCTCCAGTTATATCACCTGCTCCAGCAACATCACTTCAAAGCGCTGTCCGGTGACATCCTGGGCAAAATCTATAACGAGAGCTTCATCGAAGAACATAATCGCAGCGAAAATGGGCAGTTCTATACACCGCCGCATATCGTAAATTATATGCTTGATACACTCAAAATTCCCACCATGCTTACTAATGGTGGCTCCATAAATGGCTATAGGAATAATCTGGGTTATCTCTATCAAACCATTGCTGATCTCTCATGCGGCAGTGGGTCATTTTTAGTGGCGGCAGCAGCACGTAAACAGGTCATGTTACATCAACTCATTGCTGAAGGGGAGATCACACGTAACGACGCGCTGTACATTCTCACCAGCACTCTCACAGGTTTTGATCTCAACCCTTTTGCCTGCTACCTCTCAACGATCAACTTGCTGATGCTGTGCCTGCCATTCTTATTCGACCAATGGAAGGATAAGGGTAGAGAAGACGTGGAGTGCGGGAATCTTACATCCTTGCTATCGCCTTTGAAATTCTCGATTCACTGCCTCGACGCGCTTGATGTGCGAGCTATAGAGCAAGCAGGCTTTGCTCAACGCACATTCGATTACCTGGTTGGCAATCCTCCGTATGTCAGCGCCAATCAAAGTTCATCTAACCTGGTTTACCGTAATAAGATATCGAATTCCGGCCATTACCAGTTGCTAAATCAGAAGTGGGATATGTTTGTGCCATTCTTCGAGCGTAACTTACAATTTCTACGCCCAGATACCGGTCGGCTAGCTCTTATCGTTTCCAACGGAATTGAAACAGAAGGGTACGCTGAATATCTGAGGCAAGCGCTGAGTACTCGATTTAGTCTGATACAAATCGATTTCTTCCCTCGATTGCACCTTTTTCAAGATGCCGCTGTTGAAAATACCATTGTACTGGTTGAAAATAGACCGCCAGACGAACAACATGAAGTGATACGGAGAAGGCATTTCCAGCCGGATTGCCAGCATTTTGAAACATTACCAGCAATTAACCAATTGACCTCAAATGGATATCTATTTCGATGGCGCTATAATTCATTTCTCGATAAAAGTTTTTCAGAAGGCACCATCCCACTTTGCGCGCTTGTTTATATTGGCACAGGCTTAGAAGCACAAAGTCATGAGGATGCCGATCCAGAAGTTGATGGGAAACGACAAAAACGTTTTACGCTTAACGATGTTTTTTTGCCTCCAGCCGAAACAATGCGCCCCGTGGACTACGTTGATGATGGTGTACTTGGAGATGACGTAGACCGGTATTATTTACGTCGCAAACGTTTTGTAGCTTACGAAAAGTACCGGCCTCACATGCGAGGCCCCAGGCATATTGCGCTTTTCCGCACACCAGAAAAGCTATTATTAGGAGAGACCTCCGGCGGATATTACGACCGATCAAATTTGTTCGCTAACCATAGCGTGCAAGTTGTCGTACCCTGGAAAGCATTAGAGCAAGCTGGAGCCATGGGAGAAAAAGGTATTCAGATTGTACTACGAAAATCGCAGCAATTGGCAAGAATAACTGCTAATTTCGTTCCCGTTTCAGAATTATTTGATCTCCGATACTTACTCGGAATCATCAATAGCCGTTTTATCCGTCAATACATCGCCTCCAACTTACACGAAGGAACCAGACAAGGACGTATTTATCCTGATATATGGAAGCGGTTGCCAATCAAAATCGCTTCTGCCGAAATGCAGCAAAGCATTGGCAATCTAGTCGATGATATTCAGAAATTTATGACCTCTGTGGATAATATTACTACCGAGAGTCAGAGGATTGAGACTTTGATCAACGGCCTCTCAGCAGAGATTGAGCAACTAGTCGAAACGGTTTATGCTGAACCAGCAGATGCTGAATTATCGAAAAGTGTAGACACATATTTATCTCATGCTCATAATGGTGAATTGTTCTAAACGCGCACTACCGACCCTCCATAACCCCATTTCATGGTAAACTTATAGCGGTATTCAGAATTTGAGATGATTTGATAGAATTCGCATTGACATACAGTTCAGTAGCAAAAACATGAGGGTATGTGCATGTCAATCGAGGCGTTACAGCTCATCAAAGTGCGAGCGCACCTGGAGCCTGGCTTTAGAGCGCAATTGATGAGTAACCCGTTGCATTTCTTGCAGCAGTATGACCTGAGCGAGGATGAGAAGCGGCAGATTATCCTGCCCAATTTTAGCTGGCTATTTGAAAACAAACTTGCAGCTATGGCGTATCCAGAGTCCGAAGACACTTTTACACTTCTGTATGAGATAGGAGTCCGGGCGATACTCACTCTTTCTGAGCTATCACCTTCTTATGTGACACCTGCCAAAATCGGTATGCTCACCAGGCATATCCCTGTTGCTGACTTTACAGCCCCGACTCTGCAACAGGTTGAGGAAGCTGTGGCCATGATTTCTTCATGCCTTGAGAAACACATGCCCGTTGCAGTTCATTGCATCGCTGGGCTTGGAAGGACAGGCACTATTCTCGCCTGTTACCTGGTTGCAATGGAAATGCCTGCCAACAACGCTATTATTCTCATTCGGGAGTGGAGACCTGGCTCTATAGAGACGAACGAACAGGAAGCCGTTGTGTACGAATACGAGCGTTTCATCAGCACACAACGAGTATAAGGTATTCATCGCTCAAAGGAGAAATACATGCTAGAACGCGCCACAGTCCAGCGCTGGCTGGATAACTACGTAAGCGCCTGGAAAAGCTACGATCCGCAGGCCATTGGCAATCTTTTCAGCGAAAACGTCGTCTATGCCTACAATCCATTCAGCGAGCCAATCCAGGGACGAGCCGCCATCGTTGCCTCGTGGCTGGAAGAACCAGACGCGACAGGCACCTATGACGGTCACTACGAACCAATTATGATCGAAGGTGATCGCGCCATCGCCAACGGTCGTAGCCTCTACTTCGAGCCAGATGGCACCACCCTCAAGGCGGAGTGGAACAACATCTTCATGCTGCGCTTCGATACTGACGGACGCTGCTCGGAATTTCGCGAATGGTACATGCAGCGCAGGTAGCCATCGGGTGTCCCACACCTTTTGCACAAGGGAGAAACCTCACCGAAGAGTGATCTGGATCGCTGGCATTGTGAGAGGATGTCACCTGACACGCGGCTCTCGGCCTGGTCCGAAGGAGATCAGGCTCCTGGATATGCCGGGATATTCCTCACCACCCGGAAGACCGGAAATGCGGCTGCAACCCTTTCAAATTCCGCAAGTGGCGCATCCTTGTTCACAGGCACATGTGGCCGCGCTCCAGGTGCACGTCGCAAGTACGCCTTCAAGATAGGGGCGCGCTCGTCGGCGGGAACCTCTTCGAGGTGGACCTCCTCACGACCGCCGCTCCGGAACACCGCTCTTCCCCCGGCGGCACGGACATTGTGGACCCACTGTACGTTCTCTCCGAGCATCGACACCAGGTACCGCTGTCCATTGACGAGGGCCACCACCACTGGCAGCGAAACCGTCCGCCCGGACTTTCGTCCGGTCACTTCCAATGTCACCAGATAGTTGGATGCGACACCCAGGGAGGCTACAGCAGCCCCCGCTCTATTTAGCATCTTCGCGATCCAGTTGGGCCGCTGCCCACGGTACAACCATCGTGTGAAGTCACCTCGCGTCATCTCAGCCTCCATATCGTTGCCCCATCCACGCCCATTACAGGATGGTTCCTCAGTTCCATTCAAGGGAACCATACCACACGCCCGTCACACCTGCATCACGATGGCCAGCTCCGGTATCTCAAGCGCATCACAAGCCCCGCCAGTCGGTCTTGAGCGTTTGAACCAGTTGACCAGAACAATCGACCCGGCAATGACCAGAGAGCCAATCACGCTCTGCCAGGTAAGTTGTTCATGGAGAAGTAGGCACATCGCCCAGCTTCGGATGTCACTACTGGTTTCACCTGCATGGATGCAGAGATCAAGAGAAACGAACCTTGACGCTCTCAACTCGCGGTGCTATGCTGCAACCATACCATAGAAGCAGAGACGCTCCTGTCATCACAAGTTTTTCGTGTCTCATCCGTGACAGCGTCGTCGAGAGGAACATTCAATCGCATGGGCATTCTAGAATCTCGTATAGACCGCACTAATTCTGAATTTCAGGAAAATACTCACTACTACCAGCAACTACTCGAACAACTGAATCAACGTATCCAGCTTGTTCAGCAGGGTGGAGGCGTAGAGGCCATCGCCAGGCATCGCAAACGCAATAAGCTGCTGGCGCGCGAACGGGTGCAATTGCTGTGCGACCCAGATACGCCCTTTCTGGAACTTAGCCCCCTGGCCGCCTGGGACATGTACGACAACGACGCGCCCTCGGCAGGCATCGTTACAGGCATTGGAGTCGTCGAAGGCCAGGAGTGTATCATCGTCGCCAACGACGCGACAGTCAAGGGCGGCACCTACTACCCCCTGACAGTCAAGAAGCACCTGCGCGCGCAAGAAATCGCCGAGCAAAACCACTTGCCTTGCATTTACCTCGTTGATTCGGGCGGCGCGTTTCTGCCTTTACAGGCCGATGTCTTTCCCGACCGCGAACACTTCGGGCGCATCTTTTACAACCAGGCGCGCATGTCGAGCCAGCGTATCCCGCAGATCGCCGCTGTTATGGGTTCCTGCACGGCAGGCGGCGCGTATGTCCCGGCTATGAGCGATGAAAGCGTGATCGTGCGCGGCAACGGCACCATCTTCCTGGGCGGCCCGCCGCTGGTCAAAGCCGCCACGGGCGAAGAAGTCACCGCCGAAGAACTGGGCGGCGCGGACGTGCATAGCCGCCAATCGGGCGTGACCGATCATTACGCCCTCAACGATGAGCACGCTCTCGCCATCTGCCGCAGCATCGTCTCCCATCTCAATCGCCGCAAGTACATCCCCTGGGACATCCATGAGGCCGAACCACCCCTGTATGATGCCGCCGACCTGTACGGCCTCATCCCACGCGACAATCGCAAAAGTTACGACGTGCGCGAAATCATCGCGCGCCTGGTGGATGGCAGCCGCTTTCACGAATTCAAAGCGCTCTATGGCACCACGCTGGTGTGCGGCTTTGCGCGGCTTATGGGCTATCCGGTGGGCATCATCGCCAACAACGGCATCTTATTTTCGGAAAGCGCCCTGAAAGCCACGCACTTTATGGAACTCTGCGCCCAGAGGCAGACGCCTTTGATCTTCTTGCAAAACATCACCGGCTTCATGGTCGGCAAGCAATATGAGAATGCCGGTATCACCAAAGATGGCGCGAAGATGGTTATGGCTGTTGCAAACGTTCCGGTGCCGCGCTTCACCGTCATTATCGGCGGCTCGTTCGGCGCGGGCAACTATGGCATGTGCGGGCGCGCCTATTCTCCGCGCCAGCTCTGGATGTGGCCCAACGCGCGCATCTCGGTCATGGGCGGCGAGCAGGCCGCCAGCGTGCTGGCAACCGTGCGCAGCCAGAACATGAGCGAGGAAGAAGAGGCGGTCTTCAAACAACCCATCCTCAACAAGTACGAAGCCGAGGGCAACCCCTACCACAGCACCGCTCGCCTGTGGGACGACGGCATTATCGACCCTCGCGATACACGCGCCGTACTCGCGCTGGGTATCGCCGCATCCTTGAACGCACCTGTGCCCGACACTCCCTTCGGCGTCTTCCGTATGTAGTGGAATCAGGAAGAGATGGGGACACTATTAAACGTAGCGACGCCCCTTGTAGGCGTCAGGGAGGTTTCATGACAAAATACACCAATATCAGCGTTGAACGTAGTCATGATGATAAAATCGCCACCGTGACCATGCGGCGAGCGGAAGCGCGAAACGCTTTAAGCGCTTCCCTGGCAGCAGACCTGCGCGATGCATTCACCGATCTACGCTCGGACACGCGCCTGCACGCGGTGGTGCTGACCGGCGACGGGCCGGTCTTTAGCGCGGGGGCAGACCTGAATGCTATGAAAGCATCCGCGACATTTACGCAGGAACAAAACTTGCAAGACGCGCTGGCGATGAGCGATCTCTTCAAAACCATCAACACGTTTCCCTGTGCCGTAATTGGGCGCATCAACGGCGCGGCTATGGGAGGAGGGTTAGGACTGGTGGCCGCCTGCGACATTATCATCGCCGTCAACACCGCCAAACTGGCCTTCAGCGAGGCTCGACTGGGCATCGCGCCCGCCGTCATCTCGCCCTACGTCCTGCGCAAAATCGGCAAATCCCAGGCGCGAATGCTCTTCTTAACTGGCGAATTCTTTAGCGTCGCCTACGCGCGCGAGATCGGACTGGTGCATATCGTCACCACCGCCGCAGAACTGGACCAGGCCGTCGAAGACAAAGTCTGCGAATTGCTAAAAAGCGCGCCACTGGCGCTACGCGCCTGCAAAGCCCTCGCCTTAAATGTCGGCCAGATGGACAGCGAAACCGCCCGCCGCTACACCGCCGAAACCATAGCCCGCCTGCGCGTCAGCCCGGAAGGACAGGAGGGCCTGCAAGCCTTTCTTGAAAAACGCAAACCCAACTGGATCATATGACGTTCATTGTAGGGGCGGGGGTGGTGTGGATGATGGGTGGGGACCCTTGCGGTCGCCCTCGTAACTAACACACACTAATTGCTAAGTCAGGTATTTAGAGCATGTTCAATAAAATACTCATCGCCAATCGCGGCGAAATAGCGGTGCGCATCATGGCTACCTGTCGCGCAATGGACATCGCCACCGTCGCTATCTATTCCGAGACCGACCAACACGCGCTGCATACGCAAACCGCCGGCGAAGCCTATGCTATCGGCCCCGCGCCAGCAGCGCAAAGCTATTTGAATATGGCAGCCATCATCGATGTCGCCCGGCGCAGTGGCGCGCAAGCCATCCATCCCGGCTATGGCTTCCTTTCCGAAAACGCCGCCTTCGTCGAAGCCTGCGAGCAGGCAGGTATCGTCTTCATCGGGCCGCCTGCCCCGGCAATGCGCCTGATGGGATCAAAAATCGCCGCCAAACGCCTGGCGCAGTCGGTGGGCGCGCCCACAATTCCTGGCTACAACGGCGACAGTCAGGACGACGAAATACTGCTGCAAGAAGCGCGGCGCATCGGTTTTCCACTGTTAATCAAAGCCTCGGCAGGCGGGGGCGGCAAGGGAATGCGCGAGGTGCATAGCGAGGCAGACTTTCTCGATCAACTGGCGGGTGCGCGGCGCGAAGCCCTCAGTGCTTTTGGCGATGGCACCGTCTTTCTTGAACGCCTGCTGCTACAGCCACGGCACGTCGAGATACAGGTGTTGGGCGATACCTTCGGCCACCTGATCCACCTGGGCGAGCGCGAATGCTCCATCCAGCGTCGCCACCAGAAGATTATCGAAGAGAGCCCTTCGGTCGCGCTCACTCCCGCGTTGCGCGCTGAAATGGGCGCGGCTGCCGTGCGTATCGCGCAAGCCGCCGGGTACGTGAACGCCGGTACGCTCGAATTTATGCTCGATAGCGACAAACGCTTCTATTTTCTAGAGATGAACACGCGCCTGCAAGTCGAACATCCTGTCACAGAACTGGTGACAGGGCTGGACCTCGTGTACCACCAAATCCGCATTGCCGCGGGCGAACCGCTCGCATTAGTCCAGGAACGCATCAGCCCGCGCGGCCACGCCATCGAAGCGCGCCTGTACGCCGAAGACCCGCGGCAAAACTTCCTGCCCTCAACCGGCACAATATCAACCTTTGTGCCACCTTCGGGGCCGGGCGTGCGCGTCGATAGCGGCATTCAGAGCGGCGACGAGATCAGCCAGTACTATGACCCCATGATCGCCAAGTTGATCGTTTATGGCGAAGACCGTCCAGCCGCCATTGCCCGCCTGCGTGCCGCCCTTGAGCAACAGGCAGTGTTCGGAGTGCAAACCAACGCCTCACTCCTGCTCGCTATCGCTACCCATCCCGCTTTCTACGAAGGTCAGACCTTCACGAACTTCCTGGAAACGCACGCTTTGCTCGACGCGCAGTCACAAGAAGCACTCGACCCAGACGCGCTCTACGCAGCGGCCCTGCTCGATATGAGCAACAAGCCGGTCTCCACCGCTACACGTAATGGAACGCTACCAGCGACAAACCCCTGGCAAACGCTGGGCGCGTGGCGCATCTTTGGCGAAGCTCGCAACGTGACTTATTTGTATAACGGGCAGACTTTCCATGTCGCACTCTCGCCTTCACCCACTACTACAGGCGCGTGGAAGGTACAGATTACGGGTGAGCCTGCCCGTGAGATACACTATACTATGGGCGATAATGGCTTCATCCTGATGCGACAGAGCGCGAGACAAATCCGCGCTTATGCACAGCATGTTGAGAGTGAGACACAGGTGATGCTCAACGGGCGCCTCTATCGTTTGGCGCGGCCACAACCACCCGACGTGGACGCCACCGCGCACGGGGGCAGCGCGGCCAGCACGCAAAAAACGCTCACCGCGCCTATGGCAGGCACCATCGTCAAAGTGCAGGCGCGTGAAGGCCAGCAGGTGCAGCAGAGCCAGGTACTGGTAATTCTCACCGCCATGAAGATGGAACATACCATCGTCGCGCCCTACGAAGGGAAAGTGCGACGAGTCCATTATCACGAAGGCGATGTTGTCAAAGGCGGCGCGGTTCTTGTCGAAATGGAATAAATAGCGCTATTTTTCAGCAGGAAAATGCTGAACTTTTTGGAAAGGATATTCTCAATGCAGATCGGATTTATCGGTATCGGCGTTATGGGCCGGCCCATGACGCTCAACCTGCTTAAAGCAGAACACCATGTCACTATCTATGCACGTCACCCGGAAAAGCCGGAAGTGCAGGAAGTGTTGAACGCGGGCGCGAAGCTGGCTCCGTCACCTCGAGCGGTAGCGATGGCCTCGGATATAGTGATTACCATGTTGCCCAATTCGCCCCAGGTCGAAGAGGTCGTGACCGGCCCCCAGGGCATCCTCAATGGCGCTCGCAAGGGCCTGATTATCGTAGATATGAGCACCATCGCGCCCGCCGTCAGCCGCAAACTCGCGCAGACCGCATCGACGCGCAGCGTCCACTTTCTCGAACGCTCCGGTCAGCGGCGGCTCGCAGGGCGCGGTCAATGGTACGTTGACCATCATGGCAGGGGGAGAGCGCGATATCTTTGAACAGGCTCTCCCCGCGCTCGAAGCGATGGGTAAAAAAGAGAACATTTTCTACGTCGGGCCAACTGGCGCAGGCGAAGTAGTCAAGATCGTGAATAACATCCTGTGCGGCGCAATCGCGGCAGCCATCGCCGAGTCCTTCGTGCTGGGTGTGAAAGCCGGCGCGGATGTCGAAACGATGGCAAAGATCATCGGCGTCAGCAGCGGCGCAAGCTGGCAACTCGCCAACCAGTTCCCCCTGCGCGCCTTCAACGGCAGCTTCCAGCCCGGCTTCATGACCGACCTGCTGCACAAAGACCTGGGACTCGCCCTCAACCTCGCCTCCGAGAACAGCACCCCCGTCGCCATAACCGCCCTGACACGCCAGATGTACGAAATGGCCCGCGCCGCAGGCTATGGCAGCAAAGATTACACCTCGCTGCTCAAAGTGTTAGAAGAAATGGCCGGAGTGGAGGTACGTATCTCATAGAAATTCGTCCGCCGGGTGTAGGTGGTCTTTCACTTGTAGGGTTTTTTGGAAAGGCGTCAGCGAGGTGGGAGCTGTCATTCTGAGCGCAGCGAAGAATCTCTCGCCGAGCCGCACACAGATTCTTCGCTGCGCTCAGAATGACAGGCACGAGCGGCGCGTTTCAAAAAACCTACCAGTGAAAGGTGTAGGTGGTAGGGACGCGATTTATCGCGTCCGCCTACATGGTTGAGGTACGAATTTCATAGAAATTACTACCCCAGGCTGTGCAACAGGTTCGATGAAACGGTCATACCGAGAACCAGCACAGCCGCCAGGCCAAAGTAGGCCAGCGTCAGAATAATACGTTCGCCTGCCGGAACCTTGTAGTAGGCGTTGCCCTCCGGGGTATCGGCAGCGCGCCGCCGCGCCCAGAGCTGTGTTCCGGCAATGACGATAAAGAAGATCAGAAAGGGCGAAATGCTATGGTACTGAAAGTATGACCAGACTTGAAAACCGATCAACCCTACGAAACCGACGATCCACATGCGCCGGTCGATAGCAGCCAGGATACGCCCGCCATCAAAGGGTACTATCGGCACAAGATTGAACAGGTTGATAAAGAAGCCGAAATAGGCTAGCGGCGTCCAGATACTATACGGGTCGGCCTGCGCAAAGAGGAAACAAACCGAGGCCGCGATAGCTCCAGCAATTGGCCCGGCGATACCCACTTCTGCCTCATCTTTAGCATTTTTCGGCATCTTGCTCATAAAGACAGCCGCCCCCAGGAGCGGAATGAAGATCATGCCGCCTATCGGAATACCTTTGAGCTTCATGACCAGCGCGTGACCCATTTCATGGATGAACAACAGGGCTACCAGCCCGATGGCAAACGGCCAGCCACGGTAGAACGAATAGACCGCAATGGAGATAATCGCGCTAATACTGGCTAACCCGATCTTGCCGAATATAGCAAACCACTTGAGATCAAACAGTAACACTAGCAGGGTTTTGAATTTTACCAGCAACCCGATGATAAACGCGCCGATGCCGCCTAATCCCGCCAATTTCTTCTTCTTGCCTTCGGTGATTTTGCCATGCTTTGCCAGTTCGCGTTGATCCTCGCCAGCATCATGCGTATACCCCTCCAGCGACGAAGGACCGCGATACGCGCTCATCTTTCCTGGGTCATAGCTGTACATATCAGGAGAAATGGGTGGCGGCGCAGGCTGGTCGTAATTCGGAGCAGTTGGCGGCCATGTTACCGGCTGGGCAGAACGAGACGTGGACGTTTCCCCTTGCTGGTAATACGCAGGATCAGCATAATCGGAAACATTGGCGTATTCTCGATATTCACTAAATTCATCGGGATTCCAGGACATCATCGCCTCAATTCTGCAAAGTCATAAATTCTCTCAGTAATATCTTACCATACTTACTTACGTACAACACCAGCAACGGTTGTGGCATTCCTATTCTTAGCCCCCTACCTCTGGCCGAGTTTGACGCCCTCGAGATGCAGCCGCAACAAATTGAGGGCGGCCAGCGTCGCCAGGCGCTTGTTATCCTCGCGGCTGGCGCGCCAACCGGGACCCATGCCTGTCACAACCCCTTCAGGCCCATCGATGGCGATATATACCGTCCCTACTGGCTTATCCTCCTGCTTATCCGGGCCAGCCACCCCGTAATACCCAGTCCATAATCCGCGTGGAGATACTCGCGAATAGCGCGTGCCATCGCTCGCGCCGTTTCTTCGCTGACAGCCCCGTACTGTTCGATCGTTTCACGCGGCACTCCCAACTGCACTTTCAGATCAGAACTGTACGATACGACCCCTCCAATGAAGTGCTTAGAACTGCCCGGATAATCAGTGATCGTACTCAAAAGCAGCCCACCTGTCAGCAATTCCATAACTGCCAGCCTCTGGTAGCGTTCCGATAGATGCCTGCCCACGACGCTTTGCAGCGTCTCTTTATCCACACCAAAGATATGGTGCCCCAGTATCTGACGCGCCTGCGCCTCCATTTCCGCCACCAGTTGTTCGGCTCTCTCATGTGTCTCTGCTTTAGCCGTAATACGCACATCAACGGCATCATTCTTGGCATAAGTGGCAATGGTCGGATTGGTATTATGCAGCAGGGCATCCAATTGTTCTTCTACCGTCAGATTCGCCCAGGCCCCAGACGCGCAGGAGACGCGTGAAGATTCGCCCACCCGTATACGCGCTGAGACGAGGCACCACTTCGTGTTCCCACATGTGGTACATCTCGCGTGGCACGCCCGGCATAGCCACGATGATGCGTCCCTCCTTCTCAACCATCCAACCCGGCGCGGTGCCGCGTGGATTGGGCAGCGCCTGCGCCGAAGGAATCACGGTAGCCTGCTTGAGATTGCGTTCCGGCATGGTGGCGTGACGCGCTGTGAACATGCCGCGCAGCTCCGCTTCCAGGCGCGGATCCACCTGCATCGTCTCGCCCAGCAACGCGCTGATCGACTCGCGCGCCAGGTCATCCTCGGTTGGTCCCAGTCCGCCTGTCATGACAATCAGATCTGAGCGTTCCCAGGCGCGGCGCAGCGTTTCCACGATCCTGCCCTGGTTATCGCCTACCTGAGAAACATAATAGAGATCAATGCCCAGAGTCGCCAGGCTCTGCGCAAGATAGGTTGCATTGGTATCGGTAATATGCCCCAACAATAATTCAGTGCCACAGGAAAGTATCTCGGCTCGCATGTATCCTCCACAAACCGGGCGTATCAAGCCCCTACGATGCTCTATATAGTAATTATCCTTTATCATATCACTTCCAGTAGCGACGCCCCTTGAGGGCGTCCCGTCCTATTCAATAAACACCCATGATAGATGCATGAAGTTGGGACGCTCTCAAGAGGTGTCGCTACTAATATCAATATATTGTGCTTAGATACATAAGAATATCAATATGTTGTGCCAAAACCCTTGAATTTCGCGTTTTTACAAGGTATACTGTGTTGCGGATGATAAAAAGCGCGCTGCAAGTTGAATGAAACAAAACGTTCGCGGCATAGATGCTATGTCGCCCCTGTAGTATATGTCAACACGGAAGGAGCCATATTTCATGGTGGAACAGAAGACGACTGCGCCTGCCACACATACAAAGCAAGGCGTTGGCACCCACAATCCCTCGCATACGACCCAGTTGGAGGGCATTCGTCAAAAAGTATTTATGGACAGGTACTCGCTCAAAGACCCCGACGGAAATGCGCTGGAGTTCTATCCAGAACAACTGTGGGCCAGGGTAGCGCGAGGCATTGCCGAGGTGGAAAAAACCGAAGAGTCGCGCAAGCTCTGGGAACAACGCTTCTACGAGGCGCTCACCAATTTCCAATTCGTGCCGGGCGGGCGCATTCTGGCGGGTGCCGGGTCAGGCCACCAGGTGACATTTTATAACTGTATGCCGCCTGACCAGGAAGTGCTGACAGCAGATGGTTATCGACCGATTTCCGAAATCAAGATTGGCGATCTTGTGGTCACACATCGCAATCGTCTGCGTCCAGTATTGCATAAATTTGAGCGCGAAACTGAGGAAACACTCTACATCATCCGACCCCGGAAAATGGGTTATGATGATTTGCGCGTGACAGGCGACCACAAAGTATACGTTGTCCGTTCAGAGTGGGTCAACAAACACAAGTCGCGTGATGGTCTGCGGTTGCAGCATGAACCGGATTGGATTCCCGCCAAAGACATTAAACCCGGTGATTACGTTGCCATGGTATATCACGAAGAGAAACCCTCTCTCAACACAATCTCCCTCCAGGATTTTGAATATGATGACCTCAAGTGGGCGCGGGTCAACGAAATTGCTGTTGAAGATTATGCTGGCATGGTGCTGGATATTGAGGTCGAGGAAGATCACTCGTTCATTTCAGCCGGTGTTGTGGTCTCAAACTGCTATGTTATACCCAGCCCGGACGATAGCCGTAACGGTATCCTCGACAATCTCAAATTGATGACCGAAATCATGGCTCGCGGCGGTGGCGTCGGCATCAACCTCTCGACGTTGCGCCCGCGTGGTTCCTACATCAAAACGGTCAACGGCACCGCCTCCGGCCCATGTTCGTGGGCGCAGCTCTACTCGGTGGCGACGGGCGATGTGATCCAGCAGGGCGGAGTCCAGGCGCGGCGCGTTAATGCTTATGCTCGACGACACCCATCCCGACATCGAGGAGTTCATCACCGTCAAGCGCACGGCAGGCAAGATCGAACACGCCAATCTCTCAGTGTGTATCTCCGATAAATTCATGCAGGCCGTTAAAGACGATGCCAATTGGGACCTCATCTGGCAGGGCGAGGTGAAGAAGACCATCCGCGCCAGCGACCTGTGGGACCTGATCTGCGCCTCCGCCTGGGCCTCGGCGGAGCCGGGCATGGTCTTCATGGACAGGTACAACAAGCTGTCGAATACCTGGTACTACGAAGATATCAGGTGCGTGAATCCATGTGTTACTGGCGATACGCTCGTTTCTACAGAGCAAGGATACACACCTGCCCGCGACTTGCAGGTAGGTATGAAAATTCGCACGCCTGCTGGACTGAAGCCCATCGAAAAGATATATAATAATGGTCTTCAGCGCATCTATCGTGTGAATTATTCCGATGGTGGCTATCTTGAAGGCACCGCTGACCACAAGCTTAAAGTTGTGCGTGGCAAAAAGTATCAGTGGGTACCCATTGCTGAGTTGAAGGAGAGTGATAAGGTTCTGGTTGTCGCCAATGAAACCTTTGGGCCACGTCAGAGTCTTCCCGCTCAAGCGATGGAGTATATTGCTAAACGAGAACTTAACGTTGCCAACTATTACGACCGCAAGCTTGGCCTGATCGTTGGTACGATGCTGGGCGACGGCACATTGCGCGAACTGCAAAGCAGGAATAGCCGTTCTTATCAATGCAAAGTAGCCTTTGGCGCTCATGAAGATGGCTGGTACGATACGTTCAGGAATTTAATGATAGATATGAACATCCACACACACCGCACGCTCTCCGAAAAAGAGTTTGCTGTTGGTGGGGGTGGTGTTGCTATCAAACATGCCTCCGTGCGGTTAGAGTGCTATAAATTAGCATCTTTGCTCATCCGCATTGGTATGATACCCAATATCAAGGCGTCACAAAAGACTATTCCCGCTGCTTTCATGGGCTTGGAAAAAGAATTCATGGCGGGAGTCCTTGATGGTCTCTTTTCGACGGATGGCAGTGTACTCCTGAAACAGGATAATCCCATGCTGCGCTTCCATACATCATCATATGCATTGGCACAGCAGGTACGTTTGACTCTCCTTCAGTTCGGTATCCACGGGCGCGTCTACCGTGCAACTCGTGATGAAGATCTGATGTACGATGGCCGCTCGATGTACGGCACGGGCGAGAAGTATGATGTCATCATCATGAATGAAGGCATCGCGCGCTTCTACGCGGAGATTGGCCTAAGTCACCCGGAGAAAGCAGCACGCCTGAAAGACATTGCCGAAAATTGGCATTATATAGGTGGGACATGGACAGCATCGGTCGTCTCGGTTGAGGATACAGAGCGCGAGGAAGAGGTCTATGATGTCTACGAACCTGACACGCTCACCTGGATCACGAATGGATACTGCTCGTTTGACTGCGGAGAGCAAGGCCTGCCGCCCTTTGGCGTGTGCAACCTGGGCGCGATCAACCTCTCGGCCTTCGTCGTTGATGGCAAGATGGATTACGCGCACCTCGCCGAGATAAGCAAGGTCGCTATGCGCTTCCTGGATAACGTGGTCGATGCCACCGAGTACTTCATCGAGGAAAACCGCGTGGCGCAGCTTGGCACGCGGCGCACGGGGCTGGGCACGATGGGATTGGCGGACGCGCTGATCAAGATGGAAATACCGTATGGCAGCGAAGAGTCGGTGCCTGTCATCGAGCGCATCTATGCCACCATTCGCGACGCATCCTATGATATGTCCGCCGATATCGCGCTCGAAAAGGGGGCCTTCTCCCACTTTGAACGCGACAAGTACATGCAGGGTGATTTCATCAAAAAGCTGCCGAAGCCCATTCAGGAGAAGATCAAGAAGCAGGGCACCCGCAACGCCGTGCTGCTGACGCAGGCTCCCACCGGCACGACCAGCCTCCTCGCGGGCGTCAGTTCGGGTATCGAGCCGGTGTACGACTTCGCGATGGTCAGGCGCGACCGCACAGGTGAGCATATCATGTATCATCCCCTGCTCCAGGAGTGGCGTGAAGCCCACCCCAACGATCCAACGCCAGCATACTTCGTTTCTTCCAACGACCTGACGCCGGAAGAACATGTGCGCGTGCAGGCAACCATCCAGCGTTACACGGACTCCAGCATCAGTAAAACGGTCAACGCGCCCAACAATCACACCGTAGAAGAGGTGCAAAAGCTCTACCGCCTGGCCTACGAGTCGGGTTGCAAGGGCGTCACCTACTACCGCGATGGATCGCGTGATGCCGTTCTCACCCGTGTCGCGGACGAAAAGAAAGCCGGGGAGCAAGGGGCAGCGCCGGGGGTGACGATGGAAGGCGTCACGTCCATACAAGATGGCGTCAAGCCGCGCCCGTCCGTCGTGCATGGCTACACTCGCCAGATGAACGCGCCGGAAGGCAAGATCAACGTCACCATCAACAGCGACGAACATGGGCCGCTCGAAGTGTTCGTCAACGTTGGCAAGGCCGGTAGCGACATCGCGGCGCTGGCCGAAGCGTTAGGTCGCCTGATCTCGCTCAACCTGCGCATCCTCAGCCCGCTCTCGCAGACCGACCGCGCGCGAGAAATTGCTGATCAACTGCGCGGCATTGGCGGCAGTCGTTCGGTGGGCTTCGGAATGCAGCAGGTGCGCTCGATGCCAGACGCGGTAGCGCGCGCCCTGGAGATGCACTTCGAGGAAATGAAGCAACAACAGGCGGAACAAGAATCCGAGGCAGAAGCCGCGCCCCTTGCCAACGGCAAGGATAACGGCAACGGTCACGAAGAAAAAGCCGCCACTCTAGTGAGCTTGAGCCACATGAGCATCACCGGGAATCTGTGTCCCCAGTGCGGCTGCAACACGATGGTCTACGAGGAAGGCTGCAAGAAGTGCTACAACTGCGGCCACAGCGAGTGTTAAATGCGGACTAAGTGAAGCGGCCAGTAGAGACGTTCCGGGCTGAACAAGTGGCACTTGTTCAGCCCGGTATGTTCCGCACGGGGAACGCGCGCATGGGTAACAAAATCAGTAAGAGCGCTGATAAGCTCTTAATTATGCGCCATCTTCGGCGGCAAAACCGCGCAGTGACTCTATCGATGGAACGAAGTAATAGGCCCCGCTGACGGCTGTCGTATACCTGGTGAGAGCATCGCGTATGCCATCCTCTGCCCCGGCCATGCGCGCGAGCATACGGGAGAGGCGATGCTGGTCGCAGCTAAAGCCGATAAACATGGTCCCGTGTTCTGTGGCCGTGCCAAAGGGAGTATTGCGGCGGAAGATATGCAGTTCCTCACCGTTCTCTTCAATCACTGTGCGCGACACATGCGATTGAGGCCCGCGCACCTCCTCGCCAAGCTCTACACTCGTGTTTTTAGTTCGCCCCATGATCTTCTCCTGCTCTTCAACCGGCAGCATATCGAATGCGGAGGCTTCGTGCATCCACTTCTGAACAAGGACGATGCTACCGCCCGCGCCAGGAGACTGCGGAGGGATCAAAGCCACCTCAGGTGCCTCAGAGAGGCTAGGATTCTCGGTCCCGTCAATAAATCCGGTTAAATCCCGGTTCTCCTTATAGGTCCACCCTGCTACTTCACTCGCGAGAGTGGCGACCAGGGCAAGCGCCTTCACAGCCTCTCGCGTAACATCAAAAACCTTATCGTAGGCATGACCCGCAACCCACAGCCACAGGTCATGCTGGGTGGCAGGCATGGCATACCCATCGACACCGCGCACGGGCTGATCGAAGTCGGCCACTCCTGCTGGCATATCCTGTGGCGCAACGCGCCTCCACAGCGATGGTCGAAAACCAGCCACAAGGTTGACTCCGCCGGTCGTCGTGCTCGGCTCCCGCAGATTGGCAATTGACTGAACCAGGGCAAGCGGGTCGGCACGTTCAAAAAGATCGAACTCCAGATAGGAGTGCGAGCCGGTACCCAGGGCAAAAATACCGCTTTGTGCTACACGCATATGTATTCCTTCTATCACTGTCTGAGGCTAGAGGAAGGCCGATAAACCAGAGCGCATCCCACTGTATAACGTTTCCACTAGAGACTATTATACACTTCAGACGCTAAAAGTCGAACCGAATTCGACTTGCCCTGGTATTTTTAACCCACGCCGTTACCTGGCACAGGCGTACCGCCAGGCACATCTCATAGAACCAGGAAGGGACATCGCGGGTATCACTATCCCTTCCTGACTGTATCCAAATGTAGCAACTACCATCACGTTGACGAAACTCATACCATATCAATGTGGAATAATCCACGGAATCAGGTACTGCTGCGCCATCACCAGCAGTCCGAGCAAAACTGCCAGGAAGATACTGTGCTTAAAAGTTCGCGCTACAATCAGACCTTCCTTGCCAACCAGCGAACTGGTCGAAACGCCTGTCGTTACATTTTGTGGCGAGATCATCTTACTCATCACCCCACCAGTGGAGTTCGAAGCAGCCATGAGAATTGGACTGAGATGGAGCTGTTTGGCAGCCACCACCTGCAGATTGCCGAAGAGCGCATTGCTGGATGTATCACTGCCACTCAGGAATACGCCAATCCATCCCAGGAAGAC
Organism: uncultured Chloroflexia bacterium; assembly: GCA_963731605.1. Classification (GTDB taxonomy): domain Bacteria; phylum Chloroflexota; class Ktedonobacteria; order Ktedonobacterales; family Ktedonobacteraceae; genus CF-113. The sequence continues at coordinate 159,087 of CAVSWA010000004.1, forward strand.
CGCGAAGAAGGGGAAGATGCCTCCTACCTTAGAGATCGCCAGGCCCAACGTGTACGCCATGCCGGAGTAATTGAAGAGGTAGGCAAGGCCAATGATGAGCATCACGGTCAGGATAGCAAAGCGCAGTTGCTTCCAGGTGTCCACCAGCGCCAAACCAATCACATTCGGGTTTGAGCCTGTCCCCACAAACACCAGCGAAGTCAGCGCAACCGCTACCAGGATAGCCGTGCCGGTTCCCAGCGGCTGGAAGTTGTAGAGGGCAGCATAGGGCTTTCCGTAGAGGGTCAGGAAGATTTGATTGTGCAATCCTGGCCACTTAATACTCTGCTGCCCAACGGTACCTACATTCAGAAAGGTCCAGATAATCACCACTGCGCTCACCATCACCCACGGCAACCATGCCAGCATGGCCTCGCGAGCTGTGGGTTTGCCACCCTCAGTGGAGATAGTGGAAGATAGCGGTATAGGGACGGGAACATGCTCCTCTCCAATAGCCGTGGAACCCTCTGCACCCAATTTTACGCTTGCAAGATGCGCTCTGTACTGCTCCATATCGCGAGGTTTCCAGACTTGCACGAAGCCGATGACACAGATCAGCGAAACGAGCGAGGCTAGCACGTCTGGCAGTTCTTTCCCTATGAAGTTGGAGACTGCGAACTGCGTCAGAGCGAATGATGCTCCGGCCACCAATGCAACCGGCCACATCGTCTTCAGGCTGCGGAAACCTGAGAAGATGATGAGCGCGTAGAAAGGCAGGACAAAGGCGAAGATAGGCAGTTGGCGGCCAACCATCGCTGACAGGGAAGTTACAGGCAAGTGGGTGACAGCGGCCAGCGTCGTTATGGGGGTCCCCAGTGCGCCAAAAGCTACCGGCGCTGTGTTAAAAATCAGCGTCAGAGTTATGGCTTCGAGCGCTGGGAAATCGAGCGCGATCAACAGCGCGCTACCGATTGCAATCGGCGTGCCAAAGCCAGCAATGCCTTCCATGAGCGCACCGAAGCAAAAGCCAATTAAGATGAGCAGAATGCGCTTGTCCGGTGGAACGTTGTATACCATCCAGCGGCGGAAGAGTTCAAATTTACCTGAACGAACCGCGATATTGTACAGCCACATCGCATTCCAGACAATCCACATGACCGGGAGAATGGCAAAGGCTATACCATTCAACGTCGAGTTGGCTGCCAGCCCTACCGGCATCTGCCACACCCCGACGGCAATCACAACACCAAAAATCAACCCGGTTAAAGCCGCTTGCCAGGCTGGCCGTCGTAGGACACCTAGCATTACAAGTACAATTACAATCGGAATCAATCCGACGAGAAAGGAGAGGAAGAGATTTCCTGCAACGGGAGCAAGAATCTGGTGGAACATCAGTGTTTCCTCCTTCGGCACATATACCGAACGCAATTTCATCAATCAAAGTGCGACTTACACGGAAGATAGAACCAGGGTACCCTTGCACGCAATTTCGAAGAGTTGTGAAGTTGGTTTCCTCCTTTCATTATTGGTCAGAGCGCTTTCATTGAAACGGGAAACGCGCATTACGTGCATTCTCATTTAACCCTTAAAAGAAGTATAACTAATCAGAGATACAATGCAATATTTGCACATCTCAAATCAGTCACAAATCGAATCTATCATACCAATTTCAAACGGCATCGAATACGTAAATAAACACGTGAGTGGCGTGAAATTGGCATTTTCACTCTCGCATTAGAAATTACAAACCGGTGTTTCCGTTAATTTTTCTCATGCATAATAAAATGTATCATGGTAAACTGACTCGAAGGCAAATAAGTAGTCATACTAATATTGCAAATAATGGCGATATTATCAATGATTATGCGACCTCAATTAGCTTGACATATTTGTCTTCTCTCGCATATACTGCTACTAGCAATAGGACAACATATACTCACTGCCCAACTTTTTTCGACAAGGCAGGGAAGTGGCTACGAAGAAACTCATTGTGAAACGGCGAGCAAATCCAATGCTGGCAACCCGTAGAAAAGGCAGAGCAAAACATGACGAGCATTATGAAACCGGCAGAGGATGGATACCGACCGGCTTATGAAACAATAGCCGTGAAGATCATTGAGTTGATAACTTCCGGCGATCTAAAGCCGGGAGACCGTCTGCCAACCGAACACGAGTTGAGCGAGCAATTGGGAGTGAGCCGTACGGTGGTACGTGAGGCGGTGAAGGTGCTTGTGACGAGAGGGCTGGTCTACACGCGCAGGGGCAGCGGTCTTTATGTGGCTGATAAGGCATCGTCTTTCGCCACCTCGATGCTCGATTCTCTCTCACCTGTCGATCCCACGCAAGTGATTAGTCTCTATGAATTCAGGTTCATGCTTGAACTTTCCGCTGCGCGCCTGGCCGCAGAACGCATTACGCCTCATGAATTGCGAGAGCTGCGCCAGGTAGTGACCTTGAACCGGCAAAGCGCGGAGACCCAGCAGCGCCAGCAGTTTCGCGAGACTGATGCTGCCTTCCATCAAGTAGTTGCCGAAGCAACACACAATCCATTCCTCGCATCTACAATCACTACAACAACCCGCGCCCAGGGCTGGGTATTCGAGATTGCAGCAGGACGCACGCAGGAACTACTGTTGACGTATGCAAAGCAGCACGAAGCGATTCTTGATGCCATCCAGGAGGGGGAGCCAGACACTGCCGCTCAAGCCATGCAGGCCCACCTGGAATGGGCCTTGTCGCACTCCAAACAGGAGATCCGCCGCCGACTTGGCGTTGAGGGTGACGTGTCCTGAGCTACAACGGTTAAAGAAAGCCTGATGACCGGATGCAACATCATGGGTTGCTTCAAGCAACCCATGACGTTGTATCCGGTCATTATTTCAGGCCATCAGAGTTTGCATCGTTCGCACGAGCTTGCCCACATCAAATGGCTTAATCATATAGGTAATTTTGCGCTTCTTGATCTCCTGAAGCGGGGGATTGACACTTAGCATGATCGTTGGTATCTGTGTCAGACCCTTCACGGCACATAACCTGTCATACAATTCGATACCATGGATCGTAGGCAACCAGTAATCTAAAAGCAGCAGGTTCAGTCTGACATTTTTCACTATGTCCAGCGCTTGCAAACCATCTGGCACAGCTAAAACCCGGTACGGAGTCTCTTGCGATATTATCTGCTCGAGTAATTGGGCAATTGCTTTATCATCCTCAACAAGAAGAACCGTTTTTGTGCTGGACTGCGTATTACTACTATGCTGATCAACATTACTTTGCATTACGATACTCCGTTCCCACTAATGATAGGCGCTAATATGACCTGGCAACACCACATCCAGCGCCTATCGTATAATAGAAGTGTTTTCTGTATGGAGGAACCCATAGATAGACTCACTTCCACCCGAGTAGGTAAGCAATCCAGAGATGGTAAAACCACTTTGCAAAAATTCCGGTTTCATTTCTTCACGTTCTAACAGGGAGCAAAGTTTCAGCATCCTGGCGTTCAAGATACGGGAATAAAGATCAACTCTATGCCACGCGATTTCATACGAGGAAAGAGAAAGAAAGTCCAATGAGCGTAAATAATTCAGATGACAGACCCGATGAGACAAATAATGTGAGCCAGCGCGTCATATACCAACACCTGGCGCGCATGATCGACCTTGCGCACGATGCCATTATCGTGCGCGATCTGGCGAGTACCATTATCTTCTGGAATCAGGGCGCTCAATCACTCTATGGGTGGACTGAAGAGGAGGCTCTCGGCCAGGTCAGCCATCTGCTTCTCCAGACGCGCTTTCCCCAGTCCCGCGAGGTAACCCAGAGAATGCTAGAGCAGCAGAGACAATGGGAAGGTCAGCTTATCCATACACGACGGGATGGCGCGCAGGTGATCGTGGAAAGCCGCCAGGTAGTGGTGCGCGACACAGGCGCATCCAACCAGCCAACCGCGATTCTGGAGATCAATCGCGACATCACCGAGCGCGAACATTTGCAACACGAACAGGTTGAAGCGCAGGCCCGCGGACTATCTCTTCAGAGGACAAAAGAGCGAATGGATGAGTTCCTGGGCATCGTCAGCCACGAACTGCGCACGCCAATGACAACCATCAAGGGAAACATCCAACTGTCTAAAATGCGCTTACTGTATGCTATGCGTGGTTTGCCAAAAGACAACAATACGCTCTTTACCGTCCTGGAAGAGATACAACTGATGCTGGAACGCGCCGAACGTCAGGCGAATGTTCAGAACCGGCTCATCAGAGATTTGCTGGATAGCTCGCGTATTCAGTCGGGTCAGCTCGACCTGCAACAGGAACAATTGGATCTGATTACACTTGCACAAGAGACTATCGAAGACTTACAAAGCGCAGCCCCCGCGCATAGTATTTATATGATCGCGCCTATCGAAGATAGCATTCCGGTCTTTGCAGATGCTGAGCGTATTGGCCAGGTTATCAACAACTTCGTGAGCAACGCCTTGAAATATTCGCCGGAAGACCAACCGATCGAAGTTCGCCTGGAGAAAGTAGAAAGTACGGCGCGTTTCTCGGTGCGCGATCACGGGCCAGGACTCTCACCATCTGAACAAGCGCATATCTGGGAGAGATTTTACCAGGTGGAGGGGATCAAACGACAGCGTGGATTTTCGGTTGGTATGGGACTTGGGCTGTACATTTGCCGGGCAATCATAGAGCAGCAACAGGGCGCAGTCGGGGTCGAAAGTACAAAAGGGGAGGGGTCCACTTTCTGGTTTACCCTCCCCATCGCAGAGGACGAATTAGCATCCACCGGAAAATAAAATAATACATCATCCCTTGAGAATATAGCCTGACCCGCGTATCGTCTGAATAAGGCGGGGAGTACTGGGCGTATCCTCTATCTTCTCGCGCAAGTAGCGCACATACACCTCGATGATATTGGTTTCGCCCATAAAATCATAGCCCCAGACCCGGTTGAGAATGGTCAGACGGTCTAAGACCTGTCGTGGATGGCTCATAAAGAGCAGAAGCAGGTTAAATTCTGTGGAGGTCAGTTCGATCTGGCGGCCTCCCCGCGTGACTTCATGAGTAGCAGTGTTGAGTTGTAAGTCCTCGAATGTGAGTATTTGCGCATTGGCTTCACCATTTTCGCCTTGCGAATGCCTTGCGCGGCGAAGAATAGCGCGAATACGCGCTACCAGTTCATCAAAATCAAATGGTTTAGCCAGGTAATCATCAGCTCCCTGCTGCAAACCGGTCACGCGATCGCGCACATCATCTTTCGAGGTCAACATAAGCACCGGAGTATCGCGGGTGGTAGGATTCGAGCGCAAGCGGTTACACACTTCCAGGCCATCAATATCGGGTAAAAGGAGATCCAGGATAATAAGCGCGGGATTGAGACGTTGCGCTGCTGCCAGTCCATCCGACCCGGTATCGCTTGACTCAACTTGGAAACCCTCATATTTGAGTCCCAGTCTGATCAGTTCTGTGATATTGGTATCATCGTCAATGACCAACACCGTCCTGGGGGGATGCTCCTCCGACGATGACGGTACTTGAGAGTCTTGATTCATGAATCACCCCTCGCCGTTTTTCTCAGCAATCATTATAACATATCTACCTTGACCTTTTACCATTCGTCCTATTGTCGTGTTTTTTTCTTGTACTCAACAGATAGGTCTGTTATATTTTGCATATAGATGAAGTGCAATTCCTCGTTTTAAGCACCATCCCATTCTCACTAACGCTAAAAGGATAAGCCCATTCGCTGCTTCTATACCAGGGGGCTTTAAGGCAGACACCGGGCTATATACGCTTGTATGAAAAAGTTCACGATACCGGCGGTTCTTGCATCGGCTGGACTCTTCGTTGCGTTTCCACTGCTTTTTCCCAATCCAGCGATCACAGGTGTAGCCGTCTTTGCCTTGATTTTTGCAGTGGCGGCCATGGGTTGGAATATTTTTTGCGGCTACTCAGGCTACATTTCCCTGGGTCACGCGGCCTTTTATGGTATCGGCGCTTACCTCCTGGCGCTTATGTGCCAGTTATGGCATATTCCGGGTGGGATTATTCCCTTTTTCCTGCTCCCAGTGGTCGGTTTACTCACAGGTATAAGCGCTCTGCTTTTTGGGTGGATTGCACTGAAAACCAGGCGCTTCACGTTCCTGGTGATTACCATTGCCATTTTCTACCTGGCCGCGCAACTGCCTAACTTTCTGACTGGGGTCATTTCAGGTATAGCCGAACTAACCCTGCCCATACCTCCCTGGAGCGGGGGTGTATACAATCTCCCGTTCTACTATATTGCCCTTCTACTGCTTCTAACTGTCTCCGGCATTTCCTGGTGGATACGTCACTCGCGCTATGGGCTAAACCTCCTCGCCATACGCGACGACGAGGATCGCGCCGAAGGGCTGGGCTTACAAGTCGGTCCGCTTAAACTGAGCGCCTTTATGATCTCTGCCGGTATTGTCGGCATGGCGGGAGCTATGACTGTCTACTTTATCGGCTTCATCGCACCCACCTCGGCCTTCGACCGCTCACTCAATATCGCTATCCCTTTGATGGTCTTTGTAGGCGGCTCAGGTACGATATGGGGACCAATCATCGGAGCAATCATTGTAGTTGCGCTTCAGCAATACCTGACGCTACAATTTGGCACCCAGAATTGGGACCTTATCCTGTATGGCGCGCTGTTCCTGGTCATTATCCTGGCCCTGCCTGAAGGCATCTTGCCCACGCTGTCGAAACGCTGGACAGCCCGCAAAAACGCGTCGAGCAATGCACATAGTGAAGAGTCCTGGATCAAGGCAAACATCGCGGAAGCGATGCCTTCTATTGGCAAAAGTTTACCAATTACCCCCGCGTGGAATATCGCTCCTTCAGCTATACGAGAAATAATTGCAAATGATATTTCTCACCTACAAACATCTGGACCACTTCCAGCGCTTATTCCTCATCGCCATGGTGAGGTTTCCGCCAATAAGGGATTGACCCAAAGGGTTAGAGCGCAACGCCTGATTTCTCTGCCGCCAGGAACGCCGGGAACGCCGGGAAAATCGTCTGCCTTTTCAGGACCTGTTACGCCGCTTCCGCTTCCACTGGTCGGTTGGCCCTGCCCTCGCTGCAATGAACCGCTTCTGGCCTGGGGAGACATACATTTCTGTAAACGATGCGGTTTGAAACTTCCACGCTCACACGGACAAATCGCTGGTCCAAATGATCGCGCGCCCATCCGGCAGGTACCGCGCAAACCATAAACAGGAGGCTATTTGGTAGCCTCCTGAAAAGAAAAATCTGGTTCCATGAAACCTGCATCAATGAACCACCTATCCTGATGTGTCATTTCCTGTTCCACTGGGGATCGCGCTGCCCGCTGTGATGGTTCCTGTTACCTGTCCGCTTGAAGCAATCCGCAATGTAATGAGCACTTGTATTTGCTTGCCGCTATTTGTGCCTGTCCCGCTAAGTGTAGCAACCATAGACATGCGCCTGTCTCCATAGATGTTGTTCACCGAACCTGTGTAGAGTTGTTGTCCGGCGCTTGATACAAGGGCGACCTGTGAGGAAGTGATGGAGAGACGGTTATCGTCACCTCCCCCGGATTGTCCCTGTAGCATCACACGCACACTTCCCGCCGGTCCGCTGCTGATGCTCATGTTGAATTGCATAGTAGTATTGCCAGAAGCATCAGGCCCACTTTGCGTATACTGGCCTACCAGGTTGCCTGTGAAGGTTTGAGGAAAGGTTGTTTGCGGTTGCTGCGATGATGCAGAAGGTGTAATGGATGTAGATGTGGAACTGGTTCCGTTGTTAGAGGCAGCCCATCCCGGTTGTAACGGGCCAAGTAGTGTCCAAACTGTTCCAAGCGCAACCAGGACTACAACAGCCAGGGCAAGTACCGGGTGAGCGTGACTTTTGGCATTGAGCGGTTTACTCAGGCGCATCCAGAGCAAGGTGCCAACCAGTAAAACGCTTCCGGCGTAAAGCGCAGCGCTCCACCAGGTTTGCGTATCACTGCCTGTGGCAATGCCATGCACAACCACCAGCCCAAACAGCAACAAGGTGAAACTGTGCAAGCTGCGCCACAGTTTATAACCGATTCGAGGTCTCAACCATGTGCTAAGACCAATAGCGATGCCAATGTAAAACGCGACAATACCAAGCGCCATCCATATAGAGCGATAATGGCTCGCGAAAGGGATAAAAACCGCATTCCAACCAAAATTGGTGAACGGGTTGACCCAGACCGCCAGTATATGAACGCCCGTGAAGATCAGCGCCAATAAGGTGAGAAAGTTATGTAATTCGCTATTTATGATGCGCGGCCAGTTCCCTGATTGCAGGCGAAGTGATAGAGCCAGTCCAATTGCCACCGATAACGTCAGGAGACCAAAAGCGGTGAAGCCGCCCGCCCGCGCAACATCCCAGGTAACGGTTTGCCATATACTCATGTTTTATCTCTTCTATTAACTCAGGAGGTACGCGACCCTGAGAAGGGTTGTTGCCCCGTATTACCATTTCCAAAGTTATTCCCCCCTTGCTGGAAAAAACCTCCATTATCAGAGGGCGAATTAAATGATGGCGCGGCCTGATTATTTGATTGATTGGCAGCCTGGCCCGAAGATCCGATTACGTGACCGGCAACGAGACCAGATATCACACCAAAGACCACAAATGATCCTGCTACCAACCATTTTTTACATTGTTCTACGAACTCCAGCGCCTCTGCCTTAGACATGCGTGGCGTGGTCGATTTGACTTGCTCTGGACGCTGTTGTTGTAGCCGGGCAGGGGCAGCAGGCCTGGCACTCATGGTACGCGCGATACCCGCCTGTGTATTAGCAGACGGAGATACCATTGCTCGTTGTTGATAACGTGAAGGGTCAGTATATCCTCTATTGGGTTGGTACGGCAAAGGTGGTTCCGGTTGCCAGTTGGGATATTCTAATTCAGGCTCGAACATAAACAACCTCCCATAAGACATAATGTGACTATAGTAACTATATTTTGCGCACTTTTCAGCATAATACAGTAACATAGTAACTATAGCCCGTTAAAATGAGAGGCAGATGAATGATGTGTAAGGATTTTGTAAAGTTTTTATCAAATGCGGACTTGCTTCACTTCTTTACTCACCCTCTTCGTCATCCTCGCCCTCTTCTTCCCATTCATCCTCTATGTACGCATGATCCTCTCCGGTATACGCGCACACGCCAACTCGTGGTGAATTGACAATCGGCAGCCACCCATCTTCTTTTGCCTTTTTAGAGCAAGCGTCGCAGTAGGCGTGTTCTTCCACACCCCAGCCATCGTACCCGGCAGCTACCCTGGTAGCAGGTTTACCGCAGCGCACACATTTATACTCGGGTGGGATATTGCGCGCAAGTACGTGAATATCATCCTCTTCGTCCATCAGCACACCCTCACGCTCCCCGGCTACTCGCAGGTTCAACTCCGTCGTCGAACCAAAATCGTATTCGTAGCGGAACTTCTGACCGACTTTCAACGCTTTTTCCAGAGATACCCCCAGGCTGCGATCTTCCAGCATCACAATCAACTGGTTGATGAGAGTCTGTTTGAGAGCCAATTGCCTATCTGCTTCGTTTCCCATCAATGCTCGAAAAAGCAGATCTTTCGGAAATGCCTTTTGCTCCTCTTTCAGGAATGCTACCATCTCATCAGTAGTGGAGAACTCCTTTAGTTTCAGCAATAGTTCAGGGGTTATTGCCTCAACCAACTGGGGGGGAAGATCATCCAGATCAAGCGTATTCCCCTCCTCTTCATCTTCATTTTCCTCTTTCTCCTCGGTATCATCTTCCTGTCCATCCACTATCGCGTCCCCGAAGTAGAAATCTTCTGGATCGTCGGAGTAGGAGATGTCGCCAATTTGAAAGGCGCTCAGGTGGTCGCAGCATTCAACCCAGGTGTCCCGGAAAAAGGTATCCAGGTCTTCGAGAATATCCGTTGCGGGCAGTTCGATGTGCATCCAGTACTGCGGGTTATAGCGTCCCTCGGCTACGATATGGAAGAATTTCGTTTTCTCAGTTGTGCCAGTATCTTTTGCGCTCGCTTCAGCAGCCATTGCGGCTGCTCGCTGCTTGCAGAATTTCAGATGCTGGGTCATTTTGGATTTTTCAATTTCACTGTTACAAGAGTAGCAAAGCCCTTTGAGACTCTGTTTTTCAGTTGTTGTCTTTTTCATGTTTTATTCTCACAATCTGCCTGTATTTTCCTTGGTAGCACACGTATTATAGCTATTATCATGCATTCGTCAATCATTGACAGACTCATCAAAACAGAGCATACTGGCAACAGAAAATAGAACAATAATGCGGGAGCTTACGGGACACGAAAGCCATGAGCCAGAAACCAAAATTGCGCATTACCGCCCTACCCCAGACCACATTACGTCGTCTGCGCAATACTCCCACGTACTTCTTTCTCATCTGGCGTTGGACATGGTGGATATTCGCGCTGGCATGGATTGTTTTGAACCCCAAACACCCTATTTTCCTGTTTGTCTTGCTTGGCATCACGCTTTTACAGACACTCATTGTCACGCTCTACGCACCCGTTTTCAAACTCCTGCTGCCGGGAGTAAGCACGAAAAGCGCAAACGGCGCGAAGATGCGCAAAGCGCTAAAAGGGAGAAAAGAACGTAGGTCGCGCTGGAGACTGAAAACACTGCCGCCTTTAACGATAGACGAAAATCTGGAGACCCTACCGCCCATTGCCCGGTCGAATAATCGTTATAAGAACATTGCTATTTACGGTTTAGATGTGGTCATTTGCGGTCTCGTCATGTATTTCAGCGCCATCTACAAAGTTCCCCCTTTCGGCAACGGCTCGCCATTTTACCGCTATGGTTTCTCAACGGTTTTCGTGGCAGCTTTCGCTTTCCGCTATCGCGGTGGACTGGCAGCCGCCATTGGCTATGACCTTTTCGTATTTCTTGGCATCTTCATCCATCCACCACTCGCGCCTGCCTATCCTCTATTCCAGATACAGGACCTGCTCGGCTCCATCTTCGATGCGCCTCTCATCGCTATCTTCGCCGCTTACATGTCATCTCTACTGGATAGTTTTACCAGTAAAAAGCGCCAGGAACAGGATAGTGTGCGCAGGCAGCGCGCCCTGCTGCGCGTGGGCGAAACATTGCTACACGAGACCATCGACCTGCAACAATTTTTGCAGCAAATCGCGGAACCGATACGCAAGGGCGGTCACTTTGCGCGGCTCATCCTGGCCTTGATCAGCCATTCTGAAACAGACGCCCGGCCAGAAATTGATACATACCTCGATACTGGTATCGCTGAATCAACATCCCCGGATGCCGAAAGAAATCGGGTCATACAGGTAGCACGCTCCGGTCAAAAACTTAATGCCTTTGATCTTCAGCCTGGCACGGGCGACGAAGGACCATCGGGCATCGCTCGCCTGTACCTGCCATTCCACAAAGAGAACAAAGACGGCCAGGTCTACATGGTGATGGGCGTTGAGAGCATTCGCGGCGAACCCTTTGGAGAGCGACAGGAAAATTTCTTAAACATCGTGGGCGCGCAACTGGTGGTCGCAGTGGAGAACATACGCCTGACCGAGCAGGCCGCCGAACTGGGCGCAGCCGCCGAACGCGGGCGGGTCGCGCGCGAGATTCACGACGGCATCGCCCAGCTTATTTATATGCTCAGCCTGAACACGGAAACGTGCGCCGCGCTCATCCAACGCATAGTAGATAGCCCGGCTGATAAAGACGCGGCGCTTCTCCTTATCGCGGAACAATTGAATAAGCTGGTCACGATTTCCAAGCAGGCCCTCTGGGAAACGCGCCACTACATGTTCACATTGAAACCGCTTATTAGCGGCACCAGTACACTCACCCAGATGCTCACCAACCAGCTACACGAGTTCGAGTCCATCAGTGGGCTGCCGGTGCAGTTCATTATTGAGGGCAGCGAAGAAGCGCCCAATGGGGACAAGCAGCGTTTGCGACGCCAGGCCCAGGTAGGCACCGCCATCTTCCGTATCACCCAGGAGGCTCTGACCAATGCCTATAAACACGCCTCCGCCAGCCACATGCGCGTGCGCTTGAAGCACCAGCCTCACCTTGTCGAAGTCGAAATTGAGGATAACGGTACAGGCATCCCGGCCATGGCTATAAGTAAGCACGATGATAACGCGAGCGAGCAACAACGCTATTATTCTGGTCACGGCATGGGCGGGATGCGCGAACGCGCTGAAGAACTGGGCGGCACATTCGCAGTCACACAAATAACCACTGGCGGGATCAGCGTGCTGGCTCGCATTCCTATCTAATCAGGAGGCTCTATGGCAAAGATTCGCATTATGATAGTGGACGATCATGAAATGATGCGCCTGGGATTGCGCACCGCCTTCGAACCCGAATCCGATCTCGCGGTAGTGGGAGAAGCCAGCAACGGAGCCGAAGCGCTGGCGAAAATTGCGACGCTTGACCCGCAACTGGTGCTCATGGACGTGCGCATGGAGAAGATGGGAGGCATCGAAGCCTGTCGCGAAATAAAAAACCGCTACCCCCACGTGCGTATCCTCATGCTCACCTCCTACACCAACGAAGACGCCGTCATCTCCTCCATCATGGCAGGAGCCAGTGGCTATCTCTTGAAGCACCTGAGCCGCCCAGAACTGCTGCGCTCCATTCGCCTCGTCGCCTCCGGCCAGACGCTCATCGACGCCAACGCCACACAGCAGGCCCTTGACCGCATCAGCCAGACGCCCGGCTGGGAACTGACCGAGCGCGAACGCGAAGTGCTGACGCTCATAGCGCGTGGCTATACGAACAAGCAAATTGCCGACGCCCTCACCGTCACCGAAAAAACCGCCCGCAACCACGTCAGCCACATCCTCGAAAAGCTGGGGCTATCGCGTCGCAGCGAAGCCGCCGTCTTCGCCGTTGAGAATAAACTGGTGCAGCCCAGGGAGAAGGAGAAAGAATAGCTTTAGCATCTACTCCGGTTCCACGAACGTCTTACGCGCCAGAAACTGCCCGCCGCCTGCGCCACCCACGTATTGTCCATCTTTTACAATCACCCGACCGCGCAGTAACACCGTATCGGGCACGCCCTGCACCGGCATCCCCTCGTAGGGCGTGTAATCGACGCGCTGGTGCTGGTTGGCGGCACTAATGGTCAGTTCGCGTTGAGGATCGAAAATCACCAGATCGGCATCGCTGCCGGGAGCGATGGTGCCTTTGCGGGGGAAGAGGCCGAAGAGTTTTGCGGGCATGGTGCAAAGCAGATCAACGAAATGATGTATATCCAGTTTGCCGCTGCGTACCGCGTCGTACATCAGCATCACGCGGTGTTCAACGCCGGGCAGGCCGTTGGGTATCTTCGTGAAATCGCGCAAGCCCATCTCTTTTTGTCCCTTAAAATTAAAGGGCGCGTGATCTGTCGATACCACCTGCAATTCGCGGCGCTCCAGACCAAGCCAGAGAGCCTCGCGGTCGCCATCGCTACGCATGGGCGGCGTGCAGACGAATCTGGCCCCCTCGAAGCCAGGTTTTGTATAGCAACTATCGTCCAGGTACAGGTATTGCGGGCAGGTCTCGCCCCATACCGGCAGTCCCTTCACTCGAGCGGCTGCGACCGCGTGAAGTGAAGAGGCGCAACTGACATGCACGACATACAACGGGGCTTCCGTCAGCGTCGCCAGCGTGATAGCGCGTTGCGCGGCCTCGCCTTCGAGCATGGCCGGGCGCGTCAGAGCATGGTAAAGCGGCGCGGTATGCCCCGCCGCGACAGCCTCGCGCACCATAAAGTCGATGGCGATGCCGTTTTCAGCGTGAACCATGACCAGACCGCCCAGGCGCGCGGAACGCCGCAGCACGCGATAGATCGTCTCGTCGTCCACCATAAACGTGCCGGGATACGCCATCAACAGCTTGAAGGTCGTCACGCCCGCGCCAATCATCTCATCCATAGCCTCTTCGGGCGCAGCTGCCAGGTCAGTGATCGTTATATGAAACCCGTAGTCAATCACCGCTTTGCCAGAGGCTTTACGATGCCAGGATTGCAACGCTTCTTCAAGCGTATGGCCGCGCTGCTGGTTGGCAAAATCAAGGATCGTTGTAGTGCCGCCGCAGGCAGCGGCAATCGTGCCCGTCTCGAAATCATCGCTGGCTACCGTTGCCGGCAACGGCAATTCCATGTGGGTATGCACATCGATCGCGCCAGGGAAGACATATTTACCCCGCGCATCGATAACCGCGTCGTACTGCGCTGAAGCAAACACGCCGGACGCTCCCAGCGCGGCAATCTGCTCACCCTCGATCAGGATATCGCCTACAAAATCGTTTATCGAGGTAAAGATATGACCGTTCGTGATAAGTGTGCGCATAAAATTCTCCTCGTATTTCCTGTTACTGGTTTATTATAAATCAGGACAGAGGATAGATGTTGAGATCAGTATAAGCAACATCTGTCGGAGTTGAGCCATCGCTCCTGGCAAGAAAAGCCACCAGCCCGTTCGAGAAATTGGATGCGGATAGTTGCGCCAGAAACACCCCGTTCGCATAAAAGGCTAGAGTGTTCCCGCGCATAATCAATTGTAATGTATTGGCTCGACTGCCTTTACGCAGGGCGTTCGAGGGTGTCCAGGCTTGCAGGGCGACAGGCGCATTGTTATAATTGTCGCTGCTCAGTACGCGAAATCTACCAGTGCTATCCACTTCAAAAAGATACCCGGCATACGCGCCAAAATTGTTAAAAGGACTACTCGCAGCGCGAAAGAAGACCCCTCCAGATTGCCCGCTCATGATGCTCATGACGACGGTGATGGCCGCGTCCGTATATGTGTTATTCGTTTCCTTGCATCCTTGCAGGCCATTTGAAGTAGTGTCGTGGTAGCCATCAGAACGAAACGCACAGTTACCGCTCTGATCCCAACCAGCCGCAACAGTCTGTGAATTCTTAGCATTTATCAGGCTATCTTGATAGACAGGCGAGCCGGATGTGGCCGTTTGAATCACCCCGGCAGTGGCGCTGGCCTGGGCAGCGGCAGTAGCGGTGAGAGCAGCGACAGCAGTGGCGCTGGCCTGCGCGCGAGCGGTGGCGCTGGCCGCGGCAGCAGACAGAGCCGTCGCCGTCAAATTGGGCGTTGTTGTCGGCACACTGGTAACAGGAACGGTTTGCCCGGCCTGTGTTGTCTGCGTGGATGCGCCAGTATTAGTGTTCCCCTGCCCGCGAGGAAGCGAAATAGCCACGACTGAGCCAGCGATAATCACTAAAGAGAGCAAAATGATGATCACTGAAAACCAGGGGCGGCGATAGTATGGCCGTTTTGCTGGCTCCTGGGGTTGATATGGCGCTGGAACAGGAGAATATGGCGCGTCTCCACCTGGATTTGATGGACCAGGACCCTGGCTCTTTGGCCGTACTCTGATCCCCTCGGTGCCTTTCGCCAGTGGCGATGGCCTGGCCTCCTGAGCATTTCCATCCGGGTTGAGTAGTTGCAGGGGTGGTCGCAGGATAAGTTGACCGGGGCGCGGTATAGGAGTCGCAGGAGCATCGACCGGTGGCGCAACCATGGCGTAATCGGGAATACTCACGCCTGTGCTGGTGGATACGGCGCGGCAAAATGCGTCGGCCAGTTCTTTCGCGCTGCCATATCGCTGCTCGGGCTTCTTCTCCAACGCCTTGAGCATCACGCGCTCAACCGGCGCGGGAATGGCCGGGTTGATACTGCGCGGGGCGGGCGGACGCCGTTGAATGTGCATGGAAACCAGGGCAATCTGGTTTTCCGCGACGAACGGCAGACGCCCCATGACCATCTCATACAGCAGCACGCCCAGCGAATAGAGGTCGCTGCGCGCATCGGCTTTACGATCAAGCTCAAAGAGTTCGGGCGCAACATAATCGACGGTGCCAAGCACGTTGCCGGTGGTAGTCAGGTGGGTCGCATCGCCGGTAATACGCGCGATGCCAAAATCCGTCAGAAAGTAGTTCCCATCGCTATGTATCAAAACATTGGACGCCTTGATATCGCGATGAATGATACCCTGCCTGTGAATAAAATCGAGCGCGGTGGCAACATCCTGGATAGCATGACATGCTTCGGCCAGCGAGAGCGGCCCGCGCCGGATGCGCGCGCGTAGCGTGCCGCCCTCCATATAGGGCATGACGATGAAGTAGTGGACAAGGTTATCCAGTTCGCTCGTGCCATAATTAAAGATAGGAACGAGATGGTGTTCCAGGCTATCTTGCCAGGAGGCCATCAACTCAGCCTCGCGCATGAACCGCCGCAGCATCTCCACGTCTTCACGCTTGAAGATCTTTACCGCAACAATACGCCCCGTCTGCTTATCAACCGCCTCGTACACATTCGCCATGCCCCCCTTGCCAATCATGCGCCGCATCTCGTAGCGGTCGAGGGTTTTTCCCTCAAGTTCTGCCATATGACATACTCTCTGCTTCCCAGCGCCATTCTTGTATCTCGATTACCTGTATATATAAACGGTCTCCACGCCTTTTCGTTACCTATCCGCTATTTGAAAAGCACACAACTAATGAGCAGGAAACTCTACCTTCAGCGTTGGAATACGTTCGTAATGCTTCCTGTTGCGAGTAAGTAGAGTCAGATCATGGTAGATTGCTGTTGCAGCAATGAAAATATCGGGATCACCAATAATCTGACCTTTTCGGCGCAGGTCGCCACGAATACGCGCAAATTGTTGCATGATAGAGCGGTTGAGGGAGAGCACATCTACAGAACGCAAGAATTGACGAAATACCGCTTCGCTACGTTGAGGGTCACGACCATAGTAAATTCCTTCGTAGATTTCTCCAAATGTAATGAGGCTGATCGCAATACCATCTTGAGACACAAAAGAAAACAGGTCAATAGCCTGCTGTTTGCCTATCAGATAGTCAACCACCCAATCACTATCAACGAGATATTTCATAGTTCAATTGGAGGCTTTGTTGAAAGCTCGCGACTTTCATAGATATCGGCCAATAATCTATCCGCATCAACAAGCCCTTTCCATCCTCCCGCTGCTGAAAGAAAGGCTTCATAGTCGGCTTGAGTCTTGGCTCGTTTGATTCTGCGTTTATGGCCGTGCGCAATGGGAATTACCATAGCCATATCCTCGCCATTCCTTCGTAACATGCGCGGTCTTCCGCTCGTTCGCACTTCCTCGGCAATTCTCACCATGTCTGGCACGCCACTTATGTCGAAGGGTCTCATTTCTTTAGCCATCTGATTTGCCTCCTTCAATAGTTGTTATTATATCACTACTCCTTCACGATGTCAGTATGTTATGATTAACATACTGAGCGCGTCCCTTCACCTTGAGGAGCCATTGCATGGACACACAAACAGAAGCAGCCTGGAAATTATCCTCGCGATACATCGAGTTAGACGATCCCGCCGAAGCTATGGAGTTTTACTATCGCCAGGGCTGGACGGATGGATTGCCCGTTGTGCCGCCGACTCCCGCCAGAGTGCGGGAGTTTCTGGAATTCTCAGGCAACTTTCCCGGCGACATTTTAGGCGTAATTCCGGCTCGTAACCGCGTGATTACTGCCGAGAAAGTTGCTATTAACGCGGTCATGGCGGGCTGCCTGCCCAACTACATGCCCGTCATCGTAGCTACAATCGAGGCCATGTGCCAGGAACCATTCAACCTGCATGGCATTACGGCGACGACAGGAGGCACCGCTCCCCTGTTGATCGTGAATGGTCCGGCGGCGCAGCAGTTGAATATCAATTCCGGCGTCAATCTTTTCGGGCCGGGTGTGCGCGCCAACGCTACTATCGGGCGAGCCATCCGCCTGATCCTCATGAACGTATGCGGCTCCATTCCGGGCGTGCTCAACAAAGCCTGTATGGGGCATCCCGGCAAGTATAGCTACTGCATCGCGGAAAACGAAGAGGGCAACCCCTGGGAACCATTGAGCGTCGAGCGCGGCATACCATCCGGCCTCAGCGCGGTGACGGTCTTCGCGGGAGAGGCTCCCCATCACGTCAATAGCCAGGTGGGCGGCACCGGAGAGCGGATTGTGCTCTCCATTGCCAACACCATGCTGGGTACCGTTTACCGGGGGGGCAACTGGATACTCGTACTCTGCCCGGAACACGTCACCATCTTCAAGAAAGAAGGCTGGACCAAGGCGCAGATTCGCGAGGCCGTATGGGAACAGGCGGCGCGCCCCTTCGACGCTTTCAAACGTATCGCCGGTTTTGCTGACGAGTTAATTTTCCCCGAAGATGCCGCATCCACCTACCATTACATCCATACACCGGACGACTTGCTGATCATGACGGCTGGTGGAGGGGCGGGCGGGTTCTCTGCGCTGATCCCACCCTGGGCAGCCGGAGCGGATTCGCTCCCCGTGACGCGAGCAGTCGGCGTGTGTATCGATTGCGATTAATTGCCAGAGGAGACAAACAAATGGCTGAACCATTCATCGTGCTTGACCCGACACTTGAAGTAGAGACAACACGCAGAGAACGCGCGCCGCGCCCGGCAACGTTCCACACCATCGGGCTGCTGGACAACGGCAAACCCAATTCCGATAAGCTGTTGAAGAAGGTCGCCGCCATGCTCGAAACCCGCTACCCCGGCGCGCAGATCAACTACTATCGCAAGCCCGGCGCGTATCGACCCGCGTCCAACGCCCTGCTCGACCAGGTAGCCGCCGAATGCGACATGGCCCTGGTTGGCATCGGCGATTGAGGGTCATGTAGTTCGTGCAGTGTGTACGACGGGCTAATGATCGAACAACGCGGCACAGCAGCAGCAGTAATCTGCACCGAGCAATTCATCTCTTCCGCTCGCATGACCGCGCAAACCTTCGGCATGGACGGCTACCCCATCGCCGTCATCCTCCACCCCATCGGTCGCGTCACCGACCAGGAACTGGACGAACGCGCTGAGGTGGCGCTACCGCAGGTGTTGGAGCTGCTGGGGAAATGATGCTGCGGGGTGCCCCAGGTTGCCCAGATGAGCGTGGGCAGATGCCTCCCACAAACACCCTCATGGGTGACGGGCTGGGACATATCGCCTGGGGCTTCGAGTGGATGAACGGATGGTTCAACGTAGGGTCGGTCGAGAACCTCAAAAGTAAGCCCTTCGCGCACTCCGAAGAGATGGATTTCGCGAGATCGCCCTTACGATCCCGGCGCGCGTGAAGGGGTCGCCGCCACGGCGCACTCCCGGCTAAACTATCGGGTGGTGAGGCAACGAGCGTCTTTCTGAAGAGTCATCCCATGCATTTCTTCTCTTCATCCTTTACAGATTTTTTACAGTTTTCATTCGCTTTCTTGATCTTCCTCGACTATCCTATTGTTATAAAAGTGCCGGCAATAGTGGCCGGCGGATGTTCGTGCTGCGATAAAGATGCCAGTTTTCTCATCGTATTTTCATACTGATAGTGTTTAATAGAGATGTTTGGGTGCGCACTATCCACGACGGCAGGATGCGAGGATTGCACAGGCTGGCCTGGCGCGAGAGAAGCCGCTCACTATGCAGTAAACAACTCTTTAGCAAGGGATACCTGGAAGGACCATCTTTAAGCATATGAAAAAACTTACGCTGGCAATCATTATTATAGGCAGCTTTATCATCTTCAGCCTGGTCTACAATCATGACAATAGCGTCGCGGTCGCGCCCACTAATCCCGGCATTGTCGAGCCATCGAGCAATTCGAACGCGGCAACGCCGGCCACCACCGGCTCGTCGGGCAGCACGCCCAATCCTACGGGGTCGCCCAGTTCTACACCCGCGCCCGGCGCGCTCTATAAGGATGGGACGTACACCGGCAGCGTCGCCGACGCCCTCTGGGGCAATGTCCAGGTGCAGGCGGTGATCCAGAACGGCAAAATTGCCAATGTAGTGTTCCTCCAGTACCCCAACGACCGCAACCGCTCGATCAGTATTAATAGCTACGCCGACCCTCAACTTGTCAGCGAGGCCATCCAGGCACAGAGCGCCACGGTGGATATCGTCAGCGGAGCCACCGATAGCAGCGACGCCTTCATGCAATCGCTGACCGACGCCCTCACCCAGGCCAAAGCGTAGATCATGAAAGAGACACGCCTGCAGATGGGCATGCCCATCACCGTCGAAATCGTGGATGCCGACGCCACGCGGGACGAGATTGAGCGCGTCTTCGCCTACTTTTCCTCCATCGACGAGCTATTCAGCACTTATAAGGAGACGAGCGAGATTTCCAGGATCAACCGGGGCGAGTTGCGCCCGGAGGAATACAGCGCGGAGGTGCGCACCATCCTGGAACTGAGCGAGGAGACAAAGCGGGAGACCAACGGTTACTTCGATATCCGGCGCGGTGGTCTCTACGACCCTTCCGGCATCGTCAAGGGCTGGTCCATCCAGAACGCGGCGCTGATGCTGCGTGAGAAAGGAGCGCGCAACTTCTACATCGACGCAGGGGGAGATATTGCCGTGGCCGGTCGCAAGGATGGCAACCCCTGGCGCGTCGGCATCCGCAATCCCTTCAACCGGGCCGAAAATGTCAAGGTGCTAGCCCTTAGCGAGCGCGGGATCGCCACATCAGGCACCGCCATTCGCGGCCAGCACATCTACGACCCGCACGATCCCAGGGCGCCCCTGCTGGAGATTGCCAGCCTGACCGTCATCGGCCCGAACGTCTATGAGGCCGATCGTTTCGCCACGGCTGCCTTCGCCATGGGCAGGCGCGGAATATACTTTATTGAACGGTTAGACGGCTTTGAAGGATATATGATTGATGTTGGAGCCAGGGCAACCATAACCACTGGATTTGAAAGGTATGTGTTACGCGAACCATGAAATATATAGATTATCTCTTAGATCGTATCACCATGTACCGGCTGGTGCTCTACATACTGATCGGCCAGATTGGTATGGCGGCCATCCTGGCGTACTTCAAGCTGCTGCACTTCCCACCGCTCGCATTGTTGCTCTCAACCGCCTTCCTGGTCGTGATCTGCTGGGCCATGAATACCATTTGCGCGCGTGTCTTTCAGGTACCAACTAACGTCGAATCGGCCCTTATTACGGCTCTCATCTTAGCGCTGATCCTCGATCCCGCTCAATCTCCCGGTGATCTCCAGGTACTTGGCTGGGCTGCGATCCTGGCTATGGCCTCCAAGTACATCCTCGCCATCGGCCGCAAACACATCTTCAATCCGGCTGCCATCGCGGTCGTTATTACGGCCTTCACGATCAGCGGCAGCGCAAGCTGGTGGGTTGGCACGGCGAGTATGCTGCCAGCCGTGCTGATCGGCGGCTGGCTGATGGCCCGCAAACTGCGCCAGGAGGATGTTGTTCTGCTTTTCTGCGCGGTCACACTGGCCGGCACGTCCGTCTTCGCCTTCCTCTCTGGCAAAACGCTCTTCACAGAGATCACTTTCCTGCTGTTCCAGTCACCCATCTTCTTCTTCGGCTCCATCATGCTGACCGAGCCGCTGACCGAGCCGCCGACCAGGATATTGCGCAGGCTCTACGCCGCCCTCGTAGGCATCCTGTTCATCCCCCTGGTGCATATCGGCTCGCTCTACTTCACGCCGGAATTGGCCCTGGTTACGGGCAACGTCTTTTCCTACCTGGTCAGTCCCAGGCAGAAGGTCCTGCTCAAGCTCAACAAAAAGCTCAAGTTAGCGCCAGAAATTGTCGATTTTGTCTTCAAGCCCTCCCAAAAACTGACCTACGCGCCCGGCCAGTACATGGAGTTCACCCTTGAGCATCACCGTCCCGACAGCCGTGGCAATCGTCGCTACTTTACCCTGGCCTCCTCACCTACCGAAGCAACCGTCCACCTGGGCGTGCGCTTCTACAAGAACAGCAGCAGCTTCAAGCGAGCCATGTACTGGATGGATGGCAAGACCCGCCTGATCGCGGGCCAGATCGCCGGAGACTTCACGCTGCCCGATGATCTATCAGAAAAACTGGTCTTCATCGCAGGCGGCATTGGTATTACCCCTTTTAGAAGCATGTTGAAGTACCTGCTCGATACGCAGCAGAGGCGCGACATCGTGCTGATCTACGTCAACAAAACAGCGCAGGAGATCGTCTACCGGGATATTTTAACGGCGGCCTATAGTCGGCTGGGCATGAGAACCCTCTACACGCTGACCGACCGGGCTGCTGTACCCCGTAACTGGACCGGCCTGGTGGGGCGGATCAACGAACAGATGATCCTGCGCACCATCCCGGGTTATGACGAGCGCACCTACTACCTCTCAGGTCCGCCAGAGATGGTGCGGGCCTGCGAGCACGTGCTCAAAAACATGGGCGTCAGCGGAAGCCACATCAAGACAGATTTCTTCCCCGGACTCGTCTAGAGGGAAGTGTCAGAACTGAGGACACAAAAACCCACAAGATCATTTAAGGTTTCTCAATCGCTACCGGCGGAACTATGAAACGGCAACCAGCAGTTGTTACAAAGCCGCAAAGTGCGGAAGAGTCAACCATCATTGGGATGGTGTCTATTCTACTAATTGGGCATGATGCAACAACCTGGCGTTATCCCTTTGGGTCTCCCAGGAGCAGCCAAAATCTGCTGCTCTATGTCCAGGAGGAGCCTGACCAAAGCCACAATACTCACGCATTAATTTACACAAAACCTCTTGACAAATTCTTAAAAACATGGACATCTGATAGGTCACATCAGCACAGCGCGCCAACTTCGCGCGGTCGAGTCCCTGTGCTTCTGCCAGTTCCCGTATTTTCAACCGCAGTCTCATCTTGCGCCTTCCCATCTTCAACTACACCAGAATGAAATATTTTGCCACCAAATTAGCAAATTTCTCCAAAAACACTTGACAATTTACATTTTCCTGATTATACTATTGCACAGTGATATATATCACTATGATATATTAACCAGGCAAAGAGAAACTGATCTGGAAAGAAGAGGTAGAGATGTATGAGTTCATCTTGCTGGCGCAACTTATGAATGGCCCGGCGCATGGCTACCTGATCGCCAAGATCATCAACGACATGATCGGGCCGTTTGCGCGTATAAGCTATGGGCGGCTCTATCCGTTGCTGGCGAAATTGGAAGAGAACGGGCTGATTAGCGCTGAGGTTGATACAGCCAGTGGGAAGCAACGCGACCGCCACATGCGCATCTTCACCATCACCGGCGCTGGTCGAATGCGCTTCCAAATTTTGATGGACGACACCAACCTGAATCCAGGGGAATATCAGAAGCTCTTTGCCTATAAAGTCACAGCGTTCAGCCATATCACACGGGCAGATCGCCTGCGTTTGATCGACCATTATATCAATCACTGCCAGACCAACATCTTCCACCTGCAGGCCGAGGCGGAAGACATGGTGATCAAAGCGGCTCAAATGGATGAGTTGTGTCAGACTTCACCCGAACTGGCGCACGGTTTCTCTCGTCTGGACACCTATAGCCTTGAGAACATTGTGAACGTATTGCAGCATTCATCTGACATATGGAAGTTGCAACTCCAATGGGCAAGACAATTGCGAGAAAAAGAGGGAAGACTTGCAGCTTCGATTAAATATGAGAAAACAGGAGAATAAACACATGGATAAACAGCCAGAGGTTGCACCAACCTCTACAGCAAAGACAACTATGCCACAGGAAAGCGGGCGTCGCCTGCGTGGGATCGCCCTCTTCAGCGTGCTGGGGGCCTTGATGCTTACTCTTTTATTGGAGGCGCTGGACCAGACTGTTGTAGGTACCGCGCTGCCGCGTATCATCGGCTCGCTGCAAGGCTTTGACCGTTACACCTGGGCGGTGACGGCGTATACGCTGGCTTCGGTTATCATGATCCCCACCGTTGGCAAGCTCTCCGACCAGTTCGGGCGCAAGTGGTTCCTGATCGCCGGCACGATCATCTTTCTGGTAGGTTCGGCTCTGGCCGGAGCCTCGCAGACCATGAACGAACTGATTGCCTTTCGCGCGCTGCAGGGACTGGGCGCGGGCATAGGTATCGCGCTGGTCTTCACCGTGGTTGGCGACATCTTCTCACCGGCGGAACGCGCCAAATGGCAGGGCATCTTTGGCGTTGTCTATGGCGTCTCGAACCTGGTTGGCCCCACGCTCGGCGGCTGGCTGACCGATCATGGGCCGCTTCTTGGCACCCTGGTGACGGATTCAACGCGCTGGCGCTGGGTCTTCTACGTCAATCTGCCCCTGGGCATTCTCGCGCTGGCCGCGCTGCTCGTCTACCTTCCTTCCAACATTTCCATACGCAACACCCGCTTTACCGGCTGGGCAGCCGTGCGGCGCATCGACTTCATCGGCGCGCTACTGGTTGCTGCCGCCACCATCTGCCTCCTGCTGGGACTCACCTGGGGCGGCAATCAAACCTATGATTGGGGTTCCGTGCAGGTGATTGGCGTACTGGCGGCATCGGGTATTCTCTATATAGCCTTCTTCATCTCCGAACGTTTCGCCGCAGAGCCTGTGCTACCGCTCACGCTTTTCCGCAACCGCGTATTCGCGGCGGCCTCGGTGCTTTCGCTGCTGCAACTGATGGTATTGGTCGGACTGATCATATACCTGCCACTCTTCCTGCAAGGCGTGCTTGGAGAATCGGCCACCTACGCCGGGGCAGTGATTACCCCACTTACCCTTAGTTCCGTGGTAGGCGCAACAGCAGCAGGCGCGCTGGTCGCGACATTCAAACGTTACCAGCTCGTCACTATCATAGGCGGCATCATCGCGACGGTTGGCGTCTTCCTACTGGCGCAAATGACGATTTCCACCAATCTCTTGCAAGCTGCGCTATTCATGGTGGTTGCGGGCCTCGGCCTGGGCGTCTTCTTCTCCGTGCTGACCCTGGCCGCGCAGAACTCGCTGCCACGCACAAGCCTGGGCGTCGGCACCGGCGCGGTACGCTTTCTGGGTCAGCTTGGCTCCGTCCTCGGTGTCGCCATTGTAGGCTCGGTAGTCAATAGCACGCTTGCCAGCGACATCGTCAAGCGTCTCCCAGCCCAAACGGTGCAGAAACTTACCCCCCAGGGAGTGAAATTCGCCACAAACCCGCAGGTGCTGGTCAACTCGACCTATCATGACACGGTGGTGCAAACGGCCCAATCATTTGCAGTGCGCAGCGCGACTGCCAACGTACCTCCCGGCCCGCAGCACGACCAGATCGCGGCGCAAGCCATCCACCAGACCACTATCCTGCTGAATTCAGTCTTTGCCGCGCTGAAAGAATCGCTGTCCGTAGCCATCCAGCACGGGTTTATCGCGGTTCTCTTCTTCTGTGGGGCAACCGTAGTAGCAACATTCTTCCTGAAAGATCTGCCGCTGACGCCGCGATCAGAGTATCACAAGGAGGAAGCTGGAGAAGCGAAACATAGCGAGGTAGATGCGCCTGCGATGCCCTAATAGACCCGCACATACACATGTGTCTGATCATCATAACGGTACACCGCGTTGCCCTTGCGGTACACCAGGTTGCCATTATTATCGAGCGAGAGCCAGAGTAAAACACGCGCGCCGGTGGGAAGACGCAATGGATAACGCCAGTGGGCCAGCGAGCCGGAACCGACCACACCGAACAACCACGAGCCGCCATCGTCAACACTAGTATTGGGGGGTAACTGGCTACAGGAAAGCCCATTATCATCGTGCGTCGCATCGATCTGGAAATCGCAGACGCGCATCGTCATACCATTAAGCGAGGCTGATGCATCAACATACGGATAGGCATCAAATCCCGCCACTGCTTTGCGCGGCAACATGGCCTGCGCCCACACCCACGAACCGACATGCACAGGCAGCGTTGTTTGCACAACCAGCGCCACCTGTACCTTCGGAGCTATACGCACTTCCACCCGGCAGCCAGTTGAACAATCGATACCGGTCTGCTGTTGCGTTACATTGATAAGCGGAGTTGGCAAAGGCTGAAGCGTTGTGGACGACTCGACTTTGAGAACAATGCCGCCCAGGGCTATCAGTGGGTAATGCGGAGAAAGCGTTATCACCATGCCCGGTTGTAGCGCGTGACAATCCTGACCAATGGCGCTATTCAGAGCTTTCACGGTGGTAGGGAGGGAGTCGCTGAAAACCTGCCCGGCATCGGCCATGTGCATCTGCGCCGACAGGATTTCGTCACAATTGTCGCCTGCCTGCACCGTATACAGCAAAGAGCCGGGCTGCGGCAAAACAGCAGGAAAGGCCGGATATGGCGTAGCAACAGGGCTGGGAGGATTACCCATGTTATAGAAATAGGTCGTCAATGCTGGCAACAGACGCTGTCCCGCGCCAGTGCCAAGGAGAAAAACGGGAAATGAAATGATGAACAGTGCAGGAATGAGCAGCAACAAGCGCCAGGGTATAGCGCGCAAAACAACGCGTAAATTTTCAGCAGGGGTGCTGCGCCGGTAAACGCGACCCGCCATGATTCCTCCCATCCCAGGTATAGAGCAATAGCCAGTGCCTATTATAGCAACGGATGCCAGAAATTACCATCTACATAACCCAATATGGCCTGTTCGGATAGATAAAATGTACTTTTTGGCTGAATTTACTGTATACTTGATACAAGTTACGCAATCTCAAGGATGGTACCGTACTTCATGCAAAACCCTGTGAAAATCCTGGTAGTCGATGATAGCCCTACCTTATGCCTCTTTATGACACGCGCGCTTGAAAAAGCCGGCTACCGTGTAATAACCGCCTCAAATGGAAATGAAGGGTTACAAAAGACGCTTCATGAACGACCGCATTGTGTAGTTGTAGACGTGGTGTTGCCGGGCATAAGCGGTTTTAGCCTTTGCCGCCAGATACGCTCCCTGGACCCGCAGAGGCGCATTCCTATTATTATGGTCAGCACCAAAAATACGCCCCTTGACCAAAGCTGGGGCCTGCGCCAGGGTGCCGACCGCTATCTCCCCAAACCGTTTACGGACGAAGCACTCGTGCATACCGTTCAGGAAGTGATGCAGGCTCGTTCCATAAGAAACGGTAAGTGATAATTTGTCATGAAATGAGTGTGTGTTGAGTTACCTGCGGCAACTCAACACACACTCATTTCATGACAAATTAAAAAGAAGTTTTGTCGATTATCGACCGCCCATAGTTAGAGCCATGATGGCATTCTGGACGTGCATGCGGTTCTCGGCCTGATCATAGACGACCGATTGCGGGCCATCGATGACGGCATCGGACACTTCGACGCCGCGATCAGCAGGCAAACAATGCATGTAGATAGCATCCTCTTTTGCCAGCGACATACGACGCTCGTCGCAAATCCAGCTTTCGTACTGGCGAATAGTATCCACCATCTTTGATGTGTCCTGCACCGAGACCAGCGGCCCCCAACTCTTGGGATACACGATATCGGCCCCGACGAAGGCCTCGTCCATATCATGCATAACCTTGAAACTGCCGCCCGTCTTACGCGCATTGCTGGCGGCATTGTCGAGAATTTCCGGCATCAAATCAAATTCGGGAGGATGAGCCAGTACCACATCAGCGCCAAACTGGGTGAACAATTCAATAACCGACTGCGGCAGCGAGAGCGGCTTGGTGTACGACTTGGCGTAGGCCCACGACATAACCACCTTCTTGCCCTTCATGTCGCCCTTTTTCTCGATGCAGGTCATCAGGTCGGCCATCGCCTGGCACGGGTGATAGATATCGCACTGCATATTGAGAACAGGCACTTTGGCGTGTTCTGCCACATCGCGCAGGTATTTATTGCCGTCGCCCCAGTCGCAGTGGCGAATGGCAATGCCATGACCATACGATGAAAGAATTTTGCCAATTTCTTTGGGTGTATCGCCGTGCGAAATCTGCATTTTGTCCGGCTCAAGGAAAATTGCATGGCCTCCCAGCCGCGTCATACCCGCCTCAAATGAGTTGCGAGTGCGCGTGGAAGAGAAAAAGAAGAGCATAAAGAGGGTTTTATCTTCCAACAGCCGCGTCGGCAGATCAAGGCCCCATTTCATTTTGAGGTCAAAGGCGAGATGAAGAACCGTTTCGAGTTCTTCTTTCGTCCATTCCTGGGTGCTAATGAAGTCTCTTCCTCGTAAATTGGTTTTCATGTATTGTTATCCTTTCTCATCCGGTAGTATCCATGTGCCGGTTTGACCGGCCAGAGCTTTGCCGATAGTTTCGGGCATGGTTATCAGGGCGGCGCGTCCCCCGCGTTCCAGGTAATGAATGACAGCCTGGATTTTAGGCCCCATGCTGCCTTTAGCAAAATGTCCCGCTTTATAGTATTCTCTGGCTTCGCTCAAAGTGATGCGTTCGAGATCGCGCTGGTCGGGTTTCTTGAAATTGAGCGCGACTTTCTCTACAGCGGTTGAAATGAGCAACAAATCGGCCTGTAACTCGCTGGCGAGCAGGCTTGAAGCCAGGTCTTTATCAATCACCGCCTCGATACCCGAGAGTTTGCCCGCGCTATCGCGCACCACAGGCACGCCACCGCCACCAACGGCAGCCACGATAAAACCGTTCTTGATGAGGGTATCAATGGCATCACGCTCGATAATCTCTTTTGGTAGAGGCGAGGGTACGACGCGCCGCCATCCTCGTCCGGCATCCTCGACCATCACCCAGCCTTCGCTTTTTATTTTAGCCTGGGCCTCTTCTTCTTTATAGAATGAGCCAATCGGCTTGCTGGGAGTATGCAGGGCCGGATCGTCGCTATCCACCCGAACCTGCGTTACCACAGTCACGCACTGGCGCGCGATGCCGCGTCGCAAAAATTCATTATGCAGCGCTTGCTGGATCATGTAGCCAATGGCGCCCTGCGTATCCGCGCCGCAGGAATTGAGCGGAACCGGGTGTAACACGCGACTGGAGAGTTCCGACCGCAGCAAAATAAAGCCCACTTGCGGCCCATTGCCATGCGTGACGACCACGTTCCAGCCCTGGGCGATCATCTCGGCGATATGCGTGGCGGTTTCTCGCACCGCGTCAAACTGGTCGGGTACCGTTTTGTGCGCCTCATCCTTAATGAGAGAGTTGCCGCCGATAGCAACGACCGCTAATTTACTCATTTACCCTCCAGGATCAGGGGGAGCATGGCATAGAAATCGGCGCACTGCACGACTTCGGCGGCAGGTACCTGGTCCAGCGTGGTATGCGCCCAGTGTTCCTCGCCGGGGCCGAAGCCGATCGAGGGGATACCAGCCTTGCCCATCCAGTAGGTAGCATTGGTAGAAAAAACCCATTTGCTTGTCTTCGCAGGACGACCATAGCAGGTCTCAAAGGTCATCTTGCCCGCCTGCACAAAAGGATGATCCTCCGCCAATGACCAGGCCGGGAAGATTTTTTCAACGGGAAAGGCGAAACCCGTATAGCTGGGTTCTTCGTACATTGGCACGACGATCTCGGCAAGGTGCGCGTTGGGCAAGGCGCGCAGCTCGTTCAGCACGACCTCCTTCGTTTCGACGGGATGCATACGGCGATCAAGATAAAGCGAGCATTCGTCGGGTACCGCGTTGAGCGAGACACTGTGCGTGCTGGCGCTCGTGACGGTGATGGAGCCGGGTCCCAGAAATGGGTCAGGACGCGACTTTAGTTCTTCGTGCAATCGCTCAACGCCCTGGATAAAGGGAATGGCTTTGTAGAGGGCATTATCGCCCCGTTCGGGCGCGCTGGCATGACAACTGCGCCCCTTAAAGGTGACGCTGATCTCGGTGCGCCCGCGATGGCCCCGGTAAATCTCCATATTGGTAGATTCGCCAACCACCACGTAATCGGGACGAATACCCTCGTGTTCGACCAGCGCGTTGCCAGAGATGCCATCGCACCATTCCTCCATATTGCCAAAATAATAGAGCGTCCAATCTTTCGCCAGCCCGAGCTTCTTGAGCGTCGCCATGGCATAGATCATAGGAGGCGTTGAACACTTCTCATCGCCCGCGCCCAGTCCGTAAATAATGCCATCCTCAAACTTGCCCTCGAAGGGGTCCCATTGCCATTGCGAGGCATCGGCTATACCAACCGTGTCGATGTGGCTGTCGTACAGCAACACACGCGGGCCGTCACCGATTCGCCCCAGGATGTTGCCCATCGCATCACGCCGCACCTCGTCAAAGCCAAGCTCAGTCATGCGCGCCCCGATGGCATCTCCAACCGGCCCGATCTGGCTGTCAAAGCTGGGAATAGCGATCAGTTGACGCAGGAACTCAATCATGGTGTCATGATGTTTCGCCAGTTCCTGTTGCACAGCAACCTGTGCGTCATGGATGTTCATAAAATATCCTCCTTCTGAGTCCAGGGCGACTATTAAAGTCTTTGCCACAGAGACTGCGATAGCTCTCTGGCGCGCGCAGCAATACGCGCTTCATCGATGGTCAACAACTGGCGATTGCGCATCAGCCAGCGACCGGCCACCATCGTCGAATTGACGTGCAGCCCATCTATGCCAAAAATCACATGCCAGGGAAAGTTACCGTCGCTCATAGGCGTAGGCGGCACGTAATCGAGCAGCGCTACATCAGCAGCCGCGCCAACGCTCAATTCGCCAACACGCGGAAAATCCGCGCTGAACGGACGAAAAACGGCATCGATGATACGCGCATTGTTTTGAAAGGCCATCTCCCATACCAGATTCCCCGGCATGGCGCGTGGATCGAGCAGCGCCAGCTTATGCAACAAGTAGGCAACCTTCATTTCTTGTAGCATGTTCATGCTGAAACCGTCGTTGCCCAATCCGACGTTGACGCCAGCAGCCAGCATCTCTTCGACAGGAGCGCGCCCCACGGCATTGTTCATATTCGAGCGCGGGTTATGCACGCTGTGCGTATGCGTTTCCGCCAGCAGGCCAATTTCCCCGCTATTGACATGCACGCAGTGCGCGGCGATGCTGCGCGGCCCCAGAATGTGGTCTGCTTCAAGACGCTCAACCACCCGTTTTTGATAGCGCGCCATGCTATCGTTTTCATCCGAAACATCTTCGGCAACATGAATATGAAAGCCAACGCCCAATCCTTCCGCACCAGCAGCGCAGCGTTCGAGCGTGGCAGGGCTAAGCGTAAATGATGCGTGCAAGCCATAACTGGCGGAGATCATGCCCATTTGAGCCTGTCCGCTGCGTCCGGCGCGCAACGAACTGATAAATCTTTCATTTTCGCGAATACCACCCACGATTGCCTCAAGTCCATCGCGATCAGAAACCTCGTAAGCCAGACATGCGCGAATCCCCGCCGCTTCGACAGCATCAGCAATGGCATCCAGACTCCCCTCGATAGCATTAGGGCTAGCATGATGATCGACGACGCAGGTCACGCCACTGCGAATGGCATCTGCCACATACACATCAGCGCTGGCGCGTGTGTCCTCCAACGTCAGCAACTTATCCAATCGCCACCACAACCGCTCCAGGATTTCGGGAAAGGAGCGCGGGGCTGCGCCCGCAATAGCCATGCCCCGCGCAAAGGCGCTGTAAAAATGCGTATGCGTGCAAAGAAAACCAGGCATAATTAAACCGCTGTGAGCATCAATGTAATGCGCGCCGGGATACTGCTGGAGCAGCGCCACATCGCTGCCAATTGCAGCAATGCGCTCGCCTCGCACCAGCACCGCGCCATGCTCGATGAGCTGGTTGTGCTCGCCACCCGTAACAACGGTGCCATTGCCGATGAGGATATCTGACATATATGTATTACCTCTTGTTCCCTTCCATTGTCGCGTACACATCGGCAACCATCTCCATCCCCTCCTGACCCTTTTCAATCGGTATCACACTTCCAGCTGTAGCCACAACCGCGTCAATGCTCTTCAAGCCGCTACCCGTCACCAGCAGCACAACTCGTTCATCTCGCGCAATCCGACCCTCAGCGAGCAAACGCAGCAACCCGGCGTAGCTGGCCGCGCCCGATGGCTCGGCAAAGACGCCTGTTTGTATTGCCAGTTCTTTTTCGGCGGCCAGTATCTGCTCGTCTGAAACGGTCACGCCATACCCGCCGCTTGCGCGGATGTGCCTGACAGCCATCGCGCCATTGCGGGGCAAACCTACTGAGATACCATCTGCCACTGTCTGCGCGGGATACTGGCGCACTACCCCATCACCCTCCAATGCGCGGGCAATGGCAGGCGACCCTTCGGCCTGCACTGCGATCATGCGCGGGATGCGCTCGATCATGCCCAGGCAAAACAGGTCTTCAAAGCCGCGATACACGCCGCTAATGATACAACCATCGCCCGTAGGCACCAGCACGCTATCGGGAACCTCCCAGTTCAGTTGCTCGGCAATCTCCAATCCAACCGTTTTCTTGCCCTCAACAAGGTAAGGGTTGTACCCCGTGTTGCGGTTATACCAGCCGAAGGCGTTACACGCCTCGATACACAGGTCAAAGGCATCGTCATAGCTTCCCTGCACGGCAAAGACCGTCGCCCCACACATCAGCAATTGCACGATCTTGGCGCGTGGCGCGTTGTGCGGCACGAAGATGTAGCACGGCAACCCCTGCGCAGCGGCCTGCACCGCCAGCGACGAGGCAGCGTTGCCAGTCGATGCGCAGGCCACTGTCTTGCCTTCCGCTCGTATCACCGCGATAATACTGGCCCGATCTTTCAACGACGCGCTGGGGTTGCGCGAGTCATCCTTGAGCCACAGATGCTCCATTCCCAACCGCGCTCTCAAACGCTCAACAGCATACAAAGGCGTCCCACCAATCTCCAGTGGAGGCCGCGCATTGTGGCTATACGAAATTGGCAGGAGAGCGCGGTAACGCCACATCGTCGCATCGCGATTAGCCGCCAGGGTCGCACGGCTGATATGCCGCGCAACCTGCTCATAGTCATAATGAACTTCAAGCACTCCCAACGGGCCGCAGGTGGGACAGCTATACGCAACCTCTGCGACGCTATAGCTGATGCCGCAAAGCACACATTGCAGGTCTTTGACGTGGTTCATCGTTGCCTCTTAGCGAATTACTTCGAGTTTAACGCTTGCCAGTTTCGCTTTATCGGCGTCGCTAACCGGATGTTCGCGATCTGGCACTTCCAGTTCGGTATACACGCCGCATAATTCGGTCGAGAAGTAACGCAGGCCGTTATCCGAAAGGACGGTAACAACCATGCCGATATCTGGATAGCGTTGCGCAACTTTGATGGCAGCCGCCACGTTGCAACCGGATGAGATGCCGCAGAAAATGCCCTCTTCACGCGACATACGACGCGCCATCTCGATAGATTCATCCGATGTCGTGGTGACAACGCCATCGAGATACTGAACGTGCAGCACTTCGGGGATGAAGCCATCACCAATACCCTCAATTTTGTGCGGCCCCCAGGTGCCACCCGATAGGATGTCGCATTCGGCAGGCTCTACCGCGAAAATCTTGATGTTGGGATTCTGCTCTTTCAGATATTTGCCAGCGCCAGTAACGGTGCCTCCCGTTCCCTGCGACAGCACTAACGCGCCGATCTTGCCCCCGGTCTGCTCCCAGATTTCCGGCCCGGTGGTGCGATAATGCGCCTCGATATTATCGGTGTTGACGAATTGACCCACTTCCCAGTATTTGCCGGGCGCGGCTGCTTTGAGTTCTTTTACCTTGTCGATAACCAGGTCCACATCGCTTTCAGCGCCGGGAGTCAGTATCAGTTCGGCTCCATAGGCGCGAATAGTTTTCTTGCGCTCCTCGCTCATACCATCGGGCATCACAATCACGGCGGGATAACCCCGAACCGCGGCAACACAGGAAGTAGCGATGCCAGTATTGCCGGTGGTGCCCTCAATAATGCTCATGCCGGGACGCAGGTCGCCGCGCCGTTCCGCCTCCGACACCAGGTAATGTAAAATACGATCCTTGACACTGCCGCTGGGGTTAAAATATTCAACTTTAGCGACGATGGTTGGTTTTACATCCCCCACCACGCGCCGCAAACGCACCATTGGCGTCATGCCCGCCGTATCAAGAATGCTCTCGGCAATCCGAGAGCGACAATTCCAGTCAACCATAACAATACCTCCTGTGAAGCGTTCCAGGGCGACCGCAAAGACCGCCCCTAACGCAATTTTAACGAACTTTTACCAGGGCGGGGCTTGCCCCCGCCCTGGTTCGCGCGATCCGCAAAACAGCAACTAAACTACATCCTGAGCAAGCTGCGATCAATGCTCGCCAGCGTTGGGCGGCCAGAGAGCGCCATCGCCAGTTCGAGTTCTTTGCGTAACAACTCCAGCACGGAATAGGCTCCATCCGCGCCGTTCACAGCCAATCCCCACAGCACGGGTCGTCCAATCAGCACAGCCCTCGCTCCCAACGCCAGCGCTTTGAGAATATCTGTGCCACGTCGAATACCCCCGTCGAAGTAAATTTCACAGCGTCCCGCAACTGCCTCAACGATTTCGGGCAACGCTTCAATGCCGGGAATAGCCGTATCAAGCTGACGCCCTCCATGATTAGTGACGACAATTCCCTCTACACCATGCTCTACCGCCAGCCGCGCATCCTCCCCGGTCAAAATACCCTTGAGTACAATGGGCAGCGACGTTATCGAACGCAGCCACTCAATCGATTTCCAGGTGAGCGGTACCCATGCCTGCCCTTCTTTCTCTATACCGGCAAAATTCGCTTCCTGGTAGGGAGCGGGCGGAATAGTAACGTTATTGCGCAGGTCCCTCTCGCGATTGCCCAGCCTGGGCAGGTCAACCGTCAGCACGATAGCGCGATAGCCAGCGTTTTCTGCTCTATGCACCAGCATCTCCGCGATATTGAGGCTGGGGTAGGTATACAGTTGAAACCACAATGGCCCGCTTGCCGCCTGCGCGATCTCTTCGATGGTGCGCGTCGCTACTGTGCTGGCTATCATCAGTGTACCCGCTCTACCAGCAGCCCGCGCAGTGGCGCATTCACCATCGGGATGAGCTATGCAATGCGATGCCATTGGAGCGATCAATAACGGCATACTGATGGGTGTACCGAGTACTGAACAACTCATATCAATGGCGCTAACATCCACCAGCACTCGCGGTCGCAATTTGATACGCTCAAAGGCAGCGCGGCATTCCCGCAGCGTTACCTCATCGTCGCTGCCCCCCTGGTAATAGTCCCACAAAGGGGGAGCCATACGAGATTGGGCAAGCTTTTCGTAGTCAAAGACATTCACCAGTTCCAACTGATGTATCCTGTCATGTGTACCAGGGCGACCGCGAGGGTCGTCACTTCCATGGTGTTTCCCC
Organism: uncultured Chloroflexia bacterium; assembly: GCA_963731605.1. GTDB lineage: Bacteria > Chloroflexota > Ktedonobacteria > Ktedonobacterales > Ktedonobacteraceae > CF-113. Next base: position 194,162 of record CAVSWA010000004.1, read on the forward strand.
CTTTTAAACATTTCAATATTTATCGATTCGTCCCCTGACCGCGAATAGCCCGCAGCACGCGCTCCGGCGTTAGCGGAATCTGGCGAATACGTATCCCCAGCGCGTCGGCAACAGCGTTTGCGACGGCAGGCGCCATGCCATCGATAGGTATTTCGGCAATGGCTTTCGCGCCGAAGGGACCAAAGGGGTCGCTGGTCTCCACAATGTAGGTTTCCATCGCGGGCATATCGGGCGCGCTGAAGATGCGGTAATCGCTCAGATTGGTGGTCAGCATGGCCCCGTTCGAGTCGTAGACCATCTCTTCGCAGACGCCGTAGCCCAACGCCTGGGTTGCGCCGCCCTCGATCTGGCCTTCCGCCGTGATGGGGTTGATGACACGCCCGGCATCAATGGCCGAGATGGCGCGCAGCACACGCACCACGCCCGTTTCGGTATCGACTTCGACTTCCGCTCCCTGCGCGGCGAACGGTGGCGGCGATTCGTAACTCATCCACGAAGCGGTAGCCATGATTTGCTGCTGGTTCTCAACGTGCAGCGAGTGCAGCGCGACCTGCGAAACTGTGACGGTATTGCCGTTGAGAGCCGTGATAACGCGGTCCTTAATGGTAAGCGTTTCAGCATTGGCCTTGAGCATACTGCCAGCCACCGTCAGTATCTGCGCTCGCGCCTGTTCCGCCGCTTTTTTGGCCGCGCCGCCGCTGATATAGGTAGTCGATGAGGCATACGCGCCCGTATCAAAAGGCGTGAAATCGGTGTCCGACGAATGGATGATGATATCCTCAACGCGCACGCCCAACGTCTCAGCTACTATCTGCGCGATGACGGTATCCGAACCTGTGCCGATGTCGGTCGCGCCCACCAGCAGATTGAACGAGCCATCATCGTTGAGTTTGATACTGGCTCCTGCCATATCAAGACCGGCAATGGCCGTGCCGTGCATGGCAAGCGCTACACCGACGCCGCGTCGATAGCGGCCTTTGCCACCTTTGCCGCGACTCTCTTTCCAGTTCAGCCGCTCCTCGACGATCTGCAAACATTGGGGCAGGCCGCAGCTCTGGATAACCTGGTCGTACCCCTCTTTGCCTTCGCCCAGCGCTTTCGCGAAGGGAATCTCCTCGCCCTCTTTAATCCAGTTTTTGCGCCGCAGTTCTAGCGCGTCCATGCCCAACTGCCTCGCCACCTCGTCCATGTGGCTTTCGAGCGCGAACGCGCCCTGTGGCACGCCATAGCCGCGAAAGGCCCCGGCGGGCGGCAGATTGGTATAGACGACATCGGCATCGAAAAGGATATTGGGGCAGGGATAGAGCGGCAGCGTTTTGGAGCCGGTGTTACTCTGCACCGTCAGCGAATGCCCTCCATACGCGCCGGTGTTGGCGATCAGTTTCATCTGATTGGCAACCAGCGTGCCATCGCGCTTCACTCCGGTTTTCATGCGAATAATCTGCGGATGGCGCGAGCGACTGCTGCGGAACTCCTCGGCGCGCGTATATTCCAGCTTGACGGGCCTATCGGTCGCGATGGTCAATAAAGCGCAGATATCTTCCAGCAGCACCTCCTGCTTGACGCCGAAGCCACCGCCGATACGCGGTTTAATGACGCGAATGCGGCGCGGCGACAGGCCGATGACGGGCGCGATGATGCGGCGCACATGGTAGGGAACCTGGGTGCTGGTGCGCACTACGAGGCGATCATCCTCGTCCCAATAGGTAATCACGATATGGTTTTCGATGGGCGTTTGCTGCACCTGCGGAACAATGTATTCTCCCTCGACGATCAGGTCGGATTCGGCAAAGCCGCGCTGCACGTCTCCAATCTCCGCGTGCAGGTGCGCGGCAATGTTGCGCGAGGCATCATGTATACGATACGACTCCGGTTCGGGGTGGATGCGCGGCGCATCGGGGTCCATAGCCTTGCGCAGGTCCAGCACCGCGGGTTTGATCTCGTAATCGACCTTGATCAATTTCAGCGCCTGATCCGCAATTTCAAGAGTTTCTGCGGCCACGGCGGCTACGCGATCCCCCACGAAGCGCACGATATAATCCAGGCTGTACTGGTCGTGCGGCCCCGGTTCAGGCCATGATTGCCCGGCAGTAGTATAAGGAACACGCGGGATGTCTTTATAGGTCAACACCGCATGAACGCCCGGCAGTGCGCGCGCTTCGGATACATCAATATCGCGAATAACGGCGTGCGCGTGCGGGCTGGTTAGCAAACGCCCGTACAGCATGTCGCGCAATTCAATATCATCCACATAGGCCGGTTTGCCCGTTACCAGTTTCACAGCATCGACCTTGCGCTCGGCCTTGCCCACGATGCTCAATTCGGTTGAAACACGAGTTCCCGTCAAAGTGGCTACGCCTCCCTCGGAATCATTCCCCTGAGCAGGCGCGCCATGCCCTTCGCCATCGCTTGATGGACCAGAACCGGATGCGCCGTGTTCGCCAAGTTCGAGCGGGGAACGTCCGGGGTCCCATGACTGGAAGTTCTCGTTCGAGTCGGGACGACTGATGGGGGTCATTGTCTCGCCGCGCATCACTGCCGCCGCCCTCATAACAGCCTGCACAGGTTTGACGTAGCCGGTGCAGCGACAGAGGTTGCCTGAAAGCGCGTCGCGCACCTCTGCTTCGGTCGGGTTCGCATTATTTTTGAGCAATTCGTAAGCGGAAAGCACCATACCCGGCGTGCAAAAGCCGCACTGGATCGCTCCCGTATCGATGAAGGCTTCCTGTATGGGATGCAGTTTGCGCGCATTGCCCAGGCTTTCAACGGTGGTCAGCGTGCAACCGCCCACCTGGGCCGCGAAGGTGACGCAACTCGGACGAGCAACGCCATCGATCAGCACGGTGCAGGCTCCACATTCGCCCGTCTCGCAGCCATGCTTGACGCTAAAATATCCTTCCTGGCGCAGCGCGGTCATTAGGGACTGGTTGGCCGCCACATCCAGGCTTTTAATGACGCCATTGATGCGAAATTCAACTTCCATTGCTTATTGCCTCTCCTTCGACGCTACCATGTTACGCCAGCGCGAAATATTGGTGGCCTCCTCGAGCGCGCGAAACGCCAGGTTTACTCCACTAATTTTGCGGTAGCCAGTGCTGGCCCGGAAGTCAGCCGGGGGCGAGAAATCTGCCATGCCTGCCTGGAGCGCGGAAACGAGTACCTGCGTGTTGATGGTCGTATCACCTTCATTCATGGCGATCTGCCCTTCAAGCTGCTTTTCAACCCCCGGCATACGCACTGGTTCCATAGAGACGCCGCCCAACGCCAGGCGCACCTGCTTATACGCGCCATCCTGAATTTCGACCAGCGCGCACGCATTTAAGAGTGCGACATCCGTGGGAGTGCGGCCAATGCGCTGAAACGACGCGCCGGTGCCAGCAGCCGGGCGCGGTATGACCACTTCGACGATGAGTTCGTTGGGACGGAGTTCGTGGCTCAAATTGACGCAGGAAACGCGCCGTTCCTGTTTGCCCTTGAAGGTCACACCGGCCAGCGCGAAACCGGGACGCTCAATCGTTCCGGCGCTGAGATCAACCTTCGTGCGAGAGCCAGAACGCACCAGGGCCTCGGCATCCAGCGCTACCAGCGCTACCAGCACATCGGCCTGGGACGGCGCGCCAATCGCCAGCGTACCGCCAAGCGTCGCGCTATTGCGAATTACACGCGAGAATGAAGACGCCTGCGCCGCCTGCGCAAGCACGCCCGTCGCCAATTCCTTCAACACAGGCGCATCGACCATGTTCTGTAACGTGACCATCGCGCCAATATACACGCTCGTTGCATCCTCGCGAATATGGCCCAGTTCCAGGTCGCGCAGATCAACCACCGCCTGAATACTATCGTCGTCCAGACCGAGCAGGTGCGTACCACCGGCAAGGGCTACGGTCTTCACATCCGTTCGCGCCAATAGCAGCAACGCTTCGTCAATATCCTCTGCCCAGTGGTATTCGAGTAAATTTAGCAACATCTATTTTACCTTCGTTCTATACTTATGCGGGAACATCCTTCGTGGGAGTCCGGCTAGACTTAGCTTTGCAGTGGAAGCAGCGTGAAGGTCTCAATATCGATCAATCCCTGGTCGGTCAGTTTCAGGGACGGGATCACCGACAGCGAGAGAAAGCTGAGCGTCATGCAGGGGTGTTCCAGCGTGCAGCCCAGCGCTGCAGCGGCAGCATCCAGCGTATGCAACTGCTGCACCAGTTCGGCGGCAGGCAGCGGCGATACAAGGCCGCCCAGGGGCAGAGGCACGCGAGCCTGCACTTCGCCATCGACAACACAGACAAAACCTCCGCCCATTTCTGCGAGGGCGCGGGCCGCAATCAGTATGTCGTCATCACTCGCTCCTGCTATCACCAGGTTATGCGCGTCGTGCGCCACGCTTGAGGCAATGGCCCCCTTGCGCAGCCCAAAGCCCTTAACAAGCCCCAGACCCACGTTGCCACTGGCATGATGCCGCTCGATCACCACCAGTTTGAGCAGGTCTCGCGTAGGATCAGCCACAATTGCGCCGTCAACGATAGAAGCTTCTTCCCGCAAATGCCGCGTGGTAATCTGCCCTGGCTCTATGCCCACCACCGCAACTAATCCCGCTTTGCCCGCTATACGCAAATCTTGCAATGAAATAGCTCCCATGCGTATCGTATCAGTCACGCCCGTAAAGGGTGTAGCGGGCGCATCAACCAGTAGATTCCCTGCCTGGGCCACCAGTTTGCCATCTTTATAGACCGATTCCACCGCGAAGCTAGCCAGGTCATCCAGCACCACCAGGTCCGCTATGAAGTTGGGAGCAATCGCGCCTCGATTGTACAGCCGGAAATATTGCGCGGTATTATAGGAGGCAAGTCGGATAGCTTCAATCGGATCAAGCCCCAGTTCGATTGCGCGGCGCACCATCAAATCGACATGCCCGCGCGAGGTCAGGTCCTGCGGGTCGCGATCATCCGTGACGAAGAGGACTCGCGGCGGGTGCAGTTCTTGCACCAGAGGTACCAGGTCGTCCAGGTTGCGCGCGGCGGACCCTTCGCGGATCATGAGCCACATACCCAGGCGAATACGCTGTCGCGCCTCTTCCAGCGTGGAACATTCATGATCGGACATTACGCCAGCGGTGGCATAGGCGCACATATCAAGATCGGAGAGTCCGGGAGCATGTCCATCCACTACCAGCCCGCTGCGCTGCGTGGCAAGAATCTTGGCAAGCACCTGTTCATCTCCACTCAACACACCCGGCATATTCATCATTTCGGCCAGTCCCAGCACGCGCTCGTCTAGTAAAAGTGGCAGCAGGTCATCGGCCATCAAAACGCGATATGGACTTTCAAAGGATGAGGCAGGCACGCAAGATGAAAGCATCACATAGGCATTAAGCGGCAGGCCACGCCCCAATTCAAGCACATAGCGAATGCCCTCTACGCCTAACACATTGGCAAATTCATGGGGATCGAGCATAACAGTAGTAACACCACGCGGAACGACGAGACGCGCAAATTCAGAAAGCACGAGCATGGTGCTTTCAATATGCATATGCCCGTCCATCAGCGCGGGCGCGAGCCAGCGTCCCTGTAAGTCGCGTTCCTGGTGGCCGCCATACCTGCCGCCCGCTTCGCTGATGCCCACAACCAGCCCATCAGCCACGGCCACATCAGCGGGATAACATTCGCCACTACACACATTCACCAGCCGGGCATTGCGTAATAGCAGATCGGCTGGCTCCTCACCCCGCGCAATACGTATGCGGCGTCGAAGTTCATCCATAAAATCAACTATCCTCTTTGCGCATTAAAATATCTAACATGCGAGATTGACGTTAGTATCGAACATCGTATCAAAAACTCAGGGCGTCGTCGAGAGTTTTGCGCGTGTGTAGGCCATCTGTCCATACAACAAATCTTCAGTATTGGTATCCCTAAGTATACTCTGCTGAACAAGTGTATGGAACGCTTTTCCGGTGAGCGGAATTGAAACAACTTAAGAAAGTGAGATGCGGTAGCGGGCAGCCCTAGTGGCTGCCCGCTACCACATCTCACTTTCTGAATAGGCAAACCTTGCTACCATCAAGCCAGGTTATCCACCAGCCTGCGCGCTACGTGCAACCACTCTTCCGGGTTATCATCGGGAATCGAGCAGCCATTGGCCAGGATCAGCCTGCGCCCCTTGACCTGTGAGACGGCAGCCATGATCTCGTTATCGATGGCGGATTCATCGCCATGCGTCAGCGGACCGCGTTCGTGTAGCCCTCCCATCAGACATTTTAAGGTCATGGTAGCGGCTTCGCTCAGGCTTGGCCCGGTCAGCCGATCGCTCCAACTCATGACAGAGACGGGATAATCGGTGAAGAGATCAAAATAAAGCTGGTCATCCACTTGCGCTGGGTCAGCATGAACATGTACGATATTCAGCCAGCCACCAGCCGCGCCCTGCAAAGCCGCTACATCATAAGGAAGAGCATATTTGACATACTCATCGCGTGTAAAGTCTGCGGTCGTTGCGCCCATGCACGAGAAAAAGATGCCGCTGGCTCCCGTTTCAATAGCGCCTTCCATCAGGCGGCGCAAGTTAGCAGCAATTGTACCCAGGCCCTCGCCGAAAACCAGCGGATTCTTCCTGCATTCCGCGAGAGCTTTCGCTTTGCCCATAAAGCGAATGGCATAAGTCATCGGACTAAAAAGCGTCAAAATCAGCGGGTAATCATTCCCCAGTCGCTCGCGCAACAGGCGAATGCAGGTAAGCTGCTCGCGAAACATAGGGATATCCAGGTCAAGCCGAGGCAAGAAACGCATCTGTTCTGCCTCTATCAGGGGATCATCCGGCTGCGGATAGGGCAAATCTGGCATAATCTTGACGATATCAAGATTAAATTTCTGCACAAAAAATTCCATTGTTAGATCTGCCATGCGTTCGCCCGACCCCTCCGGCTTGAAATGATGCCAGAAACAGAACGGGACGCGGTCAACGTGTTCTCCTCTAAGCGCGGCACGCACGCGCTCCCCCGGTGTTATACTAGTCATGGATTGTTCCTTTACTGATGCTATTGCACTTAACGCTGTAGCCAACTCTAAAACGCTTCCACCACAAATTATAACACGTCCAGAACATCGAAACGGAGATTGTAAACGGGCTTATTACCTGCTACAATGCCTCGTATAGAGCAACGCTCATATCGACAGGAGAACCTATGAAAAAACTTGACGTAAGTGAATTACGCGAAGGCCGTGAACTGGTAGCACGAATTAACGAGATTCTGCGCCTGATCGAAGAAGATGGCGAGACAATCGAGATTACTGATAAGGGTAAAGTCGTTGCGCATGTCGTGCCGACAAATGCATCTGAGAAAGCTATTGAAAAAAGTGATGCTACTGCCTGGGACGATTTAAAGCGATTGGCTATAGAACTTGATCCCTATTGGCCAGAAAATACTGATGCTGTCGAAATAGTGCGTAATATCAGGCGAGATTTGTAATGAGCGACTTATTAGTTGTAGTTGATGCCAGCGTCTGGGTAAGTTGGCTAAGACCCTCCGAAACTAATTATAGATCAAGTTCTTTCTGGATGGAACAATATATTACTAGAAACGGCCTCTTAGTATCTCCTGCGATGCTATTGATAGAAGTGGCAGCCTCTATATCTCGTCTAACAGGTCAGGCTTTACGAGCGAAAGAGGCAATAACCAAACTCAACTCCATCAGTAAAATACAGATTTTTCCAATGGATGTTGCTTTAGTTCAAATAGCAATCGACGTAGCTACAGACCTACAATTGCGCGCGGGAGACGCGATATATGTAGCGTTGGCCCATCAGTTGAACATCCCACTGGTAAGCTGGGACAAAGAACAACTGCAAAAAGCCAGTACCCTCGTTACAACATACACACCGGAGAATTATATTTTCTCGAACTCCGACGATATTAACAATGAGAAAATTCCTTGATTTCTGCTCGTCTCTATGGTAATCTTGTCACAGAAAACAAAGGAGGCGCACGATAATGGCTTTATGGCTTACCCTCAAACATCCAATGTCCGTTCCCAACAATGACAACCTATCTATGAGTGCGCCCCGTGACTTCCAGTAATTTTCCACAGGAGTAAATGATAGCCACGAGCGACACTCGCGCTCGTGGCTTTTTCTTTGCTTTCCATTAGACGCATAGTATCAGACAAAGAAACAGGCCACCAGCAATCTGCCTCGTGGCCTGTTTCTTGTTTGAAAAGACAAAAAAGCGCGCGAGGCTCAGTATCGAAATCATTCACAAGAGCGAAAGGAAAGACACGTGGAACTCCCACTGAGGCATTATCTCCGGTTGCTTGCGAAATATCTCAAGCCACAGACGCGCAGATCGCTGCTGATGGGTCTATTGCTGCTTGCCAGCATCGGCTTGCAACTGGCAAACCCACAGGTGCTGCGCTACTTCATCGATACAGCCACCAGCAAGGGCAGCGTACCATCGCTGACAATCGCCGCCATCGTCTTCATTGGCATCGCTCTGACCAATCAAGGCATATCCATCCTGGCGCGCTACTTCAGCGAAAAAGTGGCATGGACTGCTACCAACCAGTTGCGTACCGACCTCGTCGCGCACTGCATCGACCTCGACATGGCCTTTCACAAAGAGCATACATCCGGCGAATTGATCGAACGCATCGATGGTGATGTGAACGTACTCTCCAACTTCTTCTCCAAATTCGTGGTCTACCTGCTGGGGAACATTGTACTGATGATCGGCGTATTGCTCCTGCTGCTCCAGATCGACTGGCGCGTAGGTCTGGCGGTCTCACTTTTCGCACTGCTAGCCCTCTTCACCCTCATTCGCATTCGCGGACGCACAGTGCCGGCCTGGACTGCGGAGCGACAGTTGAACGCGGAATTTTATGGCTTCCTCGGCGAGCAACTGGCAGGAACCGAAGATATCCGGGGCAATGGCGCAACGCGCTACGTCATGCGCCGTTTTCAGCAACTGCTCTACACCTGGTACCCGGTGAACCGCAGGGCCACTATGGGTTACTATATGATGGGCATGACCACGCTTACCCTGTTCGCCATTGGGAACGCCCTGGCCTTCGCGCTCGGCGCGTACCTGTGGAGTACAGGCAAGATTTCGCTCGGCACCGTCTACATTATCTTCTACTACACCAACCTGTTGACGCAGCCCATCGAGCAGATACGCACGCAGTTGCAAGATCTGCAAAAGGCGGGTGCAAGCATCCTACGCGTCGAAGAACTGCTGCGCATCGCGCCATCGATTGCTGCTGGCAAAGGCGTATCGCTCCCCACGGGCGCGCTCTCGGTTGAGTTTCGCCACGTTGAATTCAGCTACACGACAGACGCACCTATCCTGCGGGACATCTCTTTCGCATTACAACCCGGCAAAGTGCTGGGTGTGCTTGGGCGCACAGGCAGCGGGAAGACCACCCTGGCGCGCCTGCTGCTCAGGCTGTACGATATTCAAGCGGGCGAAATCCTCGTCGGGAATATCCTCATCCATGAACCAGACTCCCAGGCGCTGCGCCAGCGCATCGGCATGGTGACACAGGATGTGCAGTTGTTCCACGCCAGCGTGCGCGACAACCTCACCTTCTTCAACCCCAACATCTCCGACACGCGCATTATCGAAGTTCTGGACGACCTGGGCCTGACCTCCTGGTACCGCTCGTTGCCCAACGGCCTCGATACTGAGCTTGGTTCGGACGGTGAGGGACTTTCCGCCGGCGAAGCGCAATTGTTAGCATTCACCCGCGTCTTCCTCGCCGATCCTGGCCTGGTTATTCTGGATGAAGCATCATCGCGCCTCGATCCCGCCACTGAACACAAAATCGAGCGCGCTGTGACCAAACTGCTGAATGGGCGCACCGGCATCATGATTGCGCATCGTCTGGGTACCATCGCGCGCGCCGACGAGGTAATGATACTTGAACACGGGCGCATCATCGAATATGGCAACAGGGAAATGCTGGCGGCCGCCGCCGATTCGCATTTCCACCATCTGCTACAAACGGGCCTGGAGGGGGCATACGCATGACAACTTTTCAATTTCTCTGGCGGATGATACGCTATCGTCCCTGGCTCTACCTGCTCGACTGCATTCTCTGGTCGCTCATACACATGTCGCCCCTGATTCCAGGCTTGATCGCGCTGGCCTTTTTCAATACTCTGGCCGCTACCATTCATCTTAACGCCATGCTGTGGGGACTGATTGCGCTGCTCGTCGTAACAGCTCTGGCAAGAGTCACGATTACGCTCTGCGGCGGCCTGGTCGACAACCTGCACCGCTTTACCATGAGTGCATTGTTACGGCGCAACATGCTGGAACGCATCCTTGAGCGACCGGGAGCGCGCGCCGTTCCCTATTCGGCGGGCGAAGCGCTCAATCGCTTTCGCGACGATGCCGACCTGGCCGAGAACGCTATAAGCTGGACGCTCGACAGCATCGGCGATGGACTCTTCGCCATTGTTGCGGTCATCATCCTCTTGACCATTAACGTGAAAATCACCCTGCTGGTCTTCCTGCCCCTGGTCAGCGTCATCGCTATTGTGCAGGCCGTCAGCAAACGCCTGGAAAAGTATCGCGCCGCCAGCCGCAAGGCCACCGGTCGCGTCACAGGCGCCATCGGCGAAATATTCAGCACCGTGCAGGCCATCAAGGTTGCGGGAGCGGAACAGCACGTTGTCAAACATTTTGAGAAATTGAATGCCGAGCGTCAAACAACTATGCTCAGGGACACGGTGCTCACCCAGTCATTAGATTCCACCTTCGAGAATACCGTCGGCCTGGGAACGGGTCTCATTTTGATCCTGGCGGCTCAATCGCTGGGTAGCTCGAATTTCAGCATAGGCGACCTGGCACTGTTCATCTACTACCTGGCATTTGTCACGGATTTCACGCACTTCTTCGGCATGTTGCTGGCCTACTACCGCCAGACCGGTGTCTCTTTTGAGCGCATGGTCACGCTGCTGCAAGGAGCCACGCCGCAGACACTGGTGAAGCACGCATCTCTCTACATCACCAGACCTGCTCCCAAAGAAACATCCAGGCACACCACAACAGATACACAGCTCGAAAATCTGGAGGCGGTGGGACTCACCTATCGCTATCCCGATACCGGACGCGGCATCGAGAACATCAATCTGCACATCAAACGCGGCGCGTTCACGGTAATCACCGGGCGCATCGGGTCGGGCAAAACCACGCTGCTACGGACATTGCTGGGATTATTGCCAAAAGACGCGGGAGAAATTTACTGGAACGGCTCTCCTGTAACAGACCCGGCCTCGTTCTTCGTGCCGCCGCGCAGCGCCTACACCTCGCAAATCCCGCAACTTTTTAGCCAGACACTGAAAGAGAACATCCTGCTCGGCCTGTCCGAAGAGCAGGTTGACCTGCAAGCCGCCATCTCAACGGCGGTCATGGAACAGGACCTGGCAGAGTTAGAAAAAGGGTTGGACACCATGATCGGTACGCGCGGTGTCAAGCTCTCCGGCGGGCAGGCCCAGCGTACCGCCGCCGCCCGTATGTTCGCTCGCGATCCCGAACTACTGGTTTGCGATGATCTTTCCAGCGCGCTCAATGTAGAGACTGAGCGTACCCTGTGGGATCGACTCTTCGCCCGGCGCGCGAGCACCTGCTTGATCGTCTCGCATCGCCGCCCGGTCCTGCAACGCGCCGACCACATCATCGTCCTCAATGATGGACGCATCGAGGCAGAAGGCACACTGGATGACCTATTAGAGTCATGCGAAGAGATGCAGAGATTGTGGAGCGGAGATGTTGATACGGTATCAACGCAACCCTTCCCTTGACGCCATCATAACCGGGCGGATACACTGCAAGCATCGGCATTTTCAGTTCGCTAAAGGAGAAAAACCATATGCCTCTTGACCCCCAGGTTGAAGCCTACATGACTCAGATGGCGGCATTAAACGTACCCCCGCTCAATACATTTACCCCTGAGGTCATACGCCAGTTAATACAAATGCAGATCGACTCCGGCGCCAGCCAGTTCGGTGAGACGGAGCCGATTGCTCACGTTGAAAACCGCACCATTCCCGGCCCGGCTGGCGACATTCCGGTCAGAATTTATACCCCGGAAGGCAACGGCCCTTTCCCGGTGCTGGTCTACTTTCATGGAGGCGGCTGGGTGATCTGTAATCTTGATACTCACGATGGTCTTTGCCGCAGCCTGGCGAACGGAACCGCGTGTATCGTCGTGTCGGTAGACTACCGGCTCGCTCCCGAACACAAATTTCCTGCCGCGCCCGAAGATTGCTACGCCGCGACTTCATGGGTAGCTGAAAACGCTCCTCATTTCAACGGTGACCCCTCACGCATAGCCGTTGGCGGAGATAGCGCGGGCGGCAATCTCGCAGCGGTTATCTCACAAATAGCGCGCGATAAGGGAGGCCCCGCGCTGAGCTTTCAGTTACTGATCTATCCCGCCACTGTCTTTACCATACGATTCCCTTCCGTGGAAGAAAATGGCGAGGGCTATGGCTTGACCGAGCAGGATATGACCTGGTTCACGAACCATTACTTGAATAACGTGGAAGAAAAACAGAACCCTCTCGCGTCCCCGCTACTGGCCGCCGACCTGAGTGGATTACCTCCCGCGCTCGTCATTACCGCCGAGTACGACCCGCTCAGAGACGAAGGAGAAATGTACGGCCAGAAGCTCAAAGAAGCTGGCGTACCCGTCACTATCACCCGCTACGATGGCATGACGCACGGCTTTGTAGGTATGCCCTACGATAAGGGCAGGCAAGCGATTGCCGAATCTTGCGGCGCGCTACGAGCAGCTTTTGCTCCCAAAATGTGATTTGCTCTACTCGTACCGCAGCACATCCAGCGGCCTGACGCGCACCGCGCCCCATGCCACGAGCATTGCTACCAGCATCGTAACAATGCTCGTGGCGGCGATAATCAGTGAAACCAGTCCGGGGCCTATGCCCAGCGTAGTATGAAAAACGAAGGTACTCAGAGCGGTCACGGCTCCCACGACCAGCAGCATGGCGACCAGCGAACCGAGCAGCCCGACCAGCCCATTTTCGATCAGCACGGTTGCCAGTATTGAGCGGCTGGTGTGACCAACCGACTTGAGAATGCCCATCTCACGCCGCCGTTCGAGCATAGCCAGCGCGACGGCGTTGGCTATGATGATCAGTCCGGCGATCATCGCCAGCGAAGCAATAGTCGTCAGCATAATGACCAGATTATTGAGAAGCTGGTTGACGAAGGTACCGATGTCTGCCACGTTAAGTATGATAGCCGATGGAACGGCCTGCATAATGCTTTTTCGCAGCGCGGGAACATGATCGACATCAACCTTGAGCGAGAATACCTCCAAAGCCTGCGAACCGCCTAGCTGCTGGACAATCTGAGAGTCGGCCAGCATAGCGGCAAAGTTCGTATTGCCTGAAGGCGTTGAGCTATCAAAGAAACCAACTACCCGCAGTATTTTGGTATTTGCACCGTCGGCGCTCTGCACTACAACCGTATCGCCGATATGCAAGCTCGCCGGGGCAAATTGCAGTTCCGAAGCAAGAACTACGGCGTTTGTGCCGGCATCTATTCCCTGCAAATTGCGACCAGATTTCATAATTAACGTGGGCGCGTTCTGCTTCCCTCCACTCAAATCAAAACCCTGAATGCTGGTAAGGTCGCCAACGATATCGCGGCTATTGATCTTGTCGCCCTTCTTCACTGCTCTTAAAATGGTGTTGATGTCGCGCCCATTGATCAGAATAGGATAGACCTGCGGCACCACCAGATTTTGCTGCGTCTGGGCAGCATCGATGCCTTTCAAATGCGCCAATTGATCATCAATTACCTGCTTCTGAGCGGGTGATACCACCACAAACACGTTGTGGGTAAAAAGCGTGCTCAACGTGCTATTGACGGCGTCCTTAATGCCCTGGCCCAGGATGAGGATCAGGCCGATGGCGAAGACGCCCACAAAAAGGGCAGTCAAGGTCGTAGTGGTGCGCAATCGCTGCCTGCCAAGGTTGCGATAGGCCAGCATGACGGCGGTTTTCCACGAACGCGGGGTAAACACGACCAGGCTATTGACCAGAACAGCCAATAAGTAGACCAGCGACCCTCCCACCAGTATAATGCCCATACCGGCCAGTACTACCAGCGCATACGTGCCAACCAGACTATTACCAAGACGTATCGCCAGGTCATTAGCCGCGCGGCCCAGTAATAGCAGCCCCCCAAACATGAGCAGCGAGAGTAGCACGACACCCAGCGCGAAGAGTATCCATAGCAGAATGCGCGGGCGCGGCCTCTCATACACGGGCAATTTCGAGATCGCCAGCACCAGCAGACCAAAACCGAACGCCAGCGCGAAGATCACTCCCGCGCCTCCATAGACCGCGATAATAGCCGTCACTACATCACCAAGTATACCGGACGCCAGCCCAACAAAGAGTAGCGAGAGCAGGAAAAGCAGCAGAGCCGTGAACAGCCGCGAAGAGAAACTCCTGTGTTCATTGGTCTCCCGCAGCACTGACAGGGGGCGGATCTGGCTGGCCCGCACAATGGGTAGTAGCCCGAAAATGAGCGCGGTAGCGAGGCCAATCAGCAACCCGGAAATAAGCGTGGTCGCATCAAGCACGATGGGCAGGTGGATGAAGAAGGCGCGTTCAACCACTCCACGCACAAGGTAACTAACACCCAGCCCGATCAGCGTGCCGACAATCCCACCGGTAATCCCCAGCAGTGCTGCTTCCAACCCAAACAGCGCGTATAGGTCCCATCGTCGATACCCGGTCGTTTTGAGCATGGCGATCTCCACCTGGCGGCGACGCAACAGTACCTGCATCGTATTGATGATGCCGATACCGCCAATGAAGAGCGCCAGCAAACCGACAATACGCAGAAAGAGGCGAATCTGATCAACCTGGCTCGCGCGCTGCTTGAGCAAATCATTAGCCGTAATGACGCGAGCCGAGGGAAATTGCTGTCCAAGTTGCGCTCGCACTGCGTTCACATTCGCGGCGGGCACAGTCATATAAACGACTCCATATTGCGCCGGTATGGGCGCCCCGTTTGGACCGGGTACAGCGTCGAGAGCGGCCTTTGAAATGAGTACTTGCGGGCCGCGAAAAACGCCATCTTCCTGTATCTCGGCAGCAACGGTAATGGGTACGAAGCGGCCATCGAGCGTTTTGACACGAAAGGTACTGCCGATATGCGCTCCAAGGTCGGTGTATACTGTCGTACTCATCGCCACATTCAGACCCGTCACCACATTTTGCAGCGCCAGGTTAGAGGATGGCGCGACGAAATTTGCCTGCCCAACCAGGGGAAAATTAGGCGAGACAGCGATAAAGGCAAACAATTCATCAATACCTGAAGGCAGCGTAATACTGCCCCCTGGATCAAAAGACGTAGCATAATCGCTAATGCTCCCTTGCTGTTTGAGCTTATCAAAATAGGCCAGATCGCGCTGGCGCAGCGGCGCGATATCCACATTGAGGCGAATATCACCACCATTCGCCTGTATAATATTGCCCAGCAAGGCCGCATTGACACTGATTCCCACCAGTTGCAGCCCCACTATCGCCATCACCCCCACCGCGACGCAAAAAATAGCCAGCACCGTTCTCTGTCCCCCACGCACAAGCGAGCGCGTAGCATACGACCAGTAAAGCCCCAGTTTCATTGACTTCTATGTTCCTTACATTGTTTGTTTTATTCGTTATTGCGTATAGCATATGATAGTTGAGTTACGTCAGCCGCGCAAGAGTAGATGCCAGGGCGACCGCAAGGGTGCGCCCCTACCATATCGCTTTACGCAGTCGTAGTATGGTAGGGGCGCACCCTTGCGGTCGCCCTGGCGCTTCACCCTCGCACCCTCGCGGTCGCCCTGGCGCTTCATCATCGCACCCTCGCGGTCGCCATGGCGCTTCACCCTCGCACCCTTGCGGTCGCCCTGGCATTTCACCCGCGCGCTTCAACCATTCGATCGTCCTCGCGTTTATTCTCAAAACCAAACGCCCGCTACTTCTGAATACAGCGTACTTGTTATACGCGACAATTCACTCGCTTGCCCCGCCAGTTCCAGCGCAACCTCCCGCCGCTCTAATGTACTATGTGTCACCAGTAAATACGCCCTGGCCGTCCCCGGAATACCCTTCAACGCCCCCTGCTCGCTCATCATCAATTTCGCAATCACTTCGGGCGTCAACGTATCGCCCATTTGAATGCCTGTTATCGCAGCGATGCGTTCCGGTCTGTGCGCAATCTCCTCGCTCAATGGCCGCATGATGGCTTCCGCGCTAATAAGCAGCAGCGCCACATTCGTTTCAATCGGCACCACCGGCTCATAGTCCGCCGGAGCCTTAATCATACGGTGCCGCGCGCCGTCTGCCTCAATAATCACAGCATCTGCCCCACCTTCTTGCAACAACAACGAAGGAATATCGGGTTGCAAACTCATCAATTTTCCGCGATAATCTATGCCAGTTGTCACAGTTATGCGCCGGTGATGCGCCCACGCTGCTTTTACCTTGTTCAGCAACACGCGTGTATCAACTTCAAGAATCAACTTCTCAGTCTCTTCAAAAGTGGGCGTGAAAATTTGGGTAGTAGTGGTAGTGACGACGCGCTTTCCCCTGTGTGCCAGTTCGCGGGCCAGCGTGTACATCGTGGTGGTTTTGCCGCCTGCTCCAACGATAGAGATAAGCGGTTGTTCCGGCAAATTGATGAGTTCAGAAAGCAATGGCATGAATACTCCAGTTTTGACAAAGATTATTGTTTCTATTTTATAACATACATGCGTTTCATTGGGCCAAACAAAAGAGAAGCGGGTATTCCCCGCTTCTCAATGAGGCCAGTGCGCTTTTGAGAGCCACCTTCCTTACATGAAAGGCAGCTCACATTGAGCTACTGGCAAAAACAAAGTAAGCTGATTAGTGCGTGGCCTTCAATTGTTTTGCCTGCGCTATCAATCCGTTAGCCTTGCTGATCAACTGGCTCGAATTTGCCTGAGCGATGCTCATGTCATGGCCGCCAAATTCCGCGTTTTCAAGAATGGTAATGATCTGTCCCGCGAGAACATTGCGGATAACGGTCAGGTTGCTGATCTGAGCCTCAAGCTGGGTGTAGGTACTATCATTTGGCGCGTTGCTCTCCAGCGCGGTGGTAGAAATGCTCAGAGTGGTCAGGCCGAACGTGCCAACCGGCGCGTTGATCTGTTTGTATATCTGTGACAGCGAGATCAACGTTGCGAGGTTATGCCGTACAGTGGGCGGCAGAGCCGATGGTTTCAGTACCTCAAAGAGGACACGCCCATCGTGGCTGTAGTCGTCCTTCAAACCAAGCAATTCCATCATAGTCGGGCGCGTATCGGTATGATCTGACCAGACGGTGCCATCAACCCCCAGTCGCTGCACACCGGGACCAACTATGCCCAGCCATGTCGTATTGATATCGGGCGAGACATCGCCATGATTCCAGGCAAAGCCAGGTTGCTCGGTAACACAGGGCGAAGTACAGTTGGGCGCGCCGGCGTACAGGTAGTAGTTGGGATTCGCGAACATCGTGAAGGTAGGCGTTCGCGCCGGGTCTGCTGTTATCATGTGCAGCAGGTTCATCTCCACAGGGTCAGCAAGGTAGTTCGTGAGCGTATCCGTGTTGCCCGTAATGGGATTGACCGCCGTCAAGTTACCAACCGCCCGTTCTAATGGTCTGGTCAACGTCTGATCGTTGCTTGCAGGATTTCCGGTGACATAAAAGTTAGGAGCCGAGTCTGAATGCACACTGAAAAGCGTCTTGTTGCCTTGCTGGGTTGCCAGTAGACCCGCGAGGTTGCCATTGATCTCACCAATCTGGCTATAGTTGCAAGGAATGGTAACGCCATCACAGTTCGTTGGAGTGGGAGCGCCGCCAACGAAATGATCGCCTTCATCCGCCGTAAAGACGAACAGTGTATTGCTTGAATTGATATGATCCTTCGCCAGGCGCGCGAAGAACTTACCGAAAGCAGCATTGTATGACGCGAGCGCGGCGACATAGCCAGCCTGGCCAGGGCCATAGGCGGGACCGGCGGGATGCGCGTCATGAGCATCTGAGATGTAGGCATAGGTAACAGGAACTCCATGCTCCTGCATAGCCGCTACATAGGAAAGCGATACCGAGGCGGACATGCCATCGAAACCGGGGAAGCCCACGTGCGGTGGCGTAGCCGTATCTTCGATGATATTGCCGTTCAGATCTGTCATTGGCCCGCTGGGACTGATTACCGGCGCCACATATTTGTTGCCAAACAGGGCATTGTATCCCGAGTACCCGCCTGGCTCATTGGGCAGTAAATCGGTCACTCCCGTGTTCGCGGTTGAACAGACCGAATTTCCTGTCGCGCAGTGGACACCAATACCTACAAAGTCGGCGAAGGCCTGTTTGGGGTTGCTGCCCACTTCTGCTGCCTGTGGTGAACCTGCTCCGAAAACGGTGGGGATATCGGTCGCCGTGTTCTCAAGCACCACGTTCGCCGTTGCCACGCCGCCAAAGTTACACCCTGCGCGGGTGTAAGGCACCCAGGGCGCGGGCGCGTTCAAGCCATTGGCAGTGAGCATGTTGAACTTCGTATCGGTCGGCGTTGACGTAGTCGGATCGTAAATAGGATCGGTCCAATACGCAAAGGAGACGCCAACACTGCTTGCGCCCGTTGGCGTAAAGTAGCGGAAACTGTTGCTGATTGGCACGCCGTGTCGATCGCCATACACACCTGTAAATGATGTCAGGATGTCAGTCGCTGTATGAGAGATGAGCGGCGTGTGATGGTTGGTGAGCACAACGCCGTTTTGCGTCATGAAATTCAACAGGTTGGGCATTTGCTCAAGATCGGATGGGACATTGGGATTGTCGCGTGTGAAGTGTGTAATGACTTTACCACTCATTGGAACACAAAACGCTTATTTTGCAAAATATCAGCTTTCTTGCCTCTTTCCATCAATTTTTTCATGCGTGCCTATGCTAACTTTTCTTCAGAGAGTACCCGTAACTGCTCAGTTCAGCAGGGCTTGCCAAACGCCGGCAAATCCGGTAAAGTAGGGGCATGACGAGCGAAGAAGATTGGAGAGAATCTCATGCAACAATTGGGAAAAGATGCCCACCCTATCATTGCTGACTACGATGCTGACAACTATGACTATCGTTCCCATTGGGACAACAGGGCCTACGAACAGTGGGCAGAATCATATGCATTCAAACGTCTCCTTACCGGTATTGGAAAGGCGCAGTGGCTTATCGATTTTGGAGGCGGGTTTGGGCGCAACATCGTACACTACAAACGACGCGCTGAACATTGTGTTCTCGTTGACTATTCAATCGGAAATCTCCAACGCGCCGCCTCAACCTACGGGCCGGAAGTCGAAAGTGGTCAAATCTTCCTCATTCGTGCCGACCTCTACCACCTACCATTTATCGATAGCGCATTTGATGTCGGGCTTATCATCCGGGTTCTCCACCACCTCACTGAGGTAGAGAGCGCAATCAAAGAAATGGGACGTGTCGTTGGTCATGATTGGCTGCTCGATGTGCCTATTAAGCATCACGTTTTTGCGCGTATGCGCGGACTTCTGCATGGAGAAGCGGCCAAACTCTCCACCTGGGAACCCATTAAGGTGGGGAACAACGATACGCCTTTCGTGAGCTTTCACCTGGCGATGATAAGAAAACTTCTCACAGAGAACGGATGGGATAGCAAAGTTGTTGCAAGCGTCAACAATTTCCGACGCTGGGATCAGGCCCTGCCTGCATGGGCTGTGGCTACCCTACGGCCTCTGGTCTATGGCCTTGAGAAAGTGACGCAAAGAGTGGGAAAGGGATGGTGGGGGCCAAGTCAATTTGTCCACGCAACGCGCACTTCGCCAATCATACCGCCAGCCTCTGCAATGGCGCTACCACCGGGGCCTGAGGACATGCCAATCGCAGCGCTAGCGACGAAGATGGTTTGTCCGATCTGTCATACGCCGCTGCAATGGTCAAGTGATGCGGCACAATGCCAGAACTGCTCCCGTCAATACTTACGCACAGGGTTGGTCTGGGATTTTGTTCCAAATTAAGGCATAGAGCAGGTTTCTACATACCCGGATTGACACGAACGCGACGAAACCAGAAAACAAACGTAGCGCCCGCGCGGGCGCTACGCCATACATCAGCCTTAACCAGCGGCTACTCGGCATCGCCAAAGATGGTATAGTGCCAGCCCTTGCGATCTTCATTGGTCAATTCAATCAGCACATGCTTGATCTGCGTGTACTCGTCGAACGAATACATCGACATATCCTTGCCAAAGCCGCTCTCTTTGAAACCGCCATGCGGCATCTCAGAAGTGATCGGCAGGTGATCGTTGACCCATACGGTTCCGAATTGCAAGACGCTGGCAGCGCGCATAGCCTTGAAGATGTCAGTGGTCCAGACCGAAGCCGCCAGTCCATACACAACATCGTTGGCTTTCTGCAACACTTCCTCTTCAGTGCTGAAGCGACAGACCACAATCACGGGACCAAAGACCTCGTTCTGCACAATATCGGCATCGTTGCGATCCTGCGCGATCACCGTTGGCTCGAAGAAGAAGCCTTTCTCCAGCCCGGCCACATGCGCGCGCCGCCCGCCGGTGACGATATTCGCGCCGTCGCGCAGCGCGCGTTCCACAAAACCTTCCACGGTGGCGCGCTGGTTGGCGGAGATCAACGGCCCCATATCGGTGCTTTCATTGGCCGGATTGCCGACGCGCACCTGCTTGACCTTGCTGAGGAATGAGTGCATGAACTGGTCATAGACACTATCCTGCACATAGATGCGTGTCGCCGCCGTGCAGTCCTGGCCGCAGTTGACATAGCCGCCCACTACCGCGCCATTGGCGGCAGCCTCGATATTGGCATCTTCGTAGACGATGAACGGCGCTTTGCCGCCCAGTTCGAGATGCGCGTGCTTGAGCGTTTCCGCCGCTGCCCGCATCACATGCTTACCGCTCTCGGTGCTGCCCGTCACGGAAACCATGTTGACCTGCCTGTGGCTCGACAAAGCCTGCGCTACACCGGGGCCGCTGGTCAAGATATTGAGCACGCCAGCAGGTATACCCGCCTCCAACGCAATTTCGCCAAGCTTGAGCGTGGTCAGCGGAGTCTCGACCGAAGGTTTGAGCACAACGGTGTTGCCTGCCGCCAGGGCCGGCCCGATCTTCCAGGCCGCCATCATGAAGGGATAGTTCCAGGGGGCCAGCGATGCAACCACGCCGAGCGGCTCGCGGCGAATAATACTGGTATGTCCGCCGGTATACTCGCTCGACGCCGCGCCAGCCAGGTGGCGAGCCGCGCCCGCGAAGTAATGGAAGTTGTCAATTGCAAAGGGGATGTCGCTATCACGCGCCAGTTTGATGGGCTTGCCAGTATCCTGCGACTCCAGTTCGGCCAGTTCAGAAGCGTGGGCTTCGATTGCCATAGTGAACTTTTCCAGCATCGCCGCTCGCGTGCCGTGTGTCAGCTTCGACCAACGACCATCGTCAAAAGCCTCTCGCGCTGCAGCTACCGCGCGCTCAACATCTTCTACCGAGCTTACTGGCACCTCGGCAATCGGCGAACCCGAAGCCGGGCCAATATCCTCGGCCTTTTTGCCCGAACTACTATCAACGAGTTCGCCATTAATTAACAGTTTGTACTCGGCCACCTCAGTAGCTCCTTTCGGATATGCGAAATAACGGGACGTTCCAATCAGCCCCTTGCACGAAAAACGCACTCATTTAGATGATAGTATACGATATTCGCAGCAATGCAGCAAATTCATTGCGAATTTACGGAATGCTCTCTGACAATCCTAACGCTATTTTATCACAAAGTTGTGCCAGGGCTGGGCTTGCCCAGCCCTGGCACGTCCCTACGACACAACTACCGTCCGCGTCTCTGTAACATGCATGTCATACTTCGCCAGTTCGCGGAAGAACGGCTCGACAGGCACGCATAGCTCGGGGCCGAACGCGCCGCGCCGCGTTATCTCGCCATTCGCCAGCATCCTTCCCGCGATAGCCAGGGGAACGCCCGTATCGAGAGCGCCCGCGCCCACATTCCAGCGGCGATAGGGCAGCACAACTACCTGATTCGTCATCTCAACCTGCTGGCCTCTCGCCGTGCCGCTCGTGACCACGCGCAGCACATCGCAGTCCTGCGGTTCCACATCCTCAACGGGAGCCATCTCGAGCAGCTTTGCCAGCATCTCTCGCGGCGAAACCTTGACGCCACGCACCGTAATTGGCTCGTCACTGCCAAAACCCAGGTCTACCAGGAACTTGAGCTTCGTCATAAAATCGGTCGGAAAGGCAATCTTGAACGAGACAGAGCGTATACCCTTGTCTTGAAAGGAAACAGGAAAGGTTGCGCACTCCGAATGCAGCGAATAAATAGCAGTGGCGCGGCCAACAGGCAGGGGAAAAATCATCTCCTCCTGCCCGCTCAGGGACTGCTGGGGATACCATTCACCATCCTTGAATACCTGCGGCTGTTTTGTGAACTCGTCAAGGATGGTGCGAATGGAGTAGGGCGCAACCAGGGGAGCCGATGAAGGCGTGGAGTCGCTGCAGCCCAGTTCCACCTTCATACTTTCCACGCGGTCGAGCTTGTCAGCGGCCGCGCGCGCCAGGATATTCGTAATGCCAGGAGTGCCGCCCATCCCCATAATGGCGGTGATGCCCGCCGCTTCAACCTCGGCGTGCAATGACATCAACTTGCGCGTCATGTGGAAGAGGCCACCCAGGTCGGCATAATGCACCTTCTCCCGAATACACGCCTGGAGGATAGATAGGTTGTAGGTATAATCCACCGCGCTCAGCACGACATCCGCGCCGCGTATCAACTGGCGCAACCGCTCTTCATTGGTAACATCGATCTGACGCGCCCGCACTTTGCTGCTATTGAGCGAGGCAGCCAGTTCTTGCGCCCGCGCCTCGTTATAATCAGCGATAGTCACCAGGTCGATGTCGTCGTATTCACACAAAGCGCGCACCGTCACGCGCCCCATTGCCCCCGCGCCGCCAGCCACTACGATATGCATAGAGATACCTCCTTGTATCGCTTGTTATGCGACGGCAGCGCTTGAATCATCGGCATCGCTTACAACGAGATTGAGCGCGCCCTGCGTGTGGGGAGTGGGGGTGTGGGAGAGGATGGCAGACTGGTGGCCGCGTCCCAATCATCGGGCACATCCGGCGTGGACACCGACCCGCGCAACTCGCGCAGCGTATCTTCCAGGCGATTGAGGATGGTATCAATCTCTGCGCGTGTAATCACCACCGGCGGCTCGACGCGCACGACACGCGAGTTATTCAGCGTGCCGGAGATGAGCACGCCGCGCTTGAAAAGACCCGAAGCTACCGCGTAGCCAACATCATCGTTGACGAAATGTTGACCAATCAGCAGGCCCTTGCCGGTTATGTTGGTGTAGACATCCCTGTGACGCGCAGCAATGTCTTTCAACTGCGCGATAAAGTATTCGCCCTTTTCAGCAGCCTGTTCAGGAATTTTCTCCTCGAGCGTAACGTTGATGGCAGCGATAGCGGCGGCGCAGGCCAGCGGATTGCCGCCCGTCGTAGACGTGTGGATGAACGGGTTGCTATTCATGACGCTCCAGATTTTGGGCGTGGACATGAACGCGCCGATGGGCATTACACCGCCTCCCAGAGCTTTGGCAGAGGCGATAATATCAGGCGCGACATCCCAGTGATCTACACCCCACAGCTTGCCCGTGCGGCCCATACCCGTCTGCACTTCGTCAGCGATCAGCAATACCTCGTAGTCATCACAGATGTGACGCAGGCGCGGCCAGAAATCATCCGGCGGCACGATAGCGCCTGCTTCGCCCTGGATTGGCTCCATAATAACGGCGGCGATATCATTGCCCACCTCGCGCGCGATACGCAGTTGCTGCTCTACCGCGTCAGCATCGCCGAAAGGCACATGGAACACATTATTCTGCGGCGTCAAAGCCGGGCGGCGGAAGATAGCCTTGCCCGTCAGCGAGAGCGAACCGGCGGTTTTGCCGTGAAAGCCGCGCACCGAGGCGATAAAACCGCTCTTGCGCGTATACAGCTTGGCGATTTTCATAGCGCCCTCGACGGCCTCGGTGCCACTACTCACAAAGAAACTGTATTGAATGTCACCTGGCGTAATCTCGGCCAGTAAGTGCGCCAGCATACCGCGCAGTGGATCAAGCAATTCCTGCGTCGGCAACGGGCTTTTCTGCAATTGCGCCTGCACGGCCCCCACGACCTTTGGATGCGCCCAGCCCAGATTGAACAGGCCAAACCCACCCAGGCAGTCGATATATTCGCGGCCCAGCACATCCCGAAAGGTTGCGCCGCGTCCCGTCCATTCGACCGCCGCGAAGTCTCCTGCTTCCGCGACCGACTTGCGATACTCGATAAAACCACTATTATAATATTTGGCGAAGTTGTTGACCGTCGTATCGATCAGCCATTCCGCTTCGCTTTTGCCCAGAACCTGCTTCTGGACAACATCGAGGTACCGCTGTGAATCGTTGAGGGCCTGTCGTAAGCCATCGGTACTCATAAAAATCCTTTCAGGTTATGCGGCTTCTCTAAAAGACATCCCACGCCGGTCCGCTTACCGATTGCGCTCTGTTTCCTTCCATGCCATGGAATACTCCGGGCTTGTGGGTATCAAATCACTTATCCCTGGGGATAAATGCTATGGAAAACAAATCAAAGGACGCTTGCTACTAAGTAAAGCGTACCTGATCTGTAAAAAGTGAAATAAACAATAGCTTGCATTGATCAAAGCAAGTGAGAAGTGGAAAAGCAAAGCCATGACACTTCACCCTGGCACAGACCAGGTATTTCAAGGGGCAAGAAGGCTCAGGGGTAACAGGTGGACAGGTGAAAACCACGAAATACGTAGTATTTCGGAATGTAACGGCCTCGTTTTTTACCGGGTATGTCAGTGACTTTCACGAAAAACACCAGCATTCTGCGTTCTGGGTACAAATTGTGTGTTCTTATGTAAACAGTATACCATTACTTGATAGAGTTTGGCTAGGCAGTAACCATCGGCGGAGGAACAGGCTCTCCTGCTTTTTGTGCATCTTCTATCCAGAGATTGATGACTTCATGAGCATTCTTGATCGCCTCTTCGTATGTCTTGCCGTGTGTTTTACATCCCGGAAGTTCAGGAACAGTAACGACGTAGATGTTGTCTCTTAGATCCCATTGAATAACCATTGAATAGTGGTTGGGGTTCATAGGTCTTTGCCTACCTTTCTCAATGCTTCTCGAACGTCGTCAATTTGATATCTTTGGGCGTCATCTCCATCGTTTCCCGAAAGCGTAACACGAAAAGCGGGTAATGCGGGATGTTTCCACCTGGTGAACACAGCCTCATATTCAACGCACTCGTCAATACGCCCGCCCGAACCTCGACTCCAGGTAACGCGCCAGTATAGCGAGGGGATAGCAGATACAGAAGAACATGATTGCCCCGAATACGTAAAAGAAGAGTGTCAGGTTAAAATCGGATGCATTCGCAGTGGCAGCCGCTGTGATTTGTTCCTGCAATTCGATGACACCGCCTATAACAGAGAGCAGCGCGCTATCCTGCACCAGCGTAATAAAGTAGTTGGCAAACGGGGGAATAGTAATGCGAAACGCCTGCGGCAATACAATTTTGCGCATGATCTGGCGCGAATTCAGACCTAAACTCAAGGCCGCTTCGGTCTGGCCTATGGGTACCGACTCGATACCGGAACGGAAGACTTCAGTCAGGTACGCGCCGTAGTTGAAACTAAGGCCAATGATACCATAGAAAGCTGCATCAAAGAAATTGGGACTGGGCAAAATACTA
Source organism: uncultured Chloroflexia bacterium (assembly GCA_963731605.1). Taxonomy (GTDB): domain Bacteria; phylum Chloroflexota; class Ktedonobacteria; order Ktedonobacterales; family Ktedonobacteraceae; genus CF-113. The sequence continues at coordinate 220,004 of CAVSWA010000004.1, forward strand.
TTGTTTTGGAGCAGAGTCATGAAATTATAGGCAATCGTAAAGGGATCAAAGCCAATACCCTCGAACAAGGCGCGAATACCAAAACCCCAGGCAAACAATTGAACCAGAATGGGAGTGCCGCGTATAACCTCTACATAGATAGCGGCGATAATACGAAATGGCGCAAAGCGCGAGAGGCGACCAAGCGCGCCAATAAAGCCAAAGATGCTTGCCAGGATCATGCTTGAAACCGAGAGAAAGACGGTTAAACCCGCTCCTGTAAGAAAATTCGGGAAGTACAGGGCGGCTGAATCACGATAGTGATAGAAATAAAAAGCTAAACCAACCAGAGCCGCTACAATAGCTACATAAAAGACATAGTCTAAAATCACCAGCCAACTGCGCGGTTTCCGTCCAGTATTCGGCTGAACAAACGACTGTTCCATAGAGTATTCCTTCCAGTCTAAAGCGCCGCGCGCAATTTTCTTTCATACCACCTGGCAAAAAAGGACGTTGGCAGACTGAGCGCCAGGTACAATATCATCACAAGTAGAGAAAGTAGCAATGTATCACTGGCTAACGAATGGCGCTGGGTATCGAAAGCGGAAGTGAGTTCAAATCCGGCGATCACGCTGACGATAGCAGAGTCTTTGAGCATATAAATCAGGTCATTGACGAACGGCGGGATCATCAATGGAACCGCCTGTGGCAGCACAATGCGAAAGAAGTTCTGTCCCGCATCCAGTCCCAGGGAGAGCGCGGCCTCGGTCTGTCCTCTTTCTACCGAAAGGAAACCAGCGCGAAACACCTCCGCTTCATATGCCGAATAGTTTACAGCTAACACGGCAATACCCGCCGTCCAGCCATTTACAAAGGTCGCAAGAGTGGCATTTCCAAAATGACTGCCGATGTTAAACAGTATGGTGCTGAGACCGAAATAAACGAGATAAATTTGAGCGATAAAGGGAGTACTGCGTATACCCTCAATATAGATACGCGCCGGCCCGCGCAGCCACATATACCGCGAGCTGCTCATGAGAGCCAGAATAAGACCCAGTAGCAAAGCCAGGGGAAAAGACACCACACAATAGATAATGGTGTTCAGGGTTCCCTGCAAAAAACTTGGAAGTACTTGCGGGATGATAGTAAAATCCATGCCTCCACCCTTTCTCAACGCCTTGCGGGGTTGATGCGTATGTACCGTCATAGACCAGCAAAACGCGCTATCAACCAGTTGTATCTACCTGAGCAGAAATAGTGATTGATCTCGCGTTACGCTCGCGCAAACCTTACCGGGAGCCGCGCTTGCTTGCGCCAGAGCAAGCAAGCGCGGCTCACTTTACTTCCCCTTGGTGACGCCGATCGAGGCCTGGTCGTTATTCCAGAGTTGCCACTTAGTGTAGATATTATAGAGCGTCCCATTGGCCTTAAGGATGGCAAAGGCCTGGTTGATCTCAGGCAAAAGCAAGGATGCTCTGGGGCTGCTCTTGTTGAAGCCTACATAGTAGTTATCCTTGTTGAGCGTTTCGCCAAGAAACGTCAACTGGGGAATAGGCGTAGCGCCAGGGCCGGTTCCTTTTACATAGTATGCGGCAATGGGAAAGTCCAGGAAGAAGGCATCGACCTTGTGCTGCACCAGGTCGCTGAAAGCAATATTGCCGGCGTAGGAATGAACGGTGATCTTCTTGGGCGGGTTAGTAGCGTTGTAATCGTTCATGATTGTTTCAGCCAGGTAGCCCGAACCGGTGCCGACGGTATACCCACCCAGAACCGATACATCGGTCGGGGTGACGCCCGCGAAACGCGTATCATCGACGCGAATGATAATCTGTTGACCATAACGGTAATAGGGAACTGAAAATAATTCGGTCTTCTGGCGGTCGGGCGTTTGTTCCCAGCCGTTCATTACCATGTCGATCTGATTACCCGTCAACGCCTGCTCAAGATTGGCGTAGCAGACCTCCTGCTGTGCCTGATTAATATGCATCAGAGCCGCGATAGCTGCGGCAATCTCTACCTCGAAGCCGATGATGTGTTTCGGGTTGGCCGGGTCCTGAAATACGTAGGGCGCGCCCGAGACGTAGTCAGCGCCCCATTGCAGATTACCTGGCGTCATGAGTCCATTACTGGTGACAGTTGTTGCGCCCGCTGTAGGTGTCGAACCTCCACCAGTAGATACGTTGCCGCCGCAGGCCGCGAGCAATGCCTCAATGCTACTTCCTGCCAGGACAAGCCCACCGACCTGCCCGGCGCGTTTCACAAACGTTCGTCTGCCAATGTCTTCCATCATAAAATCATCATTGCCTTTCCGTAATTAGTCCTGGCAAATCCGAGTTGAGCCTACCTTACTTTACGGCATGGTAGAAAGCACGCGCTCCAGGAACAGCTTTGTGCGCTCATGTTTGGGCTGCTTAAACAGCTCCTCGGGATCACCCTGTTCAACAATCACGCCGTCCGAGATAAAGACAACGCGATCAGAGACATCTCGCGCAAACTGCATTTCATGCGTCACTACTACCATCGTACTTCCTTCATAGGCAAGATCCTTCATGACTTTAAGCACCTCGCCTACCAGTTCGGGGTCAAGCGCTGAGGTTGGTTCATCGAAAAGGAGGGCTCGTGGCTGCATCGCCAGGGCGCGCGCAATGGCAACGCGCTGCTTCTGTCCACCCGACAGCTTATTGGGGTACACGTCGCGCTTTTCCGCCAATCCCACCTTCGCCAGCAACTTTTCAGCTTGCGCCACCGCCTGGTCTTTGGGCGTTTTACGCACGCGCATAGGGGCCTCAATAATGTTTTGTAACACAGTCATATGTGGAAAAAGGTTGAAATTCTGGAAGACCATGCCCAGTTCGCTGCGAATCGGGCTAAGCTGCTTTATCGAGAGATTGGGATCGAGGAGATGCCCGTGAATGTAAATCTGGCCGCTGGTATGTTTTTCAAGACCGTTGAAACAGCGCAGCAGCGTGCTTTTCCCTGAACCGCTGGGACCAATCAGGGCTACCACTTCCCTTTTATGCACTTCAAAATCGACATCTTTGAGAACATGCTTATCGCCGAAATACTTGTTGACTTTGATCGCGCTAATAATAACTTCATCTTCAACGCTATTGGCTTGAGACAAAGAGCCCGAGTTGGTGAGCGGAACAAATGCGCCGTTTGTGAACGACTGATCGGAGTCCATGAGTTACTCCTTTTCTATATTGCGAGCGTAGTGAAACCTGGCAGATAGCATCACTTCCATAAGTGTAGGTAGATCAGGGTGTTGGCATACAGTATAGTCATCAGTTATGAGCGTGTCAAGCTTTCTGCCATGCCAGTAATTATGGCGTGATATACTATCTTCATTAGTGAAGGCAAGCCAGCCCCAATCAATATAATAGGTGAAGAATGCCATTCTTTTCAACAGCGCATACCACAATGTACTACGACGTTTTTGAGTCAGATTTCACCACACCGGATAATAATACTCCGCCTTCACACCTGCTGCTCATTCATGGCTTCGGCGGCACGCCCGCAAGCGACTTTGCCGGACAATTACCGCTCTTGTGCCAGCGCTATCGCGTGATCGCGCCGCACCTGCACGGCTATGGTCGATCCACGCATCGCGCGGCTTATACCCTGACGTTTTACCACGACGATGCCGCTGACCTGGCCGCTCTGCTAAACATGTTGGGCATCAGCCAGACATTAGTAGTAGGCTTCAGCGACGGCGGCATTGTCGGCTTGTTGCTGGCAGCCCACTATCCACAACGTATCAGTGCTCTGGCAGTCATGGGCGCGCAGCCCACCATCACGACGCAAAACACCGCCGCCATCCGTCACTGGCTGCTCGAAAAGCCCCTGCCGGAGGATTGGCGGGCCGAGCTGGCAACCCTGCATGGCGACCCCTACTGGCGCGCGCTGCCATCGATGTACGTCGAGGGCCAGGACGCGCTCGTCGAGGCAGGCGGCATCATCATCAGCGAAGCGGAACTGGCTAGCATCACCTGTCCCACCCTCATCATGCACGGCAAGCGCGACCGCATTGTCCCAGCCGAATACGCCTCCATGCTGCGCGAGAAAATTGCTGGCTCAGAAATGGTACTATTCGACGCAGGGCACGCGGCCCACCTGCGCTGCGAACAGGAGTACACCGCGATAGTCGCGGATTTCCTGCGCAGGCACGAACCAGGGCGACCGCGAGGGTCGCCCTGAACATCTGGACACCGTTCCAGACATTTGGAGATAGTGGCTGTCATCCTGAGCGCAGCGAAGGATCTGTGTCTCGCCCAACGGGCGATCCTTCGCTGCGCTCAGGATGACAGCCAGGACACTGCTCAAGTCCGCTCACGGGATGCCTTATCTCCAAATGTCTGACACCATTCAATTTGACTTGCTATTTGTCAAGGAATATGGTACTATTAATGAGCATTCCCCATACTATCAGCATGGGATATGCAATTACCTGGGGATGTCGGGTTTCGACAGACGAGCAGGTTGATGAATTGCAGGTCGAGGTGTCGGTATGCGCTCTCGTAAAACAACCGACAAACAACAAATGCCAAACCGGCATACAACTACGCTCTCGCTGCTTAATAACCAGTGATGCGTCGTCCCCCTGGCTTTTTTCTGTGGGGTCAGGACCGGGCGTCGAAAACACGGGATGCTATGGTGAGTACCGCCTTCTAACCGCCATTTAAGACCAGAGGGCCAGCGCCGACGAATCCTGTCGATGGGAGTCTGAGACGTTTAAGAAAAATCATCGACTAAACTTGTAGCATATTCATCGATGGGTTTGTTTGGACAGGGGGTTCGACTCCCCCTCATCTCCACCATAGGAACGGCTTGTGAACTGGCTTCACAGGCCGTTTCGTTTTGTTCACGTAAAAGCGAAAAAAGGCATTGACAGCTTAACTGACAGCTTCAAGACATCGTCAGGCTCACGTCCCTTTGTAAGTGCGTGAATACGAGAAGAAGCAAGTCCTGCACTTCCTTCTTCTCGCGGCTCTCGCTTATTTAATTGAGGAGATTGCGGTGGAAGCTATAACCATGATGGTAAAACTCGCAGCACAGAAACTAATCCATCCTGGTGTCCCTCCGACGATCACCAGGCAGACAACAGCAAAGGCGAGCAGCGCCACCATCGATACCCCGAACCAGAGGAGACGCAGCATATTCTTGTTGTCACGAAGTTCCGGATACACTTTTCCTTCTGGTCCCTCTCTTAATGGTTGCTCGTAGGAAATCGCACCGTATTGGCGAGCGTCTTGCTGACCTCCCTGGTAACTCTCATAGGTTGGGCCTGTATGCTCGTGTATTAATTCGCTGGCTTCCTTTTGCGGTATCATGTTATTTTCCTCCTCTCAGGAGTTGATTGGTGTTGCGAGAAGAAACTCTTCTCGCATAAGAGTGATACCACATCAGTATCATAACCGTATCACGTCAGCAGCTTACAATCTCACAATGTTCTCACGACCACGACCAAACGGGTCTGAGTACCCATCAACAGCTACACTTATCGCGCTTGCTCATCGCCCTCTTTATCAGGAGGCTTGAACTCTTTATCCCACTTTCCCATTGCATCCTTTTGCATGAGAGAAATACATGAGAGTAGGTATTTGCTGTTATCATGTAGTTGCTATCCCCGAGTATCTCTTGAAGCACTTTCATGTCTACGCCCATGCCACGCAGGAGCGTTGCCGCGCTGTGCCTCAAGTCATGAAAGCGCATAGAAGGCAGACCAGCTTCCACAAGCACCTTATGAAACAGTATGTCAAGGTAGCGCGGGTTAAAATACCCGCCGTGTAAATCGGTGAAGACAAGATCACGATCTTCCCATTTACCGCCGACTTTTAACCTTGCCTCCAATTGCTCAATACGATGCAGCTTTAGCATATCTATAACAAAGGAAGCTAACACCACCGTTCGACTTCCAGCAGCCGTTTTCGGTTCGGTTTCTACATACCCGAACTTCCCAATGTAATCTACCGTTGGAATGTACCTTAACGGTTTGTTTTTCAAGGTCAACGTCTGCCCATCGCAACGCCAGTATTTCGCCACGCCGCAAACCGGTTGTTAGTGCCAGCGTAAGCAGCACCTCTAGCCTGTTTCCGCGCAAGCTTACTAGTAACTTATGGGCCTGCTCCATAGTAAGGGACTGTATTTCAGGTTTCACAAGGCGCGGAGGTGACACAACTTCACACACGTTACGTGATACCAAATTCCAGCGTACCGCATTGTCTAATGCCTTATGCAACACGCCGTGTATATGGTGAATAGATTTGGGTGCTAGCCCATCCTTTTGTTTCCGGTTATACAATGATTGCACATGCTGAGGGGTAAGCTTTTCAAGCTTCACGTTACCCAACGCTGGTACAATGTACGTGTGTATCACCTTGCGATACTTCACATAGGTACTCACTTTCAGGCTTGACTTGTGAACCTCTTCAAGCCAGTAGGTAAGGTATTGCTCTACTGTCTGTTGGGGTGCTGTAACAAGCGTTCCTTGCTCAAGCTCACGTTGCGCTTTACGCAACTTCTGAATTCCCTCTTTTTGTGTTTTTACATAATAAAACTTGCGCTTGCCATCGCCTAGCTCAGTTCAAACATACCACCGTCCATCTTTGCGCTGGAAAACCGAGCCTTCGCCGCGCCCACGTCGCCTTGATTTTGCCATGTCCGCACCTCTTTCAAAAAAGAGCCTTGCTGTTTTGTCGAGTGACAGCAAGGCTAATCGATATGCAGTTTTACGCGCTTTCCTGTTGCTTTAACCATTCTCGTAGCGTGTCAGGATGTACCCGCCGCACACTACCGAGCGTGATTGACGGCAAGCCCTTGCGATACATCAGGTTATAAACCGTTGCGCGACATACCCCCAATGTGATAGCCACATCTGGAATAGTCATTAGCAACGGTTGCGCACTGGTCATCTTTTTTCGTCTTGGCATCTACTCAACACCTCCATTCACTTCACACCCAAACTCACATGAAAAAGTCAGCAGTTCGATACTGTACTACTGACTCAAATCTCCACTATTTCAACCTTATGTCAAGCCATTAGCCTCTACTCAGGTCGAAACGCCTTTGCCACATGTTGCCAGACGATCAATCCATAGGAATTGTGTACCAACCCATCAAACACCTGCATGATTTGAGCGTCGATCTTCTTTCCAACCGCAAGCCTGTCTACCCAATCCGCCAATAGCTGCCTCAAACCACGTTTTCATCGCATCTGCCGCCGCATAGACATTTGGCGCATCACGCAAGAGCTTTTCCATATGAGAGTGCAGCAGTTGCGACGATCTGAATACAGCGATTGAGCGTCATCGTAAAGTATTGGCAACCTTCTCATTGCCAGTCAGGAGCAGCGCAGGTCACCCCATTCCGCATACGCCAGAGCAGCACCAAGCAAGTCCCACACCAACAAGCAGACTTGCGTGTCATATCTCAGCGATCGCGCAGGAAATCGGTTCATCCAATTGGCGATGAAGACTGCCAGACCGACATTTCCACCAGACCGCCAGCAGGCCAATTGTTCGGCTCACCTGCAACCATCTGCGTGGTCTCGTATTCAACGCATATTCATTGCTCAGGTGAAAATGCACCAGCCAGGTAAACCGATTTTCCCAGCCATTGTATTCCTGATTCAAACAATCATCGTCACTCATTGCCCTATATCCCCTTTCCAACTCTTCACATCGTCATCCTGCTTTCCGCAAAGTACGTTGATACGCCCAAATGTTAATCACTCGCCTGGACAAGTGCTTTTGCCCTTCTCGTATCGCTAACAATGCCTCCAGCAGTGCCTTGCGCCGCCGTCGCTGGTATTCTTTAATATCATCCGTGAACTCATCGCATTCCACGATAATCCAGGCCGACCGCTTCATCAGGCACCTCTTCCGTCACTGGTTGTTCACTTGTTTCTGCTTGTACCTCCTGTTCTACTGCTTTCACAGACGACTCATCTATCAAATGTATCGTTGTCCGCTTGCAAGCGATCCACAGGCATATTCTGAGCTTGTTCCATCGTCTCCTGCTCGACTTCCGCGAACAGACGCGCACGCAGTTCACTGCCACACTTTGCGGGAAGAAATGACGCGAGTAGCGGATGCGCCGCGCTTTACTCACGAGGTCAACCGTGTAGGAATGCCGTTCCTCAACAACCTTGCCCTCAGCACCCGTATGCAGAGTAATGCCTTCGCGTTCCTCTTGACGCACACCTTTTTCACCGCTAAACAGACTTTTGGTGAGGTACTTGGTGACATAGCCGATCACATGCGGCTTGCGTATCGCCTCAATATGCACGATATAGCTGTACCACGCCAGCCGAACGCCACGCCTCTTTCAATATTTCATGAGGAATAAAGGTCACGCCCTTGATCAGCAGATGCCAGTGAAAGCCATTCTCATCGAAGTCCAGATGCCGTTCCAGCACACAGAAGTACTCTATCGGATAGGCTTCACGCGCTCCGATGCGATTCGGCCCACGTCCCTTTGAGCCACGCCGCAGGTATTGCAGGAACGTGGTCAACGCTCGCGCCGCTTCCTCTACCGTCTTCCCTGCTTTCGTGAGCGTCAGGAACAAGGTCGGTTCGGCCGCCTTGACCAGTTGCCGCCACACATCCACTTTGCGCGGCCCACAGTAGAGACAATCCCAGCGATTGCAGCGTGCTCGCACTGTTTCCCCGGTATCCTGGTTGATAAACTGATGTCGCAGCGCCCAGGGATTAGGACAATACAGCAACGTATCTACTCGGTGTTTCTCCACCAGATCGGCTTGCTTATCAAGCATAAGAAGCGGAAAACGAGGAGCAGTATCTATAACACCATAAACCATCACTTACTATCCTCCTAATACTCTCAAACATTTATGAGTCTGTTTCTTAATGCAAATGCCAAAAAGCCATAACCTCATACCATATCGAATGGCAGAGATAATAATTGGTAATCAGCTTTTACTTACTTTTGTAGGTTTTAGTGCTCTTGATTGAGGCTTCTGAGAAGCATTAGTGATACTAGTAAGTTATCCTTTGCATAGACAATAAGAAATGAAGGAGAGAAACTTATGACTCAAGTTGCCCCGAATACAAACGAGCAGTGTACATTTCCAAGCCTTGAGCTTTCCCTTGAGCTCGCTAGAGAGCACTTAGCAATACAAAGAGAACAAGTAAATGTACTAGATAATAAAGCCAACTTCATAATAATCTCAGCTACAACTCTTGTAAGCACAGCTTTGATTATTCAGTCCGCATTGTTATCTCAACAAAAAAATCTCGTATACTTTGATTAATATTTGCAAGCTCTGTCATTGATACTGCTTTTGGCAATATTTGCCTGGGTAATGCTAAGCGCCTTCTTTGCCTATAAAATCAAAAATTTCAAAGAAGCTGCCACACCTCGTTCGCTTTTGGGGGCTTATATATCTGAACCGAAAGATTACACAATGAAGAATGTACTCAGGGATATGGCCATTGTTCATGATTTTAACGATAAACTAGCAAATAAAAAGATCTTGGATAAAAAGGGCATTTATGGCCTTGTACTGCGAAATAGCGTTATTGGTAGTATTTCTACTACTTACAGCCATTCGGTAAATGGTCAACAACAAAAAAGGAGGCATGTCATCATGAGCCAGGAAACTACTAATAAAGAGGGACCTTCAACTATTGAAGATGGATCACATGTTGTTCCTCCAACTCCAATGAGACTCTCTGAAATAGAAATCTCTTCCTCTTCAGTAAATCTCTTCAGAAAAATTCAGACAATTCCACGACCAAGCCACAGGCAGAAATCAGTAGCTCATCGAAAGACGGAGCATAAATCAAAGAGTTCGTACAAAAGACGGAGCACAGTGCTTGAAAGATCAGCGAAAAGTACACCTACCTGCCGGGAATAGCGACCGACCAGAGGCCACATAGCTCCAAAATGAACTTGTGTGACTTATGCTTATAAGAGTCAAGGGAAGGGAAGGGCAGGCGGCCCCCGGTTAGTACGCCGTCCGGCCCCCGAGCGGGAGAAGCGGCGCGTACTGACCGTCCCCCCCAGGTAGGTGCGACCCATAGCACCCCCCTCCCCCTTCATATCGTCACACGGTCAGCGTAAGAATAGGGTGGTCAGTCGGGCGCGGCAAAGCGAGAGATTGGCCCCCCCAGCACCCGCATCCCCACCAGGCGCGACCCGCCGCACAGCCGACTACAGCAACGTCCCAGCGCGCAGCCGTTTCCATGCCTTTCGTGGCGTGATGTGATAATACAGACACAGAAAGTCAAACAGATCACCAGCGCGCCGCCAGGTGTAGCAATACCAGTGTGGGTCAGTTGCAGGCACCGAACACCTGGAAGCTGGGACGCGCGATCACCCCGATGATGATGCTCCTTAAACGGGGCAGGAACCGACACCACGCCTATCGAGTGCTACAAAGCGACCGATCACGCCCGACGATATCTTGCGCCTGGCACCACGCTCAGAATACGTCTCCATACCCACCCTCAACAGACACTATCGGCTTGCCATTGGCCGCCACCGGCTCGACAGCGGTACGGCAGGCTCAACATCAGCAGAAGCAATCCGCGGCGTCAGGCACGCCGTTCCTGAACATGCTGCCACCGCCCAGGCACAACATTCCTTCAGACCGTTTCGCCGAACAGGCAGCCATTCCCCACAGGCCGAACGCGTCAGAAACGGATACCAGCCTCAACTTTTCCGATGCACACCAAGTGGCAGGCAAATCAGCGACCCCGACCCACCAGGCACGAGCATGTCTTGTTTCGGATACAACTCGACACCCAGCGCTTGCAGCAGAGGGCAACAGCCAGGCTCGCACCGTTGCCAGGAACCGCTTCGCAAAGTGCAGCCATAAGTGACCGCCGCGCCAACTCGCTTCCAGGAGCGCAGAAACACCACTACACCGCAGTTCGTCCGCCAGGTCGATCAGGAGAGCCAACCCGTCCAGACTATCCGCATCAAACACCGCAAACGAACAACAACTGTCCTGGTCAAGCAGGTACGTTCCCAGCGTCCAACGCCCGGCCAGATGCGCTCCAAGCAGTGGTAACGTAAGCGGCTCTCCCACACGCCAGTACGAGCCATCATGCTGTTGTACCGCATATGCATCATAACACTGCACAAAAAGTGTAGCATAGACCGCAAGAACATTCCCGGGAATACATTCACCCCCTACAACCGCACGTCATACGAAAACTCACCCTGCCGAATAATTGCAGTACATAAAACAGGTCTCTTCTAGAAACCCGTTGCAATCCATCCGAATAGCAGCAGCATCAGGAGCAGACACCCCTACATAGTCGGCATACCCACCCCCAATTGAGCGCAAGACCATCCACGCCGCTTGCACCTGACTTTCTGCGTTTACCACCATATCCGCATCAGCATCACACCCATTCCTATCAATATTTCGATACACCACGACCCGAAAGCCAGGAGTATTCATCTCCATGCACCCCCTTCCACGAAAATGCTTCCCTCATTACAATCACACCCACACTTGCCCCCGCCGCCACGTATCAACCGCATGTTTGACCGCCGCACTATAGGCCGCTACATCATTGCCGTCTCCACTGGGAGCATAGACTGGCACGATCTGGTCAACCGTTGCGCAGTCATGCCCCACCAGACTGGCACCGTTACCGCACCACGCACATAGCCATACAAGATCAGGTAGTACCAGTGGTCAAAGCCATCCGCCCAACTCTGCATCTGTGCATAGCCGCCCCTATTCTGGTCGATGCAGGGACGATCTGGCAGACACCGCTCATTGCCCGGCGAGAACGTCACCCGCGCCTCTCCTGTCGTGCCGAAACCGGATTCGTGCCAGAAGAAGGCCAGCGCGTACACCGGGTCGATACCGTAGCGCACCCCCGGTTCTCGATCACCGGGCCAAGTCCCGCCGCAGGGGAGTGATACGCCGACAATACCCGATCAATGAACGAGGCCGAGACGGTGGGAGAACCCAACACCGAGTACGCGCCTTGCTGCGACCCCTGATTCTGGCTGATATACAACACCGCCGAGATGCGTACCCTCTGCTGTGGCTGAACCGTGCGCCCCTGTACCATACCCACCGCCAGCCACGAGACCCACACCGCCACTGCCAGCAACACCGCCCACATGCCCATTCTTGCTTTTTCCATCGTCATTTCCCTCCTCTCTACTTGTCCACAATTTGTAGACTTTATCCACAGAATATCCACATCTATTTAATCATTCCTTAATGTTGACTCTACAAACAGGCGTTCGCAGGAGAAAGCTCCATCCTACGAACGCCCGATCTACCCCTCTATACATCCGCCTCGACCAGCTTGCCCTGAAAGGCCTTGTACGCCGCCACCTGTTGCAGGTAATCGCGCTCACTGTTGAACAACCCATCTCCGATCTCATAGGCCTCAACTGCCAGTGGCACCGGGTAGTCTTCCAGGTTGGGGGTGTTGGCACGCAGGCTATCGCGCATAGCTTGCCAGAGGGACAGAGCCGCCGCCCGTAGACCTCCATACGCCCGGCGAACTCAGTACGCAGCTGCTCATAATGTGCGCGCAACGCCTCAATATCTTGCTCATAGGAGCCGAGTACCCCATCTGCCACGGTCTCCAAATCCGCCTCTAAAGCCGCCGTGTCATCCGTACCCGTTCCGCCAGGTCAGCGTCATAGTAGGCTTCCATATGCCCCCGCAGCACCTCGGCCAGCTTGCCCGGATACAGCGCCTCCAATGCGTCTAACTCCACCGCCCCCGTTCCGTACTGCTGCTCAAAGCTCTCCTTGCGCCGTTCGGACTCTTTGATCGGCGTGCGCGGCAGCTGGAAGTAGCGCACCTGCTCGGCAGTCAGCACCACCGGAAAGAGACGCACATCGATAGTCAGGCCCAGCGTATGCAAGAAGTATTCCATCTTGCGCGAGACCGCCACGGGCATCGATTGCCCCGCCGGGTCAAAGTCCGAGACGTAGAAGATGCGCGCTGGTTTGTTGGCGCGTTCCAGGCGTTGCACCAGGGAGAGCGTAGCCGTGATGGAGAGTCCGCCCGACCCCACTTGCAGGTTGGCCCCGTAGGACTCGCACAGGGGCAGCAGCACGTCATTCATGGTCGATTTCTCACACCACACTTCCAGGTGATAGGCTTGCTCGCCCCGGAAGCCGGAGACCTTGTAGCCCGGCAGATCAGGAAAGGCCGGGAAGCCGTAGTCATAGCGGCCCACGTAGCCATCCAGGTACACCTCCGGGTCATTCGCCCCCTTCTCGGCAAACTCGACCACGCCATCATTGCGCCGGTCAACAAACGCGCCAGGGTCAACCAGCCGCAGGTAGCGCGCCGCTTTTGACGCCAGGTTGAGCACCCCCCAACACTCTTCCGTGTTCTCATACGGCTTGCCATTGGGCAGCAATACCGCCGGTTTCTCGCTCGTATCTGGTCATGCACGCGCCCGGTAAGCTTTTGTGCTGT
>CAVSWA010000005.1:0-7181 GCA_963731605.1 uncultured Chloroflexia bacterium
GTTGTAGGCAGGGCAATCGCATCTAAATAAGCCCAGCGGTGAAATAATGCTGGTCAGGAGGTGATAGAATCCATCTCAAAAACAGGAAAAACAGAGATGGAAGAAAGAGATGTGAGAGACCTGGAAACGCTCTTTCCTCAAGTGGAAGATCCGCGCATGGAGCGAACCAAACGGCATCGGTTACGGGATATCATCATCCTGGCGATCTGTGGAGTGATCTGCGGAGCGGAAGGATGGGTGGAAATCGAGGAATTCGGGAAGGCAAAGGAAGCCTGGTTCACGGACCTGCTGCAATTGCCCAATGGCATTCCGTCTCATGACACCTTTGGGCGAGTGTTCAGCCTGATTAACCCAGACCAATTTGAGGCCAGTTTTTTGCAGTGGGTGCAAGGGCTCACCGCGACGGTCAAAGGAGTCATCGCGATTGATGGTAAAACCTTGCGCCGTTCGCACGATCAGGCAGCAGGGAAAAAGGCGCTGCATCTGGTGAGTGCCTGGGCCGTCGAAAATCGTCTGGTGTTGGCTCAACTCGCAACGGAAGAGAAGTCCAATGAGATTACCGCCATCCCACTGCTCTTAGCGCAACTGGCGCTCGAAGGATGTATCGTGACGATTGATGCCATGGGAATGCAACTCAAGCTTGCCGAGCAGATTATCGAGCAAGATGGCGACTATGCGCTGGCACTCAAAGACAATCAAGCAAACCTCTACGACGAGGTCAAAGCGACCTTTACTTTGGCCGAAAAGGACGGCTTTGCCAGCGCGTACTGGGAAACAGAGCGACAGGTCGAAAAAGGTCATGGTCGCTTGGAAATTCGTGAACACTGGACGCTCTCGGACCAGAAATCTTAGCGTACCTTGATCCAGAGGGCAAGTGGAAAGGCTTGCGAGGGATTGGTGTGGTGCGGGCGGAACGGCGCATGGAGCAAAAGACGACCAAAGAAACACGCTACTTCCTGTTAAGTTTTTCGTCAGTCACACTGTTTGCGACTGCGGTCAGAAGCCACTGGGGCATCGAAAACAGTGTGCATTGGGTGCTAGATGTGGCGTTTCGCGAAGATGAATCGCGGGTTCGCCTCGGTCATGCTGACGAAAATCTGGCCGTCCTGCGCCATATCAGCCTCAACCTCTTACGCCAGGAACGCTCGTCTCGTGTGGGCATCCATGCCAAGCGCCTCAAAGCCGGCTGGGACACCCAGTACCTGTTGCGTGTCCTGGATGGGGTTATTTAGATGCGATTGCCCTGACGTTGTAGGGTGTAAAAAATACCTATAGGCAAGCAAACGTAGGGGCCGATTATGCGCATTGACAAATTACTCGCGCCATCACGTAGGGGCCGATTTATCGCGCCCATCAGCCCATTCATAGGCGCGAAACTTGGTCCTGTGCGATGCCAGGGCGAGCAAAAAACGAAGAGACGCGCCCATGAATGGGCTGATGGGCGCGATAAATCGGCCCCTACTTTTGGTTACCCACAACTGTTTCCTACACCCGACATTAATAGCTGTACGTCACCTGCGGCGGCAGCAGCAGACAGACCTCGTCGCCTTCGGCGATCATGCCTTCGCGTTCGATCCAGCCGACCACGCCGCGTTTGTGTATGGCGGCCTTCGGGAAGGTCTGCGCCAGTTTGGGGATGTCGGGATAGTGGTTCTGGATGACCTTACCGGGACCGGTGCAGGGCATGTTCTCGGCGTCCACGACCAGCGCGGCGTCGCCGGGAAACAAGATGCGCGTGCCTGACGGCAGCATGGTCAGGTTGGGGATACCCTGCATGGCAAGGTTGCCGCCCAACCATTCCGGCAGCACTTCGGGCAGCTTCATGGTGGCGGCGATCTCCGCCAGTTCCTCGACGGAGAGCAAAGAGAACTGGCGCGTGTTGCGAATAACGGTGATGCGCGGGTAATGCGGCACGCGCACATCCGACAGGCGCGTCAGCCCGGCGTGCGAGTCCCCGGCCAGACCCTCGATGGTGGCCTGCGCGCCGGGAACGCGCGTGGTTTCGAGGGTGTGACGCTGCTGACCGAGATAAACGCCAGTGATGATGCCCGTCAGTTTTTTGCGCATGGGTTACTGCTCCTCTGCAGTCTTGCGCATGGTGGGGAACAGGATCACGTCGCGGATCGATTCCTGGTCCGCCATCAGCATTGCAATTCGGTCGATGCCTATGCCTATGCCACCCGTTGGCGGCATGCCGATCTCTAGCGCCTCCAGGAAGTCCTCGTCGAGCACCTGGGCCTCGTCGTCGCCCTGGACGCGCTGGCGCATCTGGTCCTCGAAGCGGGCGCGCTGGTCCAGCGGGTCGTTCAGTTCGGTGAAGGCGTTGCCGCATTCGAGGCCACCGATAAAAGGCTGGAAGCGTTCGGTCAGTTCTGGATTTTCGCGGTGCTGCTTGGTGAGCGGCGAGATGTCCAGCGGATAGTCGATCAGGAACAGCGCCTGCTTGAGTTCGGGTACGCCCATGCGCAGCATGACGCTCTTCAGGTCGTCGATCAGGCGACCACGGCCCAGCTTCGGATCGGCCTCGTAGCCGTGGGCGCGCATCTCGGCGGCCAGGCTCTCCTTGTCGGGAAAGCGTCCTACATCGATGCCTGTGTACTGCGTAATGGCACGCAGTAGAGGAATACGCGGCCAGGGTGGCGTCAGGTCGATCTCCGTTCCCTGGTAAGTGACGACCGGCGTCCCCTTCACCTCCAGCGCGATGGAGTAGATCATTTCCTCGACCAGCTTCATCATGTCGTTGTAGTCGGCATAGGCTTGATAGCATTCCATCATGGTAAATTCGGGATTATGGCTGCGGTCGATGCCTTCGTTGCGAAAGTCGCGGCCAATTTCGTAGACGCGCTCGAAGCCGCCTACAATCAAGCGCTTGAGGTAAAGTTCGACGGCGATGCGCAGGTACAGATCGCGGTCGAGCGCGTTGTGGTGCGTCGTGAACGGGCGCGCGGTCGCTCCACCGTAGAGCGGTTGCAAGATGGGCGTCTCGACCTCGATGAAGCCGTGCGTGTCCAGGTAGCGGCGCATGGCACTGATCGTGCGGCTGCGGATGACGAAGACCTGGCGCGCCTCGTCGCCATTGGCGATCAGGTCGAGGTGGCGCTTGCGCTGGCGCACCTCCACGTCCTCCAGCCCGTGAAACTTCTCCGGCAAGGGATGCAGCGACTTCGCCAGGATGTGGAACTCGCGCACGTGCAGGGTGCGCTCGCCTGTGCGCGTCCTGAAGAGGTAGCCGCGCGCCTGGATGAAATCGCCGATATCGAGCAGCCTCAGCGTCTTGTAGTTCTCCTCGCCCAGGTCGTTGATGCGCATGAAGACCTGCATGCGGCCAGTGCCGTCTTCGATGTGCGCGAAGGCCGCCTTGCCCATCTCGCGCAGCAAGCGAATTCGCCCCACCAGCGTCAGATCGGCATCTTCGCCCTCCCACTCATCGAAATGTTCGAGCGCCTCCGCTATTGTATGCGTGCGTTCTGCCGTATTCGGATAAGGCTGTATCCCCTTCTCACGCAGGGCATACAGCCGTTGCATTCGTGTTTCTCGTTCGTCTACCATTGTATAACCTCTTTTTCCTCCAACATGTGCGCCCTATTGTAACATTCTTACTAGCAATTGTCACTCGTATATACCCAGTCGTAGGGGGCGGTTATGCACATTGACGAAGTAATCGCGCTATCACGTAGGGGCCGGTTTACCGTGCCCACCAGCCCATTTATGGGCGCGTCTCCTCGTTGCATACATGCACCGGTATCGCTCTGGATCACGTCTCGCGCCCATAAATGGGCTGGTGGGCGCGGTAAACCGGCCCCTACGTTTGGTTGATTGCCAACGGGCATTTCCTACTCGCACATACGTTTGGTTGATTTCCTATAAGTATTTCCTACACGCACATAGAAAAAGACCTGCGGCCTTACAAGGGCCACAGGTCTTCTGGTTGCTGTTATCGCCTGGGAAGTGTTAATCGATGCTGCGGATGGTATATTCTTTCACACCGCCAGGCGTTGAGACAATCACCAGATCGCCTATCTTGTGGCCTAGCAGCGCTTTACCCACCGGCGACTCGTTGGAGATCAGCCCCGCGGTCGGTTTAGCTTCAAACGCGCCAACAATGCTGTAGTGGTATTCGCGCCCATCGGCGGTCGTCAGGAGCACGACCGAGCCAAGCGAAACCTCGTCCGTCAGCGGCTTGCTGATTGGCTTCGCGGTTGCGATCAACTGCTCCAGCTCGAAAATACGCCCTTCGAGACGCGCCTGCTCGTTCTTGGCATCATCGTAAGCCGCGTTGTCGATGACATCGCCCGACTCCTTCGCATCATGAAGGTACTGGGCAACCTCTGCTCGCTTGACAGTGCGCAAAAACTCAAGTTGACTGACAATACGCTGTCTACCATCATCCGTCAGGAATTGTGTGTCCATCTCATCTTCCCTTCTTGGCCTGGCGGGGTTCCTGAACCCACCAGTTCGAACTCCTATCTCATAAGATAGGCGCTTACCCGTAGGACTATTCGATACTTCCCCAGGTAATGTTGACTAAATCACCTGAATGGTGGCGGAGTAACAGCTCTCCGTTGCCATCCACATCTTCAGCGACCCCGCTGATGATCGTATCCCCTTGTCGCACGTGGATGGTGCGACCAAGTGTTGATAGCTGGCTACGCCATCGTTCCCGAATCAACCGGGAAGAAGGCACCTTGCTCTGTAGCGCCGCTGCATCCCCGGAGGCTTCTTGCTGTAACAGCAGATAAGCGTCCTCCATATGTAGCAGCAGGCGAGCGATCAATGCTTCTCGACTGACGGCATGGCCGCAGGCAGTTTCCAGCGTGGTTGCGTTCGCCACCAGCGGGGCAGTCTCGCCTGACTGTGTCGCTACCTCGTCGATACGCCCGTTCACGTTGATGCCGATCCCCGTGACTGCAATCAAGGCCCCTTGCGAATTGTGGCTGGTCTCGATCAAGATGCCCGCCACCTTGCGTTCCTCAATAAGAACGTCATTAGGCCATTTAATTGTTGATGTCACTGCGCTTATCTCGGCAATCGCGTCAACGACCGCGAGCGAGGCGACCATCACCAGCAAATGTGGTGAAAATCGTGGCCGGAGTACCATGGACGACAGTATGTTGTGTCCCGGCACGTCCACCCAGCGACGGCCTTGCCTGCCTTTCCCTGCGGTTTGACTATCAGTAAGCACCACCAACCCTTCATCAGCCCCATCACGGGCCATCTGCATCGCCAGCACGTTTGTAGATTCAGTGGTTGGTAGGTAAAATAACCGATCTCTCGACCCTATCACGCGTGTCTCTAATTGACGCTGCAGCGCTCCAATATCCAGAGAAGACGCGCTTTGTAATAAACCATCCATATAATATTCTTATTTCATGTCAGAGAATCGGTTTGGTAGAGTAAATCAATCTGCGCCCGTTCGAAAAAAGAAGAAAGATGAATTAGTGGTATCGCAGGATGAGTCAAGTAAAAACAATAAACTCAGCAACAGATTGATGTGGATAAAAACCCCAGAGCTACGGCCATTTCTCACGCCATCGCTCTGGGGGGCGCTGCACAGGTAGGGACTAGAAAAATCACCTACCAGTGATATCCTAATCGGCTAGCGCCGATCACCTCTCATCTGGAAGGTGTAGGATGTTGTCACGCTGCCTGTGCAGCGATTACATTGATCCATTAAACACCACCTCCTTTCATTGCCAGTATTGTACCTTGCATTTCCCCGCATGTCAAGCTTTTTCTGAATATTCGATGACAGCAAGCGAGCAATATAAGGTGAGAACGGGCTTGAGAAGAGCGACAAAGCGGCTTGTGTTTTGTGAAGATTGTGTGAATGCGCCCATATGCCCGGAATTCGCCGCACACGTTGACGTAATGCAACGAAACGACTACACTACTCGTAGTACGAATTGAAGGTGAGAAGCTATGAGCAGCCAGCGCACAGAACATCCCTACATCATCAGAGACTCTGAAATCTATAAAGGCGAACCCATCGTGGAAGGCACGCACACCGGTGTGCGTCATGTCATCCTGCTGTTCCAGTCCGGCAAGGACCCCGAGGAAATCGCCTCAATCCAGAAGTTGACGCTGGCCCAGGTCTACGATGCGCTCAGCTTCTACTATGACCACGAGGCCGAGATCGAGCACGCCATCCACCACGAGTTGTAAAACACGCGTGCCATCTATAATCTCAGCCATTGCGTTTCTATATTATTCGACAAGCCCCTTCAGGTCACTTGTAACTCTGCTTTCCTAAGAAAGTAATAGGAAGGATAATTCTGGTGAAAAAAGCATTTCGTTTCGGAGTTGTTACTGGCGGTCATGCATCCCGTTCGGCATGGATTGCTCTGGCACAGCGCGTAGAGGAACTGGGCTACGCATCTCTACTTTTACCCGATGTCCTGGGTACACCACTGGCAGCTATGACCGCTCTCGCTGTGGCTGCTACCGCCACCACGACGTTGCGTGTCGGGAGTTACGTGTTTGTCAATGATTATCGCAATCCTGCCCTGCTCGCCAGAGAGATAGCAACGCTGGATCAACTCTCCGATGGTCGCGTAGAACTTGGGCTTGGTGCGGGCAACTGGCTAAGCGAATACCAACAGCTTGGCATGCCGTTTGACAAGGCTGGCACGCGCGTCTCTCGCTTTGCCGAGGGAGTGTCCATCATCAAACAGTTCTTTACCGCCGAAACCGTCAATTTCTCCGGCAAATTCTATACGATTGCAGAACTGCGCGCTGTTCCCAGACCGGTGCAGCAACCGCACCCTCCCATCCTTATCGGCAGTGGAGGTCGCCGTATGCTGACCATTGCGGCACGTGAAGCCGATATCATTCTGCCAATATCCATGCAGGGAGCCGAATTAGAGGAGAAGATCGGCTGGATACGAGAGGCTGCAGGTGAGCGCTTTGAGCACCTGGAACTCGGCAAAGCCGCCTTTGGCATTGAATTGACCGACAGTCCAGTCGCTGCCGCCCCTGCCTTCTCCGGGAATGCCGGTAGAAGCACAGCCCAATGACCACAGAGCAAGCGGTAGAGCATCTCATGGAGCAACGTGAACGACTGGGCATCTCTTATATCCAGATCCAGGAAAGGCAGCTAGAGAACTTTGCGCCTGTGGTTGCCCGGTTGAATGGCAAATAGCCGCAAGTGGTTCAAGGCACACCAGCAGCCGAGCAGAGCAAGT
>CAVSWA010000006.1:0-96062 GCA_963731605.1 uncultured Chloroflexia bacterium
CTCATCCAGGATACCCCTGGCTTCAGACATGGGGAGGAATGGATGCCTGCCCGCATGGGGTGGGAGGGCAGACCTGTTCCGCGCAGGCGGAAGCTGGTCTGGGGGGACAGCGCACCCTTGACTTTTTGGGACATCTGTACTATTCTCTTCTTATGAATGAAATGCTCACACGAACCATCTGTATCAAGCTGGACATAAGGGAGTAATGAGGTTGCCCTGCAGAGACGCAAGCCCGCTTCAATGAGGCGGCCTCCTGGATTGCCGCCTGTGCTGGGATGAGCGCATCACCAATAGCAACACCGCCCATCACCGCGTCTACGGGCAGACCCGCGCCCATTTCGGGTTGGGCGCGCAACTGGCGATCTGCGCCCGCGCAAAGGCGATGGAGGCCATCAAAGCGGTCAGGACACAGGAGCCCGAGAGACTGGCGAGATGGCGTAAGGCCAATGCCCGCCGGCAAAAGAAGGGCAAGAAGCCCGTCCCTCCGCCCAGCCTGCCACCGGCCGCAGTTTGGTTCCCGCGCCAGCATCCGCTATGATGCCCGCACTTACCGCCTGCTTCCGCTTGATCGCGTCGCTTTATACGATGCGGGGACGTATTACGTCGCGGCTGCCCCCAGGACTGCGCCAACACGAGATGCTGAGTGACCCGGACTGGAAGATCGGGGGCGCGGAGCTGGTGTGGCGCCGTGGCGATGTACTTCTTGCATGTCACGCAGAGCAAGAAGGCCCCGGATGTCACCCCGACAAAAGAGGCCATCGGGGTGGACCTGGGCATCTGCAACGTAGCGACCGATAGTGAGGGCGAGCAGTTTACCGGAGCGGAGGTACGCGAAAAGCGGAGCCATTATGTGGCCTGCCGCGCCGCCCTGCAACGGGCAGGCATCGCTCCGCAAAACGCCGCCTCAAACATCTGGCTGGGCGGGAGCGCCGCTAGATGCAAAATGTCAACCATCCCATCAGTAAGACCCTGGTAGCAAAAGCTGTCGTAGCGCGCAAGGCACTCGCACTCGAAGACCTCACCGGCATTCGAGACGAGACAACGGTTCGGCGCGCGCAGAGATACGAACGGCATGCCTGGGCCTTCTTTCAATTGCGCCTGTTTGTGACCTACAAGGCGGCCTGGGCGGGCGTTGAGGTCAGGCTGGTCGACCCGGCCTATACGAGCCAGACGTGTAGCCACTGCGGGCATTGTGAACGGGCCAATCGTCAAAGCCAGTCCTCCTTTCGCTGTCAGCAGTGCGGGTTCTCTGCCCACGCTGACTTCAATTCCGCCACGAATATCTCTTGCTGGCCGCCCGTCAAGCGGCCAATGGTAGCAGCGGTATGTCGCTAGTTACAAGCCCCTGGCTTTAGCCATGGGGTCACTTGACATCGTCCTCTTACCTCGACCCGCAGAAGGCATCCCCAGCCTCGCCTCCCACTCAGCTGCCACGGCAAACAGGACTCCCCATCTGGCGGCAAGCGCTCCCCAGGCCTGGCTTAACGCTCCAGTAGCGCCGGGGAGCACGATTGACAGCAGGCCGAGGATGACCGCGGAGGCACCGGCGCTGCGAGCCGCAACTCTCCAGCCTGAGTCTTCAAGGCAGCGAGTACACCAACCAGAACGATGGCAAGGGCCAAAGCGGCCATTTCCGCAAGACGATCGCCATACGGGCACCGCCCTAAGAAGTACGACGGGCCAGGACTAGCATTTTGGCGGCGTACCCGACTGCGGGACCAGCGGCGAGAATTGACAGCGCAGCCAGTGGAGCGCTCAGGCCCCCTCCGAGCTTGAAGAATGCGCGGCGTGCTGGATGAAGAGCAAGCCAAACACCAGCGACAGAATTGCTGCCCAGATGAAAAACGCTCTGCGGCGGGTGCTCCCCGCACCGAAGGAGGCATGTGACATCACTCACCCTCCTATTGTCGCGTACCAATGTCTGCTGTTACCATACGTTTGCAAGCTCTCGTCGGCGCAAGGAAAGATATTTACTCGTCGTCAGGATTGCTGAGATTGGGCCAATGATTACCTGGAGAATCAAGCATACTTTGCCAATATCATTGTTGATCCAGGCAAGGACAAAATGAAATGCACCGGGCAAGGCGTCGGCGAGATGAGAAAAGTTGAATGGAAAGACCATCAACAACCAGAGCGCAGCCATCGCCAGGAACACATACATCGCGACATCGAACGGGCGGGCCGGGTTGCGACGACCGCTCACTGCACGAACTCCAGGTGCGACTAAAGAAACAAGGATGGGGCCATACAAGCAGATCATCTCCACCGCTCCGAATTTGGCCGTGAAGAAGCCCGTATTGGCTACTTGATGATACACGAAGAAGCCACCTAACAGCAGCATGACGATGATGCTGATGATCTCCCCCAATCGTTGCCCTGTGGTCAGAACTTCTTTATCGGTTTTCTCTGCGACCGTTTTCATGGCATGCTCCTCATGAATTGATGCAACTGGTATCGATGTCTCTTTTTGAGCAGCTCCATCATTTCCCTTTGATAAAACCATACGACACACAGATCACACCTGCTTCACGATCGTCAGCTCTGGTATCTCACTTGCCTCACAACCCATTCCTGCTTCGGGCAACGTCCGGAGGACAGGGTGCATTTTGAAATCCAACAAGTCACGTCGAGCGTGGTACAGCCCCGCTAACTGGTGAAAAAGGGGGAAAAGCTTGAAAAGAAAGACGGTCTTTGGCATCTTGTGTGTATGCAAAACAGCACAACCGAGCCAATGCAACCGTCAGAGCAATTTTGCCCCAATGTGGCGTGTTGCGCAAGAGGCCAAATCGGAGAGGGCACCATTCGCATCCATGATCGCAAACGAGAGCGCTATCGCTGTACCACGTGTCAACAGACCTTCAGCGCTCGACGAGGAACCATGCTGGAAGGACTACGCAAGCCGAGAGAACTGATTCTGGTCGTCGTGACGCTGTTGGCGTATGGCTGTCCTCTCCAGGCCATTGTGCACGCCTTCGGCCTGGATGAACGAACGGTGGCGAGTTGGCGTGATCGAGCAGGCAAGCAGTGCCAGCAGGTGCATCATGCGCTGGTCGAGCAAGGGAAGGTCCAGACGACGCAGGTGCAAGCCGATGAGATTCGAGCGAAAGGGCGAAACCTGATTGCCTGGATGGGCCTGGCGATGGATGCCACGAGTCGCTTGTGGATGGCAGGAGTGGTCAGTGCGCGTCGAGATCGCACCCTGGCAGATCGCTTACTCTCCCAGGTTCGTG
The DNA here is from genome assembly GCA_963731605.1 of uncultured Chloroflexia bacterium. Taxonomy (GTDB): domain Bacteria; phylum Chloroflexota; class Ktedonobacteria; order Ktedonobacterales; family Ktedonobacteraceae; genus CF-113. Next base: position 3,231 of record CAVSWA010000006.1, read on the forward strand.
CTTGTTGTCACGCCAGACATGCTCTGCTGGTCTGTACAGACGGATGGGCGGCGTATCCCAAGAGCATCATGCGCGCGTTCCGCGACAAGGTGAAAACGACCGCAGGCAGGGGCAGAGCCCGTTTAGAGGTGTGGCCGGAGCTGTGTATCGCCACGGTCATCAAACGCACCCAGAAGAAACGGGTGGTCGAGGTGACCCGGCGGCTGACGTTGGGAAGGCGTGAGCAAGCAGAGCACCTGCTGCACCTGACCGCTGGGTGCCAGCAGTTCAATACGTCCTTGATTGAACGCTTCAACGGCACGATGCGCGAACGGCTGGCGGCTCTCACCCGCAAGTGTCGGCACGCTGCCCAGCGCCTTGATGCGTTAGAAACCGGCATGTACTTGATCGGATGCACCTACAACTTCTGCTTTGCGCATCATGCATTGAGTCACGCCAAACGCTTTGGCTTTGCCTGCACTCCGGCCATGGCTGCTGGGTTGACCGATCATCTTTGGACAATTCAGGAGGTGCTCACCTACAAGGTTGCACCTGCCCCGTGGGTGAAGCCCAAGCGCGCCCGACGACCTCGCAAACAGGCCGACGGGGAGTTGGCACTGCCCAAACGACCGCGAGGACGACCTCGTAAACATCCGTTGCCTGATCCGACGGTGTCCAAGCGGCCACGAGGTCGCCCTCGCAAGCTTGCTTGAGCACGTCACCAGTTAGTGGGGCTGTACCTCGAGCGGTTATAGCCACTGTTAAAGTGCCCCGCGCGGCTCCCACGACTATGAACTGATAATTTTTCATCAATTCCAGAGGGAAGATGCGATGATAGCGACTTGGCACGCGTCGAATTGTATCAAGTCGAGGTATAAGATTATGAAATGGGACGGACTGCCATCTTTTAGCCATCATCTCCATCAAAAGCGGCCTTTACAATAGATTAGTGTATGTGCAAGAAAGTGTAGCAGTTGGATATGTGAAACGATGTTGAAGCAGACGATAAAACGGTGTCAGTCTCTCATTTTAAGTGAAAATACCGTTACACGACGAAAAAACAGGCGAAAGTTGCAACTTTTCACCTGTTTTTCTATGAGTGAGCACGTGATTACTGCTACCTGAAGCGACTTGCAAGGTGCGCACAAGCTCTCTGGTATCTTGCTTGCCCATCGGCAGAAGATCGAATCATGGTGTAGCCGACTCCAGGGACAGTCAAGATATATCGTGGATTGCCCGGTTCGGGTTCGACTTTCTGGCGGAGATGGCGAATGTGCGCTTTGATAAGGCAGCTATCACCATCATTGCCAAATCCCCAGATGTGCGAAACGATCTGGTTAGCTGTGCAGACGTTGTTGGCATTCACTGCTAGCAAATGCAGCAATTTACTTTCAGTAGGTGTCAGACGTGACGTTTTTCCATCGATACGCACCTCATTGTGCAGTGAATCAACCTGGAGTGGCCCCACCTTGACGATGGATGACGGACGCTGGCTAAGGGTTGAACGTCCTCTTCGACTTACAGCCCGGATTCGCGCCAGGATTTGTGAGGGGAAGAAAGGCTTGCGCAAATAATCATCGGCCCCCGATTCCAGGCACTTCACCTCGTCTTGCACATCTTTTCCGTCAGTAACGACTAATACGAGCGCGTCATGAATATGACGCATATCGCGACACATGGTAAGCGCATCGACATCTTTCAATGCTGAATCCAAAATGACGAGGTCTGGTTTTTGTTCTTCCCATTCAACTTTTGCGCGTTCGCCACTATACGCACGATGAACCTCGTACCCCAGAGTTTTCAGCCAACTTGTGAGCATCTCGACGAGGTCGCGATCATTATCAATTATCAACAATTTCATACTTCCCCCCTTATAGTCCGTGTTGTTAGTCCCTTCAAATCGGTTAATTTTTATAATCAACAACCAAAAAGAATTAAAACATATAACCCTATAATAATCAATCGCTCAAATGCAGTAGATAAAAACACTTAAACCATGATTTTCGATGTAACGATCATGATTTAACCCCCTTAAATGAGGTATATGATGCGGCCTGGGTGCGGTTGGAGACTCCCAATTTTCTCAAAATATTTTGAATGTGTTTACCGACTGTGAAACGAGAAATTGAAAGTTGCGATGCAATTTGCTTGTTGCTAAGTCCCAGGCGCACAAGTTGGAAGATCTTCTCTTCCTGGGGAGTAAGATGAGATAAGGGAGACGATGCTATCTCTTGTAAATTGTCCACGGGGTGGGCGGCTAGTGATTGTCGATCTGGTGATGTGGATGGGCTGATCTCCGCTTGCTTCAATCTGGCTCATTTCGAGCGAAAGACATTTCTGTACGAGCAGATAAATGAGCCTGGAGGCAACGGGTGATGTCAACACCAGTTCCCCGTGATGGAAGTTTTGCAGGAGCTGGGCTATTACGGCAGCGGGAACATCTTTGGTGAGGTAGCCAGAAGCTCCGGAGAGCATCGTTTCGAGGAGTAAGTCGTCATTCAGAGTTGCTGATAAGACAATGATGTAAGGTGGCGCGTCACGGTGCCGAAGTATATGAACAAGTTCCATTCCATCGCCATCGGGCAGTGAAAGGTCCATGAAGACCAGGTCAATAGTTGTGCGCTGAATGTGCGCGAGTGCATCCCGGCAGGTACTTGCTTCGGCAACGACAGTAAACCCCTTTATGGTATTGATAACCTGGCGTATCCCATTACGTACTATCTCATGGTCATCTACAATCATTGAGCGTAATGATTGCTTGACGGGTACATGTTTTGCGTTGTGCATTGAATAATTAAATGTATTCATGATATTATCGTTTTTCCGGCGCTGATGCCGAAGTCTGTAAATCCAGTATCACCTTACGCGCTTCGCTTATAGTACGGTCTACGTTACACTTTAACTTTTTCACTTCATCCGCGCTCAGATACAACATGTCATCTTGTTTGTTGCGTAAAAGTAGCAAGCTAAATTGCAATTGCAAAGCGCTGAGTTCTTGTAAAAGTCCATCATGCAATTCATGTTTCAGCACCGAGCGTTCGTTATCTATTGCGCCTGAGAGTTCCAGGGAGTGTTGTGACACGAGCAGGTCGCGTTCATATTGGGCCTGCATCAATTCCAGTGCATGGTAAGTAGATCTTTTGGCGTAGCGACTGATGCGCTCAACAAGTAACGGGGTGGTACACGAAAAGAGCGCGGTAATAAATAAGAGGAGTGTGATATTCTGCAAAACACCAGCGTACATGACAGCCAGTAAGATACAGATATCGATGGCAAACAGGATGGATATACCGATAGAACGAGATATGCGAAACTTACTGGCCAGGCCCAGGCCAAGTAATAAGACGAGCGTACTGGCAATAATGGCAAGTCCTACACCTGGTAAGCGTAGTAGCATGGAATTATCTGCGCCAGGGGATAGCTGTGAGTGCCAATGAAGGCTGATAATCCCCATAAGCAGGAGCAATCCAAATTTAAGTGCAGAGTAGAGAGAGAAAACGAAAACGCGCCAACCAGACAAAGTCTGTCGCGTCCGCTTGTCTTCTCCATGCGTTTACTACAGTCCGTATCACAGTTTGTATGGGTTGAAAGATATTTTGCATATGATTGTTCTCTACAATTGACAGCTATGTCAAGCTGTTGCCAGCTCCATGCACTCCATACAATTACGAAATCGAGGATCATGAAAACATTCTCATTGAGTCGCGGTAGTGATGTGCCACTAATTTGCATTGGTAACAGTTAAACATTTTAAGCTCACCACTGCTAACTATAAACGATTTTTCCTCGTATTGCAATGAAGTAAATCACAATTATTCCAATGGTAATAGACTTTGTGCCGTATTAACGGCCTTCAGTTATCTTTTTTGCACCAATGAACAGTTATGCTACTGCGTAAAGGGGCTTGCGCTACCCTCACAAAACCTGCTACTATTACTACTGACAAACTGATAATTGACAATGAACCGGCTTGCATTTAATCGGGCCGCGTCGCCGCATCCATCCATTCAGGCCATTGTAAGGTAGCCTGCGCAAATCGCAAGTTCTCTGACAGGCAAACTTATTAGACTAGCACTATACTATGGCAGGGGTGTCCATATCTTTGTCTCTTCGGCGACACTATTGTCCAGTATCAAACCAACTTTATTTTAGGAAAGTGAGAAGTGAGGATGCCAAAATTTCGTGGGGTGAAACGCTGGGTCACGATCATCTCAGCGCTGCTTTTATCCTCGATCCTTCTTGCAGCTTGCGGAGAAAACTCTCCCTCTATCTTGAATCCGCAAGGCCCAGTAGCCTCCAAGGAGGCTGGCCTGTTCTGGTTCATCCTGGTGGTTGCCACCATCGTCTTTGTAGCGGTTGAGAGTATGCTCATTTATTCCATTGTGCGTTTTCGCGAACGCCCGAATATGCCGAATCCCCGCCAGCTACACGGCAACAACACCATTGAACTTATCTGGACGATTGTTCCTTCCCTGTTCCTCTTCGCGGTGTTGATCGGCACTATCTATACCATGTTTAACCTGAGCAACATTTCGGGCCAGGGTCGCACTATCGAGATCAAGGTGGTCGCTCATCAATGGTGGTGGGAGTTCGACTATTCTAACGATAACATCGTAACCGCCGATGAACTGGTGGTTCCGGTTGGCACCGTCATCCACACCACGCTTGAATCCACCAACGTCATTCACAGCTTCTGGATTCCGCAGATCACCGGAAAAACCGACGTTGTGCCTGGTCATAACAACGATAAGCTCTTCCGCGCAGACACTCCTGGCACTTATCGCGGCATCTGCACCGAGTATTGCGGCCTGCAACACGCGCATATGAGCTTCCTGCTGGTCGTCATGCCACAGGCAAGCTATGTCTCCTGGTTGCACAACCAGCAGAGCGCCGCCCAGACGCCAACCGACCCGAACGCGGCTGCCGGTTTGAAGCTTTTCCAGGGTTCTTGCGTTGGCTGCCACGGCATCGTAGGCGTCAACCTCAACTAGGCGGTCAGCGATACGGCACGTATGGTAGTGGTAGCGCAACAACGTTGGTAGGGCCAAACCTGACACACTTCGCCACGCGCACATCTATCGCCGGGCTGGTGCTCAGCTGGAACCCGCAATCCTGCGTCGTTGGAACGGATTCGTCGGGCAACCCTGCCATACAAAACCCATCCGCGTGCGGCCTGTACCAGTGGCTGCACGATCCACAGGCCGTCAAGCCTGGGAATGATATGCAAATTGGAAAACTTTCGGACACCCAGATTGCGCAATTGATCGCGTACCTGGAGAGTCTCCAATAAATCAGGCTTTTCTATTGACCCGGTGAGCGCGATGGCAAGAGACATCTCGCCTCGCCGGGCTGGATTTCGGAGGAATTGCCCATGGCAACTCGCACAATCGGTGAAGGTATAAGTCTAACCAGACGAAAAAGCTTCAGCGAAAGCTACATCGGCGAATGGATCATGACCATCGATCATAAAAAGCTCGGGATCATGTACATGGTCACCGCCTTTTTCTTCTTCCTGGTCGGTGGGACGGAGGCATTACTCGTCCGCACCCAACTGGCAGTGCCAGATGGAAAAGTCCTGAGCGCTGAAATTTATAACCAGATATTTACCATGCACGGCACCACCATGATCTTCCTGTTTGTCATGCCTATGCTAACGGGCTTTGGCAACTATATCGTGCCACTGATGATTGGCGCGCGTGACATGGCGTTTCCACGCATGAATGCTTTTGGCTACTGGGTGGTGCTCTTTGGTGGCCTTTTCTTGAGCGCCAGTTTCCTCTTTGGGCAGGCACCCAACGCTGGCTGGTTCAACTACGCTCCGCTCAACGAACTGACCACCGGCTGCGGCGCGACCGCCGTTGCCTGTACAACTGGTCTGAATACAGACTTCTGGGCGCTGGGCATCCTGATGCTTGGCGTTTCATCCATCGCCGGGTCGCTCAACTTTGTAGTGACAATCCTCAAACTGCGTGCCCCCGGCATGACCATCAACCGTATGCCCCTCTTCACCTGGATGACGCTGATTACGGCTTTCTTGCTGCTCTTCTCGCTGCCCAGCGTGACCGCCGCCAGCATTCTGCTGCTGCTTGATCGTCATATCGGCACGCACTTCTTCCAGGCCGGCGCGGGCGGCGATCCGCTGCTCTGGCAGCACCTCTTCTGGTCGTTCGGGCATCCAGAAGTGTACATTCTCATTTTGCCAGCCTTTGGCATGATTTCTGAAATCTTACCTGTTTTCTCGCGCAAACCCATCTTTGGCTATACTTTCATCGCCTGGTCGGGCGTCGCTATTGGCTTCCTGAGCTTTACCGTTTGGGCCCACCACATGTTCGCGGTTGGTCTGCCGCTGGTTGCGCAGGCATTCTTTGCTACCAGCACCACGCTCATCGCCATCCCCACGGCTGTCAAAATCTTTAACTGGATCGCCACCATCTATGGCGGCAAGGTGCGTTTCACAGCCTCGATGATGTTTGCCATCGGCTTCATCGCTATGTTTCTGATTGGTGGATTAAATGGAGCGGCCCTGGCGGTGGTGCCTTTTGATTACCAGGTGACTGATACCTACTTTGTTGTCTCGCACCTGCACTATGTGCTCTTTGGCGGCACCGTCTTCGCTGTGTTCGCTGGCCTCTTCTACTGGTTCCCCAAGATGAGCGGGCGTCAGTTGAACGAGCGCCTGGGCAAATGGCAGTTCTGGCTCATGTTGATCGGCGTCAATCTGACCTTCTTCCCCATGCACATCCTGGGGCTGCTCGGTATGCCACGCCGCGTTTACACCTACGCTGGCAACCTGGGCTGGAACGAGTTGAACCTGCTGTCAACCATCGGCGCATTCATTATAGCAGTCTCGATCATGGTGTTCGTGTGGAACTTCATTGTTACCCTGCGCAGCGGCGAAAAAGCTGGCGACGATCCCTGGGATGCTTACACCCTGGAATGGGATACCTCGTCACCGCCGAAGGCGTACAACTTCGAAGTCATTCCGACGGTTCGCAGTCGTCGCCCTTTCTATGACAAGAAGAACCCTGACATCGCCGACTGGAAGACCGCAACACATTAGACATGTTTCGTACAGGGTAGGGGCTGGGCTTGATCCCCCGCCCTGGATACGCCTCTACTCAGGAGAAGATACGCTTGTCAGATAACTCGAGCCAGCGCAAAAAATTACCAAAACGAGATCAGCTTACGCCAGACCAGATGGAGAAAGCCATCCATGCGAAAAAGAGCTACTGGCCTTTCGCGCTGTCTTTTGCCATTTTAGTCTCGATGGTTGGCGTGGTGACACACCCAATTGTACTCGGTATTGGAGTCGCGCTGGCTATCGTCGCAATTATCGGTTGGGGACTTGAATATCACTAGCCTTGCACGAGGGAGAAATAAACAATGAGTTATGCTCACGGCGAGCAGGTCGGAACAATCGACGAACACGGACACGAAGAAGGACGTGGCATCAACTGGTGGGGCATGATCTTTTTCATCGCCTCGGAAGCGTTGATCTTTGCCAACTTTATCGCGTCCTACCTCTACCTGGAGATCCGCAATGGCAACTGGCACCTTCCCAGCGAACTAGCCTACCCGTTGATCAACACTGCTATCCTGCTGGCAAGTAGTATTCCGGCGCGTTTTGCGGGAGCAGCCATTGTCAAAGGCAATCAGCGCAATCTCAAGATTGGCCTGTTCTTTACGGCGCTGATGGGCGCTATCTTCCTGGGCGGCCAGGCGTATGAGTATACCGGCCTGTTCGGCAACCATTTCACGCCATCGGCCACCATCTTCGGCTCCTCGTTCTTTATGCTGACCGGCTTTCACGGCCTGCACGTCACAGTCGGCGTACTCTTCCTGGTCATCTGCCTGCTGCGTTCGCTGCGCGGCGATTTCACCGCCAAAAACCATTTCGCGGTCCAGGCCGCCGAAATGTACTGGCACTTCGTTGACGGCGTCTGGATCATAGTCTTCAGCCTGGTCTACCTGCTGCCGCTCATTCGAGGGTGATACGTCAAAAGAGCGGACAAAAAAGGAGTGGGCTTGCCTACTCCTTTTTTGTCCGCTCTTTTGACGTATCACACGTCATCCGTCTTGTTCGTGGGGTGAATAAAATGATCAAAACTCATCCACAGACTTTTAGTGGGGCGATAGAAAAGGAGGGGCAACAGCACTGGCAGGGTACAACCAAGTACAATGAGCGTCGTTACCGGCACTGCCTGACTGGCTGCTAACGGTACAGCAATAATAGCAATCAGCAGTTCGCTCACCACCAGGTTGACTGCCATCGCGCCAGTATAGTAACCCGGCTCGCGTTCAAAAGCAAAACCGCATACCGGGCAGTGTTCATAGGTTTTGAAAATGCCTGCGAATATTTTTCCTCTGCCACACACCGGGCAACGCTGCCGCATTCCCCGTCTCAATAATAAAAACAAGTGTTCTCCGGCTGTCATAGACCTCCGCTTCTGGATACCCCTGTCCTTTAGACACGGGGAGGAAAGAAGCGTTCCTTGTTTGGGGCGGGAGTTGGGTGCTCCCCTTGCCATTACTTTTCGGATGCTCTTTTGTTGACCATCCAGCAGCGCCATGCCACCCAGCAGAGGACTGGACAGACCTCCACCTTCGCTCCCTGAGTCAAACGCTTGTTCGTCCGATACTCGTGCAGACTGATTCTCTGCTTCTTCCGATCAACCCCACCGACCGTACAGCGTCCATATTTCGGATGCATGATCACCGTTCCTCGCTTGAGCCCCAGGCTGCGCGTCCCACCATACGGCTTGCGTATACCGCCCGATGAGGCTTGCAAACGATGTAATTGCCTTCGGTGCAAGCGTGCTGGTACCACGTACCACAAGCGGGTACACGTGGGCAGCTCTGCACCACTCACCGATGCTGCCAGCACCCAACTATCCACACAATGCGAGTCAAAGGATTGTGTGCTCTTGCTTTTCGTCTTCTTCAGCCCACACTGCTCACGAAGCGCTTTGGTCTGCCAGCCTTCTTTGATATGCACGACCAGCCCCATCTCTCTGAGCAATCGGTGCAAGTGCTCTTTGCCCACCTGTACCGGGCTGAAGGACTGGTTCCACTTGCTCCCTTTGCCTGGCCGTGTCACTGCTCGTACATCCTCAACGACGACATCAGTAAGCGGCATGATATGCGTGAGGTGTGCAATAATACGGGCTTTGGCTTCCCAGCGACTGCGTGTGGATGGTGGAATGCGCTGTTTGCGGTTGAGTCGGTTGTCAAAGCGCCTGGGCCGTCGCCACTTGCGATGGCGTCTTGCCCGTCGCATCGTTCGTCTCGTTTCAACTGCCTCTTTGACATGATTGGATGCTTCTACCATCAGGTTCGTCACGGTGTACTTTGTTCCAACAACGCTGAACCCCTCAAACTTGCTCCCAGGATCAACGCCTGCCACAAGAGGTTGGTTATGAGACTCCTGCTGGTAGCAGAGTTGAACGTAGAATACGCCCAGCTTGTTCCGCTTCGGTTTGGCCTTGCCGCTCTTAAAGAGGTGGCGGGCCTTCGCGGGGGTACAGGGCATCAGTGGTACTCCCCGCGTATCAACGACAGGTATTCGCAAAGGGATTTCCCTTCTCCTGGTCAATGCCAGGGTGATATGACCCTTCGTGAGGGCAAGGAAGGCGTAGTCTCGAAAGACATCCGTTTGGGCGCATCGGGCAGAGGGTGGAACTAGGGTGGTATTCCAACATGCTTGATAGCCCTCCTCGCTGCTGCTCGCCCAGGCGAGCCCACTAGACAAGACTTGCGTTGCCATAGCCCTTTGGCAAGCCCCTGACTTTAGTCATGGGGTTCCTGACAGCTCTACCTTATTTTGTTCCTGATTGTATTCTTCTTCTCGTAGCGGGCAAAAACTTGCCTTGTAACCAGCCCAACAGCACCGTCATGAAGCCGAGCGGAATCAGCGCTGGTTTGCGATTCCACGCGCCCACATGTGTGATAACTGTTCCAAGTATACGTATCGCAACAGCAGATGGCGTCATATAATCGTGGATGTACCTACCGAAAGCTGATTGTTTGAATATCTCCAGATTCGCCAGCCGCATAACGAGAGCCGATGCAATCACTGGCGGCACCAATAACACCAGCATCCCGGCCAGCAGCTTATGTTTCCAGAACAGGGAAAGCGAAACGATTTCCGCGCTGATATCGGTCGCCAGCTTAAGCGGATGAATCTGATGATAAAGCCTCTTCTCTTGCGGAGTCATACCTGCACACTCTCCTCTTTTTACCGAATTGCGCCGCTGAAATCCCCTGTGATCATGCATGAGGATGAAAGCGGCGTTCCTTCTTACAGGGCAGGGGCACCGGGCTAGGGCCTGCCATTTCCGGTTCTCTATCAGCACAAAGAATATCTGCTTATGAAGAGGACCTATCGCTATCGCATCTATCCGACAAAAAAACAAGCGTCCATCTTGAACGCGCAGCTTGCTCTCTGTTGCGAGTTGTATAACGCTGCGCTGCAAGAAAGGCGCGATGCCTACCGGATGTGTGGCCAAACGATCAGCTTCACTCAGCAGAGCGCCCAATTGCCAGAGATCAAAGCAGTGCGACCAGAGTACGAAGCGGTCTACTCGCAAGTGCTGCAAGATGTGTTGCACCGGGTAGACAAAGCGTTCAAAGCTTTCTTCAGGAGGTGCAGGGCAGGTGAGAAGCCTGGTCATCCTCGCTACCAGTCCCGCACACGTTATGACAGCCTCACCTACCCGCAAACCGGATTCGGCATCGATGCGCAGGGCAAACTCTCCCTCGCCAAGATTGGGCGTCTCAAGATGGTGCAGCACCGGCCCACGAAAGGCGTCGTGAAGACCTGCACTATCACCCGGTGCGCGACAGGCAAATGGTTCGTGTGCTTTGCCTGCGATGAAGTTGCTCCGGCACGTCTGCCCGCCTCCCAGGCGCCGGTCGGTATTGATGTGGGACTCAACACCTTTGCCTACCTCTCCGATGGTACGACCATTGACAATCCCCGGTTTTTCCGCGCAGAGGAAAAGACCCTGGTCCGAGTACAACGTAAGCTTTCCAGGGCCAAGATGGGCACCCCGCAGTGGGCGAAGCGGCGCAAGGTGGTCGCCCGCGTGCATGAGCGTATTCGCAGGCGCAGAGAGAACTTTGTGCAGCAAGAGTCGCGAAGACTGGTAAACCGTTTCGGGGTGATTGCGGTCGAAGCCCTGATGGTGCGCAACATGGTGAAACGCCCAAAGGCAAAGCAGGAGGGGGCAACGGGTGCGTATTTGCCCAATGGAGCAAGCCAGAAAGCAGGGCTCAACAAAAGTATCGCGGATGCAGCATGGTCGGCGTTCTTTGAGGCATTGATGGCTAAAGCGGAAGAAGCTGAGCGAACAGTGATCAAAGTTCCCCCTGCACACACTACGCAAACCTGTCATGACTGTGGACATAGGCAAAGCATGCCTATGTCGGTACGAGTCTATAGATGTGAGCAGTGCGGTATGGTGCGTGATCGGGACCATAATGCCTCTTTGAATATCTTGCATGCGGCCTTGGGACGACAAGGCCAGGGGTGCTCGACCCCAAGAAGCTCCCGGCTTCTAGCCGTGGGGAGTCGTCACTGGTACTGTAGACCGGAATGCCGTCCATGTCAAGCCCAGAAATTACGCTTTGTGGATACTGTTCAGATTTCCCCTGATCTGATATACTCTGGACATGACAGCAGAAGAGACGATAGCGTCATTAGAAGCCCAACTCAAGCAAGCCGTAGAGCGGCTGGCTGAAATCAGCGAGCAATTGCGAGTGGCCCAAGCGCGCATTGAGGAACTGGAGAAGCTGAAAACGCCGCCCCCAGCGTTCGTCAAAGCGAATAAGCAGAAACCACCAGAGGGGCAGAAGACGGCTCGCAAGAAGCGTGACGCGAGGCATAATCGAGGGAGACCACGCTCTACGCCCACTCAGATCGTAGAGCATCGGATGCTCAGGTGTCCCGCATGTGATTTGCGTTTGGGAGGCATCAGTCTGGCTCGTTCACGAGAGATCATTGATATCCCCCCACCCTCGCCCGTGAGGTGACGGAGCATCGCATCTCCAAGGGGTAGTGTGCCGGGTGTCAGAAATGGTATGAAGCCCCGGTGGATTTCCACGAGCAGGTGGTAGGCCAGGGACGCATCGGAGTGCGATTGGGCAGTCTGATCGCCACGTTGCGCACGGTGGCATGAGCTCAAAGAAAAGTATCCCCACGATGAGCCACTTTTGAGCTGGGCGGCGTCGGTGAAGGCGATCTATGACGCGGCCGTCGCCTGGGCAGAGCATGGTCCTGATGCGCACCTCTCACCGCGCCAACAGAGCCTGGCTCGCGTGGCACAACAGCATGTCTTTGAGCAGCAACTTTGGCAACTGTGCCAGCCCTATGTGGGTACCCTCACCCCTCAACATACCTTATGTGAACGGGTGGAACGCTTTTTGCCCGAGCTCTTTGTCTTTGTGGCGATCCCTGGCGTTCCAGCCCACAACAATCTGGCCGAGCGCAGTATTCGCCCCTTGGTCGTGGCGCGCAAAATCAGTGGAGGAACCCGCAGTCCGAAAGGCTCCGAGACCCGCATGGGACTTGCCAGTCTCTTTGGCACCTGGATGGCACAGCACCTCAATCCTTTCCACCAATGCCTGGCTACCCTCATCCTGCAATCTTCTTTAGGTCAAACGTGAACAATATCGCTTTGTCGTCTTTCTGGTCTTTGTTATCATCGCCGTCATCGTCGTGGGGTCCAGCCATGACAAACCTCTTTTTGTGTTGAACAGGGGCGTTACCCCAAAGTATCCTCTGCTAAGCCCAATCCTCAACCTCAGATTGAATTTAGCCAGCTGCCTGCCGGGCGCAGAGCGCGATGTGTGAGAAGGGTGAATTGCCTCCTCAAGCGTACCTGTATGGCTGGCTGTCGGGGGAGTAGCATCTGTAGGAACTGTGTAGCAGCTTCATAGCAACTTCATGGCACGGCTGCTAATTGCTCCAAACGGGTTTAATTGACCGTATTATTTTGTATAAAAGCGGGTCGAGGTGAATAAAAAAATGGACAATCCAACCCCACATGCCAGGAACAGCTTGCAGGTCGAACGTTGACGCAGAGGATGGTCACGCAAATATGTAGCAGAACAGCTTGAAGTGAGCGAATATACCATCGGTCAATGGGAACGGGGCGAACACATGCCGTATCCCCTGCATATCCAGAAGCTATGTAACCTCTTTGACACCAGCGCTGAAGCATTAGGTTTGACCGGCTTACCCACAGAGGTCGATCCCTTAGAAGTGCATAAAGATCAGGTCGCTGCCGCGACATCGACACCGCATCCGAAACGGTGGCGTCTCTTACTGGCTATCGCGGGCATAGTGCTTGTTCTGGTTGTTGCTGCTGCTGGTGTTAGCAGATATATACTATTTCCTATACATATAAAACCTGGGGGTGTATGGATCAGTCCCATCGGCTCAACACTGCGCGATGTGATGCACTTTGCCGCCTATGCTTATCCTACCAATTCAGGCGACCCACCCATCGATTATGTGAACTTTACAATGTACTGGCCGGGAGTTGATCCCCACGCCTGGAGAAGTGCGTGTGTAGTTCATGTACCCATCAATAAAGATATCTATGCCTGCGATGCTAATCTCCGGTTACTTGGAGCCCCACCCGGCCCAATTACTATCAGTTTTGATGTGTATGATCGCCAGGGAAATGTGAACCTGGCTCCTAATGGGGAGCATCATCTGATTTATACGTCCTCTTAATACCACAGTCTGGTCCGCAAGCGACCTCTTTCTTATTAAATCGAGCACCATAGGCGCGACTTTAAATCACACTAACTTTATGGAAGACGAATTTCTCGATATTGTGTACAATGGTGTATCATATGGGAAACACATACAGAAGCATTTCACAAACTGCAAGGAGTTTCGGCATGGGCATGATACACGGCGGCTGGCTGGTCGCCAAAATCCTCAAACGCGAGGGCGTCGAGGTTGTCTTTACCCTGAGCGGCGGCCATATCGCGGGTATTTATGATGGCTGCGTGCGCGAAGGCATTCGCGTCGTCGATACGCGACACGAGCAAGCGGCGGTCCATGCTGCCGAAGGCTGGGCCAAAGCTACACGCAAACCCGGCGTCGCGCTTTTAACAGCAGGCCCCGGCGTCACCGATGGCGTGACGGGCGTCGCGAACGCCTATCTCGCCGGTAGCCCCGTGCTCGTGATTGGCGGCGCGGCCCCTCTGGGCTTATGGGATCGCGGCGCGTTACAGGAGATGAACCAGATCGACCTGCTGCGCCCCATCACTAAATGGGCGCGTACCGTGCATGAAACATCACGTCTGGGCGAGTATACCGCCTCGGCCTTTCGCCAGATGTTGAGCGGCAAACCCGGCCCCGTCTTCCTGGAAATGCCCATGGACGTGCTGAACAATTTCGCCGATACCGACACTCTCTTTGACCCCGGCGAACCCGCGCACTATCGCTTCAATGGTCGCACCGCGCCCGACCCCAATATGGTGGCGCGGGCCGCCGCGCTGCTGGAAAAGGCGCAGCGCCCCGTCATCATGGCCGGTACTGCCGTGTGGTGGTGCGACGCCGCCGAACCGCTGCGCCTGCTGGCGGAACGCCTCAACGCGCCCGTCTACCTCAACGGCGCGGGCCGCGGCTGCCTGCCGCCAACCCATCCCTTATTTTTCAGTTCATCGCGCCGCAAAGCGCTGGAGGGCGCGGATACCATCCTGGCCATTGGCACGCGCATGGACTTTCGCCTCAATCACGGACAGCCGCCGCTCATTCCGGCAGAATCCAACCTGATCTGGTTCGACCTGGCGGGTGAAGATGTCGGCGTCAACCGGGGAGCCGCTGCCGCGCTGGTGGGCGATGTTGGCCTGAGCATGAGCCAGTTGACCGAAGCCACCCGCCAACTCCCGGCAGGCGACTGGCTGACCCACATTCGCGACCAGGAACGCAAAGCCCAGGAACGCGACGAAACTTTGATGAGTTCCGATGCCGTGCCAATCCACCCCATGCGTTTCTGCCGCGAGATACGCGACTTCATCGACGAAGACACCACCGTTGTAGGCGATGGCGGCGACATCGTTAGCTACGGCGGCAGGGTTATCAACGTCTCCAAACCCGGCTACTGGCTCGATCCCGGCCCCATGGGCTGCCTGGGAACCGGCACAGGCTTCGCCATGGCCGCGCAAATCGCTCGCCCCGGCCAACGAGTGCTCATCCTGCATGGCGACGGCGCGTTTGGCCTCAACGGTATGGAATTTGAAAGCATGGTGCGCCAGAAATTGCCTATCGTCTCCATCATTGGCAACGATGGAGCCTGGGGCCAGATCAAGCACCCACAACGCGCCATCATCGGCCACGCCACCGCCGCCGAACTCTCGCCCGGCATCCGTTACGATAAAATGGTCGAAGCTCTGGGTGGTCACGGCGAACTGGTAGAACGGCCACAGGATATACGCCCGGCCCTCGAACGCGCCTTCGCCTCCGGCCTGCCCGCCTGCGTCAACGTCCTGATCGATCCCGAAAAACCCTACAGCCGCTCGACGAATGTCGCTGTTTGAGGGGTACGGTCTGGCATCGTCCTACGTATAGGGTACGGGCAAGCCCCGCCCTGGCATCTCGCTAAACGAATAAATCATACAGGAGAAAAACCATATGACCTTGCTCAACCTGACACCGGACGAACTGCTCACCACCACGCGCTCGGTGCGCAAACGGCTCGACTTCTCGCGTCCCGTCGAACCCGAATTATTACGCCAATGCCTGGAAATCGCCGTGCAGGCTCCCACGGGCGGCAACAGGCAGACCTGGCATTTCATACTGGTGACGGATGCCCAGAAAATACAGGCGCTGGGGGAAATCTATCGCAAAGGCTGGGCTATCTATACCCAGGTGCAGCAGCAAACCTATGCCAACCTTGCGCAGAGCAAACGAATGACCCCCGACCGTATCGCCACGCTTGGTAAAGTTGCCGATTCCGCCAGCTACCTTGCCGAACACATGCACGAAGTCCCGGCCATGCTCATCCCCTGTGGCTTTGGACGAGCCGACATCGATGGGCAACCCGCCGCAGCGCAGGCCGGATGGTGGGGATCGCTGCTCCCCGCCGCCTGGAGCTTCATGCTGGCCGCTCGCGCGCGCGGCCTCGGCACCTGCTGGACCACCATCCATCTCTACTATGAACAAGAAGCGGCAGAAGTGCTTGGCATCCCATATGAGAAGGTAGTGCAAGCCGCTATCATCCCTGTCGCCCATACCCTGGGAACAGACTTCAAGCCAGGCGCGCGTGTGCCGCTGGATGATATTTTGCACTGGGACAAGTGGTAAACACATATGGAGACGACAGCCGGAACTTCAACAACTTCCTGGGACGAAGTTGATGATCTGATCAGTTTATTGCGCGCCTGGGGGATTAATTATCTTGTGGGATTAGAGCATCCTGCCAATTCTCCACGCTTTACGGCAGATCAACCATCGGCTGTCGATCTGATACAACGCCTGGCGCAATGCAACGATTACCCGCGAGTGCGCGATGCGTGTATTTCATTATTCTTATTGCACCCCGAACTCGCTGGCGCTGCACAGCAGGCTATGCGTAAAAGCCAGCCAGATATATCGGCACAAATTGCCGTGCTGGTACTGGCAACGCTCTATCTCCAACGCCTCTGGTCAATTCGCCTGACGATAGCTCTCGGATACCTTCCCGCCTTTCCTGAGCAACCGTTCGCATACCTGTGGGACAGCAGAGGCTTACCTCCACCAGCCTGCCACAATGGTATATGCGGCCTGATCGCGCTACAAGAGGCTGAGCAAAAACGTACCGGTCTCCCATTCACCTTTACCGGCGATTGGCAAAATCAAGTGGATCATCTATTATTGCAGGAAGAGGCCAAACACCATCCGATCAAAGATCTTCAACCGTTGTTCGCTCTCCTCACGGAAGCACTTCGGAACGAACAGGAGTCAGTTATGAGTATGCGACCAGGAGTTGACAAAGCGGCTATCGAGTCATTTCTTCAACAGCTTGGGAAAAATTTTCGTAAATCGGCCCGCCTCTATCTTGTGGGTGGTGCGGCTCTCGTCCATATGGGTGTGCGTTCCGGTTTTACGCAGGATATCGATATCCAGGTGAGCGGAGCCAGCGAAGGCGACCTGATCGTGGCTATTCAGCGTATGATCGAACGCTTACAGATCAATATTGAGTTTGCATCGCCTGTGGATTTTATCCCTCTCCCCAAACAGTGGGAAGCTCATGCTCAATTTGTGGGCCGCTATGGAACCATCGAAGTATTCTACTTCGATTTCTACAGTATCGCCCTCAGCAAGATGGAACGCGGGAACAGCCGCGATATTGCCGATGTAAAGCTACTTGTAGAGCAGGGTATCATCGCCCTCGATGAGCTAGACAACGCCTACCAGGAGGTTCTGGCGCAACTGGGCAAGGGGCGATACCCGCGCGTTACACCGAAACGCTTTACAGAACGCTATCAAGCTGTACGGCGGTTTTTATGAAATAAAAAGTTGATATGAGCCATCCATTCTCAGATGTTAGAACCATCCTTCAAAAACATTTTCATACAGCCGATTGGCTCATCTCCACACCGAAAGACGGGCAGCAGAAAACATGTTTTGTTGCCCAACGCGGTTCAGCACGTGTATTTATCAAGCTCGACGTGCCTGTCCCCGCGCTGCACCGCCTGGGTGAAATTGGGGTTGCGCCGCGAGTGCTCGCAAGCGGAACCCTCGATGGCGCATCATATGTAGTTCAGGAGTATACCACAGGAAATTATCCCGACTGGCGCTGGTTCGCGGATCATTTATCCACGCTCGCCGCATTCATCAAACGCTACCATACCGACCAGCCGCTTGTATTGCTGTTGGTCGAGAACGCATCTACCAATTATGTTGAATACCTCGCGCTCGATCTGGCAACATTGGAAAAGCAATTTACATCCCAGCATTCTGAAGAATTACATGTACCCACAATTGCATCCGCGTTTGAAAGGCTCAAGGCATGGTCAAAACAACTACAATCCGTTCCACTTGTGCCAGTGCATCCCGATCCCAATACCAAAAATATCCTGCTCTCCAACAATTCAATGCTCATGGTAGACTGGGATGATATACAGCTATCCGACCCCATGCGCGATGCCGGGCTATTACTCTGGTGGTACGTCGCCCCACATCAATGGCACGAGTTTTTTGAGGCGTATGGGCTGGAAGTGAACGATGGAGTGATCGAGCGTATCTACTGGTGGGCTGCCAGAACATCATTCGCTATAGCCCTGTGGCATGTAGAAAATCAATATGATAGCCGGGCGTTTCTCATGGATTTTCTTGCGGCAGTGAATTTGGAGAGCAATCCGCACGCGGTATTGATGCCTCAGAGTGATTAGCAGGTAAAGCGCTAATCTAAAGTATCTGCATCACTGACCTTGACTGCAAGTTTATCGATGGCAGATGGATGACTGGCCCAACGCATGATACCATCGGATTCTTCAATCAGCTTCTCTTCCGAAAAAAATCCACATCGTCTATGGAGTTCCAGAGTTTGAAAAGTTGGTCGGGATAACTCATGCCGAACCTGTTTAAGACGAACTTCAGGAGAAATAATGTAGAGAGGGAAATTGATATTGGGAGACGAGGCAACAAGATCAGACATACGTAGAAGACCAGAGTATATCGAAGTTGTATGTTCCACTTCAAAGGCTGCTGCAACAGCTTTAGTGCCTTTAAGCCAGAGCACGTCTATCAGACTTATTATTTTCTGGGAATTCAGAAATCCATACCCAAATTCGGGAGGGTTTTTAAACTAAAATCACCCAGTCTTTCCCCTTTCCACACCCTGTTCCGATCATTCATAGCAATCCATACTTGACAACCCAGCTTTTGACCGATTTTGGCGAGTAACCATTGAATATGTGAATGGCTAGAAACTGCCTGCTTATCTTCTTCCTCTGGCGAAAACTCAGTTGTAACTATCTCCGCGGTAATGAATTTTGAAATCTCCAACCCCTGCTGATCAGTAGATGAAGGACTAGAGATTATGCTTTCGACAAAAATCTGCTCAGTTACTTCACCCGTTTCCACGCCATTAGTATTTCGTTGTCGCTGCCAGGCGAAGAGGTGTTCCAAATTCCAGGAATTTAAACGAAGAGCCTTCGCCAAAGAAAGATAGCTTTCACGAAAAGTAAAATAGTCTTTGACCGGGTCCTGGGTTGAAATATATAATCCTTCTAATTCAAGAGACTGACGTGTATTTGGATAGAAAACAGGCCATAGTTCGGTCGCTTGTAAATGCCACCAAGCGCTAATAAAAAAAGGTGTTCGTGCTGGCTGAAGTTGCTGCTTTGTTACTTGATTGGAGTCGATAAGCTCTTCAATAAATTGTAAAAATACTCGCATCTGCTTCTGACCATCATCCACAGTCATTGGAACTTTTAAAACCGATCTTAATTGCTCTGTAAGCGCGACATTATCAGAAATATGGTTTACAAGCTTATTAAGAAACATAGCTCCGGACATTCCTTTGAAGCCAAAACAGTTCCACTCCTTGCGAGTATTTCGATCAAAGGTATCTTTAAGCTGCTTTGTAGAAATTTGACCTGTGAAATAAGAATCCAGAAAATCCAACATCTCTATTTTGACAACTAGGCGTCTTTGATCCAATTGTTTGTAAAATTCTACCTGTTGCAAATCAGCCTGGAACTCATCATGGAAAGTACGTAATCTCTCAATCTGATTATCTGATAAAGTTATGGTCATACTTGATCTCCTTTGAAATACTCGATGAAAGGACAAAATAATTTGATCGGTTTTTGGTTGGAGCATTGATGTTCTATTCTAAAGGAATGTTATTAGCTCGTCAAGCAAAATTGGCCTTGCTTGCTAGCTAAACAAGCACATCGACTCACTTAAATATTGACAAACCGCGTAACCTTTTGTACACTTTCATAGGGGAAGAACGTCATGCTCAACTTAGGGGGGAATTTATGCGAGTTATTCACTGCGAGCAATGTGGTACACCGCTTCCCTGGACTGCCCAATTCTGCGCAACATGTGGCGCGGCTGTATCTCTGCATCCGCTGATTTCTGACTATCCTGATACTTCTAGTCACTATACGAAGCGACAACACACCGGCTCGCTCAAAACCATCGCCTTTTACAAAATGGGGCAAAGCGATCCCGATGAAACGCAGCGCATTAACCACACGTTGGTCCGGGCAAATAGTACGCCACTACCCGCCCTGCCAGCCTTTGAGGATGCTGCCGCTTCCCGCGCATTTGTCGAAGATTGGTCAGAAGACGAGGAAATAGATAGCGAAACCTCGCGCCTCGATACCTGGCAAAAATTTGTCACACGCAAAACTCCTGCCATACCCGCCGGTACCCCACCGTACAGGGTACCGGCGGACGCCCAGCCCCTGGCCCCCGCCCTGGAAAATGCCGCTCCCTTGCGCGAGCGGATTGTTCCCTCCCTGGGGAATGGCGCTACGCTTCGCATAACCTGCCGCGCCTGTAACCCCGCTATATAGGGAGCGGGCGGGACTGAACCGCGCAGTAGCCTCCCCCGCGCTGGTGTTTCCACCGTATAAGAAGCAGCCTCCGCGCTCCCCGCTTATGCCACGCGTGGCAGGCTGGGTAGCCATAGTCATAATCATCGCCTTATTGCTGGGTGGCGGATTCGGCGTCTTTGTTTCGCTTGGTCGCAACGCGTCTTCCCTGCCATCAACCGGCCCATTATCTTTGCAGGTCACACCATCCAGCATCGCTCACGGCGGCATAATCACGCTGCGCGGTTCGCATTTTACCCCGCGTGGGCGCATCGGCTTGACACGCGACGCCTCCATCCCTATCGCTGACACGGGCGGTTCAATCTTCACCACCGCCGACGCCAGCGGCTCGTTCAGCGATACTATCGGCATCGATGACTCGTGGACATCGGGCGCGCATAGTATTTACGCTGAAGACGCCCATTTGCACAGAACCGCCAGCAACTCAGTGCTAGTCACCGGTCATAGCAACTCATTGCGTCCCGCGCATCTGGCGCTTTCCGTCGCCAGCATCGATCTTGGTTCTGGCGACCAGGCCACCAATAGTACACAGACGATTACCCTCTTTAACGCCGGGGGTGGCGAAATCGACTGGCAATCCGCCGTGACCCAACCCTGGCTGATGCTCAGCCCCAATAGCGGTACCCTCGCCGTTGGGCAGCAGATGCAGGTCACTCTGGCTGCTGATCGCTCCAGTTTGCAAATTGGCTCTTATACCGCTTCTATCATCTTTACCTCCAATACTGGATCAATTACCCTGCCCATCAAGATGCAGGTCACGCAACTGCAACCAGGACACGCGCCTGTCATGCAAGTTACACCGGCTGTGCTTTCATTCTCAGGGGTTGATGGCAGCGTCAGCCCTGGCCCCCAAGCCATCACCATCAGTAATCCTGGTGTTTTGCCCCTGCAATGGAACTCCGCCAGCGTCACCAATGACGGTTCCAACTGGCTCAGCGCCTCCCCGCAGTCTGGCACAGTAGCAAAAGGGAATGCTCAATCTGTCACCGTCTCTGTCAATAGCGGCCAGCTTTTGCCCGGCGTCTACTACGGCTCTGTCACATTCTCCAGCCAGGGATCGCCAGTGGCCGTCAACAACCCGCAGACCATCTACGTCAGCGTCACTATAACCCCGCAATGCGCCATCCAGGTCTCTCCCGGCTCGCTCTCCTTCACCGGGGTCTACCTGCAGCCCTCGCCACTTGCAAAAAGCATCAGCGTCGGCGTCAATCAGGGGTGTTCCCCCTCGCTCAACTGGACCGCCTCGGCCACTACCGTTACTGGCGGTCGCTGGTTGACCCTCAGCTCCACTACCGGGACAACGCCTTCCGGCCCCAGTGTCGGTGTTTCTATTACCGGACTCAAGCCGGGCAGCTATAGCGGTTCCCTCGTCTTCAGTTCGGCGGCTGGCACCCAGACCTTGCCTGTCACCCTCCTCATAGGCCAGGCAACCACGCCCATTATCTCAGCCGCCCCCGCCTTGCTCTCTGTCAATGGTGTAGTTGGGCAAACCACACCATCTATTCAATCCATTGTCCTGTCAAATACAGGTGGGGGTACCCTTTTATGGAGCGCGGTGGCTACTACCACGGTAGGCGGAGCCTGGCTCACGGTTACTCCTGCTTCAGGCGTGTTAGCTCCTCAAACAACTGCCACGCTCACCGTTACTATTACCGTGTTAAAAACATTGATTCCAGGCACCTACACCGGCTCTGTCACCATTACAGGTAAGGGTAGTACCGGTCTTATTGCATCTGGCAGCCCGCAAACACTACCCATCACATTTATCGTGACGGCTCCCTGCTCGCTCTCAACACCACTCCCTGCGCTCGCGTTCCAGAGCGTCCTGGGTCAAGCCGCGCCCCTGCCGCAGCAAATCACGCTCAATGCCGCCGCGTCTTGCGTCAACCCCTTGAACTGGAGCGCCGCTGTCGCCACTGTCCCGGCTGGTGGCACATGGCTCACCGCTACACCAGCTATAGGAACGGTAAGCGCCGCCCTTCCATCCCTCACGTCGGCTGGTATTGTTAACACTGGCCTGCTCGCCGGAACGTATAGTGGCAGTATCACGATTAGCGCAACCGATAGTGTTACTCATCTAGCAGCAGGTCTCCCCCAGGTTGTCACCGTCACGCTCACCGTGCTACCCACCTGCACATTGCAGGCTCCGTCAGTGGCAAGCGAGGTGTTTAGCAGCCAGCCCGGCCTGAACCCCGCCACGCAGATCTTTACCGTCGGCGTCGTCGGTGCCTGTACCGGCAGCGTCACCATTACGCCTACTGCCACCATGACCAGTGGCGTCGGTTGGTTGGCAGTCACGCCAGCTTCGGCCATCGTCGCCGCCAATGGCATCGCCACCTTCACCGTTACCGTCACCTCAGCCGCGCTCGCTGCCGGACCCTACGCGGGAGCGATTTCCCTGGCAGCCGTCAATAGCCTTGGCGTTGCCATCACCGGCAGCCCGCAAGCAGTGGGCGTCACCCTTACCGTCGCATCACCGCCCGCGCTTTCAGTCGCTCCGGCCTCATTGACATTCAACATTACACCCGGCCCCAGCGCCCAGACTATCACTATCAAGAATACCGGCGGCTCTTCCCTCAACTGGAGCGCCGCCCTCGCCGCAGGCGCACCCGCCTATGTCACTATCACGCCTCCTGCCAGTGGCAGTCTCGCGGCGGGAGCCAGCGCTATCCTCACCATTAGCGTCAACGCCACCGGCCTGCCTGCCGGCACAACGGCTTCTACCGCCGTTACCATCAGCGCCGTTGATCCGCTCACTGGTGGCGTCGTCGTTGGCAGTCCCGCGTCCGTTGCCATTGGCATCACCATTACCGCGCCACCACCAGCCATGCAATTGAGCGCCACCGCCCTGTCCTTCACTACTACCGTAGGTGCCAACCCGGCTGCCCAAACCATCACCATCACCAACACCGGCGGCGGCACTCTTGCCTGGACTGCGGGCGCTCCTTCCCAACCCTGGCTCACCGTCACACCTTCAACTGGCAGTGACGCAGCCGGGGCAACATCAACCTCCTCATTTAGCGTCAACGTGGGTAGCATGATAGCCGGAAAATATACAGCGACGGTAAGCTTCACCGCTCCCGGTGGGCTTTCGCAGACCGTCACCGTAACATTGACCATCAATTAGCAGATATTACCAGGGCAGGGGCCAGGGGCAAGCCCAGCCCCTGGCCCCTGCCCTGGTAATATACCCGTTTCGCCTCTCTTTTTTCTCTTTTATATGTTACAATTCCTCTTAACAGATTGATATTCACCGCCCTGGAAAGGACAGCGAAACGTGGAAGACATCGAGAAAGGCGAATTAGGCAGTTCATCAGCCATCGCTACACAACGCGCAGAACTACATAAGGCCAGACCCCCCGTTCGCTGTTCCATCTGCGCTCGCCGTGTCTGGTTGAACGCCACCCATCTCATAGAGCCACTGGGCGTCCCTCAACCTCGCCAGTCCTGGACGCTCTGCAAACGCTGTCACGCAGCGCTCCTGGTTGAAATGGAGCGTTCGCCCATCCTCTCACCCCTGCGCCTGCGCATCGCCATGGGCATCGTCGCCGCCGATCGCTCGCCGTATGTCTACGCCCCCACGCACAAACCGATCAGCGATCGCACCTGGATCATCGTCATGGCATGGGGTTTTGGCATCGCGATGCTGCTCCATCTCGTCCTCATCGTCATGCTCGCTTTTATCTCCAGCCATTAAATTAACCCTTGCCTTGCCAATGACCTTGACCTGTTTGCTAGAATATTGTAGGGGCGATTTATCGCATCCAAATTTGGCAAGTGTAAAAGGTAGCACATTATTTATGAATGGCGTCCAGGATACCGACTCACTACACCCCCGCGCAGTGCTGGCAGGAGTAGCAAGCAACATGCGCAGTGGCCTCATCCTGCTTGATCGCCAGGAACAGGTCACCTATTCTAACCCCAGCGCGCAGCGTCTGCTCGGCATCAGCCTGTCCGATGTGCTGGAACAACCCCTCTTCGACGTTCGTCAGCAGCTCCTCTCGCTTGCCGCCCATCCCACTGGCGCGCACGCCGAACTCGACCGGCTCTGGCTCCATCCACAAGAAGAGCAGACCGCCGAGCTTGCCCTCTCTGACGCTGCCGTGCGCTGGTTGCGCGTGCAGAGTTTCCCCGTGCATGACCAGCCGGGCAACCTTCTGGGGCGCGGTGTCTTGCTCGACGACATCACACTGGAACGCGCCTCCCTGCAATCGCGCAGCGAGACACTTGCTCTGGCCGCCAATGAACTTAAAACGCCCTTAGCCATCATCAAGGGCTGTGCCACCACCTTACTGGGCAATAGCCTGCGCTGGGAACCCGCCATGCTGCGCGAAATGTTGCAGATGATCGACACACACACCGATCGCCTGCATGACGTGCTCAACACCTTACTGGATGTCTGGCGGCTTGACGCGGGCGTGCAGCAACTGCGCTACTCAGAAGTGCGCCTCTCAGAAATGCTCGAGCAACTGGTTGCACGCTGGCGTAAAAATGCTCCGCGCCATACCTTTACCTTGCGCGTGCCGGAAAAAACGCAAACCATTCACTGCGACGCCCTGCGTATTGAGCAGACTATCAACCAGCTCCTGAATAACGCCGTAATCTTTTCGCAGGTGGGCAGCAGCATCAACATTCGCCTTGAAAACAGCGCGTCCGAACTGCGCTTGAGTATCACCGACCAGGGTAAAGGCATCGCTCCAGAAAACCTTGACCGCATCTTCCATCGCTTTTATCGCGTGCAACAGACCGAAGATCTGCCATTTGGCAGCGGACTGGGCCTGGCAGCCGCCCGTGCCACTATTGAGGCGCATAGTGGAAATATCTGGGCCGAATCCACCGGTATTGGGCATGGAGCCACTTTTTATTTCACGCTTCCCCATGTTCCCGGCGCGCATCTGTTGTCGGCGCTCCAGCCTGTCGCGTCGTCGGCTACTTCTATCGACGCGACCTCAACTGCCAGCGGCCCGCTATCCCTGCCGCGCGCGAGTTCATTCCTCACTTCTGCGCGGGTAAAAGTAGTGGTAGTAGAAAATGACCCACGCATGGCTCGCTACTTGCGCGCCAACCTGGAAGAGCAACGCTACCAGGTGCATGTCGTCGCGCATGGTTTGCAATTCCTGCGCCAGCTTGACCTGGAAGAACCTGATCTCATCTTACTGGCCAGCGACGCCGCCGACATGTCTGGCGCGGAAATATTGCAGCGGCTGCGCGAATTTTCACACACCCCCGTTCTCATGTTGTGTGACGATGGCGATGAAGATGAGCATGTGCGCTACCTCGATATGGGCGCGGACGACTTTGTGGTTAAGCCATTTAGCATCAAAGAACTGCTGGCGCGTGCCCGCGTCCTGCTGCGCCGCCGCGCTGCCAGCGAGCAGACCGCGCCAGGCGAAACGCTCTTCACAACAGGAGATCTCCTCATCGACTTTGCCCAGCGCCAGGTCTCCGTCAATGGGCGTCCCGCGCAGCTCAGCCGCACGGAATATAAATTACTCAACGTCCTCGCGCAAAACGCGGGCCGTGTCATGACCCATGAACTCCTGCTCGAGCGCGTCTGGGGCGCGGAATACAACCGCGAAGTCGATTTTATCTGGGTGTACATCAGCCGCCTGCGTCGTAAAATCGAAGCCGACTCCCGTCACCCGCGTTACATCCTCACCGTGCCGGATGTCGGGTACAAACTGGTCAAACTCCCCTGACTTGTAATAAGTACTTTGGTCATAGTTTCAGGGTAGATACATTGTCAGATCGACCTCTGTTGGCTAAGATAGTATGGTGGGGAATTATCGTGTTCTTGAATTATGTTCAGAAGCGTAGCCAGCGTGCAAGCCAGCATGATTGGTGATGAGAGGTGGATTTTGATGGATGCCGAAGCGTTGATAGGAAAACAACCAGGAACCAGTGTACTACAACGTGTGATTGGTAGTGGGACACTGGGAGCGGTGTACCTGGGACAGCAGTTGCAACCCTCGCGCCAGGTGGCTGTCAAAGTGTTCTTGCGCCTCGCATCACTGGAACTCGAACAGCAGCGAGTGTTTTTGACTGCCTTTCGCAACGAGATGGCGCGTATTTTTGTTCTGGAACACCCGAATATTTTACCTGTCTATGACTATGGCGAATTAGATGGGCTGGCCTATATCGTAATGCCCTATGTCGTTGGCGAGACGCTTGAGGATGTGCTGGCACGCGAAGGAGCGTTACCTTTACAGCTGGCGGCAAACTTCCTGCAACAAATCGCTGCCGCGCTCGATTATGCGCATGGACGGGGCATTGTGCATCGTGATCTCAAACCTGCCAATATCTTAATTACATCTGAGAAAAAAGTAATAGTGGCGGATTTCCATCTCACCTCTATGCTGGTCGAGGGAAATACGGCCCAGATGCGTCTCTCTAAACCCGGTCTGCTGGATTATATGTCTCCGGAACTGATTATTGGCAAGCAAATTGATGTACGCGCCGATCTGTACTCGCTGGGCGCGATTTTATATCGCATGGTAACGGGCATACCCCTATTTCAGGGGCAAACGCTCATGAAGGTTGCCACTAAACATTTAAAAATGTCGCCACCTTCGCCGCTCGTCGCTCGTCCTGATCTTCCTCCTGCCGCCGAACAGGTCATCCTCAAGGCCCTGGCGAAAGACCCGGCCGCTCGTTTTGAAAATGCCCTGGATATTTCACTGCTCTTCCAGCAAGCCATCAATGGGCCCGCCGGGCCACACAGAATATCACAGACAATTTCGCCGCTGCCCCTTGTAGGGACGCGATTTATCGCGTCCGGCAACTCTGCGTCCGGCAATCCCGCGCCTGCCAGTTTCATACCGGGCAACTCCGAGTCCGGCAATCCCGCGCCTGTCAATACTGCCGGGTCGGTTGACGTTGCATTCTCCAACCCGGTATCCGCCGATGTCGCATCAACAGGAACTGGTGCGCGTTCTAATGTCCCTCCGCTGTTTTTTGGTCCCAGTTGGCGCACCAACTCTATGCCAACCATTGCCACAGAGCAGAACGACGAGTCAACCGTGGCGACGAATATGTACAGGACAGGGAACTCTATAGCATCGATGGCTCCCGGTCGCATTATATGGGCTTTGCCTGAGATTAAGCAGGACGATAGCGGCACCACCGGCACCTATAAATTGACGGGTCCGGCCCGCATTGTGAATATACCGGTAGCTGGCCAGCCCGGACAATATGTAACCGGCATTTTGCCATCTTCGCGGCAGCCTGCCTCGGTTCCTGGTCTTCCACCCGCGCCGTCGCCCGTCAAACATCCACGGCTGCGGCGTTTGCGCGTACCAATATTCGTGTTGGCCGCGCTGCTCATTGTATGTGGTTCCATGGGCTTTGCGTATCTCCATTTTTCTTCGTCGAAGCGCCCGGGCGGCTCGACGATAACGCCCGCGGGAACTCCCAATATTCCCGCCACAGCCACTGCCAGAGCGCAGGCATCGGTGGATGCCAATACCATTCTCTCTGACCCATTGTCACAGAACATTCGCGGTTGGCCCGAATCTTCCAGCGGCCCATTCCTCTTTCAGTTCAAGGATGGCGCGTATCATATCACCAACAATGATCCTTCCAGGGTCGCGACCGCCATTTTATCCGGCGAATACCTGGATAAACCTTTCGTTTATACACTGACGATGGATGAGATACGCGGTGACGACACCTCGGTCAACAACGAATTTGGCTTGATGCTACGTTTTAATTCACAGGTTAAAAACGGCAAACAGATCACCACCTTTTATACCTTTGAAGTGGTCAACACAAAAGGCGGTCAGTACCAGTTCTGGAAGTATGACAACAGCCAGGGACCGACTGCTAATCCCTGGAAGCAGCTTGCGAACCACCCACTTGGCAGCGAGTTTCACCAGGGGCAGGGGCCAGGCAGCAGCAATACTTTCAGGCTTCTTGTAAATAGCAAAACATTCACGTTGATAGTAAATGGCAAGCAAGTCTGGTCGGTGCAGGATGCTTCGTTAGTAAGCGGCCAGGTGGGCATGTTAGTAAACCTGAAGGGAACCGAAGTTGCCTTCTCAAATTTAAAATTGACTTGGAGTTAAAAACTCAATTCAGGAGGTTCTGGTGGCAAATCTTTTAACACATACCTTGACAACGGTGACACTCTGGATCACAGGCTTCCTGGTTCTCCTCAACGTCGTTTGCGCTGTACTCTTCCGCAAGAGACGCCCGTTAGAAATACTCTTTTACGTGGCCGCCGCTTTGCTTGAATTGAGCATCTTTGTCCTGGCTTTCCTGTTCCACCAGGGTATTCTGACCCACCTCCCGTATCATCTGCCGCCGGGCCTGCCCTTCGATCTGGCCGAAATCGGCGCGGCTATCGCTGTAGGCATCGGTCTCTTTCCCGTCTCCTTCTGGCATCGCACCTCCGCCACGCAGTTGCGCGCGCGTATTGCGAAAGACACGCAGGATATGCAACACCACCAGGGCAGCGTCCGCGTGCGCAGTAACGCCCCCGGCGAGTGGATGAATTAACAAGGTTGTAATTCCCGCGCAGTTCATCGTTCATCTCCTTGACAGACGTTGCTCAATCATGGTATGCTTGTTATAGCAATTAGCTATATGTAAAATCATACCAGTACACGACTAAGCAATATCAGAGGTAAAGAGAGGAACCATGAAACATGGCTATGCACCATGAAAACCCATTTCAATCTTCACCGACCAATCTCATACAGCAGCCTTCCTCAATCCAAACGCAGGATGCGCAGACCAGACCTGCGGTAGTAACGCACGATTTGCTGCGTGTATTCGGGCAAAAGGCGGCGGTCAACTATCTCAATTTGACGGTGCAGCGCGGCGAGTTTTTCGGCTTTCTCGGCCCCAATGGGGCGGGAAAATCCACCACCATCAAAATGATGGTCGGGCTGTTACGCCCCACGTCGGGCAGCGTCTATGTCGGCGGCGTAGATGTCTGGCACGAACCGTTGCGCGCGCGTTCTCTGATGGGCGTTTTGCCAGAGTACCTCAACCTGTACGAACGCCTGACGGGCCGCGAGTTTATCACGTTCGCCGGTCACATGTACGGTGTGCCAGACGCCGATATCCGGCGGCGTACCGAGGAATTATTGCATGTCCTCACCCTTACCGACGATGCCGGGAAGCTCATCATCGATTATTCGGTTGGTATGCGCAAGAAGATCGCCTTAGCGGCTGCCCTCATCCACCGGCCAGAAGTGCTGTTCCTCGACGAGCCATTTGAGGGCATCGACCCGGTCAGTTCGCGTGCTATGCGCGACATCCTGCGGGATTTAACGCACCATGGTACCACCATCTTCTTCTCATCGCACATCATGGAAGTAGTCGAACGTCTCTGCACGCGTGTCGGTATTATCAACCAGGGAATACTGGTGGCCGAAGGAACCATAGCGGACTTGCGCGCCAGAGCCAGCGGAGCCAGTGGCGATAAAGACGCTACACTGGAAGACATCTTCCTCAACGTCATCGGCGCGCGCGACGAAAACCACAACTTGAGCTGGTTAGAATAAAAGGAGACCCTGAAATATGGTCGTGCATGGTGATAAATTACGCTGGCTCTTCTGGCTGCGTTTGAGAATGTTGACACGCGGATTTCGACGCAGCCGCGCCAGTCTGATCGGTTCGATACTATTCCTGTTGTTTGTCTTAGTCGGTGCTGGCTGGGCCGCTTTTGGCACCTTCGCGGCGTTTCGCTACCTGTCTCAACCTGCCAATTTTGAAGTGTTGTACCTTATATTAACTGGTTTGTTTTTGCTTTGGATCGTTTTGCCACTGATGGAATTCGCCAGCAACGAAGGGCTGGACCTCTCCAAGCTGCAATTGTTTCCCCTGACACGCGCCGAGATGATGATCAGCCTCTTGTTCTCCACGCTGCTAGATATTCCCACGGTCGGGCTGGTCATTCTGCTGGGCGCTGTCGTCGTCGGTTGGGGCGTCTCGCTGCCTGTCGCTCTGCTGGCGCTGGTAACGATGCTCGTGTTTTATGTGCAGCTTGTTGCCGTCAGTCAGCTTGTGCTGGCGCTCTTGATGCGCACATTGCAAAGCAGGCGTTTCCGCGACTTCAGCATTATTATTATCGCCGTTTTCACCGCGTCATGTTACCTGGCGCAACAGATCGCGCTCGGCGGCTCGCGCATCCTGCATCTCTACGAAAATTTGCAAGCAGGTAGCTATTCGCCTTTCCTGCAATGGCTGCCCTCCGGGTATGCCGCGACCGCCATCAAGCAGGCCGTGTTGGGCAACTGGGGTCTGAGCCTGGGCGCGCTGGGCTTGCTGTTCGCGCTCAGCATTGTCTTCCTTTACCTCTGGCAACTTGTGCTTGAACGCAGCCTGAGCGCGTCCGAAACTGGCGGTTCAGCCCGCGTCCGCAAGCAGCGCAAATCGCAAGCCACCCCCGGTGTTGGGACGCACATAATCGTGTCCTCCCCGGCGTCCGCGCCCACTGCCTCAACAACAGCACTATTGAACAGACTGATTTCACCGCAGGTACGGGCTATTGCCGCCAAAGAATTGAAATACTTCTGGCGCGATCCCCAGTTGAAAGCCATGTTGTTCCAATCGGTAATCTATCTCGGCATCTTCATCATCGGGCCATTTCTCAATCCCAGTTCGGCGGGTTTTGGCGCGGGTTCCAATTACATCCTGTACGTTGCTCCCCCGGTCGTGTTACTCTACCTGGCGACAATGTCGCTCAACACGCTGGGCCTGGAACGCGAGAGCCTGACGACCACCTTTCTCTTTCCTGTAGAACCGCAGCGTCTTTTGTGGGGGAAGAACCTGGTTGTGTTCCTTTTCGGCCTGGTCGAACTGACGGTACTGATCGGGTTTGGCGCGTACTTCTCGAGGAACTGGATGCTGGTTGTGCCGGTGGCCGTGTTGGGATTGGCGGGCATGGGCGTCACACTTGGCTGCGGCAACTTCACCTCGGTCTTCTTCCCGCAATACGTGCGACAGATGCAGCGCGGTTTTCGCGCCACCGGCACAACCTCGCAGTCGGGCTGCCTGCGCGGCGTCATGTCGCTGGTCATGCTGCTGGTAACGGCTGTGCTGGTTGCGCCGGTAGGGGCGGCAGTTTTTCTTCCTTATGCTTTCAATGCCGAGTGGGTCTGGGGCATCACCATTCCCGCCTCGCTCATCTACGGCATCGCCTTTCACCAGATCGTTACCCGCGCGATAGCCCCGCGCATCATAGAAACAGCGCCGGAGATTCTGGCGGTCACGACGCGGCAACAATAGCATGGGGGCGAGGTCTATCTCGCCCCTTCTTTTTTTGCAGGTTTCACGCGTGCCCGTCTCAGAAAGAAGATGGCAGGTACAATCAGCAGCACAAAAATCAGCGCGTAAGCTGCGATGTTTACAACCGTGCTCCAGAAGGAGACATCTGTTGGTGTGCTACCCAGTAGCGGGGGATAGAGACCTGTGATGATAAAGTGCGGATTGCCGCCCACGAAGACGGTGTCGAAAATCGTTTTGCCGGGTACATCCAGCATAGCAACGTTGCCGCCGGCGAGCGCGATAAAGCCAAATTGTCCGTCGCTCGTGATGGCGATGGATTGAGGCGCGACGCCCAGCTTTATAACGTGTCCGGGTTCAGTGGGCAAGGGCGGCGTCGGTGAAGTGATTGGATTGAGCACATCAACCTGCTTGTTGAGCATGTCCGGCACGTATATTTCGTCGCTGAGCGCGTCATAATCCATTGGCCCGAACTGTCCGCCGCTCAAAATTGGCGGCAACACTTGCTGAGTGCTGAGACTGACCGGGTAGAGCTTGCCACTTTTTGTAGTGACATAAATCATAACGCCAGGGGGAATACTGACATATTGTGCTCCACCTGGAATAGGGATCGAAGCGATCAGCCCCTGGTTATCGAAGACCTGAAGCCCGTCTGGAACAGAGACCCAGAGTTGATTGCCGTTGGCTCCGGTGCCAATATTGGCTACCGCCATTCCATAAACGGGTCCACTAGTCTTGATAGTTTTTTTGATGGCACAATTGGTGGGGTCAAACGCTGTGACGCTGGCTGCTGCATTTCCTGCTGCATAGAGCAGGTTGCTGCCGGGATCAAATGCCAGCAGCGAGGGTTGGCCGGGAACGTTGACAGTGCAGAAGCTTTGCCCGGTTCTGGCCGTCAATGCCGTTATGCGATCAAGCGACGGCTGCGTGACATACAGAAAACGCCCATCCAGGCTCAAATAAATAGTCGTTGGGTCGCCGGCGAGCGAGAACGTGTTCGTCACCGCTTTCTGAATAATATCAACCACGCTGATACCTTTGCTCGTACCTGAAATATACGCCAGATTGGGCGCGCCCCCATCAGCCCGCGCCGCGCCAGCCGCCGGGAAGAGCAGGTATACTAGAGTGGCTAACGCGAAGGCGACGGCGACCAGGGCGGGGGCAAGCCCCCGCCCTGGTCACTTCTCGCGGCGCGCCCGCCCTGGTCATCGACCATTTCAATATTTTCATCTCAGAATATCCTTGTAGGGACGCGATTTATCGCGTCCTGGTTATTGCGCCCTATTATCGCGTCCTGGTAATTGAACCCTACTATCGTATCCTTGCTGATTCATCGCTCTATCCCTGTTTAGCTGGTGGCGTCAGCGAAGTCCAGCCGGTTCCGGCGGCATTGAGCTGGTACATTGCTGTCGGGTAGGAAAGGGAAGCGTAGATTTCAGATGGGTCATCTGGTACTACTACCAGAACCGAGTAGTTGCCGCCACTCAAATGTGGCAACGCGGTCCAGCTATGGCCTCCATCGCTACTGCGATACAGGTTGGTGCCGGTCTTGCCATAAAGAAGCTGAGGGTTTTGCGACGTAACCGCCAGCGAGTAGTACGGATGATCGTTATAGACCAGTTTGAAGGTTTTGCCATCGTCTGTCGATGTGTAAATGCCGGCATCACCGGCAGCATATAGCGGTTTATGCTGGGCAGCGATGGTTACTTCCTGTACACCCCCGGTAATGCCCGCCACGACTTGCCAGTGGATGCCGCCGTCGACAGTGTTTGCTATGCCCTGGCTGCCATACACGATCAAATGACCGGGTTCGTTGGGCAGAGCAAGTATGCCGAATATGCTGCCAAACGGCAGCGTGCCAGCGGTTGAAAAGTGCAGCCCATCATCAAGGCTGCGTTTCAATCCCAGGTTTCCCAGTTCGCTCTGGTAGATATAGACTTCATCTGGTGTATCGTTGCCCGCCGTAGCTGTATAAGGATAGCCGGAGCTAATAGTCGAATCGGCTATGGAGAGTTTCCAGGTGCGGCCCTGGTCCGCGCTAGTATAGAGTCCTGGAATACCTTTATTATTTATAACTGAGGGTCGGCTGAGTACATAAACTCGCTGCGGGTTGAGGTCGCTGATTGTCATACCGTATTCCATAAGCCCGGACATCAACTGGTTGGTGCCTCCCGCGACCAGTTGCCACGATATCCCGTTATCTGCTGATCGATAGATGCCGTAGTGCGTTGCCAGGAGGAATACATGCGAGGAAAGTACTACCAGTGAATGAACATGGTTTGAGGAGATGCCAAATCCATTCACTGGTACCTCTGTAGTGCCAGGCGTGCTTTGCCCCCCTCCGCTATTACCACCACTACAACCGACCAGCAAGAGCGCGAGTGCGACCAAAATTAAGCTTGATTTTATATATTTCATATCTTTCACCTGAAAAACTACAGAATACCAGGACACGTCTTCGCTGCTCTCGCAGTCTTCCATTCCTGACTACACTATCATCCCTGATGTATGGTTTATTAACCTCACTATATTAAACTACATAACGCTCAACGGGATATTAAAATGGCGTCACGATATCGACTTTTGCCTCGTGCAAGGAATGGTCTGTCGTGCGAATCTGAACACTAATCTGCCAGTTGCCCGACATGGACAGGTCGCCACTTCCACTGAAATGCCCCTTGCCATCAGGAAGCAGGCTGATGCTATCGGTTCCCATGTCCATGTCCAACATGGTTGTAGAGATGTTGACACCAACATTCGTGTCTATTTTGCCTGTGCTGCTGTCGGTGACGGTCACGGTGAAAACGTTCGCGCCAAAGCGGTTTGGGTTGACTTCTAGTAGAGCTGTGAACTTGCCATCGCTGGTATGTATGGTAGAGGTAAATGGCGGTGTTTTTGCGCCTGGTTGTTGTGTCGTTGTTGTCGGCACGACAGACAACGTGCCAGCGAAGACGCTCATTAGTCCGGCGGCGACCAGTACAGCGACACCCAACGCTGGCTCCCAACGCAACATCACGGATTGCCTGTGTATGTTATTGGTCAGGCGCTTTTCGCGCAGGCGTACCTGCTGCTCAATTTGCCTTGCCAGCTTATCAGGCTTGCCGGTTGTCAAACTCCGCTCGGCTGTGGTAAGCTCCAGCGCCTGTGATGCCATCTGAGGCGCTTCGACTTCAATGGCGGTAGTGGACTTAAGGGTGGCGAAGCGGTTGGCTGCATAGGCAAACTTGCGATATTCTTTACTGATGCGTGGGCCGAACAGAAAAAGCTGTATGATACTGCATACCAGTAAAGCAACCAGCAGCGCGATTTCGACGACTAATGCCCGTCCAAAGGCGGAACTGAAGAGCTGGTTCAACGTAATCTGACGCAAGCTGGCGCTGAAGATAACGGTAACGAACGTGAGTATCGCGCCGGTAATGGCCAGAGGTGTGAAGTATGGCAAGACCGTTGCCAGCGAGCTAGCCTCCTGCGTCAGTGAATGCTTTTTAAGAATGGGCAGGTAGATAACAGCAATATAGAGAATGCCGCCAATCCAGAGCGCAGCCGCCAGCAGGCCCAGCCAGTCCAGTACAATCGTCAAGGTAACAGTATCACCGCTCACCGAGACAGCAAAGCTGGTGATTGTTATGGAGATGAACAGGATCAGCCCGAGCAACAGGTCCAACAAAGGAAGCAGCGTATCTACCCAACGCGGGCGCTGCCGATCGAGGCGCAGGTAGATCGCAATGCCGATTGCCAGAAGCGTAACGCCCTCGCCTATCAACCAGAAGACACCAAAACGCGGGCTTATTGCTAAACCCAGCAGCGATGCAGGAGAAAGCGATCTGCCCCAATCGCCCCCGGTTAAATTCAACGCCTGTCCTATCAGCACGCCGAATATTTGCTAGCAGGAGAACAAGCAGGGTGGGGAGCGAGAAACGTTGCTCGAAACGGGCCTGCGCCTGTTCGTTGATGCCTTGCTCTATCTTATGCTTTTCCGAAGATATTTGCAGCACGAAGTTAAGCCAGAGCTGAGCGCCCACCCAGAAGACCGCGCCCACTTCGACCAGCGTAATCACCAGCAGGTTGAAAAGCGTTGGGGCATCGATCTGTCCAGTATAGAATCCCGTGAGATGGCCGCTGCCCAGTACATGCGCGCTGGCTATGGCCGGGAAAAAGAGCGTGGCGAGTAAAGCCAGAGCCAGAGCTGATAGCAAAAGGCGCCATGAATTTTTATGAAGAAAGCGAAATAGCATATATTGTATCCAATCATCTTACGTAACTTTTTCTATTTTCCTGCAAATCTTCTGTTCCGTCAAGTAAAAAAAGTAATAAACAAGGTAATTTTACAATCGCGCCTGCGCACTTTATCACTTCGCGCCGTAAAACCCCTTGCTTCAGCCATGGGGATACAAGGCGCTTCCTTTTTTGGAGCTTGGGCACAGAGTATAGTACCAATAGATGATAGTTGACTGATCTACTGAAATCTGCTATGATTTGAGCATGAAGACAGTAGCTCACAGCAACAATAACGTGGTCTATGATTGCCACTATCATATTGTTTTTTGTCCCAAGTATCGCCGTAAGGTTCTGCTTCCTCCGATCGATGCGAGATTGAAAGTGCTCATCCAGGAATGTGTTGAGAAATGGGAACAAGAGTTTGTGGAAGTGGAAGTCATGCCAGATCACGTTCATATCCTGGTTGGCTGTGACCCTCAGTTTGGTATTCATAAGCTTGTGAGATACATCAAAGGATCGACATCTCACCAACTGCGCATAGAGTTTCCAGAGCTTAAAAAGAAACTTCCATCTTTGTGGACGAATAGCTATTACGTTGGCACGACCGGGGGTGTTACGATCGAGACGGTCAAAGGCTATGTAGAAAATCAGAAAGGCAAATAGGCAGTGAGTAAGCAGAAGCGGGCATACAAATATCGGTTCTCTCCGACCGACGAACAAAAGCGCATCTTGGCGCAAACGTTCGGATGTTGCCGCTTCGTGTACAATTGGGGGCTCAACACCCGCAAAACTGCCTATGCCGAGCTTGGCGTGAAGCTCAACTATAACGCCCTCTCGGCTATGTTGCCTGACCTCAAGAAAACCCATCCCTGGCTGTCTGACGTTTCCTCTGTGTCCATTCAGCAATCCCTTCGCCACCTGGACCGCGCATACAAGAACTTCTTCGAGGGAAGATCGAAGTATCCAACTTTCAAGAAAAAACAGAATACCCAATCGGCTAGCTATGCCTCTAACGCATTCACCTGGGAGCATGGTCAGCTCACCCTCGCCAAGATGGATGAACCCCTTGCTATCACCTTCCATCGCGATCTGCCTTGCGGAGTCAAACCTAGCTCGGTTACCATCTCCAAGGACTGTGCCAATCGCTACTTTGTCTCGATGTTGGTTGAAGAGGATATTGAGGCTTTGCCCGTAGTGAACAAGCAAGTTGGTCTCGACCTGGGCTTGAAATCGGTGGTGATCCTCTCGACGGGTGAAGCCGTGGGCAATCCGAAGTTCTATGCTAAGGATGAGAAGCGTCTGGCAAAAGCCCAGCGCAGGCACGCAAAGAAAAAGAAGGGCTCCAAGAACAGGGAAAAGGCACGGCGAAAGGTGGCCCGTGTCCATGCCCGTACTCAAGACCGTCGTCGCGACTACCAGCACAAACTCAGTACACGCATTGTCAACGAAAACCAAGTGATCTGCGTGGAGAGTCTGGCCGTCAAGAACATGGTCAAAAATCACTGTCTGGCAAAAGCGGTCAGTGATGTGGGATGGGGTGAGTTTGTCCGCCAGCTGGACTACAAGAGCCAGTGGTATGGACGAACCCTCATCAAAATCGATCGCTGGTATCCCTCCAGCAAAACCTGTCATGATTGCAAGCATGTTGTGCAAGACCTTCCCCTTGATGTGCGTGAATGGGTCTGCCCTGAGTGTGGCGTCTGGCACGACCGGGATATCAACGCTGCAAGAAACATTCTGGCCGAAGGGCTTTCGGCATCGGCCTGTGGAGGGGGTGTAAGACCCGCGCGGGCAGGCAACCCCCAACGAAGCAGGAAAGCCCATTCGTGAGGATGGGAAGCCCCTGACTTTAGTCATGGGGTGGATGTCACAGTTCATCGGGTATCAGCCCGGCGCGCACGGCAAAGCGCACCAGGTGCGTAATGTTGCGCAGTCCGAGTTTTTCCATAACGTTTGCGCGGTGCGCCTGCACAGTTTTGATGCTTACCACCAGTTGATTTGCTATCTCCTGATTCGTATACCCCTCCGCTACCAGCTTTAAGACTTCCATCTCGCGAGGCGTGAGTACACTCAATTGCGTGGCGCGGTCTCTCGCTGTTTCGTGCGTATTCGACGATGCAAGTGGCGCGATCGGTGGATTCTCTATATAGCTGCGAATCAGCGCTTTTGCCAGGCCGGGGTAAAGAAAGGCTCCTCCCTGCGCGACCGATAAAATAGCCATACGCAGTTCTGTTGGCGCGGCCTTCTTTACAAGATAGCCCGCCGCACCCATGCGCAGCGCTTGCAAGAAGTATTCCTCGCTTTCATGCATAGTAAGCATCAATATCTGTGTGGAGGGTTGTTCCAGGTGTAGAATGTGGCACGCTTCCAACCCATCCATATCGGGCATGGTTATATCCATTACTACGACATCGGGTTGCAGCGCGCGAGCCAGCTCGACTGCCTCTCGCCCAGTGCGTGCCTCTCCTACTATCTCTATCTCTTCTGGTTGCATAGTGAGCAATAGCTTAAGACCCTGGCGCAAGATATCGTGATCGTCGGCGAGTAGAACCCGCGTAGGTGCTGTGCCGGATGAATTAGCAAGCATCGCTCAACTCCTGCGCATTGGCGGCTGGCAGTGGCAGGGTGACTTCTACGCTGGTTCCCTTCCCCCGCTTCGATGCCATAGTTATTTGGCCACCAAGCAGCGCGGCTCGCTCGCGCATGCCTTTGATACCCAGACCGACACCGACGGACGTGCTGGTAGCATCGAAGCCGCTTCCATCGTCGCTCACACACAAATGGAGCATATCATGGTCTGGCGCGCATGAGATCACAATATGCTGCGCCCCGGCATGCCGCGCTGCGTTGGTCAGGCTTTCTTGCGCAATACGAAAGAGCGTCGTAGCATACAGTGTGGCATGCTCCCGTTCTCGCAGCACCTCCTCTAGACCATCAACACGCAGTTCAACGTTCAGGCGCAGGCGCTTGCGGCAGTCCTCGGCCAGCCAGCGAAAAGCTGCCTCAACTCCAAGATCATCTAACACGGCCGGACGCAATTGTAGCGCAAGCGTGCGAATATTTTCCAGTGTTTTCTGAGTAAGCTGCGTCAATTGCTGTAGACCCGTTTGAAGTTGCTCATTGATGATTTGAGGCGTTATGGTTTGAGGCATTTGCTGTAGTGTCTGGTGCAAAACCTCGGTATGGACAAGCAGCGCGGTCAGGTTCTGGCTGCTCTCGTCATGCAATTCGCGCGCGAGCCGGCGGCGCTCCTCTTCCTGTGCCTGAAGAATCAACATGGCCTGTTGCCTGCGCGCTATTTCTAACTGGTCGAGCATACCATTGAATGCCAGCGCCAGTTCGCCAATTTCGGAGTCCATTGGTATATCGGTGGCGCGTAATGCTGTATTACCCGCGCCCACCGCCCGAATAGTATGCAGCAAGCTGAAAAGCGGGTGAAAACTGGCGCGCAGCAGCAATACATTGATAAGCAGACTGGAAAGCATAGCAAGTACAATAAAGCCTGTATCGATCAGGTAATGATGCGATTCCAGGCTATGGCTTGTCACCCAGAGAGCGGCCAACGCCTCGCAGATCAACATCACTGTATTGACAAGAATAACCTTCTCAAAAAGAGAAAGTCGCCAGGTTACTCGTTTACCTGCTGATTGGAATGATGTGAACATAGACCTGACTCACTTTTTATTCTCCTGAAAACTACAGTAGCGACGCCCCTTATGAGTGTCCCGTATCCCGCTCTCGTATTTAAGCATACATGCAGGATATAACAGATACGGGACACTCACAAGGGACGTCGCTACTGTTAGGATGCATAAACTCCTGCACACATTGTAACAAACAATGGTACCTGAATAAGCAAACTTTGCTGTAGCACATCGAAGCCGTCGGCGTGTGCAACAATATTGATTTTCCAGGGGCCAGCCATTGATAAGGCAAATTGCACGCTATAATTGCCCTGTCCCAGAGCTTTGACCGCAGTGGAAATGGCGATCATGTCCATATTGGTCATAGTGGCAGTTGGTATGACCTGGGCCTGTTCAATTGGGATATTCTGTGGGTCGCTGAGGTGGAGTTCAACAGTGGTATAGCCAACTGAAACTGGTACTGCTTTATCAACACGCACCTGCATCATGGCAGGCGCATGTTCGTGGACAGTGGCGGCGAAGACCAGCAGGGCGCAGCAAACGGCGGATAGCATACACCAGAATATGGGTCGAATACGCATAGCTGTTCTTCCTCTTCACCCTCAAAGATAGGAACTCTCTTCGGAACAAAGTTGATGTTTTTGGCGAAAAAATCTCACAGTTCTACGCGCGTTGCGTCGTCTTCGGCTCTTCTGTCTCTCGCAGTTCGCGTGCAACCCGCGCGCGTGCCGATGTGCGCAGGGACATAACTTTTGGCCAGCAGGCGAGCGCCATCAAGACGACTAACAGGCCCGAATTGAAATCGGTCGCCATGCCGGTCAAAATCATGCCAAATGCTTCAGAGACGTACCAGAACACGATACTCACCACAATTGATGCGATCAAGAACGGGCGCAAATATTCCTCTTTGACCAATGCCAGGGCCATGCCCAGCGCCAGGAACACGACGATCAGCGCGATATTGAGCGGGATCTCAATGTTGGCAGTGGCATTGGAGACCTGCCGAAGGAGAGGGTCGACCAGCACAGTATTCAGCCCCCCCTGGCCCACCATGGCGCCAATGCCTTGAGAGATCTGGCCCGGCTGCCACCAGTTGGGTTGTAACTGGAGCAGCGCAGCGAAGAACCAGAAGCCCGCGAGGACCCAGTGAAGAAGCCCCCGTGAGAGCAGTCCGTCGTCACCCGCTTTCCGAGTTGCGCCCCCAGAGGCCGCAGCGAACTTCTTGCGGGGGTAGACAGCAAAACCCAGCAGGGGATAGAGCAGCACCGCTCCCGGCGCGCCGGTGAGGATGCTGGCCGTCCCGGTGAACAGCATACTCATGCCTTCACCCCCGTACCAGACGATGAACGCCCACACGATGGAGGCGATCACCAGCTCTTTCACCCAGCGATCGGGCAGCAAGAGGAAGCCGAGACCAAGACAGACCTGCACGATGCCGATCAGCAGGTTGACCGCCGTGAGGTGCAGCGTCGTCTGCGTGACGATAAATTGCAGGCTGGGTTCAAAAAGCCCGGGCTGACCGGTCAGCATCGGTTTCATGATGCCATTCACCATGTTCATGGTGAACATCTGCGGCTGGAACTGTAACAGTCCATCGATGAGCCACAACGCTCCAAGGATGCGCTGGAGCGTTTTCCGTGAGAGTAGCATGAAGATATTTCAACCTTTCAGTTCAGTCTGGGAAACGCGCGTTTGACGTTTCCACCCATTAGACTATAGAACTGCTCTCTCTTCTTGTCTATAAGGATGAATCCCTATTTTTTACACGGGATACCCTAAGTGGTTAAAATCCGGGCGGTGTATCAATTTCCAGACCCACTTTTATGGCGAGCTTCCGCTCCTGCGCCATATAGCTTTTAACTGTTTCCAGGTCTCGTGGCTG
The DNA here is from genome assembly GCA_963731605.1 of uncultured Chloroflexia bacterium. GTDB lineage: Bacteria > Chloroflexota > Ktedonobacteria > Ktedonobacterales > Ktedonobacteraceae > CF-113. The sequence goes on from CAVSWA010000006.1 coordinate 44,754, forward strand.
CATGGCACGGCTGGCCCACGAGCGTTCCTGCGGTCTCCACTTCAAATGGTCAACGAACAAAGGCCACATCTCCTGGCTCATACGCCAGATGCCCCGCTTCGTGCGCGAAGAGACACGCTGGAGCAGGCGCTGTTCGTAGACAACACCTGAACCGTGGTGTATCCCGTCGTCAACGGTCAGGCGATTGCAAAGCTCAGCAAGAATAGTGCCGGGCGCGCCTGCCGCGATCTGGCGGAACCGATCAATCACCAGTCCTTCAAAAACTACCTGGAACATCCAGATTTTCTCTTCAAGGGTGTCTGCATTGAGTACAATATTACCAAGTTTTTCCAGGTAGGGGTCGGGTTCGCTCATCCCTCCAACTAGATTCGTTAGCTTAATCCAGGCTTCAGCGTGACGCCCTTCATCCTGAACCATTGTCGTGTAATATAAGCGTCCGGGGAGATCTGGCGCTGCCGCCAGCAATTGCGACGATAAGAGGGAGGCAAGCGTGTCGGCCTGGAGTTGCTGCGTGACAACCGAACGCCAGATCGCCATACGACGGGCGCGATTTTCACTGGAGCCTTTTCCTTCTGGCACAGGAGGAAGCTGGCCCCAGGAGAGTTGTTCCACCTTCCATGCCTGGCGCTTTGCAAGAACGTAGAATTTCTGCATCTCTAGCGTGGTATCAATGGAGGCATCAAGGGTCATCATTGACCTGTTGGTGTGATTTACCAGCTCCTCCACTTCCTGGGCAGTGTCAAGGGCTGAAATTGCCTCGTTCGCTTCTTTAAGGAGCGCATCTTCAACTGGTTCGGTTCGCACATCTCCATTATCGTGCATGGATTACTACCTTTCGATTTTTGGGATAACGTTCCTGCGAGAACATCACGGCCTATACAGAGATATTATACAATATACTTGAGGTATGGATGGGCTAGTTGCTGCACTCCACTGCTGTTCACCGGGCAAATGAATAACTGTGATTATATTGTGATACTCACTGTCTTATACCCTCACTTTTCCGATGTTCGGGTAGCCCTGACGAGAGAGTCAATCGTCAATCAGTCAACGTTTGCCATGTTCTCCCCCCATTGCCAGTGGTCAGGACAAGGGCTGGCATAAAAAAACCTGCATATAGATGATCGGGCTGAGCAGGATCAATCACGAAAGCGATGATGTCCCCGCGCTCGAAATGGGAGCGATGTACCCAGCTCGAGCCGCCATCCCCGGAGTACCACACGTCCTGGCCCGCAACAGCATAAAGCGATTGTCCGCTCGCGTCACTTACAAGACGCGATGGCAGAGGTGATATGGGTAAATTTGCCAGTTGTGTTATGCGCGGCTCTCCCTCTGTCCAGCGAAAGAGACCCTGGTCGGTGAGGCAATAGATGCGACGAGGCGTGGTGGTCGATGCCACTATAGTTGTGACGTTGCCCGTTACCCCGGCTATAGCGTTCCAACGCCCTCCATCGTCGCGTGTTTCATAAAGTCCTGCATCTCCTCCCAGCCATAGGTGATCGGGATTGGCGGGATCGGCCAATAAAGAGGGTGTCTGCATATTGGAAAGCGCGCCTCCGGTGATGGCGTACCAGCGCTGGCCCATATTGCGTGTCTCGTACCAGCCAGCGTAATTGTAAAAGGCGTAGAATTGTCCACCGGCATAGCCAGCTTTGACGGTATAGGGATATGCCGTCGCCGGCAGACCTGCCGGGGCGCGTGCATTCCAGGTGTTCCCACTATTGCTGCTCACATATACCCCCGATGGTGTGCCGACTCCGCTTACGAGTAGTGCAATAACCGCAATATTGTTCGATTGCGTTGGGTTGATCGCAATAGCAGTAATCATCATATTGTTGAGTACGCCGTGCTGCTGAGGCCACGTTTTCCCACCATCGCTGCTGGTGAACATGCCATAATGCGTGCCAAGATAGAGCATTCCAGGGCGCACACCCGGCACAACAGTATGCAGGTGGGTATGCGGATTAGACAGCGGATGCCCCGCTATGGTGGGGTCGGTGCTACTGGCATTGCTGTTGAGCAGCATCCAACCCGTGACGAGCGCGATAGCGATCAGCAGTCCGACGACGAGACGCGGCGGGCGTTTTTGTAACAGGGATGGAGACGACGGAACAGGCTGTCGTGATGTATCAGGCTGTGGGACTGGTTGTGTTTTTGACATTACCCTCTTCCAGGTTCATTTACATTACTTGATAGTGCCTCTTTACCATTGTAATTCACAATGTCAATGTTGAAAAACGCTGCTCAAGTTTGCTCATCTCTGAGATAATAGAATGTGCCAGCAGCAAAGACAATCTGCTGCTGGCACATTCTATGCATGTAACGTGCAGATTTCCCTCTGTAGCAAATTGTGCCCTTCCCTACACAACGTGCAGGATGATGCGCCCGCGCCCGTGGCCACTCTGACTGATTTCATGAGCTTTTGCGGCCTCGTCGAGTGAGAAGGTTTCGCCGACAATCGGCTTGATCTGGCCTTCGTCAATCAACTTTGCAAATGTGCTCAGAAGCTCACTGTTGATCTGGGCTGAGAAACGTGCGGTGCGCACGCCCAGTTCGCGCGCTTTCACCTCGTTGGGCTGACCGGCGATTGTTATTAGCGTACCACCTCGTTTGAGCGTAGGTAAGGCACTGGCAAGCGCGGTGCCGCCAACCGTGTCGAGTACCAGGTCTACGTCGTGAACTTCGTCATCTACCCGCGCCTTTGTGTAGTCAATCACCGCCTCCGCGCCCAATGAGCGCACAAAATCTCTATTGCGGGTAGAGGCCGTAGCGATGACATGCGCTCCCTTCCAGCGAGCAAATTGTACCGCGTAAAGGCCAACACCACCCGCGCCTCCCAGGATCAGCACGCGTTGCCCGGCTAGCAGATTTCCGTGGTCAAAGAGGCCCTGCCAGGCAGTAGTCGCGCCGACAGGAATGGTGGCTGCCTGGTCAAAACTCATCGTTTTTGGTTTCAGCGCCAGCATTTTCGCTGGAGCAATCGCGAATTCCGTATATGTTCCCTGAGAACCCCTGCCGAAGACTTCCTGCCCCGGCTGAAATGTGGTCACGCCAGGGCCGACTTTTTCTACAACTCCGGCAAGGTCGGCACCGGGTACATAGGGAAAGGTTGTTGGCATGTAGTCTTTCAAATAGCCTGCACGGATTTTCCAATCCATAGGGTTCACTCCTGCCGAGTACACGCGCACAAGCACTTCGCCTTCCTGTGGCACTGGCTGCGGAATCTGCTCAAGTTTGAGCTGATCCACGTTACCGAAGCTGTGGACCTGTATGGCTTTGGTCGTTTGCGTTGTCATGTGTGATTTTCTTTCTAACATGTAGTAAGTAACTTACTTCCTACCTTGCGAGAACATATCTACTCGACCAGATATTCCAATAGATCTAAAAAAATCGTCATTACCGTATTAGCAGATGGTGGATTTCTGCCAGCCCAATGCCAACTGTGACATTTTCCTTCCTCCAAACTGATTCAATAACTACAACCAAAATCTCTCTATGACAATCTGAAAATTGTGGGCTATAATACCTATCATGGAGAATGAAGACAAGCTGGCTGAATTAGAGGCGCTGCTTCACGTGCAATTTCGCGACCGCGCGCTGTTGGAGCGAGCGTTGACGCATCATTCGTGCTGCCCCGAAACGGCTGTTCATGATTCGTATGATACGCTGGAATTTCTGGGGGATGCCGTGCTGGGTGCGCGGGTGGTGGAGCATATCTATCGCAATTTTCCCGATGCCTCGGAGGGGGAGATGACTGCTCTCAAGTCCGAGGTAGTCAGCCGCCGCGTGCTGGCAAAAATCGGGCGGGAGCTTGGACTTTTCCCGTATATCCGCGTGGATATTGCCAACCTGCGCACTTTCAATGAGCGTTCGCGCGATTCGCTGTGCGCCGATGTACTGGAGGCGATTATAGGCGCGATCCTGATTGACCAGGGCAATGATGCCGCACGCGATTTTGTGGCGCGGGTCATCCTGCCTGTGGTGCCGCTTTTGAGCGAGCAGACGCTCGAATACCAACCCCAAAGGCCGACTGCAAAAGATTGTCTTACAACGTTCCGGCAGCCTGCCGCGCTACCGGGTCATGGAGCAAAGCGGGCGCAATAATGACCGCCTGTTCACGGTGGGTGTCTTCGAGCATGAATTACTGCTTGGTTTAGGGCAGGCTTCGAGCATCAAAGAAGCTGGTCGCCTGGCCGCGCGCGAGGCGCTGGAGATACTGCGCGAGCAAGAAGCTATATAGAAGCTTCTGGCTATTTACCTTGCGAACCGTTGCGATCGCGGTAGATATCGCGGTTGGGAACCAACCGCAAAACATCTATCGGTTCAACCATACCGCGCGCGTGCCATTCTTGCCCATGTTCTACAATGCTATCAGTAGCCGCGTTCGTAACAGTTCTAGCCTCGTCCTGTGTGATTGCTCCCCCTGCCTGGGTAGTGTCTGGGGAGGTCTCTTCTTCTCCAGGCTCGCCGTGCCGCTTGCGAGGGCGAATCCAGGGCGAGCGCTTTTTCTCAAGTAAGGTTGTGGTGGGCTTGCCTCGCAGCGAATTGTACAAACTGGCGATGACGACCCAGGAGGCTGCTACCACCGGAGTTGCCAGCAGCGCGCCGAACGGCCCGAAGAATTGCGCCCCAATGATCAGGGCCAGGATGGAGGCCACAGGGTGCAGTCCGACAGCATGACCCACAATGCGCGGCCCCAGCACATTGCCTTCAATCAATTGGATGACGATGAAGTAGACCGCGATCCAATAGGAGCGTGGAAATGGGTCGGGTAAGAGCAGCGAAATGAGAATAGCCGGGATCGAGGCCAGTGTGGGGCCAACCATCGGGATAGTCTCGAAGAGAAAAGCTAGCATCCCAATGATGAGCGCGAACTGTTTGATGCCCAGAAAGAAAGTTCCTGCTCCGGCCAGCACTCCGATGATGGCGGCGAGGGTCAATTGCCCCCGGATGTAGTTGCCGACCACCTTATTAAGCGCGTCCTCAAACAGGCGCAGATGCGGCGCGAAGGACTCGGATGCCAGGTTCATCAGGCTATTGCGGATACGTTTGCCATCGAGCGTCAGGTAAAAACTCAATACCGTCACCAGCAGCACATTGACGATCACGTCGGTGACAATCAACACAATACTTACCAAATTGTCTGCCAGTGAGATGACCAGCGCATTTGCCTGGTCTGAAATGGTGGTCAACGCTTTATTGATCGAAGACTGAGGCACACCTTGTTTGACAAGCCATTGGAGAAAATTTGAATAGGTGCCGGGCAGGTCCTGTACATAGCCCGGCAAGTGGTTGGAAAAGAAAGTAATCTGTTGGATCAGCGAAAAAACCAGGGCGTAGAATAACGCGCCCAGTCCTGCCAGCACAAGTATATACACAAGTAGCGCTGCCACCACACGCGGTAGGTATCTGTCGAAAAAATTCACCAGGGGCGTAGCCAGAAAGGCGACGGCCATCGCCATCAAAAGCAGGACAATGGCATGAACAACCATTCCCAGTATGGAGAAGGTTCCCCAGAGTACAATACCTATACATATCACTACAATCAATATATCGCGTGTCAAGGTCCATTTGATTCGCTGCATTAGATCCGCCTCTCGCTGCCTCAGCGACACACGGACGCGCCCAATCGCGCCCTCACATTACCAAATTGTGCCAGATTTCGCCAAAAGAACAAGCCATTGACGTTCTCTGTCTTAGATAAATAACGCCCTGCATCCTGCCAAATAGCGGATGCGTTGAAACTTTTTTTGTGGCGATAACGTTTAGTAATTTGGGCTATCAGGAGAGCATTACTTAGAAAAATGCGCAATAATCGGAGGATACAGTTAATTTCTTCAATTTTCTTCGTCATTATAATAATGACAGCATGTTTACTACGTATTTTCAAGCAAAAAAATAGAGGATATACCCATGAATATTTTTACACTTTCGACACCAACGCAAATGATTCTGGCCTGGACGCTCCTCGGCGCTTTGCTTGTATGGCTAATACTATTCGCAACCCTGGCTTTACGCACTCATCAAATTGAGCACAACGATATAGATGAATTGCCAACTCCTGCTGGTTCTTTCCCTGCCATCAATGTACACGTAATGCACCAGCAGACCGCGCTGGAGCAGGTGGGTAAGCATATTTCAAACGCGCATACAGAGATGGTGTCCCTTAGTTCCCACTCTGGCCTGGCGCTGCAACAAACTGACCATTCTGATTAAGAAAAACGAAGTGTGCATCTTGCACATTGATAATCATATCTAATTTACCGTCGCCGTTTACATCTTTGAAAGTCAGTGTGACCGGGGTCAGGTCCTGGCCGGAACCGATCAAGTTTGGACCAGAATAAATCTTCGCTTTCGAGGTATCGCCGCCTGGAATTTCAATGATGATGATGTGGCGGTTCAAATTCTCAGCAATGAAGTGAGTGGGGTTGGTCGCTGAGTCGTTATGCCCAACAGCAATATCTACCTGGTAAGTACGCGGGCAACCGTAATGCCAGTCATCCTGTGTGATCTGCCACCAATTCGAGAGCGCATTAAAGGCGATCCATCCAAGTATCATGACGAACATGGCTATGCCTACAAATACCAGCCAGTGGTAACGCACTCTTCTCCTACCACTCAACAAGCCGCTAGTTTGGCGCACCTCGTCGTCATCGAGTATTGGCGCGCGCGGCCTGCCTCCAGGCATCGCGGGAATGTTGGTCTGTGTCGCGCTGCGCCGGGGTGGGATGCTCTGACGATCGCTGTTTGAGCGTCTCGGCCCGTACCCATAGGTTGTATCGGCCAGCGCGCGCCCGCTCTCCGCTTTTATATCAGGTATATTGTAGCGACGCGAACTGGATGGCAGGCGAGGCCACGCATCATCGTACTCACCCTCGTTGAGCATGTCGTCATCTGTAATGCGCGCCTTCTGCGTTCGATTCGCCCGTTGCGATAAACGAATTTCTTCCATAAAATCACCAACTTCCCTGTCAGGGTATTTTAGAACACATGTTCAGTTTACTATGCAATGAAAGATTTGTCAACCCTAATTATGGGTATTTTGTTCTATCTTTTTGAATTGCGATTGTCTGCTATAATCAATTTACTTTGCCAAAGAGAGGTCTGCGGGTGATACGCCCGCAGACCTCTCTTGCTCGATGCTAATGTAAACGGAGGACAATTACAACGCGGCTTGCCCACAAACGTATATATCTACGGGAGCAAATACATACAGGTCTGGCAAAATAAAGCTCTCACTTAAAAAGATACACTGTCGCTCAAGCATAGTTTCTGAGGAGAAGAAAAACATGTCGGGAAACCGAGGTTGTATATTCAACACATTGCTCTTTCTGGTGATTGTTTTTGTGCCAATCCTGGGGCATATCATCGCCACCATCATGCTCTTTGAGGATGATCATTCAGCAGCCGGGATAGTGTTGTGGCTGGCTCTGATCTGGCTAGTGCCGTTCCTGGGTTGTTTCCTGTACCTGATGTTCGGCCAGCGCCGCCGCCGCGTGATGTTCGGTCAGCCGAGTTACAATTCCTACCAGTATCAACAAAGGTAGATAGAAAGATAGCGCCATGCCAGGACGATGCGCCGCATCGTCCTGGCATAGCGCTATCTTTATGATTTCATGGCCGCTATCAGGTCGGGAATCAGCTTTTCGGCGTTGGGCGAGCCGAGGCCGGTGACAGGGTCCCAGCCCTGCACCGCTGCATAACCTGGCACGATTGTGCCTCCGACATTCTCGTTATTGTTGCCCTTGATAATATCGTGAAAATCCTGTGTGTAGGAACTGGATGCGGCCAGTTTGTAGAGGGCGGGATTGAGAAAGCCGAGCGCGTGACCGGCCATCTGGTTGGCTATGGCTGCGATGGCGGCCCATAATGGCGCGCTGGCGCTGGTGCCCGCCGCCGAGTTGCCAGCCGCCGCTGTAAATTGCCAGCCCGGTTAAGGGGTCGGCATCGCCTGAAACATCCGGTACGCCGCGCATGGGGGTACTCTTTACGCCCTGGTAAACCGGACGGCTGAAGAAGGTACTATAACCGCCGCCGCTCGCGCCAAACTGGTTGTTCCAGGCTGTCTCCTGGAAAGATGTGTTGCCAGCGCGGCTCAACGAGGTACCGCCTACACTTGTTACCCAGGGATCGTCGGTCGGGAAACTGGTGGTAGGTTGTTTGGAGAGAATCGTAGCTTTCAGGTCTGCAAAGTCAGTGGAGCCATTGTCGCCCGAAGAGCCGAAGAAGGTCATGCCCTGCGTCGTGGTGGCCTGTTTAAAAAAGGCGTCCCACTTTTGTATTTCCTGTTGTCCCGCGCTATCCTTCAGTGTCACTTCGGACGCGCCCCAGCTTTGCGATATGATGGTGCCGAGATGGTTATTCACAGCGTATTGCTCCAGTTTCAGGAACTCCGGCAGGCCGATTGTGCCCTCGGTTTCTGATACCGGGCTGGTCAGCACCACGATATTGGCGTCGGGAGCGATGGCGTGAATGACCTGCACATCCAGTTCCGTTTCTCCCGCCCAGCCGTTCATATCTTTACTAGCAGGATCGAAAGGAACGGTGCCCAGGGGAGCAAGTACCTTAATCGTAATGGGCGGCAAATAAAAATTCCGGTCAAAAACATCCATGTCTGCCTGCAAGGTCGGGCTGCCAAATGAGACGATATCGACTACCGTCTGCCCTTTGCCAGTGAAACCGTGCTGCATCAACGACTCGACACCATAGGCGACGCGCATCGAACGCGGCGACTGGCAGTTGATGCGGGCCGCCAACTGCGCCGGGCAGAGCAGTGGTGAATTATCAACGACCGGCGCTGAGGAACTACCGGTGGGCGTTATCCCGACAGTTTTCGTTGCCTGTGTCGCTGTAACTGTTGGCGTGGATGGGCCTGCGCTGCTACCGAATGGCGCGCAGGCCGCGAGCAACAGGCACATCACGAAAAAGAAAATAATACGGCGTACTGGTTGCATGTATGTTTCTCGTCCTTCTATTACTGGCTTGCGCAACTGTTTATTATAGTGTAAGGTAACGCAGGCATCCGCTACAATGCAATTTGTCTCTTATGATTTTAGCGCCAATCGTAACACATGAAAGGCTTTGCATATGATACAACAAAATGTGCCGCTAGATTATGATCCAACTGTGCATATTTCTGATTTTTCGCTCGTTGAGAAGTTGGGCGATAGCATTCTGCCTGGCAACTGGTTCGTCTTTCTCAAAGCGAACTGGCTGCATCGATCCGGGATGGAGCAATTGCTGGCCGTATCAGGTGTAGAGGCAAGTCCTATCAAATCAACTATCCTGTTTCGCGGTAAAGACGAAGTAACGCTGCCAGGCGCTACTCTCTCCCCTAAAGCGCTTCCCGCCACACAGTTAGTTTCACTTACCAGCGATAAGGCGTTGTATCGCGCCAATCGTGATACGGTACGGCTGCTGATTGCCGCGCCGCTGCAAGCGAATGCCACATTCACTTTACAGGTGCGCCTGAGCGGAAACGCCTACGCGGATTACACGCTTACGCTCGATGAGTATGGGCTGTGCCTGTGGTCGCTGCGAGGTTTGCCAGAGGGAGAATACTCGGCGACCCTGCAAGGAGTGGAAGCGACTGACTGCCGCTTCGAGGTGGCGGAATATCGCCTCTCTCCCCTGAACGCTGAGCTTGCCGAACAGAGCTTAAGCGGGCAGGCTTTACGCTACATGTTGGCGATCAGCGCCTTTGGTCAACCCTACAGTGGGAGGGTTGAAGTAGAATTGCAGGAGCGCGGGCAGCGCGTTGGCAAACGTGAGACGCTGCATTGCAATCGCCAGGGACAGTGCCGGGGGATAGTCACCCTGTCTGGCGCGGGACCCTATACGCTGAACATTTTCGCCGGAGAACGCAGCGCCAGCGTGGCGCTAAAAGGTTCGGAACAGGAGCGGCGCGAAACGCTGGTCATCAGCGAACTGGGCGAGATACGCCAGGTCAGTTTGCTGCCATTGCCACAGTCGAACTCCTGGCGCGGCATGTATATTACACGCGGGGAAAGCAACAACGAACCTTTTGTAGTGCAACGTGTGGTAGGCAACGAGGCCGAAATAACGCCGCGTGTGCCGGTCGAAATGCTCAAAGTGGTGGTAGTAGATGCCGCTCACGCGAGTAGCAATGAACTGGTTTTTGAAAATCTGCCAGCCGGGGAGCCAATCCGGTTGGAGGTACCAGCGCCCTATAGCGTGCTGCTGCTGGGCGCGTTCATCGATGGTCAGGCCTGGGAAGGCTGGTGTACCATCCTGCGCCCCGGCGAACTGCAATTGCAATGCGAGGCCCCCGGAGAGGCCAGGCCGGGCGAACGTATCACCGTGAAGCTTAAGACGGCCAGAGCCGATCGACCCGTGCCGGTGCAATTGATGGTGAAGGATGCGCGTTTGATCGCCGAGAGCGACCCGCAGGTAGAACTGGCGGCGCGTATCAAGAAGCATCTCACCGATTGGCGCGAACAGTCAAAAACGGGCTATGTTGAGCGCAAACTATCAGACTTTCAACAAAACTTCAGACCTATGTTCCCACGCATGATGATGAACGCGATGGCGATGCCTCCTTCATCTCCCCAATTCATGGCAACTGCCAGCATAGCTCCAATGAGCCGGGAGATTGCGCCTGCTTCGGCAAGTTTTGCCCGTCCGTCCGGACCTACTGGCGAAATGGTGACCACAGCACCGTCAAAAATAAACCAGGCTCTCACAAAAATTCGCCTCTCCTTTCCGGAAGTGATCTTCAACGAGATTGTGATGGTGCAAGGCGAAAAAGAAGTTGAGGTTACACTTGGCGATAGCATCACGCGCTACAGTATCGAGGCCTTCGCGCTTGAACCGCAGGCGTTGGACTGGCAAAGAGCGGTGACAGAGGTAAACGCTGCGCAGCCGGTTTATGGTGAGTTGACGGTGTCGCCCTTTGTCTTCCCCGGCGACCCGGTCACGGGCAGTTTGTATGTTGGCGCGGCATCGGGCGGCGCGATGGTTGAAGTGCGCCACAATAACGAGATACTAGACCTGTTCCACGAGGATGGCAGCGAAGTGACGCCCGGTTTGCCCATTCCATCCGGCTCCGTTGTGCGCTTCCCAGTGCGTCCTGGCGCGATTACGGCGACGGTACGGGATGCCCGCAAGGGGGGCATCGATGTCAGCGAACGCTATGTCACCGAGCCGGGCAAACTGCGTCATATCGCGCGCCGCCTGCGCTTGCTCACACCTGGCGAGTCGGCCAGCCTTAGCGAGGCGCGCGTATTGGAGATGAAGCCGATGCCTGGATTGGAGCGACCATTTCAGGTCTTTGTGGCTGGCGCGGTCAAATATCCTTTCGGTTGTATCGAACAGACCTCTTCTATGTTGTTAGCCATGTTCGTCGGCTATATTACCAATTTGCAACAGGTGGAGGTTGCGCGTGATTATGAAGCGGCCATTCTGGTGTGGCATAAGCGCCTGCGCAGCATGGAGCTTGCAAGCGGAGGCTTCTGTATGTACCCGCCGGAAGAGGGACAGGTGGGCAGAGTCGATACGCATTACGCGCCAGGCGGCATCAAACATCTGCTGAACTTGCCTGCCACCGAACGTTCGGGCATCAAAGAACAGGCTGTGCTTGATATCCTGCGCGATATCCACTCGCTGGCAAAAAAAGGGGCAGCGTACTATAAGATTGACATCCTGCCTGGAAGCATCAACGATTGCCACGATGCGTACCAGGTCGTTACACGCAGCGACTCGCAGCGAGAACGTGAGAAAGCCGCTACCTATGCGCGCGAAAAGCTCAAAGAAAAGGATGGACAGGTGTATGTCGCGGTGGGAGAACGCGCCCCGCACTACAGTCTGTATGGGCAGGCAGTAGCCCAGCGCCAGGAGACCGCCTATGCCGCCGCCACATTACTGGCAGCCGGACATCCTGCTGATTTGCCCGGGGCTATCGCTGCCACCAACTATCTGACCGGCCAGTTGAATGAAGAAGGGCGGCTCTACAGCACGGTCGATACGGCTGCGTGTCTCTCGCTGCTGCTGGCCCTGCGCGGGTCGGGTGTGGTGGCTACTGCTGATGGCGGCCTCGTGGCGATCAACGGGCAGCACATGAAGCTGGCTGAAGCATTGACCTACAGCGAAAAGGTCGAAGCAATCCGTTGTATTGAAGGAGTGGTTGCGGCGCAGATCACTTCAGAAGTAATTGAGGACTGGAGCAGCCTTAAAAGCGTGCTGCCCGTTGAAGCGCGCCTGGAACGCGCCGGGCGTCCGCAGCAGCATTTCAAAGTGGGCGATGCGCTTGAGCTTGTGATTAGTGTCCCGCGCTATGAAGCAGGCATGGTGGCGCACATTTGCTTACCCGACGCCCTGGCTCGCATTGTCGGCGGAGGGCAGGTCAAGCGTTTCAGCCTGGACTTTAGCGAGAAACGCTCGCTGCGCGTGCCACTGGCTGCTGTCAATGTTACCAGCCTTCCAGGAAGGAAACAGGCAGGCGCGCAGCATTGGGCCGTTATTGTGCGCAACATGTTCAAAGAGGAACAGATAGGCAACCCCGGACTGCTGAAAGTGATCGTTGAGTAGGAATGTCGAATGTCATGTTAGGAACATCCAATGTCATCCTGAGCGCAGCGAGGATCCGCTGCGCAGGATGACAGACACGGTTGATAGGGAAATTCACGAGAGCGTCGCTCCGGGTGAGGATGCACACCGATTACAAGTACCATCTTCCTATGAGTATTCACGCGGGGTTGACTGAACGGGGTTGAGCGGATAGACTCAGTAACAAAGCATGATCAATGTCAGGTAGTAAGGATATATTTTGCCTGACGCAAGCCTGATGGATTGGGGTCGCTCGTATGTCGTCATCGGATAATAGTCAGCATAGCGTTTCGGGATTACAACTTCCAGGGCTGGTCAGCCAGCTTTCTCCTGTGGAACAACTGCCTTTTCCTGAAAGCAATCCCATGTTCTCACAGAGAATGCCGCAATCGGCTTTGTATAGAGTATCCGGGCCGACCACACCGGCGCCCGACATGTATTCTTCAAATGCTTCAGAAACCCCTACTCAGCAGCTTCCAGGCACGAATAATTCTGTGGGTATTACACGGCAACTGGCGTTCAATGAGTCACCAGCAGTTACACGCCTCCTGCCCGACCTACAAACAGGAACCCTATCATCGGTCAGATCCACAACGTCATTAAGGCAACCAATCGTTATTCCCGCCACCGGCAAAAAGTCACGCGGCACCATGCGCCCACCCAGGGGCCGCGCCTGGGTTACCAGCAGTTTAGCCTTAGGAGTGCTCTTAATGATGACGCTGCTGACTGGCTTTATTGTCCTTCCCCTGGCAACCGGCAACCATTTTGGTTTCAACCTGTCCGCCAGCGACGATAAAATTTACACAAATACTTACCCGAACTCCAATCCGAACCTGATTGCCCAGGCTGCGACTGCAACCGCTATCGCCCACCAGGATGGTTACGATCCAACAAGTGGAGGAACGCTCTACACCGGAACTGGTGTGACACCAAACCGTTTCGCATATGGGCAATGCACCTACTGGGCTGATCTGCGCTACAATCAACTAACGAATCACTGGGTTGACTGGATCGGCAACGCCTATCAATGGAAGTATGGAGCACTGTCGGCTCCAGGGTGGGTGGTTTCCAGTATTCCTCATGTGCCATCTATCATTGTCTTGCAATCCGGCGTGCAGGGCGCAGGTTATTATGGCCACGTGGCCGTAGTCGAGCGCATCAACCCCGACGGTAGTGTCTACACCAGCAACATGAACTGGTACGCCAACGGCGGCTGGGACCGCATCTCCTACTGGACATTCACCCCAGGAGCGGGTGTGTCGTTTGTGTGGCATACGTAGAAGAAATGAGTAAAACTGACAAAGGCGCTCCAGTTTAAACAATGGGGCGTCATTTTTTGTGCCAGTTTAACCATGCAAATGCCTCAAATGTACTAAACTATTGCATTCTTGTGTTACTTCCGTCTATATTACTGACAATAGTTTATATCAACTCTTTGCTGAGAATTTCTCATACTCTCAGAGCACCGGCGCTCTTTAGTCTGTCCTCTCGTAGTACTGTTCTTCCAGATTTTAACTCTTGCCCAGACAGGATTCCCTTTAGATGATTGATACACAAGATTATAGTATCTACCATGTAGAGAAGACCAGACCTTCAGCTTCCGCATTTATTATCTTTGCTCGTCATCCATATTTAAATCGACACGTTGTGCTAAAAGTTCTGAGAAATATGAGGGATGAACGTTATGACCTGTCAACAACAGAAAAAAGACACCAGTGTCAAATTGACGCTTTGATATGGAATCCTGAGTTTACATCGAATATGTATCTTGGGTTAGCTCCAATTCGTGAAACCCTCGAAACTCTTGAAGAGCTTGAACGGAAAAAGCAAACACTAAAGGAAATTGGAGTTGGGCAGGTGCTGGATAATCCCATGGAAATAGCTCGCATGAAAGAGGAAAGAGAATATGCATTGCTTATGCATCTACTCCCAGATAATCATAGACTCGATCTCCTGCTCCAGGCAGATTATAGCTATAAAAGAAATGAACCCATTCCAGGGTATTTGCATTTGCTTCTCAAGCGCATCAGTACTATCCATACGAAGCACACCAGGATCCCGACCTTTTTGCCTGAATTGGAAGTCAACAAATGGGGAAGCATAGAGCAATTGCGTAAGAAACTACAAGAAAACCTTGCCTGGCTCGAAAAAACGCTGGCCCAAAAACCTGATTTATCTGATACTCATAACCGGCTTTATGAGAACTTACTCCCGGTACTTGATAGGAAAAAATACCAGGAATTGTTTGAAAGAAGGTTGAAAGGGAATAATATCAAGCGCTGCCATGGAGATTTGAAGTCAGACAATATCTGGATTGAAGCCGATGGCCTACGATGCAATGAGCGACCAGAAACATGTGTCAAAATACTTGACTGCATAGATTTTAAACCATTGTTTTGTATGATCGATACATTAAGCGACATTGCTCTGCTCATAGTTGACATTCAAGCGCGCACAGGTAATCTCAACCTTGCTAATGCGATCATCGATGAATATTTGCTCATTTCAGGTGAAGATGAGGAGGCGGCAAGATATGTATTGGCGTACTACCTGGTTGAAAAAGCCATCATCGGAACTGTCAACAGTTTTATTGACGACAAGAATGAAGAGCTTGGAACGAGGTACAACAGGGTCGTACATCAACGGCTAGATGAGTTACTGATGACAACATAAAGCGAACAATAGTAGACACCAGCAGACAAACTGCCAGGTAGCAAAAAACGCCGACCCGCTCGACAGGCCACTCGACAAGGAGGCAGTCATCATTACCATCCCCATGCTATAATACACATTACCCCTCATTATAGAGGTACTAAATAAACGCATTACATGCGAGGAGACAAAGATATGGCACAGGATTCGGCCAGGCGCGAGGCGGTCCTGGCACGGCTGGAAGCGGAGAAGGTTCGTTTTGTCAATCTGGAATTTACTGACGTGGTTGGGATGGCGAAGTGCGTTACCATTCCGGTTGAACAGTTTCCTGATTGTCTGGAGCATGGCAAGTGGTTTGATGGCTCGGCTTTAGAAGGCTTTGCGCGGGTGGCTGAAAGCGATATGTACCTGCTGCCTGACCTGAGTACCTTCGCTGTTTTGCCGGGAAGGGTGCGTCCTCAGACTCAGGGGCCGGGCGCGCGTTTTGATGCCGGCGAGCAGGTGACAGCGGAGGATGTAGTTGCGCGTGTTATTTGTCACGTGCGTACTCCCGGCGGCGAGCCTTTTGACGACGATCCACGCGCTACCCTCATTCGCGCCCTGGAGGCGGGGCAATCGCTGGGCTACGATTTCCTGGTGGCCCCTGAACTGGAATTTTTCCTGTTGCAACTCGAAGGTAAGACGCCCACGCCGCTTCCGCATGATCGCGGCGGCTATTTCGACCTCTCAACAGACCTGGCTACTGCTGTTCGTCGCCGGATGGTGGTGGCATTACAGGCTATGGATATCCAGATTGATGCCAGCCACCATGAAGTGGCGGCGGGACAGCATGAACTTGACTTCGTGATGCGTGACTCGCTACACGTGGCCGATGCATTGATGACAGCCAAGTACGTACTGAAGGGGATTGCCGCGCAGCACGGCCTCTACGCCACCTTCCTGCCCAAGCCTTTCTTCGGTTTGAATGGCTCTGGAATGCACACGCACCAGCAGCTCATCAATCGCGCAACTGGCCGGAATGCCTTTGTCGATGAGCAGGGCGAGTTTGGGTTATCTGACATTGGACGCTACTTCATAGCAGGTCAACTGGCTCATGCCTCAGCCATGTGCGCCATTCTCGCGCCGCTGGTCAATTCCTATAAACGCCTGGTGTCGGGCTTTGAAGCGCCCGTCTTCATCAACTGGGGGCGCGTCAACCGCGAGGCCCTGATTCGCGTCCCGCGTCCCGGCGAAGACCGCCAGGCGACGTCGCGTATCGAACTGCGTACTGGCGACCCCAGTTGCAACCCATATCTCGCCCTGGCTGTTATGCTACGCGCCGGGTTAGATGGTATCACGCGCAAGCTGCCGCTGATACCGGCGATGGATGAAAGCCTCTTCCTGCGCGACGAAGGCGAACGCCAGCGCCACCCCTCTCGCCTGCTGCCGGCCACGCTCGGTGAAGCCATCGCCGCCATGCGCGAGGATACCCTTATACGCGACACGCTGGGAGACTCGCTCTATGAAGGCTTCATCGAGGCCAAGACCATCGAATGGACGGAGTACCGCAAGCAGGTACATGCCTGGGAGCTAGAACGCTACCTGCCCATTTTTTAGAGTGTGAGGGCCAGGGCGACTGCAAAGGCACCAGGTTGGAAGGCAAGGGCCGAGGGCGACTACAAGGGCATCACTCCACCATTCATCCACCCCGCCCTTACAATAACTACAGTGGTTCCTCGGATACTGCCCTCTTTTCACACTCGCTTTTTATATGCCCTCATCGCAAAGATGTAGGCCACAACCAGAATGCCGACGCACCATGCAAGAGCAACCCATATGTCATGAGACACTGGCTGTCCAGACAGTAACGCACGGATGGTATCCACGATCGCCGTCACTGGCTGGTGTTCGGCAAAGGCCCTGACTACCGGCGGCATCGACCTGGTTGGCACAAACGCCGAGCTGATAAAGGGCAGGAAGATAATCGGATACGAAAAGGCGGTTGCGCCGTCTGTCGATTTGGCGGTAAGTCCGGCAATCACCGCGACCCAGGTTAAGGCCAGCGTAAACAACGCGAGGATGCCAACGACGGCCAGCCATGACAGGATGCCCGCCGACGAACGAAAGCCCATTATCAACGCGACGAGAATGATGACCACCAGCGAAATCGCGTTGGAGACCAGCGAGGTCAGGACATGTCCCCACAGCAGGGTGGAAGGTGCAATCGGCATGGAGCGAAATCGCTCAATGATCCCCCGTTGTACATCGGTAAACAAACGGAAAGCCGTATAGGATATCCCGCTCGCAATCGCAATCAGCAAGATCCCAGGTAACAAGTAATTGACATAATTCGCTGTCCCGGTTTGAATTGCGCCGCCGAACACATACACGAATAGCAACATAAACGCAATAGGCATGATCGTGACCGTGATGATGGTGTCCATACTGCGGAATATATGGCGCATGGAACGACCAAGCATCACGCTCATATCGCTGAAAAAGTGGTTCTGGATCGTTTCCTGTTTCTGGATCGTTCCCTGTGTCTGTGTTATTTCCATTTACTGTGCCTCCTTTTTGCCAATGATGGTAAGAAAGATCTCCTCCAGGGTTGGTTGTTTTTCCACATACTCCACCTGAGCAGGGGGAAACCGCTTTTTGAGTTCCAGGAGCGTGCCGCTGGCGAGAATCTTGCCCTCATGGAGAATGGCAATGTGATCAGCAAGCTGTTCCGCCTCGTCCAGGTACTGCGTGGTCAAGAAGACGGTTCTGCCACTATCTGCCAGCTCCTTCACCATTTTCCACACCTCGATACGAGCCTCGGGGTCAAGCCCGGTGGTCGGCTCGTCCAGGAACAGGATCGGCGGTGTTCCCACCAGGCTCATGGCCAGGTCCAGCCTGCGGCGCATCCCGCCTGAATACGTCGCCGCACGGCGATTGGCGGCATCGGATAAACCGAAGCGGGTCAGCAACTCGTCGGCCACCTGGCGCGGTTGTTTGACGTGTCGGAGCCGGGCGATCATGATGAGATTTTCTCGCCCGGTCAACATCTCATCCACAGCAGCAGATTGCCCGGTCAGACTGAGGGATTGCCGCACGTGGGCTGGCCTGGACGCCACATCAAAGCCATTGACGATGGCCGTTCCGCCGTCCTGTTTGAGCAGCGTGGTGAGGATTTTAATCAGCGTCGTCTTGCCCGCGCCGTTGGAGCCAAGCAGGGCAAAAATGCTGCCCTGCTCCACGGTGAAATGCACGCCTTGTAAGACGTTGAGCTTCTTGTATGATTTTTGGAGATCTTTTACCTGAATTGCGATGTTTTGCACAGTCTTCTCCTTATGGTAGAACAGTCACCTTCGATACATCAGCCCCTATGCCTTTGAGCGCAGCATACGTGAGCTTATCCATCATCGCGCCGTCAAAGTGCATGGATTGGATGGCACGCTTCAGAGACCAGAGACCCACCGGGCGGAAAGACACCTGTTTGAGGGTTGCGCCCTGAAACGAAACATCCTTCAGTGCCGGCAGGTCAAAGGTGACGCCGAGAAAGGTCTGTCCATCAAGTCGCTGTCCGCGCAGGTCGGAATAGTGGAAGTCCACGCCGAGAAAGGTACAGCGTTCAAAGGTGGTTTTTCGCAGGTCGGATGTAGTAAATTTGACATCAGTCAGCTTGACGCCGATGAATTTTGCTCCGTCCAGCCCCGTGGAGCTGAAGTTGGTGCGCACCATGATTGATTCCCGGAAGCTCGCACCCGCCAGGTCAACTGCGGAAAAGTTGCAGTCGGTCAGATTGGCGCGGTCAAAATTGGCTTCACGTACGTCACTGCCATAAAACGAACTGCCGGTCAAGTCTGCGCCCGCAAAGTCCGAGCCGCGCAACGCACTCCCTTTAAATTTTCCTTGATGCGCGATCACGCCCGCAAAGTCGCTCTGTGGCAGATTGCTCCCATAAAAGTTTATCAATACCTGCCGCTCCAGCGAGTGGGAGAGATTGGCGACCTCCTGGACGGTTTGCTCAATGTCGCCGATACTCTCAATGGTTATGGCAAAGGCTGTTTCATCATCCTTGCCCTCGGCTTTGAGTTCACGGAAGCGCTCCTGCAAATCGGAGAGCAGATCCGCCTTTAATTCGCTAGCGCTTTTTACCCCCTCGTATGGAGCAAAAACGCCGTTGACATAGTTGGTCAATTGCTCATTCATAACAACACCTTTCCTTTACAAGAGGGTATCCAGCACGCGCTTGGCGTACTCCCAGTTGCTTTTGTTGCCATCGTAGGTTGCTTTCCCTTTTTCAGTAATCCTGAAGTATTTCCTCCTTCCGCCTTGAGATTCATCGCCCCAATACCATTCGATATCACCGTCCACCTCAAGCCGCCGGACGCTTGAGTACATGGTGGCTTCCTTTAATTCATATTCACCATCCGAGCGCTCAGCAATCAGCTTGACAATCTCGTAGCCGTAGCGGTCAGCTTCCGATAAGAGCCGTAAAATCATCGTATCGGTATGCCCGCGCAGCAGGTCGGAGGTCAGTTTGTTTTCACTCATATCATCACCTCGTATTTGGAGTATACATCATAGTACTATGATTGTCAAGGTAATGTTTCAATAGTAGTACTTTGTTTGATAAACTAGCTCTCTGTTCTTTCGTTGACATCCCTGGTGTACATGACAAGATTCCGTGTCATCGTTTTGTGAGAATGATTTTCCCACCGACTTTTTTTCCGTCCGAGAGAAACGTTACCTCTACCAGCGGAATAAAACCGATGGGAAACACCTCATCCCCTTCAAGACCACCTGGACGCGCTGAAGTGCCAGGATGACCAACATCTGTGGCATGAGTGTAGCCGGCTGGTCACCAACTGCATCATCCACTACAATATGGCCGTCTTGTTGCAGTTGTGGACACGCGAAGAGGAGATGCCTGGTTGAAGCCGAGTACACTGTTTCGGGGGGTATGCAAAAAACCCAGTTTAGTTATGCGGGCGCACCAGCCAGTAGCGCCCGCTTTCGCGCATCATGATACGCTGGTCGATCATCTCGCGGCGCAGGCTGGCGACATCGTCATGAAATGTGCGCATGATTTCATTTACCTCTTTTTCCTCGTAGAGGCGACCCCACTCAAATGAATGCGCAATTTCTTCCATGATAAAGCGCCGTTTTTTGTACTGCGCTGGAATAGTCACCAACCGTCCATCGCGAATGAAGGTAGCGACAACACGCGCGCGCTCCTCGCTTTTTGGTGGCAGCGGCTCACCGGCAAAGAGCATTTTCGCAATGTGCTGCGTGCTTTCTCCCAGTTGCTGGATACCCTCGCTGTCCAATTCGTAGTAGTTGTAGTTGCTGTCGCGCCTCACTTTCACCAACCCGGCATTGATTAATGGCGCAAGATGGTGCGAGATGGTGGGCGGCGCGACATCCAGCGTCTGCGCCAGCTCTTGCCCGTACATCGGACGCACACCCAGTAATCCCAGAATGCGGATGCGGGTCAAATCGGACAAGGCCCTTCCGAGCACGACCAGCGATTTCATCTCGTCCGTGGAAAGCGGCGTCGAGTTGGTGGTGTTTGTTTCTTCTGGCATGGTAAGCCTCCTTTTTCTTTATTATATAATTATACAATTGTATAATTATATAATAAAGAAAAAGAGGGTTTTTGTCAAATGTTTGGGTAAAAGGTATGTAGCAATGAGGCAAAGTAATGTCGCCAATACTACTCGCGTTTAATTTGCATCGCTTTCCGGTACACGCGCTCGTAGGCGTCGATCATGCTATCGAGGGCGAAGTGTGTTTCGATGTGGGCGCGGCAGTGGGCGCGGGGGATGTCGTACAGGTCATCGACGAAGGCGGCGGCCTGGGCGCGCTCGCCCTCTTCAACCAGGAAGCCGGTTTCGCAGTGGCGGATGATTTCGTCAACCGCGCCGCGCCGGTAGGCGATGACGGGGGTGCCGGTCGCCATGGCTTCGACGGCGGTTAGGCCGAACGGTTCGTCCCATTCGATGGGGAAGAGCAGGCCGAGCGATTGACCCATGATCTTCCACAGGGCCAGCCGTTCCAGTTGCCCCAGGTAGGTCACGCGCTCGCCTGCCTCTTGCAGTCGAGGTTGGATGTGCGCTTCAAAGTAGGGGCGGTCGTAGATGCCACCGGCTATCAACAGGCGATGACCCGCCATGGCCGCGATATCTATGGCAGCTTCGACCCCTTTCTCTGGAGCGATGCGTCCGGCGAAGAGTAGCGGCGCTTCTCTGGATGGCACCGGCGAAAAGGGTATAGTGTCCAGGTCCAGCCCGTTGTAGATCACGTCGTCGATAGCGGTGTAGGGGGCATACGTGCGGGCGCAGGAGTGCGATACTGCTACCAGTGTGACGAGGTGGCCGCGCCGGTCCAGCACGCGCAGGGCATCGTTGATTTCGGGTGAGAGAGCCGGGAGATGCAGCGTGTGCAGCACAGGGATGCGCGAGATTAGCGCGCTCGCCGTATAGGCCGGCCAGTCGAAGGCGTGGATATGCACGACATCAAACTCGTCGCTGCGCTGGCGCAGTTGCAAGAAAAGATCAAAGAACAGGTTGGCCTGCATAAAGAAACCAGCATCGGCAGCACGTTCGGTTACTTCACCGGAGAAACTGGCCGGTCGCACGCTGGCGGGAACGGGAACGGTTTCGATGGCGACGCCCGGCACGAAGGATGTGTCACGCGCAAAGAGGGTGACAGAATGCCCGCGCCGTTGCAGGCCATGCGCAAGGTCGGCCAGCAGGGCCTGCGCCCCGCCGAGATAGGGCTGTAAAATGGGAGAAACCAGGGGAGCAACTAGCGCGATACGCATTACTCACCACCTCTGTAGCTAGCAATATTATTATCGGTTTCGTGGAGCTTCACTTCATAGAGCAGGCCGCCGGGCAGCGCGTCCTGCAAGCGTTCCCAGAACTTGATAGCGAGCATTTCGGCGGTCGGAATGCAGCCTTCCAGCCAGGGAACGTCATAGTTCAGGTGTTTATGATCGACCCAGCCGACGACATGTGCTTGCATGGCATCCTTCAAGGCTGTCAGGTTGAGCACCATGCCCGTTTGTGGGTTGGGGGTCCCGCGCAGCGTCACCTCCAGCACATAGTTATGTCCATGTCCGTTGGGATTGGCGCATTTGTCATATATAGCATAATTTTCCTCATCGCTGAGCTGCTTGCTCCACAGGCGATGGGCCGCGCTAAAACTGGCGCGCCGCGTGAGGTAAACCATAGATCTATCCCTTGTGTACTTTATGCGAATATTTGCCAGGGCGGGGGCAAGCCCGGCCCCTACCCTATACGATTGATACGCGCATCAATCGTATAGGGTAGGGGCCGGGCTTGCCCCCGCCCTGGTTCGTCCCTACAATGTTATGCGTTGCTAAAAATTTCGAGGTTGGTGCCGTTTAGCATACGTCCTGAAATCATCGGCCAGGAAGAGCAAAATTTCAGACATGTCGTCGGGCGTCATGCCGGCGCGCAGGTGCGGCGCGGCCTGGCGCAACATTTCGGTATCGACCGCGCCGGGACTGACGGCGCAGACGCGAATATTGTGCGGCTTGCCCTCAACGGCCAGAATCTCTGTCATGCTGGCAACTCCGGCCTTCGAGACGTTGTACGCGCTCAAGCCCGGAAACTTCTCTACTCCTTTTACGCCTGAGAGTGATGAAAGGTTTAAAATTACGCCCGAACGCTGCGCGGCCATGATGCGAAAAGCCTCGCGACAGCATAGAAACGTGCCGCGCAAGTTGACGCCAATCACGCTATCCCAGGTTGCCGCATCCATGTCAACAAAAGGTTTCACCGCCACTATTCCCGCGCAATTCACCAGCACATCGACGCGCCCGTAGGTCTCCATTACTTTCTGGAACAGGCCGATAACATCTTCTTCGTTTGAAACGTCACCCGCGATAGATAACACGGAATGTCCCTCGCTCTCGATTTCAGCAGCTAGTTGCGCAAGCGTTGCTGGTGTGCGGCTGAAGAGGACGACGCGCGCCCCTTTGCGAGCGAAACGCAGGGCGGTGGCTCGGCCAATGCCGCGCCCGGCTCCCGTGATGATAGTGACTTGATTTTGGATACTCATGTTAAGAATTATAGCACCGCCGGGTACTTGTTGAAACAAATTGGCATCTGCTATAATGTCTGCAACACAATATTTAGTGCAAAATGTATCAACGTGACTCGTATCTACCAGGTGGACGCGGCAAAGCGCGTTCCCATGACGCATACACGGGCAATAGCGAGAGGGATGGCATGACGACAAACGCCAGGCTACAGGGTTCACTTAACGAGTTTGGCCTGTTGGAAGTCTTGCAGATGATGGATTTTGGGGGGATGACAGGCGCGATTCACCTCAAACAGCAGTCTACAGAGCGAATAGGTATTGTCTACTTCCATGAAGGTAAGCTGGCGGGTTGTTCGGAACTCGATCCCGGCGCTTTGACGCTGGGCGACATCTTGCAGCAACTCGGCATGGCGCACAGCCAGCATATCGCGCGGGCCTTTTCTATGCAAATGCAGGACCCTTTCGGCAAACGCATTGGCGAGCGTTTGATCGAGATGGGGGTTATTTCGAATGAACATTTGCGCGAGGCGTTGCGCACCAAAGCGTTGTGGACGGCGCGCGAACTGGCATTATGGAGAGAAGGCACCTACGAGTTCGTTCCTAGCCCGGTGGCTCAATCCAATTCGATCCTGCCCTATGGTGAAGATGCCCTCAATTTAGAGGTTATGGGCGTGATGATGGAGATGGTGCGTTACTCGGACGAGTGGGAGCAGCTCAAAGTCTACTTCCCCCAGGGTATGCAAACCGTCCTGCAAGCCGCGCCTGTCATCAAGTATGCGCTGCAATTAGATACGCGCACGGTGGAATTGATAGGGGGCATTAACGTCTATCGCAGCGTGCGTCGTATTGCCAGCGGCATTCGTCGTCCCGAACTGGAGGTCGCGCGCGACCTTGCCCGTCTCATGCAGCACCAACTGGTCAGCGCGGTTTTCCAGCAAGAACGCATCGCGCCTTATCTCACCGGCGCGAGCGGCTATTATGGCATGAACGGCAGCAGTAATGGCAATGGCAACGGGCGCAGCAACGGCGTGCATCTGCCTGGCCCGGCTGAACGCCTGCGCATGGAGAGCTTTGGATTGCTTGACCTGATCAGCCGCATGGAACAGTCATGGAATACGCGGCGCACGCCCGAAGAACAACTTTCCGCGCTGGTCGAATTTGTCAACTGGACGATGGACGCGCTGGCTGAAACCTGTCGCGCCAATGGCACCGAGCTTGACCCCAACACGCTGGAAAATCTGCTGACGCGCGACAACCTGCGTCACATGGGCAATTACGTATTCATTATCGCCCACAACAATATTGACGAGGATAACTTTACCGCTCTGTGCCATGAAGTGCTGCAAGGCG
This sequence comes from uncultured Chloroflexia bacterium, assembly GCA_963731605.1. GTDB lineage: Bacteria > Chloroflexota > Ktedonobacteria > Ktedonobacterales > Ktedonobacteraceae > CF-113. Next base: position 69,357 of record CAVSWA010000006.1, read on the forward strand.
ATATCTTGAAGTCTACCGACTTTTTCGAGGAAGCCTCCATCGTGCTGCAACGCATCCTGCTATGCATCTTCGACTCCATCAACGGGCGTGTGGCCTCCCTCTACGAACGCCTCGAAAACCAGGAAGTGTGGGAAGCCATGTTCACCCAGTTCGGCCTGCCTCGAGAGAAGTAGCGACACCCACAAGGGGTGTCGCTACTGTCTTTCATCTAGAAGTTTCATTCAGGTCATTGTAAGGAGTATCGCAATTCTATCAAACCCGCCGCAATGTCATGTATGTATGCTCTCAATGGTGTAATATTGTAGGGACGCGATTTATCGCGTCGGGTAGTTATCGCGTTTGCTAATCGTTTTCGCCATTCACGTCCCTACACAAAGAGGTAGCCATGCAGCACACAACCAGGCATTCCGTCCTCCTGGTAGAGGCCAATCCATCGCTCAGGCGCGTGATAACTCTGGGGTTGCAGCATCGCGGCCTGCAAACCATCGAAGCGAATTCTCTTGCCAGTTTGCCCGTATCATCCTCCATCTTACCGGACTTGATCGTACTGGACATCGATGGTGAGACGGCGAACGGTCAGATGCTGCTTGCCCAGGCCGAAGCGCATCCTGCTCTTTCTGCCTTGCCAATAGTTGCCCTGACCTGGGAGAACCACTTTCCGTCAGCTATGCGCGATGGAGAGGTGCGCAGGAGCGCGCCCGCGCGCTTCTATCTGACCAAGCCATTTGATGCCCGTGCCTTGCACACTGCCATAGAACAGTTATTGCTCGAACGTTGAGGAAAACCGCGTTGCGCGAAAACAGGAAAACTATCTCGCGACTCGCCGCGCCATCACCGCACCCAGCATCTGGCCCCTCGTCACCGCCATCGGCCTATTGCTAGCCATGATCGGCCTGATGCTGCAAATCACCGTCACTGCCATCGGCCTTCTCATCGTAATGACCGCCCTGTTATGTTGGACGCTCGGCCCCAAACCTGAACCTGTAGCGATTTAAATTGGGTGGAGCGACCAGGGCGGGGGCTTGCCCCCGCCCTGGTAATCCCACTTGTTCTCGCCCTGGCAAAGGAAACATTCAGGCTCTTGTAAGGTACGCTTTGCGGGCTGCAAGTTGCTCATCAGGCATGCGCACAATAATCAGTCTGGCATTCTTTATTTTGCAGGAAAATAGTAAATATATGGAAGATGAAAGTCAAACGCCAGCGCGTAAGAACAGGCGCAAGCGCAATATTATAATATTTGTCGTGGTCAGCCTTGTAAATGTCGGGCTACTCACCTTGCTTTGGACGCAGCTTTTGACACCGGCGCAAAGCCCCGCTTCGGGTCAGACAACGACCACTGACCCGCTGGTCGGACACCCCGCGCCCGCCTTCACGCTGGCTGCCTTGAATACACCGACCAGGCAAACCACGCTCTCGCTCAACGATTTGAAAGGGAAATCCATTGTGCTGAATGTCTGGGCATCATGGTGTGTTCCCTGCAACCAGGAAGCTCCCATACTCCAAACTGCCTGGCAACAGATGAGCGCCCAGGGGAAAGGGGTCGTCTTCCTTGGTATCGACTTTCAGGATTCGCGTAGCGACGCCTTAACCTTTATGCATAAATATGGCATTAGCTATCCGAACGTGCTGGACGCGAGTGGCTCCGTTTCCATCGACTACGGCGTAACCGGGGTGCCTGAAACCATCTTTATCAACTCGCAAGGCACCGTTGTCAGTACCGTGCGGCAACAGCTCACGTCACAAGCATTGCAAAGCAACCTGAAATTGATTACATAAACATGCAAGAGATACGTTTGATCGCCCGCGTGGCACATCTATTAGCGGCGGCAGCCTGGGTGGGTGGAAGCTTTTTCTACCTCGTGGTAGCTCTTCCCGCCATGCGCAACGGCGCTTCCGCACCGGGAGCCGGGGGCACAGGGGGCATGGAGGGCATGGGGAGTATAGCCAGACAAATGGCCGCGCTATTCAAACGGATGGTGACAATTTGCACAGGTGTGTTACTCTTGAGTGGAGCGTACCTGGCATTTGATCGTTTAACAACCACTACGCTGGGCTGGCCGTACCTGTCGGTGCTGGCGCTCAAAATACTCGTCGCGCTCTGTATGTTCGCGCTGGCGATCTATCTCGGACAAAGCAACATACGACGGCTGGCAAAACGCGCCACGCGCCTCTCTTCGGTCGCGCCGCAATTAACGCTGGCCCTGGGTATCCTGGTATTTGTGCTTGGCGCGCTGCTCAACATCCTGTTCGAGTCCAGCGCCCACCCGTAATCTATGTATCGTAATCATAGTAAGGGCGGGGGTAGGGAGGATGAGGGGAGGGGACCCTTGCGGTCGCCCTGGTGGTAATATTTACCGTAATCATTCTATTTGAAAGCGAGGGAGAAGCGTGCAAACTGCTCTTGATATGTCAATGGAAGAGCAACAACCGCAAACGCGGCGCAAACGGCGGCTGCCCATCAGCTTTATGCTAGGTGGGCTTGCCATCCTGGGTGCGGTCATCTACCTCGTCATTGCCAACACGCAGGCCAATTCTGTCTACTATATGACCGTGTCGGAACTCAGGAACTGCGCGATCTGCACCACGCAAGCGGTACGTGTCGCAGGCGTGGTGCAGGCGGGATCGGTCGTCAATGACGACGCTCATCAACTGATGCGCTTTACCATCGCGGATGGCGGTCAATCCTTGCAGGTCGTCTATAGTGGCATTGTGCCGGATATTTTTCGTCCGGGCATCACCGTCGTTGTTGAGGGACTCTACGCGGGACACGGGCCTTTTCAAGCTCAAACGCTGCTGGCGAAATGCCCATCAAAATTTCAATCCGCCACGCCCGGAACGTAGCATTCAGTAAGGGAGCGCCGTGTATTTTTCGAATCTTGGCCTTATTTCGCTCATACTCGCAACAGGCTTTGCGGTCCTGGCTATCGCTCTATCCATAGCAGGCGCGCTGCGCCAGCAACCCGCCCTGGTCGCCAGCGCGAAACGCAGCGTGCTGGCCGTGACCTGCTTCTTACTACTGGCCTCGGCCTCCCTTATCATCTCGTTTCTCACCCACGATTTCGGCGTCAGCTATGTAGCGCAGCATTCAAGCCTCTCCATGCCCTGGTACTTCACAGCCTCGGCCTTCTATGGCGGGCAGGAAGGCTCGCTGCTTTACTGGGCTTTGATGCTCTCAATCTTCTCCGCCATTTTCATCTTCACCTCGAAACGCGCACCAACCGCCCTTGTGCCATACGTGATGGCTACGCTGATGGCTATCGAAATCTTCTTCTTGATAATGCTAACGAGCGTCTCAAATCCATTCGCGCGCCTGCCCGTCCCACTGGCTAACGGCGTCGGACTTAACCCCCTGTTGATGGACACTGGCATGCTTGTCCACCCTCCCATGCTCTTGATGGGCTACATGAGCTTTTCGGTTCCCTTCGCCTTTGCCGTCGCCGCTATGATTACCGGCCAACTGGGCAGCGAATGGCTGCGCGCCATCCGCCGTTGGACGCTGGCGGCCTGGGCTATTCAGACGACTGGCCTGCTGCTCGGCGCGTGGTGGGCCTATCATGTGTTGGGCTGGGGTGGCTACTGGGGCTGGGACCCCGTGGAAAACGCCGCGCTCTTTCCGTGGCTAACGGCTACGGCCTTCCTGCATTCCACTATGGTGCAAGAGCGGCGCGGTATGCTCAAGGTCTGGAACCTGTCGCTGGTGATCCTCTCGTTCGCGCTCTCGATTTTCGGTACCTTCGAGGTGCGCAGCGGCATTATCAGTTCCGTGCATTCGTTCGCCTATTCAGCCGTAGGCGGCTATTTTCTGGCATTCCTGGCCATTATCATCGTATTTAGCATCGCGCTTTTCATCTTCCGCCTGCCCAGGCTGCGCCCGGAGCAAGAGTTTGACTCGGCCATCTCACGCGAGGGTAGTTTCCTGCTCAACAACTTCTTGCTCCTGGGTGTAACCTTCGCCACGCTGTGGGGTACGCTTTTCCCACTGATCTCCCAGGCATTTACTCACCAGACGCTCACAGTCGGCCCGCCATTTTACCAGCAGGTCAATGGCCCGATCCTGCTGGTTTTGCTTCTCGCCATGGGCGTAGGTCCCTTGCTGGCATGGCGACGCACCTCGCTCCGCACTCTCTGGCGCAATCTGGCTTTACCCGCCCTTGCCGCCGCCCTGTGCGCCGCTGTGTTGCCCCTGTTGGGCGTGCGCGATATCTGGGCCAACGTAGCCTTCGCCGTGTGCGCCTTCACCGCCGGAGCGATCCTCTACGAGGTGTGGCGCGGCGTGCGCGTCCGTCATAAACACGGAGAAGCTTATCCCATCGCCCTTTTTATGCTCATCAACCGCTATCGCCAGCGTTACGGTGGCTACATCGTCCACCTGGGTCTGGTGCTGCTGGCGGTCGGCGTCATCGGCTCCCAATTTTTCCAGACGCAGAAGGATGCCATACTCAAACCAGGCCAGTCCATCAGCCTATCCGGCTACCAGTTCATCTATTTCGGCAACATCGACGAGAAATACCCCGACGTAGAAACCATCACCTCCCAGTTGCAGATCTGGCATAATGGGCAATTGCAGCAATACATCTACCCTGCGCGCCAGTTCTACCCAAATTTTGACAACCAACCGGCCAGTCAGATCTCCATTACAACCTATAATCTGACCGACCTCTACGTCTTCCTGGCCAACTGGGACGGCCTCTCGCAGGCCACCATTCGCGTCTTCATCAATCCCCTCGTCACCTTCGTCTGGCTCGGCGGCGTACTGATGCTCTTCGGCGGCATCATCTGCTGGTGGCCCGAACGCAAAAAACGCCGCAAGCAAAATATACCAGCGGAATCCACTGCCCTCAACGAAAAAGACGCCCCGCTTTCTGTAGGGGCGGGGGTGGTGGTTGGGGTGGGAGGGGACGCTTGCGTCGCCCGCCCCACCGACATCGATGATCCCGTTTTGCATATATCTGATTGCGTTGAAAATATGGGTAACGCAAGGACGGCGGGCGACGCAAGCGTCCCTTCCCCACACATCATCCACTCCCGCCCCTACGGAAGGACAACAGACCGTAGTGAAGAGGAGGCTATGCCATGAAAAAGCAACACGCGCTCCTCCTCATTATCGCCACCGTGGTAATTCTGGCTGCCATCTGGTCATACGTCTTGCTGTTTACCCCTGCCCGCGAATCGCTCGACCAGCGCGTGCATGACGTGGCTTCACAGTTGAAATGCCCCGTTTGCCAGGGCAAATCCGTGGCCGATTCACCCTCGACCATTTCGCAGCAGATGCGCGGCGTCATTCGCCAGCAATTGCAGCAGGGACAATCGGAACAGCAGATCATCCAGTACTTCGTGTCGCGTTACGGCAACACTATCCTGTGGTCGCCACCCAAACAGGGCTTCACTATACTTGCCTGGGTTATTCCTATAGCCATACTGCTAAGTGGAGCGCTACTGCTTATGCTGGTAGTGCGTGGCTGGCTTAACGTTGGGCTCGCCACGCGCCGGGGCGAAGCAGATACTCTAGAAGACGGTCAAATCGATTCCGGCGAATTGCAACAATTCCAGGCGCAGCTCGACCAGGAACTGGCAGCAGACGACCCCCTGTTTGCATATCTGGGCAACGCTCCCAGGGCGACCGCGAGGGTCGCCCCTACCATAAACGAAACCTCACAGCCCGTTCGTCAGGGTAGGGGCGACCCTCGCGGTCGCCCTGGTAATACGAGCGGCGACCCTCGCGGTCGCCCTGGTAAAGTGGGCAAGGAGGCCAGTTCATGACACTCCTTCCTCTACTCGTCGCCATCCTGCTAGCCGTCTTAACCCTGGCGTTAGTACTCTACCCCCTCTATCGCCACTCACCCGTTGAGGTCGTGCAGCAGAGAGCCTCGCTCGGCATCGCGACAGCGCAAGCGGAGGTCGAACAGACCGCGCGCATCGCCCTCAAAGAAATCGAACTGGACTACCAGCTAGGCAATCTCGCCGAGCCGGACTATCGCAAATTGCGCGAACGCTACACGCGCCGCGCCTTCACCGCCATGAAGTCCCGCCAACTAAGCATAGAAGCTATCGATGCCCTCATCGAAGAACGCCTGCGGCTATTGAAAGAAGAGCGCGAAAATACGATGAACAGGCATGAGATAGAAGCAGAGGCAAGTGACGATACAACGAGACAAAATGATGATGCAGAGTAAATTATACGAAAGGCGACCGCAAGGGTCCCCAAAAACCTCGTTGAATGAACAATCTCAATCCGTAGGGGCGGGGGTGGCGGTTGGGGTGGGAGGGGACGCTTGCGTCGCCCGCCGTCCTTGCGTTGCCCATCATCCCTATCCGCAATCCCAACGGCGGGCGACGCAAGCGTCCCCTCCCCACACAGCCCTACCCCCGCCCCTACGGTATATGTGCGCAGCTTTCATCGCTCTAGTAATCACCATCGTCTCGCTTTTCGCCTTTGCGCTTCCAGCTTCAGCCCATACCCTCACAAACGCGGGGCATATCTCCGGTCAATTGCTGGATGGCACGAAGCGGAACGCGCCGGTGGCAGGGCAGAGCGTCACCTTGCAGATGGCGCAGGGCCAGACCGCGGGCGATCTCAAGACAGTTCCCACTGACGCGCATGGCGCGTTTTCGTTTAGCGGGTTGAATACCGATAAAACGATTAGCTACGCGATCTACACGTTGTACCAGAAAGCGCAATATTTCACCGGCCTGATCAGCCTGGGTGACAGGCCTGGGCAGCAAGTCAACCTGCTTGTCTATGATGCTACGACAAGCGTCAGCAATATTGCCATCGTGCAGGCCAATGTATTGATTGATAAAGCCGATGCGCAGCATGGTTTGCTCAATATAACCGAGAGTTTCGTTTTTGAGAACCTGGGGCTGACCACCTACGTCGGTTCGCTGCAAGCCAACGGGCAGAAGCCCAACGCGCTGCGTTTTTCACTGCCACCGGGGGCGCGCCAGTTGTCACTCAAGGTAGGGTTTGATGGCTATAACGTCGTCCAGGTTGACCCGGGCTTCGCCAGCGATGCTGCTATTCCCCCCGGCCAATCCCAATTTGCCTTTTCGTTTCATGTCCCCTATAGCGCGTCGCACTATGACTTCGCTGATACCGTCATCTATCCCACCGTTGATTTGTCGGTGTTGACGCCGTTGGATTATCACGCCTCTTCTGGTGTACTTACCTCGAAGGGGTCGGTCAGTGTCAGCCAGCAGGCATACCAGCAATTAGAGGCAAAGCAACTTCTGGCCGGGACGCAGGTACACGTTGAACTTGATGGTCTGCCCGCTCCCACCAACCAATCCAATGCATCGCAAACAGACCAGGGTCCCCCCTGGTTTATCGCCATTGTGGTCCTGATGCTCGCTATCGTAGCTGCAACGTGGTTTATGTACGTTCGTATGCAGCGGAGAAGCGCGGCGCAGCGGAGAAAAGCAACAAAGAGCCTGTCTAAAAACAAGGCCGCGATCACATCACAACGCCCGGCGCAGGCAAAAGTTGCACGCTCTACACTGGAAGAGCAAGAATCGCTGCTACAGGCATTGCTGGAACTGGATAAAGCCGACGAAGCTGGTACAATAAAGAAAGCAGAGTATCAGGAACGCCGCGCGAGTCTGAAGGCGCGCCTGCGTCTTTTGATGACCTCGGAAGCCGGTGAGAAGAAGGCAACCGCATCGAATAGCAAAAAGACTGTCAACAGCAGCGGCAAGGCGAAACCGTGAGCCATACGTATCTAGAGATTTCAAAGCTGAAAAAGAACTATGGTCTGAAGCCGGTATTGCGCGGCGTAAATCTCGCGGTTGAGCGAGGCCAGTGCGTGGCCTTGCTGGGAGCCAATGGCGCGGGCAAAACAACCCTGCTGCGTATCCTGGCAGGATTGGCCGAGCCTGACGGGGGCCGGGTTCAGATCTGTGGGCTAGATATCATGCATGATGCGCAGCAGGCGCGGCGAGCGATCGGTTTTGTAGCGCACCAGCCCTATCTCTACGACGATCTAACCGTCATGGAGAACCTGTTGTTCTTCGGGCGCATGTACGGCGTGAAGCAGCGCAAGGAACGCGCCCGCGCGTTATTAGAGCGAGTGGGGCTGCTCAAACGCGCTACTGACCGCGCCAGCGCCCTGTCTCGCGGCCAGGCGCAGCGACTCGCTATCGCGCGCGCCCTATTGCATACTCCGCGCCTGTTGCTGCTCGACGAGCCGGATACCGGGCTAGACGAAGAGGGCATCGCCTTGCTGGAAGCGCTATTACGTGAACAGGCGCAAGATGGCGGCGCGGTACTCTTCACCACGCACCAGTTTGAACACGCCATGCAATGGAGCGACCACATTGGTTTATTGAGCGGCGGACGTATGGCCTATTTCCGCGAAACGCGCGGTCTCGAAGCAGGCAGCGCGCGGCAGGCGTACCAGGAGGCGTTGCGATGATATTTCTCGAACAAACCCTGGCAATTCTCTGGAAAGATATTCGCTGCGAGTTGCGCAGCAAGCAGACCTGGATGGGCATGGGCATGTTCGCGCTGCTGGTGCTGGTGATCTTCAATTTCGCCTTTGACCTGCGCGTGGATAACAAGGCTGCCATCGCCCCCGGCGCGTTATGGGTGGCTTTTGTCTTCGCCAGCCTGCTGGGCCTGGGGCGCACAATCACCGCCGAACGCGAAAAGGGCCTGATGGATCGCCTTTTGCTCTGCCCGGTGGACCGCAAAGCCATTTACCTTGCCAAACTGCTGGGCAACCTGCTCTTCATCGGAGTGGTAGAAGTAGTAGCGCTGCCCGTTTTCGCGGCCCTGTTTAATGTGCCATTGTTCGGCGCGTTGCTGCCCATTGTGCTGCTTGGCACGCTGGGCGTTGCCACCGTAGGCACGCTCTTTTCCGCTATGGCTGCCGCGACCCAGGCCAGAGAATTGTTGTTACCAATTCTGGTTTTTCCCTTAATTGTACCCGTAGTCATCGGCGCTGTACGCGCTACCGGCGACCTGATGGTCGCATCGCCCAATTCACCACCCTGGTTGGGCCTGATGACCGCTTTCGACGTAATATTCCTGAGCGTCTCGATGCTCACCTTTGAATTTGTCATTAAGGAATAATTGGATATGTAGGAGCAATCATATGGCAATCGTAAAACAAACAAACAATTTTACTCAACAGGAGACTGGTAAGGTCAAAGCAAGACCTTCGCCCCGTCTCCCCATTGCCTCGCTCATCCTGGGCGCGCTTTCGTTCGCCGGTATGCTGGTTTCCATCTGGATGATTTTCCTGTACGCGCCGGAAGATGCCGTGCAGGGACAACCGCAGCGCATCTTCTATTTTCATGTGCCGGCCGCGTGGCTCGGCATGTTGGGCTTTGTTATCGTGGCGGTTTGCGGTATCGCCTATCTCATCACGAAAAATGAGCGCTGGGACTGGGCGGCCCGCGCGGCTGCCGAACTGGGCGCGATGTTCATCACGCTGGCTCTAATACTGGGTTCCATCTGGGGTAAGACCATCTGGGGTACCTGGTGGACGTGGGATGCGCGTTTGACCACCACGCTGATCCTCTGGTTCATCTACATTGGCTACCTCATGCTGCGCAGTTACATGGGACGCACCCACAGCAGCGCGCGCGCCGGAGCGGTATTAGCCATCATAGGCATCATCGACGTGCCCATCATCTACGAGTCAGTCAACTGGTGGCGCACGCTACATCCCGCGCAACAAGTCGGCGTTGCGGGCGCGCTGCCCAACTCCGTCGTCCTGACCTTGATGATCTCGCTCACATCGTTTACACTCTTGTTTAGTTTCCTGATGATTCAACTCTACCAGTTACAGCGAATGCAAACCCTGGCCCAGCGCCTGCGCGCCAGCCTGGAATAAAGCGGAATATTAAGGAGCAGAGCAACCGCAAACCCGTAAGGGTAGGGGCGGGGCTTGCCGCCCGCCCGTGCTCTATTGGACACCCTGGTCATTCTGGCTTAGAGAAAAGGATAAAATAAAGATGCAAGGATTCAACTACCTGGTCGCCGCCTACATCATCGCGTGGGTCGGGCTATTTGCCTATGTAGCATTTATGATGCTGCGTATTCGTGGCGTGCGCACCGAACTGGCCGCCGTCGAAGAACTTGTGCGCGAGCAGCGCGAAAAGCAGAATAAGGAGTAAATTGACATGTCAGTGCAAGATGAGACAAACCAACCCGCCACTAAAAGGAAATACGCGACATCCAAAGAAATGTCCTATCGCCAGGCGGTAATTTCTCTGGTGGTAGGCGACATTCTGGTCTTTATCATTTTCGCCATTATCGGTGACAAATCACACGGGCAGCTGAGCGGGCTGGCTTCTCTGTTCCATAGCTTCCTGGTCGCGCTCCCTTTCATCGCGGGCTGGTTTATCGTCTCACCCTTTATGGGCCTCTTCCGCCGCGACATTTTAACGCAGCCGCGCGTGATGGCGCTACGCACCCTGTTGGCCTGGATACCCGCCTGGGTCATCGCCATAATCCTGCGCGGCATCTTTGTCGATCATGGCGTTCCAGCCCCCGTCTTCATGGCTATCGCGCTGCTGTTCAATCTCGCGCTGCTGGAGGTCTGGCGCTGGCCCTTCGCCCTGAATAATGCCACCAGGAAACGCGGGGCGTAGAAGTCGGATAGGTCTACGTTAGCTCCCCACTATGCCCTTCTTTCACTGGTAGGTTTTTTGAAACGCGCCGCTTACGCCTGTCATTCTGAGCGCAGCGAAGAATCTGCGTGTGGCCCGGCGAGAGATTCTTCGCTGCGCTCAGAATGACACCTCCCACCTCGCTGACGCCTTTCCCAAAAAACCTATTAGTGAAAGACTATGCCCTTCCCGCCCCTTGACGCCTTGAGATAGCCATGGTATTACTTGTTTGAGTAAGGAGCAGAGCATATGCCTCTTCATGTGCTGATTATTGGCGGCGGAATAGGTGGATTGTGCCTGGCGCAGGGCCTCAAGAAATCAGGAAATCAGCGTCGCGGTCTATGAACGAGACAGGTCGGCGCATTTTCGCAGCCAGGGGTACCGCATTTCACTTAAGGAGGATGGCAGTTCGGCCTTGCGCGACTGTCTGCCGGAGAACATCTTCAACCTTTGCGTAGCCACTGCCATCCAGTCTGCCACGCGCATGATCTTCCTCGACCATCACTTGAACCAGAAGTTCGCGAGGCCAATTCCGCCTCTTCCCACTGACACGTTCTTCGGAGTAAACAGGCTCACTCTGCGTGAAATTCTGCTTGCCGACCTGGAAGGAATTGTGCATTTCGATAAAATCTTCGAACGATTTCGACCAATCGGACGAAGGCCAGGTTCGCGCACACTTTGCCGACGGAACCTCTGTCACCGGAGATTTGCTGGTAGGAGCCGACGGCACCAATTCCGCAGTCCGCGAGCTTATCGCGCCGGATGCCATTATTGACGAACTTGACTACGCCATCTATGGCAAGACTTCCATCACACCCGCCATCATGGAGTGGTTTCCCGAAGTGCTTTTCGATAGTTTTAACCGTATGACCGCCCCCGATGGAGTTGGCATGGCGGTAGCGACTTGCAGGAAGCGGGGTTCGTTCACAGAGGCCACCGCCAGGTTCGCCCCGACTCTGCACCTTACAGAAATGCAGGATTACTTCTCGTGGACACTATCCCCCACCGATAAACAGTTTCGGAACGCGGACAGCTCGACCCTGCACCACCTGGCGCGCAACATGCTAAAAGAATGGCCTCTCCCAGTGCGGCGCATCATCGACGAAGCCGATGTTCCTTCAACTTTTCTGGTCACTATCCGCTCATCGCGGCCCGTCAAGCAGTGGCAAACGACGAACGTGACGCTGCTGGGAGACGCCATCCACACCATGTCCCCCGGTCGCGGTGAAGGCGCCAACACAGCTCTACGAGATGCCCGTATCCTTCACCACGCACTAATCGATGTTGCCACAAAAGGGATACCGCTCATTCACGCCAAAGCCCGGTACGAAACCGAGATGCTGCGCTACGGATTTGAAGCAGTTTCCAATTCTCTGAATAAACCATTCGCGCCTCGCGCAAATTCTTCATGACCCTTGCATCCTCTTGTAGTAGAGCTTCATTCTTTTATACTCCACTCAAGATGACGTTTAAGATCATTGCAGTGGTTGTAAGGCAACCTTTGTTCATGTTGGAGTCTTCCTACGACAATTCCAGATGCTATTCCAACTTTTTGGGCGAATTCCTGAATGCCCACTTTTGTGCGATAAGAATCTTGCGTTACAAATTGTCTCCATTGTGCGCGATTTATCAATATATTTGACGCGAACGTATTCGCTTCGTCTTCGTCTGTTTCCTGATCTTGCTGGTCTGTCTCAAGGAAAATTTGTCTCTTTCCATGTTTTAGAATATGACCGGCTTCATGGAAAAAAGTAAACCAGAGTTGATCGTCGGTTTTATAGCGAAGCTAAGCTGTATTAATGCTTTTGTAGGCGTTAACCATTGTGTCGAACCACAAATTCCGGTGTTAGGTAAGTCTTGCACAAAAACAACAGCGACGCCAGCCTGTGTGCATAAATGTACCAACTCTTCCTGGAAAAAGTCAACCTGCTCTATTGTAAGAGCGCGTATGCGGATCAAAACATCGTGAAATGTCTCAGCATCGTATGGAGCGCATTCAAGCTCTTGAGCTTCTAGTTCGCCTTGACGCAGCCATGTTGCAACGTGTCCAAAATTGCTTTTGAATGCAGAAGACTTGCGATACGCAATTATTTTACTTTCCCAAATAGCTCTCCACGCATCAGGAGAAGCTACAGCGAAGAACTTCAAAGCTTCTAATACTTGCTGGGATTCGTTAGTACAACCTTAAATCCAACCTCTGCGCATCATAATGCGAATTGGAAGCTCCTTTAGCCATCCAACCCAACTGTTTAGACGTTGCTCTTCTGCAAGACGGGCAAGAGACTCTCGATAGTGCTGCTCCCGCTTTAACCAGAATGATGCTGGAATATGGAGTACCTGCTCTAATTGCAATGCGGTTTCGGCTGTGATAGCTGCTTTCTTTTGTATGATCTCATTGATTGTCTTAACCGGACGACCCATCCGTTTTGCAAGTTCTACCTGGGACATGCCCATGGTTTCAAGCGTCTCTAATAAAGTTTCCCCAGGAGAAGAAACAAAATCCGGTTGATATTCATTTTTCAGCGTTTTAACCATGATAATCCTCCACAGTAAGAACCCTAATCGCTGTTACTTCTGTCCAGTCCAGACCGCCATCGGGTTTTCTTGGAATTGGGTCATTTGCTGGCTCAAAGATCAGTCGATAGGGATGTTCCAGGTCTACCGCTAACGTTCCTTCTCTATTTCCTTTTAATTCATGGCATCTTGCTTGTGGTAGCAAACAAATCACGGCGAGATTTTCCGCCGCTCTGAATTCATCAAGCCGACGCCTGAGTAACTTTGCACCTATCGAACCATATCTTCGCACTAGTTGAGATTGATCGTTACACGTTTTCTCCAGTTTCCTATCCTGAAAAAGAATATCCACCTTACCAGCCCCCAATAAAAATAGTATTAACCCTTAGGGTTAATACTATTATAACATGATACAGTTCAATTGTAAAGTTTATGGATCAGCCTTTTTACGCTTTCGCTGCCGCCTTCTCGCCCTTGCGCTTGCGCGGGCGTTGATGTCCGTTTTCAACAATGCGCGTTTCCGTCTCTGGCTCCGGTTTTGGCCTTGAGACTGAAGCCCTCAATGGCGGTTTCCAGCACCTGCGGGATGTCGGTCACGAAAACGAACGTCATCTGGTCGCGCAGCTCTTTGGGCAGGTCTTCCATCAGGTCCAGCTCGTTCTTTTTAGGCAGGATCACCGTGCGAATGCCTGAACGGTAGGCCGCCAGCACTTTCTCTTTGACGCCGCCTATCGGCATGACCTTGCCGCGCAGCGTGATCTCGCCCGTCATCGCCACGTCCGAACGCACGTTATGCCCGGTTGCCAGCGAAACAAGCACCGTCGTCATGGTCACGCCTGCCGATGGCCCATCTTTGGGGATAGACCCGGCGGGTACATGAATATGCACTTGCTGATTTTCAAAGACGCGCGCGGGCAGACCCAACGCTTCGGCATGTGAGCGCACATAGCTCAAAGCGGTCATGGCCAATTCCTTCATCACATCGCCAAGCTGCCCGGTCAGGGTTAGCTGGTCTTCTTTCCCTGGCATAGCCGCCGCTTCGATGAAGAGGATTTCGCCTCCCACGGGCGTCACGCTTAAACCGGTAGCGATGCCTGGGCGGTCGATGCGCTCGGCTGCCTCCTCGAAAGAAACGCTGTCGTCCCAGGTAATCCGCCAGCTGCTCGGCTGAAACGTGAATGGGCGTTGCCTTGCCTTCCGAGATTTGTCGCGCCACCTTGCGGCAGAGCGAGCCGATCTCGCGTTCCAGGTTGCGCACGCCCGCCTCGCGGGTATAGTCGCGCGCGATACGCCGCAGCGTGTCGTCATCTACCAGCAGTTCGTCCGGCTTCAGACCGTTGGCCTCCAACTGCTTTGAAAGTAAGTAGTTGCGCGCAATGTGCAACTTCTGTTCTTCCGTGTAACCGGAAAGTTCCAGAATCTCCATGCGGTCGCGCAGCGCGGGCGGAATCGGCTCGAGCGAATTGGCGGTCGCGATGAACATTACCTTCGACAAGTCAAAGGCCAGGTCGAGGTAGTTATCGCGGAAGTTGTAGTTCTGTTCGGGATCGAGCACTTCCAGCAGCGCTGAAGAGGGGTCCCCGCGCCAGTCGGCTCCGACCTTATCCACCTCGTCGAGCATGATAACAGGGTCGTTGGCCTCCACGCGCCGCAGGGTTTGAATGATGCGCCCCGGCATAGCTCCAATGTAGGTGCGGCGATGCCCGCGAATCTCGGCCTCGTCGCGAATGCCGCCCAGCGACATGCGCGCGAATTTGCGGCCCAGCGCCCGCGCAATCGACTGCCCCAGCGAGGTCTTACCAACGCCCGGAGGTCCCACGAAACACAGGATCGGCTCGCGGTTGATCTGGCGCGCCGCTTCCGGCGAGGTCAGTGGTTGCGTGGGACGCTTGCTTTCCGCTTCTTCGCCCTGCTGCTCTGCCTCATCCATCTCGCGATCTCGCTCTGCCTGTTCCGCCAGGCGTTCCTCTTTCAGGCGGCGCACGGCCAGGTATTCCAGGATGCGGCCCTTGATCTTATCCAGGTCATAGTGATCGTGGTCAAGCACCTGGCGCGCGTATGGCACATCAATCTTTGCGCCTGTGCTCTTGCTCCACGGCAGGATGGTCAACAGTTCGAGGTAGGTGCGAATCATGCTGTATTCGGGCGAGGCCGTTGGCATCTTCTCGATGCGCGATAGTTCGCGATTGGCTTCTTTCAAGGCCTCTTCCGGCAGCTTTGCCTCGTCGATCTTGCGCCGCAGTTCATTGATGGTGGCCTGCTCTTCGCTCTCCTCGCCCAGTTCGCGCTGGATAGCTTTCAGTTGTTCGCGCAGCAAGTATTCTCGCTGCACCTTGCCCATCTCTTCCTGCGCGCTGGTCTGAAATCTTGCGCCCTAACTCAAAGATATCCAGTTCATGCGATAGATACCTGCTCAGGCTTTCCAGCTTCGCGCGCACAGAATCGAGTTCGAGGATTTTCTGCTTCATTTCCATCTCCATCTGCACGATGGAGGTGATCACATAGGCCACCTGGCGAGCCTCTTCCAGGGTGAGCGTGGCTGCCGCTAAATCTTCGCGCACGTTCTGCGCCAGCGTCATCAATCGCTGGAAGTAGCCCACAACGTTGCGCTTGATGGCCTCGGTCTCGTCATCACTTTCCTGGATTTCCGGCCTCAGGCTGATGTGCGCGGTCAGGTAGGACTTGCCCCGCGTGAATTTGCCAATATCGACCCGTTCCAGCCCCTGCACGATGATCTGAAGCGTGCCATCCGGCATCCGAATCATGCGCGCGATGCGCGCCACCGTGCCAACCTTGAAGATTTCGTTGGGGCCTGCCAGTTCGACTTCAGCCGACTTTTGCGCCACCAGTACCACCAGGCGATTGCCGCGCATAACCGCGTCGATCAGGCGAATCGAGCGATCCTGTCCCACACCCAGCGGCTGTACTGCGAACGGAAAGACAACCGTATCTTTGAGCGGCAATACCGGCAGGATATTAGGGATATTTACTTTATCGTCGTCATCCCTGTGGCGTTTTTCCAGCTCTTTGAGGAACAACAACTCCCGCGAACTGGCCTTCTCTTCTGCCGTATCCGTGGTATCTTCAACCACGCGCTCTTCAGCCTGTTTGCTCTCTTTAGCCACCTTCCGGCGTTTGCGCGCAGGAACAGTCTTAGTCTCAGTCTCGTCCACCTTTTCTTCGGTTGATGGCGCTTCTTGCAAATCTTTGTTTATCTCATCTGTATTCATATGTGCCTACTTCACTATCTCTTTATTGCCATCCCACTGCCATGCAACAGGTTATAAAAATGGCAAAAGGAACAAGGTCATGTGTCCCGCGCCTTTTGCCATGCTAGTATTCCATTCAATCCAGGTAGAATTTAGAGCGCCAGATCCTTTTCGCCATTCGCCAGCGCCTTCTGGCACTCCGGGCAGAGGTATTCATACTCGGAATTGCTCTCTGAAAGCACATCGCTCTGGACTATACGAGCATACCGCAAACGAGTAGCCTTGTTGCAGCGCGCGCAAGTGACAAATGGGTCAGAGATGGCGGTTCGCCGGGTACCAAGAACGTCTTCCTGCATAGCCGATACCTGCCTTTCTTTTCTTTACTTTGCTGCTTTAATAGTCACGAACACATAAAAACCAGGGTTTCAATCTGTGAAGAATGAGTCCCCAGTGGCTATATACTTTCAACGTTAGATCGTACTTTTCGCGCCAGGATTCACCCAAATCCCCTCTTGATTATGGCATGTAGGATGCAAAAAAGCAAGTAGGTTTGACGCCGCCCGGCCAATTGTGCTAACATGTTTCTAAGTTATTCAATGTTCTTCACCGTTTAATGCGTTTCTCTTTTGTAGCGCGTGATTGCTAGCATACTGAAAGCAAGGAAACAATGATCACGCAAGCGATTAAGCGTTGGCTGCGCAACATGTTCGCGTGGTGGCCCTGGAAACATACCCCGCCGCCGGACTACTGGCAGACGAGCGGCCCGTTGGGCATGAACACATCGCAAGATGGCATCTCACTATCCGCTGTAGAGGGAACGACACCCCAGGCGAGCATCACCCCCCGCCTCTCAACCATTGAGGAACGCCCGGATCGCACTATTTCAGCGCACAATTCCGCCTTAAACGATACACCCGAAACACCACTTCCCCCTTCATTCCTATCGCCAGTAGATATTACAACAGAGCCGGGCAAAGATGACGCCTCTCCTGCTGTCCCGTCTACTCCCACGCCCCAACAACGGCTAGAATTTTTACGCTACCTCATCAAACGCGGCATCGTGAACGAAGGCCAGGAGGATGAATTTGACTGACGAAGGCAAGCGCGGCTTAAGCCGCGCTTGCCTTCGTCAGTCAAATTCAGTAGGAAGACTTTACTCTGCGGCCTTGAAGCCGCGTGCTCTGGCCTCTTCCTCTGAGAAAAAGTAGACAAGATCGCTAAACTCAAGCTCTGTATCGACGGGGTAGTAAGACTGTGTGCTGATTACCCCCACGAAGGCGGCATTCTCTGGCCGTTCCGCGTTTGCCACTGATACAGCCTCTAATGTTGCGACCGTTGCTCCATTCAAGTCAAAATGAAGAATCTCGCCGGCAGGATGAGTAACCTTGCCGTTCCACGAATCTGTCTGTGGCAGTTCGATGGCCTGATCCTCTTCCTGGGCCTGCCGAATAGCGCGGCCACGCACCAGCCGGTAGGTGATAGCGCCTGCCACGGCGAGGCCCACTCCGAAGCCTGCCACCATCCAGAGTATGCGATTCTGCTCGTAAGATGGCACCAGCAGCTCTTCAGACCGTTTCGCCAGCTTACGCCCGCGCTTCGCCAGGTCGTGTGTAATTTCTTCACCGCGCTCGACCAGATCGTGTGTAATTTCTTCACCACGCTCGACCAGATCTCCCGTCAGATGCTCGCCGCGTTTGAGCATATCCTGACTCCACTCCAGGCCGCTATCGCGCATTTGCGCCAGCAACTTGCTGCGCTGCTTTGCTTCCTCGCGCACAGCTTTGCGCAGTTGGCGCGATTGCGCCTGTAACTGGCTGGCCTGTGCGCGCAAGTGCTGCGCCTGCTCAATGGCCCTCTGGCGGCTTTCGCGCGTCAACTCTTCCAGTCGCTCTCGAAAGTCGGCCTGGCGGCTCTGCGTGACCTCTGGAATGGCCTGCGCGACTGTTGCTACTGCCTGCGAGCCCTGGCTGGCGCGCTTTTTTATCCACGCGCTAATGGCGGGACCCGCCAGGGTATAGGCAAGCAACGCGGTGCGCAACAAGCGTCCGCGTCCTGCATTCTCTGTTATTACCGATTTTTCCGCCCGTGCATTCTTCTTCATCTATTCGCTCCTCATCGCCTCTAAAACAAAACAGGCAATCTCTACTCTCTTACAGCAAGGCATGAAAAAAAGCCTTCCTGACTTTTGAACTGTCCGTAAATACGTACAACCAACAGTATGTCATTTTGAATAGATGCATGTCAAGGCAAAAAAATACCAGGGCGGGGCTTACCCCCGTCCTGGCTCGTGAGAAATATATTACAACTCATCCTCAATAGCTGTTTCGCTCAGACTGAGAACGAGACGACAGAAGTGCAATAGGGATGTTGCTGATTCTAAATAAACTTCATCGCTGACCGTCGTCTTCTGGGCAACAGCGGCGCGCCTGCGCAATGCGCGCAGTACCACCATGATATCCTCTTTGATGGACCTATCCAGATCGCCGCGCTGCATTAACGAAATAACCTGCCTCACAATGGAGTCCACTTCCAGACGCATCTGGCTGAGATCGGTTTCCCAGGGTTCTGCATTGCTTTCAGAGGCAGCAGCAATACTATCTAAAAAGGCATCCGTGTATAGTTCGCGCGCCCGCAACCGCCGTTTTGTATCGTTCCTGGTCACTTTGCCTTTAGAACGGGAGAGAGCTTTGGGTTCTTCCTGCGTGACCCCTAGCTCACGTAGCAGCTCGGCGAGTTCGTCTTGCCAGCCAGCCATGAACACCCTCCTTATGAAATAAACGCGCTCCAGATCGGAACCCCACTAACTTTCCCCCTCCCCCGATCTCTGCCTCACTGGAAGTGTAACACAGTGTGTCATGGTTGTAAATGGGCCAATTGTGCTAAAATTCAGGGTGAAACTCATACTAATGTCGGTGCATCATCTGAGCGCGAATAGAAAAAAGAAGTCTCATCATGGGTAAAATAATGACCGCTATTGCAAAACTTGAAACGGGTATGCGCTTTGACACGCAAGCAACCTCCGGCTACCATGTGACGCTCAACTCAAATGTGGAAAGCGGCGGCCAGGGCGCGGGCTTTAGTCCTATGGAAATGTTACTGGTAGGCCTGGCCGGTTGCACCGGTATGGATGTCGTCTCAATCCTGCGCAAAAAACGCCAGGACGTAACCGGCTACGAAGTGCGCGTTCAGGGCATCCGCGCCGAAGAACATCCAAAGGTGTTCGTCGAAGTGTGAATGTAAGGACGCGATGCATCGCGACCTACGAATCGTGACTCTCCAGGTATGCTTTCAGATTGGAGAGCGTAGCAACTTCACCTTTCATTGTCGAAGTAATCATTGGACTCAAGAGCCTGGTCAGGCCCTTCGGCTCAAGGTGTAAAGTGAACGTAACGCGGGTTGAATTTCCAATCGATTCAAACCTATAGATGCCTGTGGGCCTCGCCGGGCCAGTGATTACTTGAAACTTGATTAACTCATTCGGTTGGCACTCCACTATCTCATAGTCACCGTCAATTCGCCTGCCTCCCGGCCCTTTCAGCCCTTGTTTGTAAACCGCTCCAACATCCAGTGATTTACCTGGCACTCGTTGAATATCGACAACTGCGGGTCGCCAGAGTGGGTTTTTCGTCCCATCCAGAACGAAGTCAAATACATCACCGACCGGTCGATTGATGGTGATACTTTCTTCCGCGTGGGGCATTGTCTGTCTTCTTTCACTTACTCATTTCCATAACGGGACGGATTTCTATAGAGCCAATAGACACGTCAGGAATCCTGGTAGCCATTTCGATAGCCTCGTCCAGGTCTTTACAATTCAGAATGTAAGTTCCCGCAAGCTGCTCTTTCGTTTCGGCGAATGGCCCGTCTGTAATCATAATTTTGCCCTTACGAACGCGCACGGTTGTCGCAGTATGGGTGGGTTGCAACGGCGCTCCACCTGTCAATATTCCCCGTGCTAGAGCTGCTTGAGCGAAAGCGGTATGACCCTGCATCAGTGCATCCCGCGCCTCTTGCGTCATAGTAGCTGCATCCGCCTCACTTCCATAGATCAATAACATATAACGCACAACGTACCCTCCCTCAGGAATATTTATAAGTGTAGAGGCAACAACATTTTTTGCCACTCTTCATTATTAACGAACGAAAACTCGTCGAATTGACATTTTGATTGTGCAGTTTACAAAACCTTGCAATTTAATTCTCTATGTTTTATAATAATATTAGTTACTAACTTTGTGTTAGTGAAAAGAGAATAGGAGCAACTACCATGGATAAAGAGAGTGTCACCGGGCAGGAAGTCACCGGATTAAAAGATAAAGAAGTATCGTTGAACGAAACAGCGCAGACCTGGCCTTTACGCCGGGTAGGTTTGCGCGTGCAAAATCTCACAGAGAGCGTGAATTACTACACACAACTGGGCTTTGCCATCGTCAGGGATGAACGCGACCAGCAGGACGGCGGCAGCGTCGGACTGGGCGCTGGCAGTAAAGAAATACTCTCGCTGCGTGCCTTTCCCGGCGGACGCCCCCGCCAACCGCGCACGGCTGGCCTGTTCCATTTCGCGCTGCTGGTAGGCGATGAAGTAGAGCTTGGTTCCTTCCTCAAGCACCGTATCGATCGCCAGCTCCCCATTGACGGCGCATCCGATCACCTGGTGAGTCAAGCCCTCTACCTGAGCGACCCCGAAGGCAACGGTATTGAAGTCTACGCTGATCGACCGCGTGAAACATGGCAGTTTCAGCGTGATGGTCAACTCCAGATGGACACCATCCGTCTCAACGCGCCCGCGCTGCTACAAAAAGCGCAGCCTTTCAGCAGCTTTTCAAGCAGCCTGCGCCTCGGCCATATGCACCTCAACGTAGGAAACCTCGAACGCAGTATGTCCTTTTACCAGACCCTGGGCATGAATCTCATGATTGGTATTCCCGGTCAGGCCGACTTTCTCTCGTGGGATGGCTACCATCACCATCTAGGCGTCAACCTCTGGGCCGGTCGCAACATACCCCCGGTTGACCCGAATGCCTTCGGCATCGATTTCTACGAAATCCAGCGCGAAGGACTCAGTCCTGGCACATTGCAAGACCCCGATGGCGTGACAGTGGTTGTGAAGTAAGATGGCATTTCACACCTGACCCATCGATATGGTAGACTCTGGGTAGATAACCAGGGCTTGCCCCCGCCCTGGCAAAATTAACAGATAGTACAAACTTCAGGAGTCTCCATCATGGGTTTTCGTTATGCTGTCATTGGTTCCGGGCGGCAGGGTACCGCCGCCGCGTATGACCTCGCGCTGCTGGGTGATGCCGAATATGTGTTGATGGCCGACATGTCATTGGCACAGGCTGAACGGTCTGCCGCGCGTGTCAATTCACTTATTGGGCGCGAAGTCGCGCACGCGGCTCAGGTTAATGTGCAGGATGAGGACGCGGTAGTAGCTTTGCTGACCGGCGCATCTATTGCGGTGTTCGTCTCAGGCGTCCCCTATTTTTTCAATATGGGCCTGACTCGCGCTGCTATACGCGCCCGCGCCAGCATGTGCGATTTCGGCGGCAACACCGACCAGATACGCCAGCAATTGGCATTCGATACAGAAGCGAAGGCGGCTGGCATCACGCTCATCCCCGACTGCGGCCAGGTTCCCGGCCTGGGAACATCACTCTGCGCCTATGCCATGACCCTGCTGGATGAACCACGCGACATCATCATGTACGACGGCGGCATCCCGTTCCACCCGTCTCCACCCTGGAACTACATCCTCACCTTCAATATCGAAGGGTTGACCAACGAATATTTCGGCACCACACTTTTCTTACGCGACTGGAAACAGCGCGAAATGCCCTGCTTTGAGGAATACGAACTGCTGGATTTCCCCGCGCCCTTCGGCCGGTTGGAAGCCTTCACAACAGCGGGAGGCACCAGCACCATGCCCTGGACCTACGAGGGCAAACTGCGCACCCTGCAAAATAAAACCCTGCGCTGGCCCGGCCACTACGCTCAGTGGAAAGCCTTCAACGACGCCGGGCTGATCAGCCTGGAACCTATCATCGTTGATGGTCAGCCGGTAGTCCCGCGCCACCTGCTGCACGCTCTCTTAGAGCCAAAGATTTTAGCGCGCCCCTACGAACAAGACCTTGTCATCGTGCGTATCATCGCGCGCGGCATCAAAGACGGTCAGGAAAAAGAGGCCACCGTAGACCTCTTCGATTACGCCGACGAGCGCACTGGCTTCACCGCTATGGAACGCACCACCGGCTGGCACGCCGCCATCATGGCAGGCTTCATAGCGCGCGGCCAGACTCTCAAAGGCGGCGTACCCGTAGAACTGGCCGTGCCAGGCCAGACCTTCGTCGCCGAGTTCCGCAAACGCGGCTTTGACCTGCGCGTCTCGTATAGATAATAAGATGGGATGGTGTTGAGCAGCCGCAGGCTGCTCAACACCATCCCATCTTATTATCATCTTGCGGCTGTCCCAATTTGTCTCATATAATATAAACGTATAGTAAGTAGTACCACAATTGGGCGATCATCAAAGACGCCCCCACCAGTTATAGAGCATCGAAACAAAGGAGTTTCAAGATGAGCGATAATACCGTTGACGATTTCATGCCCATTCAAAATTTCGATTACCTCGAATTTTACGTGGGCAATGCCAAACAAGCCGCCTATTATTTCAGTCATGCCTGGGGTTTCACACCCATTGCCTTCTCAGGGCTGGAAACGGGCGTGCGCGACCGCAGCAGTTATGTCCTGGAACAGGGCAATGTGCGTTTTGTTCTGACATCCGCGCTTGGCCCCGAAGGCGAAATAGCCGAACATGTCCGTCTGCACGGTGACGGCGTGAAAGATATTGCCCTGCGCGTGGACGACGCCGCGCGCGCCTACCGCGAAGCGACTACACGCGGCGCGCGCGGCGTCCTGGCCCCCACAACGCGCAAAGATGATGGCGGCGTCGTGAAACTGGCCTCAATCGCCACCTATGGCGAGACCATCCATACCTTCGTCGAACGCCACAACTACAACGGCGTCTTCCTGCCCGGCTATCGAGCTATTGACAGCAACCTGCCGCGCCGCGCCCGGCCCGCTGGCCTGGCTGCTATCGATCACGTCGTCGGCAACGTTGAACTTGGCAAAATGAACGAATGGGTCGGATTCTACGAGCGCGTCATGGGCTTTACCCAGCTTATTCATTTCGATGACCGCGCCATCAGCACCGAATATTCCGCCCTCATGTCGAAGGTCATGCAGAACGGTAGCGGGCGCGTAAAATTCCCCATCAACGAACCGGCCCCCGGACGCCGCAAATCGCAGATCGAAGAATACCTGGACTTCTATCGCAGCCCCGGCGTGCAGCATATCGCCATCAACACCGCCGACATCATCAAAACCGTGCGCGGCTTAGAGGAGCGCGGCGTGGAGTTTCTCAAAACACCCGGCAACTACTACGAAACCGTGCTTGATCGCGTTGGCCCCATCGCCGAGGATGTGCAGCAATTAGCTGAACTGGGTATCCTGGTCGATCACGACGACGAAGGCTACCTGCTGCAAGTCTTCTCCAAACCGATTGTGAACCGACCCACGGTCTTCATTGAAGTCATCGAGCGTAAGGGCGCGCGCGGCTTCGGCGAAGGCAACTTCAAAGCGTTGTTTGAGGCCCTGGAGCGCGAGCAGGCCCTGCGAGGAAATTTGTAAATGAAGCTTGTTACCTTCAGCACAGATGATTGGTCCGCGACCCATGCTGGCGTGGTGCGCAACAATGAAATCATCACGCTTGCCTATCCCACGCTGCTCGAATTGCTGCGCGACCCCCACGGCCTCGCCAGCGCGCGCGAAGCAGTTGGCGAAGCCTACACCTTCGAGGAGGTGCAACTGCTCTCGCCTATTCCTGAGCCCCCCTCTGTGCGCGATTTCTATGCCTTCGAGCAGCACGTCAAGTCGGCGCGTACCAAACGCGGCCTCGATATGATCCCGGAATGGTACGAGATACCCACCTTCTACTTCACCAATAACAGCGAAATCTACGGCCATAACCAGCCAGTCCCCTACCCCGTTGGCAGCAACGAACTGGATATCGAGCTTGAGATCGCCTGTGTCATCGGGCGTGACGGCAAAGATATTGCGCTGGAAGAAGCCGCCAGCTATATCGCGGGCTACACTATCATGAACGACTGGAGCGCGCGCGACTTCCAGCGCAAGGACATGAAACTCAACCTGGGACCCGGCAAGGGCAAGGACTTTGCCACCTCGCTCGGCCCCTGGCTCGTCACGCCCGACGAACTGGCCGCCTACCGCACCGGCAGCCATGCCAGCGAACGTTACAACATGACTATGCTGGCGCGTGTCAATGGTAAGGAAATCTCGCGTGGCAACTTCAAAGACATCTATTACAGCTTTCCCCAGATGATCGCCTGGGCCTCGCGCAACGCCCGCCTGCGCGCCGGCGACGTACTCGGCTCCGGCACCGTCGGCACCGGCTGCCTGCTCGAACTGGGCACCGAAGTGCATCCCTGGTTCCGGCGCGGCGACATCATCGAACTCGAAATCGAAGGCATCGGCGTATTGCGAAATAAAATAGTCTGATTTCAAAATAATCGTAGTCATTGTAAGGGCGGGAGTGGAGTGGATGAGGGGTGGAGACCCTTGCGGTCGCCCTCGTCCATACACTATGCGGGTGATGGTCCATTATACCACCCCAACGAAGGAGGCACATTATGCCAGCTTATTATAGCCTGGGGGAAATCCCCCACAAGCGGCATACACAGTTCCGCAAACCAGACGGAACGCTTTACTCCGAAGAGCTGTTCGGCACAGAAGGTTTTTCGGGCAACTATTCCAACCTCTACTATTATTACCCTCCCACTCGTGTAAAAAAAGTAGAAAAGTTCGCCCATATCCCGTACCCTCAGGAAGAGTGGCGTCAGGATGTGCATCGCCATCACCACTTGAAAAGCGCGCCGATGAAGCGCGGCGGCGATGCCGTTTTAGGCCGCCAGCCGCTCATGTATAACAAAGACCTCATCATCAGTGTCGCGCTGCCCGAGCAGGAGATGAGCTACTACTATCGCGACGGCGAGGCCGACCTGGTCTACTTTGTGCATGAGGGGCATGGCACGCTCGAAACCAACTTCGGCCTGCTACCCTATCACGAGGGCGACTATATCATCATCCCGCGTGGTGCCACCTTCCGTTTCCAGATCGCCGCCGATAGCCCCGCCAGCCGCTTTCTCACCGTCGAAGCATACGGCACCATCGAGCCGCCGCGCCGCTACCTGAACAAAAACGGCCAGTTGCTGGAACACTCACCCTACTGCGAACGCGATATTCGCCGCCCGCAGGAACTGGTCACGCACACCGAACGCGGCGATTACGAGGTGCGCGTCAAAGTCGGCAACCTCATCTCAAGCTACTGGTACGATTTCCACCCCATCAACACCGTTGGCTGGGATGGTTGCGAATACCCCTGGATTTTCAATATCGCCGATTTCGAGCCGATTACCGGGCGCGTCCACCAGCCGCCGCCCGTCCACCAGACCTTCCAGGGGCCAAACTTCGTGATCTGTTCCTTCGTGCCGCGCAAACTGGACTATCACCCGCTCTCGATACCCGTTCCCTATAACCACAGCAATATCGACAGCGACGAGTTGCTCTACTACGTCAACGGCAATTTCGGCAGCCGTCGTGGCATCGAGCAATCTTCCCTGACGCTCCACCCACGCGGCATCCCGCACGGCCCGCATCCCGGCGCGGTCGAAAAAAGCCTGGGCGCCGAACGCACCGAAGAACTGGCTGTCATGATCGACACTTTCTACCCGTTGAAATTCACCACCATCGCGCAGTCCATTGACGACCCGGCCTATCCATATAGCTGGTTTGATTGAACTTTCTTCTCATCGTTTCATAGTCACTGCATGTGAAACAAAGGAGTTTCTAACAATGACAACAGAACCCCGCATCATCAAGTTTTACGAAACCACGCTGCGCGATGGTGAACAAACCCCCGGCGTGAACTACTTCCCCGAAGAGAAACTGGCGATTGCCCAGGCATTGGCTGATATGGGCTTCGATACGCTCAATTGCGGCTTCCCCATCTCTTCTCCGGGCGAATTCGAGGCCGTGCGCCTTATCGCCTCAAAGGTAGACAATGCCGAAATCTGCGCCATTGCCCGTGCCAATCCCGCCGATATCGCACGCGCCTGGGACGCTGTCAAGATTGCTGCGCATTCTGCTATTCAGCCCTTTATCAGCGTCTCGCCACTGCACCGCAAGGTCAAGCTGAACAAGACCCGCGCAGAGGTGTTGGAACTGGCGAAAGCAGCCGTCGCCCTGGGCCGCTCATTCACTGAAAACATCGATTTCGCCCTCGAAGACACCACGC